>CAUVWY020000010.1:0-1520924 GCA_963555775.3 Terriglobia bacterium | reverse complement strand
AGAGAACGAGGCCCGAAGACTCGACAGCGCACTCGGCGATCTGGAGGCGTTCAGAGTCTCGTCGGCCCCGATCGCTCCCGCCGCCATTCGGGAGACCATCGCGCAATACCGCATGCTGGTCGACAACCTGAAGACGATTGACCAGTACCTCCAATACAACCGATTCTGGCAGCGGGCCATCGCCGAAGATCGGAGCCGCTTCGATCGGTTGACTGAGATCTATGACCTGCTGGTGGCCGAAGAGCCCGGAGCGGCGGACGCGGCGCGGGAATTTCTGGGTCAGCCTTCCGTTCCGGACTATCTGGAAATCGATCGCCCCGGGTCCGGCCCGACGGTTGTTCGTTTGCCGGTCTACACCGACATCCTTGACGATGCGTTTCTTGAAGCGGTTGAAAGCGGTGTGGAAGGCATGTGGTCGGTGGGCCGCGAGGGCGGCTACATGCTGGATATCGAGCTTCGAAAGCGTTCGCCGGTTGGGAGCCTGCCTCGGCCCGGAGATCGAATCGATCTGATGGAACATGCCACACGTTTTCCGGACGACGGCGCGTTGCTTACAACAGGAGCGGAAAGCACTTATGGATTCGTTGGAGAATACGTCGCCCTCGGCCCCGGTGACATTACGGTTCGCACACTGGCGCATGAATTCGGTCATGTTCTGGGGTTTGCCGACGGTTACATTCGCGGGTATCGCGACCTGGGAGAAGACGGATTCGAGATCCTGGAACTGACTTCGTCGTTCGAAGACATCATGAGCGCACCGCGCGAGGGCCGCGTTCTGGGGAGCCATTTCGAACTGGTGATCGAGGGGGCTGCGGTGATCGAGGGGAGGTAAGAACGTGGGCGGCCGCGGACCGGCCAATCCGCCTTGGCCATCATCTCTGTTCGGGAGGGAAAGGCGTTGTCCGGAGGCGGCCCTCGAACGGCAGCCCCCGGAACGTCATTACGGCAGTTCGCAGGTAAAGTTGGCCGCGTCGTTCGTGGAACCGACGCCGGTATAGGTCGCGACCTCTGGATACGCGCACACCGGACGCGTCATGTCGACGGTGTTTCCGCGGAGGCGAGACGCCATCACACTGTCGGGCGCCTCATCGGATTCCCGCCACCGTTCCAGATTGCTCAACCAGTCGATCTGGTTGGGTCCATAGCCTCCGCGGCAGTGGTTCATGGCCGGGACCATGAACAGCCGCATCCAGTCGTCCTGATCCTGTCCCATGGTGTCCAGAACCTCGGTGTAGTAATTGACGGTGTTCTCGGGCTGAATCAACTGGTCGTTCCATCCGTGGTACAGAATCAGCTTGCCTCCGCTATCCCTGAACTCCGACAGGTCGCGGGACAGGGCATTGATGTAGCCACCCTTCTCCATCGCCAGGGCCACGTCTTCGTCCAGGTCGAATTCCCGCCAGTCCCAATCCGGATCTTCGCGGCCGACGTACTTGAAGGTATCGATGATCAGAGACGGCGGTTCGCTGATGTTGGTATGCACCCAACTCTGTTCGCCGCCCATGACGAACCCGGGGAAAATCAGGTCGCCGTTCGAGCGGAGCGCGTCGGTGTAGCTGAAGCGGATGGTCCCCGCCTGGGCCGGCGTCAGGCACGCATCGGTTTCAGCGCCGGTGCAGGTCAGCGACGAGACATCGAACGAGCACATGCGCGGATCGAGCAGAAGACCGTCGGTGACGCCATCCACCGCGTCGCATGCGTTGATGACGGCTTCCTGTACCATCGCCAGCTTCTGACGGGGCACGAGGTTCGCCTCATCCGACAAAACGTAGAGGTCGCGGCGCATGTCGCCCGCATGCAGGTAGGTATGCGGGTTGGCCGGCGCGCCGGCGACGATCGCGTCAAAATCTTCCGGATAGCGCTGGGCGGCCATCACGCCCTGGCGACCGCCCGTCGAACATCCCTGGTAGTAAGAAAGGCTTGCCGGTTGGCTGTAGTAAGCCTCGATCACGGATTTGGACTGCACGGCCATTTCGTGCATGGCGCGGTAGGCGAAATCGACCAGTTTTTCCGGATGGCCCAGCGCGAACGAACCGGTACCGCCTTCGTGTCCGGTGTCGTTCGATGCGACCGCGTAGCCTTCGGCCAGTCCCCCGGCCATGGCGGCGAAGCTGATCGATCCGGCCCATCCACCGTTCCCGACGGCCAGAAACTTGCCGTTCCAGTCGTTGCCGGCGGGCAACCAGAGTTCCATCTCGATGTGCGAATCCGGCGACGGGGTGAGTTCAGCCGCGATGCGGCAATGCGCGGGCAGCATCGGTCCTTCCTGCGGACCTCCCCGTCCCTGTGTGACATAGGGCCCCGCGGCCACAATTTCGGCATCCGTAATGGTTGTTGCCGGAAGGTCGAGCGAGGCCAGATCTTGACACGGCGCCTGTTGCGGGAAAGCTCCGAACGCGGCGGTCGAGAGCGTCAGAACCAAGGTACTCAACATGGGTAAGGTCTCCTCGGACAAAGTTTCGGGACGTGAAATGGGTTCAACACGATGCAGTTCCCGGTGTCAGTCCCATCCGGAACCGGCATCCGCGGGCATGATCTCCATGAATGCTTCGACGGCGTGGATCTGTCCGTCGTACACCTTGAACGCTTCCCAGACGATCAGCGCGTTGCCGTCGCCGTAAGAACCGGTGTCGCCAAAGTTCATCCGAAGCAGAACGATGCCGAGTTCCTCGTCGACCGCTTTCACCTCGGATATCAGATCGGGATGTTCAATGATGTTTTGGGTCTTGATGTTCTCGCAGCCGGGACGCGTGCAGCCGGGTCCGGCCATCCGTCCTCCGTTTTCGAAGCGATAGGCATCGGGAGAAAACGGGGCGTCGACTTCGACGAAACTGCCCACGATCAGGCCGGCGGGGTAGAAGTCCGCGATTCGGGTTGCTTCGCTCCGCGAAGCTCGCTGGGACGGGGTCGGAACGATCGCCATCTCCGGACTTGGAGTTTCAAGTCCGGAGATGTTGTACAAAATGCCTTCTTCGCGACTACGGGTGACGACGCTCTCGATTTCGGCGATCTTGCCGTCTTCGACCTTGAGCCGGAGCATCAGCAGAACGGGCATTCCGCTCTCTTCAACCACGACCATGGAAGCCGCGATGCCCTCTTGAACATCCAGTATGTCCTGGCGGAACGCGGTCAGCCCAGAGGCGTTCTCCCAGAGACCTTCGCCCAGTTCCAACTGAACCGTGTCTTCCGTAAATCGAACGCCGTCGGCCAGGGGAAGCCGGCCGGGAGCATTGGCGGTCAGTGCTTCGAGATAAGTGTCGACCATGCCAGTGAGGCATTCGCGATCGCACTCCGAAGACTGTGTATCGACGTACCACGCAACTACAACTGCCATAGCCAATATTGCGGCCAGCTTCGTTCTGGACCGAACCGTCACGCTACGGGGCCGTACAGATGAAGTTGCCCGCGTCGTTCAACGACCCGACGCCCGAATACGTCGCGACTTCAGGGTAGCTGCACAGGGGGCGTGTCATCTGGATCTGGCCGCCGGTCACCTTGGATGCCGTGAGCCGGTCCGGCGCCACTCCTGATTCGACCCAACGTTCGAGGGCGCCCAGGAAGTTGGCCTGATCCGGACCCACGCCGCCGCGGCAGTGTCCCATCCCCGGCATCATGAACACGCGCATCCAGTCGTCCTGGTCCGGACCGAGCGCGTCGTGAACCTGGTTGTAATACTGGATCGTGTTCAGTGGCGACGGGCCCGGGTCGTTCCACCCGTGGTACATGAGCAGCTTGCCGCCGCGCGCCTTGTAAGCGCTCAAGTCGGGATCGGTCGATTCCAGATACCCCGCGTTCTCCATCACGAGCGCCAGATCCGTGTCGAGATCGAACGTCCGCCAATCCCAGTTCGGGTCCTGGTGCCCCAGGTAGCGAAAGCTGTCGGTGGGGAGGGTGGGCGGCGTATTGCCCGGTTCGGGCATTCTCCATCCCAGTTCGAAGCCGTTTGCGTGCCCGGGATATACGAACTGGCCGTCGGACGTGAACACCGGGGAGTACACCCGCTCCAATGAGGCGACCTGTCCGGGGGTGAGGCACATGCCGGTTCCGCTGTCCGTGCAGGCCAGCGACGCGGCATCGAACCGGCACATTTCAGGGTCGTTGATCAGACCGTCCACCGCGCCGTCGTTTCCGTCGCATGAGTTCATGACCGCGTCGGCGATCATCTGCACTTTCTCCGGCGGGATATACCGGCTTTCGTCTCCCAGGATCTCCATGAACTTCTGAGTCTGAGCCGAGTGCAGGTTGTTCACGTTGTTGACCGGGGCGCCCACGACCATGCCGTCGAAGTCCAGCGGATAGCGCTGGGCCTCCATCAGTCCCTGCCTGCCGCCGGTGGAGCAACCGTTGTAGTAAGACAGGCGGGGCGGCTGACCGTAATATTCGCCGATGATCGATTTGTACTGCATGGCCATTTCGTGCATCGACCGGTAACCGAAATCGATGACCTTTTCGGGCTGGCCCAGCGCAAACTCCCCGCTGCCCCCTTTGTGTCCCGTATCGTTTGAGGCCGCCGCATACCCTTCACTGAGGCCGCCAGCGACTGCCGACAAACTGATTGATCCGGCCCATCCGCCGTTGCCGACGGCCAGAAACTTGCCGTTCCAGTTCTCGGTGGGCAGCCAGATCTCCATTTCGATGCGGGAGCCCTCGACCGGTGTCAGGGTTGCAGCAACGCGGCAGTGTTCGGGCAGCATCGGACCGGTCTGTTGCTGTCCGCCGAATCCTTGCGTGACGTAGGGGCCCGCCGGGACCAGTTCGACGGAATCGATCGTTGCATCCGGCAGCGAGAGTGACTGCAGATCCTGACATGGGGCGGTTTGAAGGGTTGCAAACAACGTTGCAGAGAGCATGAACGCCATACTGCTCATGGCTGAAGCCTCCTCAATTTGAATCCAAAAAAGTCGTCCAAACGTATCAGATCATATGTCCGGGATGTTTGCCAGTAATGGCTTGCACTATGGCATAGTTAAAGGTTGGGACCATTTCCAGGAGGAGTTCATCGTTAGCGAAATGCCGTTCTTGCGTCTCTTGCCCGCCACCACGAGTTTTCTGTTTTTACTGATTTCCGTGTCCGCGGTTGCCCAGATCCGGGAGGGTGAGGTTCGGGTCACCGTTCGGGACGCGGACGGCTTGGCCGTTCAGGCCGCGGTCGGACTGGCAGGGCGCAATCCACAGTTCGAGGCCGCGGCAGACGCGGGCGCCGATGGTCAGGCCCGGCTTCAGCGGATTCCCTTCGGAGTCTACGTGGTCACGGTTCGGGGTGAGGGATTTGTCGACTACACGGACGTGGTCGAGGTGCGTTCCGGCGTCCCGGTTGAGCTTGTTGTGGTGTTGCAGGTGCCGGGAGTAACGACGGCCATCACCGTGACCGGGGCAGCGCCCCTGCTGGATACCGCGCAACCCACCGCCGTGATGCGGGTGGGGCGTCGGCAGCTCGAGGAAACCCCCGCAACCACATTGGGCCGGAGCGCCGTCGACGTGGTAACGACATTGCCGGGCTGGCTTGTGGAAGCCAACGCCGTGCTGCATCCCCGCGGGTCCGAATACGACACGCAATATGTCATCGATGGCATGCCGGTGTACGACAACCGATCCATCGGCTTTTCGCCCGCATTCGAATCCAGCGAGTTCGAATCGGTGAATGTGATGACCGCCGGACTCCCGGCCGAGTATGGCCGCCGGTTGGGGGGCGTCATCGCTCTCGATACACGCCGCGTCGGCGCCATCGGACATGCGTCGGAATTCGACACGCAGATCGGCAGCTTCGGAAACGTTGGCGGCTCGTTCCGCCATCAGTTCAGCACCGATCGCACCTCGGTTTCGATCGGTATGCAAGGTGGCGCCACCGACCGATTCCTGGATCCCCCGTCGCTCGAAAATTTCACGAACAAGGCGACTCTGGGTGCGTTCAACTTCAGAATCGACCGCGACGTGACCGACCGCGATCGGATCAGTTTTTACGTCCGCTCCAGCGAAAGCCGGTTTCTGGTTCCAAACGATCTGTTGCAGCAGGCGGCAGGGCAGCGGCAGGATCGCTTCTCGGGCGAGACATCCGCCCAGGTGCATTACCATCGGACGTTCGACATCCGAACGCTCGGAAGCTTTCGCTTCATGTATCGGGATCTCGCCTCCGAGCTTTGGAGCAACCCGCAGTCCACTCCGGTGAGAGTCGAGCAGACGCGCGGATTTCAGGAGAGCGTCTTCGTTGCCGACCTGACAGTCGACGGCGAGAGCCATACGCTGAAATTCGGCGGGGACTTCCGCTACAACAACGTTAGCGAAGAATTCCGTTCTGGCGAAACCGGCGAACTTCAGGATTTTGACGTCGATTTTCGCGATCGGCAGTCCAGCGGTGAAATGTCCCTGTTCGTTCAGGAGCAGATCCGCTGGGGCAACTTTGCGGGCAGTTTCGGAGTACGGTACGACAACTACGACTTTCTGATCGAAGACGATGCCGTCAGTCCCCGCGTCGGCCTGAGCTACTGGATCCCAAAGGCCGACATTCAGCTTCGAGCCTCCTACGACCGTGTCTTCCAGCCGCCGCCAATTGAAAACCTGCTGTTGAGCAGCGCGGCCGAACGGTTGCGTTCCGTCGAAGGCGTGGAGGAGTCGGTGCCGGTTCCCGCTTCCCGTGGCAATTTCTTTGAAGTCGGGGTGCGCAAACCGTTTTTCGATGCGTTTCGTGTGGACGTCACCCACTACTGGCGGACATTCCGGAACATGATTGACGACGACGTGTTCCTGAACACGGGATTGTCGTTTCCGATCACCTTCGACACGGCCCGCGTCCAGGGTACCGAATTTCGGGTGGACATGCCCTCCTGGCGATGG
Source organism: Terriglobia bacterium (assembly GCA_963555775.3). GTDB lineage: Bacteria > Acidobacteriota > Terriglobia > 20CM-2-55-15 > 20CM-2-55-15 > JAJEDW01. Next base: position 1,514,093 of record CAUVWY020000010.1, on the reverse strand, counting down.
TTCTCCTCGTCGGTCAGTTACTCCAACATGATCGGTTGGGTCACCTCTCCTGTCACCGGCGGGCTTTTCATCGAAGGCGGCGAAGCCGACGAACTGCGAGACGCCGGTCACCGCTTCCCCATCAGTCAGGATCAGCGGAACACGCTGTCGGCGCTGTTGCGTTTCGAGCCGCACGAACGCGTGTGGATTTCAGCCGGTATCCGGTACGGCAGCGGTCTGCCGGTCGAACTCGAGGACGACGATGACGATGACGATGACGGGGATGACGGCATTGACGTTCCCGACATTGGCGATGACGAAGGCGATGACGATGACGACGACCAGCCGATTTCGCCGGCAATTCTCGACCGCATCGACTTCGATCGTGAGCGGGTCCGTCCCAATTTCCGTCTGGATCTATCGATCGGATTGAGGCTCTGGGAAGAACAGGCCCGTTCGGTGACCGTACAGATGGATTTGGGGAACGTGACCGACCGGCTTAACGTCATCAACTTCAGCGGGGTATTTTCGGGGACCGCGCTGGCGCCGGGGCGGCAGTTCACCGTACAGACGAAGGTCCGCTTCTGACAGGCGTCGGCGCCTGCCCGGTCCCCGCGTCGTCGAAACGTTTGCGGGGCGCGGCGGCTGCGCCTCCGTTAAATGGAATAACGGAACATTCCGGTCATAGTGACGGCTCGAAAGACGCGATATGAAACTAGCGGAAAGCCGTATCTTCAACTTTTCTTCCGGCCCCGCTGTTCTGCCTCTGCCGGTCCTTGAAGAAGCGCAACGGGATCTTGTCGCGCTGCCCGGCGTCGGCATGTCGGTGCTGGAGATCAGCCACCGTTCCCGGATCTTTGTGGACATTCTCGACGAGGCGATCGCCGGCGTTCGCGAACTGGCCGGCGTGGGTTCCGACTACAAGGTTGTGATGCTGCAGGGCGGCGCCAGCCTTCAGTTCTCGATGGTTCCGATGAATCTGCTCACGCCCGGCTCCACGGCCGACTACATCGACACCGGGGCGTGGTCCAGGAAGGCGATCGCGGAGGCCCGTCGCGTGGGGAGCGTTCACATTGCGGCATCCACCGCGCAGACGGGGTACTCGCGTATCCCGGCCCCCGCCGAGTTGAAGTGGACTCGCGGGTCCGCATACACCCACGTGACCAGCAACAACACGATTGAAGGGACTGAGTGGCCGGCGCTTCCCGAAGCCGGGGAATCGCCGCTGGTGGTCGACGCGTCTTCGGACATCTTTTCGCGTCCGATCGACTTCAACCGTCTCGGTCTGGTCTATGCCGGTGCTCAGAAAAACCTCGGCCCGGCCGGCGTCACTCTGGTGATTGTTCGCGAAGACCTGCTCGAACGATCCGACGACACCCTGCCGAGCATGCTCGACTACCGAACGCTCGTTCGTGGAAACTCGCTTTACAACACGCCAAACACGTTCGGCATTTACGTTCTGGGGTTGACGATAAAATGGATCCGTTCGTTGGGCGGTATTCCCGCGATTGCCGAGATCAACCGGCGAAAGGCCGCCAGACTCTATTCCGAGATCGACAGGACAGGTTTCTACCGTGGAACGGCCGAGGTGGACAGCCGGTCGCCGATGAACGTGACGTTCCGTTTAGGGACCGAAGAACTCGAAGCGGCGTTCGTCCGTGAAGCGACCGATGCCGGGCTGGACGGCCTGAAGGGACATCGGTCCGTCGGGGGATTGCGGGCGGGGCTCTACAATGCGTTCCCCGAGGAAGGGGTCGAGGCGCTGGTCGAGTTCATGCGGGAGTTCGAGCGGAAGCGCGGCTGATGCGAAATCTTCGGAACACCGGCTTGTCCGGTTCCGTATGCATCTTCCAGGATTCTGGCGGCGAAGCTAGTGGAATCGTCGCAGCTCTGAGTTTTCCACCGACTACAGGGAATTAGGCCGCCCCGAGCTGACGCCACTGGGTGAGCGCGGCTCTGGGTCATGGGCGCGTGACATGCGCGATGCTGCCTGATCGATACAAATTCGATATTACAAGTAGGTACATCGATGGAGGCCGTAGCATGGAAACAGTTACCATTTCCCCCAAGTACCAGGTGGTCATTCCCAAGCAGATTCGTGACCTGCTCGGTCTCCTGCCGGGTCACAAGGTGCAGGCAATCGCCTATGGAGACCGCATCGAGCTGATTCCTGTGCGACCGGCCCGGCAAATGAAGGGTTTCCTGAAAGGCATCGACACGAGTGTGGGACGCGAGGCCGATAGGGCATGAATGTTATCGATTCCAGCGCGTGGCTGGAGTATTTCGCCGATGGTCCGAATGCCTCCATCTTTGCGGAGCCTATCGCAGATACCCTATCGCTGGTGGTCCCCACCCTAAGTCTCTTCTAAGTATTCAAGCGAGTGCTCCAGCAACGTGACGAGAACGCGGCGCTTCAGGCGGCGGCGGTCATGCAACAAGGAGCCGTCGTGGATCTGGGAGCGGCGCTTGCCATGAACGCGGCCTGGCTCAGTGTCGAACTGAAGCTGCCCTTGGCCGACAGTGTAATTCTCGCGACCGCCCGCCAATACGGGGCGGAACTATGGACGCAGGATGCAGACTTCAAGGGAATCGAAGGTGTGCAATATCGAAAGCGGAAACCGTGATCGGCGAACAGGCGGGCGTTCCGAGCTTCACGCTGGCGGTACCGGGGGGAACGTGCCACTTGAACCACAACGGAGATTCCGTATCCCGATTTGCAGAACTTGAAGTGCACAACTTCTCAGCTCGGCCTTCGCTCCCGTATTCGCCGCCCAAGTCGCCACGTATTCGAGGGCCGCTCCGGCTGCGGCAAGACTCATCTCACCGCTGCTATTGAGTCGTGAAGCCGACGCCACACTCAGCTGATCTATTGAAACGGCCGCACATCGCTGGACGCCTATTACTCCCGTGCACAGCGATCCTCTGAAGCAGCGTCATTGACAGAATGAGAAATATGTATCATATTTCTGACATTCACCAAGAATGAGTTTCAGACAAGGACGGTGATCCGATGGACAGCATGGCCGACAAGATCATGAATAGAGTGTCCGACCGACCCGGCCAGCGGTGGGTTTGCACGCCTAAGGACTTCTTGGACCTTGGAAGCCGCCATGCCGTTGACCAAGCCCTGTCGCGACTCGTCAAGGCTGGCCAACTTCGCCGAGTTAGTCACGGCCTCTACGACAAGCCCAGGTTCAGCAAGATATTAAGGCGGCCCGCTCCGGTCGACCTGAACGCTGCTGTCGCCGCACTGGTGAGGCGGGACGGTATCCGCATCATGCCGGACGGCTTGGTGGCTGCGAACCAGTTGGGCCTTACGAACGCGGTACCCGCAAAGGTCAGCTTTTTGACGGACGGTCATACAAGGACGCTCAAGATCGATGGACGAACAGTCCGGTTCCGACATGCGGGGCCGAACGTCATGCAGTGGGCGGGGAGGTCGGCGGCTCAGGTGATTCAAGCGCTGAGGTGGCTCGGCCCCGACGCGGCCAAAGACGCGCAGGTCGTTTCGGTGCTGAGGCGCCACCTGCCGGACGATGTAAAGCTCGATCTTATTCAGAACAGTCGAGATCTGCCCGGTTGGGCAATGCCGCTGGCGCGCAGAATCACGAGCGATCATGCCGTTGCCGTATGAAACGGAGCATTGAGTCCTTCCTCTCTCTGGAGCAGCAAGACCAGCGGGACGTGTTCGAAGCGGTGTCGGCGCGGCTCGATACGCTACCCAGTTACGTCGAGAAGGACTTTTGGGTGTGTCTCGTCCTCGACGCGCTCTACAACCGTCTACCCGACGGGCATCCGAGACTGCTTTTCAAGGGCGGCACGTCCCTGTCCAAGGCCTTCGATCTGATTCGGCGGTTCTCCGAAGACATCGATGTCGTTGTCCACCGTGACGGGTTGGGATTTGAAGGGGAGCGCGACCCGACGGTAGCAAGCAATCTGTCGAACACGAAACGCGCCGCCCTGTTCGATGAACTGAGGTCGGCATGCAACGGCTATATTCGTGGTGACTTGCAAGTTGCCTTGACGAAGCGAATCGACGAGGTCGCGGAGGGATGCCACGTCGGTTCGGATGATGGCGATGTCGACGGGCAGACACTCTTCGTCGAGTATCCCACACTCTACCCGAGCGGCGATGTAACCTACGTGACGCCCCGGGTGAGGATCGAGGCAGGCGCGAGATCGGCGCTGGACCCGAGCTTGACCTGCACCGTCACCCCGTACATTGCCGACGAACTACCGGACTGGTCGTTCGCCGTGAACAACATTCGGGTGATCGCGCCGGAACGAACGTATTGGGAGAAGCTGTTGATCTTGCATGGCGTCCACTGCGGATATCGAGACGCCCAGCGGCTGCCCGCTGACAAGGATCGGATCTCGCGCCACTACTACGACGTGGCGATGATCACGGCAACCGGGGTCGTTCGGAACGCCCTGTTCAACATGGAACTGCTGGATGCGGTCCGGAATCACAACCTCATCGCGTTCAGGCAAGCTTGGAAGCGGTTCGAGGAAGCCGTCCCTGGATCGCTCCGATTGGTTCCTCAGCCTGAACTCAGCGCGATAATTGAACGTGATTACGCGGCTATGGAGGGCATGATTCTCGGAGAGGCACCGGATTTCGGGTGGGTCATGGAGCAGCTTCGAGAAGTCGAAGTGGCGATCAACCGGACGGAGGGCGCCTGATGGACGTCTTTGAGTAGCCCGTCATTGGCGGTAACTGAACCAGCGGATTGAGAAGCGACGGTGAGGATTATTTCCAACACGGGGACAGATCGCGTGGTTGATCTCATTCAGCCGTGGCTTCGATCTGGCCATCAAATCGACTTGGCATCCGAAGCCTTGTCCCTTCATGCGTTCGGGGAACTTGCGGAGAAGCTTTCCCGTATAGCGAACGCGCGTCTTGTCCTGCCCCCTAACGATGCCGATCTCAGCTTCTTCGGGTCTGACGCGGACCGGGCTGCACGCAACCGGCTGCAAGGCCGCTGGCTGGCCAGGCGCTGCGCGGACTGGATCGAGAAGAAGGTCGAGGTTCGCCGGGCCGGCCGACCCGTTCCACAAGCTGCTATCGTCCTGCGCAACGGTGACGGGCGTCCACAGCAAGCCGTGCTGGGCTCGTTCTCGTTCAGCACTGACGGGCTCGGCCTTGCCCCCGGGAACCCGCTCAACCTGATCCAGGCCTCCGAAACCGCCGAGGAAAGCGAGCAGTTGTGCCAATGGTTCGACGCGCAATGGTCTGCCTTGGCCGTAGGCGACGACGCAAAGGCCGGTGTCGTGGACCAGTTGCGATCCCTCGCGGCGCACCGCGATCCGTTAAGCATCTATGCATCGATATTGCACCACATCTTCCGCACCCAAGGCGACGAACTGGACGAAGAAAAAGTCGTCAAGTCAGCCACGGGGATCCGCAATACGGCGGTGTGGAAGAAACTCTTCAAGTTCCAGCGCGACGGTGTCGTTGGCGCCATCGACAAACTCAACCGTTTCGGTGGCTGCATCATTGCCGACAGCGTGGGGCTCGGGAAGACTTTCGAGGCGCTGGCCATCATCAAGTATCACGAGCTACGCAACGACCGGGTCTTGGTTCTTTGTCCAAAGCGTCTGCGCGACAACTGGACGCTTTACCGCGCCAACGACCGACGCAACTTTATCGCCGGTGACCGTTTCAACTACGACATCCTCAACCACACGGATCTGTCGCGTGACGGCGGTCTGTCGGGCGATATCGACCTTAGCCATGTGAACTGGGGACACTACGATCTCGTTGTCATCGACGAGTCCCACAACTTTCGAAACAAGCGCACCCCTCGACAGGGTGGCGAGACTCGTTATGACCGCCTGATGCGGCGGATTATCCGGGAGGGCGTGAAGACGCGGGTGCTTGTCCAGCGTCAACTATTATTCCCGTTGACGACAATTAGAATTCCCGTTTGAGTTAAGGGATGTTCGTCGCCGTCCCGCCTGTGGGAAACGTGGTAAAGCCGTAGGCTTTTCCAAGCAGCGGTGGGAATCCGGGTCTTGCACGGATTTCCACGGATGCGGCGTTTTCCACAGGCCCGTCGCGGTCACTTGTTTCGTCCTTTCGCGTTCTTGGCGGCTTCCATGCGGTAGCTGGACAGATTCAGTTCCAGAATAACGCTGTGATGAACGATTCGGTCGATCGCCGCGGCCGTGGTCATCGGATCCTTGAAGATCTTGTCCCAGTCCGAGAAGACCAGGTTCGATGTGATCAGAATGCTGCGGCGCTCGTACCGGTGAGCCAGCAGGGTGAACAACACTGCCATCTCGTCCCGGCTGTGCTGGACGTAACCGATGTCGTCAATGATGAGCGCGTCGAACTTGTCGAGCCGCTTGAGTTCTTTCTCCAGTTCCAGCTCGGCCTTGGCCCGCAGGAGCCGCTGAACCAGCAGCGCACATGGAGTGAAGTAGATTCTCCGGCCCTTCAGGATGAGTTCATGCCCGAGGGCGCACAGCAGATGGGTTTTGCCGCTGCCCGGATTCCCGAAGGCCAGGACGTTCTCGGTGCGATCCAGGAAGTCTCCGTCAAGCAATGCATCCACGCGTCGCTCGACGGTTCGGGGCAATCGGGACTGTTCAAACGCCGCCCAGGTCTTCTCCCGGGGCAGTTTCGATTCCCGCAGGAGCCGTTCGATCTTCCGTTGCCGTCGTTCTTCCAGTTCCAGTTCACAGAGCGCTACCAGATACCGGTCGTAGGCCCAACCTTCGTTGGTCGCTACAGTGGCCTGAAGGTTGTAGTTGTCGACGAAGGCCGGCAAGTGCAACTGGCGTAGCGAACTGGCGATCTCGGTCTTCACAGCCATGCCTCCTCCTCGACCGGATCCAGTAACGCGTCATAGTGTCGGATCTCGGGTGGAGCGATCCGAACCTGCCAGGGCGAAGGAACCGGAGTGTCCGCGTCGATGTGCTCCCGCACCGCTTGGACTGTGATCGGCAGGTCCTTGTCGATCCGATGTCTCAGCGCTTCGTGGACCCGCTCCTCACTGTCCATGGCCGCCATCTCGAGGATCTTCAGATACTGCCGGTCCGCGGTCCCCGGATGGTGTTCCCGCAGCCAGTCGTAGGTCACACGGAACAACAGCCGGGGAAACATGTCCTGCCGATACCGGTAGCGTGGAAAGGCGCCCGGTTTGCGGACCAGGGAATGAATCACGTGCCGGTAATCGATGGCGTGCTTACCCGATCCCCGCAGTCGCGGCATCTGCTCGACGCACTTTCCGCCGTACCAGACTTCCAGCCGTTCCGTATCCAGGCGGACCTACACGTGTTCGCCGATCAACCGGCTGTCTACCGAATAGACGTTCTTGCGCACCCAGATCGTGCTGTCCCGGGATACGCGAGCCCGGATGCGATGCGTATGGTCCAGTCGTCGAAGCGGGAGTTGCCGCAGAGGCCGGAGTTCCTCACCCAGCCGCTGGCTGCGACCGGCGTTGCGCCGGTCGATCAACCCCACCAGAAACTGTTCGTATGCGTCCCGGCTCTCGAAGTCCCGGCTTCCGCGCAGCATCAGTTCCTGGTCGACCGCCGTCTTGAATCGATAGTGACTCTGCTCGACGTCGCCGTTCTCATTCGCCTTGCCGGCCTGGGTGTGCGTCGCCCGTAAACCGTAGTGGTCGAGCAATCCTTGATAGCGGGCCGTAAACTCATCCGGATCCTTCAGGTTGTTGACTGCCGCCGACAGGCTGTCGGTCCGATGTTCTTCCGGCGCTCCACCCAACTGCCACAACGCGTTCTGTAGTCCGGCCGATAAGCTCTCGAAGGATTCGGAGAAACACAGGGTGACCGTCTCCCAGTTCGAATAGGTCAGGACGAAGTGATAGGCCAGGTGCTCGAACTTCTGGCCCTCGATGGTCACGTTCAGGCTGCTCATGTGCGTGAAGTCACTCTGGCATTGCCGCCCCGGATCATGCACCTGGGGGAACATCACTTCCCGCTCCGGACCCGATCGCGCCCGCCACTGTTTGAACCGCCGCTGCAAACTCCGCAGCTGACCTTCCTGGAATCGGCCCGGGTACTTCCGGCCCAGATACTCAAACATCGTCTTCGCCTGAACCGTCGGATGCGCCCGAAGGATCTTCTCGATCTCCCCCCATACCTCTTCGAACGGATCCGGTCGGGTTCGCCATCCATGAGCCTTCCCGATCTGGCTCGGCAGCTGCTTCACCTCCCGGTACTTCCGGGCCGTCTTTGCGTCCATTCCTGCTTTCGACGCTGCCTGGGCCAGGGTCCCTTCGCTTCGTGTCAGCTTCATCAGTCGTCTCACCTGCTGATCCGTTACCATCCAAACATCTTGCAAAATCAACAACTTGGATCGGTAACATTTCTCTTGAGGCAACGGGAATTCTAATTGTCGTTGGTCGGGAGTTTTAATTGTCGCTGATCAGGTGCTCATGCTCTCGGCCACCCCCGTCAACAACCGCTTGGCCGACTTGCGCAATCAGATCGCGTTTGCGACCGAGGGGGACGACACGGCGTTGGTCGACCACGGCATTTCCAGTATCGACGGCACGACCCGCCTTGCGCAGAAGCAGTTCAACCGATGGCTCGACCTCGACAACTCCGAACGCACGCCGTCACGGCTCATCGAAATGCTGGGGTTCGACTATTTCGCGCTACTGGACCGACTCACCATCGCACGCTCGCGCCGGCATCTCGAAAAGTACTATGGAACATCGGAAACCGGTCGTTTCCCGGAACGATTGAAGCCAATCAATGTCAAACCCGACGTGGACCTGGCGGGCGAATTTCCCTCCATCCGCGAGATCAACTTTGAGATTCGGCGACTAAACCTGGCTGCCTACGCACCGCTCCGCTACGTGTTGCCGCACAAGCGGGACGCCTATGACGAGAAGTACAGCACCAAACTCGCGAGCGGAGAGGGGTTATTCAGACAGGTGGACCGCGAGGAAAGCCTGGTCCAGCTCCTGCGTGTAAATGCGCTGAAACGCATGGAGAGTTCGGTGACCTCCTTCACGCTCACGGTACGGCGCCAACTTGACGATGTGGAAGCGACACTCTCACGCATCGAGGAGCAGGCCGACGAACTGGAAGAGCTCGATATCGCCGATGTCGACATCGAAGACCCTGCCTTCGAGAGCTTGTTGGCCGGTCGAAAGGTGAAGGTCCTGCTTCAAGACGTCGATATGATTCGATGGAAACAGGATTTGATAGAAGATCGCAATCGTTTGGCGACGCTTCACGCGGCGGCTTGCCAAGTCAACGCGACCCGCGACGCCAAGCTCGCTGAGCTACGCCGAGTCATCGAGCGGAAATGTGACGATCCGATCAACCCGGATAACCGAAAGGTAATCGTCTTCACGGCGTTCGCGGATACCGCCCGCTACCTCTACGACGAACTGGCACCCTGGGCGCAGCGCAAGCTGGGGCTGGAGTCCGCTCTCGTTACGGGGACCGGCGGAAATCAGACGACACTTCCGCGTCTCCGAAAGGACCTTGCGTCCATTCTGACAACTTTCGCGCCACGAACCAAGGAACGTCCGGACGACTTCGCAGTGGAAGGAGAGATTGATCTCCTGATCGCGACCGACTGTATCTCTGAAGGTCAGAACCTACAGGATTGCGACTGGCTGATCAACTACGACATCCACTGGAATCCGGTGCGCATCATCCAGCGCTTCGGGCGCATTGACCGGATCGGCGCGCCCAATGAATGTATCCAACTGGTGAACTTCTGGCCTAATCTCGAGCTCGAAGAGTATCTGCGTCTGGAGCAAAGAGTGAGTGGTCGCATGGTGCTCCTGGACATCTCTGCAACGGGTGAGGAGAACGTGATCGAGCAGCAGTCCGGCGATCCGATGAACGATCTGGAATACCGCCGCAGGCAGCTCCTCAAGTTGCAGGACGCGGTGATCGACCTGGAAGACCTGTCGTCCGGCGTCTCGATCGCGGACCTTACGTTGACGGATTTTCGTATCGATCTAGCTGACTATCTGAGAGAGCATCCCGATGCCTTGGCGGCCTTTCCGCTTGGTGCTTACGCGGTGACCACAACGGCCGACCGCGAAATTCCGCCCGGTATGATCTTCTGCCTGCGAGCGGAGGGGCCGGAGGCGACTCGCCAGTTTGAGCCTGGGTATCCCCTCGCCCCGTACTACTTGGTCCACGTTGGTGAGGATGGAGCTGTGCGTTTATCGTTCACCCAGGCCAAACAGGTCCTGGACCGTCTAAAATCGCTCTGTATGGGCCGCGACATTCCGGACGCCGGCGCTTGCGCACGTTTTGACAGGTCCACCGGTGGGGACCAGGACATGCGTCTTGCGCAAAGGCTCCTGTCCGCCGCGGTTGCTTCCATCGCGGGACAGAGCGAAGAGCGCGCGGTCGCCAGCCTCTTCTCATCCGGCGGCACGCATGCATTGGCAAGTGAGTTCGCTGGTATCAATGATTTTGAGGTCGTGGCCTTCCTCGTTGTGTTGGCAGCGGAGGCGGCATGAAGCAACTCGATCCCATTGCTGCTCTCGCCCTCCCCGCGGGAGCGCTTGTCGACCGTCGAGTGCCGAAGACGCTTCTCATTGAAAACGGCGCGCCCACAGCAGCCGACAAGCGCCGCATCCGGGAAGGTGTAGAGGCGATCCGGTGGCTGGCTGCACTGAAACCCACGACGGTCGGGGTGGCTGAGTATCGTGACGCTGTCCGCGAGTATCTTGAGATCGCCGTGCTGATGCTCACATTTCGATCCGTGGCACGCCCCGAGCGGCTCACCGAACTGGTCCATCGTGCCGTGCCTTATCCGATGCTGCTTATCACATGGCAGGAAGACACCCCCGCAATTTCGCTGGCCCACAAGCGCTGGTCCCAAGGCGAAGCCGGCAAGACGGTCATCGAAGGTGATGTCGTCTCGACTCGACTTGGGGATGGTTGTGCTAATGAGTTGACCGTTGCGTTCTACGACGCTCTGGCTATCAACCGACAGCCTACTTCGACGCTGTTCGCACTCTACCAGGGCTGGATCGATACGGTACAGGCGCTACGCGCCGCCAGCGTGACGGGCTGTTTCCTGATGCCGAAATCGGAGATGGAGGCAAAGGACCGTGCGGCAGCCTTGGAGGAGTACTGGCGTCTGGAATCCAGAATCGCCGAACTGAGTGCCTTTGCCCGCAAGGAGAAGCAAATCTCCCGCCAAGTAGATATCAATGGGGAACTCAAACGCCTGCGGACCTGCCGTGATGCGGCGCGGGCCAGACTGTGAACCGAGAGAACCGTATGAAGAAGATCATTCTCAACGACCCGGAGACCCGCTCGGCCGATGTCGTAGCCGAGAACCTTGAACATCTGAAGGTGCTGTTTCCCGAAGCATTCACCGAAGGGAAAGTCGACTTCGACGTGCTCAAGCAGCTTCTCGGAGGCGCCGCGGACGAGCGCGAGGAGAAGTACGGCCTCAACTGGCATGGCAAGCGGCAAGCCCGGCAGCTCGCGCTGACGCCTTCCACCGGCACCCTACGGCCCTGCCCGAAGGAAAGCGTCGATTGGGATACGACGAAAAATTTGATGATCGAGGGCGACAACCTGGAGGTTCTGAAGCTCCTGCAGAAAAGCTACGCCGGTAAGGTGAAGCTCATCTACATCGACCCTCCGTATAACACGGGGACAGACTTCGTCTACCCGGACAACTACCGCGACAACATCCGAAACTACCTGGAACTGACGCGCCAGATCGACGGCGAGAACCGCAAGTTGTCGTCGAATACGGAAGCCTCGGGGCGGTTTCACACCGACTGGCTAAACATGATGTATCCGCGTCTGAAGGTGGCGAGGAGCCTGTTAGCTAAGGAAGGTGTTGTCGCCGTTAGTGTAGACGACGTTGAGGAAAGTAATCTCCGGAAGCTTTGCGACGACATTTTTGGCGAGGAGAATTTTATTGCGCAGCTGGTATGGAAATCTCGCATCAGCGAAGACACGAGAGCTACAACCGGGTTTTCCTCTGATCACGAGTACATCATTTGTTATGCGCACGATGAAGGAACAGCGTTTCGCGGGGCGGAAAAAGACACTAAGAAGTTCTCGAACCCTGACAATGACCCTCGTGGTCCATGGCGTTCTGCCGATTTGACAGGGCTAGCAACAAGAGCCGCACGACCGAATCTTCACTACGATCTGATTGATCCCGAAACTCGAGTTGACTACGGGTGCCCACCGAAGGGCTGGCGTTTTGAGCCAGCGACTATGGATAAAAAAATATTAGAGGGCCGAATACTTTTTCCGGATAGCGGCAAGGGTAGGCCTCGGCACAAGCTGTTCCTGAATGAAATGAAAAGTCTCTTCAAGAATCTTTCTTCCGTACTGACTGGTTTTAGCACCGCAGATGGAACAAGAGAACTCAACCAATTGCTGGGCGCAGGGGCATTCGCCTTTCCAAAGCCTACCGCACTTGTACGGCTCCTAACTGAGCAAATAACTACGGAACGGGATATCGTGATGGACTTTTTCGCTGGGTCAGGATCGACTGGGCACGGTGTACTTCAGCAAAACATAGTAGACGGGAAGAACCGACGATACATATTGGTACAACTCCCAGAGATTCTAGATAGTAGCGACAAAGACCAGGGTGCGGCGGCAAGTCTGTGTGACCGACTCGGACGACCGAGGAACATCTGTGAACTCACCAAGGAACGTCTCCGTCTTGCTGTTAGAGACATCAGTGTAGCGAATCCGATGTGCGACGCCGACCTAGCAGCCTGTCGGACTAACACCGAATCAAAAACCTAAGTCATTCATATGACTGTGTTTACCGTTTCGGGCTAAAAAGGGCCGTTGTTGAAAACAAAGGACTTACGCCGAAAGTCCGACAGGCTGCTAGGCTTTCGCGTTTTCGAGCTCGACACCTCCAACATCCGTGCTTGGGAGCCGGACCGCGACGACTTGGATGGAGCACTGCTGGAGAACATTGAGCACATCAAACCGGGCCGTAGCGAAGAGGACATCCTCTACGAAGTTTTGCTCAAGCTCGGTCTCGACCTTTGTTTTCCTATCGAGACACTCAACATCGTCGGCAAGACCGTCCATTCTATCGGTGCCGGCACGCTGATCGCCTGCTTGGACGAGAAGATCACCCGGGACGAAGTCGCACCGCCGCTGGCTCTCGGAATTGCCGAGTGGCATGACGAGCTTGCGCCCGCCGGGGACAGCACGGTGGTCTTCCGCGACAGTGCCTTTGAAGATGATGTCGCCAAGACAAACCTTACCGCAATCTTGGAGCAGCGGGGGCTCGGGAACGTACGGAGCTTATGACGGGCTACACTGAAGCCATGAACATGCGGGACGGAAGCTGCTCTAAGTCACGCCGAGGGAGCCATCGCGCTGTGGATCGATACGTCCCGCGAGTTGGGCGATCCGATACCTGAATCCAAGGGTGAGCGACTGATGCCTGATTGAAACGGGAGACAAGCAGTCTCCGGTAAGCGCCCAACTATGATCGCGAGATCTCCGGCGGAATAGAAGATGTATACAACGCGTATTCAGATAGCCAACTACGGACCGATCGAACGGCTCGACATCACATTCCCGTTCGATGGCGAGCGGCCCAAACCGCTTGTGCTGGTGGGTCCAAACGGCAGTGGCAAGAGCATCGTACTGTCCCACATTGTCAACGGTTTGCTCGCGGCACAGCAGAGGGCATATCCACAATCACCAGAAGTCGAGAGCGGGAAAGTTTACAAGTTACGCAGCCCGCAGTACATAGCGCCTGGTAAGAAGTTTTCTTTCGCGAGAGTTGACTTCAAAGAAAAACTTTGGACCGCAGAACTGCAACTTGACAAGCGAAAGCAGGACTATGAGAAGCCTCCCGAAGGGGTCATTGACACCGACGTGAGGGCTCTCTGGAAACGCATGGCAGACACGGACACGAGTCACATTCACTCCGGAGGATTCGACAACAAATTTCAGGTAGAGGGGCTCTTTACACGCAACTGTATTCTCTTTCTTCCTCCGGACCGCTTCGAAGACCCCGCGTGGCTAAACGAAGCTAACTTACACTCTAAGGCATCTCATATGGATCTGAGGCATATGGAGGGCCACACAGAACGTAAGATCATCAACTATTCGCCGCTTAGTGATAATCAGAACTGGCTGTTCGGCCTTGCCTATGACTTCAGCGTCTTTGAACGTCAATCTGTGTTACTCCCCGTCGTTGTTGATCGACAATCTAAGGGAACGGTCAATGTTCCAGTTTCGATCGATATTCCAGGGCACGCGAGACGACTCTACGACACAGTTCTGTCGATTGTTCGACAGGTGATCGCCCGAGAAGACGACGTCAGACTTGGTATCGGTCCTCGTCACAACAGAACGGTATCCTTAGTGAGCGGGGATCGAACGCTTGTCCCCAACATCTTCCAACTGTCCGGCGGAGAGGTCTCTCTACTCAATCTGTTTCTGTCCATCCTTCGGGATTACGACCTGACGGGTAATCAGTTCACACAGGCCGAGAACGTCAGCGGAATTGTCGTGGTGGACGAGATTGACCTCCACCTTAACGTGCGTCACCAACGCGAGATTCTTCCGCAATTGATAAAGATGTTTCCTAAGATTCAATTTATTGTGACATCCCATTCGCCGTTGTTTGTACTAGGCCCAAAACAAGCGCATAACCAGATGGCGAACGGCCGGTTCCCAGCCATAAAGTTGGAGGCATAACCTTCCGTTCCGGGATCGTTTTGTCCCGGCCTCCGGTTCGAGTTGCGTCTGTTTCAGTGGGGGCCTCGCCGTGTCTGTTTGAAGGGTTGACAGCAACCGGGACCTCGACCGCCCGGGCTCAGATCCATGATCGGGTCAGCATCGCAGGGGACGACGCAACACATCCACGGCACGGAACAAGACGGACAGCCACGGGTTCCAGGCCATGAGCCGGAAGACGATGCGCCGGCCGGTACGCACGAGTTGGCACGGCAGGAGGATGAAGGCGTTCAGGAACGTCTTGAACTCCATGCGTAGAACGGTCTGCTTCTCGGCCCGATACTTCGGGGCCCAGCGTCCGGTTTCGGGAAGCAGCAGCGCAAACCACGCCTTCAGGGTCCAGGCCAGCGACGCCATCACCATGTAGGCCCAGTTGCCGGTCCGGTCGCCCACCGGCATTTTCAAGGCCCGGACGCCGTTCTTGAGTTGCTCGATGAGATTCTCCTGATTGCACCGTTGATTCGCGCGCTTCACGATCCGGTCGGCGGGACCGGCACGGTTCGTGATGTAGAAGAAGTACCGGATCTTGTCGAACAACACCCACTCCCCTTTGGCCTCCGACAGATTCTTCCGCACCACCACGACGCGGTAGTCCCGCTTACAGGCGCCGGGCCGGTAGGCGAACTCGGCCACGTCTTCGCCCCGCAAGCGAACGTTCTTGAAACCGCGTTCCCGAACGATCCGTTCCTTGACCTTGTCGGGACGCTGGCGGGGCTGGGTGGCCACCTCGTATCTGGCCTCACGCTCCAGAACTGCCCAGCAGTCCGGCTCCAGCGCATCGGCCCGCGCCACCAGGTTCGCCCTCGCGTCGATACCGAAGATGAAGTCCACGCCCTGGCCGTCCCATCCATCCAGATGCCGGGTCTGGCTGAAGTCGGTGTCCCCGCGCAGCAGGATCCGATGGAACCCGGCGCGCTGGCACAACCCGATCGCCTGATCGAACCGCGGGGCCGCGCCTTCATGCGAGGGCCGGTTGCCGCTCCGGTTCACCAGGTATAACGGCTCGGCGGTGTTCGCCAGTGAAATCAACAACGGGTGATAGCCCCATGTCCCGTCGTAGGCGATATCCATCCCTTCCTTGCATTCCCCGCTGGTCGGCGCCAGGGTCCCATCCGCGTCCAACACCGCCTCGTCGAAAAAACCGGCCGGTTGCTGCCGCCACACATTCAGCCGCACTTCATTCGCCGCCTCCATCAGGTTCTCCACGTCGCCGGGCTCGAATCTCCGGCAAAAGTCGCCCGCCGTGGTCGGGTCCGGTATCCGCTGCGCCCCCAGCGCATCCAGGTATGCTTCGTCGTTGCGCCGCAACTCGATGTCTTCCAGACACGTCCCTCCCGTCAACGCGTTGTAGGCGATGTTCAACACGTGATCCGACTCGTGATACGGCAGATGCCGCTTCAGCACATCCACCCGCGCGTCGATGGCCTCGATCAGCCCGGTCCGTCTTGCCACCCGATGCATCGCCCCAAGACCGCCAACCCCCGTGCCGCGCATCCGCTTGCCCATCTCATAGTGCATGTTACTCGCCGACAACATCGGCGCCGACTGTTCCCTCCAATGTCGGTCCCCAAGCCGACGCTCGATTCGCCGCTTGCGATTCCTCATGTTCTTGCGCGTATAATCGTTCATCCGAAATGCCTCCTTTTCCGTCAGGATTCTGCAAATTCCTTTTCGCACGGGACGGGGACATTTCGGGTACTTCCGCTACTTTTTCACTATCGATACTTCCTCAATCGCGCTTATTCAGGGACTAGCAGCCTGTCGGACTTTCGGCGTAAGTCCTTTGTTTTCAACAACGGCCCTTTTTAGCCCGAAACGGTAAACACAGTCATATGAATGACTTAGGTTTTTGATTCGGTGTTAGTCCGACAGGCTGCTAGGTTTGCAGGAAGTCCTTGGTGAGAATGGATTCGGTCTGTACGGCCTACCCGAGGGACAGCCACTTGGCCCGGAGGAGTTCAGCGAATTCGGTGAAGCTTATCGAGTCTTTGCGAATACTCAACGACATTTTGACGAAACGAGAGTTGCAGTGAGAGAAGCCCAGAAGCCGGTGATATTCGTGGACGGTCCGACCGACGTTCAGTACCACAAGAAGGCCGCAGATTTGCTTGGTTTCGGTGATCAGCTATCTGCGGTGGAGTTTCGCGATGGCGGCGGCATGTTGAGGAATATCTGGAAGGGTATGACCAAAGACCATGTAGAGCGCAAGAAAGTCATCGTCCTGCACGACCCCGAAGATAACGTCGGGTTCGACACGAGAGAGAATGTCTATCGACGAAAAATCGAGAAGATAGCAAATCATCCTATTGGAACAGGAGTGGAAAACCTGTTCAGTAAGGATACCTTGACAAAGGCAATTGAATACCAGTCGGCCTTCATTGACATTGCCCAAGCCCACCAAAAAAGCGAGCGAGGAACAACCGTAACGGTCCCAGAAACGTGGTCTGTCAACAAGGATGAAAAAACCAACCTGTGCAACTGGCTCTGCGCGAATGGAACGGCGAACGATTTCCAATACTTTCGGCAGGTGTTGGGGATGCTGCACGAGATTCTTGAAGAAACCCATGAGAAGCCGACGGAATGAAGCTCCATTTCGAACCCAACCTCGATTTCCAACTTCAAGCGATTGAAGCTGTCTGCGACCTTTTTCGCGGCCAGGAAATCTGTCGGACCGAGTTCACCGTCACGCGGGACCTGAAGACGCTGCAAACGCGGCTTACGTTCGCGCAAAGTGATCTCGGCATCGGAAATCGGCTGACCCTTCTCGATGAAGAAATCCTCAAAAACCTGCACGCAATCCAACTCCGAAACGGAGTGCCTCCCTCTGATCACCTGGACTCTGGCGACTTCACCGTGGAGATGGAGACGGGAACCGGAAAGACTTATGTCTACTTGCGCACGATCTTTGAGCTGAATAAACGCTACGGTTTCACCAAGTTCGTCATCGTTGTGCCGTCCCTAGCGATCAAGGAGGGCGTTTACAAGTCTCTTCAGATCACCGAGGAGCACTTCCGCGCACTCTACTCCGGAACACCCGTTGACTACTTCCTCTACGACTCCGCGAAGCTCGGTCAGGTGCGGAACTTCGCCACCAGCCCGCAGATCCAGATCATGGTGGTGACGGTCGGCGCCATCAACAAGAAGAACGTCAACAACCTCTACAAGGACAGCGAGAAGACGGGCGGCGAGACCGGTGAATGTCAACAAGTGTGAGACACGTGGGTTCAACAATTAAGCTACCGCCTGCGATTCTACGGGTGGATTGATCCAGACCTTGTCGGGCGGCCCTGGGATCGTTCTGGGTACGTTGACGAAACGTTCTGGGTGGCGTTGCCGCGCACAATCCATGGCATGCTGCCGTTTTTGGATGACGATGTCGGTACGGGCGTGGTGAACCATAGCCGGTGTCAACCAGTTCAGTCCCGAATGGTAGTGGACATTGTTGTACCAGTGGAAGAAGTCCCTGCAGAACGCCTTGGCGTCCTGGCTACAACCGAAACGGTCCGGGAAGCCTGGCCGGTACTTGAGCGTCTTGAACTGCGCTTCCGAGAATGGATTGTCGTCCGATACATACGGTCGGGAGTGAGACTTGGTCACTCCCAGATCGGCCAACAGCAGCGCCACCGCCTTGGACTTCATCGACGATCCACGATCGGAGTGGAGTATGAGTTGATCACGATCAATCTGTTGCTTGTCGCAGGCTTCCTGGATCAACTTTTTGGCCAGATTCGCCGATTCGCAATCGGCGACCATCCAGCCCACGACTTGGCGGCTGAAGATGTCCAGGATCACGTACAGGTAGAAGTAGGTCCACTTTTGGGGTCCCTTCAACTTCGTGATGTCCCCACTCCAAACTTGATTCGGAGCCGTAGCCAACAGCTCCGGCTTTGTATAGGCGGGATGGCGTCGCTGGTTCCTTCGTTCGCGAACTTCCTGATTCGCTTCCAGGATCCGATACATCGTTCGTGGGGAACACAGATAGCGGTCCTCGTCCAGCAGGGCGGCGGCGACCTGAGCCGGCGCCTGGTCCACGAAGCGATCGCCATGCAGCAGGTCGAGGACCTCCTGGCGCTCCACCTCACTCAACGCTCGATGCGATCGCCGACGGATCGGGTCTGGGGCGGGTTCGGCTCGCCGTTGCCGGTGACGATAGAACGATGCACGGGGAACTCCAAAGGCCCGGCATGCGGGTGCGGCGCCCAACTCGGCAGAGTGGGTCTGGGCCGCTTCCATCAACCGTTCTCCTTGTCCTGGATCGTATTCAGCGGAATTCCTAATAGCGTCGCAACTTTTTTTTGAATGGCGATTATCGTCTCGGCTTGCCCGAGTCTCGCCTCCAGACGCCGAGTCTCCCGTTCCAACTCCGCAATCCGCTTATCCCGCGGGTCTATCGGCTGCGCCTTCGGTCCACGTTTGACCGATCCGACGCCGGCCAACTCCCCGGCATCGAGTTGCCGACGCCACGTGCTCAGGCTCGATGAGTACACCCCTTCACGGCGTAACAACGCGCCCACCTCACCGGGCTTCGTACACCGGTCGGCATCTCGTACGATCCGGCGCTTATACTCCGCGCTGAATCGTCGACGCGTCGCCTTATCGGCGACCTCCGGATCCGGACCGGCACCATTCCCATCGGCCGAATCGCGCCCAACTCCAGTCGCCCTACGGGCTCCTTCCGTTGCCCGCGATTCTTTCTCCTCTTCTGGTTTAATCACCAACACAGGTTATCTTCCTTCCCGCCCTGCTCACTAATTAACGTTAGGGAAGGTGTCTCATCTACATTGGAGGGGGGTCGACGCGTACGAGCGCAAGCTGGTCAAGCAAATCGAGGTGGCATCAGCCACGATCGAGGATGCTCACAACAAGCCCTACGTCCACCTGTTGTCCACGAGCAACCAGCGCGGGACCATCAGCGCCAAGGTCGAGCTTGACGTCGAGGCGGCCGGCAATGTCCGGCGCCAGGTAAAGGTCGTCCAGGATGGCGACGATCTCGAACAGACCACAGGGCGCGCTGTCTATAGTGACTGTCGCATTGGCGAGATTCGCGTCGAGAAAGGAAACGAGTTTATGGAGCTCCGCGTACCGGGCGGCGAGCACTACCTCCGGCCGGGAGAAATCTGGGGCGACGTCGATGCCCTCGCTGTTCAGCGTGAAATGATCCGTCGGACCATCCGGGAGCATCTAGCAGCCTGTCGGACTTTCGGCGTAAGTCCTTTGTTTTCAACGACGGACTTTTTTAGCCCGAAACCGTAAACACAGTAATATGAATGACTTAGGTTTTTTATCCGGTGTTAGTCCGACAGGCTGCTAGACAAGGAGAAGCGTCTGCGCCCACAGGGGATCAAGGTACTCAGTCTCTTCTTCATCGATGCTGTGAATCGGTATCGCGCGTACGACGAGGACGGTAATCCCGTCAAGGGAGACTACGCCTTGATGTTCGAGGAAGAGTATCGGCGTCTGGCCAATCATCCGGATTACGGCACACTCTTTCAAGAGGTCGATCTCACCTCAGCCACCGAAGAAGTCCACAACGGCTACTTCTCCATCGATCGCAAGAAGGTGGGCGGTCATACCATCGAGGTGTTCAAGGATACCGGAGGCAATAGCAAGGCCGACGATGACACCTACAACTTGATCATGAAGGATAAGGAGAAACTCCTGAGTCTCGAGACGCCGCTCAAGTTCATCTTCTCCCACTCGGCGCTTCGCGAGGGGTGGGACAACCCCAACGTCTTTCAGATCTGCGCGCTCCGTGACATTCGGACCGAGCGAGAGCGCAGGCAGACGATTGGCCGTGGTCTGCGCCTATGCGTCAACCAGAACGGCGAGCGCCTACGTGGCTTTGACATCAATACGCTCACAGTGGTTGCGATGGAAAGCTACGAAGAGTTCGCCGAGAACCTGCAGCGGGAAATTGAGCAGGACACGGGGATTCGCTTCGGTGTCGTGGAGGAGCATCAGTTCGCCGCCATTCCCATCGCCGACGAAGACGGACTGATGACGCCACTCGGATTCGAGGAGTCTAAGGTCCTTTGGAATCACCTGAGAGCAGAAGGCTATATCGATATGCAGGGCCGAATCCAGGATTCGCTCCGAAAAGCACTTAAGGAAGAGACGTTCGTCGTTCCCGCAGATTTTACAGAGCAGCGGGCGGAGATCGCCAAGGTGCTTCGGAAGCTTGCTGGGCGCCTGGAGATCAAAGACGCCGACGAGCGTCGCTCGGTTCGTCCGCGCCAAGCGGCGCTCAACAGTCTGGAGTTCAAGGCGCTCTGGAACCGAATCAAGTACAAGACCACCTACCGTGTAGCGTTCGACAACGAAGACTTGCTCGAAAAATGCGCGCGAGCACTCCGCGAAGCCCCGCCGATTCCGAAGACACGTCTTCAGTGGCGCAAGGCCGATGTCACCATTGGTCAATCCGGGGTAGAAGCGACCGAGACAGTCGGCGCTGCAACCGTGGTGTTGGACGAAGCCGACATCGAACTGCCTGACGTGCTCACAGAGCTACAGGACCGAACTCAGCTCACTCGGCGAAGTATCCGTCGAATTCTCAGCGGGAGCCGTCGACTCGACGACTTCAAGCGCAATCCACAGCAGTTCATCGAGATCGCCGGGCAGGCGATCAACCACTGTAAGCGGCAGGCGCTTGTCGACGGCATCAAGTACCAGCGCTTGGGAGACGAGCACTTTTTCGCGCAGGAACTCTTCGAGAAGGAAGAATTGACCGGCTATCTGAAGAACATGCTCGCCACGAGCAAGTCGGTCTATGAACACGTCGTCTACGAATCTGGCATCGAGGCGGATTTCGCGGACCAACTTGAGAAGAACACCGCCGTCAAGGTCTACGCCAAGCTTCCCGGATGGTTCGCGGTACCGACGCCGCTCGGCAGCTACAACCCGGACTGGGCTGTTTTGATCGATTCCGGTGAGGAGGAGCGGTTCTATTTTGTGGTTGAAACGAAAGGCAGTCCGTTCGTGGGCGATCTCCGTATCACCGAAAGCGCCAAGATCGCGTGTGGAAAGGCACACTTCATCGCGGTCAAGGTGGACGAATCTCAAGCCCGTTACGAAGTAGCCACTACGGTCGCGGAACTCCTTGCCGGCATCAATGCCGGCTGATGAGCAGGTCTGGGCCAGCGTCAAATCACCGGTCGCCATCCGGTTCGAGTTCTCGCGGACCGAGCGCAATCCCGACGAGCGGGTGGATCGCTTTGACAACGTAAAAAGGACCCACCCCGATCGAGTAAAAGGGACCCACCCCCGGGTTAATGGTTTGTAAGTGATTCCGCCGTCGAGGCCGTGGGAAGTGTGGGAGCCGAAGGCTTCCAAGCCACTGTGGGAACGCGCTGGCTTTGCAGCGGGTTCCCATGGGGGCGGCACTTTCCACAGCCCGCTGCGCCCGCGGTTTTCACGCGGACCCTGCGGCGGACCGGGGTTTGTTCTTCCGTTTGCTGGCGGCGCCGAGACTGTCGGTAAACCGGATACTTTCCCAATCGAACTGGTGAATGGCGCAGTGATGGGTCAGCCGGTCCAGCAGGGCTGCGGTCAGTGCGGCGTCACCGAAGACGCTGGTCCACTGTGCAAACGGCAGGTTCGATGTGACGATCAGCGAACCCTTTTCGTAGCGGTCCGAGAAGACCTGAAACAGCAACTGCGCCCCCTCGGCCGAGAACGGGATATAGCCGACTTCGTCCACGATGAGCAACTCGAAGCGGGCCAGCTTGGCCAGGCGCCGGTTCAGTTGCCGTTCCTCGCGCGACTCGATCAAGGTGTTGACCAGCCCGGCGGCCGTGGTGAACCCGACGCGGTAGCCCCTCCGGCAGGCTTCCACACCCAACGCCGTGGCGGCATGGGTTTTACCGGTTCCGTGCTTGCCCAACAGGACGACGTTCTCGTGCCGGGTAATGTAGCCGCACTCGGCATAGTCGCGAACCTGGACCGCATCGAGCACCGGCCACTTCTTCAGGTCCGTGGTCTCCAGGGTCTTGAGCAGTGGGAACCGGGCCTCCCGCAGTCGACGCTGGACCTGATTGGCTTGCCGCTGTTCCAGTTCGCGGCTGGCCAGAGCCAATAGAAAGCCGGTGTACCCCTCGCCGGCCTCCTGGGCCTGTCGGGCGTGTTCCCGCCACTCCCGCACCATGGCCGGAAGCCGGAGTTGCCGCAGTGCGTCGTCGAGAACGATCTCCTGACCCGGAGTCATCGCACACCCCCAGTCAGGAGACGGTCGTATTGATCCAGATCGGCCCGGGCGATCGTCAGGTCGGTGATACCGGGCATCAACCCGGACTCCAGCGGCGCATGGGATCGAGTCGGCGTGTCCTGCCGCATCAGAATGTGCCGCACCGCTTCCAACTCGATACAGTGGGCATCGAGCGCTTCCTGGATGGCCGAGGACACCCGATCCAGATCCCAGTCCTGGTGGAGTTGCAGGATGCCGATGAACTCCCGCGTGCCCCGGCTGTACCCGTGCCGTTCCCGCAACCGCTCCAGCGCGGTTTCGTAATGCGCCGGCCACTGGGGCCGCCACTGCCGGATCGGCCGGGCACTCTCAAACGAGGCCACCTTCCGGCGGATCAACTCCAGGTAGTGCAACGGATCAATCCGCCAGTCGCTATGACCGAAGGCGCGGTCATGTTCGGCCACCTTCTTCTGGTCCGCGTAAAAACTCACCCGGTCACAGCCGATATGGGCCCAGAGCCGGCGTCCCACATATGCGGTCGGCACCGAATACCGGTTCTGATCCACCTGGGCGGTCTGATACCGGCTGATCCGGACTCCCACCACCTTCGTGTTCTCGAATGGCGTCTCGGGCAGGACCAACAGTTGCTCGTGTTCGACGGCGTGCCGCTCCCCAATCGTGCGATCGTCGGACCGGCCCCCGATCCGGCGCTGGTCGTCAGCCGCGCAGCGTTCCAGCAACTGCGTGTTCAGATCCTCGAAGTCCGCCACTTCGGGAACCGGCGCCAGGAAGTTCCGGCGTGCAAAGCCGACCAGGCCCTCGACACCGCCTTTCTCCTGGCCCCGCGCCGGATTGCAGAACCGTGCTTCAAACGTGTAGTGCGCCCGAAACGCGGTGAACCGCGTCTGTTCCACCCGGCCCTTCCCGCGCAGAATCTGTTTCACGGCGGTTTTCAGGTTATCGAACACTAACGTCGGGAAGACGCCCCCGTACCAGTCGAACCCACGGATGTGACCGTCCAGGAACATCTCCTGCCGTTCCCACGGATACGCCCGCACGAACGCCTTGCCCGAGTACCGGGATCTCATGCAGAACAACTTGACCTGACGGTCTTCACCGTTCATCCGGACCCAGGCCGTACCCCAGTCCACCTCGGCTTCACGGGCGTGTTCCGGGTCCAGCGGCGCCACAGCGCCGGTCTGGTTCCAGCCCAACCGTGTCTTCCGTTCCCGAACCCAGCGGCGTACCGTCGCCTCGGCTCCGGTAAATTCATGCTCCTCCACCAGACGTTGCCACACCCGGTGCGCGGTGTGGCGTTGCTTGACAGGCTGGTCCCGGTCCGCCTGGAGCCAAGCTTCTACGATCCCGGCGACCGGGTCCATCACCGGACAGGCCGGCTCCTTCTCTCGCCGATACTTGGGCTCCTGTCCGGCCAATACTTTCCGGACCGTCCGTCGCGTGTGCCCGGTCTCCCGGGCGATCTGTCGAATGCTCTTCTTGTAAACCCGATCTGCGGTTCTGATCAACTCGTACTGATCCATCCCTATCAATCCTCGCCTCCCACCCGCGTGCCTGTTCTTCCAGTTCACGCTTCCGGGGAGGCTATCAGGGGTGGGTCCCT
This sequence comes from Terriglobia bacterium, assembly GCA_963555775.3. Lineage (GTDB taxonomy): Bacteria > Acidobacteriota > Terriglobia > 20CM-2-55-15 > 20CM-2-55-15 > JAJEDW01. The sequence continues at coordinate 1,489,611 of CAUVWY020000010.1, read as the reverse complement.
TTTCCTCGATCAGAGCCCCGTTTGGTGGGTCCCTTTTACGTTATCGAAATCAGGTGGACTCGGAGAGCAAGATCGAGCTGGGCCGAGAAGGTCTTCCCGAGATCGTCCGTCACTCTGTGTCCATGGATCCGAACATCCTGAAGGCCCTCAAGCGATCCGCTTTGGATGTCGATCTCCACCTGTGGGTGACGTATTGGACCTTCACTTTGAAACACTGTAAGCGGGCACTGGAAAGCGAACGAATTTGAACGAGCGCCGAGAACTTCGTTGATCATCGTCACCGCCGAGGCTCTGCCGAGGCTCTCTTCAGTCCATTTCCACGGCTTCAGAAGGCGCGTGAAAGAATTTTCATTCGTGTTCCGCGAGGTTGAAAACCAACGGTTCGTGCGTCGAGAAACCAAGGACTTGGCGGGTCGGCGCTCTTTCAAAAAGCCGTGTTTTCTGATGCACGCCGACAAATACCCGATGCGGTCCTTCTGGAAGCAGTTGTACCGTCAGTTCGGAGTGATCCTTCCAAGGCAGACGATAAGCAAACCGTTGACCACTTCCGCACGGACTGTCTATAGTGAGTTGAAGAAAATAACGATAGCCTGACCGGATGTAAAGTATGCGCCGCCATGGGCGGTGCCGGTTCTCCTGCCCTCCAATCCCGGTTACGCTGTAAGTTTTCGATTAATGCGACAAATGCCGGAGTATCAGACACCCGAACAGAAGGCGCGAGACAACATCGATACAATGTTGAAGCGGGCACGATAGTTAGTTCAGGATAAGAAGAAGATCGACTTCAGCACCGGCTTCGGTATCGCCATCCGCACGTACCAGACTGATGTAGGTCTCGCTGGCTACTTTCTGTTCATCGACAAGAACCCGGTCGCGTCATCAAGGAAAGATCCGAGAACTGGAGTCAGAAGTCACGACGGTTGATGAATCACGCACGTTGGCCCTCTTTCGGAGCAAGCTTCTTCTCACGCTCATTTTCCGGCGAACTCCGCGTGAAGGACGCTGACACATTTCTGGAGGCCACCTTGTGAAGATTTCCACGATCCTCGACAAAATCGACGAGAAGCAGTTATTCGTACCTGCGTTTCAACGCGAGTACGTTTGGAAACGCGACGACGCGAAGCTGTTGATCGATTCGTTGATCAAGGAATACCCGACGGGCACAATGCTGACTTGGGAAACTGACCAACCGCCCGAGCTTAAGGGGCCGCACAAGTACAACGCACAACAAGGCGCAGTGCGACTCCTGCTTGACGGCCAACAGCGGGTTACAACACTGTACATGCTGATTCGCGGTGAGTTACCGCCGTACTATACAGCGGCTGAGATCATGGCCGACCCTCGGGGACTCTATGTGAACGTCGATACATTAGAACTGGCTTACTACACGAAGACCAAGATGAAAATGAACCCGCTCTGGCGGGACATCACTGACTTGTTTCGTGGCAAGATAAGCGCGTTCGACCTCCAATCTGCCTGCTCCGCTATCGGTAACAGCCTCACAATCGACGAACTGAAGCGCTACAACGAGAATATCAACGCAATTACACGCATTAAAGATCGTAATTTTCCTGAACAAACGATCCCGATAAAGGCCAACGTCCGGGAAGCCATCGACATTTTTTATAAGGTAAACGACAGCGGTGTTGCGCTGACCGATGCCGAGTTGGCAATGGCGCATATTTCCGGATATTGGCCCAGGGTGAATTTGTCCTTCCAGTGAACGTCCGAGAATTCAGTGGTTTAACCTGACAAGCTGGACATAGCGAGGGATTTCCTGTATAAAACGCTGAATGGAGAGGACGAAATTGACCAGCCAGGAACTGTCGGAGATCGGGGTACGGCCAGTGGAGCGAAGCGAGGAAGGGCAGTATCAAGAGCAGATGAAGCGTCATCATTATCTGGGCGCACTGGCGAAGATCGGGGAGACGGTCTGGTACGTGGCCACATGGCGCGGGCAGTGGGTGGCGCAACTGAGCCTGTCGGCGTCGGCGCTGAAGTGCGGGGTTCGGGATCGATGGATCGGCTGGGACTTCCGCTCGCAGTATGGGCGGCTGAAACTGATCGCCAACAACAGCCGCTTTTTGATCCTGCCGGGCTGGAATCGGCCGAATGTGGGCTCGCGGGTGTTGTCAGGGACCGAGCGGCGGGCCGGGTCGGATTGGCGCGAACGGTTCGGTCATGGGTTGCTGCTGCTGGAAACGTTTGTGGATCCCCGGCGCTTCCATGGCGGCGTGTATCGCGCGTCGAACTGGTTGGAACTGGGACGGACCCGGGGATACCGGCGCACCCGGGACGGCTACAGCGCCGAAGCCGATGCCCCGAAGCTTGTCTTTGTGCGTCCCCTGTGCCGCGATGCGCGCGGGCAACTGACCCACCCTGGCCGGGAACATCTTCAACTCACCGGAGCCCCCAAGATCATGCTCAATGCCGCACAGATGCGCCAACTCCCCCAGTGCTTCAAGACCATTCCCGATCCGCGCCGCGCTCAGGGACGGCGCCATCCCTTGTCGGCAGTGCTGGGCATCGCGGCGGGCGCGACGCTGTGCGGCATGCACGGCTATAAAGCCATCTCGGATTGGGCCGATGCCCTGGGGCAGAAAGCCCGCGAACGTTTTGGCTGTCGGCGGGAGAACGGCCACTATGTGGTTCCCAGCGAGTTTGTGATTCGGGATTGCCTGGTGCGGATTGAACCGGGGGCGCTGGACCGGGCGCTCAATGCGTGGAATCAGGCCTGGGGCGCCCCGGACGATGCGCTGGCCATGGATGGCAAGACGATGAAGAACGCCCTCGACTCTGACGGGCATCAGACCCACATCATGAGCGTAGTCGGGCATGAGTCGAAACGCTGCTACACCCAAAAAAAGTGGGAACCCTGCCTGTAGCCGGCGGCGAGGAGCGCAAGCGCACGAACGAAATCGGCATGGCCGTTCCCTTGCTTCAAACCTGCGACATCGCCGGCAAGGACATCACCGGCGATGCCCTGCTGACCCAACGTGCGATCGCGCACTATTTGGTCGAGCGGGGAGCGCACTATCATTTCACGGTCAAAGGCAACCAACCGACACTGGAACACGATATCGCGTTGCTGTTCCAAACCCGCGGACAACCCGACTTTGTCGAGGTCACGCCACCCGAGCATGGCCGCATCGAGACCCGACGCATTTGGTGTAGTACCGAACTCAACGACTACCTCGACTTTCCCCACCTGGGCCAGGTCTTTCTGATCGAGCGCGAATCCATCGACAAGAAATCCGGCGCCCTCACGTGTGAAACCGCACTGGGCATCACAAACCGCTCACCCGGCGAGGCCTCCCCCAAACGCTTACTGGCCATCAATCGCGGACATTGGAGTATCGAAAGCGTCCATTACATCATCGACTGGAATTACGATGAGGACCGCAGTCGAATCCGCACCGGCTTCGGCCCGGAAAACATCACCCGCCTCCGACGCTTTGCCGTCGGTATTCTCATATCCTTTCAAAAACCCGCTCAATCGATCGCCCAATCGATGCGGAGACTCTCTTTCAATACCCGTCTCGTCTTCGACTACTTGAGAATGACTCGAAATTCATTCCCCACATCATGCTCCATCTGAGAACAAATTTGCCGTGGATATTGGCCAGAGGCGCGTGACCTTTTCAAGGCCAAACTTGCTGACCTGGAGAATGCAGGCTTCGGCTTTCGGCTGGATTTCTTGGTCTATGTGCTACTCGGATGTGTCCATCACATGGGCTCTGACATGCGTAAACTTCATGCTCAGGATAACAAGGCTGATCTCCAGTCGGCGTGGGACCGGCTAGCAGCCTGTCGGACTAACACCAAATCGAAAATCTAAGTCATTCATATGACTGTGTTTACAGTTTCGAGCTGAAAAGGGCCGTCGTTGAAAACAAAGGACTTACGACGAAAGTCCGACAGGCTGCTAGACAAGCAGGTCCTGGACTATGTCGTGAATTTACTGCGGACAAGAGCTTTTGTGGATCACCTCCATGAAATCAGCTCGCCTTACGCGCTGGTCCCGATTATTGTCTACTGCTTCGACAAGGAGGGCACGCACCTGACGGATCTAGAGATTCGAAAGATGGTGAAGTGGTTCTACTATTCTCAGATTCGAACTCGCTACGTGAGCCAGCTTCCGCAAAAACTTGACCGCGATCTGCGTACGTTGACCGAATCGGAACAGCCATTTGACGAACTGCTCCAGGTGATCGCGGAAGAGCGAACGCTCGAAGTACTCCCGCTGGAGTTCACAGGCCGGGCGACGCAACACCCCTTGTTCAGTATGGTCCGATGGTATTTAAAGAGTCGGGGCGCGGTGTGCCTGACAACCGGCGTCAGTCTCCACAATAATATGGGCAAGAAGTATCAGATCGAAATGGATCACATCTTTCCGTTCTCGCGGTTAAAGGATGTAGGCTACGGAAGGGGCAACCGCATCAAGTATTCCCTGGCTCAGGAATTCACTAATCGCGCACTGCTGACCCAGGTGGCGAACCGCAGCAAGGCCGCTATGAATCCAGCGCCCTACCTAGAAGTTGTCGCCGAGAAGTTCCCGAAGGCACTTGATCTGCAATGTATTCCTACGGATCGGGAATTGTGGCAAATAGGCAACTACGAGAAATTTCTAGAGACTCGCCGGGCGCTTCTTGCCTCGCACATTAATGCATTTCTTGACGGTATCACCGTAACCGAAGAGACTTTCGTGCCCGCCTCTATCGAGGATCTAATCAAGGAAGGTGAGAGCGATGAGTTGGAGTTCAAGGCGACCCTACGCTGGGACATTAAAGAGGGCACGGTAAGCAAGAAGCTTGAACAGGTCATCGTAAAGACAGTGGCTGCGTTCGCCAATGCTCAAGGTGGCAGTTTGCTCATCGGCGTTGACGATGACGGGCAAGCAATCGGCCTGTCCCGTGACTATGAATCGCTAGCAGCCTGTCGGACTTTCGGCGTAAGTCCTTTGTTTTCAACAACGGCCCTTTTTAGCCCGAAACGGTAAACACAGTCATATGAATGACTTAGGTTTTTGATTCGGTGTTAGTCCGACAGGCTGCTAGGCGAGGCCAATCGAGACCAGTTCGAGTTGCACCTGCGCAACGTGCTTAACCAGCAGCTCGGCGCAGCTTTCGTGGCCAGCAAGGTCCGGATCCAGTTTCATGCCGTAGATGATGTCGACGTGTGCCAAGTCGACATAACCGCCGCCAAGGAGCCGGTGATCGTCACGGTGAAGAACAAGAACGGTCAGTCGGTGGAGAAATTCTACGCAAGAAGTGGAAACTCGTCTCAGGAAATCCCAATGAGCGAGATGAGTTCCTACCTCAAAGAGCGTTTTATGTAAGAGAGCGGGTTCAGCGACACGATAGTCGAAGACACTTCTATAGAAAGGGCAGCGTTGGACTACGTCGTGCCGCCTGGTCCGCAAATCGACTCTGCCTGCGGGTTGAAGATTCAATTTGTGGTATCAAGAATGAAATGAATGCTACTCGGCCCAATGGTGGAGTTGCGTAAAGGAATAATTTCAGATCTTAGTGTCATTGAAGTTCTATTCGTCGTACCACAACTTTCGACCCTAGTTCCCGGATTTGTACACGGTGGTCTTTGTCCGACCGATTCCGCCACGCGTTCGGGGAACTTGCGGAGAAGCTGTCCCGTATAGCGAACGCGCGTCTTTCCAATCCGTTCGCCTCACTTCCGGTTTTCTGCTAACCTCGGTTTCACTTCCCACATTCGAGGTAAAGCCATGTCCGTACGCAGAATACCGGTAGCACCGATACTCCTGTTCGGCCTGATTCTGACGGCCGCTCCCGCCATCGGCCAGCAGAACGATGGCGACGACTGGATCACCTACGGGGTGACATCGGGCGAAACCCGTTACAGCCCCCTGAACGAGATCGACAATACCAACGTCGGCCGGTTGGGGTTGCTGTGGTCATCGGATATTGGCCCCGGAGGTGGAAACCAGGAGGGCACGCCACTGGAACGGAACGACGTCATCTATTCCATCACGAACTGGAGCGTCGTGTTTGCCGTGGATGCGCGGACCGGGGAAGAACTCTGGCGGTGGGACCCCGAGGTCAACCAGGAAGCCGTCGGTCCGAAAATCTGTTGCGGTGTCGTCAATCGCGGAATCGCGCTCTACGAAGATCTTGTCATCGCTCCGATCATCGACGGGCGCCTCGAGGGCATCGACGCTGAAACCGGCGAAGTTGTCTGGGAAGCCCGCGTCGGATTCCCCCAGAATTGGGCGACCATCACGATGGCGCCCAGGATTGCCGGAGACAAGGTCGTCATTGGAGTCAGCGGCGGCGACCGGCCGATGCGCGGTTTCTTCGACGCCTACGACGCCCGGACCGGACAGCGTGCATGGCGGTTTTATACGGTGCCGGGCAACCCGGCCGAGGGGTTTGAAAACGACGCCATGCGAATGGCCGCCGAAACGTGGGGCGGCAACTGGTGGCAATACGGCGGCGGCGCGACGGTTTGGGACGGGATGGCGTATGACCCTGAAGAGAACCTGGTTTATGTGGGTACGGGCAACGCCGAGCCGTGGACCGAAGTGTGGCGTGGCGCCCAGGGGCTCGACAACCTGTTTGCGTGCACGATCATCGCCGTCGATGCGGATACCGGCGAATACCGATGGCACTACCAGGTCGTACCCAACGACAACTGGGACTACGACAGCGTCCAGCAACTGATGCTGGTGGATCTGGAGATCGATGGCCGCGAGCGCAAGATCCTGATGCAGGCCAACAAGAACGCCTTTTTCTACGCGATCGACCGGGTGACGGGAGCGTTCATTTCGGCTGAACCATTTGCGCGTTCGACCTGGGCCAGCGGTATCGACCAGGAAACGGGTCGACCGATGGTGCATCCGGAGGCGTTTTACGGGACCGAACCGGTGACGCTTTCACCTTCCGCCGGGGGCGCGCACAACTGGTCTCCGATGTCCTGGAACCCGGACACCGGTCTGGTATACATCCCCACGACCACCAGCAGCAGTTTTACTTTCGCCGCTGTCGAGGAGTTCGATCCCGTCCCGGGACAGACGACCGGAACGGTCCGCCCGGCCCCCGCCGTCTAATGACCCCGGAATCGAACCCGTCGGTCCCGAACCGATTGAAGGTCCTCGAACCGGAGCCCTGGTCGCGTGGAATCCGGTGACGCAAGAGATGGCATGGCGCCGCCCCGGCGGGGGTGGAATCGGCGGGGGAACGGTCTCGACGGCCGGAAACCTCGTCTTCCAGACGATCAACGACGGTCGGCTCATGGCGTATTCGGCGGACACCGGAGAACAGCTCCTGGAGATTCAGACCAACCTTGGCGGGGGCATGGGCCCGCCGATTACCTATCTGGTCGACGGTCGTCAGCACGTTACGCTGATGGGTGGAGTCGGTCAGGTTGGCGACGGAAATGCCGTCCTCGGGGGAGCAGACAGGCGGTCGCCTCCTTCGCATGCTGACGTTCGTTCTCGACGGCACCCAACCGCTTCCCGAACCGATCGATCTGGAAGAATCGGCAGACGACGAGGCGGAAGACGAGGAGGAGGCCGAGCAGGTCGACAACTGACCGGCAACCGGTTGCCAACTGGTTGCCGACTAATGACCGGGGTCAGCGTCGCCAGCCCCCATCGCCGCGGTATAACGATTGCGGCAATCAAGTAACGGCGGTCGAGTGGAAGAAGGAGGCTTCGACCCTGTCTTCGGCGGGATGTTCGATGGGATATGACGCGCGTCCCCGCGCAGGTGAAGAAGCAGTTGTTCTGTTCGACGGCGTGTGTCGTTTCTGCAGCGGGAGCGTTCGCTTCATCCTCGAACGGGACAGCGGCCACCGATTCGCCTTTGCGCCGCTGCAGTCGCCAGTGGCGGGGCGGTTGCTCCAACAACACGACCGGCGGCCGTTGGAACAGATGGATTCCCTGGTGCTCGTCGAGAACGGGCGATGTTCCACTCGCAGTACGGCGGCGCTCCGCATTGTCCGCCACCTTTCGTGGCCCTGGCCGTTGTTGAGCGTTCTGATTCTCGTTCCCCGGCCCCTGCGGGATTTCTGCTACGACGTGTTTGCCCGGAACCGCTACCGATGGTTCGGCAAGAACCAGAAGTGCTTTGTTCCCCTCGCCGAGGAGCGAGAACGGTTTCTGGAATGAGGACTTCGAGTTCATTGATATGAACGCCGAACCGGCAATCGCTCTTCCCGACGAACAAATGCCTCAGCCAAGAATTCTTCCTTGCTGTCGAACAGATCTTCGTGAGGTAGTCTGAGGGTTGGCCACGGGGAAGCATGGGCTGAACGATTCATTGCCTTGCCGATACGGCACAATATAGATTATATTTTGCCGTATGGCAACATCCGCATTTGATTCTGGGGATACGCACGCCGCCCCCGCAGAAATCAGTGACGCTGAAACCGGCGCCATGTTGCGGGCCTTCTTCAACCTGACCGGGCGTTGGGCGCTCAACGACCAGCAGGCGCGGATACTTCTGGGTAGTCCGGCGGCGCGAACCTACGCGCGCTGGAAAGCCGGACAGGTCGAACCATCGCGCATCTCACGAGACACCCGTGAGCGCCTGTCGATGCTGATGGGTATTCACAAGAACCTGCGCTACATGTTCCCCGACCCATCGCGTGGCTACAGTTGGCTGCGCAAGCCGAACCAGGCGTTCGGTGGCGAACCTGCGTTGAACCGGTTGCTGGCCGGATCCATCCCGGATCTGGCGGCGGTCCGCGCCTATCTCGACTCGGAACGCGGTGGTTGGTGATCCCGCGCCTGAGCCGTGTTCGTTGGCAGCGGACATTTCGCCTGATCCGATCGATTTATCCGCCGATGGATCTTTTCGAGGACATCGCCGACCCGGCCGACCGGCAATTGATCGCCGGCGCCGAGGCCAAAACCAGCCCGCGCGTGCGCGACGAAATCGGCGCAATCCATCTGGTGCCGCGGGCCCGGCGCGTTTCCGGGCCCGGCGCCAGTTGGGCAATAATGGCCCCGTTTTGCCATGTATCGCGCGACAGGCCCAGCCGGTTCAGTGACGGCAGGTACGGCGTGTACTACGCCGGAGACCGCTTTGAAGTAGCGCTGGCGGAGACAGTGTTCCACTTCGAGCGCTTCATGGCGGCCACCGACGAGGAACCCGCCACGGCAGGTTACCGCGAGTTGATCGGCCGAATCGACGCTGACCTGCACGACTTGCGCGACAAGGCGGCCTTCGAATCCGCACTCGACGCCGACGATTACGCCGCCGCGCAATCCCTGGCGCGCGAACTCCACCGGAACCATACCAGTAATGGCATTGTCTATCCCAGCGTGCGCTACATCGCTGGCGAGGCCGTGGCGGCATTCTGGCCCGATGTGGCTGGCATCCCGCTCCAGGGCAGGCATCTATGCTATCGCTGGGACGGTCGCCGGGCGGATGCCTGGCTGGTATACGGCGAAGAAAACTGGCAACCCCTGCCTTAATGAGGACTTCGATGAACATCCACTCCAGAAGGGCATTCCTGACCGCCGCACTTGGCGCCGCCGCCTGGTTGGGTTGCCGGTCCCAAATCTCACCTGTCGAAGGCGAACTGACTGGTCTGACCCTGAAGCAGGTTTCCGACGCTCTGAATGCCGGTTCGGTGTCCTCCGTCGCTCTGACCACGGCGTGCCTCGATCGGATCGAACGATTCAATCCGCTACTGAATGCATTCATCACGATCGATGCCGAAGGCGCCGTCGCGACGGCCCGCCAGATGGATTCCGAGCGGCGGCGGGGACCATTGCATGGCGTGCCCATCGCACTGAAGGACAACATCGACACTGCCGGTATTCGAAGCACGGGTGCCAGCGCCGTGTTCGAGAACCGCGTTCCCGAGGAAGACGCCGAGGTGGCACGACGCCTGAAAGCGGCCGGGGCCGTGCTGTTGGGCAAGCTCAACCTTCACGAGTTCGCCTACGGCGGGAGTTCGACGACGACGCATTTTGGGGCGATGCACAATCCCTGGAACCTGGACCATGTTACCGGGGGATCGTCGGGCGGTCCCGGAGCAGCGGTGTCCGCCGGCCTTTGCTTCGGGGCGTTGGGCACCGACACTGCCGGTTCCGTGCGCGGTCCCGCGGCCCACTGCGGAATCGTCGGGTTGAAACCGACCTATGGACGCGTGAGTACACGCGGTGTGATGACGCTGTCATGGACGCTCGACCACGTCGGTCCGATGTGCAGGAGGGTGGAAGACGTGGCCATGATGCTGAACGCGATCGCCGGTTACGACCCGCGGGAGCCGACCGCGGCAGCCGTTCCCGTTCCGGATTACACGCGGGCAATGGGCCAGTCGATGGCACGCCTGCGAATCGGCGTGCCGCGAAGTCCATTTTGGGAGAACCTCGATGCCGAAGTCGAGCAGGCGGCCAGTGCGGCGCTCGATGTGTTGACCGGGCTCACATCGGGTACGATCACGGAAGTCGAACTACCGTCATCGGGGAGTCCCGCGACAATCTGGGGAGCGGAAGCCTACGCCTACCACACTCCGTGGATCGAGACGACTCCGGAACTTTACCAGCCCGGTACCCGTCGCACCCTCGAGAACGTCGCGGATGCCCCGGCGGGGGAATATGCGGAGGCCCGGCGTGAGGTCGACCTTCTGCGGCAGCGGATTCCAGCCGTGTTCGACGACCTCGACGTTCTGATCCTGCCGACGATGAAGGCGCCGCCGGGACGGCTCGACGGGGATACGGGGCCCGGGGGCGGGAACAACAACGTGCCGTTCGACGTGTTCGGCCTGCCGGCTATCTCCGTGCCATGCGGGTTCACCGCTTCGGGCCTGCCGATCGGTATCCAGATTGTCGGCGCCCACTTTGCCGAATCGACCGTACTGGCCTTGGCATACGCTTACGAACAGGCCACTGCCTGGCACACGATGAGCCCGCCGATGGAGTCCTATCTCTGAGGAAGAAACCAGTCGGGATTCCTGCCGATTGGATCGGCCTCCCGACCCGGCGACCCTCTCGATCTGTCGATTGCCCTTTCGGTGATCGTTGAAGAGGCACTCTTCCATCGTCGGGTTGTTGTCAGTGTTCGAGAAGTTCCCGCGGTAATGGAATCGCGCGCGGTAGCATGGACCTCCCAGCGGCCCTGCGCGCGACTGTTCGCGAACCAGTGCGACGGCGGCATCGCGGAAACCGGCGAGGCCGTCGGGCGGTGATGCGCGGCGCAACCCATGTGCGGTCGCTTCAGGTTCCGACGATCTGAACGGGAATGCCCTCGGGGTCGCGGACATGGAACCCGTAATCCAGGTTCTGGGCCGGCGTCAGCCCGCGCGTCTCGAGCGCCGCGGTCACCGCCTCGCGGTCGAAGCCTTCGATGGCGATCGCGTAGTGATCGACGATGCCGGTCGGCTCTTTCGCGTGGAGCGATACGATGACCCGGTCGACGCCCATGCGGACGATCTGGTTCTCGCTGTCCTCGTTCAGGATCGACAACCCGAACACGTCCGTGTAGAACGCGATCGACCGCGGCAGGTCGGTGACCTGGATGCTGATGTGGTCGATCCCACCGGAAGCGAACGGCGTCTGCCGCGGCGCCGCGGAGGCGGCAGCGCCCCCGGCCGCCGACAACATTACCAGACCGCGCACGAGATCTCGGCGAGAGATCCGGCCCCGCTCGAAGCGTTTCAGAAGGTTCGAAATGACGATTTCCATGGCGTTCTCCTTTGAAATGAAGGCACTGCCCAAGATCTCCGAGCGGGTTCACGGTCCGGATTGAATACTCATTCCATCTCGCGTTCGATCATCGTTCTCCCTGTTCGCCGCCGATGCTACCACAAGCACCTGTCGGCACTAACAGGCCTTGATGGAACTGGAGGCTTTCCCAGATCTAATGGCCCTCGACGAGTTGATCGACCTGCTGGGCCGCGCCAGCGTGGCGGCTGTGATGGAGTTGTCGGCGCGGGGCGTGGTCGGGGAGAAGCACCCGGGCAGGAGGCAGGGGGCGATCTGCTGGCACGGGACCCGGCGCGTCAGCCGTTGGAAGCATGCTCCGATGGTCCTACAATGGGCCGCCGCCTCGTTCCCGGACGCCGAGTAACGGTTCCGGAAGATCCTCGGATATCGAGATCTCTGGATGCTTCAGGCCAAGATCAAAGACCACGCGCCCAGCGACGACTCGTCGAAGGTGGCAAAATCGATGGCCCGAACCGCCCTCTAAATCTTCAACTACGTTCGGGACAGCTTCTTGCCTAATTGGGCCCGTTCCTCAAGGCGCTTGAAGTACCAATTGGACAAGAGCACTTCCAAAGCAGTCCAAAAGACGATGAACGCTATCACCATCAACATGAGGGACGTCCACGAGCCGTCGTATCCAAACGCCCAGGAGACGCCCCAGATCCCGAAAACCCCGTAGGCCGCGCTGCACTTGAAACCGATGAAGGCACACTCCCCGCGTGTTGGTATTCTCTGTTCACGCCTCCAGAACGTTCGCCGCGACGTTTCCGACACGGACCAGAAGACGCTAAAACCGCCAAATTCCACCCACCCAGGAACGTGGAAGCCCATATACACCCTGTCGTCCAGGCCGAAGATGGACTCCAAGAGGCCGAAAAGGGCGGCGCCCATCAGGCCGAAGACGATGGCATGGACCACACGGCCGGCGTGGGTCTCTACATCGCCGTCCATGAACTGGTTGAATCGGTCCCACATCATACAACCCGATTGGTCCGATCCATTTCCAAGTTGACCACCGTCAGATCGTGCTCCTTATTCGGCGGATGTGGCGATCTGGAGCGCTGGAACGTCATGTACGCAGCAAATGCCGCGGCAACTGACGAAACGACGAGCCATCGGGCGAAGTTGTTTTCGCTGTCGTACGTGGCGAGGCCGCTTGCTTTCGATAAAAAGTCTAACGTGTACACCCCGAAGAACGCCCCGGCCATGCCGACCATGAACAGGATGACGCCGTAGACGATCTTTTCGAAGCTGTTCATCACGGTCAGGTCAGCGTCGACGATCTTGCCGATGATGCTTTTCATGACTCGCCGTCTCCCCTAAGCGGCTACCTGGACCCGGTAGGCGGTTTCCGTCACTGTGTCCAGCCCACGCCCTTCCAACGCCGTGCCCTTGGTCTCGATCTCCCTGCTCAATAATCGTCTCAGCCGGCACTTCGCCCCCAGTAATTCCCGAAGCCGCGTCTCGGTGATTGAAAAGGGCGGCCCCTGCATGTCCTCCGGCGGGTATTCCAGGCAGTTGACGAGTCCCGCCACGCCCGAGGGAAGCAGGCTCAAAAGGTGACGGGCGTAGCCCGGCTGCATGTCCGGCGGCATCGCAATCATGGCCGCGCGATCGTAGAATGCTGAAACCGCGCCGATATCCGCCGTCGTGGCGGCCAGGAAGTCGCCCTGAAGAATCCGGTAAGGTTCGGCGATCCATGCACTGAGCGACCCGGCTCTTGAAACGCGCGGCACGCGTTCGATTGCGTCGAAGAACGCCTGGCACGCCACCGGGCTCAATTCGACGCCCACAATCGCGTGCCCCTGCTCCGCTAGCCAGCGCATGTCCAGCGACTTGCCGCACAGCGGCACCAACACCGTCGCGCCGACGGGGGCCTTCAGGGCGGGCCAGCAGGACTCCAGAACCTCGTTGACCGTCCGCTGATGAAAACCGGTCTCGCCCAACTGCCACTTCTTCAGCCAGAATTCCGCTTGCATTGGTTGCTGCGCTCCTTATTCTCCAACACCTGAAACCAAGTCCGGCAAGATACCATTGTCCGCGGCGATACCGACAATCTGGAAGGAGCTTCGGGAACCGTTGTGACCGCGAGTTACACAGAACACTCGGACGCGGGCGTGGGATCGTCTTATCTCGGCGCTGCCTGGGCACAACCCACATCATCGACAGCTCGCACTCGGCAATCCGAACGCGGACTTGGCGCGTCAGCCGTTGGAAGCATGCTCCGATGGTCCCGCGATGGGCCTCCGCCTCGTTCCCGGACGCCGAGCAACGGTTCCGGAAGATCCTCGGATATCGAGATCTCTGGATGATTCAGGCCAAGCTCATAGACCACGCCCCCAGCGCCGACTTGTCGAAGGTCGTATAATCGATGACCCGAACGGCCATCCCAACCTTCAACTACCTTCCGGACAGCTTCGATGCTACTGTCCGCCGGCGACTTGACCTTGTTCGATTCGACCGCTTCACGCTCGGAGATCCGCTGCCACATGACGGGTTCAAGCCGCTCAATAAGCCGAGCCCGCTCGCAGCTCGCGCCACCACAACGAACAGATCGGACAGGCGTAGGAGATCAAACCTAGCGCCGTGGTAACGTATCGGTTACTATATTTCATATTCGAAGTCAGATGGTTCGATCGCCTCGACGCGCGCGCCGCGGCGAGGGTGGCGACCGCTCTGTTCCGCATGGAGCAGGGTAACCTCTCCAACGCCAAGGGCGTCGGTGCGGGTGTTTTCGAGTATCGCATCGACGCCGGTCCCGGCTTCCGGATCTACTTCGGAAAGGATGTTGATTCATTGATCATTCTCCTCGGCGGCGGAACGAAGGCGCGCCAACAACGCGATATCGAGGCCGCCAGGAATTCCTGGCGGGAATACCGCTGGCGCAAACGGGAAGAGGGTTGAGGCCATGCCATTGACACGTGACTTCAAGGAGACGATCCGGGTGCGGATCGAGCGCGACCGCGGCTTTCGCGAGGCGCTTCTCGAAGAAGGGGTCGAGTGCCTGCTTGCCGGCGATGTGGAGACCGGCAAATCGGCCCTGCGCGACTACATCAACGCCACCATCGGGTTCACGGAACTCGGCGGATTGACCGACAAGTCGCCGAAGAGCCTGATGCGTATGCTCGGTCCGCACGGCAACCCACAGGCCCGCAATCTGTTCGAGATCATCGGCTGCCTTCAAGAACGCGAGGGCCTGCACCTGAAAGTGCAGGCCGTCCGGTGATCCGTCCGATGCCCATTAAGATTCACGATACGCCGCTGCGGATCGCGAGGCTTGACCCTCAACGGACCCAACGGCGGGCGCTGCCGACGATACGCCGATGATCGAGATCGAACACCCGCCTCTTGTACGCATCGAGTGAACGCGATGCTGCGAAACTGCGTCTCCGGGTTCGTGTTGGAGACGCCCTGCGTACTGCGCCGTATTGCGGCCTCTGAGGTGGAGGTACGCCTCTAAATGATGCGCGGCCTGTCACGCAGAGTTTCTACGGCCCGCGAGTGGAGGCGACGCTCTAACCGGTCGGTAGCCGAAGCCTGGCGAACGTTCGACCGCTCACGTGGGCTACCGTCCCGTATCACGCACGCCGCACCGATCCTCTTCTTCGGCGACCTCGACGCGTACGGCGCCTCACCGCTACGCGTGCTGACGGTGGGGCTCAATCCCTCGTTGCACGAGTTTCCGGTCGGCGAGCCGTTCCGGCGCTTTCCGTTGCTGACTGGGGTCAGCAGCGACCGCGAGTCGGGCCGCTATCTCAACGCAATGTCCGCGTACTTCCGCACGGACCCGTACAGCGTATGGTTCAGCGCGTTTGAGCCGCTGCTCAACGGCGCCGGAGCAAGCTACTACAAGGGTGAGGTGTCGACGGCACTCCACACCGACATCTGCTCTCCTGTCCCAACCAACCCGACGTGGAGCAAACTTGGGCCGGCCGATCGTGCGGCCCTGGAGGCAGAAGGAGGTCCACTCTGGCACACGCTGTTGGAGGCGCTACGGCCGCATATGGTCGTGCTGTCGGTGGCGAAGAGTCACCTCAAGCGCATCCAATTCACGCCGATGACCGAGTGGGATGCCATCCACGTGTTCAAGCGAAAAGGCAATGGCGACCCTCGTTCGCGACCATACGAGGTCGGCGCACGATCGTACGAGGTGGACGGTGAGCGATCGCTGTTCGTCTTCGGCCCAGCGGCTCAGACACCATTCGGCCTGTTGACCAACAAACAGAAGCGCGAGGCGGGCGCGATCGCACTCGAGACATACAACAATGGCCAATAGCCGTCGTTTCGTTCGGTTCTCGCACGCCGGACGCGAGAACACTGTGCACACGCGCAGGCACGGCCGGGTACGGGAGTTCGTGCCGTTACCCGGGGCATAGGATCGAAGCGGACGGCAACAACAACACTTGCGGCATCAGAAGTTCGACCCGTGATGCCTCGCAAGGAGCCTGACCATGATGGAAGACGAGTCTGCCGGCGCCGCTCTGGCGGATTTGGCGTTCTACCACGCGACTTTCGTCATCGGGGCGGACACCGGACTGGAATACGCCGAAAACACGAAGCGCGGAGAAACATTTCAACCCTGTACGGTGCCCCCTGTCCAAAGCCATGTCCCGATGTCCGAAGATGATATCCTCGTGAGGCGTACGAACCGCGGACCTTTCCCGCAGACTTGACAGCCTATCGAACGCGAACAGGAGGAATCAGCCATGAAGAAAGACAGTCGTATCGTTAGCGTATTACTGGTTGTTCTGGCACTGGGTGCAGTCGCAAGTCTCTACGCCTGGACTGCCTTGCCAACTCTTCCGTTTCAGACCTCGAGCGAGTTGACCCCGGATATGGTCACTCCCGCGGTGGTCGACCAGTGGGAAGAGGAGTTGTCGAACTGGGGCCGCTGGGGCCCGGAGGATCAACGGGGCACTCTGAATCTGATCACCCCTGAAAAGACCATGGAGGCGGCCGGTTTGGTGCAAGAGGGCATCACGGTCTCGCTGGCGCACTTTGCGAGCCTGGAGAAGGCAATCGACAACTGGAATTTCGGCGAAACCGAACACTGGATGGTGCGCATCAATCCAGACGGCTCTGTGACGTCGGCCCTGGACGGCATCAGTTTCGGGATTCACGATGGAACGAACTCCCACATGGACGCGCTGTGCCATTACGCGAAAACCATCGACGGGCAGCGGATCGTGTTCAATGGCTACCCTCAGAATCTCGATCAGGAGGGTTGCAAGGACTTGGCCGCCGATCGAATGGGCCCCGGTTACGTAACGCGCGCCATCCTGGTGGACATGCCGCTGCTGAAGGACGTGGAATGGCTGGAGTCCAGCACGCCGATTTATGCATCCGACCTTGAGGAATGGGAAAGGTTTGCCGGCGTCACGGTCGGCAGCGGCGATGTTCTGCTCGTCCGCACGGGCCGGTGGGCGCGACGGGCGACGGAAGGCCCCTGGCTGCATGCGCGGGAGGCTGCCGGCCTGCACGCGTCGGTGTTGCCCTGGCTGAGAGCGCGGGACGTGGCGTTACTTGCCAGCGATGCGGTTAACGACGTACAGCCGTCCGGTATCGAAGGCCGCAACCGCCCGCTTCACGATATTACACAGGTCTTCATGGGGCTGCCGCTCGTCGATAACGGCTATTTTGAAGACGCAGCCCAAACAGCCGCGCGCCTGGGTCGCTGGGAGTTCATGATTTCTTGGCAAATTACGAAGATTCCTGGCGGCACGGCAAGCCCGTTCAATGCCATCGGCACGTTCTGATCGAGCGTCATCGCTTGACGCAGGCAGATGAGGCGAGCCTGGGCGTGGCTGGCAGGGCTCATTGAAGCCAGCGTTCTGGAAGTCCTGTCGACCAGTGGGAAGAGGAGTTGTCGAACTGGGGCCGTTGGGGCTTGGAGGATCAACGAGGCACTCTGAACCTGATTACCCCTGAAAAGACCAGGGAGGCGGTTCGTTTGGTGCAAGAGGGCATCACGGTTTCGCTAGCACACTTCGCGAGCTTGGAAAAAGCAATCGACAACTGGAATTTCGGCGAAACCGAACACTGGATGGTGCGGGTCAATCCGGACGGCACTGTGACGTCGGCCCTTGACGGCATCAGCTTCGGGATTCACGATGGAACGAATTCGCACATGGACGCGCTGTGCCATTACGCGAAAACCATCGACGGGCAGCGGATCGTGTTCAATGGCTACCTACAGAATCTCGATCGGCAGGGTTGCAAGGACTTGGCCTCGTGGCCGTTCTGTCCCTTTGGGGACTGTGACGGAGTGGCTTTTTACACGTCGCCTGTAGAGAATTGATCATGAGCATGAAAAACGAACTCAGTTACAAGATCATTTTGGAGCCCGATCCGGAGGACGGCGGTTACGTTGTGCATTGCCCGGCGCTTCCCGGTTGCTACTCGCAAGGTGACTCCCGCGAGGAGGCGATTCAGAATATTACCGAGGCCATCGAGGCCTACGTCGGGAGTCTGCGCAAGGACAGACTTCCAATTCCGAAAGGCGTTGAGCCTGAAATCGTACACCTGAGCATT
Organism: Terriglobia bacterium; assembly: GCA_963555775.3. Taxonomy (GTDB): domain Bacteria; phylum Acidobacteriota; class Terriglobia; order 20CM-2-55-15; family 20CM-2-55-15; genus JAJEDW01. The sequence goes on along the minus strand of CAUVWY020000010.1, from coordinate 1,471,388 downwards.
CGTGCCTAAACTGCCGATCCTGTCTGGCAAGGAGCTAACCCGCCTTTCTCACGAGTTGTCTGCTGCAGCGCCGGATCCATCCGCCAGTGCCGCGTTCTACGGCGCGTTCCTCGCGCCGGGCGCGTAGCGGCGCGTCCGTCGCGCCGGATCAAGCGCGGTCGGGCTCCTCGACGTACTGTCTAAAGCGCACGTCCGTGCGGCAGTAAGAAGTACGCCTCCGGTGCCCTCCCAGCGCGCGCCTTGCCCTGACGGCGTCTCCGACTCTTCGCGACGAAAACCCGTGAGAAAGGCGGGCTAATCAGGATTCTTGAAAAGGCAGGATTCGAAGTCCAACATCAGAAGGGCAGCCACGTCATCCTCAAACGAAATCGTTCTCCACACATCCGGTTACCGGTTCCAAAGCACAAGACAATCAAGCAGGGATTGCTCCGGGCGATCATCCGTGAGGCGGGTCTGACCCGCGAAGAGTTTCTGATGCATGCTGACAATCGATGGGTTCCTGGTGAGGACTGCGAAACCGGGGACCCCACTTCGCCTGTGGTCCTTTTAGCGCGAGGTCGTGAGGAGGATTATTCAGCTAGAAAACGTCCATACTGGCGGGGAAACTTCAGCCTAATCGTGCCTTAGCGCCACCACGGGATCGACCGCGATGGCGCGCCGCGCAGGAAACCAGCAGGCGAGGGCGGCGACCAGCGTCAGCAGGACTGTGACGGCCACAAGCGTGACCGGATCGGTGGCGGTGATTTCGAACAGTAGGTGGTCGACCAGCCGCGTCAGAGCGATTGCGCCGGCGAGTCCGATCACTGCACCCGCTGCCACCGGCTTCATACCCTCGCCCATCACCAACTTCAGAACATCGCCCATGGTTGCCCCCAGTGCCATTCGGATACCGACTTCCCGGGTTCGTCGAACGACGACGTTGGACAGCACGCCATACAACCCAACCCCTGCAAGTGTCATTGCGAGGGCAGCGAATATTCCAAGCCAGAACGCGGTGAGTCGATCTCGCGACAAGGAATCCGAGAGCCGCTGCTCCAGCGTCCGTACATCGTAGAACGGCTGATCTGGATCGAAACCATGGACCGCCTCGCGGATGGCATTCACGTACGTGACTGGATCGCCATCGGTTCTGACGACGACGTGAGACACCCACGTCGGTCTTTGCCACATTGGGATGTAAATCAACGGCTCGGCTTCGGCAAGGCCCCGATGTTTCACGTCACCGGCCACACCGATGATTTCCCGCGTACTCTCGCCAGAGAGGACCCACGAATCCAGATCGAGACGTTTGCCGACCGGATCTTCATTGGGAAAGTAAGCGCGGGCCAACGACTCGTTGATGATTGTCACAAGGGGGCCACCGGTCATCTCCGATTCGTTGAAATCCCTGCCTCTGAGGAGCGGAATACCCATTGCACGAAAGTATCCCGGCTGGGTGTTTATGACGGCGGCGCGCCGACGCAGGTTCGGCTCGACCGGGCGCCCCTCGACTTCGATGAACGGCAACGTGTCGTCCAGCATCGGCGCGCCCCGGTCGGGCAACTGCAGACCGGTACTGGTGGCCAGCACACCCGGGATCGCCAATAGTCGCGTCCGCAATTCCCGAAACGCGGGTTGGGGCAGTGGGTACTTGTCCGCAGGCCAACTGACCTCGAAAGTGAGGACGTTGCCTGGATCGAATCCCGGATCGGACCGAGCGAGCCTCCAAAAGCTCTGTATGAACAGTCCAGCACCCGCCAGCAGTATCACCGCGGCGGCAACCTCTCCCACGATGAGCAGATCGCTCACCCGTCGGCCCGCCCTGCCCTCGGACGCCGTGCGTTCACTGGCGCGGAGGGGGCTGGTCAGATCCATCTTCCAGCCGAGCCATCCCTGTGCCAGGCCGAACGCCAACCCCGGCGCCAGCGAAATGAGAACGGCAAAGCCCAGCACGCGTCCATCTACAGCGATCTCGTTCGCGCGCGGCAAGTCTCCCGGAACGAACGAACCGATCGCATCGACACCCGCAATGGCGAGCAGGCAACCCCCGATGCCGCCGACCCCCGCCACCAACAGACTCTCGATCAGGAACTGGCGAGCAATGGACACGCGCCCGGCGCCCAGTGCCGCCCGGACCGCAATCTCGCGCCGTCTTTCGGCGGTTCGGGCAATCATGATGTTGGCCACGTTCACGCAGGCAATGGTCAACAGGGCCCCGACAGCGGCGAAGAGGAGATACAGACCATGGGAGACATCGCCGGTGACTTCATCGATGGCGGGAACGATCCGCACGCCGAGGTTCCCGTTCGTATTGGGATATTGCGCGCTCAGGTTTGACGCGATGAGGTCCATTTCAGCCTGCGCTCGATCCAGAGTGACGCCGCTTCTCAAACGCCCAACGACTTCGATCAAGCGGGTGCCCCGCTGGCCGGCCAAGACGGGATTGAAGCGCTCCAACGGCATCCACAGATCGCTGGGATTCGCCGGCTCGACAGGGAACTCAAAGTCGGCGGGCATAACTGCCGCGACAACGTGCGTCAGCCCGTTCAGGGTGATTGAACGGCCCAACACATCGGGATCGGAGTTGAAACTGCGGCTCCAGAGCCGGTGGCTGAGGATGACCAGTGGCTCATCGCGTTCCATCCCCTCCGCACCCGCGGTCGTCCCCAGTAGAGGCGGCGCCCGCAGCAGAGTGAACAGGTTGCCGATGGTCATATCCGCCATCAACCGTTGCGGTTCTCCGCCGCCCGTCAATATGGTTTCGATACGGCCATATCCGACCAGATCCAGGGTCGTGCTCTCGGCCTTCCAATCCATGAAATCCGGATACGAGACCCGCTGCTTCAACGGATTCTCAGGATCCATGGACCAGAGCCAAACCAATCGATCGCTGTCGGCATAGGGCAGGGGACCGAGCAGTACGGCATTCACGACACTGAAGACCGCCGTGCTGGCTCCGATCCCAAGCGCGAGCGTTATGACGGTGACCGCTGTGAAACGTGGATTCTTCCGGAGCGTCCGAAAGGCGTTGCGAAGATCGGCGATGGCGCTGTCGAGGCCCGAACCGATGCGTGATGCGAGGGGCGCGTCCCTCACTTGCTTCAACGCGGAAATATTCTCTTGCAGTGTTCCGGCGAACTTCCATGCCGCCGACTGCCGTGCCGCGGGTGGCCGCTGGCGCTGACGCGCCACCCTATGCCTTCATCCGGGTGTTCTCGGGATCGAACACGGCCCCCTCGGCGGCCACGGTCACGGGAAAGCGCTCGTTCATATACAGCACCTGCAGCCCGGCGCCGGCCGCCGCGTGCTCGATCGGCAGATAGGCCAGCAGGAGATACTGGCCGACGGACGGCCCCATACCGGCGGAGGTGACGCGGGACTCTCGGCCGCGGTCGTCGACGATGCGCGCGCCGTCGCGCGTTAGAATCGGTTCGTTGCCCCTGGTCGGGAAGCGGGACACCGCGGACGCGCTGGTGTGGTGGTCCATCGTCAGCGTACACAGCTTCGCCGCCGGTCCCTCCGCCCGCGCCGTCAGGTAGGCCGCCTTGCCGGTGAAGTCGGCGTCCTTCACGCCAGATCGCGCCAGACCCGCCTCGACCGGCGAGTACTCCGAGGTGAGATCGGCGCCCATGAGCGCGTAGCCCTTCTCCAGACGGCCCGTGGTGCCGTAAACGCCGATGCCGACGGGGCGGGCGTCGAAGGCACGGCCCGCCTTCCGAATCGCGTCCCACAGGCGCACACCGTCCGCCATGCGCGTGTAGATCTCCCATCCGCTCTCACCCACGTAGGAGATGCGCAGCATCGTCGCGGAGATCCCGTCAATGGTCGCGTCCCGCACCGTCCCGTACGGGAACGCAGCCTGTGAAAGCGGGGTGTTGGTGATAGTGGAGAGCAGCGCTCGGGCATCCGGTCCCCACACGCCGATGGTGCACAGCGCGGACGACAGGTTCTCGAACTGCACGGAGCCGTCCGCTGGCAGATGCCGGCGGAACCAGACTTCGTCACGGGCCCCGTCGAAGGCGCCGGTCACGATGCGGAACCGATCGCCGGCCAGCCGCTGGACGGTAAGGTCGGCGCGGATGCCGCCGTCGGGCGTCAGCAGCGGGGTGTAGATCGAGCTACCGACAGGCCGGTCACAGCGGTTAACCGTCAGCCGTTCCAGATAGGGCACGACGCCGGGCCCGGACACGTCGAAGATCTGGAAAGCGCTCAGATCGACGATCCCGACCTTCTCGCGCAGGTGGAGATGCTCGGCGTTGATGATCGGCGACCACCAGCGGCGGTCCCACTCGTCGGGGCGATCGGCGACGCGGTAGTGCGCGACCAGATCCTCGTTGGACGCGTACCACTGCGGGCGCTCCCAGCCGCGCGCCTCGTGAAACTCGGCGCCCAGTGCCTCGGTCCGACCGTGAAACGGCGCGCGGCGCACGCCGCGGGCGGACGCCCACTGCTCGCGCGGGTGCACGATCCCGTAGGTTTTGTTGAAGTGCTCGTTGCAGCGGTCGCGGATGTGTTGCTCGGTACGCTCGTGCGGGTAGAAGCGGGTGACGTCCGATCCGTGCGGATCGCACAGGCGCGGGTAGCCATACGTGATCCACTCGGCAATCAGGCGCGCAGTGCCGGGCCCCTTCTTGACCCAGACCGCCGCCGCCGACCAGAGCTTTTCCACCTCGGCGGTCTCGCCGAGCACCTGCTGCGCATCGGGGGTCAGCGACAGCAGGCCATTGACTGCGTACTGCATCTCGGAGCCGGCGAGCAACTCGCCCATGATCTCGCGAGCGTGTTCGAACTGCGGCGCGAAGTCGGTGGCCGTGAAGGGCATCTCGGTGGGAGTCCGCTCGGCCTCGGCACAGGAAGGAATGTCGTCGGGATGTACCAGGATGGGGCGATGGGCGTAGGAGCCGACCTCCATCGCCTCGTTGCTCTGCCGCTCGTACATGAACGTGTCCATGTCGCGCACGATCGGATAGCCGATCTCGTTTCCCGTCATGTGCAGCAGGTCGATCGGGCCCATGTCGGCCATCTGGTGCACCGCCGGCGTGAGCGGGATCGTCGCGCCGGCCATCGCGGCGAGACGCGGACTCCAGACGCCGCACGCGATCACCACCTGTTCCACCGCGATCTCGCCGTCCGCAGTCACGACAGCACGGATACGCGGGCGGCCGATGGGCGGGCGCGACACCGCCAGGCCGGTGACCTCGGTGTTGTCCAGCACGGTGAGCACGCCCCGCGCCTGCGCCCGATGACGCATGATGGCGCCCGCGCGCACCGAGTCGACCACCGACACGCTCGGCGTGTAGAAGCCGCCCAGGATCACGTCGCCGTTCACGAACGGCGCCTTCGCGACGACCTCGGCGGGCGTGAGCAGTTCGGCCTCGATGCCCCAGGCGCGTGCCGACGTCATCCGCCGGCGCAGTTCTTCACGGCGGGCCTCGGTGCGTGCCACCTCGATCCCGCCGCAAACGGTGTTGACGCCGAGCGCGGCATACTGGCGCTGGCTCTCCAGGGTCAGCATCGCGATCTCGCGGTTGTGATCGGTGGGGAAGATAAAGTTCGACGCGTGGCCGGTGGAGCCGCCGGGGTTGGGCAGCGGCCCCTTGTCGATCAGCAGCAGGTCTTCCCATCCGAGCTCCGCCAGATGCCCGACCAGGCAATTACCGACGATACCGGCGCCGATCACGGCGATCGTTGCCCGCGCCGGAAGCAGTCGCGAGGCGCTTGCGGCGATGCTGCCGATGGAGTCTTCCATGATCGATCCCCCAGTTCATCGTAACGGGTAACGGACTCGAGTCCGCGGCGTGATCGGCCCCGAGTCGATGCACGCAAAATACGTCATTCTCTGCAACGAACGGGGCGGCATTCTAAACGATCCGGTACTGCTTCGCCTGTCCAAGGACGAGTTCTGGTTCTCGCTGGCGGACTCCGACGTGCTGTTCTGGCTGCAAGGCGTCAACGTCGGGATGCGCATGGACGTAACGATCGATGAGATCGACGTCTGCCCGGTACAGATCCAGGGACCGAAATCGCTCGCGCTGATGGTCGATCTCGTCGGTGACGCCATCCGGGACATCCCGTATTACGGTCTCCTCGACGCCGAGATCGCCGGCTGCCGGGTGGTCGTTTCCCAATCCGGCTTCTCCGGCGAGAAGGGCTACGAAATCTATCTGCGCAATGCCACTTTGCATGCCGAGATGCTGTGGCACGCGTTGCTGGAGGCGGGCAAAGCACACCACTCAAGGTCATCGCCCCCGGCCATCAGCGCCGCATCCAGGCCGGCATCATGTCCTGGGGGCAGGACATCGACCACGAGACGGTGCCCTTCCAGTGCAATCTGGCCTATCAGGTGCCGCGCAGGAAGCAGGGCGACTATAGCGGCCGGGCGGCCCTCGAACGGATACGCGCCGAGATCGCCGCGGGGCGGCCGCCCTTCTCGATGGTGATGGTCGGCATGACGCTCGGCGGCAAGCCGATCGACGACTACGCGCCGGACTTCTGGCTGGTCTCGGATGCCGCTGGCGACGATCCGATTGGCTATCTGACCTCGCCGTGGTACGCCCCCGAGCTGGGCTGCAACATTGCGTTGGGCTACGTGCCGGTCGGCAAGTCGGCGGTGGGGACCGAGCTTCTGGTCTGGCTGCCCAACGAATACGCGAGTGAGCCGGGACAACCCGACCGGGCGCAGGTATGCGAGGTCCCGTTCCGCCCTTCGGTCAATCCGAGTGCGCGCGAGTTGGCGCACTCCCGCGGCGAGGACGCGGCGGTGTAGCGGTGTGCATCGCTCGGCTGGCGCGCATGCCCTTCCACGTGCTGATGCCGGTCGCAAACTGGAAAATTCCCGGTCCGGCAAGTTCGCTGCCCGTTTCCTCGCCGTCGCGGTTGGGCTTCGGCCCAATGATGGTCAACAGCACCTCATATCGGGTTTCTCGGCGGCCACCTTATACTTGAGACACCCGAAAGGCCTTGAACATCTTTTCTTCGCGTTCTCCGCAGCCACCAGGAACGACAACGGGCTTTCTCCGTCCGGCGACCCCACGGATTTGCGGCTCGCTGCCGTTTGGACCGGCCCTCTGTAGTTCTGTTGCTGGGCGTCAATCAATGGCGTTCCCAGACCACGGACCCGTCGGCATCGCGAATCGTGACGTTGTTCGATCCGCACCAGTTGCAATACCAGAATTCGAATCGATCGTCGGGTGCGTTCACGGAACTGTAGTAGGGGGAGTACCCGCCGCCAAGCCCTTCGGGCTGGGCACACTCATGGCAGAAACCCAGGTCGGTCTTTGCGATGCGCGACGGTCGTTCATTTTTCTCGTTCATATCCGAGGTCTCCCGGGAATCAACCCGATCAGTCCCCATCCACCACATTCTTTCCTGGTTTGCGAGGACAGCCAAGGGAAGTTTTCGACTTGGCGGTCAATGGGCGTTGCGCATATTTCCGGAAGTGACAAGACCGAATGCCTGTGCAAACATCACCGAATGGCTCGGGACTGGTCGCGATTCGAGGTGGAGGCGATTGTCAGCGACCACCTTGACATGCTGACCCTTGAGATCAGCGGAATCGCTTACAACAAGAGCGAGCACCGGCGGAGGCTGATGCCGCTGTTGCAGGGCCGCTCGGACCCTTCGATCGAACGCAAGCACCAGAACATCAGTGCCGTACTCCTGGAGATGGGGCTTCCGTTCATAGAAGGATACAAACCGCTACGGAACTACCAGAGATCCCTGCTGCCCGAAGTTGTGGCCGAGGCGGTTGTCGCCCGACCGTTGTTCCTGGAGACAATCGAAGCCGATGTTGACCGGGAAGCCCTCGTACCGTCAGTTGACGACATTCTCAGGACGATGCTATCGAAGCCCCCCATTTCCGATCGTCCGGCCCGAGTGCCGCCTCCGCTTCCTGACGGCTTGCTACCGAAGATCAACTATTTGGAACGCGAGTTCCGTAATCGATCACTCGGTGCGGCCGGAGAGCGATTTGTCGTGAACTATGAGCGCGCCCGTCTGGCCTTGGCCGGCCAGGAACGTCTGGGCGAGGATGTCGAATGGGTATCCAGAACACGCGGCGACGGGCTTGGCTATGACGTTCTGTCGTTTGAGGAAAGCGGGCAGGAACGTTTCATCGAGGTCAAGACGACCCGATACGGAAAACAGACCCCGTTCTTCGTCTCTCCGAACGAGCTGCGCTTCTGCGAGCGTCATTTGAAGGCTTTTCACCTGTATCGCGTGTTTGCGTTCAAATCGGATCCGAAGATGTTTGCGCTCGAGGGCGCCATCGAGAGCCACTGCCGCCTGAATCCGAGCGAATACCGGGCGACGTTGCTCTGAAGCCGTTGGTCAGGGCGCAAGGGTACTGGCCGGCGTGGTCGTTACCCACACTCATTCCCCAACACTCCTCCTCCGCCGCAATAGCTCGAATCCTGCAACTGCATCAATAAACCGTCCGGATCGGTGAAGTAGAGTTCGGGCGTACCGCCTTCCACGCCGCCGCGATTCGGCATCCTCAGACTGATGTAGTGAACTAGCGGAGGCGTTCCTTCCGCCGCGTCGCCTCGGGGTTGGATGCCGTGCTCTTCAAGCGCGGCCTGCACGGCTTCGACCTCGAAGTTGTCCATGTTGAGGCAGGCATGGTGGATGGTGGCGGGTGTCGGAGCGGCGGTTCCGCCCCGTCCGCCCCCGCCTCCGGCAAACATCACGAACTGAATGCCGTCGCCAACGCCGATCACTGGGGCGGTCGGCCCCTGGTATGCCTGGATGCCCAGGCCGAACAGGTTCTGGTAGAACTCGTTCCCGTTTTGGTTCCCGAACACGGTGAAGTGACTCAGGTCTTTGATCGAGAGCAAGCCGGCCGAGGGCGCATCCGTGGGTGTGCACATGTTTCCAAGCGGCCCGCTGCCGCCGCAGTAGCTCGGGTCCTGCAACTGGACGATCAGGCCGCTCGCGTCGGCAAAGTAGAGTTCGGGAGTGCCGCGACGCGTCCGGATCCACGCCTTCATCGCGTTCTCGATACCCGGTTCGTCTACCGTTGGCGCGTCGATTCGCTCGATCCCTTCCGCGTTCAGCGCGGCCATCACCGCCTCGGCGTCGAAATTCGGCGTCGTGTAACACATGTGCGTGATGGCGGGGTTTTCGCCGGGCTCCATCGGGCGCAGCGAAATGAATTGCGGCCCGTCTCCGATCCTCAGCCAGACGGTGGCCCCCTGGCGCGCCTGAATTGGCATGCCGAACAGCCCCTGGTAGAACTCCACCGAACGATTGACGTCCCGGACGACAAGCCCGAAGCTGTGCAGTTTTTCGACCGGTATCGGGGGACCGGCTTGTGGTGTTCCGGCCCAGGCGCGGGACGCGAGCGCCAGTGCCGGGATGGCGCCCAGCATGGCGCGTCTCGAAACCGGTGCGGATTCGTATGTATCGCTCAAGCGTTTGAAAGTGGATTGCATGGCGTCGACCCTCGCTGGTTCGATTTTCCAGAATCATAGCGACGATGCTCTGTGCCGTCCAGAATTATGCGGAGCGACACGCGGAGGAGGCGCATAGGATGACTGGACCTGAACCCCGAGGGGCGTTATGGAACCCAACGCCCGCGCCTGACGCAATTCGGAGCATTGACGAACATGTTCCCCGGTGGGTATTCTTCGATTCGGATGACGTAGCGGTGCACACGTTGAACGGTTCCTGAATCTTGGGAGACGAATCTGGTGGCGAGCAAGCGGAAAGTCCTGTTCCTGTGTACGGGCAATTCGGTGCGGAGCCAGATGGCGGAAGGGATCCTCCGGCATCTCGCGGGGGACCGCTACGAGGCGTTCAGCGCGGGAACGCATCCCAAGGGATTGAACCCGCGCACCGTGGAGGTCATGAACGAAATCGGCATTGATGTCGCCCGGCAGGAATCCAAGGACATGACCGGTTTGTTGGCGGAACGTTTCGACCACGTGATCACCGTCTGCGACAACGCCCGCGAGCAATGCCCTGTATTTCCAGGCGCCCGTGCCGCCCACTGGGGATTCGACGACCCCGCCGAAAGTTCTGGCGGCGCCGGGCTCGAAGTTTTCCGCCGAGTACGTACCGAAATTCTCCAACGTATTCGGTTGTTTCTCGATACGGGACAAGCCTGAGCCTTCCCGCGGCGCCGGCGTTCAACGGGTCACCGGGCCGGGTTCGGCCTTCCTTTCCGCTATAATGCCCGGCATCTTTGCAAGTCGAGGATCGAGCGATGGCGACGCCGGAATTACGATACCAGACCGGGTTCTGGAACGACTTCGAGACCGAGGCCGTTCCGGGCGCACTGCCCGTAGGGCGGAACTTTCCGCAGCAAGTCCCGCACGGTCTTTATGCCGAGTTGACGACGGGCACACCGTTTACCTCGCCGCGGTCCGGCAATCTCCGCACGTGGACCTACCGTATTCGACCTTCGACGTTGCACGGTTCTTTTTCGGAAGTGGATTCGCGTCTGATTCGCAGCGGTCCCTTTGTCGATGTGCCGGCCTCGCCCGAACAGTTGCGCTGGAACCCGCTGCCGATTCCCGAACAGGAAACGGACTTTGTCGACGGGTTGGTTACCATTGGAGGCAACGGCGACCCCGCCATGCAATCCGGAGTCGGCATCCACCTGTATGCGGCAAACGCATCGATGCAGGACCGGTTCTTCTACGACGCCGACGGCGAACTGTTGATCGTACCGCAGCAGGGGACGCTGCGCGTGGCGACCGAGATGGGTGTGATCGAGGCCATACCGAACGAAATCTGCGTCGTGCCTCGTGGAATCCGGTTTCGCGTGGAGTTGCCTGACCGGATCGGCAGTGGATTCGTTTGCGAGAACTACGGCAGGCCGTTTCGTTTGCCTGAACTGGGACCCATCGGTTCAAGCGGATTGGCCAACTCCCGCGATTTCAAGACGCCGGTTGCCGCTTTCGAGGAAAGGGAAGGGGACTTCCGGTTGATCGCGAGGTTTCAGGGACGCCTGTGGTCCGCCCCAATCGATCACTCACCCCTGGACGTGGTGGCATGGCATGGAAATTATGCGCCGTACAAGTACGACCTGCTTCGCTTCAACACGATCAACTCCGTGTCCTACGACCATCCCGATCCGTCGATATTTACCGTGTTGACCTCGCCGACGGCTGTTGGGGGCACCGCCAATGTCGATTTCGTTGTGTTCGCGCCGCGATGGAGCGTTGCCAACGATACCTTCCGCCCACCTCCGTTCCACCGCAACGTGGCCAGCGAATTTCTGTTCCTGATCGAGGGGGAGTATCACGGAAAAGGCGAAGGCTTTGTCCCCGGCGTTGCCAGCCTGCACAATTCGATGTCGGGCCATGGGCCCGATGCCGAAACCTTTGAAGCCGGAACTGCGGCGGATCTCGATCCGCAGTATCTGGACCGGACGTTGGCGGCCATGTTCGAAACCCAACTCGTCGTTCGGCCTACGCGGTTTGCGATGGAGTCGGATATTCGCCAGACCGATTACAGAAAGGTATGGCAGGGACTGAAGAAGCGGTTTCCCGGAACCTGATTCGTGCCGCCGGCCGGACCTTCATCCGGGCGGTCTCGCGTTGGGGACTGCGCTCGCGTTCCCCGCACGAATGTGCCCGGTGTGGGTCTCTACAGAGGATCGTTACGAAGCATCTCTACCGGACGATCTCTACCAACTGACGCGCAAGCCTGAGGTTGCGGCGACACCCGAGTAGGCGCCGCCGTCGTTGGCTCGATCCTTCATATCCCCGAACTGCACGCCGGTTTGAAGTTTCAGCTTGTGGCCGTAGAAGTAGTAGTTCACGCCCAGGTATAGCTCGTTGTAACGATCTCCCCGCCCGCTGGTATGCCGGTTATCGTACCGGGCCAGACGCACGCCGTTGGGATCGGTGCTGTTGAGGTAGGTATGCCGTCCGACAAACTGCAACATCGGCGTGATGTTGACGAAGGGCATGATCATCGTGCCCCACAGGTTGCTTCGTCCCCGATAGCCCGCCCCGGCTGAAACGTCGGTGCGCAGACCCCACCGGTCATCTTCAAACTTGAAGTTCATCGAGGTCACGTGCTGGAGTTGGCGCGTAAACGTGTTGTCCTCGTCGGGGTTCTGGTAAATGTAGTTGCCCGTGAGAAGCGCTTCGTCGACGCCCATGGCCTCCGCAAAATCGTAACCTAGAGAGGCAAGTGTGAACACGCTTCCGTTGAACCGGCCGAACTCGCGGTTTCGTTCCCCGGCCGAGTAAGCGCCCACCTGATAGACCCAGTTGGACATTTCCCCCGAGACAGCGACGCCGGGCATGTACTCCTGCGGAAACCACATGTTGTTGGCCAGGTTGCTGCGATCGATGGTGAGCAACTCCTTGGAAGATGTGGAGCCGTCCATTGTGAACGGTACGCCCTGTTTACCGACGGTGATGGCCAGAGGCGCGTTCCTGCTCCATTCCACGTAGAAGTCGGTAAAGCGCATATAGAACGGGTCCGCTTCCTGAGGGTTGAACTCCGCCTCGGCATGTACCGTCAGTTGGCGGAAGAGTTGCGTCTTTACGCCGAGCCGCAGTCGCCGGACGTTCCATTCGTCAGAGGCCCTTCCCTCGTCGTTGACCGCGGCATATTCGTATTGGAATCTTCCGCTGAACTGGACACTCTGCACTCCGTCGGCTTCGTCGTTGTCATACCAGTTGGCGAATCGCCAGATGTTGTCGAAGTTGGTCTGAGCCCGGGCCTCGACGGTGCCCAACAACAGGAGTCCCGGGATGAGTGTTCCCAATATCCGGCTTGCCGCTATTCCTTTCACGCCATTACCTCGCTGTCGGTCATGACCGTCCAGCCCCTGAAAGGGGCGGGATTGGAGTTCACGAAGAGTTCACTCGGCATTCGCGGAATGGTAGCACCGAATTTCGGGTCTTTTTTCGTGTCCGAAGGCTTGAAAGCGAACGTTACGGGAATGTTTCAAACAGTTCTCCTAACGTTCACATTCCGTTCACATAGTGTGAGCTAAGCTTGGGCACATGATCATCAAAACTCAGGCCAGACAACTCTATCCATTCCTCGCCGCAGTGTGCGTGCTCGCCCTGGGCACGTCATGTGCGCCGGTTACCAATCAGCAGTCCGTCACTGTCAAAGGTTCGGATACGATGGTCCAGTTGGGGCAGCGATGGGCCGAGGTCTACATGAACGAGCACCTGGATGCCGTACTGCAGGTGACCGGAGGCGGCAGCGGAACCGGTATCGCCGCCCTGATCAACGGGTCCACGGATATTGCACAGGCCTCGCGGATCATGAAGGACGAAGAAAAGGAATCCGCTCTGGAACATAGGGGGCAGGCGGTTAGCGAAATCGCCGTGGCCCTGGATGCACTGGCAGTCTACGTGAATGAAGACAACCCCGTTGAGGCCCTGACGATCGCCCAGATCGATGGTATATTCCGTGGTGAGGTGACGAACTGGAGCCAAGTCGGCGGCCCCGACGCGGCAATCATTCTCTACGGTCGCGAAAACAGTTCGGGCACTTACGTCTACTTCAAGGAAGAAGTCATGGGCGACGCGGATTTTCCGACGCACTACCAGGCGTTGCCCGGCACGGCGGCTGTCATTAATGCAGTAAGCAACGATCCGAACGGTATGGGGTATGGCGGCATCGGATACGCATCCGGTGTAAAAACGGTCGCGATCAGTCTGGAGGAAGGCGGCGAACCGATCGAGCCGTCCGAATCGAACGTGCTGACCAACGCTTACCCTCTCAGCCGCAATCTTTATTTCTACACAATCGGAGAGCCCGACGGACTCATGGGCGAATTCATCGACTGGACCCTGAGTCCTGAAGGTCAGGAGATCGTATCCGAGGTCGGGTACTACCCCCTTCGCTAGAGGATTCTGATCTTCTGCTGGAGACACGATCCGAGTGAGCTTTACTTCCGAGCCGGACCCGTCCAGCAACGACGATCCGTCGTCGCACGAGGCGCACGACGAGTCCGGGTCGGAGAACCGCCCGGGAGTTTCCCGGTTTTCGGGAACGAAGGCGAAATCGAACCTGCGTCTGCGTCGCCGTCTCGACAAACTCGCCGAGAACGCCATCTTTGGCGTCTCGCTTGCGGCTATTTCGATCATCTTCCTCATTTTCGTCTACGTTGCGCGCGAAGCTTGGCCCCTCATCGCCGGGGCCGTTGAAGAAACTTCGGTCGGCGCGATGTTCATGTCGCCATTCGAGTGGCAGCCGGTTTCGATCACCTCCAGATACAGTGTGATTCCGCTCTTGGTTGGAACCCTGAAAGTGACCCTGATTGCCATGCTGGTGGGTACGCCCGTGGCGTTGGCGGCCGCGTTATATACCGCTGAATTTGCGCCTCCCAGGTTAAAGGAATGGATCAAGCCGACCGTGGAACTCCTGGCCGGCATCCCATCGGTCGTCGTCGGCTTTTTCGCCCTGATCGTGCTCGCGTCATGGATTCAGGATGTACTGGGATTGCAGTTTCGTCTGAACGCGTTTACGGCGGGGGTCGCATTGTCGCTGGCGGTGATTCCCATCATTTACACCGTCACCGAAGACGCCTTGTCAGCCGTTCCCCGAACTTACAAGGAAGCCTCACTGGCATTAGGTGCGTCGAAGGTGCAGACCGCCGTTCGAGTCGTACTGCCGGCGGCCAGTCCCGGTATCGGCGCGGCGTTGACTCTTGGCCTGGGGCGCGCGATCGGCGAAACCATGATTGTCCTGATGGTTTCGGGGAATGCCGCCGTGTTGTCGCTCGATCCGTTTTCGGGTGCACGGACGATGTCGGCAACAATCGCCGCGGAACTTGGCGAAGTCATATTCGGCGGTGAACATTACCGCGTTCTCTTTTTCCTCGGAGTCCTGCTCTTCATCATTACTACCGGTCTCAATTGGGTTGGAGACCGGATCAATACCGGCCTCCGCAAGAAGCTGTTCGGGAACGCATGAAACGGACCATCGATCGCGGCGTTGTCGCTCTCTGTCTTTTCTCGACGGTGCTCATCGTGGCGATGCTTGCCATCATCTTGGGAGACATCGCCATCAAAGGGTGGGGGCGGCTCTCGTGGGAGTTTCTGACCGCGGCTTCGTCGAACGGAATGACCGAAGGCGGCATCTTCCCGGCGATTTACGGGACCGTCGTTCTGGTGCTTCTGATGTCGGTCGCCGCCGTGCCGTTCGGCGTTCTGGTCGCGATCTATCTGTCCGAGTACGCCCTGAAGGATTCATATTTGTATCGGGCGACGCGCATCGCGGTGAGCAACCTGGCCGGCGTTCCGTCCATTGTATTCGGCCTTTTCGGGTTGGGCTTTTTCATTCAGACTGTTGGCGGGGCGATGGATCGGGCGTTGTACGGGGGCAATACGGTATTTGGGCAACCATCCATCCTCTGGGCCTCCATGACCATGGCCGTTCTTACACTGCCCGTCGTCATTGTGACCGTCGAAGAAACGCTGCGTTCGGTCCCCCAGGATTACCGGGCCGCCAGCTTTGCGCTGGGCGGCACGCGGCTCCAGACGATATTCAGGGTGGTGTTGCCCCAGTCCTGGTCCGGCGTGATGACCGGCACGATCCTGGCGGTCAGCCGCGGGGCGGGCGAGGTGGCGCCGATCCTTTTTACGGGAGTGGCATACTTTCTACCTTTTCGAGGCGCGCTGCCGCCGCCTTCCGCTCCAAACGAGCAGTTCATGCAACTCGGCTATCATGTCTACGTTCTGGCGACGCAGTCTCCCGATGTCGAAGCTACCATGCCATTGTTGTACTCGACGGTGTTCGTGTTGTTGGCGCTGACATTTCTGCTTAATATTTCCGCGATTCTGATTCGGAAGCGAATGAGGGCATGGGCGACAACCTGAAAATCGACGTACGAAACGTCAATTTCTTCTACGGCGCGGTTCAAGCTCTCTACGATGTGAGTTTGAGAGTGCCCCAACGGCAGGTGACAGCTTTGATCGGGCCCTCGGGGTGCGGCAAATCGACCTTCCTGCGGTTGTTGAACCGGATGAACGAACTGATCCCCGGGATCCGTTTGGAAGGACGTGTGGAGATCGACGGCAAGGACATTTACTCGGATCAGACCGACGTCATTGAACTTCGCCGCCGCGTTGGCATGATCTTTCAGAAGTCGAATCCCTTTCCGATGTCGATTTACGACAACGTGGCCTATGGCGTGCGCGTCAATGGCCTGAGCGGGAACCGGCACGAGATCGATCGGATCGTTGAAGCCACTCTTCGGTCCGCGGCCCTGTGGGACGAAGTGAAGGACCGGGTAAATCGGCCGGCGCTGTCGCTTTCCGGAGGGCAGCAGCAACGTCTCTGCATCGCTCGGGCACTGGCCGTGGAGCCGGATGTCCTGTTGATGGACGAGCCGGCGTCGGCGCTCGATCCGATATCGACGGCCAAGATCGAGGAACTCATCTACCAACTGAAAAACCGCTATACCATCGTCATCGTCACCCACAATATGCAACAGGCGGCGCGCGTGTCCGACGAAACGGCCTTTTTCTTGTCCGGCCGCCTGGTCGAGTGCAGCAAAACCAAGCAGCTCTTCACGAAGCCCGATCAGCGGGAGACCGAAGACTACATCACAGGCAGGTTTGGATAACGTGAACCGTCGTCACACAAGTCAGCATTACGAGAAACTGCTTCGACAACTCAAGGATCGATTGCTGGTCATGAGCGGCAAGGCAGAGGCAGCGATCGAGGATTCCATGCGCGCGCTTGTGGAGAGGAAGCCCGCACTCGCCAGCGAAGTGATCGCCCGCGATGACGAGATCGACCGTCTCGAGATGGAAATCGACGGTCTCTGCCTGCAGATCCTGGCGTTGGAGCAGCCCGTGGCGGGCGACCTGCGCTTTCTGGCGACCGTACTCAAGATCGTGCACGACCTGGAGCGTATCGGAGACATCGGAGTCAATTTCGCCGAACGAGTGCACGAAATGCTCAAGGAACCCGAGTTGAAACCGCTGGTCGATCTCCCGATCATGTCGCGGTCGGCCCAACAGATGTTCCGGATGAGTATGGATGCCTTCGTCAATGGCGATGCGGAACTCGCGCAACGGGTGATTCGGGACGATCGGATACTGGACGATATGTATGAGCAGATGCTTCGCGAACTGCTCACCTATATGCTCGAAGACCCACGAACGATTTCACGCTGCCTGAAGCTCATATTCATCGCGAAAGGGCTCGAGCGCATCGGGGATCACGCGTCGAACATCGGAGAAATGGTTGTGTTTCAGATCCGTGGGCAGGATATACGGCATGGAACAAGTCCTGATAGTTGACGACGACGACGACATACGGCGGCTTGTCGGTTACCACCTTGAGCAGGCGGGTTTCGAAGTTGTTCAAGCGCGGACCGGCAACGAGGGATTGGTATCGGCTGTCGAAAAATCTCCCGATCTGGTGATCCTCGACCTGATGCTTCCCGACCTGGACGGCAACGATGTTTGCCGCAGCATTCGGGAGCGGATGGCGGGTCATGTGCCCATCCTGATGCTGACCGCGCGGAGCGAAGAAATCGATCGGGTCCTGGGATTCGAACTCGGCGCCGACGACTACGTGACCAAGCCCTTCAGTCCCCGCGAACTGGTGTTGCGTGTCCGTTCTCTGCTGCGCCGGACCGGGCTCCCGCCGGGCGATACCCTGAAATCCGGCGATGTTTTTCTGGATTCAGGACGACGGCAGTGCAGTGTAGCCGGGAAGGCGGTCACCCTTACAGCCAAGGAGTTTGACCTGATCCATGAATTGTTGAAGGCGCGGGGCAATGTGGTGACTCGCTCCTACCTGATGAACCGCGTCTGGAAATACCACGGAGATTCGGACTCTCGCACCTTGGATACGCACGTCCGGCGCCTCCGCGAAAAGTTGGCTCACGAAGGCGGACGCCTGCAGACGGTTCGCGGCGTGGGCTATCGTTACAAGGCCGAGGAATCCTGAATCCACACCCCTGGCTCAGGGACCGATTCCCTGGGAGCACCGGCCTCCCGCCCGCATCTTCGTGCCGTTGCCACCCATCGTCCGCGGCTTCGTTAAATTCAGTTAGAAACCTTCAGGCCTTGGCCTGGCGCGCTTCATCGGGCGCGAAGAACCCGCCGCTACGCGCGTCCGGCGCGATCGGCGTGAGGAACACGCCTGAGAACGCGCCTGAGAACGCGGGGCATCTCTTCTCCGGCGCGTCGATACGCGCCGCGCCCGCTCTTCTCTTCCGTGTAACGCGTTACAGAAGCAGGCGAAGCCCAAGAGGCCCAATCTTCAGGATGGAGACTAACGTTTGCGGGCAGGATGTCCGCGTTCTCGGGCGCGCTGCCGCGCGCCGTATCAAGCGCCCCAGTCCGCCATTTTCCAGGGGAGGCAGGTCGCGGCGACGATCTTACGCTCAGACGGGCTTGTCGGGGAACTGAAGAAGGCCCTGGCCGAGCGGAGCGCGCAGAGAAAGTGGGGCGGCGAACCGGCCTATGTGGTATATCGCCGCAACACCCGGTTGCTGGTCCCCCGGCCCAGGGCGGGAACCAAACGCTGGCGACATTCATGAAGCAAGCCGCTTATATTTCGCGCGGTTTTGTTCAGGGCCGATAGATAGGGAGTTGTTGCGAGCAAGGTGTCCGCCACACCCCTGAGGCGAGCCGCAACACAAATTGAGGCGCAGGCAATGTCGCAGACAACCGAGATCCTGGACGGAGACCGGAGGCCGGAGTGAAAACCTTCGAGTTCAAGAGCGAGATCTTCATTCCGAGGACCGTTTCCGAGATCTCTCCGTTCTTCGCCGACGCACGCAATCTGGATTATCTGACGCCCGAATGGCTCCACTTCAGGCTCGTTCCGACTGCGCCCATCGCAATCGAGCGCGGAACCTCGATCGACTACCGCTTGCGCATTCGTGGGGTTCCGATCCTGTGGAGGAGCCGGATCGCCGTGTGGGACCCACCGCACCGTTTCGTGGACGAACAAGTCCGGGGACCCTACCGCAAGTGGATTCACGAGCACCGCTTTCGCCCCGTCGACGGTGGAACGCAGGTGGAAGACCGTGTGGAGTACGCGGTCTGGGGTGGTTGGCTCGTACAGAGACTCGTGATCGCGCGAGACATCACGCGAATCTTCGATTACAGGCGGGCCCGGTTGGAAGCCTACTTTCGAGATTCTCAGAGAAGTTGAAGCGATTGTTTTGCTGCGGTGTCCATGCTCGGGCAGAACCCTTTGCGCGACCCTACAGTGTTTTGCCACGGGCTTCAGGAACCTGTTCCCGGATCCCCGTTTCTTGCACCTCGGAACCGGGCGCTTTCCCACTGCCCTGACCACCGGACTTTCAGTCGCGGTCCGATCGATTCACTCCGACTCCGATCGTCGGTCATTCGACCATGGGGCGCTTGCCTCTACCGCGCCGGCTCGATCCGGATTACGGCGCCGAGCGTCTCATCCGTCAGTGCGTAGATTGAACCATCCGGACCTGTCTTGACGTCGAGGAAGCGTTGGTTCAGTTCCGTCAGCATCCTCTCCTGGCCGGTTGGGATTCCATCGGCGTCAAAGGTGACCCGCAGCACCGACCGGGTCATCGTCCCCATGAGCATGTTGCCCTGCCAATCCGGAAAACGGACGCCATCGTAAAAGATCAGGTTGCCGGGATTGATCGACGGCACCCAGAACAGCACGGGGTCTTCCATCCCTGGCGCCGAATTCGAACCCACGGCCGTCGGCGTTCCGTCGTAGTGCGCCCCTTCGGTAACGAGGATCCATCCGTAGTTCCTGCCCGCTTCAAGGCGATTCACTTCGTCGCCGCCTCTTGGACCGAACTCGCTCGCCCAAAGTTCCCCCGTCACGGGGTGAACGGTCAATCCCAGGGGGTTGCGATGCCCGAGTGTGTAGATTTCCGGTTTGTATCCTTCCATCCCAACGAACGGATTGTCCGGTGGCACCGTGCCGTCGTCCCGGAGCCTCAGGATCTTGCCAATGTGCGATGACGGATCCTGCGACAGTTCCCCATAGTTCCGGTCTCCGAGCGAGACGTAAAGGAAGCCGTCAAAATCGAACGCGAGCCGGGCCCCGTAGCTTCCGTCGGCAGGACCTTGTCCACAACAGCCCCGGGGCGATCCTTCTCCGCCGTGGTATGCGTCGGCGACAAGAATGTCTTCGAGATCGTCGAGAGTCGACCCGCCGTCCCAACGCGCGCGCGCAACCGCGGTGGTCGCTCTTGCGGCATCCTCTTCGCCCGGCTTCGAATATGCGAAGTAGATCAACCGATTGTCTTCAAAGTCCGGATGCAGAGCGACGTCGAGCAGACCGCCGAGCGACCTCGCGCGTATTTCCGGAAGCGGGCCGATCGGGGTCGGATCGAGCACGCCATCCCGAACCACGCGCAGACGTCCCGGGCGCTCGGTGACCAGCATGTCGCCGTCCGGCAGGAACGCCATCCCCCACGGATGATCCAGTCCCTTCGTGACAACAGTGACATGGACGCTGCCGGTTTCGGTCGCGAGATCCCATGGGCCTTCCCCAAGCGTGTCGACGGGCGGCGCGCCCCGTCCACCACCCCGCCCACGACCGCCTGCCTGGGGCGGGGCCTGCTGTTCGAATCCGGGTTCAGCCGGTGTCATCCCTACAACGATGCCGGCGCCGTAAGCGGTCGAGGCTACGAAGGCGACCATCGCGGCCATGGCGGTCATCGCGGCCAGCGGAGGGCCGACGGACACGAATCTGGTTGGAAAGATCTTCATGAGTTCATCCTTGTTCGCGACTCCATGGTTGTCAAGCGCTTGCGACCGGCAGGATTTCATCCGCCCGGAGCGGTTCTGGCGGAGCCGCCCAACTCGATGCGCCGGTGTTTGCCATTTGGATATAATGCGTTTTCCTTCTTTCAGGAGATCGTCGAGCGGGTGTTGGCTGCCGGGAGCGCAACTGCCCTCGCTCGCATGGGCCGTTGCGAAAACGAAATTTTTGGCAGCACATCTCGATCTTTCGGAGACTTCGCGACCGGCGGAGGGAGAAAGTCCGGGCGCAACCGTTTCTTCCGGGGTGGACCTCGTTGCTCGACGCGATTCCCATCTGTCGGCGCCTCGCGAACGCGGACCGCGAAGAGCTTCGCGGCCACATCCAGATCTTCCTCAATGAAAAGCGGTTCGAAGGCTGCGGGGGCCTGCAGATCGACGACCGCATCCGCGTGACCATCGCCGCGCACGCCTCGATCCTCCTGTTGCGCCGCCGGACCGACTATTACCCTCAACTGGAGAGCATCCTCGTATACCCGCATGCCTACGAGGCGCCGAGTGAACGCCACATCAGCGACTACCTGGTCGAAGAAGGGACGGAAGTTCGCGAAGGCGAGTCCTGGTATCGCGGTTCGATGGTGCTGTCGTGGGAGGATGTGCAGCGCGGCGCCGCCGACCTCCGGGACGGCGAAAACGTCGTTTTCCACGAATTCGCTCATCAACTCGACGACGAATCGGGCGCGGCCGACGGCACGCCGGTACTGGACAGCATCGAGCAGTGGCGGAGTTGGGTCGCCGTGTTCCAGGCCGAATTCGAAGCGCTCCAGGACGACGACGCCCGTGGACGCCGGACGTTACTCGATCCCTATGGCGCGGAGAGCCCGCCGGAGTTCTTCGCCATCGCGACCGAATGCTTCTTCGAACGGCCCAGGGAACTGAAGAAACGGCACGCGAAACTCTACGAGCAGCTTCGCGCGTACTATAAGCAGGATCCGGCTTCGTGGTAGCGGCCTTGCTCTTGGGTTTGACAAGACCTGCGCGGCCGGCGATACGACTGCGATTTGCACGAAGTCACGATCCGGGCCAGGCAGGCGATGTTCTTGATCGGTGGAGAAGGGCGCGGCGCCGACAGCCCGCGGTCGAGGCCGCGAGACCGAGGGCTGCGAACGACACCGTGCTGGATTCGTCGCTGTGACTCCGGCCGGCAAGCTCCCAGTCTACAGGTGCATCCCGACGACATTGCCGGTCTTGGGATCGTCACAGGAACCATCAAATATCAGCGGTGACCGCCGAATTTTCATGGTGGATTGAGAGTTTCGTGCGGATGTTTCTGGAGCGCGACCTACCGGCGCTCGGCATCCAGGCGTCGGAACCCGCCCTCCGCCGCTTCTGGCCCACGCTCGCCCATAGGCACCGGCAGATCTGAAACTCGTCCGAATCCGCTCGTTCGTTCGGCGTCGCGGACACCGCGGTACCTATCTGGACCTTCTGACCGACGCGTTCGTGGTCCGCCAACTAGCCCCCTGACATGCGAACGTTGCCAAGCGGCAGGTGAAGGTGCGGGCGGTGGCCGCAAGCCGCCTGGACGCGGATCTGGGACTCTGGAAATTGACATACTCTTGTGATGTCGTTACAGGCGTTCAACGGGCAGCACGAGGCGAAATCGCCAATCCGAGGAATACGACTATGGCCTGGTTCAGCCGGACGATATCGGCGTCATCGAGCCGTCCGATCCGTTCGCCGATTTTGTCTTTCGACACGGTGGTGATCTTGTCCACCATGAGGTGCGATGGTGACCGCAACCCATTGACTTCGTTCGGTTCGATCGGAAGTCGGAAAAGGGGCGCTTCGGTTGGGTCTGTAGTAAAGGCGCAAATGGTGATTGATGCAGTACCGTCGAAATTGTCGTCCTGGAGAATGACGGAGGGGCGGACCTTGCCTGCGTCGTAGCCCCTGCCGCCCGAGACCGTCCAAATCTCACCGCGCCTCATGCGTCATCCCAATCAGTGACGGCGTCGATCAGGATTTGGTCCTCGAGTGCACGAGCGCTACGGGCGACGGCAAGCGATTGCCGGCGGGCTTCTGCCTTGAAGTTGGGCGCACGAACATCAGGCACCCATATCTGGACCGGCCTCAAACCTTGGCGGCGCAGGCGTGCGCGATGAGCGCGTACCTTGTCGCGGGATGTTGTGGAGTAGGTCGGGTCGGCCATGGCAAAACCTCAGCGAAAAGTTACATGTAATATAACATCGAAGGATGGTATTGCCGTTCCCAGGCGACTCCCTAGATCGCTGCTTGGTGTACGATCAGATCCATTCGAGATCCTTTCGAGGGTGAGAACCGCGTCTTCAAGTTCGCCAGGGCAACGCTCGCATCGGCCGCGAACCCGTCGCCACCAGCCCCGTCACGGGCGCAACAAGGGTGTTGTTGATCATCGACTGTCCGAAGAAGTCGATCGATCCGGCCACTGTTTCGAGCGCGAGAAGCCCAGCGTCCGCCTTGATGGAATCGGGGCTGTCTCCGGGAAATTGGCCGAGAGCGCAGGGGTTCTGTTCGATGAACGAGATTCAACGGGCGGGGATCCTGTGGTAGAACACCGGGATAACAGACGTTATCAGGGTCGGGATAACATACTGTATCGCGGCCGCGACAAGAGACTGTATCGGGGTCGCGATAGCATCCGTTATCCGGGCATTTGTGGACATCCGCGTGTTCACGTAACGACAGAGGTATGATGACGATGGCGCACTACAACGAACGGTGTCAGTGGACGAAATCGACGCTTCTTGTCGCGATACTCGCGCTCGCATCGTGTGCTCCGGCGGCGCCGCCCGCTCCCGAGCCGTCTCCAGACGCAACCGAGGCTGTGCCCGACGACGGTCCGGTCTACCGGAACGGGACCGATCTGGTTTTCCCGGCCAACTACCGCGAGTGGCGGTTCATCGGCGCGGGGCTGGGCCTCACCTACGAAGGGGAGGACGCAGCGGCGCCGGACTCGCCGACGTTTTCGAACGTTTTCGTGAATCCGTCATCGTACGGCGCATTCATGGAGACCGGCATGTGGCCGGACCCAACGGTCTTCGTTCTGGAATTCCGCAACTCGCACACCGACGCCCCTCCGAATCGAGCGGGCCGGTTCCAGGGCGAGCTGCGCTTCCTCGAGGCCGAAGTGAAGGATTCGCGGTTCGACGACGGATGGGCGTTCTACGCGTTTGGCCCGCCGTCGGCTCTGGCCGATGTCGCGGCGCCGCTCGCGGGCGAGGCCGTCGCTGGGTGTGTGAAGTGCCACACCGAGCACACGGCGGTCGAACGCACCTTCGTGCAGTTCTATCCCACCCTGATGGAGGTCGCCCGCGAAAAAGGCACCGTCAATCCGGGATTCTGACCCGTCCATGGTCCGGCGACCCGTTCTGCAAGGCGAGCTTGTCGTTGTGAGCCGCACCGTTGGGGGCGATCTCGATGAACTTGAGTCGTGGCGCCCGACTCATTGATACGGGAACGGCGTCGGAAATCAGGCGCGTCCGAGATCAGCGAAGCGTCCGGTCCCCTTTCACGAAGTAAAACTCGATGAAGTAGACCGTCGAACCCGGGCCGTGCTTCGCCGTCTTCAGCAAGTCATCGACGCTGTCGAATCCCGATTCAATAGCCATCACCTCGGTGATGTCGTCGATTCCAATCTCATCGATGGAGGTCACCACGATGTGCCCCCGGTCCAGCTTGTACCGCCCGCCCGCCTTGACGTGCGGCCATTGCCAAATGCGGATGCTGGTCGTGATCTCGCCCTGCTTGATACGTCTTCTCAGCTTCTTTGCGAATACCATCGAGTGCGTTCCCGCCGGTCATCAGAACACCGCGGTAATGACTCTATCCGAAGCTTCGGACCGCTCCAGGAGGGTGCCCTGACGCTAAGATCCTTTGGAGCCCAGCGTGCTAAGATTGGCTTCGGAAGTCGAAGATGGGAATCACCTATATCGAAGGAACGGTTTCAGGTCCACTGGGAAAGCGCACGATCCAGCTTCTGGTAGACAGCGGGGCTCAATACACGCTGGTGCCGGATGGCGTTTGGCAGGCACTGGGCATCGGACCGAAGCGGACGGTCACGTTTACCATGGCCGACGGGACACGCATCGACCGCCGGGTCTCGGAATGCCACATGGAGTTGGCCGGCGGGGAAGGCCACACGCCGGTCGTGCTCGGCGAACCGGGTGACGAACCGCTCCTCGGTGTCGTGACCCTGGAGAACCTGGGGCTGGTCTTCCACCCCTTCACACGGACACTCCATCCGATGCGCATGCTGCTGGTCTGAGGCCTTGCGCCGAGATCCTTCACGACGAAGTCCGTCCCCTTCTTCCGGCTGTTCAGCCGGTCCTCGGGAAGGCCAAGGCGAATGGCGAGACCGCCCACGACCGGGTTCCACGCCATCTGCGGCCGGCATGACTTCGGCACGCTCCGGACCGCCAGCCGTGACTTCAGCCAGTTTCAGCGGCGCCGAAGCGAGGGCCCGATGCTCTCCGAAGACGTTCGAACCGATCTTGCGTCCCTTATACGGGACCCGCAATCGGGCGGCACTTTTCCATCGCGAGGGGGTCCGCCTCCGGGTACAATTCATGGCCTGAGCCCACTTTCGGGCAGAATCTTCCCGAGCAGGAGAGCAAGCCATGCGTTCCACAATCATTCGCGTCGCCTTCGCCGCGGCTGTCGTCTTTCTCGTCGCCGGCATCATGACGCCGCGGGCCGATGCATTCGGTACGGGTCCGATTCCCCTCAATTGCAACCGGGCCTGTCTGGAGGACGTGGTCGACCAGTATCTGGCCGCCGTCGTCGCCCACGACCCCTCGCGCGTGCCTCTCTCCGAAGACGTCATGTACACCGAAAACAACCAGGTGATCGACGTTGGGGACGGTTTCTGGAAAACGGCTGGAGACCGAGGGAGATACACCCATATCTTCGCCGATCCCGAATTCGGCCAGGTGGCCTACATGGGCACCATGATCGAAGCGGGCAACCCGATCCTGTTGAGCTTGCGTTTGCGGATCCAGCTCGGGCGGATCACCGAGATCGAAAGCGTCTTCTTCAAGCCCGGCGGCGGCGGCCCCAACAACATCGAAGCGATGGACGGCCCGCACGTGCCCGAAGACTTCTGGTTCAAGTCGATTCCACCCGAGGATCAAATGTCGCGTCAGGAGCTGATCGCGGTGGCCGACGGTTACTTCACCGGTCTTCAGCGGAACGACGGCCGCGGCATCAACGGCACCGGCACCTATCCCTTTACCGATGACTGCCACCGGATCGAGAACGGCTCGCCGACGACGAATGTTCCCTTGCGGCCCGACCAGGATCCGGACGCTCTGAACGTGTTCTCGATGGGCTGTTTGGAGGCCTTCGAACTGGGCATGTACTACATCGTCCAGAACATCCACCAACGCCGGTATCCGGTGGTGGATCGGGAACGCGGCGTCGTCTGGGCTCATTCGGTCTTCGATCAGGGAACGGTCAATTCGGGTACTCTCTCAGACGGACGTCCTCATTCCTACGCCCCGGGATTCAGCCGGCCGTCCAGCATCCTGGTCACCGAAGCGTTCCTGATCGAGGACGGCAAGATCCGGAGCGTGGAGATGGTGGGGCCGGGAGCGCTCTACCACATAAACTCCCCTTGGGGCGGTCTGAGCGGGAACTAGCCGCGCGCGAGAAAAGGACGGTCGAACCGGGATTCCAATCGCCTGAGGAGGATGAAGACCACTTTTCGAAAGGAGAACCCCACATGGGCGTAAAGGACGAACTGTACGGCTTCGTGAAGGATGCGATGTCCCGGGGCACACCGCCCGAAGAGATCCGAAGCGCGCTGCTCGACGCCAGCTGGGAGGAACCACAGATTCGGCAGGCTCTGGCCGGTTACATCGAAGGCCCGTTCGGCATACCCGTCCCAAGGCCGCGCCAGTCTGAAGCGCGCGAAGCGTTCATCTATCTGGTTCTGTTCGCTACCATGTACCTCTCCGCCATAAATCTCGGAAATCTGGCGTTCCAGTTCATCAACCGCGGCTTCCCCGTACCCGGCCAGTTGGACTTTCGGATCGACGACTCGATCAATTGGTCGGCCTCGATCCTCATCGTCGCGTTGCCGGTGTTCTTCTTCATGACGCGAAAGACAAATCGGGCGATCGAGCGCGACCCGTCCCGCCGCGCGTCGGACATGCGGCGGAGACTGACCTATTTGACTCTGGCGGTGTCCGCGTTTGTTCTGCTCGGTGTGTTCAGTACGATCGTATACAGCTTCCTCGACAACGCCCTGACCTGGAGATTCGTTCTGAAAGCGCTTTCGGCCGGGCTGATCGCCACGGGTGTCTTCTGGTACTACTTGAAGGATGTTCAAGAGGGTTCGGAGTCCTGAGAAACGCGGCGGAACTCATCACGGACGGCAGAAACAGCGAGCCGGTGCCTAACCCGCATTTCTCACGAGTTGTCTGCTACAGTGCCGGATCCATCCGCCAGTGCTGCGTTCCGCTTCGTCGGGCTCCTCGACGTACCGTCAAGTACGCCTCCGGTGCCCTCCGGGCGCGCGCCTTGCTCTGACGGCGTCTCCGACTCTTCGCGACGAAAACCCGTGAGAAAGGCGGGCTAACCGATCGGGGAAGTGGTGTGGATGAGCCCGGACTTCGGCGTTTTCATCGACGTGCCCCATGAGCAGTTGGGCGACGTTCGTCCAGACCTTCGAACGTGCCGATGCCGAAACCATCGAGATCACTAACACTCTCGACCGGGCAAGACTCGCACGCCTGACGATCCGGGCGCGCACACCGGAACCGGGACAGTGTACAATACGTCGAAACACCACCCGCCCGGCAACGGGATCATGGAATATTGCCCCACGGAGAACACCCTGACGGGACTGACCGGGGGGCTCGATCGTCGCGTGGCAGAGACCCGCCGAGACGTGGCCCCCCGACTGACTGGTCAGGCCTCCAGCGGCAATCCATAATCCGGCGTCGCAGGCACAGGAGGACTCATGCGCAACTTGGCGCCGCTCGTTATAGTTATTTCAGCGCTGATCGCGACCGCGGGCGCGGTCCCGGTTCAGATTACGGAGAATCCCCTTCCGGAGCCCGTCGAAATGCGCGGTCTGGAGGTCGAAGTGCGCCAACTCGTGCGCCTGCCGGAGACGCAGGGATCGCTTCCTGCGGATCAAGACCAAGCCGGATATGCGCGTGTGAGCTTCGTCCGTGACGCGCCCGACGGTCGGCGCTTTGTGAACGACTCGCGCGGATTCCTGTATCTCATGGACGAGGACAACCGGCTGACCATCTACGCCGATGTTGCCGACGCCTTTCCTTTTGCGGCCTATAACCGGCTCGAAAGCGGCTTTATCGGGTTCGATTTCCATCCGGAGTTCGAGGACAATGGATTGTTCTACACAGTCCATGGCGAATACGCCCCGGACAATCCGGCCACGCCCGACTTCATTCCTCCCGGGTTTAACGACGACGACGTCACCTACCACAACGTCATCACCGAGTGGCGTGCGACGTCTCCATCGGCAAATGCTTTCGAAGGTAGGCGGCGCGAGTTGCTCCGTGTGGCGCATGTGGTCGATAGCCTGACCCACCCGTTCGGCTATGTCGGGTTCAACCCAACGGCGGCGCCGGGCGGCTCCGATTACGGCCTGCTTTATACCAGCGGCAGCGACATCGGTTTCAGCAATGGGGCGGGACCGAATGCCAGAAATCCCGAGCAGTTGCAGCGTCTGGACACGGTGGTCGGCGCGATCCTTCGTATCGATCCGCGCAGCCCGTCCGAATCTGGCGGTACAAAGGGTCTGGGGGATTACACGATTCCTCAGGACAATCGGTTCGCGTCGGATAATGATCCGGAGACGTTAGGCGAAATCTTTGCTTACGGGTTCCGGAACGCCCACCGGCTGTCGTGGGACCTGACGGACGGAACGATGTTCGCTTCGGACATCGGCATGAACCACATCGAGGAAATCAACATCGTTCGCAACGGCGAAAATTACGGCTGGATGCAACGCGAGGGATTCTTCGACAATGGCATCAACTTCCCCGATGGCGCGCTCAACCAACTTTTCCCTTTGCCGCCCGATGTCACCGGCGGAGAAACGGAAGACGGATTCACCTATCCAGTGGCCATCTACGATCACGACGAAGGCCGCGCCGTTTCTGGGGGATTCGCCTACCACGGGGTCATTGAGGCGTTGCGTGGCAAGTTCGTGTTCGGCGATGTCAACCGGGGCCGGATATTCGCGGCCGATCTGGCGGCGATGAAGGGCGCCGACGACGGCGTTCCCGACACCGTGGCCCCCGTCGAGGAGGTCCAACTCTACGTCCGCGACGCCAACGGCAATCGACGGGATGTGACATTCCTGGATCTGGTCGAAGAGACCAACGGGGAGCGCCCGGCACGGGCCGACCTCCACATCAGCCAGAGCCGTGACGGCGAACTGTTTCTGACCTCGAGACAGGACGGGACGGTCCGCATGCTCATTCCGGGTTCGTAGCAGCCCGTCTTCGGGAACTGTAGATTCCACCGGATTTGCGGCGGGTGAGTTTGTGTCGGATCTTCCAGATTTCCGATGCATGGCGGGAACGCCGTCGGCGATGCGGAAAGCCGGCGTGTTATTTTCGAGCGTCGAGACGCGGGATTTCGGACTGCCAATCAAGCAATCGCTGGTCCGCCGTCGCCAGGGTGGCACCGTATATCTCGGCGGTCGCCGCGATAAGCCGGTCGGCGGGGTCGCGGTGCAGTTCGGCGAGCGAAGCCGCCCGAATACCGATTCGGCCATCCACCGCCAGTTCGCGAACTCCCGCCGCCAACAGGTCGCGATGCCACGCGCTCACTTTCATGTCAAGCGCGAGACGGTTTCTCTCGACCAACATTGCCACTTCCCAGAAGCTGATGGCGGACACCGCCAAGGCATCGTCCGCCAGTGCGCCGTCCGTGGCGGCGCGGCAGCTTGCGCCGAGATCGGATGTGTCCTGATCGAGCCAGATCAGCACGTGTGTGTCGAGCAAAATCAACCGGACGCTTCCCAGGGCTCTTCCAGAGGCGAAACGATATCCCCGCGAATCCGGATCGCTCCGGCGTGCAGCCCCGCAAGAGTTTGGCGCTTCTCGCGGTAGGGAACGAGAGTCGCCACCGGTTTGCCGTTCTTCGTAATGACCAAGGGTTCGCCGGTGTGTGCCACTCGATCCATCAATTTGAGGCACTTGGCCTTGAATTCGGATGCCTTTATGCTGTTCATCGCGCCCTCCATGAAACCATGGTCATGACTATGGTAATTATATTCGAGGGAGAAGCCAATCGATTCACCGGCCGTCGCGGGGTCTTGCTTGTTGGCCCGCCCGAATCGGCTTCGTGACCCGGCGATGCGGAAGGCCTGCATTTCTCACGAGTTGTTGGCTGCAGCGCCGGATCCATCCGCCAGTGCTACGGCGTCTCCGACTCTTCGCGGCGAAAACCCGTGAGAAAGGAGGCTAGACAGATTTTCCGAAGCGGCTCCAAACCCGCCGGCCGAGCGGATGCAGAAGCGCCACAGTCGCCAAGGCCATCAGGCTCGTCGAGAGCGGGCCCCGCACAAAGATCGATAGATCCCCGCCGGACATCGACATCGACTGGCGCAGCGCGTTCTCGGTGAGAGGACCCAGGATGAGCGTGAACGCCATCGGCGCGATGGGAAAATCGATCTTCCTGGCGAGGTAGCCGATGACTCCGAATACGGCGAGGACACCCACGTCGAAAACACTACTGCGGACCACATACGATCCCACCGCGGTAAACGCGATGACCATTGGAAAGAGAATCGAATACGGAACGCGCAGAAGCTGGACCCACAAACCGACCAGTGGCAGATTGAGCATCAGCAATATGACATTGCCGATCGTGAAGCTGGCTATCACGGCCCAGATAAAATCCGGTCGTTCCTCGAATAGGAAAGGGCCCGGAGTCAGACCGTTCATCATGAGTGCTCCAAGCAGAACCGCGATGGTTGGAGAGGCCGGCACGCCCAGGGTGAACAGGGGGATGAACGCGGCATGCGCGTACGCGTTGTTGGTCGTTTCCGGGCCGGCAACACCCTCGATGGCGCCGTGTCCGAACTTTTCAGGGTTCCGCGACACCCGCTTCTCGACGGCATAGGAAATGATCGTCGGCAACAGGGTTCCGATGCCCGGAATCAGCCCGAAGAAGATTCCCAAACCGGTTCCGCGGGCGATCGGCATGGCCGATTGACGAAGGTCTTTCGCGGATAGTCGTTTCGATTGGATCTTCGCCGGGGCGACCTTGCCGACGCCGGCTTCAAGGTTGTAGAGAATCTCGCCGATACCATAGAGCCCCATGATGACCGGCAAGAAGCCGATGCCGTCCAGCATTTCGATCCGGCCAAACGTCATCCGCGGCGTGCCTTCGACGAAGTCGGTTCCGGGGATCGACAAGGCGAGACCAAAAAGTCCGCTGATCAATCCCGTGGTCGGAGAGCCTCCCGACAAACCGACGACCAGCGACAGCCCCACCAGCATGAGACCGAAAAACTCCGGCGGGCCGAATTCGAGCGCCACACGGGCCAGCGGCGGCGCGGCGAGGATCAGAAACCCTGTCGCAACGATTCCGCCAATGAACGAGCCGATGGCCGCGATGGAAAGCGCGGCGCCGGCCCTTCCCTGGCGGGCCATCTCGTAACCGTCCAGGGCCGTGACCGCCGACGCCCCCTCGCCCGGTATCCGCATCAGGACGGTGGTGATGGTGCCGCCGTACATCGCGCCGTAATAGATCGCCGCGAGCATGATGATGGCGCCGGTCGCGTCCAGGCTGAACGTCAGGGGGAGCAGGATTGCGATTCCGGCGATCGGCCCGATGCCGGGCAACACGCCCACTGCTGTGCCGATGATGGAGCCGGTCAGGGCGAAGGCCAGATTTTCGGGTCGCAGTACGATGCGGAACCCGTCGAGAAGGCTGAAAAACGCGTCCATGCGTTCTCAGGGCGACGCCCGGCCCAACGCCTGTCCTATGGCGAACTGCTCGGCCTGAACCGCGGCGGCGGCGTCCCGGATTTGGGCGCCGGTCTTGAACTCGATTAACTCCCCGGTCGCGCTCAATCGATCCCGGGTTTCGGTGTCATTCATCGCAAGCTCGAGCGCCGCTTCGAGTTTTTGTCGAATGGATTGGTCCAGTGCCGGCGGGCCGACGATTGCCGACAGGTTACGCGCAGTGAAGCCGTATTTGTCGCTGCTCAACGGAATCCCCTGTTCTTCGAGTTCCGGCCACGCCGTGCTCAGCACCAGGAGTGGGTGGAGCCTCCCCGCCCGAAAGTGCGACATGGTTGGGGAAGCCGAGTTGGCCTGGGCGTCGACGTCGCCGGCCAGCAGCTTCAGAACCTGTTCGGCGCCGCCTGTTGTCGGAACCGTCCGATAGGCGAAGCCGCCCGACATCCGCGCCAGTTGCGCGATCGCGATGTCGGGAAGACCGAAACCGCTCGAATTGGCGACCAGGAGCGGGTCGGGACTGGACCGCGCATACGCGAGCAACTCGTCGATCGTCGTCCAGGGACTGTCGGCGCGGACCCAGATCGCATATGTCGATTCGTGGCTGGAGCCGACGAACGTCAACTCCAGCGGATCGAAACCCAGTTCCATGGTCCAGGGCAGGACCGTCAGAATCGAGCCCGAGGTCATTCCGATCGTGTAACCGTCGGGGGCGGCCGTATAGACGGCCCGGGTTCCGATGGCGCCGTTGCCCCCAGTCCGGTTTTCAATCACGATCGGTTGTCCGAGTGTCCGTTCCATATGGGCGGACACGATTCGGGCCGCGAGGTCGGTGGAACCGCCGGCGCCGTATCCCACGATCATCGTGATCGGTCGTGCCGGATATTCTTCGGTTGCCAAGGGGGGCGCGCATCCGGCAACCAGGGCTGCCAATACAAGTGTCCGGGCCGCTCTCACAGAGTATCTCCAGTTGTTCGGGCAGCCGTTGACAGCCATTGAACGTCAGGGACGGAAGGTCCGGTTCGTCAATTCCTCGAAATCCTGGAACAGTTCGATGCAGGCGTCGTCGTAGAAGGGAAGTACCTGCATGAAGATGGCGCCGGCGATTTCGCGCGCCGGGTCCACCCAGAAGTGCGTGTTGTAGATACCCGCCCAACTGTAACTCCCCGGGGAACGCGAATATGGATTTGCGTCGTTCGAAGCCGCGATTTGAAAACCCAGCCCGAATTTGTCGCGACCGGCGCCAAGCGGAAAGGGACTGGAACGCAGAGGGTTGGTGCCGATGTGGGTTTCAACTACCACTGAGCCGATCTGATTCGAAGTCATCGCAGCGATCGATTCGGGGCTCAACAATCGCCGGTCCGGGCCCATTCCGCCGTTCAGAAACATCTGCATGAATCGAACGTAATCCTCCGCCGTCGAGTACAGATCCCCGTCGCCGCGTACCGTCGCGGCGAGGTTCTCCGGGTTGGCGTTCTCGGTAAGTTCGCCGTCCTCCCTCTGGTGGAATGTCGCCACGCGTCCCCGCTTTTCATCCGGGACCGTCCAGGCCGTATCTTCCATACCGAGAGGCTCAAAGATGCGCTCGGCCATGAACACATCGAGCGGCATTTCACTGACCGCCGCGATCAGGCTGCCCAATATCCGCGTGCTCATCGAATAGGTCCAGCGCGCCCCGGGTTGGTGAAGGAGCGGAAGCTCTTCTCCGACCTGGCCGGTCATGTCCTCGAGTTGTCTCATGGTTTCGTTTGAGAACGCGTAGCCGAACCCGCCCGTGTTTGAAAGCAGTTGACGGATCGTAACCTCGCTGTCCGCGGGTGCCGTCGTATACGTCCCCTCGGTCTCGTCAACCTGGACCACGACCTCGCGGTTGAGGTAGGACGGCAGGTACATTGAGATCGGGTCGTCCAGATCGAACCGCCCTTCCTCGAACAGCATCATCACGGCTACCGACGTGATCGGCTTCGTCATCGAAGCGATGCGCAGAATGGAATCCGGTGTCATGGTCACGTCATTGGCCACGTCCTGCATGCCAAAGGCGCCGTGATACAGAATGCTTTCGGGGTCGGCCACGATTGCGACGACGCCGGGCGCCACCTGCGATTGAACGCCAGCTTCGAGCAGGCTGTCTATTGAGTTCGTGTCTGGTTCGGAGATATCGGAAAGCGCGGGTTCCACCGCCGGCGTCGAACAGGCCAGAAAACAGGTCAGAACGATGAACGTCAGGAACGGCAGAAAAGTTTTCATTTGGTGGAGAATATCCGCACCGGGGATTGAAGGCAACGGTTTGCGGAATCGATCTGTGATTCCCCAGCGTTCACTCCATGGCAGAATACTGTTCTGGATTGCCAATGATGCACACACCGGATATGGATCATGCACTGAACGTGGCGAAGCGGGCGGCGCGCCGGGGCGGAGACATCGCCAGGGCCCGCCTCGGGAAGCCGGGTTATCTGAAGTGGAAAGGTCCGCGAGACGTCGTAACGGAAGCGTCGATCGAGGTCCAGGACGCCATCGTTTCGGCCATCGTGGCCGAGTTCCCCGACGCGGGCATCCTGGCGGCGGAGGGGCCCGGCGATGCCGTCCTGCCCGTCGACGCACCCTGTCTCTGGATCGTCGATCCCATCTGCGGCAGTCTGAACTTTGCCCACGGTATCCCGTATTTCGGCATATCGGTGGCGCTCCGTTACGACGGCCGGATCGCGGTTGGGGTCGTCTACGACCCATCCCGCGATGAACTGTTCGAAGCCACCCGGCAAACGCCTGCGATGTTGAATGGACGTCGAATCGTGGTGCGGCAAATCCTTGAGGGATCCGAAGCGTGGGAAGGCGCCGTGATCGGCACGGACTGGCCCCATGGCGGGGAGCGCCGTCAACAGGCGCGCCTTGTGCTCGGGTTGATGGCAGACCAGGTCAATGCGTGCAACCTGATGGGTTCGCCGGCCCTGGGTCTCTGCAACGTCGCGGCCGGCCGTCTCCACGCGTACTGGCACCTCGACTTGAATATCTGGGATATCGCGGCCAGCAGTCTGATCCTCGAGCGTGCCGGTGGAATTCTGACCGATGCCGACGGCCTGAGTTGGCTATATTCCGACGGGGGATACATCGCCAGCAACGATGTGATTCATGGTTCGCTGCTCAACTGCATTCAGAGCGTGAGAAACATGGCCCGTGGCGCCAGCTGAGGGGCTATCGGGGCAAGCCCGGGGAATTCGGACCCGCACGCGTGACCCGGGGCGTTTCCCGTCCGAAGCCGATCGACACGGCGACGCCCCCCCCGGCTATGCGATTACGCCAGTCCCGCCAGCAGCGTCCGTTCCAGCATCGTTTGCGCGATGTCGACCTTGTAGGCGTTCTGGCTCATCGGACGGGCGACGGTGCGGATCAGAGCCGCGGCCTGACGGGCCATGGTCCGCACGTTGTTGCCCTGGAGCTGGTTCTCGATCGGTATGGCCCGGTACGGAACCGGCGCCACGCCGCCCATCACAATGCGGCCCCCGGTCCAAACCTCGTTCTCTTCGGTGAACGCGGCCGCAACCGACACGAGCGCGAAGTCGTAAACCTGCCGGTTCTTGAGCTTCATCCAGGATTGCCGGGTGCCCGGCGCGGGGGTTGGAATGAATACATCGACCATCAACTCGTTGTCCTGGAGGATGTTCTCCCGAAGGATGTTCTGACTCGGACTGACGAAGTAGTCGTCGAACGCCACCATCCGTTCACCGTCGGGTCCGGCGATCCTTGCCTGGGCGTTCAGGGCCAGCAACGCGGTTGCCGCGTCGGACGGATGCACGATGTAGCACTGGTCGCTGCCGACGATGGCGTGGTACCGGTTGTCGCCCCCCACTGAAAAGCAGAAGTCGCCCCCCTTCTTGAGGCAGTCGAAATCCTTGCCCCTGAAGAACCAGCATCGTGGCCGCTGGTTGATATTGCCCCCAAGCGTCGCGAAGTTGCGTATCAGATTGGATGCGACGCTGTGCGCGGCTTCGGTAAGCAACGGAAACCGCGCGGTCAATGCTTCGGATTCGACGATCTCGCTCAACGTCGTGTTGGCCCCGACCGTGATGCCCGTTTCGTCGACCGCGATACCGCGAAGCTGGGGAATGGTCGTCACATCCACCAGGGCATCGGGCAGCGGCATGCCGTCGCCCTGAACCCAGTCCTTCATGACGCCGGAAACCAGGTCGCTGCCACCGGCCAGCACCTTGGCTCTGGAACCGAGTCTCGACAACGTATCGACGGCTTCGCCGATTGTAGTGGGTTCGTATAGTTCGAAACCTTTCATATCGCTTACCTCACGTTCCGTAGTTCAGCCAACAGCTTTTCGCGCGTGATGGGCATGTTGTCCATCCACACCCCGACGGCGTTGTGTACGGCCGCCGCCACGGCGGGGGCGGGCGGCGACATCGGGGGTTCGCCGATCCCATGCGCACCGAACACTCCGTAAGCCTTGGGCCTCTCGATCAGGATGACCTCGATCTCATCGGGAACGTCCTGTATGCTCAGCGCCCGGTAATCGAGCATGTTGGCGTTCACCGGGAGCCCGGTTCCGGAATCCACGAGTAGTTCCTCACCCAGGGCTGCTCCCAGCGCCATTACCACGCCGCCCTCGATTTGTTGCTCGAGCGCGAACGGGTTGATGGCACGACCCACGTCGTGCGCGGCCACGTATCGGGTGACCGTGACCGATCCCAGGCCCGTGTCGACCTCGACCTCGACGGCGTGGGACGCCCACGCCGTTCGCTGCCAGTCGGTGTCCTGACGGTAGATGGCTCGTCCGAGAATCGGGAAACCGGCCGTCTGCACGGCGACGCCCAGTACGAGCCTCGTCGCCGGGTCGTCCCTCATGACAATCTCGCCGTTGCGGATATCCAGATCATCGGCGGAAACCTGAACCTGTTCGTTACGGCGCGCGGCATCGCTGGTGAGCCTCTCGGCCGCGTATCCCAGCAACTGGTTGCGGGCGTCCATCGCGGCCTCGTAAATACCGCGGCCTCCGGTGTTGGTCTGCCGGCTTCCGGTCGAACTTCCCGTGTCGGTCGTGTTGTCGGTGTCCACGTATGTGGTGATGCTCACCGTTTCGAGCGGTACGCCCAGCGCTTCGGCGGCAATCATGGCCATCTGGGTCCGCTGGCCGGGTCCGATCTCGTTCGATGCCGACACGCACTGTACGCTCCCGTCCGTGTTGACGATCACCTGACCCGTGGCAGGGTTGGTGCCCGCACCGTGGCTACAGGCGTGTGCGGCTATGCCGATGCCGTGATACACCCGGGAGCGATTTCCCTTGCGCGGGGCGCGTGCCAGTTTTGTTGCCAGTCGATCCGGTCACGGACGGCCCCGATGCAGTCCCGGATCCCCGGATTGCTGAACGGCAGGCCGGTCTCGGCGTTGCCTTGTTCATTGAGGTTCCGGAGCCTGAACTCCACCGGGTCCATTCCAATGGCATCGGCCGCTCTCTCCATCATCATTTCGAGCGCGAACGTGCCGTTCGGATGGCTCACGCAACGGTAGGGCCCCGACCGGAAGCTGTTCGTAAAGATGTCGGTGGCTTCGAGCCGCAGGTGGGGTATGGCATACAGGTGCTGCAGGCCGTACCATGAGCCGTTCGCACCGCCTCCCCGCTGGGCGCCCACGTTCGCGTAAACCCTGAACTGGCCGAACTGCACACTGCCGTCGCGGTTGACCCCCAGCCGCATCTCGTTGCGAAACTGCGGCCTGTGGGTGCGCGTGACGAAATCTTCCTCACGCGTGTACATGGTCTTGATGGGCCGTCCCGTGATTCTGGCCAGGATGGCCGAGTGCACTTCAGCCAGATCGATGCCCGCCCGGTAACCGTAGCCCGATCCCATGTATCCGGGCTGAACGACCCGAATCCGGTTGGCGGGAATCTTCAGCGCTTGCGACAGACCGGCCCGGGAACCGTGTGCGTGCTGGCTTGTGTAATAGACGATCAGGCGATCCTGGTCCCAGTACATCAGCGAGTTGGTCAGTTCCAGTGCCAGATGCTGCTCGGTCGACTTGGTCAATACCTCGTCGAACGTCACGTCGGCGCGCGCTCCATCGGGGTCGCCGCGAACCAGCGGCGGCGTTACTGAAATGATCGTCCCGTCTTCGGCGTTGTCCCACTGCTTGACGGCGAACGGCCCCGCGCCGTCCATCATGTCGAGTGTTGCCGGCAGCTGCTGGTATTCCACTTCGATTCGATGGATGGCCTCGTCGGCGATGTGCTCGCTTTCGGCGGCGACGACCGCGATCGGGGCTCCAACCTGAAACACTTCGTCATTGAACAGGTAACGATCCGGCGGACCGCTACCCAGCCGCACGTCCCTGTATTCCGGAGGCAGATTGCTCCGGTGCAGGACCGCGACGACTCCGGGCATCGCCTCCGCCGCGTCTGTCCGAACGCTCACCACGCGTGCGTGGGGATAGGGGCTGCGGAGGGTTCGCGTGAACAGCATTCCGTTCATTCGCATGTTCTGGACGTACTGGCCGAGGCTCGTCACGACACCCAGGCCGTGCAGGCGCGGGATGGGCCTGCCGATGACCTGAAACTGTTCGGGCGCGTCCTGAGGCGGAGGCGGTGGAGGGGCGGCACTCGGCGCCGGGATGCCGAGCTTCGCGGCGTATTGTTCCATCACCGGCGTCACCATCTCGCTGTATTCCCCGAGCATCAGGTTCCATTCCGGATCGTCGGACAGGGCTCGCCACTGATCGTCGCTCAAAGCGGCCGCATATTTGGGATCCTGTACGACTCGAAGAGCGTCTACTCTCTGTTCCATGTCGCTTCTCCTTACTCCGGCCGTACCGGATGACCCAGCTCTTCCAGGATCTGCCGCACCCGTGTTTCATCCACCTGGGTCGGGTCCCACGATGGCGTGATCGTGCGTTCGGTGCCCGAAACGTCCAGAATGCCCGGCCTCTGGCCCAGTTCCAGCGCCAAGTCGTCGTAGTCCTCGATCGTTCCCAGCGCGGTGGCGAACTCGAACTGCCGCGAGACGCGGCCCCCGGCAACTTCGGCGACCGCTTCCGGCTGTGCGCGCTCGATCGGCGGCGCCGCATAGGTGACCTGTTCCCCGCGCATCTCGGCGCCGGCCTTCTGGACCGCCGTCAAGATCTTGGGGTATTCGCCGCATCGGCAGATGTTTCCCGCAAGCGCGTCCTTGATCTCGGCGGTCGTCGGGTTCGGATTGGATTCGAGTAGGGCATAGGACGCCATGATGAAGCCCCTGGTGCAGATGCCGCACTGAAAGCCCCCTTCGAACCAGAAAGCGCGTTGCAGGGGGTGCAACCCGTCGACACCTGGTCCGGTGGCGATGCCTCCGACGGTCAGGATCGTTTGCCCGCGTCCGGACCGCGCGGTCAACAGGGCGCATCCGTTCACCGCGCGCCCGTCCATCACCACCGTGCAGGCGCCGCACTGGGCACGGTCGCAACCCAGGTTGCAGTTCGACAGCCCCAGCTTGTAATTCATGGTTTCCCATAGACTTTCCCGCACATCGACGGTCACATCGTGCTGCCTGCCGTCCACGTCGAGGGTTACCCGCCGCATCCGGACCGGGTCGATCGGGACGGTCTGCGGCTCCGGCTCCGGTTCAGGGATCATGGCGGCGAAACCGGTCCCGCCCATGACACCGACAGCGATTGCTCCGGCGTTTCCACGGACCAGAAAATCGCGCCGGGTCAGTTCGGGGCGAGACCTTGCTTCGTCCGGCTTCGAATCCGGACGGTGGTCCATTTTGGGGGGAGTGTTGTTACTTTCTGCCATCGCGTCTCCTGACCCGCCTATCTCACGGGTTGTCTGCTGCGGCCCCGAACTCGAGTCCGGGCCGCCGGCAACTGTCCTGGGGCGCATGGTCGCCCGTACAGGCGCCCGGTTTGAAAGCATGCTCGCTCAGTGTCACAGATTCTATGTCCTGCGTCGGTGAATTTCCACGCCAAAACGACCCCTGATTTCGTCCTTGGGCTTCACTGGGAATCGTGCGCCGGAAATACGTGCGAGACGGGACGGAGTCCATCCGAATTGGTCCAAATACTTGACATTCCATCGAGGGCACAACAGAATCGGCGCCAAGGCATCCGCACCGCGATTCCGGGGGCGTGGCCCCGGAATCCGGACGGACGCAAACAAAGCGAGGTTTTCGATGAACGAACGCTCTTCATCGCCCATCTGTATTCTTGCTGCCGCGATCGTGCTTCTGGTCGCGACTCCAGTCGTGGGGCAGGTGCCCGCCCAGGAGTGGACATTGTCGTACACACCGTGGGGCGACCCGGACCTGCAGGGCGTGTACACGTTCTCGACATCGACGCCTTTGCAACGGCCCGAAGAACTTGCGGATCGGGAAAGCTACACCGAAGCCGAACTGGCCGAACTGGAAGCGCAGGCGGCCGCACGGCGGACGGTTGAGGGCGGCCCCGGACGGGTTGGGAACGTCGGCACCTACAACAGCTTCTGGACGAGCAACGAGAAGGGGCGATTGCTCGACCGCACGTCGCTGATTGTGGACCCGCCGGATGGGCGCCTGCCTCCGGTGACCGAAAGGGGCCAGATCATCCGCGAACAGCGGGCGGCGGAAGAGGCGGAGCGGCGAGTCGGCGTGGAGCCTTTTGTGGAACTGCTTTACCGCAGTTGGATGGACTTCCCCCCGTACGAGCGTTGCGTTGCCCGTCCGATGCCAAGGATTTCGCACTCGTACAACCATGGCGTTCAAATCCTTCAAACCCCCGGATACGTCGTGATTCACTACGAGAGCATGCACGATGTGCGCATCGTCCCCATGGACGGACGCCCGCATCTGGATCCGAGCATCCGTCAGTGGAATGGAGATTCCCGGGGCCATTGGGAAGGCGACACACTGGTCGTCGACTGGGCCAACTTCACGGATTCGCAGTTGCTGATGGACCGCCCCGCCCCCGCGCACTTCCCGCAGGGCAACATGCGTTTTACCGAACGCTTCACGATGATCGATGGCGGCACGTTGGGCTATGAAGTTACCGTGGAGGACCCGACGATCTGGACCCAGCCGTGGACGTTCATTCTGCCCTGGAGGTCGGACGATCCCAACTATCAGCAGCCCGAAGACCTCTACGAGTTTGCCTGCAATGAAGGCAACTACAGAATGATGGAGAACACTCTCAAGGGTTCGCGCGCCCTGGAAGAGCAAAACCGGTAAGAAGCGAATTCGTTCGTTCCGATTCCTTGCCCCTACTCAGGGCGCCCCTTCCGCCCCCGCGCTGGCTGGCCCGAATGAAAGCCACGTGCCGGCGACGGGGCGCTGCTCGACGCCCGGCCGGGTGTAATCGCAGACGCCATCAGGGAAGACGCGGCGCAGCCGGTCCATTTCAGCGGGGGTGAATCGAACCGTATAGCCGGACGGGTCCACTTCCTTGAGTTGACACTTCACGATGTTGTTTGCGACGGGCATTCCCGCCACCAGGTAAGGTGACGCGTGGGAGGGGAAGTGCCGGTCGCACGTACCCTCCCGATAGAGTTGCGTTTCCTCGATCCTCTCGCCGCCGGGCGCGACGCACGAGTCCACCAGGTCCGTGGGTTTGGCCCGCACTACTTTTTCGGCCCGAGGGGCGTCCGAAGCGTCCTTCGCCAGATTCAGGAGCCACAGGTCCATCTGTCCCAGCGCCTCTCGGTTGAGCGGGCTCGAGGTGCTGAATCCGCCATAGGAGTAGTCTTCGTGAAGCATCACGTGGTTGTCGGCGTGACCGTTGACCTGTTTGAGGCGCTCGCGCGTCGAGAATGAGTGAAAGCGCATGTGGACGTCGCCACCGCGATCGTCGGAATAGGCGCGGTAGTCGATGATCGGCGTCGAAGCCAGTCCACCTCCGCCGCTGAGGATTCGCCCATACTCGTAGGCGCGCCTTGTCGCAATGGGATCCGCGACTGTCCGTTCCGCCGTGAAGTTCGTGTCGATGTCGATGCCCCCGATCCTTTCATTGAGATCCAAAAACTGGGTCTTGGCGATCGTACCGTCGTTCAACGCGCCGAGCCCGTATTGCACACCGACGTTGTCGAGCGGCCGCCGCGCGAAACCCGTGGAGGGGTCCCGCCCGTAGGAAGACACCTGATGGTCGTACGGCGTGCATCGCGCTCCGCGCGGGTTTGTGACGGGGTCGTAGTACAACTCGGCCGGAACTGCCGGGTCGCACACGCCGCGAGGGTTCAGCCGGTCGCCGCGAGTGGCCTGAGTCTCGAGCGTTTCGTAGCTGGGCAATCCCGCCACTGCCACCTGCTGTTCCCGGGTCCACTGTTCCCCGGAGGTTTCGGTGAAGTAGTGGTAGAGCAAACGCGTGCCGAACCCCTGCATGTTGGCCGACGCGGTGGGAACATCGGGAAAACTGCTGGCCGCAATGATGCCGTCCAGCAGGCCCGGGTAGTTGTGGCTGATCAGGTGTACCTGGTGGGCACCGCCGGAACTGCCCCAACCGATCGTGTGCGCGGGGGCGCCGTACCTCTCGCTGAACCGCTCCTTGACCATCATCAGGGTTTCCGCCGACAGCACGTCGTCGCAGTTGTTGCCGTAAACGTTCTTGCTGGAAGAGGCGACCGCAAAGCCCTGGGACAGCATGTGAGCGTCGAGAACGCCGCCTGTTCTGGCGCCCTGGATATACCAGCCGCCCGGGCAGCCCCCGCCAAACGTGTAAATCAAGCGTCCGTTCCAGCCGGCCGGCCGGTTCAGCGGACCCGGCTTCGGATCGGTCATGGGGTCGTGCAACATCGAGTACCGATAAATGGCGCGATTTACGGTCCCTGTTTCGACGCGGACGATATAGGCGACATCCCGGCCGTCGTTCGTGGTTGTCCGCGCCAGATCCTCGGGACGCACGGACGGGTCGACCAGAGGCCTGAATTCATCGCCGGTCGTCCGATAGATGTAGTCGACACGAGTCGCGATGGTGCAGTTTTCATCGAGAGCCGGCCCGAGAGTTCCACCCGTTACAGGCAGTTCGTACAGGTGTGTCATGCATATATACGGCGCTTCGTGCGGGCCCGAGAAGATCGGTCCCTCGATCGGCCAGTTGGTCAGGACGAGCGAATTGGCTTCCGCCCCACCCTTTTCGGCGACCGTCACGAGGTTGTCGCCCGGCCGCAGATCCGTCAGCAGACCCAGAAGGGATCGGGTCCCTGATGTCGGCTGGAACAGACCCGTGACGTCCTGACCGTTAAGCGACACTTGCATCCGGTCGAGGGGCACGCGTGACGGCACGTCGATCCGAAGCAGCGCGTCCCCGCCGCTGACCATGGCGGTTCGTCCCGAAACCTTCAATTGAAATTCGCCGGTACCCGTCTGCTCGTGTTCCTCGATACGGACGGGCCGCGGCTCGGCGGACTGTCCGAACACGTCCGGGACACTCGCGAGTACAAGAAGACTCGCAAGCCCGGTAACGAAGGTGCGACCGATGGCGCTGCGCCTGTTATTCATTTGAAAAGTCTCCCCTCCCGGCTTCCGGGTTGCATCGGATGAATCAAACTACAGTTGGAGCCGAAGGTCAATTAAACCGTCGCGCGTCGAACAAATGGGTCGTGTCGCGTGACTGGACATGAAAGCTGTGATACAGCCTGATTGACGCTGCGTACAGGTTTCAGCAACTATTCGGACGAGGGAGGTTTCCATGAATCGCCAGCAGATTCGAACACGCGGGATGGTCGCGCTTTTGAGCGTCTTTCCGATCGTCCTGAGCTCATGTGCCGGTATCGACGACCAACGCGGGGAGGTCCCGGACGCCGTCTTCCATAACGGCAAGGTGATCACGGTCGATTCGTCCGACAGCATCGTCGAGGCTTTCGCTGTGGCAGGCGATCGGTTCCTGGCCGTCGGCGCCAGCGATGAGATGCGCGCGCTGGCCGGCGCCGGCACAGAGATGATCGATCTGGGCGGCCGGGCCGTGATGCCGGGGCTGATGGACAACCACAGCCACGCCTTTCATGCGGCCAACGCCTACCGTGGCATGGATCTGAGTGACGTCGCTTCCCTGGCCGAACTGCTGGAGAGAATTCGTGTGGCGGCGGCCGGTGCCGGGCCAGGCGAGGCGGTCTACGGAAGGTATGGGTGGGATCCGGGCAGGTTCCCCGACGGTGGAACGCCCAGCCGCCAGGATCTGGACGAAGCGGCGCCCGACAATCCTGTCGTGATCTATCTGAGCCGCGGACAGGCTTTCCTGAACAGCAGGGCACTGGGCTTGGCCGGTGTGACTCGGGACACCGAAAGGATCGGGCGGGTCGTGATCGGCAAAGACGCAACGGGCGAGCCCGATGGCCGCCTTGCGGGTGAAAACGGTACGGTCGCCCGCCTGACAAGAATGATCGCGCCGCCGACCCATGAGGAAATGGAAGCCCTGATTCTGGAGATTCAGCGGCAGCAGCTTGGAGTGGGCTTGACCAGCATCCGCGACATCCAGTTGGAGCCGGAATTCATGCGCACCTACTACCGGATGTGGCGTGAGGGAACGCTGCTGCACCGCGTCAGCATGGGCTTGCAGGTGAACCCCCAGGATGTGGAGGTGCTGGAAGACATGTTAAAACCGCTCGTTGCGGGCACGGGTTTTGGCGACCACTGGTTGCGGCTCGACGGGCTGGCTGAATTCAACCCCGGCAGCATGTGGCGCGAGC
The DNA here is from genome assembly GCA_963555775.3 of Terriglobia bacterium. GTDB lineage: Bacteria > Acidobacteriota > Terriglobia > 20CM-2-55-15 > 20CM-2-55-15 > JAJEDW01. The sequence continues at coordinate 1,427,157 of CAUVWY020000010.1, read as the reverse complement.
CGCTCGAAATCGCGGACGGCAATCCACTGGGGACTCCTTCGGTTTCCCCCGAGATTTACAAGCAGGGAATTCTGATCGCCAACCGCCATGGCTGGCGGCCTTCGCCGCATACCGACTCCGACGGGGCGATGGATCAAATTCTGGAAGCATATGAAGCCGCGGATCGGGAAAGTTCCATTCGAGACAAGCGTTGGGTGGTGGAACATGCCACCCACGTCCAACCCGACCAGATCGAACGGCTCGGACAACTCGGCGTAGTGGTTTCGGCGCAGCTTCAACCCTACAGGCGTGCCGCGAATATGGTGCGAACGCTGGGGCAGGGGCGAGCCGAACGTGCGGTCCCCATGAGGGAATTCCTGGACGGGGGGTTGATCGTTTCGAGTGGGACCGACTGGGGAGGGAATTCGGCGAACGGCGCCAGCAACAATCCGTTCCTGAACATCTATTTCTACGTCACGCGCAATACGCTGGATCTGGGGCCCTTTGGCGAGACGCAGGCGATCAGTCGCGCCGAAGCCCTGCGAGTGGGCACCATCAACAATGCGTACATGACGTTTGAGGAAGACATCAAGGGCTCGATCGAAGTCGGCAAGCTTGCCGACTTCGTCATTCTTTCAGACGACGTCATGACCGTGCCGGCGGACGAGATTCCCGACATTCGGCCGCTGGCTACCTATGTTGGCGGACGGGCGGCCTACACCAGCGACGAATTCCAGACCGTCCGGTGAAAGCCCCTTTTTCGCTCGACGCCGCCTGTCGGTGGCCCCCCAGGGCGAGCGGGTCACGGCGGTCCTGAAGCCTTCGCGGCACGTCCCAAGTTGTGTGCGTCAAGTTCTGCAAATTGGGATTCGGCATCTCCATCGGGGTTCAGGCCGCTCGCAAGCTCGACCGCCTCTTGAAAACCCAAGTGACTGCCGCGCGCCGCAGAACGTCGCGTTCGAGAAAGTCACGAATCGCCAGTTTTTTGACTTCCCATGGTGCCGTTTCCGTGGACCCGTCCCCCGACGATTTCCCCCGACAGTTTCCCATTGACAATCTAGGGGGGTGCCAATACGCTTCCATAGATCATCAAGGGAGCACGACATGGGAAAGTCATCGAATCCTACGCTTCTCCAAGGCACGCTGGATCTCTTGATCCTGCACGCTCTGCAACGGAAGCCGATGCACGGCTACGCCGTCGCACAGGCCATTCACCTACTGTCCGATGAAGTACTGAAGGTAGAGGAAGGCTCCCTCTATCCGGCCCTTCACAAACTCGAAGTCGATGGGCTGATCTCGGCAAACTGGGGATTTTCGGAGAACAATCGCAAGGCGAAGTACTACACGATTACTCGGAAGGGCAGGAAAGCGATCCTCGCACAGCAGGAAACATGGAACCGTCTTTCCGAAGCGGTAAACCGCGTTCTCGCCACCTGAAGGGGGAAGCATGCGGCGTCTCATCCTCAAATTGTTCCGCCGCCGGAGACTTGAGCAGGATCTCGAGGCCGAACTCGCCTTTCACCAGGAACAGGCTGCCATAGGAGGCAACCCGATTCCACTGGGGAACAGGACGAAAATTCTGGAGGCGTCTCGGGATTCATGGCGCTTTGTCGTCCTCGAGGACCTATGGCGTGATCTCGTCTATGCGGCGCGCTCCCTCGGAAAATCACCCGGTTTCACATCGACCGTAGTCGTGACGCTCGCTCTCGGAATCGGAGGCGTCACCGCCATGTACAGCATCGTGTACGGCACCCTGCTGAGACCCCTACCGTACCCGGATCCGGATCGTCTCGTGGCGATTTGGCAGGACGATGAGCTGTTTGGCGGGCGCGGACTCGTTGCCGTCGACAATGCGCGGGATCTTCGAGAGATCACGGTCGCCTTTGAGAACGTCGGTGCGTACCGCTCGAGGAGTCTCCTCTGGAACGAGGAGGATAGCATCGAAGCCGAGAATGTCCCGGCGGTATCGATCGATCCCGAGATGCTGTCGGTCCTGGGCGCCGGGCCGATCCTGGGCCGCGGGTTTCTCGCCCAGGAGTATCGGCCGGAGCCCTCTGCGGCGATCCTCACTCATGATTTCTGGCGACGTCGGTTCGGCTCGGATCCGGAAGTTCTTGGCCGGACACTACGGATGTCGACCGGAAACCTGACTGTCGTCGGTGTCATGCCGGAAGACTTTCGCTTCAACGCATTACAGCTACCGGCGGGTGGGGGCGCCCCGTTGACGTGGCAGCCACAAATCCTCCTCCCCTTTGCCCCCAGCCCGAGCCTAATGCAGGCAGGGCGTCAAGTTTCCATACTTCAACTCGTCGGACGCCTGAACGACGGCGTCTCCATCGAAAGAGCTCAAGAGGATCTCGATCGGGTCGCGGCGGGGCTCCAGGAGAAGTACCCCGAGATCGGCGGCAACCGCTACCGTGTTGTGCCGTTAAAGGACGAGGTGGGTGGCTCGGTGCGCGCGATCGTCCTGCTGTTCTTCGGGGGGGTGGGCCTTGTTCTGCTGATCGCCGTCGCGAACGTCGCCAATCTCCTCGTTACGCGCGCGGTCAATCGCGAGCGGGAGATTGCTCTGCGCCTGGCCATCGGCTCGACGCCGTCCCGGATGATCCGGATGCTTGTCACCGAAAGCCTCGTCTTCTCACTGGCTTGGGCTCTGGCCGGCGTGGTGCTGGCCCAGATTGCACTGGGATGGCTGATCACTCGTCTTCCTGCGGGGTTTCCACGCCTCGATGAAATCGCGATCGATCGGCATGTGCTGGCGTTTACAGCCGTGCTCGCCATAGCGACCGGAGTCGCGTTCGGGCTGACGCCGGCCTTCCTCGGATTCCGAACGAGTATCAACCGCAGGCTGCACGAAGGAACTCGCGGCCACACGGAAGGTGTCCGGCAGGTCCGATTTCGTAACTTGCTGGTCGCCGGCGAGATAGCGCTCGCGGTTGTTCTTCTTGCGGCGGCAGGTCTGGTGGGGCAAAGCTTCTGGAATCTCGTCAATCAGGATCTGGGAATGGATCCGAAGAACATTCTTTACGCTACTGTTCGAACAGGCCAGCCTCGATCCGATCGATTGGAGGGAGTGCAATTTTACGAAGAAGTCGTCGGGCGCCTGGAGCAGTTTCCCGCAGTGGCATCGGCCAGCTATGGTTCAGGAACGATTGCGGGTTATTCAAGCTTGACAGTGGAGGAAACGATGGAGGCCAAGGAAGATAGCCAAGTGTTTTATGGGCAGGTCGCTCCCGGCTATTTCCAAACGCTCGGCGTTTCCCTCGCAAGTGGCCGGATCTTCGACGAGACCGCATCAGACGAAGTCCTGGTCAACGAGCGTATGGCGCGTGAATTCTGGTCCGGAGTGAACCCGGTCGGGAGGCGATTCTTCGTTGGCTCGGAGCTCGGTCCGGACAATTCGTGGCTGACAGTGGTTGGCGTCGTCTCTGACTTCAAAACGGGTCTTACCGCCTCCGAGGTTTCGGCGGCTTTCTTCGGACCTTGCGGGGAAGGGCCAAGGGGCGTGAGTTCCGGGTGCAACGTCTCGGGACTGGTCGTCAGAACGCGGAACGACCCTGCGGAAGCCATCGAACTGCTTCGTTCCGAGATCGCCGCGGTCGATGCGGAAGCCACACTGACCCAGGTTCGGACCTCCGATGAGATCTTCGATACCAACGTTACGGCGCCGCGGTTGGGAACGGCGCTTTTCGGGATCTTCGCCGGGACCGCACTCCTTCTCACCTTCGTTGGGGTCTATGGTGTGACGTCCTACGCGGCAGCGCGGCGCATCCGTGAAGTGTGCGTTCGGATGGCGCTGGGGGCCACTCGATCCGAAATCCTTCGACTCCTCCTGATGAAGCAGGCCATGCCGTCGATGCTTCTAGGGCTCTCCACCGGTCTGGTGGGCGCAGCGGTCCTCATGCGCCTCCTGGCCGCCTATCTTTATGAAGTTCAACCCGGTAACCCCCGGATCTTCGTGATGGCCCTGTTCACGGTAGCGATCGCGGCTCTCTTCGCCAGCTTCATGCCGATCCGACGGGCGAGCGCGGCGGATCCGACAGTCGCGCTCCGGTCAGAATGATGCACGCCGAAAGGCGTGCCGGCGGAGTAGGGATAGGCTTCCGACATCGCGATCCAGACGTGGCGGACAATCAGACGGATTCGGGCGCCGATCTCGATCAGCTTCAGCCGAATCGTATGGCACTAGGCCCGCTCCATGCCGGTTCCCTTCAAGCCAGGCCGGCGCAACGCATGCAGGAGCATGCAGGCGGCCGATGACAGGTACAGCCGGAGTTGATTGGCGCGCATCGTGGCGGCGCTGGTCCGGTCGGCGAACAGATCCAGTTGCTGTTCCTTGATCCTGTTTTCCATGTCGCCACGGGCGCAATAGAAGTCTTCGTAGGGCGCCCGCCCGGGCCTTCAGGCGTTTCCGCGCCAGTGAGGTAACCACGAATCGGGGATTGGGGCCCTGGTCGACAAACTCGAAGCGGCCGTGACGCGTCGAGTCCGCGTCCAGCTTTTGCGGGTCCGGTACTTGAAATCCCGAAACGCCCGCGCGGACTTTCCCGTGGCTTGAAACGCCGCTTCGGCCCGATTCATTTCCTCAACGATCTCTTCCTTGGACGTGTACCGCGAAGCGGACGGAGGTAGCCGAGCACGATGACATCTCGGGCGCGGCAAGGCGGTGATTTATAGAAACGGTATAATTTCTATACTATATTAGCTCATGCCATTTGAGTATGATCCCGCCAAAAGCGCCACAAACAAGGCCAAGCATGGCATCGACTTCGACGAAGCCCAGGTGCTTTGGAAAGATGCTCGGATGCTGGAAGCACCGGCGAAAACCGATGACGAGGCGCGCTTTCTGGTGATCGGAAAGATTGGCGAAAACCACTGGGCCGCCGTCTGCGCTCATCGTGGGGACAATGTGCGGATCATCTCGGTGCGGCGCGCCCGGAAACAGGAGATCGATCACTATGAAAGCAAATGAGTTCGACAGGAAATTCGATGCAGGAGAGGATGTTAGCGGCCATGTCGACTGGTCGAAAGCAAAGCGCCCGAACGAGCAGGTAAGGAGGGTGAATGTGGACTTCCCGGCATGGGTTGTGGCCGGGCTGGACCGTCAGGCGCGGCACCTTGGCGTGACCCGCCAGGCGCTCATCAAGTTGTGGATCGCTGAACGGCTACAGTGAGGCGGCAACCGATTACGGTCCTGTTTCATGCCAATAAAATCAATGACTTAAATTCAAGTGTCAAGTTAGTCCGCTCTCAAGCTCGGCCGCCCGGATCTCCCGCCAGGACGCGGCGATTCAACGTTCTTTGTTCAACCCTAATCGACGATTTCGCCGGGCCGATTGCCCCAACTGAAACCGTCGAGGGGCCGATGAATGGACAACATCAGCGCCCGCGTCTCATCCGGACTTCGCGATGGACGCCCGGTGATGACGACCTGATCCCCGGGTCGGAGCGCATCTCCCTCCACGCCCTGTCCGGCCAGTGCCGCCGCGCCGGTCCATTCCACGGCCCACCGTTCGGTCTGTCCGTCCTCATTCCGGGCCTGGATGTGAACGAACGAGTGCGGGTTGCGGTACACAAACTGCACCAATCTGCCTTCGAGCCTGATTTCCATGTCCGATCGATAGGTGGCGCCGACGGAATGATGCCCGTGTGCGAGCGAACCGGCCAGTAACAACCCGGCAACGACGAGCAGCGTGTTTCTGAATTTCATCGTCTTCTCCCGAATAACTGTTTCCTCCTGCAAAATCGATGATCGCCAGTCATCCCGCATCCTCTCATGGCTCCTGGCGGAGGCTCCGATATACGGCCTCAACGAACATGCCGGTGGTCCAGGCGCCGGTCTCCGAGCCATACCGCCCGTCGAAGTCCATTGTGGGCCGGGCGGCTTGGATCTGGTCGAGCGTCAGGCCGTTTCGAATCATGTCCTCCACACGGTCGCGAATCATCACCACCATGTTGCGGTATGACGCCACGTCCGCGATATCGGACAGCCGTCCCCGGCCCGGAATGATCCAGGTTCCGCCCTGGGACATGTTCTCGGCGACACCGAGGTCGAGAATCCGGTTGAGCCCATCGATGGTCCCCTGGATACCGCCGCCCTGTTCCAGGTCGATCACGGGATACCCAGTGGTCCTGTAGACGTTGCCGGCGGCAATGACTTCGGACCCGCGGAACAAAACGATGGAGTCCCCGTCCGTGTGCGCCGCGGGCGTGTGGTACAGAAGGACCGCTTCGCCGTTGAAGAACTGATTGAACTTGTAGAAGTCGCGCCAGTAGGTGTCGGTGGGCCAGGCGCCGCGCGGTGTGGGCGCCTCGGCGCCCACGGGGGCGCTCATCCCGAGCAGGACGTTTTCGTGCGCGACCACCGCCGCACGTTGATCTCGAACATCCCCCGCGAAGTTGGCCGCCGCACCTCCCCCGCCACGCTCGAAGGCGCCCGCCGGGGCGATCGCCTCGTTGCCGCCGGTGCGATCCGGACTCGCACTGGTGTTGATGATGTAGCGGAGGGGTTTGGGCGGCGCCGGTGAACCGATCACGGCGTTAATGGAAGGACTGGCCCAGCCGCGGATTCCCGGACAGCGCGCCCCGGCACAGTTGTTCGGCACGGGTGAGGCCACGATTCGGGATGCGAGTTGCCGGGCCGTCTCAAGGACCCTGACGCTCATGTGCGCGGGTCCGGTATCCACCATCAAGACGCCATCGGGGCCGATCGACACGGCGATGTTGACGCCGTCCACGATCAGCATGTAGATGTTGCCCTGCACGGGCAGAATGTGGACCTCTCCGTCGCGCGGAAACAACCCGTCCACCAGTTGATCGGCCGACGCGGGTTCACGAGCGGACGCGGTTGGCCCGGGACCTGCCACGGCCGACGGCGCACCCGGTCGCGACACGTACTCTGGATATATGGTCTCGACACCTCCTCTTGCCGCCTCTTCAGGTATCCACGAGGATTCTTCCAACCACTCGGTCAGATACGGATTCTGACCCGGCAGATAGTGCGGCACCGAATGCGCGTCTTCACCGCTCTCATCGAAAGGGAGCGTGCACGGGTCGCTCCCCAACTGGCTATGGATGTTCAACCGCAACGTGGTCGATTGAACGAAGGGTTCATCCAGATAGATGGGATCGTCGATCAGCGTCGTCACGGTCAGGTAGTCGCCGTTCCGCGTGATGAATTCCGTCATCGTGTACGCATCGCTGGTCTGGGGACCGCTCCGCTTCAGATAGCCGTCTTTAAGGTGCGTGGTCGTCACGACCAGAGTTGCGCCCACCCATTCTCCAGTCGAAAAACCGGCCCATGTATGGGGCGCCCAGGCCGGCGGATGCGGGCGGCCGTCCAGGTAGACCGGCCGGCTCATGGAACGCAGATACTCGACGTGATAGGCCGTCAGATCCCGTGTGAGAGGGTCGATCTCCTTCGAGATTCGCACGCCTCCGGCACCGCGCCACTGATGAGGCGGCGAGTGCGGCCGGCACTGAAACTCCGGGATTCCCCAGATCGACTCGGCCGTCGTTTCGGCCCTCATGCGCCCGGCGTCGTTGAACGGAATCCCGAGGTAGTCCCCCAACGGCGGCTGTCCGGGATCTTCGTGATTGAGTCCGGACCACTCCCCCGAAAAATCCGTCTGGCCATGGGCGTGCATGCTGACCAGCATCGCCAGACACAATGAAGAGAAGACTAGTTGACGGGGACGTCTGGAGCGCTTGGCGCTATCCATTGGCAACCTCCTGAGAAACTCGGGGCCGCATTCCCGAACGGAACGCTCCATCGCCGAGGAATTCCTCAAGAAAATGTTCTACCGAAATCGGGCCATCCCAGTGGCACGCGCGACTGGGACCTCTCCGCATAGCGGATAGATAAGACTACAGGTGAGTTCCGCGGTCAATCAAACTGTCACTTGTCCATGCTTGAGGCCGTGACGGAACTTCGCTGCGACGAAACGCCACTCCTGCTTCACCCTGGTTGGGCTAAACTGAGTCACAGGTTGCCATGCAACAACTGAACATACGACCGCCCAGGCCAAGCGATCCGAAGGGCCCTTTTCGAGGGATACTCTCCCCGAACCCGCATTTCTCAGAGTTGTCTGCTACAGCGCCGGATCCATCCGCCAGTGCCGCGTTCCGCTTGGTCGGGCTCCTCGACGTACCGTCAAGTACGCCTCCGTCGCCCTCCGGGCGCGCGCCTTGCTCTGACGGCGTCTCCGACTCTTCGCGACGAAAACCCGTGAGAAAGGCGGGCTAACGATGGGGACACACGTCCGGGTCAATCGCATGGAAAACGATCTCCTGCCCTTTGTCCCATGGGTATTCGCCGTCCTCGCCGTCGCCATTCCAAGCATCCTCTTCTCGTCTGTGTGGCTTGCACTGGCTGGCGCCGCCGTAATCGCTGCGTTCGGAATCGCACATCGGATCCGCGCGCGGTTGGTCGACCAACAGGGTGCCGGACTGGGCCTCGCTTCATCCGGGTCTCCGAAGCCTCGCTTTGACAACGTAAAAAGGACCCACCCCGATCGAGTAAAAGGGACCCACCCCCGGGTTAATGGTTTGTAAGTGATTCCGCCGTCGAGGCCGTGGGAAGTGTGGGAGCCGAAGGCTTCCAAGCCACTGTGGGAACGCGCTGGCTTTGCAGCGGGTTTCCATGGGGGCGGCACTTTCCACAGCCCGCTGCGCCCGCGGTTTTCACGCGGATCCTCCGGCGGACCGGGGTTTGTTCTTCCGTTTGCCGGCGGCGCCTAGACTTTGGGTGAACCGGATACTTTCCCAATCGAACTGGTGAATGGCGCAGTGATGGGTCAGCCGGTCCAGCAGGGCTGCGGTCAGTGCGGCGTCACCGAAGACGCTGGTCCACTGTGCAAACGGCAGGTTCGATGTGACGATCAGCGAACCCTTTTCGTAGCGGTCCGAGAAGACCTGAAACAGCAACTGCGCCCCCTCGGCCGAGAACGGGATATAGCCGACTTCGTCCACGATGAGCAGCTCGAAGCGGGCCAGCTTGGCCAGGCGCCGGTTCAGTTGCCGTTCCTCGCGCGACTCGATCAAGGTGTTGACCAGCCCGGCGGCCGTGGTGAACCCGACGCGGTAGCCCCTCCGGCAGGCTTCCACACCCAGAGCCGTGGCGGCATGGGTTTTACCGGTTCCGTGCTTGCCCAACAGGACGACGTTCTCGTGCCGGGTAATGTAGCCGCACTCGGCATAGTCGCGAACCTGGATCGCATCCAGCACCGGCCACTTCTTCAGGTCCGTGGTCTCCAGAGTCTTGAGCAGTGGGAACCGGGCCTCCCGTAGTCGACGCTGGACCTGATTGGCTTGCCGCTGTTCCAGCTCGCGGCTGGCCAGAGCCAATAGAAAGCCGGTGTACCCCTCGCCGGCCTCTTTGGCCTGTCGGGCGTGTTCCCGCCACTCCCGCACCATGGCCGGAAGCCGGAGTTGCCGCAGTGCGTCGTCGAGAACGATCTCCTGACCCGGACTCATCGCGCACCCCCGGCCAGGAGACGGTCATATTGATCCAGATCGGCCCGGGCGATCGTCAGGTCGGTGATACCGGGCATCAACCCGGACTCCAGCGGCGCATGGGATCGAGTCGGCGTGTCCTCCCGCATCAGAATGTGCCGCACCGCTTCCAACTCGATACAGTGGGCATCGAGCGCTTCCTGGATGGCCGAGGACACCCGTTCCAGATCCCAGTCCTGGTGGAGTTGCAGGATGCCGATGAACTCCCGGGTGCCCCGGCTGTACCCATGCCGATCCCGCAACCGCTCCAGCGCGGTCTCATATTGGGTCGGCCATTGATCCCGCCACTGCCGGATCGGCCGGGCGCTCTCAAACGAGGCCACCTTCCGCCGGATCAACTCCAGGTAGTGCAACGGATCAATCCGCCAGTCGCTATGACCGAAGGCGCGGTCATGTTCGGCCACCTTCTTCTGGTCCGCGTAAAATCTCACCCGGTCACAGCCGATATGGGCCCAGAGCCGGCGTCCCACATATGCGGTCGGCACCGAATACCGGTTCCGATCCACCTGGGCGGTCTGATACGGGCTGATCCGGACTCCCACCACCTTCGTGTTCTCGAACCGCGTGTCGGGCAGTGCCAGGAGGCGTTCTTGCTCCACCGCGTGCCGCCCCCCGATCGTGCGATCGTCGGACCGGCCCCCGATCCGGCGCTGGTCGTCAGCCGCGCAGCGTTCCAGCAACTGCGTGTTCAGATCCTCGAAGTCCGCCACTTCGGGAACCGGCGCCAGGAAGTTCCGGCGTGCAAAGCCGACCAGGCCCTCGACCCCGCCTTTCTCCTGGCCGCGGGCCGGATTACAGAACCGCGCTTCAAACGTGTAGTGGGCCCGAAACGCCGTGAACCGGGCCTGCTCGACCCGAGCCTTCCCCTTCAGAATCCGCTTCACGGCCGTCTTCAGGTTGTCGAAAACCAGGGTCGGGAATACGCCGCCGTACCAATCGAACGCCCGAATGTGACCGTCCAGGAACATCTCCTGCCGTTCCCACGGATAGGCCCGCACGAACGCCTTGCCCGAGTACCGGGACCGCATACAGAACAACTTGACCTGACGGTCTTCACCGTTCATCCGGACCCAGGCCGTGCCCCAGTCCACTTCTGCTTCACGGGCGTGTTCCGGGTCCAGCGGCACCACAGCGCCGGTCTGGTTCCAGCCCAACCGTGTCTTCCGTTCCCGAACCCAGCGGCGTACCGTCGCCTCGGCTCCGGTAAATTCATGCTCCTCCACCAGACGTTGCCACACCCGGTGCGCGGTGTGGCGTTGCTTGACGGGCTGGTCCCGGTCCGCCTGGAGCCAGGCATCTACGATCCCGGCGACCGGGTCCATCACCGGACAGGCGGGCTCCTTCTCTCGCCGATACCTGGGCTCCTGTCCGGCCAATACTTTCCGGACCGTCCGTCGCGTGTGCCCGGTCTCCCGGGCGATCTGTCGAATGCTTTTCTTGTAAACCCGATCTGCGGTTCTGATCAACTCGTACTGATCCATCCCTATCAATCCTCGCCTCCCACCCGCGTGCCTGTTCTTCCAGTTCACGCTTCCGGGGAGGCTATCAGGGGTGGGTCCCTTTTACGTTATCGAAATCAGAAGCCTGCACGATGGGATTCAAGAGACGAGAAGGGCGGCCCGGCGAAGTAGTGAAAACGGCTGAATCTGCGAGCAACGGATGCGCGCGGGATCTCGTACCACGTTCGTGGTGAACGTAGACGGGCCGTCCAGGAAAACGTTCTATTCAAAAACCGTAACGGCAACGATGGCCTCAGGATTGGGTGACATATCCGGCACAACCGACATCCCGTCATACTTTCACTGCATGTGGTTGCCGGTTGCGGCGCATGGTCATCGGTCAGTCTGGGCAGGCCAGCGTCAGTCCATTGTACTTGTTGCTATACATGCTGATCGACGTAGATTGGGTTCCCATCGGGGTCGACTGCAACAAAACTCGCTGGACCCGTAGTTGTCTCGTCGGCTTCGGACATGAGCTGCACCCCTTGCGCCTTCAATTGACGCTGCAGTTCGCGAACGTCGTCAAATGTATCCAGCTTGGCGGCGTTGCTATCCCATCCCGGATTGAAGGTCAATGTGTTCTTTTCGAACATGCCCTGGAACAGACCGATTGCGTGATCCCCATTCTTGAGAATCAACCAGTTTTGCGAGGCATCTCCCCCGAAGACCTTGAAGCCGAACTTCTCGTAGAAAACCCTCGATGCTTCAATGTCTTTGACAGCCAGGCTAATCGAAAACGCGCCGAGTTCCATGATTTGACTCCTTCAGTGCCTTGGTAGAAGGCGCGCCGAGATCGATGGTATTGCAGAGGCCGGGAAACGACACGCGAAATGGATTCACCGCTGCCTTCGAGCGCGATGGGGAATGGAACATCGCGTATGGCCCGGAAATACCTGACGCGAATGGCCAGGGGCAAACCCGTGAAGAAGCCCGTCAGAGCCTTGCAGAGGCCATTGGCCTGATCCTTGACGGTTGAGCGGGGCATTCAGCGCCTCAAACGGGTTGGTTGGCGCCAGCTTCGAGTAGAGCCGTCGCGCCTATTCTCTGGTGAGACTGAAGTCGCCTTCGGCGCCGCCGTGGCGCCATGTTCCGCTCAGGGTTCGTTTCGGTGAGCCCAGCTCTTCAAGCTGCCCGTCGATAACGATTACGAAGGGGTTTCCGTCCTCGTCCATGGCGTCGGCCTCGAGGTGCACGGTCCAGTCCGAGGAATCCAGGACGCCCACTCGAATAGTGCCGGCATCGGGGAAGCCGGGATTGATCGTCCCACTCAGCGTTGTGGTCTCCCACATCATTTCGATCACCACCTGATTCCGTTCGTCGGGCGTCGCGCCCCAGTCGCCCAACCATATGCCGGCCAGTGGGTGGCCCTGCTGAGCCACCCCGGCCATCGCCACGACGCATATCAGAACGCAAGCCAAGACTGGAATCTTCGCGCGCATCGAACCTCCCACGATTTACGGAACGATCCGGCTCCCACGATCGATCGCCGTGTTCCCGGCGCCAATCATCAGTTCCGAGGCAAGATTGCCATCCTGGCAGATGTATTCGAACTGCTCCCTGTCCGGGGTCCAACTCATCATCATGCCGGTTGTCCACGGTGCCGTATAGGCGCCCGGATCGTCGATGGTGATCTCATAGCGAAGGGTGTCGTAGTCCGGGCGCGAGATGCGTTCGACCAGGTGCAGTTGCTTCGTGGTCGGTGCTCCCCGAGCGCCGATCCAACCTCTCTCGTTGAAACCGACCGTATCGATGACCAGCGCATCCCCTTCCCAACGGCCCACGGAGTGTCCGTAGTAGCTGGGATCCAGATCCTCAGGGTGAGCGCGGCCATCCATGTAGATTGGCCGGAAACTATGCGGGCCGCCTGTCTGGAAGATGAATATGCGCTGTTCGTCCCGCGCCTGAACAAATTCAGTCCCGTAAGGCGTTGCCATATTCCGGGCGCCACCCGCGGGTTTGCACCGTGTATAGGGTTCGATCTCGTGGGTCTGGCGGTAGATGAACAGCGACTCCGCCCACGGTTGGAATGGAACCTCGCTGAACTTTGGTTTCAGACCCGGAGGCCCGTCATCCCGCCCGCCTCGAAGGTCGCGGTCGGCGGTTTGTTCCTCGGTTTCCGGAAGGATCAGCCGATAGTCCTGGCGATTCCACACGCCCTTCTCGCCAGCGAGCACCTGAAGGTTGACCTGGCCATCGGAAAATCGCGGGGTCGGTTGAACCGCCGCCGCCGCTGCATCGAAATCCTGCGCGAGCGCAGGTAGCGTCAGTACGGGCGACAGAAGTAGAACAGTCACGGCCCATGCCGGGTAGAAACGATGTCGTCGCATCGGTATACCTCCAGAATTCGAACGTGAGAAGGACTCCAACGGGCGTCCGGGTCTACGGCGTTGCATTTTCGCTGGATGCGGCCCCCAAGCTCAGGCCGGTTTCGGCCCACGTGACGCTTCGGGCATTCATGCGGAAGCTTCCGTCGCGTGCCCGAGACCCCTCGACGATGACTTCGTCGCCGGCCTTCAGCGTGTCGCGGTCCCATCCGCGGTTTCGGACCTGGTGCGGGGCGCCCATTTCGAAGCCCCAGTTCACGAGCTTGCCGTTCTCATCCGCGACATTCATGTAGATCCAGACATGTGGATTCGTCCAGGCTATTCTGGTGACGTTACCCTGGATTGTAAGGGGCTGAGATGCGTCGAACTCCGCGGAAAATGCATGATGCGCCAGTGCCGGGGACGCTGCCACGAGCACACTGACGGCCAAAGCCAAGATTCTTGATGTACAGGATCTCATCGCCAATCCTCCTGTTTGAAGACGCTGATCGGAATATAGCCACACGTATCACCGGTACCGGCGATTCGTGCAAGAATTGTAATGCACAAATGCTCTCCCCGCCATGACAACGGAACGACTCCGTCCGTTTTTTCTTCCACTTCTTTCATTTCTTCTTCCTATGGTCTGTTGTCCTGGCAGAAGTAGACGGGAAGCTCGGCGTCGGCAACCCAACGAAGCGTCCAACTGCTCGTCCACGTTCTTGTATAAGCCCCCGGATCGTCAATCGTCGCTTCATAACGCAACGTGTTCATGTCGGGGCGCGAGAAGCGCTCGATCAGATGGAGTTGCGGGGTATGCGGGAGCCCGCCATTTGAAAACCAGAACCGGTCATGGAATCCCTTGGTGTCGACGACAAGTGTGTCGCCTTCCCACTGACCCACGGCATGGCCGAAGTACAATGGATCTTCCGCGTTCCCTTCAGGGAGTCCTGTTTGTTCGCGGCCGTCGAGATGGATGAAACGCCAGTTCTGGTTGCCCCCGCCCATCAGGACACGGATTCGCAGGTGTTCCGGTTCTTCCAGGAACTGCACTCCGTTAGGACGCTGAAAAATGCGCGGGCCGGCCTGGGGCTTGCAATCGAGAAACATGGGATCGTCTTTCAGAAAATCCCGTTGCCGGAATTCATAGAGGTCCCTGGCCCACTGCTGAAACGGAGCGACGCTGTCGATATCGTCCAGGTCGTTCAACATGCCGTGGCGATCCGTTTCAACCGTGACGCCCTCTTCGACCAGCGTTGCGGAGCTTGGAAAGTCCCAGTATCCTCCCGCCTCACCCGGTGGCGAGCCCAACCGCGGCTGCCCGTTTGGCCACCGCGGCGTTGGAGTCGCGGTCTGGGTCGGCAACGCAACGGGTTCGACGTTGAAAATTCTCTGTCCGGTGCCGACGAACACCACCGAGTCGCCCGAAACCTGCTGGCTCCCATCTCGGGCAGCCATCCCGTCCACTGATATGGCGTCGCCAAATGCCAGCGTGTCCGGAGTCCAGCCATTTCTTCGGAGGTCGACGGTGCTTTCCAGTTCGACCGCCCAATTCGTGGTCGCGTTTCCGGTGTTGACTTCCATGAAAATGTGAACGTGCGGGTTCAGCCAATCGATCTTGGATACGGTTCCCTCGAGCGTGACCCGATTGTCCGGATCGAACTTCGCCGCGGGCACGTGATGAGCCCACGCCGGCGCGACCGCGAAGAACACGGCAGTCAATGCGCCGAACACTGGATGGCTCCTCTGAAAGGACATATATTCAAACCCCCACACCGTCGAGCGTTTGCCTGCCGGACAACGCGCTACTGTCTGGTGATGCTAAAGTTTCCTGGCGTGGAACCGGCGTTCCATGTCCCGGCGATGCTCCGGCTATACGTCCCGAGATCGTCGATACTGCCATCGATTACGTACTCGACTGTCTGGCCGTCGGCGCCTCGGGCGTCGGCTTCGATGTGTACGCTCCAATCTTGGGGATCTACCGTGGCGATTCGTATCGGAATCGCGTCCGGACCCGGATTGATCGTACCTGCCAGTTCTGTCCCCGTCCACTCCAGCACAACCACAACGCGATTGCGCTGGTCCGGCCCGGGTCCCCAGTCACCCACCCAGCTACCGCTAAACGGGTGGCCCTCCTGGGCCAGCACCGTCAGAGCAGGACTGAAACAGATAAGAAAAGCAACCAGCACTATGGTTTTCGCGTTCATTCGGTCTTCCTGAAGTCTTCGCATGTCCATTCGGCCTTCGCGTCTGAACCGGGCAATCGAAGAAAACCCAGTCTAACGCTCGGCGGCCAGCGTTGTCATCACGGACTTGTCGGGATATAGAACGCCCACCGCCGCCCGTGACGCGGATCTGGGCGTATACCAGACGGCGCCGTTCGACCCGATGGCCAGTTTCGGGATATCCGTAAACTGCGGACTCGGATAATAGGTCCACGTCTCGGCTGCAGGGTCGAACC
Source organism: Terriglobia bacterium (assembly GCA_963555775.3). Classification (GTDB taxonomy): domain Bacteria; phylum Acidobacteriota; class Terriglobia; order 20CM-2-55-15; family 20CM-2-55-15; genus JAJEDW01. The sequence goes on along the minus strand of CAUVWY020000010.1, from coordinate 1,411,402 downwards.
GGATCAACGTTCCCCCCTGGCCGCCATCGGAAACCCAGACGCTGTCTTCCGGATCGGTCCAGGCATCGTAGGGTTGCGAAGAGAGCATCGGCACATCATATTCCACAATCTCTCCGGACCGTGTATCCACTTTGCCGAGCCTGCCGTGGCTGTACACTCCGTACCAAACCGTATCCGCGCTCGAATTGACGCCCAGGCGTCGCACGTTGCACGGTGGTTCGGTGAGCGCGAAATATTCGGTCCACTCTTCGGTCTCCGGCTCGAATCGGGCCACGCCGCATCCCCGGCTCAGGCCGGTCCAGATGTTGTCGTTGGCGTCCACCGCGATACCATATGGACGTGAATCGGGGGTCGGTTCCATGTACAGAGACATCAGCCCGGATTCACGGTCCCATTTCCCGATACCGTCCTGGTCGTCCTCGACACCGTCCAGAATGAAATCCCTGGTCGTGAACCAGATGTTCTGTTTCGAATCCGTAACCGGAGTGTGGCCCCGTCCCACGATGTCACCCCCGGTGGGGTCCATGCTGTAACGAACCATTTCACCGGTTTCAGGATTCAGACGTCCCAGGTGCCACCCGTCGGTTTCAGCCCACCACACGTCTCCGAACGTATCCACGGTGAGGCCGTGAGGGTCGGCTTCCGGATCGGGAAGCACATAGTCGGTGACTTCCCCGGTTCGGGGATCGACCATCCCGATCCGGTTGGGACTGCTGCGCTCGGTAAACCACACGTTTCCGTTCAAGTCGATGTGAGGTTCCTGAGCGCGCCGGCTTTCGTTGTCGGCATCCAGCACCGGATCGAGCGGCAGGTAGTATTCGATGTACATCGCCCGGCCGAGCGCGGCCTCGTCGATCGGAAACTCGGGCTGCACTGCCCGGGTCGCGTTGCCGGGGCCGAAGTTCGCTGTCAGGTACGTCAGAATTTCGTCCCGCTGTTGGGGATCGATCGCCGCTTCGTCGATGTGGCCGGAATCGATCATCTGATCCACCATCGCATTCCATCCGGGCCGGGTCATCTGCCGGAGCCCGAAGAAATTCTGGGCATGGCACGACGTGCAGGTTTCTTCAATCAAATCCCGCCCGGAACCAGGCGGAAACAATTCGTCCGACGAAACGTATTCCAGTCCCTCGGGGCCGCCGAACAATGACTGTTGACGCGTCGTGGCGAGTCCTTCCGTCATCGTGAAATTGGCGACAACGTTCGCCCCCGAATCGACGGCGACCGTTTGAGTGTCCGCGGCGAGGCCGACCTTCCTGACGGTGATCTCGTAGTTTCCCGGAATCAGATTGACCGCTTCGTATCGTCCGCCTGCGGCGTAAACCATGAAAAGAACGTCCCTGTCGACGTTCATGGCGTAAACCTGCGCCGCGGTCGAGGTGATGCCGGGAGGCGTATCGACGCTGCCCGACACGGTTCCGGTACCCGGGACCGCCGCCGCGCTCGACGGCGTCATCGATCCGGCGCCCACGCCCAGCCACAGTAATCCGGCGCCGACGATGAGGATTGCACTGATGGTCAAAACAGTCTTTTTCATTGTATCGATCTCCGCTATAGATCTCCGGTGGATTCCGCGATTTCCTCTATTCCTTCGTTTATTCCTTCGTTCGCGTATTCCTTGTTCGCGCGGTTAGGGCGCATTGCACACAAAATTCCGCGCGTCGTCGGTGCTTCCCGTTCCCGTGTATGTTGCAACCTGAGGGTACGGGCAGAGAGGCCGGGTGCGCACGCTGCCGTCCTCGGTGGTTCCCGTAATCACGATGCGTTCGGGCGGCGTCCCGGTGTCCACCCACCGCTTCAATTCGGCCCCCACATCGAATTCGCCATGACTCCCTTCCCAACCGCAATGCGCCTTGCCGGGTACCATGAACAGGCGTACGGTGTCCTGCGCGGTCTGCGGTCCGATCGTCGTCACAACGTTATTGTAATAGTCGATAGCGATGTCCGGCGGAATAGAGGTGTCGTTCCACCCTTCCCACAGCAGAAGCTTTCCACCGCGCGCCACAAATTCGCTTATGTCCGGGTCCATCGCGCTGATGACGAGATTCTCGGGCGTATCGGCCAGCGCCACGTCGGTCGCGAAATTGACCGGGCGAGCGTCGAAACTCCAGTTCGGATCCTTGTAGACGAAGTATTTGAAGAAATCGTTGGCCAACCGGAACGGCTGGTCGCCGGTCGTGGTTCGGGCCCAACTCAGTTCGCTTCCGGGTTGCGGAGGAGTAAAGATCTGCCGATGCGTGTCTGGATTGCTCGGGCCCCCGTAGATCTTGCGAACGGCTTCTACCTGGGGCGCGGTCAGACACGCCGCGCCATCCGCTCCCGTACATTGAATCGTCTTCGGATCGAATCGACAGATACGCGGATCCTCGATTACGCCGTCGATGACCCGGTCCAGTACGTCGCACTGCCTGAGGACGGCATCGTGGAGGACGATAAATTTCTCCGGCGGGATATAGCTGGCCTCGTTCTGGTGGGTCGCGGTCCAGTTCCACATCTGAAAGAAAACGTGGTGTGTCTTGTCGGAAAACCCGGTGATTGCGATGGCATCGTAGTCGTCCGGAAACCGTTGCGCGGCAGCCTGAGCCGTCGCCGCGCTGCCGCCGCACCCGTTGATGAACGAAAAGCCGGGCCCGCGGCCGTAGTAGGCCTCCATGAGGGCTTTCGCCTTCACGGGTACTTCATGGCCCGCACGGTAACCGAAATCGACAATCCGTTCAGGCTGGTCCAGTGCGAAGCTCGCGTCGCCTTCATGCCCGGTATCGCTGCCGGCGGTGGCGTATCCCGCTCTCAGCGATGCCGCCATATCGGCTCGCGGAATCGCTCCTCCCATGCCGGAGCTTCCCCGGCCTTCAAAGGTCCCACTCCAGTCCGAGGCCGGCATCCAGGCCTCCATCTTGATCTCGGACTGTGCGGTCGGAGCGACCGTTGTGGCCACCCGGCAGAACGCGGGCAACCCGTCGAAGTCGCCCGATGTGCCCGCCGGCGGCGTATACATTCCAGCCCCGATATGCTCGGCCGCCGTGATCGTCGTATATGGCATGGACAACGAGGCCAGCCCCTCGCACGCCGCCGCATCGAGGGAAGTTTGCGCCACCAGTCGTGGCGGCATCCACACCGCCGCCGCGGCCAGGACAGTCAGCCACACGCCAATCGCTCTGATGTTCCGCATACGCTGGTCCGCCTCTTGGTTAGTCTCGGCGCCGGTTACGCTCCACATCGCTGCTTTCGAATAGAACGGATCGAATCCGGTTCGATCTTCGGTGGATTCCGCGATCTTTTCTATTCCTTGTCCGCGCGGCTAAGGCGCATTGCACACAAAATTCCGCGCCTCATCGGTACTTCCGGTTCCCGTGTATGTCGCAACCTGAGGGTACGGGCAGAGAGGCCGGGTGCGCAGGCTGCCGTCCTCGGCGGTTCCCGTAATGACGATCCGTTCGGGCGGCGTCCCGGTATCCACCCACCGCTTCAATTCGGCCCCCACATCGAATTCGCCATGACTCCCTTCCCAACCGCAATGCTCCTTGCCGGGTACCATGAACAGGCGTACGGCGTCCTGCGCGGTCTGGGGTCCGATCGTCGTCACAACGTTATTGTAATAGTCGATTGCGATGTCCGGCGGAATATAGGTGTCGTTCCACCCTTCCCAAAGCAGAAGCTTTCCACCGCGCGCCACAAATTCGCTTATGTCCGGGTCCATCGCATTGACGACGAGGTTCTCGGGCGTATCGGTCAGGGTCACGTCGGTCGCGAAATTGACCGGGCGAGCGTCGAAACTCCAGTCCGGATCCTTGTAGACGAAGTATTTGAAGAAATCGTTGGCCAACCGGAAAGGCTGGTCGCCGTTTGTGGTTCGGGGCCAACTCAGTTCGCTTCCGGGTTGCGGAGGGGGAAAGATCTCCCGATGGGTGGCTGGGTCGCTCGGGCCCGCGTAGATCTTGCGAACGGCTTCCACCTGGGGCGCGGTCAGACACGCCGCGCCATCCGCTCCCGTACATTGAATCGTCTTCGGATCGAATCGACAGATACGCGGATCCTCGATTACGCCGTCGATGACCCGGTCCAGTACGTCGCACTGCCTGAGGACGGCATCGTGGAGGACGATAAACTTCTCCGGCGGGATATAGCTGGCCTCGTTCTGGTGCGTCGCGTCCCAGTTCCACATCTGAAAAAAAACGTGGTGTGTCTTGTCGGAAAACCCGGTGATTGCGATGGCATCGTAGTCGTCCGGAAACCGCTGCGCGGCAGCCTGAGCGGTCGCTGCACTGCCGCCGCACCCGTTGATGAACGAAAAACCGGGCCCGCTGCCGTAGTAGGCCGCCATGAGGGCTTTCGCCTTCATGGGTACCTCATGGCCCGCGCGATAACCGAAATCGATAACCCGTTCGGGCTGGTCCAGCGCGAAGCTCGCGTCGCCTTCATGCCCGGTATCGCTGCCGGCGGTGGTGTAACCCGCTCTCAACGATGCCGCCATATCGGCTCGCGGAATCGCTCCTCCCATGCCGGAGCTTCCCCGGCCTTCGAAGGTTCCACTCCAGTCCGAGGCCGGCATCCAGACTTCCATCCTGATCTCGGACTGGGCGGTCGGAGCGACGGTTGCGGTTACGCGGCAGAACGCGGGCAACCCGGCGAAGTCGCCCGATGTGCCCGGCGGAGGCGTATACATTCCAGCGCCGATATGCTCGGCCGCCGTGATCGTCGTATATGGCAGGGACAACGAGGCCAGCCCTTCGCACGCCGCCGCATCGACTGAAGTTTGCGCAACGAGCCGCGGCGGCATCCACACAGCCGCCGCGCCCAGGACAGTCAGCCACACGCCAATCGCTCTGATGTTCCGCATACGCTGGTCCGCCTCTTGGTTAGTGTCAGCGCCAGTTACGCGCCGCACCGCTTTTTCCGAATGGAACGGATCGAATCCGGCTCAATCTTCGGTGAATCTAACTACAGGTAACGCTTGAAACGCAACCAAACAATGATCGATTGTCGTACCAGCGTCCATGGGTTGACCGCGTCAACCTCCGCGTCCGGCGCCGAATCCGAACAGCATCGATTTCTCCGGGGGGAACGGAGTAGAATGCTGCTGGCAGCCCCTGTCGGGTTTTGCCGCGGACTGCTCGAAGATCTTTGGCTTTCTGGAGGGATTGGTCCATGCATAAAAAAATTCTGGTAGTGGCCCTCGCCCTGTTCGTCGGCGCGGGCGCGGCGGCACTCAGCGCTTTCACTCAGGGGCAGGACCAGGCCCTTGAAATCGCCGAAGTTGCCGACGGCTTATACGTGATCACCGGACCGGGCGGCAACATCGGTGTCCGGGTGACCGGTGACGGCGTCATCGTGATCGACGACAAGTTCGCAGACAACTATGACGAAATCATTGCCGATATCGCGAGCGTCACGAGTGAACCGGTCAAGTATGTCCTGAACACCCATCACCATGGGGACCACAGCGGCAGCAACGCTCAGTTCGCAGCCATCGCCCAGGTGATCGCCCACAAGAACGTACGCGCCAACATCCTGCGGAACAACCAGGCCGGGGCGCCGTCGATCATCTACGCCAATGAGACCTCGGTGTTTCTGGGCGATGCCGAGGTTCAGGCCCACCACATGGGCCGCGGTCACACCAACGGCGACTCGGTCATCTATTTTCCGGACCTCCGCGTCATCCATGGAGGAGACCTGCTCAACACCGGAAATATCTTCATCGACTACGGCAACGGCGGGAGTTTCGTGGAGTGGGTTGACACGCTCGACAACATGCTAGCTCTGGACTTTGTGACGGCCATTCCGGGACACGGGGATCTGCTGACGAAAGACGAGGTGCGGGCGTTCCGCAACAAGTTTGCAGCGTTGGAAACCCGCGCTCGTGAACTTATTTCCCAGGGCATGGCGCCTGAAGAATTCGTCACCACCATCGAGGCCGGCGATCTCGGCTGGGATATGACCGCGCGCGGCGGCGCCGGAGCTCATGGGGTATACGCCGAAGTATCCCGGTCGATGGAATAGAATTCGGCTGCCCGCATACCCTTTCTCCGATGCGGGGATGCGAGAACCGAACTCTTCACGAAATCGGTTTACGATCGCGGTCCGGCCGAATCGCGATTCGTCAGGACGATGTGGCCGACGGCGGTGTTCGATGCCGGTACATGATAGAACCGGTATGCCTCATCGACATCGTCGTCCAGGGCGCCCCGCATGATGAGCCACATCACCATTTCGATGCCCTCGGCGCCTGTCTCGCGCACGTATTCCATGTGCGGGATCTCGGCCAGTTCCTGAAAGTCGCACGCTAGCCGGTCCAGGAACCTGCTGTCCCAATCCGTGTTGATGAGTCCGCACCGCTCGCCGTGAATCTGGTGCGACATCCCTCCCGTCCCGAGGACGACCACTCGTAGATCTTCGGGGTATTCCCCAACCGCCTTGCGAATCGCCCTGCCCAGGCGAAAACAACGCCTGCCGGTCGGAGGCGGATAGGTCACCACGTTCACACACAGGGGAATAACCGGGCAGGGCCACCGGTCCGGTTGGCCAAACATCAGCGACAGGGGAACCGTGAGCCCATGGTCGACCGCCATCTCGTTGATGATGGTCATGTCGAATTCGTCAAGAATCAGGGATTCGGCGAGATGCCAGGCGAACTCCGGATGTCCTTCGACGACGGGGACAGGGCGGGCCCCCCACCCCTCGTCGGCAGGCTTGAATTCCGGTGCGACTCCCAGACCGAATGTGAAGATGTATTGCAGCGAGAAGGCCGAACCGTGATCGTTGTAGACTTCGATGATGAGGTCGGGATCGATTTCCGCGAGCAGTGTCTTTGTGCGTTCGAAACCTTCGAAAAGTCTCTTCCAGTAGTCCTGCCGGGTCTTGCCGAGGTCGATTGCGGCGCCGATGGCCGGTACATGCGAGCACGCGACACCCGCGACGATTTGCGCCATCAGGAATTCTCCTTTGCCTCGATTGCCGCCCGTTCGACCTTGCTCCGGTTGTGCTCGATCGATCGGCCTCCGGACACCATCATGTTACGGTATCTCTCTTTCGTCATGCCGGTCATCGAAGCGGCCATGTCTTCGAACGACAGCCCGCAGGTGGCGCCAAGTTTCGACACGTAGTAGATATTTCCGCCTTCCTGGATCATCTTCAGCCAGTTTCGTTCGAGAACTGCGCCACGCTGCGCCCGCGTCAACTCGTAGCGGTCGAGGTACGCGTTCTCATCGGTCAAAAAGCTTTTGCGGTTTTCTTCAGTCATCAGCGACATGCAGAACCTGTTCAGTTCGTAGCCCAGCGCGCATGCCTTCTTGTCGAACAGATAGGTGCCCGGGATATCGGAATAGGCTTCGGATTTGTGCATCGATCAATCTCCGCCGGCAGCGGGCCCATCGACAGGCCGGCTGCCGGTTCCTGTGTCGAGAACATCGGCGGTTCAGGGAAGGCGGACAGCGGCCAGTGAACCGGGATGAGTCGGGCTCGAAATCTGAACCACGATGTACTGCCGCCCTTCATGCATGTAGGTCATCATTCCGTACTGACCCGGCGCCGGTATTTCGATGGTTCCCAAACGGTCGCCGGTCCTCTTGTCGACGGCGCGCAGAACCGAGGCCCCGTCCGAACCTTCGGCCGAGATCAACAATGTCCTCGTTGCCAGAGTGATGGCATGGGAAGTCACTCCGGTATTGGGCAGGTCCACTCCTTCCAGCGCCGGGTGGTTGCGGACGCGCTCGGGAGTGTCTCCATTGGGGGCCATCCACAGGTGCTCTCCCGTGTTCATGTCGATGGCCGTGATCCGGCTGTAGGGCGGTTTGAAAATCGGGAGACCTTGGGGCCCGCGAAAGTCTCCGCGGTTCGCAACTACCCAGTCGGCAACCGTGCGGCCCGTGGTCATGAGGTCGTCCGGTTCGTCCATCTCACGCCCGGGCACGATGTTTTCGGATCGGCACCCGCTGATCGACGATACATAAACGATCCCTGTTTCCGGGTCGGCGGAAGTCGGTCCGTAGATATTCGTCGCGCCGCTCGGGCAACTGACAAAGGAGCGCAGACCCGAGGGGTGGCCCACCTGGATCGGAGGATTGAAGATCGGTCCGATACGGTAGTTTTCGACGATCTCCAGGGCCTCCTGCCGCAGTTCGGGCGTGAAATCGATGAGGTCGTCCTCGGTGAGTCCCTGCAGATCGTATGGCGCGGGCCAGGTCGGGAAGGGTTGGGTGGGCGACAACTGCTCCCCCGGGATTTCCGACTGGGGAACCGGGCGTTCGACAATGGGCCACACCGGTTCGCCGGACTCACGGTTGAAGGTGAAGGCCCAGGCCTGTTTAGTGGTCTGGACCACGATCGGGGTCGGCTGCCCGTCGACGGTAACGTTCAGAAGGATGGGCGCCGTGGGATTGTCGAAGTTCCAGATGTCATGGTGCACAGTCTGGAAGTGCCAAACGCGCTCGCCGGTCGCGACGTCCAGTGCGAGGATGCTGGTGCCGAAAAGGTTGTCACCCGGGCGGAAGCCGCCGTAGAAATCGAGTGTCGGAGGGTTCGTGGGTATATAGACGATACCCCGTTCCGGGTCGGCCGACATCGGGGCCCACGAGGATACGTCGCCCGTGGTGCGCCAGGCATCGTTTTCCCAAGTCTCGTGGCCGAACTCGCCGGGGCGGGGGATCACGTGAAATTTCCACAGGTGCTCCCCGGTCCGGGCGTCATAGGCGAGGATGTCTCCCGGAATGTTTTCGGTACGGGTTTGATAGTAGCCCTGTTCGTGTACGTTGCTGACGATGACGACGCCGTTGACCACGATGGGAGGCGACGAACTGCTGATGTTCCCCAGGTCGCGGGGAATGCCGTGGTCCGGGTCGTAACGATAGCCCGATTCGAGCCAGGGATCCCAGTCCCGGACCAGATCCGGAAGGAGATCCACAACCCCGGTTTCCGGGAACCCGGCGAGAGGCACTGCAGTCCCCCAATTTTCGAGCGGCAGGCCCGTCTTCGCGTCGAGGGCATGCAGGAAGAAGCCGGGGCTTGAAGTGTAGATCACTCCACGGCCGTCGATCTCGGCATAGGCGACGCCCTTTCCGTAGTTGTTGCGCATGCCACGCTGGTATCGGGTGGTGTCGGGCTCGCGGTAGGTCCATATGGTCTCCCCGGTGGCCGGGTCAATTGCCACGACGGTACGGCGTTGACCGGCGACGGTGTACAACAACCCATCGACGTAAATCGGGGTCGATCGAAACACGTTATCGACGCCTGGGCCGAAGTTGTCTCCGCGCCAGACCCAGGCCACCTCGAGGTCTTCGAAATTGCCGGCATCGATCTGGTCCAGCGACGAGTACCGGGTATGCGAAGCGTCTCCGCCCACATATCGCCACTCGCCTTCGGGGGTGTCGGGGACCTGGGCCGCGGCCGGCACAAGGGTCCAGGCCAGGAAGCTCAGCGCGAAAGCAGCCCGTGACAGCGTTCTGCCGTACGCCGCATCGGTGAGATACAAACCGGATCTTTCCATCGTGTGCTCCTCTGGATGCGAACCTGTTCGGATTGGCTACTACATGATTGGCCACTTTATATCAGAAATGCCAGGTTGCTTGTCTCACGCCGATGAGGAAATCGACTGTCGAGTGCAGCCTGTGTACACTCCTTGCCCAGAGGCGGCCACTCCGGTCCGTGGGGCCGTGGCGCTCGAATACAACAGGACAATCGAATCGCATGGAGGGTTCCATGAGCAGCAAGGCGATGCACCTCGTGGCGGCGTGCGCCGTCATAGGGGGGGTGTTTGCAGGCCGGGCCTGGAGCCAGGACGTCGACGTGGAGGTCTTGTCGTCGTTTCCGGAACTTGTGACCGGCGGCGACGCGCTGGTGAAGGTCACCGGGGCGGCTGCCGCGCCTTCGGTCACCCTGGACGGGACGGACCTCTCGGCAGCGTTCGTCTCCGACGGAGATCTCGGGTGGATTGGACTGGTCGAAGGCCTCCGTGACGGCGACAACCGGTTGGAGGTGTCGGCTGGCCCCAGCCGGACGGCACTCACACTTACCAATCGCCCGATCAACGGCACCCTCTTCGCCGGGCCGCAGCAGACACCGTTCGTCTGTGAAAACGAAGCCCACGGGTTGGCGCCTGCCACGGATGAAAGCTGCACGGCGCCGACCGTTACCGGCTACTTCTATCGGAACACCGGCGGCGAGTGGAGGGAGTTCGATCCTGCCGGCCCGCGACCCCGTGACATCGAAATGACGACCACGATGGACGGCGAGACCGTGCCGCTAATCAATTGGTACGAGAAGGGAGTCATCAACCGGTCGGCTTACGTGATCAGTCTGCTGCACGATCCGGCGTCGGGGCCGCTGCAGACGCCGGTCCGCAACGATTCGGGCTGGAACGGCAAGCTGATCATGTCGCACCGCGGTGGTGTGCGGGCGGCTTATCACATGGGAACCACCATCGGGACGCTCGACCCGGCCAGAGGTTACGTGGGCGGCGAGAATAACAACCTGCACGAATCCCTGATTCGCGCGGGATATGCTCTCGCCGGCGGGTCGCTGATGGTGACCGGCACCAATACCAACCACGTGGTCCAGGCCGAAACGGCGGCGAAGATCAAGGAGAGGTTCATCGAACTATTCGGTCCGCCGAAGTTGACAATCGCCATGGGCACCTCGGGCGGTTCGATGTCACAACACCTGATCGCCCAGGACTACCCGGGTCTTTACGATGCCATCATGCCGTGGCGGAGCTATGCGGACGTGCTGACCTTCAACACGCCGATCAACGACTGCAACTTGCTGGTCGACTATTTCAACAGCACCGAAACGCCCTGGACTGAAATCCAGATGCGGGAGGTGTCCGGCAAGGTTACCTTCGGCTACTGCACCGGACCCGCCTCGCGGTTTCCCAATCTGTCGCCTGAAAACTGCGACAATTCGGTCGCCAGTGCCAAGGCGTCCGACCCTGAAGAATGGGCGGACGTTCGCTGTACGTATCAGGACAATCTGGTCAACGTGTATGGCATCGATCCCGCGACCGGCTTTGCCCGCAGCCCATGGGACAACGTCGGCGTCCAATACGGGTTGAAGGCGTTCAACGACGGTCTGATCACGTTCGACCAGTTTGCCGAATTGAACGCGCGTATTGGAGGTCACGACATCAACGGGGTGATCGTGCCCGGGCAGCGGGCCCACGCCGAACCGGACGCGGTGCGTATAGCCTACGAGACCGGGCGCCTCAACACGGGTGACGGTGGTTTGAGGACGACCCCGATCCTGGATGTTCGCGGCTATACCGACGGTATCTGCACCGTTCTGCCATGCCCCCCGGGCGAGGCGCGTGACGTCGACGTGCATGACGGCTACCATTCGCTGGTTTCCCGCGCCCGGCTGATGAAGACCAACGGAAACATCGACAACCACGTCAGGCTCGTCATGCACGAAGTCGGGCACCGCGGACCCGATTCGATCCTCGGGATTGTCTCGCCGCAGGCTGTTGCCGTTCTGGACCAATGGGTGACCGGCATTCTCGCGGACACGTCTGGCATGCCGCAGGCGCGGAAAGTCGCCGCTCACCGGCCGGACGACTTCGTCGATGCGTGCTACACGTCGTCGGCCACCAGAATTACCGACATGGACCGTTGCGGAGAACTGTTCCCCATTGGCACGGACGCCCGCATGGTGGCGGGTGCCCCATGGGCCAACGACGTCCTGAAGTGCACGCTGAAGACGGTCGATGGGAGCGACTACGCGCGGTCATTGACCGCCCAGCAGCTTGCCCAGTTGGGGGAGGTCTTTCTGGAGGGCGTCTGCGACTGGACCCAACCGGGCGTGGGCCAAGTTCCGCTCGCCGGCACCTGGGCCTTCTATACCGGCGACGCCGAGGTCCAGTACCTGAGGCCGGCCCGCTAGCAGTTTGTGCCAGAACCCGGCAGGGTCGGGCGGGGGCTAACCCGCCTTTCTCACGAGTTGTCTGCTACAGCGCCGGATCCATCCGCCAGTGCTGCGTTCCGCTTCGTCGGGCTCCTCGACGTACTGTCAAGTACGCCTCCGTCGCCCTCCGCGCGCGCGCCTTGCCCTGACGGCGTCTCCGACTCTTCGCGACGAAAACCCGTGAGAAAGGCGGGCTATGGTATTCGATTCCCCGCACTCCACCGCGATTCCCGCCGTGGGGTCGACCGAGTCGCTCCGCCGAATCGAGATTGACGGATCGTCCCGGTCAACGCCCGTGTCAGGGTTCCCGTCAATATCGATCGGCCACTATTTGAATTCGGGAGCCGTTCTCAATCCGGGTTCGAATGTCCGGTGCCCGGCCGTTCCCCCACCAGGTGGCCGCATCCCGCACGTTCAGCCCAATAGTGCCATGCGCGCCAGGTCTGGACGGAATGGGGGGTGTAATCGGTTGCGCGTGCCGCGATCTCTCCCTCCGAAAGCGGCTTGAACGCACCCATCCGCATCGCGGCCATTTGGACACGCGCGTTGCGCGGCAGATAAACCGAAAGCCGGACGACTTCGATCAGAGAGGATGCCGCCGCCGCGAAACCGTGTCCACGCATCAGGACCACGCTGTTGCCGCCCAGACAACGAGCCAGATCTCGTCCTTGCGACAAATTGGTTACCAGCAGATTCGTGTCGCCGAACTTGTCGGCGATATCCCAGACGGGCACGTTGTTTCCGATGAAACTGCCGGAGTGAATCACCGGCCGCAGGCGGACGTCCGCGATTCCAAAGGGCAGAGTCGCCTCGGCATGGGCATGGATCACCGCATGCACATCGGGACGGGATTCGTAGATTCCGCCGTGAATGAACCGTTCAAGATACGGCGGGCGCCGGTCCTCGATCGGGTTGCCGTCCAGGTCGAACTCCAGAAGGTCTCCACGTTCGACGAATTCAGGCGCCAGCGAGCGGGCGAGGAAAAACCGTTCCGGGTTGTCGGGATGGCGAAAACTTACGTGGCCGTAGGCATCGACGACGCCTTCGTTCGCGAGTATGCGATTGGCGACGACGAGTTGGTTCAGCAGATCGTCCAGTTTATTCATGGTGTTTCTTCCGGAAGGCGAAATCTCACCTCGATGCGGTGAAATGGGCACAGTATATTACGGAGGCGGATTCTGTCTGAAAGTCCGTACCCCGCATGGTTTGCCTGGATTCGGGTGAACTTGCCGCCGGGGAGACACTTTTCGACTGTAATGCCGCCGATTTCCGATCCCGGTTCAACGGGCGGAAAAACGTCGGGCGGGGATACGGGGACCTGGATCGTCATGCCGTTACTGAAATTCGCCTCTGGTCCGATCGTTTTCGCCCTGCTCTATGCGATCCCCTATGAAGGCATGGTCGAGCAGGGCCGCCTCGCGTTGGCGGTCTTCGGCTGGATGATCGCATGGTGGATGGCCCGTCCCGTCCCATGGGCTGCCGCTTCATTGCTTCCGCTGGTCTTGTTCCCGATGTTCAACGTCATGACCGTCGGCGCAACGGCCGCGCTATACGGCCAGAGCATTTTCTTCTGGATCTGGGGAACGATTCTGATGGGATACGCGATGGACCGCCATGGCCTGGCGAAGCGTTTCGCTCTGTGGTTCATGTCCTCGAGATGGATCGGCGGAAACTCCCACCGCGTCGTGTTCGCTTTCATGCTGGCGACCGGCCTGATGTCGATGGTCGTTTCGGATGCGGCCACGGTCGCGGTGATGATTCCCGTGGCGGTTTCGCTGACGGCTTTCCTCCGTGGTGTCCGGCCCCGGGGGGAGGGCCAATCCAATTTTGGAGCCTTCCTGGCTTTGGGGGCCTTGTACGGAAGTGTCGCCGGGGGGACCGCGACGATCGCGGGCATACCCCACAACGGGTTGAGCGTGACACTGCTCGAACAACTCACCGGAAGAGCCCTCGGGTGGTTCGAATGGATGACGGCGGGTCTTCCCGTGTTCGGCGTTACGTTGTGCCTCTTCTACTGCGTTCTGCGGTTCTTCCTGCCCCTGGAATTCAAGGCCGTGCCGGGGGGCGCCGAGTTTCTCCAGAAGGAGCGCGAAGCGCTCGGTCCCATCGCACCCGGCGAACGCGCGACTCTGTTCGTATTTCTCACGATGGTGGCGCTGTTCGTTCTGCCGGCCCTGTTGAATCTCTTCCTGGGATCGCTGCACCCGCTGTCCCTCTGGAGTGCCGGGGCCCTGAACCTGTACGTCGTGCCGCCCATTGTCATCCTGTTGCTTTTCAGCACCCCCGTGGACTGGAAAAAGGGGCAATTCGTTCTGGGGTGGCGGGACGTGGTGTCGCACTCGCCCTGGGACATCATGATTCTCGTGACCGCTGCCGCCGGTGTCGTGGACGCGCTGGTGGAGTTCGGGTATGCGGATCTGGCCGGAGAGGCGGTCGCGGGTCTGGGATTCGGCTCGGTCTCGCTGGCCTTTGTGGCTTCCTTCGTTGTCGCGTTCAGCACCAACGTCATGTCAGGCGTCGCGGCGACCGGGCTTTTCGGCGGCATCTTCATTCCCGCCGCCGAGCAGGTCGGGCTGAACCCCGCGTCGATGGCGATTTTGATTCCGAACGCCGCCGTGGGAATCGTCTTGCCCTGGGCCGGAGCGGCGTGCGGAACCGCCTTCGCCACGGGCCAGATCGAGATGAAGAACATGATTCGTATCGGACTGGCAGCGACGTGCCTGTTTGCCTTTACGACGGCGGCGGTTCATCTCCTGATGGCGCCGCTCGTGTGATGGAGAGAGCGAACTGGACGAAGCGACGGGAAGGGACGGGACACCTACCGAGTGCGGGAATTCAAATTGAACGTCGCGATTGTTCGTCCAACCGGTCGCCCAGGTCGGCCACGCCCCGGTAGAAGAGTTGAAGCGCCTGCAACGCAAGCCTCGTTCCGGCGAGCACTTCCTGCCGATCCTTCTCGGTGACCGCATGCCGGGCAATCGGCGTCCATACATCGCGCCCGGCATGGTCCTCATCGGCGCGCTCGTGGTAACTGAAAAAGAAGACCTGCTCGTCGGTGAGTCCCAGAGCCTGTTTCCACTGTTCGGCACCGAGGTTGTGGTTGGACAGCGCGGTCAGCAGGTACTCCCCGACTGAAGAGGACAGCCATCCCACGATCCAATGCCGTGTCCTGGCCATGTTCTCCCAGACATTGAACGCCGCCTCGACCAGGGGGACCGGTGCCGCCGAATTCATCTCCGAGTCGCTGAGACCGATGTTCCGGCCCATCTCCCAGAGAATCTCGGTATGCGGCCGCTCGATCGCATCGTCGTATACCAGTTCCTCCCGCATCTGGCCGATCGTCTTGCGCACGACCGCGAGATCCGGACACCGGCTCACCCACGCCGGCCGAATAACGGCGCTGAGCAGGCGATTGCGGAGGATGTGTTGCAGAATGAACGCCCGCGCCCGGCCGGGTGTTAACGGCTCAATCAGCCAACTCATCTCCGAAGAGGATTGCAGACACAGATCGCAAACTTCATCGACGATGGCGGCATTCTCGGAATTCATTGCTACATTGCTCTCGGAGTGCTCTCGGAGTGTTCTCGGAGTGTTCTCTCAGAACTCTCGAAGTCTCCAGGGTTGCCGGCCAATGGCCCACGCGGCATCCCGTTCGGGCTCGGTCGTCATCGACGCCCGGCGATTATTCCGGCAGAGCGAATACCCAGATCACGCCGGTTCCAAGGGGAATGTCGGTACCGGTCAACCGGGCATAGGAAGTCGTCATCGCGATGCGCCCTCCCGCGCCTACCGCGACATACTGCCGTCCGTCGACTTCGAAGGTGACCGGCGCGCCGGAGATGTCTCCGTTCAACCGCATCCGCCACAGGGATTCTCCGGTTTCGGTATCGAGGGCAAAAAAGTGACGATCCGCCGTGCCGCCAAACACGATGCCACCCGCGGTGGCGAGCGCGGAAGCAGTCATTGCGGCCCCGCTGTCCTGGCGGTACGTCCACCGGCGTTCGCCCGTGACCGGATCGAACGCGACGAACTCTCCGACGTAGTCATAGCCCGGCACAAGTTTCGTCGTGTTGTTCATGCCGCCATACCTGCGGCCGGGCTGGTATTCCTCGGTGACGAAAGTGACGTCCATGCACGAGTTGTTGACGCCGAGGTAATACAAGCCGCTGATCGGGCTGTAGCTCGGAGAATTCAGATTCCGCGCTCCATGCAGGTGGGGACAGACCTCGAACATCCTTCCCGAGTCGACGTCTTCGAGAGAGGGTATGAGGTCCGGATTGACGATCGGTCGCCCCGACTCCTCCCATCCCGTGATGATGTTGTCGTAAGCGGTTCTGAACGAATGAATAAACTCGCCCGTGACCCGGTCCAGCACGACGCCCCAGCCGACCTTGCTGGTGTGGATCAGCGCCTGGCGCACGGTTCCGTTGATTTCCAGATCGACCAGGGTGCTCTCATAGGGGGAGTCCATGTCCCAGTTGTCCTCGGGAAGGACCTGGAAATACCACTGCATTTCCCCACTGTCGATATCGACCGCAATGACCGAGTTCGTGTACAGGGCGTCGCCGGGACCGCGTAGCGTCGAGGCCCACGGGGTCGGTTGCCCCGTTCCGAAATAGACAAATCGCAGTTCCGGGTCGTAGCTTGCCGTACCCCAGGTCATCCCTCCCAACGGAGGCAGATCGCTCTCGGCCCAACTCTCCGAACCCGGCTCGCCTGGAGCGGGAATCGTGTAGGTTCTCCACATCAGATCGCCCGACTCGACCTCGAAGGCCGCCACCGAGCCCCGCCCCTCGCGCTCGCCTCCCAGGAATCCCATGATCACCTTGCCATCCGCAATCAGCGGCGCGTGGGCGTGGCCTTCGCCCTTGAGATAGTCCCCGGTCTGGACTTCCCAGATTTGCTCGCCCGTCCGGGCATCCAGGGCGACCAGGCGGGCATCCGCGGTCCCCCAGTAGATCCTGTCCCCGTAAACGGAAACACCCCGGTGGCGGCCAGCCGCCTGCGACGCCCCGACGTCATCGGGATAGCGCCGCTGGTGGGTCCATACGACCTCGCCCGTAACCACGTCGAAGGCAACGACACGGCCGCTGCCCTCGGAAACGTACATCAGTCCGTTGGCGACGATGGGCGTCGGCACCCAGCGGCTGTTTCCCTGCATCGAGTACGCCCAGACCGGCCGCAGATCTCCCACATTCGTCCGGTTTATTTCGTCGAGGGGACTGAAACCGAACACATCATAGGTTCGCCGGTAGCTCAGCCAGTCCCCGTCTTCCGGGTTGAGCAGACGTTCCTGGGTGATCGGTTCCCACTCGGGCAACCCGGATTGGGCAAGGGCAGGCACCGGGAAAGCCAGGGCGGTTTGGATCGAGAAGACGGCTGACAATACGACACTGCTTTTAAGCATCGGGCTCACTCCTGTTCTCATGAGGCTCACTCCTGTTGGCTCCGTTTCGCTCCGAACCCCGGCACTGGGCGGCACGATTCGCGCAAACCGCATCTTGGTTTTGCGCGGCCCGAAACCTTGCCGAATACTATGTGGGAAGGGAACCGAGGTCAATGACTCGGTCCCATGAATGAGTCGGGATGCGCTGAACCCACTCGCTCTTCAAGGTTCTTGCACTGTCAAAAACCCATGTGCGGGTGGAACTGCTATGGCTCTCCCACCCGGAACACATACAGCGCGTTCGCCTGTTCGGGGCTGACAAACTCGGTCGCGAGGAATGTCGCGATGCGCCACGGGCTCCCGCCGTTCCTTGCCGCGGTCATCGCCACGTACTGGACTCCGTCCACCTCGAACGTCATCGGGAACCCCTGAACCGAGGTTCCCAGGCGGGTTCGCCAGAGCACCTCGCCGGTCTCGACGTCGAACGCTCTGAACCAACGGTCGTAGTCGCCCGCAAACACGAGACCTCCGCCCGTGGTGAGCGCGGCGGTAAGAAACGGAGCTCTCTGCTCGATGCTCCAAACCTCCTCCATCGAGTCAACGTCGTAGGCGGCGAGTTTCCCGACATTGCCATCCGTTCCAGGCATCGCCATCCAGCCTCGATCGGCGCCGTTGGCCCCGCCTCCGGGTTCCAGAAGGATCTCGCGTCCAGTTATCTCCATGCAACTCTGGCTGAGGGGAATCACGATCAGACCGGCATCGGGGGAGTAACTCGTGGCGTGCCAGTTGTGTCCGCCCGCGGTCGAGGGACAAACCGACAACCATTCGCCCAACCGGGCGTTCGCTATGTCCTCCCGATACTCGACCGCACCCGTGATGGGGTCGATCGACAGGATGTTCTGAAAAATCGTCTCCTTCATCCCCAGGAAGGCACCGTCCCGGCGGTCCAGCTTCCAGAGTACGCCGTGCTTCCCAATGGTGAGGAGGGCGGGTTGGCCTTCGATATCGACGAGAACCTGCTCGAAACCTTCATCCATGTCGAGCGATTCTCCCGGAACGTGCGTTCGGTACCAGACGATCCGTCCATCGTCCACGTCGAGCGCCAACGTCGAGTTGGCGAACAGGGTGGCGTCGTCCGTCGTCAGACCCCGGCTTGCCGCCACCCAGGGTTTGGCCTGGGCGGTGCCGAAGTAGACCAGCCCCAGTTCCGGATCCCAACTGCCGCCGTTCCACGAGTCGCCGCCACCCCGGAGTTCCCAGGGGAGGCCGCCCCATGTATCGCCGCCCGGCTCGCCCGGTCTGGCGATCGTATAGGTGCGCCACAGTTCCTGACCGGTCCGCACGTCGTGGGCCGTGATGAAGCAGCTTTCCTCGATGAAACGAACGCATCCGTTGATTCCGTTGATCGCCTTTCCGTCAGCTATGATGGGGCCGGCGGTGTTGCCGAATCCGAGGTCGGGATTCTCGATCGGTGTCTCCCAACGCACCTTTCCCGTCCGGGCGTCCAGCGCGACCATGGCAGCATCGTTGGTAGAGACCAGGACCTGATCCTCCCAGAGGGCGACGCTCTGCACCCGGGCTTCGCCGTTCGCCGCTTTGCGCCGGTATTCCCACAGAAGCGTTCCCTCCACCGCATCCAGAGCCTGTACCAGGTCGCCCGCACCGGTCAGAAAGAGGATTCCGTCCCGCTCGAGAGGCGCAGTCCGGTATCGACTTCCGTCGGGGAGCCCCCAAACCCAGGCCAGTTGGAGGCGGTGCACGTTCTCTCTGTTAATACCGGAAAGGGAGCTGTAACCGTTGGAGCCCGGCGATCCCCGCCAGTGCAACCAGTCTCCATCGGGAGGATTCCTCAGTTCGGCCTCCGACACCGGTGTGTACGAATCGATGGCTCTGTAGGTCTGGGTGATGCCGGTGTCCGTTTCCGACACCTCACCCAGGAACTCGGGCGGCGCCTGGACCGAATCGGTTGACCGTATCGTGCCCGCGCGTCCCGGGATTGGCGGGACCCCCGCCAATCCGCCGGTGAGCGGCTGGGTACCCGGAATGACCGTTCCCACGGTGGCGGCGGTCAATTCGTTTCCGCTGGCTTCGACATCGTTCGCCCGGAGCAGGTAGGCGACAACGGAAGCGACCTCGCCGGCGGCCAGCGATCCGCCGTCCCCGGGAGGCATGGTCGTCGCGATCAGTTCAATGAACTCGGTTACCGGCCGCGCACCCCAGGTATTCCGAAAGTTCGCGCCCGCCAATGCCGGCGCCTCGAATGAGCCCTGGAAGTTTGCCAAGTGGCAGGCCGCGCACGTTGCCGCATAAATGCCGGCGCCCGACTCCGCCTGAGCGGCCGTATACGTTAACTGGGGCGCCTGGGCCTGGATGGGCGCGGGATGGGCGAGCAAGATCCCGACGGCCAGTGCGAAAACGCCGGCCATGACGGATACCGTCGCGAGAATTCTCTTGCCGGCCGCTGGACCGGCAGAACCATTGAAGTGATTGAGATGCATGTTCATATCTGGGAACGCCCTAGTGTCTGTTTTGAGTAGCGGTGAGAATATTACGCCGTCCATCCCTCTGTCTATTATCGATATCGGGCGCAGCGTCGAAGATGGGGTCCCCATGGGCAACCTCATGCATCCATTTCAGTTACAAGTCATATACAAGCGAAGAGAATTCGAACACGAAAGGGATTGGCTCGAAGACCGGGCGCCATTGTCCGGCGCGGTTGAAGCGGGGCGCCGTCGTCCGACAGCGCGAACCCGACCGGCGGACGAGGCCGCGTCCAGGAGTCGTCGTCTCCGACCGCGATGTCTTGGCTGAACACCACCGTCGCCGTACCGGTGACGCCGGCGCGACCCGTTGTTTTCGGGCTGCCGCCGACGAGGTCCATGGCGCCCGCGCTCTCCGACCTGCGGTCAGTCCAACGTGTTGACTAGTGCTGCGTCGACGATTCTGCGATCCTGCGTCAACAGCGTCGCGCCGAATACCCGAGCGGTTGCCACGAGGATTCGGTCTGCTGGATCGCGTCGAAAAGAGTCGGGCAACGTGGCCAACTCCGCCGCTATGGCCGGGGAGATGCACTGCCGCCGCACCAGAGGCGGCGCCACCGCCTTTTCCAACCATGCCCGAACGGGAATTGTTAGCTGGATGCGACCCAAACTATGCAATTTCGCCACTTCCCAGAGCGAAATCTCAGATACCAGCAGGGGGTGACTCGGCACTGGCGGACTCGACAACCTCCTGCTGGGCCGGTGAGAGCCGATCGCCGTCGTTGAGCCACCAGATCAAGATATGCGTGTCGAGCAACGCCGTCATGGCCCGAGGATTTTCCAGTGTTCTTCTGGAACCGCCGGCTCAACAATGTCGACGGCCAGAACGACGGTACCCTTGAGCTCGAACTGCGGATACTCGGCATGAGTTCGGCTGGCGGGCCCCAGCTCCGCAACAGGCCGGCCGCGTTTCAGGATGACCAGCCGCTCTCCGGTAGTCTGCACGCGATCGAGGATTGCCAAGCATCGCGCCTTGAAGTCGGATGCGTTGATGGTTTCCATATGACCAGTATTGGAGACCAGGCAGATCACGTCAAGCCAAGTGAAGCCGCTGCCTTGGGCGATTTTGCCACACGGATCGGCAGTGTTTCGACGATACCGTGGCCAGCCTATCAGCCCGTGCCCCGGACGATGGTTCGAGCCGGCGCACGTGCCGTGCGAGAATAGTCCGCAACTATGCTAGGCGAAATCTTGACATACGATGTGGCGGTCGTGGGCGGCGGTAACGCGGGCCTATGCGCGGCGTTGACTGCGAGCGAATCCGGAGCGCGCGTGCTGGTTCTGGAAAGCGCCCCGCGGGTGTTTCGCGGCGGAAACAGCCGGCACACGCGCAACATGCGCTGCATGCACGACTCGCCCACCGATGTCCTGACGGACGCGTACACGAAAGAGGAATACTTTGCGGATCTGTGGGGCGTCACGGGGGGACAGACCGACGAGCCCTTGGCGCGGTTGGCGATTGGCCAATCGCTCGAAGCCACCGAATGGATGAAGCGGTGCGGAGTCCGGTTTCAGCCCGCGCTGCAGGGCACGCTGCACCTGGGCCGCACCAACGCGTTCTTCCTGGGCGGGGGGCGGGCGCTCCTGAACGCGTATTACCACGAGGCGTCCCGCCGGGGGATCGAAGTGCTTTACGATGCCGAAGTGGCCGGGTTGGACATTTCCTCCGACGGCGCATTCGAATCCGGCACGGCGATTCTGAACGGCGAACCCGTCGAGTTTCGCGCGAAGTCTCTGGTGGTGGCATCGGGCGGTTTCGAGGCCAACCTGGAATGGCTCAAGGACATATGGGGAACGGCTGCCGATAATTTTCTTGTACGCGGAACCCCCTTCAACAAGGGGAAGCTGCTCAGGATCTTGCTGGACCACGGCGCCGCGGCTGCCGGAGCGCCTGACCAGTTCCATGCAGTGGCCATCGATGCGCGGGCGCCGAAGTTCGACGGCGGTATCGTGACGCGACTGGATTGCCTGCCGCTTGGAATCGTTGTCAACAACAGGGGCGAGCGGTTTCGCGACGAGGGAGAGGACCTGTGGCCCAAGCGTTATGCGATCTGGGGCCGTCTGGTCGCATTGCAGCCGGACCAGATCGCCTGGTCGATCATCGATTCGAAGGTGATGGGTTGCTTCATGCCGTCCGTGTTTCCACCGATCCGCCGAGACAGCATCTCCGAACTCGCGCGCGCTCTGGGCTTGCCGGTCCGCGAACTGGAACGGACCGTCGAGCAATTCAACCGGTCCGTCGTCCCGGGCAGCTTCGATCATGAATCGCTTGACGACTGCCGTACCGAGGGTCTGGATCCGCCCAAGTCGCACTGGGCACAGGCGCTCGACACCCCCCCGTATTTCGGCTATCCGCTACGCCCCGGTATTACGTTCACCTACCTTGGCGTGGGGGTGACCGAAACCGCCAACGTGCGTTTCAGGGACGGTGGTGTCAGCCCCAACATTTTCGCGGCCGGGGAGATCATGGCGGGCAATATTCTGGGTCAGGGATACCTCGGAGGTCTTGGCATGACGATCGGCGCCGTGTTCGGGCGCATCGCCGGAAGGGAGGCCGCCCGTGCCGCCAATTGATCCCATTGCCGAAGGCAGCCGGATCATGACGATCTGCAACTCCTGCCGGTATTGCGAGGGCTTTTGTCCCGTGTTCCCGGCGATGGAACGCCGGCTCCGGTTCTTCGAAGCCGACATGAACTATCTGGCGAATCTCTGCCACAACTGCGCGGAGTGTTATTACGCGTGCCAGTACGCCCCGCCTCACGAATTTGGGGTCAACGTTCCCCAGACGCTTGCCCGGATCCGTGGGCGCTCCTACAGCCAGTATGCGTGGCCGCGGGCGTTCGCGAAGTCGTTCCAGTCGAATGGCGCCGCAGTCTTGTCGATTCTCGCGTTGAGTCTGCTCCTGGCGGTCTTCAGCGCCCTCGTAACGGGCCGGCTGACGGCCCCCGCGGGTGCAACCTTCTACGAGGTGGTTCCGCATGGGGTGATGGTGGCGGTCTTCGGCGGCGCCGCGCTGTTTGCCGCGACCGCGCTTGTGGCAGGTTTCGCGAAGTGCTGGCGGGAATCCGGCATGGGCGCGGCGCCATTCAGGCATCCAGGCGTCTGGTGGCAAGCGGCAAGAGACGCCCTGACTTTGCGGCATCTGGATCAGGACGGCATCGGATGCACCTACCCGGATGCGGGGCACAGCCAGGCCCGAAAACGCTTCCATCATTTCGCGGTATATGGTCTTCTGCTTTGCTTTGCATCCACGACCGTGGCCGCGATCTACCACTATGGCGGTCGAATCGCGCCTTACGACTATCTGAGTCTGCCGGTGGTGTTGGGCACGCTGGGCGGGGTGGGGTTGCTGATCGGCCCCGTGGGGTTGTACGCGCTCCGGCGGCGGCGGGACCCGGCCATCGGCGATCCGGAGCAGGACGGTATGGACTCCGTTTTTCTGACGATGTTGTTTCTGACCAGCGTGACCGGGCTGTTGTTGCTCGTGTTGCGGGCAACCGTCGCGATGGGGCCATTGCTGATCCTCCACTTGGCGGTCGTTCTGGCGTTGTTTCTGGCGTTGCCATACGGAAAGTTCGTGCATGGCCTGTACCGGTATGCGGCTCTTTTGCGCCACGCTCTCGAAACCCGTGAGTGAAGAGGCGGTTCGACGGCGGAAACCCGGCCTGTCAGTTCCCTGAAGCGGATTTTCGGCGGAGGTCTTGGCGGATCCGGGTTGCGAGGTAGCGGCAGGCAATCGGCATCGGGCAAGTATGCTGCGATTATCCACCATGGTAGATAATCGCCGATGCCATTTTCGCCTCCGGTTGAATTATTCATTGTAATATCGGATGTAGACTCCGAATTCTCTTTATAATATCGCCCATGATAGAACGTCCCGGATATTACAAACGGATGTCGAGGGCCCTTGCCCGTTCCCCGGTGACCGCATTACTAGGGCCCAGACAATGCGGAAAGACCACACTGGCTCGCCAGTTTGCTGAAATACATTCCGCCACTTATCTCGATCTCGAGTCTGAACCCGATGTCCGACGACTCACCAATCCGGAGCTTGCACTCCGAGAACTCAAGGGCCTGGTGGTGCTGGATGAGATTCAGCGGATGCCCGCACTGTTCAGTGTGCTCCGAGTACTGGTCGACAGGCCCGATTCGAAGTCAACTTTCCTGATCCTTGGCAGTGCATCCCCCGATGTCGTCAGAGGCGTCTCTGAATCTCTCGCCGGGCGTGTGGAGTTCATTGAGCTTGCGGGATTCGATCTGACAGAGATCGGTGCAGACTCGTGGCGGAAATTATGGTGGCGGGGTGGTTTCCCCAGAGCCTATCTCGCCGAAACGGATGCGGATAGTCTGGCCTGGCGTGAAGGTTTTATCAGAACGTTCCTCGAAAGGGATATCCCACAACTGGGCATATCCATACCGGCGGCGGCGATGCGCCGTTTTTGGACCATGCTGGCACACTGGCACGGCCAGACCTGGAATGCATCGGAGTTGGGGCGCTCGCTCGCGGTCTCCGACAAAACGGTCCGCTCTTACCTGGATTTGTTGACTGGTACTTATATGGTGCGCCAGCTACAACCCTGGTTTGAGAACACTGCCAAGCGCCAGGTGAAAGCACCCAAGGTATATTTCAGAGACACAGGCTTGTTACACGCACTACTGGGACTGTCGTCGGACGCGGCACTGCTGGCATATCCACGGGTGGGTGCATCGTGGGAAGGATTTGTCATTGAGGAAGTCATCAGGGTTCTGAAGGCAGATCAGGCATGGTTCTGGGCCGCACATGGTGGTGGGGAAGTTGACCTGCTGCTAATGCCCGATGGCAAGCGGGTAGGTATCGAAGTCAAGTTCAGCGAAGCGCCGAAGGTGACCAAGCCAATGCAACGGATCCTTCAGGAGTTGTCTCTTACGCACCTGTTTGTCCTCAGTCCCGCAAGGGACACCTATCCTGTGGAATCTTCAATTTCAGTGTGGCCGGTTCACAGAATAGCCGATCTCCCGGCACGCATAGCCGCTCTCTGAGAAGCCTTTCAACTCGATACCGCGATAGGGCGGGTTGCCGCGGGTTGCCGCCGCGCCAGCCACGCGGTGCGAGAGCAGTCAGATGGGCGGGATTAGTTGACTGGATATCGCCCCTCGTCTATAACTTGCTTGTAAGCCATCCAAGTTATCGAAAGAGCGCGCCAGAATCTGATTGGCGCATCGAATGCCGTAAGTTGAACGAAGAGCGGAAGACGGCCATGGCAATTCGTGCAGTAGCGTTGTTTCTGTTGACCCCGCTGTCAGTCTGGACCTCCTGTCCGCCCATCGCTCCGTCATCATCGCAAGCCAGGTATGAAACAACGAATCCCGGTAGGAGGAAACCGACATGAAACGCATCGCAACGTGTTTTCTGAGTGGGCTGCTGGTCTTCTGTGTTGCCAGTATCGATCTTTCGGCGCAGGCAACGGCCGAGATCAGCGGCAACGTGACCGACGTGACGGGCGCGAGGATTCCGGGCGCCGATATTACGGCGACGCAGACCGACACCGGACTGTCCCGGAACGTCGTCAGCAACGAGACCGGGTTCTTTACGATACCGGCCTTGCCGCTGGGGCCCTATCGGGTGGAGGCTTCGCTTCCCGGATTCCAGACCTATGTGGAAACCGGCATCGGACTCGCCGTCGGCAGCAACCCCGTGCTCAACATCGTCCTCCAGGTGGGTCAGGTGACCGAGACCGTCGAAGTCCAGGCTCAGGCCGCGTTGATCGAAACCAGAGCCGTCGGGATCTCTCAGGTCATGGAAACGGACCTGATCGTCGAACTGCCACTGAATGGACGCAACGCGATGGAGTTGGTCGAACTCCAGGGTGGGGCTGTCTTCACATCGAGCGGTAGGGGAGGCATGCACTTCCATGGTCAGCCCGGCGTCTCCCTGGCCGGCGGTATGGGTTTCGGTGCGCAATACACACTGGACGGCGCCAGTCACAACGATCCCAACAGCGGCTTTGCGCGGCCGTTCCCCTTTCCCGATGCACTGCAGGAATTCAACGTCGAAACCAGCGGCCTGAGTGCCCGATCCGGAGGACAAGGTTCGGGCATGATCAACTCGGTGACCAAGTCTGGGACTAACGAGATTCATGGGAACGCGTTCTGGTTTCTTCGCGACGACGCGCTGAACGCCAAGCCCTATGGCGCGCTCGAGAACGAAACCTTGAGCCGCCACCAGTTCGGTGGAACCATCGGGGGACCGATCGTCGGAGACCAAGTGTTCTTCTTTGCCGGCTATCAGGGTACCGAGCTCTCGACCGACCCGGCGAACACGGAATCGTTCATTCCGACATCGGCGGTCCTGGCAGGAGACTGGAGCGCGATGGCGGCGTGCAACGGCGTCGATCAGTTGCCTGCAGCCCTTGGATTCGACGCCAACAACCAGATCGATCCGGCCCGGTACAGTGTTCCCGCGGTCAATCTCGCCAGCCGGCTGCCCTATAATCTGGGGCCGGACGACTGCGGTATGGTCCAGTACGGCATTCCGGAAGAACGGCATCAGAAACAGTTTGTGGGCCGCATCGACTATCAGGTCACCGACAACGATCTGATTTTCGGTCGCTATATGCTCACCAAGGATCGGCCCGAAGTGGCCTTCAACCTGGTGGAGCCCGTGAACAATCTGCTCTTCCAGCGAGGTTATGACAATACCGCGCATGCGCTGACATTGGGGTGGAACCGCCTGATCGGCTCGAGCATGGTCAACTCGTTCCGGGCGGGGGCGAGCAAGACCGACGTCTTCCGCAAGGGTCCGTCCCAGTTTTCGGCGCCGGATATGGGCATCAACATGTACAGCTATCTGCCCGACTCCATCGATGTGTCGGTCACCGGCTTCTTTCAGGTCGGGAGCGCGACGCATGTGACCTCGTTCTTCAAAAACGCGACGTTGCAGGTGGCCGACGATCTGAGTTTCATTACCGGGAACCATCAGTTGTCGTTCGGCGGGGAAGTGGCGCGATACGTGCAGAACGGTCAGTCCAATGTACGTTCCCGCGGAGGGTTCGATTTCAATGATGAACGAAGCGAACAGGCGGCAGGTCCCGGCGAAGAGGGTTTGGCGCTGGTGGACTTCATGCTGGGGATGCCGGACGACTTCGTGCAGGCCGGTCCCATCGAGAATCAGATCCATCGGTACTACATCGCGCTGTATGCGGCCGATACATGGACTGCGAGGCCTGGCCTGACTCTGAACTACGGCGTTCGCTGGGAGCCCTATCTCCCGCCCGAGGTTGAGCACCGGCAGATCTACAACTTCTCGGTCGACCGCTTCAGCCAGGGAATCAGGTCCACGGTGTTCCCGCAAGCGGATGCAGGCCTCTACTATCCCGGCGACGACGGCTTTCCGGGTAGCGAAGGCGCTGGCTATTCGGGTCACTACAACCAGTGGGGGAACTTCGGACCGCGGATCGGTTTTGCCTGGGATCTGACCGGAGACGGGCGTACCTCGCTTCGCTCATCGTATGCGCTGGCCTATACCTTCCAGACCTTCCAATCCCAGATCGACGGTCCGGTAGCGCCTCCCTGGGGCAACGAAATCGAAATCGACCATCCCATTTCGACCCACGGGCGCGACGGTTTCACCGATCCGTGGGACAAGGTGCCTGGTGGGAATCCTCACCCCCTGATCTTTAACGCGAACGACGCCTTGTTCATCCCGTTCGGCACCTATATTGCGAACCCGTACGATGCGCCTTCCACCTATACCCAGTCCTGGAATATGGCCCTTCAAAGACAGTTGACCGGGGACTGGATGGTCGGCGCGACGTACACGGGCAGCGCCACACGCCACGCCTGGACGGCGAGGGCGCTCAATCCGGGAATCCACATCCCCGGCGCCGGCGACGCGAACGGCAACTGCTTCCTCGACGGCAATGCAGTTTGGTACACGGTGAGATCGGGTAGTAGCTGCTCGACGAACGGGAATCTGGAGGAGCGGCGACTGCTTCGCCTCCATGATCCGACTAACACGCTCGGCCCCGTGGACCAGTTCGATCCCGGTGGGACGATCAACTACCACGGTCTCATCCTGAACGCGCGCGGCCGGACAAGCAACGGGATCACTCTCAATGCAAACTACACATGGTCTCACTGCGTGGGCGACTATGTCGATTTCAACGGCGGGGGGTTCGACGCCGGTCAGGGTCATCCGCACCACAATGATCGGAGCGCCGATCGCGGCAACTGTCCCTCGGACCGCCGGCAGGTCCTGAACGTGCTGGGTTCATTCGACACTCCGGATTTCGACAATGACGCGGTGCGGTGGGCCTTCTCCGACTGGACGTTCTCGTCAATCTACAGGATCTCCTCAGGCGGGCCGATCAACATCGATACCAACAGGGATCAGGCGCGCACGGGCAACGGAGCACAGCGACCCAATCTGGTTGCGGGTGCGGACCCCTATCTGGACACCTCGGGCCGCCCCAACACGCAGTGGTTCAACCCTGCCGCGTTTGCGTTGGCGCCGGTAGGCACGTTTGGCAATCTGGGCTACAACGCCCTCAAGGGACCCAAGATGTGGGATTTCGACATCGCGCTCGCGCGAACGTTCACGACCTCGGAAACGACCGAAGTGCAGTTCCGCGTCGAGGCGTTCAATGTCCTGAACAGCTTCCGGCCCACCAACCCGGAGAATACGATCACGAGCGGCAATTTTCGCCGTGGACTCCGGAGTTCCCGGGCGCAGGATATGCGGATCCTGCAGTTCGCCCTGAAGTACTTCTTCTAGCGGCGGCACGGTGTGGGCGAGGGATTCTCCCTCGCCCGTTCCAGGGTCGATCGTCGCCCGCAATGTCAACTCGTGCCGATACGATGGATTCGGAGTTGTCCGGCGCCGGGATGACTTTCGTTCGTTTTTTCTTTGGAGGTTTTGCATGAAACCTGGACATGTGGCTTCGTTTCTGTTGTTGCTGGTTGCGAGCATTCCGATCTTGCCGGTTCCGGGGCTTTCCCATCACGGGACCAACGCGTCATATGACAACAGCCAACCCACGACCCTGACGGGCATCGTGACGGATTTCGTGTGGAAGAATCCCCACTGCTTCATCTCGTTCGACGTCACCGATACGGCGGGTAACGTCGTGCAATGGGCCGCCGAGATGAACAGTCCGGGCGTTCTCGATCGCGCGGGTTGGACGCGGAGAACGCTTCAGGCGGGCGACGAGATCACGCTGACGGTTTCTCCGTCCAGAGCCGGCACGCCGGTCGGTGTCGTCGATCGCTCTCAACCGATGTTCAAGAACGGCGAGCAGGTCCTGGGAACCGGGGAGTTCGACTAGCAATTTGTGGCACGATCCTGCCACGGGCGCCCAGGGATGACGACTCGAATGACGTCAAGGAGTTTCAAATGCGGAATCGCTACCTCAATCTGACTCTGATGTTCGCGGGAATTCTCGGTCTGTCAGTCGCCGGATGTGCCCCGGCGGATCAGGCCCCCGAGATGGACACGCCGGATCTCGGCGGCGTCTGGCGCCTCGGTGGATACCGGGGCATCAGTGAAGAGTCTCCTCCGATGACGCCTGCCGGACAGGCGATGTTCGACAACAACAGGCCTTCCTATGGCGCCCGGGCGATCCCGCCGGCCCTGGGAAACGATCCGACCGGAACGTGTACGCCTCTGGGTCTGGTTCGGATGCTGGTGTATCCCCGGCCCATGGAATTCGTCCAGCTTCCGGGCCGGATCGTCCAGTTATGGGAATGGACCTATTACCGGCGGGACATCTGGATTGACGGACGGGAACTTCCCGAGGATCCGGCTCCGCGCTGGTTTGGATACTCGGTGGGCCGCTGGGAGGGCGACACGCTCGTGGTGGAGTCCAACGGCCATGACGCCAGAACCTGGGTGGATCAGTACGGTTACCCCCAAACCGAAGGGATGCGCCTCGAGGAACGATGGCGCCGGGTGGGCGACAACGCGATGGAATTGACTCTCACGCTGTTCGATCCCGAGATCTATACCGAGCCCTGGATGAGTGACACGAGGACCCTGGAACTGCTGCCGACCGAAGACTACCCTGTATCGGAACTCCGCCCGGACATCTGCGCGCCGGTTGACGAGTTCGACTTCAACCAGAGGATCCGGGATCCGGCGGGGGGATTGACAGGCGCGCAGCCGTGATTGTGGCCGGATGGACCGGCAATGGAGCAATGCTCCAGGTTAAAGGAGATATGAACCGATGAAGCGAGGACCTTACGGGGCCGCCTGGGCTTCGGCGGCGCTCCTGTGGCTCGTGTGCGCCCCGGGATCGGCAGTGGCTCAGGACAATGATTTCCTGCCGACGCCGAATTCGCGGGCCGAACTGGATGCGTTGGAGGCAATTGAAGACGCCATCGGCACGCCGGACAGCCTGACGTTGTCCGATCGATTTTTGATGGCGTATCCGGAGAGCGAGTTGACGCACTTGGTGCGCCGGGTCCGCGTGCAGACCTACGTGCAGATGGGGGACCACCAATCGACGGTCACCGAGGCCGAGTCGGCTCTTGCGGCCGAGTCGGCCTTCTACGACTCGCGCCTGGCCGAGATCGAAGACGCCGTCGAAGACCCCGGCTTTCCCGAGTTCGAGCACGAGTTCATGAACGCGAGGACCGTCCTGTATCAGTCGATGATGAACGCCTACGGGGGCCTGGGAGATTCTGCGCGGATGGCGGAATAC
The DNA here is from genome assembly GCA_963555775.3 of Terriglobia bacterium. GTDB lineage: Bacteria > Acidobacteriota > Terriglobia > 20CM-2-55-15 > 20CM-2-55-15 > JAJEDW01. The sequence goes on along the minus strand of CAUVWY020000010.1, from coordinate 1,380,914 downwards.
GGGGAGTTGGCCGTTGAGAATGCCGATCGGGACTGGGAGAGCTACGGGCCGTCCATCGAGGGGGATCCGGCATACGAGGAAGTGGCACGGGCCCACGAAGACGCGCAGTTTTTCTTTCTTCAAAGGATCATGGCGGCATACCAGAATGCCAACGAAGTCGACAAACTGATGGAGTATGCCCGGAGAGTGCTGGCACTGGATTCCAGGAATCTGAACTCCCTGCTCGTCATTTCCACAGTTATGGCGGAGAGTCCGCCCGCGGACGAATCCGATAGGCAGGAGCATTTCGAGGATGCCGAATCGTATGCAAGGGATGCCCTGGAGGTGCTGGAGAATTTCCTGGGAAGTCCGGCCGGCGCCCAACTGGGGGATGCGCAGAAGGCCAACCTCCTGTCCACGGCCCACTCGACGCTGGGCACGATCCATTTCCAGATGGAGGAGTTCGGCGATGCGCAGAGGGAGTTTCGAAGCTCCGTCGAAGTAGTGCCCGATCCGCTCATTTACTTCAGTCTGGGGTTGGCATACTTCGAAGACGAAGAGATCGAGGATGCGATGGCGGCCCTGGCGCGATCCGTCTTCCTGGGCGGGTCGACCGAGGCGCAGGCGCGTGAGATGCTGGAGCGATTATACGAGTTCCAGAACGACTCCATGGACGGCCTCGATGCCTACATCCAGAGCGAAGGCGGGGGCATCGACGCACAATAAAGCGACGTAGCGCCGCGCATGTATCCAGCACCTGAAATTCTGGAATCCGAAGTCTTCACCCGGATGCCCGCCCAACTGCATCGCACCGGAGAGTATTCCGCGTGGGTGGAGGCGCGCGGCGCCGGTCCGTTGCATTCGTTCCTGGAAGGGCCGTCCTTCGATCGCGCCGGCAACCTTTACACCGTCGACCTCGCTCACGGCCGGATCTTCAGAATCTCGGCCGCCGGCGAGTGGAGCGTTTTCGCCGACTACGATGGAGAACCCAACGGGCTCAGGATTCATAAGGACGGGCGCGTGTTCGTGGCCGACCACCGGCACGGCGTGCTCGCATTCGATCCGGAAACCGCCGCACGGACCACGATCCTCGGCGAGGCCCACCGCGAAGGCTTCAAGGGCCTGAACGACTTGGTATTCGGCAGCAACGGAGACCTTTTCTTCACCGACCAGGGGCAGAGCGCGCTGCAGAAGCCGGACGGCCGCGTGTACCGTCTGCGGCAAACCGGCGAACTGGATCTTCTCTTCGATGCCATTCCCGGGCCAAATGGCCTGGTGCTCGACCGTTCCGAGACGGTGTTGTACGTGTCGGCAACCTGGTCGAATCAGATCCTGGGCATCCCGCTCAAGCCCGGCTACGAGGGTGTCGGTCCCGTTCGAATGTTCATCCAGCTTTCCGGAATCCCGACCGGCCCGGACGGGATGGCTGTCGACGAAGAAGGCAACCTCGTCGTGGTTCACGCCGGTTTCGGCACCGTGTGGGTTTTCAGCCCGATGGGCGAACCGCGTTACCGGATCCGGTCGGCGGCGGGAATGCGGACCACCAACTTGGCCTACGGCGGTCCGAACCGGAAGACGCTCTACATCACCGAGGCCGAGCACGGCGCCATTCTCAAGATCGAACTGCCGGTGGCCGGGCAACTCCTGTACGGACTTTCATAGCTCGGATTCACGGCGGGCGCTCGAAAAGAACCGCATCGTCGACAGAACCAGCGAGAGGGCGGCCACACCGAGCAGCGTCGCGGAAATCGGCCGGGTGAACAGGATCGAAAAATCGCCGCCCGACATATCCAATGACTGACGCAACGCCTGTTCCATGAGCGGGCCCAGGATCATGGTCAGAATGATGGGAACCGCGGGGAGGCCGACTCCTTCAGATCCCTTGCCGATGGCATCAGGGATCGGAAAGTTGTCGGGAAGACCCGGGACGTCCCGCTGTCAAAAAAGGGGAAGCAAGACGACCTGGGATCGTTTCTTCCGAATGAACGGCCACGCGGTCAACGGCATGTTATTCATCAACTTTGCCGCTTGGCTGCCCGTGTATATCGGGGGCTATTCTGCGTGGCGACGCAACCGCGGAAAGAACGAACTGCCGTCCCGGAAGCCATGGCAGAAAATTTGACGCTGGACAGCGGCCCGGACCGCACCGGCGTCGAATTGTGCAAAAGTGCCAAGGCGCGTTCACAACTGACGTGAGTCGTCGCGAATCCGCAAATCTTGCGTAGTTGTAGTTTGTGCGAGATCGTCGGCACTATGTTATTTTTGTAATTGGATTGGGCTTTTCCTGATCGGATGATATACGGGCTGGGCTATTCCCGGTCGGCAGAAGGGTTCCGGGCTTTTCCTGGGGCCCTTTTGTTTTTCCGCATCACGGACGCCGTTCGATTTTCCCCAACTTCGGTTCAATGATATTGAATGCGCGGTTCTGTTGGTGCGGCCGTAGTTCATGCAACGCGACAGGACGAGCGATCAGATCGGCTATTTGAAGTCCGGTCGAGTTGGCGGATTTTTTCAGGAACAACGATTTGAACCGCATTTGTTTGAAACGCGGGTGGAGATAGTTGAATTCCTGGTTACCTTCACAAATGCGGCGGAAATCGAGTTCGAGGTCACGGTCTTCTCGGTGTCCGCGTTTTTCAAACAAAACGTGAGCCAGACGACCGCGCTGTTCTCGTTCAACGAGAAAGTCGCATATGCCTTCCAGACAAGAATGGAGGGCGAGATCGTAAGGGCTCCGGGGATCGGAGTAATGGTCACGCAAGCGTGTCTTATCGATCACCGAAGCGAAAACCGTAACCCGCGCATTCGCCATCAGGTCGTTCAGATCGGCAAGGAAGCACTCGCGCAAATTGCGATCCTTGCGAAGAAAAGCGAACTCGTTCTCTTCCCTCCGTATCTCGCGCTCATGCAGAACGGTGGCATCATGACCCCAATACCGAAATTTGAACTCCTGAAATGCTGGCACGATCTTGAAGCAATAGTCCTCCTTGTCGATCACACATGCTGCCAGAGCAAAAATAGGGAAGTCAGAACTGATTGAGGAGAGACTGTAGTCACCACTTTCGTCAATAAATACAATGAAGTCTGAGAAGTTCGCCATCCTCGTACCTGCACTCTACACACACCGGTCAGCAGCTTCGCCATCGGTTCGCACCTCGTTATACCACTCCAGTCAGGAGGTTCTCGATCTTGCGCTGAGTTAAGGTGCCCTGTTTGATCCGTTCGCGACACTAAACGATCGTTTTATCCGGTGGCCGGGCAACTTCTGTACGGGCTTTCATAGCTCGGATTCACGGCGGGTGCTCGAAAAGAACCGCATCGTCGACAGAACCAGCGAGAGGGCGGCCACACCGAGCAGAGTCGCGGATATCGGCCGCGTGAACAGGATCGAAAAATCGCCGCCAGACATATCCAATGACTGACGCAACGCCTGTTCCATGAGCGGGCCCAGGATCATGGTCAGGATGATGGGGACCGCGGGGATGTCCAGCTTTCTCAGCAGGTACCCGATCACTCCGAACGCCAGCATGACGCCAACGTCGAAGACGCTGCCGTTCAACGTATAGGCGCCCAGGACACAGAAACCCAGGATGAAGGCGGACAGGATCGAATACGGAATCTTCAGAATCGATACCCACAAGGGGATGAGCGGCAGATTCAGTACGACCAGGATGACGTTGCCGATGTACAGGCTGGCGATCACGGTCCAGACGACGTCGGGATGATCCGTGAACAGAAACGGCCCGGGGATCAGACCGTTCATCATGAACGCGCCCATCAGAATGGCGACGGTTGGGGAGCCCGGCAGACCGAGGGTGAAAAGTGGGATGAGAGCCGCATTTGAATACGCGTTGTTGGCGGCCTCGGGTCCGGCGACGCCCTGAATCATTCCGGTCCCGAATTTTTCCGGCGTTTTGGAAACGCGCTTTTCGGTGACGTACGACAGCACCGTCGGAACCACCGCCCCCACGCCGGGAATCAGGCCGACGAAAAAGCCGATCCCCGTGCCGCGCACGACGGGCATGGCCGAGTCCTTCAGATCCTTCACCGATGGCATCAGCGATCGGAAGGTTGTCGGGAACACCTGGGCCGGCCCGCCTTCGGCGTTGACAAGAATTTCGGCAATGCCGAACAACCCCATCGCCACGGGCACGACGTTGAAGCCGTCCAGCAACTCGGTAACGCCGAACGTGAAACGCGGCGCGCCCACCACAGGGTCGATGCCGACCATGGCAATCAGGAGCCCGAAGACCGCGGCCATCAGGGCACGGAGTAATGACGTGCCGGCCAGCCCCGTCACCAGTGAAAGCCCCAGTACGATCAGTGCGAAGAACTCCGGCGGGCCGAACCGCAACGCGAGGGCCGTTAGGGGCAACGCGACCAGCACCAGTCCCATAATTGCCACAGTCCCAGCAAAGAAGGACCCGATCGCGGCCACGGCCAGAGCCGGCCCGGCCCGGCCCTGTTTGGCCATTGCGTAACCGTCCAGGCAGGTGATCGCCGAAGCCGCTTCCCCCGGGACGTTGACCAACACTGAAGTCAGTGTGCCGCCGTACATCGCTCCGTAGTAGATGGCGGCCAACATGATGATGGCGGGGGCCGGTTCCAGGCCGAACGTCAGGGGTATGAGCATCGCCGTTCCCACAACCGGGCCGATGCCAGGCAGGATACCGACCAGCGTCCCCACGATGCAGCCTGTCAAGGCAAACAGCAGGTTGGCTGGCTGGAGGGCGGTGGCGAATCCGCCCATCAGCAATTGGAAGGTTTCCATCCGCTTGTGCCGTCAGAATCCGAGGATCCCGACCGGGAGCGGGATCTCGAAAATCCCGACGAAGACCTGGTAGACGCCAAAGCTTCCGGCCAGTGCGAGCAACGTTGTCCGGACCCAGCGGCGCGGTGCCGACAGGTTCATCAGCACCATGTACAACGCTAGGAATGTGAGGCGGAAGCCAAGCGTTTGGAGAAGCAACATCGCTCCCAGCAGCGCGGCCATGATCGCTGCGATCCGGGAATAGTCCGCCCTTTTTCCCACGAGATCCACGGACGGGAGTTCGACTCTTCCAGAGGTGGCCTGCCAGAACAACGTTCCCCCGAGTCCGGCGAAGGCCACCGACAACAACAAGGGAAAGAAACCCGGCCCGGGCCCGGCGGCGGAGTAGAAAGCGAGCCGGATCGATTCGCGTGCGATGCCCAATGCGAACAAAACGCACACCGCGGCGGCAATCTGGAAGGGCCGATTCGCGCGATGTTCCGTGGTGGGTGGCATGATCCGTGCGGGGTGCCCCGGGCTACAAGTCCCGATAGTTCGGTGCCCTGTGTTCAAGGAAGGCCCGTATGCCTTCCTTGGCGTCGCTTGTAACGGTCAGCTTGGCGCTGCGTTCCTGCGTCATTTTGTACGACTCGGTCCAGGCCATCGTTTCAGCGGCGTTGGTGCAGATCTTGTTTTCCTTCAACGCCGGTAACGACTTCCTTGCGATTACTTCGGCGAGTTCCATGGATTTCGGCATGACCCGGTCTTTCGGAACAATGTAGTTGAAGAAGCCGGTTTCCTGGAGTTCCCGGGCCATGAAACGGCGGCCCGTATAGATCATCTCGCGCATCTTGCCCTGAGGGATGCCCACTCGCGTCAGAAAGGTACCCCCTCCTGCCAGAACGCCCCGGTCGATCTCGGGGCACGCAAAAAACGCTTCGTCCGAGACGACGCGAATGTCGCAGAAGCTGGCCAGGACCAATCCCACACCGACACTGTGGCTGTTGATGGCGGCGATCACCGGGCGGTCGAGTTCGAAAAATCGCGGCAGGCACTCGTTGATGAGTCCGTACCGCGCCATCCGGGTGTCGTAGTCGAGCGGCAGGAAGTCGTTCACATCGGCGCCGCCGCACCAGGCCCGGGCGTCCGGCGGAGCGGTAAATACGACGACGCGGGTTTCGTCGCTCGACTGGATCGTTTCGGACAACTCCCGTATCTCGGGATACACGTCGAACGAGACGGCGTTGACCGGCCGCCGATCGAACGTCACGGTGGTGATGCCGCGTTCCGTTGTCATTCTGAAATACTTGAACTCTTTCTTGCTCATCTGGTGTCGTTCCTTTCTCTTTGTACTTTTCTTAGTTCCCGAAATGTTCATTCGCCGCGGATGTTCTGAAGCAGCGGCGCCAGCCTGGATTCGTATGCCCTCCAGGCCTCGGCGTAGGCCTCCGGACCGAGGTAGAGCGGAGTGATATCGCCCAACCGCCGCAGTTGCTCGGCGTGGATGTCCCCCATCACCACCCGGCCGATGGCCTCGGAGAGCATATCCACGATATCCGCGGGCGTGCCGGCCGGAGCGACGATACCGGCCATTGAATCCGCAATCACGTCATAACCCAGAGACGTCATCGTCGGAACGCCTTCAAGGGAATCGCTCCTTTCTTCACCGGCGATGGCGAGAACCCGCATCTCTCCGGACCGGACCCGTGTGACGGCATCGGATACTCCTCCGGCCACCGCCGCGACGTGTCCGCCCAACAGTGCTGTGACCGACGGCGCGCCCCCATCGAAGTGCACCGACGCGAAATCGACCCCGGCGGCTTCCTCCAGCATGAGCACCATCAGATGCGGATTGCCGAGGAGTCCGCTGTCGCTGACGGTGATCGTTCCCGGACTCTCTCGCGCGGCGGCGATCAGATCGTCGAGCGTTTGGTAGGGACTGTCCTCTCCGACGGCAATCATTCCGGTCACAAGCCAGTGATGCGCCACCATCTGAAAATCCTCGAGCGAATAGGGCGCGTTCCGCTCCGGATCGAGATAGTGATTGATCACCGTCGGCAACACGGCGTAGGACAGCGTGAAGCCGTCGGGCCGGGCCGCGATGAGTTGGGTCATGGCGACCTGCGATGCCGCACCCGGCCGATTCGCGATCTGGATGGAGGTCCCGAGTTCGGCCTCGAGGTCGGCCGCGAGCGTGCGTGCCGTTGCGTCGGTCGTTCCACCGGCGGCGTAGGGCACGATGATCGTGATAGGACGCCCTGACGGAAATTCATCGGGCACAGCCGGCGTACATGAAACGCTCGTCAACGTCAGGCTCGTCAGGATTGCGATCGCGATTGCCGCCGGGGCGCGGTTCATGAACTCTCTCCACTGGCCAGAGGCCATCTCGGAATCCCCGCACGAACCGGGGTGCGATGCGATGATACCGGTAATCTTTCCACAGATCGATCCGCAGTTGCCGATACGGTCGAATTCAGAATTCAAACAGACGCTTTGGCGATTCCCATAACACCGTGTGCCGGTCTTGTGGATCCGGCAACCAGCGGGAGAGGCATCTATAGACAGTACCGTATTCGACGGGTTCATCCGTCAGAACGAATGGCCAGTCCGAACCCCAGACGCAGTTCTCCAACCCGAATGCTTCGACCGCCGCGGCAACGAAGGCGTCGCAATCGAGGTAGGGCGGGCCATCGATCGAACTGAAAACGGACCTGACAGCTTTACCGCTCCCCCGCCTGTCTTCCCGATCTCGAGTAGTGCCTGGAAGCCGGGCTGCATGAGGCCGCGCTCGGGGTTGGGACGGCCGAAGTGATCGATCAGGACCCGCACGCCTGTCGTTTGGAGCAGGGGCGCGGCCTCGGCGAGTTCGTCCATCTGACAGTGAATCTCAACGAACCAATTCATTTCGCAAATTCGCCGAAGCAACCGTTTGGCACCGCGCTCGGTCAACGGACGCATCCCGTCGGTCGACAGGTTGATACGAATGCCCACGACACCCCGGTCCGCAAGCCGGGTGAGTTCGCGATCGGTGATGCCGGTTCGAACCAGCGCGATTCCCTTGAGGCGTCCGCGGGATTCGGCGATGGCGTCGAGCATGCAGCGGTTGTCCGAGCCATACGGTTGTGCCCCGATCAGGAGTCCATGAGTCAGACCGTGGGTATCCAGGGTGGCAAGAAACGTCCCGACCGTACCCTTCTGGTCCGGCCGCGGTTCATAAACCGGATTGTCCGCGTAAGGATAGTCCGCATCGCAAAAAACGTGCACGTGACAGTCGATGGCGCCCACGATTGACGATCGGTTCCCCAGGGTCATGATTCACAACGACGATTCAGCTACCATGGGTCGAATTGCAACACGACAGCGTAGAATAACCGCGGACAGTCCGGCGTTGTTAGGGTGTTGACTGTTTTCAAGGCGTTATTTTTCCGTAGCCGATTCCGGATCGGCCGCGGCAAACCCCCGCGGGGGTCTGCGACGGGTTCTGGGCGCCGGTTTGGGTCAGTGAGGGGGAAAATGCTCGGAGGCTACATCAGCGATCTCGAAGCCGGCGATGTGTTCGAACCGGTGGAGTACGAACTGACTTCGTTCATGGCGAGCGAGTACGCGCACGGAGTCGAGGAAAACTCCGAATGGATGCATTCGCCGGAGGCCCCCGGAGGCCGTCAGATTCGTCCGCCGACCATGATCCACGTCGACAAGATGCGGATTCTCGAGGAAAACTGCCTCAAGGAGAAACGAGTGGCCGGCGACATGGGGCCGGACGCGCGCATCCACTACGAATACCACGCGCGCCATGCCAGTGTGGCCTTCGTCGGCGAACGATTGATTGTCAGCGGACGCATTACCGACAAGTACGTCAAGCGCGGCAGACACTATATCGATTACTTCCTTGAAGTCCATACTTCGGATGGAAGGCTCGTCACCACCTACACCGACAAGACGCTTCTCCAGTACGAAGCCGACAAGGAGTTCGTCGATGAATGAACATGGCGGCCCAAGCGGACTGACGGTGGGGTCCGAAATCAAAGGACCCGTTCGGGTTGTTACTCCGGAACGGATCGAATGGTACGACAGCGCGATGCTTTCGGCGGCGAAGGGAGAACTGGCCAGGGTGGCTTCCAACATCCACACCAATGAGGAGTACGCCAGGACGCAGGGACTGGCCGGTATTATCGCCGACGGCATGATCTCGACCAACTGGATCTCCAGCATGCTGCTGCAGTGCTTCGGCATGGCCTATCTGGAAAATGGCGAGTTGCGCACTAAATTCATCAAGCCGATATTCCTGGGCACGAAGGTCTTCGTTCGGGGAAGAGTGCTTTCCCGGGAGCCGAACGCCAGCGGAACGGTAACGTACCGGCTCGAAGTCTGGTGCGAAGACGGCGACCGGACGAAACTGACAGTTGGGGACGCCAGCGTCGAGGTCGCGGCGGTTTGATGCGGCGTCCGCGCCAACTCGCCAGCCTTGTTTTTGTCGCAACGGGCCTGTACCTGATTTTCGCGGGGTACGGTCTGGGACTAACCGGGGAATTCGGACTGGGCCCCGGATCCTTCGCCTTCGGCATCGGTGTCGTTCTGACCGTATCGAGCGCGTTCTGGTTTGCCGGCGCCGCTGGAATGCCCGCGGAAACAACTACGCCCTTCGTTGGGGATCGCGGTGGATTACTGCGAGTCGCCGGGGTGGCTCTGTCGCTCGTTGCGTTCGCGATACTTGTGGAACGCCTCGGGTTCAACCTGACGATGCTGGGGCTCCTTCTCTTTCTGCTGACCGCCTTCAGCCGGGAGCGCCTGGTGCTGAAGATCGTCCTGGCGATCGCGGGAAGTTTCGGAACCCACTACGTTTTCGAACAACTCCTGCGTGTCCCGCTTCCGTCGTCCTCCATCGGCATCCTGCAGGCACTGGGTCTCTGAATGCTCTCCAAGGTGGAGGAACCGTTCCTCGACGTCTCCGGAATTCTGGAACCGTCGTCGGTTGTTGTCATCGGTGCCTCGGATCGTCCGGGAAACCTCGGAGGCGACACCGTGCGCCGCCTCGTCAAGTTCGGATTTCGAGGGCCGGTGTGGCCGGTGAACCCGAAAGGCGGGACCGTCGCCGGACGTGACTGCCTGACGTGCCTTTCGGCTTTGCCGGAGGTCCCTAATCTGGCGATCCTGGCAGTCCCGGCCAACGCGCTGATCGGTGCGATCGAGGAATGCGCGCGGGTTGGCATCACCCATGGTATCGCCTACGCCGGGGGCCTGGCCGAAGCGGGAAGCGCAGGGGTTGACCTGCAGCAGGAACTGACGGCGGTTTGCCGCAACAACGGATTCAATCTCTGCGGGCCCAATTGCGTCGGTGTCATCAACGCCAGTCTGCCCGCCACGTCGACGTTCTCGACGGCTCTCTACGAAATGGAATCGCTCCGCCCCGGCTCGATATCGATTCTGGGTCAGAGCGGCGGCATATGTACGGGGGCGCTTTCGATGATGCAGCAGGCGGGTTTCGGAACCCGCTACATGATCAGCAGCGGCAATGAGGCGGTCGTCGGCTTTGCGGATTACCTGTATGCCCTGGCGTGCGATCCGGGAACCGCCGTGATTGGGGGATACCTGGAAGGTGTCGGGGACGCGGACCGGTTCCTGCGTGCCCTCGAAGAAGCCCGAAGCCGCGGCAAGCCGGTCGTGCTGATCAAAGCGGGAACAACGGGCGTCAGCCGACAGGCGGCGCTGGCCCACACGGGCGCACTTGTCGGTGAAGACCGCGTTTACGATGCCATTTTCGAAGAGATGGGAGTGATTCGCGTGTCCTCTCTCGAAGAACTCGTCGACGTCTCCTTGACGCTGGTCCGCACGCGGAGCCGGCTGCCGAAACTGCCGGGCGTGGGGATCGTTACGTTCGGTGGCGGCAACGGCGTGCTGGCTGCCGATCAGTGCGCCGCGCGCGGGCTGACCACGCCTTCTCTGAGCAACGAATGCCTGAAGCGCCTGCGTCCGTTGCTGGTTTCGGTGGCGACATTGGCAAACCCCCTCGACCTCACCCCCACAACGGCGTTTCGCCCGGAATCTCTGGCGCGGTTGCCTGAGGCGCTCGAGGCGGTTGCCGCGGAGCCCGCGATTCAGTCAGTGTTGTTTATCGCGGGTTCGCTCGCGTCGCGGGCCACCGAAATTTCGGACGTGATTCTGGGTTTGGTCGAACGCACGGACAAACCCGTGTTCGTGTGCTGGCCCTCGCCGCCCGCCGGAGTCCGGGAACGGCTCGCCTCGGCAGAAATATTCATGTTCCTGGACACGGAACGTGCGATTCGCGTCATTGGCCGGATGCATTCGTCGGCCGAAACCCTCGAACGCCCGCAACGCCCGGAACGTCCGGCCGAGGAGGATCTCGCGCCGTTCGATTGGGCCCCGTTCGTGCCGGAAACGGATGCACGTCTCGTGGTTTCCGAACCGGAGTGCCACCGGATCCTTCGCGCGGCCGGGCTGCCGGTTGCCGCCGCCCGGTTGGTCCGGAACGAGGCTGAAGCGCTCGAAGCCGCCGAGTCCATCGGACCTCCCGTCGCGCTGAAGGGCATCGGTCCCGGGGTCACTCACCGGGCCGAAGCCGGTCTTATTGCGCTTGAACTCCAAGGTCCGGAAGACGTGCGTGCGGCGTTCCAGGAACTCAACGCGCGCGCACGACGGATTCCGGTTGAACTCGAAGGCGTGTACGTACAGAAAATGTTCCCGGGCGGTGTCGAATTGCTCGTGACGACATTCAGAGACCCCCTTTTCGGGACCATGGTGACCTGCGGAGCCGGAGGGCACTGGACAGAGCTGCTCGACGAGGTCGTCACCGAGCGCGCCCCCGTCGGCCCCGGCCTGGCCGCCCACATGCTCTCGAGACTCCGCATTCGACCCCCAGCCGCCGTGCCTCCCCGTGAGACCGATCCCGCCGCCAGGTTCATCGCACGTTTTTCAGAACTCGCCGTGTCGGCGCCGTGGGACCGGTTCGTCATGGAGATCAATCCGCTGAAGTGGACCCGCGAGGAAGTCGTCGCGGTCGACGGACTGCTGATTGTCAACTGATACGGGTGTCCGCAATCAGGGACGACAATGTAAGGATGGTACGAAAGCGCGCGAAGGTTCGGCGGCGCAACGATACGCGCCTGGGAACGCGGGCATCTTGCCCGCACCGGGTTGCCCATATCCGCAATAGTGGGCCTTCAGGCGGCGTGGCCTGGAAGTTTATGCAATCTCTTTGCGGTCAGATTCTCGCCGCCATCGGGTCCGGCGGCTTCCACCCCGAGATTGTTGGCGGCTTATCTTCGAATGTGAAACAATTTCAGCGATGAAACGGGACTTCCCATACGGCGTTTGGCTAGGCACTGCCATTCTGCTTCTGACCGGATTTCTTTCCGCAATGACCGCCGAAGCGGTTGCGGCGCCGAGTTCCGCGCAGGAAAGACCGCCACAACCTCGCGCCCCGGTTCCAACCCCACCGCCACGGAACCCCATACCGCGGGACTCAATACCGCGGGATTCCGGCCCGCGGGCGATGACGATCGAAGGAAGCATTATCGTCCAGACTCCGCGTCAACCGGACGGGATAATTGAAGTCCGGCTTGAGGGTCAGGGTTCCGAACGAATCGGGTTTGCGTACACTGACGGATCGGGCCGCTTTGCATTTAGAAACGTCCAGCTCGATTTCGGACGTGTCTATTACGTCGTGGTGGAAGCCGATGGATTCCAGCCGTATCGCGAACGTCTCGACCGGCACGTCGATCTTCGTTTCGGGGGGCGCGTCATGATCGTTCTGAATCCGGCGCCGCCGCCGACAGTACGCGGAGACCCCGGCGGCAGCAGCGCCTACGTGGTGGACCTGAGGACGCTGGCGGCCAATATTCCGGACGAAGCGATCGAGGAATACGAAAAGGCGATCGAGGAATCGGCTGACGGCAACAGCGAACGGAGCATCGAGCATCTGGTGCGGGCGCTCGAACTCGCTCCCGACTATGCGGAGGCACACAATAGTCTCGGAGCCCAGTATTCGCTGGCAGCCCGGTACGACGAGGCGCGGACGGCGTTCGAGAGAGCCCGGGAACTGAATCCCCCATGGGTGGTCCCCGTCGTCAATCTCGGGACGCTTTACTATCAGGAGGGAGAGGCTAGGGATATTGAAGGCCGGACCGAGGAAGCGCGGGATCTCTTCGGCCAGGCGGTCGAGACTCTGGAGGCCGCTGTCGCCATCGATCCGATTTCCCCCACGGCCCACTATTTTCTGGGCGTCGCGCTGTACAAGACCTCCGAATATCCCCGGGCCGAATCCATGCTCAACCGCGCGATCGAACTCGACGGCGATTTGGACGACGCGTTCCTGGCACTGATCAACGTATTCAACCGTCAGGGACGATACCAGGAGGCGTTGGAGGCGGTGACGACGTACCTCGAGCGTAATCCGGATGATCCGCAGACCCCATCGCTGGAAAATGTCCGCGAACAGCTTGCAAGTATCCTCGCATCTCGTTAAGGTCCAATTCCGACTCGCGTTGTACATTATGCCGTCGGCCGCTGCATATACCCGGGGATAAGTACATGACCGTGCAAGCCGCCGTGACAGCCATGAAAGCCATGACAGCCATGACAGCCATGAAAGCGGTGAACGGCGCGTCGCTCGTCCTGTTATCGATCGCATGCCTTCCGGCATCGGCCCAGATCGATTTTTCCGGAGAGTGGGCCCAGGTCGCTTCGCCCCAACGCAGCCAGCAGATCGACCTGGGAGATTGGCTTGGAATGCCGCTCAACGACGATGCGCGTGCCAGAGCAGAGAGCTGGAACCCGGGGATCCTTTCATTGCCCCAGTGGCAATGCCGGCCTCACGGCGCCGCCCACATTCTGCTTGGCGCGTCGGCGCTGAAGATCTGGAAGGAAGTGGACCCCGTGACGCGGGAGGTCGTCGCGTTTCACGCCGAGTGGCTCCGATCCGTCGATCACCCCATCTATATGGACGGCAGGCCGCATCCCTCGCCGAACGCCGCGCACAGTTGGGCCGGTTTCTCCACCGGCGAGTGGGTTGGAGACATGCTCAAGATTTCGACCACCCACCTCAAGGAAGCCTATCTCGAACGCAACGGCGTCCCGAACAGCGACTTGGCCACCCTGACGCAATACTGGGTCCGCAACGAGGATTTCCTGACCTGGATCTGGATCGTTCACGATCCGGTCTATCTGACCGAACCGTTCGTCCGGAGTGTCGAGTATCGTCTGGACCTGAACCAGCAACTGGATCCGTATCCCTGCGATGTCGTCGAAGAAGTCGACAGGCCTCTGGATGAGGTGCCCCAATTCCTGCCGGGAACGAATCCGTTTCTGACCGGCTTCACCCAGGGGTTGGCGCTTCCCGAAGACGCCATATGGGGCGGGGCCGAAACGATGTACCCCGAGTTTCAGTTGAAGCTCGAAACCAGCCAGCCCACAAGGTAGCCGGAGGTGTTCGTGAAAGGATCTGCCTGCTGTGGATCGCTCCGGGTCCTTCCGGCAGCGGGCGCCGCGATAATGTTGGCGATGTGTTTCGCGGTTCCGTCTCGCGGGACGCAGAGCGGTCCGCAGGACGCGAACATCGAGGTGCTGCATGTGCGCGGTCCGGTCTACATGATCGTCGGCGCAGGCGGCAACGTGACCGTATCGGTGGGACCCGACGGCGTCCTTGCGGTCGATTCCGGCTCATCGGAAACGAGCGAGGCCGTTCTGGCGGCGATCCGTGGACTACAGGTGCAACTCAGCGCCAACCCGCCGCGAAGCCCCGGCGGAGCGCCGACCCGCCCGGCTTTCGAATTGGAGCGCCGGCCGCCGCCTCCGCCGAAACCGATTCGCTTCGTGATCAATACCCACCTCCACCCGGATCACATGGGAGGCAACGAGGCGATTGCCGCGGCCGGAATGACGCTCACGGGGGGCAACGTTGCAACGACGATCGATGACGCGGCAGAGGGCGCCGCAATCTACACGCACGAAAATGTTCTGTTGCGGATGGCAACGACTCTCGATGGTCCGTCTCCAGTGCCGTTTGGAGCTTGGCCGACAATTACTTTCCGTAGCGAGTACTTCAAGCTCAGCCAACATTTCAACGGCGAAGGCATTCAACTCCTACACCAACCTTCGGCGCACACCGATGGCGACGTGTTGGTCTGGTTCCGCGGCTCGGACGTGATCAGTACGGGCGATATCTTTGTAACGACCCGCTATCCTGTCATCGACCTTGAGGGTGGGGGGAGCGTTCAGGGAATTATCGACGGTCTGAACCTCGTTCTGGACGTGGCCTTTCCTGAATTCAGGACCGAGGGTGGAACGATGATCGTTCCCGGTCACGGACGGCTCAGCGATTCGGCCGATGTCGCGTACTACCGGGACATGCTGACGATCATCCGCGATCGCGTCCAGAACATGATCGACATGGGGATGGGCCTCGAAGAAGTGCGTGCTGCAAAACCCACCGCGGGATACGACAGCCGTTACGGCGCCACTGCCGGTCCCTGGACGACTGATATGTTCGTCGAGGCGGTGTATCGCAGCCTTCGAGGGGAAGAGTGAACGCCATGCTTCCCGAAGACATCCGTTTCATAACAGCCCGGACAGTCCTCTCAATGGTTTGCCGGTCATCGATCCGGAAATGGGGCCTCGCAATGCTGACGGTTGGCGCGATGGCCTTTCCAGCGGCGGCGGTCCGCGCTTACCCGCAATCGCCCGCATCCTCCCGCGAAGCTGCTCCCCTCGATCTGACCGGGTACTGGGTGTCCCTGATCAGCGACGATTGGCGCTACCGGATGATCCGGCCGCCCCAGGGGGACTACATGGGCATTCCACTGAACGATGAGGGGCGCCGGGTCGCCGACCAATGGGACCCGTCCACCGAAACCGGCAGGGAATGCAAGGTGTACGGCGCCGCCGCCATAATGCGGCTGCCCGTTCGTTTGAACGTCCGGTGGGAGGACGATGAGTCGCTTCGCATGGACATCGATGCCGGGTTGCAAACCCGTTTGTTCCGCTTCGGGCCGGCGCCGCCGGCAGATGGAACCACATGGCAGGGAGACTCAGTCGCCGAATGGCAATTCGCGTCCGGCGGGACCGACACGAGCCGAGGCCAGTTGAAGGTCGTCACGAACCGGATGCGGCCCGGCTACCTGAGGCCGAACGGTGTCCCCTACAGCGAGAACGCGGTCCTCACCGAGTACGTCAACCGCATCGCCGAAGCTGGCGGGGAAGATTACCTGATTGTAACGGCCATCGTCGACGACCCGCAGTATCTGAGCGACCTTTGGGTTCGCACCATGTACTTCCGGCGGGAACCGGACGATTCCGGATGGAATCCGGCACCCTGCTCGGCGCCATGAGCCAGGCGCCATGAAAAGAAACCGGCCGGGGAGTGCCCGGCCGGTTTGTCGCGTAAAAGCGGAGTTTCTCTGTTTTTGTCCAGGAAAGGTTCCGGAACTATCCCGGAACTGACCCGCATTTCTCACGAGTTGTCTGCTACAGCGCCGGATCCATCCGTCAGTGCTTGGCGCGCATCTTCGGTCCGTTCCCACCCATCGTGTGTGCTTTCTTTCAAATCAGTCAGAAACCCTCAGGTCTTGGCGCGCTTGATCCGGCGCGAGGAACGCGCCGCTACGCGCCCGGCGCGAGGAACGCGCCGTAGCTCTGACGGCGTCTCCGACTCTTCGCGACGAAAACCCGTGAGAAAGGCGGGCTAATCCTGAAATTCAGAAGCTGTAGCGCGCGTTGATGATGAAGGAACGCTCGCCGGTAGAACGGGTTATCCGCCCGAAACTGCTGGAGTTCATGTTCATGCTCGGATTCCCGAAATTGGGGCGGTTCAGGATGTTGATGCCATCCACCCGCAACTCGAACTCCTGGTTTTCACCGATCTGCACCTTCTTGGTCGCGGCCAGATCCAGCCCGATATTGCCCGGCCCCTCGAAATATGAGAGGCCCATGGTCCCGAGTTGCCAGGGTTCCGGATTGATCAGTATCGGGTTGCCCGAGGCATCCGCGATCGCCCGGTTGGTGTACCGGCTCTGAAGCGAAGAAGTGACGTTGGCCACTCCGTGATCCCGGATCTGTTGGAGGCCGTCGAAGTAGACGACGCCGTTGCTGACCCTTGTCACTTCGCCGAAAGCCTTCGAGATGTCCCCCAACACGACCGGCGTGTTGTCGTCGTTCTCATAGATTGTAGCCGTCGACGCCTGAACCGTCAGGGGCGCTCCCGAGGTGACGTTGAAGATGGCTGCGAACTGCCAGTCTTCAACCAACCGGGCCACCACTCCCGAGGAATTGCCCAGCAGTGCGCGTCCCGGCCCGAACGGCAACTGGACGAGACCGTTCACTCTGAAATCATGCGTCCGGTGGTAGCCGAGCAATCGATGGTTCAGCGATCGGTTCCGGGGATCGAGATAGCTGGTTTGCCCTTCGCCGTTCTGGATCCCAAGGGTCCGGCTCCACGAGTACTGCACCTGGTAGGAATGACCTGAAGACAGACGCTTGGTGGTCACCGCGTGCAGGGAATGGTACGTGGAGTTGTTGGAGTTCGTGTCGAGACGGATCCTTCGGAACTGCGGATTCGGCACGATGAAATTGTCGGGCAACCCGTTTTTACGGAGCACCTCGGTCGGCGCCAGACCGAAAATGGACGATCGATTCAAGCGGTCCGCGATCTCGCCGAAGTCCCCATTGGCCAGGCGGGTCCGCGTGCTCGAGTCGGTCCGCACCAGGTCGGAGCCGGTGAAGCCGTCCACGCCCACCGTGTTGCCGCTTCGCGAAATACCGCCCAGCATCCGATCGAACAACGGCGCGTCGCCGCCGGCCCGAGTGATGTTGAGCGCGTCGAGCAGTCCGTTCTCGAAAAGGTTGACCTGGTTCGGTTCCAGCCGGTTTCGGAGCTTCGTTCCCTTGGTGCCGAGGTACTTGATTTCGAACGTCAGGCCAGGCGCCAGTTCGCGCTGAATAGAGGCGTTAAAGCTCTGAGTGTAGGCCGCTCGCCGATTGTCGTCATAGATCGTCAAGGTCAACGACCGATCGGTGACGGGCACGGACTGCAGAGGTTGAGCCGATATCGGGGTGGGAATGGGCAGATCCGTCAACGTCATCAACGCTGCCTGCTCAAAGTCGGTGGTGACGCTGGTCCCGACGGCAACCTGCGCGTTGTGCAGATTCGATATGTCGTAAGAGTCGGTATGGCTCACCGAATACCCGGCGCGAAGGACCGTCCGATCCTGGCCGAACCAGGGCAGATTCCAACTGATCCCGATTTCGGGACCGAAGTTGTTGTTATCGTTCTGCCAGAGTTGCCGATCCGGGTTCGGGGAATTGGGGCCGACAAACTGCAACTGGGTCAGCGATCCGTTCATCGCCCCGGGTTGGTACAGGGCATCCCAATCGGTGCCGGAAACTCCGAATGCCGCGGCGCTCCCGATGATTGGCGCCGTGGTCAGGCCATTGTTGTCGTAACCCACGCCGTACCAATCCCACCGGACGCCCAGGTTGAGGGTCACGTCCGGGCTCACTTTCCACTCGTCCTTGAAGAAAGCGCTGAAATCGCTCTGCCGCCAATCCCTCAGAAAGAATTTTCGCGTGCTCGGCACGATTTCGTTCAGACCCGCTTCGCCGCCATCGATGAACCGGAGATCGTCAGAACCGGCCAGAGCGAACCCCTGCCGGACATTGTTCACTGAACCGAACAGGTCCGTCAGCAATGCCTCGGCCGTGTCCAGATCGTTACCGTTCGCACCGGGGAAGTTGCCGGAATCGATTCCGGTGATGCCCACACCACCCGCTCCCAGATGGGCGTAGGGAAATACCAGTTGGTTGGTCCAACCCTCGGCCTGGGTGTGCCCCCATTCCGCGCCCACCTTGAAGGAATGTTCGCCTCGAGTCCAACTCAGCGAGTCGGAGGCCGACCACCGGGGTGCGTTGTTGCCGCGAGTGCCGTTGAATCCCCCGAAGATGAAGTTTTCGGCAAAGAGTTGCGACTTCGGTATGAACGAAACGCCGTTTTGCACCGGAAGCTGGGCAAATACCTCCGGTCCGTTTCGATCGGGCCGTTCGAATCCGGAGAGAGAATCGATGATCTGCCGGCGCTGGCCAAATCGGAATTCGTTCAAGACTGTGGGCGATAGCGTCGACACCAGGGTGGCCGTATAGATGCTTGGCTTCCTGAACGCCACGCCACCGCTGGCCCAGCCCCCGTCCGGGCCCGGCCACGGGGCAATCTGCAAGTCGGATTCGCTCGATTCCCTGGTGCCCGTAATGAACAACTGGTGCGCCGCGTTGAAGTTGTGATCGATCCTGAAGTTGATCTGGTTGCGGTTGGCTTCCTGCGAGCCTCCGTGGAAATCGTTGTTCGCCCGCCTTCTCTGCGTCCACCGGATGCCCGCGGTGTTCAGCCCATCGCCCACCGTGAAATCGTTCGGCATCGGCATTCTGGAAATCACCGCCTGAACCCATCCGCTCTCGTCGAACCCGGGCCGCACGGGATCGAGACCGAAAACGCTCCTGCTCTCGAGAGGTCCAGTCGCTCCGGACGGTTGGACCGGATTCCCGGCGAAGTCCACCGAAGGGTTGTTCGAAGCGGCGTTGCCGTTCTGCACGCCGGGGAAATACCGTAAAAGACCTTGCCGCGCTTCCTCCGTCAGGACGGCGCCGAGAACGGTTTCCTTGGTGATGAATCGCTGACCGTCGTACAGGAAGAAGAAAAATGTCTTGTTCGAGACGATCGGTCCGCCGATGCGTCCGCCGAATTGATTGCGGTTGGCGTAGTCCTTCTCAACCTTGTTGAAGTTGTTGAACCAGTTGCTGGCTTCGAGCGCCGAGTTTCGGTTGGTATAGAACAGGGAACCGTGAAACTCATTCGTCCCGGAGCGTGTCGCCATCTGGACCTGGCCTCCGCCGCGTCCGTATTCCGCATCGGCGGCCGCGACGACCACCCGTATCTCCTGGACCAGATCGGGGCTGGTGTAGGCGACCGAGAACGCGCCGTCGTCGTTGTGGCGCGTGTCGTTTACGCTGATACCGTCGCGCAGCGTATTCACGTTGGAGGCTTGCGTCCCGGCGAAATATGCGTTCGCCCCGCCCCGGATCCCGCCCCCGTACTGGACGCCCACTTGCGTCCCGACCAGATCGAGTACGTTGCGGCTGTTCAGAGGAAGCGCGTTTACCTGGTCTTCGGGAAGCACCGCGCCCACGGATGCCGACGAGGTCGCCAACTGGGTGTCCGTCACTGTGACTTCGACGGTCTGGGCGACGGTGCCGACCTGCAGCTCGAAGTTCAGGCGCACCTGCTGCGAGATTCCCAGCACCACGTTGTTATAGGTCGTGGTCTGGAAGCCCGGCAGTTCCGCTCTCACCTCGTAGCTTCCCGGCTGAAGGCTGGCGAACTGGTAGGTTCCGGTCTCGTTGCTGATCCCATTCGTGACGATCCCGGTATTGATATTCGTCGCAATGACGTCCGCGCCGGGAATCAATGCGCCAGTCGCGTCGGTTACGGTCCCGCCCAGCCGGGCGTTGGTCGTTCCCTGAGCGAATGCGGTACCGGAAACGGCAAACAGAATCAAAATCCCTGAAATCAATAGCCTTCTCATGTGCTTTCCTCCACCAAACTGAAATTTGATTGTTGCAATCCCATTGGCGTGAAAGCGGGAATTGGTGCGATCAGAACATACGACTCACCAACTGTCCACGGAATAGGGAGGGCTCGCTGCCCAGTCTTGTGCGTGGGACCGTTGTCGATGTGCGGGCTACAGATTGCCTCCCTTCGATAAGGATGGTACGAACGCGCGCGAAGGTTCAACGGCGCGTTCCTCGCGCCGGGCGCGTAGCGGCGCGTTCCTCGCGCCGGATCAAGCGCGCCGCACCACGCGCCTGAGAACGCGCCTGAGAACGCGGGCATCCTGCCCGCACTCGGGTTGCGTGATCCCGAATAATGCGTCCTTACCTTGCGCGCGGTAGCGCGCCTTGGGAACGCGGGCATCCTGCCCGCTCTTCTCTTCCCGGTAACGCAATACGGAAGCAGGCCAAGCCTTGGCGGCCCAATATGCAGGATGCGGACTGACCTTTGCGGGCAGGATGCCCGCGTTCAACGGCGCGTTCCTCGCGCCGGGCGCGTAGCGGCGCGTTCCTCGCGCCGGGTCAAGCGCGCCAGGGCGTGGGACTGGGAGGTTTCCGACTGAATTGGAATACGGCGCGGACGATGTGGGGGCGGCGCGGGGGAGGAAGAGGGGGCGTGGCGCGTATCCACGCGCCAAAGAAGAGATGCCCGCGTTCAACGGCGCGTTCCTCGCGCCGGGCGCGTAGCGGCGCGTTCCTCGCGGTGGATCAAGCGCCAGGGCCCGCTGTCAATGGCAACGGCGTCTCCGACTCTTCGCGACGAAAACCCGTGATAAAGGCGGGCTGGCGGCAATCACTCAAGCCGCGAAAGAGCAAAGAGCTTGGCTATCCTCTCGTTCCACGGCTTGAAACTGGTCAAGTTTCAGATCAGGCCAATTACCTTGCTTCCGTGGATCGCAACCGAACCAGATCCCGTTCGTTCTCGCTGCACACGTATTCAATCAGACGGGTCCCGATCTGTCGTTCCAGATCGATCGTCAGCGTCCAGGGTTCGCGGTAGAACTCAGGATCTTCGAAGGTCACTGAATACTCCAGCGTATCGGGGTCCGACAACCGAAACCGTTCGACGAGATGCAATCCCAGACTATGCTCCAGCCCATAACTGTCGAGCCAGGTCCGCTCGTCGATGGCGATGGTGTCGACAACCAGAGTGTCCCCCTCCCAGCTTCCAATCGAGTGACCTCTGAACTGCGGATAATCCAGGATATCGTCCGGATGGCCCCGCCCATCCATGTAGATGGGGCGATACATGCCATGGTTCTCGTGCAAGAACGCAATTACGTCATCGGTCTGGACGATCAGAAACGGCGAGGGCCCGGTGATCGCTCGCTGCGGTCCCGGTGGCAGGCAGTAGCCATTCGGATTCAACGCCAGGTCGACATTTTCCCATCGCTCTCTTCCGAAGTCGGTAAATGGAATCGGCTGTCCGATCTCCTCCATCATCGCCCCGATGTCCCGGGCGCCGCCCGCCCACAGACCGCGCAGATCGGGATGGACCGCCTCGTCAGCAACCTGGGTATCGGACGATGGCGTGGAGCAGCCTGCCAACAGAACAAGACTCAAGAACGCGGCCACGGTCGTGAATACTTTCAATGTGCGCCTCCCCATGGCAACAGGCTCAGTTGTCCGCTTCGCGGTTGGAGGTCCCCGCGAAGAGGCGTAGATTGTCCGACGACCTCACAACAGTGCTGGAATTCAGCGAGTTGGAGCCGTCCCGGGCGAGCCAGCCGTCGACAACCACTTCGTCTCCCGGCTTGAGCGAATCCTTTCGCCATCCGCGACGGTAGAGTCCGTTCGGGGCGCCGCCTTCAACGGCCCAGTTGGTGACGTTTCCGGAATCGTCTTCGACATCGATGAAGAAATAGATATGCGGATTCATCCACTCCATCAACGTGACGGTGCCGGTCATGGTCACCGGCTGGTTTCGGTCGTATTCGGCTTCGAAAGCATGATGGGCCCAAAGGGGCGCGCAAACCAGAACGACGCCGGCAATGCAAAGGAACGGACGACTTCGTCGAATCATCGCAATCCTCCCTCAATGAAATTGGTCACTTCTAAGTGGAAATGGTCACCAGGACCGCATCCACAGGACCGGAATACCACCCGCAATTCGGGCTCTATGTCCAGTCGGGTTAATGTGTACATCGTACTTCAAGAGACAGGGATTGCCGTCGTTTTTCGAATGCGGGAAGCGACCGCCCCGACCCTGTCTATCGCACCGGATCGATTCGGGGGTGCCGTAAGGGGATTCAATATGCGGCGGAGCAATGCGGTCAAGCGTGGATACGAACGCGTTCGCGGGCCCCGATCAGGATTCGGACGAAATCGAGGTCGTTCATGGCACGTCGTGTCGAATCCTGGACCGCAGCCGCTCTTGCACGTCGACTACTTTAATGCCGCGGCGAACCCTGGGCGACGCCTCGGGTTCGTCGGTTGGTTCAAGATCCTCGACAACGAGACGCTGAAGCGTGTGCTTGAGATCGAAGGCAGCACGCGCGGCTCGTATTGCCGTCTTGAGCGTGGGTGCTTTGGCCGGCAGTTCCCGCCGCAACTTGAGGGCGACCTCGGACAGGGCCGCGTGGCTCTCGGTCACCTCTCTCAACAGGATCTGTCGTTCGTCTTCGGTCATGTTTGCCAGAAGTATACGGGGCTGCGACTACCGTAAACCGATTTTGTGGGGTATCGACATCCCCGGTTCAGCTGTTCCTGATCTTGGCGGCCCGCTTGCGACATGGAACAAGGACAGTTTAATTGAAAAAATACTCAACCCAAAAATACTCAACCCATATAATATTCGCAAAGACTTTTCGGATCGCCTGAAGAAATTTTTTGCGAGTTTAGACACGGGCGGCCTCGGTTGAGGTCCGACCGCGTGGGAGCAAGGCGCACAGGGGAGTAACGCGGAAGTGACCCAGGTGATCGCGTCGCAGACTCGGGCGCTCCGGTCCGTCGCGATTTTCGGGAAAGTCCGCTTCTTTCAAACAGGAGGTTCCAACATGGTGATCTCACGACGTAAGGCAATCGCAATCTCGGGCTCGACACTGGCGGGGCTGTCCGCTGGGGGTCGTCAGGCCCGAAATTCTGGCGGCGGAAGCTCGAGTCCAGGACGACTGGCCCGACCAGTTGGTGGAACGACCGAGGCGGGAAGGCTTTCCCGCGCCCCTTCCACTCAATGCGGATGGCTCGGCGCCCGAACACCCCGAAAGCGATGCCGGCCCCATCACGGACCCGCTCATGTGGCGGACCCCGGACCGTGAGGCCCCTGAAATCGAGTTCGACTACACGCGGATGGCAATAAGGGTCGATACCCGCGGCATGGCCCGACTGGGCGGCACACTGCGGTTTTCGGATCTGGAGCCGCTGCCACGGGTGTCCGGGACTTTTCTCCTGCAATGCGGAGCGCCGAACCCTCGCGGGATCGTCAAATGGACCGGCGTCCGTTTCTCGGACTTTGCCGACATTCTGGGCCTCTTGCCCGAAGTGCATTTATTGCCGGGTCCTTGGCTCGGACGGGCGCTATGCGGACGAATCGCTGGAGACGCTTCGACACCCCCAGGTGATGCTCGCATGGATGATGAATGACGAACCGATCGCGCCACGGCACGGCGCGCCGCTTCGCCTCGTTATTCCTTTCCGGTATGGAGCCCGAAGCATCAAGGCCATTACCGAGATGACCTTCTCGTCGCCCGCTCTTCCCGCGCCAGCGTAAAGGCCGTCAGGCGAAGCGCATACGTACGGGCTGTCGCCCTTGACGCGCTCCTTACGGAGCGCTTTGTCCGTTGTCCAGTTGTCCCGGTCTTGGCCCTGCCCGTCGTACGCTATCTCGGGAAGTCAGGGCACCTCGACCACGGGCACGACGGGGCAGGGTGGTGAAGATCCGGTTGACGCCATCCAGTTCGAAGGCCACCGCCGAGAAGAGTCCCGGTTCGGGCGTCATGCATCGCACCGACCCGGCGAAGTCCGAGGTATCGGCGGTGGGGAACACCTGGTCGATGAACCGGGAATCCTGGCCGTTGGCCGCAAGCGGGATCATCGTCTCTTCGAGCACGGCGCCGTCCCGCATCAGCCGGCACCGCACCAGAAGGGCGGTCGTGCCCCGGTTGTGGATCGCGACGCCCGTGTTGATGCCGCCATCCTGGCGGCGCACCGGGACCAGGGCATCCCGGACCGGGGGACTGTCGCCGACCCCGGCGACCCCGAGGCGGGGGATGTCGAAGCGCAGGACCCCGCCGATGGGACCCTCGGCCACGACGGCGACCGATCCGGAGACCTGCCCCCCGCGGCCGTCGGTCGCGATGGTGAGTTCTCCCAGCGGGTTGATGGCCGTCCGTGGACTCAGGGCGCCATCGTCGCCCACCTCCAACTCTTCGGTGATATCCACCAGCGATTCGGCGGCGATGGGGTCGCCGGCCTGGTCGTAAAAATAGATGGACGGATGGACGGGATCGGCGCCCGGATTCACCAGCACCAGTTCAGAGACGATGTCCCCTCCATTGGCAAAGTGCGTGAAGTCCAGGCGCGCGGGCTCCGGTTCCTGATCTGGCTCCGGATCCTGTCCTTCCTCTTGTTCCTGCTCCTGCTCCGGGACGGCCGGAACGGGCACGACGGGCAGGGTGGTGAAGATCCGGTTTACCCCATCCAGTTCGAAGGCCACCGCCGAAAAGCGCCCCGGTCGGGCGCGGTGCACCGGCACCGATCCGGTGAAGTCCGATGTGTCGGCGACGGGGAATATCGCGTCGATGAACCGGGCGTCCTGGCCGTTGGCACTGAGCCGGGATAGCGGCTTCTTCGAGCACGGCGCCGTCCCGCATCAATCGGCACCGCAGGGTCAGAGTGGCTGTTCCCCGGTTTCGGACCGCCACCCCCGTGTTGACTCCCACGGCCTGCCGGCGCACCGGGACGAGGGCATCCCGGATTGTCGGACTGTCGCCGACCCCGGCCACGCCGAAGCCCGGAATGTCGAAGCGCAGAACCCCGCCGATGGAACTGGCCGCGCTCACCGTGACCGATCCGGCCCGCTGTCCCCCGCGGCCGTGGGTGGCGATGGTGAGTTCGCCCAGGGGGTTCATGACCGTCCGGGGCCGGAGGCCGCCGTCGTCACCCACTTCCAGATCCGGGGTCAGGCTCACCAGGGACCGTGGCGGCGATGGGATCGCCGTCCTGATCGTAGAAGTAGATGGCGGGACGGACCGGATAAGCCCCCGCGTTCACCAGGGCCAGCGTGGATGTGACGAACCCCCCATTAGCGAAGTGGGTAAAGTCCAGGTCCGCCACCGGCGTGGCCTCGGGCGAAATGCGGTGGGCGCCGGCGCCCGCCGTGCTCACGGCGCGGAGATGGGACGACGTAGGTCCGGCCGTTGATCAGACCGGTAATGGTGTGGATGCGGTCGGTCGATCCGGTCGAAATCCACTCGCCCTCGCCGTCAATCCCGGTACTCGTAATACAGAATCCGGGAACTGCCCTGGCTGGACGGCGCCTCTCCATCGTAGCGTCACCTCCCCATCGCCGCCCTCCGCCCGAATGGTTTCCGGGATAACTGGGCGGCCGTTCAAGCCCGCCACCCCCTCCTCCCCCACCTCCGCCACCCGTGACGGGCGGTGGAGGTGGGGGAGGAGGAGGCGGCGGAGGAGGAGGCGGCGGAGGAGGGGGTGGTGGGGATGGCGCGATCCGGAGTATTCGGTCGCTGCTGCCGCCATTTGAGGTCGAAACATACAGGGCTCCGTCGGGGCCCATCATCGGGGTCCGCAGCCGGCCGAAAGCGCCGTCGAGCTCGGCGACGACAACCTGACTCACAAAGGCCCCGTCCGGGGTGAACTCGAAGAGGCGCAGCTTGCTGTCCGCGAGCGTGGCCACCGCCAGTCGTCCCTCCCAGACGCCCCACTGGTTGCCCTCGAGGAAGATCGCGCCGCTGGTGGCCAGGGTCGGGGACCCCGACGACCATTTGGCCTCCACGGCGTCCGGGTACTCCACCAAGTCGGTCATGGGGACCCGTTCGTTGTAGCCGGGCACTGGATCCCAGCCGTAGTTGCGGCCTGCAACCAGGCGGTTGATCTCGTCGTCAACCGACGGACCGTGCTCCACCGACCACATCTGGCTCGTGCCTGGGCGGAGAGCCAGGCCCTGCACGTTCCTGTGGCCATAGGTGTAGACCCGTGATAGAGCGAATGGGTTGGTCGGCGCCCCGGCGCCCGTGGATGCGTCGACCCGCAGGACCTTCCCTCCGAGCGAGGTCAGATCCTGCGGGACCGTCCCCGATGCCGCGTCGCCGGTCGCGATCCAAAGAAAGCCCTCGGCCCGAAGCGCAGCCGGCAGCCGCCGTGGCGGCCGCTGGAGGCGGGCATGCCTCCGACAAGGGGATCGTCGACTCGCGTGGCCTGGGTGTAGGCGGCATTGATGCTCCAGGCGATCACCTGTATCTCGGGACCGGTGTGGCCCTGGCAGGTGTAGAACCGCCGGTTGAAGACAAAGGCGGGATCGACGACGATCCCCATCAACCCGGTCTCTCCCCTGGCGAACAAGTCACCGAACTCGGCGTCGATGGTCTGGACCGTGCCGTCGGCGAGTCGACTGCTCAACACGCCCGCCCGCTGGGTGAACAGCATCGTCCCCATCGGGAGTGAAGGCGATGTCCCAGGGGATGGACAGGCCGGAGACGAGGGTGGCGACCCGGAGATTGGGCGGCGCAATCTTGGTGGTGCTTATTCCATACGCCTGCTTGCCGGAAGCCTGCGCGTCGTTGTAGGACGCCGTGGCCCGCAAGTACATGCCCTGGTCGCCACTGGCCGGCGTGTAACTGGCCGATGTGGCGCTGCCGATGTTCATCCATCCCGTGTTCCGGTCCGAAGGCCTGGCCCATTGCCAGGTCCCGCCGTTCACACCGCCGTCCGGATCGCTCAACACCGCCGTGATTCGAGTCCCGCCCTGGGAGAAGCTTATCGTTCCGGCTTCGTCGAGGTTGCGCACGGTGACGGCGATCGTCTGCTCTGCCGTCATCGCCCGATCGCCCGTGCCACCGGTCGCCGTCACGGTCACGATGTACTCGTTGTTCCCCGCGTCGTTCGGGGGATCCGTGCTGGCGACATCCGCCGCACTCTCGTAGTTCGGCGGGACCTGGAAAGGTCAGCACGCCCGTCGTTTCGCCGATATTGAACTTCGATGTGTCTGCGCCGCCGGTGATCGCATAGGTAACCCCGTCGCCCTCTGTCCGGGTCCCGCGGCGGCCACCCTGCCGGCCGCCGTCTGGTTCTCATCGGCCTCGAAGCTGGTGTCGCTGGTGAAGGAGGGCGCGGTAGTGACCGACTGGCGAGTGAAGGTGAGGGTTGCGATCCGCTCGGTTCGAGAATTTGCCCATCCCCTTGATGCTGGTGATGGTTCCCTGCGGCGAGGTCGCGGCATTGTTCAGCGAGAATTCGGTTCCATCCTCGGTCCCGGCGTCGTAGGGAAACAGGTCCACGGTGAGGGATGGCTGCCAGCCGTCATCGGCGGCATTGCGGAGGGACAGCCCGGAGACGCCGACAAACCAGTCCGGACTG
The DNA here is from genome assembly GCA_963555775.3 of Terriglobia bacterium. Taxonomy (GTDB): domain Bacteria; phylum Acidobacteriota; class Terriglobia; order 20CM-2-55-15; family 20CM-2-55-15; genus JAJEDW01. Next base: position 1,353,046 of record CAUVWY020000010.1, on the reverse strand, counting down.
GGAGCGACCATCGAGGTCAGGGTGACCAGAGGGTGGTCGGTGGTGAGCGTGATGTCCACCGTGGCCGTGGGCGTCCCGCCGCTCGGGAGACTCTTCTCGATGACGGCGAGAGCATGCGGGCTGGCGTTAATCTCGGACTTGAGGGCGCTCGTTCCCCCAACTTCCGCCATACTCTCGATCCCCCGCGCTGGCCGTACGCCCACTGCTCCAGAAGGTTACGCTGCCATTGTGTACAGCGCCGATCAAGGCCGTGAAATGCTCACCCGATGGGACCGATACCCCGCTTGCCAGGGGCGCTTGCGGTGAATTTGCCTTCGAATGTCACCCTGTAGGTGGCTGATTGCGCGGTGCCCTGTGCCTGTGCCGGCAGCGGCATGATCACCAACGGCACAGCGAGCACCGCCAGCAACCCCGCCGCCGCGGGTGCAGGCAAGGAACGGGCAAGGCTTGCGAGACGGGTGAAGCGCCCCTGATAGCGTCGGTGATCCTTCCGGCGCATGGCGTCACACCACCCAGGCAGACGGGCGGGGCCGTTCGGAAGGTCTTGACGGAGGGAGTGCGGTGCCTGATTGTTTGAGTGGGGCGGATCGAAGATTCAGGCAATGGGTACGATGCTCGGTGCTCGGCTCTGATAGCCAAGCTAACACGCCCGTTGGATGGCAATTCTTTTATCGAGCGGTCCACGACTTTTTCCTTCCACCGTGCCGTTGCGACCGGGAACCGTCGCTGGCAGGTTATTAAGGCAAAGCATTAATACTGCAGATGTGCCACTTTTGTCACTGCAGAATTGGTAGGTTTTGAAGAAATTGGGGTCGATTTTGAAAAAAAGAAAGCGGCCGGCAACCGGGCCGCCCAGCCAGGACGCCGGCAGCGCCGCGGTTACCCGAACTCGGCGACCGACAGCACCAACCGCACCAGGTCCACCTGCCGGGAGATGGACTTTTTCTGGTAGATCTGCTGCAGGTGCCAATAGAGGGTGTTTGTCGTGAGACCCGAGGCCCGGGCTATGTTGCGTACGCTCTTGCCTTCCGCCAACCAGACCGCCACTTGGCTCTCCGCCCGCGTCAGCGTCGAAACGGGGTCGTCGCCCCCTCGCCCCACGCCCGCCCATGGCGTGCCACTACCCTCGGCTTGCCGAGCCCCGCCCTCGACGTGGAACGAGCTGCCCAGCAGCGCTTCGCGCACCGCCGGCAGCCTCAACCCGAAGCCGGGAACAACCGTCGCGGCCGGAACCGGGAACTTGTCGACCTAACGCCCCTGGGAGCCAGCCGCCCCCAACATTTTGCGCACGGCGGCGCGGCCGCGCAAAACCCCTACATGTAGTCACTGAGGATCGCCGATTCAGGCCGGTTTCGGAGGTATTGCGGATCGGGCGCGGCGGAGATCGCCGCTCAGATCGAATCCCACGCCCTGGGAAAATCGTCCGACTGGGTCCACGCAGCCGTTGTTGTGTGGTGTTCGTTACACGGGGGACGAACATCATGATGGGGGCGCTTTGTCCGAAGTCAGGGCACCTCCACCACCGGAACTACCGGCAGTGTCGTGAAGATCCGGTCGACGCCATCAAGTTCGAAGGCCACCGCCGAGAAGAGTCCCGGCTCGGGCGTCAGGCACCGCACCGACCCCACGAAGTCCGACGTGTCGGCGGTGGGGAAGACCTGGTCGATGAACCGGGCGTCTTGGCCGTTGGCCGCTAGCGGGATGACGGTTTCGTCGAGCACGGCGCCGTCCCGCATCAATCGGCACCGCACGAGGAGGGCAGTCGTACCCCGGTTGTGGAGCGCGACGCCCGTGTTGATTCCGCCCTCCAAGCGGCGCACCGGGACCAGGGCATCCCGGACCGGCGGACTGTCGCCGACCCCGGCGACCCCGAGGGCGGGGATGTCGAAGCGCAGGACCCCGCCGATGGGACCCTCGGCCGCGACGGCGACCGACCCGACGACCTGCCCCCCGCGGCCGTGGGTCGAGATCGTGAGTTCTCCCAGCGGGTTCATGGCCATCCGTGGACTCAGGGCGCCGTCGTCGCCCACCTCCAGATCTTCGGTGATATCCACCAGCGACTCGGCGGTGATCGGGGCGCCGGTCTGGTCGTAAAAATAGATGGCCGGACGGATGGGATTGGCGCCCGGATTCACCAGCACCAGATCGGAGACGATGTCCCCTCCATTGGCGAAGTGGCGTGAAGTCCAGGCGTGCGGGCTCCGGTTCCTGCTCTGGCTCCTGATCCTGTTCTTCCTCTTGTGCCTGCGCCTGCACCGGGACCGCCGGCACGGGCACGACGGGCAGGGTGGTGAAGATCCGGTTGACGGCATCCAGTTCGAAGGCCACCGCCGAGAAGCGCCCCGCCTCAGGCGCGGTGCATCGCACCGACCCGGTGAAATCCGACGTATCGGCGTCGGGAATATCGCGTCGATGAAGCGGGCGTCCTGGCCGTTGGCCCGGAGCCGGATAGGGGCTTCTTCGAGCACGGCGCCGTCCCGCATTAATGTCCCACTCGGGGATGGGTGAAATCCCTCGCCTTTAGGCGAAACCTTCAGGAGGCTTGCGGTACGATGTGGAGAGGTGAGCTATCGGAAGGCAGCGCATACGACCTACAGTTTGCACTACCACTTCGTGTTCATCACGAAGTACCGGAAGCCGGTGTTGCGGGGAGACGTGGGCAAACGGATGCGGGCGTTGGTGCGTGAGATCTGCCGGTCGAACGACATCGAGATATTGAAGGGGCACGTTCGGCCGGAGCACGTGCATTTGCTGTTGAGCGTACCGCCGCGGTTAGCGCCGAGCCGAGTGATGCAGGCGATCAAGGGGAAGACATCCAATCGGCTGATGAGAGATTTTCGGGTGTTGCAGAAGGAGTTCTGGGGTCGGCACCTGTGGGCACGGGGATACTTTGTGGCGACGAGCGGCAACGTGACCGATGAGGTGATCGCCCGGTATATTGAAATGCAGGGTGCCGAAGTCCAGGACGACGATTTTAAGATCAGCGAGTAGCCTGTGTCGCGTGGCGAGGCCTTTAGCCGACTTCAGTCGGCACACAACCCTTCGCCTTTAGGCGAAGGTGGTTGAGTCGGCACCGCAGAGTCAGAGTGGCCGTGCCCCGGTTGCGGACTGCCACGCCCGTGTTGATGCCCATCGCTTGGCGCCGCACCGGGACGAGGGCATCCCGGACCGTCGGGCTGTCGGCGACCCCGGCGACCCCGAAGCCGGGGATGTCGAAACGCAGGACCCCGCCAATGGAACTGGCCGCGCGCACCGTGACCGATCCGGCCCGCTGTCCCCCGCGGCCGTGGCTGGCAATGGTGAGTTCGCCCAGGGGGTTCATGACCGTGCGGGGCCGGAGGGCGCCGTCGTCACCCACTTCCAGATCCGGAGTGAGTTCCACCACCCTCCGGGCGGCGATGGGATCGCCGTCCTGATCGTAGAAGTAGATGGCGGGACGGACCGGATAGGCGCCCGCATTCACCAGCGCCAGTGTGGAGGTCACGAACCCCCCATTGGCGAAGTGGGTAAAGTCCAGGTCCGCCACCGGCGTGGCCTCGGGCGAAATGCGGTGGGCGCCGGCGCCGGCCGCACTCACCGCGCGCAGATGGAAGAAGTAGATCCGGCCGTTGACCAGGCCGGTAATCGTGTGGGCGCGGTCGGGCGATCCGGTCGAAATCCACTCGCCCTCGCCGTCGATGCGGTACTCGTAATGCTCGATCCGGGAACTGCCCTGGCTGGACGGCGCATCCCATGTCAGCGTCACCTCCCCATCGCCGCCCTCCGCCCGTATGGTCCCGGGATAGCTGGGCGGACGTTGAAGCCCGCCCCCGCCACCACCGCCGCCACCGCCACCACCCGTTCGGGGCGGTGGAGGCGGGGGCGGCGGGGGCGGCGAGCCCACCGTGTATTCGGTCAGATCATCGGCCGTGTTGCCCGCCGCGTCCCGGATCGGGCGCGTCCCCGCGGTGTAGCTCACCGTCACTGTCTGGCCCGGCGTCACCTCCGATACCAACGTCAGCGTGACCGTGCTTCCATTCACCAGAACCTCGACGAGCCGCCGCTCGGCGCCCGCGACATCCACCGTAAGATCCCCCCCGGAAGGCGTCGAGTCCTCGTCGAGCGCTTCGCGGTAGGTCAGCGTCAAAGTGTCGCCGCTCACCGTCGCGCCCCGGAGTTCCGGCCGGACCCCATCCACCGTGTGGCCGGGCTGGGGCGGAACGGCCTCGTACACAAGTATCGCCGGATTGTCCGCGAGATCCTTGATCGTCCCGCCGTTCAGGGCGATGCGGCCGGCCGCAATGCTCACCCCGTCCGTGTCGAGGTCGCCATCGGCCACCATGTAGGAGAACACCAGCCTGTCGCTGTTTGAACCGCGGTCGTAGGTTGCGGGTCTTGTCTGTCTGCCCAACCTCAGGGCCAACCCCGGCGTCCCGTTTGTCGTGTCCACCTGAACCGTCTCGCTGAACGTCACCGTTACCTCAATGACGTCCTCTTCGGCGTAGGTCCCGTCCGGGCCGGGATTTGAAGTGATCGCCACCCGGCTCACCCGTGGCGCCGTCGTATCCCGCGTGTTGTTCTCCACTGTCCGGTTCGTAAGAGGCCTCGCGTCGTTGCCCACGGCGTCCTGGATCGGATTTGCTCCCGGCACCCGGTAGGTGAGCCGCACCCCCTGGCCGACGCCCACCTCCGGTTCCAGCGTCAGCGTGACCGCGCTTCCGCTCACCGCGACCCGGGAGACCCTCCGTTCGGCGCCTTCGACATTCACCGTGAAGGCGAGCGCCACCGGCCTCGAACTTCCGTCCAGCGCCTCGCCGTAGGTCAGCGTCAGCGTGGCCCCGTTCACCACCGCGCCGCCGTTGGCCACCAGCGCGGGCTTGACGCCATCCACCTTGTGCCTCGCATCGGCCGCCAATCCGTCATGGGTCAGCAGGGCGTTGTTGTTCGCGCCGTCCCGGATCGTTCCCGTCAGGCTGTTCGCCTCGATGCTCACCCCGTCGCTGTCGCTCTCCCCATCGGCCACCACATAGGCGAACCGCACCGCCGCGCCTGTCCCGCTGCGGAAAGCCGCGGTTCGATCGATCCCACCCACATTCAGCGTCAACCGCGGCGTCCCGGTCACCACCACCGTTTCGCTGAACGTCACCGTGACCGCGATTTCCTTCCCCGCCGCGTAGGTCGCGCTCCGCTCCGGACGCGAGGTGATTTCTACCCGGCTCACTGCCGGCGCCGTCGTGTCCCCCGTGTTGTTGGTTACCGGCTGGTTGCTCAGTCGCGATGCGTCGTTGCCCTCCGCGTCCTGGATCGGGTTCGCCCCCGGCAGGTAGCGCACCCGGATCCCGGTCTCCCCATGGCTGACGGCCGGATTCAGGGTCAGCGTGACCGCTCGCCCGCTCACGGCGACATTGGAGACCGTCCGCGCCGAATTGCCGCCCGACACCGTGAAATCGCCCGCCGCCGGTCTCGAATTCGGGTCCAGCGCCTCGCCATAGGTCAACGTCAGCGTGGCCCTGTTCACCGTCGCCGAGGAAAGCTCCGGCGCGGTATCGTCCACGTCCTCGATCCGGACCGTGACGACGGCTTCCACCGGGTTGGACCCGTCGCTCACCTCTACCGTCACCTCGTAGTCGCCGTTCCTGTCGCTGTCGTTCGGGTTCTCGTAGTCCGGCACCGCCCTGAAAGTGAGTTCCCCGTCCGAGGTCAACCTGAATCTGTTCCGGTCCGCGCCGCCCGTGATCCGCCAGGTCAGATCCTCCGCTGGGAGGTCCGCGTCCGTCGCCTCGAGCGTCGCCACCGCCGTCTCGTTTTCCACCACCAGAATCGGGGAGGCTGTCTGGATCACCGGCGCGTCGTCGTCATCGTCGATCGTGATCGTCCGCTCGGCGCCGAGGACGCCGCCTCCATGACGGGCCGTGACCAGGACCGTCTCGGCGTCATCGTCGATGGCGTCGTCCACCGCGGTGACGGTGGTGTCGACCGAGGTTTGCCCCGCTGCAAGCGTGAGCCGTTCCAACGCGACCGTGTAGTCCGTGCCCTTCGCCGCCGTGCCCGCAAAGGCGAGATCAATCCGCTGATCCTGGGCGAAGGCCACGCCGTTGTTGCTCTCAACCGTCACTGTCGAGACCCCGCCCGCCTCCGCGATCGCCGATGGACGGACCGCCAGGGTCAACTCCGGCCCGTCGTCGTCATCGGTGATCGTCAACGTCGCCGGGGACGGATTTCCGGCCACGCCGTGGCTGTTGTCCGCCGTCGCCGACACCCGCACTTCCTTGTTCGGCGCGTCCACGTTGTTGTCCACGGCCCGTACCGTCACCGTCCCGGCGCTGTCGGTCCGGCCCGCCGCGATGGTCAGGGTCTGATTCGTACTCAGCATGAAGTCGTCCGATTCCGCCGGCGCCACGGCCATGGCCGATACCGTCACCGTCGTATCCGCGCCAGACGCCCGATCCAGGCTCGCCGTCACCGTGCTCACCCCGCGGTTCTCCCCGATCGAGCTTGGGGTCAGCTTCAGCGTCACCGCCGGCGCCGCATCGTCATCCCTGATCGTCAGCGTCACCGGGGACGGCCCCGTCACCCAGGGTGAATTTGTCCTTCCAGTGAACGTCCGCGAATTCAGTGGTTTAACTTGGCAAGCTGGACATAGCGAGGAGTTTCCTGTATAAGACGCTGAATGGAGTGGAGGGAAATGACCAGCCAGGAGTTGTCGGAGATCGGGGTACGGCCAGTGGAGCGAAGCGAGGAAGGGCAGTATCAAGAGCAGATGAAGCGTCATCATTATCTGGGCGCACTGGCGAAGATCGGGGAGACGGTCTGGTACGTGGCCACATGGCGCGGGCAGTGGGTGGCGCAACTGAGCCTGTCGGCGTCGGCGCTGAAGTGCGGGGTTCGGGATCGATGGATCGTCTGGGACTTCCGCTCGCAGTATGGGCGGCTGAAACTGATCGCGAACAACAGTCGCTTTTTGATCCTGCCGGGCTGGAATCGGCCGAATGTGGGCTCGCGGGTGTTGTCAGGGACCGAGCGGCGGGCCGGGTCGGATTGGCGCGAACGGTTCGGTCATGGGTTGCTGCTGCTGGAAACGTTTGTGGATCCCCGACGCTTCCATGGTGGCGTGTATCGCGCGTCGAACTGGTTGGAACTGGGACGGACCCGGGGGCACCGGCGCACCCGGGACGGCTACAGCGCCCAAGCCGATGCCCCGAAGCTTGTCTTTGTGCGTCCCCTGTGCCGTGATGCGCGCGGGCAACTGACCCACCCTGGCCGGGAACATCTTCAACTCACCGGAGCCCCCAAGATCATGCTCAATGCCGCACAGATGCGCCAACTCCCCCAGTGCTTCAAGACCATTCCCGATCCGCGCCGCGCTCAGGGACGGCGCCATCCCTTGTCGGCAGTGCTGGGCATCGCCGCGGGCGCGACGCTGTGCGGCATGCACGGCTATAAAGCCATCTCGGATTGGGCCGATGCCCTGGGGCAGAAAGCCCGCGAACGTTTTGGCTGCCGGCGGGAGAACGGCCGCTATGTGGTTCCCAGCGAGTTTGTGATTCGGGATTGTCTGGTCCGGATTGAACCGGGGGCGCTGGACCGGGCGCTCAATGCGTGGAATCGGGCGTGGGGCGCCCCGGACGATGCGCTGGCCATGGATGGCAAGACGATGAAGAACGCCCTCGACTCGGACGGGCGTCAGACCCACATCATGAGCGTGGTCGGGCATGAGTCGAAACGCTGCTACACCCAAAAAAAGTGGGAACCCTGCCTGTAGCCGGCGGCGAGGAGCGCAAGCGCACGAACGAAATCGGCATGGCCGTTCCCTTGCTTCAAACCTGCGACATCGCCGGCAAGGACATCACCGGCGATGCCCTGCTGACCCAACGCGCGATCGCGCGCTATTTGGTCGAGCGGGGAGCGCACTATCATTTCACGGTCAAAGGCAACCAACCGACGCTGGAACGCGATATCGCGTTCCAGTTCCAAACCCGCGGACAACCCGACTTTGTCGAGGTCACCCCGCCCGATCATGGCCGCATCGAAACCCGGCGCATTTGGTGTAGCGCCGAACTCAACCACTACCTCGACTTTCCCCACCTGGGCCAGGTCTTTCGGATCGAGCGCGAATCCATCGACAAGAAATCCGGCGCCCTCACGTGTGAAACCGCGCTGGGCATCACAAACCGCTCACCCGGCGAAACCTCCCCCGAACGCTTGCTGGCCATCAATCGCGGTCATTGGAGTATCGAAAGCGTCCATTACATCATCGACTGGAATTACGATGAGGACCGCAGTCGAATCCGCACCGGCTTCGGCCCGGAAAACATCACCCGCCTCCGACGCTTTGCCGTCGGTATTCTCAAATCCTTTCAAAAACCCGCTCAATCGATCGCCCAATCGATGCGCAAACTCTCGTTCAATACCCGTCTCGTCTTCGACTACTTGAGAATGACTCGAAATTCATTCCCCACATCATGCTCCATCTGAGAACAAATTTGCCGTGCCCCGTCACCCCATCCGCGTTGTCCACCGCCGCGGAAACCGTTATCGTCTTGTTTGGCGCGTCCTCGTCGTTGTTGTTGGCGGTGATCGTCACCGTCCCGGCGCTGGCGGTCTGACCGGCGGTGATCGTCAGGACCCGATTCGCGGTCAGCATGAAGTCGTTCGATGTCGCCGGATCGACCGCCGTCGCACCCACAAGCAGCGTCGTATCCGCGGCCGACGCCCGGTCCAGTCTGGCCGTTACCGTACTGACCCCGCCGTTCTCGCCGATCGAGGACGATGACAGGTTCAGCGTCACGGCGCTCAGCACCAGGGGCACCACCGTCACCGAGACGGAGTTGGTTACGCTCAAGCCGCTGGAATCGGTCGCGCGCACCGCCACAATGACGCTGCCCGGCGACCTCGGCGTCAGCGTCAGCATCGACCCCGTCAGGCTGATCTCAAGACTGCCGGGGTCGCTCGATAGTGCCGTGTAGGTCAATGTGTCGTTTTGGTCCGCATCGGAGAACACGCTCGCCACGTCGACCGTCACGGCGGCGCCACCCGCCGCCAGCGTCCGGACGGCGGGCGTACTCACCACGGTCGGAGCCCCGTTGCGGTCCGCCAGGGCTACATCCACCGCATCCACCGCTCCCGGCGCCATTACAATCCCGGCGCCGGAATCGCGATCGACTCCGGTTTCCTCGATATCGAGCGCCGCCCCGGTCATCGCCGTTCGGAGCTCCGCCGTCGTCGTGACGTTGGCCGGACCGCCGGCCGCTTCCAGCATCAACGCCGCAATCGCTGCCGCGTGCGGCGCCGCCGCCGAGGTGCCGTGAAACGTTGAAAAGCCGGGCGTCGAGGTCGAAACACCGTCGGCGGCGGCCAGGTCGGGTTTCTGCAACACCCGCCCGCCGGTGGACGAGAAGTTCCCCGGCGTGATCGGCGTGCCGTCGGCTTCGAAGAAGATCCGCCGCAGACCGTCCGAACTGAATGTCTCGACCGACTCCGTACCGTCGAAGACACCGCCAGCACCGCCCGCATCCCCGACATCGACTGCGGCCACGCCTATCGCATCCTGCGAAGCGGGATGGCCGAACGTCTGGCCGGCCGTCGCGATCTCCAACGCTCCGCGCGCGTAGTTAAGGCGCACGTAGCGATCCGCCGCACCCGAGTTCTTGACAATGACGAGGCGGGCGTCCTTACGGTCGTTGGCACACGAGCCTCCGATGTACTCGATGGGATCCTGCGTACCGTTCTGCGTACTCGTCGAACTGGCGAGCACGTTGTTGTTGTCATCGATCAGGAAGAGATCGTAATCGTTGGCCGACCCATCAACTGGATCGGCCCATTGCAGGATGATCGGGCGGGTGCTGTTGATCTTGATCCGGTTCCCGGTCACACCGCCGCCGAAGTCGTGGACGACGGCGCCGGAGGTGAGGCCGTTCAGGTTCAGCGTCCCTCCCGAGGCAAAGTCGCCTTCCCAGACGCCGGCCGTGCCGTCGTTCAGGTTTCCTGCGTTGCCGGCCGACGAGAAATAGAAACAGCCGTTGGCGGCCGCCGCGCTGATCGCTTGGGAGATGACGTCGTCCTGGAAGGCCGACGCCGCCAGATACCCGATGTCGTCGACAATGATGTCGGCGCCGGCCGCGCAGAGGTCTTCGATGTTCTGCGCCATCTGCGCCGACCCGCCGCCACCGTCGGCGAAAAACAGCTCGGCGCCCGGCGCAAGATCGTGGACGATCTCGAGTATGGCCGTCCCCTCGGTTCCCGAGCTCCTTCGGCCGCAGCCCAATGAAAAGGAGCCGCCCTCCTGTCCGGGCAAGACCATGACCCGCGCCGGCACGTCGCCCGTCGCCTGCTGGTCGGCGAGCGTTTCGACGCCGTCCGAGATCACCCCGATCCCAATGCCGGTGCCGTCGACACCGTAGGTCGTACGAGCCATGTTCGCCCGGTGCGCGACATCGCCCTCGCTGGTATCGACCTTGTCTGGCACGACTGCCGCCCGCACGCCGGCTGAGCGCTCAAGCACCCCTTGAATGATTGGCTGGTCGGCAGGCCGGATGAACTGGACAGCCTCAAGCGTGGCAAGCGGTTCCAGAGCAGCCAGAGGCAGTCGTGCGCGGATGGTTTGATACCTGGGGACGCTGTTGACGACCGTGCCGCCCAGGGCTCGGATGCGTGCCAGGACGGCGGGCGTTACGTCGGCCCGGATATCCACCGCCACCGATCCGGGTTCGGCCACGGGATCCGTGTCCGGCGACGGTTGGCGGACCGAGACGGTGGGCTCCGATTGTTGTCGGGCCGCGTCCAGGAGCTCCGAGGTCACCTTCCGCTGGGCGGGCGTCCGTTCCTCCTTCGCTTCCAGCAGTTCCTGGATCTGAAGCATGGCCTTCCCGGGCAACTCACCACCGGCCTGCGCCGACGGTTGCTGCGCGCCGGCCGGCACGGCCAGCAACGGGATAGCCAGCACACCCCCCAGCAGCCCACAGAACGGGCCGGAGCCGGCCCATGCCATGATTCCTGTCGCGCGTGGCCGCTTCATGATTTCCCGGCAGTTTGGTACATATCTCTGCCCAGTTCCATGACCGGGTTCACGTTCCGGTCGAGAGTTGGGAATTCGTCGGAATGATATCCGTCGTCGTGGACGCGGGAAAGTGGAGAATTTGAAACCGCGCCGGTGCCGGTACCTTGGACGCCTAGGGTTTGGCACCGACCGCCTGGCTAGCGGTCGACGTCGCCCTCGGGTGGGTTGACGGGGCGGGTCCCCGCTGCATCCGGCGCGCCGCGCGTGACCGCCTGGTCGGCGGCTCGGATCGATTGGATCGCGTCCATCGCCGCGAGCGTTTCGACGGCGGCGAGCGGAAGTTGTGCCCGGATGGCCCGATACCGTGGCACGCTGTTGATGAGGGTGCCGCCCAGAGTCCCGATGCGCTCCAGGACCGCCGGCGTGACGTCGGCCCGGATGTCGACCGTCACCAACTCGTTTGCGGCTGGCTGACCGCGCACCGCTTGGTACGCGTCCAGAAGTTGCGAACTCACCTTGCGCTGGGCGGGCGTTCGTTGCGCCTTCGCCTCCAATTGCGCCTCAATCTGCCCATCGGCCGTCCCCTGGGACTCTTCGCCGGCCCGAGCCTGCGGTTGCTCGGCGCCGCCCTGTCCCTCGACCGTGACGGTGAGCAACGACGCCAGCAGCACGACAGTGGCGCCCGCGATGAACCGCGAGCCCCCCGCCGCACGCCGGACTCCGGACGGCGCGAACAACGCGATGCGCCGCTCGTAGAGCATTGGGGCCCTGGCGTGCCCCGTCGGCGAACCGGCGATGACGGATCTATTCATCGGTATACGTCCTTACGGTGTCCGACTTTGAGAACGACGATGACCAATGCGGTCTCGGTGACGCTGTAGAGAATCCGATAACGTCCCACACGCACTCTGCAGACATCGTCGTATCCCGACAGCTTCCTCGCCCCCCTGGGAAACGGATCGTTGGCCAACGCCAGCATCGCGCGTGCAACGCGCTCCTGGTCTGCGTGAGGCAGCTTGCGTAGCTGTTTCTCCGCCGTTCGAGAAATCTCTACCTCATAGCTTGCCATTCAGCTCGAGTTCCCTCAGCACCTCGGCCAACGGTCGGGTCGGTTCATGTCGGAGTTGTTTCAACTCCTCAATGTCCTCAAGCTCCTCGAGGCGATCGAGCAGTGCCTCCTGGATAAAGTGATTCATGACGACGCCCCTTGACTTGCAGTACCGATCCATGGCGGTTTTCAGGGCTTGGTCCACTCTCGCACTGATCTGCACTTTTCCCATGTTTCCTCCGCCGGTCGGTCAGTGACCTGCTATTAAACGCTAGCATCTGTCAGCGTCCCATGGCAATCGCAAGGTTGCCGGCCACGCTCTCCATCTCTCCCGTTGCCAGATCAACCCCATACATCTCGGTGGTAGCCGCGATAAGGCGGTCGGCGGGGCCGCTCGGGAGGACCGGCCCGTTCACGGCGGAAATCCGCGTTCAGGATGGGCCGGAATACCCATCGAACGATTGGCTGCGGTCGCGGAGGATCAATCGCCGCTCGACTACGAGCCTCTCAACTCCGCCAGAGCCATGCGCTCTTCCCGGTTCGGATCGTTGGCCATGCGAACGGTATCGCCAAACATCATGGTCGGGTAGTCGTCCGGGTTGAACGCGGGCCAGTTGGGCATGTCCGGATGGTTGGGGTTGCCGTTTCTGGCAAAGGCGGCCCAGGCGGCGCTGATGACGTGGGCGAGTTGGTAGCGTGACTGGGCCGACCCCGTCATCGAGGCCCCGAGATCCATGTTGTAGAAGACGAACGGAATTTCCAGCGTATGGTAAGCGCCCATGCGATTGTCATGAACGGGCGAATACCAGTCGAAGAAATACAGATAGCTGGCGGCTTGGCCCTGGTCGTGCTTCAGCCGGCCCAGTGCCTGGGCGTTCCACCGTCTGGAGTTGTCGGACTCGGCGGTGAGCCAGAGCATCTGGTTTCTCTTTTCGGGATGCAGTCTCTTGTACAGGCCGAGCAGTTCCTGTCCCTTGTCGGCATCGCCGTTCGCCAGGCGGTTGACGAAGCGGTCGAGCATGTCCGCATCCGGCATGTCAAAGGGAGGAGGACCGGTCCATCCGTTTTCGGTTTCGGTCGAACCCATCATCAGGGGGACGCCTGCCGAGTACGCCGGCGCCGTTGGATCCCATTGGTGGCGGGGAATGACGTTGCCGTCGATGACCGGACCTGTGCCGAGCCCCTGAATTCGAGGCTCGCCATAGAACGCATCCTGGATCTGACGGAAGTTCATGGTCTGGAGTCGATCCAGTTGATCGGTCCCGATTCCGAGTTTCCCCAAGAACCGCTCGGCGGCTTCGCTGGCATCTGAAGCCGGTGTGCCTCTGAAGGCCGAGCCGCTCTGCGCGATCGAGCGATGGAACAGGCCCTCGGCCGAAGGCAACGCCATCGTCGTGGTCGTTTTTCCACCCCCGCCGGATTGCCCGAGGATGGTCACGTTGTCCGGATTTCCGCCGAAATGTTCGATGTTGTCCCGGACCCACCCGAGCATCGCAACGATGTCCTGCATGCCCATGTTCGTCGACTGCGCCCACTTTTCGCCGCCGATGTCCGCCAGATGAAGGAATCCAAAAATGTTCAGTCGATGATTCACGACGACCACCACCACGTCTTCCTTCTTTGCCAGGTTGGTGCCGTCGTAGAGAAGATAATTTCCCCCTCCTCCCGAGAATCCGCCGCCGTGCATCCAGACCATGACTGGGCGTGCCTTGTTGTCCAGCGCGGGTGTGAATACGTTGACCGTCAGACAGTCTTCTCCCTCTTCTTCCCTCCGGTCGAGTGCGAGGACAACCGGGGCCGGTGGCCCGGCGCCGGGTTGAAGCGGGGCGCGATGCCCGATCTGAAAGTGGTCCCGAACGTCCGTCCATGGATCGGGTTGCCGCGGAGGCATGAAACGGTTCATGCCTTCGGTCGAGGCGCCGTAGGGAACTCCCCAGAATTGATGGACTCCGTCCTTGACCAGGCCTCTCACGCGGCCGGACCGTGTGAGCACGGTGCCGCCGGTGCTTGTCAGGCGCATGTCCTGGGCCAGTGCGGCCGTCGTGCGGCTGCCCAGCAACAGGCCGGCGGCCGCCATCGTTCCGGTGCCGAGAAAGGCCCGGCGGTTCAGCTTCGAGGTTTCCGATTTGCGGTTCTTACTCATTGGCTTTCCTCTATGGACGACTCGAAAAATTGCATCCGTATCGAATTTCGAAACTATATACCAGCATCAACTGGAAACCATATATCTTGAGGGGTTTCCGAATGCGAGTGTCGGACAGCGCAAGATATTCTGGATCGAGTTGACAGCGAAGGGTTTTCGTCAAACCGGCCCGCAACGGCAATGGCCATAGTCCGTCTCATCACGGATATCGCGATGGGCGGGTCACCGATTCCGTCGGGATTCGATCGGGCTGCTACACGACAGGGGTTGCTTCCACGCTGAGGTGGACCATCCGCTCATTCATCTACACTCGGCCTGCCACGCCCAGACGTACGCGTCTCTCGAATGACGATTCCCGCTTCGCCCGAAGCGCGGGAAGCGCTGGGCGGAAGCGTTCTGACGTAAGTCAGTGGAAATACAAATGCCGGAGGGGGGACTCGAACCCCCACAAGGGTAAACCTCGGCAGATTTTGAGTCTGCTGCGTCTGCCATTCCGCCACTCCGGCGACAGTTTCCAAAGCTAGCATTCGGGTTCGATGCGAGTCAATCGGAGACCTGTGGTGGTTTCGAATTCTGGGGCGGTATCTCGCGGGCAAGCGATGCCGCGGCGCGTTCGACCGTGCGCCGCGCGTAGTATTCCGGGTTGGGTTTTTCTCTGGACCGCCGCTCTTCCAGGCCGGTCCGGACAATGGCCGGGTCCAGCCCGCGCCGAAGCGCCGGCCGGCACCATGCCCAATCGCGTTCACTCTGAGAGACCCCCGCCCCCGGCTGCCAACGGGTAAGGTGTTCTGTCTGGGCTCTGTCGCGTTCTTCATCGTGCGCCACACCGCGCTTGCTCTGTTCGATGAGCTCGCCGGAAACCTTCTTCGCGTAGTCTTCCCCGTGTCGCCAAAAGAAGTTCTCCGCGATCGCGCGCCTCCATTTCGGGTCGTGCCGGTCACTCGCGGCCGCGGAAATCTCTTCCACGGCGCCCCCGTACTCGACCATCAAGCCGACCTGTTCGCCGAGTCCCCGCGTCACTCCGCCCTCGAGCCCACGGTTCAACGCCCGGTGAAATTCAGCCTCCGTTCGGGCCGGGACGCGCTTCGCCCGTTCTCTTCCTTTTTCTGAATCACGGTTTTTCCCTGTCCGGGTGGCTCCCGCCAACATGCCGTCACGGTGAACGGCGGCGCGTACGGCCGCAGATGATACAGGCGGGTTCAAATTCGGGGCGGACGGCATGTCGAGCCTCTTCGGAGGCGCTTTCCGATCCGTTTTCTGAGGGGGAGGGCTCCGCGGGGTCGATACTGTCCGAATCGGAGGGAGCGGGGGAAGTATGATCCGTCACGCGCCGGAGGCGTTCCCGGTAGGTCCGCTGCCGGTCGCGGTGATCGAGACGTCCCTCCCGGCTTTGCTGGTGGCGCCGGTTGGCGGCCCGCCGTTGTTGCCGGCGCGCTTTCCGCCGGCATCGGTCCCCGCAGTATTGGTGGCCCCGGTCACAATGAGGACAGATCCAGAACACCAAGCCCCAGTCCGCCCCCCGGCAAAACCGTTGACGCAGTGGCTCTTCGCGGTCCCCCATCGCCGCCTTTCCGGCGGACCGGACAACCGCGACTCCGCATGGCAAGCGCGATCCTATCTATAGAAGAATGTTCGGTTGGTTTTTAGGGGGCCGGGGAAAACCTCCCGGCATAAGGCCGACCCCGTTTTCGGCTGGCGGACCCCCGTCTATTCCCGAGACGGCATCTCTGGAGCCGGAAACGCCGGCACGGTGATGAAGGTGCGGGAGCCGCGGTCCAGTTCGTGGACCACGGCGGTGAACAGCCCCTCCCCGACTGCATCGCAGCGTACCAACCCCACGAAATCGGACGTATCGGCACAGGTGAAGATCTCGTCGATAAACCGGGCGTCATGCCCGTTGGCCGCCAGAGGGATACTTGCGGCATCGAGAAGCACGCCCTCTTGCATCAATGCGCACCGCACCAGCGCCGGACTCGATTCCAGGTTGTGGAGCGCGACCCCCGTGTTGATTCCTCCCTCCTGGCGCCGCACCGGGAAGACGGCGGCCCTTACGGGCTCGCGCGACCCCAACGCGGTGACTCCGATGCCCGGGATGTCAAAGCGCATCAACCCGCCAATGGGGCCGTCCGAGGCCACCTTCACCGATCCCGACAACAGATCTCCCCGGCCATGGGTCGAGATGGTGAGCACTCCCAACGGCTCAATCTCGGTCTGGACCGTCAGGGCTCCGTCCGCCGTGACCACCAGATCACCGGTGACGTCCACCACCAATGCAGGGTCGATGAGATCGCCCCCCTCATCGTAAAAGTAGAGGACGGGCAGGCTCGGAAGAATGTCGGAATGAAAGGGGGTAGGGGCGCGACGACTCGCCTGAGTGGACAGATTCACGAACACCAGGTCCGAAACGATGCCGGCCCCATTGGCGAAATGTGCAAAATCCAGAGTCGTCTGCGTGTTTCGGCCGCCCGGCCCCCTTAGGGGAATCACTGGCAGCGTAGTGAAGGTGCGGTTGGCGGCATCCATTTCCAGGGCCACGGCCGTAAACTGATTCCCCGCTGCC
Source organism: Terriglobia bacterium (assembly GCA_963555775.3). Lineage (GTDB taxonomy): Bacteria > Acidobacteriota > Terriglobia > 20CM-2-55-15 > 20CM-2-55-15 > JAJEDW01. Next base: position 1,336,320 of record CAUVWY020000010.1, on the reverse strand, counting down.
GCGCTACAGCGCACCGACCCTACAAAATCGGACGTATCGGCGCCGGTGAAGATCTCCTGAATGAACCGGGCGTCCTGCCCTTTGGCTGCCAGAGGAACGAGCACCTCTTCGAGCACGGCGCCCTCTTGCATCAATCGGCAACTTACCTCCATGGCTTCCTCGTCCAGGTTGTGGAGCGCGACCCCCGTGTTGGTTTCCCCCTCCTGGCGGCGGACCCGGAAGATAGCGTCGTATATCGGTTGGCTCGCACCCTCCCCGGCCACCCCGATGCCTGGGACGCTATAGCGCGCCAACCCGCCGATGGGGGCACCCGAGACCACCCGCACCGACCCCGACACCATCTCGCCTCGCCCGTGGGTTGAAATCGTATGTTGGCCCAGAGGTTCCATCTCTGTGTGGACCCTCAGGCTACCGTCCTCCGCGACCACCAGATCGCCCGCCTGATCGTAAAAGTAGATAGCGGGCTGGATCGGATCGCGGGCCACATTCACGAGCACGATCTCGGAGGCGATGCCCACCCCATTGGCGAAATGCGCAAAACCCAGAACCGCTCCCGGAGTGGCCTTGGCCCGGTTGGAAAACAGTCCCCTGCCGACACTGTTCACCGCCCGTACGCGAAAAACATAGACCTTTCCGTTGGTCAGTCCGGTGATCGTATGGATGCGGTTCGCCGATCCGATCGAAATCCACTCCCCCTCCCCGTCGATCTGGTACTCGTAATCCGTGATCGCCGCCCCGCCGTCGCTCTCCGGCGCGTCCCAGGACAGAGTGACCATCCCATTTTTGCCGTCCGCCCGCAGCTTCCTGGGCGCGTCCGGCGCCGTTTCGCGCGAAACTTCAGACTCCCCCTCGTCGTCGTCGGTGGGAACGCTCGGCGTGGCCGACCGCAATTCGGAGGCCGTGCTTCCCCCAGCACTGTTCACCGCCCGTATCCGGAACGTGTGCGTCTGCCCATTGGTCAGGCCGGACACCGTGTGACTGGTCGCCGGCCCGCCCGTGGTGTGCCAAGTCCCGTCACCGTTCTGCTCGTATTCGTAGTGCGTGATCGGCGTCGCGCCGGTTTCCGTGGGCGCCGTCCAGTGCAGCGTTACCTGCCCGTTGCCGGGCGTCGTGCGCAAGTTCGTCGGCGCGCCGGGGGGCTGCGCCGCGCCGGTTTGGCCGGTCCATGAGGGCGACCAGGGGCCATCGCCGTCATCGTTGGTCGCCCGCACCTGCACTTGGTAGGTGGTGCTCGCGCTCAGGCGCGAGATCGTCGCGCTGGTGGTGGTGACGTTCTGGGGGCCGTTGGTGAAGTTCCCGCTATTACCCTGCCGGTACTGCAGGTCGTAGGATCGGACGGCGGGCCGGCCGGTGTTCGAAGGCGCGGTCCAGGAGAGGGCGATGCTCGACGGGCCCGCCTGCACGAGCGTCAGCCCGGTGGGCGCCAACGGCGGGTTGTCGGCGTCGTTGGTGCGGCCGGAGCCGGAGGCCGACCAGCCGGAGTCGCCCTCGGCGTTGGTGGCCTTTACCTGGACCTGGTAGAGGGTGTCCGCGACGAGGCCGGTGATGGTTGCGGGGGTGCCGCTGACGTCCTGCGGCCCGTTGGTCCAGTTGCCGCTGGTGCCCTGGCGGTACTGGGCGTCGTAGCTGGTGATGGCGGGCTTGCCGGCGTTGGCCGGGGCAGCCCAGGAAACCAACAGGCTCGTGGTGCTGCCGGAGACGGCCGCGACGCTGGGCGCGCCGGGTGCCGCGGGCGGCTCGTCCACGTCGATGAGGTCGATGTCGACCCCGCCCCTGGCGATGCCGCCGTTGCCGTCGTCGGCCTGGATTTCGAAGGAGAACGACGGCTTGGTCTCGAAGTCGAGCCGGCCCGCTGTGTTGGTTATGTTGGTCCGGATCTGGCCGGTCGAGCCGTCGATCCTGAACGGGGCTGACTGGGGGCCCAGGAGGGAGTAGGTGAGCGTATCGTTGTCGGCGTCGGTGGCGGTGACGGGGCTGCCGATGTTCTGGCCCGCGGCGGTGTTCTCGGCGACCATGAAGGTCACGGACGACGGGTCGAACACGGAGGCGTTGTTGGGTGCGCTGTTGGTGGTGCCGGATCCGGACCCCGACCAGTCGGAGTCGCCCTCGTCGTTGGTGGCGTGCACCTGGACCTGGTAGAGGGTATCCGCGGCGAGGCCGGTGATGGTTGCGGAGGTGCCGTTGACGTTCTGCGGCCCGTCGGTAAAGTCGCCGCTGGTGCCCTGGCGGTACTGGACGTCGTAGTTGGCGATGGCGGGCTTGCCGATGTTGGCCGGGGCGGACCAGGAAACCGTCAGGCTCGTGGTGCTGCCGGAGACGGCCGCGACGGTGGGCGCGGCGGGGGCCGCGGGAGGCTCGGCCACGTCGCTGACGTTGATGGTGACCGTCGCGTCGGCGGTGGCCGTGCCGTCGGAGGCCCTGACCGTCACCGAATAGGAGGCCTTGGCCTCGTGGTCGTAGCTGACGCCGGACTTGGTCCGGATCTGGCCCGATGTCTCGACGAAGTCGAAGGAGGCGGCGTCGGTGCCCCCGAGGGTGTAGGCGAGGGTGTCGCCGGTGTCGGTGGCCGTCACGGCCGCGCCGACGTTCTGGCCCGCGGCGGTGTTCTCGGCGACCGAGCGGCTGACCGTGGCAGGGTCGAACACGGGGGCGTTGTTGGGGGGGGCTTGGCGTAGCCTTTGATCGCAATTTTCTTGGAATCGTCGAAGGATGCCCATGTGCCCGTCGAAGATCTGTTTCTATACACGCTGCCGTTTGCAATGCTCCAGCCGGACTGGCCTCCCGAATCCTCGCTGTTGCTATCGGTGTTTTGCAGGTTGCTTGCATTCGCGGAAGAGCTGTCCACAACCACGAAGTAGGTGGTGTTGGCTGCGAGGTCGATACCGGAAGTGGTGTAGGAATTCAATGCATTGCCACTGACGCTGGCGGGACCGGTGAGGGTGCCGACAGAGGTTTCCGGCCTCTCGATGGTGCTGCTGGTCCAGATGGACACAGCGTATGAAGAGCCACTCGCAACGGTGGCAAAGTCAATGTCAACTGCGGTCAGCTTGTAGCCGTGGGTGTGTCCGCCAGTGGTGAACGCCTGAGCTTGGTCGAATGAGCCAAGAGCTCCGGTTGACCCGTCCGCTTGGCCGGTGTTGCTGACGAGGGTGATGGTGGTCTGGGCGACGGCGGGGCCGGTGATTTCGATAACGTAAAAGGGACCCACCAAACGGGGCTCTGATCGAGGAAAAGGGGCCCACCCCTGATAGCCTGCCCCCAAGCGTGCGCAGAATGAACCGGCGCGCTTTCCGCCGGCATCGGTCCCCGCAGTATTGGTGGCCCCGGTCACAATGAGGACAGATCCAGAACGCCAGGCCACAGTCCGCCCCCCGGCAAAACCGTTGACGCAGTGGCTCTTCGCGGTCCCCCATCGCCGCCTTTCCGGCGGACCGGACAACCGCGAGTGCGCATGGCAAGCGTGATCTTATCTACAGAGGATCTCCGGGTGGTTCCTTCGGGCCCGACCTGACAAAGCCGCGAACCCGCCCTCGGGGATTCGCTCGCGGACTTCATGCGGAAGCTGGATATCGACTCCACGAGTGGCGCAACATACGCCCGGTTGAAGAGTCAGACGCAACGGCACGTTCGCTGCACGGTCGAGTTCTCGCATCGCGACGAAGCCGGCGAGCGCTTCATCGCGTCACGCATCGCGGACCGGGATCGCGGGCCAGATATCGATTGGAGCCGATGAGCGATGTCTGCTGACTAGTTGATGATGTCGAAAAGGGTCGCGCTCAGTTCACGTGCCCGCGCAATTTGGTTGGCGGTCATGCGCGTCCGGAGTATGTCTTTGTACTCGCTGGCCCGTTCGTGCCCCTGCGCGGCGGCAAGGGTCCACCAGGCATAAGCGAGCACGTCATCCTGCGGCACGCCCGTGCCGTTGGCGTACATGAGACCGAGGTTATGTTGGGCGCGGGCGAGCCCCTGTTCGGCGGCGAGCCGGAACCATTTCACCGCTTCGGCATCATTTTTGGGCACGCCGATGCCGTTGGCATACATGAGACCGAGGTTGTTTTGGGCAGGGGCGTGGCCCTGTTCAGCGGAGAGTCGATACCATTTCACCGCTTCGGCATCGTCCTGCAGCACACCCTGTCCGTAGGTGTACATGAGACCGAGATTATGTTGGGCACGGGCAAGCCCCTGATCAGCGGCGAGCCGATACCACCTCACCGCTTCGGCATGGTTTTCGGGCACACCCCTGCCATTTTCGTACATGAGGCCGAGGTTGGATTGGGCATCGGCGAACCTCTGTTCGGCGGAGAGTCGATACCATTTCACAGCTTCGGCATGGTTTTCGGGCACACCCCTGCCGTTTTCGTACATGAGGCCGAGGTTGTACAGTGCCTCGGCCTCACCCTGCTCGGCAGCTTGGCGATACCAGCGCACCGCTTCGGCATCGTCCTGAGGAACGCCCCGCCCATAGGCGTACATAGCCGCGAGGTTGTTCTGCGCAGTGGCATGGCCCTGCCGAGCGGCCAGCCGGTACCATTTCACAGCTTCGGCAGCATCGCTTTCCGGACCCACGCGCAGGCCGTTGGCGAACATGATTTGACCGATGGAGTAGATGGTGCCAAGGGTGAATTGGGCATCAACGTCACCCTGCTCGGCGCGGCGGCGAATTTCGGCGATCCGGTCCGGATCCTGTCCGAGCCCCCACGGCGCGATTAGCGTCAAGGCCAGCACCGAGACGGCAAGTGTCGTCAGTATGCTTGTTGGCCGCCGTTCCATTTCAACTTCCGATCTGCGTCACTGGGGAGTGGATTGCGGAATATTCCTCCCCTCTGTTCAACTACGATTATTCGAGGCCCTTAAGCCACCGTCTACCAGCGCGCGGTGAGCCGGCCCTGAACGCCGTGCTCCGCCCCCTGCTGGCCCAAACTCTCGCGGCGGTGGGCGTCAACGCCCAGCTCGAAGCTCATGGCGCCGCCCTCGGCCACCGTCAGGCCGTAGCCCAGCCGGTAGTCCCGTCCGTCGTCGGAGGCCCCGATGCCGAAGCGCGGCATCCCGACCAGCCGCCCCCAGACCGGCATCCCGTAGCCGAACTCCGCCTCCAGTCGGTTGCCGGATGCGACGCCGCCCTGAGGCATCCCCGCCATCGTCTCCTGGCCCCAGAGCGCCTGGGCGCCGCCCGTGGCCTGCCCGCCCCAGGACGGGGTCACCTTCGCCAGAAAGCCAGCGGCGTCGATGGCGTCGGGTCGAAGCCGAATGAGACCGACAGGCCCCGCTCCCGGAACCCTTCGTCCTGGTGCGCCAGCAGCATCCGGACTCGGACGTCGGCCGACAGCCCGGTCAAGCGGTCCGATACGATCAACCCGCCGCCGATGTCCACGCCCGCTCCGGTCTCGGCATCTCCGCCATCGCGCCGGAGTCCGACCTCGAGGCTCGGCTGGAGCGACAACCCGCGCTCGAAGCTATAGCCGCGCGAGGCCTCCAGGCCGGTCCGGAAACGGGTCACCGCCGCCTCGGTCGCCGCCAGATGCCCTTCCGGGCCATCCACCCCCTTGATGCCCGTGCCGACCCACAGCGCATCCGCCTTGAACGCCAGCCCGAAGCCGCCCACCAGCGAATCCGCCAACTCGCCCCGCCCACCGCCCGCCGCCATGGCCATCGACAGCCCGCTCTGGAGCGCCGTTCCCGAGCCCGGCGTCAGCGTCAGGGCGCCCTTGCCGTAGCCGGTCACCCCCCACAGGCTGATCCGGTCGGTCGCCTTGTAGCCCAGCCAGGGATAGAGGCCCGTCACCGACGAGGTCACCTCGCCGATGTCGACGCCCTCGTAGCCGCCCCGGCTCCGGCTGTGCGACAACGACAGGCCCGCCACCAGCGGCCCCGCCGCATAGTCGGCTCCGGCCATCGTCGTGGAGACCCGGCCGTCGAGCGACAGCTCACCCTCGCGGCCTGCAAACTGCGACTGCGCCCCCCGGCTCCACAATGACAAGATGCCGCCCCGGCGTGTCCCGCGGCTCAGCTCGAAGGCCGAGCCGGTGAACATGTTGCCGCCTCCGAAGCCCATCCCGAAGTCTCCGAGCGGGTTCAGCCCGTCATCGGTTCCGGGCATGTGGCCCATCGGATCCGCCGCCATCGATGCGCCACCAGCCAGACCCGGTGTCCCGAACGCCCCTCGGTCCGCCGCCATCGAGACGGACATGGGGCGGTGGACACCCGCACCCACCCGATTCGCCCCGAGCGATGGAGCCAGCCGGCTCAGGAACTCGACCGCCGCTCGCACTCCATCCAACAGATCGGATCGGAATCGGCGCCATTTAGCTCGCGATAACTGGAATTGTGGCGCGTAAGAATGCCCGGTCTTTTTCGACGGAATCGTATCAGGCGACTGACGGGTATGAATACCCGTGTTTATGTCATGGATTCATATCATTAGTGCATGATAGGTATTGACAGACCAGTCTATTTCGATATTGTATGATGTCTTATTGTCATGGATTTGCGCGGCCCCTACCGGATTCCTCCTGCGAACGCGCTGATCGCCTTCGAGAGCGCCGCGCGGCACGGCAACTTCACCGAGGCGGCGCGCGAACTGCGCACCTCGCAGTCCGCCGTGAGCCGCCAGATCCGCAAGCTCGAGACGTGGCTGTCGACGCGCCTGTTCGAGCGCTCCCGCGCCGGCGTGACCCTGACCGACGCCGGAGAGTGCTTCCTCGACGGCGTCGCGGCCGGTCTCGCGGCCATTCAGCGGGGCGCCGCCGAGGCGTCTGAGCTGTCCAACACCGACCAGGTGGTCATCGCCTGCTCGCACGAGGCGTCCCACTTCCTCATCATGCCGCGCTACGACGCCCTCAGGCGCGAGCTGGGCGAGGAGGTCCGGATCCGCATCCTCACCTACCACCACTACATCCAGAGCCTGCCGGCCGACCCGTCGGCCGACATCCTGATGACCTGGGACGCGGCGGGCGTTGCCCCGGAAGACTGGGTGGTGGTCCACAGGGAGGCGGTGAGACCGGTCTGCTCGCCCGCCTACGCCGACGCCCACGCGCGGACCCTCGCCGGGCCCGTCGCCGGCTGGAGCGGGCTGACGTTTATCGACCTGCTGCAGCCCAGCGAGGGCTGGGCGTCGTGGGAGGACTGGTTCGCGGTCGCCGGAAACCCGGACGGGGCGCCGCGCCGCCTCGGACTCGACAGCTACACCTACGTCCTGGAAGCGGCCGCCGCCGGGCATGGCCTCGCGCTGGGCTGGCGGGACTTCATCGAGCGGCCGCTGGAATCCGGCGCACTGGTCGTGCTCGGCGACGGGTTCGTCGAATTCGACCGCGACTACTACGGCGTGCTCACCGAGCACGGACGCCGCAAGCCGCTCGCGCGCCGGGGCCTCGCGTTCTTCGACCGGTCCCGATAGCGCCGCCACGAAGACCGCGGGCGGGCGCCCCGATGGCGCTGGCCGAAGCGGTGCAGGTTCAAGGAGCGAGGACCTTCTCGCCTTGCTCGCGCAACTGGCCCTGCGGCCCGACGTACCGGTAGAGCGTCACGGGTTTGATCCCGAGTTCACGGCAAAGTGCGGACACCGACGTGTCACGGTGGGCCATTGCGGCCTGGGCCAGCCGCACCTGAGCTTTCGACAGGGCGAACCTCCTGCCGCCGTGGCGGCCGCCCGCACGTGCGGCCGTGAGCCCGGCCCGGGTGCGTTCGCGGATCAGCTCCCGCTCGAACTCGGCCAGCGCCGCGAAGATGCCGAACACGAGGCGGCCGGCCGCCGTGGTGGTGTCGATCTGCGCGCCTTGCCCGGTGAGCACCCGCAGGCCCACGCCGCGGGCCGACAGGTCCTGCACGGTGTTGACCAGGGGGGCGAGGGTGCGGCCGAGGCGGTCGAGCTTCCAGACGACGAGCACGTCGCCCGTCCGGAGCGCGCGCACGCAGCTGTGGAGAGGCCTCCTGTTAGGGCAGGTTAGGGAGCGATCCGGCAAGATGGGATTTTCCGGCGATAGGGGGCGGAAATTTCCTATGAATGATAAAGGACATTGTCATTCATACGCCGTTTGGGGAACGACGGCGGCAATACCGCCGCGGCTGGGGATCCGAAAAGGTGGAACGATCCGGAGTTGTGGTGGTAACGATCCCGGTCAGAAGATCGGAAAAGTCCCACGCGCGTCTATATTGTTCCAACGCTATCGCTGGGCGTCGCGGCGATCCTTCCCGGAGGGGGGAGCCATCAAGCGCCGCTGCCGTTCGATGAGGCGCTTCGCGAGAAGGTCTCCTTTCGTGACCAAGCGTTGATCCAGGTGGCCCGCACCCGCGGCCGGAAACTCCCGATACCGCGTTGGAGCCTTCCGCTAATGTTTGGACTTCATGCCGCTCTTGAACTCATGGAACCAGGACTTGGTCCGGTCGAGGACCTCATGGAACCAGGATCGGGCCCGATCCATGAACTCTTGAGCGTTGACCGGAGTGCCATGCGCCGCGGCCTCTTCTTCGGGTGTCTTGGCCTCGGGAATGACGAGCATGAGGATAAGATATCCGACGACTGCGATTCCACTCGTCCCCAACGCGATCGCCACGCATATGAGGCGGACGATGGTGACGTCCATGCCGAAATAGGCGGCGAGTCCATTGCAGACGCCGTCGAGTATCTTCCCGTCCTTGATCTTGTAAAGCCGCCGGGGATTACCGGACCGCGAGTCCGAACTCTCACGCCGGGCGCCTTCCGATGGTTCAAAGTCCGCCCCGGTCGCATCCGAATCGATGGGCCCCATTTCTACCAGAATTCGTTCGATGTCACCGGCAGAAACCATACCCGTGCGCGATCCCGGAATTTGGTCGCACCGGTCGGCAATGGCCTGTTCCAGGTCGGCCATGATCTCGTCGATGTCGGGGTTTCCGCCCAACTGGAATCTGGCGCGATCCAGATAGGCGCGCAAGGCAACGTATCCGTCTTCGTCGACCTGGTATGCGGACCCGTTCAGATTGATGGCAATGACCTTGTTCATCTTGTTTCTTTCCCCACTTCGGCAATCGTCCTGTCGATCTGCTTCCAATATGCGTTCAACTCGTCGAGTTGTTCCTGTCCGCGAGCAGTGAGTTGATAGTACTTTCGAGGTGGCCCGGCGTCCGATTCCTTCCATTCGTAGTCGACCAGGCCCTCCCGCCGCATCTTGCTCAGCAGCGGGTAAAGGGTGCCGTCCTGTGTTGCAAACTCCGTCCTGCCGAGGCGCTTCAGGATGTCGGCGGCGTAAACCTTGTCGGCCGCGACGATCTTGAGGATCAGGAACTCAAGCAACCCCTTTCGGATCGGTCCGAATTTCTCGTGTATTGGCATTTATAAAGCTACCTTGTCATAAAAATGTAGTGAACCGTAGAAACGGTGTCAAGGGATCGGGTACGGGGGATTGGCGATACCACGGGCTGTTTTGCCGCCATCTGTTCGGGCAGGGGAATCTGCTCTATACTGAAACGGGTCGCGCCGCGACCGTCAATTCTGATTTGTTAGTTTTGTCGTTTTTTTCCGCGAGTCCTGTGAGGTGATTTTAGTGGTCCGAAAAGACAAGCCCGAGTGCGTCCGCTGCGGCAGCAACCATGCCGTATCTTCCGTCAGTCATTGGAGCAAGGATTGGTGGACCTGCTTCCTGTGCAATATCCGTTGGGAAGACGAGGAATAACGCTGCCGCGTTCGCTTCCTCAGGATTCTTCAACCAGCCTTCTCGCCAGATCGAATACACGATCCAGCATCGGTTCGGTCAGCCGCCCGGTGAAAGTGTTCTGCTGACTCGGATGGTACGAGCCGATCAGCGTGATACCGTCGAGTTCGTCCCGGCTTCCGTGCCCGAACTTGGGCAGGGGCTTCGGGTTTGACATCCCCAGCGCCGTCCGTGCTTTCAAATAAGCTTTGAAACCGATCTGACCCAGACAGATCACCACCCGCAACCGCGGCATCCGGGTCAGTTCATCCAGCAGATAGGTCTGGCAGTTGGCCAGTTCTTCTGGAGTGACCTTGTTGTCCGGAGGGGCACAATGGGCCGCCGCCGTGATGCGGCAGTTCCTGAGTCGGAGCCCGTCGGTGCGGTTCTCGGATATGGGCTGGTTGGCAAAACCGGCCTTGTGGAGCGCGCGGTAGAGCCAATCTCCCGAGCGGTCGCCCGTAAACATCCGTCCCGTTCGATTGGCGCCGTGTGCGGCGGGCGCCAATCCCACAACAAGCAACCTTGAATCCAGGCTTCCGAAGCTGGGCACGGGCCTGCCCCAGTATGTCCAGTCTTTGAACCGCCGCGTCTTGTTCCTGGCGACAGCTTCCCTGTGGGCGACCAGACGCGGACAACGGGTACACGCGGTCAGGTCGTCCAGCGGCGTCATACGTTTAGTGGCCGCTCACTCGAATTACAATACCGTTCTGGATCCGGTAGGTGGTGCCGCCATAGACCAGTACCTCGCCGTACCGATCCACCATCGACACCGATGGCCTCCCGTATGCGGCGACGATGGCAGCTCGTGTGCTGCCGATACCGACTCCGATTCCGTAGGATGCGGCCGGTAACTGTCCATGGCCCCCATGTCTGCCGGATACGAAAACACGGCCGGCGTACCCGGGTATGACGGGAGAACCCGGGAAAAAGCCGGTGCGATTTCCGGGACGGTGCGACCGGTCCCGCCGGTTTCCACCATTGACGATCGCAATGCCTCCGTTTCCGATGACGACGCCGGGAATCGTACCCTGAAAACCCGGGGCAACATTCCGCCCGTTCAGCCCGTTGACGAAAATAACCGTACCTGAACGGACCACGGTTGCGGACGGTGCGTACCCGATGGTCGGGACCACGTAGCCACCGGGTTGCAAACCACTGAATGGGCTGATGTTATAGGCGCCATAGGTGTGCACCGCACCACCGAAGGGAACGAGGGGTCCATACCCAGGCGGGGCGATCCCCACCTGGAACCCGATATGCTGGGCTCCGAGCCCCGCCGGAAATGCCAATAACGCCCCAACGAAAATCATCTGTAATCTCGACAGCATCCTGTGTGCCTCCCCAAACGGCTGAATCCGCGCTGAACAGCCCGTGGTAGGACCCTGCAGCGTCCTGTCACGGGCTCTTATGGGGTAATGCGATTATATCGGCTGATCTTGCAGGTTCCCGGTCCAGAAAAAATCGCTCCTGCCTGCCGCATGGTAAGATTCGCCCAGGATCCTCCCCATCCCCATGGCCATCCGACATACTCCGAATGCCACGATTCCGTTTCACACGTCACTCAATGCCGAACGCCGATGACTCCCCCTGTTGCCAGACTGATCGATACCCTGCTTTCGGCGCCGGGGCTCTCGGTCGAAGACGCGGGCAGGACCATGGTCGAAATCCTGTCCGCCGGCACGGTGAGTCCCGAAGCCTTTCGCAGCGAACCGCGTGTGCTGATGGGGCCCGATTACGGCGTTTCGCGATATCTGACGCAGTTGGCATGGCGCTCCCTCAACGGAGAATACGAGACACTCGACGAAGTGGTCTCAGGGCTTTACGGTGTCCTGGACCGCAACCCGCCGACCCTCGAATCCCGTAGTGCCGGCAAAGACCCGCACGTTGCGGTCATCCCCGAGGCGCGGGTGTTGCGGGTCCTTCAACCCCGGCGCACGGACTCCGGCGACTGGGAAGTGGCATTCGAAGCCATGGCGACCAGCGGCGATCTGCGCGATCGTGAAATCCATGTCCGAATCGACGCCGGTGTCAACCCCACGGCTGCCGGCATCGTTCCGTATTTCTGGATTCACTCGGCAGTTGCGCTCTATAACCTCCAACCGCGGGAAGCGAATCGATTTGCGGCGACGGATCGGACATTTTTCGTTCTGGAACCCCTGCGGCAGGTGAATGCCACTTCGATTGCACGGGCCCTGCTGTGCCCGAAACCTCAAATCGACCGGCTCCGCCAGGGTTTCGGAGACGTCAACGTCCACACGATCAAGGGGATGTTGGTTCACGCCTTGATGGACCTGCTGATCGAGGGTGAAGACGACGTTGAAGCCGCCTACGAGCGGGTGCTGCCGGGTTACCGCCTCCAGTTGGCGTCCATCGTCGACGAGGCGTTCGACGAAGACGCGTTCCGCCGGGACGCGCTCCGTCACGGGCGCGCTCTGAAGGAGTTTATCGATCTGAATCCCCACATGCGGCAGGATCCCCAGGTCGAACTCCGCCGGTACTCGGCGACGCTTGGGATTCAGGGTCGAATCGACGCCGTGTTTCGCAGGGGCAACCGTCTGGACGTTGTGGAATTGAAGACCGGCAAGCGCATCCGGCCTGAAGATCACGCGCAACTCTTCATCTACAGGCTGCTTCTCTCCGATTACATTCGCCGTGCCCATCGCCTCCGGGAAGCGGACTTCGAATTGACGTCCCGATTGCTTTCCTCCTACGACGGAACCAGCACGCCGCTCGAAACCGGCGCCGGCTTTCACGAGATTTTCGATGCACGGAACCGCCTGCTCGCGCACACCCATGCGCTTGGACATTCGCCGACACCTCCGAAGCTGCCCTATGCGGGTTACGATGCGTCGGTTTGCGACGACTGCTTGCCGTGGACGGCTTCGCGGTGCCGGGAGCATTCGGCCATGTTCGGAGACAATCCGGATTCACCGGATGGAGACGCCGCGTTGGCCTACTTCAGGAAATATTCGGGTCTGGTCCAGCGGGAGGCCTGGGAGTCGGATCGGGATCTGGCCGACCTCCTCGACGACAGCCGCCTGGGCTTCCGCATTCGGAATTTCAGGACCATTGGCGCGGTGCGCTGTACGGGACAGGAGGGCGGCACCTTCAAATTCGAGTTCGAAGAAAACAGTTCGGACCTCGGCCCGGGCGACCGTGTGCTGGTTCATGCCGGACAGATTTCGAGCACGTTGTCGTTTCACGGGTACGTTCGGTCAATCGACCCTCGCCATGCGGCCATTGCGATTCCCCTGCATCGCATGGCCTGGGAAACCTTCGATGGAAATCTGTGGACGATTGACCGCTTTCCGTCCGATTACACTGCGCAGTCGAGCCAGGCGGGTTTGTACGACTTTTTGCGTTCGCCCCTCGACAACCGAAAGCGGACAATTCTTGGAGATCTGAGCGTGGGTGGCCCGACCGGCGACTCGGTACCCCGGGACGAACTCCGGAACCCGCTCAATCCCAGTCAACGCAGCGCGGTCGATGCCGTTGCAGGCGCGCCGGTATTTCACCTGATCTGGGGTCCGTCGGGAACAGGGAAGACCCGTGTGGTTGCGGAGATCGCCGGGCATATCGCCTCGCTCGACCGCGTGCTCAATCGGGGTGGTGTCCTGCTAGGGGCATTCACGAATACGGCGGTCGACAAGATGTTGCTGGCGTTGATCGACCGCGATCCCGATGCCGCCTTCGTTCGGATTGGACGGTCCAAGGACTCGCCTGAACTGGCTGCGCGGTTGGGAGAAAGAGCGACGTTGTGTTTCAGCGACGACCTTGCCGCATCGGCCGCGAGCGCACGGGTTTTACGACAAACGTTGGATGCGGCGCCCGTGATCGCGTCCACGGCGCATCGTGCGTCCACACATCCCTACGTTCGCGGTCGGACGTTCGAAATAACGCTGATCGATGAAGCCAGTCAGTTGACCGAACCGCTGACTCTCGGCCTCGTCATGCGTGCGCCGCGCTTCGTCCTGATCGGCGACGACCGGCAGCTTCCTCCGGTCGTTCGTGGAACAGAACTTGCAGTCTCGATGTTCGAGCGACTGAAGGGAATCGCCGAACGGGAGGCGCCCGAGCACCTGTCATTGCTCGACCGTCAGTACCGGATGCATCCGTCGATCATGGAGGTGTCGAATCGGCTCTTCTACGGCGGAGCGCTGTCGTCGGGTGTGGCGGCTGAAGACCGGAAACCGCCGTATGGCCGACCGGTGGCTTTCGTTCCGGTCGATCAGGCGTCCAGTGGACGAACCAACCTGGCCGAGGCGCATGCCGTCCATGCCATCGTGAAGTCGTTGTTGAAAGACGTCCCGGCAAAGGGAATCGGCGTGATTTCGCCCTTTCGGGCGCAAGTGGTCCTGCTGCGCCAGTTGCTGGCCGGTACCGGGGTCATGGTCGACACCGTCGAACGCTTTCAGGGTGGAGAGCGCGAGGCGATCGTCCTGTCGCTGGTACGCTCGCGGGGTTCCGTCTTTGTTTTTGACGACCGCCGGTTCAACGTCGCGATCACGCGCGCGCGCCGGAAGCTGATCCTTGTGGCGCATCCCGATCTGTTCAAGGACACTAAATACGCGTGGCTGGCGGAGTCGATGGAAGAAGCGCTTCCATAAGAGCCTGCGGTAAAATTCTCCGTTGTTGAAAATGTAGGGGCGGTCTATGACCGCCCGAATCAAGTCCGAACCCGCACCTTTATCATTCCGACACTGTCGGAGATCAGCATTCCGAACTGTAGCGATAATCGTCCGGTCATGGACCACACGCACGGTTGCGAACTCGCTTGGTCTTCGCGTTTGTACTATTGTGAACTCGCTTGGCGTTTGCATCTGTACTATTGCGAATGCGCCCGCCGTGCGCGTAAGTATTGGACAATCGCTCGGAGCCGACGTTATAAGTCATCGTGAGAAACATGAATCGTCGCGAATGGATGTTGGGAATGGCCGGTCTGGGGGCGGTGTCGTGCGCCCCCGACAGTGGGAACAACGCCGGGCAGGGTGCGATTCCCGGTGCGATTCCGCCGGAGGGCATCGGACAGGGGATTCGTCACGTCTCATACAGCGACATCGGCGGCCGCCCGGACAGTGTCCAGGTGATGTTCAACCGGGGCCACGTTTACGTCGGCCACATGTTCGCCGACGGCGTGACGATTCTGGATGCCCAGGACCCGCGTGAGTTAAGACCGGTCGGTTTCTTCACCGCGGGCGGCAATACGCGCACGCACCATCTGCAGGTTGCCAACGATCTGATGCTGCTGGCCAATGGCGCCAATGTCGTTGCGATGCAGTCGTACGACGACTTGCGCGGCTACTTCGAGAACACACTTGCGGACAGCATCACCGGGGAAGGGGAATTCCGCTCCGGCCTGAGCATTCACGACATTTCCCGCCCTGACGAGATGCCCGAGATCGCTTTCCTCGAAATGCCGGGCCTGGGCATCAACCGGCTGTGGTGGGACGGCGGACGGTACGCCCATGTTTCGGCACACTTCGACGGTTTTATCGACAGCATTCTCGCCATTGTCGATCTCGACGACATCGTCAATCCCCGGATCGTCTCCCAATGGTGGCTGCCCGGCATGAATCGCGGGGCTGGCGAGGTGTCGACGGTTGGCGAAGGCCGGCGGGTGGCCCTGCACCACATGATCACGGCGGGGGATCGCGGCTATGCCGCCTGGCGCGATGGCGGTTTCACGATCCACGACATCTCCAACCCGGCCGCGCCGGCGCTGCTGTCGCATATCAACTGGTCGCCGCCTTTCCCCGGCGGCACCCATACCGCCTTGCCCTTGCCCGGCCGGGACCTGGTTGCGGTGGCCGATGAAGCGAATGCCGAGATGTGCGCGAAGGGGACGTTCCATACATTCATCGTGGATGTCCGTGTCCCTGAAAACCCGGTGCCGATATCGACGTTACCGACGCCCAGCGACCGCGATTTCTGTACGCTTGGAACCTTCGGGCCGCACAACCTGCATGAAAACCGCCCCGGCAGCTTCGTGAGCGAGGAAACGCTTTTCGCAACCTACAACAATGCCGGCGTTCGAGTGTTCGATATCCGTGACGCGTTCGCGCCGCGCGAACTGGCCTACTGGGTGCCCCCCATGCCCGATCTAATGGTCGATCCCCGTCCGAACGTCACGCGCGCGGCGAAGAGTTGCGATGTCCATGTCCGTCCGGACGGTCTGATGTACGTCAGCGACTGGAACGGCGGGCTGAACGTACTGCAGTACGAAGGGTGACGACAGCCGGCATGGCGGAAGAATTCCATCCGGTCATGGGAGGTTCTTGATGCGCATTTGGACGCGGTTTCTCTTGTTGGCGGTTGCGGTCTTGTGGGGCTCCGGCGCGACGGGCGCGCAAGTGGACAATCCGATCGTGGCGCCTATCGTTATCGGCGGACTGAGCGTTGAAGTCGCCGACATTGCGCGCCTGCCCGATACGCGCACGGTGCATGCGGACGATCGGGACCCCGGCTCGTATGCGCGGGTCAGTTATGTCCGGGACCTGCCCGACGGCCGGCGCTTTGCCAACGACTCGCGCGGTTTTCTTTACCTGCTCGACGACGAAAACCCGCCCGCGTTGTATGCCGACGCGGCGGCCGCTTTTCCATTCGCCATTTACGACAGCCTGCAGAGCGGATTCATGGGTTTCGACTTTCACCCCGACTTTTCGCAGAACGGCCTCTTCTATACGGTGCATAGCGAAGCGACGGGGAATCCCGCTGGGCCTGACTTCGTGCCGCCGGGGTTCAGTGATTCCGACGTCACGTTTTACAGTGTCATTACGGAGTGGCGCGCGGCAGACCCGGCTTCGAACGTCTTCGAGGGTACTCGGAGGGAACTGCTCCGAGCCGGGCATGTTGTGGATTTCTTCAGACACCCCATCGGCCATGTCGGGTTCAACCCGACCTCGGCGCCCGGCGATCCGGATTACGGCCTGCTCTACACCAGCGGGAGCGATTTCGGATTCAGCAATGGCGGCGGGCCGCACGAGAACAGCCCCGATCAGACGCAGCGCCTGGACACGATTGTGGGGGCGATCCTTCGGATCGATCCCCGGAGCCCATCCGAGTCGGGCGGGGTGCGGGGGCTCGGGGACTACACCATCCCGGAGATCAACCATTTTGCCGCGGACGGCGATCCTGAAACGCTTGGTGAAATCTATGCCTACGGTTTCCGGAATGCCCACCGGCTGTCGTGGGACCTCGATGATGGAACGATGTTCGCCGCCGACATCGGAATGAGCCAGATCGAAGAGATCAATATCGTTCGCGAAGGTCTCAACTATGGTTGGATGCGGCGCGAGGGTTTTTTCGATAACGGCGCGATGCGGCCGGGCGGCGTGCTCAACGTCGTATTTCCATTGCCGCCGGACATCCTGGACGGACGGGGCAATGACGGGTTCATCTATCCGGTAGCGGTCTACGACCACGGCGAGGGGCAGTCCGTGACCGCGGGATTCACATACCACGGGAGCATTCCAGCGCTCCGCGGCAAATTCGTGTTCGGAGACATCGTGCGCGGTCGTCTGTTCGCGGCCGACCTGGCCGCGATGAAGGATGCGGATGATGGGGTCCCGCAAACGGTAGCGCCCGTCGAGGAGATCCAGCTCTATGTGCGCGACGGCAGCGGCGGCCGGATCGATATGACGTTCAAGGAACTCGTGGAGGCGGCGATGGGAGGGACAGTTGCCCGCGCGGACCTTCAGATCAGCCGCAGCCGGGACGGCGAGATCTTCATCACCTCGAGGCAGGACGGCACCGTCCGGATGTTGGTTCCCGATTCCAACTGACGTTCGTCGTCCGTTCCTGGGGGCTCCGAACGACCCAATCATCCAGCGTCCAACTTCGCACTCAAAGTCGCCTGTTGATTGCGTCAGTTGTCGGCTCGGCACTCCTGACCCGATTGTTCCTGTACGCGAACCCCGGTACCGGTGGATCGACCGTTCTGGGATTTCACGTTCATCACTTGCTCGTCGGCATCGTCCTGATCTGCCTTGGCGGCATTCCCGCTATCCTGCTTCGATCGGGAGCCCTCCTGAAGTCCGTCGCGGTATGCATCTTCGGTATCGGTGTTGGTCTTGCATTGGATGAATGGGTGCTGTTCGTCGTCCGCGAGAATGTTCCCGATACGCCGTACGGGAGCACGAGTTCCCTGGTCGGCGCCTTGGCGTCGATCGTTCTGGTCTGTGTATACGCGTCGTTGGTTTACCGGCTTGGTGTGAGGCACGAAGGGCGAAGAAAGAGTAACAACACACCTTCAGATGGCGCCCGCGAACCAGAAAATTCGTAGTCCGCCTTACGCCTTCTGGCTTGCGGCTGCTTCCATTGCCGCCATGCGTTCCTGCTGCCGCCGGGTCAGGTGAGGCACGATCCCCAGCATTCGCTCGATCAGCATGAGCTGGCCGCGGTGGTGCATTTCGTGCTCCTTTACCGCGAGCAGCATATCGAAGCGGGTGCGCGACGGCGGCGTGCCGCCAGTGGGCATGGTGATCGTCTCGCCGAGATATTCCTCGGTCAGAGTCTCGACGAAGGACACGAACTCGTCCGCGCCGTCGCGGAGCTTCTCCAGGATTGCCGCCTTGGTGTGGGGTCGTTGTTCCTCTTCGATGATTGGGCCCATGAACGACCTGAAGTCGAAGCCCTCCAGCGTGGTCAGCTTGGTGTCCCGATGCAGCATGAGCGCAAATTTCGAAATATTGCCGATGTGAAACAGAGTCTGTCCGACGGTGCGAATGTCGGGAGCGGCCCGGAAACCGTACTTGTCTTCTGGAATGTCTTCGGCAATCTGGATCGTGTTGTTGCGAACGGTGCGGAATGAGTCCGCGATTCCCTTGGCGCCGTAGTAGGTCATGGGGGCTATTGTATGGGGATTTGCATGGGCGCTGTCAATGGGGGCTGTCAGGGGGCGCTGTCAATTGACGATGCCGCCGGCCAGACCGTACTGGTTGTTCTCGATGCAGATGTATTCCAGGATCTCGCTACCGGGGACGCTCAGCCGGGCGGTAAACGTCACAGTGAACGGACCCGTAAACGCTCCGGGGTCGTCGATCGTTACTTCTCGGCGAAGGGTCGTATAGTCGGTCCGCGTCCACCGTTCAATCATGTGCAACTGCTCGGTATGCGGGGTGCCGCCGCTATCGAGCCAGAATATGTCGTTGAGGCCGATCGTGTCGATGACGAGCGTTTCCTCTTCCCACCGTCCGATCGAGTGTCCGTACCAGGTCGGCCGTGGATCCTCGGGATGCTCGCGGCCGTCCATGAAGATCTGCCGATAGGTGTGGGCGTTTCCCTCCTGAAGCATGAAGATATGGGTGGAATTCGTTGTCGGGTGCTGCACAAACCGCCATGCGAAACCACCGGTCATCCGCAGGGGACCTCCGGGCATGCAGTAGTTGTAGGGGTCTTGCCCCGGATCCCGCGATGCATACCGCTCCCTCGCCCAGGGCAGCATGATGCTGTCCAGTTCGTCCGGCTGCAGCAAACCTTCGATCGTGCCGGAACCGCCGCCGGTCCATACGCCGGACAGGTCGACCGTGCCGTCGGACAACATCGGCACCGGGCGGTCGGGGTCGGCCTCCACGGCAGGCGGTCCGTTCGCGCCCCCCAGGCGCCGTCCGAGTTCCTGTACCCCGGCCAGCAGGGGCACGCTCAGTCCCACGATCGTCATTGATACCAGAAAGGGAGAAAAGAGTCTTCGCACGCCGGGCCTCCTCAAGTCGTCCATTCCGCGCAAGTCGTCGCCGCGCTAGTTGCCGCGCAAGTCATCGCCGCGCTCGTCGTCACCCCAAGTGCTAATCGCCCAAGTTCCCGACGAAAAGCGCCCGCCCGTCGGACGTCTCGATCGAACCGGCAATGGCCCTTTCCGTCACGGCCCGTCCGCCGAAGCCTCCGACGGTGATCCGGTCGCCCACCTGGAGCGTTCTCCGCGACCACCCGCCGCGCTCCAATGAGAGGACGCTGGCCATTTCAAAGTTCCAGGACTTGACGGCGCCGTTTTCGTCGGTGCTGTCCACATAGACGTGGACATGCGGATTGGTCCACTCGATTTCGGTCACGACGCCTTGAACCTCGACCTGTTTGCTTCCGTCGTATTCCGACGTCCATGAGTGGTGGGCGATGGCGGGCGTTCCGGCAAGAAGCAGGACAACAAGTCCGATACCGGCGCTCACGAGGTTGATTTGTGTTCTCATTCGTACACCTTATTCGTTCAGAGCCTTGATCGTGAAGTAGTTGATCGATTGCGGAACTTCCTTGAACCAATGGGGCGTGCCCGCGGGAATGACGATCAAGTCTCCTGTGTCGAGTTGGTGCGTCTCGCCTCCCTCGATCCCCGTTCCTCGAATCTGACCCGGACCCGTCGACCGGCTGTCGATCACCGTACCGCCAGTGACAAACGTGGCGTTGCCGTCCACAACATAGAAGATGTCGGTCTCGTTTTCATGGATTTCAGCCTGCCCGGGACCCATCCGCCGGAGAACCGAAACCCGCGCATCCGTCGTGGACGCCAACGATCCGCCTTCTGCGAACGCGGTGGCGACAGTCTCGCCATCGACGTAGATGACATCCGCGGTTTGCGCCGCGGCAACCACGGTCATCGTTGTGGACATTACGGTCATTGCGGCGAATGCGGTGATTGCGGAAACAACAAGGGGCAGTCTCATAACCGATCCTCCCGAGGTCATGGTTTCTCAGCCAATGTGTACCAAAGAAGACATCCGGAAAACAAGAGTGGACCGGCTTTGGGAACCGGCCCACTCAATTCCTTGCTTGCTTGAAGGTTAGAACGAAAAACGTGCGCCGACCTGAGCCGTGCGCATCGGCGTAGCGAGCCTCCTCAGAACACCGAACCTCGACGAGCCGATGTTGCCGGTCGGGTTCCCGTAGTTGACGTGGTTGAACGCGTTGAACGTGTCGAACCGGAGTTCCAGGTTCTTGTCTTCGCCGAGGTTGAAATCCTTCCCGAGCGACAGGTCCACGGTCCAGCGTCCGGGGCTCCGCGAATCGCCGGGATTCGCCGTGCCAGTTCGCACCGGCATGCGCGAAACCGGATGCGTTGCAACCGGAACGAACGCGTTCCTGTCCCAGTGCAGCAAAGTGTCGCGCGAATTCGGCAGCATGGGATCGGCGCCGGGAACAAGATCA
Organism: Terriglobia bacterium; assembly: GCA_963555775.3. Lineage (GTDB taxonomy): Bacteria > Acidobacteriota > Terriglobia > 20CM-2-55-15 > 20CM-2-55-15 > JAJEDW01. The sequence goes on along the minus strand of CAUVWY020000010.1, from coordinate 1,315,519 downwards.
GGCCGGCTTCGGGTCAGTCCCGATCTGAAGGTGACCCTTCGGGGCAAGCCTGTCTGCTGCTGGTAGATGCCCGAAATCGTCCATCCGCCCAGAATATGCGAGAGTACGCCGCCGGTGTTCTGGGGCGACGGGAGCGCATAGATGAAATTGGAGGCGAACCGATGGCGGGCCTCCTGCGACAACGGTTGGCGCTCGTTGGAGAAATCGAAGAAATCCTGACTCGCAAAGATATCGCCGTTGACAAAGGGTGAACTCAGGCCGCCGCCCTGGTAGGCCCATCCAGTACTGTGGGTGTAGTGCAAGTCCCACCCGAAGCCGTTGGCGAACTGATTCCTCAGGGATGCCTGCACCGCGTTATAGACCGTCTCTTGCCCGCTGCTGATGTGATAGCCGGATGCGGTGCCCAGCAGATCGGCATTGACCCGCAAACCGGTTTCCCTGTCCACGGCCTGGGCGAAATATCGGTGCAACGGGAAATTCCGCCTATCGGTCCGGATGTAGCCGATCTCGGCCATCCAGTCGCCGGCGAACGACCGCTGCACATTGAACTGGACCTGCACCGTGTAGGGGTTGGGCAGGTTGGTATCGACGATCCCGAACACCGACTTCTCTCCACCGGCGTTAGCAGTCACCACATTCGCCAGGAAGTCGTTGTATACCGGAAACTCGAAACCGTTGGCCTCGACCTCCACCTGGTTCCACAGCACGTTTTGCGACACGAACGGGTTCGAGATCAGGTTCTGGAGCGTGGCCATCAGGTGCGGGCTGAACAGAACGCCGATGCCGCCGCGAATCACCGTATTCGCACTCCTGTCGATGGTCCATGCGAAACCGAACCGCGGCCCGAAGTTGACCTTGTCCGAGTCATACGGACTGTCCGCCGGCCGCGGCGCGCCGAAATCGAGCAGGTTGAGATCGCTTGGCGGCGAAAGATTATAGAGTTCGACTGGCACGTCCGTGGTCTGCTCGACCTTGATCGTCGGATAGTAATCGTAACGCAGGCCGAGGTTCAGCAGCAGCCTGTCGTTGACACGCCAGTCGTCCTGGATGAAACCGCCAAATTCGTTCATGGACGCGTTGTGTTCCGGAATGCCGAACTGCCCAAAGACCGAGCGCGGTTTGTTCGCGATCAGATCATCGAGACTCGAAAACCGGATCTCGGAATTCTGAGGGTTCGTCTTCCACCCGGATTGCCTGGCCCAACGGAACCCGACCTTGACGTTGTGCGCGCCCACGATACGGCTGAACTTCTGCTCGCCATTGTAAGTCCGGTATTTCAAGAGCAGGATCTCCGAACTCGGTGTGGAGAACAGATTATCCAGACCCAACAACGGCAGCCGTTGTCCCGGACTGGAGATCTCCTCATCGGGCGGGCGGGAGGGATCCTGGGTATTCCAGAAGTTGTTTACGCGGTCCAGGGCCGTTCGGTTCCAGCCAAACTTTGTTTCCGACACCCAATCGTTTTCCTCCAGGACGTATTGCATTGCGATGCGGTCCTGTTCGTTAAAGAAAGTGCGCTGGTTTCCGGGGCCGCTGTGGAACGAGGGTTCGACCGTGGTCGGTCTCATCCGGGTGAACGTCACCGCAAGATTCCCCTCGGCTATGGTGACATCGCCTTTGGCGATCAGGTGGTTGTCTTCACGGGTTCTCTCCTTGGCGGTCCGGAACAGTCCGGTCCCGTCTCCGTTGTCTCCCGAGTTTGGCAAGGGCAGAGCGCTCATGGCCAGTTCGGTTTCCGGGAACGGCAGGGCCGCCATAACCGTATCCCGCAACGGTTGGAATGGAACATCGCCCTGCACGGTCTGTCCCGACCTGTCCCGATAACCCTCGAAAGCCACAAAAAAGAACGCGCGGTTCGGCACGATGGGCCCGCCGATGGAGCCGCCGAACTGGTTGAAACGGAGATCCGTTTTCTGACCCAGAAAGGGATTGATTGCCGAGAATGCATCGTTCTGATGGTTATGGAACAACGAGCCATGCGGGGTGTTCGCGCCGGAGCGGCTGATCAGGTTGACCTGACCTCCGACGACTCCGCCATATTCCGCCGGCAGAATGCCCCGGATGATCTGGACCTCCGCCACGGCTTCAAGGCTCATCACGTCAATCTGACTGTTACCGCCGTACTGGCCCATGCCGCGGGTTTCACCGTTGGCGCTTGCATCGACGCCATCCATCGTGATTGCATTGCCGCCTTCAGCGACCCCGTTGAGCCGCACGTTGCCACCTCCGGCGATACCGGTCGTCGTGACGTGCACACCCGATGACAGGCCGATCAGTCCCGTCACGTTGCGCCGGGCAAGCGGCAGTTCTCGAACTTCCAGTGTCCCAAGGGACTCCTGTTGGGCGGCAGAAGCGGTTTCGATCAGCGGTACCGTTTCAAGCACCACGACCGAGTCGGTCAACTGGCCCACATCGAGAGTGAACCGTTGCCGGACGACCTGGCCCGTGCCAAGCTGCAGCGCGGGGTTCGTATACGAATTGAATCCCGGCAGATCGAGAGTCAGCGTGTAGAGACCGGGCAGCAACGCAGGCAGGGCAAACTCGCCGCGCCCGTCGGTCAACGTCTCCCGAGATGCGTTCGTATCCTGGTGCACTACCGTAACCGTCACGCCCGGCAGTACGGCATCGGTCGCGTCGGCGACGGTGCCGTACAGCGTCGCCGTAGTCACCTGGGCCTCCAGCGCCTGAGACAGAACCGGCATGATCGCCATGGTCAGAAACAGCGTAAAGATCCGTCCAACAAAGCTTGCTGGTTTCATGTGTTTTCTTCCTCCATCGTTCATTTATCGTTTTTCACCTCCATATTCCATAGCGCAGAAGTAGTCCAACGACTACGGAAATCGTGGTGCCTCGATACCGCAATGGCGGCTGATTTTCGGGACTTTGAAAGCTCGCCAAGATACGAGCGGGGAAAGGCGGGGTGACGGATCGACGGAGCCCCGATTTCCATCTCACGGCAGCGGCATGCACGGACGTGAACACTGTGATATATAGTGATTCCATCAACTATGGAAATGTCTCCGTCGATCGATTCAGTGTGGTGTCCCACTCGCAGACAGATGCTGAAAGCGGCCATGGGCGGTGTGGCTGGAATCGTTCATGGCGTACCGGTTTCCGGCTGGACCAGGGCACGGGTGCAGGGGGTGTTCGGGGATGCCGGCACGCTTCAACTGAACGACAACCTGTTTGTCCTGAGCATCCCCGGAGAAGCCAATGTTGTCGCGCAAACCGGCAACGAGGGTGTTCTGCTTGTCGACGGGGGATCGTCCGGCGCTTCCGGCCGGCTGATGGACGCCGTCGCCAACCTGCCAGGCGGCGGCCCGGTGCACACGATCTTCAACACCCACTGGCATCCCGAGCAGACCGGCTCTAACGAGCGGTTGGGCGCCGGCGGCGCGGCGATCGTTGCCCACGAAAATACCCGGCTTTGGCTGACGACCGACATCGTCTGGCCCTGGAATGGGCAGCGCTTCGAACCGTTGCCCGAGATCGCCCAACCGAACCGTACCTTCTACGAGACGGATGAACTCGATAACGGTGTCCGCTACGGGTATATCCCGGATGCGGCGCATACCGACGGGGATCTCTACGTGTACTTTCCGGACGACAACGTGCTCGCCGTCGGCGACGCGGTGTCGGGTGACGGCTGGCCCGTCGTCGACTGGTGGACCGGAGGCTGGATCGGCGGTATCGTCGGCGGTCTGCAACGGTTGATCGCGCTGTCCGATGCCGAGACGCGGATTGTCCCGGCGCGCGGGCCGGTGCTTGGTCTGGCCGACCTCGAGACCCAGTACGAAATGTTCGGTGTGATTTACGGCCGGCTGTCCGCGCTCCTCAATAGCGGGAGCGGCCCCGACGAGGCCGTCGCCGCCCGACCGACCGAGGAGTTCGATGCCCGGATCGGAAATCCGGACGAGTTCGTGCGCCGTGCGTTCGAAAGCCAATGGGCCTACGTGTCGCCGGACGCTTGAGTGTTAAACTTGAGTGCTTAAACAGAGGACGCGACCTGTGAAACGAAAAACGATCGCTCCAATCGCCGCCGCTCTGCTGGCTGGCGTACTCAACCCCGCCTGGGGGGGGCCGGCGCCACAGGTGTCCGCCGCCGCCGGACACATGGCCACGATCGACCAGTACTGCGTCGGGTGCCACAATGACGTTGCGCTGACCGGCGGGGTCAGTTTCGAAGGACTCGATCCCGACAGTATCGGCGAACATGCCGAGACGTTCGAAATGGCCGTCAGAAAGATGCGCGGTGGCGTGATGCCGCCGCCCGGCGCCCGTCAACCCGACGCCGAAGTGATCGATTCGCTGGTCGCCTGGCTCGAGGATTCACTGGACGCGGCAGAAGGCCGGGAGCATCTGCCGGACCAGGTGGTCCTGCATCGGCTCAACCGCACGGAATATGGCAACGCCATCCGGGACCTGCTCGCGACCGAAATCGACGTTGAAGAGTTCCTGCCCGAAGACGACACTGCCGAGGGCTTCGACAACATCGCAACCGCGTTGCAGGTGTCACCCTCCTTTATTGAGCAGTATGTTATCGCGGCGCGGACAGTGGCCCTGAAAGCCATCGGGCGGCCGGACGCCAGGCCCGGCGGGTGGACGTTCGGCGCAGGCCCCGGAAGCCAGCACACCCACGTCCCGGGACTCCCGCTCGGGACTCGTGGGGGCATCCTTGCCGAAGTCGATCTTCCCTCGGACGGCGAATACCAGATCGACGTCGCCGACATGGCGACGCACATCTGGGGCAACCGCATGGAGTTCGAGAACACGCTTGTCGTGACGCTCGACAACAGGCTCGTCTACGAGACCGTGGTGGGCGGCGAAGAAGACATGAAGCTTTACGATCAGGTGCAGGACGGCGCTCTGGACCGGGTCAATGCGCGACTGAAGAACATCCGTTTCTTCGCGACCGCGGGACCTCACAAGATCGGGGTGACGTTCCGGCGCCGGACCTTCGCCGAGTCCGACGATCGACTCCAACAGTTCTTGCCCGGCGGCGGGCAGGAGCGTATGTACAGCGTGAACTCGTTTCAGATCCTGGGCCCGTTCGAGGCGAGCGGCCTGAGCGCGACGCCGAGCCGCGAACGGATCTTCATTTGTCACCCCGATGATGGCGCCGAACCCCGTTCATGCGCGGAGCAGATCATCCGGTCTCTGACCGAGCGCGCGTACCGCCGGCCGGTGATCGAAGACGACCTCGCCGAACTCCTTCGGTACTACGATGACGGCCTGCCCACGGGTGGGTTCGAAGAAGGCATCCGCAGCGCCATCACCGGTATTCTGGCCAGCCCGTACTTCCTGTACCGCGCCGAGCGCGTCCCAGCCGGACTGGCGGCCGGTGAAATCTACGCGATCGACGATGTCGCGCTGGCGTCGAAGCTGGCTTTTTTCCTCTGGAATACGATTCCGGACGAAGAGTTGCTCCAGTTGGGTCGCGATGGGCAGCTCAGCGAACCCTCCGTGTTCGAAGCACAGGTGCGGCGCATGCTGGCCGATCCGCGTTCGGTGACGCTCGCGAGCAATTTTGTCCATCAATGGCTCGACATGAAGCGCCTGGACGAAGTCGTGCCGGACAGGGACTTGTTCCCTTATGCGTCCGGGAGGGGCGATCCCCGCGAGGATTTCCGAACCGAGCTCACGCTTTTCGCGGACAGCATCTTCGCTGAGGACCGCAGCGTTCTCGATCTGATGACGGCGAGCCATTCCTATCTCAACGAACGCGTCGCCCTCCACTACGGGATCACCGGTGTCAAGGGCGATCGATTCCGGCGGGTCGAGATCGAAGAATCCGCGCGTTGGGGGCTGTTGGGCAAGGGGGCCGTCCTGATGGCGGCTGCCTACCCGAATCGCACGTCACCGGTATTGCGGGGGGCTTTTATTCTGGAACACATCCAAGGCGTGCCGCCGGCGACGCCGCCTCCCGGCGTCGAGGCACTGAACGAGAACGACATCGGTACGACGAACGCGCTCACGGTCCGCGAAATGATCGCCCAGCATCGAGCGAACCCGGCGTGTTTTTCTTGTCACGCGGTGATGGACCCGCTCGGTTTTGCGCTCGAGAATTTCGACGCGACCGGAATGTGGAGAGATCGCGATCGTTTTGCCGGAACCCAGATTGACGCTTCGGGCGAGTTGCCCGATGGGACGCCGATCGAAGGGCCCGACGATCTGCGCGCCGCGCTGCTGAGGCAGCCCGAACAGTTGGTGCAGACCTTTGCCGAGCGACTCCTGATGTATGCGTCCGGGCGCACGCTCGATCACTACGACATGCCCACGGTGCGACGGATCGTGGGCGATGCGGCGGATGACGACTACCGGTTTTCCGAACTGGTCCTGGGAGTGGTTCGGAGCGAACAATTCAGGATGCGCCGGGCGCCTCGGCCCGCTGTGGCGGAAATTGGGGCATCCGGCGGCGACTCCTTGTAGAATAGGGCGGGCCACGCAGAATAGGTCACGCAACGCAGACCCGGCCAGGCAACTGAGAGTAGGGCAGGCAACCGATATCCACCGAGTGGAGAGACGACATGTATATCAGCAGGAAGCACATTTCACGTCGGACGGTGTTACGAGGCATCGGGGCCAGCATCGCGCTGCCACTTCTCGATGCGATGAATCCCGCCCGCACCGCCTGGGCACAGACACCGGCCGGCCAGACCCCGAAGCGCCTTGCCTTTGTCGGCTTTCCGCATGGGGCGATCATGGACCAATGGTCACCGGCTCAGGCGGGAACCGGCTATGAGATGTCGCCGATTCTTGAGCCGTTGGCGCCATTCCGCGAACACATGACGATCATTTCGGGACTCAGAAACAGGCCTGCCGAGACGCCGGAACCTCATGGGCATGTCGAACCCACGTGGCTGAGTTGCGTGACCCCCTCGGACTTCGGCGTCATAGGGCCCGAAGCCGGCGTCACCGCCGACCAGTTGGCGGCCCGGCATATCGGTCAGGAGACGCGCCTGCCGTCGCTCGAACTCACCACCTCGCAGTCCGGAGCGCGGCTCGCATGGCGGACGCCGACCCAGTCGCTGCCGCAGGAAGGGAATCCGCGGGCGGTGTTTTACAAGCTGTTCGGCCAGGGCGACACTGAGGAAGAACGTGCGGCAATTCTCGTGGAGACGGGCAGCATTCTGGATCGGGTCCAGGGACAAGCTGCCCGGCTGCAGGCCAGCCTCGGGGTTAGCGACCGTGTCGTGGTCAGCGATTACCTGGAATCGGTTCGCGAGATCGAGCGGCGGGTCGAAATGGTCTCGGGACAGGACAACAGCGCGCTGGACATTCCGGACGCACCGGTGGGCCGGCCGAACGATATCACCGAGCATTTCAAGCTGATGTTCGACCTCATGGCCCTCGCGTTCCAAGCCGATCTGACGCGCATAGTCACGTTCTCGATGGATCGCGAAGCAAGCATGCGCACGTATTCGAACCTCGGCATCTCGGAAGCCTTTCATCCGCTCTCCCATCACGGAAACAATCCTCAAAAGCAGGACAAACTGGTTCAGATCCAGCGGTACCATGCCGAAGTGTTCTCGGCATTCGTCGGGCGGTTGCAGATGGCCGCGGAGAGCGACGGCACGGTGCTGGACCATTCCACGATCCTTTTCGGCAGCAACATGTCCAACAGCGACCGGCACAACAACGATCCCCTGCCGTCGGTGCTCCTGGGCCACGCGCACGGGCGCATCAAGGGCGGTCAGCACCTGAGTTACCCGCAGGACACACGTTTTTCGGATCTGCTGGTGACCCTGTTCGACCGGAACGATATTCCGGTGGAATCCATAGGCGACAGCGGCGGCATTCTGTCGGAGGTCTGATATGCGCGCGCTGGCTTGGGCCGCAGTCGTTTGCCTCGCTACCCTTTCGTCCGCCACATTCGCTCAGACGTCGTTGGCACAGACTTCTCTTCCGGCGGAGTCGTCCCTTACGGATGCCGCCGGGTTGAACGACCGTGCCGCCGTCCTGCACTTGCTGGCTGAAGGCGCCGACCCCAACGAGACCGCGCCGGACGGGACCACTGCCCTGATGTGGGCCGCGTATCATGACGACCTCGATCTGGTGGATGCCCTGATCGAGGCCGGCGCCGACCCCACCTTTCAAAACGAGTTTGGCACGTCGGCCCTGATCGAGGCCGGAATCATCGGCTCGGCGCCGGTCATCGAAGCGCTGCTAGACGCGGGCGCCGATCCCAACACCGAGAATCCCGAAGGCGAAACGCCGTTGATGGCCGTGGCGCGAAGCGGCAATGTCGAGGCGGCCGAAATTCTTGTCGATGCGGGCGCCGACCTCGACGCCACCGAAGATTGGGGCGGACAGACGGCTCTGATGTGGGCCGCCGCACAAGGCCAGTCCGACATGGTCGAGTTCCTGGCCGCGGAGGGCGCCGACCTCGACGCGCGCGGCGTCATCCGTCAGTGGGAACGCAAGACCATTACCGAACCTCGCCCGAAAGACATGAACAAGGGCGGGTTCACCCCTCTGTTGTATGCGGCGCGCGAAGGATGCGTCGAGTGTGCACGGCGCCTGATCGAGGCGGGCGCCGATCCCGACATCGCCGACCCGGATCGCGTGCCCCCCCTGAACATGGCGCTCCTGAATCTTCATTTCGATTTCGCCGCATACATGATCGAAGGCGGCGCCGATGTCGACAAATGGGACCTTTTCGGCCGTTCGCCGATCTATATGGCCGCTGACTTCAGTACGTTACCTGTCAAGGGCAACGGTGCGATGGCCGTGATCCCGAGTCCGGATTCCCATACCGCGCTCGATGTCGGCCGGCTGCTGCTCGAAGCGGGCGCGAATCCGAATCTCCAACTCAAGCGTCGCCCGCCCTACCGCGACGTTCCACAAGACCGCGGCGGCGATTCGATGCTGGCCCAGGGGGCGACCGCCCTCCTGCGCGCGGCGAGAGCGGGGGATGCCGACTTTGTCGCGTTGTTGATCGAATACGGCGCGATGCTCGATTTGCCGAGCAAGGAAGGCATCACGCCATTGATGGCGGCCGCGGGCGTCGATTTCGGATCGCGAGTGACGCGTGGGCGCAATCGCACCGACGAAGGCGTCCTCCGGACGATGCGGTTGCTGGTCGACGCAGGTGCTGACATCAACGCCCGGAATGTGACCGAGCCGCGGGTCGTCGTTCCCGAGGGCGCTTCGCAGCGGGCGGCGGGTTTCGGCCGCAGGCGGGGCAGTCAGGTGCCGAGCCCGTTTGCGGTGCCGAACCAGACCGCATTGCACGGCGCGGCGGGCAGGGGCTTCACGGCATTCGTCAAATTCCTTGCTGAAAACGGCGCGGACCTCGCGGCGAAGGACGCCAACGGCAGGACGGCGCTCGATTTGGCTCGGGGCGGTGTCAACCTGGGCGGATTCGGCGCGCCTCCCCCGGAACCGTTCCCCGAAACTGCCGAACTGCTGGAATCCCTGATGACCTCACAGGGAGTTCCGTTGTCTTCACCCGAATAAGGGCATCGACGATACCCGGGGGCACGCGGTCTCGGGCCGGTCCTCTGGTTCCCGGATGGCCTCCACGGCCATCGGCGCACTGGCTATCGTAACCTATCCGCAGACATTGCCCACCCGTTGTCGAGGGCTCTTGAGTGGAACCTGATTTTGGGGGAAGGTCACGGGGACGCGCTTCTTGAGTGGTAGGCTGGCCCCCCAACCAAAATGGCAGTGGCCAAAGGAGGCCCCGATGAACGCTGCACCGAAACCGCCGAAGAAATTCTACTGGATCAGTGCGATTGCGCTGGTCTGGAACGCGTCCGGCATTTTGGCCTACGTGGGCCAAGTCACGATGAGCCCCGAAACGCTGGCGGCGATGCCGGATGCGGAACGCGCACTCTACGAGACTGTTCCCGCCTGGTCGACCGCGGCCTTCGCGATCGCCGTTCATGCCGGCGCCATCGGCTGTATCCTGCTGCTGCTCGGAAAAGCGCTGGCGCGGCCGCTATTGATCCTGTCCCTGGCCTGCGTCCTGGCCCAGAACTACCATTCCTACTTCGTTGCGAACGTGACCGATGTCATGGGCGTCGGCGCGGTCGTTTTCTCGGCAGTGGTCGTCCTGATCAGCGTCTTCCTGATCGCATTCGCAAACAACGCAAAGCAGCACGGCTGGATCCGTTGAGCAGGCGGCGACGCGCGCGGTGGAGCGAGTCCTCATCGAGATACCGAAGACACGGCCAGAACGCACGCGTATCCGTCAGATGATGCAAGGCAAGGAAATCGTGCGTCGTGTTGAATACGTCGACCGTTGCGCTAACGGACCGGAACGTGATCGATCCACGATGTGAATCGTTCCCGGCGCGGCGGGTCGTTCATCCACGACGTGTCGGGTAAGGGCAGCTGGCCGGCGGCCTCGACGGTGAGCCAGCCATTTTCCAACGGCATGCGTCTCTTCTTGCCGGCCCGCGTGATCCAGGCCATCTCGTTTCGTTCCTCGCAGACCTCGGCGAGTTGAACCGTGGCGATGGCGTCCTGCTTCACATATGCCAGCACTTCCTTGTAGCGGCCCGCGGCCCACGCTGCAGGCGCTTCGGCGCCGCTCATCGCGGCCAGTTTGCCTTCGATCTCCATGCCTTCGGTGGCTTTCTGAAGGCTGACCGGATGGCCCAGAACGCAGACCGCATGGAACAACATGTCGATGTGCTTCACCGCGAGACCGGCGCACTCGGCGTGCATGCCCGATTCTTCGGCAAGGATATCGAAGTCGAATCCGCTTCCGTTCCAGGTGACCAGTGTGTAGCCGGCGTTGGTGAACGCAATCAGGTCGCCGACCATGGCGGCCGCCTCGGCACCCGACATCTGCGGGGCATGACCGCCGGAGCCTGTGCGTCCCGACCAGACGATGGTTTCTCCGGTATCGCTCATGGCGGCTGCCGCGCAACTGATTCCCAGGGGGCGATATGCAAGGATGTCGGAAACCCCGTCCGGGAGCAGCTTTGCAGATTCGATGTCGAACGAAACATAGCGGTTCGCAAACAGATTCATGGTCATGATGTCGATGAGTATTCGGCACGGCCGGATCAGATCAGGTCCCTTCCCATACATTTGTTTCGCGCCTGCCGATCGTCGGCCGGTTACCGCCGGCCCATGCCCGATTTCCGGACCCAGGCTGTCCTTTACAGTCGGCAAAGTAGTCGTATTCCGTCTTCATTTCGAGGTGCATGATTCGGCGGTCATCCACTCCACAGCCTGCAGCGGCATCAACGACTCCCGGCAGGGGCGTTCTTTCCTCTCGTCATCCCGTCGTTGCGGCCACGGTTCGTCTCTGGCGGGAACTTCGCCGCGAATTCGATGCCGCGCAGGTGGCTTCGGGCCGCGTCGTGTGGGACACGCCCGAGATTCTGCCGCTCGATGCATGGCTGAGCCGATGTTTTCGGGAGTGGCTGTACGCGCGCCCCCGGGAGCGACCGATTCAGCTCCTGCGCCTTTCCGAAGAGCGGGCGATCTGGGAAGACATCATACGGAGGTCTCCCGAGGGCGGGGAGCTGTTGCAGATTGTCGCGACGGCGGATGTGGCGTTCGAAGCCTGGAATCTGGCTTGCCGCTGGCGCCTGCCCCTTGACGCGGCAGAATGGAACGACACGGGCGACTCGGAAGCCTTTCATGGATGGGCGTTGGAATACCTGAGGCGTCTCGACCAGCATCGTTGGCTGTCGAATGCGCAACTCGCCGGGTTTCTGGCCGAACGCGTCGACGATGGCGAGATTTCCGTTCCTGAACGCATCGTGCTTGCGGGCTTTCTCGAACGGACACCCGCGGAGAACAAGCTTTTCAAAGCGTTCGAAGGCGCGGGATGCACAATTGAAGACCGCGATGCGGAAGTGGGCGGCGAAGGGATGTCCACCAGTGGTGGCGTTCGACTGAATCTGGCCGATCGGGAGGCCGAGATTCAGGCGGTTGCGGTGTGGGCGCGCCGCCGGCTCGAAGAGGCTTCGCTCGAAAACAGGGGAGACCTGAAGATCGGCATCGTCGTTCCCGACCTCGGGAGTTGCCGGACCCGTATCGATCGTGTCCTTGCCGATTCTTTCCATCCCGATGCTCGTCTTCGCCCCGATCTCGACCCTCACCGGCTCTTCAACATTTCGCTGGGACCCCGGCTTCGGGATTACCCCCTCGTCGAGGCGGCCCTCCGGATTCTCTCTTTCAAACCCCAGGGCAACGCGGTCGAAGAGATCGGGCGCCTTTTGCGGTGCCGTTTTGTCGCGGGCGCGGACAACGAGTTCACGCCCCGCGCACTGTTGGACCGGCGCCTTCGCGAACTGCGCGAACCTCGAGTCGGACTTCCGGACGTGCTCCGATTGGCCGTTCAGGACGATGCTCCGCATTGCTGTCGGGTGCTCGCCGACCGATGGAGTCGCTGGCAGGAGGAATACCGGGACCTGCCGGGGGAACAGATGCCCAGCGACTGGGCGGCATCGGCGTCGGCATTGTTGAAGGCAATGGGCTGGCCCGGCGACCGTACCCTGTCGAGCGTCGAGTATCAGACGGCCAGTGCATGGAATGAACTGTTGTCCGAGTTTGCGGGACTCGATGGCGTGTTCGGGCCGGTCTCTCCGGATCGCGCCTGGACGATGGTCGAGCGGCTGGCATCGGAGCGCCAGTTCCAGCCGGAATCCGACCCGGCGCCGATACAGGTGCTCGGTGTTTTCGAAGCATCCGGGCTTCGGTTCGATCATCTCTGGTTGATGGGCGCCGACGACGGAGCGTGGCCCGCTCCAGCCGGTCCGCACCCGTTCCTTCCGCTGCGGCTTCAGCGGGATTCGAGCGTCCCCGGCTCGTCGCCGGTCCGCGAACTGGAGTTTTCGCGGCTTCTGACACGCCGAATCCTGGCCAGCGCCCCCGGCGTGGTGGTGAGTTGTCCCGTGAACGACGGTGACACCGCGCTTCGACCGAGCCCGCTCTTCGCACATCTGCCGGAGTCCAGCGTCGAAGAACTGGACGTCAAACCGGACATCGCATACCTCGAGCGGTTGCGTCAATCGTCGGATACGGAAACCGTTGAAGACGACGCGGCGCCCCCGTGGAATATTCTCGATGGAGAGCGGGCTTGGGGAGGCACTTCGATATTCAAGTGGCAGGCCGCGTGTCCGTTCCGTTCGTTTGCGCATCTTCGCCTCGGCGCGGATGCGATTCCGTCGGCAGGGGCGGGCCTGGACTCGATCGATCGCGGCGTGTTGATCCATGAGGCGCTCGACCGGGTCTGGCGGCAGCTTCGGTCGCATCGGGGTCTCGCCGCCGCCGATCCCGAGCATGTGGCCGCGATTGTGGAGGGTGCGGCCGGCGCCGCTATTCAGAGCATGTCGGAGCATCGTGCGGTGCTGCGGCAGCCCCGCTTTGCCGAAATCGAACTCGCGCGGTTGACACGCCTCATCGGCGACTGGCTCGAACTGGAAAAACAGCGTCAGCCGTTCACGGTCGTTCATCAGGAAAGCCGGTGCCAGGTTGAAGTGGGGGGGGTGCGGTTCGAGGTCCGCGCCGACCGTGTGGACCGGATCGAAGACGGTACTGAAATCGTCGTGGACTACAAAACGGGTATGCACGGGCCGGCGGAGTGGGAAGGCGACCGGCCCGACGAACCCCAGTTGCCGCTGTACGCGGTCACGTCCCCGGCGCCGGTGAGTGGAGTTTTCTTTGGCGTCCTGAAGACGGGGAACACCGGATTCCGCGGGGCTGCCGTGTCCGAGGATCTCGTTCCGGGAGTTCGTGTCGGAGAGAACGATCCGGACATGCACGAACGCATCGGCGACTGGCGGAGCGCGCTCGATCGCCTTGGCCGCGATTTCATGTCCGGTGTGGCCACTGTCGATCCCAAGAAACTCCCGAAAACCTGCATGCACTGCAGCCTGCCGTCATTGTGCCGGATCGATGAGTTGACCGGTGCTGCCATGGAGGGCGATCTTGACTGAGGGATCGCTCCGGGGGCCGTCCGTTTCGGAGGCCGGGGACAGGGCCGAACGCCTGCGTGCGCTCGATCCGACCGGATCGTTCATCGTCGAGGCGCCGGCCGGGTCGGGAAAGACCGCGCTGCTGATTCATCGCTTTCTGACGTTGCTGGCGACGCCGGACGTTGAGGAACCGGAGTCCATCATCGCCATCACGTTCACGCGCAAGGCCGCTGGCGAAATGCGGCACCGCCTGATTTCGGCGTTACAGGACGCGAATCGACCCGATCCAGACGAACCGGCTTCGCTTCACGAACAGCAGGCGAGGGCTCTGGCGAAGCGGGTTCTTGAACGCGACGGGCAGCGCGATTGGCAGTTGGTCGATAATCCTTCGAGGTTGCGCATCCAGACGATCGATTCTCTTTGTGCCACCGTGACTCGCCGGATGCCCTGGATCTCGCGCATGGGCGCCCCGCCGCAACCCGAAGAGAACCCAAGTTACCTTTATGCGCAGGCCGCGCGCGCCACGCTCGAACTGCTCGATTCCGATGGCGTGAATCCGGATCGCGTCAGTGCCCTGACGACACTGCTGCGGCATCTGGACAACAACGTGGGTCGGGTCGCGGGGTTGCTGGCGAACATGCTCCGGCGCCGGGACCAGTGGTTGCGTCACGTTGTCCGGAATCCCACGACCGACGCGTTCCGCGATGCGATCGAAGCGGCCCTGAACGGGATCGTGACCGGCGAGTTGGAACAACTCGAACGGAGCATTCCTGACGATGCCCTGGTCGAGATCATTACCCAGGCGCGATATGCCGCGGCGAATCTGGTCGAAGAGGGTTCTCGAAGTCCGATCGTCGATTGCCTGGACCTTGACGGTTTGCCCGAGAACGGCGATTTGAAAGCGTGGCTGGGCCTCGGGGAATTATTCCTCACCAGGAACGGAAAGCGGCGAACGCAGTTGGACCGGCGGCATGGTTTTCCGCCAAACAAAGAAGGGCGCATCGCGAAGCGGGGATGTCTGGAGATCGATTTGAATAACGATTCCCTCGAGCGGTTGCACCGGGTTCGGCTGCTGCCGCCGACCACGGTCCCAGATACGCAATGGAAGCTACTCCAGGCCCTCGTAGAATTGCTCCCCATAGCCGTTGGGCAACTCAAATTGGCGTTCCAGGCGACTGGAAAGGTCGATTTTACCGAGATTGCGCATGCGTGCCGGCAGGCGCTGGGGACCCCCGAGGCGCCCACGGATCTTGCCTTCGCACTGGATTGCCGGATCCGCCACCTGCTGATCGACGAGTTTCAGGATACTTCGCAGGGCCAGTTCGACCTGATCGAGTCCCTGACTACCGATTGGCAGTCGAACGATGGCCGGACCCTGTTTCTGGTCGGCGACCCGATGCAGTCCATTTACAGGTTTCGTGAAGCCGAAGTGGGCTTGTTCCTGCGGGCGAGGCAGCACGGTGTGGGAAACGTTCGTCTCACTCCGCTTCGGCTGTCGGTGAATTTCCGATCCAGTTCCGGAATCGTGGAATGGGTTAACCGCGCCCTGGGCGATGCGTTTCCGGCCGAAGAGGACACCTTTACCGGAGCGGTGACCTATACCCCAGCGGTTGCGTTCGACGATCCCCATCACGCTTCCGTTGTCGGCACGGACGCGGGCCGCGATGCATCGCCGGACCGATCGGTTCGTATCTATCCCTCATTCGACAAGGATTCGGATTCCGAGGCGGCCGAGGTATTGGAGATCATCCGCCGCACACGGGCGCCCGACACCGGGCCGGGGGCCGGAACCATCGCCGTCCTGGTGCGCTCCCGCGGCCATCTGATCCGAACGGTCGCGGCTTTGCGCCGGGCCGGTGAACGATTCCGCGCCGTCGAAATCGATGCGCTGGGCACCCGCCCCGTCGTGCGGGATCTGCTTGCGTTGACCCGCGCGCTGCTGCATCCGGCCGATCGGGTATCGTGGCTGTCGGTTCTGCGTGCGCCCTGGTGCGGATTGACGCTGGCCGATCTTCATGCCCTGGCCGGCGGGGACCGGTCATCGGCCGTCTGGGATTTGATGCATGATCCGGCACGTTGCCAGTCGTTGTCGGAGAACGGACAGCAGCGGCTTTCCAGGGTCAGGGTTACGATCGGGGACGCGATAGACAGGCGTGGCACGATGCCGGTTCGGCGTTGGGTCGAAGGCGTATGGGTAGGGCTGGGCGGCCCGGCATGCCTGGACAGCCCCACCGGCCTGGAAGACGCGGCCGCGTTTCTGGATCTGCTCGAAGAATCCGTTCGGGGGGCCGATATCGAGGACGAACGCGAATTTGAACTCGCCGTGGACAAACTCTATGCCCGTCCGGATGTCGAAGCCGATGAAGGCTTGCAGTTGCTGACGATCCACAAGGCGAAAGGCCTGGAGTTCGACACTGTCATCCTGCCGGGTCTGGGGCGTTGGGTGCGTGGGGAGGATTCCACGCTGATGATGTGGCTCGAATATGTGGACCGGCAGGGAATAGCCCAGTTGTTGATGGCGCCGATCCGGGAAACCGGAAGCGACGACGATCCGTTGTACGCGTATCTGCGATGGGTGCAGTCGATCAGGAGCGAGCACGAAAGCACGCGGTTGCTCTACGTTGCGGCGACACGCGCCCGCCGATCCCTGCATTTGCTCGGCCACGCGCAGGTGACGCGTCATGCCGATGGCCGGTCTGTGAAGCCCCCCGGTTCGCGTTCGCTGCTGCGCAAGATCTGGGCCTCGGTCGAAGACGACTACCGGCGTGTACTTGCCCATGGTCCGATGGCCGATGGAAGTTCGGGCCAAGGATCGGAAGACGTATTGGATGGCGGACCGAATGACGGATTGGAGACGCCGCGCCCTGTCCGGCGTCGCTTGAGTCTGGGCTGGGAAGCCCCTCGACCGGGTCCGGCCGTGGAGTGGCCCCCGGGCGGGGCCACCGGGTCCGATCCAGCCAATCCAGCCGATCCCGCCAAGACAGATGACGGGTCGCTCGTGAATCCGACGTTTGACTGGGCAAGCGAACTGCAGCGGCGTGTAGGAATCGTGGTGCATTCGCTGCTGCAACGGACCTGTTTCGAATCGTCGGAGACCGGTCTTTCACAGGGCTGGAATCGGGAAACCGTTCTTGCCGCGCTGCGCACCGAGGGGCTCGATGGAGAGAAACTGAGCGAAGCGTGCCGCCGCGTCGAGGGCGCTCTCCAGGGTGCGTTGACCGACGAGCGCGGCCGGTGGATTTTGTCGGGCCACGAGGAGGATCGAAGAGAGTATGCGATTTCGGCTGTGACCAAGGGGCGATTGCAACGGTTCGTCCTGGACCGGACCTTCGTTGACGACGGCGTGCGCTGGATCGTCGACTACAAGACGGGCGTCCATTACGGCGGCGGTGTGGAGGCGTTTCTCGACAATGAACGCGAAAGGTATCGCGCACAACTCGAGAACTATGCCGAAGCCATCCAGCGGATCGATTCGCGGCCCATCCGCCTGGGTCTGTATTTCCCCTTGCTTCGGGCCTGGCGGGAATGGGCTTTCGAGCCGTCGGATTCCGCCAATGTCCCGGTGCCGGGTTTCTGATGCCTCCCTGGGTTGCAGCCACGATGATCGCCATCCTGGTGGCCACGGTTCCAATGGCCTGGGTGCTTCGGATCATGCGCGACCTGCCCGATCCCGTTCTGTCGTCGCACCGCCGGTGGTCGGCGTGGGCCAACTCGACCCTGATTGCCGTCGTGACGGCGTGCGTCACCGTTTTCGTTCGGATTGCCTACTACGGTTCGCCCCGGGTGCCGGCCGAGATTGGACTGCAGATGTTGATCGCATGCGTGATCTACGTCTTTGGAATGGTGCTGCTGGTCCGTCAGTTCGTCGGGCTTTACCCAGAGTATTTCGTCACGGCGGGTCGCAGCGGGTTGGCGGTCCGGAAAGCGGTCTATCGCAATATCGCCAATTTCGAGACCATTCGCGAGACGCCCACCGAAACGTTATTGCGGATCGAGATGATCTCGGGCGAGTTCCTGCTTCTGGAGTTGCCGACTGCGCAAGTCGCCTTGTTATTTGACCTGATCAGGGATAACAAGCCCGAGCCCTGACCCGCATTTCTCACGAGTTGTCTGCTACAGCGCCGGATCCATCCGCCAGTGCTAAAGCGCTATATTCCCAGTGGAGGCAACCCGCGTGCGGGCATGAGCGCTTGATCCGGCGCGAGGAACGCGCCGTAGCTCTGACGGCGTCTCCGACTCTTCGCGACGAAAACCCGTGAGAAAGGCGGGCTAAGGTGGATACGCAATTTTTGCAGACTCTAAACCCTTTCATCAATGCATAATGGAGAAAATACACCGATGCGGAAGAGGATTGAAGAATCGCTTTATTCCTCTTTCGACCTCTGGGGGAGACGAAGTGGCTTTACCGAAACATGCGTTTTTCAAAGGCCGCATCGTTCCTTATAGCGAAGCGAAAGTCGGGGTCCTGACGCACACGTTGAATTACGGGACGGGTGCTTTTGGCGGACTGCGCGGTTACTGGAACGATGAGGAGGAACAATCATTTATCTTCCGTCCGGAAGATCATTACAAGCGGTTTTTGCAGTCGGCGAAGCTGCTATGCATGGATCTGCCATACACGCTGCACGATCTGGTGGAAGTGACGGTGGAACTGATACGGACGGAAAACCTGCGCGAGGATTGCTATATCCGGCCGCTAGCCTACTTTTCGGACGAAATTATCGGTGTACGGCTACACGACATGCACCCCGACGTGGCGATCACAACGATTCCGTTCGGACGCTACGTGCCGAACGACGAAGGCGCGCACGTGACCGTGTCGTCCTGGCGGCGGGTCGACGACAACAGCCTGCCGGCCCGGGGCAATATTTCGGGGGCGTATGTCAATTCCGCCTTTATCAAGACCGAAGCTGAACGGGCGGGGTACGACGAAGCGATCGTGTTGAACAACGACGGTCATATTTCCGAGGGATCCGCGGCGAACGTGTTCATCGTGCGGGACGGGCAGGCGATTACCCCGCCGGTCACCGATAACATCCTGGAAGGGATCGTTCGCCGGAGCATCATGGAATTGCTTCGTGAAGAGATGGGGGTAGAAGTCGTCGAACGGCCGATCGATCGCACCGAGCTCTTCATCGCCGAAGAAACCTTTTTCACCGGAACGGGAGTCCAGATCGCGGCAATTACCCGCGTGAATCACCGATTCGTCGGCGAGGGTGTCATGGGGCCGGTCACCTCGAGGTTGAGGGAACTGTTCTTCAACGTCGTCCGTGGTCGTGACCCGAAGTACCGTCACTGGTGCACCCCGGTATTCGTTGCCGATCGCGCAACAGCGCGCTGACCCGTTTGAGTCCAAACAAAAAAAGCCCGGGGCGACCGCCCCGGGCTTTTTTGTTTTCAGTGACTTGAAACGTAATGTAGGTGCGGTCTATGACCGCACGCTTCGGAAATTCTTGATTTGGGCGGTCATAGACCGCACCTACATCTTCTTTTTTGGAATGTGGTTCACACTCGGAGTTCCACTCCCGTTCCCTCTCCCACTGGGCGCGCTGCCGCGCGCAAGAAATGACGCATTATCCGGGACTACGCAACCCGGGTGCGGGCATAGGCGATTGGAAAGGCGAGTCCGTATCAACAGACGTGACAGCTGGTCATCAAACGCGTTTCCGCGCCTCCGAACCCGGCGTCGCCCGGAAGTTCCACAGACAAGAGGTATGCCGTGCACATGGCCTGAAAGATATGAAAGTAGTAGGCCACGCCCTCGATCTCGGCCGAATAGAAGCTCTCGCGGTGGGGGTCGCGTCGGGCGGTCAATCCGTTGGACAGTGCGCGTTCCAGTATGTGAGCGCTCGATTCCACGGACGGATGCATCGCGACAACGCGGTAGCCGGGTTTCGCTTCGAAGTGTCGTGCATTTGCGTTCATGGCTTCCTCCTCGTCGTGCCTTGTCGTCGTATCGCGTGTTTCGTGTTCGTTTCATTCCCGGCGTCGAGCTTGTTTGTGCCCGGTGGGCCTGTCGCTATAGTTATAGACGTCCAGACCGCAATATCGTCAACTCGCGTTCGGCGGTGTTTCCGATCGGGATTCCCACATTCTTGATACGGAACGCATGGAGAAAAGGTTCGCGCGGAGCGGGGACTTGTCGGGCGGCGGCGGAACCGGGCGGTGTTGTGGCGCCTGCCGTTATTGCCCGGTCTGGTCGGCGACGGCTTGCGCGGCCTGGGCAACGGCTTCGGCGTCGCCCAGATAGAAACTGCGGACCACGGAGAGATCGTCGTTCAACTCATAGATCAGCGGCTGTCCTGTGGGGATGTTGAGTCCCGCGATGTCGCGGTCCGAGATCCCGTCCAGGTACTTCACCAATGCCCGGATGCTGTTGCCGTGCGACGCGATCAGCACTTGCTTCCCGGCTCGCAGTTCGGGAGCAATCCGTTCGTCCCAGTAGGGGAGAACACGCTCGACGGTCAGCTTCAGACTCTCGGTGAGAGGAATCCGATCGTCCGCGAGTCCCGCATAGCGGGGATCGTTCTTCGGATTCCGATCGTCCGCGGCGTCGAGTTTCGGGGGTGGTACGTCGTAACTCCGGCGCCAGACGTGCACCTGGTCCTTGCCGTATTTTTGGACCATTTCCCGCTTGTTCGCGCCCTGCAGATTCCCGTAATGACGTTCGTTCAGCGTCCATGACCGTTCGACCGGGATCCACATCCGATCCAATTCTTCCAATGCCAGCCAGAGCGTCTGGATCGCACGATTCAGAACGGAAGTGAACGCGATGTCGGGAGTGTAACCGCCTTCGCGCAACAGCGTTCCAGCCTGCCGGGCCTCGGCCCTCCCTTGTTCGGTGAGCGGGACATCGGTCCAACCCGTAAAACGATTTTCCCTGTTCCAGGTACTCTGTCCGTGACGCAGCAGAATCAGATTGCCCATGCGGGAAGTCTAACAGCCCGTGACAGAACCCTGCAGGGTCGCGCGCAGGGGTCTTCGGGTTTCAGGCGCGAAGAGAGGAGCGGATCGATGGTTTCGCATCGTGACCGACGAACGACAAAGCCTGTGACCCGAACCCCCCTGCGCCCTACGGGTTACGGCGGCATCGGGCCATCTGCCACGTTGCCACTCCTCGATCGATGGAGGACATCGACTTCGTCGTGGCGCCTCGCATACGACCCCATGGCGCTCGTAACGCGATCCCTGTAGGGTTCTGCCACGGGCTGCTAACACCGTCTCCCGAGGCCTCTTGCGGCGACCCGTCCGGCTCGAAGGATCGCAGCCTGGAGGGGCTTCGCGAGTTGGCCTCTGTCCCGCAAGCTGTTTTCCATCGTCTTTGGATTCGTCCTTATCACGATCCGGAAATCTTCGATTTCGGTTTGAACGGCCCCCGGTCTCTGATGCCCCCCTGCTACAATGGCCCACGATGGAATCGAAGAGCATTCGAGACGAAGTCCGGTTTTCCGGGGACAAGATGCGGAAGGTACCGCTGTTTGGCTCGGAGAAGTACTTCTGCGACCTCTATTGCCTTCAGCCTGGACAGGAACAGCGAATCCATAGTCATGCCGAATCCGACAAGATCTACTACGTCATCGAGGGTTCGGGCCGCTTCCACATCGCAGGGGAGGAACGCGATCTGGGGCCGGGCGAAACGGTCATAGCCAAACCTGGCGAGGATCATGGGGTCCGGAACACGACCGAAGAAAATCTCGTACTGCTTGTCTTTATGACCCCCCGACCATAAGATGCAATTTCTAGAGGTTCGGCAAAAAACAAGACGTGAAGCCGCCTTGACGGAGACCATATTCTCATGGGACGCAACGCACAGTTGATTCGCCAGTGGGCGATTCTCAAGCAGATCGAAAGGACGCGCTGGAGCACGGTTCCAGATTTGGCCGACCGGCATTCGGTGTCGACAAAAACGGTTCGACGGGACCTGATCGCCCTGATGGAAGCCGGATTTCCGCTGTATGACGAGCGATACGAAAGCAAGGTCTACTGGAGACTGGCGGAAGAATACAAAGGCCTTCCGCTCGCCCACCTGTCCCTGTCAGAACTCGCGGCGCTTTATTTCAGCCGGAGCATGGTGAGTGCCCTGCTCGCGCCTCCGTTCTCGGATGACATCGATTCGGCATTCAAGAAGATCGAAAGCGCGCTGCCCGAGAAGAATATCGAATTTCTCGACGGTCTCGACAAGCTGATTTCAGTCCGTGCCGATGCGCCAAAAGATCTGGACCGGCACAAGGATACGATCCGGACGTTGATGGACGCGATCGGCGAAGAGCGCCGCATTCGCATGGACTATTTTTCGGTCCACAGTCAGAAAAAGAAACACTACGTCGTCGACCCCTATCGCTTGATGTACTTCAGGGGCGGCATCTACCTGTTCGGTTTTGTCGAGGAGTACAAACAGATCCGAACGTTTGCCGTCGAGCGGATCGAGGATATCGAGAAACTCGGGACCACCTTTGAAAGGCCAGCGGATTTTTCGGTGGAAACCTATCTGGAATCGTCTTTCGGCCTGGTCAAGGAAGAGCCGTTCGACGTGGAGATCCTGTTCAAAGCGGACTCGGCGAAGTATGTGCGGTCGCGCGCGTGGCATCCCTCGCAGACAGTGCGCGATGTCGGCAACGGCGAAATGACGATGAGCCTCCACGTCGGCGGGGAGTTCGAACTCGTGGGCTGGATTCTCAGCTTCGGGCCGTCCGCCGTGGTTCTTTCGCCTGACCGGTTGCGTCGCCGGGTCGAATCGAATCTCAAACGAATGCTGGAGAGTTACCGGACCGAAGTCACGATCGCTCCACCGGCGAAGGCCAGGACAACAAAGAAGTCTCGAAGGGTTGGCGCGACAAGGCGGTAGCCTTACCCCTGTCCTCCCACACGAACCCCATGTGGTACAGCAATATTCTGGAAACCATCGGCAATACGCCCCTCGTACGGCTGAACAGGATCAACGCCGGTCTGAAGCCGACTCTTCTGGCCAAGCTGGAATACATGAACCCGGGCGGCAGCATCAAGGACCGCATCGGTCTTCGAATGCTCGAGGCCGCCGAGGCTGCCGGTGAGGTGCCTCCCGGCGGAACCGTCATTGAAGGCACTTCGGGCAACACCGGTGTCGGATTGGCCTTGGCGGCGGCTGTGAAGGGTTACAAGTGCATCTTCACGATGCCGGACAAGATGAGCCAGGAAAAGATCGACGCGCTTCGAGCCCTGGGCGCGGAGGTCATAGTAACGCCCACCGAGGTGGAGCACGACGATCCGCGCAGTTACCACTCCGTCGCCCTGCGGCTGAACCGGGAATTGCCGAACAGTTTTTTCCCGAATCAGTACGAAAACCTGGCCAATAGCGAGGCCCATTACCAGACGACGGGCCCCGAGATCTGGGAGCAGACCGAAGGCCGCGTGACGCACATTCTGGCCGGCGTCGGTACCGGGGGCACGATCAGTGGAACGGCCCGTTTTCTGAAGGAACGGAATCCCGATATTCAGGTCATCGGCGTCGACCCGGAGGGCTCGATATTCGCCGGGATGTTCCGGACCGGGAAGCGTCCGGACCCGGCGCCGTACAAGGTCGAGGGGATAGGACAGACCGTGAAGCCGCGCAACGTCGATTTCTCGGTTATCGACGAATTGCACTCGGTTTCGGACAAGGACTCTTTCCTGACCACCCGGAAACTCGCTCGTCAGGAAGGGATTTTCGCGGGCGGTTCCGCCGGGTCGGTCGTGCACGTTGCGCTCAAGAGGGCCCAGAGCCTTGGTGAGGATGCGGTGATGGTGATCGTCATTCCGGACACCGGCGCGCGTTATCTGAGCAAGATCTACAGCGACAACTGGATGCGCGAGAACCAGTACCTGGAATCCGCCGTCAACGTGCGTGCCAGCGAGGTTGTTTCAAGCAAGACGCGCCGTACCGAGACCATGCTGTCGATTCCGCTGGCCATGTCGATCCAGGATGCCGTGAACCTGATGCGAGAACATGAAATTTCGCAATTGCCGATCGTCGAAACCGATGGGGTGGTGGGCAGCATCAGCGAAGCCCGCATCCTGGACATCCTGGTTTCCGACCCGTCGGCCCGGAGTAAGTCCGTGGCGGAATACATGGAGCCGCCGTTCCCCATCCTTCCCAGCGACGCCTCGATCGGCCTTGTTGCCGAACATATGAAAAGCAATATCCCCGCTGTTCTCGTGCAGTCGGCCGACGGTTTCGACATCATCACAAAATCGGATTTGATCGGGTTTTTGACGCGTCATGAGGACGAGAGCACGTTCTCCTGACCTAGCAGCCTGTCGGACTAACACCGAATCAAAAACCTAAGTCATTCATATGACTGTGTTTACCGTTTCGGGCTAAAAAGGGCCGTTGTTGAAAACAAAGGACTTACGCCGAAAGTCCGACAGGCTGCTAGGAGCCTGTGGTGAAACCCCGCTGCATTCGAACGGCGATGCATCACGGCTGGACTGCGTTGCTCGTCGTTCACATATGGCGGAATATGTTCGCTCCTCGCGCCTTGCCAGCCGCGCGCCTCACCGGTCTCGGTGCGACGCGAGGTTTCACCACAGGCTCCTTGGGTCTGCGGTACACTCGCGTTTCGGCTTGGCGACTGGAGACATCCCCGTGGCATTCAACCTGCGAGCTAACGTTCCACCGGACAAGAAGTATTCGGAATTCGAGAAGCGGTACCCCGCCTTGGGACTGATCGGCAATACCCGGATGGTGGAGATCACTTGCTTTCGCGAAGAGTTTCCGGGTGTCCATATACTCGCCAAGGCGGAATTCGCCAATCCCGGCGGAAGTCTCAAGGATCGCCCGGTCCGGCGAATGATGCTGGAAGCCATGATTGCCGGGGAGTTTTCCGGTGGCCGTACGCTGTTGGACTCCAGTTCGGGAAATGCCGGCATCGCCTACGCCATGATCGGCGCAATGATGCGGGTTCCGGTGTCGATCGTCGTTCCCGGGAATGCCAGCCGCGAGCGCAAGCTGCGGATCAAGGCGCATGGGGCGACTCTGATCGAGACTGACCCCATCGAGGGATACGATGAGGCGCTGAGGGAATGCCACCGTATCGCGGCGGAGCGGGCCGACGAGTTCTTTCATTGCGACCAATATGCGAACGACAACAACTGGCTGGCCCATTACCACACGACCGGGCCGGAGATCCTGGAACAGACCGGGGGCAGGATCACGCATTTCGTGACCGGTATCGGTACCGGAGGGACGCTGACCGGTGTGGGCCGGCGGTTGAAGGAAGAGATTCCAGGCGTCGAGATCGTTCAGATCGTGCCCGAAGATTTTCCGGGAATCGAAGGCCTGAAACCCCTGGAGTCGCCCGGCGACATCATTCCGAAGATTCTGGACCGGAGCCTGGTCGACACCCGGGTCCGGGTTTCAAGTGACGATTCGGCCCGCATGTGCGCCCTGATGGCGCGAGACGGCCTGTTTGGAGGGCAGTCCTCGGGCGCCTACCTGCAAGGTGTCTACGAAACGGCCCGCCGTATCGGAGAGGGCGTCATCGTCACGATCCTCAACGACATCGGCGAACGCTACATGAGCACGGCTCTATGGGAGCGCTGAAGGTTCCCCCAGGGCTGCCGGCTTCAATAACACCCACCATCGAGCAGGTCAGGTTCGGGTCCGGCAACGTCTTCGCGTAGAACTTCTCGCACGCCCCCTCCCACTCCCATTCCCACTGTAGGTGCAGTCTATGACATTCCCACTGTAGGTGCAGTCTATGACTGCACAATCTCTCCCACTGTAGGTGCAGTCTATGACTGCACGATTACCGCCCCTACAGTGATCCGGGCGGTCGTATAACATGTGTCCCTTCCTCCGCGGCAACTGTTGTGTCGCCACCCACAACGTCTCCTGACGCTGTCGCTTCCGTTCCATCCCCATTGCGCTTCCTCTTCCGCCAAAAGGATAGTCAGCATCGCCGAAGCGAAATCCTTCCGCGAGTTCACGCCACAGCGACCTTCACGCAGTTTATCGGGGGCAGCGAGTCGAACAGGCAGCTCCATTCTTTCCCGCCGTCCCGCCCGATCCAGAGCTGCCCGGTCGTGGTTCCCATATAGAGGGCCGGTGTTGCGAGTTCGTCGATGTCCATCGCGTCTCGCAGTACCGTGAAATAACTGTCCTTCTTGGGCAAGCCGCGGTTGAGTTTCTTCCACGAATCGCCGCCATTCCTGCTCCGCCAGACCCCGGGCGCGCCGCCGGGACAGGCGCGCGTGGAGGTTTCCAGCGGTACGACGTACACCGTGTCGGCATCGTGGGGATGCGTGACAATCGGGAACCCGAAATCGGAAGGCAGTCCGTCGGCGATCGATCGCCACGTGTGTCCGTAGTCGTCGCTGCGGAGGACGCCAATGCCGGGAAGTTCGGGCGTGCCGCCGTGGTTCTGCATGTAGAGCCGGCCCGGAGCGTTAGGGTGACTCGAAATCTTGTGAACGCACTGGCCGAATTCAGGATAAGGGTCGGGCGCAAACCCGACTCCGACTCCATCGTTGGAGGCCCCGAATGTCTCGTCGTGGTCTTCACTCAGATAATGGCCTCCCGTCGAGATACCCAGATGCAACCGGTCCCCATCGCGCAGAATCGTGTGCAGGCAGAGTCCGCCGCCGCCCGGTTGCCACTGTCTTGAATGCGCATGATCGCTGATGCCGGAAACCAGTTCCCAGGAATCGCCGCCATCGCCGCTCCGGAACAGGGCCGCGGGCTCGACGCCGCACAAAAGCTCCCCGTTGTTGTCACCCGCTTCGAGTGCCCAGATATTGGCGAGCGCCCGGCCGTCCTCCTTTGGAAAGGCGGGCGCCGACTTCGTTTCGCTGAACGTCCTGCCGAGATCGGACGAGACCAATACCTTCATGCCGAAGAAAGGGCTGCAACTCGACGCGTAAATGCGCGGCTCGCCACTGAGGTCGATCAGGGAAGCATAGACGGCGACCCCGGGTGCGAACGGGCCACGCAGTACGAAGCCGCGCCGCTTTTTCGCCGCCTCGGCTACAAAGAGCCCCTTCTTGGTTCCGATCGAGAGAATCACTCGTTGCGGCATTCCGAACCTCCTGAAACAGCGGGCATTATACTGATGATGTCCCCTGGCGCAAGCGACGTTTCCAGCGCCGCCAGATCGCGGATGTGTGACGTGTTGACGAATATATTCACGTGTCGGCGTACCCGGCCCGTCTCGTCGCAGACCGAGCGATAGAGCGCGGGATGGCTTCGCTCCAGTTCCTCCAGTGAGGAGCGCACGGTCGCGGCCGAGACAGAGATCTCTCGCAGACCCCGGCAACTGGCGCGCAGCATCGATGGAACGCGAACAGTGACTGTCATGGCTTTCCCCGCGTTACGCGTATTGAACGTTATGCGAACTTCCGGCGGTCAGGAGAATAACATCGAGTTTGCGGGCATGTTCCGTGCGAGACCGCACCCGCGGTCAGTTGAATTGACGTTGACGAGCCCGCCTTTCTCACGGGTTGTTCGTCGAAATCGCCGGCGGGAGGGTTGAATGACCGATTGCCAGGCTCCTCACCGTGCTCATCCGGCAGGACCGTTTCGTCGAAGGTTCCCTGGCCGGCGCTTATGAATCCGGTTTCTTGACGGCCGTGCTGCGCAGGGCTGAAGAATTGCGGCGTGAATTCGCCGGCGAGAGCCGCTGAGGGATGTTTCCAGACCGTCGGTGCCCGCACTCCTTGGTGCGCTGGTCACGATGACGGGCCGTGTGGCGGGCCGGGCTGTTGGAGGGCTTCCGCCCGTCCTCGATATACTTTCGCGCGACTATGCGCTTCGGTCGTGCCTCCGCTTGACCCATTCCAGTTGTTCGGGGATTGCATGAACGCGCCCACCGGCATCGAGCCGGACAATGACCTTGTCGTGCCCGTAAGGCGGCAGCGCAAGTTGAATGCCTTCAACAATGCCCTCCCTTCGCCGGCCCCGCTGAATCAGGCAGACCGGTTCGCCGAGGTGCAGGTCGGAGGCTTGGACCTCGGGCGGAATCGATTCGTACTCAATAGTCATTCTGTTCGCTGATGTATTGGGTCGCAAGGGAGTCGTGTTCGGGATCGAGCAGGCGATTGAACTGAGAGCGGCTCATCCTCATCCCACGTGCCATCCCGGCCATTGACAGTTTTCGTCGCTTATCGCCGCCTTCTGAACGGGCGGGCAAGTACGCACTTGATGGCCCGGGTGGCAGCGTCCTGTGTGCCGCCTTTGCCGCGTGGCCAACTGTCAATTTTACCGGAAGGGAGGAAGATCAACATTCTACTTCATTTTCAGCGCCCTTCTCCCTTCTTGCGTTCGAGCGTCGGATCGATCGCGTTCGTCGTCTATCGGTACGGTGAGAATATGCGGACAACCGATCGAGTTCCGCGGCAATGGATGGTAACACCAAGGACGCTGCGTCACTATTAACAGGAACGTCGCGGCCCCACTCGGCGATCCGTATCGTCGATCCCGGGTAGAAATTCATTCGGGATTCGGAACTCGGTGAAAACGGCGTCGGTCCCGATTCGCTTTCATAATCGTGAATGCACCGACAGGGCGTCGATCGGTTTTACTTGATTCGAAAGTGGTTGCGGATCGCCAGCATGAACAGAACGATCAACGCTGCAGAGACAAGGAACTGGACGACTCCCGCGATGGCGATTCCGTAGGGAACGGCGGGCGAGAAGCCCGTCGGCAACTGGCCCGGTATCGATGGCACGTCCGTTTGAATGCCGTAGAGGCACGCGTAGATCCTCTCGAGCTGAGGGGACGCGCCGATTCGAGCGAAGGGAACGGTGTTGTGGACAGAAAGCTCCAAAGCCGCCACTCGAATGTCGCCCAAACCGGCCGTGCAGGCGACCGATGCCGCGAACGGTCGCTGCCATACAGCCTGGTTCTGACTTGCGTAAATGCCGGTGAATGCCACAAAAACGATGCCCAGCCAAAAAAGGGGGCGCACCATGGAGCGGCCGAAATCGGACAGTATCTGATACAACCAGCCGACCCAGAATCGCAGATGGAAAAATTTGTCCTGCGTTCCGCGGCGCGCCGTTATCTCGCCCTTCAGGAACTGCAACTCGCGCTCGTGGTCTTGACCCTGGATGGCGAGCCTCCTATGTGCGCGCCAGCGCCGCGAGGGATCGGTATCCTATTTCCGTGCCGTGATCTTGCGGAAGCGCTCAGGTTTCAGATCGACGTTGTCGAACCGCGGCGCCTCTTCGAAATGCGTTTCCGAGAAATCCGGAACCCGGCTGAACGCCACGTTGTGCAGGGAGAACAGGCCCTTCACCCTGATTGCCTTGAATTCGGCACTCTGCGCAAACGATGACCCGCCAAAATAGGCCGGGCCTTCGAAACTGGACTGTTCGAACGTGACGGCGTCGGAGAACGTCGCACCGCCAAATACGACGCGACGCGAGAACGTCGCGTCCCTGAAATCGGCCTTGTCGAAAAATTCCGCGTCCAAAAATGCTGTCCTGCCCGAGAATGCCGCCCACTCGAACGAAGCGTTTCCCTTGAACTGCGTGCCGTTGAAGTGCGCTTCACCGCGTACCCTCGCCCGATTGAACCGCGTGTCCATCGAGAAGTTGACGCCGGGAAAACTGACATCGCCCATGAATGCCGCTTCTTCAAATAGAGCCGTGGCGCGAAACGTCGCGCCCGCAAACCCGCAGAAACCGGTGATCCTGACTTCGGAAAACTCCGCCTTGCCCAGGAATTCAGATCTATCGAACCGCGCGCTTTCCAGAAAACTCACCCTCTCGAACACCGCATCGCCGGGAAAGCGGAAATGATCGAACCTTGCTTCCGTTTCGAATCGATGACCCGAAAAATCCGCCTTGGCCATTTCGTGCCACGAGCGGGTTTGCTCATTCCATTTTCCGGGACCTCCATCGATCCAATCACCGGATTCCTCCAGCGCTTTTCTCTCGGCGAGTCTTTCGTCGGCCCAGGCATTCCAGGCGCGATTGCCTTCCTCAAAGAGTTGGAGGCTTTGTTCCTTGTTCACTCGATATCTCCTTACAGGCGCCGACCCGGAATCATAGCCGAAATCCGGGAACCGTATATTTAACTACAGAAAAACGGAGACCTTGACCCGGCTATCGCGCTGTCCAATGTATGGGGGCGACTCCCGGTCGATCCCGACACCGAGCCGTGCTCTCAAGCTTCCCACAGCATCTTGATTGGCATGGCGAACAGTCTGGAAGCCATCTGCTGAACCCGCTCGCCGTCATGAAGGACGATGCCGCAGGCAAACCGTTTGTCCATGGCCTCTTTCAGGCGCGCCAGTCCCTTGAAATCGCTGGGGTGCACCGTTGCGCCCGCCTTGATTTCGATACCGACAATTCCGTGCGGCGATCGTTCCAGGACCAGATCGACTTCAACCCGATCCTTGTCGCGATAATGGCCGATGGCCGTCGTCTCGCTGCCGAGTACGACGGCTTTGACAATTTCAGCATGGACGAAACATTCAAGAAGCGGCCCCAATGCCTTTCTGTTCCTGGCGATGGCCGCCGCGTCCACCCGCTGAAGCGCCGCAAGCAAGCCCGAATCCAGAAAGTGCAGCTTGGGCGTCTTGACGAGCCGTTTCAAGTCGTTGCGATGCCAGGCACGAACACGACGGACGAGGAACATGTGTTCGAGTAAGGTCAACCAGCGGTCGATTGTCTTGCTGTCGACGCCCAACCTCGATCCGAGATCGGACATATTGAGCAATTGACCCGCGGAATTGGCCGCATGACCGATCAGGCGGGTCATTTCGTCGAGTTTCCCGATCGTTGCGATTTCGGCGACATCGCGTTCGGCGAGTGCGCGGGCGTAAGCGCGCAGCCAGTTTCGCCGCCGGGCGGGATCTGCGCGCGACAGGGCTTCGGGGAAACCGCCGGAGAGAACTCGTTCGATCAGATCGACCGTCGGCCCAGTCACCGCAAGGGCGGGGAAGTTTCCAGCGAAAGCCCGATCCAGGAAACCCGGTACGCCTCGGTTGGCGATTTCCGCTTGCGAAAAGGGCAGGAGTTCAACTGTCTCGACGCGGCCGGCAAGCGAATCGGGGGAAATGGAACTTCTGAAAAGATCGACCGATCCGGTTATCAGGTAACGCCCGGGGCGTGGATCTTCATCGACCGCTTTCTTGAGTGCGAGGATGAGGCCTGGCGCGCGCTGAATTTCATCGATTACCGCGGCCTGCTGGCCGCGCATGAATCCCGCCGGGTCGTTTTCGGCAAACCGCCTGAACTGATCGTCATCCAGCGTAATGAAAGGACGATCTTCATTGGCGATACGGCGAACGAGCGTGGTTTTGCCGGATTGGCGCGGCCCGACGATCGCGACGATGCGGGTATCGGTAAGCGCCGTACGGATCTGTGTCTCGGCATGCCGCGGTACATATTTCCCGAAACTTGGCGTCAGATTGGGCATGAATGGTCGTCCAGCCTGGATTATCCTCTCGTCCGATTCGGAATATATCATCGTCCAATTCGGAATGCACTCAGTGATCGGACGACTCTGAACGAAGACGATCCTTCATCGATGGAGCTGTTGCGTGGGGCGGAATCCGAAGCGTCGAGTCGTTCCAGGAATTGACTGCCAAACCGCCGTCTCATCATGAGTTTGCTGGGCGGCAAGTGATGACGGTCGCCAGGAATCGGTGCAGGGAAAACAGTTTACGGAAGTACGCGAAGGCTTTCCAACTCGGCCGCCAATGACACCCGCTGATCCAGGCAGACAAACGTGAGGGGCCCAGCCAATTGCTCCTGCACCAACAGCGCCGCGCCAAGCTGGCCCGCGTCGGGGGCGCGCAGAGGATGGCGTGCCAACAGTGCGTTCGCTCGGGACCCAACAGCGAGTACGTCGGTCACTTCGTCCCAATTGCCGGCGAAGGCGTCGAAACGCGCAAGCACTTCGCGGCGCTGCATGCTCAACAATGATCCTTCTCGCGTTCTACGGCGCGTTCCTCGCGCCGGGCGCGCCGGATCAAGCGCGGTCGGGCTCCTCGACGTACCATCCAAAGCGCACCTCCGTGCGGCAGTAAGAAGTACGCCTCCGGTGCCCTCCGGGCGCGCGCCGTAGCTCTGACGGCGTCTCCGACTCTTCGCGACGAAAACCCGTGAGAAAGGCGGGCTAAGTGATGATCTGTTCGTTTTCGGCCAAACACTCTCGTGCCAAGCTGCTGGCAGGTTCATCAACGACCAGCGGCACCAGCGCAGCAGCATCCCAATACCTCATAGCCGGTCATCCCGATCCTCGGCCAACGCCTCTGAAATGCTCACCGGAAGAACCACCGGAGGCTCGTCCAGAATAGCTGCGGCGCCGGCCTTGCCGGGCCTCAGTATGCCTTGGCGGATCAGCCGCTCGCGGCTCCCACGGTTGTCTTCCTCCGCAAGCGGGACAAGCCTGGCGACCGGTTTGCCGCGATCGAGAATCTGAACCTCGCCTCCCCGGCGGACCTCACGAACGTAGCGCGAGAGATTTGCCTTCAACTCGGAAATCGACACCGTTGTCATAATGACCAGTCTGGTCGTTAACTTCAGACAGGCAAGTCTCGAAATGACCGTATGAACCGTCCCGGGTCGTCCGGAGACTCCATTTCTCAACCGGAAGTTCGTGACGGTATGGTGATACGATTTCCCCGTCTTGAATCGGCCTGCCGCCCGGTCGGCCGCGAACGAGGTCACGATGATGTCAGAGCCACGAAGGTCGACGCCCCGTATCAACCATTGGGTCCGCCTCGCGGTCGTCGCTGTCGCAGCGGTCGGCGCCGCCGAGGCCCGGCAGGAGGCGCCGCTCTGGGAACGGATTCAGGATCTGATCACGGCGAACGACGGCGAGCGGGTCGGCGAGGTCATGTCGGCCGAGGGCAGCCCAGAAGTCGTGGCCCAGCGTTACGAGTTCGTGGTTCGATTCCTCTATTATCCTGGGAACGATCTGCCGGCTGTGATCCATGTGGCCCAGACGGGAATCGACTTCGCTCTCGGCGAGGCCGCGGCCGCGGAGCGCCGGCAGGACGGCGAGACTGCCGCTCAATTTCGCCGCGCCGCCAAGGGACTTGCATACAACCTCGCATCGTCTACCTGGCCCGGCTGGGATGAGCCCGGCATTAACATTCGAACTCAGGACCTTGAAGCCGGTTTCGCGGCGGCCAGGCTCAATTTCCGGCTGGCCGAAGAACTCGCGGTGGGCCCCGAGCCCATGGCGAACGCCTATTTCATGCTGGGCGCTCACGCCCTGGCAGCCTTCGACTACGATGCCGCATCAGACTACTTCAACCGATTCGGCGAGATCGCCCGTTCGGGCGATCTGCGAGAGTTGACCATTCTGGCCGAGGGCTATCGCGTGATCACCGACACCGCGGCCGGCAGCGGGAACCCCGGGTCCTACATGCTGGAACCCGTCCGTGCTCAATTCCGGGAAACCCTTCAGTCCGGAGCGGAATTCTGGATCGAACAGTTGGATACGGCCTGGGGAATATTCGTGACGGGTTGACCCGTTGGAACGTCATTCGATACCGGTCGGAGCGACCCAGGAGCCTGTGGTAGAAGTGTGCGCCCGCCGCGAATGTCCCCACCCGTTACGCCCCCGTCCAACAGCGCGATTTGCGTTTCGGTTGGCTTACCCCACATCGAATTGGCGCCGTC
The DNA here is from genome assembly GCA_963555775.3 of Terriglobia bacterium. Lineage (GTDB taxonomy): Bacteria > Acidobacteriota > Terriglobia > 20CM-2-55-15 > 20CM-2-55-15 > JAJEDW01. The sequence continues at coordinate 1,282,043 of CAUVWY020000010.1, read as the reverse complement.
TTTCCTGGTGGGCAACTCATTCTCCACTCTGAACCGAATGCTTCTCACGCTCGGGAACATGAAATTCCGCAACCCAGATCGATGTCGTATGGTTTCCGGACGTGGCCGGTGGTGACCGCTTTGAGGAAAAGATCTTTCAGGGTCCTTTGTCGAACATCGTGCGGAATGCCATCGACTTCATCGAGCGCAACTATCTGAAGGAGACCGTCATCAAGCACCCCCAGCGTCCCGAGGCCGAAAGATTTTGGAATTTTCCCCACGCGGCTATTGAAGAGGCGTTGGTCAATGCGATCTATCACCGCTCATATGAGGAACGAGAGCCGGTCGAGGTGCGCATAACCCCACAAGAACTGACAATCTTGAGTTTTCCCGGCGCCGACCGGTCAACCCGCATGGAAGACCTGCAAAAGGGCAGGGCGATCGGCCGCCGCTACCGCAACCGCCGGATTGGCGAATTTCTCAAAGAGTTGAATCTTGCCGAGGGACGGTCAACGGGAGTCCCAAAGATTCTTCGGGCCATGCAGGAAAACGGCTCGCCGGCCCCGGTGTTTGAAAGCGACGAGGATCGCACCTGGTTTCTGGTTCGTCTGCCAGTACGCGAACAAGTGCCGAACGAGACATCCGGGCAGGCCACCCCGCAAGTCACCCCGCAAGTCATCGATCATGTCGAGCAACTGGTGACCGCCCTCACCGGAGAGATGAGCCGTGCGGAACTGCAAATGGCACTGCAACTGAGACACCGCCCCCATCGTCTCCAAAGTCTGGAGCTTTTGTACCACCCTGCGCGATGACGGAGTCGGCTATGGCGACTACCTGGAGCAGCTTACCTATCTGATCTTCCTGAAGATGGCTGACGAGTACGCCAAACCGCCTTACGACCGCGATGTCGGCATCCCCGCCGAATACAACTGGCAGAGCCTAAAATCCCGGAATGGCTCGGAACTGGAAAGCCACTACATTGCGCTGCTCCGCACACTCGGCACCGGGAAGGGCATGCTGGGGCAGATCTTTACCAAGGCCCAGAACAAGATCCAGGACCCGGCGAAACTGTACCGCCTGATCGACATGGCCGACGACACCGAGTGGGTCACCATGGGCGCCGATATCAAGGGCGACATTTACCAGAACCTGCTGGAGAGGAACGCCGAGGACACGAAATCAGGAGCGGGGCAGTATTTCACGCCGCGCGCACTCATCCGCGCCATGGTCGAATGCGTGCGGCCCGAACCGGGTAAGCTCATTGCCGATCCGGCCTCTGGTACGGGTGGTTTCTTTCTGGCGGCCTACGACTTCATCACCAACCCGGATAACTTCACGCTCGACAAGAAGCAGAAGGCGTTCCTGAAGCATGATGCGTTTCATGGCAACGAGATCGTTGCCAACACGCGCCGACTGTGCCTGATGAACATGTTCCTGCACAACATTGGCGAGATCGACGGCGGCGCGCCCATATCGCCGAATGACTCGCTTGTGGCCGATGCCGGCAAGCGCTTTGACTATGTGCTCGCGAACCCGCCCTTCGGCAAGAAGAGTTCCATGAGCTTCACGAACGAGCAAGGCGAACAGGAAAAGGACGACCTGACCTACAACCGGCAGGACTTCTGGGCGACCACGTCGAACAAGCAACTCAATTTCGTGCAGCACATTCGCACGATGTTGAAGACCACAGGCCGCGCGGCCGTCGTCGTGCCCGACAACGTTCTGTTCGAGGGCAGCGCCGGTGAGACCATCCGCAAGAAGCTGCTGGAGAACACTGACCTGCACACCATCCTGCGCCTTCCGACCGGCGTGTTCTACGCGCAAGGGGTCAAGGCCAATGTCATCTTCTTCGATAACCACGAAGCCAGCCCGAACCCCTGGACGAAGCAGGTCTGGTTCTACGACTGCCGCACCAATATCCATCACACGCTGAAGAAGAAGCCGATGCGTTTCGAGGATCTGTCGGATTTTGTCAACTGCTACAACCCGCTGAACCGCCACGAGCGCAAGGCGACCTGGGACGAGCAGAATGCACCCGAAGGCCGTTGGCGCAGCTACAGCTATGAGGAGATCGTATCGCGCGACAAGACGAGTCTGGACATCTTCTGGCTCAGGGACAAGAGCCTGACGGATCTGGACAACCTGCCCGAACCCGACGATCTCGCCGACGAGATCATCGAGAACCTCGAAGCCGGCCTGAATAGTTTTCGCGAGGTGCTTGCGGGTTTGCGGAAGGCAGAGTAGTTGGATGGGGTGCTGTTAAATGCAATATATGGAGGTTCGGGACGCTTGAAGCCCCAGGACAGAAATTTTGACAATAATTCGATGTCATGATGCCAGGAAGGGACGTTAGAGGTTGGCGAGAAGCCGATCGTACTGGCTGTGGCTTCCGACCCAGAACCAAGTAATCTCGCTATTCTCAAGGAGACCAACTGCACGATAGCCGAGGCCAACTCGGACTGAATAAATGAACTCGTGCCGATGCACTTTCTTGAAGTGAAGGCTCAGATGTCGGGGGTTATTCGCGAAGAGGACGTACGCCTTCCTTGCAAGTTCGCGAATTTCGGGCGGCAATTCGTGGTAAGCATCCCAGAAACGCGGCGTCGCACGCGATTTCACAGCTTGTCGGGGTCGAGTTGCGTAGCTCTGCCGGCATCACGCTCGCTACGGGCCTCATCGGCGAGTCTGCTGAGGGAATCTTGAGAGTCTGCGAACTGCTCTGTCCAGCGATCCTCATCCTTCAGTTCGTCGAGAAGCCATTGCGCGATACGGTCCTGCTCTTCGGGAGGGAGTGCCGCGATCTTGGCTATGGCCGTGTCCAAGGCTTGAGTCATGAAACGAATTATACGCGTTTGCGAGAGGCAGCCTACGATTGTAGTGCACCAGACGACGGCCAAAATATTTTCTGGAATGATCGATGGGGCTGCTCCGCAGGTGACACACGAACGGCAGTGAAAGCATCATTCGCTTTCAAGCTTGATTTGATACCAATGATCGTCGCCGAGGCCGGTAAGTTTTTCGGCATCGATCTTCACGACTTGAGAATCGTCTACGATTGCAATCGTTTTCGACGGATGAACGGCGGAGTTTCCATTCTCGTCGAATAACGGATGAATCGCTGATCTCGGGTTACAGGCCATCAGGCCGTCACATACACCTGTGATGAAATTGTCGCGGTCACCGGAACGGGCATCGTTTTGCAGTCCGACATGAACGCGGAAGGTAAGCCGAATTTTCCAAGTGAAGGGCCGCTGATCACCTAATGCTTCCAGAGCCGCTTTTCTTAGCACAATCAGTCGCGGCGCTTCGGTCCGCTTACCCCACATCGAATTGGCACCGTCTTTCTTGGGAGGCAACTCGTTCTCCACTTTAAATTGAAAATTTCTCATGATCGCGAGTTATAGCCGAATCTGTCGGCGACCGTTCAGAAATGTTCACTTCTTGATGCGCGCTAACAACTGTGAACGATCACCGAAAAATGAAGTTTCTTGAACACGCGCCGGGTTGAAGATCGTCGTCATCGTCCGACGGCCGGAAATCCGCCCACTCCCATTCCCACTGTAGGTGCAGTCATAGACCACAGCTGTCCAAAACAGGACAGGGTTTGCGCCCATTGTTCCGTGAAGACAACGAGTTACACATGGAAAACGACGGTATCTAGGATGAGGCCTCCCGAGATGGCGCAGGGGGCTGTCCCAGACAAGACCAGGACAGGATTAGTTGATCTGGGAGCGGGTCCAGGGACGGGGTGCCAAAAGGGTCATCGAGCCAGTCCCGCAAATCGCGATAAATGAACAGGTTGAGCCGGAGCAGGGCGGCTAGATTGGACAGAGACCAGCGGGCACGGGATACGAAGTGGAGCCACTTGAGCAGAAGCAGGGCGACCTCAGGAAACTTGTTCTGGACAGGGATGGTCTATGACTGCACGATCATGATTCTTGAATTGGGCGGTCATAGATCGCTACAGCCTCGGAATGCATGCCCGTTAATGACCAGAAGATGTGCCATGCGGCGAAGGTCCAGATTTCTTCACTTTCCGGCGATCGCCTGCAGCTGCCCGACCGACGCGAGAACAAAGTGGAGGTCGCGCCGTCAAGCAGGCACGTTGCAACCCAAATTTCAACCGTTGACCCGCCCCCCGGATCTGACTTAACGTGGCGGGATCATGAAGGCGATACTCGTACATCGGCACGGCGGTCCCGAAGCGCTTGAATATGGGGATGCTCCCGATCCCCGGCCCGGTCCGGGGCAGGCGTTAATTCGGATCGAAGCCATTGGCGTGAACTTCATCGACATCTATCACCGCGCCGGCCTGTATCCGATCGATCCGCCGTTCAGCCCGGGGTCCGAGGCCGCGGGCGTGGTGACGGCTGTTGGCGACGGCGTGACCGAGGTTCAGGTTGGAGATCGGGTGGCCCATGCCATGGTTCGCGGTTCCTATGCCGAAATGCAGGCTGTCGATGCGTGGCGGCTGGTCCGCCTGCCCGACCGGGTCGATGCCCGCGAGGGAGCGGCAATCATGCTCCAGGGGATGACTGCCCATTATCTTTGCCAAAGTACCTTCCCGCTGCAGTCGGGCCAGTCCGCCTTGGTCCACGCCGCCGCAGGAGGCGTTGGCCTCCTGCTGATCCAGATGGCCAAGCGGTTGGGGGCCACGGTATACGGCACCGTGTCGACCGAAGAAAAGGCCGCACTCGCTCGCGAAGCCGGCGCGGATGAAGTGATTCGTTATACCGAACAGGATTTTCAAGAAGAGGTTTCGCGGCTCACAGACGGACGAGGCGTCAACGTCGTTTACGATTCGGTCGGCCAATCGACGTTCGACAAGAGTCTGAATTGCCTGAGTCCGCGCGGTTACATGGTGTCGTACGGGCAGTCCAGCGGACCGGTCCCCACGTTCAATCCTCTGCTGCTGTCGGCGAAGGGCTCCCTCTTCCTGACCCGGCCGACCTTGGTCAACTACGCGGCGAGCCGTGAAGAGATTCTCCGCAGAACCAATGACCTGTTCGGTTTGCATGCTTCCGGAGACCTGAAACTGAGGATCGGGCATACCTTTCCCCTCGCCGAGGCCGCCGAGGCGCATCGCGCCCTGGAGGGAAGAAAGACGACCGGAAAAGTGTTGCTGCTGCCGTAATTGTTGACGCGGACATTGGGTGCCGCTTGCAGGCGACCAGATAGTTTTCAACCGCATGGAACCTTCGCCCGCGTCTCGACCACGTCTCGGTCCACAAGGCGGCGGGCCGGTCAGGACGGCGTCAGTGGGCCTGGTTTCGCGCCCTGCGGCGTCCGGTTGAAAAAGCGGGCTTCAAAATGTGGACTATGCATCTTCCCCCGGCTGTTTTAACCTGCTAAAACGTCATGACACGTCTCCTCTATCTGATCTTTTTTGCATCGGGCGCCACGAGCTTGGTCTACGAAGTCATATGGGTCCGCCTGACCGGCCTTGTTTTCGGTAATACATCGTTTTCGATCGCCACCGTTATCGGTGCCTTCATGGGCGGGTTGGCGTTGGGCAGTTGGTTGCTCGGCCGGTTTGTCGACCGGTACGAGCGGCCGCTTCGGCTTTATGGGATTTTGGAGATCCTGATCGGCATCTCGGCCTTTCTGGTCCCCGTGGCATTCCGTTCGATGGACACCGTTTACTGGGCGATCGCGCCGTCTCTGGAAGCGCTTCCGGGCGCCGATTTGCTGGTCCGTTTTCTGTCGTCGTTCGCGATCATGGTCGTTCCGACGTTCCTGATGGGCGGAACGCTACCCGTACTCAGCCGGTACTTCGTGCGGAACATGGCCGAGGTTGAATCCAGGCTCGGAACGCTCTACGCCCTCAATACGTTCGGCGCCGCGGTGGGGACGCTGGGGGCGGCGCTGCTGCTTATTCCCGGTTTGGGGAGTCAGTTGACAACCACCTGGATTGCGGCTCTGAACATCGGTCTGGGACTCCTTGCCATCCGCCTGGACCTGGGCCGGGAACCTCTTCCCGAGTTTGCGGGCAGCGCGGGCGAAGATGACGGCGCCGGGGTCGAACCGGTCTCCGATTCACAAGCATCCGGCGCGCAAGACCGCCTGGTTCTGGCCGCTCTGCTCGTGTCCGGATTCGTCGCGATGACGTACGAAGTCGCCTGGACGCGCGCTCTGACGGCCATCATCGGCAGCTCAACCTACGCGTTTTCGATCATGCTGGTGACGTTCCTGGTGGGCATCGCGCTGGGAAGCGCCTGGGCAAGCCGTTTTCGTCCGAAGGCCAGCATCTCGATGCTGGGCCTGGTGCAGTTGGGAATCGCGGCGGGAGCTCTCGTGTTTCTTGTTGGCTATCTCGTTGCTCCGTATCTGCTGGTCTCCTTGATTCGGGCGTTGTACTACTCGTTCCCGGCGGTCCTCACCATCCAGTTTGTCGTCAGCGCCTCGCTGATGATTATCTCGACGTTTTTCATGGGCGCCACGTTTCCCATCGCCGCGCAGCTTTATTCCAATCGCCTGCAATTCCTGGGCCGCCGCGTCGGCGGCATTTATTCGGTGAACACGCTGGGTGCGATTTTCGGTTCGCTGATCGCGGGTTTCGCGTTGATCCCCTTGATCGGCACCGAGAGGACCATACTGGTGGGCCTGTTCCTGAATGCGGGGATCGCCTTGCTGCTTCTGTCCGAACAGCGGGGCCGGGCCGCCATCGCGCGTTGGGGCGCAGTCGCCGTACTGCTGGTGTCGACGGTTTCGATGATGGGCGGCGTTTTCTGGTCGCCGGAGGTTCTTGACAGGGGAGTGTTGGTGTATTCGAGCCAGTTCGATACGCGCCCCTACCTGACCATGTCCGAACACTATGCCGATACGGACGTCGTTTACTTCGACGAAGGGAACAACGCCAGCATTTCGGTTCGTCGCGGCAACAACTACTTTGGCTTGAGGACCAACGGCAAGGTGGACGCATCCAACGGCCGCGACATGACCACCCAACTCATGATCGGCCTGCTTCCCGGGTTCTACCACCCCTCTCCGGAACGCACGCTGGTGGTCGGTTACGGCAGTGGAGTGACGACCGGAGCCGCCACGGTCTTTCCGGAGACCCTGATTGTCGACTGCGTCGAAATCGAACCCGCCGTTCTGGGCGCCGGCCCGTACTTCGAAAGGTTCAATCGGAGGAGCTACGACCACCCCAAGGTCAACATTATTACCGGCGACGCGCGAAACTTCCTCAACGTCAGCGACAACACCTATGACGTTATTATCTCGGAGCCGTCCAATCCATGGATCGCCGGTGTCGGGAGCCTGTTCACGGCGGAGTTCTACGAACTGGCCGCGGCCGCGCTCGAACCGGATGGAATCATTGCGCAGTGGGTTCAACTCTACGAATTGTCGCCCGATGACGTTCGCATGGTTCTTGGAGAGTTCCAGCGTCAATTCCCCGAAGTGACCGCATGGAACATGGGGGTCGGCGACCTGGTTCTGATCGGCAGTCGTCAACCCCTCAACCTCGATCTGGCGCGCGTCGAGCGAATCTTCGAGAACGACGAATCGTTGAAACAGGACTTCAGGCATCACCTGTCCATGATGGATCCCATGGAAATCATGTCGTTTTACACGCTGTCGAGCGATGAGGTGCGAACGGTGGCGACGGGCGCCCAAAGAAACACCGACGACCTTCCGCTGCTCGAGTTCAACGCCCCGCGCAACCTGTTTTCCGACACTTCGGGGATGAACGTCGAACTGCTGAACGAGTACAAGACCGAGTTGCTCCCCGCGGGCATTCCGGACGAATATCGCGAAAGGGCCTACGTGGCCATGATGGAACCGTTCCTTGAAAACGGCGACCTGGATTCCGCGGCCAGGGTCGTCGAGGAATTGGCCGACACTCTTCGGGTCAATGACGACAGCTTGTTCATTTCGATGGCGCGATTGAACCTGAACTCGAATCAGTACGAAGTCGTGGAAGAATCGCTTGTTTCCGCCGAGGCGGCGGCGGGAATCCTGGATCGATACGCCGGTTCTCGCGAGGAGTTGTGGGCGCGGATGGCCCAACGGCAGGGCGATCGGGAGTCCGCGATCGAGCGCTATCGCCGGGCGGTCATTGTGGCGCCCGAGCGACCCGACTTTCTGCTGAGGTTGGCGGAACTCTACGCCCTGGAGCGTGAGTGGGATCAGGCAGTCCTGTGGATGGAACGTTATATCGAGACCGATCCCTATCCCGAATCCTTTTTCTGGGAATTGCTGGGCGAATACATGGTTGCCGCGGGCCGCGAGGTAGATGCCCTTGAGGCCTTCAACTATGCGCTCGAGTTGGAGCCCTATGCCTATCTGGCACGCATGCGTCTTGCTGAAGTGTACGAGGGGCAGGGCGACTTGGATGCGGCGGCGGACCTCCTTGAATTTCTGACCGTGTACGCGGTCGACCGCGACTCCGAAATCTACTGGAGACTGGCTGGAATCTACTCGGGCCAGGATCGTTGGGCCGACGCGTTGCGCGTGCTCGATAAGGGGGCGCGCATTTTCCCGACGGATACCGAAATATACAAGCGTCGCCGGGAAGCCCGTGCCGCCTTACGGCAATGATGTCCCATCCCCCCGCCGCCTTCATGTTCATGGCCCTGCTCGTTTTCCTGCAGGGACCTTCCGACCCGCGAACGATAGAGGTCGACGTCAACCTGGTCAACATAATCGCGACGGTCCAGGATGGGGATGGCCGTTTCGTCGATGGATTGACGGCCGGAGACTTTCGAGTATTTGAAGACGGCCGCGAGGTGCCCGTCGAAGTGTTCGAGGCACATGACGGTCTGGCCACGAGCCTCGGGATTCTGGTGGACAAAAGCGGGAGTTCATCGGCTGTCCTGCGGTCGGTCAAATCCGAATTGCCGGGGTTCATCCAGGCCTTGAGTCCGCCCGACGATGTCTTCGTGATGTCTTTCGCGTCCAGCGTCCGCGTCATCCACGATGTCGATGACGATCGCCGGCGGCTTGGGGGCGCGCTCGACAGGCTGCGTGCCTTCGGAACGTCGGTCCTTTTCGACGCGCTGTACTCGGGAATCGACGAGATTCGTCAAGCGGTTCACGAGCGCCAAGCTCTGATTGTCCTGACCGACGGTACGGACAACCGCAGCAATCGATCTTATCGCGAAGTGATTCGCGCCGCCGAAACCAGCATGGCGATGCTTTACTTCATTGCCATCGGTCCGGAGATACTGGTAGACCGATATACCCTTGAAGGTCTGGCATCGGCAACCGGAGGGCGTGTCGTCGTTACGGGCCCTGGAGGCGAAGTCGCGGACGCGCTCAACGAGATACGGGACGATCTGGGCCGGCAATACTATCTGGGCTACCACGCGCCCCCCAATCCCGGCTACCACACGGTCGAAGTTCAGGTTCCCGGACGGGCGGTCCAAATCCGCGCGCGCGAAGGGTATCGCGTCGATTAATAAGACGAATCGGCAAGGGTTGCCGGACCCTCAAACGAACTCCAGTCGGGAACGCAACACATTTTTATCGATACGGACGCCTCCGCGGGCATTGAAGATTGCCGCGTCCCATGCTACTTATCAACTCGTGAAGGATTGGGTGCAGACGCTGACCCTCATCGTTGCTATCGGGGGCCTCATGATTGCGCTCCAGTCGCAGACGCAAAGTCAGATTGCCGCCTTCCAGTCGCAGACGCTTGACCGTCTCGATCGCCTCGATCGACAGGTCTACGAACTCAACGAGCGAGTGACACGGCTCGAGACGTTGATCCTGGAATCAGTTCCTCAACCGTAGGTTCACCCGCCGTCGCACAGATCGCGGCCGATCTTCCCGACCTTGAATTCCGTCCCGTGGAGTTCTTGAATCAGCCGGATTTCCTGCTTCGGAACCTCTCGGCGTGCACCGCCCGAATCGATTCCAAAAAACACTTAGCCCGCCTTTCTCTCGGGTTTTCGTCGCGAAGAGTCGGAGACGCCGTCAGAGCAAGGCGCGCGCCGGGAGGGCGCCGGAGGCGTACTTGACGGTACGTCGAGGAGCCCGACGAAGCGGAACGCGGCACTGGCGGATGGATCCGGCGCTGCAGCAGACAACTCGTGAGAAATGCGGGTCAGATACAAGAAGTTGGATAAATACAAGTAGATGGACCCCATATGTCCGGTTCGTCCCTCATAACGGTAAAAATCCCTTGGGGGGTGAATAGATGGTTGAGGTACGGTTCCGGATTCGAAACACGGTTTTCAACGCTGGCACCAGCAACCGCCGAACCGCCATACGGCCGATCACATTTCAGTTCCCGACTTTGGAAGAAGCGGCCCTGCTCGCATCGATCGACGATGGAGGGAATCTGGTCCCTCGCGAGCAGGTATTCTGTCAGTCGCGTCCGTCCGGTGGACCCGTAATCGAGGGATTCGTCGACTCTGCCCTCGGTGAGTTCGTGCGTGCCCAGTTGGAGGCGTTGTCATCGGACGGACTGCCTCCCGCCGAGGCCGAAGTTCATGGCCTGGAACCCTTCATTGAGAGTTTCGAGCCGGATGACACGCAGCGACTCCGTGACCTGATCAGCGTATGTGAGTTCCGAACCAACGAATTCACTCCTGAGTCCGCGGTCCGGTTCCTGAAGGACACGGGTTTCTTCGATCAATACATCATTATCGGCGTCAAGCACGGAAAGGGATGGCGCCGCTCCCGCTGCATCACGACGTTCGAAGGCAGTCCGGGCGACGCTGGCGCCATTCTCGGACACCTTGCCGATTACTTCGGCAACGAGCAGGAAGAGTCGCTTCAGGGAAAGGAATCGACGGATACCGCGCCGACGGAGGAATGGTCCGATGACCGAGGCGTCGGTTGGGACGATTGCCGCGACGAGTGCGACCATCGGAAGTACGACCGCGGGGATGACGATTCGCAGGAAGGCTACTATCACTGAGCCGGACGAAGCCCCGGCGCCGGTTCGACCGAACCTTGAGGCGATCGAGCGAACCTGCCCCAACTGCGACGCGGACATGGGGTCTCACAACTGCAAGCTGAAGTGTCCGCGATGCGGCTATTTCAAATCCTGCAGCGATTTTTGACCGGAGGGGAGGTGCCGGGTTTGTCACGGTGTCGTTCCCGGTCAATCGCCCTTCTCGTTCCGATTCCTCACATGCACACCTTGAATCGAACTTCTCCGGCCATTGGCCGAATCGATTCGATTTCGACGTTGACGATCTCGCCCACCGGCCAATCTTCGGATGCGGGCGCCTTGCCGCGCACCAGATAGTCGGTCAATTCGACCGTGCCCCGATGGTCCAGAACCGTCGCGGTCAGCGGCTTGCCCGATTTTTCCCGCGATAGATAGGTCAGTACCCAGTAGGTTGTCGACGTTTGTTCGAGCTGCCGGATTTCGACTTCCGTCGCTTCAGCCGACGTGATGATTCGAAAGAGTTCGTCGGTGTCGTAAGGAAACGGCTGGCCGCGCATGGCGGCGGCGAACTGGCGTTGCGTCACCAGATCCGCGTACCGGCGAATGGGGGACGACATCTGGGTGTAAGCCCGTACCCCCAGTCCCGAGTGCGGGGCGGGAGACAACGACAGGCGCGACCGCTTGAAGCTTTTGCGAAGCAGTTCGAACCGAATGGCTTCCGGAAGGCCCGTCGTGTCGGGGGGCTGTTGTTCGGGGGACTCCTGCGTTCGGTAGATGACGGGGATGTTCTGCAGGGTGGCGTGATCGGCGGAGATCCTGTTTGCGAGAATCATCATTTCGCTGACGATCAGGCGGGAAGGCGTTTCGACATCGATGCGATGGACCTGGATGTCGTCGCCCCGCACGCGGACCTTGATTTCGGGTCGTTTGTGCGTCTGGGCGCCGGATGCGCTGCGGGCCGCATGCAGCTTCTCTGCGATGGCGTGCAGCCGGGTCATCGCAGGTTCGCCCGCCGACAACGCCTCGTCGGCCGCTTCATAGGTCATCCGCCCCGAAACCTCGATGACGGACCGGGAGATCTCGAAGCTTTCGAGCGTATCGGCGGAGTCGAAACGCGCCGCGATGGTGAACGCCGGCCGCCGGGCGCCGGGCACGAGGCTCGACAGGTCGGTCGACAACCGCTCGGGAAACATCGGAACCGAGACGTTCGGCAGGTATAAAGTGGCCGTTCGCCGGGCAGCTTCCCGGTCCAGGGCGTCTCCCTTGACCGTAAACGCCGCGACATCGGCGATGTGGATACCCACCAGCGTGTGGTTGTCCCCCCTCAGCACCGTCAACGCGTCATCGACCTCGACGGTGCTCTCGTCATCGATGGCGATCGCGCGATGGGCCGTCCAATCCGCCCGATCCTCTTTGTCGATAGTTGAATCCAACTGTTGGGCGGCGTCCCATGCTTCGGTCCGAAAGGCGGTGGGGAAGCCTCGAATCAGCAGGAAGCGGTCTTCGCTGTTCTCGATCCGGCCCAACCGGACCAGCAGGTCATAGGCGGCTTCGCGTGCCTGGTGCGTTCCCGTGATCTGTTCGAAGATCGTTCCGACTTCGTCCTTCTCGCGCTGGCGCAGCCACCGTTCCAGGCGGTCGGTCGTTGCTTCCCATTCCGGCTCGTCCAGAGGCTCGTCGCCCGCGAGCGCGCGGCGGATCATGTCGGCGACGCGGTTCCTGAAGGTTTCATTTTCGCGCGCCCGTTCGATCCGGAGCCGTTCGGAAGCGACCTGTTCGACGGGGCGCGGTTGAAATTCCGTACCCTTGCGTTTGAACAGGAGGGTGTCCTTTTCGAGTGCGCGAAACATTGCCGACTGCAACTCCGGCGAAACCTCCGCGAAGTATTGCCCGGTCAGTTCAAGGAGCGTATAGGCACGGCCGCTTGCCTGGGTCGAGTCCCAGAGCAATTCAAGGTCTATTTCATCCGCGCGCGCGCTGACGGTTGTCAGGATATCCGGCGCCGACTTCCGAAACTCTTCCTCCGAGGCGTTCCGGTGCACCACGACGACTCTGGAGACGTGGACGCTGGACTGTCGCCCACGAGGATCGACGATCCGAACCTTTCGATGTTCGCGCTTGCGAACGTAGCCCAGGCGAAGCGATCCCGAATCCAGGAACTCGACGATGTGTCCATCCAGATCCACGCCCGCATCTTATCAGCCCGTGGTGGAACCCTGCAGGGATCGCGTTACGAACGTCATTGGGCCGTATGCGAGGCACCGCGACGAAGTCGATGCCCCGCATCGATCAAGTCGATGCCATCACCGATCGAGGAGGGGCAACGTGGCAGCTGGCCCGATGCCGCGGTAACCCATAGCAGTCGGTGGCAGGACCCTGAAGGGTCCTGCCACAGGCTGTTATCCCAGGTGTCCGGCGAGTGCGTTGGGGCGTGCTACATTGAGTGCATGGCCAAAGAGGCGTTCAACCCGCTGATGGGTTCCGGTATCCGGATTCGGGATCGCGAGGAACTGGAAGATTTCCTGTGCATGCCCAATGCGGCGGATGCGGTCCGGGCATCGTCGTTCGAGCAGGTCTTTTTCACGCTGAAGTCCATTGGCCTTGCCGATTCCTTTGAACTGCTGTCGCTGGCGAGCGCGAAGCAGATTCGCGGTTTCGTCGATCTGGACTGTTGGAGAAAGGACAGTTTCGTACGCAAGCCGTTCATGGAGTGGATCGCCGCCTTTGTCCAGGGGGGGCCGGAGTTGGCGTCCGAGGCGTTGGCGGGTATCGACGACGATGTGGTCGCACTGTTCATGAAGGACCTGATCACGGTGTATGAACTCGACCGCGACGACCCGCCTCCGGCGGGGGAACTGATGTATACGCCCGACAACACGTTGGCGGTGCGAATTGATGACGCCGGGGATGCGGCCACGATTTGCGGGCTGATTCTGGACGTGGTGCTAAGTCATAACCCCGGGCTGGGATACAAGTTGCTCCGGAAAGTGCGCTACACGACACGGACCGAACTTGAAGAAATGGCGTACCAGAACAAGGTGCGCCGGCTGGATGTCCATGGTTTCGTGGATTATTACGAGGCGCTTTCGATTTACGCGGGCCCGGCAAACGGCGAGGCCCCGGTGCGGCCGCGCGAGCGGGAAGAAGACGGCATCCCCGGAGAGGACCCACCGCAATCTCTCCCCACGGTTTTTGCCGATTCCCTGGCCGAAGGCGGTTTTCTGTTGGCGGCCATGGGGCGGGTGTCCGGCGATGCGGCCGACCGGCTTGCCGAAGAATTGACCGCTCTGGGAAACAGGGTTCTCTCCGCAAACCTCGTGAACCTGGGCGAAGTTGAGGGTATCCGCACGGCTCTGGGAGAAATGCGGGATTTCCTGACGATCGGTCTCGAACACCTGTCCGGTGGAGACGCCGCCGTCGCGGCCGACCTGCTATTGAAGAATCACGTACAGTGGCTGTTCAAATCCGGTTTTGACCTGCTTGCGGGTTTGCGCGGAACGGTCGAAAAGATGGCCCGTATTCCAGGTTTCAAACCCGAACTCCTGGAGCATCCCGACCAGGAATTCGTGGCCGGTCTGGCACGGTTCAAGCCCCTGTTGTGGGATGCGGGGCGTTATCGTCACTTTCGCGAACTGTCCGAGGTCGAGGCCGCCGCAGTCCGTCTGGACAAGATTCGAATCGTATCCCGATTTTTCCTCGATGAGTTCGGACCGTCGATAGAGACCACGCTGCGGCAGGCTTTCAACACGGCGGTGATTCAGTTGGCCATTTCGGGGCGTTTTGAGCCGACAGCGGTTGAGTCCCAGGCGTTAAAGAGCATGATCGCCGACGGCGTGAGGATTCGCGTGCCGGAAGTTCCGGAGGAGTTGCGCGAAATCCTCGGCGATTGGCTCGAGACGTTGCGCGCGGATCTGGAGCCTCTTGTCGGAAAACCGATCGACCCTCGTTTTGTGGGGTTCGTCACGATGAAGTTCTAGCGGCACTGACGGAACCCGCCAGTCTCGCGCACACGGTTCTTGCTCACGCTGCCAAGGCGTATCGAAAGAATTCCGGAGTACCATGGCCAGCCACAGCACACTCGTCGTCGATATCGAAACCGTGCGGCAGGACACCGGGTCGATCCCGCCGCGGGCGTTGGAAATACTGATGGCCAATGCCGAGGATGAGGCGGCCAGGGAAGCGATCGTCGAGCGAATGGGTCTGGACCCGTGCACCGGACGCATCGTCTGTATCGGCGTGTACTGGATCGAGATGGATCGATCGCGCGCGTATTGTCAGAGCGACGAGCGGGAGTTGTTGTCCAACTTCTGGTCCGATCTGGTTCAGATCCGGCCGACGCGGTTCGTCACCTTCAACGGAAAGTCGTTCGATTTTCCGTACATCAACATCCGGAGTGCGATTCTGGGCGTGATGGCGCCCCGCGACCTGCTGCTCGACACCCGCCGTTTCGCGACCGATCGTCACTTCGACGTGCGTGAAGCACTGACCAACTACGACCGTTACAAGAAGGGCACCCTGGAATTCTTTTGTGAGATCTTTGGTGTGGCCTCTCCCAAGGACGGCATGGACGGCAGCAAGGTGGGCGAATACTTCAGGCAGGGGCGCCTGGACGAGATCGCCGAATATTGCCTTGCCGACTGCAAGGCGACCGGCGAGTTGTACCGAAAAATCCGGCACTTTCATCGTTAAGAGCACCGCTCAAGGTACAGTTAAACGCAAGCTGAATGCGCGTTGAACGCGTGTTGAACGCACCGCTGAAGGCAAGCTGAATGCCCGCCGAACATCCGAAGCCGGCGACGTACAAGTCGTCGATCGGGTGGAGTAGACGACTTCGGTTGACAGTTGCCGGCCGGGGCATTAGAAATGTAAGGTGCTCGGCGCCGTATTCAGTTACTCTCTGCTGGTTGTCTGTTGGATTTCCTCGCTCGTGACGCTGGTGGTTTTTCTGGAAAGTTGGTTCGCGCTCACCAGACGCTCCCGTTTGGGTCCGCGAAGCTCATCCAACGCGCACGGCCTTGTATCCCTCCTCGTCCCCATTCGCTCGACCGATGAAGCGGCCAGACGCGGCCTGCAATCGATACTGGACCAATCGTACCCGTTCATCGAGTTGTTGCTGCTGTATGAGGAAAGCAACGCCGAGCATGCCCGTTTCGTGGCCGAATTTCGGGAGGTCCGTTCGCACGTCGCTACGCGGGAAGTTCCCATTCCGTTCCCGATCGAGACCGAAAGCGACCGCATACGGGCATTCGAGCATGCGCGGCAGAATATCCTTGGATCGTGGATTCTGATCGCCGACAACGACATTCTGATGGACGCCTGCGCGGTGGAGTCTGCAGTGGAGTTTGCGAGCGTCGAAGACATTGCGGCCGTGGCGATGATTCCGGGAGTGGAATGCCGCTCGATCCGGCAGCGACTGCTCGCGCCTTCGTTGGAGTGGTTCGTGCGCATGCTTCGGGCTCTGGACCGGGGACGCGAGAACAAGGGCCATATGAACATGTCCGCCCCATTTCTGCTTCTTCACGGGAACACCCACTCGACCCTCAACAAGATGAACCGATTGCCGGGCGTCCTGAACGAATCGGGCTGGACTCTATGGAGCTACAAGGTCGAGGGCTTGAGAACGTTTCATGGAGACGGGTCGGGGTGGATCGGTCGGGAAGCGACCGTCAAATCGTTGCTGTCGACGTTGGACGTCGGGTCGCTGAACGTCGGGCGCGTGACGGGATTCGCCTTGGTGAGCGCGGCCGTATCCATCGTTTCGGTGTTGGGTATTCTGGTCGGTATCCTGTCGTCAGACCCCGGTCTTCCGGGCCTCGGCATCCTTTACTTCTCGGCGTTCGGCTACAGCCTGATGGCAACCAGCTATTTTTTCTATGCCCGCCGCCTGAACGCCGCGGTCTGGTTTGCTCCGCTCTGGTTCCTGTCGCACATGACCGCACTTCTGCTGACGATCAGGGAACTCGGCCGCGACCGTCCGGAAGTTGCCGGTGTTGGCGAGATGAGCGGCAGGAGCGACAAAGGCGCGGAAGTTCCCACCGAAGGCAATTGAAACGTTTTTCTCAGTGCGCCGTGAAAGGCGTACTGAGAGAGGCGGGTTAACGTCTGGCTCGCTTCATTCTTTGTTGAGCGCTCTTGGGGACTTTCGCCCGCGTCATCCGGCTCACATTGAACAGCGCCAGTCCGGCGGTGCCAATTGTCATCACGATCGCGATTGTCAGTAGAGTGGTGTTGTCGGTTCGAATGGCGCGGATCAACTGGAATGTGGAGATCAGAAAAAGAATTAACGCAATTCCAACCATGATGAAACGGAATGCGACTGTTTCTCGAAAGGGCAGTACGGAGCCCTTCTTTTTGATCTTCAGTCGACCCATGGCGCGTATTATACGTGGAATCCAGGCGGAATAGCTCTCGACGAGTATCGCCGGGAGCGCGGTTGGCGCTTATTCGGTCAGTAGTTCGAGCGCCGCGGCCAGTTCTTCGCGTGCGTGTTGGTTGCCGACGCGTGTGGCGACGGCGATCCCCTGCCTGTAGGTGCGCTCCGCGTCGTCGGGTTGACCCGCGATTTCGTATGCCTTGGCGAGTTGGTAGTACGTAGCCACGTAGTCGGGGTCGTTCGACGCGACCGTTTCGAATTCCCGAACGGCATCGTCCAGGTTCCCCAGCTTGACGTATTCCATTGCCAGGGCGTATCTGGAAAACGAATCTTTCGGATCCTCCTCGACGAAACCCTTCAGTGCTTCGATGCGTGACATAGTTTCCAAATCGGTACGGTCGGCATTGCCGACTTCATGCTCGTATCGGGGCGAATGATATCACGGTCGCTGCGGCATAACCGGGCGGGCGTCCATCCGGTCGGCGCCGCCCCCGCATCGTTTGCGCCTTCTTCCACTTCAGTCAGAAACCTTCAGGTCCTTCGCGCGCTTCATCCGGCGCGAGGGCTGCCGGGGCACTTGTGGGCGTTGTCATCGAGAGCCATTTGCAGAAGGTTTCAGGCGCGCATGGCATCAAGATCTCAAAGAAGAACCCAACGATCGCTGATCTCAATGATTCGCTCAAAGCGGCCTCTGTGGTTGACATCCCGGCGTGGCGAAAAATCAGCTTCCTCGCTGATCTGCGAAATCTATGTTCCTACAGGAAGGATACCGAGCCGACAAAGGTACAGGTCGACGAACTGATCGAGGGAGCTGAATGGTTAGTGAAGAATGTCTTCTAGTCCTTCGTTGGGGGATGTCCAGCCCGCTGTTGAAATTCGGCGTACAGTGTCGCTGAGCCGGCTCGTCAGCACGGGTCTCCGAGACATTCTCTTTTGCTCGACGTATGCAAGACATAGAATCCGACATGGGATAAGACACACGGAGGCGCTGGCAGGAAGGCGCCATCGCCCACATGTCCCAAACGAACGATATTGAGACGGCGGCACCGGACCGCGTGGGCGACACCCTGGGCTACGCTCGCGTCTCGACCCACGACCAGAACCCCGACGCCCAGCGCGACCGGCTCGGACGGTCACTCAGGGAGCTGCTCGAAACCGAGGCCCTTTGGTCCCTTAGTGTAATTCTACGAACAAACCTTGCGATGACCCCTTCTTTCCATTGAAATCCGCCATTATAATCAGCGACTGACCGAGCAGAATGGCTCGGAAAGCGAGGATTTTTCATGGCGGGTCTGAACCTGAGCCAGTACGGGATCACTGTGGAAGACGTCCGGCGCAACCTCTCGCCCGCGACGTTGTATCAAGCGGCGATCCGGACCGAAAAAGATTCCGTGATCTCCAGCTCGGGCGCCCTGATCGCCTTCTCGGGCACGAAAACCGGGCGGTCTCCCAAGGACAAGCGCATCGTCCGGCACGAGGCTTCCGAGCACGAGGTCTGGTGGGGCCCGGTGAATGTCGCCATTGAGAACTCCACCTTTGGCGTAAATCGAGAGCGGGCCACCGACTACCTCAATATACGTGCCTACCTGTATGTCGTAGATGCCTTCGCAGGCTGGGATCCGCACTATCGCCTCAAGGTGCGCGTGATCTGCACCCGGCCCTACCACGCTCTTTTCATGCACACGATGTTGATCCGGCCGACGAAGGAGGAACTCCAGACATTTGGCGAACCGGACGTCGTGATTTTCAACGCCGGCCGGTTTCCCGCCAACCGTCACACGACCGGCATGACTTCGAAGACGAGCGTGGACGTCAATCTCGAGTCTCGCGAAATGGTCGTTTTGGGGACCGAATACGCAGGCGAGATGAAGAAGGGCATCTTGACGTTGATGAATTACTTCATGCCGAAGAGAGGTGTCCTCTCGATGCATTGCTCGGCAACTGCCGAGAAAAACAGCGAACGCAGTTCAGTCATGTTCGGACTGTCGGGAACCGGAAAGACGACGTTGTCTGCGGATCCGAAGCGGGATCTGGTCGGCGACGACGAACACTGCTGGACGGACCATGGCATCTTTAACATTGAAGGCGGCTGCTACGCCAAAGCGATCGACCTGACGCCCGAACTGGAGCCCGCTATTTTCCAGGCGCTTCGTTTTGGAGCCGTCCTTGAGAACGTGGCCTACGACGCATTTGATCACGCGGTGGACTTCAGCGATCAATCAATCACGGAGAATACGCGGGGGGCTTACCCCATCGAGTTCATCCATAACGCCCGAATCCCCTGCGTGGCGGGACACCCAACCGATGTGATCTTTTTGACCTGTGACGCGTTCGGCGTCCTCCCGCCGGTCAGTCGCCTGACACCCGAACAAGCCATGTATCACTTCATCAGCGGCTACACGGCAAAGGTCGCTGGAACTGAAATGGGTGTAACCGAGCCACAGGCGACGTTTTCACCCTGTTTTGGCGGACCCTTTCTCGTCTGGCATCCGGGCAAGTATGCAGAATTGCTGGCGGAAAAGATGCAGCAACACCGGGCGAACGTGTGGCTTGTCAACACTGGGTGGAGCGGCGGCGCATACGGCACCGGGGCCCGCATGAAACTGAGCTTTACGCGAAGCATTATCGACGCCATCCATTCCGGAAAGCTCCGGGTTGCCCCGGTTGTCGAGGATCCTGTCTTCGGGTTCGCTGTCGTCACCGAGTGTCCCGGCGTTCCCGGGAACGTGCTCATCCCGCGCAAGACCTGGGCCGACGCCGAGGCCTATGACCGCACGGCAAAGAAACTGGCAGCGTTATTTCGGACCAACTTTGCCAGCTACGAAACCGGAGTCAGTGAAACTGTTCGATCGGCCGGACCAAGAGTTTAGAGACTCTCCTCGAGCATGGCAGGCTCGACCTGCAATCCCCGTCAAGGGGGGTTTCTACAGCCAGTTGCTAACGAGTTGAAGCAGAAATCCAACAACAAGAAAAAAGAGCGCCAAATAGGATCGATATTGATACGGTGGCGTCGGCCCGTGTGGGCGACACCCTGGGCTACGCTCGCGTCTCGACCCACGACCAGAATCCCGACGCCCAGCGCGACCGGCTGATTGAGGCTGGCGCTATTCGCGTCTTCACCGACATCGTCTCGGGTAAGCGCTTCGACCGCCCTGGCCTCGCCGAGCTCATCGATCACGCCAGACCCGGTGACCGCCTGTGCATCATTCGCCTCGACCGGCTCGGACGCTCACTCCGGGAGCTGCTCGAAACCGTCGACGGCCGGCGAACTCGAGTTCCACGTCTTCGGCTCCATCGCGCACTTCGAACGCCGTCTCATCTCTTCTCCGGCGCGTGGTGCGGCGCGTTCTAAGGCGCGTGCCTCGCGCCGGTCGCGCCGGTATACGCGCCGCGCCCGCTCTTGTTCCTCGGCGCCGCCCCCGAATAACGCGCTCCCAGGGGCTCATTCCCATCCAACTGAGGGCCTTGGCTCGGGGAGGTTATTGCGCTTCGTGTAGAGCCGAGGCTCCATGGTTCGTTCGCACGCGCGCCACTCACTCGCTGAGCGCAATCACGACGGCGTCTGGCGCACGGTCGATGACGGTCAGCAGGAGGCCCGTGGCGCGATCCGGAAAACGGCGTCCCTGTTCCCAATCCTGCACGGCACGTACGTCGAGACCAAATCGATCCGCGAACTTGCGGCGACTCAACTTCATACGCTTCCGTACCGCAATAATAGGCTCTGCGGCGGGATCGTCCACAATGCGGCACGGTAGATCCACTTCACCGCGCACATGGGCAAGAACCTCGCCCATGACCGCCTCTACTTCCCGATCCACCTGTGTTCGTTCCATCGTCATCGGCTTAGCTCGTCGTTCTTGATCGCGGCAACCAGTCGGGATAGGGCTTTCCTGTCTGCTGGAGTCAGGTCGTCACGGTCGGCCTCCGCATAGGCGGTCAGCATGTAGATTGCGAACGGTGCGGTCCCAAGTTCTGGTGGCGACGATTCGCACAAGTCGAGTTGTGCCGCAATGCCGCATAATCATCAATATCGGCCATAAGGCGACACGGTTTACAGGTTGACGGCTACGCCACAGCCGCGACCGCGTGCGGATCTTTGAGGCCCCTTATGCCGGTGCGCTCCCAAGGGCTCCATTGGATTTGCGGTGCACCACCTCACAGAAACGACGCCGCAACCTTGAAATATTTCACTGAAACAGCTAATTTCAGCATATGTTGAAATCGCTTGAATCACGGGTCACACTTTTAGACGAAGCGAGGAGGGCTATCGAGGCCCTTCTGAAGCGCATACCGGCCATTCAATTTGACATCATCGAACCTGAACCCGTCATCGAGGACTGGCGCTTCGATCTCTGTGTCCGGTTACGCGCTTTTGGCCGGACCCAAGAGCTTGTAATCGAAGTGAAGCACAGTGGACAGCCTCGATTCGCGCGGATGGCCGCGCTCCAGTTGCGTCACTATTTGGCCCGCCTTGACAAAAGCAACGCCATACCGGTGTTCATCGCACCCTACATCTCCGAAGAGTCGCGGCGCGTCTGCGACGAGTTCGAAATAGGATTTGTCGACTTGATCGGGAACGCCCGCCTTCAGTTTGACGGCGTGTATATCGATCGATTCGTCGCGGAGAAACCTCGATTGGAACGCCGCTCACTGAGGTCGATTTTCAGCCCGAAGGCTGCACGCGTGCTTCGCGTTATGCTCCGCGATCCTCTACACGAATGGCGCGTGACCGAACTGGCGGCGGCCGCCCGTGTCAGCCTCGGCCATATAAGCAATGTTCGGAAGGCGCTATTCGATCGGGAATGGGCGGAGGAATTCACCGGCGGTATTGCATTAACAAATCCGAATCCGTTGCTGGA
Source organism: Terriglobia bacterium (assembly GCA_963555775.3). GTDB lineage: Bacteria > Acidobacteriota > Terriglobia > 20CM-2-55-15 > 20CM-2-55-15 > JAJEDW01. The sequence continues at coordinate 1,259,989 of CAUVWY020000010.1, read as the reverse complement.
CGCATGGCGGGAGAACTACAGCCGCCCGTCCGGTCAGCGAACGGCTGGCTACACCCACTTCCATGGAGAAGCGTTCGAGCGCGTCTTGCCCAATACGCTTACCGCCCAACCCGATCATGGCAGAGCGATTCTGGCGTCGTTTTCGGCGGCGCGCTGGCTTGCTCCGTATGGACGGTCGTCGACACACTACTTCTATGCCGATGACCTGGGCGCCGATCGCCTGCGAGAGGTACTGCAGCTTTCAAGTGCTCAAAAAGGTGAGAACGTCGTCATCCTCGTCGTGAAGGATGACGGCATATTCCTTGATAGCAAAGAGCCGGCGCCCGGCATTGTATGCACAAGCGAAGTCCAGACCTATCTCGATCTGTCGATTGCAGGCGACCGTGGCCGTGAAGCGGCCGACTTTCTAAGGGAGGAGACGCTCCAATGGCCCCGGTAACGCCCGCCGAACCGCAACATGCAAACGATTACGACGACCGCACGGCCAAGGCCGTGAAACAGGTTCTGATAGAGGTTGGCCAAATCCTCGGGAGCTTTCGCGGCAAGTTCGCGGTGGTGGGCGGCGCCGTGCCGTGGCTGCTGCTTGACAACGCCGAGATGGCGCATGTGGGCACCATGGATATCGATCTCTGCCTTGATGCGGAGGCACTTGGCAGCGGCGAATACGCCATGCTCATCGATAGCCTCACGAAACAAGGCTATCGACAGCGCGAAGAACTTCGCCGGTTTCAACTGGTTCGTCGAATTGATGCCGACGATGGCGGAGTGCCGATTGACGTCATTTTGGACTTCCTGATGCCACCTGATGCCGACATCGCGAAGAACCAGCCGCCGCTTGTCGATCGCTTCGCGGTGCAAAGGGCCGGTGGTACCGACCTTGCACTTCGGTTTAATCGGCTGGTCGAGATCAAAGGCCAGATGCCCGGTGGCGGCAAGAACACCGTTGAAATAGCAGTAGCGTCGATTCCGGCGTTGCTCGCCATGAAAGGCTTTGCGATAAACAACCGTCTCAAGAGAAAGGACGCCTATGACATCTACTATTGCATCCGAAACTATCCAGGCGGTGTCGACGTCCTGGGGGAAGACTGCCGCCCTGTCCTGGCGGCCCTCGAAGGTGCTGAAGGCTACGGGTATATTGCACGGAAGTTCGAAGCTTTCGACAGTTTCGGACCCACAAGTGTGCGGGAGTTTGTTGAGGACAGCGACATCTTGGGCGACCGCACGCCCGACCAATGGCAGCAGGACGCTTTCGGCCAAACGAATGCATGGCTTCGTGCCATAGGTCTAAGGCGGTAGCGGTGCCGTGAACTCCAAGTCGAGTTGAACTTTAGGACGATATGAAACGGCCAGAACGGGCCAAGGATCGAGCATCTCAATTTCATTCGGCAAGGAGCGTCCGCCAACCGGTAAAGATCGGGTCTCGCGGCACTACTACGATGCCGAAATGATCGCGGCGACCGATACCGGCACGTCTGCCCCGTCCAGCATCGGCTTGCCGAATGCGGTTCGGAACCACAATCTCATCGCATTTCCGGCAGGCATGGCGGTCGGCCGAGGCACCCCGACAAGATCTCGATACCTGCAACGCTTTTCTCGATCCCGCCGTTGCCGCGCAGAAAGCCCGGGTGCACGAATGCCGCGACCGATGGTAGATTGATCGCCGATGGACAAGAGAAGCCTCAGCGAACGGGACATCTGCACCAAGTTCATCACACCGGCGCTGCGACAGGCCGGGTGGGACGAGATGGCGCAAATCCGCGAGGAGGTCAGCTTCACCAAGGGCCGTATCATCGTGCGCGGCAAGCTGGTCCACCGGGGCCGGGGAAAGCGGGCCGACTACATCCTCTACTACAAGCCCAACATCCCTATCGCACTGATCGAGGCCAAGGACAACACCCACGCCATGGGCGACGGGATGCAGCAGGGGCTGGACTACGCCGAGACCCTGCATATCCCCTTCGTGTTCTCTTCCAACGGCGACGGCTTCGTCTTCCACGACCGGACGGGCACGAGCGCCGAACGGGAAACCACCGTTGGCCTTGACGCCTTCCCGCCCCCCGGCGACCTGTGGGCGCGCTATCGTGCCTGGAAGGGGCTGACGCCCGAGGCCGAATCCATCGTCCTCCAGGACTATTTCGATGACGGCAGTGGCAAGGCCCCGCGCTACTACCAGGCCAACGCCATCAACGCCGCAATGGAGGCCATCGCCGGGGGCAACGACCGCATCCTGCTGGTCATGGCGACCGGCACGGGCAAGACCTATACGGCTTTCCAGATCATCTGGCGGCTTTGGAAGGCGGGCCGCAAGAAGCGCATCCTGTTCCTGGCCGACCGCAACGTTCTGGTCGACCAGACCATGGTCAACGACTTCCGGCCTTTCGGCGCGGCCATGGCCAAGCTCTCGACGAAAGCGAAGACCATCGAACGCGCGGACGGTTCTTCCGGGGACCTGACCCGCGCTATCGACGGAAAGCGGCGCATCGACACCGCCTATGAAATCTATCTCGGTCTCTATCCAGGCGATCACCGGGCCGGAGGATCGCCAGAAGATTTTCCGTGAGTTCTCGCCCACCTTCTTCGACCTGGTCGTGATCGACGAGTGCCATCGCGGCAGCGCCGCCGAAGATTCGGCCTGGCGGGAGATTCTGGAGTACTTTTCATCGGCCACGCAGATTGGCCTGACCGCCACGCCTCGCGAAACCCGCTATGTTTCGAACATCCACTACTTCGGCGCGCCGGTGTATACCTACTCGCTGAAGGAGGGCATCCGCGACGGTTTTCTGGCGCCCTACAAGGTCATCAAGGTGCATATCGATCGTGACGTCGAGGGTTACCGTCCCGAGAAGGGGCAACTCGATCGCGATGGCGAGGAGGTCGACGACCGCATCTACAACACACGGGACTTCGATCGCACGCTCGTTCTGGACGAGCGGACCAAGCTGGTGGCCCGGAAGGTGACGGCGTTTCTGAAGGAAAGCGGAGATCGGTTTCAGAAAGCGATCGTTTTTTGCGTCGACCAGGAACACGCTGCCCGAACGCGTCAGGCGCTCATCAACGAAAACGCCGACTTGGTGGCGACGAACCGCCGCTACGTCATGCGCATTACCGGCAACGATGCGGAAGGGCAGGGGCAACTCGGCAACTTCATCGATCCGGAATCCCGATATCCCGTTCTGGTCACCACATCGCGGCTTCTGTCGACCGGCGTCGACGTGCAGACCTGCCAAATCATTGTGCTCGACCGCGAGGTCGGCTCCATGACCGAGTTCAAGCAGATCGTCGGGCGCGGCACCCGCGTGTATGAGGACACCGGGAAATATTATTTCACCCTGATGGATTTCAGGGGCGCGACCAGCCATTTCGCCGATCCGGATTTCGACGGTGAACCGGTGCAGATATACGAACCCGGCGACGGCGATCCCATCCTGCCGCCCGATGATATTCCGCCCACCGACGACAGTGGCGATCCGATTCCGGTGGAACCGGAGGATGCCGAAAACATTTGTGGCGGAGGGCCCGGCATCCCCCAACCGGATACCGGCGGTGGCGTGCGCAAGGTCTATGTGGATGGGGTTCGGGCAAGAATCGTCGCCGAGCGCGTGGAGTACCTCGACGAGAACGGCAAGCTCGTTACCGAGTCCCTGCGCGACTTCACCAAAAAGGCGCTGAGGAAGCATTTTGCCAGCCTCGACGACTTCCTCAAACGCTGGAAAGGCGCCGAACGCAAGCAGGCGATCATCGAGGAACTGGGTGCCGAGGGCTTGCCGCTCGACTTGATCGCCGAGGAACTGGGCAAGGACCTCGATCCCTTCGACCTCATCTGCCACGTCGCCTTCGACGCCAAGCCGCTGACCCGGCGCGAGCGCGCCGACAACGTCAAGAAACGGGACGTGTTCAACAAGTACGGGCATCGGGCCCGCGCCGTCCTGGACGCGTTGCTGGCCAAGTACGCCGACGAAGGCGTGTTCGACCTGGAGGACGCCAACGTGCTGCGCATCCCGCCCTTCGCCCAACTTGGCACACCGTTGCAGTTGATCGCGGCCTTCGGCGGGAAGGAAGACTTCGTCGATGCCGTCCACGAGCTTCAATCGGCCCTATATCGGGAGACCGCCTAGCCCATGTCCGTACGCACCCTGGTCAAATCCATCCAGAACATCATGCGCAAGGACCCCGGCGTCGATGGCGATGCTCAGCGCATCAGCCAGTTGTGCTGGATGTTCTTCCTGAAGATCATCGACGATCAGGATCAGGAACTGGAAATGATGTCGGCGGACTATGCGTCGCCGATTCCCGAGCAATTCCAGTGGCGTGCCTGGGCAGCGGATCCGGAGGGGATCACGGGCGGCGAACTGCTCGCCTTCGTCGACGACGACCTGTTCCCGGCCTTGAAGAGCCTCCCATTGACGGGGAATCTCGGCGACCGTCGACGCGTTGTTCGCGACGTGTTCGAGGACGCGTACAACTACATGAAGTCGGGCCAGTTGATGCGACAGGTCGTCAACAAGATCAACGGCATCGACTTCAACAACCTGACCGAACGCCAGCATTTTGGCGACATCTACGAACAGATCCTGAACGACCTGCAATCGGCGGGCAACGCTGGCGAGTACTACACGCCCCGCGCCGTCACCGCCTTTATGGTCGACCGCATCGACCCCAAACCGGGCGAAACCCTGTTCGATCCCGCCTGCGGCACCGGCGGTTTTTTGACCTCTGCGTTGCGCCACATGCGCGGCAGCTACGTGAAGCGGCCCGAGGACGAGCGGATCATGCAGACGGCTCTGCGCGCCGTCGAGAAAAAGCAGCTTCCCCACATGCTCTGCGTCACCAACATGTTGCTGCACAGCATCGAGGATCCCAGCTTCGTGCGCCACGACAACACACTGGCCCGCCCCTATATCGGTTGGGAGCAGAAGGACCGGGTCGATATCGTGCTGACCAATCCGCCCTTCGGCGGCAAGGAGGAAGACGGCATCGAGAGCAACTTCCCGCAACACTTTCGGACCAGGGAAACGGCGGACCTGTTCCTGGCCCTGATCGTCCGCCTTTTGAGGCCGACAGGCCGCGCGGCGGTGGTCTTGCCCGACGGATCGCTGTTCGGCGAGGGCGTCAAAACCCGGCTCAAGGAGCATCTGATGGAGGAGTGCAACCTCCACACCATCGTCCGTCTGCCGAATTCCGTGTTCCGACCCTACGCCTCCATCGGAACCAACCTGCTGTTCTTCGAGAAAGGCGAGCCGACCGTGGACATCTGGTTCTACGAACACCGGGTGCCCGCAGGCCAGAAAGCCTATTCCATGACCCGGCCGATCCGGCTGGAGCATCTGCAGGGCTGCATCGATTGGTGGGGCGGGGCCCAGCGCAAGGGCCGGAAGGAGACCGAACACGCCTGGAAGGTGACGGCCGACGACGTCAAGGCGCGCGGCTACAACCTCGACATCAAAAACCCGCACACGCAGGACGACAACCACGGCGACCCAGCGGAACTGCTGGCCAAGCTGAACGCCGCCGAGGCCGAGACGGCGGCCTTGCGCGACCGCTTGAAGGCGATCCTGGCCGAGGCGCTCATGCGATGACCGCAGACCGATTGCTGGCTCATTTCGAACGGATCGCTGATGCGCCCGCCGCCGCCCCCCGACTGCGTCGGTTCATTCTCGATTTGGCCGTGCGCGGCAAATTGGTGGAGCAGGACCCGAAGGATGAACCGGCGTCGGAGTTGTTGAAGCGGATCGAGGCGGAGAAGGCGCGGTTGGTGAAGGCGGGGGAGATTAGGAAGCCTAAAACTCTTCCGCCCATTCAGAGCAGAGATATCCCAGTAGAGAGCACCTCGGGGTGGATCTGGACACGCCTAGCAGCCTGTCGGACTTTCGGCGTAAGTCCTTTGTTTTCAACAACGGCCCTTTTTAGCCCGAAACGGTAAACACAGTCATATGAATGACTTAGGTTTTTGATTCGGTGTTAGTCCGACAGGCTGCTAGGCAATGCATCAACTCGGATCACAAAGGGTAGTACCCCAACCTCATATGGACACGCATATACAGATGGAGGAATCAACTTTATTAAAGTTGAAGCGATCAAGGACGGTCAGTTGCGTCCGGAAAATGTAACAAGTCATATTTCAACAAAGACCTACGACTATTTGGCTCGTTCTCAGCTTCGCGAAGGGGACATCTTGTTCTCGATTGCAGGCTCAATCGGGATCTGCGCAATTGTTTCAGATGAAATTCTTCCGGCAAATACAAACCAAGCCCTTTCAATAATCCGGGGTACTGAGCAGGTGTTCTTCGCAAAATTTCTTTTATTGTGCCTTCAATCATCAGTCGCTCGATTCATTCACGCAAAGGCGCGGGGGGGAGCGATGAACAATATTTCGTTGGGCGATGTTACAAGCTTCGTAATTCCCCTCCCACCCCTCGCCGAGCAGCACCGCATCGTCGCCAAGGTCGATGAACTGATGGCGCTTTGCGACCGTTTGGACGCGGCGCGGGCGGAACGGGAGGCGACGCGCGACCGATTGGCGGCCGCGAGCCTCGCCCGCCTCAACGCGCCCGATCCCGACCCAGCCAGATTCCGGAACCATGCGGCCTTCGCCCTCGACAACCTCGCTCCGCTCGCCACACGCCTCGACCAAGTCAAGGCCCTACGCCAGACCATCCTCAACCTCGCCGTTCGTGGCAAGCTGGTGCCGCAGGATCCGAACGACGAGCCGGCGGCGGAACTGTTAAAACGGATTGCCGCAGACCACGTGAGATTAGAAGAGAGCGGAGCAATCAAGAGCTCGAAACCTTTGCCACCAGCCGACACTACTGACACTCCTTTTAACCTCCCATCTGGATGGGCTTGGGCTCGGTTTCCTGAGGTTGGAACATTTGGGCGCGGCAAATCGAAACACCGGCCTCGTAACGATTCGATTCTTTACAACCACGGAAAGTATCCCTTCATCCAGACTGGCGACGTTGCACGATCCGGCGGTTCAATCGAGACCTACAGCAGTCTCTACAACGATGTCGGCTTAGCTCAGAGTGCCATGTGGCCGGCTGGCACACTTTGCATCACGATTGCGGCCAACATTGCTGACAGCGGCATTCTGACGTTTGATGCTTGATTCCCCGACAGCGTCGTCGGTTTGATTGCACATGACAGCTTCGAAGGTGCCCGATTCTTCGAGTATTTTATTCGAACCGCGAAAGTCGACCTTCACGAGTTTGCCCCGTCCACGGCGCAGAAGAACATTAACCTCGGCATTCTGACAGAGGTTCTAATCCCCCTCCCACCCCTCGCCGAGCAACATCGCATCGTCGCCAAGGTCAATGAACTGATGGCGTTCTGCAACCAGTTGGAGGCAAGCCTCGCCGACGGTGACGACACCCGCGGCCGCCTGCTTGATGCTATGCTGCATGAGGTGTTGGTGATGGGTGCGGATCGGAAGTCCGTGGCCTGACGACCCGCTTGGTGGTTCCGGCGTGGTCAAGATCATTGGCTCGAAGGTAGTTGTGCTCCAGCGAAGCGATGTCGGAGGGAATCACCGAGTAGGCCACTGTTAAGTTAATTGATGGAAGTTCCACTGATTGACATGCCAGCTAAGGCACTGAGTTTTCGTGCTTGCTAGAATTGATTTGGCGTCGGAAAAAGGCGAATTTCGGTTAACTTGACAGTGCCGAATTGAGGCTTAATGAATCCTTCCTCGCCTCTTCAAGGAGCGTTGCGGGAGAGCAGGAGTTACGTAGCGTCCTCAAGTCTTCAGTAACATTCAAGATCGGAGGGCACTTTGGAGCGAGCCTTCACGGAATGCAGCTGGTGATAGCTGCGAACGATAGACAGCGGTCTACTCAGTAACGTTAACCCTCAGATCCGAGATGCAAGACGTCGAAGGAATCGAAGCGGCCGCCGCAAAGCTGAGACCGCATCGGGCGGCCATTGAGAAACACTTCGAGCACGAGAACCGCATTTTTATTGGTCTCACCTCGTCGCCTCACGACACCCTTGGGCGCGTTCTCAAATGCCACCTGATCGTCGAACATTATCTGAATCGCTTTCTCGTTGCGCATTTCGGCATCGACAACTTCGATGAAGTCCGGCTAACGTTCCTTCAGAAGGCCAATCTCATTCCTGATCGAGCGACGGCGCTGTGCTTCGTCAAGCTTGGCATTGTTCGGCTCAACCAGATTCGGAACCAATTCTGCCATTCGCTTGGTGCCGAGATTTCGGAGACAGATGTCCGGGATTCGATGCGCACTGTCCTTAAGCTCTTCAGATCCGAGGTCCATTTCAAGAGTCCGATTGAAACCATCGAAGCGTTCACGACGCTGGCGTGCACCTTTATGATCGTGTTTCCGGCGGATTTACAACAGGCGGTCACCGAATCCTTTAAGCTGATTAAGGGGCGCGTTGATGCGCCGGAATGAGGGCTAAGGCCGGATGTCCGATTCCGATTTTTCCAAAAAACCACTACGCCCATCAAGGCCCTAAGCCCTCCGACAAAAAAAGACAATATGCCGACATTCCGATCTTGGATCGGTCTCCGCATCTGCATCGCTCCGAGCCTTCCCGCAGGGATAAATGACACGGAAGCAACTATTATGTCTAGATCTATTGGTGTCTTATGATGTCCTATAAGTTATTTTATATCGGTGTTTTATAGAGGCTCAGTGTCCAGAGCCACCCATGAGAATCCCTCGACAGCCAAGCAATTATTGGGGCAATATTTGAGGGCATATTTCGACTCCATGGAGGTATTGCCCCATGCCCCTCTCCGACCCCGCCATCCGCCAAGCCCAACCCCGCGACAAGCCCCGGAAACTCTACGACAGCCGCGGCCTGTATCCGCGTCGCAATCGTCGTGGGCCTCAATATACCCGATGACCATTTTGGTACGGCGATATCTATCAAGCCAGATGACCCTGCAGAGGTGGGACGGGTACTGGATTCCTTGATCGTCCATGTGGAGAGAAGGGCTGCGGAAAAGCCGGTCGCTCTGCGACCTTGGAACACTCTACGAGTTTTCCACTCTCCCACAGCCTCGACGGCCAGGATAATTCATCAACTTGTGTCCAAGTTGCTCAGATGCGTACTTCGAGGCAGTCGCAACGGCCAAACGGTCCGCGGTACACCTTCGGTTGGATCGTCCATTTGGGTTTGGCTCCCTGGTTCACCAAGGTCCGGTGGATAACACCGATAAGAGATTTCAGTTGCTTTGGGATGTTTTGTGAGATGTCGGCGTTGTTGAATTTGCCACGCGATACCACGTAGCAAGTCGCCATGCCAGCGACTGTGTCTTGCTCGCCGTGTTGTTCCAGCATCGTCGCGTCGCCGTAGCTGGAGACGCGAAACGCCAACCTATTGCCGTCGCGAAGCAACGCGGAAAGTTCTCTCAGCGGCCAATAACGACTGCCGGTTGACGTGATAACTAGGATTCCTCTGAGGAAGTCGATGGGATCGTAGTCGAAGGCGCATAGCGAGTAGCTCGCTAGAATGGAGTGCACCTCGGAGACACGTCCGTGTAGCAACGAGACCTGTTCGGCTAGCCAAGAGTCGATTGCGTGTCTAGCAGCCTGTCGGACTTTCGGCGTAAGTCCTTTGTTTTCAACAACGGCCCTTTTTAGCCCGAAACGGTAAACACAGTCATATGAATGACTTAGGTTTTTGATTCGGTGTTAGTCCGACAGGCTGCTAGGCGCAGCGATCTCGCCTGGTTCTCGTTTTGCGCTATTCGGGAGGTGGTCGATTAGACCGACAAACGCGCCGCTTACGTCGTGGGTGACGAATCCGCCTACCGACTTGGCGGAAAGGAAATCGTGCGGTGCGGTGTGATCGACCCTTAGCGCCGCGAGACCATAGCAGATTTCGCCATCACGGATCTCGCGGAGCCGGGGAGATACCAGGTCGGCAAGCTTTTCCGCGGGCCTATTGACTCCCGCTGGGACGTACGAAAGTGAACGCAGCCATCGGCCTCGGTGTTCTTGTGTCGGCGGGAACCCGTCATGAACCTGGACACTGACGCCAGGGTGAATTTGTCCTTCCAGTGAACGTCCGAGAATTCAGTGGTTTAACCTGACAAGCTGGACATAGCGAGGAGATTCCTGTATAAAACGCTGAATGGAGAGGACGAAATTGACCAGCCAGGAACTGTCGGAGATCGGGGTACGGCCAGTGGAGCGAAGCGAGGAAGGGCAGTATCAAGAGCAGATGAAGCGTCATCATTATCTGGGCGCACTGGCGAAGATCGGGGAGACGGTCTGGTACGTGGCCACATGGCGCGGGCAGTGGGTGGCGCAACTGAGCCTGTCGGCGTCGGCGCTGAAGTGCGGGGTTCGGGATCGATGGATCGGCTGGGACTTCCGCTCGCAGTATGGGCGGCTGAAACTGATCGCCAACAACAGCCGCTTTTTGATCCTGCCGGGCTGGAATCGGCCGAATGTGGGCTCGCGGGTGTTGTCAGGGACCGAGCGGCGGGCCGGGTCGGATTGGCGCGAACGGTTCGGTCATGGGTTGCTGCTGCTGGAAACGTTTGTGGATCCCCGGCGCTTCCATGGCGGCGTGTATCGCGCGTCGAACTGGTTGGAACTGGGACGGACCCGGGGATACCGGCGCACCCGGGACGGCTACAGCACCGAAGCCGATGCCCCGAAGCTTGTCTTTGTGCGTCCCCTGTGCCGTGATGCGCGCGGGCAACTGACCCACCCTGGCCGGGAACATCTTCAACTCACCGGAGCCCCCAAGATCATGCTCAATGCCGCACAGATGCGCCAACTCCCCCAGTGCTTCAAGACCATTCCCGATCCGCGCCGCGCTCAGGGACGGCGCCATCCCTTGTCGGCAGTGCTGGGCATCGCGGCGGGCGCGACGCTGTGCGGCATGCACGGCTATAAAGCCATCTCGGATTGGGCCGATGCCCTGGGGCAGAAAGCCCGCGAACGTTTTGGCTGCCGGCGGGAGAACGGCCGCTATGTGGTTCCCAGCGAGTTTGTGATTCGGGATTGTCTGGTCCGGATTGAACCGGGGGCGCTGGACCGGGCGCTCAATGCGTGGAATCGGGCGTGGGGCGCCCCGGACGATGCGCTGGCCATGGATGGCAAGACGATGAAGAACGCCCTCGACTCGGACGGGCGTCAGACCCACATCATGAGCGTGGTCGGGCATGAGTCGAAACGCTGCTACACCCAAAAAAAGTGGGAACCCTGCCTGTAGCCGGCGGCGAGGAGCGCAAGCGCACGAACGAAATCGGCATGGCCGTTCCCTTGCTTCAAACCTGCGACATCGCCGGCAAGGACATCACCGGCGATGCCCTGCTGACCCAACGCGCGATCGCGCGCTATTTGGTCGAGCGGGGAGCGCACTATCATTTCACGGTCAAAGGCAACCAACCGACGCTGGAACGCGATATCGCGTTCCAGTTCCAAACCCGCGGACAACCCGACTTTGTCGAGGTCACCCCGCCCGATCATGGCCGCATCGAAACCCGGCGCATTTGGTGTAGCGCCGAACTCAACCACTACCTCGACTTTCCCCACCTGGGCCAGGTCTTTCGGATCGAGCGCGAATCCATCGACAAGAAATCCGGCGCCCTCACGTGTGAAACCGCGCTGGGCATCACGAGCCGCTCACCCGGCGAGGCCTCCCCCGAACGCTTGCTGGCCATCAATCGCGGTCATTGGAGTATCGAAAGCGTCCATTACATCATCGACTGGAATTACGATGAGGACCGCAGTCGAATCCGCACCGGCTTCGGCCCGGAAAACATCACCCGCCTCCGACGCTTTGCCGTCGGTATTCTCAAATCCTTTCAAAAACCCGCTCAATCGATCGCCCAATCGATGCGCAAACTCTCGTTCAATACCCGTCTCGTCTTCGACTACTTGAGAATGACTCGAAATTCATTCCCCACATCATGCTCCATCTGAGAACAAATTTGCCGTGCCAATCCGGTCCGGAACCCATCGACCGAAACGGCCCTCGTGCTATAATTTTAAAACGATTTCAGTTCGCTTTGCCATTTCGGTTCGCTCCGGCAGGGCTCGATACATTGCCTGACGACGGTTCGGATGGAGACGATCATGATGAACTTTGCCTTCGGATTCGTTTTTGCGATGACGCAACTGCTGTCGGCTGGAGGCGGGTTGCCTCAGGTCGTCGAGGCCGACTACTCTTCGGACAACGTGATTTCCGGACAAGCCGGTGAAGTGGCGTTGTTGCTCGATGTACGCGATGGCTACCTGATCAATCACACGCCCCCGATGCAGCTCAATCTGGAGCCCGTGAGCGGTCTGACGCTGTCCGAAACGCGTTTGGTGTCGCCTTCCCTCGATCCGGATTCGACCGACGTGTACTACGTCAACGTCCCCGACTTCACGATCGGGGTCCAGGCGGCCCGTGCCGGTGCATACGAAATCCCCGGTGAACTGGTGTATTTTTTCTGTTCGAAGGCCGACGGCTTCTGTGCGCGGCAAACGCTGGATGTCAGCGTTCCTGTCGTTGCCGAGTAGAACCGCGTTTCAATAAAATTTCAGGTATTTCCAGTCCCGGTATGTCCAGCATTTCCAGTAACGACCCGCTGGCCCTATCGGGCATTGTGTTTCCATTCATGGCATGACAAACGAGTCTTCCAGACTCGCGAGGCCGGTCGAGCGGTACCGCCCGAACATACTGACCCTGGCGAACAAGCTGACGATCCTCAGGATCGTTCTTGTTCCCGTCTTCGTCACCCTGATCATCTACGACCGCGTGGGCGCCGCTCTGGCCGTCTTTGTGGTGGCCGCGGTGACGGATGCGCTCGACGGCCTGATCGCGCGCCGGTTCGGTCAGAAGACCTCGGTGGGCGCCATCCTCGATCCGATTGCCGACAAATTGCTGGTCAGCGGCGCCATCGTCATGCTTGCCCTCCCCCGGATGGGTTTCATCAATCCGATTCCGCTCTGGCTGATGGTCGTCATCATTTTTCGCGATACCTTCATCCTGCTCGGCAGCCTTGCCTTTTACCTGATGCACGGTTTCCGGGTTTTCAAACCCACTCTCTACGGCAAGATGAGTACCGCGTTTCAGTTGCTGACCGTGTTCCTTGTACTGTTCTACGACTGGATGAACCTGCGTGAAGACGCCCTTTACTTTCTGTTCATCGTGACGGGTTTGCTGACCGCGGTGTCTGGTATCCAGTACATGGCCCGGGGCTGGAATCTGATCGAGGATTAGCAGCCTCCAATAGAAACGTGCACGGTCGCGCCGAGGAGTCTTCGGCCACAACACTGACTTAACCGATTCATTATAAATGGCTTAATGAATTCTAAGGAGCTGTTGATCCATCCATAGATCACCCCTTGAGAACCGTGTAATCCGTTGAATTGTCGTTGGTTGTGCAATGCCGTTCGACAACGTCCAATGAATGTTCGATTCCGATGAATCGATTGTCCGAGCCCGGCTTTCGTCGGGAACTATCTCGTCTGAAGCCATCACCGTGCAACTTGGTAACATCAAACGCGACTGCCAAGGCGACGACATCGGGTCAGGCTCGACTGGCAGGGTCGACCTCCAGGATGAGGCTCGTGGACGGTACCATTGCTGTGGACGCCCGAACCCGCCCCAGGCGACTTGGACAGCCACATACCTGACACGTAACTAGGGTCCCGAACGGGGCCAATACCCGCGTCTCAGTCGTCCGTGAGCGCATAGCGGCGCTCCCGCCGTCGGAAGGCGTCCGATCCCCCTTCCAAGATGCGGCAGACCTGCTCCCTGATGCTGTGCTCGGGCGGATGATCGTTCTCAAGTGCGCCGCTGTGGTAAGTGATGTTTGGCAACCCGTTCTCACGCCGTTCGCAGTGCGCCACGATCACCTGCTCCGAGTCGGCATTCACGACGAGGTTGGGATTGTGCGTAATCAGAATAATCTGGCGGCGTGATTTAGCGTCCCTGAAGTAGGCGGTAAGCAACTGATAGATGGATTCGTTGTCGAGGTTCTCGTCCGGTTGGTCAACGATCAGGGGACGCGTGTCCGCAACGTCCATGCCGAGATACAGGATGAGGAGGACGATTCCCTTGGTACCCGGCGAGAGCTTTTCCAGTTCGACGCCGTTATATTTCAGGCCGTAGGTGAGCCTGAGGTGGTCGAGTTCGTAGAGCCAGTGAAGCAGATCCTGAACCGTGACTTCACTGCGCAGGTAATTGCGGGGTGGGAGGTTGGAGCTTCCAAACTCGGTCAGGAATTGTTTCATGGCCGGCCGGATCGCATCGGCGTTGCCCGAAGTCCATGCGGGCACGAGTATCCGCGCCGCAGCGGCGCCAAGCTCGCGCATCGTGCCGTACGGGAGCGTCCGGCGTTGGTCGAAGAGCACGCTTCCACGCTCCAGCCATGTATTGAGATCGACTTCCCAACGGATTGAGAACTCAAGCTCCTGTTCGGGCGGCGCCGCCGTCGCCGAAGCCAGGTGCGCCTTGACCGGCGCGTAGAGCTGCTCAAGCGTGTCCTGCTCATCCTTCAGGTTCCTGAAGTAAGCGACATAGGTTTCCATCCGTTCTTCGTACGCGGCGGCCATGCGCTCTTTGTCAGGGCCTTCGATCTGCGCGATCTCGGCCTGGACCCGCTTCCGCTCGGTTCCGATGGCCGCGATTCTTGTTTGGAGTACGCGGATGCGATCTTGCCGCGCCTTGTCGGCAGTCTTCCGCTCGACCAGCGCTTTGATCTGCGCTTCCAACCAGCGGCGCGTGTTCTCCGCAGGGTTTTCGGCTGCTCCTTCCTGCCGCGCCACTGACTGCTTCAGGGTCTCCTCGCGTCGCGTGAGCGCCGGCTCGGTATCGGCCGAAAAGTTCATCCGGAACGGTGCGCGATCAGCTTCGGGCACGCCAGCTTCGGCGAGTAACGTATCGAGTTCCGCGGCAAACCGCCGCATCTGCCCCCGGAGGGTGTTCACCTTCGCGCGGATGTCGGCGACCTTCTGCAGCTTCTGCTTGTCGGCGGCGATTGCCTGCTGGAGCGTTCCGAGCGCGGCACGCTTGCGCTGCAGATCCTCCTGCCGACGCCTCTCTTCCTCGTTTGCCGGTCGTGGAATTTGTTTGGCGAGCCCCTCCCGTTCCTGCGTCAGTGTGTTGAGGCGGTTCTTTTTCTCCCTGAGCTTGCGGGCGTTGTCTCGTAGCGCACACTCCTCCCGGATCAGACGGGTAATGTCCTCACGAAGCCGCGCGCCTTCCTCGTGGATGCCTTCCGTTCGAAGGGCGCGCAGCTCGTCAAAGCTTGAGGCGTTCAGCGTGTCGGTCGGGTCGATATAGGAAAACACGACGGCCTCGATCTCGCGGACGAGTTCGGTGCCAATGTAGTCGTCTGAACATAGGCGCTCGACGAATTTCTGGGAGAGATGGCGGACCTCGCGGTTGCCGGACTGTTCGTCACCGAGACGCCCTTCAGTGCGCTCGCCGTCAGCCCAGTTGAGCGTGACCAAGAGATCCTGAAGGTGTTCTCCGGCGCGTTTGATGAAACTGCTGGGTTCTTCCGTTTCCCAGCTCCCGGCTGTGTAGGCGGTAACCTCGGCAAGCGCAGATTTCCCAGACCCTTTTTGGCCGATGATCGAGACTAGGCCGGCATTCAGAGGAATCTCCACGTCCTCGAACCAGCCGCCTGATCGGGCCAGGGTAACGGAGCGGATGACCCGCGCGTCGTCGTGATAGAGGGGCGCGGTCGGTCCGATATACACGCGGCCTGCGGGTTCGTAGAGAGTCTGACGGAGCCCCTCGAAGGTCGGGTCGGCCTTGATCCAGCAGAAACGGTCCTCGTCGGGGCGGAATAGCCTGGCGATCTCATGGGCGTCCGAGCCATGAAGACAGGGACGTGGCCCACCAAGCCGCTTCAGGGTTTCTCGATCTTCATCCGTGCCCTGTCCGAGCCAGAACTCGCGTTCGCCGGTGCGGCCAGAGAACAGGATCTGGCTGAACCGCGTAATCTCGTCACGCAGCGCCGCCCATGCGCCGTCGCGCCGGAAACCAGAGAGCCCGTCGGCTCCTGCGGCTACCGCGACGAGCGCGTTCTCGCGCAGCCAGTGCTCCGCGTTGAACCAATCTCGGAAGGCGGTGTAGTCGACCTTGAACTGGAGTGCGCCCATGGAGAGCGCTTTGGCATCATCCTTGATCTGAGGATGGAAGGCCTTGCCGAGGGCGATGAGCTGAACAGGAAGACAGGAATAGCGGCGGTGGTCGTATTCCCATGTGAGGCGGCCCAGAGCATTGTTGATCTGCCATTCGTGCTGCGGGTCATCGGGAGAGATCAGCAGGTGAATGTTGACCGCCGTTGCTCTATCGGTCGGGGGTGCGAGCCTGAATTCGAGATTAGGAATCATCAGGTCGATATTGGGAATGCGGCCTTCATCCTTATGGCGCTTGAGCGTCGAGTAGGTCGCGAGCGAGAGATAGTCGGTGACCCCGAGGACACGAACTTGGTCTTGTGCCTCGATGACAAGAAGGTATTCTTGCCAGTTTGTGAATTTGTCGTTGAACAGCGTGCCAGGCGCATGAACATGTAGGTCCCAGCGTCGCCATTCGGATCCTCTGGGATACATCTTGTGCCCTCCGTTCTAGCAGCCTGTCGGACTAACACCAAATCGAAAATCTAAGTCATTCATATGACTGTGTTTACAGTTTCGAGCTGAAAAGGGCCGTCGTTGAAAACAAAGGACTTACGACGAAAGTCCGACAGGCTGCTAGGCTGTCCACTCAGCTGACAGCGCTTCGGCCTTGTGCAGTACATTCTGTACGGCTGCGTCCTGCAGTGACGTTCCCCCCATAAACCGCTCCACTTCGAGAATGACCTTTCCAGAAAAAAAGGAAGGAGAACCGACCGTGAATCGAAAGCGATTCGGCGAAGACCAGATCATCGCGATACTGAAGGAAACCCGCGTTGGAGCTAAGAGCCCGTCGATAAGCCATGATTCCGTCGAACCTCACAGTGAGGGCGACTCGTCGAATGCCTCGCTGATCGTCCGCAACGCCTCGTCACACTCCTGGCAAAGCACTCGGAAATGAGCCTTGTAAGTTCCGTGCCCGGATAGGGCTGTCCGCTTTATTTCCGTTGCGCTTACATAAGAGGCGTGGCCCTTCAGTTTTGTCCGTAGGGAGTGGAGGGAGCGCAATGGCTTCACGACGTTTCGAGCGTGATCCCTCTGTGCCAATGTAGATGAGACACCTTCCCTAACGTTAATTAGTGAGCAGGGCGGGAAGGAAGATAACCTGTGTTGGTGATTAAACCAGAAGAGGAGAAAGAATCGCGGGCAACGGAAGGAGCCCGTAGGGCGACTGGAGTTGGGCGCGATTCGGCCGATGGGAATGGTGCCGGTCCGGATCCGGAGGTCGCCGATAAGGCGACGCGTCGACGATTCAGCGCGGAGTATAAGCGCCGGATCGTACGAGATGCCGACCGGTGTACGAAGCCCGGTGAGCTGGGCGCGTTGTTACGCCGTGAAGGGGTGTACTCATCGAGCCTGAGCACCTGGCGTCGGCAACTCGATGCCGGGGAGTTGGCCGGCGTCGGATCGGTCAAACTCAAACGTACGTACCATTACGACGTCCAGAAGCGCCATATAATCGTCGAGCGCTCTTCGTTGAACAGTAATCACAGTGCCACCGAACTCGTCTCCCTTGTCCGGGAACGTCACGATTCGAACCACTTTGTCAATGTCGCCGTGATCGTCGAGACGGCAATAGGCGTTCCGTTCTGGCACGAAGTGCAGGTCCGACAGGTGAACAAATTTCTGGCACACCTCGAAGTAGTTCTTGTCGCCGAGTCTGCCTGCGAAGAAGCGATAGAAGACGAATTGTTCCCCTTGATCAATCGTGTCGCTGCCTGTGTGCTCCAACGGGGGAGATATCCCGATAGATCGCGGATCTCCACCATGTGAGATTCCCCATGAGGATCCGGCATTGCAGTTCCAGCGCAAAAGATCTTCGGTGTCTGGGGGATCGACGAGATTAGCTGGGACGAATACTCCATGGATGAAATTACGCGCCAAGCCCGAGTAGACGACCAATTCGTTATCGTGGGTGTTGCTCCTAAGAAAGGCAATTGCGTCATCGGCTTTGAGCCACGCATCATACTCGTCCTTCGACGACGGGGCTGAGGACACCTTGCGAAGGTGATTGAGCGGGTCAGACAATTGGTCGTACCAGCGAGACCATTTCTGCCCCTTTTCCTGGTTGTTGGTGCCAGACTAACCGCAGATGGTCGTCGTTTGTTTCTGCGATCTCTTCTCTGAAGCGGTCAATGGCCGTGTCGTTAGAACCGTACACAAGCTGTATTCCGTAAAGATAACCGACCTCTGGTTTCACGAAATATTTGAGCTTTTTGATATCTTTCCGTAGCTCCGCGACGCTTGCATGAATGGGTTTTACTTCCATCACGACGAGGTTGTCCATCGCGCCGGGCTTGTGAAGCACGAAATCAGGAACATAATGCCGAATAATCGGATGCCCCCTCTTATCAACTTCGCCACCGAGGGAGTACGAGCGCAGATCTTCGTCCTCGTCGAGAAGCATTCTGAGTTGATGATAAAGTTCATAGCAGTAGACTCGCTCCCGGTAGATTACTTCCTCAGTGTCAGCGACCGGCAGCCAGAAGTAGTCGTCCGGAATCCTCGAAGTTGCCAGAGTTAGAAGTTCTAGAAATCGTTCAATCATCGTGAGATACAGTCGATTCGCGACCCTTTCAGCCTAATCGGCTTCTGTTACGTATGAATCGTCCGGTCCTACCGCCCTATGAAATAGATCGCATGTTTGAGCGCTCGTTGGCAAGGCGTGATTGTGTGAAGAAGAGGGGAGCTTAAACAAATAGAAAATTTTGAAAGGGGCTCTCAGTTGTGTCTATCCAATCCTGGGAAGCCCAGGATTCCTGCGCCATGACATACTACGTACACAGAATCTCGCATCACGGCGAGTTGGCGCATCCGCTTCAGTTTGCGTTGGATGGCGCCGCGAACGTGACTATGCACATTTCTACCAGAGGCTGCTAGATGGACCGGCCCAAAACCCCATTCTCATCAAGCGCCTACGTTCGCAAGACCAACGATCTGGACGTGGAGCGCAAGATTCGGGCGCGGCATGAATACCGCCATGCCCCGCCCACAAAAAAAGGGACCCGGGTGTCCCTCCGCGTACTGCAGGTCGAGCCCGATTCGCTGGCGGGCCGTATCGGCCTGCGTGCCGGCGACGAAGTCGTCGAAATCAACGGCGAGCCTCTCCTGGACGTCATCGATCTTCAGTTCAAATTGGCGGATTTCGGAGAGCCGATGTCCATCCGTACCCGGGACCGCGTTTTGGAATTTTTCCGGGAAGAGTGGGAGAGCCTGGGGGCCGAGTTCGAACCGATCGAGCCGCTGGTTTGCGACAACGATTGCGTTTTCTGTTTCGTCCATCAGAATCCCGGCAACACGCGGCGGTCCCTGCGCATCAAGGACGAAGACTATCGCCTGTCGTTCCTGTTCGGGAACTACCTGACCCTGACCAATGTCGCCGAAGCGGAACTCCAGCGCATTATCGATCAACGGCTGTCGCCGCTCTACATTTCAGTCCACGCGACCGAACCCCATATTCGAACCCGGATGCTGGGTAACGACACCTACGACGGTCTGGACGGGAAGCTCGACCGCCTGGCCGCCGCCGGCATCCAACTGCATTGCCAGGTGGTGCTGTGTCCGGGTTGGAACGACGGCGCGCATCTCGATCGCACCATCGACGATCTGGCCCGGCGTTATCCCTCCGTTCAGTCGGTAGCTGTCGTCCCGGTCGGTCTGTCCGATCATCGTGAAAACCTGCCGAGTATCGATCCGGTCACACCCGAATACGCGGCCAACGCAATTCGAGGCCTGGGCCCGATTCAGCAACGGTTTCTCGACAAGTGGGATACGCCGTTCGCGTTCCTTGGCGACGAATTCTACATCCTGGCCGGTCACCCCATTCCGCTCGGGGACCATTACCGGGAGTTTCCGCAAATCGAGAACGGCGTGGGCATGGTGCGAACCTTCATGGACGATTTCGACGGCCGTCAT
The DNA here is from genome assembly GCA_963555775.3 of Terriglobia bacterium. Classification (GTDB taxonomy): domain Bacteria; phylum Acidobacteriota; class Terriglobia; order 20CM-2-55-15; family 20CM-2-55-15; genus JAJEDW01. The sequence goes on along the minus strand of CAUVWY020000010.1, from coordinate 1,239,980 downwards.
GCCGAAATCGCCGCCGACCTGGCGCGCAAGCGCCTTCGGGGCACCGTCGCGACCGGACGTCTGTTTCAGCCGTTTCTTGCCGGCTGCGTCGAACGGTTGGGGCTGGATCTTGAAACCGTCGCGATCGAAAACCGCTTCTGGGGTTCCGGAATCAACGTGGCTGGGCTGCTGACCGGAAGCGACTTCGTGAACGGGTTGAAAGGGAAAGTGAACGGCGATCTGGCGGTGCTGCCATCCGAGTCGATGATTGGCGACGAGGGCCTGTTCCTGGACGATATGAAGCTTGCCGATGTCGAAAGGGAACTCGGCGTCCGCACGATCCGGTCCGGCTACACCGCGTCGGAATTCCTAGAAACGCTCCAGACGTTGTAGCAGCGCGCGGCCGAACCCCGCGTCGCGCGGCAGAACCCTGCCGGGTCGCGCCGACCCGGTTACCCTTGCAGTCGTTAACCGGAGACATGAACAGGCGCTTCTAGTCGAGGGACCATGTACCAGAATCTGTTGCTCGAGACGCGAGACCGCGTCGCGTTCCTCACCGTCAACCGCCCCGGCACTCTCAACGCGCTCGATCGCAGGACTCTATCCGAACTCGGGGCAGCATTCGAGTCGATTTCGTGCGACGATACGGTGCGCTCGGTCGTCGTGACGGGCGCGGGAGACAAGGCGTTCGTCGCTGGCGCCGATATCCGCGAACTGGCCGGGTTGTCGGCGGTGGATGGGCAGGCCTACGCACGGGCTGGTCAGGAGATTTTCGATTCGATCGAGAACCTGGGCAAACCCGTCATTGCCGCCGTGAACGGTTATGCGCTGGGCGGCGGCTGCGAACTGGCCATGGCCTGTTCGTTCAGGATCGCATCGGACACGGCGCAATTCGGTCAGCCCGAAGTGCTGTTGGGTTTGATTCCGGGTTTCGGCGGATCGCAGCGTCTTCCCCGGATCGTCGGCAAGGGTCCCGCGCTTCAGATGTTGCTGACCGGGATGTCGGTCAATGCCAACGAAGCCCACCGAATGGGGCTCGTGAACGCGGTCGTGGCGTCCGCCGAACTCATGCCGTTGGCCGAAACCATGGCCAACACGATCGCGGGGAACGGAACTGACGCGGTCGCCCGTGTTCTGGATGCGGTCAATCGCGGATTGAAGACGACAATGGCCGAGGGCCTGCGGATCGAGGCGAAATCATTCGGCGAGTGTTGCGGAACCGAAGAAATGAAGACGCGCACCCGCGCGTTTCTGGAGAGGACAAGGAAGTAGGGTGACAGACGGTCCCGAAAACAAGCAGGCGCCGGCGCCGCCCGACGGCTTGGATTCGACGGGTTGCCGCTTTGCAATCGTCGCCAGCCGATTCAACGCCCACATCGTCGACAGGCTTCTCGAAGGCGCGCTTCAGGCGTTTGTCCAAACGGGTACCGCCGCCGAAGATGTCGACATCGTTCGGGTTCCGGGCGCATTCGAGCTTCCCCTGGCCGTGGCCCGTCTGGCCGATTCCGAAAATTACGACGCGGTGGTCGCACTGGGTTGCGTCATTCGCGGCGACACGCCGCACTTCGAGCACGTCAGCCGCGCCGCCGCGGATGGGTTGCAGCGTGTCGCTCTGGAATTTGGCTTACCCGTGGGATTCGGCCTGCTGACCACCGAGAACGTGCCCCAGGCGATGGAACGTTCCGGTGGCAACGACGGAACGATCCGGCAAAACCGAGGGGTTCGACGCGGCCATCGCCGCAATCGAAATGGCCCGAATGTTCAAGGAAGATTAGCCGTGGGCGCCCGACGTGTCGCCCGCGAATGCGCGCTCCAGATGATGTACCAGTGGGATCTCAGGCGCGACGACCCCCGCAAGCTGACGGAAACGTTCTGGGATGCGCATACGCAGAGTCCCGAAATCCGCGACTTCGCGGATCGTCTCATGCTGATGACGATCGAACACCTTGAGGCGATCGACCCGCTGATCAAGCGGCATGCCAAGCGCTGGCGTCTGGAGCGGATGGAAACCGTCGACCGCAACGTCCTGCGCATTGCCATCGAAGAACTGCTGCACCATAAGGACACGCCGCCGGCCGTGGTCATCGACGAGGCCATTGAAATCGCGCGGCGGTACAGCAAGGGCGAATCCGGGGAGTTCGTGAACGGCTTGCTGGACAGCATCCGAAAAGAGATCGAAGGGGCCCCCACGACGTAATGGAACCTTTGGAACAGATCCGCCTTGAAAAACTGAAGAAGATCGAAGAGTTGGGGTTCAGACCGTATCCGACCGAGTATCGGTATACCCACACTCCGGAGGCGGTTCGCGACCAGTACTCCGCCAAGACCGCCGAGGAACTCCAGGCCGACCCCGTCAAGGTCCGCGTATGCGGCCGCATCGTGGCCAGGCGCCCGTTCGGAAAGGCCGGCTTCATGACGCTGTACGAAGGCGGCGCGCGGATTCAGGCGTATGCGCGGAAGGACAAGCTTCCCGAAGAGCAATTTGCGCTTTACAAGCTTCTGGACGTCGGAGACTTCGTGGGCGTCGAGGGCGTCATGTTTCGGACCCGTACGGGGGAACTGACCGTTCAGGCATCCGAACTGACGTTTCTGGCGAAAAGCCTGTTGCCGTTGCCCGAGAAGTGGCACGGCCTGACCGACGTCGAAATCCGGTATCGGCGACGTTACGTCGACCTGATTGTGAACGAAGGCGTTCGCGGCACGTTCCTGAAGCGCAGCCTCATCATTCGGGAACTCCGGCGCTTTCTGGATGAGCGCGGATATCTGGAGGTCGAAACCCCGGTGCTGCATCCGATCCCGGGAGGCGCCCTGGCAAGGCCTTTCCAGACGCACCACAACGCTCTGGATATGAGCCTGTATCTGCGAATCGCGCCTGAACTCTATCTGAAGCGGCTCATCGTCGGCGGACTCACGCGCGTTTACGATCTCAATCGAAGCTTCCGCAACGAAGGCCTGTCGTTCAAGCACAATCCCGAATACACGATGCTGGAGTTCTATCAGGCGTACAGCAACTATCGGGACCTGATGGATCTGACCGAAGAGTTGATCCAGGGGGTCGTGGATCGTGTCTGCGAATCCCGCGTGGTCACCCATGACGACAAGCAGATCGATTTCAACGACTGGTCCCGGAAGACCTTCAAGGGCGCGATCGTGGAGTACTACCCGGGTGACATCGACGAATCGGCGCTCGGCGACACCGCGTCGGTGCGGCAACTGCTCGACCGGGTCAAGGCCGATTACGATCCTCGGCTTCCCTTGGGCAATCTGGTCGGCGAACTCTTTGACCGGGTGGTCGAACCGCATCTTGTGAACCCGACGTTCATCTATGACTATCCCATCGAGTTGTCGCCGCTTTCGAAAGCCAGGGCGGACGACCCCACGCTCGTCGAGCGGTTCGAGCTTTTCATCGCGGGGATGGAAATTGCCAACGCCTATTCGGAACTCAACGACCCCGTCGACCAGCGCGCCCGATTCGAAACGCAGCTTGAAGCGCGGGAACGCGGCGACGACGAAGCGCATGCCATGGACGAAGACTACGTGCGGGCGTTGGGTTACGGGATGCCTCCCACCGCCGGCGAGGGAATCGGCGTCGACCGCCTCACGATGCTCCTGACCGACTCCCATTCGATCCGCGACGTCATCCTGTTCCCGCATCTGCGGCCCGAATAGCCCGGATCGAAGCTCCGGAAACTCGCTCCTGGAAACAGAGCCCGTCCCGTGTGCTCGATCGACCGCCGCTCCCGGCAATCCCTGAAACATCCGGCGAATCCGCCGTGCGGTCCGACCCGCTTTGCCAAAAAAATAGTCCGTGAAACTCGAAGCCGGCTTGTTTACACTCTGTGGTCGCAACGGCCGCTTCCGTTTGGTTTGTTAAACGTTCTATTCACACGCTTTATACCGAACACGGCGGCCTTTTCAGGTCCGGTCGATGAGATACGCCGCCGGGTCAGTTGCATTGGAACAACTCGATAATCACGCTCTCGCGCCCGCCGTTGCCCCTCAATAATGCCGCCCGCCGGATTGACTGAGGCTCACGAGCCGGGAGCCCGGCTTACAGCCAAGTGAAAAAGGAGCGCACCTTGGTTCAGGCGGTGGTGTTCGATTTCGACCTGACGCTCGCCGATTCAACTCCAGGGATCGTGGAATGCGTGAACTATCCCCTTCCGAAGATGGGGATGCCGCCCGTAGATCCGGGCGATATTCACCCTACGATAGGGCTTTCATTACCGCGAATCTTTGCGACTCTGACTGGCCGGTCCGATCCCGCGGGAGTGGCCCGGTTTTCTGCCGGGTTTATCGAACGAGCGGAGCAGGTCATGGCCGATTCGACGGTGATATTTCCTCATATCCCCCGCATCTTGTCGCGACTCAAGAGCTACGGTCTCGGCACGGCGATCGTTTCTACAAAGTTCCGTCGTCGAATCGAAGGCATTCTTGCCCGTGACAAGTTGACCGACTCTTTCGATGTGATCATCGGTGGAGAGGATGTGGACGAACACAAACCGGATCCCGAAGGGCTGTACAAGGCGCTTTCGCCGGTTGAACGTGAAGGCCGTGGATTCTGTCTATGTGGGGGACCATCCAGTCGATGCCGAGGCTGCCCGGCGTGCTCGGGTTCCCTTTATCGCTGTCTTGAGCGGAAACTCGGTGGCCAGCGATTTCCACTCAAATGAGGTTTTGCAGATTCTGTTGTCTCTTGAAGAATTGCCTGATTTATTGGATCGATAGCAACCCGCCTCGACGCATGACCAGCGACGGAGGTCTTCGGCGAAGGCTCATGTCCGGCCAGTGCGAATCGACCCGCGTGCAACCATTCGCCCACGCGCCGTTAAACGCTTTCTGCCACACAGGGCGGCCTTTTCCGGTCTCGTCGATGAAACATTCGGCCTAACCCGCCTTTCTCAGTGCGCCGTGAAAAGGCGCCGATCATCAGTGGGTGCGAAACCCGTCCGGCAACTGTCGCTCCAGCCGGTAGCAATCGGAGCGGTGATGGAGGAAACGAAATCACCGAAGCCTCGGGTGTAGAGGGTCGCCATGGGCGACTTGGCGAGCATGCAGGCCGTAACGTGAGTGAACGCTGAGCAGGCCTCGAAACGGGCAATGCGGTTGCTGACCTGGCTGAGAAACAGGGAAAGCCGAAGTCTTCCAGACCGGACGAGCGAAGCGTCTGGGGGAAACCGCCGGGGTAGTGGCGACGGCATGTATGCAAGAGGAGATCGAGCGCAACACGGGAAGCCCCACCGGTGAGGTGAGACTCAACCGGAAACCCGCGAGGGACAGGCCGGGCCGGATGGGGTGGCGGACAGGCCCGTAGTACTGACGAAGCCGGGTAACGCCGGTGGAGGGAAGGGGCCTGAGTTCAAGGCGAAGGCACAACGAGCGAGAACGAGGAGATTGGCATGAGCCTGACAACTCCGGAAAAGATTCGGAAACTACAGCGGGCCTTCTACGTGAAAGCGAAGGAAGCGCCGAGCAATCGGTTCCATCAGTTGTACGACAAGGTCTGGAGAGAGGATATTCTGAAGTACGCCTACCAGCGGTGCAAAGCCAACAAGGGGGCCGCGGGAGTCGACGGACAGAGTTTCGACCAGATCGAAGAGTACGGTCGGGAGCGGTGGTTGGGCGAACTGGCGGAAGAGCTACGGCGGAAGGGCTATCGCCCGGCCGCGATCCGGCGGGTCTGGATCGGGAAAGCCAACGGGGGCCGGCGGCCACTGGGCATCGCCACGATACGGGACCGGGTGGTCCAGATGGCGGTGGTGCTGGTGATCGAACCGATCTTCGAGGCGGATCTGGAACCCGAGCAGTACGGATATCGACCGAAGCGAAGCGCTCAGGATGCGGTACGGGCCGTGCATAGTTGGCTGCAACAGGGACATCGCGAGGTCATTGACGCGGACCTGAGCGGCTACTTCGACTCGATACCGCATGCCGAACTGATTCAGTGCGTGGCGCGGCGGATCAGCGACCGGGAAATGCTGGCGTTGATCAAGAGGTGTCTCAAAGCGCCGGTCCGGGATCAGGATGAGGCGGAACCGCGGGGGAAGCGGAAAGGGATCGGACAAGGCACGCCACAGGGATCCCCTCTGTCGCCAGGGTGAATTTGTCCTTCCAGTGAACGTCCGCGAATTCAGTGGTTTGGCCTGGCAAGCTGGACATAGCGAGGGATTTCCTGTATAAAACGCTGAATGGAGTGGAGGGAAATGACCAGCCAGGAGTTGTCGGAGATCGGGGTACGGCCAGTGGAGCGAAGCGAGGAAGGGCAGTATCAAGAGCAGATGAAGCGTCATCATTATCTGGGCGCACTGGCGAAGATCGGGGAGACGGTCTGGTACGTGGCCACATGGCGCGGGCAGTGGGTGGCGCAACTGAGCCTGTCGGCGTCGGCGCTGAAGTGCGGGGTTCGGGATCGATGGATCGGCTGGGACTTCCGCTCGCAGTATGGGCGGCTGAAACTGATCGCGAACAACAGTCGCTTTTTGATCCTGCCGGGCTGGAATCGGCCGAATGTGGGCTCGCGGGTGTTGTCAGGGACCGAGCGGCGGGCCGGGTCGGATTGGCGCGAACGGTTCGGTCATGGGTTGCTGCTGCTGGAAACGTTTGTGGATCCCCGGCGCTTCCATGGTGGCGTGTATCGCGCGTCGAACTGGTTGGAACTGGGACGGACCCGGGGATACCGGCGCACCCGGGACGGCTACAGCGCCGAAGCCGATGCCCCGAAGCTTGTCTTTGTGCGCCCCTTGTGCCGCGATGCGCGCAGGCAACTGACCCACCCTGGCCGGGAACATCTTCAACTCACCGGAGCCCCCAAGATCATGCTCAATGCCGCACAGATGCGCCAACTCCCCCAGTGCTTCAAGACCATTCCCGATCCGCGCCGCGCTCAGGGACGGCGCCATCCCTTGTCGGCAGTGCTGGGCATCGCGGCGGGCGCGACGCTGTGCGGCATGCACGGCTATAAAGCCATCTCGGATTGGGCCGATGCCCTGGGGCAGAAAGCCCGCGAACGTTTTGGCTGCCGGCGGGAGAACGGCCACTATGTGGTTCCCAGCGAGTTTGTGATTCGGGATTGTCTGGTCCGGATTGAACCGGGGGCGCTGGACCGGGCGCTCAATGCGTGGAATCGGGCGTGGGGCGCCCCGGACGATGCGCTGGCCATGGATGGCAAGACGATGAAGAACGCCCTCGACTCGGACGGGCGTCAGACCCACATCATGAGCGTGGTCGGGCATGAGTCGAAACGCTGCTACACCCAAAAAAAGTGGGAACCCTGCCTGTAGCCGGCGGCGAGGAGCGCAAGCGCACGAACGAAATCGGCATGGCCGTTCCCTTGCTTCAAACCTGCGACATCGCCGGCAAGGACATCACCGGCGATGCCCTGCTGACCCAACGCGCGATCGCGCGCTATTTGGTCGAGCGGGGAGCGCACTATCATTTCACGGTCAAAGGCAACCAACCGACGCTGGAACGCGATATCGCGTTCCAGTTCCAAACCCGCGGACAACCCGACTTTGTCGAGGTCACCCCGCCCGATCATGGCCGCATCGAAACCCGGCGCATTTGGTGTAGCGCCGAACTCAACCACTACCTCGACTTTCCCCACCTGGGCCAGGTCTTTCGGATCGAGCGCGAATCCATCGACAAGAAATCCGGCGCCCTCACGTGTGAAACCGCGCTGGGCATCACGAGCCGCTCACCCGGCGAAACCTCCCCCGAACGCTTGCTGGCCATCAATCGCGGTCATTGGAGTATCGAAAGCGTCCATTACATCATCGACTGGAATTACGATGAGGACCGCAGTCGAATCCGCACCGGCTTCGGCCCGGAAAACATCACCCGCCTCCGACGCTTTGCCGTCGGTATTCTCAAATCCTTTCAAAAACCCGCTCAATCGATCGCCCAATCGATGCGCAAACTCTCTTTCAATACCCGTCTCGTCTTCGACTACTTGAGAATGACTCGAAATTCATCCTCCACATCATGCTCCATCTGAGAACAAATTTGCCGTGACACTGACGCCATCTAACTCGACGGAAATCGGTGCGTCGATGCCCGACACCAACGCGGCAACGTAGTCGTTGAACGGCACGTCAAAGGGCTGTTGGCCAGATACGTTGCAAGGGATCCTGATCTTGTTCGGATCGAAGAAGACGTTGGGCTTGAGTTCGAGTTGCACCCTAGTGGAGACGTCCATTCCGAAATCTTCCGGTCTCTGGTCGCTGAGAATCGGGCGAAGGGAAAGACCGTTGTCGAACGAGAGGCACCGCACGTCCTGTAGGGCCCGGTCGAATCGCCTGGAAAAAACCTTCGCTTTCGCAGCGGCCATGAAGATTGAGAAAAACCCGATCCCAAAGCGGCCTATGGGCGAGTGTTTGGCGGCATGAATTCCGGGGAACTCGCTAGACGCGCGTTCACTGGCCCAAAAGCTCTTGCCGAAGTCGAGCAGGTCATCGGACAGGGTTTTGGGTGACATACCGACGCCGTTGTCGTCGACCTGTAGGACTTGACGCCCGTTCGAGTGGTCCCTGAAGAGCCGGGTATGGATATGACCTTCGAATATCGACTCACCGATCAGGCGTCTTGCAGCAATGGCATCGGCAGCATTCTGGATCAGTTCACGAAGCGCAATCTTGAGACTATCGGCCCCGGTGCCGTAGAGTTGCTCGCCACCGAGCCTACCGACCAAGGCCGCAACATCCGATACGTGTACGGCCGAATTGGTGGGTTCCCATCCTTGCGTCTGGACATATTTTGCGAGTTCTTTCGGGTTGCCTGCGCCCACGACGCCCTTGCACGCGAAGGGGCGACGGGACGCTCGGAGCGCCGTCCGGAGAACTGCATCGCACTGCTTGAGCTCCTGGTCGAGTTGGTGAACGAGATCAAATGCAACCCACCAAGCTGGTGCCTCGGCTTGGAGAAACGGTGCTGTGGATGCGACGACCAATTGTGCCGGGTCGTCATGTTTGTACGTCAAGTGGCCGAGGTGGTTCTGAGCCGTCCAGTGCGCCTTGGAGACGGAATTCATCTGGAGAATCTTGAGCAGAAAGGTGGGTGCTCTAGACGAGTCCATGTGGCCGGCGTCGGATACCCTTAGCAGGCAGGCAACGGCCAGCGGATCTGCGGACCAGTTTGAATGAAGGAAGGGTGCTGGAGGCCGGGGAACGGCGAACTGCTCCGTGACGTTCTCTATGGCCCAGTGATGTGATGATGCGATTTGGCCGATCAGCAGTCCGTATTGATTCCGGAGATCAGCGTCGTCGATGATGTACCACGGATCGCCTTCCTCGGTGTTCCAAGGTTTGGTGGCGAGTGTTGCTGCTTGGATTGCGTGTAGGCTCCTAAGGGCCTCGAAGTCAACGTCGTTGTGATCGACGTTGCCTTGATTGGTCAATCGCCTGTTGTACGCATCCCTCCACTGGGTGGTCGCCCGCACGGCTTCTTGTCCTCCCGGATACGCCTCGTGGCAGAGTGCGGCATCGTGGAGAAGGATGGCGGTCCCGAAGAGGTAGCCTTCAAGTGGGTTGAGAACGTAGTCGTCCCCAGCGATGGTGCTCGCGACGCCCCAGAGGGCATCGAGGTGCGAACTGTCGTGCAGCGTGAGACTAGGAAGGCTGACGACTATTCTCGACGTTAGGAGGGCAACGCGCTCGTGAGCGTTACGGAGGGACGTGACCAGTCGGGAGACGATGGGGTCGGCAAGTGATTTGGCGAAGGTCCGTTGCCAAAGCGGTGACTGCTCTATTGCACTTGTCATGTCGTCGTCCCGAGGGGCGCGCATGCACGCGTGGTCAAGTGGCCAGGATTGTCGATAGCGTAAGAGGCGGCTTCAGGCAGGGCGGATTGGTTGAAAAGCTCGAGTGGGGTTGTGCTTGTCTTTGATTGCATCGTGGAGATCGGCCTTCAAGGTGTCGGCACGCCGCTCCGTGAAGAGAGCGGACGAAACGAGAAAGCCTCACGGTTCATTCCGTGGGGCTTTTTCACATTGCCGTCGGGATCGGACAGGGCAGGTCCGAATACCACAGGGGGACGGTGGCCACCGATCCGGAAACCCATCAAGTCTATTCGCCAAGTTCGCGCGCTCGGGACGGCCATGATCGATATCGGCGTCCGGATTCGGACGTTCGTATGCCGGGAAACGAACAGGGGCCAAGAATCTTGGCGCGGATGATGATGTCAAAAAACCGGCGAGAGTCCAAAAACTTCACTTTCTGATGATCGCTTACAGGTAACCTGTGGGGAATCGTTGCTGGACATGATCGGTTCGACGGCAAAGGCGGCGGGCAGTGGCCTGCATTTCCGGAATCATTTCATTTTCTTGCGCCGGCGGTCACCTTTCCTCTATGTCATGTCGCGTTCGCGAGGTCGTACTCGCGTACCAGCACGTCGGCTGCAAGGTTCCATTCGATCGACAGGGCCCGTATCATCGGCAGAGTGAGCGGGCGGCGGCGGTTGAGCACTTCCGACGCGCGTGACTGGGAGCCAATCAGCGCTGCGAGGTCTTTCTGGTACAGGATACGGGCCTCCATGACATGCTCGACCGCCGAGATCGGATTCGGCGCCTCTATCGTCCAACGCTCGGCTTCGTAAGCCTCCACGAGGGTAACAAGAACCTCGAGTTTGTCGCTTTTGGACGTGTCTGGTGCAGCGCCCATCAGGTTGTCGATTACAGTCAATGCCTTGTCATAGTCGGCTTTGCTCCTGATCGGTTTGATATTCATGTTGAACTCCTGGACTCAGGACGAATCGAATGCATCGTACTCGGCGTGTGTTCCCGCGAAACGCACGAACTCGATTCGATGCGTGTAGTCGAAGCGGACGAAAAGCCCGTACCTGTTCCCGCCGATGTTGAATACAACCCGGTCGTTGCCGACGATGCTCGCGTTTCCGTAAGCCATTTCTTGGTCTCTTCAATATTACGGCGGTCAAGGCTCAGACCGTCCCGAAGCCCAAGCCCACCAACGGTGTAAACACTCGCTCGCGATACCTTCGGGCAGTTCGTTGGCGGCGGGGGTCGCAAGCGCGCGAAGCCGCACTTCGTCTTCATTCAGTATGGGTCTGTCATCGAGATAGCCGTTATCCCGCAGGAACCGCTCAAGGCTGTCGGCGCTGCTCCGCCGGAAACCTTTCAGGCGTGGGTCCTTGTTCGTCTCAAGCATGGTGAGCAGCGTTTCCGGGTCGCCGTCCAATTCTTTGGCGATCGCAACCACGTCATCGAGGAAGCGTTCGCTCAACGCGCCGCTGTTTTCGAGAGCGTCGCGGTCGACGGGCCGCCCCCGCCCCTGTTTCCACAACTCGCAAAAGACCCCGAGCAAGTCCAGCCGGAACCCGATTTCCAGCGCAGGAATCGATCGGGAACCCAACTTCTCAGCGAGCGCGGTGCCCGATACCGTTTTCCATTGCCCGGCGCGCACGATGCCTTTCAGCAGGCAGTCATGCAGCAGGTCCAGATCGTCCGAAAGGACATAGAAGAAATGCTGCCACGCGTACCCATGTTCCGGCCGGAACACAGGCACGCCAAGTGCCGCGCCGTATTCTTCGGCCGACAACCCGGCGGGCGAGGGAACCGTGGGCCTTGGACCGACGCGCAGCGTGGGCGGTCCGCTCACGCTGACTGCCTGCGTGCGTATCAAGCCCAGGTCGATCGCGGCGGCGACCGTGCAGCCCTCCTTGGCGAGCGCATCCTGGATACGATCGACATCGAGAGGGTCAGCCGTGAGATAGAAAATCTGGCGCCCCTGGTCCTGGGCCACACGTCCGAGACCGCGCACGATCGCTTCGAAACGTGCGGGGTCGCTCTGATCGAGCGCTTCGTCGAGAAACAGGGGGAGGACCTGTCCGTGCTCCACTTCCTCGGCGAATGTGATGCGCGCCGCCAGCAGCAACTGGGCCCGAGTACCGTCGGAGAGTTCATCGAGTTCCCGCCCCTCGCCGCTGCTCAACTCGACAGCGAATAATCGAGGCGACTTCGCCTCCTTGCTCAAGCGAAGTTCATAGTTGTGATGCGTGAATTCGGAGAAATGATTGCGAGCGCGCTCGAACACGCGAGGCAACTGGGTTTGCTCGAATTCCTCTTCGACGCCATCGATGAGAAATCGACCGGCCTCTGCGAAAAGCGCTTCGTCGCGGCGATCGAACAGTTTTTCGCGTGCGTCCTCGCGGACGGCTATCAGATGCTGAACGCTCGTGCCGCCCCGGGCCTGTTTGACGTCAGCTGCGATCTCGGCAATCTGCTGCCCTAACCCGTCCGCTTTGGCCGCCTCTTCAGACAACTCGCCATGCAGCCGTTCGAGCGACGGCCTGTCGCGGTGCCCGAGGTCGGCTTCGCCGTTTTTTGCCAGTTCTGCGCGGTCGAGAGCGATTTGGCCGTCGAGACTCGTTTTCTTGCTTTTCAGGCCGCGATAGTGTGGCAGTGATTCGACAAGTTCCGTCAGCCCGGTCAGATCCCCGTCATCCAGCGCCGCTTCCGCGTAGATTTGTCTGATCCTGCCGAGAGCAGCCTCGCGGTCGCCTGAAACCTCCTCGTGTTGACCGGCCGCCTGTTGTTCGTCGGATATTGCCTTAACGAATCGCGTATTGCGGCCCACGAGTCTATTGAGACGCGCCATGGCCGTTGCGGCGTCTGTCGGACGGGCTTCTCCATGGCGATCGAGAATGTCGGCCAAATCGGTGAGTAGCTTCGCATGTCTGTCGTTGAGGCGGTCCACCTTGCCCGCTGCCGATTCGTCCTTGCCGCGGGCTGAACGGAGTTGGTCCAGCGCTCGTGCCAAATCGACGAGTTCGGCGTCGAACATGGGCACATCGAGTTTCAGACTGTCTGTCAGTTCCTGCCTTCTGGCATCGAGGGAAGTTCTTTCTTCGGACATTCCCGCCAGCTCGTTTTCCAGGTTTTGCCGTTCCACGTCGCGGTCGCGCGCCCGATACGATGCCGCCTCGATACTCGCGGTTTCAGTCTCCAGGCTGTGCAGTCGTGACTCGACCGACGGAATGTCCCATGCATCGGGTTCTTCGACGCCGAACTTCCTGAACGCCGCCTGTCTGGCCGTTCGTTCGCCGGACGAGGCACTTCGATTGCCCAGCACAAGTACCGGCAAGGCAATCCCCGCGGCGGCGGCCACCAGCAAGGCGAACCATGGATCGACAAACACGGCCAATCCGGCGCCTGCGACGGCGATGGCAATGGCGGACAGTATCCAGGGCCGACGAAGTCGAATCCTGTCCCGCAGTGTTTCGGGTGCGGGCTCGCGCAGCCAGGAACGCAGAGATCCCGTAGCGCCCCGCAATTTATCGAGGTCGCGTTGGCCGTTTCCGTGCCGCTCCACACGAGCGAGAAGGCGCAGTCGTTCTTCGATGCTGCCAGTTCTGCCTTTGTGCCCTTCGCTCGCACCTAAAAATTCGAACAGCCGGCCGTGATCGGACAGGTCCAGCGCCACTTCGTCGACATTGCCGTCGCCTATTGCCGACAACGCCGCTCGAAGCTCCTTCCGGCAGGCATTGTGCTCGGTTCTGGCCGCCTCAAGCTCCAATTCGACGCGGCTCAGTTCGTCCGCCCTCGCACGCCAAGCCGCAAGTTCCGCCTCGTCCAAGGGCGCCGAAAGACCCGAGTCCGTCTGCGCATTCTTTGCGTCACTCAACTTTGCTTCCAACGTACGGGCTCGTTCAGTGAACTTGCGAACCTGTTCGTGCAGCCCCTCGATTTCCTCGACCTCCTTGCCGGTCAGCTTGCCCAGCGCTTCAGGCAGGGCGGCTATCTCCGCCGCGATGATTGCGTGATCCTGTAGGCGTTCGGCAAGTCCGAGAGCGCGTTCAACATGGACGAGGCGGCGAGCGCTCGCTTCCGCCCGCTCGAATCGCGCCTGAAGGGATTCCAACCGATCGGCGTCGCGCTGAAGCGCCGCCTGTTTTCCTTCCGCCTTCTGTACGTCGCTTGACGCCTTGTTGAATTCGATCCGGTCGCGGCGGCCATGGCGTGCGCCGACGCCGGTGAACAGGTTGGATGCGATCTCGTCCAGATCGAACCCGCCGGACATCTGCCGGCGAATCTCCGAGGCGATTTCCCGCGTGCCGTCCCGCGACGGATCGATCAAATCGCGCAGGTGCAGGAAAAAACAACGGTGGTTGTGGGATGGAGGCAGGTTGGGTGAAACGCTGTCCTCTCCACCGCGCTGCCACCGTACACGCGCTCCTTCGCGCTCGCCCCACCAAGCCTCCCCGTCCGACTCGAATTCTCCGTTAACCGAAGTTCGCTCGGACGGGCCGCGGTCTTCCCAGTACAGGGCTTCGACCGCCCGGCAAATACTCGATTTGCCGATTCCGTTCGGCCCGAATACGACGTGGAAACCCGATCCCGCAACTTCGATTTCAAACGGTTGACTGATGCCGGGCAGCCGGTTTATGGAGAGCCGGTTCAGATTCATGATCGATGGTCTGGTCCCCGGCCCGAGAGCATGGCGTTCAAGGCCGCCTTCCCGGACCGAAATAGAATGTCGCGCAAGGCATCGTCCGATAGAGGGTCTGTCGCGTTGCGGTGCTCCGGAACGGGCGACCAGATATCGTCCCGGGCGACGCCGTCCAACTTCGATCGCGCTTTTTCGAGCAGTGCCGTCGAACGGTCATCGTCGTGCTGGAGTATCAAGAGTCGTTGCGCCATCAGGGCGGCGGGATCGTCGCCCGCCGCGATCTTCGGCAGGTCCAGCGGCAAACCCATCGAGTCTACGATCTTGTTGAAGAAGACAGCCGTACCGTCGACGACCCGTACCATTGCGTTCCAATCGCCGGCTGCAACCCATTGCCGGATTTCTTCGTATCGAGTGCTCGTCCCGGTCAGTTGCACGCGCAGGCCGAGCGCCCGGGGTGAGGCGCCGGCTTCGTGGAGTTGGCGGACACGGCGTTCCGCTTCACCCAGCAATCTGTCGGGCAGGTCCTCGACATACTCGATCCCGTCGACCGGCACCCGCACGTGTTCCCATCGGAGAGGCGCGATGGGAATCTGTTCCAAGTCGAGAGCGCCATCCCTGGTGATCAGCGACAATTAAAACTCCCGACCAACGACAATTAGAATTCCCGTTGCCTCAATAGAAATGTCACCGATTCAAGTTGTTGGTTTTGCAAGATGTTTGGATGGTAACGGATCAGCAGGTGAGACGACTGATGAAGCTGACACAAAGCGAAGAGACCCTGGCCCAGGCGGCCTCGAAAGCGGGAATGGACGCAAAGACGGCCCGGAAGTACCGGGAGGTGAAGCAGCTGCCGAGCCAGATCGGGAAGGCTCATGGATGGCGAACCCGACCGAATCCGTTCGAAGAGGTATGGGGGGAGATCGAGAAGATCCTTCGGGCGCATCCGACGGTTCAGGCGAAGACGATGTTTGAGTATCTGGGGCGGAAGTACCCGGGCCGATTCCAGGAAGGTCAGCTGCGGAGTTTGCAGCGGCGGTTCAAGCAGTGGCGGGCGCGATCGGGTCCGGAGCGGGAAGTGATGTTCCCTCAGGTGCATGATCCGGGGCGGCAATGCCAGAGCGACTTCACGCACATGAGCAGCCTGAACGTGACCATCGAGGGCCAGAAGTTCGAGCACCTGGCCTATCACTTCGTCCTGACCTATTCGAACTGGGAGACGGTGACGCTGTGTTTCTCCGAATCCTTCGAGAGCTTATCGGCCGGACTGCAGAACGCGTTGTGGCAGTTGGGTGGAGCGCCGGAAGAACATCGGACCGACAGCCTGTCGGCGGCAGTCAACAACCTGAAGGATCCGGATGAGTTTACGGCCCGCTATCAAGGATTGCTCGACCACTACGGTTTACGGGCGACGCACACCCAGGCCGGCAAGGCGAATGAGAACGGCGACGTCGAGCAGAGTCACTATCGATTCAAGACGGCGGTCGACCAGGAACTGATGCTGCGCGGAAGCCGGGACTTCGAGAGCCGGGACGCATACGAACAGTTTCTGGTGGGGTTGATCGACCGGCGCAACGCCGGTCGCAGCCAGCGGCTGGGTGAGGAACTCCGGCCTCTGCGGCAACTCCCGCTTCGACGACTGGACCATACGCATCGCATCCGGGCTCGCGTATCCCGGGACAGCACGATCTGGGTGCGAAAGAACGCCTATTCGGTAGACAGCCGGCTGATCGGCGAACACGTGGAGGTTCGCCTGGATACGGAACGGCTGGAAGTCTGGTACGGCGGAAAGTGCGTCGAGCAGATGCCGCGACTGCGGGGATCGGGTAAGCACACCATCGATTACCGGCACGTGATTCATTCCCTGGTCCGCAAACCGGGCGCCTTTCCACGCTACCGGTATCGGCAGGACATGTTTCCCCGGCTGTTGTTCCGTGTGACCTACGACTGGCTGCGGGAACACCATCCGGGGACCGCGGACCGGCAGTATCTGAAGATCCTCGAGATGGCGGCCATGGACAGTGAGGAGCGGGTCCACGAAGCGCTGAGACATCGGATCGACAAGGACCTGCCGATCACAGTCCAAGCGGTGCGGGAGCACATCGACGCGGACACTCCGGTTCCTTCGCCCTGGCAGGTTCGGATCGCTCCACCCGAGATCCGACACTATGACGCGTTACTGGATCCGGTCGAGGAGGAGGCATGGATGTGAAGACCGAGATCGCCAGTTCGCTGCGCCAGTTGCACTTGCCGGCCTTCGTCGACAACTACGGCGTTCAGGCCACTGTAGCGACCAACGAAGGTTGGGCCTACGACCGGTATCTGGTAGCGCTCTGTGAACTGGAACTGGAAGAACGACGGCAACGGAAGATCGAACGGCTCCTGCGGGAATCGAAACTGCCCCGGGAGAAGACCTGGGCGGCGTTTGAACAGTCCCGATTGCCCCGAACCGTCGAGCGACGCGTGGATGCATTGCTTGAAGGAGACTTCCTGGATCGCACCGAGAACGTCCTGGCCTTCGGGAATCCGGGCAGCGGCAAAACCCATCTGCTGTGCGCCCTCGGGCATGAACTCATCCTGAAGGGCCGGAGAATCTACTTCACTCCATGTGCGCTGCTGGTTCAGCGGCTCCTGCGGGCCAAGGCCGAGCTGGAACTGGAGAAAGAACTCAAGCGGCTCGACAAGTTCGACGCGCTCATCATTGACGACATCGGTTACGTCCAGCACAGCCGGGACGAGATGGCAGTGCTGTTCACCCTGCTGGCTCACCGGTACGAGCGCCGCAGCATTCTGATCACATCGAACCTGGTCTTCTCGGACTGGGACAAGATCTTCAAGGATCCGATGACCACGGCCGCGGCGATCGACCGAATCGTTCATCACAGCGTTATTCTGGAACTGAATCTGTCCAGCTACCGCATGGAAGCCGCCAAGAACGCGAAAGGACGAAACAAGTGACCGCGACGGGCCTGTGGAAAACGCCGCATCCGTGGGAATCCGTGCAAGACCCGGATTCCCACCGCTGCTTGGAAAAGCCTACGGCTTTACCACGTTTCCCACAGGCGGGACGGCGACGAACATCCCTTAACTCAAACGGGAATTCTAATTGTCGTCAACGGGAATAATAGTTGACGCTGGACACCCTGGATACCTTCAGGAGCCAGGGGCCGTGCGCCCCCGTCTCCGACGGGTCGAGACCGACAACGGAACCCAGATAGCCGGACATCCGGGATCCCGCCGATTTCGAGGGGCTTTCGAGCGAAGGCTTGTGGATATGGCCCAGGAGCCAGGCATCGTACCCGGTATCGTCGAGTTCGCGTTGTCTGATGGGTGCGTAATGCCCGCCGGATGCGTCCAGATCGGCGTGCAGCAGACCGATCCTCGGAACCGGTAATGACGGCGCCGCCAGCGGTTGCGCCAAGAGTTGAGCGACGGGGCTTTCACGCACAATCCGTTCGCCGAAAGACCAGCCGATCACTTGCGCTACCGGAGTCTGTTTCTTCGATATCGTCCGGGCTTCCCATCGGCCGTCAGCACCCAGCAGGGTGAAGCCGTCGATAAGGGCAGCCAGCCGCGGTAATGCCTCGACATCATGGTTGCCCGCAACTGCGATGACCTCGATACCCTTGTCCAATAGCCGTCGCACATTCTCTTCGAGCGGCAGCATCGCTTCGAACCTGGCATTGTTGCTCTCGACCACATCGCCAGCGAACAGGACAGCGTCCAGATCCTTTTCAATCGCGAAATCGACGGAAAGACGGAGAGCGGAAGCAGGGGTCAGGTCTTCGGGATCAATGCCCGAGGATGAAATCCCGTCGGGTATTCCCGAACACGTCGTGCCCAGGTGGACATCACCGATCGCGAGAATTGAAGCGCCTTCATCCATGCAATTCGAGCCCGTCCTGATTTACGAAAAACAGTGCACGTACTACCAGGGCCTTGTCAGGTCCCGCGGGCGGCAACAAAGTTCGCAATTCAATCAATACTGCACCATTGTTTCGCAATGCGCGCAGGAATACTCCTGTTTGACTGCTGGCTGTCGGCGATCCGCACCCCGGAGTCGCTATCCGAGTCCTCTGCCACGCCAAGGGCTGCGAGGTAGCACCGCGGGCACCCGCCGGTGGCGGATGGCAAGAGACCCCCAGTGCGGGTCGAGTCTTACTCGGGGGTTTCCGCGGCCGTGTGCGTCGGTTGCGGCGCTTACTTTAGTTATCATAAACTGATAACCTAAGGCGATGATCGCGCCTGACCGCGATCCTGGGCTCGACACCCTGTCGGACTTTCATGACCAGACTCTGTTCGTGGATGAGGTCGAACACTGGGTGAAATTCGTCGCGGTGCGAACCGAAGTGGTGCCTGAACGGCCGCACGGCTTCAGCTATTCGCTGACACTACACGCGCCGGACGGCGAAAAGCTGGTCGGGTTGGACAATGCACACCCGTTGAGAGAGCGGCGGGGTCTGGGAAAGCGGAAACGCGGCGAGAGCGACCACAGGCATCGACTGCGGACGGTCCGACCCTACGACTACAAGGATGCCGCGGCGCTGCTCCAGGATTTCTGGAGCGAAGTGGACGGAGTTTTGAAGGAAAGGGGGTCTATTTCATGAAGACACTGAAGATCGGCATTGCGAGCTATGATCGGATGAAGGCGCACACACTGGCGATCGCGCGTGGCGACCACAAGCCCGGTCGCGGCGAGCCAACGGTGTGGTTCACGTCGGTCGAGAGCTTCGCGAAGGTACTCTCTCAGCACAATCGAGAGCTTCTGGCGTTGATTGCCCGGGAGAAACCAGACTCGCTGACTGAGTTGGCGGCGCTGGCCGGGCGCAAAAAGTCAAACCTGTCGCGCACCCTCAAGACGATGTCGCGGTACGGCCTCGTGGATTTGGAACACGGAGAGCGCGGCAAATTGGCCCCGCGGGTCCGCTATGATCGGGTGAGCCTCGACGTTTCGTTGACCAGGACGCCGCGGCACGTTGCGTGAAGCGCTCGGACTCGATCGAAAATGGTGGATACTGCAAACAACGATGGACTCGAGACCTGACTGAAGGAAAAGTCAACGGACTATGCCTGTGTCCTTTTCGGCCGCTCAGGCGCTTTTCACCCGTGGTATCACACTGAGCCGCATACCCAGTTGCCCGAGAACGCTGTGCAATGTGGAAAGCCGCGGATTGCCGTCTTCCGAAAAGGACTGGTACAAGGTCTCGCGCCGCAAACCGGCCCCTCGGGCGACCTTGGCAAAACCCATCGATTTGACAACGTTGCGGAGCGCAACCAGTAAGAGCTTGTCATCCCCTTCTTCCAGAACGGCGTCCAAATATGCGGCGACCTTCTCGGGGGTATCGAGGTGGTCGGCGACATCAAATTGTCTGGTCGTTACACCTGCCATCATGTCTTCTCCTTGTCCAGGAGCCTTGCGAATGTCCGCGCTCGTTCGATGTCTCGTGATTGGGTGCGATTTGTGCCGCCGAAATTGGCGACCGACATCTTGCTGACTGCGACGAGTACTCGAGCCTTCGCGCTCGGATCGCGAAGTCCGTCAAGCCACTCTTCAAAAGGCACTCTGCCGCCATCCAGCTCGAGCGCGCGCGTCCGATATTCCACGTGAACAGGTTAATTATAATTAACGCTTGGGCCAATTGGCTGGAATTGAAGCCGGCATCAAGGCAATCGAGTCGAACTTGCCTTGGTACGTCTGTTTCTCTTACCGGCATTCCTGTGGAGGCTGTATGCCGGACAATGCGAGCGTCCTGAATCCGATACTTCCCTTGGCTCTGCCGCCGGGACCGTCCTGCCAGCACAATCGTTTGCGGGAAGAATGGCGAAATATTCAGAAACAGTACTGCCCCACGAGATGAAACAGTCTATTGCTCATATTGCTCTCGTCGTTCGTGACTACGACGAGGCCATGAGTTTCTTTACCGAGACACTCGACTTCAGGCTTGTCGAAGATTCGTACCAGCCGGATCAAGACAAACGTTGGGTCCTGCTGTACCGCAAGTGAGAAGGGGTGCTGGGAACTCGGGCATCGGACTTGAAACTTGACTATAAATCATTGATTTTATTGATCCGGAACAGGGCGCAAGTGGTTGAGTTTCACTCTTGAATGATCCGCCGCAGGCGGGGGCGCGACTTGCCCGGAAAGGGTGTTCCTCGATCTTGAATATTGAGCCTGCAGGGCGCGCCGCCTAGAAGGTCATGCGATCCCTGTGCGGGCAGGATGCCCGCGTTCTCAGGCGCGTCCCTCGCGCCGGACGCGCCGGATACAGCGCGCCAGCGGGATCGCGTTTCCAAGACGTTTCCGGGTGGTGACAAGCGGCCGATGTTTTACCGAACCACAACCAATTGCTTGCAGTTGCCGGGCGGAGGGGCGAGACTGAAAAGGCATCGACGCTGGCAAACTACCGAGCGTATTTGCCTGCTTAACTGATCATCGGAGGGAAAAGCTCATGCGTGGATCAATGCTGTTCGCGGCCGGACTCCTGGCGGGGGTGGCCGTAAGTGTGGGGATGGCGCAGAACGCCAACAGAAACGTCGTGAGGATGAATCACGTCGCGATCAACGTGCCGGACATCCCGGAGGCAATAACGTATTACACCGAGAAAATGGGTTACCGCGAAGCGTTCCGTCTCAACACCGACGAGGGGCAGCCTAGGCTGGTTTACCTGCACATCAGCCAAAACAGTTTCCTCGAACTCCAGCAGGCGAATGAGCAACGGCCTCAGGGTTTTAACCACTATGGGCTGCACGTCGAGAACGTGGCCGACGCCGTCGCGGGATTCAGGGCGGACGGCGCCACGGTCAGTGATACGAACGTCAGCGCGACACAAGCGATCCTCGCCAACATCACGGATCCGTACATGGGCCGCATCGAGTTGGCCGAACTTCCTCCGGAGTCCCTGCATTACCAGGCGATTCAGAGTTGGCAATGAGAAGGAGCATCGACATGAGCGTTTCAGGTTACGTGAGGTTTGGGTCGATGGCGGCGATCGCCGCCGTTGGCGTTGCCCTGCTGGCAACCACTGTTCAAACGCAACAGCGGGGAGGCACGGTTGAGACGGACAGAGTTGAGCCCGTTAACAGCGGCGAAAATCCCTATCGTGTCATCCGGGACTGGGGACAACTCGATTTGGAGGCAAGACCGTGGGGCGGTTCCAACGGCGTGGCCATCGACCTCGACGGCGTGTCCGTGTGGGCCGTCGACCGATGCTCACCCGGAACGACCCCGGGCTGTGCGGACAGCCAGGCGAATCCGGTCCACCATTTCGATGAGTCCGGAAACGAGATCAGGAGCTTTGGCGGCGGAATGTTCGTCTGGCCGCACGGTATCCATGTCGACAGAGACGGAAATGTGTGGGTAGCCGACGCACGGGCTGACGGCGACAAGGGAAGTGCCGTCGTCAAGTTCAGTCCCGAAGGCAACGTCCTCATGACGCTTGGCACACCGGGCGTGCGCGGAAACCCTCCCGAAGCTCTGACTGACCCAACCGACCTCGTGACCGACCCCGAAAATGGAGACGTGTACGTGGCGGAGAGCCATACGAACGTAGCCGATCCCGATCTGATCGGGCGCATCTCGGTCTTCGATGCGGATGGAACGTTCCTGAGAGTGATCGGCCAGACCGGAACGGGGCCGGGGGAGTTTCGGACGCCGCATGCAATCGAGTTGGATTCCCAGGGCCGGCTCATCGTGGCCGACCGCCACAACCACCGCGTCCAAATCCTGACGAAGGCGGGAGAATTCATCCGTGAATACCCCGAATTCGGGCGAGTCAGCGGATTGGCCATCGACAGTAACGACATCATCTACACGGCCGATTCCGAATCGCGCGACGCTGTTCACCCGGGCTGGCAAAGGGGAATCCGGATCGGCAGCCTCGAGGACGGGAGGGTGACCATGTTCATTCCGGCGCACTCGACGGACTCTGCGGACGGTGCGATGGGAGAAGGCATCGCCATCGACCCCGAGGGCAATCTCTACACGGCGGAAGCACAACTGCGGGGCGTGACGAAGTACGTCAGGGACTAGCCCGCCCGTTTTACGGGTTTTCGTCGCAAAAAGTCGAACGCGCCATAAGAGCAAGGGCGCATATCCTTGCGCCGGCCCAAGGGCCTGTGCCCGCACCTGGGTTGCGTAGTCCCGAATAATGCGTCCCTTCTGGCGCGCGGCAGCGCGCCAAGACCTGAGGGGTTTCTGACTGAAGAGGAAGATGCCGCGGACGCCAGCGATCTCAGGGCGCGTGGCCTGGAAGTTCATGCGGTCTCTTTGCGGGCAGGATGCCCGCGTTCAACGGCGCGTTCCTCGCGCCGGATGACCCGCGCCACTGGGATCGCGTTCCCATGGCGCAGACGATGGGTGGTAACGGCAGCAATGAACAGACCTGACGACGATTTTGAGCTTGTACGCGGCAGCGGCAATGTCTTTCGCGATTTTGGCTACGCGGACGCGGACGTACAGCAGATCAAGGCGCTTCTGGCTGCGCAGGTCATCGGCATTCTCGACGATGAAGATCTCTCCACGCGCAGGGCACAGGAGAAGACGGGCATCGCTCATGCCGACTTCGCGCGCATCCGCAACGCGAAACTGGACCGCTTTACGATCGACCGCCTTGTAACCGTGCTCAACAAGCTCGGCAAGCACGTGGACGTGCGGATCGACGTTCACCCGCGGGCGGTCGCTTGAAAAAGCCCCGGCGTTGCTTCCAGATCTTCCCGTTCCAGTTCCAGTTCCCGTTGTTCGATTCAGCCTGACGGTCTTGTCCGAACGCTTACTTTTCAGTTGATTGCGTACAGGGGATGAGTCTGCTTGCGGCGAAAATTGTGGACGGCCCGCTTGATCCGGCTCTATGGCCGGGGCTGCATCGAACTGTTGGTAAAGCCTCCGCCAAGAGAGATGGTCCGAATTCACGAAGCGCTCAGCTTCATCGGTCGCCCTATTCGTAACGCAGCGCGACCATCGGATCGACGCGTGCGGCTCGCCTTGCAGGGAGGTAGGAGGCCGCGAGCGAGACAAGCACAGTGATCGCGCCCACGCTGGCAAAGACTTCGATATCGATCGGTTCGACACGCCGCCAATCCCGATAACGATCCTGCGGCTATTACGGGATTGATCTGTGGTGGATTGCAAGCGGTGTTGCGGCTTGTCTTGGTAACGCCCGCAAAGGCACCATCTCGCACGTTGAACTGACGGACCGGAAGGCAACCTCTCGGGTGTCGAATGCTTTTCGAGGAGACCGACGATTGAACTGTGCTCCCCAGGTTTCCCGAAGATCGTTCTTCAGGGTCCTGTGCAGTATTACTTCCACAAGAATCGCATCCGAAGGGATTCGACATCTATTCCGACCGCATAGCCACCATCGGATCGACCGACGCCGCGCGGCGGGCCGCGGGCAGGGCGGCTAAGAGCGCGATAAATATCACAGTCAGCGCGGCGAGGGTGTAGACGAGGGGCTCCACAACGCCGTCAGCGCAAGTGCGCATATCCTTGCGCCGGCCCAAGGGCCAGTGCCCGCATCCGGGTCGCGTATTTTCGAATAATGCGTCCTTTCTTGCGCGCGGCAGCGCGCCCTGGCAACGCGGGCATCCCGCCCGCACTCGGATTGCCAATATCCGGAATAGTGAGCCTTCAGGGGGCATGGCCTGGAAGTTCATGCGATACCTGTGCGGGCAGGATGCCCGCGTTCAACGGCGTGTTCCTCACGCCGGGCGCGTAGCGGCGCGTGCCTCGCGCCGGATCAAGCGCGGCGTGCCTGAAGGTTTCTGATTGAACTGGAAGAGGGTGCGGACGATGTAGGGGATGGCACGGGGGCGGAAGAGCCGGCAGGATGCCCGCACACGGGTTGCCCATATCCGGAATAGTGAGCCTCCGGCGCGCGTGGCCTGTAAGTTGATGCAATCCCTTTGCGGGCGAGGCGGGTATTGTAGTGCCCGCAGGGCGCGCTCCCACGCGCTCGTCCCCGCTCACGTGGGGATCACCGCTCTGGCATGTTTCGCCGCCGGTTATGCGTCCCTGGTGGGCCCGGCCTGCTGCAACTCCTTCATGGTCTCCAGAATCAGTAACTTGGAGTTCTCCAACTGTTCCATCACAAGCCGGATGTCCATGGCTTCGCCCTCGCTGTTGCCTGCGTTTCGGCAATAGACGCGGTGCTGACCGACCAGCGCAAGGGCATCGGTCAGAACGTCGAGCGCGGTGGCCAGCCTTCCGCGCGAAGAGCCCATCTGAAATTGATAGCGGTCCAACTGGTCCCGATAGTTCTTCATACTCTCCGCCCGACGCCGTTGTCTCAGCCGAAAGATTCGTCGAACCGTTCGGCCAGGTCGATCATCGTCTTGGCGCCGAAACCCACGCCGCCCGGCTCAAAATACTTCCAGTTCTTTTCCATCAGAAACGGCCCGGCGATATCCAGGTGCGCCCACGCCGTGTCCGGAGGTACGAACTCTTCCAGGAACAGCGCCGCGGTCGAAGCGCCGGCCATCGGTCCGCCGATGTTGTTCAGATCCGCGTACGGCGTCTTGAGCATTGCCTTGTATTCTTCGGGCATCGGGAGTTCCCAGAAGCTTTCGCCATGATTCTGTCCCGACGAGATAACCGCGTCGATCAGCTCTTGGGAGTTGCCCATCACGCCCGCGATGCTCGGTCCCAGCGCCCGGACGCAGGAGCCCGTCAACGTCGCAATGTCGATCACGTGGGTGGCCCCGGCCTCGCCGGCGGCATGCAGTCCGTCGGTCAGGATCAGGCGTCCTTCGGCATCCGTGTTGTCGACCATGACGGTCTTGCCGTTGCGGGCCGTGAAAATGTCGCCAGGCCGCTGGGCGTTCGCGTCGGGCGAGTTCTCTGCTGTAGGGACGATACCCACGACGTTGATGTCGGGCTTCAACTGCCCGATGGCCTTCATCGCGGCCAGAACTGCCGCGCCGCCGGACATGTCGCCCTTCATTTCCCACATCTTGTCGGGCGGCTTCAACGAGATGCCGCCTGTGTCAAACGTCACGCCCTTGCCGACGAGCGCCAGGGTCTTGCCCGATTTCTTGTTCCCGCGGTAGTCGAGTTGGATCATGTACGGCTGGTTTCGGCTGCCCTGCCCCACCGCAATGAGGCCGTTGTACCCTTCCTTGGCCAACTGACTCTGGTCCCAGACCTTGATGCCCAGCTTGGACTCGCGTGCGACCTTGCGCGCGGCATTTACCAGATACTCGGGGGTGGCCACGCCGCCCGGCTCGTTGATCAGGTCGCGAGCAAAATTGATGGCCTCGGAAACCTTCGTGTAGCGGTCCAGATAGAACCGGTTCTGTTTATCGTGGGCTTCGAGGACGAGCAGGTTCAACTCGACTTGTTCATAAAACTCCTGCTTCTCCCGGTTGTCTTTCTTGTACGGCGTGAATGCGTAGGTGCCGAGCAGCGCGGCCTCCACGGCTTTTCCGACGAACGGCAGGGCTTCGTCGGTGTTCAGCACGATCGAAACCCGATCGAGACTGAAATCGCGTGCCGTCCGAAGGGCTTTCGCTACCGACGTTTTCACGCTTTCCCATACGTTGAAGCCCGGGTGGAACGATGTCGAATGGACCGCCAGATACCGGGCGGAACCGCGCCCCGTCAGCGGAGCGAAGTACTCGCGGCGGATCCTTTTGGCGTCGATGTCCCGGCCGATCCGGCCCACCGTTTCAGCCAGCGAAGACCGGCCCAAATCGTGCAGTGTGTTCTCCTTGTCCAGGATGACGACAAGGAGGTCAGTCCCGGCTTTGTAAGGCTTGTCATAGGAGAGCTGGATTTTCATGCGAGTTCTATCCTCCGAAATGGTTCTGGTCGCCCATCATCATACGCGAATTCCATCCGAGGTTCAGGGGACGGGCAGGGGGGCACTGAATGGGCGTTGGATAACGGAGCGGACGGTTTCAAATTCAGCCGGAGCGCACGAATCCGCAGAATGGACCTGATTTGACCGTTTCCAGAGAGATCGTAACCCCCCATGCGTTCCGACCTTCAGGTGCATCTGAATGAAGAATCCCTGGCCCACAGGGTACCCGACGAGTCGGCCGAATATCTCACCAGGTTGCAGAACAGTCCGTGCGTCACCGGCTATCATCGTATCGCGGCCCGGACGGCGCGTTTCGCGGATCTGCCCCCGTCGCTCGATCCGGCCATCGTCCAATTTCTTGCGGGGCGCGGAATATCGCAGTTGTATTCGCACCAGCGCGAATGTTACGACAACGCCATCGGCGGCAAAAATACCGTTGTTCTGACGCCGACCGCGTCGGGCAAGACGCTCTGTTACAACCTTCCGGTTATTCAGGGCATTCTCGATAATTCGGACCGCCGCGCCCTCTATCTGTTTCCGACCAAGGCCCTGACCTACGACCAACTCGACGAGTTGACGGGTTGGTCCGAAGCGTTTCCAGGCGAGTTCCGGGTCCATTCCTACGACGGAGACACGCCCCAGGATGCGCGGGCGGCCATTCGTTCGCGCGCGCATATCGTATTAACCAATCCCGACATGCTCCACAAGGGGATCCTGCCGCACCACACCCGATGGATGCGCCTCTTCGAGAATCTCGAATACATCGTGGTCGACGAACTGCATACCTACCGGGGCGTGTTCGGCAGCCATCTCGCCAACCTGTTCCGGCGTCTCGAACGCATCTGCAAATTCTACGGGAGCGCGCCGCGGTTCATCTGCACGTCCGCAACCATTGCCAACCCGCGGGACCTGGCCGAAGGGCTGACCGGGCGCAAATTTGAATTGCTCAAAGACAGCGGCGCCCCCGAGGCCGAGAAGCACCTGTTTTTCTACAACCCTCCGGTGGTGAACCGGGAACTCGGGATTCGGCGATCCTATGTGAAAGAGACGCGCCACATCGCCGCCGGGTTCCTTCGGATGATGAAGGGGACGATCGTCTTTGCCAACAGCCGCCTCATTACCGAAATCCTGGTGCGATTTCTGAAGCAGGACGTGCCGTCCGCCTTGGGTGAAGACGACGTGGTGGTGGGGTACCGGGGCGGCTACCTGCCCAGAGAGCGCCGGAAAATCGAAAAAGGACTGCGCGAGGGCGCCATCCGGGGCGTGGTGTCGACCAATGCCCTGGAACTGGGTATCGACATCGGGAGCCTGGACGTGGCCGTGCTTGCCGGTTATCCCGGAACGGTGGCGTCCACGTGGCAGCGGATGGGACGCGCCGGCCGCCGCAGCGGTAACGCCGTGGGCGTGATGGTGGCGTCGAGCGCGCCCTTGGATCAGTACATCGTCAACCATCCCGAATACTTTCTGGATCAGGCCCCGGAGAGTGGATTGATCAATCCCGAAAACATCCACATCCTGATCAGTCATTTGAAGTGCGCGGCGTTCGAACTGCCGATCGACCAATCGGAACTTTTTGGCGGACAGGACGTCAGTGAAATCCTCGACTACCTGTCGGAACGCGGGTTCATTCACAAGGCGGGGTCCCGATGGCATTGGACCAGCGAGTCCTACCCGGCCGACGCGATATCGCTTCGCAGTATCGGTTCCGACAATTTTCTGGTCGTCGAAACGACCCACGAAGCCCGCGTGATCGGCGAGGTGGACTATTCGAGCGCGTTCACCACACTGCACGAGAAAGCCATTTACCTGCACCAGGGGCAGCAGCACTACGTCCACAATCTGGACATCCCCGAACGGCGCGCCTACGTCCGAAGCGTCGATTCGGAGTATTTCACCGACGCGATTACCTACACCCATGTTCGTCCGCTGGACACCATGGGGCATGAAGGGATGCACCGGCACGGCGAGGTGCACGTGGCGCATCAGGTTGTGGGTTTCAAGAAGCTCAAGTTCAGCACGATGGAAAACGTGGGTTCGGGCGAACTCAGCATGCCGACCCAGGAAATGCACACCACCGCGTACTGGCTCCGGATCCCGTGGTCCGTATTCGGCGCCCTTCCATTCACCAAGTCGGAGCGGCTTGACGGGATATTCGGGTTGGGACATGCCCTGGGTGCGATAGCGTCCGTCTTTCTGATGTGCGACCGCCGGGATCTGGGCACGTCGGTCGAAACGGGACTGGACGGAAAACCGGGGAGCGTTCCCGGCGGTACCTCTGTCCTTCCTGCCCGCACCGATCCCATCGGTACGGCCGAGCACGAACCGACGCTCTACATCTACGACAACTACCCGGGCGGCATCGGGCTGAGCCGGCCGTTATACGAGATCCGCGAGCGGGTTCTTCACGAGACGCGGCGCCTGATCCGCTCCTGCATCTGCGATGAAGGCTGTCCGTCCTGCGTCGGACCGATCCCGGGGGCCAAGGCGCCGGCGCTTGCGATCCTGGACGTGCTCGACGACTCATTCGATTGATGGCCGGCCCGCGCAAGCCCCAAGGCTTCGGGAAGGCGCTGGATCGGATCAGGGAAGCGGAGCGCCCGTCTCGTTCGTCTTTCTCGGATCAACTTCGCCTGCTCGACGATTCGCGGCATGATCGGGCGCGGGTTCCGTCGGCGCGTCTCTCGACGATGCCTCTTCCGGATGGGAGCGAAGAAGAGAACTCCCTTGGAAGGCACTACGTCGTCCGCAAGAATTTTCCGCCCGACCACGTCCACGGGAAGATTCGCCTCGACCGGGTGGACATGGCCGATTTGACCCGCCTTCTCGAACTCGCACGGTGCGAGCATCGTGTCGAGGATCGCGGCAGGATCGCGTTTCTGGACACCGAAACAACGGGAATCAGCGGAGGCGCGGGCACGTGTCCCTTCCTGATCGGCGTCGGATTCTATCGCGGAGACGAGTTCAGGGTCGTCCAGTATTTCATTCGCGACTTCGACGAAGAGTCCTCGATGCTGTACGCGCTAAATGGGTTGCTCGCGGACTTCGATCTGCTCGTCACCTACAACGGACTGTCGTTCGATGCGCCGCTGGTTGAAAACCGATGCGTCCTTGCCCGTCTGGATTCGCCGTTCCGGCACATGGCGCACTTCGACCTGTTGTTCATGGCAAGGAGGCTGTGGCGCGCGGGCCATGGAAGCTGCAAACTGACCGCCCTCGAAGCAAGGATTCTGAGTTTTCTTCGCGGGCCCGATATTGCGGGCGCCATGATTCCAGGCGCCTATTTCGAGTACCTGCGATCCTCGGACGCGATTTCTCTGCGCAGCGTCTTTTCTCATCACGTTCACGACATCCTCTCCCTGGCGGCGCTGACGATACATGCCGCCGACTGTGTGACGTCCGAACCGCTGCCTCTGGACGACGCGCCGGATCTGTATTCGCTCGGCAGGATATTCGACCGGGTGCACGATCATCGACGGAGTATTCGATGCTACGAGATGGCTCTCGACGGCGGAGTGCCGATGGCATTGAGAATACGTGCCATGGAGCGCCTGTCGGTTCTGTACCGCCGGACGGGCGACGTTTCAAGGTCGATGGAGCTATGCGGTCAGTTGATGGTCCTGGACGAGTTCAGCGCGGTCGGATACGAGGGCGCAGCCATGTTTCAGGAACGTCATGAACGCAACCTGGAAGCCGCATGCGCGGTGATTCGGGATGCGCTCAACCGGCTCAGAAACCGGCCTGGGATGGAACGGGGCGGCGTCCGGCTTCGGGAGCGCCTGGAACGGCTCGAGCGGAAACAGCAGAGAGGATTGTTTGCGGCGGGAGATGCGGGCAGTACCGAAAAATAAAATCCGGACGTGGCGAATGGATCGGATCGATGCCGCGCCATAATCGACAGGAGACGTTGCATGCGGTACGTGCGGCCGGATGTTACGTACAGCAACTTGGCGGAATCGCCAGCGACCGGGGTCGCGCGGGAGAATCGCCCCGCATGAAAACCTCGGATTGAAGAATTTTGCCGCCTCCCGCCGCTTCTTCGCCGCTTGCTTCCAGCAATACGGTTTTGGATACGGTGTTTCGTCGTGGCCGCTATGCTAAGCTCCGCCAGGGTCATAGTTGCCACCAGCCAGGTCGAGGCTGGCATTCCTGTCCCGATCACGTATCCGTGCCGTCGTCAAGGGCTGGCTCCATCATGCAACCGGATCGAGAGAACGCAGAAATGGTTGCGCGTCAGGAGGAATTGCTCTGATGCTGACTCGTCTACGCATTAAGGAATTCAAGTCGTGGAAAGATACGGGAGATATCGATCTGCGCCCGATTACGGGGTTATTCGGTGCAAACAGCTCTGGAAAGACGAGTGTGCTCCAGGCCCTGCTCCTTCTCAAGCAGACGGCCGATTCGCCGGATCGCGCACCGGTTTTTAATTTTGGCGGCAAAAGAACCCCGATGGATCTGGGTAGTTTCCGGGATGTCGCTCATGTGCACGAAGTTAATAATATCCTGGAGATTTCCATCGACTGGGAAGCTCAAAAGTCGCTGAAAATCACCGATTTCAAGAACAGCGATCGAGTCGTTGTTGACAGTCGACAGTTGGGATTCACGATTCAGGCAAGTCAGAGATTGGGGCCGAACGTCGAGCCTGTCTCCGTCGATCAGATGTGGTACCGCGTCGGCGGAACGACGCAGTTCGGGATGCGGCAAAGGCATCCGGAAGCCAAATCGGGATACGAAGTTTTTGCCAGAGCGCCACGTTTCAGTCTCGTCCCAACCGCTGGCCAATCGCGGCCGTTACCCGCGCCGGACAAGTGCTATGGCTTTCCAGCCCAAGTCCGGGCATATTTTCATAACGCCGGATTTGTGGCCGATCTCGAATTGGCGCTCGAAGAATGTTTGCGGGATGTGTATTATCTCGGCCCGTTGCGCGCCTATCCGGAACGCCAATACATTAGGACCGGAACGGCGCCTTCCGACATGGGGCGTGCGGGCGAATCCGCCGTGGACGCGATTCTCGCGTCGCGGGAATCAGGCGACACGATAGGCCACGGCAGCGGGGAGAATGGGCTTGGTCTTGAACAATATGTCGCCCACTGGCTCAAGAAACTCGGACTCATCCACGATTTCCGGGTTGTTCCCCTCGCCGACGGGAGACCGGTGTTCGAGGTCAGGGTCCGAAAATCCCAAGGGGGCCCCGAGACGCTCATCACCGAAGTGGGTTTCGGGGTCTCCCAAATCCTTCCCGTTCTGGTGTTGTGTTTTTACGTGCCCGAAGGTTCGACTGTCATCCTGGAACAACCGGACATCCACCTGCACCCGTCGGCCCAGGCGGGCCTGGCCGATGTCCTGATCGACGTATGGGAAAAACGCAAGGTCCAGATAATTCTGGAGAGTCACAGCGAGCACCTGTTGCGCCGCCTTCGACTCCGTGTGGCAGAGGAGGAAATATCAGAGAAGAAAGTCGGTCTCTACTTCTGCACGACTGCCGACCGCGGATCCGACCTCACGACGCTTCAGCTCGATTCATTCGGCAATATCGCAAATTGGCCGGCGGGCTTCTTCGGGGACGAGTTCGGCGAAATCGCCACCATGAGCAAGGCAGTGCTACGGCGCAGGCGGGGCGAGGCCGGATGATCGAGGATGTTGTGGTGGACACGAATGTCGCCGTGGTCGCCAATTGCCAGACGGAACAGGCCAGTGAGATGTGCATCGAGCGTTGTATCGACGCTCTTCAGTCTTTCCCTAGTGAAGCGTGCCTTTTTCTCGACGACCGGGGCTTGATCCTCGATGAATATCGAAAGCACTTGAAGTTCTCGGGTCAGCCGGGAGTGGACGATGCTTTTTTCAAGTGGTTGTGGGACAACCAGGCAAACGAAGCCCATTGCCGGAAGGTTCCGATAACGCTCCACGACGACCGTGGTTTCGAAGAGTTCCCGGACGACCCCAAACTCGCCCAATTCGACCGGGATGACAGAATGTTCGTCGCGGTGGCGCTGGCGAGCGGAACACATCCGACCGTGATGAATGCTTCAGACAGGGACTGGTGGATATATCGTAAAGCCCTGAAGCGGTGTGGTGTTGCGGTGACGTTTCTTTGTCCTGAACTCATGACGGGAGGCTGACATGGCATGCCGTCACGCCGCCGACTCACATTGGTGTCACCGCCGCCGTTCTGAATGATCGAACAGCATCGTCTGCCGACGGTTGACTTCGAGTCTTCACACGTCGGGACCTGACCATTCGTCTTGATGGCCGTGGCGAGCTTGGCTCGGGGGGGCGATTCGGGCAGAAGCTGGAGGCGGCCAACGCCTATCTTCCCGATTGGATGGCTCGAGATCTCACCGCGTTACGGATCCCCGGACGTCCCGGTAAACAACTCCACCATGTAGTCGTTGAGGTTTCCGTAGAGCAGTCCCTGGAAGCTCCACCGAAACTGCGAATGGTCAATCTCTCGTTGACTCAAAGTGAAGTGGAATTCGGGGGAGTGCACATCCGCCACCGTTGAGCGAACGCACACGTCGATCCCGTCGCCGGTTTCCTCGGCGGAGAACCGAAAGAACGGGTGCTTGTAACAGGCAAGTTCGTTTCTGACTTTTTCGAGAGCCTCGGACATGTTCGTCTACACGCGCTTGTCTTCGGATTCGCACAGATCCGCGACAGTGCAGTTCGGGCAGTCGGGTTTCCTCGCCTTGCATGGCCCTCGTCCGTGGTGGATAAGCAGGTGAGAAATTTCGATCCAATTGTTTCGGGGCACCTTCCGCATCATATCCTGTTCGATTTTTTCAGGACGGGTTTCCCTTGAAAACCCCAATCGGGCCGCAAGCCGGGCCACGTGGGTATCGACAACCACTCCCTCAGCCTTGCCGAACGCGACGCCAAGGACCACGTTTGCGGTTTTCCGGGCCACTCCCGGAAGCACGAGCAGCCGATCCATTTCGTCCGGGACCTCGCCGCGGTGCTCCGAATCGATAATGGCGCAGGCGGCACGGATGTTCTTGGCCTTGTTCCTGAAGAATCCGGTCGAGTGCACCATCTCTTCCAGTTCGGCCGGTTCGGAGTTGGCAAACGCCCGGGCGGTCTTGTATTTGTGGAACAGGGCGGGCGTGACCATGTTGACGCGCTTGTCCGTGCTTTGAGCCGAGAGAATCGTCGCGACCAGGAGTTGGAGCGGGTTCTTGAAATGCAGCGCGCACTCGGCGTCGGGGTAGGTCGACCGAAGAGCGTCAACGATCTTGTCGAGCCGCCGGTAGCGCGTCACTATTTTTTGGCTCCGGCGTCCGTCTTCTTGTTCGAATCCGTTGTGCCGGAACCTCCAGACTTGGCCGCGGATTTCGAATCGGTGTCCGATCCGGCCCCGGAGTCCCCGGAGTCGCCCGGCGCGGCCTTGTCTTTCTTGCCGCCGTCTTCGGACTTGTCGCCGCCTTCGGATTTGTCGGTGCCATCAGCCTTGCCCTTGGCCGCATAGTCGGTGACGTACCATCCCGATCCCTTCAGATGGAACGACGATTGGGAGATGAGCTTGGTCAATGAGCCGCCGCAACCGGAGTGCCTCTTGAGCGGCGGGTCCGAGAACTGCCGGATCTTCTCGATGACCTCGCCGCACTTCCCGCAACTGTACTCGTAGATCGGCATGGCAGGTTCAATAAATAGCACAATGAGTTCGACATTGGGAAGACGGCCACTTGCGGGCCTTTCGCGGTTTCAATAAGATCTACTACCCGGGCCGGTCGAATCGAGTGCGGCCGCCGTTTTTGCCCTGACGATGCCATGTGGAGGCTACTGGAGTGATTGAAGAGATCGCGAAGATACTGGCCGAACTCGGCGAGGACCCATTGCGCGAGGGCCTGGTCAGAACACCGGTCCGTGTCGAGAGTTCGCTACGTTACCTTACCGGCGGTTACAAACTGGATGCGGATTCGATCCTGAACGGTGCGCTCTTCGATGTCCAGCACGACGAAATGGTCATCGTCAAGGACATTGAGGTCTTCAGTCTGTGCGAACACCACATGCTTCCGTTCTTTGGCAAGTGCCACGTCGCGTATCTACCCACGAACAAGGTCGTGGGTTTGAGCAAGATTCCCCGTCTGGTCGACATGTATGCGCGAAGGCTTCAGGTGCAGGAGCGTCTGACCATGCAGATTGCCCAGACCCTGGACGACAAGATCAGTCCACGCGGGGTGGCCGTGGTGGTCGAAGCGAAGCACCTGTGCATGGCCATGCGCGGTGTCGAGAAACAGAACTCCGTCGCTGTCACCAGTTCCATGATCGGCGTGTTCAAGGACAACCAGAACACGCGTAACGAATTCCTGAATCTTATTGGACGATGATCGAGGTTGGCCTTCGAAGCACACCCG
Source organism: Terriglobia bacterium (assembly GCA_963555775.3). Taxonomy (GTDB): domain Bacteria; phylum Acidobacteriota; class Terriglobia; order 20CM-2-55-15; family 20CM-2-55-15; genus JAJEDW01. Next base: position 1,205,465 of record CAUVWY020000010.1, on the reverse strand, counting down.
GGGGATAGCCCGCCTTTCTCACGGGTTTTCGTCGCGAAGAGTCGGAGACGCCGTCAGAGCTACGGCGCGTTCCTCGCGCCGGGCGCGTAGCGGCGCGTTCCTCGCGCCGGATCAAGCGCGGGCGCGCGCCGTAGAACACAGCACTGGCGGATGGATCCGGCACTGTAGCAGACAACTCGTGAGAAATGCGGGCTAGGGCGCGAACGCGTTCTGGAAACAATGCCTGTCGCAGGCCCAATCCGCCGGTCGAATGAACACGAACGGACGGAGCATACGTATGAACGACTCACTCAAGTACCAGGCGGCAATGGCCGCGTTGGATGAGGTGAAGCCGGGGATGATTCTGGGGCTGGGCACCGGGTCGACCGTGGCGCACTACATCCGCGAACTCGGGAATCGGGTCAGGGATGGCCTGGAAGTGAAAGCCATTGCAACTTCGTTGCGGTCTGAGGAACTCGCGCGCGAGGGTGGGGTTCCGATCATTTCCTTTGCCGACAGCAAGTCGATCGACCTGACGGTCGACGGCGCCGACGAGGTGTCTACCGACCTCCAGCTCACAAAAGGGTTGGGCGGCGCCTTGGTGCGCGAAAAGATCGTTGCCCGGGCCTCCCGGCGATTCGTGATCGTGGTCGACGACAGCAAGCTTGTGGACCGTCTCGGGACACGGTCGCCAATACCGGTCGAAGTGGTGCCGTTCGCCGCCGACATCGTGGCCTGGGACCTGCAGACCATCGGCGGGGAACCCCGGTTGCGGATGGCGGCGGACGCCCCCTTCGTGTCGGACAACGGAAACCACATGGTCGACTGGTACGTTGGACCGCTGGACGACCCTGCCGCGCTGGAACAGGATCTGAAGTCGATCGCCGGGGTCGTGGACTCGGGCCTGTTCGCGAACATGGCCGACCTTGTCCTTGTGGCCGGCGCGTCCGGCATTCGATCCCTGGAGCGAGACGCATGAGTCCTCTGTTTCTCAACGAAGATGAAGTGGCCGGCCTGGTCTCGGTGCCCGAGACGATCGATGTTCTTGAAGCGGCTTTTGCCCAACAGGCCACGGGAGGCGCGACCACGCTCCCCCGGCGCCGTCTGGCCACCAACAACCTCTTCCTGCATATTCTGGCGGGCGCTGTTCCCGGCTACTTCGGCTACAAGACCTATGCGACGGGGAAGGGCAAGCCGCGCTTCCACTTCTATCTTTACGACAGCGAGACAGCCGCAATGTTGGCCGTCATGCAGGCCGATGCCCTGGGACAGATCCGCACCGGCGCCGCAACCGGTCTGGCGACCCGGTTGCTTGCGCGCCGAACCGTGAAGGTGGCCACGCTTTTCGGTGCGGGATGGCAGGCCCGGAGCCAGTTGCAGGCCATGGATGCGGTTCGGGAAATGGAACGGGTGTGGATCGTCAACCGGACCCCCGAGAAGGCCGAGGCGTTCATTCGAACGATGGGACCGAAGGTTCGGGCCCGCCTCGAACCGGCGTCATCGCCAGAGGATGCCGTTCGGCAGAGCCAGTTGGTGACCACCATCACGGGCAGCCGGCAGCCGGTGCTTCTGGGGAAGTGGCTCGAACCCGGGACCCACGTCAATGCCGCGGGCGGCAACATGATTCTGCGCCGCGAGGTAGATTCCGAAACCATCTTCCGGTCCGATCGCCTGGTCGTCGATTCCATTGCTCAAGCCCGAATCGAGGGGGGCGAACTCATTCCGACACTCGGCCACGGCCGGCGCCACTGGGACGAACTGGTCGAGTTGAAAGATGTGGTCAAGGGCTATGGCGGGAGGCGGTCGGACGACGACATCACCTTCTTCAAGTCTCAGGGTGTCGGTCTTGAAGACGTCGCGCTGGGCGCACTTGTTTACGAGCGGGCCCGGGAGCAGGGAATCGGCCGGACCCTCGACATCTGAATCGCTCCGGACGCGGGCCTTCCGGACAATTAGATTGCCGGGCTGTCCCGGCTCCCATAGACTTTCCTTGTTTTTCAGGAATCCTCGCATGAAAACGCACTCTCAACACGTGCCGCCCGGTGTCTTCGCGCTGCTGGCGGTTATGGTCGCGGCCGGGGGCATGGCCGCTGCCCAGGAATCCCCGCCGGATGCGGAATCGGGCGGCGTGCTCCGTGTCGAGACCCGTCTGGTTCAGGTGGACGTCGTGGTCCGCGACGACGACGGCCCGGTTCGGGATCTGTCGGTCGAAGACTTTACGTTGTACGACGAGGGCGAATCCGTGGATATCGTTCTCTTCGAGATCACCGAGGCGACGGCTCCGGCGCCGCAAGTCGAGATCGCGGCCGTGCCTGGCGCGCTTCCCGAAGACGCCGTGTCCAACCGGCCGGACAGCTCGAACGGCCAGCCGGCAAGTGCGACCATTCTGCTGCTGGATCGCCTCAACACCGAGGCTGTAGACCAGCCCTATGCGAATGACCAGGCGGTGGAGTTTCTGGCCACGCTCGATCCCCGGCATCAGGTCGCCATCTACGAGTTGGGCACGCAGTTGAAGCTGGTTCAGGACTACACCAACGACCCCGATCGATTGACAAGGGCCGTTACCGGCACCGGTACGTCCGTTTCAAGCCAGTTGGCTGCCTCGTTCGGCCAGGGCGCCACGGGAGGCTTCGAAGCCAATTCCAACGAGGTGGGGTTGGACCCGGATCTGGTCGACGCTCAAAATGCGGGTACGGGAATTGCGGAGCGGGGGACCGCGGACCTGGACCAGCAGACGGCGTCATATTTCATCAACAACCGCATACGCATCACCGCGGACGTTCTCGAGGCCGTCGCGAATCATATGTCCCGACTGCCCGGACGCAAGAACCTGGTTTGGCTGGCGGGCCGCTTTCCATTCTCGTTCGAGCCGTCATCGCACTTCCTCAGCAATGAGGTGTCGGCCCCCACCATGAAACAGCTCGAACGAACTGCACGCGCCCTCACGGATGCCAATGTCGCCGTCTATCCGATCAGCGCCGTTGGTCTGCTGGCGCCGGAGTTCAACGGGCCGACCGCGCCCGCGAATGCGGGTCCGGGTGCACGACGGCGGATACGGTTCCAGAGATCGGTTGCCGCCAATCAGAGCCGGCTGGAGGTGGAGCCCAACAGCACCAACACCATGCGGCACATCGCCGAGGTCACGGGCGGGGAAGCCTTCTACCTCACCAACGGGATTGCCGCGGCGATGCAGTCGGCTGTCGACGATACCCGAATTGTTTACACTCTGGGGTTCTATCCCGACGACCCCGAACAGGACAGCGAACTGCACGAACTGCGTGTCGATGTGGATCGAGACGACATCGATGTGCGTCACCGTCGCGGATACTATGGCTTCGGCGATCCCGGCACGCGTCAGATCGAAGGGATCGCTCCGATGGAGGATCTGGTGACGAGTCCGATCAATGCGACCGATCTCGGTCTGATCGCGACAAGACAACCTCTGTTTGGACGAGACGGAGAATACGTCACGCGCCTGGCGTTAAACCTAAACGATCTGGACATGGCATTCAGGGACGGTGTCTGGGTGGGCACGGTTGAGATCGCTACGCTGATCGTCGATGGCGGAGATACCAATCCGGAAGCCCAGATGGGCAACCTGACGATTCAACTGACCGACGAGGAGTTTCTGGCGGCTTCGAACGAGAGCGGTTACGAATTGTTCCGCTTCCTCAACGGAGACGGTCAGGCGGGGTGGTTCCGGGTCGTGGTTCGCGAAACCGCCAGTGGCGCGGCGGGTTCGTTGTGGGTTGAACTCGAATAGCCGGCAGGTCCGTTCCAGGTTCATGCGGGTTGGGCGATCGACGATCCGAAATACAAAAATTTCCAATTCCGCCGTTCCAATTCTGCAGACCCGAATGAAATCCAATGAATTCCGCCAGCTTGCGGCCCAACCCTTGCGGCGTCACGGAATAACCGGAACCTCCACAAACAGATCGTCTCCACGAACCTCGCAGGGGTAAGTGCGAGCCGTGAGCGTCTTGCCCGGGCAACCCCCGTCTTCCAACCGGACGCGCCAGCCATGCCATCCGCAGATCACGATGCCGTCCTGAAGGATCCCCTCGGTCAGGGGAAAACCCATATGGGGGCAGTGATTTTCGAGCGCATAAAAGGTCCGGTTCCAGTTGAACAACGCGATTTCAAGCCCTTCGACTTTCGCGCCCAGAACCATCCCGTCGTCGGGGATCTCTTCAACTGCCGCCGCCCGAACCCACCTTCTTTCCGCGCTCACTTTGTTGACTCCATTTCCGCGAAGAACGTCATCACTTCCCATGATTCCTCCGTCAGTGTACCAGCGCGGGCCGGAGGCGGCTCGGCGCAGGTTTTCGGCATGCTATAATCCGGCCTTTGCCGGGACACTCCACAATTGACGCAAATGTCTGATTTTAAAGTTCTTTTGATCGATGGGATCGATGACTCCGGCGTGGACGTACTGAAGATGACCCGCGCCATCGAGCCGGTCGTCCACCAGAAGCTTTCCCGCGAGGATCTGTTCGAAACCATCGCCAGTATGGACGGCATAATCGTCCGCAGCGCGACCCGGGTCGATCGCGAATTGATATCGGGCGCGCCCCGCCTGAAGGTCATCGGACGCGCAGGCGTCGGTGTCGACAACGTCGACATCGAGACTGCAACCGAGCGGGGCGTCCTCGTGATGAATTCACCGGGTGGCTCCACGACGACCACGGCCGAGCACACCGTTGCCATGATGTTCGCGCTGTCTCGCAACATTCCGCAGGCGTACCACCTGCTGAAAGAACACCTGTGGGAAAAGAGCCGGTTCAAGGGAGTGGAGCTAGCGGGGAAGACGCTGGGTGTCGTTGGTCTCGGCCGGATCGGCAGTCACGTGGGTCATGTGGGCCTCGGCGTCGGCATGAACGTCATCGCCTACGACCCGTTTATCAGTCCCGGCGCAGATCTGTCCAGCGGCATCAAGATCGTCGAACTCGACCGTGTGTTTGCCGACGCCGATTTCATTACCGTTCATACGCCGCTCACCGAGCGTACTCGAAACCTGATCGACAGCGCGGCCATTCGAAAGATGAAGGACGGCGTCCGGTTGATCAACTGCGCCCGCGGAGGAATCGTCAACGAATCGGACCTTTATGACGCCCTCAAGTCGGGCAAGGTCGCCGGTGCGGCGCTCGACGTCTTCCAGGAAGAGCCCAATACGGAATCTCCGCTGCTCGAACTCGACAACTTCATCGCCACTCCGCACCTGGGCGCCTCGACAGTCGAGGCGCAGCGAAAGGTGTCCGAGGACATCTGCCGGCAGGTTGCCGATTTTCTGGTGAACAACGCCGTTCGCGGCGCCCTGAACTTTCCTCAACTCAAGGCGGGCCAACTGGAGCTTTACAGGCACTTCGTGGATCTGTCGAGCCGGCTGGCCTCCTTCGTGGGTCAGATTGCCGATGGACCGATCGAAAGCGTTGCGATTCGCTATTCGGGCGAAGTTTGCGACATGAATCTGGGGTATCTGACCTCAACCATCCTGCAGCGATTGCTTGAACCCATTCTCAAGGAAGGCGTCAACCTGATCAACGTTGGCCACGTCGCGGCTCAGCGGGGAATCGGAGTCGAAGAAACCCGAGTCCCGGTTCCGGAAAACTTCACGAGTCTGATTACGATCGAACTGGGTACCGATCGGGGTTTGCATCGCGTGTCAGGCACCGTCTTCACCGATAAGCAATCGCGAATCGTCAACATCGAAGGTTACGATTTAGAAGCGGTGCTTGGCGGCAACATGATCTTCCTGGCTAACGACGATACTCCGGGCGTGATTGGCCGGGTCGGGACGCTGCTCGGTGAATGCTCCGTCAACGTTGCGGGGATGTACCTGAGCCGAGATCGGGTAGGAGGAAAGGCTCTGGAGTTGCTGTTGATCGACGAGCCGCCTTCCGCGGAAGTCATCGATCGGATTCGAAACATCGAGAATATTCTCAGCGCCAAGGCCGTCTGTATTTAACAGCCGTTTGTATTTTACAGCTTGTGGCAGGACCCATGACCGTTGCCCTCGCACTCCTCTTGTTTCCGCCTCTGGCCTTCGCGCAGGCGGTGCCGTCCACTCTGTCCGGTGTCGTGACCGGCGAGACAGGCCTGCCACTCGCGGACGCAGCGGTCGTCCTATACCTCGAGGATGGACGCGTCCTGGAGTTCCCTGCCGATTCCGAAGGCCGGTTCACGTTTGAACTGGAGGGGGAGTTCGAACTTCAGGTCGGCCATACGGGATATCGGTCGGTGCGGACGACTCGCGCCGCACTGGGTCCAGGCGGCAGTTACGACATCCAGGTCGTGCTTCTGGAAGGGAATGCCGCTGAGGTTGAGTTGGTCGAATTGCTTCTTGAAGATTCGGTGTCTCTTGTCGGCGCCGAAGGTCCGGCGCTCCGCAATGACCTGCCGCGTTCGGACCGGCTCTTCGGATTGCGCGGCGGAATCAACGTGTCGGGTATCGCGGAAGGTTCGTCGCAGCAGTGGATCGCGGCTTCGGGCAACGTCTTTGCGAGTTCTCCCGGTGCGGCGGCGCTGATCGAGTCGTTCGAGTTCTCAGCGGACTTCGTTCCATACGCGGGGGTCGACGATTCGCTGCCTCCGGGAGGGCAGCGTTTCAATGGCGATATGTACTACTTTCACCGCAATGACGCCCTGAACGCCCGCAACTACTTCGATCGGCCCAACGAACCCCTCCCTCCATTCAAATACCACTACTTCGGGGCCGAGGCGGGCGGTGCGCTTCGGGACGAAACGTTCGGATTCGTACGTTACTGGGGGTTGAGGGCGCACCAGTCGGTGACGCGCGCCGCCACGGTCCCCAACCCCGCGCGGCTAGCGGGCGATTTCTCAAGCGCCGGGCAGACGGTGCTTGATCCTGAAACCGGGTTCCCATTTCCCGGCAACGTCATACCCGCCGATCGGCTGAATCCCGCGGGGCGGGCGCTGGCGGCGCTCTATCCCGCGCCGAATGTTCCCGGCAGCACGATTCAGAACTATCGAAGTGTCGGAATTCTCGACACGGTCGCGGATGCGTTCGGAGTCCGCATCGACCACCGCGCCACCACCTCGGATGAAATTTCGTTCGAGTACCAATACAGCCGCGACAGGACCGTGGACCCGTTCAATCTTGTGACCGGCATCACGAATCTTCCCGGATTCGGTGTCCGGGACGCTTTGTCGACGAACACGTTCCGCGCGTCGAACACGCATGTATTCGGTGCTTCGCTTCTTCATCAGGTTCATTTTTCGTTCGGCCACCTGGGTCAACCGCGCGAGATCCTGGAGGCCAATCAGACGCCGGCGATCGTGATTTCCGGATTTTCGAACATCGGGCATGCGACGAACGTGCCACAGGATCGGCGCAACCGCACGATCGAGACCTGGAGCGATCTGTCGCGGGATCACGGTACGCGCACCACAACCGTTGGCGGCAGTTTCCGTCATTTCCACTTCGATGCATTCATCGACCTGCTCAGCCGCGGGCAATTCCAGTTCAATGACGCGTCCTACTCGGGAAACTCCATCGCCAATCTGCTATTGGGATTCCCCGTCGCGGCCATGAGGATCGAGGGAGATCCGAACCGGACGTTCACCACCGTGATGGCTTCCGGATACGTTCAGCACGACTGGCGCCTGCGGCCGAATCTGCGATTGAGCGGTGGGTTGCGATACGACTACCAGGCGCCATTCAGCGAGTCTTCCGGTCTGGCGGGATCGTTCCGGTCCGACGGCAGTCTCGAAACTTCGCCCGCCCGGCTATACCGTCCGGATCGCAACAACTGGGGGCCGCGGGTCGGTCTTGCCTGGAGTCCAATGTCGAACACCGTGGTGCGCGCGGGTTACGGCATCTTCTACGACACGCTCTCGGTTGGCGACAGTCTCTTCATGCTGGGCCTGAACGCGCCCTTCGTGCGGTTCGATGTCCGGAACAACGATCCGGTGCTCCCGCGCTTCGACCTGACCGACGCCTTCGATGTTTCTCAAGACTCGATCCCGCCCAGCGCATTCTCGGTATCTCGGGACCTGGTGAACCCGTACATTCAGCAGTGGAACCTCCTGGTGGGACGGACCCTCGCACCGGGATACGATCTCACTGTGGCCTATACCGGTCAGAAGGGGACGCATCTGCGGAGGCAGGTCAACCTGAACCAGCCGTCTGAAGGACTCGCGGTCACACTCGATGAACGGCGCCGGTTTCCGGATTTCCGGAATGTTTTTCAGTTCGAAACCAGTGCCGCGTCGTCAGGCCATGCGCTCGACGTGGCCCTGACCGGCCGCCGGGGAAGGGACCTCAGTTTCCGGGCGGGGTACCGGTTTGCCCGTTCCATCGACGACGCGACCCTGATCAGCATCCTTCCCCAGAACAGCCACAACCTGGCGGGAGAACGCGGCTTGTCGGACTTTCACGTCAAACACCGCTTCACGGTAACGGGTGTGTACGACCTTCCTTTCGGACTGCCCTTTGTCGGAGACCCCGGAGGGTGGCAGGCCCAGGTGTCGGCTGTCGCGCAGTCGGGCTTCCCGCTTTCGGCCATTCTGGCGACCGATGTCGCCGGGACCGGCAGCCCGATCGTCAACCGTCCGAACCTTGTTGGCGATCCGCGCATCGACGATCCGACTCCGTCCCGCTTCTTCAACACGGAAGCCTTCGAAGTTCCCGAGTTCGGCCGATTTGGAGATAGCGGGCGGAACGTGATTCCAGGTCCCGGTCTGGCAAACGTCGATCTGGCGCTGTTGCGCGACTTCCGGATTTCCGACCGGCTTGCGGCTCAATTCAGGGTCGATTTCTACAACGCCTTCAACCATCCTAATTTTGTCGCACCGCCGACGATGCAGAACTTTGCCGACTCGGCCGATTTCGGGGCTCTGTTCGTTGCCCGTTCACCCAGAATCGTCCAACTCGGCATGCAGGTGTTCTGGTAGATGTTTCAGGTGGGGGGCGCGAATCCGATCGATCGGTTCAAGATTGTCTTGCAGTCCGTGGCGGAACCGTGCAGGGTTTTAGTTAGAGCTGTTTCACAGCGCCGATCCAACAAACTCCAGGGGCCGAGGCCATGAGAGCGATACCACTGCAATTGAAACCTTTCCGCACAGTTGTCCCGATCGGGGTTTTCGTTTTTCTGATTTCGTTCACGGTGGGTGTAAACGCACAGGACGAGCGTCCCGACGTGCATGCGGATTTCAAGTATGGAGTCTTTCCGTATAGTTCCGAAGCGGTGGAACGTTTCGCGCCGGAGCCGGCCCGACTGTTGATATCGGCTTTCCACAAGGGATGGAATCTGGACAAGCACATCAAGGAGTCCGGAAATCCGGAAGTCGAAGTGTTGACCCTGCTTCAGGAGTTCGAAGACGACCGCCTGGTTCGAGGACGGAACGACTATGACCTGAGGCCCGGGTTTCCGGTTTACCGTGAAGATGAACTCCCGGAATCCGCGCCGCTGATTGGCGAGACCGCCGCGGGCTTCGTGAGAACGATAGAAAGCCAGTGGAGCGGGTTCGAAGAACTGGTGTCGTCGCTCGAAGCGGGCCAGAATTTTCCACGCGAGGAGATGCTCTACCGGGTGGTTGCCGGTGGGCTTCTTTTTGGCGGAATGATCGATGCGCTGTTCGACGACAAGACCTTGATGCCGGCCCCGCCGCGCAGGGCCGGACGCCGCGAGGCCTACTATGCATGGATGACGGAGGGCGACGCCGGTCCACCGCAGTTGATCTTGCAGTCGGCGCCGGTAGGGCGGTACAACGTGTTTTCGATCGGACCGGTTCCCGTGGATGAACCGCGAGTCGAGATCGGTGAGCTCGGCCGTACCGCCCCCGTTTTTGAATACGACGATGCGCGTGGCTGGCGTGTATTCGCCAGTGTGACCGCGCGCGATCACCTGCTGCCGTATTTCAAATCCCAACGCAGTTCGTTGCTGGAACTCGGTTCCCGATTCGATGCCGCCGGTTACACGTCTTTCGGGGAGTTTGTCGCGTGGTTCTACCTGACCTCGGCTACCGAGGCCGTGAACATGCTCGTCGAGAGCGGTCGCATCAAGGCTCCGGAAACGTCCTATCGCTACGCCATCCTGACCGACCGATAACAGTCAGTGGCAGACTCTTCGGTGCGACCCCGCCGCTTGGTGTGACAGGCTGGACTGTTGGACCGCAAATCCGCAAATCCCGTGATGGTCGGCCCTGTTCGTTCGACGGGAATCCACGGCGGATGGCGGGAACCTTCGCGCGAAAAAACCGATTACAATGAACCCCATGCCTGAAAACGCCACGCCTCCGGAGGCGCTCGCCGCGGTTGCAGCCACACTCGGGATTGGAAATATCGGACGGCACGTCTTTCTGTGCGCCGATCAAAGCGTGCCGAAATGCGCGCCTGTGGAAGCGACACGCGAGTCCTGGGATTATTTGAAGAAGCGGCTCAAGGATCTCGGACTGACTCAAGCCAAACCGTGCGTCTATCGTACGAAGGCCAACTGCCTCCGTGTGTGCATTGAGGGGCCTATTGCCGTGGTCTACCCCGAGGGTACCTGGTACCGCTCGGCAACGCCTCCGGTTCTCGAGCGCATCATCCAGGAGCATCTCATCGGCGGGCGTCCGGTCGAGGAGTTTGTCTTCTCGGGAAACCCGCGTTAGCGATTCCGTCTGTCATTCCGCGTGTCCACATCCATGTCTTTCTCCCCGTCCAGAAAACCGGCTATTGGCGGCGTGGGTTCCGCCCTCAGGGAGGCGGGCGCGCTGCTAAGGCTGGGCCTCCCCCTGATCGGCGCCCAATTGGCCTCCATCGGAATGGGCGTCACCGATACGGTGATGGCGGGAAACCTCAGTCCGCGAGCTCTCGCCGCGGTTGCCGTCGGAGGGAGCCTCTGGATGTTGGTCGCTCTCTTCGTCATCGGATTGATGATGGCAGTCACCGCTTTCGTCTCCCATCTGTTCGGTGCGGGTAAGAATGAGGAGATCGGGAGGTTTGTGCGTCAAGCGTCCTGGCTCGGGCAGATCCTGGCCTGCTTCTGTTTTGTGGTCATACGGAACGCCGACCCGGTGCTCTACTTTCTTGAGGTCGACCCCGAAATCGTCCCGGTGACACTGGGATACGTCGATGCGATCAGTTGGGGGCTGCCGGCGCTCTGCGCCCTGACCGTCCTGCGGTGTTTCGGTGACGGCGTGTCCAGAACGCGGCCGATTCTAGTGATCACTTTCCTGGGACTGGCGGTCAACGTGGGCGCGAATTACGTGTTCATGTACGGACGCCTTGGAGTGCCCGCAATGGGGGCCGTGGGGTGTGGATGGGCGAGCGCGTTGGTGACCTGGATGATGTTTGGATGCATGCTCGCGTACATTGCCTCGAGCAAGCACTACAGGCGGTTCCATCTGTTCGACCGGTTCGATTGGCCGCGGTGGGCCGACTTGGCAGCAATCGTCAGACTGGGCCTTCCAATTGGAATCAGCGTTTTCCTCGAGGCCAGCATGTTTTCGGTGGTGGCCCTGCTGATGGGTTCCCTGGGCACTTCCACGGTGGCGGCTCACCAGATAGCAGTCAACATCGCCTCGGTAACGTTCATGATTCCGCTCGGGCTGTCGATGGCCATCACGGTACGGGTCGGCCAGGCGATGGGGCGGCGGGATCCGGCCGCCGCGAGCCGTTCCGGTTTCGTCGGGGTGGGTATGGCCGTTCTGTTCATGGCCGTGTCTGCCACGGTGTTGGTATCGGTTCCAGATCTGATCGTCGGAATTTATACCGACGATGAGGCGGTAAGGATCGTCGCCATCGATCTGATCCTGATGGCGGCAGTTTTCCAGCTTTCGGATGGGGCTCAGGTTGCCGGTTCCGGCGCGCTTCGAGGCCTGAAGGACACGGCGGTGCCGATGCTGATCACCTTGGTGGCGTATTGGGCCGTCGGCATCCCTATCGGCTATACGCTGGGCATTGTCTGGTCGATGGGGCCAAGGGCCATGTGGGTCGGATTGATCGCCGGGCTGAGCGTTGCGGCGCTCTGTCTGAACAGTCGATTCTATTTCGTGATTCGCCGCCACAAGCGGTTGCAGGGTTAGCAACCCGTGGCAGGACCCTTCAGGGTCGCGCGAAGGGGTCTCGATCCAAGAAACCGCGATCCGGGTCTTGGTCTTTCTATCAAGACAGGAAGCCCCTAGAGTGGCTTGGAAGCGAAACCGCCGCCACGGGCCGCCCGGACCGGTCGTAGAGCGCGTAGGCCGCCCGCCTGCCGCGAGGCAAGACGTTCGAGACGCTTGACACGAATCGGTTGCCCGCTGCGGTCGTACAACAATTGAAGGGTGATTATGGCGATATCTGCTTTGGTTGCAAGGTCCTGGGCGGAGGGGATGTCATCTACGGCGCTCTTCGCCGTTTCTTTCGAGACTGCAGCCTCAACTAAGATCGAGGGCCCAAAGGAGGATTCCGAATGATGAGCAGCGACTCCTGGGGCCGATTGGCGACCACACAGCTACACACGTTTTATTTGTTTTGAAGCTCTTCTTGCCTCTATTCGATTCCTCAAAGAATCGAAAAATGGGAGCGTAAGCACATATGTCAGGACGATAACGCCCGAATAAAAGGCCACGGCCAAAACGATCAAGTACCAACGTTCTAAAGCAAAAAGTCCGTGATCCCCAATGAAAGACATCGATCCTAAAATCACCACGCACATTCCGAAACAAAAGATCACACGTTCCTTTTTGGTACGAGGGTACTGAAAAAGAAATCTCTTCAATTGATCTTTCATCGACCCCCCCGTCACTTGGAACAAGCTCATACCTCAACAAGGGCGAGAGAAACCAAACGTACCATCATTTTCTTGACTCCTTTCTGACGTATGGCCTCGGTAACAATCCTTGCACGCAAGCAACGCAAAATCCCGATCCCAGCGCCATGAACGTTAGATATCGGATGGGAAGGGATATACGCCGAACAGCGCAAAAACTCCCGCGGCGAAAAACCAACTACCGACGCCAATAATCCACCCAGCCGCAGCACGGACAAGTGCCGACTCGTAATCCATTGTCATGAACCGGCGGATCGCGCTTTTTCCTATCATCGAAACCCCCTGTCACTTGAAACAGTCCCTATCTCATACCCGAACACGCTTCAAGTAAATCAGGTTCACCACCCGGCGGAAAGAGCCGGGCCGTTGTCAACTTCCCACCTACTCCTTTTTCGTTGACCTTGTCGGACCCCACGATTTAAAAATCGTCGCGATTCCGGCCCACAGGAAACCAAACAACGCATACCTCAAGGCCGTCATTTGCATGCCTCGCCCGGAAAACTCGTTATCGCCAAAGAACACCAACGACACGACATCAGAGCCAAAACCCACAGCAAGCCCCATCACGAATCCCAAAGCAACACGCTCGCGCAAAGTCCGAACAACTCTCGTTTGACCTCTCATCGAAACCCCCTGCCACTTGAAACAATCTCATATCTCACGCTATCGCGCCGCGGCGGATCGCTCGTCGACGAGCGGGCCGACCTCGAGGTCGGCGGTCGAACGTCGCATAATAACCAATCGGTCAACCCACGCCAGGCCGATCCGCGCCGGTCCCTTGTGGTCCGACTGTAAGTGATCCGGTTGACTTCCACGGGCCGTTATCTCGCACGTCGTGTTCAGAATCGCGGCAGGGGGCCGGCCGTGTATTCCTTGTAGGGCGATCCTGGGCAGTCCAGTCGTCGAAAGAGCTCCTACTTGAAAATGGTGTCAAGAGGTTTAATATCCGATACATTGACCGTCGCACTCGCCACGGCAAGATCGTAGCTCGTCTGCATATTCATCCAGTAAAGCGGACTTGTCCTGAATATTTTCGCGAGTCGAAACGCGGTATCCGGTGTCATCGACGTCTGGCCCTTTACAATGCGCTCTATCCGCGTGCGAGGCACGCCCAATTCCTTTGCCAAGGCGCCGGCGCTCATCCCAAGGGGAGTGAGGTACAGTTCGTCCAGAACCTCACCAGGATGCATCGGAGCAAGAAAATCAGCCATTTCAATCGGTCCTCAGTGGTAATCCACAACCTCGACTTCATCCGGTCCACTATCGGTCCAGACAAAACAGATACGCCATTGCTTGTTTATCCGAACCGAATGGCAACCTTGGCGGTCGCCAGATAACTTCTCAAGATGATTGCCTGGCGGAAAGCGAAGATCTTCCAATTCAACCGCCGCATTCAACGCGGTCAGCATGGCACGGGTTCTACGAAACAAGTCTGCCTGAAATCCCTTTGGGGTTTGACCCGCAGCGATCTTTTCGGTCCGCTTACTCTTAAAACCACGTATCACAAAAGTGATATGTATCACGCTATGATACGGTCGTCAACCTGTCTACAGCTTCATGTCAAATTCCAGGCAGCGGGGTCGGCATCGCCGGTTTCGTGGGAGTTATCCTCCATCTGCTCTGGCGCGGCTGGATCGAAACCCCCTCCCGAGGGCTCTGGCGGCTCCTGACGACCGCGACTAGGTCCGTTAGCGGCTTGGCTGCTTCTCCGGGCTTTCTTCTCTCGTCTCTCCCTCTGTGGCCGCCTCCCGGTCCTGCCGTCCAGTTCCGATCCCGGCTGGAAGTGATCCACTTCACTTCCACGGGCCGGTTTCTCAAACGTCGTGTTCAGAGTCGCCGGGATTGGACAGGTCCGAATCAGAACGCCACGGCTATACTGACCACCGGCGGAAGCGCGGGCTGGACGGCTTCCTGGAACGCGCCCGCAACCGCTACATTCGGAGGTTGAAATGGAACCGCGGCCAACAAGGAGTGACCCCGATGCGCAGTACAACCTCGGGGCCATGTACGCCAACGGCCAGGGCGTCCCCCAGGACGAGGTCGAATCGTTCCGCTGGTTCCGTCTCGCCGCCGAGCAGGGTCACGCTGAGGCGCAGTACTCCCTCGGGGTCATGTACTCCCTGGGCCTGGGCGTCCTCAGGGATTTCGTGATCGCGCACATGTGGCTGAACATCGCTGACGCAAACGGAGCCCCAATCGCCAGAAATGGCCAGGACTATCTTGAACGGGACATGACCCCCGACGACATCAGCTGCGCGACGGAACTGGCGCGGACGTGCATGGTCTCGGACTACCAGGACTGCGGTCCGTAACCGTGAACGAATCCCACAGGCGGCCGCCTGTGGGCGCGTTCGGCGACGTCGGCCGGCTGCAGGTCCGGACCGGGGACGCCGGCGGATCGCTCGTCGACGAGCACGCGACCGTCACCTCGAGGTCGGCGGTCGAACGTCGCATAAAACACAATCGGTCGACCAACGTCGGGCCGGGGACGCCGCCAGATGGCATTATCGGGCCTCTTTGATCGCCGGGTCCGCATGGAAAATGCGCACCATGCCGCCGGGTATGCCGGCGGCACGGGCTGATGCGCGGGGGAATCTCCCACGCGCCGGGACAGCCAGAGAGACGCCTGAAGGCGCCCTGCCACGGGTTGCTAACGTTGCCGTGACGGAATCGCGCGGTCCTGCCGGGTTCCGCCACGAGCGGCTATGGTACTAGCGTCGAATCCCCGGTCGTGCGAATTCGCTCTCCAAGCCCCAGCGCGATGGCGATGACCAGAATCAGGAGGACGCTGTAGGCCGCCGCCGTTCCATAGTTGAAGGCCCGTAGTTGCGACAGGATCTCGATTGAAATGGGACGGTTCAGGTAGGTGAACACCACGATGGAGATCACGAAATCTCCAAAAGCCGCAATGAAAGCAAGAAGGCTGCCCGCCAATGCCCCCGGCAACACCAGAGGAAGGATTACGCGCCGGATCGTGTACAGCGTTCCCGCGCCCAGCGTTTCGGAGGCTTCCTCCACCGACGGATCCATTTGGGAAAAACTCGCGTCAATCGCACGGTAGACCAAGGGCACGTTGCGGACGAAATAGACCATTGGGAGAAGCGCAATCGTGCCGGCAAGCAACGTCGAAAACGATTCCAGCATTGCAATGGCGACGACGGTTCCCGGCAGCGCCCATGGGAGGATGATCAGGGCGTCGGCGAACCGGCGGTTGAAGCCGCGCCGTTTGCGCAGCCAGAATGTCGCGATGAGTCCCCATACCAGGTTCGCCGCCGTGGCCGCCGCGGCCATCCAGAGACTGTTGACGATGGGTTCGTAGAACTGCGCGTCGCTGAACAGTCGGAAATAGTTTTCGGCCGTATAAACGGGCGGCAGCAGTTCAGTGGTCCAGCTTCCGTCCCGTACGAAACTCATCACGATAACCATCAGGTGCGGAAGCAGGAGGAACAGAACGACCGCCGTACCCGTCACTCCGGCCCCGAGCCGCGCCAACGGGGAAGCGATCGGGACCCGGGGCGTGGCGACCCCTTTTCCAATCGAACTGTAGCGGCTGTGTCCTTCGTACCATCGCAGCATCACCAGCATTGCCAATGACGCGCACGCCAGGACCACGGTTTCAACCAGCGCCATTGGAACGTTTCCGTTGAGTTTGGAAATATAGATTTCAGCCGAAAGCACGCGGATGCCGACGATGTATGGTGCGCTGAAGCTGGCCATCGACGACATGAACGTGATCAGGGCCGCCCCGATCAGAACCGGCGCCAGCATGGGCAGCACGGCACGCCGCAGCGTCATGATCCGGGAGGCGCCCAGGCTCTGGGCCGCTTCTTCAACGGCGTAGTCGAGACGTTGGAGCCCGGCGCCTGTAAAGAGGAAGAAGTACACGTACATGCTGTAGGCGTGGATGAAGACGACCGCTGGCATCCCGTTCAACTGCGGCCAGGGTTCGTCCAGGCCCAACAGGTACTGGATAAGGCGGCTGACGGTGCCGCTCTCGCCGTACAGGAAGACATAGATCGCAAGCACCCCGACCAGGGGAGGCAACAGGACGGGCGCCGATGCAATGGCTCGAAGAACCCGCCGCCCCGTGAAGTCGTATCGATGGAAGACGAAGGCCAGCGGAACCCCGATCAGGGCCGAGCAGACGACGGTCGAAATCGAAATGACCAGGCTGTTGCGCAGTGCTTCGAGACTCGACGGCGTCGAAAAGAAACGCACGTACGTTTCCAGCGAAAATGTTCCCTCGGGGAAGACACTGCCAACAACCGTAAAGAGGTTGGGATAAAGGACTCCCACAAGCAAAACGGAGAAAATGGAGAAAGGCAGCAGGAACTGGAGATTCGGAATCGGAAATCGCCTCATTTCAGACCTTCCGGCGAAATCGTCGGGCGCCCGCTTCCAATGTTGCGTCAGTTCTCGTCATCTTGGAGGACGTGAAATTGGTCCTGGCGGATGTCGATGTGCAGTTCGTCTCCAGGTTCGTGGGGCTTCCGGCCGTGGTGAAACTCGCGGGCTACGACTTCGGCGCCGTCGATCTGGAGCGTGTACTGCACGATGGGACCTTCGAATTGCGTTCGAATCACTCGACCGCTGTACCCCCCGGCGCCGAGCAGGACGTTTTCGGGCCGAATGAATACCAGCGCCGACTCCGGATCGGTGGCCGCCGCGGGCAGTTGGAAATCCGGCGCGATTTCCAGCGCGTCGGACCCGTTCCTGGCGCGAATCCGGCGGGCTGGAAGCAGATTGGCCCGGCCGAGGAACCGGGCCACGAACGGATCGGTCGGACGACTGTAGACCTCATCCGGCGTCCCGACCTGGCGGCAAACCCCTTCGGACATGATGGCGACGCGGTTGGCCAGTGCCAGGGCTTCCTGCTGGTCATGGGTCACAAAGACCGTCGTCACCTTGAACTCGTCGATGACCGTTCGAATCTGTTCGCGCATTTCTTCTCGCAGGGACGGGTCGAGGTTGCTCAGGGGTTCGTCAAGGAGCAGTACTTCGGGTTCGATCGCCAGTGCCCGTGCCAGGGCCACGCGTTGTTGTTGTCCGCCGCTGAGCGCGTGTACGGGGCGCGTTTCGTATTGGGCCAGGCGGACACGATCGAGGACCCGGCGCACTCGCTTCAGGATGTCGGCCGATGTCTGGCGGCGCGCACGCAGTCCGAAAGCGACGTTCTCGAAAACGTTGAGATGAGGGAAAAGCGCGTAGTTCTGAAAGACCAGGCCGATGTTCCGGTCCCGGGCCGGGATGGGCGTCAGGTCCTTGCCGTTTGCCAGTATCCGTCCGCTGGAGGGCGCCTCGAGACCCGCAATCATTCGCAAGGTCGTCGTCTTGCCACAACCGCTGGGTCCGAGGATGCAGAGGATCTCTCCCTGCTCCACTTCGAGGCTTAGATCGTTGACGGCTTGAGTCGTATCGAAGTTTTTGTTGACGTGAACCAGTGCAAGGTGGGTCACTGTCCTCCCCGGATATAGCTGTCCCAGTACTCCATCCATTCCTGGGAGCGTTGCTCGACCATATCCCAATCCATATCCATTCTCGGGATATCGAGATCCCGTTGCCATTCCGGCAGGACATCGGCGGGGATATCGTTGCGGCTTGGGATGCGGAAGAACAATTCGGCGGCCAGCGCCAGACTCTCTTCGTTGGTGACGAATTCGTAATAGGCCTGGGCGGCTTCCATGTTGTCGGTGCCCGCGACGATGGCGATGGCGTCGGTCAACACGGGCGTTCCGCTGGAAGGAATGATGTAGTCCAATGGGTATCCGTCGAGCACCCGCCGCAATTCGACATCCGGCATGTTCCAGAGCGTCAGGGAGGCTTCTTCGCGGATCAGTTTCTGGATCAGAATCGTTCCGTCGAGCGTGTATTCCCGGGTGTTGGCATCCAACTGCCGCAGCCAGTCGAATCCCGGTTCGACGCTACCTTCGGCGTCCATGTTCCTGAGGATCATGGCGGCGAATATCGTTCGCATCGTTCCGGATGCGATGGGGTCGCGAATCACGATCTCGTCGGCCCACTTCGGATCCAGGACGTCGTCCCAGTCCGAGGGCGCCTCGTCGCGGCTCAGCATGTTCGAATTGAACGCGATGACTTCAGGCGTCTGATAGGTGCCGTACCAGAAGTCGCCGTCGCTGTGCGCGTCATCCGCGACGGCATCGGCCCAGGTTGGCCGATACGCCGCCAGCAGGCCTTCGCGTTCGGCTTGAGAAAAGTTGGTTGCCGGGGCGCCGAACCAGATGTCGGCCTGAGGATTGGCGCGCTCGCTCCGTATCCGGTCGAGAGCGTCCTGAGATCCCATGTCGAGCCAACGGACATCGATGTCCGGATTGGACGCTTCGAACCGCGTTTCGTATTCGGTGAGCAACTCCTCGCCGTGCGGTGAATAGACAAGCAGGGTGGTCTGGTCCGAACCCTGTCGGCATCCCGCCGCGAACATGCCCAGAATCGCCGCAAACACCAGTAGTTTCATACGTTTCATTGGAAAGAAGTCTACCATAAGGATTGTCGCGCCCGGCCCTCCGGGAACGGCCTCACGGCCGGCGGAAGTGTGCATGGCCGCGCGAATATCGGTAAAGTAGGGGGCATGTCCGAATGTCTCTTTTGCAAGATTGCCGCGGGCGGGATTCCGTCGACCAAGGTATACGAGGACGACGAACTCTACGCGTTCGAAGACATCAATCCCCAAGCGCCGGTTCACATTCTGATTATTCCCCGCAAGCACATCCCGACGTTAAACGACGTGACCTCCGAGGACAGCCCCCTCGTTGGACGAATGTTCGACGCCGCCGCCCGGATCGCGCGAGAGAAGGGAATGGCCGAGGCCGGCTTCCGGACGATTTTCAATGTGAACAAGGAGGGCGGCCAGATCGTCTACCATCTTCATTTGCATGTGCTCGGTGGAAGGCGGCTCAAATCGGGCCTTGGGTAGCCACCTGCCAGGCGGTATTGTGCATGGCCACTCCGCCGGGCGTGCCATGAATCCTCCCGAATACGCGCTGGAGTCGGGTGTCGGAATCCAACGCCGACTGGCGTCCGTCGCGCGGTTCCAGGCCCGTAGCGCGGCTTCCGAGCGTCATTACAGGAAGCGCAAGATAACAATGCGATGCGAGAGGGTTCCGGCCAACTAACCCGTTGACGATACAATTGCTCTCCTAACCGGGGGCGGCAGTAACGACCCTGTAGAGCAGGCCGAAGACGGGGATGGCCAGCAGAACGATCAGCGGCCAGATCACGCGCCAGACCACCTGTCGCAGGTCGTCAATGCGGGCGCCTTGAGTCTTGATTTCAGCCTCGATATGGGTCAGGCGAGTGTCCATTTCGGCCTCGATATGGGTCAGGCGAGTGTCCATTTCGGCCTTGACCTCGGTGATCTGGGCCTCGATCTGAGAAAATCTAATATCGATCCGGGCGCCTTGGGCGTCGATCTTGGCTCCGAGAACGGCGATGACGTTCTGGCTGGCTATCTGGCGGACTTCCTCAATGGCGGCATGGACCACCTTGGGGTCCGGTTCGGGGCTGCTCAAAGCTTGGTAGAGCGCGTCGGTGACAGGTTCAGTTGGGATTGCCATTAGAGCGTTGTCCTTAGTTTTGGCGCCAAGTCGAAGCGTCCTCGATCCCGGTCCCGTTCCAATAATACATCGAGACCTTTCATAAGGCGAACACGCTTGTCGGGATCGTCGCCGGTGACGTGTTCCAGGTAAGAGCCCATGAGGATCAGGCGGCGGGTCCAAAAATCCGGAACGAAGAGAAAGATGTCGTGCGTGGATTGGAGACAATGGGCGATAGTTGTGGCGGTTTATCATCTGAAAGCGAACGTCGGTTCTCGCGCCGGAGGGCGGTCGGCCCTCGCGACAACCGATTACGTCGAGCGCGAGGGCCGTTTACGAGAAGGACCTGAAGGAACTGGCTCACCGCGGGAGCGGAAATCTGCCGGAATGGGCAAAGGAGAACCCGCGCTCGTATTGGGCGGCGGCGGCATTCACAATACACGCACCGGCGACTTTGCTGTTACCTTCACGCAACAGATGCCGAAGCACCGGTTACTCAGCAGCATCGGCGGCACCCCTCCCCGCAGTAGACCTGCCCCCGATAACAGGACCGGCAGATGGTGAACACCGCCCCGCAACCCGACCCCCGGCAAAACAACTGTCGCAACACGACTTCTCGGACCATCGCACCCCGCACGGGAGTGGACAACGGCGGCCTGTCGTGACACTCTGACTTTGTTATTGCTGTGGTCGTGCCCTTTGACCGGGGCCGCCATAAACAAAACCCCGATCGCTCTAACGATCGGGGTTTTCCCTTTCTCCGCGTCGCTCTACCTTATCAAAGCCTCAGCGTCGCTTCGGCGATGATGACGACCTTCAAACCGGCGACTGTTCAGAAAAGTTCTTTTTTCGGTGATCGTTTACAGCATTCGGGTCCGCGCCGCGTTCGAGCAACAGGTCGGCGACGCGGGCCGAGTCGTTAGCGACGGCGCGGGACAAGGCCGTGTGGTTATAGCCCTGGCGGGCGTGCAGGTCGGCCCCCGCATCGATGGCGGCTTCCACGCCAGCCGTGTCGTCGCGAGCAATGGCCGCAAAGAGGGCGTCGTCCTGTTCCGGCATCAGTCGCTCCTTTCCGGGCGCTCGGGGGTGGGTTCGGTGGCTGGCTCGTGGCCGTCGTCCCGGATGTCGTCGTCGGTGCCGACGTCCTCGGGGAAGATGCTGATCAGCGACAATTAAAACTCCCGACCAACGACAATTAGAATTCCCATTGCCTCAAGAGAAATGTTACCGATCCAAGTTATTGATTTTGCAAGATGTTTGGATGGTAACGGATCAGCAGGTGAGACGACTGATGACGCTGACACAAAGCGAAGAGACCGTGGCCCAGGCGGCCTCGAAAGCGGGAATGGACGCAAAGACGGCCCGGAAGTACCAGGAGGTGAAGCAGCTGCCGAGCCAGATTGGGAAGGCTCATGGATGGCGAACCCGACCGGATCCGTTCGAAGAGGTATGGGGGGAGATCGAGGAGATCCTTCGGGCGCATCCGACGGTTCAGGCGAAGACGATGTTTGAGTATCTGGGCCGGAAGTACCCGGGCCGATTCCAGGAAGGTCAACTGCGGAGTTTGCAGCGGCGGTTCAAGCAGTGGCGGGCGCGATCGGGTCCGGAGCGGGAAGTGATGTTCCCTCAGGTGCATGATCCGGGGCGGCAATGCCAGAGCGACTTCACGCACATGAGCAGCCTGAACGTGACCATCGAGGGCCAGAAGTTCGAGCACCTGGCCTATCACTTCGTCCTGACCTATTCGAACTGGGAGACGGTCACCCTGTGTTTATCCGAATCCTTCGAGAGCTTATCGGCCGGACTGCAGAACGCGTTGTGGCAGTTGGGTGGAGCGCCGGAAGAACATCGGACCGACAGCCTGTCGGCGGCAGTCAACAACCTGAAGGATCCGGATGAGTTTACGGCCCGCTATCAAGGATTGCTCGACCACTACGGTTTACGGGCGACGCACACCCAGGCCGGCAAGGCGAATGAGAACGGCGACGTCGAGCAGAGTCACTATCGATTCAAGACGGCGGTCGACCAGGAACTGATGCTGCGCGGAAGCCGGGACTTCGAGAGCCGGGACGCATACGAACAGTTTCTGGCGGGGTTGATCGACCGGCGCAACGCCGGTCGCAGCCAGCGGCTGGGTGAGGAACTCCGGCCTCTGCGGCAACTCCCGCTTCGACGACTGGACCATACGCATCGCATCCGGGCTCGCGTATCCCGGGACAGCACGATCTGGGTGCGCAAGAACGTCTATTCGGTAGACAGCCGGTTGATCGGCGAACACGTGTAGGTCCGCCTGGATACGGAACGGCTGGAAGTCTGGTACGGCGGAAAGTGCGTCGAGCAGATGCCGCGACTGCGGGGATCGGGTAAGCACGCCATCGATTACCGGCACGTGATTCATTCCCTGGTCCGCAAACCGGGAGCCTTTCCACGCTACCGGTATCGGCAGGACATGTTTCCCCGGCTGTTGTTCCGTGTGACCTACGACTGGCTGCGGGAACACCATCCGGGGACCGCGGACCGGCAGTATCTGAAGATCCTCGAGATGGCGGCCATGGACAGTGAGGAGCGGGTCCACGAAGCGCTGAAACATCGGATCGACAAGGACCTGCCGATCACAGTCCAAGCGGTGCGGGAGCACATCGACGCGGACACTCCGGTTCCTTCGCCCTGGCAGGTTCGGATCGCTCCACCCGAGATCCGACACTATGACGCGTTACTGGATCCGGTCGAGGAGGAGGCATGGCTGTGAAGACCGAGATCGCCAGCTCGCTGCGCCAGTTGCACTTGCCGGCCTTCGTCGACAACTACGGCGTTCAGGCCACTGTAGCGACCAACGAAGGTTGGGCCTACGACCGGTACCTGGTGGCGCTCTGTGAACTGGAACTGGAGGAACGACGGCAACGGAAGATCGAACGGCTCCTGCGGGAATCGAAACTGCCCCGGGAGAAGACCTGGGCGGCGTTTGAACAGTCCCGATTGCCCCGAACCGTCGAGCGACGCGTGGATGCATTGCTTGACGGAGACTTCCTGGATCGCACCGAGAACGTCCTGGCCTTCGGGAATCCGGGCAGCGGCAAAACCCATCTGCTGTGCGCCCTCGGGCATGAACTCATCCTGAAGGGCCGGAGAATCTACTTCACTCCATGTGCGCTGCTGGTTCAGCGGCTCCTGCGGGCCAAGGCCGAGCTGGAACTGGAGAAAGAACTCAAGCGGCTCGACAAGTTCGACGCGCTCATCATTGACGACATCGGTTACGTCCAGCACAGCCGGGACGAGATGGCAGTGTTGTTCACCCTGCTGGCTCACCGGTACGAGCGCCGCAGCATTCTGATCACATCGAACCTGGTCTTCTCGGACTGGGACAAGATCTTCAAGGATCCGATGACCACGGCCGCGGCGATCGACCGAATCGTTCATCACAGCGTTATTCTGGAACTGAATCTGTCCAGCTACCGCATGGAAGCCGCCAAGAACGCGAAAGGACGAAACAAGTGACCGCGACGGGCCTGTGGAAAACGCCGCATCCGTGGAAATCCGTGCAAGACCCGGATTCCCACCGCTGCTTGGAAAAGCCTACGGCTTTACCACGTTTCCCACAGGCGGGACGGCGACGAACATCCCTTAACTCAAACGGGAATTCTAATTGTCGTCAACGGGAATAATAGTTGACGCTGGACAGATGCCGTACTCGGCGGCTATCCAGGCCCGGACCTCGAGGGTTTCGCCCCCGTCCCGCGCCAGCTCCCGGTCGAAGTCTTCCAGCGACTCGACACGGATGACCTTGTCTTCCTTATCGTCACTTCTCATCTCTTCACTCCTTGTCTGTTCGTCCATCGTGTTTCCTCCATATGGGCTCGGTGAGCCAACGGTTCGCCGCCGCGTCGTAGCCCTGGACTTCCAGAGCTTCCTCGACGAAGCGCCTGCCTCCTTGGCGCGTCATGTGAATGACCATGGCGATGCCGTCGACGACGCCGCGGCAGGTGACCTCCCAGGGCAGCGCCCCTCCGGCCTGCATGGCGCAGCTGGCCAGACGCGAGAGGGCCGAAGAGGCGTTGTTGGCATGGACGGTGGTCAGCGATCCGCCGTGGCCAGTGTTGAGGGCCTGCAGCAGATCGGCCGCCTCGCCGCCTCTCACTTCGCCGACGACGATGTGGTCGGGCAAATGTAAACCCGGCAGGAAGAAAAAAACACAAAAGACTGTCTCACTTTACGGTGTTCACTCGGTCGGACAGATCCGGCCGGCGCCCGCTTCTTCTTTCTCGGCGCTCCTACTCTGTCACTCGCGAATGCGGACCACTGAACCATCGCCTCGCTCCGGCTGATCCTGCCAGCCTGTCCCTGATAGGAAAAGCAGGGTTTTCGTTACGTTGTAGTCGCGAAGATGTCTCGCATGCACATTGCCGCAGTGTTTCTTCTTCCTGTCGTCCTAATCGCTTTGCCTCCAGGGGTGCGAGCCCAACTCTCAGCCGCCGAACCAGCCCCGGGCGTGTTCCTGGTTGCAAAACCCGAGATGCCCGACCCGCGTTTTCAGCGAAGCGTGATCCTCCTGCTGGCGCACGACGATGGTGGAACAGTCGGGTTGGTGGTGAACCGGCCCACGGGCGTGACGGTGCCCAATGCCCCAGATGATCCACATCCGATCTACCTGGGCGGGCCCGTTGACCCAGATCGAGTCGTGGTGCTCGGCAGGGGTGAACGACCCCAGGGCCCCTTCCAGCGAGTATGGGAAGACGTGTGGTGGAGCACCGATCGTGGGGCTATCGAAGCCTTACTGGGAGGGAGCATCGACGCCGATGCCTTGCGCGTATTCCTGGGTTACACGGGTTGGGCCCCGGGCCAGTTGGACGCCGAGCTTGCTGTAACCGACGCTTGGGCCTTGTTCCGAGCCGACCCCGGTGACGTCTTTAGCCCCGATTCGGACGACCTGTGGAACCGGTTCATGGGCCGCAACCGGCCCCTCATTGTGTGGCACAGGTCTCCGGTTCAGGACCATATTCGAACGCGAATCGGGGCCATCACTCTCTATCCAGGATGTCCGTAATCTTCCCCTGAGGAGTGAGATCCCTGCCAGCCAGGCCGGGATGATCCAGCGGATACCAGCGGGCGGCAAATGTCCAGTTGTGGTCTTTGTCCGTGATGATTTTCTTATAGATGTCGCTGAGGCTGGCGCCTTCCTCGACGTCATCCATGACCGGAACCGTGTATTCCCAAACGACTTCGCCATCGGGCGTCACTTGAAAAACGTGCCCGTGGCGGCCGGACATCACCAGCGTGTTGCCGTTTGGAAGGCGCTGAGTGCTGGAAATGTGCGCACTGTAAAAACTATTGGGCTCGCCTGATGTGAAGCTCCAGACTCTCTGGTCGGTCGGATCGCCTATGGCAAGGGGCGGAATGTAGTCCGCCCTCGGGTAGGCTCCCCGGTACGGGTTGATCTCTACGATTTCGGAACGATAGCCCCCCGCGCGGCGGGCGCCGTTGTTGAACACCAGAAAATTTCCCGCTCCCGGCAGACCGTCGCCGACCCATTGGATGTCGTGGCTGAAATGCAACTGCTGGTCGCCCTCAGAACTCCTGTTTCCATCGGCGTCATAGGACGGGCCTTCCCCCGCGCCGTACGCGGCGGGATTGCCCCAGCGGAAGAGAATGTCACCGCCGGGCCCCGCTGCCAATTCTTTGCTGGCTTCGAAATCGCCGGCGACAAAGGTGCCGTCGTGGTCGATCACATAGAACTCACTCCTTCTCGAGTTGTTGACCACGACCTGGCCAAGGGTCTGATTGTAATTTAGGGAGTTCTGATGGGTGAAGTTCCCCGTCAATCCGTTACCCCAGTTCAGATCCATCTTTTCCGGGTGTTCGGTGATCACGCCATAATTAGGCCAGTCGGGATTCTGGTCCTGAACGACGTGATCCAGGGTCCACCACTCCCAGACAATGTTGCCGTCCATGTCGATCTCGACCACCCCATCGGGAGCTGCATTCCACTCCACCGAGGGATCGGCCCCCGCGGCCACCGCCTGGTCCTGGGTCATCGGAATCTGAGATGTGAATATGACGGTCCAGTCATTGAGTTTGTTGTTCCAGATTCGATGGAAGGCGTGGTGGTACCGGTAACGCTCCCGTGGATCGATGAACTCCCAGACCAGGTTCCCATCCCAGTCGAGTTCCTGGAGAGCCGCCCGTGGTTTCCCGTCTTCGGGGTTTTCTGTCATGATGCCCTGGATGATGCTTCCCTCCTCGGTCAAATGGGCTGTCTTTTCGACGAAGTAGCCTCCGCCCTCATAGGTCGGCGTAATGGTTTTCCACTTGTGAACGACATTCCCTTCCATATCAACGAGGTAAGTGAATTCGTGGTCATCCAGACGGGGACGGACAGAGAACATTGTATAGCCCTGGGCAGCGTTCTCCGGATCATGCCAAATCAGTTCGGTGGGCCCTCTGAAAGCTTCGTGCGCGTACGCCCCTGACACGAGCACCACCGCAAGGAAACCAAACAAGATTTTTTTCATCGATCGAGCTCCATTTTCTGTTTTCGTTAAACAAGCGTGTCGACTCAGGCGAGTCCGCCGCGCCCTACACCCCGCTGCCCCCTTCAAGCCGGGAGCGGTACCATCTGCCTGTTCCAGTCCTCATACTGGCGCTGTAACGAAGCGAACACCTCGGTAAAACGCTCCTTGAGGTCCGTTTGCTCGCCAGGGTCCGCCGGCAGGTTGAACAGGTGTTCCCCTCCCTGTTCGCGGAGGTACTTCCACTGTCCCATCCGTACGGCACCATGCTGGGGGTTGCGCCAGAACAGCGTCCGATCATACGCGCGCCGTTCCCCTGTGCAGACCGGGAGAAGGTTTTCACCGTCAAGGGGATAGTTCGGATCCGGATTCGTGCCGCTCGCCGCAAGAAACGTCGCCATCCAGTCCATGGTTGTCGCCACTTGGTTGGTTTGGAATCCCGTCGGCACGACACCCGGCCAGCGTACGATTGCCGGCACGCGAATGCCGCCCTCCCAGCAATTGCCTTTCTGGAACGAGAACGGCCAATTGTCCGAGTACCGAGCCCCGCCATTATCGCTCGTGAAGACGACCAGCGTCGTCCGCTCATGGTCTGTATCCGCTAACGCTTCGAGGACGCGGCCGATGCCGTCGTCCATGCTTTTCATCATCTCCGCATACTTTTCCGGAGAACCCTCGGGTCCTGCCTGTACGGGGTGACTGTGATCCAGGCTTCTGTCTCCCGGCCCTTCCCAGGGCGAGTGCGGCGCGTTGTAATGGAGGCTCAGGTAGAACGGCCCGTTCCGCTGTCTGCGAATGACTTCGACGGCTCTCGCCGTCAACAGGTCCGTCAGGTAGCCCTCCGCATTGCTGGGCTCGTTGTTTTCCCACAAGTCCCGAAAACCCGCCGTGTTCGTGTACGCGAAGTAATCGGACGTGCCGGTCAGGAACCCGAAGAACTCGTCGTAGCCTTGCGCGTTGGGTCGGAACTGCGGCGCCCGGCCGATGTGCCACTTACCCAGCAGTATGTTTTCATAGCCGTTGCTCCGGAGCAGCTTGGCCAGCGTCGGATGCTCGGGGGGAATGCCCAGCGTCTCATCGTCGGCCGCAACCACGCCACCCGCTCCCACGGGCAGACGATGCGGATAGCGCCCCGTGTGAAAGCCAACGCGGGTCGGCGAGCACACGGGCGCGTTGGCATACGCATCGCTGAAGAGCAAACCGTCGTCGGCCAGCTGGTCCAGGACCGGCGTCTTGTAGTCGGGGCGCCCGTAGCTGCTCAGGTCCCCGTATCCCAGGTCGTCGGCAAAAAGAAAAACGATGTTGGGCCTCCCCGGAGTCCCCCCGGACTGTTGTGCCATCAAGTTCGGTGCGTTTGCGAGCGCCGTGCCGGCAACTGCGGCCCCGAGGAACTCGCGCCGGCTGATTCTAATTCTCTTCATTTCCCAGCTCCGTAGTTAATTTTGATGATTGCGTCAATTGATTAGCTGGCCGCCGCCCCCCACGGCGCCCGGTCCAGGGCGACCTCCAGGCTCCGCCCGGTCTGCGAGCCTGCCTTTTGGAGTCATATCCCATTCGGCAAAAAGAGAGTGATCGGGCGCGAAGCGCTCGAACTCACTTAGGCCACGGTATTCCCACACCACATCTCCTTCAGGGCTCAATTCGACAACGCGATCGCCGGTCGCGGCCATGATGTTGCCGTTGGGCATTTTCTTCGCTCCCTGTGCATGATCCTGGTACAGACGCGTTCCGTCATACGAGTGCAGAACCCAGTACCCGACGACCTGGTTGGAGACCTGTTCTCTCTCTAGCAGCCTGTCGGACTAACACCGAATCAAAAACCTAAGTCATTCATATGACTGTGTTTACCGTTTCGGGCTAAAAAGGGCCGTTGTTGAAAACAAAGGACTTACGCCGAAAGTCCGACAGGCTGCTAGGGGAGGGTCGAGAACTTTATACCCTGCCTCGTGTTGCCAGATGTACTGCCCCATCTCTTCGTCATGGACATCGATCTCCAACACCGCCGAACGGGGCCGTTCGCTCAGGCGGAACATGCCGTTGTCAAAGATCAGGAAATTCCCTACCCCAGGTGTGCCCTCCCTGATCCACTGAATGTCATGGGCTCCAAAAATCTGTGCCGTGCGGTTATGGTTGCATTCTGCCTTTTGGCCCATGCGGTAGTTGGAGGGCGTGCCCCAGCGAAAGATGAAATCACCGGCCGCGCCGGCCGCCAAAGCTCTGCTGGCCGCCGGATCTGCTGGAACAAAGGTGGCGCCGTGATCGATGATGTAAAACTCGCTGTGGTCCCTGGAGTTGATGGCAATATGGTCCAATTCAGGGTTGTAATCTATCGAGTTCAGCGTGCTCCAACTGAAGTCGAGGCCATCCTGATCGTTTAAAGCCAGATTCAGGTCGATCTTGCCCCAGTTCTCCGGCGCTCCCGGGTTGCCGTATTTCCCTCTGGTTGGGTCGAAGTCCTGAATCGTATGATCCCATACGTACCATTCCCACAGGATATTTCCCTGCCGGTCGACTTCAACAATCCCATTCTGGTCCGGAGGACGCTCTTCGTTGAGGCCTTTCGAAGGATCCGCGCCATTGTTAATGGCCTCCTGATAGGAGATGTCTCTCCTCTGCGGGTCCATGGCCAACGGAGTGTATACGAGGACCAGATACGTGTAGTCATTGACCTTCGGGTTGAAGATCCGAATGTATTGGTGGTGCGGTTCCAGTTCCTCCCTCCCGGACTCCGCGGGTGACCACTTACCGTGGACGTTTCCATCGAAATCCATCTCGACGAGCGTCATCGCCCGCCCTCCCCCGCTCCAGCCAGCACCTCCTCGACCACCTCCCGTGGCAGTCACGGTCAAGAAATGGCCGTCGTCATACACCTCGCCCCAAACACCGCCGTCGCCGGTCGCCGATTCTCTGATGAGGTTTCCTCTCATGTCGACGAGCACGCTGCCGAAAAAGGTATACCCGTTGTACGCGTTGGCTGGATCATAGTAGACCACCCCATAGGGAATAGGGGCCGCATAAGGTTGCTGGTCGGAGGCCGGCTGGACCGTCTCTGAGGAACAGCCCATCAGGGCGAAGGCCATGCAGGTTCCTACAACAATCAATGCTCTCTTCATGATTTATCTGCCCTTCTCATTTTTCAGTGTCGATCCAATTGTGCCCACGGAGCGCAAGCGTCCGCGTATGAGAAGGAATGCTGCCTCGGAGAGACAAGGAACGAGCCGGCCGTCACAACTTCAATTGCAACACAGGGTGGGTCCCCGGCTTCCGATCAGGCAGGGGACTCACCCTGATACCGATTCCAAGCTTTCAGGGACACTCCTGCCTCGATGCAAAAGTGTCCCTCATCGAAACCTCTTCGACCCACCGATGAATTCGGGCCGAACTACCACGTCAACTTCAACCCGAACTGGATCTGTCTCGCCCGATTGACTGTACTGGTCACCTCAGCCACGTCCACTGGCGTTGCAAACCTAGAGCCCTGGAAAATCTCAGTGTTGCTCGGAAGTGAGAAGTTCGTGTGGTTCAGCACGTTGAAGGCCTCGGCCCGAAACTGCAACACGACGCCCTCGCGCACCTCAAACTGCTTCTTGAGCGCCATGTCGACATTGAAGAAGCCTTTTCCGCGCAGGATGTTGCGCCCCATATTCCCCTTAAAACCCGGCTCTGGGAGCAAAAAGGCGTCCGGGTTGATGAACCGGTCGATATCGCCGGTCACGATCTGGTCGGCTGTGAATCCCGGAGCGAGATCCGGAAAGTAATTCGTCGAGACCAAATCGCCGTCACGATCTGGCGGGCCGTCCACGCTCACTTGAAACGGCAATCCCGTCCGGAGCGAAAGGATATTGCTCAACTGCCATCCGTTCAACAAGGCCCCGGCGACGCCCGTCGCGTTGGCCAACCCTGGAAGATCATACAGGAGGTTGCCGGAGAAATTGTGCCGCATGTCGTAGTTCGACGAGCCCCTCTGAAGGCTGGTGTCCCAGGCGTCCTGCCGCACGGAACCGCCGCTGAGACCCGAGGACCATTGGGCGGAACTGGTGTCGATCGAATGCGAGTACGTGTGCGCGAGTTGGAACTGCAGACCGGCCTGGAGCCGCCGGCGCAAACTGAGCGTCAAACCGTGGTAGTAGCTTTCGCCGTCAAGGAACACCGCGACGACCCCACTGAAGTTCGGGTTGCGCCGATCGGCGTCGGTGAGTCCTGGCCGCCAGTAGCTCCGGCCGTTGACGATCTCCGGAAAGGGCGTATTGGCATCGTCTGCAACATTAGCCTGCTGCAGATGAGTGCCGCGGCTTCCTACGTAACCGAGGTCCAGGATCATGCCTCCTGGAAGCTGCCGCTGGACGCCCAGGTTCCACTGGTACACCCGGGCTGTGTCGTATTCATTCGGGATGGAGAATACGGCGTTCGCCTCAAAGGGGTCGTCCAGTCGTGAGTCCCTCGGGAACACAGCATCAAAGTACGTCGGCCGGGCCCCAAACGGAGGGTTCGACACGCCAGGCTGACGGTATGCATTCGACAGCACGTGCGGATAGAACATGCCCCCCGCGGCGCGCACGGCCGTCGAGCCATCGCCGAAGATATCCCACGCCAAACCGACGCGCGGCGCGAAGTTCAGCAGCGTCTCGTTCTGGTACATCTGCTCGCCGACTGTCAACTCCGCATCGAAGAAGTCATATAGGTTCGAAACCTTACCGTTGACTTCGTCCACGGGCGTAAAGGTCTCCCACCGCACGCCCAAGTTGAGCGTCAGCCTGTCGGTGGCGCGCCAATCGTCCTGGACGTACAGACCGACCAGCTCATGCCGGAAACCGCGATAGAAATCGGCCCAATTCGTCGCAGAACGCAGAAAACGCGGCCGCGCCCGGACGAAGTTCGGAAAGGACGTGAAGACGTAAAGGCCACCACCGGCAAGCGTGCTCAGGACGTTGTACTGATGCCACTGGATGTTGCCGCCGATCTTCAGCTGGTGCCGGCCCCGCGTGATCGACAGCGTGTCCTCCACGTCAAACATGTTCATGACGAAACTGCGGGGACGCCGCACGTCGAAACCGGAGCCGGTGAAACCGCTAACATTGATTATGGGCTCGGTCCCACGGGTATTGACATGGATGCTTTCGGGGATATCGGACAGACTTTCCTGGGAAAAGCCAGGAACCGAACGGTTGTAGCCGATCCGGATCGTATTCAGCACCTCGGGAGAGAATATATGTTGGAGCTGGATGTTGGCAAACTGGTTCCGAACCGGCTCGGTCCGTATCGCGAGTCTTCCCGAGGGGCTCCTCTCTAGGCCATCGTCGATGATATAGCGGACCGACAGCGAGGTCGCATCGCTGAACTGGTGGTCGACTTTCGCGAGTTAGTTATCGTTTCTCCGGGTCTGGGTCTGAAGAGCAAAGTACTCGCCCCGGCCCCGACTCAGGATGTCCCCGTTGGGACGATTTGGAAAGTAGAGGTTCAAGTACGGCACGACCTCCGGGGCGATTTCGTACTGCACGCCATCGATCAGGCCGTTGATGGCATCCGTGGTGGGAACGACTTGGCGGACATTGTTGCCCTGGTTCTGGCGGACTCCTTCATAGGAAAAGAAGAAGAAGGTCTGGTTTGGAACAATCGGACCGCCGAGGGTGGCCCCGAACTGGTTGCGCTTGAACTCGGGCTTGGCAATGCCCTCCTTGTTGTCGAAGAAGTCGGCCGCATCCAGATTGTCGTTGCGCAGGAACCAGAACGCGCTCCCACGCAGTTGGTTGGTTCCGGACTTGGTCACGGCACTGATTACGCCGCCCGTCGCCTTCGCGTACTCGGCGCTGTAGTTGGCCGTCTTGACCTCGAACTCTTCCAAGGCGTCCACGCCCAGCGTTTCGCCTCCCGCGTTGGACGGCGTGGAGTTGAAAAAGTCCTGAATGTTCTGCCCGTCCATCATGAACGTGTTGTCCGTGTAACGAGCCCCGTTGACGCTGAAGCGCAGTCCGTGTCCTATAGTCCCCGCATTGCTGCCGGTTGAGATGGCCTGAGCCATGTCGGTCACCCCGGGTTGCAAGAGCGCCAGCGCGGCGTAGTTGCGTCCATTGAGCGGCAGTTCGCGCATCGTTGTCGAGTCCACCAACTCCGACATGTCCGAAGTGGTGGTCTGCACCTGCTGTGCTATAGCGGTGACCTCGATGGCCTGGGTGATCTCGCCCACCTGCAGTACGACATCGACGGCCACTTCACTGCCCACGGTCAGAACGATCCCACGGCTGACGAACCTCTGAAAGCCGGGAAGCTCGGCCGTCACCTCGTAGTTGCCACGTTGCAATCCGGGTGCGGAATACAAGCCGAACTCGTTGGACACCAGCACCCGCTGCTGGTTTGTGTCGACGTTGGTCACGGTCAATTCGACGCCGGGAATGACGGCCCCGCTGGCGTCCCGGACCACACCCCGAATTCCGGCACTGCCGACCTGGGCAATTGCCGTTTCGGAACCAAAAAAAATGATGAGCACCACGACGAGCGCGACGCTCCACAAGCGTTTGCCTTCAAAGTGTTGCATGCTAGTTTCCTCCGTTCCAAACTACGGAAATGTTCCGCATGGATCGAATCGTGGCCGGATGAGAGGCATGCCGATACCACCAAGGCAGCAGTCGCGCCTCTGGAGTCTCAGCTTTACGCTATTTTGTGAGTCTCATGTCGGTAAGATACACCTCTCCAGATACACCGTCAAGCAGCGTCCGCTTGCGAGAGTTCCGGCGCGATTCAATGGTTGAGAGCTACCCGACGTGATCCGCGGGGGGGCGATCAACGCCCTCGTTTTGTTGAACTTTCATCACGGCGAGGTCTGGCCGGTCAACCTCGCGCTCATCTCCTCCCGGTCGAGTGCCGTGCCGCAAAGATAGACGGCATTGATTCGCTGGGTATTGGTGATGTCATCGAGTGGATTTGCGTCCAGGACCAGAAAGTCCGCGCTCTTGCCCCCCTCCACCGTTCCGGCATCGGCGAGTTGCAGCAGGTCGGCCGAGTTGCGAGTTGCCGCCACGATGACCTCGCCCGGGGTCATCCCTGCCGCCACCATGTCCTCCATCTCCACGTGGGGGGCCCAAGCGGCGCTGCCGTCGGTGCCTAAGGCAATCCGTACCCCAGCCTCATTGAGCCTTGCCAGATTGCGCGCCTGGATTCCGAATGCCTCTTGAGCATCCGGCTGGTCCGTGGCCTCTGCCTGCAGGAGTTCCAGCTCGTCGGCCGGGACGGTCCCGCTCAGCCAGCCGAGGTCCGACGCCACGCCTCGGTCGGGAAGATTGGGCACGAGGATCACATTCGGGCGCTCCTGGAACAGCGCAACCGTCTCCTCGTCGATGTCCGTGTCCCGGACTCCGTGAGCGAACGCGTCGATTCCCGCCCGCAGGAGCCCCTTCGCATCCTCGAGCGCGAAGATATGAGCGGTGACGCGGAGGTTGTGCCGGTGGGCCTCGTCTATGACCGCGCCATACAGGGCAGGGCTCACTTTCTCGTACATGCCGTTTCGGTCATCGACCCAGATCTTGACTAGGTCGACTTGCCTCTCAGCCAGCTCCTGGACAGCCATCCGGGCCTCCGCTTCGCTCGTAATCCAGTACGGGATGTCCGATCGTCCGGGCTCCGGCCCCGTCATGCCAAGCCCTGCGGTACGAAATCGCGCGGCGCCGGGAATCGTCTCTTCCCGCACCTGGAACGGCATATCGCCTGAATCCCGGCCGAGGCTCACCACCACTCCGGCCCCGTAGTACGCCTTATGCTGCAACTGATCGACGAGCTCCTCCCGAGTGTTCGCCAGGTGCGTGTGGGTGTCGATGATCGCCGGCATGACGGTCTTGCCGGTCAGATCCACACGCGCAGCACCGGCCGGAACGCTCAGCTGCCCCCTTCCGCCGACTTGGCTGAACCGATCGTTCTCAACGATGAACGCGGAATCCTCGATAGGCTCGCTGCCGTCCCCGACAATAAGCCGCGCTCCTTCGAACACGGTAACGCCTTCGGCCGGCGGCGCATCGACCGTATCCGGCGTCGAGCAAGCCGCAAGCAAGAAGACACCACCAAAAAAAAGGCTAGCAACCGATACCACACGGCGAAAATCCGCCTTCAAACGGTACATAGAAACCTCCTACTTGACACAAATTGCAGATTCTCAGCAAATCCTCGCCCGGCTCCGCTCGGGCATAAATTGCTGCTCCGTATCCAACTGATCAGCAAGAATCGCAGAAGTCATAAGACTTCACGTTTCATTCGTAACCACTTCTCCTCGCCCTCACTCCGAAGGTGCGGGTGCTGTCGGTTCGTCGGGGGACTTGTCCAGAAGGATGGCCAACCATCGCAGCTCATCGCTGTTCTGCATGAGAATCTTAACAACCATTGTCAGCGGGACAGACAGCAACATCCCTACGCCGCCCCACACCCACCCCCAGTCCACACCTGCGAACCACGTCAGCTGCACATCGCACCTCCCGTCTGCCGAATCGAACGGGCGCGCCAACGACGCCTGCCGTTCCCTGTACTTGCGCTCAGCGGCGCAAACTCCCCACGGGGCATCCATCGGTGGCTGACGGCCGGGGCACAAGTCCTTTTCAGGTGCTCGATGCACAGAGACCCATCGGTGACTCCCGGCGGCCTGCCCGACTCCGCGAGTGTAACTGCGCGAAGTCACTCAGAAAGGTACAGGGGCCCATCCCTGATAGCCTCCCCCGGCGTATGCCCGGAAGAACCGGCACGGCGGAGGGAGGGTGCGGAGTTGTCAGGGATGGATCAGTACGAGATGGTCAAGACCGCACATCGGGTTTACAAGAAAAGCATTCGACCAATAGGATGATCGGAACCGTCCCGGATGCGGTGGCCACATTTTCGATGACTTGAGCGAGCGTGTGCTTACCTCGTTCGGCCGCGATCAGGACACTGGAGTCGAGAACTACTTCCAGGATGGCGGATTCCATCGCTCGCGATGCGCTCGGATGCCCTCTTCAATAGCATGCGCAAACGCGTTATTGATGACTGCCCTCGAGCCTTGTGCGTAGAGATCTGCAAGAACTTCCGAACTCAACCGTCCAGCCGACTTCGATGCATTGATCGCTGCAACGGGTCGATCATCTTCCTCGACGACGACCTCGGCGCCTTGCCGCACCTTTCCAAGCACGGCCATGCACATCGCGGGCGAGTTCGGATTCGGCGACGCGGACCGTGTTCGTGACTTCGATCGTTAGCGTTCACACGCCTCAGTCCACCCCGGATGCCGCAAACGCGTTTCTCGCCGCCTCGGTTGTCAGGAAGCGGACGAAGTCGGCCGCCGGTTCAACCGCCCCGGTCCCGACGACGGCGGTGTAACTGGTGTAGTTCTGGACCTCGTCGGGGAGCGCGATCATGCCGATGCCGTCCGGTGCGTTGGTCCGAACCTCGGTGAGGGGCGCGAAGCCCAGGTCCATGCCGTCGCCTTCACGGACGTGTGCGAGCACGTCTCCGCCGTTGGGATATTGCGTGGTCTTCGACTCAATCTGTTCACCGATGCCCAACGATTCGATCATCGACTGGGAGAAGACACCGGACGAACCGCGGTTGTAGACCACCGAATCGGCGGCAAGCAGCAGGGCTTCCAGATCTTCGACAGTCCGCACCGGATCCGTTTCGACCGCTGCCCGTACCGCAATTCCGATGCCGACCCTCCCCACGACCGGAGCGAACGAATCGTCCACCTGTCCGCGCGCCGCCGCGGCGTCCACGACCGCACGGGTTCCAATGACGATGTCGAACATGTCCCCGGACTCCAGTCGTTCGGTCATGACAGGCGTGGTGCCGACCTCTATCGTTATGTCGTGCCCGGTTTCAGCCTTGAACAGTTCAGCAATCACCGCCAGTCCGCGCTGGAGCGATCCGGCGGTGAGTAGCCGGATCTCTTCAGCCGAAGCGGTTCCCGCGATCGCCAGGATGAGCCCCAATGTCAGGGTTAGTCGCCGCATAACACCTCCTCGTGATATCCAGCCCGCATTTCTCACGAGTTGTCTGCTGCAGTGCCGTATCCATCCGCCAGTGCGGCGTTCCGCTTCGTCGGGCTCCTCGACGTACAGTCAAGTACGCCTCGGTCGTCCTCCGGGCGCGCGCCTTGCCCTGACGGCGTCTCCGACACTTCGCGACGAAAACCCGTGAGAAATGCGGGCTAGTGGTTGTCGGTCTGTTCCGCTATTGTAGTGGCAAACAGGAGGGATTTCGTGATGAAGAGATTCGCGCTCGTCATATTGCTTGTATCCGCCACCTCGGCCGGCGCCATGGCCCAGTCCAGCATCTTCGACAAATACGACGTTCAGATGACGGGATGGGCCCAACTGCCGCCCGAAGCCCCGTGGGGCGGTGAAACCTCGATGGTGGCCGCGGATGGGAACGGCAACGTCGTTGTCGTCGTGCGGGTCGCACCCCACTTCAGGGTTCTGACCACTGACGGGCAGTACGTCAAATCGTGGGGCGACGACGGATCGTTCGGTATGGCCCACAGCGTGCATTTCGACAGCGACGGCAACGTTTGGGCGTCGGATGCCATCGATCACGTCGTTCACAAGTTCGATATAGACGGGAACCTTCTGATGACCCTCGGTGAAAGGGGCGAGCCTGGAGACAACAGTTCGACCGATCGCTTCAATCAGCCCAATTACGTCGCGTTCGGTCCCGACGGCGATGTCTTCGTGTCGGATGGATATCGAAACTCCAGGGTGGTCCAGTTCACCGGGGAAGGGGAGTTCGTACGGATCATCGGGGGAGTGAATGGAAGCGGTCCGGGCGAGTTGATGCTGCCGCACGGGGTGGCCGTGGACTCTGAAGGGCGTGTTTTCGTCAGCGACAGCGAGAACAAGCGCATATCTATTTTCGATCGGAACGGTGAATTCGTCGAAACCTGGGACGCGCCAACGCGGGGCGGCATCGCCATCACGGCCGATGACACCGTATACGTCAGCGACGTGAACGGCGGTGCGGTGACAATTCTGAAAGACGGCGCAATCGTGGATGTGATCCGGGTTGAAGGCCGTCCCCACGGGTTGGCCGTGGATCCGGCAACGCTCGACGTGTACACGTCCTCGTCGATTCGAACGAGTCCCAACATCACCCGAAGCGTTCCTAAATAGAACGCGTTCGGAGAGGTCTGGCCAACGAACTGAACGACGAACCTGTGCTTTCTGGGCGCGCATCCCGGCGTTCACGCCGCCCCTCGACGACCGGCGGCAGCCTGCCGCCAAGCAGCCTGTCGGACTAACACCAAATCGAAAATCTAAGTCATTCATATGACTGTGTTTACAGTTTCGAGCTGAAAAGGGCCGTCGTTGAAAACAAAGGACTTACGACGAAAGTCCGACAGGCTGCAAGTGCGGCTCCTCATCCCCGACCGGTCTGCCGCCGTGTCCAGGACCCCCTCAGAAACTGATTGCGCTCGTTGTTGCCGGTTTCGGTGTACGAGATGCCGGTCTGCGTGAAACTGTCGCTGTCGGTATTCTCTTCGCGATATGGTCGTGTCCGGTTCCTCTTCGCAACTTCACGGACGGACTTTAACCACGGACGAACTACGGATTATCTTCCGCTGCCGTGGCGGCGGCATCATCCGCACGCGCACCGCTCAACATATTGAACATGGCATTGTTGCCCTCGTGGCACGCGTACTCGAACACGTCATACGTGGGTTTCTCGACGATGGGAAATCCCACGGTCCAGGGTGCGGTCCAGGTGTTGGGATCGTTGAACGTGGCTTCGTAGTACAGGCGGTCGGGGGCCGTGCGGGTGAATCGCTCGGTCAGAATCATGTCTTTGCTATGCCGGTTGCCGCCGCCGTTGACCGCTACTCCCGTCTTGTCGGTCAGGTTGCGGGTTTCGACCACGAGTGTGTCGCCATCCCAGTGTCCGCGGGAATCTCCCAGGTACATCCGGATGTCGTCACCCACGTACGGGCTTTGGTCCAGTGGAATGATCCGGGCCTCGTGAACCATCTCGTTGGTGATGGCGACGTAGCCCGGGGATTGCACGATCCGCGTTCCATTGCCGTAAATCACTGGAATGATCGAGCCGGTGACGCCTCGCGTGATGCACCTGATGTAAAGCGTGAACTCTTCCCAGCCTCCCGGAGAATCCACATTGAAAGGGCCCAGAGAGCGTCTGGCCTGGCCTTCGGGCGTCATTTCCGGAATCCGCCCATCTGTCGGGTCGATGACCAGCGAGGTTTGACGCGAAAACTCGTCACCCAGTTCCAGCCAATGCGCCGGCGGTCCGGTTCCAATGTTGGCATCCTCGGGCGCGAATTCCTCGCCGAGAAGGTTTTCGGCACGCGCCGCACCCTGCTGGACGCGATCGTTGTACTCCTCCTCGTTCAGGAACAACCGGTCCCCGAACTCGGGCCGGCGTTGCATGCCCACGTTGATCGAGTCGTCGCTCGTAAACGTGCCCTGGATATCCGGGTCGCCCCAAGGTGTTCGCGGTGGCGTGTAATCAGCCTGAGCGCTTGCCGGCATGGCCGTAGTAGACGAAATGGCGCCGATCAGGGCCAGAGAAATTGCGAATGAACGGGTCACGGAGAGGTCCCCCTTGTCCGGATATTCGGGAGTTCTGATTTCTAATGGAAGCACCGCGGCAAGTCAACGAGTAATGTGTGCCGGCGATTTGTGCGGAAACTCGCAACGGATGTGTCAGGGCAGAAAGTTCACCCTGGCCCGCATTTCTCACGAGTTGTCTGCTACAGTGCCGGATACATCCGCCAGTGCAGCGTTGCGCTTCGTCGGGCTCCTCGACGTACTGTCAAGTACGCCTCCGGTGCCCTCCGTGCGCGCGCCTTGCTCTGACGGCGTCTCCGACTCTTCGCGACGAAAACCCGTGAGAAAGGCGGGCTAACCTTGTTCCCACGTCGCGTTTCAGTTCGTCAACGTTTCGTCGAGGTTACTCCGGCAACGCGAAAACCATGTACGCGCCCGGCGCCGGTTGTGTTTCCTGTTGGCCGCGTCCAACGACCGGGCTGTTTCCGGCGGCCACCGATAGCGCGATGTACTGGCGCCCGTCGAGTTCGTAGACCGCGGGTACGCCTTCCGACGCGGCCGGAAGGTCGGTTTCCCAAATGACTGCGCCGTTCTCCCGATCGTAGGCACGGAATTTCCTGTCGTTCGTTGCGGCAAGCAACAAGCCTCCCGCCGTGGCCACCGGACCGCCACGCTGCCCGATTACGCCGGTCGGGAGGACGCCCTGTGCCGCCAGTTCGGGAACCGTGCCGTAGGGGACCTGCCATACGATGTCGCCCGTGTTCAGGTCGTAGGCGGTCATTGTGGACCAGGGGGGACCGATCACTGGCAGCCTGGTGGTTTCGGAACTGAAGTCGTTCACTACCTCGAAATAGTGCACGAAGCTGTCCGGTGCGCCCGGAGCCGCTGGTGCGGCGATTGACGCTCGTCTCTGCGCATTCGGATCGTCGGGATGCGCCAGACGGATGCGGGTCGGCGTGTCCTGCGACACGATATAAAGCATGCCCTCGAATGGGTCTACCGCCGTTCGTCCCCAACTCGAGCCGCCTCCCGTGCCCGGGAGCGTCACGGTGCCTTCCAGACTCGGGGGTGTGAACAGCCCTTCGTTTCGCATGCCTTCCATCCGGGCGCGAAGGTTTTCTTGTTCAGTTGCGGGCAACAGAGGATTGATCTGGCCGGTCGTGAACGACTGGCGCGCGAAGGGGGCGGGCCGTGTTGGAAACGGTTGCGTCGGCCA
The DNA here is from genome assembly GCA_963555775.3 of Terriglobia bacterium. Lineage (GTDB taxonomy): Bacteria > Acidobacteriota > Terriglobia > 20CM-2-55-15 > 20CM-2-55-15 > JAJEDW01. Next base: position 1,164,959 of record CAUVWY020000010.1, on the reverse strand, counting down.
CGCCTCTTCGCCCGGGATGTCCGATGCGGGTACCGGGCGTTCCTCGATGGGCCACAGCGGTTCCCCAGTGACGCGGTCGAAAACAAACAGGAAACCATGCTTGGTGGGCTGTGCGACCGCGTCGATTGGCCGGCCGTCGTGCTGGAGGGTCAGAAGTTTGGGCGCAGACGGCAGATCGTAGTCCCACAGATCGTGGTGGATCGTCTGATAATGCCACAGCCGCTCGCCGGTTCGGACGTCGAGCGCGACCAGGCTGTTGCCGTACAGGTTCTGGCCTAGACGGTTGCCGCCGTAGTAATCGAACTTGGCTGTCGACAGCGGGATATACGCGATTCCCCGTTCCGTGTCCAACGACAAGGCGTTCCAGTTCATCGCGCCGCCCGCGTACTCCCAGACCCCGTCCGGCCAGGTGTCATAGCCGAACTCGTCCGGGCGGGGGATGGTGTGGAATATCCAGGCCAGTTCACCGGTCCGGGCGTAATAGGCGTGGATGTCGCCCGGCAGATAGGCGTAGTCGGCGCCGGATCGCATCAGGGGCATGATGGCGATGTCTTCGCCGTTGGGGTCCACCCAGATGCGTCCGGGATTGTTCGTGTGGACGGGCCCATTCGAACTGGTGTCGCGGTCGTCCATGCCCAACCGCAAGTCGACACGTCCGTTGTTTCCGAACGATGTCACGGTCTGACCCGTTCCCATGTCCAGTGCGATCAGAAACCCTGCGTTCACGGTGAAGATCCTGCGATCGGCCCCGTCGTCCGACTCCCAGTAGTTGACACCGCGCGTCGTGACGGCCCCTTCAAACGGATGCACCCATAATTCCCGGCCGTTTTCCGCGTTCAGGGCGACAAGAGAGTTGTTCCGCGCCTGGACGATCATTACGCCATCCACGACGATCGGGTTGAACAGGTACTGGTTGTCGTCGCCGGTCGGGTAGGTCCACACCACTTCGAGTCGATCGACATTCGACCGGTCGATCTGGTCGAGAGACGAGTACTGTGCGGAGTCGGCGCCGCCGAGGTACTGGTTCCAGGCGTCGAAGGACTGAGACTTCACCGCCGTTGGATGCGCCAGGCCAACGCTGGCAATGAGTGCCAGCGCCAGTAACCCTGGACCCTTGATATGAGCACGACGAGGCAAGGAAACGGGGTATTCCCCCGTTTTGCGATTCCTGAACATAGGGTGAACAGTTTTGCCCGGAAAAAGCGTGTCTGTCCTCATTTTTTGCATTCCTTGCTTTTGGCCGACGTCTTGCATAGATTATCGTTTTGTCAGAATTCCTGTGAGGTCGGTCGCGGTTGAATCGCGATACCTGACACACTCGTACCAGCGGGAGGCTCCGGAAGGCGAGATGAAGACATTACTCCGAACAGTTGGTTTGATCGCGGTCGTTGCGGTGGCCGCGCCATCTCTAATGGCCCAGTGGCCAGACTATCCGACCCGAAACGTCCCCATGACGCCCGATGGAGAGCCGGATCTGGAAGGCTCGGTTCCACGGACCTACTGGGGAACAGTGGACTTCAGCGGCATTTGGGAGAGGCAGCGACGCCGTCCCCAGGGCGCCGGCGATGGACCTGGGGCCGATGCAACCGCTGTTCCGGCGGCGCCGGCCACTCCGCCGGAACCTGCCGCTCCGGCGGTGCCGGAGGACGGGATTCCGAACGCCACCTTCTTTGACATCGGCGCAGGTTTCGAGAACGGTGTGCCGTACACGCCATGGGCCGCCGAGGTTCGCGACCAGCGCATGGCGGACAACATGAAGGACAATCCCGACGCCAATTGTCTACCGATGGGGCACATGCAGTTTCACCTGCACCCCCAACCCCGGAGGATCGTGCAAAGCGAAGACATAATGGTGATCATCTACGAGGGGAATGCGGGCATTCGCGAGATATTCCTCGACGGACGGCCCTCACCCGATAACGATCCCCAACCCTGGTGGTACGGCTACTCGACGGGCGAATGGGATGGGGATACGTTGGTTGTCACCACGACGGGATTTCGCGACGACGGTTGGCTGGATGTCAACGGAAGCCCGCTGACGGAACAAGGCAAGATCGTCGAGCGACTCACGCGCACCGACTTCGGGCATATGGAAATCGTTGTGACAATCGAGGATCCAATGGCCTATACCGAGCCGTTCACCGTCAAGGTGAATCACCAAATCATGCTCGACACGGCGTTGATCGAGTTCATCTGTATAGAAAACGAAAAGTCCGTTCGTTTTTTCGATCAGGATTGAAGGAGCCTTGGATATGAAACCTGAGTCATTGCTCGTTCTGGCAGTGGGCGTCGGTCTGGTGATCGGGTGGACGTTCACTCCATCGCCGGTCCTTGCCCATCATGCGTTTGCCGCGGAGTTCTCCAGGGATCTGCCCCTGGAGCTTACCGGCGCCGTCACGCGCTTGGAATGGATGAATCCGCATGCCCGCTTCTACATCAACGTCGAAGATGAAGACGGTGAACTCGTGGAATGGGACTTCGAGTTGAGTATTCCAAATGGTCTGATGCGGCGGGGTTGGACCAGAAACTCCCTGAAAGAAGGCGACGTGGTTACCGTGACCGGCTTCCGCGCCAAGAACGCACCGAATGTCGGCAATGCAAGTACTGTGGTTTTGGCGGATGGAACGCGGGTCTTCGCCGGGTCGTCGGCCGACGACGAGAATTAGTCGATTAACAATACGAGGTTCAACAACTGCAATGAAGCGATCGATCTGCCTTCTGATACTGACCGTGTTCGCGTTTGGCTGTGCGGGCGCCCCTGAAGCCGAAGATACCTCAGCGCCCGTGGCTGCCGAAGTCCCGATCAACACCGATGCGTTTACGGTCGTCGACGAGGCGGCGTTCCGTCAGTTGCTGCCGGCCGATGCGACCGTCACGCAACTGGCGACCGATCTGATGTTTGTCGAAGGTCCGGTGTGGATCGGCGAGGACGGCGGATATCTGGTTTTCAGCGACATTCCCGCCAACGAACTCAAGCGTTGGGACGCGGAGAACGGCGTTCAGACGTTCCGGGCGCCCAGCGGTTCGTCCAACGGCAATACGCTTGATCTCGAGGGCCGTCTTGTGACCGCGCAGCACGAAGGCCGCATCTCGCGTACCGAGGCCGACGGTACGGTCAATACGGTTGTCGACACCTACATGGGCGGACGCCTCAGTTCGCCAAACGACGTTGTCGTGAAGTCGGACGGTACGCTTTGGTTCACGGATCCCGATTACGGGCTCGGCGACAGGGCGCAGGAGACGCCTGGCAACTACGTGTATCGGTTGGACGAAGCCGGTTCGGAACTGACTGCGGTTGTGACCGATATGGTTCGCCCCAACGGCCTCTGCTTTTCACCCGATGAATCCATGCTTTATGTGGCCGATTCGGGAGAACCCGGCAACATTCGTTCGTTCGCCGTCAACGACGACGGCACGGTTTCGGGCGGCGACGTGTTTGCCACTCTCGATGAGGGTTTCCCGGATGGCATTCGTTGTGACGAAAACGGAAATGTCTGGACTAGTTCGGGCGATGGCGCGCAGATTTTTGCGCCGACGGGCGATCTGATCGCGCGCATCCTGCTGCCCGAATCAGCGGCCAACCTCGCCTTCGGCGGTCCCGATGGCAGGACGGTGTACTTCACCGCCAGAACTTCGCTCTACTCGGTGCCGGCCCTGGTCGGAGACGCAACCGGACGTTAGCGGCCTGTCCCTGGTATAACGGGCCTGACGCCGCTCGGGAGCCGCAGGATACGCTGTGGCTTTCGCATCCGGTTTGTTTGCTCGTAGCGGAATTTGCAACAGAACGCGTACTCCCGACTTCTTGCCCGGCTTGCGAAAGCCGATCTGCTGGCCACTAACGATTGGTGAGTTTTTTACGAAATCTGAATTCCGGAACGGAACCTGGCGAGTTGGGGAGAAGCGCAGATAGAGTCCAGCTACCCCGTCAAAACGGTTTGAGTCTCCTTGATTCATTCTGACTGAGGTAATTCGAGGACCAACCGAAGGCTACCAACATGTCCGAGGGACCACCGAACAACCACCTGCATCTCCGAAACCTGTCGATAAAGGGATTCCGCGGGATCGACGATCTCTTAATTCCGCGCTTGGGCCGCGTAACTCTGCTCGCCGGAAAAAATGGCGTCGGCAAGACAACGGTACTCGAGGCCTGTCGAGTCTATGCCGCGAGCGGCCGTCATGCTGTTTTATCCGAACTGGCGAGAGGACACGAAGAATACTCCGCAGTCACGGATGAAGACGGCGAGAGAAGACCCATGCCGAATATGGAGGCCCTTTTTCATGGAAGGGACCCTTCGTTAGAAGGCTGCATTGAGATCGGTCCGGGAAATGGTTCAACTAAAGATCGTCTTCGAATCGAGATTGCTCATCCCAGTAAAAAACAGGCGGCCATCCTGGAAAAGATGGGGCCCGACAATTTGCCGGAAGGTGACTTGCGGGTGCTCAAGACTGTATTTCAGGGTCGGGAGTACGTAACGCCATGGCTATTCGCCCGGGACGCGTGGAGTTCTGACAGGTCGAGGAGTTCGCTCTCGTATCGATGGCAGCGTTTGAGTGACCAGGACGAACCGCCACCGGCGATAGAATGCGTATCGCTAGGTCCGGGCCTCATGCCGAACGATGCCGCGGCGGCATTCTGGGATAACGTCGCAATGAAGAGCGAGGAAGCTTACGCCGTGGAAGCTCTGCGGTTGGTGTTGGGCAATGCGGTGGAAAGCGTGGTGATGGTAGGAGACGCCGGGCCTCGCGCACGCGAGCACGGGCGCCGGGCAGTTGTCAAACTCCGGGATCATGATCGCAGAGTTCCGTTGAAGAGCCTCGGCGACGGAGCGACACGCCTTTTTGGCGTCGCGCTGGCCCTGGCCAATAGCCGTCAGGGTTTCCTGTTCATCGACGAAGCGGAGAACGGCATTCACTATTCAGTGCAACATGATTTCTGGCACATGGTTCTGAAAACGGCGCATGAGAACAATGTGCAGGTTCTTGCGACGACTCATAGCTGGGACTGCATAACGGGCTTCGCCCAAGCTGCAACGGAGATTGACGGTACCGAAGGGGTCCTCGTTCGCCTCGATAAGGAGAACGACAGGATTCGCGCAACAGAGTATTCGGAAAGCGAACTTGAGACTGCTGCCGTTCAGGGGATCGAGGTCAGATAGGCGCATGATCGGCACCGGAGCGCAACGACCGTCCGAGAACATCCTTCTGGTCGAAGGGCAGGACGATAAGCATGTCGTTCGACATCTCTGCGACCGCTCTCTAGAGATGCCCGAGTTTTTTACTCTGGACAGAGTTGGAATATCCCAACTTCTTCCGGCAATCGGTCCGGAGATCAAGGTTTCCGGGCGACAAGCCGTCGGCATTGTCGTGGATGCGAACAGCGATCTGCAGTCCCGATGGGACGAAGTGATTGGCCAGCTTAAAGCGGTGAACATCCAAACGCCGGACAATCCCGACCCTGCCGGAACGATTATTTCCGGCATACCTCGAATTGGTATTTGGCTGATGCCGAATAACCAATCGACTGGCGAACTTGAAGATTTCGTCCAGGAAATGATCCCCGTTGAAGATCCTGTTTGGCCAATGTCCGAGGAATATATACAGGGCATTCCGAATGCGGATCGCAAATTCAGGGACAGCAAGATATTGAAGGCCAAGCTTTATGCCTGGTTGGCGACACGAAAAAACCTGGCCGTATGGGCGCGGCTATCGGCGCGGGAGACCTGCTTGTAGATAAAGAACTCAGTGCAACATTCATAGCTTGGCTTCGAAGACTGTTTGGTTGACGGAATGCAAGGGCAGTTCCAAACGGTGGTGAGTCAGGTAGTGAAGCGATGGATGAAGCGATGCGGTGAATGTGCAAGGCGTTCTCCCGAACCCAGTCTCTCAGGAAGAAATCCATAACCCGTGACGCGTTGTGCCTGTTAATTCAGACTGGGCAGGTCGAAAACTACCAGCGACGAACGGCACTTCCGATTTCATTGACGTTTTTCGGCGACGCGAAACTATCGGGAATTCCATCTTTGCTGATCACTCACCGTTCAATCTATTCCCTCACCATTCAATCGGACTTTCGGAGTGGTTGGTTGCCAACTCATTGAGGCCCTCGATGCGGAAGGTCCGGTCCCACTGAACACCGGCGGCATCGGCCCTCAGCCGCAAAACATCCGGATTCCGGATTTGCATCATTTCCTCGAGACCGAAGCCGGAGTCGATCGAGTTCAGGAACAAGCTGATCACGTTACCGTGGGAGCAGACCGCGACTGTGCGTCCGGCATGTCTTTGGGCGGTATCTTCGATTGCGGCCCGGATTCGCCGTTGCGCTTCGCCGGAATTTTCGCACCCCGAGAGCGCGAAGCCGAAGTCTTCCCATGACCGTGCCAGCACTTCTGGGAAATCCTTTCTTAATTCCAGTGTGATTCGACGTTCTCTCAGCCCGGCGTCGATGGCGATGTCGATACCGGATACCGACGCGAAAGGCCCAATGGTATCGAGGCAGCGCGCATAGGGGCTCGATACGATGCGGTCGATGTGGAGTGAAGCGAGTAACTCGGGCAGGCGTCCGGCCTGTCGGCGCCCCAACTCGCTCAAAGGCCACTCGGGTTCGTCGAGCCCGTTGGTCGGATGGCTCTGCGCGTGCCGAATCAGATAGATCGTGGTTGTCGTCTCGCTCATTCGCGGTGGTTCAGTCCGCCCTGAATTCGGTAGACTGTGGGTCTGATGTTACAACGATTTCACCCGTTCCTCGTCAGCTTGCTTCTGTTTCCGCTTGGCGGTTCCGCCGCTTCGTCCCAAGCGACCCGACAGACTGCGCGCGGGCATATTGTGGCGCTTTCCGAAGACATCGGAAGCCGCCTGGCGGGCACGCCAGGTGAAAGCCGGGCCGCCGACTACATCGAAGGTGTGTTCGCGGACTTGGGTTACGCTCCAACACAGACTCGTTTTCCGTTTGCCCCCCGATCTTCTCAACGTGGCGAAGGACTGATCTCGGGCAACGTCATGGCCGTCAAGGAAGGGAATTCCGCACTCGAGATCGTCGTGGGGGCGCACTACGATTCGGAAGCCCGCGGCCGTGGCGCGGGTGACAATGCATCCGGGGTCGCGGTGATGCTCGAAGTAGCGGCTGCGCTCCGCGACGTATCCACACCGTACACGATTCGATTTATCGCGTTCGGCGCCGAAGAGCAGGGACTGGCGGGTTCGCGCTACCACGTGGCCGGAATGTCACCCGAAGAGATCGAAAATACAGTGGCCATGATCAACCTCGACAGCCTGATTGCCGGTGATATCGCATACGTCTACGGCGACTTCGGCGATGCGGGAACGATGAGGGACTGGGTCCTCGCGCGGGCCGGGGAAGAGGGCCGGGAACTGCAGACCCAGCCGGGTGAAAATCCCGAGTTTCCTGCCGGCACCACTTGCGATTGCTCCGATCACGCCCCGTTCGCGGAAGCGGGAATTCAATACGCCTACTTCGAGTCCACCAACTGGTCCCTCGGCGACAAGGACGGCTACGTCCAGGTGGACCCGCGGTACGGCGAGGACGGTTACATCTGGCACACGCCCTTCGATACGCTGGACTACATCGACCGTTCGTTTCCCGGCCGTGCGGACCAGCGCCTGGAACTGTTTTCGGCCCTGCTCTACCGGACGCTGACCGAATTCACGGCGCCCTGAACGGGCTCCCGGCACCGCCAGGGCGTGCTACATGACGCGGTCATGGCCCCACGTATAGCGTGCGGTAAGTTCGTATTCCTTGACCCCGCTCGACGTGGCGTCCTTGTCGTGGAGAATCTTCGCGGTGAAGACGACGCCGAGTTCCCGCAGCACCTGTTCGAGCACTCGGGAGCCATAGGTGAGTCCGGGAAACTCCATCGTGTCGCGGTTGATGTCGTACACCACGGTCCTTTCAGGCGAGATGACGACCTTGCGCAAGGTACGCAGCTTGTCCGCTTCGTGGCGCAGAAACTGGATCACGGCATGAGAGTCTTCGATGGAACCTTCGTAGACGAGCATTTGGGAGGAATTCTAGACAATTTGGAGTCGTGGCCGCAAGCAGCCTGTCGGACTTTCGGGACCTGATTTGGACGTCGAGTGTGGGAAGAAAAGGAGCATGAGCGGACGATTTCGAGCTGTCGATCGAGACACAGCGTATTTGTTGCCACCGTCGGTGCAGGATTGGCTTCCGGAACAGCATTTGGCGCGGTTTGTGGTGGAGGTGGCGTCGAAGCTGGACCTGCATGAGTTGGAGATGCGGTACGCGGGGAGAGGATCGAAGGCCTACCATCCCGAGATGCTGTTGGGGTTGCTGTTTTACGGATACGCAACGGGAGTGTTTGCGAGCCGGAAGCTGGAGGAGGCGACCTACGATTCGCTGGCGTTCCGGTATATCGCGGCGAACACGCATCCGGATCACGACACGATCGCGACGTTCCGGAAACGGTTTCTGACCCAGTTGAAGCCGTTGTTCGTGCAGATATTGTTGTTGGCGCGAACGATGGGGTTTCTGAATCTGGGGAAGATCAGCCTGGATGGCAGCAAGGTGCAGGCGAATGCGTCGAAGCACAGCGCGCTGAGTTGGGGACATGCGACCGAACTGGAACAGCAACTGAAGGCGGAAGTGGCGCGGTTGATGGAGATGGCGGCGACGGCCGACGCGGCAGTGCCCGAGGGGATGGACATCCCGGAGGAACTGAAGCGGCGGGAAGACCGCCTGAAGGCGATTGCGGAGGCGAAGGCGAAGCTGGAAGCGCGGGCGGCCGAACGCCATGCCGCCGAGCAGGCCGAATACGAGGCCAAGATGGCCAAACGCGAGGCCCGGGCCAAGGAGACGGGGAAACGGCCGGGAGGGAAGCCACCGAAAGCTCCCGAGCCGGGCGTGCGCCCCAACGACCAGATCAATCTGACCGACGAGGAATCGCGCATCATGCCCGCCGGTGGGAAGAGTTTCCAGCAAGCCTACAACGTGCAGGCAGGAGTGGATACCGGGACCATGCTGGTGGTCACCGAAACCGTCACCACTCACGCCAACGACAAACAAGAAGTGGAGCCGGCGCTGAAGGCTCTGGAAGAACTGGCCGAACCGCTCGGACCCGTGGGCGGGCTGCTGGCCGACAACGGCTATTACAGCGAAGCCAACGTGAAGGCCTGCGAGGCCGCCGGCGTGACGCCCTACATTGCCATGGGGCGGGAGCGCCATCACCCGCCGGTCGAACAGCGTTGGACCGAACCTCCACCGTTGTCTTCCGATGCCGGCCCGGTCGAGGCGATGGCGCATCGATTATCGACGCGGGAAGGCCGGGCCATCTACGCCCAGCGGAAGTCGACGGTCGAGCCGGTGTTCGGAATCATCAAGTCGGTGCTGGGATTTCGACAGTTTCACCTCCGAGGACTCGACGACGTCTCCGGAGAATGGACCCTGGTCAGCATGGCCTGGAATCTGAAGTGGCTCTTCAATCTCTCCCGGCAGCGCACGTCGCCGACCGTCGCTCCGCGTTCCCGATCCCGTCCCCGGTCGGGAAAACGCCGCTCCGGATGCCTGCGCAGGCCCGGAAACGTCGAATTACAGCCTTTCCAGGCGCTTCTCCACCGAATCGCCCTGCAAACGTTCAATCGTCGATTCGTCGACGCTCAATGGGCGCTTTCTAGTCCGACAGGCTGCAAGGGCATCCGTCCGCCCTTTCCGAAGTCTCGATCGCATTGAATACCGATTGAGGTGGATGTCGTTCCCATATCGTCTCCATCGGTATCCGGCAAATTTTATGTGAGAATCGGGGAACTATGACCAGTTCCATATTTCAGATTCTCATTCCGGCCATGGTCGGCTTTGCCGTCGTTCTTCAGGCGCAGTTCATGGGACGGATCGATCGGGGTGCGGGAACCCTGGAGAGCATGTTGGTCACCTACGGTGGCGGAGGCCTCCTGATCGTCCTGATCATGCTCGCCCGCCGGGGCGGCAATGTCGCCGCGCTCGCCGGTCTTCCGTGGTATGTGTTCGCCGCGGGTATTTTCGGTCTGATCATTGTTGGCGGCATCAGTTTCTCGACGGGCCGTATTGGCCTGGTCGCGACATTTACCACAATAGTTGCCGCGCAGTTCATCACGAGCGCCGTCGTCGACCACTACGGTCTGTTCGGAGCGACCGTTCGCACCATGAATGTTTCGCGCATCGTTGGAATCGGGGTGTTGTTGAGCGGCGTGTGGCTGATTATTCGACAATGATCCGGTAACGACCGAGTTCGGGTATATTCTTTGTGGCATGGCAATCATCCCGCTGCCGCACTGCCGGATGCGTCGGCGGGAGTGAGGCCAGCAGCGGTACCTGCCGCATCTATGCGACGGCTGTTTCCGGTGGAGTTGAATCGATGAGCAACGTTGTATATGTGTCCGAAGTAAAACTTACCAGAGACAAGGGGCCGTTGAGAACGGCCACCATCCCGGCCGAGTCCCAACCCGTCAAGTTTGGCGTTCACGGGGCGATTGCCGCGCACTATGGCGTCGATCCATCCAGGTTGGCGGAAGTTCACGCAACGACTCTCGACTATGTGGTCGCTGCGGCCGGCGGTTGAATGATTGGAACCTTTGGAGGCGCGCTGGATGCGCGTCATATCGATGCTTCTGCCGGGAAGCTTGCCGCGGATGTCAGAGGCGAGGTCGAATCCGATAACGGTACGCTGGTCATTAAACGGATACACGTTGCCCTGCGGTTGAAAGGCGCGAAGGGGCACGCTGACGTTGTGGAGCGAGTTCATGGCGTTTATGCTGCCAAGTGCCCCGTTTTCAGAAGCCTTGAAGGCTCCATCGAGATCACGTCGTCCGTTGAGTTGTTGGACTGACAACTGAAGAGGTATTCATGAAGAGACTTGAACTCCGAACCGCTTCACTTATGATTGGGGTCCTTGCGGCGTCGGTCGGCGTCAGCGCCGCAACACGTGAAAACGTGACGCTAACGACCGATGGCGGCCTGCGGTTCACAATGGCTGTCATAAAACCCGAGATCTGGACGCCGAACTCCGCGTTGCCTGTGATCTTCGCATTGCCCCCAGGTGCCGGAGACATGAACATGGTCAATGCTTTCTTGCGCAATTACTGGCTGGAAGAGGCGGACCGGCGTGGATACATCATCGTTTCCCCGGCGGTGGTCGGCCGCAATCTGGAAACGACTGCGGGCGACGTCCTGGACACGGCTTTTGCGTGGATGGACCGGAACCTCAGCTATGACTCCGAACGCATTGCCCTGGTGGGACAGTCCAACGGAGGATTGGGCGCCTTCCATGTGGCGCGCGTTCGACCTGGGCTGTTCACGTCCATGGTCGTGATGCCGGGTGGTTACAGGGGACAGGGAAGTCTCGACATGCTGGCCGGAAAACCGATTCTGCTCGCGGTGGGCGAACGCGATACCACCTGGGTCGAATTGAGCTACAGCACGCGCGACCGGTTGAGTCTGGCGGGCGCCGAACCCCGGGTCGATATCGTTCCAGGCGCCGGACACGTGTTCCCCTATTCTCCCGAGAACCTCTTTGACTGGATTGAAGAGGCGTTTCCGGAATAGGAAAAGGGGCTGAACGCCGCCCGCCTCATTTTTCCCGGACGATTCCAGGACAAAGGGGCGGTGCGGGATGGATCGGTCAGTCAAGCTTCGAGAGGAAGGTAAACGATTCCCATGATCTGGCTTGTTGTCATCTTTTCAGCATGTGCGGTCGCCATTATCGTCTACACGTTCAGGATTGGCAGCAATCTCCAACAGACCGATCGGCGGATCGCGGAACTGCGGGAGCGGATCGATCCCGACGACACCCGCCCCTGAATCTTGCCCGGTTTGGAATACTACATTCCGATCGTTGCCGCTTTCCTGGGTGGCATGATAAACGCCATCGCGGGTGGCGGTTCGTTTTTCACTTTTCCGGCCCTGGTGTATTCCGGAGTGCCGGCCATCAACGCCAACGCGTCGAGCGCCATCGTGTTGTTCCCTTCAGTACTGGCCAGCGCATGGGCGTACCGGCATGAACTTCAGGAATTCGGCGGGGTTCGTGTGCGGACCATGTGGGTCGTCAGCATTCTCGGAGGCGCATCCGGGGCCATGCTGTTGCTCTCGACCCGGGAAGAGACCTTCGATTCGGTCATCCCATGGCTGCTTCTGGTTTCAACGATGGTGTTCGCTTTTGGCCGGCGGTGGGCGCCGTTGTCGAAGCAGGCCGGCCGACACCATCGGGTGGTACTGATGCTCGCCCAATTCATGGTTGCCGTCTACGGCGGGTACTTCGGCGGGGCCGTGGGGCTGGTCATGCTTGCCGTATGGAGCCTGTTCGGCGCGACGGATATTCGGGCGATGACGGCCGGAAGAACGCTGTTTGGGGGGTCGCTGAACGCCGCCGCCGTTGTCCTGTTCATCGCGGCGGGGGCCATCTGGTGGACCGCGGCGCTGCCGATGATGTTCGCGGCCATGGCGGGCGGGTACATCGGGGCCAAGCTCTTCCTTCGGATGAATCCCGTGTATGCGCGCGCCATCGTTATCGCAGTCAGCGTGGTGGTTACGGCTGCGTTCTTCATGCGCTCGTAAAGCGTGTTTACTTTGCAAATCAAAAAATCTATAAAGTGTGCATGATCGTTCTCGCCCGGAACCACTCCCACTTGGGAATTTTCAACTGGCTCGGAAACACCGGTCCCCACGATGCCGTCGCTTTGGCCGTACCGCTCGAGATTTCGGCGCGGGTCGTCCGAGGGCACGTGTTATCGCTCGAATCGAAGAATCTGTGACAGCGCTTGCCGCGATCGATATCGGTACCAACGCCATTCGCCTGGTCATCAGCGAAGTCAATGCGAATCTGGAAACCCGGATCGTTCAGAGCGTCAGGGAACCGGTGCGTTTGGGACAGGAAGTCTTTGCGGAAGGGGGAATCAGCGAAGAAACGATCGGCCGCGCCGTCGAGGCGTTCCGAAAGTTCAAAGCCCTGATTGACGAACACGGGGCGGCCGAGGTCAAGGCCGTCGCGACCAGCGCCGTCCGCGAGGCCGTCAACAACGAGATCTTTGTCGACAGGGTCCTTCAGGCTTCCGGAATCGAAATCGAAGTCATTACCGCGCAGGAAGAAGCCCGCATGATCCATCTGGCCGTCGCGAAGGTCGTCGATTTCCAGGATCGCCTGGCCATGCTGATCGACATCGGCGGCGGCAGCGTCGAGGTCACAATCGCGACGCAAAACAACATTCTCCTCACTGAAAGCTACAAAATGGGCAGCGTCCGGTTGTTGCAGATCCTCGATGAACACGCGCTCGGAGAGGAGCGGTTCAATCGAATGGTCTTGGAGTACGTGGATGCGTCGCACCGGCGAATTAAGAAGGAGATCGGAAAGCAGAAGATCCAGATGTGTATCGGCACCGGGGGCAGCATCGAAAGCATGGGAGAACTCCGCCAACGGTTCTACCAGAAGAATACGGGAGGCAAGATCGCGGCTGACGAGTTGCGCGAACTCGTCGCCCGCTTGAGGGCGACAACCACCGATCAACGAATCGAGGATCTCAAGCTTCGGCCCGATCGCGCGGACGTGATTGTGCCTGCCGCTATCGTGTTGAACGCGATGGTCGAGCGCACGGGTGTGGGTGAAGTACATATTCCGGGCGTTGGACTCAAGGATGGCGTCCTGCTCGACATGGCCCGGAGGATGTTTGCCGGCCCGACTCTGCCCGATGATCAGATCGTTTCATCCGCACTTCAATTGGGCCGCAAGTTCGCGTTCGACGAAGAACACGCTCTGGCAGTGGCAGACTTCGCGACCCAGATATTCGATCAAACCGTGGCGTTCCACAACCTCGACCCCGAGAACCGGTTGCTGTTGCGCGTCGCGGCCCTGCTGCACGACATTGGATATTTTTTGAACGCATCCGGGCATCACAAACATGCTTACTATCTGTTGACCGCCACCCCCATGGTTGGACTCAATCCAGCACAGGTGGCGATCGTGGCCAACGTCGCCCGGTACCACCGGAAATCTTTTCCGAAGACGCAACATGAACCGTATAGAATGTTGTCATCGAAAGACCGGGTCATCGTTTCCAAGCTCGCCGGAATTCTTCGTTTGGCGGACGCGCTGGACTACGAACACGGCGGCAAGGTACACGAAATCAAGGTAAACGCTGGAAAGCGGAACGTTACGGTCAAACTGAAGGGAGACGGAGACCTGCTGCTCGAAAAATGGGCGCTGGCGAAGAAAGCACCTCTTTTCGAGAGTGTGCTGCCGGCCAGGATCAAACTCGATTCATGACTGCAAGAAGCCCCATTCCAGGAAAACTGATCGCCGTGGAAGGCCTTGACGGTTCGGGGAAGTCCACCCAAATCTACCTGCTCAAGAGATGGCTCGAACTGCGCGGGTACAAGGTGTTCTTCACCGAGTGGAACTCATCGACCATCGTGCGGCAGGCGACACGCAAGGGGAAGAAGCGGCAGTTGCTGACACCCACCACTTTCTCGCTGATCCACTGTACCGATTTCGCGGATCGTTACGATCGCACGATCCTTCCTCTTCTGAACACGGGCGCGATCGTGCTGGCGGATCGCTATATCTACACGGCATTCGCTCGGGACGCGGTTCGCGGATGCAACCGCGACTGGTTGCGATCGCTGTACAGCTATGCGCGCCGACCCGACCTGACCTTCTATTTCAAGGTTCCGCTCGATGTGGCTCTCGGCCGGATACTCGAAGGACGCCCGCAGCTGAAATATCACGAAGCCGGCATGGATCTCAATCTCTCGACGGACCCCTACGAGAGCTTCCGACTGTTCCAGGGCATGATTCAGGAAGAGTACGAACGCCTGACCGGCGAATTTGACTTCATGGTCGTCGACGCCACTGCGGCGCCTGAACAGCAACAGTTGGACGTGCGGCGAGTCGTGGAAGAACGGATCGAACTCGGCAACTATCGCTGGCGCATTCCAGCTCCCTATGCGGCGGCTCTGGATTTTGGGTACTGGAACGCGCGGGACATGCAAAGCAAGGTCGACGACAGAAACGCCTGAGCGCCCAAAGAAGGAGAACCCGTACGATGCCTCGCGGCTTCTACAGAAGCGGATTGCCGGGTACCGGCGCGGAAGAATTGCGGGGAAAGTTGATTGTCGTCGAAGGCGCCGATGGGTCCGGACGCTCCACGCAGGTCCAGATGTTGCGCGACGCCCTTGAACGCTCGGGTCATGCCACGGTTGACGTGGGGCTCAAGCGGTCTCGCCTGGTCGGCCGTGAACTCGATGGCGCAATGCAAGGGAACATCCTCAGTCCCCGCACTCTGACTCTTTTCTATGCGACTGACTTTGCCGACCAACTGGAAAACCGTATCGTGCCTGCTCTCAAGGCCGGCTTCGTGGTGCTGGCGGACCGCTATATCTACACGTTGATGGCCCGCGCCCTGGTTCGGGGGGGACAGCGGGAGTGGTTGCAAGAGGTATACGGCATCGCCCTCGTTCCAGATGCGGTATTCTACCTGGGTGTAACACCCCGTCTGCTTGCCGAACGGAATCTCCGGCGCAACTCGGTCCTAGACTACTGGGAAGCCGGCATGGACATCCGGCGGTCGGGAGGCATGTACGAGAACTTCATTCGTTATCAAAGGCTGATCCAGCGGGAGTTTCGGGCGATGGAATCGCTTTACGACTTCGAGACCGTGAACGGCAACCGCGCTCCGAAAATTATCTTTCGGGAACTGATTGGAAAAATCGAGCTTCTGCTCAAGTAGCACATTTTCAGACCGATTCACACCGGTGAGGAGGGAAACGTTGGTCACAAAGACGCCGCGATCGACCGGACCGAGGACAGCCACCCCGCACATCGTCATCAAAGAAAGGCTTCCGCTTTCCACCGAGGACAGGAAGAAGGCTTTCGCCGCGCTTCAGAAGGATCTGATATGCCGCCTCGAACACCTGAGGGTCGAAGCCAACCAGGTGTGCGAGGCGTATCTGGCGAATCTGGATGGCGACATCAACACGCTCATCGACTTCCTTGATGGCACTTCGGACGTCCGGAAGCAGTCCGACGTCAAAGCCGCAACGATGGAGACTTGGTCGGCGACACTCGAGGGTGTGGGCCTCAAACCGGCGAAAGGGCGGCGAAAAGACCTCCGGCGCGTCGACGACACGATCAAGGCGTTGATGAAGAGCGCGTTCGAATAGGAGGACATCGATCCCCGCCAGGAAAGCTCATGAACCTGGACCCGTTAAGGCCCAAGAGCCCGCTCGAAACGAACCACGCCGGGATGTTGTTGGAGGGATTCGACAAACGGTGCCGGACCTTCCAACGCCGCATGAAAAAGGCGCAGCGAAAGCCGTCGGAAAAGGCGGTCCACGAGATCCGAATCGCCGCCAGGCGACTGATTTCGCTTCTTGCGGTCGTCGAACACATCGTCGGTTCGCGACGGATCAAGCGCGCCCGATCCAGGATCAAGGGACAACTCGACGGGCTCGGCGCCATGCGGGACGTCCAGGTGCAGAAAGTCTACACCAGAGCGCTCCTGCCGGATTTCCCGCAACTGTTATCGTTCCACAAATCCCTTTGCGTCACAGAGCGCCGCCTTGGCCGCCGCGCACGCATGCAACTGCGCCGGTTCAACCTGAAAGCGCTGATTCGCGAACCGAATCGCAGTCTCGAACACTTTGTCGCTTCGGTCGATCCCGATGACGACCGCATCGTCCGGAAGATCGGCGTCTCTCTGAACGATGCGTTCAGTCGAGTCCTGGTTCTCCGGGCGCGAATCGATCCGGACTTGCCGCGCTCGATTCATCGTACCCGGCTGGCATTCAAGAAATTCCGCTACATGGCTGAGATTGTCGCGCCGCAGTTTGACGAATTCACGAACGATCGGCTCCAGGCGATGCACGATTTTCAGGATCGCATGGGCGCGATCCAGGACCTGGACTCGTTGCTGGCCACGATGATGGACTACCGTCGCCGCTCGGGCCGAACCTCGCTGTTGGTCGTTGAAAACGAACTCCGCCGCCGCAGGCGTCATCTTATCGACGAATTCGTCAAGTCGGCGGACGAAGTCCGCTTCTTCCGGCCCGACACCGCGGTAGCGCCGCGTGAATCGCTCGGCAGTGGCGCCTGAGTATGGATATCTACGTACTTCGACATGCGATTGCAGTCGAACGCGGTCACCCGGACTACTCCGGGAACGATTCGGCCCGTCCGCTTACCGCGAAAGGAATCGCGAAGATGCGGCGCGGCGCCGAAGGCATTGCAGCGATGGGGCTGGACTTCGACCTGATCCTTTCCAGCCCCTACCGGCGAGCCAGAGAAACGGCGGAGATCGTGGCGGACGCGATCGATCGACGGGGCCGCCTGGAAATGTTCGCGGGGTTGGCGGCCGAGGCGCCGGCCGAGGCAGCGATTCGGGAAGTGTCTGCCCGGGTTGCGGGTGCGGATTCGGTATTGCTCGTGGGCCACGAGCCCCAGTTGTCTGAAATTGCTTCGATTCTTCTTGCGGGCAACTCCAGCGTCGATTTCGTGCTGAAGAAAGCGGGTATGTACAAGCTTGAATGTTCGTCGCTCTCGCCGGGAACCGCCGCTATGGAATGGTGGATTACCCCAAGACAGTTGCGGCGGCTCGGCGGCTGAACTCTTATCTCTGGAAAATAAAATGCTGGCAACACGAGGTTATGCAACCCAGGGCCCGAAATCAGAACTGGCGCCGTTCCATTTCGAACGCCGTGATCCCGGACCCGACGACATCCTGATCGAGATTCTCTACTGCGGCATATGTCACACCGACATCCACCAGGCACGCAACGAGTGGGGCATGTCCATGTATCCGATGGTCCCGGGGCACGAAATCGTCGGCCGCGCCGCCAGGGTGGGTTCCAATGTCAGGAACTTCAAGGTTGGTGACACCGTCGGCGTAGGCTGCTTCGTGAATTCGTGCCGGGACTGTCCGGATTGCGATGGCGGTGAAGAGCAGTTCTGCGAGAAGGGGCGCGTGATGACCTATAACGGCCTCGAGCGGGACCGCAGTACGCCTACCTTTGGCGGCTACTCCTCACAGATCGTCGTGGATTCGAACTACGTTCTCAGAATCCCGGAAAATCTGGATCCCGCAGCCGCCGCGCCGCTGTTGTGTGCGGGCATCACCACCTATTCGCCCTTGAAGCGCTTTGGTGTGCGCCAGGGGGATCGGGTCGGTGTCGTCGGATTGGGCGGTCTTGGACACGTGGGGGTGAAAATCGCGGCGTCGATGGGCGCCGCCGTCACCGTTTTCAGTACCTCGCAGGCCAAGGAATCCGACGCTCATCGGTTGGGCGCGACCGAATTCATCGTGAGCGGGAACGCCGATCCGGGCACCCTCGCAAACCGGTTTCATTTGATCATCGATACCGTCTGGGCGCCGCATGACTTGAACCCCTACATCGCAATGTTGAAGCGGGACGCCACGATGGTGATCGTCGCCGCCTCTCCGGAGCCCGCCAGGATCGAGGCATTTCCGTTCATCATGGGGCGCCGCCGCCTTGCGGGATCGCTGATCGGTGGCATTCGCGAAACTCAGGAGATGCTCGACTACTGCGCCGCGAACGGAATCGTTTCGGATATCGAAGTCATTCCCATATCGAAGATCAACGAGGCCTATGAGCGCACCGTGGCAGGGGATGTCCGGTTTCGGTTCGTGATCGACCTGCGAACCCTCTGAGTGATTCCTGGCGGGAAACCGTCGCAGGCGGGGGCGCGACTGGCCCGCGAAGGGATTGCATGGACTTCAAGGCCACGTGCCATGAAGACTCACTGTTCCGGATATGGGCGACCCGGGTGCGGGCAAGATGCCCGCGTTCTCAGGCGCGTTCGTCGCGCCGATAAAAAACGCGCGTAGCGGCGCGTGCCTCGCGCCGGATCAAGCGCCAGGGCGCGCTGGTGCGCGCAAGAGAAGGACGCATTATTCAGGACTACGCGACCCGGGTGCGGACATAGGCGCTCGATCCGGCGCGAGGCACGCGCCGCTACGCGCCCGGCGTGAGGAACACGCCGGAGAACGCGCCGCTACGCGCCCGGCGTGAGGAACACGCCGGAGAACGCGCCGCTACGCGCCCGGCGTGAGGAACACGCCGGAGAACGCGCCGCTACGCGCCCGGCGTGAGGAACACGCCGCACGCCGCTATGCGCCCGGCGTGAGGAACACGCCGCTATGCGCCCGGCGTGAGGAACACGCCGCTATGCGCCCGGCGTGAGGAACACGCCGCTATGCGCCCGGCGTGAGGAACACGCCGTTGCACTGACAGCGTCTCCGGCTCTTCGCGACGAAAACTCGTGAGAAATGCGGGTTATACTGAAGTTCCCCTGAAGATTTCCCCACAAGTGTTTGATGCGACTAGGGAGAGTCGTCTTTCGTCGTGCATAATGTAGGCATGTATAGTTCGGGGTTTATGGATAATTATATTGATTATTATTGTTCTATACGTGTATATAACGTAAGCATGTATGTCGCGACGGTCCCCAATCGCAACTCGCCACCCGCCACCCGCCACCCGCCACCCGCCACCCGCCATCCTGCTCCGTGAGAGCTACCGCCACCACGGCCGGGTGAAGTCCCGGACCCTGGCCAATCTGTCGGCCTTGCCGCCCGCGGCCGTGGAGTTGCTACGCCGCTGCCTGAAGGGCGAACGACTGGTCGGGATCGACGAGGTCCTTGAAGTGGCGTCGGACGGCTCCCCCGCTCATGGCCATGTCGAGGCGGTACGGCAGGCGATGACCCGGCTCGATTTCGACCGGCTTCTCAGTTCCCGGCCCTCGCGGGAGCGGAACCTGGTGGGCGCGCTGGTGGCGGCGCGCATCCTGAATCCCCAGTCCAAGCTGGCCACGACCCGGTGGTGGCGCAAGACCACCCTGCCCGAGGCGTTCGGCATCGCCGGGGCCACCGAGGACGATTTGTACGCCGCCATGGACTGGGCGCTGGAGCGGCAGGCGCGGATCGAGCGGAAGCTGGCGGCCCGTCATCTGGAGGCGGGCGGGTTGGCGCTCTACGATCGGACCTCCAGTTACTTTGAAGGGACGGCCTGCCCCCTGGCCCGTTTCGGACACAACCGCGACGGCAAGAAGGGCAAGCTCCAGGTCAACTACGGTCTGCTGACCAACGGGGCGGGCATTCCGGCGTCCGTGTCGGTGTTTGAAGGCAACGCCGGCGATCCGAAAACGCTGCTGCCCGCGGTGCGGCGGGTGCGGGAGCAATTCGGCGTCGCCGAGTTCACGATCGTGGGCGAGGGCGGCATGATTACCCAGACGCGCATCGAGGAGTTGCGGCCGATCCAGGGGCTGGACTGGATTACCGCGTTACGCCCGGAGGGCATCGCCCGGCTGTTCCCCGACGGCGCGGTCCAGATGGGGTTGTTCGATCAGCGCCATCTGTTCGAGTTGACGCACCCGGACTTCCCCGGCGAACGGCTCGTGGCTTGCCGCAACCCCCTGTTGGCCCGGCGGCGGGCTCATAAGCGCCAGGCATTGATCGATGCGACCGGCGCGGAACTGGAGAAGGTGCGCCAAATGGTCCTGCGGGGCCGGTTGGAGGGCGCCGAACCGATCCGGGCCCGGGCCCGGAAGATTCTGAAACGGTACGCGGTGGGCCAGTACTACACGCTCGACATCCGCAACGACGGTTTCGACGTCCACATCGATTCGGACGCGATGGCCGCCGGCTGGGCCGGACTCGACGCCGACGCCGCCCGCCGCCGGGAGGCGCGATGGAAGCGGCATGCCGATGCGATCGACGCGGCGCTGGACCGTCTGCGGGGACGGATTGGGCAAGGGGCGCTGCACGGCAAAGACAACATTGGGGTCCGGGCCGGCAAGGTCCTCAACAAATACAAAGTCGGAAAACACTTCACGCTCGACATCGGCGACCATCACTTCGAGTTCGCCATCGACCCGGAGAAAGTTGCCGCCGAAGCCGCCCTGGACGGGATCTACGTGATCCGCACCAGCCTTTCCCCCGAGCGGATCAGCGCCGCCGATGCGGTCCGCGGTTACAAATCGCTCACTCAGGTTGAGCGCGCGTTTCGTTCATTCAAAACCCTCGGCCTCAAGGTCCGGCCCATCCGCCACTATCGGGACAACCGCGTCCGGGCGCACATCTTTCTCTGCATGCTCGCCTACTACGTCCAATGGCACATGATGGAGGCGTGGCGCCCGTTGCTGTTCGCCGACGAGGATCAGGCGGCCAAAACCCTCCGGGACCCGGTCGCTCCCGCCCAGCGTTCCGAATCCGCCTTGCGCAAAGTCCACGCCCGCACCCTCGACGACGACAGCCCGGTTCACAGCTTTCAAACCCTGCTCGACGATCTCGGAGGGATCGTGCGGAATCTCTGCCGCCGCAAGGGCGCCGGCTCCGATGAGCCGGCCTTTGAAATGACGACCCCGCCCAACCCCACGCAGGCACGGGCCTACCAACTTCTAAAGACCATCACCCTTGCTAAGGACCAGCCACATGTAGACAGAGACGTGCACTCTTTATCCGGCCTATCTTACTGATTACACTGCGGATTTCCGTCTTTTATTGCACGGAACTTCAGGTTATACCGACGCCTTGGTCGATTCAGGTTCCCGCCGGACCCAGCCGTCGAACAATTCAATCGTCCGATGGCCGTACGCGGCGTTCGTTTCCGAATGCGTGACCTGAACGATGGTCGTTCCTTCCTTGTTGAGCTTCTTGAAAAGCTCCATGATCTCGCGGCCCTGACTTGAATGCAGGTTTCCGGTCGGTTCATCGGCAAGGATAACTCGGGGATTGGCGATGACCGCACGGGCCACGGCGACGAGTTGTTGCTGTCCACCCGACAACTGGTTCGGGAACAGATCCTTCTTGCCGACCATCTGAAAACGGTCCAGCGAATCGGCCACGATCGCTTGACGTTCGCTTCGACGAACGTTGCGGTACGACAGAGGGATGTCCAGATTCTCGGCGACGGTCAAGCTGTCCAGCAAATGGTATTGCTGGAAGACGAAGCCGATGTACTGCTTGTTCAACTCGACACGTTGCCTCGGTCTCATCGTGTGAACCGCGTGACCCTCGAGTCTGTACTCGCCCTCCCAGGCACTGTCCAACATCCCCAGTATTGCCAGTAGTGTCGACTTGCCGGCGCCGGAAGGACCCATCACGCTGACGAATTCGCCCTCGTGGATGTCGGCGTTTATGCGCCGCAGGACATATGAACGCCCGGCGCGAGTTTCGTAGTACTTTTCTATGTTTCGGAGTTCGATCATGTCGTCGTGCGCTTCCGTCGCTGAACCGCGGCGGTTTCAGCGTCCCGCGGTATGGAATCGATGTCCCGAGGATCACCACGGTGGAACGCCCTGTCGGACGGCGCTCGGCCGCCCGGCATTGCATATTCTAATCCTGTACGGACTCGACCGCAGCCGCGCTCTCTTCGACGATTGCGCCGTCGAACAGGTGAATCGTTCGCTCGGCATACGCGGTGTACCGCGGGTCGTGAGTCACCATGCAGATCGTGGCGCCTTCATGGTGCAGATTTTGCATCAGATCCATCACCGCTTCGCCGTTCCTGGAGTCCAGGTTTCCGGTCGGCTCATCGGCGAGCAGGATCGACGGAGCCCCACCGAGAGCGCGTGCGACCGCGACGCGTTGCTGTTGGCCACCTGAAAGCTGCGATGGATAGTGCTTCATCCGATGCGACATTTCCACCTTGTCCAGCGCTTCAAGTACCGCCTGCTTTCGCTCGCTGGATGGCATGCCGCGATAGGTCAGCGGAAGTTCGACGTTCTCGTAAACCGTCAGGTCTCCGATCAGATTGAAAGCCTGAAAGATGAAACCGACTTCACGGTTGCGAATCCGCGCCCTTTCCGACATCGACAGTTCGGCGACGGCCCGCGAGTTCAACCAGTATTCGCCCTCGGTCGGAGAATCCAGAAGTCCCAGTATGGAGAGCAACGTCGATTTGCCGCAGCCGGAAGGACCGGAGATCGCGACGTATTCGCCGCGCTCGATCTGCATGTGGATTCCGGCGAGCGCATGGGTCTCGACTTCTTCGGTAAAGAAAATCTTTCTGACACTCTCCATCCGGATCACGGGCGGTTGTTCCGTCATCTGCGTCTCCTCTCTCATGGGCGTTAGTTCAACTGGATTCGATCGAATTCGTCCCAGGAGGACATGTCCGAAAGGATCACTTCGTCGCCAACCTCGAGACCGCCAAGAATTTCGATCTCGCTCACCGATGTTCTTCCCAATTGAACCGTGGTTCGAATTGCCTCTCCGGTTTCAAGAATCCTGAACATCGAAACCATGCTGTTGGCCTGCCCGTAGGCTGGCCGTCCGACATAAAGCACGTTTTCGAGGCGTTCGATCTCGATCGTGCCATCGACGCTGAGGTCGGGACGGGCGCCGCGCGGCAACTCCCCGTCCAGACGCACGTCCACGGTGACGGTGCCGCTGTCGACAACGGGATCGATTCGGATGACGGTACCCGGAATGACTCCGTTTCGGGTATCGACATCGACGTATTGTCCGATCAGGATGTCCCGAGCCTGGGTTTCGGGGATTGCCAGTTCTGCCTTCAATTTGGACGGCTCGGAGACTCGAGCCACGTTGGCGCCCGCCGAGAGTTGCTGGCCCACTTCAACCGGCACCTGCTCCAGGACGCCGGATATTCCCGCGCGGACCCGAAGTCGATCGAGTTGGTCCAATTTCAATTGGTAGACGGCCCGCAACTGCTCCAGTCGTGTTTCCGCGGCCGCAAGCTGTGCTTCGTTCGCTCTGGCCGCCATTGCCATGACTTGCTGTTCGAAGTCCCATCGCTCGGCCACGTTCTCGCTCTGAACGCGTGACAGGCTCAGGTCGAGGTCCGATTTGAGACCTTCGCGGTGCAGTTCGGAATCGGCCTCGAACTGCAATTGCGACCTTTTGAATTCGGCTTCGACCGATGCGGCGCCCGCCCTCTGGTTCAGAAGCGAGCTCTGAAGCTGTACGCGAAGATTGGCCTGATTGGCCTCCTCGGCCACGATGTCGAGTTCGGAGTTCCGCGTGTCCTGTTCGAGTTGAGGGTTGCTGAGTTCCACGATGATCGAGTCGGGGGTCACCAGGACTCCCGGTTCCAAGAGTATCCGTTCGACGAGGCCCTGACTCTGTGCAGGGATCCAACGGACTTCCTCGGGAACCAGTTTGCCGATGCCGCGGACCTGGCGGACCATCTCGCCCCGCTGTACCGTGTCGGGATACAACGTGGCCCGCTCGACTCGAGGGGCCGCCGGTTCCAACTGCGAAAGGGCGTACGTGACGCCGGCGACGGTGCCGATCGCGATGATCGAATACAGAATCCGTTTGATTCGTTTCTTTCGCGTCTGATCTGGTCGCGGTCTGTCCATTGGATTTCCCTAGTTGGTTTATGGCACGTTGCCTACCAGAGTGAAGGTTTCGTCAAGTGCAATGCAATGAACGATTTGGCTGGAGGATCGAAGCCGCGACCAGTATCCGGGTGTCCGGTTTCGGGACCCATTGTGCGAAACCGGACGCTCCCGACAACTGAATCGAGGATTATTCGGGACTTGTGCCGATCCTTGCGATGGTCGGTTGGTTCGGTTCCTGAATCTGGATGTTGTTCCGTTCCAGAATCCGGCCGATCGCGTTGTCGTAAGCCACAACCGCCTTGACGTAGGCGACGAGCGCCCTGATTTCGGTGGTTTCCGCCTGGGTCAGGTTCTGTTGTTCGTCCAGAACGAAACGGATCGACGATGCACCCAGTTCGAGCTTCCGGTTTTCCGCATCCAGACGGCGTTCGGCGAGTTCGCGTGAAACGCTGGCGGCTTCGATCCGTGCCTGACTGGTCGCAATCTGGTTGTAGGCATCGCGAACTTCAAGGGCGATCTGTTGGGCCGTCAACGCCTGTTGCGAGACGGCTTGCCGCTGTTGAACCACGTTTCGGGCGACGTTGGCCTGCGCCGATCGGTTGCTCAGCGGAATCTGGAGCGAGAAGCCCACCGTGTAGCCGGTAAAGTCGAAGCCGAAGATGTCGGAAAATGCGCCGCCGACCCCACCGGGGATCCTTGTGACAACCCGGTTGTCGAAGCCGAATCCTCCTCCGGACGTCACGAGCTGCGAGCCTCCCAGACCCGTTTGGGTGTAACTTCCCGTCAGGTTCAACTGGGGAAGGAGGTTGTTCTCGGAAACCTTCAGATTGATGTCCGCGTTCCGGATTGCGAGTTCGGACTGCCGCAATTCCGGCCGGTTGAGCAACGCCTGTTGAATGGCGCCTTCGACAGGAAGGATCTGGTCGGTTCGATTGCGAATGTCGTCGATGGGATTCAGACGCAACAGGACAAGCGCGGGATCGGGTACGCGCGTGATCATGGTCTTGATGCTGTCTTCCAGTTGCGTCAACGACGCCTGGGCCACGATCAGGCTCTCGCGGGTACTGGCCACGGCCTGTTGGGCCTGCACGACCTCGATCGGCGCCAGAGTCCCGATTTCAACCTGCCGGAGATTGTCTTCGTACGTCTGTTGCGCGCGCGCCAGCGCACCTTCCTGGACACGGATGTCTTCGTGGGCCGCTACCAGGTCCCAGTAGGAATTGGTGGCCTGAACGACGAGATTCATCACCTGTTGCTCGAACTGAATCTCGGACTGTTCCAGGTTGTTTCGTGCGATCGTGATCTGGCTTGTGTTGATGTCGCGGCCGAAGCCCCGGAGCAGGGGCTGGGTGAACTGGTACCGCAGGGTTCCGCGGTACGACGGATTTACGGTACTGAACGTGCTGTTCGAAGAGTTTCGGTTGATGCTCAACTGAACCGAATAGCTCGAGCCGTATTCGAGGTTCTGGTTGTAGTTGACCGAGTAGTTTCCCGTCAATGAGCGTGAGACGTCCGCACCGTCCAACTGCGTGAAGGCGGCCTGAGTGTTTCGACCGACAGTACCGGACAAAGTCAACGTGGGGTCGAATTGCTGATACGCCGCATTGATCGCGTATTCGGAGAGCAGCGGCTGGAACCGGTTCACCCCGATGCTGAGGTTGTTTTCGAGAGCCAGTTGGATGACGTCGCTCACCCGAAGCGGCAGGCCTTCGTTCTGGGCCAGGGACATCAGGGATGGCGAAAGAGTTTGGGAAGTCTCCAGCACAGGGGCCTGGACCGCCGGTACCTGGTAGCGATCCAGGAAGCGGCTGACGAAGTTTTGCGCCGAAGCCGGCGTCGCGAATATCAGTCCCGTCAGTCCTGTTATGACTGCCAGAGTCATGTACTTCTTCATTGAAAACTCCTTGAAGAAACAGTGGAAGGAATTGGAATCCAGTCAAGGGCCATTATTAAGACCAGTACGTTTTCTCACGTCCACCCGTTACGTGCCTCGCCCAGTGGGCGGTTCTACCACGGGCTGCCAGGGCAATACGAATCTCGAAGACCGTTTGTTCGGGGCGCAAACCGATTCGTACACGCTCCAGTTATCTTAGAGTTAAAGGCACGTGCCGGGCCAGACCCCGAAAGCGATTCATATAATTTAGAATCAATGTTTTACACTTCTTTACGTATTCCCGGTCCATTCGAAAACCGACCGGAACCGGAATTGGGGTCCCACTTCCGAACAGATTCACGCGGGTCATCCCTCACGCCGGGTTCGAAAGAAGGCCTGCAGCAGCGATGACGATTCCGTGGCGCCAACTCCAGAGAGAACAGCGACGCGGTGATTGAGGCGGTCGTCGTCAAGAACATCGTACAGACTGCCCGCGGCGCCGCCCTTGGGATCGGGACATGCATAGACCAGACGATCGATTCGGGCATGGATCATCGCGCCAGCGCACATCAGGCAGGGCTCCAGCGTGACGTACAACGTGCAGCCGGTCAGGCGGTAGTTGCACACTTTGGCCGAAGCCGCCCGCATGGCTCGGATCTCGGCGTGGGCTGTCGGATCGTGGTCCGAAATTGGCGCGTTCGCTCCGGTGGCGATGACCTGCCCGTCACGGACGATCACCGCACCGACGGGGACTTCATTGTGCCGTTCCGCGTCACGGGCGACATCGAGCGCCAGTTCCATGAACGATCGGTGGTCGGGGTTCTGTTGATTGTCTTTGGTCATGGTGTGGACTAGACTTAAAATCGATGTTCCGCACAACGCAAGTTCCGGGTTCGATCATAACAGCGATGATGATTCTGACCCTGCTGCTGCCCATGACGGCGACCGCCCAGGGGATTCGAATGGCACCGGATTTCCTGCCGCTCGATGTCGGGAATCTCTGGAGATACAACATCCTCGATCCCGAAGGCGTCGTGGTCGGGAGCCTGGAGTTTGGCATCTCCGACTACTCGATCGTCGAGGGCTACAGCTATTATGTTTTCGATCGCTTTCCGTTTGGCCCAGACCTTGAAGTGAACGAGCCGATCGGGATTCGCTACGACGGACAGCAACGGCAGTTCATCCGGTTTGACGGCGCCGATCAGACCGACCTGTTTCCGTCACCGGGCGCGTCCGCAGAAATCCTGGCTACGAACGACGTCGGCCTTCCGACGCGCGCACTGTTCCAGTTCGGTTCGCTGGTTCTGACACTTGAACGCGGAGTCGGTATCGTTCAGGCTGGTTTTCTGCTGACCGAAGGGCCGAGAGTCGCAACGCTGGTCGCTGCCCGAGTGTCGGGCGGCGTGTTCGGCACTTTTGCCCCCGCGGATCCCGCACCGACTTCGGGTTCCGAGCCGTTGACCGAGGCCGATCCGGTTGACCGAGGCGCGGCGGTTTCGGACCCGGTGCCCGAACTCACGGTTGAGGCGTTTGCGGAACGTGATTTGCATCGCTTCCTCCTGACGGTCCGGAATCCTTCGGACCGGTTGCTGCCTTTCGATTTCACAACGAGTCAAAGTTTCGATTTCGTCGTTGTGGATCCCTCTCGCGGCCAGGAACTCTGGCGCTGGTCCGAGCGGCGCTTCTTTTCGGAAGTCTTGCGTAGCGAGGCGATTCGTTCAGGTGGAGAATGGACCTTCGAAGGGGAATGGAATTACCGCGACAGCGAACTGAATGAAGTCGAACCGGGGGTCTACGAGGTTTATGGCGTTCTGGCATCCGAAGAGCCACTCGAATCCGATTCAATCCAGTTTGAAGTTCCATAGAAATCGCTCATGGAGAACTCAGATATGAGATTTGCCCTTCCGAGGTTGGCACGGATGGTTGCGTGTCTGACTCTTGCCGCGGCTTTTTCCACTGCTGTGGCGGCTCAGGCTCAAGAACCGGTCGACCTCGACGCAATCTTTCGAATCAAGGACGAAGGACTGAACCGTTCCCAAGTCATGGAAGTCGCAAGCTACCTCACCGACGTATACGGTCCTCGCCTGACCGGTTCCCCCAATATCCGGAACGCTGGAGAGTACGTGCGTCAAAATCTGACCGAGTGGGAACTGGTCGACGTCAATCTGGAGGAGTGGGGGCCGTTTGGCCGCGGCTGGACCAACGACTACCTGTCTCTGCACATGTCCATCGGCGGACAGACGTATCCCATGATCGGATATCCGAAGGCGTGGACTCCCGGGACCGGCGGCCCGGTATCGGGCGACGCCGTCATCGCCATCATCGACGATTCGGGCGACATGGAACGCTTCAGGGGCGAGCTTCGCGGCAAATATGTTCTGACGGCGCGCATTCCCACGGTAGAAGCGCAGTTCGAAGCTCCCGGCGTGCGCTTCAGTGACGAACAACTCGCCCAGCGCGCCCAGCAGCCCGTGCCCACGGGACGCGGAGGACGCGGAGGTGGAGGCGGCGGTCGCGGTGGCGGCCCGAGTTTTGCCGAGCAGCGGATGCAGTTTTTCGTCGACGAGAGCGTGGCCGGTTTGCTCGAACCTGGCCGAGGGAGCGGCGGAACGGTTTTCGTTCAGCAGGGCGGAACCAATCCGTGGGATGTCGACGCCGAACCGATGCCGCCTCAGGTGGCCCTTGCGGTGGAGCACTACGGAAGAATTTACCGGACGCTCGAGAAGGATCTTCCCGTCAGCGTTGAAATGGATATCCGCAACACGTTTCACGATGAGGATTTGGACGCCTTCAACATCGTCGGTGAGATTCCCGGATCCGGCCGGGCCGATGAAGTGGTGATGTTGGGAGCGCACTTCGATTCGTGGCACTCGGGCACGGGGGCCACCGACAACGCGGCCGGTTCAGCCGTGATGATGGAGGCCGTGCGTATACTGAAAGCGACCGGCCTGTCTCTGGACCGGACCGTTCGGATCGCTCTTTGGACGGGAGAAGAACACGGGTATTTTGGATCGCGTGCATACGTCGCGGATCATTTCGCCAACCGCGAAACGATGGAACTCCAACCCGAACACGAAAAACTGTCCGGTTACTTCAATGTCGATAACGGAACCGGCGCCATTCGCGGGGTTTACCTTCAGGGAAACGAAATGGCCGCCCCCGTGTTCTCGGCATGGATGGCGCCGTTCGCAAATATCGGAATGAGCACGCTGAGCATCCGGAATACCGGCGGAACCGACCACATTCCCTTCGATGAGGTGGGTCTGCCTGGATTCCAGTTCATCCAGGATCCGATCGAATACAACAGCCGGACACACCATTCCAGCATGGACGTTTATGAGCGGCTGCAGGAAGCCGACATGAAGCAGAATGCGGTGATCGTGGCGGCGTTCGTGTACCATGCCGTGAATCGGGACGAATTGCTTCCCCGGAAACCAATGCCACGACCTTCACGGAACGACGATTGAGGTGTGGGGGGACAACGATTTCAAATCGGAATGTCAATACGAGCGATGGATACCGGGGATCGTTTGCTGTCCGATTCGCAGTTCGAATCCATTGCCGGGCAGGTCATCGGACCATCCGCATTTATTCATTGGAGATTTCAACATTGGAGACTGGGAATTATCGTGAGCGTAGGGAGGAATCATGAGCGGCGAACGGATTGAACTGACGCGGGACTGCGAGGTCGTCGAGGTGCCCGGTGGAAGGACGTTACCTCTGACCAGGGGGACCCCGGTGTCGATCACCCAGGCACTGGGTGGATCCTATACATTGCTCGTGCATTCCATGGGCGGCCTGTATCGCCTGGCGGGCCGGGATGCAGATGCAATTGGCAGGGAAGCGGTCGCCCAGGATTCGTCAACGGCCAGTGACGCGTCGCCCCGGACGGCTGCCGAGTTGCGCGATGAAGTCTGGGCCCAACTCAAGACGTGCTTCGATCCCGAAATTCCGGTCAACATCGTCGATCTAGGCTTGATCTACGAACTGGATGTCGCGCGTGACGACGACGGCGGAAACAAGGTCGATATCAAGATGACCTTGACGGCTCAGGGCTGCGGAATGGGGGATTCCATTGCCGCGGATGCCCGACACAAGATCGAACGCCTTTCAGGCGTGAAGTCCGCCGCGGTCGAGGTGGTCTGGGATCCGCCCTGGAGTCCCGAACGGATATCGCCGGCGGGAAAAGAACTACTGGGTATCGGGTAGAATTTTCTGTGCGGGTTGGCGTCTGATGCCGACGTATGTCGACTAGAAACGGCATGGGGCATGAATCGGCACAGGCCGGGTTTTCGGGGCCGTCGGGTCAGCGTTCCACGGAAGCGAGCGCATCGGCCCGGGAGCGGTGGATTGAAACGATCTTGTCGAATCCGCTGATCGCAAAGACCTCCCGAATCTGATCCGACATGGAGCAAAGGGCGAACTTGGCGTTTCGTTGCCGGAGGTTTTTGGCGATCAGAAGAATGGCGCGAAGACCCGCGCTGCTGATGTACTGAAGATTCTTGAAATCGAGGATCAAGGCATTATCGCTCTCTTCGATCGCGGTTTTGATCGCCTGCTCGAACGCAGCGGCAGTGGTACCGTCGATGCGTCCACTCACCTCGGCCGACAAGACACCATCTTGCCGTTCAGTCGTCAGGTCCATCGTTTTTCTCCCTCGAAGTCTATCTCTGTCGGTGTCTGAAGCGCCGTCCAAACATTCTTAAAACGGCGGCCTGTCGTCGATATGTTTACGGGCGATTACGCTCTTCGTTCTCCGTTCCGCCAAACCTGCCCGGCCCTTGATCGGCTGCAGGTCGCCCGGCGCCGCCGCGCCGAATCCCTCCAGCAACCCTTCAGAATGCGCCATGCGTTCGCAAAATTCACCCATTTTACCGTGCAGGGCGTCGATTTGCGATTCGACTCCCCGAATTCTCCCATCCTGCCGCGATTCGTGCCGCGCGATGCGCTGCCGCGCCTCGCTTCCTGAGGTCAAGGAAGTGCGACACCATTACCACGCCGTTGAGAACCGCCACACCGAAAAAGGCAATGAAGCCGACGCCTGCCGAGGTACTGAACGGCATATCGTGAACATAGAACGTCGCGATGCCGCAGTGGCTGCGAGCGGAATGTTGATGAAGATGAGCATTGCCGGTTTGACCGCGTTTAAGGCAGTGTAGAGTAGCAGGAAGATCAGGAAGAGCGCAATCTGCACAACGAACGCCAAGCGGCGGCCGGCACGCTCTACGTGCTCGAACTATCCACGGTCTGCCAACGAGTAGGGGGTGGCAGATCGACGCTGTCACACGACGTCAGGGCGAGCCCCCTACATCCAGACCTTAAGCACCGCCATACTGGCAAGTCCAACGAGCACCAGCACGAACTTGAATATGCGGTTCGGGTCCTTCGACGGCATTGGTACATCGTCCTCTCCCATCAACGTGCTGCGTACGAAACGCGCGACACGATCATCCATTCTGGAAATCTCGGCATCGATGACGTCCAGAATGGCTATGTAGATGAAGGTTCCCGCAGCCAGCGCGTTGAAGCTTCCCTCGATCAGCATCGCGGTTCGGCCCTCGAGAAGGCTGGAGGCCACCGCCCCGAGCAGAATCCCCAACGGCGTCATCGCGACGAAGATCGTCAAGATCGTCCATAGGCGTCTCGCGCCGGCGCCGGAGGCATGCACGCTGACCATCAGGGCAAAGGCTGCTGAGCCTTTGTGGAACATGATGCCGAGCATGACGAGCAAGGAAGCGGCCACCTCAGGCTCGAGCCCGAGGGCGATGCCGGCGATGATGGAGTGGGTCGAGAGAACCACGAGCAGAACCAGGGGATAGATCGGCTGATGCGTCCCCCGACCTTGCCCTGACCCGACCGCTCGGGTGGTCTCGAACAGGACACGATCAATGAGCAGCAGCACGACGATGCCGAGCGCCGCCAGCAGCGGCGCCAGGGGATACGCCACCGCCCCCTCCAGTGCCTCGCCTGCTTCAGGAAGTAGGTGAATGAACCCCGCGCCGAGAAAGATGCCGCCCGCCAGGGCATTGCCCAACGACAAGAATCGGTGGCTTGCACGGTGACGGGCCGCCATAAGCGGGATGACGCCTCCGACGACGCCCACGGCGAGGGTCGCCACGACGGCAACGAACTTTATCGCAAGCAATGACATGATGATGGCGCCCCTCTACGCCATATCCTTCGGTAATGTCGATTCCTCCATCACCGCACCGATTGCTATCGGCTGCACCGACAGTTGCCAAGTGAGCCTTGTATCCACTACAGATCGACGTCTTTTCACGGCGCACTGAACCATGCGATCAGGTTCCTCAGTCGTCCTCGGGCCGGTGGGTTTGGCCGCCCTGGTGGAATACAGTGTGCAGAAGCGATCCTCCAACGAAAGCTTGGTAGAGTTCCGCGCCGCCGCCCGGGTCGTTCCCGAAGAACCGCGTGCCGATCAGGTAACCGGCGAGGGTAGCGACAACGATCGCTCCGATGCCAAGCGAAGCTCGCCTGAAGCCGTACCGGGGTTGCAGCAGCCACCAGATCATCGATCCGATCGGTATCCGACGCAGAATCGCCGCAACCCCAACCCGTGCCACTTCAGACGCGAATGCCATTCCCTCCAGAAACGCGTGCAGCGGCGGGCCTGAAAGGCCGGCCAGGAGGGGCCAGAGTGTCGGTATGCGACGCGAACGAGTGCGAGAGGCGCTCGATGAGGGCGGGTGTGCCCATTCCCAGGACAAAAACCGCAATCGCCAACGCGACATGGTCGGTCCATGGCAGGCGTCTCAACGCCAATGCGGTAACGTAGCGAGTCAAGGCACTTCACCACGTCTAATCCGACGCCGTGTCGGACTACGGTATTGGCCCGGATTTCTCACGAGTTGTCTGCTGACCCTGTTTTGCGAGGGTTTCCCCGCCGCGCGATTCAAGACCGAAAACTAAGGCTCCCTCAGCGCGTAACTGAACAGCACGTTTCCGGCGTTGACGGCGACGTATTGCCGTCCATCGACCATATACGTCATGGCGCCCGAATAGACGCGTTCTCCCACGGTGGTGCGCCAGAGCAGTTCGCCGGTCCGTGCATCGAGGGCAAAGAAATACCCGTCGCGACCGCCGCTGAACAGGACGTTCGATGCCGTCGTCAGAATGCCGGCGTCTGTAAAGTCGGCCATGTCGAACTGCCACTCGAGTTCGCCGTTCCGAGGGTTGATGGCACGGATGGCGCCATAGCCTTCCTCGTCGGTCCCGAAGTTGACGTTGCGGTCTCGAATTGCCGGTCCGGTACCGCGGGGACCGCCTCCGGTAAAGGTCTCGCCTTCGACGTAGGTGTCGGGTTCCTTGACGTAGTTGCTGGAGTAGTTGAGCCAACTGGGAATGTAGAAAAGCTCGGTCTCGGGGCTGAACGACGGGGAAGACCAGTTGGTTCCGCCTTGATTGCCGGGAAAGATGAGCGTTCCTTCCCGCGTAGGGACCATTCCGGGGACACGAATCGGCCGTCCGTTCTCGTCGAGTCCGCTTGCCCAGTTCACTTCGACGAACGGACTTCCGAAAAGAAACTCGCCCGTCACACGGTCCAATACATAGAAGAAACCGTTTCTGTTGGCCCAGAGCATCAGTTTGCGGTCTTCGCCTTCCCATTCCATATCCACCAGGACGGGAACCTGCACGGCGTCGTAGTCGAATTCGTCGTGGGGAGAGAACTGGAAGTGCCAGCGTAGCTGTCCGGTATCGGCGTCCAGAGCCACAACCGAGTTGCTGTAGAGGTTGTCTCCCTCGCGTTCGTCGCCGTTCCAGTCGGGTCCGGGATTGCCGATGCCCCAGTACGTCAGGTTCTCGTCGGCGTCGTAGGACCCGCTGACCCAGACGGAAGCTCCGCCGTGCATCCATGCATCGGAGTCCTGGGGCCAGGTTTCGTGACCGGGTTCACCGGGACCGGGAATGGTATAGAATCGCCACGCCTCTTCGCCGGTCGCGGCGTCGAGGGCCACAATAAATCCGCGAATTCCAAACTCTCCGCCGGCTGTACCGACGATGACCTTGTCCTTGACGATCTGCGGCGCGTGGGTAAACGCGTATCCGGCCTCGGGCCGTGCGCCCTCGACCTGGACGTTCCAGAGTTCATCACCGGTCAGCGCGTCAATCGAGATTACCCTGCCGTCGATGGCGCCGATGAACAGCGCGTCGTCCAATATCGCCACCCCCCGGCTGAGCCGGCCGCAGCATGGGCGGGCTTCTTCGCTGGGCTCGTACTCGTAAGTCCAGTACACGCGGCCCGTCGTCGCATCCAGGGCGACGATATCGTCAGGGTTCTGGATCGTGTACATCACGCCGTCCACGACCACGGGACTGGCCTCGAATTTTTCAAGCGAACGGGACTGCCAGACCCACTGGAGTTCCAGGTCCTCGACGTTTTCCGTATCGATCTGGGTCAAACGGCTATGCCGCTGGCTCATGTTCGATCCTGAATACATCAGCCAATTCTCTGGTTCCCGATCGGTGTCAAGGAGCCGTTCGAATGAAACCTGTGCCTGTAGCGAGCCCGCGCAGAGGATTGCGAAGAGGACGAACGCGAGAGTTTTCTTGAATGCTGTCATTGGACCTCTCCACCTTTCAATGAAACCAGATAGCTCAATACGTCTTCCAGTTCCCCGGAGTCGAGTTGTTGGGCGAACGATGGCATCGGCGAATCATCGACAAAACCGAACTCACGCAGGCCGGACTTGGCCAGTGACCGGAGCCGCTCGCTGGAGTCGATGAACTGAACCATGACACGATCGTGATTCATGAGCCGTCCCGTCAGGGTTTCGCCATCGTTGGTCACGACGCGGACATACCGGTTCTCTGGAAGGATAGTCGCGTTGGGGTCGACGATGGCTTCTTCGAGTTCGGCGGTCCGGCGCAGCAGTCCGATGTTGGAAAGGTCGGGTCCCACACGCGAGCCGTTGCCGTTCACCCGATGGCAGTTCAGGCACCCACGCGTTTCAACCAGGGTCTGACCGCGTTCGGGGTTGCCGTTGACGGGAGCGATTCGTCCGGCCTCGGACATGTCGGTCAGGTAGGCGATGATGTTGCCCGCCTGCAACTCCGAGTAGTTGCTTGGAGGCATCGCCGTTTCGGGAATGCCATTCATGATGATCCCGATCAATTGCTCGTTGGACGTATTCTGAATAAAAAGTGGATCGGCGAGGCTGACGCCGTCCACCAGATTGCCGTCCTGACCATGACACCCGGCACAGTTCCCCCTGAAGAACTGCCCGCCACGCTGCACTTCAACCTCGGGGTAGTCGTGTTGTGCGAAGGCTGGTACCGCGGGGGCTATAACGGATACGAGTACGATGAGGCGGATCGCGCTTTTCATGGCCGCTTCCTTTTTTGTGCAAGGTTGACTCGTTTTGGAGGAACCCAGCGGAATTCTAACTTCGGCCACTTGGGGCGTCAACTTGAACGCAACCCCCGGTTGGGCATGAATCTGATTGGCGCGGAGGCAATCGGTGCGCACCGGCAGGGGAAAATTCAAAGGTCCGGCCGCGCACGGCGCACTCCGGCACTGGATGGCCGGCACTGGATACGGCGACGTTTCAGAATTCGACCGTTGGAACCACTTCCGCGCCTGCGGCGGCTTCGAAGAATTCTCGCGGGGTGAAGCCGGTCACGTTGGCGATGAATACCCCGGGGAATTGTTGGACCCGCGTGTTGTAAGCCTGAACCGATTCGTTGAAACGGCGGCGTTCGACTGCGATTCGATTTTCGGTTCCCGCGAGTTCATCCTGCAGCGCCAGGAAATTCTGGTTGGATCTCAACTCCGGATATTGTTCCGAGACCAGCATGAGACGCCCGATCGCGCCCTCGAGTTGTCCGGCGACCGCGGCCTGTTCCCCCTGGGTCCGTGCTTCGCCCCACTGGCTGCGGAGACGGGTCACCTCGGTCAGTACTTCGCGCTCCTGATCGGCAAATCCCTGCACCGTGTTGACCAAGTTTGGAATCAGGTCGTAACGCCGCTGGAGCACCGTCTCTACCTGCGCCCAGGAACCATCGACCTGTTCGTTCAACCCGACCAAGCTGTTGTACGTGCCTGTGATGCTGGCGAACAACAAGACGATGACCAACACGATGCCACCGAAGATGCCACCGACGATGATCCAGCCTTTTTTGGACATAAAGACCTCCTTCCTCCTTCAGGATACCGGAATTTCGTGAACGTGAGCATCGACCGCATCGACCACGATTTCGACATTGGCCAGGTACCGGTCGAACAATGAGATCGCATCGAGGCTCTTGGCGTTGGTGCGGCCTTCCTTGAGACCTTCGATCGTTACGAATACCGAGTCGTCGAACGGTATATGCTGGGCCAAACTCTTGAGAGCGTCCAGCTTTATGGCCGGCACCTCGTTTTCGTAGAGGCGCAACGACGCTCGAAACAGCACCAGGATCGTTGAAAGGGAGTCGATCATCAGGTTGGTGATCTTTTTCGGCTTTCCTTCGGTCAGCAGCAGGCCTTCACGCAATTGAATCAGGCTCGATTTGAGTTGGTGCTCCAGAATCAGTCTCAGATTTTCGGGATGAATTTCGATCTGTTCGAGCACGTCTTCGCCGTAGAGAATGCGATGCGATTCGGCGATGTCCATCAACTCGATGGGAAAGACGTCCGCCGAGCGCCGCAGTCGATCCAGGGTGAAGAACAGAGGCAGGGGATTGCCGGCCTTTCGCCATTCCAGGGCCGCTTTCGACAACACCGTCAGTTCACGGGTGCCGAGCCGGTCGGTGACAACCAGAATGTTGTAATCGGAGCGCTTTCCAACGTGGTCTCCCGCGGCCGCCGACCCGTAGAGGATCACCGAGCGGATTCCGGTGCCCAGCGCCGCTTGCAACTTCTTTACGAGATTGTCTGGCTTCATGTCTCACAGTCTCCAATCGAGGGCATATACCAACCTGAACTGACTCCTGCCCGCAGTCCGGTTCGGCGTTGGATTACCACGACCGTCCAGCGCCTCCTCCACCTGACATTACCCCTCCGAACCCGCCAAAACCACCACCACCGCCACGGCCAAAACCGCCGCCGCCGCCAAAACCGCCGCCCCCCGAGAGAAACAGCAGGGCGAGCCAGGGATTCTTGATCAGAACGGGAATGAGAAGGAGAAGGAAGAGAAGTCGGATCAAACCGCCCAAACGGCTTCGCTGCTCCTGTTGGATGGGCGCAACCTGAACCGCTCCGGATCCGGTCAGTTCCACTCCGGCGTCGGCCGCAACGATCGCCGCAACCGTGGCCGCTCCCGCTGTCAGGCCGTCACCGTACCTCTCTTCACTGAAGAAAGGAATGATCCGTTCGTCCAGAATTCGGCCATCCAGTGCGTCGGGTATGATCGGCTCGAGCCCGTAACCCACCTCGATGCGGACCGCCCGGTCTTCGATAGCTGTCAGGATCAGAAGGCCATTGTCTTGGCCCACCTGACCGATACCCCACCGTTCGAAGAGGCGGACGGCGAAGTCGGCTGGTTCGCCGCCGTCCAGGGACGGTAACGTCACGACGGCGACCTGAGCACCCGTTTTCTGCTCGAGTTCAGTCAGGAGCGCTTCGAGGGCGGCAGTCTGAGCCCCCATAACCGACGCGAAATCGTTCACGTGGCCCTGATATTCCATCCCGTTCAACAGAGCGTCGGTTTGCGCCGTGGCGAGTGGGGGCGTCCACAGCAGGGCAAGACTCAGGATTGCGATTGCGCGCGGTATTCGGTTTGCATTGTAACAGGCCGCACTGAAACGTTTCCAAAGGTGTGATAATTGGGGACCGTGACTTGTGAAGGAGGTTCGCCATGAAAGCAATCTGGAACGGCGCCGTCATCGCCGAAAGCGACGACACCGTCGTTGTGGAGCGTAGCCATTATTTCCCGCCCGATTCGATCAGGAACGGCCATTTGAGGGAGAGTTCCTATCGGACCGTATGTGGCTGGAAGGGAACTGCCAGCTATTACGACATCGTCGTTGGTGGCGAAACCAATGAAAATGCCGCTTGGTACTATCCGGAGGCGCTTGAAGCGGCCAATGGTATTCGCGGGTACGTGGCGTTCTGGAACGGAGTTGAAGTTGTGGAATAGTCCGCCTTTTTGACGGGTTTTGCCCGGTTTTCGCCGCGAAGTGTCGGAGACGCCGTCAGTGCTCCGGCGCATATCCTTGCGCCGGGCGCGTAGCGGCGTGTTCAACGGCGTGTTCCTCACGCCGGGCGCGTAGCGGCGTGTTCAACGGCGTGTTCCTCACGCCGGGCGCGTAGCGGCGTGTTCCTCACGCCGGATCAAGCGCCTATGCGCGCACTCGGATTGCCTCCACCTGGAATACCGACCCCTGGGAACGCGGGCATCCTGCCCGCAAAGGTCAGTACCCATCCTGAATATCGGACCCGCAGGCGGAGTGGCCTGGAAGTGCAGGCAATAGGTTTGCGGGTCAGGCGAATGTACGGGCGCAAGGACATGCGCCCCACCTTGCGCCGGATCAAGCGCGCCAGTTGGAGCGCCCGTGAATGTCGGCCTGACAGTGTTCAGTAGCAAAGAACCGTGCGGGATCGTCTCTCTACCATCCAATCCACAATCTCGATCATCCAGCGACAGCCTTGAGTTCCTTTGACCGGGTTTCAGGTCCGGGCCAACCTTCGGGGAGATCGCCGCAGTCTTCGCGTAGATACTTCCAGTAGTTGGGGCGAATGGATTCGAGCAGTTCCTTCCGGTTCTTTATCTTCAGCGGTTTGCCTACGTAAATCTTGCCCATCCGCTCCATCCAGTGTTCGGGCAGCAGGCTGGCAAACATGAACAGCGGCCATGTGAAGTTGGCGCCGTTGGTACGCCGGAGTTTGGTCAGCCACATCACCAACGAGCCGATGCGCCACGCCGAGGGTCCCCACCAACTGTATTGTCCCGGCCGCAGATTGTTCTTCCAGCATTTCATGATGACCTGCCATTGCAGCCGGCTCAGGTTGCGGGTTTGGGTGACCCCTTCTTCTTTGGCCATCCGCGTGTCATGGAGCGGCGTGAACACCGAGGGGACAAGGAAGGCGAACAGGTTTCGTCGTTCCAATTCGTACATCAGGTCCAGGGTCGCCTTCACGTCGTCGTCGGTTTCACCGGGGTTGCCAACGATGAGCGTCAACATCGGATACCACTGATTCTTGTTCATGACCCGAAGGCCTTCGACGATCACGCTCGGCCAATCGTCGATCGAGAACGGGACTCCCTTGCTCGGCATGATCTTTCTGGCCAGACGCACGGATCCGGTTTCCAGGCCGATCAGCGGGACCAGAGCTTTCTTTTTCGGATGTTTGCTGACCGTCGGCAGATGGATGGGGCTCTTGTCCAGGATCGTGTCGGAGAGCTGTTCGATCATGATGGGATCGACCACGGCCGGCGCCATTGTCGAATGCGACAGGCCAAACTGTTCGACCCCTGGAATGCTGGACGATTCTTTGTAAAGATCGACCAGAGCCTCGCGATTCGGGAAAAAGAATGGGGTGCCGGTCTGCACCTGGCCCCAGATGAACATGTCTTCCGTGGCGAGCGAGATTTGCTTGTTTCCCTTGTTGACGTTGACACGAATGGCGTCGAGGATCTTGTCTTTGGGGAGGTCTATCTGAGGATTCAGGTCGGGGACACAGAAATTGCACCTCCGGCCGCATCCTGTGGTCATCTCGACGACGCCAAAACTGGTCCGCCGCGTCGGGAAAAGAATCGCGTCCCGGCTTCTCGGATGGTTGACGGTGACCTCGCGGGCCAGTTCTTCGCCTGCGATCGCCTTGTGGAACAGCGCCATCGTGTCGGCCGACTCGGCCCGTCCGTCCACCACGCAATCGACGCCGAGTTCGTCTGACATGTGGGTCTGTGTGATCTGCCAACCGCCGGAACCGCCAACGATCACCGTAAACGTATCCCGGTGGGGGCTCGCCTTGATCTTGGCGAACATCAACCGCGTATAGTGCGAATTGATCGGCATTTTGGACGATCCGAATATGGAGGTATAGACGCCTGCCGCGAAAGTGACACCCAGAGGGTTGTGCGTCGAAACGGCGATCACCCGGGTGTTGGGTCCGACGAACTTTTCGAGGTCGTCCGGATAACACACGGCCATGTCGTCTCTCGAGAACTGCTCTGCGAGGGCTGTTTCAAGCACTCCAACGCCCGCCGGCATGTATCGGGCCGAACCGTCGTCCTCGCGCTCGACGTTGCGCCACATGGGGTATTTCTTGTTGAGCACCCACTCCATCCAGATTGGCAGTGAAGCCATCGCCATCTGGATGAAGTATCCGGCGTGGTCGATCGATTCGGTCAGCGGGGCTGTCAGGACGATGAGCTTGCCGCCACCCTTGGCTGGGGGCGCGGAGCTATCCCAGCCATTGGCAACTTCCGCGGCGGCATGATTGGCTTTTGGAGTCTTCGAATTCTCGTTTCCGTTTGACGAGGGTGAACTCATCCGTTGCCTGTCCTTTCGAGGGCATAGTTCGCTGCTCGACGGGCATAACTCACTGCCAAACCTCTGCAGCAACCCAAGACTGTCTATTTTCTACGATTTGCGCGATTTAGCCAAGGGGGGTTGGACAAAAATCGGTCCGCATCGAGGCAAAAATATGGCGGAGACATCCGGTTCGTTGGCTCCTCGCGGAATTTGCGGCAGACGGGACAGAAACCCATCGATGACCTCGAGCGGGATACCGCGAGCGGGGCAGGACGGCCAACCGCTGGAGATATTGACGTTCCAGACTTTGGCTGAAACGATTCACAAAATTACCGTGAATAAAGGACGTGCGGATCATTCGGTAGATCCGCACGTATTGCGACCGCGTAGTTGGGGTGGAGTCCGCCGACTCTTCTAGACCGGACAGACCCGCGCTCATGACGACTTCGTTCTCTTTCGGGATTGCTATGCGATCGAATCCCAGTTCTCGGCCAGGTGGGCCGCAGTTCGCCATGCCAGCGCCTGTGCCGTCAGAGTAGGGTTTCGGGCGCCGCTGGTTCCCATGACCGAACCTCCCAGAATTCCAAGATTCGGGGCCTCATGCGAAAAGCCGAACCGATCGACAACGTTCGTATTCGGGTTGTCGCCCATTCGCGTTCCCCAGTATGCATGCGTCGACAGTCCCATGGCGTTGCCCACATTACCGGTCCCGGTCACCTGGATCGCTCCGGCCTCCAGATACCACTGCCGCATCTTGTCGACCAGAAACGGGCTCATTCGGCGTTCGTTTTTGCGGTAAGAAGCCGTAATGCGGATGACGGGGTCGCCCAACGGATCCATCTGTGCCGGGTCCAGATCCAGGTAATTGCCCTCGTAGGGAAGCGTCGTGCGTTGGATGTAGGCGCTGTTTGTCCGATCGACGTTCCGGATCAGGTGCGCTTTCCAGTCCGATCCCCAGTTTCGGCCCTCCCGCCCCCATGGGCCCAGTCCGTTGACCGCGGCCATCGGGCGGCGTTCGGTGTAGACGTAAAGGCTGCCTCCGCCGATGAAGTCCAGATCGCCGTGGTCGAAGTTGTCGTCGGCCCAGTTGTCGAGGCATATGCCCTGGCCCGGCGTCCCATACCAGTTCTCCAGGTCGAACGGGAACAGGGCTCCGGCGCCCCCGAACTGCAGGTGGCTGAAGTAGTGCCGGCCCACTTGACGGGCGTTGTTCGCGAGCCCGTTCGGATATGCGGGCGAGGTCGACAGCAGGAGCAGGCGTACGTTTTCGTAGGTGTAACACCCCAACAGTACGACATCGGCCGGTTGAAACAACTCCTCGCCGTTCCGGATGTAGGTGACGCCGGTAACGCGGCCGTCCCCATCGGTCCGGATGCGGGTCGCATGGGCTTCGGTGACGACTTCGTATTGACCCGTCGCTGCGGCTCTCGGAATTGTCGTGACGGAGGTGGAACTCTTGGCATTGACGTGGCAACCGCCACCCAGACAGTAACCGTGATAAACGCAGGCGGGCCGGCCGGCGTAGGGTTCGCTGGCGATTGCCGCGGGCGCAAGGAACGGGTTCCAGTCGAGGGAGCGCGCGGCATCTCGCATTCGTTCCATGAAACTGGTCATGCGAAGACCAGGCATTGGATATTCGCGCGCACGCCGGCCTTCGAATACGTTGCCGTCGGGATCGATTCTCCCGTCGACGTTGCCCGCCCTGCCCGAGACGCCGATGCCATATTCCACCGCGTCATAAAAAGGTTCGAGTTCGTCGTACGAAATGGGCCAGTCCTCGACCGTGGAGTCGTCGGGTAGGCGTCCACCGCCGTATCGTTCGCGGGTGGCGCTGACCACGCGGAAGTCCCAGGGGTTGAGGCGCCAGGCCTGCGCCATGTAGTGGTTGGAGGTCCCTCCGACCGCGTTCATCATCGGGTGGTTGAAGCCCGGATTGGCCGTTTGCGACTCGTTGGCGCGGCTGGTGGAAATTTCACCGTTGACTTTTTGCGGGCCCGGAGGCCAGAGGCCGCGGTTGAGTTTGAGTTCATCGGGGGCCATGTCGCGCGTGCTGAGCCAACTTCCGGCCTCGAGGCCGATCACCCGAAGACCCGCTTCGGCCAGCGGGAGGGCGGCCACTCCACCGACCGCGCCGGCGCCAACGATCACTACATCGGTCGGGTTCAGTTGGCGGGCCATCAGAGCTCTCCCTCATCGAACATCGTCGAATCGTATACCGACACGTGGTTTGGAGTATGTTCGCCGTCCATTTGCTGGTATTGGGCCGGAACCGCGGTCCGTACGCCGGGATAGCCGATCATGTCCCACCCCACGAAGTTGTCGTTGCCGCCGTAGAAGGGATCGGAAAAAGTGCCTTGGATGACATGACCTCGAACCATGTTGAAGAACTGTCCGGAATTCTCGTCGAATCCCGATGCTTCGTTGTCCTGGACAGCCTCCAACACGGCATCCTGGTCCGTTTCCGACAGGGCCGCGAAGCCGGTTCCGTACGCCGTGTTGGAAAAAACGTCGAGAGCCGCCAGTCCGCTCCGGTACTGATCCAGAGCGTCCCGGAGTGCGCCGCCGAGACCCCGGTCTATGAAACGCGCGGCCCGGGCTTCACGCGCGCCGGGACCATTGGCGTCGCTGGGTATGAGTCGTGCGGCCACCGCGTCCAGTGTCGCGTACTCGGCCGGGGTCAGCGTCACCGGTGTTTCCGACTGTGCGGACAGTGCGCTGCCCGATACCGCCACGGCGCTAATGGCGACGCCTGCGGTCTTGATCGCGGTTCGCCGCGACACCAGGTCTGGTTGGGGGATCCGCGGTAGCCGCGTTTCGTCTTTTTCGTTGCCAGTGTCCATGGCGCCTCCGGTTTCCGCTTCCGGCTGTTTGCTGCCCGTGGCAAGGTCCTGCAGGGTTTTGCCAGGGCCCGTCAGGACATGTCCGAAAGTGAAGACACCATAGAAGGGTACGGGAACGAACTCAAGTTTTTTGCTCTGGCCGGGATATGCTTGTCCAGACCAACCGATTCCATTAAATTAAGGGAATATATACTTGACTATACGACCCAAGTCTCGTAGAATATTCCTACCATGAAGCAAAAAGCACCCGGACGTCATTACCGCAAGGGAATCAGCCTGATTGAGTTGTTCGCAATTTTCCCGGACAACGAGACGGCCGAACGCTGGTTCGAGGCCAGTCGCTGGGGCGAAGCCGGTAAGCCAACCTACTGCCCGGTTTGCGGTTGCACCGAGAAACTCCGCACTGTCCCGTCACGGAAACCACTCCCTTACCGTTGCGGAGATTGCCACCGGTACTTCAGCGTCAAGACCGGTACGGTGATGCATCGTTCCCATATCTCGCTTCGTCAGTGGGCGATTGCGATCTACCTCTGGTCGACTTCCCTGAAGGGAGTCTCCTCCCTGCGGCTTCACCGGGATCTGAAAATCACCCAGAAGTCAGCGTACTTCAT
This sequence comes from Terriglobia bacterium, assembly GCA_963555775.3. GTDB lineage: Bacteria > Acidobacteriota > Terriglobia > 20CM-2-55-15 > 20CM-2-55-15 > JAJEDW01. The sequence continues at coordinate 1,120,912 of CAUVWY020000010.1, read as the reverse complement.
GGCTCAACGTCTTCGTGAGGCGTGGACCGGTACAGGTACACCGTTCAAGGGTCCGGTCGAAGTGGATGAGACCTACATCGGCGGGAAGGAAAAGAACAAGCATGCCGACAAGAAACTCCATGCCGGACGTGGAGGCGTCGGTAAGACCGTGGTAGTCGGTGCCAGAGATCGGGGGACCAAATCGGTCGAAGCCACCGTAGTCGAGAAAACCAACGCCAAGACGCTTCAGGGTTTCGTCAAGGATCATTCCGTGAAGGGAGCCAAGGTCTACACCGACGATGCCACGGCATACGATGGACTTCCGAATCACGAAACCGTGAAGCATTCCATCGGGGAGTACGTCCGGAATCAGGCGCATACGAATGGCATCGAGTCATTCTGGGCCGCTCTAAAACGTGGGTACCACGGGACCTTCCACCACATCTCCCCGAAGCACCTTCACCGCTACGTGAACGAATTCGCTACCCGTCACAACATGCGCCCCCGAGACACCGAAAAGATGATGACCGATACGGTTGCGTCCATGGTTGGAAAACGGTTGTTGTACCGGGATCTTGTAAGATAAGGTAGGTATCAGACCGAAAAGCAGGCAGAAGTTGTGACGGCCAACATGTTTGGACGACGGTCGCCGTACAAGGAATTGATTGCCTGACCGGCCACGCACTCGCCAAGGGTCATGGGCTGACCAGAACGGGAAAATTGTACCCGTGAGGTCATCCAATGTCAACGACTGAAAAACGCAACGTCCAATCGTGTATTGTATTCTTAGCTGGAATAGGGCTTGCCGTGGTTCTTTGGAACCTTGCGAAGATGGCTAACTGGCTCATTAATTAACGATTATTGCCACTGCCTCTTCGAACTTGTTTAGTGGACCATCAAATATCGAGAAAGCGTCCTCTTCATTAAGTTGAATGTCTGCTGCGCCGACTACGGGTCCGCAAATTCCCTGTCCGTAGTGGCCCGATGCAAGAACCGTCACTTGACGGCCATCCAAAGGGTTTGTCAGCAATATCCGGCGTCTATACCATTCACCGTTTTGGCACGCGTTGGCTCCCCCGACCGGTGGTTGATCGGCTTGATCAGGAACACCTGTGGCCACGACACGTCCGGCAGGATGAAATGGAGGGTCTTGTTGTTGTGCCAATTGGCGGAGACGCGCTGGAACTGGCTTCTCGGCGCAAGCACGAGCCGCAGACAGATAGGCCGCTAAGGGAGTGTTTGGAATCGGATCACATAGCGCAGTAATTGCGTCCACAATCCGCGTATCGTCGGTTGGGTAAATGCCTTCATTTGCGAGCAGGGATATGAAAATTCCCCATCTGTCATCGTCTTCACGTACCGATTGGAAGTATTCACGGTCGTTTTGCTCCCTCATTATCACATTGAGGGACCCAGTGGCAGGATCGAAAGAGAAATTTCGGATGTCAGTCATCAAACACAAGAACATCCCAAATACAAATCCGGCAGCGCTACAGTAGGCCCATGAATATTTTTTGAGATTGAGCACAAAATTCATATCAACATTTTTCCATACTTATGGGACTTCATACCAGAGTAACGAAGTCCGAATCACTCGGGCTTCTCTGTCCACTCGATATCGAATGGTTTGGGGATTATATAGGGGATTATATACGGTTCTACCCCTAAGCCGCCCACCGATTTAGGGACTCACAAAAAGCCGGTAACCGGTTGTCCCACTAACACTTCGCCATTAGTGATGAACGGATGCTCTTCTAGGTCGTGAACACTCCGGAAAATGAGCTAACTGGCATCCCGTACAATAAGAGAGAGGAGCCCGCAATGCGCAAGGATCCGAAGAACATTGCCCTACCACGGATAGACGCAACACCGGAGCAGATCGCCGGTGCGTTGCTGGCGTTTGTCCAGCCTCCGGTCAAGAAGGATGAGAAAGTTGGGGATGATGGGCCGGAGGATTTGCAGGACAAGACAGACGGTCAAGATGAAGACCAGCCTACTGGCGTATAGTTAGGTATATAATTCCATAAATTAAAGGGTCAACGAACCGACACGTAGCACGGAATTGCACTGCGCGCGGCCCCGCGCACCGCTTGACCGGGCACCCTGTTGGGACAACGGACGATCCAACCAGACGTGGATGTTCGAAAGGCGGGAGCGTGGCAGGGTACAGTGCAGAGTCAGGCGGTTTGGGTGCCGGAACGGCGGTTACTGGGGGGGCGATCCAGCCGTCGATCTGGAACGCCCTTCTCTACTTCACGCCACTCGCTATTTTTCCGCTCTTGGCTAACGCCGCCATCAACGGCGGCTGGTGGATCGCGGCGCCGTTCGCCTATTTCTTGTTCGGGGACTATTCCGACATCATATTCGGGACCGAAAAGCGGAACATGGATCCGGAGAAAACCCCCGAGACCCGGTTGTTCTGGTACAGGCTGTCCCTCTGGATGTGGGCGGCGCTCTGGCCGGTGACATTCGTGTTCTCGCTCTGGCAGATCCTCGTCGTCGGCAATTTGTCCACTTTGGAAACCGTGTTGGTGGCGGTGGCGCTGGCGGGGGCGGCCCAGACTATCTTCATCGTCGGTCACGAACTGATCCATCAGCGCTCGGTGTGGGAGCGCCGGGTGGGGGAACTCCTGCTGGCGAACATGTCCTACCCGCAGTATGCGACCGAGCACGTATATGTGCATCACAATCTTGTGTGCATGCCCGAAGACCCCGGGTCCGCGCCCAAGGGAGTGAGTTTCTGGCGGTACCTGCCCCGGGATCTCGCCGGCAGCTTCGTCAAGGCATGGCGCTTCGAACGCAACCGGCTGGCGCGCCGCCACCTGCCGGTCTGGCACTACACGAATCCGTTCTGGCGATACCTTGTCGAGACCGGGGCGTGGTACGCGCTGGTGTATTGGATGGGCGGCCCGTGGGTACTTCTGATCTTTGCCGTCCTTTGCCTCGCCGTGATCACGTCGATGAAGATCATCAACTACGTCCAGCATTACGGACTGCGCCGTATCCGCATGCGCGACGGCCGGTTCGAGGGGATCCGCCCGAGGCATTCCTGGAGCGCCGCCGACAAAGTCACTAACCTGCTCCATTACAACATGCAGCGTCATCCCGACCACCACACCGCACCGAGCCGGCCGTACCCGCTGTTGCAGCATCACGGCGAAAGTGAAGCGCCGCAGTTGCCGGGAAGCTACGTCAAGATGGCTGGGCTGGCCATGGCCCCCCGGCGTTGGTTCGAGACCATGGACCCGCTGGTCGATCGTTGGCGTGCGAACTTCTATCCGCAAATCGACGACTGGGCCGTTTACGACAGTTCCGTGTCGGCGGAGCGGCCGGAAGCGTTTGACGCGCTCGCCGAGATTTTCGGCGCAGCGCCGCGTCTGGCCGAGTGGTGCAACCGCGCCCCGGAACTGCTCGACAGCCTTCGGGAAAGGGAGTTCGCCGATCTCGATCTGCCGGACGGCTTCGGACCGGACCCGGAATTCGAGGCCATCGCCCGCCACGGCATCGCGCTCTTGTACTGGACTCGGGAATTCGGCGTACCCGAAATGAGGGAACGGATTGCCGACTACCCCTTCCAGGGCGTCAAGGAAGCCGTGGAGACCGCGCGGAACTGGTCGAACGACAAGGTCTTCCAGATTGGTGTGCTGACGATGCGCGGCAACCTGTCGCCGGTCGAGGCGGGAATCGCTCTGTCCAATATCGCCGAAGCCTCTATCGCTTCCGTGCTGTCGGCCGTCGAGGAGGACTTCGCCGGTCGAGGCGTCGGGGGCGGGGTCGCCGTTGTGGTTCAGGGCGATTTCGCCAGCGGGGATGCGGCGCCCGGCGCCGAACTCGACCTTTTCTTCGTTTACGATCGCGGCCCTGCTGAATATTACGAAGCCCTGTGCCGCCGCTTCCTGGAGGAACTCGATGCGTTGTCGCGCGACAACCTGTTGTTCGCGCCGGTCCCGCGCGGCCGGAAGGGTCGGGCCGTTCTTACACTCGACGATTTTACGGAACGCCACAGGACCTCCGGCCTGGCGAGCGAGCTTCTGGAACTGACCCGGGCGCGGTGCGTTTTCAAGTCCGGCGATGCTGGAATTGGGGATCGGTTCGACGAAGCACGGCGCGAAATCCTGACCCACGGGGCTGCCCGCGCCGCCCTGATCGCCTTATTGCGCAAAGCGACCGAAAACGCGCCCGAACCCGGCCTGTTGTCGATCGACGATATGCACGGCGGCTTTCGCGATGTCGATCGCGCCGCCCGTTTTCTTCAATTGACGCATGTCGGTGACGCTCCCGAGGTTCTGGTTCCCGACGCGGTTTCCGTTTTGCGAACCGCCGGAGCGCGCGGTTGGATCCCCGCCGACGCCGCCGAACGGTTGGCGCATGCCGCGAGGCAGTGGCAAAACCTTCGGGGTATCCTCCGGCTGGTCGCTACGGACGACTTTGCCGTCGATACGGTGGGTCCGAAGGTCAAGGCCGTCATTGCAAGATCCTGCGGGATGGACGATTTCGGCGCCCTGCGGACCGCGATTCGCGAAACGGCGTCCAGAGCCGCCGCCGACATCGACGCGCTGGAGGGCATGCATTCTAACCGCTTTCGAGAAAGGAGAAAATCATGAAGGGCGCTCTTTTGGTTATCTTGTCGCTGACTCTGGCCGTACCGGCTTTATCTCAACCGCCGGGCAGACCGCCGCTCTCGATCGACGGTCCGGATCTCGGCTACCGTGCCGTGGCCGCGACCGAAGCCTTCAACATGCCGGACGGGATGGCGTTTGCATCGGTTGCCAGCGTCGCGATCACTCCCGAAGGGAACCTGATGGTCCTGCATCGGGGGGACGAGGCGTTTCTCGAATTCGATCTGGAAGGGAACTTCATTAGAAGTTTTGGCGAAGGGATGTTCGGACGCGCTCATGGGTTGCGCTACGATGGCGACGGCAACATGTGGGTTACCGATGGCGGCGGCCACACCGCAATGAAGCTCGGCCCGGACGGCGAAGTGCTCATTTCCCTCGGGACACAGGGTGAGCGGGGCTTGTGGGACGAGTCCACCGGCGCCCGGCTCTTCGATGAACCCAATGACATCGCAATTGCGTCCAGTGGCGACGTGTTTATCGTCCAGGGACACACGCGAGGCGAACCCCGAGTTCTGAAGTTCGACAGCGAAGGGAATTTCCTCATGATGTGGGGCAGCCGGGGCGACGGTCCCGGGCAATTCTCGGTCGCGCATTCCATCGTCATCGACGACGAAGACAATATTTACGTGGCCGACCGTGAAAACCAGCGGATCCAGATTTTTGACGTCGAAGGCAACTTCGTTGACCAGTGGACGTTCAGCGCGATGGCCTGCGCCCTGTATCTAGCCGACGATGGATTCATGTACATGACTTCAGGTTTCGACGCGCAGATCGTCAAGCTCGACCTGGAGGGCAACGTCCTTGGCGTGACGGGAAGTTCCGGCGACGGTCCCAATCAGTATGGCGAGGCCCACTATCTGGCAGTCGGTCCGAACCAGGAAATCTACGTCGCCGACGTAGTGAATCGAAGGGTCGAAAAACTGATTCAGGAGTGAGTGGGGTTCGCGTCGGCATGTCCCCGGGTTTGCCTGAAGCATTTCCAACGCACGTTCCGTTGACTGTCGAACCGGCTGCGAATAGAGTTGTTACGCGTCGATCAGGAGGATTCGTTTCATGAAAATTTCAACATGTCGTTTTGCGATGGCGGTTGCGGTGTCCGTTCTGCTTCCGGCGGCGCTGGCCGCCCAGGTTCGAGTTGTGCAGACCAACTCCAGAGACGGGAGCGTCCACATCATCGATCCGGAAAACGGAAATGTCGTTGCCCGGATTGACGGTATGCCGATCAACCATGGTGTGGCTATCGCTCCGGATCAGAGTCGAATCTACGTGAGCAGCGAAGGGGATGAAGCATTGTACGTCGTGGATGCCTCCACGATGCAGATCGTCAACAGCGTTCCGCTGTCGGCGCGGCCGAACAATATCTCGATCACTCCGGACGGCCGCAAGGTCTATGTCGGCATCATCGTCCCGCCCGGCGCCATGAACGTTGTGGACACCGAGACGTTCGAGGTCAAGGAAGTCCCCAATCCCGGCGGCATTCACAACATCTATGTGACGCCGGACGGATCTCATGTGATCACGGGTTCCATCGGTGGCAGGCGGTTGACCGTGTACGATACCGCGACGGATAACGAAGTGTGGGCGTGGGAGGGCAATCCGATCCGCCCCATGGCCATCAGTGCGAAGCCTGACGGTTCGACCGACAAGATTTTCGTCCAGATTTCATTGCACCATGGATTCGTTGTGCTCGACTGGGATACGCGTCAGGAAGTCGCGCGGATCACCCAGCCCGACATTCCGGAAGATGAGAGGGAGCCCGGGCCGTACAACAACGCGCCGGCCCATGGAATCGGCGTATCGCCAGATGGGCGGACCGTCTGGTCGACGAGCCGGATGAACAGCCGTGTGTACGTGTACTCGCTGCCCGAACTGGAACTCGTGGCCGAAGTCCATACCGGACGGGATCCGGACTGGGTCACCTTCACTCCGGATGGCAAGTATGCCGCCGTATCCAACGCGATCGACAACAACGTGTCGATTATCGATATGGCGACCTACGAAGAGACTGCCCGGGTTTCGGTGGGTGAGTCGCCGAAGCGGAATGCCGTGATCACGCTCAACAACGAGTAGAAGCGTTCTGGAGATCTCGGAATTTCTCGATTTCCGGGTTGAGGAGTTGAGAAGTTCCGGGTGACCCTACCCTCTAAACCAGACCATCGATAACCAGGAAGCCGGGGCCTTGAAAAGCCGGTTGATCCGTGCATCCGATACTGCTCGGAACTGAGAAATCCGAGCGAAATGCGCGGCCGGACCGAGTGGAAGTGAACCCGCTTGTTCGCTCGCCGGCAACGCCGTATCATGCCCACAGTTGCGGGACGAAATGTCTCGACAGGGGGTAGCATTGTGATCAGGTCGATTCCATCGTTTCCACAATCCTGCGGCCGAATCCTCGGTGCGTGCAAACGCCCGTTTGTTTTCGTTTGGCTCGCGCTCATCGTATTCCCGAACGTCTCGGCGGCCCGGCAGGGCGTCCATCTGAATCCGGCCATCGCCAAGCTCGAGGCCGGCGAGATCGTCTACGGCCTCAGTACCCAGGATCTGTCTCTGTCTCATGCCCGCGACGTGGCGCGAGCTCCCGCGGACTTCATGTACGTGGACATGGAGCACAGCCCGATGGATTTCGCCGCGCTGAGGATGTTTCTGCTGGCGATGGGCGACAAGCAGTTGATCCTGAGCAAGGGGAACGCGCAACCCGATGTCGCTCTTCTGGCGCGCTTTGCGCCGCCGCCCGACGAATCCGAATGGGTCGTGAAGCAGGCTTTGGACCTGGGCCTGTACGGAATCATCTTCAACGGTGTAGACACGCCCGAACAAGCGGCGTTTGCCGTGAGCACCATGCGTTACCCGCAGCTTCGGGGGTCCCCTTATCCCGAGCCGAAAGGGATCCGCGGCTCATCTCCGGCAAACGCAGCCTGGGCCTGGGGTGTGAGCGTCGACGAGTACAGGCGCAGGGCTGATCTGTGGCCGCTCAATCCCGAGGGGGACCTCCTTGCGGTGATGATGATCGAGTCGGTAGAGGGCATGCGAAACCTCGATGCGATCGCAGCCACGCCCGGCGTCGCCGCTCTGTTTCCGGGTGCCGGCGGTGACCTGAGTCTGTCGCTGGGCGTCACCCAGGATTCGCCTGAGCTCGAGGAGGCCTTCCAACAAATCCTTGCCGCATGCATGAGGCACGATGTCGCTTGCGCGATTTCGGCGAACACCGGGGAAGACGCCGCGAGACGAGTACGGGAGGGATGGCGAATTATCCGCACCACCGCGGCAGCGGCGGACGATGCACGCGCGATTCTGGGTCGTTGACGGTTATGTTTCAGAAGTTCTGCAAAAAGCCCCAAATAGGAAGGGGGTCACACCCCCCAGGCCGCGTGCCGCCCGAGCCACCGGCACTCCTTCCTGGTGGGCTGATCGGACTGCTTCGATCCTGAAGCCCCTGCTGGATTGCCGCCGCCCATCTTTCGCCATCGGACACCTCTTCGGGGCACTCTAACCCCGTTCTCATGTATCCGGTTTGTTGGGGAAATTCCGCCCTGGCGGTGATTGAATGAGTTGGATATTCATGCATGAAAGAGGGGCATGAGAATGGAATCGCTTCTTCATGACATGGACTGGGTGTTGGGCGTTCGATCCGATACGCTGACCCCGGTATTTCAGCTCTTCAGTTGGCTGGGCTACTCCATGTTCTTCCTCATCGCTCTGCCGCTTGGGTATTGGGGGTGGGACAAGAACAAATTCACGCGATTGGCCCTTCTGATTTTCATCTCGGCTATGCTCAATTCCTTTTTGAAGGACCTGTGGCAAGATCCGCGACCGGATCGCAGTCTCTGGCTTGATCAGGGTCCGGGAGATTCCTTCGGCATGCCCAGCGGTCACGCGCAGATCGGCATCGTCATGTGGTTCTGGTTGGCCTATGAAATGCGTAAGGCCTGGGCGTATGCCGCGGCTGCTGTCATAGCGGCCGGAATTGCTTTTTCGCGTCTGTATCTGGGTGTTCACGATGTGGAGGACGTTCTGGTGGGCGTCCTGTTGGGTGTGTCGAGCCTTGGTCTCTTCTGGTGGTTCCTTACGGCAAGGTTCGAACGTTTGCACGCGCTTCCGACGATGGCTCGACTGGGTATTCTCGCTCTCGCTCTGACCCTCGCCTTTGCCTTGTGGCCAGATGGTGTGGGCGATGCCGCCTCGATTGGCGGATTTCTTATCGTATGGATGGCCGGAGCCGCCTATGACGGATCCTCTATTCGCTACAAGGCGCCGGTACAATGGTGGAGACTACTCATCGCCTCCGTTGTCGGCGTGTTGGGCATGATTTTTCTCTCCGAAGCGCTTCCTGCGTTGGTGGCCGCTGTGGCGCCGGAGAGCGTACTTCTTGTGACGGCCCAGGGAGCGGTTTTGGGCCTGTATGTGACGGTGATCGCGCCACGAGCGTTCCAGATGTTAAAGCTGGCGCCCGAACGGGATCGCTAGTCGGATCCGAACTTGAAACAGGCGATCCCCGCCGCCGCAGACTACTCCTGAGAAATGCGGGTCAGAAGTCGAACCGGGCCGAAAGCGTCATCTGCCGGGGGTTTCGTGCGCGCGTCGGAAGCATGAAGAAACGGGAAGTCTCAACACCGCTGAAACTCTGATAGTTTACGTTGTTGAGCAGGTTGGTCACCTGTGCCCGGATCGTCATCCGGAGGCCCGTACGCTGGCCGTAATACCCTCCACTACCGACGGGGCCCTGCCCCGCGGCACCGTTCGGTCCTGCCAGTTCCACCTGGTCGGACCGGAGCTGAATAGCTTTCGAAAAGTCGAAACCGGTTTCGAAGAACCCGGGGCCGGTCAGCGAGTTCTTCGGGACACCAAGCGGTCGGTCGTTTCGTGTGGTGTCGAGGTTGTCGTCGCGTCCTGTCTCGTGCGTGTAGGGGCTGCCGCTGTTCCAATTGAAGATTGTGTTCGCGTTGATCTCCCAGGGGAGCCGAAGATTAACCGACACGTTCGTGCGGTGTCGTGCACCTGAACGGCCCCATTCCGAATCCAGGTCATAGTTGTCGGATGGCAACCGGATGTTACTGCCGTTGAAATTGCCACCACCACCACCACCGCCGCCAAACCCGCCACCGCCGCCGCCGCTGCCGGCCAAGTCATCGTAAGTCGAGTCGAAGTCGTAACTGGCATTCAGATTCAGGAAGCTGAATCTTTGCCGGGCACCGATCCGGAACGTATGGCTGCTCGATGTGCCGGTGGATTCGAACTGGTTGATGTTTCCGGAAGTGCGATCGGGGCGGACGCAATATCCCGGCGCCAAGCCCTGAAAGCAGGACCGAATCGTCGCCGACGTTGCGTCGTACGGAGCATTCAGGTTCCGGTCGCGAAACAGGTGGATACCTCGAATGAATCGATACGAACCGGTCAGAATGAGTCCTCCGGAGAACGATCTCTCGATCGAGAGTTCGTTGTTCCACGTGTAGGGCGCGGCCAGTTCCGTGGCCCGCGCACGCCGGGAAGTGGGAACCAGGAAAGCTTCGTCATCGGCGCTCTGGAGCGGGTTCACCGCGAACCCGTTAAAGGGCACTACTTCGCTAATCTCGAAGGTCTGCTGGTTGGTCCCGTCATTCCGGAGAAGGTCAAGCGCGGCAAAGAACTGCAAGCGCTGATGGAACGTGCCCGTGCCGCCCCGCAAGACGGTATTCGAACCGAGTTGATACGCAAAGCCGAGCCGTGGATCGATGTTGTTGCCGTCCTCGATGTTGGTTTGCCACTCGTAACGGGCCCCGAGGCTCAATGTAAACTGGGGAGTCGCGCGCCAGTCGCTTTGAACGAACATCGCAGACTGCCACTGTGTGACTTCGAAGATCGGAATTCCCGCGCTGATGCTGAAAGTGGGTCCCGTGAGCTCGACCCCAGTATTTTCGGCCAGTTCTATCTGACACTGAGGCGCGGTGAACCCTCCGAGAGCGACTCCACAGTAGTCATAAAGGCTGTTGAACGTGAATGTGCCGTTGAAGTTGTTCTGTGTGTTCGAATGGATACGGGTGAACCCTCCGTCATAGCCAAACCGGAATGCCCAGGCATTGCCCGTGTACATCAGAAGGTTCCCGAAATCGTAGGAGCGGAGCTTGGTGGCCCTGTTGCCCGCTGCCCCACCTCCCCGAAAGGCGCCGAGGACATTGACAAATGGTTCGTCGTTGACGCGCTGCTGTTGTATCAAATTTCCGGAATACTGGAAACGGACCTCGTTGTTGAATCTGGATGAGAGGACGGCTGTTTCCTTGATCTGGTACGTGAAGTTGTCGCGGTTGTTGGTACTTGCCTGCTCGGGAAGGCCGAAATCGCCAACGTTCTGGTTGCTGCTGTTCTGACTGCCAAACTCGTAGCTCATGTTGAGGTTGTGGTTCGGGGATAACTGCAGCGTCCCGCGGGTTGTATAACTCCGCTGCACAGTGGGCCGGACCACGGCGTCGTCGACCAGACCGTTTGGCGTGATTGCACGGAGCGTCTCTCCGGTTTCCGAGTTGTTGTTGCGCAGACTGAACGTCATGGTGAGTCGGTTGCGGATAATCGGCCCGCTCACGTTCGCGATGAAATTTCGTTGCTGATACGGGGGACGCGACCTTGCAAAGGCATTCCGCGCATCCAATGACTCATCGCCGAAGTTGAACGTGGCGTCGCCGTTGAAACGGCCGGCGCCCCCTCGTGTAATGACCTCGGTTCGGCCACGGCTCTGGTTGCTCTGTTCGGCTGTGAATGAGTTTTCGTTGATCCGAATCTCCTGGATTTCGTCGCGGTTCGGCATCCTGCCGCCACTGAAACCATCGATGATCAGGCCCCCTCCGCCTCCACCTCCGCCGCCGCCACCGAAGCCGCTGCTTCCTCCACCGCTGCTGAAGTCGTTGCTGGTGTCTTCTGTCCCGGCAGGGCTGCGAAGGTCAGTGAGGTACTCGAGGAGTTCGGCTTCGTCTTCGGGCAGGTCGGTATTGAGCTCCGCAAACTCAGCGCTGGCTGCGGCGCCAATGAGACCGGTCCTCTGGGCGGGGTTCAGAAACTTAAGCGCGGCGAGCAGAAGTTGGTCCTCCAGTGCCCGAAGCTCAGGTTCAATCGCACTACGGTTCCCGCCATTCGCTTCGAGCAAGTCATTGAGAACCCGGACGTGCGAGTCCCGCACCGTACGGACCTGAGTTTCCTGATTGAAGGTCAGCGCCGGCACTCCGGCTGCGTCCAGGGCGTCCCGCCAGGGTTCGACGCCTTCCTCCAGGAGGATGCGGCCCGCTTCGTCCTGTTGAAGCGAACTGCTCTGCTCGGCAAGTGCCACCATCGGGATGAACAACAGGCAGAACAAAAACGGCGCCACTCTGAATTCTCTCATTCGATCTCCTCGATCCACTGCACTTCGTCAGTCCAGGCGCCGAAGCTGGGCGCCGGACTCGATCATCTATACTCGATTACCCATATATGAAACTACAGTCAAGGGCTGACGGCAATCAGAGAGTCACATGCTTGTAAACCGGATACGCGGAAATCAGGAAACCCCGAAAAACGTTTCTCTTCGACGACATCCACTTTTCGGTAAGCGACTTGCGGAATTTTGTCTATGATCCTTGTTCTGACTTGGTCAATCGGACATTTCATGGGCGACGTGCCTGTTCGTGTTCGAACCGGCTTTGCTTGAGGAGGAGGTAGAACCATGCCGAAGGGAAATCGAATCGTTTACACGATGGCGCTGGGGATTGCGCTGGCCATCGCCACGTTGTACGTGGAAGCTCAGGCCCAGACGGGACCGAACCCGTACCGCACCGTGGGCGGCCTGCAGGCAGGCCAGGGTCCCGGCCTGATGGGGGAGGCGTGGGCCAAGCTGCCCGACGGCCGGGGGTTTGGATCTCCGGGCGGCATCGAAATCGACGTCGATGGGGAGCATCTGTGGGCGATAGTTCGGTGTGGAGACGACGGCACACCGCGGGGAAGCCAGACCTACTGTGACGATTCCGATCTCGATCCGATCATCAAGTTCGCCCCCGATGGCACCGTGGTCACGATGTTCGGGAGCGGCATGTTCTCGTGGCCCCACGGGATCCATGTCGATAGCGCCGGCAATGTCTGGGTGACCGAAGCGGGAGAGTCGGAGGAGGGTGCGGACCGGGCCTTTGGCCACCAGGTCTTCAAGTTCTCGCCTGAGGGAGAATTGCTCATGACCATGGGAGAGGCGGGAGTTTCCGGGGATGGCCCCAATCACTTCACGGCCCCGAGCGACGTGGTCACGGCACCCAGTGGCGACATTTTCGTTGTCGACGGTCATGGCACCGACGGTAACAACCGGATCGCCAAGTATTCCAGCGACGGAACGTTCATCATGGCCTTTGGCGGAACGGGTTACGGGCCCGGCGAATTGCGCGGGCCCCATGCGATTGCGATGGCGCCCGATGGGCGGCTCTTCGTCGCCGATCGTCAGAACCAGCGGATCGTGATCTTCGACCAGGAGGGGAACTACATCAACCGGTGGACGCAGTTCGGAATGCCCAGCGATATCGCGATCGACGATAACGGCACGATCTACGTTGCCGACTCGGAGTCGGACATGACGCAGAATCCAGGCTGGGAGAAGGGAATCCGGGTCGGGGATGTCGATACCGGTTGGGTGGACCACTTCGTCCTGGACACGGGCGACAATCCGCCGATCACTCAAGGGGGCAGCGGCGCCGAGTCCCTCACGGTCGATCGAGAGGGTAGCATCTTTTCGGGCGAGCCTCGTCCACAGCGGCTCCTGAAGTACATCAAGGTGCGGTAGGGCACGTTCCGGTAGTCTCGAAGTCGGAGGCGGCGGGTCGCACCACCGCTCGGTCGGCCCGCGTCCAACGGCGTGTTCAACGGCGCGTTCCTCACGCCGGGCGCGTAGCGGCGCGTTCCTCGCGCCGGATCGAGCGCGGCACGGGCTGGAGGATTTTGACTGAATCGGAAGACGGCGTGGAGGATGGGGGGGCGGCGCGGGGAAGAGAAAGATACGGGCATCTTGCCCGCACCCGGGTTGCCCAGATCCTGAACATCGCGCCTTTTTCTTGCGCGCAGCAGCGCGCCCTGGGAACGCGGGCATCTTGCCCGCAAAGGTCAGTTCCGATCCTTAATATTGGGCTGCTTGGGCTTGGCCTGCTTCTGTAATGCGTTACAGGTAAGAGAAGATGCGGGCGTGGCGCGTATACCGGCGCGTTCCTCGCGCCGGTATACGCGCCACGCGCCAGAGAAGAGATGCCCGCGTTCAACGGCGCGTTCTCAGGCGTGTTCCGCACGCCGGTCGCGCCGGGGCGCGTAGCGGCGCGTTCCTCGCGCCGGATCAAGCGCGGGACCTGAAGGTTTCTGACTGAATTGGAAGACGGCGCGGACGATGTGGGGGACGACACCGGGGGAGGGAAGAGCGAGGAACGCGCCGCACCACGCGCCAAGGAAGAGATGCCCGTAAAAAAGGGTATATCGGCATCGGCCGATATACCCTTCATAAAAAACGTCATTTCGGGGCAGGCCGCGGCCTGCCCCGAACTTATTTAGCGCGCAAGCGGGTCGGGGCGAATCTGGAACTTCACTTCCTTGCCCAGCGTGCCCTTGCCGCCTTCGATGTGCCACACGAAGTGCGTGCCGTAGTTGGACCACAGTGCACGGCCTTTCCATCCGGCGTCGGGGTCGTCGATCCGGCCGTCGAGCCCGCGGGAGTAGAAACCCATCGGATACGGTACGCGGAGGACGGTCCATTCGCCGGTCTCCGGATTCAGATGCTTCAGTGAATCGGAGTTCGAACCGGTCGCGACCGCCGCGTCCTTGCCCAGACCCAGGACATTGTGTTGGTCGACCCATCCGAAATAGTGGAAATCGGACGGGACGTCAGTGCCGGGGAACGTGGGACCCTCGGTCCGGTACAACGTCCATCCTTCCTGACAACCGGAACCGTCCATCTTCTGCTCCGCCGTCAAAGGACCGCACTTGGTGTAGTCGAAAGCGGCGATATGACTACTGGCGGCGAGGAACATGTAGACGACACCGTTCGAGTCGATATCGAGACCGCGGGGATCCAGTCCGGGGGCCGGAACCTGGAAGATTTCGGTCACACAGGTCTCCGGCGGATTGTTGCCCCTGGACAGGCGAACGAGGTGGCCGGGATAGGTCTCATTCGCGCCCCACACCACGTCGGACACGGGACTCGGGATCACACTGTACATGTTGAAGTTGACCGCCGTGTCGAGGTTCGGATCCGGGGGGCCGGCGTTTGCCGGAGGCGCTCCGCCTCCACGTCCGCCAGCGGGCGGGCCGTCGGGCGTATCGCTCAGGTAGAGCAGGTTCGCGCCACGGCCGACGGGCCGGTTGAACGGCAGCGTGATCTTGCCGTCGCCGTTGGTATCGACTACCTGTCCGCACCATCCAACAGCGAGTTGCTCGTCGCCGGTCTGGTCATAGATCTTTGTGTCGATCCATCCGAACATGGAGCCGCTGAGTTCGTTGAAGTAAAGCGTTTCGTTCTCGTCCGCATCGAACTGCAGGTGATGCGTGCTGTAGCAGGTTTCGATCAACTCGAATTCGCCGGTTTCCGGTACGTAGAACGACGACTGCCGCCCGCCGCGGGCGAGGGGGAAGTATCCGGCGTATTTGGTGACTGCAGCATCGCCGCACCAGGCCGGGGCGCCCGAACGGATCTTTGAAGTCATCCACACACGGCCCTTGCTGTCGAGCATCGGGTTGTGCGGATCGGCGGGATTGTAGCCGGGTCCCCACAGGTGCTGGTCGCCCCACCAGAGCGACGGCGGGTTGGGCGCCGGGAACCGCGAACGTATCGATTCCGCGGGTTCTCGCGTCGGAATTTCGATCGTGTATGTCGAGTGCTCGATCGGGTCCAGGACGACCAGTCCACCGTGGCCCGCGTCAACCGCATAGGCAGGGCCGTACGGGTTGATCGTGGGGTTGTTCTTGTCGGTCGTGATCTGATCGTGCATGAAGGAGTGATCGGTACCCCAATCCCAAAGTGTCAGGACGACGTTCTGTTCGATACCATCGGGACGCGGCGGCGTTTCGGGAACTTCGCCTGCCTGAATGCGGTCCGTCCAGTCCACCAGCATGTCCAGGATTCCTTCACGCCCCATCTGATTGGCGACGCCCGACATGCTGCCACCGCGTACGCCACCCTGAAGCCGGTAGTCCCAGGCTTCGCGGTCGCTGTCGATGGCTATGGGAGCGTTCTCGTAGACGTGATCGAGGCTACGGGTCAGCGAGTTGCCGATCTGGTGGCAGAAGTTGCAGTTCGACTTGATCCTGTGGATGTAGTTGGCCTGACTGTCGACCTGCTCGCTGATTCCGTTGCCGTCAGCGCCGGTACCCGGGAACTGATCTTCGTCGGGGAAGTCGATCATCGACCACCAGTAGTCGCCGGGATAGTACTGGGCGGCTTCCTGGGGCGTGTTTGCGACCACCGCGGTCAATTCCACGTTTTCGCGGTTCGGTGTGAGCTGAACCTTTTGCGAGTCGACCAGACCGTAGCCGCGAACCCAGACGTCGAATTCATGATCGGGCAACTCCGGCAGCATGAATCGGCCGTCGTCGTCGGTAACGACGATCTTGATCAGGGGTGTCAGTGTTTCGTCGGTTTCCGCAATCACCCAGACGCCGGCTTCTGGACCGTTACTGCCGGTGACCGTGCCGCCGATGTAACCGTTATTCTGGGTCCCGTCCTGGACTGCGGGTGCGGGCGCCGGGCTTGTCGCCGCAAAGACGATCCCAATGAGGCCAATCAGTCCAACCGAGGCCATCAGGATGGTCCAGCGTGGACGTATGGGCATGCTCATAATTTCTCCTCCTCAGAGAATGTCGAACGAACTCAGGTGTTCGATAGCGTGCTGTGTTGTAAACAACAAAGTATAGGCAGCAACCCTTGGATGGTGCAACAGAATCAGAGAGATCATGAGACCGATCCGGACTTGGCTTCGCGCCGTCTTCGGTGAAGGATCGGTTCGGTATAACCGTTCGGTTGCTCCCGGCCTTTGAAGACCAGGTCGCATGCCGCCTGAAAAGCCACACTCCGGTCCAAATCCGGGGCCATATCCCGATATGCCGGGTCGCCGGCGTTCTGCCGGTCGACAACTCCCGCCATGCGTTTCATCGTTTCCGTCACCTGCTCCTCGCTACAGACGCCGTGGTGGAGCCAGTTGGCGATGTGCTGGCTGGAAATCCGCAGCGTGGCGCGGTCTTCCATCAGTCCGACGTCGTCAATGTCGGGGACCTTCGAGCATCCGACTCCCTGTTCGACCCATCGGACGACGTATCCGAGGATGCCCTGGGCGTTGTTGTCGAGTTCGGCCTGGATCTCTTCCGGGCTCAGCGTCGTATTTCCCAGCAACGGAATCGACAGGATATTGTCCAGACTGGCCCGCTCGCGGCGGGCCAGTTCTTTCTGGCGTTCGACCACATCGACAAGATGGTAGTGCATCGCGTGAATCGTGGCGCCCGTCGGCGACGGCACCCACGCGGTGTTGGCGCCGGCTTCGGGGTGGGCCTTCTTCGAGTTCCACATCTGTTTCATTTCATCGGGCTTGGGCCACATCCCCTTGCCGATCTGCGCTTTGCCCCTCATTCCGGTGTCGAGCCCGATGTCGACGTTCCAGTCTTCGTACGACTTGATCCAGGCCATCTGTTTCATCGTTTCCTTGCGGTGTACGGGCCCGGCTTCCATGCTGGTGTGGATTTCGTCGCCGGTCCGGTCAAGGAACCCCGTGTTGATGAACATCAAGCGTTCCGAGGCCGCGCGGATGCATTCCTTGAGGTTGATCGTCGTGCGCCGCTCTTCGTCCATGATGCCGACCTTGATCGTATTTTTCTCCAGACCCAGAGCCTGCTCGACGCGGCCGAACAGTTCGCTGGCGAAGGCGACCTCTTCGGGTCCATGCATCTTGGGTTTGACGATATAGATGCTGCCCGCGCGGCTGTTCCGGTAAGTTCCCGTGCCTTTCAGATCGTGCAGGGCGGTCAGGCAAGTCACCATCGCGTCAAGAATTCCTTCGGGAATCTCCGCGTCCGTGTCGTCCAGTACGGCGTCGGTCATCATGTGATGACCGACGTTGCGGTTCAGCAACAGACTGCGCCCGTGAAGCGTCAGCGCACCGCCGTCGGGCGCCGTGTACGTGCGGTCGGCGTTCAGTTTCCGTGTCAGCGGCGTGCCGCCCTTGTCGAAAGTGATTTCAAGATCGCCCTTCATCAGGCCGAGCCAGTTGCGGTACACGAGCGTCTTGTCTTCGGCGTCGACGGCGGATACGGAGTCTTCGCAATCCTGGATCGTAGTCATTGCCGCCTCGAGAACGACGTCCCGGACTCCGGCGGGATGTGCCTTGCCGACCGGGTGGTCACGGTCGATGCGGATTTCAACGTGGAGGCCGTTGTTCCTGAGCAGCACGACCGAGCACTCGTCGCCGCCAATGTAGCCGGCGAACTGCGCCGGGTCGCCGATCGACGTGATCGAGCCGTCGGCCAGCGTGACTTTCAGCCGTCGGCCTTCGCCGGTGTCGGCCGTGGCATACGATGTGACGCCGGCGTGACTGCCTGCCGCCAACGGGACGGCCCGGTCCAGGAAGGCGTTGACAAACTTGACCACTCTTTCGCCCCGCACCGGGTTGTAACTGGTTCCGGCTTCGCCGCCGCCGTCCGATGGAACGATATTGCTGCCATACAGTGCGTCATAGACACTGCCCCAGCGCGCGTTCGCGGCGTTCAGAGCGTAGCGGGCAATCGTGACCGGGACCACGAGTTGGGGCCCCGCGATATCCGAAATCTCGGGATCGACGTTCTCGGTCGTGATCCGGAAGTCTTCGCCTTCGGGTTGGAGGTATCCGATTTCGGTGAGAAACGCCTTGTATTCCGCGGCGTCCAACGGCTGACCTTTTCGGGCAAGATGCCATTCGTCGATCCGGCTCTGCAACGAATCCCGTTTTTCCAGGAGAGCCCGGTTCCGGGGCGCCAGATCCTTCAGTATGGCTTCCAGGGATGCCCAAAACGCATCGGGTTCGATGCCCGTTCCCGGAGCGATGTCTTTTTCGATCAGGTCGTGGAGAGAGGCCGCCACCTGCAGGCCGCCCATTTGAATGCGCTCGGATATCGTCTTTGTCATGATTCCAATCCCATAGAATAACGTTACCGGGGAATAAGTCCAACGACCGGTGCGGAGGGGTGGTTCGGGACCGCCAACCTCGTGCGGCTATGCAATCAGCGGCTCGATCGTCTCTCGTGCGCGCATGGCCTGATCATACGGATCCATGGCCCGCACCTGGAGAGAGAACATTTCCAGTGACGCCGGACCCGAATAGCCTTTCCTCTTGAGGACTTCGACAATGCGGCCGAGCGGCGCGATGCCTTCTCCCGGGAACACCCGATCCGGCTGGCCGAAAACTTCCAGCGGTGGATCATCCGGAACGTCCTCGAAGTGCAGATGGTGCAATTCGCCGTCCTCGATGCGGTCCAGATCTTCGAATTTGCTCATTCCGCTCCAGAAGTGGAACGTGTCCATCATGACCCGGAGGTTCGGGTGGTTCGCTTCGCGGACGACTTTCAGTGCGGTTCTCAGGTTGCTGATCAGCGTCGAGAGGCGTGTGAACTCCACCATCAGAGTCACGCCATGCGGCGCTGCGATATCGGCGGCTTCGCGCAGGTTGTCGATGACCTCAGGGTAGTCGTCCACGGTGTGCCGCTCTCCCGCGGCCGAAGGTATGACGAGGCGGTCCGCGCCGATGATCTCCGCCAGTTCGACTTTCCACTTGAGGTCTTCGATGCTGTTGGCCCGCCGTGGGCCCGACTCTTCGAGGAACAACTGGTTACTGCTGGACACAGCCCTCAGGCCCAGGTCATCCAGAAGCCTGCGGGCCATTTGCGGCGATTCGGTATCGGCGAACCGGCGGACGTTTGGCAGGTCGGGTTCGACGGCCCGAATACCGGCCCGGGCCCAGCCCTCCATTGCCGTACGGAAGTCGTACATCGATCCGGTGGCGCCGTGCATGCACACAAACATTTGGCCTGCTTCCGTGTCTTGCGGCTCAACCGGCGGCGCTGCGAAAGGTTGCGCAATCGCCGGCACTGCTGCCATGGCCAGAAACTCTCTGCGGTTTACGGGTTCCATCGATATCCCTCCAATTTCATATCAAGGGCTGAACTATATCAAATGCGGGGACACCGGTCCGGCAGCCCGCGGTTGTCCGAATCGACGATCGGAGGCGGCACTACCAGGCGCGTGTCCAGCGGCCGCTTTTTTGGTTACCGTCCTCCCGAAGTCGGGAGTCCACTTTTTTTTCGAGTTCGATCCGCCGCCCGCAAAGCCACAATAGATCGGAGAGACGATTCAGATAGACGACCACGCCGGATTCGATCGAGGAATCCATTTCAATGAGCCGGACCGTGTGGCGTTCGGCTCGGCGGCACACGGTACGCGCCACATCGAACGCGGCGGATGCGACGTCCCCACCGGGCAGAGACCAGTCCGCCAGCATGTTTTCGGTGGCTTCAAGACGGTCGATTTCGTCCGTCAGGCGCTGGATCATTTCGGGTGTGACCTCAACTGCCGGTTTGCGTGTGTCCGGTGAAGCCGCAACGGCCGAGCTTACCCTGAAGAGTTCTCGTTGGATTGACTTCGTGAGGTCGCCGAGCGCGGGGTCCGTGCAGAGTGCCCGCGCCAGACCCATGCTCGAAATGAGTTCGTCGATTGTGCCGTAAGCTTCGACTCGCGGGTCGGCCTTCGAGACGCGCGAGCCTCCCGGAAGGCTCGTTTGGCCGCCGTCCCCGGTCCGGGTTGTAATGGACATCGCTCCCGTTCCTCTCGTCGTGTCTGAGACCCGAAGACCCCCTGCCCGCAACCCTCGAGGGATCTGCCGCGAGCCGCTAATCGGGCAGTCCCACCTCAGCAGGCTCGAATCGCCTGCGTGAGTCGGACCGGAGTTCCATCGCGTAGGAATAGAATCCGGAACTTCTCAACGTCAGCGTGATCGGTTCCTCTTCGTTGAGGTTGAGCCAATACCAGCCATGAATACCGGGGAATGGCGCCATGAAGGTGCCATGAGCGGTGCTGTCGGATTCGATGACCTCGAAGTACTCCGCCGTACCTTCGGCCTGTCCGTCGGCCTCGGAGTGCATTTCGGTGCGGACAGGACCCGAACTTTCCCAGGAGTAGACCATGGTCTGGTCGAGTTCGAGGCGGTACTTGTATTCGATTCCTTCACCGGCCGCCAGTTCGAACGTGATTTCATCGGTACGGTAGGCTTCGTCGCCCGCCGACAATCCGTCGGTTCGAACCTCGATATCACCGACCATCACGGTTTCAACCGTGTCTGCCCCGGAATCGTCCTCGGCGGGTTCATCGGCCGCGCACGCGCTGATCAACAGAAGCAAAGCGGCCAGCAATCCGAAAAATGGGTCCGTCGCTCGCCGGTTTTTCCAGCGGCGTTTTCGTCGTGTCTCTGATGTCATGATCGTCCTCTCCCGGTACGCCGTAAAATGCCGAATTCGAGTCCCATCGACCGGTGCCATTCCTGCGGTCCGTTATCGATAAGGACGTGATTATACTTGCACGACTCCAGCGTGTTGAGAAATTACCGGAGATTGTGTCAGTTCGACTGCCGGTCGTAGGCCTGGCAGCCCGTGGCAGGACCCTGCAGGGATCGCGTTACGAGCGCCATGGGGCCGTATGCAAGGCGCCACGACGAAGTCGATGCCCCACATCGATCGAGGAGAGGCAACGTGGCAGATGGCCCCATGCCGCCGTAACCCGTAGGGCGCAGGGGGGTTCGGGTCACAGACTTTGTCGTTCGTCGGTCACGATGTGGAACCATCGCTCCGCTCCTCTCTTCGCGCCTGAGACCCGAAGACCCCTGCGCGCGACCCTGTAGGGTTCTGCCACGGGTTGCTTGCCCTTGGCGTTGCTCCGATTCGCCGTGCCGTTGCCTTCCATAGCGGTCCATGGCCCGCTTCGTGTCCCGCGATCGCGTGTGCGATCTCGTGCAGGACGGTGTTCCGGATCTGCGCCTCGCTTCCCTCCAGGGCATGGGAACGGCCGATCCGGATCACGCGATGGCTGTAATTGCAGGTGCCGAGGCGCTTCGTGGCCTCGACGAATGCGAGCGTCCAGCCCGTTAGCCCATGCTCGTCCATCAACCGGCGAGCCATCTCCGCAACGCCGTTCAGCCGCGCCACGCCGTTCCCGGCGCTTTTCCCTCCAGCCACGTGGAGCAGACCATAGGGGACGTTCCAGAAAGTCTCTTCGCACCGCACCTTCGCGCTCTTCGGATTGAGCTTGACGATCTCGCCGCGACTCGGTCCGGCGGGGCCTGTGAACGTCACCTCGTCGCCCACGCGGTAGCCGGCCCGTGCTTCGTCGTGCCGCGTGACCATCGTGGTTCGCCGCGCTCTTCCCGAATGCTCCAACGCCGCTGCCGGAACTTTCCAGATGCGATCCTCGGTGTCGATTACCTTCGCGAAGCGGCGCCGTCCCTGCGGTTGAAGGAGATGTCCGTCGATTGTTTCTCCCTTGTGGGTGAACCGTACGGCAGACCCGATGGTCAGCGGGCCCTCTTCCTGCGGATTGGGCGTGGTGTGGGTCAAGTTCGGTTACGCCATCCTGCGGGGTCCCGCCACCAACGGTTAGATCCTTTCAAGCACATCGGGCAGGTCCGTCAGTGAGCTGATTTGAGCGCGTGCACGTTTGTTTTCTGGCGCGTCCTTCTGGATATGCCCCCATGGCCCCCGGACCATGTGAATGGCGACGAGGCCCGATTCGGCCGCGGGGATGACATCGTTGTCCACGCGGTCGCCGACGTAAACGGTTTCTTCGGGCCCGAAGCCGGATTCGGCCACCAGTTGCGCAAAGAACGCCACATCGGGTTTCCGCACGCCCCAACGGTCCGAAGTCGCGATCATGTCGAGAGGAAGGTTCATCCGGCGGAGTTCCAGTTCGCGTTTGGCGGGTTGGTTGCCGGCGATGCCGACGAAGTACTTGCGGTCGACCAGGTTGTGGAGGCAGGGAACGGCGTCCGGATAGAGGTCTCCACCGAGATAGCAGTCGTCCACTTCCTTGCGAAACCGGACGATGGTCTCGTTCCATTCCAGGTCGGGCCGAATTACCTTGAGAAATCCCCGATGATCCTTGCCTTGGGCGATCAAGGCCCCCATTACGCTGAAAACGGTCAGTCGTGGAATGTCGAGCCAATCGGCCAGGAGCGACCAATTCCGCGTTTCGTCAAAAAGCGTCTCACCGATATCGAGAAATACAGCACGGATGCTCAAGATTTCGCCTTCCCGTTCGCCGCGGATGAAGCACGATCATAACGCACTTCCGGCGGCGACCCGCCGTCTCAGTCCCTGGGGCGGTTTGGATGTACGATTCCGCGGCTGGCGATTGGTCGAAAGCTCACTTCGGCAGTCCCTTGCAGCCCGTGGCATAACCCTGCAAGGTCGCGTTACGAGCGCCATTGGGTCATATGCGAGGCGCCACGACGAAGTCGATGCCCCCCATCGATCGAGGAGTGGCAACGTGGCAGATGGCCCGATGCCGCCGTAACCCGTAGGGCGCAGGGGGGTTCGGGTCACAGACTTTGTCGTTCGTCGGTCACGATGTGAAACCATCGCTCCGCTCCTCTCTTCGCGCCTGAGACCCGAAGACCCCTGCGCGCGGCCTTGTAGGGTTATGCCACGGACTGCTTGCCCGTGACCGCTTCCTTGACTTCGCGGACGGGCCTGCTATTGTCGAATCGCTTGTATCTGCAGCGACAATTTCAGTAAGGGGACCGAAATGGTACGAAATCATCGTCGAGTTTTTGGGTTCGCGATCGCAATTGCCCTGTTTGGGGCCGCTCCCGGTGCGTGGGCTCAACAGGGTGGGGTCAACGGCGAATGGCGCGCCTACGGTGGAGACTCGGGCAGTCCGCGTTACTCGGCACTGGACCAGATCGATCCCGACAACGTGGATCGACTGGAAATTGCGTGGACCTGGAAGTCGGACAACTATGGCAGCCCGGAGTTCCGGAGTGAGACCACGCCGCTCATGATCGACAGCATTCTCTACTTTACGGCCGGCAACCGCCGCAACGTGGTCGCCATCGATGCGGGTAGCGGCGAAACGGTGTGGATGTGGCGAATGGATGAGGGCGAACGCTGGGAGCGAGCCGCGCGACGCAATTCAGGCCGCGGCGTGGGTTATTGGGAAGACGGCGACGACCGACGTATCTTCACGATCACTCCGGGCTTCCGTCTGGTGGCGCTCGATGCGAAGACCGGCGTTCCGGAAGAGGGATTCGGCGACAACGGCGTTGTCGATCTTCTGACCCAACTCGATGCCGACGTGGATGACATTTCGGAATTGATCGGCACTATCGGCAATACTTCGCCGCCGGTGGTTGCAAGCGACACCGTAATGGTCGGGCCGGCGCTTCGACCCGGCGGTCGCGTGAATCGCGAGAACACGAAGGGCGACGTAATGGCCTTCGATGTTCGGACGGGTGAAAAGCGATGGGTGTTTCATACCATCCCTCGCCCCGGCGAGTTTGGCTACGACACATGGGAAAACGATTCGGCGCTGTACACCGGCAACGCGGGTGTCTGGGGTCCGTTCTCGGCGGATGAAGAACTTGGGATCGCCTACCTCAACATCGAGACGCCGACCAACGATGCGTATGGCGGCCACCGGCCGGGCGACAACCTGTACGGAAACTCCATCGTTGCGGTGGACATCGCCACCGGAGAGCGGATATGGCACCGTCAGCAGATCCATCATGACATCTGGGACTACGACAACCCGCCGCAGCCGATTCTGATCGACATCGAAGTGGACGGTCGGCCCATCAAGGCCATCGTTCAGCTCTCGAAGCAGGCATTCGCATACGTGCTGGATCGCGAGACCGGCGAGCCGGTCTGGCCGTGGGAGGAACTTTCGGTACCCCAATCCGACGTTCCGGGAGAGCAGACCGCCGCCACGCAGCCCTTTCCGACCAAGCCGCCGCCATTCGACCAGCACGGCATCGGTCCCGATGACCTGATCGACTTCACTCCCGACCTGAAGAGTCAGGCGCTGCAGGCCATCGAACAGTTCCGAATCGGACCGATCTATACGCCTCCCTCGCTCGGGGACGCCGACGACGGAACCCGGGGAACGATCGTTGTCCCCGGATTTGGTGGCGGAGCGAACTGGGAAGGCGGCGCGGCCGATCCGGAGACAGGTTTCGTCTATGTGGGGTCGGCAACGTCGCCGACCGCCGCTGCCCTGAGGCCCCCGGCAGAAGGCACAACCAACGCCGCCTACAACATGGGCGGTGGGGCGCCCATGCCGCGGATTGAGGGCCTGCCGCTGCTGAAGCCGCCTTACGGCCGAATCACGGCGTACAACATGAATATCGGCGAGATCGCCTGGCAGATTCCGAACGGAGACACCCCCGATGACGTTCGGGACAACCCGGCCCTGGCAGGCGTCGATTTTCCGCCGACGGGTATCCGCGCGCGCGCCGGCCTGTTGGTCACCAGTACCTTGTTGTTTGCCGGTGAGGGAAGCGGCGGCCGTCCGATCTTCCGCGCGTATGACAAGGCCACCGGCGAGGAGATCTGGCGAACCGAAATTCCCGTCGGACCGCAGCAGAGCCTTCCGATGACGTACATGCATGAGGGACGTCAGTACATCGTGTTTGCGTCGGGAAACGGAGGAACGGACACGCCGGCGCAACTGTTGGCGTATGCGTTGCCGGAAGAAGAGTAGAAGAATACTGGAGATTCGGAATTTCTGAATTGGTTGAACGGTGGTGGCTCTTGAGAAGGTCACCATCCTCCGGCGTTTGGATATTCCGTCAATGCCGCGGCCGGTGAACGCGGCGGCCGCGGATAGTCTTCCCGCCTGTCGGTGGCACGCGTTACGATGAAATTCCGGAAGGGCCCATCCGCAGGTGTGGCAAAGACCCAAGAGAAATCACGAAAGTCATTGAGAAACTCGTCCGATCCGCCTTCAAAGGTCGGGTTGCTACTGGTCAACCTCGGCAGCCCTGAAGCCCCCACTCCCAAAGCTCTGGGTCCGTACCTGAACGAATTCCTCATGGATCCGGAAGTCATCGACATCCCGCGAATTTTGAGGTGGCCCCTGGTCCACTTGCTGATCGTTCCGAGACGGTCGAAGGTATCGGCGGCCTTCTATCGGAAGATATGGACGGATGACGGTTCGCCGCTGTTGTCCCATTCGCGTGCCTTTGCCGCCGCGCTTGGCGTCGAACTTCGGACCGGTGACGATCTGCACGTTGCGTTGGGTATGCGGTACGGGAATCCCGGTATTCGCGAATCCCTCGAACGGCTTCCGTTGCCGGATATCGACCGGCTGATCGTCTTTCCGCTTTATCCCCAATACGCGCAGTCGTCCACGTTGACCGTCCAGAAGAAGGTCCGCGAGGAATTGAAGTCGCTGCCGCAACCGCTTCCGGAGCCCGAGTGGATCGATCCGTTCTACGGCGATCAACGCTACATCGATGCCGTGGCCGCGGTTTCGGCCGATCCGCTTCGGGAATTCGTTCCTGACTTTTCGCTGTTCAGCTTTCATGGCGTACCCGAACGGCATCTCAAGCGGTTGCATCGGGTTTGTCTCTCGATGGACGGGTGCTGCGACCGGGTTGGCGAGATGAATCAAAGCTGTTACCGGGCTCAGTGCTTCGCGACCGCGCGATCGGTCGCCTCCGCGCTGGGAATTCGCGGGGATCGGTATGCGATTTCTTTCCAGTCCCGATTGGGCCGGACGCCGTGGATCCAGCCCTTCACCGATCACGTAATCCAGGAGTTGCCGGCGAAGGGAGTGGCCCGCCTGGCGGTGTTCTGTCCCTCGTTCGTGGCCGATTGCCTCGAAACTCTCGACGAGATCGAGAATCGGGAGAAGGATCGCTTCCTCGCCGCGGGCGGAAAGGAGTTGCGCCTGATCCCCAGCCTGAACGCCCACCCCGTATGGGTGAAGGCGGCTGCCGGCATCGTCCGTGACGCGATCGCGACCTGATGCCGTTATAATTGGACTGCGAGCCCTTATGGTTCGAAGTGTCATTTCATCAGGGAGGCGCGGTCCGGAACCGCACCGAGCGCTCCGAGAGCAAGAGTTGCGAAATCAATGCTGACGATTCTTTCAAGTATTGCCGTCCTCGGCGTGGCCGTGGCGCTGATCGCTGTCCGAATCGTTTTCGTTCGGGACGGCGAGTTTCGCGGAACCTGCGCGACGAACAATCCCTACCTTCGAAAGAAAACCGGCGAGTGTTGGGCCTGCGGCGGGAAGGGGGATGAGGACTGCGAATACAGGGACGCCGGGTTTTCGCCGGTGGCTGGCGTGCAGGCGGTACGCGACTGCGAAAAAGAGGACGCGCCGACTGTTAGTGGGTCATGGCGTAAATGACGTAGTTTACGCCGAGGCGATACGCCTGTCCGGTCATGGGTTCGGGGTAGTAGGGATCGTCGGCATGCTCCCAGGCATCGCCCATGTCGATGTTGTAGTTGATGCCCACCATCAGTCGGTCGTATTCGTCGTAGATACCCAACCAATAGGGTGGGCCCTCCATGCGCGGCGTTCCACCGCCGAAACGACTGAGATGCCGTTGGCCTGGAATCTGAAGCCGATCGCCCAGATCGAAGAAGACGTTCATGAGAGGGTCGTCTCCGGGAATCTCGACGATCTCCTTGTTCGGCAGCACCCGTTTAAGCGCTTCCTGAACGGGGTAGATGTCCCGGCCGTGGAAGTCGTCAAGCAGCAGGAAACCACCTCGGTCGAGGTACTCTCTCAAACGTGCGGCTTCTTCTTCGCTGGGACGCCAACCCGCCTGGCCGGGTTGTTGCATGTAGATCAGTGGATACCCGAAAATGCGATCGTCGAGTGCTTCCAGATGCAGCCTTTCGACGGCGTCCCGCGTGTCAACGTCCGCTGACAGATCCACCGATATGTTGGTCAGGCGGCTGAGCGCCGGTAGAAAATTCCATTCGGCGTTGGGGAAGTCCACTCTCCACATCGGGTTGCCGGCAAACCCCCTGGAGTTTGCGTACGAATACGTTGGATACGCGAGTCGCGCCAGGTGAAACTCGGCGTCCGCCCCGTAGCCGGGATCGTGTGCGGTCTGGCTGATGGCCGCGCAGGCCAGAAGAGACACTATCAGACCGGCAAAGACGATCTTCGGAATATGGTTACTGCGGCGGCCGTTTCGTCGTTGCATCGAGCGTTCTCCCGTCTCCCACATCGTATCGTTGAACGTTTGGACGTTGCCAGTCAAATTCCACCGGATCGGGCCGGGCGAATGGGGGCGGTACTTGCTCTGTCGAGCCAGTTCTTGTCTTCCGCGGCAGAAGTCCGTGAAATCCGGATGTCATCCGTTTGTTCTCCGCGTTCCGACCCGGCGCCGCCGTTTGGGGCGTGAAACGTTCCGGTCAAACGTTATACTGAAAAAGGCGGTCTTGGGATTCATGCAAAGGATTTTCCGGCGTCGTGCCTTGGGTTCAGGTTTCGCGTTGATTGCGACCTTGTGTGCCGTGTCGTTTCAGGTGTCGGCCAGCGCCCAAACTCTCGCCGATTCGATCGCCGACGAAGAATTCTGGACCCTCGTGACGGAACTTTCCGAACCCTCGGGAAGATTCCCCCCGCAACTCATGTCGAACGAGGATTCGGTGCTTCACGTGATTCCCGCCCTCAAGGAGACGGTCGCACCGGGCGGCGTTTACCTGGGCGTCGGTTCCGAACAGAACTTCACTTATATCGCGGCCGTTCGCCCGAGGCTCGCATTCATTGTCGACATCCGCCGCGACAACATGCTCCAGCACCTCGCTTACAAGGCGCTTTTTGAGCTTTCGGCGGACCGTGCCGACTTTATTGCCTCCCTGTTTTCCCGTCCTCGTCCGCCGGATCTCGATTCCGAATCGAATGTCGAGGCTTTGCTCGAAACGTACGGGTCGATCCCGCCGGACTCGGGATTCCATGAGCGGACGCTCGGGCAGGTTCTGGATCTTTTGGAGAACGGGCACGGATATCCGTTGATCGAAGCCGACCGCGCCGGGATCGCGCGTGTGCTGGACGCCTTCAGCCAAGCCGATCCGACGACGCTCCGGGGTTTCGGAGACAATACGAATCCCACGTTTGCACAGTTGATGGCGGCAACGGATCTGGACGGACGCCAGCAGGGTTTCCTGGCCTCGGAAGAAAACTTCAGGGTCGTTCAGGATATGGAACGCAAAAACCTTGTCGTTCCGGTGGTCGGCGATTTCGCCGGAGACGGTGCGATCGCGGGAATCGGAAGCTATCTGAAGCAACGCGGCGCGACGGTCGACGTTTTCTATCTATCGAACGTGGAACGTTACCTCTTCGATCAAGGCGAAACGGGAATGCAATTCTACTCCAACGTCGCAGCGCTTCCTCTCAACGAATCGAGCACGTTTATTCGTTCCGTGACCAGCGACATCAGTGTGCGTCTCGGGATCCCCATCCCGGACGGCCCCGAAAAATGGAGAACCTTCCTGTCTTCGATCGATGAGGATCTGACGGACTTCAACGAGGGTCGGATCCGCGGCTACCGCGATTTGTTCGAGCGTCGATAGAGGTTGTTGAATCGAAGCCGCAGCCCAACCCCAGGGAAGTGCGTGCAGAGCCTGACTTGAAACTTCCGGCCGTTCCCACCCATCGTCTGCGCCATGTTTCAGTCAGTCAGAAACCTTCCGTCCTTGGCGCGCTCAATCCGGCGCGAGGATATGCGACTGACCTGTTCGATATCAATGACAGCAACGACAAAGGGACGCCGATACGCGCGGAAAACGGGGCTATTCGCCGAGAATCGGTGGAAAGCCGGACGACGCCGTCGCGACTGTGCCGCCATCTCCATTGTCGACAATGAAGTACGCTTCGAGATCCTCACGGGCTTCCACGAACCGCAGACCGGCATCCAGATCCATCACCATGAGTGCCGTCGCATAGGCGTCGGCCCTCATCACGTCGCGTGCAAGGACCGAAACGCTCAGAAGCGAAGTGGTTGCGGGTGCTCCCGTTTCGGGATCGAGAATGTGTGCGATTCTCCGTCCTTCCACGATGGTGAAGTTGCGGTAATTGCCGGAGGTGGCCAATGCCGTGTCGTGGACCTCGATCACCGCTTGCGTACCGCGTTCCGCATTGGGGAAGGCGGCGGGGATTTCGATTCCGACTCTCCAGGGACGGCCGTCGGGGTGGGCGCCCAGGGTACGGACCTCCCCGCCGATCTCGACGAAGTAGGCGTCCACCCCCATTCGATTGAGCAGAGCCCCGACTTCGTCCACCCCATACCCCTTGGCGATCGCACTGAAATCCAACTGCGAGTACTCCATCGGTTTGCGGACGGAGGGTGGCGATTCACGCCAATCGAATGCATCGAAGTCGGTCAATTCCATGAGGGATTCGATCGTTGCGGTGTCGGGTACATTCTGCGGTCCCTCAGGGCCAAAACCCCATGCGTTCACCAACGGCCCGACAGCCGGATTGAAGGCGCCGTCCGTATCCTCGAAAATCTCGCGGGAACGCGCGAAAACCGTACTGAAATGGCGATCCGCCGCATGCCACCGGTCCGTATCCGATGCGCTGTTGATCCGCGAAATGACGGAACTTTCGATATAGGTGGACAGGGATCGATCGATCTCGTCGAGCAGGGAATCCACGGCGTCGTGAACCGTGGACTCGGAAACCGCCGCGGGCGCGTAGGTCACCCGATACGTCGTGCCCATCGTCCGGCCCTCGATTTGGACGGTCGAATCTACCGGCGTGGAACAGCCGAAAACGGCGAGCGAGAGGCACGCTGCGAAAGCGGCCGATCTCAGGCTCTCCCCGGGCGCCACCGAGGGGTGACGTGCCGCGCGTACGACTGGAACGAATGACCCGAACAGCGGGCGGGCTCCATCGGTCGGCGCAGGCGGCCGGAGAAGGCGGCGTTTCTTCAAATTTTCAGGAACCGAAGTCATCGAATGCGATGTTTTCGCTTGGAACGCCCATGTCGTCGAGCATCTTGAGGCACGCCTTCAGCATCAGGGGCGGCCCGCACAGGTAGTATTCGATCTCTTCAGGTTCGGGATGCTTGCTGAGATAGTCGTCGTAGAGGACCTGGTGGATGAAGCCTTTGGGGCCGTCCCAATTGTCGTCCGGCAGCGGTTCCGACAGAGCAATTCTGTACTTGAAGTTCGGATAGTCCTTTTCGATGTTCCTGAAGTGATCCGTGTAGAAGAGTTCCTGCAGGGACCGTCCGCCGTACCAGTAGTGGACCTTTCTTTTGGTGTACAGGGTGTGGAACAGATGGAAAATGTGCGAACGGAGCGGCGCCATTCCGGCGCCCCCGCCGATGTAAAGCATTTCCTTGTCGGTGTCCTTGATGAAGAATTCGCCGTAGGGGCCGGATATGACGACCTTGTCACCGGGCTTCAGCGAGAAGGTATATGAAGAGCAGACACCGGGGTTCACGTCCATCCAGCCGCCCTTGGCCCGGTCGAACGGGGGGGTGGCAATTCGGATGTTGAGCATCATGAGGTTGCCTTCGGCCGGATGGTTGGCCATGGAGTAGGCCCGGAACAGAGGCTCCTTGTTCACCATCTTCAGTTCCCACAGTTTGAACTTGTCCCAGTCCGGCCGGTATTGGTCCTCGACGTCCATGTCCTTGAAATCGATTTCACACTGCGGCACGTCGATCTGGATATATCCTCCGGACTGGAAGTCGAGAAGTTCGCCCTTGGGCAACCGCACCACCAGTTCCTTGATAAACGTGGCGACGTTCTCGTTGCTGACGACTTCGCATTCCCACTTCTTGATGCCGAAGATTTCCTCCGGTACCTGAAGCGTCATGTCCTGTTTGACCTTGACCTGACAGGCCAGACGCCAATGGTCGGCCACTTCTTTCCGGTTCAGGTGATTGGTCTCGGTCGGGAGGACATCGCCCCCGCCTTCAAGGATCTGGCATCGGCACATCGCGCAGGTGCCGCCTCCCCCGCAGGCCGATGGGAGAAAGACCGCCTTGGTGGCCAGCGCGTTCAACAGCGTGGCGCCGGGCTCGACGACCAGCGGATTGTCCTCGTCGCCGTTGATCACCAACTTTAGATCGCCGGCGGGAGTCAGCTTCTCCTTGGCGACGATGAGGATCCCGACGAGCACGAGAATAACCATTCCCGTTGCGAAGGCGCTGGCGATTGTGACGGTAAGGATAGTCATCGTTTCGTCGACAGAGTCCTAAAGGCTGATTCCCGCAAAACTCATGAACGCCAATCCCATGAGGCCGGTCATGATGAAGGCGATACCCAGTCCACGAAGAGGTGCGGGGATGTTCGAGTAGCGAAGCTTCTCGCGAATCGATGCGATGGCGACGATTGCCAGAAAAAACCCGAATCCCGAACCGATTCCGAAGACGGCGGTCTCGGTGAAGGCATACTGGCGCTCGACCATAAAGAGCGATCCGCCGAGGATTGCGCAGTTGACGGTGATCAACGGCAGGAAAATTCCAAGTGACGTGTAGAGCGGTGGAAAGAACCGCT
The DNA here is from genome assembly GCA_963555775.3 of Terriglobia bacterium. Classification (GTDB taxonomy): domain Bacteria; phylum Acidobacteriota; class Terriglobia; order 20CM-2-55-15; family 20CM-2-55-15; genus JAJEDW01. Next base: position 1,088,828 of record CAUVWY020000010.1, on the reverse strand, counting down.
CGACAACCATTTCCACCAATTGGACCATCGAGGCGACCGCCGCGATGAACACGATGAACTGAAGGAACGTCAGGTCGACTTCGGCAAACGCCGGAGAGATGAACGCCAATGCGCCTTCCCGCAGGAGGAAGTTGTCGATCACCCAGTTCAGAGGCGCAGTAATACCCAAAACAAAGATTACGGCCAGCCCGAGTCCGAAGGCGGTCTTGACGGTCTTGGATACTGCCAGGAACGAACACATTCCCAGAAAGTAGGCCAGGACCATGTTCTCGATAAACGCCGAGCGGACGAAGATGTTGACAAGTTCCATCAGGACACGTCCGTGAGTTTGGGCCGAAGCGACCGCTGAATCCATATGAAGCCGCCGATCAGAAACATCGCGGCGGCCGGAGTCAGCATGATGCCGTTGTTCTCGTAGCCCATGTTGTAAAGAAACTCTGGCACGATCCGAAAACCGAAGAGCGAGCCGGCACCGAACAGTTCACGGAAGAACGCGACGACGATCAGAATGAATCCGTATCCGATTCCGTTTCCCAGACCGTCCAGAAATGCGGCCCGCGGCTTGTTGCTCATCGCGAATGCCTCGAGCCGTCCCATCACGATGCAGTTCGTGATAATCAGGCCGACGTAGACTGAAAGCTGTCTGCTGATGTCGTAGGCGAACGCCTTGAGCATCTGGTCGACAAACACCACCAGGCCGGCGACGACGAGTAGCTGGACGATCATTCGGATACGGGGTGGAATGGCGCCGCGGATCAGCGAGATCAGGACATTCGAGCAACAGACGACGAAGATCACGGAGACGGCCATGACAAAGGCCGTGCGCATCTGCGTGGTGATTGCCAACGCCGAACAGATGCCCAGTACCTGGACCGTAATGGGGTTGTTGTCGCTGAACGGGTCCGAAACCAACTGACGATTCTTCTTCGACAGCAGGGGTTCGGCCGGTTCCACGACCCTCGGTGCGGCTTCCTCGACGGTAACCGTGCTCATGGGTTCATTCCTTGAAAGACATTGTCATAGAGCGATAGCTCTTCACGGAACATGTCGGTGACTCCCCGCGTGGTCATCGTGGCCCCGGTCAATCCGTCAACGTCGTGCGGCCGATCCTCCGTGTCGTTCCCCGAACCCTTCAGGACGCGGATGGACTCGAACTCGCCACTGCCGGCAAACAGTTGCTTGCCATTGAACTGATCCTGAAACTCGGCGGTCGCGATTTCGGCGCCAAGTCCGGGCGTTTCCTTTTCGTGACTGAAGATCACGCCATCGACCGTGGTCAGGTCGCTGTCGAGCGCGAGATAGGCGCTGATCGGTCCCCACAGGCCCGCACCCTGGATCGGGACGATGTAGTTAGTCTGTCCCTGACCTTCGTAGATGTAGAGGGGGAACAGGCGATCTTCAGGTGACTTTCTGGATTCCCGCAGGACGTTCAGATCGAAAGCGGCCACGTCGGCGACGGTGTTTCCCTGGTAGTCCAGAACGCGTTCAGCGATGTAGGCATCGTAGTCCCGATCCAGCGTTTCGACATCCACTTCCATGACGGTCTGGAGGATGGCAATGCGCTGGGCGCGTGCGAAGTTGGCATCCTGAAGCCCCCGGAGTCCGCTCGAGGCCAGGGCGAGCGTGACGGCAACGGCGACGGTCACGCCGACGGCAAAAAACACGGTGTACTTATTGGAGTACACGGCTTGCCCTCCGCTTGATGTTGGCCTGCACGACGAAGTGATCGATCGTCGGGGCGAACACGTTCATTAACAGGATCGCGAGCATGAAACCTTCGGGGTAGGCCGGATTCAGCACCCGTATCACGATACCAAAAACTCCAATCAGAAAACCGTATACCAGTTTACCTTTTTCGGTTTGCGCCGCCGTGACGGGGTCGGTGGCCATGAAGACCGTGGCGAACAACATGCCGCCCATGAACAGATGGTAATGGGCGGGCACACCCTGGAAGGGACTGATGTCGAGGGCGGCCAACAGGGAACTGGTGGCAAGCGTACCGGCCACGACGCTGGCCATGATCTTCCAACTGCCGATTCCCGTGGCCAGCAGGATCAACGCTCCCAATGCGACGGCGATCGCCGAGGTTTCTCCAATCGAGCCCGGTATCGTTCCGAGAACCATGTTCTTCAGGTCATAGACAAAGGGCGCGACGCCGGCAAGCCCGTTCATTCCGTCGATGTAGGCCACGCCCAGGGGCGTCGCTCCGGAAAGTCCGTCGACGAATTGTTCCGGATCGCCCGATATCCATACCCGGTCTCCCGAGATATAGGTCGGATAAGCAAAGAAAAGGAACACGCGAGCCGTAAGGGCAACATTGAGAATGTTCATCCCGGTGCCGCCGAAGGCTTCCTTGCCAATTACAACGGCGAACAGCGTGGCGAGTGCCACCATCCAGAGGGGAATCGTTGGCGGAACGATTAGGGGAATGAGCATGCCCGTGACGAGGAAGCCCTCGTTGACCGGGTGTTTTCGAATGACGGCGAAAGCGAATTCCGTATTGAGACCGACGAAATATGTGACCGCAACTATCGGAAGCACGCGCATCGCGCCGTACAAAAACTTCGCGATGAAGCCATCCCACACGCCGGTCAACTCACCGATCGCCAGATGGTGCTGGTGGCCCACGTTCCAGATTCCGAACAGCAGACAGGGCACCATGGCCAGGACCACGGTAAACATGGTGCGCTTCAGGTCGATGCCGTCGCGGATATGGGTTCCGCTACTCGTCGCTTCGCCGGGTACGAACAGAAACGTTTCGAACGCGTCGTACGCGTTGTGAAGCTTCTCGAGCTTGCCGCCTTTTGCGAAGTGCGGTTCGACAGTGCCGAGCAGGGCCTTGAAAACCTTCATTCGTTCCCGGTTATCCTTCCACTCATCCGCTGCATCTCACGCAGGGGTCACCTGAATCCACTGTTAATATCATCCTCGCCATCTTCGCTGTTTTCGTTTCCACAAGCCCGCCTTTCTCACGAGTTGTCTGCGGCAGCGCCGGATCCATCCGCCAGTGCCGCGTTCCGCTTGGTCGGGCTCCTCGACGTACCGTCAAGTACGCCTCCGGCGCCCTCCCGGCGCGCGCCTTGCCCTGACGGCGTCTCCGACCCTTCGCGACGAAAACCCGTGAGAAAGGCGGGCTAGTTGTTCCCGAGTCGTTCCCGTGTGAATTCCCGGCCGTCGGATTCATCCCTCGATACGCAGGGAGTCCAGTCCTTCGCGCAGAATCCGCTGCACGGGTTGTTTCGACGTGCAGACAAACTCACACAGTGCAAGATCTTCCTCGACCACCTCGTAGATGCCCAACCCCTCCATCTGATCGTAGTCCCGATACATGATCGATTTGATCAGGTGCTGCGGATATAAATCCATGGGTGTGACGCGCTCGTATTGACCGGTCATGACATAGGCGCGTTCCTCTCCGTGCATGTTCGAATTCACACGGAACCGTCGGCCGTTGAACATCGTGGACAGGAACGTTCTCGAGATGCTGGGGCGCGGGTAGGATGGTATCAGCCAACCCATGAACTCCGGCGCGTCGCCCTCTTCGATCACGGTGACGTGGTCGTCGAACAAACCCAGGAAACCCTCGGCCTCGATCCGCGTTCCGGTGAGTACGTTGCCGCTGATGAACCGCACGTGATCGTGTTTCAGATTCTCGTTCACGAGGGGCTGAATGGACGTTCCGAGACGGGTCTTGAAGTAGCCGGTCCGTTTCACTTCGGCGCCGGTTACGGCCACCGTGCGTTGGGCATCGAAAATTCCATCCCTGATCAGCCCTCCGATAATGGCGACATCCTGAGGTTTGATCGTCCAGACCGTGTCGCCCTTGACAATAGGCCGGATATGATGAATCTGAACGCCGACGTTGCCGGCCGGATGCGGTCCCGAGAAGGTGTGTACCTGGACGCCTTCGGCTCGTGTGAACACTTCGCCGGAATTCGGAGAGACTCCCAGGTGAACCGCGCCGTCGGTCAACGTTGCCAACGCACGAAGTCCGATTTGGAAGACATCCTCACTCCCTTCGATTGTCACGTTCGCATCGGGTGCGAGCGGCGCTGAATCGAAGCAGGAGACGAAGATGTCGCGGGGCCTCACCCCGGGGTCGGGCACGACGTTGAACGGACGCTGCCGCATCAATACCCACGCTCCAGAATCGCAGAGCAGTTTTGCCACACTCCCGCTCGGAGCGGAGGCCGGATCCAGCTTCGCATACTCCTGGAACGTCATTCGAGAATCGGCAAGGACGACCACTTCTTTGATGGCCCGCTTGGCGCCTCGGCGGACCTCCACTACTTCGCCGCTCACGGGTGACGAAAACTGGACGTTGGGAAGAGACTTGTCGAAAAAGAGCGGCTGCCCGGCCCGTACTTCGTCGCCTTCCCTGACGTGGAGTTTGGGAATTGGCGCCAATCCGTTCAGATCGGTCGGTTTGATTCCGAACAACGCCGATTGTTCCGAATCCAGGTAGAGTCGTTCGGCCGCTCCATAGAGCTTGATGTCAAACCCACGCGTGAGCTTGATGACGTTCTGGTTCATGGCACTGCGGTATCTCGAATCATGGGGACGCACCAACCCACAAGTTTACTACAAAGGTTCGGGCTCAAGGGGGCCTGATTTCTGCCGATTCATCCCATTTTCGGTCGCGAATCCGGCCCGTAGAGCGACATCCCGGATTCCGGTTTAGGGCTCGAAACGCCCCGATTCTGCTAACCTTGAAACATGGTGACATCGGTTCGTTCAAGTCGAATCGGCTTTGGAATTCTTGCCGGAATCGTCCTGTTGGCTTGTGCCGGCAAGGCCGTGGGACGGCAGAATCCGCCACCGGGTATCGAAGTAGTGGCTTTGCCTGTGACGGTCACCGAGGGCGATGGCGGTCCCGTCATTGACTTGAGCAGGGAGGACTTCACGATTCTGGAAGATGGAGAACCTGTTGAGGTCCTGAGATTCGAAGGTCCGGAGCTTCCCATCAACCTGGCGATCGTGGTGGATCCCAGCCCGAAGACAGACTCGAAGATCGAATGGACGCGTGAGGAAGTCAAAGCGTTTCTCGGGATGCTTGATGGTGGCGGCCTGGCAACCGTGGTCGCAGCGCAGGCCGAACCTCGATCGCTCTCGGCGTTGACGACCGACCGTGGCGGGTTGGAAGCCGCCGTCGATTCACTTGTGAGCGACGGACGTCCCACGAACCGCCTGTTCGACACCACGATCGGCGCTCTGGTGACCTTGCTCGAAGCCGGAAGTCCACGCAGCGGCGTAGTGGTGCTGACCGACGGAATCGATGTCGGGAGCGATCGGCGCCAGGCGGACTTCGAACGCACCGTGCAGTTCGCGGGAATACCGGTCTACGTCATCGCAGTTGACAATGTAGAGGGCTACAGCGGCAATCTCGGCAACAACGTCGCCGGAGTTCCGGCGGGCAATCGGGTGAGAGGGGCGTTGGCAAATCTGGCTGAAGGGATGGAGCGCATCTATTACGGGCGCCAGGACTGGTGGCGCGGGGTTGCCGAGCGGACTGGCGGTGGATTTTTTGCCGCCGACGACGAGGATGCCGTTCGGGCAATCTTCCCGCAATTGCTGAACCGTCTGCGTTCGACCTACACGTTTTATTACTATTCCGATGGGAAATCGGGGGCATCGGATCTGACCCCGATTGAGGTGCGTGTCAACCGTTTGGGTGTCGAGGTGCATGCCCCCGAAGGCATCTGGCTGCTCGAGGATGCCGAAGAGAACTAACCCGCCTTTCCCACGAGTTGTCTGCTGCAGCGCCGGATCAAGCGCGGGCGCGTCGACGTACAATCACAGCGCACCTTGGTGCGGCAGTCAGAAGTACGCCTCCGTCGCCCTCCCGGCGCGCGCCACGGACGCAAGGATATACGCCCGGGCGCTTGATCCGGCGCGAGGAACGCGCCGTAGGTCTGTCGGCCTCCGAAGCCGTCTTTCCGGGTCGCAAGGCTTGATCTCAAAAAACCTCGAACAGCGGCGCCGTGGTTTCGGCGGGTTGAATTCTTCCGAAAGGCCAGGCAAAAAATAGGGCCACCTGACGGTGACCCCGATTGACCCATGATGGGCTGCCTGTTATTGCGGGGGGGGGATTTGAACCCCCGACCTTTGGGTTATGAGCCCAACGAGCTACCGCTGCTCCACCCCGCGGTATGGATAATCTACTGTACCGGCTATGGTAGGGAAATCGCAATAGAACGTCAAGGGAGGGGCCGAATGAAACGTTCGGGCTTACTCCGAATTGGAGACGCGTACCGCGCGCATGGTCACGCTTACTGGGATGCTGGAGGAATAACGAGGATGACTTCGCCGGGGCGGACCAGCTTGAGGTCTTCCCGAGCGCGTCGCTCGATCTCGTTTGGGTCGGTGCGCAGCGCTTCGATTTCGTCGATAAGTGCGTCGTTCCCGGCTTGTATTCTCGCGGTTTCGGTTTCGAGCGTCGTCAGGCGTTCGGCTTTCCGGCGGACTTCCAGCAATCCCCGGTCGCTGACAAGGGTCAGAACCACCATGCCGAGCGTCAGGAGTCCAAACACAACCGTACCGGCTCTTATCAGTAACGATTTCCGATTTCGCGTGTGGGGTCTATCCATTGCTTGCCGTTCTCGATCAGTCGACCGAGTTCGTCCAATGTTGCTGCTTCCGCATAAAAACGGACGACCGGTTCGGTACCCGAAGGCCGCATCAGTACCCAACTTCCGTCGGGAAAGATGAGCTTGAGTCCATCGGTGCGATCGATTCGCTCGATCCGCCTTCCGAAGAACTCCTGAATATCACGTGCAATATTTGCACCAATCGATTCGGAGGCAGCCCCGCCGAGCGTGATATTCAATCGTCGATTATATACTGGCCCAGTTCGCTCAAAAAGGCCTTTTTGTTGTGAAGTCAACGATTTCCCACGTATGGCCACCATCTCTGCGACGAGCAGGCAGGCGAGGATCCCATCCTTCTCGGGCAGGTGACCGCGGATCGCAAGGCCTGCACTTTCTTCGCCGCCGAAGCAGATGCGTCCCTCATCGATGAACTGGCCGATGTACTTGAATCCGACCGCTGTTTCCAGCACCGGACGACCGTGCAATTTTGCCACGCGGTCGATGAGGTGCGTCGTTGCGACCGTTCGTGCGACCGCGCCCTCCCATTTCCGGTCTTCGAGCAGGTAGTCCAGCAACAGCGCCAGGACATCGTTTGGATGGATGAACTCTCCGTTCGAATCGACGATGCCAAACCGGTCCGCGTCGCCATCGTTTCCCAAACCGAGGTCGAGGTGTTCGTCAAGCATGAGCGTTCGCAGATGGGACAGGTTCTTTTCGTCGGGTTCGGGATGATCGCATTCGCCGAAATACACGTTGCGCTCCGAGTGAATCACATGCGGCACGATGCCGTGTTCGGTCAGTATGCGATCCAGATAACCCGAGCCGACTCCGTGCAACGGGTCGTAGCCGATGCGAATGCCGGAACTGCGGATGACATCGAGGTTCACCTTGGTGGCGAGGTCGGCGAGGTACTCTTCGCGGATGTCGACGGTCTCGATCAAGTCCGGTCGAGCGTTGCCTGAAAACTCCCAAGCTTCCTGTTGCAGTTGCCGGATCCGGGATTCCAGGACCGCGGTGATTTCCGGCAGTGCGGGCGCCCCGTCGGCCGTCGAGAACTTGATGCCGTTGTACTCGCCGGCGTTGTGGCTTGCGGTCAGGTTCACCGCGCCGTCAAGCCCGCGGTTTCGGATCGCAAACGACACGGCCGGCGTCGGAACGGGCGCTGCCGTAATCTGCACATGCACGCCTGAGGCCGACAATACGTCGGCGACCTGTCGGGCAAAGCTGTCTGAGGCGAAGCGAGTGTCGTATCCTACCAGCAGCTTCGGCGCGTCCCTTTGTTCGGTGACGTGAAGGGCAATGGCCCTGGCGACGAACCGGACGTTTTCGAAGGTGAATTCGTCGGCGATAATCGCGCGCCATCCCGAGGTGCCGAACTTGATCGTGGCTGTCATGGCGCCGCCATTGTATAGGAAAGTTCCCGATGGAAAATATGGTCGCATTTGTCACATGCGGGTCGCGTGCCGAAGCGAAGAAGATCGCTGAAGCACTGGTTGGAAACCGACTGGCGGCGTGCGTGAATGTCCTTCCCAAAATGGAGTCCTGCTATCACTGGGAAGGCAAGGTGAATTGGGACTCCGAGTTCCTTCTGATCGTCAAGACGACATTGGCGAGTCTTGAAAAGGTGCGCGATTACGTGCTGAAGGCTCACAGCTACGATCTGCCCGAGTTCATCGCATTTCATATCGATGACGGCTCGCCGGCGTACATGGAATGGATCAAAGATTCGATCGGCCCGCTGAATTGAACCGGAATACTACTCCCCGAACGCGTTTTCCAGATCCGCCATCAGGTCTTCGGTATCTTCGATGCCTACGGACAGGCGGATCAAGCCGTCGGTGATTCCCAGTTTCTCGCGGTCTTTGGCGGGCACCGACGCATGAGTCATCGTTGCCGGGTGGGAGATCAACGTCTCGACCCCTCCGAGGCTTTCGCCCAGCGAACACAACTCGACGCGTTCGAGCAACCTCGATGCCGCTTCCAGCGAACCCATGTCGAACGAGATTATCCCGCCGAAACCGGACATCTGTTTCTTGGCCAGCCGGTGCTGCGGGTGACCGGGTAGTCCCGGGTAGTAGACTCTGCTGACCTGTTCCTTGGAAGTGAGATAGCGTGCAAGCGTTCGCCCGTTCAGGTTGTGGGCTTCCATTCGGACCGGGAGCGTCTTGATGCCTCTCAGGACGAGCCAGGCTTCGAAGGGCGCCATGATGGCGCCCGCCGCGTTCTGGATGAAATGGAGCCGCTCTGAGTCTTCTTCATCGGCCATCGTCACCACGCCGCCTATGCTGTCGCTGTGACCGTTAAGGAACTTGGTCGTGGAGTGCAGCACGATATCGGCGCCCAATGCCAAAGGACGTTGCAGATAGGGACTCATGAACGTGTTGTCGACCACGAGTCTGCAGTTGGCTTCGTTACGTGTGATCTCGGCGACCGCCTCGATGTTGGTGAGCGTCATGAGCGGGTTGGTCGGTGTTTCGACGAACACCATCCGGGTGTTGGGGCGCATCGCCTGCCGAAGGTTTCCGATGTTGGACGTGTCGCGATAGCTGAACTCCACGCCGTAGTGCCTGACGATCGAATCGAACAGCCGAAACGTACCGCCGTAGACGTTGTTGGTGCAGATGGCGTGATCTCCGGCCTGGAGAAGCAATTGCGTGACGGCGGTTTCGGCCGCCATTCCCGATGCGAATGCACAGGAGCCGACTCCACCTTCCAGTGCCGTCATGCAGTCTTCAAGCGCGTTTCGCGTCGGGTTTTGAGTTCGTCCGTACTCGTAACCCTTGTGTTTTCCTATCCCTTCCTGAACGAACGTGGAAGTCTGATAGATCGGTACCGAGACGGCTCCGGTTGTCGGGTCGGGTTCTTGTCCCGCATGAATGGCGTCTGTTCTGAATCCCATGTTGAATCCCTGGCTTCGATGCCGGAAAGAGAAGGAGGCGAAGAAAGAGCAGAATATCGCAACCGGCCCGGAAGCACTATTCTTCGGGGTCTCTGTTGTCGATTTCTGCGAAGAAGTCGGGTCTGACAAGAATTTCGCGCGGCTTGCTGCCGTCGGGCGGGCCTACGATGCCATCGGCCTCCATCGCGTCCAGCAGACTGGCGGCGCGTCCGTAGCCGATTCTGAGTCGTCGTTGCAGCGCCGAGGTCGAGGCCTTGCCCATAGCCACCACCAATCGCGCGGCTTCGCCGTAGAGCGCGTCGTTGCCGCCATCAGCCTCAGGCGTGCGATGCTCGTCGGGCGAATCGAGAATGCTCTCGTTGTAGGTGGGTTCACCCTGCTCCTTCAGGTAGTCCGCGATTCGCGAGACTTCCTCTTCGGTCACCATCGGGCCGTGCGCCCGCATCAGGCGTGACGAGCCCGGGGGAAGAAACAACATATCGCCTCGCCCAAGAAGCGATTCGGCGCCATTGGCATCGAGGATCGTTCGGGAGTCGATCTTCGACGCAACACGGAATGAAATACGGGCGGGGAAGTTTGCCTTGATGAGTCCGGTGATGACATCCACCGAGGGCCGCTGCGTTGCCAGAATCAAGTGAATGCCGACGGCGCGGGCCATCTGCGCCAGCCGCGTGATGCAGTTTTCGACGTCCTTGGACGCCACCATCATCAGGTCGGCAAGTTCGTCGATCACGATGACGATGTAGGGCAGTTGTTCGCGGTCGTCCGTGTCGTCATCATTGATGCCGGGAATCGAGAGTTGGCGTATCTGTTCGTTGTAGGCCTCCAGCGTACGGACGGCGCGTTTGGCGAGTTTCTTGTACCGGCTTTCCATTTCTCCGACAGCCCATTTCAACGCGTTCGTCGCCTGAACGGGTTCAGTCACGACCGGCACGAGCAGATGGGGGATGTCCTGATACAACCCCAACTCAAGCCGCTTTGGATCGATCAGGATCAGCTTGACCCTGTTGGGCTTTGACCTGAACAGGAGCGAGAGGATCATCGAGTTGACCGAAACGGATTTTCCGGTACCTGTTGATCCTGCAATCAGCAGGTGGGGCATCTTCTGGAGATCGGAAACGACGATATTTCCGGTGATGTCCTTCCCCAGGGCGAGCGGGAGTATCGCCTTGGATTTGCTGAACTCACGTGACTCCAACAACTCCCGCAGCATGATCGTCTCACGCTCGGGATTCGGAACCTCCATTCCCACCGTCGATTTTCCGGCAATCCGATCGATGCGGACCGACTCGGCTTCGAGTGCGAGGCAAAGCTCGTCTGCAAGTCCCGTCACCCTGGAATACTTGATTCCAGGTTCGGGTTTGAATTCGAACGTTGTCACAACCGGGCCCGGATGGATTTCCTGAATCTGGCCCGCGACGTCGAATTCCTGCGTTCTGGCCTCGATCAGGTCGGCCCGTTCACGAAGTTCGTCTTCGTCGAATTCTATCTGCGCTTCGGGCGGCAGTAGGAGTTCTTGCGACGGGAACGTCACTTCGTGCAGCGAAATCGCCGTCATTCGGGTCACGGCGGGTTCCTCGATCGGAATCAACGATGGTTGATCGAACCGTCCGGGTTTGCTCGGCCTGTTTACGGATCTGGGCCGCGTGGCTTGCGGCTTGTCGATCGACTGTAGGGTTCGTTCATTCTGTTCGGGAACCGCATACGGGGTGGCAGCCATCGCGGCGTACTTTTTCTCGATTCGCATGCGCGCCCGTACTTTCCGTCGTTCCGCCCGGGATTCTCCGAGTTGTTGTCTCCAATTGCCGATGAAGGCGAACCGGGGCTTGATGGCCCCGGCGGTGTGTGCCAGCGAGAACGTCGTTGCGAGCAACACCGAGATGAGGAAGGCGGAGATCAGGACGATCACGGCACCCAGCGGATTGAACGTGGCCGACAGCCAGTCTGCCAACAGTTCGCCGCCTCCTCCTCCAGCCGGGATTTGTTGATCGATTCGGGGAAGAGGCGAAATGGAGAGCGCGGCCGATGCCGTCAGAAGTAGCAACGCCATACCGACGAATCGCGGTCCGACGTTCTTTACCGACCATGACGCCAGCCAATGGAACGCATAGATCCCCAGCAAAACAGGCAGCAGAAAACTCGCCAGTCCAAATGCCTGGAACAGGAAATCCGAAACGTGGGAGCCCACAATGCCGATCAGGTTTTCGGGCGCGTTCTGGAACTGGGCGTTGCTGCTGATGTTGAAGGATGGGTCTGCGGAGTCAAACGAAACCAGGCTTAACGCGATCAGAACCGCGACCGTTACCAGAAGGAGGCCGACGAATTCGTTGACCCTGCGGTGCTCGGTAGGCCGCAGATAAGCCGTCCATTTCATGTCGCCAGCATTTTATCGAAATCCCGAAAGGAATGCGAGCAAGACCACAATACCGAGGCCTATCCGGTAGTAGATGAATACATATGTTGTGTGGACAGCCAAAAACCGGAGCATGAAAGCAATGGCCAGATAACCGATGATCGCGGCGGACAGAATTCCCGCGCCGAGCGCGACTGTCTGGTCCGCGGTCAGCCCGGATGAAAGCAGGTCGAACATTTTCTTCATTGCCGCGCCACCGATGATCGGGGTTGCCAGCAGGAACGAAAAGCGCGCGGCCGCATCTCGTTTCATACCCCGAAACATGGCGGCGGCGAGCGTGATTCCCGACCGCGACACCCCCGGAACGATGGCCAGCGCCTGAGCCACGCCAATGGCGAGGGTGTCCGTCCACGAAATGTCTTCGATCTTCTTGGCGCGCCGCCCTATTCGCTCGGCTGCGGCCAGCGCGAGAGCGATCCCGATGAGCGTGGAGGCGATAACCGCGGGACTTCTCAGGGATGTTTCGACGAAATCTTCGGCCAGAAGGCCCACGAGGCCGCCGGGAACGGTGGCAGCCAGGATCCGCAGAAGCAGTCGTTCGTCGGGTCCATCGCGCCGGCCAGCCAGAATCCTGAAACCCGCTTCGACCAAGGCGATCCATTCAGTGCGGAAATACCAGAGCAGGGCGACGAGCGTGCCCAGGTGCAAGGCGACATCGAATGCGAGCCCCTGCTGCTGCCAACCCAGAAACCAGGGGACGAGAATGAGATGGCCACTGCTGGAAACCGGCAGGAATTCGGTGATGCCCTGAACCGCCCCAAGAACGACAGCCTCGAGGATATTCACGGGCTATATTTCCATGATGACGGGAAGAATCAACGGTCGCTTGGATAGTTGTCTGGAGATGTACTTCTTCAGGGCCCGGCGGATCTTTTCCTTGATTACAGCCCAGTCGCCGCGTTCCTCGATCGAGGAGCTGTCGATGGTTTCCAACACCAACTCGCGGCATTCCCCGATGAACGGATCGTCTTCATCCACGGTCATGCCGCGGAACACGATTTCGGGAGAGCTTTCGACGTCGCCGGTCTGTTTGTTGATGACGATCACCGGCAGGACAATGCCATCTTCGGAGATGTGGCGGCGGTCGCGGACCACGATGTCGGCCACCTCTTCCAAGCTGCCCTGGTCGATCAGGACGCGTCCGACCGGGGCCTTGCCGACGATCTCGATTCGGTCCGGTTCGATGCGGACGATGTCGCCGGTTTCGGCGACGAGCACCTGGTCCCGGATAACCCCGGATTTATTGGCGAGCATGGCGTGGCGATAGAGGTGGCGGTAGCTGCCGTGAATGGGAACAAAGAAACGCGGCTTGGTCAGCATCATCATCAGCTTCAGTTCTTCGGCGCTGGCATGGCCGCTGACATGAACCGGAGGAGTGGCGCCGTCCGGGTAGATCACGTTGACGTGGCGGCGGTACAAGTGGTCCATCATGCGCGAAATCGCGCGTTCGTTGCCCGGGATCATTCGCGAGGAGAGCACGACCGTATCGTCGCTTTCGATCTTCAGGTCCTTGTGCTGGTCCACCGACACTCGCGCCATGGCCGACATGGGTTCTCCCTGGCATCCGCTGACAATGACACAGACCTGATTGCGAGGTTGGTTCTTGATCTCCTTGGGCCGGATGACCAATCCGGGCGGAATTTCCAGAGAACCCAGTTGTTGTGCCGCATCGGTATTGGCCATCATGCGCCGTCCCAGAAACGCGAGCTTTCTGTTGTGCCGCATTGCGACATCCGCCACGATCTGGATACGCGGGATCGACGACGTGAAACACGCGATTGCGATCCGGCCGCTTGCACTCCTGAAGATGGAGTCGAAGCGGTCCTCGACGGCGCGTTCCGATGGCGTATAGCCTGAACGTTCGGCATTGGTGCTGTCGGAGAACAGGGCCAGGACGCCTTCCAGACCGTATGCCGCGAACTTGGCCAGATCGAACTGCACCCCGTCGATGGGGGAGTGGTCGATCTTGAAGTCGCCGGTGTGAATGATCACTCCAGCGGGTGTTCGAATGGCCAGGGCCAGCGAGTCGACGATGGAGTGGGTGACCGCGATCGTCTCGATGGTGAAAGGTCCCAACTCGATGGTGTCGTTGGGGCGGATCTCGTGGAGCGTAGTTTTTCCCGTCAACTCGTGGTCGTCCAGTTTCCGCTTCACCAACGCCAGCGTGAACGGACTCCCGTATACCGGGACGTTCAGATATGGCAGGACGAAGGGCAGGGCGCCGATATGATCTTCGTGTCCGTGCGTCAGGATGATCGCTTTGACTTTTTCGCGGTTGTCGAGCAGGAAGGTGATGTCGGGCACGATGATGTCGACGCCGAGAAGTTCCTGCTCGGGGAAAAGGATTCCGCAGTCCACAACGACGATGGAATCGTCGACGACGAATGCCATCATGTGCATCCCGAACTCGCCGAGCCCACCTAGTGGGACCACTTCCACGGCCTTACTCATGTGGAATCCTGTTCATTCGGGCTCATTATAGCGGGTTCCCCGAGACGGATTGGGGCCCGTAATCGAGAAAACACGGAGGAACTCCTCGGGCGAGAGTTCCTCTGGCCGAGCATTTTGGTCGATGCCCGCGGTCTCGAGAAGTTCGACCAGTTTTCGCCGTTCTATTCCCGGCAGCATGGGGATCAGGTTGTTGACGAGTTTCTTGCGTCGGGACGAGAACGCGTTTCGCACGAAGCGAATGAAGGTGGGATTGTCGGGGACACCGGGCCGCCACTCCAGACGAATCATCCGGGAATGGACCTTGGGTGGCGGGTTGAATGCGCCGGGCGGAAGGACGAGGCCGGGTTCGACAGAGGCATAGTACTGCACGCCGACCGACAGGGGGCCGTAGTCGGCGACTCCCGCGCTGGCGAGTATGCGGTCGGCGACTTCCTTCTGCACCATGACCGTGACGGTTCGTATGCTGAAGCGGGCTGCGATGAATCGTTCGATCAGCGGAGTGGCGATGTTGTAGGGGAGATTCGCGACCAGCACGTAACCGGGTTCGGCAACCGATCCGTAGTCGACGGTCAACGCATCCTGCTCGACGATCGTGACATTGGGAGGCATCGCGGCGCGCAACGAGACGACTAGATCGCGATCCACCTCGATCGCCGTTACCGAAGAGCAGGCCTCTGCGAGCCGGGTTGTCAAGGCTCCCCGTCCCGGCCCGACTTCGACGACGCGATCCCGGGGGGCCACACGCGCGAACTCGACGATGCGGTCGAGGATTCCCGGATCGGAAAGGAAGTGTTGGCCGAAGCGTTTCCTGGTCACGGTGTCCAGATGTCTGTCGGAATCTTTTCGGAAAAGGAAAAGCTCGCGGGCACTCGCGAGCTTTTCCTTTTCCGAGTAGTGTAGCGTCCCGTACGGGATTTGAACCCGTGTCGCAGCCTTGAAAGGGCTGTGTCCTGGACCTGGCTAGACGAACGGGACACACGGCCCCACGGCAGGGAAACCGGGGACTGTCCAATTGACGTTTGTACCATCGAATGCGCCTCGAAATCAAACCGCCGGGAAGGCGCGTGCGATTCCGACAGCCTGTCGAGGAGTAGCGGAAAGTGCGGTGGACCGGGCCGCGGAGTGCTCTCGCCTGGGGGCGCCAAGGCCTTCCCTTTGACATGCGCATGGAAAATGCGTGTAATTGATTGCGGTTTCTGCCGCACCGAGGCCGGACTGCCATTAAAACTGCCATTAAACAGGAGGAAGTTATGCCACTTCGACTGGGAGCCACGGCTCCTGATTTTTCAGCGGATACGACCGAAGGTCCGATCCAGTTTCACGATTGGATTGGCGACGGTTGGGCTTTGATGTTCTCGCATCCGAAAGATTTTACTCCCGTATGCACCACGGAGTTGGGCACGGTTGCCGGGCTGAAAGCCGAATTCGACAAGCGAAACGTCAAGGTCATTGGCCTGAGCGTCGATTCGGTCGAGGATCATCTGAGGTGGTCCCAGGATATCGAGGATGCGACGGGTAACGCTGTGAACTATCCGATGATCGGTGACCCCGAGCTTGTCGTCTCGAAGTTGTACGACATGTTGCCTGAGAGCGAATCGGGTGTAGCGGGAGGCCGGACTGCCGCCGACAACATGACGGTTCGGAACGTCTACATCATTGGTCCCGACAAGAAGATCAAGCTGATCATTACCTACCCGATGACCACTGGACGGAACTTCGCCGAACTGTTGCGCGTCATCGACTCGATTCAGCTCACGGCAAGCCACAAAGTGGCGACTCCGGCCAACTGGAACGATGGCGATGATTGCATCATCGTGCCGTCCGTATCCGATGAAGAAGCGAAGGCGAAGTATCCGGATGGCTGGAAGGCGCTCAAGCCATACCTGCGTCTGGTCAAACAACCCCGTTAGTCACCCGGTTCGGGCGAGGCGCGGTTCCATCGAGGAACTGCGCCGTCAGAACCGAATCCAAGGAGCCCCCCTCGTGTCCAGTTACATCAAAGACGTCCTTGCCGCGCATCAGGAATGGTTGGATTCGAAGGGGGAGAGCGGCGAAAAAGCAGATCTGAGCAGCGGCATCCTCCAACAGGCCGACCTGCACGAGGCCAACCTCGAAGGTGCGAACCTGAAAGGCGCCCGGCTGAGCGTATCCGACCTCATGAGGGCAAACCTCAAAGGCGCGGACCTGAGCCATGCCGACCTCTGGATGTCGGACATGAAGGACACGATCCTGGAACAAACCGACCTGCGCGGCGCCAACCTGGCGGAAGTGACGAATCTGACGGCGGCGCAGGTCGAATGCGCCATCATCGACGACTCAACCAAACTTCCTGACGAGCTGAATTCCTCCAAACAGTGAGCTCGGTCGAAGGCCGCGTGAATCCGGGACAGGCTCCTATCGATACGCCGGAATTCCGGTAATCGCTTCGCCCAGGATCAGCGTGTGCATGTGGTCGGTGCCTTCATAGGTGTAAACCGATTCCAGGTTTACCATGTGCCTGAAGACGGGATATTCCAGGGTGATGCCGTTGGCGCCCATCAGGTCGCGGACCAGTCGCGCGGTCTGCAGGCCGACGCGTACGTTGTTGCGCTTGGCAAGCGACGTCTGCGTGAAGTGGAGCTTCCCGTCATCCTTCAGTTTTCCCAAGCGCCACGCCAGCAACTGTCCCTTCGTGATCTCCGTCAGGATGTCGGCCAGTTTGTCCTGCACGAGTTGGAATGACGCGATTGGTTTGTCGAACTGTGTGCGGCCGGATGTGTATTCGACGGCGCAGTCATAGCAAGTCATTGCGGACCCGATGCCGCCCCACGCGATGCCGTACCGGGCCTGATTCAAACACCCCAGCGGACTCGACAGACCCGACCCGTTCGGGAGGCGGTTGGATTCGGGCACTTCGACATCGTCCATGATGAGGTCGGAAGTGACCGAGGCCCGTAGCGACAACTTTTTCTTGATGTCGGCGGCCTGGAATCCCGGACTGTCGCATTCCACGATGAATCCCTGGATTTCGTCCGCGTCGTCCTTGGCCCATACAATGGCGATGTCGGCAATGGAACCGTTGGTAATCCAGCGTTTGGTCCCATTCACTATCCATTTGTCCCCGGACCGGCGGGCGCGTGTTTCCATTCCGGAGGGGTCGGAACCATGGTCGGGTTCGGTGAGTCCGAAGCAGCCGATCTTGTCGCCGCATGCCAGCAACGGGATCCACTTCTTCTTCTGCTCCGCGCTGCCATACTGAAAGATCGGATACATCACCAGCGCACCCTGGACGCTCACGAAGCTCCGGAGTCCGCTGTCGCCGGCTTCCAGTTCCTGCATCACCAGTCCATAGGCGACGTTGTTCATGCCTGCGCACCCGTATTCTTCAGGAAGGTTCGCTCCGAACAGTCCCATTTCGGCCATCTGGGGGATGAGTTCCGCGGGAAACGTGCCAGCTTCGAAATGATCTTCAATGATCGGGTCGACCTTGTCGTTGACGAATTTGCGGACCGTGTCGCGGGCCAGACGCTCCTCGTCAGTCAGCAAATCATCGATGCGGTAAAAGTCGATTCCCTGATGGGAAGGCATTGGCGTCTCCTCGGGGTTTGCCTCGAGAAAGCCGTATTATACAGAAGCCGATGAGATTGACCGATGCATGCGAGATTGTTCGCACGCTCCGCGACAGGGGGTACGAGGCCTACTTCGTGGGTGGCTGCGTCCGCGACATGGTAATGGGGATCGAGCCCGCGGACTACGACATCGCGACCGCTGCCCATCCCGGTCAGGTGATGGAGATATTTCCGCGGACCGAACCGATCGGCGAGAAATTTGGCGTGGTCATGGTGATTCATCGGGGGCATCCCTACGAAGTCGCGACGTTTCGTTCCGACGAGGCCTACGTTGACGGGCGCCACCCGTCCGGGGTCGTTTTTACCGGCCCTGAAGATGACGTGTTCCGGCGCGATTTCACGATTAACGGCTTGCTGTACGACCCGATCGCCGACGAAGTGATCGACCACGTTGCTGGACGGGCGGACATCGAACGCAAGGTCGTCCGGGCAATCGGAGACCCGCGCGACCGTTTCGAAGAAGACAAACTGCGTCTTCTTCGGGCGATTCGGTTCGGGGCGCGTTTCGGATACTCCATTGAAGAGCGGACCTGGGAGGCTGTTTGCGAGATGGCGCCCGGGATTCGCCAGGTCAGCCCGGAGCGGATCCGAGACGAACTGTTCCGCATTCTGGTCGAAGGTCAGGCCGCCTCGGGCATTCGCATGCTGGAAGAATCCGGTCTGTGTGCGGAAATCCTGCCGGAGCTTTCCTGGGACGATCACATCGAAAAGTGTCTGGGTTTGATGAAACCTTCGCCGGACCCCGACTACGCGTTCGCGGTACTGCTGCACGAATGCGCGCCCGACGATGTCCGCGCGGCCGCCGTCCGGCTAAGACTGTCGAATCGGGAGATTGCTCATATCGACGCTCTGGTTCGAGGCCAGGCGGGTTTTTCGGAGGTTTCCCGGCTACCGGCCGCCGTCTTGAAGCGGTTTCTTCGTCAGCGCCGTTTCGAAGACCACCTGGAGTTGTATCGGGTTCATACCGCGGCGGCGGCGGGGCCGATGGATGCCTACGAGTACGTGAACGAAAGGTGGGCGGTCTGGACTGTCGAGGATCTGTCGCCGAGACCGTTGATCTCGGGCGAAGACTTGATTAGTCTGGGATTGAGACCCGGCCCTTCCTTTACAAGGATCCTGACAGCTGTCGAAGACGAACAGCTCGAGGATCGACTGTCGGACCGTGAAAGCGCCCTTGCCTTCGTCCGGGATCGGTTTCAATGAAGTTACTGTTCGTATCGTCTGAAAACGAACAGCTCGAGGACCGGCTACCGGATCGTGAAAGCGCCCTTTCCTTCGTCCGGGGTCCGTTTCAATGAAGTTACTGTTCGTATCGTCTGAAAACGAACAGCTCGAGGACCGGCTACCGGATCGTGAAAGCGCCCTTTCCTTCGTCCGGGGTCCGTTTCAATGAAGTTACTGTTCGTATCGTCTGAAAACGAACAGCTCGAGGACCGGCTACCGGATCGTGAAAGCGCCCTTTCCTTCGTCCGGGGTCCGTTTCAATGAAGTTACTGTTCGTTTTTCTGATCGTTCTGCTGAACCTGAACACCGCCACCCTTGAAGAACTCGACGCGTTGCCCGGGATCGGCCCGGTGCTGGCGGAGCGGATCGTTCAGTTTCGCGAGCGTCGCGGCGGGTTTCGCCGGGTCGAGGAACTGCTTGCAATACCTGGAATCAGCGAAGCCCGGTGGCAAGTTCTTCGGGAACTGGTCGTTATTGGAGAATCGGATGCCGCGGAAGCGGGTTCTACTGATCGGTAAACGGGCCTGATGGCTCCCGTTCTATACCGTCAATGTTGTCTGTGCCGCCGGTGCCGCCAAATGGAAAAAAGTTGTTGCCGAAGCTGTGGATCGGGCAATACGAGGTCGGCACCGTTCCGCGGATAAACACCTGGGAGAAGCGATCGATACAGGCCGGCGACGCGAGCGTGAGGGTTTCTTCGTCCACGCTGACCATTTCGACGCCCGGAGGGTAGACGAAGTTGACGTTTTCCCCTTCACGAACCGGATAAAGGCGATCGGATTCGAGCATGAAGGCGGTCCAGATCGGCAGGGCCGACCGCGAGCCTTCCAGGTCGAGTTCACGGTTGTCGTCAAAACCCACCCAGGCGATTGTCAGCAGGTCGGTCGTATAGCCGGCGAACCAGCCGTCGCGTGACGTCCCCGTCTTGCCGGCCGCTGGAAGCGTGAATCCGCGCGACCGGACCCCCGCGCCGGTTCCCCTGTTGACCACGTTTTCGAGCAGGTTCGTCATCAGTGCCGCAAGTTCCGGCCTGAACACTCCGCTGGATTCCATGGGGTACGATCGGAGTACCTCACCCTCGCTGGAGTTGACGCGTTCGATGGCGCGCGGCTCAACACGGACCCCTTCGTTCGCGAGCGCCGTCCACGCGCCGGCGATCTCGATCGGAGTCACTTCGAAGGAACCCAGGGCGATCGACGGGTATGGCTGAATGTTGGTGTTGAAACCCGCACGAAGCGCGAGTTCGGCCACGCGATCGAATCCGATACGCTCGGCCACCTTGACGGTCGGCACGTTCAGGGAACGTTGCAGCGCCTCCCGTACGGTAATCATCCCGTGGAACACGTTCAGGTAGTTGTCGGGCTTGTAGTAGTTCTCATCTTCGTAGAAGAAATAGGTAGGCTCATCCATAACCGTGGTCAGCGGCGTGATGATCGCGTCATTGCGAATGCTGCCTCGTTCGTTCCGTTCGGGTATTGCTTCGAGGTCGAGATCAAAGACCAGTCCGTCCGCATCGAAAGGGGTTTCGTCCTGGTCGCGCAGCCGCTGGCGACGCTCTTCTTCTCGAATGCGTACTTCTTCGAGGCGGGCCCGCTCTGCTTCTGCAACACGTTCAAGCTCCGCGAGATCGATCGGACCATCTTCGGGTTCATCTCCGGGTTGAATCCCGAATCCAGCCAAGTCCTCCGGTTCCTCGGGGACGGGCGGTTCTTCGACGGGCTCTTCCGGAACGGGGATCGGATCGAATGCGCTTTCGAATGCCGCGGCGTAGACGAATGGTTTGAAGATCGAACCCGGCTGTCTGAAGGCTTCGGTGATCCGGTTGTACTGGCTGGCGCCGTAATCGCGTCCGCCAACCATGGCCCTGATCGCGCCCGTGTGGGGATCGAGAGAGATCAAGGATGCCTGGACAGGTGGGCGCCCCGATGACACTCCGCGCCCGAGGGCTTCGAGTTGCTCGTCGATATCTGAAAGTCCGGCTGCAACCGCTTCGACGGCGGCACGCTGCAAGTCCGGATCGAGCGTGGTGTACACCTTCATGCCGCCGCTCACCAGTTCCTGTTCCGAAAAGTCGTCCAGCAACTGCTTACGAACGTAGTCGACCATATAGGGAGCGTCGCTTTGGTCGACGGTGATCTCTGCCAATTCGACGTTCTCGAGTTGAGCCTCGGCCAGTTGCGTGGAGTTGATCATGTCGAGCGCGCGCATGGATTCGAGCACGAGGTTACGGCGTGCGATGGACCTTTCCAGGTTCCGGGTCGGCGCCAGGGCGTTGGGCGCCGGAAGCATGCCGACCAGAGTGGCGGACTCCGACAGAGTCAGGTCTGCGATGTCCCTGCCGAAGTACCTGGCCGCCGCTTCGCCGAACCCGTTGATCGCAAAGGATCCGCGATGTCCCAGGTACATCTCGTTTGCGTACATCGTGAAGATCTGCTGCTTGGTGAGCCGCTGCTCCAGAATCAGCGCCATGAAGATCTCGGGCAGCTTCCTGTTCCAGGTGCGGTCGTTGCGGTTCAGAAAGAAGCTGCCGGCCAACTGCATGGTGAGCGTGCTGGCCCCCTGTCGGTCCATACCCCGGAAATTGGCATAAGCAGCCCCGGCCCCTCGAATCAAGTCGATCCCGAAATGCCTGTAGAACCGTTGATCCTCGGCGGCGATAATGGCGCTGGTCAAATGAGGCGGGAGTTGCTCCCATGTCAGAAGACGCCGCTTGGCGCGGGTATCGTCGAACAGAGTGGTTACCAACTCGGGAGGCAGATCGACTCGATCCATCCGGAATCCCGAGAGGACCTCGGTCGCGGCGGTGAGCCTACCCCCCTGAAAGTCCAGGCGATAGTCCGGCCGGTCTTCGGGCGACACCAGAACCAGGGCGCTTTCTTCTCCGACCGTCATCCGATAGACGGCATCCCGATCCAGGCCTTCATCCCGTAGTTCGAACCCGGCCCGCCGCAGACGCAAGGCGACTTCCCCGACCGTGATCCGTTGGCCGGGATACAATACGTAAGGGGTGGCGTAAATCCGCGCGGTATTTGAAAAGACTTCGCCGTCGAGGCGGCGATCGATGATGGTGGCGTAGGTTCCGTAGTACCGCATGAACACAGTGCCCGCCACGATACCGGCGACGATGATGAATGCACCAAGAACCTTGAGCCACGGGGACCGAAGGATGGACCGCGATTTTCGCTTGGACGCTTTGCGCTTCTGTTTGCGCGTGGGCATAGGCAATCAAGTATAGACTGAAGAACAGGTGGATTCGACCTTAATTCAGGCAGGTCAACCCCCGGTTTTGCCGGACGTCGTATTGCTGAGAACACCGGAAAGCAACTCGAACTGCTTTGACGGGATGGCCGAAGGGCGGCCGTCACGACCGATGGCCACGTGAAGGGTTGTCCCTTCGGCAAGGATGTCCCCGGTTTCGGCATTGTGGATCCGATAGGAGAAGGTCAGGGTACGCCGCTTCAGAGCCGTCAGCGTCGTGCGAATCAGTATCTCGTCATCGTATCGCGCCGGCTTGCGGTAACGGCAGCGCGCTTCAGCCACTGCGATCATGACGCCGTCCTCGATCTCCATATCGCGGTAACGGAAACCCGACATCAGGCAAAAATCGGTGCGGCCGATCTCCATCCAGACTAGGTGGTTGGAATAATAGACGACTCCCATCTGGTCGGTTTCGGCATAACGGACCCGCAGTCTGGTCTCAGAAGAACGTTCCATGTCACGTGGTCTCGCGCATCGTTCGGACTTGGTAAGGACAACGGGAAATCGGAGAATGGAGACGCCGCGAAAAGGCAGAGGATATCCATATGCTCTCAGGGCAAGTCGGGCATATTATAAGGACATTGGATTGCACTTATTGGAAAGGTTTACCTTGTCGAGGAGTTCATCATGAAGATTGTACATCGCTTGTCGGTGGTTGCCGTCTGCCTCGCCGTTTCGGCGGGCGCGGCGCTTTACCAGGCCCAGGGCGTCCGGGAACTGACCGATTCCGCCAACGCGTTCCTCGCGTCCCTGGATACCGGCCAGAGTGCGACGGCGCGTTTCGATTTCGACGACGAAGAACGGCTCAACTGGCACTTCATACCGAGGGAGCGAAAGGGCCTGCCACTGAAGGAAATGGAGCCCCACCAGACGGCGCTCGTGTATTCGATGATGTCGGCGGCCCTGGGGTATGAAGGCGCGATCAAGGCCGGAACGATCATGAGTCTGGAAGATGTCCTGCGCCAGATCGAGAGCCCGAACGGTCGATTCGATCGCGATCCGGAGTTGTACTTCGTCAGCATTTTCGGTGAGCCGTCCAACGAAGGTACCTGGGCATGGCGGATTGAAGGCCACCACCTGGCCGTAAACGTCACGATGCAGAACGGACGCGTTACCGCTTCGTCGCCGATGTTCATGGGGTCGAACCCTTCAGAGG
Source organism: Terriglobia bacterium (assembly GCA_963555775.3). Lineage (GTDB taxonomy): Bacteria > Acidobacteriota > Terriglobia > 20CM-2-55-15 > 20CM-2-55-15 > JAJEDW01. The sequence goes on along the minus strand of CAUVWY020000010.1, from coordinate 1,065,232 downwards.
TGCTGGACGGCCCGCGGGCCGGACTTCGTGCTCTGGGAGCGGATGAAGATCGCGGACGCGATCTCCTGAACGCGTTGAACGAGAGTCAGAGGGCGAGGGCCGTGATCCTGGAAGATGCTCCTCGGGACATCATTACCGGCAACGCACTCGAGGCGAGTATCGAAGGCGGTCCCGCCGGCATCGCGGCTTCGGATTTGACCGACACGCAGCAGACAATGCTCCGGGCGCTGATTGGCGAATACAGCGGCCGGATGGCGCAGGGAATCGAGACCGATACCTGGAGCGCGATCGAAGCGGCTGGATTCGACAACGTGCATTTCGCCTGGGCCGGAAGCGCCGAGCGTCGTGAAGGGCATTACTACCGTGTCGAGGGTCCGACGTTTCTGATCGAATACGACAACACCCAGAATCAGAACAATCACGTTCATTCCGTGTTTCGGGATTTCGCCAACGATTTCGGCGGCGATATCCTGAGGGCGCACTACGACGCCTTCCACACGCGGAACGCGGAGTAGTCGAAGAGATTGGACGAGACTGAATACCCGCCGTTACGGCGGGTATTCAGTCATCGATCGACTCACACTGCTTTTCATCGCCGCTCGAACAGAGACAACGGCAACCACATTCTTGGACAATGCGATCCGGGAGCGAGAGTCCATGCCTCGAAATTCATGTATGCGAACCGGCCGTCGGCGGACGGGTTGCGCACTTGTTTTGGGACTTGCGGCGCTGGTTCTGTCGGTGTGCCCGCCCTGGGGCTTTGCGGCTCAGTTTCCGGCGGCGCAAGGCGGGAACGGGAGCGCCGGGATCCAGGGCCGCGTGGTCAGCGATTCTCCCCAGTTGCTCGAACATCCGATCGAGGTCCGTCTCGAAGGCCTATCGCCCGAAGTGCGCGCCAGAGCGTATACCGACGGTTTTGGAAACTTCACCTTCGACGCCAACGAGGCCAGGTCGGCGGCGTACATCGTTGTGGAGGTGGACGGGTTCAGGCCGGTGCGGCAACGGATCGAGCGGGTTCCGGAGTTTGCACGCGGAAGGTTCGTCACGACGGTGTTTCTGGAGCGCGCCGCTGAATTGCCTCCGGCCGGCGATACCCCCCAAACCGGCGGCCCGAGCCCGGAAGTGGTGGACTTGCGCCAGTTGCAGGCCGAGGTTCCCCGCGAGTCGGTGGAGGCTTTCGAACAGGCCGCGGAGGCTTCCCGCAGCGGCGACCACGAGCGGGCCGCCAGCCGCCTGACCTACGCGCTCGAACTGGCGCCCGATTACTACGAAGCGCAAAACGCACTCGGCTTCGAATACGCTCAACTCGGCCGGATCGAGGATGCAACGCGACGGTTTCGAATTGCGGCCGAACTGAATCCGAACGCCCCGGAGCCCCGCATCAGTCTGGGAATGCTCCTGCTCGGTGAAAACGAGGGCCTGAACCGCGCCCGGCAGATCGACGATGCCGAGGAGGCGCTTCGGGATGCTCTCGTCGTGCTCGAAGAGGCCGTCAACCTGGATCCTCTGTCGGCATCGGCGCGGTATCTGCACGGTACGGCGCTCTACCGGGCCGGAGAGAACGAACGCGCGCTCGACACGCTCCAGCGCGCCCTGCCCCTGACGCCGCCGGTACCCGGCATTCGAATCATGCTCTACAACGTCTACGTCGCGGAGCGCGAGTTCGTCCGGGCTCTCGATCAGATCACGGTTTTTCTGGAAGAGAATCCAGACAGCCCCGATCGCGAATCCGTCGAGAAGATGAAGTCCGAACTCGAACTGCTGGTTCCACGATAGCCGATTGCCAGATTCCCGGAGAAATCCCACCGATGAGACGTCAATTGAAAATAGCCTTGCATGCCCCACTGGCTCTGCTCGTTGTGTGTATGCCTCCGATCGCAAGCCCCGGGCCGCAGGACGAAGAGGTTCCCCTGGTTCCCGTAGCCGCGTCGAGGGAAGAATTCGACGCGATGGACACGATGGAGGTCGAACAGAATCCGGTGACGCAGTTGACCTTGGCGAACAGCTTCATCGACACGTATCCGGAGAGCGAGTTCACGCACCTCGTGCACCGGGTTCGCATCCAGGCCTACACGGAAATCGGCAACGCGGGCGCCATAGTCCTCGCCGCCGAAGCGGCGCTCGAAGCCGAAACCGGATTCGCTGAAACCCGTCTCGCCGCCTTGGCGGAACGCGGCGAGGCACCCGGACTAGCCGCGTTCGAACTCAACTTCCTCAACTCCAGGACGTTTTACTATCGCACCCTGATGGACGCCCACAATGGGCTCAACCAGTTCGACGAGGTGATTCGGTACGGCGAGCTTGCGCTTGCGAACGACACCGAAGCCTGGGAACGTTACGACGCGATGACCGAGGAATCGGCGCCCGGGTATTCCGAAACCCTCGACACGCACCGTTCGTTCGAACTCTATGCCACCCAGACCGTCATGAATACCTACCAGAACCTGAACGACGCCGGGAACACGATCGCCTATGCGGAACGAGTTCTGGAGTTGAACTCGAGGGATCTGGCGGCGCTGATCACCATTTCGGGCGCTATGGCCGAGCGGCCGCCCGTCGACGAGGCCGCCCGCGAGCAATATCTGGAACAGGCCGAGGTCCATGCCCGAGGCGCGATCGATGTGTTGGAAGAGTTCCTGTCGGGTCCTGCCGGCGCGCAGATCGGGGCCGAGCAGGCCGACGGGCTACGCTCCAGCGTCCATTCGACGCTCGGGCTGATCTATCTGCACCAGGAGGAATACGGCGATGCTCAGGATGAGTATGAAACCGCCCTCGATGCGGTCGCCGACGATCCGGTCGCCTATTTCAGGCTGGGGGTGGCGTATGCGCGGGATGACGAACTGGATGAAGCTCTCGAGGCGCTGGCCCGTTCGGTCTCCCTCGGGGGGGTGACGGAGTCCGAGGCTCGCGGCTTGCTCGAGCGCATTTACCAAGGTGAAAACGGATCGCTGGACGGACTTGAAGGATTCATCGCAACCGAAGGCTCACGGCTCGGGAACGAATGAGCTGAAGCTCAGGGTTGGGTTGTCCCGAGGCCGGCAGGATCGCGAATCCTGCTGTTGAACGTATCGACTTCGTCCAGCGGGGCGCTTATTCCCTGACAAACGGCGCCACATGGGGGTTGGCCCACACCAGTTCAGTAACCGTGCCCTCGAGCGTCACAGGATTCTCGCGGTCGTAGGATATTCGCGTGCCGTGATGCGCCGATACAGGACCGGAGGCGGTCGCCAGAACCGACGCCAAGACAATCCATCGATATCGGACTTTCATCGACACCTCCCGGTCAAGGACTTCACGCGGCTAAGCGCGACGTCTGAAGAACCGTTCAAAAAAAAGAAGGCGGGGTCCGAGCCCCCGCCTCCTTGTGTATGACAAGCCCGGTCAGAAGATCCACTTCAGGGCGAACTGCATGACCCGCGGATCCCGCGAGGTTCGCAATTGCCCGAACGTTCCGCTGCGAAGGTTGATCGACGGGTTCACGGCCCTGAAGCTGTTGGGAATGTTGTAGACCTCCCACCGGAACTCGATGGTCTGGCCTTCGGTGATCGTGAAGTTCCGCGACAAGGCCGCGTCCCAATCCCACTGGGCCGGTCCCCGGATGCTTCGGATCCCGACGTTGCCCAGGGTGCCTGCCGCCGGAATCGCGAAGGCGTGATTTCGATAACGTAAAAGGGACCCACCAAACGGGGCTCTGATCGAGGAAAAGGGACCCACCCCTGATAGCCTCCCCGGAAGCGTGAACTGGAAGAACAGGCACGCGGGTGGGAGGCGAGGATTGATAGGGATGGATCAGTACGAGTTGATCAGAACCGCAGATCGGGTTTACAAGAAAAGCATTCGACAGATCGCCCGGGAGACCGGGCACACGCGACGGACGGTCCGGAAAGTATTGGCCGGACAGGAGCCCAGGTATCGGCGAGAGAAGGAGCCCGCCTGTCCGGTGATGGACCCGGTCGCCGGGATCGTAGATGCCTGGCTCCAGGCGGACCGGGACCAGCCCGTCAAGCAACGCCACACCGCGCACCGGGTGTGGCAACGTCTGGTGGAGGAGCATGAATTTACCGGAGCCGAGGCGACGGTACGCCGCTGGGTTCGGGAACGGAAGACACGGTTGGGCTGGAACCAGACCGGCGCTGTGGTGCCGCTGGACCCGGAACACGCCCGTGAAGCCGAAGTGGACTGGGGCACGGCCTGGGTCCGGATGAACGGTGAAGACCGTCAGGTCAAGTTGTTCTGTATGCGGTCCCGGTACTCGGGCAAGGCGTTCGTGCGGGCCTATCCGTGGGAACGGCAGGAGATGTTCCTGGACGGTCACATTCGGGCGTTCGATTGGTACGGCGGCGTATTCCCGACCCTGGTTTTCGACAACCTGAAGACGGCCGTGAAGCGGATTCTGAAGGGGAAGGCTCGGGTCGAGCAGGCCCGGTTCACGGCGTTTCGGGCGCACTACACGTTTGAAGCGCGATTCTGTAATCCGGCCCGGGGCCAGGAAAAATGCGGTGTCGAGGGCCTGGTCGGCTTTGCACGCCGGAACTTCCTGGTGCCGGTTCCCGAGGTGACCGACTTCGAGGATCTGAACGCGCAACTGCTGGAACGCTGCGCGGCTGACGACCAGCGCCGGATCGGCGGCCGGTCCGACGATCGCACGATTGGGGAGCGGCACGCGGTGGAGCAAGAACGCCTCCTGGCACTGCCCGACACGCGGTTCGAGAACACGAAGGTGGTGGGAGTCCGGATCAGCCCGTATCAGACCGCCCAGGTGGATCGGAACCGGTATTCGGTGCCGACCGCCTATGTGGGACGCCGGCTCTGGGCCCATATCGGCTGTGACCGGGTGAGATTTTACGCGGACCAGAAGAAGGTGGCCGAACATGACCGCGCCTTCGGTCATAGCGACTGGCGGATTGATCCGTTGCACTACCTGGAGTTGATCCGGCGGAAGGTGGCCTCGTTTGAGAGCGCCCGGCCGATCCGGCAGTGGCGGGATCAATGGCCGACCCAATATGAGACCGCGCTGGAGCGGTTGCGGGATCGGCATGGGTACAGCCGGGGCACCCGGGAGTTCATCGGCATCCTGCAACTCCACCAGGACTGGGATCTGGAACGGGTGTCCTCGGCCATCCAGGAAGCGCTCGATGCCCACTGTATCGAGTTGGAAGCGGTGCGGCACATTCTGATGCGGGAGGACACGCCGACTCGAGCCCATGCGCCGCTGGAGTCCGGGTTGATGCCCGGTATCACCGACCTGACGATCGCTGGGGCCGATCTGGATCAATATGACCGTCTCCTGGCCGGGGGTGCGCGATGAGTCCGGGTCAGGAGATCGTTCTCGACGACGCACTGCGGCAACTCCGGCTCCCGGCCATGGTGCGGGAGTGGCGGGAACACGCCCGACAGGCCAAAGAGGCCGGCGAGGGGTACACCGGCTTTCTATTGGCTCTGGCCAGCCGCGAGCTGGAACAGCGGCAAGCCAATCAGGTCCAGCGTCGACTACGGGAGGCCCGGTTCCCACTGCTCAAGACTCTGGAGACCACGGACCTGAAGAAGTGGCCGGTGCTGGATGCGATCCAGGTTCGCGACTATGCCGAGTGCGGCTACATTACCCAGCACGAGAACGTCGTCCTGTTGGGCAAGCACGGAACCGGTAAAACCCATGCCGCCACGGCTCTGGGTGTGGAAGCCTGCCGGAGGGGCTACCGCGTCGGGTTCACCACGGCCGCCGGGCTGGTCAACACCTTGATCGAGTCGCGCGAGGAACGGCAACTGAACCGGCGCCTGGCCAAGCTGGCCCGCTTCGAGCTGCTCATCGTGGACGAAGTCGGCTATATCCCGTTCTCGGCCGAGGGGGCGCAGTTGCTGTTTCAGGTCTTCTCGGACCGCTACGAAAAGGGTTCGCTGATCGTCACATCGAACCTGCCGTTTGCACAGTGGACCAGCGTCTTCGGTGACGCCGCACTGACCGCAGCCCTGCTGGACCGGCTGACCCATCACTGCGCCATTCACCAGTTCGATTGGGAAAGTATCCGGTTCACCCAAAGTCTAGGCGCCGCCGGCAAACGGAAGAACAAACCCCGGTCCGCCGGAGGATCCGCGTGAAAACCGCGGGCGCAGCGGGCTGTGGAAAGTGCCGCCCCCATGGAAACCCGCTGCAAAGCCAGCGCGTTCCCACAGTGGCTTGGAAGCCTTCGGCTCCCACACTTCCCACGGCCTCGACGGCGGAATCACTTACAAACCATTAACCCGGGGGTGGGTCCCTTTTACTCGATCGGGGTGGGTCCTTTTTACGTTGTCAAAGCGACACTCAACGCGTTGTCGTTGAGATACAGCAATTGGAGGTTGGACAGGCTTCCCAGGGCGTCGGGAATCGGCCCGGTCAACTCGTTGTCGTAGAGATACAGATAACTGAGGTTGGACAGGTTTCCCAATGAATCGGGAATCGGCCCGGTCAAGTTGTTTTCCGCCAGATACAGCGCGTCGAGGTCGGACAGGCGCCCCAGCGCCTCGGGAATCGGCCCGGTCAACTCGTTGCTGCTGAGAGACAGCTCTTCGAGATTGGACAAGTTCCCCAGGGCGCCGGGAATCGGCCCGGTCAACTCGTTCGAGTTGAGGTGAAGGTATCTGAGGTTGGACAGGCTTCCCAGGGCGTCGGGAATCGGCCCGGTCAATGCGTTGCCCGAGAGATTCAGCCATTCGAGATTGGACAGGTTTGCCAGGGCGTCGGGAATCGGCCCGGTCAACGCGTTGTCGTAGAGATACAGCCCCGCGAGGCTGGTCAGGTTTACCAGGGCGTCGGGAATCGGCCCGGTCAACGCGTTGTCGTAGAGATACAGCCCCGCGAGGCTGGTCAGGTTTACCAGGGCGTCGGGAATCGGCCCGGTCAATGCGTTGCCCGAGAGATTCAGCCATTCGAGATTGGACAGGTTTGCCAGGGCGTCGGGAATCGGCCCGGTCAACGCGTTGTTGTAGAGATACAGTTGCTTGAGGCTGGACAGGCTTCCCAAGGTGTCGGGAATCGGCCCGGTCAACTCGTTGTTGCTGAGATGCAGCGTGTCGAGGTTGGACAGGTTTCCGAAAGCGTCAGGTATCGGCCCGGTCAAGTTGTTGCGATAGAGATACAGCGTGTCGAGGCTGGACAGGTTTCCAAAGGCATCTGGAATCGGCCCGGTCAAGTTGTTGACATGGAGATCCATCCACTTGACCCGTCCGTTGGAGTCTGTCGTCACCCCGTACCACTCGCCCAACGGCGCATCCGTCTTCCAGTTTGTGCTGTTCGTCCAGTTCGGACCGTCGGTCGCGTCGTACAATGCCACGAGTGCTGCCCGGTCCGTCGCGATTGTGTCCTGCGCAAAGGCGTTGTCTGCCATACTCGAGTACATGGCCATAACCGCCATAAGCGGGAACGCACCGAGGAGGTTCCGATACCTCGTCAACGCCGCCCTCATTGTTGCTCCTCCGGCAGAGGACCGTCCGGCTCGACGAGAATCGGCTCGCCCAGGGGCGGCAGCCGCGACAGATCGACCTCGCTGACGGCGTGCAGTCCGTTCCCTGCCGATCGGATGCGGTAGGTCGTCTCCAACGTCCGGATCGTGCCAGCCACCACGTCGCCGTTCACGACGAGCGTCAAAGTGCCCCCCTCCACGCTGGCCAATCGGCCCGAGACCGCATAGCCCCCCGAAAACGTCGGCTCCATTCGCTCGACCACGCCCGTGAACACCGTGTCGTCGAACAGGTTCAAGCTGAGCAACTCTCCGTACGCGGGCCGACCCGAACGGGGCGCCTCGGCCGAAACGCCGGCGGCTCGTGCCGCGACGGCGACATTCGACGAAGCCAGTTGCGTGAAGTCGATCGTGACCAGTCGACCCCGCAACGCCACTGAGTCCGGCGCCTCCGGGGACAGGCCCCCGATGGCGTCCGGCACTACGGCGGCCTCCAGGAAAAGGCCGCCCGGCTGCCCCGCCGCCTCGACCGCCAGCAACGCTACCCACAGCACGGCGGCGAGCGCCAAACAGGGTGGCCGTCGAAACTCACCGGCCGGTGACCGCCAAACCTGTTCGGCATGATCCATCGCAACCGACCTCCCGTCCGACCGCGCGCCGTGACGTCGAACCTCTCCCGGTGGACTGCCAGCGACTCGGGCCGACGTTGCGTCACGCCAGCCGACTGGCACGAGTCGGAATGTTAGGAAGTCAACCGCCGGTTGTCACCACAAACTATATAAAATCGAATAAAATAAATTGAATAGATCATAAAAATCTCTATATAGTCGCGTTTATCCGAGCTGTGATCAATTCGGCCAAGGAGCTTCGGCTTGTGGAATAGCTATCGAAGCGCCTTTCCCGCACCAAGACTCGCCTCGGGCGGCGCCTCAAGCGTCGCGCAAGTTGTCCGCAATTTCCGGTCGCGGAAAGGGATGCTGAGCATGGAAGAAGCGGATCGAACGGTCGTGACAGGGCAGGTGGCGCGGCCTCCCATTCATTGCCGCGACGGGGGGACCAGGTTCGCCCTTGCCAACCATGGCCAGACCGCTTCAACGAAGCTGTAACTTCCCGGCTTACCACCGGTTGGGATGAAGCGCCCGTTGGGCGCGAAATCCGTGGAAATGGTCTCGACGTCCAGGCGGTAGTCGGCCCTGCGGCTGTTGACTGCGCGCTAATCCGGGGAGGCAGAACCCTCCGAAACGCCGTTCGTGGTGGGCAGATCCCAGAGTGCCCCCGCGGTATCGATAAAACTCAAAGTTCCCGACGAGGCCTCGCCCGCGGTCCCGCTGAACAGGATGAACTGCGTGGACCACCACGCGGAGTCCACGATATGGGCGAAGTATCGGTCCATCATGGTCGGCGGGTCGGTTTCGATCGATGGCGGGGTCGTCGTCATCTTGAGCTCGCCCCGGCGGTTGTAGCGCAATCGCAGTCCCACAACGGCGACCTCGGCGGTCGAGGTGACCCGAAGCACTCCCGAGAAGTCGGGCGGCAGCGAGTCGAAGAGCTCGTCGATGAAACGGGACACCTGCCCCGACGGTGGAAGCGTCAGCGTGTCCGGTGGGGCCGCCAGGGTCCCGTCCAGGCCCGTCACCTCCAGAGTCACCGTATTGACGGCGTCCGCCGCATTGGTAATCGCCACGCCGGTTCGTATCGAGCCCGCCTGTTCGGGCGTTCCCGACGATTCGACGTAGACCCGAAATGCCGATCCGGCCGCCAGGGCGGGCACGCCGGCTTCCAAAACGGTCTTTCCAGCGGAGGTGAACGAGAAAATGACGAGGCCGGACGGCGCCCGATGGCCATTGTCGGGAATCGCCCGGACCGAACCTACCGACACGCCGCCCGGGGGATTCGAGGTGACGATTCGGTACGAACCGTTGGGGGGAATCGAATATTCGAAGCTCGACCCGGTCCGGCCATCCTCAAGGGTCCGGACCGCGGGGGCGGCGGCCGCGGTTGCGCTGCCCTGTCCAAGGAACCGGACAGTTCCGGCGATCGTATCATCCGTCGGGTTGACCAGAATGACCTGAGTCGCCCATCCGCTGCCATCGGCGAAATGGGGAAAATAGACCGTACCCGTATTGGCCGTGTCCGTATTGAACGGCGTCAGCGGGGTGGCCAGGGGCGCGACCGGGAGCGTGGTCATCAGGAACTCGCCGTCCCGGTTGGTGAATCCTCGTAAAGCGATGACGGCGATGGGCAGCGATGAGGTGAACGTGAAGGTGCCCGATAGCTTGTCTCCACCGTTGAACGGCGTCTCGTTGAGGAAGTCCGCAATCTGCCGGCCCGCATCCAGAACGTAGGCGCCTTCGGCGAAACGGGCGCCGTCGGTGTCGGTGAAATAGAAGTCGATGGTTGCCGGCGCGTCGTTGGGATTGGCGAGGGCCAGTCCGGTATTGACCGGACCGTTCACTTCGGCGAATATCCGCCCTTCCCGGACCGGTTCGGATGCCGGGACCCCCGCTTCGGCAACGAGCACGCCGCCCGGCCTGTACCCAATTATGGCGATTCCGGAAGGCGTGGTCGAACCCGCGTCCGCACGGATGCGTCCATAGCCCTCCCGAGTGGTCCTCTCCGTTCCGTTGCTCGTGGTGGTCCACCCTCCCAGATTCGGGATCGAGAACGATTCGGTCTCGGCGGGTGAGGTTCCCGAGCCGCCGACCGGCGTCAGCTTGCGAACGAGGTGGTTGCCCCAATCGGCGATGAAGAGGTTGCCCGCGCCGTCCAGCGCCACGCCTGCGGGGGCGTTGAGCCGCGCGTCGACCGCCGGGCCGCCGTCCCCGCTGAAGCCGTAGTCTCCCGTGCCCGCCACGGTGGTGATGACCCCCGCGGCGTCCACCTTGTGGATCCAGCTGTTGCCCCAATCGGCGATGAAGAGGTTGCCCCCACCGTCCACCGCCACGCCCCAGGGGTTGGACAAAGCAGCCTGGACCGCCGGGCCGCCGTCCCCGCCGAACCCGAACGGTCCCGTGCCCGCCACGGTGGTGATGACCCCCGCGGCATCCACCTTGCGGACCCGGTAGTGGCCACCATCGGCGATGAAGAGGTTGCCCGCGCCGTCCACTGCCACGCCATTGGGTTTGTACAACTGGGCCGCCGTCGCCGGGCCGCCGTCACCGCTGAAGCCGTAGTCTCCCGTGCCCCCCACGGTGGTGATGACCCCCGCGGCGTCCACCTTGCGGATCCGGTGATTGATCGTATCGGCGATGAAGAGGTTGCCCGCCCCGTCCAGCGCCACGCCCCGGGGTTGCGTTAGCTGGGCCTGGACCGCCGGGCCGCCGTCACCGCTGAAGCCGTAGTCTCCCGTGCCCGCCACGGTGGTGATGACCCCCGCTGAGTCCACTTTGCGGATCCGGTGGTTGAAGCGATCGGCGATGAAGAGGTTGCCCGCGCCGTCCGCCGCCACGCCAAGGGGTTGCGCTAGCTGGGCCTGGACCGCCGGGCCGTTATCCCGAAAATCCCGAGCACCGGCGACCGTGTCGATTCTATAGCTGGCAGCAGGTTGCGCCCCGGCAGCCGCGGCGAAAAGCGCGACGCATAAGAAAAGCGTGACGGCGCGAACTCCCCCCCGCTTCGCAACGACTCGGCAATCTGGCTCGGACTTCTTTTAATGTCCCACTCGGGGATGGGTGAAATCCCTCGCCTTTAGGCGAAACCTTCAGGAGGCTTGCGGTACGATGTGGAGAGGTGAGCTATCGGAAGGCAGCGCATACGACCTACAGTTTGCACTACCACTTCGTGTTCATCACGAAGTACCGGAAGCCGGTGTTGCGGGGAGACGTGGGCAAACGGATGCGGGCGTTGGTGCGTGAGATCTGCCGGTCGAACGACATCGAGATATTGAAGGGGCACGTTCGGCCGGAGCACGTGCATTTGCTGTTGAGCGTACCGCCGCGGTTAGCGCCGAGCCGAGTGATGCAGGCGATCAAGGGGAAGACATCCAATCGGCTGATGAGAGATTTTCGGGTGTTGCAGAAGGAGTTCTGGGGTCGGCACCTGTGGGCACGGGGATACTTTGTGGCGACGAGCGGCAACGTGACCGATGAGGTGATCGCCCGGTATATTGAAATGCAGGGTGCCGAAGTCCAGGACGACGATTTTAAGATCAGCGAGTAGCCTGTGTCGCGTGGCGAGGCCTTTAGCCGACTTCAGTCGGCACACAACCCTTCGCCTTTAGGCGAAGGTGGTTGAGTTACCCCCCGGCGCCGTCGCCGTATCCATGGAGGAGAATCCAATGGCAACCGATACCTACCGCATCGGCCAGATCGTGCCGAGTTCGAACACGACGATGGAGACTGAGATTCCCGCGATGCTCAGAGCGCGGGAATCGGTCGAGCCGGAACGTTTCACGTTTCATTCGGCACGGATGCGCATGCGGCAGGTGAGAAAGGAAGAGCTCGAGGCGATGGACGCCGAATCGGACCGGTGCGCGGCCGAGCTTGCCGATGCGCGTGTGGATGTTCTGGGATATGCCTGCCTGGTCGCCATCATGTCGATGGGCAGGGGCTACCACCGTCAGTCCGAGGCGCGGCTGCGCCAGGTCACGGCGCTGGAGGGACACCCGGTTCCGGTCGTTACCAGCGCGGGTGCTCTTGTGGACGGCCTGAATGCCTTGAACGCGAAGAGAATCGCGATGATCACGCCGTACCTCAAGCCGTTGACCCGACTGGTCGCCGACTATATCGAAAGCGAAGGAATCGAGGTGGTCGACAGCATTTCGCTGGAAATAGCGGACAACGTCGAGGTTGGCCGGCGCGATCCGTTGGCGCTCGCCGAGATCTACAAGGATCTGAATCTGGATCGCGCCGATGCCCTGGTGCTCTCCGCTTGCGTACAGATGCCATCGCTGGCGGCCATTCCGGTTGTTGAAAGGGAGTGCGGTTTGCCGGTCGTTTCAGCGGCCGTGTGCACGACCTATAGAATGCTCCGCAGTCTGGATTTGAATGCCAGCGTCCCGGGGGCCGGCGCCCTGCTTGCCCCTTCGGTCGAGGCGGCCCGTTGACGCATATCGATCGAGCCAAGGCACCCCTGCTTCGCTACCGGCTCAGGACTCCGCTTTCCGGGCCATCGCGGGCCGACGAATATCTTCATCCATGGCAGGGACAATGTTATGCTGACACCCTGTCGAAGCGATTCGACGAGTTATCGGTCGCGCGAAAAACTCAAGCGGCGTCAAGCATTTTATTTGTGGAGATAACGGTATGAATAGTTGCGTTCGTCTTCTATTGCCGGTGGCCGTACTGATCTCGGGAGTGACTGTCTACGCTCATCATTCCTTCACCGCAACCTACGACGAGCAGGAGTTGGTAGAGATTGAAGGACAGATCGTCCAGTTCATGTTTCGCAATCCCCATTCCTGGGTGCATGTGATGGCGCCGGATGAGACCGGCGAGATGCAACGCTGGGGCGTGGAGTGGGGTGGCGCTGGCCAACTCGGGCGGCAAGGCGTGACGAGGGCTTCGTTGCGCACCGGCGATCTGGTCGTGATCAGCGGAAACCCGGGGCGCAATCCAGACGACCACCGTGTCCGCATGCGCAGTCTCATCAGGACTTCCGACGGGTTCGGATGGGGCCAAGAGGGCGAAGACTTCGATTAGACCCCACGCCCGTTGCCTGTTGTCCGGGTCGCGGCATTGCGGCGTTATTGTAAATGCCGGTCGGATTCGCGCAGGATTCCTGCAAAATGATAGGGGGACGCTTCCCCGTCCCGGGCTCCGCACGCTGTCTGGACGCGGGCGCTCGATACATTACCCCCGGATATCCCTGAAGATGTCCCTGGCAACGCGCACACAGTGTCGAACGCTGCTTTTTCGGCCGCTGACAATAGTCGGCGTCCCGCTCATCGCAGGCCTGTTGGCCTGTGCCTCCTCCCTTTCGGCTCAGGCGCCGGCGGCTCTGTTTAGAACCTGGGAACTCAACACGCACGAATCCAGCCAGAGTTCGACGCGGTACAAGAGAACCACCTGCTGGATCGGGCCTTGGGAGGACGGACTCCAACTCCGTTACGACCTGGTCGGTGAGCGTGGCGGCGTGATCCACCTGGAGTGGACGGGCCGGCTCGATGGCCGGGATTACGCTGTCCAGGGCGTGGACTATGTGCTCACGCACGCGTATAGGTGGGTCGACGACCGTACCTACACCGTCCTCATCAAGGTGGATGGCACCCCCGTTGCCGAGGCACTAACCGTGATCTCATCCGACGGCCAAACGCTCACGACCGTTACCGACGAAAGACTCCCCGACGGCCGGCAGCTTCGGACCACCGTGGTGTACGAGAAGAAGTAGCTGCCTCAGGGGTCGGGAGGACGCACCCACCGGAAATGGCTGTTCAGGAGTCGGAACGTATCGGGCTGCACGAGCCGGAGTTCCATGCCAATCCGATAGTCGTCCATCTCGCCCTCCAGGATCAGGCGATCGTTTTCGGGACGTTGGAATACGAAACTGGACGTCCATGTGCCGCTGCCACCCTTGGTGAGATCGAGCGTATTCGCCACGATGTCGATCGAGACGCCGTAGCGTGCGAACGAGTCGTCAGTGCGTTGAAAAACCATGGTGCCGGGATCGTCAAGGATGACTCTTCGCCAACGGCGATCGTAGTCGTTGAGCACCGCTGGGCGCACCTGCCCGTCGATCGCAAGCCGCTCCACGTTCCAGATTCCGTACAGGGGGGAACGCGGACTCCCGACCCCCTCCTGGTACCAGTAGATCCAGGTGGCGTTAGTGTAAACGCCCAACGCATAGAGGCCGAAAAGGATCTGCGCGCCGAGCGCGATGGCATTTGCGCGGCGCGTGCGGCAGAGCGGCGGCTGGACCGATGGCCCGACGGGGCGATCGGTCAGGAAGAAGCGTCCCAGGCGGGACGACTCTGGCGCCAGAAGGAAGACTGTCATCAGGATGAGATGGAAGGAGACCATCTTCACGCCCAGATCGTAAAGCATGTTGAAAGCGAAGACCTGCGACATGCTGGCCAGGACGATAACGGCGCCGAGCGCCGTAGTTCGCGGAACCAGCAGAAGGAGGGCGGCGACGACTTCGACGACCCCGGTGAGGGTCTGATACGTGGGCGAGGCTCCTACGAATGTCCACAGCATGCCTTGGAGCGACACGTTGCCCACGGGCGTGACCAGGGTGATCAAAGACGGAAACGGGAATTGCACCGGGATGACCTTGGTCATTCCGTATTCGAGCATCTGCGAGGCGATTGCCAGGCGAATGAACACGCGAAACCATTTGTTCAAGACGACGTAGTTTCCACGCTTTCGGTCCAGAACCGACCAGAGGCTCGTTGCGGCGACCGCCAGGATCAGCACCCAGAACGCCTGAACCCAGAAGAAGTTGGTGTCCCAGCTGTTTCCCGAGGCGTCGAGAGGTTCGGTGATGTTGAATGCGTGCGAGGCAATCCAGACGGTGATGTCCCGCAGAGGCCAGAGCGTTCCCAGGCTGGTGACGCTACGATCGGGGAGAAGAAACAGTCCGCCGGAAATCCGCGTCGTGAGGCAGTACAGACCGAGATAGGCGACACAGAAGCGGAACGCGGTGCGCATGCCGGGATGCCATGCGGCCCCCGGCAGCGGGGCCTTCGCCCGCGCCGTATCGTTTGGAGTTCCCATCGGCGTTAGGCCCGTTGTCGAGCAGCCCGCGGCAAAAGCTTGCCAGACCCCGCTGGATTCTGCCACGGGCGGCCATGGGACAGGACACTAGCACTCCGTCGAACCGGAGTCAATTTGGGTGCGAATGGGTTGGCGGCCCTGGCAACTAATCGTCGATGATCCGTGTCGCCGCTTCTTCAGCCCTGAGACCCTGTTCCGCCGCGCGGCAGAGTGGTGGGGTCTGGAAAAAGGGAACATGACATGCGTCGTAAGACAAAGGGACGAGGTCACCACGATTGCTAGCATGTGAGCCAGGCCGCTTTTTGTAACCAGTGAAATGTCCGGTTGGTTTGACGGTTGATGGGTTGCCGGATAAGCCTCCGGGCGTCGGGTTTCGGGGTTGTCGCCTGTGGAACCGCTTCGCTACGCCCCGCGATCCCCCAAGCCGAGGACACCGCTCGCCACGGGCGGCCCCGATGTTGCATGAGGGTATTCGGGAAGACTGCGATGGCAGGTATCCGAGAAAACGCGGTTCCACCGTCATGGGTTCGGCGGGTATGCTGGAATCTCCGGTTTGACGACGACCGGACGAGTCAGGAGTTGCCCGTTCCCGTGAAGAATGTGACCCAATCCGCCAATGTATCGATCAAGCTTGCGGTGCTCGTGTGGCTCCTGGGGTATGCGGCTCCCATCGGTGCCCAGTCCGGAGTGTTGTCTGCCGACGAGATCGTTGCCCGCGTCGTTGAACGCGCCGAAATACAGCGCGAGTCCAAGGCCGAGTTGGCGTTCGAGTCGACCATCCAGACCACCACCGAGCAATTGAACGGCGATTTCGAGGTCGAGAAGACCGAGCGCGAGACTTACCGTCAGTACCCGCTCGAGGGAGTGCTCTACGAAGAGTTCATCGCGCGCGAAGGCGAGCCGCTCACCGAAGACGATGTCAGGGACGAAGCCGAGCGCCGGGAAGACTTTATCCGGGAGGTACGGGAGCGCGTTTACCGGGGAGAAGACCCGGAACCCGAGGACGAGAACAGCGTCGAGTTCGACGAGGAATTTGTCGGCCGATTTCGGTTCACGATCGAAGGCGAAGATACTGTCGACGGTCATCCGGCCTGGATCTTGTACCTGGAGCCCCGTTCCGGCGATCTGCCCGTCCGGCGCAACATCGACAACGCGCTGAACAAGTCCACGGGCCGGATTTGGATCGCGCAGAGCGACTACGGTGTCGCCCGGGTCGAGTTCGAGATGGCCGAATCTGTCCGCTTTTGGGGCGGCATTCTCGGTACGTTGCGAAACGTGACCGGGCGTCTGGAATACATCCGCGTGGCCGACGGGGTCTGGCTTCCAGAGACGCTGGACGTTCAGATCGACCTTCGCATTCTCTTTCGCAACATACGCCGCCGGATCGTCCGCGAGTGGGGCGAATACGTGCCGGCACGGAATGTGGACTGAGCATGGGCGCATCCCGACTCGATCGCCGAGAGTTCATGACAGCCGCAGTCGACGACGTGGCCGTCGCCCCGCACAATCCCAGGAGGCCGGTTTCCACCGTGGCGAGCGTTCAGGTCTGTTCCGTTCTTGGGAAATTCACCTACCTCGAACTGCAATGAGGCAACTGGACTGGTACCCTGCGTTCTGCCCTCAGTCTGCGGCGCGGGTTGGGGCTGTTAAGTAGTTGATCTTTGGAGGGAGGTAGAGTTAGAAATTGTCTGATTGGCTTTTGAACCGTTTGTTTCAACCGCTTTATGCCAGACAGGGTTCCATTTTTGTGTTCCAATCGATAAAAATAGGGCCAGCCCAAGGCGAGGAATAACATGAAGTTGAAAGATTTCCGGATGGTCGCCCCGTGTATCGCGGTCGCGGTGGTGGCCACGATGGCCGCCGCGATGCCCGCGGCGGCGCAGATGGACCTCTCGGGCCAATGGGCTCCGGTCCTGGACGAAGACCGCGACGAGCGCGTCGGCGGACCCGAGCTTGGAGAATACATGGGGATGCCGATCAACGACGCGGCGCGCGCCCGCGCAGAACTCTGGGACTCTTCCATCCAGTCGCTGGCCGAGTGGCAGTGCCGTCCCCACGGGGTGGATTACATTACGCGCGGGCCTTCCCAGCCGTTCATAACCCCGGAAATCGATCCCGTGTCGCGCAACCTCACCGTGTATCATTTCGAATGGCTGCGGTCGGTCGACCGCCCCATCTACATGGACGGACGCCCCCATCCCGGGCCGAACGAGCCGCACAGTTGGGCCGGATTTTCGACCGGTCAATGGATCGGCGATGTCTTGCGGATCCATACGACACACATCAAGGAAGACTATATCCGTCGCAACGGCCTGCCGCGCAGCGACCGTGCGGAGGTCGTCGAGTATCTGATTCGGAACGAAGATGTGATCACGTGGACGACGATCACCTACGATCCGGTCTATCTTGAAGAACCCCTGATCCGCACGTCGGAGTTCGAATGGCGGCCGCACCAACAAGTGCCGCCCTACCCCTGCACGGTCGTGACCGAAGTGGATCGGGATGCGGGTTTCGTGCCCCATTACTTCCCGGGCGAGAATCCATACGCAGGCGAGGCCGCCGAGAGGTACGATCTTCCGCTCGAGGCGACCCGGGGCGGGGCAGTCACGATGTACCCCGAATTCAAAGAGCGAATCCGGGAATTGTCGCCCGACCGTTAAGGTTCGGGGCCGTCATCGCCGCGGGATCCGGCAACCTTGAATACTCTGGAGAATAGAATGTCGACACGATGGTACGAATTCAAACCGAAGACGGCATTCCTGCACGTGTCGCTCCTGGCGTGCGGCGTTTGCGCCTTCGGTTTGGCGCCTTCCGCGGGGGCTCAAGAAGGTGAAATAGATGTGGTTCGCGTGCGTGGGCCTGTTTACATGCTGGCCGGCGCGGGGGGAAACATCACTGCGTCGATAGGTGAGGACGGTGTCCTGCTGGTGGACTCCGGGACGGCGGACATGGCCGGCGAAGTCCTTGCCACGATCCGTGAGATCCAGGAACTTCAGTTGATGGGCCGTGAACCCGAGCCCGCGCGATGGGGCGCGGAAGGGCGCCTCGCGGTGCTGGCCTATCGGGACGGGTACTCACCGCCCAAGCCGGTACGCTACATCATCAACACCAGCAGTGCGTCCGATCACGTCGGTGGCAACGAGTTCATCCGCGACAACGGCGTGACATTTGTCGGGGGGAACGTCGCCGGTGCTATCGGGGATGCAGGCGTTGGCGCCAGCATCTATGCCCGTGAGGAAGTGCTGTTCCGAATGGTCGATGCCGGCATGTCCTACCTCATGCATCCGACCGATACGTACTATGGTTCCAACTACAAGATCAGCCATCACTTCAACGGAGAAGGCGTCCGCCTGATCCATATGCCGGCGGCGAGTTCCGACGCCGATACGATCGTCTATCTGCCGCGCTCGGACGTGATCGTGACCGGCGATTTCTTCTCTCAGACCAGCTATCCGTTAATCGATTTGGAACACGGCGGCAGCATCGATGGAGTGATCGACGCACTGAACTATGTTCTCGAAACCGCGATTCCAGAGTTCCGGACCGAGGGCGGAACCATGATCGTGCCAGGCCACGGCAGGGTCGGCGATTCGGCCGATGTCGGTTACTACCGCGACATGCTCACGATCGTTCGCAACAACATTCGGGAGATGATCGACCGAGGGTGGTCAATGGAACAAGTGCTGGCCGAGAGGCCGACGAAGGCGTATGACGGCCTTTACGGGTCCGAGACCGGGGAGTGGACCACTGAAGACTTCGTGACGGCCGTGTATCGGAGCCTCTCTCCCACACCTTGAGACACGGAGGAAATATCATGACTGGTGCAATGGGTCAATCCAATCGTGCTCTGGCGTGGGTCGCCGTAACGACGGTCTTGCTGATCGCTGTTCCATCGGCTCTGGCCCAGCGGGGCGGACCCCCTGAGGCGGGTCCAGCGAACGCGGACCCTCCGATCGATCTGACCGGATACTGGGTCTCGGTCGTGACCGAGGGTTGGAGACACCGCATGGTGGTGCCGCAAAAGGGCGACTACGAGAGCACGGCCATGACTCCGGCAGCGGTCGAGATCGCCGATGCCTGGGACCCGGCTGCGGATGAGGCCGCCGGTGAACAATGCCGCTGGTACGGCGCCGGGGGCGTCATGCGCATACCTGGACGCCTGAACATCACCTGGGAGAATGAGGACACGCTTCGCATCGATACCGATGCCGGTTCTCAGACCCGCCTGTTTCACTTCGATCGTTCCGCGGAACCACCCAGCGAACAGACGTTGCAGGGACACTCGCTGGCCGAATGGATTGGCGCCGATGGCGGACGGGAACCGGGTTCGGTGCCGAGCGGCAGGCTCAAAGTCGTCACCGATCATCTGCGTATGGGTTATATCCGTCGAAACGGAGTACCGTACAGCGATCGGACCGTCACGACTGAGTATTTCTTCACGTTCGATGAACCCAACGGCGACCGGTGGCTCGTTCTGACGACGTTTTTCGACGATCCGCTCTACATGACGCGGCGATTCATGGAGAGTACTCACTTCAAGAGGGAATCCGACGGTTCGAGTTGGAATCCGACGGAGTGCTCGGCCTACCGGTAAGTCCGCTTGGGTTGCCGGATCTCCCTTCGGCGGGGCCAGGTCTTGCCACAACCGGTCAGGGCGTCTATTTCGGCCGCCCCCGGTATCCGTCGGCAATCGTCGAAATCCTGTAGATTGACTTGGCGTTGTTTCGGACGCCCGCGGCCGTGACCATGTCTTGTCCATCCGGGCCCCGGGCTCCACTGCCGACTATATGGAGTGTCTTCTTGTCGGGACCGGAAAACGCCGTCGAGATCGCGCGCCTGGGAGTTGGAATTGAACCCAGGAATTCTCCTCCGGAACTGAAGACCTGAACGGCGTAACCGGCGGTCACGTACAATCGTCCGGCACTGTCCACCGCCATCCCATCGCCGCTTCCACCGTCTCGGAGCATCGCGAAGTTTCGGCGATTCGCGACCGAGCCATCGCCAAGTCGGTCGAAGGCGACGATTGCCCCGCCGTTGGTCACGTAGAGAACCCGATCGTCCGGACTCAGGATGATTCCGTTCGCGCGGATGTCGTCGGCGATGGTCGAAACCACACCATCTCGATTGACGTGGTAGGCTCCGCCCGACGTGAAATACGCCCCGCCGTTGCTGTCGGCAACCAGATCGTTCAGCCGTCCCAGAGCCTCGCCGTTTTGGAAACTGTCGGCGAGGATTCTCATTTCGGGCGCCAGCACGGCCAACTTGGTCGGTTCCTCGCACGGACCGAGGGTATCGGGCCGGCCCGGATCCGTGCAGGTGCGCAACACCGCGAGCAGGTTGCCCTGGGTGTCGATGGAAATCGAGCCCGCACCGTTCGTGTTCTCCAGGTATGTCGTCCGTTGGCCGTTAACGTCGAGTTTGCCGATGCGGCTGGGTTGTTCCTGAGCGAAGAGCAGTCCCCCGTCGGGCGTGCCGACAATACCGTCGGCGTTGTCGCTCCCGCCCCAGACCAGTTCTCATTCCTCACCGGCGGCGATCACCCCGGGAATCGCCGTGACGCGCGCCTCGACTTCCGGGGGCAGACGGCCCTCGCCTTGCCAGGCACCGGCCGCGGGGGCAAGCGCCAGTCCGGCGCCGACGGCCAGGAGCAACGCTCGTGCCGTCAACGCCGCCCGCGGGAGTACCGTTACCGATCCTCGGTCAACGCTCGATAGGCGCCGGCCACGTTCAGCGGCCGCTGCTGTTCGTAGAATTCCCAACTCGAATAATCCTCCATGGTCACGCTGGCCTGGGCCTCGGCGAGGCTTTCCCCGTTACCGATCGCCTGGCGCACACGGTCTTGGACCAACTCGCGATAGCGGAGATTGGCCGTTACGTCGGCCTTGGTTCCCAGTCTCCCGTGGCTGCACACGAAGTGTTCGAAGTCCATCGCTTCGACTTGACTGACCTTGTCGATTTCGTCGTTCCGTGCCACGTCGCCGCCGAACGGCACGCGATTGATCGTGATCCAGTCGGATGCGAACAGGACGTTGGTCCCATCCACGAAACGCACGATTGTGTTGTCGTCGGCGTGGCGGATCGGCGTCGGGATGACTTCCACGCGTTTTCCGCCCAGATTGATGTGGATCGTGCTGGTATAGGTCAGATTGGGCGGCACGACGTTTGCGAGCGGTCCGCGAGTGACTTCGGCGCCGCTCAACGTCCCGTTCCGGTCCGCGTCGTACAAATCGAAAAGTCGCTGGAGATTCCCCGATGCTTCGTCCGGATCGATGCCGCCGTCCCCGTTCGTGTCCTGAGGCCGGGCGGTTTCAGGCAGCGGAGTGTCGGCGGGGGGCATTTCCAGGGCGCGAAGCATGTTCTCGTGGCCGATCAGTTGCGCCGTATCAGCCCATACGGCCCCTCCCGATCCGTGGTCCCAGTGATGGTGGCTGTAGATCACATACTTTACGGGGACATCGAAACGCCGGGTGAGTTCCTCCTTCAGCCAGGTCGCCATCTCCGTGCCGACAGGTTCGACCAGGACGATTCCTTCCGACGTCACCATGAACACGCTGAGGTAGTCATCCTGCCGCGCGTAATAGATGTCGCCGGTCAGGTTCCCGATCTCCCTGCCCTGGTACTGGGTCTGCTGGTAGAGCGACCGCTCTTGAGCCGCGGTGTGGGGTGCGGGCACCCCAAGGGCCACGCCGGTGGCGCACAATGCCGCGATGTGCCTGCAATTCATGGGTTCCTCCCAGGTAGGAGCCTGTTGTAGAAGTGTGCATGGCCGCGTTCGGGGTGCCATCGTACTCAGACCGAAGGCGCCGCGCCGCCGCCGATCCTCATTGATCGGACAGGAGCGGCAACGCCCGAGATGGTGCGATGCCGCCCGAACCCTCTGGGCCGAGGGGGGTTCGGGGCGTATTCATCGTCGCTCGTCGGTCACGATGAGAGAGCATCGTTCCCGTCCTCCCTCCTCGACTCCACCTCCGAAGACCCCTCGGCGCGACCGCGCACACTTCTACCACAGGCTCCTTGACCGTCACGTTGGAGCCCACACTATAGCGGAGGCTCCCGCGCGGTTCCAGAACTTGTGCGCTCCGGTGCCACGGACAGCCTCATCGGCGGCGTCAGAAGTCGATATCGACACCGACCGGACAGTGGTCGGAACCCTGTTCGGCGGGCCAGATGAAAGCGTCGTTCAATCGCTTCATGGCGGCCGGCGACGCGAGGACATAGTCGATCCGCCACCCGACATTGCGTTCGCGCGCGCCGCCCCATTGCCGCCACCAGGTGTAATGGCCGGGCTCGCCGGGATGCAGGGCGCGAAAGGTGTCCACCCAGCCCGCTTCGATCCAACGGTCCAATTCGGCCCGCTCCTCGGGGAGAAATCCACTGTTCCTGATATTGGATTTCGGGCGAGCGAGATCGACCTCGCGGTGGGCGGTGTTGTAATCCCCAATCACGAGCACCGGGCACCGGCGCCGCAGCCGCTGCACCCGGTCGAATACCGCCCGATAGAAGTCGAGTTTATAGCCGACCCGACTGTTGTCCCGGTCCTTCCCACTCCCCTTGGGGAAATAGGCGTTGACAACCGCGAACCGCCCGCGTCCGGTCCGGAAGTGAGCGGCGATGAACCGTCCTTCGATATCGAACCGAGGCTCGCCGAGTGAGGTATCCACGCTATCGGGCTGAAGCTTGGAGTAGATGCCGACGCCACTGTATCCCCGGCGCTCTGCTGCCGTGAACGCGGCGTTCCAGCCTGGTGGCGTGCGTGCGTCCGCAGGGATCTCCCCGGGTAGTGCGCGGACCTCCTGTACGCCGAGGATATCGGCGCCGGACCGGTGCAGAAAGTCCACGAACCCGCGCCGTACGCAGGCGCGAATCCCGTTCACGTTCCAACCGACGACACGCATCCGTTCCACCTCCCTGACGCCTGCCCGGCCCCAGCCCGCATCCGCAACTCGCATGGGCGCCTCACGGGCGCGATCGGGCCAAATGGGGCACCGTGACGCTCGTCATGAGGGAAGCCCGTTGGCGCGGCCTCCGATTCCGGAAGAAATTCACCGGTTTTCTCGCGCGAGTTTTCTGAAACAGCCCTCCAGTATCTCCGTAAACTCGCGCTAATTCGGCGCGAGTGTCGTGAAACAGTCCTCCGGTATCGGCGGAAACTCGCGCTAATTGTCCGTTGGGATTTGAATTGGCCGCACGTTGTCCCGAATGTACCTGACAATTTCCCCGGTTGACGTGCCCGGTCCGAACACTTCACGGATACCCGCATCCTTCAGTTGAGCGATATCGTCGCCGGGAACGATTCCTCCCACGATCACGAGGACGTCATCGAGTTTCGCTTCACGGATCAGTTCCATGATCCGAGGGCACAATGTCATGTGCGCACCCGAAAGAACCGAGATGCCGATGACGTCGACGTCTTCCTGAAGGGCCGCGTTGACGATCTGCCGCGCGGTCTTTCGAAGTCCCGTGTAGATCACTTCGAAGCCGGCGTCCCGGAACGCGTGCGCGATGACCCTGGCGCCGCGGTCGTGACCGTCGAGACCGGGTTTGGCGACCAGGACGCGTATGATTCTCTCTGTCGTCATCGACTAGAATCCGGGTTCTTCGTAAACACCGTAGACATCCCGAAGCGTATCGCACATTTCGCCCAGAGTCGCATAGGCGCGGACGCATTCCAGAACGGGTTCCATGACGTTGACATCCTCACGTGCGGCTTTGGAGAGTGCCTGACGGGCGCGGTCGACCCGGCCGGTATCGCGGTGTGCCCGAAGCGTCCGAAGCCGGGTGAGTTGACGTTCGGCGACGGATTCGTCAATCGAAAGGGTCTCAATCGGCGAAGTGTCCCCAGTCTCGAAGTCGTTTACCCCGACGATGATCTTTTCGCGGGTTTCGACGGCTTTCTGGAAGGCGTAGGCGGACAGCTGAATTTCACGTTGCGGAAAGCCCTGTTCGATTGCGGCGACCATGCCGCCCATTCGGTCGAGCCGTTCGAAGTAGTCCCAGCACCCCTGTTCCATTTCGAGGGTGAGTCGTTCGAGATAGTAAGAGCCGCCCAGGGGATCCACCGTGTCGGTTAGGCCGCTTTCCTCGGCGAGGATCTGCTGCGTCTGCAGGGCAATGCGGGCTGTATGTTCGGTGGGCAGTGCCAGCGTTTCGTCGAGTGAATTGGTGTGAAGGGACTGTGTGCCGCCAAGTACCGCGGCCAGTGCTTGAACCGTTGTCCTTACGACGTTGTTCGAGGGTTGCTGCGCGGTCAGGGAACACCCGGCTGTCTGCGTATGAAACCGGAGCAGGGTCGACCGTGGATTACGGGCTCCGAAGCGCTCCGTCATGATCTTGTGCCAGATCTTGCGGGCCGCGCGATATTTGGCGACTTCTTCGAAAAGATCGTTGTGGGCGTTGAAAAAGAACGAAAGCCGTGGCGCGAAATCGTCCACATCCAGCCCCCGGCGGCGGGCCCATTCGACATATTCGATGCCGTCATAGAGCGTGAAGGCGAGTTCCTGCAATGCCGTCGAGCCGGCCTCGCGAATGTGGTAGCCGCTGATCGAAATGGTGTTCCACCGCGGCACGTTCCGGAAACCGAACTCGAACGTGTCAACGACCATCTTCATCGAAGGCCGGGGAGGGAAGATGTACGTCTTCTGTGCGATGTATTCCTTGAGCAGGTCGTTCTGAATCGTTCCCGTGAGCTTGCTCCACGGCGCCCCCTGCTTTTCGGCAACGACCAGGTACATCGCCCAGAGAATCGGGGCTGGAGCGTTGGTTGTCATCGACGTGCTGATTTCGGCAAGGGAAATTCCGCGAAACAGCGTTTCCATGTCTTCGAGCGAATCGACCGCGACGCCGCACTTTCCCACCTCGCCTTCCGACATTAGGTGGTCCGAGTCCACACCCATCAGCGTTGGCAGGTCAAAGGCGACCGAAAGGCCTGTCTGTCCGTGGTCGAGCAGGTAGCGGAAACGCTCGTTCGTGTCTTCGGCGGTGCCGAAGCCGCTGAACTGGCGCATGGTCCAGTGGCGCTTCCGGTACATTTCGGGGTAGATGCCACGCGTGTAAGGCTTCTGTCCCGGTTGTCCAAGCTCGGTCTCCAGGTCGATTCCGTCCAGGTCCGCCGGACCGTAGAGAGCCTTGATCGGTACGCCGGACACCGTTGTCGTCGAGACCTGACGCCCCACATTGTCTCGGCCTGCCGGTTTTTTACTGATATTCCGTGCCATCGGTCCTTCTGAAGGCATCGTATTGTCGATACTCGGGGGTGTCAATCCGGGCGACGCCGTGCGTGCTAACATCAGCGGTTTATTTCATGCTTTGAAAGCGCCCCGTACGAAGGGAAGGCGAATATGGCGGATTCAAGAATCACAAAACGGATCGACGATTACTCACGTTGGTACACGGACGTTATCGCAGCGGCCGAACTGGCCGATTACGCCCCGGTCAAGGGATGCATGGTCATTCGGCCCAACGGATATGCCATCTGGGAGAAGATGCAACGGGCTCTGGACGACATGTTCAAGGCCACCGGTCACCAGAACGCGTATTTTCCTCTCTTGATTCCCGAAAGCTTCCTGAAGAAGGAAGCCGAGCACGTGGAAGGCTTTGCGCCTGAAGTGGCTACGGTGACGCATGCCGGCGGAGCGGAACTGGAAGAAGCTCTTGTTATCAGACCCACTTCGGAGACGATCGTCTGGCACGCCTACCGGAACTGGATTCAATCCTATCGAGACTTGCCGCTGCTGATCAATCAGTGGGCCAACGTCGTCCGGTGGGAGATGCGGACACGCTTCTTTCTGCGCACAACGGAGTTCCTGTGGCAGGAAGGGCACACCGCCCATGCGACGTACGACGACGCCGAGAAGGAAACTCGTACGATTCTGGAGATCTATCGCAGGTTCGCGGAGGAGTTCATGGCGGTCCCCGTGATTCCGGGCCTGAAGTCGGAGAGCGAGAAATTCGCCGGCGCACACCATACCTACTCGATCGAAGCCATGATGCAGGACGGCAAGGGTTTGCAGGCCGGCACGTCGCATCATCTCGACCAGAACTTCGCCAAGGCCTTCGATGTGAAGTTTCAGAACGAGAACGGCGAACAGGAATACGTCTACGCGAGCAGTTGGGGTGTCTCAACCCGTCTGGTTGGCGCCCTGATCATGGCTCACGGCGACGACAAGGGCATCGTCATACCTCCGAAACTCGCCACGACCCAGTTGGCGATCGTTCCGATTTACAGGAAAGACGAGCAACGTGCGGCAGTCATGGAACGCCTCGGCCGGTTGACGCCCGGTTTCGATGGAATTGGCTTCAAGATCGACGACAGGGAACAACACAGCCCCGGATTCAAATTCAATCATTGGGAGCAGCGGGGAGTTCCGTTGCGGATGGAAATGGGGCCGAAGGATCTGGAGAAGAATCAGGTGGTTCTGGTCCGTCGCGACAACGGCGAGAAGCATTTCGTGTCTCAAGATGGCCTCGCCGACACCATCGCCGGGTTGCTGGACGAGATCCAGAGCGGGATATTCCAGCGGGCGTTGGACTTCCGCGAATCGAATACCCATCGGGTGGATGACTACAGCCAGTTCAATCCGATCCTGGACGG
Source organism: Terriglobia bacterium (assembly GCA_963555775.3). Lineage (GTDB taxonomy): Bacteria > Acidobacteriota > Terriglobia > 20CM-2-55-15 > 20CM-2-55-15 > JAJEDW01. The sequence continues at coordinate 1,038,554 of CAUVWY020000010.1, read as the reverse complement.
TGAGAATGCCGGGTTTCTACGGAGTCACTGGTGCGGCTCACCTGGCTGCGAGGAGAAAATCAAGAGCGAGACCAAGGCGACCATCCGCTGCATTCCCCTCGACCCCGGCGCCGGTGGAGATTCGTCGGCAGGGAAGTGCATTGCGTGTGGCGGAGCATCGGAACGGCGGGTGATCTTTGCCCGTTCGTATTGATGCATCTTGCGGGTAGCGTGATTTGTCATCGTGGCACACGCCGATACTCGGGCGAAGCGCGGTGGGCATGAATAACCTCGTGGGGGAAAATCGAGGTTTTCTCGGTTCTGAAGTCAGGGCCTGGCTTTTGGCACTCGTCCAAAAAATCGGCATTTTCTGTCACCTGCGCGAATGTTCGGCGTGCGGCTGCCATCTCGCCCTTTAAAGAGGCATATACTTCCGCCAAACCATGTTGTCACGAAACGGCGTTCTTCCTTCGATCGCGGTGACTTGGACCATTACGGCAGTCCTGTTGTTGGGGGCAGGCAGTCCGACCCTGTGGGCCTGCGATGGCGGTACGCTTGTGCCGGACCCGAGGAACAACCCCGGGCTGGTCGAGGACTGTAAAGTCCTGTTGGCACTACGCGACCGAGCGGCCGGTGTCAACTTGGACTGGGATACACAGTTACCCATTACCAGTTGGCGAGGCGTCGACGTCTGGGGATCCCCGCGCCGTGTCACGGAATTGCGTCTCCTAGGCAACCAGCTGGCGGGCCTCATCCCGCCCGAACTGGGTCAACTGTCTCATCTAAAGCTGTTGGATCTCCGCAACAACCAATTGACGGGGCTCATCCCGCCCGAATTAGCCCAACTGAGCCAGCTGCAGGGGGTGGACTTCCGCGGCAACGAGTTGGTGGGACCCATCCCGATGGAGCTAGGCCAACTGTCCCAGTTGCGGTGGTTGGATTTGAGCAACAACGAGTTGGTGGGACCGGTCCCGGTGGAACTAGGCCCAAAACAAGCGCATAACCAGATGGCGAACGGCCGGTTCCCAGCCATAAAGTTGGAGGCATAACCTTCCGTTCCGGGATCGTTTTGTCCCGGCCTCCGGTTCGAGTTGCGTCTGTTCCAGTGGGGGCCTCGCCGTGTCTGTTTGAAGGGTTGACAGCAACCGGGACCTCGACCGCCCGGGCTCAGATCCATGATCGGGTCAGCATCGCAGGGGACGACGCAACACATCCACGGCACGGAACAAGACGGACAGCCACGGGTTCCAGGCCATGAGCCGGAAGACGATGCGCCGGCCGGTACGCACGAGTTGGCACGGCAGGAGGATGAAGGCGTTCAGGAACGTCTTGAACTCCATGCGTAGAACGGTCTGCTTCTCGGCCCGATACTTCGGGGCCCAGCGTCCGGTTTCGGGAAGCAGCAACGCAAACCACGCCTTCAGGGTCCAGGCCAGCGACGCCATCACCATGTAGGCCCAGTTGCCGGTCCGGTCGCCCACCGGCATTTTCAAGGCCCGGACGCCGTTCTTGAGTTGCTCGATGAGATTCTCCTGATTGCACCGTTGATTCGCGCGCTTCACGATCCGGTCGGCGGGACCGGCACGGTTCGTGATGTAGAAGAAGTACCGGATCTTGTCGAACAACACCCACTCCCCTTTGGCCTCCGACAGATTCTTCCGCACCACCACGACGCGGTAGTCCCGCTTACAGGCGCCGGGCCGGTAGGCGAACTCGGCCACGTCTTCGCCCCGCAAGCGAACGTTCTTGAAACCGCGTTCCCGAACGATCCGTTCCTTGACCTTGTCGGGACGCTGGCGGGGCTGGGTGGCCACCTCGTATCTGGCCTCACGCTCCAGAACTGCCCAGCAGTCCGGCTCCAGCGCATCGGCCCGCGCCACCAGGTTCGCCCTCGCGTCGATACCGAAGATGAAGTCCACGCCCTGGCCGTCCCATCCATCCAGATGCCGGGTCTGGCTGAAGTCGGTGTCCCCGCGCAGCAGGATCCGATGGAACCCGGCGCGCTGGCACAACCCGATCGCCTGATCGAACCGCGGGGCCGCGCCTTCATGCGAGGGCCGGTTGCCGCTCCGGTTCACCAGGTATAACGGCTCGGCGGTGTTCGCCAGTGAAATCAACAACGGGTGATAGCCCCATGTCCCGTCGTAGGCGATATCCATCCCTTCCTTGCATTCCCCGCTGGTCGGCGCCAGGGTCCCATCCGCGTCCAACACCGCCTCGTCGAAAAAACCGGCCGGTTGCTGCCGCCACACATTCAGCCGCACTTCATTCGCCGCCTCCATCAGGTTCTCCACGTCGCCGGGCTCGAATCTCCGGCAAAAGTCGCCCGCCGTGGTCGGGTCCGGTATCCGCTGCGCCCCCAGCGCATCCAGGTATGCTTCGTCGTTGCGCCGCAACTCGATGTCTTCCAGACACGTCCCTCCCGTCAACGCGTTGTAGGCGATGTTCAACACGTGATCCGACTCGTGATACGGCAGATGCCGCTTCAGCACATCCACCCGCGCGTCGATGGCCTCGATCAGACCCGTCCGCCGCGCCACCCGATGCATCGCCCCAAGACCGCCAACCCCCGTGCCGCGCATCCGCTTGCCCATCTCATAGTGCATGTTACTCGCCGACAACATCGGCGCCGACTGTTCCCTCCAATGTCGGTCCCCAAGCCGACGCTCGATTCGCCGCTTGCGATTCCTCATGTTCTTGCGCGTATAATCGTTCATCCGAAATGCCTCCTTTTCCGTCAGGATTCTGCAAATTCTTTTTCGCACGGGACGGGGACATTTCGGGTACTTCCGCTACTTTTTCACTATCGATACTTCCTCAATCGCGCTTATTCAGGGACTAGGCCAGCTGACCCGGTTGGAGTGGTTGGACCTCGGCGGCAACCAGTTGACGGGACCCGTCCCGCCCGGACTGGGCCAATTGACCCGGCTGGGGTGGTTGGGCCTCAGCAACAACCAGTTGGTGGGACCGATCCCGGTGGAACTAGGCCGGCTGACCCAGCTGGAGTGGTTGAGGCTCAGCAGCAACCAGTTGGTGGGACCCATCCCGCCCGAACTGGCCCAGCTGACCCAGCTGGAGCTGTTGTGGCTCGGCGGCAACCAACTGACGGGACCCATTCCACCCGCACTGGGCCAATTGACCCAACTACGGTGGTTGGATTTCAGCCGCAACCAGTTGACGGGATCCATCCCGTCCGGACTGGGCCAACTGTCCCAACTGGAGAAATTGCTCCTCTACGACAACCAATTGACGGGACCCATCCCGCCCGGGCTGGGCCGACTGTCCCAGAAGCTGGAGTCGTTGGGCCGCAGCAACAACCGGCTGACGGGACCCATCCCGGCGGAACTGGGCCAACTGTCCCATCTAGGTGTGCTGGACCTCGGCGGCAACCAGTTGACTGGGCTCATCCCGTCCGAACTCGCCAAACTGTCCTTGCTAACGGGGTTGCACCTCTACGATAACCAATTGACAGGACCCATCCCGCCCGAGCTGGGCCGACTGTTCTGGCTGCATTCGTTGCACCTCTACGACAACCAATTGACAGGACCCATCCCGCCCGAACTGGGCCGACTGTCCCATCTGGAGTGGTTGGACGTTGGCGGCAACCAGCTGACAGGACCCGTTCCGGTGGAACTGAGCCAACTGTCTAAGCTGCAGCAGTTGCACCTCGACCGCAACCAGCTGACGGGGCCCATCCCGCCCGAACTGTCCCAACTGTCCCAGCTTTGGTACCTGCACCTCCAGCACAACCAGCTGACGGGGCCCATCCCGCCCGAGTTGGGCCGACTGCCCAGACTGCAGTATTTCAGCTTCCGGGGGAACCCTCTGACGGGATTGAACTCAATCGAGTTGTCCCATCTGCCCAGTCTGTACGTGTTGCACTTGGACGCCATCTGGGTGGCCCCGGGACAGATAAGGGCGAATTGGGATGACTCGGGCGACCCCACCGCCAGCTACGAGTACAGCTGGAGCAATGGACCCATTTTCCCCCCACAGGGCAGGGAATCGGTCGCGCCCAAGTGGAGCGACTGGAAGGAGATTCCGGCGACGATGCTGAGAGCGGGTGAAGGGGTGACGATCACGGCTGCGTTAACGGATCTGCCAACCGATGTGGGCCTTATTCGGGTGAGGGCGCGTAACAGGAACGGCTTCAGTTTGGCACAGTTCGCCAGAATGAGGCCGCTGGAGAATGCAACGTCGTTCTGGGTCCCGGACCGGGGCGGCGTTTCACTGAGCAACGCATGGGACTCGGATTCGATGGAGGTCGGCTACGCCCGTATCGAGCCGCGCGCCAGCACGTTCCCGCCCTCGGCCGTGGCGATATACGGTCTCACCAAGGACGGGGTGCGCGTCACCGAAGCCGCGGTCCCGGCAACGGCCGCCACGCTGGAGGGCCGTATCTTTGCTGAAGTCGACGGAGCGGTAACGACCGGTGTGGCGATGGCGAACCCGAATGACGAAACCGCAACGGTGTCGTTTACGTTGACGGATCAGGAAGGCGTCAAGATCGGCAGTGGGATTTTCAGCATCGAAGCCAACACTCAGATCGCGAAGTTTCTGGACGAGGCTCCATTCAACGCGCCGATGCCGATGATCGGTACGTTCTCTTACGCCACTTCGGTTCCGGTGGCCGTGGTGGCTCTCCGCGGACTTACCAACGTGCGTTCCGAATTCCTGATCACCACACTACCTGTCGCCCCGCTTTCATCGATCACTTACGAAGAGGCGGTGCTTCCGCACTTTGTGGACGGTTCCGGGTGGACGACAGAGATCGTTCTGGTCAACCCGACCGATCGTGCGATCGGAGGAAGCGTCCGGTTCTTCGGGCAAGGCCGTGGCTCGTCCGTCGCCCCCCTGGTCCCACTCATGCTGGACGACGGACGAATCGGCTCCGAGTTCTCCTACGTGATCGCGCCGAGTAGCTCCCGCCGCCTGCGCACCACGAATCCTGCCGGCGTCCTCAATGCGGGCTCGGTGCGGGTAGTGCCGGATACCGGAGCGGCTGCCCCGACGGCGCTGGTCATCTTTTCGCTTGAGAAGGAAGGCGTCACGGTATCGGAGGCGGGCGTGGCATCCCGCCCTGTGGGATCGGGTTTTCGGATGTATGTTGAATTGGAGGGCGGACCGCCGGGCGAGGCTGGCTCGATCCAGACCGGCCTGGCCATCGCCAACACAGGATCCGCAGCAGTCACTGTAGCCTTGGAACTGACCGATCCCCAGGGCCAAGCGGTTGGCCCTGCGGCAACGCTCCAGATCCCGCCGGCGGGCCAAGTCGCAAAGTTCATCTACGAGCTCTTCCCCGAGATCTCCGCACCATTCTCAGGAATTCTCAGGATTTCCTCGAGGTTCCCTTCACCTTTTCATTCACGAACGAAAATCCTGGCGGTAGTCGGCCTGCGAGGACGAACCAACGAACGCGGCGACTTTCTGATGACATCGATTCCCCCGATCAATGAGTCCGTCAGTCCGGCCTCAGCGACATTCTTTCCGCACATCGCCGACGGGGGTGGATGGAGCACTCAATTCATCCTGTTCGGCGGTACGGCGGGGCAATACTCGGCGGGACAACTGCGTTTCTTTACGCAGTCGGGGGACCCGTGGTTCCTGAATCTGCGATGATGTTCCGGTTGGCTTGGGCGCAAACTGCTCTCCTGGGCGAGCATCGGGGGAAACAGATTCTGATCGGAGTCCCAAGAACCTCTTAACCTGAGACCCCGATAAGCAGGTATCCCGTCGAAGTTTCCGCCACCCGGCGAGATTCTCAATGACGAGTATCTCGGCTCGCTGAAAATCGCCCGGTATCGATTGGCCCAGTCGATCGGTGTGGGCTTGCCGGATTCACGCGTTCATCCACGTTGAGCGGTTCAGGGAACGGCTTTGTCAATCGCTTCGCTTTTGTGCCCCGCGAATCGGCTTTGGGGCTTCCACGCGAACGGTGACGATATCCGTGCCATGGTATTGCTGGTGGCGAATCGAGGACGCGATATGCCGCAGCAACCGAAGCGAGACGTCCTGCTCGACCAGGTCTCCGGTGGGCCGGTCACCAAGCAGCCCGATCCGATCCTGAAGATTCTCATCTCCTGGTGCGGCAACGAACTCGAGAACGGCGCCGCCATCTTCCTTGTGCGCAACCAGCAACAGGTTCCTCCGGGCAGGTTTCTCTCGGGCCTCATCCTGCTGGATGAGCGTCAGCAATACCTCCTCTGCGGCGGCATCGAGGCGGTCGGCCATTGCCGGGTTCCAACCGTTGCGGAACGCGAACCCACCCAGAAACTCCCTGATCTTCGGCAGGGCCGATGCATCGAATACCACTTGAATTCGACGGCGGCGCGGGGCCGTCAACTCCATGAACAGGGTCATCAGAAGGGCCACGAACCCGCCTGCCGTCATCCCGTTCTGAAACAGGCCGCCTGCGAATTCCGAGGCATATTCGGGAAATATCGTCCCGTTCTGGAATCCGGCTCCGGTCCAGAACGCGATGCCGGCGATCAGTCCCTTGCGATAATCGATCCCGTCCTGAACGACGATTTTCATGCCGACCACGAAGAGCATCGCCAGCAGAATGGTGATATAGGCCGCCGCGACCGGTCCCGGAATCGCCAGGATCACGGCGAGTGCCTTGGGAATGAACGCCAACAAGCAGAACACGGCGCCCAGCGCAATGCCGACGCTGCGGGCTCCGACCCCAGTGAGTTCGGTTACGGATATGCTTGTCGAATAGGTCGTGTTCGGCACTGTGCCCGCGATGCCGGATAGAAGGTTACCTAGTCCGTCCGCGGCTACCGCACCCTGCACCGCCCGGAAGTCGACTGCCCGGGGACGCCGCCACGACACGTTCTGAATGGCGACCGCGTCGCCGACGGTCTCGATGGCGCCGACGAGAGTCACAAAGACGAATGCCGGAAGAAGCGACCAGAACACCGGCCCGAATCCAAGATCGAAGCCCGGCCATCCGCCATCGGGAAGACCGACCCACGAAGCCTCCCGCACCTGGCTGACATCGTAGAGGCCATAGTACGCGGCAAACATCGAGCCCGCGGCGACGCCGATGACCGGCGCCCACAAGCGGAGCGTGCCCGTTGCCTTCAGCGAGATGCCGCAGATGATGAGCACTGTCGCCAGTGCGCTCAGCGGAGCGGCCAGTGCGGGGACTCCGTCCGGGACGTCGGTCAGCCCATCGAAGACGATCGGCATCACGGTAACCGGTATCAGCATGATCACCGTTCCAGCGACGGTGGGAGTCAGGATCCGACGGAGCAGCGAGAGTCGCCAGGAAAGCGCAAACTGGAAGAGAGACGAAATGACGACCAGGGTGGCAAGCATCGCCGGACCGCCCGCGGCGATCGCCGTGACGCAGATCGCGATAAAGGCCCCGGAGGTGCCCATGGCGAGGACGTAACCCGCGCCGATCCGGCCAACCCGCACCGCTTGCAGTATCGTGCTGACGCCGCTGACCGCGACCGCGGCAAACACGGCCCATGAAAGGTAGGCTTCGGACCCGCCGGCGGCCCGGATCACGATCGCCGGGGTCAGGACGATGCCGGCCGCGCAGAGGACAGCAAGCTGCAGGCCAAGACCGAAGGCGAGCGTTGGCGGGGGATTTTCGTCGGGTTGGTATCGAATGTCTGTGCGCTCGCCCGAATCGTCTGTGGCCATGGTGTAAACCTGGTTTATCGGTATTTATTGTTGCCAATGACCGCCTGCACACTCAAACGTTGCCGGGGTTCGGAACCGTGTGTGCGTAGAACGTCGCCGTGCGTGCTCAAAACGATGTTCGACGGGTTCATTCGTCCAGATAATAGCCAGCGCCGACCAGGATGGGCAGACCATAGGTCACCACCCTCTTGACAAACGTAACCTTGCGTTCCGACTTCCCGGTGGCGGGATTGAGCGTCGAGTAGTACAGGAAGGTTTCGCCGAACGCGTCCGCGACTCCAATCACGTCGCGGCCGGCAAAGGGTCCATCCAGACGGGCGTTCAACTCGGAAGCTCGCGAAAAGACGCCGAACCACCGGCTGTAGGGATCGCCGCTGAACAGCGTGTTGCCGTACATATCCAGGCCGAACACGTAGATCGAGTTGTTCGTCCACCGCGAATCCGTGGACAGCGCCTGCGAGGCGAAGTACCCCTTCGATTCAATCTCCAGCGCGGCGCAACGGACAAACTCCTGCAGTCGGTCGCTCGAGGGCTCGGCCTCGAGCCCCATGGCATGGACCTCTTCGGCCTCGCACGCGCCGGGAATGTCGCGGCGATAGATCCCCGCGCCGATCGCTGCCGGGTTGCCCTCCCAATCGATGCTCTTGACGTAGGACGCCTTTGGCGCGTCCCGTACGGTCGCCGGATTTCTGAAGGTATAGTAATTCCAGCCCTCGCCGAAGTGGTTCACGGTACGATTCCGCTCTTCCCTGAAGTTGTTGCCGAAGGCGTCGATCAGCACACCAAGCGTCGATCCTTCCCTGGAAGGGTCGGGCGGAAAGACCAGAAGTGGCGCCCGATCGAGTGCGACTACTCCGACGACGAAGATATAAGTCGGGCCGCTTTTCCAACGAGTGTCCTCGTTGAAGGCACGCCGCGCCTCGGTAAACCCCACTTCCTCGACGAACTCGTAGGCGCATTGCACGAATGTCTGAATGTCCTCTGCCGTCCGCACCGCGCCGGCAACGATGAATTTGTCGGCGCACGGCGGAGGTTGGGCGGCGCCGAAAGCCCGTGGTACGGCGACCATCAGGATGAAGGAAATCAGGAAACAAGGCAGTCGATGTTTCATCGATGAGGTTCCAAAAGATTGTCCGGACGTAGGGGAGGCGGGTTTTCAACGTACCCAATTTCCGGGACACGCGCTGGACTCGGGGACGGGGTCAGTTCTGCAGAAAAACTTCGCCGGTCTGTTCAGTGCACCCGCCTTCGGGCATCGTCATGCCGCACTTGATGATGCCTCCCGCGGTATTGGTCATCGCCCCGAAATTCCGGCCATCCCTCAACGGATTGAGCGTCACGGTCATGACGGTCCCGAACTGGAATGTCTTCACCGTGATCCCCCGGCGTGCGAGAGAAGCCGCCGAACCGGTTTCCACGCCCCATACGACCGGTTCGCCATTCTCGAGAATGGGGTCACCGTCGGGTCCCAGCAACTCAAAGATCAACTGGGCGTGGTTGGCGCCGAGAATGAACCGTGTCAACTTCCCCGTAAGATTTCTAGAGATGGTCTGATCGTACATTGAGAAGGAATGGTGGGACATGGCCGGGCCTGCCATCGCCGCGATGAACAGAGTCGCGAGGAGTCCTCGAACCAACCGAACGGTGATTGCGCGTTTTTTCATTGTTCGATCCGGGTCTTGCGAGATGTCGTTAATTTGCAGGCCGTTCCCAGCCCTGCTCGAAATACTCTTCCCAGTTTTGCGCCCACGGCCGACCGAAGTAGTCGATATACCCATCGTCGATGAAGATCAACTGAGTTGGCCGACCGTCGGGACCATTGACGATCGTACTCTGGACGCGGCATTCCACAAATGTATATCGTCGCTCCGGATCGTCCAGGCTGGCATCGAAGTCCCATGGCGTAACGGTATGGAGCGGCTGGATGAACGCTTCCGGATCGTAGAAAGTGGCTTCCACGACCAGGCCCGTGCCGTCATCGTTCGGCCTGATGACTTCGATGATTTCGAGGTCATCGCTGTATTCGAACATGGAATGCGACAGGGTCCACGCGATGACGTTCGAGGTCCAGGCCACCAGCGTCTCGCCGTTCCAGAACCCGACAGTTTCGCCATACCACTGTGGAACCTCTTCGACGTGACTCTGGCCAATGAGGATCTTGCGCAGAAAATTGTCGGCCACACCGCTCAGGAACTGCACCTGATGGGGCGTGACCAACACCTCGATGTCCCGGATGGCGGCCTGAGACCACCAGCGCAACAACCCTTCCGGATAACAGAAAGACGCGTTCCACTGCGGCGAATTGTTCACGGCTTCGTGATAATTCTGCTGGGTCATGCGTTCTTGATAATCCGGGGTGAGCAGCGAGAGTATGGTTGCCGTCTGGAGGTTCCGGCCCCATATCCACTGTTCGTCCGCGCGTCCCCGGCGATACCGTCCATCCCAGTCGGGCAGGGTTTCCCGCGTGTGTATGGTCGGGCCGCCTTCTGCCCGTGCTTCGGCCATTAACGCCGAGTAATGTTCTTCGGCCGTGTCGTATTCGTAGGGGCTCACGATGTCCGCGATATCGCGGTCCAGCGCACAGTCGCCCCACGCCCCGACCCGGTCGGCCCTCCACATGTCGGTCAACTGACGTGGAGTATTGCACCGCGTGTATCGGGGGTCGGTCCAGTTCTCCCGATCGAAATAGAAGTTTTCGGACGTAAACAGGTCGACCGGAAGCGGTTCGACGCCTTCCGGCGGCCCTTCCGTGGCGGGGCCTCCCTGGACAATACCCCCGCCCCGGCCCCCGCGTTGCGCATGCGCCGACATCGCCAGCGGCATGACCGCCAGCACCAAGGCCAGTACCGTTATCGTGGACACTCGCACGCGTCGGTTAGCCATCGAAACTTCTCCTTGATTTTTTCGGTTCTTCGAAGTGACCGGCAAGATCGGGATGACCTTGAATTGACATATAATGCGTGCGCACGTCGCGGCGGTCAAGGGTTCGCATGCAATGCAATAATGCATGGGCTTCCGAGATCGGCGTTTTGCTTATGAACCGAACCCGGCCGGGGGTACAAGTCGTCTTGATGGAGCAGTTATCTCTTGACCTCGATTCATGGCTCGAATACATTTAATCCCACTTGCGGACTGTCAGGGAACACCACTTGAGGGTGTGGCTCTGGAGGTGCGGTTTTTCATGAGATCTAGGATTCTGTTCGTTTCTTGCGTATCCCTGCTTGGGGTCCTGACCCTTTCCGGCCGACAAGTCCTCCACGCCGGCCAGCAACCGGCCGGGACCATCGCCGCCCATCGCGCGCTCCTGGAACAATACTGCTTCGGCTGCCACGATTCCGATGCCCAGGTGGCCGGATTGTCTCTTGAGGACCTCGAACTGGGCGATGTCGCCCAGCATCCCGAAACGTGGGAAAAAGTCATACGGAAGCTCCGGGGCCGAATGATGCCTCCGGCGGGCGCACGGAGTCCCGAAACGCCGGCGATGGACAGTCTGGCCACTTTTCTGGAAGCGTCGCTCGACGGCGCCACATCCGAAACGCATACCGGTCCCAAGGTTTTGCATCGGTTGAACCGCTACGAGTATGGCAATGCGATTCGGGATCTGTTGGGTCTGGATGTCGATCCTCGGGACTTCCTTCCCCCCGATGTCGATGCTTTCGGATTCGACAATATGGCCGAGGTTCTGGGAATCTCTCCTACCTTGATGGAACGCTATCTGGCCGCGGCGTGGAAGATCACGGGCTGGGCGATCGGCGACACCGGCATGACCCCGTCCGTCGAGACGTTCCGGGTTCCGCCCGATCTGTCGCAGCACGATCATATCGACGGCCTTCCGATCGGAACCCGCGGCGGCGTCCTGATCGACTACACGTTTCCGGTCGACGGCGAGTATGTCATCAAACCCAAACTGTGGCGCAACACCGTGGAACTGATCCGGGGTCTCGAACAGCAGCATGACCTGGAAATCACGTTCGACGGCGAACGCGTGTTGCTTGCCCGCTTTGGCGGTTTCGACGACGAACTGCCCAACTACCTGATCCCGAAAGCGGAGGGAGACAAGATCGAAGAGCGCTTTCAGATCCGTCTTCCCGTTACCGCCGGTCCCCACAGCTTAGGTGTGGCTTTCCTGAAGAAAAGCTCTGCGTCAACAGTGAACCTGATGCAGCCCTTCATCCGTGAACGGATCGACCCGATCGATCCCACGGGCATTCCGGTTCTCGACCGCGTCACTATCGAAGGCCCCTTTGACGTGACCGGCGCCGGGAACTCCCTGAGCCGCCGCCAGATATTCTCGTGCTACCCGTCCGTGGAGGATGAGGCGCCCGGGTGCGCCAGGGAAATCCTGTCGACCCTGGCACGTCGAGCATATCGCCGGCCCCTGACAGGAACGGAACTGGACGATCTGATCGGTTTCTACGAGCGGGAACGCGAAAAGGGCAAAAGCTTCGATACCGGTATCCAGACAGCGCTGGTGTATGTGCTTGTCAGCCCGCAGTTTCTGTTCCGCATGGAGCGGGACCCCGTCGATGTGGCGCCGGGAGCGGTCTATCCCATCGGCGATCTGGATCTGGCGGCCCGGCTGTCCTTCTTTATCTGGAGCAGCATTCCCGATGACGAGTTGCTCGAACTGGCAATCGCCGGGCAACTCCAGGAACCGGCGGTTCTCGAACGGCAGGTTCGGCGCATGCTGGTCGATGAGCGCGCGGCGGCCTTGGGGGCCAACTTCGCCGGACAATGGCTGTATTTGCGCAACGTCGAGAGCACGACCCCGGATTCCGACGTCTTTCCGGACTTCGACGACAACCTCCGAAAGGCGTTACAACGCGAAACCGAATTGCTGTTCGAAACCATCGTGCGCGAAGACCGTCCCCTGCCGGAATTGCTCACTTCCGACTACACGTTCATCAACGAACGCCTGGCCCGGCACTACGGGGTTCCCAACGTTTACGGTAACCAGTTTCGCCGCGTTCAGATAGAGGACGAATATCGCAAGGGGTTGCTGGGGCAGGGGAGCATCATGCTCATCAACTCGTACGCCAACCGGACGTCGCCGGTGACGCGGGGCAAGTACGTGCTGACGAACATCCTGGGTACTCCGCCGCCACCGCCGCCGGCGAACGTGCCGCCGCTGAATGAAGACCGTGCTGTGCCCCTGACCATGCGTCAGCGCATGGAGCAACACCGCGACAATCCGGCCTGCTCGGGCTGTCACGCACTCATGGACCCGATCGGTCTTGCACTGGAGAACTTCGATGGAATCGGACGCTGGCGCCTGGATGACGACGATGTTCCGATCGATTCATCGGGCGTCATCCACGTTCTCCGGGAGTTTGGCCCGATCGGCGGCCCGGTCGAACTGCGAGAGGCGATTCTCGGCCGCTCCGAACAATTCGTCCGTACTGGAACCGAAATGCTGCTGACCTACGCGTTGGGCCGCGGCCTCGAACCGGGCGATATGCCGATTGTCCGATCCATCGTCCGTGACGCGGCCACCGATGACTACCGCTTCTCGTCGCTTGTGCTGGGAGTGGTCCGGAGCGGCCCATTTCGGCTGAGGATGGCTCAGCCCAGAGAATCAGAATCGATCGCCCGGAATACGGGCCCGAATTTGGGAGAAACACGATGATGTTCATTACAAAGAAGCAGTTGTCGCGGCGTACTTTTCTTCGAGGCGCCGGAACAGCGGTTGCACTCCCGTTCCTGGAAGCCATGATTCCAGCCGCCTCGGCGCAGGTCCGGTCCGCACCGCCCCACCGCTTTGGATTCGTCTATGCGCCGATGGGGACGATCATGCAGGAATGGATGCCGAAGCAAGTGGGGTCCGACTTCGAGTTTTCTTCCATCCTCCGGCCGCTGGAACCGTTGCGGGATTACGTGAACGTGATCAGCGGGCTCTACTACCCGGGTTCGAACGGGCATTCCCAAAGCAGTTCCATGTTCATGAGCGCGGCGTTTCCTGCAAGAGGCAGCACCGTATTGCTGAATACCACTGCCGATCAGGTCATTGCCCGGAAGATCGGCCAGGAGACGACTTTTCCGTCAATGGAATTCGCAACCGAGGATCACTCGAATCACCTCGGGAGTTGTGCAGGCGATTTTATGTGCTCGTACATGAGCACGGTTTCATGGCGCACGCCGACCCAGCCGTTGCCAATGGAGATCAATCCGAGGGTGTCGTTCGAGAGCATGTTCGGCGGGGACGGCGCCACGGCCGAAGCCCGGCTGGAACGGTTGGAGCAGAACACGAGTATCCTCGATGCGGTTGCCGAAAGTGTCCGCGCTCTTCGTCGGGATCTCGGAGTGCCGGACCGGGCCAAGCTGGATGAATACCTCGAAAACGTTCGCGAGATCGAACGCCGTATCGTCCAGGGTGAACGGCAACGCAGCGAACGAAATCTGGAGGCGCCGCCGACTCCGGTCGGAGTACCGGAGGCCTTCGAGGATCATGTGGACCTGTTGTTCGAGTTGCAGGCGCTGGCTTTCCAGGGAGACCTGACGCGGGTCACCTCGTTCATGATGGGGATGGAACTCAGCACGCGAAGCTACCCCCAGATCGGTGTGGCGGACGGTCATCATCCCATATCCCACAACAACTTCGTTCCCGAGCAGATGCTCAAGAAGGCCAAGGTGGACACCTACCACGTCGAGCGGTTCGCCAGGTTCCTGACACGGCTCCAGGCGACTCCGGATGGAGATGGCAGCCTCCTCGATCATTCGACGTTCCTCTACGGCAGCGGTATGAGCAACTCCAATGCCCACGATCACCACAACCTCCCGGCTCTTGTAGTCAGTGGCACGCTCGGTGGCAACCGCCACATCAAGGCTGGCGTCGAATCCGAAACACGGGATATCGAACAAGTACCGAAATTCAGCGAGGAAACCCCGTTTGCCAATGTGCTGGTCAGTTTGTTGAATTCCGCGGGCGTCGAAACTGAAACATTCGGGCTGGGCGAACAGCAGAGCACGGGAAGGGTCGATTTTTCCTGACTGCGGCCAAGGCGGCCAAAGATGAAACATTTGCTGGCATCTTCGATTATGGTCCTCGTGACCGTTGCGGGCGCCTTCGCCCAGAGTGACGATTCCGAACTGGTCCTTGCGGCAAGGAATCGCGATTCCGCAACCGTCCGTTCGCTGCTGGATGGGGGCGCGAACGTCAACCATGCGGACGCGGAAACGATGACCGCGCTTCATTGGGCGGCTCACTGGAGCGACCTGGAAATGGTCCGGATGCTGCTTGACGCCGGTGCCGATGCAACCGTAATCAACCGGTATGGCGTCACTCCCTTGCATGAGGCGAGTACCGTCGGCAACATCGGGATACTCGAGGCGCTGTTGGATTCGGGCGCCGATCCGAACTCCGGATACGGCGCCGGAGAAACCGCGCTGATGACCGCGGCCCGTACGGGGATTGTTGCCACGGTACGGCTATTGCTCGATCGCGGAGGAAACCCCAACGCCAGCGAAGAGTGGAGGGGACAGACGGCGCTGATGTGGGCGGCCGTGGAGAACCATCCGGATGTCGCACAACTGCTGATCGAAAGGGGCGCCGAGGTGGACGCCCGTTCCACGTTTTTCGATTTCGAAAGTCTGGAACAAGGCGCCGGAGGCGCCATCGTCGACCGTCCCATGGGTGGTTTGACGGCTCTCATCTTCGCGGGCCGGAGCGGGGCCATCGAGGTTGGAGATGTGCTGGCCGCGGCGGGGGCCGACCTGAACGTGACCGAAGCCCAGTACGGTTTTACGGCGACCCAAACGGCGATTGTGAACGGTCACTGGGATTTCGCGGCGCTGATGATCGAGCGTGGCGCCGATGTCAACGACGGTTCCCTGTATTCCTCTGTCGAAACCCGCAATACTCCCGCAAACACCAACCGGCCCGCCCCGCCGGACCGGGACGAAGTATTCAGCAGCACCGACGTCATCGAGATGCTTCTCGCCCGGGGCGCCGACCCGAATCAGGTATTCACGAAGGGATATCCCCCACGCCAGGCCCAGGGCGATGTCAACGTCCCGCCCGGATCGACGCCGCTGCACCGGGCTGTGCGTTCGGCGGACATGGATTCGATTCGGCTGCTTATGGAGCACGGAGGCAATCCGAGCCTGGCACTGAACGATGGGTCGACTCCATTGATGATGATGGCGGGGCTCGGCGCCCGTGGAGGATTCGACGAGGAAGTCCGGCTCGGAGCGATCCGGACATTCTGGAACGCCGGCGCGGCTGTTGACGGGACCCTCACGGCAACCGGCGACACGGCACTCCACTTTGCAGCCCAGCGCGGCGCCGAACGCATTGTCGACTTCCTGGTCGCCGCAGGCGCCAGCCTGCACCAGGAGAACAACGATGGCCGGACGCCATCCGATCTCGCGTTCGAACGTTCGGCCCTATTGGTTCCCTGACAGCTTGTGGCGGAACTCATCCGCGGGGGCGGTCCATGACCGCACTTTCGATTTCTTGCTGAGTCGCATCCATCGCCGTTTCAGAAGGAAATGCCATTCCCCGATGCTTCTCGCTTGCGTGATCAAGAGGTGGAACGACGACATATGATTCGTACTGGCATAACAACGATGCTGTTACTTGCATGTTGCGGGATCGCGGTTCCGGAACTGGAAGCTCGTCCCGAGTTCCTGATGCGATTCCAGAACGATCCCTTCAGGATGGCGGCGGTCGACGGGTGTTCGGTCTGCCATGAAAACCCTAACGGCGGCGGTCCGAGGAACGTGTTCGGGCAGGCGTTCGAGTCGGCCGGGTACGTGATCACACCGACGATGCGCGCGGATTTTCCGGACCGTTTCAATGTCGAGACCGCCGAACTCCCCGACGGAACCGTGTTCTATTTCGCCGACCCGGAAAGTGAGACCGTCGTCGTGGAGCGGGAAAGCGAGACGTTCCTCATTGACCTCGCCGCGATCGCGACCGGGTCAGTGTCGTCGCCGGACCGGGGGAACAGCATCGGCTTCTTCTTGACCAGAGTGGGGATGGGTGACGGCGGCAACCTGGGAGGTCTGGCCGGTGCGGACCGACGCTGCCAGTCCCTGGCCGAAGCCTCCGGAGCCGGCGACAGGACTTGGCATGCCTACCTCAGCACGAGCTTTGAGGGAGAGCCTGTGATCCATGCGGGCGATCGCATCGGCGGCGGCCCGTGGTACAACGCCGACGGCATCCTGATAGCCCGCGGCGTTTCCGATCTGCATGCGGGAAACAACCGGTTGAACAAGGCGACCGCACTCGACGAAAGCGGCGGAATCGTCCCCGGGATCGGAGACGACGTGATCCACCATGACATCCTGACGGGTTCCTTGCCCGACGGTACCGCGGCCGTTGGTATGAACTGCAACAACTGGACCGGTAATGGAGAAGGAAGCGCCATGGTGGGCCACCACGACCGTCTGGGCGGTGGCGGTGTGGAGCGATCCTGGAACTCCGTCCACGTGACCCAAAGTTGCAGCCAGGATGGCCTGGAAGCTACCGGCGGCGCCGGCCGTTTCTACTGCTTCGCGATCGATTGACCCCGTTCCGTCGGCGGTCACCGCCCGGAGCCCCCGTCCGAAATGGTGTCCGTTAACGAAAGGGCAAAAACCGTCGTCGACCTCATTCTTGTCGCAAGCGAGAGTCGACGGGGTTTGCTACGTCTTTCCGTCCTTGTCCCGCTTATGCTTCCTCCAGGGAAGTCCCGGAGGAAGCGAGAGCGATCTCACCCCCTCCGGGACCGGAGACTCCCTGGCCTGAAACACCGCTCTAAAACACCCACTTCGCAGCGAACTGCAGGATTCTCATGTCCCGTACATCCTGCGTTCGGACCAGACCGAAGGTGCCGCTGGTGACGGTGACCGAGCCGGGACTCCCATCGAGCCGGACACTGTTGGTGACGTTGTACGCCTCGGCCCGGATCTCGATCCGCTGGTCTTCCTGAAACTGGAACGTCCGCGAGAGCGCCACGTCCCACTGCCAGTTGCCCGGACCTTCGAAATTCCGGAAACCGGCGTTTCCGAATGTCCCAGGCGCCGGGTTGGCGAACGCCGCCCGGTTGTAATACCGCGAGCCAACGGCGCCGGAGCGGTCCCCATAGGCATTGTCCAGTATCTGGTTGGCCGGCTGACTTCCGGTTGACGTTCCGGTCAGCGCTCGGTCCCTGCTCGCTTCGAGCGTGGTGAACGGACCGGATGTATAGCGATAGATGTTCGCCAGTTGCCAGTTCGAGGCGAACATACGGAGAGTGTTGTTCTGAAACTCCGGTGTGGCGAACACACCCGTGAGGTTCGCCGTGTGACGGCGGTCCGAGGAGCAGTTGCCCCGGCTGCGGCTCCGGTCACCTTCGAAGGGATAAGCCACAAAGGTCGAGCCAACGGCAAGGTTGTCGTTGAAGCCCGAGATGCAGTGCGACCAGGTGTAATTGGCATTGATCGTGACCCCGGACGCCGCACGCTTTCGCAGATTCAGCAAAAGGCCGTTATAGCTGGCCGATTCCGAAGCGTCGTACGTGTTGATGTAGGCCGCCCATCGCCCGGTCTCCTCGTAATCGATCAGGGACAGCCGACGCCGTTGATTCGTGTTTCCGCGCGTGGAACAGGTGGCGTTGGGCGCCCCCCGGTTAAACGTATAGACATCGCCGATGCAGAGGCCATTGGCGTCGGATCTTCCGGGGAAATAGGTCGCCCGGTTATGGGCATCGATGGTGAGCATATGGATCGTGTGACTCCCCATGTATGTGGCCGACACCATCCAGTCGTTACCGAACTGGCGCTGGACGGCCAGATTCCAGCTCTGATTCTGGGGCGAGTCGAGTTTTTCGGGAATGGTCAGGTAACCCCCATGGGGCGTGAATGGCGTGTTGGGATCGCTGAAGTCCAGCGGGAACGGGTTCCCGCCCGCCGCCGCCGACCATGGATCATCGAAAGGCGCCTCTGGAATCACCGTGTTCCCGCCCCATGGCGGTGAAATCGATGTCCACAGGTGCAACTGCGAGTTCGGAAGGTCATGATTGATTCCAGCCGAGCCCCGGACCGAAGTCCGCCCGTCGCCGAACACATCCCAGGCGAAACCGAACCTGGGCGAGAAAACGGCCCACGCCTTAGACTGACCGGACGTTCCTTCGAATTCCGCATCCCCCGGATACGTGAAGCCGTTGGGTGCATTCAGGAACACCGAACTCTGGAACCCCGCCGCACGGCGTTCTTCGCTGAAGTTCATGACGATTTCCTGGGTGAGACTTTCAGGCAGCTTGGGTTCCCAGCGCAGGCCGTAGTTGAGTGTCAGCCCGGGAGTCACTCTCCATGAGTCGGACGCGTAAAGCCCGATGTAGTTCTTCTTGAGGTAGCCCCGATTCGGCCCAGCCTGTAAAGCTGTCCAGTTGGCCGGTCAGGAAATCGGACAACCCGTTGCCGGTAAAGTCGTCTCCAAAGGTAAACACGCCCGCAGATCGGAAGTTGGCCGACCCGTTGGACTCCCAGCGGGCCACCGAGCCGCCGAGCGTGATCTGGTGGTTCCCTCGCGAGAGGCTCAGGTCTTCGCTGATCGAGTAGGTCGTGGTCCGGAACGTCGAATCGTTCACGGTTCCACCGCCGAGACGGAATCCGTCGGCCACGTTCACTTGCGAATAATTCGGCTGCAGGCTGGTGAAATTCCGGACACCCAGATCGGCCATGTTGAACATGGTCGCTCCGACTCGCGCGATCGCCGACCGGTTCCAGGCCAGGCGCAGCGAGGAGACTGTTTCCGGACTGATGAGCCAGGTGTCGCCAATGGTGAACGACTGGGTCATGTTGTCCCGGCCCGGTTGGCGGACGTTCAACAGGTTGTCCGGTTCGAGGTCATGCGGTACCGGCCTCGCATTGGTGCTGTTCATGTACCGGGCGATAAAGGTGTGGATGGCGTTGATCTGCCAGTCGATCTTCCCGATGTACTGAGCGTCGCTGTCATCGTTCGGGATGCCATAGATCACCCGCCCGCACTCGTCCTGGGTTGCCGGCAGTCGACTGGTCAACTCCAATGCGACCGGGCTGAACGGGCCGCCCGTCCACCGGTTGTTCACAAACCCGGTCGGGTTTCCCTGGTACGTCTCCAGCAGGTTGTTGTGCTCGTCACACGCGGCGAAGGCCGTGAAATCTCCGTTCAGCATCGCCGGGGTCGGAACGAAGCTCTCGAAGTTTGCCGGATCCCGGCTGTTCTTGGTGAACTGGACGCCCGCAAAGAAGAACAGCTCGTTTCTGGTGATGGGACCCCCGATCGTTCCGCCGAACTGATTGCGCCTCAAGTCTCCCTTTTCCAGGGAACCGTAGTCCCTTGCGTTGAACGCGTCGTTGCGGAAAAACTCGAAAATACTCCCGTGAATCTCGTTCGTGCCCGATTTGGTGACCGCGTTGACCTGGGCGCCCGAATGGCGTCCCGATTCTGCGGAAAGCGCGCTGGTTTCCACCTTGAACTCCTGAAGCGCATCGGGGAACGGCAGCGGCAGGCTCAGGTTGTCGTACGGGTTGTTGTGGAACGCGCCGTCGAGGCTGTAGGCAACCGCGCTCGATGGGGGGCCCGCGACCGAAATTTGCAGTTGTCCGGGAACGCTGCGGCTTGACGATGTTCCCGTCAGCACCGCCGCGCCCGCCAGAACGATCAGTTCGCTCGCGTTGCGGCCGTTGAGGGGAAGCTCCAAAATCTGTTCGTTCTCCGTAAGCTGGCCCACGCCGACGGTCCGCGTTTCTACCAGAGCGGTGTTCGCGGACACCTCAATCGCCTGGGCCACCTGGCCCACTTCAAGGGCCACGTTGATCACGGCGTCGTCATTGACCTGCAAGACGAGGCCGGTCTGGCGGTAGGTTCTGAAGCCGGGCAGCGTCACTTCAAGCGTGTATGGCCCGGTTGGCAGGTTCGGGAATACGTATGCCCCCGTTTCGTTGCTGACGTTGGTCCGGGTCAGCCCGGTGTCGGTTTGTGTCGCTGTGATCTCCGCTCCCGGGATCAGCGCTCCGGTCTGGTCCGTCACAGTTCCGCTGATCTGCCCCGTCGCCTGCGCTGACGCCGTGGCACAACTCAATGACAGAAACAGCAACACCCCCAAGAAATATCTATTGGACATGAACTTCCTCCTCTGCTTGACGGGTGCCGGGTTTGCCTCAGTGTCGGAACCCGTTTTTGCTTTTGGTTCAGTTGACTCGATCCACAAAGACGTGGATGCAATATACCTCCCACCCTCCTGACGCGGCTACTGGTTCTTTTGAATTCTTCACGTCGGAGGCGACCCGGGATGACCCGAATCCGAGGACTCTCTGGGCCGGGCGCCCACATGATTCCTTGACCCGGACTCCCGCTTGAAGGTACCTATGACTTGGATCGGGATTCATTTCTGGCGGTTGGAGTCTGTGGATGGTCAGGACAGCATTGTTGGGATTCCTTGTGTGGTCGGTTTCGACCGGATTGGCCGGGGCACAGCCGGGCGGCGCCAGCGGAAGGGGCGCCGTCGGCCGGATACTATCGACGGTTCCGCTTGAACATCCGATTGCAGTCCGCCTTGAAGGTCAGGCATTCCAGGTGCAGAATACGGTGTTTACCGACGGCTCCGGAAGCTTCCCCATCAGCGATCTCGACCTCAGAACCTTGCAGTACATCTCGGTGGAGATCGACGGATTCCGGCCCGTGCGGCAACGTTTCGAGCAGAATCCTCTGTCGCGCGGCGCTGGCGGGGTCATGATCACGATCGTCCTCGAACCCTTGGGAACACCAGTCGACGCGGTGGGGACGAATTCGAACGTCGTCGACCTCAGGCAGTTGATAGCCAACATCCCCGAGGCCGCGCAGGAAGAGTTCAGAAAGGCCGCCGCCGCCGCTCAAACAGGCAATTTCGCCGAAGCTGCCGAGCGACTGGAACGGGCGATTGAACTCGCGCCGGATTTCTATGAGGCCCACAACGCGCTGGGATTCGAATACCTGAGACTCGGACGCAACCGAGAAGCCGAGGCTCGCCTCGAGGCGGCAAAATCGCTGAATCCGAATGCGACGGGCCCCCTCGTCAACCTCGGTATTCTCTACCTTCGCGAAAGTGAGTTCGAGCGTCAGAGTGGGAATGTGGAAGCGGAACGAACCATTCTCCAGAAAGCGGTCGATTCGCTGGACGAAGCGGTTGGGCGCGATCCGCTGTCCACGACCGCCCACATGTACCTTGGAGCCGCGCTGTACGCGATGGGTTCCCATGAACGTGCCGCAACCGCGCTCGGCCGCGCGTTGGACCTGGACGAAGACCTCGATGACGTCCTGTTCATGCTGGTCGACGTTCATGTTGATGAGGGCGACTTCGAAACCGCGTTGAACCGTCTGACGGCATTTCTGGACCGAAACCCCAACACCCGGCGCCGCCCTGAGATCGAAGGCATGGTGGTGGAACTTCGATTGTTACTGGGCCGGTGAGCGGCTGGACTCGAGTTGCGACGAACATATTGAGACGAACGAATTCCAAGGAGTAACCAGGCATGACAGTGGCGATGCGAACTGTGTGTGGATCAATTCTGGCGATGTTTCTTGTGTGTTTTCCGGCGGCGGTTGCGACGGCCCAGGAAACAGAGGGACGAAACATCGATTTCGAAGTGCTCGAGTTGGATGAGGCGACCCGCTCAGGCGAGGAAGGGCAGAGTCAACTGGTTGCCTTGGCCCGGTCGCAGGCGGAACTCGATGCGGTCATTGCGATCGAAGCCGAGACCAGCGCTCTCACGAAGTTGAGCATGGCACAGGCCTTTCTGTCCGAATATCCCGAAAGCGAACTGACATACCAGGTGCTGGGCATGCGCCTCGACACCTATGTCGGTCTGGGCAATCAACGCTTGGTGGTCGAGACCGCCGAAGCGGCGTTGGCTGCGGAACGGGCTTTCTACGAATCCAAGCTGGCTCAGTACGAGGACCCCACTGCCGAAGAGAGGTTCCCCGTTTTTCAGCACGAGTCGATGAGCACGCGGACGCATTACTACCAGGCGTTGATGAGCGCCCACAATCAACTCGGCGATTTCGATGGGGTTGTGGAATATGGCCGGTTGGCTGTTGAAAACGATCGGAACGACTGGGAGAGTTACGGTCAGACGCTGGATGGAGTCGAAGGCGACGCTGAGGCCGAAGCCTACCGGAACCGGCGGCTCTTTTTTCTTCAGACCATCATGGCCGCGTTTCAGAACATAAACGATGTGGCCGGCACCCTGGAATATGCGGAGCTTGCCCTGGAACTCGATCCTGAAAACGTCGCGACCCTGATCACGATTTCAAGCACGATGGCGGAACGCGTTCCGGAAGAAGCGGATGCCCGCAGCGCCCATCTGGACCGCGCCAGGGAGTATGCCGAGGATGCCATCGACAGTCTGGAGCGATTCTTTGACGGTCCGGTCGGCGCCCAGATGGGCGATGAACAACGGGGAAACCTGCTGTCGGGCGTTCATTCGACGCTGGGCCTGGTGTACCTGCATCAAGAGGAGTTCGGCGACGCCCAGACCGCATACGAGCGTGCGTTGTTTGCGAATCCGAACGATGGGGTCGCCTACTACAGACTGGGGGTCGCCTATTTCCAGGATGACGAGATCGACGACGCGTTGGAGTCGTTGGCCCGCTCGGTCTACCTGGGAGGCATCATCGAGGCGGATGCCCGCGATCTTCTGGAACGGTTATACCAAGACAGTCGCCCGCCGTGGTCGGGTCCGGTAAATCAATCCCTGGATGGCCTTGACCAGTTCATTCAGAATGCGGGAGCGAAGATCAGCAACTGATCCCGATCACACGACCGTAAGTCGTTGGTTTTTCTCGATGCCCATGGTGAACGATCCGCCACGGGCTGCTAGAACCCATACATATGCTCATCGGGATCGATGACCGTGTCCAGCCAGTCGAGACGCTCGGCGGCCTGTTGGCGGGTCGCCGCTTCGCCCGATTCCACCATCGCATCCAGGCTCGCCAGTTGTTTGGCATTCAATTCGCCGGCAGCGAGCGCTTGTTCCCAACTCGAAAAGTCGCGCTTATCCCACGGTAATGCCATCGGTTTCTGGTCCTCCCCAAAATAGACGGCGGCCCGATTGAGCCGGTCATTCACGACGATACGCGTGGCCGCGCTTCTCGTAAACTCCGCCAACACTAATTCAGAGACTGGCATTACGGACCCCGGCGGTCGAAACCGAAACATTCGGGCTGGGCGAACAGCAGAGCACGGGAAGGGTTGACTTTTCCTGACCGCGGGTGCGGTCCATGACCGTGCTTGCGATTCCTTCCGCGGCATGGATCTGCATTGCCGATGCGGCATGTCCGCACCTGGGCTCGTCCCTGGAGCCGGGCGTCGGTGGCCAAGTGTGCAACGGTCGCCTCGTTTGTCCTTTTCACGGTTTCGAGTTCGATGCAACAGGCCTTTGCGTTGCAACTCCGAACGCCCCCGCCCCAAAAGCCGCGAAACTGACGGTATACGAGACAAGAGAGATCCTCGGCATGGTCTTCGCCTGGCGGGGGAGCCTCGGCCGGGGGCCGCAGTGGGACCTGCCAAGTGAGCCACCCGGTGGAGAGGAGTGGTGCGAATTGAGATTCCGCAACCTCCGGTTCCGTGGCCATCCCCAGGAAATAGCAGAGAACTCCGTGGACCTGGGACACCTGCGTCGGGTACACGGCTACGAAAATTTGCATCCGGTCGGTACGGTATCGATTGACGGCGCGTATATGAAGAGTTGTTTCCACTTCAAACGTGTTCGCAGGATCGCGGGCATTTTGGACCTCGTGTACGACATCTCGGCCGTCACTCACATCTTTGGAATGGGCTACTCCTTTGTCGAGATCCACGAGACGACAATAGACATGCACGCGAGACTGTGGGTGCTCGCAACACCCGTCGAC
Organism: Terriglobia bacterium; assembly: GCA_963555775.3. Lineage (GTDB taxonomy): Bacteria > Acidobacteriota > Terriglobia > 20CM-2-55-15 > 20CM-2-55-15 > JAJEDW01. The sequence continues at coordinate 1,014,085 of CAUVWY020000010.1, read as the reverse complement.
AACGGGATCGTCGAGGTAATACTGGTCAGCCAGGTGCGGGAAATCCGCAAGCCCCGGCGGGCCATCACAGGGTTAAGGTTCATTCCGGCGAAGTTCCGCCACAGGCTGATGAATCGCATTTTGCTCGCGCAGCAGAATCAGGATGTCTTGCAGGATGTGCTGGTCTGGGGAAAGAAGCGATATCGGCCCCATCCTCGATTGAGCCGGGGTGACGGCCCGATAGGGACGTACCGCCGGTATTGCCGGCAGTTCTATCCGGAAATTCAGGCCGAGACCGGTGGACGGATCCTGCGAAGCAAATGAGGGACGGTAATCGTGCGGTCATAGACCGCACCTACAGGGGGAGTGGGAGCCGGGAGCCCAAATCCCTGAATATTGAGCATGTAGGGGCAGTCTATGACTGCCCGAATCAAGTCCGAATATGACTGCCCGAATCCCTCAATATTGAGCATGTAGGGGCAGTCTATGACTGCCCAAATGACCCGGCCATGCGGTAGCCGATGCCGCGCTCGTTGAAGATGTAGGTTGGCTCGGCCGCGTCGTCGCCGAGCTTCTGGCGGAGCTTCTTCACGAAGGTGCGCACCGGCTCCGAATCGCCCCCGCCGTGCCGGCCCCACACCTGGCGCAGCAGCGTGTCGAAGGTCGTAACCCGGCCCGCGTTGAGTGAGAGCACGCGCAAGAGTTCGTACTCGGTGGCGGTGAGCTCGACCACACGATGGGCAACGCTCACTTGGCGTTGGTCGTAGTCGACCGAGAGGTCGCCCGACACGAAGGGCTCGGGCTCGGCCCGCCGTCGCAACGCCGCCCGGACCCTCGCCGTCAGCTCCATCGCCGAGAAGGGCTTGACGATGTAGTCGGCCGCCCCCAGTTGTAGCGCCCGGGCAACGGTCTCATCCCTGCGGTAGCCGGATATAAAGATGACCGGCAGGTCCGCGAGCTCGGGGATCCGCTCCATCAGTTCGATCCCGTCCGTGCCGGGCAGCATCAGGTCGAGCAGGACAAGCTCGGGCTTTTCGGTCTGGATCAAGCGCGACAGATCCTGCGGGTCGCCCGTCATGACCGGGACATAGCCCGCCGTCAGGAGGGTGTCGCGAAGGAAGCGCAGCGCCTGCGGGTCGTCGTCGACCACGAGGATGCGCGTGGGCTCGTGCCCTTCCGGTGACGGCCGCGAAGAACTGCGAGCGGAGTCGGCCGTGGCTTCCCCGGCCACCGGAATGGTGAAGGTGAATCGCGTGCCCTGGCCCGGCCCACCGCTTTCGGCCCAGATGCGGCCGCCGTGGGCCTCCACCAACCCCTTGCAGATGGCCAGGCCCAACCCATAGCGCACCGTTCCGCCCTCCCCGTCGCCGGCGGCGTGCTTGCCGAAAAGGTGCGGCAGCCGTTCCGGGGCTAACCCCCGGCCTTCGTCGGCGACCGAGACCGCGACGTGCTCACCGTCGCGCAGCGCCACGACCAGGATGGGGGAGGACGTAGGAGAGTATCGGGCGGCGTTGGCGAACAGGTTGTTAAGAACTTGCACGATGCGCCGACGGTCGGCCATCGCCATGGGCAGATCCGAAGGCAGGTCGATGAGGATGGCGTGGCGGCCGCCGCCGCTGAGAAACGTATTCCTCGCCCGTTCCACCAGGGCGCCCACTTCCGAGGGTTCGGGCGCGACCGACAGCGTGCCCGAGTCGATGCGCCCCGCATCGAGGAGATCGCCGATGAGGCCGCGCATGTGGTCGGCCTGCTCGTCGATGATGCGGACGAACTCGCGTGTCTCGGCGGGGTCCAACCCGGGTGATGCCGCCAGCACGGTGGTGGTCGAGCCTTTGATGGAGGTCAGCGGCGCCCGCAGTTCGTGGCTCACCAAGCCCAAAAATTCAGCCCGCTGGCGTTCCAACTCCTCCAGCGGCGCCAGATCCTGTATCGTGACCACCACGGACTCGACCGCGCCGTCCCTGGAATGGATCGGCGCGGCGTTGACCAGCGTCGTGACGCTCCGGCCGTCGGGGACCGACAGCACGACCTCCTCTCCGCGCCTCGGGGTGGCGTCGCGGAGCACCTCTACCAGCGGAAGTTCGTCCAGGGCAATCTCCCGCCCGTCGGGGAACCGGCACGTCACGACCGTCAGAAGATGCTCCGGTGGTTGGCCCGGAGTGCGCAGACTCTCGACAATCCGTGTCGACTCCCGGTTGAACGACACCGGATTGCCGGTCCGGGCATCGAAGACCGCCACGCCCACCGGCGAGATGTCGACCAGGGTCTCCAGGTCGGTCCGCGCGCGCTGCTCGTCGCGGTGCGTGCGCGCGTTGGCGATCGTCGTGCCGGCTTGCGCCGCGAACAACTCCAGGACCTCTTCGTCCTCGCTGGTGAATTCCGCTCCGTTCTCCTTGTCACTAAGGAAGAGGTTGCCGAGATGATCGCCCCGATGGTGTATCGGGGTTCCCTGGAGGGTCTTCGAACGCCAGGGATTCGAGGACAAGCCCAAAGATCGAAGGTAGCCGGGCAGGTCTGCCACGCCGAGCGGTGCCGAAAGGTCTCGAAGGTGTTCGAAGAGCCACCACCGATCGGGCCACTCCACCATCTGCCGGCGCTCTTCCGGAGCAAGGCCGGAGGTGACGAAATCCTGGACCTCTCCCCTCTCGTCGATGGTCGTGATCACACCGCGGCGGGCGCCGGTCAGGGCGCGGGCGCTTTCCACGATCTCCTGCAGGACGGTATCGAGGTCCAGGCTTGCGCTGATGCGCAGGATCGCCGCGATCAGTAGTGCGTTGCGGTCCCGCAACGCCTGGTTCTCTAGCCTGAGTTCCTCGAAACCGTTCAACGGTCCTCTCCCGGCCACCTACGGCCCGAAACCGCTTTCCGCGTCGCCGCCGACGGGCGCGACGGCTGTGCCCGATTCGCGATGCCCTGTGCCGATCGGGACGGGCACAGTGCGATTCTTGCCCCGAAGTTCACGATAACGCCATGATATTGAACACTTATTCACACTATCTCCACATAAAAATCCATAGCATAGACCCGAAGGAGTGTGTTTCTGTGGCGCGACGAATCGCAATCCCAACACCGCCCTGCGCTGTCCGAAGCGGACCCCCCAACGTCCGTTCCAATCGTGGGCAAGGTATCGACAGGTGGGAACAGGTACAGCCGACACGATCGACGCGACGAATGCAAATAGTTACTAACGATTTACTAACCATATCGATGAGGACCTGGACTATGAAATCGATATCACCACTGTACGCTGTTGGCTGTCGATTGGCGGTCGCCGTAATACTGCTTCTGACCGGCGCTGCTGTATTGGAAGCCCAGACTGACATCGGCAACATTCGCGGCTATGTGCGTGATCAGACGGACGCGGTGATTCCGGGCGTCGCCGTGACGGCGCTGGATCAAGCCCGCGGCGTGGACCGGCAAACCGTCAGCTCTGCCACCGGTGAGTATGTTCTCGGTTATCTGATACCCGGCCTTTACACGCTACGTTTTGAGGCAGATGGCTTCGCTCCGTACCTGATTGAAAATCTTGAGGTCCGCGTCGGAGAGACCGTGCTGTTTTCGCCGGAACTCACCGTTGGAGCAGTCACAGCGGACATAGTGGTAGCGGCAGCAGATGCTTACCCGGTGATCGACACGCACAAAACCGCGCAGGCCGAACACATCGATTTCGTCGCAATCGAAAATCTTCCCATCAACCGCCGGGACTACCTGGATCTGGCCCTGTTGATTCCCGGAGTCGTCGACACGAACCATATGGTCGATGACCGGGACAGCCGGATCTCAGCGACGCCGCAGTCCGGGCTGAGCATCGGCGGCGGGACCGGGCGGAGCAACACGTTCATGCTCGACGGTTTGAACAACACCTACGACCCGGGTACGGTGCGGTCTTCGATCAGCCAGGACGCGGTGTACGAGTTTCAGGTCAACCGCAATTTGTTCTCGTCAGAGCTGGGTGGCGCCCCCGGAGGTGCAATCAACATCGTCACCAAGAGCGGCACGAGCGAACTGCGCGGCAGCCTGTTCGGGGTACTTCGCAACCGCCGTTTTCAGGCGCGGAACTTCTTTGACCCGAGCGACTCGGCCTACACGCGGGCGCAGAGCGGCGCGTCGATCGGCGGTCCGATCGGCGGGGGCGGGACGTTTTTCTACGGTGCCTACGAACGCCTTGATCGTCAGGAATCCGTCTTCGTGCCCCTGCTGCGGGACGACGCGTTCCTGTACGAGCTGACCCCGTCCCAGCAGGCGCTGGCGGGCGCCCTCAACGCCGCGGCTCCGGCCTTCCGCCCGCTCGTCGGGCAGCTTACGGGGGCGCTGACGCCGGGCAACTACCCGCACGTCGTTGCGTTGTTCGAGGAAAACAGCGGTGTCTTCCCGTTCTCGGAAGAACGGCAGCAGGTGCTGGGTCGCATCGACCACACCGTACGGGATGGACACAACCTGTTCATGCGGTTCAACTGGACCGGCCAGGACAGCGAGAATACGCAGTTCGGCTCGCTTATCGCCTACAACCGGGGGCGGAATTCCCACATCAACGATTTCGCACTGGCATTCGGAGATACGCTCATGATCGGCCCACGTTGGATCAGCGAAACCCGGCTGGGACTGACCTATCACGATGGCGGCACGTACCCGACCGAGCCCCACGGCCCGTCGATCGACATCAACGGCTTTGGCCAGTTCGGCCGGGACTTCATCCTGCCGGCGCGCGTCGTGGAGCGCGCCGGACAGGCGCGGCAGACCTTCACTTATTTGTCAGGACCGCATACCTACAAGTTCGGTGCCGATGTCAGCGGCTCGCGCTTCAGCGTGTATTCGGAAGCCTTCTTCAGCGGACGCTTCCAATTCGGCGAGGCGATCCCTTTGGCGAGTGTAATCGACAACGCAGTTGGCCCAGGAACGGCACAGTTGATCCAGGGCTCTCTGGCGCTTGCGGGCCTGCCGCAACTCGGCGCCGCGGTTGCCGAGCCCATCTCGTCGCTGCAAGCCTATGCCCTGGGGCTGCCGCTGGTCTATCAGCAGGGCTTCGGCGATCCCACCTGGGTGGGGTGGAAAAAACGGTACGACTTTTTTGCCGAGGCTTCGTGGCGGCTCACACCCGACTTCCTGCTCACGCTGGGTGGCCGCTATGAGTTGGAGCCGAAGACGCGGTTCCCGGCCGACAGGAACAACGTCGCACCGCGGCTGGGATTTGCCTGGAGCCCGGACTCTGAGACGGTCGTCCGCGGGGGGTTCGGCATCTATTACGGGAGGATCGAAGGCCAGATCAGCTACATCAACGACCTGTTGGGCGAAGGGCAGCAGATCTACCAGGTTTTCGTCCCCCTGACCGGCCTGGCGGGCATCGACAGCGCGCTGACCGGTCAGCGGCTTACATCGGCCGAAATCTACCAGACCGCCTTGCGGCGAGGCATCCTCGGGACGCGCACGATGACGCCGCAGGATTTGGCCATCCACGGAATCGATCCGGGCCCGGGTCTGCCGCTGCGGGTTCAGTTCCGGGTGTCTCCCGATGCGGTGAACCCCTACTCCCAGCAGGGGAGCCTCGAGATCCAGCGCGAGTTGGGCGGCTATGCGCTCTCGGTCGGATACAACCTCAACCTGGGTGTCCACCTGATCCGCCCCCTGGATGCGAACATCTACCAAGCCGGAACCGATCCTCAGGGCCGGCCCGTCGTGGGCTTTCACAATCCGCTGATTCTGCAGGACAACGTCTTCGGCAGTTGGGCCAATTCTTCCTATCACGCCCTGATCGTCCAACTCCGGAAGCGCTTCACCGATGGGTTCAGCATCTCGGCGCATCACACATGGAGCAAGACCATGGACGAGAACACGGATTACAACTCAGCATTTCAGCCGCACTTGCAGTGGGATGCCAAGGCCGAACGCGCGCTGTCGTCCTTCCATCGGGCCCACAGCTTCGTCGTCTACACGGTGTTCGATCTGCCCTGGAGATCGAGCGACGGCGACAGCGGATTCGGTCACGCCCTGGTCCGGGATTTTACGATTTCGGGGATTCTGAATGCCCGTTCTGGAGCGCCGTTCAACCTCAACGCCGGCTATGACAACGTGGGCGACCGCCACCCCGACACGCACCGGCCGCCGGGTGTCGGCCGCAACACGGGCGTCGGCCCGGACTATTTCTCCGTCGACCTCCGGCTGAATCGAGAGTTTCCGTTCGGCGAAAACCGGAGTGTCGAGTTTATTGCCGAGGCGTTCAACTTGTTCAACCGGACCAACTTCAAGACCGTCAACAGCACGGTCGGAGTACTGAGCCTGGATGAGCTTCCGGCCCGGCCCACGGGGCGGCTGGGACCGGTCACCGAGCCGTTTTCCTATACGTCGGCTTTCGATCCGCGGCAGTTTCAGTTTTCGCTGCGCTTCAACCTTTGATGGCGTTTAGCCGCCGTCAGTGCGGCTGAATGGCGGTGAAGGGGGGGCGCTCTGTACGGTTTCCTGTCCCCGGTTGGATGTCCGTCGTCTCGTGACGGCCTCGCGCAATCCGGACAGCAAACCGTTCTGCCCGAATCACCGGTCAGAATCCATACATATGCTCATCGGGATCGATGACCGTGTCCAGCCAGTCGAGACGCTCGGCGGCCTGTTTGCGGGTCGCCGCTTCGCCTGATTCCACCATCGCATCCAGGCTCGCCAGTTGTTCGGCATTCAATTCGCCGGCCGCGAGTGCTTGTTCCCAACTCGAAAAGTCGCGCTTATCCCACGGTAGTGCCATAGGTTTCTGGTCCTCGTTCGGTCATCGGAAAATCGGCATCGGTGCCATCGTTAAAGAACAGTTGCAGGTGCTTGGCGTTCAGACGGAACTGCGCCAGCGCCTGGCAAACGCGGTCGGCGGTCGTTTTTTCGGACGACGCTCGTGCCCAGCGGTTGTCGCGAGACGTGTGTTCGAATCGAAGGAAGCTTCCGTCCCCAAAATACACCGCGGCCCGATTGAACCGGTCGTTGACGACAATACGGGTCGCCGCGCTTCTCGTAAACTCTGCCAACACTGCTTCAGAGATTGGCATTACGGACTCCGGCGGTCAAGAAGGGATGGCGTTATCGACCGTCGCATGAGAACAGCCGCGTCCTCTCGCGTCTTTGACGCGTCATCGCGCGCCTTCGAATAGTGACTTCATGATTTGACACTGAACGATTTGATGCGGGTTTCCGGCCTCTCCAGCAATGGATGGTGAGACCTTGACACCCAATTTGCGTGCGGTTAAAGTGCACCCACTTTCGATGAGGGGGAGTACCGAATGATTTACGCGCTGGTGGCGTTGCTGCCTGTTCTCGCGGTGATGTTTTTTCTGGTCGTTCTGCGTTGGCCGGCAACGCGTGCCATGCCCGTGGCATATGTGATCACGGCCATTGTGGCGTTGAGCGTCTGGGAGGTGCCGTTCATTCACGTGATCGGAGCGACTCTGAGAGGCGGCATGATCGCGGTGACGTTGATCTGGATCATCTTTGGCGCGATATTGCTGCTTTTCACCTTGCGCGAAAGCGGTGCGGTCACGACGATTCGGCGCGGTTTCATGGGGATCTCCCCCGACCGCAGGATCCAGCTCATCATCGTCGCCTGGCTTTTCGGTTCGTTTATCGAAGGCGCTTCCGGATTCGGGACACCCGCGGCAGTGGCTTCGCCGTTGCTCCTCGCATTGGGGTTCCCGGCACTCGCCGCGGTCATGGCGACACTGATTATTCAAAGCACACCCGTCACGTTCGGCGCCGTGGGGACACCGATCGTGGTCGGGATGGGCGAGTCTCTGAACGTCCCCCTGGTCGAAGACGCCGTCGCGGCAGCAGGTTATGCCCCAGGTGAGTTTCTTGAGTTGATCGGCGTTTTCGCGGCGGTACCACACGCCATTGCAGGCGTTCTGATCCCTCTGATCATGGTAGCCATGACAACGCGATTTTTCGGGAAGAACCGATCGTTCCGGGAGGGTCTCGAGGTTTGGCCGTTCGCCATCTTCGCGGGTCTCAGCTTCGTGATTCCATACGTGAGCGTTGCGATTCTCATGGGTCCGGAGTTTCCGAGCCTTCTCGGCGGCCTAATCGGTCTGGCAATCGTCGTGACGGCCGCGAGCAAGGGCTTCCTCGTTCCCAAGGGCGAACCTTGGGATTTCCCGCCAAGGAGCGAGTGGGAAAAGAACTGGATCGGTACGATCAGCGCCGACTCCAGCGAAGAACGGGCTCATATGAGCCTGCCGCTGGCGTGGATGCCCTATGTGCTGGTCGCGGGGTTCCTGGTTCTGACAAGAACGGTCGCGCCCCTGACCGCGTGGTTGCGATCCACTGTGAACCTGACATGGAACAACATCGTGGGTACGGAGTTGTCGCAGAGCTTCGAAGTGCTCTATTCACCGGGGACCATATTCGTACTCGTTGCCGTCATTACGATCTTCATTCACCGCATGTCATTCAAGGAGGTTGCCTTTGCGTGGAAGGACTCGGCAACCAAGCTGGCCGGACCAGCGATTGCTCTGGTCTTCGCCGTTGGTCTGGTTCGCATCTTCATCGATTCTGACACCAATGTCTCGGGGCTGGCGAGCATGCCCTTGGTACTGGCCGAGTACGTTGCGGGAATTGCCGGAGGAACCTGGCCCTTCTTCGCGCCGGCGATCGGCGCTTTGGGGGCCTTTGTGGCCGGGAGCAATACAGTCAGCGACTTGATGTTTGCCTTGTTCCAGTACGGGGTGGCCGACAATATCGGGACATCGAAAATCGTTATCCTGGGTGCGCAGGCCGTTGGAGGCGCCGCGGGTAACATGATCTGTGTCCACAACGTCGTTGCTGCGAGCGCTACGGTAGGACTGGTCGGCCAGGAGGGGGCCCTGATCCGCAAGACGATCATGCCGATGGCCTACTACCTGATCGTTGCGGGCACGGTGAGCCTCATATTCTCGTACGTTCTGTTCCCCAACCTGTTCTGATCCGGGACCCGCTATACTGTCAGGGCTCCGGGAAGTTCATACCGGAGCCCTCCGTGTCGGACAAGGTATGCCGCGGCCACTGGAAAACCGAACTGTAGCCATTACCGAGCACCGCTTTGAAAACGAGTTCGCCGCCTTGATCGCGCGGCACGGCGCGACAGTCCTTTCCTGCCCTCTGCTCGAAGAACGATCCATAGACAACCGCACCGAGATTCGGGCCTTCATCGATCGCCTGATTTCCGGAGAATTGGACATGATGGTGTTCTTCACCGGAGTTGGCGTGCGATTTCTCGCGGCGGAGGCCGAAGCCGCCGGGCAGATGACGCTATTTGTGGAGGCGCTGGGCAAGATCACTATTGTGGCCCGCGGACCGAAGCCTCGCGCGGCCCTGCGGAAGTTGGGGCGGAGGGTCGATCTGGCGCCGGAGAGACCCACCTCCGAAGGCTTGCTCGAGATGCTCGGGACCGAGGATCTCCAACGGAAGAGGGTAGGCGTACAACTCTACGGTAAACCCAACCCCGGCTTCTGCCGGGGTCTTGAAGCCATGGGTGCGGCCGTCGCGACGGTTCAGGTTTACGACTACGGGCCCGCGTCGGATCGGCACCGCGTTCTGAACTTCATTCAGACACTGATCGATGGACCTGTGGACGTCGTGACGTTTACCAGCGCGCCGCAGATCGACTCCCTGTTCGACGTTGCCGACGAGGCCGGGTTGTCCGCCAGGTTGATCGACGAACTGAACACCGAGATTAACGTCGCCGTTATCGGCGAAGTTGCCGACAGGGCCCTGACACGCAGGGGAATCCGGGCGAAGATCTATCCGGAATCGCCCAAGATGGCGCCGCTCGCACAGGCGATCGCGGATCACTACGTGGGGCTGCCGGCGTGAAGTACTTTCCCGTGTCTCTCAATCTTCGCAACCGATCGGTCACATTGATCGGTGGAGGAGAAATCGGCCTGCGCCGGATATCGGCTCTTCTTGCTTGTGATGCTCGACTCCGAGTCATCGATCCGGCGGCTTCCGATGAAGTCCGGGCGAAGGCCGCAACGGGCGAACTCACGCTTCTCGATCGCGATTATCGGTATGGAGACCTCGAGGGGGCCGACATGGTGTTGACGGCCACCGATGATGAGGAAGTCAACGCCTCCGTCTGGAAGGAGTCGCGGGACAGGGGTATTCCGGTCAATGTCGCCGACGACCCGGACAAATGCGACTTCATCGTTCCCGCGGTGGTGGAGCGGGGAGACCTGACCGTTGCGATATCGACGAACGGCAAAAGCCCCGCTTTGGCCGCGCGACTTCGCCGCCGGATTTCGGGAATGCTGGGCTTGGAGTACGGCCGATACCTCAACGTTCTGGATGGTGTGCGCGATCGTCTGAAAGCCGCGAATCTCGGTTTCGAACGGAAGCGCCGCGCGATGTATCGACTGATCGATTCGGACCTGGAAAGGCTGGTGCGCGAATCCGATGACGCGGCAGTCGAACGCCGGATCGTGGACGCAATTCGCAAGGCGGGTGAAGACCCCCAGCCCCGGGAGTCCATGGGCAAGGTGCTGATCGTGGGCGCCGGGCCGGGCGATCCCGAACTGATCACCGTTCGGGGGCTGGAGTGCATTCGTTCCGCGGACATCGTGCTTCACGACCGGTTGATCGACAAGCGGCTTCTCGACGAAGTTTCACCGGGCGCCGAGGTGATCGATGTCGGCAAGCGCCCTGGCGATCAGGACCGGATGCAGAAAATCATTCATGCGTCCATGGTGGAGCACGCCAGACAGGGACGCATTGTCTGCCGGCTCAAGGGCGGTGACCCGTTCGTTTTCGGGCGGGGCGGGGAAGAAGCCCGGGCATTGATCGAAGAAGACGTCCCTTTCGAGATTGTTCCCGGCGTAACCAGCGCGACCGCGGTGCCGGCGGCGGCCGGTATACCCCTCACGCATCGCGATGCGGCGCATGCGTTCATGGTGATGACCGGATCGCGGGCGAACAATGCGGCCGAAGAGGAGTGGAGCGGAGCGGCCAGCCTGATCGAGGGTGGCGGAACGCTGGTTGTGCTGATGGCGCTGGCCCACCTGTCGACCATCGTCGATCGTCTGCGGGCATCCGGTTGTCCGGCGGCAACCCCGGCCGCTGTCGTTTCAAGAGGGACGTTCCACGATCAGACCGTCAGGGTCGGGACGCTCGAAGACATCCGGGAGCGGATGGGTGGCATCGTCTCACCCGCGATTGCCGTATTCGGTAACGTTGTGCTCGAACGAACGAAACTCGAAGAACTGCGTGCCGGGATCGTTCGGCGCTGACTGACCGAACCGGTACAGCGGAGGATAGATGCCTCCGTTCCATCGATTCCGATGAGAGCGTATTCGTGGCCTTGAGAGGCCATACGCCCCCACCCGAAATCGTCGCCGTTCAAAACACGTCCAGCCGCGGGTCCGCGCTTTACTATCGCGCCGGGGCGACCTTCATCACGGTGCGGTTGGCGGAATCCGCCGCGTACAGCGTGCCGTCGCTGTCCATTGTCAGGCCGTGAGGCCGGCCGAGTCCCGGAATCGTTTCGATCAACTCGCCGTCCCGGACCACCGAGACCGCGCCGGCATTGACGTCGCTGACGTAGACGGTGTCGTCGTCCCCGATGACCATGGTGCCGCGGGAGGGGAAGTCCCAGGTTTCGACGAACTCACCGTCCGGGCCGAATACGGAAATACGCTCGTTGGCGCTGTCGCTGACCAGGATTCTGCCCGCCGAATCGATCGCGATTCCGTGCGGCAGTTCCAGTTGTCCGGGTTCCGAGCCCTGGGTACCGCCGATGATCCGAACGAACTGTCCGTCGGAATCGAAATGCACGACACGGGCGTTCGCGTATCCGTCCGACACATAGATGTCGCCGTTCGGCGCGATCGCCACATGGTTGGGCCGATTGAACGCGTCGGTCGAGTCATTGTCGCCGGACACGCCCTTTTGCCCGAGGGTCATCAGGAGCTCCCCGTCGGCGTTGAACTTGTGGACGATGTGATCCGCCGAGTCGGTGGACCAGATGTAGCCCTCGGGGTCGAACATCACGCTGTGGGCCTGGCCGAAGAGCTCGGCGTCGCCCCACGCCTTGATGAACTCGCCGTCGCGGTTGAAGACGCGGAAGAAAGGCGCCGTCCGGACGAGAACCACGACGTTCCCGATGCCGTCCGCCCCGACATCGGTTGTGGACGCATCCCAGGTCATTCCCTCGGGAAGCTGTGCCCATTCGTTGTCCACCGTATAGGCGTCGTTGGTGTCCGGGGGTCCCTGGGCCGCGGCGGTGGACACCAAGGTGAGGGCAAGGCTGATAACCAGTATCGAAGTCTTCATGATCGTCACTCCATGGCTCCGGGGGTAGCTGCGCCGGAGCTTCTGATTTCCCGTATATTACACTGCGAATGCCGATCTGGAAAATTCATCGGATCGGAGACGATGATTCGACGAACGTCCGTCGGCAAGTACCGGCGGTTGCCGGACTGGCGGACGACGTCTTCAATCGCGAACTGAGCGCCGCTTTCAGGGACGCGCGATCGTTCCCGGTAAAGCCGCATCACGCGACGATCATACAGAAAAAATCCAAAGAGAAAGTAACACAATCCGCCGGTGTGTTGAGTCGTAGAGAGGGGCGCGGTACGTGTCCGCTTTCGCGAACGGCCCCGGGGGCCAGCCAGAACAGCCCGGGCTGAATTCAGCGCGCGATCCTGAAGGGTTCTACCACGGGCTCCTACGCAACTCCTCCTGAAATTGCCGGAATGATCGAGACTTCTGCACCCTCGGGTACCTTCGTCTCGAGATCGTCAATGAAACGTATGTCTTCTCCGTCGACGTAAATGTTGAAGAAGCGGCGGATCCGGCCGTTTTCGTCGCAGATGCGGTCTTTGAAGCCAGGGTACCTGGTGTCCATCTGGTCCAGGACCTGGTCGATGGTCTCGGCTTCGACCTCGATCAGGGCATCGTCGGCAGTGAAGCGCCGGAGAGGCGTCGGAATGGTAATGCGTGTCGCCATGGGATTCCTCCGTTGTCTTGCTGTTACGCCTGTTACGCGGTCAACCCGAGATCCCGGACGGCCGTGTCGAACGCACTGAGCTTCGGTTCGATCGTCTTTGGGGGTTCAAGCGTCAGCGCGTCCTGCGTCTTGAGCCCGTTTCCGGTGATCGCGATGACAGTTCTGTCCTCGGGTTTGATGCGTCCCTGTTCGATGAGCTTGCGGGTGACACCCAATGCGACGCCACCTGCGGTCTCGGTAAATATCCCCTCGGTTTCTGCCAGGAGTTTGATGTTTTCCACCACTTCCAAGTCGCTGACGTCTTCAGCCCAGCCCCCTGAATCCAGAATCGTTCCGGATGCGTAGTAGCCGTCCGCCGGCGAGCCGATGGCCAGCGACTTTGCGATGGTGCGCGGTTTGACCGGTCGGATATCGCGCGAGTTTCTCTTGACCGCCGCCGAAATCGGATTACAGCCCGTGGCCTGGGCTCCGAAAATCCGCGTTCGAACGGGGCCTTCGAGAAGACCGAGCCGTTCGAATTCCTTCATGCCGAGCATGATCTTGGTAATGAGAGACCCCCCGGCCATGGGAACCACGACCGCGTCGGGTGACCGCCATCCGAGTTGCTCCGCGATTTCGTAGCCAAAGGTTTTGGACCCATCTCCGTAGTACGGGCGCAGGTTCACGTTTACGAAGCCCCAGCCGTACCGGTCGGCGATCTGGCTGCAAAGGCGGTTCACGTCGTCGTAGTTGCCGTGCACGGCGATGACGTTCGGGTTATAGACCAGAGTGGCCGTGACCTTGGCGGCTTCGAGGTCGTCGGGAATGAGAATCCAGGCCGGCAGTCCGGCCGCGGCGGCATTGGCGGCCACCGAATTGGCAAGGTTGCCCGTGGAGGCGCATCCCACGGCTTCGAGACCGAATTCGAGCGCCTTGTTCACGGCGACCGCCGTCACCCGATCCTTGAAGGACAGGGTCGGGAAGTTGACGCTGTCGTTTTTCAAGTAGAGTTCCTTGACTCCGATTGCGCTGCCGAGCCGGTCGGCACGCAAGAGCGGGGTGAATCCCGTCGCGAGTCCGACCTTGGGTTCCTCGTCGAGTGGGAGCAATTCCCGGTACCGCCAGATCGATGTGTCACGGGACTCGATGAGGTCGCGGGTCAAGACCGTGCCGATCGCGTCGTAGTCGTATTCCACCTTCAGTGGTGCGAAACACTCCTCGCATCCAGCGATGGGCCGGTTGGAGTACTTGCGGCCGCATTCGCGGCAACTCAACCCGGTTACGAAGTGCATTGTGGTTCCTCCTCGGATCCGATGGTTCTCCAGCTATCCCAAGCGGGGCCTAAACGAAAACCCCGCGCCTGTCAGCGCGGGGCTTTTTCCGGGAAACCACCGGGCTGTTTAGCACATCTTTAACGTGGAGCAATTTGCCTTAAATCGCCACGCCTGTCCTGGTATTCTTTTTTCGCAAACCGATTCCGCAAACAAAAAAACCCCGCGCCAAACGGCACAGGGTGTTTGAAATTCCCGGACTGTTTAGCACATTTTTAACGTGGAGCAATTCGGTTAAATCACCACGTTCAAGTCCCTGAAAGCATAGCCCGCGCTTCACCGGTGCGTCAACACGTAATAAAATATTCGGGTGCGGGGCATCGACGGGTTGGGTCCATGTTATTGTCCAGAGCCACCGAGTGGCAAATCTCGACCCGTGGCGGATGCCGTTTCCGGAATCGTTCACGCCAAGGCGTTTCAGTGCCACGCGTCATCGGGACGACTGACAGTTAGCAGCCCGCGACAGGCCCCTTCAGGGTCGCGCGCGGGGGTCTTCGGGCCTCAGGCGCGAAGAGAGGAGCGGAGCGATGGTTTCACATCGTGACCGACGAACGACAAAGTCTGTGACCCGAACCCCCCTGCGCCCCAGCAGTCCGTGGCAGGACCCTTCAGGGTCGCGCGCTGGGGTCTTCGAGTCTCAGGCGCGAAGAGAGGAGCGGAGCGATGGTTTCACATCGTGACCGACGAACGACAAAGCCTGTGACCCGAACCCCCCTGCGCCCTACGGGTTACGGCGGCATCGGGCCATCTGCCACGTTGCCCCTCCTCGATCGATGGAGGACATCGACTTCGTCGTGGCGCCTCGCTTATGGCCCCATGGCGCTCGTAACGCGATCCCGGAGGGTCCTTCCACGGACTGCTATGGGTTACGGCGGCATCGGGCCATCTGCCACGTTACCCCTCCTCGATAGATGGGGGGCATCGACTTCGTCGTGGCGCCTCGCATACGGCCCAATGGCGCTCGTAACGCGATCCCTGGAGGGGCCTGTCGCGGGCTGTTGATTATGGGTGATTTTAAGGTCCATCGGCTGGGATCCTCGGACCTCGCAGCGTTCGAAAGGAAACTGCTGGGCGAGGTTCGCGCGCTCGAAAAAATGCTCGCCTCCGGCCACATCGAGACCGGCGGTCACCGTATCGGTTGCGAGCAGGAAATGTTCCTCGTCGATCGTGCGTGGCGGCCGTTTCCGATCGCCCCTGAACTGCTTGAACATCTCGATTCCTCCTTCACCCCCGAACTGGGGCGCTTCAACCTTGAAGTCAACCTCGACCCCCGCAAGCTGCAGGCCGACAGCCTCTCGCTGATGGAACGGGAACTGTGCCGCCGAATGGAACAGGTGCGACTTGCGGCGGAGCGCATGAATGCATGTGTCGTCCTTACCGGCATCCTTCCCACCCTTCGAGTGTCGGACCTCACGCTGGATAACATGACGCCGATGACCCGGTATTTCGATCTTAACGACGCCATGGGTCGACTTCGAGGCGAAGACTATGAGTTTCGCCTGAAGGGGATCGACGAACTCATACTCAGTCAGGATTCCGTGATGCTGGAGTCGTGCTGTACGAGTTTCCATATCCATTACCAGGTCGATCCCGATGATTTCGTTTCCTCATACAATTTCGCACAGGCTGTTTCAGCCCCCCTGCTGGCGGCTGCGGCGAACTCGCCCATGCTGTTCGGAAGGCGGCTCTGGCAGGAAACCCGCGTACCGCTGTTCCAACAGTCGATAGACACGCGTCACGCGACATCCTCATTGCGTCAGCGTTCTCCGAGGGTGCGGTTCGGCGAGGGCTGGCTCAAAGGTTCCGCCGTCGATCTGTTCCGCGAGGACATCGCACGTTTCCGGGTGTTGCTCGGTACCGATGACGAGGAGGACGCCCTTGAGGTTCTCCGGCGAGGCGCCGTGCCGCAACTCCGTGCGCTCCAGATTCACAATGGGACCGTCTATCGCTGGAATCGCGCGTGCTACGGGATTACCGATGGCCGGCCGCACCTGCGGATCGAAAATCGAGTATTGCCGGCTGGCCCCACGGTCCTGGATGAAGTGTCCAATGCATCGTTCTTTTTCGGACTGATGCGGGGGATGCGCGAGATTTGCTCCGATGTGACAACGATGATGGACTTCGAAGACGCGGAGGCCAATTTCCTGTCGGCGGCCCAGATGGGGCTTGGCGCCGGCTTTCGATGGTTCAACGGTCAAACCATAACCGCCCGCGATCTCATTCTTGAGGTACTGCTGCCGGTTGCGCGAAACGGGTTGGAACGCGCCCAAGTCGCGAGTTCGGATATCGATCGTTATCTGGGTGTATTCGAAGAACGTGTTCTTCGGCGGCGTAACGGCGCTCTGTGGTTGCTCAAATCTTTTGGAGACCTCAAGGAGTATCCACGAGAAAGGGCCCTGTCCGCGCTCACGGCGGGAATCGCCAACCGGCAATGGAATGCGGGCGGGGCGCACGAATGGGATCCCGCGACAATCGATGAAGGACGAATCATGAAGAGCCACGGCATTTGCGTTGAAGAAGCCATGAGCACCGACCTCATGACGATTCACCCGGACGAACCGATCGAGATGGCGGCCAACCTGATGGATTGGAACCATATGCGTCACGTGCCGGTCGAGAGCGACGAGGGGTTGGTGGTCGGGTTGGTTTCCTATCTTGAAGTGCTCCGGTATTTCAATCGCGGAGTTGACGGAGATGATGATCTGGCGACCGTGGGTTCGCTGATGAACCCGTCGCCCACGACTGTTGCACCTGAAATGCCCATTCTCGATGCGGTGCGGCTCATGCGCGCGCAACAGAGCGACTGCGTCGTCGTTGTCAAACACGGCCGCTTGGCGGGAATGGTGACGGAACGGGATTTCCTGGACATCATGGCGGCCGAACTGGAGCAGGACGACGCGCACCGGGAGGACGCGGACTAGGGATGCCGGATGACGAGACGCTCGTACCGCTGCAAAGGGTGATCGCGAGGCGCCGCGGAAGGGAACCCGGCCCCCTCGTGGTGTGTGTCGCCGGAATACATGGGAACGAACCCGCGGGAATTCATGCCTGCCGCCGGGTCTCCGAATCGCTTGAACGAACGCCGACGAATTTCAGTGGGGAGTGGCTCGCTTTGGCGGGAAACATCGCTGCGTTGCGCCGAAATCGGCGTTTCGTCGATGAAGATCTGAACCGTATCTGGAGGCCCGAAAGGATCCAGGATTGCCGGTCCGGTCTTCCGGGGCACGCGACGGCTGAAAGTCTTGAGCAGGATCAGATCATGTCGGAGGTGGAGTCGGCGCTGGCGAGCAATCCGACGGCGGCCTATTTTCTGGACATGCATACGACCTCCGCGCCGGGGGCGTCGTTTTCGGTTTTTTCCGATACCCTTCGCAATCGCAAGCTCGCCTTGAGTCTGCCGGGGGCGCTCGTTCTCGGCCTCGAGGAACATCTGGACGGAACACTGCTGAACTACATAAGCCGTATCGGCCATGTGGCCGTCGGATTCGAGTCGGGCCAGCACTTGTCGCCGGTGTCGGTGGACCTGCATGAATTGGCAATCTGGAAGACTCTGGTACTGGCGGGATGCGTCGATCGTTCCCGGATACCTGAGACCGTCGCGGTTGCGGCCCGAACGCAAGCGAATCGCGTTCCCAGAATCGTCGAGATCGGCTATCGCCACGGCGTGAGTCCGGACGACGGATTCGCGATGGAGCCCGGTTTCGAGAACATGCGGGAGGTGGCATCGAGCGAACTTCTCGCGCGGGATCGAAACGGTGAAGTGCGTTCCCGTTATCGCGGACGTGTCCTGATGCCGCTCTATCAGAAACAAGGGAGCGACGGTTTTTTTATCGTTCGCGACGTCAAACGAATCTGGCTCAGTCTGTCGACTCTTGCCAGACGGCTTCGAATGGGCCGTCTGGCCAGGTACTTGCCGGGAGTCCGCCGTCACCCGACACTCGACGACGCATTGGTTGTCGAATGGACCGTGGCGCGCGGGTTTCTCATCGATCTGTTTCACTTTCTGGGCTATCGGAGGCGGAGCGCTGACGGCCCAGGCATCGTCATGCGGTGGATGGGCGAGACGCCTCGCCGTTAGACCAACGGCGCGTGCGTCGCGCCGGGCGCGTAGCGGCGTGTTCCTCACGCCGGATCAAGCGCCACGCGTATCCTTACGATCGTGATTTGGGCGGTCGGTGCGGTCTACGACCGCACGATCCTTTCGGACTTGATTCGGGCGGTCACAGACCGCACCTACATGGTGTGCCGAGCATGTTCGACAGCTTGGAGGTGAAAGTCCTCTACCCAACCTGATGGAGGTGAAGGGTTAGCGAAGCGCAAGGGCGTCGTCGCGAGGCGGGGTCTGAAGGAAGCGTGGAGCAAACGCGCGAGCCGATGGACAAGAACCGGATAATGAGGCATAGGGCGCCGGGCGAGCGAGCCATGGATCGCGAAGCCCATATCCATCAAGGGCGCTGGATGTAGATCCGGCGGTTGTGCGCGGAAGGCGGTCGGGCTTACCTCGGGAGATCTGCCTCCGGTCGTGGAGAACACGACTGGGGAGGGAGTGATTCCTTCTGAAATCGGAGGCAGAAGTCAGCAGCGGGCATAGTACTTCGGAGCCGTCGGTTCACTCGATTGAGGCACTCGTCCGAAAGGAGAGAAACGGTAGGACTCGCCGAACCGGGAACGTCCGGATGGAAGGCCCAAACGGTGCTCGAAAGAGGTTAAAGGGAGCGGCTGGAGGCGGCGCGACTCATGAGCGACAGGCGGCGGAATAACCAACTGGAGTTGGCCTTCCCCGGGCCGAGCCGGAGTGAAGCTCTGGCGGGGTCCGGAGAAGGGACCGAAACGTTCATGGCGGAGGGCGGGACCGAAGGCCCGGCTGGAACCGACCGACTGATGGAAGAGGTCTGCGAGCGGGAGAACTGCGAGCGGGCCTTGCGAAAAGTTCAGGCGAACAAAGGGAGTGCGGGGATTGATCGCATGACGGTCAAGGAGTTACCCGTCTACCTGAAGACGCACTGGCCAGACATCGGGGAGCAGTTGCTCGGTGGGACCTACCGACCGCAACCGGTGAAACGGGTGGAAATCCCGAAGCCGGACGGCGGAACGCGCAAGCTCGGCATTCCGACGGCGCTGGATCGATTCATCCAGCAGGCGGTCTTACAGGTGTTGCAGAGTAGGTGGGACCCGACGTTTTCCCTACACAGCCACGGGTTTCGCCCGGGGCACTCGGCCCATCAGGCCGTGGCCCAAGCACAGGAGTATATTGCGGAAGGCTACGGTTGGGTGGTCGACCTGGATCTGGAGAAATTCTTCGATCGGGTTCACCACGACCGGTTGATGGCGGCGTTGGCAAAACGCATCGCCGATAAGAGAATGCTGAAGCTGATTCGGGCGTTCTTGACGGCCGGGGTGATGGAAAACAGTTTGGTGAGTCCGGTCGACGAGGGAACGCCGCAAGGCGGACCCCTGTCGCCGTTGCTGAGCAACATCGTGCTCGATGAACTGGACCGGGAGTTGGAGCGACGGGGCCACCGATTCGTGCGTTATGCGGACGACTGTAACATCTACGTCCGGAGCGAACGGGCGGGCCAGCGGGTGATGGCGAGTATTACCGGATTCATTACCCGAAAGCTCAGGCTTCGAGTCAACAGTCAGAAGAGCGCGGTGGCCCGGCCACGGGAGCGGAAGTTTCTGGGATTCAGCTTTACGAGCGGCCCCAATCCGCGACGGCGCATTGCGCCGACAACGATCCGCCGCTTCAAGAGCCGGATTCGGGAACTGACCCGCCGGAGGCGGCGCGTGGCAATGACGACCATGGTGGCCGAGCTGGCTTCGTATCTGCGGGGCTGGCGAGGATACTATGGACACTGCCAGACGCCCTCGGCGCTTCAAAAGCTTGAAGGCTGGTACCGGCGCCGACTGCGGTCGGTGTACTGGACACAGTGGAAACGCGGACGTGTGCGGTTTGCCGAACTCCGTCGGCGGCGCGTGGGGACGGATCTGGCGGCTCGGACCGCTGGGAGTCCTCATGGTCCGTGGCGTCTGGCCAACTCACCGGCGCTTTCCTTTGCGCTGCCCAACGCGTACTTTGACTCGTTGGGTCTTCCGCGTTTGGTCGGCGGTCGCTAGCTCACCCCGCCGAACCGCCGTGTACGGACCCGTACGCACGGTGGTGTGGGAGGGGTGGAGCCGTGAGGCTCCCCCCTATCCCGATCTCAATATTGAGGGATTCGGGCGCCCCGCTCACTCCCACTGTAGGTGCAGTCTATGACTGCACGATTACCGCCCCGACCCCAACGATGAACGCGCCGGTCCATGCGCCGGCGGGGTAACTTCAGAGAGCCCCGGCCACTAATCTCTTCAGGATTTGCAACAGGAACAGCAGAATCAGAGGTGAAAAATCGAGCCCCCCCATTGCGGGAAGCAGCCCGCGAATTGGAGCGAGCAGGGGTTCGGTCAGCGTGTTGACGATCCCGACGATGGGATTGCCGTGGGGAAGCTGTATCCACGATAGCACAACGGCAACCAATACGACGAGCGAATAGAGATCGATGAGGTTAAGTAGAATCATGATGCCCTTTCAGTATGGGAGGCGGTTGACTGGAACCGCGGTCGTTCGCGGCGGTTCGTCGCTTTTTCGTATGCGAAAGCCAGTCGTATGAGGACAGGTTCGCTCCATGCCCGTCCGAAGAACGAAATGCCCAGTGGGAGACCGTCGAGCAGGCCCATCGGCACCGTCACGTTGGGATATCCTGCGACCGCGGCGGGTTGCGAGTTGTTGCCCGTGTACCGATCTCCCCGCTCGTAGTCGGTCAACCATGGCAACCCCCCTTCGGGCGAAACCAATGCGTCGAGGCCGAATTGGTCCATAACGGCATCGATTCCCTCGGAACGCGACAGTCGCCGGCATGCGGCGATGGCATTCAGATAGGCGGGATCCGTCAGTCCGCCACTCGAGAAAGCCGCCCTGAAGCGTTCCTGACCGAAGTAGGGCATCTCGCGTTCGACGTTGGATTCGTTGAAAGCGATCAATTCTTCCAGATTGTGAACGGGTGCGCGATCGTCGAGCCCCCCGAGATATTGGTCGATTCCGTCTTTGAACTCATACAGCAGAACCGTGAATTCCGGTCCGCTCAACCGGGCCAGGTTCGGAATCTCGACCGGGTCGATAACCACGGCTCCGGCGTCGCGGAGCGCCTGGAGTGAATCTTCGAAGTGGCTCCAGACCGGTGCGTCGAAACTGAAGTTCCGGACAATCCCGATTCGCGCGCCGCGAAGCCCGTCGGCGTCCAGAAATTGCGTATAGTCGGTCGGAAATGTAGCACGATCGGACAAGGTGGCCGGATCCATATCGTCCGGTTCTGCCATGACTCCCAGCAGAAGAGCCGCGTCGCGGACCGTACGGGCCATCGGACCCGCGGTGTCCTGACTTCTGGCCAATGGAATCACGCCCGTGCGACTGACGAGTCCAACGGTGGGTTTGATGCCGACAATGCCGTTCTTGGCCGACGGACAGACGATCGAACCATCGGTCTCGGTCCCGACCGCGATGGGCGCCATATTGGCCGATACGGCGACGGCCGATCCCGAACTCGACCCGCAGGGGTTCCGATCGAGAGCGTAGGGATTACGGCACTGTCCTCCCACCGCACTCCACCCACTGGTTGAATTCGCACCCCTGAAGTTGGCCCATTCGCTGAGATTCGTCTTTGCAAGGACGACGGCGCCGGCGTCTCTAAGCCGCGACACCAGAGGGGCGTCCCGCGTTGGAATCGAGTTTTCAAGAGCCAGCGAGCCCGCGGTTGTGGGCATCGAATCGGCCGTCTCGATATTGTCCTTGATGACCACGGGGATCCCATGAAGCGGTCCCCTGATCCGTCCTGTTTGTCGCTCACGGTCCAGTTGACGGGCAATGGCAAGTGCGTCCGGATTGGTGCGAATGATCGCGCCCAATCGGGGGCCTTCCCGGTCGAGGGCTTCGATTCGTTCGAGATAGAGTTGCGTGAGGTGTTCGCCTGTCCAACGCCGCGACCGTAGCCCGTCCTGAAGTTCGCTGAGGGAAAGTTCCTCCAGTTCGAAAACGCCGGACGGCGGGCTCCCGCCCTCGGTTGCCTGGTGCGGCTGCCGTGCGCGGCAGCCGGCATTGAACGAGGCGACTGCGAGTGCGGCGCCTCCGACAAAATGTCGGCGGGATATCATGCCGCCGGCCCTTCCGGATACGTCGCAGAAGGGGCGTGGAGTCTTGCCGCGATCTGACTCAAATCGTCCACGGCGTCGCTGTGGACGATCAACCCATAGCGGCGCAGAGGATCACTCTCGTGAACAGCCGTGTAGTTGCCGGCGCCAAAGATGCGATCGAGCGCCTTGTCGATCCCGGGCCGCAATGCGGCATCGGTGGCGTCCGAATTTGGCGTTTCCATCCGGTCGTTGAACACCAGTTGCCAAAAACCGGGTCTCGCCTTCAGTTGAACCGGATACCCGGGTTCTTCGATCAATGCGCCCGCCAGCGCCAGCGTTCGTCGAAACGTATCCAGGATCCGATCTTCAGGTGCGCCGTTCAGGTCCTTTTTGTTCGCATAAAGGATGCCGGGGCCGGGATCCCCCAGATCCAGCGCCAGATTTCCCCGGCGGCCGATCATCATCACGCCCGGGCCGCGGTCGATATGTGCGTAGTCGGCCATGTCCACCCATTGGGATGGATGGTCCTTCTGCTCCCGCCATCGCGCGAAAATGGGCAACAGTGCGTCGACCGGAACCGTCTCCGGTGCGTCGAGGAACAGTTTGAGGTTGATTTTCTGAAGATTCATCCCGTGCGGTGACCGACTACCCTTTACGCCTTGCTGTACACGGTTTGAGCCTGCTCGAGGAACAGCGCGGCTTCTTCAACCCGGCGCCGCGATTCATCCGGCGAAACCTCATGTCCGTTCCCACCGGCCGTTCTGAAGAAATTCTCGGCAAACGGTTTGTGGAATTGTCCGGTTTCGTAAAACAGCTGTCGAAATTCCGAAACGCAGTCGTAGTTGTCGGACAGCAGAAGTCCGCGCGTCGAGAGAAGGGCATCCGCCGCGCGCATGGTTGCCGCCAGGGCGCCCGCGGAGGCTTCCCCGAAACGCCGGTCGTCGAGGGCGACAGTCGCTTCGAACACGAGGCGATCCGCTTCCTCGAGCATGAATTCCGCCTGGTCGACCACTTCTCCGGCGCACTCGCCGACACCGGTTTCCTTGTGGTATTCCCAGGTCTGGCGATTGTCCAGATAGGCTTCGGGATCCTGATCGTGGGGCTTCAGTTCAAATTCCTGAATTTCGGATTTCATCCGGGCCTTACCCAGCCGGGCAACCAACTCCGTGAACGTTTCTCCTTCCAGTCTCATGGAGGAGTAGACCGCTGACAGGCGGTCGACGACTTTTGGGGCATGGCGGGCAGGGACTTTGCCCGTTACCAGACCGTAGGATTGAGCGTTTCCCTGGGTGGCGCCTCCCAGAACGACCTGAAATACGGGCGCCGTGAAGGACCCTTTGCGTTGGACCGACCCAAGGAAGCCGATATCGGCAATGTGATGCTGGCCGCAGGAGTTGAAGCACCCGCTGATCTTCACCTTCAAGTCGCCGCGCTTCGCCGTTTCGGACAGGTCGCTGGCGAACCGCGCGTCGAGAACCGCCGCCAAACCCCGCGACGACGTGATACCGAGCTTGCAGGAATCGGTGCCCGGGCATGCCGTAACATCGGCCATTCGCGAAGCATTCGTCCGCGCGAGTCCGGCCCGATCGAGATCGCGATGGAGCGCCGGGAGATCCCGGTTGGACACCCAACGCAGCAGGATGTTCTGGCTGACGGTCGTGCGAATCGTGTCCTTGATGTATTTTTGCGACAGAGTGGCCAGGTCACGAAGCTGGTCGGCGGTGATGTCTCCAAGCGGCAGGAAGACCTCCACCATCGAGTACCCAGCCTGGGCCTGCGGATGCACGTTCGTTGCCGCCCATTCCCTGAAGTTGTCATCGGCTTCCGCGTTCTCGGCAAGCTCGGCGCCCGGCTTCAGGGGGCTTTCACGGTATTTCGACGAATCTTTCAGCAGGGATGTCCACCGTGAGTCCTCGGGCAGCTTGCGGCGTTCGTCCTCGACGAGACGCTTGAATTCTTCCAGTCCCAATCCATGGACCAGGAACTTCATCCGGGCGCGGGCCCGGTTGTCCTTTTCACCGAGGCGCGCGAATACGCGGGCCATCGCTTGCGCGAGCGGGAGAAGTTCGTCGGCTGGAACGAAATCTGAATAGAGTTTTGCCTGATGCGGAACGGCGCCGAGTCCGCCCCCGACAAAGACCTTGAATCCTTGCACGGACTCTCCGTTTTCTTCGCGAACCGCCGCGATCGCCCCGATGTCATGCATCCGTGCAAGCCCGCAGGCACGTTCTTCACAGCCCGAATAGGCCACCTTGAATTTTCGACCGAAGTTCTGCGCGTCGGGATGACGCAGCAGGAAAGCAGCCATTGCCTGAGCATGAGGCGTGACGTCGAAGACCTCGGTCCCGCAGACGCCGGCTTCAGGGCATGCGGTGACGTTTCGCACGACGTTGCCGCACGCTTCCTTCGTCGTGATACCGACTTCCGCGAGGCGCCGCATCATGTTGGGCGTGTCATCGATGTCCACGAAGTGGAACTGGACGTCCTGGCGAGTTGTGATGTGGCTGATGCCGTCTGAAATCTCCTCGGAGAGATCGGCGAGGCAGAGCATTTGCGCGGTCGTCAGCATTCCGAGTGGAATCTTGATGCGCTGCATCTGGACGTTGTCCTGACGCTGGCCGTAAACGCCGTGTCGAAGCCGGAATTCGGTAAACACCTTTTCGGGTGTCTGACCGCTCTGGACGCGCCGAAGCTGGGTCTCGAATATGTCGATCTCGTCGCGAATTTCGGGAGGGAGGTTCGCCCAGCGATCACTGCCAGTCGATCCATTTTTGGCTTCGGTTGTGGCCATAGGCGTTTCCCCCTCGGTCAGTTGGTTCCCCGCGACTATTCTATACTGACTTACTAGAGTACATCCAGATCGAGGTCCGTCATTTGGGAAAGCGGCTGTAAACTCAACAAATTCAATCATTCAGGTAAGGAAGCAGTCGAAGGGAAGGTGGGGACCTATTGTTGACTAAAGATATAGAATTACTTTAGAATCAGACGTCGATCAGGCGGATCGGGCGACAGGGATCGTCGGCTGGACTCGGATAGTGGATTTCAACTTTTTTCTTCCCATCGCTGGATTCGGCGTCGGCATGATCGTGGGCATGACCGGAGTCGGAGGCGGGTCCCTGATGACTCCGGTGCTCATCTTCTTTCTGGGCATCTCCCCGGCTGTTGCGGTAGGCACCGACCTGATTTTTGCTGGGGCGACCAAGTCGGTCGGGGTGTGGAAACACCGTGCCGCGGGGAATGTGGACTGGCGGACGATGCGGTTGCTGGCGATGGGGAGCCTGCCGGCAACCGCGGTGTCGATCCTGCTGCTCGACCGGTTTCGGTCGCGTGAATTCCTGGACGCCGCGGTGTTGCCGGTTCTGGGTGTGGCGCTGCTTTTGACCGCGGCGGCGCTCGCTCTGAAGACCCGGTTCGTCCGCATGGCCGAGGGTTTGGCCGAGCGGTCGGGAGAACCCCAGGGTCAATGGATTGTTCTGTCAGGGGTGGTCGTGGGCGGTCTGGTAACGCTGTCTTCGGTGGGTGCGGGCGCCCTCGGGGTCACGGTCTTGATGGTATGCCGGCCCACGATGGCGGCAAAACGGATTGTCGGTACCGACTTGGCGCACGCGCTGCCTCTGGCGTTGGTGGCCGGAATGGGTCACTTGCATCTTGGTACCGTGGATTTTGCTCTGCTGGCGGCGCTGCTGTTGGGTTCTCTTCCGGGAATCTATCTTGGAAGCTCGTTGACGGGGCGGGTGCCGGAATCGGTGTTGAGGGGCCTGCTCGCCGCCGTGCTTTTGACGGCGGGTATCGCTTGTTTCGCATTGCGGTGAAGAATCGATGAACGATCCGGGAATAGCGCGGGAGGTGATTACGGGGCGTGTCGCGTCCGTCGTCTCGGTCCTCGAAGAAATCGCAATGGCAAGCAGCCCGGCAGTGTTTGCGACCAGTTTTGGCGCCGAAGACATGGTGCTGCTGGATCTGATTTCGAAGCACGCGCGCGGCATCGAGGTTTTCACGCTCGACACGGGACGGCTTCCCGAGGAAACCTATCGGCTGATGTCCGCGGCGCGCGGTAAGTATCCCCTCGCGATACGGTCGTACTGCCCGGATACCTTCGAGTTGGAAACCTATATCGAGCGGAACGGTCCCGACGCCTTTTACAACAGCGTCGCACAGCGCAAGGAATGTTGCCGCATACGCAAGGTCGGGCCCCTGGGAAGGGCACTGTCCGGCAAGAAGGCGTGGGTGACCGGACTGAGGCGCGAACAGTCTCCGACGCGGGACGGGCTCGATGTAAAGACCTGGGATGAGGTGAACGGACTCTTCAAGTTCAATCCGCTTCTGGACTGGAGCTGGGACGAAGTTCAATCCTATATCTCCCGAAACGAGGTTCCCTACAACGAGCTTCACGACCGGGGGTATCCGAGCATTGGTTGCGCTCCATGCACGCGAGCCGTCGAACCCGGCGAGGATATCCGTTCGGGCCGCTGGTGGTGGGAGGATGCCAACTCCAAAGAATGCGGACTTCACGTTGGAGAGAAGCAACAAGAGAAACCATGACGACCGGAACACATACCAGCCATCTGGCGGCGCTCGAAGACGAATCGATCTTTATACTGCGCGAAGTCGCCGCCGAATTTCAGAACCCCGTCATCCTGTACTCGATCGGGAAGGATTCGAGCGTTCTCGTGCATTTGGCGCGAAAAGCCTTCCATCCCGCGCCTATCCCGTTCCCGCTGCTTCATATAGATACGGGGTACAAGTTCAAGGAAATGATCGAGTTTCGAGATCGCTTTACGGCGGAGATCGGAGCGCGGTTGATCGTCCACAGAAACGAAGAGGCCATCGCGAATGGATCTCATCCGTTGAAGCTTGGGGTCGCCCGGTGCTGCGGTTTGTTGAAGACCACCGCCTTGCTCCAGGCACTCGAACATGGCGGCTTCGATGCGGCCATTGGAGGCGCGCGGCGTGACGAAGAACGGTCGCGCGCGAAGGAACGCGTGTTCTCGTTTCGGGATTCCTTTGGGCAATGGGATCCCAAAAACCAGCGTCCGGAACTCTGGCACCTGTTCAATACGCGGGTGTTCGAGGGTGAAACCATGCGGGTGTTTCCCCTCTCGAACTGGACTGAATCCGATATCTGGCAATACATTCGCCAGGAAGAAATCCCGATTGTTCCGCTCTATTTTGCGCAGGAGCGTCTGGTCGTTCGCCGGGGCGCCAACCTGATCCCGGCAGACGATGCGGGCAATCTGAAGGAAGGCGAGTCTCCGGAGCTCATGTCGGTTCGTTTCCGGACGTTGGGTTGTTCTCCATGCACCGGGGCCGTGGAGTCCACGGCGACAACGGTAGATGAGATCGTCAACGAATCCGTCGTCGCGATTCGAAGCGAACGCGAGACGCGTGTGATCGATCACGGTTCGAACTCGATGGAAGACAAGAAGAAGGAAGGTTACTTTTGAGCGCGACCGCGGCGACCGCAACCGCTGAAATCGAGTTGCTGCGCCTGACCACTGCTGGCAGTGTCGACGACGGCAAGTCCACATTGATCGGGCGTCTGCTCCTGGACACCAAGGGAGCGTTCGAGGATCAGATCGCGGCCGCCCGGACCTACACCGAGCAGAGAGGAGGAAAGGGGATCGATCTGGCCCTGTTGACCGACGGCCTGCGCGCCGAGCGGGAACAGGGCATTACCATCGATGTCGCTTATCGGTACTTCGCAACGCCGCGGCGGCGCTTCATCATCGCGGACACGCCCGGACACGAACAGTACACGCGAAACATGGTGACCGGCGCCAGCACGGCCGAAGTGGCCCTGCTGCTCGTGGATGCCCGCAACGGGATGCTCTCGCAGTCCCGAAGACATGTGTGTATCGCCCACTTGCTCGGAATTACCGACTTCGTCATCGCCATCAACAAGATGGATCTCGTGGACTATTCCGAGGCGAAATATCGCGAAATCCGTCTCCAGTTCGTAGAGTTCTTCGACCGGCTCGGCGTCCGCCACGCCAAGGCTCACCGCGCCTGGTACGTTCCGATGTGCGCGTCGGCCGGGGACATGGTGGTCAAACGTGGAAACGCGATGCCCTGGTACCAGGGCGAAACGATCCTCGAGTTGCTGGAAACGATAGCCCCGGGTACCGACGACTCCACGGTCGGTTTTCGCTTTCCGGTTCAACTGGTGTCGCGCCCCCAGACCGGAGACCTTCACGATTTCAGAGGCTATATGGGGCGCGTCGCCGCGGGGCGCGTGTCGGTGGGCGACCCGGTCAAGGTGCTGCCGTCCGGCCTTGTCAGCAAGGTTGAACGGATCGTTTCCTTTGACGGCGATATGGACTCGGTCGGGCTCCATCGTTGCGTCACGATCACGCTTGAAGACGATATCGACATCTCTCGCGGCGACATGATCGTCGGCCTCGTGGATGAGCCGCTCGAAACGAAGACGTTCGCCGCCACGATCTGCTGGATGTCCGAGCGGCCGCTGGATCTCAGCGAGAAATACCTACTCAAGCATACGTCGAGAACGACGAAAGCCGTCGTGCGGAAGGTCGAGCACAGGATCGACGTAAACACGCTCGAGGCGGATCAGGCCGAAGCCCTGTTCCAGAAGAACGAGCTTGGCCGCGTCCAAATACAGACACTCCAACCGGTTTTCTGCGACGCATACCGAACCAACCGCGACACGGGAGCTTTCATACTGATCGATCCACAGACCCATGACACAATGGCCTGTGGCATGATCGATTTGCCACGCGACGGCTTGGCGATGAACATTTGAGCCCGGCTCAGCCCCACGAACTTCCGAAGCCCATGGACTGCTGAATGCCACGTCGACCGAAACGCAGGAAACGTAGCTGGACTCTTCCGATCGCGATCGTCGCTCTGATTGCGGGTATCGCCGGGTGGGAGGTCGTCCGGCGCGGCGCGAGTGCCGCGCAGGATACGCTCGATCTGGGTTACGAGATCCTGGCCCGCCATCCCCACGATCCGACCTCCTACACGCAGGGCCTCTACTTCGAAGACGGGATTCTGGTGGAGGGAACGGGACGTCGCGGCCAGTCCGTTCTGCGCAAGGTCGAGATCGACAGCGGAAACGTAATCGAAGAAGTTGTGTTGCCGTCACAGTACTTTGGCGAGGGGATCGCCACTGTCGATTCCCGGATCTTTCAGCTTACCTGGACCAGCGGTCTCGGCTTCATCTACGACAAGGACAGCCTTCGGCAGATCGGGCAATTCAGCTATCCCGGGGAAGGCTGGGGACTCACCACGGACGGTCAGGACCTGATAATGAGCGACGGTACCGCGATGCTCCGCTTTCTGGATCCGGATTCGTTTGCTGAAGTGCGGCGAGTAGAGGTTCGGGGCCCGGCCGGTCCCGTCATTGATCTGAACGAACTCGAGTATGTCAACGGCTCCGTCTACGCGAACATCTGGTTTTCCAACACCATTGTCGAGATTGATCCGCTATCGGGCGCGGTCATCCGCGAAATCGACTTCACGCCTCTTTCCGAGGAGACTCGCCCGACCACGTCCGACGCAGTCCTGAACGGAATAGCTTTCGATCCGGCGCGGGAACGCTTCTTCCTGACCGGCAAGCTTTGGCCGACCATGTTCGAGCTTCGACTCGAGTCCGCTCGCCGATAGTCCCGATTTTCCGGATATCGACGTTCCGTCGAGCCGAAATTGGTAAGATGCGGCTGAGTCGATCCATCCGGACAAAGGCATTCAACATGATGCGTTTAATGACGCCCTTACTCGGGGTACTCCTCGCCATCGCCTCGGCACTGCCTGCCGCGGCTCAAGACCGGGAGTTTTCGCCCGTGACCGATGCAATGCTCGCCGATCCGGACCCCGCCGACTGGCTGATGTGGCGCCGGACGACGAACGGATGGGGGTACAGCCCTCTCGATCAGATCGATCGGAACAATGTCAACGAACTGGCCCTGGTCTGGACCCGCCCCCTGGGAACGGGCGTTCAGGAAGGAACCCCGCTGGTCCATGACGGCCTGATGTTCTTTCCGAATCCCAACGATCTGACACAGGCCTTCGACGCGGAGACCGGCGACCTGCTGTGGGAATACCAGCGCGAGTGGCCCGACGACCTGGGCCAGTACATACCTTTCGCGCAAATCAACCGGAACCTGGGTGTCTACGGCACAACGATTCTCGACTTGAGCGGCGATGATTACATCTATGCGCTGGACGCCCTCACGGGCGAACTGGCCTGGGAAACCCGGATTGCGGACTATCAGGTGCATCCCGCACAACAGACGTCCGGCCCAATTGCCGCGAATGGCAAGATCTTTTCAAGTCGCGGTTGCGAACCCGAAGGCGGGCCGGATGCATGTGTGATTACGGCCCACGATGGGAGAACAGGCGAGGAAATCTGGCGCCGGCGCACGATTCCCGCGCCGGGCGAACCCGGCAATGAGACCTGGGGGGACGTCCCCTATGAGAACCGTTGGCATGTCGGTGCGTGGATGGTGCCGAGCTACGACATCGAGTTGAATATGGTCTATGTGGGCACGTCGGTCACCTCGCCCGCGCCCAAGTTCATCATCGGGGACAACGACGATCAATATCTCTACCACAACTCGACACTGGCTCTGGACGGCGATACGGGGGAGATCGTCTGGTACTACCAGCACGTCGTGGATCATTGGGATCTGGACCATCCGTTCGAGCGGTTGTTGGTCGATACCGCGGTCGCACCCGATGCGAGTGCAGTCGACTGGGTGAACCCCGATATCGTACCGGGCGAGGTGCGAAAGGTCATTACCGGCGTTCCCTGGAAAACAGGAATCGTGTACACGCTGGACCGCGAAACGGGGGAGTTCCTGTGGGCGCGTCCAACGGTGCCCCAGACGGTGGTGGACGTTATCGGCGGTTCGGGCGAGGTGCGCGTGAATCCCGAAATGTTGTTCACCGAGGTTGGGGATCAGGCGTTGGTGTGTCCGGGAACCAGCGGCGGCAAGGGGTTTCCAGCGGGCGCGTACAGCCCCCTGACGAACGCCATGTACTACCCTCTTCAGAACGCTTGCATGAACGTGACGGCGTCGACCGGCGAGCAGAGCCTGAACTCGCTGTATGGCATCACCACACGGGGCCAGATCGCTCCGGGAACCGATACCGTCGGCACGCTGCACGCCATCTCTGTTGAGACGGGAAGGGATGACTGGAAGTACGAGCAGCGCGCGGGAATGATGTCGGTTGTGACGACCGGGGGCGCGCTGGTGTTCGCGGGCGATGCCAACGGCCGTTTCCGTGCTTTCGATCAGGAGTCGGGCGATATCCTGTGGGAAGTCAATCTTGGTTCCGCGGTAACCGGCTATCCCATCGCATATGCCGTCGATGGGCGCCAGTACGTGGCCGTCAGCACTGGCAACTCGCTGGTGTCGGGGGCAATGAACGGGTTGGCGCCGGAACTGACTCCCGGAACCGCGCCCAATTTGTACGTCTTTGCCTTACCCGAATGACAGGCGCTGCCCTTGTTTCACGTCATGGGCGATCCACGAAAACTCCATGAAACGGACCCAGCGGGAAATGGACCCAATATGTCTCGGTGAGTGAGATGCTGGTGTGGTTAGCCCGCTTTCACCCCCAGTGGGGCGAGAGGTTTGAGTGTTAAAACTGCGCCGTATTGAACTCCAGGGATTCAAATCCTTCTACGACCGGTCGGAGATTGCCGTCAACGGCGGTGTGACTGCCCTGGTGGGTCCGAACGGGTGTGGGAAGAGTAACGTTGCCGATGCCGTTGCGTGGGTTCTGGGTGAGCAGAAGGTGCGGTCTCTCCGCGGCAACAAGATGCAGGACATCATCTTCAACGGCACCGGCAAGCGGGCGCCGCTGGGGATGGCCGAGGTGACGATCAGTCTCGTCGACGACGCTCCGCCGCATTCCAACGGCGGTCCTCCACCGGGACCGGTCGAACTCACTGTCCAGCGCCGCCTCTACCGATCGGGTGAAAGCCAGTATCTCCTCAATGGTCGTCCGTGCCTGCTGCGTGATATTCAGGACATCTTCCTCGGTACCGGGCTCGGTCCCAACCACTACGCCATCATCGAACAGGGAAGAATCGGTCAGCTCCTGTCCGCCAAGCCGACCCAGCGCCGCATGTTGATTGAAGAGGCCGCGGGGATCACCAAGTTTCGGGCGAGACGCAAACTGGCCGAGTCGCGGCTCGAGGCCGCCCGAGGCAACTTGTCTCGGGTGAACGACATCCTCGCTGAAGTCGAACGGCAGCGGAACTCCCTGAAGCGTCAGGCCGGAAAGGCGCGGCGTTACCGCGAAGTCCGTAGCCGCTTGCGCGAGGTCCTCGCGGCGATCTTTTCCACGCGCGCGGAAAAACTGATTGCCGGGCAGGAACGCGTCGCCGCATCGCTCGCCAACGTCGATGCCGAGGGCAAGGCGCTCGAAGCGAAGATCGCCGAACTGGAAGCCAGGGTTCATCGTTGCCGTTCCGAGGTCGAGGCGAAGGAGAATCAGATTCAGGAAACGCGCGAACAGGACGTCAAGACAACGCTCGAACTTGAGACGACGGTCCAACGGATCCAGCATCTGGAGGATCGGGTTCGCTCCCTTGAAGAGCGCGCCAGGGAGTTCATCGCCGAAAAGGACCACGTTGTTCGGGACATCGAAAGACGGGATTCGGAGATCGCGGCCGTAGAGGTCAAGCTCGAAAGTCTCAAGGAGAATCTGATCCGTCAGAAGGACGATTTGGCGGTCAGCCAGTCCGAGTTGGACGAATTTTCCGATCGCCGCAGACAAGAAGAGTCTGCGATCGACCGCCTTAGAGACCGGCGGTTCGATGTCATCGGAAAAGAGGCCGAACTCGGCAACAGTTTGACCGGGAACGAAGAACTCTTGCGACGGTTGAGTAGTGAGATTGGACGCATCCGTGAAGAAGAGGGCGAAGCCCGGCTCATCGTCGAGGGCAGTCGCGCAAAGCTGCAAGCCGTCGAGATCGAGCAGTCATCCCGGCGTTTGCAGATGGGCCGGTTGGTCCTGGAGCGCGATACGGCGGAGCAGCAGCTTTCCCGGCTTCGATCCGAACTGGAAGATGCCCAGGCTGCCGTCGTGGACGCCCGTTCCCTGGAGCAGGCCACCCGGCACCGCCTCGAAACCATTCGCGAGCTTTCCCTCGACCGCGCATACGGTACCGAATCCGTTCAGCAGTTCTTTAATCACGTTCGGGAGCAGGATTGGTCGCCGGTTGGGATTCTGGCCGATTTTGTGGAGGTGGCGCCCGACTACGAGGCCACTGTCGAAGATTTGCTTCACGGCGAACTGCAATACGTCGTTGTCGAGAGTCTGGACCATGCGGAAAAGGCTCTGGGGGTGGTTCGTGGCGCAAGTCATGGCCGGCTCGACATTCTTGTTCTGGACAACGCAGTGCCGCCGGCGCCTAATACCGAAAACATCGAGGGCGCGACACCCGTTGCGGATCTGGTCCGTCTGGATGACCGGGTTCGATTTTTTGCCCGCCACCTGGAAGACGCCTACATCGTCGGTGACATGGACACGGCGTGGGTGCTGTCGAATCGATACCCGAACAAGACGTTCGTAGCCCGGAGCGGTGAAGTGGTTCGAAATCGCGTCATCAGTTGGGGCGAACGAACCCGGTACGGTCCGCTGTCGCTGAAGCGTGAGATGCGCGAACTGGACCGGCGTGCGCAGAGCGCCCGGAGGGTGTTCGATGCAGCCAATCAGCGTGCATCGGAGTTGGCGGCTCGCGTCACCGAGTTGGAAGAAAAGTCGGCGGATACGGCCGCCCGGATTCAGGAGTACGAAAAGGAAGCGATGGGCCTCGACCACGGCGTTCGGAGCCTGGTGGAGGAACTTGAGCGGACACGGCGCCGCGTTCGGGATGCCGAGGCGGATGCGGTCCGGTTGTCAGATGAGTGCAGGGAACTGGAAACGACGATGGCCTTGGCGCGGACCGCGTTGGAGGAGATCCGGACCGAGAAAGCCGCGATCGACCAGGAGCTTCAGGTGCGCGGGCAGTCCAGCATTCAGTTCAGGGAAGCTGCCGAGAAACAGGCTGCGGCCGTGGCCGAATTGGGATCCCGTCTGGCAGTGACCGAAGAGCGGAAGGAAACGTTTGTTCGTGATCTGGCGGGCCTTCAGGTCCAGGCCGAAGAACTCCAGACGCGCTGGCTCCGGATCGAAGAGCAGGTCGAGACTGCCGCGTCTCAAAAGTCCGATGCGGTTCGCTCGATTTCGGAAGACACGATCCTTCGGGAATCGCTCACGCAGAAGAGGGCGGGGCTCCAGGTTACGATCGAAAGCTTGATCGCCGAAGTCGGCCAACTGCGGCAAAGCCTGAATCTTGCCGAGTCGGCATGGGATGAAGCGCGCCAGGAGCACGATTTCTGGAAGGATAGATCCAACGCACTGCAGATCGAGCGGACGGAAATCGAGGCCGACCTCAATCACCTGGTCAGTTTGTGCCGGAGTGAGTTGAGGGAGAGTATCGAGTCGGTCTGCCTCGACAGTTTCGAGACGCTCAACGAGTCGGAACTCGAAGCGCACGACCGGGAGTATCAGGAACTCCGCCAGAAACTGGACTCGATGGGAGACGTTAATATGATGGCGGTCGAGGAGTACGATGAGGCCGCTGGACGCTTCGAGTTACTGACGGCTCAGCGTCAAGACCTGCTCGACGCGATCCGCGATACGAATCAGGCGATCGAGGAAATCGACGCGGTTTGCCGAGAACAGTTTGCCGAAGCTTTTGCCGCCATCAATGCCAAGTTCAGCGAATCCTTTGCCGATCTTTTCGGAGGCGGCCATGGCGAACTCCGGTTGATCGAGCGCGCCGAAGGCGGCGATGTTTCGGATGCCGGGATTGAGATCGTGTCTCAACCCCCGGGCAAGAAACTTCAGAACGTGCTGCTACTGTCCGGTGGAGAGAAGGCCTTGACGGCGTTGGCGCTGCTGATCGCGTTGTTCAGATACAAGCCGAGTCCATTCTGTATGCTCGACGAGGTCGATGCGCCTCTGGACGACGCCAACGTGGAGCGCTTCGCCCGGATGGTTCACGCGATGAGCCGTGAAACCCAGTTCATCGTAATTACTCACAGCAAGCGGACGATGGAAACGGCAAATCAGCTCTATGGCGTCACCATGGAGGAAGCTGGCGTTTCAAAGGTTGTTTCGGTGCGCTTGAACTGAAGGCGCCCGCCGAGTTGCGTCCGAATGGGGCGCCTGCGGGGATTTGCCAGACGCGTCCAAGGGCCTGCCCATTTCTTCAAGGGCGGGCGATTCTGTTTTCTGGAGGCAATTTCGATGGCGGTAATGCAAACGGATCTGCCCGGTATGACGCTTCATGCCCGGGGCAAGGTGCGCGACATATACGATCTTGACAACGCGCTGTTGATCATCGCGACGGACCGGCTTTCGGCGTTTGACGTGGTGCTGCCCACGCCGGTTCCGGACAAGGGGAAGGTGCTGACGCAGATGTCCCTGTTCTGGTTCGAGTACTTCAGAGATTTTGTGCCCAATCACGTGATCAGCCACAACGTGGACGAATATCCGGAAAGCCTG
Organism: Terriglobia bacterium; assembly: GCA_963555775.3. Classification (GTDB taxonomy): domain Bacteria; phylum Acidobacteriota; class Terriglobia; order 20CM-2-55-15; family 20CM-2-55-15; genus JAJEDW01. Next base: position 978,160 of record CAUVWY020000010.1, on the reverse strand, counting down.
TGGCCGTTCCGGGATCGGATCGAAGGACGTTCGATGCTGGTCCACCGCGCTCAGGTGTTTCCCGTGGAGTGCGTCGTGCGTGGATATCTGACCGGATCCGGATGGAAGGACTACAGACAGTCCGGTTCGGTTTGCGGCATTCGACTGCCCGCGGGGCTGGAAGAGTCGGCGAAGCTCTCCGAGCCTCTCTTTACCCCGTCGACAAAGGCCACCACCGGTCACGACGAGAACATATCCGAAGATCAGGCAGCCGACATCGTCGGGCGCGATGCGATCTCCCGGTTGCGTGACCTGTCAATCGAGATCTACACGCGGGCGGCGGAATTCGCTGGGGAACGCGGCATTATCATCTGCGATACGAAGTTCGAGTTCGGTGTGATTGACGGCGAGATCGCGATCGTTGACGAAGCGCTCACGCCGGACTCTTCACGGTTCTGGCCGGCGGACCGGTACGAGCCGGGCCGTTCTCAGCCCTCCTTCGACAAGCAGTTCGTTCGCGACTATCTGGAAAAGGTACGCTGGGACAAGCAGCCTCCCGGGCCTGAACTTCCCGCGGACGTGGTCGAGGGTACCCGTGACAGGTATGTCGAAGCCTTTCGTTGGCTGACGGGGCTGGATTTGGCTTAACAGCCCGTGGTAGAACCTTGCAGGGATCTGCCACGGACTAAATAGACGGCAAAGTCCCTTGAAATCGGAGACTTCATGTCATTTTCACTCCTCGACTTCACGTTCCTCGATTGGTTGGCTGTGGCGCTCGTGTTGTATTCGGTTGTGCGGAGCGTCATGCGCGGACTCGTGCGTGAGGTGCTTGGACTTGTGACCGTCTTGACGGGATTGTTTCTCGCGGGCTGGTTCCATGACGATCTCGGACGTCTCCTTGCGAATGTTGTCACAACTCAAGATCTTGCCTTGTTTATCAGCTTCTCGTTTTTGTTCGTGGCCACTCTGATTGCCGGGTTCACCGGGATCTGGCTCATCTACAAAGTTCTCAAGGTCGCGCACATCGAGTGGTTCGACCGGATTCTGGGCGGCGCTTTCGGCTTCGTTCGCGGCTGGTTGATTGCCGCGGTGATCTTCATGGGGCTCACGGCGTTCGGAATTCGGGTTGAAGCGGTTCGGAATTCGGAGTTGTCGCCGTACTTCCTGGCCGGATCGCGTGCGGTGGTGGCGTTGGCGCCTTTTGAACTGAAGGCGAAGTTTCTGATCGGTTACGAAGAAATACAACGGTGGTGGATCGAAAACCTGGAAGGATCCGAGTCTTGACAAGGAAAAAACAGAAACTTTCCAGGCACTGTGAACCATCACCAAAAGTGAAGGTTTTTGAACACGCGCCGGTTTGAAGATCGTCATTATCGTCCGCCGACTTGATTCGGGCGGTCATATTCGGACTTGATTCGGGCAGTCATAGACTGCCCCTACATTTTCAATATTCAGGGATTTGGGCTCCCGGATCCCACTCCCATTGTGCGGTCTATGACCGCCGCTACAGTCTCGGAATGCAGGCCCCTTTCTGGCGATCGCCAACACTGACGGCGTCTCCGACCCTTCGCGACGAAAACCCGTGAGAAAGGCGAGCTGACGGCCCGCGGCGGAATCCTTGAGGGTTCTGCCATGGCCTGCTATGGGTCTTCCCGATGGCCGGTTTGCCGCTTCAACCGCGTGGCCGATGCCTCTTTCTTTTCTGTTTCGATCTTTTCGACTACCGCGCCGACCGCCGCGCCGCGATCGTTCAGGGGTACGATTTGAACCGACTTCACGGGATGAGTCATGAATTTGGATACGAGGCAGAAGTCGTCGTATCGGGTTTCCTGCAGACTGTTCGATGGCGCTTCGGGGGGTAACTTGTCGAGAGAATCCTGAAGCGTTTCCTCGATCGTACCCACGTCGTGTTCTTCGATGGCGGCGATCCGCCCCCCCTTCACGAACGCCGCTTTGCGCCGTCGAGTCGATCCAGCCTCCATCACTACCAGAAAATCGAACTTCCAGAGTTCGATGCTTGCATCACGGTGGTTCTTGCGGGCACGGTCCAGAATTTCCAGTCGCTTTCGGATACGTGCGGCGTCTTCAAATTGCGTCGCATCCGCAAGGCGCTGCATTTCATCGACGAGCGCTTTCCGAACTTCTTCGTCGCGTCCTTCAAGAAAGGCGATCGCATGATTCACATCACCCAGATAATCCTCGCGGGTGACGTCGTTGTTGCATGGCCTCGAGCAGGTTCGCATCTGAAAATACAGACAGTCCGGATACGGATCGTTTCCACGAATGTTGTATTCGCAGGGTCGGAGTTTGAATGCCCGTTCCAGGGTTGTTTTCATCCGATCCAATTGCGCGCGGCTCTTGAAGGGGCCGAAATACCGGACTCCCGCCTTGACCTCGCGTGTGGCGTAAATGCGGGGAAAGCGTTGACGGGGATTAATCTTCAGCAGAAAAAACCGCGGAATGGTTCGCATCCGGCGATACGTCTTCGGGAACCAGTGCCTGCGCTCCGAATGGAGGAGATAGAGCGTTTCGAACGGGGAATCGGTCCGGCAGAAATCGATTCTGCCGGTGATGCGCCGCAGGTCCAGCGCACGAGTTTCGCGTTCTTCGGCGTAGAAGCGATCGATCCGTTCAGCCAGATTGTGGGTCTTCTCAAGAAGGATCAGGCGATCGTGAACATCGAAGATGCGAAAGACGCCCGCCTTTCTGGGAACGGAAGCCCAAAGGGCATCGCGACTGCCGGCGACCTCGGCATCCACACGTTGGAACTCGAACGTGACAGGGCGAACCACGCCCAGATTATATAAGGTCGGCCGAGCCGGGATCCGCACGTTTGGCCACGGCCTGCTATTGGTTGAATACCGCCCAGTGAAACTTGAGCGACGTTGGCGTGCGCTGGCGGGCATCGTCCCAGCCGTGTGTTCCAGGGTAGAGTTGAAACTCGTGTGCGATGCCACGCATATCGAGAATCTGGTGGAGTTGCTCGGCGCCCACAAAAAATCCGTATTCGTCTTCCGTGCCGCAGTCGAAGTAGATCCGAAGTGAGTCGATGCCCTCGGACTCGCTGGCAATCCGGAGCGGATTGTTCGATTCCCAATGATCCATGCCGTCCGAGAGGCCGAAGATCCGGTCGAAGAGCAGCGCGTAAAGCTGTTCTGCACGGGGGTTGACCGAGACGTTGTCGAAGTTGTCGATCAGCATCGCGCTGTGGGCGCTTACTGCGTTGAATGTTTCGGGATACCGCATGGCGATCTTGAGGGCGCCGTAGCCCCCCATCGAAATGCCGCTGATTGCACGCCCGGCGCGCGTACCGATCGCACGGGTGCTGGATTCGATCATGGGAATGAATTCATCGATCACCATGTCTTCCCACCGCTCGCCGCTCGTCGAGTTCGTGTAGAAACTGTTTTCGCCAAAGGGAATCGCGACGATGAACTCGCCGATCTCTCCGGCCAGAACCATGCGGTCCAACTCGATGTCGGTGAAACCGCGCGTGCTCCAGCGCCGCTCGTTTTCGTTTGCGCCATGCAGAAAAAAGAGCACGGGGTAGTCGTCGCTGGTGTCCTCGTATGAAGGCGGCAGGTACAACGCGTATCCGAGTTCCCGGTTCAGTATGTCGCTGGTGAACGTCAGGTATTGGACCCGCGATCCATCCGGAATGACATCGCGATCGACGAAACGTCCCCGTCTCTGAGGAGTCGCAAGCGAGGAAACCGACAGCAGAAGCACGACCAGCAGAATGGCGGCATTACGTGGCATGCGGGACCCTCCGGGGATTCAGTTGTCCTTGGAGTCCACGGTAACGGTGTCGAAGTGTTTGACGCGTAACGACTCAGCCGCTTTGTCGGTTAAATCCACAATCGCGGCGGCGTTGACTCCCATCGTGATTGCGATGGTTTCGCTCAATTCTTCCGGAGTAGCCCCGCTCTTGAGGGCCTTCTTGATGTGCCCTTCCAGGCAGCCTTCGCAGCCGGTCGCGAGCGAAGCGGCGATGGCGATCAATTCCTTCGTCTTGCGATCCAGGACCGAGGACTTGTAGGTCTCCTGGTAGAAGCGAAAGTAAATCTTCCGCATCCGGGGTTCGACCATGGTATAGGACGGCCATTTGCTACCGGATCCATCATCGGCCATGAATGCTTTGCTCCGTCATTGTTCCAGACAATGTTTCAGACAATTTCAAGATCGGCGATTGTTGCCAAAACAAAAAGTCTACGTGTAGGCGAGCAATCCCGTCAAGGAGACTATCGTCGCACTCGTGGCCGGGCGGGGCCATCGGAACGTTGCGGAATCGCGTATCGCCCGAAACCGTGAATGGCCGTCCGAAAACGGGACTGTCCACGGTTTCGGTACGGTAGCGAGGCGGTTGACAGCATCTCGGAGGATTCAGTAAAGTAAGTCTGTTCAGGGGATTAACTGAAGTCGAACGAAGGGTCCCTCGAGGGATATCCAGCAGCCCGTGCCAGAGCCCTTCAGGGTTCTGCCGCGGGCTACCAGCTTTCTGGCACAGGCACGATTCAATTTTCCAGAGGTCCAAGTCGGGATGTACCAGGCTCTCTTACCCGAGCGTTTGATCCGTTTGAGTGAAGACGAAACGGATTACAGGATTACTGAAATCCGTGAGCGGCTCGGCTCGCGCCTGGTGGTGCTCGGTCACCACTACCAGCGGGACGAAGTGATCAAGTATGCCGATCTTCGGGGCGATTCGTTCAAGCTGGCCCAGTGGGCTTCCGAACAGGCTTCCGAACGGAAGGATGCCGAATACATTCTGTTCTGCGGCGTGCACTTCATGGCCGAAAGCGCCGATATCCTCAGTGCCGAATATCAAAAAGTGATCCTGCCGGATCTGAACGCCGGCTGTTCGATGGCGGACATGGCCGCGCTGGATCAGGTGGAAACTTGCTGGCAAGAACTGGAGCAGGTCACGTCCGAACGGATCGTTCCCATCACATACATGAATTCGACTGCCGGCATCAAGGCGTTTGTCGGCCGGTACGATGGTTCCGTCTGCACATCGTCGAACGCCCCGGCGGTAATGCGCTGGGCTCTGGAACGCGGTGACAAGGTCTTGTTCCTGCCCGATCAACATCTGGGCCGCAATACCGGGTATCGGTTGGGTTTCCGCCTTGAAGAGATGACTGTGTGGGATCCGTATCTGGAAAGGGGCGGCAATACCCCTCAGCAGTTGATCGACAGCCGCATTGTCCTGTGGAAAGGGCATTGCTCGGTTCATGGACGATTCTTGCCCGAGCACGTCGCGCGTGTCCGTCGGAACTACCCCGGTATTCGGGTCATCTCGCATCCGGAGTGCCGGTTTGAAGTGGTCCAGGAATCCGACTCGGTGGGGTCCACCGAACACATCATCGAGTGTGTGACCCAATCTCCTACCGGAACAAAGTGGGCGATCGGAACCGAGATCCACCTCGTCAACCGCCTCCGCAACGAAAACCCCGACCGCTTCATCATTCCTCTCGATGACTGCGGTTGTCTCTGTTCGACAATGTTCCGGATCGATCCGTCGCACCTGCTCTGGTCGATGGAGAACCTGCTCGAAGGCGAAGTCGTCAACCGGATCTCGGTGTCCGACGCTGTGGCCCGGTGGGCCCGGGTTTCGTTGAACCGGATGCTGGAAATCACCAACTGATTCCGCGCACATGCCGGGTCGAAAGTATCTGGTCCGAGGTCTGGTCCAGGAAGTCTTCTTCCGGGCGTTTACAGTTGAGGCGGCTAAACGCCGCGGCATCGTCGGCTTTGTGCGGAATTTGTCCGATGGTCGAGTTGAGGTTGTGGCCGCCGGTCCGGATGACTCGCTGGCCGCGTTTCGGGCTGAATTGGAGGCCGGACCATCGGCCGCGAGGGTCGAGTCCATCGAAGAATTCGAGATCGAACCGACGGAAACCTTCACTGCGTTCACTATTCGAGGCTGAGCCGAAATGGACGATTTCAAGAAGCTGATTCGGGAAGTTCCCGATTTTCCCAAGCCCGGGATCCTGTTCTACGACATCACGACGCTGCTGAAGGACCGTAGGGGGTTCTGCCGACTGGTCGACTACATGACCGCGCACGTGCGGCCCATCCATGCCGATCTGGTCCTGGGTATTGAGGCGCGCGGCTTCATCTTCGGTCCGGCCTTGGCCTACAACATCAGCGTCGGTTTCGTGCCGGTCCGGAAGCCGAAGAAGCTGCCGGGCGAAACCGAGTCCGTAACCTACGACCTGGAATACGGGAGCGACACGCTGGAGATTCACAAGGGCGCGGTATCCCCGGGCGCCAAGGTCATTATCGTGGACGACTTGCTGGCGACCGGCGGCACGGCCGCGGCGGCGGCTCAACTGGTCGAAAAGGTTGGCGGCGTCGTTGCCGGCTTCTCGTTCGTGGTCGAACTCGATTTCCTGAACGGCCGCGAGAAGCTTGCGGGATATGATGTGTTTTCGCTCATCCACTACGGTTCGTAGGGCCCGATAATTTTCTCGGCTGCCGCGTGTCGGTGATACCGTGCGAATTGTTAGAATCGAACTTCGGCCCTGTAGCTCAGGTGGATAGAGCAGCGGTTTCCTAAACCGGAGGTCGGAGGTTCGAGTCCTCCCAGGGTCATCGAGAAATTGGAGATTGCCGACGTTGCGGATTGCCGCGCTCCTTTCAGGGAAAGAGCTCTTCGATTCGGAAACCCGTCAACTTCCCGGGCCGAGAGACTTGGGGTGCGATCGAACTTGGGTGCCGGGCTTCCTTCCTCCATGAAATACTCGCGCGGAGACGGTTTCGAGTAAATCCGCGAGGTTGGAGCCTTTCGGCGGTCGCTTGTTTTTGCACCCCAATTGGCCTAAAATCAACAAGTTTGATCCTCTTGTCGGGATGTTCGCGGGCAGTCCACATCTAGTTGTACGCGCTCGACATAGAGTTGTCCACGGAGTAACAGGAGGTTCGCCGAGTGCCGCGAAAGGGACTGAGTCGAAAAGAACTCAAAGAGAAGGACGAAATCACATCGAAATTGGAGTTGGCGGCGATGTATGCCGTCGACAACGCGAAGCCGCTTCTGACCAGTGCCTCTATCGTGGTCGTTGCGGTTGCTGCCTTCATCGGTTGGAACGCCTATTCGGCCCGCGTCGATGCGAATGCCCAGGTGGTCTTGGGTGAAGTCATCGCGATTTACAACGGTATCGATGGGCAGACCGACGAAGCGCGGTTCAATGCCACGATTGAGGAAGCCGCTCTTGTCCAGTCCGGGTATCCTGGGAGCCAGGCTGCCGATATCGCGCAGTACTTTTCCGCGCTCGGCCATGAAGGTTTGGGCAATACGGAAGAGTCCGACAGGATATTCAGAAATCTGATCGATATGGGAGACGAATCGATTCGCGACAACGCGCGATTCGCTCTGGCCGAATCCTTCAAGAAACGGGATGACGTACAGGCGGCAATCTCCGAGTACGAATTGCTGGCGGAGTCCGCGGATTTCCCCCGCGGCGCAATTCTGTTTGAGCTTGGCCGCCTTCACGAATCTGTTGCCGAACTGGACGAAGCGCGCGGCTATTACCAATCGTTGATCGACGAGTATCAGGACTCGCCGTTCCGCAACGAAGCCGACCGCGCGCTCAGACGTATCCGTATTGCAGAAGAGGCTTCGCCGTCCTGAGAGTAGCGGCGCGTGGCAGAACCCTGCAGGTTTTTGCCACGGGTTGTCAGGCGATGCCCGTCGCCCTCGGCGTTCGTGCCATGACCAGAAAACCGTACGTTGTCGATCTGGCCGATCTGGGTAAAGAGACGCTCTGGCTGGGCGGGACGTTCATGCCCGGAGACATCGATTTTTCGGACGACGATGTGCGGCAGTCCGAGGGGTTGGACTGGTCTCTGTCGGTTGAGCTCAAGGGCGGTGGGGCTCGGGTGGTTGGCCAACTCAGGACTGCCATCCAATTGACGTGTGTACGGTGTGTCGAGCCAATCGATCGAGGGTTGCAACGAAAGTTCGACCTGTTCTTCGAGCCTCGAGAAGCCGAACTGTTCAGCACGAATGACCAGATCGAACTTGAGGATGCCGATACCTCGACCGCGTTCATGGCCGGTACCGCGCTTCTGCTGGACGAGATTGTCCACGAGCAGGTCTTGCTTGCCGTACCGATGAAGCCGATGTGCAAAGAAGATTGCAAGGGGTTGTGCGCCACATGCGGAATGAATCTCAACACCGGGAAATGCGATTGTCAGCGCCTGCCGGTGAATCCGGCATTCGCGCCGTTGATGGAGTTCAAGAAGAAACTCGAAAATCGGAAGGGGCCTTCGGACTGAGGCCCGCGTGGTAAAGAGAAGAGAAAACGATGCCAAATCCAAAACGTAAACACTCGAAGGCGCGAAAGAACCAACGTCGTGCACACGACGCGATAACAGCTCCGTCTTTTTCCGAATGTCCCAACTGTCATGAACTTCGACTTCCCCATCGTGCGTGTCCGCATTGCGGGTTCTACAAGAATCGGGAAGTAATCGAAACGGCGGAAGAGTAGAGTCTGGCCCGTGACGAAGATCGCAGTCGATGCCATGGGCGGAGATCACGCCCCGGCCGCCGAAGTCGAGGGTGCTGTACATGCCGCGGCCGAATACGGCGTCGATGTGGTGCTGGTTGGGCAAGAAGACCGCGTTCGCGGCGAACTGGCCCGCCACGATACCGGCGGTCTCGGAATCGAAGTCGCGCACGCCAGCGAAGTCGTCGGGATGGGCGAATCTCCGTTCACGGCGATCCGGCGCAAGAAGGATTCTTCGATCCGGATTGCGGCCAATCTCATGCGCGAGGGCCGCGTCTCCGGTGTCGTCAGTGCCGGCAACACCGGTGCCGTGATGGCCACCATGAAGTTGATTGTCGGGGCGCTCCCGGTTGTCGACCGTCCGGCGCTGACTACGGTACTGCCTACCCAAAAGGGAAAACCCGTGATCCTGCTCGATGTCGGTGCGAACGTCGACTGCAAGCCTTTGCACCTGGAGCAGTTCGCGATCATGGGAGATATCTATTCCCGGGCGATCTTCGGCGTGCGGCGGCCCCGTGTGGGACTGTTGTCCATCGGCGAGGAAGACACGAAGGGGAACGAACTCACGAAGGAAGCTTTCAAGTCTCTGAAAAATGCGCCGTTGAATTTTGTGGGCAACGTTGAGGGGCGGGATATCTTCGGCGGTGAGATCGACGTGATCGTCTGTGACGGTTTTACGGGCAATGTCGCTTTGAAGCTCAGCGAGGGTGTATTCGAGGCGTTCACCGCAATGTTGGGAGAGGAACTGCAGCGAACCTTGTCAGCCAAGGTCGGATATATATTCGCCCAAAAAGCGTTTCACCAGTTGAGGCTGCGGCTCGATTATTCGGAGTACGGCGGCGCCCCGCTACTTGGCCTGGACGGCATCGGCATCGTTTGTCACGGTCGATCCAACGCCAATGCGTTCAAGAACGCCGTGCGCGTGGCGCACGAGTTCTGTGAGCAGAAAGTGAACGATTCCATTGAGCGAGAATTCAAAAAGCTCGGATGGGCTCATGAAACGGGGGAGCCGTTTCAGGCCGAAAAAGAAACGAAGGCCGCCGATCGTTCCGGGGTCGCCGATTAGGCCAATTCCACACCTGCCAAAATATTCGATTCCCGATGTCTTCCAGAAAAATTGCTTTCATGTTTCCCGGCCAGGGCGCGCAATACGCGGGCATGGGGCGTGCTTTGGCCGAAAAGTACCCCGCCGCCGCATCCGTGTTCGAAGAAGCGGACAAGGTGCTCGATGTCCGGATCTCCCAGCTCTGCTTCGAAGGACCTGACGAGGCACTCAAGCTCACGGAAAACACGCAGCCCGCGATCCTGACCATGTCGGTGTCCGTCCACCGGGTACTCGCTGAAAAGGGGATCGTTCCGGCATTTGCCGCCGGTCACAGTCTGGGTGAATACAGCGCGCTCGTCGCTGGGGGATCGCTGTCGTTCAGAGAAGCGGTTGTCGCGGTCCGCCGGCGCGGCCGGTACATGCAGGAAGCCGTGCCGGTTGGCGAGGGAGCGATGGCGGCGATTCTCGGTGGTCTGGACGCCGATTCCGTCCGCCGGATTTGCGAACAGGTGGCCGATGGCGACGTCGTGGCCCCGGCGAATTTCAACTCGCCGGTGCAAACCGTTATTTCGGGGCACCGCACTGCTGTCGAGCGGGCGTTACCTGTGGCCAAGCAGGCTGGCGCCAGACGTACGATTCTGCTCCCGGTCAGCGCGCCGTTTCATTCGAGTTTGATGCTGCCATCCGAAGAACGACTGGCCGCCGACCTGGACTTGCTGAACTTCGTCGATCTTGAAATGCCGGTCGTTACGAACGTCGATGCCCGGCCCGTCGAAACCGGGGCCCACGCCCGCGATGCTCTCAAGCGGCAACCCTCCCGTCCGGTTCGTTGGACCGAGACGGTGCGGTACCTGCTCGACTCAGGCGTCGACACTTTTGTTGAAGTGGGTCCGGGCAAGGTTCTGTCCGCCCTTGTTCGTTCGGTCGAGAAGTCGGTTACAATATTGAACGTGGAGGACGAATCTTCACTCGATCATGTCCTTGCCGTGTTGTCATAGCGCCCAGCCCGCCCCGGGAATCTGGTCACGTTCGGTCGATGGACGCCGTTGAACCCCGTGGTCGATGTCAGAGGTAAAGAAATTCATGTCGGAGGTTAAGAATGTCTGCTTCGGTAGAAGAAAAAGTCAAAGCAATTATTGTCGAACAGCTTAGTGTGGATGAATCCGAGGTGACTCCAACGGCGTCGTTCATCGATGACCTCGGCGCCGATTCGTTGGATACGGTGGAGTTGGTCATGGCTCTTGAAGAAGGGTTCGGGATCGAAATCCCTGACGAGGCGGCCGAGAAGATCACGACCGTGAAGGAAGCCATGGATTATATCGAGGTACATCTGCCCAAGAATTAACCGGCGCGTCAGCGCTACTGGGGGGATTAGCTTGTCGAGGCGAGTAGTCGTTACCGGCGTCGGACTTGTGACGGCGCTGGGTATTGGAACAGAAGAGACTTGGGCGGGGCTTATGGAAGGCCGGAGTGGCGTGGGTCCGATCACGCGCTTCGACTCTTCCGGCTTTTCGACCACGATCGCGGCGGAACTCAATGGTTTTGAACCGCTCAACTGGATCGAAAAGAGAGAAGTCAAAAAAATGGATAGTTTTATCCATTACGCGATCGCGGCGGCGCATTTCGCGGCCAACCAGTCGCGTCTCGAAGTTACCGCCGAACTCGCCGATCGAACCGGGGTGTTCATCGGTTCGGGGATTGGTGGTTTCACCATCATCGAACGGGAACACAATAATCTGCTCCGTGGCGGCCCGCGCAAGATCTCACCATTTTTTATCCCGTCAAGCATCATCAATCTCGCGGCGGGACAGGTATCCATTCGAATGGGCGCCAGGGGTCCCAATTCCGCCCCGTCTACGGCCTGTTCTTCAGGCGCCCATGCCGTTGGCGACGCCTTTCGCGTGATCCAGCGCGATGAAGCCGACGTCATGATTGCGGGAGGCTCCGAATCTGCGATTACTGCCATGGGCGTTGGAGGTTTCGCCGCGATGCGGGCGCTGTCGACAAGGAATGACGAGCCCACCAGAGCGTCGCGGCCTTTCGATAAGGAACGGGATGGCTTCGTGATGGGCGAAGGCGCCGGGGTCGTGATTCTTGAGGAACTGGACATGGCCAGGAAGCGCGGAGCGCCGATTCTGGCCGAAATCGTTGGCTACGGAATGAGCGGCGATGCGTTTCACATCACCCTGCCTTCGGAAGACGGCACGGGCGGTTTCCGCGTCATGCAGAACGCGCTTCTCGACGCCGGGGTTGCATCTGAAGAAGTGGGCTATATCAATGCTCACGGGACATCGACGCTACCCAACGACCGCCTCGAGACAATGGCGATCAAACGGCTCTTCGGCGACTATGCCAGACGGCTGCCCATCAGCTCGACCAAGTCCATGGTCGGTCACCTGCTGGGCGCGGCCGGCGCGGTCGAAGCCGGCATCTCCGTTCTCGCCCTGCAGAATCAGATGGCCCCCCCGACGATAAATTACGAAAACCCTGACCCGGATTGCGATCTCGATTACGTTCCCAACGCCGCCCGAAAGATCGATACGCAGTATGCGCTGTCCAACTCGTTCGGATTCGGCGGTACGAACGCCGCGCTGTTGTTCAAGACGTACGACGATTAGTCGCCGAACGTCCGTTGGCCGGTGCGGCCCTCCTGTCTGTTATTCTCACAGTCCATGTCTGAACGCGAAGTTCTGGATGTCGACGTCCTGATAGTCGGCGCCGGCCCGGCCGGTCTGGCTGCCGCCTACCACCTGCGAAAGATCCTCAGAGAGCGGGGCAGGGACGACATTACGATCGCGATACTCGAGAAGGGCAAGGAAGTCGGGGCCCACATCGTCTCGGGTGCTGTGATGGATCCCCGCGGAATTTCCGAGTTGATGCCCGACTGGTTGGAACGCGGCGCCCCGATCGAGTGTCCGGTCGAACGGGATTTTTTTTATTACCTGACGCGAGGCCGCGGTTTCAGGCTTCCTTTCATCCCTCCACCCCTGAAGAACGACCGCAACGTGATCGTTTCGCTCAATCGCTTTGTACGCTGGCTTGGCGCGATCGTCGAAGACGATGGCGTGGACATCTTCGCGGGTTTTTCGGGGTCGGAATTGCTGATCGAAGACGGTCGGGTTGTGGGTGTTCGAACCGGCGACAAGGGCGTCGACCGGCATGGCGGCCACAAGGGAAATTACGAACCGGGTATCGATGTGCATGCCCGCCTGACGCTCCTGGCCGAAGGCGCCCGCGGTTCATTGACGAAAAAGTTGGTCGGCCGGTTCCAACTGGATGAGGGGCGTAATCCCCAGGTCTATTCGGTTGGTATCAAGGAAGTCTGGGAGGTGCCGTCGCAGCGTGACGCGCCGGGCAGGGCGATTCATACCATGGGCTACCCCTTGTCGAGCGACGAGTTCGGCGGGGGGTTCATCTACAACATGAATGGCGGTTTCGTGTCCGTGGGTCTGGTGGTGGGCCTGAACTACCCGAATGCACGCCTCGACCCCCACGAGCGCTTTCAGACCTTCAAGCAGCATCCCCTGGTATCTGGAATGCTCGAAGGCGGAGAACTGCGGTCGTTCGGGGCGAAGGCGATTCCCGAAGGCGGGTACTGGGCAATGCCGCGGCACTACTTCGATGGCGGGATGATTGTCGGGGATTCGGGTGGATTCCTCAATGCCATCCGGCTCAAGGGGATCCACCTGGCTCTGAAAAGCGGAATGCTCGCCGCCGAGGCGGCGGCCGAGGCGATTGAAGCGGACGACTTCTCGGCAGCACGGCTGCGGCGGTTCGAAGATCTGGTTGAAAGTAGCTGGATCCGGGACGAGTTGTGGAAGGCGCGCAACTTCCATCAGGGGTTCGAACGCGGCCTGTGGACCGGCCTGTTTCACGCCGGACTGCAGATGGCAACCGGGGGGCGCGGCCTTCGGAACCGCTATATGAACGAACCCGGACATCTGAGAATCCGTCGTATCGCTCCACAGAAACCTTCGCCGCCTTTCAATCCTGACGGAAAGCTCACGTTCGACAAATTGACCGACGTGTACAATTCAGGGACGGCGCACGAAGAAGATCAACCCTCCCATCTGGTGGTCACCGAGCCCGATATCTGCCACCGGCGTTGTACCGAAGAATACGGAAATCCCTGCCAGTTTTTTTGTCCTGCCGCCGTCTACCAGATGGCGCCCAATGCCGAGGGCCAATTGCGTCTCCAGATCAGCGCCTCGAACTGCGTCCACTGCAAGACCTGCGACATCATGGACCCCTATCAGGCGATCGAATGGAAATGTCCTGAAGGCGGAGGGGGGCCGGGGTATGAGTATTTGTAGATGGCGACAAGGAATCGGGGATTTCGGGATCTCCGTGCGGGGCGAGGCGTTGGGAATCCTGTCTTCAATCGGGAAATCCGACAATTCGAGAATTTCCGATTCCCGGTCGAACCCCCGCCCTATTGCAAATGCACGTATCGCGCATACAGCCCGAATATGCGGCTCACATAGTCCTTTGTCTGCACAAACCCGATATCGGAGAGGAATAGAGCCGGATCGTTTCCACGGCTCTTGGCACCCCAGCGGCGAACATTGTGGGGACCGCCGTTGTAGGCCGCCAAAGCGAGTTCGGGGCGGCCGAATTCGGCCATGAGTTCGGCCCAGTACGTGGCGCCGAGTCGAATACCGACTTCGGGCGTGTACATGCGTTCGGGCGTCATTTCTCCCAACCCGGCCCGCCTTGCCACGTCAGCGGCGGTTTCCGGGATGAACTGCATCAGGCCCCGTGCCGTCGCCCCGGACCGAGCCGAGGGGTCGTACCGGCTTTCCTGATAAATAATTGAACGCAACCAGAGGGGGTCGACACCCGCCTCTTCCGCTTCGCGGCAGATCGCCTCGGGGTAGCCCGCGGGATAGAGCATTCCCATCAGGACGCGCACTTCGTCGTCATAGCTGCCATCGAACAAGAACAACTGGTCGTCGGGGGGCCGGATGCGGTCGGCAAAAAGCATGGCGCTTCGGAACTCTCCGGCCGCAGTTGCGAAATCCGCCAGGGCGGCATCGCCCCACTTCGATGCATCCAGACTGGCCCAAAAATACGCTTCCTTCCACTGGTGCAGAAAGAGAAGTTCGCCAACCAGATCCCCTTCGGGACTATCTCCGGTTCGGAATCCCCGAGTCCGCATCCGATTGCGGCGACGAATGACATCGGTTGCCGCGGTCTCGAATGGCCGGCGGCACGAGTCGATGGAACCCGATGCGATGGCATCCCAGACCTGCGATTGAAGCGTATTACCCGCAACTTCCGGTTCGCCGAGCTTCGCGAGGGAACGCAGTCCATAGTAGGTGAACGGATCCTCTCCGAGTTCAGTCCAGATTGTTCGGGCTTCCTCCAGCCGGCCGAGCCGTTCGAGCGTCAACGCCTCGAGGAATCGCACTTCGGCTCGGTCGGTCCCGTTCGGGGCCGGCCGCAGCGACATGTCCCGAAGCTGTTCGAAATCCGACAAGGCTTCTTCGAGCCGACCCTCGTGGTAGAAGATCTTGCCCCGTGTGAATGTCAGAACTGCCCGGACACTCCCTGACGGCTGCCGGTCCAGCGCGCGCGCGGTCCATTCCAGCGCGTCGGAAATGCGGCCCTGCGATCGATAGATGTCCACCAGGTCGCGAACGAACTCATGATAGTCGTTCGCATCGTCGTACTTCCCGATGAGCCCGAGGTAGGCGGCTTCAGCCGAGGCGAAGTCGAACTGTCGCCAGTAGGATGAGGCGATCTGCGTTTCCGCGTCCTGTTCCCAGTCCGTGTCCGGGAAGAGTCGCACCGTTTGCTCGAATATTTCAATGGCCCGATCGTATTGCGTTCGTTGGAAGTAGGTTCGGCCCAGTTCATAGTGGGTCTCGGGCCCAAACTCGTCGTGCTCGAGCAGGGTTCGGTAGAGTTCAGCGGCTTCCTCGAATGCACGGTTCCCATGAAACGTTCGCGCGAGGAGCATCCGGCGGTCCGGGGAGAACCCTTCCGATCCGGCATGGAGCCGAGTGGCGATCTCCAGTGCAATGTCGTCGGTCCGGTCGCGGCCGAGCAATTGCCACATCGCGGGGACATCGTTCCTCAGATTCGCCCGTCCCCAAACGGCTTCCCTTGTGTTCACCGAGGCGTAGATGCGAAGAGCGACGGAGGCGGATGCCAGCCGGGCCAGTTCGAGTCGAAGCTGGGAGGGAAAATCCGAAGGCAAGCGATCGATCAGGGCGATCGCGTAGCCGTCGAGTCCCTCCTCGATTGCGGCTCGTGCCCTGTGCCAGAGGGCCATCGGATAGAGGACACTTGTTTGCGGTATACGAGCGAACTCGGCCTCGGCGCGTTCCCGGTCGCCTTCCATTTCTGCGATCCCCCCTCGCAGGTAGGCCAGGTTGTTGCGCTCGAAGTAAGCGGGTTCAATGGCTGCGGATTCGTCCAGCAGCGCCGCGGCCGACTCGAAGTCGCCGGTTTCGAAACTTGTGAAGGCACGTTCGACGGTGGGCGAATACAGCGTCGCAAAGAACAGGAGTGATAGAAAAACCGTCATTGTCGATCATGTATTATTGACGGTTAATTCTAGTCCCAAAACAAGCGCATAACCAGATGGCGAACGGCCGGTTCCCAGCCATAAAGTTGGAGGCATAACCTTCCGTTCCGGGATCGTGTTGTCCTGGCCTCCGGTTCGAGTTGCGTCTGTTTCAGTGGGGGCCTCGCCGTGTCTGTTTGAAGGGTTGACAGCAACCGGGACCTCGACCGCCCGGGCTCAGATCCATGATCGGGTCAGCATCGCAGGGGACGACGCAACACATCCACGGCACGGAACAAGACGGACAGCCACGGGTTCCAGGCCATGAGCCGGAAGACGATGCGCCGGCCGGTACGCACGAGTTGGCACGGCAGGAGGATGAAGGCGTTCAGGAACGTCTTGAACTCCATGCGTAGAACGGTCTGCTTCTCGGCCCGATACTTCGGGGCCCAGCGTCCGGTTTCGGGAAGCAGCAGCGCAAACCACGCCTTCAGGGTCCAGGCCAGCGACGCCATCACCATGTAGGCCCAGTTGCCGGTCCGGTCGCCCACCGGAATTTTCAAGGCCCGGACGCCGTTCTTTAGTTGCTCGATGAGATTCTCCTGATTGCACCGTTGATTCGCGCGCTTCACGATCCGGTCGGCGGGACCGGCACGGTTCGTGATGTAGAAGAAGTACCGGATCTTGTCGAACAACACCCACTCCCCTTTGGCCTCCGACAGATTCTTCCGCACCACCACGACGCGGTAGTCCCGCTTACAGGCGCCGGGCCGGTAGGCGAACTCGGCCACGTCTTCGCCCCGCAAGCGAACGTTCTTGAAACCGCGTTCCCGAACGATCCGTTCCTTGACCTTGTCGGGACGCTGGCGGGGCTGGGTGGCCACCTCGTATCTGGCCTCACGCTCCAGAACTGCCCAGCAGTCCGGCTCCAGCGCATCGGCCCGCGCCACCAGGTTCGCCCTCGCGTCGATACCGAAGATGAAGTCCACGCCCTGGCCGTCCCATCCATCCAGATGCCGGGTCTGGCTGAAGTCGGTGTCCCCGCGCAGCAGGATCCGATGGAACCCGGCGCGCTGGCACAACCCGATCGCCTGATCGAACCGCGGGGCCGCGCCTTCATGCGAGGGCCGGTTGCCGCTCCGGTTCACCAGGTATAACGGCTCGGCGGTGTTCGCCAGTGAAATCAACAACGGGTGATAGCCCCATGTCCCGTCGTAGGCGATATCCATCCCTTCCTTGCATTCCCCGCTG
Source organism: Terriglobia bacterium (assembly GCA_963555775.3). GTDB lineage: Bacteria > Acidobacteriota > Terriglobia > 20CM-2-55-15 > 20CM-2-55-15 > JAJEDW01. Next base: position 960,870 of record CAUVWY020000010.1, on the reverse strand, counting down.
GTCGGCGCCAGGGTCCCATCCGCGTCCAACACCGCCTCGTCGAAAAAACCGGCCGGTTGCTGCCGCCACACATTCAGCCGCACTTCATTCGCCGCCTCCATCAGGTTCTCCACGTCGCCGGGCTCGAATCTCCGGCAAAAGTCGCCCGCCGTGGTCGGGTCCGGTATCCGCTGCGCCCCCAGCGCATCCAGGTATGCTTCGTCGTTGCGCCGCAACTCGATGTCTTCCAGACACGTCCCTCCCGTCAACGCGTTGTAGGCGATGTTCAACACGTGATCCGACTCGTGATACGGCAGATGCCGCTTCAGCACATCCACCCGCGCGTCGATGGCCTCGATCAGACCCGTCCGCCGCGCCACCCGATGCATCGCCCCAAGACCGCCCACCGCCGTCCCCCGCGTCCGCTTGCCCATCTCATAGTGCATGTTACTCGCCGACAACATCGGTGCCGACTGTTCCCTCCAATGCCGGTCCCCAAGCCGACGCTCGATTCGCCGCTTGCGATTCCTCATGTTCTTGCGCGTATAATCGTTCATCCGAAATGCCTCCTTTTCCGTCAGGATTCTGCAAATTCCTTTTCGCACGGGACGGGGACATTTCGGGTACTTCCGCTACTTTTTCACTATCGATACTTCCTCAATCGCGCTTATTCAGGGTCTAGTCCGATAGGGAGTCCAATGGCAGCAACTTTAGAAGCAACCTTGATTGACGGGACCCAGATCGCGAAGGCGATCCACGAAGAAGTTCGGGGCGAAGTGGAATCGTTGAAGAAGGACGGGATTCACCCCGGCCTTGCCGTCGTGCTTGTCGGCGCCGACCCGGCTTCCGCCTCCTATGTCGGCATGAAGGCCCGGACGTGTCAGAAACTTGGAATATTCAGCCACAAACTGGAGATAGGTGAAGAGACGACGACCTCGGAATTGATGGCTGAGATCGATGCGCTCAACAATGACGATACGATCGACGGGATCCTGGTTCAGCTTCCCATGCCCGGGCAGATCGACAAGGAAGCGATCCTGGAGGCGGTCGATCCGATGAAGGATGTCGACGGTTTTCATTCCTCGAATATCGGTTCGCTGGTCCTGGGTTACGACGGTCTGGTGGCCTGCACGCCTTCCGGAATCATGGAGATGATGCGACGCTCGGGGGTCGAATTCGAAGGGAAGCGGGCCGTGGTTCTCGGACGCAGCGACGACGTGGGCAAGCCCATGGCGATGCTCCTGATGCACGCGAATGCCACGGTGACGATCTGCCACTCCAGGACGCGGAATCTGTCGTCGGTTACACGCGAGGCCGACATCCTGGTTGCCGCTATCGGCAAGAAATATCTGGTCCGCAAAGATTTCATCAAACCGGGCGCCGTGGTCATCGACGTGGGCGCGAACCGTATTTCGGATCGCAACGAGGCGGTCGAACTGTTTGGCGCCAATTCTCCGAGGGTCGAAAAGTTCGACAAGGCGGGCTACATCTGGGTTGGCGACGTTCACGAACGTGAAGCGCTTGAAGTCGTGTCGAAGCTGTCGCCCGTACCGGGCGGCGCGGGGCCGATGACGATAGCGATGCTCATGAAGAACACCATCGCGGGCGCTCGAATGCGCAGACTTCCCACGTGATCCGGGTTGGCCTGACCGGAGGCATCGGCAGCGGCAAAACCACCGTCGGTGCGATGTTTGTGGAGTTGGGCTGCAGTTTGATCGATTCCGACCAGATCGCCCATGAACTGCTTTCCCACGACGGCGGCGTGCGCGACGCCGTTATCCGGGAGTTCGGCACGGGCATTCTCGATGACCTACAACGCGTCGACCGCAGAAAACTGGGCGCGATCGTCTTTGACGACCCTGCCCGCCGCAAGGTCCTCACCGATATTCTTCACCCTGAAATCTTCCTGCGGCAACAGGCGTTTTTGGAAGAGTGCGCCCGTGAAGATGCCAATTGCATCGCCATTGTCGATGCGGCGCTAATGGTGGAGACAAAGAACGCAAAGCGTTTTGACAAGTTGATCGTCGTGACCTGCACGGTGGGACAACAGCGGGAGAGGCTTCGGGCGAGGGGCTTGTCCGAAGAGGACATCTCTCGGCGGATCGGGGCCCAGATGGCGATGGACGAGAAGGCGCGGTATGCGGATTTCGTGATCGACAATTCGGGGACGATCCAGCAGGCGCGCCGTCGGGTCGAAGAAGTTTACGCGGCACTGCGGGGGGATCGTCGATAAGGGTTCATTGAAACTCTGTCACGTGCACGTTCGTAGTAGAAATGTGAACGCGACCGTGAGCAGCCAGACTCAACCAGAATCCGAATTCGAAGAGGTCTACCGGAAGCACTACCGAAGGGTCCTCGCCCTGTGCCGCTATCTATTGAGGCCTTTCGACGAGGCCGAGGACGCAACCCAGGAGGTGTTCATCCGCGCGGATCAGAAGCGGTCGAGCTACGATCCTTCGAAGCCGTATGTGAACTGGCTCCTCAAGATTGCCACCAACCACTGCCTTGACCGACTGCGCCGCCGCGGGACTGAGGGCAGGCTTTTTGAAACTTCCGATCTCTGCCAGGTGGATCCTTCCAACGTGTCGAAGGATGCGCTCGCCGGTTTGGTGCGCGCAGAAAAGGGCGAACGCGTGCGGTTGGCCATTCAGTCGCTTCCGGACAAGTACCGGATACCGGAATATTGAACCCGTGGGAACACGAACCTGCTGCTGTCGCGCATTACTAAGGGGAGGAAGAGCGGGCAAGATGCCCGCGTTCTAAGGCGCATATCCTTGCGCCGACAGGGGCAGCGCGCGTCAAGACCTGAAAGTTTCTGACGGAACTGGAAGCAAGCGCAGACGATGTGGGGGCGACGCGGATCAATCAAGCGTGAAACTGAACCACTGAAGGCTCCAGATCCGGGTTAATAAAATCAATGATTTAAGGTTAAGTTTCGGATCAGTGCGCAAACCGGAGATTGCTGCTTCACCAGCCCGTGGCAGACCCCTGCGGCATCCTGCAGGGTTCTACCACGGGCTGTCAGGGAATCGTTTGAGCCGAAGTCGCTGACACGGACAACTCCAGCGGTTGGCCGTCCTGCCCCGTGAATCGGAGCGATCCTGACGATGTCCCACCCGGGGCGCCGCTGTAGAGGATGACCCGGGGCGCCGCTGTAGAGGATGAACAGCGTCGTCCACCCGCCTGAATCCGCAAAATGCGGGAAGAACAGGCCGGATGCGGTTGTGGCGGAGCCTTCATCCGACGGTGGCGTGGTCGTGACCACCATGTCGCCTCGCTCGTTGATCGTCAGCCGAAGACCGATGACCGCCAGGCTCCTCGTCCGGGAATGAAAGGGAGTACGGGGGGTGGAGGCAATCCTCAGAATCCCCGAGAATGGCGGCGTCAACGCCGGGAATATTTCGTCGATGAATCGGGCGACCTGACCCGATGCGGGAATGGTGAGGGACGCCGCCGGCCCCGTCGATGTCCCGTCCAATGCGGTCAGTTCGAGGGTAACCGCCGCAGCGGTTTCCGACGTGTTGGTCAGGGCGATGCCGCTTCTCACCGCACCGGGTTGACCGGGCGTGCCGCTGGTCTCGACGTACACACGGAATGCGGCGCCGGGGTCGGATGCCGGCACGCTGGCTTCGGACACGGTCACGCCGCCGCGCTCGTAAGCGAAGACACTGACTCCTGACGGCACCGGGCTGCCGGGGTCGGCAACCACCCGGATCGACCCTGACTGCTGGGTCGATCCAGCGGGATTCACGGTTTCGAGGCGCGTCGCGCTGCGTGGCGGAATCGAGTAGGTGAATTCCGATCCGGTCCGCCCATCGGCGAGCGTCAGAGCCGCCGACCCCGCGGGGGCGGTTGCGCTGCCTGGGCTGCGGAACTGAACACTCCCACTGATGAGGGTGTCGGTGGGGTTGACCAGAATGACCTGGGTGGACCATCCGCCGCCGTCCGTGAAATGAGGAAAGTAGACCGTGCCGCCGGTAGCGGCCGAGAGCGGCGCAACGGGAAGCGTCGTCATCAGAAACTCGGATCGCTCATTGACGAACCCGCGCAGCGCGGTGACCGCGACCGGTTGGTTGGATGTGAAGGTGAATGTCCCCAAAATCCCGGAACCACCGTTGAAAGGCACCTCGTCCAGAAACCGCGCTGTTTGTTCGCGGGGGCCCAGTATGAAACTGCCGTGTCCGTAGTCCATGCCGTTGCTGTCGGTAAAGAAGAACCCGATCGTGGCGGTGCCGTCGTTGGGATTGGCAATGGCGAGACCGGTTCGGACTGCACCGTCGGTTTCCCCAAAGATCCGCCCCTCAAGAACGGCGGGCACCGCCGGGACGCCGGCTTCAGAGACGAGGATGCCGTTCTGCCGGAAGCCGAATATGGCCAATCCTGTCGGGGCGGTCATCCCCTCATCGGCCCCCATTTGCCCGTAGCCCGAAACCGTAGTCGGTGAAGCACCTTGCGACGAGAATGAAGCTCCTCCCCGCTCCGTGATCGAGAACGGTTGAACGGCGGACGGGCCGGTTGGATACGCGGGCGATGAGCCGTCGGCAGGCGTCAGTTTGAGAATGCGGTTGCCGTAGGCATCGGCGATGTAGAGGTTGTCCTCTCCGTCCACCGCCACGTCCGTGGGGAGGTCGAGTCGCGCCGTGACTGCCGCCCCACCGTCCCCGGCGAAGCCGCGCTCCCCGGTTCCGGCGATTGTGGCGATGGTTCCCGATGGGTCGACCCGGCGAATGCGGTAGTTGTAGGCATCGGCGATGTAAAGGTTGCCCGCCCCGTCCACCGCGACCCCCAAGGGGTCGGCCAGTTGCGCCTCGTCCGCCGCCCCGCCGTCCCCGGCGAAGCCACGCTCTCCGGTTCCGGCGATTGTGGAGATGGTTCCCGAGAAGTCCACCCGGCGAATTCTGCCGTTGAAAGCATCCGCGATGTAGAGGTTGCCCTCTTCGTCCACCGCCACGTCCGTGGGGTTGGCCAGCAGCGCTTCGACTGCCGTGCCACCGTCCCCGGCGAAGCCGCGCTCCCCGGTTCCGGCGATCGTATCGATGGTCCCCGAGGGGTCCACCCGGCGAATGCGGTTGCTACCGAGATCGGCAATGTAGACGTTGCCCGCCCCGTCCACCGCCACGCCCGCGGGGTAGTCCAACCGAGCATCGCGGGCCGGGCCCCCATCCCCAAGAGCGTTTCCTCCTCCGGCAAAGGTGACGATAGTTCCCGAAGGGTCCACCCGGCGAATGCGGCGGTTGAGAGCATCGGCAATGTAGACGTTGCCCGTCAAGTCGACCGCCAGGTCGGCGGGGAAGTCCAGTTGGGCCTCGAGGGCCGGGCCCCCATCGCCAAAAGCGTTTCCCCCTCCGGCAAACGTGACGATAGTTCCCGAGGGGTCCACCCGGCGAACGCGGTCGTTGTGGGAATCGGCGATGTAGAGGTTTCCCGCCCCGTCCACCGCCACGCCCGTGGGGTTGGACAGCCGCGCCTGGATGGCCGCGCCGCTGTCCCCCGCGAAGCCTGCCATGCCGGTACCGGCGAAGGGTGCGATTGTGAACTCCTGAGCGGCGCCTGGCCATGGTGTCAGCAACACCGTACCGAGCGTAAGCAGGACTGCAGGAAGGCGGGGTAACATCAGGCGATTATACGTTCCCCATGCCGGTAGTCCAATCCAACGGAGGCGTGTCCGATCGCTCAACTCGAAACGGCGTGCGGAACCTTGGCAGCCCGCGGCAGACCCCTGCAGGTTCGCATCAGAACCGGAACCGGACGCCGCCCTCAATCTGGTCGGAATCGACCACTGCCCCACGACTGGAGCGAAAACGATAGCCAAAGCGGAACTCCACGCGCTCGGAGGCCCGAGCCGAGAGGCCTAGCATTATCTGATAGGAGAACCGGGAATCATCGTACGTTTCTGTGTTCGTGAGGGCTCCGGCGGGGATTTCGATAACGGGAGCGTCGATGTTTCCGAGTTCGTTCTCGACGGTGATCGTCGAGGTGAAGGCCCCATCGTGGAAGAAGGTTCCAACACCGAATCCGGCATAGGGACTCACTCGCCATTCGGGATAGCGGTAGTAGGCATTGCCCATTAGAGACTGAGTATCGAGTTCTCCGTCGATTTCGATGGAGATGGAGGGGAGTTGGAAGCCTGGGAAGTATGCAAAGCCCCCAACATCGATGTTCTCGAGCACGTTTTCGGCGGAATTGCTGACACCGACTTTCCGGTATCCCCATTCCATCTCGGTCGAGAAACCCTCTTTGAACGCGTAGCCGAAGGCGGCTGTGAAGCCGGTTCCAACTTCATAAGCTGGCCCCAACCCGCCGGATTCCGATGGGACCCTGGGGTCGTATGGAAAAACAGCCGAACCGGCAAGATTCACGTAAAATCGACCGTCTTCGCCAGTTTCCTGCGCACTCAGAGGGACATGCCAGAGCAGGATGACCAGCACGGTGTAAGAAACTCGAAGGAAATTCAGCGTTCCGATTTGCGGCCGCGACTCCCGCCGATTCATCCGCGACGGCACGGCGGTTCGATGTCCAAACATGAATATAGCGTGGACCTGACCACCGGGGAAAGCAAGAGCGTTTGAGGCTAACGCGGCGGTGGCAAGTGTCCAACTATTTCACGTACTCGAATTGAATCGGACAGGACGTGGACGGATTCGTCCCGGACAGATTTTTAACGTGTTCGGGAATCTTTTTTGCCCTTGCCGGTGTCAAAGTGTTCAGTGTGCCGCGTCCTGGCTGGTGGCGGCCCTTGGTAAAACCCTGCAGGGTCTGGCCGCGGGCCGCCAAGCCAACCGTGCGCGTCCACTGATGGGAGATTCCGAATGAGGTCCTTTCCGGCTGTTGTGGCTATGTCACTTCTGTGTTCCTGTGCGACTTCCGAGCCGCCGCGTGGCGAACTTCTTCCGGTCCCGCCGACATCGTCGGCCGGTGTGCCAAACTCTCCCCGCACGCACACGATCCGCCTGACGGGGGTCCTCGATGCCGTTCGGTCGACTCGTGTTGTCGTGCCCCAGTTGACGGGGCCGGTGAACCAATTGACTCTCACCCGAATCATTCCCAACGGCAGTGAAGTGGCGGCAGGCGACCTCGTGGCGGAATTCGCCGGCGTCGAACAGATCGATCTGGCGCGGGAGAGCGCCGCGCGCTACGAAGATCTGAGCTTTCAGGTTCGCCAGAGGGAAGCCGACAATATTGCCGATGTCGAGCGCCGGCGGTCGGCGGTTCAACAGGCTGAGGCCGACCTTGCCAAAGCGCTGCTCGAGGTAAGCAAGGCCGAGATTCTGAGCCCGATCGAAGCGGAGCAGAATGTGATTCGGGCCGAAAAGGCCCGATTGAAGGTTGAGAGCCTCGCTCGATCCGACGCAGAGAACGAACGCGTGGATGCGGCGGCGCTCCGGATCCTGGAGTTGCAGCGCGACCGGCAGAGATCGGCGTTCGAGCGTGCGGAAGCCAACCTGGAGCGGCTCCGTTTGCGGGCGGCGATCGGCGGTATGGTGGCGCATGCGACACGATACAGCAATGGCACAATGATTCGTCCGCAGGAAGGCGATCAGCTGAGGCGCAACAACTCCCTGCTCAGCATCTTCGATCCCACGGAGATGTTGGTTCGTGCCACCGTGGCTGAGCCCGACGGCGCCCTGTTGCGGCCGGGGCTCGAAGCGGTCGTCTACGTTGACGCCTATCCGGACCTTGCTTTGCGTGCCCGATTCGCTTCGGCCAGTCCCGTCGCATCGGCAAGTTTTGGAAACTCGATCAAGACGTTTACGGCGGTCTTCAGACTGGTCGATTCGGATCCGCGTCTGATGCCCGATCTTTCGGCCGCCGTCGTATTCGAGTCAGTCGAAATCGAGGATATGGACGTGGCCGGTCACTCGGTCGAACTTCGGTCCGGTGCGGGGGTTCCGTAGTGGGCTTCAAATTGTTGGCGGCGGTCGTCATCGTTGCAGCCCTTGCCGGTGCCGTGTGGATTGGCGTGGTCCCGTTTCTGGTTGTTGAAGAATCCAGCCTTCCCATCGCCACCGTCGATGAGGGGGAGTTCGTTGCCGTAATACGAACCCGAGGTTAAATCCAGGCCGGGCGATCGGTTCCAATCTACGCCCCTGTTGCTCGAGACCTGAGGATCGCATGGATGGCGCCCACCGGAGAGATCGTCGAAGAAGGCCAGCCGATGATCCGCTTCGACTCCAGTTCGGCGGAACGTGAACTCATCCAGCGGCGCGCGGCTCTCGAACGGGCGGAAGCGAGCCTGGCTCAGGCCGCTGCCGAAGCTCTCATTTCGGCCGGGCACGACGAGCGCGAGTTGGTCGATGCCAGACTCAACGTCGAAATCGCTGAACTTGGCACCGCGGACAACGAGTTTGTCGGGCGCATCGAAGCGGAAAAGGCACTGATCGATCTGGGACTCGCAGAGCAGAATCTTTGGCAACTCGAAGCCGAAGTGGCTCAACGCGCTGTTTCGGTTGAGTCGAGAATCGCGTCTCTGAACCGCCAGTTGCAGGACGCCCAGGCAGAGGTGGATGTCATCGAGGCGCGAATGTCGCGGATGGAGATCCTGGCCCCCCTGACCGGGTTTGCCATCTACTCGAGAAACTCAAGTTCGTTGGCCTCGGCATTGGGCGGGGGACAGCCACAGCCGTTCCGCGTCGGGGATCAAGTGTCGGGTGGAATGAACTTGGCGACAATCCCGGATCTGACCTCTCTGCTGATCGATGTCGCTGTCGAAGAAATCGACCGCGGGCGAATACGCGTGGGCGATGAAGTGATTGTGCGCGTGGATGCGCTTCCCGAACTGACGATCGAGACCGTGATGACACAGATCTCCCCGCTGGCCGAGATTTCCTTCGACTCCCGTGGCCGCAGCTTTCATGCGTTCGCGTTCCTCGGCGACAGCGTGGACACCCGGTTGAGGCCGGGGATGAATGGGAGTATGGATATCGTGACTGAACGAATCCCCGACGCCAAGACGATTCCGGCGCAGGCGCTGTTTACGCGTGCCGGCAGGCCGACAGTGTTTGTAGTGGAGGGCGATGGTTTCCGGGCGGTTGACGTTGAAGTGCTCGCGCGCAATCCGGATGAGATTGCGGTGGCCGGCATCGACGCCGGGGCGCGTGTGACGCTGACCGATCCCTTTGCGGGCAGTGTAGAGACGGCGCCCGCGATTGCGGGTGAAGAATGATCAAACGAATAATCGTGTTGATGGTGGTCGCCGCGGCGATTGTCGGCGTTGGAGCAGGGCTGTCCTGGGGCCTTCGGGCCGTAATCGAAACGACCGCGGAGTCGGGCGATGCCGAAATCCCCACGACCACGGTACGGCGCGGATTGGTGACGATTACCGTGCCGGCCAAGGGTGAACTTCAGGGCGGTGGCGCTGAATCGCTGACCGCACCAATGGCCGGTGTCCCCGAATTGCCTATTACGTTCCTGGCCAACGACGGTGAACTGGTCGATGCCGGAGGAGTCGTGGCCGAATTCGACGCGGGTGAGCAGGAATACAACCTTATCGAGGCCGAAGCGGATCTCGCGGAAGCCGAACAGCAACTGATGCAGGCCGAAGCCGAAGCCCTCGTGGCGTTGGAGGAGGCACGGCTCCTGGCGGCGACCGGCGAAGCCGACCTCCGGATCGCAAGGCTGGAAATCAGAAAGAATGAAGTCCTGCCGGCCATCCAGGGGCGCCAGAACGAGATCGCGCTGGAGCGCGCCGAGAACAGGTATGCGCAGGCCGGTCAGGATCTGGAGTATCGCGAAGCGACGACTGGCGCGAGTCTCGACGTCCGGCGGGCCGCCGTGAACGAAGCGTCGACGACGGCAGACATGGCGCGCCGCACGATGGCCGACCTGACGCTGCGTGCCGAAACTTCGGGCTACGTCCAGCTTGCCGAAAACCTGAACGGCCTCAACGTTATTTTTTAGGGAATGGAACTGCCACGTTTCCAACCCGGCGACACTGCGCGTCCCGGACAAGTGGTGGCGCGCATTCCGGACATGAGCCGCTGGGAGGTCAGTGCCCAGATACCTGAAACGGACCGCGCCTACCTCGAGGTGGGGCAGGAGGTGATTGTTCGGCCTGTGGCGACGCCGGAGCGGGAGTTCCTGGGCCGCATCAGTGCGCTCGGGGGCTCCTCAGGGAACGCGTGGAATCGCACTTTCAACTGCCGCATTGCTCTCGACCAAACCGTGCCGGATTTACGCCCGGGCATGAGCGCGGACATCCTGATCAACGTAGAGACTCTCGACGACGTGTTGTGGATTCCGTCTCAGGCACTATTCGAAAGCGGGGGAGGCTGGTACGTCTACCGGCAAACGCCTGAGGGCTATCTCACCGACGAAGTGCAATTGATTCGCCGCACCGAGAGTCAGGCCGTGATCACGGGAATCGACGAGGGCGTGACGATTGCTCTCGCCAGGCCCGGGGCCGAGACCGGCGGCGGCCGACGATCGGATGGCCCCCTTGGAGCGCTTTCCCGATGATGGTGATCTCGGACCTTGGCCAGGCCCTGGACAATCTGACGGCGCAGAAGGCGCGAACTCTGTTGACCGCGATGGGCATTATCTTCGGCGTCGGATCGGTTATCGGAATGATGTCGATTGGGGCCGGGGCACGTGAGGAGTCGCTCCGTTTCATTGAGTTGCTGGGTGTGCGAAACATCTTGATCGATTCGCAGGCGGCAGACAGTTCTCAGGAGTTTCAGTTGCGCCGTCAGTCCTCGCCCGGCCTCACGTACCGTGACGCCCGCATCCTTCGGACCAACGTCGATGCCATTGAAGCGCTGTCGGTGCGCAAGACGATGCGGCCGGCCACGCTGCTGCCCAAGCCGTCCGAAGATCCGCCCGAGTTGTATGGAGTGGAGCCCGCTTACAGCGCGATTCACAACCTTGCCTTCGCGGAGGGCGCTTTCTTCGACGACCGCGCGAATCGGTCGAGTGCCGCCGTTTGTGTCCTCGGGGAATCCGCGAAAGTCGCGCTGTTCGGGTATCGTCCTGCTCTCGGGGAATTTATCAAGGTCGACGACACCTGGCTCGAAGTTATCGGTGTGCTCGAAGAGCAGTTGATGGAGAGTTCCCAGAGCCAGGGCGGTTTGCTGCCGGACATCAACAACATCGTGTATGTCCCGATCAACACCTTCGAGTACCGATTCCACGATCCCGGCTCGAACCTGAAGGACGAGCTTGCCGGTATCGAACTTCAATTGACCGAGGGCGCAGACAGTGTCGAGATCGCAAAGGTGGTGACCGCGGTACTGGAGTCCACCCATCGCGGCACACCGGACTTCACCGTCACTATTCCGGCGGCGCTGCTGGCTCAGCAACGGCGTACGCAGATGATCTTCACATACGTGATGGTTGCAATCGCTGCGATTTCTCTGCTCGTCGGCGGTATCGGTATCATGAATATCGTTCTTGCGACCGTGCTCGAACGGACTCGAGAGATCGGCATCCGCCGTTCCGTCGGCGCCCGCCGAATGGACATCGCCCGCCAGTTCATCACCGAATCGGTATTGATCTCGGGCGGCGGTGGCGTCATCGGCATCGGTTTCGGGTTCTTTCTGGCTGGGTTGATTGCACGGACAGCGGACTGGACAACAATCGTGACGAAAACATCCGTCGTGGTCGCCTTCAGCGTGTCGGTCTCGGTGGGCGTCTTGTTCGGCGTGTATCCCGCGATGAAGGCGTCGCGTATCGATCCCATCGACGCCCTTCGATACGAGTGACGGGCTCGCCATCGCGGGGTCCCGGCATGGACGCCGGCCCGGTCGGTCGCAAGGCGGTTTGACGGCACGTTTGCCGCCGGTATGGTGATATCATCGGCGAACGGAAAGCCGAAGATGTCGACCGGTTTCTCGCGCAGGTAGCTTCGTGTATCGGGTTGGCGCCGATTCGGTATCGGTTGCGTAACGGTAATGCCGCGTAAAAGCATTCGGCGGCATGAATCGCAGAGGATTCTCAAGGTGATTAAACGAATTCTGGCTTTAGGTGGAATTGTTATCGGCATAGGCCTGACGGGCTGCTCGGACCCACAGACGGCAGTGGAACCCGCCGGGAGCGATGCCGACTGGACGCACCCGATGACACCGTGGGGCGAGCCCGACCTTCAGGGCATTTGGCCCCTCTCCCATTTGATCGGCGTCCCTCTCGAGCGCCCGGAGGAGTTCGGCGAGCGCCGATTGTTGACCGATGAGGAATTCGAGGCCGAGCAGGCCAGTGTCGAAGCGCGCGACTCGCGTTTCCTTGCGGGAGCGATACCCGCGGCCGATCCGGCAGGCCAGGCGATGCGGCTGACGTCCCTGATAATCGATCCGCCGGACGGGCGTTTTCCAGAACTGACCGAAACCGGCGTGGCGCTGCAGGCGGACATGCGCAGCAGCTACCGGCCGGGCCAGACTGTATTCGACGGTATCGAGGACTTCAACCACTGGGATCGTTGCATCACGCGCGGTCTGCCCGTTTCGATGTTGACCCGCAACTACAACAACGGCATCCAGATCGTTCAGTCTCCGGGCTACGTCGTGCTTGTCATCGAAATGGCCCACGAGGCCCGCATCATTCCCACCGAACCGCGGCCGGCGCTCGATTCGTCCATCAGGCAGTGGCTGGGCGAGCCGCGGGGGCGATGGGAAGGCAACACGCTTGTCGTCGAAACAACGAACTTCACCGGCAAGACGGGCGCCACCAGCGCCGGGGTCCCCGGTTCTCCGCGGCCCTTGCAGCCGACGACAGAAAACATGCGCTTCGTCGAGCGCTTTACCCGAACCGACGACGAAACGATCGAATACCAGATGACCGTGGAGGACCCCGAAGTGCTGGCGACGGGTTCCTGGACCGCGGCCTACCCGATGAAGCTCGACAACAGCTACCGGATCTACGAATACGCCTGCCACGAAGGCAACACGGCCGTCCGCAATTACATCGAGACGTCGCGTTTCGAGCGCGCGCAGCAGGCCGATCAGTAGACCATCGGGTTCCTGAAGACGCCAGACCAGGCTGTTCAGCCAACCAATCGAAACGATGAGCGAGGACCTGGTCGACATCAAGCTCGAGAAGCTGTTGGGCGACGAGGAAACGGAGCCCAGACACTGAAGACCGGCCCCTCCGCCAAACAGAAATCAGACACGAAACAGCAACACGATCCCGCCCTCGTGGTAGATCTGGCCTTGTAGAACTCCGGGAACCACTACATAAAGAGTTCGATACGTAGAGTGGCGGTGTCCGGCCGATCCGGCGGTCACCGAAGTGTTCGAATCTCAACGCCGATGCAGAGCGGTTCGTCTGGTCGATCTGAGGTGGCCCATCGCGTCGCCCCGCTCGACGAGGGTTACGTGAGAGCGGTAACGCGAGTCCGAGCATCACGGTGAGGCCAACGCAGCTTGCAGACATGCACGTGACATGGTTAACTGTACATTTAAAGGTGCAGGGTGGCCGACAAGCCGACGCCAGGAAAGATCCCGCTGATCTTCTACCGTACGAGAGCGGGTCGCGAACCCGTGAGGGAGTGGCTCCTACGGCTGGATGAGGCCGAGCGTCAGGAGATAGGGAAGGATCTGCTCCGGGCGCAATGGCGCTGGCCGGTAGGCATGCCCCTGTGCCGCCCGATGGGCGACGGCATCTGGGAAATCCGGACGGACCTGCCGACGAACCGGACGGCGCGCGTGCTGCTGTGCCTCTACCGCAAGCACTTGGTGGTGCTGCACGGGTTCATCAAGAAATCGCGGGCAACGCCAGATTCGGATCTCGCAACGGCGCGAACACGTCAGAAGGAGTTGGAACGATGACCAAGACGCATATGGGTTCGAGCATCGATGCCTTCCTTAAGGAGGAAGGCATCTTCGAGGAAACGCAGGCGCAGGCGATCAAGGAGGTCGTCGCGTGGCAGCTCGCGGAGGCCATGAAGCAGAAGAACATCTCCAAGAACAAGATGGCGACGCTGCTGAAGACGAGCCGCACCCAGGTGGACCGGCTGCTCGATCCGAACAACGACATCACGCTCGGCAGCCTGCAACGGGCCGCCGCAATGGTCGGGCGCCGCGTGAACATTGAGTTAGTGTAGGGGCACTGATGAGCTATCTGAACGCCTTCTCACGTCTTACCATTCCGGAAGGGCCGAATCGAACGCCTGGCTCGTGAAGGACCCAGGACCGAAGATCTTACGGGTCGGCTGTCGCGGCAGCGTTTCGCTGCTCCTCGAGTCTCGTTTCGAAAATCTCCTCGTACTCGTCGATGTGCGCCTGGTAACCCTCGGGATCGACGAACGGGTTGGGATCTCCGGGGGCGCGGTCCAGCAGTTGCTCGTACTTGGCGTCCAGGCCGTAGAACACGCCATGGGAACTGAGAAAGACGTCGACCGGTAACGCACGCGCCTTTTCGAACGTCGCCACGAAGTCATCGGCGATTTCGGGGTAATCGGGGTTGTCGTAAAGCTCAAGGAAGCCGCCGTTGAGGCTGCAGACGATCAGTGCCTGGTAAGTCTGGCCGTCTTCGGTCAGTTCCATTCCCCAACTCGTACAGCCCTTGGTGTGACCCGGCATCACGTGAGCCGTCAGCGTCGTTCCTCCCAGCGTCACCTCATCGCCGTCGTCGAGTATGCGATCGATCGGATGCTCCTTTCCGTCTGGACGAATCTCGCGTAGCGCCGGCACGTCGCCTCGGGCCGCCATGACTTCCGCTCCGGTCAATTCCTGGATCAGCGCGTCCGCCTCCACATGGTCGGCATGTGCGTGGCTTCCGAGAACGATCCTGATGTCGTCGAAATTGAAGCCCAGTTCGGCCATGTTGTCGCGAATCACCGGTACCGTCGTCTCGTAGTCGCTATTGATCAGGATATGACCGTCCGGCGTGGCAACCACGAATGTGGCCAGCATCGTGGTGCCGACGTAGTAGAGGTTGTCCATCACGCGATGGGGTGGATAGGGATCGTTCCAGCCGGCCGGTTGCGATATGCCCGCCAGCGGAACGGCGATCAGGGCGGCGATAGCAAGAACAGTGCTGCGCATAATCTTGTTGCTCCTTGCGGCACGGGGCCGCAGGTGTCTTGAAACGGTATCCACGGGGCAGCGTTCTGTTCCCCCGACAGCGTCAGGCTCTGTATTCGAAGAACCCCCTGCGCGCCACCATACAGGGTGCTAATCGGGACTTTGAGTGCCGCCAAGCTCCAGACGCCGGCCATCGGGGAACTCAAGTCCTCGCGACTGGGCACGGAACGCGCCATCCTTCGCCCCGAAACCTTCGACTCTCACCTTCGTGCCGGCCGGCAGCGAATCCCTGTTCCATCCCTGGCGCATCAATACCGACGGCGATCCGCCTTCAACCATCCAGCGTTCGACGGAGCCGTCCGCCTGCGGCACGTCGATGTGCAGCCAGGAGTGCGGATTCACCCACTCCATCATGACGACTTCGCCCTCCAGCGTGACCGGCCTCTCCCGAGAGAACTCGGCGGAAAAGGAATGGTGCGCCGCCGCAGGCAACGCCGCCGCCATCAGGACTCCGGCGCCCGCAATCACACTCATCAGTCTGCTCTGCATTGGTCTTGCTCCTGATCGTCTATTCTGAAAACATCCTCGTTACGTCGCATTTCCGCGTACCGTCATTGCTCCGGCAGGAGCAGATCGCTATAGAGAAGCATGTCCGCGAACGGTACACACTTGTGCTCGAGCAGTTGCGCGTTCTCCTCGATCAAACGATACAGCGCCATCTCGATGGTCCAGGGCTCCGAGTAGGTCAGCGGATCCTCGAGCGTCGCCTCATACCAGATGTGGTTCGGCCCGAGAAGCGTGAAGCGCTCGGTCACCGTCAACTGATTGCTGTGGTGATTGCCGGCGCGATCCAACCACGTCTGGCCGTTGGAGCCCGTCGTCGTCACGACCAGGACATCGTCTTCCCAGATTCCGTTGGATTTGCCCATCCACGAATCGATCGGCAGTTCCGAGTCATCGCTCATGTAGATAACTCTGTTCGCGGCGGCGAACGGGTAGACCATCAGAAGATCGCCGTTGCTCTGAAAAATCTGGAAAGGCATACCATGGTAGGTGACGCGTGGAACTCCCAGCATGTAGCATTTGGCTTCAGGATCTTCAGCGGGCCACGCCGCGCGGTTTTCGTCGCGTTTAGCGAGCGCTTCGGGCAAGTACGGAATCGTGCCTTCACGTACGACGCTCTGGCCCGCCGGAATCGCACCGATGGCGCCGAGTTGCCAGACGTCGTCGAGCGCTTCGGCCGAATGACCTTCGAGATTCCAGTTGGCGGTGTTCAGCGCCTGCCAGATGCCGTTCAGGTTGGGACGGTCCGACATTCGTTCGGGACGTTCCAGTTGCTGGGCGCGAACGGCGCCGGCGGTCAACAATACCGCTGCAGCCGTCACGAACACGCCGATCAATCGATTTCGCACGTATCAACTCCCCTCGACACATCCATCAGCCGACAGATTGGCCCCAAATGCTTTGGAACGCCAACCCGATGAGACGGTAGGGATCGCCCATTTTGGAGTCCCATTCGAAAGAATAAAGTATACGCGAAACAGGTTCGTGGGAGCATTTTCGTCGGAAGGGCGCGTCGCGCGTTCTCAGGCGCGTTCCTCGCGCCGGTTTACGCGCCACGACCGGAGGCTGACGCCAAACGCATCGATCGGCTCGCTTGTGCCGAGCTCACCCCGCCACAGACTCGTCAGACTTGTCCGCGGCGGATCGCAGCAGGTTCTGGTGTTCTCGCATCCGGTAGCTGTTGCCCCGGATGTCGACGATGTGGCAATGGTGCAGCAGGCGGTCGATGAGAGCCGCGGCCATCACCTCGACGCCGAGCACGTGCCCCTACTCCCCGAAGCCCTTGTTCGAGGTCAGCACGGTCGAGGCCCGTTCGGGCCGGGCGTTGATCAACTGGAAGAGCAACACGGCGGACTCCTGGCTGACCGGGAGGTAGCCGATCTCGTCCACGACGAGCAGCGCCGGATGTGCATTGACTCATTGAAAATGTTACCGAACTGAGGGTTGTTGCCTCATTAGAAATGTTACCCAACTCTATGAGAACGGAGGTGGGAAGTGAGGACACATATGACTGTTGCGGCAAGGCGAGAATTGGCTCTACGAACGGCGGTTCGATACAAGAATGCGGCGCGACCGGAGAAGAAGCGAATCCTCGATGAGTTCCTGGAATCGACCGGGTTCCATCGGAATCACGCGACACGGCTTCTGAACGACATTCTGAGGGGCGAACGGCCCCGACGGGAATCGCGCGGCCGGGTCCGTCGATACGGCCCCGCGGTGCAGGCCGCCCTGGTCGCGGCCTGGCGCACAGTCAATTATGTGTGTGGAAAACGGGTCGTTCCGTTTCTGCCGGAGCTGATCCCGACCATGGTGATTTCGATAACGTAAAAGGGACCCACCAAACGGGGCTCTGATCGAGGAAAAGGGACCCACCCCTGATAGCCTCCCCGGAAGCGTGAACTGGAAGAACAGGCACGCGAGTGGGAGGCGAGGATTGATAGGGATGGATCAGTACGAGTTGATCAGAACCGCAGATCGGGTTTACAAGAAAAGCATTCGACAGATCGCCCGGGAGACCGGGCACACGCGACGGACGGTCCGGAAAGTATTGGCCGGACAGGAGCCCAGGTATCGGCGAGAGAAGGAGCCGGCCTGTCCGGTGATGGACCCGGTCGCCGGGATCGTAGAAGCCTGGCTCCAGGCGGACCGGGACCAGCCCGTCAAGCAACGCCACACCGCGCACCGGGTGTGGCAACGTCTGGTGGAGGAGCATGAATTTACCGGAGCCGAGGCGACGGTACGCCGCTGGGTTCGGGAACGGAAGACACGGTGGGGCTGGAACCAGACCGGTGCTGTGGTGCCGCTGGACCCGGAACACGCCCGTGAAGCCGAAGTGGACTGGGGCACGGCCTGGGTCCGGATGAAGGGTCACGACCTCCAGGTCAAGCTATTCTGTATGCGGTCCCGATACTCGGGCAAGGCGTTCGTGCGGGCGTATCCATGGGAACGGCAGGAGATGTTCCTGGACGGTCACATTCGGGCGTTCGATTGGTACGGCGGCGTATTCCCGACCCTGGTTTTCGACAACCTGAAGACGGCCGTGAAGCGGATTCTGAAGGGGAAGGCTCGGGTCGAGCAGGCCCGGTTCACGGCGTTTCGGGCGCACTACACGTTTGAAGCGCGATTCTGTAATCCGGCCCGGGGCCAGGAAAAATGCGGTGTCGAGGGCCTGGTCGGCTTTGCACGCCGGAACTTCCTGGTGCCGGTTCCCGAGGTGACCGACTTCGAGGATCTGAACGCGCAACTGCTGGAACGCTGCGCGGCTGACGACCAGCGCCGGATCGGCGGCCGGTCCGACGATCGCACGATTGGGGAGCGGCACGCGGTGGAGCAAGAACGCCTCCTGGCACTGCCCGACACGCGGTTCGAGAACACGAAGGTGGTGGGAGTCCGGATCAGCCCGTATCAGACCGCCCAGGTGGATCGGAACCGGTATTCGGTGCCGACCGCCTATGTGGGACGCCGGCTCTGGGCCCATATCGGCTGTGACCGGGTGAGATTTTACGCGGACCAGAAGAAGGTGGCCGAACATGACCGCGCGTTCGGTCATAGCGACTGGCGGATTGATCCGTTGCACTACCTGGAGTTGATCCGGCGGAAGGTGGCCTCGTTTGAGAGCGCCCGGCCGATCCGGCAGTGGCGGGATCAATGGCCGACCCAATATGAGACCGCGCTGGAGCGGTTGCGGGATCGGCATGGGTACAGCCGGGGCACCCGGGAGTTCATCGGCATCCTGCAACTCCACCAGGACTGGGATCTGGAACGGGTGTCCTCGGCCATCCAGGAAGCGCTCGATGCCCACTGTATCGAGTTGGAAGCGGTGCGGCACATTCTGATGCGGGAGGACACGCCGACTCGAGCCCATGCGCCGCTCGAGTCCGGGTTGATGCCCGGTATCACCGACCTGACGATCGCTGGGGCCGATCTGGATCAATATGACCGTCTCCTGGCCGGGGGTGCGCGATGAGTCCGGGTCAGGAGATCGTTCTCGACGACGCACTGCGGCAACTCCGGCTTCCGGCCATGGTGCGGGAGTGGCGGGAACACGCCCGACAGGCCAAAGAGGCCGGCGAGGGGTACACCGGCTTTCTATTGGCTCTGGCCAGCCGCGAGCTGGAACAGCGGCAAGCCAATCAGGTCCAGCGTCGACTACGGGAGGCCCGGTTCCCACTGCTCAAGACTCTGGAGACCACGGACCTGAAGAAGTGGCCGGTGCTGGATGCGATCCAGGTTCGCGACTATGCCGAGTGCGGCTACATTACCCGGCACGAGAACGTCGTCCTGTTGGGCAAGCACGGAACCGGTAAAACCCATGCCGCCACGGCGCTGGGTGTGGAAGCCTGCCGGAGGGGCTACCGCGTCGGGTTCACCACGGCCGCCGGGCTGGTCAACACCTTGATCGAGTCGCGCGAGGAACGGCAACTGAACCGGCGCCTGGCCAAGCTGGCCCGCTTCGAGCTGCTCATCGTGGACGAAGTCGGCTATATCCCGTTCTCGGCCGAGGGGGCGCAGTTGCTGTTTCAGGTCTTCTCGGACCGCTACGAAAAGGGTTCGCTGATCGTCACATCGAACCTGCCGTTTGCACAGTGGACCAGCGTCTTCGGTGACGCCGCACTGACCGCAGCCCTGCTGGACCGGCTGACCCATCACTGCGCCATTCACCAGTTCGATTGGGAAAGTATCCGGTTTACCGACAGTCTCGGCGCCGCCAGCAAACGGAAGAACAAACCCCGGTCCGCCGGAGGATCCGCGTGAAAACCGCGGGCGCAGCGGGCTGTGGAAAGTGCCGCCCCCATGGAAACCCGCTGCAAAGCCAGCGCGTTCCCACCGTGGCTTGGAAGCCTTCGGCTCCCACACTTCCCGCAGCCTCGACGGCGGAATCACTTACAAACCATTAACCCGGGGGTGGGTCCCTTTTACTCGATCGGGGTGGGTCCTTTTTACGTTGTCAAAGCGACATGGAGCGTCACGGGCATCTGTCATTGTCCGATAAAACGCGGGCGGACTTGCTTGAGCTGAGTGCCGCCACGGCGGATCGGATCTTCCGTCAATTCCGATTCGATCATCGACCGCACGGCCAGACCACCACCAAGTCCGGACAGTGACTCAAACACCGCGTTCCGATTCGCACATTCGCCGACTGGGCGGACACGCGGCCGGGATTCATGGAAGCGGACCTGGTGGCGCACTGCGGCGGGAACTCGGAAGGCCCTTTCCTCCATACCCTGGTATTGACCGACGTGGCGACGGGCTGGACCGAATGTCTGGCGTTGCTACGGCGTACGGAGGCGGACGTCCTGCAGGCGCTCACGACGGCACGGCAGATCCTTCCGTTTCAGCGTGTCGGCCTGGACACCGATAACGGTTCCGAATTCATGAACTACGGACTCCTCGCCTATTGCGAGCGTGAAACGATTCAATTCACCCGAGGCCGGGCGCGCCGGAAGAACGACCAGTGCTTCGTCGAACAGAAGAACGGCTCGATCGTCCGCCAATTGGTCGGCTACGACCGCTACGAAGGCTCATTGGCGTACAGACAGCTTGCCGAACTCTATCGGGTCGTCCGGTTCTACGTGAACTTCTTCCAGCCGTCCATGAAGCTCACGACGAAGACTCGCGATGGATCGCAGGTGACGAAACGCTACGATATCGCGCAAACGCCCTATCAACGGCTCTCGAATTCGGATGCGCTCGACCCGGAGGTTCGCGTTCGCCTTGCTGCGATTTATGAACGTTCGGATCCGGTCGATCTCCGACGACAGCTTGAGAAACTCCAGGATGCATTCTGGAGACATGCGAAGGAACTGGCCACTCCCACGCCAACGGACGACATCGTGCGCGCCGCCCTTGTGACCCCGAACTGCGACGCAGATGCAAACCGAGCCCTGATTGAGGCGGAACTCCCAGATCCCGGCTTCGAGCAACGAATCCGGCGCCAGTATCGCAAAACACGGAAACAACCTGTGCCGCACACCTGGCGTACTCGCCCGGACCCGTTCGACGGCGTCTGGGAGGAGATGCGGTCATGGCTTGAATCCGATCCCGGTCGGACATCAAAGTCGCTGTTGCTTGAGTTTCAGCAGCGGCGCCCGGGACATTACCCCAACGGTCAGTTACGGACCCTGCAGCGGCGCGTGCGCGAATGGCGGCGTCAGATTCTGGAGACTTTCGATGGCGAGTGGCTCGAACTGGATCGGGTCCGCCCGGCTTCAGCATCTGCGGGCGACGGAGGCTGTGGGAAAGTCGGTCGCTCCGCGACCTTGGAAAACTCTTCGAGTTTCCCACTTTCCCACAGCCTCGGCGGCGGGAAGCACTCTCCCGTTTGACCGGTCTTTCGGTAACATTTTCAATTGAGGCAATATGGTCGGGAGTTTTAATTGTCGCTGATCACCAGCGAGAGCTTCGCCTCACGGCCACAGTAGCAGCACGTCGTCGCGTGCGCGATCTTTGTCTTCTCGTCATCGTGCAGGGGTCGCATCCTCATCTTGCCCGACAGGTAGCCGTTCCGGAAGCGACCTCGGATGATGAAGTGCAGCCGCTTGTAAGCGGTCGCCCCGTCGTCCAGGGCGGCGTGGACCATGGCGAGCGTCCCGTAGGTCCAGGCAAAGTGCTCACGCAGCGAAGAGTGGTCGTCCGGTGGCTTCGGCATATTCGGAAGATCAGAAGGAGGGCCGACCCACCTTGGCACCGACACCCGCCATATCGTCAGGCGGTGGGCGGTCGACAGGAAGCGAGCTTATCACAGGTACCCCTGCGGTATCTTGCCGTTCCAACTCATAGGCCGCGTCCCGCCATTCGTCGGCGAACGTGGCGGCGCGGGTACGAATTTCGTTCCAGGACAAGCGCATGGCCTACAGATCTCCCGTGTCGAACATACCGAAATAATCCTCGGACTGCCGTGGTGATGGCGGCCATAGTGTAACATCTAATGTTACACTTCCTTTTATGATCAAGGGTTTCGCTTCCAAGGTCCTCGGGAGGGCGTTTGAAGATGGAAACTACCGGAGGATCAACCCTCAATGGAGGGCCCGGGTTGAACTCCTTCTGGACGCATTGGACGCGGCAGAGAAAGTGGAAGACTTGAACCTCCTGACGCTCGGCACCCACCCGCTGAAGGGCAACCGAAAGGGTGAGTGGGGAATGACCGTGACGAAGAACTGGAGAATTACCTTCAGATTCGAGGCGGGAGACGCCATCGAGGTAGACCTGGAAGATTATCACTAGAACGGAGGGCGGGACATGGCTAGAAATCTGGAGAGACGACCGACGCATCCAGGCCGGTTGCTACGGAGCGAGATCGAGGCTCGGGAACTCAAGCAGGGGCAGGTGGCGGATCTTGTCGGCGTCGGGCGCAGGACCATTAACGAGATATGCCAAGAACGAAGACCGATGAGCACCGACATGGCGCACCGGATCGGGAAGCTCTTCGGCAACGGTCCGACGCTCTGGGTCAACATGCAGAAGGCGATTGACATGTGGGACGCTGAACGCGAGCACTCGACAGACTACGCAAAGATTCAGACCTTGGAGATAGCTCGATAAAGCTGCTTATCGTTTTGTTTGGAGTGGTGTCCCTGTCTTGTCTGCCCTCTGTGCCAATGTAGATGAGACACCTTCCCTAACGTTAATTAGTGAGCAGGGCGGGAAGGAAGATAACCTGTGTTGGTGATTAAACCAGAAGAGGAGAAAGAATCGCGGGCAACGGAAGGAGCCCGTAGGGCGACTGGAGTTGGGCGCGATTCGGCCGATGGGAATGGTGCCGGTCCGGATCCGGAGGTCGCCGATAAGGCGACGCGTCGACGATTCAGCGCGGAGTATAAGCGCCGGATCGTACGAGATGCCGACCGGTGTACGAAGCCCGGTGAGGTGGGCGCGTTGTTACGCCGTGAAGGGGTGTACTCATCGAGCCTGAGCACGTGGCGTCGGCAACTCGATGCCGGGGAGTTGGCCGGCGTCGGATCGGTCAAACGTGGACCGAAGGCGCAGCCGATAGACCCGCGGGATAAGCGGATTGCGGAGTTGGAACGGGAGACTCGGCGTCTGGAGGCGAGACTCGGGCAAGCCGAGACGATAATCGCCATTCAAAAAAAAGTTGCGACGCTATTAGGAATTCCGCTGAATACGATCCAGGACAAGGAGAACGGTTGATGGAAGCGGCCCAGACCCACTCTGCCGAGTTGGGCGCCGCACCCGCATGCCGGGCCTTTGGAGTTCCCCGTGCATCGTTCTATCGTCACCGGCAACGGCGAGCCGAACCCGCCCCAGACCCGATCCGTCGGCGATCGCATCGAGCGTTGAGTGAGGTGGAGCGCCAGGAGGTCCTCGACCTGCTGCATGGCGATCGCTTCGTGGACCAGGCGCCGGCTCAGGTCGCCGCCGCCCTGCTGGACGAGGACCGCTATCTGTGTTCCCCACGAACGATGTATCGGATCCTGGAATCGAATCAGGAAGTTCGCGAACGAAGGAACCAGCGACGCCATCCCGCCTATACAAAGCCGGAGCTGTTGGCTACGGCTCCGAATCAAGTTTGGAGTGGGGACATCACGAAGTTGAAGGGACCCCAAAAGTGGACCTACTTCTACCTGTACGTGATCCTGGACATCTTCAGCCGCCAAGTCGTGGGCTGGATGGTCGCCGATTGCGAATCGGCGAATCTGGCCAAAAAGTTGATCCAGAAAGCCTGCGACAAGCAACAGATTGATCGTGATCAACTCATACTCCACTCCGATCGTGGATCGTCGATGAAGTCCAAGGCGGTGGCGCTGCTGTTGGCCGATCTGGGAGTGACCAAGTCTCACTCCCGACCGTATGTATCGGACGACAATCCATTCTCGGAAGCGCAGTTCAAGACGCTCAAGTACCGGCCAGGCTTCCCGGACCGTTTCGGTTGTAGCCAGGACGCCAAGGCGTTCTGCAGGGACTTCTTCCACTGGTACAACAATGTCCACTACCATTCGGGACTGAACTGGTTGACACCGGCTATGGTTCACCACGCCCGTACCGACATCGTCATCCAAAAACGGCAGCATGCCATGGATTGTGCGCGGCAACGCCACCCAGAACGTTTCGTCAACGTACCCAGAACGATCCCAGGGCCGCCCGACAAGGTCTGGATCAATCCACCCGTAGAATCGCAGGCGGTAGCTTAATTGTTGAACCCACGTGTCTCACACTTGTTGACATTCACCGTTCACGGAATAAAACAGGGCATACACTTGACTAGGCGAAGTCAAGTGTATGGTTCTCGCGCGATGTTTATGTCGACATCCGGCGGGCTTCGGCTAGCGCGGCCTAACAGGCCGCGAACGGGCGCAGGTTGGGCCGACCGACACAGTCGTCATGGGGAGTTGTAATGGAGTGGTGGAGGCAGATTCTTGACGCCGGGTGGGTAGGATCCACGATCAGTCTCGTTGGGCTTCTCCTCGGTTTGCTGAGCCTGATTGCGGCGATTGTAATCTATCGGGCATCCCGAATTGGTGGGAGGCTGGTTTACCAGCGACATGGACTAAACATCATTTCTGGAGAGCCGCATGTGAGGTGTTCCCCATTCTTCGGACAGAAAATCCCGGTTCTTAAGGTGGATCGCTGCCGTTGAAATGGGTTGATATTTGGCCCGTCGCCGAGCCTGTGGTAACTGTGAAAAAGCCGAGTCTCCGAGGCTGTTTTCAAGCAGCTGTGGGAATCCGCGTCGTGTGCGGATTCCCACAGCTGAGTCAGTTTCCACAGGCCCCTGGCGCGCGCTGAAAGTAAACGGCCTCGGGTGTCTGATAGTCCAATGCTTGATGGCCGCGTTCCTGATTGTAAAACCTGAAATATTGGTTCAGGTTTGAGATCGCCTCGGGAACGCTCAAATAGTCCTTCAGGTACACTTCCTCGTACTTCACCGTTCGCCATAAGCGCTCGACGAAGATGTTGTCCAGGAACCGGCCCCGGCCGTCCATGCTGATCGTGATGCCGTGGTCTTCCAGCTGGCTCGTGAAGACATCGCTGGTGAACTGAGCACCCTGATCCGTGTTGAAAATCTCGGGTTGCGCCTTGGTCAGCGCCCAGTCCAGTGCGGACACGCAAAACCCGCTGTCCATCGATGTGGACACTTCCCAGGCCAGCACGTACCGGCTGAACCAGTCCATGATCGCCACCAGATAGATGAATCCTTGCCGCAGTCGGATATACGTTATATCCGTGGCCCAAACCTGATCGGGACGCACAATCTCCAGATTGCGCAACCGGTACGGGTAAATCCGGTGTCCCGGGGCCGGCATCGACAACCGCGGTTTGGGATAGATCGCTTCCAGTCCCATCAGCCGGAGCAGTCGCCGAACCCGCTTCGCATTGACCGCCCGGCCTTGCGTCTCCACCCACCAGGTCATACGCCGAATCCCGTAATACGGGGTTCGCGTATACTGCTCGTCCAACAGACGCATCAGCGCGATGTTCTCGGCGCTCTCGCCCACCGGTGTGTAGTAGAGTCCCGATCGGGACACTCCGGTCAACCGACACTGCTCCACGATGCTCAACTCGTCGTGATTTGATTCGATCCATGGCCGTCGTTGCTCTAACGGGAAAGTCCCGACTTTTTTTTGAGCCACTCCACCTCGACCTGTAATCTCCCGATCTGTTGGTAGAGTTCGGCCTGCACTTGCTCATCGGCTTCACTGGCCTGTGCCCGGCCATTGGAGAAGATCTCCGATACGCCGTCGAGCACTTGCTTTTTCCACTTCGTCACCATGTTCGGGTGAACTTCGTAGTGGGACGCGATCTCCTGGATCGTGCGCTGCCCTTTGACCGCTTCCACCGCGATCTTTGCCTTCAAATCCGCGCTGTACTGCTTCCGCCCTCGCTTCTTCATCTGCCTCTCCCGAGGCAGCGATTTTACACCTTAGCGACCTGTCCGAATTTTGGGGAACACTTCAGTGATGTTGTGTCTGAGAGTCCGATTCAGTTCGTGTTCTCCGATGGCTCTGAAATCTTGCGCCTCCGCATACTGAAAGTAACACGACCGCAAATCAAGTTTGATGTGCACCTTCAGACGGAAGATAGAAACATAGCCGTGTGTCAATTCGACTATCTTGACCCAGGTGATGGCGCAGTGGTCGAGATCCTGCACACTGACGAAGAGCGGTATCCTTGCGCATCGGGAACGATTCGGGGCCTTCCAAAGGGTTTACTTGATGCCGGTCGAGTCCTTTCCACGTCTGGAGGATTCGATCCGCTCTCACGGCTTATCGGGCGCCGCCGCATGTTTATGACAATGGTCATTTTAGGACTGTGCATCCTGTTGTTTACGCTTCTGTCTCCAGAATCGCTATGGGTACAGCTTACGTCAATCGACAATCCATTGTTTTCCCAACGCTGGATGGTAGGTGTTTTGGGCACGATCTACGCCGTATTTCCAGGTTTCATGCTCTGGAGTTACCGGCGCCGTTTCCCGAAACTGCTGACCCTCGAAGATCTTGAGGAATGAGGCGCTACCCAGCACGTGGCTGCACCAGAACCCAATTTTTTGCGGTGCGGACGAATAGTCTGAGCTCACGACCACCTTGGCGGCGGCTTTCTCGAACATCTGTCCGACCCTGCGGCTCGACGCCATGGAACCGCCGCCAAGGTGGTCGCGCAGAATCCTGTCCCACGGATCTCTTAGGAACCCGCCGCCCAACGTAATCGAATACCATAAATGTATGTAGGTGAGGTCCCAAAGACGAAGCCGTGCTTCTGGCCCGAGGGTCGCAAACGGCGCTCCTGGGCGATCCTCGGGGCGACAGTCGGGCTTTCTTCTCTCGTCTCTCCCCCTGTGGTCCTTCCCGGTCCTGCCATCCAGTTCGGGCCAGGACCGCGGCGATCCTTCAGGCCGTCCAGTCCGGGCGAACCATGCGCGATGTGGGGCGAGAGTTCGGGCTTGCTGTGGGTGCTGTCCATTGGATTGTCCGTCGGTCTGTTCAATGAACTACACAGGGTTGATAGTACCTTGCCGATTCCCCCGCCAAGCGCGGCGCGGCGCGCCTTTATCATCGAAGCTCTGCAAGACCGGCGGCCAGCGATCAACAGGCAGAATCCACTCAGTAGCAGGGGGCGGCGTTTCGTGATCGAGAGAGGTCCGCACCTACAATCAAAAATTCCAAAGGAGATACCAATGACGGAAGAACAGGCAACCGATCTGATTAGCGCGCTGAACCAAATTGCACACAATCTCGAATTGATTGAAGAACTACTCGATTCGAAACTGGGCAGTATCGACACGGGGGTTTCTAAGATCGGGCAGACTCTCCTTTCGTTTTGACAACGTAAAAAGGACCCACCCCGATCGAGTAAAAGGGACCCACCTCCGGGTTAATGGTTTGTAAGTGATTCCGCCGTCGAGGCTGCGGGAAGTGTGGGAGCCGGAGGCTTCCAAGCCCCTGTGGGAACGCGCTGGCTTTGCAGCGGGTTTCCATGGGGGCGGCACTTTCCACAGCCGGCCGCGCCCGCGGTTTTCACGCGGATCCTCCGGCGGACCGGGGTTTGTTCTTCCGTTTGCTGGCGGCGCAGAGACTGTCGGTAAACCGGATACTTTCCCAATCGAACTGGTGAATGGCGCAGTGATGGGTCAGCCGGTCCAGCAGGGCTGCGGTCAGTGCGGCGTCACCGAAAACGCGGGTCCACTGTGCAAACGGCAGGTTCGATGTGACGATCAGCGAACCTTTCTCGTAACGGTCCGA
The DNA here is from genome assembly GCA_963555775.3 of Terriglobia bacterium. Classification (GTDB taxonomy): domain Bacteria; phylum Acidobacteriota; class Terriglobia; order 20CM-2-55-15; family 20CM-2-55-15; genus JAJEDW01. The sequence goes on along the minus strand of CAUVWY020000010.1, from coordinate 933,182 downwards.
GAAGACCTGAAACAGCAACTGGGCGCCTTCGGCCGAGAATGGGATATAGCCGACTTCGTCCACGATGAGCAGCTCGAGACGGGACAGCTTCGTCAGGTGCCGCTTCAACTGTCGCTCCTCACGGGACTCGATCAGCGTATTGACCCACCCAGCGGCGGTGGTGAACCCGACGCGGTAGCCTTTACGACAGGCTTCCACTCCCAGCACCGTGGCCGCATGGGTTTTGCCAGTGCCGTGCTTGCCCAACAACACGACGTTCTCGCGCCGGGTGATATAGCCGCACTCGGCATAGTCGCGCACCTGGACCGCATCCAGTGCCGGCCACTTGTTCAGGTCCGTAGTTTCCAGCGTTTTCAACAGTGGGAACCGGGCCTCGCGCAACCGGCGCTGGACCTGATTGGCTTGCCGCTGTTCCAACTCGCGACTGGCCAGAGCCAACAGAAAGCCGGTATAACCCGCGCCGGCTTCTTTGGCCTGCCGGGCGTGTTCCCGCCACTCCCGCACCATGGCGGGCAACCGGAGCTGCCGCAATGCGTCGTCGAGGACGACCTCCTGACCCGGTGTCATCGCACACCCCCAGCCAGGAGACGGTCATATTGATCCAGATCGGCCCGGGCGATCGTCAGATCGGTGATACCGGGCATCAACCTGGACTCGAGCGGCGCATGGGATCGAGTCGGCGTGTCCTCCCGCATCAGAATGTGCCGCACCGCTTCCAACTCGATACAGTGGGCATCGAGCGCTTCCTGGATGGCCGATGACACCCGATCCAGATCCCAGTCCTGGTGGAGTTGCAGGATGCCGATGAACTCCCGGGTGCCCCGACTGTACCCATGCCGATCCCGCAACCGCTCCAGCGCGGTCTCATATTGGGTCGGCCATTGATCCCGCCACTGCCGGATCGGCCGGGCGCTCTCAAACGAGGCCACCTTCCGCCGGATCAACTCCAGGTAGTGCAACGGATCAATCCGCCAGTCGCTATGACCGAAGGCGCGGTCATGTTCGGCCACCTTCTTCTGGTCCGCGTAAAAGCTCACCCGGTCACAGCCGATATGGGCCCAGAGCCGGCGTCCCACATATGCGGTCGGCACCGAATACCGGTTCCGATCCACCTGGGCCGTCTGGTACGGGCTGATCCGCACACCCACCACCTTCGTGTTCTCGAATCGGGTGCCCGGCAGCGCCAGCAGGTACGCGCGTTCTGCTCCATGGCGTTCCCCGATCGTCCGATCGTCGGACCGGCCGCCGATCCTCCGCTGGTCGTCGGCGCCGCAGCGTTCCAGCAACTGCGCGTTCAACTCGTCGAAGTCGGTCACCTTGGGAACCGGCACCAGGAAGTTTCTCCGTGCGAAGCCGACCAGTCCCTCGACCCCGCCTTTCTCCTGGCCCCGCGCCGGATTGCAGAACCGTGCTTCAAACGTGTAGTGCGCCCGAAACGCTGTGAACCGCGTCTGTTCAACCCGACCCTTCCCGCGCAGAATTTGTTTCACGGCGGTTTTCAGGTTATCGAACACTAACGTCGGGAAGACGCCTCCGTACCAGTCGAACCCACGGATGTGGCCGTCCAGGAACATCTCCTGCCGTTCCCACGGATACGCCCGCACGAACGCCTTGCCCGAGTACCGGGACCGCATACAGAACAACTTGACCTGACGGTCTTCGCCGCCCATCCGGACCCACGCCGTGCCCCAGTCCACCTCGGCCTCCCGGGCCTGTTCCGGGTCCAGCGGCACCACCCCGGCCGGCCGCATCCAGCCCAGGCGCGTCTTCCGCTCCCGAACCCACCGCCGGACGGTCGGTTCGGCTCCCGTAAAGCCATGCTCGTCCACCAGACGTTGCCACACCCGGTGCGCGGTATGCCGCTGTTTGACCGCCTCTTCCTGATCGGTGCGGAGCCACCCCTCCACGATCCCGGCCACCGGGTCCATCACCGGGCAGGCCGCCTCCTTCTCGCGTCGATATCGCGGTTCCTGCCCGCCCAACGCTTTCCGCACGGTCCGCCGCGTGTGCCCGGTCTCCCGGGCGATCTGTCGAATGCTTTTCTTGTAAACCCGATCTGCGGTTCTGATCAACTCGTACTGATCCATCCCTATCAATCCTCGCCTCCCACTCGCGTGCCTGTTCTTCCAGTTCACGCTTCCGGGGAGGCTATCAGGGGTGGGTCCCTTTTCCTCGATCAGAGCCCCGTTTGGTGGGTCCCTTTTACGTTATCGAAATCATCGGCTGACGCTCTTCCTATCCGAGACCACGCAGGGTCAGCGGGGCGTGTTGCGGGTTCTCAGCCGGTTGGACGAGTCCGGATCGGTGGAGGCGTTCGCCATCGATGATTCCGGAATTCGGTCCGGCCCGGCGACCTTCAGCCTCGATCGACGCGCTGCCGTCGAGTTCGACGCCGCGGGCTCGTGCCCGGCAATGCCGACAAGGGACTGGCCAGAGGCCGGAGCAGTCTTTCGGGCGATGTTCTTCTCGAGAGCGACACGGAATTGCGGGTCGAACTGCTCGCCTTCCTGTCGTGCCCGATCGTTATGTCCTGGATAAGCAATTTCCGGAAATAAAACAGGGACAGGTCATGATGTTAAGCTGCACCCCGGTCGAGCAGTGAGCGTGTTCCAAAGGAGAGCCCGCAATGTCCGTAAAAGACAGCGTCCTTCCCTCCCGCGCCATGGCGTTTTGGGGCCTCGCCGCGGTCCTTCTGCTGGCGGCAGGCAGTCCGCCCGTGCAGGCCCAGAACGATGTGCCCGTCGGGACCGAATCGTTTTCGATCCCGAATCTGGGAGGGTGGTCCACCACGAGCAACGGGACGGAATCGGAGATGAGGTCGGGTTATGGGCGCATCCGTGCGGAGGCGGGTTCGACTACGCCTTCCGGAATCGCCATTTTTGGATTCAGGCAGGGCGGCGTGCTCATTGCCGAGGCGGGTGTCCCGGCAACCGAGGCTGTCCAAGAGGGGCGGATATTCGCCGAAGTGCGCGCGCCGGTCAATACCGGACTGGCCATCGCCAATCCCAACGACGCACCGGCAACCATACTCTTCTATTTCAGAGACGCCCAGGGCATGCGTTTCGGCGACGGCCATTTCGAGTTGGGTGCCCATGAGCAGACCGCGAGGTTCCTCGACCAGGCGCCGTTCAACAGTGGAGACGAGGTGTCGGGAACCTTCACGTTCACCTCATCGGAGCCCATCACCGTCATCGCTCTACGGGGATTGACCAACCAGGACGGCGAGTTTCTGATGACCACGCTCCCGGTCGCGCCCCTGGCATCGACCTTGACCGATACGGTCTACTTCCCTCATTTCACCGATGGCGACGGATGGGTGACTCAGGTCATTCTGGTGAACCCAACGGATCGACCGATCACTGGAACTGTCCGGTTCCTTGGCCCCGGCAGCGGGGCGATGGCGGCCGCTCCCGCGGTTCTGACGCTGGACGACGATCGGACGGGATCGGAATTTCCGTATTCGATTCCTGCCGGCAGTTCCCAAAGATTCACCACCTCGAATCCTTCGGGCAGGGTGACCCGTGGCTCCGTGCGCGCGACTCCCAACCCGGGGAACGTCGCGCCCTCGGGTCTGGTCGTTTTCTCGTATACCCCCGGTGGTGTAAAAACCGTTTCCGAATCCGGCGTGCCTGCCCTGCCGGCGGGATCGGCATTCCGGGTCTACGCCGAATCGTCGGGAACGCCCAATCAGCCGGGATCGATCCGAACCGGACTGGCCATTACCAACGCGGCGGACACGGTCAATATGGTGACTCTGGCGGTGACGAGCCTCGATGGCTCCATGGCGATGGGGGTCGCCCCGGTCACGCTGCCGCTTCCACCATCGGGTCAGGTGGCCCGTTTCCTGGACGAGATCTTCGACTCGCTGCCAGGCGACTTCTCGGGAGTGCTCCGCGTCACCTCGACCGCCGATGTTGCCATCGTGGGACTGCGATTGCGCATCAACGACCTGGGCGAACTCAAGATGACGACCACTTCGCCATCGGACGAAACCGGCGCGTCGACCATGATGGACCGCTACTTCCCGCATATCGTGGACTCCGCGGGGTGGTCCACGCAGTTCATCCTGTTCAGCGGGACCGCGGGCCAGGCCTCGTCGGGAACATTGAGTTACTTCGATACCGGGGGGGAACCCTTCGTATTCGCGCCGGGATTGACGGCCGGAACGCAGTTGAGCGTGTCGACGCTGGCGGCCGGCTTCAACTCTCCCGCCGGCGTGTGGGGGGACGGAGAAAGCCTTTACATCACCGACCGGCTCGATCACACCATACACAAAGTCGATATCGCCACCGGTGTCCGGAGCGGGTTCGCCGGACAGTCGGGCATGAGGGGAACGTCTGACGGCACTGGCGGCGCGGCGGCGTTCTGGTTTCCCCATGCCCTCTGGGGCGACGGATCGGACTTATACGTGGCCGACGGTGGAGGCCTGCGCAAGGTCGCCCTCTCCACGGGTGAAGTGACGACGGTCGCCTCCGGCGCCTTCGGTGGGATTTGGGGCGATGGATCCCACCTGTACGCCACCGAAACCGAACGTCATCGGATCGTGCGGATCGACCCGGAGACAGGTGCGGTATCTCCGTTTGCCGGCAGCAACTACGTTGAAGGTGTATGGGACGGCGTGGGCGTTGAGGCGTCCTTCAGCTATCCCGACGCGATCTGGGGTGACGGAACGCACCTGTATGTCACCCAGAACTCCGTCACGATTCGGCGAATCTCCCTATCGACGGGGGAGGTCACCACGATCGGCGAGGGTCTGCGCGTCTCCCCGTTCAACTCCGGCTATTTGTTCCGCCGAGGAGGCCTGTTTGGCGTCGGGTCGTATCTCTATATCGCCGAGTCATGGCTGGCCACTATCCGCAGGATGGATCTTTCCACCGGCAAACTCACCATCGTCGCCGGAGCCGAACAACGCGGCGTGACCCTGGGACAGCGTCCCGAGGCGGCGGGCTTTGCGGATGGAGTGGGACCGCGGGCGCGGTTCGACGATCCCAACGGCCTGTGGAGCGATGGCCGGAATCTCTACATCGCGGACGCCGGGAACGGGGCGATTCGAAGGGCCCAGGGCGTCCCCAATGCGCCGGTGTTGACCGAGATTTCCCCGAATCATGCCGACCGGGGAACCTCGGTCAGCGTAAGCTTCCGTGGCGCCAACTTCGTGCCAGATGCCACCGAGGTGAGCTTCAGCGGATCCGGAATCGTTGTCGACAGCATCCACGTACTGGACAGCTCGAACCTGACGGCAACTCTACGGGTTTCTCCATCGGCCGAAATGGGCCGGCGCGACGTGGCAATCACGACCCCGTTCGGAACCAGCTACGCTCAGGCTTTCAACGTCCACCTGCCGACGCTCACAATGTCCAGCATCACGTCGGGAAATGCGGGACTTGCCTACACGATCACCCTTACCGGAACCGGTTTCATCGAAAACGGCACCACGGTGTCCATCGGTGGTTCCTCCCGGCTCACCGAGGTGTCGGTGGATAGCAGCACGCAATTGAGCGCCACCGTCCGGATTCCGGCTTCAGCGACGCCGGGCGTCTACCAACTGTACGTCACCACCGCCGTGGGCCGGAGCAACCATCTGGACTTCACCGTCCTGCCGGCCGTGTCCGGAGTACCGACACAGATGGAAGTCGACTTCTTCGTGGGAAATCGCTATCAGCGGGGCGCCGCCGACGGAGTCCTTCGGTCAAGCCAATTCAATCAACCTTCAAGCATATGGGGTAACGACGCCGCGCTCTACGTCACCGACACAGGCAATCACACCATTCGGAAAATCGAACGTACGACGGGCGAGGTGTCGACCTTTGCGGGTTCGGCGGAAGACTCCGGGTTCGTCGACGGGCCGCGTGAGGTTGCACGGTTCCAACACCCGGACGGCATCTGGGGGGACGGCGTCAACTTGTATGTCGCCGACAAGGGCAACAACGCCGTACGGAGGATCGATCTCGCGTCCGGCGCCGTCACCACACTCGTTGGCGCCGGCAGCGGACTCCTCTCGCCGACGGGTCTCTGGGGCGTGGCGGACGTACTGTATGTGAGCGATTCCGGAAACGGCGCCATTCGGAGCATCGATCTGCGAACTGGAAGCATGGCGACCCTTGCCGCCGGTCTTGCGTCCCCCGCCGGTTTGTGGGGCGATTCCGCCACCCTCTATGTCGCCGACTTGGCCGATCACACGATTCGAACGGTGGACTACGCAACCGGAACGGTGACAACGCTGGCGGGTCGCTCCGCAAGCGCGGGCTCAGAGAACGACACGGGAGGGGCGGCGCGTTTCAACGCGCCACGGGGTGTGTGGGGAAACGCTTCGAGCCTCTTTATCGCCGACACCGGAAACCGCGCCATCCGCCGGATCGATCGGACCTCGGGCGTGGTCGATATCCTGGCCGGTTCGCCCTTGCTCACCACTCGACCGGAGGCGGGAACCGGCCGGGCCGCCCGGATCTTGTCCCCAACCTCCATTTGGGCAAGCGGAGGGGAGTTCTACATCGTGGATTCGGACGGCCACGCCGTCCGGAGGGGACGGCAGTCCCTGCTGGCCCCACTGCTCCGAGGCGTGACGCCCGCGATCCTTTCCTCCGGAACGAATAGAACGCTGATCCTTTCGGGTGAGAACTTCTTCGGCGAGATCGAAGTCCTTATAGGCAGCTACAGCCTGACGGTGAGGGACGTTACGGTTGTAGACGAGCGGACAATTCGGGCGACGGTCCGTATCGACGCCGGTTCCACCGGACAATATACGCTTTCGGTGAACACCCCGTACGGACGCACATACAGACGCACGATCGCGGTGGATCCACCGACCCTGACCAGCCTGTCCCCGTCAACCGCGCATCAGGGTTTCACCACGGAGTTCACGGCGAAGGGATCCAATTTCGGCCGCGGAGTCCGCGTCGAGATCGAAGGCGAGGGCGCGCGGCTCACGGCCTCAGCCGGGGTCATGGACTCAACGACGCTCAAATTCTCCGTGCAGATCGATGTGGACGCCGCGCCCGGACCGCGCAGTATCCGGCTTCAAACGCCGGGCGGGACGACCCAAGCCCTCAGCTTCACGATCGTACCCCCTCCGACGCCGAAATTGTCCGGTCTCACCCCCGATCGGGCCGTTCAGGGAACGTCACTTCAGGTTCGGCTCGAGGGTGAACATTTCATCGACGGGGCAACCGAAATAGTTGTGGACGGCGCCGGCGTGCGCTCGGACTATTTTTCCTTCGTGGACCACAACAACGCGGACGTGACGTTCATTATCGATCCCACCGCGGCGCCGGGCGTTCGGAACGTCCGGGTCGCCACGCCCGGGGGCCAGTCCGATCCACAGACTTTCCTGGTCGAAGCTCCCGCGCCGGCAGCGACGTCTGTGAACCCGGCAACCTTGACTCCGGGCGGTGCCCGCAACGTGACAATCACCGGATCCGGGTTCGCCGGAGGATCGGTCTCGGTGAGCGTCGACGGGGCCGGCGTCATCGTCACCAACGTCTATGTCGTGAATGACTCCACACTGGTCGCGACGCTGTCCCTCGACCCGACAACCGCACCTGGGTCAAGGGCAATCCACGTCACCACGCCTGCGAATGGAAGACGCACGCTCACGCTCAACATCGCCGTTCCCACCATAGGCGAGGGGACACAACTCCGCGTGTCGACTCTATCGACCCGCTCGCCGATACATCCCAGCGCCATCTGGGGCGACGGCACGAACCTGTACATCGCCGAGAACCAACATCTCGTCAAGAAAGTGGTCTTGGCGACGGGCGAGGTGATTCCCCTGGCTGGCGATCCGTCCGCATACGGAAGCCGGGACGGCATAGGTTCGGCGGCGCAACTCTCGATCAACGCGATCTGGGGCGACGGTATTTATCTGTACCTCAGCGAACGCAGAGCCATTCGGAGGCTGGAATTGGCCACCAACGAGGTCACGACGGTCGCGGGCTCGAATTCTGTCGTCGGAACCGCCGACGGCGTGGGTTCTCAGGCGAGATTCGCGTATGCGCGGGGAATTTTGGGGGACGGCGCCAATCTGTACGTGACCGACTCCGACGCTTCTTCGGTCCGCAAGATCGAATTGGCGACCGGCGCGGTCACCACCGTGGCGACCCTGCCAATACTGCCGGAGTTCATGCGTCCCTCCTTTCCTGTGGGAATCTGGGGCGACGGTACTCGCCTATACGTGGCCGATGCAGGCCACCTCCGGATCCACGAGATCGTCATTGCGACCGGCGAGGTGACCGCCATCGCCGGGACGGGCATTCCGGCAACAGAGGACGGGGTCGGAACCGACGCGTCCTTTACTTATCCGGACGCTCTGTGGGGGGACGGCCAGAACCTGTTCATCGCCGATGGGTCGACCGTGCGCAAACTGCATATCGCCGATCGGGTCGTGACGACCATCGCCGGAACGCCCAACACGAGCTGTTGCGTGGATGGAACCGGCCGATCGGCACGACTGAGGGCCCGGCAGTTGTGGAGCGACGGGTTCCGTCTATACTGGGCCGGTCGAGACCGTATCCGCTACGCCGTCCCCGCCGGCGCCGGCGCTCGGTTCGACTGACGGAACGGTCCCGGATCGTCTTGCTGGCTGCCGATGGGTTGAATAATCAGGATATTGGAGCCCGGCTGAACATCACGCGTCAGAAAGCCGGACGATGGCGCAATCGATTCCTGGAACAGGGCATCGGAGGGATCGCAAAGGACGCGCCCCGAAGTGGACGGCTGCCGTCGATCAGCCGCCGGAAACAGGCCCGGATTGTGAAGAGGACGCTTGAAGAGAAGCCGCCCCACGCCACGCACTGGAGCCGGAGTTCGATGGCGAAGGCCACCGGGGTCAGCGAGTCCACGGTCGGGAGAATCTGGCGGGCCCATGGTCTGAAGCCGCATCTGGGGCGCACCTTCAAACTGTCCAACGACCCCCGATTCGCCGAAAAGCTCGAGGATGTGGTTGGGTTGTATCTGAACCCGCCGGAAAACGCCCTGGTCCTGTCCTGCGACGAGAAGAGCCAGATGCAAGCCCTGGGGGACCGCACTCAACCCGGATTACCTCTGAAGAAGGGGCGTGCGGCACGATGCCCCACGATTACAAGCGCCACGGAACCACCACGCTGTTCGCCGCGCTCAATACCCTGGACGGCTCGGTGATCGGCAGTTGCATGCCGAAGCATCGGCATCAGGAATGGATTCGGTTTCTCAATCAGATCAAACGGGCGGCGCCGAAACAGAAGCAGATCCATATTGTTTGCGACAACTATGCCACCCACAAACACCGGAAAGTCGTCGACTGGCTGAACCGCAACCCGCGCTTCCACGTGCATTTCACCCCGACCAGTGCGTCGTGGCTGAACATGGTCGAACGCTTTTTCCGGGATCTTTCCGAGCAACGGCTTCGGCACGGCGTGTTCTGCTCGGTTCCCGAGTTAACCCAAGCGGTGGACGACTACATCGCCGACCATAATCGGAACCCCAAGCCGTTTATCTGGACCGCCAAGGCGACCGACATCCTTGAGAAAACCCAACGCGCTCGGAAGAAGCTCGATAAGTTTCAGTCTGTTTGACGGGGACCACTAGGTATTACCACCACGATTATTGAAGACTCGCCCAGGACCAGTTTGCCCAAAGGTGCGGTCCTGCAACTTCACGCAAGCAGACGTCATCTGTCGGGATGATCGAGCGCGTAGTCTATACTCGACATCCCTGAAGGACCGCTGGACAGAACAACGAATGAAGAAAAAAACAGTAATAGTGGCTGCTGCCCTGTGGCTCGGAATGGCCTGCGGAATTGGAGCCCGGGCGCAGGGACGCGAGGTACTTCTGGGCGGCCTCGGTGCGGACATGGCAGTGGACGCGGCCCGGCAGCGTCTGTACGTATCCGTCCCTTCCCTCGAACAGGTCGTGGTCATTTCCACCGAGACCTACGAGATCATCGAACGGATAACGTTTGAAACGGAGCCTCGCAGAATCGACATCAGCATCGACGGCAGCCTCCTGTTCGTTGCTCTCGACGCGTTCAGTACCGTCGCCTTCGTCGATCTTGAAACGTTCGACTTCAGCCAGGTAGAAATCTACAACGAATTGGGTAGCCCTCGCACCTGGGACGTGATCGAAGGACGCCCCGGTCGCGTGTTTGTGTCCGCTAACGAAGGCGGCAGGTCTACCTACATTGTGATGATCGATCGCGATGCGAACAACGCGGCGATACGTGTCGCCAACGGCCGGTCCATTCGGGCTCGCCCGATATTCGCCAGGAGCCCCGACGGGACCGCTCTCTATGTTGGAGCGGGTCGCTTGCCGTACTCGCTTTACAAGCTGGATATTTCCGAGAATCCGGGCTCCGGTACAACGGCGGCGCCGATCATCCTGCAAGGCACTCACGGTTACGTGTCGGGAACCGACCGGCTGGCCCTCAGCCCCGACGGCAACATCATGTATACGTCGAGTGGACAGGCTCTAAGTACCGGCTCGTTCAATCAAGTCGGCAAGGTTGGCGCGGGCGTGCCTCGCGTCAGCGACGATGGTTCCCTCGTGTACGTCGCCCAGGCGCCCGATACGATCTCGGTCTATGAGACGACCACCTATACCCTGGTGGGTTCGGTGACCACACCGTGCAGCATGGACTCGATCCATGCCTTCGACATCCTTCCGAACGGTACCGAATACGTCATTCAGGCCGACGACATCGTGTGCGCGGGAACCCTGGACGTGATCGAACCTCCGGCCGACGGCATCTTCGCGACGGATTCTCTGGGGGGACTGGGTGCGGACATGGAAGTGGACGCGGCGCGGCAGCGTCTGTACGTATCCGTCCCTTCCCGCAACCAGATCGTGGTGATTTCCACCGAGACCTTTGAGATCATCGAACGGGTGACGGTTGGAACCGGACCTCGCGGAATCGACATCAGCATCGACGGCAGCCTGCTGTTCGTTGCTCTCGACGGGGGCGGTGCCGTCGTCTTCCTCGATCTTGAGACGTTCAACTTCAGCAAGGTAGAAATCGGCACGGAATTGGGTAGCCCTCGCGCCTGGGACGTGATCGAAGGACGCCACGGTCGCGTGTTTGTCTCCGCTAGCGGAAGCGTCCTGCGTACCTTCATTACGATGATCGATCGCGATGCGAACAACGCGGCGATACGTGTAACCGACAACCGGTTCAATCTGGGTCGACCGATATTCGCCCGCAGTCCCGACCCGGCCGCTCTCTATGTCGGAGGGTATGAAAGGCTTTACAAGATGGATATTTCCGAGAATCCGGGCTCGGGGACAACGGCGGCGCCGATCATCCTGGAAGGCAAAATCGATTCCTGGTTTGGAACCGGCGAACTGGCCCTCAACCCCGACGGTAACATCATCTATACGTCGAGTGGACAGGCTCTCAGAACCGACTCGTTCAACCAGGTCGGTATTGTTGGCGCGGGCGTGCCGCGGGCCAGCGACGATGGCTCCCTCGTGTACGTCGCCCAGACGCCCGATACGATCTCCGTCTATGCGACGGCCACGTATACGCTGGTCGGTTCGATAACCACGCCGTGCAGCATGGACTCGATCCATGCCTTCGACATCCTTCCGAACGGAACCGAATACGCCATTCAGGCTGACGACTTCGTATGCACCGGAACCCTGGACGCGTTCGAACCTCCGGCCGAAGACGTCATCACGAAGGATTCTCTGGGGGGACTGGCAGCGGACATGGAAGTGGACGCGGCCCGGCAGCGTCTCTACGTCTCGGTCCCTTCCCGCAACCAGGTCGTGGTCATTTCCACCGAGACCTACGAGATCATCGAACGGGTAACGGTTGGACCGCAGCCTCGCGGAATCGACATCAGCATCGACGGCAGCCTGCTGTTCGTTGCTCTCGACGGGGCCGGTTCCGTCGTCTTTCTCGATCTTTAAACGTTCAACTTCAACAAGGTAGAGATCAGCGCGGAATTGGGTGACCCTCGCACCTGGGACGTGATTGAAGGACGCCCCGGTCGCGTGTTTGCGGTCGCTGGAAGCGCAGGCAGTTCCTATATTGTGATGATCGATCGCGACGCGAACAACGCGGCGATACGTGTCGCCGCCGGCGCCACGATCAGTGGGCGCAGGCCGAAATTCGCCGGCAGTCCCAACGGGACCGTTCTCTATGTCGGATCGGGTTCCTCGTGGAACTCGCTTTTAAAGCTGGATATTTCCGAGAATCCGGGCTCGGGTACAACGGTGGCGCCGATCGTCCTGCAAGGCGGCGTGTATGGAACCTACCAACTGGCCCTCAGCCCCGACGGCAACATCATCCATACGGCGGCCGGACAGGCTCTCAATACCGGCTCGTTCAATCAGGTCGGTCTTGTTGGCGCGGGCGTGCCGCGCATCAGCGTCGATGGCTCTCTCGTGTACGTCGCCCAGGTGCCCGATACGATCTCCGTCTATGAGACGGCCACGCATACGCTGGTCGCTTCGATGACCACGCCGTGCAGCATGGAATCGATCCATGCCTTCGACATCCTTCCGAACGGAGAGGACTACGTCATTCTGGCCGACGACTTCGTGTGCACGGGAACCCTGGACGAAATCGAACTTCCGACCGACGACATCTTCCCGAAGGATTCTCTGGGGGGACTGGGTGCGGACATGGAAGTGGATGCGGCCCGGCAGCGTCTGTACGTCTCCGTCCCTTCCCTCAACCAGGTCGTGGTCTTTTCCACCGAGACATACGAGATCATCGAACGGATAAGGGTTGGAACGGGGCCTCGCGGAATCGACATGAGCGACGACCAGCGCCTGCTGTTCGTTGCACTCGACGGAGGCGGTTCCGTCGTCTTCCTCGATCTTGAAACGCTCGACTACAGCAAGGTAGAAATCGGCATGGAATTGGGTAGCCCTCGTACGTGGGACGTAATCGAAGGACGCCACGGTCGCGTGTTTGCGTCCGCCGACGAATTCAGAGGGTTTTCCTATATTGCGATGATCGATCGTGATGCGAACAACGCGGCGGTACGGGTTGACGGCAACATGTTTGCTCAGGGTCGACCGAAATTCGCCAGCAGTCCCGACCGGGCCGCTGTCTATGTCGGAGGGTATAACTCGCTTTACAGGCTGGATATTCCCGACAATCCGATCTCGAGTCCGACGTTGGTGGAACCGTTCTTCCTGCAAGATTTTTACGGTTCCGTGTCGGAACTGGCCCTCAGCCCCGACGGCAACATCATCTATACGGCGAGTGGACACGCTCTCAGCACCCGCTCGTTGAATCAGGTCGGCAGGGTTGGCTGGGGCGTGCCGCGGGTCAGCGACGATGGTTCCCTCGTATACGTCGCCAAAGCGCCCGATTCGATCTCCGTCTACGAGACAACCACGTATACCCTGATTGGTTCGATCACCACGCCGTGCAGCATGGACTCGATCCATGCCTTCGACATCCTTCCGAAAGGAGCGGATTACGTCATTCAGGCCGACGACTCGATCTTGGAGGACTACGTCATTCTGGCCGACGACTTCGTGTGCACGGGAACCCTGAGCCTGCGGCGTCCGGCGAGTAAATCGTTCTTGGTCCCGGATCGCGGAGGGCAATCCAGCACGAGCAGCGGAACGGCAGAGACGATGAGAATGGGCTATGGGCGCATTCGGGCCGCGGTCTCTTTGACCACTCCTTCCGGAATCGCAATTTTTCAATTCCGGGACAGCGAAGGCGTGCTCGTTTCCGAAGCGGGCGTCCCGGCATCCGAACCCCTCCAGGAGGGGCGGATATTTGCCGAAGTGAACGGGCCCGTCAACACTGGCCTGGCCATCGCCAACCCCAACGACACGCCAGCAGGCATCAATTTCTTTTTCACCGACACCGATGGCGAACGTTTCGCCGAGGGCTATCTCGAGTTGGGCCCGCACCGGCAGATCGCGAAATTCCTCGACCAGGAACCGTTCAACAGTGGCGAGGTAGAATCGGGCACCTTCACGTTTACCTCATCGGCGCCTATCGCCGTCATCGCTTTACGGGGATTGACCAACCGGGACGGCGAATTCCTGATGACCACGCTGCCCGTCGCGCCTCTGGCCCCCCCGCGCTCGGCGTACACTAGCAGCCTGTCGGACTTTCGGCGTAAGTCCTTTGTTTTCAACAACGGCCCTTTTTAGCCCGAAACGGTAAACACAGTCATATGAATGACTTAGGTTTTTGATTCGGTGTTAGTCCGACAGGCTGCTAGGTACAGAGGCCCTTCCGATACGGTCTACTTCCCCCATTTCACCGATGGCAACGGATGGGTGACTCAGGTCATTCTCGTCAACCCTCTAGATGAAACGATCTCCGGAAAGATCCAGTTCGTTGACCAGGGCAGCCGAACCGCCCCCGCCGCCCCCGCAATCCTGACGCTTGACGATGGCCAGACCGGATCGGAATTTCCGTATTCGATTCCTGCCCACGGTTCCCGAAGATTCACCACCTCGAATCCCACTGGAAGAGCCACCATGGGCTCCGTGCGCGCGACTCCCGACGATGGGAGCGTCTCGCCCTCGGGTCTGGTCGTCTTCTCGTTTACCACCGGTGGAAAAACCGTTTCCGAGGTCGGCGTCAACGCGCTGACGGCGGGATCGGCATTTCGCCTATACGCCGAATCCTCCGGAACGCCCGGACAGGCGGGCTCGATCCGAACCGGACTGGCCATTGCCAACGCGGCGGACACGGACAACTTGGTGACTCTGGAAGTGACGAGCCTCGATGGCGCCATGGCGATGGGGGTCGCCCCGTTCCCCCTGACGCTTCCACCGTCGGGTCAGGTGGCCCGTTTCATCGACGAGATCTTCGACTCGCTGCCGGACAACTTCTCGGGAGTGCTCCGGGTCACCTCGACCGCCGATGTCGCCATCGTGGGATTGCGATTGCGCATCAACGACCGGGGCGAACTCAAGATGACGACGACCCCACCATCAAACGAAAGAGGACATTCGATCCGTGCGGATAAGTTTTTTCCCTATATCGTGGACTCGGGGGGGTGGTCCACACAGTTCATCCTGTTCAGCGGGATAGCGGGTCAGGCCTCGTCCGGAACATTGAGCTTCTTCGATACCGCCGGGGAACCCTGGGATCTGCCGACGACTCAACCCTGAGCGCCCCGCACTTCACCAATTCACGATCGCCGCCATCCCGGCAACGCCAACATCAGATTCGATGGCTTCGACGCGCAGGACATCCTTGGGGCGTTGCAACCGCGGCTGGCCGCGGCTACCGGTGCCGCCTGTGCATCCGGCATCCCGGAACCCTCCCATGTGCTTGGCGCCATGGGCCTCACCGAAATTGAGAGCAAGGCTTCCATCCGATTTAGCTTCGGCCGCTTCACCACGGACGACGATATCGAGGCGGCGGTGCGCCTGGTACTTAAGGCTTTGGATACACTCGCTGTTGAACCCCTCAAGATGCCGGTATGAAGCTTCGCAACCTTCGCCCATTAGTCTGAAGTTCCCCTGAAGATTTCCCCACAAGTGTTTGATGCGACTAGGGAGAGTCGTCTTTCGTCGTGCATAATGTAGGCATGTATAGTTCGGGGTGTATGGATAATTATATTGATTATTATTGTTCTATACGTGTATATAACGTAAGCATGTATGTCGCGACGATCCCCAATCGCAACTCGCCACCCGCCATCCTGCTCCGTGAGAGCTACCGCCACCACGGCCGGGTGAAGTCCCGGACCCTGGCCAATCTGTCGGCCTTGCCGCCCGCGGCCGTGGAGTTGCTACGCCGCTGCCTGAAGGGCGAACGACTGGTCGGGATCGACGAGGTCCTTGAAGTGGCGTCGGACGGCTCCCCCGCTCATGGCCATGTCGAGGCGGTACGGCAGGCGATGACCCGGCTCGATTTCGACCGGCTTCTCAGTTCCCGGCCCTCGCGGGAGCGGAACCTGGTGGGCGCGCTGGTGGCGGCGCGCATCCTGAATCCCCAGTCCAAGCTGGCCACGACCCGGTGGTGGCGCAAGACCACCCTGCCCGAGGCGTTCGGCATCGCCGGGGCCACCGAGGACGATTTGTACGCCGCCATGGACTGGGCGCTGGAGCGGCAGGCGCGGATCGAGCGGAAGCTGGCGGCCCGTCATCTGGAGGCGGGCGGGTTGGCGCTCTACGATCGGACCTCCAGTTACTTTGAAGGGACGGCCTGCCCCCTGGCCCGTTTCGGACACAACCGCGACGGCAAGAAGGGCAAGCTCCAGGTCAACTACGGTCTGCTGACCAACGGGGCGGGCATTCCGGCGTCCGTGTCGGTGTTTGAAGGCAACGCCGGCGATCCGAAAACGCTGCTGCCCGCGGTGCGGCGGGTGCGGGAGCAATTCGGCGTCGCCGAGTTCACGATCGTGGGCGAGGGCGGCATGATTACCCAGACGCGCATCGAGGAGTTGCGGCCGATCCAGGGGCTGGACTGGATTACCGCGTTACGCCCGGAGGGCATCGCCCGGCTGTTCCCCGACGGCGCGGTCCAGATGGGGTTGTTCGATCAGCGCCATCTGTTCGAGTTGACGCACCCGGACTTCCCCGGCGAACGGCTCGTGGCTTGCCGCAACCCCCTGTTGGCCCGGCGGCGGGCTCATAAGCGCCAGGCATTGATCGATGCGACCGGCGCGGAACTGGAGAAGGTGCGCCAAATGGTCCTGCGGGGCCGGTTGGAGGGCGCCGAACCGATCCGGGCCCGGGCCCGGAAGATTCTGAAACGGTACGCGGTGGGCCAGTACTACACGCTCGACATCCGCAACGACGGTTTCGACGTCCACATCGATTCGGACGCGATGGCCGCCGGCTGGGCCGGACTCGACGCCGACGCCGCCCGCCGCCGGGAGGCGCGATGGAAGCGGCATGCCGATGCGATCGACGCGGCGCTGGACCGTCTGCGGGGACGGATTGGGCAAGGGGCGCTGCACGGCAAAGACAACATTGGGGTCCGGGCCGGCAAGGTCCTCAACAAATACAAAGTCGGAAAACACTTCACGCTCGACATCGGCGACCATCACTTCGAGTTCGCCATCGACCCGGAGAAAGTTGCCGCCGAAGCCGCCCTGGACGGGATCTACGTGATCCGCACCAGCCTTTCCCCCGAGCGGATCAGCGCCGCCGATGCGGTCCGCGGTTACAAATCGCTCACTCAGGTTGAGCGCGCGTTTCGTTCATTCAAAACCCTCGGCCTCAAGGTCCGGCCCATCCGCCACTATCGGGACAACCGCGTCCGGGCGCACATCTTTCTCTGCATGCTCGCCTACTACGTCCAATGGCACATGATGGAGGCGTGGCGCCCGTTGCTGTTCGCCGACGAGGATCAGGCGGCCAAAACCCTCCGGGACCCGGTCGCTCCCGCCCAGCGTTCCGAATCCGCCTTGCGCAAAGTCCACGCCCGCACCCTCGACGACGACAGCCCGGTTCACAGCTTTCAAACCCTGCTCGACGATCTCGGAGGGATCGTGCGGAATCTCTGCCGCCGCAAGGGCGCCGGCTCCGATGAGCCGGCCTTTGAAATGACGACCCCGCCCAACCCCACGCAGGCACGGGCCTACCAACTTCTAAAGACCATCACCCTTGCTAAGGACCAGCCACATGTAGACAGAGACGTGCACTCTTTATCCGGCCTATCTTACTGATTACACTGCGGATTTCCGTCTTTTATTGCACGGAACTTCAGATTAGTCCTGCTTTAGTGTCTGCTCGCCTCGAGAAGAGGAATTTCTCGGCGATTGAAAGGTTCTGCCTAGATGGGGTAACGATGAGTTCCGCACGCCGCGAAAAGAAACGAATCCTCGATGAGTTTCTCGAACCGATTGGCTTCCATCGGAAGCCCGCCACGCGGCTTTCGGACGAGGGAGGCTGTGTCTGGTCAGGCCGGAACGTAACGCCGGACACGGACCTCATTTGCCCTTGCGCGCATCTGTGAGGCATCGTACCAGGCCTGCATTCGCAGCAACATGTCCATGCTCACGTCGAAGGCTTTTTCGATGCGTAGCGCCATCTCCGGAGACAACGCGGCATTGCCATTCAGCAGGTCCGAAAGCGTTGCCCGGCGGACACCGAGAATCTCCGCCGCCTGGGTCACGTTCAAACCCAGTTCCTCAATGACTTCCGTCCGGATGAAGTCGCCCGGATGGGAAGGGGTCATCTTCACTTTGATCCCGTGGGTCGCCATCAGTGATAATCCTCCAGGTTCAAGCCGTTCATATGGCCGTCCTCTTCTTCAAATGTGATCCGCCAGTTTCCGGATACTGAGACGCTCCATTCATTCCGCCGGTTGCCTGAAAGCCTATGGACGCGCCACCCGGGCGAAGCATTGCCGATGAACTCGTCGATGTCCTCCGCCAGAATCAGCGCCGTCAGGATCTTGCGCACCCGGTCGACCAGTTTCGGCGGCAGGAACCGGGGGTTATCATCCTCAAGAAGACCGCGCAACCCGCGATGGCGGATGGAGAGAACAATCAAGACCAAAGTGTACGGTGAGGCCGTTCACTGTGCAACCCCCATTCTCCCACGCCGGGTTTCGCCAAGAGTATCGGAGTTCCGCTTGGCACTCTCACGAATTTGGAGCCAGGCGATGATTTCGTCAAGTCACTAACACCAGGCGGGTTGAGAAGGTATCCCGGGCCTCTCCTATTTGCTTAACGTGAGGGAATGCTCCGGCATGATGGGATTTTCCGACGATCGGGGGCGGGGGTTGTATATGAATGATAAAGGACATTATCAATCATATGAAATGGCCTCTGAGCCAAAGCCCTCGATCTCGACGAACCCGGCTCTTGAATAGAGTGAGATCGCTTCAGGTCGCCTCGGCCCAGTCTGCAGCACGATTTTCCTGGCGCCAAGGCGCCGTCGTTCCGATTCGAAAGCATCCAACAGGCGGCCTGCTATCCCTTGGCCGCGCGCTTGGGCAATCACATACATCCTCTTCAGTTCGGCGGTGTCGGGGTTGCGCAGTCGGATGGGCGGGAACTGGGCGGGGGAGGAAGAGCGGGCGCGGCGCGTGTACACGCGCCGGATCAAGCGCGAAAAGACCTGAAGGTTTCTGACTGAATCGGAAGGCGGTGCGGGCGATGTGGAGGCGGCGGCCCCAAAGCATCACAATTCCTTTCCCATGAAATAGCTCAGCGGATGGTCCTTGAACTTTCCAAAGCCTTCGATCTCGACGAACCCGGCTCTTGAATAGAGTGAGATCGCTTCAGGTTGCCTGGGCCCTGTCTCCAGCACGATTTCCCTCGCGCCAAGGTGCCGCGCTTCCGATTCGAGAACATCCAACAGGCGGCCTGCTATCCCCTGGCCGCGCGCCTGGGGAACCACATACATCCTCTTTATCTCAGCGGTCTCGGGGTTGAGCAGTCGAATGGCGCCACAGGCGACTGGGGTGTTCGCAGTGTACCCAATCATGAAGGCGCCCCGACCGACGGCAACATCATCGGCGCCCAACGTGAAGTGGTCGGTCGCTGCGTCCTCCGCGTCCTCCGGATAGAGTTTCAACATTTCAGATTCCAGCGCCAGGATAAGGTTTTGCGCGGCGGTAGAGAGGATTTCCGCCCGTCGAATCTCAATAGTCTCAACGCTCATTCGATGCCCGCTTCCATTCGCGAAATATCCCACTGATGCACTTCAGGGCCTCAACCGGTTAAGCATCCTCGGAAACGGAATTGTTTCGCGCACATGGTCGAGATGGCAGATCCACGCCACGACGCGCTCGATTCCCATTCCAAACCCGGCATGCGGCACGGATCCGTACTTCCGCAGATCCAGATACCAGTCAAAGACCTCTTTTTCGAGTCCATGCTCATCCAGTCGTTGCAGCAGTAGATCGTAGCTGGCCGTCCGCTGGCCGCCGCCGATGATTTCGCCGTAGCCTTCCGGCGCCAGGACATCGAGACACAGCGCGACTTCCGGCCGGACGGGGTCGGGTTCCATATAGAATGCCTTGATGGCCGACGGGTACCGATGAACGATGATGGGTTTGTCGAATTCCTGCGAAAGGACCGTTTCGTCGCCGCCGCCAAAGTCGCTGCCCCACTCGATCGCGGAGCCTTGCTTTTGAAGAATCTCGATTGCTTCGTCGTACGCGACTCGAGGAAAGGGGGGTGCGACGGCTTCCAGGGGCGCCAGATCCCGCTCAAGGGTTTCGAGTTCCTCCCGGCGCCGCTCCAGAACCCGGCCCACGATGTGCGTGATGAACCGCTCGGTCAGGTCCATCATGTCTTCGACCTCGGCGTACGCCACTTCGGGCTCGATCATCCAGAACTCGGTGAGATGCCGCCGTGTCTTGGATTTTTCGGCCCGAAACGTCGGCCCGAAGTTGTACACCTTTCCCAGAGCCATCGCCGTGGCTTCGCTGTAGAGCTGGCCCGACTGGGTAAGGAACGCCTGGTCCTCGAAGTAAGCGACCGGAAACAGCGTCGTCGTTCCCTCACAGGCTGCAGGGGTCAAGATCGGCGTGTCGCACAGCGTGAACCCGTCGTCGTCCAGAAATTCCCGCGCGGCCCGGATAATCTCGTGGCGAATCTTCAGGATGGCACGCTGCCGGCTGGATCGGATCCACAGATGGCGTTTGTCCATAAGGAATTCGATGCCATGCTCCTTGGGTGTGATCGGGAACTCGTCATCGGTCGGGACGATCTGAACCGGTTCGATCGACTCCACGTCCATCTCGCATCCGCCGGGCGCGCGTTCGTCCGCGCGGATCGTGCCGGTAACGGTGAAGGACGACTCGTGAGTCAGGTCGCTTGCTGCCTTGAAGGTTTCTTCCGAAACCGCTTTCTTGAAGACCACGGCCTGCAGATATCCCGTGCCGTCACGAACGATAAGAAACCGTAGTTTTCCGCTGGATCGCTTGTTGTGGAGCCAGCAACGCAGCGTGACCTTTTCGCCGACGCGATTTCCGACGTCTTCAACGTAAATTGCTTTCATTCACTCTCCGAATGCCATGCCTGCCCGGCTCCTGATATCATCAACATTATGCTGCGTCATCGGATTTTCGCTGTCTCGATGGTGTCCGTCCTTTGGGGAACCTTGTTCATGGCGGACGCTCAGATCGTTAACGATTCTCAGTCCAGCGCCACGGTCGACCGGGACATTCGCGTGTTTACCGTTATGGCGGCCCTGAACGTTGCCGGGTTCGACGTCGAGTTCGCACCCCAGTATCATCCCGTGCGTGAAGCGGTCCGGGAACGACTGGGAAGCATCGATCCCGACCTTCGAACACGGCTGGCTGAATATTACGCCGAAAACAGGGGAGATACGCCACACGAAGACGAATTGGCACGGTACGTTTCCCTTGCCCTGAATCTGACCTATCCGCCCGATATGGATTTCGTCACCGACGACCTGTTCATCTCCCCCGACGCACGGGATCTCAATGGCTTCCTCCCACTGCTCAACGAATTCTACTTTGAAGGAGACATCAGCCAGATGTGGGTGCAACTGGCACCCGTCTATGACCAGGTTCTGGATGTCATGGCGGGGCCGTTGCGTCGGTCCGTCGTTGAGACCCGGGCGTATCTCCGGACGCAGACGGGAACAATCGATGGCCGGCGCCTGATCGCATATCTGGAACTTTCGGCGCCAGTCAACAGCGTGCATGTCAGGAACTACACCGACAATCTCTATCTGGTTTTCGGCTCTACCGCTCAGAATCCGATTGAGGACGTGCGGCACGCCTATCTCCATACCGCGCTCGACGCGATTGTCCGGAGAAGCCGCGAGGAGTTGGTCGAGAGCAACGCCATGGTGGACTGGGTTCGAGATATCGAAGGCGTTCGATCGGAATATACCGACGATTTCGAGGTCATGGTCACCGAATCGCTGATTCAGGCCGTGGAGATGCGAATCGACGGAGATGCGGACAACGTTGACAGTCTTGTGGATACGGCTTACCGGTCAGGTTTGCTGTTGACACCCTATTTCATGGATAGTCTGGCGCGGTTCGAGCAGACTCCTGTCGGGATTCGCGAATATTTTCCCGAAATGGCGTTGGAGATAGAACTCCAGGCTGAGCGTGAGCGCTTCGATGAGCGCTTTCATGCGATCGCCCTGGCGCCTGACCTGGGCCCCCGTGCCGAAGTGCCCGAGCCACCTCCGTCGAATCCGGTTCAGGACCTTCTGCTTGAAGCTCAGTTCGCATTCAACTCGGGAGACGACGACAGGGCACGGACCGCTTTCGAAACGGTGCTCGCGCAATACGACGATGCGAATGGGTCGGCGCTGTACGGGATGGCTCTGCTGGCGAGTCGCGAGGGCGATTCCGGGACGGCGAAAGACTATTTCACGCAGACCATTGAAAGCGAATCCGCCGAGCTTCCGATGCGGGCATGGTCTCATGTATTCCTCGGCCGGATTCTGGACATCGAATGCGCCAGGGCGGCCGCCCTGGTTCAATACGAAGCCGGCGCCGGTTTCGGCGACGATACCAACGGCGCGCAGGCGGCGGCGCGAAACGGTATCGAAGCGCCGTTCGGCGACGGGTGCGGGCTCTGAGATCCTCCTTTGATCGGGGCCGCCGGGACGAATTCATGATGCTGAAGCTGCCGGGCAGGGAAACCGCCGGACCGGTCGTGGCACGGTGCCGTTCGATGCTGGTGCTGTCGGTGGCGATCGCGGGTCTGGCGAGCTCTGCCCTGGCCCAGTCCAATCCGTTCACACCGATGGTCCGGTCGGAATTCGAAGCCGACGCGTTCAGGGACATTCAGGACGAGGACGATCTGGCGGTGCGGCTCGACCTGACCGAGTCGTTTCTCGTTCGCTATCCCGAATCGGAACTTCGTCCCGTCGTTCTGCGCGCACGTTGGAATGCTTTCGCGTCGATGGGCGACTTCGCGGCGGTGATCGGAATTGCCGAGACTGCGCTCGAAGCCGAGACCGCCTTTCTGGAAGGCCGTTTGGCGTCGCGGCCGGATGCTGAAACGCTTCCGGGTTTCACCGAGGCCGAACTCCAGTACCAACGGATCAAGGTGTCGTACTACGAATCGTTGACCGAGGCCCACAATGGACTGGGCAATTACAGGGATGCCGTTCGGTTCGCCGAACTGGGGTTAGAGAGCGCGTTCGACCTGCAGGCGCGTTCAACCCCGGCCCCGGATTCTCCAGAGCATGCGGAGGCTTCCGCGCGTCATCGCGCCATCGAGGGTTTTTTCTTCAGGAACCTGATGGTGGCACACGGGGGATTGCGGAACACGGACGCAGCCATCGATTACGGCCGGCGCACCCTGCAACTGTTCCCCGACGATCTGTTCACATTGATCACGGTGTCGACCACGATGGCCGAGAGTTTGCCCTCGGACGATGCGTCGCGGGCGGATCGTACGACCGAGGCCGAGCGTTATGCCACCCAGGCGCTAGAGACTCTGGATTCCATCGTGTCGGGCCCGGAAGGGAGCGTCGTGCCGCCCGGGCAGGAAGCCAATTTGCGTTCCCGGATACTCAATACCCTGGGCCTGATTGACTTCGACCGGGGCCGGTTTGCGGATGCTCAGGCAGATTACCTGGCGGCGTTGGATTCAAGCGGGCGCGACTCCACAACCTACTACCGGTTGGGGGTGGCCTACGCCAATGATCGGAAGGGCGCGGAAGCAATCGAGGCCCTCGCCCGCGCGGTATATCTCGGGTATCCCGGCACCGAAGCCCGCGATGGGCTGATTCGGGTCTACGAACGGGTTCATGGAGATCTCGACGGGATGGAAGAACTCATCGATGCCGTTGGACAGTCGCTGCCCGGCAATTGACGCCCAACGGGGTGCGCTCATGGACGGCAGACCTCTCGAAGAACTTGAAGACACCCTGGGCTATCGTTTCGAGCGCCGCCAACTGCTTGAACTCGCGTTGACTCACAGTTCGTTTGCTCACGAACAAGATTCCCTGACGGTCGAAGACAACGAACGGCTGGAATTCCTCGGTGATTCGGTGCTTGGTTTCCTGATCGGCGACTGTTTGTACCGCATTCGGCCGGATCTCGATGAGGGGGAGTTATCGAGGCTCAAGTCCTTTCTGGTAAGCGCCGCCAACCTTGTGCAATACGGCCAACGGATTTCGCTGGGCGAGTACCTGCGACTGGGGAAGGGCGAAGAAAAGACCGGTGGCCGGCGCAAGCCCGCACTCCTGGTGGACTCGTTCGAGGCCGTGCTCGCGGCGATTTATCTGGACGGCGGTCTCGAGGTCGCGCGCGAGACCGTCCGGGGGCTGTTCAGTTCACAGATCGACGAGATTGCGGCGGGCGGCGCAGGCCCCGTGTCCAATTTCAAGTCGGTGCTGCAGGAGACGCTGCAGTCCGGTAGCCGCACGGCCCGGTACCGGCTGGTCGAAGAAACCGGGCCGGATCATCGGCGACTCTTTACAGTGGAAGTTCTGATCGATGGTGTGCCCGTCGCTTCCGGCAGCGGAACAACCAGGAAGGCGGCCGAGCAGGCGTCGGCGATGCGCGCTCTTGAAGCTATCCGGAATGAAGATGCGTCTGCCGCGGGCTGATTTTTTGCGCCGGACGTCCATCGCTGGAACAAACGGGTCATTAACGCTATAGTGTCTAACGGTTTCGGTACAGAGGATAGGTATGTCCGACGAGCTGCACATCACCAAGTCGACCGGCCGCGAGTACTTCGAATCGCTCGTGATCACCGTGATCCTGGCATTGTTCGGGACCACGTTCATCATCCAGGCGTTCAAGATTCCCACTCCTTCAATGGAGGAGAATCTTCTGGTTGGCGACCACCTGCTCGTCAACAAGTTCGCGTTCGGCACTCCCGGATCGTTAATGGATGGCGTGTTGCCGTTTCGAGACATCGGTCGAGGCGACGTCATCGTTTTTCGCTATCCCGACGATCTCACGAAGCACTATGTGAAGCGTGTGGTCGGTTTGCCAGTCGAGCGTGTCCGTATCGTCGATCAACAGGCGTTCGTGAACGGGGAAGCGCTCGATGAACCTTACAAGATGCATACCAGTCCGCCGGGGTCTTATGTGGACCCCTTTCGCGATTACTTCCCCCCCCAGCCGCATCCCGACCGGCTTTACAGCGGCGCCAATGGCCGTCCGTTCTGGCCGTACGAGGATTATGTCGATGGCGACGAACTCGTTGTTCCCGAAGGGCACTACTTTGTGATGGGCGACAATCGGGACAACAGTTCCGATAGTCGGTACTGGGGATTCGTTCCCCGCGAGGACATCGTCGGCAAGGCCCTGGTCGTCTACTGGTCCTACGAAGCCGACGCGGCAACCTACACCCGGACCGGCGCCAGCGCCCGAGTTCAGCAAGTTCTGGATCTCGGTTTGAATTTCTTCCGCAAGACACGTTGGAGCCGGACTTTTCAAGTCATTAGATAGATAATCGAGGCATGTCTCGATTTGCGGCGGTTCAAGGTCGTCTGGTCCGCATGGCGTTGGTGGCTGTGTTGTCATACGCTCCGCTCCCTGCGTCCGCTCAGGAGTTCGTATCGATTTCCCCGGAAGCCGCGGACTTTCTGGGTTCCAGGATCCAGGAAATTCGACAACGCGAACTCGACACCGAACGTGCCCCGGGGCAGGACACGATCCGGGTCAGCGAGATCGAGATGGAGTCTTTCGTCCTCTTCTGGATGGAAGAAGACATCCCTCCCCGGGTCGACTCCATCGACGTCCGGGTGACGGACGGGATTATTTCAGCCGAGACTGAACTGACGTTCGACGCGGAGAACCGAACCGGAAACGTCATCGTCGACACTCTTTTTGAAGGGACGCATACCTTTTTTGCCGAGGGCGCCTTGATCGGGGAAGACGGTCGCGGCCGGTTCGAGTTGCGCGAGGTACGCCTGGACGGGTTGGCCATTCCCCTGGTCGTGGTCGAGGTATTGGTCGACCGTTTCGTCAAATCCAGGTATCCGGATGTTGACCTGGACGCGTCGTTCACGATTCCCTGGGGGATCGATGAGATTCGCCTGATGCAGGGCGTCGCCGAAATCGGGTATTAGGCGCCCAAAGCAGAATCCGACAGGATTCTGGCCCCGCGCCCACATCGTCCGCGCTTACTTCCAGTTCAATCAGATACCTTCAGGCCTTAGCGCGCTTCATCCGGCGCGCGGTAGCGCGCCGTTGAACGCGGGCATCCTGCCCGCTTTCCTTCTTCGTGCCACCCACCCATCGTCCGCATGATCTTCCATTCATTCAGAAACCTTCAGGCCTTTGCCTGGGAACGCGGGCATCTTGCCCGCTCTTCCTCCCCCGCGCCGCGCCCACATCGTCCGCACCCTACTTCCAGTTCAATCAGATACCTTCAGGCCTTAGCCTGGGAACGCGGGCATCTTGCCCGCATCCGGAATGCATCAACGTACAGGCCACGCGCCGCGGCGCTCAATATTCAGGATGGGGACTGACCCTTGCGGGCAGGATGCCCGCGTTCCCAGGGCGCGCTGCTGCGCGCAAGAAGGGACGCAATACTCAGGATGGGGACTGACCTTTGCGGGCAGGATGCCCGCGTTCCCAGGGCGCGCTGCTGCGCGCAAGAAGGGACGCAATACTCAGGATGGGGACTGACCCTTGCGGGCAGGATGCCCGCGTTCCCAGGGCGCGCTGCTGCGCGCAAGAAGGGACGCAATACTCAGGATCACGCAACCCGGGTGCGGGCAGTATGCCCGCCCAAGGGAAAGCCCGCTGGTGTCGCGCATAACGGGGGAGAAGAGGCGACCGATCTGCAACTCAACCCTAAGTCATTGAAGTTATTGACTTGACACTGGAGCCTCAAGTGGTTGAGTTTCACTCTTGAATGATCCGCGGCTGTGGTTGCGTACAGTTAAGGATGAAAGTGAGGACAATGCAAGAGGGGTAACTCATGGATATGCTCAGGCGAATTGTTGGCGCAGGTCTCATCGTCATCGGCGTGGCGGTCGCGGTCCACACGATCGTGGAGCCGTTGTATTACGCGTCCACTGACGCCAGCCCCTACAGCCCGATCTGGAACATCATTAACCCATTCATGGCGTTGGCGGTCGTGCTGGGCGTGAGATTCGGCTACATCCGCAAGAGAGCCGCGGACCATGAAGGCGTCGCGCCAATTACCCGCGAGTACCTGGCAGCCAACACGCTGTTCTACGGTTTCCTGTTTGTGGGCATCCTGTTTTTCTGGAACTGGTTCAACTTCCGGAGTCCCGATTTTACCGGGGTGGGGCCGGAGACGGTCTCCCTGGTGTGGGGGTTCATCGATGCCGCGCTGCCGCTGCTTTCGTGCGCGATGGGCATCTACCTGCTGAGAGGCAACAAGTAGGCCGCCATTTCGTGGTTCGCGGACGCCGCGGAGCGACGTGAGAATGGCGAAACGCGACCTCTCAAAAAATGACTGCCATGCGCCCCTTTCCCGCCATTGATCGGCTGTCGAAGGACGCCATCTACACCTTGCGTTCGTTGTCCAGGAGTCCGGGCTTTACTGCCGTTGCGGTGCTGTCCGTGGCCTTGGCGCGCTTGATCCGGCGCGAGGAACGCGCCGCTACGCGCCCGGCGCGAGGAACGCGCCGCTACGCGCCCGGCGCGAGGAACGCGCCGCTACGCGCCCGGCGCGAGGAACGCGCCGCTACGCGCCCGGCGCATCGGAATGCGCCGTTGAACACGGCCGTTTTCTCCGTGGCTGACCCCGTACTTGTCAGGCGCCTCCCGGTGGACAATCCGGAAGAACTCGTATTGTTCCGAATGTCAGACCCCGACGAGGCGGATACGTGGAGCGACACCGTCACGTATCCCTTGTTCGAAAGAATGATGGGAGGAACGAGATCGACGTCCGGGGCCTTCATGATCGATGGCACGTTCCAGAGTCCACTTACCCGCGAGGGTACGACCCCCTCTGAAAGCCTGCCGCAGATCGAGGTCGCGCCGGTTTCCGGGAATTACTTCGAGACGCTCGGCGTTCGCGCCGTCGCGGGACGGACCATTTCCGATACGGATGACCGTCCGGACAGCGACCCGGTGGTCGTGATCGGGTATGGACTTTGGATAACTCGCTTCGGTGGAAATCCGGACGTAATTGGAAGTCGAGTCGCGATCGGCATTCCGTTATTGGAGGAAAACGTCGATTTTACCGTGATTGGAGTTGCGCCAAAGGGTTTCTACGGCGTGGACATCGATGTCAACCCGGACATGTGGCTGCCTTACCACGTCTTCGCCCAACTCAACCCAGCCATCAGAATATTAATGCGATTCATCCCGGATGGCCTGGGCGTCAGAATGATGGCGCGATTACGGCCTGAAGCGACGTTGCGGGAGCTGCAATCCGAGGTCGATGTGATTCAGGCGCAGACGGGCGAAGGCGAAAGCGCCGACGTTCCACGAGTGCGGGTTGAGGGCGGACAATCGGGCTTCTCGCTGCTTCGGTTGGAATTCTTCAGGCCCCTGGTGCTCTTGTCCATCGCCGTGGCGTCAGTTCTCCTGATCGCATGTGCCAACGTCGCCGCGCTGACGATAGTTCGGGGGCTGGGCCGCCGGAAAGAACTCGCTCTACGGATTGCGCTTGGGTGTAACCGATTCGGAATCTATCGGCAGCTACTCCTTGAAAGTGTGCTTGTGGGTGGCGCCGGGGCGAGCCTTGGCCTCGGATTCTCGTATTGGAGCACCAGGCTGCTGATCGGCTACCTGCCTCCTGAAACAGGATTCATCGAACGGGCGGGTCTCGATATTCGCGTTCTGACCTTCACCGGTGGAGTCGCACTTCTCAGTGTCCTTATCTTCGGACTCGTACCGGCATTACGAATTTCGAATCCGGATTTGGTTCGGACACTGAACGTTCCAGCAGGTCGATTCGAGCGTGGCGGTCGAGCCACTGTCTTCATCAGACTCATGGTCATCGCCCAGATCGGAATTTCGTTGGTGTTGTTGATTGGGACGGGTCTATTTGTTCGTACGATTCAGAATCTCAGAGAGGTGGACCTTGGTTTCGACCGCGATGTCGTCCAGTTCTCAATCGAGGTCGATAGCGCGGAACGAATCGATGACTGGTCTGGATCGGTCGAGCGTGTGCTCGGACAATTGGAATTGACACCGAACGTGGAGTCCGCCACACATTACAATCAGCGAGGATTGCTTGGCGGTCGAACCTTTTTGAGGCCAGTATCCGCTCCCGGCTCGGGCGCCGCCGTTCGATCGGATTCTCTCCTTGTCGGCCCCCGCTTTTTCGAGACGATGGGAATATCGATATTGTCGGGTCGGGAATTTCAGTCGGGCGACGAGAGCAGGGAGTCGGACTCGCCCGTGGCAGTCATAAGTCAGGCACTGGCCATCGACCTGTTCGGCAATCGGAACCCAGTCGGGCGCCGGATTCACCAGAACCCCGGAGAGGAGGATTCCGAGGAGGTCGAAATTGTCGGTGTGGCGGAGGACGTACGACACAGCACACCCCGGGAGTATTCGGCGCCGGCGTTGTACCGGCTGTTTTTGCCGTCCGGCGGATCCACAATCACACGATTCGCTTTCCGCTCCCGCGGCAACGATGGCAGCAGATTGGCCATCGCACAGCGCGCCGCCGGCGATATCGACAGTAGATTCCGTGTCGCCCGCCTCATGACGATGAATGAAATCGCCGAGGCATCGCTAGTCCGCGAGAAGTTCATGGGACGCATGGTCGGTCTGTTCGGTGGTTTGGCATTGTCATTGACCGTGGTGGGGATTTACGGCCTGATGTCCTATCTGGTGAGTCAGCGCACACGAGAGATCGGAATTCGAATGGCGCTGGGCGCACGGAGGCGGCAAGTCATGGAACCGGTGTTTCGAGAAGTGTGGGCTCTATGTGCCGTCGGAGTCGTTCTGGGACTGCTGTCGATGGCGGCAATGACGCGGGTAGCCGCGAGCGTCTTGTTCGGAGTAACCACGACCGACGCCTGGGTAACCATCGGCGCGGTCGCGATATTGGTGCTGTCGGCGACCGTTGCCGGCTACGTTCCCGCACGAAGGGCCGCTCGGATGGAAGCCCATACTCTACTTCGATGCGATTAGAGTCGCGGTTCAGGCGCTCCTGGCGCCGGTAGTGCCGCAGCTTGTATATTCGGGCCCTTCCGCCTTCAGCCGCGCTTGGCCGGATCGATCTCCGCACGGCCCCCCGCCGGCAGCGTTCCTGAATTTGACGTAAGTGGTATGGCGTCCTATCCTTTAGCAATGCCACGGCCGGTCTCCACTATCGCACTGACCGACGCGGAACGCGCTGATCCTCACCGGCGCGTACAACACCCACATCGTATACTCCTTACTAATGGATGGCCCGAAGGCGGGGAGAACTTCCGCGAGATCGAACGGGCGAGCGCGGCAAGTGCCTGCCCGCCGGTTCGACAGCGGGATGAATTCCTGTTCGGAGATCGATAGTGACGCTAATCGATAACTTGAAAAAATGCTGTATCCGGGTGTTCCCGCGTCTCTGTTGTTGGCGCCCGCCGCGGCGCTGGCGCAGGACACCGGCGTCGCGGGTTCCGTCAGCGACGCTACCGGCGCCGTGCTGCCCGGTGTTACCGTCGAAATCGCGGGCCCCAACCTGGAGGCGCCCTCCATCGTCCTTACCGGCGGGGACGGGGCTTACTCCGTCTCGTTGCCGGCCGGTTCCTACACCGTGAGTTTCAATCTGCCCGGCTTCGCCTTACTCGAGCGGCAGCGGGTGCTGGTGGCCGACGGGGCGATGACCGCGCTCGATGTCGAGATGCGGATCGGCGCGTTCGCCGAGCAGATTTCCGTGGTCGCGACTGGCACGGCGATCGATGCGCCCGCCATCAACCTGCCGCACGCGGTCGCTGTCGTCGGTCGCGAAACGCTGCGGGAGCAGGGGGCGTCACAACTCGTCGACCTCTTCAGGAACATCGGCGCCAGCCACGGCGTCATCGGCGAGCGGAACAGTTGGTACAATTCCGACCAGCCCGCTACCCTCACCGAGACGATTTCAAACGTCAACCTGCGCGGACTCGGCGCGTCGCGAACTCTGGTATTGATCAACGGCCGCCGGCAGACATACGTGCCGGCGCGTCTGGTTGGTGGCCGATTCGTTGACATCAACGCCATCCCGGCCGTCGCCATCGATCGGATCGAGGTGCTGAAGGAAGGCGCGGCGGCGACCTACGGGTCGGACGCGGTGGCTGGCGTTGCCAACTTCGTGACGCGTAAGGACTTCAGCGGCTTCGAGTTGAACGTCACGCACGACCATTTCGTCAGCGCCGGCGACAGCACGGTTTCCGGCATCTGGGGGGGAGCGCTCGGTTCGTCCCAGGTGGTCTTTTCGGGCGAGCGGGTGCACCGCCGCAAGTTGCTCCCCTCCGAAAGGCCCGACTTTACGTTGAGAAACTACGAAGGCGGCCGGGGCGGATGGTCCAGCGTCGGCAACCCGGGCGCGTTCATCTTCGGCACCGGGAGTTGAACGAATCGGGGCTCCCCCGCTTTCCCTCGCGGTGGGGCCCCGGGTATTCGAGCGCCGCTGACAAAACAATATGGCTGAGATCCAGAAGATCAATTACAAGCTCGGGCAGGACAACGTCCAGTTCTTGGGTCTCGACATCCACAATCCGGTCTTCGCCGTCTCGAGCCTCGCCATCGTTGCGTTCGTCGCGGGGGTACTGACTTTCCAGGCCGGGGCGGCGACCGTTTTCGTTGCGTTGCGCGCGTGGCTCATGTCGTCTTTCGACTGGGTGTTCATGGGCGCGGGGAACCTCTTCGTGCTCTTCTGCCTGCTGTTGATCGTAACGCCCGTCGGCCGCGTGCGCCTGGGTGGCGCGGATGCCCGGCCCGACTACTCCAGGTGGGCGTGGTTCGCCATGCTTTTCGCCGCGGGGATGGGCATCGGCCTGATGTTCTACGGGGTGTCGGAACCGGTGGAGCATTTCCTGCAACCGCCGCTCGGCCTCGATCCGGCCGACACGGCGGCGGCGGCGCGCCTGGGCATGGCCGGCACCATCTACCATTGGGGAATCCATGGGTGGGCCATGTACGCGGTGGTCGCGCTGTCGATCGCCTTCGCCTCGTACAATCTCGGGCTGCCGATGACGCTGAGGTCGGCGTTCTATCCGCTGATGGGGGATGCGGTGTGGGGCCGGTTCGGCCACTGTATCGACATCCTCGCCGTCTTTGCCACCCTCTTCGGTCTGGCGACGTCGCTCGGACTGGGCGCCGAACAGGTGAGGGCGGGGCTGGACCACTTGGGAGCGCCGACGACCGGCGCCACCGAGGTATTGGTGATCGTCGGTATCACCGGCATGGCGCTGGCCTCGGTCCTGAGCGGGATGGAAAAGGGCGTCAAGCGGCTGAGCGAGGCCAACCTGTGGCTCGCCCTGGTGCTGCTGGTATTCGTTCTGGCGGTCGGGCCGGCGCGAGACATCGCCACAGGCGCCGTGACCAGCCTCGGTAGTTATCTCGCGGCGATCGGACCGCTCAGCAACTGGGTGGGCCGCGAGGATCTCCACTTCATGCACGGCTGGACGACATTCTTCTGGGCCTGGTGGATCTCGTGGTCTCCCTTCGTCGGCCTGTTCGTCGCAAGGGTTTCGCGCGGCAGAACGGTGCGCGAGACGGTCGCCTGCATGCTGATCATCCCGACGCTGGTTGTCACGATCTGGATGAACGCCTTCGGCGGAACCGCGGTGTCGCAGTACATCGAAACCGGTTCTCCGGAGGTCGTCGCGGCGGTCGAGGCGCAGCAGCCGGAGATTGCCCTGTTCGCGATGCTGGAGTCTCTGCCGCTTGCGAACCTCACCACGGTCATCGGCCTCGTCCTGGTGGTGGTATTCTTCGTCACCTCCTCCGACTCGGGATCGCTGGTCATCGACACCATCACCGCCGGCGGCAAGCTGGACTCGCCGGTTGCCCAACGCGCGTTCTGGTGCGTCTTCGAGGGGGCCGTCGCCATCGCACTGATGCTCGGAGGCGGCCTGTGGCCGCGCAGGCGGCCGTTCTCGCGGCCGGTCTCCCCTTTGCGCTGGTGCTGATCGTCATGTGTTACAGCACCTGGAAGGGGCTGCGCGCGAGCCTGTAGGGTTTGGCCTCGGGCTTCCAAGGCTCACGGATTGTAAATTCGTCCCGACTAACCGGAACGATTGGGTCGCGTCTAAATGCGGAATGATGACCGAACTCTTGAATAACGTCCGATACGGTGTCCGCGGCCTGGCGCGGAATCCGGGCTTCGCTCTCGCCGCAATTGCCACGCTGACGATAGCGATCGGGGCCAGCACGGCCGCGTTCAGCATCGTCAACGGCATCCTGCTGGCGCCCCTTCCGTTCGAGGAACCGGACGAGCTTGTCGGCTTCGCCGATAGATTCTTCGACCTCGAACTCCTGGCCGACTTTCGAGACGAGTCGCGCACGCTCGCTGGACTGGCGGCCTCGACGTCGATTACCGCGAACGTCGATCAGGACGGTGCGCCCCAAGAAGTCGATATCAGTCTCGTGACGGCGGGCTATTTCGAGGTGTTGCGAGTGCAGCCCGTACTTGGCCGCTTGTTCGATACCGAAGAGCTTCTTGCCGACGGCACGAAGCCCGCGGTAATCGACTACAGCTATTGGCAAGGGAACTGGGGCGGCAGGCCCGATGTCATCGGTCAGACGTTACGACTCGAAGGGCAGCCGGCCATGACGATCGTCGGTGTCCTTCCGGCAACGTTTCGGTCGCCCAGCGATGCGGGACCGCCCACAGCGGTTTTGACGAGCGTTGAGGCGTCTCGTGAGGGTTTCCGCAGAAGTTATGACGTGGTGGGTCGTCTGATGCCGGGAGAGTCGATCGAATCGGCTCAGGCCGAAATAGACCTGCTTGCGGACCGTTTGAGCGAGGGAGCGAACGAACGCGGTGTTGTCGTGCGGCCACTGACCGAGCGGGTTGTGGGTCCGGATTCAAGACGAAGCATCCTGATCTTTGCGGTCGCTGTCGGCATGGTTCTGTTGATCGGAGTTCTGAACCTGGTCAACCTCCAGGCATCCAGGATTTCAAGACGAGAAAGGGAACTGTCGATTCGCGGGGCATTGGGCGCATCCCGCTGGCGCCTGATCCGCCAGATGATTTCCGAGGCAATGATCCTGACATTTTCGGGGGCCGGGCTCGGGTTCCTGGCCGTCTATTCGATCCGCGACATCGCGTTGGCGAACATGCCACCTCTGCTGCCACGGATGTCTGACGTTCCCGTCGATGGCCGCGTGTTCGCCTTTGCTGTTGCCGTCGCACTTGTGTCGGGTTTGGCCATCGGAATTGTCCCCGCACTCCGAGCGTCGCGTCTTGAACTGAACGACACGCTCAAGGACGGAGCGACGAACGCCACCGAGACCCGGCATCAGCGATGGCTGCGTAACGTGTTGACTGTCGCACAGACTTCGCTTGCGGTTGTGCTGCTGGTCGGCGCCGGACTGCTGATAGAGAGTTTCGCGAGGTTGATTTCGGTCGATCCCGGCTTCGATCCGGAGAACGTGATATCCGCCCGAATCTCTCTTCCGCGGCGTTATGCGGAGGTTTCCAGTCAGCAAGGGCTATTGAACACCCTACTCGACGAGATTCGATCGCTGCCCGAAGTGGAATACGCCTCGTTGACACGACAGCTTCCCATGGGAGGACAGGGGATCACACTCTTTTCCAGACGGACCGCCGATGTGGTTGACCCCGTAGCCATGGCCCCGGCTATGGTGGCCGCGGACTACGGCCAGACGATGGGAATCCCCCTGGTGTCGGGTCGGTGGATCGATGAGAACGACGTGGCGACAGGCGATCCTGTCGCCGTCATCAGCGAATCGATCATCCGGCAGTTTTTTCCGGGACAGAATCCGATCGGGCAGCGGCTCGACGTATTCGGCGGCGCGCAAGAGTCCCCGACGGTGATCGGGGTGGTTCGGGGGGTGCGCGTGAGTATGCGGGGCGAACCCGCGGCTTACCTTTACATACCCTACACGGCGGATCTGGACATTCGATCCCCCCTGCCCTGGAACGGAAATGCGACCCTGGTGGCAAGGGTACGCCCCGGGGCCCAGGTTTCTCTGGAACAGGCGATCCTTCGGATCGAGCCCGAAAGCGTCGTCACCGTGACTTCAATGGACCGGCTTATTGCCACAAACGTTCAGCGCGAACGGTTCCAGACTGCCGTATTGTCCTCCTTCGCTGGAGCGGCGCTGGTACTGGCAATGCTGGGTGTCTACAGCGTGGTCGCGTTCTCTACCGCGCAGCGGTCCCGCGAGATCGGCCTTCGAATGGCCATGGGCGCCCGAGCGCGCGATGTGATCTTCCAGATGATGCGCCACGGTCTTGTCCCGGCGATTCTGGGACTCGCACTCGGCACGGTCGCTTCGGTCCAGTTGACGCGATTTCTGCAAAGCTATCTGTTCGAGATCGAAGCCGCCGATTCCTGGGTCTACACCGTCGTCATGATTGGAGGCATTGCCCTGGTCGTCGTCGCGTCGTGGTTGCCTGCCCGGCGGGCGGCCCGATTCGATCCGATGTCGGCATTGCGATACGAATAGTCTCTTCGAATTTCTTCGCGCCTGGAACGGCCGCTACGCCGCCTTTCTCCCGAGTTGTCTGCTGCAGGGCCGGACGTGTAGCGGCGCGTAACTGGGGGTTCGATATTCAGGATCGAGGAACTCCTTTGTGGGCGAGGCGCGTATCCACGCGCCAGAGACGGAATGCCCGCTCTTCGTTCCTCCGCGCCGCCCCCATTGTCCGCACCATACTTCCAGTTCAATCAGAAACCTTCAGGCCTTGGCGCGCTCGATCCGGCGCGAGGAACGCGCCGCTACGCGCCCGGCGCGAGGAACGCGCCGTTGAACGCGGGCATCCTGCCCGCTCTTATTTCCCTCAGTAATGCGCGACAGGAGCAGGCATGCGTTCCCACGGGTTCAATATTCAAGATCGAGGAACTCGTTTGCGGGCAGGATGCCCGCGTTCCCAGGGGTGTGCCTGAAAATTGTTCACCGCGAGAGGTTGGCGGTGATTGGATTGGTTTCCACGCGGCGGGGAAGAGAAGAGCGGGCAGGATGCCCGCGTTCCCAGGGCGCGCTGTCGCGCGCAAGAAAGGACGCAATATTCGAGATCAAGGAACTCGTTTGCGGGCTAAGGCGCGTTCCTCGCGCCCGAAAAGGGATGCCCGCGTTCTCAGGCGCGTTCCTCGCGCCGCTACGCGCCCGGCGCGAGGAACGCGCCGTTGAACGCGGGCATCCTGCCCGCTCTTATTTCCCTCAGTAATGCGCGACAGGAGCAGGCATGCGTTCCCACGGGTTCAATATTCAAGATCGAGGAACTCGTTTGCGGGCAGGATGCCCGCGTTCCCAGGGGTGTGCCTGAAAATTGTTCACCGCGAGAGGTTGGCGGTGATTGGATTGGTTTCCACGCGGCGGGGAAGAGAAGAGCGGGCAGGATGCCCGCGTTCCCAGGGCGCGCTGTCGCGCGCAAGAAAGGACGCAATATTCGAGATCAAGGAACTCGTTTGCGGGCTAAGGCGCGTTCCTCGCGCCCGAAAAGGGATGCCCGCGTTCTCAGGCGCGTTCCTCGCGCCGCTACGCGCCCGGCGCCTCCGACTGTTTGCGACGAAAACTCGTGAGAAAGGCGGGCTACGCCGCCTTCAGTTCGACGACGTGTCCATGGGGATCGCGGAAGCTGAGCAGTTCGTCATCGCCGGACGACGCAAGCTCCACCTGAAGTCCTTCCAGTTTTCCTGCGATGGCTTGGCGGTCGAAGCCGGCAACCGTAAGGCAAAAGCGGGCGATACTCGGCGTCTCGCCGGACGCAGCCTGTTCGAGGACCAGTCTGGTGTTCGCGACATCGAATGCGGCGCCCTGGGGATTGGAAGCCTCGCGGCCAAAGAGTTTCCGATAGTGTTCGATGGATCGAGCGAGGTCCGACACACGCAACGTGATGCTGTCGAGCGCCACGGCATGAACCGCGGGCGGATCGAGCGAAATCCGGCCGGCCGGCATGATCGTTCCCGCCAGACCGCCGGGAACGTTCAGCAACTGAAGCCGCAGCCCATCCGGGTCCAACAGCATGCCGAATCCCCCAGGAGTCAGATCGATACCTGCCGCCTCGAACATGGGCCGCATCTGGCCTGAGTCGTAGTCCGGCATGAGCGCGCAGAAGTGGTCGATGTGCGGCGTCGAATCCGGCATGTTCCCGCCGAAGGCCAGATACGCCGTCCCGGCGGTCACGTAAAGCCGATTCTCGTCCTCCCGCTCCCTGAACAACTGCGGGTTGAAGATTCGTCCATAGAACTCCGCCGTGGCGTGGGTGTCCGGCACCGTGAACCCGAGGTGTTCGAGTCCTGTCGTGCGCGCCAGCAGGGGCGTATCGGAACCCTGCTCAAAACCGGCCTCCCCAGAGGGCGGCAGTGACAGCGTTGCCGCCGCGTCACCCAGAAGCTGAAGCGCTTCCCGACGTGTCAGTGTGCCTAACATGTCAAATCTCCACCAGACCGGTGCTGTCACCGAATTGTTCCGCCGGAACCCCGAGTTTGTTGAGCATCGCGAGGAGCAGGTTTGCGTGCGTCTCCCGGCGGGCCTTGATGTGCCGTCCTCCCGCCAGATTTCCCGCGGCGCCTCCGGCCAGCACCAGAGGCAGTGGGGTGTGGTTGTGCGCGTTGCCGTCGCTCATGCCGCTACCGTAGAGGATCAACGAGTTGTCGAGGAGCGTCCCGTCGCCGTCGGGCGTCGCCGCCAGACTCTCCAGGAAGTAAGCCAACATACCGTGGTGGTAGGCGTTGAGTTCCGCGAACCGATCCATGTTGACGCGATTGTGAGAGTGGTGCGAGAGGTTGTGAAACCCGTCACGGATTCCCGTGCCGGGATAGACCGCATTGCTGAGCTCCGGGGCCAGCATCAACGTCGAAATTCGCGTGATCTCGGCCTGCCACGCGAGCACCTGCAGATCGAACAGCAACTTGATGTGGTCTTCGAACGCATTCGGTATGCCGACGGGCGCCTCGGGCACGTCCAGCTCCGCCGTCGCCATCCGTGCCTCCGCCTTCTCGATCCGGCGCTCGATCTCCCTGACGTTGTCCAGGTATTCGCCGAGCCGGCCCCGGTCTCCAGCCGGCAACTCCGAGTTTAACGTGGCGATCTGGTCCACAACCGAGTCCAACAGACTGCGGGACTGTTGACGCCGCGCCCCACGTTCGGCATCGGTCGTCCCATCCCCGAACAGCTTCTCGAAAACCACCTGGGGGTTGTGCTCCATCGGAAGCGGCGTTGTTGCGGACTGCCAGGAGATCGTGTTCCGGTAGGGGCTGGTTCGTCCCCCTTCCTGGACCGTGAGTTCAATCGAGGGCAATGGAGTGTCCTGGCCAATGGCTCCCGCCGCAACCTGGTCCACCGACGGACCCAGAAAAACGCGGGCGCCCTCTTCCGCCCTCGCCCCGGTCAGAAACACCGCCGAGGACCGCTCGTGATTGGCCCCGGCCGAAGCGTCCGCACCGTACGCCGAGGGCGCGTACAGGTTGCTCACGACGTTGATGCGGTCCCTGAACGGCTCGAGAGGCTTCAGGATCTCCGTAAATTCGAAATCCTTCCCTTCAGTCGCGGGCGTCCACTTGTCCATCGTGACTCCGTGAGGAAAGTAGATGCACGCGAACCGGCTTTGTGGTGACGCCGGTGTCCGGTTCAAGGGAGTCTGCGCCGACACCATCGAATCGAGCAATGGAAGAGCCAGCGTCGCGCCGGCGCCGCGGAGGAACGTCCTCCGTGCCAGATGCTTCTTCGAAATGAAGTTCATTTCCGCAATCTCCTCAATCGATAGTTTCAGTCGTGACGGGCGCTTGTACTACCAGTTCCACTTCCGCTACCGTTTCGTTGGGCTCGGGTGCCTTGACCCTTGTCTGAAATGGCGGACTCGCCACGATGCCGAGGACGAGCGATGAGAAACGGTAGTCCGAGGCGGCGGCGTCCCGAACGATGGACCGAATAGCCGGCATGTCATAATACTCCGCCGCCCGGCCGGTGGCGTAGGTCAACAGCTTCTCGACGGCAGTCGAAACGAAGGCGTCCGAACGGAGCAGCAATGCCCTTCGAAGACTCGCGGGACCGTTTAGAACACTACCGTCCGCCAGTTCGGAAGACGCGTCGATCGGCGCATCCCCGTCGTATTCCCGCCACCTTCCAGTCAGATCGAAGTTCTCCAGGCTGAAGCCGATAGGGTCCATGATGCCGTGGCAGGAGGCGCAAACGGGATTTGCGCGGTGCTGCTCCAGTCGCTCGCGCAAAGTCCCCGACGCCTCCGCATCCGGTGTCTCGTCAAGGTTGGTTTCCACGCCAGCCGGCGGGGACGGCGGTGGCGCACCGAGCAGATTCTCGAGAACCCACTTCCCGCGGGCAACCGGCGATGTCCTGTTGGCGACGGATGTGACCAGAAGGATGCTGCCATGCCCCAAAATGCCGCGCCGCGGGCTGTCTGGATCGAGCGCGACCCGTCGCACTCGACTTCCACGGACGCCCGAAATGCCATAGTGTTCCGCAAGACGCTGATCCACAAACGTGTAATCCGCATCCAGCAGGTCAACGATGCTCCGGTCTTCGTCGACGATGTGTTCGAACAACAGGCGCGTCTCGCGCTCAAAGGCCATCCGCAGATTGGCGTCGAAGCCGTCCGATTCCGGCTCGGCGTCTTCGAGTTCCCTCAGGCCCATCCACTGCGCGGCGAAGTTGTCGATCAGTGCCTGAGACCGCGGATTCGCCAGCATGCGAAGGGTTTGCTCTTCGAACGTCGCAGGGTCGGACAGCCTGCCGGACGCCGCCACTTCGAGAAGCTCATCGTCGGGAATGCTGCTCCAGAGA
Organism: Terriglobia bacterium; assembly: GCA_963555775.3. Lineage (GTDB taxonomy): Bacteria > Acidobacteriota > Terriglobia > 20CM-2-55-15 > 20CM-2-55-15 > JAJEDW01. The sequence goes on along the minus strand of CAUVWY020000010.1, from coordinate 893,530 downwards.
AAGAAGGAGAGTCGCGACGCGATTTCGATATCCGTCAGAGGGTAGACCGCGCCCACGGCCAGTTCGCCTGGCACGTGTTCCATGCGGAAGATGAACTGCGGGTCAACCAGAATGCGTGCCATAGCATGCTGGATGCCGGTTTCGAATGTGCCGCCGCCGCGTCCCGCCTCGTAGAATTCGACGAGCGTCGTCATTACCGGATCATCGTTGGCGACAGGCCGCCGGAAAGCGCGCCGGGCCAGGGCGCCCAGGATATCGCGCGCGCAACGCAGTTCACCTTCCGCGCCTTCCGGTTGGCAAACGAAAATCCGGCGGCGGCTGGGTGTGTCTCCCGGACCGGTCGGATTCAGTGGACCCGTTACCGTAATACTCTGGATACCGCCACGGCCGCTGCCCGGCGCGCTGAACGTGTCATCGACACCCGCAGATCGAAGAGTCCGGACCAGGGAAGCGGCGAGAGTATGGGGTCCGGCGGAGACATTGCGTCCGATCGCGCCACGATCTCCCGCCCGAACGCTCTCGCCGTCGATCGTGAAGTCCAGGTCCGGACCACCGCCGCCGACAGCAAACTCGTACTCGGCATCCAGCGGGAACACATGCCGCACGACCATGCCTCCACGAGTTCCGAGCGGCAAGCCCTCGATGTGTTCGGTTTGTGACAGATCATCCGGCGCACGATAGGTCACGATGCGCGGTGGGGCCGTCAGGTCGCCAACCGCCAGGCGGCTCACCTTCATCGCCGCGGAGAGATAACCTCCGATGAGCGCCGGAGATGTACTCAACACGTCGGCCACGTTGTCGAAACCCGCAGCCGAGCTGTCTACGGGAAGCAGCGTCGACGCGTCGATCTCGAGATCGAGCAGGTCACGGATCGCATTGGCATACTCGGTCCGGTTCAGCCGGTGAAGCGTGGGCGATCCCGGATTGGGGGCGCCCTCGGCAGCACGATCCAGTCCGGTCTCGAGCCATGATGCCAAACCATCCAGGTCTCCACGAGTCGGCCGGGGTGCTTCCCTTGGAGGCATCAGGCCGGTGCGGATCTTGCGAACGACAGATTCCCAGACCTCGGCATCCGGACCCACGATCTCTGGGTCCTTTGTGTCGAGGGCAAGGCCGGCAGTGTTTGCGGTCGAATTGTGGCAGGTCACACAGTATTGGTCGAGAAGCCCGTGCGCCCGATCCCGGGAGAATTCAGTTGGAACCGCCGCTTCCGGGGTGGCCTGCGCGGGCGCCGCCGCAAGAGTGACAGCGTGCGGGCCCAGCGCCAACAGTGCGGCCGCCACCCATGCCGGCCAGATCTTCCCCGTCAATGCCGTCTTTCTTGAATGAAACATGTCGCCCGGGCCGCCTCTATTCGGGTGCGCCGGCATCCGCCGGGGCCCTCCGATCCATCAAGTCCCGGATCACGGCAATCGATTCCGGCTTGGGTTCTGGAGCGTGCGTGGCCAGAAACACCCCCTCGGCCCATGTGAGCGGAGTCCGGCCTTCGTTATCCTTGGCATTGAGGCGAGCGCCCCTGTCCACCAGGAACTCGATGACGTCGGATGAACCCCGGTTGGCGGCGCCCATCAGGGCGGTGAGCCCCATCGAGTTCACCGCGTTCACATCCATTCCAAGTTCCCAACAGAGCTCAATCGCTTCGAGCAGCGAGTCCCACTCGGTGAACGTCTGATTCACAACCCAGTTGATTCCCGCGACAGCCATCAGGGGAGTCGTACCTTCGAAAGTGGAGATGTCGGGGTTTGCGCCGTATTCGAGAAGAAGCCGCATCGTCTCGATGTCACCGGATAACGAGGCGAGCAGAAACGGTGTTTGTCCGGTAAAGTCCACCCACGCCAGAGAGCCTCCAAGCAGATACCTCCAACTCCGGAGCGGCGGGACTTCCTGAATCCGGAGGTTGGGATCGGCCCCCCGATCCAGCAGTGCGCGAATGAATTTCAGGATCTCCTCGCGATCGTCCGCGTCGATCATGTGCTCGAAGGTCGAATAGTGCAGATCCACATTCCGCATCTCGACGGCCGCCCACAACGGCGTTCGTCCATACCAGTCCACGGCATTCAAATCGGCGCCACGATCCAGCAGCAACTCGGCCAACTCAATTCGATTGTTGCCGATCGCAAGAAGCAGAGGCGCGATGCCGTTCGCATCGACAGCGTTCACGTCCGCTCCGGCTTCCAGCAAGAGCCGCGCCGATTCCGTCCGCCCCTCCCGGGCGGCATACATCAGGGGCGTCATCTCGCCGGGTATCGGAGCGCGCTTGCCACGCTCTGGAAGCCCTCCGCGGATGATGCCCAGCCCGTGAGAGCCGCACCCGGTTCTGCCGATGCACGGAAGCCTGGGCGCGGGGGTTTCACCCCGCCGGGTACGCACGGTGACGTCCGAGCCATGATCGATCAGCATTTCGACCACGCCGGGACGATCGCCTCTCGCGGCCCACATCAGGGCGGTTTGTCCGAATTCCGGATCGGTCGCGGTGACATCGGCGCCATGATCGAGGAGTACGCGAATCGTCTCGGCATCGCCGGTCTGGGTGGCGATCATCAGGATCGTTTCCCCGGTCCGGTCCACCTGATTCGGATCGGCGCCGGCCTCGATGAGCAACCGTGCGATCGAAGCATTGCCGTTTTCGGCGGCCAGATAGAGCGGCGTAACTCCGTGACGGTTTTCGACCGCGGGATCCGCGCCACTTTCAAGGAGCCGACCAGCCGCTTCCGCGGCATCGGAGCGAACCGCCCAGTGCAGCGCCCGGTTGCCGTCCAGGTCCTCCGCATTGACATCCACGCCGTCGTCGACCAGGGCGAGAACCGCCGCCCAGTCACTCACTCTGGCGGCGGTGGCCAAGTCGGCCTCGTTGCCCAGGGCCGGGGTGGATATGAGGATCCCAATCGCAAACACCATGCCTGCCAGTCTGCCGGATATCATGAATTCTCCTGCCTTGCGGTCTCGAGTCGACCTTCAGCCCAAAGTTCAAGCTAGATTCTCCCCCGCAATGTATCCGATGTCACGGGTTTCGTGCGCTCCGGTGTTTCTGCCGGCAGGTTCCATCGAAACGGATTGACGCACTACAATACGGAGCGATTGCCGGAACCGGCCGGAGACATCTCCGGCGGCGTTCGAACGGATGTATTATCGGAATCGGGCGGCTGGTCTGGTTGAAGCCGGACTCGACCGGAACCGTATCGGTGGATCGCGGCGCGGTTCGCTTGTGCCCGGCGGGCACAGTCAAGAGAGCCGTCCATGATCCCGCGAGACGTGAAAATGAGCCTGAGGGATATTTTCAGAGGAGAATTTTCGATGTCCAGAACCGCGAGGTTTTCACACCTCATCCTGCTCGGTCTCGTGCTGGGGGCGATTCTTGTGAATTCGTCCACGGCGAACGCTCAAATTCCCGAGGCGCAGTCGAACGACCGAAACGAATTGGAACAACTCCGCCGGCGGATCGTGGAACTCGAGGCCCAGAACACGGCCATCCAGGCCCAGAACACGGCCATCCAGGAGCAATTGGCCGCGATCCAATCGCGTCTGGAGAGCCTGGACCGCAACCCCACGGTCGCAAACGCGGTCCAGGTGGCGTCTACCGCTCCGATCGTTTCGCCCGCCGCCGCCGCCGCGGCGCCGGTATTGCGGCCTGTGATACCGCCCCCCACGCAGGCACAGCCAACGGTACTTGAAGCGGAAGCAAATCGCAGCTCGTTGACGTTCTATGGCCACGCACGGCTCGACGCGGCCTTTGACGACTCGCGGATCAACAACTTTCAGGCGCCCACCCTGGTCAGGCCCGAACCACCCGATGCGGACAATCAAGCCAACTTCACCCTGCATCCCCGCATGACCCGTTTCGGTGTCAACTACAGGGCGCCCGGCACCTTGGACGCCGTAGGTGGCGCAACGGTAAACGGCAAGTTCGAAATCGATTTCCTCAATGGCGGCAGTGATTCCCGAGGCGTTCCCCGATACCGCCACGTGTTTCTACAACTCAACTGGCAACGGCATTCGCTGTTGGCGGGCCAGACTTCCGACATCATTTCTCCCATTTTTCCGAACGTAAACTCGCAAACATTGATGTGGAACGCCGGCAACCCGGGCGACCGCCGGGCGCAACTTCGATACAGCTATGGGACCAGCACCAGCCCTGGCTTCAACCTCCAGACGGGCCTGGTCCTGACGGGCGCTCTCAACGGCCAGGATGCCGATCGCAACGGAATAAGGGACGGGGAAGCCTCGGCCCTGCCCGGTCTGCAGGGGCGCGTGGGATACAACACGCCCAACGGCCGGGCTTTTGTGGGGCTTTGGAGCCACTACGCTCGGGAGCACACTAGCACGGCCTTCGCAGGAAAGAATGACTTCGAAAGTTATTCTTTCGGTGGAGACTTCGATTTCCGATTGACGCCTCAGGTGAGCTTGCGTGGAGAGCTGTGGAAGGGCAGCAATATGGGAGACGTACGCGGCGGCGCGGGTCAATCGTTCAACACCCGGACAGGAAAGGAAATCGATAGCAGCGGCGGATGGATCGAGATGGGATTGCGCGGCGGCAACGTTGGCTTCTTTACGGGCTACACCGTGGATGACCCGAACAATGGGCATGTTCGTTCGGGTGGAATCACCCTGAACCGTGCCGCGTATGTTCACACCCAGTTCAGGCTGGGGCCTCCGGTGACGACCGGGTTCGAATTGATCCGTTGGCAAACGCAATACAGGAGGGCCAATTTCGGCACGGACACCCGGCTCAACCTCTACATTCAGTACACCTACTGAACCCGGAGGAAGATCGCGGTACGAACGACGAGTATGCGATCCCGGCCTGCGCGGTATGGCGCTTGGCAGTCGTCGGCAGTTCCGCACGAAACCTGGCAGAGGTTGCTGGCCAATGGCGCCCGTAACGCGATCTTGCGGGGTTCCGCGGCGGGTTAACGCTCCGATGAATCGCGCCCGTCCGTGGGCGCCCCGGTCCCGGACGACCCGACGAACAATCTATTGCCGTCGGGCAGGGTCAGGTCCCTGCCGTTGGCACGATTCGCACCGTCCTTGGCCTGGAAACCGTTGACCAGGATTTCAGTCCCGAGCGGCAGGGAATCGCGAGTGAAGCCGCGCCGGAACATTGCATTGGGCGCGCCGGCCTCGATTTCCCAGATTTCGGATCCGCCATCGGGCCCGCTGACGTCGATCGTGATCCAACTGTGCGGATTGATCCATTCGACCTTGGTGACCGTTCCACGCAACTCGATCGGTTTCGACGCATCGAACTCGGCGGAAAACGCGTGATGGGCAAGGGCGGGTGCCGTTGCGGCAAGGAGCAAAAGTCCGCAGATGCCGACGGCGGCGACGAATGATTTTGTTGACATCGATTGAATCTCCCTAGTTGGACTGCTCTTCAAGGGCGCGCGACCCCTTCAGTGAGTTTTCCATCATTCTGTAGTTGCCTTCGTGACAGGCGAATTCATAAAGATCTTCAGGTTCCTGATAATTCGGATCGTCGCCCCGCCAGGGAAGGGCGAATGTCCAGGGTTCGGACCACATGGCCGGATCCACAACGGTGACTTCGTAGTCGATGGTGTTGGCGTCGACCTTCGTAAACCGTTCGGTAAAGCGCATGGTGCCCTGAGGCAAATTCAGGGGCGGGCGTGCACGCCCCCCATCGAACAATTGCTTGTCGCTGAAGTTGGACCAGTCGACCACGAGCGTGTCGCCTTCCCAGTGACCGCGCGAGTCCCCATTCCACTGCCGGATGTTGTCGTGAAGAGGCGGGCGTTGGTCCAGCGGAACGACGCGGATGTCGTTCATGCTCTCGTAGTGGATCACCACGTAGCCGGGGGTCTGCAGAATCTGAACGCCGTGGTTGTAGGATTGCCAGACTCGAGGCATCGGACGAGCGAGGCAACGTTCATAGGCAGGGAAGTCTGTCCATGTTCGGTACAGCGTTTCGACGAAAGGCGCCTCGCCAACGGTCCGATCCGCCAGGTCCGCCGCCTGGTCTTCCCAAACAATCTGCGCCTGCTCCCGAACCTGGGGAAGACGGCCGTCGGGCGGGTCGATCACCAGCGACGTGCGGTTCATCAACCGTCCCTTTTCGTTGCTTGTCCAGAAGCTGTTATAGCTGCCGACGTTGCCCGCCTGGAGCGCGCCGCCCTCGGTGGTGAGTCTTTCGGCGGCCTGCGCCTCCAGCTCCGCCAGTTCGGCTTCCGTGTACGTTGCCTTGTCCCCAAGCGCTTCGGGGCGCTCCAGAGGAGTATTGGTCGAGAACGTGTACACCCCCTGCAGGTCCGGATCGCCCCAGGGCGTGTACGATTGGGTCCAGTCCTGGGCCACTTCTTCCTGTGCGGCGGCCCGTGCGACGGTGGGCAGGGCCGCAAGCGACAGCCCGGCCATCAGCACACCCATTCCAAGCAGCAATCGATTATTCATCGCAACATCTCCCGTCTAGTCATCACCCGGCTAGTCATCAACCATGTGTCCATACATGAACTCTTCAACGAACTCCACGCACTTGAATTCCAGAATTTGCGCGTTTTCCTCGATCCGGCGGTACAGCGGCATGCGTATGGTCCAGGGGCGCGTAAACACGGCCGGATCCTCAATCGTGGCTTCGTACATCAGGTGGTCCGGGCCGATCGGTGTGTAACGCTCGACCACGCGCAGATCTTCGCTGTGAAAATTGCCAGCCCGATCGAACCATGTGGTTGCCAATTGGTCGGTAACCTCCACCACCAGCGTGTCTCCCTCCCAGCGACCAATCGACCAGCCCATCCAGGAAAGCGACGGGCTGACGGGTTCCCGATCCATGTGCACCACACGAGTGGCGTTGGCGTATTCATACGCGATCAGGATCTGAGACGGCGTCTGGACGATGCGAAACGGATAGGGAAGATAGGTGGCGCGCGGCACGCCCGGCAGATAACACTTGGCCTCGGGGTCGCCGGTTGTTTCGTTGGTTTGCCGGTCGATGGGTCTCGTGAACCGCTGTTCGAAGTTTATTTGCCTCTGCGCTTCGGCCCACTCCTGATATGGGATCTCGCCGCCCTCGACAACTCCCTGTCCGGCGGGGACCGCCCCGATCGCGCCCTGAAGTTCCGCAAACGCCGAAGGCCCGGCGGTATGCGGTTCGACGTTCCAATTCGCAGTGTTGAGGGTCTGCCAGACGCCGTTCAGGTCGGGGTTCTCGGTCCCGATCAGGCGAGGCGCCTCGTAGTCCGGCGTCTGAGCAACCGCAATGTCAACTGCTAACGAGAGGCTCGTGATCGACGTGATGGCGGCGATGAGGACTCTTGCATGTCGAGACCGTGTTTTCACTCTGGCGACTCCCGTTTTGTTCGATCCCCTCAGTTTACAACAAATGTCAAAAGAACCCAGCGAGTATCGGATTTAGTCCGCGAAAACGGAGAGTGGCGCTACACTCGGTTTCATGAAATCCGTTTCTGAAACGGCCGCGTCCGTTTTCGCACTGTTGGCGTTGCTCTTTCTGGGGGGCGTTGCGGCCGGCCAGGCGCAGGTCGATTCGAGTTCGCTCGAGCTGGCTACCGTTCTGGAGCGCGCCGGCAGATACGTCGCGGACTATGAAGGGCAACTGGGGACGGTTATCGGCGAAGAGGAATACGTTCAGAATGCCGCGTGGCTCGGCGGAAACACTCCGCCAACGGTTGTGAGGCGGGAGCGCCGGCGCCTGACTTCGGATTTTCTGTTGCTGCAAGTCCGGGCGCGTTGGTATGGCGTCAGAAACGTGCTGCGCGTCGACGGCGTTCCGGTCGAAGTTCCGGACGTCTTTCCGGAGTCGCTCGAAGAGATCCTTGAAACCCGGACCGACGCACAGCACAACATCGGCGATTTTTCGCGAAACTTCAACGTTCCCACGTTTGCATTGACGTTTCTGCGTCCCGACAATCTCGACCGCTTTTCATTCGAACAGGATAGAACACGCACCATCGACGGTGTCGATACGTGGGAGGTCAGTTTCTTGGAGGCCGCCAGTCCCACGCTCGTGCGGGGATCCAATGGCGAAGATCGACCGGCGCATGGGACGTTCTGGATCGATCCCGAAAACGGCAGTGTCCACAGAACAGAGGTCGTCTTCGAGGGAGAGTCCGCCCGCATGCGGTATCGGGTCACGATGCGGGTTGGCTACAAGGAGAACTCCGAACTGGGAATGCTGGTTCCAGACTCGATGGAAGAACGTTACGATATCGACCTTCACACGGTCGATACGCGAGCCGAATATCGCAACTTCGAGCGCTTCAGGGTCGAAGTAAACGTCACGCCCGAAGGGATTCGGGAGTGAGCCAGCCTGACCCGCCTTTTTCACGGGTCGTCTGCTGCAGCGCCGGATCAAGCACGCCAGTGCCGCCCCCACATCGTCCGCGCTTACTTTCAGTTCCGTCAGAAACCTTTCAGGCCTTGGCGCGCGCTTGATCCGGCGCAAGGATATGCGCCGCTACGCGCGCGGCGCGACCGGCGCGAGGAACGCGCCGTGGCTCTGACGGCGTCTCCGACTCGTCGCGGCGAAAACCCGTAAGAAGGGCGGGTTAGGCGCCACCTCGTCCACGTCCACCGCCCCGGCCTCCGGGTCCCTCGGCTTCGGGAAGCGGAACCATCTGCCGGTTCCACGCCTGGAACCGATTTCGCAGCGAATTGAATATTTCCGGATAGTTGTCCTTCTGGTCCGTTCTTTCACCGGGGTCGGCCGGAAGATTGAACAGATATTCACCCTGTGGGTCCCGCAGATATTTCCACTGTCCGGATCGCACGGCATCGTGCTGGGGGTTTCGCCAGAACAGCGTCCGATCGTAGGCGGGCCGTTCGCCGGTGCAGACCGGGAGCAGGTTGTCGCCGTCCAGCGGGTAGTTCGAATCCGGACTCGCTCCCGCGGCGGCCAGAAACGTCGCTGTCCAGTCCATGGTCGTGGCCACCTGGCCGGTTCGGAATCCTGCCGGAACGACGCCCGGCCAGCGAACGATCGCCGGGACCCGTATGCCTCCTTCCCAACAATTGCCCTTTTGAAACGAGAACGGCCAGTTGTTCGAATACTGCGCTCCACCGTTGTCGCTGGTGAACACGACGAGGGTGGTGCGATCCAGGTTCATATCGGTCACCGCGGCCAGGACCCGCCCAATTCCGTCGTCCAGGCTCCGCATCATCTCGCCGTACTTCTCGGGAGACCCGACCGGTCCCTGCTGGACCGGATGGGTGTGGTCGAGTCCTCCGTCACCGGGTCCTTCCCACGGCGAATGCGGGGCGTTGTAGTGCAGGCTCAGGTAGAACGGCCGATCGCGCGGCCTTCGAATCGCCTCGACGGCCCGGTCGGTCAGCAGATCGGTCAGATAGCCTTCGGCGCCGCTGGGTTCATCGTTGTCCCACAGGTCGCGGAAGCCGCCCGTATTGGTATACGCGAAGTAGTCGGACGTTCCGGTCAGGAATCCGAAAAATTCGTCGTATCCCTGCGCGTTCGGGCGGAATCGGGGCGCGCGGCCCACGTGCCATTTGCCGAGCAGGATGTTCTCGTATCCCTGAAGCCGAAGCAACGTCGCCAGCGTCGGATGTTCCGGCGGGATGCCCAGCGAAACGTCGTCGGCGCCCACGACGCCTCCGGCGCCGACGGGCAACCGGTGGGGATAGCGGCCGGTGTGAAAACCCACGCGCGTTGGCGAACAGACGGGCGCGGCCGCATAGGCGTCCGAGAAGGCCAGGCCGTCATCGGCCAACCGGTCCAGGACGGGCGTTTCATAGTCGGGCCGGCCGTAGGAACTCAGGTCGCCGTAACCCAGATCGTCCGCGAAGAGAAACACGATGTTCGGTCGATCCGGGAGTTCTGGAGGTTGTTGGCCAGCCAATTCGGGCGCCATTGCGAGGACGGAGCCCGCGAGGGCGGTTCCGATGAATTCCCGTCGGTCGATGCGGCCGTCATACATGAGTCACCTCTCCGGATTGCAGGACGCGCCTGCGCAGATCAATTCCGTTCCATCCTGCAGGATCGCGGAGTTCAGGTAGAGCGTCCGATCCCGCCATCCCGGCCAACCGGTAATGGATACATTCTCTCCAGGCACGAAGAGTTCAACTTCGAATCCGGCTCTGCGCATCGTGTTGATCGCGCCCATTTCGACCAGCCATTCCAATTGTGAGCCATCGCCGGCCGCGACGTCGATTCGAAAATGGGAGTGGGGATTGCGCCAGGACATCTCGGTGAGCACACCCTCGATGGTGATTTCTCCGGACTGGTCGAAGTTGACGGCCACGGAATGGTGTGCCGGCGCCGCCAGGGTGAGCATGAGCGAAGGCAACATTGCGAGGATCGCGTGTTTCGGAAGACTCATTCGGTTGCTCCCGGGTTAATCGTCGGGCGCGACGATTCGTGCATATTCAGGCGAACATCCATAGTCGAGCAACTCAAAATCCGTCGGGGCGTAGCTGATGGCCATGACGAAGGGCCGGCGAAGGACCGTTGGATCGAGGTGTGTGATTTCGATTACCAGTCCTTCGCCTTCGCGCCGAATTCGTTCGACCGTGTGCATGGTGCGGCTTTGGGGCAGTCCGGCCAGATCGGCGATCGTCGAGACGTAGCCGGGTGCGTAGTCTACGGTGTCGATGACAAGCGTGTCCCCGTCGTACCAGGCCATGGAACGTCCCAGCGTGGGGATGCCGTCCATTTGCACGCGTTCCGCGTCCGCATCCGATGGATCGGTCAGAGGGATTCTCCGGTCGATATCCATCCACTCGTATCGCAGCCGCACGTCCCGGTCCGACTGATCGATCTGGACCACGACGTTGGGATTCGACCATACCCGTGTCCAACTGGCCGGCACGCATTCATACGCGGGGTCGTCGGTAAGGAAGTCGTACGCATCCATCCCGCGTTGCCCTTCCACGGTGAGCATCGCACGGTCCAGGGGTTGGTTACTCCGGCCCAATCCCGCGAAATCCCCGCGAATCCAGTTGCCGGACAAATCCGGCAACTCCTGAAATCCGTGTGCGGAGGCGGCGGTCGATACCAGTGTCAGCAAACCGGCAAGCAGCCAAGGGAACCGGCGTGCGGGCCGGACCACGCCGCCTCTTGAAACCGCTCCCGCGAAATTCAGCCGAGTGCGAACCGCCGGAAGGATTATTTCTCGGTACATCAAGGTGCCGATAGATTAAGGATTATAGGATGAACGTCCGGATTATCCGCCACGACCGCCGGATCTGTCCAACGAAACCTTATGCGCTTCCCGCGCGTCGGGGCAGGCCTGTCAACCACTCGGCACCGAGATAAATGGCGGTCATCAGCGAGAATATGGCGCCGATGCCGGCGAGGATTGCGATGCCGAACGCCGGATCGGATGCGGCTTCCGAAACCGTTTAGAAAAGGATGATCGCTACGATCAGGGAAAAAACAACGACATAACCACAGACAATCGTTGCTATCGCACAAAATCTCTCATCGTTTGCATGGATTTCGACCCCGAGCTTTCACATCGTTCTCCGGGGATCGAATTACAGGCAGGGGACTGGATCCCAGGTCGAACCGTCAGGAAGTTTCTTGAAGTGGTAATGCACAAGAAAGGGCTGATTCAGGTATTCCGGATCTTCCACCATCAACGACAGTAAAATCCACGAACTGCCATCCGGCAACTCCATGACGCGGAAATGTTCCGTCAACACCGCATCGCCGGTGTAGGGCATACCATTGCGCCAGTAATATCCAGGCGTCAAATTCGTGGTCTCGACCTTCAAATACCCACCCCTTTCAACCACGGCATTGCTTCCACCCATGGAGGTCCACGACGCAATCGAATGGCCCTGCGGGCTCGGTTCCAGCCCATTCGGCGGTCCCGTTGGCGCCGTTGCCCTTGGTGGAACGAAACGCCCGCCGATGTAGTTCATTCGTCCAGGCCGGGGTGGATCGGCGAAGTGGAACAGACGGGTCTGCACCCCCAAATCGGTTTCAAGTTGGAGCGTGTCGTCATCTTTCCACGCGATTCGAAAACGTGTCGGTTGCCGCATGATTCCCGGTGCACCGTAGGCCATACAGGTATCCGCATCGGCTGGATTCCATGCGAGGGCGGCTTGTGCGCCGGCGGCTTCATAGGGGATGTTGCCTTCATCGGTGGGATCGGCACCGGTACCGATCGGAGCTCGGCCCGGGGTTCGAACGGCTCCCGGCGGCCCGCCACCGAAGTCTCCCCTGGCAGGAGTAAGCATCCGTTGAGCCCAGTCCTCGGTGATGACCGCTGTCCAGTATCCTGTGAGGTCGATTGGCGCCGACTCCCTCGCCGCCAGCCCAACACCGCCACCTTGCCCCTGGTCCTGGGCGTAGGTCAGGGAGGACACCGTGAGCCCGGCCAGTGCCATGCCCAGAGTGAGTAGCCAGGTTCGTCGTCCGCCCTGGGTGCGGTTTGTATCCATGTTTTTCTCCATTGGCGTCACTTCTTCGCCTAGCAGCCTGTCGGACTTTCGTCGTAAGTCCTTTGTTTTCAACGACGGCCCTTTTCAGCTCGAAACTGTAAACACAGTCATATGAATGACTTAGATTTTCGATTTGGTGTTAGTCCGACAGGCTGCTAGTTCACTTCTTCGCCGGCGGCGTTGCCCCAGGAATGGCCATCCGTTGTTCGTGTAATCGAGAGCATACGCAAACGACTGCTCCCCGCCGTACGCGCGGGGTTGCCGACTAGCACCACCGGATCAAGAACCTTGAAGGAATCGGGATTGTCGCTGGACACACCCTGTTGAGCAAATTGGCTCGCCCCCGCTCCCTCGACAACCCATCGTCTGACTGTCCCATCGGGCTCCTCGGTTTCCACGTGAAAGAAGGAATGGGGCATGCGGAGGGAAATCTGAACAATCGTTCCTTCGATCGATGTTGTCTTCGAAACATCGTAGGTGCCGCCAAAGGAGTGATGGGCCACTGCCGGTAGGCACCAAACCAGGACCACGACGGTTATCGGTAACGAAGATAGAAATTTCATTGCCTCTCTCCTTTCGTGTGCAAGCCTGCGGCGTCATATTCGCTCAGACTTCGATACACCGCCTCCACAAACCGGGCTGTTCCTCCCGCCTGTCTCCCGTAAATGGGATCGTAGTCCATCGTGGGCTTGGCTGCCTGAATCTGTTCGAGCGTCATGCCCTTTTCGATCATGTCCTGGATGCGATCGCGAACGATCGTCATCATGTCGCGGTAGTAACCAACGTCGGCGGAATCGCTGATCCATCCATGACCCGGTACGATCAGCGTACCGCCCTGAGACATGTACTCCGTGACCGACATGTCCACAATCTTCTTCAAAGCGTCGATTGTGCCTTGAATGCTGCCACCGCTGTCCACGTCGATCGGAGGATAGATGTCGCTGTTGTAGACATCGCCGGCGACGAATACGTCGGAACCGCGGAACCAGACCATGCTGTCGCCGTCGGAAGTCGCGTTCGGCATATGGAACACTTGAACCGCTTCGTTGTTGAAAAATCGATACATATCGAACTTTTCGCCGAAGTAAGTGTCGGTTGGGAGTTGCAGATCCGGAGCCCCGGCCCGGATCATTCGCCGTTGAACCATTTCGTGGGCGAAAACCTGGATGCCGGCCCCCGAAGGGCTGTAGCTTCCTCCGAACGGACTGAACATGGAGGATCTGCGAACGGGTTCGTTTCCACCAACATGGTCCGGGTTATCGTTCGTGTTGATGATCAATCGGATTTTCGGTTCGGCGAAGGCATGAGTGGCCTGCCAGGTGCTCGCGAACGGCGACGCCGAATCCGGTCTCGCGGGCGGCCGGATCGCCTGGGCGACGTTGCGAATCGCGGTGAGGACCCTCTCGGTTGTCCCATCGGCGCCCGAATCGACCATCACGACGCCATCTCCACCAACGGACACGGCGATGTTACTGCCCGCGCCCGCAATCATGTAAACGTTGCCCGTCACGTGGAGCGCTTCAACCTGTTCGTAGTTCGGTGGAGACGGCCCGCTGGAGTCCGCGCGCTCGGCCACCCTCGTGGATTCGTCTTCATAAACCGGCTGCAGGGTAAATGGAGCGTCCGGTGGCGACAACGCCGACGCCGCTTCGGTCCAATCCGGATATGTTGTTTCGGCGCCGCCCCGGATGCCTTCCAGGGGGACGTTGTACTTGATGGCCGCCTCCGTGAGATACGTATGTTCTCCCGGGAGATGATGAGGCGCGTCGCCCAAGGTGAACTCATCGTTCACCGGTTGGCACGGGTAGGGAGGCAGTTCCAGTGTTGGCGCCCGAACATAGGTCCCACTTCGAACGAGAGGCTCGGTGAGATAGTCCGGGTCGATAACAGTGAACACCCAATGCAGGTAAGGCTCTTCCAGAAACACGTGTTCGATGACAGTTGCCCGCGGACTGCTAGGGACGCCGGCGCGGTTGACGTACGCTTCTTTCAGGTGCGTTGTGGTTACCTCCAACATATCGCCATTGAACTTTCCGGTAGAAAACCCTTCCCAGGAGTGTTGTGCATACCGGGAGAGCCGTGGACGGCCATCGAGCCAAACCATACGCGCCCCCGGGGTCTTTTCATACGACACGGCGTAGGCTACGGTTTGACTGGAAATCGGGTTGATCACCTTGTCGATCCGCATGGGATCCAGGCCGTGCGGCTGGTAGGTCGGACTCCGCGGCCTGCATTGAAGAAGCGATGACTGCGAAACCCAGCCTTCGGCGTAGGTGTCCGCTCGCATGCGGGCGGCGTCATTCAGGGGAATAGCCCAATACCGGCCAGGGTCGGGACCCATCACGCGTTCGTGCCAGTTCTCGTGAGCGATCCAACGCCATGTCCCGGTCAGATCGACTGGCATGTTCTCTTGAGCCAACACGGGCCGGGCACCCACAACAATCGTCAGTAACAGTAACAATCTCAGGCTGCCAGTGATTCGAAACCGGACCTTCGTCATCTCACCTCTCCCGAAGTCCCTGAAACGTACTTCATCAAGAATGAATTCTCGCACTCAAAATCAACCAACACACGCACTCTAAATTCTTTTGTTTGTTTGAGATACTGTTCGGCCGTATTGGACTGCATCGCCAAATTCGTGTCAAGAAAAACCGGGCGGATCGGACAACGACAACAGGCAGCAGCTTGGCGGAAGGGTTCAGCTTGCCCGTCATCTCCGTCATCATCCTGCGGAACAGGCAGGAACGGGTCGATAAAGCCGGACCGGCTCTCCGGCTTGTGCGCATGCGCCTTGCAGGGTGTGGGACAAAGCGCGGCAACTTCAAGTTCCCGTCACGGAGCCCCGCCTTTCCATCCAAAGCTGCCCGGGAAATTCGGTGTAGCCCACGACCCGGTGGCGAACATCGTAGTTGTGGTCTATTTCCGGTTTCGGCGCCAGATCCCAGATCCATTCCCGCATCGAACCGGATGACATGGCTCAATTTTTGGCAGTTATTCCCCATCCCGGGACAAGTGAAGGATTGAGAGACGATGGGACTGCCCGAAGCTTTTAGAGATGATCGCGAAGCCGCGATGCCCTGACCCCAGCATGCGGCGTCAGCCCTTCTCCGCCACCGGAATCCCATACCGCTGAAGCGTGCTTTCGAGCGTCGGACGGCCCAAGCGAAGCCGGCCATCGTTCAACAGGTAGGAGAACAGGTACCCGGCGCCGAGCATGATTATTCCGATGAGAAAGCAGTACAACACGGCTCTGTCGGGATACATGTCCTTCAGATAGCCGACGTACAGGGGGCCGAAGATCCCGGCGGCGGCCCAGGCAGTCAGAACGGCCCCGTAAATCGTGGACATCTTGCTGGTACCGAAGACATCGAGAACGAATGAAGGCATGGTGGCGAACCCGCCTCCGAAACAGAGCAGGACATAGCAGACCAACCCGGAAAACACCCAGGGGTTGGTCTCTGTCATGAGGACCCCGAAAACGACCATTTGGCTGGCAAGCAGGATCCTGAAAACCCTGACTCGCCCGATCCGGTCCGATAGCAGCCCCCAGAACAGGCGCCCCAAACCGTTGCAGATCGAACTGACGGCTATGAGCGTCGCGCCGTAAGCGGCAAGCGTGGCCGGTTCGACCGAGGGATCGGACAAGCCCCAGACTTCTTGCAGGATTTCCGACTGAAAGCTGATCACCGAGATCCCCGCGGCGATATTGAAGAAGAAGACGAGCCACATGATGAGGAACTGCGGGGTGCGCAGGTATGTGGCGGCGGATTCCGCCTCGTTGAATACCGCCCGTCCGGCCCCGGCGCCCGCCAGGGATCGGGACTCCGGGGGATTGCTCAGGGCAAGACTGCAGGGAATCAGAATGCAGGCGAAAATCACGCCAAGCCATACGAAAACGAGCGGCAGTTGACCGCCAACCTGCACAATCAGGAACGGCGCCAGGCCCTTGCTCAGAAGAAACGCCCCTACGCCGAAGCCCATGACGACGATGCCGGTGGCCAGTCCCTTGCGGTCGGGAAACCACTTGGCGACTGTTGCGACCGGAGTCACGTAACCCAGCCCGATTCCCGCTCCGCCAATCACGCCGTAGCCCAGATAGAAGAGCGGTACCGAATCGAGGTGAAGCGCCAGGCCCGCGATCATGTATCCGCTCGAGAACATCGCGCTGCCGGTCACCGCGAGCCGCTTCGGACCCATTTTCGGAAGTGCGTTACCGGCCCAGGCTGCCGATACGCCGAGCGAGAAGATCGCGATGCTGAACGCCCAGGCCGTCTCGGTGTGGGTCCAGCCGTTCTGCCTTACGAGCATCGTCTGGAAGAAACTCCAGGCGTACACCGTACCGAAGCAGAGCTGGAGTATCGTGCAGAACAGCGCGATGACGCTTCGCGGAATGCGCATTGGGCAATCCCCGTCTATCGGACAATCTCCGGTGGCGCTCCGGATGCTTCCGAGCGGGAAGATTGTTCCGAAACGTAGCGGAAGAGGCGAGCCAGATCGCCGACTTCATCGTCCCGGGTCAGGAGCGCTTCGTTACCCGCGTGTCCTTGCCCCCGTCGCCGGCCAATGCCACGGCGTAAGCCAGGAGTTCTCCGAGCGGCTTTGCGGCCAGGTTGACGAGCCATATCGAAGCCAGCACTCCAACGACGAGAAAGATGCAGATCAGGATGACCTGCTGGCCGATGGCCCGCTGAATCTTGAGCGCGACGAGGTCCAGGTCCATGCCCACGTGAACCGTTCCGGCAACGCCGACGAGGATTGGGCTGCCCACTTCCATGAAATCGCCCATCCCGGGGATGTTTAGTTCGACGGGTTCGGTGCTGAACGGATCGCTTGCAATGATTTCTTCGGGTATGCCGGGTACAAAGGTATGCGCCAGAAACTCGCCTTCCTCGCTGGTGATGTATATGTAACTGATTCCCTGAATCTCGACGAACTGATCGATCGTCGATTGCAGCGTCGCCAAGTCTCTGTTCAGGAGGATGTCCACGCTGGAGTCGGCGATGCTCTGCGCGATATTCGCGCTGTTGGTCACGTACTCCGCCGACAACTGGGTATCGACGGTGTAAATGCAGAGAATGGACGTTGACAGGACGATTACCCCGAAGAGAGCGAAGATGTCGAACCGGGTTTTCTGAAAGAGTTTCTGGATTTTCATTTCACGAAAGCCAGCCCTGCCAGTCTTCCAGTGTCACGAAACGGCCATCCTGAACGACTGTGTAATACACGGTCTGAAGCCCCTGCCGGCGATCGGGCCCGAACGAGGCATTCTCGCCGATCCCGAGATCGAAGTTCCTCACCGAGAAGACCGCTTCCTCCAGTCCAGCCCTGGTGGGCTCTCCTTCGAGGCGCCGCAGTATTTCCGTCATCAACTTGGCGTCGAGAAAACCCTCAAGGCTGACGAAGCTCTGCGGAAACGGATTGTAGGGCTCCTGGACAAGCTCTTCGGGGACTGCGGGATCTTAGCGCGACATCAACTCGCGATACTCCAGTACGGCCGGAATGGCTGTATTTTCGTAGCTGGGAACGACTTGGGAGTTGACCAGTAACCGCGTGTAGGGTTCGGCGTCGTCCTGGCTTTCGGTGAGGAGTTGAAGGAGGTTCTCGCTCCCGACGAAGGAAAGGTTGGCGATCGGAACCCGAAGGCCCAGGTCAACCGCGTCACGCACAAAACCGGCGCATGCGGCGTACGACCCGATGCAGATCACCGCGTCGGGCGATTCCGCCATCAGGATTTCAACTTGCCGCCTCATGCTGCCGGTGAAGTTCTGTCCGCGGCTATAGGTGGCCTCGCCTGCAAGTTGCTCGCCGTGCGCCGCCAGAGCCGACCTGACGCCGGCCCATCCGCTACGGCCGTAGGCATCGGCCTGGTAAAACACGCCGATGCGCCGCCGGCCGACCCGAACGAAGTTGTCGGCCAGACCGGCCGTCTCCTGACGGTAGGACGCCCGGAGGTTGAAGGCGAAATCGCCGTACGGGGGTTCCCTTTGGGGTTGGGCGCCTGTAAAGGGAAAAAACATGTAGACCCGCTCGTCCTGGAACTTCTTCAGCAGGGGCAGCGCACGGGTCACGGTCGGCGTCCCCACGTAGCCGAACAACAGGAAGACGCGGTCTTCCAGCATGAGTTTCATGGTGTTCCGGACGCATGGGTCGGGCTGGTACCCGTCGTCGTAAATTTTGAGCGCGATCCGGCGGCCATTGACGCCGCCGTTGTCGTTCACGTGGTTGAAGTAGGCTCTGGCGCCGCGATAAAGCTCGCTACCCAGCCCCTGGAGGGGCCTGAAAACGCGGCGGACATGCCCAGTACGATCTCGTCCTCCACCGGAAGGAACGATCCCTCGCCCCCGCCTTCCTGGCCCGCTGCCAGGAAAGTGCCGAATCCGGCTGCGCCGCTGCCCCTGCTCGCAAAGGGCGTTGCTAGCAGCCCGGCAAGGCCGCATCGAACCAGAGACCGCCGTCCGAGG
This sequence comes from Terriglobia bacterium, assembly GCA_963555775.3. GTDB lineage: Bacteria > Acidobacteriota > Terriglobia > 20CM-2-55-15 > 20CM-2-55-15 > JAJEDW01. Next base: position 874,703 of record CAUVWY020000010.1, on the reverse strand, counting down.
ACCGATCCCAGATTTTCCCTGGCGCCGCTCTCTCGTCCACCGCCGCCAAGAGCATTCATTCGTGCCCTCCCTCCTGACTATCGACATGATCACCGTACGGTTGAAAGGCGCAAAGTATTCTCGGAACGGGTGTTCGGGGCTGCTATTCCGCCTCTCGTTCCCGCCTTTTCCTGCGTGACGCCGTGGTGGTGTAACCCCGGTCCCGGTCAATGTCCTGGACATGGACCGTCACCGATGCCAGGCCCGGCAACCCATCGGCAAAATCGTCGATTTCGTCCCCAAGGACTTCGGCCGCGTTTCGCCGCACCGCGGCGGTCCTTCCCGGCGTGTCGTTGCCCGCCGAAAGGACGGCGTGAAGAAATCCCATGGAACCATCGCCCGCGACTCCGGAATGATGGACGGGAATCAAGGCGTGTTTCAGGTTCTTTCTGTTGATCAGGGGGACCATTTCGGGTTGTTTCGCGGAATCGGCGCCGCCGGAATTCGCGACCCTCTCCATCTTGAGGCCGCAAACGACGTCCACCAGGCGGTCCAGAAGTTTGCGGGCGTCGAAATCCGTTTTCCGGACGAAATCATCGTGGAGCCACTCTTCGGGCACCTCCAGTCGCAGATGGGGCATCAGAACTCCCTGAAATCGTAAAGCTTGCGCGGGTTGACCGTCAGAATCTGCTTCAGGATGTCCGGATCCTTGCCCGCCGCCGGCCAGATCCACTGATTGGCGATGTCGCCGTCGTTCGGCATCTTGTTGGGTGGATCCCCTCTGCCCGTCAGGATTACGGTATTCATGTTGGGGCGGGGCCGGTCCGTTCCGCTGATGACGTTGCCGGGGAAGCGCTCGATCAACGCATGCGCAAAAGGCAGCACGATCGGCCAGTCTTCCGGTCGTGCGGATCGTGTATAGCGGTCCGGAGAGGTGACCTTCCAGAATATCCCGTCACGGCTCGAGCCCAGTTCCAACAGCCGTTGAAAGTATTCGTTGTTCTCGACCGGCGCCGTGACGTCGGGTCGTCCCATGTGGTCGATGATCACCGGCGTCGGTAACTCCTGGATCAGAGGCGCCATCGTTTCAAACGATTCGGGCAAAAAATACAGGTCCGTGTGCCACCCGAACGGCTCGATCCGCTCCGCGATCCTCCGGATGACATCGGACGGAGTCTTGGTGCGGGCGATATGGGGCAGAAAAGCAAAGCGCACGCCCCGCACTCCCACATCGTGCATTCGCTTCAATTCCGCTCTCGTGACGTCCTCGGTGACGCTGACCACGCCGGCCGCTCGGCCCTCCATGTGCTCGAGCGCATCGACGACGACGCGGTTGTCGGTACCGTGGCAGGTGGCCTGCACCACCACGTAACCGAAGAATCCCATCTTTTCGATGAGGATTTCTCTCTGTTCCCGCCAGGTCGCGGCGAACGGTTCGTATTTTGTCGTTGGCGAGAGAGGAAATCGGTCGAACGGGCCGATCACGTGCATGTGGGCGTCGATCGCGCCCTCGGGCATCGTGAAGGCGAGCGGCGTGGGATTGGGGTCCTGCCTGACGTAGGGTTCGATACTCATGTGGATCCGGCAGCCCCGGGCAGAACTTCGCGGGGTTCTACCCGGGGCCGCCAAGGCGCTCCCGTTTCGGGTTTCAATATCCGATTGTGCAATATCGCACAATCGGATTGACGGGACAAACCGCCCCGCTGCCGCGGGGCGCTGATCGTGGGTCGAGATTGTGCGGTCATAGACCGCACCTACAGCGGGAGTCGGAGGGGAAGTCGGGATCTTGAATCGCGAAAATGCAGGGGCGGTCTATGACCGCCCGAATCAAGTCCGAAATCGTGCGGTCATAGACCGCACCTACAGTGGGCGCCGGCCCTTCGAACCGAGCGGACCGCGGGCTGTTAGCGGATTCGTGGGACGTAAGTCCACTTCGTCAGCCTCATTTCGCCCGTTGAGCCGTTATCGGTGAATGTGCCGTTGAGCCGCGTTTCATCTTCGATCCGCGCCTCGATCCTGAAATTTCCGGACTCGGCATGGGTGCTTTCAGCCACAAGGTCGAGGGTTTCCGCATCGAACGAAATGTTGTCGAAGTCCATATTCTCCGGGTTTACGATCTCACCGGTGATCTGGTCCTCGTCGACGGCGAATCGAACGGTAATCGCATCGCGGACGCCGCCTTCAGGCACCCAATGCCCGGACCAGATACCGTTCAGCGCGTCGGACTGGGCGGACGCCGTCAACACGCCCAGTGTCAGAGTAAAGGAAATGGCGGATAACAATCGAGTCATGGATTCGTTCCTCCTCTGGCAGTCTTGACAGACCCCCGCGCGCGAGGCGGCAGGGGGCTGCCACAGGCTGCTCAAGCTTCTTCCGGTCGTACAAGATCGGAACGGGTTAATCGGATTCGTTCGAAAATGTCTGACGAGATCACGTAGTACCACTCCGCAAAGCGCGTATTCAACTCCTCGGATCGTTGTTGACCGGCTTCGAGGTCGGACGCCCACTCGTCATGGGCATCTTGCAGTTCCTTGTTTGAGCGGTCCTCATCGCTCCAATCGCTTTCATCTTTTTCCAAAAAGTCCGTGTTTCCGGGCAGGCCCGGTTCAGGCATCGCTCCCGGATCGAAAGACGTGGTCACGAACAGATAGCGGTTTTCGCCCGGACCGTTTTCGGCATCGTCGCTTCTCTCGCTGCCGGCGCTGACGGCTTCGCCGTCGCCGTAAACCACTTCCCCGAACCTCAGGTTGTAGACCACTCCGTCTCCGGTCCGGACTTCAAGCTCGCCTTCGTTCGAGACCAACTGTCCGCCGGCGGCGAAGTAGTAGCCGCGGCTCTGAAGGGAAAGCAGGTCGGCTTGGGTAATGCTGAGGCCGTCGGACAACTGCGTCAGGCTTTCGGACAGGCCTTCGGGTTTGGGGCGGACACCGACGATCGATAACGTATCGACGGCCCCGAGAAGGTCGTTCACCTTGGCAATATCCACCTCTTCGCCGTCCGCCATTCGGTTGGCCGTCCAGGAAGTCCCTTCCGGTTCGCGGTCCAGGATCAAGGTGTCGCGGTTGTCGAGTATTCCGGTTTGTTCATCGATGGAATAGTCCTTGAGCGTCACTTGGCGAATGTCGTTGCGGGTCAACTCCAGCAAATCCTGCACGATCCAGTCGGCGAACTGTGTCGAGATGTCCAGATCCATGCGCGAGACGTACACGCGCTTCTGATCCGGAAGGCGCACGAATCGAAGATTCTCGCGCCCTTCCAACGTGTTGCCCACGATCAGATCCGCCAGCACGTTGTTTCCGGCGTCCCGCAACGTGATCCGCTGCCCGCGTCCGGTCAGGCTGGTGGCCGCGTCGTCCAGAGGTCCAATCACACCCAGCGCTTCGTGGTCGGCCACGTTGTCGGAACGGTAGTCGTCCTTGAGAATGTCGATCACGCCCGCCGCGGTTCGAGCCAAACGATCTTCACCGTCGGCGGGATAGTTGTGGTGGGATGGGATAGTCCAGCGCCCGTTATTGAACCTCACCTGGAACGGACGGGCAGTGGCGGTCGCCTCGTCGAAGTCGATGACTTCGAGCGTGGTAGCCACATTGGGGTCCGTAAAATCGGGGAAAATGGCTTCCCCACGGTCCAGGAAATCTTCGGGGGTTCGGCGCTCGGGCGCGCCGAGAAGCGCGACGACAACCAACAACAGCGCAACCCCTCCAAACGTTGCGGTTTTTTGTGTTTCGCTCATGATTCCGACCTGAACCTTCGGGCCGCGGCCGCCCCTTCGCGTTCCTTCTGTCGTCGCCGCCGAAAGATCATGACTCCTGCCGCGAATACCGGCAGGGGCGGCAGCAGCACGGCGAAGGTCTTGATATTGTTCTGGATTCGAAGAATTTGGGCCTCCATGTTTTCTTCGCTGGCGTTGATCCTGGCTTCCTTTTCGGTCTCGATATTGGTTCGAAGCACTTCGAAGCGCCGGTTCTCGACCTCCTGGAGGTTTCGGGCCATGATCTGCTTGGTCTGGGCGTCCAGATCCGAGCGTTGCCGGACCGCGTCGACCCTTTCGTCAAGCCGCTCCTGGGCTTCCGACAGTGCCGCATCGGCGTCCAGTTCAGTCTGCTCCTCGTCGGCGATCCGGGCTTCTAGAAAGCGGCTGACCTGCGCTTCAACCCGTTCCAGAGTGCGGTGAAGCCCTCGTTTGCTTCGCAACGAGATGAACTCGGTATCGCCGGTGAGCAGGTCCATCGCGTTCAGGAAGAACGTCACGTTGTCGAAGTTGAGGTCCGCCGGCGCCTGCTCCCGAATCTGAAAGAACTGCTCCGAGATGAAGTCGACGTCGGCGACGACGATCACGTTGATTTCCCCTGAATCCGATGGCGCAATCGCATCTTCGTTATCGGAGGTTGCCGCCCGGTCATCGGAATCGTCCACCGAGTCGTCAGTATTCTGCGCTTCGTTTTCGTCGTCCGTGTCCGCGAGGCTCCCGGCGGCAGTTTCGGCGCCGCGAACGTGCGCGGCAAATACGTAGTCGCGCATATCGGGCTGGTGCGGGGGGTTCGGGTTGATCTGAGGTCCGAACAACGTGCGCTGGATCAGTTGAAAGTAGGGAAGCGATCCCGACTGGACGCCCGATCCCACGAGTGGCTGGAAATCGGCATTCGAATTCGGAGCCTTTTCAAGGTGTCCGGAGTAGAGCAACACCAGTTCCTGCAGCGCCGAGCTTGTTGCGTGTTCGCCATCAAAAGCGTTCGCGTTCTCGTTCCCCGTGCCAACAAAAACGATTTCCGGCGCCAGATGGGCAAGATCCGGGTGCGGGTTGTACGAATCCCACACGATCTCGGCCGGGTTCCAATCGACGCCGAGATCGGCCAGGAACGCTTGAATGTCCCCTTTTTCTTCCGGTGGAGGACCGGTGTTTCCGAAGAGGGGATTAGGGTTTGCTCCTTGCTCGGATGGCGCCAGGGCGAAATTGACCACTGGCAGGGGGTCGACAAGCAGGAGCGACGGTTTACCCATTTCGATCGTGGCCTGAACGTGGTCCATCTCCTCCTGGGTCAGCGACGACGGCAGGATGACGAGAAGCGCGTCGAGATCCTGGTCGATCGGACCGTCCGGAGTAACCGTGACGACGTCGTATTGCTTTCGAAGTTCGGCCACCACCGACCATTCCGCCGAATTCTGCATCGTCGCGAAATCGAGTCCGCCCAAAATACGAAGGTCGGTATCCACGATACCCACCTTTCTGCGTTCGGTCTGGGCAACGACCCGAATGCTGCGGGTCAGTTCGTATTCCGGCGAAAGGCCGCGGTCGAGGAAGGGAATGACCTGTTCCCGGGCTCCCGAGGTGACGGCCACTCCGAGAAACACGTCCATGACGCTGGTTCGCGCGCTGGTCAAGGCCGGAATCTGACGGGGCACGATGCCGAATTTCTCCCGCGCGTCCCGCGCTTCGGGTGTGAAGGGTTCCGTTTCCTCCAGCAGAACCTGGACCCGGCCGCCCGCCATCGCGTCGATTTCGCGAAGGACGCCGATCAGGTTCTCCCGGGTCTGGACGTACCTTTCCGGGACCTCGGAACTCACGTACGCCTGGACAAAGACCGGGCGGTCTTCGGGGATTTCCGCAATCAGGCTGCGGGTTTCGGAACTGAGGGAGTGCAGCCTCTCCGCGGTCAGGTCGATGCGGGTATCGCCTCTCCCGACAACGGCGTTGAACGCAATAACCGCGACTGCCAATGCAGCCACCCGGAGTGCGTGATGTCCCCACATTGGAAGACCATCCACACGATGCGGCCAATGGCGGCTGTCGAGCACCAGTACGTTCAGATAGAGCGACACACCGGCCAGCGAAACGAAATACAGGACCGCCGACAGGCTGACGACGCCCCCCGCGAAGTCTTCGAAATATCCGCTGACGCCGATCGGGGCAAACCATCGGCTCAAAGTGTCGCTGAATGCGATTGCCTCAGAGCCGAAGGCAAATACAGCCGAGAACGCCGCTCCGATGACGAACGCGACCGTTGCGTTGGCGGTGAGCAACGACGCCAGCATTCCAATTCCGATCACTGCGGCGCCGATCAGCCAGTACCCGATGTAGTTGGCAATCATCAATCCGAGGTCGGGAGATCCGAGCCAGAGCAATACGACGACATGGCTGATGGAAAGAATCAGCGATACCGTGTAGACCGCCAGCACGGCGAGATATTTACCGGCGACGACATCCAGGCTCGTTGCCGGCAACGTCAGCAACAGTTCATCGGTGGCCTGTTTTTTCTCTTCGGACCAGACCGCCATGGTCAGTGCCGGAATGAAGAACACCAGCAGGTAGGGGAAGACCGCGTTCAACTGGTCGAGGTTCGCCAGGTTTGCCTGAAAAAAACGGTCCTGCCAGAACGCGCCGGCGGCGCTCAGGAAAATGAAAAGCGTAATGAAAACGTACCCTGTGGGATTGGTGAAGTACTTCCACAGGTCCCGCCTGACCAGGGCGCGGATGAAATCTCCGTGGAGCATCGTGAACATGAACTGTCTCTCCTTAGGTCTCGTGATCGAAGTCGCTCGCCGGTTCCGCCGCGGCCCCGGCGGGGACGGTCATCCGATAGAACGGCGTTTCAAGCGAGCCGTCCTTCTTGAGTTCCTGGGGGGCGCCGTCGAAGATCAGTCGTCCGTTATGGATGAACAACACGCGACTGGCGACTGCATCCACTTCCTGCAGGATATGCGTGGAAATCAGAATCGTCTTGGTCTGCCCCAGTTCCAGGATGTTGTCGCGGAATACCCGTAGCTGATTGGGATCGAGCCCAACGGTCGGTTCGTCGAGTATCAGGACATCGGGGTCGTGAATCAGGGCCTGCGCCAGACCGACCCGCTGGCGAAATCCTTTTGAGAGCTTTCCGATCGGCTTCTCCAGAACTTCGGCGATCGAATAACGTCTGGCTACGACGTCGATCCGTTCCTCCAGGTTTTCAGACACCATTCCCCGCGCTTCGCCGAAAAATCGCAGCAGCTCGAGCGGCGTCATGTCGGTGTAGAGCGGGCCGTTTTCGGGAAGGTATCCCAGCTTCCGGGAAGCTTCGATTCGACCGGAGTGCATATCGTGTCCGGCAATCCGGGCCGTCCCGGCACTGGGCGCCATATACCCGGTCAACAACTTCATCGCCGTCGTTTTGCCGGCGCCGTTCGGGCCGAGGAATGCGACGATCTGACCCCGGGGAATCGTGAACGAAACGTTCTCGATTGCGACGAACGGACCAAAGTACTTGGTGAGTCCTTCGGCCTCGATCATCGAAGGTGCGTCTTGAGCGTGGGCGCTCGAATTCATCTGCCGGAACCCTCCTGGCACTTTTCAACCCGCGTCGTTGGACTGCAGTTCGTGTTCACCTGTTTCCTGGAGTTCGACGGTCGAGTCGGCCAGAAACTTGACCGCCATCGCCTGAAGTGCCTCGTCGAGCAGTTCTTCTTCATCCCTTCCGGTCGCGGCGACCAGATTCGCCAGCCGCCTGCGCCAACTCGTATCGACGTTCGGAAACCGATCTGGTTTTTCACCGGGTCGCGTCAACGGAAAGTTGTGGATCTTGCGCCGCTTTCCGGTCTTCGATACCGACTCCCTGCGAATACGATCGACGGCCGCCAATTGATTGCAGAGTTGCTGCACCTGCTGGCGCGGGCGGACGCCGGAAAACTCGGAAATGTCATCGTCATCCAGGCCGTCGGGGTGTTCCTGGATCAGTTCGAAAACCTGATCCTTGTTCGTGCCCGAAGAACGTTGCGGTCGCTTGCCTTTGCGTTCCATCGCGTTACGTTTCTTTTTGGCATCCCTCGATCGGATCATCTCAAAAATACTTCTAAAAAAATAAATGAGAAGTATTGAATATGCAATAGTGCCTTTAATTCAGTGAATAAGAAAGATACATTTGTTGTTTTCGCGCCGTTTTGTTTGGTGAAAAATAGAATCTTTAGTTATTTTTATTCATCAGAAAACACGTCGAATCCGGGCTCCGAAACCGTCCGGTTCGTATCGATCGGGAGGACCCATGGCCAAGCAGTTCATCAAATCCGCGATTGCCGCCGTGATCGTTCTTGTTGCCTGCCCCCTCGCCGAGGCCGGGACGGGAACGCTCTACGGCGAGGACTACACTCTTGTTTCCTTCACATCGTCCGATGGCCATCGCGTTGAAGCCTACATCGACGACGAAGGATCGCTCGAACGAGTTCGTATCGATGGCGGGTCCGTGGAATTCAACTACATGTTCTACGAGAGTTTCGACGACTTCAGCTTTCCGGGAATGATAATTCGAAAACACGATGGAAAACCCGATCTGATTCTCTCCGTCAAGGACGTGGAGATGACGATCGGATAGACACCCGTGGCAGAAAGATGCCGGGTTCTTCCGCGGGCTGCCAATCTGCCCCTTGCCAGATTCAGTCAAGTACGGCGGCTTCGTCCGGCGGGGCGGTTGGCGGGGGTGCCCCCGTTACCGGGTTGTCGTAGTGAAACGGAGGCAAGAATGCCTTGGGATACATGTCGAACGGCATCGTCGGCGGCAGGTCCGGAGGGTTTTCATTGTTGATGCCCGGGGGCGGCCGCAGGGCGAGGTCTTTCCATCCCACCGTGTACGGGGTGAAATAGCTGTTGAAAACCTGATCCTTGCGTATTTTCCAGATGCCGCCTTCCTTGATGAAGTCGTTTTCGTAGATCCCGCCCATCCACATCGAATAGACGCCGAATTCGCCCATGATGCTGAACGCGCGTGAGCGCATATTGGCGGTCTGGCCGTCCTCGGCGACATGGATGACGGGCTGATACTGCATGTGGTTGTGCAGCAGGCCGTGGTGGATTCCGGCTTCGCCGTACAGGTTCAAATTGCGGCGGACGCTATCGCCCCCCACGTAAACGCCCCGCATTGCGATCTCGATCGTTCCTTCGGTGGGTGACCACAGTCGGGCCAGATCGTCCCACTGGTTTCGTGCCAGGTAGTATCCGTAGACCGCGTTCAGGCGTTCGATCGCATCGGTGTCTTCCAGTCGAGTGAGCTGGCGGTCGAGGTCCGCAAGGGCCGAGCCCAGAACCACCGTGTTGGCCGTATACGGCGCGGCAAATTGAGCGGGGGACTCCGGGTAAGGGAGATTTCCCGTGACGGAATTCTCATAGTGGAACGGCGCGACAAACACCGCGGGATACGTTTCATAGGCGACGGTCGGCCCGGTGTCGGGCGGCAGTTCGGCCGGAGGCCCGTTCAAGGGTAGTCCCTCCACTCCCCAGCCCTGTTCATAGGGCGAGTACATCGTGGTGTACTGGTGAAGGTTTTGAATCTTCCAGACGCCGTCCTCCTTGACGTAGTCGTTTTCGTAGACGCCCAGACCCCAGTGGGCGTAGTCGCCGGACACCGCTTCCTGCGCGAACATGTGCCATCGCGCCCGTGCCGTCCCCCCGTCGGGCGCCACGTGCACGACGGGCTGCAACTGCATTTGGTCGAACAGGCGTCCGTCCTGAGGCCGTTCCGGTCCGTTGGCCAAAAGATATTCGAGAACCCTGTCCTTTCCGATATAGACCCCCGACCCGCCGATTTCGATCCTTCCGTCGTCAGCGAACAGGTTCGCCGCTTCGGTCCAAAGTTGTTTGTCTGTATAGAAGCCGTAAATTCGCTGCAGGTTCTCGATTTCGTTTTCGTCTTCGAGCAACTGGATTTCATGTGCCAGTACCGCGGCCCGTTCCGCCAGATCGTCAATCGAAATCGTGTCGTTGTCAGCGGGACCCTCAGGCTGGGCGCCGCCGGTGACGCCCGGACCAATCGAAGCCTCCGTTCGCAGGACCGGGTTCGGAAAATGAAACGGTGGAAGATAGGTTGCCGGCCAGGTCTCATACTCTACGGTTGGCGGTGCGTCGGGCGGCAGGGTATCGGACACGAAGAGGCCCCCGGTCGGGTCTTCGTTCACCTGCCATCCGCCCTCGTACGGGGCCAGCATGCTCTGATACCAGTGGAGGTTCATGATCTTCCAGACGCCGTCTTCCTTGACGTACGTGTTTTCGTAGGGGCCTTCGCCCCACATGGCGCTACGCCCGAGTTCTCCCTCAAGGATGAGTCCGCGCCAGCGTCCCCGGGCCGACATCCCGTTGGCGGCGACGGTCACGACGGGCATCAGTTGCAGGTGCTCGTTGAGCCGTCCTTCGGGCAGGCCGTTCTGTCCGTCACCCAATGCGTACAGATATTCGCGGATGCGATCCCGGCCCACGTAGACGCCGTCGAGTCCGTACTCGACCGATCCGTCGTCGGCGAACAGGTTGGCGACCTCGTCCCACAGCCCCTCGTCCACGTAATACCCGTAGGCATGCTGCAACCGTTTGATCTCGTTCCGGTCTTCGATTCGCTCGCTACGATTCTCGAGTTGCCGGACCTGCTGCCGGAGCGCCGAAGTGTCGACATCTCCCGAGGCGCAGCCCGCGACCACCAGGAACGCGCAGGCAAAACCGGGCAACAAACTCTTGTTCTTTTTCACGGACGAAGTGCTCCCTGATGCTGTCTTCGATTCAGTACTCCTGAACTCCCGAACTCCCGAATCCTGGAATCTCCAATGTCGTCTTGTTTATGGACCCCGCCAAGTGTTTCATCTATCCCGGAAACCGGTCTTCGGGGACCCACCACCCGTGAACCTGCCCGGGGGCCCGCATCGGCAGCCGGACCGTCGCCAGCGGTCCTTCATCCAGGTGCTCGGCATCCAGAATCAGAAGATCGGCGCGGCGGTTCTGGTCGTTGCGCGTCGCCAACCCAAGCAGATAGCCCTCGCCCTCCCGGGCGTTGGCATTCTTGGGCGCGAAACAATTTTCGGCCAGCGACGTCGTCGGGCCGGCGTTGTACAACGTGTCGGTACGGGTCTGGTGGTCGAATCGCGCATAACATGCCCCTGGCCTTGTGCCGGCCTCGGCATAGGGGTCCGGGCAGCCGAGGAACCCGTAACGGTACGGCACGGTGTTGTAGCGATCGTCCTGCCGCGGCAGAGCGCCCCGATGGGGATACATCTGTTCGATGGTGTAGTTGGTGGGGGTGCGCTGGGTCAAATCCACCGACATGCGTGTGATGTGACTGGCGCCCGTGGCTGGATTCCAGCGTGAACCGTCGCGCATGGGCATGAACGGGAACGGATTGGACATGGACATTTCGACGTCGATGTAGAGCAGGTCGTTGTCACTGAACGCGCCCATGACGTGAGTCGCGCTGCGGGTCGGCCCCTCGATCCATCGTACGTCTGAACCGTCGCCGCCGCGGCGGACGAACCCGAAGTACGTCGGCTTTGTGCCGTCCCAGGACCAGTGGATGCCGCCGGCGCGCATCTGTTCCTCGTCGATGGCCATCGGAATCACGTAGAACACGATGTACCGCTGGGTCACGGCAAAGTCGTGCAGCATGCCGACGTAGGGCACCGTGATCTCGGCGTTCCAGACGCGTTCGCCATCGGGTGTGAATTCGAACATCGATACCACGTCGCTGCCGTGACCGGTGGCTTCGTAGCCGTACGCAACCATGTTGCCGGTCTCCGAGTCGAGCTTGGGATGGGCCGTGAAGGTCTCGCTCGGCAGTCGATCGTCGAAGGTGTAATTGGGTACGACCGTTTCCAGAGTCAGCAGGTCCATTGCGGACGGCGGACTGTCTTCCTTGAGCGCGAGCAGCATGTTCTTGTAATCGATGATGTGCGTGTTGGCGGTGCTGCGGCTCAAACCCGCGACGCTCGGATCGTTCAGGTAGGGGTTGCGGTACATCGGGAACAGGATACGGCCCGCCGCTTCCTGCGCAAGATACCGGTCGTTGCGCACGAAACGGCTCTTGTAGTCGACGCGTCCCTCCTTGATGCGGAACATGCTGACGTGCCCCTCGCCGTCAAAGGGGATGTTGCCGTCCGCAAGAGGAAACTGCGCGTCCGGTCCGACGCGGTAAAACGCGCCGTTCAGATCGGACGGAATGGTACCTTCGACCTCGCAGTATTTGATGTCCGCTTCCAGCCGGTAAAGCCCGGGTCCGGTCGACGCCGACGTTCCCGGAGGACCCTGTTGTGCGAATGCTTCTTCGGGCAACAAAGCGCCGGCGCCGATTCCGGCAGCCGCGCCGAGTGCGCCGCCGACGAAGGATCGGCGATTCAGTTCGTATTTTTCCTCTGTCATTTCAACCCTCCGGTTGGGAGTCGTCGATGCTATTGCCGTCCGGTGACGGGATTGGCGTAATGAAACGGCGGTACGAAAGCGGCCGGGTACGGATCGTATGGGACCGATTGCGGCCGGTCGGGCGGCAGTTGCGGATACGGAGCGAAAATTCCGGAAGCGCGGCGCGCCCAGCCGTCTTCGTACAGCGTGTAATACGTCTGGTATCCGTGCAGGAAGTCGATCTTCCAGATACCGTCCTCCTTGACGAATTCGTTCTCGTAGATGCCCGCGCCCCACTGGGCGTTCGTCTGGTAAATACCGAACATCACGAACAGACGCGCACGAATCAGGGCCGACTCGCCGTCGGGCGCGACCGTAATCACCGGTTGCAGGTGCATGTGATTGAAGAGTGCGTTTTCCCGCGGGCCCACCGGTCCCAGGTTGTGCATGTACTCACGAACACGATCGTTACCTTCAAAGACTCCGCGGCCCAGGATCTCGACAACCCCGTCGTCGGTGAACAGATCGGCAATATCGTCCTGCATCGACTTGTCGACGTAGAAGCCATATATGCCGGCGAGATTATCGAGTTCGTCCACGTCGGCGAGCCGTTCGATCTTCGAAGCGGCTTCGGCCAGTGCGGCCTCCAAAGCCGTTCGGTCGCCGGCGTCGTTCGGCGTGCTGTCGACGACGGGGGCATCGACCGCCCCGACGTTGCCTTCGTAGTGGAACGGCGGCACGAACACGGCCGGGTACGGCCGATATTCATCCGAGGACGGACTGTCGGGCTCGACGCCCCGGCCCATGCTGTATTCGTTCAGGAGTTCCTGGCTGGCATTGGCCCATCCGCCTTCATAGGGCGCGATGAAAGTGGGGTAGGCATGCAGCTTTGCGATCTTCCACACGCCGTCTTCCTTGATGTACTCGTTCTCATAGACGCCTTCGCCCCAACTCCCGCCTGAGCCCGATCCGGAAACTCCGAGTTGAATCAAGGTTCGCCAGCGTGCTTTTGCTGTCAGCCAGTCGGGTGCTACGGTCACGATGGGCTGGAGCTGAAAGTGGTTGTACAGGATGCCTTCGAGCGGCCCCAACTCTCCGCCGCTCAAACTGTAGAGGTAGGCTTCAATGCTGTTCCTGCCTTCATAGACGCCGCTGGGACCGATTTCCATGGTGCCGTTGTCGGCAAACAGGTCGACGACCTGATTCCAGAGCATCTTGTCGAGGTAGTAGCCGTAGCTGCGCTGGAGGTTTTCAAGCCGATTGACGTCGTCGACGCGCGCGGCGCGGGCCTCGATCGTCCGCAGCTTGGCCCATGCGTCTTCGAGACTTGACGACGCCACCGTCGGTGGGGCCGGAGCCGGTTCCTGGCGCGGGCCGGTAACCGGATTGTCGTAGTGATACGCGGGAAGGTGAACCGATGGATAGGACTGGTAATCTTCGGTCGGCGGCAGATCGGGCGGATTGTCCGTGCTGGGGCCGGCTATCGGCCTGGGGGACATGTGCCAGCCCGGATCGTAAGGGGCCATAAGCGTGGCATACCAATGCACCTTGTGGAACTTCCAGACGCCGTCTTCCTTGACGTACTCGTTTTCGTACGGTCCCTCGGCCCATTCCGCGCTTTCGCCGAACCTGCCGGTCTGGATCAGACCGCGCCACCGGCCCTTGGCCGTCAACCCGTCGGACGCAACGTGGACCACGCCCTGCAGGATCATGTGGTTGTTGAGTTGGCCCTCGGTCAGGCTGCCCGCCGCGCCGGCGTAGAACTCGCTCGCCCGGTCCTTGCCGACATAGACACCGGAGCCGGCGATTTCGACCGACGCATCGGGACCGTCGGAAAACAGTTCGCCGATCCGGTCGCCCATCCCCTTGTCGACATAGTAGCCGTAGGATCGTTGAAGCCGCTTGATGGCTTTGGAATCTTCCAGCAATCCGGCCTCGTGCTCGAGACGGGTCAGTTCGGCGTCAATCGCCTCGGTGCTCGCTTCGTTCGCGGCGCAACCCGCCAGCGACAAGAGAGCGGCTGCCACTGCCATTTGGACTGCCCGGACTTCGGACCTGCGTGCTACTGATTCGGACCTGCGTGCTACTGATTCGGACCTGCGTGCTACGGACCTGACGATCATCGAATTCGTTCCCCCTTCTTCGACCCTTGGTTGCTTTGAAAATTCCAACCAGTATATATCGGCGGGTAATGACAGCTCGATTGTTCCGGGACGGGCTCAAGGCCGGGCATGAGCAATAGCGGCCGGATCGAATCCTGCGCGGGACCTGCAAGCGCACTCCCCGATCGGCCGCGCCGCCAGTTCCGCCGGGGTTTCCGAATTCAGCCGGAAGTCGACCACCGTCGAATGCGGTTCCGGGGACTCGCGCAACCGTTCGCCCGCTGCCGGCAGCGGGTCGCTGTTGACGATCGTGCCGGTGGCCTGGGCATGGAGGCAACCCGAGGTGGAGACTCTTCTATCGGTGCGAACAGGCGGAATTACTCCGGTACCGGCCACAGTCAGGCTGGTATGATGGCGATTGTCCTCACCGCCAATCGGGGGTCTGATTTCATGGGTGAAATCGTTGTTGACGCAGAATTGGAGAATCCCATGGACCGAGGCTATTTCGAGCGGGGCCATGGCGAGGAATCCGATATCCGGCGCACGAGCGTGAAGGCGGTCGTCGACACGGGCGCGGTCATGCTCATGTTGCCGCAAATCGTCGTCGAGCGGCTTGGGATCAACATCCGGCGCACCGTGGTCGTTACCTGCGCGGATGAGCGCAAAGAGGAACTGCCGGTTGCGGGCCCGGTCACCGTACGCCTGTGCAACCGATTCATGAGCATCGATTGCGTGGTGGGTCCGCCGCTGAGCGAACCCCTGATCGGCCAGGTGATCCTCGAATCGCTGGACCTGATTGCTGACTGCCGGAACCAGACCCTCGCCCCCCGTCCCGAGTCCCCGGACTATCCGCTCCTCAAGATGAAGTAATTTGCATTCGGGTCAACAGTGGCACCGTTACGCCAGCATCAGCCGCTCGCCCTTGGGTTCCGGTATTGGATCGCCGAATTCTCTCGCTGTATCAATCCAGAGTTCCATCGCTAGATTGACGTTCCTGAGAGCGGCGTCCCACGTGTCTCCATGAGCCATACATCCGGGAAGCTCTGGCACTTCAGCCACGAAAGCATCGTCTGCGTTGCTCCAATAGAGAATGATCTCGTATTTATACATCACTCGTCCTCCTCCAGTTTGTGATTCAGGATCACTCGACGGACCTGCCCCACCTGATAGGGTTTCGCATGGCCATCGTCGCGTTGCAGATTGATTCTCTCGGCGACACCTTCCTTTCTGAATATGTGATGGCCGCCGCGTACCCGCTCGGTGAACCCCAGATTCCGGAGCAGGCCACGCAAGTCGTCAAAGCGAATACTGGAATCCGACCGACCACCGAGAATTTTCTCCAGAAGCTCCTTGTGTCGGCTCATGCGTAAGCTCCGTCCAATCCGCCCTTGCCTACAGACGCCCGACTTTCATAAACCCACGCTGCTCCAGGATGGCCACAAGATTGGTCTTGTCGACATCATCCTCGAAGGCGCTGTCGCGGAACAACACTATAGGGCGCCGCGCCAAAATATCCCCAAGTAGCGCCCTTCGATCGTCCGATCCGAATGCCGATGCTGCCCGACGCTCGCCGAAGTCTCTAGCAGCCTGTCGGACTAACACCGAATAAAAAACCTAAGTCATTCATATGACTGTGTTTACCGTTTCGGGCTAAAAAGGGCCGTTGTTGAAAACAAAGGACTTACGCCGAAAGTCCGACAGGCTGCTAGGAACCGGCTCGGAGAAAACTTTCCGGCGATATGAGCCCAAACTCCATCCCGATCTTTTGCACGATCAACGCTATGGCCGCCTCGCTTTTCCCGTCCAGCGATTGCGACAGATAGCTCAACGAAATGCCATATCTCAATATCAGGTCACCAAGAAACATGAAAATGCGGTAAAAGTACCGACATAGTTTCAAGCGATGCCTGCGATAACCCGGCCATACTTTCACGATATCTCGGCACTTCTGTGGTCAACGATTCTGTGGGGGGCAGTTTGTCTGCCAATTTTTACCTCGCTCGTCAATGATCTTCCCGTGTCCGACAAGACTTCGGAATGTCCGCAGATTCTACAGCATTTGGACCGTCACATATCCTGTTTCATATGACGCGATGACCGGCCTTTCGGGTGCTTGTCACGGCAATGCAGTCGTCGATCTTGGTGTGTCTTGCGATCACGTCGCCTCCGCTGAGCATGACATGCGTCAACCCTTTGCACCCTCCGCACTGGCCCTCGGGAAAAGCCCTCCGGTGATCAGAATGTTTCTGGACACACAAGTCCGGACCACGGTCCGCTACCCACGCCTGGCGAACGAAACAGTCAAACCTTCGGACCCCCTGGCCGCGGCCAGCATCGGGTGTGACATCCTGACCGCAGGCTTGAATTTTCGAATTGCGATGGCCGGCGCGCCCCTGCCAACTGTGTGCGAGGCGCAGGGTAACCCCGTGGTCGTGCGGCTCACGCTGGCCGCCGCGGCCGCCAGATCGCCGACCGTCGTTTACGCCGCGGACAGGACCACCGGAAACCTTCCGCGCTTACGCGCCCGGCCTTGGTACCATCCAGTGCCAGACCGTTGAATCGGATCTCCTGGAAGGCCCCGTTGCGCCGGACCTGCCGGATCGCCGTCGAGCCGTAAACACCGTCGCGCGTACCGCCAAATTCTGAACGGCGTGGACACCTTCACGGTTTCCTCGGCTTCGGGCGCTGTTGCCCCGGATGTTTTCGTCGATCGCCAGTTTGAAAAGAAGCCGGCAGGCGAATCGGTTAGACTGTCCCGGGAACCCAAACCGGAACATCGCGGCAACCCGCGAATGAGACTTCGATTGCCATCGAGTGGCGTGTTTCGTATTCT
Source organism: Terriglobia bacterium (assembly GCA_963555775.3). Lineage (GTDB taxonomy): Bacteria > Acidobacteriota > Terriglobia > 20CM-2-55-15 > 20CM-2-55-15 > JAJEDW01. Next base: position 857,677 of record CAUVWY020000010.1, on the reverse strand, counting down.
TGATGCAGCTTGTGCCGCACGGCTGGTTTTCTTGTGCGGAAGCCGGTGTTTTCGCGGGTTTCCCGCTACGCCAGGAGATGATCGATGAAACACCTTGCGTCCGCGTTCTTCGCCATCGCGGTCATTCTGTTTCTGGTGGCCGGGCCGCTGTTTTCGCACCATGCGATTGAGGCAAAGTTCGACCCCGGCCAATCGCTCACGCTGACCGGGTTGGTCACAAAGGTCGATTGGCTGAATCCACACGTTCACATCTTCATGGACGTGCAGGATGGTCTGGTGACCACGGCGTGGGCCGTCGAACTGGAAAGCCAACTCGATCTTCAGCGAAGCGGTTGGGACAGGGATGCCCTCGAGGTTGGCGACACGATCTCCGTGGATGGCATCGTTGCCAGGGACGGTAGCGATCAGATCTGGGGAAACTCCCTCGTCCTGGCAAGTACCGGAACGAGGTTGTTCGCTCTGACAGAATCGCAACCGGAGGTTTCCGATGCGGCCCCGCGTGAAACTCCCCGCTGGCCGAACGGCGTTCCCCGGCTCGGTCCCGCGCCGGGCGAGCGTGGATATTGGGGAAACCCGAGCCTGACGGCCCTGGTGGAGACCGGGGTGGACGGAGGCGAGGTTGCCATGGATGCCAATGGCCTTCTCGCCGACATCGATGACGTGGATCGTGTGGCCCCGTTCAGGCAATGGGCGCGGGATCTGTACGAACTGCGCCAGCGGGACGCGTTGAAAGACGATCCGCTGTTCCTCTATTGCAAGCCGCCCGGTGGACCGCGCCAGTTTCAGCTTCCCCATGGCGTGCAGTTCATTCAGGAGCAATCCCGGGAACGCATCTGGGTGATGATCGGCGGCGGGAATCACAATTGGCGTTACATTTATCTGGACGGCCGCGATCAGGATGACCCGGCTCAGATCGATTTCGGGCATCCCCTCTATTACGGCCGTGCCGTCGCGGAATGGGAAGGGGACACGCTGGTCGTCGACACAATAGATTTCAACGAAGATTTCTGGTTCAGCAACGGAGGGGTTCCGCATACCGAGCAGTTGCATTTGGTCGAGCGCATCTCGCGACCCGACTACAACACGCTGAGGTATGAAGTCACGATCGACGATCCGTGGGCCTACACCAGACCCTGGACTTCATCCTGGACTCTGGAGTGGATTCCTGACCAGGAGTTGGCGAGATACTTTTGTCAGGACAATCGGCCCTAAGCCGCCTGTTTCACGGGTTTTTGCGACGAAAAGCCGTGAAAAAGGCGGGCGACGTGGGAAATTTAAGTTTGACTTGTCACCGCGATTCGAAAACACTCGATTCGAGCGTTCCGTAAACAGGAGAAATGCCGATGAGTTTGCGAATATTTGGTTGTTTGGCCTTCGTTTTGGCTGTGGTTCTAACCGCTGCCACGTTCACGGCGCCGGTTGCCGCGCATCATGCATTTGCCACCGAATTCGACGCGAACAAGCCGGTCACCATCACCGGATACGTCACGCGGGTCCAGTGGACGAACCCGCACACATGGGTCTACCTCAACGTTCCCGATGAGGACGGCCAACTCGAAGACTGGGGTTTCGAGATGGGTTCGCCGACAAGTCTCTACGCTAATGGGTGGAACCGGGACTCGCTCGAACTTGGCGAGGAAATAGAGGTTGAGGGTAGTCTGGCCCGGGACGGAAGCAATCGTGTGAACGCCAGGAACGTGACGATTATCCGGACCGGTCAGTTGTTCGGCGCTGCGTCCAGCGAACCGGAACAGTAACGGACCGTAACAGGAGGTTGCTATCGTGCGTCATCGTCTGACTGCGGCGTGGGCCGTACTGGGGATTCTGGCCGTTGCGCCGCTAATGGCGCAACCTCTATTTGCACAAGCCGGCGCGGATATCCCGTCCGCCGATGTTCTTGATGAACGGCCGGCACCGCGCTGGCCGGACGGCCGGGTGAATTTCGGCGCGCCTCCGGGAGAGCGGGGCATCTGGCAACCCTGGGGCCGTCCGCTTCTGGCCGACCCGGTCGGTATCCCCATTACGGTGAATGACCGGCAAGGCCGTGCCGCATTTTCGGGCCCCGCGTTTCCCGGGAAATTGACCGACGACGAGGTTCCCTTCCAGCCCTGGGCGCGCACGCTGTACGCGTACCGCGAAACCAACCTGTATGAACCGTATATCCGTTGCAAGCCTTCGGGCGGGGCGCGACCCTACATCAGCCCGTTCGGCGTGGAGTTCGTGGACCTGCCTGAAACGCAGACGATGCTCCAGTTCGACGGCAACCTGCATACATGGAGAATCATCTACATGGACGGCCGGGAGCATCCCGACGATCTGGTGTCCAGCTACTACGGACACTCCGTCGGACACTGGGAAGGGGACACCCTGGTCATCGACACCGTCGGCTTCAACGAGAGATTCTGGATGGACCGGCAGGGCATGCCCCACACCGACCGGCTCCACCTCATCGAGCGGCTGACGCGAACAAATTTCGGCACCATGATGTACGAAATGACGATCGATGATCCGGGTGCGTACACCGAAACCTGGAAGACGGGGTTCTTCCTGGAGTGGGTTGACGAAGAACTGTACGAGTACATCTGCCAGGAGAACAATCAGGCCATTGCCCTGGAGATGGACCCGTCAAGGTCCGGGGACCGTGTCTATCAGATCGTCCCATGATCGGTGAGATGAGAATGCGACTGAGCGTAGCTGTGGTTTTGCTGTTGATTGCCTTGCCGGTGGCCGCGTTGGCGGTGGCGGCGGCCCAGGAAGGACACCCGCTGACGGGCACATGGTATGGCGAATGGGGACCGGAAGGCGCCCGGAATCAGGTGACGATAATTTTGAGGTTTGACGGCAACGATGTCGCCGGGATCATGGACCCCGGCCCGAATTCGGCCGTTGTTGAGGCAACCCTGGATTCTACGAACTGGACCGTGCAGATCGAGGCCGCGGGTGTGGATGCTTCGGGAAACAGGGTCACCCATCTTGCCGAGGGCGCCGTGGAAGATGCCGGTTTCAGGAACCGCAGGATTTCGGGGACATGGCGCAACGGCGACTCGATTTCGGATTTCAGCATTACGAGAGAAGACTAGAAATTCCATCCCTCTCCCGCCCCTCCCGATTCCGGTCGGGCCCGGAGCGTTCCCGCGTCTTGGTCCGATTTCAGGTTGCGCACGACGAGCGCGCGGGAATTGACGGTCGACACCGTTGCCGCACCACGATAAACAGGCATCGACAGGCAGGAGCATCGAATGAGAATCAGAATCTGGATCGCAACGTGTGTGGTGTTGTCAGTGGCCGTCCCTGGAATAGCTCAAAGAGGCGGGCCGCCGTTCGACCCCGCAACCGCAGAACCCGCCCCTCGGCTTGAGGACGGAAGCATCAATATCAGTGCGCGTGAGGGTGAGACAGGTTTCTGGTTCCCGCTTGGAGGCGCATGGGCCAACCTGGCGGACAACGACGACCTGACCGGCCCCTCCTATGAGCAGTCGTTCTATCCCGGGCGTCCGACGTTCAGCGAAGTGCCGTTGAAACCGTGGGCCCGGGCGGTACTGGACTATCGCGGGCAGAACCGGTTCGAACCGCATGCCCGGTGCAAGGCGTCGGGCGGAGCGCGTCCGTTCCAGACGCCATACGGAGTCGAGGTGGTCGAACTCAAGGACCTCGACCAAGTTTACATCTTCGACGTCGGCGGTCCACATTCCTACCGCACGATCCATATCGGGGGGGGACATCCCGAGGACCTCACGCCCAGCTATTACGGACACTCAATCGGGCATTGGGAAGGCGACACGTTGGTGGTCGATACAGTCGGTTTCAATGAACGCTTCTGGATGGACCGGAGGGGCTTCCCTCATACCGAAGAACTCCACCTGGTGGAGCGCTTCACGCGTACCAGCCTGGAGCGGATGACTTACGAGATCACGATCGAAGATCCGGGGGCGTACACCCGCCCGTGGACTTCGGGTTTCTATCTGGTCTGGACTCCGGGCTGGGAAAATTTCGAGTATGTCTGTCAGGACAACAACTTCGCGTCGGACCTGATGATCGGGACCGAGGAGGCAGTGGACCGGGCGTATCGCGTCGTTCCCTGAAATCCGCCTCCAGTTTGCACGGCCACGATTCGATCCTCCACCCGGCGTTCTTCGAGGAGATTCAATGAAAAAACACACACACCTGTTTCTTTGCGGATTGATCGTTCTGGGCGTCTTTGGCTGCCAACCGGACGAAGGCGGCGCGCCTGCCGAAACCACCGAGCCCGCCGCGGCTGCCGAACCCGCAGAGGCGGAATGGACTGTCCTGTTTGACGGCTCCACGCTCGATGGCTGGAACATTGTTGGCGATGCCAACTGGTCGCTGGACGAAAGCGACGGTTCCGTGATGGCCGACATGGGGGGACAGAGTTTTCTGGTAACGCCGGAGTCCTACTCGGACTTTGAACTGATGTTGGAGTTCTGGGTCGACGAACCCGCCAACAGCGGGGTGTTCATCCGCTCCCAGGAGCCCGAGGCGATCAATGCCGAGAACGCGTACGAAGTGAACATATACGATACCCGTCCGGATCAAACGTATCGGACCGGGTCGATCGTGAACATCGCGCCACCCTCGGAAAGCATCGATGCCGGCGGCCAATGGAATACCTTCGAGATCCGCGCGGACGGCACGAATCTGGTGGTCACGTACAATGGCGTCGAGACCGTAAACGTGGAAGACGACATGTTCCAGGATGGTCCCATTGGATTGCAGTACGGCTCTGGGATCGTGAAGTTCAGGAACGTGCAGATTCGCCCGCTCTGATTCCGCCGTCTGTCATCCGTCGAATTCCTGCGGGATTCCGGAACGAAAACCGAATTCCACCATTCGGTCTTCGTCCCGGAATTCACGGTCCTATTCAGCCTTGCCCACGAAATTGGTCATCTCCTTTTGGAACTTGAGGTCAAAGGCAAACGCGACTGTACCGACGATTCGGATCTGGAAAAGGCTTGCGATCTCATCGCGGCGGAGTTGCTGATGCCTGCAGACGAGGTATTCCGCTATGCCCCGAGCCTTCAAGGGGAAACGCCCGCCAGCCTGCGTATCGCAGCGAGTCATTTCCGAGTGTCCTTGCATGCCGCTGCTCTCCGTCTGCGTAAGGATCTGCGGATCTGGAACAGATCGATCGGTCTGTGGGAAAAGAAAGGGAAGGCACGTGAACTCTGGTTTGTGGGGCCGTGCCCGTGGACAAGTTCCCGGCAGGACGTTGATGTGTTCGCGCGCGCACAGCAGACACAGTCCACGGTTTCCGCCAGAGAATTCTGCTGGAAAGGGGCCGGCCTTCAGGCCGTATCACTACAGGTTCTGAGTCTTGGTAATCACTGCCTGCTGGCTACGGTTTCGGAAGGTGTGATTTCCAACGACGGCATGTCGACACTGAGAGAAAAAGACGAACGAAGATCGCCGATTGACGCCTGAAACCGGTTGCCGGTTTTGGCTGATTTCGGAGATCCGTCAGCCCCAATTATCGCCCCCGCCGACGGTTTAGACCTGCTCTGAAAGACCAGCGATGGACGAAATTGCACAAGAGAACGCTTCTGTTCCAATCCGGTCCGTTCTTCCAACCTCAGTGGTCACTTCAAACCCGGCCAACGATGGTCACCGCAAACCCCGCCCGTAAACGATCGCGGAAGAATGAACATTTCTGGACGGTCGCCGACCTTATTTTTGTGTAATCGTCATCATCGGCCGCCAGCAAACTTACCGCCAAGCAGCACTTTACGGCCTGTGGGGTTTCGTAGACATCCAGCAATGACCACAAGATGTAGCGTGCAGTGAAGATCCAAATTCCTACACTTTCGGACGACCGCCAACGTCGAACGCAACATGAAATGCGTGAACGCTCATCGGCGATCGAGCCTTGGTTGCCATGCTAGCACGGGATTCCGGAGTTCAAGTGGCTTTGGTTCGCGTAGAAAGACGACGCGCATCTCCGCGGCCAAAACGACTGTGAGAGTCATGACCGCATTCCAGACAGCCTTCATCGCGCCGGGGCTGGACAAGCCTGGTTTCGCGAGTAAGAGCCATATGGCGTAAATACGAGTTTGGAGCCGACGGGTCCATAAGCCCTGTCATATAGAACAGGAAATCGTTCGCAGCATGAGCGGCGCCGATTGCATTTAGGGTAATGACGCTTGGAGCGGCTACGTCTGGTTCATCCACATAGCGCTGAGCTTTCCGCTCGCCTTGCGTCTGGGCCTCGGCCTGAAGTTTCGCTGGATTTATGACCTGATTGCACCATAGGCAGCCGCTGTCCGGCGTCACCGGGCGCACTATGCTGAAGACGGCCGTTACAGCACCGTTGACGGGATCTGTTGATACCTTGCTGCCGACCTGGGCACCCGGAATGAAATACTGTTGCACAATCTGATTGAAAACTAAGCGGGCTCTCATCGTGTTTGCAGCCAGAAACAAATAGTCGCAATCCAACAGTGCGGCCGCACTGGCAGCCTCTGTCACATCCCTCATGGCTACCCTGATCTTGGCCGTTCGGTTGGCCTTCCGGATCACGCGCGCGGCGATCCAGACTTTCGGGGTGCTCCAGCGGTCGGCCACCCGGTCCAACCATACGGGCCACTTTGGGTACCGCAACGGCATCAAAGCATCCCAGCGCGTGGCGCCCGGCAAGCGAGGGAGATTCGATTGCGCGACCCGATCGGGGTCGATGAGCACAAAATGGCCAACGCCAAGCCGGCCCAAATATTCTGCCAGCAGCATTCCGACACCGCCTAAGCCAATGATGCCAACCTTGGTTCCCCGCAAGATCGCCTGTCCGGCATCGCCGAAGAGGCGCGCTTGGCGGTCATAGGTTGGGTCCGAAGAGAAATCCGCTTGCACTGGTGCCGCACGAAGAACACGTCGGTGCCGCCCGATAATCGTAGCGCTTTCAAGTTGTACCCGCCTTCCATCCGGCAGCCAGATATCTCCAGCAATAGCGTCAGACGCGAAGACAAGGGCACCAACAGGGCCACCTCGCATGATATCCAGGAGTGCGGGGTATCCACGTTCGTGGCTTTCGCTTTGACAACGTAAAAAGGACCCACCCCGATCGAGTAAAAGGGACCCACCCCCGGGTTAATGGTTTGTAAGTGATTCCGCCGTCGAGGCCGTGGGAAGTGTGGGAGCCGAAGGCTTCCAAGCCACGGTGGGAACGCGCTGGCTTTGCAGCGGGTTTCCATGGGGGCGGCACTTTCCACAGCCCGCTGCGCCCGCGGTTTTCACGCGGATCCTCCGGCGGACCGGGGTTTGTTCTTCCGTTTGCCGGCGGCGCCTAGACTTTGGGTGAACCGGATACTTTCCCAATCGAACTGGTGAATGGCGCAGTGATGGGTCAGCCGGTCCAGCAGGGCTGCGGTCAGTGCGGCGTCACCGAAGACGCTGGTCCACTGTGCAAACGGCAGGTTCGATGTGACGATCAGCGAACCCTTTTCGTAGCGGTCCGAGAAGACCTGAAACAGCAACTGCGCCCCCTCGGCCGAGAACGGGATATAGCCGACTTCGTCCACGATGAGCAGCTCGAAGCGGGCCAGCTTGGCCAGGCGCCGGTTCAGTTGCCGTTCCTCGCGCGACTCGATCAAGGTGTTGACCAGCCCGGCGGCCGTGGTGAACCCGACGCGGTAGCCCCTCCGGCAGGCTTCCACACCCAGCGCCGTGGCGGCATGGGTTTTACCGGTTCCGTGCTTGCCCAACAGGACGACGTTCTCGTGCCGGGTAATGTAGCCGCACTCGGCATAGTCGCGAACCTGGATCGCATCCAGCACCGGCCACTTCTTCAGGTCCGTGGTCTCCAGAGTCTTGAGCAGTGGGAACCGGGCCTCCCGTAGTCGACGCTGGACCTGATTGGCTTGCCGCTGTTCCAGCTCGCGGCTGGCCAGAGCCAATAGAAAGCCGGTGTACCCCTCGCCGGCCTCTTTGGCCTGTCGGGCGTGTTCCCGCCACTCCCGCACCATGGCCGGGAGCCGGAGTTGCCGCAGTGCGTCGTCGAGAACGATCTCCTGACCCGGACTCATCGCGCACCCCCGGCCAGGAGACGGTCATATTGATCCAGATCGGCCCCAGCGATCGTCAGGTCGGTGATACCGGGCATCAACCCGGACTCCAGCGGCGCATGGGATCGAGTCGGCGTGTCCTCCCGCATCAGAATGTGCCGCACCGCTTCCAACTCGATACAGTGGGCATCGAGCGCTTCCTGGATGGCCGAGGACACCCGTTCCAGATCCCAGTCCTGGTGGAGTTGCAGGATGCCGATGAACTCCCGGGTGCCCCGGCTGTACCCATGCCGATCCCGCAACCGCTCCAGCGCGGTCTCATATTGGGTCGGCCATTGATCCCGCCACTGCCGGATCGGCCGGGCGCTCTCAAACGAGGCCACCTTCCGCCGGATCAACTCCAGGTAGTGCAACGGATCAATCCGCCAGTCGCTATGACCGAAGGCGCGGTCATGTTCGGCCACCTTCTTCTGGTCCGCGTAAAAACTCACCCGGTCACAGCCGATATGGGCCCAGAGCCGGCGTCCCACATATGCGGTCGGCACCGAATACCGGTTCTGATCCACCTGGGCGGTCTGATACGGGCTGATCCGGACTCCCACCACCTTCGTGTTCTCGAATGGCGTCTCGGGCAGTGCCAGGAGGCGTTCTTGCTCCACCGCGTGCCGCTCCCCAATCGTGCGATCGTCGGACCGGCCGCCGATCCGGCGCTGGTCGTCAGCCGCGCAGCGTTCCAGCAGTTGCGCGTTCAGATCCTCGAAGTCGGTCACCTCGGGAACCGGCACCAGGAAGTTCCGGCGTGCAAAGCCGACCAGGCCCTCGACACCGCCTTTTTCCTGGCCCCGGGCCGGATTACAGAATCGCGCTTCAAACGTGTAGTGCGCCCGAAACGCCGTGAACCGGGCCTGCTCGACCCGAGCCTTCCCCTTCAGAATCCGCTTCACGGCCGTCTTCAGGTTGTCGAAAACCAGGGTCGGGAATACGCCGCCGTACCAATCGAACGCCCGAATGTGACCGTCCAGGAACATCTCCTGCCGTTCCCACGGATAGGCCCGCACGAACGCCTTGCCCGAGTACCGGGACCGCATACAGAACAACTTGACCTGACGGTCTTCACCGTTCATCCGGACCCAGGCCGTGCCCCAGTCCACTTCGGCTTCACGGGCGTGTTCCGGGTCCAGCGGCACCACAGCGCCGGTCTGGTTCCAGCCCAACCGTGTCTTCCGTTCCCGAACCCAGCGGCGTACCGTCGCCTCGGCTCCGGTAAATTCATGCTCCTCCACCAGACGTTGCCACACCCGGTGCGCGGTGTGGCGTTGCTTGACGGGCTGGTCCCGATCCGCCTGGAGCCAGGCATCTACGATCCCGGCGACCGGGTCCATCACCGGACAGGCGGGCTCCTTCTCTCGCCGATACCTGGGCTCCTGTCCGGCTAATACTTTCCGAACCGTCCGTCGCGTGTGCCCGGTCTCCCGGGCGATCTGTCGAATGCTTTTCTTGTAAACCCGATCTGCGGTTCTGATCAACTCGTACTGATCCATCCCTATCAATCCTCGCCTCCCACTCGCGTGCCTGTTCTTCCAGTTCACGCTTCCGGGGAGGCTATCAGGGGTGGGTCCATTTTCCTCGATCAGAGCCCCGTTTGGTGGGTCCCTTTTACGTTATCGAAATCAGTGGCTTCGCAGATCATCGCCGGAGAACTCGACAGACTCGTGGCCGCCGTGGTTGTGAATAGCCAGGTAGACCAGTTGCTCGTCGCGGCAATTCGTTACCCGGTCGCGGACGAACTCCGCTTTCAGCATCTTGTAGCCACGCTTGCCGGAAATGTAATCCTGTCCATCCACGGCAAGGAAGAGGTTCCGGGCAAGAAGTCGCGTCTCGCCGTCCGGCATGCGTGCCAAACCGGCAGCAATCACAGCGCCGTGTTCGTCGCCGTCACCGGGAAAAAGATGGTTGCGGAGCCTCTCATAGAGGCTCCCTGGAAACGTCATCCGCCATTGCCCAGTTGCTATCGTGACCGTAGCCATTTGATCACCTTGAAGAGCTTTATCAGCGGGGTCTCGAAACCTTCAGAGTCGCGATGATTTGACCGCCGTGACAGTTGGATAACAGGCCGGGACGGCATCTCTGCCTTATTCCGCAACACGTCGGCGGCCGGGAATGTATGACCGGCTGTCATGGCTTCACCTAGCGGTTTGCCGTCCTTGCGGGTAAGGTCGGACCGCACGAAATGCGGATAAGTGTCCGCGTAGGGGCATTGATCGGTGATGTGGAACCCTATCCATGTGTCGGCCTGCTCGTAAGGCGGACCCAGCGCTTCGCCGTCCACGATTACACACGCGCCACCGGTCTGATCCTCGGCAACAACAACCTGTTGCCGAGGGAACTGTTTGACGATCTGGTTCACGGCGAGACGAACTTCAGGAGTCATGCGCCCATCCCCCGTTAGGAGTCGTCGTTGTCCGCAACAGCTGTGAAATGCTGGCCCGTGCGGACCTTCACCCGGTCGGTGTCGCCGATCGACTCGCTCTTGCCGTCCGGACCGTCCAGGCTGAGGAGGAAGTCGGCTTCGATCGGCAAACCGGCGGCAATGCCGGCCTCCTTGATCTCGAGGCCTGTTCGCTCACCCTTTTCGATCAGGACGGGCTTGTTGTTGACGATGAGTTCGACCTTGTGTTCCCGACGTTTCAGATAGAAGCGCTCGATACCGGGTGCGGCGAGGTCCACCGTCTCGTTGTCGTAGATCTCGAGGTCAGGCTGGCTGTGGCGTTCAAGAAAGATGTCGACGTCCGTCGGATCCGCTCCGGCCAGTTTCTTTAAGGTCGCGCCCGTGACCACACTGATCGCCCATTCCTTCCGCTTGCCATCGATCTCGAAGACGAAAATGCGGTCACTGCTGGCGACAATGAAGCGCTCAACCCCCGGCGCACGGATGTCGACCTTTTCATCAAGGCGAAGCTCTTCCAGTGCACCGTTGGCAAGCCATTGAAGGACTATGAATTTGGCCGGGTCGTCGCCGACAAAGGCTTGGATCACCTGTCGACCGGTGGGAACCGGGTCGGAGAATACGACCGACCGGAACTTCAGGTCTGCTCCTGCGATTGAAACCTCGTTCAGGCGGCCAAGGTCGGGTTCATTTCCGCTCCCGATATTCTCCCGCTGAGTAAGTTCAAATTTATTTTCTATGACCATGACGGCCTCCTAAGAGATATTGTTCGAGTTGACGAAATGCTGCTGTTCGCTCTCCTGTTTCAGGGTAAGCAAGACGATAAAGACTCACACCTCTGCTGTTTACGACCATCGATCGATGATTGCGGACATCCACCCACTCTGCGCCCAGTTGCGCTGGAGAAGGAGAACCATGATCGTTGCGATCCTTCCCCATTGGGTTTGGTTTCATCCGGTGCACACTGAGCAATGTCATCGATTCCTCCGTCTGGGCAGGCTACCCTCACGTTATAAAGCGATGGAGCACAGGCGTTTTTTCCGTGGCAAAGATATTTTTTTGGCAAGATCGTGGTCAGCCAATCGCACATAGGTTTAAGGAAAGGAAATAGACGTCAATCATGGCTGACCAGTCGTTTTCGGATGTCGACCTTGAACTGGTGTTGTTTCGTCTAACGCGCTACGCGCAGGGACTCGTCGCGGCTCCTCGCGTTCTGGGCGTGGAGCCAGTCGACTTTGCATGCACTGGTGGTGAGAGCCCGGAGGATCTCGCGATGGCGCTCATGCTGCAACTTGTGGACCCGCAAGACACGACACTCAAATGGAGCGAAGAACGTGGCCATCCGACTACAGAGGGCATGCTCGCATTACTTAGGAAAGCGCTGTACCACGATTACCTTGACCTGAAGAAGTCCAAGCGATACGAAACGACGGTTTATTCTGACGACTGGAAACGTGAGGATGGGAGCCAGGGGCTCACGCTCAATCAGCTTGCGGTCTATCTCGGAACACCTGAGGGACGGTTGTTGAAGAAGGAACGAGTAGAAAGACTCATTGCCGAATTTTCCGATGATGCTGCGGCGCAAGAGATCCTTGAGTTGCAACTCGACGCCGATGGATACCATTACAATGCCTTCACGAACCAGGAACTCGCCCAATTGCTCGATACGACCGTAGCGGATATCGAAAATCGAAAGAAACGAATAAAGAATCGACTGCTCTCGATCAAGCGCCGTGAAACGGGAGGGAAAAAGACAGATGCCTAAAAAGGATCGGCAGCGATTACATGATCAAATTCGCGAGACGGCAAAGCAACTCACAGAGGAGGAAGAGCATTTGACAGCGTCGCAACTCGGAGAGGAGTTGCGACGCTCGGGTATCGATCCAGAGAAACTGAAGCAGAAATTCTACGAAGTTGCGAGAGAAATCGCAGAGCGTGAAAGGGCCGCCGGACGTCCAGCCCCAAGTTATTTGCAACAGGCTATCGACCAGTTCTCACCAGACGATGTCATGCCGCACGATGAGAAGGCAGCGGTATCCAAGATGCAACGTTGGATACAAAAGTTGTCCGATTCTTTCTCACTCCCGGAGCAGTTCGAATCGCAGCGCGCGTATCGAAAAAGTGGTGAAGTGTCAGAGGAAGAGAAGACCGATCTGAATGATTTGGAGCAACAGTTAAAGGACGAAATCCAGAAAGAGAATGATCGAGACGGCTGATCCAGTACTCGTTGCCAGCCAAGCGTTCCTGCAACGCTTTGGTGAAGATTGTGGCAAACACCTCGAAGAAGTGCTGCCGGAGATCGGACTCAAGCTTCAGTATCGTAATGCGTACAGCTATGAAGGAGTATTGCTACGCTTCAATGGCGTACCGCGAGGATACATAGTTATCAGTAATCACGTGCAGGAAAACGCCCGACGACGATTCACTATGGCGCACGAGATCGGACACTATTTGCTCCCTGATCAGCGTGACCTACGCCAGCCGTGCACCAAGTCCCAGATAGAATCTTGGGACGAGGACCTCGCTCAACCTGAGACGGCAGCAAATCGATTTGCGGCGGAGATTCTCATGCCACGCTCTGCGGTGTACCTGCGTGAAATGCCACATTTCGATCACATCAAGCAGATAGCACAGACGTGCGAGACTTCTTGGACGGCTTCGGCCTATCGGATAGCAGAGTTGTCTTCGTTTCGGGTTGCAGTGGTCTGGAGTCAGGAAGGCCGGGTTCGGTGGTACAAGGCATCGGACGAATTCGAGCGGTGGGTGCGCAAAGGTGAACTTCGTCCGGACAGTTTCGCCTCGGACGTATTTCAGGGCAAGGATGTGCCCCTGTCCCTTGAAAAGGTGCCGGCGTCCGCTTGGTTGTTTGAGAGAGGGTTGCAAGAGGACGCGCAGATTCTGGAGCAATCTATGCCCTTACCAAGATTTGAGGCAGTGTTGACATGGCTTGTGATACCAGAACGGATCGAGGCGTGGGACGACACCGAGAAAGAAGAATTTGGACGGGAACCGGAAGAATTTACCATATATCGCAAGCACTGGCCCGGACGCAGATAGCGGCGTTAAATTGGTTTAACTGAGACCTGAGATATCGATCGCCAAGGGCACCCTTCGATTACTTCTACGGCGTCCTACTGTAAGCAATCATCAAAAAGTGAAGTTTTTTGGACTCTCGCCGGTTTGAAGGTCAGCATCGTCTCGCGAGGCCACGCGTCGTATTGTCAGCATGTGGAAAGCCAATGAACGGGAACAAGCACTCTAAACACCAAGGTTTCGATCGGGATGATGCGCCGGACCTTACCGGAGATGGCTGGCCCGAGAAGTTCGCCAAAGCTGCCGTTCGCCGTGGCCGGCCACCGGTGGCCAAGCCGAAAGTGTCAACCACGATCCGCCTTTCCCACGACGTGATCGATCACTTCAAGGTGGAGGGTCGCGGATGGCAGACTCGGATCGACGAAGCCCTTCGCGAGTGGATCAGGGAGCACGGCGCCGCGTGACCCATCATCGGAAACCTTCAACTCTCTGGATTCCGCACTGAACTCGAATCATGTCGAGGATTTGACTTCGGGCGGGAACGCGGTAACGAAAAGCGTCTTCCGAGGGGAATAACGATACTTTGCACACCGCTTGGATACTCTGACGAGGTGCGCCTTCGGGTATCCAGGCGGTCTGTTTTCAGCCCGCCCTTCGGCGGACGCCGCGGGGTCTGAAACTGCGCCAGCCGGACCGGCCTTTAGCCCCGGACGGGTTCCCGTTGCCACTGTAGAGCATTGCGATTGCGTCCGAGTGATAGGGATGAGCGTCGATCATTTTTATCGCCGCCCCCGTCGTTTTCCGAACTTCGTTCAGGATTGGCACTTCAGCCGCGTGGCATAGCGACAGGGCCACGCCCGCGGCTCCGGCCCGGGCCGTCCGCCCGATCCGATGCACGTAGCTTTCCGAACCATTCGGCATTTCATAGTTGATGACGTGGGTAATGTCATCGACGTCGATTCCACGAGCCATGACGTCGGTCGCGACCAGGACCGAAATCCGTCCTTCTGAAAACGCCTTCAGCGCTTTCAGGCGCGCGGCCTGATTCTTGTCCGAGTGGATCGAGTCGGCAACCACGCCGTCGGCGATGACATGCTGCACGACCCGGTCGGCCTCCTGCTTTGTCCGGGTGAACACGAGGGCCCGCTTGACCTCCTCGCCCTGCAGGACGCTGGTCAGCAGAGAGCGCTTGTTCATTTGAGTGACGAACATCACCTGCTGCTCGATGTTTTCGGCGATAGTCGCGGGTGGCGCGACCGACACCGTGACGGGATTCTTCAGCATGGTGTTGGCCAGTGAGAGCACCTCGTTCGACATCGTTGCCGAGAAGAACATCGTCTGACGTTCCCGCGGAACGCGGCTCACGATCTTCTGAACATCCTCGATGAACCCCATGTCCAGCATGCGGTCGGCCTCGTCCAGGATCAGTATTTCGACCTTGTCGAGCCTTATCCAGCCCTGGCGCATCAAATCGAGCAATCGTCCCGGGGTTGCCACGATGATGTCGGGATTGTTCTCGACGGCCCGAATCTGCGGGCGTTCGGAGACACCGCCGACGATGACAGCCGCCCGCAAGGGAAGATGGCTTCCGTATCGGCGGAAGCTGTCTTCGACCTGCATGGCGAGTTCGCGGGTGGGGGTCAGTACCAGTGCCCGGTAGCCGTCGTGAAGCGTCTGCAATGTGGGCAGGGCGAATGCGGCAGTCTTGCCTGTACCGGTCTGTGCCGTTGCCAGCAGATCCTGGCCTTTGAGCAGCTTCGGAATCGCCTGCTCCTGGATGGGTGTGGGTTCGGTGTAGCCTTCGTCGACGAGTGCCCGCACCAACAGGGGGTGGATGCCGAGGCTTTCAAAGCTTTGTTTTGACATATATTTCGGTTTTCCTTCTCGGACCGAGATCATCTGCTACTTGTGACTCGGTGCTCGCACGGGCTGCTCGGACGGAGGCTGGGAATGGCCGGGCGGGAATGCGATACAGATCTAGCAACTGTTTCGAGAGTAGCGCAACTGACGGTCGATGCACAACAGTGATGGCGAATGGAAGGAATATTTTTGAAATTCCGAAATTGCCGAGTTTCCGCGTTTCTGCGCGGATTTCAAATTGAAGACACCGTATGCCTCAACCTTCATCGATCCTGAAAAACATGAAAATCCCCGATGTCCGGTATCTCGACCGCCGACCGGTCAACCTCATTCCGGCAGGGCCAACGCCACCAACTCCGCCGGAAATCCCCGCGCCCCTACGGCGACAACGACGAATTGCCGCCCGTTGGCCATGTAGGTCATGGGGAGTCCGGTTTCATTGGCCGGCAACTCCATTTCGAACAGCGTTTCGCCGGTAGCCTTGTCGAGGGCGCGCAGATTGGGTCCGCCACCGCCGGGTCCGGAAGCGAACAATCCGGCGCCGTCGCCCGAAAACAGCAGCGTTCGCGTCACCAGCAGGGGGGCGCGTTCCGGGTTGCCCGCGCCGCTGAGATCGACGCCATCGAGGGCGGGGTGTTCCCGTACGTAGGCGGGTGCGATGCCGTTGGGCGCCATCCAGACATGATCGCCGGTGTTCAGGTCAATTGCGGTAATCCGGCCCCAAGGAGGTTTGATCAGGGGCAGTCCCAGGGGGCGTTCGACCTGAGCGCCGCGTCCGATATAGTTCATCTCGGAGCGCTCGCCGCCTTCGACCAGGGCATTGGCAAACCAGTTGGTGACCGATGGGACGTACATGATTCCCGTCTCCGGGTCGGCCGCGGCCCCCTGCCAGTTGGCGCCGCCCTGCACATGTGGAACCTGCAGGATTGCCAGCTTTCCGCCGGTACCGGCGACCATGGGAGGCGTGTAAATCGGCCCCATCCTGTACTGGCTGGCAATGCGCCGGGCTTCGGCCAGAATTTCGGGAGTGAAATCGAGCAGGTCGTCGTCAGAAACTCCCTGCCGGTCGAACGGCGCCGGCCGTGTCGGGACCGGTTGCGTGGGCGAACTGCGCTCGCCGGGGACGTCGGATGGGGGCACCGGCCGTTCTTCGATGGGCCAGACCGGTTCACCGGTGACACGGTCGAAGACGTAAACGTACGCCTGCTTTGTCACCTGGGCCACGGCCCGGACCGGTTGCCCCTCCACTTCGACATCCAACAGCAGCGGCGCCGAGGCCGTGTCGTAATCGAAGATATCGTGGTGGACAAGCTGGTAGTACCAGACGATTTCGCCTGTTCGCGCGTCCAGACATACCAGGCTGCTACTGAACAAGTTGTCGCCCAGGCGATGCCCGCCGTAGTAATCGGCCGTGGGGGCCTCGATCGGCAGATAGACGTAGCCGAGTTGGGGATCGGCGCTCATCGGCGCCCATACCGCGGTGTTTCCGGTGTATTGGAAGGACTCGTCTTCCCAGGTCTCGACGCCGGGTTCGCCCTCCTGCGGAACGGTGTGGAACGTCCACAGCATTTCGCCGGTGCGGACATCGTAGCCGCGCACGTACCCTGGAACGTTATTTAGCGTTGGCGGCGCCGACCCGGAACGGAGGGCCGAACCGACGACGGCAACGTCCCCCACAATCATTGCGGGCGAGGTCGAGGTGATTTGTCCGATTTCCACTTCACGGTCGAGACCATTCCAGAGATCGACGATTCCATCGGTCCCGAAATCCGTTATCGGGTGGCCGGTCCTTGCATTCAGGGCGACCAGGCGATAGCCCCTCGTGATCAGGATAATGCGTTCGTCGTCGCCTTCGTTCCAGTAGGCCAGGCCGCGGTTGTTGGCCCGCGGGGCACCAGCGGCGCGTTCGCCTTCGTCGAGCCGGTACGTCCAGAGGGTTTCACCCGTCGTCGCATCCACCGCCACGGCCGCCCGTTGTATACCCGCCGTGAAATAGAGGACACCGCCGACCATTAGCGGAGTGACCTCCCAGTTGAAGTCGGCACGGGGGCCGAAATTTTCGCACTTCCAGCGCCAGACGATCTCGAGTTCTTGGACGTTGCCGGGATGGATCTGGTCGAGGGGCGAATAGTGGGTCGTTCCCGCGTCTCCGCCCCAGTGGCGCCACTCGCCCCCGCTGGCCCCGGTTTGAGCCAATGTGTCCGTGCAGAGCAATATTCCCGTCAGAATTATCAACGATAGCGTTCGATGCATGGCCTGCCTTCAAGGGGTTGAATCTAAGCGATTAACTATATTCCAGCCGTTGACCTGATGTAAGCTTTTGAAATTGTTCGCTCCACAGACTCTTGACGGTGATTGCCGCAAAAACGGCAATCTCCGGACAATTGAGTGCGGACACTGCTCCTTACATCAGAAATTCAGCTCGGTGTGAAGTCGATATTTTGAGGAAGTCCACATGAAACCCATGCAGATCATGCCGCACACGGCAATGGCGCCCGTCTCGGTGCGCCCGAGTCCCACCCGCGTCCCGAATCGTACCGCTCTGTTTCTGATCGGCCTGTTGGCACTACCCGCAGGGCTTCTGGCGCAGGAAACCGCGCCTGCCGAGTTGCCCGCCGGGGCGTTCACGATCGGCCTCGACGAACAGCCTCCAGTAAGTCCAAGCGTGACGGTGGGCGAGTTCGACAACGGCGTTCGATATTTCATTCGTGCGAATCAGGAACCTGAAAACCGCGCCGAATTGCGGCTCGTGGTCGACGTGGGATCGGTGCTCGAGGACGACGATCAGCTTGGCTTGGCTCATTTTCTGGAGCACATGGCGTTTAACGGTACCGAAAACTTCGAGAAGCAGGAACTGATCGGTTTCATGGAGTCGATCGGTATGCGTCTGGGCCCGGGCGTGAACGCGTATACCTCGTTCGACGAAACCGTTTACCAGTTGCAACTGCCGACCGACAATCCCGAGTACATGGCCACGGCTTTCCAGATTCTCGAGGACTGGGCCACGGGTCTGACACTGGATTCCGAAGAGATCGATCTCGAACGCGGTGTGGTGATCGAAGAATGGAGGCTGGGTCAGGGCGCCCAGGCGCGGATACGCGACGAGCAGTTTCCGGTCCTTTTCAGGGATTCCAAATACGCAGAGCGGCTTCCGATCGGAACGCTCGAAAGCCTTGAAAATTTCGACCACGACTCCCTGCGCCGCTTCTACGATGACTGGTACCGGCCCGAGTTGATGTCGGTCATTGCCGTGGGCGACTTCGATACCGCGGACATCGAGAGCCTTATTCAGCAGCATTTCGAGGGTATTCCCGCTTCGCCCGAGCCACGAGAACGTGTGCGCCTCACCATTCCCGAACACGATGAGACGCTGTTCACGATTGTGACCGACCCCGAATTGCCGATCACACAGGTGGCGGTCTATCACAAGATGCCGCCTTTGACCGACTGGTCGATCGGCGGTTATCGCCAGAGGATAGTGGAGCGCCTCTACAACGACATGCTGAACGCCCGCTTCCAGGAGATCGCGCGACAGCCGGATCCTCCGTTTCTGGCCGGGGTCTCCCAGCAGGGGCAGCTCATCCGTCCGGTCGGCGTCTACATCCTCGCCGCTCCGGTGGCCGAGGTGGATATCGATCGCGGGCTCGAAACCTTGCTTGTCGAGGCCGAACGCGTGGCCCGTTTCGGTTTCACTCCGGTCGAACTGGAGCGCCAGAAGACGGCGGCTCTTCGCAACATGGAGCGGCAGTACACCAACCGTGACAGCCGTAACTCGGGCGCTTTCGCCGCCGAGTACATTCGGGCCTATCTCAATGGCGAGTCCATCCCGGGCGTAGAGTACGAGTTTGCGCTCTACCAGCGGTTCGTTCCCGAGATTACGCTCGATGAAGTGAACCGGATCGGACAGAACTGGATCAGCGATTCCAACCGGGTTGTTGCGGTGACCGCTCCCGAGAAACCCGATCTTGTCATGCCCGGTGCGGACGATCTGATCGCCGTCATGGCCGCGGTGGATGGAATTGAAATCACTCCGTACGAGGAAACGACACCCGATCAGCCGTTGCTGGCGAACGTTCCCGCGGGTTCGGAAGTAGTGGCCACTCGCACGCTGGATGGTGGAATCACCGAATGGGATCTGGCCAACGGGATCAAGGTGGTATTGAAACCAACCGATTTTCAGCAGGACCAGATCGTGTTTCGAGGCTTCAGCCCCGGAGGAACCTCGCTTGCGAACGACGAAGACTATATTCCAGCCAGCACGGCCGTCACGATAATCGCTAACGGCGGCCTGGCCGCGTTCAATGCGACCGACCTTCAGCGCGAGTTGACCGGCAAGGTGGCCAACGTCAGTCCGTTCATATCCGATTACGAAGAAGGCGTCACTGGCAACGCGTCTCCGGCGGATCTGGAAACGATGTTTCAACTCATCTATTTGAGGATGACAGCGCCGCGCGCCGATGAAACGTTCTATGAGATTTTCAGGAACCAGATGGCGAGCGTTCTCGCGAACCGGGATGCAAACCCGGCGACCGCTTTCGGCGATGCGTTCAATCGCATTTTCTATCAGGATCACTTGCGCCGCCAGCCACAAACCGTCGAAATGATCGATGAAACCGATCTGGCGAGATCGATGGCGTTCTACGAGGATCGATTCGCGGATGCCGATGACTTCACGTTCATCTTCGTTGGCAACATGGATCTCGATGTGATGAGACCCCTGGTGGAAACGTACCTGGGCGGTCTGCCGGCCACCGAGCGCGAGGAAACATGGAGGGACGTGGGTATCCGGAATCCCACCGGCGTTTTCGAAGAAACGGTGAACCGCGGAATCGAGCCGCAGAGCCGGACGCAATTGGCGTTTACCGGCCCGTTCGATTACGGGAACCAGACCGAGCGCACAAGAATCAGTGCCACGGCCCAGTTGCTGCAGACCCGGCTTCGCGAAGTCATGCGCGAACAACTCGGCGGTACTTATAGTGTTTCCGTGAGTTCCCAGACGAGTTGGCAGCCCGTGGAGAGCTACACGATGTCGATCGGCTTCGGTTCGGATCCCGAACGGGCCGAAGAGATGATCGAGAGTCTCTTTGCGGAAATCGAATCGTTGAAGGAGTCGGGACCGACCTCGGATGAGGTTTCGGACACGCAGCAGGCGATGCTGCGGGCGTTCGAAACGCGCATGGAACAGAACAACTTCTGGTTGAATCAGTTGAATGGGTCGTATCGCATTGGAACGAATCCCGGCGCGTCGGAGATTCTGTCTTATACCGGCACCGTCGAGGAACTGACCCCGGCCGACATTCAGGCCGGGCTCCAACGGTACTTCGACATGGACAACTACATTCGCGTTATGCTGCTCCCGGAAGAATAAGCCTGAAGTCGCGGAAAGGGCCCGACCTCCCCGTCGGGCTCTTTTTTTGCTTGGTCCTATGCCGCATGACGTTGCTCGCCGCGGCCGGCGTTTTCACTCGCCGCTTCTCACCGGGTTTCTGAGAACTCCTATGCCTTCCAGTTCGATTTCGACCACGTCATCCGGTTTGAGAAAAATCGGCGGTTTCCGCTTGAAGCCCACTCCGCCCGGCGTTCCGGTCGCAATGACGTCTCCCGGTTTCAGCGTCATCGCTTCGGAAATGTAGGAAACCAGTTCGGGCACCTTGAATATGAGCATGCGCGTGTTTGAACTTTGCATTGTCTTGCCATTGAGCTTGAGGCCGATGTCGAGTGCGTCCGCATCGGCCAGATCTCGGGTTGTGACCAGCACCGGGCCCATGGGCAGGGCGGTGTCGAACGATTTCCCCCGGACCCATTGGTTATCGCTCATTTGCAGGTCCCGCGCCGAAACGTCGTTCACGATCGTATATCCCGCAATGAAATCGGTCGCTTTCTCGACCGGAATATTGCGGCCAATCCGCCCGATCACGACGGCCAGTTCCGCTTCGTAGTCGATCTTGTTGCTGACCTTGGGCAGGAGAATGGCGTCATCCGGTCCGACCACCGTGTTGGCCCACATCGCGAACAGCAAGGGTTCGGCTGGCTTGTCCATGCCCACTTCTTCGGCGTGGTCGTGGTAGTTCAGTCCGATACCGATAACCTTTTCGGGATTCGGAACCGGCGCGAGACACCGGATATCGCTTCGCGAAACGAGGCACGGGGCGAGCGCCTCGTCAGGGAGCGACGCGACCGTGTCTTCAAGAGCATTCAACGCGCCTTCGGCCGCGATCACCTCGGGAAGCGTCGCTCCGTTTGCGAGTGGGACGACGCCCATCTGACCCGCGAGAGTGAGGTCGACGATACCGTTGGTGCTTTCGACGCCCAGCCGGATCGTGGAACTGGCGCCGGTCATAAAATTCATGAATTTCATTTAATGTCCCACTCGGGGATGGGTGAAATCCCTCGCCTTTAGGCGAAACATTCAGGAGGCTTGCGGTACGATGTGGAGAGGTGAGCTATCGGAAGGCAGCGCATACGACCTACAGTTTGCACTACCACTTCGTGTTCATCACGAAGTACCGGAAGCCGGTGTTGCGGGGAGACGTGGGCAAACGGATGCGGGCGTTGGTGCGTGAGATCTGCCGGTCGAACGACATCGAGATATTGAAGGGGCACGTTCGGCCGGAGCACGTGCATTTGCTGTTGAGCGTACCGCCGCGGTTAGCGCCGAGCCGAGTGATGCAGGCGATCAAGGGGAAGACATCCAATCGGCTGATGAGAGATTTTCGGGTGTTGCAGAAGGAGTTCTGGGGTCGGCACCTGTGGGCACGGGGATACTTTGTGGCGACGAGCGGCAACGTGACCGATGAGGTGATCGCCCGGTATATTGAAATGCAGGGTGCCGAAGTCCAGGACGACGATTTTAAGATCAGCGAGTAGCCTGTGTCGCGTGGCGAGGCCTTTAGCCGACTTCAGTCGGCACACAACCCTTCGCCTTTAGGCGAAGGTGGTTGAGTCCTCATTTAGTATCTTGAATTCGGATCTAACTTGAAGTTGCGTGGGTCAATCGGCGCATCTTTCCGCTCCGATTCCATTTATGAAAACTCCATCGAATCGGCTTTCGTCCGAACCGTTTCCGGAAAATCGCAGGTCCTTTCTTCTGCTTCGGTGGCTGGTCATCGTACTGGCATCGTGCGTTGCGCTTTTCAGTAGTCCGGGCGGCGAACATTTTATAGCCATCTGTTTCCTCGTGCTGGGATTTTCGCTCACCAATGCCGTCCTCGAGTTCCTGCCGGCGCCGCTCTTCGGCACTATCCGGTCCCGCCATTGGATTGCGATTGCCGATGCCGCTTTCCTGTCGGGTTGTCTTCTTGTACTGGGTTTGGAGGGCTTTGGGTCCCATGTGCCCCTGATCGTTATCTTCGTTCTTGTCTCCATGTTCTATGTGTTCCTCACGGCCAGCCTCGACCGCGATGCGTCGCGGTCCGCCAGGGTTCTGGAGGAGGCACGCAATTCGGAGATCCAGGCCAAAATGACGCGCACCCTCATGGTTTCGATGACTCCCGACGAGATCCATCGCGTGATCGTGAACGGGTTTGCCGACGCGGTGGATGGCACCGAGTGTTTCGTCGTTCAGGCGGTCGGTAGGGACGTTGTTTTTCGGGTCGCCTCCAATGCCGGCACGGCGCCGCCTCCGCTGCCGTTGGAAGCGGTCCCTGTGCTGGAGCAGGCCAACGCTCGGGCGCGGACCGCGGTGCTCGGCGTGGAATCGAACGGGACGACAAGAGGGAAGCGTTCGACGTATTCGCTCGCCGTCCCGATGATTGCCCGGGAACACGTTTACGGATTCGTGTATATCCCCGCCGTCGATCTCGACGCGGCGCCATCGAATGCGACCGTCGATTTTCTGGAAGTCATGGCCGGTGCCGCGGCGAACGCCTTGCGGAATGCCGGGATGCTCGACGAGATGAAGCATCTGGCCCGGACCGATTTTCTGACGGGACTTCCCAACCACGGGTACTTTCAGACGGCTCTTGCGCGCGAAGTGGGACGGGCGCGCCGTCATCGTCATGAACTGTCTCTTCTGCTGATCGATCTCGACTGTCTCAAAAGCGTCAACGACCGGTTCGGACACCGGGCGGGGGACTCGGCGATTCGCAAAATAGCCGGGACGATTCGGGATACGTGTCGAGAGACCGATATTGCCGCGAGGTATGGCGGTGAAGAATTTGCCGTCATCCTTCCGGAAACCGATCTTGCCGGGGCCGTACAGGTTGGGGAACGTATCCGCCGGAACATCGAGAAGACCCACATCGGACGCCCCGGGCGGGCAACGGCTTCGATCGGGATTGCCAATCAACCATTGGACGCGGAGACCCCCGACGACCTGATTCGTGTTGCGGACCGTGCGCTCTACGCCGCCAAGAACGGCGGCCGGAATCGAGTCGCGCATTCCGGCTGCCAACTCACGCCGCAGTAGTCGCCACGGACTGTGGGTTTCGAAAACCGTCCCTGTCATTGACCCCGCGTAGTCGGCTATCCTCTATTGTTTGTCGGGCAGGCGGCCGTGTCTTCCATGCGGCGCTTTCAAAATGGCGCACTACATCGAGTTCACCGGCGTTCACAAAGCGTTCGAGGATCATGTTGTCCTCGACGGCGTGACGTTCGGCGTGGAGCAGGGAACCACGTTTGCGATTCTGGGTCCCAGCGGTGTAGGCAAGAGCGTTCTGTTGGCGCATATCGTCGGGTTTCTCAAACCGGATTCCGGAAGCGTCATCGTGGATGGCGAGAACCTGGGCGGCCTGACCGAGGTGCAGCTTGCCACGATTCGAAAGAAAGTTCAGCTCGTGTTTCAGTCCGGCGCCCTCTTCGATTCTCTTTCGGTATGGGAGAACGTCGCCTTTCCCTTGATAGATACAGGATTGAGCGATGAGGCGGTCGAAGAACGGGTGGCCGCCAAACTTCAGCTTGTCGAGGTTGAACACCTGGCCGACCTGATGCCGTCCGAACTCAGCACGGGCATGAAGCGCGCAGTGGCGATCGCTCGCGCACTTGCGGCAGAACCTCGGGCGATTCTTTACGACGAACCGACCACGATGGTCGATCCTCTCTTGTCGAACACGATCAACATGTTGATCCGCAAGATGCAGCGCCAGTTGGGGATGACTCAGATGGTAGTGACGCACGACATCGCCAATTGCGCCGAGAAGGTGGCGGATCGGGTCGCGCTTCTCCATCGGGGACGGTTCGTGTTCGTCGGAACGATCGAAGATCTTTACCGAAGCGGCAATCCGGTTGTCCGAGAGTTCGTCGACGAGGACAGCTATCGGTTCGAGAAACAGTAACTCCGGCGGCACTGCGTTGTGGGGCGACGATTCTTGAAGAGAAGAAACAGCATGAAACCTCTTGTCATATTCGACCTCGACGGCACGCTCGCCGATTCTAAGAGCGATCTGTGTACCTCGGTCAACCACGTTCGCCGGGAGTTCGGGCTCCAACCGCTTGAAGAGAGTGTGATTGCGGCGATGGTCGGCGATGGAGTAACGGTGTTGATCGAGCGTGCCCTTCAGGATGGCGCGGAAGCCAACAACGAGAAGGGCCTGCGCATTTTTCTTGAATATTATCGGGATCATATGCTGGATGAGACACGTCTGTATCCTGGCGTGGAGTCGACCCTGGACGCGTTGGAGAAGTCGTGCAGTTTGGCGGTGTTGACCAACAAGCCCATCCGGTTCAGTCGCCGCATGCTCGAAGGCCTTGGCATCCATGACCGCTTTTCGGCGATCTACGGCGGCAACAGCCTGCCGCGGAAGAAGCCCGATCCGATGGGTATTTTTCAGATCCTTTCCGACACCCGGGGTGAGCGTGCGGCGACCTGGATGGTGGGCGATTCAGCCGTCGACGTGCAGGCAGGCCGGGCCGCGGGCGTCCGTACCTGTGGAGTGACGTACGGATATGCAGTCGATACGTTCCAGGAGTGTCCGCCGGATCATTTGATCGACAAGTTTACCGAACTATCCAAACTCGTTCTCACATCCGTTCCGGAACGGTAATCCCCAGCAAATCGAGCGTCCGCTCGAGGCTGTCGCGCACGAATTGGACGATGACGAGCAGCAGGCGGCGGCGGTCGTCATCCTGCTCGGCCAATACGCGATACGTGTGGTAGAAAAGGCTGAATTTCTGGGCCAGCAGGAACGCGAACTTGGCCAGAACTGCCGGTTCCATGTTCCTTGCAACCTGATCCGCCACCTCGTCGATTCTCGACGCCGTGTAAACCAGGTCCCACAGATCGTCCGAATCGGACAGAAATTTGCGGAGCCCTTCATTGGACCAGAGATCTTCGGCCCGGTCCGCGGTGAACCCCCGGCCCTCCGACTCGGCTTTCTTCAGGATGTTGTTGGCGCGGACGGCCGCATACTGAATGTACGGTCCGGTTTCGCCGTCGAAGCTCAACGCCTCGTCGAAATCGAAGGCAATGACGGCGGTTCGGGTAAAACGTAGCAGGAAGTAGCGCAGCGCTCCCACCGCGATGCGATGCGCAATGTCCCGCTGTTCACCCGGGGGAAATCCGGGGTTCCTCTTCCGCACTTCGCCAAGGGCCTTGGCTTCGAGCGCGTCGAGCAGATCGTCCGCCTTGACGCCCTGCCCCTTGCGTCCGGAAACTTCAACATAGGGGCGCTGCCGGTCCTCGGCCGAAAGCACCACACCCAGTTGCTCGGCGCATGCCGGCGTGAGCGCGACCATTTCATATGAAAAGTGAACGGACTTCTCCGCTTCCCGGGCATATCCCAGAGCCCGGACCCCTTCTTTGACCACCGTTTGGGGATAGGACTGGCGGACATCGATCACGTTGTAGACCGATGTACCGCTGCCGAAGGCGGGATGGCCGGATTCTCCGTCCCGGGAGTCGGTCACCCATATGGCCTCGCCGTCATCGTAACGGTCGAAAACGCGGTACTTGAAGTCCTGCTCCAGCAGGCCGAGTTTCCATAGTTGGTAGGCGATATCCTTTCCGACATAGGTCACCGTGCCGTTCGAACGGACGATTATCTTTTCTTCCTCGCCCGAGTCGGTCTGGACCCGCATGACCCAGCAACCAGTGTTCCTGCCCTGGTCCTCGAGGAATATCGCATTGCGTTCCTTCAACAGCGTGAACGCGCGGTCCCAGAACTTCAGGTGCAGGATGTCGCTTTCGCGGGGCAGGACGTCGTAACGTACGCCAATCCGCTCCATCGTTTTCACGTGATATCCGACGATGGTCATCGCAACGGCTTCGGCCATCTCGGCTGTTTCGTTCCCTCCATCTTCGATGGCCCGGAGCGTTTCTCCGCGTTTCGTGTGTTCGGGATCCTGGGAGTCGTAAAAGGCCGATGCCCTTGCGTAGAGGTCCCAACAGTAATAGTCGAACCTCCGACCGGCATCCTCGATCAATGCCCGGACATCGGCGAGAGTTCGTTTTTCTATGTAAAGAAACCCAACGATGACATCGGCAACCTGGACGCCGGTGTTGTCGATGTAATTCTGAACCTCGACCTCGTGTCCCGTGAAGCGCAGAACGCGAACGAAAGTATCGCCGATGGCGGCGTTCCGAAGGTGACCGATGTGGGCCGCCTTGTTCGGATTGATGTTGGTGTGCTCGACGATCACCTTTCCGCCGGAGGCTTCGAACGCCGGCAACCGACCGGCCCGCCGCCCGGTGGCCGCCGTCCGCAAGACGAAAGTCCGGTCGAGGTAGAAGTTGATGTAGCCGGGACCCGCGACTTCCACTTTGCGGACGCCTTCGATTTCGAGCGCGCCGACCAATTCGCCGGCGATCGTCCGCGGGGCTTTTCGGAGCGTCTTGGCCAGTCCGAGGCACAGCGGCGTTGCCAACTCGCCAAACTCGACCTTGGGTGTCCGGTTGAGAACCACCTCGGGCAAGTCGAGCTTCCAGAGTCTCTTCGCGGCGGACTGAATGGCTTGGGTGATGCGGGACTCCACGGTCGTTTGCATAACCGCCAATCATAGCAAGTCCGGAATTGCGCGTGCCGGCGTAGTGTGAGATTTCGGTTTTATACGGTCACAGTGGTGGTCGCGGTGCCGCCTGTGCCGTCAGGGTGAATTTGTCCTTCCAGTGAACGTACGAGAATTCAGTGGTTTAACCTGACAAGCTGGACATAGCGAGGAGATTCCTGTATAAAACGCTGAATGGAGAGGACGAAATTGACCAGCCAGGAACTGTCGGAGATCGGGGTACGGCCAGTGGAGCGAAGCGAGGAAGGGCAGTATCAAGAGCAGATGAAGCGTCATCATTATCTGGGCGCACTGGCGAAGATCGGGGAGACGGTCTGGTACGTGGCCACATGGCGCGGGCAGTGGGTGGCGCAACTGAGCCTGTCGGCGTCGGCGCTGAAGTGCGGGGTTCGGGATCGATGGATCGGCTGGGACTTCCGCTCGCAGTATGGGCGGCTGAAACTGATCGCCAACAACAGCCGCTTTTTGATCCTGCCGGGCTGGAATCGGCCGAATGTGGGCTCGCGGGTGTTGTCAGGGACCGAGCGGCGGGCCGGGTCGGATTGGCGCGAACGGTTCGGTCATGGGTTGCTGCTGCTGGAAACGTTTGTGGATCCCCGGCGCTTCCATGGCGGCGTGTATCGCGCGTCGAACTGGTTGGAACTGGGACGGACCCGGGGATACCGGCGCACCCGGGACGGCTACAGCGCCGAAGCCGATGCCCCGAAGCTTGTCTTTGTGCGTCCCCTGTGCCGTGATGCGCGCGGGCAACTGACCCACCCTGGCCGGGAACATCTTCAACTCACCGGAGCCCCCAAGATCATGCTCAATGCCGCACAGATGCGCCAACTCCCCCAGTGCTTCAAGACCATTCCCGATCCGCGCCGCGCTCAGGGACGGCGCCATCCCTTGTCGGCAGTGCTGGGCATCGCGGCGGGCGCGACGCTGTGCGGCATGCACGGCTATAAAGCCATCTCGGATTGGGCCGATGCCCTGGGGCAGAAAGCCCGCGAACGTTTTGGCTGCCGGCGGGAGAACGGCCGCTATGTGGTTCCCAGCGAGTTTGTGATTCGGGATTGTCTGGTCCGGATTGAACCGGGGGCGCTGGACCGGGCGCTCAATGCGTGGAATCGGGCGTGGGGCGCCCCGGACGATGCGCTGGCCATGGATGGCAAGACGATGAAGAACGCCCTCGACTCGGACGGGCGTCAGACCCACATCATGAGCGTGGTCGGGCATGAGTCGAAACGCTGCTACACCCAAAAAAAGTGGGAACCCTGCCTGTAGCCGGCGGCGAGGAGCGCAAGCGCACGAACGAAATCGGCATGGCCGTTCCCTTGCTTCAAACCTGCGACATCGCCGGCAAGGACATCACCGGCGATGCCCTGCTGACCCAACGCGCGATCGCGCGCTATTTGGTCGAGCGGGGAGCGCACTATCATTTCACGGTCAAAGGCAACCAACCGACGCTGGAACGCGATATCGCGTTCCAGTTCCAAACCCGCGGACAACCCGACTTTGTCGAGGTCACCCCGCCCGATCATGGCCGCATCGAAACCCGGCGCATTTGGTGTAGCGCCGAACTCAACCACTACCTCGACTTTCCCCACCTGGGCCAGGTCTTTCGGATCGAGCGCGAATCCATCGACAAGAAATCCGGCGCCCTCACGTGTGAAACCGCGCTGGGCATCACGAGCCGCTCACCCGGCGAGGCCTCCCCCGAACGCTTGCTGGCCATCAATCGCGGTCATTGGAGTATCGAAAGCGTCCATTACATCATCGACTGGAATTACGATGAGGACCGCAGTCGAATCCGCACCGGCTTCGGCCCGGAAAACATCACCCGCCTCCGACGCTTTGCCGTCGGTATTCTCAAATCCTTTCAAAAACCCGCTCAATCGATCGCCCAATCGATGCGCAAACTCTCTTTCAATACCCGTCTCGTCTTCGACTACTTGAGAATGACTCGAAATTCATTCCCCACATCATGCTCCATCTGAGAACAAATTTGCCGTGCCTGTGCCGTCGTGCCCGATTGCGCCGTACGAGACGGATCGAGTACCATGACGCTCTTGGACCTTGGGCGTGTATGCAAGTAAAAACCCTTTATTTTGATTGCTTTTCGGGTATCAGCGGCGACATGACCATCGGGGCGCTCCTCGACGCCGGTGTGGACTTCGACTACCTGAAAACCGAGATCGGGAAGCTGCCCATCGACGGTTTCGAACTCCGCCTCTCCCGCACGGTCCGGGCGAATCTGAATGCGGCCAAGTTCGATGTTCTTGTCGAGGGAGATTCCGGTCACGACCACGGTCACGAAGCCGCGCAAGACGCCGATGGACACACGCACGACCATGGTCACGAAGCCGCGCACGACCCCGACGGACATGCCGACGGCCACGAGAGCGGTCATGACCGGCGGCAAGCGCCGCACACCCACACCCTCCCTCACACACATGTTCACCGCAAATCCTCGGAAATCCTGAACATGATTCGCCGGAGCGCGCTTGCGCCGGGCGTCCGTCAACGCGCGGTCGGCATATTCCAGAAACTGGCCATTGCCGAAGGCCGGGTTCAC
The DNA here is from genome assembly GCA_963555775.3 of Terriglobia bacterium. GTDB lineage: Bacteria > Acidobacteriota > Terriglobia > 20CM-2-55-15 > 20CM-2-55-15 > JAJEDW01. Next base: position 827,832 of record CAUVWY020000010.1, on the reverse strand, counting down.
GACATGCCCCCTGAAGACGTCGAGTTCCACGAAGTCGGCGCCATCGATTCGATCGTCGATGTCGTGGGCGCGGCGATCGGGATCGAGGCCCTCGAGGTGGAGCGGTTTCGATGTTCGGCGATCAATGTGGGAGGAGGCTTCATCCACTGCCAGCATGGCGTGTATCCGGTCCCTGCTCCCGCGACGGCCAACCTGCTGGCGAATGCGACGGTGTATTCCAAACACGTCGAGAAGGAATTGGTGACGCCAACCGGAGCCGCGATTCTTGCTGCGACCGTTGACGAGTTCGGTCCTCTCGACGGCCTGAAGATCGAAAAAATCGGTTACGGCGCCGGCACCGGCGATTTTGGAGAATTCCCGAATTGTCTTCGGATTTTCGTGGGCACAGAGGTCGAAGGTACCAATGTCGTCGCTGCCGACCGGGTCGTTGTCATCGAGGCGAACATCGATGACATGAGCGCGGAGGGTCTGTCTTACGCGTCCCGGAAGCTGCTCGATACGGGGGCGCTCGACGTCATTACGATTCCCGTCCTGATGAAGAAGGGGCGGCCCGGTCACTTGCTGCAGGTGCTCGTTTCCCCGGGCGACAGCGACCGGATCGCACGCGCGATCTTCGAGGAGACCACGACGATTGGCCTCCGGAAGCGGTGGATGGACAGGCAGGTACTGCACCGGGACGTGGTTGAAGTTCACACGGCGAACGGGCCGATCCGGGTCAAGGTTTCACGGCTTGAAGGACGCGTAGTCACGGTGAGCCCCGAATACGACGATTGCGCGCGTGTGGCCGGCGAGACGAACCGTCCGTTTCACGAGGTGCACGACGACGCGATTCGCAGCTACCGGGAACGTGCGGGCGCAGGTGAAGGGAACAATAATGGCTGAAACCTTCTACATTACGACCCCGCTTTATTACGTCAACGCGGAGCCCCATCTGGGGGGGACCTATTCGACGATCGTCTGCGACACCATCGCGCGTTACAAGCGGATGACGGGGTTCGATGTGAAGTTTCTCACGGGAACCGATGAGCACGGACAGAAGATCGAGCGGTCGGCCAGAGAGCAGGGAATCGAGCCCAAGGCATTGGCCGACGGCGTCGCCGCCCAGTACCGGGATCTCTGGAAGAGCATCGGGATACGGAATGACCTCTGGGTGCGGACGACCGACCCCGCGCACTACAAGGCCGTTCAGGAAATCTACCGCCGCGTCCGGGAGAACGGTTTCATATACAAGGACGAATATACCGGCTGGTATTGCGTATCGTGCGAGGCCTACGCGCCGGAGAGCGGGGGAGACAAGCCCGTACCCTGTCCCGACTGCGGTCGCGAAACGGAATGGTTCGCCGAAGAAAGCTACTTTTTCAAGCTGTCGGAGTTCAAGGATCGCCTGCTCGCCTACTACGAGGAACACCCCGGCTTTGTGCGTCCGGCATCCCGTCGAAACGAGGTGGTTTCCTTTGTCCAGGGCGGACTCAGGGACCTCTCGATCAGCCGGGCGACTCTGAAGTGGGGCGTGCCGTTTCCCGATGACCCCTCCCATGTGTTCTACGTCTGGTTCGATGCCCTGACGGGGTACATGAGCGGGTTGGGTTATCAGTCCGACGATGTTCAGTTCGACAAGTACTGGCCGGCGGATATCCATGTCGTTGGAAAGGACATCCTGCGGTTTCACGCCGTGTACTGGCCGGCCTTTCTCCTGGCCGCGGAGCTGCCGGTTCCGAAGACGGTATTCGGCCATGGCTGGTGGATGTTCAATGACAGGAAAATGTCCAAGTCGAGCGGGAACGTGCTGTCGCCCTCCCTGCTGCGAGACGTCTTCGGGATCGAGTTGCTGCGCTATTTTCTCTTGCGTGAAATGGTGTTCGGCCAGGATTGCAATCTCAGCTTCGACAACATTGTCCAGCGGTCCAACAGCGACTTGGCCAATGATCTGGGCAATTTGCTGAGTCGAACAGTCGCGATGGTGGGCAAGTATCGAGACGGGGTCGTGCCCTCGCCGGGCGAGGCAACCGGTGACGCCGATGTCGAGGCCGTGGCGGCGCGCGTGATTCGCGATTACACCCGCAATTTCGACAACTACGAATTTTCACGTGCATTGGAGAACGTCTGGGAACTGATCGCCCGCGTCAACAAGTACATCGTCGAAAACGAGCCCTGGAAGATTGCGAAAGACGAAGCGGAGGCCGGGAGGCTCGACAGCGTATTGTTCCATTCCGCGGAGGCATTGCGATTGTCGGGAGCCCTTCTGGCGCCCGTGATGCCCGAGACGGCGCAGACGATCTGGACGCGACTGGGTTTGACTCGAGATGTTGCGCAGGTCGATCTCGGCAGCCTTGGGTGGAGCGAAGAGGTTGCCGGCAACAAGATCGCCGGCGGTCCATCGCTGTTTCCACGGATCGACGCCAAGACGATTTATGCGCAACTCGAGGGGGGATCGAAGTCTTCGGATGACGAAGTAGATTCGGATGGGCAGACCGCTCCACCTCCGCTTGAACCGGAGATCGCGATCGACGATTTCGCCAAGATCGATCTTCGCGTGGCTACGGTCCTTGAAGCCGAAAGGGTGAAGGGGGCTGACAAGCTGCTCCGGCTCGTACTGGACCTGGGCTTCGAACAGCGGCAGGTTCTGGCCGGCATCGCCCAGTATTATGAGCCCGACGCGTTGGTTGGTCGAAAGGTCGTCGTCGTGGCCAATCTCAAGCCGCGCACGATGCGGGGCCTCGAGTCGAATGGAATGATCGTGGCCGCATCGGCGGACGGCGATCGGCCGGTGCTTGCCGGTTTCCATGAAGATGTCCCGAACGGAGCCCGCCTGCGATAGCGGGGATGTCATTGTGCTGATCGATTCGCACGCCCACCTGGAAGACCCTCGTTTCGACCCGGATCGCGGCGCCGTACTCGAGCGGGCGTGGGACGCGGGTGTCCGCACGATTCTGACGATCGGCAATGGCAGTGGTCCCGACGACATGGGCTGCGGTATCCCGATCGCGAGCGAGCACGATTGGATCTATACGACCGTGGGAGTCCACCCGCACGATGCGTCCAGGGTCGAACCGCGTCACCTGACCCTGATGGAGGAACTGGCCGGCAGGCCCCGCGTCGTTGCGATCGGGGAGACGGGACTCGACTTCTACTACGACAATTCTCCGCGGAGCAGCCAGATCGAGGCTTTCCGGGCTCAGATTGAACTTTCGATCCGTCTCGATATGCCGGTGATCGTCCACACGCGTGACGCTGACGCGGAAACCATCGAAATCCTTCAGGACCTCGGGCCCAGGCGCGGCGTCGTGCACTGCTTTACCGGCAAAAAAATTCTGGCCCGGTGTGCGCTCGAATTGGGTTTGATGATCTCGTTTTCGGGAATCGTGACGTTCAAGACGGCGGCCCCGATCCGGGCCGTTGCGGCGATAGTGCCCGACGACCGCATTCTGATCGAAACGGACGCTCCGTATCTGGCGCCGGTCCCCCACAGGGGTCGGCGGAACGAACCGGCCTTTGTCACGGCGACGGCGGGGTTGCTGGCCGAAGTGCGAGGCGTCGCGCCCGAGGTGCTCACCGCGCAAACGAGCGAGAATTTCAGGACACTATTCGGGGTGGGGTAGCAGCCCGTGCGGGAATGCTGCGGGGTTTTGGCCTAGAACTGCCAGGATTTGCGGTCGTCTGCCGGCGCATCGCAGGCACGCTGGTTAACGCTTCGAACCTGTCGTACAATTGCCCTCGCATGAAGACCGCACTGACTCAACAGGAGATCTATGGTCTCGTTGTTCCCGACCTGGAACGCGTTGAAGAAGAACTACGTTCATATGCCAAGTCGCCGATCGAGCCGATATCGGAGATCGGCAAATACCTGATCGATTCCGGCGGTAAGCGAATCCGGCCCGCGATTCTGTTGCTGGCCGCCCGAACGATAGGCGACGTGAGCGACTCCACGATCCGGTTGGCGGCTGTCGTCGAATTGATTCACAACGCCACCCTGGTTCACGACGACGTGATCGACGACGCGGATGTCCGTCGAGGCCGTCCATCGGCGAATGCGAGTTGGGGAAATCCCATGGCGGTCCTGGCCGGCGACTGGTTGTATATGCAATCGTTCGGGGTTGCGGTACAAGAGCGTAATTTCGATATCCTGAACGCCTTGATCGAAATCACCCAGAAAATGGTCGAGGGAGAGCTTCTGCAGTTGACGATGGTTGGCCGGTCCCACGTGAGCGAAAGCGAGTTGCTGGGTGTCGTGGAACGAAAGACCGCGTATCTGTTTTCGGGTTGTACGGCGTTGCCTGCAATCGCCGCCGGCATGACCGGAGGCACCCGGGAGAAGTTTGCGGGAATCGGGCGGGATCTTGGAATGTCGTTCCAACTGGTGGACGACTTGCTCGATCTGACCTCGACAAGAGAGGCGATGGGGAAGCCGGTTGCGAGCGACCTCAAGGAAGGGAAGGTGACGCTTCCGGTTTGCTACGCCCTCGCATCCGGATCGGCAGAGGCGATCGAAAAAGTCGAACACGTTCTTGAAGAACGGGAGTTTCGGTCGGTGTCTTCGGCCCAGATTCTGGAACTGGTCGAAAAGGCCGGTGGCGTCTCCCGCACTCGTACGCTCGCCGCCTACTATGCCAACCGTGCGGTTTCCGGACTCGAGTCGCTGCCTCCGTCCATCTATCGCGACGCAATGATCAGCATCCCCGAGTTCATACTCAACCGACAGGTTTAGCCCGTATTTTCCCCGCGTTGACTGCGCTTTCTTTCGATTCAGTCGAGAATCTTCCAGGCACGCCCCCTGAAGGCTGACTCTTCCCGATATGGGCAACCCGGATGCAGGCATCTCTTCTTCGGCGCGTGTCCACGCGCCGCGCCCGCTCTTCTTCCCCGGCACCGCCCCGACATCGTCCGCGCTTACTTACTATTCGGTCAGAAACTTTCAGGCCCCGCGCTTGATCCGGCGTGAGGCGATCGCGGCCTTGAGCGGTGCCACGGCGAGTCGTCGGTCGATGTTCCGACCGATCGCATAGCCGAAAACGTGGCGCGACGAGGCGTCGAGGACAAGCGCGACATAGATGAATCCGGATGGTACGGCGCCCCCCACTCCCGGATGAGGTTCCGCGAAACCTCGTGGCGCCGGGCCAATCCGTTCAGGCTCTCGCCGCCGAGGAACTCCTGCGCTACTTGGCGCTTGAACTCGATGCTGTCCGCACGGTATCAGGCCCGTGACGCTCTACAGATACGTCGGGCTGCGGGGACAGTTGCGCGAGCAGGGCGAGAAGGGCCTCGCCACCTGAACCGCAGTGCAGCAACCTCGACGCCGGCGGGGCACGTGTCTAACCTTAGCGTAGGAGTTCGCCAGGGTGAATTTGTCCTTCCAGTGAACGTCCGAGAATTCAGTGGTTTAACCTGACAAGCTGGACATAGCGAGGAGATTCCTGTATAAAACGCTGAATGGAGAGGACGAAATTGACCAGCCAGGAACTGTCGGAGATCGGGGTACGGCCAGTGGAGCGAAGCGAGGAAGGGCAGTATCAAGAGCAGATGAAGCGTCATCATTATCTGGGCGCACTGGCGAAGATCGGGGAGACGGTCTGGTACGTGGCCACATGGCGCGGGCAGTGGGTGGCGCAACTGAGCCTGTCGGCGTCGGCGCTGAAGTGCGGGGTTCGGGATCGATGGATCGGATGGGACTTCCGCTCGCAGTATGGGCGGCTGAAACTGATCGCGAACAACAGTCGCTTTTTGATCCTGCCGGGCTGGAATCGGCCGAATGTGGGCTCTCGAGTGCTGTCACGGACCGAGCGGCGGGCCGGGTCGGATTGGCGCGAACGGTTCGGTCATGGGTTGCTGCTGCTGGAAACGTTTGTGGATCCCCGGCGCTTCCATGGTGGCGTGTATCGCGCGTCGAACTGGTTGGAACTGGGACGGACCCGGGGATACCGGCGCACCCGGGACGGCTACAGCGCCGAAGCCGATGCCCCGAAGCTTGTCTTTGTGCGTCCCCTGTGCCGTGATGCGCGCGGGCAACTGACCCACCCTGGCCGGGAACATCTTCAACTCACCGGAGCCCCCAAGATCATGCTCAATGCCGCACAGATGCGCCAACTCCCCCAGTGCTTCAAGACCATTCCCGATCCGCGCCGCGCTCAGGGACGGCGCCATCCATTGTCGGCAGTGCTGGGCATCGCGGCGGGCGCGACGCTGTGCGGCATGCACGGCTATAAAGCCATCTCGGATTGGGCCGATGCCCTGGGGCAGAAAGCCCGCGAACGTTTTGGCTGCCGGCGGGAGAACGGCCGCTATGTGGTTCCCAGCGAGTTTGTGATTCGGGATTGTCTGGTCCGGATTGAACCGGGGGCGCTGGACCGGGCGCTCAATGCGTGGAATCGGGCGTGGGGCGCCCCGGACGATGCGCTGGCCATGGATGGCAAGACGATGAAGAACGCCCTCGACTCGGACGGGCGTCAGACCCACATCATGAGCGTGGTCGGGCATGAGTCGAAACGCTGCTACACCCAAAAAAAGTGGGAACCCTGCCTGTAGCCGGCGGCGAGGAGCGCAAGCGCACGAACGAAATCGGCATGGCCGTTCCCTTGCTTCAAACCTGCGACATCGCCGGCAAGGACATCACCGGCGATGCCCTGCTGACCCAACGCGCGATCGCGCGCTATTTGGTCGAGCGGGGAGCGCACTATCATTTCACGGTCAAAGGCAACCAACCGACGCTGGAACGCGATATCGCGTTCCAGTTCCAAACCCGCGGACAACCCGACTTTGTCGAGGTCACCCCGCCCGATCATGGCCGCATCGAAACCCGGCGCATTTGGTGTAGCGCCGAACTCAACCACTACCTCGACTTTCCCCACCTGGGCCAGGTCTTTCGGATCGAGCGCGAATCCATCGACAAGAAATCCGGCGCCCTCACGTGTGAAACCGCGCTGGGCATCACGAGCCGCTCACCCGGCGAGGCCTCCCCCGAACGCTTGCTGGCCATCAATCGCGGTCATTGGAGTATCGAAAGCGTCCATTACATCATCGACTGGAATTACGATGAGGACCGCAGTCGAATCCGCACCGGCTTCGGCCCGGAAAACATCACCCGCCTCCGACGCTTTGCCGTCGGTATTCTCAAATCCTTTCAAAAACCCGCTCAATCGATCGCCCAATCGATGCGTAAACTCTCTTTCAATACCCGTCTCGTCTTCGACTACTTGAGAATGACTCGAAATTCATTCCCCACATCATGCTCCATCTGAGAACAAATTTGCCGTGAGGAGTTCGCCCCCTCCCGCAAACAAACGGTGGTAACGTGGAAGAAGCCGGACTGCCGGTGAGGTGAACCGCTTGCATCGTCCCGCGTCCTATATCCCAATCGCATCGTTCGTGTGTCTGCTGGCGGCCGCGCCGGCGGCTTCTCAGGTTCCTCCGGACGAAGCGTGGCGTGCGATCGAGACCGAGCACTTTCGCGTCACCTTTCCCGAGCATCTGGAAGCGCTGGGCAGGCGGGCGGGCAATCTGGCGGAACGGGCCCATCGGGAACTCACCGCGCAGTTCCGCGAGGGACCGTCCGGCCGGATCGACATCGTCCTGAGCGACCACGTCGACGTCTCGAACGGCTCCGCCACGGTCTGGCCGTCGAACCGGATCGTGCTCTACGCTCGCCCTCCCGCCGACCATCTCGCGCTGGCCTACTCCGACGACTGGCTCGAGCTGCTGATCATCCACGAACTGGCTCACGTATTCCACCTCGACTACGGCGGGACGATGGGCAGGATTGTTCGCGCGTTGTTCGGGCGCGCGCGAACGCTCCTCAACTTTCCGGGCACCTACGTACCGCGCTGGGTCACCGAGGGGCTCGCGACCTGGTACGAATCGGCGCTGACCGAGGCCGGTCGGGTGCACGGGACATTCCACGAGATGGTGCTGCGCACGGCGGCGCTCGAAGGCCGGTTCGAGAGCATCGGGCAGGCAGGAGGCAACTCGCCGCAGTGGCCGGGCCGTATCCGCCGCTACGCCTACGGGTCGCTCTTCTTCGACTACCTGCTGGACAAGCACGGCGTTGACGGCATGGCCGCGTTCGTCGAGGGAGTGGTGCGTCCGACGGCCCAGTTGCCGCTGCCGCGGTTGAACTCGGCCGGTCGTCGCGCGTTCGGCGTCTCGTTGTCGAGCGAATGGGCGGCGTGGACGGACGAGGTGCGGGCGCGGGTGAGGCGCCTCGATGCGGCCCTGGCCGAGCTCGGGCCGATCAGCGAGCCGGAGGCGCTGACGCGCAACGCCCGCTACGGGCTGCATCCGACGTTGTCGCCGGACGGCAGCGCCCTGATCTACCTGCGGTCGGATGGGCGGTCGTATCCGAGTCTGGTCGTCATCTCTCCCGCCGGCGGCGAGCAGTCCACCGTGGCGCGCACGAACAACCGCACCCCGTTGGACGTGCTTCCGAACGGCGAGATCGTCTTCGCGCAGCGCGACTACACGGACCGCTACCGGGTGTTCAGTGACCTGTACATCGCGACCATCGAGGGGTCGGTGCGGCGGGTGACCGAAGGCGCCCGGTTGACGGCGCCGTCGGCCGGTCCCGACGGGACATGGGTCGTCGCGGTGACCGAAGGCGGAGGGACCAACGGACTGGCGCGGATCGATCTCCGGAACGGGGCGACGGAGACGCTCGTGGCGCCCGCCACCGGTACCTACTGGGCCGACCCCGCGGTTTCGCCCGACGGGCGCTGGGTCGCCGCAAGCCGCTGGACCGAGCGCCGGCACGACGTCGTCATACTCGATGCGGACGGCCGGGTGGTGCACGAGGTGACACGCGACCGGGCACTGGATCTCGCGCCGGACTGGAGCGCGGATGGGCGCCACCTGGTGTGGTCGTCCGATCGGACCGGCATCCTGAACGTACTGGGAGCGGAGATCGATCCGCACACCGCTGCCGCCGGCCCACCCGTCATGCTGACGAACGTGCGGACGGGCGCGGCGTTTCCGAGCGTCGATCCCGCCGGCGAGTGGCTCTACTTCTCCGGGTACCACGTCGACGGCTGGGAGGTGGAACGGGTCCCGTTCGCACCGGATGCCGCCCCACCGGCCCCTGTGCCGGCGGCGCGCTTCGACGAGGTCGTGGCTGCGGCGCGAGATGCCGGGGACACTGCGCCGCACGACGTCGGCGGCACGGCGGCGGCGGACCCTGGCGGCACGACACCGGGAGGCGCCGGCGTCACTGCCACCCCGCCACCGGGCGGCGCGGAGAGCGCCGTCCATGAGTACTCACCGTGGTCGACGCTGTATCCGAGGTACTGGTTGCCGGCGCTGAGGGCGCCGACCGCGACCGCGCCTGCTACGGTGGGGGACGTCCAGGTGCCGCGTACCGAAGTTCTCGGCTACGCGGTCGGAGGCCGTACGTCAGGGATCGATCTGGTCGGCCGGCATTTCTACGATATCGGGGCCCAGGTCTTCACGTCGGGCGGCCGGAGGGAGGGCGACGTCACCTACGAGTATCGGGGTCTGGGGAATCCGACCATTGGGGTGACTGCCTCCCAGAGTTGGGACGCCCACGGCATCAGGGTGCGCCCGGCTGGGGCGGACGGCTCGCCGGAGACCTTCTTCGTCCTGGAGCGGGAGCGGCGGCTGGCGACCTCGGTGCGGATTCATCGGCCCGGGGTCCGGACGTCTACGTCGCTCCAGTTCTCGGCCGGGCTGGTCCGGAGCGATCGGGAAGTCCTGGACGGTGCACTACGACTGACCGACGGCTACCGCCTCGCGCGGCCCGGCAGCCTGCAGAGCGAGTACGCGGTCTCGTTCAGCGTATCCACCGCGCGGTCGCATGCGTTCCAGATGGGCAACGCGCGTGGCGCCGCACTGTATCTGCGCGCGCGGATTCGCGACGACCTGAACGTTCCGGAGCACCTCGCCCGGCGCCGCGGCGTCGATCTCTCCGCCGACGATCTCCTTGGCCGGCTGCAGGTCTACGTTCCGTTGCCGTTGCCGGGCTTCGCTGCCCCGGTCCTGGCGATCCGCTCGAGCGGCGGGATGGCCCGCGGACCGGGCGCGCACACCGGCTACTTCGCGTCGGGCGGCGCGTCGGGCGACGGAGTGATACTGGCGGGGCTTCCCTCGCTGGGGGGCGTCTCGGTTTTCTTTCCCGTTCGGGGCTACGGGACCTCCACGCGGTCAGGACGTTATGCATGGTCCACCACCGTGGAGTTACGGGCGCCGCTGGCCCTCGTCAACCGCGGCCTCGGAGCGTGGCCGCTGCACCTCGACCGCATCTTCGGATCCGCCTTCCTCGACGGCGGCAACGCGTGGGGCGGCGACGCGTCATCTTCCGAAGACGGAAGTCCCAGGCTCCGCCCCCTGGCGTCGGTGGGATTCGAGGCGAGCACCGACCTCCTCGTCCTGTACCGGACGCCACTCCAGCTGCGTGCCGGTGTCGCGTTCCCGCTGGTTGACCGGGACGGGCCGCAGTACTACGTCCGCCTGGGCATGCCGTTCTGATCTGTCGGTGCAGTGGCGTTGACACACGCCGGGCACCTTCGTTTGGGGGCCACCCGGACGTATCCGCCGCGGCGCCCGCCGCTGTCCGCGAGCGGTCGGCACTCCGAGGTCTTCGAATCGCGACAGGAGTGCCCAGTCATGGCCGATCCCTGCAGGAGTCTCGTCCGCGCGTGTCTCTTGAACCATTCCACGAGATCGGCATCGAGACGCAACGTGGTCTACCGCTTGACCGGCCGACAAGAAAGACTTCGTCTGGCGTCCAACCAATCGAGAATCTCTGGACGAAAAGGCGTCGGCGACCTGTTGGTCGATCCACGCTCGCCTGTCCGCATCGGCCTTCAAGAGAGAATCCGAGCGCGGCGCACCTTCCCGCTGCTGCCGTCAAGCTTGCGGAAGGTCTCTCGACAGATCTCGCGTTCCTGTGCTGTGAGTCGAACAATGTACTTTGCTTCTGCACAGGAACTGTTTTCGGTTCCAGGTGAGTTTCCTGCTGCCGAAGGACCGGTACTTGGTGCACGGCTTGATGCCGCCGCTCTCGCGCCGCCCGTGCTGCTGCCTCAGCCCGAGCCTCGCAGGAGTAGCAACGGCTACTGCTCGAATCCATGTAGCGAAAACCGGAACTCATTTGCGCCGATCCGCGAACGCAACCTAGCCCGCATTACTCACGAGTTGTCTGCTACAGCGCCGGATCCATCCGCCAGTGCTGCGTTCCGCTTCGTCGGGCTCCTCGACGTACCGTCAAGTACGCCTCCGGTGCCCTCCGGGCGCGCGCCTTGCTCTGACGGCGTCTCCGACTCTTCGCGACGAAAACCCGTGAGAAAGGCGGCCTAGGAGCCTGTGCCGTAGGTTGATTTGCGACTTGGCGAATTTCGCGAGATAGCGATCGATCGATATCGGTGACCGGGGTGGGCGTTTTGGACGACGAGGCGCCGCTGGGTGCGCCACGGGTGCTTGAATCGGCCGTCGTTCGGCCTGATTTGCGGGCGGTATCCCTGTCATCAGGCTGCCTGAAGCCCCTGCAACCGCTTGACGTTCAATGCCAGACACACCAAGTTCCACTCGCCCTGGACCATGTTCAGGCCGCGCAGGCTGAATCGGCGGAAGCCGAGCACTTCCTTGATCCACCCGTCGACCTCTTCGATTTCGCAGCGTGGCGTGACCGGGCCGTCAGTTTCGAGGCAATGGCGGCGTATGCGCCGCAAGCGTACGCGGTGACGGCGCCGGGTGTCGTGCGTCAGGAGTCGGTCATGGAGATCGCCGGCGACTTCTGGGCGATCACAGGTGCAAGCGCGGCTTTCGGTCGACTATTTGCGTCGGGTGATCGCGATTCTCTTGTCGTGACATTCGATTCCTTCGACCAAATCCTGAGCGGCGACTCGAGATGGCTCGGGCGGACGCTGAATCTGGACGGACGTTCATTCAATATCGCGGGTATTCTTGAGCCGAACTATCGACTCGTGCTTCTGGCTGTTCGCGGCGATACCCCCGAGCCCCGCCTGTACATCTCCATTCAGCCCGCCCCATCAAGGCCAGGTCCGATGATGGTCCGACTGGTGGACGGTATTCCAGTCATGTCAGGGAGCGTGATCGCAAGAATCAGGGAAGGCGTGACTGTGACGCAGGCCGAGGCTGAAATCGACGCGATCCATGCGGCAACCGTGATCGATTCCCCGGCCCGCATGGGAGACGATTCCGTCGTCCGAATCGTCACCTTGCATGATCGTTGGCTCGGTGGTGCTCGCCGCGCGCTTGCAGTGCTCGGGGGTGCGGCCGCCTTCGTTCTGCTGGTCGCTGTCGCGAACGCCGCCAACCTGTGGTTGGCGCGGCACGACGTTCGCCGGAGAGAAGTTGCAGTACGGATGGCGGTCGGCGCAAATCGGATGCATGTTATTCGGCAGTATCTAACCGAGAGCATCATCCTGGGGCTGGCTGGCGGCGCCGTCGGTCTGGTACTGGCGTCGAGCGCGATCGTCGCGATCCAGAGGTGGTGGATTTCGGCAGTACCCGGGCTGCAGTCAGTTACAGTCGACGGATGGGTCATACGCTACACACTGGCGCTGTCGGTCGTGACGGGCATCGTGTGCGGCGGTCTCGAACGCGATCGACAACAACGTTTCGATCATCGACATGGAGACCTATATCGAGATTGCCCGCGTCCCGGTGGGCGAGTCTCCGAAACGCAACGCGGTGATCATGCTCAGCGAGGAATAGAGTCGTCTCTCACCGATGAATCCAGGGATGAAGGCGCCGCCGCGGGGCGGCGCCTTTTTGGTCTAACCCGCCTTTCTCACGAGTTGTCTGCTACAGCGCCGGATCCATCCGCCAGTGCTGCGTTCTACGGCGCGTTCCTCGCGCCGGGCGCGTAGCGGCGCGTTCCTCGCGCCGGATCAAGCGCGGTCGGGCTCCTCGACGTACCGTCAAGTACGCCTCCGGTGCCCTCCGGGCGCGCGCCTTGCTCTGACGGCGCCTCCGACTCTTCGCGACGAAAACCCGTGAGAAAGGCGGGCTAAACCGTTGAATAGGCTGGAGTCTGTCTGTTATGATCGCGCGATGCTCCTGCGCCATCGATCCCGGATGAGGTTCGCATGAAACGCGGCAACAAGCTCAACCTGCTCGAGTTGAACAGGATGAAGCGGAGAGGCGAACTCGTGACCTGGGTCACGGCCTACGACGCGCCCCTTGCCTACGCCTCCGAGCAGGCGGGAATCGACATGATCCTGGTCGGCGATTCCGGCGGCATGGTGCAGCTCGGCCACACGTCGACCAACCCGGTGACGATGGACGAGATGATCGTCCTCGCCCAGTCCGCCCGCCGCGGCGCGCCGGGCACCTTCATCGTCGGGGACATGCCGCAGGGGTCCTACGAAGTCAGTGACGAAGACGCGGTACGGAACGCCGTCCGGTTCGTCAAGGAGGCCGCCTGCGACGCCGTCAAGCTCGAAGGCGGCCGCCGCGTCGGGTCCCGTGTCCGGGCGATTGCGGATGCGGGCATCCTGGTCGTCGGCCACCTGGGTCTCACGCCGCAGAGCGCCGCCGCGTTCGGCGGTTACCGCGTGCAGTGCAAGACGCTGGAAAGCTTCGAGTCGACCATGGAAGAGTCCCTGGCCCTCGAGGAGGCGGGCGCGGTGGCGCTGCTGCTCGAGGCCATGCCGACGGAACCCGCCGGACAGGTGGCCCGCGCCTTGAGAATACCCGTTCTCGGGATCGGGGCCGGCAGGCGGGTCGATGGACAACTGGTCATCATGCACGACGTGCTCGGCCTGTACGCCGACTTCCGCCCCTTGTTCGCCAAGTGCTATGTCCCTCAGGTCATGGACAGGTTTCTGAGCCATCTTGCAGGGCACGAGGACATTCGCGGGCTGGGGCGGGCAGAGCGCACCGACGGACTACTGATGCTGGCGCAGCTTGCACTCAAGGACTACGTTGAGGAGGTGCGTTCGCGCCTGTTTCCAGGTGAGGAGTACTGCTACCGGATCGAACCGGGCGATCTGGAGATCCTCGAAGGGTCCAAATACTGGGCGAAGACGCCCGAGCTGACCTCCACGTAGTGTGGCGTCCCCCACGTTGACGACAAGAGACACGCGTAACGGTCGTCGGGCCCGACAGACTTCCGGGGCGCCGTCTTACGCGTGCGTCAGTGACGGCGGAACCTCCAAGGCACCGGAGAACGTGGCACTCATCAATTAGCCCGCCTCTCTCACGGGTTTTCGTCGCGAAGAGTCGGAGACGCCGTCAGGGCAAGGCGCGCGCCCGGAGGGCACCGGAGGCGTACTTCTTACTGCCGCACGGAGGTGCGCTTTAGACAGTACGTCGAGGAGCCCGACCGCGCTTGATCCGGCGCGAGGAACGCGCCGCTACGCGCCCGGCGCGAGGAACGCGCCGCTACGCGCCCGGCGCGAGGAACGCGCCGTAGAACGCGGCACTGGCGGATGGATCCGGCGCTGTAGCAGACAACTCGTGAGAAATGCGGGTTAGTACCCGCGGCGTCACTCGCCGCTTGTTCTCACCAACTATCCCGGGATGGGGGGCCCTTCCGTTGCGCCTGACGGAACTCCGCCGGCTCGAGGGTCTCCTGGCCGGGGGCACGGACCTGTGCGCTCCCTCGGACGCCGACTTCCAGGCGCCAGAGACGCGCCGCGCTTAATCCGGCGTGAGGAACGCCGCGCTTAATCCGGCGGGAGGAACACGCCGCTACGCGCCGGTGCGAGGAACGCACCGTGGCTACGCGCCCGGTGCGGGGCACGCCGCGCTTGATCCGGCGCGAGGCACGCGCCGCTACGCGCCGGTGCGAGGAACGCACCGTGGCTACGCGTCCGGTGCGAGGAACGCACCGGGGGGTGGCTACGCGTCCGGTGCGAGGAACGCACCGGGGGGTGGCTACGCTAGTCTTCGACGTCGGGTAGTGCGTAAGCGATGAGTTGTGCGGGCGTTCCCATCTGGGGATTGCCCGTAGCGAACACTATGTACTGCCGGCCTTCGTGCATGTACGTCATCGGCAGGCCCTGTTGAGGCCCCACCGGTGTTTCCGTTTCCCAGACCATGTCGCCCGTCGTCTTGTCGTATGCTCTGAATATCGGACCCCCGAACGTCCCTTCGCCTGCAAAAAGCAGAGTTTTCGTCACGAGCAGAGCGGCGCGGGAAGGCACTCCCGTTGGTGGAATATCGATTCCGTCGAGAGCGGGATTCTCCGCGATGTCTTCGGGGGTGTCTCCGTTGGGGATCTGCCACGCGATTTCACCCGCGTTCATGTCGTACGCCGTAATTTGGCCGTAGGGCGGTTTGAAGATAGGCAGTCCGTCGATCTGCGGCAATGCCGCGCCTCCTCTGTTGTAATCGGCGTTGAACGTGCCTGGCTCGGGAGTAACCAGGGCAATAACGGTCGGGCTGATCCATGAACCCACGTAGACGAAGCCTGTTTCCGGATCGGCCGCGCCGCCCTCCCAGTTGGCACTACCGCCAAAGCCCGGCACTGCAACGGTTCCTCTCGTTCCGTCCGGGGCGTCGGCCAGCGAAGGCGGCGTGTAGAGCGCTCCGATCCGAAACTGCTCAATCGCTTGCAGGGCCTTGTTCCTGAGTTCAGGAGTAAAGTCGATCAGATCGTCAACCGTGACCCCCTGCATATCGTACGGCGGTGGCTTGGTCGGGAAAGGTTGTGTCTGGGCGGCCTGCTCGCCCGGCACGTCGGAGGCAGGCATCGGACGTTCCTCTATCGGCCAAACCGGCTCGCCGGTTTCGCGGTCGAACACATAGGCAAACGCCTGCTTGCTCAACTGGACGACTGCCTTGATGGGGTTTCCATCGACGGTTATATCCAGCAGAATCGGCTGCGGCGGCAGATCGTAATCCCAAATGTCGTGGTGGACCAGTTGGTAGTACCAGATCAACTCGCCTGTTTCGACATCCAGACAGACCAGGGAATCTCCATACAGGTTGTCGCCCGGCCGGTGCCCCCCGTAGACGTCATTCGTTGGCGACTCGATATTGAGATACACGTAGCCGAGTTCCTCGTCGGCCGAGAAAGGCCCCCAGACTCCCGCATTGCCCGTATAGCTGGCCGAGTCGTCTTCCCAGGTTTCATAGCCGGGTTCTCCCGGTCTCGGAATCGTATGGAATACCCACTTCTTGAGGCCGGTACGCACGTCGAAGGCCAGGACGTCGCCCTTTGTGTTTTCCCTGTTGACGCGGCTGCCCGGACGGAGGGCTGGTCCCACCATGACCGTATCCCTGGCAACCACCGGCGGTGAGGAATTGCCGATCGTCCCGGTCAAGTCGGGCATGTAGTCGTAGTCCAGATCCAGTTGAGTGAAGAGGTCGACGATTCCGTTCTCGCCGAATTCCGGAA
Organism: Terriglobia bacterium; assembly: GCA_963555775.3. Lineage (GTDB taxonomy): Bacteria > Acidobacteriota > Terriglobia > 20CM-2-55-15 > 20CM-2-55-15 > JAJEDW01. Next base: position 811,526 of record CAUVWY020000010.1, on the reverse strand, counting down.
CGGGAATCCCGGTCTTGGCGTCGAGCGCGGCGAGGTGGAAACCCGGCGTAATCGTAAAGATCCGACGATCTTCACCGTCTTCCCAATAGGCCACACCGCGGCCGGAATTGCGTCGAGCAGCCTCTTCCCAGCGTGCGCCTTCATCCATGCGCCACATCCACAGCGTTTCGCCCGTTCCAGCGTCGACCGCCACAACGTTGCGGCGACTGCCCGCGGTGAGGTAGAGGACGCCGTCGATCATCAGAGGCGTGGTCTCGCTCCGGAGCTCCTGGCCGCCGTAGTTGTCCGATTTCCAGCTCCAGGCAACTTCCAGCTCGGCGACGTTGTCCCTGTCGATCTGATCGAGCGAGGAATAGCGAGGGCCTCCCGCGTCGCCGGCGTATGCCCGCCACTCCCCATCCTGCGCACCCTGTTGACCGAGGGCCGGGGAGCCCCCGACCAGCAAAGCGACCACGAAGATCCACACGAAGTTTCGGTTATGCGATAGCGTCATTCTGTTTTCCTCTTTCGGTTCCAATCGGTCTTGCCGGGGTGCTGGCTGTCAAGCCGGCCCGCTTTCGGTTGCTCTCTTCGCGCCTGAGACCCGTAGACCCCGGTGCGCGACCTGCCAGGTCGGGCCACGAACTGCTAGTTCAGAAAGTCGCTCCAGCCGTTTCCCGACATATAGGGGGTCATGAATCCCAGCGCTTCGATTTCGTGGATGCGATTGTCCTGAATCTTGATGATGTGCGCGGCCGGCAGATCGAACGGGTCGAAGTCGACGGATCGCGTGCTGCGCTCGCCATCGGGACCGATGATCGCGATCTCACGATTCTCCATGGAATGACGGAACTGCGAGAGGCCGAACGCCAGACCGGTTACCTCGTCGGCGATCCAGACGCGACGGAGATCGATACTGTCGATGTAGCTCATGGATCGGGTATCCAGCTGGGCGTGACAGCCCAGCCGTGGAGCCCCGCCGCGGCCGATGCCGCCCCCGCCCGCGGTGATCATGCCGTTTTCGCGCCGTTCGCAATCGTCGGCGAACGGAGTTGCGTCGCCCGCGTCCATCTCGAGGGCGACATAGTAGGAACTAGCGACCGTCAGCATCAGTTCGCGGGCGAGCCGCTCGCCGGGCGGTACTTCCGCCAAGAGCCCAGGCCGGGGAGTTTGGAGATTGGCAAGGCTGTTCGGGCTCAGGTTCCGAACCACGAGGTGCTCGGCTTCAACGATTCTGCCGTTGTCGACCTTCAACCGGAGCGCCAGTTGAATGGGGTTGCCCGACGCCTCCATCACTCCAATGAAGCCGACCTGCCGGGCTACCGGATCGGGCACATGGATCTTGAAGGACGTTGGCACGGCGCTGGCGGTCTCCCACAGGCCCTCGCCAATCTCCAGTACCTCGGTGTCTTCGGTAAATCGGATGTCGTCGGCCAGTGGCACGGCATCCGGGTCATGGGCCACCAGCGCGGCCAGGTACGAGTCGACCATCCCGTTCAGGCAGTCGCGGTCGCAGGGTCCAGGCGCTTCGAACAGGCGTGCCTGCGACCCCGCCCCGGCCGAGGTCCATCCGAGGAGAACATATCCACACAGAGCCGCCAGGAACAGCTTTCGTATTGGGGGGCCTCTCCGAATCGATGGTGACATTTCTGCCTTATACCATCGGCAAATCCGAAACGTAAGCAATAACGGGCGAACGCGTCCCGATGGGGGCGCGCCGTGAGCGTCGAGGTGCGGACAGCGTGCTCGCAGCCGGCGAATACGTCCGGGGCCAGGCACGCCATCCGAGGATGTCCCCGCAGGCTCCGAAATCGCTTCTCGCGGGTGAAGCGTCTGCGTTACACTCCTCGCCAACGGTCGATGAATCCGTCGGCTTCGCGGGCTCGCCGTCGGGCAAGCGCAACGTGAGACCCTTGGATGCGTGCCTCCTTGTTTCGCGCCCCGTAACCGGCAGCCGCGTGCCAAAGGCGGTTCAGAGAAGTTTGGGACACGGTCATCCAATAAACCGGCCGATTCAGTGAGGAACGTCAGATGGGCATGCGTTTCGGCATCGTGATTGGCTCCCTTGGAACGCTGGCCGTCATCGCTGCGATTTGGCTGGTTGCCGGATCCGGGACGGCCCAGGCGCCGGCCCCGGCGCCGCCCGGCCTGTTGACCCTCGACCGGCTCGCTCCCTACGAAGCATCCCGGACGCCGGACCAACGCCCCGACCTGAACGGCATATGGCAGGCTTTGGTCACGGCCAACTGGGACATTCAGGATCATGATGCCGCGGCGGGACCGTTTTCCGAACTGATGGGTGCATACGGGGCGCGCCCCGCCGGGCAAGGCATCGTGGACGCCAACGAGATTCCGTACCAGGAGTGGGCGGTGGCACGGAAGCAGGAGAACTTCGAAAATCGCCTCGTCGCGGACTTCAGCCAGTACCTTTCCCAACCGGAGCGGGGGCTCGAAGCATGGCATGCGACCGGTGATCCGGAAGCGAAGTGTTATATGCCGGGGATACCGCGCGCGATGTATATGCCGCACCCGTTTCAGATCGTGCAGACACCCGAATTCATCCTGATGACCTATGAGTTCACGACCGCGCATCGGATCGTTCGCATGGATTGGGAGCAGACGTCCCCGATCGACTCGTGGATGGGCTGGCCGCGCGGCCACTGGGAAGGCGACACGCTCGTGATCGACTCGGAGGGGTACAACGCCTATACATGGTTCGACCGGGCCGGAAACTTCCACAGCGAAGCCATGCGGGTGGTCGAACGGATCACGCCCGTCACTCCGTATCATTTGACGTACGAGGCGACGATCGAGGATCCCAACGTGTTCACGCGGCCTTGGACGATGCGCTTTCCGCTGTATCGCAGGATCGAAGAGAACGTGCAATTGCTGGAATTCAAGTGCGTGCCGTTCACCGAAGAATTCATGTACGGGCGTTTCTCGGCGCCGACGGAAAACTGAGAAAACCGGAGGGGGTCCGATGGCTCATCGATTCGCGATTCTAATCGGCATGCTGGCCGTGGTCGCGGCGATCGCACAAATACCGCCGCTGCAGGTTGCAGGCCAGAGCCCGGCTGCCGGCGAAGGCGACCCGGACTGGACACCGCCCCGCACGGACTGGGGCGACCCGGATCTTCAGGGCATCTGGACCAGCGGGACCAGCACACCCCTGGAACGGCCGGATTCGGTCGGAGGCAATGCGGCGCTCACCGACGAAGAAGCCGCCGATTTCGCCGAGGGGCGGGTGTTCGATCTCGACCGGGACCGTCGCGACGGAGGCAACGCGGCCGACGTCAACCGTGCCTACAACGAACACTGGATGGACGCCAACCGGCTGCGGCTGACCGATGACCAGAGAACGTCGCTGATCGTGGATCCGCCCGACGGCAGGATTCCGCCGCTGGTCGCCCTCTCGCCGGAACGACAGCGGCGCCAGGATGCCGCGGCCGCGGCGACGGCGCGTTTCCGGGATGGGATGCCGCTCAGTTACCGGGACTTTTCGCTGCCCGTACGTTGTGTGGTCCGAACCGACCGGCCGCCCTACATACCGACGATCTACAACAACACGCAGCAGATCTTCCAGAGTCCCGGCTATGTCGTGATTCTCGTCGAAATGATCCACAGCGCGCGCATCATCCCCGTCGACGGCAGGCCGCACCTCGGGCCCACGCTCCCGCAATGGCTGGGTGACACTCGTGGACACTGGGAGGGCGATTCGCTGGTTCTGGAGACCACGAATTTCAGGACCGATCCCGGTGTGACTTTCCGCAACTCGAACCCGGAGACGTTCAAGATCGTCGAACGCCTGACTCGCGTGGACGCCGATACGATCGGCTATGAATTCACCGTTGAGGATCCGGCCACCTGGAGCCGTCCTTGGACGGCGATGATTCCGTGGAACAAGACCGACGACCAACTCTACGAGTACGCATGCCACGAAGACAACTACGACGCGGTCCATTTCCTGACCGGCGCGCGCAGGCGCGAGCAGCAAGCCGAAGGAAATTGAGCACAGAGAGGTGAAATCCGATGCGAATCATGAGAATCGCTGCGATGGCCGCACTGGGGCCGCTGCTGATGGCCCCTCGGGTGGATGCCCATCATGCCTTCTCGGCCGAATTTGACGCCAACCGGCCCATCAAGTTCGAGGCCACCGTTACGAAGATGGAATGGATCAATCCCCACGCGTGGATTTATGTCGATGTGGAGAAGCCCGACGGTACGATCGAGAAGTGGATGATCGAAGCCGGCACGCCGAACACGTTGCTGCGGCGGGGTCTGACCAGAGACTCCCTTTTGCCCGGTGCCGAGATCGTTGTCGACGGGTATCAGTCCAAGGACGGATCGCTCCGGGCGAACGGCCGGGATCTGACGTTTCCAAACGGCGAGACGGTGTTCCTTGGCGGCTCCAGTATTGGAGCCCCCGAACGGGAAGAAGACCCCCGGGAGTAGTCAATATACCGATGCACCGACGAACCGCAACGGCTGTCCTGTTCCTGGCTGGGATGGCGGCGATCATGCCCTCCGCCGCCGCGCGGGTATGGCTTCAGCAGACACCGTCCCTGCCCGCGCCGGTCCATAGTGAACTGCAGGACCGCTTTTTCATGGATGACGTCCTCGAATTACTCCAGAATCCCCGCCCGCGCATTGAGATGCACGAGTACCTGACGGAGGAATTGGGCGAATTCTTTTTCCTGATCACACAGCCTGCCGGGGCGGTCACCATCGATGAGTTCCGTCTGACGAATCCTTCCTCGGCCCAATCCCTGATGCTGACGATGGAGATGCCGGACGAGTCCCTTTCCATGGTCCACATGCTTCTCGCTACCGACGCCTCTGACGTGGCGGAGCGCTTTATCGAAGGGGCGCTCCAGTCCGCCGACCAGGGCGGGCCTCAAGAAACGAAGCTTTACCTGCTAGGAGTACATGAAGTCGACGGCGCGCAGTATCAGGTTATGCTGCGGCAGGAAACCTCCTCGACCGGGGCTCCCATGTACTGGATACATTTCTTCTGACTCTCTTCAGTGACCGGACGCAGCCCGAAGGCCCGGCACACCAAGACCGAAGAGCCGGGCAGTCGCATTCGCGCCCCGTTGAATCGTGCAACAGCACCGCCTCGCCGTGCTGATCACTATTTCTCATGGGTGGGACCAAAAAGGGCCGCTCCGTTCTGTTACCCCGATACCTGACCCATAACAATGAACACCGTCAACACGGCAGTCTGGGGTACAAACCGCCTATTACTCGGTTACCCGGTGTGCACAACGTTGCTGGAATTGCCAGCTAGAGCAGGTCGTTCAGCCGCGCAAAGCCGGCCTTGCTGACCGACAATTGCGTTCCATTCTTCAGAGTGGCCGCATGGCTGTGCTTCGTATAGCGTTCGATCCTTGCGAGCCGGTCGATGTTGAGAATGGACGATCGGTGAATCCTCACGAACCTCGACGGATCCAGTTCCGCCTCGAGATCGTTCAGTGTCTGTTGCTTCAAATATTCTCGATCCCCGACCTTGAACGCCACATAGTCGTCTTGGGCCTGGACATAGTCGATCTTTTCGACGGGGATGACGTCGACCCGCGGTCCGGAACGTATCAGCACCCGCTCGACCCAGGATTTACGCCGGGTTCGGAGGATTCCCGGAACGGGCATCGGCGCCAGCCGCGAACGCGCCTGATCGAGCGCCTCCCCCAGACGTTCTTCGCTGAACGGCTTCAGCAGGTAGTCCACCGCATGCACCTCGAACGCTCGGATCGCGTGTTGGTCGTAGGCGGTCACGAATATGATGCCGACCTCCGAGCCGATCAGCTCCAGGACTTCGAATCCGTCGAGTTTGGGCATCTGAATGTCCAGAAAGAGAAGATCCGGAGTCAGATCGTTGACTGCTTGCACAGCCTCGAAGCCGTTCTCGCATTCGCCCACGATTTCGATGTCATCGTACGCCGCCAGGTACTCCCTCAGGACGGAGCGGGACAGTGCTTCGTCGTCCACGATGACAGCGCGAATTCCTGACTGTGTCTGGCGCATCATTTTCGGGATCCCTCGGTGGGGTCCATGCAGGGTACGCGGATTTCGACTCGAAACAGGCCGTTTCCCTGTTGGATCCGTGTCGATGTCCGGTCACCGAATCTGGTTTCAAGGCGCCGTTTGACGTTGGACAAGCCCATACCAGTGCCGGCACTTTTCTGCGGTTCGGGGTCCACTGGATTCTCGACGCTCAGAAGAAGATAGTTGGGATCGCACCGGGCCGTAACCTTGACGACGCCCCCATTCACAAGTGAATGGATTCCATGCCGGACGGAGTTCTCAACCAGCGGCTGGAGAATCAAGGGCGGAATCATGCAGCTCTTGCACTCCGGATCCACGGCCACTTCGGATGCGAGACGCGTTCCGAATCGCACCTTCTCGATCTCCAGATACTGAAGCACCATCTCAATCTCGTCTCCCAGGGAGATCTGATCCTTTGCTCCCAACCGGACGCTCGACCGGAAAAAGTCGGCCAGGAGCAGGCACATCCGTCGGGCGCCGGAGGGATTCACGGTCGTCAGGGCGCTGACGGAATGGAGGCTGTTAAACAGGAAATGCGGGTCGATCTGCGCCCGTAACGCCTTCAGTTCCGCCTCGCGCGCCATGACTTCCAGACCCAGTTCGCGCGTCTCCGCCTGCCGCGACGTTTCAAACGCAATCAGCAAATAGTGGAGCATGCCCGAAAGCCAGAACAGCAGTACCCCCGCAGCCAGGATCATGGGAAGCTGCGACCGATAGGCTTCGAGAAGGCCCTCGCCGTATTCCGGGTAGTCGGACAGCACTTGGGTCCACAGTTCCCACACCATGATCCAGATGCCTCCGGCCAGGATTCCTGAACCGAGGTGCGCGATTGCGACGCCGGACACGCTGGCCCCCTGGAGCGGAGTCGAGCGGCAGACGTACCAGGCGGACAGACACACGAAAGAATAGATCAGCCAGGGCGGGACCAAAACGATCAGCGTCTGTGTCCAGCCCAGAGAATCGGTATTCGAATAACCGAGGGCGAGCAGGACAGCGACCAGAGACCAGGAGACCAGATAAAGCGTCAGGCGGGAGCCCGATGCCAGGAGCGGATGCATCATTAGTTCCTTATTTCCAGCCTTCCCATGAATACGCCGCCACGAACCAGGAGGAGCTTGTCCCGATCGGGTCCGGTCGCCGTTCTGTCCTCGACGTTGCCCAGAGCCGTATCGAACTCCGGTACAACGGTCCAGTTCTCCGGGATTCGGAGCCTCACTCGTCCCATGAATACGACTAGCCCGCCTTTCTCACGGGTTTTCGTCGCGAAGAGTCGGAGACGCCGTCAGAGCAAGGCGCGCGCCCGGAGGGCACCGGAGGCGTACTTGACGGTACGTCGAGGAGCCCGACGAAGCGGAACGCAGCGCTGGCGGATGGATCCGGCACTGTAGCAGACAACTCGTGAGAAATGCGGGCTAGTTCCAGTTGCGCTTGGTCAGCCTCCATTGTCGCTTCACGCAGGTCGAGATCCAAATTGCCCATCACCGCGTGTGCCTCACCGCCGCGAAACGAATCCGCGGTATTCCGGTGCTGGACATCACTCAGAAACGCGGACTGAAGGAGGCCCACTTCCGTTCCGGACGAGGTTGATCGGTTCGTTTGACTCGATTGTCCGATGGCGATGCCCAGTCCAACGATCAGGACAATGCCGAGCAGTCCCCGGCCGACATATGGTCCTCTGTTCATGTCGTCTTCCCCTTCAGTTTTTGATCTCGACGCCACCCATGATGACCGTGCCCTCGACGACGAAAAGTTTCTTTGGATCAGCCGGGCCGCGGGTCCGATCCTCGACGCCTCCGAGAAACGGGGTGACCTTGTTTTCCAGCTTCCACCCCTCCGGGATGCGGATGTCGATGCCGCCCATCATCGCGAAAACGCTGAAGACAGCGACCTCTCCCGCGATGTCGGCCTCGCTAAGATCGAGGTCCACGCCGCCCATGAACGCGGTGGCCGAACCACCGTTGAAATCAGGCGAGTTGTTGCGGCGCTCTACTCCACTCAGGAAGGCGAAACTTGTCTCGAAAGCATTCGTGGCCTCGCTCGGTTGCGGCGGTCCCGACAGGGCGCGCGTCAACATGTGGAAACCGATCATGACCAGGAAGAGAGGCCACAGTTGAAAGATGTTGAAGCTGAGTATGTCGAGACTGTTCAGCAACAGAAGCCCGCCCAACCCGGCAAAAAGTGTTCCGTTGACGGCTCCGCTCCGGTCTTGGGCCTCGAACAGATTCTTCACGCCGATTGCGATCAGGATTACCGGCCAGAACCGCAGGATCTGATCGCTATCGACCAAATCGAGGTTATCCAGTAGCAGGACGAGGCCGAGGGCCATGATCAGCAGTCCCGGAAACATTGGACCCAACCCAGTGCGGCGGCGCTGGCGGCGAAACCGGGCGCCGAATCCGGGCCGGCGGCGCTCATGGCGATGTCGATCGTTGTCGTATCTCGTGGTCTCGTCTTCGCGTGTGTCACTCATGATCCAGCCTCCGCAACCAAGGTTGGGGCCTCTGGCGAAGTTACGCCACGGATATTCGGTGAATGCCATCCAGGAGTCGGCAAGTATCCCAATTCGAATGTCCATCGGGCTGTGACCGCGTGAGACGCACTTCCACTGGTGAATCGAACGGCATGGCGGAGATCCGCCTACCAGGCGGTTCGTAGGGGTAACGCGCGATCTGTTCGTCCGGTGTCAGGAGGACGAGCCCATGCACGATGGCCTGACAGATCAGAACTCGATCGAAAGGGTCGCGGTGAAGCCAGGGAAGCCGTGTCAGGTGAAGCGCGGATTCTTCGTCAAGCAGCAGGGTCGCCGCCCCGAGTTGCTCCCGTTGGGCCGGGACGAATCGGTCGGGACTTTCACTCAGTTCGATCTTTCCGAGGGCGTGCTTGATTGAGATCTCCAGGGCCGAGATCGTACTCAGGTATCTTTCATTGCCGGGGTCGAGCAGAAGCTCGCGTGCTCGCGAAGATCAGGCGGTCCGGTTCGAGCGCCGCGTTCAGAAACGTGGCCGTGTCGAGCAGAAGCTTCATTCCCGTTGGGCGTCGGTCCGCCCTTCCCACCGGGACAGCTCTTCTTCGGCCATGGGGTTATGAAAGGACGGCAGGATAGCTCGGCGCCCTTTGCAGAGCCCAGGACGGGCACCCGAACCTACATTGTTTCAATCGGGCAGATCCTTGCGACGGGGAGGTTGCGCTTGCAAACGATAACCGTTTCGCCGGACTCCGCTAGTTCGACGTACTTGGAGAGCCTGACCTTGATTTCATGGATGTTGGCCTTAACCATAGTCGAAAACTGGATCAAGTATTGGGTCATGTCAATCCAGCCCCTCGACCTCCGCGAGAATGGCGGGCTCTGAGAGTGCGGCGCATGACCTTGTTCGAAGCCGTTCGAGGCAGCGCTGCCACAACCGAGAGTTGCGAGATCTTGAACAGGGGATTCAGGTCGGCGCGAATCCGCTGTTGGAGGCGAGCTTTCAGTGCGATCGTGTCCGGGTCCCCGACCGTAACGGCGTAGACGACAAGTTCGGAGGGCCCGCCCCCGGCCGGCGAAACCGCGATGGCCGCGGTTTCGACCACGCCATCGACGCGATTCATCACCCGTTCCAGTTCCACGGAACCAACTTTGATGCCGCCCAGGTTCATCGTGTCGTCGGTGCGGCCTTCCGCCCGGTAGAAGCCGCCCTCGAGCCTTTGGATCTCGTCGCCATGACGTCGGAGAACTTGTCCCCTCGGACCCGGCGGACAACCTTCGAAATAGGTCTCACGATGATCCGCATTGAGCAACCGCGTGGAATGCCCGAGAACGGGCGGTACCAGCCAGGCTTCTCCCTCGGCGGATTCGGCGCCCGTCTCGTCCAGGATGACGAATTCCGACGCGATGGCCTTTGCCGAAAAGCATGACGGACGGTTCGTCTGGACAACCGTCGATGCGATGTAGGCGCCGCCTATCTCGGTCCCGCCACAGTATTCGATCACCGGTTTGCCGCCGGCCAGGGACGAGAGCCATCGCGTGTCCTCGGCGTTCGAGGCCTCGCCGGTGGAACTGAACAAACGGATTCTGTTCCAGTCGAGTTCCGTCATCCCGTCGATGGTTCTCCACGATCGGACCAGGCTGGGGACAACGCCGAGCATCGTCACCCCCGCGTCCTGAACGAACTGCCCGAAACCGAGCGAGTTGGCCGTCCCCTCATAAAGGGCAATCGTGGCCCGGTTGATGAGCGACGCGAAGATCAGCCAGGGCCCCATCATCCACCCCACGTTCGTCGGCCAGGCGACGATGTCGCCGGGCTGAATATCCTGATGGACGAATCCGTCCAATGCGCTTCGCACGGGCGTCGTATGGTTCCAGGGAATCGCCTTCGGCGCTCGGGTTGTCCCCGAAGAGAACAATACGTTGATCGTGTCGCCTGGGTCGCAGGACACGTTGTCGAAATCTCGTTCCGTGGAAAGAAAGCGGTCGAACCCGATGTCGCCGTCTCGCAGCTCCGGACCGGGCGTGCCGGCGCCCACGACGATCGCGACCGGCGCCTTTGCGGCCGTAACCTTCGGATAGAGCGGAATGGTCTTGCCTCCATGGCGGATGAAGTGCTCGGTGAACACGGCCCGGGCATTGGCGATGGCGAGGCGGGTCGAGATCTCATCGGGCGCGAAGCTGTCGGCGATCGAGACGACGGCCATGCCCGCGCGAACGATTCCCAGATAGATGGCCACGCACTCCGGTGTCATCGGCATGACGACGGCAATGGCGTCACGAGGTTTGAATCCCATTTCAGACAATCCGTTAGCGACGCGGGCCGAGACGTGTTCGAGTTCGGCTGTCGATGTCACCCGAAGTTCCTGCTGATCCTCCTTCCGCGAAACGATTGCCGGAAAACCGGCTTCGGTATTGAAGACGCTGTCGGTAATGTTCATCCGGGCGCCCGCGAACCAAACGGGATGCTCCATGCCGTCGGACAAGTCCAGAATCCGGTGGTATGGTTCGCGAAATCGAATCCCCAGTTTCCGGAGGGCGTTCTCGATGAACGTCTCCATGTTGGCGACGCTGTAGCGGTGCAGTTCGTCGTAGGTTCCCATGCCGAGCTCGCGCATCCAGCGTCCCAGGTTGGATGAGGAGAGAATGTGGGCGGGGGGCGGCGTGGCGCCGCTGGAGTACAGATTGCTCATTCCTGTTCCGCTATAATGCTCCGGTACCACCCGCGGGCGAGGAAAAAATGTCGATGCCGGAGTTGCGATACCGGACGGGATTCGGAAACGAGTTCGAGACTGAAACGATCGGCGGCGTTCCGAACGAAATCCGTGTCGTGCGGCGGGGCATCGAGTTCTGCGTCGAACTGCCCAAGGGACAGGGGCGCGACGTGTGGAAGGGGCTCCGGAAGCGGTTTAAATAGAGATGAAACGGGCGGTGTTGCACGAGTGGGTCCATGTGTCCTATGCCGAAACCAGCGCGTTCCGCGAAGTGTACGGCTTTGCGGGCGGCCATGGACGGGTCCACCTGGAGGGCATCCGCTACCGGCCCGAGGATCGCTCCTCCTCGACGCTGCTCGTCTACATGCATCCGGCCTCCACGCTCCAGTTGTTGCCCATTCCAAACGCGATGGCGGCAGCGGGAATGCATGTCCTGTGCGCCGGAAGCCGGTACGCCCGCAACGACACGCCGCTGATCATGGAGAAGGCGCTGCTGGATCTGGGCGCCTATGTTCGACATGCCAAGGAGGTCTGGGGCTACCAAAAGGTTGTTCTGGCGGGATGGTCGGGCGGCGGTTCATTGTCGCTTTTCTACCAGTCGCAGGCCGAGAATCCCACGATCACCGAGACGCCGGCCGGCGACCCCATTGATGTCGCAGGCGCGGGCCTGATCCCGGCCGATGCAATCGTGTTTCACGCGGCGCATTCCTCTCGAGCCGTCATCCTGAGCGAATGGATCGATCCGTCGGTGCGGGATGAAGACAACCCCGACGACCGGGACCCGGAGCTGGATCTCTACGATCCGCGCAACGCCAATCGGGCGCCTTATTCGCCTGACTTTCTCGAACATTTCCGAGCGGCTCAGCGTGCGCGGATTCGCAGACGGACCGCATGGGTGCGGGAGACGCTCGATCGGCTCAAGAAGCAGGGAGGCCACGAAAAGGAACGCGGGTTCGTCACTCACCGAACGATGGCCGATCCGCGCTTTCTGGACCCTGCGATCGAACCCAACGACCGCAGGACAGGGCACACCTATCTCGGGCATCCCGAGACCGTGAACAGCGGCCCCGTGGGCCTGGCGCGGTTCTCGACCTTGCGGGCGTGGCTGTCTCAATGGTCCCTGGACGATTCGAACGCCGACGGCGAGCGTTCGGCCGCCGGTATTTCCGTTCCGTTGCTGGCGATCGAAAACACGGCCGACGACGCGATCCCCGCGGCACACGTTCAGCGGATCTACCAGGCTGCCGCGAGCCCGGACAAGACGTTTGAATCCATCGACAAGGCCACCCACTACTATGTCGATCAGCCGGAGCTTCTCGATCGAGCCGTGCGGACGGCGATGGCATGGATGGCGGGCAGGGGGCTCGTCTGAGATGTCGGCAGCCTGCCCAACGGCACCGCCGGCGCCCGCGGTTCAGGCTTCGATGGGCTCCGAGGAGTTGGATGGACATCGGGGATTCAAGCCAGTGGCCCGGGCGTGTCCGGGAATCATCGACACGGCATGATGGGACCCACTTCGAGAAGGAATCGGGCCGTATCGCCGAACGCTCCCGCCGCGTCCAGGCGCCGGCCCGGCAGGCGCGGGCAACGCCCTACCTGAGGATGTCGAACTGGTGCGAGTACTTCACAATCAGCGCACGTGTCTGGGGCTCGCCCGTCCGAGGCCGGTTCAGGATGTCGAGCGTGTCCAGGGAATGTGTTTCGTTGTATACGATGAACAGCCCCGTGCCTGCCGTGTTCTGCCAGCCGAACCTGAAGTTGCCCGTCCAGTTGTGGGTGCGATCGTTGTGCTGCACCAGCGATTGGAAGTTGATCAGCGGCGTAAAGCTGTAGTTGAAGCGGGCTTGCACCAGATTTGTCAGGAACTCGCCCTGCGGCAGGCCGATGTCGCTGCGGACCCAGTTGATCGAAGCATTCAGGTTCGAGCCTCGCCGACCTGTCAAGCCCAGTTGGATCGTTCTCTGATTTCCAGTGTAGAAGCCTCCGAACGTCCAGGTGGTGGTAAAGGCGAGTGCGCGGCTCTGATCGGAGTCCAGACGCCAGTTGGTCTCCGCATTGCGATAGCTTCCCGGGGGAATCACCACGCCGGGAGAGACCTCGAACGGCGCCTTCAATCCTTCCATGGTGATGTTCACGGCCGGGCTGTAATACCAGCCGCTTTCGAAGTCGACATGGGAGTCCAGGTGCAGCGTTTGGGTTTCCATGAACCCATCGAGGTCCCAGAAAGTCTCGAAATAAAAATGGGGTCGAAGCTCGCGTAGCCAACTCACCGTCGGGAAGCGAATGTTCCTGAAGCCGTTGACGTAAGTCGATCGGTAGCCGTCTTCCCGGTTAAGGAACCCGGCTTCCGGATTGAAGTCGCCACCCACATGCGTGTATTCGAAGTTGGCGTTGCCGCCGGGCCGCGTGTAGCTGACTCGCGTGTTGTATGCCGCCTCGCCGCCTGTCGAGCCCGGCGTTTCCGTGCGTGCGGCGAATCCCCGGATGTCCATGTATTGCCCGAGGCCCAACCGTCCGTCCGCGCCCCAGGTTCTGTTCCAGTCATCGATCGACGTCATCGATCCGGTCGCGTCGCGATTTACGACGATACCTCCCAGGCTCGATCGGTTGGGCAACTCGCGCGTCACGCGCACTACCGAGAAATTGTTCTGAGGAGTCACGCCGGGTACGTCATCGGTCTGCATGCTCAGCAGCCCGACGTTGAACGCTCCCGCCTTTCCACTCAGCCGGCCCCCGCCGATGATCGGGACCTCCACGCCCGAAGGATCGATTCCGATGCGGCGGCTGAAGAACAGATCCACGCCCTGCTTTCCGGCGGCGAATAGGCCCGCGTTTTCCAGGAAAAACGGGCGTTTCTCTGGAAAACGGACATTGAAGCGTGTGAGGTTGATGACCTGTTCGTCGACCTCCACCTGAGCGAAGTCGGTGTTGTAGGTCACGTCGAGGTTCAGGCTTGGCGTTACGCCGAACTTGGCGTCGACACCCGTGGCGCCATCGAAATCCGCCTTGGTCTGCAGATCGTCGGTGTAGTCTCTGAGGATGGAACTGGTGACGTAGGGCGTGATCTTGAAGTTCCGCGGCGTTTCGAGGTCCAGCCCCTGAAGCTCACCGGCTTCGGACAACCGATAGAGATCGTAAATCCGTTCGATCGGCGCCCAGAACGCCTGTTCGCGTTTGCGCCGTATATTGCGTTGAAAATTGATTCCCCAGACTTGCGGACGGTCCCCGTAGCGCAGGCTGCGCAAAGGAATCTCGAACTCGGCGGACCAGCCCGTGTCGGTCACGCGGGTGCGAACCACCCAACTGGCATCCCAGTTCAGGTTGAAATCGGCGCCCTCGTTGACGACCTGTCCATCAAACTCGATGCCGGCTGGATTGGTGCCGAAGACGAATCCGTTCTGAAGATCGCGATACGTGTCGAAAATCACCTGGAAGGAATCGGTCTCTTCCATGCCGGAATCCCGCCGGCTGTCGGTGACAAGGATCTGGCTAGGGTCCGTGTCGTATAGAACGGCCCCCACGTAAACAGCGGTATCGGTGTAGAGCACGCGCACAACGGTTTCTTCCGTTGCCGCATCCCCTTCGACGGGCCAGGTCTGGGTAAAGCCCGTGATCGGATCGGCCAGTTGCCACACCTCCTCATCGATGACGCCGTCGATGATCGGAGGCGTTTCTACCGCAACGGCGCGGGCCGCACGCGCCGCTTCTTGCGGGAACGCTGTCGAGACGCTTATTGCGGAAACGAGTGTCGCAATCAGGATGATTCTGAGATGCATTCGGTGGGGAGTTGCTTCTGGTTGATTCACACGGGGTCCGCGACGGCGGCTGAGTACAGAGTCGAACCCTGAAGAGTAGCAGAGTTGGACCGCAGCGCGAAAGCCCCATTGGCTCACGGCAAATTTGTTCTCAGATGGAGCATGATGTGGAGGATGAATTTCGAGTCATTCTCAAGTAGTCGAAGACGAGACGGGTATTGAAAGAGAGTTTGCGCATCGATTGGGCGATCGATTGAGCGGGTTTTTGAAAGGATTTGAGAATACCGACGGCAAAGCGTCGGAGGCGGGTGATGTTTTCCGGGCCGAAGCCGGTGCGGATTCGACTGCGGTCCTCATCGTAATTCCAGTCGATGATGTAATGGACGCTTTCGATACTCCAATGACCGCGATTGATGGCCAGCAAGCGTTCGGGGGAGGCCTCGCCGGGTGAGCGGCTCGTGATGCCCAGCGCGGTTTCACACGTGAGGGCGCCGGATTTCTTGTCGATGGATTCGCGCTCGATCCGAAAGACCTGGCCCAGGTGGGGAAAGTCGAGGTAGTGGTTGAGTTCGGTACTACACCAAATGCGTCGGGTCTCGATGCGGCCATGCTCGGGTGGCGTGACCTCGACAAAGTCGGGTTGTCCGCGGGTTTGGAACAGCAACGCGATATCGTGTTCCAGTGTCGGTTGGTTGCCTTTGACCGTGAAATGATAGTGCGCTCCCCGCTCGACTAAATAGTGCGCGATCGCACGTTGGGTCAGCAGGGCATCGCCGGTGATGTCCTTGCCGGCGATGTCGCAGGTTTGAAGCAAGGGAACGGCCATGCCGATTTCGTTCGTGCGCTTGCGCTCCTCGCCGCCGGCTACAGGCAGGGTTCCCACTTTTTTTGGGTGTAGCAGCGTTTCGACTCATGCCCGACCACGCTCATGATGTGGGTCTGACGCCCGTCCGAGTCGAGGGCGTTCTTCATCGTCTTGCCATCCATGGCCAGCGCATCGTCCGGGGCGCCCCACGCCCGATTCCACGCATTGAGCGCCCGGTCCAGCGCCCCCGGTTCAATCCGGACCAGACAATCCCGAATCACAAACTCGCTGGGAACCACATAGCGGCCGTTCTCCCGCCGGCAGCCAAAAC
Organism: Terriglobia bacterium; assembly: GCA_963555775.3. GTDB lineage: Bacteria > Acidobacteriota > Terriglobia > 20CM-2-55-15 > 20CM-2-55-15 > JAJEDW01. The sequence continues at coordinate 795,436 of CAUVWY020000010.1, read as the reverse complement.
GTTCGCGGGCTTTCTGCCCCAGGGCATCGGCCCAATCCGAGATGGCTTTATAGCCGTGCATGCCGCACAGCGTCGCGCCCGCCGCGATGCCCAGCACTGCCGACAAGGGATGGCGCCGTCCCTGAGCGCGGCGCGGATCGGGAATGGTCTTGAAGCACTGGGGGAGTTGGCGCATCTGTGCGGCATTGAGCATGATCTTGGGGGCTCCGGTGAGTTGAAGATGTTCCCGGCCAGGGTGGGTCAGTTGCCCGCGCGCATCACGGCACAGGGGACGCACAAAGACAAGCTTCGGGGCATCGGCTTCGGCGCTGTAGCCGTCCCGGGTGCGCCGGTATCCCCGGGTCCGTCCCAGTTCCAACCAGTTCGACGCGCGATACACGCCGCCATGGAAGCGCCGGGGATCCACAAACGTTTCCAGCAGCAGCAACCCATGACCGAACCGTTCGCGCCAATCCGACCCGGCCCGCCGCTCGGTCCCTGACAACACCCGCGAGCCCACATTCGGCCGATTCCAGCCCGGCAGGATCAAAAAGCGGCTGTTGTTGGCGATCAGTTTCAGCCGCCCATACTGCGAGCGGAAGTCCCAGCCGATCCATCGATCCCGAACCCCGCACTTCAGCGCCGACGCCGACAGGCTCAGTTGCGCCACCCACTGCCCGCGCCATGTGGCCACGTACCAGACCGTCTCCCCGATCTTCGCCAGTGCGCCCAGATAATGATGACGCTTCATCTGCTCTTGATACTGCCCTTCCTCGCTTCGCTCCACTGGCCGTACCCCGATCTCCGACAGTTCCTGGCTGGTCAATTTCGTCCTCTCCATTCAGCGTTTTATACAGGAATCTCCTCGCTATGTCCAGCTTGTCAGGTTAAACCACTGAATTCTCGGACGTTCACTGGAAGGACAAATTCACCCTGCCCATTGGCTTGACATTCACGGCAAATTTGTTCTCAGATGGAGCATGATGTGGGGAATGAATTTCGAGTCATTCTCAAGTAGTCGAAGACGAGACGGGTATTGAAAGAGAGTTTACGCATCGATTGGGCGATCGATTGAGCGGGTTTTTGAAAGGATTTGAGAATACCGACGGCAAAGCGTCGGAGGCGGGTGATGTTTTCCGGGCCGAAGCCGGTGCGGATTCGACTGCGGTCCTCATCGTAATTCCAGTCGATGATGTAATGGACGCTTTCGATACTCCAATGACCGCGATTGATGGCCAGTAAGCGTTTGGGGGAGGCCTCGCCGGGTGAGCGGTTTGTGATGCCCAGTGCGGTTTCACACGTGAGGGCGCCGGATTTCTTGTCGATGGATTCGCGCTCGATCAGAAAGACCTGGCCCAGGTGGGGAAAGTCGAGGTAGTGGTTGAGTTCGGTACTACACCAAATGCGTCGGGTCTCGATGCGGCCATGCTCGGGTGGCGTGACCTCGACAAAGTCGGGTTGTCCGCGGGTTTGGAACAGCAACGCGATATCGTGTTCCAGTGTCGGTTGGTTGCCTTTGACCGTGAAATGATAGTGCGCTCCCCGCTCGACTAAATAGTGCGCGATCGCACGTTGGGTCAGCAGGGCATCGCCGGTGATGTCCTTGCCGGCGATGTCGCAGGTTTGAAGCAAGGGAACGGCCATGCCGATTTCGTTCGTGCGCTTGCGCTCCTCGCCGCCGGCTACAGGCAGGGTTCCCACTTTTTTTGGGTGTAGCAGCGTTTCGACTCATGCCCGACCACGCTCATGATGTGGGTCTGACGCCCGTCCGAGTCGAGGGCGTTCTTCATCGTCTTGCCATCCATGGCCAGCGCATCGTCCGGGGCGCCCCACGCCCGATTCCACGCATTGAGCGCCCGGTCCAGCGCCCCCGGTTCAATCCGGACCAGACAATCCCGAATCACAAACTCGCTGGGAACCACATAGCGGCCGTTCTCCCGCCGGCAGCCAAAACGTTCGCGGGCTTTCTGCCCCAGGGCATCGGCCCAATCCGAGATGGCTTTATAGCCGTGCATGCCGCACAGCGTCGCGCCCGCCGCGATGCCCAGCACTGCCGACAAGGGATGGCGCCGTCCCTGAGCGCGGCGCGGATCGGGAATGGTCTTGAAGCACTGGGGGAGTTGGCGCATCTGTGCGGCATTGAGCATGATCTTGGGGGCTCCGGTGAGTTGAAGATGTTCCCGGCCAGGGTGGGTCAGTTGCCTGCGCGCATCGCGGCACAAGGGGCGCACAAAGACAAGCTTCGGGGCATCGGCTTCGGCGCTGTAGCCGTCCCGGGTGCGCCGGTATCCCCGGGTCCGTCCCAGTTCCAACCAGTTCGACGCGCGATACACGCCGCCATGGAAGCGCCGGGGATCCACAAACGTTTCCAGCAGCAGCAACCCATGACCGAACCGTTCGCGCCAATCCGACCCGGCCCGCCGCTCGGTCCCTGACAACACCCGCGAGCCCACATTCGGCCGATTCCAGCCCGGCAGGATCAAAAAGCGGCTGTTGTTGGCGATCAGTTTCAGCCGCCCATACTGCGAGCGGAAGTCCCAGCCGATCCATCGATCCCGAACCCCGCACTTCAGCGCCGACGCCGACAGGCTCAGTTGCGCCACCCACTGCCCGCGCCATGTGGCCACGTACCAGACCGTCTCCCCGATCTTCGCCAGTGCGCCCAGATAATGATGACGCTTCATCTGCTCTTGATACTGCCCTTCCTCGCTTCGCTCCACTGGCCGTACCCCGATCTCCGACAGTTCCTGGCTGGTCAATTTCGTCCTCTCCATTCAGCGTTTTATACAGGAATCTCCTCGCTATGTCCAGCTTGTCAGGTTAAACCACTGAATTCTCGGACGTTCACTGGAAGGACAAATTCACCCTGGACTCGGCGTCACGGCAAATTTGTTCTCAGATGGAGCATGATGTGGGGAATGAATTTCGAGTCATTCTCAAGTAGTCGAAGACGAGACGGGTATTGAAAGAGAGTTTGCGCATCGATTGGGCGATCGATTGAGCGGGTTTTTGAAAGGATTTGAGAATACCGACGGCAAAGCGTCGGAGGCGGGTGATGTTTTCCGGGCCGAAGCCGGTGCGGATTCGACTGCGGTCCTCATCGTAATTCCAGTCGATGATGTAATGGACGCTTTCGATACTCCAATGACCGCGATTGATGGCCAGCAAGCGTTCGGGGGAGGTTTCGCCGGGTGAGCGGCTCGTGATGCCCAGCGCGGTTTCACACGTGAGGGCGCCGGATTTCTTGTCGATGGATTCGCGCTCGATCCGAAAGACCTGGCCCAGGTGGGGAAAGTCGAGGTAGTGGTTGAGTTCGGCGCTACACCAAATGCGCCGGGTTTCGATGCGGCCATGATCGGGCGGGGTGACCTCGACAAAGTCGGGTTGTCCGCGGGTTTGGAACTGGAACGCGATATCGCGTTCCAGCGTCGGTTGGTTGCCTTTGACCGTGAAATGATAGTGCGCTCCCCGCTCGACCAAATAGCGCGCGATCGCGCGTTGGGTCAGCAGGGCATCGCCGGTGATGTCCTTGCCGGCGATGTCGCAGGTTTGAAGCAAGGGAACGGCCATGCCGATTTCGTTCGTGCGCTTGCGCTCCTCGCCGCCGGCTACAGGCAGGGTTCCCACTTTTTTTGGGTGTAGCAGCGTTTCGACTCATGCCCGACCACGCTCATGATGTGGGTCTGACGCCCGTCCGAGTCGAGGGCGTTCTTCATCGTCTTGCCATCCATGGCCAGCGCATCGTCCGGGGCGCCCCACGCCCGATTCCACGCATTGAGCGCCCGGTCCAGCGCCCCCGGTTCAATCCGGACCAGACAATCCCGAATCACAAACTCGCTGGGAACCACATAGCGGCCGTTCTCCCGCCGGCAGCCAAAACGTTCGCGGGCTTTCTGCCCCAGGGCATCGGCCCAATCCGAGATGGCTTTATAGCCGTGCATGCCGCACAGCGTCGCGCCCGCCGCGATGCCCAGCACTGCCGACAAGGGATGGCGCCGTCCCTGAGCGCGGCGCGGATCGGGAATGGTCTTGAAGCACTGGGGGAGTTGGCGCATCTGTGCGGCATTGAGCATGATCTTGGGGGCTCCGGTGAGTTGAAGATGTTCCCGGCCAGGGTGGGTCAGTTGCCCGCGCGCATCACGGCACAGGGGACGCACAAAGACAAGCTTCGGGGCATCGGCTTCGGTGCTGTAGCCGTCCCGGGTGCGCCGGTATCCCCGGGTCCGTCCCAGTTCCAACCAGTTCGACGCGCGATACACGCCGCCATGGAAGCGCCGGGGATCCACAAACGTTTCCAGCAGCAGCAACCCATGACCGAACCGTTCGCGCCAATCCGACCCGGCCCGCCGCTCGGTCCCTGACAACACCCGCGAGCCCACATTCGGCCGATTCCAGCCCGGCAGGATCAAAAAGCGGCTGTTGTTGGCGATCAGTTTCAGCCGCCCATACTGCGAGCGGAAGTCCCAGCCGATCCATCGATCCCGAACCCCGCACTTCAGCGCCGACGCCGACAGGCTCAGTTGCGCCACCCACTGCCCGCGCCATGTGGCCACGTACCAGACCGTCTCCCCGATCTTCGCCAGTGCGCCCAGATAATGATGACGCTTCATCTGCTCTTGATACTGCCCTTCCTCGCTTCGCTCCACTGGCCGTACCCCGATCTCCGACAGTTCCTGGCTGGTCAATTTCGTCCTCTCCATTCAGCGTTTTATACAGGAATCTCCTCGCTATGTCCAGCTTGTCAGGTTAAACCACTGAATTCTCGGACGTTCACTGGAAGGACAAATTCACCCTGGCTTGACATTGCATCTGAAAGCCCTTGGCGGAACGCCGCTCGTCAACCCACGCTCGCGGTCATTGAGGAAATGACCGTCTTGAGGACGAAAAAAACCTTGCCCTTGTCTTCGTCGTCCAGGTCGAGCCCATCGTCGATGGCATCCTGAACCTCGGTAATGACGAAGCCCAGCAAATAGGGTTCGTCTCCGGTCTCCGATGTCGGGGCCGAGGCAAACTGCTCCGCATCCATCTCGTCGATCCGTTGAATCCATTCCTGACTTTCCATACACGCCTGGACGATCGCGGAGGCGGGAACCGGGTCGTTCAGGCCGGTATCGACGGCGAGCGTCTTGAAGGTGACGTAACTCAGATACAGCGAGAGTTCACCGACAACCTGATCGTTGGGATAGGTGCAGTCCATTACGAAGTCGCAGATTTCAGGTTGTTTTTGAAAGAACGCATCGAACTCGTGCACGAGGTCTTCGTCGGCGCAGTTCGCCACCTCGCGTCGAACCTGTTCGATCGTCTGTTTTCGAACCATGAGCGGTTACCGCCGCGGGTTGTTCTCCGGCTTCGGGCGGTCCCGCTGAATGGTGCCCCATGCCGAATTGCCGGGTGCCCATTCTGGCATCGTTTTCCAGCCAGCCAGGAGATCCACGGCCTTATTGCCGACCCCAGCCCCGAGGGGCGCCGGATCGTCGAAACTCGTCCGTCAGGTCCGCGAGTGCGGCGTTGGCCGAAACAATGTTCTCGCGGTTCGTTTCGAACTCGGCTTTCTTCGCGGTAATCAAGGGCAGGAGTTGGCCCTCGCCGTTGAACAACCCGCTTTCGGTTAACAACCTGAAATTCAGTGTCTGAAGTTCCTGTTCCGTTAGTTGCACGCCCTCTTCGGCCTGGGCAATCGCGGCGCGTGCGGCAGCGAATGCGGCGCGCCACTCTTGTTCGGTCCGTGCGGGGGCCGCGGTGACGTCCGTCCCGGACCCCTCGGATTCAGCCGCCGGAGTGGGCGTTGCGGGGGGATTTGACGCTTGAACGATGGAAAGAGCCGCCCGGGCTTGACCGATGTTCTCGTTGGTAAAAACCGGTCCTTGCGTTTCGGTTCGACTCTGTGCGGATCGTATCCGGCGTGCGATCTCGGGAAGCGATTGGACTTCAACCTGAGGGAGAGGAAGCGCTCCAGTGAAGAATGTCAGGAAGGCCACCAGCGTGATGGATGATTGCACTCGGTCGTTCTCCTTCGGGCGTTACAGCCGTGTCACGGCGTCACCCACTCAAAGTTCACCACAGGCTCGTCGGCGTGGGCCTGTTCCATGAACGACAGCCAGATCGGAAGCGCGGTGCTGCCGCCGGTTTCACCGTTTCCCAGAGTCACTTTCTCGTCGAAACCCACCCAGACGCCGGCGGTGAGCGACGGCGAAAAACCCAGGAACCACGCGTCGGTATAGTCGTTCGTGGTGCCGGTCTTTCCACCCACCGGCCGCCCGAGCGACTGGGCACGGGTGGCGGTTCCCGTTCGAACGACTTCCTGAAGGAGGTCGACCATCATCGCGGCCGTTTCGGCCGGGATGACGTCGTTGGGTTCGGGAACATTCTCCTCGAGAACGTCGCCGTCGTAGTCCGTCACGCGGTTGATGAATTGTGGAGTGATCCGGATGCCACCATTGGGAAACGTCGAATATGCCGAAGTCATTTCCATCGGGCTGATGTCGGTCGCGCCCAGCGCGATCGGCAGGTAGGGTTCAATGACCGAAGTGATTCCGAAACGTTCGATCAGCGGCGTCAGGGCATCGAATCCGATCTCATTCAGGATCTGTACGGCCGGGACGTTTCGGGAATCGGCCAGCGCTTCCCGGAGCGTTATCGTTCCCCGGTAGGTTCGATCGTAGTTGGTGGGCGAATAACCGTCGAAATCCGTTTCGACATCCTCGACCGTCCGCTCGGGCGTCATCCCGTACTCGAGAGCCGCGGTATAGAGCAGGGGCTTGAATCCTGAACCGGGTTGCCGCACTGCCTGGGTGGCGCGATTGAACTTGCTTGTTTCGAAGTCATAGCCGCCGACCATCGCCTTGACCTCGCCGGTCGCATGGTCGATGGCGATCAGGCTGCCTTGAACTGCCGGTATTTGATCCAGCGTCAACTCGATCGCCTGTTCGGACGGATCGATGGACTGGATCAGGAAGGTGGCCACATCCCCCGCACGGAGGATTGCCCCCGGAGAGTTCTGCCGGGTCCAGGTAATTTGGTTGGCGCCGATGGTGTCGCGGTACTCGCCAATTCGCACGGTCGCCGTTGCCCGACCCGATTCGGTCACGATTCCCGGCACCAGATCGCCGGCCTGCAGCGAACCTTTCCACTCGTCGAGTACATAGTGCTCCAGGTCTTCGATGCCATCATCGAGCAGGTTCGCGCTCGCGCCTCTCCAGCCGTGACGTTTGTCGTAATCCCGGAGACCCTGCCTGACGCTTTCCTCGGCCGCCCGCTGCAGTTCGGAGTTGAGTGTCGAATAGACCCGGAGGCCGCCTTCATGCACGGCGTAGGTCCCGTAGGTGTCTTCCAGATACTGCCTCAAGTACTCGACAAAGTAGGAGCCGAGTTGGTCGGTCTGTGTGGGGATGTCGAGTCGAATGGGTAGTTGCTTTGCCTCCTCGCCGTCTGCGACGCTGAGCCGGCGTTCGTCTACCATGCGGTCGATGACGTAGTTGCGCCGCGAGAGCGCCCGTTCGGGGTTGTTGATCGGCGAATAGTTGGTGGGACTTCGGGGGAGCGCCGCGAGCAGCGCGGCCTCTTCCACCTTCAGATCCTGGATCGTCTTGCCAAAGAAGTACTCGGCAGCCGCCGCGAACCCGTACATTCCGTGACCGAGGTAGATCTGATTCACATACAGCGTCAGAATTTCGTCCTTCGAGTAGTGGCGTTCGATCTGGATCGCCAGGAGGGCTTCCTTAATCTTGATCGCCCACTCGGCCTCGTGCGAAAGGAAGAGGTTTTCAGTCAGTTGTTGCGTGATCGTGCTGCCGCCCTGAACGATGCGGCCGGCCATGATGTTCCGGATGGCCGCCCGCGAAATTCCAGCGAAATCGAGTCCCCAGTGGCGATAGAAGTTCTGGTCCTCCACCGACAGGATGGCGTCTCGAAGTACCGGGGGCAGTTGATCGGGCTCAATGACGATTCGGCGTTCCAGGGCGAACGTGCCGATGATCTGCCCCGCGTCGTCATACACTTCGGTTATGACGTTCGGCCGGTATTCTTCGAGTCGCTGGACCTCGGGAAGATCACTGTTGTAGACGAAAAGTACACCAGCCGTTGCTCCCATGACGATCGAGCATACAAGCAGTATGGGAAAAAGCACGGATCCGAAGTATCTGCGAAACGTCCGCCTCATGCTTAGCAAATTATACCAGTGAGGCTGTCCGGGGCTTTCATCCTGAATCGCGTTCCGGCGCCGGCCGTTATGAACCATTGGTGCCGACCTTGAGGACCGCGAGGAAGGCTTCCTGCGGTATGTCCACCTTTCCCACGCGCTTCATTCGCCGCTTGCCTTCTTTCTGACGTTCCAGGAGTTTGCGTTTCCGGGTGATGTCCCCACCGTAGCATTTGGCTGTAACGTTCTTGCGGATTGCGGCGATCGATTCGCGCGCGATCACACGGCTGCCAACGGCGGCCTGGATGGCGACATCGAACATCTGCCGGGGGATCAACTCACGCATCTTGCTGACGAGGGCGCGGCCTCTGTTGTATGCAAACTCGCGATGAACAATCCACGACAGGGCGTCTACCGGTTCGTTGGAAACCAGAATGTCCAGCTTCACGAGGTCGGAGGTCCGGTAGCCGGACACGTTGTAATCGAACGACGCGTATCCCTTTGAAATGGCCTTGAGACGGTCGTAGAAATCCAGGACGATCTCGTTCAGAGGCAGTTCATAAGTCAGCAGCACGCGGGATGAAGAAACATACTCGAAGCCTTTCTGCGTGCCGCGGCGTTCCTCGAGGAGTCTGAAGATGTTTCCAAGGAATTCATCGCCGGTCATGATGAGCGCGGTAATGATGGGTTCCTCGATCGTGTCGATGTCCTGAACGTCTGGAAATTTGCTCGGGTTCTCCACTTCGAGCATGTTTCCATCCTTGAGCAGAACCCGGTAACGCACTCCCGGCGCGGTCGTGATCAACGACAGTTCGAACTCGCGTTCGAGACGTTCCTGGATGATTTCCATGTGCAGCATTCCGAGGAAGCCGCACCGAAATCCGAAACCGAGAGCCATGGACGTTTCGGGTTCGTAGAAGAACGAAGAGTCGTTCAGGCGAAGCTTGTCCAGGGCATCCCTCAACGATTCGTACTGGTTCGGCTCGATCGGATACAGTCCGGCGAACACCAGGGGCTTGATCTCGCGAAAACCCGGATAGGCCATGTCCGTGGGACGCTTCTCTTCGGTGATGGTGTCGCCGATCTTCATGTCGGAAACGGTCTTGATGTTGGCAATGATGTAGCCCACCTCACCGGCCGACAGGCTTCCGGTCGGGGTCATCTTCGGTGAGCGGACCCCGATCTCTTCGGCCTGGTATACGTGGCCGTTCGACATGAGCCGTATCCGCATGCCTTTTTCGAGATGGCCATCCACAACCCGAACCAGAACGATGACTCCGCGGTAGGAGTCGAACCAGGAATCGAAGACCAGCGCTTTCAGGGGAGCATCGGGCCGGCCTTCCGGTGCGGGGACTCTGGCGACGATGGCTTCGAGCACCTCGTCCACGCCGGTTCCGTTCTTGGCGCTGATCTGGAGGGCGTCGCTCCCATCGAGACCGATGACCGATTCCAACTGCTCCCTGACCCGCTCGACCTCGGCGCCCGGAAGATCGATCTTGTTCAGGATCGGAACGATTTCAAGGTGGTTGTCCAGCGCCAGATACGTGTTGGCCAGGGTTTGAGCTTCAACGCCCTGAGAGGCATCGACGATCAACAGCGCGCCTTCGCATGCGGACAGGCTTCGGGACACTTCGTAACTGAAGTCAACGTGGCCTGGGGTGTCGATCAGGTTCAGGACGTATTGCTTTCCGTCGCGCGCCTTGTAGTTCAGACGTACGGTCGTCGCCTTGATGGTGATCCCGCGCTCCCGCTCCAGGTCCATGGCGTCTAGCACCTGATCGGACATCTCACGCTTTGTCAGGGCGCCGGTCATCTCGAGCAACCGGTCGGCCAGAGTCGATTTTCCGTGATCGATGTGAGCGATGATTGCGAAGTTGCGGATGCGATCCAACGGCATAAACTTCGATTGTAGCGTGAAACGCGGGAATGGTTGCGGCTGCCGGGGGATTGGTGCGGAACCCCGCGGGGTTGGGCTTTCCGGGTAATCGTCTTCCGGGTCTCCTCAGGAAACGTTTCGACCAGCCCGTCATGCCCGAACCGGAGACAGCAATGCGCGCTTGACGGCCTCCGGTTCCCTCTCGATCACACGCAGAAGAGTTGCGGCCGGGCCACTGACCCGGCGCGTCCCCTGCTCCCATTTCCGGTAGCCAGAAAGGCTCATGCCCATCAATGACGCCATTTGCGCCTGTGTGAGGTTCGCATGCTCCCGAACCTCGCGTGCGGTCATGGGAGCGTGGAGGATGGCGGGACCATCTCCCTTTGCGTGAGCGAGGGCTTCATTGAGGGACTGGATCAGATCGTCGCCAAATGTGCTCATTTCATCTCCTTCCGGGCGGCCTTGAGCGCGGCTGCGAGCTTTGAAACCGTGCGCTTTTCATCATATATACCCCAATGGGGCAGTCCAGGAAAGCCCAACGGGGGCTCCCGATTCTGTCAGCCCGAACCATCCATCAGGCGGCGGTCTTTCGACTGCGGAATCCGGTCACCGAATACAGTTGCACATCTGTGGACACCCATCCCCAATCTGATTCCGACAGGCTCCTAACCGATCCAGTCTCGGGCCCAGATGGCGGCGCCGACGACGCCGGCGTTGGTTCCCAGCATGGCGGGCACGATGCGGCAAGCTTCGAACAAGTGGGGGTAGCAACGGGTTCGGGCCTCGGCAGTCGCGGGGTCGAGCAGCAGCGCGCCGGCCAGGGAGACACCGCCTCCGATGACGATCGTCTGGGGACTGAAGAGGTTGATGAGACTGGCGCAGGCGATTCCGAGGCAGCGTCCGGCTTCGGCATACACCGTCCGTGCCAGAAGATCGCCCCCCAGCGCGGCTTCGAGGACCGTTTTGGCCGTCAATCCCGGTTGGTGATCGGCCTCTACAACCAATGCGCTGGGCTCGCCCGCTTCGATTCTTTCCCGGGTCATCGCCACGATTCCGGTGGCGGATACGACCGTTTCGAGACATCCGCGGCCGCCGCAACCGCAGGGCCTGCCCTCGGGGTTGAGGACGATATGGCCCGCTTCAGCCCCGTACCCGGTGGCGCCGGCATACAGTTGGCCATCGAGGACGATGCCCGAGCCGAGGCCCGTGCCGACGGTCAGGCAGATCATGTGGCTCGTTCCGGCGCCGGCGCCCGCAATCCATTCGCCCCACGCGTGCATGTCGGCGTCATTCGAAATCGTTGCATTCAAACCGATCCGCGACGACAACAGGGCTCCAATCGGGGCGCCGCTGAGCGCTAGCATGTTGGGGGCCGTTTGGACAGTTCCGGATTTCGGGGAAACCAGACCCGGGATTCCGACGCCGATGGCCCGTGCCTTGGCATCTCCCGAGACCTCTTCGGCCAGTCCTGCGGCGGTTTCGATCAGGGTGTCCAGATCCTCGGGTTCCGAGGCCGCGCGGGCGGACTTCAGGATGGTTCCGTGCTCATCGACCAGGCCCGCCTTTATTTCAGTACCGCCGATGTCGATTCCGATAGTGGCCACGAGGACACTATAGCAATCGCCACCCCACTGCGGCCGAACTGCAATCGAACGGCGGCGGGCCGCGTTGACTTCCGTTCGGCGTGGCGCGTAAGATTCTGGAACCGGATTGCATCGCGAACAGGGAGGCGGATCGATGGATGTCAAACAGATCAACGCACAGCAGGCTCAAGAGTCCATGCAGGCGGATTCGGAGATTGTGTATCTCGACGTAAGAACCCCGCGGGAGTTCGAGCGGGGGCACCCTCCGAACGCGATCAACATTCCGGTTGTGTTCCCGAATCCGGCGACCCGCCAGATGGATGCGAATGCCGACTTCATCAAGGTGCTCGAGGCGCATGTCCCGAAGGACAAGTCGGTCATCGTGGGGTGTCAGATGGGCGGACGGTCTCAGATGGCGGCCCAGATCATGGATGAGTTCGGCTATTCCGACGTTTCCAATATGCAGGGGGGATTCGGGGGCGTCCGGAATCCGATGGGCGAGGTTGTCGCCCCCGGTTGGCTCCAGATGGATTACCCCGTCGAAGCGAGGGTCGACGACACCAACGGTTACGAGGGCCTCAAGGGATCTGCCGGTTAGCTGCCACAGGCCGTTAAATCAGGACCCCCGCGATTGACGCTGTCATCAGCGTTGCCATGACTCCCGCCAACAGCGACCGCATGCTCAGGCGGGACAGGTCTTCTCGCCGATCCGGAGCGATACCGCCGATTCCGCCGATCATGATCCCCAGCGAACCGAAGTTGGCGAAACCCGCCAGGGCATAGGTGACGATGACAATCGACCTCGGATCGAGCGCATCGGGCGTCTCGGCCAGCATCTGTGTGAGATTGCCGTAGGCCACGAATTCGTTGAGGACGACCTTCTGGCCCAGCAAGCTTCCGACCGTCATGACGTCGGCCCACGGCACTCCGATCGCAAACGCGACGGGCGCGAACAGATATCCGAGGATCTGTTCGAGTGTGATTCCGGCCAGTCCGAGAATCCCATTGGCCAGGGCGACGAGGGCGACAAATGCGATCAGCATCGCCGCGACATTGAGCGCCAGGCGGAGTCCGTCGGACGCGCCGCGAACGATCGCATCGATGACATTCACGCTGCCCTGGTCCATGTCCATGCGAACCTCGCCCTGCGTCAGCGGTTTCTCGGTTTCAGGGTGAAGGATCTTGGCGATCAGAAGCCCGGCCGGCGCGGCCATCACGCTCGCCGTCAGCAGGTGCCCCGCGCTGACGCCCATCTGAATGTATCCGGCCATGACGCTTCCCGCGATCGTGGCCATTCCGCCGGTCATCAAGGCCATCAACTCCGAACTTGTCATCCTTGAAACGAACGGCTTGATCGCGAGCGGCGCTTCGGTCATTCCCATGAAGACGTTGGCCGCCGCGCCCAGGGATTCGGCCCCGCTGACCCTCATCGTTTTTGCCATGACCTTCGCGAATACCATGACGACGAGCTGCATGATTCCGAAGTGGTACAGCACCGAGAACAGTGCGGCCGTGAAGATGATGATCGGCAGGACCTGAAACGCGACGATCAGACCGAATGACTCGGTGTCGGTGGCCAGTGGGCCGAAGACGAACGCGGCGCCGGCGCCCGAAAACCCAAGCAGGCTCGTGACGGCGCGGCTGAGAAAATCGAATATGGCGTTGCCGGGTGATGTCTTCAGAATGAAGAAGGCAAAAGCCATCTGGAGGCCGAGGCCCCAGGCCACGAGTCGGAAGTCGATGGCTTTTCGATTATTGGACAGCGCGTAGGCGGCGGCCAGAATCAACAACAGACCGCCCAGGCCGATGAAGTTTGTCATTCGTATCCCCTGTCGTCCTGAGGTTCGGGTTCAACCGCTGGGAGCTCGAGCGCAGGCCGTTGGCGCCGACGCCTGAAAATGCGGCATTCGCCGCGTCGGGGCAGCGGCCTCAGGCAGTATAATCGATGCGTAGAGGGAGTTTGCCGGGGTTCGCATCGACGTTCCCGACGGCGATATTGTCTCGACACGTGAGGGTGCCTCGGTAGACGAGGCCAACAATCCCGCATATTGTTCTCTGCCGAATCGAATGGAGCGGTCGAGGCGGCGCGGGCCAAAGTTCAACAGGGAGACGGGTTTCATGTTCTGTCCTGCATGCGGTTCGGAATACGTCGAGGGAATTGGCAAGTGTTCGGATTGCGGTATCGAGTTGGTTCCGGCACTTCCGCGCCTGGACACAGCGAAAGACACCGAACCGCTTCGAATGGTGTATGTCGCCGATCCCACCACCGGCCCGATGATCGAAGAACTGCTAAAGAACAACCGAATCGAGTCCATTCTTCAGGGAGAGGCTGAAGCCTCGATCCTGCCAGCCTCGGGCGGCCTTACTCAGGTTCGGGTATGGGTTCGCGCGTCGGAGGGGGTTCGTGCCGGCGAGTTGATCGACGCCTTCTTCGAAACGGGAAGCGCAGCCACAGAAATCGAATAACCCATCGTTACAGAGAAAGAGGTGTTTTCGTGGACAGTTTTACGCTAGCGGTCGTTATCGGTATTGGAATCGTCGTGGTGGTCTTTGTCGTGATGATGGTGTTGGACAAGGACCTGCCGGCCGATCGGCCGAAGTCCGGACAGTAGGCGGGGGCAACGAATCAATCGTTTGCGTTCCGTTCCTCGACGCGGTCCTTCAGTTCTTCAATCCGCCGCTGCAGATCCTTCTGTCGTTGAGACATCAGAAACGTGTAGGCGGAGACTCCGACAAAAAACACGATATACGCCGTGACCAGCCACCAGTTCATCGTGCGAGCACCACCTGTTCGAGATACTCCACTTCCTGACTGCTTTTCTCGATATCCAGCCGCCTTCTGAGCATGTAGGCAAAGAGGAGTCCCATCGCAACCATGGCGACCGCCAGCGCGATGGCCATATCCGGATCGAGTCCCGAATCGTCCCCGCCCGCGATCACCGGCGAGGGATGCTGCGTCCGCCACAGCCGGATTGCCAGATAGTTGATCGGCACGTCCGCTGAACCCAGGATGCCGAACACCGCCTGCAACGACGCCCGCTTCATGGGGTCGGCGATGTAGACCCCGAGCATCAGATAGGCCACGAAGATCAGCGCCAGCAGCAACTGAAGCGTCAGCCTCGCGTCGAACGTCCACCAAATGCCCCAGACCGGCTTGGCCCACAGCATTCCCATCGCGATGTTGGTGCCGGCGAACAGGACGCCGATTTCGGCCGAGCAATAGGCCAGCCGGTCCCACTTCAGGTTCCGATTGGCAAGAAAGACGATGCTGCTGACTCCGACGATCAAAAATGCGACGTAGGAGGTGATGCCGGCGGACACGTGAAAGTAGAAAATCCGCTGCACGGTGCCCATCGTGGCCTCGGTCGGCGCGTAGATGAATGCGAAGTACAGCGCCGCGACGATGGCTACCAGCGCGGCGATTCCGAGCGAGCGATCTTTCATACTAATGTCCCACTGTCAGCGTCTGGCCCCTTACTCGTGGGACCGGACACGTGTTGTTCAATGGAGTAACGCACGTTCGTTCCCGGATGTGACACTACTAAAAAAATTATTCTTCAACCACGTATTCGAAGACCAGATACGAGATGACCAAGTAGATGATATCAAACGCGATAACGAGGCTAATAAAAAGAGAAAGGCCCTCGTCGTCTCCATCCAGAACCAGCGCCGTCGCCCCGACGGCCGAAATGATCATGGGCAGGGTCAGAGGGATCTGCATCACCGGGAGCATGACTTCTCGCATTCGCGTACTCGACGAAATCATCGACAGAATCGTCCCCACTACGGCGAAGCCGAAAGTGCCCAATACCGTCACCAGAGCGACCCAAAAGATCGTGGAGTCGATCTGAAGATTGTTGAATATGACGAACAGGGCAAGAACGACAACGTCGGACAACAACATGAACAGAAAGTTGCTCATGACCTTGCCGACGTACAGGCTGCTACGGTCGATCGGCGCAAGCAGAAGGCCCTGGAGCGCGTCGTTGTCCAGATCGATCGCCAGCGACCGGTTGAGGCCGATCATGCCCGCGAATGTGAGCGCGACCCAAAGCACTCCCGGGGCGACGAGATTGTCGATCTGGTCATTCCCGGTGGGTTCGAACGCGAAACTGAAAATGACCATCACCAGCAACCCGAACATGATCATCGAGATGACGGTTTCTTTTCGGCGGAGTTCGACGGCGAAGTCCTTGAGGACCAGTGCGGCGATCGGGCTCACCGCGTCGCTCCCTGCCGGATGTACCGGGCGTAACTGGCACGTGTTTCGGGATCGTTGGCCGCTCCGGAGTAGACGATCCTGCCCCGGTCGATGATATCGACCCGCGTCGCGGCACGGAGTCCCGTTTCCAGATCATGGGTGGTGAGAACCACGGTCCGGCCCTCCGCGACGGCTTCGTCGAGCATCGCGTTCAGCGTTTCGACCGCCTGGGCGTCGAGCCCCGTGTATGGCTCATCGAGCAGCAGAACCGCTGGTTTGTGAAGCATCGTCCGGGCGAGCCCGGCACGCTGCAGCAGACCGCGTGAAAACGTGCGTACGGCGTCGTTCATCCGATGGCCGAGGCCGACTCGTTCGAGCAGTTGCCTCAAGTCCGTCTCTCGGGAGTCGAGTCCGTACAGGCGGCCGAAGAATCTGAGGTTTTCCAGCGCAGACAGGTCGCGGTAGATGTAGGTATTGTGCGAAAGAAGACCGATCTGGCGGCGAGCGGCTTCCGGTTGGTCCGTCACGTCGAAGCCGTTGATCTTCAACCGGCCCGAAGTGGGGCGCGCAAGCGTGGAGGCGACTTTCAGGAACGTGGTCTTGCCGGCGCCGTTCTTCCCGAACAACGTCAGAAAGGATCCGGCTGGAACCTCCATCGTAAGACCGCGCAAGGCGGGGAAGCGGCCGTACGTCTTCGTAATGCCGTCAGCTTCAAGAGCTGGCACGGGGGTCATATGGTCCTTGTGTTCCTCGTGTTCCTGTCCCATGGATAGCGTCAGTCCCGTTACCAATGGGACAGGACACCAGTTGTCCAATGGAGTAACGCATGGTTGCCCCCCGATGTGACAGCGCGAAAATTTATTCTTCAATCACCAGCTTCAAGAGCTGGTGGCACGGGGATCGTCAGGCGTGTCTGTTCTTCGCGCGGGAAGTCGACTGGAGCCGTTCGATCACGCGCGTCAACTCTCCCCGCAGCTTCTTGATGCGGCTCTTGTATTGGCCCGTATCGATTTTTCCGGAGTCGCGGTCGGCTTCGATATCGGCGATCGCATCGAGGATGCGCTCACGTTGCGCCAGAAGCATCTGCCGCTGCTTGTTCTTGTCGGTACGCTCCTTCGTCGTCTGCAGCGAATAACTGACGGCCCAGATCAGAAATGCGGTGGTGATGACGACGATGAAGATCGTGTGGGTGGCCATCGGGTTCGGGACTTCTTCGACACCCTGCGCCAAGGCGGGTGCGGCGACGAGCAATGCGATAAATGCCGTACGAACAAGCTGGGACATCGGACGTTACCGCAACCGGGCGCCGCACTCTGCGCAGAACTTGTTCCGGGCAGGGTTCTTGTGTTCACAGTCGGGGCAGGCCTTCGCCGCCTGCCGCTTCGCGGGAGTTTGCTCTTTGCGCGCGGCGACTGCGGTCCGGATCAGAGCGTCCAGATCCTGTCCCGATTCGATGCCGTCGATTTCGTTATAGACGCCGGCAACTTCCGCAGTGAGCTCGTTCCGGATTCGCCGATAGTCTTCCTTCGACAGTTTCCCGCACTTGTGCTCGAAATCGAGGTCCTGAATGTTCGCGAGAACGACGTCTTTCTTGCGCTGAAGCAGATCCCATTGCGTTTCTTCCAGGATGGCCGACTCGGCCGTGTTGCCGCGGGCGAAGAGGGGCCAGCAGATCGCGGTCAGTACGCCGCCGGTGAGTATTGCGGAGAGAAGATAAATCATCGGTCCGATCGCAGGGTCGCTGGTCAGAAATCAGTCTTCGGGCGTGAAGTCCGCCAGTTCTTCGTCGATTCGTTGCCGGTAGCTGTCCATCGCTTGAGGTTCCAAACCGGAGTCCTGTGTCTGACCGGCACTCGATCTCCTGCGGAAGCGCCGGGCGAAGGCGCTGACTCCGGCGACGCCGGCAAGCAAGCCAGCGAAGGGGATCAGCCAAGCTGAAAGATCGAACCAGCCGTCGGTCGATGGGGCCGTCAGGATCGTCGGTCCGTACTTTTCTTCGAAGCGCGCCAGGACGGAATCGACATCGAGCCCTTCGTCCAGATACCGGGTCACCTCGCCTCTCATGGGCGGTGCGCTGGGACAGCCGATGTGGTTACAGACGCCGAGGCCCTGATTGCAACCGCAGGGGCACCAGAGATAGCTTTCCGCTTCGTCCTGGTCTTCGCTTTGTGCACCGTGTATCAAGGCCGGACTTCCCAGCAGGATGGCGGCCATGGCCAAGTTACGCGTGTACTTCGGTATCTTCCTGAAGTGCATTCTCATCGTTTCGATTGTCGCCATGCGCCGCGCCGGCGTCTTCGGACTTGCGATTCCTGGACGGGCCGGTTTTCTTGTTAGGCAGCAAGGCGACCATCGTGCCCAGAGCCACGATAATTCCTCCGATCCAAACCCACATCACCAGGGGATTCAGAAATATCTGAACCACTGCCAGCAGCCCCTGGCCGTCGGCACGTTCCACGGTTCCAGCGAAGTTGACGTAAAAATCCTCTTTCAGATTCGACCGATAGGATACTTCGCTGGTCGACTGTTCGCTCGCCGGATAGAAACGCCGTTCCGGATACATGCGGGCGACCAGGACATCGTTTTCGAACAGGCTCATGACGGCTTGACTGCCCGTGTAATTCGGTGTCCGCTCGCCCCGTATGTCGTCGAGTCGAAGCGTGTACTGACGAACGTCGACGGTGTCCCCAAGGTCCATATGCTCGGACGTTTCGACGTTGAACGCCTGTCCGCTGAATCCGACAAACAGCAGGACCATGCCGAAATGGACCATGTAGCCGCCGTAGCGGCGCGTGTTCCGGAGAGTGAGGTTGACTACGGCCTGGGCGAGGTTTTCCCCCGTACTGGACCTTCGAGCCACCGCTCCCTTGAAGAATTCCTGAAAAATTGAGGCACTGACGAACACGGCGAGCGTGAAAGCCGTCAATGCATAGGGATGGCGGATACCGCTCGCGAACAGTGTGGCTCCGACAACCAGCCCCACCAGCGCCGGAACCGTGAAGGCACGCTTCAAACTTCCGAGCGATGACCGGCGCCAGGCCAGCAGGGGACCCACGCCGGTGACCAGAAGGAGGAACAAACCGATCGGGATCATGACCGGATTGAACCAAGCGGAGTTCACGGTCATTTTGACGCCCTTGATCCATTCAGAAAAGACGGGCAACATCGTTCCGAAAAACACGGCAAAACACGCGGCGACGAACAACAGGTTGTTGAACATGAAGCCGCTTTCGCGCGATGCGTACGATTCGAGTTGATTCTCGCTCTTCAGATAGCTCATCCGGTCGAACAGCAGGTAGAACGCGCCGCCGGCGGCCACAATGATAAACGCCAGAAAGTAACCGCCGATGTCTGACTGCGCGAAGGCATGGACCGAATTGACAATTCCGCTTCGGGTGAGGAAGGTTCCGAACAGGGCCGCGGTGTAGGCCATGATCACCAGGACCATGTTCCACACCTTCATCATGCCTTTCTTTTCCTGGATCATCACCGAGTGCAGGAACGCGGTTCCCAGCAGCCACGGCATCAGAGAGGCGTTCTCGACCGGATCCCAGGCCCAGTAGCCGCCCCAGCCCAGTTCGACATATGCCCACATACCGCCGAGCATGATCCCGGTTCCAAGGAACAGCCATGCCACCATGGTCCACCGGCGGGTAGTGCGGATCCATGTGTCACCCAACTGGCGGCTCATCATCGCGCCCATGGCGAAGGCGAACGGCACGGCAAAACCGACCATTCCCAGGTAGAGCATGGGGGGATGGATCACGTTCAGGAAGTACTGGAGCAGGGGATTGAGCCCCCGGCCGTCGGCAGCGGTGAAAGCCATCAGGTTGCCGTCGGGCCCGGGGGTCACCATTTCGGTGAACGGGTTGACCACGAACAGGCTCATCGACGTGAAGAAAAGGAAACCGCCCATCAATACCGCGATCACATACGGCATCATTGCCGTGTGTCGATTGCGGTTCTGGACGATGACCAGGGTGGCGTAAAGGCCGAGAATCCATCCCCACAGCAGGAGCGATCCTTCCTGCCCTCCCCATATGGCTGCAATCTTGTAAAAGAAGGGAAGCGCCCGGTTCGACGTCGAAACGACATAGGAAACCGAGAAGTCGCTGACAAAGAACAGGTAGAAGAGTGTGGCGAAAGCCACGGTGAACGCCGCGAACGCCCCGATGCCGGCGTTGCGGCCGCTGGCGATCAGCCTGTCGTTCTTGAGGCGGATTCCGACCAGAGAAGCGCCAATCGAATAGATGGTGGCGACGAAGGCCAGGGTCAGACCGAACTGGCCAAGTTGCGACACGCTAGAAACCTTCCGGGTTCAGTTCCGTGGCTTGAGTGATTACGCCGGCCTCGAGTTCACGTTCGTATTTTGAAGCGCACTTGGCCTGCAGGGTGGTTCCGGTGAACACGCCGTTACCGGCGTATGCGCCGTCGACGACGGCTTCGGAGTAGTCACGGAGAGTATCGGGTACGGGGTCGTTGCCGATGTACTCGATGTCCATCGTCTGATGGGTTTCAAGATCGACGATCGTGAACTTGACCGCTTCGTCGGTTCTGACGATCGTGCCCGGCACGACCTCGCCCATCACCCGCAGACGCTTGCCTTCCAGTTCGCCGGCGGTTTCCATCGCATACAGTTCGGAGACGGTCTGAAAATAGGCAAGTGTACTGTTCAGTGCCGACGTGGCAATCCACACAAGGACGAGGACCACGATGACCGGACCGATAACGAACTTAAGTTGCTTGCGCGGCATAATTTTCGCCTCTCAAGAATGCAGGGTTATGGAATCGATAATCTCTGTCAGTTCAATAACGAACAGTTTACCGAAAAAATGACATCGGGGCTCGGACTTTTTGGCCCGCATCGAACTCATCCGCGTCCTTCCGAAACCCCCTCATGGTCGCCAGAGCGTCTGGACCCTGCCCACACGAGAACGCAGATCGATGTCGACAAGGCCGCGGAGGTCAGGCAGTACTCGCAGTATGCTTCGAGCACGAAAGCCTGAATACCCGTAAGGATCGCTGAAACCAGCAAGGCTATCGCGGCCGGGATGCGAAGCAGTCTGAATGCGGCAACACCCCCGAAAAGATCGAACGCGGCCACGCCGAATACCGTGATGTAGAACACGAAGCCCAGCGACGAGATCGGAATGCCCGCGACTTCCGAATAAACGCTGACGAGGACATCTCCGCAACCGGTGGTGACGTTGCACGGGACGGGGCCGGAATCCCGTTGAAGAGACAGGTACAGGGTTTCGACCATCCCCAGAAACGAAAGGCCGAGGACCGCCATCCGGCTCTTCACTGATTCTGAACCGCGTCGAATATGATCCGCTCGAACTCCGCAAGGCTGGATGGCAGCGGAATCTGCACGTCGTTTACAAAGAACGATGGAGTGCCTTGCAATCCCAGATTATTGGCCAGACGCGCGTCGGCGAGAACCCTCCCCTGGACCTCTTCGGAACGCGAGTCCCGTTCGAACTGGTCGATATCCATCCCCAGGGATTGGGCATATGCGACATAGGCCGCCGCCGGATTCGAGAGTGGCGACCATGCAGACTGGTTTTCAAAAAGAAGGTCGTTCATTTCCCAGAACTGCCCCTGCATGCCGGCGGCCTCGGCCGCGACCGAGGCAGGCATCGCATTGGGATGGATGCTGACCAGCGGCATGTGGTGGAACTCGATTTTGAGATCCTCGGGGAAGCGTTCCAGCAAGGCTTTCAGCACCGGGTGGAATGCCGCGCAGCTGGGGCATTGAAAGTCTCCGAACTCGACCAGGGTGACGGTTGCCGTTTCCGCTCCCCGAAAGTGCATTGCGGCGGCATCCGCCATTGAATCCGCCGATACCAATACGGATTCTTCCGCACCGCCCTGGGTCAACAGGATGGCCAGTATCGCTGCGATAGCGACACCTCCGATTACAATCGCCAGGGGCTTGCCGGTCGATTTGGTGGGCTCTTTCCTTGGCGATGAGGGTGTGGACGATTTCTTTTTAGCCATGACGGAAATACTAGCAGTCCCTGGCGGAACCCTGCAAGGTTCTGCAACGGACTGCTATTGGACCCTTCGCGAATTGGCAACACTCGGGGAGGGACGTGTCAAGTACCATTTGTCTACGAGTGTTACAGAAGGCTCGTCTCAGCATTGACCTTTTTACGCGAGTTTGCTGAAACAGACCTCCAAGTTCCGGGAGCAAGCTTCCATAAGTGCAGCTTGATGAAGGGGTTGGGAAGGTTGGTGCACCGCCCGCCTACGTAAACGCAAATAATATTGCCACAGTCTCGGTGGGCGCCGAGTCTCTGTTGATCAACCAGATGCGAATCCTCAACCGCTCGCGGAAACGGGTCACGAATCTCCGAGCTTCCGGCCGGGTCATTGCCGGAATCTGAGGACACAACTAGAGTGTCTCACCGGTAGGCGTCGCGTCGATGGCGGACGGCGGTTATGTGGATGGTGTGTCCGGTATGAAGGTCAAAGAAGAGGCGGTAGTCGCCGCAGCGGAGACGGAATCCGGTATGAGGCGGCTGAAACCTTTTCACGTCGCTGTCGAGATGGAGCAGGTAACGGTCGAGAAAGTGAAGAATCACAATGGCAGTCTTACGGTCGATGGCGCGGATGGATATCGGACCGAGTTCCTGGTGCCCAGACCACGGCGAGGCGCTGGGGTCGGGGTGGCTCTTGACTCACTGCTTCAGGCCGAACTCGCCGAAGATGTCCTCGTGGGGAATGCCATCGCCGCGTTCAATGGAAGTGCGGGCGCGATCGAGAGCCTCGGCAGTTTCGGGTGTGATCGCTTCATCGTCGACTTCGGCTTGGCCCAGGGCACGAGCGAGGGGTTCGACCATGACCTCAAGGAGATTCCGAACCGCATCGACCTGCTCATCGGAGAGTTGGTCCAGCAGGGTGTGAGCCTGCTTGGGTTCCTGCGTGCGATTGACCTTCATCGTGTCTGTGCGAATCGGTATTCCTTCGCGTAATCCATTGATGTTTCGAGTCTTGGCAGCGCCGAGCGTCGTCGCCAGGGTTAGGACCATGTGCGACGTGTGGGTTGGCGAATCACCAATTCGTCTCGTCAGTCCCGTGGACGCGGTTGCCTCGGCGAAGAGTATCGGCACTACGCTGATGCAGCAGATGAGACGAATCCTGCCGACGAGGCCGTGCCCGACTGTAGATAGAATCGTAGTCGTCAAAGCGCCCGACTTCCACAGAGTTCAATAAGTTCGTAAACGATCACGTCTTTTTTCGCACGGGAGGGGGCATTTTCGGAAGGGGCCGTCTGAGATGGTGCGCCACCCTGATTCGCTGAGTGCTTTGGAGCGGCCGGCTCCGGCATCGTCCATGTGCTTGTACAAATTCCGGGCGTCAGAGCGGGCGATCTTGTTTTCCACCTGTTCCAACTCATTTTCAGGTTGTCAGCTCGAAGGATCGGAGGCGTCGTACGATGCGCGGATGACCGATTTCATTCCGCCGCGAGCGTTGAACTCTCCGACAATTTCGGCCGTGGCCGGCGCGCAAGCCGCGATGACATCCTTCAGGACCCGATTGACGACGTTCTCATAAAAGATGCCCAAATTCCTGTAGGCGAGAAAATAGTTTTTCAGGGACTTGAGTTCCAGGCATTGCCGGTCCGGTCGATAAGTCACGGTCAAGACGCCGAAATCGGGAAGTCCGGTCTTGGGGCAGATCGAGGTGAACTCGGGAACCGAGATCGTGATCTCGTAACCGGGAAACTGGTTGGGCCAGGATTCGATCGACGGCAGCGGGGCGTCTATCCCCGATCGGGCATGCTCTTCGGTGTATCCACTCATCGGAAGCGCCTCGGGGCCGTGGCCGGCGGATTGCCTGTCGAACCTCGTTCGATTGCCTGTCGAACCTCGTTGACGATGCTCTCCGCGTCGATTCCGAAAGCATGGATCAATTCGTCGGGTGTGCCGGAGCGGGGCACGCCGCGAACGGCCACTTTCCGAACTTCTCCACGGTTTCCAACCGCTTCCAGAACCGCATCGCCAAGTCCGCCTTCCGCATGGTGATCTTCGACCACGATGATCCGGCCCGTTTCGTCGGCGGCCCTGGTCAGAGTGTCGCCGTCAACGGGTTTGACCGAATAGGCGTCGATCACCCGAACATCGATACCATCGGCCTGTAGTACGTCGTAGGCCTTCAACGCTTCGTGAAGGGTGATTCCGGCGGCAACGATCGTAACCGCGTCGGCGCCGGACTGCCGGACGACCTTGGAGCCGCCGATTGCGAAGGTTTCGTCGGCGCCGTAGATGACCGGGGTCTTGGGTCTCGACGTACGCAGGTAGCTGATGCCGTCAAAGTCCGCGACCGCCGCGACCAGGTGCTCGGTCGAAACGGCATCGGACGGGTACAGAACGACCGAATCGGGAATCGCGCGGAACATCGCAATGTCTTCGAGTCCCATTTGCGATGGGCCGTCGGGTCCGATCGAGACGCCGCAGTGCGAACCGACAAAGCGAATGCTCGAATGCGAAATCCGGGCCATTCGAATCTGGTCGAAGGCTCGGGTCAGGAACGCGGCAAAGGTCGAAACGAACGGGATCTTGCCGCACGCCGACATGCCGGCCGCGACGCCCACCATGTTCTGTTCCGCGATGAACATCTCAAAGAAGTTACCGGGATGGTCCGCGAGGACTTTCTGCGAGAAAGTCGAGTTCTTGGTATCTCCATCCAGCGCGACGATCCTGGGATCGCTGGCGACCAGTTTGGCAAGCGCGTCTCCGTAGGCTTCTCTGGTCGCGGTTTCAGACCCGCGTTCCCTGGTCACCGTAACGCTGTGCGACTCGGGGCCGGATGGGACGGATACGTTCGGTCGGCTCGCCGGCTTGAAGCCGTTGCAGGCATAGGGCTGCGACAGTTCTCCCAGTACCGCTTCCAGATCTTTTTCAGGGACGGGTTTGCCGTGCCAGTTATCCTTGTTTTCGAGCAGCGAAACGCCCTTTCCCTTGAACGTCCTTGCGACGATGGCGCGCGGCCGGTCCCCGCCTTTCGAACGGCATTCCTCGAACGCCGCCGAAATCGCTTCGTAATCGTGTCCGTCCACTGTCACCGCGAACCATCCGAACGCCCTGAAGATGCCCGCGTAGCGGTCGACGTCGAATTCGTACATGGTTCGCTGACTCTGGCCGAGTCCGTTGACGTCGACGATCGCGTACAGGTTCGAGGCCCGGTAGTGTGCGGCCAACGCTGCGGCTTCCCATACGGACCCCTCCGCGCACTCTCCATCTCCGAGCAGGGCGAACGTGTCGTAGCCGGTCCCGTCCAGACGCGCTGCCAGTGCGATTCCGAGAGCCGCGGACAAGCCCTGTCCCAGGGAACCCGTGGCGATGTCGACCCAGGGCATCCGAGGTGTCGGGTGGCCTTCCAGCGGGCTGTCGAAACGGCGTAGCGTCATCGGCGCCGATTCGTCGACGATCCCGGCCTCGGCATAGGCGGCCCAGAGCAGAGGTGCCGCATGTCCCTTTGACAGTACGAAGCGGTCGTTGGCCCGGTTGTGCGGGTCGGATGGGTCGTACCGCATCTCCTGAAAGAAGAGCACCGCCGTGAGGTCGGCTGCCGACAGGCAGGACGAGGGATGGCCCGAACCGGCTTGGGTTGTGGCCTTGATCGAGGAGACGCGCATTCGGCGCGCCCTTTCCCTGAGCGTATCTATGGATGTTGCCATGCTGGAATGTCGTTCCTTCCGGTCTGAACGTTCAATCGTTTTGCAACGGTTCTGGGAGTGGCCTGACAAATAAAAAACCATTATATACGATGCCGGGTGGCCAGATTTGGACCGTCGCCTCTGGCAAACGCGGGATTTTCGATCCGGTAATCGCATGCAATGTTCCCGAGGGAAATTGTCTGCCTGTACAATCATGGCGGGCAAACGAGTGCGGGCCGATGACGGATGACGACAGCGAGGATTCGGTGAACCAAGAGGGTCTTTTCGCGGGTTACGAAATCGAGTCGGCATTCTACGACGAGATGTTCGATGCCGCGGGCTCGCAGCGCCCTCATTGCAGCCGACTCTGGGAGGCGCTCAATGGCATGCCGCCGAGCGAACTCGCGATCATGCAGGAACGTGCCGAGCGATCGTTTCTACATGAAGGAATCACGTTTTCGGTCTACGGAGAAGAGGGGGCGCACGAGCGGATCATTCCGATCGATTTCCTGCCCAGAATCCTTGCCGCCCACGATTGGGACCTGATCGAACGCGGACTCCGGCAACGCATCGAAACGCTGAATCTGTTCCTCGCCGATGTCTACGGACCTGGACGGATTTTGAGAGATGGCGTCGTACCGGCCAATCTTGTCCATGATTGTCCCCAATTTCGTGAGGAAATGCGCGGGGTGGAGGTGCCGCACGGCGCCTACGTCTCCGTTTGCGGTACCGACATCGTACGAACCAACGACGGATTCCTGGTCCTGGAGGACAATCTGAGGGTACCGTCCGGCGTGTCCTACATGCTGGCCAACCGCCGGGCGGTCAAGACCAGTTTCCGCAACCTGTTCAGGCAGCATCGCGTACGCGGCATCGAGCATTACGGCCTGCTGCTCAGTCAGACCCTGGCCGAGCTTGCGCCTTCCGGCGTCGTCGATCCCTGCATCGTCCTTTTGTCACCCGGTGTCTACAACGCGGCCTTCTACGAGCACATGTTTCTTGCCCGCGAGATGGGAATAGAACTCGTTCAGGGCCGGGATTTACTGGTCCACGGCGGGTTCGTGTACATGCGCACGACGGAGGGGTTGCGGCGCGTGGACGTCATCTATCGCCGCATCGACGACGATTTTCTCGATCCTTCGGCGTTTCGGCCCGATTCCATGGTGGGCGTCCGCGGACTGTTCTCCGCCTTTCGGATGGGAAATGTCGCCTTGGTCAACGCACCGGGAACCGGTGTGGCCGATGACAAAGGCGTCTATGCCTTCGTTCCCGACATGATTCGGTATTACCTGGGCGAAGAGCCGCTTCTGGCCAATGTCGAGACCCATCTTTGCCGCGACCCCGAAGGTCTGGAATTCACGCTCGACAACCTCGACCGCCTCGTCGTCAAGACGGTCGGGGGCTCGGGCGGCTACGGCATGTTGGTGGGACAGCAAGCCACCAAGGAAGAACGGGAAGCCTACGCTGAACGGATTCGCGAAAACCCATCCAACTTCATATCACAGCCCACTCTCGACCTCTCCAGGGCGCCCTGTCTGACGGCGGATGGCGCCGCGCCGCGTCATGTCGATCTTCGTCCCTTCGTCTTGCGCGGGCGCGAAACCAGGATGGTTCCCGGCGCTTTCTGCCGGGTCGCCCTCACCCTCGGCTCCCTTGTCGTCAACTCGAGCCAGGGCGGAGGCGGCAAGGACGTTTGGGTGTTGTCGGAATAACGCCATGCTTTCGCGGAACGCTCAAGGACTCTACTGGATTGGCCGCTATATCGAGCGCGCGCAACAGGGCTGCCGATTGCTTGCGAATCAACTGGAAGCCCTGGAGGATCGGCCGGTCGTTGAGATCGACCGAACTTGGCGGCGTCTGTACGCAGGGTTCTGCGGCGAGCCGCTCGTGGGAGAATTGGGACATAGCTGGGACAGCGAAGAGTTCATGCTGGCGGATGCCTACACGCTTGCCCATGACCTGACTTTCGAGCCCCGCAATCCCAATTCGATCCGTGCCTGCGTCGGCGCGGCAAGAGAAAACGCCCGCCAGGTCCGCAATGTCATCAGCCGGGACATGTGGTCGTGCCTCAACATTGCCTATCTCGGTCTCCGCCCCATCGAGATCGAGAATATCTGGAACGACCGTCCGGTCGAGTTCTATTCGCGTACCGAGGATGCCATTCGAACGTTCTCGGGCATCGTCGAAAGCACGCTGTATCGTGACGAGGGTTGGCACTTCCTCCTGTTGGGGCGCTTCGTGGAGCGCGCGCAACTGGTCGCCGCGCTCGTGGACGCGCAGTTGGAGATGTTTCCGACCGGCGATCTCCATGTCGAATCGGACTGGCGCTCCTTGCTTCAGATCTGCGAGGCGCGCGTCGCCTATGGCCGCCTGTATTCACTGGCATACGAGCCGGGAACCGTGATCGACTTTCTGGTCTCCGATGCCCGGCTATCACGTTCCATACGTTATGCGTTGGCGCAGATTCAGGATTCGCTCGATGCCGTCACCGCGCAAGGGAAGCTGCCGGAGGCGCTCGAAGCCCGGCGCCGCGTGAGCCGGATGGCGGCGCGCATCGACGGCGATTGGCCGGCCCGCGATTCCGCGGACGATGACGCAACGCGAACCATGCTGCAAGAAATACGGAACTCCTGTAGCCGGCTTCATGAGGATATCGAGGCAACCTACTTCGACTACCAAGTCGAGGGCACTCCGGGGTCGTGAGCGCGCCCATAATGGCCGCGATTGGTGACCATCAAACCTGACGATGGCAGATCTGCGTATTGTTCCGGCCCAACCGGGAGACTTGCTCCACTACCTCGACTTTCTCGAAGAGATCGAAGATTGGCTTGAATCGAGGGGGATCGAGGAATGGGAATCGGGAATGTTTCGAGACGCCCGGGACTATTTCGCCGAATCGATCGAGCGCGGAGAAGTTCATCTGGCGTTCCTGTGCGGCCAGATGGTCGGGACACTGCGGCTGATATTTCGGGATGCCGTCGTATGGCCCGAGATCATCGAGAACGACGGGGCCTATGTCTATAACCTCGCCGTCGGTCGAACTTGGTCCGGTCAACGACTCGGCCGCCGCATGTTGGAGTGGGCAGAACGGCGAACGGCGGCCATGGGCAGAGACTTCCTTCGCCTCGACTGTTTTGCGAACAACGATTTTCTTCCCGGCTACTATAAGGATGCCGGGTTTGAGGATCGGGGGGAATTGGACGCACACTATCCGCCGCCGATCGGGACACTGCGGCTGAGGCGTTTCGAGAAGCGCGTCTCGACCGGGCGATCATCCAGGTGTTGAAATACGATGCCCGCGGTTCAAAGTTGCGCTTGGGCAGCCGGTAACGAAGAAAGTCTCAAGAATCTGCCGTCATGCCCGCGCGCCTGGGACCCTCGCGCAGTCGCCCTTGACTCGCCCTATCGCCTCTTCCGCATCGCCAATCACGACCTCGACGTCCGTCCCATCCACCGCGCCGTGCGAACTCCACTTGACCCGCCCGGGCCCGGCCCCCCCATCCCCGGAAAACTGCCGGATGTAGTGCATGGACTCCAGAATAATCCATGTAAAATCAATGTGTTAAACGATGCAACCGCCATAGTCGGGTACCGAGAACCTGCCTGTTGGAATTAGTTTGACAAGCGAGGAGGTCTGCCAAATCATGAACGCCTACGCAAGGTGGGCAACGATGCCCTTGATGCGCTCGTGCTTCGACAGGCGCCGGTAGAAGGATGCTGGTCGTTTTTCAAGTCTGCTGAAGTTGAACGTTTCTGTTCGCTAAACGGAATGGTGGAGGTTCATGTGAGATATCTGTCGATTGTTTTTTCCCTGATTTTCGTCTTTCTCGCCTGGTCGGTAAACCTGCCGGCACAGGTTGCCAATGCGACATTAAGCGGGACGGTGACGGACGCGACCGGGGCTCTGATTCCCGGTGCCGAGGTTACCGCCAACAACACCGACACGGGAATTGGTTCGACGGTGGTTTCGAACGAGACGGGAACGTATCGGTTCGCCAGCCTTCGGCCCGGGCCGTACGAAGTCAGTGCTTCGTTGCCGGGCTTTCAAACCCAGACGGTCGTTCTGAACCTGGGATCGGCGCAGCAGATCGCCCGCAACTTTACGCTTGAAGTCGGCACGGTCGCCACCGCGGTGGAAGTGTCGGTCGCAGCCGACGAACAGTTGACGACGCTGGTGCAGTCGGTCGCCGACACGCTTCCAGCCGAAGAAGTGGCCGACCTCCCTCTGGTTGGCCGCAACGTGAGTGAAATCGCGGCACTGTCGGTCGGCGGGGTCATCGGCGGGACCAATTCGGGGACGACGTTTGCGGGCATACCGGCCCAGGGATCCCGTTCCGTCAATATCCAGATTGACGGCATGACCGTCAACAATGGCCGTCACGAACAGGGTTTGCAGGCCGCCACGGCCATCAATCCGGACATGATAGCGGAAGTCCGTATCGTTGTGGCCGCGGTTGACGTGGAGACACCGGGTTCGTCCCAGTTTCAGATCCGTACGAAGTCGGGGACCAACGAATTTCATGGCTCCGCGGTCTGGAACGTCCTGAATTCGTCACTCAACGCCAATTCCTGGACCAACAACCGCAACGCGCGGGATAAGGACTGGTTCAACCGGAACCAGTACACGGCCAGCGTCGGCGGCCCAATCGCTCGGAACAAGACGTTTTTCTTCATCCTGTTCGACGGGCAACGCGCGCTGACGAAGCAGACCGTCGAGACGGTCGTGTTGACCGACACCGCCCGGCAGGGTATTTTCCGTTTCTTCCCGGGCGTCAACAACGGGAACGTCGACCAGGCGAGAAGTGGCGCCGGCAGCTCGCTGAGGGCTCCGGTCGTCGATGCGTCGGGCAATCCGCTGGACTGGACTCAGGTGCCCGGTGCGACGGGTCCGATGCAGACCTTCAACGTGTTCGGCGACTCCGTGAATCCCGGCGACCCGTTGCGGACTGGAATGGACCCGAGCGGTTTCATGTCCCGGTTGATCGCCGATATGCCGAGCCCGAATGCGTTCAACGGCGGTGACGGCCTGAACACGGCGGTCCACCGGTGGACTCGCCGGGTCACTCCCGGAAGGTTGGGAACGGGCGCCGACCCGCTCAGCTTCAACCGCCACCAGTTCAACATCAAGATCGACCACGACTTCAATCAGAGTCACCGGCTGACCGGAAGCTGGATCGTCGAACGCCGCCGGACGACGAACAACCAGGTATCGCCCTGGCCCAACGGGTTCGACGGCGACGGCGGGACCAAGCCGACCGTCTATACGCTCAACTTCACCTCGACGCTCACGCCCAATCTTCTGAACGAGGCCAAGTTCGGGCGCCGTGTGACAACGCTGGAATGGCTGCCGCCGTATCTCCACTCGGATCCGGAAATTGCGCAGGCCGCGTTCGACTACATGCCGCAGGTCAACGGCACGCCGGTCATAATGCACCCCACGCTGTTCACCAGCAACATGATCAACTGCTCTGGGCTGTGCGCCAACATCGGCAACAAGAGCCCGCTGAACACTTTCGCCAACACGATGAGTTGGACCAAGGGTAGCCACTCGTTCAAGTTCGGGGGCGAGCTCCGGCTTCAGAGTTCGTTGGGTTGGTCCGCCGGGGAGGTGATTCCGCACGCCTATGGCGGCGACGGCGACGTTCCGGTGACCGGGATAGACCAGATCCCCGGCCTTCTGCCATCTAATGAGAGCCTGGCCGAGAACGTCCTGCTCTCGCTGTCGGGATCGCTGGAATACATTGCGCAAAAATTCGAGATTCGGGAACCGACCGACACGCGGTTCCTCGACTTCCGCGACTCATGGGCCCACGCGGACAACCCTCCGGGAACCAACGGGAGGCTCAAAGACTGGCACATGAACGAGATCAACTTCTTCATCAAGGACGACTGGCAGGTGACGCCGAATTTCACACTGAACGTCGGCGTTCGCTATGACCTGATTCAGGTGCCGTACCTGCTTTCGGCCTCGGGCGCCAACTTTACGCCCGGGCTTGAAGGCGGCAACCAGACGGGTTGGGGTTATACCGGTGATTTCGACGGCTGGATGGGCGGCGGCACCGAGCGCCTGGGTCCGGATACCCGGGTCGTCCCGATCGGCCAAGGCTCGCAGTATCCGGATCAGGGCATCTGGGAAGGCGACCACAACAACTGGGCCCCCGCGGTCGGTTTCGCCTGGTCGCCCGACTTCCTGGGCGGTGACCGGACAACGGTCCGCGGTGGGTACCAGATTACCTACCAGTTGCCGGGCGACAGCTTTTCGTGGATCGATGTCGACATCGGAGGCCTGCCCGGCTTCGTCTACCAGCCCGATGACTACGGTGACGGATCCTTCCGGGATTTCTCGGACATCGAGGTTCCCATCGATATCGGTGGCGCCGAGCCGTTTCGAACGATTCCCATCACCGAGCGCTCGCAGACGCTCCGGGTCCACCACCCCGACTACGAGACGCCCTATGTGCAGACGTTCACCGTCGGTGTGACCCACGCTCTGCGGCGGAACCTCACGTTGGACGTCAAATACGTCGGGACGCGCGGCGCGAAGATGCACGAGACCTACAACCTGAACGCCGAAGACATCCGGGGCAACCGGTTGCTGCAGGCGCTCGAGATCACTCGGGCCGGCGGCGACGCGGAAGTGTTCGACCGGATGTTGGGCGGCTTGAACATCGGCAGCGGCGTGGTCGGCGTCGACGTGACGGGATCCGAGGCGCTGCGGCGGCATGCTTCTACTCGGACCGACATCGCGAACGCCGACTTCGTCGACGTCGCGGACTGGCTCAACAGAACCAATACCGGTACCCGGCAGACGGGCCCCGGAATCGTTCGAGGCGGTCTGCTCCGCTCCAGCGGGTTGTTTCCCGAAAACTTCATCACGGCGAATCCGCAGTTCAACAACGTTTACTTGGCGGAGAACGTGAACAGCTCCATCTACCATTCCCTGCAGTTGCAAGCCACGCTGCGGCAGACTCACGGCATCAACTACCAGGCCACCTATACCTGGAGCCGGAACCTTGGCATCTTTGCCCTGGGCGGGGACGGTTTCCGCGACCCGAGGGCGCGGCACCTGGACTATACGCGGCAAACCAACGACCGAACGCACGCTTTCCGGAGCTTCGGAACCTTCCGCCTGCCATTCGGGCCGGGACAACTGATCGCAGGGGGTTCAAGTGGATGGGTGGCCCGCCTGATCGAAGGTTGGCAGATCGGCACGATCGTCAACATGACTTCGGGAGATCCCCGAACCATCGGTGCGGGCCAGATGCTCTATGGCACCGGAACTCCTGACGATGTCGGAAACTTCGCTCGCAGCGGGGAGGTCGACTGGCCTGAAGGGACAACCTCTGGCTTCGGCAACTTCTTTCCCGAGCAATACCGGAGGGTGAACGACCCGCAGTGCGGCACGGTGGCACCCGTCCTCCAGAGTCGATGCACCATCGACGCGCTGGCCGACGGTTCCGGCAATATCGTGTTCCAGCATCCCCAACCCGGCCAGATCGGCTCGCTCGGCCTCAATACGATCGACGGGCCTGGAAGCTGGGACGTGGACATGAACATCCAGAAGACGTTCCGGATCGGGGAGTCCCAGAGCGTGAGCCTGCGGTTGGACGCGCAGAATGCCTTCAACCATCCCACGCCGGGCAATCCCAACCTCAACATCAATTCCGGCATTTTCGGGGAGATCCGGACGAAGAGTGGAAACCGGACGGTGTCGGGCCAGATCCGCCTGGACTTCTAGCCAACTGAAGAGCGGCCGGGCACGGGCCCGGCCGTGCCGTCCTCAAGACCGGGACAGGAAGAAAGTCGCGCCGAGCCGTTCTTACGGCTCGGCGTTTTGTCTGATAGAAACGCTGCCACGCGGCATCTTGGTGAAATTCCGATGCGTAAGGGATTGACCGTACAGAAGGGCTCGGTTTGGCTCCTGCCAATCGTCGCCTGGTGTCTGATCCTTTCAAGCCTCTGGGCCCGGCCGCAAGCCGCACCGGCCGGCATACGGATGATTCTGGTCGAAACCGAGGCTGAAGCCCTTGAGCTTCGCGCCCGAATCGAGGCCGGCGCATCGTTTGAACTGGTAGCGCGGGAGAACTCCGTAGACGCTTCGGCGGCAGGGGGCGGGTACCTGGGGAGAGTCGCCCCCGAGAATCTCCAGACCGAGTTCCGGAACGCGCTCGCGGATGTCGGTCCCGGGCAGGTCAGTCCAGTCGCAAGAGTCGGCAGCGCGTTTGTCCTGCTCCAGGTGATTCCCGAGGAAGAGCAGAACTGGATCGAACTCGACACCGCGGCCCAGCGAGCCCTGCAGCAGGGAAGATTCATCGAAGCCACCGCACTCTTCAGGGAAGCTATCGAGGATGCGGAGACCCTGGGGCTGGAAGACTACCGCCTCGGAGAGAGCATGAACGGCATTGCGGCCATATACCGCCTGCAGGAAGACTGGGCCGAAGCCGCGCCGCTCTACCGGCGATCGCTCGAAATCAGGGAACGGCTCCTTGGATCCGAACACGTCGACGTGGCGGCCAGCTTGAACAACCTGGCTGAAGTCGAGCGTTTCCTGGGAAACTATCGGGAGGCGGAGCCCCTGTACCGCCGATCCCTGTCCATTCTGGAGCAGGCTCTGGGGCCCGACCATCCCAACGTAGCTCGAAGCCTCAACAACCTGGCCCAACTGCTTGAAGCGCAGCAAGACTACGCTGCCGCCGAACCGCTGTCGCGACGCTCGCTGGATATCGCCGAGAGGGTCCTCGGTCAGGATCACCTGGAGGTCGCGGCCAGCCTCAACAATCTCGCTGAGATCCTCGAAGCCCAGCGAAACTACGCCGAGGCGGCGCCGCTCTACCGTCGATCCGCGTCGATCCTGGAACAGGCCCTCGGGTCCGGACACCCCAACCTTGCATCGAGCCACGGCAACCTCGGCCGCGTCGTGCGGGCCCAGGGCGATCATGCCGAAGCGGTCGGGCTCTTCCGTCGTTCCCTGTCCTTGCGCTGGGGGGAGGGCTCAGCCGATGTCTCCGAGTTGCTCGAACGGTTCTCCGCTCTCGTTCGCCTCGCGTATTTTCTGGACACGGAGTTCGAGCAGGCATTTCGCGAATACCAAGCGGCGTTACGGGAGACCCCGGTCCGCGAAGGCTTGTATTTCGCGATGAGCGCTCTTCTGGTTGAAGTGGCACGCGAGGAGGAGGCCGAGGCCGTCATGTTGGTCGCCGTCGAGGCGCATCCGAACTCCTGGCGGGCCCAATATGAATTGGCTGAGGTTTTCGTCGAGTCGATGAAGTTGCAGCGCGCGCTGCAGGAAATGGAACGAGCCGTCCAGATGCGCGCCAACCCCGCCCCGGATCCCCGGCAACGGAGTTTCGTCTACCAGCGAATCGGGGACATTCAGTCCGAACTGCTGGACTTCGCCGCCGCCGAATCGTCATATGGCACCTCATTGGACATCGATCCGGATCGTATGGAGTCCCGAATGGCGCTTGGGGACTTGTATCTTCGGAACAACCGCCCCGAGGAGGCGCTCGAACAATACAACGAGGTCATTTCGTTCCAACCCGAGAACGCTGCCGCCCACACCGGGTCGGCGGAGGTAAACTTGCGGATGCGGCGATACGAGGAGTCGGTCCTGGCCGCAGAGAATGCGCTCCGGATCGATCCGAACGACGCGGCGCCCCGCTACCATCGTGCTCGTGCGCTGATCCAGACCGGGCAGAGAGACGAGGGGCAAAGCGAACTTCGAGCCTACCAAACGCTCCAGGCCGAAGAACAAGCGGCCGAAGACCGGGCGCGGGACGTCTACGTGCTCAATCGCGACGCCGCGGACAAGCTAGTGGACGGTCAACCGGAGGAGGCCCTCCGGCTGTTTCGCGAAGGCATCGAATCGCATCCCGGGGAAGCGGCGTTCCATTTCAACCTCGCAGTGGCTCAGAGCCGTCTGGGGGAGCACGAAGCGGCCGTCCAAACGCTCGAAAATATGATAGACATGGAGGTCGGCGATGATTTTCTCGCTCGC
The DNA here is from genome assembly GCA_963555775.3 of Terriglobia bacterium. GTDB lineage: Bacteria > Acidobacteriota > Terriglobia > 20CM-2-55-15 > 20CM-2-55-15 > JAJEDW01. The sequence continues at coordinate 759,999 of CAUVWY020000010.1, read as the reverse complement.
AGAAGTCTGGCCGGCGAATACGAAATGCTGGGGAACCTCGACGCGAGCGAGCAGCATCTGGCCGCGTACCTTGAACAGATCGAGGCCGCGTTGAGAAGCCGGGGGGAGTAGCACCCCGCGACAGAACCTCAACACGAGCGACGCCCGCAATCATCATGTCGACCAGACCACTCATTGCAACCGCATTTCTGCTGACGACTCTGGGGTGGGGACTGAACGTTTCAGCGGCAGCGCCTCAGCAGCCGGTCCTTTTCACCGATGTTTCCGGGGACGTTGGGATCCACTTCGAGCATGAGAACGGCGCAAGCGCCGAGAAGCATCTCCCCGAAACGATGGGCTCCGGCGCCGTTATCTTTGACTACGACAACGACGGCTGGTCCGACGTGTTCCTGGTCAATGGAGCCTTCCTGGTCAGTGATTCGGAGGCGGAGGACGGATCGGGGAACCACCTGTACCGCAACAACGGGGATGGGACGTTTGCCGACACTACGGAAGCGGCATCGTTGAACAGTTCCGGGTACGGCATGGGCGCCTGCGCCGCCGACTATGACAACGACGGGTGGACCGACCTGTACGTCACCAGCGTCAGAGCCGACACGCTCTATCACAATACTGGGGACGGGGTCTTTGCGGATGTGACCGTCGACGCCGGCATTGCTTCGGAACTGTGGAGCGCGAGTTGCGCCTTTGGAGACATCGACAATGACGGACATGTCGACCTGTATGTGACGCACTACGTGGACTGGTCGCCCGAAAACAACAAGCACTGCACCAATTCGAACCAACCCGCCTATTGTCATCCGAACGTATACAACCCCGTTGCGGACACGTTGTACCTGAACAACGGTGACGGGACGATGACCGACGTGACCCGCGAGGTGGGCATGGGCGCCGTCGAGGGCAATGGTTTGGGAGTGGTTTTCGGAGACTACGATCAGGACGGGCGGATCGATATTTACGTAGCCAACGATGCCGTACCCAACTTTCTGTTTCATAACATGGGGGGCCGTGCCTTCGAGGAAGACGGATTCTGGGCCGGTGTTGCCGTGGGCGGCAGCGGCAAACCACAGGCGGGTATGGGAACGGACATGGCCGATATTGACGGCGACGGGTTGTTCGAAGTCTTCGTGACGAATCTGGACAAGGAAACGCACAGCCTGTACCAGAACCTGGGCGAGGGACTGTTCTCCGACATCACCCTGGAGAGCGGTTTGGCGCAGGCGACACTGCCGTTCGTCGGCTTCGGCACGGCCTTCCTCGACTACGACAATGACTCGGATCTGGATCTGGCCATCGCGAACGGCGACGTCATCGACAATGTGAGTCTCTACCGCGACGACACGACATACGAACAACGGAACCTTTTGCTGGAGAACAACGGCGCCGGCAGGTTTTCGGAATTGGGCCCGGCGGCCGGCCCAGGGTTTCAACTCCAGAAAGTGAGCCGCGGATTGGTCGTGGGGGACCTGGACAACGATGGCGATCTTGACATCGTGGTCAGCAACAACGGACAACCAGCCGATGTGCTTCACAACGAGGGAGGCAACAGCAATTCCTCACTGCTGGTCCGTACCGTGGGCACTCGCAGCAATCGGAGCGGCATCGGGGCGCGTTTGAAACTGAGTGTAGGCGATCGCCTGCTGGTTAGAGACGTGAGAGCCGGCTCCAGCTATCTGGGCCAGAACGATGGGCGCGTGCACTTCGGACTGGGATCGGCTCGAACCGCCGACAGGCTGGAAATCGAGTGGCCGAGCGGCGACGTCGATATCATCGAAGATATTGAGGTCAACCACATTCTGACTGTCGTTGAAGGCGAAGGCGTCACCGACCGGCAGCCCTTCGAGACCGACACCGCCGAACCGTCCCGGTAACAACTTCCATGCTCATCCCACCAGCCTTGTTCGCGGCGGTCCTGACGGGCGTCATGGCCCCGATCGAGCCCGCAACCGTTGCCTCGCAGGCACCGGGCGCCTTTCCGCGCTTCCCCGATGTGGCCGAGCAGGTCGGCGTCACATTGCTGAATGTCTCAGGCGATGCGACCAAGGATTACATCATCGAGACCAACGGGAACGGGGCGGGTTTCATCGACTATGACGACGACGGCGATGTCGATCTGCTGATCGCGAACGGCTCGACACTGGAGAGTTATTCGAGCGGCGGTGATCCGATAGCGGCGCTCTACCGGAACGACGGGGCGCGTTTTACCGACGTCACGGTTGAGGCCGGCCTCGAGGCCACGGGTTGGGGCATGGGCGTTTGCGCCGCCGACTACGACAACGACGGGCATCGCGACTTCTATGTGACGGCGTACGGCCCGAACGTACTGTATCGCAACCGAGGCGACGGCACTTTCATCGAGGCAACCTCCCTGGCCGGGGTCGGAGACCCCGGGTGGGGCACAAACTGCGCGTTCGGCGACTACGACCGTGACGGCGATGTGGATCTCTACGTCGCCAATTACCTGACGTTTGCCGAAGACATTGTCCCCAGGCCAGGTGAGCGTTCGATCTGCCGGTATATGGGCATGGATGTCATGTGCGGCCCGGTCGGGCTGGCGGGCGAAGCCGATCTTCTGTACCGCAACGATGGCGATGGGACGTTTACCGATGTCACCGATGAGGCGGGTGTTCGCGAGCCGGGGCACTATGGTTTTGGCGTCGTCTTCAGCGACCTGGACGGAGACGGGTGGCCCGACATCTATGTCGCGAACGATTCGGTCCCGAATCTGCTCTTTCAGAACAACCGGGACGGGACTTTTACGGAGGTCGGGGTCATTTCGGGTACGGCCCTGAACGAAGCGGGTCACGCCCAGGCGGGCATGGGGGTTGGCATCGGAGACTACGACAACAACGGACAACCCGATATCTTCGTCACCAACTTCTCTCACGACACGAACACGCTCTACCAGAATCTCGGCAGTCTCTTGTTCGTCGACGCGACTGCGACGGCCGGGCTGGGAGGCGTGTCGCTTCCACATCTGGGCTGGGGCGCCGGGTTTGTTGACCTGGATAATGACGGCCGGCTGGATATCTTCGTGTCGAACGGGCATGTGTATCCGGAGGTCGATGAAGTTGAGGCCGGCACCCGTTTTCTGCAGCGCAAAGAGATCTATCGGAACGTCGGAGACGGGCGTTTCGAGGAGATCGCATCCGGTCTTGAAGGGGATCTCTCGGTGGAACGATCGGCGCGGGGTACAGCCTTCGGCGACTACGACAACGACGGCGACATCGATGCGATCGCCGTGAATATCAACGACCGTCCGAATCTTTACCGGAACGACGGCGGGAACCGGAACCACTGGATCACTCTTCGCCTGGAGGGAACCGATAGCAATCGGGACGCAATCGGGGCCAGTATTGAAATCCAGGCGGGAGGCCGCACGCAGTTCGGCGTCGTGTACAGTGGCGGCAGCTTTCTTTCACACAACGACATGAGGGTTCACTTTGGCCTGGGAAGCGCAACCCGGGTCGACGCGATCCGTATTCGGTGGCCCAACGGAACCGCGGAGGAACTCGGCGGAGTCGAGGCAGACCGATTCCTGAGGATCAGGGAAGGACAGGGTGTCGTCGGGGAGGACTGATCCGACCGATTCCGACTACTGCCGGAGCGCGGACTCGATCTGCGAAACGACCTCCTCGATACCCGGACGCTGCGGCGAATCCGGGTTTTCTTCCAGAAATCGATTCGCCTGGTCGAGCGCCTCTTCAAGGAGCCCCACTCGCGCATAGACGTTGACGAGCATCAAACGCGCTTGGCCGTCGCGGGTGTCGAGATCGAGCGACCGGACGAGCGCCTGTTCGGCTTCCTGGTAAGCGCCCAGACCGTAAAGCGTGGCGCCGAGATAGAACAGTGCGTCGGCGGAAACCGGATTCCGCTGGATGGCCTCATCCAGAACGTCCCGCGCCTGTTCCAGCCTGGCGATCGCCTGCGGTTCATTCCCGTCCATTCGCGCGCGATCCGCATCCTGGTAATAGAGCACTCCAAGGTTCAGTGGCGCCAACTCCCGTCCGGGACTGATGTCCCAGGCACGGCGGTATGCCGTTTCGGCGTCGACATGGCGGCCGAGCCGGCTGTATTCACCACCCAGCATGATCTGTGCTTCGTAGAAGTCCGGCGCGAGGTCCAGCGCGCGTTCCACCAGTTCGACTGCGTCCGAATGGTTGCCCCTTTCCGATTCCTCAACGGCATCGTCATAGGCCTCCCAGGCCTCCTCGGGTATCTGTGCCTGCAACTGTCCGAGGTCGACGACCGATACGGAGGAGTCGCCATCGGTGACCGTTGCCCGAAGATCGGGCTCCAGGTAAACGGTCAGCGCACCGCCAAGCGCGTACGGCAAATCCAGACGTTCCATGTAAGGACGGAAGCCGTCCTCGTCAACGACGAGGTAGACGAAGTTGTTCTCGAGGGTCAACCCCTCGAATCGGAACGCGCCGTGGGAGTCGGTGAAGACGGTCGCCAGGTGTTGCTGGTCGAGACCCTCAAGGTGAACAAAGATGTCCGGCCGCGGTGTGCCGCCGGCGATGACGGTCCCGCCCAGAAAGTTCACACCTCCTCTCTGGGCGGAGATGTTCACTGTCGAAGCAAGGCAGACAAGGGCAACCAGAAACGTCTTTCGCAAGGCGATACCCCCGGCTCGGCAAGCGCGAATCGAAGCTGCCATATTCTGCCACAAATGGTCATCGACAGGCACCAAAAGTGCGGCCTGCGAAGAGCGAGAAGGAGGGGCGACTGATTGTCTTGACTCCCTGCTCACTTATGCATAGCGTGAAGTCACATTACAATTCATGGGCAGGACGCCCGACTGCACATGTGGCAAGTCGAATAGATAACGGAGGAAAGGATATGAAGAATCTTGTTCTAGCCCCTGAATAAGCGCGATTGAGGAAGTATCGATAGTGAAAAAGTAGCGGAAGTACCCGAAATGTCCCCGTCCCGTGCGAAAAGGAATTTGCAGAATCCTGACGGAAAAGGAGGCATTTCGGATGAACGATTATACGCGCAAGAACATGAGGAATCGCAAGCGGCGAATCGAGCGTCGGCTTGTGGACCGACATTGGAGGGAACAGTCGGCGCCGATGTTGTCGGCGAGTAACATGCACTATGAGATGGGCAAGCGGATGCGCGGCACGGGGGTTGGCGGTCTTGGGGCGATGCATCGGGTGGCAAGACGGACCGGGCTGATCGAGGCCATCGACGCGCGGGTGGATGTGCTGAAGCGGCATCTGCCGTATCACGAGTCGGATCACGTGTTGAACATCGCCTACAACGCGTTGACGGGAGGGACGTGTCTGGAAGACATCGAGTTTCGGCGCAACGACGAAGCATACCTGGATGCGCTGGGGGCGCAGCGGATACCGGACCCGACCACGGCGGGCGACTTTTGCCGGAGATTCGAGCCCGGCGACGTGGAGAACCTGATGGAGGCGGCGAATGAAGTGCGGCTGAATGTGTGGCGGCAGCAACCGGCCGGTTTTTTCGACGAGGCGGTGTTGGACGCGGATGGGACCCTGGCGCCGACCAGCGGGGAATGCAAGGAAGGGATGGATATCGCCTACGACGGGACATGGGGCTATCACCCGTTGTTGATTTCACTGGCGAACACCGCCGAGCCGTTATACCTGGTGAACCGGAGCGGCAACCGGCCCTCGCATGAAGGCGCGGCCCCGCGGTTCGATCAGGCGATCGGGTTGTGCCAGCGCGCCGGGTTCCATCGGATCCTGCTGCGCGGGGACACCGACTTCAGCCAGACCCGGCATCTGGATGGATGGGACGGCCAGGGCGTGGACTTCATCTTCGGTATCGACGCGAGGGCGAACCTGGTGGCGCGGGCCGATGCGCTGGAGCCGGACTGCTGGGCAGTTCTGGAGCGTGAGGCCAGATACGAGGTGGCCACCCAGCCCCGCCAGCGTCCCGACAAGGTCAAGGAACGGATCGTTCGGGAACGCGGTTTCAAGAACGTTCGCTTGCGGGGCGAAGACGTGGCCGAGTTCGCCTACCGGCCCGGCGCCTGTAAGCGGGACTACCGCGTCGTGGTGGTGCGGAAGAATCTGTCGGAGGCCAAAGGGGAGTGGGTGTTGTTCGACAAGATCCGGTACTTCTTCTACATCACGAACCGTGCCGGTCCCGCCGACCGGATCGTGAAGCGCGCGAATCAACGGTGCAATCAGGAGAATCTCATCGAGCAACTAAAGAACGGCGTCCGGGCCTTGAAAATGCCGGTGGGCGACCGGACCGGCAACTGGGCCTACATGGTGATGGCGTCGCTGGCCTGGACCCTGAAGGCGTGGTTTGCGCTGCTGCTTCCCGAAACCGGACGCTGGGCCCCGAAGTATCGGGCCGAGAAGCAGACCGTTCTACGCATGGAGTTCAAGACGTTCCTGAACGCCTTCATCCTCCTGCCGTGCCAACTCGTGCGTACCGGCCGGCGCATCGTCTTCCGGCTCATGGCCTGGAACCCGTGGCTGTCCGTCTTGTTCCGTGCCGTGGATGTGTTGCGTCGTCCCCTGCGATGCTGACCCGATCATGGATCTGAGCCCGGGCGGTCGAGGTCCCGGTTGCTGTCAACCCTTCAAACAGACACGGCGAGGCCCCCACTGGAACAGACGCAACTCGAACCGGAGGCCGGGACAAAACGATCCCGGAACGGAAGGTTATGCCTCCAACTTTATGGCTGGGAACCGGCCGTTCGCCATCTGGTTATGCGCTTGTTTTGGGTCTAGCCCCAACCCTCGTCCTGCTCTTCACGCTGCTGCCCCAGAGTGCGTGGTCGCAACTCCAAAGCGCGACGATCGGTGGCACGGTGACCGACGCTACCGAGGCGTTGATTCCAGGAGTCGAGGTCACCGCCACGAACACCGGTACGGCGATCGCGGTAACGACGCTGACCAACAATACGGGAACCTACTCGTTCACGCTGCAACCCGGCAACTACACGTTGAGCGCGGCGCTTCCGGGGTTCCAGACGCGGACCTTCACCGACGTGACGCTGGGAACGACCCAGCGGCTCCGGCTCAACTTCGCGCTCGATGTGGCCGACGTGGCGCAGGAGGTGGAGGTCGTCGCGACCGCCGATACGCTCCTGGTGGAGACCAGTCAATCGGTCGGCGACGTGCTTCCCGAGTTGATGGTTCAGAACCTGCCTTCGGTGGGCAACGACATCGTGACAATGCTGCAGACCGTCTCGGGGGTCCGGCTCGGAGACAACGGCGTCACGGGTACGATCAACGGACTGAGCACCAATTTCGTCAATGTCCAGCGGGACGGAATCGATGCCAATCAGGGCGCGAAGTGGTCGACCGGCGTCAAGCCGGCCACCTACACCAACCCGGATATGATTGCGGAAGTCCGTGTGATTACAGCGCCGGTCGACGCCGAACTCGGTCGCGGCAATGGAACGTTCATTATGACGACCCGTTCGGGAACCAACCAGTATCGGGGCAGCGCGGTCTGGTAGCTGCGGAACAGCGCCCTGGATGCCAACAGCTGGGATTTCAACAACGACATCGACGCGCTGACCGGAGATTGGAGTCCGACCACGCCGGACTGGATCAACAGGAACCAGTACTCGGTGAGCTTGGGCGGACCCATCGTCAGGAACAAGACGTTCTTCTTCGTGCTCTGGGACCAGTCAATCGTCAAGAACCGCCGGAGTATCAACACTCAGGTGCTGACGCCCTGCGCCCGCAACGGCGTCTTCCGCTTCTTCGATGCCTGGAATAACGGCAACCTTCTGCAGTCGACCTCCCGAACAGCGGGATCTTCGAGGAATCGGACGCAAGTGGTCGACGCCACCGGGCAACCGGCGCTGTTCGTCAACGGCGTCCGTGACCAGAACGCGGAGATTCGGTATGCAAGCGTCTTCGGACAGCTCATGGCGCCGCCCCAGGCCGCCGATTGCTCCGATGCCCAGGTCGTACCGGGCACGGCCTGGGACCAGCACCGGACTCAGATGGATCCAACCGGATTCGTTCGGACCTTTTTCGAGGCCCAGCCGATGCCGAACAACTACGAGGTTGGCGACGGCCTGAACATTGCGGGCCACCGCTGGGTCCGCGGAACCGACGGCGGCCAGAGCATCTTCGCGCGCAACATGGCCGACGCGGTTCCACACGAGCAGATCAACTTCAAGATCGATCACAACTTCAACAACTCCAACAGGTTGGCGGTGACCTATTCCTATGAAACCACCGAGACCAGCCGCGGCGGCGCGGAGGAGGAGTGGCCAGACACCTATGCGGGGCGCCAGTTCTCCTATCCCCAGCATTTGGCGATCAACTTCACCTCGACGCTGTCGCCGACGATGCTGAACGAAGTCAAGGTGGGCTTCCGCAAGAGCGGTCTCGACAGCTACAACGCGTTCAACAACCCGGATACCGGTGCCCAGGCGCAGGCGTTCTACCCCAATATCGGCGGGTTCCCCACCTACATCGGGCTGGGCGATGGCGCAATGAACTTCCAGAGCCAGGGGTGGATCGATGGAACGACCAGCAGCTACCTGGACAAGACAGGCCTCTGGTCGTTCGGCGACACCATGAGTTGGACCCGCGGCGAGCACTCCTTCAAGTTCGGGGGCGAAGTGCGCCGGGGCTACTCGAACGGCAAGGACGCCGGCATCACCCCGAACGCCTATCCGCAGGCCCGCGGCGGCACCACGAGCTTCGGCCTTCCGCCGTCGATCACCAGTGCCGATGTCGCCGGGCTGAACGGGACCAGCACATTCGGCAACCGGGACGCCATGCAGCACATGCTCAACGCGCTGTCCGGTTCGCTGTCTGAGATCCGACAGTATTACTGGATGCAGGAGCCCGACAAGCTCGACGCCTTCGAAAACCTGCTGACCGCTGGGCACAGGCACCGCATTTTCCACATCAACGAGTTCAACGGATTCTTCAAGGACGACTGGAAGGTGACCTCGGACCTGACACTGAACCTCGGCATCCGCTACGACTGGATCGGTGTGCTCTACGATCAGGGCGGCATGATGCCGGCGCCGGTCGGCCGAAACGAGAACGTCTGGGGGATGAACTGGGACGGACAGGGGAGCCCGTTCGACACCTGGATGGTTCCCGGAGACCGGGGCGAAGACATGCAGGTCACGTTCGTCGGGAAGCATTCACCCGATCCCGGCCGGCCGTGGCGTCCTGACGACCGGAACAACTTTGCTCCGGCCGTGGGATTTGCGTGGCAGATCCCCTGGTTCGGCGCCGGCCAGACGACCCTGCGCGCCGGCTACCAGATCAGCTACCTGCAGTCGGAAGACTCCTACAACGCCGTGTTCCAGGAAACCAACTGGCCCGGCATGACCTATCAAGCCCGGCATCGCGGCGACAGCGTCGAGCCCTACCTGGATCTGACGGACCTGAACCGCTTGGTCCCGGTCCCCGTTCTGATCAGTCCGCTGCAACCCGTTCCCCGGTCGTCACGCCTCTCCAACCTGTACATTCCGGATCCGGAGCAGACGTCCCCCTACATCCAGAACATCACGGCGACGCTCACCCGCAGCCTCGGCCGAAACGTGACCGTTGAAGCGGGGTACGTCGCGACACTGTACCGGAAGGGACGGAGCTTCGGCATCAACCTGAACGAACCCAACTTCCTTTACAACGGCTTGAAGGAAGCCCTCGACGAAGTGCGTGTTGGCAACGACATGGGCCCGAACGCCCTGCTGCTGGAACGCCTCTTCCAGGGAGTCAACGTCGCCGGCCGTGGATTCGGACCGGTGGGTACAACCCTTGACGGCGTCCAGCAGACCGCGGGTCTGCACCTGAGAAGCGACTCTCGATTCCGGACGGATCTGGCAAACGGCGATTTTGCCGAGATTGCGAACACGATCGGCGAACTCAACTACCTGACGCAGTACAACCCGACGCTGCCCCCGATTCCGTCGGGCGTCACCGGGGCAGTTCTCGGCCACGCCGATACGCTCTACCCGGGGCAGTTCCCAGCCAACTTCGTTGTGGCCAACCCCCAGCTCAACAACATCCAGTACGTCACGAACGACGTGAGCAGCAACTACCACTCCGGATACCTCCGCTTCACGCTGCGGCCGACCTCCGGCCTGAGCTCGCAGACCACATACACCTGGAGCAAGAGCCTGGGCTATCCGGGAGGGTCGGACTGGACGAACCCACTGGACAGGAACCCCAACGACTATCAGATTCTGGGTTCCACCCGAGTTCATGAGCTCCGGACTCATGGAGTATTCACCTTGCCCATGGGTCCCAATCAGCCGCTTTTCGGCGACAGTTCGGGAGCCTTGGCACGGATCGTCGAAGGTTGGCAGATGAGTTGGATCGCCAACGTGAACACCGGAGCCCCGTTGACCATATCCACATTCGCGCCCGCCGGGTTCTTCGGCGGTACGGGTGTGAATCACCTGTACGACAGCGGCGTTCCGGACGCCGTGGGTTCGCCTGAGGCGATCAAGGAACTCTTCCGTACCGGCGGGAAGGTCGCCTTCGGTACCAGCCCTGATCTCGCCAGCACCGACGGGACGTACTTCGGCACGCCGGGCGCCGATTTCCAGATCGTAAGCGACCCCCAATGTAACGCGATCCACTCGTCGCTTAGCGGATCGTGCACCATGACCGCCATTGCGGATGCAAGCGGGCAGATCCTGCTGCAGAATCCTCATCCGGGAAACCGGGGCACGCTTGGGCAGACCCAGTTGTTCGGGCCCGGGCGGTGGCGCTTCGACGCGAGCCTGAGCAAGTTGATTCAGCTCGATGAGTCCAAAGCGCTGCAGTTCCGCGTGGATGCGCAGAACGTGTTCAATCATCCGGAGCCGAACGCGCCAATCGTCAATGTCAACGATGGCGACTTCGGTCTGATCGAGGGCAAGAACGACCAGCATCGCCTGTTCCAGCTGGAGGTGCGGCTCAATTTCTGAAGTGACGCTCAATTTCTGAGTCGAGCGGAGTCCGCCGGGTAAACGGCGGACTCCGTATTCAGCACCATCGGTGACGACCCGGCAGCGTTTTAACACGAACTGCTTGGGTCACCATCCTCGACCATCCTCCGATCGTCACCGCGGCAGGCTCGCTTCGAGCTCGCCATGAATCCTCTGCAGGTAGAGCGCCGATTGCTCCTCGCCGGCCGAATCCTGGTTGAGGGACAGGTAGGCTTCGGCCAGGGTCTTTCGAATCACGGAGTCGTCTCCCAGTCCGCGTTCAATCATCGATTCCAACGTGTCGATGGCCGCTCGGGGAAGGCCGGATCGGCTCTCGATCAGCCCCAGGGACAGGGAGAGCCGGTAGGATGCGGGGTGGCGTTCGATACCCTCTTGCAGGATCCGTATAGCCCGCGCGGAATCCCCCTGGTCCATGGCCGACCGGACATCGTGCTCGATACCGGACACTTCTAGCAGTTGCCGGTTTTCGGTGCGGGCTCGTTCCTCAAGCCGCCCATACTCGGCCAGGGCCTCGAGTCCCTCCGGGTCACTCCCTGTTTCCATCAGCCCGCGACCCCTGAGATAGTGGGCGCGGCGATCGTTTGGATCCAACTCCAACGCTCTGTCCGCGGCCGCGGCGGCTGCAGCGGGCCTATCGAGCCGGAGACTGGCTTCAGACACCCGGTAGTGGGCCACCGGGTCATCAGGGTTCAGGAGGGCCGCCTCTATGAACTCCGCCAGGGCTTCTTCCAGGAGACCGGACCGAAAGTAAAGGTTTCCCAGACCAATCCGTGCATCCGAGTAGGCTGGGTCGATGTCGAGCGCCTCGACATAGGCCGGCCGGGCCTCGTCCAGGCGGCCGAGGTCAACCAGAAGGTCGCCCTTCCGTTTGAGAATCGTCTCGATGCCAGGCTCGACGCCGGGCAATTCCCGGGCCAGTTCGAGACTGTCGAGTGCCACTTCAATGAGGCCGCGGCTTGCAGCCAGTTCGGCCAGCCGAAAACGCACCAGCCTGGAATTCGGAAACCGCCCGGCAGCCTGGATCAGGCTCGACTCGCTTTCGGCCGCATGACCTTCCTCTTCCAGCACGGCGCTCATGGCCAGGTAGAGACTCTGCCCCACAGGGGCTGAAGCCAGGGTCTCGACGAGCCGGGCCACCGATGCTTCATGTTGGCTGTCACTCACAAAGGGCAGCGACAAGACATCGACGAAACGATCCAGGACCTCGATTACCTCGGATCCCGCTCCGGGGACGTTACCCCATACCATTCCGAGGGACCGCTCGTACAAACTTGCGGCGTCCGCCCAGTCTCCCTGTAGCCCCCTGAGTTCGGCGAGTCCCTGCAGGTTGCGCGCCACCTCGGGGTGATCCGGCCCGAGGGTTCGCTCCACGATGTCCACTGACCGGCGGATCAGACGTTCGGCCTCGGCATGACGGGACTCCATCATCTCTACCGCGGCCAGGTTGCCGAGAGCCGACGCCACGTTCATGTCATCCGGCCCCAACGCGCTTTCCCAGATCCCGAGAGCTCTCTGAAACAGCGATCGTGCTTCCCCATAGTCTCCCTGGACGTGCCGAATGAGGCCGAGGCTGTTGAGGTTTGCCGCAACGTTGGCGTGGTCGGGGCCGAGCTCGCGTTCCCAGATGGCCAGGGAACGATCGAACGCGGCGGCGGCTTCGGCGTAGTCGCCCCGGTTGAGGTAGATCTCGGCAAGACTGTTGAGACTGGCGGCGGTATCGGGATGCCCGGGACCGAGAACAGGGTCCCAGGCGGTGAGTGCCTCACGGTAGAGCTCGGCGGCGCTCTGCAGGTCTCCCTGAAGCCGTATCAACTCGGCCAGGTCGTTCAGACTCGTGCCGAGACGCGAATCTACAGGAGCGAACTCCCGCGCACTACCAATGGCGGATTCAAAGAACCGGCCCGCGTCCTCGTATCGTTCGTCCCGGACCGCGTTCAGTCCGGAGTCCCTCGCCTGGGCCCAAGACTGCTCCCCGGCATTCGGAAATCGCAACAGGGCATACCGATCGTCGACGAGTGTGACCGCGGTGACCTCTCCGGCCTCCATGCCTGCCAGGGCCGACTGGAACTCGGGCCGCAAGTCTCCGATCCGGACCTCCCCCAAATAGCCCCCGACGGCGCTCGATGCATCGAGGGAATACGTCCGCGCCAGCGTATGAAACGACTCTCCGGCAACAACCCGCGCACGAACTTCGGATGCTTCGATTTCGGTGGAAACCAGAATCAGGCTCAATCCACGTTCTTGCTGACCCCATGCGAGAGAGGCCGTTGCCAGGTAAAGAACCGCGAGGAACCGTAGGTGCACGCCGTTCCAACACGGGCCACTTCTCGCTCGGTTCCCTTGAATCATGGCGGTCAACTCGTCGTCGGAAGTTCGTTAGCCCGCCTTTCTCACGGGTTTTCGTCGCGAAGAGTCGGAGACGCCGTCAGAGCTACGGCGCGCGCCCGGAGGGCACCGGAGGCGTACTTGACGGTACGTCGATGAGCCCGACGAAGCGGAACGCAGCACTGGCGGATGGATCCGGCGCTGCAGCAGACAACTCGTGAGAAATGCGGGTTAGATCATATCGGAGCAACCGAATGCCGTCAAAGCCGTGGAACGGCCGAAGCCGGAACTTCCCCGGTGTGCTCCATATAATCTCTGGGACAACTCGAATACGTATAATAAGCGCTGCGGCCAACAGGGCTACGGATGAGAACAACAGCGCTACGGACGAGAACAACAGGTCTACTTCTGACTGTTACCTGCTTTCTGGTTTCGATCGCACCCGCCATGCCCCAGGCGGACCCGGTCGGTTTGCGTCTGCTCGTCTCCGGAACCGAAGAGGAGGCCCTTGAGCTTCGCAACCGGATCGAGGCCGGACAGTCGTTCGAAAGCCTCGCTCGCAGCCGCTCGCTAGATCCGTCCGCGGCCGCTGGTGGATACCTGGGACGATTCGCGATCGCGGACCTGCGCGAGGAGTTTCGGAATGCTGTCCGCGGGCTCGGCCCGGGCGCCCTCAGCCCTGTCTTCCAGTTTGGCGCCGACTACGCGGTTCTCGAGATTCTAGGTGCGGCGGAAGAAGCCTGGATGCGCGAACGGGACGCCGGGATGGAAGATGTTCGCCAGAGGCGATACGTGGAAGCGACCGGGCGTTTTCAAACGGCCCTCGAGCATGCCGGACAGTTCGGGTCCGAAGATCCGCGCCTGGCCACGAGCCTGAACGATCTTGCTGAAGTCTACCGGATCCAGGGGGACACCGCGCTGGCAGTTCCGCTTTATCGCCAGGCGCTGGCCATTTGGGAAGGCGCCCATGGAATGGATCGTCTCGATATCGCGACCGCCCTGAACAATCTGGCCGAAGCTTACCGGTCCGAAGGCAATCACGTTGAAGCCGAACCGCTGTATCGCCGGGCATTGGCGATCTGGGAACAGGATCTGGGTCCTGACCACGCCAACGTTGCAACCGGTCTCAACAATCTCGCCCTCGCCCTTCACGCCGAACAGCAGCTGGAAGAAGCCGAATCACTCTTTCGCCGCGCTCTGTCGATCTGGGAGGAATCTCTGGGGCCCGCCAATCCGAGCGTCGCGGCCGTTCTCACCAATCTGGCCAACGTGCTCCGCACGCGAGGCGCATATACCGATGCGGAGCCTCTCGCACGCCGTTCGCTGGCGATCATGGAGCAGTTGCTCGGACCGAATCATCCCGAACTGGTCCCCAACCTTGACAACCTGGGAGAGCTTGCGTGGATTCAAGAGGACTACGCCGAAGCGGCCTTGCAGTATTCACGATCCCTTGAAACCCGCTGGGGGACGAGTTCTCCTCCCGGCCAACTCACCCCGGTTCTCGAGGATCTTGCCGACCTGGTGGCGTTGGGACTTGTCCACGATGCGGGGTTCGACAATGCCTTCGACCTCTTTGTCGAGAACGCGCATCGGGTCTCGCCCGATCCCGGCCTGCACGTCGCGATCGGAGGCATTCTCTTGTCGGCAGGTCTGGCCGATGAAGGGGAAACGATTTTGGGGCGTGCGGAGCAGCGGTTTCCGGGCTCATGGCGCCTCCACTTTCGTTTGGGAGAATTCTACGCGGACACGGGCCGGTTCGGGCTGGCGCTGGATGAATTCGGGAGCGCCTTGGAATCGGCCATCCCCCCACCCATCCGGTATCGCATCCTTGTCAGAATGGGTGACATACATCGAGAACTGGATGATCTGGATGCGAGCCTCGCGGACTACCGGGGCGCCGCCGAGATGGCGACCGATGACGCTGCTGCGAAGTTCGGCCTGGGGCTTGTGTACACGCGCCAGGATCGATTGAGCGAAGCGGTGGCGGCGTTCGAGGGCGCGGCCCTGATGGACCCTGCCGGCGTGGAAGCCCATTTTGGTCTGGCGGATTTGTATATGCGGTTGGAGCGTTTCGATGAGGCCGCGGCAGCGGCCGAGACGGCCGTGTCCCGCGACCCCACCCACCGGCGAGCGCATTACCTGCTGGGTCGTGTGCTCGGCCAGATCGGTCGCGCCGACGATGCCCAACTCGCATTGAGCGAATACGCTCGGCTCGAGTCCGAGGAACGTGCCAGGGAGAATCGCGTCCTGGAGTCCGTCCGGGTCCAGACCGATGCCATCCAGGCGTTGACGGACGGTGACGCAAACGCCGCGCTGGAGTTACTGCAAGGCGGCATCGACGCGTATCCGGAAGCGGTGCGGCTCCATCTGGCTCTCGGACTGATCCACATCCGCCAGGGACAACACCGCGACGGTATCGAGACGCTTGGAGGCATTGTCGATGCAGGTTTGGGTGACGATTCCGTCGTTCACCGGAGCCTGGCCGGGGCGTACGCGAGGCTGGGAGAGACCGTTCCCGGCGCGCGCCACACGGCGCTATTTTTACAAAGGATACGGAGGGAACTTGAAGCCCAACTCCCCCGCTGAAGCTAGCTGGCGACAGCCGATCCGATCCGAACCGATGCCAAACGCAACGAGATTGGCCGCTCTGCTGTTGGTGCTCGGATGCAGCGTGCTTTCCGGCGCTGCGGCGGCTCAGGGATTTCCCGGTTTCACGGATGTGGCCGAACAGGCGGGCATCACGCTGATGAACGTCACCGGTTCCGCGGACAAGGACTACATCATCGAGGTCAATGGCAACGGTGCGGGTTTCTTCGACTATGACAACGACGGGGACCGGGATGTCCTGATCGCGAACGGTTCGACACTCGAGAGCTACGAAACCGGGGGCGACCCCATGGTGGCCCTCTACAGAAACGAGGGAGGGAGTTTCGTCGACGTTACCCTCGAAGCGAATCTCGATAGACGCGGTTGGGGAATGGGCGTCTGCGTGGCCGACTACGACAACGATGGTTACAGCGATTTTTACCTCACCGCCTATGGCGCGAACGCCTTGTACCGAAACAACGGCGACGGCACGTTCACTGAAACCACTTCGAGAGCCCGCGTCGGAAACGCGGGTTGGAGTACCAACTGCGCGTTCGGGGACTACGACCGAGATGGCGACGTGGACCTCTACGTTGCCAACTACCTGAGTTTCGACCAGAGCGAAATACCGCGCCGGGGTGAAACCGACGTCTGCCGGTATCTCGGAGTGGACGTGTTCTGCGGTCCGCGCGGGCTGGTGAGCGAACCCGACGCTTTGTACCGAAACGAAGGCGGCGGCGCCTTCATGGACGTGACCTCAGAAGCGGGCATCGGTGGTCCCGCCTACAGCGGTTTCGGCGTGGTGTTCAGCGACTTCGACAACGATGGCTGGCCCGATATCTACGTCGCCAATGACATGATGCCCAACTTGCTGTACCACAATGAACGCGATGGAACCTTCACGGAGATCGGTCTGGTGTCGGGCACCGCGCTCAACGACGAAGGACGCGAGCAAGCCGGCATGGGCCTTGGTGTGGGGGATTACGACGGCGATGGTTTGCTCGACATCTTCGTGACCCATTTTTCGCGCGACACGAACACCCTGTACCGGAACCTGGGCGGGATGCTCTTTGCCGACGCCACCTCGCGTTCGGGACTGGGCGGGACTTCACTTCCGCACCTCGGCTGGGGTGCCGGTTTCGTGGATCTGGACAACGACGGGTGGAAAGATCTCTTTGTCGCCAACGGGCACGTGTACCCGAGAATCGACGATCTGGACATCGGCGGCCAGTACCTCCAGCCCAAGGAGGTCTATCGAAACACGGGAGAATCCCGATTCGAGGAGATCGCCGCCGAACTGGACGGAAGTCTTCTGACGCCCAAGTCCGCTCGCGGGACGGCGTTTGGCGACTACGACAACGACGGTGACATCGACGTGCTTGCCATCAATATCAATGACCGCCCCAGCCTGTACCGCAACGAGGGCGGAAACGGTAACGGCTGGGTCGGTTTCAGGCTGGAGGGGACGCTGAGCAACCGGGATGCCATTGGCGCACGGGTCGAAATCATGGTCGGCGACAGGCGCCAGATTGGGGAAGTCCGTAGCGGAGGGAGTTATCTTTCACACAACGACATGCTCGTTCACTTCGGACTGGGTGAGTCGGCCCGAATCGACGAGGTGCGGATCCGATGGCCCAGCGGAGAGATTGAAGAGTTGGAAGCGCTGGAAGGCAACCGCCTGTGGACCATTCGTGAAGGCGAAGGGATCGTCGGGTCTCGATAGGTCTTCGGCGAGTGCCCCACTCGGCCGTGCCGAGTGAACCGGCTTTCCGGTCGAAAGCGGATTCGATCGGCCTCCGGTCCTCTCAACGAATCGCGCGCACTTCGACGTCCGCTCGCCCGTTCTCTCCCACACGCACCAACTGGCCCGAGGTCTCGATACGAGTGATGTATTCCGAGTCCAGCCAAGCGTGGTTCGCGATGCGCTCCCAGGCGAATACCCGGTACTGACCGGGAACCACCGCATCGAAACTCAGAAATCCTCTCTCGTCGGTCCAGCCCGTCCGATAAAGATCGGTTCGATGGTGCCTCGCCGCATCGGGAACGGCAGCGACGAAGACGGCGCCCTCGGGCCGGCCGGCCTCACCGGCGGTGATCGACAGGCGGCTGGACGATTGCCCGAGCACAATATCGAGTGGCTGTCCAACCCAGCTCCTGTCGATTCGAAACTCGGGCGCCAAGGCGTCAATCCCGCCCAGGCGGGCCGATTTCACGTGCCATCCCGCCGGAAGTCCATCCGGGAGCCCACCGCTTAAACCGGTGACAATGAGCCAATAATCGCCCTCCGGGACATGCGTGATCTGGAACGCGGCATTGTCGTCCAGTTGGGACGGCGGCGGCTGATTCGTCGTCAGGCCGACCCCCCGAAGCGCTACGAACAAACCCTGGGGAAGTGTCCCTCCGCCGCTGGAGGTAACCTCGCCCGAGACAGCCCACACTTGAGGCACGATTTCGATGTCTTCGACGTCCTCATCGACGACGGTGACTTCCCGGTGGCCGACCAGCCTGTCCGGGTCGGCGGTTGGTATCACGGGGATGGGAAGCGGGGGACGGTTCGGAACCGGCGCCGGCACGGTGCCCGCCGGCTCGTTGGTCGACAGGATCACATTGATGTCGTAGGTTCCGGGCGCGACATTCCGGAACTCGAACGTACCGTCGTCGGCGATAGCGGCGCTTTGAGACCTCGGCATTTTGATTCTTCTCGACGATAGGGAAACGATGGTCGGGCGCCGGTTCCGAGGCGTCGGATCGACAACGGCGCCGCGAATGCTGAAGGCGGGTTCGAGTGGCGCGGTAATCCGAACATAGGCTTCGCGGCCATAATCGACGTCGATCCGGGCGGCCTGAAGCGGGTCGGAGGTGTTGGGATAGTAGATGGGCGCATGTCCATCGGGATTCTGGCGCCCCGGCATTCGTCCACTGGAGATGGCCCTCTGCAAGGTCCGGGGCAGCGTTCTGAATTCGTCGCTGTCTCCAAGGCGCGCCAGGGAGTCGCTAAGCGGCACGTCCGAGAAAGGCGCTGTCCGGACGACATATCGACCGGGAGGCAAGTCGCCAATGCGAAACTCGCCGCGTTCATCGGTCACTGCCTCTTGAATCGATATCCACATCCACGCTTGCCGGATGTCGTCATACTGGAAGCGCAACGCCGACACAAGCGTATTTGCCACACCCTGTCGCTCTTCGTCCTGGACCATGCCTGCGATCGCACCCGCAGCGCCCAAACGGAGCGTCTTGTCCGTCAGGGCTTGGCCGGGGCTGAGCAAAAATTGTCGCGAGGCTGTGCTGACGAACACCCCGGAATCGTCAATATAGCCGTCGCCTTGCGGTCGCAGGACATACTGGCCCGGTTGGACTCCTGAAAACAGGAACTCCCCATTCCGTCCGGTCGTTGTCGTCGCCGTGTTGCCGCGTTCGGTCACGTTGACCAACGTCACCTCAGCGTTTGCTATCGGAGCGTTCGTCGTGGCGTCCAACACCGCGCCTCGAACCGACGCCGTTGGTGATGCCTGGCCAACCGTGTGCGCGGGAAACAACAAACCCAGCGTCAAAACGAACAAGATAGCCATCGACAACCTCCGGGAACGCCATCGTTCAAAAACGTCGACACTCAACTACTCCGACACCTTACACTCGATAATGTTCCCCGATCTCGTTCGAGTGCGAGTACCGCTTACGGACGCTCACATCGTATCGATTTTGTCGATCAACCAATAGCAGGTAATGGCCGCTCTTCTTCCCCCGCGCCGCCCCCACACCGTCCGTGCCTTACTTTCAGTTCAATCAGATACCTTCAGGCCCGCCCCCTGGGAACGCGGGCATCTTGCCCGCTCTTCTTCCTCCGCGCCGCCCTCACACCGTCCGCGCCGTCTTCCACGTCAGTCAGAAACCTTTAGGCCCGCCGCGCTTGATCCGGCGCGAGGAACGCGCCGCTACGCGCGCCCCCTGTCGGCGTGAGGAACACGCCGTTGAACGCCGGGCATCTTGCCCGCACAGGGATCGCATGAACTTCCAGGACGCGCGCCATGCGGGCGCAATATTCAAGATTGAGGAACTCCCTTGCGGGGCATCTCTTCTCTGGCCCGTGGATACGCGCCACGCCGTCGGCGCCATCTTTCGTTTCAGTCAGCAACCTTCAGGTCCGCCCCCTGGCGCCAGCCGCCGATTCTCGGCATCGAGTCCCCTGAGTTACTTTGCTACCGACACCTGCATCCCACCGTACTTCGACCGCCACCGGTAGAACGTCTGCTCGCTGATCCCATGCTTCCGACACAGCCCTTGGTTCTTGGCGGCGGCCTCAGACTCTTTCAGAATCCCGATGATCTTTTCGTCGGTGAATCGATTCCGCTTCATGCCGAGTTCTCCCTGGTCTTGTTAACGGAAAACTCACTCTCGAAGTGGACCGTTTTATGGGGGGAACGTCAGGCCGACGCGAGTATCTCCTCTTGACGCTTCTCTACGACACGGGTGCCCGCGTCCAGGAACTGGCCGACGTTTGCCCCGTGCACTTTCGCCTCGATCGTCTTCCGTTGGTACGAATTACCGGGAAAGGACGCAAACAGCGCATCGTTCCGTTGCGGCCTGCCACAGCAACGCTCGTTCGTGATCACCTAAACACCCCCACGGCGACATTCCGGTCGTGCGTCTTGCCAGTCCCTGTACTGCGAACGCCGCTTATTTTACTTATCCGCGTACGCGTTCTCCGGGCAATCAGGGCACCTCGATCACCGGGACGACGGGCAGTGTGGTGAAGATCCGGTCGACCCCATCGAGTTCGAAGGCCACCGCCGAGAAGCGTCCCGGTTCGGGCGTCAGGCACCGCACCGACCCCACGAAGTCCGACGTATCGGCGGTGGGGAAGATCTCGTCGATGAACCGGGAGTCCTGGCCGTTGGCGGCAAGCGGGATCATCGTTTCGTCGAGCACGATACCGTCCCGCATCAGCCGGCACCGCACCAGAAGGGCGGTCGTGTCCCGGTTGTGGATGGCGACGCCCGTGTTGATGCCGCCCTCCTGGCGGCGCACCGGGACCAGGGCATCCCGGACCGGGGGACTGTCGCCGACCCCGGCGACTCCGAGGTCGGGGATGTCGAAGCGCAGGACCCCGCCGATGGGACCCTCGGCCACCACGGCGACCGATCCGGAGACCTGCCCCCCGCGTCCGTGGGTCGCGATGGTGAGTTCTCCCAGCGGGTTCATGGCCGTCCGTGGACTCAGGGCGCCATCGTCGTCGACCTCCAGCTCTTCGGTGATATCCACCAGAGACTCGGCAGCGATGGGGTCGCCGGCCTGGTCGTAAAAATAGATGGACGGACGGACGGGATCGGCGCCCGGATTCACCAGCACCAGTGAGGAGACGATCTTCCCGCCATTGGCGAAATGCGTGAAGTCCAGCCGTGTGGCGTCCTGTTCCTGTTCCTGCTCCTGTTCCTCCTCTTGCTCCTGCTCTTCCTCTTGCTCCTGCTCCAGGACCGCCGGCACGGGGACGACCGGCAGGGTGGTGAAGATCCTGTTGACCCCATCCAGTTCGAAGGCCACCGGCGAAAAGCGCCCGGGGTCGGGCGCGGTGCACCGCACCGACCCGGCGAAGTCCGATGTATCGGCGCCGGGGAATATCGCGTCGATGAACCGGGCGTCCTGGCCGTTGGCCTGGAGCCGGATGTCGGCCTCTTCGAGCACCGCCCCGTCCTGCATCAATCGGCATTGCAGGGTCAGGGTGGAGGTTCCCCGGTTGCGGAGGGCCACCCCCGTGTTAATGCCCGTCGCCTGGCGGCGCACCGGGACGAGGGCATCCCCGATGGTCGGACTGTCGCCAACCCCGGCCACGCCGAAGCCCGGGATGTCGAAGCGCAGGACCCCGCCGATGGAACTGGCCGCGGTCACGGTGACCGATCCGGCCCGCTGTCCTCCGCGGCCGTGGGTGGCAATGGTAAGTTCGCCCAGGGGATTCATGGCCGTGCGGGGACGGAGGGCGCCGTCGTCATCCACTTCCAGATCCGGGGTGAGTTCCACCACCCTCCGGGCCTCGATGGGATCGCCGTCCTGATCGTAGAAGTAGATGGCGGGGCGGACCGGGTAGGCGCCCGCGTTCACCAGGACCAGTGTGGATGTGACGAACCTTCCATTGGTGAAATGGGTAAAGTCCAGGTCGGCCACGGGCGTGGCCTCGGGCGAAATGCGGTGGGAACCGGCACCGGCCGCGCTCACCGCGCGCAGATGGAAGAAGTAGACGCGGCCGTTGACCAGACCGGTAATGGTGTGGATGCGGTCGGTCGATCCGGTCGAAATCCACTCGCCCTCACCGTCGATCCGGTACTCGTAATACTGAATCCGGGAACTGCCCTGGCTGGATGGTGCATTCCATGTCAGCGTCACCTCCCCGTCGCCGCCCGCCGCCCGCATGGTCCCGGGATAGCTGGGCGGGCGCGTGATGACCGTGGGTGTCGCCACCGCCGCCGCACTGGTCAGCATCTCCGGGTTGCCGAGATCGTCGGTGAAGCGCACCCGCACCCTGATCCTCTTCACCTCGTCGTCGCCGGTCAGGGTGTAGGTCGCTGCGGTCGCACCAGGGATGTCCATCGGGTTCGACAGGCCGTCCGCATCCACCCGCACCCACTGGTAGGCGTATTCGACGTCGTACAGCCCGTCCTCGTCCTCGATGCCGGTGACGTCGACGCCGAGCACCTGCCCGACCTCCTCGGCCGTGCCGGTAATCACCGGCGTCCCGGTCGCCGAGCGGTTGTCCGGCAGGCTCAGGTGCACCGTGCGGGTGCTCACGGAGGACCAGTCGAGGGCCGTGTCCCAGGCATGCTCGGGGATGACGTTGCTTCGACCGTCCCAAGCGTAGTGGGAATCGCTGAAGTCGTAGGGCGCGTTGCAGACATGCAGCCGGAGCGCGGCCGTCGCCGGGGTCCTCCAGATGGCCCGCAAGGGGAGGGAGAAGTAGAGGAAAATTGCGTCCACGGCGAGTTCTTCGACCGCATACTCGTTCAAGCCGATGGTGAACGTGGCGGGGTCCAGTCCACCCCCGTCACCACCAGCGTCGGGGAAACGACCGTATCCACGAAGAGGAGACCCCTGGGTGGTAAAGTCCCCCATCGTCAGCACCGCGGTCCAGATCTTGCGCCGGCCGGCGAAGTCGGGCACGGGGCACGCGACGACCGCAGCCGCCACCGTGCCGCTCGACGGAAACGCCGCGCTGGTCAGCGTCTCCGTGGTTTCGAGGTCGTCGGTGAAGCTCACCCGCACCTTGAGCTTCTTGCCCACGTCGTCGTCGGTCAGGGTGTAGGTCGCGGCGGTCGCGCGGGGGATGTCCACCGGGTTCGACGTGCCGTCGGCGTCCACCCGCACCCACTGGTAGGAGAAGTTCGCCGGCCGCCCGTCGGCGTCGGAGATGCCCGTGGTCGAAGCCGTCAGCACCTGCCCGACCCCCGCCGTGCCGGTAATCGTGGGCGCCCCCGTCGCCGGGGTGTTCGCCCGCGTGCTGAATGCCGTCGCCCCCATGACCCACTCGCTGGATCCGCGGGCATTGGTGACACTGACCCGTACGTCGTACGCCGTATTCGCCTGAAGACCCCCGATGGCCGCGCGCGTCACCGGCGTTTCGCCCGCGTGCCAGTCGCTCCACTCGGTGGTGCCCTGCACCCGGTAGTGCAAGTAGTTGCGAACGAGCGGCGAGCCGCCGTCACCCGGGTGCGTCCACTCGATGGTGAGCGTCTTGGTGGTGGCCGACACCAGGGTCGGCGGCGTGGGATCCGGCGGTTTGGTGGGGGCGGTGGAAACCGTCAACAGCAACCCGCCGGATCTCGGTCGGCCGTTATTTACGATTGCTCCGAAGGAAATGGTCGTCCCGATCGGCGTATCCGCGGTGACGGTCAATGTCGCCGTTATTGTCGTGTTGTTGAAGATCTCGGTGTAGATCGTGTGATGACCCTGAAGGTTGTTCCATATGCCCGGACTCCTCGCCGGCGAAAAACTGGCGCAAAAGTATTTCCCCGTGCCGCACGACATCGGGTTCGAACCCAGATTGGAATGCGCGACGGAACTGGACGTAGAAGGGACATGGAAACCGGCATACTCATTATCCGGCTGAGTCCCCGCGGTGCGGGTGATCGTGTAGGTGTACGTGCCGCCCGGAACTGGCGACGTCTCGCCGTGCAGGGACCATGTTGCGCCGCCAGCGAATTGCGAGATCGTCGTCTCGGCAGCATGGAGCAAACTTGCAAAGCCGAGCGCCAGGGCGGCCAACGCCCCGGCTGCCGCCCGCGCGCCGCGCGGCAGGGTCGCGGCGGTCCGTGGCGGCGGCGCGACGTCCGCCCGGCAGGTCCGCGGTTCCTTGCTCCCGGCGATGGCGCCGGACTCCGACAAACGATCCATTTCGGTTTTCCCTTTCCCTGTCTTCCCTGCATGCTCCGGGACGCTCCGCACGGTCCCGGTCGCGGAGGCCCCCGCACTGCCTGCCCGGCTTCCCGGGAGGCCCACATACAATTTCCCCAATAATTCTAGACAATATTGTGTGATAATAGTGTCCTTTATTTTGTATTTTCGCGAATAATAAGCGAATTCAATGTGAAAGAACGGAAACGGATCGAATCACCCCCGTCCGAGGCGGTGGGTAGAGGGAGGAGGGATGACTGATCAAGACCGGATGGAGGCCGAGAACGCGGCGCTGCGCGCCCGCTGTTGATTTGCACCCAAAACTGATCCACTTAAATCGGGTATTTGCATCGAAAGTTGACCCACGTGTAAACCCATTCCTGCCGATTAACCGAGCAGGAGGGCAAAGGAGTGATAGACGTGGCGATATTGAGTGTGATCAGACGCTGGCATGTACGAGAGGGCATATCGATTCGAGAGATCAGCAGGCGGACGAAGCTGTCGCGCAATACGATCCGCAAACACTTGGTGAACGGCGCTCTGGAGGCGGTCTATCCGAAGCGCAGGAGCCGGAGCAAACTGGACGGTTACGCCGAGTGCGGGAGGACACGCCGACTGCTGGCGTCGTGGTTGAAGCGGGAATCGGCCCGGGGTCGCAAGGAGCGGCGTAATCTCAAGCAGCTGCACGGCGAGTTGATGAAGCTTGGCTAAACGGGGTCCTATGACCGTGTGGCGGCGTTTGCGCGGGTATGGCGGCGCCAACGGCAAGAAGCCTCGAAGGTGAGCCGGGACACGTTCGTGCCGTTGGTGTTTGCGCCCGGCAAAGCGTTCCAGTTCGACTGGAGCGAGGACTGGGTGGTCATCTGCGGTGAACGCACGAAGCTGATGGTGGCGCAGTTCAAACTCTGCCACAGCCGGGCGTTCATGCTGCGGGCTTATCCGCTGCAGTCCCACGAGATGCTGTTCGACGCCCACAACTATTGTCTGGCGGCGTTGGGTGGCGTGCCCCGGCGGGGCATCTACGACAACATGAAGACAGCGGTGGACCGAGTGGGCCGAGGGAAGGCCCGGGTGGTCAACGCCCGGTTCAAGGCGATGGTGAGCCATTTCCTGTTCGAAGCGGCGTTCTGCACGCTTGGCGCCGGATGGGAGAAAGGCCAGGTCGAGAAGAACGTCCGGGACGCGCGGCCCCGCCTGTTCCATGACGCGCCTGGGTTTGCCGGCTTCCGTGACGTGAACGTGTGGCTGTGCCTGGGTCGTGAATCTTGCGTATCTGGAACGATCTTTTGTCGTGATTCTCCCGTCCTGGCTCCCTCCGGCTCAACATAACACCACAACGGCGACATTCCGGTCGTGCGTCTTGCCAGTCCCTGTACTGCGAACGCCGCTTATTTTACTTATCCGCGGGGCGGTTTCTGTCCTCGGACAACCCCTTTGCGGACCGGGACGCCTCGGACCCGCAAAGCTGGAACATCTACGCGTATACGCGCAACAACCCGCTCCGGTACGTGGACCGGAACGGGGAAGTGCTTGAGACCTGGTGGGACGCCATCAATGTGGGCGTTGGCATTGCCTCGTTCATCGGCAACGTCAGCCAGGGAAACGCCGGAGCGGCAACGGTGGACGCGGTTGGAGTGGTGGCCGACAGCTTCGCGACGCTGGTTCCCTTTGTGCCGGGGGGGCCGGGGCTATAATCAGGTCGGGCCGAGCGGCTCGGAAGATCGATGACCTTGTTGACGCCAGTCGCGCGACGGACGCGACAGCCGTCCGGGGTGCCACAGTCGCGACGAGAAAAGCGTTCGGTGGGCTATCTCACGCAAGCCGGTATGGCATCCAGCCGTATAGTCAACTCACAAGTCTTGCGCCGATCATTGAACTGGATGGCCGGCGCCGCTCCGTAGTCGAACCTGCGAACCGATCCCCAAACGAAAAAGTGTTGCCCCAGCGTGATCAGACGATCCGATGTCAACTTCCGGCCCTTCGTCGTCCCGCATCGCGGGCAAGGCGACGCATTCGTCGAGCCAAGCCTCACCGCGTCCAGCCGCAGACCTTGGTTCGCGAAACAACTTGAACACGCAACGAAACCTCCAGTGTTTCGGGTCCGCGGCAACCGAAGACGGCCGATCCACGGAACAACGCGCAACAGCCTTGTCAGACGCTGTAGCACCACTACGCAAACCCCTTACCGCAGGCGCGGGCGGTGCCGACGTCAAACGCGACGGACCGTCGCCTGCGGCGACCGCTCACGAGTCGCCGTCCTGCTGGAACACCCCGACCGCAGCCAGCCGGTCTTCCAGCACCTGCTCGAACGACCGGGCGTCCGGGGCAGTAGACGCGATATGCGTATCGCCAGTCCTGATCTTGCAAGCGCACATGTCCTCCGGTCCGATCGCGCTCGTCGTCTCGACCGGCTCGTTGCCGAACAGTTGCGCGAGAAGTTCCAGAAGCTTGCCGCGTTGATGGACGACGCCGAAACCGACGTTCTGGCCTCCATGAACTTCCCCAAGGCCCATCGCACTCAGATCTCCTCGACCAACCCGCTGGAACGGCTCAACGCCGAGATCAAACGTCGGACCAATGTCGCCGGCATCTTCCCGAATGAGCCGGCGATCGTTCGCCTCGTCGGCGCACTCTTGTTGGAGCAGAACGACCAGTGGCAGCTTCAGCGTCGTTACATGCCGCTTGAAGGTTCGCACACTCTCAGCGATAATTGGCAGGTTTGCTTACCTGCCGTCGTCCAATCAGCAAGCTCACAGCCTGCCGAGGACGGGCTTCTTACACCACTGAATCGACAATCTGATGTTATTGATCCTCGGAGGCCTTCCCGCGGTGGGTAAAACGGCAATTGCCACTGGACTGGCACGGGGCATTGAGGCCGTTCATCTACGCATCGATTCCATAGAGCAGGCGTTGCGCAACTCCTATGTAACGATATCGGGGCCAGAGGGGTACGTGGTCGCTTATGCGATTGCTGAGGATAACCTGAGGCTGGGCCACACCGTGATTGCCGATTCTGTGAACCCGGTGGAGGCAACGCGAGCCGCTTGGCGGGAAGTCGCCCAGCGGGCAGGCAAGCGTTGCATCGAGATTGAGGTCGTCTGTTCCGACCAGGCGGAGCATCGGCGCAGGGTCGAGTCACGGATAGCTGACATCGTCGGGCACCAACTACCTACGTGGCAGCAGGTGTGCGCCCGTGAGTATGAACCCTGGCAGGCCAGTATCGTCATAGATACAGCGGGGCAGCAGATCAAGGCGAGCGTTGCAGAACTGCGAGAAAGACTGAAAGGCTTTGAGCAGTCGCTCTGGGCAACCGGCGATGCGGGGAAGTGAGGCGGTCCGAAGGAACAGGTCAGGCGTCGTTGAGGGACTAGCAGGCTGCGGAAGAAAGGGTTTCGTGGCGATGTGAGGGCTGCTGGCATGACTGCCATATCGTTGAGTGAGGCATTACCTGGGCGTCTGACCGCCTGCGGAGGCCTCGGACTCGGGGCCTGTGACGTGAGGAGCGGCCTCGCCGCCCCTGCTTACGCGGCCAGCATCGCTTGGGGGGCTGCGAGTCCTTGCAGCCATTCATCCTCCGGACGCTACCCATAAAATCCTGGACTGCCTCGGCCTGCCTTCGCGTGCACCACCCGTTAACCCAGCTGTGCAACCCACTGAAACGGACTGGCTCTGAAGACGGCAAAAGGCCGAAGCCGGATTCGTGTGCCTGGGTCGTGAATCTCGCGTATCCGGAACGATCGTTTGTCGTGATTCTCCCGTCCTGGCTCCCTCCGGCTCAAGATAACACCCCAACGGCGACATTCCGGTCGTGCGTCTTGCCAGTCCCTGTACTGCGAACGCCGCTTATTTTACTTATCCGCACGCAAGACCAAACTCGACTGGGCCCACTTCCTGAACGACATTGCCGAACGCTACCCGGACGCCAAGCGGATCACCTTGGTGATGGACAACCTGAACACCCACCGCCCCGGCGCCCTCTACGCGGCCTTTCCGCCGGCCGTGGCCAAGGCCCTGTGGGACCGCTTCGAATTCGTCTATACGCCCAAGCATGGGCGTTGGCTCAACGTCGCCGAGATCGAACTCAACGTCATGATCCGTCAGTGTCTCAACCGTCGCATCGCCTCACTCGACGTGCTGCGCGACGAGGTCGCCGCGTGGCAGGCGTCCCGAGACCGCATCCAGAGCAAGGTCAACTGGCAGTTCACCACCCACGACGCCCGCGTGAAACTCAAACATCTCTATCCGACTCTTGTTGAATGACCGGACACTAGTGTGGTTTCCCACAAGTTCGTTCGTAAATGTACGGCAGTGTCGTCGTCTTGGCTGACGCCTCTTTTTTTACGCAGCTCAGGGCCGCGGGAGTGGAGGGGTTCCGGCGAGCCGGTCGGTCGCGCGACGCTGAATCCGCTCTATGGATCTGGGACTCTCGATGCCCCTGGCCAATACTTCATTGGAGTCGGTTGCGAGCAACTCGAGGATTTGTGTGAGCTCCGGGTCCTCCAGAACAGCGGCGAGATCGAGCGCCGCTCCCATTGTCAATACGGACTGGGGAGTCTCCGTGAGTCGTTGTTTCGCGACGCGTCGAATCTGACTGAGCGTGAAAGCCGATAAGGGGCGTGTTTCGGCGCGTTCCACCATGAACCTGAGCGTCACCAGCGCCGCCCGGACCGTTCCGCTGTCGGCCGACTGAACGTTTTCCAAAACGGCCGGCGCCGACTCCTCTCCGAAAGCTGCAAGGCTTGGAATGACTATAGAAAACCCAAGAGGCAGCGCTTTGACCAAACCAGGGATCGCGGCCGGATCCTCGAGATCCTCCACCGTTCCCTCAACGCAGGTCTGTTCGATCTCGGCGAGTTGATCAAGAAGTTCATCCTTCTCTGGCACGGACACGTCTTGAAGACTGACGCGGAACTCGTCGAGCAGCGTCGCGATCGGGTCCCGATCAAAGGCCAGGTGGCCTGTCGAAACGAGCACGCAGAATCCGGCGGCTCGCTCGGCGTACTCTGACGTCATAGCGAGGGCTTCCACAAGGTAATTCCCGCGTGGAAACGCTTGCCAGTATCGCATGTAGGGTCTTGCGCGTGCACCGAGATTGCAAGACGCATAGCACTCGTCCGCGAAGACCTGTGCTTCCGCAGCCGTCCAGGCAATCAACTCCGCATCCGCAGACGCCGCATGCCGTTCATAGAGTTCCCAGTAGCGCTCGCCCGGCACTTGGTAGAGGCCCCCGGGTTCAAAATATCTGACGGCGGAGTGCGCCAGCACCCATGCCATTCTCATCGGGTCCCGTCGAGCCGTCTGTGAATTGCCGACGGTGCGGGCCGCCCGATCGACGACCTCCATATGCCGGAGTTGGAGGATTGCCGGCGCCTCTGCCGGGGCCCGGAAGTATCGCACGGACCGAAGCTTTCGCTCGATCAACAGGTTATCGACCGCGACCAAACGCTCGAAGCCGGCGTCGCCACCCAACTGTAACGCATGTTCGGCGACCGCCAGGAGGGCCGAGTCCGGATTTCGGTAAGATTCGAAAACGATGGTCAGCGGTCCGAAGACCCAGCACGAACGCCCGAAGCCAAGATCGATTGCGTACCATAGGGCCTCACGGTCGCTGTCCGCCCTACTGTCCTGAACGGCAAAGTCATCGCCCAGGCCCAGGCCCATGACTACAGGCGAACTTCGATCCGGTTCCTCCCGGCATACAACATCCGTGCCGATCACCATGCGCCCTTCAGGCGGAGTCTGTGCGAGGAGCAGTCCGTGCCCACCGCACGCCAGCACCAGGGAAAGCGAAACGGAAACCTTGCGAGACGCCGCACTCTGAATCATCTGGATGCTCCCGGAGTTCGCGCGGCTATTGTATAACGGACATCTGGCTCCTGGCTCCCTCCGGCTCAAGATAACACCCCGACGGCGACATCCCGGTCGTGTGTCTTGCCAGTCCCTGTACTGCGAACCCCGCTTATTTTACTTATCCGCAAGGCCTCTTCGATGGCATCCTCAGTGTCGATCGAAGCGACATCCGTGTGTTTCTTGTGAAATACGAGCCAGATTTCAGCTTCCGAGTCGTGGTGGCGCTCCAGCCATCGCCGGCACGCCGCTCGCGTTCGCACATCCAATGTCGTGATGGATTTCGGAGACATTCGTATTCCCCGGGGTTCACCGCTGATCCGGATGCCCAGCCACCTTCTCATCCGGAAGTAGGTCCAAGAGTCTCGGGACGAATCGGTATTTCTTTGACGCGATCGCTGTCCATTTCGACGCGGTAAGCTCGTGCGTCGGGGCGAGAGGAGACCACTCTGTGCAACTGGCCATCGACGTAGTGAAGGGCGACCCCATCGTCAGCGGCGATGCCGGCTGGCATTCCTTCACGTACAAGCCGATGGTAGGCGGACCGACGGGCGGCCTCACCGTCGTAATGCGGACAGTGACTGCCTGAAAGAAATCCCAGGCAGTCGAGGCTGGCAAGTTCCGGGCCGAAGGAATCCGTCACTCCGACATCGAACCAGCAGACGGAGCCTGCACTCAGGCCGGCCAGAATTGTCCCCGAGCCCAGGGCCGCTCGCAAAGCGTCGTCAAACCCATGCAGTTGCCAAACGAGCAGCATGTTGGCCGTGTTGCCGCCACCAACGTAAATCACGTCCTGTGACCGCGCAAACTCCACGAGGTCCCTCCCGTCGTAACGAAACAACTCAAGGTGCGTGGGCCTCGAGGAGCTTCCTGAAAACCGGCGATAGAAGCGCACAATATAGCTTTCGCTGTCGCCCGCGACGGTTGGCACGAAGCAAACGCGCGGGTCGGTCTTTCCGGTCAGGCTAAGGATGAAGTCGTCGAGTACCGGCGTCTCTTCCATCGAAAAGCCGCCGCCGCCAAGCGCCACGATTTGCTCCTTATTCATATTGCCGTCCAGTTGTGCCAGTCACGCCCGGCAAGAATTCAAGAACATACCATGGCCGCCGTCAGGATTGGGCGACCAGCCCGGATCATGCGGCCTCTCCAGGCGGTTCGCCTCGGCGTCAGAACGTTCCGAATGGCGGGTCCTCTCCGGGATCGTTTCCTGGGCGGCTAAACCCAGGCGAGCTCGGTCTCGCGATTTTCTTGCGGTCGGGGACGAAACGCCGGACACTGGCCCCTTGACCACCGAATGATCTCGACCCTGCGGATAGCCCCGGCCCAGAGTGCGTATTCCGCCGCTCGCCTGGTCCTCGCCCCGCATGGAAACGAACAACGAACCGAACTCGGGCGCGATACGGCTCCCGTCCTCTTCGGACGCACGATGCCGCGCCTGCAGCTCCTCGTTGTTCGCGCTTTCGGCCGCGAACATCCGGTTCTGCGCCACCCGGGGGAGGTTGGCCATACTGGTGCAATGGACTGAGAACGCCGGTTCACCCAGTTGGCCCGACCGGTCGAAGCAGACCATCGGATTGGTACCCTCCCTCAGCGTTTCCTAAGTATGGTCGTTGTTCCACTTGATGACGCCGACCACGTCGCGAGCCCTTGCCGGCGCGGCCTTCACGCGTGCTCAATGAGTTCCGCGTCCGTTCGCGCGTAGGCGCCGGCAGAAAACGCCAGCACCAGGATGACCAGACCTGTGTATTTCATGTGATTCGCTCCATATCGAGTCGGGTCGGGTTCGGGCCGGAGATCACCGCGTGATTCCGAAAAAACCGGCTCCCGCTCGGCCGTCGACTCATCCCGTGAGCGAATCGTGCCATCGTTCGCGGATCAAGGAAAGGCTCGAAATCACGCTTTCACGAAGAACTGGGATTACGCAGCTATCAACAGGGTCAGCGATCCGCTGAGACCGACAATCGCGCTCCGAGATACTTCCCCCGCGCCCCGGTCGTGTTCACTCCTCAACATGCCGGAGGACACGGGCTAACGGGCCATTCCGGGAATTGCCGTCCGCACGCTGTACAACGTCTTCCCGGCCGTCACATACAACGTTCGCATGTCGGGCCCACCGAAGGCGGTGTTGGTCAGCGTATCTTCGGGTATCGCAATGTACTGGAGGAGTTCTCCCTCGGGTGAGATCACGTGGACTCCGGGTTGGGTGTCGAGCGTTTCCGGAGTTCCCCGCAACTGGTGCAGGCCGGCGGCGGCATAGAGGTTGCCTTCGACATCGATGCTCATGCCGTCCGCGCTCCGACCGGGGTAGAAGTTGTAGTGGACCCGCATGTTTTCGACGTTCCCGTCGGCCTTCAGATCGTATGCACGGATCATGCGCGCTCCGCCCTCGGCGCCGTTGGCTTCCACCAGGTAGAGCGTCGAATCGTCGGGTGAGATCTGAATGCCGTTTGGGCGTTCGATCTCGGGTCTTGTCAGAATCCGCTCGAGCTGACCTGGGGCGTCGATGCGGTAGACGGACCCTCCGGCCAGGTCCGTGAAGTAGAGCCGGCCTTCGGAGTCCAGCGTCACATCGTTCGGACCCACCAGCGGCATCCCCTGATAGTTGTCCGCCAGAATCTCGATCTCGCCGGTGTCCAGGTCGGTTCGGGTGACGCGGGGCATTCCCCGAACCGAAACGCCCGGCCGATTGAAGCTCTGGCCCTCGCAGGCGATCAGACGTCCTTCAGGGTCGATCAGGAGACCGTTGGCCACGTTGCTGTTCTCCCGATAGGTCGAGAGAACTCCGTTGCTGCCGAGCATCATGATCCGCTGCGACGCCAGATCCGTGAAATAGACGTTGCCGTCGCGATCGACGGTGGGGCCTTCGGTAAAGGTTATCGTTGTGGCAATGGCGACGTCCTGGAACGCGGAGGCGGGGACGGCGACAGCGACCAGAAAGAGAACGACAGCGACCGGAACCAGGTTCTTCATCAGTTCCCATCCACCGAAAACGCCAGCAATACGTTGCCCGGCATTCCGTTGGCGGCATATCCGGAATTGACGAACACCATGCCGCCACTGACCGCCGGTCCGCCCACGTTCATGGAACCGCCGCGTGCGGCCACCCCGTTCACGGTGTCGTACGTTCGAACCGAATCGAAATCAAAGATCACCGAACCGTCCGAGGTGGAATACGCGCGTAGGTGTCCATCCACCGATCCTGAAAAAGCCACGCCGGAGATGGCGCTGACCGCCGCCGACTGGGCCGGACTGCAGCGTTCTCTGTTGGGATCGCATGGTTCGGGGGGCGTGTGCCAGGCCTGTTCTCCGTCTTCCAGGCGAAGTGCGAACATGCCGCCGCCGACGTTGGGGTCCGGTCGGGTCGCCTGGCTGTTCGGCACCGCGAGCCGCCCGAGGTCGGAGAGCGCCACGTAAACGTTGGACTCATCCGCCGCCGAACCCCACTGGACACCCCCGTTGATACCGCCCTCGCCGATGCGTACCTGCCAGAGGATCTCACCCATCCGATCTGGATCGAGCGCATGGACGACACCCGATTTCTGACCCGCGACCAAAACGTTGCGGCCGTTGGAAAGCGTCGCGAGAATGGGACCGGAGGCGAAATCGAAATCCGGCCCTTCGTTCTCGGAGCAGTTGGTCGTGACCTCCATGCGGCATGCGGAATTCCACGAATCGAAAGCCGTGACCTGACGGGACCAGAGCACCTTTCCGGTGTCGAGGTCCAGGGCGATGAACGCGTCGCTGCTGCTGGTGGGGGGATCGCTGTAGTTGTTTCCGGTCGTGACGTAGACCGCGTTTCGGTCCACATCGATCGCAGGGCTCGTCCAGATTGGCGAGCCCGACGGCCCCCACATCTGCACGCCGATCGCGTTCTCCCGGGTCCGTGTGGGCGTTTCGGTAATCGTATAGGTGCGCCATATCTCCTCACCGGTCGCACCGTCGAGGACGGTCAGGCTCCCCCGGAACGTGCAGCACTCGTAGGTGGGTGTGGCGCTGGCCAGCTCTTCGCCCGAGGCCGAACCGACATAGAGCCGGCCCGCATGAAACCGCGGGGCGCCGGTGACGCGGGCCAGCGGATGCGACTCGACTTCCCTCTCCCATACCAGCACGCCTGTTGCCGCATCGACGGCGTAAACGTTCCCGCCGCGGTCACCGATGTAGGCCATCAGGCGCGCTCCTGCATCTGTTTCGACACTGCCGACGCTCACCGCCGCGCGGACGGCGTTCGCCGCCTGGAGGTACCAGTGGATACAGCCCGTCGCCGCGCTCAGGGAATAGACATAGCCGTTCGGACTGCCCACAAAGACGCGGCCGCTCGCCACGGTCGGCTGGGCGTCCGCGCTCAGTTCCCCGGGATAGCCAAACGCCCATTTCAGTTCCAGGCGCGCGACGTCGTCCGCGCCGAGCCCGGCCATCGATTCTTCCTGGTAGCGCGTGTTGTGGGTCCCCGGCCCCCAACCGTTCCACAGCGGTCCGGCAGACGGATCCACGATGCCGTCACCGGCGCCCGTGCACATCGCCTCGGGCTGCGGCGTTGTGTCCAGGGCCTCGCCAAAGGTCGTTTCCGCGAGGAATTCCGCGATGGCGCGGCGACCCGCGCCGGTGAGGCCGCTGGCCATGGAGACCATGGCGCCGCCTTCCATCGCAGCGAGAATCCGTTCCGGCGGCATCGCCCGCAGGATCTCGCGGTCCGGGGCGCGCTCAAAACCGGAATCATGACAGGAAGCGCAGAGTTGCGCGTAGCTGGCGGCGGCGTCCTGGGCGTGAAGCGTGCCCGCGAAAAGCAGCGCAAGCGCGGCCGAGGCAAGAATGAAACGAATCGAACGGATGTGGTTTAGCATGTCGGCCCTCCCGTCGCTTTCGCGATTACTCCACGCCCTCGAAGAGGGTCCTTTCCACCAAGGTCTGCGCGATGTCGACCTTGTAGGCGTTCTGGCTCATCGGCCGCGCGAGGGTCCGGATCAAGGCCGCGGCCTGACGGGTCGTGTCCCGGACTTTGTTGCCCTGGACCCGGTTCTCGATCGTGGCGGCCCGATATGGGACCGGCGCCACGCCGCCCATGAGGACGGCGCGGCGTCGTTGCCGTCGCCGGGGACCGACGCTCCAGCCCCCAGGCAGGACAGACGCAACAGCCATTCACGACGATTCATGTCCACGATGCACCGCGCCGGCTGGAGGCCGGAAATGCCTACTGGGCCGCGAAGCAATAGAACAGGCCGTCGCCGCCGGTAGCCCGTAACTGTTCCTGACTGCAGCCCTGACTGCCGTGAGCGGAATTCCAGGCGGCCCGGTCATGATGGCCGAGCAGGGCAGTTCCGTCACCGCTGCTCGTCCAGTTGTTGCAGGTCATGTCTTCCCCGGCCGAGTACGCGGTGCCGTCCGGTTGGGAGCCCGTCAAAACGTCGTGGCGGTTCGGAACGTATCCGCTCCCGGGTATCCTGCGGCCCCTCTCGTCGATCACCGTCATTACGGTAAACCGATGTCCCATACCGTGCAGTTCGTCGACGTTGTTCCCAATCAGAGTCCCCTGGGCGTTATGCCATGGGCCCGCGCCGATGCGGTCGCGCGCATTCACGGCGTCCGTGCCTTGCGTGCTGAGGTAGGCGCGCCAGGTAAGGTCGCCGGCGCCCACATCGGCGGCCAGTCCCTGGCAGATCGCGTCGGCGCCAGCCAAACCGCCCAGATCGGCGCCTTCGCCCGAACCGTTGCTTGTGATGAAAAAGGTCATCGGATCGGGCTGCGCGCCCTGTCCGAAGGCCAACCCGGAACCGAGCAGAACGACCGAAATCACGCCGACGACCGGCAGCATCTTTCTCATGAGATCCTCCTTAGTTTGTCCGAATGTGCAGATTGACTTGACCGGCGTCGTCTGACGAACGACGGTTCTCGCCGGTCGGCCTCGATGGCTTACCGTTCCAGCAACTGCTCCAGCATTGCGGTCGATTCGGCCACATCCCAGCCGAATGGGCCTGGCATGGTCTTGTGCCGGACGGCGCCATCCGCATCCAGCACGTAAATGCGATCCGGGAACGCCGCATAGGCGATCTCGACAGCATTGTCGAGCCTGTCGAGAACCGTCGGCAGATTCAGGTTCCCGGTCGTGCAGAGTTCCGCCAACGCTTGTTTCTCTTCAATGGTTGTGGCGGCATGTACTTCTATGTCCTCCACGGTGTTGCCGGGGTGGGCTTCCTCGATGTAGACCATCAGGAAGTTGGCGCGATCCTTATTCGATTGGTACCAGTCTTCAGTGTCCACGACACTGGCCATGAAGGGGCCTCAGGTAAAGCTCCCGAAGACCAGCACTGTCGGCTTCTCGCCGAGCAGATCGGCCAGTTGGATCTCGTCGCCGCTCTTCATCTCGTTCAAGGCGAACAA
Source organism: Terriglobia bacterium (assembly GCA_963555775.3). Lineage (GTDB taxonomy): Bacteria > Acidobacteriota > Terriglobia > 20CM-2-55-15 > 20CM-2-55-15 > JAJEDW01. The sequence continues at coordinate 723,581 of CAUVWY020000010.1, read as the reverse complement.
CGGGGCCGGGTCTCCGACCGAGGGGCCGCGAATCACTTTCAGCGAATCGTCGGGCTGCCGGTGGAAACGCGTCATGAAGCGACCGGTATTCCTGATCGGTTCGCCGCCGCTCTTGGGGGTCAGCGTCAGGTTGTAGTCGGCGTAGTACGACACCCAGGGCAGCTTCGTCATCGTGCGGGGGTCGCCTCCGTCGGTAATGAACTGTTCCGAGGACTCGTCGAACGAGAGTTCCGCCGAGTATTTGGCAAGCAGTTCTTCGCCCGGCATGGCGGCAAGCTCATCGGGCAAGTCCATAACGGCGTCTTTCTGGAAGACGAACGTCAATGCGGCGGCGTCTCCCTCGGCGAAAGCGGCCACCCATGCGTCGCGACTTTCTCGCATCGAAGCGACGTCGCCGGGATCGAAGTTCTCCGCCGGCTGGAAGCCCTCGACCGGACCGACGTGGGGCACGGCTTCTCCGGTGGCTTCCGGCACATCCTGCGTCTCCGTTGGCGCGCATCCAGACAGGATGAATAGCAACGCTGCCGTCCACAAAACCAGTTTCAAGTGAGTCCTCCGTAAGGTGGTTCAACGATCATAGGACAAATAGGCGGTCTCTTCCAGATATTAGGGATGGAACCGGTGACGGTGGGGGGATGGAGCTGCAGATCGATTACGAAATCTCGTGGAAGACGAGGCGGAAATGGGTTCCACCTGGTCCTCGCCGATGCCGAGGTCTCAGCCTTTCGCATCTTTCGCACGTTCTCGCAACAATCGTGCGTCCTTGCCCCAGCTTTCTGCGTATATACGTCAGGATGAGCGCAATAGCCTCAGCCGGAAGAACCTCCACGTCGTGCGCGGCATTCTGATTCGGCAAGAAAAGACGGTTCCTCTGGACAAGATCACTGACATGGCGATGTTCCACGGGCCGATCATGAGGCACTTCGAACTGCGCGGCCTATCGGTGGAGACAGCCGACAGCTCCTCCCGCGTTCGCGCCTCTCGAATCGGGGAATCCTACGTTGATGGTGTTCACGTTGCCGTAAACAGCTTCGATTCCTTGCCGCCGGCAGCCCGCCATCCGCTGAACGATCGTGACCTCAGCATGGTGGGCGCGGTTGTCATGGACGATCGTGTCAAGGCGCCGCACAGACAAAGTTCCCAGCATCGTTGGTCGAACCGACACCCGTCCATCGCGCCACCTCGGGATAGGCACAGAACGGCCGTGTCATGTCGACCTGCCCGTTCTGAACCCTGGAAGCCGTAATCCGATCCGGAGCGACTCCCGATTCCACCCATCGCTCGATTGCCGCCATAAAGTCGGCCTGGTCCGGACCCACACCGCCGCGGCAGTGACCTACACCCGGCATCAGGTACAAGCGCATCCAATCGCCCTGGTCCGGACCCATCGTATCCAAGACCCCGTTGTAGTACTGAATCGTGCTCAATGGAGACGGACCCGGGTCGTTCCAGCCGTGGTACATGATCAGCTTGCCGCCGCGGTCCCTGAATTCGACGAGATCGGTTTCGGTCGCCTCCAGAAAACCGGCATTCTCCATCACCAGCGCCAGATCGGCTTCCAAGTCGAAGTCCCGCCAACTCCACTCGGGGTTTTCATGTCCGAGGTATCTGAAACTGGCCGTGGGACTCGTCCGCGGTTCGCTGTCGGGCCCGGGCATCCGCCACCCCAATTCGAACCCACGCGCATGTCCCGTATAGACGAATTCTCCGGAATCTGTGAAGGTCGGCGCATAGGCGCGTTCGAGGGAAACGACCTGGCCGGGAGTCAGGCACATCCCGGTGTCGGTTCCCGTGCAGGCGAGCGAGGAGGGTTCGAATCGACACATTTCGGGGTTGTTGATGAGTCCGTCGACCACGCCATCGCCCGCATCGCAACTGTCGATGACGGCCTCGGCGATCATCCCGATCTTTTCCCGCGGGACCAGGCGGCGCTCGTCGGTCATGATCTCCACGAACTTCTGCATCTCGGTCGCGTGGAGGTGCGGCCGGTTGTAGACCGGCGCGCCGGCGATGATCGCATCGAAGTCCCCGGGATAGCGCTGCGCTGCCGCCAGACCTTGCCATCCTCCCGTCGAACAACCGTTGTAGTAGGACAGGTCCGGCGCACGATCATAGAAATCCTCGACGATGGCCTTGGATTGAACGACCGTCTCATGCATCGCACGGTACGCGAAGTCGACGACCTTTTCCGGATGCCCGACGGCGAACTCGCCCGGGGGTCCCGTATGGCCCGTGTCGGTCGAGGCCGCAGCGTAACCTTCGCTGAGCCCGTCGGCCAAGGCGTCCCTGGAGATACTTCCGGCCCAGCCGCCGTTGCCGACAGCCAGGAACTTGCCGTTCCAGTCCTCTATCGGCAACCAGATTTCCATTTCGATATGCGAGTCCGGCGTCGGGGTCAAGACGGCTGCGACGCGGCAATGTTCCGGAAGCGGAGCCTCGGCAGGCACCCGCTCGATGGACGTAATCGTCGCGCCGGGGAGGCCCTCGACCCCGTCGCAGGGGCCGGACTGTGGGGCGGCAAACAGTGCGGCAGAGAGCACGATGGTAAGACTGCTCAAGGGGGAACCTCCTCGAAATCGGGATCGTGCAAGGTTAGCATGACCTCTCCCGTGACCCATTATTTGAAGTCTGGGCAAAGGACAAAAAAGGGGTGGGAGAACGCCGCGCGGGGCCAACGGTGTTTCACATCAGGCCGGATGCGCTGGGTTGCTGTTGGGACCGACGCCTACTCCAATTGTGGATTCTCCTCTGGTACAGCCACGGCGATGGGCGGGGTGCGGGGGGAACTCGGCCAGTGGGCGCCGATCGATGCGTTTTGTGCCGGCCTCCGGCAGATCCTCGACATCTCGGAAACTGATACCGAATCTGTAGTAGAGCCAGATTCCATGACCGATGATCTCACGGGGATATCAGTGACCGTAGTAGAGGACCCGTTGGACTTCATGCAGTGATTCTAGAGGTCATTAAAAAAGGTGTGTAAAAGTCCTCAGGCGGCAGGTGTTGGCGACGATCTCGTTGCCATGAAACGCCTCGTGTTTCAGGAACGCCTTCTGCCCCCTATCGAGATTGAAGTTGTCCGGATTGGTGATGAAGTCGTAGGCGGCCAGAAAGAAACCGCCCGTGCCGCAGGCCGGGTCGGCGATCAGCTTGCCCGGATCGGGGCGCACGCTTTCGACCATGGCTCGGATGAGCGCGCGCGGCCTGAAATACTGGCCGGCGCCCGACCACCTCTTCGCCGTTCAGCGCGAGGATGTCGGTCAGCGGGTGGGCCGGATCGATCATCTGGTCCTCCTCGATCTTGCTGGACGTTGACTTGTCGGTATAGAGTAACGCTGAAACGAATTCTCTCCTGGCTCCCTCCGGCTCAACATAACACCGCAACGGCGACATTCCGGTCGTGCGTCTTGCCAGTCCCTGTACTGCGAACGCCGCTTATTTTACTTATCCGCGGGACTCTGCTTTTCGCTCAAAGCTAATCCCAACCGACTCAGAATCGGGGGTTTTGTCACGGTTTTGTCACGGTTGTAAATCGGTCCTCGCAAGTCCTTATACAATTTAATCACACATCGTCACCAAGCATTCCTCCCCGTGAAATTGTTACCTACATTCGTCACCCAACCATCACCCTCTGCTTCAGAGTCCACAGCGAAAGGGAAACAACCGTAGGCGGTCGCCTTATCATCCATAAGGTGATCCCTTCTCAGGCCATAAAACGTGCTGCACGCACGCCCCGAGTTTCCCTTTAGATATCCGGCGCGTAGGACTGGTGTTTCTTTAACAGATAATCTGTGGTTGACATCTTATTCTCTAATAGCTATTTTAATCCTGTGTTTAAGGTCATGATCACGAAGGAAGCAAGACGCCGCCTCCGTGGCATGCCAAACAACGCAGAGAGAACGATTATCGGCAAAATCGATGATCTTGCGGCAGAGCCTTCGCTCCGAACAACAACGTAACCGCCTTGAAAGCGACCGATGGCTTCAGGCTCCGGGTAGGCGATTGGCGGGTACTGTATACGCTCGACACAAAAGCCAGAACGATCACGATTGCTGCTATCGTGCCCCGTGGAGAAGCATACCGATGACCACCCCCAAACTCCAAACCATCACCCTTGGCGGCAAAGAATATGCTGTTGTCCCGCGCGCCGAATACGAGGCGTTGCGAACCGCCGTTGACGAAGACATCATGGATGCCGCAATCATTCGGCGAGTTCTAGAAAATCCCGATCAAGAACTCGTGCCTTTCGAACTGGTCAAGCGCATCGCGAGCGGAGAACACCCGGTGCGCGTGTGGCGCGACTATCGCGGCATGAAGGCCGGAGAGCTTGCCGCTGCCGCCGGGATTGTGGCCTCCTATCTGTCGGACATTGAGAACGGGAAGAAGCCCGGCTCGGTCAAGGCCGTGAAGCGCATTGCCGACGCGCTCAACATAACCGTGGATGACCTCGTCTAGCAGCCTGTCGGACTAACACCGGATCAAAAACCTAAGTCATTCATATGACTGTGTTTACGGTTTCGGGCTAAAAAAGGCCGTCGTTGAAAACAAAGGACTTACGCCGAAAGTCCGACAGGCTGCTAGAGGAGGTCATCTTCGAAGGAATCTGCCTGAGAGAGGTTATCGCTTGCTCGGCAATTCCGACCGACTCCATCGTGCATGTCTACGTGAAGAGAATTTCAAAGAATAGCGATACTTGGCACGATGAGGAGTGGCTTGAAGAATTTAAACAAGGGGAGCACGATCCTCCCGGCATGCATCTAAGCGCTTTCAGGTATCACAAGAGGGTTTGCCCTCACAAGTTGGCGAAGTTCGAGTATTGTCGGCGAGAATAGTTCTGCTGCTGTGGTTCTTGTCTTTGGGGTGTGGGAGAATGGGCCGACTGATTGGGAGGCCGTTGCCGCAGCGTATACGACCGACCACAATCCGGGATTCCCAGTTGGCCGTCGGCACCACTACCACGGTGTAGCGCACGGGGCGAAACCGGGGAGACGGCATCGAAGCACCGAGCTTTTCGAAACGCCTTCACAGATCGCGCAGCACCAGACGGGGGCCTGATCCCACACCGGACAAAAGGCGGCAAACATGAGACAAATGCGACAAGGGATCGTTTTGAAGCCGGACTCGTCGATGGCGGCCGGGACCTAAGTTGCTGAGACGGCTATGGTGGGGGTTGCCTGTCCAGTTGCATTCGCCGATACCTTCGTGGCGATCGACACCTACCGGCCCCGAAATCCAGAGGAAAGTCCTCTTTATGGTGTTGTCGCCGAACATCTGGAAACCTTCCTCGATCGACAACGTCAACGTGATCGCAACGTGCCCGGCTTTGTGGAGCGCGAGTTCCGCGAGTTCTTAAATTGTGGCATTCTGGCTGAGGGCTTCATTCGCGTCCATTGCGATGCCTGTGGGCTGGACCGTGTGGTTCCGTTTTCGTGTAAGAAACGGGGGTTCTGCAATTCCTGTGGCGGACGTCGGATGTCCGATACCGCAGCCCACCTGGTCGACCGTGTATTTCCCCGGGTCCCGGTCCGCCAGTGGGTGTTGTCGTTCCCCTATGCGTTACGCTACCGCCTGGCCTACGATGCCGATATGGTCCGTGGTGTCCTCGGCATCTTCACCCGGACTGTTTTTGGCGCCCTAATTCGCCGGGCCATCCCATTGGGCGCCAAACCGAATGCGCAGTGCGGTGCCGTGACCTTCATACAGCGATTTGGTTCGGCTCTGAATCTGAACCTACACCTGCACATGCTGGCCATCGATGGCGTGTACGCGGCCGATGACGACGGCAATCCTCGGTTTCATGCGGTGCCGGCCCCGGGGGGCCACGAAATCGCCCGACTGGCCGGGTCGCTGGCCGAACGTATCCCAAAATGGCTCATCGGTCGTGGCCTGGGACCCGACACCGATCCTGAAGAGGCCGATCCGCTCTCGCGCGATCAACCGTGGTTGGCCGGCCTCTATGCCGCCTCCATATCGGGCCGGACGGCATTCGGACCCAACCCCGGTCGACGCGTGACCCGCGTGGGGGATCAGGTCGATCCGGAGAGCATGACGGCCCTGGCCAGTCCGCGATGTGCCAGCGTCAACGGCTTCAGCCTGCACGCGAATGTCGCGGTTGCCGCTCGAGACCGCCAGCGCTTGGAACGTCTGGCGCGATACTGCGCCCGGCCACCAATCGCGATGGAACGCATTGAACCGCTGCCCGACCCACGCCTGCTCTATCGTTTCAAACGCCCTTGGCGTGACGGAACCACGCACGTGGTCTTTGAAGGGTTGGAGTTGCTGGAAAAACTCTCGGCGCTGGTGCCCGCTCCACGCACTTACCTGGTTCGATACAGCGGCATCCTTGCTCCCGCGGCCAAATGGAGAGCTCTCATCGTCCCCACCGAAGCGGACGCACAGTCTGCGCCGATGGCCGACGCCGCGGGTACTCCGAAAACACCCATCATCACTGCATCGCCCGCCCCCGGGGAAGCCGTCGCGGCGGTCCGGCCCGTGGCGGTGGAGCCCCGCACTGTTCCACATCCGCGGAACTATACCTGGGCGGAATTGATGAAACGTGTCTGGGCTCTAGATGTGCTGGAATGCGCGCGGTGCCAGGGTCACATGCGAGTCCTTGCAGCCATTCATCCTCCGGACGCTACCCAGAAAATACTGGACTGCCTCGGCCTGCCTTCGCGTGCACCACCCGTTAACCCGGCTGTGCAACCCACTGAAACGGACTGGCTCTGAAGACGGCAAAAGGCCGAAGCCGGATTCGTGTGCGTGGGTCGTGAATCTCGCGTATCCGGAACGATCGTTTGTCGTGATTCTCCCGTCCTGGCTCCCTCCGGCTCAACATAACACCCCAACGGCGACATTCCGGTCGTGCGTCTTGCCAGTCCCTGTACTGCGAACCCCGCTTATTTTACTTATCCGCCCCCGCATAATATTATGATTTCTAGATATTGCCTACAGACTGTTCACAATACAAATCTGTAAATCCTGATACAATCCCAATGTGGACTTTTTATGACTTCGTGGATGGTCGCGGAAAGAATGAAATCCGAGAATGGTCAGATGGGTTGCCCGTGAAAGCAGCCGCGAAGATTGACGCTCGGATCGTGTACATGATGGCAATGGAGGTTTGGCCTCCACAGTACGTTAGCGCCCTCAAGGGCTGGCCGGAACTGGTTGAACTCCGAGTTGTATCCGATGGGAATCAGTACCGCCCGATCGGGTTCTACGGTCCCGGACGTAAAGAGTTCACACTGCTTCTCGGTGCGATAGAGAAAGGAAAACTTGCGAGGGGGGTTTTGTCCAATGCCGACTCCAAACGGAAGCTTGTCGTCAGCAACCACAAGTATATTTGCGAGCACGTCTTCGCTAAAGGCACAGCTGTCACATAACCTTGCGACGGGGATTGAGTATCGCCATGAATTCGTGGAAGAAAAGGTTCGGACTGGGCTTGCTGTTCAGGCAAAATCCATTAGGGAGCAGCGAGGCGTGACCCAGGCCGAACTCGCCAAGGCCTTGAACAAATCTCAGTCTTGGGTCTCGCGCTTAGAAGACCCCAATAAGGCTATCCCAACCGTACCGACCCTGCTCCTGTTAGCGAGGGCTTTCGACGTGGATCTTGATGTACGTTTTGCTCCATTCTCCCAGATGTTACATAGGCTTTCTCGACTGACCCCGGAAGGCTTTCAGGTTCCAAGTTTTACTGATGAATATGAAACGGGAACTCTTGACGCTTCTACCAGCGACATGCATCTCGAATCGGGACAGAATGTCCCAATTAGGGAAATAACAACAGTGGGTGCAGCATCTCAGGAGTTCGTAACCAGCGGGAGCCTGCTCCATAAGTAGAGGAAAAAAGGAATCATGGCTTCAGATTTAGAGAAGAACCAACCTATCGTTGTGGAGCGCGATGGTGGCGTCTTTTACACATACGCCAACCGAGTGGATCTTGACTGGACCGCGCACGACATTCGACTCAGGTTTTCTGAGAGGAGCTTGCTGCCGCGCGATAGACCGGGGGGGGCGAAGGAGAGAATCGAGGAGCGCGCCTCGATTGCATTGTCATGGTCTCAAGCTAAGGCTCTACGCGACCTACTTGACCTAGCACTTGATCATTATGAGAAGCTGAACGGCCCTATCATCAATCCGCGCGTTCCGCGATCTTTGCCATAAGCGGTCACTCAAGGCTCCAAGAATCCGGACAGAAATCCAACTCACTATTAGGACACTACCTACGATTGCCCTACGATAGACGAGACGGATCAGGATGCACTGGACGCTTACTTCACGTCATCATAATGACTAACGTAAAGATAATAAACACTTTACAGTTTTGGAACTCAGCGTGCTAACAATATTGATCTGGTGTGCACACCATAGCACTCGGTCTGACTACTCTTGACGGCAACCCGTACCCGAGAACGTCGAATCAATGCCACTCGGCGCTACCCTTCGCTACCGTGACGCAAGCTGTCCTTGCCGGAGGCGTTGCAAAACTTAGGTGGCAATGTATAGGTTTTTACGTTTGTTCGGTTCTTGACGCCAAATCCCCGAATTGTTTGGGGCTTCTACGGCCGGATGGACGCGGAGAACTTCACCTTTGCTGTTGCCGATCACGAGAAACCGCGGTTTTTTGAACACGCGCCGACCGATCAGCCAGTTGGTGGCATCTGAACTTTGGATCGGAGATAGGGCAGGTAACCTGGGGGGAACCGTTGCTGAAGGAGTTCCTCAACGACGGGGAGATAGTAGGCGAGGGAGCGGACGGCAGCCAGCGGCGGCCGCCTGCGGATTGGATATTGGTCACATCGGCTTCGAGCGCGGACACCGAAAAATGAATATCCTTGAGTTCATGACTGCCGAACGGAGGCAGGAGTGATCGCGAGACCGACAACGTTTGTCGTTGGTGCCGGGGCGAGTAAAGACTATGGGCTTGAGGTGTTCCCCATTCTTCGGACAGAAAATCCCGGTTCTTAAGGTGGATCGCTGCCGTTGAAATGGGTTGATATTTAGCCCGTCGCCGAGCCTGTGGTAACTGTGAAAAAGCCGAGTCTCCGAGGCTGTTTTCAAGCAGCTGTGGGAATCCGCGTCGTGTGCGGATTCCCACAGCTGCGTCAGTTTCCACAGGCCCCTGGCGGGCGTTGAAAGTAAACGGCCTCGGGTGTCCGATAGTCGAATGCTTCGTGGCCGCGTTCCCGATTGTAATGCCTGAAATACAGATTCAGGTTCGAGATCGCCTCGGGAACGCTCAAGTAGTCCTTCAGGTACACTTCCTCGTACTTCACCGTTCGCCATAAGCGCTCGACGACGATGTTGTCCAGGAACCGGCCCCGGCCGTCCATGCTGATCGTGATGCCGCAGTCTTCGAGCCGGCGCGTGAAGACATCGCTGGTGAACTGCGCGCCCTGATCCGAGTTGAAAATCTCGGGTCGCGCCTTGGTCAGCGCCCAGTCCAGCGCCGACACGCAAAACCCGCTGTCCATCGTCGTGGACACTTCCCAGGCCAGCACGTACCGGCTGAACCAGTCCATGATCGCCACCAGATAGATGAATCCTTGCCGCAGTCGGATATAGGTAATATCCGTGGCCCAAACCTGATCGGGACGGACAATCTCCAGATTGCGCAACCGGTACGGGTAAATCCGGTGTCCCGGGGCCGGCATCGACAACCGCGGTTTGGGATAGATCGCTTCCAATCCCATTTGCCGGAGCAGTCGCCGAACCCGCTTCGCATTGACCGGCCGACCTTGCGTCTCCAACCACCAGGTCATCCGCCGAATCCCGTAATACGGGGTTCGCGTATACTGCTCGTCCAACAGACGCATCAGCGCGATGTTCTCGGCGCTCTCGCCCACCGGTGCGTAGTAGAGTCCCGATCGGGACACTCCGGTCAACCGGCACTGCTCCACGATGCTCAACTCGTCGTGATTGGATTCGATCCATGGCCGTCGTTGCTCTAACGGGAAAGTCCCGACTTTTTTTTGAGCCACTCCACCTCGACCTGTAATCGTCCGATCTGTTGGTAGAGTTCGGCCTGCGCTTGCTCATCGGCTTCACTGGCCTGTGCCCGGCCATTGGAGAAGATCTCCGATACGCCGTCGAGCACTTGCTTTTTCCACTTCGTCACCATGTTCGGGTGAACTTCGTAGTGGGACGCGATCTCCTGGATCGTCCGCTGCCCTTTGACCGCTTCCACAGCGATCTTTGCCTTCAAATCCGCGCTGTACTGCTTCCGCCCTCGCTTCTTCATCTGCCTCTCCCGAGGCAGCGATTTTACACCTTAGCGACCTGTCCGAATTTTGGGGAACACTTCAAGGTGAGGCGCCCCCAGTTTTCTTGGACACGGATTAAGGGAGAATCTGATGTCCAAGGAGGTTGGGAGAATGGTTCAGTCGAGGAGCGTGAATGGACGTGGGTCGGCACGGACGAAGGGAGCCCGGAGGGCGACTGGAGTCGGTGCCGACGCCGCGGCCGAGGTCGGAGCCTTGGGCCCGGGGCAGCGGTGGAGCGCGGGCCGGAAGCGGGAGGTTGTGCTGCGGCTGCTGCGCGGCTAGTCGTTCGACGTGTTGTCGCGTGAGGTTGGGGTCGAGATCTATCGCCTGGAGGCGTGGAAGGCCCGGGCGCTGGCCGGTCTCGAACTCGGTCTGAAGGCGCAGGCCGGTGAGCCGCTGGCCGCCGAGCTGGATGCCGCCAAGCGACACATTGGAGAGTTGTCGATGGATAACGAGCTGCTGCGGGAGCGTGCCCGAGCCGCGGAGCGCCGCCTCCCTTTGCCGATGCGGAGGTCGCGGCGATGAGCGCCACGACCTCCGCGAGCAGCGGGCGCCGCTATGGAATCCACCGGGTGTGTCGAGTGTGGGAGCGCACGCGTTCGGCCCTCTACGCCCGGCGGGCTCGTGCGCGACGTCGGGAGCAGGGCGAGCGCCATCGGAAGGTGCACGCGCGGCTGCGGATACTGGATGGGATCCGCGTCGCCCGCTCCCGTGTGCTGCGCGTGATGCGAGCGCACGGACTCCTTTCGCCCCATCGCGGGCGCCAGGGCGATCCGGTGCTCCACGCCGGGACCATCATCACCGCGGCACCCCACGTCATGTGGGGGACCGACGGCGTGCGGGTGCTCACGGTGGACGACGGCTGGGTCTGGACGTTCGCGGCGGTCGATCACTGGAACGCGGAATGTGTGGGGTGGCACGTGTGCAAAGTCGGCCACCGCTTCGCCGCCCTCGAACCCATCGCGCAAGGCCTGCGCCAGATGTACGGCTCGGTGGAGGCCGACGTCGCCCGCGGGCTGGCGCTGCGGATGGACCACGGGAGTCAGTACCTGTCGGACCACTTCCTCAATCAGATCAAATACTGGGGCATCCGTCCGAGCTTCGGCTTCGTCGAGGAACCCGAAACCAATGGCGTTGCAGAACGCTGGAATCGGACACTCAAGGAGCAAGCGATCTACGGCAGGGTCTTTCAGAACCTCGACGACGTGCGCGCGGCCGTCGCCGATTTCGTCGAGCGGTACAACCAGAGTTGGCGCCTCGAGAAGCTCCGATACCTGACGCCCATCGAAGCGCGCGAAACCTACCAGCTACGCCCGGCCGCGTAGTACAAACGAGTGTCCAAGAAACCGGGTGCGGTACAACTTCAATAACAGGCCGTCAGCACACCTGCTGTTTTCGGGCCGGGGTGGTCGTCATCGAACACTTGGAGAACCAAGCGTGCGACGACGCTTAGGGAGGGAGGAAAAAACGGGCGGAGAATTAAGGATACCGTGTGCGAGTTGCTGGTGCAACGATTCGGCCGCGTTTCGAGGACGAATCGCGGTGTGAGTGCCTGCGAGTGTACCGAAGCGTTCGGGAAGGCATCTGCTACGCCGTTTCAGTCGGTCAGGAATAGGAAACGGAGACAGTTATTCCAGTAATTCAACAACGTCCCCTAATTCTTACAAAATGTTGTGGTCGACCATCTGTTCAGATTGACGCGGTTTCTGATGACCGTTGACAGCCGCCCCTGCTCTCATGCGCGGTCAGCTGCTGGCGGAGGGTCCGGACGTACCCAGAGAATGACCATAGCTGCAACGAGGATGGCGGGAATCGAGGCGTAGAGCGCCCCGTTCCAGCCATGCAGCTCCATGACTGCCCCCGAACTCCAGGAGGCAAAGGCCGAGATACCCATAATGCTGAAATCGTTCAGCGCCTGAACACGGAAGCGTTCGGCTGGACGATGGGCTCGGGCCAGTAGCGTCGTTCCTCCAACATAGAGGAAATTCCAACCGACGCCGAGCGCCACCATGGCCAGGCCGTAGTGCAGCATGTGGCGGCCCGCCAGGCCCGCAACCAGGGTGGCGCCAAGCAGCGCCACTCCCCCAATCATCACCCGCCCGGCGCCGAAGCGTCCGATGAGAGCACCACTGATCAATGAAGGAAGGTACATGGCCAGCACATGGGCCTGGATGACCGCCGCCGTTGCCGCCAGGGAATACCCGTCGACAATATGCATGGCCAGCGGTACGGCCGTCATCAAGACAGTCATGACGCCCCACCCGATCGCGCCCCCCGTGACGGCCGCGATAAAGAAGTGGCCGCGAACTATGACGCGCAGAGGACGAGCGCCCCCGGTTGTTTCTTCCTCGGCCGAAGGGGTCATCGGCCGCAAGGCAAGGAGGGCGGCAGCGCCAAGTAAATAGCACGCCACAATAGCGGCGAATGAGCCACCGAACGGTACGCCCGCGACCCAGTCCTCGCCCCACGACATCAGTCCCGGGCCGAGGAAAGCGCCAAAGATGGAGCCCAAAAGCACGATTGAGATCGCTTTTGGTGCGGCCGCCGCACCGACACATTCAGTGGCGGCAAAGCGGTATTGCTGAGAAAACGCGGCCGCGCAGCCCATCATGATCGAGCCGCCACAAAGCAGCGCGAAGTCGTGAGTCAGGGTTGCAAGGAAAGCACAGGCTGCTCCGAAGGCGCCCACCGTCGCGCCAATCGCAAAGCCACGGGCGCGGCCCACGTGCGCCATGGTCCACGAAGCGATGAACGTGGAAACGGCATTGCCCACGATGAGCAGTGACACCGGCAAGGTCGCCAGGGCCGGGTTTGCCGCCAGGCTACGGCCAAGGATTCCGCCAGCCGTAACGACAGCGAACCAGCCGGTGACCCCCACTGCCTGCGCGAATAGCAGGATCGTCAAATTGAGGCTGAAGAGTTGGGAACGGATGGCCGGGCCTTGTTTTTTGCCAAAGCGCATAGTTGAGACTCAGCGGCACAATTTCAGACCCCGGAAGCGTGGCGCTATCACTAGGGAAATTGTTTGACACGGCACTATCTGCCGCGACCAACAGCCGAGGCGTTGACTAATTTGAGACCGCTTCAGGAATTCGTGTGGGCAGCGAGCGCATTCGGGTAGAGGTCGATCCCTCCCTACCCCCACGCAACGTGTCTCAGTTGTACTGCAGTTTGGTGACCTTGAGGCTTTTCTACGGACTCTGCTCATCGACGCTCTACCCCTTTTGAAATTCGAAGTCGCTACCAGGTCAGGTGCAAGATTGGCTCAAGTCGTTGTACCGCCGCCTCCACCACTCACCGGACGATAGACGATATTAGAGCACCCCGATCACTGTCAACGGTCATTCAAAATTCCCCACCTACGGTCATCGAAAATTCCCCACCCCTGGTTGATCACAACGATGAGACGAGTGCCGGTGGGCCCTGTGGGCAGGCCGTCTGCGGCCTGTCCAAGTCGTTGTGGGCGCGTTTGCGCGTCCACAACGACGGCAGTGTCCACCGGCACTCGTCTCATCGCTCACGTTCCCGCTGTCGTCGGCTTGACCACCCCGGACTTCAGCTTGTCCTTCAGCCGATACGAATCGCCCCGGATGCTGATCGTCGTCGCGTGATGCAGGATCCGGTCGAGGATCGCGCTGGCGATCACCCGGTCGCCGAAGACATCGCCCCAGCTGCCGAAGCTCTGGTTGCTGGTCAGAATCATCGGGCCGCGCTCGTAGCGACAGCTGATGAGCTGGAAGAACAGCGTCGCCGCCTGACGGTCGATCGGCAGATACCCGATCTCGTCGATGATGAGAAGCCGCGGGATCGTGAAGACCTTCAGCTTGTCGTCGAACCGCCCTTCGCTCAACGCTTTGGTCAGCGTGGTCAGCATCGCCGCGGCCGTCGTGAAGAGTACCCGGTAGCCATGCTCGATCGCCTTGAGCCCGAGGCCCACGGCCAGATGCGTCTTCCCAACCCCGGGCGGACCGAGCAGCACCAGGTTCTCGCCGTGCTCGACGAAATGGCAGAGGCTCAGCTTCTGGATCTGCTTGCGGTCGACCGACGGCTGGTAGCGGAAGTCGAAGCTGTCGAGCCCCTTGATGAACGGGAACCGGGCCAGGTTCGTTCGCATCGTGACGTGCTTGGCGGTCTTCGCTGACACCTCTTCGCTCAGCAGTCCGTCGAGGAAGTCGGCATACGACAGTTCCTTTTCGGCGGCGTCCTGCAGGAGGGCTTCGAGCCGCTCGCGCACCGTGGTCAGGCGCAGCCGCTGCAGGTGCTCGTCGAGCCGGACCATCTGCGGCGACATCATTCCGCACCCCCGAGGCCGCAGGCCGCCTCATAGCAGGCGAGGTCGCGGATCTCGACGTCGAGCGGGGTCTCACCGGTCGAGCACCCGCCCGTCGAGTAGCGCACACGCGCGTTGCGGGCGATCGGCCCCGGTCCGTGCTCGGGCAGGATCCGGAGCTGGTGCCGGCCCCCGAGCACCGGATGCGTGGCGACCATCTGGCCGCGGTGACGCATCTGCAGGCATCCGTCGCGGCGGAGCACCTCGACCGGCCGATGCCCGACGCTGCGGGTACTCCGAAAACACCCATCATCATTGCATCGCCCGCCCCCGGGGAAGCCGTCGCGGCGGTCCGGCCCGTGGCGGTGGAGCCCCGCACTGTTCCACATCCGCGGAACTATACCTGGGCGGAATTGATGAAACGTGTCTGGGCTCTAGATGTGCTGGAATGCGCGCGGTGCCAGGGTCACATGCGAGTCCTTGCAGCCATTCATCCTCCGGACGCTACCCAGAAAATACTGGACTGCCTCGGCCTGCCTTCGCGTGCACCACCCGTTAACCCGGCTGTGCAACCCACTGAAACGGACTGGCTCTGAAGACGGCAAAAGGCCGAAGCCGGATTCGTGTGCGTGGGTCGTGAATCTCGCGTATCCGGAACGATCGTTTGTCGTGATTCTCCCGTCCTGGCTCCCTCCGGCTCAACATAACACCACAACGGCGACATTCCGGTCGTGCGTCTTGCCAGTCCCTGTACTGCGAACGCCGCTTATTTTACTTATCCGCTGGAGATCCCGCTGATCGGATGATCGTGGCGTCAGCCCGGCATCACGGCGCGACGTTGATCTCCAAGGATCAAAGAATTCGAAAATACGGCCACGTCTTGACCAAATGGTGACGGGCGTTCAATACCAGCCGATCTTGGATCGATTACCCAATACCGGCTCTTGTTGACACCGGCCGAATCGCTGTGACAGATTAGACGAAATTCCCAACGTACGTTTTACGTGCCGAGATCGGTGCGTGACCGCTTGGGTACGGAGAGGCCTTTGATGCCGAACAGATTGAAAGCCGCAACGGTGGCGGCGACCGTACTGATTCTGTTCGCTTCCGCCCCACGGACCACACTCGGGCAGACGCCTCCGGACGAAACGTTCCCCCCATATACACCGCCTCGTACCGCGGACGGCAGCCCCGACATCAGCGGGATCTGGCAGTCTTTCACCACCGCGAACCGGAACATCCTGGCCCACCCGGCGGAACCCGGAGAATACCCCGAACTCCTGGGCGCATGGGGCGCGGCTCGCGCCGGCCAGGGCATCGTCGAGGGCAACGAGCTGCCGTACCAGCCGGGGGCGGCCGAACGTCAGAGAGAGAACTACGAAAACCGGATGGTCGTCAACGTGACGAACGATCCGCGCCGCTTCGATACGGGCGACCCGGAGATCCAGTGCTACCGGGCCGGGGTCCCGCGCGCCAACTACATGCCGTACCCGTTTCAGATCTTTCAAACGCCGGATCAAATACTGATCGTGTACGAGTACAAGGGTGCGTCCCGTACGATTTACATGGACTCGGACCAGGCGGCCCCCGTGGATACATGGATGGGCTGGTCGAATGGCCATTGGGAAGGCGACACGCTGGTCGTCGACGTATCGGGCCTCAACGAGCACACGCGGTTCGACCGGGCCGGAAACTTCCACAGCAACGCCCTGCACGTGGTCGAGCGATGGACGCCGGTCAGTCCCTACCACATGCGGTATGAAGCGACGATCGAGGACCCCAACGTGTTTACGCGTCCGTGGACGATGAGCTTCATCCTCTATCGGCAAGTCGAGGAAGATGCGCAGCTCATCGAGTTCAATTGCGTACCGTTCGTTGAAGAGCTCATGTACGGGCCGCTCGGATTCACGTCGAACCCGGATCCGGCGCCCGAAGATTAGGAGGACGATCGAATGAGTATTCGAGTCGTGGTTTCCTGGAGTGTCTCGATGTTCGTCCTGGCGGGGACGCTGACGGCGTGGGCCCAGGTCCCGGGCCAGACCCCGCCCTCCGCTCTCGTCAATCCGAGGGACGAGGAGGCCCTGGAGGCGGCCCGCGAAGCCTCCCCGCGCACCGGGCAAGAAACGTTCGCGTACTTCAGCGACGAAGTCGACGAAGCGCTCGCAAGCGCCATCGAGCGTGTCTGGGACCCGCTCCGGCCACGGCCACTCTCCCTGCGGACCGCGTGGGGCGATCCCGATCTAAGCGGTTACTGGCTGAACGTGGCCTACACGCCTCTGGAACGGCCCGACGCCCTTGCCGACCAGCCGCTGTATACGATCGAGGAAGCGATCGAAGAGTTCCAGAGACGTGTCCTCGCGGATGCGTCCGTCGATCCGGCAACCGTGCACTACGATTGGACGGAATTCGGGATGGACATGTGGCAGAGCCCGATTCGGCCCAACCGGCGCACGGCGCTGATCGTGGACCCGCCCGACGGCAAGCTTCCCGCGCTGACCCCGGAGGGCCGGGCGCGGCTGCAGACACAGGCCCGGCTGGACACGCTCGAATCCCGTAGCCTGTACGAACGCTGCATTTCCGGGAACCAGGGCCCGCCGGGGATTCCGTTCACCCAACAGACCGGTGAGGCTCAGATCATCCAGACGCCGGACCACGTCGTGCTCATCATACAGTCGAACAGCGACGTGCGGATCATCCCGCTGGATGGAGGCGCACACCTTCCCGAAAACATCCGGCCCTGGTTGGGCGATGCGCGAGGACGCTGGGAAGGCGATACACTGGTTGTCGAGACGACGAACTTCCACGAGGATCGCAAATGGCGTGGGGCGGCGGGCAACATGCATCTGCTGGAACGCTTCACTCGAATCGACGAAGCCACGCTTCTCTACGAAGCCACCATCACGGATCCCACGACATGGGAAGCCCCGTGGACAATCGAGTTTCCGTGGCCGAAGATGGAGCCGCCGGGCCTGTTCGAGTTTGCGTGCCACGAACAGAACTACGGCATCATCAACGTCATGCGAGGAGTCCAGACCCGGGCGGGCGAATACGAAGTCGGCCTGGAGCAGTGAGAGGAACGCTATGCGGAAAACGATCACGATAGCCGTTACGGTCGCCGCCGGAGTTGCGTTGCTGTTCGCGGCAACGGCCGAGGGACATCATTCCTTCGCGGCGGCATTCGATGAGAACAAGCCGATCAACTTGCAGGGAACGGTCACCTATGTGGAACTGGTCAACCCGCACTCCTGGATCTGGATGGACGTGACCAACGAAGACGGCACCGTGACCAACTGGGGGATGGAAGGCGGGCCGCCGCTCAACCTCTTCAGAAACGGTGTGACTCGGGACACGCTGCCGGTGGGCGCCGAGATCAACATCTTCGGGTATCAGGCCAAGAGCGGAGAAAACAAGGGCGTCGGCGTGTTCTTCGAGTATCTGGACGGGCGCAAGATCTTCATGGGCGGCTCGGCCCCGGGCGCCGATGGGAATCCCGTCCCCGGCACGCCGCAACCGTAAGTTCTCGACGGGCACGGCGTCATCCCGTCCGCGCATAGGAGCACACACGCTACCCTCGAATGTCGTTCCGCGGCTTTTTTGAGTGGCTGGGGGCCACGTCCCCCAGCATCGCACTCCACGAATCCCTTTACCTGTATCTGATCGTTCTGACGGTCCACATCCTGACGCTGTGCCTGTTTGTCGGGACGGCCGCCATCGTGGATTTGCGGCTCCTGGGCGTCGCCCTGCGGCGCGTGCCGGCGTCGGAAGTCATCTCGCGCCTGCTCCCCTGGACGGCCGCCGGCTTTCTGGTCATGCTCCTTTCCGGGTCGCTACTCCTGTATGCGGCACCCATCGACAGGTATGAAAACCTCTTCTTCCGGGCCAAGATGGCGATGCTGGTGGCGGCCGGCGTCAATGTGTGGGTGTTTCACATGACCGCGTACGGACGTATCGCCGAATGGGATCTGGACCCGGTCCCACCGCGGCGAGTCCGCGTGGCGGGAGGCGTGGCCTTGGCATTGTGGGCCTCGATCATCCTGGCCGGGCGCATGATGCCGTATCAACTGTATTGGTTCGGGTAGGTCCGATGTCGCTGCTTGAAGTCTTTCAGTGGATCCAATACTCCCCGCTCCTGGTGGCGATGCGCGGCTCGCCGTGGTTCTTTCCGATGATCGCCGGGATCCATCTTCTGGGATTGGCCATGCTGAGCGGCGCCGTTCTTCTCGTCGACCTCCGTCTGCTGGGCCTGGGCCTCTCGCGCCAACCCGTGGCGGTGCTTGCACGCGACGCCGAGCGATGGCTGATGGCCAGCCTGGCCGTCATGGTGCCGACCGGCACCCTGTTGTTCATGTGTTTCGCGACCAAGTACTACTACCTGACGGCCTTCTGGGTAAAGCTGGCATCGCTCGTGCTCGTCCTTGCATTTACCTTCGTCGTCCGGCGCCCGCTGATCATGTCCGGTACCTCGGACATGAACCCTCTTCGCGGCAAGTTCCTGGGCCTGGTCTCGCTTTCGCTATGGACCATCGTCGCGTTGGGAGGGCGATTGATCGGGTTTCCCTGATCCCCGTATCGCCGCGCCGCGCCCGCACCGGGCGAGTTCGCGATCTTCCGAGGCCGTGTGTACGGAAAAAGGGTGACGGGGCCCCACCTTTTTGGATCCATTGATACAGTTCCGGGAGGTCGCCGTCACGGAACGCGCTGTCTCGATTGAGCGTAGACGAAACAAGAGCGTTTCGTGGAGAGGGTTAAACCGGGGTGGGTGGGCGGATGAGGATCCGGCGAGCGGATCGAGTGCGGGATGCAGAGAAATCACCCGCGAAATGATCGGTCGGGCCGGAGGAGAGCCGACCATCGGTCCGGTGGGTCCACCGCTCGGTGGCCAGCGGTGCTCTATTCCGCGACAATCGAGATAGGAAAATAGGAATCGCATTCGTCATGGCGGAGGGAGGGCGTAGCCCGACAGGAGACATGACGAATGCGGCGGTGCGATCCGTGAGGACCACGGCGAACCTGACAGCAGGGAGTCGGTCGGCAGAACGGCGACGAACGTCGCCTATGAACAGTGGCTCTATCACATCCTCGAGGGGATCGGTCAGGAAGTCATCCTCGAGTTCGTCGATCCCGACTCCTCTGCTGAGTATCGGCTGGCCGTCAGTCCGGCGGAGAAGTACGACCTTGTCGACCAGACCGGCCGATGAATCGACGGCGATGGCGGGTATCATCGGGCGGAGGTTAGCCGAAAGCTATCGCCAAGTGTTCGCGTTCCGGGCCGAAAAGGAAATCATCAATTCGCGAACTGTCCCATTTTTCAATAGTAGGTCCATTGAAAGCTAAGAAACTACAGGGCCGAGCCGAATTTCTCGTAAGCGGCTCCGATCTTTTGTCGTGATTCTCCCGTCCTGGCTCCCTCCGGCTCAACAAACCACCCCAACGGCGACATTCCGGTCGTGCGTCTTGCCAGTCCCTGTACTGCGAAGCTACTGCGAAGCCCGCTTATTTTACCCTCAGTGGTCACTTCAAATCCGGCCAACGATGGTCACCGCAAAACCGGCCAATGGGATGGCCCGGGACGGTGGTAGTTTTACCCCTTTGAGAGGGGGCTGGGCAAGCCCGTTTTAGTCCGCCAGCTCCGCGGTCCGCATTTGAGGATGTGACCGTGGTGTAGAAGACGGTCCAGCATGGCGGTGACGGCGGCGCTGTCACCCAGCAGTTTTCCCCAGTCGTCAACGGGCCGATTCGAGGTCAGCAGCGTGCTGGTCCGCTCATAACGCCGCATGACGATTTCCAGCAGTTCCTCGGCCGCGGTGGGCGGAAGTTTGCGCATGCCCAGATCGTCGATGATCAACAATGGAACCGTCGCCAGATTCTCCATGCACTCTTTACGGGTCCCGTCGATGGTGGCGTCGGCAATGTCTTCCAGGAGTGCATGGGTTTCACGGTAAATGACTCGATAGCCCTGTTGGATCGCGGCCAGCCCGATGGCCTGGGCCAGATGGCTTTTGCCGGTGCCGGGAGGTCCGAGAAACAAGGCGTCTTCGTGTCTGGAGATGAAGCCGGCGGTGGCCAGGTCGAAGATCAGACTGCGATTCATCTTCGGGTTGAATGTAAAGTCGAAGGCGTCCAGGGTCTTCTGAGGATCCCGGAACCGGGCTTGTTTGCGCCGTCGTTCAAGCAACCGAGTACCGCGGCGGTCCAGTTCATCCGATGACCAGGCAGGACACCAGATCGATGGGGGCCATGGATTCGGTCTGAGCTTGATGGAGACGGGTTTCCAGAACCTCGGCGATGCCGCCGAGGCGGAGTTGCCGCAGGGCGCGCTGCAGTTCGATGAGATTCATGAGTGTTCTTGCTCCTGGATTCTGAGGTTGATGAGATCGCGATACTGGGTCAGTTCGCGGATGAGGGGGTCGACCTGACGCAGAGTCACCGGAGGCCGTCGCTCCAGATAGCGGCGGACGAAACGATACTCGTAGACGTGGAGCTCGAGGGCTGCGGCTGAGGCGTCTTCCACAGCCGCGACGCCGTGGCGTTTAGCCAACGACAACAGTCCCAGGATGCGACGCACCGCGGCCTCCCCCTGTCGCTGATGAATCCCTTCGCAGAGGGCGCCGATATGGGTCCCGGCGCGGCGGGACCGGGCCAGTAGTTGGATCGTTGTCAACGGGGTCTTTTTCGGATTGTCCTCAGGCCGGACTCGGTATCCGCCCCGCTTTTGACGGACATGCTCGCGCAGGAGTTGATGGGTGGCCGGATCCAGGATCCGAACGTGTAGAAGATCCCACTGCACCTTCACCTGACGTCCGATCCATCCCGGCGGCAGACCGTAATAGGCCGCTTCGACTTCGACGCAACCGTCGAGATGGACGACACGTTCCCCGTACTGGTAGTAACGGAACGGTTCGATCGGTAATGACTTGAGCGACGGCTTCTCGTCGGCGAACATGGCAGCCACCTGCCGCTTGGTCGTGCCGTGGATGCGGGTGTCGGCCCAGCGGGCTTCCCAGCGGTCCAGATAGGCCTGCGCTTCCCCCAGACTCTCGAAGCGCATGCCCTTGAGTGGGGTCTTTTGGGCGTGGCCCACTCCCGACTCGACTTTGCCTTTGCGATCCGGATGGCGCACCCGGCACGGCAGGGCCGTCACGCCGTAGTGGGCCAGCACGTCCCGATACAGCGGATTGAGTGTGGGATCGTAATGGTCGGCGACGATCACGCCCTCGCGCAGATTATCCAGCACCACCAGCCGCGGACTCCCGCCCAGGCGGCGGAACGCGGTTTCGTGCAACTGGGCCCAGATGCGGGAACTGGACTTGAACCGCAGCAGCCGGACCGACTTTCGGCTATAACCCGGCGTCATCACAAACAATCGGGTCCGGCGATACTTGCCCGTCTTCGGGTCCCGGACCATCGGCCCGGTCCCGTAGTCAACCTGGGCTTCTTCCCCCGGTCCCGTCTGAATGATGCCCGCCGCTGTCGGACCGGTCACGCCACCGAGCTTGCGCACGAACCGCTTGACCGCCTCGTAGCTGCCTCCGAATCCGTGATCCGAAACCAGATCCTGCCAGATCGCCATCGCGTTGCGGCCACGCATCAGGGCCGGTTCAATGATCTCCCGGTAGGGCTCCGCACTGGACGAGGACCGGGGCGGCGGAGGGATCGTTAACCCATCCAGAACCCGATTCCCAGCCCCAGAGTCGGTGGTCACTTCGTTGGCCGGATTTGAAGTGCCGCTGTCACCAACTGCGAGATCCGCCGGAGTGCCCCCGTCCCGGTCGGTGGTCACCCCGTTGGCCGGTTTTGCCCGAAGCCGCCCCCAGCCTCCCGGTGGCCGCACCACCACCCCAGCCGCTCTCAGGTAGCCTGAAGCGGTCTCCCGGCGCACTCCGGTCGTTTCTTCGATCCGTCGGAGCGACCATCCCAGCCGCCCCAATGCCACAACTTGTTCTCGTTTTTCGGCGCTCAAGACATTGCTCATGCAGACGGAGACTACTCCGTCGCTGTCAATGTCCCGGGCCTTATCGTTGGCCGGTTTTCAAGTGACCGCTATTGGCCGGTTTTGGGTGACCGCCGAGGTTGAAGCGTGTCACCAACCAGGGACAGGAAAGGTCCACCGGGCGGCGTAACCGGGCTGGCGAGAAGACATCTATCGGGAGATTGTACCGATGTCCTCCAAGCGGGGAGTACCTCCCTCGGCGGTCGCCTTCATACGGATCGCAATGAAGGCCCTCGAGTCCATCAACAGAAGATTTCCCGCGCCGGGTTGTGTCAGAGATTTTGTGTGTGAGCCATCGTCGTTAGTCAGTCATCCATTCTGAATCGATCGCCGAACTGAACCCTGGCCACGGCCCAACCGATTGGGGGATTCTTCCACTTCGCAGTGACGTGGCGCGAGGCCAGGCAGATCAATTTCGTGGCGGCTTCGTCACTGGTGAAAATGCCCCTTGTTGCGAATGGTCTTGCGCACGCTGCTTTGCAGGCTCTCGATCACGTTGGTCGTGCAGAAGATTTTCAGCCCGCTTATTTTACTTATCCGCGGCTTTAGCCAACAAACTGGCCCGCACGGCTTGGGCCGTCTGGACACAGGATACGGCGTACGAGGCTGACCGACGGGCGGCCTGACACCATCTAATGTAGGAACATCCTTTCAGTAGACTGCGCCAACGTTTGAGTTGATGACGTACCGGTCAGACCGGCGCGGGGAAACGCCGGCAGGTCCTGTGGCCCCTGGAGGCCGTTTTTCTCGGTTTGCACCCCGCGCGCGAATTTCATCATGGCCCGGAACTAAAACGTTCCATTCGAGAGGCCGAAGATACGGGTGTAGTCGATCTGTCACTCA
Organism: Terriglobia bacterium; assembly: GCA_963555775.3. Taxonomy (GTDB): domain Bacteria; phylum Acidobacteriota; class Terriglobia; order 20CM-2-55-15; family 20CM-2-55-15; genus JAJEDW01. Next base: position 700,216 of record CAUVWY020000010.1, on the reverse strand, counting down.
ACTCGAAAATCAAATATCAAGATGCTGAAAACAATCTTCGAAAAAAAGAATACGGGACAGCTGCGCCCACTTGACAGGAGGAGTTCAGATACAGGACCTGAGAATTTGATAGCGCCTAACTTCCTGCCTTAGTATTCTTTACCGAGTTTTTCACGGCTTCAGTCAGCACGCATTAAGCGATGCAAGCAGGCAGTATTCTGAAGACCTACCGCTATGAAACAACTCTTAGGGTCCTTAATCTATCCTTATTCTAAGTCTGAATTCGTTGACCATTATGAAGGCGACACTCCATTCGTTGTCCATGATTTGGGTGACGGCATTCGCGAGCTTGCAGAACTTCCTTTTCTGGAATCTTTAGAGGCCTTGCTCGCTTCATGGCCGAATAAGGTCGACGCTTATCTTCCGGGGATCGCAGACGAGGCCAACTCGATAGAGATAGCAGCAGAGGAGGCGCTTGAACATTTCGGGAATGGAGCGGGACTTCTTTTTAACGATATCAATACCATTTCTCCTCTACTGGAAGGCTGGCTGGAGTCGCTCAAATGTGAGCTTGGTCTTTCGTCTCTGACCTATGCACGCAACCTGGTGTATGTGATTCCCGCAGGGAAGGGCACATCTCCTCATTTTGACCAGAACATAAATTTCGTCCTGCAGATTCATGGAACAAAGCGATGGCTCGTGGCTCTCAATCAACATGTGAAAAGCCCTATGAGCAGACATACGATTGGCCTTCCGACTGATCCAGAGCTGGAAAGTTATGCTGAGAGGGCGATGCCTGAGCAGTTTTCAGATCGTGCCGCGAACTTTGAATTAAAACCAGGCTCGCTTCTCTTCGTGCCAAGGGGTGCCTGGCACAAGACCGAGGCCCTTACGGACGCGCTCTCCCTGACTTTTACATTTGGCGCGCCAACATGGATCGATATTTTAACCGCCGCGCTGCGAGGCCGTCTTGCCCAGTCAAGCGAATGGCGAGAGACAGCGAACTTTGGTACGGATAAAGGGCGTGCTCATGAGGCCACGGAGAAGCTGGATGTATTGCTTTCAAAGTTCGCCCGAGATGTCTGGAATTGGAACGCTGCTGATATTTTGGAGGCGACGGAGGCCACACCGGATGCGTTACAGGCACACACCCAAGTCAAGGACCCGACGGTTCAGAGGGCAGACCCGCATCGATGACGCCTCGCGAGCTGCGTCTTGCCAGTCCCTGTACTGCGAAGCCCGCTTATTTTACTTATCCGCGAGGATTCTCGGCGTCTTCGGTCACCTTGGACGACACGAACACGGCATAGGGAAGCTCTTCGTTCGTCTCTTCAAAGAGATAGGTCCGCTGTTCGACGCGGGGGTCGACCGGTGCCTGCCCGCGCCCGGCCTGTGCGGCGGCTTCGAGCGCCACTTGGACCACGCCGATCTGCAGGCACAACGCCAATCCCCAAAGTCCCAACTTCATCACGCTTCCGTGTTTCGTTCTCATTGTAAAGTCTCCGGTTTACGGTGGAGGTATCCGTGCGACTAGACCCTGAATAAGCGCGATTGAGGAAGTATCGATAGTGAAAAAGTAGCGGAAGTACCCGAAATGTCCCCGTCCCGTGCGAAAAGGAATTTGCAGAATCCTGACGGAAAAGGAGGCATTTCGGATGAACGATTATACGCGCAAGAACATGAGGAATCGCAAGCGGCGAATCGAGCGTCGGCTTGGGGACCGGCATTGGAGGGAACAGTCGGCGCCGATGTTGTCGGCGAGTAACATGCACTATGAGATGGGCAAGCGGACGCGGGGGACGGCGGTGGGCGGTCTTGGGGCGATGCATCGGGTGGCGCGGCGGACGGGTCTGATCGAGGCCATCGACGCGCGGGTGGATGTGCTGAAGCGGCATCTGCCGTATCACGAGTCGGATCACGTGTTGAACATCGCCTACAACGCGTTGACGGGAGGGACGTGTCTGGAAGACATCGAGTTGCGGCGCAACGACGAAGCATACCTGGATGCGCTGGGGGCGCAGCGGATACCGGACCCGACCACGGCGGGCGACTTTTGCCGGAGATTCGAGCCCGGCGACGTGGAGAACCTGATGGAGGCGGCGAATGAAGTGCGGCTGAATGTGTGGCGGCAGCAACCGGCCGGTTTTTTCGACGAGGCGGTGTTGGACGCGGATGGGACCCTGGCGCCGACCAGCGGGGAATGCAAGGAAGGGATGGATATCGCCTACGACGGGACATGGGGCTATCACCCGTTGTTGATTTCACTGGCGAACACCGCCGAGCCGTTATACCTGGTGAACCGGAGCGGCAACCGGCCCTCGCATGAAGGCGCGGCCCCGCGGTTCGATCAGGCGATCGGGTTGTGCCAGCGCGCCGGGTTCCATCGGATCCTGCTGCGCGGGGACACCGACTTCAGCCAGACCCGGCATCTGGATGGATGGGACGGCCAGGGCGTGGACTTCATCTTCGGTATCGACGCGAGGGCGAACCTGGTGGCGCGGGCCGATGCGCTGGAGCCGGACTGCTGGGCAGTTCTGGAGCGTGAGGCCAGATACGAGGTGGCCACCCAGCCCCGCCAGCGTCCCGACAAGGTCAAGGAACGGATCGTTCGGGAACGCGGTTTCAAGAACGTTCGCTTGCGGGGCGAAGACGTGGCCGAGTTCGCCTACCGGCCCGGCGCCTGTAAGCGGGACTACCGCGTCGTGGTGGTGCGGAAGAATCTGTCGGAGGCCAAAGGGGAGTGGGTGTTGTTCGACAAGATCCGGTACTTCTTCTACATCACGAACCGTGCCGGTCCCGCCGACCGGATCGTGAAGCGCGCGAATCAACGGTGCAATCAGGAGAATCTCATCGAGCAACTCAAGAACGGCGTCCGGGCCTTGAAAATGCCGGTGGGCGACCGGACCGGCAACTGGGCCTACATGGTGATGGCGTCGCTGGCCTGGACCCTGAAGGCGTGGTTTGCGCTGCTGCTTCCCGAAACCGGACGCTGGGCCCCGAAGTATCGGGCCGAGAAGCAGACCGTTCTACGCATGGAGTTCAAGACGTTCCTGAACGCCTTCATCCTCCTGCCGTGCCAACTCGTGCGTACCGGCCGGCGCATCGTCTTCCGGCTCATGGCCTGGAACCCGTGGCTGTCCGTCTTGTTCCGTGCCGTGGATGTGTTGCGTCGTCCCCTGCGATGCTGACCCGATCATGGATCTGAGCCCGGGCGGTCGAGGTCCCGGTTGCTGTCAACCCTTCAAACAGACACGGCGAGGCCCCCACTGAAACAGACGCAACTCGAACCGGAGGCCAGGACAACACGATCCCGGAACGGAAGGTTATGCCTCCAACTTTATGGCTGGGAACCGGCCGTTCGCCATCTGGTTATGCGCTTGTTTTGGGTCTAGAAACCCTTGGCGCAGACGAAGTTGTCGGCATCATCCGTGCTCCCGTTCCCGGTATATCGGGCCACAAGCGGGTACTGGCATAACGGTCTCGACGGGATCGCGCCGAATGGCCGTCAACGTTTCGGGCGCTACACCGTCCTCCACCCAGGACAGCAACGCGTCGAGCTGACCCGTCGGCGCCGGTCCGGGGCCGCCAGCGCAATGGGCCACGCCGGGCGCCATGAACAGCCGAAGGAATTGGGACGTTACTTCCGAACCGCCCATCCGCTGCTGGACCCGCTGGTAGTAGTCGATCGTTCCTTTGGCGGTGATGAGTTGGTCGGCCCATCCGTGCCAGACAATCGCCTTGCCGCCTCGGCCGCGGAAATCCGCCAGGTCCGGGTCGTCGGTGCCGATCACCAGGCAGGGTCTGGGGTGGCTGGCGGCGATGCTGTCCAGATTCGATAAGGACGATTGATGCTGTCGGTTGCGCGCGGTCTCTGGTACTGCTTTAGTGGATGTTGGAACGTGAGTGACGGGCGCGTGGAACGGCTCGGCGGGGCGTAGCGACTATCGGGGCAGTACCCGGTCCGCGTACTTATGGAGCCGTTGAATCGGAGCGGTCGTAGGCTTCGACGGCTCTTTTCGCCTCGGTCTGCGCGGGCTCGACCGGCTGTAGACCGCACTTGCGCCACGAATCGCCAATGTATTCGCAGTGCGTCCTGTTGCCCTCCTGGACGCAGTCGGGTCAGGCGCAAATCTCCTTTCCGCCGGTGGCTGTCTTGATGGACGTGCACAGTACGTGGCCTTCGGGCCCTCCGAACATCCTGACCCAATAGACGATGTTGGGGTGGTGATAGAGGAAGACCTTGTGCTCGGTCAGGATATTGACTATCCAGTTGAGCCACTTGGGTATGGATTCAATGAAACGTCTGAGGTTCACGCCGGGTCCCAGGGGATTATCGGCGTGGATGATCCGATTGAGCTCGTTGTAGACACTGACCAGCCTTTCTTGCGTCAGGAAATCCCGCACCTCTCCCCTGGGTTCGGGGTAGTACCTTGAGTGTATCTCCCTCAGGTCTCGCATGATTTTCTTGACGTTCCAGGCCTTGCGCAATTCGTCCTGAGACTTCCGCCAGGCGTCCTTGTTGGACACCAGGGAGCTGAACATGATCAGTTCTAGGATAATCCGGAGCTGAAGGCAGACGGACTCCACGCGGGTCTGGTTGATGATGCCGGGGATCTCCATCAAGGCTTCGATGGCCTCCACCTTGAGCTTGATCTGCTCCATGAGTTCGGAATACTGCTGGACGTCGAGTTCCTCGGCCTGCTTGATCCGCCATCCGCAATTCGTGCAGGCAATGTCCCATCCCCATCCGTGCAGGTCGGTTCCATGCCGTTCGAGCATGTCGTCCCCGCAGTCCGGACAGGTCCGGTAGACGCGCCCGTCGATGCCCTTGACCGGTTCCTTTGAGCCGAAGTTAAGGCTCATGGTCGAAGCGTCGAACCGGGGTATCTGCCCGCATTCGGGGCAGGGCTTCGTGGGCACGATGCCTGACATCATGTAGTCGAACGCGGCCTCCTGATGGCCGCGCGGGCATTCCCCGCGGGGCTCCTCATCCGGGGGTGGAATGAAAATTCGTGACGCTTCCTCGGAGGTTCTCACGCCCAGGCAGCGGGCGATGTTTTCGAAGCTCTGCCCGGTCAACCGGTATTTTCGTTTGCGCAATGCGCCGGTTGCATCTGGAACATCCAGGCTGATCAAGTCGCCTGGGCGGTGCCTTTCGGTGTCGCGGTTCGCTAGATACCAGCAGACCCAGCCGTAGAAGTCAGGCTCTGCGATTTCAAGGAGTTGCTCAAGGGGTTGTCTATGTTGAGCCCTGGCTCTCTTTTTCGTGTTTCTCTTCCTAGCCAATTTCGTTTGTTTCCCCGAACGCCTCAAGCGTCGATGTTCCGGCGAATAACGCCGAGCGTACACATGATGACGCCAACTCTCTTCGAAATCCCGCTATGGCGGAGAGCCGGGCCGGCGTCGCTGCCTACAAGTTACAACTGGATCGATCGGTGAGGTTGGTGGACGGATTCTAGTGGAAACTGCTACCGGCAGGTCGGTAGAACTAATCGCTGGACGTCCCCCCGGGGAAGCCGTCGCGGCGGTCCGGCCCGTGGCGGTGGAGCCCCGCACTGTTCCACATCCGCGGAACTATACCTGGGCGGAATTGATGAAACGTGTCTGGGCTCTAGATGTGCTGGAATGCCCGCGGTGCCAAGGTCACATGCGAGTCCTTGCAGCCATTCATCCTCCGGACGCTACCCAGAAGATACTGGACTGCCTCGGCCTGCCTTCGCGTGCACCACCCGTTAACCCGGCTGTGCGACCCACTGAAACGGACTGGCTCTGAAGACGGCAAAAGGCCGAAGCCGGATTCGTGTGCGTGGGTCGTGAATCTCGCGTATCCGGAACGATCTTTTGTCGCGATTCTCCCGTCCTGGCTCCCTCCGGCTCAACAAAACACCCCAACGGCGACATTCCGGTCGTGCGTCTTGCCAGTCCCTGTACTGCGAAGCCCGCTTATTTTGCTTATCCGCCGAACTGATCAATACTCTCCGATCGGCTGTGGGGCAGGAGCGATTGGATGCCGGTGATGCAATCGACCCTTCCTATTTTGTGGAGCGGCCAAGCTGGTTCGATCCCGCAAAAGTGATGGTGTCGATCGACGTAATCAAAGATCCCCTCGAAGACACCATGCCCCTGGTACGCGTCAACGAACAACTACGTGACATGGAATCGACGGAAATAATGGAACTGATTACGAACCACCTGCCGGCTCCAGGCATAGACATCATGAAGAAGAGGGGATTTCGGGTTCGGTGTGTGGAAGAGCGGCCCGGCCTCGTTCGAACCTATTTGCAAAAGCCTTAGGGGACGGACACTTCAGAATCCGATTCTGAAGTGTCCGTCCCACATGCCGCTACTGAAAGGGACAGGTTGGGAGAAACTGTCCCGCAGGTTCCATGCACAACTGCTGGGTTCTCTCAATTTTCTCCTCAAGGCTGCTGAGCACCTGAGAGTACGGTACGACAGGCCCGTGGACCGGGACATCGGTTTCGACCGTCAGGTTCCGGAGTTCGACATTGTCCGCGTAGACGTCCCGCCACCAATAACCCTGCCACGAGAGATCAAACAGATCTCCCTGCACAAGAATTCGATCGCGCGGTACGTAGGCCATCAGTGCCTCGGCCATATGGTCGTCCCCGATGATGTGATAGAGATCGATCTCCATCGTGTCATCTTCCAATTTGAGATTGTCGTCAATCCCCACAAATTTGAAGGGTGCCGGGTTCCGGCCGAGATGATCGGGATCGATGGTCGAAGGGCGGGCGACGATTTCAGCAAACATATCCTCGGTGCCTCGATGCGCGATGATCGTGAGGCCTTCGGCGACAGCCGTTCGCAGCCCTCCCGAGTGGTCAAAGTGGTGGTGCGAAACGATGGCTTCGGTGAGAGGTTTATCCGGAACCAGGGAACGGGCCGTTTCGATCAGCGCAAGCGTCCACGCCTCGTTCACCGGCACCTCGAACAAGGTCAGGTGATCCTCAAATTCAAATACGATCCCGTTATGCCCCCGGTTGCCATGGAGTAACCAGATTCCATCTGCCACGACTTCCGCTTCGACCATTGGCACGAAAGCCGACGGCGGTGCGGCCGACCGTACCGACTGGGGGGCCGCGAGATCGTCGATCGACGCATCCACCGTGTTCCTGTTGACGTAGAGCTTGCTCTGGACAATGTTCCTGAAGTCGATGACAGTATTGAATCCGAACGGCATCTGGACCCCGTCGATCGGCATATATCCGGTGAAAGCCGTCTGAAATGCAAGGTCGGCCAGCATACCGTCGCTCACCATCCACCGCACCGATGTCGGGAGCTGAGTCTCTCGGTCAATGCCGAGGGTAAAGTGGTCGCCTTCCTCAGTCGTGATATCGACGAGTTGTTGATTCCCCCGGTTGCGCAGGTTGTTGACGACGGTCGTCGCGTCGAGCGCCCTGCGCACGAGAGCGACCGGATGGGTGAGCATTTCGATGCGCAGGTTGGGGGCATTTCCGCCGCGCCGTGCCTCTCCGTCTTCATTAACCGTGTACGCGATGTCTCCATCCAGTACCTGGGTCGTGACAATGTTTCCCAGACCCCGACTGAGCGTCGCGGCAGAGGTGAAGGCCTGGCTGCGCTGGCGGACACGCACACGGTTGTTGGCCAGATCGATCGTCTTTTCGTAGCCCTGAATGTTGGTCCACACCTGCGGCGAATCCACCGAAGCGGAGGCATTGGCGCCCCCGTTCTGCGCGGCAGCCTGACCATAGCCTTCGATCTTGAGCGTCCGGAGCGAGAGGATCCGGTCTTCGCCTCCGAGCGCCTCCGCAGCCCGGCGGATCACGTCAGGTGCAGACTGCCCCATTGCCTGACCACACATAGCGGTCACCAATAGACACAAGGTCCAGATGTTATTTCGCATATCTAGCCTCCTTCGAAAGCTGGACGCTAAATCGTAGGTTACGACTTATTTTTCTTATCCGCTTACTCGACATCCATAGCGGTCTGCAATGATGCCGTGGGCCAGGGCACCCACCAGGAATCCAACCAATCCACTCGTCACCAGGAGTCCTGCCTGCCCCGGCTGCAGACCTCAGGGTCCGGCCACATAATGAATTACGTAAGCGGGGTTGAATGTATCGTAACCATCGATGAACGTGAGCAACCCCATCGCAATGCAGAGTCGCCAATGGAACGGACCGACTCTGGCCTGAGACAATTCCTCGAGGGCATCGATTGAGCGTTCCATGTTGCCTACGCCTCGAACCTGAACAAATCGAGCGCATTGAGTCGCCCGATCTTTTCTCGATCCCTTTCGCTGATTGGAGCGCTTTCAAACCAGGTGGCGGCATGATCCACGTTCTCGAAAGGCCAGTCGGTGGAAAATAGTATCCGGTCGGCACCAATCTCAAGGAGCGCATCGATCAGTGTTTGGCTTCGAAAATTACCCGAGGTCGTCAGATAGAAGTGCTCACAGAAGTATTCAGCGATCTTCCTTTTTGCCTTGTAGCGTGGGCGTGCATTTACCCAGGCATTTCGATGGTCGATACGCCACAGGTTGTAAGGCAGTCCTTCTCCCATGTGCCCGAGGATGATCCGCAACCGCGGATGCTGGTCGAACAATCCGGACCCCATGAGGCGGAGCGCATGGACGGCGGTCTCTTGTCCGAAAGCCCAGGTTGGTCCGAGTAACCATTCGTGCCCATCGTAGATTCTCGAATCGGTGGGCAGCGGATTTCGCGGGTGAAGATAGAATGGAACCTCAAGCCGTTCTATCGCGGCCCAGAAAGGCCGGTACCGCTCAAGGTCGTAGTACAACAGAGTGTCCGAATCATCTGTCTGCGAAAAACCGTTGACCAGGGCTCCCCGAAATCCGAGATGCTTCACGGTGCGCTCCAGCTCAATGATCGCCAGATCGGGATCCTGCATCGGCAGGGCCGCGAAGGCCTGAAATCGGTCAGGTCGTTTCGCGACTTCTTCAGCCAGGTAATCGTTGCATCTTTGTGCGATATCGTTGGCTCGGACGACGTCAGGAATGGCTTGTATGGTCGGTGCATTGAGCGACAGGATCATGATCTCTATGCCATGAGCATCCATCTCACGAAGCCGTCGATCCTGGATATCCAGTAGTCTTCGCTTCAGCTCGTTCCAATGATCCGCCGGCACGAATCGGGCAGAATCTTCCAGCGTGTCGGGAGTAGCGAAGTGCTCCTCAAGGGCAATCTTTCTCTTCATTGTTCGCTCCTATGCAGCCAGTTCAATGCTTCGTCCACGCAAAAGGCGATCCCCCTCGAGCAGCGAGTTGTTTTCACGCTACCCATAAAATCCTGGACTGCCTCGGCCTGCCTTCGCGTGCACCACCCGTTAACCCGGCTGTGCAACCCACTGAAACGGACTGGCTCTGAAGACGGCAAAAGGCCGAAGCCGGATTCGTGTGCCTGGGTCGTGAATCTCGCGTATCCGGAACGATCTTTTGTCGTGATTCTCCGGTCCTGGCTCCCTCCGGTTCAACATAACACCGCAACGGCGACATTCCGGTCGTGCGTCTTGCCAGTCCCTGTACTGCGAAGCCCGCTTATTTTACTTATCCGCAAGGAGATCCAACTCGGCCAGAAAGTCCTGAACACAATGACCGCACTTGGACGGCCTGTGTTCGAACGCACCGCCTGACGCTACCGCTGGGAAAGGGCGAATCCCATCTCCGCCCCGATCCATCGACCAACGCTCATCGGATAGTGGTCACAAGGCCTACTTGGCACGGCCCCTGTAGCCTTGGGCCCTCATCTGGATCGAATAGACCTGTGCGGCGTTACGAACTTCATTGCCTTCGGTATCTATCGCGCCGCGAGCGAGAACGAAAAGGGTTCGTTTGTCGGTTCCGCCAAAGGCCACACTGATGACTCCGCGTGGCGTCGGGATAATACCGAGGTACTCGCCCTCAGGGCTGATCACCTGAACACCCGGGTTGGAGGTGACGTAGATCCGTCCTTCAGCATCTATAGCAAGGCCGTCGCCGTTGCCGCCGCCGTCGAGTGTGGCAAACTCGCGCTGGTTGGTCAGCGACCCGTCGGGCTCCACATCGAAAGCCGCGAGCGTCTGGCCATTTGTCACATAAAGAATTTGTTCATTCGCGCTGAGAACGATCCCGTTCCCCCGGATGCCCTCGCCGTACCGTGTGACCACGCCATTCGGGTCGGCGTGATAGACCCCACCCTGGGTGAAGTAGGCGCCGCCCTTGCTGTCGGCCGTTAAATCGTTTGGATTCCCTCCGATGCAATCGAGCACATCGCCCTGATAACGATCCGCGAGAATTCTGCGAACCGGTGCCAGCTGAAAGATGGCTGATCTCAGGGCTCTTTGCACGATAAACACTTCGCCATTCGAGTTGATGGACAGCGAGCCTCCGGTGCGCGTATCCCGGTAGATGACGGAAGGATTCCCGTCTTGATCGAGCTTCACGACTTCACTGTTGTCGTTCTGCGCAATCAGGAGGCCCCCGTCGTCACTGCCTACGATGCCGTCGCCATTGTTGCCCGCCTCCTGCCAGAGGAACACCCATTGCTGCCCGGCGGCGATCACTCCCGGAATGTCCGTGATCGTGTAATCTCTGGGTCCCTGGGTGGCGGCTCGTGCGGCGGGTGCAGGCGCGGGGGCGGCGCCCCGACCTCCGCCCCGGGGTGGAGGCGGAACCGTGCAACTCGCGAGCAGTTCGGGTAGATCGGGATGGTCCGGAGACGATATGGACGCCGGCCGAGGATTCGCAGGAGCCGGCGGTAAGTTCGGTGCCCGTTCCTGACTCAAAACGAGGGTCGAAAAAAGAAGACTCCCCGCAACCATCAATATCCACTTCGATGTCATATTTCCCCCTGCGGGCGGCGATATGTTGGCCACTTATCTTAAGGAAGCGGTCGCCCTGCTCTGCTGCGGTGTACGTCGTCAGAGTAATTCGGACAGAAGCATCTGTTTTCATGAGAGACGGTTTTCAGGTTATACCACTCCAGTTCTAAGTTTGGCGATCCTGTCTCGCCCCTGGTTTCTTGGACAGAGGTAACTCACCATAATCCAGCCACGGGTTCCATGGCAAGACGATGTCGGGCCTGATGTCGGTAGCACATGATGTGTCCGGTGGTAGTAGCAAATGAAATGTCCGGTTCTGAGAAGCCTCCCCCGCCCCACGATTTCATTGGACAATGATTTGAGAGAATACCGAACAGGAGGATCACGATGTCCAGAGGAAGAAATACCGAATCCGGGGCCGCGGCATGTAATCGGCCATGCCCCGCACATGGCGGTAATAGCTCGTCCGCGACATCCCCAGCAACTTGACGGCGGGTTCGACTCTCAGACCTGCCTCGACCCGCGCCGCTTCCACTGCGGCCCAGGATGGCTTCACATCTTCGACAGTTTTCTTAAGAAACGGATCTCGACAGCCTGTTCCCCGATCACGGTCTGCAACTCTTCGATCTTCCGCTCCAGCGCTTCCTGCTGGCTCCGTTGCCGGCCAGCGGCTACGTTCTCGAATGCCAGAGCGCGGCCTTCACGCCCTCGAAGAACCGTTCCCTCCATCGGTGCAGCAACGCGTCGGACACCTTGTGGGTTCGAGCAATCTGTGCGATCGACTCTTCTCCCCGGAGCATCTCCAGAACAATTGCGTAGCGCTTCTCGGCGGTCCAGCGACTCGGTCTCGGCATGGTCCCCTCGTCCGGCAGTGATGAACCCCATCCACAGCAGCCGCACAACGTGGATGGAGGGTCCGCCTCGCTGAAAAACGCTCGGCTCCCCGCTCCATCCACGTCGCCTTGCCTCAGGCTTGGCGCGACGGAAACACGCACGTGGTCTTTGAAGGGTTGGAGTTGCTGGAAAAACTCTCGGCGCTGGTGCCCGCTCCACGCACTCACCTGGTTCGATACAGCGGCATCCTTGCTCCCGCGGCCAAATGGAGAGCTCTCATCGTCCCCACCGAAGCGGACGCACAGTCTGCGCCGATGCCCGACGCTGCGGGTACTCCGAAAACACCCATCATCACTGCATCGCCCGCCCCCGGGGAAGCCGTCGCGGCGGTCCGGCCCGTGGCGGTGGAGCCCCGCACTGTTCCACATCCGCGGAACTATACCTGGGCGGAATTGATGAAACGTGTCTGGGCTCTTGCCCGCATTTCTCACGAGTTGTCTGCTACAGTGCCGGATCCATCCGCCAGCGCTGCGTTCCGCTTCGTCGGGCTCCTCGACGTACCGTCAAGTACGCCTCCGGTGCCCTCCGGGCGCGCGCCTTGCTCTGACGGCGTCTCCGACTCTTCGCGACGAAAACCCGTGAGAAAGGCGGGCTAGATGTGCTGGAATGCGCGCGGTGCCAGGGTCACATGCGAGTCCTTGCAGCCATTCATCCTCCGGACGCTACCCAGAAAATACTGGACTGCCTCGGCCTGCCTTCGCGTGCACCACCCGTTAACCCGGCTGTGCAACCCACTGAAACGGACTGGCTCTGAAGACGGCAAAAGGCCGAAGCCGGATTCGTGTGCGTGGGTCGTGAATCTCGCGTATCCGGAACGATCTTTTGTCGTGATTCTCCCGTCCTGGCTCCCTCCGGCTCAACATAACACCGCATCGGCGACATTCCGGTCGTGCGTCTTGCCAGTCCCTGTACTGCGAAGCCCGCTTATTTTACTTATCCGCAGTCCGCCCCGGCTTCGGTCTCCTTTTCATCGGGTTTACGGCAATCCGGGGGGAAATGGTTCGCCACGTGCCAATCGAGCGTGTTGCCCGACGATCAAGATTGAAGTAACGCGGCAATCAAGATAGGAAAAATGGAATCGCTCGTCATGGCGGAGGGAGGGCGTAGCCCGACCGGAGACATGACGACGCTAATCGAACCGAAGAACAGCGTAAGGGTCTGTACGAGCGGCTCTCAGGGCGGGCAAATAGGCAGCGGCCGCTGCCGCAACAAGCAAGGTAGCGATCGCGCCGAAAGTGATCCATCCGTCTGTCGTCGCGACTCCGAACAGGGTACTCGACACCACTCTCGCTGCCGCAGATGTCGCGAGCAGTCCGAGAATGACTCCCACAACACAAAGGAGCAGGATTTCACGAAACACCGTCGCCATCACCTGCCACCTCTGCGCTCCCAACGCCATTCGGACTCCGATCTCTCGTATTCGCTGGCTTACCAGGTAGGACATCAGCCCGTAAATACCCACCACTGTCAATGACAGCGCCAAGGCCCCAAATAGTCCGACCATCCGCCCAATGAATCTTTCCCGAACGAGCGATTCCTCGGCAACAGCGTTCATGGTCATCAGGTCGCGCACGCGAAACCGATTGTCGATTGCACGAGCGACTCCCTGTGCCATCGCCAGCCGGCTTGCATCAGTTCCGTTGAAGCTAAAAGCAAAACGCGAGTCTGTCGGGCCGAACGTGGAAAACAGCCGGTACAACGCCGGCCGTGCGGCGTCTCGTATGGTGCGGTGATTCACTTCTTCCGCGACCCCCACGACTTCGACAACCTCATTAACATGACTAATCCTCCGCCCTATCGGGATCTGGTCGCCAAACAAATCGGACGCCAACCGTCGGCTAATGACCGCAACCGGAGAGTTGTCCTCCCGATTCGCATCGGTCGCCTGAAACTCCCGTCCGGACAGAATCTCGACTCCCATTGTTTCGAAGAAACGTGGGCCCACTCGAAGATCATTCGTTCGGACAGCCACTCCTGAACCTGGAATCGATGCGTTGGTTGAACGTTGCCCGTTCAGTAGGCCGAACCAACCATAGTGTGTGACCGATTCCACATTCGACATCGCATTCAAGTTTTCGACTATTCGCTCCGCCGATCCCTCCCAATCTTCGACCGGCTCCGTGCCTTCCACGTCGATCGAAAACTGTACCGCGGCTCGATCGAAACCAAGGTCCACTTCCCTTAGATTCTGAATCGTACGAACGAAGAGTCCGGTCGCAATCAACAGCACGACCGACGTTGCGATCTGAAGGACCACCACGGACCGGATGAGCATGGCCGTTCCGCCGCCACGATCAAAACGACCGGTGGAAGCTTTTAGTGTCGTCACCAGATCCGGTTTTGAAACACGAAATGCGGTTACGAGACCACAGAGGAGCACACTGAGAAGTGCAGTCCCCGCAGCGAATGACAGAACACGGAAGTCGAGTCCCGCTCTTTGGACAAAGGCGGTCTCGGCGGGGAAATAGCCGGTCAGAAGCCCAGTGCTCCAATAGGACAAACCAAGGCCGATAACCGCACCGGCGCCCCCCACGAGCGCACTTTCGATGAGTTGCTGTCGATAGACACCGAGGCGGCTGCAGCCCATCGCGATTCGGAGAGCGAGTTCCCTCCTGCGTCCGAGGCCCCGCACCATCGTCAGCGCCGTTACGTTCGCACAGGCAACCAGGAGGACCAGAGACACGGCGACGGTGAGCAACACCAGGGTAGAAAAGAACGACAATCGAAGTTGCGAAAAACCTGCGCGCCCACTCTCGGGTCGAATACTCGGGAAGGCGGCATCTTCCGATTCCGGACTCTGCCCCTGAATTACGTTGAGCTCGGACTCCAAATCCCGCAATGTCGCTCCAGGGCGCAACCGCGCCATCACTCTTATGCTCAAGAGCTCCGGACGGAAACCCATGAGTAGTCTGACCGACGGATTGAGTTGGGCGTATACGTGAAACGGTATCCACACGTCAGGGTCAACGTCGATATCGACGCCATGGAAACCCCTCGGGGCAACCCCAATCACGGTGAATGCGACGTTGTTGAACAGTGGCGGATCGCTAATCGTGACCCGAGTTCCGATTACACTTGGATCTCCGCCAAAACGAGTTGTCCATAACCCATGGCTGATCACGGCAACTGGATCGCTATCTGGCCGGTCATCCGTCTCATCGATCGGTCTTCCGGCGGCGGCCTGAACGCCCAGGGTGTCGAAGTAGGCGCCGGATACCGGCGTCACGGTGACGTCCGGAAGCCTCCCTGAAGCGCTCGCCCCATCAGGAAGCAGAAACGCCTGAAACGGCGAATTGATCACAAACGCGCCCTGGGTAAATCGGGTGCCTTCCTTCATTCGTTCGAACAATGAGTACGAGACATAGTGGGTCGATACGACTGGTTGTTCGGGGGCCAAACTTCGGAACAGTACGAGGCCGTCAGGATTTTCCACCGGGAGGCGCCTGAACATCACGGGGTCGGACACGGTAAACAGCCCCGTATTCACTCCGATAGCCGCGGCCAACGACAGAACGGCGACGACAGTAAAGCCAAGATTCCGAAACAGTGAACGCGTGCTGTAAACAACGTCCTTCCATACGAGAACGGCCACGGCTATTACGTTTCTGCTGCTGCCCATAGGTCCCGCCATCTCACTCCAGGTCAGACTCGATGCGCCTCACGGCTCCGTACAAGGAAAGATCCATGACCAAACCAATTTATCGACTCTCCATCGATCAATTACGCAATACGACGATAGATGACGGTCCAAGCGAAAAACTGAAGGATCGATCTCGGTCCGCCCAAGATTTTCTACTCCATCGAATACGCGGTTCGACAGAAATGAAAGAGCATTACTTACCGATAATTCGAAGAAACCGAGGCACCGACTTTCGCGCCTTATCAACCTGCACGTTCATGGCGCAACCCGATCATCCGCACCAATCTGGGTTCGTGCGTCTTGCCAGTCCCTGTACTGCGAAGCCCGCCTATTTGACTTATCCGCTAAGTGTCTTTCCAGTCAGATTATCCGCTTGGAAAACCTTTGGTTCGCTCGTTGCGGCGGATTGGACTCCCCAGGGTGCCTGGAAAATCCTGTGAGGGAAGTTCAGCCATCGGCTAGCGATTGCCGAGCGCCCCTCGCAGTTTGTCGGCTAGTGATCCAAACGACGCCGTCGCCGGGGCATCCGGTCGCTCCGCGTACTCCTGTAGCTCCGCTTGCTCCCGTTGCTTGGCTACCGCCTTCTTGCTGAGGCGAATCCTGCCCCCGGCCGGATCAACCTCGACCACCATCACCTCAACCTCGCTGCCTAGGGGAAACGCCTTCACCATGTCTTGGTCGCGGTCCACTCCGGTCTCCGCAAATGGCACGAGACCGGTCTTGCCAGGCGCCAGGAACACGAACACGCCGAACTTCTCATGCCGCTCCACCTTTCCAACCAAGATCGAACCCGCCACGATGCCACTCTGCGGTGCTCGGGTGGAACCTTCCTCCACCATCGCGACACCCATACGCTGCTTCTCGGGGTCGATGCTCAAAATCTCGAACGCGGCGGTCGCACCCACAGCGATGGACTTCATCCACCCGTCGGTGCGCGCCGTCGGTGCGAACGTCGAGGCGTGCGCCAGCGCCTCGATGCCCGGTTCCAGCTCTACGAAGGCGCCGAACTCCATCATTCGCGTGACGCGGCCCGTGTGCACCTGGCCCACTTCGTAGCGGGTCGCCACCTCGGTCCACGGATCCTTCTGGAGCTGTTTCAGCCCGAGCGAAATTCTGTCGGCGGCGTCGTCCACGCGCAGCACCTGGACGGTGATCTGATCGCCGGGCGCCACGATATCGCTGGGACTGCTCACGCGCGACCAGCTCATCTCGGACACGTGCAGCAGGCCCTGGATGCTGCCACCCAAATCCACGAACGCGCCGAATTCGGGCACCGAGACGACGCGCCCCGTGAGCACCGCGTTGGGTACGATGGATTTGCGAACCTCGGCCGCAACGGCGCGCTGCTCTTCTTCGAGCTGCTTGCGCCTCGAGACCACGATGTTCTTGCCCCCTTCCTTGTACTCGATAATGCGGAAGGTGTAGACCTGCCCCTCATATACTGCCGGATCGGAGGTGCGGGCGATGTCGATTTGCGACATCGGGCAGAAGGCGCGCTCCCGGGCGATGCGCACCTCGTAGCCGCCCTTGATCGCAGTCTCGACCTTACCCTCTATGGCGAGGTTGTCCTGGAATGCGTCTTCGATTTCGCGCTGGGTGGCAGCGTTGCGCACGCCCTTCTGCGACAGTGTGATGCCGTTGCTGGTGGAGACGACGATGGCCTGGATGGGATCGCCAACAGCGACTTCCATGTTGCCGTCGGCATCTTTCAATTCCGTGATGTCGATCTGGGCCTCGCTCTTGCCGCCCACGCTGACCAAGGCCACCTCGGCACCGATCGCAACGATCGTGCCATCGACGGTCTGACCCCGGTCGAAGCGCTTGGCCCCGACCGAGGCTTCGAACATCGCGGCGAAGTCTTCATCTTCTTCTTCGTTCATTAAATACACCTCGGAACTGGAACGGGAGCGATTATACCAGCGCATATTCAGGGCATTAATCGTTCAAGCGCTTGTTACGCCGATTCTTTCCGACCGAAGTCAAGCCCCGGCCAGGCTTCGATTTCCTATTGGTTGCAGCCGTTCACGGTTTCTTCGAATCCGTCGAACAGGCGGCCCGCCTAGGCTCCGGTGAGTGTCGCAATACCGTGGGGTTGGCCTATCTCGACAGTGTAACGGGTCAGGGTGCCTTTGGAAGCCAGATAGTCGGTTTCTCTCTTCATTTCGTTGTGCCACATGTACCGGTCGAATTCGCCCACGTACATGAACACACACATGCCCGAGATCGCGTCGAGCTTGGCGTTGCTGGGCCGCCGCATGTATCCGGGGAAGGCGGTTACCGAGAGGAAGTACTCCAGATGGGCCGCCGCCACATGGAACGCAACGATCCCGCCGTTGGACGGTCCCGCGATGTTGAACTTCCGGCCCTAGATCCGATACCGGTGAATGTCAACAAGTGTGAGACACGTGGGTTCAACAATTAAGCTACCGCCTGCGATTCTACGGGTGGATTGATCCACACCTTGTCGGGCGGCCCTGGGATCGTTCTTGGTACGTTGACGAAACGTACTGGGTGGCGTTGCCGCGCACAATCCATGGCATGCTGCTGTTTTTGGATGACGACGTCGGCACGGGCGTGGTGAACCATGGCCGGTGTCAACCAGTTCAGTCCCGAATGGTAGTGGACATTGTTGTACCAGTGGAAGAAGTCCCTGCAGAACGCCTTGGCGTCCTGGCTACAACCGAAACGGTCCGGGAAGACTGGCCGGTACTTGAGCGTCTTGAACTGCGCTTCCGAGAATGGATTGTCGTCCGATACATACGGTCGGGAGTGAGACTTCGTCACTCCCAGATCGGCCAACAGCAGCGCCACCGCCTTGGACTTCATCGACGATCCACGATCGGAGTGGAGTATGAGTTTATCACGATCAATCTGTTGCTTGTCGCAGGCTTTCTGGATCAACTTTTTGGCCAGATTCGCCGATTCGAAATCGGCGACCATCCAGCCCACGACTTGGCGGCTGAAGATGTCCAGGATCACGTACAGGTAGAAGTAGGTCCACTTTTGGGGTCCCTTCAACTTCGTGATGTCCCCACTCCAAACTTGATTCGGAGCCGTAGCCAACAGCTCCGGCTTTGTATAGGCGGGATGGCGTCGCTGGTTCCTTCGTTCGCGAACTTCCTGATTCGCTTCCAGGATCCGATACATCGTTCGTGGGGAACACAGATAGCGGTCCTCGTCCAGCAGGGCGGCGGCGACCTGAGCCGGCGCCTGGTCCACGAAGCGATCGCCATGCAGCAGGTCGAGGACCTCTTGGCGCTCCACCTCACTCAACGCTCGATGCGATCGCCGACGGATCGGGTCTGGGGCGGGTTCGGCTCGCCGTTGCCGGTGACGATAGAACGATGCACGGGGAACTCCAAAGGCCCGGCATGCGGGTGCGGCGCCCAACTCGGCAGAGTGGGTCTGGGCCGCTTCCATCAACCGTTCTCCTTGTCCTGGATCGTATTCAGCGGAATTCCTAATAGCGTCGCAACTTTTTTTTGAATGGCGATTATCGTCTCGGCTTGCCCGAGTCTCGCCTCCAGACGCCGAGTCTCCCGTTCCAACTCCGCAATCCGCTTATCCCGCGGGTCTATCGGCTGCGCCTTCGGTCCACGTTTGACCGATCCGACGCCGGCCAACTCCCCGGCATCGAGTTGCCGACGCCACGTGCTCAGGCTCGATGAGTACACCCCTTCACGGCGTAACAACGCGCCCACCTCACCGGGCTTCGTACACCGGTCGGCATCTCGTACGATCCGGCGCTTATACTCCGCGCTGAATCGTCGACGCGTCGCCTTATCGGCGACCTCCGGATCCGGACCGGCACCATTCCCATCGGCCGAATCGCGCCCAACTCCAGTCGCCCTACGGGCTCCTTCCGTTGCCCGCGATTCTTTCTCCTCTTCTGGTTTAATCACCAACACAGGTTATCTTCCTTCCCGCCCTGCTCACTAATTAACGTTAGGGAAGGTGTCTCATCTACATTGGCACAGAGGGAAGGCGTGGACCTGTTCTGACAGCGGTGCGCCATAACTTATGCCCATCATGGAAAAGTTGAAGGAGATCTTCGAGTTCGCCAAGTCTTTATTTCCGGAACCGCTGCTCGACCTATTTCCGATCGTACGCTCGGTACGCTCGCTGTTAGCGATTCGAAAGCACGCACCATTCGCACTGGCTATGCTCAAGCGCTTTTGTCTGTGGTGCACGGGAACCCGACGCGAGCTCCATGAGCTCGCGAACCACTTACAGAACCACTCTGTTGGGCTCGACCGCAGAGCGGAAATCGAATACGCGTACACGCTGCGCCACGATGTGGTGGAGTACCTTAGTCACAAATTCGGCCCTGTTGTTGCAGCCGCGTATAGGACCACGCTGGACGCCGTCGATTACGACGACCCGAACGAATATGTGGAAGCCAGTCGAGTTCTCCGTCGTCTAGCAGCCTGTCGGACTAACACCGAATCAAAAACCTAAGTCATTCATATTACTGTGTTTACCGTTTCGGGCTAAAAAGGGCCGTTGTTGAAAACAAAGGACTTACGCCGAAAGTCCGACAGGCTGCTAGCCAACGGACACAGTATCGCGTAACGCCAATAGGGGGGCAGCAGCGGGAACGCTCGGACGTTCTACCGCCGTCTACCACACAACCCGCCGCCTCGACGTTGCAACCATGAAGCACGTCGAAACCGTCCAACGGGTCGCCGCGTTCCTACTGGACCGCTCGACGGGCCCGGTTGCCCCGGACGTGAAGGCGCTTATGGAGTCGTTCGCGCCGGTTGCAGCGTCGGCCATGCCGGAGCCGCTCGACGGATCGAACGGCAGCACTTAACGAGTTCGGAATCTCCCATGACGGTCACCGAATTCTGCGAACCGTCGACAAGAAAGGCAGGTGACACCATATGACCAAGAACACCACAATTGCCATCCTCGTTGTGGCGATCGTCGCCGCTGTCGTGTACTTCCGTTCGCATTCGCACGATACGTGGCTCGGACATTTATACCCGGACGGCGGCAATCTCCTCGTTCACCAAACCATCGGCGAGTTTTCATCAGAAGAGACTTGCATCGTCGTGGCGCTCCAAACGATCCAGGCCGCCGGATGGATCAGCGCGGACTACGAGTGCAACCGGAATTGCAGGCCGCTGGTTCCGGGAAACCCGGATACGATATTCCTGTGCGATGACTGACAGGACGCGCGACAAGGTCGAGTTTGTCGGCGGTCGGCGATTACCCACGGCCTGAGAGCGCGGGCCGGGGACGATTTGGCAGGTAGTGAAGACCCAACCGGCAGGAGAACATGAGGTCGAAACGTTGACGGGGGATTGAGAAGCGTTGTCAGAACCCGCAGAGTTTCTTCGCTTCAGCCAACTCGACGCCCGCCGTCACCAAACTGCCGAGCGCTCGCGACCGCGCCATCAGGTCGGAACCGGCAATATCACCGAAGTCGAGCGCGACATCTTCCTCGAACAGCCGCGACAACTCGCCCGAGACCAGCACGCCCAGCGGTTTCAGCGATGTACTCAGGAACGCCCGGAACGCTTCACGGGATGCCGCCGCGCTCGCGTCCTGATCGAATAGTGCGGTCGGCAGGCCAGCGACGGCCAGCAATTCAGAATGAATCCGTTCCTGTAGGTTGACCAGCGCCATCGGCGGATCGGCCCCGAGTCGAATCGGCCGAAGCGATCCCGACGCGCCGCGCTCCAGGGAAGTGCCGTAGCTTGCACTCTGCGCATGTTCGACCGTCGCGAGTTGGCCCTTCAGCTTCTTGAGGTCTTCTTTGAGCCCCGATTGTTTCGGTACTGGCAACAAATGGCCGCGTGTTCCGGATGATTCATCCCCGAGGGCGCTTTCCAGTAGCGACTGAATACGAGAAGTTATCCGGGCGCTCTGGTACGGCCCGATCCCGCGCCAAGGCTCTCGCGCGTCGGTCGAATACCGCGCGTGCAGAACCTCGTCCCGATCCACGTTGCGCCGGGTGGTGGTGTTACTGGGTCCATTCACCGAGACCGACGAATACCGCCAAGAGAACGCGGAACCTGCCGCGTCGTATTGATAGGCCGGAACCAGTTCGAGGCTGTCCGCAGCCGTCAACAGCCAGACCGATTCTCCATTCGCGATCAACTCGCGCCCGATCTGCCCGAGGATTGCCGGTCTCAGTAGACGGAGGATCGGTTCGGATGCGCCCACGCCCGCAGTGGCGAAACATCGTGAATACAAACCGGCCGCCGTCTCGACCGCAGCGACGCCCGCGACGTTCGGAACCGCCGAACCTTCCGCTTGCGCGATCAGGCCCGAGACAATCAGATCCGTGTAGCCAGACCGATACTCGATCCCGGCGATACGAGCGATTCCCCGTTGAACGATGTTCATGAATCGTCTCCGTCTTGCCAGTCCCTGTACTGCGAAGCCCGCTTATTTTACTTATCCGCTGCGATGGCGATGGGGTTCAGACCTGGCAAGGGTTCCGCGCCCCCTGTCGGCACACCCGAGACGCCGCCCGAGGTCATCGATATGCCGATCATTCCCTTGTCGAGCGCACGATGCGCGAAATATGCCGCCGCCCCGTAGTGGCCCCCGTTGAAAGCCACGGCGACGCCGACGCCATACTGGCCCGCCCGTTCAATGGCGAGGTCCATCACCGCCGGTCCGACCGTCAACCCGAGCCCTCCGTCGCAGTCCGCCGCCAACGCGGCGCTATCCGCTGCAGAACCTGGAGTCGATCGGCGGCAACAAGTGGATGGCCGTTCCGGCCCTGGGTTCGACGCGCACGCAGAACAGCCCGCTTTACGTGATCTCCGACAACGTGAGTTGGGTCGTGGGACCGCATTCGTTCCAGGCCGGCTGGGAAGGCACCTGGGCCGACTCGGACGGCCGGAACGGCGGCAGCCTCTGGCCGAACGTCGCGATCGGAGACGGCAACTTCGAGGTCAATATTGCCGGCAATGAGGCGTTTCCGTTGTTATCGAGAGCGGACGCCGGCACCGCCGAAGAGATCCTGAACGACCTGTCCGGATCGGTCGGCAGCCTGACGATGGGTTATATCGTCAACGATCCCTCCCGGGGATTCGACGACATCCTGGTCACGCCCAAGCAGAACCTGAACTATCACCAGGACGACTGGGCGGCCTACTTCAAGGACGACTGGAACGCCACGCAGAACCTGACCATCAACTACGGCGTCCCGTACGAGGCCAAGGGTCTGAACACGGCGCCCGAAGACCCGGGGCTGTTGATCAACGGCGGCGCCAACAACCCGAATAGCCTGGTCCGGTTCATTCAGGTCGGGCGGTTCAGCCCGAATACGGATCTCGGTCTCTACCCGAAGGACTGGAACAACATCGCGCCCAGCTTCGGCTTCAGCTACCGCGTGCCGTGGCTCGACCGGACCACGGTGGTCCGCGGCGGTTACGGCATCAGCTACTCGGGAGCGGCGACGTTCCTGCAGTACGACTTCGGCCCGGGCCGCAACCCCGGCAAGTCCTATACCGCCAACGTGACTCCGACCGTGTTCACCGCAGTGCCGGGCATCGTCGGGAACCCCAGCGCCGCCACGGCGCAGTTCCCTCTGCCGAACCCGATCGAGCCGTTCGGAACCGTGCCGCTGACCAACCGGAACGTGGACGCCTTCGCCTACGCCCCGGACCGGCGGATTCCCTACATCCAGAACTTCAACCTCTCGGTCGAGACCGAGATCGCGCCCGACACCAACCTGAGCGTCGCCTACGTCGGGACCACGGGCGTGTCTCTGTGGGGCGAGCGTGAGCTGAACGAGTACGAGATCTTCAACAACGGCATCCTCGACGCGTTCAACATCGTACGCGGCGGCGGGGTCGCCCCGTTGTTCGAAGACATGTTCGAAGGCCTTAGCTTCGGTGGCACGTGCCTGGGGTTGGACAGTCAGATCATTGGCCAGGGCGGTTGCACGGCCTCGGCGGCGCTGCGCCAATGGGCCTCGACCGACGACTTCTTCGCCGATGGCGAGGCGGCCGGGTTCGCCGAGTTCGTCAACTGGACCAACGCCGTCGGAGGCGTCCGAGGCGGCATGCTTCGGGCCAACGACTATCCGGAAGACTTCATCGTGATTGCCCCGCAGTTCGATGACATGGACATCTACGGCAACCAGGACCACACCACGTACCACTCGCTGCAGACGCAGTTGACCAAGCGGGTGTCCGCGGGATTCAGCGGCCAAGTCACCTATACCTGGTCCAAGGCTCTCGGGAACGCCGGAACGGCGACGTTCCGCGCCCGCGAGGATCAGAACGGCGCGATCCGCGATTCGCGGGACCGAAACCTGAACAAGGGCCCGGTCGGCTTCCACCGCACGCACGCGTTCAACGCGCACGGCGTGTGGCAGTTGCCGTTCGGACCCGGCCGCGCGCTCGGCTCGGGCGCTCCGGCGGCGCTGGCCCGCATCATCGAGGGCTGGCAGTTGTCGTCGATCTTCAGTTGGTCGTCCGGGGCGCCGTTGTCGCTGGTGACCGGAAACCCGCTGTGGGGCACGGGTGGTCTGCAGACGATCGTGGCGAACGACGTGTTCAACACGCCCGACTTGGTCGGCGGCGTCGACTCGCTGCCGAAGTCATTCGGAGAAGTTCGGGTCGGCACGGACGGCGACATCAGCTACTTCACGGGCCTGACCCGGTCACCGGAGCCGGTGACCGACTACTACGGCTCGAACCCGGATGCGCTGCAAGCACACTCCGCGCTCTTTCAGATCGTCGACGGCTCGGGGAATGCCATCCTGCGGAACCCGAAGCCGGGGACCACGGGTAACCTGGGTCTGGCCTGGCTGCAAGGACCGGGCAGCCTGGGCGTCGACGCCGCGCTGTCCAAGTCCGTCCAGATCCGCGAGAACATGGATTTCACGCTCCGGATCGACGCGATCAACCTGCTCAACACGCCGCTGTGGAACGACCCGAACGTGAACATCAATTCCGTAGACTTCGGTCGGATCACCGGGGCGGGCGGCGCGCGCACGTTCACCCTGAACGCGCGCATCGACTTCTGATCCGAACGGCCTCCGGCCTTCGATCCGAAAAGGGCTTCCCGTGTCCAGCGTCAACTATTATTCCCGTTGACGACAATTAGAATTCCCGTTTGAGTTAAGGGATGTTCGTCGCCGTCCCGCCTGTGGGAAACGTGGTAAAGCCGTAGGCTTTTCCAAGCAGCGGTGGGAATCCGGGTCTTGCACGGATTCCCACGGATGCGGCGTTTTCCACAGGCCCGTCGCGGTCACTTGTTTCGTCCTTTCGCGTTCTTGGCGGCTTCCATGCGGTAGCTGGACAGATTCAGTTCCAGAATAACGCTGTGATGAACGATTCGGTCGATCGCCGCGGCCGTGGTCATCGGATCCTTGAAGATCTTGTCCCAGTCCGAGAAGACCAGGTTCGATGTGATCAGAATGCTGCGGCGCTCGTACCGGTGAGCCAGCAGGGTGAACAGCACTGCCATCTCGTCCCGGCTGTGCTGGACGTAACCGATGTCGTCAATGATGAGCGCGTCGAACTTGTCGAGCCGCTTGAGTTCTTTCTCCAGTTCCAGCTCGGCCTTGGCCCGCAGGAGCCGCTGAACCAGCAGCGCACATGGAGTGAAGTAGATTCTCCGGCCCTTCAGGATGAGTTCATGCCCGAGGGCGCACAGCAGATGGGTTTTGCCGCTGCCCGGATTCCCGAAGGCCAGGACGTTCTCGGTGCGATCCAGGAAGTCTCCTTCAAGCAATGCATCCACGCGTCGCTCGACGGTTCGGGCAATCGGGACTGTTCAAACGCCGCCCAGGTCTTCTCCCGGGGCAGTTTCGATTCCCGCAGGAGCCGTTCGATCTTCCGTTGCCGTCGTTCCTCCAGTTCCAGTTCACAGAGCGCTACCAGATACCGGTCGTAGGCCCAACCTTCGTTGGTCGCTACAGTGGCCTGAAGGTTGTAGTTGTCGACGAAGGCCGGCAAGTGCAACTGGCGCAGCGAACTGGCGATCTCGGTCTTCACAGCCATGCCTCCTCCTCGACCGGATCCAGTAACGCGTCATAGTGTCGGATCTCGGGTGGAGCGATCCGAACCTGCCAGGGCGAAGGCGCCGGAGTGTCCGCGTCGATGTGCTCCCGCACCGCTTGGACTGTGATCGGCAGGTCCTTGTCGATCCGATGTCTCAGCGCTTCGTGGACCCGCTCCTCACTGTCCATGGCCGCCATCTCGAGGATCTTCAGATACTGCCGGTCCGCGGTCCCCGGATGGTGTTCCCGCAGCCAGTCGTAGGTCACACGGAACAACAGCCGGGGAAACATGTCCTGCCGATACCGGTAGCGTGGAAAGGCGCCCGGTTTGCGGACCAGGGAATGAATCACGTGCCGGTAATCGATGGCGTGCTTACCCGATCCCCGCAGTCGCGGCATCTGCTCGACGCACTTTCCGCCGTACCAGACTTCCAGCCGTTCCGTATCCAGGCGGACCTCCACGTGTTCGCCGATCAACCGGCTGTCTACCGAATAGACGTTCTTGCGCACCCAGATCGTGCTGTCCCGGGATACGCGAGCCCGGATGCGATGCGTATGGTCCAGTCGTCGAAGCGGGAGTTGCCGCAGAGGCCGGAGTTCCTCACCCAGCCGCTGGCTGCGACCGGCGTTGCGCCGGTCGATCAACCCCGCCAGAAACTGTTCGTATGCGTCCCGGCTCTCGAAGTCCCGGCTTCCGCGCAGCATCAGTTCCTGGTCGACCGCCGTCTTGAATCGATAGTGACTCTGCTCGACGTCGCCGTTCTCATTCGCCTTGCCGGCCTGGGTGTGCGTCGCCCGTAAACCGTAGTGGTCGAGCAATCCTTGATAGCGGGCCGTAAACTCATCCGGATCCTTCAGGTTGTTGACTGCCGCCGACAGGCTGTCGGTCCGATGTTCTTCCGGCGCTCCACCCAACTGCCACAACGCGTTCTGCAGTCCGGCCGATAAGCTCTCGAAGGATTCGGAGAAACACAGCGTCACCGTCTCCCAGTTCGAATAGGTCAGGACGAAGTGATAGGCCAGGTGCTCGAACTTCTGGCCCTCGATGGTCACGTTCAGGCTGCTCATGTGCGTGAAGTCACTCTGGCATTGCCGCCCCGGATCATGCACCTGAGGGAACATCACTTCCCGCTCCGGACCCGATCGCGCCCGCCACTGCTTGAACCGCCGCTGCAAACTCCGCAGTTGACCTTCCTGGAATCGGCCCGGGTACTTCCGCCCCAGATACTCAAACATCGTCTTCGCCTGAACCGTCGGATGCGCCCGAAGGATCTCCTCGATCTCCCCCCATACCTCTTCGAACGGATCCGGTCGGGTTCGCCATCCATGAGCCTTCCCAATCTGGCTCGGCAGCTGCTTCACCTCCCGGTACTTCCGGGCCGTCTTTGCGTCCATTCCTGCTTTCGACGCTGCCTGGGCCAGGGTCCCTTCGCTTCGTGTCAGCTTCATCAGTCGTCTCACCTGCTGATCCGTTACCATCCAAACATCTTGCAAAACCAACAACTTGAATCGGTGACATTTCTATTGAGGCAACGGGAATTCTAATTGTCGTTGGTCGGGAGTTTTAATTGTCGCTGATCATTCCCGCAAGGGAAGCCCTTTCTTTATGTGTCCGCACACGAGCGCCGCGTCTGATATCTTTGGGGTGTTCCGACGACATCGAGAGGAGGGGACCCGTGAAACGAAACGCCGTGACCTTTGGCCTGCTTGTTCTGATCCCGATGGCATGGGCGGCGTCGGGACCGCCCGCGTATGCCCAGGCCCCGGACCTGAACGGCGTCTGGGCCTGGGGCCGGTGCATCGACGGACCGGGTTTCGGGTGCATGCTGCTCGAGGCCGACGACGCGCGGCTGACGGCCCGGGCGCGCGCCTTCCGGGACGCTTTCGACGAGGTGGCGGCGCCCAAGTACGACTGCGCGCCGATGACGATCCCGCACATGTTCACCGACCCGTACTCGTACCGGATCGAGCAGCTCCCGGACCGGGTGATCTTCACCTACGGCAAGGACGACGTCGTCAGGACCGTGTGGCTGGAGGGCAACGGACATCCCGCGCCCGCGGGGAACCAGTACTTCGTCCACGGATATGCGACGGGGCGCTACGAGGACGGCGCGCTGGTGGTGGTGACCACCAAGTTCACGTTCGACCCGACGGGGCTGAACAGCGACTTCAAGCTGCCGTCGTCCACCCAGAAACGCGTGACCGAGCGGTATTCCCGCGAGGGCGACGCGTTGAGGCTCCACGTCACGATCGAGGACACGTTCTTCCTGCGGGAGCCCTGGGTGTTCGACGTCCGGTCCCGGCCCGACGACCAGCCGCTGGATCTGCCCTGGGACTGCCAGCTCGAAGCGGCGCGGCAGACGCTGCGCCTGCTTCCGACCGATTATCCCGAGGATCCTGATGTGGTCCGCATTCAACCGTAGGAGGCAGACATGAGGCTCGTTACGCTGTTGGCCCTGGCCGGTGTGAGCTTGGGGTTCCTCGCGGCGCCGGCATCGGCCCACCACAGCACCAACAACATCTATCACGAGGACCAGACCGTGGAGATCATGGCCGTCGTCAAGGAATGGCGGCTGGTCAACCCGCATCCGTTCCTGATCGTCGAGGTGGAGAGCGAGAACGGTGCGTTGGAGGAATGGGACGTCAGCTTCGGCGGCTCGGCGGCCGGCCCCCTGCGCCGGCAGGGCTATACGCCCGAGACGTTTTCGCCCGGCGAGGTCATCATCGTCCGCGGCAACCCGGCGCGGGCCGAGGACTACCACGGCATTCTCGTCCGGGGCGGCCTGAGACGGGAAGACGGCTCGCCGATCCCATGAATCGAGATCGCCGTTACTTCACGGCCGCGTTGATCGCGGCCGTCGGCATGTCGTTGATCGAGCCGGCGCCCGTTATGGCGTAGGACGCCGATGCCGGGTATACGGCCGCACAGGCGCTGGACGGCGCCGCGATCTACGCGGACAGATGCGCCGGTTGCCACCTGGCCGGGCTCCAGGGCGCGTTCGAGGCGCCCGAGCTGGCCGGGGCGAACTTCAGGAACACCTGGGCCGCGCGGCCCGTCGCCCAGTTGATGGACCTGATCGCGGCGACGATGCCGCCCGAGGACCCCGGATCGCATTCTCCCGTCCTGGCTCCCTCCCTTTCAACATAACACCCCAACGGCGACATTCCGGTCGTGCGTCTTGCCAGTCCCTGTACTGCGAAGCCCGCTTATTTTACTTATCCGCTACGCCTGGCCGAACACCGCGCCCTGTTCGCGGATGATCGAATCGAGACTGTCGTAGTCGTACAGTTCGACTCTGATGGTTGAGGATACGACCTGAAAGCGGCGTTCTGTCGGGTCGAACGCGAGTCGCGTTGCAGGACCCGATGCGTCCTCGTGTGCCGTGTATATGAGGCCCTCGTACGTCGCCCGGTACTTGCGCAGCCCCTCATCCGTCGTTACGCGGATGCTGACTCCGCCCGACATGGCGACGCCTGAAAACTCCGATGCGCCGAACGGAACGAGTACAACCGGTCGTTCCTCGACGATCGTTGGCTCGATCGGCAGTTCCTGGGCCCCTACCGGGATTGCGAACCCTAAAATCGCGGACCACACGATAATCGAAAACTGGCGTTTCATCGGCACGACCGATCTCCTTTCGTCTCCAAAGCGCCTACACGCGGGCGCAGCGCGATTGCGAACGTCTCCCTGAGAGAAAAGTCCCCCCTCATTGAAGTGTGTACCGGGGAGCGGCCGCGTAACCCATCAATTGGTTTTCTTATTCGGCGGTAACGAGGCCTGAGGTTCGCAGAGATTTTCGCAGGCGAAATTATCGCTGACGCGCAAGCCGATTGACTAGATCAGATCGAACGCCCTTCAGGCGGGCCACACGCTCGGCGAGCGCGGCGATTTATCGAGGTCGCAAAACTTGCGGCCCTCCCGTCGAGTGTTGAACGGGACAACCGAGCAGGTGCCTGCCATTTTCTGCGAGCGAGGCGCAAAACGCCTGGGCATTGGCGACCTGTTCCGCCGTTCTTGCGAGCTTCTCCTCGACGGTCGCAACCGAACCATGAACCGGTATGTCCAGTTCCGGGTCGAGATCATAGCGATCGATGTTGGCCTGCATCGCACCTGCCCACCAGTTGAAGTCCCAGGACTCGTCCGTGAAGTCGCCTTCCATGATGATGCGCTCTTCGGGCAGGTAGGCGAACAGCGCATCCGACATGTGCATGTGGCCAACAACGTGATAAACATCGAGACGCCGCATCGAGTCTTCAAGCACGAGATGCTCGTCGACGGCCTGGAATTTCAAAGGTTGCGGATTGGCGGCCAGTTCATCGGGAAACAGCACTGCCGGACGCGCGACCCACTCTTCGAACAATGCCCGTGTCCTGCGCTGCCCAATGATCGTGATGCCGCGCGAGGCGACAGCGCGCACACCTCCCGCGTGGTCCGCATGATGATGGCTGACGACAACGGCTGTGACTTCCTTGCCTGTGACGAGCCGATTCGCCGCATCGATACGCGCAAGCGTGGCCGCTTCGCTGCCATAGGGCTCGAACATCACCAGATGATCGCTGAACTCGATGACGGCACCGCCGTCACGCCGTTCACCGCGCAAGACGGCGACGTCCCATACGCCATCACTTATCGCTGTGACGACGACGTTGGGCTCTTGAGGCGGCGGCGAAAGCGAAGGCTCCGGGAACTCGGGCAACTCGGCGACGTCGAGACGGTAGGAATCGACCTGAAACATCAGCGTCGTCTGATCGCGCCAATCGATCTCCTCCATGATGCCGGTCGGCAGCCAGACACCGTCATGCGGCAGGTAACCGGTGAACCAGGTCGTACGAGTCAGATCGCCGAGTGTCGTGTCCCCCGTGATCCGGCGCGTCCAGTAAGGCAGATCGGTCTGCGTGTCGATCCCGATCCACAGGGTCGTGCCGTCCTCGATCGTAAACTCGACCACGGCTATGCCGTCCTCGACCTGAACAGACCCGAGCGTTGTTTCCTCGTCGAGCGCCTCGAGCACCGCAGGCAGCGGATGATCGAGCATCGTCGCGCCGGTCTGGAGCTGGTTCGACCGGTTCATCGCATGGCCGAATCGGGCCGCGAACGGAAACATGTTGTCATTTCGTTCCCGATTGAGCGCTCTTTCGTTGCGCAGATCGAAAATACGCTCGGCATCCGCGACGACGACCCACTTGGGCGGCGCTTTCGGGTCAGCACTGAGCATACCGTTGGCGGCATAGCGCTGCCCGAAGCCCGTCATGACGAGATTATCGAGTTGCTGCAGGCGATCGTGACCGCCCATCGCTTCGGCAGCGCGCAAGAGCAGGTCACGGGCGGCGTCATCACTCTGGGCGGACACCTGAGAAACGGTGAGACACACGGCCACCGCAATCAGAAGCTTCGAACCGCGTGACGGGCTCAGCTGCAAAGTCCTGCCATCCATATCGTCTCCCCTCTATTTGACTACTTCGAAGTACAGGCGGATCGCGTCGCGCGCCAGCACCGTGCAGGTAGCGGTCAACCTGGGCGGCTAGTTCCTGGAAAAATCGAATATATCGTTCTCAACCTCGGGACGCGCCATGCCCTCCTCGAAATATTCCTCCCAGACCCGCGCCCATGGCCGGTCGTACCAGTCGGGGATGTGGAATTCGATGACGGTACCGGTCCTCACCGGTTGAAGTCGACCGTCGATGTTCCAGAGGTTCCGCTGGCACTCTTTCCACTGATAGCGCACGTCGGAATCCGGTCCGTCGCGATAGGTGTAGATCACATCGAGGCGCATCGGAGTGACGTATGCCACCGGGTCATACAGGGTGACTTCGAGGTGGATGTTGCGTTCCTCGTCACGCGTGTAGATCTCAATCGCCTCGAAGTCACTGCTGAACTCAGGCAACGCGTGGGACATCCACCAGCCTTGCACGTTGTCCGTCCACACGACGAGCGTCTCCTCGTCCCAGAAGGCGACCGACTCCCCGTACCACTGCGAGATCAGGGTTTTGTGCTCCTGACCAATGAGGATCTGACGGAGTATGTTCATCGCCGTGCCGGAGAGGAGTTGCACGTGGTGTTGGGTCACCGAGACCTGGATGTCGCGAATGCCCTGGGCCCACCAGCGGATCATGCCTTCCGGGTAGCAGGTCGATGACATCCACTGCGGCGAGTTGCTGATCGCAACGTGATAGAGCGACTGGGTAAACCGCTGCTGATATTCCGGCGTCAGCATCTGCATCAACGTCCCGGACTGGACGTTGTTTCCGAAGGTCCACTGCTCTTGCTGGCGCGTGCGGGAATTGTAGTAGCCGTCCCAGGCCGGCGGCGGGTTGTCGCGATCGTAGATCGTCGGTCCGCCATTCGCCGTCGCTTCCGCCATCAGCCCGTTGTAGTGCTCTTCCGCTGTCTTGTACGGATACGAACTCATCAACTCTTCCACCGAGAGCCCGTTTTCGCAGTCCCCCCACTCGCCAACGGTATTGTCAACCCACATATCGCCGATTCGCTCTGGCGAGTTGCACCGCGTGTAGCGCGGATCCTCCCAGTACTCGAAATCGAGGTAGAAGTCCCTGGTCGTGAAGAGATCGACCGGCAGCGGCTCTATACCCGGCGGTGGCTGCCGCGCCTCGATTGTCTGCTGCAGTTCGGCTGTCACCTGCGCCTGCACTGCCGGCGTAGACAGAAGTGTTGCTGTCAACGCAAGCGCCGACACGCCCGTGATAACTTTCGCAATCAATTTCCGATCTCCTCCTGGATGTCCAGTGCTCCTGGTGTTTCCGGGATTCTACGCCCAAGCGACCAGTCGCCGTCTACTCTTTCCCCGCAACCGGGGTCGACGTTGCTTAAGCTACGGCGAACGGCGGCTTCCCAGAGCGGAGCCGAGTGGAAATTGCCGCGAAGGAGATGCAGCAGTTCCTTGAGAGATCGATCAGAAGCGTCCGCCAGCGTTGAGCACGATTCCGTACGCCGGTTCTTCGTCCAGAATGGGGCTGATGCGCTCGCCATAAAGCTCGAGAGTCAGCTGCGACCCCTTGGTTTGGAGCCGCCCGAGTTGAGTTCCCACACGCAAGTGCGCCGGTCCGCCATTCGGCTTGCCCATCTCGCTGAACAGCGTCAGCAGGCCTTTGCCGTTGGACAGGTTCATCCCGTAGCCGACCCGCGTGTCCAGGTTCATACCGAGTTCCGCTCCACCGGTGGAAAGCAAGGCTTGCGCCGCCCGCGTACTGCTCCACATGCCCTCCGCTCCGGTGGATGGGGTGCCCCAGGTCGGCGCGAACGCGAAGAACAGGCCCTCGCCTTGCGCCCCCCAGTCGAAGTTGACCGTCAGGCCGGCACCCCATTGCTCAAACTCGCTGTCCTCATGGGCAAGCAGGACATGGCCACGGGCATGGATGTCCAATCCGGCCGGATGCCTGTAGGCGATGCCCATACCCAACTCGGCACCGGCGCCTGTTTCGGCATCGCCTCCGTCCGCGAGACCGCCGAGCTCGAGGCTTCCGGTCAGCGAGGATCCGTTTGCGAACGCGAAGCTTCGGCTGCCTTCGAGCGCCAGTCGTAGCCTCGAAGTGTCCGCGCCCACGCCGGGCAGGTACTCATGCTCATCGGACTGCATCTGGATCAGGAACGCATCGGCTTTGACAGCCAGGTCGATGCGACCCACCGACATGAGTTCCCGACGCGAACCCGCGGCGAACATGCGCATGGCAATGCCGGTCTCGGCCTCGCCCTTGTCGTCCGCAAGTGTGGCGCTGCCGCGCCCGAAGCCTACCGAACCCCAGACGCTGAGCCCGGACATGGGTTCCCAGTGCACATACGGATGCGCACTGGTGAGGTCCATGCGGACCCCGCCGTCGTCGCCGGCAGGTCCGCTGAAGCGATAGTCCACCTCCCCGCTGCTGTGGCTGACGATGGTCCCCGCCAGCAGGGTATCGTTGACGCGGTAATCCAGACCCAGACGACCAGCGAACACCTCGCCGTCCATCGAGAACCGGTCCTCGGGCCGACCCGAAAACGCGGACATGTCGCCGCCAACGCCCCACAGCGTCCATCGGCTCGGGGCGCCGTTGCTCCCGCCGCCGAACGGCATCTCGAATGAACTGCCGCGCAGCAGATCGCCCACGTCCGGCAATAGATTCAGATTCAGCCGGCCGGACGATATCCCCGCCGCCTGCGCGGCTTCCGAGAACAGGCCCTGATCGCTGTCGAGATCGATGCCGACGAAGTCCAAGGCGCTGGTGACCCAGCCGGACAACCCTCCGCCATCGCCTTCGCCGAAGCCGAGCGTGTCCAGATCCAGCCTCCGTCCGCCGACCGCAACGTACGATTCGACGAGTTCGATGTCCCTCATGGCGCCGCGTTGTCCGACCATCTCGATCACGTTGCCGCCCACGGCGCGGCCGAACCCGGCGAGGGCGTACTTCATGGCCACGGCACGGGATTCCGGATCGGGTCCGTCGTCGGCATCCGCCACGCTCGCGCATCCCGACGCGGGACAGATGGCATAGCTGATCGTGTTGCTGTTGACGACGCTCTCGTCGGCACGGCCGAACATCGAGGCTGGATTACGGGAACCGCTCCGATTTCCGCGCGCGCCGTCGCCGTGTTGTCCCAGTCGACGTCCGGTGTGCCCTCGGGAACTCGGCCATAGATTTCGCGATCGAAGAATTCAACGATCTTTTGTCGTGATTCTCCCGTCCTGGCGCCCTCCGGCTCAACATAACACCGCAACGGCGACATTCCGGTCGTGCGTCTTGCCAGTCCCTGTACTGCGAAGCCCGCTTATTTTACTTATCCGCTCACCCGCCGCTACCTCGACAGAATGAACCGCCGATGGAGCGGCTGAACCGGACGCGCGTTCCTGGGATACAGCGCCGCGAAGCCATCGACCTGCGCCTGGGAAACGGAGATCGACTCGGTCATCACCACCCAGCTGACCACCTCGGAACAGGGCGGCGTGGTCAGGGAGCCGGCGTACCGGAAGGAGCCGCGTCCTTCGGGCAGGAAAGCGTTTGGATCGACACCGGCAAGCGATGCAGGCGCCTCGTCGACACCGGGTATGGCATCCCAGATGCTCTGGATGGCCGGGTGCGCCTCGCCGGCATCCATGAAGACCCCGATCACCGCAAGATCACCTTCCTCGGCCTGATGCACGAAGTGCACCTCCATCGGAGAACTCTCCCCCTCGACGGTATGCTCGCTGGGTAGATGGAAGTGGAACTGCAGGAGCGAGAACTGTCGGCTCTCCAGGGTGATGGAACTCCCGGCCGCCTGGTTGACCTGAATGGTGTGCCCGTTGTCCACCACCTGCGCGTCCGAGGGCTGCCACTGGATTTCCAGGCTGCCCCCGCTTGCGGGAATCGCACCCGTCAGGTCGATGGGAGATTGCTGCACGCCGCTGTCACAGACCGCGAAGGACGGGTCCAGCCGGCCCCATCTGTCGGGGCCGGTATCGCCTTCATGGCTCCAGTGAACTTCGCCTTCACGGGCGCCCTGCGCCTGCTGTGCGGCCATCCGGTCCTCTGTGTCCGGCTGGCAGGCGTACTGCGCACCGATGAGGCAGGCC
Organism: Terriglobia bacterium; assembly: GCA_963555775.3. Classification (GTDB taxonomy): domain Bacteria; phylum Acidobacteriota; class Terriglobia; order 20CM-2-55-15; family 20CM-2-55-15; genus JAJEDW01. Next base: position 665,385 of record CAUVWY020000010.1, on the reverse strand, counting down.
ACCGCGAGGGCGCTCGCGAGTTTCTTCGGGAATGAATGGTGATGCTGCATGTGTTGCTCCGTGTTGTTCAGCATAGCTGGCTCCCTCCGGCTCAACATAACACCGCAACGGCGACATTCCGGTCGTGCGTCTTGCCAGTCCCTGTACTGCGAAGCCCGCTTATTCTACTTATCCGCAGCGGACTGTCATAATCCACTAGCCCAGCGAGCGACCGACAATCCAGCTTCCTCCGATGATCGTCCCGAGCGTGCTTCCCAGGTTCGAGAGCACGACGACCAGCAAAATGCGACTCACCGGGTTGGTCCAGAAACCCTTGACCGTGGTGATTTCCTCGGACAGATTCTCTAGGTCCTCAACCGTCGGCTTCTTTAGGACCGCTTGCACCAGGCCCGAGACCCAACCGGCGGCGATCATCGGGTTCAGGCTGGTGAGCGGCGCCGCCACGAAGGCGGTGAGAATGGTCAACGGATGCGCCAGTGCAAGGAGTGCCCCGAGTGCGGAGAACGTGCCGTTGACCAGCACCCAGATGGCCACCGACTCCATCGAGTGCTGTGCTCCGCCTTTGAAGAAACCGTAAACAAGCAGTCCGACGATCGCTGCAGGAATGCCCCACTTGAGGAGCTGCGGCCAGAACGAGGGCTTGGGTTGCTGTTCAAGGGGCCCCAACTGTGTGTCCTTCTGGATCTCTTTCAGGATGCCGGGAACGTGGCCTGCGCCCAAGATCGCGACAACAGTCTTGCCTTCGGCGCTGCGGATCTTCTGCGACAGGTAGACATCTCGTTCATCGATCAATGTACCTTTGACGGTGGGAAATTCCTTGGCCATCATCCCCAGCACGTCCGCAAGCTGTTCCTCCTGCTTGATCTCCTCGACGGTTTCCGCGTCGATCTTGCCGACGAAGAACAGGCTCATCATGAGGTGCCCCATCATATTCAGCTTGCTCCAGAACCCCAGATTGCCCCAGGTCCGGCGCAAAGTGATCTGAATGTCGCGGTCGGCCAGCACCAAGGCTGCCTGCCGCTTCTCCGCCAGCCGGATTCCTTCGACCATTTCTGCGCCCGGAGTGACGCCGAGTTGCTGCGCGATGCGGCGCTGGAACGAACTCATGATGAGGGAGCTCAGGAGAAGCATGGCCTTCTTCTCGCGGATGATCTTGAAGATGTTGGTTCGCTTCCACTGCTCGTGATCCATGATGTTGCGGTATCGCGAATCGCAGAGTTCGACGCATATCGAGTCGGGATTGACGGCATCGACGGTATCTCGGACGTCCTGAACGCTCTGCTTCGAGACGTGGGCCGTGGCGACGAGGTAGATCTGCCGGCCTTCGAGTTCTACCTTCTTGACGCAGGAGGGGATCTCCGGCGTGGGTTTGCTGCGCTCGATTTTCGTCATGGGGTGTCCGCTTATCCCTTCAAGGCCTTGCCCAACTTGAGTCGCAGGAGGCCCTCGATCCAGTGGGCGTCCCACCATTCCACCCGGTTTACCGGCAGTCGTGCAGGAAATCCGTGAGGTGCGGTTGGTCACGACCGCCAAGACCGGTCTCATTCCGGAACCGATCGACGTATTCCTCAACTTCCGACTCGATCGCAATCCTCAACATCTTCTGAGCACCCGTCCGGATCAAAGAATCCAGGTGCGTCTCCACGTTCTCGTCTTGTTCCTGTCCGTTCTCGGTTATCTTCAGCATGGGTGGCGTTCTCTTCCCCAGCTCTAACTGGGGTTCTCGCATTTTTGAATTTCACGAGATAGGATACGCTGCCTTTTTCATTTCCTCAGGAATCTACCCGATCCACAACTTCCTCAGTGGTCACTTCAAATCCGGCCAACGATGGTCACCGCAAAACCGGCCAATGGGATGGCCCGGGACGGTGGTAGTTTTACCCCTTTGAGAGGGGGCTGGGCAAGCCCGTTTTAGTCCGCCAGCTCCGCGGTCCGCATTTGAGGATGTGACCGTGGTGTAGAAGACGGTCCAGCATGGCGGTGACGGCGGCGCTGTCACCCAGCAGTTTTCCCCAGTCGTCAACGGGCCGATTCGAGGTCAGCAGCGTGCTGGTCCGCTCATAACGCCGCATGACGATTTCCAGCAGTTCCTCGGCCGCGGTGGGCGGAAGTTTGCGCATGCCCAGATCGTCGATGATCAACAATGGAACCGTCGCCAGATTCTCCATGCACTCTTTACGGGTCCCGTCGATGGTGGCGTCGGCAATGTCTTCCAGGAGTGCATGGGTTTCACGGTAAATGACTCGATAGCCCTGTTGGATCGCGGCCAGCCCGATGGCCTGGGCCAGATGGCTTTTGCCGGTGCCGGGAGGTCCGAGAAACAAGGCGTCTTCGTGTCTGGAGATGAAGCCGGCGGTGGCCAGGTCGAAGATCAGACTGCGATTCATCTTCGGGTTGAATGTAAAGTCGAAGGCGTCCAGGGTCTTCTGAGGATCCCGGAACCGGGCTTGTTTGCGCCGTCGTTCAAGCAACCGAGTACCGCGGCGGTCCAGTTCATCCGATGACCAGGCAGGACACCAGATCGATGGGGGCCATGGATTCGGTCTGAGCTTGATGGAGACGGGTTTCCAGAACCTCGGCGATGCCGCCGAGGCGGAGTTGCCGCAGGGCGCGCTGCAGTTCGATGAGATTCATGAGTGTTCTTGCTCCTGGATTCTGAGGTTGATGAGATCGCGATACTGGGTCAGTTCGCGGATGAGGGGGTCGACCTGACGCAGAGTCACCGGAGGCCGTCGCTCCAGATAGCGGCGGACGAAACGATACTCGTAGACGTGGAGCTCGAGGGCTGCGGCTGAGGCGTCTTCCACAGCCGCGACGCCGTGGCGTTTAGCCAACGACAACAGTCCCAGGATGCGACGCACCGCGGCCTCCCCCTGTCGCTGATGAATCCCTTCGCAGAGGGCGCCGATATGGGTCCCGGCGCGGCGGGACCGGGCCAGTAGTTGGATCGTTGTCAACGGGGTCTTTTTCGGATTGTCCTCAGGCCGGACTCGGTATCCGCCCCGCTTTTGACGGACATGCTCGCGCAGGAGTTGATGGGTGGCCGGATCCAGGATCCGAACGTGTAGAAGATCCCACTGCACCTTCACCTGACGTCCGATCCATCCCGGCGGCAGACCGTAATAGGCCGCTTCGACTTCGACGCAACCGTCGAGATGGACGACACGTTCCCCGTACTGGTAGTAACGGAACGGTTCGATCGGTAATGACTTGAGCGACGGCTTCTCGTCGGCGAACATGGCAGCCACCTGCCGCTTGGTCGTGCCGTGGATGCGGGTGTCGGCCCAGCGGGCTTCCCAGCGGTCCAGATAGGCCTGCGCTTCCCCCAGACTCTCGAAGCGCATGCCCTTGAGTGGGGTCTTTTGGGCGTGGCCCACTCCCGACTCGACTTTGCCTTTGCGATCCGGATGGCGCACCCGGCACGGCAGGGCCGTCACGCCGTAGTGGGCCAGCACGTCCCGATACAGCGGATTGAGTGTGGGATCGTAATGGTCGGCGACGATCACGCCCTCGCGCAGATTATCCAGCACCACCAGCCGCGGACTCCCGCCCAGGCGGCGGAACGCGGTTTCGTGCAACTGGGCCCAGATGCGGGAACTGGACTTGAACCGCAGCAGCCGGACCGACTTTCGGCTATAACCCGGCGTCATCACAAACAATCGGGTCCGGCGATACTTGCCCGTCTTCGGGTCCCGGACCATCGGCCCGGTCCCGTAGTCAACCTGGGCTTCTTCCCCCGGTCCCGTCTGAATGATGCCCGCCGCTGTCGGACCGGTCACGCCACCGAGCTTGCGCACGAACCGCTTGACCGCCTCGTAGCTGCCTCCGAATCCGTGATCCGAAACCAGATCCTGCCAGATCGCCATCGCGTTGCGGCCACGCATCAGGGCCGGTTCAATGATCTCCCGGTAGGGCTCCGCACTGGACGAGGACCGGGGCGGCGCAGGGATCGTTAACCCATCCAGAACCCGATTCCCAGCCCCAGAGTCGGTGGTCACTTCGTTGGCCGGATTTGAAGTGCCGCTGTCACCAACAGCGAGATCCGCCGGAGTGCCCCCGTCCCGGTCGGTGGTCACCCCGTTGGCCGGTTTTGCCCGAAGCCACCCCCAGCCTCCCGGTGGCCGCACCGCCACCCCAGCCGCTCTCAGGTAGCCTGAAGCGGTCTCCCGGCGCACTCCGGTCGTTTCTTCGATCCGTCGGAGCGACCATCCCAGCCGCCCCAATGCCACAACTTGTTCTCGTTTTTCGGCGCTCAAGACATTGCTCATGCAGACGGAGACTACTCCGTCGCTGTCAATGTCCCGGGCCTTATCGTTGGCCGGTTTTCAAGTGACCGCTATTGGCCGGTTTTGGGTGACCGCCGAGGCAGGCGGGGGCGCGACTAGCCCAGATCGCTCCAATCCTACCGCTGGGTCCCGGATTGCCCTCAGACGCCAGACCCATGATTACAAACGCCATGGCACGACGGCTCTGTTCGCGGCTTTTAATTCTTTGGCCTCATCACCCAAGGCATCATCCGGCGCGGGATTAAATGAACTTCGGACCTCCCGATGCCCCCGCGATACTGGCCGTGGGACAGGCCGGCACGGCGAGGCGATCGATTCGCCGCGTCTACAGCTATGAACGAGAATTCGATCGGCGTACGGAAAGACGGGTCAACGTGCTGAGGCTCAATCACCTCGAGCGGGACGTGTTTCCCGAGTTCGTCCAATAATGTAGGTACGAACTTTCTCACTGTAGGTGCAGTCTATGACTGCACGATCTTGATTCGCAATGTAGGTGCAGTCTACGACTGCACAATCTCGATTCGCTTGATTTGGGCGGTCGTAGACCGCCCCTACCCGCCAGCTTCAGCCGCTTGTTATACGGCCCCCCTCAGTTTAGAGTAGAGACCATGAAAGTCGCCTTAGAACTGACACCAGCGCAAGCCGAAAAGCTCCGGCTCGAAGCAGAAAGTCTGGGCATAACGCCGGAACAGTTAGCCCATGCTGCCGTTGCAGACCTCCTCGCTACGCCCGATGACTCCTTTAAGGCCGCATCTGCCCGAGTGCTCCAGAAGAATGAAGAGTTGTATCGACGACTCGCGTAATGCGTTATCTGACGCTGGCGGAGGTCGTTGCCCTCCACAAAGTCGTCATTGACCGAAGTGGCGGAGCCTATGGCCTCCGCGACTTTGGAGCCCTCGACTCGGCGCTCGCACAACCGAAAGCCACCTTTGGCGGTCACTTCATTCTTCGTTGGAAGTGAAGGCAGCAGCCCTTGGATTCTCTCTTGTCCAGAACCATCCGTTCCTTGACGGCAATAAACGTGTAGGACATGCGGCAATGGAAACGTTCCTGATGCTCAACGGCACGGAAATATACGCATCCGTTGACGAACAGGAAACACTGATGCTGGAATTGGCAAGCGGCGAATACGACCGGGAAGGACTGGCCGCTTGGATAAAGAATCACGTTCGTCCGCTGGAGTGATTCCTTTCGCGTATAACAGACTGCCGATGAACTGCAGGCTGTGCGATGGGCAGCGCCGACGGACATCTCTCTTGGCTAAATGGCGGTACCCATCACGTTTACAAACTGTCAGCCCCATCGGCGTGTTATGTGTTCTACCCGAAGAAGCAACCGAACTGGTCAACGTCGACGGCTGCGAGAGTGCTGCTTCCAGAGGCGAATGTTCTGGGGCTGGATCGTAGCGATGCCAAGGCAGCTTCCATATTTCCTGTGTATTACCCAGTGTCTCCCCTGCGCCCGCCACTGCCGCACCCGCCTCATGAGCTTGCCCAGGACCGGCTTCTTACACCACGCGGCGGGACGCGACCTCTCTCGCCCCCGATTTAAGGGGGCTGAATGGGGGACCAATTACACAAGATATGAATGAAATCAGCGACATCACGGTGCCTCAATTCCAAAAGTAACGGAGAGGGTGGGATTCGAACCCACGGTGGAGTCACCCCCACACCGGTTTTCGAGACCGGCCTATTCAACCGCTCTAGCACCTCTCCGGGGCGAAATTCAGCCCGTCATTATAACTCCGAAACGCCGTGCCAGAAGAATGGATCGCTCATTGACCCGGCCTATAACGACCGGTCAGTGAATGGCTCTTCAGGGCCTGAGGTTCCCGGAAGTGGAGGATGCGCCCGATGGCGTTGGGTCCGAATTCCTGGCCAGCCGGAGACGGGCCTCGCATCCCGGTCCAGGAATGCGATTACGGAGAACGAGGGCGCCATTGTGCGCCTCGGCGATCTGCCGGCACAGGACGAGTCCGATACCCGACCCTCCCTGCTTGGTGGTAAAGAATGGCACAAAGAGATTAGCCGTACTGGCGAGCCCCGGCCCGTCGTCTTCGATCCACAGCTCCAGTTGCGTCGGTAGACTCTTCCAACCGATGCGGACACCTCCTCCAGTATCGAGGGCGGCATCGACGGCGTTGCGAATCAGATTGATCAGCAATTGTTCGATCTGACTGACGTCCACCATAATCGTGATGTCCGGTCCGGGAAGCACCTCGACACCGAGTCGAGTCTCCAATTCGACGATCCTCCGGACAAGGGGGGCAATCGCGCAAGGCTCCAGCGTGGGTTCGGGCAGCCGTGCCAATTTCGAATAGGACTCGACGAATTGAGTCAGCGATTCCGAACGAGAAGATATCACCGAGAGTCCTCGGGTCAGGTCCTGCTCCCAATCGTCCGGCCTGGACCGGCGGGACAGGAGGCCGGTGAGGCTTTCGGAAATGGAACTTATCGGCGTCAACGAGTTGTTGAGTTCGTGACCCAGTACCCGGACGATTCTCTGCCACGCGCGCCGCTCTTCCTCGCGCAGCGCACGGCTCAGGTCGGAAAGCACCAGAAGCTGTTGCGGAACCCCGCCCTGTCTGAACGTGGTACGCCGAACCTCCCACCTGCCGCCTCCTCCCGCCAGACCGAAATCCATCAGTCGCGGCGTCCTGCCGTACAGGCATTCCGCAAGCCCCAGCTCGCCCGCGGTCCGGCCGAGCAGTGTCTTGGCCGTTCCGTCCAACAGTCGCTCTCCAGCGCGGTTGATCAGGCGCAGCTTGTCATCGAGGTCGAACGAAAGTATCGCGACGTCGATTTCGTCCATGATCTTGTTCAGCAGTTTGCTTGCTTCCAGCACGTCGATTCGCTGCGATCGGAGAGTGTCCGCAAGATCGTTGATCTCTTCTACAACGACCCCGACGGCATCGTGCGACTCCACTTTCCCCCGAACCGAGTAGTCACGTTCACGAAGGGCTTTGAGCAGATTCGAGATGGCGTGAAGAGGGGACACGACCTGTCGTTCGGTTGCGATAGCCGCGCCTATCCAGACAACCGCGATGACCAGCGAGAGGCCCCACTGAATCCTGGCTGGGTAGTCGTTCATCCATAGCAACGCGAGCGCCACGATCGATCCCGGCAGTCCCGCGAGCGTGGCAAGCGAAACGATGCGTCGTTGATGTTGCATGAAGTGTTGGACCAGAGGATCTCGCGCTACGTTTCGATTGCGGGATCGTTCCTCGCCCGCGAAATCGATCGGCCACGATTCGGACCTGGTTTTCGGCAGGCCCTCCGGAATCGTTGGATGCCCGCTATCCTCGGGACGGGGCGCGACCTACATCTCGTAACTCTGAACGTTGTACTTCTGGATTCGGCGGTACATGGCGCTGCGGCTCAGCCCGAGTGCCTTCGCCGCCTGACTGACATTGCCGCCGTGCCGGGTCAGGGTCTTTCGCACCAGGAACGACTCGACGTCGTCGAGGCTCATGCTGTCGATCGTGTTTCCGCGTTCCTGTACGCTGTGCAGCCCGAGGTCCGCTGAACTGACCGATTCCTCCCGCGCCATCAGGACTCCCCGTTCCACGGCGTGACTCAGTTCCCGGACATTGCCCGGCCAGGGATGGTTCGTCATCAGCTGAAGCGCATCCCGCTGGAAGTTCCGGACGTTGCTTCGGTAACGCTCGGCGAAAGTTCGCAGAAAATACGATGCGAGGTGAGGAATGTCCTCCCGGCGGTCTCTGAGGGCTGGCAACCTGACCTCGATCGTATTCAGACGGAACAGCAGGTCTGGACGAAAACGTCCCCGGTCGACCTCCACGGAAAGGTCCGCGTTCGTTGCCGCGATCACCCTTACGTTTACTTTCCTGGTCTTCGAAGATCCGACCCGTTCGAGCTCCCCGGCTTCGAGGACTCGCAACAGCTTCGATTGCTGGCCGAGAGGGACGTTTGCGATTTCATCGAGAAACAGGGTTCCCTTGTCCGCAAGTTCGAAGCGTCCGACCCTGTCGGTCTTTGCATCGGTGTAGGCGCCCTTCGTATGGCCAAAAAGTTCGCTTTCGAATACTCCGTCCGCCAGACCGCCGGCATTGACCGTCACCATCGGCATGCCGGCGCGGTTGGAGAGCGCATGGATCGTATGCGCGACAACCTCCTTGCCGGTCCCGTGCTCACCGGTAATCAGGATGTTCGCATCCGAAGGGGCCACTCGCGTGATCAATTGAAGTACATGCCGCATCGCCGGGGATTCGGCGATGAGCGTGGGCCGGTCCGTGGTACGAAGAAGGCGGTTTTCGGACTCCAATCGCTGCGCATTTCTCAGTGCCCTGCAAAGTTCGATCTGAGTCCGAACGATCGTCAACAGCCGCTGGTTTTCCCATGGCTTCTGGACGAAATCGCGGGCGCCCCTTCTCATCGCCTCTACCGCCAGATCGATGGTGCCCCAGGCGGTCATGACGATGATCGGCAGCGTGGAGTCCGTTCCGTGGATGTCCGTCAGTATGTCCAGGCCCTCGTCTCCCGATGTCGTATCGCGGGTGTAGTTCAGATCCATGAGCACGAGATCGAATTCATGCCCGTCGACAGCGTCGATAACCGCGCGTGGCGAGGACGCGGTGTGGATCCGGAATCCCTCTGGCTTCAGAAGAATATGCAGCGCTTCCAGGACATCGGACTGGTCATCCGCGATCAGGATCTCCGATTCCGCCTGTCTTGAAACGGCCACTTAGGTGGTTTTCCTCTTCAACTCCAGCCACTCGGGCTTGTGCCGGAGGCCATCATATGCGTGACGATGAAGGCATGCTGACAATCGAGAACCGACCGAACATCGAAACCCGAGCGCCGCCATTCCCTGATCGCAACGGCGGCAGTTGATCGATTCGATTCAGACCACTCCGACCACTTCATTTTGCATTTTCCAGGTCCGAGCGACGCGCGAGAACGCCGATCTCGGCGTCGTTAAGAAGGATAGCCGTACCGGCACGAATAGCGCTGGTTGCCGCCCCTATCCAATCAAAGAGGATCGGCTGCGTCGGGGCGCCGTCGGTCTGAGTACGATAGCGCCGCGAACGCGGCCATGCACACTCTTACAACAGGCGATCAACCCAGCGTCGCGCCCCACCTGCCGTTGAATACAAAGTCGGCCTGGGAACGCCGGACCCGCGGGGCCAGTTCGCGCTTTTTCAACTCATCCGAAAGCTGGTCGGGTTCACCGCCGTACCCCATCGCCAGAAACGCCACCGGATCGAAGTCATCTGGAATGGAACATGCTTCGCGAGCCTTCTGGCGGTCGAACCCGGCCATCTGATGGACAGACAGTCCCAGTTCGGTGGCCTGCAAGACCATGTGCGCTGTCGCCAGCCCCACGTCGTGGAACGCATGGCGGTTCGGGTTGCCGTTATGGGCAAATTTCATGGATGCCACCGATATGATCAGTACGCCGGCCTGCTTGGCCCAACTGTTCCCCGGCACCAGACAATCCGCCAGGCGCTTGAAGCCTGGTTCGTCGTCGGAAACCGCGACAATGTAGCGCCATGGCTGTTCGTTGAAGCAAGAGGCCGCCCATCGAGCCGCTTCAAGGCAGGATCGCAACTTTTCGGGTTCAACGGCCCGATCCAGGAATGATCGCGGGCTCCATCTTCTCTCGATCAGAGGGATTATGGGGTATTGGGCATCGGCGGATTTTTTCATCTATCTCTTCGATTTTGGTTGCTGCCAGGTCCGGCGGGCTACCGTGCCGATGACATGGCGTTCTGGCAGCGTTTTTCAGCGCGGAAGATATAGCTGACCTTGGAGAATTCCTCGTCCACTACATCCAGTTCAAGCCCTTGGAGTTGGGTCTTGAGGTCGGCCATGCGGAAGTAGCCGAAACTCATGATTCGGTCGGCCATGCGGAGCCACAGTGGCGTCGGGTTTGGAGTCACGATGGTCTGGCAGACGAACTCGCCGCCGGGCTTCAATACCCGGGCGACTTCGGAAAGCGCCTGAGCGCAGTCGGTAAAGATCTGCAAGGCCCCACAGCAGATCACCGCGTCGAAGGACCCCGATTCGAAAGGCAGGTCGAGCGCGTTACCGCGCATGTAGCAGACGTTTGAAAACTCGTCGTTCGGTGAAAGGTCCACGGCGCGATGCAACATCTTTTCCGCCAGATCGAAACCCACAACCGTGGTTCTCGTGCCGCACCGCGCAATGCGTCGCGTGAAGTTGCCCGGTCCGCAGCCCAAGTCCAGAATCATTCCGTGACGTGAGGGCTCCATCAACGCCGTAATGCGTTCCAGATCTTCGGGGAATGAACGCGAACTCGAAAAGAAATAGCCGAGCGGACGCCAGATGTTCTCGTAGATTGCAATCATCGGCGGGGACTGGCAAAGGTACTGGATCGGCGTCACCGATTCGGTGAAGTCCGGGCACAGGTTTACATAACCACGGCCCAAGGGATATTCGGAGTGGCAACCCGAGCATCTCAAATGACCGTTGCCGTTGCTGGCGAGCGGCCCTGAGGATTCGCATTCGGGACACCGAAGTATCTCCAGAATTTCGGGCAACAGTATGTGCTTCAAATCTCCAGAACCCCTTTTAGCATATCGAGTTACGAGTTCTGCCCAGGTCCTGTCACGAAAGGGGCAAGGTTAGGCGATTTAACGATGTGGTGTCAAGAGAGGTTCGGTCGTCGGTCACGGCAAATTTGTTCTCAGATGGAGCATGATGTGGGGAATGAATTTCGAGTCATTCTCAAGTAGTCGAAGACGAGACGGGTATTGAAAGAGAGTTTGCGCATCGATTGGGCGATCGATTGAGCGGGTTTTTGAAAGGATTTGAGAATACCGACGGCAAAGCGTCGGAGGCGGGTGATGTTTTCCGGGCCGAAGCCGGTGCGGATTCGACTGCGGTCCTCATCGTAATTCCAGTCGATGATGTAATGGACGCTTTCGATACTCCAATGACCGCGATTGATGGCCAGCAAGCGTTCGGGGGAGGCCTCGCCGGGTGAGCGGCTCGTGATGCCCAGCGCGGTTTCACACGTGAGGGCGCCGGATTTCTTGTCGATGGATTCGCGCTCGATCCGAAAGACCTGGCCCAGGTGGGGAAAGTCGAGGTAGTGGTTGAGTTCGGTACTACACCAAATGCGTCGGGTCTCGATGCGGCCATGCTCGGGTGGCGTGACCTCGACAAAGTCGGGTTGTCCGCGGGTTTGGAACAGCAACGCGATATCGTGTTCCAGTGTCGGTTGGTTGCCTTTGACCGTGAAATGATAGTGCGCTCCCCGCTCGACTAAATAGTGCGCGATCGCACGTTGGGTCAGCAGGGCATCGCCGGTGATGTCCTTGCCGGCGATGTCGCAGGTTTGAAGCAAGGGAACGGCCATGCCGATTTCGTTCGTGCGCTTGCGCTCCTCGCCGCCGGCTACAGGCAGGGTTCCCACTTTTTTTGGGTGTAGCAGCGTTTCGACTCATGCCCGACCACGCTCATGATGTGGGTCTGACGCCCGTCCGAGTCGAGGGCGTTCTTCATCGTCTTGCCATCCATGGCCAGCGCATCGTCCGGGGCGCCCCACGCCCGATTCCACGCATTGAGCGCCCGGTCCAGCGCCCCCGGTTCAATCCGGACCAGACAATCCCGAATCACAAACTCGCTGGGAACCACATAGCGGCCGTTCTCCCGCCGGCAGCCAAAACGTTCGCGGGCTTTCTGCCCCAGGGCATCGGCCCAATCCGAGATGGCTTTATAGCCGTGCATGCCGCACAGCGTCGCGCCCGCCGCGATGCCCAGCACTGCCGACAAGGGATGGCGCCGTCCCTGAGCGCGGCGCGGATCGGGAATGGTCTTGAAGCACTGGGGGAGTTGGCGCATCTGTGCGGCATTGAGCATGATCTTGGGGGCTCCGGTGAGTTGAAGATGTTCCCGGCCAGGGTGGGTCAGTTGCCCGCGCGCATCGCGGCACAGGGGACGCACAAAGACAAGCTTCGGGGCATCGGCTTCGGCGCTGTAGCCGTCCCGGGTGCGCCGGTATCCCCGGGTCCGTCCCAGTTCCAACCAGTTCGACGCGCGATACACGCCGCCATGGAAGCGCCGGGGATCCACAAACGTTTCCAGCAGCAGCAACCCATGACCGAACCGTTCGCGCCAATCCGACCCGGCCCGCCGCTCGGTCCCTGACAACACCCGCGAGCCCACATTCGGCCGATTCCAGCCCGGCAGGATCAAAAAGCGGCTGTTGTTGGCGATCAGTTTCAGCCGCCCATACTGCGAGCGGAAGTCCCAGCCGATCCATCGATCCCGAACCCCGCACTTCAGCGCCGACGCCGACAGGCTCAGTTGCGCCACCCACTGCCCGCGCCATGTGGCCACGTACCAGACCGTCTCCCCGATCTTCGCCAGTGCGCCCAGATAATGATGACGCTTCATCTGCTCTTGATACTGCCCTTCCTCGCTTCGCTCCACTGGCCGTACCCCGATCTCCGACAGTTCCTGGCTGGTCAATTTCGTCCTCTCCATTCAGCGTTTTATACAGGAATCTCCTCGCTATGTCCAGCTTGTCAGGTTAAACCACTGAATTCTCGGACGTTCACTGGAAGGACAAATTCACCCTGGGTCGTCGGTTGGTGGCGTTTCGATAGCTGCCGGCTGTTGCCGCGGATTGGGCGGTTTCGTTCCGGGTCTGTTCAACTCAACCCTTGGTACAATGAAAAGTTTCCATGACGTTCGAACTCGCATCGTCTTACGAGCCACGCGGCGACCAGCAATCGGCTATCGAACAGTTGGTTCGCGGCGTCCGGGACGCGGACCCCCACCAGGTTCTGCTCGGAGTGACCGGGTCGGGAAAAACGTTCACGATGGCCAAAGTCGTCGAAGCGGTCAACCGCCCGACGCTGGTGCTGGCTCACAACAAGACGCTTGCGGCGCAACTGTACCAGGAGTTCAGGTCCTTCTTTCCCAACAACGCCGTCGAGTACTTCGTCAGTTACTACGACTACTACCAACCCGAAGCCTACATGGCATCGACCGACACCTATATCGAGAAGGAATCGACAATCAACGATGAGATCGACCGCCTTCGACTGTCGGCAACGCGGTCGCTGTTCGAACGCCGCGACGTGCTGATCGTCGCATCCGTCTCCTGCATTTACGGTCTCGGGTCTCCGGAGGCCTATTACGGGATGCTCTTGATGCTCGAAAAAGGTCAGAAGGTGAGCCGGAGAGAGGTGCTGACGAAGCTGGTCGAGGTTCTGTATGAACGTAACGATGCCGATTTCAGGCGCGGAACCTTCCGTGTTCGCGGGGACACGATCGAAGTGTTCCCCACATACGAGAACCTCGGCTATCGGATCGAGTTGTGGGGCGACGACGTCGAGCAGTTGAGCACGTTCGATCCGCTGACCGGGGACGTGATTCGAAGACTCGATCGACTGACCGTTTATCCGAAGAGTCATTTCGTGATGCCGCGTGTGCGACTGGAGCAGGCGGTGCGCACGGTTCGCGCCGAGTTGAAGGACTGGGAAGCCCTGCTCGAGCGCCAGGGGAAACTTCTGGAGGCTCAACGCGTTCATCAACGCACGTTATTCGACATCGAGATGATGAAGGAAGTGGGCTACTGCCACGGGATCGAAAACTACTCCCGCCACCTGACGGGGCGTATGCCGGGGGAGCCCCCGCCCACGCTTCTCGACTACCTGCCCAATGACGCGCTGATGTTTATCGACGAAAGCCACCAGACGGTGCCCCAATTGCGCGGCATGTACCATGGGGACCGGTCGCGGAAAGCTAACCTGGTGGAGTACGGGTTCCGATTGCCATCGGCCCTGGATAATCGTCCGCTGACGTTCACCGAGTTTCAGACACGGATCAAACAATTGGTGTACGTATCCGCAACGCCGGGTCCGTATGAACTGACGCGGACCGGGGGCGTGGTCGTCGAGCAGGTCATCCGGCCGACGGGGCTGACCGATCCCATGGTCGACGTACGGCCGGTGATCGGGCAGATCGACGACTTGCTCGGCGCAATCCGCGATCGCGTAGCGGTCCGGGAGCGGGTGCTGGTGACCACCCTGACCAAACGCATGGCCGAAGATCTGGCCGAGTACTACACTGAAGTCGGCGTACGATGCCGATACCTGCACTCCGAGATCGAGACGCTGGAACGTATTAAGATTCTTCGTGGGCTGCGCAAAGGCGAGTTCGACGTTCTGATCGGGATAAACTTGTTACGCGAGGGACTCGACCTGCCGGAAGTCTCGCTGGTGGCGATTCTGGACGCCGACAAGGAAGGGTTCCTGAGATCGGCGGGGGCGCTGATCCAGACCGTCGGCCGTGCGGCGCGAAACCTGAACGGGATGGCAATCTTTTACGCGGACAAGGTGACCGATTCGATGCGGCGGGCGATGGATGAAACCGACCGCAGGCGATTGATCCAGGTCAGCTACAACGAGGCAAACGGAATCACCCCGGAAAGCATCGTCAAGCCGATCGACATGACGATGATCGCCGTGTCCGAGGCCGACTACGTCGAAACGCCGATCGAGGGTCCCGCTGACGATGATCTCGAAGATGACGTCCGCAAGATCGACGATCGAATCGAGAAGCTCGAAGAGGACATGCGAGAGGCCGCGCGGCGGTTCGAATTCGAGCGGGCCGCGGAACTGAGAGACCGTGCGAAAGCACTTCGTGCCAGGCGGTTGGAGATCGCATGATAAAATAACGGGAAACGGGGAGGGCACCTCTATGAGAGCCTTTTGCATGATCGTCGCGGTCGCCGGATTGATGGTTCCCAATGCAATTGCCCGTCAGGAAGTACCGTTGGACGCTCAGGCCGCGGATGCCTCGCCGGACTACCTCGAGGTCGGAAATGCGGCTTTCGAAGCGCGTGATTTTCAGGCCGCGATCGACGCGTTCACGCAATTTTCCCCTATCGAAATCCTGCCCCAGGCCCAAAACCGGCTCGGAGTGTCCTATTTCATGCTGGGGCGCGAGCGTGACGCCGAAGGGACGTTTCGCGTGGCCGTGAGCCGGGATCGCGACCTGGCGGAGACCTACAACAATCTTGGCGTGCTCTATTATTCCAGAGAAGATTTCGATGACGCGGAGGATCGCTTCAGGGATGCCGCCGAGCGTGATCCCTTGAACCGGAACATTCAGGACAATCTGCACGCCTCGAAATATGCGCGTGAAAACCGTGACGAAGCCCGGGCCCTGGCCGCGCAGCTTCGCCTGACGAGCCCGCTTCTGGTACGGAGAATCGTCGGCGATATCCTACGGGTCGATCTGTTGATCCCTCCCGCGATTCAGGATCAACTGCAGAACCTGGAAACCCGTGGCGACATATTCCTTGCGCGCAAGATGTATGAAGACGCGACCGCCGAGTACGAGCAGTATCTTCGGATCGACCGCTACAATCCCTTGGTCGCGAACAAGCTCGGCCTGACGTTTTTGCAGTTGCAGGAGATGGGTGACGCGGAGAAACAGTTCAAGGAAGCCTTGAAGGTGAATCCCTACTATGTGCCCGTATTGAACAACCTGGGTTCTCTGGAACAGACGCGAAACAGGTACCAACGCGCCATGGGCTACTACCAGGATGCCCTTGAGATCCAGCCTGAATATAGCGTCGTCTTGCAGAACGTCGGCGCCCTGTTGTTTGCGCTGGAGCAGTATGAGCAGGGCCTGCAGTTTTTCCTACGCGCGATTCGGGCCGATCCCACGTTGTTCGATGCCGATGACCGCGAGGGTCTTCCAACGTTGGCGCAGGCAACCCGAGTCAACGAAGCCATGACCAACTTCTACATGGCGAAAGTGTTCGCGAATATCGGCGATGCCGACCGAACGATGTCCTTTCTCTATCGCGCCGTTGAAGAAGGCTTCGACGATGCGGACTTGCTTGCGGATTCCGTATTCAGCCTCCTGGCCGAAGACATGCGCTTTGTACAGTTGATGGCGACGCTCCAGTCGTCGGGATAG
Source organism: Terriglobia bacterium (assembly GCA_963555775.3). GTDB lineage: Bacteria > Acidobacteriota > Terriglobia > 20CM-2-55-15 > 20CM-2-55-15 > JAJEDW01. Next base: position 649,172 of record CAUVWY020000010.1, on the reverse strand, counting down.
ACTTCCGACTGCATCTCAACATCGAATGGAACATTCCGAATTCGCAGTCGAACTCGCGCGTTCCGCTGGCGAGGTTCTGAATCACTACGCATCCCGCGACAAGCAGGTGGAGTTGAAGGGGCGTGGCAATCTGGTCACGGTCGCCGACAAGGAGAGCGAAGCCCTGATCCTGGACGCGATCCGCGCCCGATATCCGGACCACTCGGTATTGGCCGAGGAGTCGGGTCCGATGGCGAGTCAGCGCGATAGCCCGACGCACCGTTGGATCGTCGATCCGCTGGACGGTACAACAAATTACGCGCACGGTTACCCGATGTATTCGGTGTCGATCGCCCTGGAGGTCAACGGGCGGATGGAATGCGGGGCCGTTTACGATCCGGTTCGCGATGAAATGTATTCGGCACGCCGCGGTAGCGGCGCCATGCTGAACGGTGAACCGATATCCGTGTCGGAAGTGTCCAGCATAGGCGACGCGCTGCTGTTGACGGGTTTTCCGTACAACATCGAGGATCGCGTATCGTGGGCTCTGGGCCTGTTTCGGGGCTTTCTGCTCAAAGCTCAGGCGATCCGGCGCGGAGGTTCCGCCGCCCTCGACCTGTGCCATCTGGCGACGGGACGGTGCGACGGTTTCTGGGAACTCGATCTTCACCCTTGGGACACCGCGGCCGGCGTGCTGATCCTGGAGGAAGCCGGCGGGCGGGTGAGCCGGTTCGATGGGGGAACCTATCACGTGGAATCCCGTGAGATTCTGGCCTCGAACGGACAGTTTCACCATGCGATGATGGCGGCAATCGCCGACGCCAAGCCGATCGATCTCTGAGGGTGCCCGTCGGAAGCGTAATCGACTCGTGTATCGACCGTGGGTCCGGTTGGAGCGGCATCACCGAGCAGTGGATTGTTATCCATTCTTTCCAAGACGCGTCGAGTTCGGTCGAGAGCCTGCAAGACGCGAGTAAGTCATAGGGGAAATGACTTCCAGGACGGCAGCGGCACGAGTATCTGTTCACGGTGGCCATAGCGGGGAGTTCTGCGCCCACGCCGCGGACTCCCTTGAAGCCGTAATCAACGCATATATCGACCGTGGGTTCAGTTGGGTCGGTATCACCGAGCATATGCCGGCGCCCGAGGACCGCTTCGTCTACGACGACGAGAAACAGGCGGGCTTCGACGCCGAGAGCCTCTTGGAGCGGTTCAGCCGCTACATCGAATCGAGCAGGAACCTCAAGAACAAATACCGCGACCGGATTGAGATAATCGTCGGATTCGAAACCGAAACTTACTCGGGTTCCGACACGTTCGTTCAGACGCTTCGATCGAGATTCAAACCGGAGTACATCGTCGGTTCCATTCACCACGCGGGGGACCGGGAGATCGACTACACGCCGGAACTGTACCTCGAAGCCGCCGAACTCCTCGGGGGGCTCGATGCACTCTACTGTCGCTACTTTGACGAGCAATACGCGATGATCGATACGCTGAGACCTGGTGTTGTGGGCCATTTCGACCTGGTACGGATCTTCGACGCCGACTTCAGGGCGCGGCTGACAAGACCGGCAATCAAACAGCGGATCGACCGGAATTTGGATCTCATCGCGCGGTACGGCTTGATCCTCGACTGCAACCTGAGGGGATTTGGCAGGCCGGGAAGCGCGTATGCCGAACCCTATCCGTCACGGGAAATTCTGGCGGCGGCCATCGAACGCGGAATCGCCGTGGTACCGGGAGATGATTCTCACGGAGCGCGATCTGTGGGACGAAACTATGAGCAAGGTCTGGCGCTGCTCGAAGAACTGGGCGCCGATCTGGATTGGAAAAAGCCGGGGACTTGAGAGAGCGTTCAGGACGATCTTGGGTGTCAGAGCCTTCGAATCCTGAATCGACGGATATATCGACCGAGGACAAGGATCGCCACGTCAGTATTTGGCGTTGTGGGCCATTTTGACCCCATCGGGAACCCCATGCCCACGGCAAGCGGATGCCGCTTCCGTAAAATTCGCCTCACGTTGTTCGATACCAAGAATTCTTTGGACACTAATGACGATCGATGTGTAATCTCCGGTCGCATAAAGGTATGAAATCTTTGTATGGGACGGAAATCACAAAAAAACAACTCGCTCCCCGGGTCGCTCGACATGCTGATCCTCAAGACTCTGACGCGAGCCAACTTGCACGGCTACGCGATCGTGCAGTTCATTCAGCAAACTTCCGGCGATGAGATCCTTATCGAAGAAGGATCCTTGTACCCCGCGCTTCAGCGTCTGGAACTCCACGGCTGGATCGATGGGGAATGGGGGCTGACGCCAAACAACCGGCGAGCGCGTATCTACAAGATTACCGCGGCGGGCCGCAGGCAACTCGCGCACGAGGTTCAGCGCTACCGGCGGCTCACGGTCGCTATCGCGCGTGTGATGGGGACGAACTGATGCTGACAAGGAAGCTTCGATACTGGATCGGCAGCGCCAGGAGGCGGGCTGCCTTGCGCGAGGAGATGGAACTCCACATTGCGGAAGCGGCGGCGGAACTCCGGCGCAAGGGGTTGGGCGAATCCGACGCCCGGTTCGAGGCACGGCGCAGATTCGGCAGCGCCCTGCGAAACTCGGAGGACGCGCACGCGGTCTGGGCGGTCGTCTGGCTCGAGCAGCTTCTGCAGGACATCCGGTACGGGATCCGGCAGTTGGTGCGCGCGCGTGGCTGGTCGGTCGTCGCGGTCCTGACACTGGCTCTCGGCATCGGAGCGTCCACGGCGCTTTTTAGCGTCATCGACGCCGCAATGCTGCGTCCGTTGCCGTACCCGGACCCGGATCGGCTCGTCACGATCCGGACTGAAGTGGATTTTCTGGGTGGAAACGTAGCCCAGCCAATGCCGTCGATGGACGACATGCGGACCTGGCAGACTGCCGACGATGTTTTCTCGTCCGTCGCAGGGTGGGGTAGGGCGTTCGGAGGCCGCATCGCCGACGGTCCCGAACCCGAGCGCATCCAGGTATTCGAATTCACCGAAGATTTCCTGTCGATGCACGGGGTCACGCCCGTCCTGGGTCGCGACTTCTCGATCGAGGACATGCAGGCCGAGGCCCCCCCGGTGGCGCTCCTTGGCTACGGATATTGGCAAAGCCGTTACGGGGGACGCACCGATGCGATCGGCGAATCGATTCGCCTCAGTGACGGTGTGGTGACCATCGTTGGCGTGTTGCCTCGGTCGTTCAACGCGGATACGCCGGTGTTTCGGCCGCTGCGGGTCCCGCTCGACGAAGCTTCATCGCGAGGCACCGGCCGCGTGTCTGTTTATGGACGGCTTCAGCCGGGCATCACGATCGAGGCGGCGAGTGAACGGTTGTCGTCCCTGACGGTACCGGGCCGCGCCTTGGAGGCCCGTGCGATCGTCGACTCGCGGTTGAATCGGACGACCGACCGCTACCGGACGACCGTGACCGTGCTTGTTGCGGCGGTGGCGTTGATCCTTCTGATCGCGTGTGTAAATGTTGCGGGTCTTTTGTTCGCTCGCGGGGCTGCGCGTCAGCCGGAGTTCGCGACGCGCTTCTCCGTCGGGGCGGGATGGCCCCGTTTGACGCGCCAGTTGCTGACTGAAAGCCTCGTCCTCGCCCTTGCCGGGGCTGTCGTCGGTGTTCTGCTGGCGTCGGCCGCGCTCGATGCGATCGTTGCCAACATTCCGATGTCCATGCCGGTGAACTCGGCGGTCGAGATCAATCTTCGAGTTCTCGCCGGCACCGCGTCAGTCCTGTTAACAACGGTCGTCCTGTTTGGGTTTGTGCCTGCGATTCTGCTCTCCCGTGTGAACCTCGCACAGGCGTTTGCCCACGGCGCCCTACACTCGGTATCGTCCACGCTGTCTCGTCGCGGGGGACAGATGCTGATCGTCGCGGAAGTGGCACTCGCGGCGATACTCGTCGTTGGTGCCGGGTTGATGATTCGGACCTATGAGCGGCTGGCGGCTTTCGACCTCGGTTTCGATCCCGACGGCCTGGTGGCAATGGAGGTATTGCCCCTGAGTCCCGATCCCAGCGTTCACGGAACCTATTACCTGGAGTTGCTCAGACACCTTCGTGCAACGGTTGGCATCGCATCCGCGGGCGGAGTGGATAACTTCCCGCTCGGCGCCAGCGCGATGTTTACCGCGGTAGAGGTTGGGGGCGAATCGACCTTTGTCACAATGTTCCGTGTGCTGCCAGGCTACTTCGAGACGATTGACGTCGAACTGCTCGACGGGCGGCTGCCGACGGACCAGGACCATGCATCCGGATTCCGGGGTGCAGTTATCAATCAGGCGGCGGCTCGGGAGATCTTCCCGGACGGACCGGCCGTCGGGAGGCGGTTTACACACTTCGGTCAGAGCGAACCCTGGACCGTTCTCGGTGTCGTTGCGGATGTCCGCCACGGCGGGCCGTTAGGCGTGCAAAGTACGAACAATCAGGTGTATCTGCCATTCGACGCGAGCGAAGCCAATCCGACCCGAGCCATGACGATCGTCGTGCGCCCCTCGGGTTCCGGCCCGAATCCGCAGGGGCAACTGCGAAGCGTGGCGCAATCGGTGGGGCCGCGCGTGCTGGTCGAGAGCGTCCGGACTGCCGATGGCTGGTTCGGCGACCGCGTCGCAACGCCCCGGCGCCGGACGCTTCTTTTGGGTTTGCTCGGTGGCCTGGGTCTTGTACTGACCCTGGTCGGCGTGTTTGGCATCACGGCCTACACGGCGGCGCGCCGCACGGCGGAAATCGGTGTGCGGATAGCCTTTGGCGCCACGCGCCCCCAGGTTGTGTGGATGATCGTGAGGGACTCCGTTGTGCCCATCGTGGCCGGTACGCTTCTGGGTCTCGGCGGGGCCGCCGGGGCTGCGCGCATCATCCGGACTTTCCTTTTCCAGACGGAACCAACCGATCCTCTGACTTTCGTGGCGGTGGCCTTGATGCTGACAGGGGCCGGCACCCTGGCCGCTCTCATTCCGGCGTTTCGCGCGGCACGCATCGACCCGACCGCTACCCTGCGGGCCTCTTGATGCGGCGGGTGGTCATGCGCCACCTGCCCCTGACGACAGGCCAGCGCCCTGGCGCGCTTGATCCGGCGCGAGGAGTGGAAACTGTCCCCGGGATGCCCCTGGGAACGCGGGCATCCTGCCCGCAAGCGTCAGTCGCCATCCTGAATATTGGTCCCTCACGGCTTGACCTGCTTCTGTCATGCATTACAGGGAAGAGAAGAGCGGACGCGGCGCGTATCCACGCGCCGGATCAAGCGCCCCAGGGGGGGCGCGAGTTATTCGATGCGGTCCAACAGCGTGGCGCTCAGTTCCTCGGCGCGCGCGATGTCATCGGCGGTCATGCGTGTCGCGAGATCTTCCATGTTCTGGATGGCCGATTCGATCTCCTGCGCGGCGGCAAGGATCCACCAGGCATAAGCGCGGACGTAATCTTCGGGCACGCCCCACCCATTGGCATACATGAGGCCGAGGTTGGATTGGGCCGCGGCGTAACCCCGGTCGGCGGCGAGTTGGTACCAGTTGACGGCTTCGGCGTCGTCTTCAGCCACACCCCGTCCATTGGCGTACATGATGCCGAGGTTGTACTGGGCCGCGGTGACCCCCTGATCGGCTGCGAGTTGGTACCACTTCACGGCTTCGGCATCATTTACGGGCACGCCGCGCCCGTCGGCGTACATGAGGCCGAGGTTGGATTGGGCCGCGGCGTAACCCCGGTCGGCGGCGAGTTGGTACCAGTTGACGGCTTCGGCGTCGTTTTCAGGCACGCCGCGCCCGTTGTCGTACATGAGGCCGAGGTTGAACTGATCGGCAGCGACCCCCTGGTCGGCGGCGAGTTGGAGCCACCTCACGGCTTCGGCCTCGTCTTGACCCACGCCCCGTCCGTCGGTGTACATGAGACCGAGGATGGCCTGGGCGGCCGCGTCCCCCTGATCGGCGGCGAGCCGGTACCACCTGACGGCTTCGGCGTCGTTTTCAGGCACGCCATCACCGTTGTCGTACATGAGGCCGAGGTTGAATTGGGCGTCGCTGTGACCCTGGTCCGCAGCGAGTTGCAACCACATTACGGCTTCGGCGTCGTCTTCGGGCACGCCCCGTCCGTCGGCGTACATGAGGCCGAGGTTGATTTGGGCAACGACCTCGCCCTGATCGGCGGCGAGCCGGTACCACCGTACGGCTTCCGCCTCGTCTTGAGGTACGCCCTGGCCAATTTCGTACATGAAACCGAGAGTGGCCTGCGCAGAAGCGTTTCCATCATCGGCAAAACGGCGGATTTCGGCCGTCGGATCCGCGTCCTGCCCGAGCACGCAAGGCGCGGCCAACGTGAACCCCAGCACGAAAAGTGCAAGTACGGGCGCAGGTTTCCTTTCGCGAGAGAGCTTTAGAGTATCGAGCATGGGCAATATTTTAAGCAGCCGTGAAGCGGGTTTGAACCAAAAAACGTTAAAGTAGGAACGTGGCAAATCATGGAACCGAGGAATGGTTTGGCCAACCGGCACAAGAATCCAGAATGAGAATAGGCATCCAACCGAGCGAAACCGACCTACCCGGGAACGATTCATCCAGCAACACCCTTCCCGGACGGAAAGCGCCGGTGGGGGACTCATCCGCCTCCGGCGAGGGGTGAAGGCGAACTAGGGAATGAGTGGCGGATTCGGAATTCGGTCAAGATTCTTGTTTCCGAAGATCGTCCAACTAGCGCTCCTGGCGGGTTTCCTGCAGTTGGCGGGTGGAACTGCTCGAGCCCAGGGGTTCAGCGTCACCGAATTCCAATACCAGGGCGGCGGTGCGTTGCGCCCTCATCCGGTAAGCCCCGATGGCTTTCAGCACATCCTGACCTTTCAGCACGCGAGCGCCTGGAACTACGGCGAGAATTTTCTCTTCGTGGACATGCAATGTTGCGCCGGCGCCGTGGCGAATCGGGATGTTTATCTGGAATGGTATCCGTACGTGAGTTTGGGCGCGGTCACCGGACGTAGTATCTCATGGGGATTCATCCGGGACGTTGGACCACTGGGTGGGCTGAGTTGGGGCGCGCAGTCCAGGATTCTCAAGATCACCCCCGGTTTCCGGTTCCAACTCGATCTGCCGGGCTTTGCCTTTGCGAACATCGACTACCAGTACCAGATGGACCGCAGTCAGGGGTTGGCGGCCGGCGGGGCGCCGAAGGAAGGCAACAGCCATACGTTCGACTTCAACTGGGGACTGCCGTTCGAGATCGGGGGCGGGGCGTTCTCGTTCGAGGGGCACGGCGAATGGCAGAGTTCGCGGGCCAACGAGTTTGGGGGCCGCTTCCCCTACTGGATCCTGTTACAGCCGCAATTTCGGTTCGATGTCGGCAACGCGCTTCTCAGTCAGCCGGGACGTTTCTTTGTGGGAATCGAATTCCAGGTCTGGACCAACAAATTCGGTTTCAGGGATGCCGACGAAGTCCTCCCCCAACTTCTTGCGGTGTTCCGCTTCTGAGCGACGGTCACGGAACCCAGGTACTCGATGCGGAATTCCGGGCTGTCAATCTTCCGCCATCTTCAACACAAAGATCGTTTGATCGTCGTCAGCCGCCTTCCCGCCACTGAACGTACCGAGCTTTTTCGTGATCGACCGAATCAATTCTTTCGGCTCCAGTGCTCGATCTTCAAGGATGACTTGGGCCAATCGTCTGAGGCCGAACTCCTCTCCGCTTGAATTCCGCCGTTCGACGATCCCGTCGGTATAAAGGACGATCAGGTCTCCCGTCTGAAGATCGAGAACGCTTTCCCGATAGGTGGAATTGGGAAACAGGCCCAGCGGAATGCCCGCCACGTCCAGGAAGCTGAACTCTTCGCCACGAACCCGTATCGCGTAGGGAAGTCCGGAATTTGCCAGCGTCAGTTGTTTCCGTTCCGGGTCATAGATGGCATAGGTCAGAGCGATGTACTGGGTGGCGATAGGCCGTTGTTGCAGGGTCTTGTTGACCAGTTCGAGCATTTTGGCCGGAGGGTATTTGCGTGTCGCGCGGGTTCGGATGATACCGCTTGCCAGGGCGGCATACAGCGCCGCGGGCACCCCTTTTCCCGAAACGTCGCCGATCAATATGGCGACCCGCTTGTCATCGAAATGAATGACGTCGTAGTGGTCCCCTCCCAAATGCGCGACGGGCATGAACGAGACAGCGAGGCGCAGTGGGCCGATAGGGCGGATCTCCTCCTTGGGCAGCAGTTCACGCTGAATTTCGCGCGCGATGGTGAGTTCGTGTTCGAAACGCTGTTCGCTTTCGGTGACCTTTTCGTAGAGTTCGGCGTTGACCAACGCCGATGCGATTCGGGTTGCGAGCGTCGTCAGCAAACGCTCGTCATATTCGGTGAATTGGTCTTGCTCGCGGCTCTCCAGGTCGAGAACCCCGATCATACGTCCCTTGAACGCCAGGGGAATCGCCATTTCCGAAACGGTCTCGCCGTGGACGTTGATGTACCGCGGATCGCTTTGAACGTTTCCGACGCGTATGGACCTGTTTTCCAGCGCGGTCGTTCCCACCAGACCCTCTCCCAGAGCAATATCGAACTTCGCATGCTCCTGCGAGTCGTGCCTCAGGACGATGCGCGGCTTGAGTGTGCGGGTCGATTCGTCGAGAAGAAAAATCGAAAAAATGTGGTAGTCGATCGTCGCCCGTACCGCGGTTGCGATCTTGTTGATTAGCTCCTCGACGTCCAGCGTCGACGCCACTTCGAGGCTGATGTCGTAAAGCAGGGAAAGGATCTCCCGGTTCTTGCGTTCGCTTTCATATAGATTGGCGTTTTCGATGGCGATCGCGATCTGGCTCGCCAGCATGTCGAGAATCCGGACCTGATCCTGGGTGAAGTACGCCCGTTCGGGGCTTTCGATGTCCAGAACGCCAAGAACCCTTTCCTGACTGATCAGGGGAACCGCGAGTTCGGATCGTGTCGTCGGCAGTACGTTGATGTACCGCGGGTCCTTCGATACATCGTCGACTACTATGGTTCGCCGCTCCTTTGCGGCGGCGCCGATCAGACCCTCCCCGACGGGGACGCGCAGCGTGTCGATGATTTCCGCGGAGTGTCCAATCGAAAATCGGTAATAAAGTTCCTGGCGGGATTCATCGACCAGCAGAATCGCAAATACCTGGTGGCTTACGAACCGCTGGGTGTGTTCCGCGATTTTCTTCAACAGGAGATCCAGATCGAGGATGGCGGTCAATTCACGGTTGATTGCGATCAGTTCGGTCAGCAACTGCGTCGTGTCAAGTCCTGTGGAACTGTCGGTCTGCTTCATCGTGTTTGGCCGCTCGGTCGGGCGGAGTGGTCCAGAACCCGAATATCTGGAAGGTGCCGGTACCGTTGATCGTAATCCAACCCGTAGCCTACGACGAATACGTCGGGAATCCTGAACCCAAAGTAGTCGAGCGTGCGGTTTTCTGTCATCCGGCCCTCCTTGAGGAGAAGCGAAACCGTGCGGATCGTTGCGGGGCCATGGCCGGCGATGGTCTGTTCGATCACCTTCAGAGTGCGGCCGGTATCGACGATGTCCTCGACGATAAGCACGTGTTTGTCCGCCAACTGGGCGGTGGGTTCCAGATCGATCGTGACATGTCCCGAAGATACGGTTTCCGAACCATAGCTGTGTGCGGAAACGAAGTCGAGTTGGACATCGATACGCGGTTCCAACTGCCGCATCAGGTCGGCCGCGAAAACGAAACTGCCTCGGAGCACGGCAATCATGACGAGTGCCGAATCCGCATAGTCCGAGGAAATTTGCTTTCCAAGTTCGGTAATTCGGGAGGCGATTCGGACGCTGGGTATCAGCGTATGTCCGACGGATCGACCGTGCATATCCATTTCGATCCGAGTTTACCCGAACACAGCCCATGGCAGAACCCTGCCCGCGACCCCGTAGGGATCTGCAGCGGGCTGGCAGCCCACCGCGCGGAGGTTTTTCATGTTTGGGAGTTGCGGCCCCGTGATAGAAATGTCGCTGGCATGACCATCCCTGAATTGCGGGCCGCGGCGAAGCGGATCTGGCAAGCGTCGCTCGAAGCCGCGCATCCCGATGTCTGTATTCCACGCGCCCTTGAATCGACCGGTCGCGGCTTCCGGGTCGGCGGGAAAGAGTACACGGTTCCGGGTCGTCTGATCGTGATCGGCGCCGGGAAAGCCGGTGCGGGAATGGCGCAGGCCGTCGAAGGCATTTTGGGCGAGCGCGTTTCAACGGGACTGGTCATTACCAAATACGGTCATCGTCTTCCCACCAGGCGAATCGAGGTGCTCGAGGCCGGTCATCCGGTTCCCGACCGTGCCGGCGAACTTGCCGTCGGCAGGATGCGCCAGATTCTCGATGGCCTTTCACCGGCCGATGTCGTCCTGTGCCTCATTTCGGGTGGCGGATCCTCGCTTCTCCCGGCCCCGGCCCCGGGTATCTCACTTGAACAGAAGCAGGAAGTCACCTCGCGGATGTTGAGGGCCGGGGCGGACATTCGCGAACTGAACGCGGTTCGAAAGCATCTTTCGGCGATCAAGGGGGGACAGTTGATGGAGTGGGCGGCGCCGGCCCAGGTCGTTTCGCTCATCATGTCCGACGTCATCGGCGATCCACTCGATTTTATCGCGTCGGGTCCGACCGCGCCCGATACCACCACCTTCGCGGACGCTCTGGGAATTGTTCGCAAGTATGAAATCGACATTCCCGAACCCGTATTGAAGCGCCTCGAATCCGGATCACGCGGAGACGTGCGCGAGACGCCGAAGTTTGGAAACCCCATTTTCGACCGATCCCACAATCACATTGTTGCCAACAATCGATTGTTGACGGAAGTGGCGGCCGCCAAAGCCCGCGAACTGGGGTTTGGCACGTTGGTCCTGAGTTCGGAGATTGAAGGCGAGGCCCGCGAGGTGGGGCGCTTGTTCGCCTCCGTGGCCCGCGAAATCGGTTCGAGCGGCAACCCCTTGAATCCACCGGCGTGCATTCTGGCTGCGGGTGAAACCACGGTGACGGTCCGGGGGCGGGGACGAGGCGGTCGAAATCAGGAAATGGCCCTGGCATGGGCGGTCGGGATGCGGGACTGGCCCCACCCGGTCTGTTTTGCAAGCGTCGCGACCGATGGCACGGACGGTCCGACCGATGCCGCCGGTGGACTCGTCGATCCGCTCACGTGCTCCCGGTCCATCGAACTGAACCATGAACCGATGACTTTTTTGCGGGCCAACGATTCTTTTACCTTCCTCGATGCCGTTGGCGACCTCATCGTCACGGGCCCGACGCACACCAACTTGATGGACTTGCAGATCCTGTTGGCCGGTTAGCCTCTACTGTTGGGGTTGGGGCGGCGCGTTGTCGCGGGCGAAGGCGTTCCTCGATCGTTCGATCAGGTTCCGGATGCTATTCTCCACATTGGGTTGAACAATCCTGAAACGTGCGCGCTGTTCCGGTGTCAGGGTCGGATCCACTTCACGAAGAAGTTCTTCCTGCACGTCGCGGAGTTGACGTTCGGTGTTGTCGACGTCCTGGATCAGCCGGATGAACTCGTCGTCGGACGCGCCTTCCTGCAAGGCCCGGCGCAATTCATTGAGAGCCCGGCTGTACTCCTGTCCGAGTCGGTTCCGCTGTTCCAGAGAATCGCGCAGTGCGGGAAGCAGTTCCACAAACTGCTCGTCATCCAGGGTCAACTCCTGCTGGAACCGGCTCACGTAGAATCCCTGGATCATTTCCTGAATCTCCGGAACCGTCAGCGGGCTTGCGCCCCGTCCGAGAACCCGTGGCCCGCGCTGCATGGGAGGCGCGGCGTAAGCGCCAGCGCTCCACAGTGCCAGCATCCCGATGACCATTAGAGTACTGCCTTTGCCCTTCGGACTCACTGCGGTTGCCCCCCGGTAACGAACGAACTTTCGACGGCAGCCTGTGCGATCAACTCGCGGAGTAAATCTTCCTCACCCGGCTCCAACTGACCGAGCATTGAAAACAGGTCGGTGTGGGGCCAGGCCAGTTCCTCGCCGCCCATCGCATTGGCGGCGATACCGGTTGCCGAATCGAACGCGGTCAATGCCGGGTCTACCGCCTCGCGCGCGTCTCCGGATGGGGCTGGCGCGGTCACAGGCGCTCGGTGATCGGTCCGGTAATGCCAGAACCCACCGGCGGTCATGGCCGAAACCAGCAGTATCAGGCTCAGGCTCCAGGCCGCCGCGGGTCTCATCGCGGCGCCGGTCCACCGCCGCAGCCGGCTGGACCTCTCGACCGACCGGGCGAGCAGCCCGTCCCGGACCGAAGAACGGAGTCCATCCCAATCGATCTGTGCCATTTCATGGTCGAGCGGATCCTCGCGCGTCCCCGCCAGATCCGCATGGACTTCACCGAGTACCGCCAATGTGCCGCGGCAGCTTGCGCACTTCCGCAGGTGACGCGCCTGCTTCGGCGGGATCTCGTTCCCGTCGAGAATGCTGATGAAATTCGATGATTCGAGATGTCCGAACATGACGACGCCCTGAAGACCCTAGAGCGGCTTGCCCGCCAGAGCCGATTGTTTCACGAGTTTCTTCAATTTCGCGAGCGCGAAAAACACGCTCGATTTGATCGTCGACACGGACCGATCCAGTATCGTCGCAATTTCCTCATAGCTGAGGTTTTCGTTCATTCGCAATTCCAGAATCGCCCTTTGTTTCGGTGGAAGGCACTCCATCATGCCTCGGACGATGACCCGCCGCTCTTCTTCGAGCAGAGTGCGGTGAATCGATGGCTTGACACTGCCGATCGCGTCGGTGACCTCGACGAACTCCCTGGAATTCTTCTTCAAGTAGTTGATGCAGTGGTTTACCGCGACCCGGTAAATCCATGTCTTGAATCGGGCATCGCCACGAAACGCCGTCAGGTTTTCGAACGCCTTGATGAATACGTCCTGGGTGAGATCCATGGCGTCGTCGCGGTTCTTTACGAAGCGAAAACACAACCGGTACACGGATCGTTCGTGGCGAGTCATCAACTCGTCGAACGCGAGCACATCGCCCGCAAGATACCGTTGAACCAGTTCCCGATCGTTTTCCAGATCTTTTTCCAGATCCACGTCCCTGCCCCGTGCAGCGGCTGGCATGATCGTTGTTGTCTCGTTCATTGCTGGACCTGACTCGAACTGGCCGCAAAAAGAGTCCCAACCGATTCTATTCCGACTCTGTTTTGTTCGACTTCCGCGGGAGTGCGCCGGTTTAAAAGATCCCACGAATAAATGTAGAATGTTTCCGGATGTCCCCGAAATCTCCTCTCAAGACCTTATCCCGCCTCGTCCTTTATCTTCAACGATACAAGGTGCGAATGGCAGCCGGAATCGCTGCCGTGGTCGCGACGACGGCGCTTGCTCTGGCCCGCCCGTGGGTGGTCGGGAGCGGAATCGACAGTCTGAACGAGGACGTTACCCGTGAAGGCCTGGTTTTTTTCGCGGGTTTGATCGTGGGACTCACCGCGTTGGAAGGGGTGTTTCGCTTTTCGCAGAGGTGGTTGATGATCGGTGTCTCCCGCCGTATCGAATACGACCTGCGTTCGGACGTATTTGGCCATCTTTTGAGGCTCCCGATGGCCTTTTATCAGAAGAACTTTACCGGAGACCTGATGTCGCGGGCGACGAACGACCTCTCCAACGTCCGGATGCTGCTGGGGCCGGGAATGATGTACCCGGCGGAAACCATCATGCGGATCGTCTTCTCGTGCGTCGTCATGCTGAGCATCGACTGGAGGCTGACAATTGTCGCCATGCTCCCGCTTCCCCTGATCTCGATCGGTGTCTATCAATTCGGTCGAAGAATCCATCTGCTCAGTGAGAAATCGCATCAGAAACTGGCCGATTTGAGTGCGCGGGTTCAGGAGAGTTTCTCCGGTATTCGCGTCGTGAAGGTTTTCCGTCAGGAGGAATTCGAGAAATCCGAGTTCGATGCCGGTAATCGCGCGTTGAAAAACCGAAACATGGCTCTTATCAAGATTCAGAGCATTTTTTTCCCCAGCATGCAGTTCACTATCGGTTTTGCGACCGTGGTGGTTCTTTGGTTTGGGGGCCGGCAGGTGATCGGCGGTGCCATCTCGATAGGCGATTTCGTGAGATTCACGATGTACCTGAGCATGCTGGCGTTTCCGATGATCGCCGTGGGGTGGGTGATGAACCTGTTCCAGCGCGGCCGCGCATCGATGGAACGTCTGAACTACATTCTGGATACGCCTGCCGCCGTTGAACACGGCGCCCATGCAGTCGATATGGATGTGGAAGGGGAGATCGAGTTCCGGAATCTGAGCTTTGCCTACAACGGAGTCCCCGTGCTTCACGACATCTCGCTCAGGATTCCGGGGGGCAGCACTCTGGCAATTGTCGGCCCCACGGGTTCGGGAAAATCGACACTCGCCCAACTGGTCCCCCGACTCTACGATGCACCTCCCGGAACGGTTTTTGTCGACGGGGTTGCGGTCGAGAACGTGTCCGTCGACAGGCTCCGCGAGTCCATCGGTTTCATTCCTCAGGATACGTTCCTGTTCGGGGAGACGCTTGCCGAGAACATCGCTTTTGGCGTGGATGACACGTCCCCCGAGAAAATCGAGGCGGCGGCTCGTATATCGAACATCTACAAGGACATTGAAGATTTTCCAAATGGGTTCGAGACGGTTGTCGGCGAGCGCGGAATCACGTTGTCGGGCGGGCAGAAGCAGCGAACCGCGATCTCCCGCGCGGTCCTGCGCGACCCCAGGATCCTGATCCTCGACGACGCGCTTTCAAGCGTGGACACCTACACCGAAGAGCAGATTTTGAACGAACTTCGCCGGGCGATGCGGGACCGCACCTGGATTCTTATCAGCCATCGGGTCTCGACGGTGAAGGACGCCGACCGGATTGTGGTGCTCGATGGAGGCCGGATTGTCGAACAGGGAACACACCCGGAGTTGCTGGCGTTGGACGGGGAATACGCCGAACTGTACCGGCGGCAACTTCTGGAAGACGAACTGATCGCGAGCGAATAGATGCAGGAAGAAGAAGTACTCGGAAAAGCATACGACTCGAGGTTGATGAAGCGGTTGCTCGTCTATCTGCTGCCCTATCGCACGACCGTGCTGTTCGCATTCTTCCTGATCGTCGTGGAATCGGCGATCGAGATCTGCTTTCCCCTGATGACCATGCTGGCGGTGGACAATTACATGGCGACCGGGGACCTGAACGGGCTGTTGGTGATTGCTCTCGCCTATTTCGGCTTGCTCTTGGTCAAGCTCGGCGTCGGTTTCGTGCAGACATACCTGCTCCAGAGTATCGGGCAGAAGATCATGTTCGACATGCGCCGGCAGATCTTCAACCACATTCAAACCCTGTCGACGAGCTTCTTCGACAAGAACCCCGTCGGCCGCCTGATAACCCGGGTCACCAGCGATGTCGAAGTGCTGAACGAGATGTTTTCGGCCGGTATCGTCTCGGTTTTCGGGGACATCCTGACCTTGACCGGGATCATGATCGCATTGCTGTTCATGAACTGGCGGCTGGCCTTGATCGTGATGGCAGTGGTGCCGTTGATCATGGTCGTTACGGCGATTTTCAGGGCAAAGGCCCGGGACGGATACCGGCGGGTTCGGATTGCGGTGGCCAGGATCAGCGCGTTCCTGCAGGAACACATCACGGGGATGAGCGTAATTCAGCTCTACAACCGGGAGCGCAAGAGCGCGGAGAAGTTTGCGGCCATCAATCGGGAGCACCTGCAGGCCAACCTGGATTCGATCATGGCGTATGCGGTTTTCTATCCGGCCGTAGAACTGCTCAGCGCTACCGCGGTTGCGATGATCGTCTGGTATGGCGGCGGCCAAGTTGTGGCGGATACCCTGACGCTGGGGGCGCTGATCGCGTTCTTCCAGTTCTCAGAGCGCTTCTTCCGTCCGATTCGGGATCTCAGCGAAAAGTACAACATCCTGCAGTCGGCGATGGCCAGTTCGGAACGAATCTTCAGTCTACTCGATACGAAGCCGACGATCGTCTCGCCGTCGATGCCGCACCGGCTTCCATCCGCAGGTTCAGCCCTCGGGGGAACCGAAGGTTCAGCCTTCAGGGGAACGGTGGAGTTCCGAAACGTGTCTTTCGCCTATAACGACGAGGACTGGGTGCTCAAGGATGTCTCGTTCGAGGTTCGGCCAGGCGAATCCGTTGCCATCGTCGGTCACACCGGGGCCGGAAAGACCACAATCACGAACCTGATGACCCGGTTCTACGATATCCAACAGGGACGGATACTCCTGGACGGAGTGGACATTGCGACGATCGATCTGGATTCGTTGCGACGCCGGTTCGCGGTCGTCCTCCAGGATGTGTTCATGTTTTCCGGAACGCTGGATTCCAACATCCGCCTGGGTTCCGGCATTTCCGACGAGCGTGTGCTGCAGGCGGTTGAAGACGTGAATCTTGGCCCCTATGTCAGAAGCCTCAAGGACGGTCTGAACCACCCTGTGAACGAGCGGGGCACGACGATGTCGGTTGGGCAGCGTCAACTGGTTGCATTCGCCCGCGCATTGGCGCACGATCCAGAAATCCTCATTCTGGACGAAGCCACCTCGAGCGTGGATACGGAAACGGAGCAGCAGATTCGGAAAGCGATCGATCGCCTGATGACCGGGCGTACCTCGATCGTCATTGCGCATCGGCTATCGACGATTCAGCGATGCGACAAGATTATCGTGATGCACAAGGGCAGGATTCGGGAGGTTGGCACCCATCAGGAACTCCTGGCGGAGCGCGGT
This sequence comes from Terriglobia bacterium, assembly GCA_963555775.3. GTDB lineage: Bacteria > Acidobacteriota > Terriglobia > 20CM-2-55-15 > 20CM-2-55-15 > JAJEDW01. The sequence goes on along the minus strand of CAUVWY020000010.1, from coordinate 632,458 downwards.
CTCTACTTCAAGTTGTATCGGCTGCAGTACAAGGAGCAGGAACTCCAGGCGGTGGAAAACGGGTGACGCCATGATTTCATTGGAGAATCAGGTAGCCGTGGTGACCGGTGCCGGTCGAGGGATCGGACGTGCCGTGGCAATCGAACTGGGACGATTGGGCATGCGCGTGGCCCTGACGTCGAGGACTCGGACGGATCTGGAGGAGACCGCCCGCGAGGTTCCCGGCGCCGTCGCGATTCAGGCGGATATCAGAGAGCGCTCCAGTGTGGAGCGAATGCTGGCCGCCGCCGAACAAAGGTTCGGCCCGGTGGATGTTCTTGTCAATTCTGCGGGTGTCTACCACTATGGACCGGTCTCGGAGGCCACCGACGAGAACTTCGACTTGGTGGTGGACACGAACCTGCGTGGGATTTTTCTGGCCTGCCGGGCGGTACTCCCCTCCATGACCGGAAGGAGGAAGGGCCACATCGTGAATATCGCCTCGATCGCGGGAAAGGTGGGATCGGCGAACCGTGCGTTGTATTGCGCTTCCAAGTTCGGGGTTGTCGGCTTTTCGCAGTCGCTGGCCGAAGAAGTTCGCGAGGCTGGAGTCCGTGTTTCGGTGGTCTGTCCCGGGTCGACGAATACCCGGTTTTCGCCGAAGGAGACAGCGGGGAAATCGCGCGAGAAGATGCTTCAGCCCACGGATGTCGCGTATGCGGTTCGGATGTTGTTGGGACAGGAGTCCCAGAGTTTTATCAGCGAAGTCATCATGAGGCCCACCCGGAAGCCATGAAATGCGTCATGGTCGTACCGTTCGGTGGCGCGGCCGCCCAAACCAGTGGCGCGGACACGCAAACCAGTGGCGCGGACACGCAAACCAGTGGCGCGGACGCCCAAACCAGTGGCGCAGACGCCCAAACCAGTGGCGCGGACGCCCAAACCAGTGGTGCGGCCGGTCAAATTGGTCCTATGGCGCTCGTAACGCGACCCCGCTGGGTTCTGCCGCGGGCTGTCAGGTAACGCGCTGTGCTGGCGTGTCCCCAATGTCAACGGCCGCTCCAATCGGCCGATACCTGCGCCTGCGGGTTTTTTGCCGAACGCCGCGCTGACGGCATCCTCGATCTCATGACACCGGAGCAGGCAGGCGAGTATGCGGAGTTTTGCGCCGCCTACGAAAAGGTTCAACGGAAAGAAGGATGGGGTGGGGAAGACCTCGAGTTGCCTTTCGAACCCCTGGCGCACCGCAAGATCTGGGCTGTGCGGCAACACACGTTCAAACGACTCGACGGCGTGCTGCACCGGGAGTGCCCCGAAGGGGGCCTGGTGTTGGATGTGGGCGCCGGCAACTGCTGGTTGACCCGGCATCTGGACCATTGGGGGTTTCGGCCCACGGCTCTGGATGTGAACGATGGAATTCAGGATGGCCTTGCCGCGGGTGCGTCCTACCTTGAAGTCGGAGATCATTTCGAGCGGGTGCGGGCGCCGATGGAAAGCCCTCCCTTTGTGGATGAGACGTTCGATCTGGTGGTCGCGAGCGGTTCATTGCACTACTGCCCGGACATATCCGCGGCACTGGGGGAGTTTCGTCGAATCCTGAAACCGGGAGGACTGATCGTCATCCTGGATTCCCCGTGGTACGAACGCAAGAAAGACGGGGAGCGGGCATGGGATGCGAGTGCTCGGGAGCTTGTCAGGCGGCACAGTCTGGACGAGGCGTTGGCCCGTCGCGGCACCTATTTGTGCCGAACCGCGTTCACCGCCGCAACGATGCGGAACGGTTTGGTTTTTCAGTACGTTTCGGTCTGGCCGGGATGGCGGCGAGCTTGGGAAACACTCTCGGCCCGATTCTATGAGCGCCGGAGCGCATCCTTTCCCTTGCTCCTGGTCCGGCGTACGGCGTGATCCGCCGGGCAGTCAGCTTTCCTTGGCTGGCTTGGCGCCGTCTTCGGTAGCCTGGCTGAAGTCCGCTGCGGATTCTTCGGACGCCGGTTCGGATCCCACGGCCCTGCCGCTGTGTCCCTCGAATTGCCCCCCTTCCCAGATCACTAACTGTTTCGTGCGTACATCCCCGCGCAAGCGCCCCGTTGAAAAGATCTCGATTTTTCGGCTGCTTTCGATATTTCCGGAGATCGAGCCGTAGACTTGCACCTCCGCCGCCTTGATGTCGGCGTGAATCGAGGCACGCTCGCCGATAATCAACAGGTCGGGCGTTGAAATCGATCCATGGACATTGCCATCGATCCGCAAGGTGCCCGTATATGACAACTCTCCGGTAAGGGAAGTTCCGTGGTCGAGAAACCCCTTCAGATCTTCAGAGCTGTTGTCGAACAAGGGAAACTTGAATTTCACAAGCGATGGTCTCCTCAAATGGGAACTCGTTGAGAACTCGTACTTTCTGGAAGCTCGTATTGTTAAACGAATAGAGGGGACTGTCAATCGACCGTTATGGTCGTCGGGGGAGTTTCGCCTCGGGGAACGGCGCCGAGCGCCGCCGGGGGGTGCCTCGACCGCGTTGTGGATTGATCAGCCCGTGGCAGAACCCTGCAGGGATCGCGTTACGAGCGCCATTGGGCCGCATGCGAGGCGGCACGACGAAGTCGATGTCCCCCCATCGATCGAGGAGGGGCAACGTGGCAGATGGCCCGATGCCGCCGTAACCCGCAGGGCGCAGGGGGGTTCGGGTCACAGACTTTGTCGTTCGTCGGTCACGATGAGCAACCATCGCTCCGCTCCTCTCTTCGCGTCTGAAACCCGAAGACCCCTGCGCGCGACCCTGAAGTGTCCTGCCATGGGCTGTTATGTTAGACTGCTTCTTCCCATGCCCTGAGTCGGCGGCACGCTTGGCGACTCCAGAAGGAAATTCCCTTGGGGCGCTGCGAAACTCCTGAGCCGATTGCATCTGTTGTGGCAGGTCCTCCCGCTTGGATAACTAGATTTCAATACAACCAACCTGGCAGCCCGTGGCAGAAGCCTGCAGGATCCCTGTAGGGGTCTCCCACCGATTGCTGAACCCGTTCCCGCCGGCATTGTTTCTGCCGGCAAGGCAACATCGGAGCAAATTACTTGATGTCATTCGATTCTCTCGGCCTGTCGGCCGAACTCCTGCGCGCCGTCAGCGCACAGGGATACCTTGAGCCCACGCCTATTCAACAACAGGCGATTCCCATCATTCTGGACGGCAGGGACGTGATGGCCGCCGCGCAGACCGGCACGGGCAAGACTGCCGCCTTTACCCTGCCGCTGCTGCAGAGGCTCGGTTATTCATCCGGGCGGACAACCCGTCGCGCGATTCGGGCCCTGGTGCTCACACCGACGCGCGAGCTTGCAGCCCAGGTCAGGGCCAGCATCGCAACATACGGCCGCCACCTGCCGCTTCAATCGACCGTGATTTTTGGCGGAGTCAATATCAAACCCCAGATTGAAAGGCTCCGTCGAGGCGTCGACATCCTGGTTGCCACACCCGGCAGGTTGTTGGATCATGCCGGGCAGAAGACGGTAGATCTGTCCCGGATCGAGATCCTGGTGCTCGATGAAGCCGACCGGATGCTGGATATGGGCTTCATCCACGATATCCGGCGGATACTGGCGCTGCTGCCCGATAACGGCGTCCGTCAGAACCTGTTGTTTTCAGCCACGCTTCCAACCGAAATCAAGGAACTGGCCGCTCGCATGCTCAATCGTCCCAAGCTGATCGAGGCCGCTCGCCGCCGCATTACCGCGGATGGCATCGAGCAAGTCGTACACCCGGTGGACAAGCATCGGAAACGGGAATTGCTGAGCCAACTGATCGATTCCGGCGACTGGCGTCAGGTGCTGGTGTTCACACGGACGAAACATGGCGCCAACCGCCTGGCCCGGCAACTGGAACAGGATGGATTGACCGCCGACGCGATCCACGGAAACAAGAGCCAGGGCGCTCGAACTCGTGCATTGGACGGGTTCAAGAGAGGCGAATTGCGAGTCCTGGTCGCAACCGATCTCGCGTCGCGTGGATTGGACATCGATCAGCTTCCGCATGTGGTCAATTACGAGCTTCCCCATGTTCCCGAAGATTACGTGCACCGCATCGGACGTACCGGCCGCGCCGGTAATGAGGGGCAGGCGGTCTCTCTGGTGTGCGTGGACGAAAAGAAGCTGCTCACCGATATCGAGCGGTTGCTCAAAACCGATATCCCGAAGGTCGCGGTGGACGGGTATTTTCCCGATCCGGCCATACGTCCCGAGCCGATTCTTAACGGGTTCGCGGGCAAGGTCAACCGGCCCGCGCGGAGGCCGGTGTATGATCGTGGACGGGCGGAATTCCGACCGAACGTCGCGGGAAGACGACGTGAGTCGCCGGTCGTGGCGAAACGCAATTCAGGGAAAGCGGGCGGTTCCGGATTCAAGTCGCGGAATGGCCATTCCCGGGCCGGACGCGGTGGTGGAAAAGCTGCCTGAGGGCCTGCGACGATGGGGGGAAATCGGTGATCCTTTCTCGGGCGTCCCGGCTTCGGACTGCAATTGCCGCGGCCTGCGTGGCGACGGCGATGCCGTCCACGGTAGTCGCGCAGACGGCCGGCGTCATCGCTGAAAGCGAGTCCGTGGAAGCGGCGTCCCTGCAACCCGCGTCCGGGCAACCCACGCGCCGACCGATGCGCGGCGCCCCCGATGCCGCGGCGCAAGTATCTTCCGGCGCCACGGCTTCGAACGATTTCTATGTCCTGGCCGGGTTTGTTCTCGACCGGGCGGGGGAAACGCGGTTCACGGACAAGGACTGTTCGAGTCCGATGCACCTCTATGGATGCGCGACGGGTATCGACGACGCTCCCCTGGGATCGCTCGGCGATTTCGGTACTATGGCCGGCCTTGAACTCGGGGGCGGCTATGTCGCTGCGCCTTTCCTGCGGCTTGAAGCCACAGTGCAGTACCGTCCGAGCTTTTCTTTCGAGGGTCGCGCCAATTTTCTTCAAACCACGGGCGAACAGTCCGTCTCGGCGGAACTGTCTTCGCTGTCGGGCATGCTCACCGCTTACCTGGACCTGCCCCTACTCGGCCTGCCCCGGCCCGGTCCCTTCAGCCCGTTCATTGGGGGCGGCATTGGCCTGTCCCTCATCGATATCGATGAAACCCGCATGGAGTTCCCGAAGACAACGACCGTCGTTCCGGGCGACCGCCGGGTCAATCCCGCCGGAATGATGACGGCTGGAGTTGCGATGTTTTCAGGCAGGGCGGTGACGCTCGATCTCGCATGGCGTTACGCGGATTTCGGCGCCGTCGAAACCGGCAAGGCCGGGGGCCGGGTCGTCTGGCGCGACGGAAGCCGCAACCCGCTGGAGATAGATCTGGACGAAACACGGGCAAATCTGTCCAGTCATGAACTGCGGGTATCCGTCCGCTACGCGTTCTGAAGGGTCTGAACCGCAGCGGCATTGCCCGCCCTTCGGCTGATGAATGCGCGCTAATCCGGGGAGTCAGAACCCTCCGAATCGCGGTTCGTGGTGGGCAGATTCCAGGGTTCTCCCGCGGTATCGATGAAACTCAATGTTCCAGAGATCTGACCCGCGGTCCCGTTGAACAGGATGAACTGCGTGGACCATCCCGCGGAATCCACGATATGCGCGAAGAATCGGTCCATGATGGTCGGCGCGCGCGTCTCGTCCGATGGCGGAGTGGTCGTCATCTTGAGTTCGCCCCGGTCGTTGAAGCGCAATCGCAGTCCCACGATGGCGACATCGGTGGTCGAGGTGACCCGGAGCACTCCTGAGAAGTCGCCCGGCAGCGAGTCGAAGATCTCGTCCAGGAAACGGGCCACCTGTCCCGACGGTGGAAGCGGCAGCGTGACCGGGGCGACCCCCATCGCCATCGAGCCATCGAGGCCCGCCACTTCCAGCGTCACCGTATTAACAACGTCCGCGGCGTTAGTGATTGCCAGCCCGGTTCGGATCGATCCCGGCTGATTGGGCGTTCCCGACGATTCGGCGTATAAGCGAAATGCCCGTCCCGCCGTCAGCGCGTTGACGCCGACCTCGGAAACGGTTTTTCCACCCGTGGTAAAGGAAAAGACGACCAGACCGGAGGGCGCGACGCTCCCCTCGTCGGGAGTCGCGCGCACGGAGCCACTGGTCACCCGGCCCGTGGGATTCGAGGTGGTGAATCTTCGGGAACCGCGGGCAGGAATCGAATACGGAAATTCCGATCCCGTCCGGCCATCGGCCAGGGTCAGGGCGGCGGGGGCGGTTGCGCTGCCCTGGTCAACGAACTGGATCTTTCCGGCGATCGTTTCATCCGTGGGGTTGACGAGAATGACCTGAGTCACCCATCCGGTGCCATCGGTGAAATGCGGGAAGTAGACCGTATCGTTCGAGGTCGACGCCAGGGGCGCGACCGGGAGCGTGGTCATCAGGAACTCGTCGTCCTGGTTGGTCAATCCCCGTAGAGCAACGACGGCGATGGGCACCGATGAGGTGAACGTGAAGGTGCCCGATTCCACCTCGCCACTGTTGAACGGTTCCTGGTTGAGGAACTTCGCAGTCTGCTGATGCGCGTCCAACACCAATTGGCCGTCACCGAAACGTTCGCCCTCGGCGTCCCTGAAATGGAAGACGATGGTTGCTGGCGAGTCGTTGGGATTGGCCATGGCCAGGCCGGTATTGACGGGCCCGCTCACTTCGGCGAATATCTGCCCTTCCCGGATCGGTTCGGCTGCCGGAACGCCCGCTTCGGCAATGAGCACGCCGCCCTGCCTGAATCCGAAAATGGCGATCCCGGAAGGCGTGGTCGAACCCGCGTCCGCACCGATGCGTCCATAGCCCGATCTCATGTCCGCTTCTGTTCCGCTGCTCGTGATGGACCGTCCTCCCAGATTCGGGATTTCGAACGATTCGACCCCCACGGTCCCGGTCCTTGCGAAGTCGAAGGGGCCAGGCCCCAGAAAGCCGGGGTTCGAACTCAAATCACCAACACGGAGACCCACACGTGCCTGCAAATCGTCGAGCAGAGCTCCCGGCAGCGTCGTCAGGGCGTTCCCATAAAGATAAAGCCTTTTCAGATTGGTCAGGTCTTGGAACACGGCCGCCGGCAGCGTCGTCAGGGCGTTGTGAGAAACATCGAGCCACTCCAGATTGGTCAGGTCTTGGAACACGGCCGCCGGCAACGTCGTCAGGGCGTTGTGAGAAACATCGAGCCACTCCAGATTGGTCAGGTCTTGGAACACGGCCGCCGGCAACGTCGTCAGGTCGTTGTACTGAAGATTGAGGTGCTGCAGATTGGTGAGGCCGCGGAACCAGTCAGTCGACAAAGTCGTCAGGGCGTTCCAATGAAGATCGAGCCACTCCAGATTGGTCAGGTCTTGGAACACGGCTTCCGGCAACGTCGTCAGGTCGTTGTACTGAAGATTGAGGATCTGCAGATTGGAGAGGCCGTGGAACACGCCCTCCGGTAGCGTCGTCAGGGCGTTGCCGTCAAGATATAGTTCCTGCAGATTGGAGACGCGGTGGAACACGCCCTCCGGTAGTGTCGTCAGGGTGTTGTGCTGAAGACTAAGGCGCTGCAGATTGGAGAGGCCGCGGAACCAGTCAGTCGACAAAGTCGTCAGGGGGTTGCTATCAAGACTAAGGCGCTGCAGATTGGAGAGACTGCTGAACACATCCGCGGGCGGTGCCGTCAAGATATAATTCCTGCAGATTGGAGAGGCCGTTGAACACGCCGTCCGGCAGTGTCGTCAGGAAGTTTTGAGCAAGATTGAGTTCACGCAGGTTATTGAGGCTGCTGAACACGTCCACCGGCAGCGCCGTCAATGTGGTGCTCCAAAGGTGGAGGACGGACAGATTGGGAAGACCATTGAACACACCCGCGGAAAAAGTGCCCAATAGGTTGTGGAAAAGATAGAGTTCCCGCAGATTATCGAGGCCGCTGAACACTCCCTCCGGCAACGTCGTCAGGCGGTTACTATGAAGATTAAGGAGCTGCAGATTGGAGAGGCGCCTGAACACTCCCTCCGGCAACGTCGTCAGGCTGTTGCTATGAAGCTCAAGGCGCTGCAGATTGGAGAGGCTGCTGAACACATCGGCGGGCAGCGCCGTCAGGGGGTTGCCGATAAGATGTAGTACCTGTAGATTGGAGAGGCCGCTGAACACGTCCACCGGCAACGTCGTCAGGTGAATAATAGAAAGATCGAGGCGCTGGAGATTGGTCAGGCCTTGGAAGAGGCCCTCTGGCAGCGTCGTCAGTACGTTGCTCGAAAGATCCAGATCCTGCAGGTCGGTGAGGCCGCTGAACACGCCCTCTGGCAGCGTCGTCAGGTAGTTGTAAGAAAGATCGAGGGTCCCCAGGTTGGCGAGACCGTCAAAATCGCCGATCTTCAGATTTGCAATTTTTCTCGCGGATTGGTTGTTGAGATCCAGCTTGCCGGTGATTGTCGCAAGTTGGGCGGTGGTCACATCTTCACAGGCGACGCCGCCCCGAATCCGGCCGAGGATGGCGTCGCGCACCTGCGGTGTGCGGTCGCAAATTCCGGCGTTAGCCTGAGCCTGCCCTTTGATCGGCATGGCCAGCAGCGCGGTTAGCGCCAGACTCGCGTAAACGGCCACGGCTGCCGGCACCGGCCACGGCCGCTGGCAGCACCAATATTTCGTCAAGGTCGACACCATCGCACTCTCCTCTCGGCGTGTCCGGCAGTCCGGGTTCGCATCCCTGTTCCTACGCATCATGACAAGCTGTCCCCGCAACCGTGACCAATTTCCACAGGAGCGGCCGTTTCCTCTCTGAATCAATCACGCCAGCGGATTGGCTGACCGAGCGGTTACTCGGGCGGAAAAAGAATTATTTTCAATGTTCCGGACGAGGGTTCGCCGGTCGTTCCGCTGAACAGAATGAACTGCGTGGTCCAGCCCCCGGAGTCCACGATGTGTGGGAAGAACCGGTCCGCCATGGTCGACGCCTCAGTTTCATTCGATGGCGTGGTCGTCGTCACCTTCAGTTCCCCGCGTTCGTTGATCCGCAGTCTCAACGCGACGACCGCAACCTGGGCGGTCGAAGTCACCCGGAGCACTCCGGAGAAGTTTTCCGGCAGCGAGTCGAAGAAATCGTCGATGAAACGAGCCACCTGACCCGACGGTGGAAGCGACAGCGTTGTCGGTGTGGTCGCCGTCAATCCATCGATGCCGGTGACCTCCAGGGTCACCGTCGTGGACGTAGTGGCCGTGTTGGCGATGGCCAGTCCGGTTCGAATCGAATTTGGGTGCTCGGGCGTGCCGAACGCGTCGACAGGAACACGAAATGCCGATCCTGCCGGCAGGGCGGGTACGCCGGCTTCCGAAACGGTTTTCCCCCCGCCCGGAGGGATAAATGAAAAGACGACGAGGCCGGAGGGCGCCGCGCTCCCCTCGTTGGGAGTCGCGCGAACAGAGCCGCTGGTTGGCCTGCCCGTGGGATTCGAGGTTGTGAGTCTCTGCGAACTGCGAGGAGGAATCGAGTAATCGAAGCTCGACCCCATCCGGCCGTCGTCCAACGTCAGGATGGCGGGGGCGGCCGCGGTCGCGCCGCTGCCGGGTCCGACGAACTGGACAGTTCCCCTAATCGTACGAGCCGTCGGGTTCACCAGAATGACCTGAGTCGCCCATCCGTCACCATCGGTGAAATGGGGAAAATAAACGGTATCCCTATTTTCCGTGTTCGTGGAGAACGGAGTTCGAGGGATGAACAGGGGCGCGACGGGGAGCGTGGTCATCAGGAACTCACCGGCCCGATTGATCAATCCCCGTAAAGCAATGACAGCTATGGGGATCGACGAGGCGAACGTGAAGGTGCCCAATACTTCGTCTCCGCCGTTGAACGGCGTATCGCTCAGGAACTTTGCAATATGTTGGTGCGCGCCGAGCACGAAGCTGCCTTCGGCGACGCGGGCGCCACCGGTGTCGGTGAAATAGAAGTCGATGGTAGCCGGTTCGTCGTTGGGATTGGCGATAGCCAATCCGGTATTGACGGGCCCGTTCACCTCGGCGAATATTCGTCCGGCCCGGGCAGGTTCGGTCGCCGGGACGCCCGCCTCGGAAATCAGCACGCCTTCACTGTCTGTGAATTGAAAAACCGCGATGCCGGAAGGCGTCGTCGAACCTGCGTCGGCGAGGATGCGCCCATAGCCCGCCCTCATGGTCGTTCCCGTTCCGTTGCTCGCGATCGAGGCGGCGCCGCGATCCTGAATCTCGAACGGTTCACTGTCCACGGACAAGATCGTGACCGTCCAACTCTGCTGGGCCGACAGCACCTCGAACGGATCGCTTCGGACCATGGGCGTCTCGTCGGATGCCCGAACGGTGACGACGTGATCCCCGACGGTCATCGCCGTCGTCTCGAGAACGAAACTGGATCCGGTGCCCATCGGCGCGCCGTCAACCGACCAGTCCAACTGGATTCCATGCGTCGCGGGCGACATGGGGGTCACGGCAAAGGTGTGCGACACTCCGCGAGGCAAGGTCAATAGCCTTGTCGAGGGTGTCCAGGCATCGATGGGGGACACATGGTCGTAGAAGACCCGCACCCATTCCTCGGTGTTGATCTGTTTCCACGGCGCGCGGCTATCGTTCATCTTCGAAGTCAGTGTGGGCCTGTATACTCCCTTTATACAGTACCGGGCGCCTTCGTAGAGTCCGGGCACTCCCTCCGAGAGAAACGTCTCCGACGATGTGGTCGTGGGGATCGGAGTTGCGGGGTCGATCCAGCGCCTCCACTTGATGGCTGAAGGGTCGGTTTGTCGCGTCACGTTCGCTTCGGTCGGTTCCCAGTTACCGACAGTGCAGGGACCGCTAAGTCGTGCGCCAGGGAGGACGTACTCGTCGGCCAACCCCCCCAGCGAATGGCCCAGTTCATGAAGGGCGACGTCGGCAAACCGTCCTCCGCCGTTACTCGCTACGGCGATGGCGCCGCCGGTGCCTCCGAATTGGGGGTCGTTGACAAGGACCAGAACGGCGTCGCGGGCGTCGGGTGTGCCACCGATCACTCTCATGACTTTTCGGTCGTTGACGCCGAGCAAGTAGTCGAAGGAGGCATCGAAAGCCGTATCACGCATGACAGGCGGTGTCTGCCCCGGACGGGAGGCGCCGGATTCGTTGCTGGGAACGTCGACGCGCCAGACATTGAAATAGTTTGCATACTCCTGGAACGGGTCCTCGGAAAACAACGCGTCTTGTACGGCTTTGGCGTCTCGGGCGAACCTGTGCATCTCGGAAGCCGTGTATGCATCGCCGACGATGACCAGGTCGATCCTATTGGAGGAGTCCCCCGTGATCCAGAGCGGCTGCCATTCGGGAGCCATGAAGTCGAGAGCCCCCTCCAAATCCAGGTCCAGGCCCACTCGTGCCTGCAAATCGTCGAGCAGGGCCGCGGGCAGCGTCCTGAACGAGTTGTAAGAAAGATCGAGGGTTCGCAGCTTGGGAAGGCCGCGAAACAGATCCCGCGGCAGCGCGGTCAAGTAGTTGAAAGAAAGGTCGACATCCTGCAGATTGGGAACGTCCCCGAACACGTCAGCCGGCAGTGTCGTCAGGGCGTTGTCCCCCAATTTGAGTTCCCTCAGTTTGGGGAGGCCCTGAAACAGATCTGGCGGAAGCGCCGTCAAGGAGTTGTAAGAAAGGTTGATCTGCTCCAGATTCGGAGAGTCGCGGAATAAATCCGCCGGTAACGCCGTCAAGAGGTTGCGAGACATATCTATGCCGCGCAGATTGGCGAGACCGTCGAACAGTCCCGCCGGGAGAGCCTTGAGGGAGTTGTCAGAAATTCGTAGGTACGCCACGTTGGTGAGACCGCGAAACGCGTCCGGCGGCAGCTCCGTAAAGGAGTTCTTGGAAAGAGTCAGGGACCGCAGATTGGCGAGGTCGCGGAGCGCTTCCAACGGCACTGCCGTGAGTGCATTGTTACCAAGGTTGAGTTGGTTCAGATTCACGAGGCCGTGAAACACGTCTGCCGGCAGCGCCGTCAGTTTGTTGGCGGGAATATCGAGGAACGTGAGATTGGTCAGGCCGCGGAACATCTCCGGCGACAGCGCCGTCAGACTATTTCTCCCGAGACTGAGTTGCCGCAAACTGTCGAGGCCGCGAAACGCGTCCGCGGGGAGCGTCGTCAATTCGTTGCTGCCAAGATGGAGGATTTGCAGATTGGTCAGGCCTCGGAACGCTTCCGGCGGCAGCGCCGCGAAGCCGTTGGAGAAAAGATAGAGCATCTGCAGATTGGTGAGATCGCGGAACGTGTCGGGGGCCAGTGCGGTCAAGGCGTTGCTGGACACATTCAGGATCTGCAGATTGGTGAGATCGCGGAACGTGTCCACCGACAGCGCCGTCATACCGTTGTAGTTCAGGTCAAGCCTCTGCAGACTGTCGAGACCGCGGAACGTGTCGGGGGGCAGCGTCGTCAGGGTGTTGTAAGAAAGATTGAGTTCCTCCAAATTGGTCAGGCCGCGGAACGTGTCCGGCGGCAGCGTCGTCAGGATGTTGTAAGAAAGATTGAGTTCCTCCAGATTGGTCAGGCCGTCAAAATCGCCCGTCTTCAGATTCGGGAGAAGTTGCTTGGTGAGATTCAGTGTGCCGGTGATTGTCTCAAGTTGGGCGGTGGTCACATCTCCGCAGGCGCCGCCGCCGCCAATCCGGTCGAGTATGGCGTCCCACACTATGGGTGTGCGGTCGCAGATCCCGGCGGGCGCCTGAGCCTGCGCTTGGTGGGGCAGGGCCAGCAGCGCGGTGAGCGCCAGGAGCAGCCACACCGCCCGACGCAATTCACTACGGACGAGCGCGAGGATCGGCCGCAGACGCGAGTTCATCGAACGGGTACCGCTCCAAGCGGAGTCAAGTGGAACGCCTGCCCATCCCACACCGTCCGATAGACCCGTAGCGCGACGACAGCCGCATCTTCGGGAACCGCAACGAACAGGTCGGCGTCCGGACGATACAGGTCCTCTCCCTGGATCGCACCGTCCGGGCCAAAGGACTCGGCACGAATTATTCGGGGGTCGGCAACGATGGTCCAACTCCGCAGGGCGTTCCCCGCGTCCACGGCGGCGATGAACAGGCGATCCGTTGCCAGCCGCAGGCCGCGGAGTTGAGGCGCGGGACCGGCGGCGATCCGGCGCGTGACGAGGGTCAGTCCCTGAGTGGGATCTGCTGACGGAGTTGCGGGCGGAGAAGGACTCGGCGGGGCTACGGCCATCCACCGAAGATGGAATTCCACGGACGAATCCGGCGAATCGATTGGAAGCTCGCCAGCGTCGACTCTAACGCCAACTTCTTCCAGCAGGATTGTCAGTTGAGTGAGGACGGGGTTCCGAGCCGGCTCCTGGGCTCCGTGGACAGGCGCCGGTGCGCCGCCATGCAGCGCCGCGGCACAGGCGAGGGTAATAAGCCGGAACCAGGAGTTACGCATAGTCACTCACATGGCCAATCCGGCTGTATCGATTAGTTGCCGTTGCCAGATTTTTCGACGACTGCCGTAATCTCGAACGATTCGGGCAGTGTAGGCTCACCCAGAATCGGTGTCAAGATGGGTGTCCAGGCGCCGACATCGTGTAACGTCGGGTGAAGGACGGCACGGCAAGGTTGTTCCGGCGCCTTCCATTGGAATACATTTGTAGGCGGAAGACGGTAACGGAACATGAACTGGAATACTGCGATCATTGCATCGGGAGACGATTTTCCGGTGACGACTCATAAAGGACTACGTCGAAGTCGATGACGACGATCCCAATCGCCGGGACCATGATGCCTGACCGTGTTCGGGCGCGGCGAGTGGCCCCGAAAGGCGCCGCTCTCCTGCTGCTGGCTTTCTGCGGAACGCTCGTCCACTGGTCGGCGGCGGCCAACCCCATGCCGGTACAGTCGTCCACGGCTGGGGAGACCGAAGCCGAGGCGATCGATGCCTTGTACAACCTGGATTTCGACGAGGCCGAATCGAAGTCCATGGCCTTGGTGGAGCAGGACCCGGGGAACTCCCGCATGTTGAATCTGTTGGCCTCTTCGATCTGGCTGAAGATTGTCTTTGAACAGGAAAAGCTGAACCTCGATGCGTACTCGAGTTCCAACTTTGCCGGCCGCGATTCGGAGGATCTTGTCAGTCCCGAAAGGGAAGCCCGGCTTCGAAGCGTACTCGCGCGGTCGATCTCCGAAGCCCAGGCGATTCTCGACGGCGATCCCAACAACCTCGAAGCGCTCTACGCGCTGGGAATCGCCTACGGATCGCTCGCCAGTTTCGAGGCCATGATCAAGCGGGCGTATCTTGCGGCGAACAGCGCCGGCGGCAAGGCGCGGGAACACCACATGCGTCTGCTGGAGTTGGACCCGTCCTATAACGATGCCCGTCTGACGATTGGGGCTTACGACTACACCGTGGGGGCGTTGCCCGCGATGTTGCGGTTCGTTATCGGCATGGTCGGTATTCGCGGCGACAAGGAGTCCGGTATCGAGCAACTCGAGTATGCCGCTGAACTCGGCGACCGCGTCAGCACGAATGCCAAGGTCGTGCTGACGGTGGTTTATAACCGCGAGAAGCAGTACGACCGGTCATTGGCGTTGCTTGAAGAACTGCATTCCAGGTATCCCCGCAACTTCATGTTCGAGTTGGAAAAGGCATCGGTTTACCAGCGCATGGAAGAATGGGCGGCCGCCGTATCCGTCTACGAGGACGTGGTCGCCAAGGTTCGAACGGGAACAGACGGTTACGACCGTCTCGAAGCGGGACCGGTTCTGTTCCGGATGGCTGAAACGCACATCCATGGGATGGACAACGATTCGGCCCTGGAGGTCTTCGACGAAATCCTGTCCAGTCCGGACTCCACCGAGACCCTTCAGGCACGGTCCCGGCTATGGATGGGCAAAATCCACGATTCGCGCGGAGAGCGGATGCGGGCGTTGGACCAGTACGGATTGGTCCTGGGGCTTGAAGCCCCCGAAGAAATCCACGACGAAGCCCGGCGTTACACCCGCCGTCCGTTCGAGAGTTGACCCCGACTCCAGCGGGCCAACACCGTTCTGCCGGGGCCAACGGATGAATTTTTCGGAGAGATTTTCGGATGCGCCCGCTCAGTTCTCCCTCTCGCGACCCGTCTTCATGAACGCCTCCACTTCCGCCAGGTTGGGGATGCCTGTCCTTGCCCCCAGCATTCGGCATTTCATTGCCGCCGTCGCGTGGGCGAAACGGATTGTGCGGCGAATGTCCCACCCCTGTAACAGGCCGAAAATGAAGGCGCCATGGAAGACGTCGCCCGCCCCGGTCGTGTCCCGAACCTCGACGTTCCAGGCGTTGGACCGTTCCGCCTTTCCGTCGAGAACGAAAACGGCCCCGGCCCGGCCCAACGTAATACCGGCGGCCGCCTGAGGAAAGCGTTCGGCCAGTGCCAGTGCGGCGTCTTCGGGCGACTCGAAACCCGTGAACTCCGACGCGAACTCTTCTGCCGCGATCAGGTAGTCGACCAGCGCAAGCAACTCCGTCGTGGTCTTGTCGTAGACCTTGTCGATGTCGATCACGATGGGAATGCCGTCTTCGCGAGCCCATTGGGCCGAACGGAGCGCGGCTTCGGAATCGCGCCCGTCCAGATGCAACAGGCGTCCGGAGCCGATCGTTCGCCGGGATAGCTCCCCCGGGGGAAACGTCAACCGCTCGTCCCTGTGCCATAGAATCGTACGTTCTCCTATTCCTTCCTCGATCAGGATGAAGGCCAGTTGACTGGCGGTCCGGCCGACGATCCGGACATGCGCCGTGTCGATCCCTTCTTGCTTGAGACTATCGATCTGAATCCGCCCCAGTTCATCCGAACCGACCGAACCGATGTAGCGTGTCCGCAGTCCCATCCGGGCGCAGACTGTCAGGGCTGTGGCGACCTGCCCTCCCGGCTCCAGCCGAATGTCGGCGATGCCGGTTTTCCTTCCGGGGACAGGGAAGTGAGGCACGACGGCGATGTAATCCATCGCGTTCAGTCCGAGGCCGACCACGTCGACTGGCGCCGGATGCGATCCGGAGCTTCTCCCGGCGGGCGGAATCCGGGTGGCGTTCGGTCTATCGGGCATGTTTAAATCAAGGATTCTCAGGTCGCCGGGTCCGGGTTCCGTCAATGCCTCTTCACGAGAGCGATTCCATCATACTAAAGACCTACCCACTGGCCGAGGCCGACCGTATCGTGGTCTTTTTCAGCCGCGATTACGGAAAGCTGCGCGGTGTGGCCAACGGTGTCCGAAGGATGAAGAACCGGTTTGGCGCAACCCTGGAACCGATGGCTTATTCCCGGGTGACCTTCTTTCAGAAGGAAACGCAGGAACTGGTACGCATTCGATCGACGGAGCCGATCGATTCGCCAATGAAGCTGCTGGCGGATTACGATCGTGCGTTGTTGGCATCGCATGTCGCGGATCTGGTCGACCGGTTCCTGCCCGATCATGACGCGCAGGATGACGTGTTCAGGCTGTTTGTCCTGACCCGGCAGAGTCTGATAGAGGGGTTGCCGCTGGAACTGATACGGGCGTATTTCGAAGTCTGGATGTTGCGGCTTGCCGGAGTGCTGCCCGAAATGTTCACGTGTTCGGGTTGCAACCGCCGACTTGGCGCCGAAGAGGACCGGATTCTGATGTCCGGACTCATGCATATTGCGTGTCGAAAGTGCGGTCTCGATCGAGGCACTCCGGTCCCGTTGCCGGCTGTCGGTGCGTTACATTGGATCGTCACGAACAGGCTGGATACCGCGGCGGCTGATTCTGCGTTGCCCGCGGCTGAAGGCCTACCGCACATTCTGCAGATGAACAAGCTGTGGATGGATCGATTTTTCGAACGATGAACTTTCAAGACCTGATCCAATCGTTGACCGCGTTCTGGGCCGCCCGGGGTTGCATCCTTCAGCAGCCTTACGACGTTGAGGTCGGCGCCGGCACGATGCACCCCGAAACGTTTCTGCGCGTGCTGGGGCCGGAGCCGTATCGCGTGGCGTATGTTCAGCCGACGCGGCGTCCTGCCGATGGGCGCTACGGCGAGAATCCCAATCGGCTCGAAAAGCACCACCAGCTTCAGGTCATCCTCAAACCGCCTCCCGACGACATCCAGATGGTCTATCTCGAGTCCCTCGAAGCGATGGGAATCAGGCTCGAGGAGCATGACATCAAGTTCGAGGAAGACAACTGGGAATGGCCCATGGGCGGCGCCGTCGGCGTGGGGTGGCAGGTGATGCTCGACGGGCAGGAGATCACGCAGTTCACCTACTTTCAGCAGACCGGCGGGCTCGACCTGTTTCCGATTTCAGGAGAGATCACGTATGGGCTCGAACGCATCGCGATGTACCTGAACGACGTCGAGAACGTGTTCGACGTGCCCTGGAATGATGCGCTCTCCTACGGCGAGGTTCGGCACCGGGACGAGTTCGAGTTTTCCAGGTACTACTTCGAACTGGCGGACATTCCCCGGTACTACCAATTGTTCGACGAGTTCGAAGCCGAAGCCAAGCGGTTGATTGAAGAAGATTTGGTCCTGGCGGCATACGACAACTGTCTGAAGTGTTCGCACCTGTTCAACGTGCTGACCGCGCGCGGCGCCGTCGGCGCCACCGAGCGCGTGCAGATTATCGGCCGGGTTCGCGCCTTGCTCAGCGCGGTGGCCCGCGCGTACGTCGAGAGCAGGGAAGCGCTTGGCTATCCGCTTCTGGCACCCGGCCGGGTTCAGCCGGGAGGGGCCCGTGAGTAGCGCATTCCTTCTCGAAGTCGGGTGTGAAGAGATACCCGCCAGAGCGATGGGGCCGGTTCTCGACGAACTGAAGAAAAAGTTCGGCGGGATGCTCGTCGAACAAAAGCTGTCTTTCGACGCCATTCAGACGCTGGGGTCGGCGCGGCGACTGGTCGTTCACGTCGCGGGTCTTGCCGATCTGCAGGAAAAAGAGAAAGTGACGACGCTCGGACCGCCCCAGAGAATAGCCTTCAACGATGATGGACAGCCGTCTAGGGCTCTCCTCGGTTTCGCCAGGAAGTCCGGATTGAGGGTCGACGATCTGCGGGTCTTTGATACGGAACGCGGCAAATACATGGGTTTCGAGTCCGAGGCCGGCGGGCGCAGTGCTTCGGAAATCCTTGCGGAAGGCATTCCCCCACTGATCGCGTCCCTGACGTTTCCGAAGACCATGTACTGGGACGATTCCCGCCGGGAATTCGCCCGGCCCATCCGATGGGTCGTCGCCTTGCTCGGCCCATCGGTGGTGCCCTTCAATTTATACGGCGTGCCGTCGGGTTCAACTTCCGCGGGACACCGGATCTTGGGCAGTCAGGCCATTCCGGTGCCGAACTTCGACGGCTATCTGAAGCGGCTCGAGGCCAACTTCGTTCTGGTTTCCCAGGAATCCCGGCGCGAGAAGATCCGCGGGGAACTGGACGCGGCCTGCGGGTCCCTCGGCGGACGGATGATTCCCGACGAAGATCTTCTCGATGAAGTGGTGTACATCAACGAGTATCCCACCGTCGTCGTGGGCGGATTCGAAGAGCGTTTCCTGGACCTCCCGCCCGAAGTTCTGATCACGGCCATGCGCGAGCACCAGAAGTACTTTGCCGTTGAAACCGCGGACGGAACGTTGTTGCCGAACTTCCTTGGCGTCATGAACACGAAGGGGGATCCGCGGGGGTCGATCCGGAAGGGCCATGAGAGGGTTCTCAAAGCGCGCCTGAGCGATGCGCTGTTCTTCTGGGAGGCCGATGGCCGGCAGACACTGGCGGACCGCGTCGATGGACTGGCGTCGGTCACTTTTCACAGGAAGCTCGGCAGCTACAAGGACAAGATCGACCGGATGTTGGGCCTCGCGAATACGGTGAACGCGCTGACGGGCGCCGCGGTCCCGCCCGAGACGCTTGAAGCGGTCGTGGCCTGGTCCAAGTCGGATCTGATCACGGATTTGGTCGGAGAATTCGCCGGCCTCCAGGGCATCGCCGGCGGTCTGTACGCACGCCGCGAAGGCGCGGGCGATGACGTCTGGAAGGCGATCTACGATCAGTATCGTCCGGCGGGACTCGACGATCGTTCGCCCGAAACGGCTTCAGGGGCCGTCCTGGCATTAACCGATCGATTGGATACGGTGTTCGGCTGTTTTTCGGCCGGACTCATTCCGAAAGGCTCGGCCGATCCGCTCGCGCTTCGCCGGCAGACCCAGGGGATCGTCAAGATCCTGCTGGATCGCGAAATGCCGTTTTCGCTGGATGCCGCAATCGCGGCCGATCCGCGGATGAACGAGACGGCGGCCGAACTGTTTCGCGGTTTCTACCGCGATCGATTGAAATTCATGCTTGGGAGGATGGGATTCGCCTACGACGAAGTGAACGCGGTCGTGGCGACGGATTCGGATAACCCGGCGGAAGTCCTGAAGCGGGTGAGGGCGTTGCACGCGGTGCGCGAAAGCCCGGATCTGATCGTGATCGCCACCGCGTTCAAGAGGATCAAGAACATCCTGAAGCAGGCCGATACGCCATTGGACGCTGTCGTCGGCTTTAAGGGCATGGAGTTGGAAGAAGAAGCCCTCGCGCGATCCGTGGCCGAACTTCGACCGCGCGTTGAAGCGTTTGCCGCCGGTGGCGACTACTCCGTGGCCTTGGGCGAGATGGCCGCCCTGCGCCCGGTCGTCGATGCGTTCTTCGACAAGATCCTCGTGATGCACCGGGATCCCGCGATAAGGGCCCGGCGCCTTTCGATTCTGAAGAATCTGTTCGAGACCTTCCTGCAGGTCGCGGATATTTCCGAAGTAGTTGTCGCCAGTCAGGATCCGCCGGCATCGACCGGCGTCTGACGACGCCTTGCGTTCCTACCTTGAAGATTTTTCGAGAGCTTCGAGTCGCTTGAGCAGTTCGGGAAGGCGTTTGAACACGGCCGACGACCGTAGCCACATCTTGTTGTCGAATCCGGGCGAACCTGAAATGGTCTTGCCGTCTTCGACGTCCCCGGGCACGCCGGTTTGACCCGTGGCGATCACGCGGTCGCCGATGGTCAGGTGCCCCACCACGCCGACCTGTCCGGTCAGGATGCAACTTCGTCCGATCCGGGTGCTTCCGCCCAATCCGACCTGCGCGCAGAGCAGGGTATCTTCGCCCACGACCGATGCATGGCCCACCTGGACCAGGTTATCGATTTTGGCGCCGCGCTTGATGCGGGTCTCGCCGACGGTTCCGCGGTCGATGGTGGTGTTTGCCCCGATTTCGACGCGGTCTTCGATAATCACGACGCCGGATTGGACGATCTTGTACCAGTTGTCGCCGTCCTCCTTCGCATAACCGAAGCCGTCGGTCCCGACGCGGACGCCGTCCTGCAGGATCACGTGGTGTCCAATCTCGGTAAATTCGCGAACCGACACGTTCGAGTGTGAGCGGAAATCGTCGCCAATCCGGCAACCTTTGCCGATGTACGTGAAGGGGCCCACAATCGCGCGGTCCCCGATGATCGCGTCGTCCTCGATGACCACATATGGGCCGATGGCGGCGTGGTTCCCGATGCGCGCCGACTTGGCGATCCGAGCCGACGAATCGATGCTGATTTTCGGGGTTGGCGGCGTGTAAAAGAACTCGATCGAGCGGGCAAATGCCAGGTAGGGATTGGCGATCCGAAGTGTCGGCCGGGGGAGATCTTCGAAGTCGTTGTCGACGATGATTGCGCCGGCGTGGGTCTTGCGCGCCATCACGACGTATTTTCGATTCGCGACGAAGGCCAGTTCGGTCGGGCCGGCTTCTTCAAGCCCCGAAACTCCGGTGATTTCGACGCCGGCATCGCCTTTAAGCGTGCAGCCCAGCGCTTCGGCGATTTCGCCCAGTTTCATGCGTCGTCCATCCTTCTAACCTACTGTGCCCGTGTCGTTTAGGCTGGCAGTCCGTGGCGGAACCCAGCGGGGTTCTGCCACGGACTGCTAGTATATCAGGCGTGTCGGAACACCGCAGTCTGGTCCGGTCGGCCTCCCTGATTACGGTAATCACCCTGTTCAGCCGTATTTCGGGTCTGGTGCGGGTACACCGCATCGCCGCGCTCCTTGGCGCCGGCACGGAATCGGACGCTTTTCTCATCGCGTTCCGGATTCCGAACCTGTTGCGCAGGCTGGTCGGCGAGGGGGCCGTCGGGGCGGCTTTCATACCCACGTTTACTCAATATCTTCAATCGGCCGGGCGCAAGGAAGCGTTTCGATTTGCCAACGTTCTACTGACATTTCTGACTCTGGGAATGGCCGTGGTGGTCGTTCTCGGCATCGTCCTGTCTCCGTGGCTCGTGTTTCTGCTGTCAGCGGGATTCGGGGACACGCCCGGAAAACTGGAACTTGCGGCGTATTTGACACGGATTATCTTCCCCTATATTTTCTTCGTCAGCCTTGCCGCCGTGGCGATGGGCATTCTCAACAGCGTCGACCGATTTGCCGCTCCCGCGGTGGCGCCGGTCCTCCTGAATCTGAGCATCATTGGATTCTCGTTCCTGACCGGCTATTTCTCGTCGCCGGAGATCGCATTGTCGGTCGGCGTCGTCGTTGGCGGAGTGGCACAGGTGGGGATCCAGATTCCCCATCTGCTGTCGAGCGGTTGGCGGTTCCGTCCGTCGCTCGACTGGCGGCATCCCGGTGTTCAGAAGGTGCTCAAGTTGATGGGGCCGGTTCTGCTCGGCGTCGGCGTTTTTCAGATCAACATCATCGTTGGTAGCGAATTCGCATCGTATATGGTCGATGGCGCGGTCACGGCGCTCGAGTTTTCCGATCGCGTGATGGAACTGGTCCTGGGCGGCTACGCGATCGCTATCGCGACGGTGATCCTGCCCTTGATGTCCCGTCAGGCGGGCGCCGGTCAGATGGACGAGATGAAGCGAACCCTGAACTTCGCGTCGCGCATTGTTCTGTTCGTTACGATTCCTGCGGCGGTTGGGCTGATACTGCTTCGTGTGCCGATCGTCCAGGTGTTGTTCGAACACGGGGAGTTCGATGCCGCCGATACGGCGCTCACGGTGTGGCCTCTGCTGTTTTATGCGTTGGGCTTACCGGCTCTGGGGATGGTCAAGATCATTGTTCCGGCCTTCTATTCGATGCAGGACACGCGAACACCGGTGAATATCGCCGCCGTTGCGATGGTTTTGAACGTTGTCTTCAACTTCTTGTTTTTCGGGCCGCTTCAAGTGGGCGGTCCCGCGTTGGCGACTTCCCTGGCAGCCGTGTTCAACGCGGTTGCGCTCATGGTCATCTTCAGCCGGCGTGAAGGCGCTCTTGGAGCGCGCTCGATCCTTCGGTCGCTTGTGCGGTTTGCATTGGCATCGGTGGTATTGGGTGTCGTCACCTATACGCTGATCAATCGGCCGGGGTTTTATTTTGACCAGCCCTTTGCCCGCCAGGTATTGGCGTTGGCAATTACAATCGGTGTTGCGGCGCTGTCCTACTTCGGGGTCGCCGCTCTGCTTGGATGCCGTGAGATTGGAGAACTGCGGGCTGTGTTTGCCAGGTCCAGAAAAGAGGACAACGGATGACGAACGATCAATGGATCGATCGCTTCACCCAGTACCTGCGCATCGAAAAGGGTTTGTCACGCAACACGTTATCCGCATATGGGCGGGATTTGACGTTGTACGCGGACTATCTCGACGAACGGGATCTGACGACGGTAGGTCCCGAGGTCGTCTCCAGGTTCATTACGTTCATGTACGACCGGGGCCGAAACGCACGTTCGGCGGCCCGGGCGATCAGCGCCGTGCGTGGACTGCATCGGTTCCTGGTGATGGAACGTGCGACCTGCGAGAATCCGACCGTGGCAGTGGAGTTACCCAGGGCCTGGAGTCCTTTGCCACACTTCCTGACCGTGGACGAAGTCGACCGGTTGCTTCGCGCGCCCGATACGTCGAAGCCCAAGGGTCTGCGCGACTGCGCGATGCTGGAAGTGCTCTATGCCACCGGACTTCGGGTTTCGGAACTGGTGGGGCTGACCCTCGATACGGTGGATCTTGAAAACAGCGTAGTCCGTTCGATTGGAAAGGGAAGCAAGGAGCGCATGGTTCCCCTCGGGGAATCGGCCGTTCAGGCAGTCCGCGAGTATCTGGATCGGGGGCGTTCGCGTAGCACGAGCCCCTCCCTGTTTTTGAATTATCGTGGAAAGCAGTTGACGCGCGCGGGATTCTGGTTGATATTGCGGGGTTACGGAGAGCGAGCGAAGATCCACAAGCGGATCACTCCACACATGCTTCGGCACTCTTTCGCGACGCACCTGCTTGAAGGGGGTGCGGATCTGCGATCCGTGCAGGCGATGCTGGGTCATGCGGATATTTCGACCACCCAGATCTACACGCATGTGATTCGGGAGAGGCTGAAGCAGGTCTACCTCAGCCACCATCCTCGAGCCTGACTAGGGGACGACTGCGGACGACAAGGGAGAGGTTTGAGTTTCGGGCTGCCAATCCGTAAGTAATCCGTCCGTTGGCAATATGTGCAATAAGGAGAAGCCTTAGTGAGTATGAGACGACAATTATTTACCTCGGAGTCGGTGACCGAGGGCCATCCCGACAAAGTTTCCGATCAGATATCGGACGCCATTCTTGACGCCCTGATCAAACAGGATCCGCAGAGTCGCGTCGCGTGCGAAACCATGGTTGCGACCGGTTTCGCGATGGTCGCCGGCGAGATCACGACCAAGGCCGTGATCGAATACGAAAAGGTCATCCGGTCGACGATCGAACAGATCGGATACACCGACGCGGCCTACGGGTACGACTTCAAGACGTGTGCCGTCATGAACGCGTTGGGCAAGCAGTCGCCCGACATCGCCATGGGCGTGGACACCGGTGGTGCCGGCGACCAAGGCATGATGTTCGGCTATGCGACAAACGAAACTCCCGAGTTGATGCCTGCGCCGATTCTGCTTGCACACAAGCTCACACTGCAGTTGGCCAAGATTCGGAAGGCCGGCACTCTCGATTACCTCCGGCCCGACGGCAAGTCGCAGGTGTCGGTCGAGTACGAAGACGACAAGCCGATTCGTGTGGACACTGTCGTAATCTCAACACAGCACGATCCCAAGGCCAGTCAAAGGAAGATACGGAACGACATCATCAAACATGTCATCAAGGCTGTTGTTCCCGCCGATCTACTGGACAGCAAGACCAAATACCATGTCAATCCCACGGGGCGATTCGTCGTGGGCGGCCCCCAGGGCGACTGCGGTCTGACCGGGCGCAAGATCATCGTGGACACCTATGGCGGCATGGGGCGCCATGGCGGCGGCGCGTTCTCGGGCAAGGATCCAACGAAGGTCGACCGGTCGGCATGTTACATGGCGCGGTACGTTGCGAAGAACGTTGTCGCGGCGGGACTTGCCGAACGGACCGAGATCCAACTGGCGTATGCGATCGGTGTGGCTGAGCCGGTTTCGGTTCGCGTGGATTCTTTCGGCACCGGAAAGGTGGACGACGTCAAGATAGAGGATGCGGTTCGTCAGGTCTTCAAACTGACGCCTCGAGGTATCATGGAAAGCTTGAATTTACGCCGTCCAATATATACGAAAACAGCGAGTTACGGACACTTTGGGCGTGAAGACCGAGACTTCACCTGGGAGAAAAAGGATAAGGTGGCGGCTCTGAAGAGAGCCGTGCGTTAGGATCCTTCCGGAAGGTCCGGGGTCCGATCTGATCCCGGCAGTCGGTGGCAGAACCCCGTAGCGTTCTGCCACCGACTGCCCGGCATTCTTTTTCACGTTCGGACTTTGAGCAGCATCCAGAATCCGCTGAACCCGAAGATCAGGTTGGGAAACCAGGCCGCTATCGTCGGCGACAACTGGCTGATTCCGCCGAGATTGTCGAAGATCTCGAACGCCCCCCAATAACCGATCCCGATCCCGATCGATATGCCGATCCCATAGAACGCGCCACGTCTTCCCGTGGTGAACGAAAAGGGGATCGCAATCATTGCCATGATGAATGTGACCAGTGGGAACGACAGCTTTCTGTTCAGGTCCACGGTGAGGCTTCGCACGTCGAAGCCGCTGATGGCAAGGTCATCGATGTAGCTGCGCAATTCCAGGTAGGTCATCTGAGACGCGACACGGACTTCCTTCTTGAAGTGGTCGGGGCCATCGTTCATTTGGGGATAGACCCGGGTTTCAAAGGCTTCGTAGTTGTCCTCGCCCTCGCCATTGAGCGATCGGGTCCATCCGTTCGTGAGTATCCAGTTCTCGCCGTTCCAGGTCGCCCGCGACGCGGAGGTCCAGTCCGTCAACGAAAACGACGACTTGTCGATGGTATAGATCCCAATGTCGTAGAACACGTTGATGTCGGGATCGAAGTAGGTGTAGTCGTAGATCCGGCCGTCTGTCCCTTCCATCCAGTTGCTCAGTGGATCCCGATAGATTTGCGGCGACCGGCCCTTGATCGTGTTCCGAAACGTATCCTGCAGCCGGTTCGTATGCGGCAACAGGAAATCCTGAAGCATGTAGGTGCCCGCGGAAAGCAGGCCTGCCATCAACAACAGCGGTAACGACATCCGATAGAGACTGACCGCTCCCGCCTTCACGGCCAGCGTTTGATTGGTTTTGGTCAGGGTTCCAAGACTCACAAGTACGGCGACCAGAACAGCCAGCGGCGAGACCCAATAAAAGATTTGCGGCAACAGGTAGAAAAAATATCCGGCGACCGTCGCGATGCCGATGTCGTTTTGCACGATGTCCGATAACAATTCGAAGAGCGTGACGATGACGAACAGGGAGATGAAAACGGCAAGAATCAGCCCGAAGAAGAACCAGAAAGCCTTCAACACGTAGACATCGAGCGTACGAAACCATGTGGGTTGATGGGTGAGTGAATACGACCATCGGCCGAACCTGCGAGAGATGCCGTCAACCGGCGCCAGTCGGCGTCCGACCCATCGACCACTGTCCAGGACCGCGTCCACCACTCGATTTTTTCGCTCCCTCTCCGATCGGAGCAGAAGTACGAGGCCCAGCGCCGCGAACGCAAGATTGGCGCCCCAGGTTCCGACGAACGGAGACAACTGAGCATTTCCGGCGATGCTGGTTCCACCGATGAAGAGCATGTAATAGACCAGCATCAGGAAAGCGCTGATTACCAGTCCCATCGAACGCCCGCCCCGATGTGTTGACAGCCCCAGCGGAAATCCGATCAGGGCAAAGGCCAGACAGGCAAAGGGGAGCGCGAGTCGCCGGTGAAACTCCACCTGTTCGGTGAAACTGGCCGTGTTTTCGCCGATGCGATTCCAGAGCGCGGCCGTCGTACTTTCGAGCGGATCGATTCCGGCGTCGATCATTCCGCTGAAATCGACCGTCGCGGCCAAGGAGTGCGATGAGAAGCACGATGTCGTATACCGATCCTGCTCAAGGCGCACGACGTGATGCGTGCATCCGTCTGTCAGGGTAATATCGTAACGCCCGTCGTTGCCGTTTCCGATCAGGCGGGCCGATTCGGCGATAACCATCTCGGTTTCGTCCGAGTCGGCCTCGTTTGACAGTAGCACTCCCTGCCATTCCCGCCCGTCAGGCGAAACGTCCTGAACGAGCAGGACTCTTCCACCGAGTTCTTCGTTGAAAACGCGGGGTTGAAGCTGGAGCGCCATCTGGCGGGCTGCCACGTCCATGGTGAGCAGGCGGAGCCGTCCCGCGGATGCGGGCGCGATCCAAACGGCCAATACGAAGTTGGCGGCCCAGGCGAGAAATCCCAGAAACAGTACCGGACGGAGTATCGCCACGGTGGACAAGCCCGCGGCGCGAAAGGCGACGCTTTCACTGTCGGAGGACATTCTGCCGAATCCGGTCAGAATGCCAACCAGCAGCGCGGTGGGGATCGTGAACGTCAGAGCGGGCGGAACGAGTGCGGTCACCAGAGCCCACAACTCGGCGGACGAGGGTGACCAGCGGACGATCAGTTCAAGCAGCGAACTGATCTGCCGTCCAACAAGTACCGCCGTCAGAGCGACCAGTGCGATGAGTGTCGGCGTGAGTATTTCACGGAAGATGTATCGGTCGATTCGGTTCATGACACGGCTTCGGCCAGTGCATCTTGAAGTTCCGGATACTGAAATGCATATCCTGAAGCGATTGCCTTTTGAGGAATGACGCGTTGTCCGGTCGCCAGAATATCGGCAAAGCCTCCAAACATGAGCTTTAGGGCGAATACCGGAACCGGCAGGACGGCCGGACGATGGAGCGCCCGTCCCAGAGCCTTTGAAAAATCGCGATTCGTCACGGGTTCAGGGGCCGTGGCGTTCACCGGACCGTCAAGGGATCCATCCGTCAAGGCCGCGGACACGATTCCAACCACGTCCCGGATATGGATCCAGGACATCCACTGACGACCGTCGCCGATCGGTCCGCCAATTCCGAGACGGAAGGGCAGCAGCATCCTGGACAGGGCGCCGCCGCCACGTCCAACCACGATGCCGATGCGCGGATTCACAACGCGGATACCGAACGTGGAGGCGCGCATCGCTTCGGCTTCCCAACCGCGGCAGACTCCGGCCAGGAAATCCGTACCGCATTCGGCATTCTCGTCGAGCCGCGTATCGTTGCGAACGCCGTAGTATCCGATCGCTGAAAAACCGATCAGAACCGGAGGACGCCGTTCGGTTTTTTCGAGCGCGTCCACCAGTCTGCGCGTATACAGGACTCGGCTTTCCTCAATCGTCCGTTTTGCGGCAGCGGTCCATCGTTGCGCTACCGGGGCCCCTGCCATGTGAACGACTCCATCCAGGCCGTCGAGTGCGGACGGGTCGAGGGGATCGGCCGGGAAATTCCATTCGTGGATGCCGGACGCACCGGGAAAAGCGTTTTTAGCGCGACGGCCGTCGCGCGTCACGATGTGGTATCGATGTCCCAAAGACTCCAATTCCGCGACCAGTTGTTTGCCGATAAAACCCGTAGCACCAGTGATTGCAATATTCATGGCGATCGAATCCTCTGGATTTCAAAGGAGGTCGGTAACGATCCGGAACATGCGCTCCCGCGATACCGGCGCGACGGCGACATGCGAAGCCAACTCGTCCTGCCAGAAGAGCACAATCTCATCCGCCGTCCCGGCCTCGTCGAACAACAGACCCGCAGAGCCGCGGATTTCAAGTTGTTCCGGACCGGCGCTGTCCCCGAACCGCGACTGCTCGGGCTCGTCCGTCGGCCTGAAGGCAAATTCGGTCAGAATGCCGGCAAGCAGATCTGAAGGGATGTCGGTGGGGTTCGGATCCCGGAACGAATAAAGCACAAAACTCTTTTCGTCCATGAGACGAAACGTTTGCCGGACGACCGGATAGAACAGAACATCGGTGTCGCGGCCCAGGATCTCGATCCCGTCGACAAAGCTTTCCGTCACGTCGATGCTCTCGCGTTCCCCCTGATTTGAAGACAGTCCCATCAAGTCGATACCGGCCTTCTGCCTAGCCTCGTCGTAAGTCAAGGGCGAGAAGTCGTCGTCGGTCACGAAAGTGACGATGGGGTTGAGGTGAGTTCCGGATTTGTAGGACGGGCCGGCTGGAACCTGTGAAAAACCGGAGAGACCCGAACTTGCAAAAGACACCGACAACGCCGCAATTATTAGTAGACGCCGCATGGACTCGATTGTAGCACCATAGTTTTCCCCCCATAGTTGATGCCATATCTATAATAGATTCTATGAGGCCGCGTTTCGAAGTTCCGCTCGTGCCGGTTGCTCTCACGGTTGCGGGTTCCGATTCCAGTGGAGGGGCCGGCATTCAGGCCGACCTAAAAACGTTCACACGTCTCGGTGTCTATGGAATGTCGGTCATCACCGCGATCACGGCGCAGAATTCGCTCGGCGTCAAAATGGTGACCGAACTGGCCGCCACTGACGTTGCGGCCCAGTTGACGGCCGTCCTTGAGGACATTCCTCCCGCGTCGACAAAGGTCGGTATGCTGTCCAACGCGGCGAACGTTCGGACCGTGGTTTCTCATGTGAACCGGTTTCGGATTCCCTTGCTGGTGCTGGACCCAGTCATGCGTTCAACCTCGGGGGCGTCGTTGCTGGACAATGAGGGCATCGAGGCCATGAGTGCGGAACTGCTCCCGCTCGCTCATCTGGTGACTCCCAATCTCGATGAGGCCGAAGTCCTGACCGGCGGACCTGTCCGGACGGCAGACCAGATGGTGGAAGCCGCGCGGCAAATCCATGGGATGGGCGCTCGAAACGTCATGCTGACGGGGGGGCATCTGAACGGCACCCGCGTGGTGGACGTGTTTTTCGATGGAACCTCGATGTTTCGCCTGGTGGGGGAACGCATCGACAATTCGAATTCTCATGGCACAGGATGTGTTTTTTCGGCGGCGGTGACGGCCCACCTCGCGCGTGGCGTCGACCTGGAATCGGCCGTTTCGCGTGCCCAGGTATTGACCCGCCGCGCAATCGAGAATGGCCTCCGCCTGGGACGAGGTTCCGGACCGTGCGATGCCGTCGGGATCGAACGTTTGTAAGGACTGACGGTCCGCGACGGTACCCTGCATTTTCCACGAACGGTCTTACCCCCGAGTGGGTCAACCCTGACCCCCGAGTGGGTCAACCCTGACCCCCGAGTGGGTCAACCCTGACCCGTGAGTGCATCTATCCCCTGATATCCAGCATGCGCGATCGGGCCTCATAACCTGATAGTATTTACATAAGATCATATTGACTATGTGGCACTAAGGTCCTATATTTTCGGTTGTATCTATCGAAATAATTTTGCCGGCAGACTCCCCCTGAGCGGGGGTCTAAGCGAAGGAGCGAAGAATGAGCAAGATTGTCGGAATCGATCTGGGAACCACAAACTCCGTGGTTGCCGTCATGGAGGGTGGGGAGCCTGTCGTCATTGCCAACCAGGAGGGAGGTCGAACCACGCCCTCTGTCGTCGCTTTCAGCAAGGAAGATGAACGATTGGTGGGGCAGGTGGCGAAGCGCCAGGCAGTGACTAACGCCGAGAACACCATCTATTCGATCAAGCGTTTCATGGGACGCCGCAAAAATGAAGTCAGCGAAGAGATGACGATGGTTCCGTATCGGATCCTGGAGTCGAACAGCGACGTCCGAATCGAGGCCAACGGGAAGCAGTTTTCTCCTCCCGAGATCTCCGCAATGGTGCTTCAGAAGCTCAAGGCTGCCGCCCAGGACTACACCGGCGAGAAGGTCGAGCAGGCGGTGATCACCGTCCCCGCATACTTCAACGATTCCCAGCGGCAGGCGACCAAGGATGCCGGCAGGATTGCGGGGCTCGAAGTGCTTCGCATCATCAACGAGCCGACTGCCGCCGCTCTTGCCTACGGGCTCGACAAGAAGTCGGATGAAACGATCGCGGTTTACGATTTCGGCGGCGGGACGTTCGACATTTCGATTCTGGAAGTCGGCGAAGGCGTCGTCGAGGTCAAATCGACGAATGGCGATACGCATCTCGGTGGCGACAACCTCGACCAGGCCATCATCGAATGGCTGATCTCCGAATACAAGAAGGACGAAGGCAACGATCCGCTTTCGTCCGACAAGATGGCGTTGCAGCGTCTCAAGGAAGCTGCCGAAAAGGCCAAGTGCGAACTATCGAGTGCCCACGAGACCGAGGTTACGCTTCCGTTCATCACCGCGGATGCGACCGGTCCCAAACATCTGAGCAAGAAACTTTCCCGGGCCAAGCTGGAGTCCCTGATCGAGCATCTCCTGCAACGGACGGTGGGACCGTGCAAGCGGGCGTTGAACGATGCCGGCGTCACCCCATCGCAGATCGACGAGGTTGTTCTGGTCGGCGGTTCAACGCGAATTCCTCGCGTACAGGCCATTGTCAAGGACCTGTTCCAGAAAGAGCCCCACAAGGGTGTCAACCCGGACGAAGTGGTTGCGGTCGGCGCCGCCATTCAGGCTGGCGTCCTGGGAGGAGAGGTCAAGGATGTCCTCCTTCTGGACGTCACTCCGCTTTCACTCGGAATAGAAACGCTCGGAAGTGTCTTTACAAAGCTTATTGAGCGGAACACGACCATTCCGACCCGGAAAAGCGAGGTCTTTTCGACCGCGGCGGACAGCCAAACGTCGGTTGAGATCCATGTCCTGCAGGGTGAGCGGCCCATGGCGAACCACAACCGCACATTGGGCCGTTTTCATCTGGTGGGGCTGCCTCCGGCGCCCAGGGGCGTACCGCAGATCGAAGTCACGTTCGACATCGATGCGAATGGCATCGTGAACGTGTCGGCAAAGGACAAGGGAACCGGCCAGGAGCAGAAGATTACGATCACTTCGTCGAGCGGTCTCAATCAGGACGAAATCGACAAGATGGTCAAGGAAGCTGAGTCCCATGCGGATGAAGACAAGGCCAAGGCCTCCGAGATCGAGGCTCGAAACCGGGCCGACTCTCTCGTCTATCAGACCGAAAAGACATTGTCGGAGAACAAGGACAAGCTTGCCGACGACGATGTGAAGGCGGTTGAGGCTGCGATCGCCGATTGCAAGAAGGCGGTTGAGGAAGGCGGTACGGATCGCATCAATAGCGCTGTCGACGCCCTGACTCAGGCCGCGCACAAGATCGCCGAAGCCATGTACGGCCAGACGGGTCAAGCGCCGGGGGACGGTGGTCCGGGCCCGGGCAATGGCAACGCCGGCGGCGAGGGCGCCGCAGGAAGTAACGACGACGTGATCGATGCCGAATACGTCGACGTCGACGACGACAACGACAACGACAAGAAAGAATAGACCCGTGTGCGTGTGCGGTCGTCGATCGCTCACGCACGTTGTATTTCGACCAGGACCATGCGCGACCTTTATGTCATCCTCGGAGTCGGTGAGAACGCGTCGGTCAGCGACGTTCGCAAGGCCTACAGGAAGCTCGCGCGGAAGTACCATCCCGATATCAATCCGGGCAACAAGGTTGCGGCGGAGCGCTACTCCGGAATCATCGAGGCGTACGAAGTCCTCTTCGATGCCGAAAAGCGCAGCTTCTATGACGCGCATGGGTATTACGACGAACGGGTGATCGCGAAACGGGACCAGCCCCGCCTCGGATTCTCATTCCAGGGTTTTGAACCCTCGGGTGCGGACAAGCCGCGTTTTTCGGATCTGTTCGACGATTTCTTCGCTGAGATCCGGTCCCGCCAGCAGCCGGAAGTCTCCAACGAAATCGAAGCGCAGATTTCCCTGACTTTCGACGAATCCATACGCGGTATCCAGACCACCGTATCCGTTTACCGGAGACGGACGTGCGGCGAGTGCCTCGGTTTCGGACGTGCGACCGACTCCCCCGATTTCCAATGTCCCGGGTGCGGCGGTTCGGGGGAACTCGTGCGTTCGAGGGGACACCTTCGATTCGCGATGACCTGCCCGGAATGCGACGGGAACGGCCGTGTCGCCCCGGCTTGCCAGTCGTGCCGGGGTGAGGGGCAACTCGCGTGCATCGAGCAGGTCGATGTCGACATTCCCGCAGGCGTCAGTTCCGGATCGAGAGTTCGATATTCAGGGCGGGGAAATACGGACGCAGAGTCCGGGCAGTCCGGAGACCTGATCGTCGTCACCAACGTCGCCGAGGATTCTTTCTTCAAGCGTGCCGGTGACAACATCCTGTGCACCGTTCCAATCAGCGTGACCGAAGGCGCGCTCGGAGCCCGGATCGTTGTGCCGAGCATCGACGGCGCAGTGACCCTGAAAGTGCCCCCCGGAACGCAAAGCGGGCAGACTCTGAGGCTGCGTGGAAAGGGCGCACCGTCCCTGAGGGGGGACGAAGTGCGCGGCGATCAGTACATCGAAATCCAGGTTGTCACACCCCGGGTCGTTGACGAACGTTCAAAGGAAATTCTAAGGGAATTCGCGAGTCTCAATCCGATTGACCGGGAAAGGGAGTTGACTCGTGGCCGCTAAGAAGCAGACGAGAGCCGCCTACATGATCAGTGCTGTCGCCGAGACCTATGGCATTCATCCCCAGACACTGCGCCTGTATGAACGGGAGGGACTTTTGAAGCCCTCGCGCTCGGATGGCAACACACGCCTTTATACAGCCGGAGACCTGGATCGCCTGGAGCTCATCCTGAGCCTCACCCGTGATCTGGGGGTGAACCTTGCCGGTGTCGAGGTCATCCTGAATATGAGAAACCGGATGGAGGAGATGCAAGAGGAGATGTCCGAGTTTGTGCGGTACGTTGAGGAGCAAATTTCTCACCGGTCTCCCGAGGCGCTCGACAAGATCCGGCATGCACTGGTTCGGGTCCGCCCCGCCCAAATGGTGCCGGTCAAGCGGCCGAAGCGAACGTGACCGATTTCAAAATTCGCCCAACCGTCCGATGATAGAATTCAGTGATGCCCGTTGACGAAGCATGTCCCTTGTGCAGTGGGACCGGTTGGCAGCACGTCAACAAGAATGGCGTGGCCGGCGTTGCGCGTTGCGAGTGCACCCGGCGAGACCGGCTGAATCGGCTGCTCAAGGCGGCCAGGGTCCCACAGCGTTACAAGGACTGTGAACTGAGCGAGTTCGTTCCGACCACAGAATCCATCGATACCGCCAAGTTCGCAGCCGAGAAATTCGTCGACGAGTACCCGACGTCGCCTCCCCTCGGTCTGTTGTTCATGGGCACTCCCGGTGTCGGAAAGACTCATCTGGCGGTTGGAATCGTCAAGCGACTGATCCGCGAGAAGGGCGTCGAGTGCATATTCCGCACGTTTCCCGAGCTTCTAAAAGAGATCCAGAATTCCTATAACCCCATATCGAAGGCCTCCGAGTTGTCGTTGCTGGCGCCGGTACTCGACGTGGAAGTCCTGGTGCTGGATGAACTCGGCGCCCAGAACCCGTCCTCGTGGGTTCTGGATACGGTGGGGTACATCCTGAACTATCGTTACAACGAAGACCGCGTTACCGTCGTGACTACCAATTTTCTCGATGAAGCGAACCGAAAGGACTCGCGGCGTGGGATTGCCGACTGTTTGACCGATCGAATCGGCGATCGCATGCGATCGAGACTGTACGAGATGTGCAAGACCGTGACGATGCAAGGCAGCGACTTTCGACAGAGCGTGAAAGATGCAAACAACTACCACTAGAACCATTCCGATGAGGCGCGTGCCTCGAAGTTCCCGACGATTTGCCGCTTGTCTGGTGTTCCTGTTGTTGCCTTGGGTCGCATGTGCGCAAGCGCCCACGGACGCCCGCGAATCGATCAGCATCGAGGATCTCCAAGACAAGATCGGGTACCTCGCGTCAGATCTGTTTCGAGGGAGAGGGAATGGCTCGGATGAACTGGACGACGCGGCCGAGTATGTTGCCGATGTGTTTCGGGAATCCGGTCTCACGCCGATCGGCAATAACGGGTTCTTCCAGGAGTTCCAGGTCAATCGGTTGAGTCTCGGCCGTGGGAACGTCCTCCGGATCGTGTCCGGGGTCGAGGAGATCGAGTTGCTTCCCGGTATGGACTTCGTTCCTTACACGATGTCGGCGAACGCGGCGGTCGAAGGCCCCATGACATTCGTCGGTTATGGCATTCGCGCCCCCGAACTGGATTACGACGACCTGCTCGGCGTCGATCTGACCGGAAGAATTGCGGTCGTTCTCGAAAGTGTCCCGCGAGACAATGTCGACGAATTCCTGTTCAATGCGCTGTCGGATGTCGATTATTCCAGTACTGCGATGAAAGCCCGGAACGTTGCCGAAGCCGGAGCGATCGGGATGCTTCTGATCCAGGGGCCATTGAGCAACAACATCACATCGGTGGGTTATTACGCGCGTGCCATGCGCCCGAATCTTCCGCCGCGGGACAGTGTGATGGATCTGGCGCTGGCGTCCGGCGATCCTCAAATTCCGATCGTTATTCTGACGCGGAACGCGTCCCGGCGCCTAGTGGCGGGTATCCAGGGCCGGCAGACGCGAATCGACGACGATCTGATGCCGGCGGTGTCCGAATTGCCAGGTATTGCCACGATCGGGGTCGACATGAACCTCGACCCCTACACCGCGCGTAACGTCGTCGGGCTCATTGAAGGTTCAGACCCCGCGTTGAGGGACGAGACGATCGTGGTTGGCGCCCACTACGACCACGATGGTGCGCGGGGGGATCAGATTTGGAATGGCGCCGATGACAATGCCTCGGGGACCGCGGGTTTGCTGGAGTTGGCTGAAGCGTTTGCCGCGGGCGCGCGGCCGCGGCGCAGTGTCGTGTTGGCGGCGTGGGCAGCGGAAGAGAAGGGAATGCTTGGCAGCCGCTTTTACGTCCGAAACTCACGCATTCCGGTCGACGAGACCGTTGCGATGTTCCAGATCGACATGATCGGCCGCAACGAAGAGCACGGCGCCGACCCCAACGAAGGATTCCTTGAAGAACGCGGGAACGAAAACGAAAACGCGCTCAACATGCTGGGTTCGGTGTTCAGCCCCGACCTGCGAAGCGCCTTCGAACGGGCAAACTCCGACGTGGGCCTGGAACTTCGTTTTCGTTACGACTACCGGGCACAGAATCTGATTCGCCGGAGCGACCACTGGTCGTTTCTTTCCCGTGGTGTACCCGCCATATTTCTGTTCGGCGGATTGCACCCGGACTACCACACGCCGAACGACACAGCCGACAAGATCAACTACGAGAAAGTGCGGAAGGTCGTCGAACTGGTTTACCTGACCCTGCTCGATGTGGGCGGCGATCGTGCGGCCCCGGTCTTTGTCGATCCATCCCGACAGTGAGGAACAGCGGTGAATATGAGAGAAGAAATGCGGCAGTTGGGTTACAGCAAGGAGGACGAGTACTTCCACAAGAAGGATCAGGAACTCCTCAAGCGCATTAGGGATGCCGCAAATGAGCGCAAACGTCAGATGTTGGAACAGCACAAGGGCAAGGCTTACTGGATGAAGTGTCCCAAGTGCGGATCGGATCTGACCGAAGAGGTCCTCGAACAGGTGGTTCGGATCGACACCTGCGGAGAGTGTGGCGGCCAGTTCTTCGACCGGGGCGAACTCGACCTGCTTCTGAAAGCACGTATCTCTCAGCGTTCCACGGACAAGGCCTGAGGGGCCGGCCCGACGGCATCGACTGCCTGTCACTTTCAATCGGAATGGCTTACCTTCCGGAGGCGTGCGCGCGCCTCCGGCCGCGACGCCGGTTTTTTTCCGAACCTGTCGTCCGATCTATTGACACCCCCCGTTGACCCTCGTATCATCTAGTGTTCGTTGTTAGCACTCAATCCCGGTGAGTGCTAACACTCTGATTCAAGCTTCTTAACAATCGAGGAGAATAGCGACGATGAATGTAAGACCATTGCAAGATCGAGTGATTCTGAAGCGCATCGAGGAGGCTGAAACCGTGCGCGGGGGAATCATCATTCCGGATTCGGCGAAGGAGAAACAGCAGGAAGGCGAAGTTATCGCTGCCGGCAGCGGCAAGCGGCTCGAAGACGGAACGGTCCTCCCGCTTGAGGTCAAGACCGGCGACCGCGTTCTTTTCGGCAAGTATTCGGGAACCGAGATCAAGCTGGACGGTGAGGAGTACCTGATCGTCAAGGAAGACGAGATCCTGGGTATCATCAAAACCGCCGGCGCCAAAAAAAAATCCAGGAAATAGGGAGAATTATCAACGATGGCAAAACAGATCATACATGGTGAAGATTCGCGTCAGGCGATTCTGCGCGGCGTCAATGCACTTGCCGAAGCGGTCAAGATCACGCTGGGACCGAAAGGACGGAACGCGGTACTCGACAAGAAATTCGGTTCGCCCCTGATTACCAAGGACGGGGTTACCGTTGCGAAGGAAATCGAACTCGAAGATCCAGTTGAAAACATGGGCGCGCAGATGCTCAAGGAAGTGGCCTCGAAGACCAGCGACATCGCGGGCGACGGAACCACGACCGCGACTGTCCTGGCGCAGGCCATCTTCCGCGAAGGCGTGAAATCCGTCGCTGCGGGCGCCAATCCGATGGCCTTGAAACGCGGCATCGAGCAGGCTGTCGTATCGGCCGTCGCTGCGATTCACAGTCTGTCCACGGAAGTGAAAAAGGGCGAGATGATCGCTCAGGTCGCCACCGTGTCGGCCAACAACGACACGACAATCGGCGGAATTATCGCCGAAGCGATGGACCGGGTCGGCAAGGACGGCGTCATTACCGTCGAAGAAGCCAAGACCATCGAGACTTCGCTCGAGGTGGTCGAAGGGATGCAATTCGACCGCGGTTACCTCTCTCCCTATTTCGTGACCGACCCCGAGCGGATGGAAGCGGAACTTGAGAATCCCCTGATCCTGATTCATGAAAAGAAAATCAGCAGCATGAAGGATCTGCTTCCGGTACTGGAGCAGGTCGCCAAGATGGGACGCCCGCTGATGTTGATTGCTGAAGACATCGAAGGCGAAGCCCTGGCGACCCTGGTCGTCAACAAGCTGCGCGGCACCCTTCAAGTGACGGCCGTCAAGGCGCCCGGTTTTGGTGACCGGCGCAAGGCCATGCTCGAGGACATCGCGATTCTGACCGGTGGCCGGTCGATCACTGAAGACTTGGGAATCAAACTCGAGAACGTCCAGCTTGACGACCTTGGCAGTGCCAAGAAAGTGATTGTCGACAAGGACAACACGACCATCATCGAGGGGGACGGCGCCAGCGAGGGCATTGAAGGCCGCGTGCGTCAGATCCGTTCCCAGATCGATGAGACCAGTTCGGACTACGACCGCGAGAAGTTGCAGGAGCGGTTGGCGAAGCTTGTTGGCGGCGTTGCCATCATCAAGGTCGGCGCCGCGACCGAGACCGAAATGAAGGAAAAGAAGGCGCGCGTCGAAGACGCGATGCATGCCACGCGTGCGGCCGTCGAAGAGGGTATCGTTCCTGGTGGCGGCGTTGCGCTGATTCGCGCGATACCGGGGCTTGCGGCGTTGAAAGTGGATGGCGACGAGCAGATCGGCATCAACATCGTTCGGCGCGCCCTGGAAGAGCCCCTCCGGTTGATCGCCCAGAATGCGGGCCACGAAGGCGCGATCGTCGTCGGTAAGGTCAAGGAGTCCAAGAGGGCCAACTATGGCTTCAACGCCGGTGCCGAGAACTACGGCGACATGATCAAGGCCGGTATCCTGGATCCGGCAAAGGTGACGCGTACCGCGCTGCAGAACGCGGCGTCAATCGCTTCGCTGATGCTGACCACCGAAGCGCTCGTTTGCGAGATTCCTCAGAAAGAACCGCCGGCAGGTCCTGGCGGCGGGGGCGGAATGCCTCCGGGCGGCATGGGCGGATTCTAGGCAAGAGTCCGATTCAAGTCATTTCCATCGAAAACCCCCGCCCCTCGGCGGGGGTTTTTTTTTGATTCGATCTCCCGACCGTGTTCAAACGGCGGTTCCCGCCCATCGTCTGCGCCTTATTTCGATTCAGTCAGAAACCTTCAGGTCCTTGGCCTGTTCCCACGCATCGTCCGCACCTTCTTTCACTTCAGTCAAAATCCATCAGGCCTTTGCCTGGCGCGCTTCATCCGGCGCGAGGAACGCGCCGCTACGCGCGCTGTCGCGCGCAAGAGGAAGGACGCATTATTCGGGATTGCGCAATCCCGTGGGCGGGCAGACGAGAGCCCAAGCCTCGCTCGAATTCTTCTTCAGTGTGCAATCAAGACGAGTACGCATTAAATTAAATTCGAAAGACCTTCTGTGACCAACCTCCGCAGTAACAATTTCAGATCGGACCGCGAACGCGGATGAACCAACTTGGACAACGTACAACAAGAGATAGAAGACCTTCGGGATCAAATTCGGGCCCACGAATATCGGTACTACGTCGAAGACAATCCGACGATTGCCGATCGTGAGTTCGATGGGCTCATGAGCGAGCTGAAGGCGCTCGAAGAGCAGCATCCGGAGTTGATTACGTCCGATTCTCCGACCCAGCGGGTGGGAGGGCAGGCCGTTGGCGGTTTCCCGGGCTACACCTTCAGCCAACCCATGCTCAGCCTCGACAACGCGTATTCGGTGGACGAACTTCGCGAGTGGGACCATCGCGTGCGCTCGCGAGCCGGTACGGAAGAGATCCGTTACATTGCCGAGTTGAAAATCGACGGGGTGAGCCTCAACCTGATCTATTCCGACGGTGTGCTGGAGATGGGTATTACGCGCGGCGACGGACGTACCGGCGAGGTCGTCACGGGAAACGTCCGGACGATCGGATCGATACCGCTCCGGCTGCGGGAACCTGTATCGGTTGAGGTGCGCGGCGAGATTTTTCTCGGGCTTCAAGATTTCGGAAAGCTCAACGACGAACGGGATGAGGCTCAGCTTCAGCGTCTAGCGAATCCCCGGAACGCCGCCGCGGGGTCCTTGCGTCAGGTGGACCCGGCTCTGGTGAAGCAAAGGCCGCTCGATTTCTTCGCCTATATGCTGCTGCCTCGCGCCGGGTTCCAAAGCGACGACCTGCGCCGCCTTTCAGGACTCGGGTTCAAGGTCAACCCCAACTGGAAACTTTGCGGTTCGTTCGATGACATCGTCCGGTTTTGCGAGCATTGGGAATCGGCGCGCGACACCCTGGATTACGAAATCGACGGCGTGGTCGTCAAGGTGGACTCGGCGGTGCTGCAGGAACAACTCGGCAGCACGTCCAGGGCGCCGCGGTGGGCAATCGCTTTCAAGTTCAAGGCCCGTCAAGCGACGACGACAGTCCTGAACATCAAGGTTCAGGTAGGCCGTACGGGGGCGCTGACTCCAAAGGCCGAATTGGAACCCGTTCAACTGGCCGGTGTGACAATCAGCAACGCGACGTTGCACAACGAAGACGAAATCGCACGGTTGGGTCTCCAAATCGGCGACCGGGTTCTCATTGAGCGGGGCGGGGACGTGATTCCCAAGATCGTCAAGGTTGTTGAAGAAGCGCCCGGCCGGAAGCCATTCGAAGCCCCGGCAAGGTGTCCGGTATGCGGCAGCGAAGTCTTCCGCGCCGAAGACGAAGTGGTGCGCCGCTGCCTGTCGCAAACCTGTCCGGCAAAGAAAAAAGAAGCGTTCCTGCATTGGGCGTCTCGCAAGGCCATGAACATCGACGGCCTTGGCGAGCGTCTCGTGGACCACCTGGTCGATGGCGGATTGGTGAATGACGTTTCCGACCTGTTCAGGCTGGAAAACGATCGGGACGCCATTCTTGCGCTCGATCGGATGGCGGACAAGTCCGTCGATAACCTTCTTGAAGAGATCCGGGCGAGTCGGGAGGTTCCGCTCGGTCGCGTAATCTACGGGCTGGGGATCCGGCATGTCGGGGAACGAACGGCCCAGATTCTGGCCAGCCACTTTCATTCCATGGAACGCCTGATGAACGCGTCGCAAGCCGAACTCGAACAGGTCGATGACGTCGGTCCCGTTGTCGCCGAGACAATCTACCGCTTCGTGAACGAGATCCGGAACGTTCAGTTGATCGATCGGTTGCGCGGCGCCGGTGTCCGGATGGAAGTCGAAGGGCCGCCGCCCGACCGTCCGGAGCAGATTTTTGCCGGTCAGGCGATTGTGGTGACCGGCACGCTGGAAGGGTGGACACGCGATGAAGTCAAGGAACTGATCGAAGCCCGAGGGGGGCGCGTGACGTCCTCGGTCAGCCGGAAGACGGCGTTGGTGCTGACAGGCTCCGACCCCGGGTCGAAGCGGGAAAAGGCAGAGAAGTTGGGCGTCCGTGTTGTCGATGAGGGCACGTTCGCGGACATGCTGGTATAATTTTGGCAATTCCTTCCGAGGGCAAAGCATGAAGCGACTTTTACCGCCGACGATTCTTCTCGTCCTCTTGGCCTTGACGGTACGAGGGTCCGGAACCGCCCAGGACCAACCGGTTGCCGAAACCGATCAGGTCCTTTCGGTTGAGGTCGATGTGGTGGACGTGTGGTTCACTGTTTCCGACGACGATGAAAATTTGATCACGGATCTGACTCAGGAAGATTTTCTGGTGTTTGAGGACGGAGTCCCTCAAACGATCGACGCCTTCGATGCCGAGACAAATCTGCCCCTGACGATCGTGCTCATCATCGACGTCAGCGGTAGCATTCGCGACAAGTTGCGATTCGAACAGGAGGCGGCGATCGAGTTTTTCTACACCACGATCGAGGAAGGGCGGGATCAGGGAATGCTCGTGACGTTCGACGCCGCCCCCTACGTCCTGCAGGATTTTACGGACAACCCCGAGGCGCTTTCCGAGGCGGTTCGGCTCATGCGTGCGGGAGGCGGCACAGCCCTGTACGACGCAATCTATCTTGCCGTCGATCAAAGACTTTCCCGGAGCAACCGCGAAGGCCGCCGCGTGGTGGTCGTGATCAGCGACGGCGACGACAACGCAAGCCGCGTCTCGCTGACCGAGACGTTGGAACTGGCTCAGCGCAACGATGTTGTGATCTATACGATCAGCACCAACTCCACTGCGAATTTCGTGACCCGGGAACAAGTCCGGGGCGACCGGACGCTCGAAACCTTCGCTTCTGAAACCGGCGGGCGGGCATTCTTTCCGTTCAAGCTCGAAGAACTGGCGGTCAACTTTGCCGACATCAGTGAGGACTTGCGCTCCCAGTACACTCTTGTGTACACGCCGACCAACCTGGTCCGTGACGGGAGCTATCGCGAAATTCGCATCGACACGCTCGACGACGACCACGAAGTGCAGCATCGGGAAGGCTATTACGCTCCGGTGGGCGATGCTCCCGAGCAATAGAGGCTGCTGACCGACGGGCTTCATCCCCCGATCCGGAATTCACCCACCGGCACCCGGGAACTTCCAGATTTCCGAATTTGCTGAAAGCGTGGATCTTCGTGGATCGAAGCGATGGCCTCCGGATTACTCCACCTTCAACTTCCTCACACCGACTCCCGCTTCCCTGAACAGGCTGAACGCGTGGTCGTTCAGCGCATAATCCTTGTTGTAGACGACTTCGACAATACCGGCGTTGATGATCATTTTGGCGCACAACAGACACGGCGCGAAGGTGCTGTAGATGGTGGCGCCGGTGAGGCCGATTCCATGGTAGGCGGCCTGGACGATGGCGTTCTCTTCGCCGTGGGAACAAAAGCATTCGGCGAGTCCCGTTCCCGACGGCGTCATGCTGTTGCACCGCGGGCATCCCCCTTCATTGCAGTTGGTTGTCCCTCGCGGCGTGCCGTTATATCCGGTCGAAACGATGCGCCGGTCGCGTACGATCAGCGCGGCCACCTTCCTCTTCAGACAATTGGATCGGGCGGCCGTGACTCTGGCGATGTCCATGAAGTACTGGTCCCATCCCGGACGGGGGACGGCCTTCAATAGTTCCAGCAGCAGCACGTCGACTCGTTCCTGCAGCGTTCCCAGCGAGCCGTCGTTCTCGATCGTGTGGTCGGCCAACCCGAAAACCTGTTCCAGGTTTTGTTGGTGTGCGTCTCCTCTGGCTTCCCGCTTTTCGAACTCCAAAAATCTTTCGTAGGTCTTGGGATCGCCCTCGCGGCCCCGCTTGACGATGCGATCGAATCGGGTCCGGGGGTCGGCGGTCACCAGAATGAGTCTGAAGTGTCCCGCCGACCGCAGGGCTTCCACTTCCGCGGGGTTTCGGATGGAGTCGATCGCGTAGTTGGTATCGGCATCGATCTTCTTGAGGATGCGCTGGGCCAGGACAGCCGGCCCGTGCTGTTGCCGCAACCGGTTGCCCATTTCGATCAGGCTTTCGCGCGTCGGTTCCGCGCCCTGCGAACGGATCTCGTCGCGCACCGCATCCGACAGCGAATGAAACTCGAATCCTCGTGCTTTCAGATCGTTCGCGACCTCGCCCTTCCCGCTGGCGTTCTGCCCTGTCA
Source organism: Terriglobia bacterium (assembly GCA_963555775.3). Classification (GTDB taxonomy): domain Bacteria; phylum Acidobacteriota; class Terriglobia; order 20CM-2-55-15; family 20CM-2-55-15; genus JAJEDW01. The sequence continues at coordinate 589,838 of CAUVWY020000010.1, read as the reverse complement.
AACCGATCAACATGGATACGCGACCTCCCCGCCAGTGGCGGCTTGAAAAGTCATTACGATACTATGTTTCCTCGCGAATGTTCCCGGATCGATTTCAAATAGGGCCGGCGGGTTATATCTGCTAGTTTGTGTTTATGAGAATTAGAAATGTCAGCACCGGGGCCGGGAGTTCGTGTCTCCCCGGTTTGTATTCATGAGAACAAGGAGCGTAGCCGCCTTTGTTGCGCCGACACTCGTTGCGGCGGCGGTCTGGGGCGCCAATATCCCGGAAGATCGCGGGGTCGCGGGCCTGAAGCAGGCTCTCGACCGGCTCGATGTCGTCGCCAGCGTACTTCATACCGGCGCGCATCCCGACGACGAGAACAGTTCGCTGCTGGCCTGGTTGTCCCGGGGAGAAGGAGCGCGAACGGCGTATCTGTCGGCCACGCGCGGGGAAGGCGGGCAAAATCTCATTGGAAACGAGTTGTTCGAGACGCTGGGGGTCATCCGTACCGAGGAGTTGCTTGCGGCGCGCGATTACGACCGCGGCCAGCAGTTCTTCACGCCCAACTACGAGTTCGGCTATTCCAAGACGGCCGACGAGACTCTCGAGAAGTGGGGGAGGGAAACGCTGGTTGGCGACTTCGTTCGCGTCATCCGGCGGTTTCGTCCCGAAGTCATCATTTCGCGATTTTCGGGCACACCGTCCGACGGTCACGGCCATCATCAGGCTGCCGGAATTGCAACGATGGACGCGTTCGGTGCCGCGGCCGATACGGACCGCTTTCCCGTTTCGGAGTTCGGTCCGGGCTGGCAGGCCAGGAAACTCTACATGTCGGGTGGCGGAGGCCCGGGTGGCCGGGGCGGCAACGCCGCCGACGTGACGGTCAACGTCGGGGAGTATGGCGCCGCGATCGGGCGTTCGTATCATCAGATCGCAATGGAGGGCCGGAGCCTGCATCGCACCCAGTCGATGGGGGCCGCCCAGGATTCGGGACCACGGATGTCGGGCCTGAGACTGGTGGAGACGGTGGTTGACGTCGATCCCGGCGATGATCTGTTCAGTGGGACGACCGCGCGGCTGATGGATCTGGCCGACATTGAAACTGCTCTTCGTCCGGCTCTGGAACGTCTCCAGGGGCAGATCGATGCGATTCGCGGGAATGCCCGCCTTGAAGACCCCGCCGCGATTTTCCCGGATCTGCTTGAAGCCGTGGAAACATTCCAGTCCATCCGCGCCGCGGCGACCGACGAACACGTTCAATTCCTGATGGATCTGAAGGAAGCCGACTTCCACGAGGCCGCCGAACTGGCCGCGGGGGTTCGCGTGGAAGTTCGGGTCGACGACGAAACGGCGGTTCCTGGCCAGGATATCGAAATGACGGTTATCGTGGCCAATGACGGCCCCTACAGGTTCGAACCTTTCCAGGTCGAAGCGGACCTGCCCCCGGGTTGGAACATGGAATCGGTTGACGGCGGGGGCGTGACGCTTCCGGGACAGAGATCGGAGCGAACATTTCGGGTGACGGTCGCGGACGCGCCCGCATTCACGCAGCCCTATTGGCTTCGAACGCCGCTGGACGGGAACCGGTTCGACTGGCCCGTCGCCGAAGCGGCAACGCTGCCGTTTGAAGAACCCTTGTTGGGTACACGCGTCCTACTCCTCGCCGATGGTGAAGACGTCGCGATTCAGGTGCCCCGTCATGCCGAATACAGGTTCGTCGACGAGGTTCTGGGCGAACGGCGCAGCCTTCTAAAGGTGACCCCGGATCTGTCGGTCACGATCGCGCCGGATGTTGCGGTGGTGCCTCTGGCCGGTGGGCGGCGGAAGGAGTTCACCGTGACCGTGCACAACCAGCAACCGGCAGGCGGTACGGCCGAGGTGCGATTGTCGGTGCCCGATGGCTGGTCGGCGACACCCGGGTCCGGCGTCGTCGAGTTCGGCGGCCAGGGAGAGACCGCGACGGTTCAGTTTGTTGTCGATGTTCCCGACCGCACCGGCCGGTTCGAGGTTGGCGCGACCGCGGTGATGAACGGCAACGAATATGACGAAGGGTACAGTGTTGTCGCATACCCCCATATCGAAACGCGGCATATCTATTCGGCGGCATCTTCACGGGTCGAGGTGTTCGACGTTCGGACGGATGTCGACAACATCGGCTATATCGAAGGTGCGGGTGACGAAGTTGCCGACGCCCTCCGGCAATTGGATGTTCCGGTCACGTTCCTCACGGCGGACGATCTGTCGCGCGGCGATCTGTCGGTTTACGACACCATTGTGCTGGGTATCCGGGCGTATGCGGTCCGGGAGGATCTGAAAGCATACAACCGCCGTCTTCTGGATTACGTGGAGGATGGCGGCACGCTGATCGTCCAGTACAACACGTATCAGATTCTCGAAGCGCAATACGGTCCGTATCCCTTCACCATCAACCGTCCGCACGATCGTGTCACGGTTGAGGACGCGCCGATTGCATTCCTGGCGCCGGACCATCCCGTGCTGAATACGCCGAATCGGATCGGCGAAACCGATTTCGATGGATGGGTCCAGGAACGGGGCCTGTACTTTCTGGGCGATTGGGACGAGAGATACACGCCCTTACTTGCCTCGAACGATCCCGGGGAAGAGCCGAAGCCGGGCGGCATGGTCGTGGCTGAGATCGGAACCGGTCGATACGTCTATACGGGATACGCGTTTTTCAGACAACTTCCGGCCGGCGTTCCGGGGGCGTACCGGCTTTTCGCGAACCTGATCAGTCTGGGAAACCCCTGACAGCCCGTGCCGGAACTTGGCAGGGTTGAGTTGGGCGCCTGCATTCAGCGACTCCGAAAATGTAGGGGCGGTCTATGACCGCCCGAATCAAGATCGTGCGGTAATTGTGCAGTCATAGACTGCACCTACAGTGGGAGTGGGAAACTGGGAGATCATTCCGAGCCTGTCAGGGACGAAGATGAGAATTGCAGCTGTCCGGTCAGACTCCTGGCCTGCGAAACAGGCCGATGCTAAAATATTCATCATGAAATCTAGGGCTCTTTTGGGAGTGATCGGCGCACTGGCTATCCTGACGTTGCACGTCCCGGGACGTGCGCAGGTTCCTCAGGACATCCGATTCGAGATTCTGCGCACGATGATCGCGGACAGCGCGGCCGCGCGGACGGTCATGCCGCTGGGCACCGAGGGCGTCGAACTGTCCCAAAACGGCGAAATCGACGAGGAAAAGCTTCGCGAAGAACTGCGCATCGAAGGCCGTTCCATCCAGGTCGGTGACGTGGTGACGATCACCGGCATCGAATTCAGCGATGACAAGATCGAAGTCGAGTTGAACGACGGAGGCACCAGGCGCCGGAGCATTCTCGACCGCATTACGTTCAGTACGGGAAACTCCACACGACGTGTCATCGACGAAGACACGCGTCCAGCGACCGGATCCAAGATCGTCCTTCGCTTCGACGACAAAGTGCCGTCGGAATTAGATTCCGATGTCCTGAAAGTCTTTCTCGCGCCTGTTCTGGATTTCAACAAACAAAATTTCATGGATTCGGGAATCGAATCGCTTCCCACCGAATTCCAGGAAGCAGTCAGGGCCAAGGAAGTGATTATCGGGATGGATCAATCGACGGTCATCATGTCCAAAGGCCGCCCCAATCGTCGAATTCGAGAAAGCGTGGACGGTATCCCTCGCGAGGACTGGATTTACTACGAGAATGGCGTCGCCCGGCATTTCGTCACGTTCGAACGCGGTGTGGTCATCAAGGTCGTCCAGTACTGATTTCCGGTCACGCGTGTCCCCCTTTCATGAGCTTCGGTCTCTATCTCCACGTTCCATTCTGTGAGCAGCACTGTCACTACTGCACGTTTCCCATCGCGGTCCTGCCTGATTCGGAGCATGCCCCCTATGCCGCGCGTCTGAAGATCGAACTCGAGCGCGCGGAATTATCCGGGCTGCCCGGAACCGTCTATCTGGGTGGTGGGACGCCTTCGTTGCTGTCGCCATCCCTGATCGAGGATTTGCTCGAAGGCGTTCTGGGCGGCGCCGATGAGGTGTCGATCGAGGTCAACCCGGGAACCTTGAGCGAGGAATCCGCCAGAACCTACCGATCCTTGGGAATCGATCGGGTCAGCCTTGGGGCGCAGTCGTTCAATGCGGACGAGTTGCGCGCCGCGGGCCGTCTTCATGCGCCCGCCGATACGGTTCGCGATTTCGAGTGGCTCCGTCGCGAAGGCTTTGCCAACATCAACCTCGACCTGATCGCTGGAATGCCCGGGCAGAGCCGGGAAGTGTGGGACGACAACCTGGATTGGGTGGAGCGGCTTGGGCCGGACCACGTTTCGATCTATCTGCTCGAACTCGAAGACAGCGCGGTGTGGGCCAGACGCGGAGTCGCTACTCATGGGGACGAGGACCATTCGTGGTTTTACCTGCGGGCGGCCGAACGTCTGGAAGCCGCCGGTTTGGTGCATTACGAAACGTCGAGTTGGTCGCGGCCCGGCGCGGAATGCCGTCATAACATTGGATACTGGAATGGCGCCCCGTATCGCGGTTTGGGACTCGGTGCTCATTCGTTCATGGATGGAAAGCGTTTCTGGAACGTCCGCTCCGTGCCAGAATACGCGCGCCGCATCGATGCCGGAGAACTTCCGATCGCCGGGGTCGAGGTCCGTACACCGCGGATCCGGTTGGAGGAGGCGTTTCTGCTCGGTTTGCGCCGAATGCCGGGCTTCGACGTCACCGATGTCGTGAAAGGTTTGGGGATTGACTATCCTCCAGACTGGTTCGAACGCGTGGAGCAATTGAGGGAAGCGGGTCTGGTTTCCTTTGACGGACGCATCCTGAAGTTGGCGCCCGCGGGTCTGCTGCTGGCGAACAGTATCACCGAGGAACTCTTATGCCCGAGTCTGTTGTCGATTTGCGAAGCGACACGGTAACGCGGCCGACGGCCCGGATGCGTCAGGCCATGGTCGAAGCCGAGGTTGGCGACGATGTCTTTATCGAAGACCCCACGGTGAACCGGCTTCAGGATCGTGCCGCTGAGATCTTTGGCCGCGAGGCGGGCTTGTTCGTTCCCTCAGGAACGATGGGAAACCTGACGTCGATCCTTGCACAGACCGAACGCGGCCAGGAAGTGATCTGCGAGGCTCAGGGGCACATCTACAACTACGAGATGGCATCGATGGCGTCTATCGCCGGCGTCCTGCCACGTGTCATTGAAACCGACGATGGCATTCTGGACTGGGATCGTGTGGAGCGGGCCATTCGGCCCGACGTTTATTACCGCGCCCAGACTGCGATGGTTTCGCTCGAGAACACACACAACATGGCCGGCGGGACGGTCTATCCTCTTGAAGTTGCCGACGAGATCTGCGACCGGGCGCACGAACGCGGGTTGAAGGTTCATCTCGACGGGGCGCGGATCTTCAACGCGGCGACGGCTCTGGGCAAGGATGTCGAGGCCATATCTTCCAGGTACGACTCGATTCAGTTTTGTTTGAGCAAGGGCCTGGGCGCGCCGGTGGGGTCGCTGATCGTGGGGCGCCGGGAGTTCATCGAACGGTGCCGGTCGATTCGGAAGATGCTTGGCGGCGGGATGCGTCAGGTCGGCGTCGTGGCCGCTGCCGGATTGGTGGCGCTCGAAGAGGGTCCGGGGCGCCTGCATGAGGATCACGCGAATGCTCGTTTCCTCGCGGACCGGCTTGCCATCCTGCCGGGCGTGCGCCTCGATCCGAAGAGCGTTCAAACCAACATCGTGATCTTTGGCGTTCACGAAAGCGGATTCGATTCAGCGAGCTTCCTGGCCGAAGTCGCGCAGCGGGGCGTGTTGGGTGTGCCGGTCGACCGGGAACGCGTTCGGATGGTGACGCACCGCGATGTCGACCGCGGCGACGTGGAACGCGCGGTTGGGGTGATCGGCGAAGTGATGAAGGAGAAAACCGGGTGAAGAAGGTTCGCGTCGGTGTCGTCTTCGGCGGACGGTCGGGAGAGCACGAAGTTTCGCTACGATCCGCCGAGTTTATCCTGCGTGCGCTCGATCGTCGGAAATACGACGTCGTGCCCATTGCTATTGCGAAAGACGGCAAGTGGCTCATCGCCGAGCGTCCCGGCCTGATTCCGGCGCCCGAGGAAGAGATACGACAGGCCCTTGGCGCGGGGATTGCGATGGAACTGAGGGCCGAGCCTTCGGTCCAGGGCCCCCTGGACGTGGTCTTTCCAATTGTTCATGGAACGTTCGGGGAAGACGGGACGATCCAGGGATTTCTGGAATTAGCCGACGTGGCTTATGTGGGCGCGGGCGTACTGGGCTCGGCCGTCGCGATGGACAAGGACGTCATGAAGCGCCTGCTGCGCGATGCGGGTCTGCGGGTGGTGGACTACTGGCGCGTCACCGCGAAAGAACTCGATGGGTTTGTCGAGACTTTCAGGGAAGCGTTGCCGTATCCGGTGTTCGTGAAGCCCGCGAACCTCGGGTCTTCGGTAGGTATTTCCAAAGTCAAGTCGGCTGACGATCTGGAGACGGCTCTGGAGACCGCTTTCGAGTATGACCGCAAGGTCGTGGTGGAGCGCGGCATCGATGCGCGGGAGATCGAGTTGAGCGTCCTCGGCAACGACGATCCCGTTGTTTCGGTTCCCGGCGAAGTCCGGCCGGTGCGGGAGTTCTACGACTACCGTGCCAAGTACGTGAGCGACGACACCGAACTGGTCGTTCCCGCGACGCTGGACCCCGACCAAGTGGTTGGAGCGCAGGGGATGGCGCTGGCGGCGTTCAAGGCTCTGGAATGTTCCGGGATGGCGCGCGTCGACCTGTTTCTCGAGAACGGAACCGGAAAGTTCTATGTGAACGAGATCAACACCCTGCCGGGCTTCACCTCGATCAGTCAGTACCCGCGGCTCTGGGAAGCTTCGGGTTTGGGATACGCGCAACTGCTCGACCGGTTGATTCAGCTTGCGATCGAACGTCACGAAGACCGTGCGAAGAGGCGGCTGTCGTACGAACCCTCAGAATAAGACCACGACTGGCCCGCCTTTCTCGCGGGTTTTCGTCGCGAAGAGCCGGAGACGCCGTCAGGGCTACGGCGCGTTCCCCGCGCCGGGCGCGTAGCGGCGCGTTCGTCGCGCCGGATCAAGCGCGTCAGGGGGCGTGCCTGGCGGATGTATACGGCGCTGCAGCAGACAACTCGTGAGAAATGCGGGCCAAATACGGATTCCGATAGGCTTCCGGGCGATAGCTCAGGGCACCTGATAGTAGCCGAATCGATGATTGATTTCGTATCGGGGGTCGCCGCGGATTTCGATTTCGCGGAAAGGAATGCGGTCTTGGGGAATCGAATTGTTCGAAACGTAGGTCACCAGGTATTGGTTTCGCGCTTCGGCGGTGATATCGGAATACGTTCTCTGTAGCGTGCTTCCGTTGGTGTAGTGCAACCTGCCGCCCGTGATGTCGGCGTAGTCGTCGAGTGAATCCGTGAACCTCACGAACAAATCCACATTCAACCCGATCGGGTAGACCTGAACGTCTGCATCGAGCAGTGTCAGATGGACCTCTTCGGGGTCGATCTCGGAGCGTTCGTCGGTTCCGTCCGTGATGACGATGATGATTCGGCGCCGGTCGTCGGCTCGCAGTGCCAGATCGCGGGCTGCCGTGTACATGGTGTCATGCAGCACTCGCCGGTCACGGGCCTGGGGCGGAGTCGGCTGCGGGGTTACCTGGACGCCATTGATCGTGGGCGTCGGCGGAGGACGCCGGTTGCCTTCCTCCGCACTGGAAATAATCGTCGACGGGAGATCCGAGAATTTGTACAGCGCTTCCCGCAACCGGTCATGGTCCAGGAAGACCGGTTCTTCGACAAAGTCCAGAATCCTCGAAATTTCGTTGTCGTAGCGGTAGACGGCGACCTCGTCGAAGTCGCTGAACGATTCGACCAGCGCCGGAATCGACGCCTCGATCGCATCGAGCGATTCCCGCCGCACCCCCGTGTCGATCAGTACCGCCGCGGAAAGAGCGACGGGTGCGTCGCTGAACTCCCCGATGGTCTGAACCTTGTCGTCTTCGAGAACCGTGAAATCGTCCTGGGTGAGGCCGGCCACGAATTCGCCGTCGCTGTCGCGAACGCTGAACGGAACCAGGACTTCATCGACGCGAAGAGTGAGTTGAAATTCCTGCGCGGCCAGCGGGGCGAAAGCGACTATGAACAGGAGGGCCGCGCTACCGGTCGTCTTCGTCGTCGATGGTCGCATAGTAACCTCGACGGGCGCGGACCCGCAGGTTCCCGTCGTTGGGCCGAATTCGAATTTCCCTGTATTCACCATCCCGATCGGGATTGGTCGAAACGTAGGCCATACTGTACTGGCTGCGCAATTCCTCGGCGATGGTCGCAAAGATCTCCTCGAAGTCCGATCGGTTGTCCAGTTCGAACACGGCGCCGCCGGTTTCTTCGGACAAAGCACGGAGCGTCCCCATGTCGCCGCTTCGCCGCCCCCCGATGCCGAAAATACCACCTCGCCGCGGAAGGGTGTTGGAGATGGAGTAGATGACGGCATCGGCCTGATGCGCGGAGATCAGGGCTTCGTTTCTTCGAATGCGGCTGGTGGTGTCTTCACCGTCGCTGATCAGAATAATCGCCTTTCGGCCGGCTTCATGCCGCAGCCTTTCATCGCTGGCCAGATAAACGGCGTCGTAAATCGACGTACCGCTGCCCATTTCGAGGTCGGCGATCGCGAAACCGAGCAGTCGGTTGGATTCGGTGAAGTCCTGCATGAGCGTTACCGACCGGTCGAATCCCATCACCAGCGCGAGGTCCTGTTGTCGGAGAATGGTGTCGAGAAACTGAATGGCCGTGCGTCTCTCCTCATCAAAGACCTGCCGGACGCTGGGACTCGTGTCGATGAGCATGGCAAGCGTGAGGGGCAGTTCGTTTTCGCTTGCGAAGAACTGGATTCGCTGAACCTCACCGTCTTCTTCCACCGCGAAGTCGTCCGGGCCGAGACCGGAAACCAGTCGGCCGTTCCTGTCGGTCACGGTGAAGAGCACGTTGACCAGTTCGACGCCGACTCGAATCGTGGGTTGATCTTCGGTTTGGAGGGGTCGGGTTTCCGCCGCCAGCGGCCGCAAGACCAGCAGGGACAGAACGATAACCACCCCGAATCGCACCATTCCGGTCATGGTAACATGCTCCCTTTACGACTGACAGGTTAGCCCGCCTTTCTCACGGGTTTTCGTCGCGAAGAGTCGGAGACGCCGTCAGAGTTACGGCGCGTTCCCCGCGCCGGGCGCGTAGCGGCGCGTTCGTCGCGCCGGATCAAGCGCGTCAGGGGGCGTGCTTGGCGGATGGATCCGGCGCTGTAGCAGACAACTCGTGAGAAATGCGGGTTAGACGCGCCGTGCCGCGTTTTCGTTTGTTCGTTCCTTGCATTCCACATGCTGAAGCTCACCAACACGTTGTCCGGAAAGCTCGAGGAATTCGTTCCCGCGGATGGAAAGACAGTGCGGATGTATGTCTGCGGGCCCACGGTCCACGACTTTGCCCACATCGGAAATTTCAGAACGTTTGTCTTCGAAGACGTCCTGCGCCGGCACCTGAAGAGCAAGGGGTGGGCTCTTCAGCACGTGATGAACATTACCGACGTCGATGACAAGATCATACGAAAGGCGATCGAACAGGGCGTAGATATCCGGACTTACACGGAAAAGTACATCGAGTCTTTCCTGGAAGACAGCGACGCCCTGGGCATCGAACGGCCCGAGATGCTGGTGCGGGCCACCGACCACATACCCGAGATGGTCGAGCTTGTTGCCGTGTTGCTGGAAAAGGGCTATGCGTACCGCGAAGGCGATTCCATCTATTTTCGGATCTCCCGGTTCCCCGAATACGGGCGCCTGGCACGTCTGGACCAGAGGGACCTGAAGCCTGGGGCGCGTGTCGAAATGGACGAATACGACAAGGAGTCGCCGCGGGATTTCGTGGTGTGGAAGGCGCCGAAAGACGAGAACGAACCGAGGTGGGAAACCGAAGTAGGCGTCGGCCGTCCAGGTTGGCATCTGGAATGCTCGGCAATGGCGATGAAGTATCTCGGCGACACGTTCGATCTGCACTGTGGAGCGGTCGACCTGGTGTTCCCGCATCACACCAACGAGATTGCTCAGAGCGAGGCGGCCACCGGAAAAAAATTCGTCCGATTCTGGATCCATGGCGAGCACCTCAGGGTCGAAGGTCAGAAGATGGCCAAGTCGCTGGGCAACTTCTTTCGGCTGAGGGATTTGCTGGACAGGGGATTCGCGGCACAGGCGATCCGGTATCTGTTTGTCACGGTCCCCTACCGCAGGCAATTCAACTTCACGTTTGCCGGTCTGGAGCAGGCCGCGAACTCCATGGAGCGGATTCGGGAGTTTCTGTTCAGGCTCGGTTCCACGTCCCTGCCCACGGAATCGACAACATCGATGCGGGACGCGTTCACCGCCGCGCGCGATCTCTTCGAGCAGGGGATGGACGACGACCTGAACACGGCGGTCGCCCTGGGCGCGATGTTCGATCTGATTCGGGCCGCGAACATTGCGTTGGATCGCGGAGAACTCGGCGCGGATCTTCAGGGTGGAATCCGGGAGTGGTTTGTCGAGATCGACCGGCGTCTCGGGATTGTTCCAGCGACGGACGGCGCTTCGGCGTCCACATCGCCGGTTGGCGCCGCCGACATTGAAGCATTGATCGCCGAGCGTAACGAAGCGCGTCGCAGCCGCAACTTCGAACGGGCCGATCGGGTCCGCCGGCAACTGACCGATATGGGCGTCGTCATCGAAGACACGCGCGAGGGTACGCGCTGGCGTTTCAAGTAACAGCGCCTGTGGGGGATCGGGCGGCGTCGGGCGCAGGCTCGAGGTGAGATCATGTTGCGTTCGTTCAGTCCCGGCTTCTGGCCGTTCCGGCCCAAACCCCTCCCGTTTGGGCGCCATGCCGAGATTCTGGGCGCCCGGTTCCTGCGGACGCTGGGTTACCGGCTTCTGGCGTGTCCGTATCGCGCCCGCGGCGGGGAGATCGATATCGTTGCCGACGATGACGGATGTCTGGTCTTCGTCGAGGTCAAGGCCCGCCGCCGCGACTCCCATCCCGAAGACGCCGTCACTCCCGCGAAGCGAGTGAACATCGTCCGTGCGTCGCAGGCGTATCGGCTGCGATACCGTCCGGACAGTCCGTACCGATACGACATTCTGGCCGTAGTTGAAACTCCGGACCGCCGGCTTGACTTCCGTTTGATCCGCGATGCCTTCCGAGAAGCATCCGGTTAGCCCGTCTTGCCAACGGGTGTTCGTCGCGAAGCGTCGGAGACCTCGCCAAAGCTTGGGGCATATCCTTGCGCCCGTATACGCGCCACGCCCGCACAGGTCAGTCCCCATCCTGAATATTGCGCCCGAGGGGGCGTGCCTGGAAGGTTTCTGAGTGATTTGAATGAAGGCCCACGGGATGGATGCGCCGCCGCAATCCGCCGACCCTTGAACCGCGCCGCTTTCCGGCCCTATAATCTCGGGTGCAGCGCGTGCGGGAATAACTCAGTGGTAGAGTGCGACCTTGCCAAGGTCGAAGTCGCGGGTTCGAATCCCGTTTCCCGCTCTGGACGGATGAGATCCAAAACAAAACCCGGGGGCTCCTCGGGTTTTTTTGCGCAAGACGGTACGGTTGCAACTGTACCCCAGAAGTGTTTCAATCGGACGGCAATTTGGTGTTGTCGGCTCGGTCCGCGTGACCGATGGGGGCTTTTCGAAATGAGCGTGTCAGTAGCCACTCGCGATGTCGGTGAGGTAACGATCCTGGATATTTCCGGACGAATTACGGCTGGGGAAGGATCGAGCATCTTTCGCCAGGCGATCCGGGACCAGGTGGCCCAGGGCTCGAAGAACATCCTCTTGAATCTGGCCGACGTATTCTATATCGACAGTAGCGGGCTGGGCGAACTCGTGCTCGGCCACGGCACGGTGACGCAGAACGTCTGTGACGACTGCGGCGCATCCGTATTTCAGAACGACCAGGGGGGCTGGGACGAGTGTCCCCAATGCTCGGGAACGGGCCGCACTACCTGGGGGCGTCTGAAGATGGCGAACCTGAACAGCCAGGTCCGAGAGCTGCTCGAGTTCTCCCGCCTGAACAGCGTGTTCGATATTCACGAATCCGAAGAAGATGCGCTAAGGGCTTTCTGAGTCCACCGCGCGATCCAGAGCGACCCCCTCTTGGTCAGATCATGAAACCCACGGCAGGTATCCAACCGACTCCGGAGGGAGAGTTCATCGACGCCTCCCGTACGCTGCTTGCCGAGGACTACCTGCCCAAGCTTCGGGTGTGCGCTTCGGTATTGTCCGAAGACGATGTTTGGTGGCGGCCCAACGAAGCGAGCAACAGCGTGGGGAACATGTTGCTCCACATGCGTGGCAACCTGCGTCAGTGGATCGTGGGCGGCGCCGGCGGCCGTCCCATCGAGCGGGACCGCCCGGCGGAGTTTTCGGCCCGTACCTCCCGCTCCAAAACCGGGTTGCTATCCGAAGTGGAGGCGGCCGCGCGCGAGGCCGATCTGGTCTTGGCCGATCTGCGGGAGGATTCGCTGTTGGACCGGATCGAAGTGCAGGGTTTCGAGGTCACGCGTCTTCACGCGGTCTACCACGCCATCGAGCACTTCGGTTACCACCTTGGCCAGATTGCCTACGTCGCCAAACTTCGCACCGGCAAGGATCTGGCGATCTTTCCATAGAAGCTCGCGGCATGACTCTGCGCGCGACCCTGCCGGGTTCCGCAGCGGTTTGCTGGTTGACGGGTCTGGACTCACGGGCCATGAATGGATCGTGTTGGAGATTCCGTAATTTTCCGGCATCCGAACCCTCAATTGAGAGAACCCGAAACGGGGAACGCTTTCGAACACGGGTATAATAGACTGCTTCGACTAGGCGCCGTACCCAAGTGGTAAGGGAGAGGTCTGCAAAACCTTTATGCACCGGTTCGAATCCGGTCGGCGCCTCTGTAAACCGTTCCGGATGCTTCACGAAGTTCTTGAAGCATCCGTGAAGCAACCACGCCGGGCGGCTCCATTCCAACCGTAAACGTCTCCTAACAGCCCGTGGTAGAACCCTTCAGGGTCGCGCGCGGGGGTCTTCGGGTCTCAGGCGCGAAGAGAGGAGCGGAGCGATGGCTTCACATCGTGACCGACGAACGACAAAGTCTGTGACCCGAACCCCCCTGCGCCCAACGGGTTACGGCGGCATCGGACCATCTGCCACGTTGCCCCTCCTGGATCGATGGGGGACATCGACTTCGTCGTGGCGCCTCGCATACGGCCCAATGGCGCTCGTAACGCGATCCCTGCAGGGTCCTACCACGGGCTGATTACCCAGTCCTCAATAGACTGCGATGCTTTTCTCTGCTTACCGGATAGAATGTCACACTGAATAAAAAATCTTCGGCCGCGGTCTGAGTGCGCCGCCGCAGGAGTGGCGGAAGGATGCCGTTCGCGGTATCGGCCAGCGGTCGAGAAAGGAGAACCGTCGTGGCGGATCGAGGACATTGGGGTTCGAAGATCGGGTTCGTACTTGCGGCGGCTGGCTCGGCCGTGGGGCTCGGAAACATCTGGAAGTTTCCCTACATCACCGGCGAGAACGGAGGCGGCGCCTTCGTTCTGATCTACCTGGTCTGTATTGCCGTCGTCGGTCTCCCAGTCATGATCGCCGAAATCCTTCTGGGACGCGCAACGCAGAAATCCCCGGTGGGCGCCTTCAAGGCCCTCGGTGGAGGCGTCTGGGTCGTTTTTGGCGGACTGGGCGTGCTGAGCGGTTGCGTCATCCTGTCCTATTACAGCGTGGTCGCGGGATGGGCGATGCACTACACCTACCTGGCGATTTCGGGGCAGATCGTCAGTCTCGGTCCCGAAGGCGTCGAGCCCGTATTCGGCGCGTTGTTCACGTCGAACGGTCTGAATCTCTTCTGGCACGCGGTATTCATGATCATCGTGGTTGGAGTCGTTTGGGGCGGCGTCAACAAGGGGATCGAGCGATTGGCCCGTATCCTGATGCCCGTCCTGGCCGGTCTGATGTTGATCCTTTTGGTGAACGCATTCACGATGGACGGGTTTGGCGAGGCCTTCGATTTCGTGTTCGGTTTTCGTACCGAAAGCCTGACCGCAGCCGGTGTTCTGGAGGCGTTGGGACATGCTTTCTTTACATTGAGTCTGGGTATGGGGACCATGCTGACTTACGGAAGCTACCTGTCCAAGGGCGAAGACATCGTCTCCTCCGCCGTCGCCATTTCAATCCTGGACACTGCAATTGCGCTTGTCGCGTGCATGGTGCTGTTCCCGATCATCTTCACCTTCGGCATGGAGCCGGCCAACGGTCCCGGACTGGTTTTCGTGAGCATTCCGATAGCGCTCAGCCAGATGCCCGCGGGTTCGTTCTTTGCATTGGTTTTCTTCGTCCTGCTGGTGTTTGCCGCCCTGACCAGCGCGATTTCGTTGCTGGAAGTCGTGACCTCGTACCTGATCGACGAGAAAGGATGGTTGAGACACAAGGCCACCGTATTCTGTGGCGTCGTCATCGCCCTGATCGGAATTCCATCCGCGCTCAGCGGCGGAACGCAATTCTTCGGAGACGGATTCGCGAGCGTTTTCGGAAGGAACTGGTTCGACACCTTCGACTATCTTGCGACGAACTGGTTTCTGACGCTGGGAGGTGTGGGCATTTCGCTCTTTACGGCCTGGAGGGTGGACGACGCCATTCGCCGCCGCGAGTTCTTCGAAGGAAGCAGGCTGGCGGTCTTCTACAAGGGCTGGCTCTTGCTCCTGAAATTCGTCGTTCCCGTCGCGATCGTCCTGGTCTTTCTGAATGCGATCGGGGTGATTTAGGAGCCGGCCGGCCGGGTTTCATGGTTCTACCCTGGAAGAGGCCATGTGATCGATCGCCGCGATGGCAACTGAAAGGGCGTGGGCGTTCTTATCCCTTGTCAGGCGCACGGCAGACATGAATAATACTCCTGAAATCCAAAGGGGGGTCTCATGATCCAGATTGATCGCAGGCATTTTATTGCCAGCCTGGGCGGCGCGGCAGCAGTTGGCGCGATGAGTTCCGAAGCGAAGGCCGAGGCGCTCGAAGCGTATATGATCGAACGCTTGAATCCGCCTCAGAGCGGAAGCGAGTTTCCGACCGCGGCGGAGGTCGAGGCGCAAATCACGACCCGGCACTACCGCCGGGGCGCCGGCAACCTTTTCATGACCAGAGATGGGTCGAACGTCGCCATGCTCGATCCGATGCCGGCAAGACCAACGATCGAGGACTTCTTCGAGCATCGCTTTCAGAGGACGCGGAACCACTGCTTCCAGAGTGCGGACCGCGCGCTCAAGAACGGCATGGAAGAGGAGATCGTCCTGGCGTGTCTGTTGCACGATACGGTCCAGGAGCTGATCAAGGTCGACCACGGTTACTGGGGCGCGCAGATGTATGGTCCCCATGTGCCGCAGAAGACAAGCTGGGCCATTCAGTACCACCAGGCGTTGCGGTTCTATGCCGACAGCGAAAGCGGGTATGAGTATCCCGATCTGTATCACCGGCTGTTCGGTGAAGACTACGTCCCCGAGCCCTACTTGCAGGCGGCGGAGGAATATTCTCGCAACCACCAGTGGTACATGTACGCTCGCATGGTAACCGTCAACGACCTGTACGCGTTCCAGGAAGGCGTCGTGCTTTCGATCGAGCCCTATCTGGATATCCTCGGGCGGCACTTCAAACAGCCCAGCGAAGGCCTGGGATACGACAACAGCCCGGTCGCTCACATGTGGCGATCGATTGCGATGCCGGACAATCCGCTTTAGTGCGGGCAGGCCGCCGGCCTGCTTCGATCGAAACCGGGTAATTTTTCGCGCCGAGCAGCCCCATGAGGTTGATGCCCCATGGGGCTCTCCCGCCTGACAGGCGTGCCAAGCGTCTCCAACCTCAGCGAACAAGACAGGATTATTGACTCCATGAAACTTGTCGAAGCCATGTCCCGGATCGGGACCGAGTCTGCCTTCAAAATCCTTGCGAAGGCGCGTGCCCTCGAAGCGCAGGGGCGGAGCGTCGTCCATCTTGAAATCGGCGAGCCCGATTTTCCCACCCCGCCCAACATCATCGAAGCCGGCCAGAGGGCGATGGATGACGGCTATACAAAGTACGGTCCCTCACCCGGCTTTCCGGAATTCAGGGAACTGATCGCATCGCATGTCGCCCAGACTCGGAACATCCCGGTCAAGATGGAGAACGTCTGCGTCGTTCCCGGCGGCAAGCCGATCATGTTCTTCAGCCTGATGGCCCTGGTCGAGCCCGGCGACGAAGTGATCTATCCCAACCCGGCGTTTCCGATCTACGAGTCGATGATCAATTTTCTGGGTGGGACGCCGGTCCCGATCCCGCTGGTCGAGAGCCGTGGCTTTTCGTTCGATCTTGATACGTTTCGCGAGAAGCTCTCCGACAGGACAAAGATGGTCATCCTGATTTCCCCTGCCAATCCCACCGGCGGGCTGGTTCGGGAAGACGATCTTGCCGAGATCGCGGGTCTGCTTCGGGACCGCGACCTGATGGTGCTCAGCGACGAGATCTATTCGCGAATCTGGTACGAACAGCGCCCCGCCTCGATCACGAAGTTCGATGGTCTGGTCGACAAGACGATCATTCTCGACGGGTTCTCGAAGACCTATTCCATGACCGGTTGGAGGCTCGGTTACGGTGTGATGCCGGAGTGGCTGGCCGAGGCCGTGACCACGCTGATAGTGAATTCAAACTCCTGCACCGCCAGCTTTACCCAACGCGCCGGCATGGAAGCGTTGACCGGGCCTCAGGACAGCGTGACAACGATGGTTGCCGAATTCAAACGCCGGCGCGATGCGATCGTCGCCGGGCTGAACGAGATTCCGGGAATCCGATGCTCGCTTCCAGCAGGGGCTTTCTATGCGTTTTCCAACGTTACAGGCACGGGGATTCCCTCGAAGGAATTGGCGGAAATGATTCTGGACGAGGCCGGCGTGGCCTGTTTGAACGGCGCGGATTTCGGCGAGTTCGGCGAGGGTTACATCCGCTTCAGCTATGCCACTTCGATGGACAACATCCTGGAAGCCGTCGACCGGATCAAGAAGCTTTCCGAACGCTGGGCGGGTTGAAGCGGGTGAGGCAGGCGCTACCGGATTCCCCAAAACCGTCCGGGATGGTGTGAGAAAATGTGCCCGAATTCCTTGGGATCGAAAATTTTCTACCTGACCCGCATTTCTCACGAGTTGTCTGCTGCAGCGCCGGATCCATCCGCCAGTGCCGCGTTCCACGGCGCGTTCCTCGCGCCGGATCAAGCGTCGTCGGGCTCCTCGACGTACTGTCTAAAGCGCACCTCCGTGCGGCAGTAAGAAGTACGCCTCCGGCACCCTCCCGGCGCGCGTCTTGCTCTGACGGCGTCTCCGACCCTTCGCGACGAAAACCCGTGAGAAAGGCGGGTTAAAGAATGGGGAGACCCTCATCCTTCCAGGGGTTCAGGAGATCGACCCCCATTTCGGCGAAGTCGGACTCGTTACGGGTGATGATCGTGAACCGATGCCGAAGGGCGGTGGCGGCAATCAGGCAGTCGATGGCAGGAACCGATTTTTTCAGGCGGGCCACCAGGCCCCATTCGTCTGCGACGCCGGTATCGACCGGCAGAACGCGGTCTTCGAACCAGACGGGCAACTCCGTTTCAAGCCACGCGGCGATCCTCGCGCGGCGGCGACCACCCTCAAGCTTCTCGATCCCCTTGCGGATTTCTCCCAGGGTCAGGACGCTGACGAACAACGTCTCTGGCGGTGCGGCGTCGAACCATTCGACTACAAGGCGCGATGGCTTCGGCTTGATCAGTTCGGAAAGCGCGCAGGTGTCGATCAGAAAGCTCACAGTTCGACATCGCGCGGCGGCGACTGGTCGCGCTCGATGTTCAATCGAACTCCCGCCAACGGGGACGCACGCAGAAATTCGACCAATGAGGGTTTCGACCGCTTCAGGCGGTCGTAGTCGTCCGCCGAAAGGAGGACGGCCGCACGTCGTCCGCGGACGGTGATCGTCTGCGGACCGGTCGCGGCGGCGCCGCGCATCAATTCGCTGAAGCGCGCCTTGGCCTCCTGCAACTGCCAGGTGTGCATAACAAATCTCCTCTGACCAGTCTGACCAGATTATCGCGAAGCAAAGCAGGAATCGCAAGAGTGCATGCTCGCGCTGCCAGCCATTCACGCCGATTGGCCGTTAAGGCGCTGTCGGCGTTCCAATCTCCCAACCTTGTCCGGTTTCAGTTCCACCCCTGCCTGAAACGTCACCGGCAACGCCGGGCTGCCGGATGCGAACCCGCCTGTCGGAGTCACATCACAAGGTAGAAGACAAGGGGCAGGGAAACCACCGAGATCGCGGACGACAGGACGACTGCCGCCGCCATGGTCGGCGCAATCGTTTCCGAATCCTCGGCGAACAGGTAGGCGTTCATCCCCATTGGAAGAGCGGACATCACGACCACCACCGTTGCCCAAACCGGATTCAGGTCGAATACGTAAAACGTCAGTCCGTACATGACAGTGGGGTGCAGGACGTTCTTGAGTCCGACCAGCACGATGGCGGCTTTCAGTTGTCCTCCGAGGCCGTATCCAGCGAGGGATGCGCCCAGGGTGAACAGCGTGCATGGAATGGCGGCGGCTGCCAGCATGGCGGCGATTCCATCGACCGGTCCCTGAAGACGAATGCCGGCGAGGTTCATCGCGATGCCGATGGCCAGGGCAATGACAATCGGATTTTTTGCCTGAGCTTTCAGGACCGTCATCGGAAGATTGCCGCTCGAGGATCGGGCGCCGCGGCCGAGGTTGAGCATCGAGGTGCCGACCAGATAGAGCGTGGGCGAGTGGATCGAAAGAATCAGGTACAGCGGAAGCAGTCCCTCATCGCCGAACCCCAACTGGACGAACGGTATTCCCACCATCACGAGGTTCGAGAAGGCGGCGCCGAACCCGAAGACCGCTTGCCGTTCGATGGACGGGCCAAAGATGCCGCGGCCAACCAGCATGCCCGTCGCGTAGATCGCAAAAGTCCCGCCGATATAGGCAGTCAGCAACTCCCATTCGAAGGTCAGGGAAATTTCTGAAACAGCGCGGATCAGCATGACCGGTATCGCCACCCGGAAAGCGAAACCCGACAGGCCGCGTATGCCGTCCTTGTCGATCAGTCCGATCCAGCGGGCGGCGTAGCCGATGAGCGCCAGCCCGAAGATCGGCAGAATCAGATTAAATGTATTCCACACGGATCAGGTTCAAGCCTCGGTGTTGCGGGTCGACGGGGACGAAGCGCCGCTTGGCAGTTCCCGGCCGAACCTTGCAGGCCTCTGCCACGGGCTGTTAAGTAGTACAAGCAAATTCCGGAGTCCAGTCCTGGCCTCATTGTCGCCGACTCCACCCGGTCGTGCCGCCAAAAAGAACTTCGCGGGCATTTTTTGCCAGCGAACAGAGGATGGCCGGAGTTCACGGGAGCCCGCGTTCTTCCATCGGGAAGGCGACGGCGCCTGTTCTGTTAGAATGGCGTCCCAATAACAGGAAAACGGGTTTCTTTTCGGAGTCTCATTCATGCAGTCCCATTTGTTGCGGGGGTTTCCGATGGCCGCTTTGCCGCTCATGGCGGGCTTGGCCGTTCAGCCGATGGTTCTGGCTCAGGATCTTCCGGCGCTGGAACCGATGCTGCGGGACGTGGAGCGGATGGAAGTCGGCTCGAACCCGGAAAGGCGCGAAGTCCTGATGGAGATTCTCAGCGGGCGAGGCATCGAGTTCGAACTCGAGGTGTTCGATATCGAACCTCGTGTGAACTATCCGCGGAGGGTCGGCGCCAACATCGTCGTGACCCTGGGCGACGGACCGTCCGACATCGTCATCGGAGCCCACTTCGATGCCGTGTGGTTGATGGGAGGCACTCTGAGCCGCGGTGCCGTGGACAACGCGGCATCGGCGATTGTTCTGACCCGTCTGGCGTCAACGCTTGGGGCCGAAACGTTGCGGCACAGGATACGCATCGTGTTCTTCGACATGGAGGAGATCGGCCTTGTGGGGTCCCGGAACTACCTCGACCGCCATGGATCTGAAGAAATCGCCGCCGCCATCAACCTGGATGTCAACGGCTACGGCGATACGCTGATCTTTGGCCCGACCGCGGCCGAAGGCAATACGGCGTTGCCCGAATCGATGCGGGAGGTGTGCACGGAACACAATTTCCAATGCATGGAATTTCCCCGCTTTCCGAACAGCGATTACCTCAGTTTTCAGGCGGCTGGGATTCCCAATGTTTCATTCAGCGTCCTGCCGCTGGTTGAAGCCGAAGAACTGCGAACTTTCTTCAACGGAACCGAAGCCGAGACACAGGCTTTGGGACGGTTACCGGCGGTTTTGCGTCTCATTCATACCGCTGCGGACGACTCGGATCGTGTCGATCCCGCGGGGATGGCGATCGCCTACCGGGCCGTCCTTGCGCTGGTGCACCAGTTGGATTCCTCGGTGGAATAATATGGCCGTGGCAAGTCACCCATGTCCCGCGTTCGTCCGGCGGATCGTCCTGCAGGCGCCGTTGCTCGCCCTGTTGCTTCCTTTCAGCGTGTTCGGGCACGAGATTCCCAATGACGTGACGGTGCAATCCTGGCTCCGGTCCCAAGGGCAGACACTACGCGTGCTGCTTCGCGTTCCGCTCGAATCCATGCGCGACATCGAGTGGCCCACGCGTGGACCCGGCTACCTTGAAATCGAGGAGGCCGAACCGTTGCTTGCCGACGCCGTCACCGTGTGGTTGGCCAACGACATCGAGGTTTACGAAGAGGGCGTTCGCCTGCCAACCCCGGTGATCGCGGCGACGCGGCTGTCTCTGCCTTCGGACACGGCGTTCCGGACCTATGAAACGGCGTTGGATCATGTGACTGGGTCCCGGCTCGATCCATCGACCGAGATCGTATGGCAGCAGTTGATGCTCGATACCGTTCTGGAGTTTCCGATCCGGTCGGACCAGTCGGAGTTTTCGGTTCGTCCCGGGACGTATCGCCTGGGACTTCGCGTCCTTACCGTCATGCGTTTCATGCTGGCCGACGGCGCGGTTCGGCCGTTCGAGTTTCTTGGCGACCCCGGCGTCGTCAGAATGGATCCAAGCTGGTACCAGGCGGCATTTCGGTTCGTGGGTCTCGGCTTCTTTCACATCCTCGACGGATTGGACCACTTGCTGTTTCTCCTGTGTCTGGTGATCCCGTTCAGGCGGGCGCGGCCGCTCGTTCTGGTGGTCACCGCGTTCACCATCGGGCATTCCATTACCCTGATAGGTTCGGCGCTGCGGTGGGCGCCCAACGCGCTCTGGTTCCCTCCCTTGGTCGAAACGCTGATCGCGATGTCGATCGTCTATATGGCACTCGAAAATATCGTCGGCTGCCGTGTCGAGCGGCGATGGATGGTGACTCTGGGGTTCGGCCTGGTCCACGGTTTCGGATTCTCGTTCGCGTTGGGCGAGACGATGCAGTTTGCGGGCGCACACCTGTTGACTTCGCTGGTGGCTTTCAACATCGGCGTTGAACTCGGCCAGCTTCTGGTGCTGGCAATCATGGTCCCGGCTCTCGCCGTATTGTTCCGCTACGTAATGGCCGAACGCGTCGGAACGATCATTCTTTCAGTGATCGTCGCGCATACTGCTTGGCATTGGATGACCGATCGATTCGGGATCCTGCGTCAGTATTCGTTCCCCGGAATGGATGCCGTGTCGCTGGCGAACCTGCTGCGATGGCTGACGGCTGTCGTTTTCGTTGCCGGTGTGATCTGGATGATTTCCGCCTTGCAGAAACAACGCGCGAGTCAGGCCGACTGATCCTTCCGCCTCTTTCCTATGGACGCTGGCCTCCGTGGAGACGTTGCCCGCTGGTGTCCACGTGCTGATAGCCCACTCGCTCAGCCAAGTCATGATGCCGCCACGGCTCCTGAGGCCACGCTTCTACTCCGTCCACTTCCGGATTCTGTGTTTCGTCGTGTACTTGTGTGGACTCGGCTCGACTTCCCTCCGGCCATGACGTTGCCTCCTCAAGCTCCATGCGAAACTTCAGCGGAACTTCAGCGGGGCCTCATTCAGACTTCTGTAATATGATGACAATGTAATCATCATGAACCGCAGTGAACTGAAAGGTGTCAGGCAGATGGCTACAGATGCATTCAGTGTCCGCACGGACAGCAGGAAGATCAAGCAGCTAGACCAGCTTGCCGAGCAGCAGGACAGGTCGCGTAATTACCTGGTGAACCAGGCGATAGACCAGTTTCTGGAGTTGCACGCCTGGCAGGAAGAACGTATCCAGGCCGGCATCAAGGCAGCCGATGACGGCCGGTTCGTCGGGGAAGTCGAGATGAAGCGGATATTTGGTAAATACGAGAATGCCTGATCGTGCATGTCCGTTGGACCGAACCCGCAGCAAATGCACTGGAGCGTATTCAAGACTACATCGCCAGGGACAATCCGCAGGCGGCTTTTGAAGTTGCACAGTGGATACGGCTTGCTATGGGGCGACTCGAAGAACATCCAAAGATCGGTCGAAGGGGCCGAGTGCGCGGTACTTACGAACTGGTGATACACGGCATTCTTTATATCGTGCCGTATCGCATCAAAAGGGAAGAGGTCCAGATTTTGAGCGTGTATCATGCGGCGAGGAAGTGGCCGGAGAATTTCGAATAAGCGAGTGTGGACTGCTCGACAAGGCCCTCACCGGGGTTGGCAGCCTGCTGGACCTTCAGTGTAAGCCCTTTTTTTTCAACAACGGTCCGAAACGTTGCTTGAGAATCCAACCCGCCGATCGCCGATGCGATGTTACGTGCCGGTCTGTAAATACGGGATCGTTTGAGGGCCCTGGGGCAGAACGCAGAGCGTCGCGCCGGTTCCGGCGCGTTCGAGCGCGCCGAGCGTTTCCTGTGACACGTCATGGACGGGTTCGAAATGCGCGTTGCGAATCGCGTCGTCCGACAACCCTCCCGCCCGCACCAAGACTCTCGCCTCAAGTTGGATCTGAGCCTGGATCTGGACCTGCCATTGATCGGGACGGGAGTATCCCGGCGCCGTGATCATATCGAGGAGGGCTTGTGGCGACGGCTGGGATCGAAGGATCTCGCCGTACGCTCCGTGGTCCGGAAGGCCGTCGCGGCATTCGGCCGCACAGACGATCGTGCCTCCGGGTTTGACAATCTTGGCCGCCGCGGATATTCCCTTCACGGCCTGATACAGGTTCTGGTCGAGCGGATATCCGGAATTTGTCGTGAGGACAACGTCGAAGGGGGCGTTCACCGGCCGCATGGCGTTTGCTTTCGCCGACCGGCACGCCTCGGCGTGTTCCACCAGCAGGTCGCCGGCAAAGACGGCAGTGATTTCCTGCCGCCGGTTCAGTGTGACATCGATGGCGAAGTCGACGCCCGTCATCCGGGCAATTTCGCGGACATCGTCATGCACCGGGTTGCCCTCGGTGATGCCCCAGGTCGAGTTCGGATGACCGATACGCCGGGCGTCGTGAAGATGCATCACCGTTTCCAGCCCGGCCAGCCCTGGGGCGACCATTTTGGGGCCGCCGCTAAAGCCGGCAAAGAAATGCGGTTCGACGAAACCCGTCGTGATCTTGAAGTCGCAGTCCACCCAGTCCCGATTCAGAAACACGGGAACGCCGGTCGATATGTCGCCGACGTGAACCAGCGAGCCTTCGTCACGCGCGTCGTGGCAGACGATCCGGCATCGGCGTGCGATTTCCGGACCCAGCATTTGTTCGATTTCCTCGGGGGTGTTGGCGCGGTGTGTTCCCGTGGCAATGAACACGTCCGCGTCTTCCATCCTGACACCCGGTATCTCGGCGAAAAGCGCTTCAAGCATTGCCCGGCGCGGTTGCGCGCGAGTGATGTCGCACACCGAAATGCCGATGGTCTGGCCGGGGCGGACGGTCTCACCCAGCGGGGGGCAGCCGAGGGGTGATCGCAGCGCGGCGGCGAGGGCTGCCGCGCTGTCGGGAACCGCCGGCCGGTCGGCCGGTTCGATGACTGTGGTGTGCGCTGACGGGAGTTCGACGCGCATGCCTTCGGTCCCGTAATCGAGGTCGAGTTTCACGAATGAAGGTCCGGATCGTTTCAATCCACGACGGCCTGATAGACCAGGTTGCGGAGCTTGGCCATGTCGTCCACCGGTCCTGCCGGTCTCAACTGCGTCAGGTAAACCACGGCAAGGTCTTCTTCCGGATCGGCCCAGTACGTGGAATGGTAGGCGCCGCCCCATCCGAACTCCCCGACCGACCCCGGCGTGCCCCGTGCGCCCAGATCGGTAACGACCGAGAAACCGAGACCGAAGCCCTGTCCCGCGCGAAAATCGATGTCGCCGACATGGTTCCGGGTCATCAGCTTCACGGTCGTCGGGCTGAGGACGCGTACGCCATCGAGTTCTCCGCCGTTCAACAGCATTTGCAGGAAGCGTGCGTAGTCGGATGCCGTGGACAGCAGCCCGGCACCGCCTGAAAAGCTCATTCGCGGGCCTTCCATATACGCTCCCTGTCCCGCCCACTCGCCGGTATCCGCGGCGCGTTCGAGAGAGCCTCCGGGGCCTCGGCCATAAACCGTTGCGAACCGATTCTGCTTGGCCGGCGGCAGATAGAAGTGGGTGTCGTACATACCCAGCGGTTGAAGAAGCTTCGTCCGCAGGAATTCATCCAGCGGCATTCCCGAAGCTTTCTCGACGACCGCGCCGAGGATGTCGATATTGAAACCGTAGATCCATCGTTCCCCGGGCTGGGCATCGAAGGGAAGCGCCGCCATTCGGGCAATGGAGTCGCCGATGGGTTCGTCCTTGTCGGCGAAGTACCACTGCTGGAATCCCCCGGCGTCCCACAGATCGCGCGCCGGTCCTGTGCCATAGCTGATGCCCGAAGTGTGCGTCAGAAGATGCCGGAGCAGGATGGGCCGCCCTTCCTCGAGATCGTAATCCCCGTCCTCGCGCCCCACGGCGACCTGCGTGTTGGAAAACTCGGGGATGTAGCGTGCGAGGGGATCGCCGATCACGAGCTTGCCCTCTTCCTGGAGCATCATGATGGCCGTACTGACGATCGCCTTGCTCTGGGAGGCGATCCTGAAGATGCTGTCGGCGCGCATCGGCAGCCGCGCTTCGATGTCCTGATGCCCGAACGCCTTCAGGTAGGCGATCTTGCCGTCCCGGACGACGATGGCAACGCTCCCGGCAACTTCTTCGCGGTCCACGTACCCCTGAAGAGTCTCGGTCAACCGCTCCAACCGTTCCGAAGACATCCCGATTTCTTCGGGTGTCGCCGTGGTAAGGAACTGCCCGGGCAGGGCGGCGGGCAGGAACAGGGCGATGGCTAGGGCAAGCAATATCGTCTTGAAGCGATACATGATCGATCGGTCTCCTTTGTAGTGGTGGAGCCCAGCGTAATGAGCAGGCCATGGCGATGTCAACTTCCTGCGGAAAGGCTGGCGCAAGGCGCTAAAACTGGAACCGCATCTCCAGTGAGATTTGCCGCGGATTTGTGGCCCGAATCGACCTTCCGAAAGATGGGGACGTCAGGATTCCGACGGGCGTGCCCAGGTTGGTCCGGTTGAAAGCGTTGTTGAAATTGGCGCGGAGGTTGAGGCTGGGCCCGCCATTCCCGTTGCCCCCCAGGGAGAATGACTTGGTGAGGTTGAAGCTGACGTTGCCGTGGTGCGGACCGCGCAGGCTGTTGCGGGGCACGCCGTGAGGACGGTCGTTCGTGACGCCGTCGCCGTTATCGTCGCGCCCGGTGGTGATGGTATACCAGTTGCCGCTGCTGTAGGTGACGTTGGTATTGAGAAAAATCTCCCAGAACAGACGGTTGTTGATCCGGGCGTTGAACTGGTGCCGGACCGTTTCGGCGTAGTCGCCGCGCAGGTTGAAATTGTCAGTCGGGGCGCCGAAGTTCGCTAGGACGTTGCCGTTGACTTCCCGCCCATAGGTGGCGTTCACGTTGAAGATGCTGAACCGCTGCCGCATCGTCAGGCGAATGGCCCTGAATCTGGAGATGCCGCTGGATTCGAGTTGCCAGACATTGCCCTCCGCCGGGTTTGGCCGTTCTGTCAGGCCCGGAATAGGGGCGTTGAGATTTCGGCTGCGCAGCAGGTGAAATCCGCGCTGGTAGTCGAACGATGCGGTTACGAAGAGGTTGCCCGGTAAACTGCGTTCGATCTGGTAGGACGTGTTGACCGAGTATGGGGCGGTGAGATTCGCGGCTTGTACGCGGCGCGAGGACGGAGTAACGATCATGACATCGCCCGCGAGAAAGGGATCGGGATAGGATGGGTTCTCGATGACGATCTGGAACTGCCGGGCGCCATCGAAGCGGGCCAGTGTGTTTTGGATGCCCCTTCCGACCCGCATGTGAAAGATGCCGGCACCGGCCCGCACGACCGTCGAATTGTCGAGAGCGAAGGCGACGCCCACCCGTGGGTCGAGGTTGTTGTGGTCAGCCAGATTGGTCTGCCGCTCGTAGCGCAGGCCGAAGAACATCGTGATCCGATCGGTCGCCTGAAATTCGTTCTGGAAGAACGCGCTCCATTGACTCTGCGAGATTTCGAGAACGGGGTCGCCCCGGTTTTGCGTGTACAGAATCGGACGGTCTTCGCGGAACGAATCCAGGTCCGAAAAAATGAAACTACCCTCGAAATTTGTCTCGGAGCGCTCGTTCGTTACCTCACGCCGAAAATTCCAACCCGTCCGAATCGTCCATCGGTCTCCGCTGTAAATCCAGAGGGATCGGAAATCGGCCCCCGAGTTGTCGTTATTGGTCCGATTCGATCCACCTCCGCCATTGAAAGCGCCCAGCACCTGGATGGATGGGCCCGTCGTTCGCGGCGTCGATTCCTGTTGCTGCCGGAACGCGGAAACGGAAATGTCCTGGACCCAGCGTTCCGATGCGAACCAGATGTGGCGGACCGTGGAGCTGTCGTTGCCGCCGACATAGTCGATACCCCGTTCGAACAAATTGAAATCACCCACGCCCTGGAGAGGAGCATCGAACCGTTGCCGGTTGTAGTTGAACTCGACCGATTGGGCTGCGGTGGCCTGGTAGGTGCCGTTGAAGCCTCCGTTGCGAAACACCAGGGGTTGCGTAAATCCGATCTGGACCGGACCGTCGAGCGTCGTGGCGTTTACCGTCAACGCGCTGTCCTGCATGCTTTGATTGAAGCGTCCACCGAAGGTCAGGCGGTCCCGGATCAGGGGACCGCTCGTATTGAGGTTGATGTTGCGTTGTTGGTAGGTCGGTTTGTTCGCGGCAAAAGGATTCCGCGCGTCCAGCGCTTCGTCCTGCAGATTGAACGAGTAGCTGCCGTGCCAGGCCCCGGTACCACCGCGGTTGATGATTTGTGTCTGAATGCCGCCGCCGCTCGAAAACCCGTAGCTGCCGCCGCTGGACGCATTTCCGGAGAACTGATTTTCGGCGGTGAACGGATTCCGGTTCACCCGGATTTGCTGGACCTGCCGGCTGGTTCCGGCGGTTCCCTCCGTCGCTTGAGCCGCCGCGTCGCGGGATGCGGTGTGTGCATCCCACACGACGCGCTGTTCGGCGGTGAGGTATTCGGCGACCCGTTCGCTGAAGTCTTCGTTGATCCACGCGATGCCGGCCATTGCGCGGTCCAATTCTTCGCCGCGGGGCGGTCCGCCGCTGAAGTTCATGACGTTTCCAAACAGGTTTTCGGACGCGCGGCGGGATTCTTCGAGCACGAACGTGATGCTGTCTTCCTGTTCGGGGGTGAAGGGAAGATTGGCGGCATCGAGCACGCGAACGAGTTCGTCCCTGATCTCATCGAGCGGGTTTTCGGTGATTAGGCCGTTTTCGTTGTCCTGAGCGGCCAGAACCGGTGTGAACACCAGACCGGGTATGAACACGGTGCACACCATAACCGGTGTGGCCACGGTGCACACCATAACCGGTGTGGCCCAAAGGAAGACTGCGAGCCGCCGGGTCCACTCGAAAGCTGACTTCATTCGGGTCCTTCCGGGGTTCTTCCCCTCAACGGTTCATTTACGGACGAGTGCGGATGCCGATGACCATCTAAATCAGACACCGGGCGGACAATATAGTTACCAACTCTTTTTTGCAGCGATGCCCCGTCCAGCGCCACCGGATCGATGCCGGCGCCAACCATGAAGACGGCGCCGCGGTCCGAAAAGTTCGAATCGATTTCGGCGAATCGTTAGTCCGCTTCCCGGAAAAACAGACCGAAGTTGCCGGCCGGGCTGAAACCCATGGACTCGTAGAGACGCCGCGCGGCCGCGTTCGTTTCGGGGGTGAACAGAATCAGGCGGTCGATGCCGTGCCGGTTTGCGCAGTCGGTCGCCAGAAAATCCATCACACCCCGGCCATGACCCTGCTGCCGGCTCCGGGGCCGCGTGTAGACTCCGCCCACCTGACCGACGCTGCCGTATACCGCGTTCAGTGCGGCGATCGAGACCACTCGGCCGCTGTCGAACTTGCCCCACCAGTGGCCGGCGGATGCCTGTGCGACGAATAAGTTCCGACGCTGTTCAGTTGTCCCGGGTCCCGGAACGCCGACTTCGGCGAGATATTTGTCGTTCAGTCTGTGCCATTGATCGAAGTCGCCGGCGGCGAGGCGTCGTACTTCACCGGTAACCCGGGGCGCCATCGCCTTCGCCAGCGGGAGGCGATAGAGGATCTCCCTGGATTCCAGCGTGGGCGTCCAGCCCGTCTCGTCTCGGAGGATGTCCCAGATCGCGGCCGCGCATTGCCACTCGCCGATCACGCCCCGAATCGGAATGTTGTCGGTTCGGGAAATGTCGAGAATCCGGGCCGAGAATTCCGGTCGTCCCCCCGTCTGGGCAAGAATGGTCCCACGGCGCGTCATGGCGATCACCCCGACCATCCTGCCGTCTTCTTCGATCGCGCGGAAGTTTCCGGAATAAACCGCCCTTGTCAGGCGCGGGCCGTATGTTCCGAGGTTGTTCAGAAGAAACAGGGACGTTTCAATGTGCGACTCCAGAAACGAAGTCACGGCTGCCATGTCGGCATCTGTGACTTCGCGGATGTGGATTTGTACGGATGCGGACAATGACCCCTCGTGGATGAATGCGATTTTTTTCTTGCCGAATGATAACCCGCCCCACCGATTCGCTGGTGAAATCCACCTCGCGTCCGTGAAGTCAATACACAGGAATAGTGTACACTAATCAAGTGTAAGCCTGCTTACCAGGAGGTGATCGTGAAAAACATTACCTTGAGCGCCGACGAGAACCTGATTGAAGCGGCGCGCCGACGTGCCGTGGCGGAACATACGACCCTGAACGAGCAATTTCGGTTATGGCTCGAGAACTACGTTCGGCGCGAACAGCAGGCTGCCGAAGCCATGCGCGTCATCCGTGAGCTTCAAGGCGGTATATTCACCGGAGGGCGGAAGTTTACTCGGGACGAAATGAATGAGCGTTGAAAACTTTCTAGACACCAATGTCTTCGTTTACCTGTTCGATGAAACCGATGACTACAAACGCGGGAAAGCGGAGCGTGTGGTCCAACAAGCCGTCGAAAAAGAAACCGGTTGCATCAGCTATCAGGTTGTCCAGGAGACCATTAGCGTCATAACCCGAAAACTCGATGCAACGCCGGAGAAAGCTCGGCAGCTATTGGACCACGTCTTGTTACCTCTTTGGCGGGTCAACCCAACAGGGGCGCTTTACCACCGTGGCCTCGATCTGCAAATCCGCTACAGATTCAGCTTCTACGACAGCCTGATTGTTGCCGCCGCGCTCGAAGCGGGCTGTAAAACTCTGTACAGCGAAGACCTCCAGCATGCACAGGAAATTGAAGGATTAACTATCGCAAACCCTTTCAGGACATGAGCAAATTCATGGCGAAAAAAGCGAGCAAGAAGACCATCGAAACGATTACGCACGACGAAACCACGCGGAAGAACATCCCCTTCGCCGAACCTCAATCCGTCTTGGCGCCAAGCGCATCTCTCACGTCCCCTCTTCTGGGAGGTATGCATTACCATGCAGGAAATCCCAAGGGGGGCCCATGGCGCGATTGAAAATTGCCGCTGTCATCCTCGACGCCGCCGAAAAATGGAAGCAACAATGCCTGCTTGAGGGTGGTTCGCTGTTCGGCGAGGAAAGGCTCTGGACGCGCGAACATTTCGGGGAACTTCAAAAGTTCTTCGTCGAGCGTCTCGATGAGGGAAGCGATTCGTTCGAGGAGAAGCTTCACCGCCAACTCGAACCCGCGCCCCCGGAAGCGAAGCGTCTGTGGGCGGAAATGACGTGTGTGTATTACCTGATCGTGAGTTCCGTGAAACGGGTAACGAAGCTCGACAGGATCAGGACGGTCTGGGAGTGGTCGGGAGCGCCGTTGTCCGAAGCTCACTGGGCGTTGGGCGACGTTCTGGACAAAGGGATGGTCAATCCGGGCATGGCCTATCTGAACCACCAGTGGCGTGAGTTCAGGTTCATCATCACCATAATGCTCGACTGGGGCTCCCGTTCCGCAAATGAGCAGGAATCGTTGCTGAGCGATCCCTGGGGTTTCGCGGAATGGGTTGACGGGCAGGAAGAAGGCCGCCGGCGTCAATTCCGCCATGCCCTGTTGTTTCTGCTGTTCCCCGACGAGTTCGAGTCCATCGTGTCGCTACGCCACAAGAAGGACATCGTCAAAACCTTTCGTGACGAAACTGGCGAGACTCCCGATGTCGACCGCATAAGCCTCATCGAACTCGACAAGGCGGTGCTGGGAGTGAGGAGACGACTCGAAGACGAACGTCCCGGACAAGAAATTCATTTTTACAAATCTCCTTTCCGGGAGGTTTGGCAAGGCGGTTCGCCGACGCCAAACGGTGATGGTCCCGGAAATGGGTCCGACGACGAGGCATGGTACCGGAAACGTTTCGACACGGCCGACGTTTGGGCTATCGCACCGGGCAAGGGTGCTCGCCTGTGGCGAGATTTCCACGAACATGGCATCGCGGCGATCGGGTGGGACGATCTCGGAGACCTCAGCGAATACGAGTCCAGGGATGCCATCCACAGCTCGTTGATCGAGAACGGCGCAGGGCAAAACCCCTACCACCAGTCACTTGCCGTGTGGGAATTCGTTCATGAGATGAAGATCGGGGACGTTGTCCTCGCCAAGAGAGGCAGCAGCACCGTTCTCGGATGGGGTACTGTGACCGGCGAATATGCCCACGAGTCTGAACGAGCAGAGTTTCGAAATCTCCGGACTGTCGACTGGCATCCGTGCCGTGCACAGATCACACTCAGAACCCCGATCACAACCAAGACGCTGACTCGATTCACCCCATACAAGAAATGGTTGCGAAATGTATTCAAATCGATCAATGAAGATGGAAAGCTGCCTCCTGGGCCCAGACCCTACGACATCGCCGCCGCGCTCGATGACCTGTTCCTGGAAGAAGCTCAGTTCCAACGTATTCTCGACTCCATCGCACTTCGCAAGAACCTGATTCTTCAGGGGCCGCCGGGTGTCGGCAAGACGTTCATTGCGCGACGGATCGCCTGGTGCCTTAGGGGGCACAAGGACTCACGGTCCATTAAGGACTCACGGTCCATTGAGATGGTGCAGTTTCATCAGTCCTATGCCTACGAGGACTTCGTGCAGGGCTGGCGGCCCACGGAGACGGGCGGCTTCACGTTGCGCAACGGCGTATTTTTCGAGTTCTGCAAGCGCGCGGAGAAACAGCCTAAGACGCCTTTCGTCTTTATCATCGACGAGATCAACCGGGGCAATCTGTCGAGGATATTCGGAGAGTTGCTCATGCTCATCGAAGCGGACAAGCGCGGCCCGGAGCACGCGATCACCCTGACCTACAGTGCGTCGGGAGAGCGGTTCAGCGTCCCTGACAACGTGCATCTTCTCGGTCTCATGAATACGGCGGACCGCTCTCTTGCGATCGTGGACTACGCATTGCGCCGCCGGTTTGCGTTCGAGACGCTCAAACCCGCGTACGGTACCAGGAAATTTCGGGAATACCTGCTGGAAGCGGACGTTGATCGGGGCCTTGTGGACCGGATTGACAGGAACCTGTCCGTGCTGAACGAGCGTATCCGTGTCGACAAGGATCTCGGCCGGGGCTTCGAGGTCGGGCACAGCTACTTCGTCCCCGAGGAGTCGGCGGACGAGCAATGGTACCTGGGCATTGTCGAGTCGCAGATAGCGCCCCTGCTGCGTGAGTACTGGTTCGACCGTCCCGAACAGGTGGATCGACTGGTTGAGAAATTGCGGCAGTGAACCACAAGAAAATCCCCATTGCCAACATCTACTACCTTCTGTGCTACGCCTGGCGCCATGTCGAGGAAAGCGATGTGGTACGGGTGGACGAGTTGGAGGAGTTGGGGAGAGTTCATGATCTCTTGGGAAAGGTGCTGGCCGAGGGAACCTTTCGGCTGATCCGCAGAGGCATCGATCGCGGTTACCGGGATGTGCACGAGAATCTCGCCGGAATCCGCGGAAAGATCGTCATGGGTGAGACAGTGAAAAGGGCGCTACGCGCCCGCGGTCAGGTGGCTTGTAACTTTGAGGAGATGTCGCACGACGTGTTGCACAACCGGATCCTGCGTTCCACGCTGAGATCCCTGCTGCGACTCCCGAACTTGCATTCGGATGTGCGCGCCGAAGTCCGGAGCGCCTACGCGAAGCTCGCTGACGTAACAGTCGTCGCTTTGAATCACCAGTTGTTCCAGCAGGTGCATCTCGACCGCAACCGCCGTTACTATCGATTCCTGTTGTCCGTGTGTCGGCTGATCCATGAGCAGTTGCTGGTCGACGAGAATTCCGTGGAGACGAAGTTCACCGACTTCACAGAGGAGCGGATGGAAAAATTATACGAAAACTTCGTCATCGAGTTCTTTCGCCGTGAGCAAGACCGTTATCAGGTTAACCATCGCGGACGCAGAATCACGTGGGCCGACGAAGGCACACCGGACCATTACCGATCCAAGCTTCCTCAAATGGAAGCCGACGTCATTCTCGAAGCACCAGAACGTCGGATCATCATGGATGCCAAATACTACCGCGAGGCCTTGGGCGGCCGTTACGGCGGGAAGCTGCATTCGAACAATCTCTACCAACTCTTGACCTACTTGAGAAATCGCGAGGCCACGGCAGGGCCCGGAGCGAGGCACGAAGGGATGCTGCTCTACCCAACAGTCGACGCGCCGTTGGCGGTGGACGTGTGCCTGGAGGGTTTCCCGATCCGCGCCCGGAGCATCGATCTTGCTCAGAACTGGCGCAACATCCATCAAGATATGTTGGACTTGATCGAATAGTAGCGTTCACCTCCTTCGCGTCGCGAATTGGGAGGATGTCAGAGTCACCCGGCGTACGCTGGCCCGGAATGCATCACCCAATACCATTGCGGGTGGTGCCGTGTAGAAGGCTCTCTGCGGTTCGTTGCCGGCGAATCTGGATTCGGCGTCGGGGGATACGGTGGCAACCAGTCGATGCCCCGGCGGTGGCGAGGCTCGGATTCTCCGTCTATGACGGCAGCAGCGAGACAACTGCCGCTATCGAACAGACCATCGTCGTCTGTATCGGGCGGGCAGCCCACGTTAAGCCGATAGTAGATCGTCCCGATTTAGTTCGCGCCTTCAGTGGTCTGCTGTTCGTTATTGTTTGCACGGTGGGCGACGACGCCGATCTGCAAGAGGTGTACGACACCGAGCGTCACCTGCTGTACGTCGCGTGCACGCGAGCGCGGGATCATCTGCTTGTCACGAGCGTTGCCCCGGCATCCGAGTTTCTCGATGACCTGCGTGGTTGAACCGCTGCGCTGTCGACGAAACGAATCCGGTGAGCCAAGCACAGGGGGCCTCCTCTTCGGATACGTCAGGACCACGGATCGGTGGTGAGTGAGGCCTGGTTGCAAGCGACGTCGGTGCCCCTGCCGTCAGAACGGCGCTGGCAGATAATATGGTTAAACCGCTATATTTTGAGATGCCCAAAGAAAGCCAAGCGGGGCATCGCGACGCCAAAGCAAGAGATCGATCTGGTCAAGCACAGGCTGAAGGCAGCGGAGCAGCACTACACGAAAACCTATGGCGAAGAGTAGATTGATGAAGACGGAAGAAATGAAGGTCACACGTGGCAGCGGCAACGTGTTCGCCGACCTGGAGCGTCCTGACGCCGAGGCTCACCTGTTAAAGGCAGATCTCGTCACGCGCATTGACAAGATCGTTCGCCAGCGCGGATTCAAGCAGGTCGAGGCGGCGAAGTTGCTTGGACTGTCCCAACCCGACGTTTCGCGCCTCCTCCGGGGAAGCTTTCGGGAGTATTCCATCGAGCGCCTCCTCCGCCTGTTGACGGCACTTGGTCGTGATGTGGAAATCGTCATTCGAGAGCCCCGTTCACCGCGACAGGGCAGGCTCAGTATCGAAGCATAAGCCCGACTCGCATTGACGATGTAAAACGAGCCCCCCCGATCGAGTAAAAGGGACCCACCCCCTGGTTAATGGTTGGCAAGTCAGAACACTTGTCGTCGGCCGTCCGTTCCCAGCGAGCAGCGTTTGAGCGCCTTGAGGTTGTCGATGTCGACTCGATCCTTCAACGCAGATCTACGGTTCGCCCGACTGGCAACGTCCACATGCATTTGGGCTGTCATAATTTCGGGGGAAGGTCAGTGGCACCGATTCGCTGGTGAAATCCACCCCGCGTCCGTGTAATCTGCCAAGTTCGAGTCACGAATGCAGATCCCTCCAACCGAGCCTTCGAAGAAGCACGACCCCTATGCGGCGTTTCGCCTGTCGTCCTTCCGCAGATATTTTACCGGCCACACAATTCTGATTCTGGGATGGCAGATGCAGAAAGTGGCCGTCTTGTGGGAGATC
Source organism: Terriglobia bacterium (assembly GCA_963555775.3). Lineage (GTDB taxonomy): Bacteria > Acidobacteriota > Terriglobia > 20CM-2-55-15 > 20CM-2-55-15 > JAJEDW01. The sequence goes on along the minus strand of CAUVWY020000010.1, from coordinate 554,978 downwards.
TACGAGCGCACCGATTCGGCCATGCACTTGGGATACGTGGGTCTGGTGCAGTTCGCGCCGTTCGCCTTGCTGGCGGTTCTGGCCGGGCACGTGACCGATACGCACAATCGGAAGCACATCCTGATGACGGCGGCGGTGTTCAATGCCATGGCGGCCGCCGGACTGGCCTGGAACTCGGCGTACGGGACCGCCAACCTGACCTACGTGTTCCTTCTGCTGGGCGCATGCGCCCGGTCGTTCCAGATGCCGGCGCGCCGGTCGTTCCTTCCGCGGATCGTTCCACGCCAGACGTTTCCGAACGCTGTTTCGTGGCACTCCAGCGGCTTCGAACTGTCCTCGATGGCCGGCCCCGCGCTGGGCGGAGGTCTGATCGCGTTGTTTGAAAGCGCCATGCCGATCTATCTGATCAACTCGGTTGTGCTGTTGATCTTCGTGATTCTTGTCGGCGGCATCCCGTATGTTCACGAGAAGATTCAGAACACGACCATGAGCGTGGAATCCCTTCTGGGCGGTTTCCGCTTCATTCTACGAAACCCGGTCGTGTTTGCCGCGATCACACTCGACATGATGGGCGTTCTGTTCGGCGGCGCGGTGGCGCTGATGCCTATATTTGCGCGGGACATTCTGGAAGTGGGCCCGCAGGGGCTGGGCTGGCTGATGACGGCGCCGGCGGTGGGCGCCTTCAGCATGGCGTTGCTTCAGGTCCACATGCGGCCGGCGCGGCAAGCCGGGAAGCGGTTGTTGATTGCCGTGACCGGTTTCGGTCTGGTCACGATCGGTTTCGGCTTGTCCGAAACCTTTGCGTTGTCGCTGACGATGCTGTTTTTCCTCGGTGCCTGCGACAATATTAGCGTGGTCATTCGAGGGGTTCTGGTTCAGATGTTGACGCCGGACCACATGCGGGGCCGCGTTTCGGCGATCGATGGACTCTTCATCGGGACTTCGAACGAACTGGGGGCGTTCGAATCGGGAATGGTGGCCGGCCTGTTCGGCCCGATGATTTCAGTCGTCAGTGGCGGTGTGGGAACGATTGTTGTCGTCCTGGCGGTGGCATGGATTTGGCCGCAACTGCGCCGCTACGGCGCACTGGACAGTCCGGGACCGTAGCTCGCCTTGCTGGCGCAAGGATATGCGCCTGAGAACACGGGCATCCTGGCCGCACCCCAGCTGCGGCGACCTTGAATAAGGCGTTTTCGGGGCGCTCACTATTCGGGATCACGAATCTCCGCGGACCATGGTCTTGCGCGCGGCAGCGCGCCCTGGGAACGCGGGCATCTTGCCCGCAAGCGTCAGCCCCCATCCTGAATATTGAGCCCGTTTGGTCTGGCCTGCGTGTGTCGTGGGTTACAGGGAAGAGAAGATGCGGGCAGGATGCCCGCGTTCCCAGGCTAAGACCTGAAAAATTGTTCACCGCGAGACGTTGGCGGTGGCTGGGGTGATTTGCACGCGACGGGGCGGGGGAGGAAGATGCGGGCAGGATGCCCGCGTTCCCAGGGGGCCTACCGGAAGGCTTCTGACTGAATTGAACGAATGTGCGGACGAAGTGTGGGGTGGCGCGGGGGAGGAAGATGCGGGCAAGATGCCCGCGTTCAACGGCGCGTTCCTCGCGCCGGGCGCGTAGCGGCGCGTGCCTCGCGCCGGATCAAGCGCGCCAAGGCCTGAAGGTTTCTGCATGAATTGGAAGATGATGCGGACGATGGGGGGTGGCGCGGGGGAAATGAGAAAAGAGAAGAGCGGGCGTGGCGCGTATCCACGCGCCGGATCAAGCGCGCGCACGCCTGAAAATTGTTCACCGCGAGACGTTGGCGGTTGCCGAGATGGTCTGCACGCGGCGGGAAGATACGCCCCGGTCCTCAATAAATATACATTTGCGTGGCGGCCAGCGTGACTTGGATGTCCTGGATGGCGTTCGTCATGGCTTGGCCAATGAGGTCGAGCTTGCGGACTTGTGCAATGCGGTCGGCGGCCAGGTCGAGTTCGCGTCTGGACAGCAGGTTCTTGAATATGCCGCAGGCGTCGGCGAGGCAGATGATGACGACGTCGCGGGGATTCGGGATTTCGTCGCTGAACAGGACGCTCATGATGCGCAGCTTCACCTCACGCTCGGCCGTGCCGTCGATCTGCGGGTAGCGCCGAGATTTGAAAACCCACAGAATGCGGTCGTCCCGGCGTTCCAGGATGCCGTGGTCGACGAGTCGGGCGAGGGCCTCTTCGCGGATGTCGTCCGCGCGCGTCGCGGTACGTTCGATCCAGAATCGGGCGTCGCCCTGCTCGCCGGCGGCAATATCGGCCAACGTCGCATCGAGCAGGCTGTCGCCTGTGGGCGTGCCATCGATCAAGACCAGGTTCTTCAAATCGGTGTCGATGCGGTTTTCGAGCGCCAGATCCATCAACACGCCGCCGGCGAGGGCGTATTTGAACGACTGGATGGGTACGTGCACGAAACTTCCGTCGTCGTCGGTCAGGAGCAGGATGATTTCTTCGGCGAATCTGAGCATGATGTATTCTTGGTGTTCAGGGACGTTTCGGCATCGGGACATCCTGACCGACCGGTCGATCGCCGACGGTCATAATTCCCGAGATTGAAATTTCCAATCGCACCGCAGGGTGGCCGGGACGCCCTCAGACCACGTTGCCGCCCAAATTCTCTCGTACGAGTGCGGCGCCGGCAGCCAAGGCGGCCATTTTTCCAACGGCGACCGCGCGCGGCCGCGGCACCAGTCCGCAATCCGTACTCGGATAGAGCCGCTCGGCGTCCACGTAACGAAGCGCTTTCCGAATTCTCTCGGCAACGACATCGGTGCTCTCGATCTCGTCGCTGCCCACGTCGATGACACCGACGATGGCATCCTTGTCCCCGAGCAATCCCAGAACCGACGGATCCACGCCGGATGCCGCACATTCCAGGGACACCCGATCGACACCGGATTTCGACAGCAGCGGCAGCGTTGTCTGGTAGTGTCCCCAGTTTCGATTCCTGGATTTCCATTCCAGGACGACGGAGACGCCGTAGCCGTAACAGATATGTACGGCGGTCGTTGCCGCGACGTTCAGGATCGCGCGGTCCAGGGTCGCGACACCCCACTGGGCGACTTTATCGGTGTAGATGTTGAAACAGGGTTCGTCGAACTGAATCACATCGGCGCCGGCCGCGGCAAGATCCCGGGCCTCGGCGTTCAGGATCTCGGCGAACCGCATGCCCAGATCGGCTTCGGAAACGCCGTAGTATTCGTCGACGATGGAATCGACGATGGTCATCGGACCCGGCAACGTCACCTTGACCGGGCGGGTCGCTTGTGATTTGGCGAACCGCAACGCGTCGACGAGACACGGCTGTGTCCGTCGGATCTCTCCCGTGATTCGGGGCACGGGGAGGGGGTTGTTTCCGTATCGCCCGCCACGGGTGACTTTTTGCCCCAGGTTGTGGGCATCCACCCCGGCCAGTTGACCGACGAAGCCCCAGATGTAGTGGCGGCGGCGTTGCTCCCCGTCGGTCACGATGTCCATGCCCGCCTGTTCCTGGTCGGCGATGGCCAAGCGCACGGCATCGTCCTGAGCCTCAGAAAGGTTTGACTCCGGCACCGCCCAGGGCGCGAACAACTCCGCGGTGGAATCCGCCAGCCACGATGGCTTCGGCAGGCTCCCCGTGATCATCGTCTCGAGCAACGATCGGTTCTCCTAGTCCTGACGATGGTAGGCCAGATTGTTTGTGGAGTGGTCTCCGGCGAGCCATCGTGCAAGCGTCGGGTGTGCGTCCGCTAGTCGGTCGGCGTTGATTTGTTCGACATCGGGGTGGTCGGCGGTAAATTCCACGATCAGTCCGTTGGGGTCGAATATGTAAAGCGAATGGCAATAGCCGTGCTCCAGGACGTAGTACCCCTCGGGCTCCTTGTAACCGGCGTCCTGGATCCGGGCGAGTATGCCGTCCTGTTGTTCCCGGTTCACCCTCAGAGCGATGTGATGAAAGGGGGAGGGGGGCATTTGGGGGCCGAACTCGCGGTGGTCCTCCTCGGTGGCGAACTGAAAGAACGCCAGCGCACCGCCGTTATCCAGGGCAAAGAAGCAGTGGCAGTACACGCGCTCCTTGCCGAAAAGATCGGTCTTCTCGGCCCAGGTCGCGATCAAGGGCATGCCGACAAGGTCTTCGTAGAACTTTCGCGTCGCTTCCATGTCTCGCGTGACGTACGCGTTGTGGTGTAAACGGGAGGGCGGTCTAACGTTTTCCGACATCATTTGTCTCCTTTCCGGTCCAAACTCGAGAATGCCGGGGCGAATGCGGCCGGACAGCAGGCGGGGAGTTGGACGACGTCCGCCCGCGACTCGAAGTGCGCCTGCATCGATACAATCGTCGGCCCGTCCGACATCAGTATACAGGTGAATAATGGGACCCCATCAAGGTCGTCTTGGACCACTGCAATTCGCTCAACCGACGATGGCCTGAATCTCGCATACGATTTCGTAGTCCAGCGGCAGATCGTCGTAGGTGAACGTATGCCGCGCCGGGCGCGATCCCTCCTCCGGAAACATTGCCAGCCATTCCCGGTTCAGCGTTTTCTTGCTTTTGCCGCTCTTCATCCAGACCGTTAGTTTGAGGATGTCGTCGGTCGATCCCCCGGCCAGATCCATGATTCGGCGGATGTTCTTGAACATCAGCACGACCTGGGTGTCGAAGTCCGACCCGGTCTCTCCCGTCTCTGGATCCTTGCCCGGGATGCCCCCGCTCACCAGGAACGGTCCGAGCATTGCCGCAAGCGGAATCGGATTGGAATGTGAAAGTCCGGGAATATCGATGTTGCGTCGTTTAGCCATGGCGCCGTCCTTTTTGAAGTCCACCGTCTATCTCTTCAATACCTGTTTCGAAAACGGTGCGATCCGTACGTCGACCACCGCGGGCCTGCCGTTGCGCACCGAGGCCATTGCCTTGTCGAGCGTATAAGAAAGCTCTTCGCGGTGTGTCACTGTGAAACCGTCGATTTCACCCGAAGCCGCGGCCATGTCGGCAAGGCGTGCGCCGGCGGTCATCGTTGCGAAAAAAGTGTCGGTTTGTTTGGCGGTGCCTTCCGGGTGCACTCCGAGCGTCGAGAACTGGGGTGCGTTCCAGCCGCCGTTATTGTAAATGACGGTCAAGAATGGCGCGTTGTAGGTGCCGGCCACCCAGTAAGCGCTGGTCGGAACCGCGAACTGGTAACACCCGTCTCCAATCAGCGCGATCACTTCCGAGTCCGGACTGGCGAGTTTGATCCCGACGGCCGCGTTCACGCCCCACCCCAGGCCCGTGCCGCCGCTGTTGAAGTAACTTCCCGGTTTGGACAGCCTCAGTACGGAGGGAACGATTTCGGTTGCGGTCGGCGCCTCGAAGACGACACGCGTCTTGTCATTGACCAGCGCCGCAACCGCCGTGGTCAGTTCGTGCGGCGAAATCGGTCCGTCTCCGGTCGCGGTTGGCGTCGCGGAATCGAGCCTGCGTTTGCTGTCAGCGATCCAGGCGACGCGTGCGGCCCGGGCACCGGGGTTGCTCCCCACCGCGTCCAGTAGCTGGTCGAATGCCTGCAACGCGTCGGCATGACAAACCCGTTGGGCAGGGTAGTGCCAGAAGCCCATCCCCGTCTTGACCGGGTCGATATCGATATGGAAAACGCGGGTGTCCGGTCCGGGATTGACCTTCGACTTGAGCCACGGGACATCCACGTCGACAAGCACGATCAGGTCGGCTTCGTCGATCAGCGTATTCCGCCGGTAGCCGAGGTGATGGGGGTGGACGCCCGGAAAGTTCATGTAAACCGGGCTGACCTCGCACACGCCGATACCGACGCGTTCGGAGAGTTCGACGAGGCGTTCGACCGCCGCGGGCTGGCGGCCCAGGTATCCGGTGACGACGAGCGGCCGTTCGGATGCGGCCAGTGCCGCGGCCAGTTCGTCCACCGCATCCTGCGGCAGACCGCCGATTTCGGACGCCGGCCAATTCTCGGGCAGCTCTCCTGAATCCGGAACATGTCGTTCCCAAACTTCGCGGGCTCCCGACAGGTAAATCGGACCCCGCGGTTCGGATGTCGCAAGCTGAAACGCCCGCAGCAACACGCCATCGATGGATTCCGCCGCGCGGACCTCGTAGGTCCACTTGGTGTACTGGTCGACGATCGCGCTCTGGCGTGGAGCATCCTGCAAATCGTGGATGAACTCGTTGCGCCCGCCCCGGATGCCGGCGTTTTCGGTGACCGGGGACAACCCTGCGATCACGATCGCCGGTACGCGTCCGCGCGCCGCGTTGTGGATGCTGCCCCCAAGGTTTTGAGTCCCCACGTCGACGTGGACCAGCACCAGTTGGGGCTTCCGCGCGATCATGGCGTAACCGTGAGCCGCGCTGAGTGCCGTCATTTCATGCGGGCACACGATGACTTCGGGCATGCGGGCCCCGTCCGCTTTCAGGTTTGCGAAGGCTTCGATGAACGCGGGATGGTCGCTGCCCAGATTCGTGAAGATGTAATCGGCGCCGAGTTCCGCCGCAAATGTCAACAGGCGCTCGGCGCAGGTGGGTCGTTCCGGCATCGATCGATGAATTCTAGAAAGGATACGGCGCCACGTCGGTGCGCATCGTGACCCACTGCGATTCTGTAAAGGCTTCGATGTTGGCTTCCGCGCCTCCGATCCGCGATCCGGCCCCAGATTGCTTCACACCGCCGAAAGGCGCCTGGGCCTCGTCGACGATGGTCTGGTCGTTGATATGAATCAAACCACTCGGGATTTTTTCGGCAAGGGCGAGTCCCTTCATCGGATCGCCGGTGATGATGCCGACCGAGAGGCCATAAGGTGTGTCGGCGGCCATCCGGGCGGCTTCTTCAATCGTGTTGAACGTCGTAATGGGCGCGACGGGTCCGAAAATCTCTTCCGTGTACGCCGGTGCGGTGACCGGAACGTCGGCCAGAACCGTGGCCTTGTAGAAGAGGTTGTCGTAGGTTCCTCCGGCCGCGAGCCGGGCGCCGGATTCGACGCTGGAGGTCACAATCCGGTGAATGTTGTCGCGCTGCTTTTCGTCGATGATCGGCCCCAGCGCCACCTGATCCGTAGCCGGATTACCGACCGGCAGATGCTCGGCCTTGCCCGCCATGATGGCGGTGTATTGTTCGGCGACACCGGCCTGAACCAGGTGCCGGCTCGATGCCATGCAGACCTGTCCCTGGTGGAAAAACGAGCCGAAGGCGCCGGCCGAGCAGGCCGCTTCGACGTCAGCGTCGTCCAGAACGATGAGCGGGGAATTGCCGCCGAGTTCGAGGTGGACTCGTTTGAGGTGCTCGCCGGCCAGTTTGGCAACAGCGCGTCCCCCTCGGGATGAACCCGTGAAAGCGATGACGTTGACGTTGGGATCGACAACCAGGGCTTCGCCCACGTCGACTCCGCCGGGCAGGACGTGGAGCAGGCCTTCGGGCAGTCCCGCTTCTTCGAAGATGCGGGCAAGAGCGACGCCGCCCGATACCGACGTGCGGGGGTCCGGTTTCAGGATGACGGCATTGCCCAGGGCCAGTGCGGGGGCGACGGCGCGAATCGAGAGCACCAGCGGCACATTGAACGGCGCGATGACTCCGACAACGCCCACTGGCAACCGGCGCGCAAAGCTCAGCCGCGGGGCGGCCGAAGGAAGGAGCTTTCCATACGGGCGAGACGGAAGGGCGCTGGCTTCATAGCATTCGGTTTCGGCCATGTGAAGCTCGAAGCCGGCCTTGGGTGGAATCGAGCCCGTTTCACGAACGATCCATCCGGTCAGTTCTTCCGCATGTTGGCCCCACAGGTCGCCGGCCTTGCGCAGTACCTTGGCCCGTTGTTCGAATCCCGTCGCCGCCCATGCCGTTTGCGCGGCAGCCGCCCGTTGCCCCGCGGCCTCGACATCGGCGGGCGTTGCGGCGCCCAATTTCGTGAGTTCTTCGCCGGTTGCCGGTTCGGTTACCGAGTACTCGCCGCCCGATGCCGGAACCCAACCGTTCGAGAACATCTTTCCTTGCCATATACCCGATTCCAGAAGGCTCATCGAAACCACCTCGATTTCCGTATCGTGTCCGATTGCACGGATCGCGTGCCGTCCGCCGTCCGCGGACGGAAGGATAACCGATTTTGGGGATGGAGGCCGAATTCCGTTTCGGTCCCGTCTCGGCGCCGCACATTCAGCGGTTTCGAAATTGGCTCACGTTCGGGCAATGCGCCGATAGCCGGGCGGCGATTGCGTCTACGGCAGGTCGCGCAGACTGCCCCCAAAAAACGCGGCAGCGGCTGACTGATCGAACCTCAGGCCGTGCTCCGAGGCAACCGTTGACATTCTTTGGTAGGGGCGGCTGCCGCCTTCCGGTAGGATTCTCCATCGTAGCGGTTGATCCGCTGGCGGGCGCTGGACGCTGACTCGCCGGCGTGGGACCAGTATCGGAGGAAGGTATGCTCGACCTATTCGCTGGGCTGCGCCGGGACGCCACCTACGGGTTCCGGCTCCTGGGACGGAACCCCGGCTACACACTCATCGTGACGCTGACTCTGGCCCTCGGCATCGGGGCGACGACCGCAATCTTCAGCGTCCTCTATGCCACCGTGCTGGGCCCTCTCCCGTATCCGGATCCCGGCCAGCTCGTCCGGATCGAGGAAATCGGTCTGGAGGGGCGAGGTCGTCTCGTCGCGTTCGACAGAATCGAAGCCTGGAGAGAGCGTAGCGAGACGATTGACGGCGCCGCGTACTCCATGATGGGACAACTGGACTTCACGATGTCCGACGACGCCGGGGCTCAGCGGATTCAGGTGGAGCAGGTGGATTTCCATACGCTGAGCGTCCTCGGCGTCCAGCCGGTCCTGGGCCGATGGTTCCGGCCCGACGAAGTCGTCCTGGAAGGCGGCAACACGGAAGCGCTCGTCATCAGCCACGGCCTATGGCAGACCGCTTTTGGAGGCGATCCCGACGTCATTGGAAAGACACTCCCGGGATGGCGCGCCAATCGGGGAACCGTCATTATCGGCGTGATGCCGCCGGGCTTCTACGTCCATCCGTCACGATCCAACTCCGATGCGTGGGGTGCGATGACAATCAACCGGGGCCCGATCATCGGGAGGCTGAAGCCCGGAGTCCGGCTCGAACAGGCGCAGGCGGAGCTGGCCACAATGGGACAGGAAGAGGCCGCCCGGGATCCTGGGGCCCAGGGACCGTGGCGGGTCCAGCTGACGTCGCTCCACGAGGTTTACCGGAGCGGATACGCCCAACCCGTCTACATGCTCTTGGGCGCGGTGTTCTTCGTCCTTCTCATCGCTTCGGTGAACGTGGCGAATCTGCAGCTGAATCGCGGTATCCAGCGTCAGGGCGAAATGGCGGTGCGGGCCGGCCTGGGCGCCTGACGATGGCAGCTGTTCGGTGGCTCGATCGTCGAGAACGTCCCCCTGATGCTGATTGGCGGCGCGCTTGGCGTCCTGGTCGCGTTCGTGGGTATCTCCCTCTTCGTATTCGTCGCTCCGGACTTCTATCCCCCATCGGAAGAGATCGGCGTCAACACGGCCGTGCTGCTCTTTGCTCTGGGTCTGTCGCTGGCGACCGGAATTCTCGCGGGTCTGATACCCGCTTTTCGCGGGTCGATACCCGACCTGGCCGCCACGCTGAAAGAGGGCGGTCGCGGTGTCGTGGGACGCGGACAGCTTGGAATTCGAAGGGCTCTCGTCGTCGCCGAGATCGCGCTGGCCATGGTGTTGCTGGTGGGCGCCGGCCTGATGATCAACAGCTATGCCCGATTGACCGGCGTCGACTTGGGTTTCGATCCCGACGACACGCTGACGATGGAAATCGATCTGTTCGGCATGGACCGGTATCGCATTCGCGAGCCCAACGACTGGACGGCGACGCCGGAGATCTCAAGGTTCTACACGACGGCCCTGGAACGCATCCGGCTGTTACCGGGCGTCGAATCGGTCGCCAGCACGAGCAACCTTCCGCCTCGGGGAGGCATGTTTCGTCCGTTCGGGATCGTCGGAGCGCTCCCGGCCGGCGAGAACGACCTCGCGGTGGCCGCATATCACGAAGTGAGTCCCGCGTACTTCGAAACGATGCGGATCCCTCTGGTTCGAGGACGCCCGATCACGGATCTCGATTCCGAGAGCGCTCCCGGCGTCGCGATCGTCAACGAGGCGATGGCGCGGCAGTATTTCGGCAATCAGGATCCGATCGGACAGAGGATCCTCGTGGACATCAATTTCCAGAACCCCGAGTTGGAGAACGACCGCGAGCGTGAGATCGTCGGAGTTGTCCAGGATACGCGGATGAGCTTCCAGTCGGACCCCATACCGACCATCTACGTCCCCTATCTGCAGAGTCTCGGGCACTATGCGTCCAATTTTCTTATCGGGATTCACGCCAGGCACCAGTTCGTCGTGCGCATGTCCGGTGACACGGCGGCGCTGGCACTTCCGGTACGGCGCGCCTTCGCCGAGGCGGATCCCGGCGTGGCCGCCTCCAACATCATGCCGATGCGGACGAGGCTGGAGGTCCAGGCCGGCGCCCAGGAGTTCTGGATGCGGCTGCTCGGCATCTTTGCCGCGCTGGGAACGTTTCTGGCGGCGATCGGCGTCTACGGCGTCATCTCCTACGCGGTGGAACAGCGCAGGCACGAATTCGGCATCCGTACGACCTTGGGTGCGGGGAGAAGCGACATCCTGCGGCTCGTGCTCGGCGAAGGTCTTGTTGTTGTCCTGATCGGACTGGGGATCGGTATCGGCGGGGCCTTCGGCGCCACCCGGCTCATTGCGAATCAGCTTTACGGCGTCGAACCGATGGATCCCGCAACCGTCGTCGCGGTTGCCTTGCTGCTCCTCGTGGTCGCCTTGCTGGCCTACTACATTCCGGGTCGGCGCGCGACGAAACTCGACCCGTTGGTCGCACTTCGGACCGAATGATTCAGGTGAGGCGAACAATCCGGCCTTGAAGGCGCCCAATGTATCTATTTCTGCTGTCCCTGGCCGATGAGGATCGGCATGGCTACGGCATCATGCAGCACGTTGCCGCATTGACGGACCAGCGCCTCAAGCCGGGACCCCGGACACGGATAATGAGACTTCCTGGAATGGTTTTGCATCTCAATGGAGGCGCATTCCGTCCCAATCAATCCCTGCGGGAAGGCCGTCGAGTTTGCGACGTTGCTGCTGGCCCATTGGCAATCTTGTCCGTGGGGTTGTTAATATTACTGACATGACACGACACCACAAGCCTGCCCTTTCGCTGCGCGGCATTCTCGTCGCCGTGCTGTCGGTTGCGCTGGCTGGCATCTCGGGCACCGCCAATGCCCAAGAAGATCGCACCGGCTTTTACGCCGGCCTGCAGATGGGCATCGCGAACTCGTCCACCGTGAGCTCATCTCTCGGAGGGGTCAACCACCCGACGCGCTGCGACGTGCTCCTCTACCCGCCGTCTGTGAGCCCGCCGGTCGACGATCCGGCGTGCCGCGACAACACGCCCGCGATATTCACTGCCAACCAGTTCGAACCGGCCGCCGGGTTGGCAAGCGGCTTCATGGTCGGCTACATGCTCGACAGACTGCGATTCGAGGTGGAATACCTTCACCGTTACATGGGCGACGACCCGTCGCCGCTCGGCGGCACGACCAGCACGGCGGTTCAAGACAAGAACTCGGAGTGGAGCAGCGACGAGCCACCCGCCGAGTGGATCGGCGACTACAAGGCGCACCAGGTCTTCGCCAACGCGTACGTCGACTTTATCAACGAATCCAACTGGACGCCGTATGTCGGCGTCGGCGCCGGGTTCGCCCGGACGGATTTGAGCTACTCCGCGCAGTTCATCCGCAAACCGGAAGCGGAGTACCTGCAGGTCGAATTCGACCCGCCGTGGCCGGATGCCGCCAAGCGCGCCGCCGCGGGCACAGCCAGCATCGTGGATACCAAGCTGAATCAGAACGTCTTCGGGTATCAACTACTGACCGGCGTGGACTACGCGCTGACCGAGCGCACGTCGGTGGGCGTGGGGGTGCGCTGGGCCAGATTCGACGACCTCGAAGACAATAAAACCTGGAACCTGATCCGCAGCCATGCGCCGGTGCAGGCCGACGGGGTCACGCCGTTCGACGTTTCACTGAAATTCGCCGGCATCGGCTATCAGGCGGTGACGGTCAACCTGAAGTACCGATTCTGACGCGTTCCGTTCGTTTTGGATGCGGCCAGCGCGAGCAATCGTTCCGCCAGGGCAAGCGTCGACGGTGCGGCGCATCCTCATCCGCCGGACCCCGCTATTAGAGCTTGCCGAACGCGGCATGGTACTTCACGGTGCCCGTTTTTCCATTCAGAGCTCCGGTTTGCAACTCCAATGCCATGAATACCTCTTCGGGTACCTCGTATTCAGAGTCAATACCGAATCGGGAGGACGGCGAAAAGCCGAAGCGCGGGTAATACGCGGCGTGTCCCAGGACAATAACGCCAACAAAGCCCAGTTGTTTGCACTGCTCGAGGCCGGCTCGAACTAGGGCCGACCCAATGGCCTGACGCTGATGGTCGGGCGCGACCGCCATCGGCGCCAGCCCCATCACCTTCAGGTCGGGATGTCCGGAAAGCGACACCGGCGAGAACATGATGTGACCCACAACCTTTCCATTTTTCTCAGCGACCAGCGAAACGATCGGCCGCGCCTGTTCTCGCAGAGCATCGACAAGGTCGGCCTCGGCCGATGATTCAAAGGCCGAGGCATTGACTGCGTATACGGAAGCCCGGTCGTTTGTTTCTTCAACTCGAATCAGCATTTGAACGCTCGAAACAGGAAACTGACAAATTGCCGCGCTGGCGCCGGGCCTTCGGGCGACCGACTGCCGCTGCCTCACGGCAAATTTGTTCTCAGATGGAGCATGATGTGGAGGATGAATTTCGAGTCATTCTCAAGTAGTCGAAGACGAGACGGGTATTGAAAGAGAGTTTGCGCATCGATTGGGCGATCGATTGAGCGGGTTTTTGAAAGGATTTGAGAATACCGACGGCAAAGCGTCGGAGGCGGGTGATGTTTTCCGGGCCGAAGCCGGTGCGGATTCGACTGCGGTCCTCATCGTAATTCCAGTCGATGATGTAATGGACGCTTTCGATACTCCAATGACCGCGATTGATGGCCAGCAAGCGTTCGGGGGAGGTTTCGCCGGGTGAGCGGCTCGTGATGCCCAGCGCGGTTTCACACGTGAGGGCGCCGGATTTCTTGTCGATGGATTCGCGCTCGATCCGAAAGACCTGGCCCAGGTGGGGAAAGTCGAGGTAGTGGTTGAGTTCGGCGCTACACCAAATGCGCCGGGTTTCGATGCGGCCATGATCGGGCGGGGTGACCTCGACAAAGTCGGGTTGTCCGCGGGTTTGGAACTGGAACGCGATATCGCGTTCCAGCGTCGGTTGGTTGCCTTTGACCGTGAAATGATAGTGCGCTCCCCGCTCGACCAAATAGCGCGCGATCGCGCGTTGGGTCAGCAGGGCATCGCCGGTGATGTCCTTGCCGGCGATGTCGCAGGTTTGAAGCAAGGGAACGGCCATGCCGATTTCGTTCGTGCGCTTGCGCTCCTCGCCGCCGGCTACAGGCAGGGTTCCCACTTTTTTTGGGTGTAGCAGCGTTTCGACTCATGCCCGACCACGCTCATGATGTGGGTCTGACGCCCGTCCGAGTCGAGGGCGTTCTTCATCGTCTTGCCATCCATGGCCAGCGCATCGTCCGGGGCGCCCCACGCCCGATTCCACGCATTGAGCGCCCGGTCCAGCGCCCCCGGTTCAATCCGGACCAGACAATCCCGAATCACAAACTCGCTGGGAACCACATAGCGGCCGTTCTCCCGCCGGCAGCCAAAACGTTCGCGGGCTTTCTGCCCCAGGGCATCGGCCCAATCCGAGATGGCTTTATAGCCGTGCATGCCGCACAGCGTCGCGCCCGCCGCGATGCCCAGCACTGCCGACAAGGGATGGCGCCGTCCCTGAGCGCGGCGCGGATCGGGAATGGTCTTGAAGCACTGGGGGAGTTGGCGCATCTGTGCGGCATTGAGCATGATCTTGGGGGCTCCGGTGAGTTGAAGATGTTCCCGGCAGGGTGGGTCAGTTGCCTGCGCGCATCGCGGCACAAGGGGCGCACAAAGACAAGCTTCGGGGCATCGGCTTCGGCGCTGTAGCCGTCCCGGGTGCGCCGGTATCCCCGGGTCCGTCCCAGTTCCAACCAGTTCGACGCGCGATACACGCCACCATGGAAGCGCCGGGGATCCACAAACGTTTCCAGCAGCAGCAACCCATGACCGAACCGTTCGCGCCAATCCGACCCGGCCCGCCGCTCGGTCCCTGACAACACCCGCGAGCCCACATTCGGCCGATTCCAGCCCGGCAGGATCAAAAAGCGACTGTTGTTCGCGATCAGTTTCAGCCGCCCATACTGCGAGCGGAAGTCCCAGACGATCCATCGATCCCGAACCCCGCACTTCAGCGCCGACGCCGACAGGCTCAGTTGCGCCACCCACTGCCCGCGCCATGTGGCCACGTACCAGACCGTCTCCCCGATCTTCGCCAGTGCGCCCAGATAATGATGACGCTTCATCTGCTCTTGATACTGCCCTTCCTCGCTTCGCTCCACTGGCCGTACCCCGATCTCCGACAACTCCTGGCTGGTCATTTCCCTCCACTCCATTCAGCGTTTTATACAGGAAATCCCTCGCTATGTCCAGCTTGCCAGGCCAAACCACTGAATTCGCGGACGTTCACTGGAAGGACAAATTCACCCTGGCCGCTGCCTGGGTCTCACATGCTAATTCAAGAACTCGGCCGTCATGACCAGAAACAACGCACTGTCGCCTATCGTGGACTTGCCGACAACGACTTGCGTGCCGGACGGGATTTCGACGTCGGTGCCGATGGAAACATTATTACTGAAATCAACCCGCATATTGTCAATGCGGAGGACGGGTGGTGCATCGTCGGCCTGGACGACTCGAAATATTCCCCTGAACTCATAGTTGGTGGGCTGATCCGGTAGGTCCCCAGCTCCAGGGAGTGACATTCTTCCGCTTACGTCCCAGGGCCGCCCGTCAGAGCCACGCACCATAATCGTGTCAATCAACCGTAAACGGCTGTACGAAAACACGTCTTGAAGCTGATCCACCACGCTCCGAAGCTGCTCCGGAACAGGCGTTCCGGCCGCGTCCCGGTCATCCGCACTCAGGAAGTAAGCCGTGACTTCCACGCCTTGTTCCATTTTGATCACGTCGAGCCTGCCGATCACGTCGACGATTGCCGGCATGATATCGGCGGGCGCGCGTACGGTCAGCGTGTTGAGTTCGTCGTTCGCCATGAGATTCGCGTCGAACAGTAAAAGCGTTCTCTGAAGCTGGTGGGGTTGGACATGTTCCATCTGAAATACCCGGGTGACCATCGTGGGTTCAACCTGAAACTGTGCAGCGAGAACGCCCGTCGAACCGATGTTCACCAGGGCGAAGACCCCGGTGGCCAGAATCATTTGGTGACGTATCTTCATACTCCGTCTCCCTGTTCACTATCGATGAGCCAGTAAATGATGACGTTTGGATCGTCCGTCACCAGTTTGACGACGATCGGCGGGGTTGGCCCGCGGTTCGGCGAATCGATCGCCGGGGGATCCACTACGGGTAACTCCCGGGGTTCGAGAAGTGTAGGCGTCGCAACCGCGACTTCCGAGGCCTCGCTGGCAAGATCGGCTAGAGGACGCGATTGAACGGGCGTCTCGACGACGATCTCAAGCGCCTCGGGGTCGGGCAACTGTCTTTCGACATCGACCGAAGGCGGGACCGCCTCCTGCACGGGCTGAATAACTTCCGCTACAGGAATCGATTCGCTGCCGGTCCTCCACACGATTCCGGAGACGAATACCCCTGAAACGACAAGAATCGCGGCGATTGCGGTCATCGCGTACCGCGGCCTGAATCTGGACATCAGGGCTCGTTCCACGCGCAGCCCCCAGTTGTGCGAGTTGTCGATTCGAGCGATCCCTGGCAGAACCTGCCGCCGGACGCTCGACAGCGCTGCCTCGGGCACCGCGTCACTCCGCAACGACTTGACGAGCGCCTGGCTTTCAACGAGTTCGGCCGCCAGGTTTCGGCAGTCCCCGCACTCGCGCAAGTGGTCGTCCAGCGGCCCGCACTGCGAGTCTTGGAGATCGCCCTCAACGTAGAGGGCCAGAAGCCTGCTGGCGCGACTGCATTTCATGGCATCGTTCCCTTCATGCGCTCAATATCCTTCCGGATCTTCAAACGTGCGCTGCTGATCTGCGAGCGCACCGTGGCCTGGGACGACTTCAGCAAGGCCGCAACCTCTTCGGTCGAAAGCCCTTCCAGATCGCGGAGCACGATTGCGGCTCGTTCCTTGGCCGGCAGTCGATCGAGCGCGACCCACAACATTTGCCGGCGTTCGTCCGCGGCCAACTCCTCGTGCGGATTCCCAGCCGGTCCCATCGCGGCGGATTCCGCGGGCGGCTTGTCCATCGCCGAAAAGGTCGTCGGCAAACTCTGCCGTTTGCGTCCCAGATCCCGGCACACGTTGACAGTGATGCGCATCAGCCACGGCGTCAGCGGTTTTCGCCCATCGAACCTGTGCAAATACCTGAAAGCCCGCAAGAAGACTTCCTGTGCCGCATCCTGGGCTTCGTCCATCCGTCCCATCAACCGCCAGGCAAGCGTCAGAACCCGCCGCTCGTTCCCGAC
The DNA here is from genome assembly GCA_963555775.3 of Terriglobia bacterium. Classification (GTDB taxonomy): domain Bacteria; phylum Acidobacteriota; class Terriglobia; order 20CM-2-55-15; family 20CM-2-55-15; genus JAJEDW01. The sequence goes on along the minus strand of CAUVWY020000010.1, from coordinate 538,284 downwards.
CATGAGTTGCTCGAATGCCCCCGGCTCGCCCGCGACGGCTCTGGCGACCAGGGCCGCATTCGACGCCGATTCTTCGGGAGTCCTGTCGCGAGCCCCAACTTCGGACATCCAAACTTCATTGGGGCCGAGAGGGGAGCCATCTGAGCGAAGTTCCATAAAAGTTACCGTTCAATAGCTAATACCGCACCGGTGAGGGATTCGTTCAAAAAGAATGTGGGCCGCGCACGGTTTTCCGTCGCTGCGGCGCGAAATCCTCCCAGTCGGTATTTCGCAACATCTCGGAATAACCATTTCTCGATTCGCTGGACTTGTCGGATGCGTGGAATAAATATGGGAGCGTCGTCCGCGGGGGAGGATTCATGAAAACGTACAACCGGTGGCCAGGGGCGTACTTGTATGTCGTCGAATCCATGATGGCCGACATTCGGCAGGCGGCGCGGATGTTGGTTCGGAATGCGGGTTTCACGGCCACCGCCGTGCTGATCCTTGCGATCACGATCGGCGCGGGCACCGCGGTTTTCAGCGTCGTCAACGGGGTTTTCCTGACGCCCGTGCCCTTTCCCGAATCCGATCGACTGGTGCACATCTGGAACGGGATCGAACCGAGCCGAAGCGATGTCGTGAACGTTGGCTCGTTCAACGCGTTGCGGCAAGCCAATCGAAGCCTGGAGGCGGTGAGCGCCTACCAGGAGGTCGGAGGCGTTTTCGCTCCTCGACCCGAGAACGAGCCCACGCTCGCACGCGTCTCATGGAACTTTTTTAACGAAGTATTGGGCATCGCGCCGCTGCTGGGGCGCACGTTCACGATGGCCGACGAGCAAGCGGCCTCTCCGCCCGTGGCGATGATCAGCTACGGATTCTGGGTCAGCGCCTTCGGTTCGGACCCGGACGTGTTGGGCCGCCAAGTTCAGGTCCCGGACTATCCGTCGCTTGAAATCGTGGGCGTTCTGCCGGCGGGCTTCCGAAGTCCAACGGATCTTCGCGAGCCGTCCAGCGTATGGACGCTGGCCGGTTCGGGGCCGCCGATCGGGCAGTTGCGCTTCAGGGTCTTCGGGCGTTTGAGACCCGATGTCACGCTTGAACAAGCGCGCGCGGAGTTGAGCGTGATTCAGGACGCCGTGATTCAGGCCGGGGCAATTCCGGACGCGTCGGATTTCGGGGGTGGGGGACGCTTGTCGATGATGCCGGGCGGCCAATTGACTATGGACGCGATCCATACTCTTTACGGCAGACCCGACACCCGCACCGCGATCCTTTTAGCCTTCGGCGCCGTCCTGGCGGTCCTGCTCATTGGCCTGGCCAACATCGTGGCACTGGAACTGGCCCGCTTCCCGCAAACCGAAGGCGAGTTGGCACTGCGGGCCGCGCTGGGAGCGCCGCGTTGGCGGCTGGCCCGGCTCATGCTCGCAAAGTCACTTATGGTCAGTGCCGCTGGGGGGATTCTGGGAACGCTGGCCGCGGCCGCTCTCCACAGCGTTCTCATGGCGAACCTTCCATCGAATGTCCCGCGAGCGCTCGACATTCGCATCGATCAACAGGTCTTGCTGTTCGCGATCGCCCTGTCGGTTGCCAGCGGCCTCCTGATCGCCATCTTTCCGGCGGTCCGGGCCTCCGGCTCAGATGTGCGCGGTCTGGTTCAATCGGCGGAGCGATCATTCACCGGCGGCCGCCGCCACCGAATCTTCCGCGATATGCTCATGACCCTGCAGACCGCCACCGCTTTTGTCCTTGTCGTCGCGGCGGGATTACTGATCCATAGCTTCTGGAACGTCACTTCCATCGACATGGGTTTCGACCCGGACGGCATTGTGTCAATTAATGCCACTCCCCCCCAGTCCTACTCCGACGCCCAGTATGCGGGTTTCATCCACGACGTGCGCGACCGCCTGGACGCGATGGAAAACGTCGAAATCGCCGCGGTGAGCGGCGCGCTGCCGATGACCTCAGCTCGGGGAGGATCGGTGACTTCGGTTGGGCCGGAGGGCGATGTCCGCGAAATGCGGGGCGACGTCAACGGTGTTTCCGGGGGCTACTTCGAGGCGTTGCGTATCCCCGTGGTGGAGGGCCGGACATTCACTCGGGAGGAAGCAAGTGATGGCGCCTTCCTGGCAATCCTCAGTGAGGGCGCGGCGCGGACGTTGTTTCCAGAGGGTGACCCTATCGGTAAGCGCGTGGAAATTGGGGTCAGGTCATTCGAGTTGACCGTCGTTGGCGTCGCGGGGGATATCCGGTCGTTTCTCTTTGGCGAAATTCAGCGAACCGTATATACGACATCGGGCCTGCTGGGTGGCGACGGCTCCGGCGTCCTCCTGACCCGCATCTTCGGTAACGGTGCCTTGGATGCATCTATCATCGGCGCCTTTCTGGTGGCCCGGACATCAATGGAAGCCGAGGTCATCGAACGCGTCGTGGTGAGCGCTCAACCCGATGCCGTCACACGGATCGACGGTATGGACGGCAGGCTGTACAGCAGCCAAGCCAGTCATCGCTTTCGGGCGTTCGTGCTCGGAGCGTTCGCTTCCGTTGCCGCTTTTCTGGCTGCTATGGGCGTGTACTCGGTGCTCGCGCATGCGGTCCGCCAACGAACACGGGAGTTGGGCATACGGATGAGCTTCGGAGCCCAACGGTCCGAACTGTTCACGCACGTTCTTCGCTGGGCGTTGCCGCCCGCCGCCGCCGGTCTTGTAATTGGTTTGGGCTTGTCCTATGTACTGAACGGACTCCTGACGGCCTACGTTTACGAAATTCAGCCAACCGATGGGCCAACGTATGCGATCGTCACGCTGTTCCTGTCGGCGGTGCTCCTGGCGGCCGCCGCTATCCCCGCCCTGCGCGCAACCCGGCTCAATCCGATCCACGCGCTCCGCCATGAATGAACCAGATGGACACGACCCGTCTGCTTCGAATTCGTACAGTGCACAAGGAATGAAATAGTTTCGCAGTCCCATGCCCAACCGAAACACAACGGCCGTACGGCCAGGACAAGGCAACCGAGCACGATGGCCGCGCAGGGGACAAATGGAGTCTTCATGGAGACTTCCGTGACGAAACCCTACGTGATGGCGATAAAATACAACGTCATGTCCCTGCTGAGCCGTGACTGAGGGACTTCCAGACGCGGAACGAAACCGAACGAAACCGAACGGAGCGCTCGAATGAAACGAAATCGCATGCTTGTGTGGGTAGCGTCGCTGATTCTGACCGGTTGTGCCGGTTCTCCTGACACCGAAACCGATGCAGTTCCCGACGCGGACACGGCGACCGAAGCGTCCGGGATCACGCTGCCCCCCGGCTTCACGGCCGAGTTGTTTGCGGAGGGATTGCCGACGCCGCGTCACATTGCCGTCAACGGCAACGGAGACGTTTACGTCACGCTGAGGTCGGGCCAGGCGAAGATTCGCGCGACCGAAGATCTGGGCGGCGTCGCCGCGCTCCGGGACACGGATGGTGACGGAGCGGCCGATGTGCAGGAGATATTCGGCACTCCCGATATCGATACCGGGCTCGCCATCCATGATGGCTACCTTTACTACTCGTCGATGACGACGATCTATGCGGTTCGACTCGACGACAACCTGGTCCCGTCCGGATCGGCGGAGGTCGTGGTCGGAGAGTTGCCGCAATCGGCGTCCGGCCACCGGACCAAACCGATCACGTTCGATCCCGCAGGCAACCTGTACACTCAGGTCGGCTCGCCCTCAAACACCTGTCAGACGGAGTCCGGCACGCCGGGATCCCCGGGCCTCGCGCCCTGCGCGCAACTCGACGAGCACGGCGGCGTCTTTCGTTTCAGCGCCGCCGCGCGCAATCAGATCCACGCCCGGGACGGACACCGGTATTCGACGGGCCATCGCAACGTGGTCGCCCTGGAGTGGAACGCGGCGGGCGGCGCCTTGTACCTGGCGATGCACGACCGCGACGGTCTTAGTCGGCTATGGCCTGAGCACTACACGGAAGCCGAAGACATCGAGTTGCCCGCCGAGGAGTTTCATCGACTCGACGAGGGCGACGACCTGGGATGGCCCTACACGTATTGGGATCCGATTCGCAATGAACGCATGGTCATGCCGGAATACGGCGGCGATGGCGAAACGCCCGCCGAGGCCGGTCTGTACAAGGATCCGCTGATCGGCTTTCCGGGTCATTGGGCGCCGGACGATATCGTTTTCTACACGGGCGAGCAGTTCCCGGAGCGTTACCGCAACGGAGCATTCCTGGCCTTCCACGGGCCGGGGTCGCCGCGCCGGGCGGATCCGGGAGGCTACAGCGTGGTGTTCGTCCCGATGGATGCGGCGGGTGAAATAACCGGCGACTGGGAGTTCTTCGCCGACGATTTCGAACGCTTGGCGGAAGGCACCGACAGCGTTGGTCGGCCGGCTGGTTTGGCCGTCGGGCCGGAGGGTTCACTCTACATTGTCGATGATGCCGGCGGGCGCATCTGGAAGATCTCGTATACCGGCGGCTGAGGCCGCCGCACGATCGACCGCCGCGTCCGACTTGATTTGGGCGGTCATAGACCGCCCCTACAATTTCGGAATGCGGGCGCCCACTCCCATTCCCACTGTAGGTGCGGTCTATGACCGCACGATTCCGGTCCCTCTCATCTCAACAACAAAGAATTTCACCACAGGCTGTCAGGACTTCGCCCCATGGCTGGCGGAGAATCTCAATCGCCCGTGGCTTTGATGAGGCCATCTATCACGGCAAGCCCATTCGCGCCGAGGGTCACCTGTTCGTCAAGCAGGGATCCCATGCCCTTAGCAGGCGCCTCCACTGAGTGATACCGGGAAACTCGATCTGCACGCCATGCCCCTCGGAAACAAAACCGCAGCCAGGCATGTTGCGCTTCTGAACCGGGGCGTTGGCAGTGTATTCTAGCCGGGTCGTTTCTGGCAGGAAACCGTATCTTTCGGAACGCGTCGCGGCAGGGCGCACACGCACCGGCAGACGGCGCCGGAAGACGACGGGATGGAGGTTTTTATGAAGACTTCGATGATTCTTGGCACGGCTGCTGTGATTTGCGCTTTGTTCGTGTCGGTTCCTCCGGCCTCAGCGCACCACGCTTTCGCCGCGGAGTTCGACAGCGAGAGTTGCAGGGATTTCAATGGGAAACTCACAAGGATCGACTGGCAGAGTCCCCACGCGTTTTTCTACATGGATGTCGAGAACGAAGACGGTGAGGTCGAGAACTGGTCATTTCAGACCTACGCGCTCATTACGCTCAGGAGAAACGGAACCGGCCGGCACCTGTTCGTCCAGAACATGGGCGAGGACATCTGGGTCCGGGGATGCCTTGCAAAGAACGGCAGGGAGCTCTACGCAGCCGCCGGACTGCTCAGATTCGAGGACGACGTTCTGCGCCAGGTCGGCCAGATTCAGAATTAGTTGAGGAATGGTGAAATGAAATCATACCTACGCTACAGCATCCCGTGCTTGGCGGTTGCGATCCTCGGGTTCGGGCTCTCGCTGCCGGCCGGCGCCCAGGCCACGGATGAAACCGAATACATCGTCCGTCCGCTGCCGCCCGGCGGACCGCCGCCACTGCTGGCCAATGGACGTCCGGATCTGACCGGTCACTGGTTTCCGAACGGCGCTGGCCAGGGGGTGAGCGGCAGGTTTGGCGTCGACCCCGCCGCGCTTGGAACATTCGATCGCGAGGCCACGCCGGAGTCGCCGCCGGTGTTCCAGGAATGGGCGCGGGCACGCATCGACGCCATGACGCCGACGGAGCTGGAGTTGTCGAAGTCGTCGGTGAACTGCATGCCGCGCGGCGTGCCGGCCATATGGCTGCAGAACCCGTACACGACGATGCTGATCCACAAGCCGGGTTTGTTGGCGCAGTTGTATGAAGTACTCAACAACTGGCGGGTCATCCATCTGGATGGACGCCCGCTCCCCGAATATCCGGAACCCTTGTTTCATGGCAACAGCGCGGCCCGCTGGGAGGGCGACACGCTGGTGGTCGAATCGACTGGCTTCGACGATCGAACCTACATCCTCCCCAACGGGTGGTTCCACAGCGACCAACTCACCGTGACCGAACGCTACGCGCGGCCTTCGATGAACTACCTCATCGTGGAGATCACGGTCGACGATCCAGAGGTGCTTGAAGAGCCGTGGCATTCGGCCCCTCGCCGCTGGACGCTGGGTGACGGAGAGGTCTACGAGTTCTACTGCACGAACAACAGGGAGCTGGAAGAACTGCAATTACTGAGAGAACTGGAACTGGCACAGGAAGAGGAGCAGTAAGACCGGAAACCGTTCGACACACCGTTGCCGCCCGGCAATTTGCGGCCAGACTCCTGGCAGCCTGACCTTGGCGCCCCCAGACAGGCTCTTTAGCGCGAACCTGGACTGTTCCAATTACCGCAGGATCGGTGCTTTCCGACGGCTCACGGTATTTCATCCCCCTATCGGTTTCACACGGGCCATCGGCACGTCCCCCCGCGGCCATCCCCGTTTGACCCTCCCCGCGCCTGCGTGTATAAACGCGTGGGACATCGGGTTCATGATTTTCCAGGTCAATGACATGCGGAAGGGGCGCGGTGAACTCATCAGCCGCGTGGTATCGCGGTGGATGGCGCTTGCCGGCGAAGGCAAGGTCCACAAGGACATCCTGCCGCACCTGCACGTCCAACTGGACTGGGTTCAGTACAAGTCCAACTTCAGGGAAGCTGCCATGGTACGCAAGTCGATTCGCAATGGCGGCCCATCCCCTCTGGTCGAAATAGCCATTGATCTGCGACAGGTGGACGATGAAACCCTTGGCCGTGCACTCGAAACCGCCGCCGCCGAAGCGGCGCCCGGGGGGAATGCGCCTCCCCGGGTCGTTCTTGAAGAATTTGGACCCATGCGCTCGAGCATAATCTGGGCCTTCAACAAGCTCTATTGGCAGCATCGGACCGAATGGGAAGAGATTACAGGCGCGGGTTACGAAAAGGCGTTGCCGTCCGGTAGTTCCGACGGTCACAACATCCAGGCGATTCAGGATCAGGTTGTCGAATTCTACGACCTGCTCGTGGACATGGACGCCAAAGGGCAGCTTTCCGACGAAATCTACCTGATGGAGATCGGCGTGGGCAGCGGAGAACGGGCGCTGCTGTGGCTCGATTCGTTTCTGAAGCTCGATAGGGAGAAGGGCGCCGGCTACTATCCGAAGTTGCGCTACCTGCTATGCGACTATTCCATGGTGGCCCTGGAGCACGCCCTCGAGCGGCTCGGGCCCCACCGCGAGGTGGCGGTTCCCAGGGAAGTGGACGCGATGGATCCCTTCAGGGCCCTGTCGGAATTGCGTTACAAGGTGCTGTACATCCATCTGACCAACGTTTACGACAACCTGCCTACCGACGACGCGGTCTTGCGCGACGGCCGCATCTACCTGATCGAGATCCGGTCGTACCTCAACGCGGACGACGTTGAAGATCTCTGCCAAACCTATGGCTTCAGGACGGACACGTTTGCCGAAACGGTCCGGGAACTGCTCGATGTGGGTCCGAGAGTACTGGACGACCCGAAACAGGGGATGCGGTTCTGGATGGCCCTCTGGAGCAAGCTGCAACTCGAAGAACGCATGGTCACGGTTGACAGTCTTTCCGAAGCTTCGCTACCGTCGGGATTGAAGCCGTCGCATCTTGAGGAACTCGTGACCTCGGGGCCGGGAACGGTTCGTTTTCAACTGAGTTCGGGAGCGGTCGGAAGTTTCGCGAGCACGATCCCGTTGCTGCACCCTCGTGGCTACCTGCAGGTGATGGACATCTTCGTCACGGAATTGACCCAATACCGTGGCGGGTTCAAGGGCCCCGGCAAGATGGACGGCTCGGTCGTCAACTGGGTGAACGGCGCGTTGCTGGCTGAAGTCGGCAAGCAGGCCGGCTACGACGTGCATTTCAAACCGTTCACGTATCGCGAGGGATCGCGAACGTCGATTCTGTATACGACACACCGGGAGAGGTGAGATTCATGAGCGTACCCATCCTGCCCACCGCAGTCGTCGGAAGCTATTCGATGCCCAGTTGGCTGGAGCGGCTGAAGACCGAATACTCGTTCCGGAAGATCGGCAAGTCGGACATCGACGAGGTCCACGACACCGCCGTGAAGGCGGCTATCAAGGATCAGGAAAGGGCCGGGCTCGACATCGTGACCGACGGCGAAATGCGCCGCGACAACATGATCGACTACTTCGCCGAACGATTGCCCGGTGTCGAGATCGATACCCGGTCCAAGCAGTTTTACTACGATTTTTACGACAGCGTCGTTCGCGGCAAATTGCCGATCGCGCCGATGGGACTGATCGACGATTTCAAGTTTCTGAAGGCCAACACCGACCGGGAGACCAAGTTCTGCGTGACGGGTCCGCATTCGCTGGTGAAGCGCATCAAGAACGAGTACTACCCGGGCGAGGAAGAGTTGGCGCTCGACATCGCGCGGGTGATGAACGTCGAGCTGAAGGAACTGGTCCGGGCCGGTGCCGGCTGTATCCAGGTGGACGAGCCGTATTATTCGGGGTTCCCGCAGGACCTGCCATGGAGCGTGAAGGCTCTGAACGCGCTGGTTGACGGCGTCGATGCCCGGATTGTCCTCCATATCTGTTACGGCAATCGTTACGGAAAACCGTCCTGGGCCGGCAACTACAGATATCTGTTTCCCACGATCCTGGATGCCAACGTCCATCAACTCACACTTGAGTTTGCGTGGCGCGGCGGGGAGGACCTGGATCTCTTCAAGCAATTCCCGAACGATTTCGAAGTGGGCGTCGGGGCGATCGACGTCAAGAACGACAGCATCGAGACCCCCGATCTGGTGGCCGAACGTATTCGTAATGCATTGAACTTCATTCCAGCCGAGCGCGTGGTGGTACTTCCGGACTGTGGCTGCCACAACCTGTCGCAGCCGGTTGCATTCGGCAAACTTCGGGCGATGGTGGAAGGCGCCGCAATCGTTCGCACCTCGCTGGGGGCTTGATGTCCGCTACTGACGCGCTTCGCCAGAAACTCGACGCCGGCCGGTTCTGCCACATGGTTGAATTGGTTGCGAGCGCCCGTACCACCGAAGAAAAGCTTCTCGAGATCTGTTCCAACCTTGCGGGCCTGGACATGATCGATGCGGCCGGTATTACAAGTTACGCCGGAGGAGCATCGGGGCACGACCCGGTCCGAACGGCGATTGGCGCCAGGGAACGCGGGCTGACGCCGAACATCCACCTGACCTGCGTCTACCAGGATCGCCGCGGTATACGCCAGACGCTGGAAGAACTGCACCGGCTCGACATCCACAACATCTTTGCCATTACCGGCGATTACCCCAGGGACAACAAGGACGCGGCGGTTTTCGACCTGGATTCGGTTGCCCTGGTATCGATGATCGACGAAATGCGCAAAGCCGGCATGCCGTTCAGGATTTCGGTGGCCGTGTCGCCGTTCAAGTACACCGAGCCGGATTGCCTGTACCAGTACATCAAGCTCGAGAAAAAGTTGGCCGCGGGCGCGGATTTTGCCATTACGCAACTTGGGTATGACGTTCGGAAGTTCCGTGAATTGAAGCGGTATCTCGACGAGAAGGGCATCGTGAAGCCCGTGATCGGCAATGTCTACGTGCTTGGCAAGCGCGCTGCCGAGATCATGTCCGAAGGCCGCCCTCCCGGTTGCTGGGTTGCCCCGGAATTGTTGGAACGCATTACCGAAGAGGCCGGAGCGGAGGACAAGGGCAAGGCGGCGCGGCTGGAACGCGCGGCACGCACCGTGGCCGTTCTGCGCGGATTGGGATACGCCGGCGCCTATATTGGGGGAACCCACAACGCGGAGCAGATCCAGTGGATCGTTCGCCGCGGTGAAGAACTGGCGCCGCGGTGGGAAGAGCATGCCGAGGAACTGAGCTACGCTCCAAAGAGGGCTTTCTACATATACGATTCGCCCCGGTCGGCCCCAAAGCCGCTCGGGGTGCTCCACCATACGCTGACCCTGGCGGGAAAGATGTTTCCGGTCCGAACCGAAACGGTGTGGCGCAAGCTGTTACGCGGCATGTCGCGATGGGTTCATGTACGTCCGGTTGTCGAGAAAGCTCTTGAGAAATTCGAGACGGCCGTCAAGGTTCCGATGTTCGGTTGCGAGTCGTGCGGCAACTGCGTCCTTGGCGACATGGAGTTCGTCTGTCCCCAGACCTGCCCCAAACAGATTCGCAACGGCCCTTGCGGCGGAACCGATAACGGAATGTGCGAGGTCATCCCCGAACAGCCGTGCATCTGGGTGGGTGTGTACGAACGGGCGAAGACCGCCGGTGAATTGGACGACCTGAAAGTGTTTATCCCTCCGCCGGACCGATCCCTCAAAGGCACCAGTTCGTGGGTGAACCTGTTTCTGGATCTGGACGCGCGGCCGGGGCATCCCAAGGCGGATAGCCATTCTGTGAACAAAGCGTAATTTTCGGATCGGATAGTATAGTCACCCACCGGGTTCAAACTTCATGTCGAACGCTGTCAGGTGCAGGCAACTCTTCAAACGGTTTGAGAGCGGCCAGAAGGCCGTGGATGCCGTCAATGGTCTCGATCTGGAAGTCGAGCGGGGCGAGTGTTTCGGACTGCTCGGCCCGAACGGGGCGGGGAAGACCACGACGGTCGAGATCCTCGAAGGCCTGATCGCCGCGACCTCGGGCGACGTCGAAGTGCTGGGAATGCGTTGGGGAACCGGCCGCGACCACGAATTGCGTCAGAAACTGGGAATCACGCTGCAGGAAACCCGGCTGCGGGACAAGCTGAGCGTTCTCGAGACGCTTCAGATGTTCCGGAGTTTCTACGCTGACGGGATTGAAGCCGAAGAGGCGATGGCGTTGGTGGCGCTCGAAGAGAAATCCGATGCCTGGATCTCAAAGTTGTCCGGGGGGCAAAAGCAGCGGGTCGCCGTGGCATGCGCCCTGGTCGGGAACCCGGAACTTGTCTTTCTGGATGAGCCGACCACGGGCCTCGATCCTCAGGCGCGCCGTCAGTTGTGGGACGTGGTCACCGATATCAAAAAGGCGGGGAACACGATCTTTCTGACCACCCACTATATGGACGAAGCCGAGAAGCTCTGCGATCGCGTCGCCGTCGTCGACCACGGCAAGGTGATCGCAACGGGTTCCCCGCACGACCTGATCGCGCGGTTGGGCGGCGAGCACGTCATCGAGTTCAGTCTCGAGGTCAACGGCGACCGTGTGGTCGACGCCGAATCGTTTTCGTCTATCGAGGGCGTTACCAAGTCCGTCGAGGAATCGGGCCGGTATTTGCTGACCGTGTCGGAATCGCATCGCTCGCTTCCCAGTTGTCTCGATCTGCTGGCGAAGCGGAACCTCCAACTCAAGAGCCTCACGACACGACACGTGAACCTCGATGACGTATTCGTCAACCTGACGGGAAGGCGCCTGCGTGACGATTAAGCACAACGCGTTCGCTCAACTGGTCCTCGCCAATGTCCGGAGCTATCTGCGCCAACCCGAGGCGATTTTCTGGACGTATGGTTTTCCCTTCATCATGGTGGTGGGCCTTGGCTTGGCGTTCAACAGCAATACCGAGGTTCAGTCCTTCTTTACCGTGACCCGGGAGGCCGCCTCACACCCCATCGTCGCGTCGCTGCAACAGGACGAGCGGTTCGTGATTGACGTTCTTGGCCAGGACGAGGCGCTGGAACGATTACGCCGCAACCGGACGCCGTTCGTTGTTTCCGTCGACGCGTCGGGAGATTTCGAATATTTCTTCGATCCGACGAATCCGGGCGGGAACGCGGCGCGAACAGTGGTGGACGATGCGATCCAGCGTGCGGCAGGCCGCGAAGACACCGTTAGATCGAACGACCGGCGAACCGATGCGCCGGGTTCCCGCTACGTCGACTTCCTGGTCCCCGGCTTGATCGGCATGAACCTGATGGGCGCCGGGATGTGGGGTATCGGGTTCAGCACGGTCGACCTGCGGATGAAGAACATGCTCAAACGGATGGTGGCGACTCCGATGAGGCGGGGCCATTTTCTGGTCGCGCTGGTAGGCAGCCGGGTCTTGTTCTTCATCCCCGAGATGTTCTTCCTGCTGATCGCGGCAAAGTTGCTGTTCGGCGTGCCCATCGCGGGCAGCTACGGCAGCGTCATACTGATTGCTCTCCTGGGTTCAGTCACGTTCGCGGGCGTCGGCCTGTTAGTCGCGTCCCGAGCGAAAACGATCGAAACCATCAGCGGTTTGATGAACCTGGTGATGATCCCGATGTGGCTGTGTTCGGGAATCTTCTTTTCGTCGGAACGGTTCCCCGAATTTGTGCAGCCCTTTATTCAGGCTCTGCCGCTCACTCAGGTCATCAACGCGCTTCGGGCCGTCATTCTGGTAGGCGAACCACTGGCTTCTCAGGCATCCGCGCTCGGAATTCTCGGCGCCTGGTGCGTGGTGAGCTACCTACTTGCTCTCAGGATGTTCCGCTGGGTCTGATCCAAAGCCAACGTCCGCGCCTTCTTTCAATTCATTCGGAAACTTTCAAGGCACGCCCTTGGCGACCCTGAAAGTTGTTCACCGCGAGACGTTGGTGGTGGTTGGGGTGGTTTGCGCGCGGAGGAAGAGAAGAGCGGGCAAGATGCCCCGCGTTCAACGGCGCGTTCCTTGCGCCGGGCGCGTAGCGGCGCGTTCCTCGCGCCGGATCGAGCGCGGCCATAACCCGTGAAAAATGCGGTCTACCCCGCCAGCAGTTCAACCGCCCGCCCTGCCAATGGACTGATCCGTGGACCGGGCGTGACGATGCCCGCCAGGTTGAGCGGGTCCGCGGCGGCGATTCGCAGGTCGTGGGTCGGGGCAGTGCGGCGTAGCGCACGGAGCAGGTCGACGGCTTCAGGCCTGGCGAACTGTTCACCGAGAAAACCGCTGACGAATCGGCCTCCGCGAATCTCTCCTCGTGCTTCCATGCGACGCAGGGCGAATAACAGGTCTCGCCATCCCGGGGCGAGAGATTCTCGTCGGATCAGATCTCGAAATACGATGCCCCAGCGGCTGAGCAATTGCCGCGCAAAGGCATCGGCGCGTTCGTCGGAAGGCGCCAAGGCCGTTGGCGCTTCCATCAAGGCCCATCGTCCGGCGGTATGCCGGGGCCTCTTGGCCCGCCCCCGGCCCTCCCCCCGACGCCTCTTCGGGTCCACCAGCGAGCGCAGGTTGTCGAAACCGTCGGCGGTTACAAGACCCGCGGCGGCGAGTTCCCATAGCCCATCCTCGACCTCGCTGGGGAGGCGTCCGGTTGAGGAGACCAGGTCCGTCAAGAACGATGCGCCGCGTTGACGTAGGGCTTCGAGTACGGCTCGGGCCGGATGCGACAGCGTGGCGTTCGTTTGGCCACGATCGTCCGTTTCGGGTAACAGCCATCCCGCGTCTTGCCGTAGAAAAATCGCCACGGGCGCCGCGCGGGTCGGTCGGACCCGCCGCCGGTGCGTGTCGGGTTCGACCGGTGTCGCAAGAGACGGGTGGCTTGACAGTCTTCCCCACATCGCCTCGCCGGACAGGCAGAGCTGGTCCAGCGACGCGGGAGAATAGTTCGCGATGCGGCGTGGAAGGATTTCGGCCTCCCACGCGGCCGCGGGAATCTCGTATCCCTGGAGCTGCCGTAGAACATGCAGGGTTCCGTCCACACCGTGAAGTTGGGTGCCCGGCGTAACGTGCTGCCACGAGAACAGGAAACGGAGAAAGTCGGACGACGATACCGGTTCGATCTCGCGCCGGAGGCGGCCGAGTGTCAGTCGGTGAATGCGGGCCAGAATGCGCCGGTTGCACCACTCCGTGGTTCCGTTGGCGTCGGCTTGCCCGCCCGAGAACCGTCCCCTGAGGATTTCACCGGACGCTTCGAGTCGTGCGAGCGCGGTGGCGACGAGGTCGCCCGGAAGGCTGAGCCGCGACGCCAGTCGATCGGCCCTCGTCGGACCCGTGGATTCAAGCCAGCCGCGAATCAACTCTGTGGCGGCGGTTTCCCGGTCTTCCGGCGCGGCTTTCTCGAAAGAGGCGATCGCGGGTTCGAACGCCGGATTGGCGTATACCAGCCGAACGCTGTCCAGCCGTTCCGCCGGCGCCCAGATGGGTTGAGCCGAGACCGTGAAGCCGGTCGCTCGCTTCCGTGCCACGAGTTCATCGAAGAACGTTTGCCATTCTCCTTGTGCCGGTATCGCGATCAGCGTCAGGAGCGCGTCGTGCAATTCCTCGGCATCCCGGACCGGCGGCCACGACTCCTCGATGACTCGTTCGATCGCAGCGGGATCCAACGCCCCGATGTCTTCGCCCTCTGCGCCCAGGGTCCTTCGCATCTGCACGGCGCGCGTCCGGCGTTCCTCCAGAGGAGCGTCGTCAAGAAACGCGTAGGGGTTTGCGTTCAGAATCTCATGCGACAGCGGCGAGGGCTCGGCCGTGTCGATGGCCACTGTCCGGATCGCTCCCGATGCGATGTCACGGAGCACCGATTTCAATCCGTCGACGTCCATCGCCTCGTGCAGACAGTCGCGGATGGTTTCATTCACCAGCGGATGGTCGGGAATTCGAATGTCGCCGGCCAGGTTTTCGCCGCACGCGGCCTGATCGGGAAAAACCGACGCGAGGAGATCATCGGAGCGCATGCGCTGCAGCGGTGGGGGGACCTTGCGTCCCCCGGCGAATCGCAGAACAGCCAGCGCCCGCGAGGCGTTCCATCGCCATCGGGCGGTAAACATCGGGGCGACAAGCATGGCCTGGGTCAGAACGTCTTCGACCGAAACGGCGTCCAGGTACTCGAAAACCGTTTCGAGCGGAAAGCTGTGCTGGTCGCTGAGCGAGATGACGATTCCGTTGTCCGTGGCCGCGGCCTGAAGCTCGAAGTTGAACGTCCGGCAGAAACGTTTTCGAAGTGACAGACCCCATGCCCGGTTGATCCGTGCGCCGAAAGGAGAGTGCACGACCAGTTGCATGCCGCCGCTTTCGTCGAAGAAACGCTCGGCCACGACCGTGTGCCGGCTTGGGATCGCGCCTAGCGCATCCCGCGACGCCCGGACGTAAAGGACGGCCTGCTCGGCGGCGCGCTGGCCGAGTCCGCAGTTTTCGATCATCCATGCGACGGGAGATTCCTCCTCGAACATCCGTTCCCGTACCAGGGAGACTTCGTCGGAGAGCTCAACGGTGCGTCCCGGTGCTTCCCCGCGCCAGAAAGGAATCGACGGGGCCGCGCCGCGCGCGTCTTCCACGCGCACACGTCCGGACTCGATACGTCGAATGCGCCACGAGGTCGATCCCAGCAGGAAGACGTCTCCGGCGAGGCTTTCGACGGCGAAATCTTCATCGACCGTTCCGACGATAGCCTCGTCGGGTTCGGCGACAACGAAGTAGTTCGCGTTCTCCGGAATGGCGCCGCCGGATGTTATTGCCGCCAGTCGCGCGCCTCGCCGTCCCCGTACAATGCCGTTGACCTGGTCCCGATGCAGGAACGCGCCACTTCGGCCCCGTGCGTGCGCGATGCCTTCGGACAGCATATCGATGACGGCGTCGAATTCCTGCCGCGGCAGGTTGCGATACGGCCAAGCCGACCTGATGTGCCGGTACAGTGCGTCCTCGGACCACGGTTCACAGGCCGCCAAGGCGACAATCTGCTGCGCCATCACGTCGCGGGGCCATTCAGGAACTTCAAGAGCGTCGAGAGCGCCCCGGCGGATCGCGTGGACCAGCGCCGCGCACTCGATCAACTCGTCCCGCGTCGTGGCGAATAACCGGCCCTTGGGGATGCTGTCCGGGTCCACGCGGTGTCCGGAGCGTCCGACGCGTTGAAGCGCAACGGCGATGGAGCGCGGCGAACCGATCTGAATGACCAGGTCGACCGAACCCACGTCAATTCCGAGTTCGAGTGACGCGGTGGCAACCATGGCCCGGAGATCCCCTTGTTTCAGGCGTTGCTCGGCGTCGAGACGAATCTGTCGCGACAGGCTGCCGTGGTGGGCCAGCACCGCCATTTCCCCAAGCCGTTCGGTGAGATGGTGGGCCACGCGCTCCGACAGGCGGCGCGTGTTGACGAAAACCAGGGTGGTCCGATGCGTCTGGATCAACCGGGCGACACGGTCGTAGATTTCGGCCCACATCTCGTTCGTCGCGACCGCGCCGAGTTCATCGTCCGGTACCTGGACGGCCAGATCGAGCCGGCGGCGATGTCCGCTGTCGACAACCTCGGCGTTCCCCTTCGGCTGCAGGAAACGTGAAATCGTATCGATCGGTTTGACCGTCGCCGACAGGCCGATCCGTTGTGGCGGGCTGTGGCCGGCCTTGGCTATGAGGTCCTCGAGGCGCGAGACCGAAAGCGTCAGGTGGGCGCCGCGCTTGTTGCCCGCCAAGGCGTGGATCTCGTCCAGGACCAGCATTCGCGCCGTCTCGAGCACCGTCCGGCTGAGTTTGGCCGTCAGGAGAATAAACAGGGATTCCGGCGTCGTGACCAGGATATGAGGCGGTTTTCGCAGCATGAGCTGCCGTTCCCGAGCTGGCGTGTCACCGGTTCGGAGCGCCACCCGGATCGGCATCATCTCGAGCCCCTTGGCTTGTGCAAGGGCGTGGATTTCAGCGAGCGGGCCCTCGAGGTTCTTCTGGATGTCGTTGCTGAGAGCCTTCAACGGGGAGATGTAGACGGCATCGGTACGGTCTTCGAGCGTGCCGTCCAGCGCCCGCCGAACCAGGCGATCCACGCAGAGCAGGAACGCGGCCAGTGTCTTGCCCGACCCCGTGGGCGCCGAGATCAGCGCGTCCCGACCGGAATCGAGCGCCGCCCAGGCCCGTTCCTGAGCTTCTGTGGGCTTGTCGAACGACGCGCCGAACCACTCCGCCACGATGGGGTGGAAGTCCATGAAGGCTATTCTAACGACTCTCGGTTTATTCCGGTTTCGAGATCGGGGGATTCTTTATAGGGATACCGATGTTGGAGAGATCGGCTGTTTCGGATCCCGTTGCTTTCGCGAATACACGCTGACGGGTGATCCATCGGCACTTCGCGCCGGCGGACAACGAGACCGACCACCCGCGCGAGGTTGTCGAGGCGGCGCTGGCGCACGTGATCCAGAACAAGGTCGAGGCCGCCTATGCGCGGTCGGATCTGTTCGAGCGGCGTCGGGTCTTGATGGAGGACTGGGCACAATACGTGGGCGGAGAGTCGGCAACCGATCCCCGAGCGTGAACGGACGTCCAGGAGGACGCGCTCGTAAGTGCCTTGCCGTGAAAGTCCGCCAGCGGGTTCCGCGGCAGACGTGGCCGGAAGTGGTAGACTGTTGGCAGACCCGGGCCGGGAGGTCGGGGCCCATTGCCGTAAATCCCGGCACTTCCTTTCAACCTTCATCGCTCAGCGTGATGGCGGCAGCGAATCCCGCCCGGACGTGGACCGCCGCGCGGGGCCTCGGCGCTCGTCGCGACGGGACGGCCGAGTTCCCGTCGATCGCATGGCGGTGATCGAGCATCTCAACGGACGCGAGACGGCGTTGGAACCCTGTTGGTGTATTATCCGGGTCCGTCAGGTCCAGGTGTAACATGGTCATGGTCGCGTCCCCCTTGGAGACAAGCTACTTCCAACCCAACCAACAGAGGGGTGGCCGGCTGGGATAGTAGTTTCGGAGATATCCACCACCCCGGCGCTTTCAATACCCCCGTTACGTCCGGTGGCGGATTCAACGCCGACCAGACATACGGGTACTCGTGCCGTGGCGGACCATTGGTCGTGCTTCGAAATCACACGATTTCCAGAAACGTAACCCCGTCTCAGTCTAGTGATGGCGACTGGCGGTACATAATAAGAAAGAGCGGGTACCAGAACCAAATCGACCCATTGCCATGAGAGGTTCACGATGACAATCCACGCCATGCTTTACTTCGGCGCTCTCGCGCTCGCCGGGCAGGTTGGCGGCGTGCAGGTGACGTTCGATCTGGAACAGTCCGAATTCGTTCTCCACGAGCCGATCTACGGGACCTTGTCGATCGAGAACGGCATGAACGAAGAACTAGTCTTCGACATGGGAGCCAACTTCAAGGAATTCCTGAGCTTCCAAGTGCGCGGCTCCGACGACGAGGTTCTTGAAGTCCCATCCTTGCCCGGCAGAGAGGGCATCTTCCGGGTCGGCGAGGTCTCGCTGGCGGCGGGCGAGCCCCATCGTCAGCGCGTCTTGCTGAACGAGTGGTACGAGTACTCGTCTCCGGGCGAGTACCGAGTCGAACTCCTGACGAACATGCCGTTCAGGACAGCGTTCGGTAGAGGCGTCGCCCCGGCCGAGGACACCGTGATCGAGTTCCGGGTTGGCGACGCGGACGCGGAGCGCCTGCGGGCCGTTGCGGCCGAACTGGCCGCGCAGGTTCTGGCCCCATCCTCCGATCTGGAGTCGTACCAGTTGCAGATCGACGCGGCGCTCGGTTTGGGCCACATCAACGATCCGGTGGCCCTCCCGTTCATCATACAGGTGATCCATGACACATCATCGGGCAATCTGTTGGAGAGGGGCCTGATGAAGAGGCGCGCCTTATTCGACGGGTTGGTCAGAATGGGCAACGCTGAAGTTGTGGACGCCCTGGCCGAACGCCTGGATTCGGACGACGAGTTGTTCGTGGGGGAGATTCGTCAGACGTTGGGTCTGATCGAGTTCTACACGGACGACGAGGAACTCCAGGACCTAATCGAAGACGTACTCAGGTGAAATCGAGGGGCTTGCGCTCCGTGCTATCCGGATCCCGGAACAAAAGGAAAGAGCCCGCGCTGCAACGCGGGTTCCCGGAGGGTCGGTACCATGATGAAGCGATATGCTCCTCCAGGGACCGGGTCCCCTCCATGAATGCAAGAGGATTCTTGCCCCCAAAATCGGGAGGCGGTATCGAGATGAACGAATCCAAAGGAAAGAACTACTTCACGAAACTCTTGCTCCTATTGGTGCCGGGCTCGCTTTATATATCGGACGACATCCGGAGTTGGAAGACAGCGCGAGCCGCATTGTTGACCTCGGCTATGGCTGTTATGCCCAATCAGATTCTGAAGAGAATACGGGGTGGTTCGGTAACCGCGTTGCGTAGGGCGTGGGAGGTCATGTATGTAATTCCCATTTTTATCGGGTCCGTCCTGGTACCATGTGCGGCCTCTAGGGCGAGCGGACACTCACGACACCCGACCCAGCGTGGTAGAACGACGAAAGCGCTTCCGGAATCGGTATGGTGTCAGGACCGCGTACAGCCTTGAACATGCTGGTGAAGAAACGAAGCCGTTTGCCAACGAGAACCTTTCGAACAACTCGTTGCGCGAAATCGGGAGAATCCGGCGCGTCGTAGTGCGATTCGAGGACGAGCAGAACTTGTAGAGGTAGGCCCAACTCGTTATTGCCTCCGTAACGGTCACCCGTCCACACGAGGAGACTCACCGTTCCCACGTCAACTCCAACCAATACGCGCCGAGTCGTCCTCCGGATCCGGCCAATTCCATCCCGCATCGGACGCCGCGTCGGTGCACCGTGACTGGCTGAGAGGATGCCTACACCACACGATGATTCGCATCAGCCGACCGCCCGGGTAATTTCAGTCGTGACTGAACGTGCGCTTGAGCCGCTGAGAAAAATCGCTTGCTCTTGCAGTGCCGATCAATTTGACGAGTAGACTGATAATCATCAAACCAGCGGCGATGAGTTGGAGCAACTCGCTCAACCATTCGAACTCCAAATACATCCTCCTTTGTTTAGCAAGGATGTCGTTCAGCACCGCCAAGTCCGATCCCGTTTTGGCCAACGCGGGGTCGGTCCGCCGGAGCACAGACTCTCGGCGATAGACGCCCCTGACGGGAGGCTCCCGGCCAGCGTCGGAGGTGAGGGATCGTTCAGGAAACGCTCTGGTAGTTCGTAGCCCTACGATTCGGAATGGGGGGCAAAGCGAGGGAAATCGACGTTCCGTCGCTCTCTAAGTATTTTTATTATCAATCACGTATAAGGAATCCAAGTCGGACAACGAGGCGAGCAGAGATTTCATCAGCAATCTGCCCTCTTGCTAGCGCGGATCGATACGCAATCGCGTCGCGCCGGTTTCGTCGGCGTACTCGCGGTTGTCTTCGCAGACGTATTCCATTATTTCGTAACCCGGGAGCCGGTTGAATACGAACGTCACCTTCCAAGGCTCTTCAAGGATTTCCGGATCGTCGATCGTCACCTCGTCCCATAGAATATCGGGCTCGAATCGATGAATCCGCTCGTTGATGCGCATGGCTGGCGTATGGGGAACATCGCGGTATCGGACCGATTCCTTGATGCCGATCGTGTCCACGACCAGTGTGTCGCCTTCCCAGTGGCCGACGGACCGACCGTAGAAACCGGGCTCGATGTCCTCCAAAGTTGCCTGAGGCGTGTCCAGGTAGATTCGTCGGACCTGCGTGTAGGCCTCTTGAATGATTGTGACCTGACCGGGGCTCAATAAAATCTCCATCGGGAACGGGCCGCCGCCCCCCATCATTGCGGGCATTCCCTGAGGCAGGCAGAAGGTGGCGGCTGTGGCCAGTGGTTCGCCGCGGGCGCTGGCTTTGCGTGCCAATCGTAGCCGCTCCTCCCAGGCGCCGCGGTATTCCGGTTTCAACGGAGGCGGGCCGGCCGGGGTCCTCGAGTCCGGGGTGGCGTCTGGATTGCCGCCGGCCGCGAACGAAATTGTCCACGTTCCCCCGATGCCGGCGTCCCCCTGATCTTGAGCCTCGGAATTCACCGAAAGCAGGATGACGACCGAGAACACAGACAACAAGAGATCCGATTCGCGAACTCGCCGCATCTACGGCGTCCTCTGGAAAGTGTCGATGGCGGGCACTGGCGGCGCCAGCGTTCGGCCGTCCGGGAGGTGGATTTCGAGCAGCAACCCGCCAGGGTCACCGTTGATCAGAGGCGCCGTGATGACCGTGACCGCGTCGCCCGCCGCGATGTCCGACGATCTCCAGCCGGCACGCCGTAACATGTTGACGCTCGTCAGTTCCAGAGTGAAATGTTCCATGCCTTCGGGGCCTTCCGTGAGGTCCAACTCGATGTAGCCGTGCGGGTTCGTCCAGGTCCACTCGGCGACCGTCCCCTTCAACGTGTATGTCCGCGTGTGGTCGAAGATCGCAAAGGAGTGGTGTGACAGGGCCGTTCCAGTAGTCGTCAGCAGAATCAAGGCCGCCAGAAAGGCGCGCACTTTCGGTCTAGTTCCCACCTTTCCCCTTATTTTGCGCGGCTCGTATGTCATGGGCTCCCTTTCCTTCTCTTTTCCAATTGGCGCGTACCGGCGGCGTCGGGCTTCAAGGTTGGACTTGCGTGTGTTCTTCGAATTCTTCCGGACGTTCCATAGGGACACGGTTGGAGTCATCGCTTCACATTCCACGATATTGTGTGTCGGGTGTCCAGCGATTTCCATTCACGGACGATTTGGGGGCTGGAGCCGGGCTGGCAGCGTCGGAGGCGCTGTCAGTGCAGGGGCGCATATCCTTCGCCCGCTTATGCGCTGCCACGCGCCCTGGCACCGGCGGATGGATCCGGCGCAAAAGCGGACAACTCGTCAGAGGAGCGCGCTACGGTAGTGCGAACGCGAACAGGACGTTGCCACCCGGTATCGCGACGAACTGCCGGTCATCCACGGCGTAGGTCATGGGGTTGGCCCGGACGCGTCCCCGAAGCTTGAAGTCCCACAACAATTCACCGGTGGCGGCATCCAGAGCGTAGAAGTTCTCGGTACCGTCGCCGCCGAAGACCAGACCGCCGGCGGTAGAGATGAGCCCCGCCATTTCGGGGCTCTCGACGACGTGTTCCCACACGAGTCGTCCGGTTGTCGCTTCCAGGGCACGGACCGCGCCCACGGGCGGGTCGCCCGAGTTCTGATGGCCGCCGCCAAAGAAGACGCCGCCTTCCTGGTATTCGACCTCGGGATCGCTGGTATAGATACCGCCGGCGTCCCGGGCGTTCTGATAGAAGAGCCCTGTAACGGGGTTGTACGACGGGCTGTGCCAATTGGCCGCCCCTGACATCGATGGATAGACGAGGGATCCTTCGGGACTGGCATCCGAGCCGGGGATCACGATCGGACGCCCGGTGACGTCGAGTTCTTCGGCCCATGTTTGCCGTGCGAAGGGCAGCCCCGTGATGAACTCCCCGGTTGCCCGGTCGAGAACGTAGTAGAAGGCATTGCGGTTTGCCAGAGCGACAAGCTGCCGCGGCCGGCCGTTGATTTCGGCATCGAACAGCACCGGAGTTTCGTTCGAATCCCAGTCATGGGTGTCGTGCGGCGTAAACTGGAAATACCATTCAATCGCGCCCGTGTCCGGATCGAGCGCCAGAAGGGAGTTGCTGAACAGGTTGTCGCCGGGACGGACTTCGCCCGCGTAGTCCGGGCCCGGGTTGCCGGTGGGCCAGTAGATCAGGTCCAATTCGGGATCGTACGATCCGGTCGTCCACGTGGCCCCGCCGCCGTGTTCCCAGTCGCTGCCCGCTTCCCAGGTTTCGGAACCCGGTTCGCCCGGCGCCGGGATGGTCCAGGTCCGCCACAACCGTTCGCCGGTGGCGGCGTCATAGGCGTCGATGAGTCCACGAATGCCCCGGTCGCCTCCGGCCACGCCGGTGATGATCTTGCCGTCGATGGCCAGCGGCGCCGACGAGATGCTGTAACCCTTGCTGTTGTCTTCGACCCGGACATCCCATTGAACTTCGCCGGAAGCGGCATCCAGCGAAATCAGCCGCGCATCGAGAGTCCCGACGAACACGCTGTCGTTCAGAATCGCAACGCCACGGTTGTTGTTGAAGGGGGTCGGTCCGAGAACACGCTCCGGCATATCCGGACTGAACGTCCATAGCCGGTCGCCGGTGGCCGCGTCCAGTGCGGTGACCGTACTGGGAAGTTCGGTAATGTACATGCGTCCGTCGACGACCAGGGGAGTGGTGTTGTTGACACCCTGCGGCAGTTCGTAGACCCACGCGGGCCGCAATCGGGACACGTTGTCCGTGTCGATCCCGTCGAGTGCCGAATACCAGCGCGACATGTACCCGCCCGAATACGTCAGCCAGTTGTCCGGTTCGGCGCCGGAGTTGACAATTCGTTCGAACGGAACCTGTGCGGGGGCGGCTGTGGCGAAAAGAACGACAATCAACGCCAGACTCGAAGTTTTCACGGGTATCTCCTATTTCAGTACGATCGCACACAGAAAGTTCCCGGCGGGCACCGCGAGATACTGCCGTCGCTCAATGAAACGGTCATCGGTTTCACCGGGCTCTCCCAAATGCGCCGGATTCGGCAAGTCGCGTCAAATGTTAACACCCGGCGGCCCGCGAGGCGTCAGGCGTCGTCGGCCGGACGCGGCGACTTCCGTAGCAGGCGGTCCCGAACGCGTATAATTGCCAATGGACGCTCATAGTCGCCCGCGAACGCATATGATCACCCTCGAATGCTTTAAGGGTTTCCGCCGGAGGTTCCGTCGAATGTCCATCGCTGAAATTGAATGCAACTTCATCGTCGACACCGGACGCCGGATTCCCGTCTTCGCGTCCGAGACCCGAAGCCCCCTGCGCGCGACCCCGCAGGGTTCTCCCACGGATTGCTAGCGCAAATGGTTGGGCGCTCTCGTTCACGCCTGCGATACCGCGTCTTGCCGTGTCTGGCGCTTCTGGCGTTCCAAGTGTGGTGTCCGGCCTTCGTCGGCGCCCGGCAGTCTCTGGGACCGGCCAACCTGGAGTCGGTGTCCTGTCTGGAAGTTGCATCCCTTCTCGATTCGGATACCGGTTTCGAAACGCTCGTCAACCCGGTTGTAGACAGCTTTGCCCAGATTGAACAGAAATTCGCCGAGTTTCAGGGCCTTCGCGATTGCCTGGGCGACACGGCGGCCGCCTCGAATCGCGTTTCGATTTCGCGCGTCTACATGGATCTTTTCATCGAGTTCGTGGCGCCGTATATCGGTAGGGAATCGAGGGAATCCCTCGAACTCGTCGATCTGTCCACCACGACCGATCCGGGCATTCGGAGATTGCGCGAGGACGTTGGACTACAGGCGCCTAACGGCCTCATCTTCGTCCGTTACTTCACCCGATCCCAACAGATGCCGGCCCTGGTTCGACGAGCCTTCGCGAATCCACAGGCCCAGGCCGTCACGATCGGTACCCGCTACGTCGCGGTCCTCACGCCGGTTGCGCGCAGCCTCGCGCAGGAGAATCTCCTGGAGGATGCCCGCGCGGCGACGTTTTCTCATGAATTGATACATGCGTTCCTGAATGCGCGTTTGGGGGCGGGGATCTTCGAAGCCGGATTTCCGGACTGGTTTCACGAGGGGATGGCGATTCACTTCAGCGGCAGCGGACGCGGCCACGTGGCGATCGATCATGGCGCTGGAAGTGTCTTCAGCATCGAGCCAACGGTGGAATACGAGCAGTACGAACGTGTGTTCGGGTACATGGAATCGCAACTCGGGGCCAACGAGTTTCATCGTGCGGTTCGTGAGGCCGTTGACGCGGCCGAACCCCAATTGCTGATCGCACGTTTCGGTTACGATTCCTTCGACGAACTGCAGCGGCAGGCCGAGTTCTGGTGGCGTTGGAGGCCGATTCCGGTGGCGCTGCTCGTACCGCCGCAGTTGTGGGGTCTTCTACTGGCGGCCGGTATGGGCAGTATCGTCTTTTGGCGTCTGTGGCGGCGATGGCAGCCGGCTGTTCCGGGGTCGGCCCTTGAAGTCGGGGTGAACGCGGATCTTTTCGAAGCAGTCAAGAGCGCGAACGATGTCGAGGTGACATATCTGTTGCGATCCGGCGCATCGCCCGATGCCCTGGACCCCGAAGGGTGGTCGCCGCTTCGGTGGGCGGTGTTTCTGAATCGGACCCGGGCGGTCGAAGCCCTCCTTGGCGCGGGCGCCGAGCCGAGTCGTGAACTCCTTTTGTTTGCCGACTCCCGGGAAACCGACCCGGCCATCCTGCGCCTGCTCGCCGACCTGCTGCCGCCAACAGACGATCGGACCTTTTGAGAACGGTTCGCCTGGGTTGCTATATTCAGAAGCAGGAGGGGAGGCAACATGAGAATAGGAATACCCACCGAAATCAGACCCAGGGAAGGGCGGGTGGCCCTTGTTCCGGCGGCCGCGTCCGCATTGGTGCGAGCCGGACATGAAGTCTTGTTGCAGGCGGGCGCGGGCGCGCTTACGGGATATTCCGACGAGGATTTTGAATCGTGCGGCGTCCGAATTGTCCCCGATGCCCCGGCTCTCTATGGCGAAGCCGAAATGATCGTGAAGGTGAAGGAACCGATCCGGCCGGAATACGGCTTGCTGCGTTCGGATCATCTGTTGTTCTGCTTCCTGCATCTGGCTGCCGTCCCCGAGTTGGCCCGGGTTCTGGTCGATCGGGGGCTTACGGCAGTCGCTTTTGAAACCGTCGAAGAGGCCGGGCGTCTCCCGATCCTAGCGCCGATGAGCGAAATCGCGGGGCGGTTGGCCACGCAGATCGGGACGACCCTGCTCCATCGGCACAACGGCGGCAGGGGAGTGATGCTGGGCGGACTCGCCTCCGCGGACCGAGGTCACGTCGTGGTTCTGGGCGCCGGCAATGTCGGGCTCAACGCCGCGGATGTGGCCGCATCCCTGGGCGCCCGCGTCACCGTTCTTTCACGCGGCCGTGACAGCCAACTGCGCGCGCATGCGCTGGGACCGAACGTGACCGCGCTGCCTCCGTATCCGGACCTGGTCGAAGCGGCGGTTCTGGATGCGGATCTGTTTGTCGGGGCCGTCCTGATTCCCGGAGCACGTGCGCCCAAGGCTGTCACCGCCGATATGGTGAGGCGGATGCGGGAGGGGAGTGTGATAGTGGATGTGTCGGTCGATCAGGGCGGTTGCGTCGAGACAATTCGTCCGACCACGTACGAAGACCCGACGTTCATCGTCGATGACGTCGTGCATTTCGGCGTGACAAACATGCCGGGCTGCGTCCCCCGCACCAGTTCACAGGCGCTTTCCGCCGCCCTGCTTCCCTACGCGTTGAAGTTGGCGAGCGATCCGGATCTTGAAGATCCCGTCCTTCGTGCGGCGGCCAATGTGGCGGCCGGTGCGATCGTGCATCCGGCCGTGAAGGAGGCACTGTCCTGATTCGGCGCGGTGCCGTCCGGCCTCTCGAATTTCGGGGCTTCGAACGGATTTACTGCCGGGCGCCGCTGTCTTTTTGGCTTCGGGACTCGATATAATGGCTGCCCTTATGCGCGAGACCGTATCGGCAATCGGCGACAAGCAGATCGAAGAGTTTCAGAGAGAGTTCGAAAAGGTCCAGTCTGAGATCTCGAAGATCATCGTTGGCTACCGCGACATCATCGACCAGGTCCTTATTACTGTTCTGGCCCGGGGACACTGCATCCTCGAAGGCGTGCCGGGCGTGGGCAAGACCCGGCTCGTTCAGGTGTTGAGCGATGTTCTGGATCTGGCGTCGTCGCGCGTGCAATTCACTCCCGATCTGATGCCCGCAGATATTCTGGGCACGAACGTCGTTCAGGAGAGCGACATCGGCGAGAAGTTTCTCAAGTTCCAACCGGGTCCCATCTTTGCGAACATCATCCTCGCCGATGAAATCAATCGCGCGACGCCCAAGACGCAATCGGCCCTGCTGGAGGCGATGCAGGAAAAGAGCGTGACGGTGGGGAACCACACCTACCGGCTCGAAGAGCCTTTCGTGGTTCTGGCAACCCTCAATCCGTTGGAACTGGAAGCCACCTATCCGCTTCCGGAAGCGCAGGTTGACCGTTTTTTCATGAAGCTTCGCATGAAGTTTCCAGATATGGAGAGCATCCACGAAATTCTGGACCGCACGACTCAGGCCGACGAACCCCAAGTGGTACCGGTCTGGGACGGCCCGAAGATCCTGCAAATGCGCGAAATCTCTCTTGGCGTTCCGATCTCTGAAGCCGTGCAGGATTATGCGATTCGGATCGTGATGGGGACTCAGCCGTCGACTGAATACGCAAGCAAGATGACGCAGCAATATATGCGATACGGCGCCAGCCCACGAGGGTCGCAGGCGTTGGTCCTGGGCGGGAAAATCCGGGCGTTGCTTGCCGGCCGGCGCGAAGTGAACCACGAAGACATTCGCAGCATTGTCCTGCCGGCGCTGCGTCATCGCATCATTTTGAATTTCGAGGGTGAGGCCGAACGAATCGACACTGACACGATTCTACAGGGGATTCTGGACAGCACGCCCGAGTAGGTCCGTGTCCTGTCGCATGAATAGCTGGCCTACTCGAGGAACTCTTCAATCCGTTTACGTACCAGGTTCGCGGCGCCAGCCGACCGGCATAGCGCAAAAATCGTATTGTCACCCGCGACCGTCCCTGCGATTTCCGGCCATCCCATGTCGTCGAGAGCTTCGGCGACCGTCGCGGCGCTCCCGGTCGACGTCCGCAATATAAGAAAATATTCAACCGTGTCGATTCCCGCGACAAACTGCCGGAGCACCAGACGGAGCGTCTGGTCGCTGGTCCGGCGGGCGTCGGGCTTTCCGGTAATGTAGATGGTGCCTGCCTTGGCAAGTCCGAGTTCTTGAATATCCCGGGAAAGCGTGGATTGGGATACCCGGATACCCCGTTTCCGCAATTCGTGCGCGAGCCGGTCCTGGCTGTCGATGTCAAGCAACTCGACAATTTTCAGTATCGTAGTGTGCCGCAATCGTTTGGTGCTCATATTGCTTTAACTATCGGGACGGGTTCCGAAGCTTGACCTCCAAGGGATTCTGAAACTTGACCTCAAGGAAGATCGTACTGCATACTTATTCACTCTGATAGTGAATTTATTCACATTGGACGCCGGCACGAAGTGTGGTGAGCGGGGAAGCGGCTCTCCACGAGTTTCGAACGAGCGGCGAGTTGGATTCCCGAGATTGGATGGACACGTTGGAACAATGCGGAAGTTGACTTCAGAAATTCCCAACGCCGAAGCAACGCCGGCAGACGCCGTCAGCAGTTGTTTTGTCGTCAAGCTCGGGGGACAGCCCCTTACCGACCCGCGGGTGCTCGATACCCTCGCTGCCGACCTGGCGTCGCTCCGGCGCCAGGGCATCCGTCTGGTCGTGATTCACGGCGGCGGCGAGCAGTTGTCGCGGATGTCCAGACAGATGGGTATTCAAAGCCGCAAGATCAACGGACGCCGGGTGACTTGCGACAAGACGCTGAAGCTGGCAAAGATGGTTTTTGCAGGCGAGATTTCCACGGATATCGTGGCCGCCCTTCGACGGCATGGCGTCCACGGCGTCGGTCTCAGCGGCGTGGATGGTGGAATCATCAGTGCGGTCCGCCGTTCGCCCGTCCAGATGACGAATCGGAAGACGGGAGAGGTCGAGGTTGTCGACTTCCAGCACGTTGGGGATATCTACGGCGTCGACCCGGCGATTCTGAATCTTCTGATGAACAACGGGTTCATTCCCGTCATCGCATCGTTGGCCGCGGATGCCGACGGCAAAGTGCTGAACATCAACGCGGACACCATTGCCGCGGATATCGCAATCGCTCTCGGCGCCGAGAAGCTCTTCATGATGTCGGACGTTCCAGGAGTGTTGCGCGATGTCGGGGATCGTTCGACGCGTATTCCCGATATGACCGTTGAGGATGCGCGTGCCTTGATCCGAAGCGGAGCGGTTGGCGACGGCATGCTTCCAAAACTTGACGGTGCGATTCGAACCATTGAAGGGGGCGTCTTGAACATCCACCTGATGGACGGTCATACGCCGCACGCGATCCTGGCCGAAGTTTCGTCGCCGGGCAGCCACGGGACCTCGATTGCGGGCGACGCCAGTCGATCCCACCCGGATGCGGTTTGGGTGACTGAAGGGGCCACGTGATGCGGGCCGCACGGTTCACCTCGCCGATGGACCCCCACTTCCGTTTCCTGAATGCCAGCATCGGGTTTGACAAACGGTTGGTCCACCAGGACATCGACGGCAGTCGTGCGTGGGTCGAGGCTCTGGAGCGCCGCGGACTGGTGTCGGGGGACGAGGCCCGCGCCATCGTCATCGGTCTGGAAGCCGTGCGGAACGGAATTGTCCAGGGCAATCTCGCGTTGTCGGAAGATCTCGAAGATATCCACATGAACGTGGAGTCGCTGCTGGCCGAGGTCGCGGGCGCCGCTGCCGCCAAGCTGCACACGGGGCGCAGCCGGAACGAACAGGTTGCGACGGATCTGCGACTCTATCTGCGTTCGGAAGCGCGGCAAATCGCGTCTGGCCTGGTTCGGTTGATCGACACCCTGCGCGCGGCCGCTGAAGCCCACATCGACGTTGCCGTGCCGGCGTACACACACCTTCAACGCGCTCAACCGGTCTTGTTTGCCCACCATCTTCTGGCCTACGCCGAAATGTTTATCCGTGACCGCGAGCGGTTTCTCTGGGCGGCAAAGCAGGCCGACGTGTCCCCCTTGGGCGCCGGTGCGTGCGTGGGCAACCAGTTTGGTTTGGATCGTGGGTTCCTGCGCGACAGGCTCGATTTCGGCGATCTGACGCACAACTCGCTCGATGCGGTCAGCGACCGCGATTTTGTCTGCGACTTTCTGCACGCGGCGGTCCTGTTCATGGTGCATATCTCCCGTCTCAGCGAAGACGTCATTTTCTGGTCCTCGAGCGAATTCGGTTTCGTGGAACTGGACGAGTCGGTGACTTCGGGCAGTTCGATGTTGCCGCAGAAGAAAAACCCGGATGCGTGTGAACTGGGGCGTGGAAAGGTCGGCCGCGTTATCGGACACTTGGTCGGTCTGGTGACGACATTGAAGGGCCTGCCGCTTTCCTACAACAAGGATCTGCAGGAAGACAAAGAAGGCGTTTTCGACGCCGTCGATACCGTTCGAGGCCTGATTCCCGTATTTGAAGTCCTGTTGTCGACGATGCGGGTCGATCGGAAACGCGCTGCCGCGGCACTGGATGGCGGCTTTCTGGACGCTATCGGCGTGGCCGACTATCTGACGCGCAAGGGCGTTCCTTTCAGGAAGGCGCACACGCTGTCAGGCGAAGCGGTTCGTCTGGCCATCGAGCGGCAGACGACGCTTGGCGGGCTGACCATCGACGACTATCGCGGTCTGGATCGAGCCTTCGATGAGGATCTGTTCGATGCGCTCACGTTGAAGTCCGCGCTTGAAACCAAGGACGTCGTCGGAGGCACGGCGCCGAAACGCGTCATCGAGGAAATTGAAAGGTTGAAGGGATTGGTTCAGCGGTTTGAACAGGAAGCGTCCGAGGTGAATCGTGGCGGATAAGAAAGTCGTTCTGGCGTACTCGGGCGGTCTCGATACCTCGTATTGCGTCCTCTACCTGCAGGAACGCGGTTTCGACGTCATCACGGTATCGGTGGATACCGGAGGTTTTTCGGCCGAAGATCTCGCCGGGAACGAAGCACGTGCGAAAAAACTCGGTGCGGTCGAGCACCATGCGGTCGATGCCCGGCAACAGGTTTTCGACCGGTACGTCAGCTACCAAATCAAGGGAAACATTCTTCGCGGACAGGTCTATCCACTGGCGGTTGCCGCCGAGCGGGTTGTACAGGCGTCGATCGTGGCCGAGTACGCGCTCAAGGCGGGCGCGTCGGCTATCGCGCACGGATCCACCGGCGCCGGAAACGATCAGGTCCGTTTCGACGTGGTCTTCGAGGTCCTTTGTCCGGGTCTGGAAATCATCGCGCCGGTACGCGACGAACGCCTGAGCCGCGACGAGGAGTACGCGGCGTTAAAGGCGCGAGGCGTTGAGATCGCGGCAACAGTACGTCAGTACTCGATCAATGCGGGGTTGTGGGGTTCGACCATCGGCGGCGGGGAAACCCACGATTCCTGGGCCGAGATTTCAGACGAAGTGTACGACCTCGCCTTGGGCAACGTTGCCAGCGCCGAGACCGAGAACCTGACCGTCCAGTTCGAGAAAGGCCTGCCGGTCGCCCTTGACGGCGTACCGATGGCGGGTCCGGACCTGATTGCCGCCCTCGGAAGCAAATGCCGCGGCCATCGCGTGGGGCTCGGGATACACATTGGGGATACGGTCCTGGGGATCAAGGGCCGCATCGCTTTCGAAGCCGGCGCGGCGATAGTTCTGATCAACGCGCACCGCGAATTGGAAAAGATCACGACAACGTCATGGCAACGGTACTGGAAGGATCAGGCCGGCGAGTTTTACGGGAAGCTCCTGCACGAAGGGCTGGCGTTCGAGCCCGCACTCCGGGATATCGAGGCGTTGATTGACAGTTCGCAGGCACGGGTGTCGGGCGAAGCACGGATTCGGCTGGACAAGGGGCGCTTTGCCGTCACCGGGGTCCGGAGCCCGCACAGCATGATGGATCGCAGGAGCGGTGTTTACGGCGAGCTTCCCGAACTCTGGGATGGAAGCGATACGCGAGGGTTTGCAAGGATCGCCGCGGTACCGGCACGGATTTACCGCGGCGCTGGAGAGGCGGGCTGAGATGATCACTACGGTCAAGGTGGACAAGATCGCCTCGGTGGTTTCGAGACTGGGCCTGCCCGATGTCATAGAACTGACCTCCGACCTGGAGTCGCGTTCGGGCAATGTCGTGGTGGTTCGCGTGCTGCCGGTCGGCAAATCGAGTCAGGAACTGGAACTCGTCGACGGTCGAATGATCAAGATGTTCGGTGGAGACATCGTGGTTGGGGCACTGGGGCGGCGGAGAGCTCTCAGAGGATGGCCCGGAGATGTTCCGACCGATGCGAAAGTCGGGGACAGGCTCGCCATCCTGAACCGGGGCGGCGTGATCGGCGTTCCGGCCGCGGACACGGGCAGTTCGTCGCCGCTGGCATGCGAAGTGGTTGGAATGCCGCTGATCAACGGCAGGATATCCAATCTCAGAGACAACAGGCTTCCGGACGTCGCCACGCTGAAGGGCATGTCACTGCCCCCGGTCGGCATCGTTTCGGGGACATGCATGCAGAGCGGCAAGACCAGCTTCCTGTCCAAGCTGATACAGGGGCTCACCAAGAGCGGCATCCGCGTCGCCGCCGGCAAGTTGACCGGCGTGGCATGTCTGCGCGATCTGTTTGCGATGCAGGACAACGGGGCCGTGCGGACGGCGTCGTTTCAGGATTCGGGCTATCCATCGACGGCCGGACTTGGACATGAAGACCTGGTGGGGACCGCGAAGACCGTCATCTCGGACCTCAGCCAAAGCGATCCGGATGTGATCCTGGTGGAGCTTGGAGACGGCCTTATCGGCGATTACGGGGTTCTGGATGTTCTTGCCGATGACGAGATCCGCGATGTCCTCCGCGTACACGCGTTTTGTGCGAACGATCTGGCAGGGGCGTGGGCCGGCGATCGTTACTGCCGGGACAAGGGGCTCAACATCGACCTGTATTCGGGGCCGGTCACCGACAATCTCGTTGGAATCGAGTACATCGAATCTCATTTGAATCGGCCGGCGGTGAATGCCGGTAAACATCCCGCCCGGCTTGCCGAGATTGTTCTCGGCCTGCTGGACATGAAGAGCCGGAAGGTTTCGTGATCGGGGTCCTCGGGAAACCTCGTTTCAAATTGCAGTCTGGAAAATGCCGGATTTCCGGATTACTGAATCTCATGAATCCTGATCCGTCCTGAGGCCATGGTTCAAAACGATCTCCAGATTCGTGCCGGCGTGCTTGGAGCGTCGGGTTATATCGGTGCGGAGGTGATGCGGTACGTCGCCTTGCATCCGAACCTCGCGTTGGAGTTTGCGACGGCCAATCGCGACGCGGGCAGGCCTATCGGTGACGTGTTGCCGAACTTGCGCGGTTTCTTCGAGCAGAAGTTTCTGACGGCGGATGAAGGCGAATCCCGTGCTGGAGACGTCGACGTGATGTTCCTGGCATTGCCGCACAACGAGTCGCAGGACGTGTTGCCCCGCCTGATCGAGCAGTATCCCGGCAAGACGTGGATCGATCTGGCCGGAGACTTCAGGACTTCCGATCCGGCGGGATTCGAGAAGTACTATGGCGGACCCCATCGCGCGCCCGACCTGTTGCGGCAATTCGTCTATGGGTTCACCGAGGGACAGAGGGATGCGTTGCCCGGTGCACGGTTGATTGCCAACCCCGGTTGCTTTGCGACGGGCGTCCTGCTGGCTCTGTATCCGCTGGTGAACACCGGGATGCTCTCGGATCCGATCTGCGTGACCGCGCTGACCGGTTCCTCCGGCTCCGGCCGCGAACCCTCGCGCACCACCCATCATCCGGAGCGCGCACAGAACCTCCGGGCTTACAAGATGCTCAGGCATCAACACCTGCTCGAGGTGGAGTCCTTTCTCAACAGCCGTTCAGATTCGGAGATCCGCCTCCAGTTCGTTCCCCAGTCGGCGCCCATTGTCCGGGGGATCTTCACGACGCTGTTTCTTCCCGGCCAATCGGCCGACGCCGTCCTGGACGCCGTGGAGCGTGCCTACGGACGGGAACCGCTGATTGACGTCGTGACCGGTTCTCCCGACGTTCGCGTCGTGCAGTCCACCCCGCGGGCCGTTGTCGGTATCGCCGGAGAGGCCGACCGGGGAGCGGTGGTGTTTTCGGCGATCGACAATCTGGGAAAAGGGGCGGCCGGCCAGTCGATTCAGAACATGAACCGCGCGCTGGGCCTGGAAGAGGCCACGGGGCTCCTCTGGCCCGGCGGATACGTATAGGGGTACGCAATGGCGACGACGCACTTTGAAATTTCTCAACAACTGGAAAATGCCTACACGCTGCCGGTGTACCGAAACATTCGTCTCCCGCTGACGCTGGTTCGAGGCGCGGGCAGCTACGTATACGACGATCGCGGCAATGCGTACCTGGATCTCTACGGCGGGCATGCCGTCTGCAGCATCGGTCATTCGCATCCGATCTGGGTCGAACGGATGAAGGAGCAGATCGAAAAACTGACCTTCTATTCCAACGCCGCCTACTGCGAGGTTCGCGCCGAGGCTGCCGAAGTGCTGGTGACCCATAGCTATCCGTCAATGGATGGCGTGTTCTTCTGCAACTCCGGCGCCGAAGCGAACGAAACGGCTCTGAAGATCGCAAGGAAGGGAACCGGTCGAACCGAGATCGTTGCCATGAAGGGCGGGTTTCATGGCCGGACGCTCGGGGCCCTGAGCGTGACCGGGTTTCCAAATATGCGCGAACGGTTTCCCGAGAATATCGACATGTTCACGCGGTTCTTCGAACTGGGCGACGAGGGTCTGTTCGACATCTCCGATCCCGAACGGGTCGCCGCGGTGATTCTGGAACCGATTCAAAGCGTTTCGGGCGTGTTCATGGCGGAACCGGAGTACTACCGGAGCCTTCGCGAGTTTTGCACCCGCAACGGAATCGTTCTGATCTTCGATGAAGTCCAGACCGGCACCGGCAGGACCGGAAAGTGGTATGCCGGTCTTCACTGGGGCGTCGATCCCGACATCGTCACGACAGCGAAGGGTGTCGGGGGGGGAGTTCCGGCCGGCGTCGTCATGGCCAACGAAATGGTTGCCGAAACCGTGGAGCCGGGAGACCAGGCCACGACGTTTGGAGGCAGTCCGCTCGCCGCCGCGGCTATTTGCGCCACTTACCGCATTATCGAAGAATATGGATTGCTCGACCTGGTCCGTACCCGGTCCGCCGATCTGGTATCCCGGTTGTCTGCGCTGGACGGTGTCCGCGAAGTGCGTGGACTGGGATACCTGCTTGGTGTCGAATGCTTTGGGCCTGCCAGACGAATCCAGCGCCGTTTGTTCGAGGAGCGGATTCTGGTGGGCGAGTCTTCTCACCCCAACACGATTCGGCTGCTGCCGCCCCTGACCGTGAACTCGGAGGAGTGGGAGCAGTTTCTGGACGTGTTCGAAAAATTGGTGGCCGACACATCGGCGCAATGAAGCATTTCTACAATCTTGCGGACCTGCGGGCGGATGAAGTCGAAGCGCTTCTGGATGACGCGGCGCGCCTGAAGAGGAACCCGATCGCGACCGATTTGGCGGGGAAGCAGTTCGGACTCATATTCCTGGCGCCGTCGCTACGGACACGAACTTCGTTCGAGGTGGGAATTCGGCAGTTGGGCGGCGGTGTTTCAACGCTCGAATCGGCGATGTTCTATGCGTTGGAGACCCGTCAGGGCATTCGCATGGACGGCGAGACCGCCGAACACGTGCGGGAGGCCGTGCCCGTGCTGTCCCGATTTTTCTCGGGCATCGGTCTCCGAGTGATGGCCTTGGGTAACTCCAGGGACGAAGATCTCGGCGACAAGCGGTTCAGGAGCTTCAAGGAGCATGCCACGGTTCCGATGTTCAACATGGAGTCGGCGCTCTATCATCCATGCCAGGCTTTGGCCGACATGCTGACCGTGCGCGAGATTCTGGGAGAAAACGCGGGCCGCCGCATCACATTGACCTGGGCGCCGCACCCCAGGCCGCTGCCGATGGCGGTGGCGAACTCATTACTTCTAGCGGCCGTGCAAACGGGCATGCATGTAACCGTTGCCCATCCGGAAGGATACGATCTGCCCGCGCCGGTCATGGAACGAGCCGCCAGGATGGGCGAGTCTTCGGGGGGCAGTGTCCGAAGGACCAGTGACCGGCTTGGCGCCGCCGCCGGGGCCGAAGTGGTGTATGCCAAGTCCTGGGGGGCGTTGACACGGTACGACTCGCCTCAGGCGGAGCAGGCTTCACGAGAAAGTCACCGGGACTGGATGGTGGATGACGATTTCATGTCCGCTACCGATAATGCCCGTTTCATGCACTGCCTTCCCGTGCGGCGGAACGTGGTGGTTGCCGACTCGGTGATCGACGGAGAAAGGTCCGTTGTAGTGGATCAAGCCGAAAACCGGCTTCACGCCCAGAAAGCCATGCTTCGCTGGCTGTTCGCCTGAACCCCTCGAAGTCGATTCGCCATGGCTGATTTTCGACTTTTGTTTTGTGCGGCCCGGCTAGCCGATGGTACGCTCCGTTAGAAGGTCTGAAGATATTGGAGTGACCCAAAAGATGCACATTCGTTCGATCGGTTTCGCTTTCCTGGTGGTGGTACTGGCGGGCTCGGGTTTATCGTTGTCTGGCCAACGCGGCCGTGGCGGCGCACCGGCGGAACCGTCCGCGCCAACTCCGCGTCACCCCGACGGCCGTCCCAACCTCGGGGCCCTGCCCGGCGAAACCGGCGTGTGGGTCGGCAACGGCGGCCGGTTGGCCATCAACCCGAACAACTACGAAGCGCGAGCGACCCTGGGCGCCCCCATCCATATCGACGACGTCCCGCTGAAGCCCTGGGCCCGCGCGATCGTGGATGAACGCCACATCACGTTTCTGAGCTACGAACCTCATGCACGATGCAAGCCGTCGGGCGGCGCGCGGGAATTCGTCACGCCCTACGGTCTGGAGATCGTGGACCTTCCGGAACTCCAGCGGGTGTACATCTTCGACATCGGCGGGCCGCACACCTATCGCGTCATCTACATGGACGGCCGCCCGCACCCGGAGAACCCGACACCGAGCTACTACGGGCACTCGGTGGGCCGCTGGGAAGACGACACCCTGGTTGTGGATACCGTCGGCTTCAACGAAAGGTTCTGGATGAACCGCGATGGGTTGCCCCACACCGATAGGATGCACCTGATCGAGCGCATCACGCGCACCGATTTCGACACGCTGCAATACGACATCACGATCGACGATCCCGGTGCCTATGACGCCACGTGGGAGAGCGGTTTTGCCATCAACTGGAGGCCGAACACGGAGATCTTCGAGTACATCTGCCAGGACAACAACACATTCCCGCAGAACATCGTCAATGCCTACGGCGAGGCCGAGACGCCGAGCCGGGTGGTGCCCTGAAATCTTCTGACTGCAGTCGTTTTCTCTCCTCCTGAGGCCGAATAACGTTCGGGAGCGGGCAGGAAGCTCGCCCTGAAATAGCTTCAAGGGCGATGGGAGGGAGTACCCGAGAACAGGGACATGATGACCAAGTCGGATTTCACAGCAAAACTTGAATATTTCAAGATGGTGCATGGCGTAACGCTTCGGGCGATCGCCGCTTTCGACGACAAGGATCTCGAATTCAGGCCAATGGCCGCCATGCGTACGCCGTAGCAACTCGTCTTTCACATCTACAGCCAGGAAAGGATACTCGCGGAGGCCGCGCTGAAAGGCCGGTTCACCATGGAAGAGGCGAACCGTTCGAATCCCGAGGCCGCGACGGCGGAAATTGCGTCACTGGGCACGGCAGCCGATGTCCGGGCATTTGCCGAATCCTGCCATCGAGTTGCGGAGGAAATTCTCGAGGCGATGTCTGAAGAAGATCTCAATCGTCCCGTCGAGTCTCCCATGGGGACCTATCCCGCGTGGCGTTTTTTCGACTTTGGCTACGACGAGCACTGGCATCACCGCGGCCAGCTATACACCTACCTGCGACTGCTCGGGAAAGAGCCGCCCATGTTGTATGCCTACTGAGTGGCAGCCGTAAATCCGATTGAAGGAAGAGACCGGGCGCCTTGCTTTCGGCGTATGCACATCCACGGGGGGTGTTCAGAACGGATTCCGGCCAGCAAGACAGTTTCTGGTGCGCTGGGTCCGGCATCGGGTTGGGTCCAGCCGCTGCGGGCAGGATGCCCGCGTTCCCAGGGCGCGCTGCCGCGCGCAAGAAAAAGACGCCTGCCCACGGCGCTGGAACATGCTTGGGCATTCAGCAGGCGGAAGGGCGCACATCTTCCTCCGCGTGCGACCCACCCCGGTCACATCCATCGTCCGCGCTGACTTCCAGTTCCGTCAGAAACCTTCTGGCCCCGCGCTTGATCCGGCGTGAGGAACACGCCGCTACGCGCCCGGCGCGAGGAACGCGCCGTTGAACGCGGGCATCTTGCCCGCTCTTCTCTTTCCCTCTGACGCGCTACGGGTGAAGGCCAAGCCCAAGCGGCTCAATATTCAGGATGTGGACTTTCGTTTGCGGGCGTGGCGCGTATTCACGCGCCAAAGATGAGATGCCCCGCGTTCCAGGCGCGTTCCTCGCGCCGCTTTTTACGCCCCAGCTCTGACGGCGTCTCCGACTCTTCGCGACGAAAACCCGTGAGAAAGCCGGGCTGGAGTACTGCTGCTTGTATACCGATCTGTCGAATCCGACATCCAACCGGATTTACCGGCGGATCGGGTACACGCCGATCCTGGATGTGAGCGAGATGCGCTTCGTCGCCAGATGATCCGCCGCCGGTCTTCGATCAGGCGCGACAGCGTCTTGCGCTCGAACCGCCGACTTTATTATGCTGAGTGCCGTCCGTCCCGGAAAACGGGGCGATTCAGGTTCAGAGCGAATTGGATCGCAGTGGCTGCAATTGGATTTCGAAACTCGGTAGAGGGATTGGCCAGCCGCGCATAGAGTATTGTCAATCGATTCAATCGAACCTATCGATTCAATCGATCCAGGGCAGTTAGCTCAGTTGGAAGAGCATTCGGTTTACACCCGAAAGGTCACAAGTTCGAGCCTTGTACTGCCCATTCCTTTAACATGTTTGATATCAGTAGATTAGGCGGCGATCAAAGATCGGGGAAGCGGGCCGACCCCGCCAGTTCTCAACAAATTCTCAACCACTGGTGAGACCGGCCGGTCCCACCGGCGCTAGGGCCGGTTCTCAACCCTCTCTTCACCAATCAGGGCTCGAAGCAGTGTAACTGTATGGGGCTGCTCCCGGGCCGGTCTCTGGGCGATAACCACCACACCCGCCGCCCAGTCCAGGGCGCCGCGCCCAGAACTGTCACGAGCGTGGAGATCCGCGCCGTGGCTCACCAAGTACTGAACGATCGCGTTGGATCCGCGGTGAGCGGCGCCCAGGAGCGCGGTCATTCCGGTGGCACTGGCAGCGTTGACATCTATTCCCGCCGCTAAACAGAGTTCGATCGCCCCAAGGGTTTCTTTCTCGGACCATTCGAACGTACTGCCGTCGGAGTAGCCCACTCCCGCGGCAAGTATCAACGCGGTCTTTCCATCGCCGGTCGTGACATGAACGTCGGCCCCATGATCCATCAACAAACGCATCAGGGTTGCGTCTCCAGACTCCGCCGCACGCAGAAACGGCGTCGCCCCGACCATGCTTTCAAAAATATTCGAAAAATTCGACGGCCCCCGATAGGGGATTGCCGAAGTCAAGGGCGCGTTTACGTCGACTCCAAGGTCAAGAAGCTGCCGGATAAGGGCGAGTGGGTCCATGCCGTCGTCAGGCGGCTTGGGCAGCTCGGACCAGCGATAGTTGCGCATATCGACAGCGGCATAGAGCGCCGCCCGCCCCCTCAGGTCCTTAACGTTCGCGTCGCCGCCCCGCGAAAGGAGCTCGCTGGCCAAGGCATACTGACCATTGATGATCGCCACGATCATCGCGCCGGTTCCGTCGGCCATTGTCTGGTCGACATCGGCGCCCGCTTCCAGGAGTACGCGCACGGTGTCGACGTGACCCTGTCGAACGGCGAACAGGAGCGGCGTCATCCCGCCTCCACCGGACCCTCCCAGCGGTGGACCCCGCCGACGCCCCGTCGTGCGTGCCTGCGGGTCGGGAACCGGTTCGGGTTCAACAGCGGCCTTACCCGCAACGCAGGGAAGGGCCGCAACCCCAGGACCGGTGATGATAAAACCCCGGGCGGTGTTCTCAAGATCTATGTGGGTGCAGGCGTTGATATCCGCTCCGTGATTGACAAGCAGCCGGACGACTTCAACGTGATTTTCAGCAGCCGCCCACATCAATGCGGTCTGCCCTTTAACGGCCTCCCTGGCGTCGACCTCGGCCCCGCGTTCCAGCAGTAACCGCACCGCTTCCGGTTCGCCGGTATTGGCTGCGGTCATCAGTACGGTTTCCCCGCTCGTGGTGACCCGTGTGTTCGGGTCCGCGCCGGAATCCAGGAGGGTTTTTAACATCGGCGCGCTGCCATTGAGAGCAGCCAGATACAACGGCGTGATTCCCGCCCGG
Organism: Terriglobia bacterium; assembly: GCA_963555775.3. Classification (GTDB taxonomy): domain Bacteria; phylum Acidobacteriota; class Terriglobia; order 20CM-2-55-15; family 20CM-2-55-15; genus JAJEDW01. The sequence continues at coordinate 498,444 of CAUVWY020000010.1, read as the reverse complement.
TTCGACAGAGTCGGATCGGCGCCCGCATCCAGCAGGAGCCGGGCCGAATCAAGATCGTCCCAGCGCGCCGCCCAGTGAAGACCGGTTGTGCCGTCGGCTTGTGGCGCGTCCGCCGCCGCCTTCTGTTCCACCAAACGCTGTAGTCGTTCCGAATCCCTCTGCATCACTGCATCCGCGACACCCTGCGCGGCCGCAACCTGACCAGAAGTAGCCAGACATCCGAATATTCCCAGCAGCGTCAGGACATACATGCGATTGGTTTTCCCGTGATCGAACATCAAATATCGAGCTTTCCGGTGCTGTCACCGAAGTGACCCACATCGATCCCCACGACGTCCAGCATCGACAGCAGGAGGTTCGACATCGAGGTCCGGTCGGCAATGAGGTGCCGTCCGCCCCGCAGGCGCCCTGAGGCGCCGCCCAGGACAAGTGCTGGAAGTGGATAGTGGTTGTGCTGATTGCCATTACTGAGTCCACTGCCATAAAGAATCATGGAATGGTCCAGCAGATTGCCGTCCCCATCTGGAGTCGCCTGGAGTCTGTCGAGGAAAGTCTTCAGTACGCCCACGTGATACTTGTTCACTTTCGCCCAGTTCCGCATCCGCTCGGGATTTTGCCCGTGATGCGATGTGCCGTGCCAGCCACCGTTGTGACCGCTTTCGGGGAAACTGCGCACGCTCAACTCTCGCCCCAGCATGATCGTCGAGATCCGTGTAATCTCCGACTTGAATGCCAGTGTCATCAGATCGAACATCAGGTCGGCGTGTTCCTCGAAGGATTCGGGCACGCCGATGACGCTCGGCGACGCAACGTCCTCCTCTTGATCCTGGGAAATTTCTAGCCGTCTCTCGATTTCCCGTATGTCGTCCAGGTATTGATCCAGCCTGGACCGATCGCTGGGGCCGATCAAGCCGCGCAAACGGGTGACGTCGTGGGTGATCGAATCCAGAATGCTCCGCTTCTGCGCCTTTAGAGCTAACCGCTCTTCAGGTGTGCTCCCGTCCCCGAAGAGCCGATCGAAGACGACACGCGGTCGAATCTCGACAGGAAGCGGTTTCGTGGGTGTTTCCCAGGAAATCGTATTGCTGTAAGCACAGCTGTAACCCGATCCGCAGGTTCCGGTGGCACCGACGTCCTCGATGCCCAGTTCGAGCGAAGGCAGGGGTGTATCCTGACCGATGCTCTTGGCCATGACCTGATCGACGGTTGCCCCCAAGCGCACGTCCTGACCAGTGGTCATCCGAGGATGCGCCCCGCTCAAGAAGACGGCAGCCGGTGTCGCATGGTCCCCGCCTTTTTCGCCGGGCTGGGCGTCAGCCATCCGATGGGCAAGACCGCTCACAATCGTCATCCGACTGCGGAACGCCTCGAGCGGCGTCAGGATCTCGGACAATTGAAAGTCAGCACCTTCGGAGGCACGATCGAACTGAAGCTGAGGATTCTCAAAAATCTCGGGGGCAAAGTCGAGACCGGCACCCCTGGCCAGAGGCGTCCAATACGGCATGCTCGCCCCGTGCGGAATGTATACGAAGGCAACACGGGGCCTGGACGGCGCCTGAGCCTTCAGTGCTGGGACCATCGCGTCCAGCAGGGGCAGGGCCAGCGTGACCCCCATGCCTCGGAGAAACATCCGGCGGGGAATGTGCTTTTGACTCAGGAACATGGTTATCTAGGCTCCCGTCCAAACGCCTGAACCATCGGCGCCGAGGCTTAGGGGTCGGTTCTTCGATCCAAACGCCATCTCAATCACTCACCGAGGTTCCGGGTGGCGGACACCACTTCAATCACCCGTTTCCTTGATCTTCATCTGAAAGGGTGCGCTGTTAACAATACCCATCACAATTGCCGAGAATCGGTAGTCATCTCGGGCCGCCTCGCGCGTGATCGAACGGACGACGGGCATGTCGTAATACTCAACGCCCCGACCCAGACCGTACACCATAAGGTTCTCAGTGAACGTTCGCACAAACTGGTCAGAATATCGAAGCAATGCCGCACGCAAACTCGATGGGCCATCGACCCGCGTGCCGTCGACAAGTTCGCTCGACGCGTCGATCACCGCCCCGCTTTCATCCTTCGTCCTCCAAGCGCCAATCGCATCGAAGTTTTCCAGCGACAGACCGATGGGGTCCATGATGTTGTGACACGACGCGCAAGCGGCATTCGCCCGATGGGCTTCGAGCCTGGTGCGCACAGAGTTGGCTTGGCCGCGCTCGACTTCCTCGCGCGTCTGCTCCGCCAGTTCGGGAACGTCTGGAGGCGGCGCCGGCGGCGGAGAGCCCAGAATCTGCTCCAGAATCCATTTCCCTCGCACCACGGGCGAGGTCCGGTTGGGGTACGACGTTACAAACAGGACGCTTCCCTTCCCCAGCAAACCGTGGCGGACGTCATATGCGGGACCCAGGCGCAGGCGACGGAAGTGGCTGCCATACACGTTTGGAATGCCATAGTGGCGTGCCAGGCGCTCGTTAACAAAGGTGTAGTCGGCCGTCAGCAATTCCAATACGTTGCGATCTTCGCGCACGATGCTCTCGAAAAACAGCTCCGTCTCGCGCTTGAACGCCTGCCGGAGGTTGTCGTCGAAATGTGGAAAGTCGGCCGGCACGGGACTTGTCGTGTCGAGATTCCGGAGATATAACCATTGCCCAGCGAAGTTCTGGATCATCGCGTCCGAGCGCGAGTGGGCCAACATTCTCCGGACCTGCCCCTCAAGCACGCCGGGCTGTCGAAGCCTGCCGGCTGCCGCCAGATCGAGGAGCTCCCCGTCGGGAATCGTGCTCCACAAGAAGAACGAAAGCCTTGAGGCCAACTCTATGTCGCTGATGTAATAGGTGCCGCCGGGAGGTACGTTCCCGGGCTCGGCAATGAACCGGAAGACAAACTCGGGACTGGCCAATATCCGCTGAAGCGCCATCTCGATACCGGTTTCAAAGCTCCCTCCAGCACGTCCACGCTCGTAGAACTCCAGCAGGACTTCCAGGTCCTCGTCGGTGACCGGACGGCGGTAGGCCTGATTCCCCAGAGTCGATACGATCTGGCGGACGCATGACAGCTCCTCGGCCGCTGTCTGCGGACGGCAGGCGAAAACTTTCTTCCGGCTTGGTGTCTCACCGGAACCGGTAACCGTCAGCGGCCCTGCAATGCTGATCGTCCCCAGGTGCGGCAAGCAGGTCCATCCGGCCTGGATGCAGATCGTGGGGTCGAACGTGCTCTTCAGCAGAGGCCGGATCGCGTCGTCGGACTTGAAGTTCCGCGAGAGAAACGCGGCACCCACCCAATGCGGACCTGCCGGAACCTGGACCCGGACCTCCATTCCGGCCAGATCATCTTCGTCGTCTACGTTGAACAGGCCCACCCGTTCCCCGTCGAGGATGATCTCAAGTTGTTCGCCTCCAGTTGCCGCGCCCATGCGTGTCTGAGCCGGTGCAAGCAGCATATTGGCCTTGATGGCGTATTCGCCATCCAGCGGGAAATGATGACGGACCCGCAGCCCGCCGCGCGTGCCCAGGGGAAGCCCGTCTATGTGGGTCGTCTGGGACAGATCCCCCGCAGTTCGATATACATCGTGGCTTGGCGGAATCGCCGGATCGCCAACGGCGAGGCGGCTGACAGCAACGGCAGCGGAAACGTACCGCTCCAGCAAAGCCGGCGAGACACCGAGCGAAGCCGCAACGTTGTCAAATCCGTGGCTCGAATCGTCCGGGGGCAGCAGAGAGGCGGCATCGACTTCCAACTCAAGCAGGTCGCGCACGGCGTTCTGATACTCGGTCCGGTTGAGACGATGGAGAGCGGGACGGCCGGGGTTGACTGCAGTTTGAGACAGACGATCGAGTTCGACTTCGAGGCTGGCGGCAAAGTCTTGCGCAACCTCGTGCTGGGGGCGCGGCTGCCCGGCCGGAGGCATCAGGCCTGCGCGGAGCTTCCGGACGACCTTCTCCCAGGCGGCCGGATTCGAGGCGAGGTCAGCGGCCCCGTCCAAGGCCAATCCCGCTGTCGGCTGGTATTGATTGTGGCAACCGACGCAGTACCGATCGAGAAGCGCACGGCCGGATGTGCTGAGAAACGCGTCGCCGGATGGCCCTTGGCCCGCCGTTTGACCGTCCGTGATCCATGAGGCCAGCACCAACGCGACACCCGCAACCAGTGTCCGATTGGCAGCGTTCAAATGCTTCATCGGAGCGGTTCCCACGGGCCGTCACACACGCGGCTTGAAAGAGGGGAAAGAATCATCATGCGGGCTCCGTGAAGTGAATATCGTCAATGGAATCAACATTGTCAAGCACTAAGCCCTGCGCTGTGGTTAGCACACTTGCCCGCCTTTCTCACGGGTTTTCGTCGCGAAGAGTCGGAGACGCCGTCAGAGCAAGGCGCGCGCCCGGAGGGCACCGGAGGTGTACTTGACGGTACGTCGAGGAGCCCGACGAAGCGGAACGCAGCACTGGCGGATGGATCCGGCACTGTAGCAGACAACTCGTGAGAAATGCGGGCTAGTTGGCCGCTTTTGACCGGAGGAGGGTATCTGCTTTAGAGCCTGGAGGATAGGCAAGGGCGCAGATACCGGCCGCCGAGATGGAGCGAGTCATGAGAGTGCAAGATGTAATGTTGCAGGCCACGGCGAAGAAGATCACGTGGTGGCAGGCGCGGCCGAGATTCTGGGGATCAGCGACCCGACGATGCTGCGCTGGAAGGCCAACTACGAGAACAAAGGGATGAAGATGCTGTTCGACGGCCGGAAAGGGAAGGGGAACTGAAGGAAGGTGGCCGCCCCCGGCGTGGAGACGGTGTTGAGACTGTACCGGGAGCAGTACCACGACCTGAACGTCCGGCATTTTCATGAGAAATTGGTGGATGACCGCGCCATCGGTTGCAGCTATACCTGGGTCAAGAACATGCTGCAAGGAGCCGGCCTGCCCCGCATGTTTCACCAGTTCTGGAATTAAAGTAATTCAGGCGGAAAAATCGGTTCGAGACCCGGTCCGGCGAGGTCGAGTGTCTGTCGGGTGTTGCCGGAATGGGTTTTTCGGCTGGGCAGGTGCGTGGGAAGCGGCATTCAGGCGGACCTCGCCCGAACGGTCGAACGACTCATCTTGTGGAGGGGTCGGTCCGGATTGTTGTCAGCAACGCAGAGGAATCGCCCGAAGGTTTCGAACGATAATGGCTCACACAAAAAAGTCCTCCATGGAAGCACACACGGTCGACCATGGAGGACTTGATTTTCGGCGATAACCCGCGGGCGCTCCCGCGGATCATCTACTGGTTGTTACTGTTGATCCGGCTCCGCCTCCGGGGCGATTATCGCAAGTTGTTCGTCAGCGTTGAGACCCGTGGCCAGACCGTCCACCTGCTTTCCGACCTGGACCCGCCGCATGACGACGATTTCCAACGGCGTTGCCGTCTTGGGATCGACGTTCGCGGTGGCGCAGGTGAATCCTCTCAAAGTGCACTCGGAGGTGGTGTGCACGATGCCCCTTTCCGCCATCAGCCTGAACATGACCTCCTCGGTTTCCGGGTGATTCTCCACGGAATTGTTCGGAAGGAACGTTCCCACGCCTATCGCATAGTCGACGGGCATCAGCGGTTCGACGCTCGCCATGAATGACCCATCCAGTTTCTTGCCCAAATCATAGGCGCCCAGATCCGCACCCTCCTCGACCATGTATTCGACGACTTTGGTATATCCCATGTTGGCTGCGGCCATCAGCGGCGTGATGCCGTAGCTGTCCGCCCAATTCAAGTCTTCTCCGAGTTCCACCAGAAGCTTGACGACCTCAAGCCTCTCGTCTTCGGGTCTTTCCATCTGATAGCCGGGAATAAGCGCGAGGCCAGCCGACGCTTGCAGCATGGACTCTCTGTCGCTGGATTTGGCGTGAGGGTCCGCCCCATACGAAAGAAGGAGCTGGGTGGTTTTCAGGTCGCCGGTGAATACGGCACGCATCAGGGACGAAGCATACACGATGCGCGGAGAGGCCCCGCGATTGCGTGCCCTCGGAGTGTTGTTCACGACAGCGTTCGGGTCGGCGCCCCAGTCGAGGAGTTTCTCGATCAGCGGCAGGGGATCCGCCGTGATTGTCCAGGGCAAACCGTTGGTCGCCAATTCCATGTTGCGGCGGTCCACCGCCCAGAACAGCGGCGTGACACGTTGCGCGTCGGCCTGATTCACGTCCACAAAGTTGTCGATCAGGTAGGACGCCATTTCATAGTGGCCGTTGAATATCGCGAGAGCCAGGGCGTTTTTCCCGTCGGCTGAGACTATGTCCAAATCCGCGCCGGCGTCAACCAGCGTACGCGCTATATCCATATAGCCTTCTCGGGCCGCAAACATCATCGGGGTGAGCCAACCGTTGGCGTATTCGGCTGGGGATTGATCTGGTGAGGGAGGCACCGGCGTGGCGCCTTCAAAACCCCGGGCGGTGGCCGACGGGATGTAATACGACCTGGCATTGACGTCGGCGCCGTTGTCCAAAAGCATCGCGACCGTATCGAGATGGTTCTCCTCGACGGCCCACATCAGCGCGGTTGTGCCGCCCCAGGTTTCAAGCCCATTGACGTCTGCGCCACCGTCCAACAACGTCTCAACCGCGTCGTTCTTGCCCGTGCGCGCTGTCAGCATGAGCGCGGTATCGCCATTCAAGGTAAGCGGTGCGTTCGTGTCGGCGCCTGCGTCCACGAGTCTGGCAATAATGGCCGCGTTCCCGTTCATTGCCGCCAGCATCAACGGTGTCGCACCTTCTATGTTCGCCGCGGACACATTCGCCCCCGCGGTGAGCAGCAACTCCGTGGTCTCCAGATCGTCCCACCGCACAGCCCAGTGCAACGCCGTGGCGCCATCCACCTGCGGCTCATTGACGTAGTCGAGAAACTCGCGCAAGCGCTCAAATGGAAAACCGGTTTCAGCAGTCGTCTGCTGGAGTGTCTCTGCGGCCTTCTGCTCCAGCATGGAGCGCACCTCCGCCACACTGTTTCTTCTCATTACCGTGTCGGCGATATCGCTGGCAGCCACGCCAAAACCGGTGGCCAACAGCAAGATGATCACCGAGCAACCAAGTACGCCTCTCGTAAACATGTGTCTCCTCCCGCCGAGTGTCTGATCCCGTACGTTACTCCGAGTACCTGAAGGCCGCATGCCGTTCAACATCTACAAGAACAACTTAAGCCATCGATGCAACGCTCCGGACGTATGCATCATAGTCGACTATCGATTTTTCTAAACAAATAATAATAGATTGCACTAAGATTCCACTCAAATTATTATTAGTCGAATTTGAGCCGGCAGCTTGAGCCCTGCCTTCATGAATTGCCCTGGAACGGAGTCGTCAATGAAAACGTTAGTTTTAATTGGTTGCATGGGACTGGTAACCGCGGTCCCCGGCTACGGGCAGGACGTTTCGGCAACTGCCGTTGCGACGTCCGAAGCGCTGAATCCGAAAGCGCTGGTCGATCAGTACTGCGTCACCTGCCACAGCGATAGAGTGAGAACCGCGAATCTGACGCTCGAAAATGCCGATTTTTCCGAGCTGGCGAATGATGCGGAGTTGTGGGAAAGGGTCATCCTCAAACTTCGGGCAGGCGTGATGCCGCCGTCGGGCGTGAGGCGACCTCCCGTGGACGAATACGCGGCGCTGAGGGACTGGCTGGAGAATGAAATCGACAGCGCCGCCGCATCGCGTCCAAATCCCGGGTCCGTCGTGATGCGCCGCATGAACCGGGCCGAATACGCTAATGCGGTTCGCGACCTCATCGATTTCGAGATCGACCCCGCGCTCTTCTTGCCGCCGGACGATTCGGCGGATGGCTTCGATAATGTCGCAGGCTCGTTGACGCTTTCTCCAACGCTGCTGGAATCCTACGTAACCGCGTCGGCGAGGATCGCCCGCATGGCGATCGGCCACTGGGAATCCCCAACGCAAGCCAGTTATATCGCGCAGGCCGATACATCGCAGACCCAGCACCTCGAAGGCCTGCCATTTGGCACCCGAGGCGGGATGCTGGTTCGACACACGTTCCCGTCCGACGGCGAGTACAGGTTATCGGTTCAAAACTACGGTCTTGGGAGCTTTCATCCGGGCGAGCAGATTGAATTTCTGATCGACGGCGAGAGAGTCGGTTTGGCCGATTACACAGGCGTTGGAATGACATCGGGCATGCAGGCGGAGGACGATGGATCCATCGATCTGACGGCCTATGTCAGGGCCGGGACTCGCAGCGTGGGCGCCACATTCCTGGCGAAGAACTATGGACCCAGCCTGAACATGGTGCAGGAATACGATCGAAAGTCCCTGGAAAACAACGCCATTGCCCAGTTGCAGTACCCGCCGATCATCGGTTTCTTCAGGATTTCCGGGCCGTTCAGTTCCGAGCGTCCGGTGGACTCACCCAGCATCCGCAAAGTCTATACATGTCGGCCCGAGAACGCGGATCAGGAAGAGTCCTGCGCAAACGAGATCATTTCGACGCTGGCAAAGACGGCCTTCAGGCGTCCCGTAGACTCGCAGGACCTTGAAGCATTGATGGTGTTTTACGAGCAGGGTCGTGCCGACGGCAGCTTTGAGGACGGAATCGAGTTGGCGCTCCGGCGGATCCTGGCCAGCCCTCAGTTTCTAGTGCGCTTCGAAAAGGAGCCGGCCGACTTGGCGCCGGGTGAAATCTATCGCGTCGACGATCTGGAATTGGCTTCGCGCTTGTCCTTCTTTCTGTGGAGCAGTCTTCCGGACGATGAGTTGATCGACATCGCCGCGGAGGGAAGGCTCAGCGACCCCACGGTGCTCGGGCAGCAGGTCGACCGAATGCTTGCAGATCCTCGATCTGAAGCTCTTATCGAAAATTTCGCCAACCAACTTCTGTACCTGCGAAACCTGCCGGTGACGTTCCCCGATGGAAAGTCCTATCCCAACTGGGACGACGAACTGCGCACGAGCTTCCGTCGCGAAACGGAGCTGCTCTTTGAGAGCATCATGCGTGAGGATCGCAGCATCGTCGATCTGCTGACGGCGGACTACACATACGTCAATGAGCGGCTCGCGCTGCACTACGGCATCCCGGGCATTTATGGCTCCCACTTCCGCCGCGTCGACCTTGGACCGGAACTGGACTATCGTCGAGGATTGTTGGGGCATGGAAGCTTCCTGTCGATCACGTTTACTCAGAATTTCAGAACCTCTCCGGTCAAGCGGGGCGTTTGGATCCTTGAGAACATTCTCGGCAGTCCCGCGCCGGCCCCGCCTCCGAACGTTCCGGCTCTGGAGGACTCGGGTAGCGACGATGGAAGAATCCTTACGTTGCGCGAGCAAATGACCCTCCACCGGCAAAATGAGCCTTGTTCAACGTGCCACAAGCTGATGGATCCGATCGGTTTCGCCCTGGAGAACTTCGACGCCGATGGAAGCTGGCGAACCGATCAAGGAGACGAGGCGGGAACGCCGTTCAATACAACCGTCGAACTGCATGACGGCTCGTCGGTCACCGGCCCCGTGGAGTTGCGAGAGGCGCTCTTGCGATATACGCCGCAGTATGTTCGCACGATTACCAAGAACATGATGACGTACGCTCTCGGGCGAGGCGTCGAGTATTCCGATATGCCCGTGGTCCGTTCGATCGTGCAGGATGCGGAGAGCGACGAATACCGATTCCGGTCGATCGTTATGGGCATCATTGAAAGTCCGCAGTTCCTGTCGAGAATGAAGACTGAAGAATTACTTGCAGCCGATGAATAGTCGGGTTAACAATACAAAGTGTAGGTTTGTATTTTCTGATTGAAGGAGAGTCCATCGCATGTTTATCACCAAGAAGGCTATCCCCCGCCGTACGTTTCTGAGAGGCGTCGGCGCCACGATATCGTTACCGTTGCTGGAATCCATGCTGCCGGCTCAAACGCCTCTGAACCAGACGGCGGCAGTGGCCCCGCATCGTTTTGTAGGCATTTGGCACCCGCATGGCGCCGCGCCGGGATATTGGAGCCCGTCGCAGGAAGGTTCCGATTTTGAGTTTTCGTACATAACGAAACCGCTGGAGCCGTTCCGTGACCGCACGGTTCTGATCACCAACCTCGATGCAACGGCCTCGGCGCCGACGGCGGAAGAACCCGCGGGAGATCACGCGCGAGGTGCGGCACTCTTGTCCGGCGCCCGTCCGCGAAGAAACAACGTGAACCCGTATCTGGGCGTCACTATCGATCAAATGGTCGCGAACAAGTATGGTCAGGACACCATATTGTCATCCCTCCAGCTCGGGATCGAGGATACGGGCAATTTTGGCGGTTGTAACTTTGGCTATAGTTGTGCCTACTCCAACAGCATCTCGTGGCCCACGCCCACGCAGCCGCTTCCGACCGAAACCAATCCGCGCGTGGCCTTTGAGCGGTTGTTTGGCGACGGGACGAGCACCGAGGAGCGGATGCAGGGACGAATGCGGAACGCAAGCATTCTCGATTCAGTCACGCGCGAGATTCCCGCTTTGAAGCGGGATCTGCCGCCGGGCGATCAGGCCCGACTCGACACCTATCTGGACAACGTTCGTGAGATCGAACGCCGGATCCAGATCGCGATGTCCAAGAACGTGGCGGAACCCGCCGAGGAGATCCCCTTCGGCGTGCCGCAGAGCAAGCACGACCATTTTCTTTTGATGTACGACCTGATGGCGCTGGCTTTCGAGGGAGATATCACTCGTTCCATCACGTTCATGTTGGGTCGCGACCTGACCGGCACCAGCTACCCCGAGTCGGGATTTGACGGCGGATGGCACGGCTCGTCCCATCATGGCGACAAGCCGGAGAATATTGCCAACTATGCCAAGATCAATCGGTACCACGTCCAGAATCTCGCCTATTTCGTTGACAAGCTGAGGAATACCCCCGACGGCGACGGCAATGTTCTGGATCACGTGTTGATCTACAAGAGTACCAACATGGGCAATTCCCATCGCCACGCACATGAGAAGGTCCCGACAATCCTTGTTGGCGGCGTCGACGGTACTTTCAGAGGGAATCGTCACTTGGTGTACCCGGACAACACGCAGCGATGTTCGAATATGCTTATGGGCATTCTCGAACTGTACGGTATCGAGCGGGACGTGCTCGGTGACAGCACCGGGCTACTCTCGATAGCCTAGCGATCGGTGGCACACTCCGGGGCCTGTGAAGGGGACTCGGGTTCCTGGAGTCGCCGACAAGCCTACGTTGACATGACCCACGCGGGCCGAATCGAAATCGGCCCGCGTGGCGATCATTTAGACTCTGATTCAAGAAGTATTCTTTCACGCAATTCGATGAACTCATTGGAGAAGGACGGCGCATGAAGCGGAAAACCGGAAGGCCCGCAATGACGAGGACGGCCGTAGCCATGGTGGGGCTGTTGGCCTGTCTGGCCGCGTCGGCGGGCGCTCAGGACAGGGGAGCGGCCCGGCCTAAAGTAGACAGGCCGGAGGGGGAAGTGTGGCAGGTCGTACGCCAAAACTGCATATCCTGCCACGGCATCGATGACTACGCTTTTTTTGCCCTGGACCGAGCGGGATGGGGCGATCTCATCGATTCCAGTCACGAAAGCATGCCAGAAGTCGCTCTGTCCGAGGAAGAGCAGACGCTTCTTCTCGACTGGGTCGTCGATGAGTTCGGTCCCGATTCGGAGCCATTTCCACGGTCGTACATTCCTCCCGAGATCACGGAGTTTTTCTCGGACCCCGAAGCCTTCAGGCTCATGGACAGGGCTTGCACGCAATGTCATAACATGGATCGGATCAATGACGCTCGATACTCGCTGGACGGATGGCGAGTCGTCCTGGTCACTATGAGAGAACAGGGCGCCGTGCTTACGGACGAGGAACTGGAAACGCTGGTCGAATGGTTGAGCAGGACCCGGGGCATCAACCCGAACCAATAGCGACTCCTGTCACGACCCGGTTGACGGGTCAAGGCCGCCGTGACCCGACCCTGCCCGTTCTTTCCGCGGGGTGCCAAGCCATGCGTGTCATTGGGTGGGTGACGCGGCCGCTTCCTCTGCTTTCCTTTGAGTCGGTCAAACGGTAGCTCGAACAGATTCGCGAGCAGTTTGACCAAGTCCGCATTTCTCAAGAGTTGTCTGCCGTAGCGCCGGATCCAACCGCCAGGCCCGCATGTTCCTTCCGTTCCCACCCATCCTGTGCGCCATAGGAACGCGGTCCCGTTGGCGCGCTTCATCCGGAGTAAGGATATGCGCCTCGCCCGCAAGGGATTGCGTAGACTTCCAGGCACGCCCCCTGGGAACGCGGGCATCCTGCCCGCAAGGGATTGCGTGCATTTCCAGGTCACGCCCCCTGGGAACGCGGGCATCCTGCCCGCAAGGGATTGCGTGCATTTCCAGGTCACGCCCCCTGGGAACGCGGGCATCTTGCCCGCAAGGGATTGCGTAGACTTCCAGGTCACGCCCCCTGGGAACGCGGGCATCTTGCCCGCAAGGGATTGCATAGACTTCCAGGTTACGCCCCCTGGGAACGCGGGCATCTTGCCCGCAAGGGATTGCGTAGACTTCCAGGTCACGCCCCCTGAAGGCTCACTTTTCCATATATGGGCACTCCGGATGCGGGCATAGGCGCTTGGTCCGGCGCAAGGATATGCGCCCTGGCACTGACGGCGTCTCCGATTCTACGCGACGAAAACCGGTGAGAAAGGCGGACCCGGGTCCTTCCCGTCCTGACGCTCCCACGGTAGTCGATGTGCCTCTATTGAAAAGTGACTGGGGTAGGTCCGGGCCATTTCAGCCTCAAGGGTTTGGCTGGAACCGCTGGCAACGGGGACTCCCGTATCAGGCTCGTGTTTATCGTCGCTGGAATCAAACCGCCGTGGTCTATCATGGGCTAATGAAAGTTCGGATGTTTCCCAATTCGACGCGCCCGGGTGTCGGCTTGAAGCCGCGCAAGGAGCCGCAGCGGCCTCACCTTCCACAGCATTCGCGCAACTGCCCCGTCCTCGAGGCGGGAAGCGCTCTTGGATTTCTGGTTTATCCTCCGCTTGAACCGGCTGAAGCATTTCACGTCGAATACCAGGGGGATGGACAATATAACTTTACCTACTTCGCCAGCAACGCTTCAGGGGAACGCCAAGCGATCTTTTCGGTCAGGTTCGTGCTTCCGGTCGGGAGCAACGGCAAGATGAAGCAGGATGTCACGTTCATGGTCTCGAACCCGCCGATACCTCCGAAAGCCGCGCCAGGCTTGGCACGAGCGTTTTTCGTTCCTGAGGATCTGGGCACTCCAGCGGGCGCGATCACACTTCGCGGGGCGACGAATTTCAGGACCGAGCCCGCGTGGGACACCGTGTACGTCCCCGTTCTAAACATGATCGAGCGGCCGATTGCACCGATGCTTATCGTTCGGGTCCAGACTGACTGGTACGCACACGACTCGGAATTCCGGTACGTCCTGGAGCCCGGGGAGGGAATCTCCGGGACACACAGCATGCCTATCGGACAGGTCTTCTTCGTTCCAAGAGAAGACATCACCCTCGAAGACTGCAGCGAGGCAGAGGTGTCGGCGATTTGGGAGTCTCGCAAGGAATACTTTCGGGAGAAAGCCGGTTTGAGACGGACGACTCCCTACGGACTCGAGTACAGTCCCCTCTATTCACGTCGAAGCAATCCCGAGAAGTCGTAGCAAGCCGGTCGAATCGTTGCGGGTTCGACGTTTGATCAGCGACAATTAAAACTCCCGACCAACGACAATTAGAATTCCCGTTGCCTCAAGAGAAATGTTACCGATCCAAGTTATTGATTTTGCAAGATGTTTGGATGGTAACGGATCAGCAGGTGAGACGACTGATGAAGCTGACACAAAGCGAAGAGACCCTGGCCCAGGCGGCCTCGAAAGCGGGAATGGACGCAAAGACGGCCCGGAAGTGCCGGGAGGTGAAGCAGCTGCCGAGCCAGATCGGGAAGGCTCATGGATGGCGAACCCGACCGGATCCGTTCGAAGAGGTATGGGGGGAGATCGAGAAGATCCTTCGGGCGCATCCGACGGTTCAGGCGAAGACGATGTTTGAGTATCTGGGGCGGAAGTACCCGGGCCGATTCCAGGAAGGTCAGCTGCGGAGTTTGCAGCGGCGGTTCAAGCAGTGGCGGGCGCGATCGGGTCCGGAGCGGGAAGTGATGTTCCCTCAGGTGCATGATCCGGGGCGGCAATGCCAGAGCGACTTCACGCACATGAGCAGCCTGAACGTGACCATCGAGGGCCAGAAGTTCGAGCACCTGGCCTATCACTTCGTCCTGACCTATTCGAACTGGGAGACGGTGACGCTGTGTTTCTCCGAATCCTTCGAGAGCTTATCGGCCGGACTACAGAACGCGTTGTGGCAGTTGGGTGGAGCGCCGGAAGAACATCGGACCGACAGCCTGTCGGCGGCAGTCAACAACCTGAAGGATCCGGATGAGTTTACGGCCCGCTATCAAGGATTGCTCGACCACTACGGTTTACGGGCGACGCACACCCAGGCCGGCAAGGCGAATGAGAACGGCGACGTCGAGCAGAGTCACTATCGATTCAAGACGGCGGTCGACCAGGAACTGATGCTGCGCGGAAGCCGGGACTTCGAGAGCCGGGACGCATACGAACAGTTTCTGGCGGGGTTGATCGACCGGCGCAACGCCGGTCGCAGCCAGCGGCTGGGTGAGGAACTCCGGCCTCTGCGGCAACTCCCGCTTCGACGACTGGACCATACGCATCGCATCCGGGCTCGCGTATCCCGGGACAGCACGATCTGGGTGCGCAAGAACGTCTATTCGGTAGACAGCCGGTTGATCGGCGAACACGTGGAGGTCCGCCTGGATACGGAACGGCTGGAAGTCTGGTACGGCGGAAAGTGCGTCGAGCAGATGCCGCGACTGCGGGGATCGGGTAAGCACGCCATCGATTACCGGCACGTGATTCATTCCCTGGTCCGCAAACCGGGCGCCTTTCCACGCTACCGGTATCAGCAGGACATGTTTCCCCGGCTGTTGTTCCGTGTGACCTACGACTGGCTGCGGGAACACCATCCGGGGACCGCGGACCGGCAGTATCTGAAGATCCTCGAGATGGCGGCCATGGACAGTGAGGAGCGGGTCCACGAAGCGCTGAGACATCGGATCGACAAGGACCTGCCGATCACAGTCGAAGCGGTTCGGGAGCACATCGACGCGGACACTCCGGCGCCTTCGCCCTGGCAGGTTCGGATCGCTCCACCCGAGATCCGACACTATGACGCGTTACTGGATCCGGTCGAGGAGGAGGCATGGCTGTGAAGACCGAGATCGCCAGCTCGCTGCGCCAGTTGCACTTGCCGGCCTTCGTCGACAACTACGGCGTTCAGGCCACTGTAGCGACCAACGAAGGTTGGGCCTACGACCGGTATCTGGTGGCGCTGTGTGAACTGGAACTGGAGGAACGACGGCAACGGAAGATCGAACGGCTCCTGCGGGAATCGAAACTGCCCCGGGAGAAGACCTGGGCGGCGTTTGAACAGTCCCGATTGCCCCGAACCGTCGAGCGACGCGTGGATGCATTGCTTGACGGAGACTTCCTGGAGCGCACCGAGAACGTCCTGGCCTTCGGGAATCCGGGCAGCGGCAAGACCCACCTGCTGTGCGCCCTCGGGCATGAACTCATCCTGAAGGGCCGGAGAATCTACTTCACTCCATGTGCGCTGCTGGTTCAGCGGCTCCTGCGGGCCAAGGCCGAGCTGGAACTGGAGAAAGAACTCAAGCGGATCGACAAGTTCGACGCGCTCATCATTGACGACATCGGTTACGTCCAGCACAGCCGGGACGAGATGGCAGTGCTGTTCACTCTGCTGGCTCACCGGTACGAGCGCCGCAGCATTCTGATCACATCGAACCTGGTCTTCTCGGACTGGGACAAGATCTTCAAGGATCCGATGACCACGGCCGCGGCGATCGACCGAATCGTTCATCACAGCGTTATTCTGGAACTGAATCTGTCCAGCTACCGCATGGAAGCCGCCAAGAACGCGAAAGGACGACAAAAGTGACCGCGACGGGCCTGTGGAAAACGCCGCATCCGTGGAAATCCGTGCAAGACCCGGATTCCCACCGCTGCTTGGAAAAGCCTACGGCTTTACCACGTTTCCCACAGGCGGGACGGCGACGAACATCCCTTAACTCAAACGGGAATTCTAATTGTCGTCAACGGGAATAATAGTTGACGCTGGACAGACGTTGTACCGGCACGCTCGTTCGGCGCCGTTCGGGTGCGAGACAAACTACAGGCTCCTGGCCGGAGCGTTCACCTTAGATCCAGCTGCTCTAACTGCCGCAACGTCTCGCTGGCCGGTTCGAAGCCCGGTTCCAGTTCGAGCGACTGCCGAATGTGCGGCACGGCCTCGGCGAATTGGCCGGAAGCGGCCAAGGCGTTGCCGAGATTGAAATGGAATCTCGCGGAGTCCGGTCGCAGTTCGACGGCACGCTCGAAGTGTGGGATGGCGTCTTCAATTCGTCCACGCGAGTACAGCGAGATCCCCAGATTTGCGTGTGCCGCCGTGAAGTCCGGGTTGAGGGCCAGTACCTGTTCATAGGCCGCCTCGGCTTCGGCGAACCGTGCCAGCGCACCCAGCGCGTTACCCCGATTGTAGTGAATGATTTCGTTGAGCGGATCGAGTTCAGCCGCGCGCTCGAAGCGTACGACCGCCTCGGCTAGGCGCCCCTCGGCCGCGAGGGCAAAGCCGAGAGCACTGTAGGTGCTGGCGGACTGGTCACCGAGGCGTAACGCTTCTTCGAGGTGCGGAATCGCCGTGGCAAACTGGCCGGCCTCCCCGTAGCTACGGCCAAGAAGCGCCCGATTCTCAGCGACGTCCGCGGCCTCGCCGACGCGTGCCTCGGCCATGGCGATGCTTTCACGCAGTTCACGTTCGCGGAACATTGGAACGAGACGCGCGCCATCGCCGGGTGAGTGGGGGAGCACCTGTAACATCAAGGTCGCCATCTCATTCGCCGAGTCTGTCCCCCATTGCACGCGCACGGGAGGGCTGTGTGGGTTGGCCGGGTTCTCCGCCGAGTTGTCGTAGGTGTATTGCATCGTCAACGCCGTACCGCGGGGCAACGGTATCGGAGTGGCGTAGCGGTAGTCCTGCTGCCAGCGAAAGTCCCATTGTCTGATGTGGAGCAGTGACCGGACGACGCCGTCGGGGAGTGTGGCGGTGACGCGCATCTCCTTCCCGAGATGGTGCGCGTGCGGAAACACGCTCAACAGATCCACCGCCACCGGCAATTCGTAGGTCGTGGTGACCAAATAGTCTTCCTCGCCGGGCGGAATGTCGATCGACTTGGATTCCATCGTCACTCTGAGCGGCGTCTCGACCGGCGGTGTGTCGCTGAGGAACAGGCCGATCGTCGGCTGAACCGTGAGCGACCGAACGGAAGGGGGCACGTGCACTTCAACGACGAGATCGGCGCCGCGCTCCAGCCGCCATGGCATGCCGTCGGGCGACACGATCGGTCCGCGGCCCGGGGCCCACCCGACGAATTGGCCGTTGGGGTCGCGGATGTCCCCGTCCCACGACATCGCGTCGAAGCCCGGTTGGCCATCCCGACCGTCACGGCGACGCGAGCCCGAAGTGCCATCCAAACGGATGACGGAGTGGTGGATCGGCGCGCCACCGGTCTTGAACTCCACGGCGCGGACAAAGACATCCGACTCCAGGGGCGTGGGGAGCACGAGATGGCGAAACGTGTCCCGGGTGCCGGGACTGATGGGGTATGGCCGGTCCACGGTCAGAATCAGGTCGGGCTCGCCGAGTTCCCATTCGTCGCTAAAGGACGGCGGGTTGGGCAGATCGGCGGCATCGCCTTCCACCATGCCTCCGCTCACCCAACTCTGAATCGTGTCGATCTGCTCCTGGCTCAACCGCCGCTGGCCGAGGATGGGGAACTCACCCGGTTCAGGCAACCACCGCGGCATGTAGCGGCTGCGCGTGGCATCGGCAATATCCTCGGCGCGATCGAAGGCGTCGTCGTACGTCAGCAGCGAAAACGGCGCCGCCTGACCTGGCCGGTGACATTGCACGCAGTTGTCGAACAGGATGGGAGCGACGTCATTGTTGAAGGTCGCCTGCGCTGACGCCGCGGATCCCTCGCCGCCGGCGCCAGTGGCCAGGATTAGTACCGACAGCTTCAGAAGCATTCGGATGATTCCAGGTTTCATGACGGCCGTGTTCGAATCCCCTCCCGCAGGTTTCCGGATGCCTGTGCCAGAGTATAGATGCGCTGAAACGGTCAGTCGAGAGGTTTGCAGCCGACGGTGGGCTGAATGATCGCAAGGACGATGAAAGAGACAGTGTGTCAGGGATTCATGACCCGGCAGACGCCTCGTCATATCGACCCACATTGCGGTTGGGCATGGGACGGTCGTCTGTCCGTTTCCAAACGGAGGGTTTGGGTGTAAGGTACCTGCAATACCCTGTCACGGATTGGAGGTTCGGCTATGCGAAACGCATTCGCGGCATTCATCGTCACGTTCGCGTTGCTTGGTTGGGGTTCGGTTTGTGGCTGGAGCCAGGGGGGCGAAGTGGTCGGCCGTGTCAATTTGGCTTCTGGCGGCGATCCGGGCGTTGTCGTTGTTCAGATCGAGGATCTCCGAGGCAGCCCCTTGGCGACAGTCTTTACCGACGAGAAAGGACTGTTCCGCATCCAGGGCTTGGGTCGTTTCAGCGCCAACCTCTTTCTCGTCATAGAACACGAAGGCTTCAAGCCGGTCAGAGAGGATATCGATTTGGGCCTGCGCCAGAGCGCCAACATGCTGGTATTCCTGGAGCCGGAAACGGACTCGAGCGCCGGGGACCGTGAGGGTGTAGTCGACGTGCGAGAGTTGCTGGCCGATATCCCGGACGAAGCAGTGGAGGCGTACGAGGTTGCGCTCGAAGCGTCTCTGGACGGAGATCACGAGGAGGCGATCGAGCATTTGGAAAGTGCCTTGGAGCTCGTGCCGGACTATTACGAGGCTCGGGTCAAGCTGGGTGGGGAGTACTTGGAGCTCGATCGGTTTCGAGAGGCCGAGGCCGCGTTCCAACAGGCTTTCGAGTTAAGTCCGAACCGGGCACTCGCTCCGTTGAACCTGGGAGTGCTTCATTACAAGGAAGGTGACCTTCAGGCTACCGGTGGAAACCTGGAAGAGGCGGCCGGTTCCTTTCAGCAGGCGATCGGTTTCTTGCTCGAAGCGATTCGCTTGAACCCGCTCTCGGGTGACGCACTCTTCTATCTCGGGGCGACGTTCTACAAGTCGGGCCTCTACGACGAGGCCGAACAGAGTCTCCAGCGTGCGCTGGAGATCGTGGGTGACCACGCTCAGGCGCGGTTGACGCTCATGAACCTTTATGCACGGCAGGCCCGTTACGAAGAGGCGCTGGATCAAGCCGGCGCTTTTCTCGAAGAAAATCCGGATTCGCCGCAGCGAGCAGCGATCGAGAGAGCGAAGTCGCAGATAGAGGCCGCATTGGGACGATGACCCGCTCCAGGATCTCCGCAAGATCGCACGACAGGCACAACAATCCGTGGCAGGACACTGCAGAGTCCTGCCAGTCACCGTCGAGACTCCCGCACAAAAAAGCGGACTCCCCAAGAAGGGGAGTCCGCTTTAAGGAAACTGCGGCCAGCGCCCGCGAACGGGCCCCGGCAAAGATTAGAAGTCGATCCGGGCGTTGACGGTGAATGTCCGTTCCCCGCTCGCCGAACCGATCGTCCCGAAACCCGACGAGCCCATGTTGAGGTCCGGTAGGCCCCACTGTGGCTTGTTCAGGAAGTTGATCGCGTCCGCGCGGAGCGTGAAACTCGTGCTCTCGGTGATCTGGATGCTCTTCTGCATTGCCAAATCCAACCCGAGCGTTCCCGGACCGCTGAGGTAACGGATACCCAGGTTCCCCACCTGGCCCGGCTCGGCGTGCGCCAGGATCACGTTCCCCGAGCTGTCAACGATGTTCCGCAGCGAAAAGTCACGGGCCAAGCCGTCCGGATCCGAACCGAAATTGGCTGTCGCGCGCTCTCTGGAGAGTCCCGTGAAGTATTCGACATTCGTGGCCGTGACATTGACATCGCCGAAGTCTTTGGGGAGAGTGCCCAGGAGGTTGGGAGTATTCTGGGTGCTGTTCGCCGCCATCGTCCGGGCGGGCGACGAGATGGATATCGGCGCTCCCGACTGGTAAGAAAAGATCGTGGAAAGCTGCCAGCCTTCGATCACACGTGCGAGAACCGAAGGCGCCCCCGAACCGAACATGCGTCCCGGACCGAACGGCAGTTCCCAGGTGCCGTGGGCGTTCCAGGTGTGCGTGCGGTCGAAAGGGAGGCGAGCCTTGTTGCGACTCCGATCCCGTGGATCCAGCACCGTACGGTTCTCATTGTCCCCACCACCGGTCGCGGTGCCCGTACCGGACGCGTTGCCCAGAGCCTTCGCCCAAGTGTAGGCGAACTGGCCCGAGAATCCCGAAGACAGACGTTTCCGCAACTGGACCTGCAGTGAGTTGTAGGTCGAATTTTCGCCCGTGCCCCAGATCTGAGCGTCGTCGAACTGCGGGCTGGCCATGATGAAGTTTTCCGGGAACCCGTTCGTCCGTAACAGTCCGCCGCCCTGGCCCGTCCCGGAACGGGAGGAGTTCATCCACTCGGCCAACTCGGCGACTTCGCCGTTGGCGATCAGG
This sequence comes from Terriglobia bacterium, assembly GCA_963555775.3. Classification (GTDB taxonomy): domain Bacteria; phylum Acidobacteriota; class Terriglobia; order 20CM-2-55-15; family 20CM-2-55-15; genus JAJEDW01. The sequence goes on along the minus strand of CAUVWY020000010.1, from coordinate 477,806 downwards.
TTGTCCGTCGAGCCGAAGGCACGCAGGGCGGAGGAGCCGGTGCAGGTCGTGCCATCGACGACGCCACAGGTCCCGCGGCCCAGATTGATACCCATCAGCATGTCGTTGAACAAAGTCGAATTCCCGCCGGCACGGGTCGTGTTGAATGCCTCCAGGAATGTTTGGCTTCCCTGGAACGATGCGAAGATGTTGGGCTCATTCAGTTCGATCACACTGAATAGCTGCGTGGCCTTGTTGGCGATGTAGCTGACCTCCAGGGTCGTGTCGTTGGTCAACTCCCGCTGGATCGACAGGTTCCAGTTGTAGGTGTAGGGAGTCTTGCGGGTGTCGGAGTTCACGTCGAAATCCGCCGTTCTTTCTGTGAGCGTGGCCGCTTTGAACGGTTCGCTCGTCGGCGAGAGCGGGAAGAGCGTGCCGACGTTGTCGAAGTCAACATATATCCCCGGGCTGAACCGCTGGATGTTGACCGATCCGGGGACGTTGCCGAACGACAACTCGTAGTCCAGCACCTCGATAGCGCCCGCGTAGTTCACACCGGCGCCGCCGCGGATGACGGTCCGGCTGTCGGGCAGCGAGTAGCTGAAGCCGATCGATGGCGCAAAGTTGTTCCGGTCTTGCGGCCAGAAATTGTCGTTCGGATTCAGCGAGTTCTTTCCGACCGTCTTGACCACGGTCAGGTCACCGAGGTTGTACTGGCGGTCCCACCAATCGTCGAAACTCGATCCCGAGACCGAGAATATCCCCGCCTCTCCTCGCGTCGTGGAGGTTGCCAGACCGTTCTCTTCAAAGATCGACCCGTACACGTCGTAACGAAGGCCTATATTCAACGTCAGGTTGTTGCTGACGTTCCAGGTATCCTTGATGAAGAACGCGTAATCGTTCTTGTGGAATTCCCGAAAACGCCGGAAGTCGCCCGAACCGTAACCGGTGAACTGGGTCTGCGACGCCGAACTCAGGACGAAACCCTGCTCGAGTGTGTTGATCGAGCCGGCCAGATCGTTCAGGATATCCTCGGCATGCGCCGCGTCGTTAGCCTCAAGGCCCGCGAAATTCTCGCTGTTGATACCCACGACCGGGGCCCCACCGTCGCCCAAGAGCGCCTCGGGAAACTGCTCCGAGGTGGTGTTCCAGCCGTCGGACCAGTTCCAGATATACTCGAAGCCGGCCTTGAAGGAATGGGATCCGGTCGTCCAGCTCACGTTTTCGACGAGCTGATAAGTCGGGCTGTCCTGGCCCCGGGTCGTGCCGAAACCGTGCTGCGCAATCCCGTCACCCCAGATCGAGGCTTCCGGCTGGAGCTGGATGCCGCCAAACATCGGCAGGGAATCGAACAACTCTTGCGCTTCGGGGTCAAGGTCCGTGTACTCCGGGCCGAAACAGCAACCCAATTCGAACGGCGACCGGTTGTGGGACGACGTCTTCTTCCATCCCAGGCGGAAGTCGTTCAGGATGGTTGGCGTGATCGTCGACGTCCAGGAACCGGTCCATATACCGGGTTGATTGATGGTCTTGCCGCCGAAACCGGTCGGCCATTGAGCGTTAGCGCTGTTGACCTCGTTTTGTTCGCGGCTGTTGATGAACGACGCCCGGTTCGAGTCGTTGATCTGCAGGTCGAAGCGGTAGTTCAACTGGTCGCGTTGGGTGTTGTTGCCGACACGCAGACCGGCGCCTTGGCCCGTGATCCGCCGCGTCCACGCGTGCCCGGCCGTGTTCAGACCATCGCCGACCGAGTAGTCGTTTGGCAGCGGCATGGCTTGGAGAGTCCGCTGCATGTAGGCATTGGTACTTACACCCGTCCGGTTGGTCTCGCCCGGCACGTCGAAGAGATTGAACGACCGCAGGTTCGCCGGATCGAGGACACTTCCGCCGAGATCCACCGACGGGTTTGTGTCAAACGCGTTACCGTTTTCGACGCCGTTCATGTACCGGAACATCCCCTGTCGTGCCTGTTCGGTCAGCACCGTGGCCACCACGTCTTGTTTTCTCAGGTACTTCTGGTTGTCGATCAGGACAAAGAAGAACAGCCTGTTCTGGATGATCGGCCCACCGATGCGTCCGCCATACTGGGTCCGGTTGAGGTAATCCTTGGGCCGGCCTCGCGCGTTGTTGAACCACGAATTCGCATTCATTGCCGAATTGTTGTTGCTGTAGAACAGGGCCCCGTGGAATTGGTTCGTTCCCGACCGCGTCTGGAACGAGATCTGTCCGGAACCGCGCCCCGCTTCGGCGTCGATGGCGCCGACCACGAGCTGCACTTCTTCCACCAGGTCGGGGCTGGAATACGTGGCCGTCAGGGCGCCCGCGCTGGTCAGATAACGCGTGTCATTGACGAGCATGCCGTCTCTGGTGACGTTGACGGCGCTGGAACGCTGCCCGCCGAAACTGAAGCCCACCGCCCCAGCCGTTGTTGAGATAAGGTCGAAGACATCCCTTTCGGCAAGCGGCAGACTCGACACCTCGCTCTCAGGGAGCACATCCCCGACCGACGCCGTAGTCGTCGCCAGCAGGGCATCCGCATCGGCCACCACCTCGACGGCCTGACCGACGGCCGCCACCTGCAAGGAGAAGTTGATCCTGATTTGCTGGGCCTGGCTGAGCGTGACGTTCTCGAAGGTTTGTGTCTGGAATCCGGGCAATGACCCGCTCACCGTGTAAGCCCCCGCCTGAAGACTGGCGAAGTTGTAGCTGCCGGTTTCATTCGACACGCTAAGGTTCACGATTCCCGTGTTGACGTTGGTTGCCGTAACCTCCGCACCTGGAATCAACGCGCCGGTCTGGTCAGTGACCGTTCCGACGATCGAGCCGCTGACCTGCGCAAACACGGTTGCCGGCAGGACCAACATCAAAAATAAAAATAAAATCGGACGTTTCATTTAGGTTGCCTCCATGTGTCCAGATTGCTTCCTTGTGTCGAAACCACCCCCGAGAGACGCCTGGAATGTCCTTCGGACGGTCGAAGTGGCGTCCAGCCGATGACGATTCGCCGACGTACAATTGCCGGTTCGTTCAGTTCAACCACGGCAGACTGCACATCGGCCCCGCTAGCGGGAAAAACGCACAGAAAACTTCGTGCGTCTTATCCTCGTTTTGGAAGTCAATGAAATGATTCGCGGATAAACGATTGGTTGGATGCGTGGGTACTTGATCCGGCGGCAGCATGATTGATGATTGTTTCGGTGCGGCCCCTGTTAGTATCTAATGACCAGCCAATCAACGATGTGACTCCGCTACCGTCACGGTGAAAACGCGGCGGCTTGGTGCCTGATCTGGCGTCAGTGGGATTAATCTATTATAGATTGCCAAGTGAGGCAACAAATTATTGCCGGGTGTCGGTAGCACATGAGTTGGCCGCATGAACTGTTTGTGACAAGAGCATCCAAGACACAGGAAACCCACCGATAGTCGCCGCGGACGGAATGGCGCGTCAGACGATTGATTCGAAAAGCTGTTAACCTAGTTCATGAGTCGAGTAAGAGTCGAAAACCCGCGAAAAACGCCCAGATTGGATTTACACCCGAAAGGTCACGAGTTCGAGCCTTGCACAGACCGTCTTTTCACCCCTCTTGCTCACCCCTCTTGCAAGTGGCCACCCAATAGACAGTGATCGCCAAAAACCTCAGAAACATCGCCATCGTGGCGCATGTGGACCACGGCAAGACCACGCTCGTGGATGCGATGCTATGGCAAAGCGGCACGTTCCGTGCGAACCAGGAAGTTCGGGAGCGGGTTCTGGACTCCATGGACCTTGAACGCGAGAAGGGCATCACGATCATGGCCAAGAACACCGCCGTGCGCTATGGCGAGGTCAAGATCAACATCGTCGATACTCCAGGCCATGCCGATTTCGGCGGCGAGGTGGAGCGGACCCTGCGGATGGTGGACGGGATAATGCTGCTGGTGGATGCGGCCGAGGGACCGCTGCCGCAAACACGTTTCGTGCTGGTCAAGGCACTCGAACTGGAATTGCCCGCGATCGTCGTCATCAACAAGATCGACCGCCGGGATGCGCGCCCGGAACTAGTGTTGGACGAGATCTACGATCTCTTTATCGATTTGGATGCGAACGACGCGCAGGTCGAGTTCCCTGTCATCTACTCGATCGCGCGCGAAGGGAAATGCGGCTCGGACCCCAACGCGCCACTGGGCGATCTTCGGTCGCTCTTCGACACGATTCTCGATCATGTTCCGGCACCGTCGGGCGGGGCGGAAGATTCGCTTCAGGTCCTGATTACAAACGTGCAGCCCGATGCCTATCGAGGCCCGCTTGCCATCGGCCGGGTCATCCAGGGGACGCTCGGGAACGAGACGGCGGTTACGCTGTGCCACCGGGACGAACGGCAGACACCGGCCCGTGTTACGGCCTTGTTCGTTTTCGAAGGTCTCGACCGCGTTGAAGTAGCGGAGGCGGGCCCCGGAGATATCGTCGCGATCGCCGGAATGACAGGCATTGGTCTGGGAGAAACCATTGCCGACGGCGAGACGCCTCATCCGCTCAAGCCGATCTCGGTCGACGAACCCACCATGTCGATGGAATTTCGAATCAACGACTCGCCATTCAGCGGCAAGGTGGGGCAATACGTCACCTCGCGCCACTTGCGGGACCGCCTTGAAAAAGAGACGGCGACCAACCTCTCAATGCGTGTCGAGGCGACGGATACTCCGGATTCTTTCGTCGTTTACGGCCGAGGGGAATTGCAGATGGCGATTCTGATCGAGCAGATGCGGCGTGAAAGCCATGAACTGGCCGTGGGTATGCCGCAGGTCCTGACACGGACCGTGCAGGGGCAGAAACACGAACCCTTCGAGACGGCCCTGATTGACGTGGCCGAAGAATACATGGGAACGGTCGTTCAGAAGCTGGGAACCCGCAAGGGCGCGATGGTGAAGATGGTCAATCATGGCTCGGGGCGGGTTCGCCTCGAATTCGAGATTCCCAGCCGCGGTCTCATCGGTTACCGAACCGAGTTTCTGACCGACACCAAGGGCACGGGGATCCTGACTCACATCTTTCTGGGATACCGTCCCTGGGCCGGGAACATTGTCCATCGGACCACCGGAGCGCTGGTCGCGGACCGGGCGGGCCGCGTCACCGGCTACGCGATCCTGAACCTTCAGGAACGGGGCGAGTTGTTCGTGGGGCCCACCGAAGAGGTCTACGGCGGAATGATCGTGGGCGAAAACAGCCGCGACGCCGATCTGGACGTCAACATAACCAAGGAAAAGAAACTCACCAACATGCGGTCATCGACGGCCGACAACTTTGAAAAGCTTGTACCGCCTCGAAGAATGTCCCTCGAAGAAGCCATCGAATTCGTCCGTCACGACGAACTCATCGAAGTCACACCGAGCAGTTTCTGCCTCCGAAAGCGGTATCTCGATCCGAACGATCGCAGGAAGTAAGGCGGGGAGCCTCGAAAGACGAAGTCCCCGGCCCCGGGTTGCTACTGAAAGTCGATATCGCCTGGCCCCACCGACCCCACGTTTCCTTCGCCAAGCGTAATGCGAATGCCCGTTGTGAACAGTAGATCGTTCCGCTTTCTGCCGGGTTGCGGATTGCTCAGGAATCGGTCGCTCAAAGTGATCTGCCAACTCAACCAACTGTTCAGGCGGGTGGTTGCCGTGGAGTCGAAGTTCACCCGGTATTGGCCGCGGTTACTCAGGTTGGAATACGCCACCAGCCGCTCGGTGAACGATGTCAGGTTGTTGAGGCGATAGGTCCATTCCTCCCCCATAACCGTTTCCCCGGATTTTCGGCGAACGCCGGACGTGAAGAATTCCTGATTGGATGATCCGCCCCCGAAAATCTGAAGGGCGCCGCGGGCATTGTCGACCAGAGTGAGACCTACGCCTCCTCCCAGGACAAGCCGAAGGTTCAGGTCCTGGAAACGGTCGAACTCCAGATCGGAGAATCCGAACGTGAAGATCCGGTCGCTCATGTCCATTTCATAACGACCGCCTCCACGGACGGCGTTCGCGGTTGTCAAGGTCTGCCCGCTCGTTGTATTGCTCGAAAACAGGGAGGTCAGATAGAAACTTGTCCGGTTGCGCGGCGCCCTCCGCGCGGTCAGCAGTCCCAGATTGACGTTTCGAGTCTCCGCGTTCCCCGTGGCCAGGCTCAGAGCGCCATCGATGCTGGCGGACCAGAGATCCGCCGGCCCCGGGTTGAGTGAGCGGTCGAGTTCGGCCTGGAGGGCGTCCTGGCGGGATTGGGAACGGATCGCGACGATCGCCGAGCGCGGCATTTCGACGATTCCGGCGTTTGCGGTCTGGACGGTGACATTGGCGTCGTCGATGACGACGGTGCCGACGACGAGTCGATCGTTGGAGAACTCCAGAAACAACGTAGTCTCGGACTGAATCCGCCGGATCGCTTCCCAATCGGCGGTTACAGTGCCAAGGAAGGGAGACTCGAGGCTCAGTTCATTTTCTTCGAGCCCGACGATGGCGCCTGAAACACGATCGCCGTTGCTCAATACGAGTTCGTCCGCCCTTGCCGGAACAGACAGGGCCAGTGTCACTAACCATAGGAAAATTGACTGTTTCTTCATGAGGTCATCTGGAAATAAAAGAGGTTTCCGGATAGAAATTGGCAGGGTTCTGCCACGCGTTGCTAACCGAATATCGCCCGTTGCACCAGCCAGTAGAACCCCAGGCACATGACCACGATCGACGCTCCGGAAACCACGTGCTCCTTCCACCGGGATCGACCGAGATACCAGAGCAGCGGGAAAACCAGCGCCACGAAGGCGATCTGGCCCAGTTCCACGCCGGCGTTGAACGAAAACAGCGACACGGCCAGGCGTCCGGATGTGAGACCGAACTCCCGCAGGACGTTCGAAAAACCGAACCCGTGGATTAGCCCGAACAGGAAGGTAACCAACCAACGGTGCACCATCTGGCGTCCGAGGAAATTCTCAATCGCGACGTAGGCGATGCTCAACGCGATGAGGCTTTCGATGAGACGTGAGGGAACGGCGACCACACCAAGCGTCGCCAAGGCCAGCGTTACGCTGTGACCGACGGTGAAGGCCGTGACGATCTTTACCAGCGACGGAAGCGTTGAGGTTGCCAGGAGCAGTGCCACCAGGAATGCAAGATGGTCGTAACCCGTGACAATATGTTCGATCCCCAGAACCGCGAATTCATACAGCGTGACCCAGACGGGGATGCCCATCGTGTAGTCGATGTCGACCTCGGGATCGTCCCGGCTGAGGACGGTGTACCGTATCTGGTTGCCTTCGCCAATCTGCAACACGTGCCGATGATCGTCCTGCGTGATCCGATCGAGTGACGAGAAAACGTTGAGATCGGTGGCTTCCCGGTCGAATCGATAGCTCAGTTCGAGGCGGACGATGTTGTCGGAGACGATCTCGTAGCCGGTTCGCTCGGCCGTGGCGGAGTCGCCGTCGGGCAGCGATACCCGGTAGTTGTCCGTTATTGCGGACGTGAACACTTCGATGGATGCGTCCAGTTCTGCCGGTGTGGTCTCGCCGTCCAGATCGGTATCGATCAGGGGGCCGTTATGCAGTTCAGCGACGTCAATCGTGAACCCGATATCGACATCGGATCCATTGACGTGAATCTCCGAGTAGCTGGTCGAGAACTCGTGGGCATACGACGGGACAGCGATCCACAAGCAGAAAAGAGCAGCCGTTGCGACGTTTCTGCACATCGCTCCTATACTACCTACACTAGCGGACAAGGGGCAATTCGGTTAACCTCCTCCCATTAATGCGATACCTGCCAACCCTGATTCTGCCTCCGCTGCTGATATTCGGTCTCTACCACCTGCTCCTCTGGTTCGACCTCTTCGGGATGAGGGAGCGCGTCTTCTGGCGGCGGGTCGGTTGGACCTCGGCATGCGCTCACGTCCTGTTTACCACTGGCGCCTTCGTGCTGACCTGGATCGATTTCCGGTCGACGGATCGGCTTTTCGGCGCCGTTTCGCTGGACGTATTCATTATGAACAGCAATGAGTTCTGGCAGGTTCTCTTCCTGTTCGACACGCTTTCCGCCGTGGCGTTACTGGGGTTGTTGGCCATCCTGGATGTCTCGGGCGTCGGATCGATCCCGATGGCGACTCTCACCGCCGGCGTCGTACTCTTGATTGGAACGTTTCAGTGGTACTGGGTCGGTGGAGTTGTGGGCGCGTTGGTGGAGCGTGTCTGGTCGGGGCTGAAGACTCAGGATGACGATGGGCCGGACTGGCTCTGAGGAATGACCGTGTCGAGATCGAACGGGCCGATACCGCGATCCGAAAACGTCGGTTCCGACGTGCTCATGCAATTGAAGTAGTCCCATCGCCGCATATGGTCGACGACGAAAACTTCGTCGAACACCATGAAACAGAGAGGCAGAAGTACCGTTTTCCGAACGCCGCCCACATTGAAGACGGCGTGGAATCCGACTCGTTCCAGCGCGCTCCATTGGTTGCGTTCCGAATCGGTGAAGCTTGTAACCTTTTCGTTCAAGATGTCGCGGAAGAAACGAAGCTTGTAGCCTTCATGAAGGAAGTTGGTGGCGATAATGAAACGGTCGCCTTCGTGGAAGATTACGGCTTGGCTGTTCTTGCGGTAAGCCAGAATCTGCAGCACGGACAGAACGAGGGCCGATATCGCGACGAGCGCCAGCAGAAACATGCCGATGCGGACGATTTCGGTGGCGCCGCCGAACCGGGACAGAATGTTGGCGACGACAAAGACGGCAAGAATACAAGTCAATACTCCGGCAACCCGGGTCCGCTTGATCTCGCTACGCGGAAGCACAACCATAAAACCCAATCCTCCTGCAGAAGACCCCTTCCGCGTTCGGCTCGCGTGAGGCGTCGTTGCGGCACCCCCCGCGGCGAGGGTCTATTATAGCCATTTCGCGTGATTGGTGAGAATCGCGCCCAAGACAGGTTCCTGCGTGGCGTCCGGTCGATGGTGGGGATGGTCGATGGTTGGGCTGTTGGACGCCGCCGGGCGGCTTACCGCTACAGGAAAGACGAAAAAATAGTTGCCAGACCGAGGAAGCTGAAGAAACCTGTAATGTCGGTCACCGTCGTCAGAACAATGGAGGACGACTGTGCGGGATCCTGGCCGAGCCTTTGCAGAACCAGGGGGATCGCCGCCCCGGCCAACCCCGCGCACGCCATCGACAGCACCATCGCAACCGCGGTAACCCCGGCCAGACCGATTGATCCGTACCAGAACAGGACGCCGGTGCCGGTGACCGCCGCGACAGCGATACCATTGAGAATGGCCACGGTGACTTCCTTTGTCAGGACCTTCGGCGCTTGGCGCGGAGTGATTTCGCGCAGGGACAGCCCGCGCATGATCACCGCAAGTGCCTGTGCGCCGGTGTTGCCGGACTGACCCGCCACGACGGGGAGCATGACAGCCAGGGCCGTGAAACCGGCGATGGTTTCCTCGAACAAACCGACCACCGAAGCCGCGACGAACGCCGTGGCCAGATTGATCTGCAACCATGGCAGTCGTTTTCTGACGACGAACCCGACGCTCGATAGCGCGCGCTCCTCCTTGCTGACGCCAACCATCGTCTGGATATCGGAACTGGCTTCCCGTTCGACGGTTTGCATCAGGTTCTCGTGACGGATCACTCCAATTACCCGGTCCGAAAAGTCGACAACCGGAAGACTCGACACCTTGTGGGTTTCGGCTTCTTCGACCACCTCTTCGCGCGTTGCCGTATCGCGAACCCGGGGGGCACCGCTGGCGGCGATCTCGGAAAGGCGGGTTCCCGGCTTGGAGGTCGCGATATCCTGAAGATGTACGGCGCCCGCCAACACCCCGTCGGGATCAACCAGAAAGACGTCGAAGACGCGCTTGGGAAACAGTCCCCGCACGCGGTCCAAGGCCTGTTCGACGGTGGCTTCAGGGAACATCGTCATCACCGACGGGTCCATCAGGTGGCCGGCGCTGTCGGGGGGGTATTCCATGGACATGCGCAGTTCTCGCTGACATCCGGAAGAGGCGCCGTCGAGTATCCGCGACACGGATTCTTCGGGAATGCGCAGCAGCAGCGCCGCGGCTCGATTGGGTTCGAGCAGTTCGACGATCCTTGAGGCACGCCCGGAATCCAGGCGCTGCAGGACTTCGGCGCCGGCATGCAGCGTCAGCCGCCGGATAACCTCGACCGCTCTCGCGGGAGCAGTCTCATCCATCACTTTGGCATTCTCTTCCGGGCTGAAAGACTCCATGATGTGCGCGACCTCATCGGGATAAAGGTCCGCGAACCGCTCGACGATCCGGCCTTCCGACGCGGTCATGATGTCCCTCTCGACTCCGGACCCCTACGTGCGGTCCTGCGGTGTTCGCTGTCCTCGGTCATCGAGCCAATCACTTCCCAGAGGCCCGCACAATAGGCTTCCTCCAGACTGAACAGCGTATCCAGACCCGAACTCGGGACGAGAGCATCCCTCCACGTAGCGCCTTCGGTTCGCCGAACCTGCTTGTGACGCAAGGTTCCGATCAGGCAGCCCTCCCGGTCCACGACGGGAAGCATGTCGAACTCCTGCCACGCCGGGTGCTCACGAGCCGTTTCCCATTCCAGCGTCGCGAGAAGGGAAACGGGATTGCGGACGACGATCTCGCCGAGGGGGCGTTCGCGTGGATCCTCCAGATCCCGGCGCGCCAGAACCCCCGCCAATCTCTGCTGCGAATCGACGACGTATAAATAAGGCCCGTCCGTCGTTCGAAAGGAATCGCGCGCCGAGTCGCGTGAAAAATCCTTCCCGATGACGTTCGCGGTGGGCTCCATGAGGCGCCCAACCGTGTCGGCGGGAAACTCCAGGCGGCGGCGGATGCCATGCCGGACGCGCGCGGGGAGGCCGTCAATCAGAGGGGCGCGGGTTTCTTGATCCAGGGTTGCGAGCACCGACACGGCGGTTCCGGTTGGAAGTGCCGCGAGTATCGCGCTCGACACCTCCGTGTCCATCCGTTCGAGGCAACGCCGGATTTCGGGCGAGACCATGGCGCCCAGAACGCGCGCCGCGGTTTGGGGTTCAACCGAAGACAGGATGCCCGCCGCTTCTGCCGGCCCAAGTTCTTCAAGTGCGCGTGCCGCGTCGGATGGATGCGCATCCAGAAAGCCGAGAGCCAACTGCGCCGGCAGGCTGCTCACGATTCCCTCAACAGCACCGACACGTCATCGATGAAGCGGCGGCAAGGAACCTGCATGCGCCCGTCCGGAGTGTCGATCTCGACGTTGGTTGGCCGGATCTCGATAATGCGCCCTTCGAGCGTTCCAATCCGAACGTTGAGGCCGGCATGATACATCCGCCGGACGTAGTAGGAGGCGATGATGTTGGCGACGATCGGTCCGGAACCGATTCCGAAAGCCAGGGCCATGCCGCCCAGGGTTGTGCCGAGCCCGATTCCAACGATCAACATCATGAAGGTACTGTCCACGCCGATCTGATCCGCGGCCATGCCGGCGGCGACCAGAACGATGGAAGCCTGGCACAGGCGGCCGATGAGTTCGGTTCCACCGATACTGGCGGCGCCGAGGGCTGAAGTCGCGGCCTGGCGGGCGAAGCGCCCTCCGGCAAGGCCGGCAAACAGAACCACCATCGCCAGAAACACGTTCGGGAGATACTCGGTGAATTGACCCAGCAATCCGGCGAAAATCTGGAAATCGAGACGTTCGAGAGCGGCTGATCCGAATACCAGCAACGTGAGCCAGAACACGATGCCGCCTACCAGGCGCGGCAGCGAGTTCAGTACGGGCAAGGCCACGCTCGGGCCATATTTGCTGTTGGCTTCCAGACGCCTCACGATGCCGGCCACCAATCGTGTCAGCAGGGCACGAAGGAGCGCGGCCAGAGCCAATCCGGCCAGCGCCAGCAGCAAGGCCGTCATGACCGTGGGCAGATACTCCTGTACCCGGCGATAGAGGTCGGTCAGCGTTTCCTGAAAGAACTGCGGCATCCGGTGTCCTCCATTCCGCCCGTGAGACGGCATTGCAAGTTAACCGCGATCGGCGGCAACGGACCCATGGAATCACGGTGTCGACACCAACGCTTTCCACCATAGCAGCCCGTGGTAGTACCCTGCGGGGACCTACCACGGGCTGTTACATCATTGGCACGGCAGTCGGTTATACCATCGTTTCAATCTGAACCGTCGCGATGCCAGTCGGTGAACACGTATCGGCGCTGTCTCAGGATGCGGCGTCTTCGCGCTTTCCACGAGTCGACCAGCCGGTCGTCAGGCCGACGACAAACCAACCCATGGCCAGCATACCGGCCGCGAATACGGTGTCCCCGATGGCGCGCAGCCAGCGGAATGTTTCAAGTAGCGGAGTCTGGAGGAAATCGGCCGAGCGTGCGTACCACATCCCGTATTCGACGCTTGCCCACGTCTGTGCGAACCCCACCGGAAGCAGACTCAGGACCACCATAAGGGCAAGTCCGATGTTCATCGACCAGAACGCAAAGGCGAGGGCTCCGGTACGCCATGTCAATGACAATCGAAAACTGCACACTTCTGACAACTGAAAACTGCACACTTTTTTGACGATCCGGAGCGGTGCTGAGGTCCGCGTCAGGACCGCCGGCCGGCGTTTGGCCTTTCTTCTGCTGAGCAATCACGCGAGCCGCCCTTTTTTCCTGGACGATCAATCTCGGGCGGGTTCGCGATCCGAATCACGACTCAGGTAGTGATCCCTGAATCGCCCATACCGTTCGTCGAGACCCGGGGTTGCGACGGGCTCGATAGCCGCGGCTTCGTCCACCAGGCCCTCCACGGCATTGTGCGTGTCCACGCCCATTGCACCGAAACCGCAACGCGCCGCGCCCCTGATGGTGGCCAGCCCCGGTTGCATCGGTTCCAGTACGGGCATCCCTACAAGAGCCGCAAGCTTCCCTGCGATGGGGGCATGCCGGAAACCGTTACCGGAAAGAATCAGGGCCTCCGGACGCGCGGACGCGCCACGGGTTGTCAACTCGAGATAAACCGCAAGCTGGAAGGCCTGGCTTTCGATTACTGCGGTTCGAAGATCCGAAAGAGTCGATCCGTCAACGCCGACCCAACGGGGACCCAGCGTCGCATCCCAGAAGGGCGCCCGTTCGCCGAGCAGGAAGGGAAAGAAGAGCGGGAGAGAATCGCCGGATTCGTCATCCCCGATTGGACCGAGTGCATGGGACGCCCATTCAAGGACGTTGCCGCCGTTGTTGCCGGCGCACCCGGACAGGAACCGTCCGTCGCCGTATCGATAGCAGAAGGTGCGTGGATCGCTTCCTGTGGCCGAAGAGGTCACGAACCGGCGGAGGCTCGCCGTTGTCCCCAGAGTGGCGGCGACACGCCTGTCGGTGTCGCACCCCGAACCGGTCGTGGCGAGAAACCCGTCGCCGGCGCCCGCAACAATGGGACATCCGTCAGGAAAGCCGAGCCGCGCGGCCCACTGCCCGGAAAGCTGTCCCACGATCCGTTCGCAATCGACAGTTGGTGGGAGCATGGCAGGATCGATCCGAAGGACATCGAGTGTCAACCGGTCCCACTGTCCGGAGTCCAGTTCCAGCAGGCCGGAGGCGGATGCCGTGGACACGTCTTCCGACCAGATGCCGGTCAGGGCGTGCTGGACGCAACTCCGTAGTGAGCCAACGCGAAACTCGCCGTTGAGCCATTCGGAGCCGGCGCCGCGAAACCAGGCCAACTTGTACGCCGGAAAGGACGGATGGAAGTGGCAACCCGTTCGTTCCCAGTAGTTGCCCAGCCGAGCGGCTATGCCCGCGACAGGCGCACCGCCGCGGCGGTCGTTCCACGTGAATACCGGACTGAGCGGTTCACCCTCGACCGAGACGATCGCCAGGGTGTGCATCATCGAAGAGAGCACGATCAGTTCGGGGGGCGGGTGATCGGCCATGCCGCTTCGAACGGCGCTTGCGACCGTATCGAGTACGACTCCAAGCGAAAGGGTGCCCGTGCCGGAGCGGTCGGGAATGAACGTCCAGGGAGCGTTGCCCGTGGATACCGGACGCAGGTCCTTGCCGACAAGGCTCGCCGTCACTCCGCCTGACGCCAGATCGAGCGCCAGAACCCGAGGTGTGGTCACGATTCCGGATCGACCGCGTGACCGCCGAAGTCGCGGCGCATCGCCGACAGCATGCGGTTCGAAAATGAATCGGGGTCACGGGACTGCAGGCGCGAGATCAGTGCGAGGGTAATGACCGGCGCCGCAACGTTCAGGTCGACCGCTTCGGCAACCATCCAGCGGCCCTCCCCGGAGTCGTCGACCCGAGGACTGACGCCGGAGAGGTCAGGATCGGCCTTGAGTGCGGCGGCGGTCAGTTCCAGAAGCCATGATCGGACAACGCTGCCACGACTCCAGATGTCCGCGATACCGGCCAGGTCCAGATCGAATTCAGTTCGTCGTTTCAGCAGTGCGAATCCTTCGGCATAGGCCTGCATCAGCCCGTACTCGATACCGTTGTGGATCATCTTCACGTAGTGGCCGGAACCGCCGGGGCCGACATGGCCCCAACCCCGGGTCGGCGTCGGGGCCAGTGCCTCGAAGATCGGCCGGACGCGCTCGACGACCGCAGTTTCCCCACCTACCATCAGGCAATACCCATTGTCCGCACCCCAGATGCCTCCGCTGGTTCCCACGTCCAGGAAGGGGACTCCCGATGCCTTCACGCGCGCATGCCGCTCGATTGTCTGTTTGTAGTTGGAGTTTCCTCCATCGATCAGAACGGCATCCGGGCCCAGTAGCGGAATCAGTTCGTCGATGCAGCGATCGACCGCCGAGCCGGCTGGAACCATCAGCCAGATTACAGGCGAAGGAAGCGCATCGACCAGGGCGGAGAGTGAACCGACGGTCTGAATCCCTTCCGCTGAGAGGCTGTTCCTTGCCGACGGATCGGGGTCGAATCCGACTGCCGAGTGCCCGCCGTCTCGCAGTCGCCGCACGAGACCGGCGCCCATCTTTCCGAGTCCGACCATACCGACCCGCATACGCATCCACTCCTTCAATTTCCTCTTCGATTTCTTCGTGGACGTTTCCTGATCAACGTCTTCTTCGACAATTCCGACGACCCGCATCATAGCAGCCCACGGCAAACCCCCGCAGGATCGCGGTACGAGCGCCAGTGGGCCTTACCCGCCTTTCTCACGAGTTGTCTGCTACAGCGCCGGATCCATCCGCCAGTGCTACGGCGCTATATTCCCAGTGGAGGCAACCCCCGTGCGGGCATGAGCGCTTGATCCGGCGCGAGGAACGCGCCGCTACGCGCCCGGCGCGAGGAACGCGCCGTAGCTCTGACGGCGTCTCCGACTCTTCGCGACGAAAACCCGTGAGAAAAGCGGGCTAATCCTGCCGCCGGGCGATTGAGCGCGGTCGTTCGCATCAGTCGTTGGTGTAGCTAACTTCGGCACGGCGCATCCGGAACGTGGCCAGTACCAGGACGGCAAACGTCACCAGGAGCACCCCCGGCACGGATACCCATGGAGAGGTCGGTTCGGTAATGACCGCCAACGGACCGAAGGGAATCGGAACCGGACAGATCGATTGAAGGTAGTGAATGATGCTGATCTTCTGAAACGCCGCGGGAAGAAATATATTCACGGATTCCCATCCGAGTAGCAAGGCCGCGGGCAAGAAGGGATTCCGGGCAACAAGACCGAACAACATGAAGACCGCGCCGTAACCGACACAGGCAAGGAATGCGATCCCGGCATAGGTTATCGCGTGGGATACACCGTCGCCCGCCAGGAAATGAGATTCGACGGCGCGCCGCCCGGAAAGCATGAAGAGCATGACGTGCCACACGATCACGCCGGGCACGAAGATGACGGTCATCTGAAGGATACCGGCCAGATACTTGCCTAACAGAATCGCCTCGCGGCGAACCGGCGACAGCAGATAGTAGTGAAGCGTCTTCTCCATTATCTCGCCTCGGTAGAGCCGCGAAAACGTGTCTGCCGCAGCGAAGAAGATGGCCAGGCGCAGGATGTACGTCTGGAACATGACGGCGTAGACCGTGCTGACCTCCGACACCGGCGAGACGTCTGCCGCACCCCGGATCAGTGCAATCCCCATCAGGACCAGCGGCGCCCCGATCGCAATTACGCCGCCCAACCAGCGTCGTGAGGACACCATTTTCAACCACTCGAAACGGGCGACGCGAAGGACCTGCCGCCCGAGGAGACCCCAGTCGATGGTGGTGGACACGTTCATTGGGTCTGTCCGTTCGTTCCGATCAGGTAGTTGTAGACCGAGTGCATGTCTTCGTCCGTTGGGACAACGGTCTGGACGGCGAGGTTCTCGGCAACGACAATTTCGTTCAGGACGCGATAGAAATCGTCGGTGTTCCGCGTGCGGATCAGCACGCCATCGGCGTCGTCGCTGATTCGTGCCTCGACAACGTGATCGCAGGAGAAGAATTTTGCGGCCACCATTGCGGGACGATCGCACCGGACCAGGATGGTGCTGGGATGTTCCGCGATTTCTTGACGTACCGCCTGAATCTGTCCTTCGGCGACCACGTACCCGTGACTCATCATGACGACCTGGTCCGAGATCATGTCCACTTCGTGAAGAATGTGGCTCGAAACGATGACGTGGTTGCCCTCAGACGCCCGCCTCTGGAACAGATCGATGAACTCGGCTCGCGCCATCGGGTCCAGCCCGTTCAACGGTTCGTCCAGAATGAGTACCTTGGGATCGTGACCGATGGCCGTTGCGAGTTTCACCCGTTGCCGCATTCCCTTGCTGTATCCGGCCACCTTTCGGTCGGCGGCGTCGGCAAGGCCCACGCGTTCGAGCGCTTCCCATGCGCGATCGCGCGTGTCTCGCGTACTCCAACCGTGCAGGGAGAGCAGCGAGTTCACCAGGTTGAAACCCGTGACGTTCTTCGGAAACGTATCGAACTGGGTGCAATAGCCGATGAGAGGATAGAAGGACTCGGCTTCGGATGGCGAAAAACCGTGGACGCGAACGGAACCCGCGGTCGGTTGGAGCAGACCCGCGATGAGATTCATCAAGGTCGACTTTCCGGAGCCGTTCGGACCGACGAGGCTCGTGATGCCCGGCGCCATGCTGAGGTTGACCTTGTTGACGCCGAGTATTTCTCCATAGAATCTTGAAAGGCGCGTGAGGACGATGTCCGAAGAGGGCGCTGCCGCCGGCGAAGTCATCGAACGACCTCGTACGCACGGACCTTGCGTCCAAGCAACAGAAGACTGGCTCCCCAAACCGCCGCCAGCGACAGCCAGGCGCTCCAGAGCGGAAGAGGGTAGGTCAGGGGCGAAATCGATCCGGTGAAAAGCCACTCCCACAAGCCCCCGATTACCTGCGTCAGGCTCAACATGGCGCCCCACTGGGTTCCCATGATTCCGTTGAAGACCGCGCCGAATCCTGCGCTCGCAAAGAATACGAAGAACAGGAGTCCGCCGGCCACCGATCGCCACCGGACCCATGCGGACAGGGCGAGGGCCATCAACGACACGGTCAGAATCCATGCCCAGGATCCCACGAACATCGCCGCGGCGATTCGCAGGTTGGCGGCAAACCAGCCGCCACCGGCAAGACTGGACTGCAACAGGAACAGGAACAGTCCGGGAATCCACGTGATCGCCGAGATCAGCAGCGCCAGCACCGAAAACTTCCCCAGCGTGTACTCGGCCCGGCTGAATGGTCGGCTCAGGTACAACGGAAGCGCCCCATTGGTCAGGTCGGGTGAAATCAGGCCCGGCCCCGCGAATGCCGCGATGAAAAAAGCCAGAGTCGACTGGATTCCCATGATCGTCGCAAAGAACACTCCGTTGATCGGAATGAAGCCCTGCAGCGGGATGTCGAGGGCAAGCAAGGCACCCAGGTTGTGGCTCAGATAGATGGCGCTCCCGCCTCCGAGCATCGGAACGAACGAAGCCATGAAGAGAATCAGCGTGGTCCGGTTGGCGAAGGTTTCGCGAACGGCAAATCGGCCCAGGATCCAAAATCGTCCCGCCGGGTGCGTCAGCCTGCCCTCGTACGCTTTATAGCTTTGTCTGTAAATGGCCATCGGGGGTCTCCATTGCTTTCATGAAGATCTCTTCGAGCGAATCCCGTTTCGCGCTCAGTCGTCGAATCTCCACGCCGCATCCAGCCGCCATTCGGTAGAGGTCCCGAACTTCTACCTCTTCGGGAAGGATCATCTTGAGTTTCCGGCTTCCGTTGACCGCCGATTCGCAACCGCGTTCGTCCGCCTCCTGGACAAAGGCTTCGAGGTTGCCGTGGACTTCCAGATTCAGAAACTTCCGATTCGTCCGGCGTTCCTCTTCCAAATTCGTCGAAACGACGATGCGACCGTCTTTCAGGATAAGGACCTCGTCGCAGCATTCTTCGACGTCCCGAAGCAGGTGCGAGGAGAGAAGGACCTGTGTATGGCCGCTGTCGCGAATCTTCAGGATGATTTCGATCATCCGGCCGCGTGCAACGGCGTCGAGTCCGTTGGTCGGCTCATCGAGAATCAGCATTTGCGGGCCATGCACCGTTGCCACCGCCAGCTTCGCCAACTGCTTCATGCCGAGTGAATAGGTTTCCACGTTCCGATAACGCGCCTCGCCCAATCCCAGAAAGAACAGGATTTCGTGGGCGCGTTCCAGCGCCACGTGCCGGGGCAGGCCGGAGAGCTCGCCCATCATCCGAACCAGACGAATGGCGCTCATTCCCGAAACGAATGCGTCGTTTTCGGGCATGTATCCGATGCGGTGGCGGATGTCTTTGATGTCGGAACGAATATCCATGCCCAGAACCCGGGCCGTGCCGGAATGGGGTTTGTAGAAGCCGAGCAGCGTCTGCATCAGCGTGCTCTTGCCCGCTCCGTTCGGGCCGAGCAACCCGATCACTCGCCCCGAAAGCGGCCCGTCAAGGTCGTTGAGGATCGTCCGCCCGCCGAGATTCACCGTCAGATGGTCCAGCTCGATCGAGGGTATTCCAATGTTCGGTATTGAAGGCATCCGTGGAATTGGTACCGGTTCTGGCTTAGCGTACGCCGCTGGAGCGTTTTTGTTCAAAAAAACACCCGGCGCCCGCACCGTCATTTCGAAGGCGGGATGTCGTCGACCTTATTCAGGGAGGTCACCGAAGCGAGCCATCAAGGCGCCGAGTCCACCCATTGCGACGATGCCGAAAGGGGAATCGCCTGCATTCAATGCGAGAATCCGGTCGTCCTCGGCAATCACACACGCCAACGTCGGCGAGTTTTCGGTAATCATGTTCAGGATCGCTTCGAGTTGCCCCTCTTCACGGTCGACCGACTCGGGGATGAAGTCGGCAAGCGAAGATGCAATGGAACCCATGTTCCCATAAAAGACTGCCGAGCAGTCATTCTGGCTGCCTGAGGGGAACAGGGAACGGAATGCTGTGGAGTTGCTCAGGTTCGATTGGGTCTCGTAGTACTGAATCGACTGGTTCAGCAGAGCCTGGCTCGGTCCAACGACCATGTAACCGCCCATGAAGGTGTAGTGCGCCTCCAGACCGCCATCGGTCTGTCTCAAGACGTAGTCGATCCGGCTGCCCGCACTCTCGGCCAGCAACTCCAGTTGCGGACCGCCTTCGGTGGCGCCGGCGCGGTTGAATTCAAATACCATCCGTTCGATCGCGTTCTGCAACACGGCCCAGTTGTAGACCTCGATCACTGCCTTCCATGACGGTGTCGGAAGTACAGGACCGTCCAGAGCCAGCAGGAACTCGCCGCCCAGGGCCGCCGCGACGTTGTACTCGAGGTCGAATCGGTGTTCCCGCTGAAACTCCACAATGCGGTTCCAGCCATCCGGATCGATCCTCTGCAGGCCCGCGAAGATCTCGGAAACGATGGAACCGGCATCGCGAGTCAGTGCCGAACCCACCGCCAGAGCCTCAGGAGAAACAAAGTCCAAGCCGGCCATTGGCCCGGGGTCGGCAATCCAGGATGCGATTCCGGTTCGGGCCTGATTGAAGGTCATCGCGGCGCGCGCGGTCGCCTGTCCACCGACGGACCTGTAGTCCACAAACAGGTCGTTGACGTCGTCGAGTCCCAGCAACGATCCGAGGGCCGCGTCGGCCTCGTCCTGCCGGCCCCCATCACCCTCGACGATATCTTCGTCGATCCGATTCCCGATTCCGTCCAGATCCGCCGCCAGAAGCCAGTCCGTTCCCTCGGCGTAGATCGAAGCGAGGGATCGATGAAAGCTGCTGGCCGTGAATGCGCTTCCACCGGACTGCGCCTCTGCGACGTCCAACAGCATCCGGCGAGAGGTCGAGAGTGCCAGGAGGTCGCCACCGACGTACGCCAGCGGCCCGGTTTCGGGGCCTTCATCGGCCGCCAGTTCGTCCAGTCCGGCAACTACTCGAAGGTCATTCGGGTCTTCAACCAATGCCGCAATTCCACGCAGGACATCGGTCACAAGATTCGGGTTTCGCACCTGGACCAGTACCACCGGGTCGGGACCTTCACCGCTCAAGGTCAGAACGATCTCATCGCCGATCTGTCCTGAAAACGAGCTCAGGTAACCCATCATGGTTTCCAGAGTCTCCTCGGAAAACTGCGCGTCCTCCCCGTCGGATTCACGAAGCTGATTCCACCAATCGCGTGTCACCGGGTTGCCCTGGATGCGAGTCATGAAAACATCGTAGGCACTGGCAACGGTGCGGGCCAGGTTGGGAAACGCCACGTACACGTGCGTGTCCGGAGGCGCCAGATCGAGCAGCATCGAAGAATAACGCAGATCCGGACTTTCCGCAGCCGCAATCATTTCTTCTTGAATTCCTGAAAGCGCGATCGTCAGGGCAAGATATTCGTCACTGATCTGACTCCAACCGATTTCCTCTTCGATCGGTACGACGGTCAACGATAGGGAGCTATTGAATTGCTGTCCCGGGGAAAGCGACCGAGTCAGCGCTCCCTGTTCGACACGGACCTCGCCCTCGATCACGGAAATGCGAGCGCCCTTGACGCCCTCGCTGACCGAAAAGATGGTTCCGATCGCGACAACGTCGACATCGTCCGTCGACAGGTAAAGATGCCCCGAAACTTGCGCCGCCGCTTCGACGATGACGCTTCCGCGTTTCAACTGAATCCGGATGCCATCGTTTGCCGCGACCAGCCGCAGTTCGGAACGCTCCCTCATTTCGATCGTGCTGCCATCGGTCAACTCCAGTACGGCGCCAGAACCGGCTGCCGTCCGGATCGATTCGCGAGCCCCGATTCGCTCACCGGGCCGCAGAGCGACAAGATCCATCCCGGCGACTCGGAACAGCCGGCCCCGTACGGTTTGCGCCGACGCCGAAACTTCGACAGGGAACAGCAACTGACGAACCAGTCCGCCTCCGCCGGCGATGAATCCAACAAGGATGACTGCCGCGAGAGCCGCCCCAAGCCAAGCCCAATTCAGCACCCGTCCGCCGCGTCGAATCGCCGCCGTTTCGACCGGCGTCGTGCGCCGGGCTTCGGAAATGGATTTTCGACAACCCAGACATTCGCTGGCATGGTCTTCGAGCAGCAACACACGCGCACGGCCAAGCCTTCCTGAAAGGTAGCGTCCGATCAGCGATCGATAGTCGTCACAACTCCGGAGCGTATCCGGTTCGGGGAGAAATTCCATCCGGCCCGCTTCGTTGCCGGACCCGGAAACGCGGGCCCACACACGAGCCGCGGCCTCTTCAACCTCATGCTGCCGGGGGGCCGTCCGCTTTACATCTTCGATCGCCTGATCGAGATCGGTCTTCCCGATCGAATCGGAATCTGATTTTCGTGCGTCCATCAGCGACCTCCACGGAAACTCCGCAACGATCTGCGAAGCAGGCGTCGTGCCCGAAAAAGCGTGACGGCGACCGAACCGCTCGACGTGCCGTTCATTCGCGCGATCTCCCGGTTGCTGTATCCCTCGACGTGCCGCAGAACGAACATCCCCGCCGCGGTGGGATTCATGTTGGCCAGCGCGAGGCGCAAACGGTCTCCCAGTTCAAGGCTTTGATGCGTTCGATGCGCGTCGGGCGCTGAAGATTTGACCCAGACATCCATTTCGCCCAGCGGCACCGATCGGGCCCGGTTCCGGACCACGTCGAGAGAAATATTGACCGCGGCGCGCCGAAGATAGGCAGGCCACCCGCTCTCGATCTTCACCGGTCCTTTCTTCACCATTCGCATGAAAAGAGTCTGGAGCACGTCTTCCGCATCGGTCGCATTTCCGGTAATGCGATAGGCCATGCGATAGACCAGATCGTAGTGCTCGATGAATAGTTCCTCGACCGTGCTGGCGCCGGCGTTGCCGCGATCGGGAAGGACCTGAACTAGATCTGTATCTGTCATCGACCTGTTTCCATCCATTTAGACAGAGTATCCCGTGGAGTATTAACAACAAAGTGCACCGGTCCGTCGGCGAGGAAACCCGGGAGGGGGAAATCCGAATTTCCATTGGAGTACGTCCCCGGGAAGCTGAAAGTTCACTCACATTCGATGGTGGGACAACCGCATGCGGATGCAAGGGCCCCCGGCGTTAGCCCGCATTTCTCACGGGTTTTCGTCGCGAAGCGTCGGAGACGCCGTCAGAGCTGGGGCGGGTTTTTCGCGCCCGCGGCGTGCGCCCGGAGGGCACCGGAGGCGTACTTGACGGTACGTCGAGGAGCCCGACCGCGCTTGATCCTGCGCGAGGAACGCGCCGCTACGCGCCCGGCGCGAGGAACGCGCCGTAGAACGCAGCACTGGCGGATGGATCCGGCGCTGTAGCAGACAACTCGTGAGAAATGCGGGTTAGTCCGTTTTTTTGGGCTCGTTCCGGCCGACTCCCGTCCTATGAAGATCGTTCCGGGCCAACGCCGAATTGTCCCCAGACCATCGATTCCGGTAAGGTAGGAGGCTGGCAACGTGCCGCAGAGCCCCGCCGGGTTCCGCCACGGGCTGCCAAGGGAGGGTTTCCGTCGATGCCATCTGCACGAGTGCGCATCCTGATGATGCGGCATGCCACGTTCTACACACCGGTGATTGCAGCCGTTGCCGGAGGTTTTTTGCGAAAGGAAGGACTCGAAGCCGAATATCTCGTGAAGGAACCGGATCAGGACGCGCTGGCGATGCTGCGGAATGGTGAAATCGAGATCATTCAATCGGCGGTCTCGTCGAACTGGTTCCGGATAGAAAGGGGAATCCGCAACCTTCCCGTCCACTTCGCGCAGATCAACCAGCGCGACGGTTTCTGGATTGTTGCCCGGGGGACGGGCGGCCTTTCGGTGACCACTCACAGCAGTACGCATGACACGGGCCCGTTCGACTGGAAACGACTCGAGGGGCGGTCCATCGTTGCCGATCATGGCCCTCAGCCTCTCGCGATGCTGCGGTATGCCGCCCAACAGCAAGGCGTCGACTGGAACCGGGTCGAGGTCATCGATGCCGGGGCTCCGGGCGAGATGAATGCGGCCTTCCGGGACGGGCAGGGAGATTTTTGCCACCAGCAGGGACCGGCGCCCCAGCAGTTGTTGCGGGACGGCGTGGGGCACGTCGTGGCCTCGGTTGGGGAGGCGATGCCACCGGTGGCGTTCAGCTCCCTCTCGGCGGACCCGGCTTTCCTGGAGACGGAAGCTGCCCGCGCGTTCATGCGAGGTTACAGAAACGCGCTTGCCTGGGCGATCGGCGGACCGGCGGGAAAGATCGCCGTGATGATCTCGCCGTATTTCAAGGGTGTAAATCTGGGTGTCTTGTCTTCGAGTGTCGCGTCCTACAAGGGACTGGGTTGCTGGAACCGGGATCCGGCGATCTCAAGGGAATACTACCAACAGGCCCAGGAAGTCTTCGCTGCGACCGGAATGCTCAGCACGCGTCCGCTCTACGAAGACGTCGTTGTGGATCCACCCGCCTGAGTGGAGTTCTTCGTCCCGATTGCCGACCTCAATAGTTAAAGTAATAGTTTCTTTTAATTAATTTAAGTCATATAAAATAAAACATTTAATAAATAGATTCTGGAGATCGATTTGCCTATCGAATCCATCAACCCGTACACCGGAAGGACAATCAGGGCCTACGAAGAGGACTCTTCCGAAGCGGTGAACAATGCGATCGCATCGGCCCATCGGGCGTTCAAGGACTGGCGCACGCGCAGCTTCGATGACCGGGCAGAGCGGATGCGCCGGGCCGCGGCAATCCTTCGTGATGAGGAGCAGGCGTTCGCCGAACTCATGGCCCTGGAAATGGGCAAGCCGGTTGCACAAGGTCGTTCCGAGGCCAGGAAATGCGCCTGGGTGCTGGAGTATTACGCCGATAACGCCCGGGCCTTTCTCGATGCCGAGTCTGTCGAGACCCGGGCGGTGTCGAGCCAAGTTGTTTTTGAACCCCTGGGCGTCATTCTCGCGGTCATGCCATGGAATTTCCCGTTCTGGCAGGTGTTTCGATTTGCGGCTCCGACCCTGATGTCCGGGAATACGGCGATTCTGAAACACGCATCCAACGTTTCGGGCTGTGCCTTGGCGATTGCGGACGTTTTCGACCGGGCGGGTCTCGAACCGGGAGTCTTTAACACGGTACTCGTTCCGGGATCCCGCGTCGGTATCCTGATCGACGATCCCCGGATTCGGGCCGTCACCTTGACCGGCAGCACACCGGCCGGAAAGGCCGTGGCGGCCCGGGCGGGCGCCGCGCTCAAGAAAACAGTTTTGGAGTTGGGCGGCAGCGATCCCTACCTGATACTGGACGACGTCGAACTTGGCCGAACTGCCGCCGATTGCGCGTTCGCGCGCCTGGTCAACGCTGGGCAGAGCTGCGTGGCCGCGAAGCGGTTTATCGTGCTCGAATCGGTTCGAGAACAATTCGAAGAGCTTTTTGTCGCGGAGATGTCGAGCCGCAAGCTTGGCGATCCTCTCGACGAGGCGACAATGCTGGGACCGCAGGCACGTCACGACCTTCGGGACGAACTCCACGCACAGGTCGTTCGCAGCACCCGCGCCGGAGCGCGCCTCTTACTTGGCGGATCGATTCCCGATGGCCCAGGCGCATTGTATCCGCCCACCGTGCTGACGGATGTGACTCGGGGAATGCCCGCCTACCATGAGGAACTGTTCGGACCTGTCGCCGCGGTCATTCCGGTCGCCGACGAGGCCGAGGCCGTTCGTGTCGCTAACGACACCGTGTTCGGCCTTGGGGCCGCCGTGTATACCTCCGACGACAGACAAGCCGACCGGGTGGTCGCGGCTCTGGAAGCGGGCAACTGCTTCATCAATGGTTTCGTACGCTCCGACCCTCGGTTACCATTTGGAGGGATCAAGGAATCGGGCTACGGACGGGAACTGTCCAGCTATGGAATCAGGGAATTCGTCAACATCAAGACCGTATGCCGCATTCACTAGCGGCCCGGTAATCGAGGGCGGAGTCCGATTCCATGCGGCCCTGGAGTTTCGCGTGGTGAAAGTAGTCGAATGATTTTCGTTGCATGCAGAAAGGCGTGGTTATCGACGTTGACGGCCACGCTGCTGGGTCTTGGGTTCGCGATTCCACAGGCCCTTGCCCAGCGGACCGAACTGGAGCCGGGCTTAAACTTGTACTCGCCCGAAGATGACATCGCGATCGGACGACAGTTCGTCGAACGGACCGAATCCGATCTCGACACGATCGGCGATGAGATCCTGGCCGAGTATGTGAATCGGATCGGGCAGCAACTTGCGCTCGAAGCGCCGTTCTATCGATACCCCTATCGATTCAGGCTCGTCAACGACACCGCGATCAATGCCTTTGCGCTTCCCGGGGGTCCCATCTACCTGAACCGCGGAATCGTTGAAGAGGCCGACCGCGAGGCTGAAGTCGCTGGAGTGCTTGCGCACGAGATCGCTCATGTGGCACTCCGTCACGGCACCAATCAGGCTTCCAAAGCCCAACTTGTTCAGGCGCCCCTGTCCATTCTTGGAGGAATTCTCGGAGGAGGTGTCGCGTCGATTGTGACTGAGGTGGCCGGCGGATTTACGGCCAACTCCCTGTTTCTCATATACTCGCGCGATGCCGAAAGACAGGCCGACCTGCTCGGTGCCCAGATCCTGTACGACGCCGGGTACGACCCCACTGGAATGCCCGAGTTCTTCGAGAAACTCGCGGCTGACGGAGGTGGCCGGGGCTCGGAGTTCTTCAGCAGCCATCCCAATCCGGAGAACCGCGCCGCAGACGTTGCCGATGAGATCCGGCGGTTGGGCGAGTTGCCGCCCTCCTTTATCGACAATTTTTCCGATTTTCGACGAATCAAGGAACGCCTGTCTGACATCCCCGAAGAGTCACCGGACGAACCGCGGCAACCAACCGGCCGCTGAACGCCTTCGCACAGCGGCCGCACCCTTTCGGTAAGCGTCTGTAGCGCCACTTGCCCATCCGAATCATCGTAACAGCCCGGTCTATCAGTGCCTTGCAAGTTGGTTTGATAAAGATGGGGCGGGGCCGGACTACTTCCTTCTCAAGGTCCGGAATACCGCGTCCCATAGCGGGGTCGTGACACCAAAACAAACGTTGCCGTTCACAAAATGATGGTGGAAATGCCAGCGCCGCTGATAGCCGAGCAGCCCGGACGCATTCGACGTGTGCAGCCGATAGTGAACCGATTCGTAATAGAGGAATCCCGCCCATACCCCACAGATCACTCCGGTCGATGTGAACAAATCACCCGTCCCCAACCAGACGGCGCTGAAGATCAACGCCGATATTGGGAGCGACATCGAGATGGAAGCCAGTATCTTGTGAGGGTCTCGCGGATGGCGATGATGATTGCCGTGCAGTTCATGGGCCATGCGTTCGATCCTGGCCGAATCGAGGCGCGGATGAAACACGAAGCGGTGAAGCAGATACTCGATCAGAGTCCACAAGAGAATGCCCGACGCGACGGGCCAGAAATACTCGACACTGTCACGGCGCGAATCGAATCGGTCCCCAACGTAAAGCAAAACCGCCCCCAGAAGCGGGTAGGCCCAGAACGAAACGAACATCTGCAGGCGCCGCGTCATTCCATCCATTATAGTGCCCGCCCTTTGCACTGACGAGATTCGGCGGTTAAAGTGAGGTTGAACGAGGCCCACGCATGAAATTCACCAAACCCAGGAAACTCGAAACTCGCGCCGTTCAATGCGGCCCGCCGGTCGATTCGCGTACGGGTGAGGTTTCGCCGCCGATCAGTCTGTCGACCATCTTTGGCCGGGACGCGGAGAGCGAACTCATCGGAAACTACTTCTACACGCGGTATTCCAACCCGAACCAGGAGTATCTGCAGCGGGCAGTGGCCGACCTCGAAGGCGCCGGAGCGGCTCTGGCGTTCGCATCGGGGATGGCCGCCGCTTCAGCCGTACTGCAGTCGCTTTCGCCGGGGGACCATGTGTTGATGACCAGAGACTGCTATTTCGGGGTCGGAATCGCGGCGTCGGAGTACGGCGCCAGGTGGGGCATCGACATCGAGCAGGTCGATATCAGCGATCCCGAACGGCTTGGCGATCTGGTTCGTCCGAATACCGCCCTTGTCTGGGCCGAAACGCCGTCGAATCCAATGATGCGAATCACGGACATTCGGCGAAGCGCGGATCTGGCTCACGCGGCGGGCGCTCGACTGCTGGTGGACAACACCTTCGCCACCCCGGTTCTGCAGCGGCCGATCGAGCACGGCGCGGACATCGTTCTGCACTCCGCGTCCAAGTACTTTGGCGGCCATAGCGACGTGCTGGGCGGGTGCCTTGCCCTGCGGAACGACGACGCCTTTTTCGAGACCTTGCAACGCACGCTTATCGAGTTGGGATCGGCGTTGTCTCCCTTCAATTCCTGGCTGATCCTGCGTGGCCTGAGAACGCTTGCGTGCCGGATCGCCGTTCAGACCGCGAACGCGGCCCGGCTGGCGGAAATGCTTTCCAGGCATCCCAACGTGTCCGAGGTCTACTATCCGGGTCTTGCCGATCATCCCGGCCACAACGTTGCCGCACGGCAGATGTCCGGGTTTGGCGCCATCGTTTCGTTCCGTGTGCGCGGCGGGAGAGAGGCCGCTCTGGCGACGGTCGGGCGCGCCGAACTCTTCGTGCGCGCCACGTCCCTTGGAGGCGTGGAGAGTCTCATCGAACATCGGGCCACCAGCGAAGGTCCGGCATCGACGACGCCCGATGACCTGATTCGGCTCTCGGTCGGAATCGAACACGCCGACGATCTGATCGACGATATCGGCCAGGCGTTGTGCCCGGTCTGACGCGCCTTTCTCACGGGGTGTCTGTTGCAGCGCCGGACCCATCCGCCAGTGCAGGGGCGCGTATCCTTGTGCCAGCCCAATGCCGCGTTCCGCTTCGTCGGGCCGTTCCCACCCATCGTCCGCGCCATCTTCCACTTCAATCGGAAACCTTCAGGCCCCGCGCTTAATCCGGTGCGTGGATACGCGCCGCGCCCGCTCTTTTATCCCTCAGTAATGCACGACTGGAGTGGGCGTGCGTTCCCACGGGCTCAATATTCAGGATGGACACTGACCTTTGCGGGCGTGGCGCGTATTCACGCGCCAAAGACGGAATGCCCGCGTTCCCAGGCTCAATATTCAAGGTCGTAGCAGTACTGATGCGGGCCTTAGCCCGTAGAAAGATCGCATGAACTTCCAGGCCGCGCCTCTGGCACCGCACATCATTCACATCAACTTTGATCTTTGTCAGAAAAAAATTCAGGCCAGCGCTCCTGCCACCACATCGTCCGCACTGACTTCCAGTTCAATCACGAATCTTCAGGCCCCGCGCTTGATCCGGCGTGACCGACGCGAGGAACGCGTCTGAGAACACGCCGCTACGCGCACGGCGCGACCGGCGCGAGGAACGCGCCGTTGAACGCGGGCATCTTGCCCGCTCTTCTTCCTCCGCGCCGCCCCCCATCGTCCGCATCAACTTTGATCTTTGTCAGAAAAAAATCAGGCCCCGCGCTTGATCCGGCGTGAGGAACACGCCGCTACGCGCACGGCGCGACTGGCGCGTTCCTCGCGCCGGTCGCGCCGTGGGTCTGACGGCATCTCCGACTCTTCGCGACGAAAACCGTGAGAAAGACGGTCTAACCGGGGATTTCTTCGGCGCCGGTGCGGGGGAGCCGGATTTTCCAGATGGCCACGGCCCCCACGATGACATAGCCCACGCAACCGACGGCGAGCGGCCAGATCAGCCAGGGAAACATCGTGAAGAGCCCCATGGAGAGATAGGCCTGGGCGTAGCAGAGCGGGAGCATGCCGATTCCCGTACCGATCATCACCGTGGCGGTCGAGAGAGGCGTCAGGCCGGCGGCGTAGGACACGATGTCCGAGGATGTCAGGGGATTCACTCGAAGCAGCGCGATGCTCAGGATGCCGTGCTTCAGGATGAAATCTTGCGCGTTCCGAAGCTTTCCTTCACTGAAGAAATCCTTGCTCCAGTGTCTCCCCACAATGGTGCGCGCCAGGAAGCAACACGTTCCGGCGCCGATAATGTTGCCGATCAGGGACAGTGTGCCGCCCCAGAACCCCCCGAAAATCATTCCGCCTGGCAGGTAGAGAATCGCACCTGGGATTGGCGCGACAACGGCCTCGACAACGACGATGAGGACGTACATGACAGGGGCGAACAGGCCCCAACCGTCAAAGAAAGCGCGCATCGCTTCGATTTTCTGAGCCGGGCTCAGCCCGGTGCTCAGGAGAATGCCGATCAGGCCATCGGTCCAGTACGACCAGCCCGCCCAGGCCACCACGAGCAGAAGCGCGGACCCGGCGATAACGGAATCCCTACGCATGTGCGGAAACCCTCATACCGACAGGATAACCCGACACGAGGCTTTGGACGGTTGAAAGGCGCAAAGCGGTGTGCGCGGTTCCTCGACGCCCGCCAGAGCGCCGCGCGGCTTCCCGCGGGTTGAACCCAACGGCACGGATCACGGCGGCGTCCTCTCGGCGGATACCGCCTTCGGAGAAATCTCGCACCCCCGGCGGCTTGCGCCTCTTCTGAAAACGTGCAATTCTTCGAGGCGATCGTCTATGCCGCACACAAACTCTTCGACCGACGCTCCGAAGACACTGGACCTGATCGGCCAGGAACTCAGGATCCTGCAACAGATCAGTCAGTCCATCAGTTGTACGCTCGACTTGGATCAGGTGCTCAAGGAGATCGTCGAACTGGTGGTCGACGTGACCCAGTGCGATTCCTGCTTCCTGTACCTTCAGGACGAAGACGAGTCGGAAAAGTACCTGTTCCTTCGCGCATCGAAGAATCCGCATCCCCGACTCATTGGACGAATCGCGGTGAAGGTCGGCGAAGGCATCACCGGTTGGGTGGCGGAGAACGCCGAGACAGTGGCGATATCCCGGAACGCGGGCCGGGACGAACGTTTCAAGTTGTTCAACAATCTTCCGGAAGACAAGTACGAAGCCTTCTTGTCGGTACCGATCGTGGTTTCGCCCGACCGTGTGGTTGGCGTGATCAACGTTCAGCATCGCAAGGGTCACCGGCACACCGAACGCGAATTGACGATGATGTCCATTATCGGGCATCAGGTGGGCGGGGCTATCCACAACGCGCAACTCTACGATGAAGCGAACAGGCGGACCCAACAGCTTTCGACTGTCGCCGCGATCGGTCAGATCACGGCTTCAGGGCGTTATCTCGACGAAATGCTCCAGTTGATCGTCAACATGATCGGCCAGACGATGTCGGCAAAGGTCTGTTCGATCATGCTCGTCGATCAGAAGAAGAACGAACTGGTGTTGAAGGCCGCCAAGTGCTCGAGCCCGGAATACTGGAAGCGGCCCAATCTGAAGATCGGCAGGAGCCTTGTCTCGAAAGTGGTCAAGCAGGCCAAGCCTCTCATGGTGAAGGACGTGACCCGGGAGGAGGGCTACCGTTACCCCGAGTTGGCAAAACGGGAAGGCGTCCGGGCGCTGGTCTCGCTGCCGATGATTGTCAGGGAAAAGGTCATTGGAGTCATCAACGTCTACTCGGACGAAGAGCGGGTGTTTTCCGAGGACGACATGCAGGTCCTGAACACGGTTTGCGATCAGGCCGCGTTGGCGATCGAGAACACCAACCTTGCGACGGAAGTGGAAGCACGGGAACAGGCCCTGGAAGCGCGCAAGTTCGTGGATCGGGCCAAGAGCGTCCTGCAACAGCAGTTCAACCTCGATGAGGCTGAAGCGTACAAGCGGTTGCGCCAGCAGAGCATGAAGACCCGCCGAACCATGAAAGAAATCGCTGAAGCCGTGATTTTGGCAAGCGAAATGGGTGCCCGATAACGGGAAAGTGGAAGGGAAGCGGATCAGAACTGCCGATAAGTTTCAGGTGGGCCCATGATCGAGCGGCCCGTGAGTCGTTGTAATTCTTCTTCGTAGTACTTCTTGTAAAGGATGTCCCATTCCTGACTGCCCTCGGGAATGGGTTTGGCCTGCGATTCAATCTTGTGACGGGCGGCCCGATCCATCTCGGCTTCCTTGGCGAGCCACTTGTTGATTATTTGCAAGACTTCCAGACGGATTGTGTTTCGGTCTTCCCTGAACGTCACCTCGTCAATTTCAGCAAGCGTGTCGGCCACCCGGTGCGACAGGATGTTGATCTTTTCCCTGGACAGTCTCATATGACCAACTTCCGTTCCCGAACGAGCTTTCGTTTTATCAGCTTGAACGTTTCCTGGTAGGACGCTCCGATGTCATTCATCTGATTCCCGTACTCGTTCAACAACTGGCGGACTTCCTGGTTGAGCCGGTCTTCGACGGTGACCTCGTCGCTGATCGCGGAATAAATGGTTTCCTTGATCGAGAAGTCGTCGGGGAGTTCGATGAACCCTCGCTCAATGAGTTCTTCGATGACTTTCTCGGTCATGTATTCGACGAATTCGTGTCGGAGTGCCATTGATAAACGGGGACCTGCCTGCTGACTCTCTAATGTCCCACAACTGGCGGGCATTTTCAACCCGGCCGCGGTTGGCGGGGGAGGGCGGCTTCATCGGACACCTCGATTTCCAGGTCGTTGCCGAGCGCTTCCCCGAGCCTTGCATATCGACTGGGGGCCGCACACCCCGGTGGCAATGTCGCGGCTCCTTGTTGGCTTCGCGCCGACGAGATTGATTGACTGCACGTTCGGTATTTTCCTACCATTCACACTGCAATTCTGAAATGTTGAGGAGATACCCGTTATGAGAATCAGACAGGCCGCGCTCGTACTGGTGCTGACAGGACTCGCCGCGTCGGAAATAGCCGTCGCCCAGCAGGCAGTGATTCGCCCCAGCCCCGAAGCTCCTGTGCAACCGAGGCCACGGTCGCAGGCGGAGCAAGACAGTTACTTCACGGTTCAGAACGCCTCGACGGCGATCGATCGCCTGCGCGCCGCCAACGACTTCTTCGCCGATTACTTCGACAGCGAATACAGGCACCTTGTTCTGTACCAGGAATGGCTGGCCCGCGGCGAACTACAACATGACGCGGAAGACATCCTCGATGTTGCCCTGAGGGCCATCGAAGCCCAGAATCATTTTCTGACTTCCAAACTCAATTTCATCGGCGACCCGTCCAGTGTCGAGGACCTTCCAGGCGTGCGCTTTACCTTGGCAAACCGGGAGGCCCTCTTTTACCAGTCCATCGTCGCCGCATACACAGCCGAAGGCGATAACGACCTCGTCGCAGAATATGGCGAATTGGCCCTCAATGCCCAAGCCGAAGCCCTGGAACTCTTGCGTGCGGTCGGAGATGATGGCACGCCGGAATACCAACAGGCTGTTCAACAGAGCCAGGAAGGCCGCTTGTTTGTGCTCCACACCTTGCTGGAGGGCGTCCAGGAAGAAGACAACTTCGACCAGGTCGTCGAGTACGGCGAGGAGATTCTGGAAATCACCCCGGACGATCTGTTTGTCCTTCACACTCTTCGGGTCGGCTACGAAGATGCGGGCGATCTGGAGAAGCTCGTCGAATATGGCGAAGCGATTCTTGCGGTGACGCCGGACGACCTTGATGTGCTCAGAGCCACGGCGCTCATCATGTCCGAACAACCCGGATCCGATCTCGAGAGTGCGAAGGGATATGCCACGGATGCGGTCGAGCAGATGACCGTGTTTCTTGACGGACCCGACGGAAACCAGTTCAACGACGACGAAAAAGCGGGACTTCTCAGCGAGGTCAACACGACACTCGCGATGATCCATTTTCAACTCGAGGAATGGACCGACGCGACCGACGCTTTCAGGGCGGCTCTGGACGCAAAGCCGACCGACCCGTTCCTCTACTACAATCTGGCCCTGGCATCCAACGCGAACCGGGATCTCGATGGAACGATGTCGGCTCTGGCCAGGGCGGCATATCTGGAACATCCGGAACCGCAGGTTCTGGCGGCGCTGACAGCCATGTTCGAAAGCGTCAACGGCTCCACCGACGGGCTGGAAGACTTCATCGAGAGCGAAGGCGCACAGATCGACGACTAGGGACGAGAGGGTCAAGGCAAGGGGCAGTGAATGACGGTCCCTTCCAACTCAATCCGAACGTCGCGTGCCGGTCGCCTGCCCGGAACCATGATCCAAACGACATCGATTGAACTGACTACCGAGGGTCACTGCGACATCCACGACATCACGCCAAACCTCCAGCGAGCGGTTTCCGACAGTGGCATGGCGCACGGTCAGGTGCTTGCGTTCGTTCCAGGATCGACCGGGGGCATCACAACCGTCGAGTTCGAACCTGGACTCGTTCGTGACTTGCGGGAGTTTTTTGACAGGCTGATCCCCGAGGGCCCCGACTACCATCATCATGAAACCTGGGGCGACGACAACGGATCGAGTCATATTCGGGCGGCTTTGCTCAAACCGTCGCTGACGATTCCGTTCGCGCGTGGCCAGTTGATGCTGGGCACCTGGCAACAGGTGGTTTTTGTCGATTTCGATACGCGTCCGCGGAATCGCAGCGTCGTCGTGCAGGTGATCGGCGAAACGTAGGAAAGAACAGCGTAGGGAACTGCCGGAGTGCACGCCAACGAAGCCGGACAGTGAATTCCCCGAAGGACGGCCCGGTTCCCCCCGAACGTCAAGCTCGTTATCCGCGGGTCCCGACACCAGCCACACACTCTCCAAACGCTTCCCCTCGAAGTTTTTCGTGCACGGTTGCTGTCGGCCACGCTGGCTCGAAAAAATCCTTGCGCTCGATTCCGCGGCTTGACTATCGTGGGTCCACTCAACCCGGAAATCGAGGCGATACATTCAGGCGAATCAGTTGTTTTGCGAACCGGTCCAACAGCAAATAGATATGGCTGTTCGATGCGGTACTTGCTTGCTACACTGCCCCGAGATTGCAGGGTACGTCGATAATCCAGAGCCGTTACGGCGGATCAAGCGGGAGAGTAAGGGCAAAATGAAAAAAAAATCAAAATGACCTTTCGGCTCGTTCTGCTTCCAGCGTCCCGTACCGCCGCGCGTTGGCCTTCGGCGGCGTCGCGGCCATCGTTCTTCTGGCGCTCTATCCGCCGCAGTTGCACGCTGCCATCGACGAAGAAACGCAATTCGCACTGAACAGCTTTTCGTTTCTCATATGGGGCGCGCTCGTGATGTGGATGGCCGCGGGTTTCACCATGCTCGAGACCGGTTCCGTGCGCACCAAGAACGCGTCAGTGATTTGTCTGAAGAACATCGGGCTCTATTCCATCGCCGGGCTGACGTTCTATCTGATCGGCTACAACATCATGTACGTCGACGTCGACCCCGGCGGATGGTTCGGATCGTTGACGTTCCTGTACGGGATATCCGGCGACGAAATCGCGCTCCTGAATGGCGGGGAGCAAGCCGCCGCCGCGGTGATCGAGACCGGTCATGCCAGGATGTCCGACTGGTTTTTCCAGATGGTTTTCGTGGCGACGACCGCTTCGATCGTGTCCGGCGCCTTGGCCGAACGGGCGAAGCTTTGGTCCTTCTTCCTTTTCACCGTGGTACTGACGGCAATCATTTATCCTCTCGTCGGCGCCTGGACATGGGGTGGCGGCTGGCTCTCCGCAATGGGCTTCCAGGACTTCGCCGGATCGACCATCGTTCACTCGACCGGAGGCTGGGCGGCACTCGCGGGTGCGATTGTCGTCGGGGCGCGGAAGGGCAAGTTCCGTAAAGACGGAACGACCAAGCCGACGCCGCCGTCGAACGTGCCCGCGGTGACGTTGGGTGTCTTCATCCTCTGGTTTGGTTGGTTCGGTTTCAACGGGGGATCGCAACTCGCGTTGGGCGGCGTCGTTGACGCGGTCGCGATCAGCAACATCCTTGTTAACACCAATCTCGCCGCAGCCGCCGGGGTCATGGCGGCCATTTGCCTGTCGCGGCCCATTCTGGGCCGGGTCGATTTACTTGCGGGTCTCAACGGCGCGATTGCCGGCCTGGTTGCGATTACCGCCGGGCCCGACATCGTCGAACACTATTGGGCCATCGTTATCGGTGCGGTCGGCGGCGGGAAATCGGTTGCCGGCCTGAAGGTATTGGAGTACCTCAAAATCGATGACGTCGTGGGCGCGATTCCGGCCCATCTCTTTTCGGGTATCTGGGGAACGCTGGCGGTTTGCATTGTGGGCGGCGGCAACCTTTTCGTGCAGATTTCGGGTATTCTGGACGTTGGGGTCACGGTATTCGGGACCACCATGCTGACGTGGACACTAATCGACAAGACGCTCGGAACACGCGTTTCGCCGATTGTCGAGGCCATGGGTCAGGATGTGGGAGAATTGGGCATCGAGGCCTATCCCGAATTTGTTCTGATGCCCGAGATGGACGAGTGAGTGCCGGGCCCGCGGGCTGACCGCGAGAGACCGAATACGGGGAGTATCGGAAAGCGACAAGCACGACTGGAACAGGCATGACCTTGAGGGACAATAGCTATGGATTTGACGACTGAGAGGCAAGACGGCGTCTTGTCTGCCCGAGTGAGCGGACGTATCGACGGCACCAATGCTCTCGAGTTCGAACGGTCGATCAGGACCGCGGTCGAGGATAACGACCAAGCCTTGATCATCGATTTCGAGAATCTCTTGTACATCAGCAGTGCGGGGCTTCGGGCCATCCTTCTGATCGCAAAGAACCTTCACAGACAGAACGCCAAGTTTGCGCTCTGCTCCCTTTCGGATCAGATTCGGGAGGTCTTCGAGATCAGCGGGTTCGACAGGCTCGTTTCGATCCACCCATCGCAGGCCGACGTGCTCGCTTCCTTCGATGCTTGAGGTAACGGGTACTGAAAATCACCGCCCCTGCCGATGGGAAACCGGCGCCTTTGGCCTCGGTTCAAGATTTCCGGGAAACATAGTGGTGTTCTTGGCGTGAATTCCGGTCCAGACCTCGCCGGTCGCCACAATAAACGGGCGATGGCAGTTTGAAATGCGGGCATCGGCTCCGGCGGCATCGATACCCTGGAAGAAGAGGT
Organism: Terriglobia bacterium; assembly: GCA_963555775.3. Classification (GTDB taxonomy): domain Bacteria; phylum Acidobacteriota; class Terriglobia; order 20CM-2-55-15; family 20CM-2-55-15; genus JAJEDW01. The sequence continues at coordinate 441,498 of CAUVWY020000010.1, read as the reverse complement.
CAGCCGCATACGGCTTTGCTGAAACGGATCCCATCTTCATTATCTAATGATTCTCACTGAAACGACATTGGAACCTCCGGCGCTCGCGCGCACCAAATCCGAGGCAAAGCGATGATGCGAGAGCCGCACAAGATCCTCGTGGTTGACGACGAGCCCGATCTTGAACATCTCGTGCTTCAGCGCATGCGCCGCGAGATTCGTCGCGGGCACTACTCGTTCGTTTTCGCCCACAATGGCGCCGAGGCGCTCAAATGTCTGAGCGAGGACAACGAAATCGATATGGTCCTTTCGGACATCAACATGCCCGTGATGGACGGGCTGACGTTGCTCGAGCAAATCCCGTCGGTCGATCCCAACGTCCGTTCCGTTATCGTCTCGGCGTATGGCGACATGCAGAATATTCGCGGGGCAATGAACCGAGGGGCTTTCGACTTCGTCACCAAGCCGATCGACTTCGAGGATCTGCGAATTACCATAGAGCGAACCCTCGCCCACCTCGCCCTTTGGCGTGAGGCCCTGGACTCGCGCGACAAGTTGATTGTGTTGAAGAACGAACTCGACCTGGCTAACAAGATGCAGCAGTCGATCCTGCCCACCCAATTCCACAACGGGGCCGACTACCAATTGTTCGGGAGCATGGAGCCGGCCCGCGACGTGGGCGGCGACTTCTTCGATGTCTTGAACTTGCCGGATGGACGTATCGGCATCACGGTTGCGGATGTCTCGGGCAAGGGCGTGCCCGCCGCACTGTTCATGATGTCCAGCCACACGCTGCTCAGGATTTCGGCCCTGCTCCGGTCAGGCCCCAGCGAGGTGTTGCACGAAGTCAACAATTTGCTCGAGGAGAACAACGAAGCCGCGATGTTCGTCACTCTATTCTTTGCGATTTTCGATCCGGCGACCGGGGAGTTGGTGTATGCCAATGGCGGTCACAATCCGCCGCTTGTTGTCCCAGCCGACGGTTCCTCTTCACTGCTTCCCCAACCCGCGGGAATCGCCCTCGGCGTGGCCCCGGATTTTGAATTCGAAAGCAGCGCCATAACCCTCTCGCCCGGCGACGCCGTCGTACTTTATACTGACGGCGTGACGGAAGCCGAGGACGTCGGGCAGAACCAGTTCGGTGTTGCCCGTTTGCAGGGAGTTTTCGAGGATTCGCCGCCGAGCGACGCGCAGAAAGCGACCACTGATGTGTTTCGGGCCGTGAAAGCCTTTGCGGGCGATGCTCCCCAATTCGACGATATTACCTGCCTGACACTCTACCGTGGCGGATTAAACCAGTGAGCGCGAAACTGTCATTGAGCATGGCGTCGGATCTCAGTGAACTCACGCGCATCGACGCCGCGATAGAGGCATTCGCGGAGGCTGAAAACTGGTCGCCCGCGATCGAATTTCAGATCAAGCTGGTGTTCGAGGAAATGGGACTCAACATCATGAGGTACGGTTTCGCCGGCGGTCTTTCGGGCGACCCGGCCGAAGGGGCCAGCGATGGGGTCGATCATGATGTCCGAATCGAAGTTGTTTCGGATGCCGATTCGGTTACGATCGAGTTCGTGGACCACGGTCGGCCATTCGACCCGCTGACCGACGCCACCGCGCCCGATCTCCAGTCGAGCATTGAAGACAGGCCCATAGGCGGACTGGGCGTCCATCTGGTGCGAACGATGATGGACGAGGCGCGGTATCGCCGGGAAGAGGACAGGAACCATCTGACCCTGGTAAAGCGGAGGAGCGGGGGGAAGGAATGACCGGGCCACTGGGAACCCGCTTGGTGCTTCTGCTGGTTATCGGCGCCCTACTTTCCCCGGCGTCGATTGGCCAGGGTGCGGAGAATCAGGCGTCCGACGGCACGGCTTCCGACGACAGTGTGTCCGAAGACCCGGCGGTTCCCGGCATTTCTCCTCAACGTGTTCTTTTTGGCCAGTCCGCCGCCTTCAGCGGTCCCGCCCAGGAACTGGGCGAGAACATGCGGCTCGGGATTGAAGCCGCCTTCAACGCGGCGAATGAACGCGGCGGCGTACATGGACGCCGACTCGAGTTGATCGCCCTCGACGATGCTTACGAGCCGGAAGCGGCCATTTCAAACACCCGCAGGTTGATCGCGGACGAGGAAGTTTTTGCGCTGATCGGCGCCGTGGGCACGCCAACTTCGCGCTCCGCGACCCCGATCGCCGCTGAGGCGGGTGTTCCCTATGTCGCCCCCTTTACCGGTGCTCCCTTCCTCCGCGATGCGCAATGGACCAATGTCATCAACCTGCGCGCCTCGTATTTTCAGGAGACCGAGACGATGGTCGATCGCCTGATCCAGGACCTGGGCATCGACCGTATCGCAATCGTGTACCAGGACGATACCTTCGGGCGGGCGGGCTACCTCGGCGTTCTCGGGGCACTGGAGCGGCGTGATCTCGAACTGGCGGCCGTCGGGGTGTATCCCCGAAATACGACGGCGATAAAAACGGCTCTCCTGGAGGTGCGGGGCGCCAACCCCGAAGCGGTGATCGTTGTTGGCGCCTATCAGCCAGTCGCGGCCCTGATTGCCTGGGCCCGGTTCACGGAGTTCGACCCGGTCTTCGTGACGATCTCGTTCGTGGGCAGCAACGCATTGATCCGCGAGCTTGGGGCCGCCGGCCGAGGGGTCATCGTCACTCAGGTAGTCCCTTTCCCGACTGCGGACACCCCTCCCGTGGCGGTGGCTTTCCGCCGGGACCTGGCAGCGCATGCGCCCGGTGCCGAGCCCGGTTTTGTCTCCTTTGAAGGTTATCTGGCCGGCCGACTGGCCGTTGTCGCCCTCGAGCTCTGCGGCCGGGAACTTGACCGCGAATGTTTTCTGGAAAGCCTGCGCCATTCAGGCGTCATTGATCTTGACGGGTTCGAACTCCGTTTTGGCGACGGAGATACCCAGGGTTCGGATGCCGTTTTTCTCACCGTTATCGGCGACGATGGCCGGTACCATCCAATCGTGACGCTGCCGCGTCAGCCAGAGCCGTGATCGACCGTGATCGACCAGTTGAAAGGCCTGTTCGATAGACGCTTCCGAATTTCGACCCAACTGTACCTGGGTATCGGTGGCGCCGTTGCCCTCACTTTCAGTGCGAGTCTCATTGGCTGGATTTCATTTGACCGGGTCGGCGATGCCCAGAGCCAAGTAAACGACGAGAGTATACCGGCCTTGGTGGCCGCCTTTGGGGTCGTCCAGCAAAGCGGCGCCCTCGTGGCTGCCGCACCCAGCCTGACCGTGGCCGCAACCCCGGAGGAACTGACCGAGATCACCGACGAGATCGCGGAGGACAGGACGGCCTTCGAGGCGGAATTGGATGCATTGACGCTACGAGAGGACGAAGATGTGCGCTCCAGCGCCATTCGCGAAATCGGGAACGCGCTGATTCCGAACATCGACGCCATCAATGACACGGTGTTGACTCGTTTTGAGGTGATCGACCTGCGAGAGGAACGCCGCGCCGAACTGGCGTCGTTGCGGGACGAGTTGACCGGCATCCTGGTTCCCGCGATCGACGACCAGTTGTTTTTTGCGATGACGGGCTATCGAAACCTTGGCGAACCGCCCGCGCCGCGCGCGCAACACTTCTCGGAAGAGGAACTCAACCGCTACCGATTCCTGGCCGAGTTGATGGCGGATGCCGACAGCGGAACGCAACTTCTTGCCACCGCATTCAATATTTCGGACGCTCCCTTGCTCGAGCCGGAACGGGAGCGTTTCGAGGCGACGGCCAACGGTATAGAACGGCGTCTGGGGGCGCTTGGCGCGACGCCGTTGCGCGCTGAAATCGAGCCTCTCTTCGAGCGGTTGATCGAGTTGGGAATCGGGCCGGATGGGATCTTCGATTTACGGGTGCGCGAACTTGAACTCGCCCGGAACCAGCTGGATCTGATCGCGGACAATCGCGACCTCGCCAGCGAACTCCTTGTCGAGGCTGAAGACGTGGTGGTTGCGGCCCGTGCGAGCGCCGAAGACGCAACCATGGTTTCAGGGCAGGCGATGCTCACTGGACGCAATCTCCTGCTCGCGTTAAGCGGCATCAGTGTCGTCGGGGCGGTGCTGATCTCATGGCTGTTCGTCGGACGGGTGCTGTTGCGTCGGCTTGGACGCCTGTCGGTTCGGATGCAACGCATGGCGGCCGGGGATCTCGAAGAGAAGGTTGTGATCGACGGACACGATGAAGTCGCCGAGATGGCCACGGCGCTCGAACACTTCCGCCGCAACGCGTTGGAGGTGCAGCGCCTGAACCTGGTTGAGAAGCTGGCTGAAGAACTCAGGGGAAAGAATGAACAACTCGAAACCGCGCTGGGCGACCTGGAACGGGCGCAAGACCAGATCGTCATGCAAGAGAAACTGGCGGCGGGAGTCGCTCACGAGATCAGAAACCCGCTGAATTTCATCAAGAACTTTGCTGAAGTCTCCGAGGAATTGCTTGAAGAGCTGCTGGAGGAATTGGGGGAGACTCCCGCCGAGAGCGGCGGGCAAAACGGGGACGAACCGGGGTTGATCCAGGAAATTGGCGGCGACTTGACCAGCAACCTCAAGCGCATCCGCGAACACGGCGAACGTGCCAATCGTATCGTCCAGAGCATGCTCATGATGGGCAGGGGCTCGGGCGAGCGGAGGGCGGCCGACATAAACGCCCTGCTCGAGGAGCACGCGCGGCTCGCCTATCACAGCGCCAAGTCGAACGACCCGCAATTTCGCCTCGACCTCCAGGAGGATTTCGATCCGGAGATTGGGGAACTCGAGGTTATTCCGCAAGACCTGGGCCGCGTCTTTCTGAACATGGTGAGCAACGCGTGTTACGCCACCGACGCGAAGCGTCGCGAGTTGGAAGACAAGGAAGGGGCGCCGAGATACGAGCCGACCCTGAGGCTTGCGACCCGGTCCATTCAGGAAGGTGTCGAGGTGCGCATCCGCGACAACGGGAGCGGGATTCCGCCCGAGGTACTGGACAAGATATTCAATCCGTTCTTCACGACCAAGCCGACGGACAAGGGCACAGGGCTCGGGCTTTCGCTTTCCAACGATATCGTGCGCGGGCACGGGGGGAGCATCCGTGTCGAATCCGAGCCCGGCGAATTCACGGAAATGATCGTCGAGTTGCCCCGGACGTTTTCCCCTGAAACCGAGAAAGATTCTAGCGATAACGAGCCGGAAGAAGGATCGGCCGCGGTCTGAGAAACGGTTCGAACGCAATCTTCGAGCCGAAAACGGATAACGACACAAAGGTCGAGCCACCAGGACCCACAGATCGAGACACAGGGAATCTCAAGCCGGTCCCGCCTCAGACGGGATTGTAAATCGCGAACACCTTGTTGGAGTTGAACAAGTCGGTTCCGACCCAACGGCTCCATTCAAGCGATGCGCCAAGTTCTTCCATCGCTCCCATGAGGGGGAACCAGTTGAGGACTTCATGCTGTCCGGCGTCTTCGATGTCGGCCAGGGACCGGTTTCGCCAGAAGCCGAAGTCGCTTTCGCGAAGCGCTTGATAGAGGCGCTCGTCGCTCGGCGTGTCGGGCCGCATCCGGTAGGTCTTGTCGCAGAGGAACGCGTGGGACCAACTCGACGAGGCCACCAATGCGATCCGCCAGGGGCTGTCTTTCAGGACCCGCGCCGTCGCGGCGCCCAGTTCCATGAAGCGCTTTGGCGGCGGCGAGGGGGGATCGAAGTCGATCTTGTCGCCGAGCCGGGTCATGAATCCCTTGCAACAGATCACGCGCCGTCCGTAGCAGTTGATGGGGAACGGTATGATCGGGTGGTCGAAACCGTTTCGGTGGTAGTCCAGGAAAAGCATCGCGTTCAGGAACGCGTGAGGGAGGCTGGGGTGATGTAACTGCGTGTAGGCGTATGCCGGGTCCATTCCCGCTTCCAGCAGACCAGCCACCAGGCGCCGGGCGATATCCGGCCGGCCCCTGATCGTGAATCCGGTGTCGCCGCTCTCGTTCCATATATTTGGGTTTCCCTCCATCGCGGACGATTTGTGGGCCTGCTTCCATGGATGGACTTCAATATCGGAATAAGCGCACACCGTATAGGGGGGAATGATGTCCTCGCGGAAGTTCTCGTACTGATCGTCTCCCCACATCACGATGGCGTCGGGTGCGAAGTCGTCCAGCACCTTCCTGATCCGATCGAACTGGGTGACAAGTTGCGCCCGATGCACGCCCGCCGCCCGCTCGCCCCGGTCGGTGCTCCAGTCCTTCCGCATGGATTCGGGCCAGTTGGCTGGATCCTTCTCCGCATCCGGTATCGCCGGATCCTCGAGCGTCCAGCCGAGCAGCCCGGACATGTCCTTGTCGAGGCCGCATAGCGGCGGATAGTGGGACAGGCCTATACCCAGAATCTCTGCCATCGATCGATCTCCACCGAATTTCCCGAAATGAATTCGGGATGAAGTAGTGTAACGACTTCGTCAATCGTCCGCGATGCCGCCCTTTCCCGGGTCGAGACCCGATGCCCTCCAGATTCCGGCCAGCACGCTGCCGATCAGGGAGTGGAACAGGCTGGAGATTGCGCTGGGAACCGCAACCAGAGGGTCGCTGAAGTTTTGAGTTGCCAGAACGACTCCAAGCCCGGAGTTCTGCATTCCCACTTCCACTGAAATCGTTCGCGCTGAAATGATGCCGCTGCGAAGCAGCATTGCCAGACCGTAACCCAGCAAGAATCCGGAAACATGGAGCAGGAACACCGCGATTACCAGCCGTAGGCCAGATTGGAGAATGTCGGTGCGGTTGGCGCCAATGATCGAGGCGACGATCAACGTGATCAGGACCACGGCGGTCAGCGGTGCCACCGGCAGAACGATTTCGGTGAGCTTGGGAGCGTAACGCCGCAGCATGAGACCCAGGACAATCGGCACGATAACGACTTGAACGGTGTCGACGAGCAATCCCGCCGCCGGCACATCGACGCGGCTGCTGGCGAGAACGACAGTCAATGCAGGTGTTATGACGGCCGACAGAAGTGTCGACACGGCGGTCATCGAGACTGAAAGTGGGACGTCTGCGAGGGCGATATATGAAATGACGTTCGATGCCACGCCTCCTGGGCAACACGACACCAGAATCAGTCCGACGGCCAGCGGCGTGGGAAGCCCGATCAGATGTGCGACGGTCCAGCCGAGCAGAGGCATGACCGCGTATTGCAGGACCACGCCGAGGGCGATCAGACGCGGTCGCTGTGCCACCCGTTTGAAGTCCTCCACCTGGAGTGTCAGGCCCATCGAGAGCATGATTGCGCCCAGAGCGAGGGGGATCAGCGGACCGCTGAACCAAGTGAACGCCGCCGGCCGGGACAGCGCAAGGATACTGGCGGCAAGGGCCCACAAGGGGAAAGCGAACGTGGCGAGTTTGACGATCGTTCCGAACATGGGGCCCTGGATTGGGGATATTACCTCATCCGATCCGTTTATACTCATCGGACGGAAACGTACATGCGGGCTTTGCTCATCGATAACTACGATTCGTTTACATTCAACGTGGCGCAGGCTATTGCCGCCGTCAACGGCGAGGATCCCATCGTCATCAAGAACGACGAGCTTTCATACGACGAGTTGATTCGACTCGATTTTGACAACATCGTGATCTCGCCGGGCCCGGGTACTCCGGACAGCGATCGGGATTTTGGCGTCTGCCGCCAAGTCGTGCGCTACGCCTCGTGTCCGGTTCTGGGGATATGCATGGGTTTTCAGGGAATCGCGTTGCTGGCAGGTTCCCGCGTGGTCCCCGCGCCGGCGCCATGGCACGGCCGCGGGTCCTTCGTATACCACGACGGCGAGGAACTGTTTGCGGGGATTCCGTCGCCGTTCTTTGCCATTCGGTATCACTCGCTGCATGTGCCCACGCTGGAGGGAACCGAATTGTTCCCTACCGCCCGGACCGGCGACGGCATCCTGATGGGTTTCAGGCATCCGGCCCGACCTGTCTGGGGGGTTCAATTCCATCCCGAATCGGTGTCCACGGAATATGGAAGACGCATTTTCGAAAACTTCAGGGATTTGTCCTTGGGGTACCTGACTCCTCCGGTCCGGAGCGCTCCCGCCGGACGGTCCCGTTCCCGTGACAGCGGTGGGAACCGAGGAGAGCCGACTCTGCCCGTGCGTTTCAGGAAACTGACAGGGGTACCCGGGCCTGAAGCGGTCTTTGCACGGTTGTTCGGCCGACAGAGACCCGCGGTATGGTTGGACAGCAATGCGGCGCTTTCCGGACGGTCCCGTTTTTCGTTCATGGCGGCTCAACCTGACGAAGTCCTTGCCTATCGTTCACGACATCGAAAATTGCAGATTGCCACTCCGGCGGGCGTCGAAACGATCGGTGAGAGCATCTTCGATTACCTCCAGTCGGCGTTGGCCGCGCACCGGACGGATTCCTCCGAACTTCCGTTCGAGTTCTGCGGTGGCTACCTCGGCTATTTCGGTTACGAACTCAAGGGCGAGTGCGGAGGGGAGTACCGGCACGAATCGGATTTGCCCGATGCCTACTTCCTTCGCGTTTCCAGGTTTGTGGCCTTCGATCATGCCAGCGGGGAGTGTTACGTTGTGGCCGTCGGACACAATGGCGACGAGGAGGACTGGATCGCGGCCACGGCGGCCGGAGTGCAGGAGGCGGTCGCAATACCGGTACCGAACGCAGGGGCCGGTCCTCCACCCCGGTTCGAACTGGAGCAGGACCGCGAACGGTATATGGCCGGGGTCAACTTCGCCCTGAAAAAGATCGGTGAGGGTGAAAGCTATCAGGTTTGTCTTACTAACCGGGCCTCGGGTCGGTTTGAGGGCGATCCGTTCGATCTGTACCGCCTGCTTCGCCGCCGGAACCCCGCACCTTTCTCGGCTTTCCTGAATACGGATGAATTTTCAGTTCTCTGTTCCTCTCCCGAGCGCTTCTTGCGAGTTCTTCCCGACGGTGCGGTGGAGTCCCGTCCCATCAAGGGGACGGCGCCGCGTTCGCATGACCCTCGAGAGGACGTTCGACTTCGCGAGGAACTTCTCAATAGCGAAAAGAATCGCGCCGAGAACCTCATGATCGCGGACCTGCTCAGGAATGACCTGGGGCAGACCGCACAAACGGGATCGGTTCAGGTGCCTTCGCTGATGGCCGTTGAATCCTATGAAACGGTTCACCATCTGGTGAGCACCGTTCAGTCGCGGTTGGCCGCGGACAACGACGCGATCGACTGCGTGCGTTGCGCGTTCCCGGGGGGGTCCATGACCGGCGCACCGAAGGTCCGCACCATGGAAATCATCGACGATCTGGAGTCGAGCGCGCGTGGAGTGTACTCCGGGGCGCTCGGGTATCTCTCCTTCACGGGAGCGGCCGATCTGAACATCGTGATTCGAACGATGGTGGTCCAGGGAGGCCGGGTCCGGTTGGGGATGGGGGGTGGCGTCGTAGCCATGTCGGATCCGGAAGATGAGTTCGACGAAGCGATGCTGAAGGCGAAAGCGCTGATGGATGCCGTCGATGAATTTTCCGAAGGCGCCGGGGAGTTGATGAAGGGTGACATGGGTTCAGCTTAACGACCGTTTGGTGCCGGCCGATGAGGCACGGGTTTCGGTCTTTGACCGCGGATTCATGTATGGGGATGGCGTTTTCGAGACCATACGCGCCTATCGTGGCCACACGTTCCAACTCGAGGCGCACTTCCGGCGTTTCGAATCATCCGCGTCCTCCATACGCCTTCCGTTCCCGTATCGGCTGCAAAGGATTTCGAAGGATATCGAGGCCGTCCTGGAGCGGAACGGTCTGACCGATACCGACGCGGTGGTTCGTGTGAGTGTCTCCCGCGGCCGTGGGGTCCGGGGGCCCGGAATCGCGGGTGCGACCGACCCCACCTATGTCGTGGCCGCCGATCCTCTGCCCGACACCGTCGCCGAACGCCGGTCACTTGGTATCCGGCTGGCCACGGTCCGGACACGCCGTATTTCGGGGGAGGCTCTTCCGGCACATGCGAAGCATGCGAACTACCTCAACTCGATACTCGCCTTTGCCGAGGCCAACGAAGCAGGCGCGGATGAGGCCCTGATGTTGGACTCCTTCGGAAAAATTGGAGAATGTTCAGGCGCCAACGTTTTTCTTGTCAACGGAGCGCGAGTCCTGACGCCGGATCTGAAGACGGGAATTCTTCCGGGCTGTGCGCGCGCATTCGTCCTCGAATTGTGTGGCTCCAATGGGCTCGAAGCAGACGAAGTCCGCCTCGACCCCAGTGTCCTTGACGATGTCGAAGAGGTCTTCGTGACCAACAGCGTTTTGGAAATCGCCCCCGTTTGCGGTGTGGATTACCGCGAATACCGGGTTACCGGTCCGGTGACATCGATGCTGCAAGAACTCTACAGGCGCGGTGTCGAGGACGAGGCTCGAAGGGGTTGATGCCCCAGGGTGTCTGAACGGGGTTCGGAGACCGCGATCCGGCTTTTGCATCGATTGCCATTCTGATACGGTATTGCCGAGGGGTGCAATGCACGCGCCCTGGAGAGACCGATGCGTATTCTGACGATGCCGATCCTGACTGCAGCCCTGGTAATCCTCACGGTGGTTCCTCTGGTCGACGGCGCCCAGATCCAGAATCGGGACGCGTTGCGTGAAATGCAACTGCAAGCTCAGCGGCAGATGGCTGAAGATCGCCTGGAAGGATTTATCGAGGATGCTTTTCGGTTCTTCGAATTATCCGGAGAACTTGTTGCGTTTCGGGTCGATCCTGAACTGACGCCGGATGAACTGGACATGATCGCCGAGCGCTCTCGCGAACTCGACGAGCAGGCCGGACGCCTGATCTCGTATATCCGTTACGTGGCCCCCTACGTCAGGGGCGAGACTGAAGGACTGTGGATCATTTTCGATCCACCCGACGAGACGACGACTTTGGAAGAACGGTTGACCCTGATCCTGGCTCTCGTGAATCGTATGTCGCCCAAGTTGGATCAACTCACCATGATGCTCTCCGAACAACTCCGTCCGACGATCCCCGTCGAAGAACTCCAGTTCGAGGCCGCCGCACCCTACCTGCTTGTCGGTGGTTTGGAGGAACTGCGTTCCATGATTCGCGAACTCCGGCAGTCTCTCTGAGCCGCATCGTCCCTGAATCCTTTTTGGCATAAGAATTGCTACAGGTCCGGGTACCTCGAGGAGGTGCTCAACGTGGAAGCTCAACGACCCGGGAAAACGATCGCGTGGAGAGGCAGGGAAGGTGGCAACGCCGATTGTCGGCCAGGCCACGGGAAGACGGGCCGACGCCGCGCCCATCGATCGAGAGGCCGGTAATCCATGTTCGGCTGGAACAAGGGGCTTGTCGGTCTGGATATCGGGTCGAGTTCGGTCATGGCGATAGAGTTGGCACGGTCCGGGAGGGGATACGAAATCATTGGATTTGCCCAGGCGCCCCTGAACCCGGATGTGGTGGCCGATGGCGCGGTCGCCGATTCCGCGGCGCTGTCCGAAGCCATCGAGTCGGTTTTTGCAGCCGGTAAATTCAGGACCAAGAACGTTGCGACCGGCGTCTCAGGTAACGCCGCCATCGTCAAGCGCGTGGTCTTGCCCGTGGACACGGTCGAAGAAGCGGCTGGCTCGATCGAATACAACGCCGACAAGTACATCCCCTTCGATATTTCGGAAGTGAATCTGGATTATGCGGTGATCGGTCCTTCGAAACGCAAGGGCGGCGGTCTGGAAGTGGTTCTGGTTGCGGCCAGGAAGGACCATGTGCGGAACGCAACCGAAGCCGTCGCAAAGGCGGGGCTGGTCCCGATTGTGGTCGATATCGACGTATTCGCCCTTCAGCAGGCGTTCGAGATCAATTACAGTCCGGGTCCGGATGAGACCGCGGCATTGTTCAATGTCGGTGCATCGCTGACCAATATCAACATTGCAAAAGCCGGAATGCCGCTGTTAATCCGCGACGTTTCCGTCGGTGGCCGCCAGTACACGGACGTTCTGAAGAAGGAACTACAACTGGGTTTCGAGGAAGCCGAAGCTCTCAAGTGCGGAAAAAAGGTCGGCATATACGACGCGGGAATGGTTGCGCCCCTTCTGGATTCCGTTACCGACGCACTTGTCATGGAAGTCCGGAAGACATTCGACTTCTTCAGGGAGAGCTACCCTGAAGAAAGCATTTCTTCGATCTATCTGGCTGGTGGCAGTGCCCGTGCTCCGGGTATCGCCCGCAAGTTCCAGGAGGCGTTTGGAATCGATGCGCGGCCGCTCGACCCCTTGAGATCGCTCAAGGTGAATTCCAGGGCCGGATCGGGAGTCCGGGAATCGGGTCCCGCATTGGCCGTTGCCGTGGGGCTTGCGATGAGGGCGTTTGACGGATGATTCGAATCAACCTCATCGGGGGGGCGAAAAAATCCTCACGCCGCGGAAAGGCTGGTTTCAACATCGCTCTCCCGGCCAACGTTTTGACGGTTCTCTGGGTGGCATTCCTGGCGGCCGCCGCCGCCGGCGGTTGGATTGGGCGGTCGTTGCTCGTTGCCGAATCGGTGGATCTGTCATCCCGGATTGCGGCCGCGACAGCCGAGCGGGATCGGCTTCACCGCGAAATCGACGAGAACCTGATATTCGAGAGCCGCCGCGACATGCTCCGGAACCGTGTCGACACGATCCGGAATCTCCAGGAAAATCAGGCGAGTCCGGCCCTTGTACTGGACCAGTTGAGTCTTGCGATGGATCGAATCGACTATATCTGGCTGTCGGCGCTGATTCAGTCCGACGCCGACGTTTCCATTGCCGGTACCGTGACGTCGCAGAGCGCTTTTGCCGATTTCATCCAGACGCTTCGAAACAATGGCTACTTCCGGAATATCGATTTCGGAAACCTGCAGGAAGCCAACGAATACTTCACGTTCAATCTGACATGCCAATTCATGCCGCCGCCCCCGGGTTCAGAAAATGCAGTCGCCGGGGGCGGCGCTGAAAACGGCGCTGGCATCGAAGCCGGGGCTCGGTGAAATCGGGGCCAGCCGCAATGAGGTCTTGGAACTATGGTGGATTTCAATGATTTTCAGAGGCTCAAATGGTACTACCAGGCGCTCCTGGTGGCAGGCGCCGCCGTTACGCTGTTGAGCCTGTTCTGGTGGCGGTTCCTGATGCCGATTGGCGCCGCGATCGAGGCGCGTCATGTTCGGCTGAGCGATCTCGCCGCCGAAATCTCACAGGCGGTGCAGCGCCGGATGCAACTGGCGGAAATACGGGCGGAATCCGAGGCGTTGCAGGAGCAACTGGACCGGCTGAAGTCGATTCTGCCCCTCGAGCGTGAAACCGACGAGATCTTGCGCGAGGTCGGCAATATTGCCGAAACCGCCTCGATGCGCGTCGTTCGGATCTTGCCCCGGCCGATCGTTGATCGGGATGTGTACTCGGAATGGGCCTGGGATTTCCAAGTCCAATCCACGTACCACAACCTGGGGAGTTTTCTCGATGCGATTCGTCAACTGGGCCGCATTGTCAACATTTCTGGAATCGACCTGACCGCGGCCGACCCCGGTACGGCGGCCACGGTCGGAGCGACGTTCACCGCGACGACATTCGTCTATCGCGAGGACAAACCGCCGTTCGCGTCGGACCCCGCCGATCGGCCAGATCAGGCCGATCGGGCAGACCAAGCCGATCGAGCAGATCGAGCCGATCGAGCAGATCAAGTAAATCAACCAGGCCAGCCAAATCGGGAAAACCAATGACGAAGAACGGCGCGGTATTCATTCTTGCCCACTTGTTGGCGGGGTCGGCGGGGCTGTTTGAACGGGAGGGCCTCCTGGCGGCCATTCAGGTGCCGGCAGGCGAGGACGAAGCGGTCTCGGTCCATGCGCTGGCCGTTCCACCTGGGTATCGATACGCCGCCCCCGGCCGCCGCGACCCCTTTGTGAATCCGGTGCCGCCGCCCCCGGCCGTCCAGACCGCGCCCGCGATCTCTCCGGACGCGGGTCGCCAGGGCCTTTCAGGAATCCTGTTGAACGAAGCACAGGTACTGGGGGTGGTCAGTTCTCTGGAGGGCCCAATGAATGTCGTTCTGATCCAGGGGCCCGGAAACCGGACATTCGTCGCCCGGCCGGGTGACGAACTGCTGGACGTCGTCATCTCCGACGTTCGATTCGATTCCGTTGTCTTCGAAGTAAAGCCCGTAGAAGGGGCCGAAGAGCCTGTCGAAAGGGAGAAGGTCGTGCGTCCCCTCAACTCGGCTTCGGGAGAATAACCGATGATTGCGATCGCTATGGGAACCCGAGTGTTGAGATTGCTCCTGCCGATGTTCATTGTCGCGGTTGCTCGATCGGTAGTGACCGCCCAAGCGCCAACAACTCCCGTCCAACCGCCGGCGGGTTTCGGTGGAGGTGCGGCGCTCCCGGTGGCAAACGCGTTCGGGCAACAGGACGAGGCGCAGGCTTCGGAACCCGAATACACGGGCGAGATCGTTTCATTCAATCTGGTTGGGACTGACCTTCGCGACTTCTTCCGCGTGATTGCGGAGTTGAGCGAACTCAACATCATCATCGACGAAGACGTTGCAGGTCAGCTCACGCTGGTATTGAATAACGTGCCGTGGGATCAAGCCCTGGACCTTGTTCTCAGGACCAACGACTTGGGCTATGAGTTGCAGGGAAACATTCTTCGTATCGCGCCCCAGACCGTTCTGCAGGCAGAAGAAGAAGCGAGGCGGCTACGGAGCGAATTGCAGGCACTCAACGTTCCCCTCGAGACGCGTCCGTTCATTCTGAGCTACACGACCGCATTCGAAGCAGGCACCGTCATTCAGGATCTGCTTTCCGAGCGCGGCGGAATTATCCAGGACTCCCGGCGGAACGCGCTGATCGTTACCGATGTTCCAAGCCGGTTCGCGCAGGTCGAGGCGCTCATCGAGTTTCTGGACATGCCCTCGCGGCAGGTGGAAATCGAGGCACGGCTCCTGTCGGCGACGAAATCGTTTTCGAGGGAACTCGGTAGCCAGCTTGGTTTCATTGCCGGGAACAACAGCCCGAACAACGTCACCGGCTTGCCAACGACGGGGAGTCCGGTTGTTCGGACGCCGCCACCAGCCGTGAATGCGGGTGGGGCGCTACCGTTGATCGCGAACTTTCCGTCGGCCGCGACTTCCGGATTCTCTTTCCTGCTCGGAGCGGGCGGCGATATCCTGCTGGACGCCATCATTTCGGTCGGCGAGGCGAATGGTACGGCAAAACTCCTTTCGCGCCCCCGCGTCGTGACGCAGAACAACGAACCCGCGACCGTGTCTCAGGGCACCCAGATTCCCGTGCAGACGAATGTGAACAACACGATCAGCGTGGAGTTCATCCCGTTCAATTTGAGCTTGACCGTCACCCCCCAGATCACGGACGCCGGAACGATCCTGCTTACAGCGGAAATTGTCAACAGCAGTCCGGATTTCGGGCGGGTTGTCGCGGGCGTCCCGTCAGTGGCGTCTCAGCATGCGAGCACTCGTGTCCTTATACCGGATGGGGGTACGGCTGTGGTCGGTGGCATCCTGATCGACAACGATTCGGTCAACGTGAAAAAAAATCCGGGTTTGGGAGACATCCCGCTCATCGGAAACCTGTTCAAGAGCACCTCTACGGTTCAGAGTACCAGCGAGCTCTTGTTTTTCATCACGGCGCGTATCAAGCCCTCCGATCCGCTGGAATTCCTGCCGGAAAATCTGGAGAGCGAGTCCACGCTCTTCAGCGGCACGCTCGACGATCCCGTCCTTCAGTAGGCCGGTTGAATTCAACGTCCCACGTACACCGTTCTCGGTGACGAGAATGGTCGGTCCGGCCCACACATCTGAACTCGTCGTGTCGGTCGATGAAAAATCGGCGAATTGGCGGTTCGGCGGAGCGCCACCGCGTTTCGGGCCTTGGCGCCGCTCGAAAATCCCGGTGCTCGATCGCCCCTGACGGTCCTGGGGCACGCGCGGTTCCAGCTTGCCCATTCGTGCGACCAACCGTCGATCGTCATGCCCGCTCGATAGCCTTTCCGCTCCGAACTCCGCTCACTCTTCCGCATTAGGGCTTCTTGCTGAACTTCTGAAACACAACCTTCCCCGTCCTTCGGCTGGGTTATACTCTTGCGAATGCCATGAATTTCAAAGAGATCAAGGAACTCATTCAGATCGTTGCCGCCGAGACATCGCTCGAGGAGCTTGAAGTCGAGCGTTCAGGCGTCCGGGTCAAGATCAAGCGCGCCTCCCAGGAAGGCTCCCGGCCCGCGGCTTCAGCGGATGCTTCGGTTTCGGCTCCCGTGAATGAATCTCCCCTGGCGTCGGTGGCTTCCGCGGAACCTTCGGGCGAAGAACCGGGACTGAAGTACGTTACTTCTCCAATCGTCGGTACGTTCTACCGGGCGCCCAGCCCCGACATCGATCCATTTGTCAGCGTGGGGGACATCGTGGAGAAAGGCAGTACGGTCTGCATCATTGAAGCGATGAAGCTCATGAACGAAATCGAGACGGAATGTTCGGGAGAGGTTTTGAGCGTATTCGTCGGGAATGGCCACCCGGTCGAGTACGGCGAACGGCTTTTCGCAATCCGGCCCCGTTAGTTCTTTTCCGAAATTCCACGTGCAATGTTCAGAAAAGTACTGATTGCCAACAGGGGTGAGATCGCACTCCGGATCATATTCGCCTGCAAGGAACTGGGCATACAGACAGTTGCCGTGTATTCGGAAGCGGACCGGCATGCGTTGCACGTTCGGTTTGCCGACGAGGCCATCTGTATCGGACCGGCGAAAAGCGCCGAGAGCTACCTGAACATTCCGGGCGTGATCAGTGCGGCCGAGGTGACCAACGCGGACGCGATCCATCCCGGGTATGGGTTCCTCTCCGAAAACCCCCATTTTGCCCAGGTTTGTGCGGAATGCGGGATCAAGTTCATCGGCCCCTCCGCTGAAAGCATTCGAACGATGGGGGACAAGGCCAGGGCGAGGCGCGAGATGTCGCGCGTGGGCCTTGCCGTTCTTCCGGGCAGTTCGGACCCACTCGTCGATGTGGACCACGCGCTCTCGGTGGCCGTGGAAATCGGTTTTCCCGTGATCGTCAAGGCGGCCGCGGGCGGCGGTGGCCGCGGTATGCGGGTTGTGTATGACAAGGCGGAATTTGCGACCGCGTTCGAAACTGCCAGAAGTGAGGCCGAGGCTTCGTTCGGAGTCGCGGACTGTTACCTCGAAAAATTTGTCGACAAGGCACGTCACATCGAGTTTCAGGTGTTGGCCGACGAGTATGGCAACGCGATCCACCTGGGAGAACGGGAATGCAGCATTCAGCGCCGGCACCAGAAACTTGTTGAAGAAGCGCCTTCGGTTGTCATGACCGAAGAACTCCGTGCCCGGGTCGGCGCCGCGGTCGTGGATGCGGTCCTCCAACTGGGCTATACCAACGTCGGCACGATCGAATTTCTGGTGGATGACGATCTGAATTTCTATTTCATGGAAATGAACACCCGAATACAGGTAGAGCACGGCGTGACGGAAGTCGTCACCGGGATCGACCTGTTGCGGGCACAGATTTTGGTGGCTTCCTCCGAACGGCTACCGCATTGCCAGGACGACGTGGCCTTCCGGGGACATGCGATCGAATGCCGGGTCAATGCCGAGGATCCCTTTACCCAACGACCTTCACCCGGACGAATTACCACCTGGCACCCGCCTGGCGGCCCGGGAGTACGCGTGGACACGGCCGCCTATGCTGAATACGATGTTCCCCCGTATTACGATTCCATGATCGCCAAGGTCATTGCACATGGTGCGAATCGCGACGAAGCGCTCCGCAGAATGGATCGTGCCTTGCGAACTTTCATCATTGAAGGCGTTCGGACGACTATTCCGCTGCATCTGAAATTGTTGGAGAACGACCGCTTCCGGTCTGGTGACGTCTCGACCCGATTCCTGGAGACGCTCCTGCCCAAACTCGTACAGACCGCATGACCCCTTTGCCGCGGTTGTATGGGATTGCGGACGCGGGGTTCGGCGACCCTGTCGAAATTGCCGCGGAGCTGTTCAGTGCGGGAGTCCGCCTGATTCAAATTCGGAACAAGAATGCGTCATCCAGTCGTTTGCTCGAGCAGGCCGGAAGGATTGTCGCGTCTGCGCCTGAAACAGCGCGGGTCGTCGTGAACGACCGTGCCGATATCGCCCGTCTGGCCGGCGCTGGCGCCGTGCATCTGGGTCAGGAAGACCTTCGGCCTGCCGATGCCCGCCGAATCGTGGGTAGTTCCGCGCTGGTCGGGATTTCGACGCACAACGAGGCACAGGCACTGGCGGGGGCGCGGGAAGCTGTTGAATATATCGCGGTTGGACCGATTTTCGAAACACCGACCAAAAGGAATTCCTCCCGGGCAATCGGTACCGACCGGCTACGGCGGATCTGCCAGTCGGTCGACTGTCCCGTGGTTGCGATCGGGGGGATCGGGTTGTCGAATCTGGCCGAGGTGTTCGATGCCGGAGCATCGTCGGTTGCCGTGATCTCGGATCTGATCGGCCGTGGTGAGATTCGATCTCGTGCGCGTGAATTTCTGAATAAACTGGACGCCCTGAGGCCTGCGTATGAGATCCCGCGGTAGAACTCCGCGGGGTTCTGCCACGGGCTGTTATTGGATAACGCATGACCGGAAGGCACGATTTTTCGTAAACTGAAAGTTTAGCGGTCGGTGGTGGCCCCCGGCAGGGTCCGGCCCGGGGTAACAAGAGAGGCGAGCCAGAGACATCCTGACGGGGAATGCGGAACGACAATTGAGCATCGTTGAACAGAATACGTCGATGAACACCATGCTGGAGGCGGGTAACCGGGCCGTTGCCGTGTACATGATTCGTACACGGCGCTACCGGTCTGCGTTGTTCCTTCCCCCGGAATCCATCCGTCTCTGCACTGCCGGCACGCCCGACCGGATTCGCGGCTTCATCCGAAAGATGATGCTCCATCGAAACCGCATCGTTCGTTGGGTCGGGCGGGTTTTTCGTGCGGGGCACCGGTTCTATCAACGGCTTGAAGATCGGATCGATCCTTTCGAACGGATGCTAAAGGCGCTGAACGGTTCAGACATACTCAATGTCATGCACGCCGGCCACGCGAAGCCGCGCGACGAGTTCCGCGACCTGTTGCGCGGTCAGGTGGTGAAGCATGGTGCGTGGCTCCTCGTCGATGCCGGTTTGACCGTTGTTGCCGTAGCGTTTACGCCAGTTCTTGTTCCAATCCCCGGGCCAAACATCATTCTCTACTATCCCGCATTGCGGTTACTGAGTCACTATCGCGCACTCACTGGCGCACGCCGTGCCTTGAACGATGCGACGGCCGAGTTCTCGGGATCTCACGCGCTGGATAAACTGGAATACAGCCTTCGCTCCGGCGAAACGCCGACGACGGGATGTGCCCATGCCGGACTTCGGGTGACGGGGCTCGAAAAGTTTCTGGACAGGATGTTGTAGTTCCAGCGGATCCGCTCCCAACCGAGATGCAGATTCCACTAGAAGCGCTCCCGCATACTTCCATGTTCTTTCTCGACTACATTCGAGAATGGCCCAGAGTCGAGCGCTTTTATTCCCGATCGCATTCGCTTGAATCCATTGAACTTTTCGCTCGGGAAGGCGTCTCCGCGAACCCCGCTGGCCGGGAGGAACTGGCCGGTGTTCTCACGGCCCAACAAGCGCGATGGAATGTCAGTCCCGCCCCAGCCAAACGGCTTGGAACCGGGGCCGTGGCCGTCATTTCAGGTCAGCAGGCCGGGTTGTTTACCGGTCCGATGTACTCGGTGTTGAAGGCATTGACGACGGTCAAGATTGCACGGCATCTCAGAGACCGGGGCGTCGACGCGGTGCCCGTCTTCTGGATCGCGTCCGAGGACCATGACCGGGAGGAAATCGAATGGACGGGGATTCCCGGCAGAGACGGCGCATTCCATAGAATCACTGCCGAACTCGCGGGCGAAGACCGCTCGCCCGCGGGTTGGATGCGGTTTACGGACGGGATTCAACGGAGCAGGGAAGAGTGTATCCAAACGCTTCCCGCGACAGGGTACACGACCGAAGTCCGTGCAATGCTTCAGGACGCGTATCGTCCCGGTGTTTCGCCGGTCGAAGCCTTCGCCCGGATGATGGGCCGCATTTTCGAGGGCACGGACCTTATCCTGGTGGATCCGTTGGAGCCGGGCTTCAGACATCTTTCCGAACGCGTCATGGGGCCGGCCATGGAGCGCAGTGACGACATTCGCGCCGCGGTTCTGGAACGGACCGGTCTGGTGTCCACGGCGGGGTATCCCTCTCAGGTACGGGTCGACGACGACTTCACCGGATTCTTTGCCTTCCGCGGGAAATCCAGACAGGTTCTGCGCTCCGGCGAATCGGCGCCTGCCGAGGCCTTGAGCCCGAACGCACTGGTGCGTCCCGTTGTCCAGGATTCCGTTTTTCCGACCGCTGCCATTGTCGGCGGAGCCGCCGAGATTGCCTACTTCGCGCAGGCTGGGGCTGTCTACGAATGTCTTGGAATTGCGATGCCCCCCATCGTTCCGAGGATCACGGCAACCATCCTGGAGCCACCCCAGGCTCGGGTGATGAAGAAACATGGCTTCGGGATGGAAGATATATTCGAGGGGCCGGACCACCTGCGCCGCAAGGCAGTGGGCGCCATCCACGGCACGGAAGAGTTCGACCGGACCCGAAACGAAATCGTGGATTCGTTCGAACGGATCCGCCCGATCGTCCAGGGGATGGACCTCACTCTCGGCGGCGCAATGGATAATGCGTTGCGTAAAATGAGATATCAGGTCGATCGGCTCGAGACGCGCTTCGTGAACGCGGAACTGCGGCGAAACGAGACACTCGATCGCCAACTGCAAATGTTGTCAAGTCATCTGTTCCCACACAGAAAGCTTCAGGAGCGGGCGGTGAACGTCACTGCGTTTCTTGCGAGGTATGGGTCCGGCCTTGTCGGATTGCTCGATGACCTTCTCGATCTGGATCCCGGTGTCCACCAGGTGGTGGCGCCGTGAAAATCGGGATTACCTGCTATCCCACCTACGGTGGCAGCGGAGTGGTCGCCACCGAGTTGGGAAAGGAGTTGGCCGCGTGCGGCCACGAGATACACTTCATCAGCTACTCTTTGCCGATCCGTCTCAAGATGTCCGAACGCATCCACTTTCACGAAGTGGAAGTCCTGTCCTATCCGTTGTTTGAATATCCCCCCTACGATCTGGTCCTCGCGACCAAGATGGCCGAGGTGTCGAATCGCTTCGCACTGGACATCCTGCATGTCCACTACGCGATTCCTCATTCGATCAGCGCGTTCCTGGCGAAGAAGATGTCCAACCCTCCGATTCCGTTCGTAACGACCCTCCACGGGACCGATATCACGCTTGTCGGAAACGATCGGTCGTATCTGCCCATTACCCGCCTCGGAATCGAGGAAAGCGACGCGGTGACCGCCGTGTCGGAGTACCTGCGTCAACGGACCGAGACCGAGTTCGGGATACGCAACCCGATCAACGTGATTCCCAACTTCGTCAACTGCGACGTGTTCAGGAGATCGGACGATCTCGAGTTCCGCGGGAAGTTCGCCGCCCCTGACGAAGGACTCATGATTCATATTTCAAACTTCCGTCCTGTGAAACGCACCTCCGATGTCGTCGAGGTCTTCAGCAAGGTACGGGGGAAGCGGGCGGCCAAACTGTTGATGGTCGGAGATGGCCCGGACCGTTTGCAGGCCGAATACCTGGCCGAAAAACGGGGCGTAATCGACGATGTGCATTTTGTCGGGAAGTGGGCCGACTTGGAAAGTTTGCTGGCCGTTTCCGACATTCTGTTGCTGCCCAGCGAACTTGAATCGTTCGGTTTGGTTGCTCTCGAAGCGATGGCCTCGGAAGTGCCGGTCATCGCCACGAACGTGGGTGGCGTTTCCGAAGTCGTCGATCACGAGAGCGACGGTTTCCTCTTTGAAGTGGGTGATGTCGACGCCATGGCGGAGGCCGCGCTGATGTTGCTCAACGACCCCGATCGTCGCTCACGAATGGGGCGGCGTGGACGGCAGCACGCGAAGGATGACTTCTGCCACGAAGGCGTCGTCCGGCAGTACATCGAACTCTACGAACGAACCATCGCCGAGTCTGCCCGTACAGTGCGCATGGAGGATCGGAAAAGGCCGCGCGGTTTGGGATAGGCCGTTTAACGAAAACCTCAGTCAGCGTGGACGACCCGTATGGGGTCGATAGTTTGGAAAGCCAACGAGCGGAATCGAACCGCTGACCTGCTGATTACGAATAACCTTTCGTTGATACATCCAGCAACATCCAGCAACGTCGAAAGCGCCGTATCCCGTTGATATAGCTGGCCATTCCTTGTATCTGGACGTGCACTCGGGTTATTCTTGTATCGCGATGTACGTGAACGACAGCAACCCCGGCGCAACCCCGACCCAGAATCAGGAGGTTCAGGCGATGACTAAAAAGGCATTAACCGAACGCAGCATTAAGGCACTCCAGCCGACGAAAACCAGACTAGAGGTATTCGATACGAAAGTGCCCGGGTTCTACGTTCGAGTTCAGCCTACCGGCTCGAAATCGTTTGGAGTTACCTACCGTTTCTCGGGCCGGGTTCGGCGGCTCACGATAGGTTCGGTTGGCGCGTGGGATCTGGCGAGCGCAAGGGATCGGGCGCGCGAAGCGGTCAGACTGGCGACCAGTGGCGAGCGCGACCTCGCCAGCGAGAAGCAGGACGCACGGCAAGCGGATACGTTCGAGGATCTGGCCGCGGCATACATCGAACGATGGGCGAAACCCCGCAAGCGATCATGGAAAGAAGACGCACGGATTATTGACCGCTACCTCAATCCCGCGTTTGGGACTCTGAAGGTTGCCGACGTTCGGCGGGCCGACGTGCGGCGGCTGCTCGATGACTTGGCTACCGATTCTCCCATCATGGCAAACCGGGTTCTGGCATGTATCCGGAAAATCTACAATTGGGCGCTTTCAATGGATCTGGCGGAAACGACACCTTGCGCGAATATCCCGGCTCCGGCGCAACCCGTTCGGCGTGACCGCGTCCTGTCGGATTCGGAACTGCGGTCGGTCTGGACTGCACTCGATTCGACCGATTCAATCATCAGCGACATTTACCGGCTGCGGCTCCTGACGGCGCAACGTGGCGGCGAGTGCTCGGGTATGCGGTGGGCTGAAATCGACTTGGACGCGGCAATCTGGACTATCCCGGCAGAACGCAGCAAGAACAAGCTATCCCACCGTGTACCGCTGGCGCCGGCTGTTGTGTCCATCCTCGAACGGCGCAAGGCCGAGGGACTGGCGACCGAGGCGCGGCGGGCGAAGCGGCAGGGACGCGAGGCCGATCCGGTTGACTTCGTGTTCCCGGGCCGGCGGCGCGGATGCCCGATTGCTGAAACGAAGTCAGTCAAGAATGCAATCACGGCGGCGGCTGATATTGCGCCTTGGGTTGGTCACGATCTGAGAAGGACGGCGGCGACAAAGATGGCCGAAGCGGGCGCGGGGCGCACGGTAATCGGGCGCGTCCTGAATCACGCGGACCCCGAAATCACGGCAGTTTATGACCGGTATTCATACGACAGCGAGAAGCGCGAAGCACTGACCCAGTGGGCGCGCACTCTGGCGCGGATTACGTCCGGGCTGGCCGCTGTCGATGCCATAAACAGCTAACCGGAATTCAAGGGAGAAAGACCATGCAGACCACGACACAGACCGCCCGCGAAACCATCGAACGGCGGACGCTGGCATTCACGGCTGACACCTACTTTGATCGAGGTTGCGCGATGTGCGACCGCGAGCGGAAACGCGGGTTTGTAGTCCTGCCGGAGCGTTAGGGCCGTGTCGCACGAATACACGGACGAAACCGGGCAACGGGTGCTCGTACTGACCCGCAATGAGGCCATAGACCGGCTGAACCAAGCCGAGTTCTTGAAAGTCTACAACATACAACGGGCTTTGATTCGAGCGGGGCGGGCGCTTGCCATGATCCCCCGCGAACGCCTTGCGCAAGAGTTCGTCGACGAATACGAGCGGCGCACGGGCCGAACGTGGGGTGCCTATTCGTACCTCGCAGAACTGGCCAGCAAATACCGGGCGGGCGTAGACCGTTCAGCCGTGTCTAACTGGCTGGCCGGGCCGGGCCGGAAATACGCTCACGGCAAAGGACCCGATGCCGCTATCCGGGCCGCTATCGAAACCTACCTTGACCTGTAGCGGGGGCGCTCCGATCCCGGAACGCTCCCGTTTCCTGCCTGCCTGACTCTCCGAAGATTGCCAACAAACTTGCCAACAATTCACCGCTGTTCATGGGTTAGCCTCGACCCATCATGAGCGCACAAACAGACACAGCAACCATAGAAACGAACGAATCGCAATTGCTCAGTCAGCAAGATGTGGAGCGGCTGACGCGGCTTTCACGCCATTCGATTTACCGTGCGGAACAGTCCGGGCGGTTTCCGCGGTCTATCAGGATCGGGCGACAGCGACGATATCGGAAATCGCATATCGAAGAATGGATCGATCGGGAATTCGAAAAGGCTCAATCGAAACGCTGACCCGTTCACTACTCCGAGGCATAGCAGCCGAAAGGACAGAGGCCGGGGGCAAACCCGACCCATGCATAGCAGCACGGAGCATACAGACCGAACGAAAATCGACCCCTGCAATCCGCGAGAAAGCAGGGGCCGGAATGGAGGTTCAAATGCTCGAAAGACAAGTCAAATATACCACGCCAAAGCACGTTGAAACCATCCTGCGCACACTAGAGGCGCGTCCCGCTGGGACCGATCGCTGGCGCGCACGATGCCTGGCGCACGGTGGCGAATCCACTGGAACGCTGTCGATTGCGCTCGGGACCGATAACAGAATTCTCGTTCATTGTTTTTCGGGTTGCACTGTCCCGGAAATTCTGGCCGCTTCGGGTTTGACCTGGGCCGACGTGTTCGGCTCCCCAAGGCGGCGGCCGAGTCTGGCGCAAGCTGCCGAGGCCGGCTCGAACCGGATCTTTGACGCCAACATGAAGCGGGCGCGGCTCATAGCTCCCGGCGCTCTCTGGAAGCTGAATGAATTGATCGGGAAAACGTCCCGGTTTATCCAGACCGCGGCGGCGCTCGGGATCGAGGCGCCCGCCCTACTGACCCGGCTCGGCACTCTGATATTGAAGCGCGAAGACCTTGAACGGGAACTAGAGGCGCTGGACGGGCGGGACCCCATCGAAGCGATTGTTGCGCTGCTACGGATTCGGCAAAGGGGGCAAGATGCAGCCTGACTCCGAACCGAAATTGACCGGGACCGATACCGACACCGGCGGCGGCAATCTCGAAGGATGCGACGGGCCGAACGCGGAATCTTTCGCGCTGGCGATGACGGCGCTAGGCATCGAATTACGCTTGAACCTGCGTTCGCTGAAGGGCGAGCAAAGCACGTTCGATCTGGACGCGGGCGAGTGGTCGGTATGGGAAGAATATGACTCCCATTGGAAGGAAGCATTACGGGCTCGGATCGCTTCCAAATTCGCTTATCCGCTGCACGGCAATCCGGCAAACATGAGGCGGTTATGGTTCCCTGCCGAACGATGGATTAACGCCATTCGAACGTTCGAGCATGGACGGCGCGTGGATCCGTTCGTGGAATGGCTAAAGGCGCTCCCGGAATGGGACGGGACCCGGCGCCTGGATGAATTGCTTTGTGATCGACTGCGGGCCGACTGCGGGGAATTGTCCCATTGGGCGTCCCGCTACATTGTCCTGGGGGCCGTGTATCGGGCGCTCGAACCGGGCTGCAAGTGCGACGAATTGCCGATCTTGATCGGACCGCAAGACGGCGGAAAATCTACGCTCCTGTCGGTGCTTGTCCCGTGGGAGAAATTGTTCTCTGACTCTCTGGTTTTGAGTGCTCCCGATAAGGAAAGAATCGAGGCGCTGCAAGGCGTGGCGATTGTCGAAATTGCCGAACTGGTAGGCATGCGAAAGGCCGACGTCGAATCTCTGAAAGCGTTCCTGTCCCGGCGCGACGATGGGCACACACGGCTTGCATACAGGCAGGACCCCGTATCTATGCCGAGGCGCTGCGTCTTGATCGCAACGACAAACACGGCGGATTGCTTGCCGAACGACACCTCGGGACTTCGGCGCTTTGTTCCCATTCCATGCAAGGGCGAAACCCCCGGCGATCCGGTACAAGAAGCGATCAATGCCGACCGTGACCAGCTATGGGCGGAGGGGCTGAATATGTATTACGAGGGAGTGGAATTCAGGCTCCCGCGTGAACTGAAACCCAAGGCGGCGGAAGTGGCGGAACTGCACAGACACGGCGACGATGTGATGGAAGATGAGATTGCACGGAATATCGAAACGCTGTCGTTACGCGGGCATACACTCCGGGAAGTGGCCGGGCTGCTCGAATCGTGCGACGCGGACAAGCTCGACAGACGTATGGAAGGGCGGATTGCCGAGGCGCTCAAAGCGAGTGGATTCGAGAAGAAACGGCAAAGGATACACGGGACCCCGACGTGGTTGTGGATGGTGTCAGAATGAGGTGTTCCAACCCCCTGCCGATCGGAACCACGGAAAACCCCCCTGTATCTGAAAATGGGCGGGATAGGGCCGCAAGTGTTCCAACCCCCCGAAATTGCCGATTGATTAGAATCAATCACTTAGCGATGGTGTTCCAACCTGTTCCAACCTTTTCATGGCGTTCTCTCAAAACTATTTTTAAGGAACACCCTGCAGAGGTTGGAACGGGTTGGAACAGTAGTCCTAAAAGACCCCATGTTCCGCACGTTTTCATAGTCGCGAGCCGGGTTGAAATGCCGGGTGGCATCCAGAAACGAGGGCCTATCAGGATGATCCCCCCCCGGCAACAACCCCGCCGTCACCTGGGAGTACTCCTCTACGTGACGCGCCGCTGACTGCACGCTCACGGGATGATACGCACGGACACACGGACACGCTGGCCAACGTGCGGTGACGGAAGGATGAGGGACAGGAACCATGATCATCGGGGAGGGAGGGGGGACGGCTTAGGTTCTTCCAAGACCGAACGCCACACGGGTAAATACGGCACGCCGTTCGTGCAGATGAAGGGCTGAAAAACAACGCTTGGGTTTTTACTAGAATGCTAAGTAGTTGATTCTAAAGGGATATAGGTTGGCGACCTACACATCGGATATGCATATGAATGCATACATTCGGGGTAACGCCTTAGATGCCGGGATTTGGACAAATACAGCGAGCCGCGGCAGTGGCAAAACGACGCCGTCACCGGGATGAGCACGAACAGAAAGTGCTCCCGGTTATCAGGCGATACCGCGCCGAGGGTTTGGGTTACGGAAGGATTGCGGACAAGCTGAACGACTTGGCGGATCGCCTGTCTATGATTGGTTGGAAGTCATGGCGGGAAAGCCGTGAGCATGAATATCAGGAATATGAGCCTGACAAGACTTGGGCCGGTCCTGAGGGCGGAGAATGGTCGAAAATGGCCGTCAAGAGGATCTGTAAAAGGCATGGTCTGTAGTCGGTTTTTGAAGGGGGGGCATATGCCGATGACGAAGACTGAGACAGGGGGCGGGGTATCCAGTTCTCCAACCTGTACGGAATGCCCGCGACCGACGAAGCGCCTGGGCGACCGGGGCCGGTTCCCGTTGACGTGTTCCACGGACTGCCACCGGATGCGGATCTCTCGGGAAGCGAAGGCACGCCGGGTTGCTGCACGGGCTGGCCGTCGATGTGGCGAGTGCAAGGGACCGATACCGCACTGGCGTAGCGCGATGGCGAAGACGTGCGGCTGGCGATGCCGGCGGGCTCGGGATCGGCGCCGGAAAGCGGAAGCGCATCGACCCGGCAACGGAACGTGTAAACGCTGTCGGATCGATATCAGCCACCGAAGACCGAACGCGGTCTATTGCGCGATCTGCTACAGGATCAACGATCAGTACCGCGAGAAGATCCACAGACGGAAGCGGGCAATGCCTTGCACCGGTTGCGGGTGGATTACTAAAGAGTTGGTTCCGTGGAGCGCGCGCGGCTTGTGCGTTCAATGCCTGTCGATCACGGGCCCTAAATGAATCCAGCTACCGCCCAATTCCGGGCGGAGTGGCGGCACGTTCCGTTTTCTGATGTGGGCGGGCGTGTCGCCAAGAATCACAGTCCTGGGGGCGACGATGAGCACAACGAAGACATTGCGGGAAATCCGAAGCGAGGGCGTTTGTCCGGACTGTGGACGCCGGGCCGTGAGCTTGCACCTATATCCACCGGACTCGACGGGAGGGATCGCAAGCTGTGCGGTCTTCACCTGCGGCTATGTGGAGCGGTTTTCGATGCCCAAGGCATCACCTTGTGAAAGCACTCTCAGGGGCCGGACCCGGGGGGAGACTCCAGGGTCTACGCCGGATGAGCGGGGGCATAATGTATAATTCTGTTGTGGACCTCATTTGGACATATTTTATGGTTCTAAAATGACGAGCAACCAACCCGTCCCAATGCTTGTGGCCGCACTGATTTGTGATATTGCAGTGACCGATCCTTCGACCGGCAAGAAAAACTTGATTGGCATATTCGACAAGATTGTTGTCGGAAAGTTTCCAACGAAACGTTCGATGTATCTGTACATCAAACTTGCGGATGCTGAAGGAACTTACAAGATTGAAGCAAAGTACGTTGATCGAAAATCCGGCTCTGAAATAGCTAACGCAATTTCTACAGTTTCTGTTCCATCCCGTATGATGACTATGGATGCATATATCGCATTCCCTCCGCTCCCGATGCTGCTTCAGGGGCGGTATGAGTTCCAGATTTGGTCTGATTCGGTCTTTTTGGGAAGTGCCTTTCTAGACGCTGAAGAGAGGAAAATATGACGACAGCCTATAAGAACATACCTATAGATTTTGCTGCACCTCACGACCCGAACAATGAATACGATGTTCAAGAGATCTCTATAGGTTTATGGGAACAATTAGTTGGATCTGTATTACCCGCTTCTGTGCGGGTGGATCCGCCTGAGATAACGCACATTCTGATTGGCTCTCTCCGAGACGGGCGGCTTCGAGTGGTGGAACCGATTCAGGTCAATTTGTATAGAGAATCGGAGAGCCTCGTCGCTGAGGCCACAGACCTGAACGAATTCGGGTTCGGCAACAATCAATCTGAAGCGATTATCGATCTTCAACAGACGATAGCGGAATTGTATTTCTCTCTTAGAGATCATAAGGACCGTCTTGGCCCGGACCTCCAGAGAGTTTGGGAAACTCTTAACCGGACTGTAAATCTGATGAATGGAACATGAAGGCCAAAGAGTTTGACCGTATTGCCAACAAGCTTGAATTGAAGACACGAGACACTCACCATCTTCTGGCATGGATGGAGCATGACGGCCATGTAGTCGTAAAGACAAGGCGGTCACACGGTTCAGGAGATCTCATCGCTACTAACAGCATCAGGCAGCAGTTAAAGCTCAACGAAGATCAGTTCCGTAAGATGGTCAAGTGCACTCTCAGCCGAATAGATTACATTGATATCCTTCGACAGAAGGGCATTATCTAACCTATTTCAGATCGTTTTCTTACCGCACCAAATCTCGATACAACAACCGCTTCCCAACCATCGAAGCAACCGTATCGGTCATCATCCGTTCCGTGTCTTTCGGACGCATGTTGTGACGGGTCGCAAACTCGCTGACGTAGCGGTTCAGATGCTCGCGTTTTAGATTCGCGGCCCCCCGCCGGCGGGTTATTCTCGATTGCCGCTGTTGTGGGCGGCACGCGGGACGGCGCGGCAACCTGTTGTTCCTCATTTTTCGGTTGTCGGTTCGCCGTCCCGCATTCCAACCTTCCCCGCACCCTGCCCACCAACCGTTGGGCTCCGGGCAGTCCGGGGGCGCGATCCCGCCGACCTGGGCTGACTGATCGCGCTTGGCCAGTCCCAAAACCTCGAGGTCTGGCCCAAACCCTGACCCCAACATGTAGGGGTATCGACCCGGAGATCGGCTCTTGTGCTCGGCGATCCGGGCGAATCGCTTGTGGTCGGGCCGGGCCGGGGCATCACAAACAAAAGTGAGATGGACCACTTATGTCTCCTGGGATTGGAGAATGAAGTTATGACGGGAGAAAAACTTGTTCAGTTCCGGATGAGCGACGCCGAATTGACGGATCTGGATGCTCGGGTGGCGGACTCGATCTACACGACGCGGTCGGCGTACATTCGGGCACTTTTGGAAAAAGGGGTGGGAAGCATGAGGGACGAAGTAACGGAGACGATCAGCCGACGAAAAGCCTTGAAGCAATTCAATTCCGGGGACGTCGATGGTGCTGCGGAAACGTGGCAACGTGCGGGACTACAGACCGGGCAGGAAAAACTGGCGGATGACGTGCGGAGTTGGGCCGAATGGTTTTTCCGTGCTGGAAAGATGACGCAGAGGGCGGAATCCTTGTTCGGCGGTGCGACTTGTCTTTCCGATGTGGTGAGAGTGGCAAGCGCAAACATGGGAGGCGACATGCCGCGCGAATTGAGCGCGGAAACGGTTCTCCGAGTCATTCAGGGCGGCGAGTTCGATGTTCGCACGGGGCGAGCCTATCCAACCGGCGGCTGGTGCGGCGATGGAAACGCCGGGTTGCGGTACGAATCGCCGCGGTATCATCGCGCGGTTCTGAACGGCGTCGGCGATATTATTCCGCTGGTCGCCGACACATTCGCCAAGGTCGTTTTCACGACTCAGCAAACGATATCAACGACCGCGCGGGCGATCTCGGTCGAAAGGGATCTGGCCGACTTCAAGACCGTTCCTGTCGTGGCGATTCCCGCACTTGATCGGCCTAAACGGTTGCTTGTCGAAGGCAGTCCGATACTCCGGGCAAACGTTCCGACAAAGAAGGTCGGCGAGGTCACGTTGGGCAGATACGGGCAGATTTTTGGACTGACCGAGGCCGCACTCCTGGGCGCGCCTGATTCGGTCGACTTCGTTCGCGACCTGCCGCGATTGATCGGCCAAGCGATTGGCCGGCTGGAATCCGACATTGTCTTCGGCGCGCTTCTGGACACTTCGAATCTCGCAGACGGAAAACCGCCCTTCGATGTATCGCGGAACAATCTGTCGACGCCGGCAGGTGCACCGAACGGCGCGAGGATCGGGAAAGCGTTTTCCGCGTTGGCGTCACAGGAGACCGACGACGGCGGGGCCGCGGATTATGAGCCGTCGTGGATCGTGACGCAGCCGAGCGACAAGTGGGGAGCTTCTCAGGCCATCACCGACGCGACGCCGGCAGGTGGCGCGCCTGTCTTGGAGTGTATGAGCGACGCTCGACTTTCTGGCGACGCATGGTTCATCGGCAGCGACCCGGCAATAACTCCGGGCGTGGCGCGGTTCCGGCTGGCGAACGGATTGCACCTGTTTCCGGATATCGTTTTTAGAAACGAATTCCACGTCGACGGCTTGTCAATCAGAGTTCGTTTCGATGGCGGGGCCGCGTTCGTCGACCCGGCGGCAATCGTCAAAAACGCGGGCGCATGATGGCCGCAATCAAACGCTGGATCGATCGGGCTCGGGGCAAGCGGACCCCGGCGCCTGCACCCAGACGGCGCGGATCGAAGTGGTTCGCCGAACGCCGGGACACGAATGGATATCCGACGCTTCTCTCACGCGACATTCGCGCGGATGAGTGGGGCGAAGATGAAGTTCCGCGTTCTAGGGGCGGTTGGCTCCAGCGCGGATCGGCGGAGCGGCGGCACAGGAAATTCAGGATTTAGGCTCGTGTCTGGCTCGAACATACCGTGGGGTTTCAGCGGTATGGCTTGGCACTTCGTGCGGCGGCCCGGTGCTCTTTCGGCGTACTGTTCAATGAGCGCCGTACCTCCCACCGGGACCGCCGTTTTTTTAGGGTGAACCGACGCCGTGTAAGAACGGCGCTCGAAAGGGAAGCAAACGCGCGCCGCGACGCTGGCCGCGGTTTGAGTTTATCAATTCGAAGGGGAAGCATGAACAGCATTAGAGAGCAGCGTAATTTTGCAACGGCCCAGATATTCAAGCTGCATGGCGAAGAATTCACGATCCTGGCAGCCGGACCATTCACCACGGAAAAGACGATTCTCGGGATCTGGCAACGCCGGGGCTCCGAGACGGACTTGGGTGAACTGGACGTGCAATCAAACCGGCTGGATCGGATTCTCGCGGTCAGGGTTGGCGACGTGAGCGGGATCAATCGTCAAGCAAAGCTTCGCGGTATGGACGTGGACGTGGACGTCATTATGGAGTTTCGTGTCGATGGTGTCGATCCTCGCGGCGATGGAACGTTCCGGCTTGAACTGGTTCCCGAGCCATAACCGGCCCGGATCGGCGAGGCCGCGGAGGTCAAGGTTTCGCAACAATGGCAGGAATGATCGCGGCTGGCTTGAACGGAGCGTTACAAACTCTTGCGCTTCGGCCAGCCGCGGGCCTGCCAGTTTGATTTTGCAGGTGCTGAGGGCCGCGTTTGATTTTTCGCGAGCTTAGAGCGGACGCCATGAACACCGAAATTGAGGATCCCCGCGAAGAACAGAAACTCCTCGCGGACTTCGACGCCGAGACGAATCGGATCCTGGCCGAATCATCGCGCGTCATTGCGATCATGAGGACAAAGGGCGAACAGGAAGCGCGCGCGGCGAACGGTGGACACGCCAAGGGCGGGCGGTCATCGGCGGCCAAGCAGCGCCCTTCAGGTTGGCAGGCATTACAGGCATTGAAGGGGGGAACCGCATGACGCGATCAATCACAATCCGGGCGATTCGGCATGACCTGGTGGCCGTCCGTGCGATGGGCGGCGGGCGCTCTCGGCTGATTGTGGCTGATGAGAACAGCGGCCGGTTGTACACGGTCGACCGCGACCAGTCCGGGCGCTACGGGCCGATCCAACCCGCGAACCAGCTACGCCACCGTCCGGACCCCGGCGCGGACCCGGCGCCTATGCTCCAATTCGCTGAATAAAACCTTGCTGTAGCGTCCGTTCTAAGCGCGCGAAATATTCAATTCGACCCGTAGCACCTACCAAAACGGAATTTATTTTCCAGTCTGAAACCCCGCGCTACTCCCAAAACCCCCCCATGTGAAACCCCGAGGCCGATCGCGCTGTCCGTGGTATTCCTAAGTTATTCATTCTAAAGAGCCAACGAGCGGATTCGAACCGCTGGCCTGCTGATTACGAATCAGCTGCTCTACCAGCTGAGCTACGTTGGCAAAAAATGCTCACTAAACTAAAGAGGGGCTCGGACCCTGTCAACAGAAAATCTCCGAAGGGTCCCAGGATGCCGTCTTGTCGGGATTTTGGCGGATCATTCGTCTACGAATTCAACTCTTTCCTTGTAACTGGTTGAATTATATTGAGTTGTATCATCTCAGAGTTTGGGCTCGCCCCAAGGAAACGTTCCGGGTAGCGTGTTTTCATATAGATACGAATGCCGCCGAAACCGATTCCGGCAACCAGCGTGAAAGCGAGAGCGAAGCCGATCCACGCGAAGATCGTAAGCATCATGTACGGAAGCGTCAGCTGATCAGGAATCGGCTCGTTCCAGGTGACTTCGGACTCGTAACGCAGGCCGTCGAGGGCCGCTTCGACGAGGGCGTCATCGCTACTGTCCAGCACGATGCCCACCAAGGGGCCGGTTCGCCGATAGGGTAACTCAGGCTGCGTTTCCTCCACCCACATGTCGAGATACTGGCCGGCAAGATGCTGGGTCGGGTACAGCAGCATCGCCAGTCGGCCCGTTCCACCGTTTGGCGCCGCATATTCTGCAACGGCCGCTTCAACGCTGTTTTCGAAGCCGAGTTCGGAGGGGTCGAGTCCCGTAGCCCGATTGAAAGCTACGGGATCCAGGATGTATTTCTCGGAATCCTGAATGAGGCCTTCCCTTGGCAAGAGCGTGGAGACCGGCGCCTTCCGGGAATCGCCGATAATGTCGTTGGTCAGCAGGGTTGCCAGATCGTCCACCTGCCCGGAGGACCCGATCTCCGCGCCTTCGACAACATCGAGCACGGCAACGTAGTTGGATTGCCGAATTACGAGCCGTTCACCTTGCCAATAGCTTTCGATGCCGATCGTCGCCGGGGTGAAGTCGTCGGCCCGCCAGTTCCGTTCCAGCGCAAAGATCCCGAACGCCGCGGCCGAATCGAACATCTCGAACAAGGTCACTCTCACGCGGGTCTCGGACTCCGGCCCCACGGCGTCGAAGACGGAGACGCCCCAGACACCGTAGTCGCGAACGGCGGCGCTGTCCCAGCCGGTGGCCATTCCATCGATCTCCGCGGCACTGTAGTGGTTCGGTTCGGGTTCGACCGTCCATTCGGTGTCGTCTGAGACCAGTTCGATGAGTGCCTCGCGGGTCTGCCCGAATCCCGCAAGCGGCGCAAGAAACAATGCGGTGACCAGCACGGCATCCAAGATGGTTGGTCGCAGAGTCATTGGACTATTAGAGCATTCAGGCGATTTGAAAGTTCCGGGAAATCGTAGTGTGCGGAACTTTGCACTAATCCTGGATTTGAGTTATCCCGAAACTGCTCAATGTCTGAGAGTAGGATCGTACACCGTCGAAGAGGGCCTCGACAATCTCTTGACGCCGGTCGTCGCCTTTCAGCAGTCGTTCGTCTTCGGGATTGCTGATGAAGGACACCTCTGCGAGAATCGAAGGCATGTTGGCGCCGATGAGCACGACGAACGGCGCCTGCTTGACCCCACGGTCTGCTCCGAAGTCTTTCCGTTCGGCCATCGCCTGTTGAATATGCGTCGCCAGTTCGCGTGACTCGTCCACCTTTTCCTGCAGCAGGATCTGGCTGACCAGATCCTGGAGTTCGGAGATGGCCGCCTGAGACGCCGCGTTTTCTCGGGCCGCAATTTCGCGGTCGGCATTGTTGGTGGCCATATTCAGGATGTAGGTTTCGAATCCGCGAATGGCTTCCGATCTGCTCGAGTTGGCATGGATCGAAACAAAAATGTCGGCTTCAGCCTGATTTGCCATCGCGGTTCGGGTCTCGAGCGGAACGAACGAATCGTCGTCCCGTGTGAGGACGACCTCGGCGCCGATCCCGGACTCGATCCGTTCCTTAAGGTCGAGCGCGAGATCCAGAACCAGTTCTTTCTCGGTCAATCCACTCGGCCCGATGGTTCCCGTGTCGTTGCCGCCATGACCGGGGTCGATCACGACGCGTCCCACCTTGAGTCCAAGGCTGCGAATCCGCGAATATTCGCCGTTTGCAGCCGGGCTGGCCGGAGTGCCGATCGATACCTCGTTCTGGGCTGTTTCCAGCGATTCTTCAGTTGCTGCCGGGGCCTGTTGCGGGGAAGTTCCGGCGACGGCTGGAGTGCTGGCGGTGTCCTCGTTTTCGGGCGCGGGCGCCGGCGGATTCAACTCTGTCGCAGCCGTTGGGCGGATCGTTCCGGTTTGTGCCGGAGCGTCACCCAACACGTCGATCACAAGACGGTAGGGATCCCGGAGCGAGAATACGGTTGCGTTGTGGAACTGCACCAGGTCAAGAACGACCCTGACGGTGTCGACATCGTTCTGTCCCACGCGAACGTTGCGAAGCATGACAGACTCGACCGGAAACGACCTTTGCCCGAGCGAAGTCCCCACCCGTGCACCGTGGATGTCGATGAATACGCGCGGCGGATCTTGGGCGTCTCCCTGAGTAAACGTGGGTTCGCCGGCAAGATCGACGACGACGCGCACTGACTTTTGCGATTCCCAATACCGGATGTTCTCAACAGAGACAGATCGGTCTGGCCGGGCAGGTCCTGCCGAAGGCCGGTTCCCGTTGTCGGCTGCCGTTTCGATCGCTGCCCCGTCACGCGGTGGCGCTGTCAGGCGTTCCAGATCCGTTTCGGCTTGTGAGACGAAACGAGAGGCGGGATATTCACGCACCAGAAACCGGAGGGTGCGAACGGCGTTTCGGGAATCGTCGATCAGTTCGTAGAGCGCGGCAATGTTGAACAGGGCATCGTCGGCGTATCCGGTATGCGGCGTGATCAGATAAACGCGTTCATACATGCGGATGACGCTGAGATATTCCGAACGGGTTCTATTCGGGGGCGGGTGCTCCTTGAGTTCGATTTCCGCCGCCTGGGCTGTCAGATAGGCGTCGGCGGCCTGTTCCAGCGGAGTTTGGGCGAGAAGGGCTACCGCCGAGAGCGCCAAGCCCAGAACCGCGGCCCCCGCGACGTTCACTCCATTCCTGGACGTTGGTCTCATTGGCGATTATTCGGTTGGCTATCGATACGCGCCGATGTTGGTAAAGGTAAACACGCCGGCTTCGTTCACCGTTCTCGAAATGGCGGAGACCGTCGGAAATACCCTGGCCCCGTTTGTGCCGCCCTCCGCGATTCGGGAAGGCGCCGCCTGCGCCTGTGCAATCCGCCCGATGGACCCCGGAGTTGGAGTGAGGGCTGTTCCTCCCATTCGTTCCAAAGCGGCATAAACCTTTCCGACATAGTCCTGAGTTTCGCGAATTTGTGGGATGCGGCCCAGTCGCGCCACTCTGTTTTCGCCTGAATTGTAGGCGGCCAGAGAAAGCGACAAATTCCCATCGAACATTTCAAGCAGGAACCTCAGGTAACGCACGCCGCCATCGATGTTCTGGGCTGGATCGAAGGGGTCGCTGACACCGAATCGCGCCCCAGTCGAGGGTATGAGTTGCATCAGACCGCGCGCTCCCTTGGGAGACACCGCATGCCGATCGAAGTTGGACTCCACTTCGATTACGGCACGGACGAGGCGGGAGTCCACGCCATGACGGGCCGAGATATTGTCGATGAGAGCGTCGAAAGGCGTTGTCGGGCGTGGAGCGTTCGATACTGTCGGCGCCGTCGGAATATTGGTATAGACGACCCGGCCGTCCTGTTCCATGATCGCCGCAATCTTGCGGGCCGTTTGCCCCGCGGCGACAGCGGGCCATGAAAGGATGCCGGCGCCCAGGATACCAACCAATAACCAGTTTTTGTGTAATCGGCTCGTCATTACCGTTCCCGTCTGGTTCCCGCATCGCGTCGCGTAAGACCTGGCGACTCAACTCGGGATGCGAACATCAGGCTACCATTGATGCAAATCTCGCACAAGTCACTCCAACCACAACAGGAGGTGTTTACGGAAACATTTTCGCCACGATATTGTACACTTCCTCTAGGGCTTGATCCAATTTCTCGGGCGCCTTGCCGCCGGCTTGGGCAAAGTCCGGCCGCCCGCCGCCGCTGCCACCCACCAAGGCGGCGACTTCCTTGACCAGCTTTCCGGCATGGATGCGGGTCCGGAGATCCTCGGATACCGTTGTTATCAGTGTCGCCTTGGAGTCGGATGCGGTCCCCAGCACCACGA
This sequence comes from Terriglobia bacterium, assembly GCA_963555775.3. Taxonomy (GTDB): domain Bacteria; phylum Acidobacteriota; class Terriglobia; order 20CM-2-55-15; family 20CM-2-55-15; genus JAJEDW01. The sequence continues at coordinate 404,225 of CAUVWY020000010.1, read as the reverse complement.
CACCGGAGCCCAACCGAGTCCGGATGTTCTCGGCCAGTTCCCGCATCAGAGGCGCATCCACACCATCGACCTTTCGCGACACGACTTCGACGTCCCCCACGGACCGGCGTGATTCGACCAGTTCTTCGAGAAGCGAATGCGCGCTGGTCCGCTTTAATTCCGACAGTTCGGATTCGAGTTGTTTCTGCCGGTTCAGGATGCGATCGATCGTTTCCGGCAGGTCTGTACGTGAACTGCCGGTCCGTGCGGCCAGGGCGTCGATCAGGTGCTCGTCGGCATCGAGGCGTTCGTAGGTCCCGAGCCCGGTGATCGCTTCCAGACGCCGAACTCCCGCGGCGACGCTCGCTTCCGAAACGATTTTGAACGTGCCGATGTCGCCCGTCGCCGCGGTATGCGTGCCTCCACAAAGCTCCATGCTTATCTCGGGCACTGAAACCACCCGGACCTGCTGCTGGTATTTTTCACCGAAGAATGCGATTGCGCCCGCTTCGATTGCCTCGTTGAGTTCCATGCTCCTGGTTTGGACCGGATGATTGTCGAGTATCGTCCGGTTGATCCGGCGTTCGATGTCCTGGATCTCTCCGTCGCTCAACGCGGCGTAGTGGGTGTAGTCGAACCTCAAACGGTCTGGCGCGACTAGGGAACCGGCCTGTTTGACATGTACGCCGAGCGCTTCGCGCAGGGCGGCATGCAAAAGGTGCGTGCCGGTATGGTTTGCCGCGATACGTTTCCGGCGTTCCGCGTCGACCCGCGCTTCGACCTCCTTGCCCACGTCGAGTTTCCCGTGGTCCAGTTGGACCCGATGCACGATGAGACCCGCAACAGGCGCGTAGGTGTCCAGAACCTTTGCGGCGCCTTCGGTCGATGTCAGAAGTCCCGTATCGCCGACCTGACCGCCGGATTCCGCATAGAACGGAGTCTTGTCGAGAACGATTTCGGCCTTCATGCCCGCGACTTGGGCCGAGCGTTCGGACTGGCCGTCGACCAGAATCCCGCGGATCGTACACGTGGCTTCGGTGGTTTCATATCCCAGGAATCGGGATTTCCCGTCCTGGAGGAACGGGTCATATTGTTCCGGAGGGGGCTGATCGCCCTTCCAGCTTTCACGTGCCCTCTCGCGCTGATTTTGAAGCTCCCGTTCGAAGCCGGCGATGTCGAGTTGAAGGCGCTTTTCGTCTGCGATCTCACGCGTGAAATCCAGGGGAAGGCCATAGGTGTCGTACAACCTGAAAATATCCTTGCCGGCCACGGTGCGGCTTCCGCTCCTGGTGACTCCGTCGGTAATTTCGTCCAGCTTTGCGACGGCCACGGCGACGGTCCGTGAAAATCGGCGTTCCTCGTTCTCAACCACGCGCGCAACGTAGTCGCGGGTGTTCAGCAGGTCGGGAAAGGCGTCCTTCATCGAGTCCACAACGTGTCGGGTCATCGTGTGGAGAAAGGGTTCCCGGCGGCCGAGAAGCGTTCCCTGGCGGATTCCGCGCCGCATGATCTTGCGAAGCACGTAGCCCCGGCCTTCGTTGGCTGGAATAATGCCGTCCCCAATCAGGAAGGTCGTCGCGCGGACATGGTCGGCTACGATCCGCAGTGAAACGTCTGTCGCGGGGTCTTGACCGTACTCGACTCCGAAGATCTCTCCCGCACGGTCGATCAGGGTTCGGAGGAGGTCGGTGTCGAAGGTGCTGAGTTTACCCTGCATCACCGTGGCGAAGCGTTCCAGCCCGAGTCCGGTGTCAATCGACGGCTTGGGCAGTGGGGTTAGATTGCCCCTCACGTCCCTGTCGAATTGCATGAACACGAGATTCCAGATTTCGACATAGCGTCCGCATTCGCATGGAAAGACGCAGTCCGCGTGGCCTTCTTCGCTGGCATGGGCGCCGAAATCGTAGTAGATCTCCGAACATGGTCCGCATGGTCCGGTTTCGCCCATTTGCCAGAAGTTGTCCTTTTCGTCCATGCGTACGATCCGAGACAACGGGACGCCGACGTTCCTGTGCCAGAGCTTTTCGGCTTCGTCGTCTTCGCGGAAGACCGAAACCCACAACCTATCCTCGGGGATGTCGAACTCTTCGGTCAGCAAGGACCAGGCGTACTCCACGGCCTCTTTCTTGAAGTAATCCCCGAACGAAAAATTGCCCAGCATCTCGAAAAAAGTGTGGTGCCTGCGGGTATGGCCCACGTTGTCCAGATCGTTGTGTTTCCCGCCGGCCCGAACGCATTTCTGGCTGCTGGCGGCACGGTTATAGGTGCGCGTCTCTGTTCCAAGGAAGACGTCCTTGAACTGGTTCATCCCGGCGTTCACGAACAGCAGTGTCGGATCCTGGGGGGGAATGAGCGAGGAACTGGGGACTGGAGTATGGCCGCGACACGCAAAGAATTCGAGGAAGCGGCTGCGGATTTCGTTGCTGTTCATAAACGTTCTTTCAGTTCGATCTCGACTTCTTGCGCATCGTATCCAAGACGCAGCAGAGCCCTGGAAAGACGAGCGGCATCGGACAATCGCAGTGGAGGTTCGACACTCAAACTCTTCATTTTAGCTTCGAGGGCTTGGGCAAGCGAGGGCCAATCCTGTGCATCCAGGATCTGGGCGACCTGATCGGGGGCGATGCCGGCGCGCTCCAGATCCACTTCAAGCCGCGGCCGTCCCCGGTGAATCCGGTGTTGTACGAAGTTGCGGGCGAAGCGCCCATCGTCCAGATACTTCGCATCGGTCAGTCGATCGATGACCTTATCGATCGAGGATTCCGTTTCGGTCCTGAAACGTTTGGTCAGCTTGTTGCGAATCTGTTGGACCGTGTAGTCGCGGCCGGCCAGGAGTTTCAGCGCGTACCCAAGAAGCGGATCGCCCTTCTCAGACACCGGTAAGCCAACCGTCGGGCGTTGCGGTTCTCCCGTTGACGATGTCGAAAAATCGGTCCTGGATTCGTCGGGTAACGAGGCCGCGTTTTCCACTGCCGACTGTGATTCGATCCACCGAGCGAACTGGAGTGATTTCGACGGCCGTTCCGGTGAAGAATATTTCGTCGGCGATATAGAGCCATTCGCGCGGGATGGATTGTTCGCGAACCGTCAGTCCGAGATCGGAACAGATATGAATGACCGTGTCTCTTGTGACCCCAGACAGTATCGATTGCGCAAACCCGGGCGTGTAAACGATGCCGTCTCGAATAAGGAACAGGTTCTCACCGCTTCCCTCGCTGACGTAGCCGGCCGAGTCCAGGGCGATGCCCTCGGTGTAACCGTGCTGAATCGCTTCCATCTTGATGAGCTGTGAATTCAGGTAATGCCCACCCGCCTTGGCGGTTGACGGAAACGTGTTCGGCGCTGCACGCGACCAGGACGAGACACAGGCTTCCACCCCGTTTTCAAGGGCGTCCAAGCCGAGATAGGCGCCCCACTCCCAGACGGCTATGAAAGTATGGGTCGGCACCCCGGCCGGGTCGACACTCAGCGAGCCGTATCCTCGAAGTACGATGGGACGGATATAACAGGCGTCGAGTTTGTTTGCCCGGACGGTATCGAGTACGGCTTCGACCAGTGCGTCATGAGTGAACGGACACTCGATCCGGTAGATCCGCGACGAGTCGAGAAGCCGGCGAATGTGTTCGTGAAGCCGAAAGACCTTGGGCCCGTCGGGTGTCTTGTAACAGCGAATGCCTTCGAAGCAGGAGGAACCGTAATGGAGCGCGTGTGACAGGACATGAATTCGGGCGTCGTTCCAGGGAACGAGTTTTCCGTCCTTCCAGATCATTTCCGATTCGTTCATGGGGTGTCACAGTCCGTGGCAGAACCCTGCAGGGATCGCGTTACGAGTAACATTCGTCCGTATGCGAGGCACCACGACGAAGTCGATGCTCTCGATCGATCAAGGCGTGAGCACGTAGCGTATGGTCCGATGCCGCCGCAACCCCGATGGCTTCCGGTTCGGGCTGTCAGGCCCTTAGCCCGCCGCAATCGCCTCCCAATCTGCATGGTACACTGATGCCGACCGACGATGAGGCCGAATTAATGGTTGCGGGCAAATATCATGGGGCCGTACTCCTTCTGTTACTTCAGCTTGCAGCCTCCGGATGCGGGTACCGCCTGGCGGGCGGCGCAATCGATACAGGCGTCGGTCAGACCCTCGCCGTACCCATCTTCAACAACCTCACTACCGACTTCCGGATCGAGCAACGCCTGACTGCCGCAGTTAGGCGCGAATTGGTTCAGAGGACCGGTTATCGCGTCCTGCCGGCGAATTCCGGAGACGTGGTCCTGACCGGGCAGGTTCTCAGGGTGAGCTCCATTCCAGTTATCCTGACCGATCGGGGGCGGGGTACGGCGTATTCCGTCACTGTCGATGTCGGTGTTCGGCTGACCGATTCTTCGGATGGTTCGGTCATGTACGAAAATCCCCGGTGGACGTTCAGGGAGGTGTTCGAATTGTCGAACGACTCGGAGGCTTTCGTTCCCGAGGATTCGGCGGCCATGCAGCGTCTTTCACGCCGATTCGCCGAGTCCTTGATTGCTGCTTTGTTCAACGCGAGGCCATGAAGTTTTCCGAATTCCTCCGCAAACAGCCGCCAAAGGCAAACCTATACATGTTCGTTTGCGAGGACGATTTTCTGGTGGACGAGTCCCAGAGCGTCTGGGCCCGTTGCTTTGGCGGAGAATGGCGTTTCCAGAAACTGCCGCTCAAGGAGTTCGATACCATTCCGATTTCGGATTTGATGGAGTGGGCGCTCACACCTCCGTTGTTCGGACCCGCCCGGGCCTTGATGGTGACCGGCGCCGGAAAACTGACCAGGAAGCGGACTACGGAGTTGGAACCACTTTCCGCGGTGGAGCACTCTTCGCTCAAGATCGTATTCGTGCTCTCATCCCCTCCTTCCAGAAGCAGACCGCCGTTTCCACTGATCCAGATCGACCGGTTGCGTCCCGAGGACATGGTCCGCTGGTTATCGGGACGGTTTGGAGTGACACTCGAGGTGGCCCGGTATCTGGTTGACAACCTCGCTCCCGAACTTCTCCCACTGAAGCAGGAAGTCGAGAAGCTGCAGACATATGTCGGCGGCGCCCGTCAGGTCGAGATCGCCGACGTGGACCAGTTGATCTTCCGTTCAGAGCAATACGGCCCGTTCGAACTGAACGATGCCTTTCTTGCGAAGGATTATCCGAAGTCCGTGCGTGTTCTTGGTGCGATGGTCGAGGAGGGAGTCGAACCCATCCTGATTCTTTCGAAGCTGGTTCGGGTATGGCGGCAGATATTCATCGCGAAAGTCCTGGAGGGCCGGAGTTCGCCGGCGGAGGTGGCGGGCGCGGCGGGGGTGCCACGTTGGAAGGCGGGACAATTCGTTACGGCGTGCCGCACATTCGACCGCGGGAAAGTCGCCTCGGGGTTCGAGGAATTCGTTCGAGCGGACCAAGCCCTGAAGACTTCTTCTCCGAATCCTGAATACTACTTCGACGTCATGCTGTGGAAGCTGATCGGAAGGTCCTGAAAGTACTCCGCGGCAGGTTTCGGGATGTCAGGCCGCGGCGATACCGTTGACGCCGCGGTTCATGCGGGACTTGTACCGGCGTGCGGCGTTGGCCTTGACTATGCCTTTCTGGACCGACTTGTCGATCAGGCTGAAGGTCTTTGGCAGCAGCGCACGGGCCTCGTCGGCCTGTCGGCCATCGATCGCCGTTTTGAGCTTTCTTATCTCGCCCCGGAGTTTGCTGCGGTTCATCTGGTTGATCCGGCGCCGCCCTTCGCTTTGCCGAATTCGTTTCAATGCCGATACATGATTCGCCATTTCAGTTCCTTTGAATAGAATCACCAATGATAGCAATCCGATGACCCCGAAATCAATCGCACCACGGATCCCGCCGGAGATACCAGCATGTTCCGTCGGCAGGTGGATGGTATAATTACCCCGCTAACGCATGAAAACGACCATCCCCATCGGCGAAGGCATCGCCGACCTGTTCGGTACCGACGACGGCAATATCAAATACCTTGAATCCATGCTCGACGTGGAGGTCGGCCTGGGAGAAAAGAACCTCTCAGTCGAGGGCGATGAGGGTCGAGTGGCACTCGCCCAACACCTGATCGAGGACTACGCGGCACTTCGTTCCGAAGGGGTGAGGCTTTCAGATCAGGATCTGAAAGCCGTCATCCGGATCGTGTCCGAGGACAATACGGTTACCTTGAGGCAACTGGTTCAGGTTCCACGCAAGGTGCAGGTGGGAAATCGCAATGTTGCTCCCAAGTCGCTGAATCAGAAGATCTATATTGATGCGATAGAACGTTACGACATGGTATTCGGGATTGGCCCGGCGGGTACCGGCAAGACCTATCTGGCCGTGAGCATGGCGGTTCGAGAGTTGTTGAACAAACGCGTGAGCCGTATCGTTTTGACGCGACCGGCCGTCGAAGCCGGTGAACGGTTGGGTTTCCTGCCCGGCACGATGGAAGAGAAGGTGAATCCCTACTTGCGCCCTCTCTATGACGCCCTCTACGACCTGTTGGGACACGAACGCGTCGAGCGCTATCTGGAGCGTCGTGTGATCGAGGCGGCGCCGATCGCCTTCATGCGCGGACGGACCTTGAGCGACGCCTTTGTCATTCTGGATGAAGCTCAGAACACGACTTCCGAACAGATGAAAATGTTCTTGACCCGGATCGGTTGCTCTTCGAAAGCCGTTATCAACGGGGACGTCACCCAGATCGATCTGCCGTTCGGAAAGCGGTCGGGGTTGGTCGAAGCGCGCAGCGTCTTGTCGGGGGTCAATGAAATCGCTTTCGTGACTTTCAATGACCGCGATGTCGTCCGGCATCCACTCGTGGCGGAGATTCTCAGGGCATATCAGAACTTCGATGAGGCAAGCGACACACAGGACACGCTTCATTTCAGGGGGCCCGAATCGGAATCCGTCGAATCCGGAGATCTCGAAGCGAACTGAATGCCTCCTCGCTCCCGAAAACTTCCACAGCCTCTTTCCGGTGCCCGCACCTCTGAATCGGAGCCTTTTCTGTTCTTGAATCGGCAACGTAAACACCGCGTGGATCGCGAGCGGGCGATCCAGTTCCTGACACGGCTGACTTCAGAGTTGAATCCGCCGTACCCGTTCTCGGTGGTGCTGGTCAGCGACCGCGCGATCGAATACTACAACAGGCTTTACCGCGGCGTCGGGAAGCCCACCGACGTCTTGTCGTTTCGCGATGGTGGTGGCTACCTTGGCGATATTCTCATATCTACGGAAACCGCATATAATCAATCCCTTCGGTCCAAAACGCTGACCTTGGACAAGAATGTCGAACGATTGGTTCTACACGGTCTGCTGCATCTGATGGGCTACGACCACGAAACCGACGACGGCGAGATGAGGGCCCTGGAACTCCGGCTTCGCCGCAGGTTCCAATGCTGATCGAACTGCCACTCGTCCTGACCACGATTCTGGTTGCGGCGCTGCTGTTGCTGTCCGTTCTGGACTTTGCATTGGCCGGCCTGAACAAGATCGCCTTGCGCCGAATCGTCGAGAACGCTTCGAAACAGGGCAGTTCTTTCGGCCGGTCCATGCTGGAGTCCGGACCGGAAGCGCTGATGGCCATTCACATCGCCATTCAGTCGCTCCTTATTGTTTTGGCCATCTTGCTCAGCAGTACGGCCATAGCGCTCGGCTTGCCCTATGGCATCGCGTTACCGGCATCGGCGGGACTCACCCTGATACTGGTTCTCGCGTTTCGTCAGCTTGTTCCCCGGGCCATCGCGAGCCGCGATCCCGAGGGTATTGTCACCCGGCTGGTTCCGGTGCTTGCCATACCGTACTATCTGCTTGCTCCACTCGTCGGCCTGATGGTCGGCATTCTCAATCGGTTTCATCATTGGGAAGCGGATGAGGACGAGGATGAAGAAGACGAGGCGTCTGAAGAAGAGATCCGGGCATTTATCGATGTCGGCCAGGAAGAGGGAATCCTGGAACAGGACGAGGGCGATATGATTCAGTCGGTCGTGGAGTTTGGCGACAAGGTCGCACTCGAAGTCATGACGCCGCGGACCCAGATTGTGGCGGCCGATGTGGCGTGGAGCGTGGAACGGGTCGTCAATCTCGTGATCGCCCGTCAACATTCGCGCATACCCGTGTACAGGGATCAACTCGACAACATCGAAGGCGTCGTTCACGAGCGTGACCTGCTGGCCGCCATGCAATCGGGCGAACCTCCAGAAAATTTGAGGTCCTTGGTCAGTCCCGCTCATTTCGTCCCCGAGACCAAGCCCATCGACGACCTGCTCGAGGATATGAAGGGGCGGGGTCAGCAACTCGTTCTGGCGGTCGATGAGTACGGTGGAATATCGGGATTGATCACGCTGGAGGATCTGATCGAGGAGATCGTTGGAGAGATCGAAGACGGTCCCGAGTCGACTGCCGAAACACTCAGGGACGAGGGGTCCGGACGTTACGTGGTTCCGGGAGGGATGGAACTGGACGCCATGGATTCGAAACTGGATATCGAAGTATTTCCGTCGACCGAATGTACCACGGTGAGTGGTGCGGTGGTCGAGTTGTTCGGGCGTTTCCCGAATCCAGGCGAGCGGATTCAACACAATGGTTTTGCGATCGAGGTAATTGAAACGGACCGTCGCCGGGTTCGCAGCGTCAGGATTCGAACCATGACGCCGAAAGCGCGGCAGTGATGTCCGTCAACGCTGACGGGTGGATTCTGAAGTCGGGTTTTGTATCGATTGTCGGCCGTCCCAACTCCGGAAAGTCAACTCTCCTGAACCAACTTGTCGGCAACAAGGTCTCTATCGTCACCCCCAAGGCTCAGACGACCCGGAACGTGGTTCGAGGCATCGTTTCCGAGGAGCGCGGCCAGATCGTTTTTCTGGATACGCCGGGGATCCACAAACCGCTGTACCGCATGAACGAGCGGATGATGCGGATGATGTTGGAGTCGCTCCGGCATATCGATGTCGTGATGCTCGTGGTCGATGTCTCGATTCCAGGTGGGCGTGGCGCGGAGTTCGCGCTCGATCTGGTATCCCGGGTCACCTCCCCCAAATTCCTTCTGCTTAACAAGATCGACAAAGTCAGGAAGCAGGCGCTTCTGCCGATGATCGAGCGGTACGGGAGGCGCGAGTTCGACGAGATCGTGCCTATATCCGCATTGAAGGCCGATGGCCTGGACGAACTTCGGAGCGTGATATTCAAATACCTGCCCAATGGCCCCATGTACTATCCCCCCGAACAATTCAGCGACCGGCCCGAACGATTTCTGACCGCCGAAATCGTTCGCGAAAAATTGATCCTCGGTACGCGGGAGGAATTGCCGCACGCGACTGCGATCGCAATTGAAAGGTTCGAGGAAGGGGATCGTCTGGTCAAGATCCATGCGTCGATCTACGTGGAGCGCGATTCGCAAAAGATCATCGTCATCGGCAAGGGGGGCGCGCTGCTGAAGCAGGTGGGCATCGCGGCGCGTGAAGAAATCGAAACGCTGCTAAATACGAAGGTACACCTCGAACTCCATGTGAAGGTCCGCAGGAAGTGGCGGGACGACGATCAGATTCTCGAGACGCTGGGGCTGTAACCACTAACAGCCCGAGGTAGAACTCTTCAGGGTCGCGCGCCTCGGATCGGTATCGTCTGAAACCGGGGAATCGGTGGGATTTTCGAAGTTCCGAATCGAGGGTTTCCGGGACTCACCACGTGTTGTAGGGCGTGCCTTCGGTCGATACTGCCGGTGAGCCGCTGAAGACGTCGACGATTCCGGTGTCGACCTGGCCGGGGACCATTACCGTATTGCCCGTTTCGGTCTGCCAACTTGTATTTTCGGTGATCGGATCCTCGGGTATTTCTCTCAAATAGCCGGCGTTGACCAGATCGCCCAGGACTCTGGGGGCGGACTTCTTGTCAGCCGTATACTGGTCGATGACTGTGCGCAGGGAATGGAGGTTCTCCTTCAAAACGGCTTCCCTGGTCCGCAGGATTATCGACTGGTACATCGGGATGGCGATCGACGCCAGGATGGCGATGACCGTCAGCACGATCATCATTTCCATCAAAGTGAAGCCGTTTCTCCCTTTCACGCCGCTACCACTCCCGGTACGAGGTTCCATCCATTGCCGTTGCTGGTGATCGCGTATAGACGTCGAAGACATTCTCGCCTCCCCACGATGTCGATTCGGGGTCGTCCCCATAGGCGCGCAGTCCCCATTGGGTGGAGTCGGTCATGGGATCGACCGGTAACCTCCGCAAGAACTTGATTTGCCGGTCGACCGTTCCGATCTGATCGACGCCTTCAACAAGTAGCTCAAGCGATTCAGGGTATCCCTCCGTGCCCAGAGTGACTTGAATCAAGCCGAGATCGGAGGCTTCCTTGTACCGGTCGATAGCCACGCGAATCTCTCTCAACGCTCGACGGAGTTCCACTTCCCTCTGCCGGATAATAGCGTTCCGGGCGAGCGGGACGGCCAGTCCGGCGATGATTGCCACGATCGTCATGGTCACGATCATTTCAATCAGGCTGAAGCCGGTCGCCGCGGATCTCGACGTTCGTATTGGCAACATGAGTTTACCGGGTATCTATTGTACGACGATCCGTACCTCGGCCGGATGTCCCGCACGGCGTCCGGAAGGACCGGTGTGCACCCGGAAATCACTAATCCCCACGACGGATTCGCCGAGCTCCAGGCCTTCGAGGATCAACAGCAGAACCGCACCTTCCCCCGAAACCGGAAGAGAATCGGCCCCTCGTCCCATCGAGACCACAGCCCGTCCCCGCACGGTGTCGATATTGCGGGCCAGCGAGATTCCGACTCCGTCCTGGCTCAAGAAGCCGCCGTCGGCAACTTCGTGCAAGACGACGGATGCGGGATCGAACTCAATGATCAGATCGGCTCCGGTAACGCCGTCGGCATCGATGCGGACGACCACGTCGGTCCGGGTTCCCGGTTCGAGGGTGATCTCGGGAGTGTCGAATCGAACAGCGTCATCGCCCTCGGGCGTGGCGGGCGCCGGATCGTCAGCCTCGGGTCCAGGCGCCGGTTCAGGCAGGGCGGCCGGCGCCACGGGGCCGCCGGGAAGCGATCGGAGCCGCGTATCCGTCGCCGTACCGACATCGAGTCCCAGCAGGTTCCGATCGCGAACCACAGGCATCTCAACGATATGCGGGGTCAGGAGCACGATGATTTCAGTCTGATCGCGTTGCGTCTTTTCCGAAGAAAATATCCGGTTCAGGAATGGAATCCGGTTCAGGAGGGGAATGCCCGTGACGGCGGTGCTTTCCGAGTCCGCGATGAGTCCTCCAAGGATGTTGGTTTCTCCCTCGTTCAACTGGATCTGGTGTGATATGGACCGGTTGGTGAAAATGGGCAGGGCTACTCCACCGATGAGGGAGGTGCCCGCCGTGGCCGTCACCTGAACCACCACCTGCATTGAAATCTCTCGATTCAACAAAACGCGCGGTGTGATGTCCAGGTTGACACCGACGTCGATGTAGTCGAACTGGACCACCGGAGTACCCGCCGTGCCTGTGAACGCCGGCTGGAAACTTCCCGATGCAACCGGGACGCGGGACCCGATATGTATCGATGCCACACTCCCATCAGTCGCGCGAATGCTCGGATTCTGCACCATGCGGGTCCGGGTGTCGCTGGCCAGGAAGCGGGCGACGCTGGGCGGGATCGCAATGTTGAAGCTGCCCGAGTTCAGGTTGTTGAGGTCGCGAAGATTGACCAGCGAACCGGGCCCCGCATCCCCGGAGCCGTCCAGCCCCAGTTGCGTGCCCTGGGGCGGGAGAATTCCGAGATCTCGAAGTGTGTTCCTGTCCACTTCCAGGACGGTCGCTTCGACCAGAACTTCGGGCCGGCTCTTGTCGAAGTCGTCGATGATCTTTTCAGCGATGGCGATCCGGTCAGGAGTGTCCCGCATGATTATGGCGTTCATGGTGGAACTCTGAGCTATCAGGGCTGTATTCAGAATGGTTCGGATCGCGGTCACCGCTTCGGTAAGGTCGGTTGGATTGACGCTGTTGGTCAGATAAATGGTCTTGACGATCGTGTTTTCGTAGTTTTGCCGCTTCTGGACGTTGTCGGGCGAAACAACGATCGTGCTCTGGTTGATCGGTTCCCAGAAAGTCCTGGTCTGGAGGGCGAGGACATCGAGCGCTTCGTAGATCGAGACGTTGTTCAGGTCGATCGACAATTGCGTGGAATTCCAGTCGGAATCGAAAATGACATTGAGTCCCGCCAGTTCGGCGATGGTTTCGAAGATGGCCTGAGCGTCTTGGGTGATGGTCAGGCTGATCGGTTCCTGAAGGGTCAGGTTGAGCCGGCGGTCGAGGCTGGGGTCGGTTCGCGCGAGTTCCTTGCGATCGTCGAAACCGAGCGCGGGAAGGGATTCCTCGACGGTGCCGGCCTGCATGAGCGTTTCGACTCGCTCGAGTTCGGTTTCGGTCATGCTGTTGGTCGGATCGAGTCGTTGCGCGCGGATCAGTTCCATTCGCGCCAACTCCAGTTCTCCGGCTTCAAGAGCGCGGCGGCCATTTTCAAAATGTTGGAAGGCCGCTGCGAAGCGGGATTGCTGGACCTTCAGCCGATACTCGATATCTCCCGGTTTCTCGGCGAGCGCCTGCTCGTAGTGGTCGAGTGCCGCGGCATAGTCTCTGGAGAGCTCGGCCTCGAGGCCAAGGTTGTAGGCACCCCGCCCGGCGGCACATCCCGTCACGAGCAAGGCGATCAGCGAGAGGATGACGAGCCGACATCCCGGTATGGGCCGCTGCGATTCATCGTTCATCGGGTTTCTTCTGAAGAGTCTGTTCATGGTAGCGTTTAGTGGTTAGATTGCGGCAATTGATCCCATGGCACTCGTATGATCCAAGAGCGGCAGAGAATTTTTTCGATCGGTCTTTTGCTGATTGACATCGCCCTGACGTTCGCGAGCTTCTTTGCCGCTTATCGGCTTCGGACCCTGGTCGAGATCGAAGGTTCGACTATCATGCCGATGGCGGTGTATACGTGGCTCCTGTGGCTGATGATGCCGATCTGGGCTTTCCTGCTTCCGGCATTCGGCGTTTATTCGCGCGGAAACCTCACGTTGCGCGAGCAGTTGATTCGCGTGACCAAGGCCGTTGGCGTGGCGTGGGGCGTGATGGTGGCCATTCTGTACTTCGCCGATTCCGAAGCGACCAGCCGCGGCGTTGCGGCGCTGACCCTTGCGGTCAACTATCCCGCCTTGGTGTCGTACCGTCTCTTTCTGTTTGCCGCGCGAAAACGTCAGCAGGCCTGGACCCGTCACGTTGCCGTCATCGGTGACGGCGAATCGGCCGCCGGCTTCGCTCGCATGATGGAAAATCACACTGAGTGGGGTTTGTCTCCCATTGGAGTCTTCCCGGAACACGAAGCCCGGGCGGTCCTGGAACGGGGCCGGATCGATGACATGATATTCGTGGTCGACCGTCAGCGAATCGACTCCTGCGAAGAAGTGTTCCTGGCCTGCGAGGAACAGGGTGTGACGGTTCGGGTCGTGCTGAAATTGTTCCCGCATTCGATTGCGCGAATCGGGTTTCATGAATTGGACGGCTACCCTCTCCTGACCTTCAGTACGACACCGTCGAACGAGTTCCTTCTTTTTGTCCGCCGTGTATTGGATATCGCGCTGTCCCTGGCCCTGCTGGCGCCAGCCTCCATCGTGATTGCGATCGCCGCATTGGCGATCAAGCTCACAAGTCCCGGGCCCGCGCTGTTCCGGCAACGCCGCTGCGGTCTTCACGGGCGTCCCTTCACGATGTACAAATTGAGGTCGATGATCGACGACGCCGAGCAGCGCCGGGTCGAACTGGAACCAATCAACGAAATGGACGGTCCGGTCTTCAAGTCGTCGCGAGATCCTCGAATCACCAATGTCGGCCGCATTCTGAGACGTTTCAGCATTGACGAATTCCCCCAGCTCTACAACGTGGTCAAGGGTGAAATGAGCCTTGTCGGGCCTCGCCCGCCGTTGCCCGCCGAAGTCGAGCGGTACGAGCGCTGGCAGCGGCGGCGGCTCAGCATGAAACCCGGCATCACCTGCCTGTGGCAGATCAGCGGCCGCAGTCAGATTGGTTTCGACGAATGGATGCGCCTTGACCTCAACTACATAGACAACTGGTCGCTGCTTTTGGATTTGAAAATTCTGTTGAAGACAATTCCGGTCGTCCTGCTCGGGAAGGGCGCCCATTGACAGCCCGTGGCAGGACCCTGCGGGGATCGCGTTACGAGCGCCATTGGGCCGTATGCGAGGCGCCACGACGAAGTCGATGTCCTCCATCGATCGAGGAGGGGCAACGTGGCAGATGGTCCGATGCCGCCGTAACCCGTTGGGCGCAGGGGGGTTCGGGTCACAGACTTTGTCGTTCGTCGGTCACGATGTGAAACCATCGCTCCGCTCCTCTCTTCGCGCCTGAAACCCGAAGACCCTCGCGCGCGACCCTGCAGGGATCGAATTTATTCGAACCGTTGCCGGCCTATGCGGGTCCATTGAATAAACGACGTCCGGGACGCTCGCCGCGGGTTTCGGGCACAGTGGCGTTATAATGGCGGCGAAGCGGTATTCAAACGGATCGTTGTATCGCGACACGACTCGGATCGATACAACCCGTGCCGCCCGATGACAATCGAGGAGTTCAATATCATGACCCATGCTCTTGGTTCGATCCGGCGCCGAACCCTGACGGGCGGGCTTCTTGTGGCCCTACTGTGTATGACCACAATTGCCCATGCGGCGGATCTGGATGTCCGGATCGTCGATGACCGGATTTCGATCAGTGCGTCTGCCGTACCGCTCGTTGAATTGCTTGCCGCATTGGATGCCGTTGCCGGCACCGAGTCTTCCGTCGCCGTCGAACTGCGCAATCGAAACGTCAGTGTCCAGTTTTCGGGGCTGAGCCTGGACAACGCTCTCGACAAGGTTTTCGAGGGGCTTGGGCTCGATTTCCTGGTTGTGGGCGGACGAAGGATCATGGTGACCGCCGTGTCCGGAGGACTGGACGGAGTTACCCGGGGTTTTTCGAATGGCCCCGTAACCGCCGGGTCATCGACCCCAGCGCGCCCCGCCGCACCGGTGGCGCCCATGAGTCCATTCCAGGTGCAAGGCTTCCAGGGACAGGCCGCTCCGCAGAACGGGGTACAGCCAAGGGTCATTCAGACGCCGTTCGGTCCCATCGCCTCTCCACAGAACGGGGTACAGCCAAGGGTCATTCAGACGCCGTTCGGTCCCATCTCTGCGCCCGAACGGGAGACAACGCAGCCCGATGGCGGGCCGACCGGCGCTGGGGGCTTCCCGACACCGGAAACCCCGGATAGCCGGAGGAACCTTTTTGGCAATACTACCCCCCGAATGCGGGATCTCAACAAGCAGCAACCGGATATCCCGATCCCGGCACCCGCGCCAACCGTGCCCACAAGTCCTGCGAGCAGTCCATTTCCCGCTCCACGATAGTCGTGAAAAAATCCGTCCTTGCGGTCAACCGCCAGGCGTCCCACAATTACGAATTCCTCGAGAAATACGAGGCGGGCATTGTGCTGACGGGCACCGAAGTGAAATCGGCCAAGGAGAGAGGGATCAATCTGAGGGATGCCTATGGAGTCGTCAAGGACGGCGAGGTCTGGCTGCAGAACTGCCATATCAGTCCGTTTTCACATGGCAACTTTGCCAATCACGATCCGTTGCGAACCCGGAAACTGTTGTTGAATCGCGCAGAGATTCGGAAGCTCATCGGTCGAACCACGGAAAAAGGCCTGACGCTGGTTCCGTCGAAAATGTATTTGAAGGACGGACGCATCAAGTGCGAGTTGGCTCTCGCAAAGGGAAAGAAGACCTACGATAAGCGGGAAACGGAACGCCGCAAGACCATCGAAAGAGAGACACGCCAGGAAGTGCGGGAACGGTGAACGATGTCCAACGACCTGCCGATTTATTCGGATTCGATTTTCAGAAGCGAAAACCCGTTTCCAGCCCTGGAACGCATTCGGGAAGGCGACGTGGAACGTTGCCTCGAACGGTTCGACCGTCTGCTGGATCACGGCGAGGGGGCCAGTCGCATCGCGGTGGCGTTGGCCGGAATTGGCGGCGTGACCCGGGCCGATCTGCTTCGATTGCACGCCGATCTATTCGAAGGGCACCCGGGCGCCGGTGGACTGCGGACCTCGGCAGTCGCCGCGTCGTTTCGGGGGCAGGACTGTCCCGAACCGGAGTTTGTCGGTCAGTCGCTCGACAACTTCGAGAAGTGGCTCAGTGTCGAGAGCATGGCCGAACTGCACCCGATCCAGCAGGCGGCCCTCGCGATGACTCGCCTGATCGATATCTGGCCGTTTGAATTCGGTAACCGGACCGTTGCGGTTGTATTCGCGAATTTCTTCCTGCTGAGGGCCGGGTATCCGCCGTTTTTCGTTCTTCGGGAACAGTTGGGCGATTTCGATCGGATTTTGTCTCAGGCGGTGCTGATGCAGACTGAAGCGTTAGTCCGTGCGATTTACAAGTGCATGGAAAGGGAACTGGATTTTGCCCGGCAGTGAGATGGAAGAACGGTATTCCCGTCAGGTTCGTTTCGAACCGTTCGGTGTCGCCGGTCAGAAGGCGCTCGGGAATGCCCGAATCGGCCTGGTGGGCCTTGGCGCCCTGGGAACGGTAATCGCCGAGCAACTCGTCAGAGCGGGCGTGGGTTTTCTCCGCATCGTCGACCGCGACCTTGTCGAGTTATCCAACCTGCAGCGGCAAACACTCTACGACGAAAATGACGCCCGCCAGAACCTTCCAAAAGCGGTCGCCGCCGAACGCCGGCTGAAGAGCATCAATTCGGCGGTCACGATCGAAGGTGTTGTCGACGATCTGAACGTGTCCAACATCGAGCCGTGGCTCGATGGTCTGGATCTCGTTATGGACGGCCTTGACAACTTCGAAACCCGTTTTGTTCTGAACGACGCTTGCCGGAAAACTGCGACTCCATGGATTTACTCCGCGGCGGTTGGAAGCTATGGGCTGACGATGCCGGTACTGACCGATGGTCCGTGCCTGCGGTGTGTCGTTCGGAATCTGCCGGCTGCCGGATCTTCGCCCACGTGCGACACCGCAGGTGTGATCGCTCCCGCGACAACGGCGGTCGCGTCGGTGGCCGTTACCTACGCCATGCGTTATGTGATGGGCCAGTTGACGAGCGACGGCGTATCCCTGGTTTCGATGGATGTATGGTCCCTGAGATTCAAGACATTGAGTCTGTCGAAGGAACTGCGCGAAGCCTGTCCTCTGTGCGCGGGAGGACGGATGGACTACCTGAACGGGAGTCCGGTTCGCACCATCACGATGTGCGGCCGCAACGCGGTGCAGTTGATTCCCAGCCCTCGCGCCGAACTGGATCTGTCCGCCATGGGACGAACTCTCAAAGTGTTTGGCGACGTGGAGGGTAACGATTTTCTGTTGAAGTGTGTCAATCCGCCTTTCGAACTCACGTTGTTTCGCGACGGGCGCGCCATTGTCAAGGGTACCGAAGAGCCATCGGTTGCGAAATCGCTGTATTCGAGGATGGTTGGTCTGTAATGCTTTCAGATACCGTGCTGGATTCAACCCGATTCGACAGGCTGCGCCGTCGTGCCGGTTTCGTTCTTGCTCCTTCGCTGTTTGCCCTGATTCTGCTGGCGCCGATTCCTTCGCTGGATGTTTCGGCGCAGCGCCTCGCCGCAATCATGGCGCTTGTGATCACGTTGTGGGTGACCGAGGTGCTGCCTCTGCCGGTTACGGCTCTTCTGGGTCCGACGCTGGCCGTGGTGCTCGGTGTCGCTCCGGCTCGCGAAGCCTTTGCACCGTTCGCCGATCCGCTGATCTTTCTGTTTATCGGAAGTTTCATCATCGCGCAGGCGATATTCGTCCATCGGTTGAACGAGCGGATCGCCTATGGCGTCATGTCGTGGAAGGTGATCGGCGCGCATCCGGGGCGGATTCTGATCGCGTATGGATGCATCGGCGCCTTCATCTCGGCCTGGATGAGCAACACGGCCACGGCGGCAATGTTATTGCCCGTAGGCCTGTCGTTGCTCACGTTCATGGAACGGGAAGGCAATGTGCCGCCGCGCTACGGTACAGCGCTGATGCTGGTCATGGCCTACGGATGCTCGCTTGGCGGAATGGCGACCATCGTCGGGACGCCGCCAAATGTGATTGCCGTTGGAATGGTCAATGAGTTTGCCGGGGTGGAAATTACCTTCGTGGAATGGATGATGTTCGGCGTACCCATCTCCTTACTGATGATGGGTTTTCTCATCCTGTACATGGTTCGCGTCGGTGCCCGGGGTCTGGGCGAAATTGCGGGAGCCGATCGGATCATTGCCGAGCGCAAGGCTGCGTTGGGCGAATGGAAGAGGGGTGAAAAGAACGTCCTGTTCGCGTTTCTGATCACCGTGACGTTGTGGGTTGTTCCCGGTTTGCTGTCCCTGGTCCTGGGTTCCGAACACCCGATCGCTTCCGGGTTGTCGTCGTCGGTGCCCATTTCCGTTGCGGCAATCGCGGGCGCCGCCCTGCTTTTTGTCCTGCCGATAGACAGAGAGCGAAGATCCACGATCACCTGGGCTGAAGCAGCCAAAATCGATTGGGGCACGGTCCTGCTTTTCGGAGGCGGGCTGGCTCTGGGGCAACTGGCGTTTCAAACCGGATTGGCCGAGACGTTCGGTACGGGACTGACCGGTGCTCTCGGCGTGTCTTCGATGGTCTCGTTGACCTTCACCGCGGCAATCTTTGCCACGATCATGTCCGAGACGATGTCGAACACCGCCGCGGCGAACATCGCGATTCCAGTCATCATTTCCATCGCTCAGGCGGCTGGAGTGGATCCCGTTCCCCCGGCGATAGCGGCCAGCCTCGCGGCGTCCGTGTCGGTCGTTCTGCCGGTTTCAACGCCGCCCAACGCCATTGTCTATTCAAGTGGAAAGGTGCCCATCACTCGGATGATCCGATACGGGCTGGTCATGGATGCGGTGGCGATCGTTCTGGTTCCGACTTTTGTCCTGTTGTTCTTTAACTTCCTTCAGCCTTTTCTCGGTGGGGCGGCGCTGTTTGCCCTCGGTTAGTTGACAGTCATATTGGCGGAGTGTAGAAAGGGAATCGATTTGCCCTCGTTGCCCCGCTCTTAAGGAGGAAGTCCGTTATGCAACCCGTATTGGCCGCGATTGCAGCCTTTGTCCTCTACTTCGTCTTCCTGCGTTTCTATGCACGTTTTCTCGGGAACAGGATCTTCAAACTCGATCCGGACGCCGTCACGCCGGCGCATGCATTGAAAGACGGCGTGGACTACGTCCCCAGCAGGAAGGGAGTGTTGTTCGGACACCACTTCGCCTCGATCGCGGGACTGGCGCCGATGTTGGGTCCGGCGCTGGCGGTGATCTGGGGCTGGTTGCCGGCAATGCTCTGGGTGGTATTTGGATCGGTCCTGATCGGCGCCGTTCACGACTTCAGCGCCTTGGTCGTGTCGATGAGGCATCGTGGACTGAGCATCGGAAAGATTGCCGAAAACCTGATCGGCAAGCGGGCAAAGGCCCTGTTTCTCCTGATTATTCTCTTCCTGATCTGCCTCGTAATGGGGGTCTTCATCGGAACCGTTGCCGATCTGTTCACCAGCGTTTACTATCCCCAGACTGTCTTTCCGACTTTCTTCCTGATGGCTGTCGCGATGGTGATCGGCTGGTTCGTCTACAAGCGTTCTGCCAGCATAGGGACGATGACGGTGGCTGGCTTTGTCCTGCAGTTGATCGCCATCTACGTGGCGTTGGACGTTCTCGGGCTTCCAGACATTTCCCGGAATTCGTGGATCCTGATCCTGCTCGCGTACGCATTCTCAGCTTCGGTTCTACCGGTCTGGTTGCTGCTGCAGCCCCGCGATTACCTCAATTCGCTGCTGCTTTATCTTGGGCTCGGGGCCGCATATGTCGGTTTCTTTGTTCTTCGTCCGGATTTTGTGGCGCCTGCGATAAATACGAATCCTGAAGGCGCGCCCCCAATTTTCCCATTCGTGTTCATCATTATCGCCTGCGGCGCGGCCTCGGGTTTCCACGGCCTGGTGTCTTCGGGTACCACGTCGAAGCAGATCAACAAGGAAACCGACGCGGTTCCCATCGGTTACGGGGCGATGATCGGCGAGTCGATCTTGGGCCTTCTGGCCGTGTTGGCGACAACCGCGGGATTTATTTCCGCGGAATCCTGGAGCGAGCACTATGCGAGTTGGGACACGGCAAGCGGGTTGGCGGACACAATGAACGCGTTCATCAACGGCGCGGCATTGTTCGTTTCGCAACTGGGCGTTCCGATGGAAGTTGCTCAGGCCTTTATCGCACTGGTCGCCGTTTCGTTTGCATTGACGACCGTGGATTCCGGGACTCGTCTGCTTCGGTACAACATTGGCGAGATCGGCGATTCCCTGGGTGTCCCGCAGATTGGCAATCGCTACGTCGCCTCGCTGATTGCCGTGGGCTTCATCGCGTTCTTCGCCTTCTACCAGATCAACGGCGAGTCGGCGGGCGCCATCCTGTGGGCCCTGTTTGGCAGTACCAATCAGGTTCTCGCCGCCCTGACGTTGCTCACTGTTTCGGTCTATCTTCGACAGAAGGGTTGGAACTACTGGTATACGTTCGTGCCAATGGTTTTCATGCTGATCGTTACGATCGCCGCCATGCTGTACAACATCAACGTGTACATCAACGAAGGTCAGATCATACTGACCGTAGTCGGGGGCTGCATCTTGATCCTGAGCGTCTGGCTGGTGGTTGAAGCGGTTATTCGCTTCAGCAAGGACACGAGAACGCTTCGTGAGATGGCGATGGGCGAAAATCTCTGAACTACCTCGTTTCTGCAGAGCAGAAGCGAGGCGCCGAAAAACCACGTTTCAGCAACGCTGAAGCGCAGCGCCGGAAAACCTCGTTTCTGCGTCGCCGAAAACGGAGCGTCCGGATGCAGGGCGCACCCGTCGTTTCTCCACTCAGCCGGGACTAGCAGCCTGTCGGACTTTCGGCGTAAGTCCTTTGTTTTCAACAACGGCCCTTTTTAGCCCGAAACGGTAAACACAGTCATATGAATGACTTAGGTTTTTTATTCGGTGTTAGTCCGACAGGCTGCTAGGCGTATAGATCGGTTCCGGGATGAATATGGCGCCGGCCACTACAGTTGTCCAGAGACCGTTCCTGTCTCCGACGGCAGCTTTCGTGATACTCGTACTTTTGACGATCTTGTTCGAGATTCTCCAGATTTCCCGCTTTTCGTCCCAACTTCTGTCGGGGTCGAACTCCACGCCCTGCGTCGTCGCCAGCATCTCCGCAGCGAGGTCTTCGGCATAGTCGCCGGCGACAACCTCCTTTTCTCCAAACGAATGATGTTCGGACAGGTATCCGTAGGCGTTCGGATCCGTCGGAATTGCAACGCCGATAGAAGCGGCGATCTGGCGATGGGGTTCTCGCGTCGCGTTTGAACTGACGACGGAGAATACGATCTGTCCAGGGTGCAGGAACTTCAACCCCTGAGATCTGGGGACGAGTTTGCAATGGGGTGGGAAGATGCTGGAGACGTATACGAGATTGAACGGGGCGAGGCCTCCATCCCGCAGTGCCATTTCGAAGCTTGTCAGCTTTTCCCGATGCCGTCCCACTCCCTTCGTGAGAAAGATCTTTCGAGCTACGAACACGCGGCATCTCCTTCAACGGTTGACCGATGTGTCATCGGCGTCCATGAACCGAACAGGGCAAGCGAGCCAACCTAGCAGAATCGGTCGTGGGGTGTCAATTGACACGGCGTTTCCGCGCATGTTAGCGTCGCCTCTTTGTGCCCGCCGCCTGTTTGCGAATACTATCGAAATCGATGACGGGCTGGTGGCTCGTCATTTATAGGGGTCATAGGAGTCGTCGGAGTCTGCTCGGGCGCCGTGGAGAACATTCATCATGGGACGAAACAAGATTACTGTAGTGGGAGCCGGCAACGTTGGTGCGACCGCGGCTCAATACTGTGCCGACAAGGAGCTAGGCGACGTCGTTCTCGTCGATATTGTCGAAGGTGTTCCTCAAGGCAAGGCCCTGGACCTCATGGAAACAGCTCCGGTCCGGGGCTACGATTCGCGGCTCACCGGTACCAACAGCTACGACGAGACCGCCGGTTCGGATGTCGTCGTGATAACGGCCGGTATACCCCGGAAGCCCGGCATGAGCCGCGATGATTTGCTCAAGACGAACTACAACATCGTGAAGAGCGTGACCGAACAGGTTGTCAGACAATCGCCCGACTGTATCCTGATCGTGGTCAGCAATCCGTTGGATGCGATGGTTCAGACAGCGTTGCGCGTCAGCGGCTTTCCCCGGAATCGCGTTCTGGGGATGGCGGGAGTTCTGGATTCGGCACGGTTCCGTTCCTTCATTGCCATGGAACTCGATGTGTCCGTCGACAACGTCCACGCGTTTGTGCTGGGAGGCCACGGCGACACGATGGTTCCGTTGCCCCGTTATTCGACGGTTGCAGGTATTCCCATCACGGATCTGATGACTGCCGATACGATCGAACGTCTTGTGGACCGGACGCGGAAAGGCGGCGCTGAAATCGTTGGTTTGCTCAACACAAGTGCCTGGTACGCTCCGGGAGCATCGATTGTGGAAATGGTTGCGGCGATACTTCAGGACAAGAAGAAGATCCTGCCGTGCGCGGCATATCTTGAAGGAGAGTACGGGGTCAGCGGCTTGTACGTCGGCGTGCCCGTAAAGCTTGGACGGAACGGGGTCGAAGAGATCATCCAGATCGAACTCACCCTGGCCGAACGGGCCGAACTCCAGAAGTCGGCGGCCGCTGTCAGGGAACTGGTCGACATTATCGGCGTCTGAAGGTCCAGCAGCGCTCGAAACCCGACACCGCAAGGTCCTGCCACGGACTGCCAAACCTTGCCGGCCAAGACCCTTCGGCGTCAGGCGCGTTATCTATGGGTCCCGACATGGGACCCGACACTAATGCACGTGCCCGATCATGGCCGATTCGGCAACTTCCGCAAGACGTTCGGCATCGACTCTCCAGATATCCCCGTCTCTGACCATCCGCTGTTTTACGTCCATGGCGTAAGCGGTAATGAACTGCGACTTCCTTAGATTGAGTAACTGGGTTTGAAGATCGGGAATCCGTGTCAGCATGGCGTCTTCGTCCAGTTCGTCTCTTTCCCGTACAGAGAATGCAATCGTTCGGCCGGCGACCGTTACGGGCGCGGCGGTGACTCCGGTTGCGAGAGTGAATGCCTGGCTGTCCAGTTCGGTGGTGGATCCAAACTCCGGGATCGAGCCGTCGCGTGTCAGCAGCGCACTGGTGAAAATGTTGAGGCCGGCGGCGTTGGCGGCATCCTCCAAAGGCGCGCCGTCCGCGATCAACTGTTCGACTTCTTCACGTGTGGAGACCGCCAACTCGCCAGCCTTTTCAATTCGAAGATCGTCAGCGACATCTTCAGTCGCTTCTTCGTATGCCGCAGGCCTTGACTCCTGGATTTCGCGGAGGATCGGAATAACGTGACCGTTCGCCACTTCCACGGCCGTGCCTACTTCGTCGACTGCAAGTGAGAAAATCAGATTTTCCAGTGCCGCGGTATCGGAAAGACCGTTGTAGACGTCTCCCCGTGCCAGAAATTCGGTTTCCCGAAGATCGGCTTCATACTCCTGGGCAACCGCTGCGGCGTCGCTGTTGCTGACCAGAGCGACGGCGATGGCTTGTGAACGGCTCGCTGCAATGTCGATTGCTTTTTCAAACCGGAGAATGGAATCGATGCCGATTTCCACTTCCTCGAACGTCTGAGTGCGTTCTTCCTGTTTTTCGTTGACCCGAATGATGTGGATTCCGAACTCCGTTTCGACGGGGTCGCTCGTCGCTCCCGCCCCTAACGCAAAGGCCGCGGTCTCGAACTGGGGCACCATCTGTCCCGGTCCGAACGACCCGAGGTCACCCCCGAATTCCGCCGACGTGTCTTCCGAGTATCCCCGTGCCAATTCCGCGAAATCTTCTCCGGCCTTGGCACGTTCGGCGATATCGGTAGCGAGTTCGCGGCTTCCCGCGACTTCTTCAGGCGATTTTCCCTGGGTCCGGAACAAGATGTGTTGTGCTGAAACCCTGGGTTCGATCCGGTAGTCTCCAATTCGTTCGTCGTAGTAGGCGCGCATCTCGTCTTCGGTCAATTCGGCATCGGTTCGGATCCGAACCGTGTCGACGAACAAGTATTCGGCCCTTCGTTTTTCCGGGATGACGTAGCGAGCGGCGTTAGCATCATAGTAGGCGCGCATCTCGTCTTCGGTCATCTCGACTTGCGATTCAAGCGCCGGCGGGTCGATTACGAAATAGTCCAACACAACCTGTTCATTCGAGTATCGGTACTCAAGCTCGACTTCTTCGACGGATACGGCCATCGGTTCGGTGAGGAAGGCCTGAAGCTTGCCCATCAGTACCTGATCGCGAACGCTGTCTTCGAACTCTGCGACGGTCAGTCCGTTTTGCACAAGCAGGTCCCGATATCGCTGGAGTCCGATGAAAGCTCCGTTCTCCTGGAAGGCGTCAGTGCTGAGAATCGCGGTCTGGATTTCTCCCGGAGTCACCTCCAGTCCGAGGCGTCTGGCTTCAGCGATCATGACGTACTGGTCGATCAACGATTCGATCACCTGACTGTCGAAACCGAACGCCAGAAGCATTTCCGGGGTCAGATCTGCGCCGATCTGGTCCATGTAGTTGTGGTATGCGGTCTGAAATTCGGCTGCGGTGACGACTTCGCTGCCGACCTCGGCCACGTTACCAGCCACAAACACCTGCGGCCCGAGGTTTGCCGGTATGAGCGTTACGATGAGCGCGAGGCTGAAGACGGTAATCAGAACAACCCAAATCCACTTTCGACGCCGGAAAAAAGCCAGCATAAAGATCCTCCAGACCAACAGTGTGCCGGGCGTTTCGGTTTAGGAGCCTGTGGTAGAAGTGAGCACGGCGGCGTTCGGGGCGTATTTATCGTCCCTCGTCGGTCACGATGAGAGAGCATCGTTCCCTTGCTTTCTCGTCGACTCCGCCTCCGAAGTCCCCTCGGCGCGACGGTGTACACTTCTACCACAGGCTCCAAGGCCCTTTGTTTCAACAACGATCCATTTTCGCATGAGACCGGGACGTATAGTTATACCAAGGAATCAAAGTTTTCAGTCTGCATTAGCACTGCAGGCTGCTAATATTCGATGGTTCACTCTCATATATAATAGATCCAATGCTTGGATCTTGAGTCCTGGAACCCAGTGGTGAAGACTGTTTTTTGTCGATTTGAAACGCAATTTATTCGTGTTTAAGGTGTTTGAGAACCGATCATGAATTATCTTCGTTCGCTCACAAGCGCTTTTTCGAGCGATCTGGCAATCGATCTGGGAACAGCGAATACGCTCGTTTATGCCAAAGGTCGCGGCATTATCGTGAATGAGCCGTCGATCGTTGCCATCAACAAGATAAACAATGAGGTGGAGGCGGTAGGGAAAGAGGCCAAGGAAATGCTCGGTCGCACGCCTGGCAACATTGTCGCGATTCGCCCCATTAACGATGGTGTGATCTCGGATTTCACGATCACCGAACGGATGCTGACGTATTTCATCCACAAAGCCCATGGGCGAAAGGTTCTGGTACATCCCCGTATCGTAATCGGTGTCACGGCAGGGATCACGCAGGTCGAAAAGCGGGCGGTCAGGGATTCGGCGATGCGTGCCAAAGCCAGCGAAGTGCATCTCATCGAACAGGCGATGGCCGCGGCTATCGGTTCGGGGCTTCCAGTGACGGAGCCGTCGGGAAACATGGTCGTGGATATCGGTGGGGGGACAACGGAAATCGCTGTCATCTCACTGTCGGGAATCGTTCAGAGCCGTTCGGACAAGGTTGCCGGAAACGAATTGGATATGGCCATCACGCAGTACATAAAGCGGAAATATAATCTGTTGATCGGCGAACGCACGGCTGAACGAATAAAGATCGAAATCGGATCGGCATACCCGCTTGCAGAGAAGCTCACGATGGAGATCAAGGGCCGTGACCTCATGGAAGGCGTGCCCAAGAGCATCACGATTTCGGACGGCGAGGTTCGCGAAGCCCTTGACGAGTGCGTCAACGTCCTCGTGAATTCGATCCGGATCGTGCTTGAACGTACTCCTCCCGAACTTTCTGCCGATATTTCCGATCACGGAATCATGCTTGCCGGCGGCGGAGCGATGCTTCGCAACCTTGACGAACGAATTCGTCGTGAGACCGGGCTGCCGGTTATACTGGCGGAAAACCCGCTTTCGTGCGTGGTGATGGGGACGTCCAAGATGCTGAGCGATTTCGTCCTTTTGCGAAAGACAGCCCTTAGCTGAACGACGCCGCACAAGGCTGAATTCAATGATGCCTGGATCCAACAAGACCGTCTGGCTGTTGCTTTTCGCGGTTCTGTTCGGTCACGCAGTACTCGCCTCGGTCCTGACCTCGGGACGCACAAGAACCGGTCTGGTTCGTACGCTGATGCTGGATGGACTGGCGCCAATCGAAAAACTGATCGATGTCTCCATCAATGGCGTCATCACGGTGTGGGACAACTACTTTGCGCTCCTGGATACGTCGCGCGAAAACGCGGCCCTGCGCGCACAGAACGCTGAACTGCGGATGGAAATCGCGCGGAACCATACCGAGGTTAACGAAGCAGCGCGCCTGCGCGGGTTCTTTGATATCGGTCCCCATATCACCGGCGAACGCATCGTGGCCCGCGTCATCGCGAGTGACGCGACGATCTCGCGTCAGATGATCACGATCGGCAAGGGGACCCGACACGGGTTGCATGTCAACTGCGCTGTCATCACGCCAGACGGTGTCGTTGGGCGCGTGGTGCATACCGGGCATTGGACTGCGATTGTCCAACTCATTTCGGACCCGGACAGTGCAGTCGGCGTTACCGTCGAGACAAGTCGGGTCCAGGGGGTCGTTCGCGGCGCCAACGATGGTGGCCTCCGCCTTGAGCACGTGGATGAAAGCCTGGAACTGCACGTGGGCGACCGGCTGGTCACTTCTGGCACCGACCTGATTTACCCGAAGGGGCTTCCGTTTGGACAGGTCGTTGAACTGGGACCCGTCGCAGATCTGACGAAGACCGCCGTCGTTCGCCCGGCCGCCGATCTTGGCCGACTCGAAGAAGTGGTCTGCCTCATCGATGCCGCCGGGTCCACGCTGCTTATGGATCCGGATCTCGTTCTTCCAGGAACGCCTTGACTCTCAGGGTTGTCCGCCGCAGGGATTACGCCGAAATGGATCGCCCGCCAAGGAATTTTGGCACTTTTTCAGACATCCTGAAATTCACACTTACTCTGGTCGGTATCGTCCTTGTCCCGGGCATTCTGACTCGGTATTTTCAAGTATTCGAGTATTTTGATTTACCCCTGATTTATTCGATATATTATGGTTTCACCTTAGCCAACCCTCGCGGTTCCATTGTGATCGGAAGCGTACTTGGGCTGCTTCAGGACGCCATGTCCGGGGTTGCGCTAGGTACCAATGGTTTCGCGAAGACCCTGATCGGCTTTCTGGCGGCGTCGGCGGGGTTCAGGTTCAATGTGGACCTCGCGGCCACGCGTGTTCTGGCACTGGTCTTGTTCACGTTTCTGGATGCGGCGGTGAAGGTCATGCTCAGTTCGCTCAGCGACGCCGGCGGCATGTCGGTAAACGAGGTTTCAATCGGTAACTGGATGTTATCTGCGGCGTTCAACCTGTTGTTCGGGATGATTCTCTTCGGTTATCGGAGTCGATTCGGCAATGCAGCAGCGTGACGAACTGGAACTCCTCAATTCCCGGGTGACGATAGTATTGGGCCTTGTTATCGTCGCCTTTGGAATCCTCATATTCGGTTTTTGGCGAACTCAGATCAGAGACGCGCCATATTTCAG
The DNA here is from genome assembly GCA_963555775.3 of Terriglobia bacterium. Taxonomy (GTDB): domain Bacteria; phylum Acidobacteriota; class Terriglobia; order 20CM-2-55-15; family 20CM-2-55-15; genus JAJEDW01. Next base: position 376,317 of record CAUVWY020000010.1, on the reverse strand, counting down.
GCAACTCGCGGAACGCAACAGCATTCGAGACATCCGAGTCATCGCGCCGCGAGGCCGCATCTACGACCGCGAACACCGGATTCTCGCCGACAACATTCCCGCCTACAACCTGTCCTTGATGCGCGAGGACAGTCCGCGTAGTTCGGAGGAAACCATCGCGATGCTTGCGCCTGGCATGGAGGTTTCCGAACACGAGATGCTCGCGCGGGTTGCGGACGCCAGTTCCGAACCCGCTCATCAGCCTGTACTCCTTCGGAGGAACCTGTCGCAGGCCGAAATCGACTTCGTTCTCGCGCGCAAGTACGAGATGCCGGAATTGCGCCTCGAATTCAGTCCTCAGAGACGGTACCGTAACGGCGAAGTTGCCGCGCATCTTCTCGGTTATGTTAGCGAGATCACACCGGATCAATTGGGCAGTGATGAGTTCGAAGGACGTAAACGCCGCGACATTGTCGGTACCGCGGGACTGGAGCGAAGATACGATGCCGTACTACAGGGGGTAGACGGCTTGCGCCGTGTGATCGTCAACACGTTTCAGCGTGAAATCGGAGAAATCGGAGCCGTGCTGCCAGTTCCGGGTAACGATCTGGTCACGACGATCGATCTCGATCTGCAGCTTGCCGCCGAGGAGGCACTGGGTGACCAGACCGGTGTTGTGGTCACTCTGGTCCCTGCGACAGGCGAAGTGTTGGCGCTGTCCAGCAGACCGGCTTTCGATCCGACCGCGTTCTCGCGGGGAATCGGGCAGGCCGAATTTGATGCCCTCATTGCCGATCCTCGCCACCCGTTTCAGAACCGAGCCATTCAGAATCGCTATTCTCCGGGTTCCATCTTCAAGATCTTCATGACCGCCGCGGGACTGCAGGAACAGGTGATCGACCTGAACGAAAACATCGTGTGCCACGGCCATACCACGTTGTACGGGAATCGATTCAACTGCTGGAACGGTTCGGGGCACGGCGCGATGACCATTCTGGATGCCCTGATTCATTCGTGCAACGTCTTCTTCTATCTGGTGGGCGATCGGCTCGGGATCGACCGGATCGCGGAACATGCCATGCGTATGGGGTTAGGCCGCAGAACCGGAATTGACCTGCCCAACGAGGATCCCGGTTTGATCCCCACCCAGCAGTGGAAGCGGGAAACGCAGAGCGCGCCCTGGTATCCGGGCGAGACGATATCCGTGAGCATCGGTCAAGGCGCCGTGGGCGTCACACCGCTCCAACTGGCGTGGGCTGTCGGAGGTATCGCGGTTGGGGGTAAGTTGGTTCAACCGCATATTGTGTCCCCTGAACAAGTGCAGTCCGCCGGTTTTGAAGTCGAAGATCCGGTCCACGAACCGTATCCGCTGGAAACCGAAACCGTCGATGCCGTTCGCGAAGCGCTCTGGGGAGTCGTCAACGCAGGCGGCACCGGAGTCCGCGCTCGCGTCAACGGTTTCGAGGTTGCCGGAAAGACGGGTACGGCGCAGGTTGTGTCGTCGGAGAATTCGAGCGACAACCCCGCGTTGCAGCCCCACGGCTGGTTTGTAGGTTTTGCGCCCTACGACGCGCCCGAGATCGTCGTTGTCGTATTTGTCGAGAATGGCGGCAGCAGCAGTGCCGCGGTTCCCGTCGCCCAGAAAGTCTTGCAGACCTACTTTGACAAGAGGGTGGGAGCTTCTACCCGCAATGCGCCCGATGCAATCGCCAGCGTGAACTGATGGAGAGCTGCCGTCGGGCTGCCGCAGGGGCCCGGCCCGGCTTCTGCAGGGTTGCAGTAGGCTTTCCTCAGGTTTGCCGCACGGCTACAGTACGGCATTTGACAGCAAAATGATTGATGCTCTGACCAGCAAACGGTTCTGGAGAGACTTCGACTGGTTTCTTCTGCTCGTCGCGTTGCTTTTGTGTACGATCGGACTCATCGAGATCTACAGCTCAACGCTCAACCTCGAATCGGGGAATTATTTTCTGCGTCAGCTTGCGTGGGTCGGAATCGGTGTCTGCGCCATGTTTCTCGTGGCGGCCATCGACTACAGGGTCCTTTGCGATAAAGCCTTTCCGATCTACCTGGCAGCCATCGCGTTGCTGGTGGCGCTGCTGTTGTTCGGCAACGTCATTTCGGGGGCCAGAAGCTGGTTCCGGATCGGCGGCGTCGGACTGCAGCCGTCGGAGTTGACCAAACTGGTCGTCGTTATCGTACTGGCGCGCTACCTCGCTGGGTTCGCGCAGCGCTACCTCAATCTGAAACAGATCTTCTGGGCTGTGGCCATTGTGGCGCTTCCGGTGGTCCTGGTTTGCTTGCAGCCCGATCTGGGTACGGCACTGACGTTTGTTCCGATCCTTGTATGCGGTCTATTCGTCCGTGGGGTTCGGCCCATTGTCTGGATTGCCGGGGGGCTGGTCGTACTCTTGCTTCTACCCTTGGGGTGGTACGTGCTGGAGGACTACCAGAAGGATCGAATCCTGACCTTCATCGAGCCGCAGTCGGACCCGCTAGGGGGTAGTTATCAGGTCAACCAGTCCAAGATCGCCATCGGTTCGGGCGGTCTCTGGGGACGAGGCCTGTTCAACGGAAGTCAGAACCAATTGGGCTTCCTGCCGACTCGGCACACGGATTTCATTTTTTCGGTTGTCGCCGAAGAACTCGGTTTCATCGGCGTTTGTATCACACTGTCACTGTTGTTTTTGGTGGTCTTTCGTGCACTCTCCCTGGTGGTGGCCCCGAGGGACACCCAGGGCGTTTTCGTGGTCGTGGGCGTCGCCGGAATGTTTATCGTGCACATTATCGTCAATGTGGGAATGGCGATCGGTTTTCTGCCGAGTACCGGGATTCCGCTCCCGTTCCTGAGTTATGGCGGGTCATCGGTATTGACGGCTTTCATCGCCCTGGGGCTCGTTACGAGCGTAAGACGTTGCCGGTATGTCAATTAGTCGATTCCATTCGTGATATAGTCCTCCATTCGGAGCAGGGAGCCTGTTTCTGAAGATTTTTTTGTTTACCGCGGCGTTGCATCAGGGTTGCCCCGGAGTTAAATCGGGAATGCCCCTCCCCCAATGTTTATCGTGATGAGCGCCCCCATGGAACGCGCTCGCAGTTTGGAAGGAACCTTCGGTTGAGCCCCGGGTTCTCGCGTTCCCTTGAAGTAAAAGAAATTGCCCGTACGCCACGGCGTCAGAGTCGAGCGACTTTCGGCGGACCTTGAGCGTAGCTATCTGGAGACAACGGTTCCCGACGGTTCGAGGAGCTTGATCCTGCGCGATTAATGCGGTCCTCCTGTCCGGATTCTTTCTTTGGGTACTTGCGCTTGAGCGTTCACGAGTCCGCTCCTCCGGGCCAGGAGTTCTACATGAGACCTGAATTGCGCGTTCGCGCGTCTGCGTCGCGATGTACTCCTGTGTGCCGTCGGTGTTTGGCCCAGGAGTCTTGATGCAGAAAGAACTGATTATTTCCTCCATATCGCAGGAAACGCGAGTTGCCGTCGTTGAGGATGGCGAACTCGTCGAACTCCTGATTGAACGGCGGCGGTCGCAGGTCATCGCCGGTAATATCTATAAAGGACGCGTCACCAAGGTCCTGCCGGGAATGCAGTCGGCTTTTGTGAACATCGGCCTCGACCGTGACGCTTTTTTGTACGTGTCCGACTTCCTTGAAGACACTGACGAATACGAGCGAATGGTCGCCAGTGCCGAAGATGAGGCTCTGAAAGACACAGCCGGGCGCGGAAATATTCGACCAAGGGCACGTGGCGGTGACCGCGACAAAGATCGGGCCCGCCCAGGAGAAGGCCGTGTCCGCGAGGATCAACCCGCGGACGTACCCGAAAACAATGACTCTGTCGTCAGGAACGACCGTCCCGCGGAGAGCGATCGCCGGGAATCGGCACCACAGGAGGTAGCGGTTCCGGCAGTGCACAAACCCGAAAGCGGCGAGGAAGCCGGCGCTCGGTCGCGTGGTCCGCGGACAACAGGCCGCAGGGAAGAAAGCAGCCGCGAACCGATCGGTGAGCGGCGTAGTGGCCGCCACGGTGAGCGGAAGTCCAGGGTTCCCTCATTCGACGCGAGATCCAAAGCCGGCGCCGCTCCTCGCGTACCATCGAGCCCGGTTCCGGTGCTGCCCGGAGAAACCTTGGCCAAGTACCGCGATCGTGATCGGTCGGGCATGCCGCCCATTCCGGAAGAATCGCGGCCGCCGTTGTCCGATGATCCCTCAGCGTTGCCAACAGATGCCGACGCGGATGCCGCGACTGAGACCGGGGACGCGGGGACTGTCGAATCGAGTTTGGCCGTTCCGGGAGTGGAATCGAACGAGCCCGTGGCCACGGACGACAACGAACCGGACGTGCCGGTCGAGACCGGAGTCGAAGGTGAAGAATCGACGGAAAGCGATATCGGCGTCACCAGTTCCGATGAAATCACCACCGACGCGATTGACGGCGACGATGAGGATGCGACGGCAGAAGAGCCTCGACGGGTCCGCCTCATCGATCGGGGATCTGAAGGCGCCTTCACACGAAAAGCTCCCTCCCGACGACCGCGACGTCGTTCCCCGGTTGGGTCTGATGGCGACATTCCCGATTCGGCGGGTAAGACGCGCACGATTTCCGACCTTCTGAAGGAAGGCCAGGAAATCCTGGTTCAGGTTTCCAAGGAGCCTCTTGGAAAAAAGGGCGCGAGGATCACGTCTCACATTGCGCTTCCAGGGCGCTATCTGGTTTATATGCCCACCGTGGATCACATTGGCGTTTCGCGAAAGATTGCTTCCGCAGAAGAGCGTTCACGCCTTCGCCGAATCATTGGGGAGAACCGCGAAGACATGCCGGGAGGTTTTATCGTACGGACGGCTGCTGAAGGCCGCGACGAAGAGGAAATCATTCAGGACATCAGGTTCCTGCTCGAACTTTGGAAAGAAATACGCGAAAAAAATGAACGCGGTCCGGCGCCCGCCGTGATTCACAGTGACCTTGGACTGGTGGAGCGCGTGCTCCGCGACCAACTGTCGGACGAATACAAGGCGATTCGTCTCGACAGCGAGTTGGAGTATACGAAAGTTCTCGACTTTGTGAGCAAGTTCCAACCTTCGTTGGTCAATCGCGTTCGACTGCACCTGAAGAACACTCCGATTTTCGAAGAATACGGCCTGCAACAGGAAATCGAAAAGGCCATGCGCTCCAAGGTGTGGCTGAAGTCTGGTGGATATATCGTTGTGAATCAGACCGAGGCGCTGGTTGCCATCGACGTCAATACCGGCAAGTTTGTCGGCAAGTCGAATCGGCTCGAAGACACCATCGTTCGGACCAACCTCGACGCTGTCCATGAAATTGTTCGTCAGATCCGCTTACGCAATCTCGGCGGGATCATCGTTGTCGATTTTATCGATATGGAAGAACGGAAGAATCGTCAACGTGTGATGCAGGCACTTGAAGAGGAACTCGGAAAGGACAGGTCGCCTTCAAAGATCTTGCAATTCAATGACTTTGGTCTCGTCGCCATTACACGCAAGAGAACTCACGCGTCGTTGGAGCGGGTTCTGGGCACGCCATGTCCTCGATGCATCGGAGCTGGCTACGTCAAGTCCGTTGAAACGGTTTGCTATGAGATCCAGCAGGAACTTGGCAAGATACTGGAGCACATCGAAGGCGGGGAAGTGACCGTCCGAGTCAGCCCTGAAGTCGCCAAGGCACTGAAAAGTGCCGAATTCGTGGATCTCACGGAGATGGAAGAAGAATCGCGAAAGGATATTCGGATCCAAAGCGATCCGATGCTGCACGCGGAACGCTTCGATTTGTATGAGTAGCCTGTAATCGGCTGAAGAGACGCAAGAGGACAGTGGTCTGACCCTGGGCCTTTGGTCTGACCCCGGGCCTTTGGTCTGACCAAAGGCCACTGGTCTCACCCCAGGCCGCTGGTCTGACCCAGGGCCACTGGTCCTGATCTGAAGTCTTGGCTAGCAGCCGGTGGTCCGGTTGAACGCCCTCAATCATCCCGTATGTTCATTCCATTGCATTCTTGTGGTCAAAACTCTCAAACGCGATAATTCGTAACGCGGTGGACTACAAGAACATCCCTACAGTCTTGTACAAGGAAGGGAGAGTGGCTCTTTCCCAAGGAGCACCGGACGAGACGCAATTGTGGCTCCGTCAGTTTCTTTTCCTGTGCCTGCTGACAGCCCTGGTTCACCTGTTGCAGTTGGCATCGGGTGTGCTCCTCTGGGTCCGTGCAGCTTCTCCCTTGCTTCTTGTCTACGGGTTGGATGCCCTCGTCGGTGCAGGCAGAGAATTGGTGTTTGCACGCCGGATCGCGCGATTCGGAACCGCGGATGTCGATCCGGGTACCGATCGAATGGTGTTCCGCGCCGTTGCATGGGGGTATGTTCTGACAGGTCTGGTTGCATTGGGCCTTGGCGTTGTTTTCCTCTGGCAGGGCCGGCATCCGGAACCATCCTTTCTGGGCGTTGGCCTGGCAGCGATTTCAATGTTGCTCATTCCGATTATCGGCTCCTACATGAAGCTGCTGGCCATGGAGGTTCGCAGTCCGGCTCTCAAAGCCGCTTCGGTATTCACCTTCGGCAACTCCTATCTGTCGATGGTTCTTTTGATCGGCCTGCTTGTCAATGCCGGGATGCAGCATTGGTGGGGCGATCCCCTGGGTGCGATCGTGATGTCACCGTTCATCATCCAGAAAGGGCTTCAGATGCTGGTTGCGAATCGGGAAATGGAGTTCTCCGACGACTGAGGGCTGGCGCCAACATCGGACTTGCGATTTCAGGGCACTTCAGCCATAGTCAGAGAAATGAAAATGAAAAGGTTTTTCATTTCGAATTCCTGATTACTGAAGAGTCCGTGTGATTCGATCCCTGAACAAAATACAAATCAAGCTGTCGAACGCTGTGAAATCACAGTGGTATCGGATCGACCGATTGGATGGTCCCGATTCGGAGTGCCGCAGGTTGCTGGACTTGGGGTTCACTCCCGGTGAGCGGGTCGCGATCGTGCGGTCGACGCCCTTGGGCGATCCTCTCGTCGTTGTGGTTCGCGGCACCCAACTCGCCCTGAGAAAACGCGAAGCTTCGTGGATTTTAGTACAATGACGACACCCGTGGGGACGGAAGAGAACGCTGATACCGACGTCAAGCAGCGGACCTTCTGTCTGGTGGGAATGCCGAACTCCGGCAAGACCACGCTGATGAATGCGCTCACCGGGGGGCACTTCCATACCGCCAACTATCCGGGCGTCACCGTCTCTCTGTTACAGGGCCAGAGCATCAGGGAGTGGGGACCGCCGATCAGCTTCGTTGACCTGCCGGGCGTTCACAGTGCGGTTAATCCGTCTCCCGACGAAGAACTCTCCTGCCAGGTCATCGAATCGCGGCATCCGTCAGTCCATGTCGATGCCTTTGTCCTGGTTGTGGACGCCACCCAACTGGAGCGACACCTCAAGTTCGGCGGTTTCGTAGCCCGGCAGGGCCGACCGGTGGTCATTGCACTGACCATGATGGACCTCCTGGATCGGGTCGGTCAGGCGGTGGATCCAAAGAAGCTTTCCGAAGCCCTGGGCATCCCTGTTGTCTCTGTCGATTCGCGTCATGGGGAGGGCGTTCCCGAGTTGCTCTCGACGCTTCGGGATGTGGTTCAGCGGCCCGCCCCGCGGAACGCACTATCGGAAATCGGCGATGAACCGGTCGAGGCTTATCGCAGGGTCCGAGAACTGTTGGGTACTTCCGACGATCTGGTCCAGCCGGAAGGTCTGGATCTTCTGGTCGAAAGGGATCCTTTGACCGCCAGCATCGATCGTTTTGCGCTGCACCCGTACATCGGATTCCCTCTCTTTCTGGTCGCCCTGGTGTGCTTGTTCGCTTCGATTTTCTGGTTTGCGACGCCCTTTATGGATGCGGTCGACGCCGTGTTTTCGGTGTCGGGCGATTTCGTCAGCAATCTGTTTCCGAACTCCATCCTGGCTTCATTCGTGGCCGAAGGCATGATTGGGGGTGTGGGCGCTGTCGCCGTGTTTCTTCCGCAGATCATCATTCTATTCTTCCTGATGACGCTGCTGGAAGACTCGGGCTATCTGGCGCGCGGAGCGACGCTGGTGGACCGGCCGTTGTCGGCTCTGGGCCTCCACGGCCGTTCTTTCGTGCCGATGCTTTCCGGGTTTGCCTGTGCCATACCGGCAGTCTTTGCGGCGCGGTCGATACCGACCTTGAGAGAACGCCTGCTCACCATCTGGATCATCCCGTTGATGAGTTGCAGCGCCCGCCTTCCGGTCTACGCCCTTCTGCTTGCGGCAGTGATGCCCGATGCCGCCGGCTGGGCAGGCCTGGCGCTGGCCGCGATTTATGTGTCCAGCCTCCTTATCGGCTCGTTGAGTGCGGGCATCGTCGGACGAATTGCGTTCCCGGATCAGGCGCCGTCACTTCTGGCGATGGAACTTCCCGTCTACCGGGTTCCGCGCTGGAACGTCATCCTGAAGATCACCTGGTCTCGATCTTCGTCCTACCTGCGCAAGGCGGGCATGCCCATTGTGGTGGTCGCGATCGTGCTTTGGCTGTTGTCGAGTTTCGGGTCGGGGAGTACGCAGCCGCAGTTCGCGGGCGTCGCAAATCCCCCGCTGGTGGCGCAGGCTGAGATGGACAATTCGTTCGCGGCGAGTCTGGGTCAGAGGATCGAGCCCGTTCTTTCGCCGATGGGTGTCGACTGGCGTGTCGGCGTGGGACTGATTTCGGCGTTCGCGGCACGCGAAGTCTTCGTCAGCGCGATGGCCATCGTGTTTCATGTGCAAGGCGAGGACGAAAATACCCAGATCGAGGGGCTTCGTGAAACGATGCGGACTGCGACGTTCGCTGACACCGGTGAGCCGATATTTACCACGGCGAGCATCATCGGGCTGATCGTCTTCTTTTTCTTTTCGCTTCAGTGCATCTCCACGGTCGCCGTCGTGCGCAAGGAAACCAACTCCTGGCGCTTCGCCGGACTCCAGCTATTATTCTATACCGGCCTGGGTTATGCGGCGGCGGTAGGGACGGTACAAGGTCTGCGCTGGTTCGGCATTGCTTGAGAAACGTACTCGCACTGGCAATCGGCATCCCGGTCCGGATTTCAGATTGTAAGGACGCCTTCCATGTAGAGTACGGCGTGTCCGGCGATGACGATGCCGTCGGGGCGCCTTTCGCAGAATAGCTCGCCGCCGCGTGCCGAGACCTGCCTTGCGTGCAAACGCTTCTTTCCCAGGCGCTCGGCCCAGAAGGGTACCAGTGCGCAGTGAGCCGATCCAGTGACGGGATCTTCGTCGATACCGAACCTGGGGGCGAAGAAACGAGACACGAAGTCCACTCCGCCGCCGGGCGCGGTCGCGATGATGCAAATTTCTCCCAGCCGTTTCAGGGCTTCGAAGTTGGGAGCCAGATTACATACCGCGTCCGAAGATTCAAAGACGGCGAGATAGCTGTATAGACGATTCCCGGGGCCAACCGCGAAGACTTCGACCGGAGTCGCGCCGAGCCCTTCAGTCAGTTCACCAGGCGGTTCCGGACATGCGTCGAGGGGGGCTTCGGGAAATTGCAGTGCGATCATGCCGTCCTGGCGACCGGCCTTGAGCCTGCCGCTCAGTGTGTCAAACTCGATCGTCGTGGAGCGATCGTCCAGACAGTCCCAGATCACGTAGGACGACGCAAGCGTCGCATGGCCGCAGAGTTCCACTTCGGTTGTCGGCGTGAACCAGCGCAGATCGTATACCCCTTCTTCCTTCTTGACGATGAACGCGGTTTCCGAAAGGTTGTTCTCGCGCGCGATGGACTGCATTCGATCGTCCGGCAGCCATTCGCTCAGCGGACAGACCGCCGCGGGGTTTCCAGAGAGCACCTCCTGGGTGAAGGCGTCGACCTGAAAGATCGGTACTTTCATTAATTCACCGGTTTGTTGCGGACAAGCGACATGAGCGAACGCAGGCTTGGCCTCCTGCTGCAAGACAGGTACCTGGGCTACCGTTCGATTCCTGCGCGATCGAGTTCGTCTTCAATGACTGCCTGAATCTCGCGCGGTTGCGCGCTTGACAGTCGTCGCCCGTTGATGAACAGGGTTGGAGTGCCGGACACCCCCAGCGCACGGCCCGCGTCCACATCGGCCTGAACCGCCTCGGCACTGCGCCCGGAATCGAGACAGGCGTCGAACGCCGCCGTATCCAGATCCAATTGGATGGCTCGCTGCTTCAGAGCGTCGATGTCGAGCATGCTCTGTTTCTCGAAAAGGGAATCGTGATAGTCCCAGAAGCGCCCCTGATCGTTGGCGCACATTGCGGCTTCGGCGGACTGCTGGGCGCGGGGATGCACGCTTCTCAGCGGAAAGTTCCTGAAAACGATTCGGACGGTATCGGGGTATATCTCTCGTATACGCTCCATGATCGGGTGGAGGTTGCCGCAAAACGGGCACTGAAAATCGCCGAACTCAACAATGGTGACGGCAGCACTGCCGGGTCCCCTCGACGGGTGGCCTTCGGTGGCCACTTCGGTTCGGAGGGGATCGAGATAGGTCGTGACATTGTATTTCTGCTTGTACCTCTGGATCATGTTCCGCCGAAAACCCTCGCGGCTCTGGTTGACGAGATACTCGCGAACCTGAGGCATCGCCTCTTCGAGCGGCAGGGGAATCTGGGCTCTGTTCTGTTCATAAAACGCCTGAACTTCCCCATCGCTGGGAGTGTAGACGTTGCTGTCGATTTCAATGTAGATCAGATCGTCGACCGATACATTGAGGCTGGCGGCCTCCAGCGCGATCAACCGGTCTTCGACGATCGTATCCAGAGCGTCCCAGAGCATTTCGAGCCGATCGCGGTCAAAGGTTTCCGGACGCGGCTGTACAGCCTGGAGTTCGGCGAGATCGGCCGCCGCCGCCTCGAACACTTCCGAAGCGCCGATGTCCTCGCCATTGACGATGGCCAGAACCTCAGGTTCGGATTGTGCCGCGGCCGTCGTCGTCAGCAACAGCACCGCGGTTGGAATCAGTACAAGTCGTAGTGTCATGTGAATATCTCCGAGCAGTATCGCGAATCTTCAATCCCCGGGCATTTCCCAATCAAGGTTGCCTGTTGTGGATTTTGACTTCATAGATTGTCGAAGGCGGGCGGCGGTTGCAAATGAAATCGGAGATTTCCGCCGAGACCTCGCACAGAACACCGTGGACCACGCCAGCGCCATTTTGCGGGTTGAGCCGCTGGCTTCAGTTGCCGGTTCCCATCAACAAATCCCAGTGCCGGGCCGCCCGTTCAAGAACAGGGTCGATATCGGCCTGAAGCATGTACCGCTCCCGCACGAGGCTTTCAGCGGCCTCTGCAACCTGTTCGAGGTAGGTGTCCTTCGAGGCATACCGATCTTCGATTGACGCGCGAGGATCGTTTCGCTGGTCCCCTTCGTCTCGAGTCGCCGGGAATGGAATATAGGCGCCAGCCAATGGCCAGAGGTCGTTGGGGTCCCCGCGTTCGGCGTTCGCGAAGTTCCAACCGGTGTAGGTTGCCAGTGGAACGGCCACTTCGGGGTGCAAGATGCCCGAAGTCTCGTTGCCGTCCACGTCAACCGCGGGGACCAGCAGCGGAAGGGTTGTTCCGGCGCTCCCGTTGCCGTCCAGCAAGGGGTTTGCCGCCCGTGTGCCCGCGGTCACGTCCGCGGGAGATCGAACGCCGGGCAATGCCGGGAAAGGCAAGTCTCGGGGCATCACCAGCGTGTTGTCCGCGAAATCGGGATGGGCGCTTGGAGGCGGCGCGGCGTCGTCGACAACCCACTCCGCCATGGCTGTCAGAAGGGCGCGCATGTTGCGCCAGTAGTCGATGGGATTGCCCATCTGCTGGCCGTTTCCCGGAGGCTGGGGAGGGAAGGCCCCGGGGCCATGTTGCGTGCCAGCGAGTAGATAGAACCGGACATTGTCCGGCAAGGCGATATCTTCGGCGCCGTCCGGTGTCGTGTGCACCAGTGCCGCGACGCGACCGCCGCCCCAGTATTCGACGCTGGTGTTGGTGTAGAAGATCCGGGGTTGATTGGCCTGGCTCCTGGAGTTCTGGAGCGCCCCGTCCTCGACGGCCGTCACCGGGTCGCGGTAAGCGGCGTCGGCAAATGGGAATGAAGTCGCCGTGAACTGCCCTTGCGAAATCGGTTCGGCGCCACGCCGGTTAAGGTCGATCCGCGAAGAACCGGCGATGTGGGGAATGATGCCGTCGAAAACCTGGCGTCCGGTTTCATCGGTATTGAATCCAAGATAGAGATAGTTCCGCAGGAACCGTCCGCTCTGCGACGATCCGAACGACAGTGCGTAGTCGGTCGAGACGATCGATTCGGGAGAGTGTTTGATCCATGTTGCCGCATCCCGGATGGCGGCAAACCCCAACCCGCCGATACGGGAATTCGGGATGCCGTCGGCCAAGGGCACGTCGATGCGAACCGCTGTGGGGCTTGGCGGCACATCGAATTCCCAGCCGACCCACACGATGGTGTACCCGCGGTTCATGAGAAATCCATCGCCGTAGGGATTGCCCCCCTCGGCCCGATTGAATTGCAGCGCCACCTTGCGCCCGCGGTTGACGATATCGACGAGTGCGATGCCGTTGCCGTTGTCTGGATTGACAGGCGCCAGAATCGACAGATCGGCGGACATTTCGATCAGGCCGTCCCTGTTTCGCGGGGCCAGGTCCAAGTCGGCAATCACCTGATTGCGAGGGTTGGAGGGGTCGATTTCGAAGTGAATCGTCCCGATGATTTCCTCGTAGGGGCCGACATCGCCGAAATTGCGGCCCTCGGCGATCGGGCCGCGCGAGTCAACCTCGATTCGGGAGACCTCGGCCGCAAGATCGGGCGCCAACAGAAACAGACACAGAACGCCGTACGCGAGCCGACGCCCGGACATTATCGGTATTCCTTGCTGAAGCCGTTCCGGCTGTTGGTGACCGTGAACGTGCCATCGTTACTGCCCGTGACTTTCAGCCAATAGGCCGCTCCATTGTGAGCGGGCGCCGGTGGCGCACCGCTGCCGCGTCCCGGATTCGGTATCGGCGCGACGGGCATTGCGGACAACGGTTCGTCGACAAGGTTCGCGATGAAGATTCCAGCAGCGGTGTATTCCTGTCCACTCAACTGCGAGAAGTGCAACTGCCACAGGTCTTCAAGGCCCGGCGCGGAATAAAGTACCCGGATCGCGTCGGGTTGGCCCCCTTTCCGGGTTCCGTTGTTCATGATGGCCACTCGAGGTTCGATCGCATGAACCAGAACCTGGGCATTCGAACTGGGTTGGCCGTGGTGCGAGACCACGTAGAGATCGACGGTCCCGATCGGGTTGTTCGGGCACATCAGATCGAATTCGGTGTTCACCGTCAGGTCGCCCAGATGGAGTGCGCGAAAATCGCCGAACTCGACGATGACGCCAACGGATTGAGCGTTTTCGCCGTTGTCTTCGGCCCCGCGCACAAAGTCGGCACAATAGGGGTTGGCCGCTCCCGCACCTGGGAGCGCCCGGTCGATCGTTTCCTTGCCGGCTGCCAGCACCGTGACGCCAAGTCCGGCCACGGCGATCGTGTCCCCAGGATCGACGATAGACCGTTCGGCGGCTTCATGGAGATTCCGATACGTCGTCGCGATGAACGCATCGGTGTTTTCGTTTGGCTGGATGTTCGGGCCATGGTCGATGAAGTGACGGATGGGCACCCGGCTGGCGAGTTCTTCCATCGATCCGAAGTGATCCCCGTGCCAGTGGGTGGTAATCAGATGATCGATCGCATCGACCCCGGCATCCTCCATGGCATCGACGATTCGTCCGGCGTCCCGATCGGCCGCGGCGCCGCCGTTACCGGTGTCGATCAGGATGGATTCCCCATCGGGTGTAACGAAGAGAGTGGCGTTGCCTCCCTCAACGTCGATGAGATAGATGTCCAGCGTGTCCTGGGCGTTCAATGCCGTAACGATGCCGCCAAGCGTCACGGCAATTGCGAATGCAAACCTTCGGAGCATGATGGACCCCCTCTCCAAGAGTTCTATTCTTCGACCGATTCTTCCCGCCACAGTCCCAGAGATTTTTGCCCCGGGCGGTCCGAGAAGCTGAACAAGACCACATCCGCCGAATCTGCGGAATGCGATACGGTGCACCATGACGGCACGACGAAAACGTCGTGCTTGCCCCATTCGAAAACCTGGCCTCCGATCGTGCTGCGGCCGGTCCCTTCGGTCGGGCAAAAAACAGTCGAGTCGGTGGAACGATAGGCCCGTGTCGTGAATCCCGAGGGAAGTAGCTGCAGGAACGCACCGATCGTAGGCATGGGCGGCCCGCCAGTCGCCGGATTGATGTACTGGAGTTTGAACCCGTGGGATGGGTCGATCGGTCCATTCTTTCGAACCTGTTCCAGCGCTTCGCGGCTCTTGGAGTAGCGGTAGTTGAACACCGGTGCGGAGGGCCGTTCCGGTTTGTATTCGACGGGAAGCAGGTTGGAACCGTAGCGGGCCTCGGCATCGCCTTCGGATTTGGTCACTTCCTGGGTTTCTCCCGGATAGTGTTCCGCGAAGCTCGTGCCGAACATGTTCACGATCGGAACATCGAGGCCGTCGAGCCAGATTGCAGGGCGGTCGCCGGGATTACCGTGATCGTGGAACGTCCAGGATGGGGTGAGGATAAAGTCTCCGGGTTCCATTGTGGTGCGTTCGCCATCCACGGCCGTGTATGCTCCGCTACTTTCCAGGACGAATCTCAATGCCGACGCGGCGTGCCGGTGACTCGGGGCGATTTCTCCGGGTTGGACGAGTTGAACTCCGGAATACAAACTGTGCGTGATCTGCGACAGACCCCGCATTGCCGGATTCTCCAGGACCATGACACGGCGTTCAGCTTCCTGTGCCGTAATCAGATCTCCGGATTCCAACAGGAGCGGACGAACGTCGCTGTACTTCCAGAGTGCCGGAACGCACTCCGGCTGCGGGTAAGGCGTGACCAGCTTGCCCAGGACTTCCCAGAGTGGGGCGGTGTTCTTCTTGTTGAGCCGTCCATAGTATTCCTTGCGCTTCTCGGAAATACCGGGTTTGACGTAAAACGTACTCATGACCTGGATTCTCCTCCTGCAACCGGAAGGTGGGCCGCATCGTTTCTCCGATTCCGCCGCCCGCCTGGATCAAGCTGCCCGGACCGGCACTTCCATAGAACCGATCTTCTCGATCGTGGCGACGATCGTGTCGCCGGGAACGATGGGACTCACTCCTTCCGGCGTTCCAGTGCAGATGACGTCGCCGGGATGAAGCGTATAGAACGCCGACGCAAACTCGATCAGTTTTGCCACGTTCAGGACCATGTACTTCGTGTTCGAGTTCTGGCGCTCTTCGCCGTTGACCTCGATCTTGAGGTTCAGGTTGTTGGGGTCGGGAATCTCGTCGGCAGTGACCATCCAGGGGCCCAGCACCGTATAGCTGTCGACCGACTTGCGGAGGCAGCGTTCTTCGGGTCCTCGAATCGTGATGTCGAGCCCGATCCCATACCCCGCGACATGGTTCAGGGCGTCGGCTTCGGTGACGTTGTTGGCGGTCTTTCCGATGATGACGGCGAGTTCGACTTCGTGATCGTTTCTTCGATCCAGCTTGCGAAGCGCGATGCCCTCGCTCGGGCCGACCAGCGAGCTGCAGGCTTTCAGAAACAGGCCGGCGCGCGTGATAGCCATCACCTGATTGTTATGATGCAATGCGGGGTTGTCGCGGACTTCGTCCAGGTGTTTCTGGTAGTTTACCGGCGCCCCGATGACCTTGCTGGGGTTGGCGACGGGGCTGAGGAAATGGAGGCCCTCCAATCCAACCGCGGTCGCATTTCCGGCGACCTCCGTGACTCGTGCTCGCACCTTTTCCAGGTTGGAAATCAAGGGATCGCTGATTGGCAGGGGATAGCGATATGCGGGCAGCACATCGAGCGCCTGCGTGACGTCTTTCATTTCCGAACCGTTGACGAGTCCGAGCTTCGATTCACCAAATCGACAGAGCCGCATTTCCGATATCTCCTTGGAATAAGTCGCGATCAGTTCACGGTTGCTTCCGCCCGCACTATCTTAGCGCCAGCGACCATCGCTTGCATCTTCTGAAACGCGACATCGCGGGAAAGATATTTCAGACCGCAGTCGGGTGCGACGACGATCTGCCGGGCATCCTTGTGGGGTAACGCATTCCGAATACGTTCCGCGACGGTTTCGGGTGACTCGATATCGTTGGTCGAAAGGTCCAGCACGCCCAGGATAATCGTCTTTTCGGGCAAAGTCGCCAGGATCGAACAATCCAGCGATGACTGCGCGGTTTCGATGGATATCTGCTGGACATCGGATCGGGCGAGCTCTGGAAGGAACGAGTAGCCTTCGGGTCTCTCGTGGATGATCGCGGCGTAGCCGAAACACAGATGGACGGCGGTCGTGCCGCTGACGCCATCGAGTGCCCGGTTCAGTGCCTTCACTCCATACTTGCGCGCGTTTTCGGGCCGTGCCTGCATGTAGGGTTCGTCGATCTGAACCAGGTCCGCACCCGCGGCGAACATGTCCCGGACCTCTTCGTTGACCGCCGCGGCGTAATCCATCGCCATTTCTTCGGCGTCGTCGTAGAAGTCGTTCTGCGCCTGTTGCGACATCGTATACGGTCCCGGCACAGTCACCTTGACGGCACGATCGGTGTTCGCTCGCAGGAACTCCATGTCACGGATGCCGACAGCGTGCTTGCGGCGTATCCTGCCGACAATGCGCGGTACGGGGTTCGGATGTCCGCTTCGGTCCAGCGCGGAACCGGGATTGTCGATATCGATGCCTTCCAATGCCGTCGCGAACCGGTTTGAATAACTTTCACGCCGGATTTCCCCATCCGTGACAATGTCGAGCCCGGCCTTTTCCTGATCCCGGATCGCCAGGATCGTGGCATCATCCTGTGCCTCTTCGAGCCACTCCGGTTGGATTCTCCAAAGTTCCTTCGCCCGCGTCCGGGGAGGGAAGCGCCCGGCCAGCTTCTTGCGGTCGATCAGCCATTCCGGTTGGGTGTAGGAGCCGACCAGGGAGGTCGGCAGCAGCGGCAGCGTCATCGTGTTATTCCTTTGGTTTCAACAACACGTGCAATCCGATCATGATGAGCGTCGATATCAACGCGGGGACCGCGAACGCGAGAAACATCCGGTCGGCGCCCCATTCCAGATCCACAAGTCTGCCGCCGACGATGGGGCCGACGATGGCCCCGACACGGCCGATTCCCAATCCCCATCCGATGCCCGTCGACCGCATGTAGGTGGGGTAGTACGTGGCCGCGAGCGCGTTGAGCCCGGGCTGGCCGCCGATGACGCACCATCCCGCAATGAACACGACAATGGTCAGCAGGGGGACGGCCGTCATGACCGTCTGGCTGCCGACCAAGGCAATCGCCAGGGCGGCGGTCGCAAACGTCAGGGTCAGCATCGGAGTGAATCCCCTCTTAGCGATCAGCCATGCAAGCCCGAACGTTCCGACTGTGCCTCCAAGTTGCATGGTCCCTGTGATCAATGCGGACGTGGAGGAACTCATGTTCACGGTCTGGGTCAGGATCGTCGGGAGCATTCCCGCAAGGAAATACAGATTGAGCAGGTTCGTGAAGTTAACCCCCCAGTACAGTAGCGTGACCGGGGCGCGCCCTTCGGTCAGCAGGTTCAGGACCGGCACCCCGCCCTTGTTTTCTTCGGGGATGAAGTACTGTGTATCGGGGCCGATGACGGCGGAGGGGTCCACGCGTTTGAGCCAGCGTCCGACCTTGCCGAATTGCCCGCGGGCCGCGAGGAACTGCAGGGACTCAGGCAGCCAGAACACCATCAGGATTCCAACCACCAAGGGGACCGCCCCGCCGAAGTAGAATACGGAGCGCCAGCCGAACAGCGGCATCATCCATGCCGAAACGAGTCCTCCCAGTGCCGCCCCGGCCGTAAAGCCGACGGTGATTGTCATGATCAACGTGACGCGAATTCTCGCCGGACTGTATTCGCCGATCAAGGCCGTCGCGTTCGGGATGATCGACCCCATGCCGATTCCGCCGATGAACCGCAGCAGCATCAACTGTCCGGCCGTCTGTGCGAACAAACCCGTTAACAACGTCAGGATTGCGAAGAAAAACGTGCCAATGATGAGAACCGGCCGCCGGCCGATCTTGTCGGCCAGCACGGTGAAAAACAGCGAGCCGATCAGGATTCCGACGAGACCTGACGACACGAGCGGTCCGATCTGTCCGTCGGGAATCCCGAACTCCCTGATGACTTCCGGTCCGACGTACCCCATTGCCTGAACATCGAATCCGTCCATGATCAGCGACAGGGCGCAAAGTGTGAACAGTCCCGCCTGGAATCGGCCGATCCTGCTTCCGTCGATGACATCGGACACGTTCAGCTTCGCAGCTGTGCTCATAAGGAGGCTCCTTCGAGAGTCGGTGTGTGCCGTTGGCGATGGCGATGGTATCAGGAAACGCGGCGCTCCGAAACCCGGGTTTCGTCCGGAAGGCGCCGGGCCCGGCGCGGAACATTCCCGGGGTCTCCAGCCCCGTCTCCAAACACCCATTGATTGACAGTCCGGGAGGGTAACGATAAAAGAAGTGGGCAACCGAAGAAGGAGTCGAACATGAGCTTCCCGCAACGTCGATGGGCTTCCTTTCCGTTTCTTGTCATTCTCGTTCTATTGTCCGCCCCGGCATCCTTCGCCGCCTCCTGCGAGAGTCTGGCATCGCTTGGATTGCCCAACGTGACGGTGACGTCGGTCGAGTCCGTCGCGCAAGGGGACTTCGTCCTGTCCGGCGGCCGCGGCGGCGATCGACGAATTACCGATCTGCCCGCGTTCTGCCGCGTGTTGGCGATACTGACACCAAGTCCGGATTCAAATATCCGGACCGAGTTGTGGATGCCGGTGGCGGACGATTGGAACGGCAAGTACCCGAGCCCGACGGGCAACAATGAATTGACGCTGGTCGGGCTTGGGAGTCGACAATCGGGATCGTCCCGGTGGGGATTTTGAATGACACGAACAAATATCGCCCTGCGCGCAGGCGCACTAATACTCTTACTTGCTGGGTGCGCGGCCCGTCCTCAACCCACAATCACACCTTTACGAACGCCGCCGGACCGAGCAGGCACTCTGACACCGGCAGTTCGCCCTCCGATCGAAGTTGATCGAGACGGGACAGCGCTGACTCGCGAGCGCACCGGCGAGATCATCATCGAAGTCCGTCGCGGTGCGTTACCCCAATCGAACCCGGCGCAAGCGCCACCGGCCCGGCGCCAAGTGGGAGACCCTCTGAAAAACGGAACCCTGATCGGACTCGGAACAGGTTTCCTGTTCGGATTCGTTGCGGAAGGCATTATTCATGGAGAAGGATACGATTGGCCGGATCCATATTCGTTTGCCTTGGGTGGAATCGGAGCCGGTCTCGGAGCTGCCATCGGTGCCCTGATCGACAGGGCAATCGAGGATTGAGACGTTGACCGCAAGTTGTCACTGAGACTCCATCCCGGGGTCTCCAGCCCGGACTCCAGCCTCACCCGTTGATTGACAGTGCGGCAGGGTAACGATAAAAGAAGTGGGCAACCGAAGAAGGAGTCGAACATGAGCTTCCCCCAACGACGATGGGCTTCCTTTCCGTTTCTTGTCATTCTGATTCTATTGTCCGCGCCGGCATCCTTCGCCGCGACCTGCGAGAGTCTGGCATCGCTGGCATTGCCCAACGTGACGGTGACGTCGGTCCAGTCCGTCGCGCAAGGGGACTTCGTCCTGTCCGGTGGCCGCGGCGGAGAACGACGAATTACCGATCTGCCCGCGTTCTGCCGCGTGATGGCGATACTGACACCAAGTCCGGTTTCGAATATCCGGACCGAGTTGTGGATGCCGGTGGCGGACGATTGGAACGGCAAGTATCTGGCTGTTGGCAACGGTGCCTTTGCCGGTTCGATTTCAACCAATTCCCTGATAGAACCGCTGCGCCGCGGCTACGCTACCAGTTCGACCGACACCGGGCATACGGGCAATTCGGGCAGCTTCGCACTCAACCAGGATGCCCTGGTCGATTTCGCATATCGCGCGGTGCATGAGATGGCCGTCCAGTCCAAGGCGATGATCGAAGCGTTCTACGACGTGGGCGCGACCTCTTCCTTTTTCAATGGCTGTTCGACCGGCGGGCGCCAGGCCCTGGCGGCGGCCCAGAGATACCCCCTTGATTTTGACGGAATCGTGGCTGGCGCGCCTGCGAACTATCCAACGCATCTGCAGGGTGCGCAGGTATGGATGGGGCAGGTGGCCCACCGGACCCCGGGCGGCGCCGGGTTGTCCGACAAGATCGACTTCCTCCACGACGCCGCGATCCAGTCGTGCGACATGGCCGACGGCGTTCGCGACGGAGTGATCGAAAGCCCCAACATGTGCCGGCTCAATCCCGCCGGGCCGCAGTACGTATGCCGGGACGGTGAGGATGGCGAATCGTGCCTGACCGTCCCCGAAGCGGAGGTTGCGTCATCGATGTACCGTGGGCCCGGCACTTCGTCGGGCGTTTCGCTGTTTCCGGGCTTGGCCCCCGGGAGTGAACAGGGTTGGGCGCGAGCTATGGCAGCGCCCTCGGCCCTGGCGGCGGACACCTTCCGGTACCTGGTCCACAAGGACGAAAACTGGGATCTCGCCAGCTTCGACATTGAGGCCGATGTCGCACTTGCGGAGCAGGTGATCGGCGACACGATGGATTCGATTGACCCGGACATCCGCGCCTTTGTCGACAATGGCGGGAAACTGCTCATCTATCATGGCTGGTCGGACCCGGGCATCTCTCCCTACAACTCCGTCAACTACTATCGGAGCGCGACGGAACGCGTGGGTTCTGCCGTTGCGGAATCCTCGTTGCGACTGTTCATGCTTCCCGGTGTCGGCCACTGCCGTGGAGGGGAGGGACCGGATACGTTCGACAGCATCGGTGTCATGGATACGTGGGTTGAAACCGGCGTGGCGCCGCTTCGGATTTCCGCCTCGCGAATCAGGGACGGAGAGGTCGATCGCACCCGTCCGCTCTGTGCCTTCCCCCGAACCGCCGTTTACGACGGCGAGGGAAACACGGACGACGAGTCCAACTTCGTCTGCCAGTAGCAATAGGCTCCTGGGACACTATTTCTTTCGGAACGTTTCGAGCGCCAGCAGCGTGACGGCATTGATGCCGAGTCTGGATTCGAATATCCCGATCGAGTTGTAGATGCCGGCGGCGGACAACTGTTGCGGCACGTATCCGGCGGTTGGCAACGGCGCCTTTGCAGGTTGGATTCCGATCGATGCCATGATCGGACCGCGTGGTCACGACGGCGCCAAATCCGTTATAAGTCATTAATAAAGATATACTTAAGGCGAATCAGTCCACTTTGATTTCCTCATCGCATCCCTCTTTTTCACCCCGAATCCATGGGGCGGTCCAAGACGCTCGTGGACCGGTTTTCGAGCGATCAACCCTTGAGTCCGGCAGACCAAGGCTCCAGCCGCTGCTCCCGATAGTTCCACGTCTCAACAATGAACTCCGCGATCATGTCTGCCCTCCCGGAGACCGAAGCCAAAATCGCGGTATGGCTCGTCGATACTGGCGGTACGCCTGTCCGTACTGTTGCTCCAACCAGCGTTCCTCGGCGATCGGTGCAAGGACGAATACGAAGCTGAGCAGCCCGTGAGTGACCCACAGAAACAAAGAGTTCGCGATAAGGCTCACACCGACGAAGATCGTGACGTCGCCCACGTACTGCGGGTTCCGCGTGAATCGGTAGGGTCCAGCCAACACGAAGCCGCACTTGAGTCCGGCGCTGTTCTGCCCGCCAAGCGTGATGACGCCCCAAACGGCTATCAGTCCTCCGAGCAGTACCGGAGGTATTCCCGCGACGAACCGGAGAGAGCTCGGGAACCGCCATGCATTCCAGTCCAAGAAGAGGAGGGCCAAGTTGAGCCCGCAGACGGCCGAGTAACAGATCCACGTCAGAACCCACTGCCAGGAACGCCGCCGCGGCGGCGGCCAGATCCGTTTGTCAGGGACCGCGATGGACCAGAGCACGCCCGCCAGTCGGACAATTAGAATCGCGACGTCGGTGGCAAAAAGCGTGTAGGTGAAGTTTGGCACGATAAGCCTCCAGCGACCTGCCAGGAATGGAGGATGATTTGACCATCCCGCACAGGCTCGATCTCGCTACACTTCAGACAGACCGGGAGTGACAACCAGGAACCCCCGGGTGAAGTGTTTGCTGTTGGGACGGCGCACCGCGTTGACCGTTTGCCGGCATTCAGCGCCACGGCCACTGTGGCGAGCCCCCTGCATTTGCGACGCGTTCTGCACCACGGCACGAAGTCCGGTACCAGGTCGTAATCCGATGCAGCGACGGGTGCGAGTGATGGGCCCCGTCCAGTTTTGGAACAGGAGATCACTCTCGTCATTAACCACACGGCCATTGTTCCGAACTCCGCCAGGATCAATCATACCCACGACCCTGATCCAGATAAATCCACGCGTAGCGCTCCACAACCGCGAACCATTTCAGGCTTTGGGGGAGGCTGTCATTCCCCATGAGGTTTCCGGAACGTTTCGAGCGCCAGCAGCATTGCGGCGTTTGCGGCCAGGGCCGGGAGAACCGGATCGACATTCGCAAGCATACCCGTGAGCACTCCCGTATCGAGCAGGACCTTCCAGATCAGGGCCATCCCCAGACCTCCGGCCATGCCGCCCACAACCGCGCGTACCGAGGTTTGCGGGCGAAGCAGGGCAGCCAGAACGGCGGGCGTCAGGCTGGCGCCGTACAGCGTGTAGGCGTAAAGCGCCACGCTCAGGAATTCCTCCCACAAAAACGCGGGTAACAGCGCAAACAGTCCAAACGCGACCACCAGCATCCGTTGACGCGTTGGCGTGGTCGGTCCCTTGCCAAGGTCCATCGATGCCGTCGTGGAACAGACCAGAAGGTAGGAATCCGCGGTTGAGACGATGACGGCAACCGTGGTTGCGGCCAGCAACAAGCCGATGACCGGTGGAAAAACCGTGAAGGCCATTTCGATAATCGCGTGGCCCGGATTTGCCGGAACCTCGGGGAGCATCACGCGACTGAAGAAGGCGATTCCGATGATGGCGCTCTCGAGGACCAGCAATCCCGCCATCGCGCCAATGGCGGCACGCCGCGCCGTTCGGGGGGACCTTGCGGCGAGGAACCGCTGATACATGTTGGCGTCGCCCAGGATCAACAGGAAGGGCGGCAACATCACGTTGATCCACCCCAGCGTACCGAGCCCGGCCGAGACCCGCAGCATGTCCGGCGTGAACGGTTGCAATTCGGGATTCCATCCGTTCCAGGCGAGCGCGAGTCCGAACAGGAGGCCCGTGGCAAGGACGATGCCGTTGACCACGTCCGTCCACACAACGCTGATCAAACCGGCCAGGGCCGTATACAGAATGATGAACAGCGCGAATCCGATCCGCAGCGCCGTTTGGTCGGCGCCCGGAAACATCCGTTCGGCGACCGCCGCGCCGGCACGGTATTGGTACGAAACGATGACCATGTAGGCCAGGAGTATTGCGACGGCACTGAGGATGCGAGCGGCAGTTCCAAACCGCAGGTCGAGGATTTGCGGGACACTCGACGCCGGTATTTTCCGCACCCGCGGCGCCAGCCAGGCAAGCAACATCATGCCGAGAATGCCTGAAAGAGGCAGCAGGAAGCCTCCCGCGCCGTTCAGGTACGTGAACTCGGCATTGCCGAATAACGACCCCGTTCCAATCCAGGTCGCGATGAGGGTTCCCGCCAGCACGGGAGCGCCGACCCGGCGGCCGGCGAGCGCAAAATCGTCGGCCGAACGCACGCGTCGTGCATGCCACAGTCCGATTCCGGTCATTCCCAGAAGGAAGAGAACGATGACTGGAAGGGCGTAAGACATGGCCGGCGACTATCCCGTTACCATCTCGGAATTCCGGTCCGGCAAAGCGAGACATTCGGTCTGAGAAGATCACGCCGAGCCAGCGGCAAACCGGGAGATACAAGGCCCTCCCGTATGGTCGAATGCGTTTCGAGGCAGACGGTACGCTTCAGTAGTACAGTCCGCTGACCGGCCCGACATACGCCATCAGACGTCCAAAGGTCGTTGCCGCGACCCAGAACAAGAGCGATGCTCCTGCCATCGCTCTCACGTTCGACGGAATGGCGTCGGCGTTGAAATCGTCGTTTCTGAAGACCCTTCGGTCGATCAGCCAGAGACAAACCATCGCGAGACCGATGAAGCCGAGCTTGATATAAAAGATCGGATTGATGAGCTTTGTCGAGGCATCGGCGATCAAGAGCAACAGGCCAGAAATCGCGTTGATCCAGAAGCCGAACCACATGACACCGAAAAGCCGCCCCAGCGGCTTGAGGGGCATGACCTTGCCCAAACCCAGGAGGCGCAGATCGACGACGGCGCTCGCACCCACCAGAAATCCGAGCCCGATCGTGTGCATGAAGAGAACCGTCGGATAGGCCAGCAGCGACGGAGATTCCCGCACGAACGTTCCGACTGAAGTCAGTTCGATCCAGAATAGAAAGTCCCGAATTAAAGATTCTTCCATGAGGTATGCGATCCCGACTGCTTGCCGATCACGGAGCCGCGGTTACGTCGCCGTGCACGGTGAGGGGTTCCACCGCTCGCCATCGGGTTCCCGCTTGAATTGCAGTGTTCTGACGAAGTGGCCGCTCAGATACTGCGGGTCATCGACGAAGGTCTGAATCACAAGGTATTGGTCGCCGTTGTCTTCAGTCAGCAGGTTGAAGTACTCGGTCATGAAGGTGTCTTCGCTGAATGGAACGCCGTTCTTGCGCAGGTAGCCCGGTCGCAGATTGTCGGTGTCGACCTTGAGGGAACCGAATACCGGTCCACCCTGGCCACCTTCGATTTCCCAGGCCGCTTCAGAGAATCCCTGCCAGGTTGGTTCGCCGGGACTCGCTTCAGCCCCCTCGAAATGGAACATCCGGGTCTGCATGCCAAGGTCCGTATCGATGCGCAGCGTGTTGTCGTTCTCCCAGGCGATGCGAAGCCGTGTCGGCAGACGCATGATCGCGGGGGCGGCGTAGGCCTTGCATTCTTCGCCGGCCGTTTCATCGGCCGCCGAATTCCATTCGTCGGCCACGCGCCGGCCTTCGTCATTCAACGGAATATAGGAATAGTCGCCGGCGACGGGTGTGATCATCCGGTACTGCCAGTCATCCGTGATGAGGGCTGTCCAGTACCCCGTGAGGTCGAACGGCGCGCCGTCCCTTCCCGGGACCGGAGCAGGCGCCGCGCCTCGGCCGAACTGCGCCTGAACGCCGGTTGGCAGGGCCAATATCAAGAACAACGCCGCCGCCATGGCGCGTTGCCGGGTTGGGGTTGGGCTGTTCATCCGTTTAGCCTCCGCGGCCTTGCCTTTGCGTGCCGACCGCAACGTGCGGCCAGTGTCTTGTCATTGGATACCATCAGGTTCCTTGTCGATGGCTAGTCGAAGGTTTCCTCCCGATACAGAACTACTCTTCGCTGAGATTGCGGTAAATTGCTTCAACGAACATTTCCCGGGTCCAGGATGCCGTGGGCCGTCCAAAGCGGCCGTCGTAGCCCAGAGTCGGACGCTCGGCCTGTACTTCTTCCAGCGACATACCTTCATCGACATAATGTCGAATGCGATCCCGAATGATCGTCACCATGTCCCTGTAGTAGCCCAGATCCGCCGAATCCGCGACGCGCCCGTGACCGGGGACGATCATCGTCCCGCCCTCGGTCCGGAACTCCGGTATCGCCAGCTTCAGAATATAGTTCAACGCGTCGATGATTCCGTCGATATGGCCTCCGTTATCGACGTCGATGACGGGATAGGTGTCCATCGAGAAGAGGCCGCCCGTTGCAATAACGTCCGCCCCCCTGAAATACACCAGGCTGTCGCCGTTGGTGTGTGCGTTGGGCATATGAACCAGGCGTACGCCTTCTCCGTTGAAAAACGTACTCAGTTTCATTTCATCCAGAAAGTAGGTTTCGGTGGGATAGGCTTCGAACGGAATCTGCTGGTCGCTGTCGATCATGCCGAAGAGAACGTTTTCGTGTGCCAGAATCGCGGCGCCTTCGCCGGAGTCGGCGATCGTGCCGGCTACGTTTCCGCCGGTATAGGTGCGTCCGGATTGGGCGATCCGCTCGTTGCCTCCAGTGTGATCCGCGTGCACGTGGGTGTTCACAATGTATCGCACGGGTTTGGGCGGCGCGAAGCTGTTGCGGGATAAGCGGGATACGGTTTCGGCGCCGCCCCGAGTCTGTGGGCGCACCGTCAGTTCTCCGCTGGCGGCGAGAAACTGTTGGAGCCGATCCAGAGTCGCCAATACTTCCGGCGCCGCATCTTCAAGGCCCGAGTCCACGAGCAGCACGCCATCGGGGCCTACCGATGCGGTGATGTTGCCCCCGGCGCCAAACAGGACGTAGATGTTGTCTCGAACCGGCCAGATCCTGATCGTCGAACTCTCGGGATTCAGGAATTCCAACTGTGCCAGCAAATCGGTCGGCGCCGCAAGCAGAAGAGCCGCGGTCAGCGCCGACGCACATGCGAATCGACATTGCCTGGATTGCCCGGTTGCGGACACTTACCGGCGCCCCCCGTCGGGACGGCCTTCGCCCCGGGACATCCCGTAACCGGCTTCCCGAAGCCGGTGGTAGTACTCTGGGTAGATCGTGTCGCCGCCATCCCGATAGATGTCCATCGGGAGACCGTAATTTTCGGCGAAATTCGTAAGCATGGTGTTCGTTCCGGGAAGGTGATGGGGAATGTCGCCCTCTTCGCGAAACACCTCGGTGACGATCGTGCAGGGGTACGGCGGGACCGGGTTGTCTGGCGTGTAGCGGTATTCGGTACTGCGTATCAGCGGTTCGGTCAGATAGGCCGGGTCGTACGCCACGATGACCCAGGTCAGATAATCCTGGTCCCTGAAACGGCGCCGGATCAGATACTCGTTCAATGTGGCGAGGTCGCTCTGCGGAACCCCGTTCCGGCGATAGTAGTCTTCCTTCAGGTGGGTCGTTCTGATCTTAAGCCGTTCGCCTTCCCAGGTTCCCGTCTGAAATCCGCCCCAGGTGTGCGGCGCATACTCGGGTGGATGCGGGCGGCCGTCCATGTAGATTGGCGTGTCGACCGAGCGGAGCCACTCCGTATGGAATGCGATGGTCTCCCTGGATGCGGGGTCCACTTCACGCCAGATCTTGAGGTTCGATGGGCCGCGCTTGATGTATGCCCCGGAATGCGGCCGGCACTGCCACTCGGGAAGGCTTTGAATCGACGCATCCCAGATTTCGGCGCGGGCGATGGCCTCTTCGCTCAGAGGCAGCCCGACGAACTCTCCGAGGTACGGATTGTCGGTGTTGTCCTGGGCGCGAACCACGGGCCAGTCGCCGGAAAAGTCCGTTTGCGCCAGCACTGCCGGCGCCGCCAGACTCGCCGTACCTAGAACAACAAACAAAACGGTTGGAAATCGTCCAAACCTGCGCATATTCATCTCCCCATCGGAATGTCTATCGTTGGAATCCTAAACCCAATTCATTCACGACTTCAAGGAACTTGCTTTGATGGGGCCCGATCATCGCGCAATGTATCGGTTTGCAATGATGTCTGGGCCGCGGCCTTATCTTCGAGTTTGCCCCCACAGGCTGTGCCCACATCCTTGCAAATCAGTTATTGTCATGGTCAATATACAAGGATGATAGACCGCCATATCAAACAGCGTGTCCTTCACGCACTCGACTATCAGGCCGCCGTTGCCCTTATCGGGCCGCGTCAGGTTGGCAAGACAACTCTCGCTCTCGACATCGCTGAACAACGCAACGCACTTTATCTCGACCTCGAAGACCGGGCTGACCGGGTGAAACTGCGCGATCCCTCGCTCTTCCTTGAACGCTACGAGGACCGTCTGGTCATTCTGGATGAAATCCACAGGGTCCCGGACTTGTTCCAGGACCTTCGCGCGATCATCGACCGGGGCCGGCGGCGCGGCAAGCGGACGGGTCGGTTCCTGATTCTTGGTTCCGCATCTATCGATTTGCTGCGCCAGTCCGGTGAAAGCCTCGCAGGCCGGATCGCCTATGTCGACATGCAGCCTTTGAGCGTTCTTGAAGTGCCGCGCGACGGCGACGCCTTGATCAGGCTTTGGGTACGAGGCGGTTTCCCCGACAGCTATCTTGCCGTGGACGGTCGGCGGAGCTTCATGCTGCGCAAGGATTTTATCCGGACATATCTGGAACGCGATGTGGCCATGTTTGGTCCTCGCCTGCCGGCCGAGACGCTGGAACGCCTCTGGATGATGCTCGCTCACAGCCAGGGAGGCATCCTGAACGCGGCCAGGATCGCCGCATCGCTGGGCGTCAGCGTCCAGACCGTGAACCGCTATATCGACCTTCTGGTCGATCTGCTGCTGGTGCGGCGGCTTCAGCCTCTTCACGCGAACACCGGGAAGCGGCTGGTGAAGTCGCCAAAGATATACGTAAGGGACAGTGGTTTGGTCCATGCATTGCTCGGCGTCGACGATTTCAACACGCTGGCCGGCCATCCCGTTGCCGGCGCCAGTTGGGAGGGCTTCGTCATTGAGAACTTGCTGGCATGTGCCCCGGAACGAACCGTGGCCAGCTTTTACCGCACATCCGCCGGCGCCGAGATCGATCTTTTGCTTCAACTTCCGGGTGGCGGCCTCTGGGCGATCGAAATCAAGCGCGGTCGCGCACCCAAACTGGATCGCGGCTTCCACAACGCGCGCGGCGACCTGAACCCAGCCCGCGCGTTTGTGGTCTATTTCGGTGAGGAGCGCTATCCGATCGCGGAAGGCGTCGAAGCGATCGGTACCGCCGATCTCGCGGCCTTGCTTCAGGAGGCATGAAGCCAAGGGGATCGGGCTGACCCCCGATCATTCCCACAATAAATTCGGAGCGTTTTCCCTGGCGGGGTACAATCGGCACGTTCCGCTATTGGAAGAAACCTGTTGAACATGAAGCAAGCCATGCACGCCGGGATGTGGGCAGCCGGCCTTGTCCTGCTGCTGTCGCTGCCGCCGTCCGCCCTGGCACAGATGGACCTTTCCGGAGAATGGGCGCCTCTGTTTCACGAAGACCGTCCGGAGCGTCTGGCCGGACCCTCGCTGGGCGATTATCTGGGGCTTCCGATCAACGATGCCGCGCGGATGCGCAGCGAAACATGGGACGCGGCGCTGCTGGGATTGCCCGAACACCAGTGCAAACCGCATCCGGCGGATTATTCTCCGCGGGGACCGGCCAACATCCGGATATGGAAAGATGTCGATGCCGCGACTCAGGAACTGACCGCGTACCGAACGCACATTTCGTGGATGGCGCCGGAACGGACGATTTTCATGGACGGACGGCCGCATCCGCCGCCATACGCGCCGCACACTTGGCAGGGTTTTTCCACCGGTGTCTGGGACGGAAACAAGCTGGTCGTGACGACCACGAACCTCAAGGCGGGCTGGATCCGCCGTAACGGCGTCCCCAGAAGCGATCAGGCCACGTTGAGGGAACATTTCATCCGGCATGGCAACTATCTGACCTTGGTCAGCGTGATCGACGATCCGGCGTACCTGAGTGTGCCCTTTGTGCGAACCACCAACTGGCGGCTCGACCTGACTCAGCAGATCGCTCCCTATCCCTGCACTCCAGTTGTCGAAGTGGAACGGCCTGAAGGATCGGTTCCACATCATCTTCCGGGTCAAAATCCGTTTCTTGCCGAGTTCCCCGCGAGTGTCGGAATATCGCCGGAGCTAGCCGGTGGCGGGGCCGCGACGATGTATCCCGAGATCATGACGCCCGATGCCGGGAATGCGGATGACATTGCGCCTCGCGCAAGGCCTGCCGCCATCCCGGACGGCGAGATCCACGTCTGGCCTGTCCAGGGGAACGTGTATCTGCTGTCCGGTCCGTCCGCCAATTCGGCGGTTCAGATTGGCGACCAGGGCGTTCTGGCCGTGGATACCGGGACGCAAATCACGAGCGGCGCAGTGCTCGAAGCCATCCGGAGCCTGAGCGATCGTCCGATTCAATACGTCATCAATACACACGCCCACGCCGATCATTCGGGTGGCAACGCCGCAATCGCCCAGGCGGGCCGTACGATTACCGGAGGAAACGTCCTTGGGGCGATTTCGGATGCCGGCGAAGGCGCCGCTGTCATCGCTCACGAACAGGTGTTGTTCCAGATGATGGATCCGGACGATGGCCGGGAACCGGCCGCGTTCGAAGCCCTGCCGACGGAGACCTATTACGGCGACGGCCTCGACAAGTTCTTCAACGGCGAGGGAATACGGATCCTGCACCAGCCTTCGGCGCACACGGGCGCGGACAGCATGGTCTATTTCCGCCGGTCGGACGTCCTCGTGACCGGCGACGTGTTTTCGATGGATCGATATCCGATGATCGACATCGAGCATGGGGGCAGCATCAACGGTATCGTCGATGGGCTGAATCGCATCATCGACCTGACGATCCCGCAGGAAAAGCAGGAAGGCGGGACGATGGTCATTCCGGGGCATGGCCGGGTGGCCGACGAAGCGGACGTCGTCGACTACCGCGACATGGTCACCGTATTGCGCGACCGCGTGCAGAGCATGATCGATCGGGAAATGACGCTGGCACAGGTCTTGCAAGCCAGACCGACGCGGGACTACGATCCTCTATACGGGAGCGAGAGTGGCCAGTGGACCACGGAGATGTTCGTGCAGGCGGTCTATGAAAGTTTGACCGCTGAACGGGAGTGAAGGATTGAACCATGGAGAGAGAGGCATGAATCGTACGACGACATTCGGTTCGATGGACCGGTACGAGAAGGGCGGGGTCGAGGTCATCGATGCCGACCCGAAGCATTACGTGTTTTCCAACGTGTTTGAAGTGGCGGGGCAGTCCAGGCCGTACGAAAAGGTGTGTGTGGGCAAGAACATGCACTACGTGATCGAGGCCCTGCGAGCGGAAGGCGATTCTCCCTGGTTCGCGTGCGCTCACGATGAAGCGGCGCTCGTCATGGACGGGGAAGTGGAAGTGCATTTCGTGAAACCCGACGCGCCCCTCGTCCCCGAGGACAAGCAGGGAACGGTTCGACTCGATGCCGATCCGAACGGACAGAAGATGGGCTGGGTCAGGATCGGAAAGGGCCATATGTCGCTGCTGCCGAAAGGGTGCGCCTACCGGTTTCGAAGCGCTAAACCGGGCGTTGTTCTGATTCAAACCATTTTGGGCGACCACACCATTGAGCGGTGGGACGAAATCTGCCAGACGGCGTAGGAGTAAAGTCATGAGTACCGCACCAGCCATTGACACGGACGCTGCCGGATTGAACGATTTGGGTTACAGAAGCTTCGGCATCGGCAAGTTCCGGTTTGAGCGCGACGAGTACTTCGCCCACATCCATTACCCCATGGGAAGCCACATCATGCCGATCGACGCCTATTTGCGGGCGCTGATGCGCGACGTCGCGTGGGGGTTCTTCTACGGTACGGTCAACTTCGACCATGTGTTTGGAACCATCAACCACTATGGAAGGGTTGACATGTTCATCGGACTCGGGGACCCGGCATACCGGAAAGCCCGGCGCGCATACGTGGAACAATTCGATGCCCAAGACCTGGTAACGGTCTTCAAGGGGATGCTCGACGACTGGACCAACGAAGGGTTCGATCCGTTCGCCGCGCCTGCTGAAACCGGGACCGCGTTCGGACGGAAGAATGGAAGCAATCCCGCGGCCGTTCGCCGGCAGCGGGTCGTGGCCAACCGCATGGTCGGTCTGCCCGGCGATACGCCCCATCGTTCCGACGAAGCCGGATTCCCCATCAACCGGCACTTCGCCGACGTTCCTCAGGACGAACCCGAAGTCCATGCCGAGCCGGGATTCGAAAAAGAGGTCCATGCGTTCAACCTTTTTGGCTACCTCTCGCGATCGGACGTGACGTGGAACCCCTCGGTGTGCTCGGTTGTCGGCGACAGCCTGATGTGTCCGACGACCGAAGAGCAAATCCTTCCCATCACCCACGGCAACGACCGCGTCGAATGGTTCATTCAGGCCAGCGACGAAATCATCTGGGACGTCCAGGATGCGGCGACTGGTAAACTGCGCGCCAAGGTCGTAATGAAGGCGGGTGACGTCGCGGCGATGCCCGCCGACATCAAGCACAGGGGCTATTCGCCGAAACGGTCCATGTTGCTGGTTTGGGAAAACAACGATCATTCGCTGGCCGAACGTTACGCGAAGGGCGAGTTCAAGCCCTATCCCGTTGAGTTCTGAAATTCTGAAAGAGGCAGGGTATGTCCACGACAGTTGAACCCGAAGCGGGCCTCGACATTGAGGCCCGCTTGTTTATTGGGGGTGAGTTCGTGGATTCGGTCGATGGCGGCCGTATTCCGATTCTGAACCCGCATGACAACAGTCTCCTTGCCGAAGTGTCCGAAGCGCGCGAGGCGGACATTGACTGCGGCATTGCCGCCGCTCGAAAGGCATTGCCCGGGTGGAAAAACACCCCGGCGTCGGAACGGGGGCGTCTGCTGGGCAAGCTGGCCGATGCCATCGAGGCGGACCGCGAATGTCTGACGCGTCTGGAATGCCTCGACACCGGCCACCCGATTCGCGATACGCGCATGCTGGACCTGCCGCGGACAGTGGCGACGTTTCGGTACTTCGCGGGACTGGCGGACAAGATCGACGGGCGGACCGTCCCGATGGAACCGGGCTTCCTGAACTACGTCACACGTGAGCCGGTGGGTGTCGTGGGTCAGATCGTGCCGTGGAATTTTCCGCTGATGTTTACCAGTTGGAAGCTCGGGCCCGCATTGGCGTCCGGAAACACTGTGGTGCTCAAACCGGCCGAACTGACACCGTTGAGCACCCTCAGGATCGCCCGCCTGACCGCGGAAGCCGGTATTCCTCCCGGCGTGGTCAACGTCGTTCCGGGGTATGGCAACGTGGCCGGGCAGTATCTGGCTGAGCACCCGGGCGTCGACAAGATCGCCTTTACGGGTTCGACCGTTACTGGAAAGAAGATCGTCGAAGCGTCCGCCGGCAACCTCAAACGCGTGCAACTGGAATTGGGCGGCAAGGGCGCCAATATCGTATTCGACGACGCCAATTTGGCTGCAGCGGTGAACGGGGCCGCGTTTGCGATATTCCATAACCAGGGGCAGGCCTGCATCGCCGGCTCCCGCCTGCTGTTGCACGAAGGGATCGCCGATGAATTCCTGGACCGGTTTCTGGTTTTGGCCCGATCGATCAAGGTGGGGAATCCCCTCGATCCTTCGACCGAAATGGGCCCGCTGACGTCGATCCAGCATCGGGACCGCGTGTTCGGCTACATCGATGTCGCACGAGAACAGGGAAGTACGGTCTTGACGGGAGGGAAGGCGCCCGTCGCTCACGAACTTGCCGACGGATGTTATATCGAGCCGACCGTGGTCACGGCGGAACCCGGCGATCGGGTTTGTCACGAAGAAGTCTTCGGTCCGTTCGTGAGCGTAACCCGTTTCAGGGATGAAGCCGAAGCCGTCGATATCGCCAACGGTACCGGGTACGGTCTGGGCGGCGGGCTGTGGACGACGGATCTGACGCGCGCCCACCGGACCGCATCGACCATGCGGACCGGCATGGTGTGGGTCAACTGTTACAA
Organism: Terriglobia bacterium; assembly: GCA_963555775.3. Lineage (GTDB taxonomy): Bacteria > Acidobacteriota > Terriglobia > 20CM-2-55-15 > 20CM-2-55-15 > JAJEDW01. Next base: position 342,689 of record CAUVWY020000010.1, on the reverse strand, counting down.
GCGGGTCAGCCCGGGGGCTCCATTCGGCGGCGTCGGGCAGTCCGGTTACGGCCGCGACCTCGGCGTGGAAGCCATTCACGAGTACACGGACGCAAAGTCCGTGGTCATCAATTTCGACGGGAAGATTCCGCCGTATTATCCGCGCGGCGGATCGAAGCCGTAACCTGCGTATCGCTCGAAACGTAATGAAAATCGAAAAGAGAGAAGAGAAAGAGCAAGGAAGAATGTCGAAAATTCATCGAAACCCTCCGGAATGGAGGGCGGGAATGAAGATGCGCCTACGGGATTCCAAGTACTGTTTCGTCGTCGCGGCATTGACGGCGGTTGCGGTTGTCTGTCCGGGCTTGTCTGAAAAAGGCGTCGCCCAGGAACTTGAAGTCCTGCACGTTCAGAATAACGTGTACGCCATTTTCGGAGCGGGCGGGAACATTGCCGTTCAGGTTGGACCTCAAGGCCCGGTCATCGTGGACAGCGGTCTCGACGGCCGTAGCGATGACATCATGGAGGCCATCGCAACGATTTCGGACCGCCCGGTGCGCGACATCGTCAACACCCATATTCATCCCGACCACATCGGCGGCAACGAAGCTATCGCCATCAGCGGCGGGTTTGCCAGCGGCGGCACCACAGGCGCCGGCCGCAGGGACGCGACGATGTACGCCCACGAAAACGTTCTCTTGCGGATGAGCGGCGCGCTGGGCGACGACGAACCGGTACCGACCGGCCAGTGGCCGGGGAACACGTACTTTACCGCCAGCAAGGAACTCTTCGTCAACGGCGAGGCGATTCAGATTCTGCACCAGCCCCGGGCGCACACGGATGGCGACTCCATCGTTTTTTTCCGGCGTTCGGACGTCATCGCCGCCGGCGACATCTACGTCAACAATGGCTATCCGATCATCGACGTTGCGCGGGGCGGTACGGTCAACGGCCTGATCGCGGCACTCAACAACATTCTCGACATCGTGATTCCCGCGCCCACGCAGGAACGCGGGACGATGGTGATCCCCGGGCATGGACGGATCGCGGACGAACATGACGTCCTCGAATACCGTGACATGGTGGTGATCGTTCGCGACCGCATTCAGTCCATGATCGACGACGGGCTCACGTTGGCCCAGGTGCAGGAGGCCAACCCGACGTTCGAATACGATCCGCGGTATGGCGCCGACTCGGGTTTCTGGACGACCGGCGATTTCGTCGAGGCCGTGTATCTGAGCCTCAGCGAGGATTAGCCCGCCTTTCTCACGGGTTTTCGTCGCGAAGAGTCGGAGACGCCGTCAGAGCAAGGCGCGCGCCCGGAGGGCACCGGAGGCGTACTTGACGGTACGTCGAGGAGCCCGACGAAGCGGAACGCAGCACTGGCGGATGGATCCGGCGCTGTAGCAGACAACTCGTGAGAAATGCGGGTTAGCAGCCTGCTGCAGAGCCGTTCAGGGTTTTGCCCCGGGCTGCCAGGGCATCAAAGGCATTATCCGGATGCCCTCAGTGAGGCATAATTGGCACATGGCGAGTGCGTTCATGCGATCCAGCGCTCGCGGGAGGAACCTTTCATGAAACGAACGGTGTTTATCGTGCTTGCCGGCGCCTTTCTGGTCACCGGCACCGCGGCATATGCCCACCACTCTTTTGCGGGCACCTATCACGAAGACGATACGATGACTATCGAAGGCCAGCTCGTACAGTTCCTGTACCGGAATCCGCATTCGTTCGTTCACGTTGTGGCGACCGACGAAAGCGGCGCCGAGCAGCGGTGGTCCATCGAGTGGGGCGGCGTCGCCCAGCTCAACCGTCAGGGCGTGGGCCGGTTTACGCTGAAACCCGGCGAGACGGTTCGAATTGTCGGTGCGCCATCGCGTAGCGTGGATGTCGATCATCGGTTGCTCATGCGTGGACTTGAGCGGAGAACCGATGGTGTGGTCGATTTTGTCTGGGGTGGAGAAGTCGACTGACGCGGTCGTCAATCGGGGAGAGGTCATGAAGCACTATCTTGCCAGGTGCGCCGCGGCAGCGGCCCTGGTCCTGTCCATTGTCCTGTTGCCGGCCGTGACCGATGCCCGAGCCCAGCGCGGCCGTGGCGGCCAAGCGGGTCCTCCGCCCACAGGACAGGCCGGCGCACCAATCGATATGACGGGCACGTGGGTGTCGGTCGTGACCGAAGACTGGTTGTGGCGGATGATCACGCCTCCGGTAGGGGACTACGCCAGTCTTCCGATCAATCCCGAGGGCCGCGCCGTGGCGGATGCCTGGGACCGGGAGGCGGATATTGCCAGCGGCGAGGAGTGCAAGGCATGGGGCGCCGCGGGGCTCATGCGCATGCCGACTCGTGTGAGAATCAGTTGGGAAGACGAAAACACGCTGAAGCTTGAATCCGATTCCGGGATGCAGACACGGCTTCTCCTTTTCAACGACGGCGGCGAACCCGGGGCGCCGTCCCTTCAGGGATTCTCGGCCGCGCGTTGGGAGGGCGGCGAACCCGGTGGCGGCGGCGCGGGTTTCGGCTCCTTCGGCGCGGGCACGGCCGGAGGGTTGAACGTGGTCACCACCAACCTCGCTCCCGGCTATTTGAGGAAGAACGGCGTGCCCTACAGCGGTAATACGCTTCTGACCGAGTACTTCGACCGTCATTCGGATTTCGGCGACGAATGGTTCACGGTGACCACTATCGTTGAGGATCCGGAATATCTGACAGGGCCTTTCATTACGAGTTCGCACTTCAAGAGGGAAGCGGACGATTCCAATTTCAGTCCGATGCCCTGCCTGACCGATCCGCCCCTGGTCGACGAACCGGTCGAGAATTAGTGGACCCCGCGGGGCTGCGGATTCAAAGATTTTGGTGGAACAAAACGGGGTCGGGGCAGACAGCTTCGATCCCGTTTTGCTTGAAATCGAAGATTTTCGGATTTGAAATCGAGACGTCGATGGCGCCTTCCGTTGGAAATCGCCATCCGGATGAAACGTTATCAACAGACTGGAAGAGGAATGGCAGAACCAAAATACTTGAGAATCGCGACCGAAGAAGCCTGGGCCACGGCCGAATTGCTGGATGGCTACAAGAAGATACTGGAGGACGGCAGCTATGACGACCCGGGGTTCATCAGCCTCTGGGGGCACTACGCGGGGAACCTGACCGACCGGCCGCTATTCATACGGGAGCGGCTGCCGGATATGGGTGAGCGGCGCATCAAGGACATGGACGACACGGGCATCGCCCGGCAGATCCTGTTGTTGACCTCTCCCGGCGTTCAGGTATTCGATCGCGATACCGCCGTGGGACTGGCTCGCGACAGCAACGATCAACTGGAGGAAGCGGTTCGAAAGCATCCGGACCGGTATACGGGGCTGGCGGCGTTCGCGCCTCAGGATCCGGCCGAGGCTGCCAGGGAGATCGAGCGAAGCGTCAAGTTGGGCATGAAGGGCGCGGTTGTCAATTCGCACACGCACAACGAGTACCTGGACGATCCCAAGTTCTACGCCATCTTCGAAGCGTGCGAGCACCTCGACGTGCCGCTCTACATTCATCCGCAGACGCCTTCGCGGCAAATGATCCAGCCCTTTATGGAACGCGGCCTGGACGGCGCGATCTTCGGTTTTGCCGTCGAGACGGGACTTCATCTGCTGCGGATCGTCGTGGCCGGTGTTTTCGACCGTTTCCCAAAGCTTCAGATCATTGTCGGGCATCTCGGCGAGGGCCTGCCGTTCTGGCTCTATCGCCTGGACTACATGCATGCGGCGGGCATGAAGGCGAACCGATACAAGAGCATTGAGCCGCTCGAACGCAAGATCAGCGAGTACATGCAGCAAAACGTTTACGTAACCACGAGCGGTATGCCCTCAGTGCCTTCGATCATGCTTTGCCAGCAGGTACTTGGCATCGACCGGGTGCTCTATGCCATGGACTATCCCTATGAATTCGTTCCCGAGGAGGTCGCCATGTCGGATGCGCTTCCGATCAGCGACAACGACAAGTCGAAGTTCTTCCAGACCAACGCCGAGAGAGTCTTCAACCTCTGAAACCTTGAACCGCAATCGAGGTCAGCCGATGAAGTATTACGAAATTCGGGAAGCCAGGGGAATCGAGTCGCTGAAGGCGGCCGAGGGTCCGGTGCCGAATCCCGGTCCGGGCCAAGTTCTCGTTCGGGTGCACGCGGTGTCGTTGAACTACCGCGATCTGGCCATCGCGACCGGGCACTACGGCCGAGAGGTTCGGAAACCATTGATTCCGTTGTCCGACGGTGCCGGTGAAGTCGTCGAGATCGGGACCGGCGTGAAGCGCGTCAAGACCGGAGATCGCGTTGCCGGCATCTTCATGCAAGGATGGATCGCCGGACAGATGGTGCCGGCCTACAGCGCGACCGCCCTTGGAGGCGCCGTGGACGGGATGTTGGCCGAATATGTCGTTCTGGATCAGAGCGGGGTGGTGCGACTTCCACCACATCTGTCCTACGACGAAGGCGCGACTCTTCCGTGCGCCGGCGTGACGGCCTGGCACGCCCTGACGAGCTTCAGCATGCGGCCAGGGGCGACGATACTTGCGCTTGGTACCGGCGGCGTTTCCATCTTTGCCTTGCAGTTTGCCAAGATTGCCGGCGCTCGTGTCATCGTCACCTCCAGCAGCGATGCCAAGATCGAGCGTGCGAAGAGGCTTGGTGCGTCGGCAGGCGTCAACTACGCCACGCATGCGAGTTGGGGCGACAAGGTCGTGGAAATCAGCGGCGGCGGCGTGGATCACGTGATAGAGGTCGGCGGCGCCGGGACACTGGCCCGTAGCATGAACGCTGTCCGTCATGGTGGACGCGTCAGCCTGATTGGAGTCCTGTCCGGTGCCGGGGCCGAAATCGATCCAATGCCCATCCTGGCCAAACAGATCCAGATTCAGGGTGTCTTTGTCGGTTCGCGCGAAATGTTCGAAGACATGAATCGGGCGATTACCTTTCACAACCTCAAGCCGGTGATCGACACGATTTTCAAGTTCGACCAGGTGCACGAAGCCCTGAAGTGGATGGCGTCCGGGTCGCATTTCGGAAAGATTGTCGTACGGGTCGTGTAAGAATCAGGATCAAGAGCCAGGAAGCAGCGAAAAGCCCCATGAAACCGAAACGTTTCGACCGATCGGTAAAGGACCGAGGGCGCGGGAGCGCTCAACCGATTCGGGTTGAGTCCTGGAATCTCCTGACCCGAGTGGGCTTCCGGTTCGGTTTCCTGTACCTGGGACTCTTCATCCTGGCCACGCAGATCGCGGGCAGCCTGTTCGCGGTCCCCAATATCCCCTTTCGCGGCATCGGGCAACTTTGGCCGATGCGCGAGATCACGTTCCAGTTTGCCGGCCGAGTTTTTGGCGCCGCCGGCCGCCTGGACTACACGGGTGCAAACGGCGAAACGATCTTCTTTTGGGCCCAGACATCCTGGATTCTGCTCGTCGCGGCGATCGCGGCGGGCGTGTGGTCCCTCATCGACCGCTCGCGCCCAGACTACGCGACCGCGCACAAGTGGTTTCGCCTGTTGATTCGGTTCGGGCTGGCCGCGCAGATGTTCGAGTATGGAATGACCAAGGTTATTCCGAACCAGTTCGCCGCGCCATCCCTCAATATACTGGCGACGCCTGCCGGAGACTTGTCGCTCAACACCCACTTCTGGACCTCGATCGGAGCGTCTCCGGCGTATCAGATGTTCACGGGGTGGGCGGAGTTGCTCGGCGGAGTCCTGTTGCTGATACCGGCGACGACGATGGCCGGAGCATTGATCTGCCTGGCGGACATGATCCACGTTTTCGTCCTCAACATGACATTCGACATCGGTTTGAAACTCACGACGTTCCATCTCATCCTGTTGGCTCTGTTCCTTCTGGCGCCCGACATGAAACGTCTCTTGAACTTTTTTGTCCTCGATCGCGTGACCGGTGCTTCGACTCACTCCCATCTGTTCAAGACGGCGGGGCGCAACCGCGCCGCGTTCGCGCTGCAGATCCTGTTCGGCTTCTACCTGCTCGGGGTGCAAGCGTGGGCGAACGCCGGTTTCTGGTACGCCGAGGGAGGCGGTGCTCCCAAGTCCGCTCTCCATGGCATCTGGAACGTGGAGCGGATGGCCGTGGACGGCGAGTTCGGCCCCCCGTCACTCAACGACTACGATCGCCAATGGCGGCGGGTCATCTTTGACGATCCCGGCAGCGTGACCTTTCAGCGTACGGATGACTCGTTCGCCCGTTATGGTGCCTCAATCGACGTGAGCGGCAATACGATCGCTCTTGCAAAAGGGGACAGCCGGAACTGGCGTTCGGAGTTTAGCTTCGAGCGCCAAGCGGACGACCGGCTTGTCCTCGACGGCGAAATGGACGCGCACCGGATTCATCTGGAACTCCTGCGTGTCGAATTCGACACGTTCCGGCTTCTCAACAGCAGCTTTCGCTGGATCCGTCCCGACGGCGGTTCGTAGCGCTGAGATTCTGGAAGGGGATTACCGCCGGTCGTACATGGCTGTCGTGATGAGGGTCTCACCCCCGGCATCCTGCTCGGTCGTGACGGCGGTAAGGGTCCGGCCATCGGACGCCAAGGTGACGTCCGTCGTTGCGGCAATCCGCCCATCGATCTTGACATCGATCCGGTAGGTCCGGTCGTCAATTTGCCTGTACGCGTTGGTCAGGACATAGTCCAGGCCGTGAACGGGGTAGTCCCGGCCGTCGAACGCCCCGATCCACTCGATGTGCGTCCTGCCGCCCCGTGTCCCGACCATGTCGTAGGCTACCCGGATGCCATCCCGCCATGGTTCGATCCGAAGCCGGGTTCGTTTGTATTCGACCGGACCGGGGCGGGCAGTGGATTTTGCCGCGTTCAGCGTCCAGGCGCCGAACCACGGGGCCGGTTCCTGGGCCGTGGCGGCGAGGCCGGGTGCGAGAACGCCGGCGATCAGCAGCACGACGAAGATTCGGGTTCGCATTGTCAGAAAACATCGCATTGGCCGCCCCGCCTGTCAAGCCGTTGGCGAAACGCCGCAGGACCATTTTTTGTCCCGCCGTCGGGCGGTAGGGGCGGTAATCGTGCGGTCATAGACCGCACCTACAGTGGGACAAGATCGTGCGGTCATAGACCGCACGAATCAACCTGGATTGCAGCAAACCGCCGAACGAACAATAAAATGGTCCTGCGATACGCCGGACCGCGCGCCGAAACAACTTTCAGTGGCTTGAAGGGTTCTGCCGCGGGTTGCCATGGACTTGCGATCGCAAACGGGCCAGAATATGTTGCACGGATTCATTGATGTCGATTCCATGAAATCGATTCCATTTTTGGCGTCGTCGATGCTGGAGTTGATCCTGCTTTAATGTTGGCGTTTCGTCGAAGTCATCAGTCCGGGAGCGTGGGTATGTCCAGTGCTGGTCGAGTCACAATTGTCGTTCCGTTGCTGATGGGAGCGATGCTGCTTGCGGGTGTTCCCGCTTTTGCCCAGGTCGACTTTACGGGAGTGTGGAATCCGCGTCTTGGCGACGAGGATAATCCGGAGCGCCTCGCCGGACCGTCGCTCGTGGAATTCCTCGGCCTTCCGGTCAACGACTACGCTCGGGAATGGGGGCTGGCCTATCGTCCGGGGCGCCTTTCGCTTCCCGAGCATCAGTGTCAGGTCCATGTTGTCCACTACATCCACCGCGGACCCATGGCCATGAGGATCTGGGAAGAACGGGAGCCGGTGACCCATGTCCTGATCGCGATCCATGAATACATCAGCACCTACGAACAGAAACGGACGATATGGATGGATGGACGCCCGCATCCATCCCCGAACGCGCCTCATACCTGGATGGGTTTTTCGACCGGCGTGTGGGAAGGCGACATGCTGACGGTGACGACCACTCACATCAAACAGGGGTGGTACCGGCGCGAAAACCTTCCGTCCAGCGACGAAGCGACCACGATCGAGCACTTCGTGCGTAACGGCGATACACTGGTGCACATCAGCGTTACCGAGGATCCGGTCTATCTGGAGGAGCCTCTGATCAAGACAGAGGATTTCAACCTGAACCCCAACCCGAACAACTTCACGCCGTTCTGGCCCTGCGAATACATCGAAGAAGGGCAGTGGGAACGCGGCATCGTTCCCCATTATCTGCAGGGCGGGAATCCATTCGCGTCGGAGTATGCGGCGACGCACGACTTGCCGCAGGATGCGACGCTTGGGGGCGCGGCCACGATGTATCCGGAATTCCGAAGGACGATGGAAGCGCTGCCGATAGCCGTCTATCCTCCACCTGAAGAATAGGAAGTCCGCGTGAGCAGGATTGCAGGCAGGATAGTGAAAACGACGAACAGGACGGTAATGAAGACACTGACAAAGACGTTAATGAAGACATTGACCGGGAAGGCGATGAACGGGACGATGAACGGAATGCTGCCGAGGATTTCCGTCTCGCTCTGCGCCGTGGTTTTGGGAATCGCTGGATTTGCGTTACCCGGCGAGGCCCAGCAGATTCGGACCGCCCGGCAGACGCCCTTTCCGCGGAACCCGAATTTTGCCGAACTCGAAATCGAAACGTTGCATGTTCAGGGCAACGTCTACATGTTGGCAGGCGCCGGCGCGAACATCGCGGTCCAGATCGGCGAGGACGGCGTGTTGCTTGTCGATTCCGGTTATGAACAAATGAGCGGCAAGGTGATCGCCGCGATCCGCGAACTGTCGACCGATCCGATTCGGACCATCATCAATACCACCTTGGCGGACGACCATACGGGCGCCAACGGGCCCTTGGTCGCTGCGGGCTCCATGAACCAGGCCGGGCCGGGCTTGGGAGGAAGGCCGAACGAGGGCGATTTGATCGGGCACGCCAACCTGCTGCGCCTCATGACCGAAATCGGGGAAGACACGATTTCCACGGACCGCTGGCCGCCCAGCACGTTCAATATCGGCCAGAAGGACCTGTATTCCAACGGTGAGGCCGTTGTGATCCTCCACATGCCCGCGGCAACGGTCGGCGATACGCTCGTGTGGTTCAGGAAGTCCGACGTATTGGCTGCCGGCGCGATCATGGACCAGACCAGCTTCCCGTACATTGACGTGGCTCATGGCGGGACAATCGGCGGCATTATCGAAGGCTTGAACACGCTGCTCGATATCATGGTGCCCGCGCATCTGCAGGAAGGCGGGACAATGGTCATCCCATCGCACGGCCGGATCAGCGACGAACACGATGTCCTGGAATACCGCGACATGGTCACGATCATTCGCGATCGCGTACAAAACGCGGTCGACAACGGAATGACGCTGGACCAGGTGCAAGCGGCCAGCCCCAGCTTTACTTACGAGTACGAACCGCGGTTCGACAGGGATCCGGGGTGGACTGCGGCGATGTTTGTCGAAGCGATTTATCAGAACCTTACCGCCGCGGGGCAGTAAGGTGGATTCCGAGATCCATTCTTGTTTTGGAGGACAACAGTCATGAAGGCGAGGTTGCTTATCCCGGCGATACTTATTGCGTTCGCCTCCAGTGTATTCGCCTGTGCCCACCATTCGTTCGCGGGAACCTATCTCGAGGGCGAAACCGTCACGATCGAGGGCAGTATCGTCCAGTTCAATATCCGGAACCCGCATTCTTTCATCAACATCGAGGTTGCCGACGAAGACGGTAATACGGCGCTCTGGGGCGGTGAATGGGGTTCGGTTACTCAGTTGTCCCAAGGCGGAGTGGATCGGTTTACCTTGAAAGTCGGCGAGCGCATTGTGATCAACGGCGCGCCGGCACGCGATACGCTGGACCGCAAGGTTCTGGTGCGAAGAGTCGTGCGTCCCGCGACCGACACTGTCGATGAATTCTTGTGGGAAGGCCGCGTCCGATAGGAACTGCAGGGTGCGCTGGAGGTTGAACAATATGCCGGAGGCGATTTTGACGCGGAATGGAAGAACATCTGTTTTTCGGTTGATTGCGGCATTCACGTGTGCGATTCCGCTGATTGCTCTTCCGGCCGCGGCGCAGCGGGGCGGCTTTGGCGGCGCTCCGCCCGCGGTTCCCAGGGATGCGGCGCCCGTGGACCTGACGGGATTTTGGGTTTCGATCGTGACCGAAGACTGGATCGAGCGGATGTCGCCCGATTCGCCTCCCTCGGGTACTGGCGGCGGCCGCGGCGGTTTCGGTGGCGGGGGCGGTGCGGCGGTTGCCCCATCCAATCCGGACGATCCCTGCCGCGTTTACGGCGCGGCGGGCAGCCTCCGTGTTCCCGGCCGGCTCAACATCGCCTGGGTCGATGACAGCACGCTTCAGGTTGAGATGGATGCCGGAACGCAGACGCGGTTGTTCCATTTCAATGCCGCCGATCCCCCGCCAACTGAAAGCACCTTGCAGGGATATTCCGTTGCACGATGGGAAACAGGTGGAGGCGGAGGCCGGGGACGCGGTGGCGCCGCCGCCCCTCCGGCGTGGGGCAGCCTGCAGGTGGTGACGACGGGCATGACGGGCGGCTACCTGCTGACGGGCCGCTCCAACTACAGCGATCAGGCGGTGTTGCGGGAGCAATTCGTGCATCACTCCGATTTCGGCGCGGACTACATGACGGTGGTCGCGATCATTGAAGACGGCGGTTCCACCGGCGTTACGAGTTCCACCTTCAAGAAGGAAGCGGACGGATCCAGGTTCAGCCCGACTGCTTGCGAAGTGTTTCGGTAACGGCCTGCGGGTACGAACCAACGAACGCGGCGACTTTCTGACGACAACAATTCCCCCAACCAATGAGTCCGTCAGTCCGGCCTCGGCGACATTCTTTCCGCACATCGCCGACGGGGGCGGATGGAGCACTCAATTTATCCTATTCGGCGGTACGGCGGGGCAATCCTCGGCGGGACAACTGCGTTTCTTTACGCAGTCGGGGGAGCCGTGGTTCCTGAATCTGCGATGATGTTCTGGTTGGCTTGGGCGCAAGCTGCTGAAGAAACAAGGCCGCGGACCAACCCGGATCACTACCGATAAACTCAGGGCCTTTCCCGTCGCCATTCGAACCCTCGGCCTGACGGCTCAACACATCGACAATAAGCGTGGGAATAATCGTGCCGAGAATTCGCATCAGCCAGTTCGGCGGCGAGAACGAAAACAGCAGCGTTTCAAATCACCGGGTTCGGCCCAACGCTTCCTGAACATCCAATCCGTCGTTTACAATACTTTTTGTCTCCAGCGGCATTGACGCAACTGGCTCACCTTCACACTGATCTGAAACTTAACCGTAAGTCATTGATTTTATTGATCCAGCACTTGACCGTAAGTGGTTGAGTTTCCTCATGAATGATCCGCCGCGGGCGGGGGCGCGACTATTCCGGAAAGACGCATTCAATGTATGGGAAACTGCGGGTGCGGCCGCCTGAAAGTGAACCCATGCTGCGGTCCTTTGCGGCCCAACACGTTTAACGTGACAATGCCGTTTTTACCGTCTCCGTTGGACGTCAGGGTTCTTGGCCACGCACCGACACTGTAGAGAGGCGAAATCATGGGTCTGAACGACATCCTCGAAATATTCCGCCGGTTCCTCGGTTTCGCGTTGTTCGATGTGAGCGGCACCACGGTGACGGTGGCAACGGCAGTGACGGTGCTGGTCATGCTTATGGTGACCGTATGGTTAGCACGAGTCAGCCAGCAAGCGCTAGGGGCTCTCTTAGACGGGCGGAGGGTGGATCGACGCACGACCGGGACCATCAAGAGCCTGACCCATTACACGATACTCGTTGTTGGATTTACCGCGGCCTTGCAGACCGCGGGGATCAATTTGACGGCGTTGTTCGCTGCCGGCGCGATATTCGCCATCGCCGTCGGTTTCGCGATGCAGAGCATTGCCCAGAATTTTGTGGCCGGTGTCATTTTGCTGGCTGAAAGGACGATCAAGCCGGGAGATGTGCTCGAGGTTGAAGGGCGGGTCGTCCGCGTGGAAATGATGGGTATTCGGTCTACGGTCGCCCGGAGCCGTGACGGGGAAGAACTGATCATCCCCAACTTTGTGCTGGTCCAGTCGACGGTTAAGAACTATACGCTGGCGGACGCATATTACAGAATGCAGGTGTCGGTCGGCGTGACCTACAGTTCCGATATGGCGCGGGTGCGCCAGACGCTTGAGACCACCGCAAAGATCATTGCTCAAAAATGGGGCGTCACGAAACATCCCCCTCTCGTCGTGATGGCGGGCTTTGGCGACAATGCCGTGGAGTTCAAGGTCGCAATCTGGATGTCGAATCCCTGGCTGTGGCTTCCGGCAATTAACGAACTGCACGAAGCCATCTGGTGGGCTTTTCAGGAAAACGAGATCACGATAGCCTTTCCGCAACTGGACGTCCATTTTGACCACCCGGTTTCGGAAAAGTTCGGCCGTTTGGCGGCGTCACCGCCGAAGGCTTCCGAGTGACGCCGCAATCTCGCGGTGCGGGAGCGTGCGCTCCGATTGCGAGTTGCCGAGGATGGCCAGGTCCCAGGTGCCAGTGGCAGTAGCTTAATCCCGATCGTCATCCGCGTCGAGATCAACGACTCGGCCCCGAACCGCTCGAGCGACGCTCGGGTATGCATCGACATGACTGCACCAACGGCAAACCCGGCAGCCGCGATCAGCGGAAGCGTCCGGTAGCGGCGTATTGACCGATTGTCCGGTCCATGTCCCTGCCAACAAAAAACGTCCGTTTCGGCACGCTGCCGAGACGGACGTTCCTGTTTGCATCGAATCCGAATTAGCCCGCCTTTCTCACGGGTTTTCGTCGCGAAGAGCCGGAGACGCCGTCAGAGCTACGGCGCGTTCCTCGCGCCGGGCGCGTAGCGGCGCGTTCCTCGCGCCGGATCAAGCGCTCATGCCCGCACATGGGTTGCCTCCACTGGGAATATAGCGCCCTGGCACTGGCGGATGGACCCGGCGCTGTAGCAGACAACTCGTGAGAAAGGCGGGTCAGATCGACGGCCTACCTGGTTGCGCCGCCCATCGTGAGGCGGGTTCCATCGGCAAGCGTCGTGCTCATGAACATCCCGCCATGCAAGCCGTCCTTCATCGGCCGGATTGTGGCCGTGATTTCGTCGCCGACTGCGAGAGTGTCTTTCGTCCAACCGCGCCGGGCCAGATAGTTGGGACTCATGCCTTCAAGGCCCCAGGTGTCCACGCCGCCTTCTTCGTTCTCGACGTCAATCCAGATCCAGATATGCGGGTTCGTCCAATCCACATGCTTGACGGTACCCGTGATAGTGGCGTCCAATTCCATGTTGAACACCGAAAATGAGTGGTGCGCGGAAAGGTTTGCCGCAACCGGAACCACCGAGACGACAAGCGCGGCTGCTATCGTCAGAATCGAGTGCAACTTCTTCATCTTTATCTTGTTCATAGGAGTTTTCCCATTAAGCCTGGTTGGGGTTAGCGAGGAAGTGCGCCGGGATTGTCCAGAATGACTCCCGCCTTGCCGTCTTCATCCATGAAGTTGCGATTGTTCTCTTCGCAGATATATTCGGCGATCGTCCAGTCGCGGTGGCGTGCCAGCGTGGCTCTCGTCGTGTATGGAGCCTCCAGCGCCTCCGGATCGATGATCGTGGTTTCAATCGTCATGGTGTCGGGTCCCGTCAACTCGAACCGTTCGACGATTCGCATGTTGCCGCTGTGCGGCAGATTGGCGCCGATCTGGGTGAGGGGCGAAAAGCCGACGGATTCCACTACCAGGACATCGTCTTCCCAACGTCCGACCGAAGTCCCGAAAAACAGTTCGTCCGGATCTTGCGGCAGGGGGCGTCCGTCGGTGTAGATATGCCGAACCTGCGTGTATGCCTCGATGACGATCGTGACCTTGCCGGGAGTCAGGAGAAACTCCATTGGATAGGGCTGCGTCATGATTCTCGGCATCCCCGGTGGCAGGCAGTTTGCCGTTTCGGAATCTTCGATGTCGCGCGATGCCAGATTATCCCGAATCGCAGCGTATTCGGCGGTCGGCGCAAGCGGGGTTCCGCCACGTCCACCGCGGCCTCCACCGCCGCCCCCGCGCTCCCAGACACCGTTAAAGTCGGGTAGTTCGGCAAGCGCGGCCCAATCCGCGGCCGTCGGTTCGGCGGTCGTGTAGAACTGTGCGTGTGCGTCCGCGGCCGATAACGCGGCTACCGCGAAAGCGGCAAAGAAAGTGGCGATGAACCGTCTGCTCACGTCATTCCCCCAATATTCAGGCGAAGTTTATCGCATCGTGGCAAAGGCGGGCAAAGGATAAGGTTTCAAGAACCTGGCGGATCGACAACACCTGTTTCGTCCCTGGGCGGCTACTCAGATGCGGCGTCACGCCCATGACTGCGACCTCACGCTCTTGATACGGCGTCGTGTCGGCGTGACGCTCTGGGCCGAAACTCGGTCATAGTTTCGCCCGTGGGCCGAAACTGGTGATAGTTTCGCCCTGGAATGCCGAACTCGTTGACATGGATTCGCCGTCGTCCGAAACTGGTCATAGTTTCGCCGGGGGCCGAAACTCGGTCATGGTTACGTTGCTGTGGATTTTGGCCGCGGGGCTTGTGTTTGTGGGCTTGCTGGGGCTTGTGATGCCGGGAGTGCCGGGCGCTCCCATCTTGTTTCTCGGACTCGTCGCGGCGGCGTGGGCTGAAGATTTCGCCTTTGTCGGATTGCGAACGCTTCTGGTTCTGGGGGTGATGTCCGCGTTGACCTACGTGGTCGATCTCGCGGCCGCCGCACTGGGAGCGGAGGTTTTTGGCGGGTCGAAACGGGCGCTTCTGTGCGCCGCGATCGGGGCGTTTGCCGGTTTGTTTTTTGGATTGCCCGGAATTTTTCTGGGGCCGTTTCTGGGCGCGATGATTGCCGAATTGACGAATCGGCGCAGTCTTGAAAAGGCAAGTATCGCGGGTGTGGGTGCGATGCTTGGCTTCCTCGTGGGCACGGTTGCCAAGCTCGCACTGGCTGTGTCGATGGTGGGTTTATTCATGCTCGTCCGCTTCTGGTGAAGGCGGGTTCGCGGATGCGGAAGCCTCGGACGGCGTCGGCGTTTCCTGTTTGTCCGGCCCCTCGTCGCGGGACATCTCACCCAGATATTCGGGCAACTTGATGCCAACGTTCCTGGTCAGTTCATGGAGCGGAGGCAGCGACCCAACCAGACCGGACAGAAACTCGGCCGTGTTGGTCTTTCCGTTCGAGCCTCTTCCCGAATCCCACACGGTCACCTGATCGATCTTGAGGTTCGAGATCGCCTTGACCTGCTCTTCGACCAGCTTGGGAAGTTGCTCGGTCACGAGCAGCAACGCGGCCAGTTCCGGTTTGTTGGACGCCGCCTTCACGATTTGTTCGAAACCCTCCGCCTTGCGCGTCAGGATGGCCATCAGACCCGCGGCCTCGGCTTCCATGAGCGACCGGATACCGTCAGCCTCGCCCCTCTTGAGCCGCCGGACTTTTTCGGCGTCCGCTTCAGCCAGAGTCTCAATCCGGCGTTTTTCGATTTCAGCCGGCACAATGATGTTGGCTTCCTGTGTAGCGGATTCCTTCTTCGCTCTTTCGAGTTCCGCGGATTCTTCAGCGGCGTAGGCTTCCTTCAGCGCGTCGGCCTGCTTTACTTTTTCAGCGGCGGTCGCCCGCCGTTCGGCTTCGGCTTCCAGTTCGCGGCGGGACGCGCTGGACTGAGCGATCGTCACCGCGGCCCTGTTCTCGCCTTCCACAGCGGTTGCGTGGGCCGAAGACACCTCAACCCGCTGCTCCCGTTCGGCGTTGGCCTTGCCGATTTCACCGTCTCTTTCCTGCTCGGCCACCTTGATCTTGGCTTCGTTGATGGCCCGGGCGGCGGCTTCGCGGCCCAGGGCGTTGATGTACCCGGATTCGTCGGTGATGTCCTGGACATTGACGTTGATGAGATGGAGTCCGACCTTGTTCAACTCCACTTCCACGCCGCTGAATATCTTGTCAATCAGCTTTTCGCGGTCCGAATTGATTTCCTCGATCGTCATCGTGGCAATCACCACGCGCATCTGTCCGAAGATAATGTCCCGCGCCAACTCTCGGACCTGGGTCATGGGAAGGCCCAGCAAACGTTCAGCGGCATTCTCCATGACTCCAGCCCGGGTGGAAATGCCCACCGTGAACGTCGAAGGCGTATTGATGCGAATGTTCTGTTGCGAAAGCGCGCCTTCGAGTTTGATCTCGATGGGTGTGGGTGTCAGATCCAGAAACTCGTAACTCTGGAAGATGGGAACGATGAATGCCGCACCGCCGTGATAGCACTTGGCTGAGAGGCGTTCGTCTCCCTTGCCGCCAACCTTTCCGTACACGACGAGAATCCTGTCCGACGGGCAGCGCTTGTAGCGTGTAAAGACGACGAGTGCAATCGACATGAAAAAAAGAACAACAAAGATGATCAGAGCAATTGTCGAAAAATCAATCGGCAGAATTCATGACTCCGTTTCGTTTGTGAGTACGGTTGGGCCCGCCAGATACTACGGTTCGTTCCACCAGTGACTACGTTGGTTCCCCAGAGGCTGTAGTTGGTTCCACCAAATACGTCGTCGGATCTACCAACTCTCGAATGACCACGCGGCGGTCGGATGGAATGGGTTCCTTCGATCGCGTGCATGCCGCGATTACTTGCACGCGCCCCTGGACCATGATGCGAACCTGACCGGCGCCGGTTTCGGCGGGGGGAATCGACACGTAGACCGTTCCCGTCCGACCGATGGCGTTCGACAGGTCGACAGTACCGCTTTCCCGCAGCGAATAAAGGATTCTCATCAGATATGCGAACGAGAACATCATGACCAGTCCCACTCCGATACCCGAGAGAGTCGCAGCGATGAACGAGAAGTCGTTCTCGAGGAGAATGACGCCGGTCCAGCCAAATCCACCGAAGAAACCGGTCGCCGATCGAACCGAGATGACGCCGCCGCCATCGACATCGGCGTCGCCGAAGTCGAACAGCATCATCACAATGATCTGAATCACCAGAGCCAGCGATGCGATGAGCGCGATCGAATAAAAAAAGATCAATGATCCGCCGAGGACCGCAAACAAGTCTGCCAAGTCTCAACTCCCTGAATCAAAAGCAATGGACGGAATGCGGTTGGGTAATGAGATGCCGCATTCCATCCGCGGACCGATACGCATTTGAGACGGTAATGTTCCCGTTTATGAACGATTTGTGCAACCGGAATGGCGTCCGGAGATAGTGAAGCGACGCGTGACGTGGAACGAAAAAGCGGCCACTATGCGAGGTCCTCCGGGCGAACCGGCAGTTTCCGGATGCGCTTGCCGGTGGCCGCAAACACGGCGTTCGCGACTGCCGGAGCGGTCGGCGGCGTGCTGGCCTCTCCGATGCCTCCGGGCATTTCGCGGCTTTCGACGATGTGCGTTTCGACCACGGGCATTTCGTCGAAGCGCAGGACTTCGAACTCGTGGAAGTTGCCTTCAACGACGCGTCCGTTTTCGATCGTGATGCCGCCCTTCATCTGGCTCAGGCCGTAAACGATACCGCTCTCGATCTGTTGCCGAATGATGCCGGGATGCGCGATGTGGCCGCAGTCCACCGCGCAAACCATGCGATGAACCCGGATCCGGCCTTCCTCGACCGATGCTTCGGCCACGATCGAGGTGAAGCTGCCGATGTTGTTGACCACCGCGATACCGCGTCCGCGCCCGTCGGGTAAGGGTGTGCCCCAACCCGCACGGTCCGCCGCCACTTCAAGCGCGTTTAACATCCTGGGAGAATCGGCGAGAAGCCTCCGCCGCACGTCGAGAGGATCCTTGCCCCCCGCGGCGGCCAGTTCGTCGATGAAGCTCTCGGCAAAGAACGTGTTCTGGGAATAACCGACCGACCGCCAGTACCAGGTGGGAATCGGCAGTTCCGGTGGCGTGTATTGAACCTGAATGTGAGGGATGGCGTATTCGATGTTGGCGATTCCTTCGACCGCGGTCCGGTCGATGCCGTTTCTGAGACCCGCGAACGATGGGCAGACGATCTGTGCGCGCCACGCCGAAGGCCATCCGTCGGCATCGACCGCGCCATTCATGCGCACGTACGATACCGGACGGTATGCGTCATGGCGTGTATCATCCTCGCGCGACCACGTCACCTTGACAGGGGCGCGGGCTGCCTTCGAAAGTTCGACCGCGTCGACCACGTAGTTGTCGCGGCTCTTTCCTCCGAATCCGCCACCCATGAACTGCGTGTGCAGCGTCACGTTTTCAGGGGGCAGTCCGGAAATATCGGCGGCGGTGTTGCGCGATTGCGTCTGTACCTGCGTTCCCACCCAGATATCGCAACTGTTTTCACGAACATCGGCGACACAATTGTAGGGTTCCATCGATGCGTGCGCGGCATAGGCCGCTTCGTAAACTCCTTCGACGGAAGCCGATGAGCCGGCGATGGCGGCACTCGCGTCGCCTTCGACTCGTGCATCGGCGCCGGCGGTGTCTGCCAACCGCTGGAAATAGTTCCGGATGCTGGCGCTCGACTCGGAGCCGAACGGGCCCTCGTTCCATTCCACTTTCAGAGCCTTGCGGCCTTCCATCGCGGCCCAGGTGTTGTCGGCCACGACCGCGACGCCGTTTGTTACCTGGAGCACGTTCCGCACCCCGGAGACGCCGCGCGCGGCCCTGTCGTCGAAGCTTGCCACGGACCCGCCAAAGACAGGAGATTGTTCCACGACGGCGTAGAGCATTCCCGGCAATCGAACGTCGATTGCGTACCGCGCCTGACCGGTGACCTTGGCCGGCGTGTCGAGCCTGGTCGGGGACGTCCGCAGCAGTCTGAACCGCATCGGATCCTTTTGCGCGACATTGGGCGGTACGGGCAGTCTCGCCGCATCCTCGGCCAGTTCGCCAAAGCTGAAACGCTCGTCGGTCCGGGTGTTGAGGATCGTCCCGTTCTCGGCCCGAACGACGGACTTGTCCACGCCCCACCGGTTGGCGCCGGCTTCGACCAGCAGTTCCGCCGCCGTCGCGCCGGCCTCCCGCAAACGGTTCCAGCTTGTACGAATGCTCAGGCTTCCGAACACGCCCTGGTTCGCGCCGTAGGCCGTGTCGACGGGAGCAAATTCAGTTCGGACCTTGGTCCAGTCGGCCTCGAGCTCCTCGGCAAGCAACATGGCCAGGGAAGTGACCGTCCCCTGGCCCATCTCGGCCTTGTCGATAATCAGGGTCACGATGTCGTCGACGCCGATGTGGACGAACGCGTTGATTTCGGCGACGCCAGAGCCCTGTGCGGCTGCCTGGATCTTCGCCGGTATGGTGAAGCCAAGCAGGAGTCCGCCGACGGTCAGGGCACCGGCCTTGAGGAAGTCCCTGCGGTGCACGTGCTGAACGGCTGTCATCGGGCACCTCCGTTGGAGGCGCCGGGAACACCTCCCGCGTTCGCAGCGGCCGGATTCGACAACGCGGCCGCGCGATGAATCGCTTCGCGAATGGATTGGTAGGTGCCGCAGCGGCAGATGTTGCCTCGCATCGCCCGATCGATCTGGGCATCGGACGGGCTCGGGTTGTCGCGGACCAGCGCTGCGGCCGTCATGATCTGGCCCGATTGGCAGTACCCGCATTGGGGCACGTCGACCTCCACCCAGGCCTGCTGGACAGGATGGCTTCCATCGCTCGACAGACCCTCGATCGTCGTGACATCGCGTCCCGAAACGTTGGAAATGGCTGTCTGGCACGTGCGAGTCGCAACGCCGTCGATGTGGACTGTGCAAGCGCCGCAGAGTCCCATTCCACAACCGAACTTGGTGCCCGTCAGGCCGATCGTGTCGCGCAAGACCCAAAGCAGCGGCATCTCTGGAACGACATCCACGGTTCGCGGTTGTCCGTTGAGAGTGAACGGGATGTTTGCCATCGGGGACTTCTCCTTCGCCAGATCGAGTCCGGCACCTCGAACGTATCGCAACTGTTTTTCGAGGTTTACCTGGGTTGTACTACTGGATCGCCGTAGTCGTCTCTCAGACCGCCCAGCCAGACGTTGTTCTCCTGGCAGATGTACTCCTGAATCTCGCCCGCCGGGTCCCACATGATATCGAAGGCAATTGTCCAGGGTTCGGTATAGGCGCCCGGATCGTCAAGGGTCGCTTCGTAATGCAGCGTATACAGGTCGGGCCGGGAAAAGCGTTCAGTTATGTGCAGCATATTTGTGTGAGGGTCGCCGCCCATATCGATCCAACTGCCCTCGTTGTATCCCACCACATCCACGACCAGCGTATCGCCTTCCCAATGTCCCACTGAATGTCCCAACCAAGTGGGATTCAGGGCATCGCCTTCAGGGTGAGGCCGTCCGTCCATGTAGATCACGCGCCAGATGTGGGTACCGCCTTCGAAGATCATCAGTATGCGTTCCTGTTCGGGCAACTGGATAATCTCCATCGGGAACGGGGTGGTCATCAGGCGGGGGCCCGATGGGGGCATGCAGTAGCCTTGAGGATCGTATTTGTACAGATTCTCCTCGCGCCGCGCCTTGAGCGCGCGTGCCCAGGGCTGGTAGGGGATGGCATCCGCTGAAATCAGGACTTCCGCATAGTCC
This sequence comes from Terriglobia bacterium, assembly GCA_963555775.3. Taxonomy (GTDB): domain Bacteria; phylum Acidobacteriota; class Terriglobia; order 20CM-2-55-15; family 20CM-2-55-15; genus JAJEDW01. The sequence continues at coordinate 322,235 of CAUVWY020000010.1, read as the reverse complement.
CGGTGCTGCCTCAAAGTCCATGTGCCGCGGTTGGGTTCGATCGGTCCCAGGTTCACGGTGCCATCCGCCAGTCTTGGCGTGGGCGGGTAGGGCCGGTCGCCAAGAACCGGATCGGGGTTCACCTGTGCGTAGGCTGTCAGGGACATCAAGGGCAGTATGAATACGAGCGCGATGACTGCCCGGTCAACGTCAAAAACGCGATTTATCCTCAAGGGTCTAATCCTCCTCTTGAATGGATTCAGTTTCCGATCGACGCGCCTTCACTCTCGACATAGGCGTCGATTCCGTCCAGCGACTCTTCCTTCACCTGATAGATATCCTCGAGAGTCGAACGAATTTCGGCGATTTCCGGGGCAAGGAAGTGTGCACGTGCGAAGGCCGGCAGCGCAATATCGATGTCGTTAGCGTTGGTGGCGGAGATGCCCAGCATATAGTAGAAATTGGCCGACCCCGGAGTGGCCTGGATGGCGGCTTGATAAGCCGAAATCGCCGTTTGCCATTCCGCCAACTGAGCGCTCGCCATTCCCAGGGTCGAGTAAATCTGGGCTCGGGCGGCGTTCTGTTGTTCTTCAGGCAGGTCCGATCGTAACAAAAAGACGTCGATTCCCTCGAGGGCACGATCGGAATAGTCCCTGGCACGTTCCATCCGATCCTCACGCGCCGCCGGATCCTCGGGAACCTCCTGGGTCATCAAGAGCGAAGTCGACATGAGCAACTGTATGTCATCGGGGAGGATCTCCAGCATGCGTTCACCGACGTCGATCATTCCGGAGATATTTTCGTCTTGCTGATGCTGATTTCGGAGGTTGTTCAGCAGAAACATTCGCACGTTCGTGCCCAGCTCCGCATAGGCTTCCGAGTCCATGCCGACCACGTCATCCGCATCGTCGCCGAGTTGGTCGTACCACAGGTCGGCCTCATCGGCCGAGTCCAGCCCCAACTCGGTGTATTCGGGAAGCCGTTCGGGCCAGGGTGAATTTGTCCTTCCAGTGAACGTCCGAGAATTCAGTGGTTTAACCTGACAAGCTGGACATAGCGAGGAGATTCCTGTATAAAACGCTGAATGGAGAGGACGAAATTGACCAGCCAGGAACTGTCGGAGATCGGGGTACGGCCAGTGGAGCGAAGCGAGGAAGGGCAGTATCAAGAGCAGATGAAGCGTCATCATTATCTGGGCGCACTGGCGAAGATCGGGGAGACGGTCTGGTACGTGGCCACATGGCGCGGGCAGTGGGTGGCGCAACTGAGCCTGTCGGCGTCGGCGCTGAAGTGCGGGGTTCGGGATCGATGGATCGGCTGGGACTTCCGCTCGCAGTATGGGCGGCTGAAACTGATCGCCAACAACAGCCGCTTTTTGATCCTGCCGGGCTGGAATCGGCCGAATGTGGGCTCGCGGGTGTTGTCAGGGACCGAGCGGCGGGCCGGGTCGGATTGGCGCGAACGGTTCGGTCATGGGTTGCTGCTGCTGGAAACGTTTGTGGATCCCCGGCGCTTCCATGGCGGCGTGTATCGCGCGTCGAACTGGTTGGAACTGGGACGGACCCGGGGATACCGGCGCACCCGGGACGGCTACAGCGCCGAAGCCGATGCCCCGAAGCTTGTCTTTGTGCGTCCCCTGTGCCGCGATGCGCGCGGGCAACTGACCCACCCTGGCCGGGAACATCTTCAACTCACCGGAGCCCCCAAGATCATGCTCAATGCCGCACAGATGCGCCAACTCCCCCAGTGCTTCAAGACCATTCCCGATCCGCGCCGCGCTCAGGGACGGCGCCATCCCTTGTCGGCAGTGCTGGGCATCGCGGCGGGCGCGACGCTGTGCGGCATGCACGGCTATAAAGCCATCTCGGATTGGGCCGATGCCCTGGGGCAGAAAGCCCGCGAACGTTTTGGCTGCCGGCGGGAGAACGGCCGCTATGTGGTTCCCAGCGAGTTTGTGATTCGGGATTGTCTGGTCCGGATTGAACCGGGGGCGCTGGACCGGGCGCTCAATGCGTGGAATCGGGCGTGGGGCGCCCCGGACGATGCGCTGGCCATGGATGGCAAGACGATGAAGAACGCCCTCGACTCGGACGGGCGTCAGACCCACATCATGAGCGTGGTCGGGCATGAGTCGAAACGCTGCTACACCCAAAAAAAGTGGGAACCCTGCCTGTAGCCGGCGGCGAGGAGCGCAAGCGCACGAACGAAATCGGCATGGCCGTTCCCTTGCTTCAAACCTGCGACATCGCCGGCAAGGACATCACCGGCGATGCCCTGCTGACCCAACGCGCGATCGCGCACTATTTAGTCGAGCGGGGAGCGCACTATCATTTCACGGTCAAAGGCAACCAACCGACACTGGAACACGATATCGCGTTGCTGTTCCAAACCCGCGGACAACCCGACTTTGTCGAGGTCACGCCACCCGAGCATGGCCGCATCGAGACCCGACGCATTTGGTGTAGTACCGAACTCAACCACTACCTCGACTTTCCCCACCTGGGCCAGGTCTTTCTGATCGAGCGCGAATCCATCGACAAGAAATCCGGCGCCCTCACGTGTGAAACCGCACTGGGCATCACAAACCGCTCACCCGGCGAGGCCTCCCCCAAACGCTTACTGGCCATCAATCGCGGTCATTGGAGTATCGAAAGCGTCCATTACATCATCGACTGGAATTACGATGAGGACCGCAGTCGAATCCGCACCGGCTTCGGCCCGGAAAACATCACCCGCCTCCGACGCTTTGCCGTCGGTATTCTCAAATCCTTTCAAAAACCCGCTCAATCGATCGCCCAATCGATGCGTAAACTCTCTTTCAATACCCGTCTCGTCTTCGACTACTTGAGAATGACTCGAAATTCATTCCCCACATCATGCTCCATCTGAGAACAAATTTGCCGTGCCGTTCGGGCCAGGGTGAATTTGTCCTTCCAGTGAACGTCCGAGAATTCAGTGGTTTAACCTGACAAGCTGGACATAGCGAGGAGATTCCTGTATAAAACTCTGAATGGAGAGGACGAAATTGACCAGCCAGGAACTGTCGGAGATCGGGGTACGGCCAGTGGAGCGAAGCGAGGAAGGGCAGTATCAAGAGCAGATGAAGCGTCATCATTATCTGGGCGCACTGGCGAAGATCGGGGAGACGGTCTGGTACGTGGCCACATGGCGCGGGCAGTGGGTGGCGCAACTGAGCCTGTCGGCGTCGGCGCTGAAGTGCGGGGTTCGGGATCGATGGATCGGATGGGACTTCCGCTCGCAGTATGGGCGGCTGAAACTGATCGCGAACAACAGTCGCTTTTTGATCCTGCCGGGCTGGAATCGGCCGAATGTGGGCTCTCGAGTGCTGTCACGGACCGAGCGGCGGGTCGGGTCGGATTGGCGCCAACGGTTCGGTCATGGGTTGCTGCTGCTGGAAACGTTTGTGGATCCCCGGCGCTTCCATGGTGGCGTGTATCGCGCGTCGAACTGGTTGGAACTGGGACGGACCCGGGGATACCGGCGCACCCGGGACGGCTACAGCGCCGAAGCCGATGCCCCGAAGCTTGTCTTTGTGCGTCCCCTGTGCCGTGATGCGCGCGGGCAACTGACCCACCCTGGCCGGGAACATCTTCAACTCACCGGAGCCCCCAAGATCATGCTCAATGCCGCACAGATGCGCCAACTCCCCCAGTGCTTCAAGACCATTCCCGATCCGCGCCGCGCTCAGGGACGGCGCCATCCATTGTCGGCAGTGCTGGGCATCGCGGCGGGCGCGACGCTGTGCGGCATGCACGGCTATAAAGCCATCTCGGATTGGGCCGATGCCCTGGGGCAGAAAGCCCGCGAACGTTTTGGCTGCCGGCGGGAGAACGGCCGCTATGTGGTTCCCAGCGAGTTTGTGATTCGGGATTGTCTGGTCCGGATTGAACCGGGGGCGCTGGACCGGGCGCTCAATGCGTGGAATCGGGCGTGGGGCGCCCCGGACGATGCGCTGGCCATGGATGGCAAGACGATGAAGAACGCCCTCGACTCGGACGGGCGTCAGACCCACATCATGAGCGTGGTCGGGCATGAGTCGAAACGCTGCTACACCCAAAAAAAGTGGGAACCCTGCCTGTAGCCGGCGGCGAGGAGCGCAAGCGCACGAACGAAATCGGCATGGCCGTTCCCTTGCTTCAAACCTGCGACATCGCCGGCAAGGACATCACCGGCGATGCCCTGCTGACCCAACGCGCGATCGCGCGCTATTTGGTCGAGCGGGGAGCGCACTATCATTTCACGGTCAAAGGCAACCAACCGACGCTGGAACGCGATATCGCGTTCCAGTTCCAAACCCGCGGACAACCCGACTTTGTCGAGGTCACGCCACCCGAGCATGGCCGCATCGAGACCCGACGCATTTGGTGTAGTACCGAACTCAACCACTACCTCGACTTTCCCCACCTGGGCCAGGTCTTTCTGATCGAGCGCGAATCCATCGACAAGAAATCCGGCGCCCTCACGTGTGAAACCGCGCTGGGCATCACGAGCCGCTCACCCGGCGAGGCCTCCCCCGAACGCTTGCTGGCCATCAATCGCGGTCATTGGAGTATCGAAAGCGTCCATTACATCATCGACTGGAATTACGATGAGGACCGCAGTCGAATCCGCACCGGCTTCGGCCCGGAAAACATCACCCGCCTCCGACGCTTTGCCGTCGGTATTCTCAAATCCTTTCAAAAACCCGCTCAATCGATCGCCCAATCGATGCGTAAACTCTCTTTCAATACCCGTCTCGTCTTCGACTACTTGAGAATGACTCGAAATTCATTCCCCACATCATGCTCCATCTGAGAACAAATTTGCCGTGCCGTTCGGGCTGACCCAGGTTGACATAGGCCTCGGCGATGGACTGGTAATACCGCATTTTCTGACTGGCCAGCCGGAATTGCGCCGTCGGATATTGGGGCAAGCCTTCAGGCTCCTCAATGAAACCGAGCTTGCTGTCCATGAAGTATTGGTAGGCATCCAGGGCCTCCAGGGCCGTGTCGATGATTGCTTCGGGATCCTCCTGTTCCAGACGCGTTTGCCATCGCGCCTGATAAATCAGATGGGTGAACTCGCTGGTCGGATAGTTTGAAATGAAATCGGAGATCAGCCGAAGACGGCGGGTCGGGTCGCCCTGGTCCTGGATGCCGAAGAGGTCATCGAGTTCGTCTTCTGCACGATCGCGGTCTCTGTCGGGCAACGCCTGCAGCGGCGCTTGCGGGTCGTAGCGAATGATCGCCCGCTGTGCCGACGAAGGCAATGCGATCGAGCAAACCAGCAAGGCCAGCACCGCCACGATTGCCGATCTTGATCTGATGCTCATGACTGACGGACTCCTTTGCCAACGATGGCGACAGCGGTCACCGAAACTAGTCGACGACATCGGGGATGCGCCACGGCGTGATCGCCCCGTCGAACAACCCCAGGTTGTTTTCTTCGCAGGAATACTCCATCAGGACGTCGGGGTTATCCCGCATGCGCCAGGTGCGGACGTTCATCCAGTCTCTGGTGTACATGACCGGATCGTGAACCGTGAAGGTATGTTCGATGTTCCGCTCGTCAAGGCGTGTAAACGTGTTGGTCATCTCGACGGTGGAACTGTGCGGGTGTCCATTGGTGTCCAGTTTCGTATAACCGTTGAAGTTGGTTGTGCGGACAACCAGGGTGTCCCCGTCCCACTCCGCGGCGGAATATCCGTTCCAGGCCGGAGGCAGGTCTTCGGGCCATTCCCATGCGCCACCGATCGGAATCAGATGAAACCAGGTGTTCTGTTCGAAAAGGATCGCAATGGCGTCCTCATGGGCGATGATGTACGAGCCGTGAGGTGAATTGATGTTCCGCGCCATCCCGAACGGCATACAGCTTCCCGCATAATCGCCGTTCGTGACCGGATCGTATTCTTTCCAGCGCTGCAGGCCGAGTTCGGTATACGGAAGATCGTGAGCGCGGTTCGGGTCCACCGCGTCCGGCAGGGGGTCGCCCTTACGTTCCCAGTCGAGGGGCTCTCGGGTGACCGGATCGACCACACTCGAGGAGCCGCGTCCGGCCATGTTGGGGGTGTATGGTTCGGCCCACAATCCCGTCATATCCGGTTTGCCGTTCGCAAGCCGGGGTGTCGGTCCCGCGGGAGGCTGGTCGGCGGCCGCACCCCGTCCACGCTGCGCCATCGACTCGGTCGGAACCAAAAAAATCAGGGCGAACACGGCCACCATTGCCAATAATGCATTCAGTCGAATTCTCAAGTCTCACTACTCCTTTTGGATCGGTTCCGATGGTCCACTATGCCAAATCTTCAGGTCGAATGGGAAGCTTTCGAATCGGTTTTCCCGTGGCGCTGAAGACCGCGTTGACGACCGCTGGAGCGATCGCGGGCGTGCCCACTTCGCCGATGCCTCCCGGCGACTCGTTGCTGGGAACGATGTGGACATCCACCACCGGCATTTCATCCATTCTCAGCACGTCGTACTGGTGAAAATTGGTCTGTTGAACACGGCCCCGGTCGAGAGTGATCTCACCCTTCAGGGCCGCGCTCAAACCATAGACGATGCCGCTCTGCATTTGCTGGACGACGCCGTCCGGATTGACGACCTGACCGCAGTCGATCGCGCACACCACGCGGTGGACCCGAACCCGGTCATTCTCGATCGATATTTCAGCCACTTGCGCGTTGTAGCTCCCAAAGCAGTTTGTCACCGCGACGCCGCGATACCGTCCGGCGGGTAGAGGATCGCCCCACCCCGACTCTTCGGCCGCGACGTTCAACACATTGAGCAGTCGCGGTTCGCCGGCCAGAAGGCGCCGCCGGAACTCGACGGGATCCTTGCCCGTGACCGCGGCCAACTCGTCCACGAATGCTTCGGCGAAGTACGTATTTTGCGAATGACCCACGGATCGCCAGAAATTGGTCGGAATGTCGATCTCGGGCGGGTGATACTCGAAGTGAACGTTCGGGATGCTGTAGTGCACGTCGGCGAGCCCCGCTACGGCTTCACGGTCGATTCCGTTTCGCAGCCCCATCCACGACTGACAGGCGACGCGGCCCGTCCAGGCCGTGGGCCATCCGTCGGCATCGAGCCCGGCTTCGAGCCTTGCGTACGAGGCGGGCCTAAAACGGTCGTGCTGCAGGTCGTCTTCGCGGGAATAGACCAGATTGACGGGTGCGCCGACGGCCTTGGAAACCTCAACGGATTCGGCGTAGACGTTCCCACCGCCGCGGCTACCAAATCCGCCGCCGATGTACATGGTGTGGACCGTAACCTGTTCGGGTTCGAGTCCGGCGGCAGCCGCGGCCGAACTGTGGGCCAAGCCCGGGATCTGACTGCCGCTCCAGATCTCGCAACTGCCGGCCCGTACATCCGCTGTGGTGTTTGGGGGTTCCATCGTGGCGTGCGCCAGATACGGGGCTTCGTAAACGGCTTCCACCCGGGTAGCCGCCACGGCCAGTGCCCCGGCGCTGTCGCCTTCGTTACGCGCAACGGCGCCGGGTTGTTCGGCCAAACTGGCCAATGTATTCCGGATACCGGCACTGGACAGGTTGGCGTTGGGGCCTTCGTCCCAAGCGATTTCCAGCGCCTCGCGCCCCTGAAGCGCGGCCCATGTGTTCTCGGCCACCACGGCCACGCCGAAGGGAATCTCGACAACGTCGCGAACTCCCGGAACCGCCCGGGCGTTCGCCGCGTCGAAGCTTCGGAGGCTGCCGCCGTTGACCGGGCAACGCGCAACCACCCCGAACAGCATTCCCGGTGTTCGTACATCGATGCCGTACGTGGCCTGCGCCGTGATCTTTGCCATGGTGTCCAGGCGCCGGGTCGGGGTGCCGATAAGCTTGAACTCCGATGCGGGTTTGAGAGCGACATCCGGAGGAACCGGCAATTGCGACGCCGCCTCGGCGAGTTGTCCGTACCGCAACTGTGCGTTAGACACCGTGTTGACAACGGCGCCGTTTTCCGCGCGGCACTCGGCCGTGCCCACCCCCCAGCGGTCGGCGGCGGCCTGGACCAGCATTTCACGCGCCGTCGCGCCGGCTTCCCGGAGCGGTTGCCAGGAGCTTCGGATGCCGGTGCTTCCAAAGGTTCCCTGGAGCGGGAATCCGTATACGCGGTCAATTGGCGCGAACTCCCAGCGTATGTTGCTCCAGTCGCATTCGAGTTCTTCGGCGACGAGCATCGACAGGGAAGTGATTGTGCCCTGTCCGTTCTCTGGCTTGTGGATGATGACCGTGACCAGGTCGTCGGTCCCCACGCTGACGAACGCGTTGAACCGTCCGTTGCCATTGCCGGTTTGCGCGCTCAGGTGGCGGCCCGGAAAGTTGAAGCCGATCAGGAGTCCGCCGGCCGCCAAGGCGCCGGTCTTCAGGAAACTCCGCCGGTCCACTTTTTCAAATGGGATGCCCACTACGCACCTCCGTTCGCGGCGTGTATTTCCGAGGCTCGATGAATTGCCGCGCGAATCGACTGGTACGTGCCGCAACGACAGATATTGTTCCGCATGGCCCGGTCGATGTCGTTGTCGGTCGGACTCGGGTTATCCCGGACCAGAGCGGCCGCAGTCATGATCTGTCCCGATTGGCAATAGCCGCATTGCGGGACATCGACCTCCATCCAGGCCTGCTGGACCGGGTGGTTTCCATCGCTGGACAGGCCCTCGATGGTCATGACTTCCTTCTCGGCAATGCTGGAAACCGATGTCATGCAGGTACGCGTGGGCACGCCGTCGATATGAACCGTGCAGGCGCCGCACAGCGACATGCCGCACCCAAACTTGGTGCCGGTCATTCCCAGGGTGTCACGCAATACCCACAAGAGGGGCATCTCGGGAACGACATCCACGGTTTGCGGTTGACCGTTCAGTGTGAACGTGATCGCTGCCATTGGATTCTGAACCTCCACCGGCGAAGATAGCGGCCAGTATACAATCGAACGTTCGCGGATCGGAAGCAAAGTCGTCCGCGGACCAGAGAACTAAATCGTTGATCCGATTTAACTTGACCGACCGCCGTCGGCTCCTAGGGGACCGCAACCGAGACCAGTTCGTTCATGTCATCCAGTTCGTCAATGCGCCAGCAGAGTTCGATGGCCGTTTCGATCTGCGGCGCTGGCAGGACCGGCGCCGCCTGGCCGCGGAATTTTTCGTCCAACTGCGCGTCGGACATCGGACGGTGGATGTTACCCAGAGACTTTTCGACGAACTTCCGGATTGTCCGCCCATCCGTGAGATCCACTTCGATATGTACCTGGTCTTCGGTAATTGCCGGATCGCCAACGGCGGTGGCCCCCTCGCGGATGCGCTTGATTTCGGTATCGGCGACCGTCTCGTCGGTGTATTCCTGTATTCCCGCTTTGCCGCGAACCAAGCCGACGGCGGAACCGTGGTAGACCGAAAACTTGCCTTCAAGGCCCGTCGCGATCCGCTGCTTGTTGCAAAGATCCAGAACCAGTGGCGCGACCTTCAGCCGGACCTGCTCGATCCGGTCGGCCGACAACCCGTATTCGTCGTGAAGTTGAATACAGCCGTCGATCGCCGGGTGGTTGACGATTCCACAGGGAAACGGCTTGTAGGTGTTGAATCGGAGATCGAAATCGACACCAAAGCCGGCGGTGACCTTCGACAGGTCGAATTCGGAGGATTGGACGGCTGCGAACCCGCGCGGCGCCTCGATCGAGTGTTCGCCGGCAGTGAATCCGGACTGTGCCAGAAGCGCCGCCGCATATCCGTTCTGGGCCGACCTGCCGGGATGGAACGACTTGGCCATGGATCCGAACATCTCCCGCAGACCGGCTGCCTGAGTCGCCGCCAACCCCAGTGCCCAGACCGTTTCCCGTTCCTCGAGACCCAGCAGGGTACCGATCGCAGCCGCGGCGCCAAAGACTCCGGCAGTTCCCGTGATATGCCAGCCCGCATCGTAATGCGCCGGGAAAACCGCGTTCCCAACCCGGCACTCGGCTTCGAACCCTAATATAAAGGAATGCATGAACTCACGTCCAGAAACCTTTGACTGACTTGCATATGCGAAGAGTGCGGATGCGACGGGCGAACTGGGATGAATGAAGTTTTTCGGGGTTGTGTCGTCGTAATCGTGGACGTGTGAGCTAATGCCGTTCATCAACGATGCGTGGAGTGGGTCGAGCTTTTCGGAACGGCCGAGAACGCTCGCCGTGGCCGGGCCCGAATAGGGGCCCAACGCCTGGATGGCGGCGTCCACCGCGGGTTCCCCGCTTCCGCCTAGCGCGCATCCCAGATAGTTGTGGATGGATCGCCGCGCTTCGTGACGGACGTCATCCGGGATGTCTTCGAACCTGCTTGTCACCAGATAGGCGGCCAGATCTCTTGTCTCTTCCATTCAGTTTCCTTTCTCGCTGTCGTCGGGGGGTTGACCCGTGTTGGAGCGTTCATTCCGTCGCGGCGGTGAATGCAGCCGCCAGAGGTCCGAGCAACATGGAGTGCCGGTCCCCGCACAATTCATTCTCTTGGTTCCCGAGGCTGCCGCGACACGGCGGGCCACAGGCTGCCATAACCGGCAGGCCACGGGCTGCCATAACCGGCAGGCCCCCATTGTACAACCTCAATCCGGCGTCATGACACCCGCCCCTGAACGAAATCCCGGTCCCGGCACCCGGAGTTTCGGGAATCCTTTGGACGAAACGGTCCCCGCGGCCCGCCAAACGCATCGATACACATCGGACAAGATCTGCCACGGACAAAGTTCGGCACGCACTGAGGATTCGTGAAATACAATGGGTTCAAAAGGACAGTGACCGCCCATGGAATTGTTTACAGCAGAGGACTTCAGGATATTCGACATACCGGGGTTCCAAGCTCGGATGGAGGCGCTCGCGACCCACATCCGGCCGAAGCTCCAATCGATCGGCGATGAGTTGGCCCCGCCGACCGCGGCGGCCGTTGACCGCGAGGTCTTTCCACATGTGGCCAGGCATGCCCGCAGGACCGTCAATCCCCCGGACGATACATGGGTGGCGATCGGCTGCGACAAGCGCGGTTACAAGAAGGATGTGCATTTCAAGGTTGCCGTTTCAAGGAATTGCGTTCGGCTTCTCTTCGAAGTGGGGCCCGAATACTACGACAAGGCGGAGTGGGCGTTGGCGTGGCGGCGCGACGCCGCACTGGTGGACGAATCCATCGGCGGCAGGCGCGGGTTGTCATGGTTCAGAAACGAGCATGACGAGAAACCGGTGAAAAGTCTGAACAGTTTCTCGACCGACGAGTTGATCGGGTTGGGGACCGAGCTGACACGGCGCCGCGAGGGTCAGTTGGTCATCGGGCGGCGCATCGGACACGAGAAGTTCCTGGCGATGAATCCCGAGGGATTCAAACGTACGGCTGGCGCGGTGTTCAAGCCTTTGGCACCCCTGTTCGCGCTGCATGCTGCCAGAAGATTGGCCGCGGCGGGACAGCTCGCTCCAACGCGGTTGGTGTTTTGACGCCGGTGGCGCGACGGTAAATCCGCGCACCGCCAAGCCGGTGAGTTGGCGCAAGTGCGACATCCCGGACTACTGGCATGAGAGCGAACATACCTGAATCGATCCGGTACGGGGAGCTCTTGGGCTCGGACTCATGGTCTGAGCCCCATGGGCCCCAATTGAAGGAAACTCCCAAATGTTAGTGATCGAATTCCTTGTAGTCACGTTGGTCGCGGTTCTTCAATCCCTTCCGGCCCAGGCGCCGATTTCGGACGGGTCGACGATTCGAGGAGTTGTCGTCGACGCCAGAACAGGTGAGGCATTACCGCAAGCCGTCGTGCAACTGGCCGATCGCGAATTCGGAACCATGTCAAGGTTTGACCCAGCGCGTCGGAGCGTCGCTGCAGTCACCGACGACGGGGGGCGTTTTGTGCTCGTCGACGTGGAAGCCGGCGAGCACCATCTGGTGATTGCCCGCAATGGATACGTCAGGACGGAGTACGGCAGCCTTGCCCCAGGACAGCCGGGGACGCCGTTGATGCTATCGCCCGGAGAAACCCTGGACGTTACGTTCCAGATGCAACGTGCGGCTCGCATCGCGGGACGGATATACGATGAACAAGGCCGGCCGATGGTCGGCGCCAGGGTCACCGCGGTGCAGGTGAGCGGCGATCCCGACGCTCGAAGTCCATTGAACATCCTGGCCAGTACGAAAGCAAACGACTTGGGTGAGTACCGTCTGTTCTGGCTGACTCCGGGCGATTATCTGGTTTCGGCTCGCCGTGGGGCAATGGCTTCGGTTGCGGATGACCCGCAGAGTTTTTTCGGTCCTGCGCGTTCGCGAAACATACCGCCGAATCGCGACTATCCGCCTCTCTTCTTTCCCGGAACTACCGACTACAGCGATGCACGGACCATTACGTTGGGCGCCGGCGATACCGTCACCGGAATCGATATCCGTCTCAGCCGATCCGTGGCGTTCCCGGAAATCGGGGCGGCTTCCCCGACCGCCAATCCCGGTTCCGGCAAGCCGGCGCCTCCGGTCGCGGTCGTTGCCGGCCGCCGGGAAAACGACGCACTCTATTTCTCGGACACAACAACGCGCGCTCGGAAGGCGCGATAGGTGATCCATGCGTCTTGCGATCGCGCTGTTGATTTTCGAATTGCTGAACGGTCCGTTTACCCCGGCCGGGCAGAGCGCCGGCGAGGTCGATTCGGGGACGATTACGGGAACGGTCGTGCGTCAAGGCACGACCGTTCCCGTGCCGGAAGCCAAGATAGAGATCATCCTCCTGCCGGAAGGCGGTCAGGCGGCAACGGGTTCCCGTCCCGCCACGATCCGGCTCAGTGGGGTGTTAGTGGTCCAGCCAGAAGGCAGCCCGGCAGTCACTGAGCGAACGAACACGAGCGGTCAGTTCCGATTCGACAATCTGGTGCCCGGTGAGTACCGGATCACGGTGTACGCGGATGGATTCGTGCGGAAAGAATACGCGCAACCGCACGCGGGGGCGCCGGGCACCCCGGTGGAGTTGGTTCCAGGTGACGAAAGGGATCTGGTGTTTTCGCTGACGCCGACGGCGACGATTTCGGGTCGTGTCCATGACGCCGCCGGGGAACCTCTTCCCGCCGTTGTCGTACAGGCATGGCGTTCGCAGTATCGGACGGACGGGACGCGCTCGTTGGTTCAGGTTCAGGCCGCAGAAACCAACGACCTGGGCGAGTACCGTCTGTTCTGGATGGATCCGGGCGAATACCTGCTCAGCGTGGCCGCGGAGCCTGTCGGCGTGAATACCGGCACGTATCCGAATGTCGCACCGGTGAATCTCAGTGCCGCCACGTACTATCCCGGCGTCCTCGACGAGGGCGAGGCGGTTAAAATTGCCGTTTTTGCTGGGGAATTTCGGGGTGGCGTCAATTTCGCGACTGTGCCGGTCGACACGTTCAGCCTCCGTGGCCGGGTGATCAGCAGCCTGCCGGGAGTCGCGGATGCCGGGGTCGGCCTGCTGCCCCCCGACGAGTCGGGTCCGGTGACTGCGCTCATGGTTCGCACGACGGGTGGCGGACACTTCGAATTCCAGGATGTTGCCCCGGGGTCGTATCGACTCATGGGCTGGATCCCTGACCGAATCCAATCATCGGTGAGGACGATTCCAGTTGAAGTGCTGGACCGAGACGTCGATGACATCATTTTACCTATTGAGCCAAGCTTCGGACTCACGGCCCGGATGTCCCTTGACGATAACGGCGAAGACGCGGCTCAGGACTGGAATGAGATCAGGCTCCGCTTGGTGGGAGTTGGAGAAACGATATCCACCAAGGGCACACGACTTGAAGATCCGGAAGAAGGCGTGTGGTTTGCTCCGGATCTGTTGGGGGGAACGTATCGTGTTGAGGTCCGCGGTGCGAATGGCGCCGACCTGAACTCCTCTGAGTACTACGTCAAGCGGATTCGGTTCGAAGGGGAAGAGATCCTCGATGACATAATCGATGTTGCCGGTCCCGATTCCGTTCTCGACATCGTGCTCGGCCGGAACGGCGGACATCTGTCAGGTGAGGCGCTCGACAGGGACGGAAACCCAGTCAGAGGCGCTCAACTCGTTCTGATTCCCGACTTGGGGCGTCGCAACCTGACCCGGTTGTACAAATCGGCAATCGCGGATGATGCCGGCCGGTTCCGGTTTGAGGGGATCACGCCCGGCAGGTATCGCCTTCTGGGATTCGAGTACCTGGAGCCGTACGCATACTTCGATCCCGAACTCGTGCGCAGGTTCGAACAGCGAGGGGAACTGGTTCGGATCGACGAGGGAGAAACCTTGAGTGCGAATCCTGAAGTGATTTCGGCGGCAGAGATTCCTTGATAACAGTCTGGGAAACTTGCCCGCATTTCTCTCGAGTTGTCTGCTACAGCGCCGGATCCATCCGCCAGTGCCGCGTTCTCAGGCGCTTTCCTGGCGCCGATCGCGCCGGGTGCGTAGCGGCGCGTTCCTCGCGCCGGATCAAGCGCGGGCGCGCGCCACGGGCGCAAGGATATACGCCCCAGCTCTGACGGCGTCTCCGACTCTTCGCGACGAAAACCCGTGAGAAAGGCGGGCCAGCACCCTGGGGTCGGCCCGACACTGGGCAACGGCAAAAGAATCCCGTTCGGAGTCGCTGTCACTCGTGGAGAAACCGCCGCTGCGCGACGGCGTCCCGGGTCAAGACGTCGTGTCCCTGCTGCGAAGCTTGGCGTTTATATATTGCTTGTGGCTCAGGCGAAGGGCCGAGGAAATGGCCCGCAGTTCTTCCAGTTCCGGATGGGTCAGACCTCCATCGGCGGCTGCCACCCCGAACAGAAGATCCATCAGTTCAACGCGGTCGTCCAGCGTCGTGCCCTTGGCGTATTCAGCGATCAGGCGGTGGCGGTCGAGTCCGCGGACCGACTCTTCATGAATGATCGCGATTAGTATTTCCATGGAATCATCGTCGAAATCGCCGCGAGCCTGAAGCTTCCGCCGTATTTCTTCCAACTCCCTCGAGTCGATGTCGTGGTCGGCCTGCGCGATAACTCCCATCAACCCTCCGAGCAGGGCCAGTCGATGCACCTCGGGGGTGATCCGAACATTCCCGGTTTTGCGCCGAAGTTTGAACAGTATCTTGTTCCGGAGAAACTCGTCGAGATCCACCGTCGAATGGGGTTGTTGCGTTTGCAGCAGGCTCTTCAGTCGTTTGACCATGAGATCCAGCGACGACGGTTCATTCAGGATTTCTTCATATCGGCGCAGCAGCGCGGTTTCTTCGGGCGAAATCCGATCGTCGGCGGCGATCACGCCTTCAATGTGATTCACAACGGCTTTTCGTTCCGAAGGCGAACCTATACGCGACAGCAGGTCCCGGAGAACGGCCTCGCATTCTTCCTCCGTCGGTGGATCTTCCAGATAGGGCTGGAGGGCAAACCATTCCTCGTCTTCAAGGCTGAATCGGCGCGCAAGTTCCTTGATGTAGTTCATCTCGGATTGCGAAAACGTGGAGTCGGCCCAGGCCGCGGTTGCCAGGACTTTCAGAAGCGCGAGAGCATTCGAGGTGCGAACCATGGGTGCATTCTAGCGCGAGTTTACGTTACCCGGCGAGCATCCCTCATCTGCTTAAACTCGCGCTGACAGCAGCGGTTTCGGGAAGGGAAAGCGGCGGTTTGTTTTCCCATGGAGGGATGTTATCGCCGCCCGGTAGTGGCGGCAGCGTAGTCCGGCATGGTTTCGACAAGGATTTCCCGTACGTTTCGGCGGTCGACGTCCGAGAGATGATCGAACTTTTCGCTTCGGTCCCGTCCGGACAGAACCTCTTCGATACGGCTCAAGACGAAATCGCGGCCCGGCGCCGGAAGCTGGTCGAACGCCCGCGAGTAGATCAGATAGCTCAACGGGTAGCGAAACAACCGGCGGCTCAAATCGAGTTCACGGAGTGAGCGGCCCATGGAGTCCCACGGCCCGCGGCTCTCGAAATCTTCGGTAAACCCCGAAGGTCCGGACACGCGGCTCGTCAGTTGCGCTTCTCCGACCAGCAGCATCGCATCGACGAATTCTTCGGCGAGATCCTCGTTCCCCTCCAGTGGATCCACACCCGGACGATCGACCAGCGATTTCCGAATCGCATAGTTGAGTTTTGTCATGAGGTTCTGGACGAACACCTGATGTCCCATCACCATCAATGCCACGATGTCGCTCTCTGCCGACAAGTAGGGTTCCGCGTTGAAGTACCCGGACAGGTCGGTCACGTTGGCACCCAACCGACGGTCAAGTTCGACTCTTTGCGTATTGATTCCGGGCGGCGTAGGAGGCAAGTCACGCAGAATCAGGTTCCCCATGTGGAATTGGTTGCCATGGATTCCCGTGACGTACCAACCGCCCCAGCGTTCCTCGATCGGGCTCCGGTCGCTGGTGACGAAGGTTCCGGCATGGAACATGGGTGTCCCGGTTTCGTCGGGAATCGTGGAGGTCATGACGTGGCCGGGAGCGTTCGGGTTGTGGCACTGCATGCAGACGTCGAAGTCACGCTCGAAACCGGCGGCGGTACCGGGTGTCTGGTCGAGGGTATAAAACACCGCGCCGAGCTTGGGATCGACCGTGGAGATTTCGATGAACGGACTGCCCTGAACCCAGGCGATGTAGGTGTCGTCGTTGAAATAGATTGCCCGCGGGGTGTCCGGCGTGATCAACGAAATCTGGAGGCTGGTTTTGGATGTCACCAGGATCTGGGACGACACATCGATGTCGAGCGCGTCCAACAGAGACCCCAGATAGTCGTCTTTGGAATCACGGACCAATTGGACTTCGCCAGATTCGATGCGCTCCTCGGCCCGCGCAATGGAGTCGTCCGGCGGCGTCCGGTAGTACCTGATGGCTTCATGCTGAAGAGCGTTGAACCGCTGCTCCGCGGCACGTCCCACGAAGGCGCCCGCCACCAGAGCGCCGATTACGGCGCCCAGCGCCACAATTCCTGAATTTCGATGAATTCGCATCCGCATCTCCCCATCTTATTCAGGAAAGCGGCGCAATTTCAATACCCCATCGAGCGCAATACATGTACCGCGCATTCAGTGGTCTGGACTGTTATTCAGCGGCGCCGATGATCTTTTCGATCCGTGTCCTGCCTTGATCCACCCGCTGACGTGCCTCTTCGAAAACACCGATTACCCGTTCGCGACCCGCACTAGTCAGCTTCCGGCCCCGTTCCAGGTTGTCATCCACGGTCTGTGTCACGTCTTCGACCCATCCGTTCACCTGATCGTGGATGCCCGTACGCAGTTCGTCCAGATTTTCGAAGCCTCGGCGTGCCCGTCTGCCGATCCGCTTTCGGGTATCGGTTCCGCTCTGCGGGGCAAAAAGCAGTCCGAGGCTGGCGCCGATCAGGGCACCGGTAACCAACCATCCGATAGCCTCGCCTTTATTGTTATCGTTCATCGTGCACCTCCTGTTCGTTCGTTTTGTCCGCTTCTTTCTTCAATTTACAACTTATTCACGCTGCTTCTTGCCAAACACGTATGCCACCACGACGCCAACCAGGTACAGAAGGATCATCGGACCTGCCATGACCATCATGTTGGGAATATCCGGGGTTGGCGTGATGATCGCGGCAACGACAAACGAAATCAGGACGGCGTACTTGGTGTTGCGCAGCAGAAATCCGGGAGTGACCAACCCCATCCTGCTGAGGACAAAAATAATGGGCGGGATCTGAAAGATCACTCCCATACCGAGTTCGATGGCGATGAACAGGCTGAAATAATCGGTAGCGACGATCATCGCCTCGAGCCCGGCACTCTCACCCCAAGTGATCAGGAACCCCAGTGCAAAGGGAAACGCGATGTAATAGCCGAACGCGGCGCCCACCAGAGCCAGCACCGTTCCCGATAAAATGAAAGGGATCGCATACCGCCGCTCGTTCCGATAGAGTCCGGGTGCGATAAACAGCCAGACTTGGGCCAGAATAAAGGGCGAGGACAGAAACACGGCGGCCAGGAACGCCACCCTCAGGAACAGGTTGAACGGCTGCGTCGGACTCGTGAAGACCATGCCTTCACTCCCACTGCCGGACGCTTCCAGGGCTTCCAGAACGGGTTGCGAGACAATCACAAAGATATCCTGGACGAACACCCAGCAGATGACAAACGCCACCGCAATGGCAATCAGGGCTCGAAGAATACGGGTTCGAAGTTCCTCGAGGTGATCGAGGAAGGACATCTGACCCGAAGGTCCGTCGTCGACCTCTTGCTCTGGCGATTCGATGGACATCAGGCCGGTTGCTCGGGCGACTTCGCCTCAGTTCCGGCCTCGGGAGTTTCCGGGGGGTTGGCGTCGGCCGCGGTGGTGGAGGCGGAAGGTGTCGTCGGGGATGTGGGCGACTTCGCCCCGATTCCCGCGTCCGGTGATTCCGCCGGGTTGGCATCGTCCGCCGGGGTGGAGGCCGAAGGTGTCGTCTGGGCCGTGGACGCCCCGCCGTTCGCGACGCTGGAAGGCGAATCGGGACGCTTCTGGGCGATGCTGTTATCGAGGTCCTTCTCGATATCCTTTCCAACGTTCTTGATGTCCCGGGCGGCGCTCGATACCTCCCGGTCGATGTCTCTGACCTGGGAATCCCAACTGGACTTCAGATCGTTGGTGGCGCGCTTGAACTCCCGCAAGCCCTTTCCAAGCGATTTGCCCAGTTCGGGCAGCTTCTTTGGACCGAATACCAAGAGTGCCACGACAAATATCGCCGCAATCTCCATCATTCCTAACTGGCCCATGAACACGTCCTCCAGTCGACGATACGCGCCTTCATCATAGCGGCAGCCTCGGAACGCAGTCAAACGCAAAGTGCCGCGTCAACCGAATGCCGGATGCACCGTGACCGACAGAAAACAAAAGGCTTGTCCGTCCAATCCGGTGACATACGGTCTGCTATAATTCGATCGGCAGCGCGCCCAGAATCGTCAACGAACCGGCCGATCGGCTGCGAACGGAGACCGCATGAACCTGAATCGGTGCACCGAGTTCAGGGTCGCCACGCTCATGGCCGCCGCGTTATCACGCACGGTTTCATTTCGGAATCCCGGTAACTGGCGTTGCGTGCCAGGGAGTTTTGAGGCAACCTCCTTCCCGAACAGGGAAGACCCGGCGAGCCCGCTCAAGCAGTCATGCGTCGAATAAAGCTGAAGCTCAAGACGGCATCGTCAAACATCCTTGTGGGAAGCGGTGCGTACCGAAGCCTCCACGCCCTGCTGCGCGAGGAGGGTCTTGACGACTCCTTCCTGGTTGTGTCTCAACCGAACGTTCTCGAATCCGTCGACACGCTTCCGCTTCGGAAGTACCCGATTGCGCTGATCCCCGATGGCGAGAGGGCCAAGACGCTTCGAACCGTGGTACGGCTTCTGGACCGGATGCTTGAACTGAAGCTGACGCGGCAATCCACCGTGATTGCCGTTGGCGGCGGCGTGGTCGGAGACGTGGCGGGTTTCGCGGCGTCGATCTATCTGCGGGGGATAGCCGTCGTCCATGTCCCCACGACATTGCTGTCGCAGGTGGATTCAAGCGTTGGCGGAAAGACGGGGGTGAACCACACGCGGGGCAAAAACCTGATCGGCACGTTTCACCAGCCCCGGCTCGTGGTGGCCGATCCGCTTGTGCTCCATACGCTGCCCGCACGTGAATACCGCAGCGGTCTCTATGAAACCCTGAAGTACGGCGTCATCCGCGACCGGGCCTTGTTCCGAAGCTTCGAGCGCCAAAGTGAAGCTATCGCGGCTCGCAACCCGGCCGTCGTCGAAAGCCTCGTCTACCGCTCCTTGCGCATCAAGGCCCAGGTGGTTTCCGCTGACGAAAGGGAAGCGGGTTTACGGCGGATACTCAACTTCGGCCATACCCTGGGACATGCCATCGAGGCCGCGGCCAACTACCGGTCGGTTCGTCATGGCGAAGCCGTGGGATATGGAATGATCGGAGCGGCGAGGATTGCGGCACGCATGGGGGTGCTGGCAGACCCGGAACGTGCGCGCATCGAATCCGCGGTCGCCGCAATAGGCAAGCTGCCCGGGATTGCACGTTTACCGGTCCCGGCCATGCTTGAAGCGTTGCGCCATGACAAGAAAATTCGTGACGGGAAGCTGCATTTCGTTCTTCCCGAAAGGATCGGATCGGTGACGATTCGATCCGATATTCCCATCGGGATGGTCGGTTCGGTTCTCGAGGAACTGTCCGCCGCGCGCTGAATGCATCGACATTCCGAAACTCAAGCGTACGAGGGCCCCGATGGCCGCACGGTTCAGCACATGTTCGGGGCGATCGCCCACCGCTACGATTTGCTGAACCACGTTCTTTCCGCATCCATCGACAGGTACTGGAGGCGCCGAGTTGTCGCCATGATACGGTCGCTGTCACCCCAGCCCGAAGACCGTTGCCTGGACCTTTGCACCGGGACGGGCGATCTGGCGCTCGATATCTCCGGACTCCTGAAGCTGGAAACGATTGCGGCGGACTTCAGTCATCCGATGCTGATGGAGTCAGTCAGAAAAATCGAACGCCGAGGCCTTGGATCGCGAATCCAAATCGCCGAGGCCGACGCCCAGGAACTTCCGTTCGTCGAATGCTCGGTTCGCTTCGTGACCGTGGCGTTTGGAATCCGCAACGTCGAATCGGTGGCGAAAGCGCTGGCGGAAATGTATCGGGTCCTCTTGCCGGGGGGCACGGTACTGATACTCGAGTTTTCGAAACCGGTTGTCCCGGGCTTCAGTCATGTTTTCGATTTCTACTTTACTCACATCCTGCCGCGCATCGGCGCATGGTTGTCGGGAGTCGACGGCCCGTATCGTTATCTGCCGACATCGGTACGCCGTTTCCCCCCGCAACGTGAGCTGGTGTCGATGATCGAAGGTGCGGGATTCGAGAGCGTTCGGTATCGGAACCTCACCGGCGGTATCGCGGCATTGCACTGGGGAACCAAACCCGGCGGCGTCACGTGAGTTGAGGAAAGACGTTCTCCAGGTAGAAGCGGATCAGATCGTTGCCGTAAATGACACTGATGACGGCCCCCGCTCCCAGAAAGCTCCCGAACGGAAGTTCGTAGTCGCGAGACTTCCCGGACAGGCGCATGAACGCGATACCGACGATGGATCCGGCCACTGATCCGAGCAGTATTGTCAGCAGAGTGAGCGGCAGTCCGAGAAACGCCCCGACCATTGCCATCATCTTCACGTCGCCGAGTCCCATGCCTTCAACGCCGCGAATCCTGAAAAATGCTTCCCGGACCGCCCAGAGCAGCCCCCCTCCGAAAGCGATCCCCGCGAGGCTTCCGGTCAGGGCCAGAATCCGGGGGTTTGCCGGCGCCATTCCAATCAGGTCGAACAGGCGGACCGGCAGTTCGCCGGGAAGTGCGAGATAAACGCTGACCAGAACGCCGATCCAGATTCCGTTGAGCGTAATCGCATCGGGAAGGATTCGATGATCCAGATCGATCAGAACCAGAACGATCATCGATGCCGCGAACAGAAGATAAATCCCCCATTGGGGCCCAAGTCCGTACCGGTGGGCGATCAGCATGCTGATCGATCCGGTGAGCGCTTCCACGGCCGGATACCTTGCAGAGATCGTGCCGCGGCAGTTCCGGCAGCGTGCCCGTAGCAGGAAGTAGCTGATTATGGGGACGTTGTCGTAGGCGGCAATCGTCTTGCGGCATTTGGGACAGCGGGAGCGGGGAACGGCAACGGATTCCCCCACCGGCAGCCGGGCAATGCAGACATTGAGAAAGCTGCCGATGCACAGCCCGAATAACAGTGCAATCGTCAATTCCATCGGCGAAACAGGCGGAACTCCCGGATCAGAACGTAACGCGCCCCCATGTAAGCGATTCTCAAACCGGAAACGCCATCCAGAAGCCCCGCGCGAAAGAAAAAATTCTTCAAAAAATACAAGGGCGGTCCCAACGCCAGACGCAAGGGGTTGAATCGCCGGCCCCGCTCCCGTAGCTCGTGCGCCGCAAGCGCGGTATAGCGATCGATCGTGGCGTGGTGCTCATCGAGAGACCGGTACGGGAAGTGCAGAAGATCGCCTTCAAGATGTCGGATCCTCCCCTCGACCGCCAATTCTTCGTGGACGTATTTGCCCATCCATCGGGCTTTCGTTCGATCGTAAAGCCGTGTCTTGCGGTCGGGGTACCATCCGGAGTGCCGGACCCATTTCCCCAGGTAACACACACGTCGCGGCATGGAAAAAGCCGCCTGGGCGGCGGCATCGCCGTTGGCCTGCCAATGCCGGATCTCGTTTGCAAGCTCGATCGCGGGGCGCTCGTCGGCATCGACGCTGAACACCCAATCGTTCGAAGCACATTCGGCGGCGTGATTTTTTTGATCCGAATAGCCGCTCCATCTACGGGTCAAAACGCGAGCGCCGCAGGCCGCGGCCACTTCACGCGTGCGATCCGTACTTCCGGAATCGACGACGACGACTTCCTGGCAGAATCCCAGACTCGATACCGTTTCGGCGATCCGGTCTTCTTCGTTGAAAGCGATGACAATGGCACTGACTTCGATCATGAAATGCCTGTGCTATAGTTCGACGCCGGATCGGCATGCGCAAGATCAAACTGACTCTGGCTTACAATGGCACACACTACCACGGGTGGCAGATTCAGCCTGGCGTTCCCACGGTTCAGGGAGATCTCGAACAGGCACTTGGGAATCTCCTCGATCACGCCGTCACGACTCATGGTTCCGGCCGTACCGATGCGGGTGTCCATGCCCACGGTCAGGTCGCCCACTTCGAAACCCCGCGAGCCATAAGAATCGACGCGCTGCACAGGGGTATCAACGCGCTCTTGCCCGCCGAGATCCGTGTCTCCGAAGTGGAAGAGGTCCCCGCCGAATTTCATGCGCGTATTTCCGCAACCGCAAAGACCTACGAGTACCGCCTCTGGCGCGACCCCGTTGTATCTCCTTTTCATCACGAATTCGTATATCCCCTTTGGCAGCCCCTGGACCCCGATGCGATGGACCGCGCAGCCGCGTGTTTCGTCGGCGTCCATGATTTCACTTCATTTTCGGCGGCCGCCGCTGAAGTCAAAGACCGGGTCCGCGAAGTGTATGAAGCGAAGTGGCTGCGCGACACCCGGGACTGGGCATTTCGCATCAGGGCCAGCGGCTTCCTTCAATACATGGTGCGAACCATCGTTGGAACCCTGATCGAGGTCGGGAAGGGCAAGATCGATCCCGCCCGGATCGAGGCAATTTTTGCCGCCGAAGACCGCCGTGAGGCCGGACCGTCCGCACCGGCGCGGGGCCTTCACCTGATCTCGGTCGAGTACGGCCGATCCGCCCGATTTCGTTAGTATCAAAGGGCTTTCGGGTGAGGGACTTGCAAAACTCGTGCGGACGATGGGTCAAGATCATTATATTGTGGAACTGTCAGCCTGGGTCGTCTATATACGCACGGCAAATTTGTTCTCAGATGGAGCATGATGTGGGGAATGAATTTCGAGTCATTCTCAAGTAGTCGAAGACGAGACGGGTATTGAAAGAGAGTTTGCGCATCGATTGGGCGATCGATTGAGCGGGTTTTTGAAAGGATTTGAGAATACCGACGGCAAAGCGTCGGAGGCGGGTGATGTTTTCCGGGCCGAAGCCGGTGCGGATTCGACTGCGGTCCTCATCGTAATTCCAGTCGATGATGTAATGGACGCTTTCGATACTCCAATGACCGCGATTGATGGCCAGCAAGCGTTCGGGGGAGGCCTCGCCGGGTGAGCGGCTCGTGATGCCCAGCGCGGTTTCACACGTGAGGGCGCCGGATTTCTTGTCGATGGATTCGCGCTCGATCCGAAAGACCTGGCCCAGGTGGGGAAAGTCGAGGTAGTGGTTGAGTTCGGCGCTACACCAAATGCGCCGGGTTTCGATGCGGCCATGATCGGGCGGGGTGACCTCGACAAAGTCGGGTTGTCCGCGGGTTTGGAACTGGAACGCGATATCGCGTTCCAGCGTCGGTTGGTTGCCTTTGACCGTGAAATGATAGTGCGCTCCCCGCTCGACCAAATAGCGCGCGATCGCGCGTTGGGTCAGCAGGGCATCGCCGGTGATGTCCTTGCCGGCGATGTCGCAGGTTTGAAGCAAGGGAACGGCCATGCCGATTTCGTTCGTGCGCTTGCGCTCCTCGCCGCCGGCTACAGGCAGGGTTCCCACTTTTTTTGGGTGTAGCAGCGTTTCGACTCATGCCCGACCACGCTCATGATGTGGGTCTGACGCCCGTCCGAGTCGAGGGCGTTCTTCATCGTCTTGCCATCCATGGCCAGCGCATCGTCCGGGGCGCCCCACGCCCGATTCCACGCATTGAGCGCCCGGTCCAGCGCCCCCGGTTCAATCCGGACCAGACAATCCCGAATCACAAACTCGCTGGGAACCACATAGCGGCCGTTCTCCCGCCGGCAGCCAAAACGTTCGCGGGCTTTCTGCCCCAGGGCATCGGCCCAATCCGAGATGGCTTTATAGCCGTGCATGCCGCACAGCGTCGCGCCCGCCGCGATGCCCAGCACTGCCGACAAGGGATGGCGCCGTCCCTGAGCGCGGCGCGGATCGGGAATGGTCTTGAAGCACTGGGGGAGTTGGCGCATCTGTGCGGCATTGAGCATGATCTTGGGGGCTCCGGTGAGTTGAAGATGTTCCCGGCCAGGGTGGGTCAGTTGCCCGCGCGCATCACGGCACAGGGTCTATATACGCACGGCGCACAAAGACAAGCTTCGGGGCATCGGCTTCGGCGCTGTAGCCGTCCCGGGTGCGCCGGTATCCTAATGGGGATGGCGCACAAAGACAAGCTTCGGGGCATCGGCTTCGGCGCTGTAGCCGTCCCGGGTGCGCCGGTATCCCCGGGTCCGTCCCAGTTCCAACCAGTTCGACGCGCGATACACGCCGCCATGGAAGCGCCGGGGATCCACAAACGTTTCCAGCAGCAGCAACCCATGACCGAACCGTTCGCGCCAATCCGACCCGGCCCGCCGCTCGGTCCCTGACAACACCCGCGAGCCCACATTCGGCCGATTCCAGCCCGGCAGGATCAAAAAGCGGCTGTTGTTCGCGATCAGTTTCAGCCGCCCATACTGCGAGCGGAAGTCCCAGCCGATCCATCGATCCCGAACCCCGCACTTCAGCGCCGACGCCGACAGGCTCAGTTGCGCCACCCACTGCCCGCGCCATGTGGCCACGTACCAGACCGTCTCCCCGATCTTCGCCAGTGCGCCCAGATAATGATGACGCTTCATCTGCTCTTGATACTGCCCTTCCTCGCTTCGCTCCACTGGCCGTACCCCGATCTCCGACAGTTCCTGGCTGGTCAATTTCGTCCTCTCCATTCAGCGTTTTATACAGGAATCTCCTCGCTATGTCCAGCTTGTCAGGTTAAACCACTGAATTCTCGGACGTTCACTGGAAGGACAAATTCACCCTGTCTATATACGGTAGCTTTCTCGGCCGATCCGATAGTTTTGAAAGTCCCTCGGGTCATCGGCATTAACCCGCCTTTCTCCCGAGTTGTCTGCTACAGCGCCGGATCCATCCGCCAGTGCTGCGTTCCGCTTCGTCGGGCTCCTCGACGTACCGTCAAGTACGCCTCCGGTGCCCTCCGGGCGCGCGCCTTGCTCTGACGGCGTCTCCGACTCTTCGCGACGAAAACCCGTGAGAAAGGCGGGTTTCCCGGTCGAATGGTAAGATAGCCGCGAAATGTCCAGCGTCGCAAAAGATCTCGTTAAACGGATCGATCCCAATGCGTTGCCGGCCCACATTGCCGTAATCATGGACGGTAACGGCCGGTGGGCGCGAAAGCGGAAGCTTCCGCGTGTGGCCGGCCATCGCGCAGGTATCCAGTCGGTGCGGGAGGTGCTGGAGAGTTCGGCCTCTCTCGGTGTGGAGGCGCTGACCCTTTTTGCTTTTTCCACCGAGAACTGGAAGCGTCCCCGCACCGAAGTTGAAACGTTGATGGATTTGCTTCGGGAGTACCTGAAAAGGGAAATCGACAATCTCGACCGCAACAACATCAGATTCGGGACCCTGGGCGACACTTCCGAATTGAGCCCGGTCGTCCAACAGGAACTGGACCGCGCGATCGATCGGACGCAGTTCAATAGTGGATTGCGCTTCAACGTTGCCCTCAACTACAGCGGACGGAACGAACTTCGGCACGCCATGAACGAGATACTTGCAGAAGCGAAGGAAGATGCGCGTTTGCTCGACGGCATTACCGAAGAAGACATTTCAAAGCACCTGTATACCGCCGACCTCCCGGATCCGGATCTCCTCATTCGAACGAGTGGAGAACTGCGGGTCAGCAACTTCATGTTGTGGCAGATTGCGTACTCGGAAATCTGGGTGACCGATACGTTCTGGCCGGACTTTCGAAAAGAACACCTCTACGAAGCGATCATCGCGTTTCAAAAGCGTGAACGGCGTTATGGAGGTCTTGCCCCGCCGGCTCTGGTTCGATGACCCGAATTCTAACGGCAGCGATCGGACTTCCCCTGGTCGTGGTGGTGACCTATTGGGGACCTGCCTGGCTGTTTGCCAGCCTGGTTGCGATTATTTCCGCGATCGCCCTGGATGAGTTCCTCAATCTGACTGCTACTGGGGGCAGGGCACGAACGGGCCGTTGGTTTCTTCCCTTCGGCGGCGCGGTCACCATGTCCTTTTTTGGCGGTCCGGCATGGGTCGTCGCGGGATTGTCGCTGACCCTGCTCGTTCTGATGACGGCGACATTGACCCAACCGGTCGCCGGCACCACCGACCGCGTCCTCGGTGGCGCCGCGGGGCTGGCCTATGTTTCAATCCTGATCGGGTTTCTGATTCTGCTTCCGCGCGAGGCCGTCATGACGCTGTTCGGAATCGTCTGGGCTGGGGATACGGCCGCATACTATGGCGGGCGCACTATGGGGCGTCATCGACTGGCGCCCGGGATCAGCCCCAACAAGACCGTCGAAGGCGCGGTCTCAGGCGCTGTTGCAAGTGTTGCTGCAGGCTTGCTGCTGGCAGGCACGCTCATGGAATTGCCGCCATCGACCCTGCTCGGCGTTTCGATCTTTGGGACGGCGGTTGCGGGTCAGGTTGGGGATCTGTTCGAATCGGCGATGAAACGCAGCGCCGGAATCAAGGATACTTCCACGCTGCTACCCGGACACGGCGGCATGCTGGACCGAATCGACAGCCTGCTGTTTGCCGCCCCGGTTTTTTATTTCCTTCTGGTATCGCTATGAAACGCGTTTCCATCATCGGCTCGACCGGTTCGGTGGGCCGGAACACGCTCAGAGTGATCGACGATCTGGCGCCGGAGTTCGAGGTCGTCGGTCTTGCCGCCCGGGCTTCGACCCGTGAACTGGCATCGCAGGTCGCGCGTTACCGCCCCCGGCAGGTGGCCTTGGCGGATGAATCCCTGCTTGGACAGTTCAGGAATGATTGTGCCTCGGTTGGCGCCGAGGTTCCGGAAACGCTTGTGGGCCGGGACGGGCTGCGGCGGATCGGAGCCATGGATGAAGCCGACATCGTGGTTTCCGCCGCGGTGGGCGCCGCCGGACTCGAACCGACGTATGCGGCGCTCCGCGCGGGGAAGATCGTTGCGCTTGCAAACAAGGAAGCCATGGTCATCGCCGGAGAACTCCTGCGCACAACCGCGCAAAGGAATGGTGGATCGCTCTTGCCTGTCGACAGCGAGCACAATGCGATCCACCAGTGTCTGCGCGCCGGCCAACGGCAGGAAGTCCGCCGACTGGTGCTCACGGCCTCCGGCGGCCCGTTCCTGAACCTGCCTGCAACGGAATTTGCCACCGTGACACCGGAAGCGGCGCTCAACCACCCGACGTGGAAAATGGGACCGCGTATCACGGTCGATTCGGCGACTTTGATGAACAAGGGCTTCGAAGTGATCGAAGCGCGCTGGCTCTTCGATTTTCCCCCGTCGTCGATTGACATCGTTGTCCATCCGCAGTCCATCGTCCATTCAATGGTCGAATTCGTCGATGGTTCCATCATGGCGCAGTTGGGCGTCGCAGACATGCGCGGTCCCATTCAATACGCCCTGACCTATCCCGACCGCGTCGGGTCATCGCTAACCCCGCTGGACTGGGCCTCTCTGCCCCCTCTGGAGTTCCGCGTTCCCGACACCGAACGGTTTCCGTCGGTCAATCTGGCATATCAGGCGATCGCAATGGGCGGAACTGCCCCCGCGGTCCTGAATGCCGCTGATGAAGTCGCCGTCCATGCCTTTCTGGAACATCGGATCTCGTTTACGGATTTGCCTCGGATCATCGAACGCGTTCTGGACTCTCATTCTCCCACCGCCACCGATACCGTCGAAGCCGTCCTCGAAGCCGACCGGTGGGCACGCGCGGTTGCCTCCGAAGCCGTAACGAGCACCCACTTTCCCGCACTTTGAGGCATCCGGAATTCAGGTTGCGAGCAGCCCGTGGCAAGTCCCTGCAGGGTCGCGTTACGAGCGCCATTGGACCAGTTGCGAGGCGCCACGACGAAGTCGATGTCCCCCATCTATCGAGGAGTGGCAACGTGGCAGATGGCCCGATGCCGCCGTAACCCGTAGGGCGCAGGGGGGTTCGGGCCGCAGACTTTGTCGTTCGTCGGTCACGATGAGCAACCATCGCTCCGCTCCTCTCTTCGCGTCTGAGACCCGAAGACCCCTGCGCGCGGCCCTGCAGGGACTTGCCACGGGCTGCTAACCTCCGTGATAAGATTATTTTTCTGTATCTTGGAGTTCTTAAAGGGGAAACATGTTCGGTGTCCTGACCAATATCGTCGTCGCATTGATCGTCCTTGGCGTGATCATCGTTATCCATGAAGCAGGCCATTTCATGGTCGCGAAGCTGTTCAAGATCCGTGTCGAAACGTTTTCGGTCGGTTTCGGACCTCGTCTGTTGGGCATTCGATACGGTGACACGGACTATCGGTTGAGCGCGCTGCCGCTGGGCGGATACGTCAAGATGTCGGGAGAGAACCCCGGAGACGAAGTGACAGGCGACCCGGACGAGTTCATGTCGAAACCCAAGTGGCAACGATTTCTCGTCGCTTCCGCGGGACCCGCCATGAACGGCGTGCTCGCGATCGGATTGATGGCCGGACTTTACATGTACGGCGTTTCGGAACGGCGTCCGCCCACGGATACGGTCATCGGTTCCGTCGAGGAGGAATCTCCCGCCGAGGCCGCGGGGATTCAGCCGGGTGATCGCATTGTCGCGTGGAATGGCGAAAGCGATTTCAGTTGGCAGGACATCGAAATCGATTCCGTGTTGGGTCCCGATGTTCCGTTCTCGATCATCCTGGATCGGGACGGGCAGTCGATTGAAACCGTCGTGACCCCCGAACCCCGGGGACCGAGGGAGATCGGGTTCGTGGGCTTTTCCCCGGATCAGGTCGTGGGAACCGAGATCACCGGGTACAGCATGACCGACGACTCTCCGGCGGAGCGCGCGGGCTTGCTTCTCGGCGATCAGATCGTCGCCATCGGCGACATCGACCTGTATGGCGCCAACGCCCAAGGGGTCGTCGATGCCCTGCAGGAGGTTCCGGGGACAACCGTCGACGTGACCGTGCTCCGCGATGGCGAAACCATCGTGCTCGGTGCCGAGCCGGCGGTGAATGAAGACGGAGACCGCATTCTGGGGATCCAGATCGCGGCGCCCATGGTCGAAATACAACTCAACCCGGCTAATGCCTTCGTGGCTTCGCTGCGGTGGAACGCTGCCAACGCTGTTCTGATCTTCGACATCCTCGGTAGATTGATTCGGGGTGAAGCCTCGATGAGAGCGATGGACGGGCCGATCGGAATCATCAATGAGACGGGCCGCCGGTTCGAGGAGGGATTTACGGACCTGATCGTGTTGATGGCGATCATCAGCCTCAACCTGGGCATCGTCAATCTGTTGCCGATTCCGATTCTCGACGGCGGCGTCATGCTCATGCTGGTAATCGAAGGAATCATGCGCCAGGATCTGAGCCTGGCCGTGAAGGAACGTATCGCGCAGGTGAGTTTCGTATTCCTGCTGACGTTGATCGTCTTTGTCCTCTATAACGACGTCATCAATCTATCCAGCCAGATGTCGCAATAATGCCGGCCGGTTCAGCGGAAATGCAGGTCTTCAGAAAATATCTCGAGGCCAGGCGTTTGAAACAGACCTCCCATCGGCTCTTCATCCTCGAATCCTTCATCGCAAACGAGGGGCATCGGAGCGTTGAAGACATCTACAACGACGTTCGGAAATTGGATCCGCGGGTCGGCTACACCACAATCTACAGGACGATGAAGCTGTTGACCGATGCCGGCCTAGCGCGAGAGGTCGATCTGGGCGACGGCATGACCCGCTACGAACACCTCTACAACCACAAGCACCACGATCACATGATCTGCACCGTGTGCGGCAGATCGATCGAGTTCTTCAACGCCGACATCGAACGTGCCCAGGACGCCGCGTCCGAAAAACTGGGTTTCCACGTCCACGACCATCGCCTCCAGATCTACGGCCTCTGCAAAACCTGCCGGAATTGACCGAGCAACACTCTCAAGCGGCGGAGGCTGCGGGAGTCACGTACTGAAATTGCGTTGACTAATGATTGGTCACGCGTCAATCCATGTTATCGCTCACCTGGCGAGCGATTTGCCCCGTCGAGCATACTGCACTCCTGTTCATCACGGATGAGGGTGATCGCGGCATTATAACCATCGCGGGTAGCCGTCGGCCGCAACGTATCGTGATGCGTCATCGGGGGCCGGAACGCGGCCACGGGTTGCTATAGTCTGGGCCTATTTTTCAACTTCCTTCGCTGCGACAATGGCGGCTGCGGCCCCCAGCCTGTAGTCCTTGTTCCAGGGGGGTCCGATCGATTTGCCAATCGCTTGCAATCGCGGCGAGATGTCGTCGAGCCCGAGAACATTGGCCGCCTCGGCAAACACCGTTTTCACATCATATTCGTACACGAACCAGCCCCGGGTTTCTGCGGCTTCGACGATGACATCGCGAAACATCGCCGTGTCGGCCACATTCTGTGCGCGGTAGTTCGTGATCCGTTCGGCGACAGTGGGCGGCAGTGTGGGACGTTTGCGAATTGCAATCGCTCGAACATTCGCTGGAAGTTCGTCCAGCGCAATTCTTGTACACAACGCCGCCGATCGACGCACACGCGCCACGAGCGCGACACCCTCGGCTATTGGCAGCATCTGTGCTTCGTGATGGTGCGGAAGCTTCGGGAGTCCGGGTTCGATCAGATCGATTCGTCGTCGATCGAGCACCATCCCATTCGAAATTCACACCACGGCTGCCCACCCGCTGTGATCATAGACACCCGCGGCCACCTTGGTTTCAGACATCTCTGACCTCACGACGCCGTTGTCGGCGTGCAGGCTTGCGTCATCGCAAGGGTCCGCTCTTGAGTCGGAACCCGCACTTCGGGCGAGGGACTCTGGATTTCAAGCCCGGTGCGTCCGTCGGTTCCGCGGCCCCGGCTCGGTTGATTCCAACTTGGTTGATTCCAAACCGCTGGGCAATGGTGCCCATTGCGGTCGGGACCGCCGGTGGAAAAATTTGCGTGGACTTCGTTCCGTGCCTGAACGCCGTTCAATTCCGATCGTTACGTCCTCAGCTCTTTCCCGCGGACCTTCAAGCCAAGCCAAAACGATACCGGCAAGGAGTCTTGCTTGCGGATTGTCGCCGTCTCGCCGGGACCCGCGCGCCGAATCGGTCACGGCCGGTTGGCCGGGACCGGATATGGGAGAACCCCGGCGCGAATGACAACGCTTCTGGCATCGTCGAACGGCGCCGTGCCTACTCCATCAGCGCGCACTCAAAGCTGGTGGCGTCATTCGTGTCGCCGCTACCGTTATAGACGGCAACCTGGGGATGCGGACAGAGGGGACGTGTCATTGTGACGTTGCCGTCCCGGACCGCACTCGCCGTGAGACGGTCGGGCGCGCGGCCCTCTTCGACCCACTCAGTGATTGCAGACATGAAATCGGTCTGGTCGGGACCGACGCCGCCGCGGCAATGCCCGACTCCGGGCTGCATGAAGAGGCGCGTAAAATCCGAAGTGTTCGCGTATCCGTTGCCTTCTGTCCGGTCCATGAAATCGACGATCCGCTCGTAGTAGTCGACCGTATGGCGAGGCATGACGCCGGGATCGTTCCAGCCGTGATAGACGATCAGCTTTCCGCCCCCGGCCTTGAAGTCGCGAAGGTCCGCGTCGACGGCGTTGAGCACTCCGTAGAGTTTCGCATCGACGGTCTCGACATCCCTATCGAAGTCGAACGCGCGCCAGTCCCATTCGGAGTCTTCGAACGCCATTCCGCCGATCACGGCGTCGTCGATGAAGAACGGCGTTTCGCCGTTCATGATCAGAGCCCAACCCGGATTGTTGGGTTGTGCGCCTTCGCCGCCGGGTTCGAGGCCCGGATAGATCGGCGCGCCGGTGCGAGGGTTGACCGCGCCCTGATAGATCATCCGGGCCGCGCCCACCTGAGGCGCTGTCAGACAGGCGCCGTCTTGTCCCGAACCGCACTGAAGCACGGCCGGATCGAACGTGCACATACGTGGATCCCGAATGATGCCGTCGGCGACGTCGTCGAGCATGTCGCACTGCGCGACGGCCGCATCGCCAAGCAGTGCGAAGTCGTCGCCGGTGAGCACGGCGCCCGGCGTCTTCAAGGTGGCATGCGCCGTCCAGAGCTGCCCGATGTGCAGATGGGTAAACCGGTTGACGGGCGCGCCAGAAACGATGCCATCGTAGTCGCCGGGATAGCGTTGGGCTTCCATCAGCCCCTGGCGACCTCCCGTCGAGCAGCCGTTGAAATAGGAATACTCCGGCCCCCGGCCGTAGTGCGCGTCGATGATGGCCTTGGCCTTGAGAGTCATTTCATGGATGGCGCGATAGCCGTAGTCGGTCCGGCGCTGCGGGTCGGAGAGCCAGCCCTGGTCGGAAGACCGATGCCCGGTGTCCGTCGAGGCCGACGCGAAACCGTCGCTGACGGCCTGAGCCATTGCCCCGTAACTTATGGCGCCGGCCAGTCCACCACCGCCGACGGCCTGCAAGCGGCCGTTCCAGTCCTCGGGCAGCCAGACTTCGAAACGGATCGCCGGACTGACGATGCCGGCCACCCGGCACATCGAGGGCACGGAAAGATCCCCACCGCCTCCAGGCTGGTCGAAGCCGCCGGAGGCCACGCGTTCGGTTTCCGTGATCACCGTTTCAGGCAGCACCAGCAAGGACAACTCTTCACAGTCGATCGCGGCGAAAGCGTTTGGGCCGCCGAAGAGGACGATTGCTGCCAGAAGTGCCGCGAATGGCATCCGGGGTCTTGAATTCATGATTTTTCTCCTGGTTTGTCGACCATCCGACAATACATGAACGTTACCGTGTCACCGGGTACGTGCAATTCCCTCATCATCGAATGTCGGAGCACAGGCTTTCAGCGAACAGCAGGGCGCGCTGCTCTATTCGTTGTTCAGCAGAGGAATACTCTCAAGCGGCGGAGGTTCGGGGATTGTGAGCAGAAAGGTATAGATATCCGCCAGTTCTTCCGAGGACAGTACGTTGACGGTATACGGTGGCATTACGCCAGACGGCGCGCGAACATATCGCGAAAAGCCACCGAACGGTGTCGGGTCCGGCGCCAAGCGCGGCCCCGGCCCGCCAGACGCGTCGTGGTTGTGGCACTGATAACAGCCGCGTTCATCGTAAAGCACTTGCCCCCGGTCGGCATCTCCGGAGGGAACGCCGTCCGGCGATGGCGCTTGCGCCCCGTAGGCCCATAACAGAACAAAAATCATCGCCTGCATCGCCCTCGGTCTCCTTTCGTTGTCTTCCTACCTCGGTTGGGTCACCACATCGACCAGGGCGGGTTCGCCACGCTCCACGACTTCGATCGCGCGCTGCAGCGCCGCCCTCAGTTCGTTGGGGTTTTCGATCGGACCTTCGCCGTAAACACCCATGCTCCGGGCAAGTGAGGCGTAGTCGATGTCGGGGTCTTCGATCGCGGTGCCGACAAAGGTGCTCGCCGAAGTCGTGCCCCGCTGGTAGCGATTGGCCATACGCTGCAAGTGCATGACTTCCTGGTGGTAGGAGCGGTTGTTGCGCATGACGCTCAGGAAAGGGATCTCGTGGTGCGCAGCCGTCCACAAGGATCCAGGCGCGTACATCAAGTCGCCGTCGTTCTGCCGATTGATAACCAGACGGCCATATTGCCTGTGGGCCAGCGCGGCGCCGACAGCCGCCGGCGAGCCATAGCCAACCCCGGCCGCACCCGAACCCTCCTTGGTCTGGTAGCGCCGGGTGACGTCAAAGAATCGATCGGCGCCTCCGGTCAGGGCCCAGTCCTTGTCCTTGACCAGATCCCACAACTCGGCCGAGATACGGTCATAGCTGATCGGGCTCGAATTCCAACCATAACGGGCTTCCTGGCGGGCCCGCTCCATGGCACGTTCCTTGTCCGCCGCCAGCGTCCGTCCGCGTTCTTCGAATACTCTCCGGCGATCGCCGGTTATCAGCCGCCTGCATGCCTCGATCAAGGCCGGAAGGGTCGCTTCGGGGTCGGCCGGAATGGAGATATCGACTTCCGCATAGCGCTGGAAGTCCTGGTAGTTGCTCTTCACGTACAGATCGTTGCTGCTGATCGTTGCAAGTTTCGCATCCGGTCGAATTCTGGAACTGAAGGTCCGGTGCATCTGATCCCGGACGGCATTGATGGTTCCGAAGAAGTCCCGTACCTGCAGCCCCAGAATGACGTCCGCGTCGCCGAGCGAGCCGCCTTGCGCGAGTGGATGATTGGAGGGCATACCCCCTTGAACGGGCGCCTGCAGCGTTTCGGCGAGTTCGACCAGCAGATCCATTCCTTCCTGCGAACGCATGCGGCGGGCCCGGATCACCGGGTTTTCGGCTTGGACCAACAGGCGCGCGAGTTCCTCTACGGCCCCGGAATCGCCTTGAGGCGGCGAGGCCAGTGTGAGCCGCGGGATGCGATGCTGGGCGCCTTCGGGAATGATTTCTTCCTGCAAGTCGGTGTCGGCCACCAGGAGCACAGGCCCGTAAGGCAACGTCATGGCGATCTTGTAGGCACGTATCGCCGATTCGGCGAAATGCGGCAGGGAGACCGGATTGTCGTCCCATTTCAGGTAATCGCGCGACATCGCCGCGACGTCCTGTACGCTGTGGAGCCATTCCACGCCAGGCCTTCTGGTCGCGGCATCGAGCGAGTTGCCGGCGATGATATAGACCGGCACCCGGCCCGCGAACGAATTATAGATATTCATGGCGGCATGCTGGATGCCTACCGTGCCGTGCGCGGCCACCAATTCGGGCTTGCCCTCCACCTGGGCATAACCATCGGCCATGGCAACGGATATCTCCTCATGCAGACAGGTGATCCATTCGGGGCTCGAATTGCCGCCATGATTGATCAACGATTCCTGCAAGCCTCGGAAACTCGATCCCGGGTTCGAGAAGCAGTAGTTGAAACCCATGGATTTCATAACGTCGACCATGAAATCCGAACCCGGGCGTCCCGATGTCACGACATCCGCCGACAGGGGGACTTGCTCGGTTTCGGCCGCTACCTGCGCAGCCGTCGGCAGCGGCGCACCGCCTCGGAGAGGTGCGGCGGGCCGCGCTTCCGCGGGTGGAATACCGGTGGCCAGGGCGGCGGCGCCAGC
Source organism: Terriglobia bacterium (assembly GCA_963555775.3). Lineage (GTDB taxonomy): Bacteria > Acidobacteriota > Terriglobia > 20CM-2-55-15 > 20CM-2-55-15 > JAJEDW01. Next base: position 286,653 of record CAUVWY020000010.1, on the reverse strand, counting down.
GGCTGCGCCCTTCAGAAAACCACGACGGTTGACAGGACCTTTCTTCGATTTCGCCATCGACTTTCTCCTTTCGCTGACTTACGGACGGCAGACCCCACTGGAAACGCAAGCATCGCGTTTCCACAGTTCCCACTGCCGTGCGAAATCACTCTGCGTGACCGACTCCCGGTATGCGCCTTCCGCCTCGAGGTAGCGAATCTCCCCGCCCCGCATCAAGGCGTTTGTCTGAATTCCGGCGTTGATCTCCAGATAGATGCTGCGGCCCACGGCCATCGGTATCGAACTGCCGACCACGACCACGCCGTGGTTGCGCATCAGCGATGCCGGACTCGTATCCAGTGTTTCCGCGAGCGCCTTGCCTCGTGCGATTGTATTGACGAGGTTGGATTCGGCGACTCCCAAATCCCCTTCGATGTCGAGGTCGCGATAGTCGAACACCGGCACGCCGTCCAAAATGAAACCGGCGCTCTGATTCACCGGCTGTAGCCCGATTGTGCCCATGCCGAAAGACACGGCGTTGGGTGAATGATTGTGGATGACGGCATTGACATCCGGACGCATCCTGTAAATTTCACCGTGTATGAACCGTTCAAGATAGAGCAAGGGGGCATCGGCCTCGACCGGCACTCCGTCGAGGTCCAGTTCGACGATGTCGTCGGGCCCAACCAGGGAGGTCGCGAGTGAACGGGAGATCAGAAAGCGATTCGGATTCTCTGGATGTCTGACGCTGACGTGTCCGAGACCGTCCATGATTCCTTGCTCGGTCAGAATGTGATAAGCAACGACGAGATCCTCGATCAGAGCGGCATCCACGGGGCCGGCGCTGACGGGGGCATTTTGTCCCCGTACCGGGGTTGGACCTGAAAACACCGCAATCGCCATCAGTGCAAGGCCGATTGGCGCGCCCCGACCAACGCCTTTCAATGCAAAACAGGTTTTCACGGTAATCCTCCAAATGCCGCCAAGCTGCCCAGCCATTATGTCCGAAACCCCGGCCTCGGCGTAGCATTTTGGAACCCATCAGCCCATGGCAGGACCCTGAAGAGTCCTGCCATGGGCTCATATAGGATCTGTTCAGTTTCAGGAGTCGCCGGCTCGGTCCACGGGTACCGCCTTCGGTTCGGATCGGCCTGCACTGCTCCGCCGGACCAGGTCGAGGGCCCACCGCATGGCCGTCTCCATACCTCCCGTATCCGCCACGCCTTGGCCGGCAATTTCGAATGCGGTGCCGTGATCCGGAGAGGTCCGGACGTAGGGCAGACCCAGCGTCACGTTGGCCGACGAGCGCGGCGCGATCAGTTTGACGGGGATCAGACCCTGGTCGTGATACGGGGCCACGACCACGTCGAACTCGCCACTGTGCGCGCGGTGGTAGAGGCTGTCCGCGGAGTGCGGGCCCGAGACATCCAACCCCGATTCTTGTGCCAACCGGACCGCCGGACGCAATATTTCATCGTCTTCGGAACCGAACATCCCACCCTCTCCGGCATGCGGGTTAAGGGCGGCTACCGCGATTCGCGGACGGGCCATTCCGTAACGTTCCAACTCCTTCGCAATCAGCGTCAGGAGCGCAGTGTACCGGTCGATCGAAAGAGAGGCGATCGACTCGCGAAGCGAGACGTGGGTAGTCGCCAAAACAACTTTGAAGGTCGGTGTGAAGAACGACATCGCCGGCATTCGAACGCCGGCCCGGTCAGCGAGGTATTCCGTGTGGCCACGGAAGTTGCCGCCAACCCATTGCTTGCTGAGCGGCGCAGTGACCAGGCCATCGATCTCACCGTCCAATGCGGCACGGCTTGCGGCGGACAGGGCCGACAGGGCGCGCTGCCCGGTTGCGGGGCTGGCCACGCCGGTCTCGGTCGGCGGACCCCACTCTTCGACAAACGCCACACGGAAAGTGCCGGGCGCCTCGGGCATCCGCGGCGTGTAAGGCACCCACTTCAGAGCACCGCCGAATCGTTTGAAGTTGGCGTCGAAATCCGAGCGCGGCGCGTAGAGGATCCACGTCGCCTCGGACAGCAGGGAGGGAATTGACCTGAGCGTCACTTCCAGGCCGATGCCGGCAGGGTCGCCGGCGCTGATGCCGATTCGCATTTCCCTAACCCGCCTTTCTCACGAGTTGTCTGCTACAGCGCCGGATCCATCCGCCAGTGCTGCGTTCCGCTTCGTCGGGCTCCTCGACGTACCGTCAAGTACGCCTCCGGTGCCCTCCGGGCGCGCGCCTTGCTCTGACGGCGTCTCCGACTCTTCGCGACGGAAACCCGTGAGAAAGGCGGGCTAATTGCCGTTCGTGTTCTCCTTGAACAGGTACTTGATGTTGTGCTTCAGAACCAGAAGATTCGGTTCAGGATGGCGGTTCACCTTGATGCTGTTCTTGTCATACCACTCGATCACGCCATGAATCTGCTCCCCGTCGCGCAGGACCACAACCATCGGGGTGCGGTTTTGAATCTGTTTGTTGTAGTAGAAATTTTCGGTGTTGGTTGCATCGGTAGGGGCCGGTTTTCTTCGGGGCTGTCGGACCGTGATCTGTTCCTTGAGTTCAGACAGGTTCGGTCGGATAAGTTTTCGGTTGGACATGGACTCCTCAATCGGAACGGACAAGAACCCGCGAAGCCGCATAGACGCAACTCGGGCATCTCGTCATGGGCAGTTTGTCAGATTGTCAGTTTGTTTCTTGTTACGGTTTTTCGATTCGGGTTCAAACCGCTTCAGGCATGAATCCGAGTCAATTTGGAATTGATTCTAGCGATATTGCCAGGGTTTGTCATTCAGTATCTGGGATGTTTCGGAGTTGAGCGTCAACGCCAGCATGTCGGTCAACATCTGGCGATTCACGTAGTGCCGGAGCGCACTTTCGATGAAACGGATGCAATCGCCGATCTGAACTATTCTCGACATATCGATACCCGCTGCGATTCGCCGGATCCGGTCGACTTCATCGACGTTCACGATGCGATCCTCAATGCCCTCCTTTGCATAGAGGAGATCCGAAACCAGCACGCCGAGCGCCCGGATCTTCTCGCGGTAGTCGTCCTTCGAGCGAGCCAGATCGGCACTGACGCCCGGCAGTCCGGCCAGATCCCGTTCGGTCGCGTTCACCGCGATTTCCACAAACTCCAGCAGAGTGTCACGGGTCTCTCGCAGCCGATCCGGATCCATCGACAAGGCAAGGCCCATACTCCCCCGGGACCATCTTGCAACGAGTTCGTCGTCCACTCCCGAAGCGCGAATTTCGGCCAGCCGCAGCGGAGCAAAATGATAGAGCTGGCAGCGGGAACGGATTGTCAGGAGCAACTCGTGAGCGTTCGCCGTAATCAGGATGAAATAGGTCCGCTCCGGCGGTTCTTCCAGGGCTTTCAGCAAGGCGTTGGCGGCGCCGGGGCTCATCCGCTCGGCGGGGTCAATCAGAAGAACCCGTGCGTCGCCTTCAAGGGTCGACAGTTCCAATTGGGATCGAATCTTGCGTATCTGCCCGATCTTGATCTGGCTGGCGTCGTCCTGAAGCGAGATCGTGGCGACGTCGGGATGGATGCCGGCAACGATTTTCCGGCATGAGTTGCAGTTGCCGCAGGCTTGGCCTCCCGTCTGGTTCGAACAGTTGAGCGCCTGTCCGAGATGAAGGGCAAAGGTGCGTTTTCCGACGCCGTCCGGCCCCGAAAAGACAAGTCCGTGGGGCAGGCGTCCCTCGGCTACCTTGGCATGGAGCCGCCCAACCAGCGCCGCGTTCCCCAGAAACGGCCGCACGCCGGAGACGCTCACTTCGTTGCCTCCAAAACGATTCGGATGCGTTTCTCGACCTCTTCGACCGACCCCCCGGCATCGACCACGTGAATTCGTTCCGGACTCCGAACGGCCAGTTCGAGGTATCCGTCGCGAATTCGGCGATAAAAATCAAGATCCTCGGCCTCGAAGCGCCCTTCGTCTTCGGCCTGTCCCGAATTCCTGTCGCGTGCGCGTTGGAGTCCGGTCGCCGGTTCGATATCCAGCAGGACGGTCACCGAGGGCCGATTCTCGCGACATACCAGATCGGTCAGACGGTGAATGAGATCGAGCGGAAGACCGCGCCCGTAACCCTGATACGCGAGCGAAGCGTCGAAGAAACGATCGCAGATCACGATATCGCCGCGGTCGAGCGCCGGACGGATCTTTTCCTGGATGTTCTGACTGCGGGATGCGTAGAACAAAAGCAACTCCGCTTCAGGAGTGAGATGGATCGTTTGGGAGTCGAGAAGAATTTGCCGGATCCCCTCGCCGACAGCGGTGCCGCCCGGCTCGCGGGTGATCGTGAACGGGGCGCCATCGGCCGTCAAACGCTTGGCCAGCCTGTCGATCTGCGTCGTCTTGCCACAACCTTCGATGCCTTCAAAGCTGACGAACAGCCCCTGTCTCATAAGCGGGGTATTGTACCAGAAGCTCGGCGGCGCTCAGGGCCGCCTCGAACTCGACCGATACGTCCAGGCCGGCTTCGATCGGCTCGATCATTTCAAGCGACGCACGGGTTTCGGGGTGCTTGGGAACGAACAGCGAACAGCAGTCCTGATCGGGCAGTATGGATATGGGGTAACTTCCGATACGGCGGGCGATCCCGATGATTTCTTCCTTGTCACTTCCCACCAGCGGGCGCAGGATCGGCATGTTCACGGTGCGGCTGATCACTTCGATGTTCTCGAGCGTCTGCGACGCCACCTGACCCAGGCTGTCGCCAGTGACCAGAACGCGCGCCTTCTCCTTTCTTGCAATGCGTTCGGCCAGCCGCATCATGTATCGGCGATAGAGGATCACCCGGGTTTCAACGGGCGTCTCGACCATGATGCGCCGCTGAATCTCGGCGAATGGGACCAGATATACCCGGGCCCGATGCTGGTATGCCGATAGAAGTGCGGCCACTTGACGGGCCTTGTCCTGCGACTCCCGGTTCGTATACGGAAAGCTGTGGAAGTGAATGAAGATCGCGGTGCACCCGCGCCGCATCATCTTCCACGCGGCAACCGGAGAATCGATTCCTCCCGACAGCAAGACCGCAACTTTGCCGCCGGTGTGCGACGGCAAGCCGCGGGCGCCCGGCAGCCGCTGGGCCGATATCAGCGCCTGTCCTTCCACGAGCTCGATCTGGCAGGTCAGGTCCGGATGCGTCAGATCGACGCGCGCCCCGGATCGTTCCTGAACGTAAGCGCCAACAGCCCGATTCACATCCATGGATGTCATTGGAAACCGCTTGTCCGGCCGTCGGGTATCGATCGAAAAAGACTCGAACACGTTATCCTTGACGATTTCCCAGCAGGATCGGCGGAGCGAATCGATTTGCCAGTCCACACGCCGGCCTTCGCCGAAATATGCGATTCCAAAGACGTTGGCGAGACGTCTTTTGATCTCGGGCACGTCCGAGCCGGTTCGCAGATCGAGCAGGAAACGGCCTGAAATGCGCCGGGCTCTGGGAACATCGCAACCTTTCAGGGTCTCGTCGATATTGCGGAGCAGGCGGTTTTCGAAGTAGTTGCGGTTGCCTTTTTTTAACGCTAACTCACTGTAGTGAATGACGATGAGGGGGTGCATGGATAGCCAATTATGCACCGAATATGGTAAGTACCGTTAGATGACCGATGTTGCCGAGAACTACCGTCGAATCCGGGGCAGGATCGGAGAGGCCGCCACGCGGTCGGGGCGATCTCCCGAGTCGATCCGATTACTCGGTGTGACCAAGCGGGTCGATCCCGACCGGATTCTCGAGGCCATTGACTGCGGCCTGACCGAAATTGGCGAAAACCGCATCCAGGAAGCCGAATCCAAGTTCCCGTTGTTGGCGCTGAACGGTGTTACGCGCCATCTCGTCGGCCATCTTCAATCCAACAAGGCCAGTAGAGCTATAGACCTTTTTTCGGTGATCCAATCGGTGGATCGGGTTGAACTCGCCGAACGCCTCGATCGGATCTCCAAAACACGGTTGCGCGTTCTGATCCAGATGAAACTGGGTTCCGAAGAGACCAAATCGGGTGTTCCCGAAGAACGGCTTCAACCGCTGGTGGATGCAATCCGGGCTTCGGAACGACTCGAACTTCAGGGCCTGATGGGGATTCCGCCCTATTGTGAGGATCCCCAGCAGGCGCGGCCCTACTTCCGGCAGTTGAAGCGTAAGACGACGGAGTTGGGTCTGACGGAAACGTCGATGGGAATGAGCCACGATTTCGAGGTGGCGATCGAGGAAGGATCGACGCTGGTGCGTATCGGCACAGCCCTGTTCGGGGCGCGTTCGTGAGCCTCCAGGTTCGAGTGATCCCAAACGCGGCACGGACCGGGATTGCCGGCGTACGCGATGGTGAGTTGGTTCTCCGTGTCAATGCGCCCGCGCTGGACGGCAGGGCCAACCGGGCGGCGGCTTTGTACCTGGCGAAGCTCTTTGGAGTGCGGCGGTCTCACGTGGTGCTGGTCGCCGGAGAAAAGGGTAGACACAAAAAATTCGAGATTGTAGGCTATCAGCCCGGAGCAGAATCCCTTCTGGACGATCTCCTCAAGACCGATTCATAGTAGTTTTTACCCATTGATTACCCATTGATTACCCACTGATGCCGAAGAAGAAACACGAAAACACCGGCACTGAAGCCGCGCCCGAAGAGATCGAATCCGGGGAATCGACGCCAGAAAACCCGCCTTCGAACATTCGCGAACCGATGTGGGTGGGTACCGCTCTGGCCATCTGCATCACCGGTTGGCTCATCCCGGGCATCTCTCATATCGTTCTGGGGCGATGGGTACGCGGACTCATCTTCACGGCTTCTGTCATGACCATGTTCGGCCTCGGACTCATGATGCAAGGCCGTCTCTACGACATCACACCCGAAGTGCCACTCCACATGTTCGCGTTCGTCGCGGACGTCGGCATCGGACTACCGTACATCCTGGCGCAACGGTTGGGGTATGGGGTAGGCGTTCTGTCCAACCCGAACTACGACTACGGCAGCACCTACCTTTGGGTGGCCGGCCTCTTGAACTACCTGGTCGTTCTGGACGCCTTCGATATCAGCCAGGGACGCAAACCATGATCCTGTCGCATTTCACCGCACTGCTGATTTTCGCCTTGATTGTGTCGGTGGTGTTCGCCCTGATCAACAAGACCCAACCGATGGAACAACTCAAATACGGCGCGTTCGTGTTTCTGTCGTTTCTGGGTGTGGCCCTCGTCGTCGGTTGGCTGATGTTCCCCTTTCCGTTTTAGCCCGCCTTTATCACAGGTTTACGTCCCGAAGAGTCGGAGTCGCCGTCAGTGCAGCGGCGCGTATCCTTGCGCCCGCATGGGCGCTTATGCCGGCACCCGGGATGCCTCCACCGGGAATACGGCGCCCTGGCGCGCTTCCTGCTAGCGCGAGGATATGCGCCTTGGAATGCGGGACAAAGTCGAGCGTCAGCCAACTCACTCCAGTGGTGCGATCTTTCCTGGCGGATCCAAGCGGTTGGCCCGTGCCCAGGCTTCCCGTAGTTCCTTTTGACGAAGGGAGGACCGCTCGGCCACAAGCCCTTGAGCCCGTGGAGGAAGATGTCCGTGCAACACGGCCAAACTATCGATTTCCACCAACGCTTCATCTCCGCCGTACAGTGCGTGAAAGTGAGGCGTTCATGATCGTCAAAATACATGCGAATGACGATCCCATAGAACCGGGAGAGTTCAGGCATTCTCAACAAGACGCCGTGCGCCCGGCATCATTTCGGTGACTGACTTGCCAGTGAGCTGCATGTAGAGTGCATCCGGGCACAACTCGATATCGTCGCTCCAGGCGATCCCTCCGGCCGGAGCCATGTGCACAGTCTCGAAACAGGATCGGTTCTTCCATGATTTGAATACGCCACGCCCTGCCAGATGAGACAGATCGATCTCCCCATCGACTCCGTCCGAGTACCGGAGCCAGATACGGTAGTCGTCTCGCGCTTCTACTGAAGTTGGCCGAATCATCGCCCTTCCTCCATCTTTCATTCAAACTCCATGCCCTTGAATGCGTTATTGCGAAACCGTCGCCGCCAGGTTCGGCAGGGCGAACGCTGTCAGCGTCGATCCCGACGGAATCAGAACGTATTGCCGCCCGTCCAGCATATACGTCATCGCTGCGGTCCCATGAATGGGGTAGCCGGTGTAGTAGCTCCACAGACGTTCACCGGTGTCCGAGTCGAACGCGGCGAAGTCGCCTTCGATGTTCCCGGCAAAAACCAGACCGGATGCCGTCGAGGTTACCCCGGTCTGGTTCAGGTCGCCGACCGGGGTTTCCCACCGCAATTCACCGGTCTTGGGGTCGAAGGCGCGAAGCATGGAGTAGGCCGGCTCGGGCTGCTGCCGCAACGTACCGCTCATGAACAGTTGACGGTCCGGAACCTCGTCGATCCGTTGCTGGTAGAACGCGCAGGATTCCCGGGCCATGACGAAGAACAATTCGCGTCCGGGGTCGTACGACGGCGGGTTGAAGTTCGTTCCTCCTCTGAGATCCGGGACGCAGGCGCCTCTGGGTTCGGATTCGCCGGGAAGGATGACACCATCGTTCAGGACAATGGGCCGCCCGTCCGGATCGAGTTCCCGGGCCCACTCGGTGCCTGTGAACGGGACACCCACCAGCAACTCTCCGGTCTGCCGGTCAAGCGTATAGAAAAAGCTGTTGCGGTTGGCCACCATCACGACAGGCCGCGTCTGGCCATCCATATCGATGTCGGCCAGGACGGGCACCTGATTGGCATCCCAGTCGTGAAGGTCATGGGGCGTGAACTGGAAGTGCCACTTCAGTTCACCGGTGTCGGCATCGAGCGCGACGATCGATGCCGTATAGAGGTTGTCCCCGAGCCGGTCGCCGCCGTAGTAGTCCGGGTTGGGGTTGCCCGTGCCCCAGTACACCAGGTTTGTTTCCGGATCGTAGCTGCCCGTCGTCCATGTGGCCCCGCCGCCCCTTGCCATCGCTTCGTCGTTCGGCCACGTTTCGCTACCGGGTTCTCCGGGGCCTGGAATCGTGTAGAAGCGCCACGCGCGCTCGCCGGTTTCGGCGTAGTAGGCATCGATGAATCCGCGGGTCGGGTAGTCCCCGCCGGAGTTGCCGATGATGACCTTGTCATCGACGACGAGAGGCGCCAGCGTGGCGGCGAATCCAAACGAGTAGTCGGCAAAGGGAACGTCCCAGATTTCGTCGCCCGTTTCACGATCCAGCGCGACAACGCGCGCGTCGAGCGTGGCCAGGAAGAGCCTGTCTCCAAGAATGCCGAAACCCCGGTTCACCAGATTGGCGCCGCCGTAAGTCAGATCGTCGGGCAAGTTGCGCCGATAACTCCAGATCTCGCGTCCCGTTTCGGCGTCGATCGCCCATGCATAGTTGTCGTTTCCCGTGACGTAGAGGACACCGTCAACCACCAGAGGCACGCCCTCCCATCCCCGGCTCAACGGCATATTGCCCGCTTGAAACGTCCACTGCGCGGCCAGACCGTTCACGTTGGCGGGGGTGATCTGTGTCAAGGGGCTGTGCCGGTCGCCGGAATAGTTGCCCGAGTACGTCAGCCAGCGCGAGGGGCTCTCGAGACCGTTCACGATATCTTCGAACGTGACGTCGGGCGACTGCTGCCCTGCGAGCGGCGCCGTCGCCACGAAAAACCACAACGCGATGCGCGCGATTTCCTTGACCCCGATCGTCTTTGAGACTTCCATTTTGGAGAGTGCTCCTTCAGTGGCGGTTGTCTAACCCGCATTTCTCACGAGTTGTCTGCTACAGCGCCGGATCCATCCGCCAGTGCTGCGTTCTACGGCGCGTTCCTCGCGCCGGATCAAGCGCGGTCGGGCTCCTCGAAGTACCGTCTAAAGCGCACGTCCGTGCGGCAGTAAGAAGTACGCCTCCGGTGCCCTCCGGGCGCGCGCCTTGCTCTGACGGCGTCTCCGACTCTTCGCGACGAAAACCCGTGAGAAAGACGGGCTAACGGTCCGTGCCGGGTTCCGTCAAGATAATCCGTTCCAATTCGGTTTCGTCGGCCGGCAGTTCGTTGGCTCCATCCGGATAGCCGTTCGCTTGAAGCAGATACCCGACCAGATCGACGTAGGCCTGTTCCTCCAGGCTGTTGGGCGCCTCTGGAGGCATCAAGTTGCGGATGACCTCGACCATGTTCCCGGCCGTCGAACCGATCCATCGCGATTGAAAAACCGGTCCGGCCAGCGGCGGAGCTTCCGCGTCTCCACCAAGATTCTCAAAATGGCACGAAGTACAGGATTCCAGGTAAATTCGCCGTCCGCGCTCGGCTTGTTCCGTTGTAAACACGCCGTCCAGGCTCGACGTTCGCGCCGGGGTTTCGAGGTTCGTGATCGCAACGCTCACAGCGGGTCCGGGTTCCGGAACATCGAGCCCTTGTTGGCGCATCAGGTTTCGCAACAGTTCCGCCGCTTCGAGATACCGTTTCAACACGGCTGGCGTGTACTCCACCCCTTCGGCGGCAACCAGCGGCGTCCACCCCTTGGCATTGACGACGTCGAGCGGGGATCCCCGTTCGGCTAGAAACTCGATCACGGGGATGGCGCCACCGCGATAGACCGCGCCGTGCATGGCCGTCTCGCCGTTGTCGTCGATATCGGTTACCGCGCCGCCGCCCGCTTCAAGGGCCAGTTTGACCGCGGCCAATGCCTCGTTGTGCGTACCGGGATTCTCACCGGGCGCCCAGATGCCGACGCCGGCGGCCACCATCAATGCGGTCGTGCCGTCTTCGTTCGGGATCGAAGGGTCGGCGCCGACTTCCAGCAATACGCGCATCAGGGGAACGTCGTCCGACTTGGCCGCCATCAGGAACGGCGTCGAACCGATGCGATTGAGCATATTGCGGTTGCCGTCGCGCGGCTCTACCGTGACTGTCCGATTCGGGTCCGCGCCGGCCGCAACCAGATTTCGGACCAGATCGAGACTGTCGAGTCCCCCGGTGGGTGTCGGGCCCGGCATGTTGAAACCGGCGTTGGGTCGCCGGGACCATGCAATCTGGTGCAGCGGCGTCCAGCCCTGGGCATCCGCGTTCGGATCGGCCCCCCGATCGAGCAGGAAACCGGCCATTTCGTAGTGCGCGTTCCAGAGTGCCAGAACCAGAGCGCTCATTCCGTCGTTCAGCGTCGGGTTGACATCGGAACCGGCTTCGATCAATTCGGCGGACGCATCGATATGGCCTCCACGAACGGCAAAGTGAAAGGGCGTGAACTCGCCGCCATCGGACGTGGCATCGATGTCGGCCCCGGCGCGTACGAGCGAGCGAATCGCGCCCGGATTGTTCTGGGCGGCGGCCCACATCAGCGCGGTCTGGCCCCTCCAGTTTTCCCGTGCGCTGACGTCGGCGCCTCGTGCGATCAACAGATCGACCGCGTCGACGGCGCCGGTCCGGGCGGCAGTCATTAACACGGTTTCGCCTTCGGGCAGTGATTCATTCGCATCGGCGCCGGCATCCAGAAGGCGTTCGATGATCGTCGCGTTCCCGTTTGTTGCGGCCAGATGAAGCGGTGTCACTCCCAACCGATTCGCGGCGGCGGCATTCGCGCCGGCATCGAGAAGCAGCCCGGTCATGGCGACGTCATTGTGAAGTACCGCCCAATGCAGTGCGCCAGTACCGTCGGGTTGGGTGGCATTGGGGTCGCCGCCGTTCGCCAACAACGACCGTACTGTCTGTGAATCGGCCCCTCTGGCGGCATCGACAACGGAAATTTGTCTCGCCGACGCGCCGGCACCGACAGCCAGCACGATCGAAACCACCGCCAATGCGAGAGACGGCGCGAGACGAAAGGAGCCCGACACCGGCTACATCGACTCCAGGCGTCGGGTGCTGTCGCCGAGGGATTCAACGTTCGCGCCAACCTGATCGAGCATGCTGAGAAGCAGGTTGGTCATCGGGGTTTCCTCACGGAGAACCAGGTGCCGGCCGCCTTCCAGCCGACCCGTTCCTCCGATGACCGCGAGGGGAAGATCGTAATGGGCATGGACGTTGGGGTTGCTGAGGCCCGCGCCGAAAAGGAACAGGGAATGATCCAGCAGCGAACCGTCGCCGTCGGGCGTGCCGTCGAGCCTGGCCAGAAACTCGCTGAAGAGCGTGGCCTGATACGCGCCCAGCCTTGAATACTTCTCGAGTTGTTCGGGCAGATTGTTGTGGTGCGACAGACCGTGATGGCCTTCGGTAATTCCGATCTCCGGATAGACGCGAAAGTTGAGTTCCCGTCCGAGCATGAAGGTGACAACGCGGGTCACGTCGGCCTGAAACGCAAGCCATTGCAATTCGTACATCAGCCGGACGTGGTCGCCAAACTGTTCGGGAATTCCTCTTGGGCGTTCAAGCGTGGGCAGGGCCGCTCCTTCGCTTCCGTCGACTCGCTGAATTCGCCTCTCCACCTCCCGTACCGAATCCAGATACTCGCCCACCCGGACCCGGTCGCCCGCGCCGAGCGTTCGATCCAGCCGATCCAGATCGTCCAGAACGGAATCGAGAATGCTGCCGTTTTCCCGGGCCTGCGCGGCCCGTTGCCCGGGGGTGCCCCCGTCGCCGAACAACCGTTCAAACACGATTCGGGGGTTGTTCTCGGTGGGCAGGGGAGTGGTCGGGTTACTCCATGCCAGGGTGTTCATGTACGCACAGCTATAGCTGTTTTCGCATTGCCCGCCCAGAAAGTTGAGGTCGATTGCCAACTCCATCGAAGGCAGCGCCGTCTCGCGCCCCATTTTCGCCGCGACAATCTGGTCGGCGGAAATGCCGTTTCGCACGTCGGCCCCCTCGGTGCGTCTGGGATGAACGCCGGTTAACCAACTGCTGGTGCCCCGCGTGTGGTCACCATTCGCGCCGTCTCCGAACGCATCGGCCTGATGCTGCGCCAGACCGCTGATGATGAGCATTCGCTCACGGAAAGGGGCCAGGGGGTTCAGAATCGTCGAAAGTTCGAAATCGCGTCCGGCGCCGCGCGGTGTCCAGTAATCGATTCCCGAAAAGTTCTTGGCCACGCCGTTGGGCATGTACACAAACCCGAGGCGTTGAGGCGGATTCGCGGGCGTTTGAGCCGCCGCCGACAGGGCGGGGACCATGGCATCCAGCAACGGCAATGCCACCGCGGCGCCGGCGCCCGTAAGAAACGTCCGCCGGGACAGCGATTTTCTGGTAACGAACATCGTGCGGTTTTCTCCTATTACCGAAATCGTCCTCTTCGAGCACTTGAGGCGTTGACGTCTTCCGCCGATATTATTCCTCCGCCGAGTATGCCGATGCCGTCGTGCGCATCCGAAACGGGACGCTGGCCGCGACACCGGTGATCAGCGACGACAACCGGTAGTCGTTCAGAGCGGCTTCGGCAACGATCTTGCGTACGGCGGGTTGGTCATAATACTCCAGGCCCCGGCCCAGGGCATAGGTCAGCATCTTTTCGGCCAGGGTGACGGCGAACAGGTCCGATGATAAAAGCGCCTGACGCAGGCCGTCGGCACCGTCGAACGGCGCACCGTCCGGCAAGGCGCCCGTTGCGTCGATGGGTTGCCCGGACTCTCCAAGCGTCCGCCACTTGCCGACCGCGTCGAAATTCTCGAGGGCGAGGCCGAGGGGATCCATCATCGCGTGACAACCCGCACACACCGGATTCGCCCGATGCTGCTCCATGCGGTCACGCATGGAAAGAACGGTTCCACCCGAATCGACCGTTTCCAACTCGGGCACGTTTGGAGGCGGGTCCGGCGGCGGTGCTCCAAAGATGTTCTCGAGAATCCATTTCCCACGAACGACCGGCGACGTACGGTTCGGGTACGACGTGACCGTCAGGATGCTCCCGTGTCCCAAAAGCCCGCCTCGCACGCTGCCCTCTTCGAACTGGACTCGCCTGAAGTGGCTGCCTTTGACGTTCGGGATGCCGTAGTGCGTGGCGAGGCGCTCGTTCAGGAAGGAATAGCTGGCGTCGAGCAGTTCGAAGGCACCGCGGTCTTCGCGCACAATGCTCTCAAAAAACAACTCTGTCTCGCGTCGAAACGCCTGCCGCAATGTGTCGTCGAAGTCCGGAAACACGCTCTGTACCGGCACCGTGGCTTCCAGATTGCGAAGGAAGAGCCACTGGCCGGCAAAGTTCTCGACGAAGGCGCTGAACCGCTCGTCGCCGATCATCCGCCGAACCTGTTGTTCAAGAATGTCCGGGTCACGCAGACGACCGGTTTCGGCGGCATTCAGGAGTTCGTCGTCAGGGATACTGCTCCACAGAAAGAAGGACAGTCTCGAAGCGAGTTCGAAGGCGTCGATCTCATAGGGCGTGTCCGCGGCGAGTTCACTGGGATCGGGTGTCACACGGAAAAGAAACTCGGGACTGACCAGCAGCCGACGGATTCCACGTTCGATACCGTCGTCGAAGCTGCCTTCGTTCCGACCCTCCCGGAAGAAGTCCACGAGCGGCGTCAGATCCTCATCGGTCACCGGACGCCGGTAGGCGCGCCGTGCCAGCATCGACAGGATGGTCTCTGCACAGGCGGTTTCTTCGGCGGCGGAACCGTTATCCCGGGGCCGGCAAACGAAGATGTTTTGCCGCCATGCGGGGTTTCCAGGACCTGTCGCGTTGTAAGGACCGCTGATTTCGACACCGCGCAGGTAGTTGCCCATCCGTGTTTCGGGAATGTTGACGCCGGCCGGGTAGGGCCGCAGGAACGGCAACCGCGCCGTTTCGTTTAGAGCGGACGTGATCTTGATGAAAGCGATTTCAACGTCGCGTGTGCCCGCCCGCACGGGGACACGTACTTCCCAGTCCCGATCGATACGATTGTGGATGGCGCGTTCTTCACGGCTGAGGCGTGGTCCCCGGCCTGAAATCTGACTGATCTGCGGGCGCGGCGGGGCCGCCGGTTCGGCGGTTTCGTCGTCCGCATCGACTGGAACGGCGCGGGCCTCAACCGGCTCGGGTTCCGGCACCGGTTCCCGGACACCTTCGATCGTGAATACCTGGACTCGTTCGCCGTCGATCGCGACTTCAAGGTGTTGGGGTTCAGCGTAGAAGGGCAGGGACTCGTTCAGATCGCGGGTCAGTTCAACGCGAATCGTGTACACGGCATCCATCGGAAACGTGTACCGGATTCGGGTTCCGCCGCGCGTCCCGAGCGGCATATCGGTCAGGTGCGTGTCCTGCAACAGGTCGTCCGCGACGCGAAAATAGTCGATGTCCGGAAAACGCGGCGCGCTTCCCACGGCCATGCGGCTGATTTGTTGAGCCGCCGCGAGATATCGCTCCATCAACGTGGGCGACATCCGCAAGACACCGGCGATGTTGTCGAAACCGTAGCTGGCATCGTCGGCGGGAAGCAATGTGTCAACATCGACTTCCAGACCCAGCAGATCGCGGATGGCGTTCCGATATTCGGCGCGATTCAGGCGGTGCAGGGGTTCGGTGCGGCCCGGGTTGGGATTCAGCGCGGCAGCACGGTCGAGTTCGCCTTCGAGGAAGCTCACGAAACTCTCGTGAGAGTCCTCATCCGGCTGCCTCAATCCGGCTGGAGGCATCATGCCGGCCCGCATTTTACGGACCACCTTTTCCCAGTCGCCGGCGTCGGACCCCACATCGGTGATGTCGAGCGAATCCAGGGCAATCGGGACGTTTCCACGCGCCATCCCGTCGGTTGAATGGCAGGTCAGGCAATAGGTATCCAGCAACTCCTCGGCGGCGGTTTGCTCCGCTTGAGGTTCAGCCGCCTCAACCGCCGCCGTGCCCCCCGTTGCAAACACAGTGGCGATCAGGCCGATCGAAATCCCCATTGTCGATTTCATGCGTTGTCCTGGATTCGCTGTATCCCCATGAAGAAGCGAGAGTTCCGTCTATAAAAATATGCGGAAACGCCAAGTCACAGAGGGAATTATACTGAGCGTCCGGAGGCGGGAACAGCTTATTTGCCGATTATCGGACGGACACCGGAATCGCGAAGCGGGACTGGGCCGAACCGACCGCGATACGAGCCGCGGTTTCGGGGACGCTTCCCACCGGCACGTGGGTTTCCCGGTTCCACGGCAGCCTGTCCCTGTCCGCTGGCGGGACGCGAGCCGTAACGCTCCTCCGTCTCTTTTTTTTGGACCGTTTTTTGCCGATCGTTTCCCGGTTGCCGCCTTGACACGCCTTGCGCCTCCGCGTACGCTGACCATCGTTGAATATCGCTCATTTCCGAAGCTTCCTGGTGGGAGTCGCACCTCGACAGGGGCAGTGGATGACGGGACTATTCCGGGCGCGCCAACAAGGGTTCGGCTCGATGCGCCGTAGGGACCGAAATCAAGAGGGCTTCAGTCGCTTTCTCTTGCCGGTGGGCACGGGCCTGCCGATTTTCCCACGATGACAACAAACGAGAAGCGGATCGAAAATTCTGCCCGTCGTGGGTGGGAGCATCCGGGCTTTCTATGGGTTGTCCGCTCGGTGGTCCTGTTCGTCTTCTGGCTTTTGTTGTCGGGACACTTCGAAGTGCAGTTCCTGGTGCTCGGCGCCGTGAGTTCGATATTGACGGTCGCGATGACAAGAGACCTGCTGGGGTCGTCCCGGACCAAGGAGTTTCAACCCTTCCCCACCACGGTTCGCTGGCTGTTTTCGAGTCTGTTCAGATTTTCATTGTACCTGCCGTACCTGGCCTACCAGATCGTGCGTTCCAACCTTGAAGTCGCGTATATGGTACTGCACCCCCGGATGCCGATTTCACCCCGTCTCGTCGAATTCGAGACGCCGCTCAAGATGGAACCCGCGCAGGTGCTCCTCGCCCACTCCATCACCCTGACACCGGGGACGATCACCGTTGACGTCCATGACGGGCGCTTTCTGGTGCACTCCCTCTATCCCGGTGCGGCGCAGGGCCTGATCAAGGGCGAGATGCCCCGCAGGGTTGGCGAAGTCTTCGGTACGCCCGTGTCGGTTCGGGCGCGATCCGTGGTCCATACGCTGGACGACGTGGACTGGTTCTACGGGGAGGACTGAGGGCGCATGTTCGTGGCCGTGGCAGTGACTCTGATGGGCGTGACAATCGTGAATTTTTATCGCGTGATCGCCGGACCGACCTTGTTCGACCGTATGCTGGCCGCAAGCGTCATTGGAACAACCAACATCGTGCTGATCGCCGTCGTCGGTTTCATCTTCGAACGGCCCGAAATGTTCGTCGATCTGGCCATCGCATACGCGTTGCTGAATTTCATCGGAACCGTCGCCATTGCCAGATATCTGGAATCGCAGGGGAGACGCCAGTGATTATTCTTGGAGTTATCCTGTTATGGACGGGTGTGGCTTTCATGGCCGTCACTGCCATCGGCCTGCTCCGTCTTCCGGATTTCTATTCCAGGCTGCATGCCGTGTCCAAGACCGAAACGCTGGGGTTGACTCTGGTGATGCTGGGGCTGGCTCTGAACACCGGCGCCGGATTCGTTCTGGTGAAACTGTTGATGGCCGCTGTTTTCATCCAGTTCTCGGGTCCGGCGTCGGCTCATCTGCTGGCCCGGGCCGCGGCGCGCCTCGGTGAACAGCCGTGGACACGGGCCCCGGGACGGGAATCCCATGGGGCCGGCATGAACAGGACAGGTTAGATATGGTCTGGGTACTGGAACTGGCGCTGTATGGCTTGCTGGTCTTCACCGCCATCGTTGCACTTGAGATGCGCGACCTTCTGGCCTCAGTGGTGGCACTGGGCGTGTTCAGTTTATTTACGGCGTTGCTGCTTTCAGTGATGGGGGCCGTGGATGTCGCCTTTACCGAAGTGGTCCTGGGCGCCGGCGTGACGGGCGTCTTGTTTGTCGCCGGTATTTCCGCGGTAGGCCGGGGGTCGGTCGATTGAGGGCCCTCACGTACCTCACGATGGCGGTGTTTGCCGCACTCATTATCTATGTGACCGGCGCGTTGCCGCCGCATGGGAGCGCGGATTCGCCGGCCAACGAATATCTGTCGCCCTATTACATCGAACATAGCGAAGAGGAGATCGGCGTTCCCAACATCGTGACGGCAGTGTTGGCCGACTATCGAGCGTACGACACGTTGGGTGAGACAGCCGTGATCTTCACGGCTGTCATTGCGTTGCTGCTGGTGTTGATGCGGGAAGGCAAGCGTGACTGATCCGCACTCGAGCATCATCCTGCACTTCATCGCCCGCGTCCTGATGATTCCGTTCATCATTCTGTTCGGGTTTTACGTTCTGGTGCACGGCGAAGCGGGTCCGGGAGGCGGCTTCCAGGCGGGCGCCGTCCTTGCCGCGGCGGTGATTCTTTCGCGGCTGTCACTGGGACCGGAACTGCGGATCGTCTCCACACGCGGTCTCATCGTGCTCGCGGTCGCCGGCTTGACGTTGTACGTACTCACAGGTTTGATCCCGCTGTTTTTCGGTGGAGAGTTTCTGAACTATGACCGGCTGCCCGTGCCCAACCGGGACGGGATCGTATTCGGGCAGGTGACGGTTCGAAGTATCGGCATTCTGCTGATCGAGATCGGCGTGATGATGGGCGTGATGGGCGTTCTCGGTGCGATGTTCGACTATCTGATCGGTGTCGAAAGGAGTGACCCCGATGGTGGATGAACTGTTCGCCCGCTATCCCTACTGGGCCACGGCGGTTTTGATGGTGATTGGCCTGTACGGCATGCTGGTCAAGCGGAGCCTTGTGAAGAAGCTGATCGGACTGAATGTGTTTCAGAGCGGAATCATCATCTTCTTCATCGCGGGCAGTCAGAAGATCGGCGCCACGATTCCCATTCTATTGGAAGACCGCCCGGCGGATCCGTCGCTGTACGTGAATCCCTTGCCGCATGTCCTGATGCTGACCGCGATCGTCGTGTCCGCGGCG
This sequence comes from Terriglobia bacterium, assembly GCA_963555775.3. Taxonomy (GTDB): domain Bacteria; phylum Acidobacteriota; class Terriglobia; order 20CM-2-55-15; family 20CM-2-55-15; genus JAJEDW01. The sequence continues at coordinate 267,879 of CAUVWY020000010.1, read as the reverse complement.
ACCGTTGGTCTGGCGCTCGCGTTCATCGTACGCATTTCGAGGGAATACGGCACGTTGGATGAGCGAGAGATATTGGAGCACGACAGACGGTTGTGATCACCCACCTTCCCATTCTCATTGTCCTACCGCTCATGACAATGGCATTCGTGGTGACGCTTGCCGGACTGGTGCGTCCCAGGACGGCTTTCCCACTCACGATACTTGCCGTTGCGGCTTCGGCGGCCGCGTCGGTGCGGTCGCTGATGGTCGTCGCCGGTGGGGGCGAGTTGCGCTACGCGCTGGGAGGCTGGCAACCACCCGTTGGGATCGAATACGTCGTGGACGGTGTGTCCGCCTTCGTCGCCACGGTCGTGTCCGTTGTCGCGTTGCTGGTCCTGGTGGGGACGCGCCGCATGGCCCGACGCGAGATGGGGCGCCGAATGGGCCCGTTTTACGGAACCGTCCTCATGATGTTGACCGGCTTGCTGGGCATTGTCGTTACCGGGGACCTCTTCAACCTCTTTGTCTTTCTGGAGATCTCGTCGCTCGCCACATACGGCCTTATCTTCATGGGCGGGCGCCAGGCCATGATCGCGTCGTTCCGGTACCTTATCGTGGGAACCGCGGCGGGCGCACTTTACATGCTGGGCGTCGGCTATCTGTATTTTTCGACCGGCACCCTCAATATGGCGGATATGGCATCGCGGCTGCCCGCCATGATCGACTCGCCCATGGTTCTGGCCGGAGCGGCACTGATCTTTGCCGGCCTCGGCGTCAAGATGGCCCTTGTGCCTTTGCACTGGTGGCTCCCCGATTCCTATAACTTTGCGCCGTCATCGGTGACGACCCTGATCGCGCCCATTTCCACCAAGGTGGCCGCCTACGCGATGCTCCGGATGTTTCTGAGCGTATTTCCGGAGGGTTATCTGAGAGATGCGACACCGGTGGCGACCTTGCTGGTGGCGTTGGGTCTCGCCGGGGCGCTTCTGGGTGGCGCCGCCGCGATGGCTCAAACGGATCTGCGGCGGATTCTGGCGTACAGCAGCATCAGCCAAATGGGATTTATTGCCACGGGCATCGGGTTGGCGAGTCCCCTGGCGGCGACCGCGGCCCTGTTCCACGTCATGGCGCATTCGGTCATGAAGGCGGCGCTGTTTCTGGCCGCTTCAGGCGTCGGTTACCGCACCTCGCAATTCAATATCGATCGCATGGCGGGACTGGCGCGCGTCATGCCGTTGACGATGCTGGCGTTCACCCTCGGTGCGATCTCGATGGTCGGCGTGCCCCCGACGGCGGGTTTCTTCAGCAAGCTGTATCTGGCCCAGGCCGGCATCGAGTTGGGCCTGTGGCCGGTGGCCGTGGTGGTGTTGCTGAGCGGCCTCTTCACGCTCGCCTATATGGTGCGCATTCTCGAACGTGTTTACCTGCGCGATCTGCCCGGCGAGATTGGCGAGACAAACTATTCGGGGGCCGTCGAGAACACGTCTGCCACCAGCGTGCGTAAGGCGACCGACATGCCCGCTGACACGCTCGTACCCACGCTGATACTGGCCTTCGGCACGATTGTTCTGGGCCTGCTGAACGTCCCCATCGTGACGCTAATGCTGGGACCGGGCGTGGGGCAATGAACCTGTTCCCGGGCGCGCTTCCCTTGCTGGCGATCGCCATCCCGATGGCGGCGACCGTCCCCATCCTGGTTTGCGGCCGCCGGCCCAACCTGCGCGAAAGCTGGAGCCTGCTGGCTTCCATCGCCACTGCCGGTACGGTTCTGGCGATGCTTCCGGGCACGCTCTCCGGTCAAATCGCCGAAAGCAGGCTTTTCGAACTGATCCCCGGTGTCGCGATCGCATTTCGAGCCGATCCCGCGGGCATGCTTTTCGCCTTGCTTGCATCCGGTCTGTGGATCCCGACGACCATCTATTCGATCGGCTACATGCGGACGCTCGACGAAGGCCGCCAGACCCGCTATTACGCGGCCTTTGCCTTGAGCCTGTCCAGTGCCCTGGGCGTGGCTCTCGCCGCCAACCTGATTACGTTCGTCCTGTTCTATGAACTGCTGACGTTGGCGACCTATCCGCTGGTCACCCACCACGAAGACGACACTTCGGTGCGGGCGGGCCGGCGGTATCTGATCTACACGCTGTCGGCGGGTTTGGCGTTGATCGCGGCCTCGGCGTGGCTGTTGTCGTTGGGGATCGATGGAACGTTCGTGGCTGGTGGTTTCCTCCAGGAACTGTCGGGCCGGACGGGAATCCTGTGGGGTTTGTTCCTGTTGATGGCCTGCGGTGTGGGCGTGAAGGCGGCCGTCATGCCGCTGCATTCCTGGTTGCCGTCCGCCATGGTCGCACCCACTCCGGTGAGCGCGTTGCTTCATGCCGTGGCCGTGGTCAAGGCGGGCGCGTTCGGTTTTGTGCGGGTCATGGGTTTCGTATTCGGACCCGCGTTGCTGGCCGAGATGGGGGCGGCGCAGGGCGTGGCGGTGTTTGCCGCCGTGACGCTCATGCTGGGATCCATCATCGCGCTTCGGATGGATCGCCTCAAACAGAGACTCGCCTATTCAACGATCAGTCACCTGTCGTACATCGTTCTCGGGACCGCCATACTGGCCCCCGCCGCATGGGTTGGGGCGCTGCTGCACATGGTGGCTCATGGGGTGACCAAGATCACGCTCTTTTTTTGCGCGGGCGCGATCCATGCCAACGCCCACAAAGACAATGTCAGTCAACTCGATGGGATCGGCCGGCAGATGCCGTACACGATGACGGCATTTGCGCTCGCGTCGTTGGGGATGGCCGGGTTGCCTCCCTTCATGATGTTCGCCAGCAAGTGGTATCTGGGTAGCGGGGCAGTGGCGGCGAACATGAATCCGATCCTGGCCGTGTACATCCTGAGCGGCATATTGAACGCGGCCTACCTGTTTCCGATCGTATTCAGGGCGTTTGCAAAACCGCCCGTGCCCGATCCAGACGGTCACGAGATCGGTGAAGCGTCCCCCTGGATGGTGGCGCCCCTCATGGTGACTGGCGTGCTCGCGCTTGCGCTCGGCGTCTTTCCCGATCTCGGCTTCGGTTTCCTGGAGCTTGCGACCCAGGTGGCGGCATCGGTCATGGAGGCGACGCCATGACCCGCAGCCGCAAACTCGTCATCGTGGCTCTGGGCGCTGCCGCGATCTCGATCGTTGCCGATGTCTTTCTGACGATCTCCGAACATCACGCGACGCCGCTCTGGGGAAGCGGTCTATTGGGTTACTGGCCGGTCTTTGCCGTTTTCTGGTTTGCGATATTCGTGTTCGGTTCCAAGTGGCTTGGCACGATTGGGGTCCAACAGGGCGAGGACTACTACCCGGAATCGGGCCCCGATTCGGAGACCGGCGCCGTCGGCGAACGGAGGGACGATGTTCGCTAACCTCCCACCGTTCCTCGTGCTGATGATCGCGGCCGCGGTCGTGGCCATCCTGGGGCGGCGTGTCCGGGGCTGGGCGTTCATCGCGGCATTCGGGGTTGTGGTGGCCCAACTCCTGTTCTGGCTGGAACCGGGCACAACGATTGATGCGACGTGGCTGGGTTTCGACCTGACGCCCATGTCGGTCGACAAGCTCAGTATCGTATTCGCGCTGGCTTTCGCGTTGGTCGGCATGGCCGGCGGCTTCTATGCCCTCCACATGCGTGAACGCGGCCAGCAGGTTGCAGCGCTCTTGTATGCCAGCGCCGCCATGGGCGTCCTGTTTGCCGGAGATCTGTTAACGCTGCTGGTCTTTTGGGAGATCATGGCGGTCGCCTCGGCATACCTGGTGTACGCGGGCCGCTACCGCGACTCTTCGAATGCGGCGATGCGATACCTGTTGGTGCACGTCACAGGAGGCGCTCTGTTACTGGCCGGGATACTGATACACATCGGAGAAACCGGCTCCGTGGCATTCGATTTGTTCGAAGTCTCTCTGGGCGGCAGTCTCGTGCTGGCCGGTTTTGCCGTCAATGCGGCGATTCCGCCGCTGCACGCCTGGTTGCCGGACGCCTACCCTGAAGGGAGCGTGACAGGGATGGTGTTCCTGAGCGCTTTCACCACCAAGACCGCCGTTTACACGCTGCTGCGAGGCTTCGCCGGTTGGGACATCCTGATTTACGGCGGCGTGGCCATGGCGCTGTACGGCGTGGTGTATGCGGTTCTCGAAAACGACACGCGCCGTCTGCTCGCCTACCATATCGTCAGTCAGGTCGGGTTCATGGTTGCGGCCGCGGGTATCGGAACCGAAATGGCCGTGAACGGGGCCGCGGCGCATGCCTTTGCCCATGTGCTGTACAAGGGATTGCTGGTGATGGGGGCCGGCGCGGTGCTGTACGCCACAGGGAAGTCGAAAATGACCGGGCTTGGCGGGATCGTTCACCTGCTGCCGTGGGTGATGGCCCTCTACATGATCGGCGGTTTTGCCATTTCGGGATTCCCCCTGCTGAGCGGTTATGTGGCCAAATCGATCGTTATCGAGGCGGCCGAGAACGTGAACCTGATCTGGGTGGCGTTGTTGCTGTACGCGGCGTCGATCGGAACGTTTCTGCATACCGGACTGAAACTGCCGTATTTCACGTGGTTCGGTCCCATGCGGGAGATGCCGGTTCGGGCGATACCGGCAGGGATGTATGCCGGAATGGGTCTGGCCGCCGCGGTCTGTATCGGTGTCGGCGTCTACCACTATCCGTTCTATGCCATGTTGCCGTACCCCATCGACTTCCAGCCGTATACGAGCTACAAGCTGATCCACACCGCCGAGTATCTGACGTTCACCGCCCTGGCGTTCTGGCTTTTCCTCGAGGCGTTGAAACCCAAGGCGGCCATATCGATCGACACCGACTGGATCTATCGCCGGGCAGCGCGTCCCGCCGACGCCCTGGTACTCACGCCGATTATGGCCGTGTTCGAGGCCGGCGCCCGTCTGAGAGACGCCGTCGTGGCGTCCGCCACGAGGTTCGTCATGCAGCCGGGGATCAGTGGAAATTGGGAGAGGGAAGTACCGGTCGGGGTGGCCGCGGTGGGAGTTTTCGTAATGTTCGTGGTGCTGTTGATGTGGGGATTGGTGGGTTGACGCGTCGGCGCGTAGCGAAGCGGGGATGGCGGATTTCTGATTTTAAAATATTAGAGTGTTACACGAAGAAAATAGTCACAATTCGTTTCGAAACCAACTTGTTGCGCGATCTTGACTAGGTGTGCGAATAAAGGGATCTGCTCGATCTCCCGGAGTTGGCACCGATACCGATTCTGAGTCCACGCAACCGCCGGCACTGGCTGCGCGGCCAGTAAAACGCGTCTGCGAATACGATAGACCGTCTACCCGCATTCGGCCGTGTGAGTCCGCAAACGGTCTTCCGATTTTCGAATAGTCCGGCCTTGGGTCGAGGCGGCTACTCAGCCGGTAGATCTCTCGATGTTCCCGACGCTCCCGGGACGCTCGGGCAGTCGCCCTTGACGCGCCCCCTCTCCTGCCACCCGCCCGCCTCCGGACCATTCCTTCGGTAACGTCTCTCTCCGGGCTGCCATTCCTGTTTACAGCCCAAACGTCAGTTTCCCAAGCTAAACGATTTCCCGTCCCGATCGGCTTGCCCCTGCTCAAAAACTTCACATTTCGCGCGACCGCCGATAGATAATGTCGACATTGTCCGTACATTCCCGGAGTTTTCGATGTCTCGGGATTCGGCTTGACCATGAAAGTGCTGCTGTCACTGCTTCTTCTCCTTGTCTCGTTGCCTGCCGGAGCCCAGCAGGCGTCCACTTGGCGGGGCCTGACCGTTTCCCCTGAAGTCCGGTGTACGCCATACGACAGCGACGACTACAGGTATTCACCGAATTTGGAACAGGCGGCGATCGCGTCGATGGGAGGTCGAATCTACAGCCCCTATTCGGGGCAGACTTTCGCGCGGGCGACCGAAACCGATATCGAGCACATGGTGGCCCGGTCCGAAGCGCACGACAGCGGCCTGTGCGCGGCGTCCGACGCCGTGAAGCGGCAGTTTGCCAACGACCCGTTGAATATCACCCTCGCCTCCCCCAGTCTGAACCGGGGCGCAAAGAACGACCGGGACGCCGCGGACTGGATGCCCGCATTGAACCGTTGCTGGTTTGCCAACCGGGTTCTGGCGGTCCGGCTGAAATACAATCTGACGATTGACGCGGCCGAAGCCGCGGCCCTGGCGGGCGTCCTGGCGGGTTGTACTTCGACCGCCATGGTCTTCCGGAGTCCGGCGCCGTCGGCCGCCTCCTCCGGATCGGTCCCGGCGCGGCGCGTTGCTTTAGCACTTGAACGGTGGGACGACAACGGGAATGGCCGGATCACCTGCGCCGAAGCGCGTGCGCACGGCATCGCCCCGGTGCCCCGGACGCATTCGGCATATCCATTCATGAACGATGCCGACAACGATGGCGTCGTTTGCGAATGATGGGCTATGCGTCGGAACTCCCCCGATTCCGATCGGCGATCGTTGACGGGTGTATATGGCCGGAGGGGAGATCGGCGAAAGACTCGAACTATTACGTTGTTACTGTCCCATTGCCTTCCGTTTCCACATCTCCCAGGGACGTTCGTACCCGCGGCTTTCTCCAAGATCCATGTACGCCTGGGCTTCTTCGGGATCGAGGTAGGTCACGTCTCCGCCCAATGCAAGGGCTTGGGCCTGAAGTTTCGCGTTGAACGCGGAGTAAACGCTTCGACCCACCGCGTAAGGCAATGACGGGCCCACCACGGCGATGCCGTGTCCCCGCATGAGGACCGCGGAACTCGCTCCGAGCGACCTGGCCAACTCGCTTCCGCGCGCGGCATCCCGCACCAGCATATCGGTCATCCCGAATTCTTCGCGGATGTCGAATACGGGCAACCCTTCACCGAGGAACGCGGCGACGTGAAAAATGGGCCGGAAGGGCACCGAACTCACGCTGAACGGAATCACGTCCGGAGAGTGGTTATGGACAACCGCGCCCACGTCGGGCCGCGCCTTGTAGATCTCACCGTGAATATACCGTTCGGAATACTGGGAACGACCGTTCAGATTGACCGGATTACTGTCCAGGTCGTACTCGATAAAATCATCCGCCGTGACCAGGTCGGGCGCCAGGGAGCGCGCCAGGACGTACCGATCCGGATTCCGGTCGTGCCGAACGCTGACGTGACCGAACGCATCGTTGATGCCTTCCATGACCAGTATCCGGTTTGCCGCAATCAGATCCTCGATCAATGCCGGGTCGGCGGGACCCGCCGAGGCCGGCGTCTGCGGCCGAGCGATCGAGAACGTTCCCGTCAGGAACGTCGCCGCCACGACCTGGCTTGAACTCACCAGGAAACTCCGCCTGGCAATGTGACGCTGATTTTCGTTTCGTGTCTTCATTTTGCTGAACAATTCCCTTACTCCGGGGTGCTGAATCTCCACGTGGATGGCGCCCTGTCGTTATTCATTGGCGCGCACATCAGATCCGTCACGCCCGAGAAAAGGCCGGTCCATCCGAAAAACGTAATCTCGTCGGCTGGCACGCGGCTGAGGATCTTCGTGTCGGACACCCAGGGAGCGGTATAAAACGTGGGGTCATAGAGCGTCATTCGAAGTTCGATAGTGTCGACGCCCACCCGCCGGTAGCGCTCTTCGACCCGGGCCTCGAAGCTCTTGGGCTGGCCGAAAAAATCTGTCCACGCCCGATCATCCATTCCTGCGGTGTCGACCACAAGCTCGTCCCCCTGCCACTGGGCTACCGAGTGTCCCATCCATGAAGGCCCAATGTTGTCGAGGTCTTCGCCGGAAGGCAGTGCCCGGCCGTCCATCCAGAGTTCCCGCAGCGTGCGTTCTCTTTGGAGTAGTTGCAGTATCCGGTCCTCGACATGAATGAATTCGAACTGGGCGACGTTCGTGTCGTAAAGGATCCGGGGAAAACCGCGCGGATTGCAGTCGAACGTCGGGTCGTTCGAGAGGCGCGGGTCCCCAACGCCAAGCCCGCCCTCGGCGCTGCGACTGCGGGTCGGAACGTTTTCGTTGAACCTCGCCTCTCCCGCCGGCGTCATGGGGGGAACATCCGCACTTATGGAATCTTCAGTGCCCGTCTTGGCCCAGATTCCGGAGAGGTCGCGTGAATCGAAATCTCGTTCCTGCGCCGGCAGCGGCGCTGCCTCTGCCTGAGCCCCCAACGAAAACAAGAGCAGGGACACCAACGCAACTGGAAAAACAGACATGAAACGATTTTCCAACTTGAACCTCCGTTCCCAACCCTGGTCTTGCGCGTGTTCCAACCTAGCCCCTGAATAAGCGCGATTGAGGAAGTATCGATAGTGAAAAAGTAGCGGAAGTACCCGAAATGTCCCCGTCCCGTGCGAAAAGGAATTTGCAGAATCCTGACGGAAAAGGAGGCATTTCGGATGAACGATTATACGCGCAAGAACATGAGGAATCGCAAGCGGCGAATCGAGCGTCGGCTTGGGGACCGGCATTGGAGGGAACAGTCGGCGCCGATGTTGTCGGCGAGTAACATGCACTATGAGATGGGCAAGCGGACGCGGGGGACGGCGGTGGGCGGTCTTGGGGCGATGCATCGGGTGGCGCGGCGGACGGGTCTGATCGAGGCCATCGACGCGCGGGTGGATGTGCTGAAGCGGCATCTGCCGTATCACGAGTCGGATCACGTGTTGAACATCGCCTACAACGCGTTGACGGGAGGGAAGTGTCTGGAAGACATCGAGTTGCGGCGCAACGACGAAGCATACCTGGATGCGCTGGGGGCGCAGCGGATACCGGACCCGACCACGGCGGGCGACTTTTGCCGGAGATTCGAGCCCGGCGACGTGGAGAACCTGATGGAGGCGGCGAATGAAGTGCGGCTGAATGTGTGGCGGCAGCAACCGGCCGGTTTTTTCGACGAGGCGGTGTTGGACGCGGATGGGACCCTGGCGCCGACCAGCGGGGAATGCAAGGAAGGGATGGATATCGCCTACGACGGGACATGGGGCTATCACCCGTTGTTGATTTCACTGGCGAACACCGCCGAGCCGTTATACCTGGTGAACCGGAGCGGCAACCGGCCCTCGCATGAAGGCGCGGCCCCGCGGTTCGATCAGGCGATCGGGTTGTGCCAGCGCGCCGGGTTCCATCGGATCCTGCTGCGCGGGGACACCGACTTCAGCCAGACCCGGCATCTGGATGGATGGGACGGCCAGGGCGTGGACTTCATCTTCGGTATCGACGCGAGGGCGAACCTGGTGGCGCGGGCCGATGCGCTGGAGCCGGACTGCTGGGCAGTTCTGGAGCGTGAGGCCAGATACGAGGTGGCCACCCAGCCCCGCCAGCGTCCCGACAAGGTCAAGGAACGGATCGTTCGGGAACGCGGTTTCAAGAACGTTCGCTTGCGGGGCGAAGACGTGGCCGAGTTCGCCTACCGGCCCGGCGCCTGTAAGCGGGACTACCGCGTCGTGGTGGTGCGGAAGAATCTGTCGGAGGCCAAAGGGGAGTGGGTGTTGTTCGACAAGATCCGGTACTTCTTCTACATCACGAACCGTGCCGGTCCCGCCGACCGGATCGTGAAGCGCGCGAATCAACGGTGCAATCAGGAGAATCTCATCGAGCAACTCAAGAACGGCGTCCGGGCCTTGAAAATGCCGGTGGGCGACCGGACCGGCAACTGGGCCTACATGGTGATGGCGTCGCTGGCCTGGACCCTGAAGGCGTGGTTTGCGCTGCTGCTTCCCGAAACCGGACGCTGGGCCCCGAAGTATCGGGCCGAGAAGCAGACCGTTCTACGCATGGAGTTCAAGACGTTCCTGAACGCCTTCATCCTCCTGCCGTGCCAACTCGTGCGTACCGGCCGGCGCATCGTCTTCCGGCTCATGGCCTGGAACCCGTGGCTGTCCGTCTTGTTCCGTGCCGTGGATGTGTTGCGTCGTCCCCTGCGATGCTGACCCGATCATGGATCTGAGCCCGGGCGGTCGAGGTCCCGGTTGCTGTCAACCCTTCAAACAGACACGGCGAGGCCCCCACTGAAACAGACGCAACTCGAACCGGAGGCCAGGACAACACGATCCCGGAACGGAAGGTTATGCCTCCAACTTTATGGCTGGGAACCGGCCGTTCGCCATCTGGTTATGCGCTTGTTTTGGGCCTAGCCCGCCTTTCTCACGAGTTGTCTGCTACAGTGCCGGATCCATCCGCCAGTGCTGCGTTCTACGGCGCGTTCCTCGCGCCGGGCGCGTAGCGGCGCGTTCCTCGCGCCGGATCAAGCGCGGTCGGGCTCCTCGACGTACCGTCCAAAGCGCACCTCCGTGCGGCAGTAAGAAGTACGCCTCCGGTGCCCTCCGGGCGCGCGCCTTGCTCTGACGGCGTCTCCGACTCTTCGCGACGAAAACCCGTGAGAAAGGCGGGCCTAATCCACGCCGCCGCCCCGTCGGAATATCACCGTACCGTCGGCCAAAACGATTCTCCGGCACAGCCCGATGGGTTCACCCTGCGCCCCCGGATTGACGTAAGCAGTCACTTTTTGGCCGGGAACGAGCGTTCTTCGACTGTAGCCTGCACGGGCCAGGGTGCTCACGTTGCTGTGTTCGATAGCCCACGTGACGACATCGCCGTTCTCGTCTTCGACGTCGATCAGTATGGCGGTATGAGGGTTCCTCCAGACGAACTCGTTGATCGTACCCTCCAGGGCGATCTCGGAATCGGTGTCGTAGGTGGCGCCCCTGCCATGATGTGCAAGGAGTTCTCCGCCCCCGGCCGACAGACCGACCGCCAGGACGATCCCAGCGCAAGATGCAATCAACTTCACAAGTAATCCCTCATGAAAACGATGGGGCGACGCAAACCTGCAAGAAAACTGAATCGATCAACCTGCGGTTGAATTACACTACGCCGAAATTTCAGTCAAGAAGAATTCGGCGTTATCGATTGACACGCGTTACTACTTGGCAGTAATGGATAACCGCAATGTCGCAAACGCCCGTTGAAATTGAGCCCCGTCCGTCGAACGCCGCGTTCAAGCTTGCTTTGCGCATTCTGGCCGGTCCGTTCGCCTTTGTTGCCGTCCTGGCGGCCCCGCTGCCTGGACTGGCCCAGGAAGGCCACTTCGCTCTCGGTTGCTACTCATGGGTGGTAGCTTGGTGGGCCACCCGCCCCATTCCCTGGGCCATTACGGGATTCCTGCCTCTGGTGCTTTTCCCGCTGGGCGGCGCCATGGCGTTTCGCGATGTGAGCGCACTCTACGGCCAGCGTGTTTTCCCCTTTCTACTCGGAGTGATGCTGTTCGGTCACGCCTTTCGAAAATACGGACTCGCCAAGAGAATGGCGACGACGGTACTGAGCATTCCTGGAGTGGCCACATCGGGTTGGCGTTTGATTCTGATGATCATCGTGGTGTCAGCCGCCTTGTCGGCGTTTGTGGATGACGCTGCGGCCGTGGCAATCATGATCCCGATCGCCATGTCGGTGGCGACGTTTGCCGGTAACGCTGCCGCGAAGGCCTCCGGCGGACAGGAGGGGAAAGCGCCGCGATTCATGGAAGCGTCCTGCCTGGCCGTCCTGTATGGATCCGCTGCCGGCGGTTTGGCCACTCCTGCAGGGGTCCCTTTCAATCCGCTGTCGATCTCTCTGCTCGATCAGTTGACCGAATATCGGGTCAGTTTCGCTCAATGGACTCTGACTGGAACGATTCTGATGTTGGCGATGATCCCGGTTTACTATCTGGTCCTGAGGTTCATGGCGCGCCCCGAAGTCCACGCGATTGAGGGAGCGGAGGCTTATTTCGGCGAAGAGAAAAAGACTCTTGGCCAGATGAATCGTGGAGAAAAGAACGTCCTTTTCGTCCTGTTCGTCATGATTGTTCTTTGGTTCCTGCCCAGTCTGATAGAAACAAGCGTATTGGACATCTGGTACGTACCGCCCGTTGCCATGGTGTTGCTGTTCCTGCTGCCGATCGATGCCCGACAGGGGAAAATGACTCTGGCCGCTGGCGACTTTCAGCAGGGGGTGCTCTGGAACGTTCTGTTCTTGGTGACCAGTGGTACCGCAATGGCCAGCGGACTGGTCAGCCTGGGGATCGCCGACTGGCTCGGGACAGTGGTTACGGGCACCGTTTCGACCGCCCTGCTGCCCTGGTTTGCCGGAGTGGCGACACCCATCCTGAGCCATCTGACCAGTGGCACGGCCACCACAGCCATGGTTTCGACGATCCTGTTCCCGATTGCGAATGACCTGGGCTACAACGCAGCTATTCTGGCCCGGATCATTGCAGGAACGGCACTGGCCGTTTCCTTTCCATGGGCCGGTGCCGGGGCGGGGACCACGTTCGCTTCAGGCGCCATCGGTTTTGGGAACATGTTCAAATTTGGCGTGGTCGCCTCAATCCTTGCCACCATCGTGATCACGCTTCTGAGCATGATCCTGGTGCCCGCTCTGGGCGCCTTTTCGATCTCGTAGAAACGGGTCAGGCAGTCGATCCGGCATGTGGCGCGTTCCTGCCACCCCGCCCATCCGTGCGGGTGGAAAATCCCGTTCAGGTTTGACTTCACTGGTTCGAAAGCGGATGATTTTCGAACTCTGTTCCGGAGCGTTGGCGCGGAAGGCAGCATGCGGACGCGGCCGGCCCGAACGGCGACCTGGAAAACCGGACTTCGAGGACACTCCATCGCCGCCGAGTTCAGTCAATCTTGTTGGCAGTCGCTCCGGCGTCGATCTCAACGGTCAATAGAGGAAGAAGCAGGATGGCAAACCTCAAACTGAGCATGTGCCTGTCGGACAACCCGCGCACGCGCCCCCTGCGTGAAGGCAGCGTGCGGGCGGACGGAGTGGATCTGGTCATCAGTACCGTCCATCCGTCAGAGATGTTCTGGCGGCAACTCCATTTCTCGGAGTTCGACATCTCGGAGATGTCCTGCTCCTCGCTGTTGATGGCCATTGCGGGCGGGGACAAGCGCTGGGTCGGGATCCCGGTGTTCACATCCCGCCGATTTTTCCACACTGGAATCATGGTCCGGGCCGACGCCGGGATCGATCGTCCCGAAGACCTCCGCGACAAGCGTGTCGGCGTCCCGGAGTATCAGCAGACGGCCGCTCTCTGGTGCCGTGCCGTGCTCCAGCATGAATTTGGCCTCACCGCATTCGACCTGGACTGGTACATGGAACGCACCGAAGCGCTCAGCCACGGCAGCGCCACCCGATTCACGCCACCCGAGAGATTAAGATTCCAACGCATTCCCGAGCAGGAGAATATCGGTTCCATGCTCGTGGCCGGCAGGATCGATGCGTCGCTGTTCTACCTGAACGAGGCCAACCTCGTGGACCGCAGCACGGTGGACCTGGAGAGCCGCCCCGAAATTCGGCCGCTCTTTCCCGATCCGGTGGGAGAGGGCGTCCGTTACTACCGGAAAACCGGTTTCTATCCCATGAACCACTGCGTGGTCTTTCGGCGCGATGTAGTTGAGTCGAATCCGTGGGCGGTACTGAACGTCTTCAAGGCGTTCAACGAGGGCAAGAACCTCGTGCACCGACAGATCATTGAATCGGCCGGCGCCTACTTCGAACTCGATCTGATCCCGCGCGACAAGCAAGGGGCGCTGGATTTCGATCCCTATCCCTATGGAGTCAAAAGCAATCGCGCCGCTCTCGAAGCACTTGCTCGCTATTCCCATGAACAGGGCCTGACACCTCGAATCCTCGATCTGGAAGAAGTGTTCTATGCGCCGACGCTCGACCTCTGAACGGCATGGATCCCGGTAAGCGTCTCAACGTCATTTCGCTTCGACGAACCATCCGCGAAGAAGCGGCCGCCAATCGGAATTGACGCGGAACACAAGCTGTTCATTCCTGCAAAAGCCCGCGCCGTCCAAGATGAAGATCGCTACTTTATATTGAAGTAATACATTAATTAATTTGTCGTAATTCATTTTCAAAAAAGGGTATTGTCGATATCTTTCCGGTGGGCGGACAGTGAGCTTCGACCCGGAGCACGGTTGTGCGGGACGCGGTGGGGAGACCAGTCGGTTCGATGCGGCGGCCGACGCATCGGCGGTGCCGGTTCACAAGTGTCCCAGTCCAAAAAGGGGTATGTTCATGGCACGGGCAATAGACCTCATTCGGCGGTCGTAGGTGGCCAGCGCGATCGACTGGCCTTGTTCGCGCAGGTATTCGCATGACGCCAGATGCAGGGCATCGAGGGTGCGCACGGAAACAGGCCCGGGAAAGGCCTCGAGAGCGCGTTCAAGCACGGGTGGAGAAAGCTCTAAAAACGCGATCTGTCCGATGAGCCTGCGGGCCGCCTCGCCGTGGGAATCGGCAAGCTTGCGCGCGTGCAACCGTGTCCAGACCTCGTACTCCATCAGCCGGCTGGCTACGAGAGTCTCGTTCCAAAGCGAGGCGGGCGGACGGTGGTCTTTGGCCAGAAGTTGGGCAATTACCACCGAGGTATCGAGATAGATCACCGTTCACTTCTATCCTCGTCCAATTCAGCGAGGAGGTCGCCGAGTGGCGCCATCGGTGTCGGCGGAGGCGGCTCGACGCCGGCGGGTAGCAACGGCGGCGTCAACCAGCCCTTGCGCACCAAGTCGGCCAGTAACGCGTCGGCAAGAATTGGGCTCCTGGTTTCTCTCGGTGGCCCGATCTCCGCGACCACACGGTCACGGTCTGTCACCAGGACTGTTTCGCCCGATGACGCCAGACGCACGTACTCGCTCAGACGGTTGTTGAGCGCCTTTATTCCAACCGATCTCATGCGATATAGGTAGCAACTAGTGGCTACTTTGTCAAATTGTGCGGGATCGGTGGGACGAGAGAGGTACCCGCTGCTCTGAATCCAACGAATTCCAGTCTCCAATTCCTCCGCAATATTTCAGAGACCCGGCCGTCGAATCCGGGTAGACTTCGGGCATGCTGAAACCTGTCATAGGCGGCAAGACGATGCCTGAACGGATTTTGTGCCTTCTGATGTCCATCGGGCTCCTCGCGGCACTGGCGGCACCAGCCTCCGGACAGGCGCCGGCTTTCGACGCCTCCGCCGATGCGCTCGATGTCCCCCAATTCATAGTCGATCCTTTCTGGCCGAAGCCGTTGCCGAACAATTGGATTCTGGGTCAGGTGGCCGGTGTCCACGCCGATACCGACGACCGCATCTGGATCGTCCATCGGCCCGGTTCGCTCAGCGACAGGGAACTGGGTGCGAGTCAAGATCCGCCCTGGAGCAAATGTTGCCTCGCGGCGCCGCCGGTTCTCGAGTTCGACATGAGCGGCAATTTGTTGCGCGCCTGGGGCGGTCCCGCTGACGGATATGACTGGCCCCGGTCCGAGCATGGTATCCACGTCGCCGAGGGCTTCGTGTGGCTTGCAGGAAACGGGGCGGGGGACCATCAGGTGCTCAAGTTCACGACCGACGGCGAGTTCGTGATGCAGATCGGGGCTGCGGACCAGAGCTCAGGCAGCAACGACACCGGGAATCTTGGACAACCGGCCGATCTGGTCGTCGACACGGCGGCTCGTGAGGTTTTCGTCGCGGACGGCTACGGTAATCGGCGTGTCGTGGTGTTCGACGCCGATACGGGGCAGTACAAGAGGCACTGGGGAGCGTATGGCAACACGCCGAATGACGATCCCATGTCGGCATACGATCCCGCCAACCCGCCGTCCGATCAGTTCGGCAGCCCGGTGCACTGTATCCGAATCTCCAACGACGGGCTCGTCTACGTTTGCGACCGGGTCAACAATCGCTATCAGGTGTTCCGGAAGGACGGCACGTTCGTCTCCGAGGCGGTCTTCGAACCCGCCACGCTGCTCAGCGGTTCGGTCTCGGATCTGGTGTTGTCGCTCGATGCCGGTCAGGACTTCATCTTCATGGTCGACGGCACCAACAACGAACTTCGAATCGTGGACCGGGCATCGAATCGCACCCTGGCGCGGGTGGGCCGACCGGGCCGCCTTGCCGGGCAGTTCCACGTGGTTCACGACATCGCCATCGACTCACAGGGCAACGTTTACACAACCGAAGTGAATACGGGGCAGCGCGTGCAGAAATTCCGGCGGGTGGACCAGTAAACGGACTGGTTTCGGGGGGGTATCGCCTCTTGTGTAGTCGCCGATCCGGGTGCGACGAGCACTCTTCACGGACAGTAACGCGTCCCACTCCCTTTCAACATGCGATGTCTGAGAAACGTCCGCAGACGTTCGACGGCCACGGTCTTCCGATCGGGAATGCCGAATTCGGTGGCATCGAATTGCGCCTATGGCAAAGTATGCTGAATTTGGCCAAACTATCCCGAGCCGGAGATTCAGGAATATGGCATCGATAAACGTCGCGGTGCCCGACGCCCACTACGGCAGTGTGAATACGAATATGTTGGATGCCGTGCTGGGATTTTCCTCCGACGCCACGCGTAATGTGGAGTTGGCAACGGCCGAAGCGCCTGTGCTAACGGCAACGTACTGCTTGCCGTCGACAGCGTAGCTGATTGGGAATCCACCCACAGGCCCGCCGAGATTCACTTGAAACAAGACTTCACCCGTCTTGTCGTCGAACGCTCGGAATCGCCCGTTCGTATCACCGCCAAAAACAAGTCCGCCGCCAGTCGTCATCAACGAAAGCGCACCCGCCGGGCTCTCCTCCTTCCAGACCGTCTGGCCGGTCTCGACCGAAATGGCCCACACCGAACCGATGTTTTCGGCCCCTGGCGCAAGCTGCTGCACCATGGAAATGCCGTAAACCTTCGAAGGATCGCGTTGATCCGTGGTGGTGGTTGCCATCTGGCACAGGTTCTGTAATGGGAAATACATGATATTGGTCAGCGGGCTGTAGGCGCCTGACGGCCAGTTCTTGCCGCCCGTGCTGCCCGGACAGACCAAGTGAGTCTCATCGACGCGAGAAAACACCACTTCGTCGTTGACCTCCACTTCCCCCGTCGCGCCGTCGATCGCGCTGATGACGTTTTGGAACACCGTCGGTGTGGCCCAGAGGAATTCGCCGGTCTGGCGATCGAGGGTATAGACGACGCCGGTTTTGCCCGGGATACCGGTGACAACGTTGCGGCGTTCACCCGGTGCGATTCTCGGGTTGATCCAAAGGACATCGGACGGATCCGGGGCTACGACGGTGTCGATTAGAAGTCGTTCGAAGGGATGATCCAGGTCCCAGTGATCCACAACATGCTGGTAGTACCAGACGATCGTTCCGGTGTCCGCATCGAGCGCCAGCGTAGAGTTGTGATAGAGGTGCTTGTTGTCGTTCCCGCCCAGGATGAACTTCGGCGCGGGTATGGTCACCGATGTGCCGACATAGATGAGATTCAATTCCGGATCGTAGCTCGGCACCATCCATGTGCCGATGTGCCAGCGCTGCTCCATCGGTACGCCGCCCCAAGTCTCATCGCCCGGTTCACCAGGCTTCGGAATGGTGCTGGTGCGCCACAGTTCTTCGCCTGTGCGGGCGTCGTGCGCCGTAACGATGCAGCCTTCATGGCCTGCTCCAGGTTGGCACGCCCGTCCGGAGATGACTTTGCCGTTCGCGACGATCGGGCCGGAACTGGCGTTCGCCGGCGCCATCGGGTCGAGAATTTGCGTTTCCCAGACCAGATCGCCGGTTTGGGCATCGAGCGCAAAAACGGAATTGTCCTGGGCCGTGTCGATGATCGTGTTGCCGTAAATCGCGATGTTGCGATTCTTGTTGGGCACTTGTCCTTCCACGAGTTCGCGCTGATATTGCCAGATCAGATCCCCGGACTCAGCATCGACCGCCTGAATCAGGTCGCCTGAATTGGGAAGGTACATGACACCGTCGTAGACCAGCGGAGTCGATTCTCCACGGGTGCTGGGCGCCATGGGGCGTGTCCATACGATTCGAAGCCGCGAGACATTGCCGCGATCGATCTGGTTCAAAGGGCTGTAACCCCAGGTGTCGAGCGTCCGGCGCCACATGAGCCAGTCGGACGGATCGGGCGCCTCGATCATCGCATCGGTCACCGGGGCGAACGGGCGTACTCCCTGTTGCGCCTGTAGCCCCAGCGTCCCGAACAGCAACACCGCAAATAGCTGTTTCATAGCTTCTCCCATGTGTCTCCGTGGTCGCGAGTAAACTTCCCTGAACCGGCAACGGCAGACTATCGAACAAGCGAACGCCACGTCAATCGCGGGAGTGGTAAGGTTGCAATGCGCAACCGAAATTCGCCGCTGCCGCATCGTCAACACGATTCGGGATTCTCCGAGGCCCGAAGATGGATAATGGTTGCCCGGCGTGCCTGAAAGACGCCAAAATTCGGTCTTGGGTAAACATCGTCCGGTTCGAAGCTTTCGAAGCCGGATCCAGGCGGGTGGTTGCGTTGTTTGTCATTGACACGACTGGGGTTATGTGGGAACGTTCATTGGAGTTTCCGAGTTGCCATACCGGACAGCACAGCCCTCGATTCAGGTGATAAGAATGTGTTGAAGAAATGCGTCTTCATTCGGCTCGGAACCTTGTTCATTGTCCTCTTGCTTGCCCACGGTACGGACGCGAGCGCGCCGGTACCTGCCCGCGCCCAGAATACCGCCGCAAGCGATCTCTCGCCCCGGTTGCTGCTTGATCAATATTGCGTCGGTTGCCACAACCAGAGACTTCTCACGGCGGGACTGGCATTGGATACGATGGATCCGGCGAATGCTGCCGAGGATGCGGATATATGGGAACGCGTGATAGAGAAGCTCCAGACGCGTTCAATGCCTCCCGCCGGAATGCCGCATCCCGATGAAGCGACGTACGAAGCCTTGGCGGGATGGCTGTCGGGTGTAATCGACCGGGCTTGGACGGCGAATCCTCAACCCGGCAGGATTAACTCTGTGCATCGCCTGAATCGTACCGAATACAGCAACGCAATTCGGGACTTGTTTGCCCTCGATGTCGATGTACGCCCGCTCCTGCCCGGCGACGAGACAGCCGACGGCGGCTTCGACAACATGGCCGATGCGCTTTCGGTGACAACGACTCACCTGGAACGCTACATGACCGTGGCCCGTCAAATGACGCGGCTCGCGGTGGGCCTCGCGCCAGAGAATCCCGAAACCATGATCTACCGGATCCCTCTGCACATGGAGCAGGATGGTCGGCTGAGCGAAGACCTTCCACTCGGGTCCCGTGGTGGCGCAGCCGTCCGTTATCAGTTTCCGGTAGACGGCGAGTATCTCATCAAGGTCAGTCTTCAGAGGAATTATCAGCAGTACCTTAGCGGCATGGGTTGGGCGCAGCAGCTTGAAGTGCGCATGGACGGTGAGTTGCTCGAAAGCTTTACCGTGGGAGAACCTCCCGCGGACGCTGCCCCGTCTACCGGGAGCTATGCCGGTGGCGGTTTCGGTGATCCTGAATGGGAAGAGTTCATGCAGCTCACTGGCGACGCCTTGCTGGAGGTTCGTCTTCGGGTCGGGGCTGGGCCGCACGTCGTTGGCGTGTCGTTCGTAAGAGACCTGTGGGAGACGGAGCGGTTGCGCCAGCCGATACAGCGGGGCCGTCCTCTGGCTGTCAACGAACGGTACATGGGTTACGCGGGTGTGCAATCCATCGAGATTCGAGGCCCGTACGAGACGACCGGAGTGGCCGAAGATACCCCCAGCCGACATGCGATATTCGCATGTCATCCCGATCTCGGTGCAGAAGTGGAATCGTGTGCGCGGGAGATCCTGGCCGGCATGGCGCGACGCGCGTACCGGCGGCCCGTGACGGACCAGGACGTGGGAACACTGTTTCGATTTTTCGATATGGGTCGAGAGACGGGAGGAAACTTCGACGAGGGGATTCAATTCGCGCTGGAGCGCATGTTGGTGTCTCCGTCCTTCCTTCTGCGCGTATATCGGGATCCCGACGGCGCGTCACAGGGCGAAGTCTATCCATTGAGCGACCTGGAGCTTGCTTCGCGCTTATCGTTCTTCGTGTGGAGCAGCATCCCCGATGACACGCTACTCGAACTGGCCGAGCGCGGCGAGTTGTCAAATCCCGAGGTCCTGGCAGCGCAGGTGCGGCGCATGCTGGCGGACCCTCGCGCCACCGATGCTCTCGTCAGCGACTTTGTTGCCCAGTGGTTGAATCTGCGCCGGGTCGATGCGATCGTGGCCGATGACCGGTTCTATCCCAACTATGACGACAACCTGCGCGCAGCGCTCCGGCAGGAAACGGAACTGTTTGTCGCCAGCATGGTGCGTGAAGATCGGGGTATCCTGGAACTCCTGACAGCCGACTACACCTACCTCAACGAACGTTTGGCCGATCATTATGGGATTCCGGGTGTTTACGGAACCAGGTTCCGCCGGGTCAGGGTCCCCGACACGGACCAGCGTGGAGGCTTACTCGGCCATGGATCGCTGTTGGCCGTTTCGTCCTATCCGGATCGCACGTCGCCGGTCCTGCGCGGCAAGTGGTTGCTGGACAATATCCTGGGTGCGCCCCCGCCACCTCCCCCGGCGGGAGTCGATACCAGCCTCGAAGAGGAAGATGCGGGCCCGGCACCCAGGTCGATACGCGAGAGGTTGGCCCGCCACCGGAACGATCCGGTGTGCTCGAGTTGTCACACTCTCATCGATCCGTTGGGTTTCGCACTTGAGAACTATGATGTTATTGGGGGTTGGAGAACCACCGACGAATGGGGCAATCCGGTCGATTCGGTCGGAACCATGCCGGACGGCACCGAGGTGCGCGGTCTGGCGGGCCTGAGATCGGTATTGCTGGAGCGGTCCGAGTTATTCGTGGGCACCGTAACGTCAAAGTTGATGTCCTATGCGTTGGGGCGCAGGCTCGAATTCAATGACAAGCCCGCGGTGCGGCAGATCGTCCAGGATGCCGCCGCGAATGACTACAGTTGGTCGTCGATCGTGGTTGGGATTGTGGAAAGTCCTGCCTTCCGGATGCGGCAGGCCCCCACCGGACAAAGGGCGGCGGAATGATTTGGATGCGCAAGCGTTGAGAGATAACAGGAGCGGACAGTTATGAATTTTCTCACGGGGAAAGCAATCTCGCGACGGCATGTCCTGAGAGGTCTCGGTACAGCAGTGGCCTTGCCGTTCCTGGATGCCATGGTGCCAGTGTCGCTTTACGGAGGCCAGGCTGTTGCAAAGCCCGTACACCGCTTCCAGGCGTTCTACGTACCGAACGGGATGGCGATGGAATACTGGACACCTGAGGGAGAGGGCCGGGATTTCAAGCTCTCCCCAATTCTTGAGCCTCTCGGAGCGTTCCGTGATCGGATGCTGGTGCTTTCCGGTCTCAATGCGACCTGGGTGGCGGCGCACGCTGGCGCTTCGGGATCTTTCCTGAACGGAGTGCCGCAAGGGGGCAGCCACGAAACCGATGTCGTAGCGGACGTCACGATGGACCAGATGCTTGCCAGGGAGTTCGGCAAGGAAACGCAACTCGCTTCGCTCGAGTTGTCCATCGATCCGCCGGCCAACGCGGGAGTTTGTTCACTCAACCTCAGTTGCATCTATACCTACACTCTTTCGTGGCGCGGCGTCAGACAGCCCCTGCCGACGGAATACAATCCCAGGTCTCTTTTCGAGCGCCTTTTTGGCGACAGCGGCAGTACCGAACGCGGCGCGCGCGAAGCGCGGTTGCGGCAGCACAAGAGCATCATGGATTCGGTGACCGATGAGTTGGCGCGCCTCAACGGCGAAATTGGACCCCAGGACCGGATCAAGGTCGATGAGTTCGCCGAGTCGATTCGTGACGTGGAACGGCGAATCGAGAGAGCGGAGGCGCAAATCGACCTCGAAATTCCGGAAATGGCGCAGCCTCAGGGCGTTCCCGGTGACTTTGAGGCGCACATGGAGTTGATGATGGACATGCAACTCCTGGCTCTTCAGAGCGACCTGACTCGGGTCATCACTTTCATGGTCGGGGCAGAGCAAAGCGCGCGTCCCTATCCCCAAATTGATGTGCCCGAGGCGCACCACCCGTTATCGCATCACAACAACGATCCGGATCGAATTGCGCATATGTCCAGGATCAACCGGTATCACGTCGAGCTTTTCTCGAAATACGTTGCGAAGCTGAATGCGACTCCGGACGGCGACGGCTCGCTGCTGGACAATATGACGATCCTCTATGGTTCGGGAATATCCAACAGCCACCGCCACGCGGGAGACAACCTGCCTATCCTGTTGGTGGGCGGCGGCGCGGGAAGCTGGACGGGCGGTCGGCATATTCGGTACACGGATCGGCCCTGGCTGGCCAACCTGTTGGTCACCTTGATGGACAAGTTCGAACTTCCGGTCGAAAACATTGGCGCCAGCACGGGCAGTCTCCCGATCGAGAGTGTATCCCTGTAGGAAACAGTTTTGCGGGGCGCGATCTCGCGTCCGGGCTGCCGATGGGTTGGAGACCGCGGGATCTGCTCCTGAGGAACAGGCGCAGTGAGATCGCATAGGAGTCCGATGGAGACGACAATGCAGAAAACGGCATGGGGGTTAATCCGCATTGGACTGGCTGGGATTGTTGTGCCGATCGCGATGACCGCTGGACCCGGCTTTGTCCCCGCCGCCAGCGCTCAAAGCAGCCCTTCACTCGAAGAAAACGATGTTCGCGTTTTTCGGTCCCTGGTTCGAGAACAGTCTGACGTTTCCGCCATCCGCGCCTGGATCGAGGAAGCGGATGATATCAACGAGGCCGAGGGTGACGGGACAATCGCGCTCCACTGGGCGAGCTACTGGAACCACCTGGAAGCCGTCCGGTTGTTGATCGGCGCCGGGGCGGATGTCAACCGCGCAAACGATCTGGGTGTCACCCCGCTCTGGCTTGTGGCCGAAAACGGAAATGCGGCCATTGCCGAAAGCCTTCTGGACGGAGGCGCGGATCCCGACCGGGCCCTCCTGGCGGGAGAGACCCCCGTCATGACTGCGGCCCGCGCGAACCATGCGGGCGTTCTGGAACTTCTGCTGTCCAGGGGCGCTGACCCGAACACTCGCGCTACGCGAAACCAGACGGCGCTCATGTGGGCCGCGTCGCAGCGCCACCCGGAAACGGTCGAAGTGCTGCTCCGGTACGGGGCCGACATCGACGCCCGCTCGGACTCGTGGCGCCAGTTCTGGCAAACGATAAACACGGTTCATGATGCGCATCCCGATCAGCGCGTCTGGATCGACGAAGGCGGCTATACGCCTCTGTTGTTCGCCGCGCGTGTCGGGGACCTGGAATCGGCGAAACTGCTCGTGGCGGCGGGCGCCACCCTCGACGACACCACGGCGGCCGGCAGAAACGCTCTCATTCTCGCGGTCCAGAGCGTGATCGACTACAGGTTCCTTCCGCGCCACTATCGCCCGGGTGGTCCTGGATACCTGTCAGCCCACGCGGCGCCGGATTCCGACGGCAACGCGCTTGTTGAGTTTCTCCTCGAAAAGGGCGCCGATCCCAATGCAGATAATGCGGGATTCACGGCACTTCACGAGGCAATGCTCCGCCGGAATGACCGGGCGGTGCGCGCGCTACTTGGACATGGCGCGGATCCCAATGCCCGGCTCAAGGTGTCAACGCCCGTACGGCGTTCTTCCAGTGATTTTTTCTTCGATGCTACTTTCGTCGGAGCGTCCCCATTCTGGCTGGCCGCCCGGTTCGGCCAGCCCGAAGTCATGCGCCTCCTGGTTGAGCGCGACGCCGATCCTCTGTTCGCACTCCATGTGGAATACTGGGGGGACGGGTATCGGTACACGGGATTTCCACGTGTGACCGAAGGTCTAACAACGGCGTTAATGGCCGCTGTCGGGATGCCGCAGGGCAGGGGGTACGCGTATCGTCAACCCGGGGACCCGGTCGAGCAGGAAGCCCTGGCGCTTGAGGCAGCCATGATCGCGGTGGAACTGGGTGTCGACATTAATGCAGTCAATGCGACGGGGTGGACGGCGTTGGACGGTGCAATGTCCTCGGGTTACAGCTCAGTGGTTATGTATTTGGAAAGCCTCGGCGCCCGCTCCGGAGCGTCTTCCCAGAGACTAGGCCGGGGTGGCCCGTAGTCTGGAAATGGGTCGAATGTCGGGCGGTCTCGGAGAAACCTCATTTTCCATCGTTACTTCCCTTCAACATGCAGCGTGCCTGGCGTGTTTTCTTGACACGAGTTCGAAAGATCGGAGAAAGACGAACGCGATACGCGATGGCGTGGCGTTGAGTCTGGCTGCGCTGGCGGCCTTGGCGTGCGCCACGGTGCTCGGAGCGGCCCAGGTTGAGAACCGGGCGGCGCTGGACAGGAGAACGATTCGGGACGGCGTATACACGATCCAGCAGGCAACGCGAGGCGAGTCAGCCACCTTGGTGAACTGTCTCAAATGCCACACCCTCAACGAGTGGAGCGCCCCGCGGTTCGTGGAGAACGACTGGGTCGACCGGCGAGTTGGCGACTTGTACACATTCATCCAGCGGTCGATGCCCGAAGACGATCCGGGGGGGCTTGCGCCGGAAGAGTACCGGGACATCGTCGCCTATATGCTGTGGCTCAGCGACGCCCCTCCGGGTGAAACCGAGCTTCCAACCGATATCGAAGAACTGGACAGGATTTTCATACAGCCGGCCGATGTGCAATAGCATCATTCGGTCGGGCTGGCAGTCCAGATACGGACTGCTACGAGGCGGTCGGGATCAGTACGACGCTGGAACCCTCGGGAATGCCTCGAATCACCGTGCCAGGCGGTAATTCAATGGGTGTCTCGAACAGGAACGGGTGCGCATACTCTTCGCGGTAGTTGTAGAGCCAGAGCAGAGGTTCGACTCGCCCATCAGGAAGTTCGGCGGTTATTTGAAGAGACCCTTCGTGCGGCACTTCTTGTGGCCTCAACCCGGCTACCACCAACCGGCGTTCGAGGGTCGTTTCGCCGCTGATCGGCACCTCATCCGGTGAACGCTCCATGAAACTGTTTTCGGAAACTTCGGGCGGATCCGGCAGATCTTCTGGATTTCCTTCAGGGACCCCACCCTCGACCCAGCTTACGATCATGTTGGTGTGCGCGGGCGAAAGCGCCTTGTCGTTACGAAAAGTACCGAAGCCCTTGACCGCGCCCCAGGGCGGCATATTGCGGGAGAGAATTTCCTCCCGGATCGATACCGCCCACGGGCGGGCGTCCTCGTAGGTCATCAGGGAGAAGGCCGTCCCACCTTCGTAATGACACGAGCCACAACGCTCGATCATGATGCGTGAGATTGTCTGGTTCCAGGTGACAGCGGTGGTTTCTCGCACGTGGCCCCCCATGGGAGGATCGGCGAGGAGTAGAACCGAAGCGAAGCACAAGCAGGTGAACGTTCTCTTCATCGTTATAAGACCACCACGGAAAATGAAGTCCTCACTCGAAGGACAGTTCCTCGACCGGGACATCGAAGTGCACCGTATTCACGACGCCGTTTCGCTGGAACTGCACCCAGACGCGATAGGTTCTTGTGCGCGGAAACGTCAAGTGAAACAACATCTCCGGACCGCCGTCCGCGATAAACGGGTGTCCATGCACGGTATCTATCAGGTCATCGCTGACCGCCAGCATGTGACCCCACGCCCCGATGTACTCTTCGAGGCCTTCGGCAGGGCTTACCGTAAAATACATTTCCGTCTCTTGACCGGCGATCGGCACGGCAGGCTCGGTGACCAGTTCGACTTGAAGATTTTCTCCCTGTTTCGATGCCGTATAGTCGGCGTCCAGTTCGATTGCTTCGAGTCGTC
This sequence comes from Terriglobia bacterium, assembly GCA_963555775.3. Lineage (GTDB taxonomy): Bacteria > Acidobacteriota > Terriglobia > 20CM-2-55-15 > 20CM-2-55-15 > JAJEDW01. The sequence goes on along the minus strand of CAUVWY020000010.1, from coordinate 242,270 downwards.
CGTTCGGGACTATGAAAGATTTCGCAATCAACTGTGGCGTGCCTCCAACGGGATAAAAGTCGGCGAGAACCTGATAGAGGCCCGGCTTCGGCAGTTCGAGATCCACGAACAAACCCTCTCTCTCCGCATCCTGCAGGGGATGTATGTGCTGGAAGAATTCCAAATCCTGACTCATCACGAACAAGTGGAAGATTCTCTCGTGCATCACCTCGAAGTCTTGCACTGTGCGGTTTTCCCAGGGATCGCGGACCGTGAATCCGAGTGTTGCGGTCTGTCCGGCCCGGGGTACAGCCGGATTGAGAGTCAGATCCATATGGTAGTCGGCGGGATCCGGCAGGCCCGCGACCAGCGCCATCCTGCAACGCGGGCAGAATCCTGGCCCATTGGACCGAACATCCAGGTCCATCGGACAAAAATAGACTCCCGGATCGGCAAGGGCCGCCGCCAACTCAGCTTCCGCGTCGGATACCGTCTGACCGACTTCCGCGGGCGCGCAAGCGCCGGCGAACAGGACCGCAAGTAGACTGACGAATAGAGGCATCCTGAAGCGCGAACCCATCGGATCGGGATAAGGCATCCCACGGGCCATACTCCTCACCCGAAACCCGGTCACTGGACTCGAAGGCGATACGCATATTCTCTGTAGTTCCATCAGCACCCTCCGAGTTGTGCGAGCACGGTTTGGCGGCACCGGAAAACCGCTCAATTAATTAACCATATTCGAATCCACTGAGCTGTTAAAGGATTAAGTAGTGCATCCAGTCCGGGCAGACGTCCGCCGCAATCAACTCTCCCTGTGCGTGGCTTGAGGCGCCGCCGCTCGGAGCAATGACAACCGGCAAATGAATTCGGCCTTCGACGAACACGGGGTATCGGCGATTGACCGGATCGATCCAATTCCGATTGACCAAATTGATTGACACTTTCGTCTCGGCCTCAGTATCCTCCGGTAGTCGTAAATGCTTCTTATGTTGAAACTTCGGGTCCGTTTCGGGCACGGAGGGCAGGGCTGCAGGTCGTTTCCAGGTTGCCGGATTTCCGCCGGCTTCAACGGTCGGGAATCGACGCCGCAAAAGCCGAGGAGGCTGTAATGGACGTCATGAAAGATTCCGCTTTGCGCCAACCGTCACGGCGCGATTTCCTGAAAGGATTCGGGGCCATCGGCGCCGGCGCCATACTGCCATTCGGTTATTCGTGGGCTCAGTCACCCGGGGGAGAGGGGCGGCGGATCGACGTTCACCAGCACTACTCGTCCCCGGCATACCATGCGTTTCTGGAGCGTCAGGCGACGGGCCCGGCGACGCGGGATACGCCGACGGTGCGCTTGCTCGTCCAACGATTCAACGAATACACGCCCGAGGTAAACATCGAGGCCATGGACCAAGCGGGTGTGGCCACTGCGATGGTTTCGCCCACGGCGCCGGGTGTCTGGTTCGGGAACGTTGAGGAAGCCCGTAGCGCCGCGCGCGAGATCAACGAATACGCCGCGGAAAGAATGGTCAGGGACTACCCGGGCCGCTTCGGCTTGTTCGCCTCGCTGCCAATACCGGATGTCGAGGGCAGTCTCCGGGAGATCGAGTATGCGTTCGATACCTTGAATGCAGATGGAATCGCGCTGCTGACCAGCTACGACGACATGTGGTTGGGCGACGAGGCTTTCGCCCCGATCTTCGATGAACTGAACCGGCGGGGAGCTGTCGTCTACACTCACCCGCGAGAAGCAAACTGCTGCCCCAACCTTGTTAGCGGTGTGAGCGCACAGACGCTGGAATACCCCACCGACACAACTCGCGCGATCATGAGCCTCATCGCGGGCGATACGGCCAGCCGCTGTCCAAACGTCAAGTTCATTTTTTCCCATGCCGGCGGCACACTCGTTTCCATCGCCGGCCGCTTCCTGGGCAACGCCGCGAGCGCGGAAGCCCTTGCAAACCCGGCGGAATCGGATTCGAGGCTCCATCACGTCAAACGGTTTTATTACGATACAGCGGGATCGGCGAACTTTGTGCAGATGCAGTCTCTGAAGCTGCTCGTGCCGGATTCGCAAATTCTGTTCGGCACCGATTTCCCGTTCGGAAATCCCGCGGACACAGTGGCGGGCTTGCAGGCCAGCGGGTTCAAGGCAGAAGAGCTGCAGGCGATCTATCGTGACAACGCGGCCAGGATCCTGCCTCAGCGCGCATAGCAGTTTGCTGGGGAGCCCCTAGTCTCCACCGGCATGGTTCGGGCTGCGTCTGTTGGATCGATCGGGCTGAAATTGTTTGTGTACTGAAAAATCGACTCGTGGTAGCTTTGCCGCAACTACTGCATTCTGAACAATAGTCGCTGGAGTTTGAGTGGGTTCACATGAACGGCGTATATCCCTGTATATCCGTCAGGAGGGGCGAAACGATGAATACGAGATTAAGCACACTGTTGGGGGTTTTTCTGACTGTATTGCTGTCCAGTGTCCCCGGGTGGACGCAGGCGACGGGGCAGATTAACGGCACGGTGACCGACGTTACCGGAGCGCTGATACCCGGAGTGGAGGTTACGGCGACGCAGACCGACACGGGCATCGCGCGTACTACGATCTCGAATGAAACCGGTTCTTACATATTGCCGAATCTCGCGCTCGGCCCGTACCGGGTGGAGGCCAGTTTGCCGGGATTTCAGACGTTTGTGCAGACCGGGATCACCCTGCAGGTCAACAGCAGTGTCTTGGTCAATGCCACGATGCAGGTCGGCCAGGTGACGCAGACTATTGAAGTTCAAGCGGATGCTGCAATGGTCGAATTCCGAGCCACCGGTATTGGTCAGGTCATCGACAACACGGCAATCCTGGAGTTGCCCCTCGTAGGCCGCCAAGTGCAGGACCTCATCGTCCTTACCGGAGCGACTGTGCAGACCGGAACCGAAAGTCAGCGTTCCCGCAGCTATGTCGGTATCGCACGCTTTTCCATTGCCGGCGGCCTGGAACGGGGAACCTCTTATAGCCTGGACGGCGCCAGTCATAACGACGTACGCCGAAATCTCGGCCTGCCCTTGCCCTTCCCGGATGCGCTCCAGGAGTTCAAGGTCGAGACCAGTGCCATTCCAGCCCGAAACGGGTTCCGTTCGGGAGCAGCGGTTAATGCCGTGACGAAGTCCGGTACCAACGAATTTCACGGGAGTGCGTTCTATTTCGTTCGCAACGAAGTTTTCAACGCGCGCGGCTTTTTCCAGAATCAGAGAGACGGCCTGAAACGCAATCAGTATGGCGCCACCGTCGGGGGGCCCATTATTCAGAACAAAATGTTTTTCTTCGGGGGGTTTCAAGCGACCTTGAATCGCCGAGCCCCCGCGGGCAGTAACTCGATCGTGCCGACACAGGCCATGATTGGGGGCGACTTCAGGGCGTTCGCTTCGGCGGCATGCCAAGGGAGAGGCGTCACGCTGGGAGCTCCCTTCGTCGACAACATGGTCGATCCGGCGCTGCTGAGTCCGGCCGGCGTGAATCTCGCGAACCGTCTACCCGTACCCGACGATGAGTGTGGGAATACGCGATGGGGCGATCCGGTCAAGACGGACGAGTACCAGTACATCGGCCGGATGGACTATCAAATCAATCCAAACCACTCCCTCTTCGCGCGGTTCATGGGTTACCCCTATAACGCGGCGGTGGGCACCGATTTCAGCGATAATGCGTTGGTGTCGGGCACTCCAGGCAAGGACGATATGTTTTTGGCGGGAACCGTGGGGGATACCCTGACGTTCGGCAACAACAAGATTAATTCGCTCCGATTGGGGTGGAATCGACAGAACACCCTGAGAAAGAAGCCCACGTATTTCGACGTGGACGATCTCGGAATCAACGCCTGGCATCTGATCGACGGAATGATTGCCGTCACGGTCGGGAATGCGTTTGCCGTTGGGAGCCGGACCTCGGCGCCCAACAGTTACCGTGAGACCGGCTATGACGTAACGAACGATCTGGGATGGACCGTTGGCAACCATCAGTTCAACATCGGTGGATCCTACAGGTCTTTCCAGACGAACAACGACTCGTTCAGTTCCACGACGGGGCAATGGTTCTTCGACAACGGCGGTGTCGTCGAGAATATGGCCGATTTGCTGCTGGGGAGGCTGTCTCAACTCAATCAGGGCGGTCCGAATAAATCCTACATGCGAACGAAGGCGATTGCGGCGTACGTTCAAGACGCTTGGCAGGTCCGACGCGGGTTGACCGTGAGTTGGGGCTTGCGCTGGGAGCCCTACCTCGCACAGGGCTACCATCAGGACATCAATCACTATTTCGACATCGACGCTTTCCTGGCGAACCGGCGGACGACGCAGTTCAACAATGCGCCTGCCGGAATTTTCTATCCGGGCGATGACGGTTTTCCGCAAGGAGGAACCTCCAACAACCCGATCACGAACAAGTGGGACAAGTGGGCGCCTCGGTTGGGCCTCACCTGGGACCCGTTCGGAGAGGGTCGGACCGTCGTGCGCGTCGCCTACGGCATGTTCTATGAGACCCAGGCCGCGGAACTTTTTATCACACTGGGCCAGGGGGCTCCCTGGGCGGGCTACAACTCAATCAGCGATGTTTCGTTCGACGACCCATACGCCGATTTCCCGGGGGGAAATCCGTTCCCGTTCGAACCGAACGTCAACTCTCCCTACCCGCGTAACGGACAATATTCGGTTTCGTTTCCGGATACCCACCCACCCTACGTCCAGCAGTGGAACGTGGGCATCCAGCATGAAATCATGCCCAACTGGCTGGTTTCCGCCACCTATCTCGGGAATCAGGTTACGCATATCTATGGCTCAAGGGAGTTGAACGCGGCCGTCGTGATTCCAGGCATCGGAGACGAAAACGGCGATTGTTTTGCCACGGTGATGGGGACCTCCGTTTCCTTGAATGTCGGCGCCGGCAACCCCTGTTCCAGGGATAGCGGGGGCAGCCGGACGGCCCGCCGCTTGTTTACGCTGCTGGATACGGACGGAACGCTCGACGGCAACCTTTATGGAAATGTGGCTGCTTGGGATGACGGTGGAACCCGGAGTTATAACGGCATGATCCTCAGCATGAACAAGAGGATGAGCGGCAATTTTTCCGCGACCGCCAACTACACTTGGTCCCACTGCATCGGCAACCCTGTAAACAACCTGCTCCAGGGTAGACCCGGGACAGGCAACTGGAACGATGTCTCGAACCGTGCTTACGATCGGGGCAATTGCACGACCGGGGGACGGGATGTCCGGCACATCTCGAACGCGACACTCGTGTTCAACACGCCACAGTTCTCCGAGCCTTGGGTTCAGAGAATTCTCGGCGACTGGAGCATTTCCGGGATCCTCCGCGCGCGCAGTGGCGAAGCCTTCGATGTCGATATCAGTGGCGATTCGCAACTCACGGGAAATAACCGGGGCGACCAGTTTCCGAATCAGATCATGGACAATCCTTACGGGAACAAGTGCTTCGACGATCTGCGATCCAGCAACCCGAATTGCCGCTGGTTAAACCGGGATGCCTTTGCGACTCCGGCCCCCGGCGAGTTCGGGAATCATGGTCTCGGTTCGGTGTTCGGTCCCAAATCCTGGGATATCGATATGGGATTGAGCCGGACTTTTCAGATTTCTGAAGGCCAGCAGATTGAATTCCGCGCCGAGGCGGACAATGTTCTCAATCACCCGAACTTCGCCCGACCCAACGAACGTTTTGGTGGAAGTCTCGGTAGAATCACGCGCACATCGAATGAAGCGAGAGTCATTCAACTCGGATTGAAGTACACCTTCTGAGAGGTAGGCCGCCATGGCGAAAGAATCCAAGTCAAAAAAATCGACCCTGAAACCCGTGAATCGCCGGGGTTTTCTGAAAGGCGCGGCCGCCGGTGCGGCCTTGGCCGTTGCGAAACCGGAAGAGCTCAGTGCCCGGCCGGAAGAAGCGGCGCCAGTCGAGAATGCGTCGGCGCCGGTAATGCCCCGGCCTGAACCCGCGCAGGGGCCGATTGCGGTCCAAGAAGGGGCAATCGTGGAGCGGCCAGGTTCCGACTTCATGGTGGATGTGCTGAAGTCGCTGGACTTCGACTACATCTTTTCAGTACCGGCAAACACGTTTGGAGACCTCCACGAGTCGGTCATCAATTACGGAAACAACGTCAAGCCGGAGTTTATCCTTGCAACCAACGAAGACGCGGCCGCAGCCATGTGCCACGGTTACGCGAAGATCGCCCTCAAGCCCGCGTTGACGGTCTGTCACAGTACGGTGGGGACACAGCATGCGTCGATGGGCATTTACGATGCGTTCTGCGACCGCGTTCCCATGTTCGTCATTCTAGGCAACATCTTCGATGCCGAGGAAAGAGGAACGAGCCGGGTGGCGTGGGCGCACAGTGCGCAGGATCCGGCGGCCATGATCCGGGACTACGTGAAGTGGGATGATTCGCCGCATTCGCTGCCGCACTTCGCGGAGTCCACGCTCCGGGCCTATCGGATCGCGATGACGCCGCCGTTGATGCCGGTTGCGATAACCCTGGACGCGCATCTGCAGGCGGCACCTGTACCTGAAGGCCCCGCACTTGAGATTCCCAAGTTCCCCACTGTCGCGCCGCCCCAGGGTGAGACTGGAGCCGTCAGGGAACTGGCCCGAATGCTCGTTGAAGCCGAGCATCCGGTAATTGTCGCGGACCGGCTGGCCAGAACGCCAGCGGGGTTGACGCATCTGGTGGATTTGGCGGAAACGCTGCAGGCCGCCGTCATCGACCGCAAGAACCGAATGAATTTTCCGACGATGCACCCCTTGGAGCAGAGTCGAAGCCAGATGGGCCTGGCCGGCGCGGATCTCGTCCTTGGACTTGAAGTGCTGGATTTTGCCGGCGTGAATTCGGGCCGGCCCGACGCAAGGAAAGTCAGCATAACGTCGAGCGACCTGTTCCAGGGGAGCAATTACCAGGACTTTCAAAAATATGTCGCAGCCGATGTAGCCATTGCGGCTGACGCCGAAGCGACAATGCCGTCGTTGATCGAAGAGGTCAAATTGTTGGTAACCGGCGACCGGCAGCGCGTCTTCGACGAGCGCGGCGCCGCGCTCGCCGCGGCACACCGCGATGCGATGGAACAGAATATCAGGGCGGCCGCGGTGGGTTGGAATGACAGTCCGATCAGTACGGCGCGCGTCACCATGGAACTGTGGCAACTGCTGAAGGATATGGATCCGGAGGACTGGTCACTGGTGTCCGATATGGTTTTCTTCCAGATGTGGCCCACGCGGCTGTGGAAGATGGAGAGACACCATCACTACATCGGAGGCCCAGGAGGTTATGGGGTCGGCTATGGAGCGCCGGCCGCGGTGGGCGCCGGAATGGCAAACAGGGATTTGGGCCGGATTTCGATCAACGTTCAATACGATGGCGATCTCTTGATGGGGCCGGCATCGCTGTGGACGGCCGCCAATATGCGGGTCCCGCTGCTGACGGTGATGCATAACAACCAGGCCTTCCACCAGGAAGTCATGGTCGTACAGCAGGCAGCGCTCCGACACGGCCGCGATGCGACACGGGCTCACATCGGCACGAAGTTCGTCGATCCCCCTATCGATTACTCGATGATGGCGCAAAGCATGGGGATCTACGGGGAGGGACCGATCCTCGACCCCAGCGATCTGGGTCCGGCGCTGGCGCGTGCTCTTGAAGTCGTAAGAGGGGGAGAGCCTGCGTTGGTCGACGTTCGTACGCAACCCCGTTAGCCCGACTTTCTCACGGGTTTTCGTCGCGAAGAGTCGGAGGCGCCGTCAGAGCTACGGCGCGTTCCTCGCGCCGGGCGCGTAGCGGCGCGTTCCTCGCGCCGGATCAAGCGCGGGCCGTTCCTCGCGCCGTAGAACGCGGCACTGGCGGATGGATCCGGCGCTGTAGCAGACAACTCGTGAGAAATGCGGGTAAGGAGGCTGGCATGGAAAAACAGAAATTTAACCGCCGGTTTGCCGACGGTATCGTTCGATCCGTGTGGCTTGGGGGCATCGTAGCGGTCTTGGTGGGGAATTCCTTTCTGGGAGCGGAAATGCCGACCGCGCCCGTTTCAACCGTTGCTCCCGTCTCGCAGTCGTCGACACTGGTCGGCGACGCCGAGGAAGGAGAGGCATTGTGGGTCACCTACTACTGTTACTCCTGTCACGGTTGGTCAGGGAACGGGGGCGCGGGACCGCGAGTCAGTAATCCGGCTTTCTCGGTGGAAGGATTTATTCGGTATGTCCGCCAGCCGACACGGATGCCCCCCTACGTAAACAGGGTGATGTCCGACCAGCAACTGGCCGATGTCTACGAATACCTGCTGACTGTGCCGCCATCGCCGGACGTGGAGAGCATCCCCTTGCTAAGGGATTTGCTCGAAGATCAATAGGCCAAAATACGCCAATAGTTGTGCCGAGCCGCCGGGTTCGGTACGACCGCGCCTTCCCGGTTCAAGGATAACGGAGGCTCCATGCATCGTCGCTCGTTCCTGCAATTCGTAGCCGGCAGCCCCTTGCTTGCCGCATCCCCCACACTCGGCCAGTTGGTGCGGCAAGACGAATTGCCGATCATCCAAAGCCCCGAAGATGCCCTGAACGTATTCGAATTCGAAGCGGCGGCTCGAAGCGTAATGCCTCCGGCGCACTTCGGCTACATGGCCACGGGAAGCGACGACGACACGACGTTGCGTGCGAATCGACAAGGATTCTCATACTACCAACTCCGGCCTCGGCGCCTGGTCGACGTTTCAAACGTGGATATGACGTCAGAACTCCTGGGCATTCCACTGGAAGCCCCGATCCTCATCCATCCGGTCGGCGGCCAGAGGATGTTTCACCCCGACGGCGAGTTGGCAACGGCGCGCGCCTCGCGGTCACGCAATACGGTCCAGGTCCTTTCCACGGCATCGTCGGCATCGATCGAGGAGGTCACGGACGCCAGAGGCGCTCCGGTCTTCTTTCAGCTTTATGCCCGCACGGACTGGGACGCGACGTTGGCCCTGGTAAGACGCGCGGAAGCGACAGGATGTCAGGTCCTTGTATGGACAGTGGATCTGATCGGCGGGAGAAACCTCGAAACGCTTTTACGGTTCCGGCGACTGGATACAGGGGACTGCGAAAGCTGCCACGGAAACGATCCGACTCTCCGGCAACGCAATCGAAACGCTCCAGCGCCCTTTACGTGGGAGTTTCTCCGCCGCCTCAAGGACGCCACGCCGATGAAAGTCATGATCAAGGGCATCGACACATACGAAGACGCGCTTCTGGCCGTCGAGAACGGCGCGGACGGAATCGTTGTTTCCAACCATGGAGGCCGTGCCGCGGACACGGGACGGGGAACCATCGAGGCGCTGCCGGAAGTTATCGAGGCAGTCGCGGGCAGGATTCCGGTGGTTGTCGATGGCGGGATCCGCCGCGGAACCGACATCTTCAAGGCACTCGCTCTTGGCGCCCGCGCGGTTGGAATCGGACGCCCCTATGTGTGGGGTCTGGCTTCGTTCGGCCAAGCGGGTGTGGAGACCGTTGTCGACATCCTCAGAAGTGAACTCCGCCTGACGATGCAGCAGTCCGGTACACGCTCAATTTCGGAAATCACGGCCAATCGGGTCACGAGATCGAGCGGAATCCCCCTGTTCCGATAAGCAACAGGGCAACAAGTCCGGTTCACGGAGATTCAGGGCAACTGCAAATCAGCCAGCGTGGGCCCGGACTCGCCTCGAGGCAACAGACTCGGCCCCGATCTCTCAAAAATACCTGTCGCATCGATCGAGGGATCGATCAATACGCCGATAAACGTGTTCTGCATCTCGTCCCAATTCTGGAGACCCCAGATAATACGCGCGTCCGGGTCGGGATTGTACGGATTGTTTGCAGAGTTATCGAAATGCGCGATTCCCACGATGCGCGTTCCAATCGGCAGATGAATCGGCTCCGCCAACTCGTAACCCAGTTGCCAGTCGAAGTTCCATGGCCCCCTGAAAATCGTTTCGACCTCACCCGAGGGGAAAATCAAGCGTACTTCGATATCCTTGCCTCTGAGATGCATGTGGGGCTGGAGGTAGACGAGATCCATCTCTGCGGTTGTCGTCAACTCGCCAACGGCCTCCGCGTTTGCATTGCGCGGTGGAATCACGAGATTCCAGGCATCGGGCCCGTTGTTGACGTAATAGCGCTTCTTCGGGGGCTCTTTTGCGAATACGAGCCCCACCTTGGACACGTCGGTGCTTGCCTTTCCAGTCGCAGTGTAATGGAGGTTGAATACAATATCCGATCCCTTCGGAATGAATTTCGCCGATTCGAACAGGCCGAAGTCCTGCGCACCCAGACCGGGATTGAACTTGCCGATGAGGTCCACGCGCGGGTCGCGTGCCCCGAGCATTGAATCGCCGTTCTCGTACGCCAGACCGGGAATCGCGTCCTTCATGAATTCCGAACCCGGTGGCCGAACATTCGCTCGCATATGATGAACGGCTTCCGTGTTACCCGCGCGCATCTCGGCCGCGATCACCCAAACATCTTCCGGAAAATCGACTTCGACGAGAACGTTCTGATAGTTGATGGTTCCTTCCGCGGGAACCTGAAAAGGTATGGGCATTTCAATGATCATGTCCGGCTTGATGTTCCACCCGTCCTGGAAAGCCCGCGGTGCGGGCTTTCCTTCAGGGTTGCCTTCCACGGCCCCGCCGTCCGCCCAGGCGACCAGCGTCCGGATCTCATCATCGGTGAGTATCCGTTCATTCGCAAACTGCCTGTGGCCCAATTCCTCGAACCACGGGGGCATCTCCCGAGTGATCACTGCTTCCTTGATCGACCTTGCCCAGGGTCGGGTGTCCTTGTAGGTGAGGAACGACATCGGGGCGATTTCGCCCGGACGGTGGCAAACCTGACACTCTGCCTGCAAGATCGGAAGAACATCGTTGTTAAATGTCACAGCCGTTGAAACTGCCGATTCCTGGGCCGTTGCCTCCATGGAAGGTATCAGTGTCAACGCTACGACTATTCCTGCTGCCAAGAGAGCTCTCAGGGCCAGATGCCTCCAACTCATAATCTCAGTTCCTCCTTTGGACTACATACGGGGATCGCACACGCCGTTCTGCGAAAGTTAGCACGGTTCCTTGGGCGTGGGTACAAAAACAAGTGAGGCGTACACGCCCGCTTTCTGCAAAGCGGGCGTGTACGCCGCTGAATCAACGAACGGCGGACGGCTAGTCGTCGGTCGACCCACCCACGGTCATCTCGTCACGGAAGGTGACTCCGCCCTTCATGACGAACATCACGTCCATCATTTCGCTGATGTCTTCCAGCGGATTGCCGTCCACGGCGATGATGTCGGCGAACTTCCCAGGCTCGATTGTGCCGACCTTGTCCCGCAGGTAGGGGTTCAGGAATGCAGCGGCATTGATGGTTGCCGTTTGCAATGCCTCGACCGGAGTCATCCCCCATTGCACATAGATCTGGAACTGCATTGATTGCTGGCCCGCGACCCTGCCCAAGGGTCCGTAGTCGCCGCTACCGAACACCTGTTTGATCCCCGCCTCGTGGAGTGTCCTGAAGGCTGCCTCGGTAAGTTCCATGCGGGAATGCTGGCCGCCTGTTCGGCGCATGTCGCCGGAATGCATACCGCCGCCCCCCTGGCCGATACCAGTGTAGGATGTCTCCGGGTCCTCGTTCTCCAAGTCCCAGAGCGTGTGCATCACCATGCGCTGTGAGCCATCGTGCAGAGGCACCCTGAAGAGTTCTACGACCTCATCGCCGAGACCGATTTCTCCATTGCAGCCGACTGTCGGATGCATCGGAAGATCGACACCGGCGCGGAGCGCGTCACACATGCCCTGACCGCCGTATGCATGTACGGCGACCTTGATGTTGTGCCGATGGGCCTCGTCGGTAACCGCAGCGATCTCTTCGTAAGTCAAGGAAGGGATGTTGATCATCGTCCCATCCGGGTAGAATGCACCGCCGTAGCCACCCGCGGCACCGGCATCGGCTCCTCCGCCTTCCTGGTCTTCCGTCATGTACACCTTGAGAAGGTCCACGCCGTACCACGCATGTTCGCGGGCCAGTCGGCGTCCATCCGCCGCGGAATAGAAATTGGAACCATTCTCCATGTGCGGCCGGCCCGAAGGACTGAAGGGGCCCAGGCCGAAGTTTTCGATCATATTCGAAGGCGCCGGATACCGGCGGTTGACTCGGGGATTGAGATGCGGTCCGGTGACTTCAATACGCGGCCCCGGGATCCAGCCGCGATTCACCATGTTGCGGTACTCGATTGGCGCCCACGAGTCACCGGCTCCCATGTCCACGATGGTCGTATAGCCGCCCTGCACGTGCTGAAGCGCGAGCGGAATCGCCCTCATGACCAGAGAAGCTTCGTTCGGCATACGCATGAGGATCGAATCCATGATGTGGACGTGCGCATCGATGAGTCCCGGCATCACCGTTGCGTCACTCAGATCGACGATCTCGGCGCCGGCGGGGACCTGGATCTCTCCTGTCGGCCCAACCTCGGTGATCATGTCACCGTTGACCAGAATGGTCTGGTTGGTGAGCATCGTTCCGCTTTCGGCATCGAACATGCGACCGGCGCGAATTGCCAGCCCATTTTGCGGCGGGTGTTTCAGGCCGTAATTCCCGAGCGCCGTTTCGATACTTATCGGTTCCATCCTGTAAACCGGCGCCATATCCCTGTAGACGCCGTTGCCACTATCGACACCTTCGCCTGCCGGAAGGCCGCCCTGGCCTTCCTGCGAATACATCGTGGCCGCAGAAAGCCCGAGAACCACAACCAGACACAGGGCCATTTTCAAAAGCGCTTTGTGAAGTACCGACATAATGTTGTTTCTCCAGTTGTTCAATGAGCCTTCGCAGTCAAGCGGTGTCCCGAGGCACTGCACACTAGGGTTACCGCCCGGTTTCAGCCCGCAAATCATATCGACCCTTGCATGCTCCAGACACCGCGGATCGAGTCGCATTGAGAATTTTTCGCAGTATCCTTTAATTCTATTGGGCAGTCAATTTATCTGCATTGTGGGTAGTGTCCTGCCCGTCGTCCGGCCAACAAACGTGTTCGCCGATAGAACGGGCGCAGCGCGTCGACGGTCGCCTGCTGGATCGCGGTCCCAATGTTCTCGAACGCTTCCCGATTACGCCACGCGTCCATAAGCGAAAACCGTCCGGACCGTTTCGTTTCTTCGAAAAGTTCGAAACGAACGTAGCCGCCGAGGGCGCTGTTTGCGCTTCGATAGCCGCGGAGCAAATCTAATCCGGTATTCCGTGGAAGATTTGCCCTTGACGTAGGACACCGTGTAGAAAGCATCGGCGGCCTCCACCAGTCGCACCGCGGCGTTCAATCCCGATCTTCGAGAACACGGAGATGAACTCGCGCCACGCCCTGCATGTAGCCCGACCCGAACCGATCGTCGGCGGCGGTCCGGATGTGTTCTAGGGCGCGCGCATCGTTGCCGGTCGCGTCGAAGTAGAGGCCCAGGTACAGGTGGGCGTAAAACTGCGATGACGTTGCGGGGGTGGCCGAATCCAGCACCTGCTCGGGCGTCATTGTGCCCTGAAACATTTCATAGATGGCAGGCATCGGCGATCGGGGATCGTCTCCAACCGGCAGAAGAGCCGCTACGGCGGCCTCGGGAGATTCGAGTTCCGCGACGCATAAAAAGTGCCACGCGGCGTTTTCGACGTCACCCGGATTTACCGTGCGGTGCGATTCGAACTGCTCGCGGCAAGCCTGGTAGCGGCCGGCGTAGTAAAACGCGATACCCCGCTGCCAGAGTCCAGGGGCGTTGCCGGGACTGAGTGCGGCCACTTCATCGAATGCGTCCGCGGATTCCGTGAAACGGCCGGCAAAAAAATCGTCGACAGCGCGGTTTAAAATTGCCCCGGGGTCCAGTATTTCCTGAGCCGGCATCGCAAGGGCCAGCACGGTGGCCAACAGCATGATCGACATCCTCGATTTTCTCCTAAGGGCGAAGGTCCAACGCCAGAAGTGCTGCATCCGGGCGATCGCTGTTCCGGACATAGAGAATACCGTTGGACAGGGCGGCGTAAGCCCGCAACGTCGGTGGAATTATCTGGGCGCGCGCGATCGGGTTGAACCCGTCCGGCGAGGCGTCGGCCAGTACCAGTTCGCCGCTTTCACGAAGAATAAGCAGCCTGTCGCCGGCCAGGATAATACCGCCAGCCCGGAATTGATCGATGCTCCAGGCCACCTGTCCGGTCTCGAATTCGACGGCACGCAAACTGGGTCCGAACTCCTGGCGTCCGTGATATCCGTAGAGATACCCGTCGCTGTAGACGCTGGTGGCGTAGTGTGTCGAGAGGACATCGTTCGACGACCAGAGCGGCGTCAGGTCTTCGCCGTCCCATTCCAGCACGCCCGCGCCGGGACCGTATTCGGCTGAGACGAAGATCCTGTTATCGATCACGATCGGAGACGCGGCGTTCACCGACGACGCGCTGCGGGAGCGCCATCGCAACTGGAACTGCACCCCTCCGTCGCTCGGATCGATTCCCACCAGGCCGGTGCGCGTGAAAAAGATCGCGTATCGCCGCCCGTCGATCGTGGCGCCCACCGAGGAAGAGTAGCTGGCCTCATCATCGACGCCGGTCCAGAGGACTTCGCCGGTCGCGGCGTCGAACGCGACGATTCCCGCCGCCCCCCCTTCCGCGGTGGTCCCGCCGATGTTGGCAATGACGCGGCCATCCTCAACCAGCGGGGAACCGCCGGTCCCGAAGAAGCTCTTCGGAACGCTGAAGCGTTGCCGCGTGTCCACGCTCCAGACCAAGACGCCGGTTTCGACGTTCACGGCATGTAACTGCCCCTGGGCACCAAAAGTGTACACAACGCCGTCGGCGATCACCGGAACCGCACGCGGCCCCTCGTCGAATCCGAAGTCGTCCCGATAGGTGGTGGGGTAGGCGTACCGCCACAGGCCGTCGCCGGACTCGGCGTCGAATGCTTCGACAATCTCTTCGTTTCCGATCCGGTGGTGCAGGATAACGCGCCCGTCGGCGGTGACCGGTCCGCTGAAGCCTTCGCCCACCGGACGTCTCCAAAGAACGGTGGGACCATCGGCGCTCCATTCTTCGGCGAGGGGCGGACCGGTATAGACGCCGTTGCGGTCCGGACCGAAGAACTGCGGCCAGTCCTGGGCGACAATTGCCGGCGCCGAACTCAGGACAGCGGCCGCGATACAGCCGGCCAGGACGCGGTTGTCTGCAAGCCGTTTCATCGGTCGACCCGGCCCTCGTCGCCGGTGGGGACGCTGCCGGGTGGAACGATCGCGTTCATGCGCGCGTAGACCACCATTTGTCCGTAGTGATTGTAGCCGTGACGGGCGATGCCCGCGGCCAGCCAAGCGCGCGGCTGCATTCCGAACACCGAGGGTACCGGCGCCATGTGATTGTCTTCGGTCAGTGAAGCCACCGCCTTTCGGGCATACGCAAGTGCGCCCTCGAGGTAGGCGACGATCTCGTCCTTTGTCCGGACCTCGTCGGGACCGTTATTGTGGGTGCCGGGTCTGTAAGGGGACCGTTCTTCAAGGACGCGGGCCGCGGTCATGTAGATCATCGTTGCCAGATGCTTCACCTGCTCGCCAAAGTTCCGGACGCCCGCAAAATCTCCATGCGCCGGCACAAAGTCGTACTTGTCGGCCGGCATCGCCCCGGCAAGCGACAGCACGTCGTTGCCGACCAGTGTGACCTCGGCGTCGTACATCTCGGCGACCCGATCCCGTGCCATCGGGGTCGCTCCATCGGCTATATCGACCATGCCGTTCACATTCTCTCCAAAACCTGTCGCGGCTGCGCCCGTCGCCTCGTATTCTCGTCTAGGGAGCGGCAGTCAGGTTTCGATAAATTGCTTCGACGAACATTTCAGTTGTCCATACGCCGTCCACGGCACCGTAACGGCCATCGTAGTCACGCGTCGGGCGCGCCTCCAGGACTTCGTCGAGCGACATCCCGCGGGAGATCATATCTTCAATGCGGTCCCGAATGATCGTCACCATGTCGCGATATTCCACCACATCCGCTTCGTCGGCAATCCTGCCGTGTCCCGGGATAACCATCGTACCCCCCTCCTGCCAGTCGGCGGGGATGGTCAATTCGATGATTCGGTTCAGTTCGCGAATGACGCCGTCGATCCCGCCGCCGTCTTCGGCATGGATAACGGGATAAGCGATCGTGCTGAATACGTCTCCGGTCACGATGACATCGGATCCACGGAAATAGACGATGCTGTCCCCCTTGGTGTGCGCCTCGGGTCGATGAAGCAGGCGGATTCCTTCGCCGTTTGAGTACACCTCTTTCAGTTCGTTTGGAAACGAATCGGTCGGCCAAGCTCCCGGGGGCATGGTGTCGCGGCCCTCGATCGCGGACATGGCGTTGAGCACTTCCTCGTGCGCCACGATAATCGCGGTCGCCGACGTTCGTGCGCCAACGAGGACGCCTTCGCCGATTCGCGCGCCGGCGGTCGACAGCGCTTCATTGCCGCCAGTATGGTCGGAATGCGCATGCGTGTTGACGATCATGCGAATCGGCCGGTCTGAAAGTTCGGCGACGGCTGCAAGGACTTCGCGGCTTCGTTCTTCGAGTCCGGTATCGACCAGCAGCACTCCGTCAGGGCCAACCTGCGCGGCGATGTTTCCCCCCGCGCCAACGATCATGTGTACGTTTCCCTGAACCGGCAACACTTCAATCCCCGCCTCTCGGGCGTTGCCACCGCTTTCGCCGGCGGATGCCGCGACCCTCGTCGCGGGAATGGAAAGGTCGCGCGCGGCTCGCCCCGCCAATCGCTCGGCGTACTCGGGATAAATCGTTTCCGCCCCCCCGACGGGCAAGTTCCCGGGCAGTCCGTGGCGGACGTTGAAGTCGTCCAGGAACGGATTGGTTCCCGGCAGGTAGTGCGGCACGTCTCCAGGCGTGTGGTTTGGCAACTCGTCGACGATGTGGGCCGGTCCGCAGGGTCCCCAGGCGTTGGGTTGCCCGGTGGGATTCCGGACCCAGTCCTGGGTGCGTATCAAAGGTTCGCTCAGGTATACGGGATCATCGACAAAGATAATGCCCAGCAGGTGATCGCCATGCCGTTTGTAGCGTTCGCGCATCGTGGCGAGGTCACTTGTGGGGACGCCGTTCCGGAGCACGAAACCCATCTTGATGTGGGTCGTGGTCACCACCAATGCGTCGCCATCCCACTCTCCGGTCGAAAACCCGGACCATGTGTGGGGCGCGTACGCGGAGGGATGCGGCCGTTGGTCCATCCAAATGGTTCGAGGCCGCCCGTACGTGCCGACCATGGTGTATGCGATCACCGCGCCCGTCTCAGGGTCGTCGAGAGTCGAAATACGGATGCTTGCCGGAAAACCACGCATCGCGTAGGTCACCGGATGGGGAATGCACTGGCGTTCGTGAATCGCCTGAACGGCCTGGTCCCAACTTTCGGCCTTGAATCGGGCGGCGTCGTTGATCGGGATGCCGGTATAGTCGCCGATGAGGATGCTGCGCCGGTGTACCGGGTCCTCGTGTACGACGTTACGCCATTCGCCTGAAAGATCGATTTGCGCCCCAGCCGGCCCCACGCCGGGGCCACACACAAGAAGGCCGGCGACAATGATGGGCAGAAGTGGATTTCCGACGCCAGGGGCTGTAAGCAGCCGGTGGTAGAACCCTGCAGGGATCGCGTTACGAGCGCCATTGGGCCGTATGCGAGGCGCCACGACGAAGTCGATGTCCTCCCATCGATCGAGGAGGGGCAACGTGGCAGATGGCCCGATGCCGCCGTAACCCGCAGGGCGCAGGGGGGTTCGGGTCACAGACTTTGTCGTTCGTCGGTCACGATGTGAAACCATCGCTCCGCTCCTCTCTTCGCGCCTGAAACCCGAAGACCCCCGCGCGCGACCCTGAGAGGGTTCTACCACCGGCTGCTATGGATTGCATGCGAGTGTCTCCCGACCTGACGCTCAGTATAGATGAAAGGCGGTTTGACGCTTCGTTCAATCCGGAGATCAGGATCGCCGGCCACGCACATGCGGCATTACTGTTCGACCTGGGTCGTCCCCGACGGTCCCACTCCAATCACCTGGATCGCGACCTCCCCGTCCTGCGCCGATACGAAGTGCGGCTGATCGGCGGGTTCGGTCCAGACACTTCCGGCCGGAAGTGCCCGCATCGCACCTTCATCGAATTCGTTCCCGAATCCCACGTCGAGGGTCCCCGAAATTACAGTGACGATTCGGTTGTCGGGGTGAAAATGGGGTTGGTTTCTGAAACCTTCGGGGAATCGCACACGGTAGGCGTACATCCCGGCGGTTTCGTTGTCACCGACAATGTCGACGACCGTCGCGGTGTCGGACGCTTCTCCCCAATCCAGATCGTCCGGGGCAAGCCGAACGGTTTCCAATGCCTGCGCCGGAGCAAGCGTCACCGAGGCGACGGCAGCGAGCGCAATGACCACTGCGGACAAGGTCAACATTTTCAAAGTCGTCAGTGACTTCATTGGGTCCTCCGTCAAGTGGATGAACCCCGATAATAAACCTCAAAACGCTGGTACCCATCAATCGATTGACAGAAATATGTCACTTTTTGACCATGGCGAACGTTGAAGCCTTGTGAACGTCGACAGCGAACGGGTTGCTGAACTGAGCGCGGAATCGGCGAGTTTCGATTTCGATCGGACGTTCCACTCCGAATACCCCCGAATCGCCCGGGTGATTGCACGCCTGGTTCAGGATCCGGGGCGGGCCGAGGAACTCGCGGCGGAGGTGTTCTGGAAATTGCTGCAGAAACCGAACGCACAGGGGCCCCGGGTGGCCGGATGGCTGTACCGGACCGGGGTCCGGATGGGACTGGACGAGTTGCGGCGGCGAAAACGCCAGAACAGCTATGAGAGATTGTCTCACCTGTCGAAGCCGAGCCCGACCCCCGAGCAGTTATATTCGTCGAATCAGAAGCAACGCCGCGTGCAAATCGTCATGGCTCGTCTGAATGAAAGGGAAGCGGGATTGCTGCTTGGCTTCAGCGACGGGTGGACCTACCAGGAGATGGCCGATGCGATGAACCTGAATCCCGGCTCTGTTGGCACCCTTTTGCGACGGGCAAAGAATGCGTTCCGCAAGGAGTATGTCAAGCGCTATGGACAAGAATCTCGATAACATCGATACCGCGACATGGGTCGACGATCGGTTGGCCGAACTGAGGACGCCTTCCGGCTGGGAACCGAATGCGGCACGCGCCTTTGAGAGCCTGCGCCGACGCAGTAGCGCGACCGACGGCCGACTGCGGCGCCGGGCAATGTGGGTCTGGTTCGCCGTCCCTGCCGCGGCCGGGTGCCTGGCCCTGCTGGCACTTTCTTCGGTCCGGTCCGTAACGGATTTCGAGGGACCCGGAGGCGGGACGTCCGAAGGCCTGATCGAAGAACCCCTGGTCGCGTTCGCGGAAGTGAGCCCGGCTGCGGTCTTTCAGGGAGAGGACACGCTGTTGCGTCCGGAGGGGTACCGGAAGTGGGTCTTTGTCGGGAGTTCTCTCGGCCTGAGCTACGCGGACGCTCCCGAGGAAATGCCGGCACACCGCGACGATCTCTTCCATAACGTCTATATCGACCCGGTGGGATACACCGAATTTTCGGACACCGGGGAGTTTCCGGATGGAACGGTGATGGTTATGGAGTTGGCCACCTCCGAGGTCATGAGCGAGCCGGGTCTGGAGGGCACCTATGGAAAGGACTTTGTGGCACTTGAAGCCTCGGTGAAAGACGTCAATCGTTTCGAGGGAGACTGGGCCTACTTCAGTTTCACCGAGGGTGGCGGGGGACTCAAGGACCGGGCGGAGCCGTTCGATCCGGAGTTTTGCTGGAGTTGCCACGATCAGAATGCGGAAACCGACATGGTGTTCACGCAGTTTTATCCGGTGCTCCGTTCGGCGCGATCCGAGTAACCCGATCGGGTTGCCGCCAATGGAGTGGCCGATTCGGCTGGCCACGAACGATTGCCCCTGGATGGCCTGCGACGGATTGCATTGCGAGACCCGCTGTTTTGTTGCCTCCCGGTCGGCCTCTTCTATAGACTTCCTCCAAACACCACCGGAGGAAGGATCATGAAAAAAACCGCCTTTGTACTGTCCGCGTTTCTGCTGGTTTGGGCCGTTAACACGCCCACTCTCCAGGCCCAGCCCAACGTCGATTTCGACCCCGAAAAGCTTCAGGCGCTTATCATCACAGGCCAGCATGTGCACAACTGGCGGGGAACCACACCGGTCCTGAAGCGGATTCTTGAAGAAACCGGCATGTTCGAAGTGCGCGTGACCGAGGAGTTCCGTGGCGCCCGCGCCGAAACCATTGCTCCCTACGACGTCATCGTCGTGAATTACTACGACCGGGGATCGCGCGAGGACCTGCAATGGGGAGAGGATGCGATCGCCGCGATCGATGACTTCGTCGGTTCCGGCAAGGGATTGGTGCTCTACCACCTTTCACTTGGGGCCTTCGACGGCTGGACGGCATATGAACGGATGAGCGGCGGCAACTGGCGTTCGGGCAACGGGCATCATTCCGCACGGCACGACTTCATGGTCGACCTTCAGGATACGGACCATCCGATCACCCGAGGACTGCGCTCGTTCATGGCCGAAAACGACGAGCTTTATGCCAACCTGAGATGGCAGCCCGACGGCAGCTTTCATGTTCTGGCGACCGCCTGGGACGACCACTCCCTATATGACGGCCGGGCACGCCAGCCGATTCCCGGCGACGGCATTCACCAGCCGATTCTATGGACCACCGAGTACGGCGACGGGCGCGTCTTCTCAACGGCACTGGGGCATGAGGTCGAGAACGTCACACCCGAGAGTTTTGCCGTTACCTTCGCAAGAGGCGTCGAATGGGCGGCAACCGGAGAGGTCACTCAGCCGGTTCCCGAAGGGATGCAGGCCACCCCGGCGCCCTGATCGGAAGAACCCGGTTTCATCGGGTGGATACAAGGACGCTCGTCCCCGACACGAGTCCCGGAACGGAGCGTCCTTGCTGTCGTTTCTACACTCGGACGGCGGGATAATCGCCCTTCGTCACTCCTCGATTCCGGCCCCGTTCCGCAACGAACGTCATCAACCCGTCCAAGACCCTGATGGATCCTGCGGAGAGAGACGGCGGCCCGCCGCTCTCACGGGTTTTCGCCGCGAAGACTCGGAGACGCCGCCAGACCAAGGGCGTGTATCTTCGCGCCGGATGAAGCGCGCCAAGTGGCGTGCCTGGAAAATTTTCAACTGACTTGAAAGATGGCGCAAACGATGGGGCGCAACGGCACGACGATGCGGGCCGTGCGCATATCCTTGCGCCGCTACGCGCCCTCGCACTGGCGGATGAATCCGGCGCTGTAGCAGACAACTCGTGAGAAATGCTCGGCAGCGCAAGGGTGAGCGGACCTCGCCTTCGGTTCAAGAATCCCGGCGCATTTCTCGGAATCGGTGGAACGGCAAGACCCGACCTCGGAACGGGGAAATCCTTCTAAGGATTGTCCGGGGACAGCAACGGGGTCACTTCGGCGGCGAGGTCCTCGTAGGTGACCTGCCTCTTGTGCATCCCGACGGCATTGCCTTCGGTGTCGAAGATCAGTGTGGTGGGCATCTCGCCGAACCAGTTGTCGCTGATCCCCTCAAAGAATGTCTCGTCCTGGGCGACGGCCCGGTAGACGGGGAACGGCGTGTCATAGTTCGCAAGAAATTCCTGGATGTCCCCGATCTCGTCTTCAGAGTTCATGGACACCGCCAGAACCTCGAGTCCCTCGGATCGATAGTCCTGGTAAAACCGGACGATAGCAGGGAACTCCTCGACGCACGGCGGACACCAACTCGCCCAGAAGTTCACGACGACCGCCTTGCCGCGGTTTTCGGCGACGAATCGATGCACGTCCTCGGCCGTCATCGTCTGGATGCCGGCGTCCTGGGCTCGGGCCCAATCCACCAGTCCCATAGTCGCCAGCAGGCCCGGCAACAGCAAGCCGGCCAGTATTCGATAGCGGCGTGTCATCGAACGGTTCCTACCGGGAGGCCAACATGTCGGCTGTCGCTTCAACGACCCGGTTGAACTCATCGGGCCGGATTCCGGCCACGTTGGCCGTCACGAAACGATTCAGCGTCACGAAGAACGTGTTTTGAACCTCCGGGTCCAGTTCGTACAGCCGCACCGCGACATCCCGCGGGCCTCGTCTGAAAACCGTCAGCGGGATCTCGATCGGTAACGATGCGTTCAGTTCCTCGAGCCAGGGGGCGGCATCCTCGCCGGCCACGATCATGGCGACCGCCTTGAAGCCGCTGTCCTTGTGCTCAAGATAGAGGTCGTTCAATTGGCGGATGAACTTGGCGGTCTCCTCGCCCGTGTCCCGGAAAAACGCGAGGACGTTCGGGTCGTCCTGAAACTCGCAGACATAGCAGATGCGCTTGCCCTGGTACGGTCCCGTAATGTCGAGAACGGGAATCGACTGGGTCGGCGCGCCAACTTCAAGGCCGGAAATATCGCTCTGCGAGAGCGCCGGACCACTCATCAGCACAATGCCGGCCAGGCAGAAGACAGGGATGAACCTTGACATGGCGTTATTGCTCCTCGTCGACCGCGTTGCCCTCGATCGGATATTCCAGATCGAGCCATTCGAACCAGCCGCCTTCCAGCACCTTGACATCGAGATAGCCGGCGAAGCTGAGCTTTTCAGCCATGTCGGCGGAATCTTCGTGGTCATTGCAGGCGCAGTACAGAACCAGCGTCTTGTCGCGGGGCAGAGTGAGGGGGAGAGCAAGCTCATGAACCCAGGAGTAATTGATCGCGCCCACGACCCGTTCTTCTTCCCAGATCAGTTCCGCGGCGGTATCGACGATGACGATGTCGTCGGATCCCTCGTCGATGAAACCCTTCAACTCAGGGGGCGGCATGAAATCGGGAACGTATTCGAAAAACTCGACGAACTCGCCGTCGATGAACTGGCCTTCGGGCTCCTGTCCAAGGCTCGGGCCAGATACGAGAAGCAGAATTGCCAGCCCCGGCACAAGCAAGCTGAAGTGTGGGTTCCGCACTATGTGCTTCATGATGAAGTCCCTCCGCCAGGAGTTGGGGATCGTCGCAGAAACCGACTATACCATAACCGGTCAAACGTTCCGCGTCTTCGGTTGCGCGCCGGGACCATGACGTTCCGGCCCTCGCGTGTTTCTATTCGACCATCCGCAGTCGTGTGGTTTATGATTCGCGGAAGGGTTAGCGATTCTGTTTCGAATCCTCCCTGGAGGAGTATGACTATGAGGCCAATCAAGTTCGGATTCGCGAGCGCGTTGGGGCTGATGCTCGCATCGGCCGGCCCGGCGTTCGCCGCCGCCCAGACCGCAGCTTCGGGTGAACCGCTGTACACGGTGTTGAACCCCACCGGCATCGCTCCCGAGATCGAGCGCAAGGCAATGGCCGAACGTCCGGCCAATCTGGACGGCAGGACGATCTATCTGGTTGACGTGACGTTCAACGGCGGAGACCTGTTCCTGCAGGAGATGCAGAAGTGGATGGCCGTCAACATGCCCGAGGTGAACACGGAGCTTCGGATCAAGCGCGGCATCTATTCCGCTGACGATCCCGAACTCTGGGAGGAGATCCAGTCCGTCGACGGCATGATGATCATGGCCATCGGCCATTGAAGCACCTGTGCGCCGGCGGTCGTCGGCCACGTTGCAAGAATCGAAAGTCAATACGGAGTTCCCGCGGTGGGCGTCGTTGTTGACGCACTCACGGATCTGGCCGGGGACAAGGCCACCGAAGAAGGCATGCCAGCCCTGCGCCTTGCATTTACGCATACGCCGGTTGGCGGCAAAACCACCGCCGAGCTCGCCGAATACATCGCCGGCGAAGATCCGGTCACCGGACAGCCTCTGATGGACGAGATCCTCGGCCACCTCAGCCGTCCCCTCAACGACGAGGAGCAGGTCACCGGCGTCTACACCCGGCCAAGACAAAATCTGATCGGTCCCGACACGAGCGAAAACATTCAGAAATACTTCGACGATCGGTTCTGGTCCGACCAGATGCCGATCGTGATGCCCACCCGGGAGCGGGTCGATGAGATGCTCGCGCAGACGTCGCATTCGCCCGATGAGATCGTGGGACGGATGCGGGTGACCGGCGTTCGTGAGGCATGGCAGTACACGGTCGAAACCGTTGCGATCAACGCCGTCATGGCCGGCGCCAAGCCCGAATATTTTCCGGCGATTCTGGCGCTCGCGGCCTCGCAAACGAATGCCCGATCGAGTTCGACTTCCTCGATGGCGGGGATGGCGGTCGTCAACGGTCCGATCGTGGACGAACTGCTTCTGAACTCGGGAACCGGCGCACTGGGACCGTACAACAATGCCGGCACGCTGATCGGCCGTTCTTGGGGACTGCTGTCATCCAACGTGACCGGTGGCTCGGTCCCGGGCCACACGTACATGGGAGTCCAGGGCAATCCCATGAGCACAGTTCCGGCGGTCTTCGCCGAGAACGTCGACGGTCTGCCGCCGGGATGGAATCCGCTTCACGTGCAGAAAGGATTCGACCTCGACGAAAGCGTGATCAACACGTTCTCGGGCTGTCAGAGCCAGAACACGATGATGGTCTTGAGAGACGAAGACTGGGAGTGGGTTCTCAAGCGTTTCATCGGCGGCATCGGACCGCCTCAGAGAAGCGCCAAGCTGCTTCTGGTCGACCCCGCGGTAACCGGACCATTTGTCCGTTTCGGGCTCGACACCAAGGAAAAGCTCATCGAATGGGTGGAAACCAACGTGACGACGCCCAAATATCACTACTGGCTCGACCAGGAGGTCATCAACTACCGGCTCGGCCCAGCCCGGGCGGGCCTTGAGCCCTACGCCACTTGGTTGACGCTTCCCGACGACGCGCCGATTCCGTACCTCGATAACGTCGAAGTCGTGGTCGTTGGCGGAAGCGGCAATATCCGATGGAGCGTGAACGAGTGCGGCTATTCCCGCAGCGTACGCGTCGATGACTGGCGTTAGGCGCCTGGGGTCGAAATTCTTTCAGTGAGAAAGATCGTGCGGTAATCGTGCGGTAATCGTGCGGTCATAGACCGCACCTACAGGGGGAGTCGGAGTCGGCGTGGGAGTGGGCGGCTGAATTCCGAAATTGTAGTGCAGGTCCGTGACCAGCCAAATCCTCTTACTGTAGGGGCGGTCTATGACCGCCCAAATCAAGGCCTTTTCATTCCACCGGCTCGATCCGCAACACCATTCCCGAATTTTCGGCACGGGCGGCATTCTGCCGGGTAACCATGTAGATCGAACCGTCCGGACCCTGCCGGATGTCGCGAAACTGCTGCCGCATCCCGGTCAGCATCGATTCCCGTTCGTTCGCGCCAATGCGAACGCCTTCGCCTCCAAGCCGCACGCTCTGGATCAACATGCCATTCATACCGGTAACGAACAGCCGGTTGTTCCATTCGGGAAAGAGGTCACCGGTGTAGAAGAGCAACCCCGAAATTCCGATCGACGGTACCCAGAAGTATCGTGGCAGTTCCATCCCTTCGCGCGAGGGTTGTTCACTGATGATTTCGCCGCCGTATGTGCGTCCGTAACTGACGAGGGGCCAGCCGTAGTTTGCTCCAGCCCGGATGATGTTCACTTCGTCGCCACCCATGGGGCCGTGCTCGCTGGCCCAGATCTCTCCCGTCTCGGGATGGACGGTCATGCCCTGCGGGTTACGGTGGCCGTAGGAATAGATTTCGGGATTCGCCCCCGCCCGATCGACGAACGGGTTGTCGTCCGGAACGCGGCCATCGTCGTGGAGGCGGACGATCGTCCCGTGGTGGGTTTCCAGGTCCTGCGCCAGCGGTTCGCCGGAGGGTCCGCGGTCGCCGACCGATGCATACAGCATCCCCTCGTTATCGAACACCACCCGGGAACCGAAGTTGAGTCCTGCCGTAACCCAGGCGTCGCCAACGAAGATATCGACGGCGTCCAGCAATTGAGTGCCGTCATAGCGCGCGCGCAACACCGCCGTGGACCCACCGTCTTCAACGACCTTCGAATAGGTCAGATAGATCCACTGGTTGTTCTCGAAATCGGGGTGAAGCGCCACGTCCATCAGACCGCCGTGATTTCGATACTGGACTTCCGGGACGCCGGCGATCGGCTCGGCCTGAAGGACACCGTCGCTGATCAGCCGCAACCGCCCCGGCCGCTCGGTAACCAGAATGTCGCCGTCGGGCAGGAAAACCATGCTCCAGGGACTTTCCAGCCCTTCCGCGACGGTGACCACACGGATTCGGCCGCTTGCCGTTTCGAGCTCCAGATCCTGGCCAAGACCCTGACCCGGAGTGGCTTGAACCAGCCCCGTCGAAGCCGGAATCAGGACGCCGGCGATCAGGAACGAAAAGATCACACGTATGTTGGCGAAATGCATGACAGAACGGATATCAGACCGATTATGCGCAGTCAATGGAATAGAATGAACCGCTGCCGATGAAATTCGAGAGGAGCCCCGCATGACGACGAAAACGAAAACCCGCGCAGACCGGCAGGCCTCCACCACCCAGCTTCCGACGGTTCCGCTGTGGATCGACGGAAAGGCGGTGAGTTCAACCGGCCCGCGTCAGGGCAGGATCTATAACCCCGCAACGGGACAAATGATTCGCCGAATTGGATTTGCGACTTCGGACGAAATCGATTCGGCCATGTCGGCGGCTGCCCGGGCATTTCCGTCCTGGCGCGCGACCACGCCCATCAACCGGGCCCGCATTCTCGAACGGTTCCGACAACTGCTTGTGGACCATCGGGAATCGCTGGCACGAATCATATCGGCGGAGCACGGCAAGACGGTTGCCGACGCGATCGGGTCGGTTCAGCGGGGGCTGGAGGTTGCCGAGTTCGCGACCGGAGCGCCGCACTTGCTGAAGGGGGACCTTGCCGAGAGCGTCGGCAGCGACGTGGACTGCCATTCGATTTTTCAGCCGCTGGGCGTGTGTGTCGGTATCACGCCATTCAACTTTCCGGCCATGGTTCCGCTCTGGATGTTTCCCGTCTCGATCGCCTGCGGCAACACGTTCGTCCTGAAACCATCCGAGAAAGTACCCTCGGCCGCTATTCGAATGGCCGAGTTGTTCAAGGAGGCCGGATTGCCCGATGGTGTCTTCAACGTCGTCCATGGCGACCGGGAAGCGGTGGATGCCTTGATTGCGCATCCCGCGACCCAGGCCGTATCGTTCGTGGGATCGACGCCGGTCGCAAGGCACGTCTACGCGACAGCGGCCGCGCACGGCAAACGCGTGCAGGCGCTGGGCGGCGCCAAGAATCACGCGGTCGTTCTTCCGGACGCCGATCTGGATTCGGCGGCTGAAGCCTTGACCGGCGCCGTTTTCGGTTCGGCCGGACAGCGGTGCATGGCGATTTCGGCGGTGGTTGCGGTGGGCGATATCGGGGATGCCCTGGTTGGCGCGTTGAAGAAGAAGGCTGCATCGTTGAAGATCGGTCCCGGCGACGGTGATGGCGTGGACATGGGTCCCGTCATTAGCGAGGGTCAGCGCCTCCGTCTGCTGGGATATGTCGATACGGGCGAGTCGGAAGGGGCTACGCTGGCGCTCGACGGACGGGGCTTGAAGGTGCCCGGCCACGATGCCGGTTTCTTCATCGGTCCCACGATCTTCGACAACGTCACTCCTGAAATGACCGTTTACCGCGACGAGATGTTCGGTCCCGTGCTTGTGGTTCTGCGGGCCGCCTCGCTGGAAGACGCCATCGCGATAGTCAACGATAACCCGTACGGCAACGGAACCGCCGTGTTTACCCGTTCGGGCGGCGCCGCGCGGCGATTCGAAAACGAAGTCGAAGTCGGCATGGTGGGGATCAACGTCCCTATCCCGGTTCCAATGGCTTTCTTCTCCTTTGGCGGCTGGAAGTCGTCGCTGTTCGGGGACCTCCACGTGCATGGCCGGGAAGGGATCTACTTCTACACTCGCAGGAAGGTCGTGACCAGCCGATGGCCGGACGACGAGGTGGCCGCCGGGCCCGACCTGAACATGCCGACGATGTAGTGAATCCTGTTCCAGGATACGGACGTTTCCGGGGGGTCGAATCGAAGCCGCCGCCGAACCTTAGAAATCCACGACCACGGGCGCATGGTCGGACGGTTTGCTGCCTTTCCGTTCGTCGCGGTCGACCCATGCGCCGGTACAAAGCCCGGCAACAGCCGCGGTTCCCAGGATGTGATCGATTCGCAGTCCGTTCCCCTTGGGAAATCCAAGCATCCGGTAGTCCCACCAGGAATAAAAGCGCCCTTCGGGCTTCTGTTGACGGAACAGATCGGTCAACCCCCAGGTTTTCAGGCGGTCGAGCGCCTCCCGTGCCTCTTCATGACACAGGACGCTCTCGCCCCACTGGTCCAAACGGGCGACGTCGATATCCTCGGGGGCGACATTGTAGTCGCCGCAAACAAGGATCTTGTCCGAGGGCCGATGGTGGGATTCCAGGTGTGCGCGCAGACGTCCCAGCCACTGCAACTTGTACCGATACGCATCGTTGTCGACAGTCCTGCCGTTGGGAACATAGACCGAGATGACGTGCAGATCGTCGAAACGCGCCGATATGAACCGGGCCTGGGGATCGTCGACGCCGTCGTCCATGCCGCGCCGTACATCTTCGGGCGCCGTCCGGGAAATAATCGCGACGCCGTTGTAGGTTTTCTGGCCGTAAACGCAGGCCGCGTACCCGGCCGCATCGAGTTCCTCCCACGGAAACCGGTCTTCAGTCAACTTGATTTCCTGCAGGCAGAGGAAGTCGGGCTCGTGCCGGCCGAGCCAGGCCAAAAGGCGGTCATGCCGCGACCGTACCGAATTGACGTTCCATGTTGAGATGCGCATCGTGTTTCAGGGATGTGCCATACCCCGGGCGTTCCGGCATCCCGGGCGCGGCTTGCCTCAGTTTGCGGGTTCGATCCGGAGAACCGTTCCGGTGGGATCGCTTCCTCCCGATGAAATCTCCGTGGCGACATAGACATTGCCGTCCGGACCCTGCTGCACGTCACGCACGCGGATGCCCAGTTCTCCCAGCAAGGTCTCCCGTCGTTCGGCCTGTGAAGGTTGGTTGAACGAAACGCGTTGGAGTTGCTGGCCGTTGAGCGCACCCACCAGCAGGCTCCCCTGCCAGTCGGGAAACTGATCGCCCGTGTAGAACGCGATGCTGGACGGACTGATCGACGGAACCCAGAAAATCCGTGGGTTGACCATGCCCTCGCGCGCCCAGGGTTGGAGCGAAACGAGCGAGCCAGTGTAGCTGCGGCCCATGGACACCATGGGCCAACCGTAGTTGCCGCCCGGCTCCAGGATGTTGACTTCGTCCCCGCCCATAGGACCGATCTCGGCCTGCCAGAGATCGCCCGTTTCGGGGTGGATGGTGAAGCCGTAGGTATTGCGATGGCCGTACGTGAAGATCTCGGGCAGCGCATGCGGGACGTCGACAAAGGGATTGTCGGCAGGTACGCCGCCATCGTCTCGAATCCGAAGGACCTTTCCGATGTGATTGCCTAGCAGCCTGTCGGACTAACACCGAATCAAAAACCTAAGTCATTCATATGACTGTGTTTACCGTTTCGGGCTAAAAAGGGCCGTTGTTGAAAACAAAGGACTTACGCCGAAAGTCCGACAGGCTGCTAGGTACTGGGCCTTTATCCGGAGGCTCGGGTCCTCTCGGCCGATGCAGCACAGACGATCGCGGTCACCGATCGCAACGTACAGCGTCTGGTCGGGCCCGAAAAATATTCGCCCGGCGATGTTGCCGCCGGTTTCCCAGGCCTCGGCCACGAAGATGTCACCGACTTCGGTGAGCGTGCGGCCGTCCAAACGGCCGCGCGCGACGGCCAGCGTCGACCGTCCTTCGGCATCCCTCTTCGGGTAGCTGAAATACACCAGACGGTTTTCCGAAAATTCCGGGTGCACGGCGACCGCCTTGAGTTGACCGCCGCCGCCATCGGACGATGAGGTCCACACCGGCTCGGGGTCGAGCGTTCCGTTTCGAATCATGCGCAGCCGTCCGGGGCTCTCGACAACAAGCATGTTGCCATCGGGCAGAAACGCGATGCTCCACGGATGAACCAGGCCGTCGGCCACAGTCACAACGCGGATCCGGCCTCCCTGCACATCGAATTCCACCGGGTCGCCGGTGTCTTGCCGCGTCGCGGCGGGCGCCGTGCCAGTCAGGGTCAGGGTCGCGATGGCACACAAGGCGAGAACATGTTGACGGGTCATCGTTCAACCTCCGTTTCGAAAGATCGAGGCACCAGCCGGTTTGCGTACCCAGGCGAGATGCAGCCCGCCCCTAGTCCTGGTCATATATCGCAGGTCCGGCAAGAAGGCAAATTCCGGGAACGGCACGCGGCCTCCGCGAGCGCGCGTGATTGCAACCTTCATCGGAGGCGAAAATCAACCTGCCACGACTTTTACCATGCCGCGTCGAACAACTCTTCGATTTCGTCGGCCGCAGGCACCGTCGGGTTATTCTGCGGACTTCCGGATTCCAGTGCGTCGGATGCCATCTTGGGCAGCACCTTGCGGAACTTGTCGATATCCCCACCGCAGCAATCGCGCAGGCGCGGGACTTCAAGTTTGCCGTTCAGTTCGTCCAGACAATCGACCAGTGCCTCGCAGGCGAATTCATCGGATTTTTTCAGCGGCGCCAGTTCCATCGTGCGAGCGACCTCGGCATAGCGTCCGATCCCGCCCTTCCATGAAAAACGAGTGACCGTCGGCAACAGAAAGGCGTTCGACAACCCGTGGGGCAAATGAAAGACGACGCCCAGGGGGCGGCTCATCCCATGCACCAGGCATACGCTCGAATTGGTGAACGCCAAGCCGCCCTGAAGCGCCGCAACCGCCATCCCTTCGCGTGCCTCCAGATCCCCGGGATCTTCCCACGCCCGCCGCAGATAGCGCCGCACCTTGTCGATGGATGCCAGGGCGATCGGATCGGTGAGCCGGTTGGACTTCTTCGAGACAAAGGCCTCGATGCCGTGCGTGAGCGTGTCGACGCCCACGTGCGCCGTCAGTGGCCTGGGCATGCTGAGGGTCAGTTCGTAGTCGACGATCGCCGCCCGAGGCATCAGTTTCGAATCGAGGATCATCATCTTGACGTTCCGTTCCGTGTCGGTAATCACCGCCACCTTGGTGGCTTCGCTGCCGGTGCCTGCGGTAGTCGGGATGACGACCAGCGTCGGGCCCGGTTTCGGAATCCGATGGTATCCCTGGAATGAACTCAACTTGCCAGGATTCGCGAATGACGCACCGATCATCTTGGCCACGTCGATTCCGCTTCCACCCCCAAGGGCCAATATGGAGTCGGCCTGGAATGCCCTGAACCGTTCGACCCCGGTCGCGACGTTCCGATCCGTGGGGTCGGGTTGAAAGTCGCTGTAGACGTGGTGCGCGATTCCGGAGTCGGAAAGGTTGCCGGCCTGTTCCCTCAGGAACGGACTCGACGCGAAGAACGGGTCGACGACAATCAGCGTTCGCCTCGCCCCGAGCGCCGCCATCAGGCGGCCGGTCTCCTTGCGGCAACCTCCACCGGTCAGGATGGCCTCGGGAGAATCGAATCGGGATGTCATGAATGCCTCCATTCGACCGGGGAAGAGTATAGTCTCCAACAGACAGGGACAGTCGCCCATTTTGGCGCCAATCCGGCAAAGGCGGGCACCTGCCCCCATGGTTGGGATTCGCGCCGTTTCTTGACGACGCCGGGAACTTCGCGGATCATCGGGACTTCGCGTTTTGCAATAGAGAATCAGATGTGGATCGGATTCGGCAACAAGAATCCCATTCAGAGGACACAACAATGCCCAGTGTAACTTTGACTCTTTTGTTGGTGTTGCAGGCGGGGGGAAATCCGCTGCCGGCCACCGATATCAAGGAAGCCGAGATCCAGGCTACGGCGGAAGACGGCATCGCGGCCGGTCGCACGGATACGACGATCCGAACCGTCGATGCCGGAGGACACCATGTGGGTGTCGGAGTCGTTCACCGGGCGGCCGGCGGAACGACCGGCGGCGCCGTTCACAACTTGGTGTCCGAGGTCTATCACGTCCTGGGAGGTTCCGGAATACTGGTCACCGGTGGCCGGTTGATCGACCCGCAGCCGCGTGAAGACGGCACTTTGGGAGTGGTTCAGATCAACGGACCCGGTGTGAGCGGCAGCGGTATCGAAGGCGGCGTCAGCCGGCGAGTGGACGAGGGCGACGTCGTTATTATTCCCCGCCGGCACACCGCACAGGTGGACAGCGGTGTTTTCGCCTGTAACATATACCGTTATTCGGATCGACCCCCAGAGAGTCGTGACGCTCAAGTGAGAGGGAACAAGGAGACACATTCATGACAGCGACCAATCGTTCAACGCTCAAGGATCCTGTGTATGGCCGCGACGGTGGTTTTCGTGATGGCCGCGCTCGACGCCTCGGCGCAACGCGGCCGGGCGCGGCGGTTTCAACCAACCCGATTCGAATCTTCCGGACAGTCCGACCGCGGTGGCGATGGCGGCGATATCGGGACGGGTAACCGGGCCCGGCACCATGTACGAGTCCGTGCAGTCCTTGCCCCCGGCGCGGGGCCTGGATCACTATGACTATGAAGCCGGGTGAATATTTCGTTTCCGGAACGGCCGCGGGGGAACCGTATAAGACCCGTATCGTGGTCCGGAAGCCCGCGAACGACGATGAGTTCAGCGGCCTTGTCCTGACCGAAGCCATGCATCCCAGCGGCAGCACCCATCTGTTCGAGTTCACCTCGAACTACACGATGGATTCGGGCCACGCCTCGGTTGAAATTGTCACGGGCGGGTTGAATCTACTGACAGACCACAACGAGGCGCGTTACTCCGACATCAGCGTTGCCGGCAACCAGGTGTCCGAGATCCTGGCTCAGGTCGGTGCGATGATCAGGGAAGGGGACGCCCAGTCCGCTGGCGGGTCTGGGTACGGCGAAAGATGGTACTCGCCGGGACCTCGGCAACCGCGGGCGTCCTGATACGGTATTTGCCCGGCCACATGGTGTACCGCACGCCCGGCATGCAGCGCATTTTCGACGGATTCATGCCGCATTCCAATGGTTCGGCCATTCAATCCATCGACGTACCCCTGATTCACGTGCCCACGATGACGGAAGTGCACCGAGGGGGCTGCTCCCACACGGCAGGATGGAGACGAAGAGGGCAACCAGTATCGTTTGTACGAGTTTGCAGGCATGGGGCACGTGGATTCACGCTACAACGTGCGATTGAAACCCAACCCGTGCGTGAATCCCGAATCGATGTTCCCGTTGCAGGCTTATGTGTCGGTGGGCCTCCCATCACCTGTTACTAGGTGGGTGGACGAGTGTGTCGTGCCCCCGCGGGCCCCGCGCGTCCCTGATGGACCGCAACGCCGGCGACGGTTCGCTCATGGCTCTGGACGAACACGGAAATCCCATCGGCGGGGTACGAAATCCCTACCTGGACGTTCCGACCGCGCGGCACGGCGTACCCAACACCGGCGCCTCGCCCGTAATACCCAACGCGAGCGCCTACGTGGCCGCGGGCGGACAGCAGGCGGCCAACCAGATGTGCGGCCTCAGTGCCTATGAAATCCCGTTTTCACCCGAACGCCTCGGGGAACTGTACGGCACGAAGGACAACTATGTCCGTTTGGTACAGGCCAAACTGACGAATTGGAATTGGCCGGGTGGTCGTTGCCGGTGTACCGCGAGATGATTCTCGCCGATGCTCGCGATATCGATTTCTAGCAATTTGCCGGCGGGCGGAAACCGCGCGTGCGGGGAAAATCCCTTGGCAGCGGTCTGTGACCGCCGTTCGAGCGGGGAGCGCTCCTATGAGCGCCCCTTCAGAAAGATTCCTGGTCTTACGGAATGATGATGCTGGTGCGATCGACCGATTCCTCGTTGCCGATCATCAACACGTTGGCGAAGTTGTTGTCCTGGCAGACGTACTCGAAGAGTTCTTCGCCGGCGCTCCAGCGCATGTAGAATCCTCCGGTCCATTCTTCGGTATAGGCGCCGGGATCGTCGACGGTAATCGTATATAGCATGCTCTCCGAATCGATGCGTTCGTAACGCTCGATGGTGTGGAGTTGTTCGGTATGGGGCATGCCCTCGCGATCGATCCAGAAACGTTCGTTGAACCCGATCGTGTCGACCACGAACGTCTCGTCTTCCCACCAACCGATCGAATGCCCGTAGTAGCTGGGCGTCAGGTCGGCCGGGTGTTCCCGTCCGTCCTTGTAAATGATCCGGTAGGTGTGGGGTCCGCCCAGATCCATCAGATAGGCCCGTTGCAGTTCGCGGATCTCGAACAACTCGATACCGTATGGAGTCAGCGGTTGCCGCGCTCCACCCGAAGGCTTGCACCGGGCATGGGGTTCGAAGGGGTTCTGCAGCCTGTAGTCCAGAACGGCGCGCGCCCATGGTTTGAATGGGACTTCGCTGTATAGAAGATTCGGATATCGCGGGGCATTCGGCCCGGCGCGAGGTCCACGCGCACTGCCGTCGTCCGAAACGGAGAGGCGGGCGTCAATAGGCACCCAGAGTCCGGCTTCACCGGGCGCGGGGCCCAGCCGCATGTGCCCGTCCGGAAATCGCGGCGACGGTTCGGCCGTTTCCAGGTCGCCGCCTCTCTGTGCCATCAGTGGCGCGGCGACGGTGAATGCGAGCGCCAGGACGGCGCACCCGACTACGACTGACCGATGGTGCATGTTCTAATCCCTTTTTGCACGAACGCCGACATCCCAAAGTAACCGGAAGCATTGGAACCGGTCAATGGCAGGGAGCCGA
This sequence comes from Terriglobia bacterium, assembly GCA_963555775.3. Classification (GTDB taxonomy): domain Bacteria; phylum Acidobacteriota; class Terriglobia; order 20CM-2-55-15; family 20CM-2-55-15; genus JAJEDW01. Next base: position 207,479 of record CAUVWY020000010.1, on the reverse strand, counting down.
TGTCAGTCGAGTCTCAGCAGCTCGATCAGGTTCCCGCCAAGAATCGCTATCTTTTCGTCATCGCTCAGCGTGGGTGCGTCCAGAATCAGGTCGATCGTATCGGGCCAGTTGAAGGGGATGTCCGAGCCGTAGACCACCTGGCTGGGGCCGACTTCGGCAACCAGATGCCGCAGTCCCTTCTTCGGAAAAGATCATCGAGTCGATCAGGATCTGATCCCGGAGGTATTCGCTGGGAAGTTTCCGGTTCGCGCAGTCTGCGTTCGCCCGGAACTCGCAGGCCACCTCGGTCCGTCCCAGGTACGACGGCAGGTAGCCGCCCGAATGAGCGCCGCAGATCTTGAGATTCGGAAACCGGTCCAGCGTTCCGTCGAAGATCATGTTCGTCAGGAAGTAGGTTGTCTCGAGCGGGTTGCCGATGATGTTGCCCAGGTCGCCGCGTCCCCCGGAGTCCATCGTCCTCGACCACGTTGGGTGCACCGGCCGGGTGCATGAACACGGGGACGCCCAACTCCTCCGCCTTGGCCCAGAAGGGATCGAACCTGGACGAAGACGGCACCTCGCCTTCAACGTGCCCCCCGATCGACGCCCCGCGCGCGCCCAGTTCGTTGACGGGCAAACTCCAACTGTTCGGCGGCGAGATCGGGGAACTGCAGCGCGATCGACGACAAAAAGACGAAGCGGTCCGGATGTAAGCCGCACCATGCCGCAAGCTGTTCGTCGTGTTCACGAACGATGCGAGCCGCCAGATCGCGGTCGGCGGCATACCACCAATAGGCGTTGACGCTCAACGCCTGAATATCGATACCGCGCATGTTCATCGTATCGATGCGGTCCTGACCCATTTGCCATGCTTCGGGGAAGTTCCGGCCGTCAAGCGGTGTGCCTTCGATGATGTCGGCCACGGATGGCCAGACGGTGTGGGCGTGGATGTCGACGACCCGAGCGCGCCGGCCGGCGACCGATACTTCTCTGCGGGTCTGGGCGAGCGCATCGATGGCGCGGTTGGCTATTAACAACCCGGCGGTCGCACACCCCGCGGTTCTCCAGAAAATTTCTGCGGTCTGGCATGGCTTGTTCCTCGTCACGAATAGCGAAGGCGCCTCGAGGGCGCCTTCGTGCGGTTGTCGATTGCACCGCGGACAGGCCAATAGCCTGGCAGGCCGGGCTGCTTACGGCAGCGTGTACGCGATGATATTGGCAGGTGATCCCGGTTTCGGGAACACCAGCCGCGGCGAATACGATGTACTGCTTGCCCTCGTTGCATGTACGGTGATCGGCAGGCCGGTCTGCTCGCCGCCGGGAATATCGGTTTCCCAAAGAATCTCGCCGGTTGCCTTGTCATACGCCCGGAACACGGGCAAACCATCGTATCCTTCGCCCGCGAACAACAGCGTGCGAGTCACCAGCGTTCCCGCACGCGATTCGCTTCCGGTCCTCGGAAGGTCGACGCCCGCCAGCAGCGGATTGTTGGCGATATGTTCCGGGGTATCGCCATTGGCGATCTGCCAGACAATCTCGCCACGGTTCATGTCGATCGCGGTAAGGCGGCCCCATGGGGGCTTGATTCACGGGGAGTCCGCCTTCAAGCCGGGGCGCAAACCCACCAACGCCCACCAGGTTGAAATCCGACTCTCCCGGCCGCGGCGGACGAAGACCGTATGCGGCGGTACTGGTTCGGGTTGCAGAACCGACATACAGATATCCCGTTTCCGGGTCTACGGCACCCCCTTCCCAGTTTGGACCGCCCGAGCCGGGGAACATGAAGGTTCCCCGCATACCGCGCTCGGGGTCAATGACGGAAGGCGGTGTAAATACGGGGCCGATCCGCAAGCCTTCGATGGCCTGCAGCGCGAGTTGCCGCAATTCGGGCGTGTAGTCGAGCAGGTCGTCCACGGTGATGCCTTGCTGGTCAAAACCCGGGGGACGCGTGGGGAAAGGTTGAGTTGGCGACGTCTGCTCGCCTGGGGCGTCGCTCTGCGGCACGGGCCGTTCCTCGATCTCGAACACCGGTTCTCCGGTTCGTCTGTCGAAAGGTGAATGCGTACGCGGCCTTCGAGAGTTGGATGACCGCTTCGACCGGCTGACCGTCCACGTTCAGGTCAATCAGGATTGGCGCCGAAGGCGGATCCCAGTCCCAGATGTCGTGATGAACGATCTGGTAGTGCCAGATGCGTTCACCCCGTGCGGATGTCGAGGCATACGATCGAGCCCGAAAACAGGTTGTTGCCGGGACGGTGCCCGCCGTATTCGTCCACCGGTCGCGCCCTTCAACCGGGATGTATACGTAACCCAACTCCTCATCGACGCTGAAATTGGTCCAGGCGCCCGAATGGCCCGTGTATTCGTTCGAATTGTCTTCCCAGGTGTCTTCACCGAACTCGCCCGGTCGCGGAACGGTGTGGAACGCCCACGCCTTTTCGCCCGTTCGGGCATCGAACGCCAGGATGTCTCCCTTGGGGAAACCGCATCGAAGTCGGCACGCGGGCATTGGCCAGAGATGTCGGAACTACGATGATGTCGTGCGAGACCACCGGAGGGGAAGTGTTCATCAACCTACCGATCGCGGGATCGTAGTTGGCGTCGGGCTCCAACTGGCTCAACAGGTCAACGATTCCGCCGTCTCCGAAACTCGAAACCAATTGTCCGGTATTCGCATCGAGCGCCACGAGTTGATATTCGGGAGTGACGGTGATGATCCGCTCCTGGTCCCCGTCGGTCCAGTACGCCACGCCACGGCTGGCGCGACGGACTGCGTCGAGACTGTTGTTATCGGGTCCGCCATACCCACTTGGTTTCGCCGGTCCCGGCGTCGGCCGCGACGACGGCCCTCCGGTTGCCGGACGTGAAGTACAACGTGCCGTCGATCATCAGCGGCGTCGTTTCATTTTTCATTTCCGGCGCCGTGCCGAAATTGTCGGAGCGCCCAAATCCAGGCAACTTCGAGGTCGCCCACATTTTCGCGGTCGATCTGATCGAGCGGAGCGTAACGGGTGCTGCCCCGGTCGCCCCCCCATACGGGCCATTCTCCGTCCGGAGCGCCCTGTTGGGCCGTGAGTGCGGGGGCAAACAACATAACGAAAGCCAAGGTTCCAGTTACCAGTCGAGGCATCGATATTCTCCTAAGTCAGTGTGGGTCGAAGGTATGCGGGCGCGCGTCCCAAGTCAATCAATATTGGCCGTTCCCGATCAAGTGTGGAACCGACATCGTCTTGTGACGAAGAATCGGAGGCGATGGGATTCGAATCCCCCAAATTGAGGTTCGGCCTACTCCGGCGGTTTCCAAGGTGTGATTACGCCCGACAGCAACGCGTCCACGTTGCCTTCCATACACGAATACTCCATGACTTCAACGTCGGGAGTCAGCACAAAGACACGCTGGTTCGATATCGCACGAGTGTAGGCGGTCGGGTCGTCCAGAACCCAGTCGAACTCGATGTGACCCATATCCGGCCGCCTGAAGGTCATCGTCAAAGTCGCATCGGAACTGAAGGGGTGTCCGCTGGTATCGAGCTTGGCCCAGCCGTTGAAGTTGACGGCCTCGATGATCAGTGTGTCTCCGTCCCATCGACCGACCGAATCTCCAAACCATGTCGGCCCCCAGCCTCGATGCGGCCGTCCGTCGGTCGGAACCACGGCGAACATGGTGCTCTGTTCGAACAGGAACGTGATGTGGTCGTTGTTTTGAACAATCTGCATGGGATGCGGCGAGAAGGAGCGCAGCCAGCCGAAGGGCATGCAACTGCCGGCATAGTCGCCGTTCGCGACCGCGTCGTAGCCCTCCCATTCCGTCAGCCCCCACTCGGTAAAGGGGAGATCGCCGGTACCCACGTTGCTGGCGCCGTTGTCGTTGGTGAATGACCGGGTGATGTCCGGAACGTAGGGCCGGGCAAACGTCCCGCTGAAGTCGGGTTTTCCGTTCGACAGACGCGGCGCGGGCGCGTTCATGTCGATTTCATCCGGATTGCCCTGGGCGGCGACTCCCGGAGGGACCAGTGTCATGGCGCACACCATGACGCCTGTTGCGAACAAGCCTGTACGTATGCTCATGGCGGATCTCCTTTCTCGCAGCGTCGTCAAATTGCATGCACCCGTAGTGGAACGTAAAATTGCTGGCGGCATTGTACACGGGGTTGGAAAGTGCCGAAAGAGAAACGGAATCCTTCCGGGGCCGCACTTCAAAGATGTATGAAGGGGCGCGGCGGTTCGGAACTCGCGCCAAACGGTCTCATCGGTTTTCCTCCGGCAATGCGAAGACGAAAAGGTTGTTGGCCACGCCCGGGCGAAGTTCCGGGGTCAGCCGGTTGAGACCGTTGGTGAGAGGGGAACTGCCGGTACTGACGGCCACATATTGCCGGCCGTCGATCGCGAAGGCGATAGGGTAGCCGGTAACAGCGGAGCCGAGGTTGACTTCCCAAAGTATCGCCCCCGTGTTCTGATCCAGGGCACGAAAACGTCCGTTGGCATCGCCGCTGAAGAGCAATCCACCGCCGGTGGTCAGCAGCGAAGTCACTCCCGCCCGCTGGTCGTTCTGCCAGAAGGTTTTGCCGGTCTCGACCGATATCGCAATCACCGTGCCGACATTGCCGGTTCCCGCCGCAATCATCGTCTGGTTTCGAATGCCGTAACGGGACGACTGGCGCCCGCCTTCTTCGATGAACGACATTACGGGTTCCACCGACAGCGAGGTCGTGTTCATGCACGTGTTCTGAAGCGGAAAGTACATGATGTTGTTCAGCGGACTGTAGGCTCCGGCGGGCCACAGCTTGCCGCCGTTGGTGGTGGGACAGACCAGTCGCTCCTGTCCAGGTTCGGTGAAGATCATTTCCGGATTGACCGTCACCATCCCAGTTTGGCCATCGATATCGTCGACGACGGTTTGCGCAACCGTCGGCCGTGCCCACAGGAACTCTCCGGTTTCCCGGTCCAGCGTGTAGACCACACCGGTCTTTCCGGGGATTCCGGTCAGAACACGCCGTATTTCGCCCGGCTCGATGCCGGGGTTGATCCATCGGACTTCGTTCGGGTCGGGTGCGACAACGGTGTCGATTAGAAGGCGTTCGAACGGATGGTCCAGATCCCAGTGATCCACGATGTGCTGGTAGTACCAGACGATGTCGCCCGTTTCGACGTCCAGAGCCAGAGTGGAGTTGTGGTAAAGGTACTGATCGTCGTTCGATCCCATAAGGAACTTGGCTGCCGGCGAGGTGACCGACGTGCCGAAATAGATGAGTCCGAGATCCGGGTCGTAACTGGGGACCATCCACGTACCGACGTGCCAGCGATTCTCATACGGCACGTCACCCCAACTTTCGTCGCCAGGCTCACCCGGGCGTGGGATCGTGGAAGTGCGCCATATTTCCTCGCCCGTCAGAGCGTCATGCGCAGTGACGACACACGCTTCCGGTCCCCCTTCCGAATAGCAGTTGCGGCCTGAAATCACCTTGCCGTCGGCAACGATCGGTCCCGAACTCTGTTGTGCGGTGTTCACGCGATAGTCCAGCACCTCTGTTTCCCAAACCAGTTCCCCTGAAAGGGCATCGAGAGCGAAAAGGTAATCGTCGCCGCTGGTGTCGATGATGAGGTCGTCGTAGATCGCAATGTTTCGGTTGATTCCCGGAAACCCGATGAAGTCGCGAATATCGTCGGGCCACTCGCGCTTGTATTCCCATAGCAGGTCGCCCGTGACGGCATCGATCGCCTGGATCAGATCGTCCGGATTGGGCATGTACATGATGCGGTCGTACACCAGCGGCGTCCCTTCCTGCGCGGCTCCGGGACCCAGACCGCGGGCCCAGATCAACTGCAGCCGGGCCACGTTCGTGGAGTCGATTCCGTCGAGGGGACTGTAGCCCCAGGCGTCGAGTGTCCTCCTCCACATCAGCCAGTCGGCCGGGTCGGGGTTCTGAATCGTCGCATCGGTCACCGGGACGAAATTGCGAGGCGTCGGGGATTGGGCGCCCGCGCTGCAGAGAGCGCCCACCAGGAGCGGCGCCACGAGCCAGATGGGTTTCATGATAGCAATGCGGAACAAGTCACGCCGGACCGAGGGCTGTCCGGCGTGACCTGAAGTGCGTGTCTCAGTTCAGCGAGAGCAGAGTGGGCCCCGACGTGCCGCGTGGCAGGAGGCTCGGGCCCGAACGTTCGAAAATATCGGTTGCGTCGATCGAAGGGTCGATAAGCACGCCGATAAAACAGTTCTGCATCTCGTGCCAGTTCTGCGGACCCCAGAAAACCAGTTCAGTCGGATCGGGGTTATAGGGATTGTTGGCCGAATTGTCGTAGTGCGCGATCACCCGCATGCGTGTTCCCACCGGCAGAGTGATCGGTTCTTCCAGTTCGTAGCCCAACTGCCAGTCGAAATTCCACTCGGCCTTGAAGATGGTTTCGGACTCGCCCGAGGGATAGTGCAACTGGTATTCCATGTCCTTGCCCCGCAGGTGCATGTGGGGTTGCAGGTAGACCAGTTCCATCGGTTGGGTCGTTGTGAGTTCGGACACGACCTGGGCGTTCCGGTCCCCGGCAGGGATCGCGAGGTTGCTGGCAGTCGGACCGTTGTTCACGTAGTAACGCTTCAGCGGAGGTTCGTTGCTGAAAACCAGGCCCACCCTGGAACGATCCGTCGTGGCTTCGCCGACAGCCGTGTAGTGCAGATTGAAAACAATGTCCGATCCCTTGGGAACGAACTTGGCCGATTCGAACACCGCGAAATCCTGTGCTCCGAGTCCCGGGTTGTACTTGCCCAGCAGGTCCACGCGCGGGTCCCTTCCGCCAAGCCGGGGGTCCCCATTTTCGTATGCAACGCCGTACTCCGCATCTTTCATGTATTCCGAATCGGGTGGGATCACGTTGGCGCGCATGTGGTGAACGACTTCCCGGTTCCCGGCGCGCATTTCAGCCGAGACAACCCACATGTCCTCGGGGAAGTCCGTCTTCACTTTGACGTTCTGATAGTTGATGGTGCCCGTTGCCGGGATATGGAAGTCCAAGGGCATTTCAACGATCATGTCCGGAACCAGATTCCAGCCGTCGTCGAACTTGCGCGGTGAGGGCCTGTCGGCCACTTCGCCTTCCGGTGCGCCGCTTTCCGCCCAACTGACCAGCGTACGTATTTCGGCATCGCTGAGAGTCCGGTCATTCATCAAGGGCCGATGTCCGGTTTCGGCAAACCAGGGCGGCATTTCACGCGTGATGACGGCCTGGCGGATCGCTCTTGCCCACGGTCGCGTTTCTTCGTATGTCATGAACGACATCGGCGCCATTTCTCCGGGCCGGTGACATGCCTGACAGTTGTTCTGCAGCACCGGAAGGACGTCCTTGTTGAACGTCGCCTCGGTTGGTGCCGAGCCTTGCTGAGCGCTGGCCGTAATCGCCAATATAGGAACGGTGACGACCGCGGCTGCAATCGCCGCGCCCGACAGGAAATTCCGAATCGCCATGGTGCGTCCCTCCTTGGGAATCGGCAAAAGAATATCACTGTATTCAGCCAGATGCATACAATCGCGCACTCTCTTTCCAGAGTTCGCCGGCGGACCGATCGTTCCGCGCTTCCGGGGTGGGTTTCTTGATGCGGCACCTTGAAAAATACTGGCCGGTCACACCGGTAACGTCCTCTGATGAGGCGAGGTAGACCAGGGTCTTCGCACCCTTTTCGGTCGAGATCGCAAACAGTGCGACCAATTGGAAAAAGAGGCCGAACGCGCCCGGCTTGTTGTCGAAGAAGCGGCTGGCGACAACGCCGGGATGGAAGCAGTTGACCGTAACGCGCGTTCCGCTGAAAGTGCGGGCCAGTTCACGCGTGAACAGAATGTTGCAGAGCTTGGACAAACCGTAGGCGCGGAATGGACGGTAGCGTTCAGACTGCAGATTTTCGAGGTGGAATCGCGCATTCCGGTGCGCTTCCGATGCCGTGTTGACGATCCGTGCATCCGGCGCCAGGACCCCGCGCAACCCTTCCGTCAAACCGAAGTAGGACATATGGTTGAGGGCAAAGGTCTGCTCCAGTCCTTCGGAGGTGACGCGGCGATGACTGAAGAGCGCTCCGGCGTTGTTGATGAGAACATCGATTCGGGGCTCGATGGCGACGATCTCCCGAGCGGCACGGCACGTTTCGGCCATCAGCGAAAGATCGGCGTAATGAACGCGATGTTTTGCTTCAGGCGCGATGCCGGAGAGGCGTCTGAGCGTGGCCTCGCTTCGTTCCTTGCTACGAGCCACCAGAACCAATCGCGCTCCCATGGCAGCAAGTCTCTCGGCCGCCTTTTCTCCAATGCCGGACGTTGCTCCCGTAATGACGACGACCTTCCCTTGCATCGAAGCGTTTCGGCTCATCGCATTTCCATGAAATTCGTTGCGTTTCCCAGAAAATTCATCGTGTTTCCTCAGAAAAACAACGCGACCGAAGACGCCGCCGTCAGGACGATGACCAGTAGTTCGAAGAGGGCTTGAGGCACTCTCCGTATCAACCGGATTCCGACGAAGTTTCCGGTAATGACCAGCGGGACCATCATGAGCGCGAACGTCAGCGATTCGCGACTGTACAGGTTGTGCCAAGTATAGATTGGAATCTTGGCCAGGTTCACTACCAGAAAGAACCAGGCGCCAGTGGCGACGAACTGTACTTTGGGCAGCCGGCTGGCCAGCAGGAACATGCTCATGACCGGACCGGCCGCGTTGGCCACGGTCGTGGAAAAACCGGCAGCGATTCCGTAGAACGATGGCCGGCCGCCGGCTTCGAGTTTCGACGCGCGGCGCAAGATGGAGAGCGCAACCATCAAGAGAATCGTGACGCCGACCAAACGCCGAAGCATCGTTTCCGGCAGGGCGAGAGCGAGCGCGCCTCCCGCCATTCCTACCGCGACCCATGGAATCAAGGCAACGAGTTTCCAGACGTCGGCATGCCGGCGCCAGTATGCGACGGCGAAAACGTCCCCTGTCGTCAGCATGGGAACGGTCCAGGCCGCTGAAAGGCGGGCATCTCCCACGATAAGCACCATCAGCGGGATCGTGAACCCGGCAATTCCGGGCATGCCGGTCTTGGCCACGCCAATCATGAATGCGCAGAAGGCGCCCGCGGTCCACTGCCAGATTTCGAAGTCAGGCATCAGAGAGCATCTTCGCTTCTCTCCCAGTTCGATAGGGTGACGCGTTCGGGCGGCATGGAGTCCATGGTGCGATACTAACCTGAAACCAGACCGCCGGACCCCGGTGACGAAAGCTGGCCGCGATCCGCCTTGGCGCCGGGGAGTCGAATCGCCTTTCAAGAGGCATACGATCGATCGCCCGAACTTTTCATTCTCCCAACCCGCGGAGGGCGTTATGATTGTCCGGCAGACTCCGGTGGGCCCGGACCCGTAACGGTCGTACGGTTCGCTCCATGTTGGAATTCATACGAAGGACAAATCAGATGCGAAAACTCCTGCTTCTTCCATCCATGATCGCCGTCGCGTGCCTTGCGGCTTCCTGTGCTTCCGAACCACCCGCCCCGGAAGCGTCTCCCTACAGGATCGTTGCGTCCGACGGAGAACTCATGAACGGAATCATCATCCCGAATGCGCAAGTGATCTTCGATGCGGTCGGTTCGATCATCGATGAAACCGGAATCAATGACTTTCAGCCCGAAACAGACGAAGGATGGGAAGAGGTTGCGGACCGCGCACTCGGTTTGGCCGAGGCGGCGAATCTGCTTCTGATGCCCGAGCGAGCCCAGGGACGGGAAGTGTGGATCGAGACCTCTCTACTGATGAGCGAGCGCGCTGTCCGGGCGTCCGAAACCGCCTTGCTTCGGGACCCCGTGGCGTTGCTCGAAGCGGGTGGAGAGCTCTATGAAGCCTGCGAGGCCTGTCACATCGCGTATATCGTCGACGAAACCACGCCTTAGGAATCGACCGATGAAGCTTCCGGTAGTTGGGGTGAGACATGTCGTTTGCCTCGCCCTGGCTTCGCTGTTGACTGCCTGCACTCTTCCTTCCGAGCCGGTTGAACCGATACCTTTCAATTCCGTTTCCACAACGGCTGAGATGATGCGCGGTTTGGTAGGGCCGCTTGCCGACGTCATTTTTGAATCGGCGGTTTATGTGAACGGCGTTCCGGAAGGTGCTCCCGAAACCGACGAGGAGTGGAACCACGTGGTCGATTCGGCGCTCGGACTTGCCGAGACCGGCAACCTGTTGATGCTTGACGCACACGCCCAGGCCCGTCAGGACTGGATTCGATTCTCGAATGACCTGATCGACGCCGCGGTTCTGGCTTCGAACGCGGCGCTGACCCGCGACTTCAACGCCATCCTCGATGCGGGCGGTGTGGTTTGGGAAACCTGTCTGGCCTGTCACGAACAATACATCCCCGACCCATAGGAGGGATCGGGGATGGAAATCCGCTTCGATGAACCGAATGTCCGGTTTTCCATTAGTGAGTTCCGAACGATTTACGGTTCGAGTTCCGCTTCGAGAAACCCCTGTGCCTCCACCAATGATTCGCAGACTTGTTCGGCCAACCCGGCGATCTCCGGTCCCGGCTGTTTGAGGTCGGGGACCATCACCACGCGCATTCCCGCCGCACAGCCAGCCCGAACGCCCGCTTCGGAATCCTCCAGAACGATGCAGTTCGCGGGTTCGACGCCAAGGCGCTCGGAGGTCAGCAGAAAGATGTCCGGCGCCGGCTTTCCGTGCTCGACTTCGTCTCCCGTCGTGATGACGGTGAAATAATCGAGCAGGTCGACCGATCGCAACGCCATTGTGGCCTTGTCTCTCCCGGTTGAAGTCGCCAGTGCGATCGGCGTGCCGCGCCGGGAGAGCATCGCGACGATATCGTCTGCTCCGGCCTTCTTGGGCACGGTTCCCGAACGCATCCGCGCATTGAAGATCTCCCGCCATCGATCGAGCATCCCCGCCGCGTCGGCCGGGCTCAGGGCCTCATGCATCAGCCGTTGGCTCGTCGACCAGGGCTTGCCGATGAAGCTGGCAAACAACTCCTCATCGGCGTCGATGCCCAATTGATCCGCTGCCAGGAGATACGTGGACAGAGCGACCCGTTCCGTATCCAGAAGCAAGCCATCCATATCGAAGATGACCGCGGTCGTGGTGTCCTGTCCCATGAATAACGTGCCTAACCCCCGTGGGTCATGGCCGGCGACGTCAAACAGTCCGTGGCAGAACCTTGCAGGGTCGGGAGACGGGCGCGATGCTCATTCATCTGTATTCATGCTGCCGGAACAAAGGGGGCAGGGCCTCTGTCCGAGTCGTTCTGAAGAGTTGTCCTTTACGGCCGGATGACCTTGACCAGGTAGTAGCTGATCTCGTTCGGGACATCCTTGTACCAGTGCGGAATTCCTGGCGGAATCGCGACGACGTCGCCCGCGGACACCTGGCGCTCTTCTCCCCCGATCAATTCGCCGCCAATCAGTTCACCCGGGCGTGTTTCGCGACTGCCTTCGAGTCGACCGCCGGTGACCAGCGTGGCCTCGCCGTCAGTGATGTAGTAGAGGTCGGTAACGTTCGCATGGGATTCGGGTTGGCCTGCACCGGCATCGCGGTGTGCCCCGATGATGCTGAAATCCGGGCCCCCGACCATCAGACCGCTGTTGGCGAGTGCTTGGGCGACCTGTTCCGCGGGAACGAAGGTGACGGTTTCTTCCTCGGCCTGCCGCGCGGCGGCCGCCCCCCCCAGCATGAGAATGACGACAATGGGGATCAACGACTTCATGGCTCTGGTTCTCCTTGAGTCTATTCAATAATCCAAGCCCCACATCGTACGACGATCCGCTTTGTCAAACCAGATGAATTGAGTAGACTGACAATCGAATCACCCAGGGAGAAATTCACATGAGAATTCGGTATTTGGCGGTTCCGATGGTTGCCGTTCTGGTCAGCGCCGGCTTTGTCGCGAATGCAGGTCAACAGGCGAACAGGAGCCCGGATGCCGACTGGCCCACCTACAACCGGGACTTGGCCGGAACCCGCTACTCGCCCTTGACCGCGATCACCCCCGAAAATGTAGCTCAACTGGAAAACGTCTGGACCTACCGTTTCCATCGCGACGACCGCGACCCGATCAGCGGGCCCAGTTCGTTCGAGATCTTTCAGGAAGTGACCCCCATTGTGGTGGGCGGTGTGATGTACATGCCCTCGGGCGACCGGGTGGTGGCCCTGCGGCCCGAAACCGGGGAGGAGATCTGGGTTCACGAACTGGATGAAGGACTGGCGTCGTTTCGGGGCCTGAGTTACTGGCCCGGAGACGGCGACATTCCGGCAAGGATCTTCTTCACATCCCTTCACAAGATGATTGCCGTGAACGCTTTCAGCGGCGAGCGCGCCGCCGCATTCGGGAACAACGGCGAAATCACGCTGGACGTACCCTACGCGGGGGTACCGACGATTTATCGGAATCGGATCGTTATCGGCGCCAACTTCTTCGGGCCCGGCGAGCGGCACATCGCGCCGCAGTTGACCGAACCGCGTGGCGACAATGGAAATTCCAGGGGATTCGACGCCATCACGGGAGAGAAGGTGTGGGAATACAATACGATTCCGCAGCCCGGAGAGCCTGGGCACGAGACGTGGGGGCTCGAAAGCTGGCGTGACCGGACCGGGAACAACGTGTGGACTCCCGCGGTGACGGTCGACGAAGAGGCGGGAATCGTCTACATGCAGGTGAGCACTCCGGGTTCGAACTACTACGGTGGAGACCGTCCGGGCAATAACGAACCCAGCAACTCGGTGGTGGCTCTGGACGCGTTGACCGGTGAACTGAAGTGGTATTTTCAGACGATCCACCATGAACTCTGGGACTACAACCTGCCGCCCGCCGCGGGCTTGATCGATCTCAACATCGACGGCGAAACCATTCCGGCACTCACACAGACGGGTAAGTCGGGATGGATGTATATCCTGAACCGGCTTACCGGAGAACCTGTCTTTGGAGTCGAGGAAGTTCCGGTGCCAGCTGGCGACGTGCCGGGCGAATGGTATTCGCCGACGCAGCCGATCCCGGTAAAGCCACCGCCGGTGGCACGAGTCAGTTTCGATCCCGAAACCGACATGGTGACGGCCGACGACACCAATGCGGCCCATGCCCAGGCCTGCCGCGAATTGTGGGACGAAGTGGGCTACTACACTGCCGGTCCATATACGCCGTTCAACCTGCAGGCGGAAGGGACGCCGCCCACGCTGTTGTTCCCGACCCTGACCGGCGGCGTCAACTGGGGTGGCACGGCCACCGATCCGGAGTTGGGCTATATCTTCCTGAACTCCAAGGACCAAGCGTCGGTTGGCTGGATGGTTCCGAATCCACTCTACAGCGACGAGACCACCTACGAGCAGGTGCCCTACACCCGCGGCGGCGGGCCTGGTTTCAGTGCGCCCCGAGGCGACGGGACGAACGGCAACTGGCCCTGCCACAAGCCGCCATGGGCCAGCCTGATGGCGATAAACGGCAACAGCGGCGACATCGAATGGTCAGTGCCGCTGGGAGTCGACAACACCATGCCGGAGGGGAAACAGAACGTGGGTTCCGCCGGCGCCGGCGGCCCGATCGTGACGGCGGGTGGATTGATTTTCATCGGCGCGACCGGAGACGGCCGGTTCCGTGCCTTCAATTCGCGGACTGGCGAAGAAGTCTGGTCCGCGCCGGTGCCCTACAACATCACCGCCGTGCCCATCACCTACGAAGGCAATGACGGCCGCCAGTACGTTGCCGTCGTGGCTGCCCGTGCCGCGGGATTTGGCGGACGCGGTGGAGACCAGGGGCCGCGGAACGAAGGACTCTACGTCTACGCGCTTCCGGAATAGCCAATCCTTATTTCGTGAAGCATTCGAAGCCCAACGCCCTCGCTGCATTGGCCTGTTGCGCGTCATGAGTGATGAACGTCAGTTCCGGATGACGGCGTTCGCGAAGGACCAGGGCCGTTGCAAGGTGTATCGCATCCAGCGTTTTTACTGCCGTGGGCAGAGGCATTGAGGCGCGTTCGAGGATGGATGGGCTGAGCGCTACGCGATCGACCAATCGGAGCAAATGTCGAAGTCCGGTTCCGGCATGAGCAACGCCGTGATCGTTCAGGGCCGCATCGAGACGCAATCGATCGATGACTCGGCGGCACTCCAGATGGAGCAGGGCACTCGTATATGCCCTCTCCCAGCAACCCCAACTCGAAAGGAGGGGTTTCTGATCGAAGAGCAGTCGAAGGGGTACGCTCGTATCCAGATAGGCGATCAACGATCGGCCCTGGTTTCAGAAAGAACGCGGTCGACATCAACCGCCTTCAGAAGCGTAACGGGCCGGATCTTCCTGGCATTTCGAGCCGGATAGAGCGCACACTCCACAACGAGATCGTCCCCGGCGTCGTAGGGCACGAGTCGGGCAATGGGCGTCGAACGGTCGCAGACGACGATCGTTTCACCGTTCCGAACTCTCGAAAGGTAGGCACTGAGGTTGGTCTTGAGTTCGGCAATTTTCGCTTGATTCATGGCCATATGTAGTCACATATAGTTATCATTGTCAAAGGCGTCATCGACCGCGCCCGCGGAGTTCTGCGACGGGCCGCTAGACTTTTTCCACAGCCATCGCAATCCCCATACCTCCGCTGATACAAAGAGTTGCGAGTCCATTCTTCACGTTACACTTGTGCATTTCGTGGACCAGCGTCGTCAGGATCCGGGTGCCCGTACAACCGATCGGGTGGCCCAGCGCAATGGCGCCGCCGTTCACATTCAACTTGTCCCGATCCATGGGCAATTGGCGAAGACAGGCCAGAACCTGTGCGGCGAACGCCTCGTTCAATTCGATCAGGCCGAAATCATCCATCGTCATTCCGGTCTTGGCCAGAAGCTTTTGCGTAGCGGGCACGGGGCCGATTCCCATGATCCCGGGGTCCACTCCCGCCACCGCGTAGTCGACGATTCTCGCCAGCGGTTTCAGTCCGCGTTTTTCGACTTCTTCAGCTGAAGCGAGGACCGTTGCCGCGGCCCCGTCCGTGATGCCGGACGAATTGCCGGCGGTGACGGTGCCGGCTTTCGAGAAAACCGGGGGAAGCTTTCCCATCTTTTCCAGCGTCACATCGGCACGAACATGCTCGTCGATCGCCAGGGTCTGTGTCTTGCCGTGTCTTCCCGTAACTTCGACGGGCGACATTTCGTCGGAAAATCGGCCGGCGGCGGTGGCTGCGGCTGCCCGGCGCTGGCTCTCCAACGCGAACTCATCCTGTTCGCCGCGAGATATCCCGTACATTTCGGCCAGAGTCTCGGCGGTTTCACCCATGACCCGATCCGCGAGCATGCAATGGAATCCATCGCGGTACATGCCGTCGGTCAACTCCCGATGGCCCAACCGAAGACCCCAACGGGCGCCCTCCACCAGATAGGGAACCCGGCTCATGGATTCGATACCGCCGGCCACCACAATGTCCGCATTTCCAAGCGCGATTTCGTTGGCCCCGAGCATCACCGATTTCAGGCCGGAGCCGCATGCCTTGTTGATGGTCGTCGCGGGCACTGTTTCGGGAATCCCGGACCTGTAGCCGACTTGACGGGCAGGGTTGGGGCCGTTACCGGCTTGGCGGGCCTGGCCCATCAACACATCGTCGACCGCGTCGCCTGACACTCCGGCCCGGGACAGGGCGGCCGTGGTCGCGGCCGTACCCAGGTCGGCCGCCGTCAGCGAGGCGAGTGTGCCTCCGAATTTGCCAATGGGGGTCCGGACGGCGGAAACGATAAATACCTCGCGCATTCAATTCATATTCCTGAAAATTTGGAAGAGAAGTGTCTCGGGGGCTTTACTTCGTACCCCCACCAACTACTATAATCCAGCCGTTCGAACCAAAACCCAAAGTTTTGGAATTGCTGGCTTTTCCGCTGCTTTCCGCCGGCTTTCAGATCCGTTCCGGCGGGAGATTTTCGACCTCATCCGAAGCAGGAGACAAGTGATGAAGACGAGCACCGAACGAATCCTGACGACCCACGTGGGCAGTCTTCCGCGCCCTCAGGAGGTGGTCGATCTCTTGTTCGCTCAGGATCGCGGGGACCCGTACGACGCAGACTTGTTCTACGACACCATGCAGACGTCGGTTTCCAATCTGGCGAAACTGCAGGCGGACTCGGGCATCGACATCATCAGCGACGGCGAAACCAGCAAGATCAGTTATGCGACGTATATCCGCCATCGCCTCAACGGTTTCGAGACGGGTGAGGTGCCGCGAGCCACACCGCAGGATCTGGATGACTATCCCGAGTTTCGCGACAAGATCGCCGCCGCCGGCGCCACGCCCAAATACCTGCGTCCGATTTGCAGGGGACCGATTTCGGTAAGGGACATGAAACCTCTCGAAAACGACATCGAGAGGATGAAGCAGGCCATGTCCGAAGTGGATGTGATGGATGGCTTCATCACGGCCGTCTCGCCGGGTACGGTCGCCGTCTTCCAACCGAACGAATACTACAAGACCCATGCCGACTACCTCGAAGGAATCGCGGGTGCGATGCGTTCCGAGTACGAAGCCCTGGCCAATGCGGGAATAATCGTTCAGGTGGATTGCCCGGACTTGGGAATGGGGCGGCACATTCGTTTTCGCGATGTTGACGACGAAGAGTTCGTGAAGAATGCGCATCTGCAAGTCGAAGCAATGAATTACGCCCTCGAGAACGTTCCACCCGAGATGTCCCGTTTGCACATCTGCTGGGGCAACTATGAGGGGCCCCACACTCGCGATATTCCGTTGGCAAAGGTTTTGCCGGCGGTGATGAAAGCCCGGCCCCAGGGATGGCTGATCGAAGGCGCGAACCCGCGGCACGAGCACGAGTGGGAATTGTGGAAGACCAATAAGCTGCCCGATGACAAGATTCTGGTCCCGGGAATCCTCGACACCAGTTGCAACTTCGTGGAACACCCTGAACTGGTTTCGCAACGGATCGTTCGCTACGCCAATCTCGTCGGTCGGGAGCGGGTCATCGCGGGTACGGATTGCGGATTCGGCACGTTCGCCGGCTTCGGCGCCGTACACCCGTTGATCTGTTGGGAGAAATTGAAAGCTCTGGCCGAGGGCGCCCGTCTGGCCACCCGGAAGTTGTGGGGAAAGGCCGGAGCCAGGTAGCTGCAAGCCCGCGCGAAACCGCGCGTTCCGTGATGCGAAAGCAATGAAGCAACGCGTGAAACACGGGATTGTTTCGATTGATTTCCTGACGAAAAGGGATATCTTAAAGTTCTAATCCAAACGAATCGTTGATCGTGCAGCCCTGCTGCTGACGACGTTATCGGGCACTCGTCCCTTAGGTAAGCTTCTGAGGAGGAATCTCATGGCAGATCAGCCCAACATTCAGAGTCATCACCACATCACATTGTGTGTCGGCGGCGCCCAGGAAGACTACGACTTCCACACCAAAGTTCTCTCGCTGAAGAACGTCAAGAAGACCGCCCTGTATGACGGCGTCTATCCGATCCGTCACTTCTACTATGGTAACGATCTTGGCGAGGCCAGCTCGGTTGTCACGTGTTTCCCGATGCGCCAGTCCAAACGCAAGGGCCGCCAGGGCAACGATCAGATCGGTACGCTCGCTCTTTCGATTCCGGAATCCGGTTACGACTTTTGGAAGAAGCGTTTGGCCGACCACGGTTTCGATCCCCGGGAAGGGGAGCGGTTTGGCGAAAGGATCCTCTCGTTTGCCCATCCCTGTGGCATTGGGTACGAACTGTCCGCGGCCCCTGACGACAGCAGGAAGCCTTACGGCGGCGGCGAAGTCCCGGCTGAACTGGCCATTCGCGGTACCCACGGCATTACGGTACGGACACGCGAAATCGACGTTTCCGACCAGTTCATGACAGAGGGCTGGAATCTGCAGAAAATCGCCAGCGACGGCGATTACAGCCGATGGGCGTTTAACGGGGATGCCTCCAGCGGCAAGATTGTCGACGTCAAGCACGAAGGCAACATGCCGAACGGTACATGGACCTTCGGTGAAGGGACCATTCACCACTGCGCGTTCGAAGTTGCCGATCTTGAAGTTCAGAACGACGTTAAAATGAACATGGAAGGCCTGGGCTTTACGGATACTTCCGACGTGAAAGACCGCGGCTACTTCTGGTCCATTTATGTTCGAACACCGTCAGGGGCGCTGTTCGAAGCAACGGTCTCAAAACCTGAAGGTATGTTGATCGATGAGCCCTATGAAGAACTCGGGACGAGCCTGCAGGTTCCGCCGGTTTTCCAGGATCAGAAGGAAGACATCATCAACTTCCTGAACGAGGAACCGCTCATCTACTAGGCTGGAGCGGCCTGAGGCGAAATCACCAGGGCTTCGGAGGCGGTCATGGCCGCCATACCGATTCAACATGACTTTCGCACCAGGCCGCTACGCTTGCCAGCCAGTGGTAGAACCTTGTAGGGTCACATGCATTGATCGTCGATCCCAGTTCCACTTCGTCCCTGAACGTATACAAACTCCTGACCGGTTCGGTGGTGCCCCGGCCGATCGCCTTCGTCTCGACGATTTCAAACGATGGCGTCCCCAACCTCGCGCCGTTCAGCTTCTTCAACGCCGTCTGTGCCGAACCGCCCGTTGTATCCTTCTGCCCCGGCGTCCGGAATCCACCCAAGGATACGTTGGCGAACGTGAAGGCCACCGGTGAGTTCGTTGTGAACATCGTGGGCGCGGACATCGCGGAGCAGATGAATCGATGCGCGTCCGAATATCCGCCCGAAGAGAGCGAGTTCGAAGCATCGGGATTGACCGCTGTTTCAAGCACAGTCGTTCGAGCCCCGCGCGTGGCGGAATGCCGCGTCAACATGGAATGCCGTCTGCTCCGGATCGTCGAGGTCAGCCCGAAAGCCATGGGGGCCAGCCTGATCCTGGGGGAAGTGGTTCAGTTTCATATCGACGACAGTATCGTCGACGAATTTCTTATCGATCCGGCAAGGCTCGATGCACTGGGCAGAATGGGAGGGCGTGGATACACGTACACGCGCGATCTATTCGACATGAAGCGGCCGCGATGAGCGCCGATCGATAGACGAGGGACGTATGGAGCGCAAACAAATTCATTCGATCGATAGACGCACATTTCTGGGCGTTGGAGCCGCTATGGAAGACGTGGCGGATGATGATCAATAGTGCCGAGCCGGCACCTGAGACGGAGTGATTCCGGATGGTGATAAGGAGCATAGCGATGATGCGAAGCAGATGTTTGGGCCACACAACCATGTTGGCGGCTGTATTGGCTGTTTTGGCAATGATGGCGTCGATTTCAGTAACGGTCGAGGCGCAACGCGGGCAGAACTTCGACAACGTTCAGATCACGACCACGCAGTTGGATGACAACCTCTACTACCTGCAGGGGCAGGGAGGACATATTGGCGTGCTGGCCGGCCCGGACGGCGTGCTGATGGTCGACACGCAGTTTGCGCCGCTGACCGACCGGATCGTCGCAGCGATTCGCGAAATCTCGACCGAACCGATCAAGTTCGCCCTGAATACTCATGTGCACGGGGACCATTCCGGCGGCAATTCCAATCTGGCGGCCATGGGCGTGACCGTGATGACCCGCGACGAACTGCGTGCCGGTCTGGCCAGTGCGGCCAACCCGCCCGAACGCCTCCCGATGATCACCTACGATGGCCCGGTCACGTTCCACATGAACGGCGAGATCGCCCGCGCGATTCCCGTAGACGTTGCGCATACCGATGGCGACACGATGGTGCACTTCGAGAATGCCGATGTCCTGATGACGGGCGATTTCTACCGATCCGAAGGCTATCCGAATATTGCGATCCAGAATGGCGGAACGCTCGAGGGCATGTTGTTCGGTCTGGGACTCGTGATCGGAAACTCCGGACCCGACACACGCATTCTTCCCGGACACGGCCCCATGGTTGACCGTGACGAAGTGCGCGCGCACCGCGACATGATGTTGATCCTGGTGGGACAGGTTCAGGAGCGGCTCGATCAGGGCATGACAGAGGATCAGATCGTGGCCGCGGGCCTGACCGACGCGTTCGATTCCCAGATTCGCAACCCGGGCACGACGAACGAACGGTTCATCGGGCAGTTGGTTCAGGAACTGCAATAAACGACCGGACACGCAGTCGATGAGCGCGCGCCTTGACTCTTCGGCGGGAGCGGGACCGATCACCGCACCCGCCGGAGAATCGCTCCGGCGGTAATCGCCTCGACCACGGGCGGCGCGCGTCGCGAACCCGTATCGATCTACATCCACTCCTCCGGCGGGTTCTTCAGAAGTGGCTTGAACCTGTTCTTGTTGTTGGACTTGTCGTAGGCCTCCTCGCAACCGATGATCTTCTTGTTCAACAGGTCCATGATCGCGTCGTCGAGGGTCTGCATCCCGTATTTCTTTCCAACCTGTAACATGCCCGGAATCTGAAACGTCTTGGCCTCGCGGATGAGGTTCGAAATTGCGGGAGTGACCACCAGAATCTCCAGAGCCGCAACGCGGCCTTTCCTGTCGATGCGTTTGAACAGGTTCTGTGCGACGACGCCCTTGAGGGTTTCGGACAACGTGCTTCGAATCTGATTCTGCTGGCTGGCGGGGAATACGTCGATCACGCGGTCAATGGTTTTAGGAGCGCTGGAAGTGTGCAGCGTTCCAAAGACCAAGTGACCCGTGGCCGCGGCTTCGAGCGCCAGATTGATCGTTTCGAGGTCGCGCATTTCGCCAACCAGAATAATATCGGGATCTTCGCGCAGGGCGCCGCGCAACGCGGCGGCAAAAGATTTCGTGTGCAGGCCTACCTCGCGATGGTTGACCTGTGAATTCTGACTTCGATGCACAAACTCGATCGGATCTTCAACGGTCAGAATATGGTCCTTGCGCATCTTGTTGGCATGGTCCACGATCGCCGCCAACGTGGTGGATTTGCCGCTTCCTGTAGGTCCCGTGACCAGGACCAGCCCCTTGTGAAGCATGGCAAACTTTGTCAGGATCGAGGGGAGTCCCAGTTGCTCGGCCGTCAACACGGTTGACGGAATCTGCCGGAAGACCGCCGCGACGCCATGCTTCTGATTGAAAAAGTTGGTTCGGTACCGGGCGACGCCCGGTATTTCGTATCCGAAGTCGACGTCACCGGTTTCCTCGAAGACCTTGATTTTGGAGTCGGGCGCGATCTCGTAGAGCATGGCTTTCAGTCCGTCACTGTCAAGCGGGTCATGTTCCATGCGTGCCAGTTCGCCATCGATGCGAAGCATGGGTTGCGCACCGGACGCCAGATGTAAATCCGAAGCCCCCTGTTGGTTCATCAAGTTGAAAAACGCGTCGATTTTTGCCATTTTGGTTGCCTGTCCCCGGGGATGGAGGGCGCCGGTTCCCGGGAAAATTTCAGAACGGATGGCGGCGCCCGGAACGGCGGCACCTGCCCGAATAGGCACTGCCCGCCGACGGTCGTCCGCACATCGGTTATTATATCCGCAGTCTGCGGCAGAACCCTGCGGGGTCTCGCGTAGCGTTCTGCGGCGGACTGCTGCTCATTGGCGGCAGCGCATTAATTCGATCAAGAGCAAGGGAACGAAACATGGAACATCTCCCAGAAGGCAGTTCAGCCCCCGATTTCGAGTTGCCGACCGTCGGCGGATCGTCGTTCCGTCTATCCCGGCAAACGGACAATGGACCCGTATTGCTGGCCTTCTTCAAGGTTTCGTGCCCGACGTGTCAGCTCACCTTTCCGGTCATCGAGCAACTCTTTGACGGGTTCGAAAACGGCGCTCGTCCAACGATCTGGGCGGTTTCACAGGACGATGCCGGCGACACCAGGGAGTTTGTTCGACGCTTCGGCTTGAGCTTTCCCGTCCTGATCGACGAACACCCCTTCCAGGTATCGAGCGACTACGGACTTCGATACGTCCCCACACTCTTTCTTGTCGATAGCGACGGACGGATCCGCCTTGCGGACCATGGTTTCAGCAAGCCGGCATTGACGAAGATCGCGGGGATGTTTTCCGAGCACCTGAACCAGCCGGCCCCCATGCTGTTCGGGGACACCGACGGCCTTCCCGACCGGCGGCCTGGCTGAGGCTCCAAGAACTGACGCCGGTCGGCGTCACCCTCGAATCAATATCCGCCGCCGTCTTTCGGGGCGGAGTGCGCGTATCCGAATCCAATCGAAGGGGGTTCGCCCGGTGAGTTGAATGGGACCGGAGCGGGGTTACCGGCCCTGACTCTCCTTGCACGCGATACAGACTCGAGTCCACGGCACCGCCTCGAGGCGCACAAGAGCAATCGGCTCATCGCAATCCATGCAGATCCCGTAGGTGCCGCTTGAAATCCGTTGGAGTGCTTCGTCGATCGCTCGAAGCAGCTTTGTGTCGGTCTGCTTCAAGGCAAGATTCACATGCAGATCGTTTTCCTGACTCGAGTGATCGACCCAGTCGCCAATGCGCATTGCCTCGTCGACTTCGGTCGATCGATCCGGCAAGGCAAGAATCTCCCGCCGTTTGGATTCAAGGATCTTGCCGTATTTCTTTAAGGCTGAAGCACGCATCGGTTGGACTTCCTCATCGCTTACGCATCAGGCTCCATGGGAGGCTGAAACAAGGGATTCTATCAGCCTGCGGACGATGGCCGCAAGTGGGGGGGCGAACGTTCCTCAGTCGCTGGATTCGGAGCCCGGGCCGCTTTCCACTTCCTGGACAAACGCCTCCGCAAGCTTGTCCAGTTCCGCCACGACGGTCATTGAAAACAGGTCGGCATCGCTGGTCGATTCAAGCAGCTTGCGCAGCCGCGACCGGAGTTCGCGATCCTGTTCGGGAGTCAGAAACATATCGTAGGGGATCAGATCGGCAACCACATAGGTTTCGAGAGCCTTGTATCGGGGGGCACGTGCCGGCCGGACGGCAGGTTTCGTCTTGTTGGCTTTCAGGAAGCCGCTGAAGAATTCACGACGGTTGACCATTGAAAATATCGAAGAAGGGAACCCACGGTTCCCGGCAGCCGTGTCATAACCGTGCACGATTCTGCCACCAGCTGCCTGTATCATATAATATCGGACCGGCAGGGGGAGCGATCGATGGCGACGTCAGCGGAGTTTGTTGCGGAACTGGAAGGATTGATCGGAGACCGTATGTCCGCCTTGGGGGAGGTCCGGGAATCCGACGCCGCCTCATCGTGCGCCAAGCCGCTCGATGAGGTCGTTCGGCGGCTCAAAGTGGCGCTGAAGAACGAACTCGAAGCCAGTGAACTCGCTGCCATCTGGATGCCGTCCACACCCGAAATCGACGTCAAGCTGGGGCTGGCCCGCCAATCGGGTGACGAGGCACAGCATTATCACCTCATCCTCGAGCATCTGAAGGCCCTTGGCGTCGAACTCGAGGGGTTCAACCCGGTCGAAGGCGGATACAGTCCCATGTTTCAACTTCTCCGCGGCTACTCATCCACCGTGGAGCGTGTCGCAGCGGCTCAACTGACGCGTGAATCGCTCGCATTGACCAAAAACGAACAGTTTATCGAGTTCTGCGATGCGGTCGGGGCCACCGGTACCGCGGAGTTTTACCGGAATGAAATTCAGCCTGACGAGCAGTGGCACGTTCGACTCGGTCGACGGACGCTCGAAAAATACGCGGTGACGTCCGAATTGCAGACCGCTGCACTCGCGGCGTCGACAGCGGTTCTCGATCTGGCGGAGCGGATACAGAACAAACAGGTACACGAATTGGGAATCAGCCACGCTCCCGGGTGTTGAAGCTCGAAGTCAGAGTTGTTTGTCCGCCTCCGGGACGCAAGGACCGGATATTGGAAGTTCGACACTTCGGAATGTGAGATTGGAAATCGCGGGAGTGCGCACAATGAAGCGAGTCATCGAGACGGGTCTCACAGTGGCGGCTTGTCTTGCCATCGGCGCCTGCAGTCAGAATATCGAAACGATTTTTGACGGTGAACGACTTGAAGATTCGGTAGCACTGGCGCCGGCCGGTGGGAATCCGCTCAGGTTTTCGCCCGAGGAAGCCGCCCTGGCCGCGGCAGCGAGCGATGAGGAGCCTGAGGTGCCGCCGTTCGTGAAGGCGTTCTTCATGCACACGTGGGTTGAGGCCCTGTACAGCGTTCCGGCAAACAACAATCCGAATCCCGACTGGACGTCGCCCCTGCTGGATCCGGTCAACAATCGGGTCTGGTGTACGGATTGTCACGTCTCGGGGCAGGTCAATTTTGAGAACATTCCGAAACAGCGGTTGCCGTTGACGGACGTTTACGAAAACGACCACGAGTTCATGGCCGATCTGATGCGGAAATGGGTGGCTCGCCTGAACAGCGACGAATACTTTGCCAAAGCAAAGCTTTCAGGTCCGGTCGAATGCCTGACATGTCATGCGACGCATCCGGATCCGCGGTGAAAGAGATACGGAATTCGAAATTCGTGAATTTCCGGAACTCCGTTCGTCCCGTTAACGATTCGCGAATTCGCTCTGCTTGTCCCGAATAATCTCATCCAGGCCCTCAAGCGAATCCTCGTTCCTCATCGCATAAAGGCGGTCCAGTTCAACTCTCGCCAGGTCCGCCGCCTGACCGCCCAGGGCGGCGGCACTCGCGAGATTGTCGATCGCAAGATCCAGGTTCCGAAGGACGGTCTCTTCCAGAGCGTCCGATTCGGACGCCGAATCATCTTCCGTGGCGGTCTCGGCCCCTTCACCTTCGCTTTCGATGTTCTCATCGACACCGCCTGCATTCTCGGTCGCGCTCTGCAGCAGGCCCGATTCGGACGCGGCCTGTCTCTGGTAAGCAAGACCGATTCGCAGATAAGCATTGGAGTTTTTGATGTCGTATTCCAGGATCCTGCTGTACTCGGTGATCGCCCGCTGGTCGTCGCCACGGAGTTCATGGACCTGTCCGATGTAGAGATGGACACGCGAAAAGACCTGCGCTCTCTCCGCTGCCTGCTGCGGGTTCCCGCCTGAAATCGGATAGACGGTTTGTGCCCGAACCCGGGCTCGATTGGCGAGTTCGAACGCCCGCGCGAGGTTGTTTTCCCTTGCACTTCCGAAGGCGGGAACGTTGTCGAGAATTACCGGCGGAAGTGTCAGCAGAGCGCCCAGGTTGTTGCGGTCCAGTTCCAGAATCTTGTTGCCAAAGTCCAGAATGTCGAGGGGCTCCTGTTGCTGACCGGCCGCTGCCATCGCGCGGGTGAAAATGAACGACTTGGTGTCGTTGTCCGCGTCGGGAAATGCCCGGTCGAACTGCTTGGCCACGTCCAGAAGGCTGGGCCAGTCTCGTTGGGAGTAGTGGGTTGCGACCAGAAGCTGGTAGGCGATGGGCGCCGCCTCGGACTCCGGATAGTCGGATACGAAGTCTTCTCCCAAGGTGACCCTGGCCACCGGGTCTTCTTCGTTGTACAGCGCCATGTAGGCGTCGTACTCGGCCTTGGTCTGGAATTGCTGCGCGGCAGTCAGGTTCGAAGTGAAAAACGCACCTGCCAACCCCACGATCAGGATGGATTTCCCGGTCACTTTCGATGGCCCCCCGGAATAAGAAAGATGCCAACCATTATGGACGGTCAGGCAGGTGACAGGTCAAACAAAAGGTTCCGAACGAGGGTCTTTTTTGCCGAATGCTCATCGATCTTCCATTCGGAGTTGGATACCGCAACCCGTTCATGGCAAAACCCGGCGGGGTTTCGCCACGGGTGTGCTAATCGTAGTACTCCATCCCAAGGTGGGTGATGAGTTCCTCTCCACGGAGGTAGCGCAGCGTGTTCTTCAGTTTTATCAGTTGAATGAACAGGTCGTGTTCGGGGTACAGGTTTGGGGCGCACATGGGGCTCTTGAAGTAGAAACTCAACCATTCCTGGATGCCTTGCATGTTGCATCGTTGAGCGAGATCGAGAAAGAGCACCAGGTCCAGAACGAGGGGCGCAGCCAGAATGCTGTCGCGACAGAGAAAATTGATCTTGATCTGCATGGGGCAACCCATCCACCCGAAGATGTCGATGTTGTCCCAGCCCTCCTTGTTGTCGCCGCGCGGCGGGTAGTAGTTGATTCGAACCTTGTGGGTGAAGTCGCCGTACAGATCCGGATACAGCGTGGGCTGCAGGATCTGATCCAGAACCGACAACTTGCTTTCTTCCTTGGTTTTGAAAGAGTCCGGGTCGTCGAGCACTTCGCCGTCGCGGTTGCCCAGAATGTTGGTCGAGAACCATCCGTTCAATCCGATCATGCGCGATTTCAATCCGGGCGCCAGGATCGTCTTCATCAGGGTCTGTCCCGTCTTGAAGTCCTTTCCACAGACGGGAACGCCGTTCTTCTGCGCAAGTTCTACCAGTGCCGGGATGTCGACCGTGAGGTTTGGCGCGCCGTTCGCAAAGGGAATCCCCCGGGTAAGGGCAGCATAGGCGTAGATCATGCTGGGAGCGATGTCCGGATCGTTGTCGCGGAGCCCCTTTTCGAATGCCTCCAACGTTTGATGCACGGGCTTGGGGGTGAGGTAGATTTCGGTGCTCGCGCACAGGACCATCACCATGCGCTCCAGGCCGTGAGCCGCCTTGAAACCGTCAATGTCGGCCATGAGTTGTTCGGCCAGATCCATCTTGTTCTTTCCGGTCTTGACGTTCGGTCCGTCGAGATTCTTGACGTAGTCCTGGCTGAAGACCGCCGTCCAGGGAGCGACGCTTTCCAACTCGGGCCGGACCTGGGCGAGAAGTTCCTTGTCCAGAACGCCGGCATTGACGGCCGCCTGATAGCAGTTGTCCGGGTAGATGTCCCAACCGCCGAATACAAGATCGTCGAGACCGGCGAGCGGGACGACATCCTTGATGAGGGGAACCCGATGGTCGGTCCGTTTGCCAAGGCGGATGGTGCCCAGTTGGGTCAGGGATCCGATCGGTAGGGCGAGTTGTTTCTTGATTGCCTCGACACCCGCGATAAATGTTGTGCTGACGGCTCCGAGGCCGGGTATCAGGACACCCAATTTCCCTTCGGCCGGCCGGATAGGAACTCTGTTCTCAATCACTTCCACCCCTTTGGTCCCTCCCGTACCGGAAGAGAAACGACTGAATTGTAGCACAGGAGGAATGGCGCCCCTTGTTCGGTCGCGGCGCGAAAGCCGGCCCTTTACAGCGTCTCGAAACCGAGGATAATACAGGCATGCCTGCCACCCGTTCACTTCCGAGTTGGCGCCGATACCGACTGAGCCTCGGCCTCGATCCCCGGCGTGGCGGCATTCGATGAGGCGTACGAAGCTCGTCGCTACCATCGGACCGGCCTGCGATTCGGGAGAAATGCTCCGGAAGCTTTTCGAAGCCGGGGTCAACGTGGCTCGTGTCAATTTTTCGCATGGCGACGAGGCCTACCATCGGGGTGTCATCCAGCGGATCAAGGAAATTAGGGACGAAATGTCGTTACCCATTGCGATCCTTCAGGACCTGCAGGGACCCAAGGTTCGTATCGGGGAAATGGATAGTCCAACAGCCTGGCTGGAACGCGGCGCCCGATTTGTCCTGACTTCTGAAAAGATTGTCGGGTCGTCCGCCCGTGCGAGCGTGTCCCTTCCAAGCCTGGCCCATGATGTTCGCGAAGGGCATCGCATTCTGCTTGCCGACGGCATGATCGAATTGCAGGTGGAAAGCGTCCAACCTCCCGACGTGAACTGCAGAGTGGTGATCGGCGGCTTCCTGAGTTCTCACAAGGGTGTCAACATCCCTGGCGCGCACATCGATGTTGCCTCGTTGAGCAGCAAGGACCGTCACGATATTGAGGTTGGACTCGATGCGGGCGTCGATGCAATCGCCCTGAGCTTCGTCCGCAGCGCTCGGGATATCGAGGCAGTGCGCGAGGTTGTCCAACAATCCGATCTCGATGTCCGTATCGTCGCGAAGATCGAGAAACCTCAGGCCGTGACCAACATCGATGAGATTCTCGAAGCCGCCGATTGCGTCATGATTGCTCGAGGCGATCTGGGTATCGAAATCGATCTGGCTAAAGTACCCCTGGTTCAGAAGATGATCATCCGGAAGGCCAATCTGGTCGGGAAACCCGTGATCACGGCGACGCAGATGCTGATTCGAATGGTCGACAATACCCGTCCCACACGTGCGGAAGTGGCCGATGTCGCCAATGCCATACTCGACGGAACCGATGCAATCATGCTCTCTGAAGAAACCGCCGCGGGCCAGTACCCGTTAGAGTCGGTTCAGACCATGGACCGTATCGCGCTTGAAGTCGAGAATTCACTCGATGCGGGCAAGTTTCAATGGGGATTCGGCGAACGGCCGGGAACCAGCGACGCGATCACGCGGTCAAGCTTCAACATCGCCCGGGGAGTCGATGCCGCTGGGATAATCACGCCCACCTGGTCGGGATATACGGCCCGTCTGGTTTCGCGCTTTCGTCCGAAGCAGCCCATCATTGCAACGACCGCGAACCGGTTCACTGCAAGTTTTCTGGCTTTTTGCTGGGGTGTCCACCCGATCCTCGTTTCGTCCGCGGAAACGATCGAGGAACAACTTCGGCTGTCGGTGGACGCTGCCAGGGAATCCGGCATGGTTCGGGCAGGCGACTTGGTGGTCATCACCGGTGGCACTCCGCTGCACAGTCCCGGCACAACCAACTTCATCAAGGTCGAACAAGTTGGTTAGCCCGATCATCGCCGCTGGCCAATTGACAAGCGGTTCCGGCGTTACGTAGTCTTAGCAGTTTGACCGACGCGGTCAGGTTCTTCCGCGGGACGCATTTTTCATGAAGATTCACGAATATCAGGCAAAGTCGATTCTTGCGCGGTATGGCGTGCGCGTTCCTCGCAGCGAGGTTGCCGACGATTCGGCCGAAGCCCGGGCCGCCGCCGAGAAGCTCGGTGGACCAGTCGTCGTCAAGGCGCAGATCCATGCCGGCGGCCGCGGCAAGGGCGGCGGCGTGAAGCTGGCCCGGAACCCCGCCGAGGCGGAGCGGATCGCCGGCGAAATGATCGGGATGCAGTTGGTAACCCACCAGACAGGTCCCGAAGGCCGAACGGTCGAGAAGGTCCTCATCGAGGAAGGCCTCGATATTCGGCAAGAGCTTTACCTCGGCATCGTAATCGATCGCCAGGTGGGACTGCCGGTCCTGATGGCATCGACCGAGGGCGGCATGGACATCGAAGAAGTCGCGGCCAACCATCCCGAGAAGATCCTGAAGGAATGGATCAGGCCCGGAATGGGGCTCCAGGCCTTTCAGGCCAGGAAGATGGCGTTCGGCCTGGGTCTGAAGCCCAAACTTGTCGGCGACGCCTCCAGATTCATGGTGGCGCTCTACAAGGCCTTCGAGGAAACGGATGCGTCCCTGGCCGAGATCAACCCCTTTCTCGTGACCGGCGACGACAAGGTTTACGCCCTGGACGCCAAGATGAATTTCGATGACAACGCGCTGTATCGTCATGCGGACATTCGGGATCTACGGGATCTGAACGAAGAAGAATCGTTGGAGATCGAGGCCGGCAAGCACGGGCTCAACTACATCAAGCTTGACGGCAACGTTGCGTGCATGGTCAACGGCGCGGGATTGGCGATGGCCACGATGGACATCATCAAGCTGGCGGGCGGAAACCCTGCCAACTTTCTCGACATCGGGGGCGGCGCTTCGGCCGAACAGGTTGCGCATGCGTTCGACATTCTGCTCTCCGATGGCAACGTACGGGCGGTTTTGATCAACATCTTTGGCGGCATCATGCGTTGCGACGTCGTCGCGTCGGGTGTGGTCGAGGCGGCGAGGAAGTTGGGCGTGAAGGTACCCGTCGTGGTTCGGCTTGAAGGAACCAACGTCGAAAGGGGACAACAGATTCTTCGCGATTCGGGCCTCAACTTCGTTGTGGCCAATGGAATGAAAGATGCGGCCGAGAAGGTCGTTCTGGCCGCTGGACGGGGACAGGCATGAGCATCCTTGTCGATAAATCGACGCGCCTGTTGGTGCAGGGCGTCACGGGCCGGGAAGGCACGTTTCATACGCTTCAGGCAATCGAATACGGAACGAACGTCGTTGGCGGAGTGACCCCGGGTAAGGGCGGGACGGTGCACGAGGGCATTCACGTGTTCAACAGCGTTTCCGAGGCACGTGATAAAACCGGCGCCAACGCGTCGATTGTTTTCGTTCCTCCGCCGTATGCTGGCGATGCGATCATGGAAGCGGCCGATGCGGGGATCGAACTCGTCGTCTCGATTACCGAAGGCGTTCCGACGTTCGACATGATTCGGGTCATGAGTTTTCTCGATGGAAAATCGACCCGTCTGATCGGTCCGAATTGTCCCGGCATCATCTCTCCGGGTCGATGCAAGATCGGCATCATGCCCGGACACGTCCACCGGGAAGGCCCGGTCGGGGTGGTGTCCCGCAGCGGAACGCTGACCTATGAGGCCGTGGGGCAATTGAGCGGCCGGAATATCGGGCAATCGACCGCGTTCGGCATTGGCGGCGATCCAATAATCGGAACGAACTTCGTCGACGCGATCGGCCTCTTCAACGAGGACCCGGAAACCGAAGCCATCATCATGATGGGTGAGATTGGCGGAACCGCCGAAGAGGAGGCCGCCGCCTTCGTCAAGGCGAACGTGAAAAAACCCGTCGTGGGTTTCATTTGCGGGCAGACCGCCCCCCCCGGCCGACGCATGGGACACGCCGGAGCGATCATTGCCGGCGGCAAGGGAACCGCCGAAGAGAAGATAAAGGCGATGGAAGCGGCAGGAATCGTCGTTGTCCGGAGCCCCGCGGACATGGGCGAAGCAGTGGATTCGGTGTTGAACCGATAGGCAAGAGCGAGGCGATGCAAAGAACCCTGACGATTCTCAAACCCGATACGGTTGAAGCCGGCAATGCGGGTGCGGTGATTCACTTGATCGAACAGGCCGGTTTCAGGATCCGGGGCGCCAAGATGCTTCACCTGACACGTAATCAGGCCGAAGGTTTCTACGCCGTTCACAGGGAGCGCCCTTTCTTCAACGATCTGATGTCGTTCATGACGGAAGGCCCCGTAATCGTCATGGCCCTCGAAGCTGAAGACGCCATCGCGAAGTTGCGTTTACTGATGGGAGCGACCGATCCCTCCCGGGCCGTGGAGGGTACGATTCGCAAGGAGTTTGCAACGAACATCGAGCGCAATGCCATTCACGGATCCGACGCTCCCGAAACCGCGGCAACCGAGATTTCATACTTCTTCAGCCAACTGGAACTGGTCTGAGCCCGGAAGATGGAACAGGCCGGGAAATTACTGATCGGACTTGGCGTCGTCGTCGTTGCGGTTGGTTTGGCCCTGACTTTCAGCGATCGGCTTCCGTTCCGGCTGGGCCGGCTCCCCCTGGATTTCCACTTCGAGCGGGGCAGCACATCGTTCTACTTTCCGCTGGGGACCTCGATAGCGATCAGCGTCATCCTGAGCCTGATCTTCATGCTGATCAATCGACGGTAGCCGGGCAGAGTCCGCTATAATGCGTTGTCGTCGAACCCTCATATCCATTCTGTGAGTCCCTTTATTCGTATTCGATTCGTATTTGAGCAGGGGAAGAAATGATTCAGAAGATCCAGAAGATACTCGACAGCGACGCCGACAATCTGTTGAATCACAAGTGCGAGACCATTCCAAGTGAGTCGCTGCACCTGCCGGGCCCGGACCACGTCGATCGGGTGTATGCATTGTCGGATCGTCCGACCCGCGTGCTTCGGAGCCTTTCCTCGTTGATCCACTCGGGCCGTCTGGCGGGGACCGGATACGTTTCGATCTTGCCGGTGGATCAGGGCATCGAACATTCCGCCGGAGCTTCTTTTGCGCCTAACCCGATCTACTTCGATCCCGGCAACATCGTCGAACTCGCGATTGAAGGGGGTTGCAATGGCGTCGCGTCGACCCTCGGCGTGCTCGGAGCGGTGTCGCGCAAATATGCGCACAAGATTCCCTTTATCATGAAGTTCAACCACAACGAGATGCTGACCTATCCCAACGATTTCGACCAGGTGACGTTCGCGAGCATCGATCAGGCCTTCGATATGGGCGCCGTCGGAGTGGGTGCGACGATCTACTTCGGGTCGGCGGAATCCATGCGGCAGCTTCAGGAAGTAAGCGAAGCCTTTCAGTATGCCCATGAACTGGGCATGTGCACGATTCTCTGGTGCTATCTGCGAAACCCCGACTTCAAGACCGGCGGCACGGACTACCACGCGGCCGCCGACCTGACCGGTCAGGCGAACCATCTCGGTGTCACGATCGAAGCGGACATCATCAAGCAGAAGCTGCCGGAGAACAACGGTGGCTACAACGCGATCAAGTTCGGCAAGACTCACAAGAAGGTGTACTCGGACCTGACCTCGGACCATCCGATCGATCTCACCCGATACCAGGTCGCCAATTGCTACATGGGACGCGCCGGATTGATCAATTCCGGCGGCGCTTCAAGTGGCGCCAGCGATCTGAAAGAGGCTGTCCGTACTGCGGTCATCAACAAGCGGGCTGGCGGGATGGGGTTGATCTCGGGACGCAAGGCGTTCCAGCGTCCGATGAAGGATGGGGTGGAGCTGTTGAACGCGATTCAGGATGTGTACCTCACCCAGGAGGTCACGGTCGCCTGACGATGGCCGACGATCCGATAACCGGCGCGGGGCAGCGGACGATCTATACGGTCTCCGAGGTCAGCCGGCGCCTCAAGGATCTGATCGAAGGGCAATTCGGCGATGTCTGGATCGAGGGCGAGGTTTCCAATCTGCGCCAATCGGCTGCCGGTCATTTCTATTTCACTCTGAAGGACGACCGGGCACAACTGCCGGCCGTTTGTTTCCGCAACGCCGCCCGGTATCTCCGCTTCAAACCCAGGAACGGCGAAGCGTACCGTGCACGCGGCCGCCTGAGCATTTACGAGGGGCGGGGCGAATACCAGATCATCGTTGACGTTCTGGAGCCTGTCGGACGCGGAGCCCTGCAGGCCGCCTTCGAGCGGCTCAAGGAACGGCTCGAACGTGAAGGCTTGTTCGACCCGGGTCGAAAGCGGGATCTTCCGCGGTTTCCATCTCGTATCGGCATCGTGACATCGCCTCGAGGCGCGGCCTTGCACGACATACTGTCGGTGCTGGAACGGCGTCACGACACGATCGATGTCCTCATTTATCCCACCGAAGTGCAGGGCGATACGGCGGCGCCCCGGATCGCCGCCGGCATTCGTGCCTTGGACACGAAGGTCGATCTGGTGATCGTGGCACGCGGCGGCGGTTCGATCGAGGACCTCTGGCCGTTCAACGAAGAAGTTGTCGCACGGGCTATCGCGGAGTGCGAGACCGCGGTCGTGTCGGCCGTGGGGCATGAAACGGACTTCACGATCTGCGACTTCGTGGCGGACGTTCGCGCGCCCACGCCGAGCGCCGCGGCCGAGATTGTTTCAAAATCCAAACAGGAAATCGCGGAACGGCTCGATGCGGCCGAACGACGCATGACGTCGGCGATCCGGTTTCGCCTGTCCCAGTTGCGCCAGTTTCTTGCCGCGCGAGTGGGAGGGCGCGGTTTCGCCGTGGCCGAGGGAAGATTCCGGCAAATGTCGCAGCAGGTTGACGACTATGCGTTTCGGATGGAAAGAGTGGCGCGGTCGGGTGAACTCGTTGATGCGCGCCGCCGCCGTTTGGAGGATGCGTCGAATGCTATGGGACGGGTGGTCGCGGAAAAGCTGCGAGACGCCCGGCTTCAGTTGACGGAAATGACCGGACTGTCCCACCGCACAATGGAACGAATCGTCTCGCAGGCACGGCAGCGGTTCGCGGCCCTGGGCGAAACGCTGGACGCCCTGAGTCCGTTGGGTGTCCTGGAGCGGGGTTTTGCCGTATGCAGGAAGCCGGATGGAACGGTACTCCGATCCGCCGATCAGACTTCGCCCGGCGCGGATCTTGAAATACTGCTGCACAAGGGACGATTGAGTGCACGGGTGACTGGGTCGGAAGCGGAATAACGTGTTGTTCGGGAGGCCGAAATGAACGATCGCGACATTCGGGAAACGTTGCTGCACAACGTGGGACGCGCAATGGGCGCCTTTTCGATGCTCCGGCCGGGGGACCGCATCGCCGTCGGCGTTTCCGGCGGCAAGGACAGCATGTGTCTGGTTCACGCACTTCAGGATTACCGCGCGCGCGCCCCATTCTCCTACGAATTGGTTGCGGTCACTGTCGAGCAGGGAAAATTCACGTCGCCGATTGAGGTCATCGGAGATTCGCTCGAGACGATCGGTGTTCGCTGGGTGCTCCGTCGAGAGCCCCGGACGTTGCAGTTGGTTGAGGATGGCATCGAGCACGGATGCGACGTCTGCAGTCGACACCGGCGGGGCGCGTTATACCGAATCGCCGCGGAACTGAACTGCAATGTGCTCGCCCTGGGACACACGGCCGACGACTGTGCCGAGGCGCTGTTGCGCAACGTGCTGTTCAACGGACGCGTGGCCTCTTTGCCGCCGGTGGCCGAATCACGAAACGGCAAGGTCCGCGTCGTTCGCCCTCTGGTGTATGTCTCCGAGGCCTGGACGGCGGAATATGCCATGAAAAACGACCTGGCAACCGTGGGGTGCGTCTGCGGCGAAAATCCGGGACCTCGCCGCGAGATACGGGCGTTCCTCGACCAGATGAAGCAGCGTCACATTGGCGTTGCGGACTCCGTCGCCGCGGCGCTTGGGAAC
Organism: Terriglobia bacterium; assembly: GCA_963555775.3. GTDB lineage: Bacteria > Acidobacteriota > Terriglobia > 20CM-2-55-15 > 20CM-2-55-15 > JAJEDW01. Next base: position 172,906 of record CAUVWY020000010.1, on the reverse strand, counting down.
GTGAATCCCTACACGTTGTTCGATGCCGGACTCAGGAAGGAAGGCGCCGACGTTCCCGCCTTTGTGTCGACGAGGACCTGAGGTCGAGTGCCGAACGTCAGGGTTCAGTGATGATGATCTCGACCCGCGCGTGGATGGGGTCACTTCGGTCTTCGATACCCGCCACTGGCCGCGATATGCCGAAGCCTTCCGAGCGAAGGCGCTCCAGGGGAACACCCGCATCGAACAGGTAATTGCTGACTACCGCGGCACGCTCTTCCGATAGGGTGAACGCCTCGGAAGAGGGCACGGAATCGCTCATATGACCGTCGATCCGGATCCGCGGAACGGTGTCGAACGTCACGATTCCGGCCAACCGGGCCAAAAGTTCGCGTGTGCCCTCGGCAAACTCGACAGAGTCCTCTTCGAAGCGGTCCGCCGTCAACGTGACCTGTACTCCCCGAGCAGTCTGCCGCGCTCCGGCCGAGATCAAGGCGTCCACGATTGGCGGCCAGGGGTCGCTCAACCGTTCGATCTCGCTCTCGGCGGTTCTCAACCCGCGTTCGACTTCGGTCCGTAATAATTCCTGCTCCCGATTTTCAGCACGAGAAACCTGCAAGCTGTCCCGCAATTCGCCCTGCCGCTGGATCGATTCTGCGAGAGCGACGTCCAACTGCGGGATTTCCTGTTGCAGGCGCTCGTTGTCCCGCTCGGCGGATTCGGCCCGCGCCGTAACCGTTTCCAGATGCATCCGCACCTGCGCTTCGCGTCCGCTTTCTATTGCCCAGACCGACAACCGAATGGCGTCATTGACGTAGGCGTCGAGGACTTCCGTATCCATCTGGCGGCGCAACAACTCTTCCATCGAATCCACGGCCACTCTTGCCTGGCGAAACCGCGGTCCGGCGAATTCCTCGGCGCCTTCCAGTTGGGCAATTCGAAACGCCATCCGCGCCTGGGTGACACGGGTATCGATGCCGCCTTGAGGCGGCAGGGTTGCGGTCGAATAATCGTGCCGGCCCACCTCGACCGGTTGCGATTCGAAGCGCACGTCGTTGCCGGTTGGAGGGGCCGACATAAAGGCCACCATCGAACTCGGGCTGGGCACGTTGAAGTACGGCTCGGCGGTGACCAGGAGACCGAAACGTTGAAGCGTCGTGGCCGTATCGAGTTCCGCTTCGCGCCCGTCAATTTCAAGTTCGCCGAGGTTTTCGAATTCGCCTTCGGGCGAAACGGCCCAGACAACGTAGGCGCGCATGGTGTTGTCAAATGCTCCGAGAGGATCGATCGAATCGATTCGAACTTCGACAGTGGTCCGACTTGTTCTTCGCCGTACTTCCACCTCGCCGTCGCCGGGCGATAGTGGAATATCCACTCGGGCACCCGGCGGTACGGTGACCATGATCGATTCCACCGTTGTCACCTGGAAGATCGCCGCCAGCAAAGAGAATGCGAGTGATATCGCCATCCATGCCTATTGAACAATCGGCACTGTAACTATTACAAGTAGTTTTCATGTTTGAGGCCAATCGAAATGGGTCGGGTCCGTTTTTCGCGAGATTTGGCTGGACGGAAAAACCGATAAGCGATATATTTTGCCCATCCTGCCCAGGCTTTCACGCTCGTTCACGTACTCCTGTCACGTAGCGAAATGAACGAAAACGATGCCAGGGTCGGAGTCGAAGTTGGATTTCCACACGGAGGCGGTCATGAACCTTCTGAAAATAGCGAAGCCCGCGGTAACGGTCAGTTCGAATGCGTCCGTGATGGATGCCATCAACGCGATGGAGGAGGCAACGGTCGGCGCCGTGGTTGTCGTCGACGAGGGCGTAATCAAGGGAATGTTCACGGAACGCGACGTGATGTCCCGAGTCGTCCTGAAGAAAAAGACCCCGGGCCAGACTCTGATTGCGGACGTCATGACCTCCCCGGTTCTGACTATTTCAGAAGACTCGTCTCCCGACGATGCCCTCAAGACCATGTGGGAGCGCCACTTTCGCCATTTGCCAGTGGTCGACGCCAACGGCAAGGTGATGGCAATGATCTCGATTCGTCATCTGCTCCACCTCAAGGTAGAGAACCTGACTCAGGAATTGGACTCCCTCGAAGCGTATATCACCGCCGACGGTATCGGGGGATAGAATCTTCCAAGGCGGCAATCCATTGTCCGGTACCAGGGACTGGAGTGTCCGCCTGTGAACCAGGGACGCGCTGAAAAAGACCTCGAAGATGCCGTCGCTTACGAACAGGGATTGGACCTCGCAGTAATGGAGAAACGGCTGCCGCTGGACGACATCGACGCCGACGACGAATGGGACGCGGGTGATCGCGGCTGCGGCGAAATCATTATTCTCCTCAGACGGCGGATGCAGGGGCTAAGCCCGGGTGCGGTCCTCAAGCTGACCGCGCGCGATCAGGGCGCTCACGCGGATCTGCCCGCTTGGTGCCGCATGACGGGACGCCGGCTATTGCGGGCCGAACATCCCGAATACTGGATCCAACAATAACGAGACACACAGGAGTTTTTGAATGGCCGGCCAATTCTGCGTCAACCTGACTTGCGCCAAAGACAACACCGACAAAGCAACCGTGGCCTTTGTGCTTGCCTGCGCCGCTTTGGGATCGGAAAAAGACACGGTGGTATTTCTGAGCACCGAAGGCGTGCGCATTGCCGAAAAGGGCTACGCCGACGACGTGCACGAGGGCGGGTTCCTGCCTTTGAAGGAACTCATGGACAACTTCTCCGAGGCAGGCGGAACCATATTTGTATGCGCGCCCTGTTTCAACAAACGTGGCCTGAACCACGATAATCTGGTCGATGGCGCCAAGGTGGTCGGCGGCGCGGTCCTGGTGGAATTCCTCTCTGGAGGCAGCCCTACCATTTCCTTTTAGGCGCTTACACCGGGCACCTTCGTTGGCGCTTACACCGAACGCCTTTTTCAGGCGCTCACGCCGGTGCCCATCCGCATCGTTACCGATCGTCCGAGTTGCAGATGCTTCCAGTTGACCGACACACCCAACAGCCGGATTCGAGCTTCGATGGCGGCGATCTGGATTGCGGAAGCGGGCTGCTTCTTCTGATCCGCCGCCACATCGATCCACTGCAGCGCGGCGGGTTGCTCGAAATCCTCTCCACCGATTCAACCGTGGAAGTGGAACTACCGGCCTGGTGCCGGTTGACCGGCAACGAGTTGGTTTCCTGGACCCGAACGGCGGGACAACGCAGTTTCCTGATTTGCAAGGGGTCCCTGTCGGAGCGCCGAGCCGCGGCGCCTGTGGCCTCCCCGGTTCGGGTTTGGGAGCATTTGCGGGTCCCGGTCTCGATTCCCGCATCCCTGCCAAGCCCGGCAGCCGCCCCGAAGATCGCACCGCTGTCCGTCATGGGTATTGGCAGTTGGCCGCGTCCTCGTTGGATGCTGCAGGCCGTCCACGACCATCTCGAAGGCAGACTTGGAGACGCGGAGTTTCACGCCACCGCGGATGACGCGGTTCGGCTCTCTATCGATGCTCAATTACGCGCGGGCGTCGATGTTCTGACCGACGGGGAGCAGCGGCGAGACAGCTATGCCAGCTTCGTGGGCGGGCTGCTGGACAACTGTCAACTCATTCCACTGAGCGACCTGACCACGATGGTGGACGATCCGGAAAAGTTCGAATCTGAACTCCGGGCCCTCGATGTACCCGCCTCGGAAGTCAGGCATCCCGTGGTTTTCGGAGAGATTGGCCGGAGCAAGCCGCTGACGGCCGGGGAACTGGAGTTCGCCAGGACCTGCGCCGGCAAGCCGGTAAAGGTGGCCTTGCCCGGACCCTACCTGCTGACTCGCACCATGTGGCTGGACTGTCTCACCGACCCTCCATATCGGACGCGCGAAGATCTGTCCCGAGATATTGTGCGGGTGCTTCGCGAAGAATTGCACTTCCTGCTGGCGTCCGGCGCGGCGCTGGTGCAGTTCGACGAACCGGTCCTGACGGAGGTGGTCTTTGGCGCCGCCAGTCAAAACCGCAGCTTCATGTGCGGCGCCCTGAGCGAAAGGCTGGAACCGGATGCCGAACTGGATTTTGCCGTGAACCTGCTGAATGAGACGGTACGAGGTCTCCCGCGAGAGCGGTTGGGGTTGCACGTCTGCCGGGGCAACTGGACCCGCGATGAATCGGTTGCTCTCACGGGTAACTACCAGCCGCTTTTGGACGCACTGAGCCGGGCCAATGTGGGAGTCCTGTTTCTCGAGCTTTCAACCCCACGGGCCGGCGAAGCCGCGGTACTGAAGAAGCTGCCGGAAGACCGCCGGATCGCCGCCGGCGTCGTCAACCCAAAGCTCGACCATGTGGAGCAGGTCGAAGAGGTTCGCCGGCGAATTGCCCAGGCGATAGACGTTTTCGGTGAAGAACGGCTCTTGCTGACGCCGGACTGCGGTTTTGCCACTTTCGCCGACAACCCCGTGGCTTCCGCCCAAACCGCCGAGGCAAAACTGAAGGCCATAGTGGAAGCGCGAAACCTGTTTCGCTGACCCTTCAAACTCTAACGAATCAGGTACCGATGCGAAGCGTCCGTGTCAGTGTTTTCAGCAACGCAACCGCTGAAAGTGCTGCAAGCCGCGACGTCCTTGGGTTGTCGGAGGGCGTGTTCTCGGTCACGGTTCGAATCAGGCCGCAGTCGCCGGCAACTTCGATCTCATGAATGTTTCGCGTGATCGTGGGGTCGGCGATCAACCGGACACGGGTGGCGTCAACACCGATTCCCGCCAGGCTGAGAGCCGCGGACACGTTGACGTTGGCAGGGAAGGCCTTGCAGGCGTCGCGGGCACTTCCTTCAAAGATGGTTCTGGGTTCGGTGAGACCTGAGATATCGATCCCCGTCTCGTCGAGATACGGCGCGCCCGCCAGTCCTGCCGGAGGTTTCCGGGTTGTCAGTCGTGCCGATTCAATCGTGCCAATTGCGGCCGCCTTGATTGCGTCCAGCCCGGCAATCGCTCCGGACGGGCAATGGATCGCGGTATTTCCGGCCGCCGCGCGCTGGATCAATTCGTCGAGATCGATCAGTCCTCCAACGCTCAGTATGAGGACGTCCTTCCCCCGCAAGACCGCTTCGAGAAGGACTTCTTCGACGGCCGACGCACCGGCGGCCTCAACGACAAGATCCGCGTGCCGGGTGACGTCACCGATGCCGCCGATCATGGGGTGCGCCCGCAGTTCGCCAGCCAGTGCTTCTGCCCGTGGCCGGTCCAGGTCGGCCAACCCGGTCAGTTTCGCCGGGACTTCGCCACTGCCGATGGATCGGGCAATAATTGAACCCATGGCGCCCGCGCCAACGATTCCGATCTTGAGCATGTCGCTAATGAGCGGTCTCGATCGGGACGGCCGGGCCGGCGTGTTCAGGCTCCCGTATCCGGTCGATGAGCCTTTGCGTTTCCTCGCTCGGGGGCGGGAAGAAACGAGTGAGCCCCAGAGTGACGGCGAAGTTCAGAACCATACCGATCGTGCCGATACCCTGCGGGTCGATTCCGGCCCACCGTTCCATGCCGAAGAACACTGTGGCGATGATGTAGAAGGCCGTAAATGAAATACCGGTCAGCATCCCCGCAACGGCCGGAACCGTCCCGACACGCTTTGAGAAGATACCCAGCACAATCGCAGGGAAGAAGCTCGCGGCCGCCAGCCCGAAGGCGAAAGCGACAACCTGGCTGACAAACCCAGGCGGATAAATACCGAAGAGTCCGGCGATAACGACAGCCACGCCGATCACGGCCCGTCCAACCCGAAGCCGCTGAGCTTCGGTGGCGCCAGGCCGCAAAATCCTGAAATAGAGATCGTGGGCGACACTCGAAGAGATGACCAGGAGCAGGCCGCTCGCGGTCGACAGCGCCGCCGCGAGTCCGCCGGCGGCAACCAGGGCAATAATCCAGTTGGCGAGTTCGGCCATTTCAGGAGTGGCCAGAACTATGATGTCGCGATCCGGACCGGACAGTCCGGCGGCGCGCAACGCGATGCGTCCGTCCTGGCCGGCGGTTCCCTCAGTATCGATCCACTGCTGGTGCGCGACTCGCAAGTCAGCCAGTTCCGAGGCGGGCAGCGTTCCGTTTCGAAAGATTTCGTTGTCGTCGCCGGCGGCATACCGCACCGCACCGTCGCCATTATCGAGCCAGAGAATGAGGCCGGTCTGTTCCCAGTTGACGAACCACTCGGGTAGCTGTTCGGTGGTGCGGCCGTTCAGGCTGTCGATCATGAAGTAGCGTGCGAACGCTGCCGTTGCCGGGGCTGTCAGGTAGAGCATCGAGATGAAGAAGAGCGCCCAGAATGCGCTCCATCGTGCTGCCTTGACTGACTTCACCGTGTAAAATCGGACGATGACGTGAGGAAGTCCCGCCGTACCGACCATTAGAGCCAATGCGACCAGAAAGACATTGAGCTTGTCCCACGGCTCGACGAACGTCGCCGTGTATTGGGAGAATCCCAGGTCCGCTTGAATCTGATTCAATCTTTCCAGCAGGTAGACGCCGGAACCGTCGGTGGCCCCCACCAATTCGCCGCCCAGACCCAGTTGCGGCAACGCGTGGCCCGTCAACCGGATGCTGATGGCAATTGCCGGTATGAGGAACGCCGTGATCAGCACCCAGTACTGGGCGACCTGGGTCCACGTGATCCCCTTCATGCCGCCGAGCGTGGCATAGATGAAGACGATCGCCATTCCGATCACGACGCCAACGTTGATGTCGACCTGCAGGAAGCGGCTGAAAACGATTCCGACCCCGCGCATCTGTCCGGCGACATATGTGAAACAGACGAATATGGCGCAAAAGACCGCGACCATGCGGGCCACGTTGGATTCGTACCGGTCACCGACAAAGTCGGGCACGGTGTAGTGGCCGAACTTCCTGAGGTACGGCGCGATCAACAGTGCCAGCAGGACGAATCCTCCGGTCCATCCCATCAGATAGATACCGCCGGCGTATCCCATCGTCGAGATGAGTCCCGCCATCGAAATATACGAGGCGGCGCTCATCCAGTCGGCCGCGGTCGCCATTCCGTTGGCGCCGGCCGGAACTCCCTGCCCGGCCACATAGAATCCCCGCGTGTCGCGAACGCGGCTCAGCCATGCGATCGTGAGGTACAGCCCGAAGGTGACCCCCACGAACAGGTAGGTCCAGGTCTGTACGCTCAATCGGAACCTCCGCTCTGGGTGTCGCGGTGGTGTTCCGCATCGAGCCGATTCATCAGCAGGCAATAGACGAGGATCAGTAGGACAAAGGCGACGATGCTGCCCTGATGGGCAAACCAGAAGCCGAGAGGAAATCCGGTGCCGGGAAGCGTATAGGCGTTCAAACGATCGGCAAAGAGAACGCCCGCTCCGAGTCCGGTCGCGGCCCAGATGCAGAGCAGACCGATCATGACGCGCACATTGCGGCGCCAATAGTTTTGAAGCGCGCCGCTTCCGCCGACGCTCGCCGGTTTGGATTCATTGCTCATTCGAGATTCGAGCGATTCTAACGGAGGGGGCAGGGCAGGTCAACGCAAGAGGGCTTTCCAGACGACTCCAATACACGTAAACTGTTTGATTAATTTGTAGTCGAGGTACGTGATTGAGAGCCTTCGTTTGCTGTTTCTTCCTGTTGGCCGGATCTTCCGTTTACGGTCAGGACTCCGGTTTCCTCACTGAAAACCCTCTTCAGGAACTCAAGGTAGAAGTCGATCGGATTCTCGCTGAGGCGGGGATTCCGTTTTCGGAGGGTCAGGATAGTCAGATCGCGTTGATGATCGATGAGCGGCGGCGCGCGTCCGAGGAACTCTTCGGAAACCTTCAGGACTTCGCCGCCGGTCCGACGCAGGGTCAACAGGCCGATCAACTCAATTCAGCCATCGACTGGATGCAGGGAGAGTTTCTGAATCGCATCGGTGGGTACCTCACTGAAGAACAGGCGGCGGTCTGGGATGGATTCATCGGCGGGGGCGGATTGGGCCGTTTGTTGGCCAGCGAGACCGAGGCCGCACAAACCAACGATCAGACGCAGTACGTCCGAATCCATGCCGACGCGTATACGGCCGAGGACGATGCGTATCGTTTGGGACGGAGTTCGAATGGAAACGGGTCGCGCACCGAAGTGATCCAGCGCGGCGGTAGCGGGGCATTTCACGGGAACGTGGAGTTCCTGCTTCGAGACGATGCATTGAACGCGCGCAATCCATTCGCGAACAACAAGCCCGACTCCCAGGAGCGGCAGCTTCGGATCGACGCAAGCGGTCCGGTGATCCGGAGGCGGCTGACGTCGAGGCTCTTCTTTTTCCAGAACGAATCGGAGAACGTCGACACCGTGCATGCGACGCTGCCCGAAGGCCTGTTCGACCTCGGGATTGTTCGACCCACAACGACCCGTTCCTACGGGACCACCAACACGTTGCAACTCGCCGAGTCCCATTCGCTCGACCTGACGGCCGAATATTCCACGGAAAGGGGAGAAAACCAGGGCGCGGGCGGCTTCACGCTTCTGGAGCAGGCATATACGACAACCGGGGACGGCTGGAATATTTCCGCACGGCATTTTTCGGTCTTGTCAGGAGGGAGTCTGTTCGAGTCCCGATTCGGGTTGTTCAGCGACAGCAACCAAACGATTCCGGTCACCGACGCGGCACGGGTCAACGTACTGGACGCATTCAACCGCGGCGGCGCTCAGAATCGGTCCGAAACCGTGAACCGCAACTACGAGTTCTTCAGCATGTACACGCGCGTCGGGGAACGGTGGACCTTGAAGGCGGGCGTCGAGGGCGTGTATCGGACCCGGCGTTCACTGGCCGAGGACAACTTTGGAGGGGCGTTCACGTTTTCGAGCCTTGACGATTTCGAAGTGGGCAAGGCGGCCACCTATAGTGTTAATCAAGGCGATCCGCTCGTGGAGATCGACCAGGTCGAAACCGCCGTTTTCATGCAGAATGAGATCGCTCTCACGCCACAGTTCACTCTGATGTTGGGATTGCGATATCTGACGCAGACGCATCTGGACGACAACGACAATCTCGCGCCCCGCCTTTCCTTTGCATGGGGAATAACCCCCACCACGGTACTCCGGGGCGGGGCAGCGGTGTTTCACCATACCTATGGCCTGAATGTCCGGGTAGCGCAGGCACGGCTGAACGGCATCCGGCAGTTTGAAACGATAATCGACAGTCCGTCGTTTCCCAATCCGTTTCAGGCCGGAATGATCCGGGACACGTTCCCTTCGATTCGCGTGACAGGAACCGACATCCAGGCGCCGTACGAAATCGTCACCGGGCTGCACCTGGAGAAGACCTTCTTCGCGAACATGTTCGTGAATGCGAGCTATCATATGCGGACCGAGCTTCGGCGTCACAGGCTGCGGGACGTGAACGCTCCCTTGCCGTCGTGCCTGGCGGCACTTCCGAGGGGCCTGTCCGCCGGCGAAGAAACCGCTTTTATTCAGACCTGCCGGCCGACGGATCCTCGGAGCGGATCCATCCTGAGTCTGGAACCCACGGGAACCGAGGAGGAACACCTTTTCAGAGTGAACTACCGGCAACGGTTCAGCCTGTTGAACGTTCAGGCTGGATACACGGGGAATCTGGCCTGGGCGGACACGGTGCCATCGAACAACTCCGGCATTCCGACCGATAGTTACGATCTGTCCATCGATTGGGGGCGGGCCCCGTTCCCGGTACACCGGTTTGAGACCACCTTCAACGCCGAACTTCCGCTCGGCCTCTTTTTACTTGGACGGTATTCCGCCCGAAGCGGACAGGGGTACTCGATTCTTACCGGGCGCGATAACAATCGGGATGGACGCGTGACGGAACGTCCGGTCGGAATCGTACGGAACAGCGAGCGCGGTGAGGCGACCTACAGCGTCGACTTCAACATTTCCAAGGCGTTCTTCTTTGCGAACGGTTCGCAAAACGTCAACGTTTTCGCGAACATGACCAACGCGTTCAACCGCCTGAATCCGGGAACGCCTTCGGGTGTCTTGACGTCACCCAATTTTGGTCGATCGACCAGCGCCCAAAACCCGCGGGAGATCGAGATGGGGATGCGGTACCAGTTCTGAGCCGAGGCATTCGAAATACCGGAATTGCGCCGGCAACAGGCCATCGCAACGGTTTGGCAACCTTGCCGCTCCAACATCCGGAACCGCAACGTCCGTGTTGCCAGGCGGGCCTCGACCGCCTTTCTCACGGGTTTTCGTCGCGAAGAGTCGGAGACGCCGTCAGGGCAAGGCGCGCGCCCGGAGGGCGACCGAGGCGTACTTCTTACTGCCGCACCAAGGTGCGCTGTGACTGTACGTCGAGGAGCCCGACCGCGCTTGATCCGGCGCGACCGGCGTGAGGAACACGCCTGAGAACGCGCCGCTACGCGACCGGCGCGAGGAACGCGCCGTAGAACGCGGCACTGGCGGATGTATACGGCGCTGCAGCAGACAACTCGTGAGAAATGCGGGCCCAGGACGCTGAAAGGATTTCGATACGATGCAGCGAACCGGACCCACCAAGGGTTCCCTTTGACAGGTTCCGCCGCAATCCCTAGCGTGGGTTGGGGGAAAATCATGCAAAGCCGCTTTTTTCAGTTCGCCGTGGCCGGCGTACTCGCCTTGATTTTCACGATGCCGGTTCAGGGAGCGGAACAGGACGCCCGAAGCTTCGACCTGGCACGGTTGGCGACGACGGGAACCCTGACCGGTTCGAACCAGGACCGTGCACGTGAGAGCATGGTCGATCTCGCCGGTAACCTCCAGGCGCTCTATGACATCGGCGGCCGATCCGAAGAACCCGACGCCGATGTATTGGAAGAGATCCAGGAGCGGTCCGAGGATCTGGGGGAAGCGGTCGCAACCTTGCTCGACTTCGTCAACCGGATCCGAGCCCCGGAAGAGGACGGCGCTCCGAGCATTCCCGATGAAGCTTACGACCGGCGCACGTTACGCATGGTCAATACGTATCTGGATCTCGTGGACCCGCTCACGGAGTTTGCCAACGGCGAATCTCTCGAGGGCGAGGCGTTGGATCAAATCGGCGCCGGTCTGATGAGGATCGAGGCGTTGACGCTGGCGCTTCCTGGAACGGAATTTTAGCAGCCCGTGGTGGAACGTCAGTTTTCGAAGCTGGCGCCGTGGACGCTCGTATTTGGGTTCTTTCCCACTGTAGGCTGTGGCCACACATTCTTGATTCGGGCGGTCATAGACCGCCCCTACAATAAGAAGATTCGGGCGGGACCGGGCCGTCCCCGCTACAGCACAACGCCTTCAATCACGCTGATCGGCATCCTGGTCGGTACGATGCGGGTCAGTTCGAGTCCGGCCGCCTTGTAAACGGTCCGATACTCTTCTTCGGTTCGTTCCTTGCCGCCATAACACAGCATCATCAGGTCGAGCCACTTGCCGAAGTTGGGTTCGTTGCCCCTGGGCAGAACGAACTCCACCAAAAGCACCTTTCGGTTTGGGCCCGCGGCCTTTCCGCAGTTGGCCAGGATCTCGATGGTCTTGTCGTCGTGATAGTCATGAACCACATGACGAAGGATGTAGGCATCCGCGCCTTCGGGGATTTCGCCGGCGAAGACATCGCCGGCCTGGACATCGAGACGATCCGACAGTCCGGCCGCCTCAACGTTGGGGCGGGCCAACTGCGCAACGGGGGGGAGTTCGAACAGGGTTCCCCTGAGATGCCGCACCTGCTGGAGCAATGCGATCAACATGGACCCGTCGGCGCCGCCCACGTCGACGACGTGTTCGAAACCCGAAAAGTCATAGGCTTCGATCATTGGAATGGTTTCGGCGCCGTGATGTCCGAACATGGCGTTCGAGAAGATCTCTCCACGCTCCGGGTATTTTGTCATGTAGTCGAACAGCGGCATCCCATGGGTCTTGATGAACGAAGGTTCACCTGTTTTGACCGTGTGCAACACGTTTCCCCAAGCGGCGAAGAGTTCCTTCCCATGCAGTCTGGCGTAGCCCGTACCCCCTGGAGATCCCAGCACTTCGGCCATCGTCGTCAGCCCGAAACGTCCTTCGTCGTCTTCAACGAAGAAACCGATACTGGCCAGGGCGCGCAGAATCCGGTACAGCGCATCGGCGTTCGCTCCGGCTTCATCGGCCAGTTCCGCCGCGGTCTTCGGTCCGTCGACAATCCGCCCCGCAATATCGAGTTCCGCGGCGACGAACAGAGCCTGCGTGGTCCAATAGCCGCGGATCATGTCGTTGAGTTGTTTCTTGAGGTCGGCGTTGGTGGGCAAGTGACTCCTCCGGGGATTGTTCGTACCAATTCGGACCGGTCGTGAGATCGATGGATTTCGTTTCGCCGTCAGCACGCGCTGGCTTCGTCCCTGCGGTCCGGGGGTCATTATAGCGAGTCCCGCCACCTTTTCCGACTCGTGCCGGGCAAAAGCGGTCTTCTTGTCTCGATGGAATGACGGTTTTCTACTTCGCAGTGTTCGACGACGACCGGTATGCGGCGCCCAGTCGTATCCGAGTCCGGCACCCGCCGCTCCATCCTGCTAAAATCAATCCCCATGGGAATGACTATCGCGGAAAAAATCCTGGCGCGAACCTCCGGGGAGTCCTCGGTCGTTCCGGGGCAGATCGTCGATGCCTATCCGGATCTCGTCATGAGTCACACGGCCACATGGCGGTCCGTGAACGTGATGGAAAGGGTGGGTGCGACCGAACTCTACGACCCGGACCGTATCGCGATCGTCCTTGATCACATCGCGCCGGCCAAGACGGAAAAGAACGCCTGGGATCAGCAGAAGAGCCGTGAATTTGCACGGAAATTCGGAATACGGAAGTTCTACGACATCGATGCCGGAATCGCTCACCTGGTGTTGATGGAAGCCGGTCACGTGGCGCCGGGCGACTTGATCGTGGGAACCGACTCGCATTGCACGATATACGGCAGTCTCGGGGCCCTGGGCACCGGAATCGGGTATACGGAGGTGACCTCGGTCTGGCTTACGGGCAAACTCTGGATGAAGGTGCCTCGAACGGTTCGTATCGAACTCACCGGCGCGTTCCCGAAAGGAGTCTTCGCCAAGGACCTCATGTTGCGCCTGATCGGGCAACTCGGGGCGGATGGGTGTACTTACGAGTCCGTGGAGTTCTACGGCGCCCTCATGGCCGGTTTGAGCGTGTCCGAGCGGATGACGATCACTAATATGGCCATGGAAATGGGCGTGAAGTGTGCCTTCGTTCCGCCGGACCGCATGACCGAAGACTATCTGGAGGGACGATTGTCGGGAAGGGAGTACGCGGGCATCGCCGCTGATCCGGATGCGGCCTACAGCCGGCGGATCGACGTGGATCTTTCCTCGCTCGAACCGATGGTCGCGTGTCCCCACGAGGTCCAGAATACAAAGCCGGTCGGTGAAGTCGCCGGGACGCGTCTGGATCAGGTCTTTCTCGGTTCGTGTGCGAACGCCAAATACGAGGATCTTGTGGTTGCCGCCAGCATCCTGGAAGGGAAGAAGATCCACCCGGACATCCGGTTCATCATCACGCCGGGCTCGAAACAAATCATGCTCGAGGCCATGAAATCCGGCGTGCTGCAGACCCTGATCGAAAGCGGCGGCACACTCACCAATCCGGGGTGCGGCGCATGCGCGGGCGACGGCGGCGTCATGGCCGACGGGGAAGTGAGCCTGTCCACCGCCAACCGGAATTTCCTGGGCAGGATGGGAAGCAGCCTGGCCGAGATCTATCTGTCCAGCCCGGCAACGCTCGCCGCGTCGGCACTCAGGGGCGTTATTTCAGATCCGAGGGAATATCTTTAAGTATTTATGATAGAACCTGTTAAAGGTCGAATATTCAAGTTTGGCGACAATATCAATTCCGACGTCATCATTCCCGGGCGGTACCTGATTTACATCGACCCCGAGAAGCTCGCGGAGCACGCGTTCGAGGTTCTCGGCGACGGTTATCCGGACAAGCTGAGGGATTTCCAGATACTGGTCGCGGGGAGAAATTTCGGGTGCGGGAGTGCCCGGGAGCAGGCGGCCACCGCCCTGATCGGATTGGGATTCAAGGCCGTCGTCGCGAAATCCTTCTCGCGGACCTTCTACCGGAATGCGATCAACGCCGGACTGCCGATTGTCGAATGTGCCGATCTGGTCGATGCCGTGTCGGAGGGGGATGAGATCCATATCGACTTGGCGTCCGGCGAGATTCGCGCAGGGGATCGAAGGCTGACCTTTCCCAGGATTCCCGACTCGGTCCTCGAACTACTGGAAGTGGGCGGACTGGCCGAGTATCTGAAAGCGCGGCAACTTCGGAATACCGGGGGTGGGCAAGGCGGATAGCCGTGGATCTCAGCGTCTCGGATCCCGGATGCGCCCGGCGAGCGCAGCCGCCGCCACCGTGTGGGTCGATGCGAGGTAGTGACGGGCGTTCGGGCTCCCATTGCGGCCCGGGAAATTACGGGCCTGATTGGATATCATGACCTCGTCCGCGCACATCGCACCCATATTGACCGCCTGGTTCGAACCCGCGCTCGGCGGGCAGACGATGGCGCCGGCATCCAGCAGCGTTTCGATCAACCCCTCTTTTATGGCGGCCTTGTAAATGCTTCTGCTGGCCGGAACCACCTGGAGGCGGACCCTCGGATGGACCGGTTTGCCCTGGAGGCGTTCAGCAAGCGTTCGAATGTCGGTCAGACGTCCGCCGGTGCTTCCGCCGACTTCGGCGAGATCGATCTCGATACCTTCGACCTCCCTTACCGGTTTGACGTTGCCGACACTGGGCGGACATGCCACCCGCGGTCCGTCGATCGCTGCCACGTCCACCCGAACGACATTCGCATAACGGGTACCGGGATCGTTGGTCATGACCTCGAAATCCGTCGCCGAGGAATGTTCCTTCGCGAACGCGACAGTCTTTTCGTCCGGATCGATGAATGCCGCTTTCGCACCCAGATCGATCGACATCAGAGGGAAGAGGCAACGGTCTTCGATCGACAACCCTTCGATATAGTCGCCCGCATATTCCAGTGCCTGGTAAATTGCGCTGTCTTCGCCCATGAAGCCGACAACGTGCTGCGCAACGTCGCGAGGCTGGACCCCGTCCGGAGGCTTGCCCTCCAGACGGACCTGGACAGTTTCGGGAATCCGGAACCATGCCTTGGAGTGCCGAAACCCGAGGGCCGCCATCGAGTTATTTCCAACACCGGTGGCGAACAGCCCCAGGGCACCGTGGATAGGCGTGTGCGAATCGCAGCCGATGACGATCTGGCCGGGCGCCCAGAGTCCGCTTTCGATGATGACGTGATGAAGGCTTCCGCTGCCCCCGTCGAACACCCGTATCCCATGTTCGGCGGCAAATCGGCGAACGCGATGCAGCCTCTCGGCCCCCTCCTCGGTCGGCGCCGAAAAGTTGTGATCGAAGACGAACGCGATTCGTGAAGGATCGTGAATGGCGCCCCCGCCCAGCTCCTCGCGGAATACCCGGGTCACGAAATTGGCGCTGAGGTCATGCATGACCATCAGGTCAACGTCGGCCACGACAACCTCGCCCGGGGCGACCCGGTCGCGGCCACTCGCCCGCGCCAGGATCTTCTCGATCATGTTCATAGAAGATCCCATCCGTCGGGCGTTGCAAGGCAGGTGTCGCCATGGACGATGTGGGGAGAGCGGTCGTCGACGACGTGAAGCGCCCAGAGCCTGCCGACGTGCACGGCGCGAGAGTCGACCGATTGATATGGGTTCCCCCCTGAAAGGTCTTCGACGATGACGCCAGCGTCGAACTCCTCAGGTTTCATGTTCAGAGTTCGGTTAAAACGGTCCGTGAGGGCGCGGGTCCGGGCTTCGTCCGCATGGCATCTCGACATCCGGATCCAATGCCCGCGATACTCCACGGCAAGGCTCACCGAATATTCGTCTTCGAGATTCTGGCCGGTCGCCGGGTGGGGCGCGCTGCCCGTGTGTCCGATCAGGACGACAACGTCTTCGGCACCGGCCCTCCGAAGGCCATGTTCGAGGCGTCCGGCCAGTTCGTAGTCGGTGCGGCCGGCGCCGTATCCGATCTCCGCCTGCAGAACGATTCGGGCCATCGCGGCAGACTTTCGCCGCATCGCAATTTCGGTCGAATCGAGCGCCGGACATGCCACGGCTTCCGCCTCGACATCAATCAGTTCGAGGTGCGTGTTCATCAGACCGGCATGCATGTCGAAAGGCAGACCGGCTTCATCGAGCACACCCAGTCGATCCCATTCCCGCTCGGCCGCAAGGCCTTCAAGTGCGGCAGCGAAGTTCCGGCCGGGACGGATATCCACGATCGGCGTCACCGACTGAATCCATTTGTAGACGCGCGGCGAGAGTCCGCAGATCAACGTCGTGGGGCCCTCAACGGGAATCACAAGCAGGGCGCGGTTGAAGTAGGGCATGAAATTCTGGAGGGACCGGACCCGATTCGAACGCCACAGGTCGGAATACACGACGCAAGCGGGCAGGCCGCGATGCTGAAGAACCCGGCGAAACGCATCGATCCGGTCATGGAATACCGCCGGCGGTATTTCGTTCCGGTCCCAGACAATGAGTCCTCGTTTCACTTCAAATACCCTTGGTAAAAAGATTCTTCTCGGTGGCGCTGAGGGATTCGCAACCGGTGGCGTTCACCAGCAACGTGTCTCCGAAAACCATGTAGCCTGACATGGGCAGGTAGGTGTTCGGGTGCGCGATGACCACCATCGACTCGTTGACGACGCAGTCGACATCTTCGAGCACGTAGGGGTTTTCGTCCGGGTGCAGGCCCAGGTTGTGTCCACGCACCCGCGTGTACTTCGACGTGGTGTACTCCCCGAACCCCGCCGCCCGAAACACGTCGTTCTGGACCCGGGCGAGGTCGGATATGTTGACGCCCGGTTTCAGGAAGTCTTCAGCGGCCTGCTGGGCTTTCCTGAAGATCTCGAACGACTCCCGTTGTTTGGGCGACGGCTCGCCCAGCACCAGGGTCCTGCAAATCTGCGCGAAGTATCCGTTCACCTGCGGGCTCAGTTCCGTGGTGATGTTGTCGCCCGCTTGAAAGCGCCGTTCGGTTGGAGGATGCATGCCGAACACCTCGGCGCCGCCCGACCCGATCAGCATGAAGTTGTCTTCGGCGCCCCGCGCCTTCAGGAATCCTTCGATTTCGGCGACGAGTTCATGCTCGGCCATTCCGACTTCGGCGGTGTCGACAAAAAAGCGATATCCCATGTCCGCCAGCCGGGCCGCTTTCCGGACCTGTTCGATCTCATCGGGGGTCTTGGCCTGCCGCAGGGTCTCCACCGCCTTGGTGGCCGAAGCCGCCGGATGGTGGGTCGCCCGGCCGAGGGTGCGCGCAAAGCGGGTTTCAAGCAACTCCAATCCCGCAACGCCGATTCGCTGGTCATCGGCGCCCCGGAGCAGGGCAGACAGGCCGCGGTCGAAATCGCTGTCTAGACGAACGTCGTCGAAGGCGGCTGAATCGAGGGCGTCCCGATCCCAAGGGTGGGTGGTCAGTATGCGAACATCCCCGGACTTCTCGAGGATCGCCGCAGCGTGGGGACCGAAAAAACTGAAGTTGACCAGCGATCGAAAAAAGTCCTTCCGCCAACTGTGCCCGTACAGCAGCAGCCGGTCCCACCCGGATTTCGCAATCAGGTTCTGAAACTGTTGTTGTCGTGCCGTGTTGAGCATGGTTAACAGCCCGTGGCAGGACCCTTCAGGGATCGCGTTACGAGCGCCATTGGGCCGTATGCGAGGCGGCACGACGAAGTCGATGTCCCCCATCGACTTGGTCGATGACAACATCGATCGAGGAGGGGAAACGTGGCAGATGGCCCGATGCCGCCGTAACCCGTAGGGCGCAGGGGGGTTCGGGTCACAGACATTGTCGTTCGTCGGTCACGATGAAAAACCATCGCTCCGCTCCTTTCTTCGCGTCTGAAACCCGAAAACCCCAGCGCGCGACGCCGAAGGGTCCTGCCACGGACTGCTGGGGCGCAGGGGGGTTCGGGTCACAGACATTGTCGTTCGTCGGTCACGATGAAAAACCATCGCTCCGCTCCTCTCTTCGCGCCTGAGACCCGAAGACCCCTGCGCGCGACCCTGTAGGGTCCTGCCACGGGCTGTCATGGCGAAACGTCCTCAAGAAACCACTCGGTCGGAATCTCGCGTCCCAGGCCGAGTTTTCGAGCCTTCTCGAGTACGGCCGAACCGACGGCGGCGAATTGAGTTCCGGCGCCAGTGTTGTTGTTGAAAAGCGTGATCTGATCCGGGCTGGTTCTGCCGGGAACGGTTCCGGCCAGCAGGTCCTGGATTTCGTGGATTTCATCCCAGTCGACGATACCGTTCTGGGCGGCGTCCCAGATGTCGGGCGACCGGTCGTTCCGGGCCACGTCCTTGGAGTGCACGATGTAGACATCGGCGCGGCGGATTGTCTCGTCGTCGATCTCGCGCCGCTTGTTGCTGCCGTCGGCCCCTCCAATCGAAGCGATGTACATCCCCTTTTCGACCCAGGCGCCGTCGAAGACCGCATCCCACGCGGCGGTGGCCGCCTGGACGAAGTCGCTTCCTTCAACGGCCGCTCTCGCCGAGTCGACAGCCTCGACCTGTCGGTCCAAACGTCGGGACCATTCGGACGCGAACGCCCGCCGGTGCGTTTCGTTCGGACTGAATACCTTGATCCGTTCGAACTCGAAAAGGCTGGACAGAAATTGCAGATGGGCGCCGGCCTGCCATCCGGTTCCGAACAAACCGAGCACCATCGGGTTCTCCGGGGCAAGGTGTTTGGCGCCGACGGCACTGAGCGCCGCGACCCGCATCTTCTGGATCACGCCATCGTGGATGATCGCGACAGGCTCGATCCGTTCGACGTCGAATAGCAGCACCATTCCACAATAACGGTTTCCGGAAGCGACCGGCAGGATACGCCGCCGCTTGACGCCATTGGTAAACGAGTAACCCGCCATGTCCGAGGTCACGCGCAAGGCCCAGACGCCGGTCGAAAGGCTTCCGCCCTCCTGAGTCTTCATTCGATATTGAAATCCCGGGTTCTCCAGCGATTGGGCGGGCAGATAGGTCTGGGACCGCGGCCGGTTGATGGCGGCGTTCTCAGCCAATTCCCGGTAGATCCGCTCGGTGGATGCAATGGCGTCCTCGGGCGTCAATGCCCGTTCGACATCGTCGTTGGTGAGGAGCAGCGTCATGGTCGTACCAGCAGCGAATTCTCTTCGGACTCCAGGAAGGGAATCAATCCGCCGGCCTGAAGCATTTTGAGCAGGAAGTCCGGCGGGGGGGTGGTCTGGATCGTCCGGCCTGTTCTGCTGTTCGTTACCGTGGCGTTCACGATATCGACCTTCAGGGGATCGCCGGTTTCCACCATCGCATGCACGCCCGGGGCCTCCAGGATCGGAAGGCCCACTTCATGTCCGTTCCTGTAGAAGGTGCGTGAAAACCGTTCGGCGACCACGGCCCCGACACCGGTGGCTTTGATGGCCTTGGGCGCGACGGCACGGCCCGAAGAACAGCCGAAGTTGCGTCCGGCGACGAGGATGTCTCCGGGCTGGACATGCTTCGGGAATTCTGGATTGAGCGACTCCAGGCAATGCCTTGCCATCTCGGCGAAGCCCTTCCAAACCAGATATGCGGGCGTAATCGCATCGGTTGGAACGTTGTGACCGAATTTCCAGCACTTGCCTTCGAAAACCAGCGGTGCGGACATCGTGCGTCTCCTGTGGGTTGCGACCAGAGAGTGGCAAATGATATAGAAGCCGCCCGAATGGGTCAAACCTCATCCCGCGCCAGGCCGCGAACAGGGAAGGGAACGCGTCTGAAAGCGCCGATAGCTGAGAACGAAAGATCGAGCGTTGGTTTCAGAAGCGGGTTTCCGGAACGCCGGGTTGGCCGGTGGAAGCGAACGGCACCTGACCCTTGGACCGTCGAGAATGAGGGTCCCCCCGGTCGGACATCGATCCCAGGAGCTTGCGCAGGAGAATGGCCAGCGTTTGGCGTTCGTGCGCTTCCAACGCCCGATCCAGTACCTGATTCTGGTTGGCCAGGTACGCCGTGGTGACCTGATCGACCAGATCCCGCCCCCTGGCAGTGAGTTGAACGAGCACGCCTCTCCGGTCCGATGGGTTGGCCAGGCGTTCAACGAGACCAGCCCCCTCCAGTCGATCGATCCGGGGTGTCAGTCCCCCCGACGACACCATCAACGGCCTCAAGAGATCTCTCGGCGCCACCTTGTAATCCGGCGACGCGGTCCGAATCTCCGTAAGAAGTTGAAATTCGACATCGTTGAGGCCGAATTCCCTGAGGACCGTTTCGGCATTGGCTTCCGAGACTCGGGCAAGACGGCTGATTCGGGCCAGGACACCCAATGAGGAGGAGTCCAGTTCGGGCCGTTCGTACTTCCACCGTTCGATCATCAGGTCGATTATGCCTTTCGTCATGAACAAGAGCTTAGACCAGAAGATTCTTTATCGAAAGAACAATGGTCAAATAACTATTTTACAAACGATTGTTTATAAAAACATTCTTTACCTATTCCACGATTCTTTTCAAAAAGCTGGCTTTCGCCAGACCAACAACAACTCTTGTGAAGTGAGGACGAGGTCATGAACCAACGGCGCGTTCCTCGCGCCGGGCGCGTAGCGGCACGTTCTCCGTGCCGGATCAAGCGCGCCAACGGGACCGCGTTCCGAAGGCGCAGACGGTGGGTGGGAACGCTCGATGCGGCGACAGGGCACCTGACGCCGTTGCGAGGTTCGATTGCCGGGGCTTCAGTTTCGGCCGGACGCAATCCTCAGGGTCTTGCGGTCTCGCGGAACGTGTCCGCCGCTCGTTACTCAAGCGAGGCGCCGACAGACGCGCAAATGTCCCCGCTCCGGGTCCGCATGGGTGCGGACCCGGATTGAACAGCTTGTGGCAGAACCCTTCCGGGATCTGCCACGGCCGGCTAGAATATGATTTTCCCGCCGACCTGGATCTCGCGGGCGGAGAAGGCGGAGCTGATCGAACCGAACTGGGTGCTGTTGGGATTGTGGCTACCGCCCACGTTGAAATTCGTGTGATTGAGGCTGTTGAAGAAATCGGCGCGGAGTTGAAAGGTCGCCCCCTCCGAAATCGGGAGCTGAAAGCTCTTGCGAATCCCGAGATCCAACGTCGCGTACCACGGTCCACTGACGGGGGACAAGGCCAGCGTCCCGGTCTCCAGCAAACCGGGATTCACGAAGATATCGAGATTCGCTCCGCCCTCCTCCTCGCGGAGGGAGGAGGCGAAGAGATTCACGCCACCCTCGGAGTCGCGGAAGTTTCCGGTGCGCTCCTGAAGCTCCTGGATATCGATCCCCGTCAGAAAAACGGTATTGTTGTTGGTTCTGCCTCCTCGATTGATGGTTGCTCTCGCCGAGGCAATGGTGATCGGGTCGCCGGAACGGACCCTAAGGAATCCGCTGAGGTCCCATCCGCCGGCAATGGCGTTGAGGATGCCGCCGGTGTCCATCCATCGGCGCCCTTCACCGAACGGCAACTCCCAGACCCAGTTGCCGTTATAGGTGTGCGTGATGTCGAAAGAGGGACGCCTGATCTCGAGTTGAGGTTGGGCGTTATCCATGAGCGCGCTGAAATTGGTCTGGCTACCCTCGAAATCCGTCAGCACCTTGCCCCAGGTATAGTTGAACTGGGCCGACAAACCGGCGCGGAACCGCCGTCTGAGCTCGACCTGGAGACTGTTGTACTTCGAGAACGAATTGTTGCCGACGTAATCGCCGACGAAGGCATTGGGATTGCGGTAAAAATAGCTTGCCGGCACACTGGAGCCGAATCTCTCGCCTCCTTGTCCGTCAAAGAAGAATACGCGGTTTTGCGCCAAAAAACCGATATATCGTCCGGCCTCACCGTTCCGAATCCAACTTTGTACATTTCCCGATTGCAGGAATCCACCGAAACCGAGTCGCGGGAAGAATTGCAGGGGTTCACCCACGCGAGGATCCCCGTTGGCCTCGAGGTTACTTTGGGCGACCCTGAAATCGTCCAGGAATTCCGGCGGCAGGAGAAGCTGGTTGAGATCGATGGCGCGGGTGAGTTTGACGCCGTGGTTTCCGACATAGCGCACCTCGACGACGGTGTTTTGCATGATCTCATGCTGCAGGCCGAAGTTCCATTGCTGCACATAGGGCGTTCGCAGGTTGGGATCGATGGTAAAGAGGGCTGCCGTCGAACTCGCCTGAAGCCCGTCAAGCGCGGTTCTCGGGATCTTGAACTCGGGCTCCGGAATCGGAACCAACCCGTCGCCGCTGACCGTGCCGCTGATTCCCGAGATCGAGATCGCCTGGCTCAGACCGTCGTTGCCTCGTAGCGCATTGCTGACGGTCGTGAAGTTGTTGTCGACCACATAGTTGATCGAGTAACCGCCGCGCAGAACGGTGCCGTCGGTAAGGCGCCATGCGAGGCCGATGCTGGGAGCGAAGTTGTTTCGGTCGGTCTTGTAAAAGGGCCTTCCGTTGGTCGTGCCCGCGAGATCGACCACGGCGTCGGGGTCGAGCACCGCCTGGATGCCCCCAACCGGCAACAAGGCCAGTCCGTTAACCTCGTTCGGGACAGAGTGCTGTTCCCATCGAATTCCGGAACTCAGGGTGAGACTGGGAGTGATCGACCAGGTATCCCCCATATAGAGGTTGAGAAATTTCTGCTCGAGACTGCTCGTACTGGAAGCGCCATCGACAAACCCCGATGTGGGTGTGGCGACGTTGAACGACTGGTCCGCGGAGTCTACGGCCCCCGCCATAGTTCCCAGCAGAGACGAAGCGTTGCCGAGTTCACCCGCCGAAATGCCACCCGGAAAAAGCAAGGGAACCAGCGGATCCGGATTTCCGGGCCCGAACCCGAGATCGTACGTCGGCACGGTACCAGCGTCGTTGAAACTATCGACGTTGGTCCAGCGTACGCTCCCGCCGAATTTGAGGATTCGGCTTCCGTGAACCAAGGTCATGTTATCCATCAAGTCCAGGTTGCGCGAGTCGCGGCCCTGAGCGAGAAAACTCCGGACCGGATTCGTGAACACACCGACACTCAGACGGTAGCCTTGGGGAAAGGTCTCGTTCGTGAAGAATCTCGGACTCGACGCCTGGAAACCGAACCGTCCTTCGTTGACGATCGTCGGCGTGAATTGACTTCTCAGGGTATAGGAGCCCAATCTGCGGATCGAGTTTTGCCCAGCGCCGGGAAGACCCGGGAAGACGGCATCGATGGCGTTGCCCACCGAGTTCGGTAAATCGAATTGGAACTGGTAAAAGGAACCGGTAAAGGAGTGCCGCGCGTTGATCTCGTAATCTCCCCGGAATACATACCAGGCGGAGTTGCTTTGGTCGGGACTGTTGAACCTATAGCCGGAGGTGTACCTTCCGTTGCCAACGCTGTCGTCATTCGGCAGCGGAGTCAGATCGATCAGGGAATCGATGGCGGGATCGGGCGTCAAACCGGTGATATCGAACAGGTTCACGGTGTGCAACTCACCGTCGTCTTGCCGGACGTACCTGAAATCGCCCGAGCGTGCGGAATCGGTCAGGACCGTCCTCACGACGGAAGACGAACCGGGGTCGCGCTCTTGCTCATGGTCGAAGAAGAAGAACAGCTTGTCCCCGACGATGGGACCGCCTAGGTTGCCGCCGAACTGATGGGTCCGAACCTTTTCCCTGTCGACTTCGGCGGCGTTATTGAAAAAGTTGTTGGCGTTCAGTGCGTCGTTTCGGTGGTAATAGAACAACTCCCCGTGGAACTCGTTGCTGCCCGAGCGAGTCACGAACTGCGTTTGCGAGGTTCCCAGTCCGGCGTCGACCTCGGAGTTGGCCGTCGTGATGTTGACTTCCTGGATGAAGCTCTCGTTTACGGGAATTATTCCGAACAGGGAGTCGGTCCGGATGAACGTGTCCTGGTTGTTGATTCCGTCGAGCGTAAAGTTGTTGAAGGTGCCGCGAGTCCCATTGATGGAAGCACTGCGCGCACCGCCCGCGCTCGTCACGCCGGCCTGGGTGAGAGCCAGTTGGGTCACGTTGCGCCCGTTCAATGGAAGATCCTGGATCTGCTCCCGTTCAAGGTGGGTGTTGATCTCGGCATTGACACTGTTGACCACGGCCTGAACCTCGGCGGCAGTCACGGTGATGGTCTGATTCACCGTTCCCACTTCCAGAACGATGTCGACGGTGGCGGGCGTGTCCACGGCAACCTGGACACCTTCGACGACCGCCGTGCTGAAACCGGGCATCTCTGTCGCGATCCGGTAGAGTCCACGGGGTACCTGTGGAAACACGAATCGACCGGTGTCATTCGTGACCGCTTCCCGAGTGGCATTGGTCTCGGTGTTCGTCAACGTGACCTCGGCACCGGGAATCAGCGCCCCGGTTGGATCCCGTACCGTCCCATCCACTGAGGCCGTGAGAACCTGTCCGACCGCGGGTATGGAGGCAACAAGCAGAATTCCAACAGCCACCAGCGCCACCAATACGTTGCGTACATTGAGCCCTTCGACACTCATGATTTCCTCCAATCGGTTCGGAGCTGTCCGAATTCCGTTACGTTGTTTGTGACAATCCTGAAACGGTTTGTGACAATCCTGTAAACAGGTTGTGACAATTCTGAGACACCAGTTTACTCCTCGTTTACAGTCGTGGATAGTATTCAAGTACGAGTATTCGGGCACGAATTGCCGGATCGTTTTTCCCGATCATGTCCTTCCTCCGCAAGGAATCCATGCGGGTCACCGCGTACCACAGGGAGAGGCTATTGGAAATCTGTTCAGTCTCTCGCACGAGATCCTCAATTCGATTCTGAATTTCCCGATCGAGGCGCGTAACGTCAACGTAGTAGCGCGCCGAAACGAAGATGTCGTCGGTGCTGCAGGATGCCGGAACACCGTCAATCGTCATGGTCAATCGGGACACCGAACCTTAGTCTGCGCGCGTGCACTGACAGCAAGGCTCACGAGAACAAGGGCGACGATCGGGACTGTTGTCGTTCCGGAACACTTGGGGATTATCACACTCCTGATTGGCAGTCAAAATCTCGATAACTGTAGTCAGCGCGAGTTCCTGCGTCAATTCCGTGTGCGGGATCGGCTTCACAACCTATGAGACTGGGGAGGGTGGGGATGGCAGTCCCTGACATGGAGAAGATATCAAAGTGTCCCCCTTTGTTCGACCTGGAGGGGGTATTTTGGATGTCGCAGGAAGGGATGCTGAGCATGGAAGAAGCGGATCGAGCGGTCGTGATCGGGCAACTGGCCCGGCCTCCCATTCATTGCCGCGACGTAGGGACCAGGTTCGCCCCTGCCAACCACAGGCCAGACCGCTTCAACGAAGCTGTAACTTCCCGGGTTATCACCGGTTGCGATGAAGCGCCCGTTGAACACGAAGTCTGTGAAAAGGACTCGGCGTCCAGGCGATTGCCAGTAACGCGGTTGTTGAATGCGCGCTAATCCGGGGAGGTGGAGTACTCCTTAATTTGGCTGCCGCGCTGTCCAACCAACGGGGTCCACTTCTCTCATCGATGAACCACGAACCCTGAGTAGTTGAACTTTCCTGAACACGACTCAATGTGTAGGTGTGTGTAATCCTGGAAATGTTCGTATAAGAGAACTCCCATGTTCCAATGAGGCGCTCAATCCGCAATTGATTAAAAGGCTTATCGGCGGCCGCCTAACCGCCGGTCGCGCCCTCCCCGATCTCGGACCATGGACCCGGCGATCCGCTCTCGCAGCTAGACGAGTTCCTGAAACGGTATCGCACCTGATAGACCGTTCCCGGCTGGAGACCGGTGATCCCCTGCATGACGGAAGCTGTTACTGCGTTGGAGGAAGTGTTTGTGAAAACGATGCACCCTCCGCTCCACGATCCTGGAGGAGTCTTCGTCCGTACTTCGAAATCGTAAGCCTTGGTTTCTCCCGCTGCAAAGGAGTCGGTGAAAGTAACCTCGATCTCTGTGTCGGTGCCGCTCCGGGCCGAAACTTGCGGGGCAGGGGGCGGGCCGATATCGGAAACGCTCCTGTCCCGCGTGGGCAGATCCCAGGGTTCCCCCGCGGTATCGATAAAACTCAACGTCCCCGACGAGGTCTGGCCCGCGGTCCCGCTGAACAGGATGAACTGCGTCGACCATCCCGCGGAGTCCACGATATGCGGGAAGAATCGGTCCGCCATGGTCGGCGGGCCGGTTTCGATCGATGGCGGAGTGGTCGTCATCTTGAGTTCGCCCCGTTCGTTGATGCGCAATCGCAGTCCTACGATGGCGATATCGGCAGTCGAGGTGACCCGGAGCACTCCCGAGAAGTTGTTCGGCAGCGAGTCGAAGATCTCGTCCAGGAAACGGGCCACCTGACCCGACGGTGGAAGCGTCAGGGTGACCGGGGCGACCCCCATCGCCAGGTTTCCATCCAGGCCCGTCACTTCCAGAGTCACCGTATTGACGGCGTCCGCCGCATTGGTAATGGCCAATCCCGTTCTTATCGATCCCGGCTGATTGGGCGTTCCCGACGATTCGGCGTAGACCCGGAATGCCGATCCCGCCGGCAGGTCGGGCACGCCGGATTCGGAAACGGTTTTTACAACACCGGGGGTATACGAGAAAACGACCAGACCCGAGGGTGCGACGCTCCCCGGATTGGGAGTCGCGCGCACCGAGCCACGGGTTTCTATGCCCATGGGATTCGAGGTAGTGAATCTCTGGGAACTGCCGGCAGGAATCGAATACGGAAATTCCGATCCCGTCCGGTCGTCGTCCAGTGTCAGGTTCGCTGGAGCGGCCGCCATCGCCCCGCTGCCGGGGCCAAGGAACCGGACGGTTCCCGTGATCGGTCGATCCGTTGGGTTCACCAGAATGACCTGCGTCACCCATCCGTTACCATCGGTGAAATGAGGGAAATAGACCGTATCCGTAGAGCCCGTGTTCCCGGAGAACGGCGTCCTGGGGGCGGCCAGCGGCGCGACCGGGAGCGTGGTCATCAGGAACTCGCCGTCCCGGTTGGTCAATCCCCGTAGAGCGATGACGGCGATGGGCTCCGATGAGTTAAACGTGAACGTTCCCGATTCCAACTCGCCACTGTTGAACGGCGCATCGTTGAGGAACTTCGCAGTCTGCTCGTGCGCGCCCAACTCGAATTGGCCGTCGCCGAATCGTTCGCCCTCGGAATCCCTGAAATAGAAGAGGATGGTTGCCGGCGCGTCGTTGGGATTGGCGATGGCCAGTCCCGTATTGACGGGACTGAGCACTTCGGCGAATATCCGCCCCTCCTGGACAGCCTCGGTTGCCGGAACGCCCGCTTCGGCAATGAGCACGCCGCCCTGCCTGAACCCGAAAATGGCGATCCCTGAAGGAGTGGTCGAACCCGACTCCGCACGGATGCGCCCATAGCCCGTCCTCGGGTCCGCTTCCGTTCCGTTGCTCGTGACGGACCATCCTCCCAGATTCGGGATCGAGAACGATTCGGGCTCGACAGGTGAGGTTTCGGGCGGATCGACGAACTGCAAGGTATGGGGATAGAAAACGGAAAAGTGCGTGTAGGCGTCACGAATCGGGCCGTCGGCATTCTCTTCGGCTATGTCGCCGAAGCTCAATGCCCCCACGACCGTTCCGGAACTGCTGAAGAGGGCCGATCCGGACGAGCCCGGCTCCGTGTAGCCGTGTCCCGGATGCCACGAGACGATGGCGTAGGTATCGGGGGAGACTCCGAAAGTCGTGTCGGAAGTGATTTGACCGAAGGAAATTCGCTTGAAGTCGCGGCAATCGTCGTTTGAGGGATGATGAATGCCCGTGACTTCCGTACCCACAGGTTGGGGCCGGCGTCCCATCCCTGGAACATGACGTCATCGGGCAGATCGCCTTCCAGGCGCAGCAGCGTCATATCGCCGTCAGAATGCATTCCGCCCCCCAAGGTTGAGAGGAGGCTCGCGCCCATGGTTTGCTCGAGGCCCTGTCGCGATGACAGAGCGCCGTTGCACATTTGTGTCTGATAGTTCCAGAATGCGGTGACGCTCCGCGCCTCCGCCTCCGAAGCCACACAGTGGGCGGCGGTGAGAAAGTAGGGGGTGCGGTCCTCCCGGCTGTTGTTGAGCAGCGTGCCCGAGCATTGACTGGTTCCACCCTCGGTCTCGAAAAAGATTTGGGCGACTCCGGCCGCCGAATTCGACCATTCGGGGTAACAGGCCACATCAAGGTGAGGGTCCGCGGCCTCCGTTTCCACTATCGCCGTGAGGGTGCCGTCGGCCACGATGCCCGTATCGAAGAGGCGTATCGAAACAAAGTAGGTCCCGGCGCGAAGCGGCGGGTCGGATCGCCGGGTGATGCCGATTCGTTCGTTTCCCGTCAACCCCAGGGAAGCGTGGTCATAGACCCGCGTCCCGCTCGCAAACACGTTGTCTTTGCCAAAACGGACATACAAGTCCACGTCGACATCGGGATCGACGGATTCGAGCCTCAAGATAACGCGCGTGGCGTCGGTTGGAACCTCCAGTCGAAAGGAGCGATCCCCGGCGAAGAGCGTCGGGTCGTCAACCGGCCCCAGGCGGAAGTCGGCGGGTTGTCCCGGCGTGAGCGGGCCGCCGCCTATCGACGGCAGAGACTCTCCGTCGAGTTCCACTGTCGCCGTGAGCGTGCCTTCGGCCTCAACGCCCGTAGCGAAGAGGGCTATCGAGACAAAGTACGTCCCGGCGCGAAGCGGCGGGTCGGAGCGGGAGGTAACGACGATGCGTTCGTTGCCCGTGCTTCCCTCGGAGAAGTAGTCCGCGACAACGCTCCCATCCTGAACGACGTTGTCTTCTCCAAAACGGACATACAAGTCCACATCGACAGCGGGATCGACGGTTTCCAGCGTGAAGATTACGCGGGTAGCGCCATCGGGAACCTCCAATCGGAACGAGTCATCCCCACTGAAGAGCGTCCCGTTGTCAACCGGCCCCAGGCGGAATGTGGAGGGCTGGCCGCTGGTCAGCGGGCCAACGCTGATCAACCCAACAGGCGTATCGTCGCCGTCCACTGTCGCCGTGAGCGTGCCCTCGGCCACGACGCCCGTATCGAAGAGGACTATCGAAATGAAATAGGTCCCGGCGCGAAGCGGCGGGTCGGAGCTCGGGGTAATGACGATCTGTTCATTGCCTGTGAGGCCGCTGGAGGAGTAGTCCGAGACGATTCTCCCATCCTGCAGATCGTTGTCCTCTTCATAGCGGACATGCAAATCCACATCGACATCGGGATCGACGGATTCCAGCGTGAGGGTGACGCTGGTGGCGCTATCGGTAACCTCCAACTGAAAGGAGTGATCCCCGGAAAAGAGCGTGCTGCCGTCAACCGGTCCCAAACGGAATGTGGCGGGCTGGACGGGGGTGAGAGGCGTTGCCGCTTTCGGGACCGGCTGTTGCAGATCCGCGGATCGCTCCACCGACGGTATCTCTTTCACAACCCGCGTCGTCTCCGTGTCGGGTGGATCGTTGGCCGCCCCCGCCATCGACGGCGTTCCCTCGTCAACGTCGATCGGGCCGGTCAGTGGGTTGACCGCTTTCCTTTCCCCCGCCGCAGTTCGTGCCGTGGCGACTGTCGGCGGGTCGAGGCTAACCTTCTCATCGCGCCCAAATGCATCCTCCCATATGACTGATCTCAACGATTTGGAACGGTACGGCCTCTTCCGTCGCAGCTGGATCGGGCAGATATTCGATCGTCAGACTGTCAGCAAAAACGATGTCGCTCCAGAATTCCCCATCGCCATACAAGCCCGCGCCGGTATACGGCGAGAGGATCTGCCCATCCGCCGAGTAGAGCCACAGTTGGCCAGTTCCGATGGCGAAGTCCCGGAAGTGGACTCGCATCGCACGAGCGCCGGGGGAAGTTATCGTCAGGCGCCAGAGACGCCCGCCCGGGACCGATTGCCATGCGCCTTCGGCCCTCGTCCGGGCTCGTGTCCCCGACAAGCTCAACGTGACCGATCCGGACGGCAACCGACGGTGGATGCCAATAGCAGGCGGCTGGCCATCGCGCGGCTGCAAAAGCCGCAAATCGTCGGGACTCAACGGCGGTAGCGCGGCGACCCGGGGCGGGGGCAGGCTCAGTTGCAGGCTCGGCGGGGCGACTGCCACCGCCTCCGTCGACTGCGCTTGCGATTGCGGGCCAACTGACGGACCCAGCGGCCCGATCCTTTGGGCTTGAGCCAATGGAGGGAGCAGAGCAAGCGTTAGAAGAAGGAGAATCCGTGAGAGATGCGAAACCTGAGACATCATCACGTTATTGATATTTATAGCTGTTGCCATGAAATCATATGGTTGTGTGCGTCAAGTTCTGCAAATTGGGAGCCGGCATCTCCGTTTGGGTTTAAGCGGCTGCGCCGGGTCCTAGCCATCCTTGAGGGAATACACGTACGAGATCGTTCCGCCTTGGGGAGCCAGTAAACGACTTGGTCATGGGGTCCGTAGCGACGATGTCGGCTGGAAATCCGCAGATCATTGCAAGGGCCGTCGCCCGAAAGGCAAAACGGACCAGGAACTGGTTTGGCGATCGCAGGGCGTGCTGACCCGATCGGTCCGGCACCGACGGCTCCGCGTCAGGCCGTGATTTTGATATCGAGTTCATCGGCTCGCTTCTCTCTGCGTTTCGATGAGGCGTGGATTGCGGCAAAGACTTTGTGAAGCCATCGAACAAGCCTTCAGTCTTGGATATGCGAACGATGTCGTCGTTGCTGCAGGATGCCGGAGCACCGTCGATCGTCAAGGTCAATCGGTAGACCGAACCTTCCGTCTGCGTGCGTGCACCGACAGCAAGGCTCGCGGGAACAAGGGCGGCGATCGGGGCTGTTGTCGTTCCGGAACACTTGAACATTGTCACTCTCCCGTCATCGGTCTCATGCCCTATTTGACCCAGGACGGGAGAGTGAAGGACGCTTCTCGACATATGGAGATCGAATAATGGCAACGGTCCTCCATCGACGACCGCTACAGCGCTGGAGCAGTCGTTCCCGGTATCGGAGTCTCCGGACACCGGACCGACAAATGCACCGTAACAGTAGGTTCCAGCAGTCGACGGGGCCGGCAGGCCAATCGACTCATCACTGGTGCCTGCAGCGGTACGTGCGCTCACGGCGTCTGTGCCGACTTGCGTATCGCTGGTTGAGATCGTCGTGTCCGACGAGCCGTAATAGCGTAACGTCGGGGCGGTGGACAGGCCGGCGCTCCGGTCGCCGACGGTCGCGATGAACCTGAAGGACTCCACCGGCTCAAGGCTGGAGTCGCTGACGCAGAAGACTGGACCACCGAGTCCGGTTGACTCTCGTACGGCGAAACTTCATTGTCCTCTTGAGGTTTCAACAATCGTCCCGGCTCGAACTTCCCGGTTCCTGATTTCGCAACCTCCGGCATTCTCGCAGGTGTATCTGTAGACGCCCTCTTCAATGATCCCGCCATTACTGTGTTGGATCACTACGACACCAGCGCTGAACGTGAACGATCCACCGCCCGTGAATCTGTCCTGGGACCAGAATCCAGTGGGGATAGTGGTGATTATGTCACCCACCACGTGCCGTGTTTCTTAACCGCCACCGCCAGAGGAACTCGTCCTCACTCCTGTCATGTCAAAGCATTCCGAAAAGGAACCATCTGCGTCCTGGGAGCGGTAGCAGCCGGAAACTGCGTCCGAGCCAGTGAAGTTGAAGACGAAACTCCGGTCATTCCCATCATTCACCTGGTCTAACAATAAATACCCTTCAAGATCCGGTACGTAACCCGCTATGACTGTCTCGTCAAGCTCATCGGTCCGAAAAATGAGCCACGAACCCGGAGTAGTTGAACTTTCCTGAACACGACTCAATGTGTAGGTGTGTGTAATCCTGGAAATGTTCGTATAAGAGAACTCCCATGTTCCAATGAGGCGCTCAATCCGCAATTGATTAAAAGGCTTATCGGCGGCCGCCTAACCGCCGGTCGCGCCCTCCCCTATCTCGGACCATGGACCCGGCGATCCGCTTTCGCAGCTAGACCCTGAATAAGCGCGATTGAGGAAGTATCGATAGTGAAAAAGTAGCGGAAGTACCCGAAATGTCCCCGTCCCGTGCGAAAAGGAATTTGCAGAATCCTGACGGAAAAGGAGGCATTTCGGATGAACGATTATACGCGCAAGAACATGAGGAATCGCAAGCGGCGAATCGAGCGTCGGCTTGGAGAGCGGCATTGGAGGGAACAGTCGGCGCCGATGTTGTCGGCGAGTAACATGCACTATGAGATGGGCAAGCGGATGCGCGGCACGGGGGTTGGCGGTCTTGGGGCGATGCATCGGGTGGCAAGACGGACCGGGCTGATCGAGGCCATCGACAAGAGCGTGCATGTGCTGAAGCGGCATCTGCCGTATCACGAGTCGGATCACGTGTTGAACATCGCCTACAACGCGTTGACGGGAGGGACGTGTCTGGAAGACATCGAGTTGCGGCGCAACGACGAAGTGTATTTGGATGCGCTGGGAGCGCAGCGGATACCGGACCCGACCACGGCGGGCGACTTCTGCCGGCGATTCGAGCCCGGCGACGTGGAGAACCTGATGGAGGCGGCGAATGAAGTGCGGCTGAATGTGTGGCGGCAGCAACCGGCCGGTTTTTTCGACGAGGCGGTGTTGGACGCGGATTGGACCCTGGCGCCGACCAGCGGGGAATGCAAGGAAGGGATGGATATCGCCTACGACGGGACATGGGGCTATCACCCGTTGTTGATTTCACTGGCGAACACCGCCGAGCCGTTATACCTGGTGAACCGGAGCGGCAACCGGCCCTCGCATGAAGGCGCGGCCCCGCGGTTCGATCAGGCGATCGGGTTGTGCCAGCGCGCCGGGTTCCATCGGATCCTGCTGCGCGGGGACACCGACTTCAGCCAGACCCGGCATCTGGATGGATGGGACGGCCAGGGCGTGGACTTCATCTTCGGTATCGACGCGAGGGCGAACCTGGTGGCGCGGGCCGATGCGCTGGAGCCGGACTGCTGGGCAGTTCTGGAGCGTGAGGCCAGATACGAGGTGGCCACCCAGCCCCGCCAGCGTCCCGACAAGGTCAAGGAACGGATCGTTCGGGAACGCGGTTTCAAGAACGTTCGCTTGCGGGGCGAAGACGTGGCCGAGTTCGCCTACCGGCCCGGCGCCTGTAAGCGGGACTACCGCGTCGTGGTGGTGCGGAAGAATCTGTCGGAGGCCAAAGGGGAGTGGGTGTTGTTCGACAAGATCCGGTACTTCTTCTACATCACGAACCGTGCCGGTCCCGCCGACCGGATCGTGAAGCGCGCGAATCAACGGTGCAATCAGGAGAATCTCATCGAGCAACTAAAGAACGGCGTCCGGGCCTTGAAAATTCCGGTGGGCGACCGGACCGGCAACTGGGCCTACATGGTGATGGCGTCGCTGGCCTGGACCCTGAAGGCGTGGTTTGCGCTGCTGCTTCCCGAAACCGGACGCTGGGCCCCGAAGTATCGGGCCGAGAAGCAGACCGTTCTACGCATGGAGTTCAAGACGTTCCTGAACGCCTTCATCCTCCTGCCGTGCCAACTCGTGCGTACCGGCCGGCGCATCGTCTTCCGGCTCATGGCCTGGAACCCGTGGCTGTCCGTCTTGTTCCGTGCCGTGGATGTGTTGCGTCGTCCCCTGCGATGCTGACCCGATCATGGATCTGAGCCCGGGCGGTCGAGGTCCCGGTTGCTGTCAACCCTTCAAACAGACACGGCGAGGCCCCCACTGGAACAGACGCAACTCGAACCGGAGGCCGGGACAAAACGATCCCGGAACGGAAGGTTATGCCTCCAACTTTATGGCTGGGAACCGGCCGTTCGCCATCTGGTTATGCGCTTGTTTTGGGGCTAGACGAGTTCCTGTAGCGGTATCGCACCTGATAGACCGTTCCCGGATCGAGACCGGTGAACCCCTGCTTGACGGACCCTGTTCCTGCGTTTGAGGAAGTGTTTGTGAAAACCCCGCACCCGCCGTCGAGCCACCGTCCCAGCGGAGTCTTCGTCCGTACTTCGAAATCGTAAGCCCTGACACACACACCTTGCTTCCACGGTCAGTCTCGGCGTTGGCGAACTCGCATCCCTTGAGCGTTCCCAGCAGCATGTACGCGACCGCGCCTGTGTCAGCATCGTTGGTGTACTTGGCCGGGCCTCCCCATACCCTGCCACTGGTTGCCGGGGTCACTGCGGTGTAGCCCTCCCGGGTGGATGACTCGAATATTGTCCGAGTGACCGGCTGCGTCTGGGCTGCCAGGAACGGCGGGCCGGCGGCCAGCAGGATCAGGAGCATGGCTCCGATTCCGATCGGTTTCTTTTGGTGATGCATGTGTGCCTTCCGCCAAGCGGTCTCGCACGCAACGGACCTCAAGGCCTTGGAGAATACGTCACGGACCTACTAATACAGTTGTTGGAGGTGTCCTCCTCGCCTGGAGCTTCTACGATGCACGCTCGAAATGTGAGTCTCCCGAAAAGTACGTACCCTACTGGTACATCGCTAAACGTTGTCGTTGCACCCGAATCCAAAGCTGGTATGTCCCTATAGGTCGAGCTGACGACTTGTCGAAATTGCAGTTTCGCAGGCTGCGATCTATTCGGTCCTTGGTTGGCCACCGTAACCGACATGCTGATCGGGGTTCCTGGAGAAGCCACGACTGGAGCGTGGAGGGTGGCGCTCGATATCTCGAGATCATATGCGGGAAACGGCCCCCCGCCGAAGACCACCACAGCGGTTGAACAGTTGTTCCCAGTATCCGCTTCTTCCGCCACTTGATCGACGCAAGCGCCGTAGTAGTAGGTTCCGGCGGCCGTCGGGGCCGGGAACGTTATCGTCTGGGAACTAGCGCCATTAGCAGCAAGCGCGCTCACCGCATCGGTGCCAACCTGCAAGTCGCTGGTCGTAATCAAGCTGTTGGTCGAGCGGTAATAGCGCAGTGTCGTAGCGGCCGAAGCGTCGATGCCGCGGTTGCGAACAGAGGTGGTGAACTCGAAAGACCCTCCGCTCGCCGGGGTGTCGTCGCTCACCGAAGGGGACTCGACCACCAAGTCGGGACCTCTCACCCGGACCCTGACGAGTTGGGAACGGGAGCAATTGTTGCTGCCAATCGCTTCTTCCGCCACCTGATCGACGCAAGCGCCGTAGTAGTAGGTTCCGGCGGCCGCTGGAGCTGTCAGCGTTATCGTCTGGGAACTAGAGCCGCGAACGGCCAGCGCGCTCACCGCATCGGTGCCAACCTGCAAGTCGCTGGTCGTAATCGAGCGGTTGGCCGAGCGGTAGTAGCGCAGGGTCGTAGCGGCCGAAGCCTTGATGCCGCGGTTGCGGACAGTGGCCTGTAACTCGAAGGATTGCCCAGTCGCCAGTGCGGACGAGCTTACCGAAGTAGACTCGACCACCAGGTCGGGCACTATCGCCCTGACCCTGACCTCCACGGAACTCGAGCAGTTGTTGTCGGTATAGGGTTCTCCGGATACCGGTTCGACGCAAACGGCGTAGTAGTAGGTTCCGCCGGCCGCCGGAGCTGTCAGCGTTATCGTCGCGCTGCTGCTTGTCCGTCGGGACAGCGCGGCCACCGCAACGTCCGTGCAAACCTGCGTGTCGCGCGTCGAAATCGTGCTGTCGTTCGAACGATAGCAGCGTAAGGTCGTGGCGGTGGACCCCGCGCTTCCCCGGTTGCGCACAGTGGCCCGTAACTCGAAGGATTGCCCAGTCAACAGTCTGGACGTGCCAGAAGCGCTAACGCTCGAAATCACCAGGTCGGGCGATAGGGCGGTGGAATTGATGACATAGACCTTGTCGTCGCGCCAATCCACCACGTAGATCCTTCCATCGGCGAACGTGATCCCTGTCGGGTCATCATTGGCCGAATCCACCAGATAAAAGTCGGACGCGGAATCGCGCTGCCCTGAGGCGTCATACGCATAGACCCAGTTGCTGAGATGCGCGTCAACCACGTAGAACCTGTTGTTGGCGAACGTGATCGCTTCCGGGTCATCATTGTCCGAATCCAGATCGAAGTCGGCAGCCGAATCGCGCTGCCCCGAGGATTGGTACGCATAGACCTTGTCGTCGGCATTATCAACGACGAAGAACCTTCCATTGGCGAACGTGATCCCTTCCGGGAACGGGAAATTATTGTCCGAATCCAGATCGAAGTCGGCAGCCGCATCGCGCTGGCCCGAGGCCTGGTACGCATAGACCTTGTCGTCGACATTATCAACCACGAAGAACCTGCTGTTGGCGAACGTGATCGCTTCCGGGTCATCATTGTCCGAATCCAGATCGAAGTCGGCAGCCGAATCGCGCTGCCCCGAGGCGGTGTACGCGTAGACCCTGTCGTCCCAATCATCAATCACGAAGAGCCTGTTGTTGGCGAACGCGATCCCGGACGGACTGTGGTGGTTTGCCAAGTCGAAATCCGCGCTCGTCATCTGGCTGGGGGTGGTTCCCGGCGCTGCTCCCGCCGAGTACGCGTTGACCCTGTCGTCCGAAGAATCCACCACGAAGAACCTATCGTTGGCGAACGTGATCCCGGCCGCAAGGGCGTTGTCCGCGTGCAGGCCGACGTCGGCAGCGGGCTCGCGCTGCCCTGCGGTATCGTAGGCATAGACCTTCTTGGGAGACGTATTAACCACATAGAACCTGTTGTTGGCGAACGTGATCCCGCTTGCGGACCCATTGGCCGAATCCAGAGCGAAGTCGGAAGCCGAATCGCGCTGGCCCGAGGCTTGGTACACGTAGACCTTGCCGTCGATCCAGTCAACCACGTAGAACCTGTTGTTGACGAACGTGATCCCGCTTGCGGACCCATTGGCCGAATCCAGAGCGAAGTCGGAAGCCGAATCGCTCTACCCCGAGGCTTGGTACGCGTAGACCTTGGCGTCCTCCCAGTCCACCACGAAGAACCGGTCGTTGCCAAACGTCATCCCGCCGGCTCGCACATTGGCCGAATCCAGATCGAAGTCGGAAGCCCCGCTCGCCATCTGGCTGGGGCTGACGGTAACGCGCACGGCAGTGGAGCAGTTGTTCCCGGTACCGGATTCACCGGATACGGTCTCGACGCAAGCACCGTAATAGTAGGTTCCAGCGGTCGACGGGGCTGTCAGGCTGATCGACTGGTTGCTCGTGCTCGAAGCGGCAAGGGCGCTGACGGCGTCCGTGCCGACCTCCGTATCTCCCGTGGTAATCGTCGCGTCCGTAGAGCGGTAGTAGCGCAACGTGGTGGCGGCAGCCTGGCCGGTGCCCCGGTTGTGGACGGTCGCGCTGAACGTGAAGGACTCGCCTCCGTTCAGCGTGCTGGCGCTGACCGAAGGGGACCGGACGATCAAGTCGGCGACGGTACCGCCGCCGGGCGGCAAGCTCCCCGAATCGCTGCTCTCGGTGGGCAGACCCCAGGGTTCCCCCGCGGTATCGATGAAACTCAGTGTTCCTGACGAGGCCTGGCCCGCGGTCCCGCTGAACAGGATGAACTGCGTGGACCACCCCGCGGAGTCCACGATATGCGGGAAGTATCGCTCCGCCATGGTCGGCGGGTCGGTTTCATTCGATGGCGGAGTCGTCGTCATCTTGAGTTCGTCACGGTCGTTGTAGCGCAATCGCAATCCGACGATAGCGACATCGGCGGTTGAGGTGACCCGGAGCACTCCCGAGAAGTTTTCCGGCAGCGAGCTGAAGATCTGGTCCAGGAAACGGGCCACCTGACCCGACGGTTGAAGCGGCAACGGGACCGGGGCGACCCCCATCGCCAGGTTCCCATCCAGGTCCGTCACCTCCAGAGTCACCGTATTGACGGCGTCCGCCGCGTTGGTAATGGCCAGTCCCGTTCTTATCGAGCCCGGCTGATTGGGCGTTCCCGACGATTCGGCGTAGATCCGGAATGCCGATCCCGCCGGCAGGGCGGGCACGCCGGATTCGGAAACGGTCTTTCCATCGTTGGTAAAGGAGAAGACGACCAGACCCGAGGGCGCGGCGCTCCCCGGGTTGGGAGTCGCGCGCACGGAGCCGCTGGTTACCCGGCCCGAAGGATTCGAGGTAGTGAATCTCTGGGAACTGCCGGCAGGAATCGAATACGGAAATTCCGATCCCGTCCGGTCGTCGTCCAGTGTCAGGTTCGCTGGAGCGGCCGCCATCGCCCCGCTGCCGGGGCCAAGGAACCGGACAGTTCCCGTGATCGGTCGATCCGTTGGGTTCACCAGAATGACCTGAGTCACCCATCCGTTACCATCGGTGAAATGAGGGAAGTAGACCGTATCGGTCGATGTCGACGCCAGGGGCGCGACCGGGAGCGTGGTCATCAGGAACTCGTCGGCTTCGTTGGTGAATCCACGAAGGGCGACGACCGCGATGGGCACCGATGAGGTAAACGTGAACGTTCCCGATTCCAACTCGCCACTGTTGAACGTCGCATCGTTGAGGAACTTCGCAGTCTGCCGATGCGCGGGCAACACGAATTGGCCGTCGCCGAAACGTTCGCCCTCGGCATCCCTGAAATGGAAAAGGATGGTTGCCGGCGCGTCGTTGGGATTGGCGATGGCCAGTCCGGTATTGACGGGCCCCTTCACTTCGGCGAATATCCGCCCCTCCTGGACCGGTTCGGTTGCCGGAACGCCCGCCTCGGCAACGAGCACGCCGCCCTGCCTGAATCCAAAAATGGCGATCCCTGAAGGAGTGGTCGAACCCGCCTCCGCACGGATGCGCCCATAACCCGACCTCATGGCCGATTCCGTTCCGTTGCTCGTGACGGACCACCCTCCCAGATTCGGGATCGAAAACGATTCGGGCTCGACAGTCCCGGTTATGGGCGGTGTGACCGGCGCCGTCGGTGTGGCGCTTGCCGAAGCGGATGCTGCGCCGCCACCCTCGCTGTTCACCGCCCGTACCTGGAAGGTGTAGGACTGGCCATTGGTCAGCCTGGAAACCACCTGGCTACGCGTTGAGGCGCCGCCGGAAACGTTCATCCAGTTGCCATACGCGCCGCTGCCTGCCTGGTGCCGGTACTGGTAGCCCGTAATCGCCGCCCCTCCGTCATCCGCAGGCGCGGTCCAGTTCAGCGTCACCTGTCCGTCTCCGGCCGTTGCTGCCAGATTCGTCGGCGCGTCCGGCGCCGTCGCCGCCGTGCCCTGGACGGTAAAGGTATTCTCGCTAGTGTAAAGTCGCCGTTGACCGCCAATGGTAAGATCAGCTACTAATCTGTATTCCCCGGGGCTCGTTGGAGAATATGCGCACAACCCTCCTTCGCGTTCCGTTCCGGGGATGTCCGTCCAGGCACTGCCCGCGTTGGCCCTCCTTTGCCACTTCGAACTGTGGACCGTGTATGTCACTCCGTTGATCGTGGTGTTGCCGAGCGTGATGCAGCCACCCGCGCTGAAGAATGAGAACTGCACCCTACCGTCGGACACCCTCAACCCCGCTAGCGGTGTGTAGTCCTGAGCCTGCAGGGGCGGATTGACCGCCGCCAGCAGAAAGACTGAGGCGAGGCTCCAGACCGCAATGGCGGGGGAGGGAAGGATGCTAGCTCTCAAGGACATTCCGGGCTCTCCTCTGGAACACGCTCGCTGCTCGACCGGGATTAATCACAACGTCATCAGGTTCGTGTCGAGTGGATCGTTGGCCGCTCCCGACATCGACGGCGTTCCCACGACAACGTCGATCGGGCCGGTCAGTTCCCCTCATTAATATTAGGCAAAATTTCGTGACAATACCGTCTTTTATTGGGGTATCGAGTCGAATTCGGAGCGAATTATGTGTTATCCAGGAGCTGGCCCGAGATTTGACTTCTTCCCTTTCCCCCACCCGAGCGCGTGCCGTGACGACTGTCGGCGGATCGCGGTCAACCTTCTCATCCCGCCCGAATACATCCCCCCAAATATGACTGATCTCAACGATTTGGAACGGTACAGCCTCTTCTGTCGCAGCCGGATCGGGCAGATACTCGATCGTTACACTGTCACCAAAAACGATGTCGCTCCAGAATTCCCCATCGCCATACAAGCCCCTGCCGGTATACGGCGAGAGGATCTGCCCATCCGCCGAGTAGAGCCACAGTTGGCCAGTTCCGATGGCGAAGTCCCGGAAGTGGACTCGCATCGCACGAGCGCCGGGAGATGTTATCCTCAGGCGCCAGAGACGCCCGTCCGGGACCGATTGCCACGCGCCTTCGGCCCTCGTCCGGGCTCGTGTCCCCGACAAGCTCAACGTGACCGATCCGGACGGCAACGGACGGTGGATGCCAATAGCAGGCGGCTGGCCATCGCGCGGTTGCAAAAGCCGCAAATCGTCGGGACCCAACGGCGGTAGCGCGGCGACCCGGGGCAGGGGAAGACTCAGTTGCAGGCTCGGCGGGGGGACCGCCGCCGCCTCCATCGACTGCGCTTTCGATTGCGGGCCAACTGACGGACCCAGCGGCCCGATCCTTTGGGAGCTTGAGCCAAAGGAGCGAGCATGACAAGCACTAGAAGAAGGAGAATCCGTGAGAGATGCGAAACCCGGAACGTCACCACGGTATCGATATTCATGGCTGTTTCACAGAGCAGTCTGCAGAAAAAACCCATTCTGCCGCACCGTGACCCGCGATGCGGCACACCGTACCAAAGGGACCGTATCGTTTATCCGAACGTGTAGTGGCTTGATAATCGTGCAGTCCGTCTTCTTTCTGACGAAGGCGACTACCCACGGGAACACCGGAATCCGCGCAACAGAAGGTGAGCTTTCGCGCGGGCGCGGATCGGTAGTCGTGCCGTGCCGGACCGGCGCGGGTCAGGAATCGTGCGGAATCACGCCCAGTTCCCGGCCGCGTCGCACGGCCTCGGCCCGGGTCATCACGCCCAACTTGTTGAAGAGCTTTCGCAGGTGATAACGCACGCCGTGCACGGTGAGCCCCAACTCGGCGGCGATTTGCTTGTCCCCTCGGCCCTCCAACAGATTCAGGACCGTGCGCTCGCGCTGGCTCAGCACCCGTCCGAGAACTTCTCCGGAGCGGCGCATCGCGGCCAATACCGACTGCGCCGCGTCCCGATTCGGCGAGTCCGGATGCCGCTCGAGAAACGCCGTCACAACCGCTCTGCAAACCGTCCGCTCCTGTACCAGCGGCCAGGCGTAGGGAGTTTCGGAGAACAACCCGAGGAAGTCCTCTAGATGCATCATCGCCGATTCCGGCTTCCCCGCTCGCTGCTCCAGCACCATCGACAACGCCGTGGCGCGCATCAGCGTCCGCTTGAGCTGCCGCTCGACGGCCACTTTGCGCAACTCGCGGGACAGGTCGCGACCTTCCTCGAATCGCCGGGTTGCGATCAGCCAGCGAAGGCGGGCACACGAGTTCGCCTCCATTTCCCGCCAGCCTTGCCCGTTCAGGTCCACGCAGCCCGTCGAATCGCCCGGCAGGTCTTCCAGCCGCCAAGCTCGTTCGGCGTCGCGGAGCCGTCCGGCGATTACCAGCACCGAAACGCGCATCGCCGCCACGTACCTTGCGAGCGAGTTCAGCCCGGCCCCGCGGGTGTAGTCCAGCAATTCATCCGCCTTGGTCAGCGCGTGGCGGATACGTCCGGCGCGCAGGCTCTGCTCGATCAGCACCGAACAAGCCGCGGCGAAGCCCGAGAAGGGCACGCCCTGCTTCACCAACGCGATGGGAACGCGCCGCAGTTCCGTCGCGGACGAAACCCGATTGCATTCCAGTGCAAGCTCCTGCAGCATGACTTGGGCGCTGGCCGCGGGCAGGGGATCGAGCACGAAAGTCTTCCTCGCGATTCGCTGCGCCTTGCGGTAGTGCGACTCGGCGTCCTCGACGCGGCCTCGGGCCATGTCCACCTGACCCAGGAGCAATGCCCCGTGCATGGTGATGTACTTGCTCTGTGCAAGGAAGTGCCGGGCTCCCTCGAGCCAATCGAGCGCGACATCGAACTCCGCCCGTAACTGGTACAGGATGCAAAGTCCGTACGCCGCGTAACCGCGCGCCACGGGATCGAGGTGCTTCGATTCGGCGACCTGCACATAGTCCCGGTACAGCGTTCGAGTCCAGTTCGAACTGAGCGGTTCGCCCCCGTAGAGCGCTATCGCGCCGCGAACGATGCAATCGTCGACCCAAAACTCTTGCCCCTCGTCGCGGCTGTTCGAAACGGTTGTACGGACTTCACGGTAACGCCTTCGAGCCTCCTCCACGCGACCGGACATGATAAGTACCAGACATCGCACCAGGAACAGCCGCGGATGCGTCGCGATGACGTCCTCGTTCAGGTACCGGTCCGCGGCCTGAAGCTGCACCAACCCCTGCAAGATCCACAGGCGGACTCCGCCGGCCCGCTCCAGGATTTCACCGGCCAGCACCGGGTCGCCGCCCGCGACGGCGTGACGCATGGCCGGCACCGGGTCGCCCCGCCGCGCCAGCGCTCCGGCGATCCGGAGATGGATGGCGCGGAAGCGCTGCGGGACTTCCCGGAAGCGCCGCTCGGCGCAGTGCTCGCGCAACAGCGGATGAAGCCGCCAGTTTCCGGCCGGACCGCCGCTCGCGGGGTCCAGCAGCCCGACCAACACGCGCATCGACTGAAGCCGGTCGAACGAGTCGCTGCGTTCGAGCACTTCGTCCAGCAGCGGCGCGTCCATCCAGTCGAACAACCCGATATCGAGGAGAAAGTCCCGGTCATCGCCTGAAAGGTCCGCGAACAGCCGCGACTCGACCCAGTTCTCGACGAAGTCCTGAACGACACCGGTGTCCCCCGCGGCGCCGCGTCGAGTTCGGTTGCGGGAAATGCGCACGGCAAACGGCCATCCGAGGGAACGTTTCATCTCCGCGGCCAGCTCGTCGCGCGACAGACCGAGTTCGAAGAATTTGGCGACATGCCGCCTTGAAAATCTCAGTTCTTCGGTCGTCACGAGCATGGCCCGGCCGTCCAGCACCGCACCGGCCACGTTCAGCCCGTCGGGGATTCGCCGGCACGCCATCGCCAAGTGCAGATTCGGCGGGCCGCGTTCGAGGAGGAACTCCAGCAGCGACACCGAGGCGGGATTCTCCAGCCGCTCCAATTCGTCGAAGGCGATCACGAACGGCCTGCCCAACGCCTGGATCTGGCGCACGACCACCCCGATTCGACTCTCCAGTCCGCCTGCGGCCCCCTCGGGGTCCGATACGTCGAGAAGATCCAATCCGGCGCTTTGGCAGGCAAAGGCGATGTACGTGTCGAGCACGGCAGGCTCGTCCCGCTCGTCCAGAGAAATCCAGGCGGTGGCCACGCCCGCGTGGCGGAGCCTGCG
Source organism: Terriglobia bacterium (assembly GCA_963555775.3). Lineage (GTDB taxonomy): Bacteria > Acidobacteriota > Terriglobia > 20CM-2-55-15 > 20CM-2-55-15 > JAJEDW01. The sequence goes on along the minus strand of CAUVWY020000010.1, from coordinate 129,750 downwards.
GCAGCACTCCGCAAGGAGGGTGGTCTTGCCGAAACCGCCGGACGCCTTCAGCACCGTCAGCCGGCGGCGTGTTGGCATCGCCCGGCCCACGAGTTCGGCACGATCGACGTACCCCGCTACCCGGTTCGGGACGGTGATCTTCTGGCCGAGCAACCAGGGAAACGCTTGCGACGCCGTGGATTCAGCGCGCCCCCGTGGAGGGGAGTCGGCAGTTTCGCGGCCACTTGTTCGATCAGCCATCACAGGTGTCGGTCGTACGGGTCCCCATGATTCCCCGCCTCACGCCGTCTCGACGGGAAGCTCTTCGCGGTTGCTCCATTCGCCCCACGAGCCCAGGTAGTTCCGCACGCGAGGATCGCCCAGCAGCCGGAGCGCCGTGTAGGTGTTGGCCAGATGGGCGAGGTTGCGGCCAAGACGGTCGATTCTCCAGACCACGAATACGCCTCCCTTCCTCGGGGCCCACAAGGGCACAACCGCGATTCAGGGGTTAGGTCAGTCCCTGCAAACCACGGCTTGGCCGCTTCAAATACGCGGTAACTTCTCACGATCCCACCGGTTCCGATGAAACCCCCGTTGAACACCAAGTCCGTGAAAAAGGTTTTGGCGTCCAAGCGATTGCCGGCCATTCGGCTGTTGACTGCGCGCTAATCCGGGGAGGCGGATCCCTCCGAAACGCTGCTCTGGGTGGGCAGTCCCCAGGGTTCCCCTTCGGTATCGAAGAAACTTAATGTTCCGGACGAGGACTGACAGGATATCCCGCTGAACAGGATGAACTGAGTGGACCATCCAGCGGAGTCCACGATATGCGGGAAGAATCGGTCCGCCGTCGTCGGCGGGCCGGTTTCATTCGATGGCGGAGTGGTCGTCATCTTGAGTTCGTCCCGGTCGTTGATGCGCAATCGCAATCAAACAATCGCGACGTCGGCAGTCGAGGTGACCCGGAGCACTCCCGAGAAGTTGTCCGGCAGCGAGTCGAAGATCTCGTCCAGGAAACGGGCCACCTGACCCGACGGTGGAAGCGGCAGGGTGACCGGGGCGACCCCCATCGCCAGGTTTCCATCCAGGCCCGTCACTTCCAGAGTCACCGTATTGACGGCGTCCGCCACATTGGTGATGGCCAGGCCGGTTCGGATCGATCCCGCCTGATTGGGCGTTCCCGACGATTCGGCGTAGACCCGGAATGCCGATCCCGACGGCAGGGCGGGCACGCCGGATTCGGAAACGGTCTTTCCATCCGTGGTATAGGAAAAGACGACCAGACCCGAGGGCGCGACGCTCGCCGGGTCGGGAGTCGCGCGCACGGAACCGCTGGTCGTGCTGCCCGAAGGATTCGAGGTGGTGAATCTCTGGGAACTGCCGGCAGGAATCGAGTATTCGAAGCTCGCTCCCGTCCGGCCGTCGTCCAACGTGAGGACCGCGGGAGCGGCTTCGGTCGCGCCGCTGCCGGGTCCAAGGAACCGGACAGTTCCCGTGATCGTTGTATCCGTGGGGTTGACGAGAATGACCTGAGTCACCCATCCGTCGCCATCGGTGAAATGAGGGAAGTAGACCGTATCGGCAGAGGTCGACGCCAGCGGCGCGACCGGGAGCGTGGTCATCAGGAACTCGCCGTCCCGGTTGGTCAATCCCCGTAGAGCGATGACGGCGATGGGCACGGATGAAGTAAACGTGAAGGTTCCCGATTCCAACTCGCCACTGTTGAACGGCGCATCGTTGAGGAACTTCGCAGTCTGCCGATGCGCGCCCAACTCGAATTGGCCGTCGCCGAAACGTTCGCCCTCGGCATCCCTGAAATGGAAGAGGATGGTTGCCGGTTCGTCGTTGGGATTGGCGATGGCCAGTCCGGTATTGACGGGACCGCGCACTTCGGCAAATATCCGCCCCTCCTGGACAGCCTCGGTTGCCGGAACGCCTGCCTCGGCAATGAGCACGCCGCCCTGCCTGAATCCGAAAATGGCGATCCCTGAAGGCGTAGTCGAACCCGCCTCCGCACGGATGCGCCCATAGCCCTCCCTCCTGTCCGCTTCCGTTCCGTTGCTCGTGATGGACCGCCCTCCCAGATTCGGGATCGAGAACGGTTCGGGCTCGGGCGGGGGCCGATCCCGCCATGCCGCCGCGGCCGGCCCCGTAACATTGAGGACCGCAACGGCGTCGGCCGGCCCGGCTACACCAAACGCACCGGCTTCGTATGCCACCCCCAACGGGTCACCCAACCACGTCTGGCGCGGATTCGAGAAACGGAGCAAACCTCCGCAGCTCTTGTAGGCGTCGTTGCACTGCGTTGGATACGACATGATCGTTGCCCAGCGGCTGGAGTGCGTGGCGCCCTCGTCGAACGCCCGCTGGTTCACATAGCCATACGCCGGATCCCCAGACGTCGTCCCGGAATTTTTTTGCTCCTCATATCGGTCGTGCCGGAGCCCCAGGTTATGTCCGGTCTCATGCGCGAAGAGCCCGCCACCGCATCGTTGGCAACCAAGGCCGAATGCGCCGCCGCGGATGGCGATGCCGCTAACGCTACCCTCGTCGAAGAGCAGATGCACGAGGTCGGCCCCGCTGGCCTCGCGCAGGGCGTGCACTTCGTCCATGTAGCCGTCCGACGGATCCCTGAGACGGTCAAGATCAATGTGAGAATCGCCCGTCTCGGTGTACGGCACCTCGGATCGCGCCACCAGCGCGATGCGGTGACGTACGCCGCTCTCCGCGTAGGCCTGGTTCGTCTCGGCGATCATCAGGTCGATCACTGCCTCGATCGCCGCGGTGCCGCCGGCCGCCTCGCGCGCAGCAGGCGTATAGACGAGGGCGACGTCAATGGTCACGTCCGCGTCCACACCGCACGGCGCCCCCCGGAAATCGATCGTCCGCACCCAGTCCCGCCAGGCGGACGGCGCGCACGCCTGGGTGACCCAGATATCCAAATGACGAAGACGCGGCAGCCGCAGGCCATCCCGTAGCGGTCCCGACACGCCCCAGTTGTACGACAGATCCAGCGATTCGAGATTCGACAGGCGCCGCAAATCTCGCGGAAGCGGCCCGGTCAAAGCGTTCCTCGAGAGATTCAGCGATACCAGTTTGGAGAGGCGCCCGAAAGCTTCCGGAATCGTCCCGGTCAATGCGTTGCTCGAGAGATGCAGCCCTTGGATGTTGGACAGGCGCCCCAGCGCCTCGGGAATCGGCCCGGTGAATTCGTTGTTAAAGAGATCCAACGAATCCAGGTTGGACAGGCGGCCCAGGGCATCGGGAATCGGCCCGGTCATTGCGTTGCTCGCGAGACTTAGCGATACCAGTCTGGACAGGTGCCCCAGAGCATCGGGAATCGTCCCGGTCAACGCATTCTCGCGGAGATCCAGCATCGTGACCCGGCCGTCGACGTCGGTCGTCACCCCGTACCACTCGCCCAACGGCGCATCCGTCTTCCAGTTCGTGCTGTCGGTCCAGGTCGGTCCTCCTGTCGCGCCGTAGAACGCCGCCAGAACCTCGTAGTCACTCTGCGGGCCCGAGGAAACGACGACGGTCACGGCCATCGTCAGCGTGGCGCTCAGACCGGCCGGGTCGCGCGCCGTCACCGTCACCGTCGCCGTCCCGGCCTCCCCCGGCGCAAGCCAGACAATGCTGTCCGAAACGCTCACCGTGGCCCGATCCTCGTCGCTGGACACGGCCTCGTAGCTCAGAGGATCGTCGTCCGGATCGCGGAAATAACCCGCCACATCCACGCCCAACGCTGCGCCCCCCACGGTGAGCGTCTGCGCCGGGATCATGGCAACCGGTTCCGGAGAGCGATTGTCCCGGCACGTGGATCCACTGAAGTCAATTGGGGTCAGCCACTCCTGAAACGCGCTGTCGGCAGGCGCACACAATCCAGTATTTTCGATCTTCAGCCGCGTCAATCGTGTGAGCCGGGTCAGCTCGGATGGAAGCGGCCCGATCAACCCGTTCCATTCGAGCCATAGCGATACCAGGTTGGACAGGTTTCCCAGCGCCTCGGGAATCGGCCCGGTCAATGCGTTGTTCGAGAGATTCAGCCCTTGGAGGTTGGACAGGCGCCCCAGTGCCTCGGGAATCGGCCCGGTCAACGCATTCCCGCCGAGAGAAAGGTTTCTGAGTTCGGAGAGGTTCCCCAGCGCCTGGGGAATCGGCCCGGTCAACGCGTTCCAGTCGAGAGAGAGGTTTCTGAGTTTGGAGAGGCTTCCCAAGGCATTGGGAACCGGCCCGGTCAACTCGTTGTTATCGAGAGACAGCCATTCGAGGTTGGACAAGCTCCCTAGAACCTCGGGAATCGGCCCGGTCAACTCGTTGTCAGAGAGAACCAACTGCGTGAGGCCGGACAGGTTTCCCAGGGCGTCGGGAATCGGCCCGGTCAATGCGTTAGATTGGAGCCATAGCGATACCAGGTTGGACAGGTTTCCCAGCGCCTCGGGAATCGGCCCGGTCAACGCATTCCTGCCGAGGTCCAGCACTTGGAGGTTGGACAGGCCGCCCAGAACCTCGGGAATCGGCCCGGTCAACTCGTTGTCATAGAGATACAGGTCCGTGAGGCTGGACAGGCGCCCCAAGGCTTCCGGAATCGGCCCGGTCAACTCGTTGTCATAGAGATACAGGTCCGTGAGGCTGGACAGGCGCCCCAAGGCTTCCGGAATCGGCCCGGTCAACTCGTTGTCATAGAGATACAGGTCCGTGAGGCTGGACAGGCGCCCCAAAGCTTCCGGAATCGTCCCGGTCAACGCATTCCCGCCGAGAGAAAGGCTTCTGAGTTTGGAGAGGCTTCCCAAGGCATTGGGAACCAGCCCGGTCAATTCGTTGTTAAAGAGAGACAGCCATTCGAGGTTGGACAGGCTTCCCAAGGCGTCGGGAATCGGCCCGGTCAATGTGTTCTCGCGGAGATCCAGCCTCGTGACCCGGCCATCGGCGCCGGTCGTCACCCCGTACCATTCGCCCAGCGGCGCATCCGTCTTCCAGTTCGTGCTGTTCGTCCAGGTCGAACCGCCGGTCGCGTCGTACAATGCCACCAGTGCGGCCCGATCCGTCGCAACGCTGCCCTGCGCGACGGCGTCGGCCGCCAGATGCGCATAAACCGCCGCGACCACCAGCAGCGGCCACGCCCAACGGCAGCACCCAGATTCCGTCAACACCGACACCATCGGCGCGTCCGGCACGCCGCGCCCGTTGTTTGACCCATCATGGTGCATGTTCCTCACGACCTTTTCCTATGCATTGCGGAGGAAGTGCGCCTGGCAGCGTTGCCAGATCGCTTCGGGCAGAAACTTGGCGATCGGTGTTGTGGGCGGTGGGAACGACAGGGCGGCAACGGTTTGTTGGACCACCGGAACCAGCCGCCGAGCCCGAAGCGGGCGCCCCGCGTGGGCGGACCCGCAACGGTACCTCGCGGTATTACGATTTCGACGTGACGCACTGTGAGGACAAGCTGCTCGGGGAGTACCGCATCGAGGTCCACCCGTCGCGGACAACGACAGCGGCGCGGCGCCGCCGTTCCGGTTCGGGATCATCGCTGCACCGGTGGCAGTCGGCCTTCCGGCTCGGCGAGAACCGGTTCGCCCAGAGGCGGCAGCCGCGACAGATCGACCTCGCTGACGGTGTGCAGCCCGTTTCCTGCCGGCCGGATGCGGTAGGTCGTCTCCGACGTCCGGATCGTACCGGCCACGACGTCGCCGTTCACGACGAGCGTCAATGTGCCCCACTCCACTCCGACCAACCGGCCCGAGACCGCATAGCCCCCCGAAAACGTCGGTTCTATCTGCTCGACCACGCCCGTGAACGCCGTGTCGTCGAACAGGTTCAATCTGAGCAACTGGCCGTACGCGGGCCGAACCGAAGGGGGCGCATCGGCCGAAACGCCGGCGGATCGTGTCGCGACGGCGACACCCGGCGAAGCGAGTTGCGCGAAGTCGATCGTGACCAGTCGACCCCGCAACGCCACTGAGTCCGGCGCCTCCGGGGACAGGCCCCCGATGGCGTCCGGCACTACGGCGGCCTCCAGGAAAAGGCCGCCCGGCTGCCCCGCCGCCTCGACCGCCAGCAACGCTACCCACAGCACGGCGGCGAGCGCCAAACAGGGTGGCCGTCGAAACTCACCGGCCGGTGACCGCCAAACCTGTTCGGCATGATCCATCGCAACCGACCTCCCGTCCGACCGCGCGCCGTGACGTCGAACCTCTCCCGGTGGACTGCCAGCGACTCGGGCCGACGTTGCGTCACGCCAGCCGACTGGCACGAGTCGGAATGTTAGGAAGTCAACCGCCGGTTGTCACCACAAACTATATAAAATCGAATAAAATAAATTGAATAGATCATAAAAATCTCTATATAGTCGCGTTTATCCGAGCTGTGATCAATTCGGCCAAGGAGCTTCGGCTTGTGGAATAGCTATCGAAGCGCCTTTCCCGCACCAAGACTCGCCTCGGGCGGCGCCTCAAGCGTCGCGCAAGTTGTCCGCAATTTCCGGTCGCGGAAAGGGATGCTGAGCATGGAAGAAGCGGATCGAACGGTCGTGACAGGGCAGGTGGCGCGGCCTCCCATTCATTGCCGCGACGGGGGGACCAGGTTCGCCCTTGCCAACCATGGCCAGACCGCTTCAACGAAGCTGTAACTTCCCGGCTTACCACCGGTTGGGATGAAGCGCCCGTTGGGCGCGAAATCCGTGGAAATGGTCTCGACGTCCAGGCGGTAGTCGGCCCTGCGGCTGTTGACTGCGCGCTAATTCGGCGAGGCAGAACCCTCCGAAACGCTGCTCCGCGTGGGCAGATCCCAGGGTTCCCCATCGGTATCGAAGAAACTTAATGTGCCGGATGAGTCCTTGCCCGCGATCCCGCTGAACAGGATGAACTGCGTGGACCATCCCGCGGAGTCCACGATATGCCGGAAGAATCGGTCCGCCATGGTCGGCGCATCCGTTTCGTCCGATGGCGGGGTGGTCGTCATCAAGAACTCGCCGGCTTCCTTGGTAAATCCCCGGAAAGGGATGAGTGAAACAGCCGTCTCTGCAGCTATTCCCCATACCAGGCCAGCGTCTGAGGCTGCCGGGGCGATCCAACAGCGGGTTGCCCTCTCTTTCGCAGATCCGGTCTATCAGCGCTTGGTGGCCGGTGCCCAAGAGGCGGGATTGCTGCCGGCGTGGTGGGCCGCTTGGCGCCAGATAGCCTTTTGGTGATCCCAGCTACGCGCCCCGCCAGTGCGTTTCAGTTGCCCATGGTGCGGATGATGCGCCCCAACTGGTCAACAACGTAAATCGGCTCCCGCTCACCGTCGAGGCTGCACCACAGCTCCGGTTCCACTTGAGTGGGAGAGGCCAGATGCCCACCCAAGCGGTCGTCCTTGGGAATCGAGGCGATAGCCGCCGTGGTGTTCGCACTCGCCTGGGCGGCCGCGGCGCCTGGCAGGGTATACGCGTCGGCCTCAGTGACATCCACCCCGTAGCCGAGATCGGCCATGGACTGGACCGTGATCGCGCTCAGCGCCTCTCCCCCACGCGGCCCCATGAGTTCGCCTTCGAGCACAGAATACCTCCAGTGCGATCCCTCCACAGGCACCTTCTTGCCCGAGTAGTCCCGTCCGCCCGCGTCGTCAAAAGCGGCAATCGCCAGCGGACCGTTGAAGTGCTGGTCACCATCCGGGTCCTGGAAGAAGCCGAGACTGCCCCAGATTCTTCTTCCAAACCCCAGAACGTGCCCCACCTCGTGGGGCGCGGTGATCTGCAAATAGCCGGGTTTCGAATTGAACGTCATGCATCCAAAGATGGGCAGATGGCTCTCGCGTAACAGGCGTGTCCCACCGTACCCAGATGGACCTTCGGCGTCTTCAAAGCTGCCCACATAGATCCGCAGGTCGTCTATTCGTTCCCCGGAGGGGATCTCAATGGACTGACCGCCGCACGTACCAGACCAGCCCTGAGTGAATTCATAGTCCGGCAGGTCCGCCGTAATGACCGACATCCAGCGCCGCGCCGCATACTTGAGCACATTCTTCTGACCTTCAATGAAGTCGCCGAGGAAAACGACTTCGATGTCGAAGTCGCCCTTGCGGAACCGGTCAAATCGTACCGTAACCCCATTTCTCTCAAGGGCAGGAACATGGTCGTTGATGGAGGAGACGCTCAGGGGGTTTCCCCGAAGATCCAGGTATTGGAGGTTGGTCAATCTCTCCAGCGACGACACATCCATGATCGCGTTGAACGTAAGTCTCAATGTTGTCAGGTTGGTCAAGCCCCCCAGCGACGACACATCCGTGATCTCGTTGGCCGCAAGAGCTAAGTGTGTCAGCTTGGTCAAGGCCTCCAGCGACGACACATCCGTAATCGTGTTGAACCGAAGATACAATTCTGTCAGGTTGGTCAAGCCTGCGAGAGAGGACACATCCGAAATGCGGCGATTGTAATCAAGCTGTAACTCTGTCAGGTTCGTGGCAAACTCGAGCCCCGTCAGATCGCTGATGCCCGCGTTCCGCGCGGACAGAGTGGTCAAAGTCTCCATGTCGGCCGCGGTGATCGTCGCGCCGTTCGTCTTGCCGAGGGCAGCCTCGATCGCCGCCCGCAGGTTGGCGTCGGGGATGGTCACGGCCATTGATGCGGACGAGACCGTACCCATGCTGGAGTTAGAGCAGTTGTTTCCGGTATCGGACTCTCCGGACACTGGATCGACGCAAGCCCCGTAATAGTAGGTTCCAGCGGTCGTCGGGGCTGTCAGGCTGATCGACTCATCGCTGGTCCCTGCGGGGGTGAGTGCGCTCACGGCATCGGTGCCGACCTCCGTATCTCCCCTGGTTATCGTCGCATCCGTCGAGCGGTAGTAGCGCAGCATGGTGGCGGCGGACTCGTGGGAGCCCTGGTTGCGGACGGTCGCGCTAAACGTGAACGATTCCCCTGGCTCGGGGCTGGCATCGCTGACCGAAGCCGATGCAACGACCAAATCGGCGACGGTACCGCCGCCGGGCGGCAAGCTCCCCGAAACGCCGTTCGTGGTGGGCAGATTCCAGGGTTCCCCCGCGGTATCGATGAAACTCAATGTTCCCGATGAGGTCTGGCCGGCGACCCCGCTGAACAGGATGAACTGGGTGGACCATCCCGCGGAGTCCACGATATGCGGGAAGAATCGGTCCGCCATGGTCGGCGCATCCGTTTCGTCCGATGGCGGGGTGGTCGTCATCTTGAGTTCGTTCTTCTCGTTGTAGCGCAATCGCAGTCCCACGATGGCGACATCGGCGGTCGAGGTGACCCGGAGCACTCCCGTGAAGTTGTTCGGCAGCGAGTCGAAGATCTCGTCCAGGAAACGGGCCACCTGACCCGACGGTGGAAGCGTCAGCGGAACCGAAGCGACCCCCGTCGCCAGGTTTCCATCCAGGTCCGTCACTTCCAGAGTCACCATATTGGTCGTGTCAGCCGCATTGGTAATCGCCAGGCCGGTTCGGATCGATCCCGGCTGATTGGGCGTTCCCGACGATTCGGCGTAGACCCGGAATGCCGATCCCGCCGGCAGGGCGGGGACGCCGGATTCGGAAACGGTCTTTCCACCGGAGGTATACGAGAAAACGACAAGACCCGAGGGTGCGACGCTGCCTGGGGTGGGAGTCGCGCGCACGGAACCGCTGGTTACTCCGCCAGTGGGATTCGAGGTGGTGAATTTTTGGGAACTGCCGGCAGGAATCGAATACGGAAATTCCGATCCCGTCCGATCGTCGTCCAGCGTCAGGACGGCGGGAGAGGCCGCCCGCGCGCCGCTGCCGGGTCCAAGGAACCGAACAGTTCCCGTGATCGGTCGATCCGTTGGGTTCACCAGAATGACCTGAGTCACCCATCCGTCGCCATCGGTGAAATGAGGGAAATAGACCGTATCCGCAGAGCCCGTGTTCCCGGAGAACGGCGTCCTGGGGGTGGCCAGGGGCGCGACCGGGAGCGTGGTCATCAGGAACTCGCCGTCCCGGTTGGTCAATCCCCGTAAAGCGATGACGGCGATGGGCACCGATGAGGTAAACGTGAACGTTCCCGATTCCAACTCGCCACTGTTGAACGGCGCATCGTTGAGGAACTTCGCAGTCTGCTCGTACGCGCCCAACACCAATTGGCCGTCACCGAAACGTTCGCCCTCGGCGTCCCTGAAATAGAAGAGGATGGTGGCCGGCGCGTCGTTGGGATTGGCCATGGCCAATCCGGTTTGGATCGATCCCGCTTGGCCCGGCGTACCCGACGATTCGGCGAATATCCGCCCCTCCTGGACGGGTTCCGATGCCGGGACGCCCGCTTCGGCAATGAGCACGCCGCCCTGCCTGAATCCAAAAATGGCGATCCCGGAAGGCGTGGTCGAACCCGACTCCGCACGGATGCGCCCATAACCCGACCTCATGGCCGATTCCGTTCCGCTGCTCGTCGTGGACCACCCTCCCAGATTCGGGATCGAGAACGATTCGGTCCCGACGGTCCCGGTGCCGGGCGGCGTGACCGGCGCCATCACCGTGATGGTGAAGTTGCGTGTGTCGGTGTCGCCGTCCGCATCAGTCGCGGTGTAGGTCATATTGTAGGTACCGGCGCTTGTCGGCGTGCCGGTGAGTTGGCGCCGGGCGGCGTCAAAGCTCAAGCCGGGGATGGCCGGCGTCAGGCTGTAGGTCAGCGCGCCGTCACCGCCGCTCGCAGTCGGCAGCGTCAGCGGTCCGATGGCGATTCCGCCGGTGTAGGTCTGATCCCCTGGACCGCCCGCGGGGTCGAAACCCGGTGATTCGGCCAGCACCAGTTCAACGCGATGACCCGACGCCGCCACGAGCGCGCGCACCTGCTGGCCATCGAGAGTGAATGGCTCCTCGTGACGGAATCGCTCGGCGCCATCCGGACCGCAATCCAGACCACGGTCTCCATCAACATCAATGCACACAAAGTCTTCCGGCGATCGGTTGAAGACGCCGTCAATGTCGTAATCGACCGTTTGAACAAGAGTCATGGAACCGTTCGGCGCGGCAACGTCACCCACCCAGGAGCCGCCGAAATTCACAGGGACGGAAGAAATTCGCGAACCTGCCGTAGTTGATCCTCCATACCCCAGACTTGCGCCATCAATGCTGATGCCGTAGGGAACAACCTCGCCCGAAGCATATGGAACTTCCAGCGGCCAGATTCTGATGCCCGGTGAGTTAGTGGCACCGGGGGAAATGACCGAAGGCGGTCCGTCATCCGTCAGGTCTCCGTTGCCGTTTCGATCGAAGTAAACTTTTGCCAGAGAGTTGTTGTCGCCACGCCAAGCGTATTCGTCCACGGCGAACTGGATTTCGAAAGACGACTGATCGCCGAGCCGGATATAGCCGAAGCTCGGCGCATCGCCAAGATCGTCCGGATAAATGAATTGCGACGGTCTCTCCGGGTGTACCGGGAGAATGAAGCGATCATCGCGAGAACCGATAACAAGAAGCAGCTGGTGGAAGTGGTCGGCGGGCCTGAGAAACCCCGGTTTTTCGGGACCGTCAAGCGGATCGGGATCGGCATCGTCCGCGAGGCCGTCGTTGTCATCGTCGCTATCCAGGTTGTCGCCGATACCGTCCCCGTCGGTATCGAGCCATTCGCGCGGATAGCGCGGGAAAGCATCCGCCAAGTCGTTTACGCCATCTCCATCGTCATCGGCGTCCAACCGATCGCCGATTCGGTCGCCATCGGTATCCGCATTCTCCTGTTTGTCCAGAGGAAACTCATCGAAGACATCCAATACCTCGTCGCCGTCGTCATCGAGGTCGGCGCCATCGCCCACTCCATCACCGTCCGTGTCCATGACCTCGTATCGATCCAGAGGAGCGCCGTCCTCAATGTCCGCAACCCCATCCCCATCGGCATCGCTGTCGGCATGGTTTCCAATGCCATCGCCATCGGTGTCCAGGTATTCAGCGGGGTCGGACGGAAACGCATCGCGCATGTCCGGTACGCCATCGCGATCGATGTCGGGCCTGGCGCCCACGTTCGAAAGCGCTCTGTTTTCGGCGTCAAGGCGAAAAATACCCTTTCCATCGGTCGCGAACACATCGCCCGATGAAGGATCCAGTGTTATCCTGGCGTCCCAAGTCTGTCCGATGGTCCCACCGCGAGACCAACCTTGCGACTCCTCTCCCAAGGTTGCGCCGCCATGAAGCAAATGCCACACGCCTCCACCATCGCGCAGAAAAACGTTGCCGCCTCCGCCAAACAGCAATTGCTGATTCTCGTTCAAGGCCGAAACGCGTTGGATGGCCGTGGAACTGAGCGCGGGGTCCGATGGGAGCTCAGTTTCAAGCCAGGTGGAGCCCAGATCAGACGATTGGGACACCGAGTACGGATACAATCCGACCACTCCCCAGATCGACGAACCGTCCCAAGCGATCGAATAGGGTTGGCCAGCGGGCGTGTCCGCCAGTACGCGCCAATCATTGCCCTCGGTCTTGCCAACCGCACTGGAGAAAGATGACGAGAAAGGACTGGCCGGCAGGTCACTTACAACGATCAGCCCGGATTGTTCCGTCCAAATTCCATCCGGATTAGTAATACGGTCATACCGTGCTTCCCGCGGCAAACCCAACGAAGTCCAACTCTCCCCCAAATCATCGCTGACATAAACGTCCGGCCAATCGGCTTCGGTATAGCGACCCATTACATAGAGTTTGCCGTCGGGGTCGGTAAGAAGCGGTTCGTTTAACTCGTACAGGCGAGGGTTGTCCGTCCCGCCGGCAACGGTGAAATTCAATCCTCCGTCCAGGGATCGATAGAGTTGATACGAATAAGGGTTAGACGGGGTCGATGCGATCAGGAACAAGGCATCGCCCACCGCGTCGATATCCGCCACGATCAGCTGAACCCGCGAAACCGCCTCCCAGGTCGTACCGCGATCGACGCTGCGCCATATCGCCGCATCCTCTTGCGCCGGCGTTTGCCGTACAACCCAAAGCGTACCGGCCCCATCGACGGTGAGACCGGCTACGTAGTCGAAAACGGCTGTCCGCTCGAAATGCGGTTCGACCGGTTCTTCTGGAATTCCAGTACCGTCAAGCAACCACCCGACGGCTGTCTCCCACGAATATGCGCCAGCCCGGCAGTGGCCACCCGGCACTTGCAGATCGCCCCGGGTCTCGAATCCAAGGGTATATTTGTAGTATCCGTAACGCCCGGTTTGCCAGATGTGTTGGAAGTCCTCCGTGGTCGCTGTCACCAGCACGCGGAACCGTTCCCGGAATTGCTGCGTGGGTCTCCAGAACGGATCGGCGATCCCGGCGCCACACCACGCCAGCAGTCCACCTCCGTAGTTCTCACCGTAGGAACGAACAAACCCGTATAAAAATGCACTCCCCGCGGAGCCGCCCCAGAAGACGATTCGTCCGAAATCAACCGAGAAATCGCCGCCAAATTGACTTTGTAATAGCTCGTGGACTAATTGCCGGTCTTCGTCTGTCCAAATTCGCGTTCCATATCCCCGATAAGGCCGTTGGCTGTAGATTCCATCGTATGCCCCCAGCGGCCGGGCTTCCGGCGAGGCGACTACAACCGGGACAAGATCATGTTGATACGCAACATGCTCAACGTTCGGGTGAAAAAAGTTCAGCATGTCTTGCTGAGTACCGGTGTTGTTCCCATGAAAGTTCACCAGCAAACCGCGCGGTTGGGTTGGGTCCCAGCCATCCTTGAGTGAATATCGGTACAGAGCCGTTCTGCCCAGAGAATCGGTAAACGACTTGGTCACGGGGTCTGCGGCGAATGTGCCGGATGGAAATCCGCAGACCGTCGCAAGAACCGCCGTCATGAATGCAAGACGGACCGGAAACTGAATCGCCGATGGCAGGGCGCGTTGACACGCCCGCGGCGTCCGTATCAAAACAGCGAGCCCTCATCTCCCATCATTGCGTTGCGCAGAAGCGGAATCGGGGGACCGCCGTAGCTCAAGAACCGGTCGTGGAAGTCGCGCCAGGCGGCACGACCGCCGCGGGACGCCGTCCAATTTTCACGAAGCTTGCGAATCATCAGCTTTCCCATCGTGTAGTTGAGGTAGGCCGGATCGAACGTTCCCCGCGCGGCCTGCTGTCGGGCGTTGCCTGGATCCTGGTATGCATTTTCGCGGAACATCGCTTCGGACTCTTCTACGGTCATGCCACCCGTATGAAGGCCGATCGCGGAAAGAAAGCGGACGTTTCGGAGCAACGCGTTCAGAATCTGACCGATCCGCACTTCAGGGTCGCCTTCGCCAAGTCCCGCCTCGGACATCAACTCTTCGGCGTAATGCGCCCAGCCTTCGCCGAAGGCGTATGTGCCGAATACTTTTCCAAAGTCGGACGGCGCCTGATGAGCGTGAAGAAACTGCAGGAAGTGGCCGGGCCACACCTCATGAACCGAAATGTACAGCAGGTCGCTCCTCGCGGGGACATACGCGTTCCGGTCCTCTTCGGACCATGACGGATCGGGCGGCGAAATGTAGTACGTCGACGGCAGCCCGGTTTCATAGGGCCCGGGAATGTCGATGAACGCGGCGTTCCAACGCATGTACGGAGGCGATTCCTTGACCAGAGCTTCCTCGGCGCCCGGTATGGACACCAGGTCCCGGGCAGCGACGAATGCCTTCAGATCTTCGAGCTGTCTTGCCGCCGTGGCGACAGGCCCATCCGTGGGCTTGTTGGCCTGAACCCGCACGACGCAGGCCTCGACCGTTTCACCGGGAGCATAGACACCGCAGGCGTCCCGCATTGCCGCAAGGTTTCGATCCAGGTCGGCCTGTCCCACCGCCTGCAGTTCGTCGAGGCCGACGTCGACCCGTTCGGTGGCCCACAGCATTTCGGCGAGCCGCTCGGCGCCCATGGCGAAATCGTCCGTGGCGCCGTCCTCGAGGGATTGGAACCAACCATCGAGTTCGCGCATGGCTTCGATGGCCGCCCGGTTGACCTCTTCGAATTCAGCCTGCAGGCTGGCGTCCTCAACGGCGGCAAAAACGGTGGGAACATCGTTCTCGTAATAGGCGGCCAGTCCGCCGAAGCTGATCCGGGCCAGATCGACGAACGTTCTGGGGAGCGGCGTGCGCAGGTTGTTGCGGATCTGCGGCAGGGCTTCGGGTACGGCGCGCGCGTACGCCATGTATGCCCGCATTCGGTCAGGCAGAGGGGCGTATTCCCGCGACACGTAGACGTTGGGGTCCAGCGCACCCGAATAGAAGCTCGGGTTGGTATGGGGCGTCTCCATCGACTCGCGCCAGAACAGTTCGCCGTCGACCGATGCCAGCAGGTAATCCCGTTCGAATCGCTGCCTTTCGTCCATTGTGTCCGGATCGAACCCGTCGGCCCGTTCGCGCTCGTCGTGCAGGCGGGTCAGTTCAGCCTCCAACCCCTGACTGCTCCAGTCCGGCAATCGTCCATCGAATTCATGGCGCCCTTCATAGACACCCGAGTGCGGTTGGGCTTCAAAGGTACGATCGATGAAGCCGTTGACAAAGGTATCCCAACCGGCCGAACGCGACGGCATTGGTTCCTCCAGGCAGCCCGAGACAAGTCCGAGAACAACAAGCATGAAAAGGTTCAGGATTCCATACGGCAAACGAGGTCGATGGTTCATTGCTGTCTCCGGTGGGTCTCAGTACATTAAATATGAGCGGCGCATGGGGCCTAATCCCGGGATTCCAGATCCTCGAACTCGCCACTGCCGTAGACCACCTTGCCGCCCACCATGGTCAGGACGGATTCAAGGCCGCCGATCCGGTTCACCGGAACGGTCAGATAATCTTCAGAAAGAACTGCCAGATCGGCATACTTGCCGACTTCCAGGGAACCGCGCCTGTCGTCGTCATGAGAGAACCACGCGCTGCCGATGGTGTACAGGCGGAGGGCGGCTTCCCGCGACGGGATCTCGCTGCCGCTACGGACCTGGACGCCGCCGATGGTCCGCCCGTCGAGCAGCCACTGCAGCGCCGTAAACGGGTTGTACGTGGCCACCCGGTGCGCGTCGGTCCCCATGCCTGTCGGCGTACCCAACCGTTGGGCCGTCACCACTGCCGGAGCGCGTGCTGAGGCTCGATCCCCGACACGATCGCGAAATCCCTCCCCGCCGTAGTACATGCCCAACTGAACGGTCCATCCGACCCCCATGTCGCGCATCCGTTCCAGCGTCGCATCCGAAGCGTCGTTGAGGTGGGCGACCGACCAGCGCAAGTCATCGATCGGAACGTCCCGATCCACCTGTTCAAAAAGGTCCAGAAGATGATGCACCGAGGCGTCGTTCGGCCAGTGGACCGTCATCGACATACCGCGCTCCGCCACCCAGCGCGCCACGTCGTAGAAACGCTCGAGTTCCGAATCCGACGGGTCGTCGTTGTTGTTCATGGCCGCGGTGACACGCTCTCCGACGCCGTTGAAGCGCAGCAGGTCGTCGCCGAATCCCATGGGTGTCATACCGGTCATGTCCTGGAACTCGGCAAGCTCGTTTCCCGCCGTCTGGCTGCCGAGGCTGTAGACGACACGGACCGTCAGATCGCCGCTACGCCACACGTCGAATAGAGGATGGTAGTCGGTGCCCGCTGCCAGGTTGTTGCCGCCGGGATCGCCGACGCCTGTAATCGCCAGGCGGTTCAGTTCGCGAAAGAACAGCCTGGTGCCTTCAACCTGTTCCTCGTAGGTCGGCGACGGAAGCCGGTCGAAGAGTCCGACGATGACTGAAGCCGGGCCGCTGATCGCGCCGTTCTCGAAGCGTCCGGGCGCGGAAATATCCTCGGCGCCGCGGATGCCGAGCATTTCGAGGCCCCGCGGTGTCAGGAGCGCCCAACTGTAGCCCAGTTGAACGTAGGCGGGGTTTGGCCCAGCGGCGGCCGTCAACTCGGCCTGGCTCGGCCGCCGCTTTTCCTCGAACTGTTCTTCGTCCCAGCCACCGGCAACGATCAGCCACTGGTCGGGTCCCACGGCTTCCGCCTTGACCCGGATGCGCTCCATCGCCTCGGGAATGGACGACGTTCCGATCCAGTTGACCTCGGTGGCAAAGCTGCGTGCCGCCCGAATCGCGTGAATGTGTGAGTCGATCAGGCCGGGAATTACCGTCCGTCCACCCAGGTCGATCACCTCGGTGGATTCGCCAGCCAGACTCTGAATGTCCCCGTTTGTTCCCAGCGCAAGAATCCGACCATCGTGAACCGCGACGGCCTGATGGATTGAAGAATCGTTGTCCAACGAGACAACGGCGCCGTTCACCAGGATTGTTTCGGGCGCCTGTCCGGCGAGCGGACTGGCGGCCAGCATGAGAATGCAGATCGCTCGATACATAGCGGTTTTCCTTGCCGGTTTCATTCAAACCGGACGATGGTACATCGTTCAATAGCGATGATCGCACATCCTTCAGAAGCAAGGACAGGAACGCTTTTTACCGGTAGCTGGGCTCGGAAGACGCCGCGGCATTCAAAAAATGGTGTATGTCTCCACTCCCAGGGGGTAGGATTTCAAGTTGTTCAACCCATCACTTTGGAGTCATTCATGAAGCGAGCGTCCTTTGTTGCTCTCACGTGCGTCCTGGTGGCCGGCTTCGCGGTTACCGCCGCGGCTCAGCACTTCGAACTCGTCGAGCCCTTTGCCACCGAATCCTCGAGAAACAGCCCCAACCGCATCGACCGTCCCGCCGGGACGATGCCCGATGTACCCGAGGGTTTCGAAGTGGAGGTCTACGCCAGCGATTTGGAGAATCCACGCAAGATGGTGCTGGCGCCGAATGGCGACCTGTTCCTCGCCCAACGCCGGGCCGGGTCGATTGTCGTGATGCGAGATACCGACAATGACGGCCGCCACGACACACGCAGCATCTTTGCCGAGGGGCTGCAGGGTGTCTTCGGCATCGCCTTTCACAACGACTACGTGTACGTCGGAGCGACCGATCGTCTGGTTCGTTTCCCCTATAGCGATGGGGATCTGACTCCCAGCGGCGGGGAAGAGAAACTGGCCGATCTGGACGTGGGTGGACACAGCACGCGCGACATTATCTTCAACCGGGACCAGACCAAAATCTACGTTGCCGTGGGCTCGGAGTCCAACAAGAGCGACGGCGAGCCGGAAACGCGGGCCGCGATCAACGAGTACAACCCGGATGGCAGCGGCCACCGTGTCTTTGCAACCGGTATCCGCAATCCCGTCGCGCTGACCTTGCAGCCCGGCACGGACACGATCTGGACCGCGGTCAACGAACGGGACACGTTGGGCGACGATCTGGTCCCCGACTACATCACCTCGGTCCAGGACGGCGGTTTCTATGGCTGGCCCTATTCCTATATGGGTAGCCACCCCGATCCGGAACACGTCGGCAAGCGTCCCGACCTGGTGTCGCGGGCGATCGTGCCCGATGTGATGATTCAGGCGCACTCGGCCGCGGTGGGCGTCAAGTTTTATGAAGGCAGCCAGTTTCCGGAACGCTACAGGAACGGCGCCTTTGTTGCTCTGCACGGCTCCTGGAACCGCTCCGTACCCACCGGCTACAAGGTGGGTTTCGTTCCATTCGAAAACGGACAGCCCAACGGTGGAGTCGAGGATTTCATGACGGGATTCCTGGATACGGCGAGCCTGACTCAGTGGGGCCGGCCCGCCGCCCTTCTGGAGATGCCCGACGGCTCCATGCTCGTATCCGATGACGGCGGAAACGTAATCTGGCGTGTGACGTATACGGGACGGTAACGGGCCCGAGGTTGGTGTACGATAAAGCCCCCCTGCCGGCAGGGGGGCTTTTTTGACGTGGAGGCAGCCGGCGCCTGGGCCGGGGCCGTTGAAAATGGAGATCTTTGGATGATGCTTTTCGGTTATCGAACGCGGCGTGCGTTGTCAGTCCTTGCGGCATGCGGCGCATTGTTGATCTCCTGTACGGATTCGCCATCGTCCGATGAACAGTTGACCGGACGTCGATTCTCCCTGGGTCTGATACCGGGCGCCCAGGGTTTCGTGGATTTCGTGATGGAGGAGCAGGGAATTTTCGAGCAGTTCGACCTGCGTCCCGAAAAGCTCCAGTCGCTCAACCCTCCAACGCTGCACCTGATGATCGCCGAAAAGCAGGTCGACATCGGGTTCGCCGGCTTTACGACGATGGCGACAGCCCGGTCCCAGGGTCGCGACACGATTGTGATCTACGGTATCTTTTCGCCGGTGAATGCAGTGTTCGTCCCGCACGATTCGGACCTGCGGACGTTGGATGACCTTCGCGGCAAACGGCTGGGGACTTTCGGCGGGCCGGGTTCGACGACCTTTGCGTTCCTGTCCGTTATCGCGCAGAACTGGTACGGCCTCGATATGTTCAACGACGTGGAGCTTGTGACGGCGCCCGGGCCCGCACTCATCGAATTGCTCGCGAGAGGCGATCTGGACGCGGTTTTGCTGGGCACCATCGAGTCCATCGAGATGCAGGCCCAGGAACGTTTTCGCGTCCTCACCGACCTCAGTGAAGAATACCGGGAACGCCAGGGTGGCCGGGCGCCCGCCCACGTGACCATTGCCACGAACGAAGAGTTCGCAACCGAAAACCCCGGCATCGTCAGAGACTACCTCGAAGCTTATCGGACGGCACTTGACTACGTTCGCGAGAATCCCGATGTCTGGGAGGCGTTCGCCGACAGCATCGAGATGGAGAGTCCCGCGTCGCGCGCGATGCTGAGAGAGAAGATCGGTGCGAATCTGATCGACACCTGGGATGCGGAACAGATTGCGGTTCAGAACGATTATCTGAATCTGGTCAACCGGATCATCGGCGAAAGTGTGCTGGGAGTCGTTCCGGAAGGCCTGATTCGCGATGAATATAGTCCATAGGATCCTCGCGCTCGTCATTCTGCTGGGCCTGTGGTTGGGTTTTTCGTTTCTTCTGCCGGGCTTCATTCCGGGTCCTTGGCCGGTCTTCGCCACCATGTGGGGCAACATCGCTTCCGGGGATGCGCTCCAGCACCTCACCCCAACTCTGATCCGGGTCGGTTGCGGCCTGCTCCTGACCATGGCGCTGGGCACCGTCGTCGGGACCGTGATGGGTCTGTCGTGGAAGGGCGAACTCTATCTGGATTCGGTCGTGATGGTTGGACTGACGGTCCCGGCCATCGTTTACGGCATTGTCTGCGTGATCTGGTTCGGAGTGACCAATCTGGCGGCGATCGTCGCGATCGGAATAGCGGCGTTCCCCGCGGTAGCGATCAGTGTCTGGAAGGGAATCAAGGGCATCGATACCGAATTGGTCGGCATGGGCCGGGCCTTTCGTCTTTCCCGATGGGAAATCATCCGGAAGGTCATCTTTCCCCAACTGCTCCCTCACATGCTGGCCGCTCTTCGCTACGCCCTGGGCATCTGCTGGAAGATCTGTACGACGGTCGAACTGATCGGGATGCCCAACGGGGTGGGCTATCAACTCAACTACTGGTTCGGTTTGTTTTCGATGGAGCAGGTCTTCGCGTGGACCTTGCTGTTCTTGTTGGTGATGTTTGCAATCGAGTACCTGATTTTCAAACCGGTTGAACGCTACATGACGCGCTGGCGCGGCGACGAACCACTTCGGTTGGCGGTTTAGGCGGGCGATGAGTTCCATTTCACTTCAGAACGTGTCGAAGGAGTTCAAGCGGCCCGATGGTTCGACACTTCATGTCCTGGATGGAATCAGCTTCGAAGCGGCTGAGGGCAGCTTCAACTCGGTGCTGGGGCCCTCGGGTTGTGGTAAATCGACGATCCTGAACCTGATCGCCGGTCTCGAGCGCCCCACTTCGGGATCGATCGCCGTCAATGGACGACCGCTGGCAGAAGAGGGAGAGGGGGATCGGCCCCGGATCGGCTTCGTGTTTCAGCGTCCCCGGCTTCTGGACTGGCGCCGAGTGAATGAGAACGTCCTGCTGCCTCTCGAGAGACGGGGCCGTCGCCGCGAGAATGTCGAGACCGTGCGTCACTATCTCGATCTGGTCGGACTGAAAGGGTACGAGGATTACTACCCGGCCCAACTCTCAGGCGGGATGCAGCAGCGGGTAGCCATTGCGCGGGCCCTTGCGATCGAACCCGAAATCCTGCTGATGGACGAACCCTTCAGCGGCCTTGACGAGATGACGGCCCGCAACATGCGGCAGGAACTGCTTCGAATCTGGCATGAGACGGGGAAGACGGTCATCTTCGTGACTCACAGCATCGGCGAGGCGGTATTCCTGTCTCAGCAGATTCTGATGGTGAGTTCCAAACCGGCGAGGCTCGGAAAGGCCGCCGGTATCGATCTGGCATATCCAAGAGAATACGGCGATTCAGCCATGTTCGAGATCGAAACGAGCCTCACCCGCGAGTTCCTTGAAATGAACGTTTCAAAATAGAAATTGCTGGACACCACAAAATGCGCGCTATGTAATTGGACGGGAATACACGGGAGGTGACAGATGAGTGGATTGTTAGTGACCATGATCGTCGTGGAGTCGGCGCTGACCCTGGTTATGGCTGTGTTGTACGTCTATGACAAAAAACTCGAGTTCAACGAAAACGACACGGTGATCCTGGATGCCGCCGAGGAGCATCTGATGGAGGGCCAGGAACACATACGTGAGCAGGCGACCAAGGTGGAAGCGATGCTCAAGTGGGTGTCGATCGGCTGGCTCGTCTTCGGCTTGTTGACGCTGGCAGTGTACCTTCTCGAAGGCGCGGGTCTGATCTGATCTGAAACCCGGGGAGCCGCTTGTTGGCAATTGTGAGAGAGGCGGGCTGAAGTTGGTACTATCGTCTATGCTTCCGGAGAGGTGAATCTTGTTGAATCGTTTCTTGTATCGATTGATTCGTTGTTCGGCCCTTGCCGTCATGTGGGGTGTGCTGGCGATGCCAAATCCGGCTGCCCAGAGCCTTCAGACCGATATGCCCAGGATGCCGGACGGAAAACCCAACCTGACCGGTTTGTGGCAAACCTTCGGTTCCGCGCACTGGGACATCCTGGATCATTCCGCATCCGAAGGTCACTTTTTCGAATTGGGCGCCATGGGCGCTTTCCCCGCCGGACAGGGCATCGTTGTCGGAAACGAGATTCCCTATCTGCCCGAGGCGCTTGCGCAAAAAGAGGCCAACTTCCAGAACAGGCTTGAAGACGATCCGATGCTCAAATGCTTCATGCCGGGCGTTCCACGAACCACCTATATGCCGTTCCCCTTTCAGATCGTTCAGGGAACCGACCAGATTCTGATCGCGTATGAGTTTGCCACTTCAAACCGTATCGTTCGCGTCGATAACGACACGTTGTCCCCGGTGGACAGTTGGATGGGCTGGTCAAATGCCGAATGGGAAGGCGACACGCTGGTCGTGGACGTCACCGGATTCAACGGCCAGGCTTGGTTCGACCACATGGGAAACTACGCGTCCAACCAGCTTCATGTTGTTGAACGGTACACAATGATGAGTCCCAATCATATTGAGTACGAAGCCACGCTCGAAGACCCGACGATCTTTTCCGAACCCTGGACCATTCAGCTGCCGCTCTATCGCCGCATCGAGAACAACGCGAAGCTTCTTGAGTTCAAGTGTGTCGAATTCACCGAAGAAAAACTGTACGGCCACCTGCGCCGGGTCGAAGACGACGAAGACCAGGAGTAATACTCGATGAAGTGTTTGTCGATAAAGTCGTTCGCGTTGCCGGCTCTGATTCTGGTCCTGCTGTCGGCATCCACGGCGGCGGCGCAGAACTACACGGTGGGGCGGACGCCGTGGGGCGACCCGGATCTGCAAGGCGTCTTTACGAGCGACGACATGATCAACGTTCGAACCGAACGTCCCGAGGAATTCGGCGACCGCCCGTTCCTGACCGAAGAGGAATACAACGCCCGCATCGAGCAGAACGAGCGCAACATTGCCTCGCGTACCGAAGAATTTGCCGGCGACAACCCGAGGATTACGATCAATCCTCCGGGACATTGGTTGGAATGGGGCGACGAGCTGTCGCGCCAGACCTCGCTGGTCGTCGATCCGCCGAATGGCCGGGTTCCCGAGGTCACGCCCGAAGCCGAGGCGCGGACCCAGGCGTACAATGCCCTGGTTCGCGGCGATGCGGATTCGTGGGAGAATTTTTCGCCCTACATTCGCTGTATCACTCGCGGCGTGACGGGCTCGATCTTTCCTGTCATTTATGGCAACGGGACTCGAATCGTTCAGGGGCCGGGATACGTCGGGATTCAGTACGAGATGGTTCACGAGGCCCGCATCATCCCCATTGTGGATGGTGAACACGTCGGTGGAGACATCAAGATGTGGATGGGCGACGCCGTGGGGCGCTGGGAAGGCGACACCCTGGTCGTCGAGACCCGCAACCTGTCCGACAGGACCGGTGTGACGGTGAACGGCGGGGGGACGCGTCACAGCGAAAATCTCCACGTTGTTGAACGCTTCACCCGTGTCGGACCCGACACGATCAATTATGAAGCCACGTTTACCGATCCCGGCACTTGGGAGGGGTCATGGACGGCTGCCTTTCCGATCAAGCAGAAACCCGGATACGAGGTGTACGAATACGCCTGTCACGAAGGCAACCATGCGATGTTCAACAGTCTGAGCGGGTCACGCGCCCAGGAAGCGGCGGGCGGCGCTCAGTAGGATCAGTAGGAAACGAATCGATTTCAGTGAGACGAAGGAGGTCGGAGACAATGCGATCAAGGCTTACCGTTGTAGTCGCGCTTGCCGTTGCAGTTGGGGGTGTTGGTCTGTTGCCGGTGACGGCGCCCGTCGAGGCGCATCACGCGTTCTCGGCCGAGTTCGATGCCAACCGGCCCGTCAACCTCGAAGGTACTGTGACCCAGATGGAGTGGATCAATCCTCATGCGTGGATCCACATCCAGGTAACGAACGACGATGGCGCGATGGAAGATTGGTCGATTGAAGCGGGCGCCCCGAACGGGCTGATTCGGCGCGGTTTCAACCGTGAATCCCTGCTTCCGGGCACCAAGATTGTCGTTTCCGGCTATCAGGCCAAGGACGGAGCGAACCGTGCCAACGGTTCAAGTATTACGTTCGAAGACGGACGGAAGCTGTTCGTGGGCGGCTCGAATACGGACCTGGAAGAGAATCGGTAATTACTCGGTCACACGTTTCTTTGGGGCGCAGGCGTGGCCGCCCGGCCATGCTTGTGCCTGTTATCTGGGTTCGATGGCGCCCGACGCCCCCTTCCGTATCGAACGATTCCACCAGATGATGACCCCGGTCACCAGCAGGACCGGCGGAACGACACCCAAGACGGCCCAGATAATTTTGACCGGCAGCCCCGCGAACCTTCCAAAATGCAATCGCGCGAGCCAGGCCAGCATCTCGTCGACGATACGGGGTTCGAAGTTGTCGGGATCGAAAGGCTCGATCGTGTCGGCCAGCGCCATGAATGGTTGAGGGAAGATCAGGTAGATGCCGCTGAGCCCCCACATGAACAGGATCAGGACCGTCCAGAAACCGATCGCGCTGTGTAGGCTCCAGTTGAGTCGCTTCCAGTTCGACCGCACCTGGACATAGAGGCTCCGCGGCCAGCTACGTACTCCCGGCCACCAGATCACGGCGCCTGTCAGCGCGAGCAGCGTAAACATGATGCTGGCTACGCCGTTCACCGTATGTCCGGTCTCTCCGAACAACAGGCTGTCGTGGAGTTCGAGCGTCCCGGACATGAAACGGATCCCGGCGGAAATGGAGTTGCCCAGGTCTTCACCGGTAAACGGATCGAAGTGGCGCTGCAATCGAGCGCCATCCCGCTCCAGCCAGACCTCGACCGCCTGGTTGGAGTCTCGTCCCTCGAACATCTGGGACACGCTATACCCCGGATACACCTCGAGCGCCGCGGCTTTGACTCCATCCTCGTCGAGGCGTTGCCCCAACGGTTCAACCAGAACCGGCCCGCGATCGAAGTGCTGCAACAGTTCGACACGAAACACCAGGATGCTGCCGGTAATACAGATCGCAAGGATGTAGGCCGATAGCGCGACCCCGGTCCAGAGATGCACCTGGAACACGGCACGGCGGAGCCATACCGACTGCGGTTGTTGGAACCAACGCGAAAGGATGCTCACCGGTGGCCATTCGAGTCGACAGACATGCCCCACATACTACGAAAGGTTGCGGCGGATGCGGGGAGAAAAATTCAACTGGATGTCGAAACGATACCCGTAGCCAGGACAGTTATTCGGTCATTCTCGGGGACGGACCCGGCGCTCGGTAAGCCCGTGCCGATATTCCAGCTTCAACGAACTCCTCGAAACGCCGCCTTCTGGTTATACTTGGGCCAATTCTCAAGCGAACATATTCGAGGAGCGATGCCATGAGTGTCCGAGTCCGGCCGTTTTTCAACATCATTGTCCTTTCGTCGTTGCTGGCGTTATCCGTAGCCATTACGCCGGACGCTCATGCCCAGTGCGTCGACTTCTCCGACGACCCCGCCGGATGCCAGCCCAGCACTTTCGACACGCCGATTGGCCAGATGCCTTCGGTCCGCGTGAATGCCGAGGGCGATCTGGACCCCTTTTCTTCAGAAGAGGATGCCCGCGCGGGTTTCCGGGCACTCCAGACCGAGCTCAACCTGTTTAGGAATTTCGAGCATATTCATTGGGTATTGACCGTGCCTTCAGAGCGGGACCCGGCAACCGGTGCGTGGCGGGGCGGGGACCTGGACGGTGGAGGCGACGCCAGAGGACTGGGTATCGCTGGCCAGTGTGCGTACGTGGGCCATCGGAACGGTCCGGGTTCGACGCATGCGATCAACATTTTCAGGCTTCAGCCAAACCCGGAAGTTGATCCACCGGTTCAGGTTGGGGAGATTCCAGCAATGGCGATCGGCAACGAGGGGTTCGACGATCGGGAGCTTCGGTCCCTGGTCTATACCACGTCGAGCGGCCAGGACCGGCAGATCGTGATACGCAACGCGGGGACCCGCACGATCGGACGTCTGGAAACCTTTGAAGTGGACACCGAGAGTTGCCTGCCGGTTTTCGAGAGCGAGGCCTACGACTTCAACGGCCCATCGCATGAATTCTTCCTGTGGCACGACCCCCGAAATTCGAATCGCGTCCTGGCGTATATGGCGATGTTTTCGGGGGGCGGCCTGCCGGACCCGGAAAACCCCGGCCTCCGAATTCCCGACGGTATCGTTCTTGCTGTAACGGATGAGGATACTGGCGATATATTACAGAATCCTCAAGTACTTGCCGGTTTCAGTCTTCAAGAGATAGGTGGACCTCCGATCAACGAACTGCCAGACGAAACCGGACTCTTCGGCGATGGCCGCTTCGCCGACTTCAGCGATTCCACGAACCGCTCGGGGCGGGCAGGGAACTATCAGAACCGGCAGAACAACATGCTGCATTCGCTGTCGGTGTCCGCGGACGGAGAACGCGTTTATGCCGCCGGCGGGAATGCGGGATTCTATGTCCTGAACTCCGAGGGGATCGCCCGGAACCGGAACGCGGACCTGGCCGCCGGAACCGCCGATTGCAATACACGTTCGACGATTGCTTCGGTCAACGGCTTCGTGGATGCATCGTTGCTGGGCGAGATTGCCAACGACTGCCTGCACATGGTGGTCAGCGACGATCCGGGCCTGCAGGCGTTCCTGACGTCCGACGCGACGGAAGCCGCCAAGGCGGCCCGGTACCTGGTGCTCCTGACGCGGTCGCGCCTTGACGTTCATCCGCCGTTCAGTTCCTTGCCCACCGGCATCCACAGTGCCGTCTTCGTGCCCGAGCGTCCCGCCGCGGTGCGGGGCAACGTCGATGGCCGTCCCGCCTACGTCTGGTTGAGCGACGAAAACGGGGGATGTCCGTTGATGCACGCGCGGATCGTGTCGGTCGAAGCCGAGGCCACGCCCGTGATGGTCGGCGCCTTTGCGATACCGGACAACCAAATGGACGAGTGCCTGACCCAGGCCAATACCGAACCCAACGGGGAACCCCGGCGCAACGTACCGCAACAGAACCACAATCCAACGGTATTCAGAAACCTGGTTTTCACCACCTGGTACGGTCACGGTTTGCGGGCGATCGACATCTCCAATCCGTACAATCCCCGGGAGGTCGGATATGCCCTGACGCTGCCTCACGGCGTGGCGCGAAGCTATCCGGTTTTCAAGGACGGCCTCATCTACTGGACCGATAACGACACGGGGCTTCATGTGGCCCGATATGCCGGTCCCCGAAGCGGCGAATTGCCCGGCCCGGGAACGGGCACCTACGAAAGTAACGCGACGAGTCCGCACCGATGATCGGACGTTTTTCGATCGGGATTGCGGTCTTGCTGGTTCTGGCGGCGTCGGCGGGAGTCGCGCTCGTCGGACAGAATCCGCCGATGCCAATGCCGTTGGCGCCGCCCTTGCTGGATCCGGACCAGGAGGTCGCCTACGTCTGTCCCATGCATCCCGACTACACATCCGAAGTCGGAGGAATGTGTCCGCGCGACGGGATGAGGCTGGTGGAGTCGAATCCGTACGACGTGCGCGATTACGAAATGGTATTCGAGACGGTTCCATCAGTAGTTCGCGCGGGTGAGCCCGTAACGTTGCGGTTCAGCGTTTTTCATCCCGGAACCGGGCAGCAGGCACGCAACTTTCTGACGGTGCATGACCGGCAATATCACTTGTTTGTCATCAGTCAGGACATGCAGCACTTCGAGCACATCCATCCCGAGCAGGATGACCAAGGCCGCTGGTCGATCGAAGTCACGCTTCCGGAAGACGGTTATTACAAGGTGCTCTCGGATTTTGTGCCGAACGGGGGGTCGGCGCAGTTCATTGCGAAACCGCTGGTAACGGCCGGCTACGGCGGAGACCTGATTGGAGACAGTGCGCGCCTGGGGGTCGACACCAACTTCACCAAGACGGTCGGCGGTTTGACTGCAACTTTGTCTTATGACCCGCCGGTGTTTCTGCCGGGGCTCTACGGCCACATGCGGTTCGATTTGACCGATACCGATACCGGGAATCCGGCCACGGACATTCAGCCCTATCTGGGTTCATTCGGCCACATGCTCATCATGAGCGAAGACATGGTCGACTATGTCCATTCGCATCCTCTGGACCTGGCCAATTCCGACGACGAAACCGGCCCCTTGCCGTTGATGTTGCCCATGGGCGTCGACAATTCCGCGTTGCGGGGCGGTCCCGAAGTCACGTTCGAGGGGCTGTTGCCGAGACCCGGCCTCTACAGGGCCTGGACACAGTTCCAGCGCAACGACGAAATTCACACTTTCGCGTACACGTTCAATGTCGAGGCCGCAGAATAGGGTGTCATGAAAATGACAAGGTTCACGGCGCTGCCGATTGCGATGCTCGTCCTGGCGGGTTGGATGACGTGGCCCGAGGGCGCGCTCACGCACGTCACGACGACCAACACGGTTCTGTTCGATCGTGAAGTCGTCCGGGTTATCGAGACCCACTGCGCCGGATGTCATGCGCCCGGCAGCCTGGCGCCATCCCTGGTCACCTACGAGGAGACCTGGCTCGGCAGGGAAGCGGTTCTTGCCGAGGTGCTTGCCCGTCACATGCCTCCCTGGGCAGCCGTCCCCGGATACGGAAAGTTCGCAAATGACAACAGTCTTACATTGAGAGAGACACAATTCCTGATTTCGTGGGTTGAAGGTTTGGGTCCGCGGAACGCCGGAGCGGTGTTCCTGAACGTCCGCGATGCCGGGGACGTGCCCGCGGCGGTTCAGGCCCGCGCCGATTTCGATAACTGGGCGCTCGGCGAGCCGGATCGGAGGGTTGTGCTCGACGAGACCGTCATCGAACCCGGGCAGGGAGAGCGGATCGAACGCCGGGTTGTCGATCTCGGATTGACAACGGAGACGTGGGTTCGGGGACTGGAATTCAAACCCGGAGACCGGAGTGTCGTACGCGCGGCGGCGTTCAGCGTCGAAGCAACGGAGCAATGGTTGGGCAGTTGGACCCCGTGGCACGGTTACGTGGACCTCCCCGATGGGGTGGCCTACCGATTGCCGCCGGGTTCACGGGTGGCCGCAGAATTTCATTATCGACCGTCCACCGAACAGGTGTCCGACGAAGGAGTGCTTGGGCTGTTCTTCGCCGAAGACGGGTCCGGCCGGGCCAACGTGCCGTCCGACCTCGTGCTCGAAGTTCGTGGAGAAGTGGCCGTCGGCAGCGAAGCCACCCGCTTCAGCACCGAAGCGGCGATCGCCGCCGATTCACGGGTGTTGTCTCTCTGGCCTCGTTTCGAGCCCGGAATTCAATCCCTCGAGGTTGCGGTCAGAAAACCGGACGGAGGGACCGAGATCCTGCTGTTTGCCAGAGACATACCCTTCGAGTGGCCGACGCCGTACATCCTTGCCGAACCTGTCTTCGTGGAAGCCGGGTCCGAGCTTCGGGCGACCGCGTACTATTCGAACGCGACTGCCACAGCTCAACCCGGGGGCGTTCGCCTGACGGTGAGCTACTATTGACTTGTTTGGGTCGATCGGCCGCGGAAAAGGGGACTCGGAAGCCTGGCAGGTCGAGGCAAAACCTTTCAGAGTTGCGCTGCGGCAGGGACGACGACTGCTCGTCGCCCCCGCGCGGATCCGTACGGACGGTTATCCGCCGAGCGTGATCATTTCGATCTTCCGCGTCGCCGGCATTGGCTCGCCCGACTGAATCGCTTCCCAGCGAAGATCCGAATAACGATCCTTCCGGCCATTCCAGATACCCGATATGACCTCGGCGAGTTCGGCGTCCGAGGCGCCCCCTCGAATAACCGATCGGAGATCGAATCCCGACTCTGAAAAGAGGCAGGTGACGAACCGTCCGTCCGCGGTCATCCGGCCCCGGCTGCAACTGCCGCAAAACGGTTCGGTAACCGATCCGATGATGCCGACGGACCCGAGTCCATCCTTGAATCGAAACTGTTCGGCGGGTGCGCGGCCATCGGGGCGCCCGATCTCTTCGAGCGGATAGCGGGCTTCGATCGTATCGAGGATCTGCCGCTTGCTTACGGTGTTGGCCATGCTCCAGTTATTGGAGTTGCCGACATCCATGTATTCAATGAAACGGATCTCGAAACGATTGCTGCGGCAATATTCGACCAGATCGAGAATCTCGTCGTCGTTGGTGTCCTTGATCACCACCGAGTTGATCTTGATCGGCGTCAAACCGGCCTGCCGGGCGGCCTCAATTCCTTCGAGAACCTGATTGAGGTCTCCGCGCCGTGTCATTTCCCGGAATCGATCCTCCCGCAACGTGTCGAGGCTGACATTGATTCGCCGGAGGCCAGCCTCCTTGAGTAGGACGGCTTTGGGCGCCAGCAGCGAAGCGTTCGTCGTCAGCGAGAGATCCTTGATACCTTCAAGCCGGGTCAGGTCGCGGATCAGGTCTTCAAGGTCGCGGCGAACCAAAGGCTCACCGCCGGTGATCCGGATCTTTTCGACACCCAGGCTGACGAAAACGGAAGCGACCCGTACCAGTTCTTCGAACGACAGGAGTTCTTCCTTTTCGATCCACACGTACTCATCGAAGGGCATGCAGTAGTTGCAGCGGTAGTTGCAACGATCGGTGACCGAGATACGAAGGTCCTTGAGTGGGCGGTGGAAGCTGTCGGTGAGCGTAGTCACAAAGAGATTATGGCCCGGAAGGGTTCGGCATTCAAGGCGGGCCAGAGCCGGCAGGGCGCGGTAGAGCGGCGGGGAGGGGTCTTCCGGACGCGGCCAAGCCTACCCACGGAGTCGATCAACAACGTCGCATAATGATTATTATGTCAACAAATATCGCCGACATCGGATCAGCCCTTGGGTCCCCCGGCCATAAAGGCGTGGCAGGCGGCGGCAATACCCTGCCGACTCTCAGGAAGGCGTCAGCCGCCCCTTGCCGGGATTGCGCCTCCTCGCCGGCGAATCACAAAGACGCGCAACACCTGTGGAAAAACCTGTGGAAAACTTTCGATCAAATCTTCAAGAATTATAGAAACCGTGACTTATGGTCTCTTGCACCAGGCCGTTCAGGAGCCGCGTTGTTGCCAAATCGAATAATTCCTCCATATCTTGCGTTTGGCCCTCAAAACGATTAGATTTTTGACGACGTCGAATCATTCAGCCGCGGGAGAGCCGGACGACCGGAGCCATGGTGGCTGCCCCCTGAGGGAGATTGGCCCCGATGAAGAACAACGTCCGACTTTTCTACCTTACCCTGCTTGTATTCGCACTTATCGCCACGCCCCTTGTGCTCGCACAGCAAGAGCCGCCTGCGCCTTCACCACCCACTCCCCCGCCGGCGCCACAAGAGCCCGCACCCGAGGAACCGGAGACCGGTGAGGAAGCCGATGAGGCATCCGACGAGGACGAAGAGGGAGAAGACAACGGCCCGGGCGGACGTGGCCGGGGGGGTATCCGGCCCTACGACCGCGTTATCACCGACGAAGCCGAATCCGACGAGGGTGTCTTCACGGTGCACAAGGTGGATGACGACTGGTTCTACGAGATACCGGTCTCCGAATTCGGCAAGGAGTTCCTCTGGGTGGGACGAATTGCCCGCACTGCGATCGGAGCCGGCTATGGAGGCCAGAAACTGGATGAACGCGTCGTCCGGTGGGAACGCCACGGTGACCGGGTCTTCCTGAGGAACGTGATATACGACATCGTCGCGGACGAAAGCTTGCCGATCGCTCAGGCGGTTCAGGCCTCCAACACCGAGGCGATTCTGCAGGTATTCGATATCGCCGCGCTGGGCGAGAACGAAGAATCCGTGGTAATCGATATTTCCGCCCTCTACGCCAGCGAAATCCCTGAATTCAGTGCTCGAACGGCCCTGGGGGCGCGTGGCTTCGACCGGCGGCGGTCCTACGTCGACCGCATCATGGCTTTTCCCGAGAACGTTGAGGCGCGTGCCATCCAGACCTATACACGACCGCCCGACAACGCGGGCGGCCGTGGAGCGCGCGGTGGCTCCGGAATGCGCCCGGGCAGCGCCACCATCGAGATGGCGTTCAGCATGGTGAAGCTTCCCGAAGAGCCCATGATGCCCCGTCTGTTCGACGATCGGGTGGGCTATTTTTCGGTGAGGCAGAACGATTTCGGCACGGATGAACACCGTATGGCGGAACGTCGCTATATCACGCGGTGGCGCCTCGAAAAACAAGACCCCGAAGCGGAAATCTCCGACCCCGTCAAGCCGATCGTCTACTACGTCGATCCCGCCACGCCGACACAGTGGGTGGAATACATCAAGAAAGGCGTCGAAGACTGGCAGCCCGCGCTTGAAGCGGCAGGTTTCAGCAACGCAATCGTGGCTCGGGAAGCGCCATCAAAGGAAGAAGACTCCGACTGGAGTCCCGAAGACGCGCGCCATTCGGTGATCCGGTGGCTGGCCTCCAATGTCGAAAACGCATCCGGCCCCCATGTCAACGATCCACGGACCGGAGAGATTCTGGAATCCGACATTCAGTTCTATCACAACGTCCAGA
Source organism: Terriglobia bacterium (assembly GCA_963555775.3). GTDB lineage: Bacteria > Acidobacteriota > Terriglobia > 20CM-2-55-15 > 20CM-2-55-15 > JAJEDW01. Next base: position 97,423 of record CAUVWY020000010.1, on the reverse strand, counting down.
ATCTGCTGAGGGACTGGTATTTCGTTCAGGTCGCTCCTCTGGACCCCCGCGCCCAATCCTTGCCGTTCCCGGACGAACTCATGGGCGAGTTACTGCGCTTTGTCGTCGCCCACGAAGTGGGACATACGCTCGGTTTTCAACACAACATGAAAGCCAGTTCGACGTATCCCGTCGAGAACCTTCGCGAACCGGAGTGGCTCGCCGAAATGAGTCACACGCCGACATTGATGGATTACAGCCGTTTCAACTACCTCGTTCAACCGGAAGACAACGTTCCCCCCGAACTCCTGATACCCCGCATCGGGCCCTACGATCTCTGGGCAGCCCACTGGGGATACGCCCCCATACCCGGCGCCAAGTCACCCGAAGATGAGCGGCCAACCCTCGATGCATGGGCGCGAGAACAGGAAGATACTCCCTGGTACCGCTTTTCGACAGCCGGATCCTCGACCACGGATCCAGGCAATCTGACCGAAGCCGTGGGCGATGCCGATGCCATACAGGCCACCGAACTGGGGATCAGGAACCTGGAACGCGTGATGGATCTGCTTCTGGATGCCACCGAGGAATCGGGTGAGAACTGGGATGAACTCGAGGAGTTGTACGGTCGGATCCTGGCTCAATGGGTTCGCGAAATGAACCATGTGGGCGCCTTGGTCGGTGCATTCGATTCGCGCCAGGTTCATGGCGGACAGAATGCCGTTCGCTTCACTCCGGTGCCGCCGGAAAGACAGGCCGATGCCGTCCGCTTCCTGAACGACTACGCATTCCAGACGCCGTCATTCATGATCCGGCCCGAACTCTTGCGCCGCATCGAACCTTTCGGAGTTCTGGCACGCATCCGCAACAGTCAACGATCCGTACTCAATTTCCTGCTGGACGGCGCCCGTTTCACGCGGTTGGTGGAGCAGAATTCGATTGACGATTCAACCTACGGTCCAGATGACTTTCTGTCCGATCTGCGTCAAGGCATCTGGTCGGAACTTTCGGCGGACGACGTCGAGACCGATGCCTTCCGCCGCAACCTGCAACGACTTTATCTGGACTTGGTGGACGCGCGAATCAACGGGAACAACTCGGCGTTCAACGATATGCGTGCGCTTCTGGGAGACCAACTGCGGAGGCTTTCAAGCGAAGTGCAATCCTCGCTGCGCAACGTGGACGATGTCGAGACCCGTGCGCATTTGCAGGATGTTCAGAATCAGATCGCGGCCATTCTGGATCCCGGGATCGAAACCGCGGGATCGGACGCGGGCCCGAACGGCTTCGACTCGTCGCTCGATCCGTTCAACCCCTACGTCGACAGCGGTCACTGGGTAGACTTCGGAATTGAGCCCTGACCGCCAGCCGTCCGTAACGGCGCCGTGCCGGGTTCCACCAAGGGCTGCCAACCGCCGGAATACGGTCGACGCCGGATACGGCAGCCAATTAACAGAATAATGCTGCATCACGAGACGGCCATACTCAGTTCCCTGTCCGCCTTTATCGGCGTCGGTTTTACCGGCCTCATCGTCGCGTTGCGTGCGCTGGCCCAACGACAGCGCAAATAGACATCTTTCCGATTCAGGTTTTCATCCGAAAGTCGTCTTTCGGACAAACCCAATACATGCCACCGGGCAATCGTGCCGATTTGATTACCTTGGTCGCGACCATTGGTGTCTCGCACTGGGGACAACTTTTCAAAAACGCCCCGCCCCTGTCCTTTCCAAGACTTGCTCGGGCCGTTTTACTCAACTTTCCGCCTGCCATCGTACCTCCCTGCCTCCACGAACCGCGTCCCCCCAGTTCATGGGCGGATCGCTGTCGTAAACTTCGATGATAACTTAACTCCAGGCGCCGGCAAAACGAGGGCCCTACCGGGCCTCTCGATTCTCGATCCAGCGGTTGAAGTCCTCCGGTGTATCGATGTCGGTCAATACCGCCGGATCGCTCACTGAAACCTGAATGACGCGGTCCGGTTGCGCCCGTACGACGCTGTTTGCCCCACGATCCGGAGGCAGTATCGCAATTTCGTCGAGCACCTCGCGCGAGAAAAGCACCGGATGCCCGCGACGATTCTCAAAAAGCGGCACAACGATATGGCCCGGACGAAATTCAGCCACCAATGCGTCGATAGTCCTAGCATCGGGAGCGGGGTGATCGACCAGGAACAGCATCGCGCCCAGGGCTTCATCCGGAACCTGACGTATACCCGCCTGGAACGATGTCGTCATACCCTGTTCATAATCTTCGTTGAACACCCAACGCCCCAAATCGAATCCCCAACGCTCCAGATCAATCGCCCGGAGGATCTCTTTGCGATGGTGTCCCAGGACCACGATGACGCCATCGAGCGTTGACGCCCGCACCGAAGACAGGACGGAATCCAGAAACGTCGTTCCGTCGCGTGAGAGCAAAGCCTTCGGGCTTCCCATCCGCTCGGATTTTCCCGCCGAAAGAACAATCGCCGGTATCAAGGTGAGGTACTCAATGGTTCAGCACGCGCATTCAAAGGGTCCGCACATGCATTCAATGGGTCAGCGCGTAGACAATGAAGTTCGTGGCGAGGCGATAGGCGAAGCCCGAAAAATCGTGAGGGTACCGCGGATCGTCGGCATGCTCATAGGCGTCGCCGAGGTCCGTATTATGGTTGATCACAACGATGAGGCGTCCCTTATCGTCCCAGATTCCCTTGCAATACGCTTCGAACCCATCCTGCTCGATAACCACTCCGGTATAGACATAGTTGAGACTCGGGACCTGGACTATTTCCTCAATGTCGTAAAACGCGTGGAAGATCTCATGATCCATGGGGATATCGCGGATTTCCGCGCCCGGTATCACCTTCTCGACTTCCCCGAGGAAACGCTCCCATTCGAAACTGCCCCAGAAATCGTCAAGAACCCAGAAGCCCCCGCGGTTCAGGTACTCCCGCATCATCAGCGCGTCGGTATCCGTCAACACCATCTGCCCCGGCTCACTGGTGTAGATGAACGGATATTCGAACAGCGCGGGATCGTTTACCGGCACCACCCGCGCATGTTCTTCGAGCCGTACGTTCGAGAGGCGATCCAACCCCATGATCAAGTGCCGGTCTCCCTCCGGCCAGTCTGTATACCAGTTCTTGATATACCCCGGAATCTGACCTTTATAGAGCAACCTGGCGAACACGAAACGATCGGTCGGCGAAGTGTTCTGATCGATGTGGAGTATGTCGTTGTAGTGACCGGTCATCCGACCCGTAATCGGAAATACGTCAGCAGAACCCAACCGGATCTCGATCTGTGCGAACGCGCTGACTGTCAGCAAGCCGCCGGCAACCGCCAGGACCAGCCAGAGAGTCCGGCGTCGGCTCACTGCGCCTCCTGGGCCGTGACCGTCCGATTCAGGTACATGCTCTTCAAAGTGTAGTAAAAAGGTATCAGGAAGGTGATCAGCAGAATCAGCGCAGCCACCCTCATAATCAACTTGCGAAAAGGATGGTCGGTCAGAGGTTCGAAGAAATCGCGGATCACCTCATGGTCCTCGCAGAAGTTGCCGTCCGGCAACACCTCTTCATTGCACTGGATACCCGACTCGTACAGATGGGCGCATCGCTGCATTACCAGACCATGATAGTAAAAAAATCAAGCAAGGCATCTTTTTTCGATGCCGATTCTCGGGGTGAGAGCCGGTGAGGATCGCGTCTTCAAGACGATTGCGTAGCGGCTTTGGAATATTTCGTGTCAATTTTCGGGAATTGCGGAAGGCCTGAAGACTGATGCGAATGCCCCGACCGAGTTCATACGAACGCATCTATACGGTCGTCGCCCAGATACCCCGGGGCCGGGTGGCCACCTACGGCCAGATTGCAGAACTTGCGGGCATCCCGCACGGCGCCCGGCAGGCGGGCTACGCTCTCAGCGCGCTTGGCGAGGGGACTTCCCTGCCCTGGCACAGAGTGGTGAACGCACGCGGTGAAATCAGTGCGCGTTCGGAACCCGGGTGCGAAAGCATACAGCGGATTCTGCTCGAGCGCGAGGGTGTGAAGTTTTCCGGCGGCGACCGCATCCCGTTGGGCCGGTACCGCTGGAGACCGGAGGGCTGACGCCTATTCACTCGGCAAGAGTGAATTCGTCGGTGCCGAATTCACTTGATGGAAGAACGTGATTTCGTCTTCACCGAAATCACTTTTGATGGAAGAGCGTGATTTCCGCTTTGCGGAAATCACTTTTGGTGGAAGAGCGTGAATTCGGCGCGGCCGAATTCACTTTTGATATAGTGAATTCGAATGAAGATATCCGCCAAGGACGAATATGCGTGTCAGGCCGTTCTGGAGCTTTCGCTCAACTACGATCCCGACCTTCCCATTCGAGTCCAGGACATCGCCGAACGGCAAAACATCCCCGTCAAGTTCCTCTTTCAGATCATGCAGATTCTGAAGCGCGTGGACATCGTCCGCAGCAAGCGGGGCACGGACGGCGGGTACGTTCTGGCGCGGCCACCTGAGGAAATCACCGTCGGAGACGTGATCCAGAGCATCAGCGGCCCCTTCGTTCAACTGTCTTCCAACGGCGAGGGCGAGAACGCCCACCAATTCAAGGCGATTTGGAACAACGTCGACCAGGCGATCGGATCGGTTTTGAACGACGTCAGCTTCGCCAGTCTCGTTCAGAAAGCCCGCGTTTTCAACCGCCAGGTCATGTACCACATCTGACCCGCATCTTCCTGCTGTTTCCACCGATCGTCTTCGCCTTGTTCCACTTCAATCAGAAGCCTTCCCGTCTTAGCGCGCTTGATCCGGCGCGAGGAACGCGCCGCTACGCGCCCGGCGCGTGGATACGCGCCGTTGAACGCGGGCATCCTGCCCGCAAAGAGATTGCATGAACTTCCAGGCCAAGCTCCCTAAAGGCTCAATATTCCGGATGTGGGCATCCCGGGTGCGGGCAGGATGCCCGCGTTCTCAGGTGCGTTCCTCGCACCGAAAAAAAGCGCGTAGCGGCGTGTTCCTCACGCCGGATCAAGCGCCAGGGCGCGCTGCTGCGCGCAAGAAAAAGACGCCTGCCCGCGACGCTGGAACATGCCTGGGCATTCAGGAGGCGGAAGGGCACGCATCTCCCTCCGGGTGCGACCCACGCCGGTCACATCCATCGTCAGCGCTTACTTCCAGTTCAATCAGAAACCTTCAGGCCCGCCCCCTGGGAACGCGGGCATCCTGCCCGCTCTTCTTCCCCCACGCCGCCCACCCATCGTCAGCGCCTACTTCCAGTTCAATCAGAAACCTTCAGGTCCCGCGCTTAATCCGGCGCGAGGAACGCGCCGCTACGCGCCCGGCGCGTGGATACGCGCCGTTGAACGCGGGGCATCTCTTCTCTGGCGCATGGATATGCGCCACGCCCGCTCTTCTTCCCCCACGCCGCCCACCCATCGTCCACGCTTACTTCCAGTTCAACCAGAAACCTTCAGGTCCCGCGCTTAATCCGGCGCGAGGAACGCGCCGCTACGCGCCCGGCGCGAGGAACGCGCCGTTGAACGCGGGCATCTTGCCCGCTCTTCTTCCCCCACGCCGCCCACCCATCGTCCGCGCTTACTTTCAGTTCCGTCAGAAAACTTCAGGCCCCGCGCTTACTTCCAGTTCAATCAGAAAACTTCAGACGCGCCGCGCTTGATCCGGCGTGAGGAACACGCCGCTACGCGCCCGGCGCCAGGAAAGCGCCGGAGAACACGCCGCTACGCGCCCGGCGCGAGGAACGGGCCGTTCCTCGCGCCTTGGGCTGCCGGTTTCTTCAATTTCAATTACAATTCTCCCATGCGAACGATCCTCCATGTCGACATGGATGCGTTCTACGCATCGGTGGAGCAACGCGATCGTCCGGAACTGAAGGGGCAGCCCGTCATTGTCGGAGCGGACCCAAAGGAAGGCGCCGGCCGGGGCGTCGTTGCCGCGTGTTCCTACGAAGCCCGTGAATTTGGCATACACTCGGCACTTCCCATCAGTCATGCTTGGCGCCGGTGCCCCCAAGGCCGTTACGTCCGTCCGCGTCTTGAACGATACCAAGAAGTCTCGGGACAGATCATGGCCGTTTTTCGCCACTACACCGACCTGATTGAACCGTTGAGCATCGATGAAGCATTTCTGGACATTACCGGTTCGATCGCACTGATGGGTCCCCCCGAGAAGATCGCGCAGAACATCAAGATCCAGATAAAGAACGAAACGGACCTGACGGCGTCGGTCGGCCTTGCTCCCAACAAGTTTCTGGCCAAAATCGCCTCGGATCTGGAAAAACCCGATGGGATGGTTATCGTACCGTTCGACGATGTCGAAGGTTTTCTCGGCCCGCTGCCCATCTCGAAACTCTGGGGCGTCGGCCCCAAGACGGCGGCACGCATTCGCAAACTCGGTGCCGAAACCGTCGCCGAACTGGCGGCCATTCCCCCAGCCGCTCTGGAACACGCACTGGGTTCAACAGGTTTGCATCTGTGGAATCTCGCCCATGGAAAAGATGACCGGCCCGTCGTATCCGATTGGGCGCCAAAGTCCGTCAGCAGCGAGACCACGTTTGCCGAAGATACCCGCGACCAGGAAGAACTCAGAAGCACCTTGCGCCGACTGTCCGATCGGGTTGGCGCCCGGCTTAGAACAAAACGCTATCGCACGAGAACCGTGACGCTCAAGCTGCGTTACGCAGACTTCAGGACATACAATCGACAGGTGTCCCTCTCGGAACCCACCGACGACGGAGACGAGATTTTCCGCCATGCGCGGAACCTGTTCGGCGGGTTCCGGCTCGAACAACGGATCCGGCTGATCGGTGTCGGCACGGCGAATCTCGTGAGGCATGACGAGCAGGCGCCTCAACTCGATCTCTTCGCTTCAGAACCGGAGAACAAAGACAAGCTGTCTCACGCACTGGACGAAATCCACAAACGGTTCGGCGACCACTCGCTCCACAGAGCATCCGATCTATCGTGATGAAATACACGAACGGTTCGGGACGACCGGCTTCACAGGGGATCGAAACTATCGTGACAACATCCATCTTTTACTTGAATTTCGGCAGGTGAACCCATGATCCAACTCTTCATTACACTCATGTTGATTCAAACGGCCACGCCCGAAACGCAGCCGTTGCAGGATCCGCCGCTGGACCCTCGAGAAACCCAGGCAGTGGTCGAAACAACTGCCGGTAATTTCGTTCTCGAGTTCTACGTCGATCAAGCCCCGAACCACATCGACCACTTCATGCAACTGGTTCAGGAAGGCTTCTACAACGGCACCACGTTCCACAGCATGTTCGAACACGGCATCATTCAGAGTGGCGACCCCTATTCGAAGGAACCCGAACGGCGCTCGGAGTACGGCACCGGCGGCTTCAACATGGGACTGGAACCAGAATTTTCAGACATCGACTTCACCGCGGGTACCGTTGTGGCCACGCTTCTGCCGGGTGACCCGGCAAGCGCCGGATCGCAGTTCTTCGTTTGTATCGGGGACCAGCCTCAATTCACTGGGCAGTTCACCGCGTTTGCTCACGTCGTGGAAGGGATCGAAGTGGTCGATCGGATTTCGTCGACGCCCGTGGACGACAGCCAGATCGCGCTCGAACGCGTAGAGATTCTCGGAATCACCCTGCAGCCCATTCCCCCGCCCCCGGTCACGCCTTTCACAACCGAAACCGACGAGGAACTCGGCAATTTTCGCGTGATCATGGACACCGCTTTCGGAGAGATCGCGATCGAATTTTTTCCCGATGCCGCGCCGAGCACGGTCCGGCATTTCCTGCGTCTGACCGCGCTGGGAGTTTATGACCAGACCGCCTTCCATCGAGTGGCGCCGGGCTTCGTGATCCAGGGAGGCGACCTGAACACGCGAGCGGAACTCTATTCGTCCGAAGCAGCCGAATGGGTGGTCCCGATCGCGGCCGAACTCAGCGACATCAGGCACGTTGCCGGGATTGTCTCGATGGCCCGCGGCGAAGAACTGGACAGCGCCCTGACCTCCTTTTTCATCGTTCTGGATGACCAACCGCCGCTGGACAACTTTTACACGGTTTTTGGAAGAGTCGTTCGCGGCATGGACGTAGTCGAAGGAATTGCCGCGGTCGAAACCGAAGGCGAAACGCCCATTGAGCGGGTCGATGTTTATTCCATGCGAGTGGAACCGATCAATTGAGCTTGCCGGCAAGAGGTCTGGGACGGCTCGGAAGGATCACGCTTCGGCAACACCTGAAGATCGCGTGCGGCGCCACGGCCGGATATTGGGCCATCGGCCTGATCGGCAGAACCATTCGCTGGGAATCGACGGGGCTGGAGTATCTGGAGGCCATTTACAGGTCCGGGAATCGAGCCATCTTCACCTCATGGCACGGTCGGATCTTTCCCTCAATCTGGTACTGGCGTCATCGGCGCATCGCGGTAATGACCAGCATGAATCTGGACGGCGAGATGATCGCGCGTTGCATCGAACGTTACGGATACGGCGCCGTGCGGGGTTCGAGTTCCCGCGGCGGATTGCGAGCCCTCGCGGAAATGGTCGGCAAAATTCGCAATGGAAGGGACGCCGGGTTCACGATCGACGGGCCACGCGGCCCCCGCTACGTCGCGAAGCAGGGCCCCGTCATCCTGGCTCGAAAGTCTGGAGCGGCCATCTTTTGTTTCCACATTTCCATGAAACGCAGGATCCAGTTGAATAGCTGGGATCATTTTCAGATCCCGATGCCGTTCACCCGTGCGAAGGTATTCATGGCCGAGCCGCTGTGGATTCCGCCAGACACGGACGAGGAAGCGGTACGCGGGTACCGCGATCGGATGCAGGGAATCCTGGACGAACTCCAGGAGCGTGGAAACGACTGGGAAAAATCGAGTTGACTGCGCCCCCGGGCAGCGGCGCCACGATTGGTTCGGCGTGCAACCCCATCAAGTTTCAGATCGGTCGAGGACGGCCATCTGAAGGCGATTCGAAGGGTTGTGAATCCGAATCGCGTGGTGTACTTTAAAAAATGCGATACATGACAAAGTTGATTGACTTGGATCAATTTAGACTCGAATCATCGGCGAGGACAGCATGAGCCCCAACTTCAGCGACCTGCTTTCAAGCGTAAAACAGGAAATCGACGAGGTCAGCGCACCGGAAGTCAACGAGAAATTGACAGGCCCCCGCGATTTTTCATTGCTGGACGTACGCGAGAAAGACGAATGGGACCAGGGCCATATCGATGGCGCCCTGTTCCTTCCCCGCGGTTTCCTGGAAGTCAAAGTCGAGAAGCTGCTTCAGGACAAGGAGCAGCCCGTGATCGTCTATTGCGCGGGCGGAGTCCGTTCGGCTTTCGCCGCGAAAAGCCTTCTCGAACTCGGCTACACCAACGTGCGCTCCATGCGTGGCGGCATGCGCGATTGGAAGGACAACGGCTTCGCGACGATCGTTCCCGAAACCGTACAGAAGGACCGGATGGCCCGATACAACCGGCATCTCCTGATTCCGGAAGTCGGTGAAGAAGGACAACTCAAGCTGTTCAGGAGCAAGGTGTTGCTGGTTGGCGCCGGGGGCCTCGGATCGCCCGCCGCCATCTATCTGGCGGCTTCGGGTGTCGGCACGATCGGATTGGTCGACGACGACGTGGTGGACGAATCCAATCTCCAGAGGCAAATCCTTCACTGGACCTCTTCGATCGGCATCCCGAAAACCGATTCGGGCCGGCGGACCCTGTTCGAGGTAAACCCGGACGTGAAGGTGAAGACCTACAACCTGCGCCTCAAGGCGGACAACGTCGAAGAAATCTTCAAGGAATACGACGTTATCGTCAGCGGTTCGGACAATTTCGCCACGGCATATCTGGTGAACGACGCGGCGGTTCTGCTCAAGAAGCCGGTCGCATACGGCAGTATCTTCCGCTTCGACGGTCAGGCGTCGACCTTTATCCCGTATCAGAGTCCCTGTTACCGCTGCCTCTATCCGGTCGCGACTCCCCCCGAACTCGCGCCCAGTTGCGCCGAGGCCGGAGTGCTCGGCGTTCTTCCCGGAACCGTGGGGCTGATACAAGCCACCGAAACGATCAAGCTCTTGCTCGGCATTGGCGAACCCCTCGCCGGTCGCCTGCTCGTGTACGACGCTTTGGGACAGACCTTCCGTGAGTTCAAGGTGCGGCGGGATCCGAAATGCCAGACTTGCGGTGAGAGTGCCCGAATCCAGTTGAGCGACGATCCTGACGCCATGTGCTTGACCGGATGACGGCGGGAACGAAGACGGGACGAATCGATGTGGGCGATTTCATCTATTGCCGATCGCCCTACCATCGCGAGCAACTCGGCATTCCCAAGGATCCCGGACTCGTTCTCGAAGTCAAACGCAACAACCGCCGCATACTCTACGGAACAGATCGGATCTGCTGGCTTCCCGAAAACGTTCTCGGCCGCATTGAAGGCGAAGTCAACACGCGTACCCTGGCCGGACGGCTGCACTGGATCATCCGGCGATTCGGCGCGCTCGACTGCGAACTGGTGACTCTCGACGGTGTCCATCGGGCCACTCTGAGAGTGGATCACTTCGACGATCGAACGGTTGACGAATTGAGAGTCCTGATCGGCGACGACTTCATCGCGTTGAATCTGGTCCCGGAAGGAATGGCGTTCATGCTGGCTGAAGTCAGGTTTGGCGGGTAGTCGGAAACCTCGGATGGCTCGTCAGCCTGCCGGTGTCTGCAGACGCTCTCTCCGGAGTCCGGTATCCGAGCCGGAACTCCCGACCCGATTGTAGAGAGTATCCCGTTCGATGGGAGTGTAGCCGGCGTCGCGAATCAGTCCTTCGATCTGACGCCGGGTCAATCCGGGACTCGTACCGCTGCCGGCGCCGTGTATGATGCGCTCCTCGACGATGGTTCCGTCCAGATCGTCGGCGCCGAAGCTCAGGGCAATCTGCGCCAGTTCCGGAGTAATGGTCACCCAGTACGCCTTGATGTGCGGGAAGTTATCGAGCATCAGGCGCGACACCGCGATCGTCCGGAGGTCGTCGGTGCCGGTGGTCGCCGGCAAATCCCGGTAGTAGGTATTCTCGGGGTGGAACGCCAGGGGGATCAGACAATTGAACCCACCGGTCTCATCCTGCAGTTCGCGCAACCGAATCAGGTGGTCCACACGCTCGGGAATCGTCTCGATGTGGCCATAGAGCATCGTCGCATTGGACCGGATGCCGGCTCGATGGACCACGCCGGCAACTTCCAGCCAGCGCGCCCCCGAGATCTTGTGTCCCGCAATCAGCGGACGCGCGCGTTCCGAAAAGATCTCGGCCCCACCGCCGGGACAGCTTCCAAGACCCGCATCCACCAGCTTTTCGATGACCCATTCCAGAGGCTGTCGGGTGATCTTGGTGAAGAAGTCGAATTCCACCATCGTGAACGCTTTCCGGTGGACCGTCGGAAACCGCTCTCTCAAGCCCTCGAGCAGATCGATGTAGTACTGGAAAGGCAGATCGGGATTGAGGCCGCCGACGATGTGAAACTCGGTGACACTGTCGTTGTATTTCTGTCCCGCGAACTGGAAGACCTGTTCGAGCGACATCGCATAACCGCCCTCTTCCCCGGGTTTTCTCGCGTACGCGCCCTGGCAGAGTTGGCAGTCGATGGCACAGATGTTCGTATAGTTGATATGCCGGTTGACGTTGTAGTAGGCGGCGTTGCCGTTGCGGCGGGTCCGAACCGTGTTGGCGAGCCGGCCGAGACCGAATAGGTCATGGGTCTCATACAGCGCCACGCCTTCATCGAATGTGAGCCGTTCACCCTGCCGAACCTTCCGGACTATTTCAGGATCGATCATCGCCGACAGATTATACATTTGCTATACCTTCCCCAAAGAAACGGATTCGGCCAGACCGAGCGGCGAAAACGCTTCCGCATAGGCGGGCAACCGCTCCCCGGACACGGAAGCCCGCAGGATCCCGGCAGTTCCAGGTGTCAACAAAATGCCGCTCCGGTAATGGCCCAGAGCGTAGAACAGGCCATCGGCGCCGGCGGCCCCGATCAGGGGCAGACCACCTTGAATCAAAGGCCGCAGTCCGGTCCAGGTCTCCAGTATGGGATAGCTTCCCACTGCCGCGGACATCTGTTGGGCGCCTGTCAGAAGCCCGCCGATTGCGGCCGCCGTCAAACTGCGGTCGAACCCGCAGTCCTCGTTGGTTGCACCCACCACCAGACGATCGTCATTGCGGGGCACAAGGTAGAGATTCTTCCAGCGTACGATATGCCTGAACACCGGTCCCGGCATCTGAAGCGAGAGGATCTGCCCTTTCACGGGTCTGATCCCGGTCGGAGGCGTCAAACCCGTAATCCTGCCAGCCCAGGCCCCGGCGGCAACGACGACGGCTCGGCCGCGAATCTCGGCTGTCCCAACGCGCACACCCCGAACCCCGCCGCCTGAAACGAGAATTTCGTCCACGGCTGACCGATCGGCCCGGTCAACGCCGCGCAGTCTGCACGATATTTCCAGAGCCTCGAGTAAACGAGGAGGCTGAATCTGATGATCTCCGGGGTAGAACAACGCGCCCTGGATTCGGAGCGTCAACTCCGGCTCCAACCGCGCAACTTCGTCCGCATTCAGTAACCGTGCGTCCAGTCCGGCTCGACTCTGCCAGAGCGCACGATGGCGCAGTTGGGCGAACTCCTCGTTTGTCGACGCCAGCACCAGCACTCCGTCGCTTCGATACTGAACATCGATTCCCGTTTCGTTCTCCAGCTCCCGAACGAAATCAGGATACATCTCCAGGCTGTCGAGCCCGAACCGGAGCAACGGGTCGTCCTTCTCGGCCTCGCTGTGGGGGCACAACATTCCCGCGGCCGCCCACGAAGCCTGAAGCCCCGGTTGATCCCGCTCGACGAGGAGTACGGAATTGTCAACCGCCATGGAACGAGCGATGGCCAACCCGATCGCGCCTCCACCGACAACAATGACATCGTGACTCATAAACCAGGATCCAGCGTCCTAGTCTACAACACTGCGGGGACGACATGTTCCGGGACGAAGCGGCGCTTCTTTACGCCACGAGCCACGGTCGATGTCGCCGGACCGACCCGGGAACGGATTCGAATCGTGTTACCGTTACTGTCTGGTGCAGCATGTATCGAGCCGTCATCTTCGATTTCAACGGGGTTCTGGCCGACGATGAGCCCGTGCACATGGAAGCCTTTCAATTCGTCGCCGCTCAGGAAGGACTAACGATCACTCAGGCTGAATATTTCGAGCGGTTTCTTCCCTTCAGCGACTGGGACTTGTTCAGAACGCTCTTTGACGACCGGCAACGCACGCTGGAACCGGCACAGTTGGATGCGCTGGTTGAGCGAAAGGTTGAACGCTACTACCGGATTCTCGACGAACGCGGCCGCGGAGATGGCAAGTCCGTACTCTTTCCGGGCGCCGGAGCCGCGATCGATACGGCGGCGGCGCTGGGTCCAATCGCGATTGCCTCGGGCGCGCGCGGAAAGGAGATCGACTTCATTCTGGAATCCGCGGGCCTCCGGGATCGGTTCTCGGTGGTTGTCGCCGCCGAAGACGTCGAACGAGGCAAACCCCATCCGGAACCTTTTCAAAAGGCCGTCCAACTGTTGGACACGCTGATCGGCGAGAACGGTAACTCGCGGTATTTGGCAATCGAGGACTCCGGCGGAGGGATTCTTGCTGCAAAAGCCGCGGGACTTCCCTGCCTCAGCGTGGAACATACCTACAACAGATCCGAACTCCAGGATGCCGACTGGACGATTCCATCCATCGACGAATTCGCCAACTGGCTGAACGCGAGGGCATTGGCGTGACGGCGCGATCCCGCAAGACGTTCGAAGAGCTGATCAACCTCCCCGATCTGGCGATCCCGCTCGCGGAGACCGCGCTCCTGCTTGCGTGTGAAGAGTACCCGCAACTGGCCCTCGCACCATACCTGGCACACCTGGATGACATGGCCGGCGATGTCGATAATCGCCTCAGGGGAAAGCCATCGGCGCTGGAAACCATTCGAACGATCAACGAAGTCCTGTTCGACGAGTACGGCTTTTCAGGCAACAATCCGGAATACTACGATCCCCGCAACAGTTTTCTCAACGACGTGCTGGATCGGCGAACCGGGATACCGATCGCGCTATCCGCCATCTATATGGAGGTCGCTCAACGGATCGGTTTTCAAATCGACGGCGTCGGCATTCCCGGCCACTTCATCGTGAAACACGTTTCCCGGACTGAAGAGATCTTCCTCGACCCGTTCAATTCCGGAACCGTACTGACGAGGGACGATTGCCGTCAATTGATTCTCAAGATGAGCGGAAACGAAAGCGGGGACATCGATCGTTGGCTTGTGCGTGTCACGCACCGGCAGATCGTTTTGCGAATGCTCAACAATCTGAAGATCATTTACATGAACGGCGGCGCCTTCGACAAAGCACTGAGCATGCTCGAATTGATGGCACTCACCGACTCTTCGGATCCATCCATCTACAAGGAATGCGGGATGCTGCGCTTGCAGTTGCGGCAGTTCGGACAGACGGCCAAGGATTTGACGCGGTATTTGAAGCTCGCCCCCGATGCCGACGATCGCGAAACGATCGAGAACTATCTGAAGGATATCCGCCGTATCCGCGCAATGATGAACTGATCCACCGACCATGGCCAATCGATCGATGAGAATCGGGGTGATGGGACCCGCCGACTGCGATGTCGAAACCGCAACCGCCGCAGAAGAAGTGGGCCGTATGATCGCACAAGCGGGAGCGGTTCTCATATGTGGCGGTCGCGGTGGAGCGATGGAGGCCGCATCGAAGGGTGCGGCCGGCGCCGGCGGAACGGTCATCGGCATCCTTCCATCCGCCAACGAGTCGGAAGCCAACCCATTCGTTACCATTCCGATCGTCACCGGGATGGGTCACGCTCGAAATGCCATCAACGTATTGACGTCTCACGCGATCATCGCCATCTCGGGCGGCCCGGGCACCCTGTCGGAGATTGCCCTGGCGGCCAAAACAGGCACGCCGGTGGTGGGACTGCGGACATGGGAAGCAAACATCGGTTCCGCGGAGATCGAGATCCATGCAGCCGTCGATCCAACCGACGCCGTCCGGCTGGCACTGGACCTTGGCCAAAGCGCACGACGCGGCTTCCGCCCTGACGCGATATAATTAAAGGTTTGTTGGACGGCACTACCGCCACCGCCATTGGAGTACCCACAATCCGTGAATGAATTCAACGCACCCTTCCGTATCCTGATGGGCCCAGGCCCGAGCGACTGCGACCCCAGAGTCCTCCGCGCCATGTCTAATTCAATGGTCAGTCACCTCGACCCCGTTTTCATCGGCGTCATGGACGATGTCCAGTCCGGACTGCAGAGCGTTTTCGAAACGAGCAGTCCCATCACGCTCCCGATTTCGGGGACCGGGACGGCCGGAATGGAGACGGCAATGGTCAACATGATCGAACCGGGCGACAACGTGGTGGTCTGTACCGCGGGATTTTTCGCCGACCGGATGGAGGCCATCGCCGAAAGGGCGGGCGGCAACGTCCGCCGAGTCGAGGCGCCCTGGGGACAGGCGGTTCAACCCGAACAGCTACGGAAAGCAATCGAGGAGCACCGGCCCAAGGTAGTCGCTTTCGTCCACGTCGAAACATCCACCGGCGTCTGTCAACCCCTCGAGCCGCTGGCCGAAGTCCTTCGGGATCGCGATGACATCGTCACGATCGTGGACTGCGTCGCGTCACTGGCGGGCCAGCCCATCGACGTCCACCGAAATGGGCTCGACTTCGTCTACAGCGGCAGTCAGAAGTGTCTCAGCGTGCCTCCCGGCCTTGCCCCGATTACGTTGTCCGAGAAAGCCATCCGGAGGTTGAGCGAGCGGCGTACGCCAGTCCAAAGCTGGTATCTGGATCTCACCATGCTGCGCGCGTATTGGGGAACGGATCGGCGGTACCACCACACTGCGCCGGTCTCGCTCAACTTTGCATTGCGCGAAGCGTTGAGACTGATCGAAGACGAGGGCCTCGAAAAACGATTCGAACGTCATCGAGTCAATCACCAGGCGCTCGTCGCGGGCATCGAAGCCATGGGCTTGAAGCTGTTCGGGGCCAGAGAATTCCGGTCATGGACGGTCAACACCGTGGAGGTCCCGGACGGAATCGACGACGCAACCGTTCGCGGCAAACTCCTCAGGCGGCATGGCATCGAGATCGTTGGCGGACTCGGCGACCTGGCGGGCAAGGTCTGGCGTGTCGGACTGATGGGTTCGTCATCCCTCGAACGAAACGTACTGCTGTTTCTCAGCGCGCTCGAGGAAATTCTGGCGGAGGAAGGCTACCGGGGGCCGAGGGGCGAGGCCGTCACCGCGGCCACGGCTTTTTATCAGGAACGGTGACAATCCACCGCATCCGGAGAGTTCCGATCGAACGCTTGTCTCAGGGTATCGGGAACGACACGAGCAGTTGATACGACCCCGAATTGAATACCGTCGCGCCGGTTTCAGCCAAGGTGTAAAAACTTCGGACTTCCACGACGTACCGTCCGGCGGGAAGCATCGTCGAGATCAGCTCGGACTGACCGTTGAGACCCCGATCCGATCGGGCCAGGGGTTGACCGCCCGAGTCCATCAGGAACAGATCCAGGTCATTGGCCGATAGATTTGCAGCCGGCCCCAGACCCGTGATCGCAAGGCGGATCGAGACCGCTCCCCCACCGAAATCGAACGCGTACAAGTGCGTCGACTGCGCCAGATTACTGCGGCCTGGGGATTGCGAGTCCACTTCGCCGGTCACGGCCACATTTCCCGCCACTGGACGCGGAAACGGAGTAGAGACGCTGGGGTCGGAGGACGCCCGGTAGTCGATGGTTCGGGAACGCGCCAGTTGCTCGACCGATGCAACGTCGACACCGTCAATGGCCGTCAGGCGATCGAGGAACGTCACCGCATAAACGAAAGCGTCCTGGCCCAACTCCAGAAATGCCTGCCAGATCGGGTCGAAATCCAGATCCACCGCGTCATCGTCGGACGCGCCGCCGCTATCGACCAGATCCCACAGGAGTGAATGGACACTGAACTCGCTCCAGTACCCACCCGCATCACCGGCAACGACGTTCGCATCGAGGTCATATTCCAACGTCTCGGATCCATCCGGATCGTAGGTATCGCGATAGGTCGCATCGCCAATAACCCACCCGGCAAAAAAGTTCGCCCATCCCTCGGACCAGGCGACACGGGGGTCCAGCACGTCACCCGCGACGTGAGCCTCGCCCACGGAATCGTCCCTCGATAATTGTGCAGCCAAAATGTGCGCGTATTCGTGGAGAAGGACCGAATCGTCGAACTCGTCGGAATCGACCTGGCGGTCTCCGAGGACGTAGGCCGTATTTGCGGCCGGGTCGAAATAGGTACCGCCCACACTTCCAGTTGACGGGTCTCCAGCGGATCTTGTGTTGCTCTGACTCCAGAAGATCGTGATGGACGGCAGTTCCAGAGTCGCCTCCAGCGCCCAAAGAAATTCATTTGCCCGGCGCATGACTTCAAAAATGTTGAACGCACCCGAAATGCGTTGATCGTCATTCGCGATCAACAAGGACGGCGGCACCTCACCCAAATCCTCGTCGATCGAATATATCGCGCCATTGTCCGTATTGTCCGCCACCATTACTCCACCGTACCGCTCCATACTCAAGACACGAATGCCGTATCCGTCGGTCTCGGGAGGTGGCACCCGTACGCGATATGAGCCATCGTCGTCGGTGGTCGCAACCGAAAAGGAATCGTCGGTCAACTGGTTGAAGACTTCAACCCGCGCGCCACGAATTGGAACGGCCACTGGACGCTCCAGGTCGAGTCCCTCCGGTGTCGACACGATCTTCTGGTAGAACGCGCGCCCCTCGACCTCCCGAATCGTTGGAACAGCGTCGAACGGTCCAATCAGCAACGATACGGGCTCCGATTCTCTGCCGTTCACGGTCCGCAACCGCACATCGACGATTCCCGGCTCCAGGTTCGGCAAATTCAGGCCCACTCGCGAAAACACTAAAAACAGCGGGGAAACGACGAAATATTCTCCAAATACGAACATGACACCGGGCTCGTCGACGTTGGTTCTGAACGTAACCCGGTTTCCGGGCCGCAATTCTCCCAGAGTGATCAGAGGCTCCAGAGTCGGACGCATCGCGGCGTTTGCGAAGTCGATGGCCGAGGACAACTCCAATGGCTCATCGATCGAAAGGTACCCGCCCGCGCTTTGAGCAAGGATCGCCACACTCTGGATATCCACGTTCGACACCACGCCGATCCAGCCCGCCCGTGACAGCACTCTGGAATTGAAAATTTCGGTGAGAACCGAAATTCGTTGCGAGTCCGCGGCGACCGTTTGCCTGGACGTTGCTACACGAGCTCCATCCGGGGCCACCAGGACAATTTCGACGTTGGCGGCGGTCGCCCCGGCGTTCGTCAATGCCAGACTCGCGACTCGATCCGCCGCGGCGGCGAGGTACGGAAGATACGCGCCGCGGAACCCGGCGTTCTGCAGGGGGTAGGCGCTTGCGCTCTCGCCCTTCGACACAATCAACGCCGCTCCCAGTGGCACGTTCGGCGAATCGACTTGCAACCACCCGTTCGCCTCCGCTGCCATGGCCAGGCCGGTCAACTCCAACGTTCCAAGCGAGACGGTCGCGTTCGATGCGATCGTCACCGTTTGAGACTGGGCCGCGGTGTACGCAACATGCGCCGGCCCTCCGTCTTCACCCGAAAGTGTCACGGCGGCGGTCACGGACTGCCCGGTTGGATTCGAAAGAATCAACGTGGAGTCGAAGCCGCCGCCAAAGACAACATGCGGGGCAATACGCGATGCGCTGCCGCCTGTTGACGCCGGTTGGCCGTTGACGCGAACTTCAGCGCCGGAAGCAATGACACGCACCTGGGCGGCCACCGAAACGCTTGAACTGAGACGCGCGCTGAGGAGGCCGGAAGCGTTACCGGTGAGGGTGCCCAGGTCCACCTCGGTGCCACCATTCGCGGCCAGCGTCGCCGACGTTGCCGCCACGGAACTGCCGTCGGCGTTAAATATCGTGACGTTGATCGACGCCATCGATTCGGAGGGGTTGACCACGCGCAGGTGACGAAGGGCATCCTGTCCTCGATCCGGAATCACGACGATTTGATCCTGGAAGGCTGCTGCAGCGATGTTGCCTTCGAAGGTCGAGACCGAATCCGTATCGAATAGCGCACCTCCGACCCCCGTAGCCGGACTTGCGACCCGAACCCAGGTCTGGCCGCTTCCAGGCACGGATGCCGCAAACACATCCGCGGCAGGCATCGAAAGGTTTCCACCAGCGGGAATTCGGTATCGCACCGGGTTGAGGGGAGCGGCGACGAGATCCCCTTCGAGGTCGAGCAGTGAAAACTCGACTTCGGCAATCGCGTCCGAGGGGTTGGTCAGGGAGAAGAAAGACGAGGCCCCGCTGAGGGTGGGAAAATTCAGTTCGGACTGTGCCGACGCGGAACCGGCAAGGATCGCACCGGTCAGAAGTGTAAAAAATACCGTGCGAACTGAGTCATTTTTGACCACACGTCCCCTCAAGGCAACCCTAAACCATTGAAAACAAGGAATATCAGGATTGCCGTACCCTTCCCTATGCAGGTAGCTTGCCATCCAGAACTTTCCGAACCTTGTCCAGATCGGCGGGAACCTCGATCGGAAGGTTCCGAAGCGCCTTATCGGTGCCGGGAACCCGTCCCCGGTGGGTCTCGAGTTTGAAATCGGTGAACTTGAGTCCGTGGGCAGTACTGATCACAACCACCCGGGCGCCCGCCTCGATCGTGCCGGAAGCAATCAACTTGCGCGCAACGCCCAGTGCCACGCCAGTCTGCGGGTCGTTGAAGAAACCGTAACGGTCGCCAAAAGCAGCCGCATCCGCAAGTTCCGCTTCCGACACCTGAGCAACGATCCCATCGGTCATCCGCAAACCCTGAACGGCCTTGGGAAAGCTTACGGGGTTTCCGATCTGAATGGCCGTGGCCATCGTGGACTGGGCAGTCATCGGCTCCAACCGATCGAACCCCCGGCGATAGGCCAGATACAATGGATTGGCTTTCTCGGTTTGCGCACACACCAGACGCGGGACCCTCTCGACCAACCCGAGGGTACGGGCCAGCAGGAAACCATTGGCGATCGCCGAAATATTTCCGAGATTGCCCCCGGGAACCACGACATAGTCGGGAACGTCCCAGCCGAGTTGTTGAACCATCTCGATGCTGATCGTCTTTTGTCCTTCGACGCGCAGTGAGTTCAGCGAGTTCGCAAGGTAAATCGAACCATCTTCAGCGATCTTCTGGACGATCTCCATGCAACCGTCGAAGTCCGTATCCAGAGACATCGTGATCGCGCCGCTCGATATCGGCTGAATCAACTGGGCAAGCGAAACCTTGTCGCGCGGCAGGAAGACGATGGACGGGATTCCGGCCGCCGCACAGTATGCCGCCAGGGCGGCCGACGTGTCGCCGGTCGAGGCGCAGGCAACCGCTCGTACCCGCGACCGAATGCGATTGACCATGGATACGAGAACGGTCATGCCCAGATCCTTGAACGAACCGGTATGCGAGGTACCGCACTGCTTGATGGAAATTTCGGCAACTCCGAGATCGGCCGCCATTCGTGGACTCGACAGAAGCGGCGTATTCCCTTCCCCGAGCGACACGATATCGCCGTCATCGATCACCGGAAGAACAAGTTCCTTCTTCGACCAGACACCGCCGGCCGAAAGCGCCCGCGAACCGATCGTCTCCTTCCACGATTCGGGGCCTACGGCACGGAGCGCGTCCAAATCGTGACGCACTTCGAGCAGGCTGCCGCAATTCGGACAACGGTAGACGATATCCTCGAGCGAAAACCGGGCGCCGCATCCGGAGAAACATTGGAACCAGGCCGTGAATTTTGCTGCGGTCGATAAAGTGGGCATTAAACCTGACACGTCGAGGGACTTGCAAAACTATCGGATCGTCCGTGGAAGCTACCGCATATAGACGACGCAGGCTGACAGTTCAGCAATATATTGATTTTAACCCATCGTCAGCACGAGTTTTGCAAGTCCCTCACGTCATTTGCTCGATTGAAACAATCCAGTACACGAAACCGTCCCTTCTTCGAACCCCCGTGGTAACTCCCGGCACGGGAAACGGGTTCTTCGAATGCCGGACCGATCCCTAATCAGTCCAAAATCGTTATGATAGAATCCGCCGGTGTCGACCGTTTCCGCGTCCTCAGAATTCCGATGGAATGGGGCTCTGATCCTCTTCGGAGTTCTCTTCCTGGGCGTCTCCGACACCCAACTCATCCCCCCGCTACTCGCGCTGATCGCAAACACACTCGAAATCTCCCCAGGCCGCGTGGGCACGATCGTCACGGTTTATGCACTGGCGGCGGCCGCGGCGGCCCTTCTGCTTGGGCCTCTGTCGGACAGAATCGGTCGCAAACGGTTGATCTCAATCGCCCTGCTGGGGTTCGCCGTCGCCTCACTGATGACTTCACAGAGTGAGTATTTTAGCACCCTGGTCGCATCGCGCGTGTTGACGGGTCTGTCAGCCGGGGCTCTTTCCACACTTTCTCTTTCCTATGCGGGCGATCTCTACCCGTACAGCCACCGGGGCAAGGCCATGGGTATCTTGTCCATGGCGTATTTTCTCGCCTTCGTGGTGGGCATTCCCCTGGGCGCGCTGATCGCCTCGCTTTACAGTTGGAACTGGGTCTTCGTCGGACTTTCGTGCGCCGCGGCGTTGCTGTTGCCTGTTACCGTATGGAAACTGCCGCCGGATGGCGGACGGGCAGAAAGCGCCGGACTGGTACTTTCCCTGACGTCGCACTTCAGACATCCCGACCGGGTAGCCGGAATCGCCGCCGCCTTTCTGACCTCGGGCGGCCTGGTCGGGTTCATCACCTACGTCGGAGTCTGGCTGGATGGCCAGGGCATCGGCATCGGACGCTATGCGTGGCTTTTCATGGTGGCGGGAATCGCGGCCACGGTTGCGTCTCCCTTGTCGGGATGGTTGTCCGACCGTATAGGCAAACGATCGGTCATTCTTGGGGCGAACGCGGTTCTGGCCGTGCTCTTCGTCGTCGTTTCCGGTTTCATGTGGGGGCCGCAATTGTTCATTGGAGTCGGCCTCCTCAGCGTGACGGCATCGGCACGCCAGGGGCCGCTTCATGCGCTGACGACCGAACTGGTGGGTGCCGAATCGAGAGGCTCGTACGTCGCGGTCCGCAATGCCGCGTCCCAACTGGGAATCGCCGCGGTTGCAGCGACCTCTGCGGCGGCCTTCGATACGGCGGGGTTCGGGGCAGTCGCGTGGATCGCCGCGGGTGTGACCATCCTGATTCCAGTCACGTTGATCTGGATGCGGGTCCCTCGATCCGGTTTTTGAGGGATCGATCGTTTGTGATTCGGAAACTCGGACGTTAAAATTTCAAGATGTCGACTATGGGATCGAATCTGAAAACCGGCATCCTTTCGGCCATCATCGTGACGGCACTCGTTTATGTTGCCCTTCAATGGAAACCGCTGGGCGCCACCTCCGAACCGGATCTGAGTACGGCGGCGGCGCCCGAAATCACTTTCGCCGCGCCCCCGGAACCGGTGGCGTTTCTGCCACCGGAAGTCCCGGCGCCGCCTCAACCCGACGAATCGTCCGCAAGCGATGACACACTTGATTCCGACGAACGGAACAACATCGAGATCTACCGGCGGTATAGCCGGAGCGTCGTCAACGTCGCGTCCAGAACGTATTCCTACGATTTCTTTCTCCGGTCGGTACCGGCCGATGGATTCGGTTCGGGAGTGGTTATCGACGACGAAGGCCACATTGTCACCAACTACCACGTCATTCAGAACGCGAATGCCCAGATCGAGGTCACCCTTGCCGATCAGAGCCGGCATGAAGCCTCAGTCGTCGGCGTGGACCCCAACAACGATCTGGCGCTGATCCACGTGGATGCCCCCGACATGGAGTGGATTCCGCTGCCAATGGGAACCACCAGAGGCTTGCAGGTCGGACAGAAGGTCCTTGCGATCGGCAATCCTTTCGGATTGGACCGTACCATGACGTCCGGCATCATAAGTTCGCTCGGGCGGTCGATCGAGGCCCCGGTGCAAAGCAGGCAAATCGTCATCGATGGCATCATTCAGACCGACGCCGCGATCAACCGGGGAAACTCGGGCGGCCCGCTGCTGAACACCCGTGGCGAGTTGATCGGAATCAACACCGCGAATCTGTCCCAGGCCACCGGCATCGGGTTCGCGGTCCCGGTCGAAACCGTTCGCCGGGTCACAAACGACTTGATGGCCTACGGACGCGTCCGCCGCACCTATCTCGGAATACTAGGCTGGATCGGACTCGCGGATATTCGCGATTTGGTCGACGTACTGCAGTTGGGAACCGATTCGGGCGTCCTTCTGGTGAACCTGGTACCGGGAAGCCCCGCCCACGAGGCGGACCTGCGTGGAGCGGACCGGCAGATTCAGGTGGGCAACCGCCTCATCCCGGTCGGCGGCGACGTTATCGTTTCGCTCGACGGCCGCGCGATCCGAACAATAACCGACATTTCGTCGGCTCTGGAAGGGCATCGGCCGGACGCAGTCGTACCGATCACGATCATTCGGAACGGCGAAGAAATGGAACTGCAAATCACGCTACAAGAAGAACCGGTGATGCAGTGAATCTACTCCGGTCCCGTTGGCCTGTCGCCCGTCGCGTCCTTCTGGTATCGATCGTCCTCATCGTGGCCTACCGCAACTACGGAGATGCCATCAACGGTTGGTTCATTGCTCCGGGACCCGAAACCGAAATAGTCATCACGCACACCGAATTCCGAACCGATCTGGAAGGCGATCTCCGGCCCGCGTGGTTTATCGGGTTGTTGAACCAGAGCGACGATACCGTCTACGACAACATCGTTCTCGAAGCCACCTATTTCAACGGTGCGACGGTTCTGGAGACGGATCGGCTCGTCATCGAACAGCGGCTGCGTCCGGGGCAGGAAGAACTGATCGGAAGCCGGGATTCGCGGATCCGAGAAGGTGCGACCGCCGGGCAGGTCCGGGTGATCGGCGCCGAGGTCGT
Organism: Terriglobia bacterium; assembly: GCA_963555775.3. Taxonomy (GTDB): domain Bacteria; phylum Acidobacteriota; class Terriglobia; order 20CM-2-55-15; family 20CM-2-55-15; genus JAJEDW01. The sequence continues at coordinate 73,364 of CAUVWY020000010.1, read as the reverse complement.
CGAATGATCCTGGAGACGTTCACGGTCGGACTCTTGCAGTGCAACTGCACCATTCTGGCCGACGAAGAATCCAGACAGGCAATAGTAGTCGATCCCGGCGACGACGCCGACCGAATCCTCGAACGCCTGGACAGCCTCGACCTGGAACTCCACCAGATCGTCTGCACTCATGCGCACATCGACCATGTCGGAGCGATCCAGCCGCTTCAGGAACGGACCGGTTCCACGGCCGCGCTTCATGAAAAAGATCTTTTTCTGTTCGACAGCATCGATCGGCAGGCCACATGGCTGGGTATCCCTCCACCGGAAAAAGGACGGATCGATCGCTTCCTGAACGACGGAGAAACAGTCCATTGTACCGGCGTCGAACTCGAAGTCGTCCACACACCCGGACATACACCGGGCAGCCTCACATTTCATCTTGACCGGGAACGCACGATCCTGTTCACCGGGGACACCCTGTTTCTGCACGGCATCGGCCGGACGGACCTGCCGGGTGGATCCTTTCCCGAAATCCTGAAGTCGATCGAATCCAGGCTCATGACGTTCGACGATGACGCGTTGGTCATTCCCGGCCACGGTCCGCGGACGACCATCGGGCAGGAACGAACGGGTAACCCGTTTCTGAGGTACAATCGATGAGCCGAGGCGACATCGCGATCCGGGTCATGATGCTTCCCAAAGATACCAATCCGATGGGGACGGTCTTTGGCGGCGTTATCATGAGCCACCTCGATCTGGCTGGCGCGTTCGAAGCCCGCAAACACACCGCGGGCCGCGTGGTCACAAAGGCGATGCACGAAGTGGAGTTTGTGGCGCCGGTTCACCTTGGCGACACCGTCACGTTCTATACGCAAACGGCAAAAACAGGCCGCACGTCGATTACGGTCGATATCGAAGTCGAAGCTCAACGCACCGGTCCGACCGGAAATCGCGATACCGTTTATGTGACTTCCGCCACCGTTGTTTATGTGGCGATCGATGAAAACGGCGTTCCGGCTCCACTGGCCCAAGCCTGAGCTCGATGTCTTCCCCCGCCCCTCCAAACGGACAAGCCGTGTTCCTGATCGATTCGATGAACTACATCTTTCGCGCGTACTACGGACTTCCCGAGAGCATCGTCGCGCCGTCGGGGATGAAGACCAACGCGATCCTCGGATACCTCCGAACCTTGTTGCGGATTATCAGGGACCAGAATCCCTCATTCATTGCCGCAGCGTTTGAAGGCGCCCACTCGTTTCGGCGCGAGATGTACGCGGAGTACAAGGCCAACCGGACCGCGCCTCCGGACGATTTGAAGGTGCAGTTCGGTTACTGCAAGAAAATCACCGAGGCCGTCGGCATCGCCGCGTTCCAGAGGGAAACCTACGAGGCCGATGACGTCATCGGGTCTCTTGCCGTGCAAATGGCGGATCTGGGACATCCTGTCGTCATCGTTTCGGGAGACAAGGATCTCGCCCAACTCGTCAACGACCGGATCCGGATTTACGATCTGGCCAGGAACGTGTGGCTGGATCGTGACGGAGTCAAGGGCAAGCTGGGTGTCGAACCCACGCAGGTACCCGACCTGCTGGGCCTGCTCGGCGACGCATCCGACAACATTCCGGGAATCCACGGGATCGGCGGCAAGACCGCCGTCAAACTGCTCTCGGTGTGCGAATCGATCGAAGATATCGCAACTTCGGACCTGGAAGGAGTGGCGTTCAGGGGCCGTGACGGCATTCTCAAAAGAATTCGGGAAAACCTGGACATCGCAAGAATGAGCCGCGAACTCGCGCGCATCCGCTGTGACATCAACCTGAACGCGACGCCCGACAAGCTGCGCTATCGCAGGGGCCGCCCCCACGACGTCATCCCGTTGTGCCGGGAACTGGGATTCGACCGGATCCTCGACGACATCCCCCTCCGCTACGACCAGCCGGGCCTGTTCGATTGACGGCGACGTTGGAATTACAGGTTCTCCAATTCAACCCGCCGGCGTGCCGTCGACCGGGTAGACCGACAGTTCGGCGAGTTTTTTCAACAAACATCCCTGCGCATTCTCGAGGTAATCCGGATCCTTCGATTCCAAGGTGACCTTCACCTTGAAAACCGGGTTGTCGAACGCCGGATAGGAACCCAGCCGAACTTCGGGAAAGACTTCAAGGACCTCAGAGAGCAAGGTGGCGATCTCGCCTTCTTCGACCTGCAGAAACACGTCGGCCGTGTGGAAGGGAGGCTGCCGGAACATTTCCATAATCCGTTCGAATTTGGCCGCAAGGATCGCCGGGACGCCGGGAAAGATGTAAACGTTTTCCACTGCCACGACCGGAAACAGCGTCGGCCCCCGGCGAACAAGGACGGCGCCCTCGGGCACGTCGGCCATCCGCATCATGGAATCGGTAATTTTCTCCTGATAATATCTCTCCAGAGCGGTCACCAGTTCCGGTTCACGGCGGATGCCCTGGCCAAAGGCCGCCGCCACTCCCGGAATCGTCACGTCGTCGTGAGTGGGGCCAACGCCGCCGGAGGTAAAGACATAATCGAAATCGGCGGAAAAACGGCGAACCTCCTCGCAAATCACGGAGAGTTCGTCGGGGATCACCGACACCTTCCGGACGTCGACACCCAGGGCACGGAGTTGTTTCAGAAAATAGGCGGCGTTTTCGTCAGGCGTTCGACTCGATAGAATCTCGTTTCCGATGACGATTATTCCAGCGGTCTTCGACATATGAAGCAATATAGCAAACGCCCCTCGACGACAATCGCCCGAAGGGGCACCCGCCTTATCGTCGCATCCAGCGAACGAAACGCCGACATGCTGTGGGCGACACGGATGTTTGTCCCGGATCCCTTCATCTTCATCAAGAAAGGTGGACGCAAGTACGTCATCATGAGCGATCTCGAAGTCGATCGCGCGCACCGGGAAGCTACTGTCGATCGGGTTCTTCCCGCCTCCACCTACGTCGGCCGGGCGCAGTCAGGCGGAATTGCCTTCCCCTCGATGGCACACGTTTTGAGAGAGGCGCTTGGCGACTTGAAAATCGCCGCCGTCCGGGTTCCCGAAGACTTCCCGATCGGACTGGCCGACGCTCTTCGCGGCTTCGGCTTCACCGTCAATGTCGAGCCGGATCCTTTTTGGCCTGAACGGGAACTGAAGACGCAAGAGGAGATTCGCCACATCGAGACCTCCCTGAAGATTGCCGAAGAAGGAATGAGCGCCGGCATCGAGGCACTGAAGCGGACGACAATAACCCGGGACGGGTACCTCAAACTGGACGGCAGCCGCCTCACTTCGGAACGGCTCCGGGCGATCGTCAATTCGAGGATCATGGAACGAGGCGCCGTGCCGAGTCATACCATCGTCGCGTCGGGAGATCAGGCGGTGGATCCGCACAACCAGGGGAGCGGGGCCATTCGGGCGAACAGTTCGATCATCATGGACATCTTTCCGCGCTCCGACGCCACGGGCTACCACGGGGACATCACCCGGACCGTTGTTCGCGGGCAAGCCTCCGATCGCCTGAAGAGCGCCTATCGCGCCGTGGAGCAAGCTCAAAAAATCGGATTCCAGTCGATCCGCCCCGGAGCGAGTGGGTTCCGGATCCACCACAGGATACTGAAGCATTTCCGCGCAAACGGGTTCGAAACGGGCGAACAGGATGGACGGATGCAGGGATTCTTTCACGGGACCGGGCACGGCCTCGGACTCGACATTCACGAACTTCCCTCGTTCGGACTGCGATCCAGGGATCGTTTCCGGAAAAACCATGTCGTTACGGTAGAGCCGGGGTTGTACTACGCCGGCATGGGAGGCGTGCGCCTCGAGGACGTCGTCGTGGTGACAGCCAGCGGATGCAGGAACCTGGTGCGATTTCCGAAGTTTCTGGAGATCCCGATATGACCGTGCGATTCAAGGACTACTACGAAACCATCGGCGTCGGGCGCAACGCCAGCGACGACGAAATCAAGAAGGCCTACCGCCGGCTCGCGCGGAAGTACCATCCCGACGTCAATCCGAACGACAAGTCCGCCGAAGAGAAATTCAAGGAAGTTCAGGAAGCTTACGAAGTCCTCAGCGACGGAGAAAAGCGGAAGCGCTACGACCAACTCGGAGCGAACTGGAAACACGGTGCCGACTTCACCCCTCCTCCCGGCTGGCAGGGCGGTGGCTCTCAGACCGGTTTCGATCTCGGCGACCTGTTCGGACAGGCGGGCCCGGGCGGCGCGGGCGGCGGATTCAGCGATTTTTTCGAGAGCATTTTCGGTCAGATGGGAGGCAGGCGGCCGCCTCCACAAGATGGCCGTCGAAGACAGGGCCGGAACGAAGTCGAGACCGACTTGAGCCTGCCGATCGAAGACCTGCACCGCGGCACGACATGCCGGCTCAATCTGCAAGTGGGGGCCAGGACCAAGACCGTCGAGGTCCGCATACCGAAGGGGGCCAGTGACGGCGCACGCATTCGCGTTCCCGGGGGCGGTGTCGACGGCGGGGACCTCTACATCCGCCTGCGTCGAACCGCCGGATCGCGCTTCGGCGTGAATGGGGACGATACGGAGATCGAGGTGCCGATCAGTCCATGGGAGGCGGCGCTTGGGGCCACGATCGAGGTTCCGACTTTGGATGGCCCGGAAAATATCAGGGTGCCCGCCGGAGTGGGTTCAGGTCAGCGCGTCCGAATGAAGGAGAAGGGCCTCAACCGTCGGAGCGGAGGCCGGGGAGATCATTTCGCGCGCCTGAAGATCGTCGTCCCGAAGCGCCTGACCGGAAACGAACGCAAACATTTCGAGGAACTCGCCCGATCGTCGCGATTCAATCCCAGGACCTGACCAGAAACGGCAGGCTGCTCACTTCGCCTTCCACCGTTCCGCCCTCGATCTCCACCTGGACCGCCGTCCCCGGCGCCTCATTGCCCAGCCGCACGTATCCAAGGGCGACGACGCCACCCGCATCCGGAGAACGGCCGGCGCGGGTGATCTTGCCGATCACCTTGCCGTTGCGTTGAACGGCGGCTTGCGCCCGCGGCACGGCGTCTCCCTCAATCCGGATACCGGCGAAGTGCCGGTTCACGTGGCCGATGTACTTGATCTTCGCTACGACTTCCTGGCCGACGTAGCAGCCCTTCCGGTAATCAATTCCCTTCTGGCCCAACTCCGGCAGCGTCGTCTGCTCGTCCACGTCGACTCCGTACTGAGGAAGACCGGCCTCCAGGGTCAGGGCAGATCAGATCCACAGTTCCTTCTCCCCGCGAGGCCGCACCCCCTTGCCGGCCAGGCCCTCCAGAACCGACTCGACCTCGGGCCTGGGCACGATCAGATCGAACCCAAGATCGCCCCGCAGTATCCGAACGCCATGAAAATGACTGGATCACGGTGTGGGCATAGGGGCGAGCCAGTTCCAGCCGCGTACCCGTCCAGGCTTCCAGAGCGGACCGCGCTCCGGCACCGACGATGGCCAGAACACTGACATTTTCGGAATGGTCGAGGATCTCGGCATCCTCCATGACGATCCACTTGTCGAGTTCGGCAACACTTTGAGGCGAGTCCCCATCCAATTCCACCCAGAGCGCTTCTTCGTCCGCCAAAACCCGCATCAGGGAAAGAACCTTCCCCCTGGCATTCAGGTGGGCGGCATAACAGCCGGATCCGGGAGCCAGTCCGGCGACATCGTTCGAAACCATTCCCTGCAACCACGCCACGCGGTCGGGTCCGGATACCCGAGCCACCCCGGCATCCCGGTGGATGGCCACCGCGGACTTGCTCAAGCTCTCGTAAACGTCACTCATATGTCCGGCAGGTTCTAGTGTCCTGTCCCATAAATAACGTGCCTAACGCCGATGGGTCTCGGCCGGCGGGCGCGTCCCACCGGGCGCAGTTTGTGTGTGCGAGCAGCCGGTGACAGAACCCCGAAGAGTTTTGCCACGGGTTGCTACAACGCCGGGTCTTCGACGGGCGCCGCCGGCGGCACGCGCGAGGACAGTTCGGTCAACGTCCGGATAAACAACCCCGCCGCTTCAGGAATAGCCATGGCGCCGTTCAGGAGCAGATCTTCGGCCGACACGCGGGTCTCATAGAGACTCTCGTTCGCCTCGTTGTCGGGTCGAAGCACGGCGCCTTCAAGAGCGAATCCCGCGAAAAGGCCCTGGCTGCGTCCATAGGTGAAAATCTCGGCCCGCAAGGTTGCGCTGGTCTCGATGGAGATCCCCCGTCCTTTCGGACCGGCCGCGGCCGAAACGTCGGCGCCCAATTTGAACTCGTCGGCCAGGAGGTGCCGCATGCTGTCATGCGTCATGAAGAGCATCAGAACATCGGTGGACTGGCCGCCGATCTGAAGGCCAAAACTCCCGCCACCCAAGGCCAACATTGACGGTGCCCCCCAGGGGCCTTCCCCTCCGTCCTGACGGCAAGTCACCAATCCACGGCCGTAACGCCCGCCAATCCCGAGTGCCGCCCGCTTGACGCCCGGGATGACGCCGACGCACTCGGCCCGGTCAATCAGATCCTCGGGAATTCCACCGTCGGGCGCGGCGACCAGTTGTTCCAGCAGTTTTGTCGATTCCCAGAAACGATCCGCCACTTTCTCGTCAAGCTGTGCGGAAACCGGCAACGAAGCCACCAGAACCATCGCCAATACGATCGTTGCATAACCCAGATACCGCATGAAGCCTCCTCAGATACGTTCAGCGTGTCCGGAATACCCGGAAATCAGAGCAAAACACGTACCATTCCAACATACATAATATGGACGCAATCGGACAGATCAGGTCCAGCAAGAAAGCGGCCCAGTCCCGGAGAGGTCTCGGACAAGTCCACCGGCCGGGCCATTGAATTGCGCTTTCGCGCAGCCCCCGCCGCATCGAGGGGGTCAGGCGAGAATCGGAATGACGTGTTCCTGTATCGGCCCGCCGGTCACCATTGGGCCGTCGGGGCTCAAATACACGTCCACCTCGCTCCGAACGCCGAAGTCCCCCTTCAGGTACACTCCGGGCTCGATCGAGAAGCACGTACCCGGGATCAACCGACGGTTATCCCGAGTTTCGAGGTTGTCGATGTTGGCGCCGTTACCGTGGTCTTCTTCGTGAATCGAATGCCCCGTCCGGTGAATGAAGTACTCTCCATAACCGGCGCCGGAAATCGAGTTGCGGGCCGCATCGTCGACTTCCCATCCATGAAGCGTCCCGGTGTCGTGCCGCTCGCGAACCAGTTCGATGGCCGAGTCGCGGCCCTCCCGGACCACCTGAAAGATCATTTCGTGACGATCGGGCACCTGCGGCCCGACGTATCCGGTCCACGTGATGTCGCCATAGACAGCACCCGCGGCAGGTTGCTTGGCCCAGATGTCCAGCAAGAGGAAATCGCCTTCGCCGATGGGCAACTTCCGGTCCGATTCGGGAACGTAATGGGGGTCCGCACTGTTGGCATTGACCGCCACGATCGGACGGTCCGAAGACATGAGTCCGCGGCGGCTGAACTCGGACCAGATGAACTCCTGAATCGCGTACTCGTCGGTCGGAACGCCTTCCCGCATTCGGCGCGCGACCTCTGCGAAGGCCGCGTCGACGATCTCCCGGAGGTGCTTTGCGGCGTACAGATGGCTGTCGAGTTGCTTCCCGGTCCAGACGGCTTCGAACACCTGGACCATGTCGGCCGACGAGACGACTTCAATTCCGAAACTGCGCACCAGTTCAACGGTCCCCGCATCGACACGCGAGATGTACGGGATCGCATTGAACGGCGAGTATTGCATCGCGACGCGCCTGGCGCCCTTCATCGCCTCCCGGAGGTGGGAGTGCAACTGTTGCCATGGCAGATAGGTCCGCTCCCGGCCCGGCAAGCCGTCAAGCGAATGCGGTTCGATGACATGCACGATCTTCGAGGGCTCCCCGTCGGCGGGCACATAGTAGGCCCAGCGCCGGGTCGCGATCCGGGAACGGTCCAACCGCAGGATGTTCTGCGCAATCGGATCGCTCCCACGAAAGCTGTAGAACAGCCAGCCATCCAGTTCTTCGTCTCTCAGTGCCTGCCTGATCTCTTCAATCAGCGCTTCATTCATACCCGATCACCTTAATCAGCGCTTGTCCAGCGTCAACTATTATTCCCGTTGACGACAATTAGAATTCCCGTTTGAGTTAAGGGATGTTCGTCGCCGTCCCGCCTGTGGGAAACGTGGTAAAGCCGTAGGCTTTTCCAAGCAGCGGTGGGAATCCGGGTCTTGCACGGATTCCCACGGATGCGGCGTTTTCCACAGGCCCGTCGCGGTCACTTGTTTCGTCCTTTCGCGTTCTTGGCGGCTTCCATGCGGTAGCTGGACAGATTCAGTTCCAGAATAACGCTGTGATGAACGATTCGGTCGATCGCCGCGGCCGTGGTCATCGGATCCTTGAAGATCTTGTCCCAGTCCGAGAAGACCAGGTTCGATGTGATCAGAATGCTGCGGCGCTCGTACCGGTGAGCCAGCAGGGTGAACAACACTGCCATCTCGTCCCGGCTGTGCTGGACGTAACCGATGTCGTCAATGATGAGCGCGTCGAACTTGTCGAGCCGCTTGAGTTCTTTCTCCAGTTCCAGCTCGGCCTTGGCCCGCAGGAGCCGCTGAACCAGCAGCGCACATGGAGTGAAGTAGATTCTCCGGCCCTTCAGGATGAGTTCATGCCCGAGGGCGCACAGCAGATGGGTTTTGCCGCTGCCCGGATTCCCGAAGGCCAGGACGTTCTCGGTGCGATCCAGGAAGTCTCCGTCAAGCAATGCATCCACGCGTCGCTCGACGGTTCGGGGCAATCGGGACTGTTCAAACGCCGCCCAGGTCTTCTCCCGGGGCAGTTTCGATTCCCGCAGGAGCCGTTCGATCTTCCGTTGCCGTCGTTCTTCCAGTTCCAGTTCACAGAGCGCTACCAGATACCGGTCGTAGGCCCAACCTTCGTTGGTCGCTACAGTGGCCTGAACGCCGTAGTTGTCGACGAAGGCCGGCAAGTGCAACTGGCGCAGCGAGCTGGCGATCTCGGTCTTCACAGCCATGCCTCCTCCTCGACCGGATCCAGTAACGCGTCATAGTGTCGGATCTCGGGTGGAGCGATCCGAACCTGCCAGGGCGAAGGCGCCGGAGTGTCCGCGTCGATGTGCTCCCGAACCGCTTGGACTGTGATCGGCAGGTCCTTGTCGATCCGATGTCTCAGCGCTTCGTGGACCCGCTCCTCACTGTCCATGGCCGCCATCTCGAGGATCTTCAGATACTGCCGGTCCGCGGTCCCCGGATGGTGTTCCCGCAGCCAGTCGTAGGTCACACGGAACAACAGCCGGGGAAACATGTCCTGCCGATACCGGTAGCGTGGAAAGGCTCCCGGTTTGCGGACCAGGGAATGAATCACGTGCCGGTAATCGATGGCGTGCTTACCCGATCCCCGCAGTCGCGGTATCTGCTCGACGCACTTTCCGCCGTACCAGACTTCCAGCCGTTCCGTATCCAGGCGAACCTCCACGTGTTCGCCGATCAACCGGCTGTCTACCGAATAGACGTTCTTGCGCACCCAGATCGTGCTGTCCCGGGATACGCGAGCCCGGATGCGATGCGTATGGTCCAGTCGTCGAAGCGGGAGTTGCCGCAGAGGCCGGAGTTCCTCACCCAGCCGCTGGCTGCGACCGGCGTTGCGCCGGTCGATCAACCCCGCCAGAAACTGTTCGTATGCGTCCCGGCTCTCGAAGTCCCGGCTTCCGCGCAGCATCAGTTCCTGGTCGACCGCCGTTTTGAATCGATAGTGACTCTGCTCGACGTCGCCGTTCTCATTCGCCTTGCCGGCCTGGGTGTGCGTCGCCCGTAAACCGTAGTGGTCGAGCAATCCTTGATAGCGGGCCGTAAACTCATCCGGATCCTTCAGGTTGTTGACTGCCGCCGACAGGCTGTCGGTCCGATGTTCTTCCGGCGCTCCACCCAACTGCCACAACGCGTTCTGCAGTCCGGCCGATAAGCTCTCGAAGGATTCGGAGAAACACAGCGTCACCGTCTCCCAGTTCGAATAGGTCAGGACGAAGTGATAGGCCAGGTGCTCGAACTTCTGGCCCTCGATGGTCACGTTCAGGCTGCTCATGTGCGTGAAGTCACTCTGGCATTGCCGCCCCGGATCATGCACCTGAGGGAACATCACTTCCCGCTCCGGACCCGATCGCGCCCGCCACTGCTTGAACCGCCGCTGCAAACTCCGCAGTTGACCTTCCTGGAATCGGCCCGGGTACTTCCGCCCCAGATACTCAAACATCGTCTTCGCCTGAACCGTCGGATGCGCCCGAAGGATCTCCTCGATCTCCCCCCATACCTCTTCGAACGGATCCGGTCGGGTTCGCCATCCATGAGCCTTCCCAATCTGGCTCGGCAGCTGCTTCACCTCCCGGTACTTCCGGGCCGTCTTTGCGTCCATTCCTGCTTTCGACGCTGCCTGGGCCAGGGTCCCTTCGCTTCGTGTCAGCTTCATCAGTCGTCTCACCTGCTGATCCGTTACCATCCAAACATCTTGCAAAACCAACAACTTGAATCGGTGACATTTCTATTGAGGCAACGGGAATTCTAATTGTCGTTGGTCGGGAGTTTTAATTGTCGCTGATCAGCGCTTCATTCATACCCGACCACCCTAGTTGAAAACATAACCGAAGTCCGTCAGAATACCCCTTTTCCATGCGTTTGTCCCACGCGGCAACCTGGCGGTAGTACTTTGGCAGTCCGTGGCAGAACCCTGCAGGGTCGCGCGCTGGGAGCATCGTGTTCAGTCGAGGAGTTCAGGTTTGAATGGCGACGGAATAAGCACGGGCCTTGCGCTCATCCCAAGCGGCGTCTTCGTCGTCGCGTCCGAGAACAACGGCGAGCGGTCGGCAATCATGGTCTCTTTCGTCCAGCAGGCCGGCTTCGATCCACCGACCGTGACCGTCGCGGTGAACGCTTCGCGGCCTCTGCTGCGGACGATCCGGGAGTCCGGCCATTTTGCCGTCAGCACGTTGAGCCCGGAGAGCAAGAGTTCTCTGAAACGGTTCTGGAATGGAGTGCCCGAAGGCGCCGATCCCTTCGAAGGACTGGTCTTCGAAACGCACCGGACCGGAATCCCCATCCTTGGAGATGCCGTCGCCTTCGTCGAATGCGAACTCCGGGGAACCTTCGACGTGGGCGATCACGTTCTCTGCGTCGGCACGGTCCTGAACGGAGGGCGGATACAGGAGAAGGAACCCATGGTCCGTATTCGCACGGACGGATTCGATTACTGAGTTCCCGGCATGGCGCACCGCAAACACATGCTCGGCGGCAAGAAGATCGATCCGCCGCCCATCGGCCCGGACACCTCTCTGATCGACCTGATCGATCTGACTTTCAACGCCTACAATGCAGCCCGTTTCCGTGAAGGCTGCCATCTCTTCACCCAGCGCATGTTGAGCAGCGATGCCATCGTTGGGATCAGCCTTTCAGGCGCTCTGACTCCCGCCGGCCTCGGAATGGCGGCCATCGTACCTCTCATGCAGGCCGGGTTCATCGACTGGGTCGTGTCGACCGGCGCCAACCTGTACCACGATATGCACTTCGGAATCGGCCTCGAGATGCGGCGCGGCTCGCCAAACGTCGACGATCGCGAACTGAGAGAGGAAGGAGTCGTTCGAATCTACGACATTCTCTTCGACTACGACGTGCTCTTGAAAACCGACAACTTCATAAAGAAGGTCGTCGCCGAGGACGAGTTTCAGACGACGATGAGTTCGGCGGAGCTCCACTACCGGCTGGGCCGTTACGTCGTCGAGCGGGAACGCGTGCTCGGTATCCGGAACAAGTCTTTCGTCGCCGCGGCGCACGAATGCGGCATACCGGTCTATACGTCCTCGCCCGGCGACAGTTCCATTGGAATGAACGTCGCGGCCAGTGCGCTGACCGGTAACAAGTTGATGATCGATGTGAACGCCGATGTGAACGAAACCGCCGCGATCGTGTATGACGCGAAACTGAACGGGCTGAAGAGCGGTACGCTCATGATCGGCGGCGGGTCGCCAAAAAACTTCCTCCTCCAAACCGAACCGCAGATTCAGGAAGTTCTCGGGCTCGAAGAAAAGGGTCACGACTATTTCCTGCAGTTCACGGATGCCCGGCCCGATACCGGAGGCCTGTCCGGCGCAACGCCCGAGGAGGCCGTCAGTTGGGGCAAAGTCGACCCGGACAAGTTGCCCGATGCAGTGGTGTGCTACATGGATTCCACGATCGCGCTTCCCTTGTTGACCGCCTATTCGATGCGGCTGAGGAAACCGAGACCGTTGCGGCGGTTATACGACCAGCGGAAACAGTCGGTCGAGAGAATGAGAGTCCTGTTCGAAGAGCGATTCAGCCCCGACTCGGACCCGCGCGAAATGAAGCCGATTCAATCCGGCTGAAGCGGGCTGGCAAGCCACGCCGCGAACGCCGCATCAGCCCATGACGTGCATCGTGAGACCCGACAACACCTTGGGAAAGAAGTCCGTCGACTTCTGCGGCAGCACTTCGCCGCCGAACGCGATATCCCGAACCTGTTCCAATCGCGTGGCATTGAGCAGGAACGCGGCTTGGCCACGTCCCGATCGCACTTCGTCGATCGCCTCCGCGAATCCGCGCACATAGGTCAGGTAGTTTCCCGACCGCACCTGATCCTCGGAAATCTCCAGAGCCTTTCCCAGAATCAGCCGATGCAGAATCACCACGTCCAACTGCGCCCGCGCGGGCGACATGTCGTTCAACAGGTGGGCCGGATTCACTTCATCGCGAAGTCGACACAAGAACAAGCCATCGGAATCTTGGGTGGCGATGCCGATGGACGGCCTCTCGGCCCCGCTCCCGGCCAACGAGGCTTCCGAAGCGTTCTCGCCCTCGACCTCCTGAATGTCGAAATAATCGGCAAGAGTGCGGATCAGTGAGGCACGATCGAATCCTTCGAGGTTGGACAACACGCGATGAGTCGGCAGAATCGTCATTCCGGGACTTTCCATATTGACCAGCGTCGTCATGAGCCACTCGTAGGCGCGGGCCTCGTCGCTGCCCAGTTCGTTCCGCTTCTCGTCCCGGAACGCCAGCGCCGTTTCGTAACGATGATGCCCGTCGGCGATCACCAGTTTCTTGTCCGCCATCTCGAGACGTATCGCTCCGATCGCGTTCGACTCGCTGACGCTCCACACCAGATGGTCGACGCCGTATTCATCCCGAATCGACAGCTCGGGCGGCTTGGACGCCACCCGATCCAGAACCGAATCGACTTTGTTCTCCGGATCGGAGTACAGAAGGAACACCTGGCCGAAATGCGTCCGCGTACTCCGCAACAGTTCCAAACGGTCCCGCTTCGGTCCCGTCAACGTCCGTTCGTGTGGAAACACGATCCTGTTGGCATAGTCCTCCAGGCGGGTCAGACAGATGAAGCCCTTGCGCGTCCGAACCTCGTCGCTGCCAGGCGTGTGGAATCGCTGGAAGTAGGCAAAGAGACAGGGTTCGGAAACGGGCCGGATTATCCCGTCGCCACGCCATCGATCCAGGGTCAGGGCGGCATGCCGGTACACCGAAACAGTGTTGTCGGGCGGTGGATTCGACGCCGGACGAATCAACCGGACCACGTTGTTCGGGTGGGCGTCGAGGTATCTCCGTTCCATCTCCGGAGAGATCTTGTCGTAGGGTTGAGTCACCACCCTGTCAATCGGAACGCGGTCGGGAGAATACTGGAAAGCCCTGAACGGCAGGATTTCGGCCATAATAAAGGCGGAAATTGTAACATGCAACCTTTCGTCAGAAGAAAACTGGAACGCCTTGAAAGGTGAAATTTCCGCCCGAATCAAGGTGGAAATTGCAGCACGCCTCGATTTCGACACGTTCGGGTCCGAAGGCGCGTGTACCCTGTAGCCGTGAGTTCCGCACTCAAGGCGGTTGCGTTCGACGCGGTCGGAACGCTGTTCCATTCGCGAGGATCCATCGGAGAAATCTACAGGACCATTGGATTGAAATACGGCGCGGACGTGCCGGCGCCGGACCTGCAGCGCGGGTTCGAGCGACACATCGCGGCGAAGGGCACGCCCATCGATAAAGCGGATTGGAAGACGCTGGTCGAAACCGTTTTTCTCGAACACGGTCGCTTTCCGCGGTTCGATGACTTCTTCGAAGAGGTCTATCGGTTCTTCCAGTCGGATCGGGGCTGGATGTGCTACTCCGAGACCGAGCAAGTCCTTCAGACGCTCGGAAACCACCGGTTCAAACTCGCGGTGGTATCCAACTTCGACGAGCGACTGTTCGGCGTCCTGGCCGACCTGAGGATCGATTGTCATTTCACGGCCATCGTCACCCCCGACTCGGCGGGCGAGGCCAAACCCGGCCCCGGAATCTTTATCGATGCAAGCGCCCAACTCGACGTTCGACCTGAAGAGACCCTTTTCGTTGGCGACGATCCGTTTCTGGACGTCCAGGCGGCCCGTTCCGCCGGAATGAGGGCGGTGCTGGTCGACCGCGGCCCCGGGGTTCCGCAAACGGGGGCGGTCGCGGACCTCTGTGGAATCCTTCCCATTCTCGGGGTTGAGTAGTCCGGATCGGTCCAGGACCTGGCCGGGATGCCGGGATGCCGGGACGACGCGAGGACTCCGGGATTGACAGACCGGGCCGATCGGGCTTAATCTAACAATGCCGACAAAAATGATCGCCGATAGAAACAGTCGCCAACAAACCGGCCACTGAATGGATCGCACGCAGTCTTGAAACGATGTTCAGGCTATCCAAAAGAGCGGATTACGGATTGATCGCGTTGAAGCATCTGGCTTTGCACGACGAACACTCTTACAGCGCTCCCAAAATCGCCCGGACATACAACATCCCGGCGGAGTTGATGGCCAAGGTGCTCCAGAAGCTGGTCCAAAAGGGTCTGCTCGAATCGCAGGCGGGGCCGCACGGCGGTTACGCCCTGGCCCGCGGCGCCGACTTGATTACGGTCATCGACGTGATCGAAGCTCTCGAAGGGCCCGTTCTGTTGACGCCGTGCGAAGCCGCCGACGATTGCGAACAGCTTCAGCTCTGTTCGATTCGCGACCCGCTTCGCAGTATCAAGGCAAAGGTTGTCGGTATACTCGTGGACACGACGATCCACGAACTGGCTACCCATTGAGCGCTGGCAGTTTCGAAAAGAGCTGTTTCGAAGAGGAAAGAGGAGTCTGAGGAGATGGCAACGTTGAATCAACCGATTTACATGGACAACCAGGCAACGACCCCGGTCGATCCAAGAGTCCTGGACGCCATGCTTCCCTATTTCGGCGAGCGCTTCGGAAACGCGGCGAGCCGGAACCATCAGTTTGGCTGGGACGCGGAAGAAGGCGTTACGAAAGCCCGCAAACAGGTTGCCGCGCTTATCAACGCGAGTCCGAAGGAGATCGTTTTCACCAGCGGCGCCACCGAGTCCGACAACCTCGCGCTCAAGGGCGTTGCCGAGATGTACAGTCAGAAGGGCGACCACATCATCACTTGCGTCACCGAGCACAAGGCCGTCATCGACAGCGCGAAGCATCTTGAAAAGCAAGGCATTCGCATTACCTTCCTTCCCGTAGAAAAGAACGGACGCGTCGACCTGGATGACCTGAAACGAGCCATTACCGACAAGACGATCCTGATTTCGATCATGACCGCCAACAACGAAGTCGGCGTAGTCCAGGACATCAGGGAAATCGGAAGGATCGCCCGTGAACACGGAGTGCTCTTTCATACCGACGCCGTTCAGGCCGTTGGAAAGATCCCCTTCGACGTTCAGGAGATGAACGTCGATATCGCCTCGATCAGCGCCCACAAGATGTACGGACCCAAGGGCGTCGGCGCCATCTATGTCCGGCGCCGCAATCCTCGTGTGCTGTTGAGCCCGATCATGGACGGCGGCGGTCATGAGCGCGGCATGCGGTCGGGGACTCTCAACGTGCCGGGCATCGTCGGCTTCGGCAAGGCCGCGGAACTCGCCATGAACGAACTCGAAGAGGAATCCGCGCGACTTTTCCGGCTACGGGAACGACTTCGGACCGGACTCGAGGCCAACCTCGACGAACTCTATATCAACGGCGACATGGAACACCGGGTTCCCGGGAACCTGAACATCAGCTTTGCTTATGTCGAAGGCGAGTCGCTGTTGATGGGAATCGACGACATCGCTGTGTCATCGGGCTCCGCCTGCACGTCGGCCAGCCTGGAACCGTCCTATGTCCTGAAAGCCCTTGGCGTGGGTGAGGACCTTGCTCATACCTCGATCCGTTTCGGACTCGGCAGATTCAACACCGACGAAGAAGTGGACTACGTTGTCGACAAGGTCACGCACACAGTCCTTCGGCTCCGCGAGTTGTCGCCCCTTTATGAAATGGTTAAAGAAGGCATCGATCTGTCTACAGTGAACTGGACGGCAGATTGAACGAAGTACCGATCCAAGGAGATTTACAGCAATGGCCTATTCAGAAAAAGTAGTCGAACACTACAACAATCCGCGTAACGTGGGCTCGTTCAAGAAAGAAGAAGAAGGCATCGGAACGGGTCTGGTCGGCGCGCCCGAATGCGGTGACGTGATGAAGCTGCAGATCAAGGTCGACGACGAAAGCGGCATCATCAAGGATGCCAGGTTCAAGACGTTCGGATGCGGCAGCGCCATCGCCAGTTCCAGCCTCGCGACCGAATGGGTCAAGGGCAAGACCGTGGACCAGGCGCTTCAAATCAGGAACACCGATATCGTCAAGGAACTGAGCTTGCCCCCGGTGAAGATCCACTGTTCGGTTCTGGCCGAGGACGCGATCAAGTCCGCGATCTCCGATTGGAAAGCGAAGCACCCCGTGGAAGTGGCCGCCAAAGCCGCGAGATAACCCTCGGAGCGACGATTCATGGCAATTGAAATCACGGATCGCGCGGCAGGCGAGATCCGGCGACTCAGACAAAAAGAAGGTATCGATGCCGGTGGATTACGCGTCGGCATCAAGGGTGGCGGTTGCTCCGGCCTTTCATACAACCTCGGTTTTGAGGTCGAGGCGAGAAAGGGCGATAAGGTTTTCGCGCGCGAAGACGTCAAATTGTTCTGCGATCTGAAGAGCTACATCTATCTCAACAACACCGTTCTCGACTTCGACAGCGGCCTGATGGGCAAGGGCTTTCAGTTCCTCAACCCCAATGCAAGGAACACCTGTGGATGCGGAGAGTCGTTCTCCGTCTGACAGGCGCGTGGACCGTTGACGCCAGCGGCGGTCGCTGATGCCGTCGGCCCCTGTTGTTTGCCCCAAGGCACGCGATGAAGTACTTCGAATTGTTCCAACTGGAACCCCACCTCAACATGGATATCGGCGCACTGGAGAAGAAATTTCATGCGCTGAGCCGGCAATGCCATCCTGATTTCCATACCACGGACGGTCCCGAAGAACGAGCCCGGGCCCTCGAGTCGACGGCCCTTTTGAACGACGCGTACCGAACGCTTCGAGACTCCACCCGTCGAGCCGAGTACCTGGTGAAATCCCAGGGGTTCAAGGTCGATGGAAGCCGGGCGCCCCGGGAAATGCTGATGGAGGTATTTGAAATCAACGAGGGCCTGGATGATTTGCGTTCGGCACGGGAGTCGGGAGACCCGGTGTCCGAATTGCTGGAGGCCGTCAACGAGTACCGGAAACGGATTGCGGAAAAGCGCCGGGCATACGAGCGGCAACTGAATGGCGCTTTCGGCGAATGGGACGATTTGCTGGCCAACGATGCCTCCGAGGAAGCCCGCCGCGAACATCTCAGGAGACTGGCCGAGATCATTTCGCAGTCGTCGTACATACGGAACCTGGAACACGACCTGGAAGACGAGGTATCGCACTAATGCCCAATATCGTGGGAATCGATCTGGGAACGACCAACAGCCTCATTGCGGTTGTAAGCGACGGCATTCCGAGGGTCATTGCCGACTCCGCGGGACGGGAAATCATCCCATCCGTGATCCATTTCGCGAGCGATGGCGAAGTCCACGTCGGACAGGAAGCACGCGACCGCATGCTCGACGATTCGGGCCGTACCATCTCATCGATCAAGCGTTTCATGGGCCGGGGACTTTCGGACGTTCGGGACGACCTGACACTGTTGCCCTTCGAAGCGTCGGTAGAGAGCGAGAACATTATACGGATCGACGTCTTCGGCCGCGAATACACGCCCCCGCAGTTGTCGGCCCTGATCCTGCGCGAGTTGAAGCAGAACGCTGAACGAGCGCTCGACAGCCCGGTTCAGAACGCCGTGATCACGGTTCCGGCGTACTTCAACGACGCCCAGCGCCAGGCCACCAAGGATGCCGGCCGCATCGCGGGGCTGGACGTCCTGAGAATCGTCAACGAACCTACGGCCGCATCCCTGGCGTATGGACTGCAGGAACAGAAGCACGGGATCGTCGCCGTATACGATTTCGGCGGAGGCACGTTCGACGTTTCGATTCTGAAGCTGAGCGAAGGCGTTTTCGAGGTTCTGTCGACCAGCGGCAACACCCACCTCGGCGGTGACGACATCGACCAGTCCCTGATGCTGATGATTCAGCGGGAGACGGGAAAGAATCTGGAGCAGGGCCAACTGCAGTTCGTCCGCGCCGCTGTTCGCCGGGCAAAGGAAGAGCTTTCGGCGAGCGATTCGACGACCATCGACGTTCCCGCGCTCGGCTACTCGCGAAAGCTCTCGCGCCGGGAGCTCGAAACGATGATCGGCCCGATCGTCGAGCAAACGCTTGTCCCGTGCCGGCAAGCCCTGAAAGATGCCGGCATCAACGCGAAAGAAGTGGACGAAGTCGTCATGGTGGGCGGTTCGACGCGAATCCCGCTGGTGCAACAACGGGTTCAGGAACTGTTCGAACGCGTTCCGCACACTGAACTGGACCCGGACCAGGTGGTTGCTCTCGGGGCCGCGGTGCAGGCCGACATCCTGGCAGGAAACCGTAGGGACACGCTGCTGCTGGATGTCACACCGCTGTCGCTCGGTATCGAGACGATGGGCGGTGTGATGTCGAAGATCATTCCGCGAAACTCCACGGTTCCGGCAAGTGCGACCGAATCGTTCACGACTTACGTCGAAGGCCAGACCAACGTCAAGATCCACGTCTTGCAGGGCGAACGCGAACTCGTTGAAGATTGCCGCAGTCTGGCCGAATTCGACCTCAAGGGCATTCCCCCGATGCCGGCGGGCCTGCCACGAATCGAAGTCAAATTCCTGATCGACGCCGACGGCATCCTGAACGTTTCAGCCAGGGAGTTGCGAACCGAAAAGTTCCAGTCGATCGAAGTCAAGCCCACCTACGGCCTCACCGATGAGCAGGTCGAAACGATGATCCTGGAATCATTTGAACATGCCGAATCCGATATCGAGACCCGGCTGGTAATCGAGGCCAGGAATGAAGCGCAACAGATCCTGGAAGCCTGCGAAAAGAGTTGCCGCGGCGAAGAATACGAAGGGCTTGCGGACAAGGAAAAAACGCTGATCGCCGAGTCGATCGCCCGGATTCAGACCACGATGAAGGGAGAAGACTATCAGGCGATTCGCGATGCGATCGAAGAGAACAATGAGGCCACGCACCGGCTTGCCGAACTGCGGATGAACGCCGCCATCGCCAAGGCGCTGAAGAACAAGCGTGTGAGGGAAATTCAATGAACCGCAAGATTGGCTGGACCGACTCCGAAGACATTGCCATCGCGCTGACCGAGCGCTTTCCCGACCTGGATCCGCTGACCGTCCGTTTTACCGACCTCCATCGATGGACCACCGAAATCGAGAACTTCGAAGGCGATCCGAAGGACTCCAACGAGAAGAAGCTCGAGGCCGTCCAGATGGCTTGGCATGAGGAGTGGGAGGAACAGCAGGGTTAGCGGCCTGCGGCCAAACCCTGCACAGGATCGCCAGCTGGGAGCTTCGGGTCTCGGAAGCGCAGACAGGAGCGCCCCCAAGACGCCGTGGGAAGAGCGGAACCTTGGCTTTCATTGTCTTGTCGCGGGTGGACAGCATTCGAATCCATGGGAATAATATCCGCGATGACGAGCGAATTCAGAGGATTCCCGGAAGAAGGCCTTCGTTTTTTGGAAGGGCTGAAACGGAACAACGAGCGTCCGTGGTTCAATGCCCGGAAGCGGATTTACGAAGAATCCATCAAAGGGCCGATGAACGCGTTCATCTTGGCTCTCGGCAAGGAATTCGAGTCATTCGCTCCCGAGATCATTGCAACTCCAAAGGTATCTGGTTATCGAATCTATCGGGATACGCGCTTTTCCGCGAACAAGGACCCATACAAGACACACGTCGCCGCGGTGTTCCCCCACCGTGGAATCGAGAAACACCGGGGCGCCGGATTTTATGTCCATATCGCTCCCGATGAAGTGTTCGTCGGGGGCGGTATCTATCGCCCGTCACCGCCGGATCTGTTTGCGCTTAGAGAGCACATCGCGGCGCACCACGCCGACTTCCGCCGGATACTGCGAAACCGCTCGTTCCGAAAACTGTTCGGAGATCTTCAAGGAGAAACTCTGACGCGTGTGCCGCGCGGTTTCCCTCGGGACCACCCCGCCGAAGACCTGCTGCGGCACAAGCAGTTCCTGGCAGCCCGGAAACTCGATCCCAGCATTGCAGCAACTCCCGAGCTGCACACGGAGGTCGTGGGAACCTTCAAGGCGCTTTACCCGATGATTCGCTTTATGAACGTACCGATCGCGAAACGCAGCCTGCAGTCCCTCCAAGAACCGCGCTTCCGTACCTGAACGGGCATTCATCAATGCCCTGCCGGCCGATCCGTGTCATGCGTCCGGCTTAGATACGGCGGTAAAACTCTCATCCCGCAGCAGTCACTTCCGCATGGCTTTTTCAGGTTGACATCCGACCCGAATAGTGAACACTTAGGTAGCATGTCCACCCGAAAGCAGGACGACGAACGGATCGCGTTGCTCCAGGGCACGCTCGACACGCTCATTCTTCGAATCCTTGTGTTCGGTCCGCGGCACGGACAGGGTATTGCCCGTGCGATTCAGGAGCGGTCCGAAGACGTTCTCCTCGTCGACCACGGGTCCCTGTACCCCGCGCTCCAGAGAATTGAAAAGAAGGGCTGGATCGACGCGGAATGGGGAGTTTCGGAAAACAACCGCAAGGCGCGCTTCTACACACTGACCAAGGCCGGCCGCACACGGCTTTCGACGCAGACCGTCCAGTGGCAACGGCTGACCGGAGCAATTGGACGGATTCTGGGAACCGAGGAGACGTAGTCGATGTTCTGGCGGAGCAAGCGGGGGTATGAGGACTTCAGCGAGGAGATCCGGGCGCATATCGATCTGGAGGCGGCGCGGCTCGTCCAGGACGGAATGGACCCGAATGCCGCGCGGGCGGAAGCTCTCAAGCGTTTCGGAAACGTGGTCGCGTCCAGGGAACGCTTTTACGAATCCGGCCGCGCCGTCTGGCTCGACGGCTCGATTCAGGATCTGCGCCACGCGGTTCGCGTGCTTGCCAAGCGGCCGGCGCCCACGGCCGCGGCGATTCTGACGCTGACTCTGGCGGTCGGCGCTACGGTCTCCATGTTCAGCTTGATCGATCGCGTCCTGATTCAGCCGCTGAATGTGCCCGATCCTTCCCGTCTGGTCGTCGTTCGTCAACTCGCCGGGCGTAGCGGCGTGGCGCGGCCCGGCGACATCGTGTGGGACATGTACCGGCAACTCCGCGATATCGACTGGTCCACGCTGGACGGGATCGGGGGTTCCAGCGACCATGTGCCTGGGGATGTCCGCCTGCTTTCAGTCGCGTTCGGGTCCGATGCGCAGGTAGAGCAAGCCCGAGGTTTGTTCATCACCGCAAATTACTTTCGCATTCTCGGGTTGAGTCTTGCGGTAGGCCGGGACTTCGGACCCGACGACGACACGAACAGCGCGGTTCCCACGGCGATTCTGAGTCATCGGGCATGGCGCGCCCGGTTCGGGAGCGACTTGGGAATGGTTGGGAGGACGATTCGGGTCTACGATGTCGCGGTTCGGATCATTGGCGTCGGGCCGCCTGACTTCATCGGGACGGAACTCAGCGCCGCGCCGCCCGATCTGTTTTTCCCGCTGTCGACGGCCCCCCGCCTGCTCGAGAAGAGTAACAGCCGCGCGAATGGTCAGGGCGGTAGTTTTACGACAGGTTATCCAGCGGTTGCTTCCCCGATATCGCCGATTCGTGGATTGGTCGTCGTTGGACGTATGAAGGAGGGCGCAACCATCGAGCAGGCCCAGGCGGAGTTTGCCGCGGTGGCAAACCTTGGGGACGGACTTGCCCGTGGGGACCGGTTTGGCCTGGTTCCGCTCAGCGATCTCGTGCTGCCGATCCAGTCACGCGCCGAAATTATGCAACTACTGACGTTGCTAGCCGCGGCAGTCAGTCTGTTGCTACTCATCGGATGCACGAACCTAACCGGCGTTCTGATGGCCGGAGCGGAAGAGCGGCGCGGCGAGTTCGCAATGCGTTTGGCGCTGGGCGCCGGGCGCGCCCGCATTGCACGGGAACTCGTCCTGGAGGCGGCCCTATTGGGGTTCGTGGGAGGCGGGACAGGATTGGCGGTCTCGCAGTGGATCAACCGCTCGATGGCCGGCTTGGTGCTGCCCGGTAGCGTCCCCATCGCATCGCTGCGTGACGGTCTGGACGGGCGCACGGTATTCATCGCCGTGTTGGCGGCAGTTGTGGCGACAATCGTCATCAGCCTGGGTTCCGCTTCGACCTGGGCCACGGTCGACGTCATCCGGGATCTCAAACGGAAGGCCGGTTCGCCGAGGCTCGGCGCAACCAAATGTCTCGTCGGTCTTCAGGTCGCGCTCAGCGTCGTCTTGGTGTTCGGCGCCCTACTTTTCATGAGGAGCGTTTGGGAAGCGCTGGAAACCGACTTGGGTTTTGACTCCGGCAACCTGATATCGCTGACGGTAACGGGTTCGGTCCAGAGCCCGGGCGCGCCCACGCTGGAGTCGGTCGATGATGTCGCGGAACGCGCGCGCGCGATTCCGGGCGTTTCCATGGCGACGATCGCGCCGACGCCACTGCAACACGGCAGTACACATATTGCGCGCCAGGTGCGGATTGACGGCGCGACGATCGATCTGCCAACTGCACTGGAGGTTACCTACATCGACGCGGACTATTTCACAACGCTCGGCCAGCGTGTCGTGCGGGGGCGGGATATCGACGATGGGGACGCGGCCGCGCCGTCTCTGGTCGGTATCGTCAATGAGTCCATGGCGCGTCGGTTCTGGCCGGATGCCGATCCGCTGGGGCGTCAGTTCGCGATCAGGAACCTGTCCCCCATTACCGTGGTCGGAGTCGTTCGGGACGCCAGGCTCACGAATCTTCGAGAAGAAGGGCAACTCGCGGCCTACCTGGCCCGGGCGCAACATTTGCCGTTCATGGAAGGGCGTCTCTCCGCCTCGGCGAGCGCGTTCCTGATGGCGCGCGCTTCGAGTGACCCGGCGTCGGTCATCCAGCCGCTCAGGAACTCAGTGGCGGAGGCCGGGTTGGCCATGGTCGAGACCGTCACGTTGGAGGAACATATCGGCACGCTCCTCATGCCGCAGAGAATGGGCCGCGCGTGGTTGTTCGTGCTGGCAGCGGTTGGAATGTCGCTCTCGGTTGTCGGTGTCTACGGCCTGGTTTCAGTTGTCGGCGCGCGGATCGAAAAGGAAATCGGGATTCGCTGGGCACTGGGCGCTTCGCCCGGAGACATAGTGCGGACACTCACGCGCCGCACGCTCTGGCCCGTCCTGATGGGCATCGCGGGAGGATCGGCGCTGGCGTATTGGTGTGGCCGGTTTGCCGATCGATTCATGTACGGCATCGGGGGGTCCGACCCCATGACGATCGTCCTCACCGTGGCGTTGCTTGGAATGGCGGCAGTTGGAGCGGCGCTCATGCCTATGCGCCGCGCTCTGCGCGTGAACGTTGTCGAGGCATTGCGGGTCGACTAAGTGGCCCCGGTTCGGTGTGCGCTCGATGTCAATCCTGTCGAGACCTTGCGCGCCGAATAGCGCGGCGTCTGGAAATCGACTATCGAATTCAACGAGTAGCCTGTAAACGCAGGGGGCATTGGGGCCCCATGCGGGATACATGCTGGTGGAAGACGGAGGTTGAAAATGTTGCGTCTGATCTTGTGCATCGTGTTCGTTCTCAGTGCGAATTGCCTTCCGGTCCAGAGTCAGGACCAGGAGAGGAGTATGGTGAGCCTGCGGGTCGGGTTTGCGCCAGACAGGCCCCTCATGACATTTCCTCTTGTTCCAGAAGGCGCAGAGGTAACGTTCAGTTCCCGGATTCAAGGCACGTTACACTCATTCCGTTTTACACCGATTATTGGCGAGGATTCCGAAGTTATCGTCACATTTTCCGACTTCGACGGGAACCCCATGGGGGCAGTGACTCTTCAACAGACCGATGAATGCGAAGTGATCGAGACCGAGACCTCGCCGCCTATATGGATCGGGATCGTGACCGATGAATGCGAAGTGACCGAAACGGGCGGTTTCCAGATCGGAGTTGAACGAGATTGACCCTGTCGTTCCAGATTGGGCCACGCGTGAATGCCGTGTTACTTGAATCGTCTGGCAACAGTCGATTGCAAATGCCTTCTTCAGATGAACATGCGACCCAGATAGCGAACACTTGGGTCGTATGTCAGTCCGAAAAGCGGATTCCGAGGACCGAGGAGACCTAGCCGATGTTTTGGCGGAGCAAGCGGGGGTATGAGGACTTCAGCGAGGAGATCCGGGCGCATATCGATCTGGATGCGGCACGGCTCGTCGAAGACGGAATGGACCCAAGGGCGGCGCGGGTGGAAGCGCTGAAGCGTTTCGGAAACGTGGTCGCGTCCAGGGTACGCTTCTACGAATCCCGACGCGCGGTCTGGCTCGACCGCTCGATTCAGGATCTGCGCTACGCGGTTCGCGTGCTTGCAAAGCGGCCGGTGCCCACGGCCGCGGCGATTCTGACGCTGGCGCTGGCCATAGGCGCCTGCGTATCCATGTTCAGCCTGATCGATCGGGTCCTTTTCCGTCCGCTGGACGTGGCCGATCCAACGAGTCTCGTGGTCGTCGAACGAACCATCGAGCGTACTAGCGTAGAATTCAGACGTTCGCGCATCCACTGGAACCGCTACGTCCAACTCCGCGAAACTCCAATGACGACACTGGACGGCATTGCGGCCTCCAGTGCCGACCATGCCGACGGGTTGTTCGTCTCATTTGGCAGCGACCAGCCGGTCGAACACGTCCCGAGCTTGTTCATTACCGCCAACTATTTCCAGGTGTTAGGGTTGAGGCTCGCCGCAGGCCGGGAGTTCGATCCCGTCGACGCCGCAAATCTGGCGGCGCCGGCAGCGATTCTGAGTCACCGGTTGTGGCGCACCCGGTTTGGGAGCGACCCTGGCATTCTCAGCCAGACGATCCAGGTTAACGGCGTACCGGTCCGGATCGCTGGCGTGGCACCCGAAGGGTTCGACGGCACTGAACTCAGAGCGAGACCGCCCGATCTGTTTTTCCCACTGCTGGCGGCGCCCGGGATCCTCGAGGATATCGGCCGTGGCATATCCACTAGCGGCAACCCATTTTTTGGGGACCCGGCGGTCTTCGGCCTGGAAGTCTCTCCAATCTCACCGATCGTGAACCTCACGGTCCTGGGGCGTATGAAGCCTGGCGTGGTCCTCGATCGGGCCCAGGCCGAGTTCGCCGTTCGCATGGGCCCGGATGATGGGTGCCATCGTCTCGCCAACCTCAGCCAGACCGCCTTACCATTGCAGTCGCGCACGGATATCCGGCAGTTCCTGACATTGCTTGCAGGCGCTGTCGGCCTCACGTTACTCATCGGATGCGCCAACCTCGCCTCTCTCTTTCTCGCGCGCACTGAAGAACGACGGGCGGAACTGGCCATCCGCGCGGCGCTTGGGGCCGCACGGGCGCGACTCGTTCAGGGAATCGCCGCCGAAGTCGCGATCCTGGTTCTGGCCGGGGTCGCCGCGGGCTTCCTGGTCGCGCTGTCGATCGACCGCGGGCTTTCCGCCTTCGGTTTGCCCGGAGAGATCCCCTTGTCCGCATTGAGGAATGGCGTCGATTTCCGCGTTCTTGTCTTCGGCGTGGCGGTGACCGCCATTGTAACGCTCCTTATCGCCTTCGGTTCGGCATGGCGCGGCGCCACGGTCGATCCCGCCCGCGATTTCAGGGCCAATATCGCTTCAGCAAGGCTCACGCCAACCCTTTATCTGGCAGGATTGCAGGTGGCCCTTAGCGTGGCTCTTGTTTTCGGCGCCCTGCTCTTTGTGAGGAGCGTTTCGCAGGCGCTGGCAACCGACCTAGGCTTTGACCCCGACGGCCTCGTTTCGGTTGCCGTGGTTCCGCCCACGCGGATCGCGGTCTCGTTCATGGAAGACGGGTCACATCCTCTGACGAATTCGATCAATGCGTTTGCCGACCGGGTGCGCGCAATGCCCGGTATTTCAAGCGCAACGATCGGGCCGATGCCGCTCCTGGAAGGAAGCGATCGATCCACACAGGTCGACCAAGTCGACGGCGTGCCGTTGGAGGTTCCGGATTCGATGGAAGTCGTTTACATCGACCCGGATTACTTCACCACCCTCAACCAGGGTGTCGTTCGCGGCCGAAACATGGACGATGACGTCGACGGTTGGAATGATTGGCTTTCGCAATCACTTGTTGGGATCGTTAATGAATCGGCCATGCGCCGCTTCTGGCCGGAACGGGACCCCATAGGCAGTCGCATTTCGGTCAAGGCTTCTAACGGACCCGTTACGGTCGTCGGCGTCGTTCGGGATTCGAAACTCATGAGTCTCCAAGCTGGCAACCCGCCCGCGATATACCTGTCCCGTTCACAATTTGGGCCTCTGATGGCCGCCCGTTTGGTTGGGTTCGGCGAACGGGAGTTTTTGATTCTTCGTACCGCATTCGATCCCCCGGCGCTCACGCTTCTCCTCAGGGAGGCGGCAGCCCAGGAGGGTCTTTCGCTTGGAGAAGTCACCGCATTCGATGACGGGCTTCGCGCGCTCCTCATGCCGCAGCGGCTGGCCCGACTGTATCTGGTCCTGCTGGGTCTTGTGGCCGTGTTGCTGGCCGGGGTGGGCGCCTACGGTGTGATCGCGTACACCGTGGCGCAGAGCGAGAAGGAAATCGGCGTGCGCCGCGCTCTGGGCGCCCCTGCAGCGGACATCGTGCGTATCGTCACGCGCCGAACGCTCTGGCCGGTGATCGGCGGCGCCGCCGCAGGCTCGGCGTTGGCTTTGTGGGCCGGGCGGTTCGCGGATCGATTCCTGTACGGCATCGGCGAGACCGACTCAGCGACGCTCATCGTCGCCGTGGCAATCGTGCTGGTTTCCACGGTCTGCGCCACGGCAATACCCGTCAGGCGCGCACTGCGTGTGAATCCTGTCGAGACCTTGCGTGCCGAATAGCCCGGCGCGTGGGAATCGAATACGCGGGAGAAGACTGTAAACGCAGGTAATACTCGAAGTGCCCAATCCTGAGCCGGTTGCAACTTGATTCCGTCCAAGTAAAACGCATATGGACATTCTGAAAGACATCCGATACGGTATCCGCCTCCTGCGGCGAAATCCGGGTTTCGCGTTTGCTGCGATCGCAATCCTGACGCTGACAATCGGGGCCAGCACGGCCGCGTTCAGCATCGTCAACGGCATCCTTCTCCAACCGCTTCCGTTCCGCGAAGCGGAACGACTCGTCAACATTCTTCAAACCCGGTCCGACGACGGTTCGTTCCGTGATTTTTTCGATCCACAAACGGTCCGCGCCCTGCTGGATGGCTCCCGTACGTTAACTGGATGGGCCGCATCGTCCGTGGCTCGTGCAAACCTCGATACCGACGGACCTCCCGAAATCGTTGAAGTCACCCGGGTTACGGACGGCTACTTCGACGTGCTGGGAGTCGACGCTGTGGTCGGACGCCTGTTTGCTTCCGACGAACTTCTTCCTGCGGGAACGAAGCCGGCAATCATCAGCTACGGCTACTGGCAGTCGAAATGGAGCGGTGCGTCCGATGTTGCCGGACAGATACTTCGCCTGGAAGGGTACCCGGCGATGACCATAATAGAGGTCCTTCCGTCCTGTTTTAGATCGCCTCTGACCGCGGGACTGCCGACACCGGTCTGGGTGTCTATGGACCCGGCCAGCGGAGGAGGCCGCGGGAATTATGGCGTAATCGGACGCCTGAACCCTGGGGAGTCCGTCGAATCCGCACAGGACGAAATCCAGGCGATCGCTCAGCGCACGGCCGATGCCGGGTCTGGCAACCAGGATGGCGTGCGCGTCATGCGGATTGCGGACCGGGTCGTGGAACAAGATTCCAAACGTACGCTTCTGATATTCGCCGTTGCCGCAGGGATGGTGCTGCTGATCGGGATACTCAACCTCGTGAATCTCCAGGCATCCCGGATTTCGATGCGGCAACAAGAACTGTCGGTTCGGGGGGCGTTGGGGGCATCTCCCTATCGACTGATGCGGCAGATGATCGCTGAGGCGATGGTTCTGACGTTGTCCGGAGCGGGATTGGGTTACCTGTTCGTTTACTCGATTCGAGACGTTGCGTTGGCCAACGTGCCGCCGATGCTTCCACGAATTGCCGACGTTCCCGTCGATACCCGAGTCTTTGCCTTTGCAATCCTGGTTGCCCTGCTTTCGGGACTGGCAATTGGCATCGTGCCCGTATTGCGGGCCTCGGGCACGCGTCTGACCGACACCCTTCGAGACAGCGCCCCCGGCATCACGGATACTCGCCGCCAGCGTGGCATGAGTCGCCTGCTCACGGTCGTTCAAACTTCGTTTGCGGTCGTACTTCTCGTTGCCGCGGGATTGCTGATACAGAGCGTCGAACGGTTGATCTCAGTGGATACCGGTTTCGACCGGGACGACATCATCGTCGCGGACGTGTCGCTTCCGCGCCGATACGCCACATCGGCCGCACAGCGTCCGTTCTTCGTGACCTTGCTCGATGAAGTCCGGTCACTTCCTGGAGTAGTGTACGCATCGGTGACTCAGCAGATTCCGATGAGCGGGGGCATTCTACTATTGATACTCGATGACGCGCCGACGCTTCCACTTGCCTACAACGGAGTATCTTCAGACTTCGACCGGGTCATGGGACTTCCGTTGCTTTCGGGTCGTTGGATCAGCGAGACCGACGTGGCGACGGGCGCTCCCGTAGCGGTCGTGAGCGAATCCATGGTCGGGCAGTTCTGGCCGGGGCAAGACCCTATCGGGCAAGTGTTGGATATCTTTGACAGGGACAAGCCGGCGCCGAGAGTGATCGGCGTCGTGGGTGAACTGAAGTATCGGATGCGAAACCCGTCTTTCGTCGCCGGGTTTTACGTGCCTTTCACTTCGGAATTGGCGCCCGAGCGCAGGTTTGGCGCCGGCGCCGCGATGACCTTGGCGCTGAAAACGATGCCGGGAGCCCTGATATCCCTCGAACAAGTCCTCGACCGGATTGAACCCGACGCCGTACTTTCGGCTTCTTCGATGGACCGGCTCATTCGGGACGACATTCGCCGCGAACGGTTTCAGACTTCAGTACTGACCTCCTTTGCCGGACTGGCCCTGGTTCTCGCCTTGTTCGGAATCTACAGTGTCGTGGCATTCGCGACCGCGCAACGGTCCCGGGAGATCGGTCTGCGCATGGCTCTGGGCGCCCGGCCGGCTGAGGTCACGGTCCAGATGATGCGCGAGGGTCTGGGGCCCGCGCTGCTCGGACTCGCTTTAGGTCTGGGTGGCGCGGCGGGCCTGGCGCGGTTCTTGGAAAGCTACCTGTTCGAGGTTCAACCGGGAGATTCAGGGACCTATGCAGGCGTCTTGATCGCCGGGTCGGTGTTGCTTGTCATCGCGGCCTGGCTTCCGGCACGTCATGCAGCACGACTCGATCCGGTAGCCGCTTTACGCGACACGTGAGGACCGGCCTTGTAACGGGCCCGCGAGAGTTGTCATTCCGGACATCGCCTTCAAGTTGTGGCCATCGATGGCATGGTCGGACTACTAGCCACTGATCTCTTCGGGAGGCGGTGGACGCGGGAAAGAGTTGGTTCCGAATCGGAAGCGCTCGACGAATGGCACGGGTTATTTTTAGATCGATGGCTGAGCAAGGTAGTTTCGGCCTGACGATGTTTTCAGCAAGCGCGGACCGATCGATAGTGCAGGTGGATAGAGTATTGGCTGTTTGTGGGAACAAGCCGTTCGTAGCCGCCTTGCGATTCCAGACGGTGGAGGCTTTGTCATGACCTTTCAGTGGTTCGACAAGCTGGTGCGAGATATCCGTTACGCCGCCCGAACGCTCAGTAGTAGTCCCGGGCTGTTGGTCATTGCCACCTTTTCCCTGGCAGTTGGCATCGGCGCGAACGTTGTCGTGTTCAGCATCGTGGAAAGTGTCCTTCTGCGCCCCTTCCCCTACCGCGATCCGAATCAATTAGTGTTTGTGTGGGGTGGCGCCAGCACGAGCCTTGAAAACCATATCCCGGCATCGGAGCTATCAGAGCTACGGAGGCGGTCGAGGTTCCTGGAAGCGGTCGAGCCGTACACGCAAACGATCACCAGGAGTATGGGCACGCAATCAGTGCGCGTCGGCGGGATCGGTCGAGGAGTGTTCGACCTTCTCGGCGTTCGACCGATTGTGGGTCCGGGTTATTCTCCGGATAGAGGTACGGCGCTGGCCCCCGAGGTTGTCCTGAGCTACGGGTTTTGGCAGATCCACTATGCCGGCGATCCGAGCGTCGTGGGGCAGGTGCTGGAGGTGAATAATCGCCCCAGGGAAATTGTCGGGGTCATGCCGCGAGGCTTCCTTTTCCCGGAATCCGATGTCGACATGTGGTCGCCGGTCACGGAGCTGACAGTATTCGGTCCAAACACGTATCTAGGCATCGCGCGACTCCGCCCAGGTACTCGTATAGAAGAAGCACAAGCCGAATTGAATGTAATCCTGGAAAGTGTCCGTGCAGGAACGGCGGGCGATGAACCTCGCGTTGCGCGCGTATTTTCAATTCATGACGTGGTCGTCGGCGACTATAGCCTCATGCTTTTTCTATTACTTGGCGCCGTCGGCCTTGTGCTCCTGATCGCGTCTTCGAATGTTGCGAACATACTTTTGGTGCGTGGTCTGGCGCGCCGAAAGGAGTTCGCTATTCGAGCGGCGTGTGGCGGAAGTCGTTCGCAGCTTGCGGCGCAGGTCCTGACGGAAAGTGTATTGCTGGCTGCGATAGCGGGAATCTGCGTGTTACCACTGAGTAAATGGGGCATTGATCTCGTGTTGGGATTGGGCCTCGTCGACATTCCTCGAATCGAAGCTGCGTCGATCAACTGGCGGGTCCTGATATACGGCGGGGTGGTGGCCCTAGTGGCCGCCGTCACCGCGGGGTGTCTTCCCGCCTGGAAAGTATCCCGCGTGGAACTGACCGAATCCCTGAAGATCGGTGCGGCACAAACTGTACTCCGGAGTAGCGGTGGCCGTCTGCGAGATGTGATAGTCAGGGCTCAAGTGGCTGTCGCGATTGTTCTCCTCGTTGGCGCAGGACTGTTCGTACGCAGCGCCATCGCGCTTGCGGAGGTCGACTGGGGATTTAACGATGACAATCTCAGCCTGACGGTCGGCGAATCGATGAGTCTCATTCCTTTCAATCCAAGGAGAACGCGTGACCTGGTTGAGAGCGTTCTCGAAAATCTGCGGCAAATTCCCGGTGTTCAGTCCGTGAGCGTTGGGGTTAGCGTGCCTCTTGCGGAAGGGAACGCCTATGCAACCGAGTACGTCGTTGGCGGCGAAGGGTCTGTCAACTCCGGGATTAGGGCAAACAACTTTATTGTGGCGCCCGGCTACTTCGAAACACTGGGCGTCGCTGTGCAGGGACGGAGTTTCAAGGATATTGATCCATCGTCTGGCATCGAGGGAATCATCCTGAACGAAAGCCTCGCTGACCGGATTTTCCGTGGTGCAGATCCGATTGGAAGGACTGTTCATTTGGCGGAGGCGTCGCAATCACCGGAGATGGAGATCGATCCGGAGCGGGAGCGAGGGGGGATTATTGTCGATAATGTTCAGGCGGCGAACGCGTACTCAATTTCGGAAGACACTCGAAGAGTGGTGATCGGCGTAGCCAGCGACTTCCGGATGTCGGGTGACCTCGGAAGAGACAGCTCTGAGCCAGCGGTATTCACTGACTACCGCCGAGTCTTCGATTCCGAGTACTCCTTTGGATTGGTACCCATGAGACCCAACAAGTTTCTGATTCGTTCAACCGAAGAGTTTCAATCTTTGATGGAAGTAGCCCGAACGCGGTTTCGCGAAGTAGACCCGAACATCGTTTTGACACACGCGCGAATGGAGGATCTGGTCTCGCGCGGAATCGGAGGTACCGGATCGAACAGGCTGTTGTTGTCGTTGTCGGCCGTTTTCGGAGGCTTGTCATTGGTGCTGGCGACTGTCGGCATCTACGGTTCGATGTCACACGCAGTCAGCCAGAGAACTTCGGAATTGGGTATTCGTATGGCCTTGGGGGCGCAGCGTCCCGATCTACTGTTGTTGGTCATGAAACGAGGTGTATGGCTGATAGTTCCAGGACTCGTTTTCGGCCTTTTGGGGGCGTGGGCCGCGACTCGACTCTTCGGGACGCTGCTCTTCGGTGTCGAGCCCACGGACGGTGTCACCTTCCTTGCGGTATCCCTCTTGTTTTCGACTGTCGCTTTCGGCGCTTGTCTTGTTCCAGCATTGCGGGCAATACGCGTGGACCCGTTGATTGCGACTCGTTGTGAATAATCCGACGCGGATATGGCGGAGCTCGTTTGTACGGAACCCGGACGAGCCATTGACATCGGTTGGACGGGCTCCGTGTTTTTGCGGGTGATTTTTGGCGCTTATTGAACTGGCCGCCAGTGGTTGAAGATCAAGGCTTTCTTTGAGCGGGCGGAAGCGTTTGAAAGAGATTTGGAACGAGACACCGCAGTGGCGTTGCTCCGTGCAGAACCGAAGCTCAACGCGGTATGAGTGAGCGCGATGCCAAACGCTCCCCTTTGCCCGGCTCTGCCCAAGAGGTGCACATGATGCAGGATAGACGAGTAGGTTTCGCTTCATCGGTTTTGGACGGACTGATCCTGGACCTCCGGCACGCCGTCCGCCTTATACTGCGGAGTCCGGGCCACGCCGCGACGGTCGTGTGGGTGATGGCCGCCGCAATCGGAGCCGTCACCGCGGTGTTCAGCATCGTCAACGGCGTCTTGCTGAAGCCCTTGCCCTATCCGGAACCCGCTCGGCTGGTGGCCTACTGGAACGGTGTGTCGCCGGCCAGGAGCGATGTCCTGAACCCGGACGCCCTGGCGGCTCTTCGCAACGAAAGCCGAAGCCTGGAGGCCGTCAGCATGTATGTTTTCGGTCGTCAGACGCTGAACGCCGAGGGAAGCGCGGCCGTGCACGAGTTGATACGCGTGTCGCCAGGTTTCTTTTCCGATGTCCTGGGCGTCCCTCCGGCCCTCGGTCGGGACTTCACGCCCGAGGACGAACGCGCCGGGGCGCCGCCGACGGCGATCATCAGCGACGGACTGTGGCGGAATCACTTTGGATCCGACCCCGAGATCATCGGCCGCATCATCCGTCCGCGCCCGAGCCCGGGACTGCTGAGCGGCGAACAGTATCCCCCGCTGGAAATCATCGGCGTTCTGCCGCCACGATTCCGGTCGCCGGCCGATCTGGAGACGCCAGACATATGGACCGTATCGGGTCCGATCGCTTCCGGTAACGCGCTCTTCGGCGCGTTCGGCCGTCTCCGTCCCGGGGTCGCGTTCGAAGAGGCGCGGGCCGAGCTCACGGCCGTTCACGAACGCGTTCTCCAGGCCGGCGGGGAACGGATGTCGGACCGGCAGATCCAGTTGACGGAGCTGACGGCGCTGCACGACGCGAGGTCACAGGGCCAGTTGATCCTGATCTTCTTCGCCGCCGTCCTGGCCGTGCTGTTGGTGGGTGTCGCAAACCTGACCGGACTGGAGATGGCGCGGCTGCCGCGCCTCGAAAGCGACCTGTCGATTCATGCCGCCGTGGGCGCCGCACGCGGCCGGCTGGTGCGCATCACGATGGCGCGGTCCGTGTTGCTGTGCCTGGCCGGCGGGTTGGCGGGGATGCTCCTGGCCGTGGCCGCGCACGATTTCATTACGGCCAGCCTCCCCTCGGGTTTCCCGAGGCAACTGGACGTTGGCATCGATTCCAATGTGTTACTGTTCTCGATCGGCATTTCGGTTGTCTGTTCCCTTGTGATCGCGTCCGTGCCGGCGATCCGGGCGTCGCGTCCGAACCTGGGCGCCCTGCTGGCCAGCGCCGACCGATCGACGACCCAGAGCCGCGGCCGTCGGCGTTTCCTGAACCTGTTGACGGTGGTTCAGTGCGGCGTCACGCTGGTGCTCGTTTTCGCCGCCGGACTCCTGATCCATACTTTCTGGATTCTGACCACGATCGACACGGGATTCGACCCCGACGACCTCATGGCGTTTACGGTATCGTTTCCGGCCGCCTATTCCACCGCCGCCCGGCAGAACGCGTACGAGCGGGCCGCCGAGGCATTGAGCGCGGCGCCGGGGGTGGAGGCCGCGGCGGTGGCCTCAAGCTTCCCCATGCACTCGGCGTGGACCGGGAGTTTCAGGGATCCGGCCGGCGTTTCGCTCCCGCCCGACCTGCCGGCGGGAGGCGGCGGAAACGATGAATCCGTCGAGGCCGAATATCAAAGCTATCGTTTCAACGGCGTGTCGGACGCGTACTTCGAGTCGATGAGAATCCCGGTGATCGCGGGGCGGGCTTTCACCGTCGACGAAGCGCGGGGGTTGGCTCCAATCGCCATCGTCAGCGAATCGGCCGCCCGTGCCTTGTGGCCGGAACGCGGCGCCGTGGGCCGTCGCGTCGAGTGGGCCGCCGCGCGCGGTCAAGTTTCCGAGTTCACGGTCGTCGGCGTCGCTGGCGACATACGGGAACTCTATGTTTGGCAAGCGTCCCAGCCCATGATCTATGTTCCCATGGGCGAATACTTACGCACGTTTGCAGGCGAGGGCGGGGTGAACTACGTTATCGCCAGGACGTCGCTCCCGCCCGCAGGCGTCCAGGAAATCCTGGAGCGCGTCGATCCGAACGCCGTGCTCAGCGTCCACGTGATGAACGACCGATTCGTCTTCCAGGTGGACCAGCAACGGCTGCGGGCGGTTGCCCTGGGGGGTGCCGCCATCGTCGCGTTGATGGTGGCCGTGCTGGGCGTCTACACGGTCGTGGCGTATTCGGTGGCTCGACGGACCCGGGAGATCGGAGTGCGGATGGCCCTGGGCGCCGGTCGGCGGTCCGTCTTTCTCGGTGTACTTTCGCGCGCGCTCGCGCCGCCCGCGCTCGGACTCGCGCTGGGCGTAGCCGCTTCCTTCGCGTTGCACCGGGTGCTGGGCGCCTACCTGTACGGGATCGAGCCCTCCGACGCCGGCACCTACGCGG
Organism: Terriglobia bacterium; assembly: GCA_963555775.3. GTDB lineage: Bacteria > Acidobacteriota > Terriglobia > 20CM-2-55-15 > 20CM-2-55-15 > JAJEDW01. Next base: position 37,921 of record CAUVWY020000010.1, on the reverse strand, counting down.
CCGTGGTCCTTCTGATGTCTGCCGTAATAGTGGCCGCCTGCGCCGTACCCGCGTTCCGCGCGTCGCGAGTCGACCCCATCACGACGTTGCGTCACGAGTGAAGGTGCTGGATTTCGGATGCCGTAAACCAAACGGGACGCCGCTTCAACGCGATTTGAGTTCCTCGGGAATATCGTCGGCATCGACAAGGCGGGCCCGCCGCCACGTCAGATTCAGACTGGTGTAGAGATTCATGGAGCGCTGTACGGTGAGTTTCGTCGAGCCAGTGACCTGGATCCATAGGCAGTAGTTCCATTTCCGTTCCACCCGGACGATCGGTCGGCTCATTTCCAACAATTCGTCCTTCACGGACCCGTGCCTCGATGGTCATGGAAGAGAGCGAAACAGCTGACCAGCCGCCTGACAATGGAAGTAAACTGTGAAAACTGAAATCTGGGGGGATAAATCCATGCGTCGTATATCGCGCACCTTCCTATGGGCTCTCGCGGTGCTGCAGATCCTGATTTTCCGGCCCCAGAATACGGCGGCCCAACACCTGGAGCAGGGGGCATCGTTTTCGATTGACCGATTCGGTCAATATTCCTATCCGCGATGGCACAATGGCTATGTCGCGCGGTATTCGTTCGACTTCCCACCCCGGATCCAGGTCCTGGATCAAGCCGGAAGTCTCGTCACCGAGGCTACGATCGTTCATCCTTCCTGGCCGTGGGTTCGGGTGACAAACGTTGCGGTCTCGTCCTCCGGAAGGGTGGCCTTCTCGTCCATTGTGCGCGACGACCAGGGGCGTTCCGCAACTGCCGTCGGATGGATATCGCGATCCGGGGAAATAGAACTGATTGTTCGTACCGACGAATATGCGCTCACGGACCTGGATTTCGCACCCGATGGCACGCTCTGGGCCGTGGGAAGAAACAACATCATCGATGTGCTCGTGCATTACGATGAAGCGGGCAACAGAATGAGCCGAATGGACATCTCGAGGGACGATGGTCTGAACTTCGGTTTCGCGCAACCAAGGAATCTGTTTCCGATCGAAGACCGGGTCGGCGTCCTGTTGGCGGCGAAGAGCGTGTGGACGGAGTTGTCCCTGGAGGGAGATATCCTCGGGCAGTGGGCGATGCCATCCGGAGTCGAGTTCAGCGGAATCGCCCTGACGCCCCGTGGTGAGTTCTACGCTTCCGTATATACGCCCCTGCATCAAAGAGTTTCCGAGGACGATCCCAACACCAGACTCCTGAGGCTAGATCGTGGACACAATCGCTGGGTGGAAATATCTTACGATGGTCTGCTCAAACCCGGGGATCCCAGGGTGCTTGAGTTGCACGGAGCTCATGGTGAAGATCTGGTCGTCAATACAATCGATACCACCAGGATGGTAGTCGCGCCCATAGTAAATTATTAGAATCTTCTCGTCGAAAATGGGTCTCTGAACAGGACGGGCAGCGCCCCATCCCTGATGACTGTGCCTCCTTTCGATTCCATCAGAGACCTTCCAGGCACACCCCCTGAGAACGCGGGGCAGGCAGCCCGCGTAGCGGCGCGTTCTCAGGCGTGTTCCTCACGCCGATCACGCCGGTCGCGCCGGTCGCACCGGTCGCACCGGATGAAGCGCGCGCCAATGCCTGAAGGCTTGTGACTGAACTGGAAGATGGCGCGGACGACGTGGGGGCGGCGCGGGGGAGGAAGAGCGGGCGTGGCGCGTGGTGCGGCGCGAGGAACGCGCCGCACCACGCGCCAGAGAAGAGATGCCCGCGTTCTCAGGCGTGTTCCTCACGCCGGGCGCGCCGGATGAAGCGCGCCAGGGCGCGCTGCCGCGCGCAAGAAAAGGGCGCGAGGAGCGGCGCATGAGCGGGCGCAAGGATATACGGCGCTCCTCGCACCGGATCAAGCGAGCCAGTGGAAGAGACGTCTGGTGTCGTGCCTTACGGGGGGAGAAGAGCCCCCCGGCGGGACCGCGACTGGTTTTGAACTATTCCACTAGAATCTCTTCGTCGGCGTTGTCGCCATAGTCGTCAAAGACGACCAGCCCCTGCGCACGCTGCAACTCGCAAAGGGGACAATCGGGGTCGAAGTAGTCTTCGGGCTTGAACGCTGCCGTGCGCTCTCGAACCAGTTCCGACGCCGGCTTGTCGAGGTGCACCAGCAAGAAGCCGCCGGTACGTGAAATCACTGCGGTATCGCCGAAGCGGCGGCGAACCTCTTTTTTTGAAATCATGGAGACGATTGACGCGGTGCTGAACGCCCGCTTCCAGGGAAAGGCGGGGATATTATAACCCGGCAGGACGGAAAGTGGGAATTCCGAGGTGGACCGAGCGATCAGGCGCGGCCGAAATCGTCTTCAAGGCGGACGATATCGTCCTCGCCCAGATAGCTTCCGAGTTGGACTTCGATCAGGACGAGCGACTGGGTGCCGGGATTCTCGACCCGGTGGGCCGACCCCGCCGCGATATCGATAGACTCACCGACCCCCAGGTCCACCCGCGCGCCGTCGAGCGTCACGCGGGCCCGGCCAAGGACGATCGTCCAGTGCTCCGCCCGGGAAGCGTGTTTCTGGTAACTCAGCCGCTTCCCCGGAAGCACTTCAATGCGCTTTACCTTGTAATCGGCGCCGCCGCCCGCCTTGCCACCGCCGGATTCATCCAGAATCGTGAAGCTTCCCCACGGGCGCGTCACCGTACGTCCGTCATCGGTACTCGACCCGGCGTCTTCGTTCGTCAAGCCTTTCAACTCTCCTGCCGCACCATGTAGTTCCGCCTCAAGTGGAATACTATCCCATTCGCCCGTTCCGGCGGCGACCGGAATCAGTCCTCGTCCGGGTTTCCTTCAAACCGAACCGCGGCGACAAGATCGCTGGCATCGGCCTTTCCTTTGGAATATGCTATCCCGCATGTCGCAAGTCGAGCCGCACAAACCCTACATTTCTGCATCGACAAACCTCGCCGAAATCACACTTAAATCCATTCTGCTAGGCGGATTCCTGGCAGTGGTTCTCGGCGCGGCCAACATGTATCTTGGACTTTTCGCCGGATTGACCGTGTCGGCCTCGGTTCCCGCCGCCGTGATCTCGATGGCCATACTGCGCGCGTTCCGCAACTCGAACATCCTCGAGAACAACATCGTCCAGACCGCGGCATCGGCGGGCGAGAGCGTCGCGGCCGGTGTGATCTTCACGATTCCGGCGCTGGTCATCCTGGGAGTGTGGACGGAATTCGATTACTGGGAAACAACGATGATCGCCGGGTTCGGCGGTATTCTGGGAGTGCTGTTTTCGATTCCGTTGCGACGGGCCCTGATCGTTCAGACTCCCCTGAAATTTCCCGAAGGCGTCGCCACGGCCGAGGTGCTGAAGGTTGGCGAATCCGGCGGCGCCGGTGTCCGGCATATCGCAGCCGCGGGCGCAATCGGGGCGGTCTTCAAGCTGGGCGAAACGGGTCTCCGCCTCTGGGGCGGGGTCATGGAGCAGGCCACCTATGCGGGCGGCACGATTCTTTATTTCGGCAGCAATCTTTCGCCCGCGCTGGTGGCCGTCGGATACATCGTCGGATTGAATATCGCGGTTCTCGTGTTTCTGGGAGGTGCGCTCAACTGGCTGATCGCCATCCCCGTCGTGGCCATGATGGAAGGAATCGATCCCGCGACGCCTGCCGCCGAGGCCGCGGGAATCATCTGGTCAACCCAGACACGATACATCGGCGTGGGCGCGATGGTGATCGGGGGCTTGTGGGCGCTGGTGCGCATGCGTCGAAGCCTGATCGACGGCATCCGTTCCGGGGCGACGGCCTACCGGCAATCCCGGGCCGGGGCATCGGCGCGAATCCGGACTGACCGGGATATCCCCATCCAGTGGATCGGCGCCGCCATCGTCGTGGCAGTTGTTCCGCTGTATCTGATCTTTGAATACATCACCGGCCGCCCACTCATTTCAGCCGTCATGGCCGTTGTCATGCTCGTCGCCGGTTTTCTGTTTTCCGCCGTCGCCGCATACATGGCCGGTCTGGTGGGATCGTCGAACAACCCGATCTCGGGTGTAACCATCGCAACGATCTTGAGTTCGGCCTTGCTGCTCCGCCTCTTGTTGGGCGCCGACGATCTGCTCGGACCGGCATCAGCGATTCTGATCGGCGCTGTCGTCTGTTGCGCCGCCGCCATGTCGGGCGACAACCTCCAGGACCTGAAAACCGGATATCTCGTGGGCGCAACGCCTTACAAACAACAGATCATGCAGGCCGTGGGCGTCATCGCCGCCGCGGTGGTCGCCGCGCCGACCCTGACGCTGTTGCTCACCGCCTACGGCATCGGCGCCCCGACCGAAACGCATCCCAATCCGCTGACTGCCCCGCAGGCCACGCTGATGGCATCGGTGGCGCGCGGCGTGTTCGAAGGCGGACTGCCGATCGCGATGGTGGCCGTTGGAATGGCGATCGCTGTTGGCGTGATCGTGCTCGACCTGTACCTCGAGAGCCGGGCCAGCAGCTTTCGCACACCGGTGCTGGCGCTGGCCGTCGGTATCTACCTGCCGTTCGAGCTCTCGGTCCCGATCGCCATTGGCGGACTCATCGCCTGGTTCGCCGCCAAGGTTCGACCCGGCAAGGCTCAGGACCACGGGGTGCTCTTCGCGGCCGGCCTGATCACTGGAGAAGCCCTCATCGGCATCGGAATGGCAATACCGATCGTCATCTACGGTCGACCCGACGTGCTCGCGTTCTGGGGCGTTCACGAGGGGAATCTGCCCGGCATCGTCCTGTTGGCAGCGGTGGCTTTCCTGCTCTATCGTTCGGGAATCTCGAAGCAGGAGACGGCCTGATATCAGTCCCCTGCCCACGCTTCGTTATCGGAGGGTTTCTTCGAGGGAAGTGGCGGCGTCGGTTTTAGCGTCTCGGTATTTCACGATCATAGGGGCGTACAGCGACAGACCGCGCCCGGTCGCAAACCCGCCTCGCGCCGGTCGGGTCCCGGGAACGAGCACGGCGCCGGGGGGAATGGTGAGCGGCGCATCGCCGGTTTTCCGGTATTCCCTTTCGAGCACGATGTCATAGACGGCGACGCCGCCGGTCAGGAGAACTCCAGGGGCCAGCACGGCCCGTTCCCCAACGATCACTCCTTCGTAGACGCCGCAATTGCCACCCACGAACACTTCGTCTTCGATGACCACGGGAAGCGCGCCTGGAGGTTCCAGGACCCCCCCGATCTGCGCGGCCGCCGAAAGGTGCACCCGCTTACCGACCTGGGCGCACGATCCGACCAAGGCGTGCGAATCCACCATCGTGCCATCGTCGACCCATGCACCGATATTGATGAACATCGGAGGCATGCAGATCACTCCGGACCCGATGTACGCGCCATCGCGAATACTCGATCCTCCGGGAACCACGCGCGGCGCGCCGTCGCCGTGCCGCCGCAGAGGTAGCGTGTCCTTGTCACGGAACCGAAATTCGCCGGACAGGTTGCGATCCTCGTTCTCACCGATCCGAAAAGCGAGCAGGATTCCCTGTTTGACCCACCGATGGGCCGTCCACACACCGTCGATCTTTTCGGCGGCTCGATAGTCGCCGCGATTAAGCCCCGCCCTGAACTCTTCGACCACCCCCATTCCCTCGGCCCGGGCCTCTTCGACGGGAAGTTCCAGGAGGCGTTCGATCTCAATACGAATTTTCATATTTCGGATATCGTCTTTGATTTATTTACTTAGGTTCAAATATTTAAGGAGTTACTTTAGATCTAGAACAGGTCCAGATCCTGACCGGCACGGCGCAGTACTTCGCGGGTGCCAGGCCCGGGCCCGACCAGAGGAAGGCGGTATCGCTCCTCGATCAATCCCATCATTGCCAACAGGCACTTGACCGGAACCGGGTTGCTTTCGATGAAGTTTGCGCGCATCAACGGAAGTAATCGGCCATGAACCTGGAGCGCAACGGCGGAATCTCCTCCCAATGCCGCGTCGACCATTTGGGTGAACAGGCCGGGAACCTGATTCGAGGTCACCGAAACGACCCCATCCGCACCGATTGCAATTTCTTCCACCACCAGAGAATCGTCTCCCGAGAGCACGCGAAAGCCTTCCGGACGGTTCCGGACAATCTCGCCCACGCGATCCACGCTCGCCGAGGCTTCCTTCACGGCAACGATTCCGGGCAGTTCGGCCAGGCGAAGAGTGGTCTCGGGATGGATGTCGCCTGCGGTTCGCGATGGCACGTTGTACAGGATGACCGGAATGTCCGTGGATTCGGCAATCGCCTTGTAGTGCTCGAAATACCCATCCTGTTGGGGCCGGTTGTAGTACGGGCCGACCGAAAGCACCCCGTCGGCACCAAGCTCTGCCGCCCTTTTTGTAAGCGCGACCGCATGCGCGGTCGAATTGGAGCCCGCGCCGACGATGACGGGGATTTGCCCGTTCACCCGTTCGAGAACCAGGCACGCGATTCGCTCCCACTCGCCCGCGTCCAGCACCGGACTCTCGCCAGTGGTTCCGCAAGGAAGCAACATGTCGATACCGTTCGCCAACTGGAAATCCACGAGCCGAAGCAGCGCGGCCTCGTCAATCGCCCCGCCCGATGTGAACGGCGTTACCAACGCCGTGCCCGTGCCCTGAAACCTTCCCTTCAGCATCGACTCTTCACCAATCCGTTTTCCTACAGATCGACGTCGTCCATCGTATATACGCCCTTTCTGCCGCGAACCCAGCGTGCGGCGGCCAGAGCGCCCAGCGCAAATCCCGTCCGGTTCCGAGCGACGTGTTTCAATTCAATGTAATCGGCCTCGGAGTCGAAGCCCACCGAATGAACCCCGGCGACGTGGCCGGATCGGATCGACGCGACCTGAAGCGATTCCCGGGAAATTTCTCCATCCGGAGAGCCTTCAACGATTCCGGTCTTGCGTTCGATCTCATCGAGAACGATTTCGCTGAGCCGCAAGGCGGTCCCGCTTGGACTGTCCACTTTCCCGCGATGGTGCCGCTCTTCGATGTACACGTCGTACTCGGGCAACCCGTCCATCAATTCGGCGGCGCGGCGCACAATGCGGTAGAAGACGTTCACTCCGATCGAGAAATTCTGGGCATAGAGCATTGCGGAGTCGGTGAACCAGGTCCGCACTTCATCGAGCCGGTCATACCACCCGGTTGCGCCAACGACGATGTCGACCTCAGCTTCGGCGGCCATCTTCATATTGCCGGGAACGGCTTCGGGAACCGAAAACTCGATACACACGTCGGCCGGGCGGAGGGCGTCCACGGTCGCCGGCGTGTCGATATCGAAGACGCCGACCACGGAATCACCCGCGGCAATTGCGGCCTTCTCGACCTCGCGTCCCATCCGTCCATATCCGATGATTGCAATGTCCATGAACTCTCCGCCGTCCTACGCCAGAAGCCTGTGGACCAACCGCTCGTACAGATCGATGCCATCGAGCAGATCCTGTCTGAGCATCCTTTCATGCGGCGTGTGCGCGTCAAGAATCGAGCCCGGACCGACCAGCAATGCCTTGCCAAGATTTCCGAGGTAGGGCACGTCGCTGCCGAACGAAACAACCGTGTCGGGGAATCCATCCAGAACGTGCATGAACTGGGGGGCCGCACCGGCCAGAATTTCGATCTCGGCCCGTCCGGCGACCACGGCCGCAAGCCGTTCGCGCGCCTTGTCGGGTTCTTCGATGGTCCGCAACATCAACGTAGCCGTTGCCTCCGGCGCGATAATGTTCGCCTTTTCTCCGGCGCGCAACACGCCCACGTTGCAGGTGGCCGGACCCAGAACCGGATCCCGTCCCCAATCGGCCTGGATACAATCCTGCAACACGCCGACAAGAGGATGCACCGCCGACCGGCCCGCTTCCGGATATCCGGAATGAGCGGCCTTTCCTTCGATCCTCAGGTTGGCCATCAGGGTTCCCTTCTGGGCGCGCGCCAGTCGAAGTTCGGTCGGTTCGCCGACGATCACGTATTTCGAATTCCACTCGAGCGTATTCGCGGCCTTCGCTCCGTCGCCGCCGGTCTCCTCACCCACGACAAACAGGTAGGCGAAGCGATCGATTCCGTCCGCCCGAAGGCGCTTCCCCGCTTCGAGCATCGCCGCGATGATGCCCTTCGTGTCGCAAGCGCCGCGACCGTACAGCGCCGTATCGTCTTCGGACACATCCAGCACGGGAGGGACCGTGTCGATATGGGTGCACAGGACCACATCGGGCTCGCCCGCATTTGCCACGATGTTGAACCGGTCGGCGGAAACTTCCTGCGTCCGGACGCTGAAGCCCAGTCCTTCCAGAACCGAAGCGAGGTATCGGCCCACTTCGCCCTCGGCGCCGGTCACCGAAGGGATCCGCATCAACGCCTTTGTCAGCTCGAATGGATTCATCGTCTCGATTCAGTCCCCCATTATAGACAGGTATTCGCGTACAATCGTGTCGTGATCGACCCGACGGTTTTCGCCAAGGCAAGCACCGGCACGCTTGAAGCACTGAACCGGGGACTCGATGTCCTCGCGGAAGAGCACGATGTCGAGATCCTTTACCAGGAAGGCGTTCTGACGCTCGAAGTCGAAGAACCCGTGTTCTCGAAGATCGTGATCAGCCCCAACAGCTCGGCGGGTCAGATCTGGATCTCGGCGCAGTCCACAAGCTTCAAGCTGGACTGGTCCCCGGATCAAGCCGCTTTCGTCTTTCCGGACACCGGCGAATCCCTGAACGTACTGATCGGCAGGCTGATCGGCGAGGAACTCGGCGTCGGCGCCATCCCGCTTTAGCGCCTGCAAGCGACGCGCTCCCAGGCGCGTTCCTCGCGCCGGGCGCGTAGCGGCGCGCTTCCGCGCGCCGGATCAAGCGCCAGCGCGTTCCTCGCCCGGCATTGTTCCCGGCCATGTCCCCATCATCACGTTCTCGGTTCGCGGACAATCCAGAATGCCATCGCCATTCCGAGGACCAGCTTGACGCCATCGACGATGCTATAGGCGGCGTGAAGCAGGCCGAAGGTCGCAAGCTCGGGGGGTGGTGGATCGCGCGGGACAAAGTCGAGCATGCGGCCGACGCCGACGATCGGAGGAGTCACAACAAACGTCAGAACGGCGGTCAGCGCCAACATGGCGAGAGCGGCCCACCGAACGCGCTTCTGTGGAAAACCCCAAAGAAGTCCGAAGACGGCAACCCCGATAACCGTCTCGGCAATACCCCAACCCATGAAGAATAGCCGGTTCAATTCTGAAGAGAGATAGCGCAAGAACTCGCGCGCCGCGCCTTCCCTGTCGATTTCGAGCACCTGCACGCCTTGCGCGAAAGTGACGTTCGGCATGGCTTCGAGCAGACGGTCGATCGTGTAGAAGTTCTGCATTGCGACCGCGGCCATGGCCGCGATGCCCAGCAACCAGCCACCGATCAACAGAAGAGCGATATCTCGTTTCATCCAATATCCGGGGCGGCGCCGAAAGGACTAACGTTGCTGAAGAATGCCTTTCGCATTGAGTCCAAAACCGTCGGGTAGAGTTTCTTCGATCTTCGGGCGATATCCCTTCACCGCCCACGCACGGTCGACAAACAACTCCGCGATTCGCCGGCGGATCCGTGGGCGGTCCTCCGCCTCCAGAAACGCTTCGAGCAGGGTCTCGCGATTCGACTCGCCAAGATTCACCAAACCTTCGACCGCCGCAATCCGGACATCGTCATCGGCATCGTCCAGAAAGGACCGCAGCAGCGGGGCCATCCCGGGGGTGACGTGGTCATGAACGGCGCGAATCAGGCTGACCCGGTGTTCGGGCGCGGCAAACTCGCTCAGGGCCACCGTCTCGATGATCTCGACCAGATACCGGACCAGTTCATCTTTCGGAACGATCTCGGCCAGCGCCTGTACGGGCCAGTCGACCTGCGGATGCGCCTTCATGAAGCGGAGGATCGGTTGGACCGCCGCTTCCCCGTGCTCCACAAGCATCCGGACGACCATCCGTTTTTCTTCGATGTCCTGCGTGATCACGCGGCTGGACATCGTAAAGCGTTTCAAGAGCGCGAAGAGAGTTTCGGGCGTGCCCCAGTCGTAGAGTCTTTCGGCCGCTTCGATCCGAGGCGCCGCTTCGCCGTGCGTTTCGGTCAGCCGTTTCACGGCCTTTTCGATTTGCTTCGGCGTGGGCCCGCTGCTTCGTTTCAGGAAATCGAACATCTCGTTACCGGAAAATACGCGTCAGTGAGAAAGGATCGACCCGGGCATTCTGAATTCGAAAGCCCCAGTGCAGGTGAGGTCCGGTGACACGGCCGGTGGCGCCCACCAGACCCAGGACTTCGCCCCTGTCCACGATTTGCCCCACCTCGATGTCGATTCGGGACAGATGAAGATAAACCGAGAACACGCCCTGCCCGTGGTCCACGATCACGGTGTTCCCATTGAAAAAATAATCGCCGGTCTCGGCGACCCGCCCGCGGTTCGTGGAGCGGATGGGCGTGCCTTCCGTTGCCGAAATATCGGCGCCGGAATGCGGGTTGCGCGGCTGATCGTTGAATACGCGCCGATGGCCGAAGTTGCTGCCCTCACGGCCCGGAATCGGGACCTCGAACGCTTCGCTCCAGTAAATGTCGGGCGTGACTTCCGCAAACACCTGCCCCAGCCTGGCGCTTTCGCGGTTCGACCTCGCCAGGTTTTCAGGATTCACCTCGACAAATCGCGGCTCGACGGTCAACCGGGTCAGCGGAAATTCCTTCGGCGTCACCCGAACCGTTTCCCGGCGCACTTCAGTCCGGCCATCCAAATAGGTAAGCGTCACCCGCGCGGGATGGTCTCCAGCCGCGCGGTCGAGGTCGACGCCGATAATGGCCACCCAGCGCTCCCCGGACCGAACCAGCGGAACGGTTCGATCCCGCCAATCGACCTCGATCTTTTCAAGCCCGTCAAGGTGCGGATACTCCAGACGAAACGCATCCCCTTGAGCGACGGTAAACGTCGCGAGCATCAACGCGAGAACCGAAGACATGACACCTCCCACGTACAAGAACAGCGCGGCACAAGACACGATTCACATTCTACGCCGATTGGGTGGAAAGATCAGGTCTCTCGGAAAGAAGCGCGAACGCTAAACAGCCTGTGACAGGACCCTTCAGGGTCGCGCGGAGGGTCCTGTCACGGGCTGTTATCATGATGTCGTGACCGGTAACCCGACAAGGCGGAAGATCCTGACTCTTGACGATCTGTACCATCCGGACCGGAAGATGAACTTCGACGGGAAACCGGCGAAGGAATGGGTGTGGCAGGATGACGGACGCTACCTCTGGAGGGCCAGCGACGACACGGACTCCGATCGGGTCTGGTGGACTGCTTCAATCTCCCGAGGGACGCCACGACCGCTTTTCGATTTCACGAAGTTGTCCGAAGCCGTCACGGACGGGGCCGGCGCGGAGCCCGGCAACGAGCCGATCCCTTCAGTCAAGGCCGTCGATACGGACCGCAAGGCCGCGCTCGTTGTGCTGAATGAGGATCTGTATCTCTATCGCATCGAGAGCAATTCGGCCACACTCCTGGCGTCCAGGATCGACACGGACGCGGGCGCCATGTTCAGCCCCGACTTTCGATGGATCACCTGGGTCGAGGGCAACAATCTGCACATTGCCGCTTCCGAGGGAACCGCGGGCCGGACGCTCACGGAAACCGGGTCGCCCACATTGCTGTGCGGGCGCCTCGACTGGGTGTACCAGGAGGAGATCTATGGGAGAGGCAAATTCCGAGGATATTGGTGGAGTCCCGATTCGACGCGTGTCGCTTTCCTCGAACTGGATGTATCCCGGGTTTCCGAGCACACGCTACCGAGCTTCGGGTCCGGGGCGGGCGAAGCCCCCGTCTATCGCTATCCCCGCGCCGGGACGCCGAACCCCATCGCCCGGCTCGGCATCGTTGAGATTGGCAAGACCTCCGAGACCGCCGGAACCGCCTCCGGCGCCATATCCTGGGTCGATCTTCGGGAAACAGGCGACGATCGACTTCTGATCGTCAACGTGGCCTGGTCCCCCAACGGCCGGGTCCTGAGCATCCAGACCCAGAATCGCGAACAAACCTGGCTTGAACTTTTCCTTGTCAATCCCGATTCGGGCAACGCGCGTTCGGTACTTCGCGAATCTTCGAAGGCATGGGTGCGCGTGGCCGGGCCTCCGCATTGGCTCGACGATGGCGCCTTTGTCTGGACCAGCGACCGGACCGGCTGGAGTCATCTTTATCTCCACGACCCCGGGGGCCGCCTCGTCGGCCCGGTCACTTCCGGCGAATGGGACGTCCGAGAGGTCCATGGAATCGACGACGAAACGGTGTATTTCTCGGCGACCGAGCGTAGCGCGGTGTCGGTGCATACCTATCGCGTTCGATTGGACGGAAGCGGGTTCGAACGTCTCACGACGGCGGAAGGAACGCACCAGTCCCTGTTTTCGCACGGCCTCGGCCACTTCATCGACACCTGGAGCAGCGTGAACTCGCCGGCCGAGGTCAGGCTTCACGCCGCCGACGGCGCCGAGATTCGCCTGCTCGAAGCATCGACCGCACCCGATCGGGACCGGTATGAGCTCGGCCGTACCGAGTATCTTCAGGTACCGGCTCGGGACGGCTTTCTGCTCGAAGCCATGATGATCAAACCTCCGGATTTCGATCCCAACCGGCGGTATCCGGTCCTGTGCCACGTCTACGGCGGCCCGATGACTCCGCTGGTGCGCAACGCGTGGGGAGGCCCCACGTTCATGTGGCATCACATGATTGCGTCCCGCGGGGCGATCGTCTGGGCGATCGACAATCGAACGGCCAGCGGCAAGGGCGTCCAGTCCGCCTATCCCACCTATCGCAACTTCGGATCCGTAGAGCTTCGGGACCTGGAAGACGGTATTCGGTGGCTGGGAAATCAGAGATACATCGATCCCGAACGCATCGGCATCTGGGGCTGGAGCTTCGGCGGCTACCTGACAGCCTTCGCCATGACTCACAGCCGGCTATTTCGCGTGGGCATCGCCGGCGCCCCCGTCACCGACTGGGAGTTGTACGATACGGTTTATACCGAGCGCTACATGCAGACTCCCGAGCACAATCCCGAGGGTTACCGCGGCAGTTCGGTCCTCAACGCGGCGTCCGATCTGCACGGCAAACTCCTGATCGTGCACGGGACGGCGGACGACAACGTCCACCTGGACCATTCCATGCGGCTCATTGGCGCATTACAACGGGCACAAAAGGATTTCGAGGTCATGCTGTATCCGGGCGCGAAACATGGGATCGACGACCCGCATCAGCTTTATCATCTGCGGCGGCGGATGACCGATTTCATTCTTGTAAACCTGTAGTGGATAAATAAATAATCGAACCCATGGGAGACATCTCGATCATCGCCGCGTTCGCCGCGGGCACCATCTCGTTTCTGTCGCCGTGCGTCCTTCCCTTGGTGCCCGGGTATATCTCCATCGTTTCGGGTATCTCGCTGGACAAGCTGCAGGCCGAGGCGGAGGATGGCGCGTCCATGAACCGGACGGTGCTTTTCAACTCCATCTTCTTCATCCTGGGTTTCTCGACCACGTTCATCGCGCTGGGCGCCTCCGCCAGCGTGGTGGGTCAGGTACTGATGTCCCAGATGTCGATCCTCTACCGGATCGCCGGCGTTCTCATTATCGTCTTCGGTCTCCACCTGATCGGCGTCTTCAAGATCCCCTTTCTCTATCAGGACACGCGGTTTCACAACGTCAAGCCGCGCGGCCTAGCCGGAGCGTACGTTCTCGGCCTTGCGTTCGCCTTCGGCTGGTCGCCCTGTTTGGGGCCGATTCTGGCGGGGATTCTGACCGTGGCGAGCACGCGCGACACCGTTTACGAAGGCGTCGCCCTTCTCGCGATATACTCGGCCGGCCTCGGGCTGCCTTTCCTGTTGACCAGCGTCGGACTGAACCGTTTCCTGTCGTTCTATGGCCGATTCAAACAGCATCTCCGGAAAGTCGAGATCGCCAGCGGCGTGCTGGTGGTGGCGATCGGAACGCTGATCCTGACCAACAGCCTGACACGGCTGAACGCGTACCTCACGTTCATGAACGATTTCGTCATCTGGCTTGAAGTAACCGTCCTTGGCGCGTAGTGTCCGGTCCAAAACCTTCACTGTCGGAACTTGCGAACCGAATCGCTTCGGGCGAGACATCCTCCGTCGAAGCGGTAACGGCCTGCCTGGAACGCATTCGGCAAATCGAGCCGCGGATTCTCGCATGGGCCGCCCTTGATGCCGACAACGCACTGGACACCGCCGCGGAGTGCGACGCGGACCGGAGAATGGGACGGCTTCGGGGACCGCTTCACGGCGTCCCGGTCGGCGTCAAGGACATTTTCGAAACCGCTGGACTGGCAACAGGGATGGGTTCTCCGATCTATGAGGGCAATGTTCCCAACCAGGACGGGGAAGCCGTTCGCCGGCTGAAGAACGCCGGGGCCATCGTTCTGGGCAAGACCGTCACCGCAGAGTTCGCCACGCTCGATCCGGGTCCGACACGGAACCCCTGGAATACTGAACATACGCCCGGAGGATCCAGCAGCGGGTCTGCGGCGGCCGTGGCAGCCGGAATGTGCCCGGGGGCGACGGGAACCCAGACGGCGGCCTCCATCGGCCGCCCGGCGGCGTTCTGCGGCGTGACCGGCTTCGTCCCGACAGAGGCCAGGATTCCCCGGACCGGAGTATTTCCAGCGGCGTGGTCGCTCGATCATGTGGGCGGTTTCGGCCGCGGTGTCGACGACGTCAAATTGCTGGTTGAAGTGATGGCGGCAATGCCTTTCGACTCGGACCCGGCCGAAACGCCTCGGCGGGTCGGCGTTGTCGGCGGCTATTTCCAGACCAACAGCGACCCCGAGGCCTGGAAGATCCACGAATCGCTTACGCGACGCCTGGCCGAGAACGGACTCGATGTCGTCGCTCTGGATCTTCCGTCCGGCTTCGAGGACGCGGCGATGGCACTGCCCACCCTCATGCGGAGCGAACTGGCTGTGGTGCACCGGGAGCATTACGCCGAACACAGGGATCGACTCGGTCCCCAGCTTCGCGAGTTGATCGAAGACGGCCTTCGGATGCGCGCCATCGACTATGTCCGTGCGCAACGAATACGGAAGATCTGCCGGCACGACCTGCTTCAACTCTTTCGACGGTGCGACGTACTGCTTTCACCCGGTGCTACGGGACCGGCGCCACGGGGTATCGAGACGACCGGTAATCCCGCGATGTCCATACCGTGGACTTTCGCGGATTTTCCGACGCTCTCGCTGCCGGCCGGATTGGCGCCATCCGGTTTGCCCTTGGGGATACAGCTATCGGCAGCGCCTTCGCAGGAAGCCCGGCTCCTTCGAATTGGGCGGCAGATCGAGCAGGCGATCGGTTTCGAAGAACATCCGCCTATCTGAGTCCGATCCGCCGCGGCTCGCCCCGGCCGTTTTCAGAGGCCCTTATAACGGCAACCCGCGCCGGGAGTATACTGCTCGGCGATGGGCATCGATCGGACTCACTTGACTGACTGGATCGGCAAGACCGAGACCCGAACGGATCGGATTACGCCGGCCCCGATGGCGGGGTTGTCGGCCACGCTGGATCGCGACGATCCATACCCAAGCTTGGGCGATCCGCTGCCTCCGCCATGGCACTGGATGTATTTCCTGCCTAATGACAGGCAGTCCAATCTCGGGCCCGAGGGTCATGCGATGGGGGGCGATTTCATGCCGCCTACCCCGCTCCCGCGGAGGATGTGGGCGGGTGGACGGTTGCGATTTCATCATCCGCTACGGGTTGGCGACAGCGTGACGCGCGAATCGCGAATTCTGAACGTCGAGGAAAAGACGGGACGCACCGGCAGGCTGCTGTTCGTCGTGGTGCGGCACGCCATCTCGAACGATCACGGTATTGCGGTCACCGAAGAACACGACATCGTCTACCGCGGCCAAGCGAGGCCCGATGCCCCGCAGCCCGAATCGCGAATCGCCCCCGCACGGCCGACATGGGCACGGCGAATCCAGCCCGATGACGTCCTCTTGTTCCGTTACTCCGCCCTGACTTTCAATGCTCACCGGATTCATTACGAACGCCGCTACGCGACTGAAGTCGAGGGATATCCCGGTTTGGTTGTCCACGGTCCTCTTGTCGCGACGCTGCTGCTCGACCTTGTGCGGACAAACCTGCCGGGTTCGACGATTCGCAGTTTCGAATTTCGCGCGATCCTGCCGCTCTTCGATTTGGCGCCATTCCGGGTCTGCGGCCGCCACGAAGCGGGAAACAAGACCATCGAACTGTGGGCAAGCAACGAGGCGGGACAGATGGCCGTCACCGGGAGGGCCGTCACAGAGTGACCGCAACGGACGGTTTCCTGTCCGATGGATAGCGAGCTTGACGTTGTCCATTGTGGAACAGGGCACCGTCTCCGGGAAGTCAAGGCACCTCGACCACTGGGACGACGGGCAGTGTGGTGAAGATCCGGTGGACCCCATCCAGTTCGAAGGCCACCGCCGAGAAGCGGCCCGGTTCGGGCGTCAGGCACCGCACCGACCCCACGAAGTCGGACGTGTCGGCGGTGGGGAACACCTGGTCGATGAACCGGGAGTCCTGGCCGTTGGCCGCAAGCGGGATCATCGTCTGTTCGAGCACGGCGCCGTCCCGCATCAATCGGCATTGCACCAGAAGGGTGGCCTCGCCCCGGTTGTGGACCGCCACGCCCGTGTTGATGCCGTCGGTTTGCCGGCGCACCGGGACCAGGGCATCCCGGACCGGCGGACTGTCGCCGACCCCGGCGACACCGAGGGCGGGGATGTCGAAGCGCAGGACCCCGCCGATGGGACCCTCGGCCGCGACGGCGACCGACCCGACGACCTGCCCCCCGCGGCCATGGGTCGAGATCGTGAGTTCTCCCAGCGGGTTCATGGCCGTCCGTGGACTCAGGGCACCGTCGGCGCCGACCTCCAGATCTTCGGTGATATCCACCAGCGATTCGGCGGCGATGGCGTCGCCGGTCTGGTCGTAAAAATAGATGGCCGGACGGATGGGATTGGCGCCCGGATTCACCAGCACCAGATCGGAGACGATGTCCCCTCCATTGGCGAAGTGCGTGAAGTCCAGGCGTGCGGGCTCCGGTTCCTGCTCCTGCTCCGGGACCGCCGGCACGGGCACGACCGGCAGGGTGGTGAAGATCCGGTTGACGGCATCCAGTTCGAAGGCCACCGCCGAGAAACGCCCCGGCTCGGGCGCGGTGCATCGCACCGATCCGGTGAAGTCCGATGTGTCGACGCCGGGGAATATCGCGTCGATGAACCGGGCGTCCTGGCCGTTGAGATCGAGCCGGATATCCGCTTCTTCGAGGACGGCGCCGGCCTGCATCAATCGGCACCGCAGGGTCAGAGTGGCCGTTCCCCGGTTTCGGACCGCCACCCCCGTGTTGACCCCCACCGCCTGCCGGCGGACCGGGACGAGGGCATCCCGGATCGTTGGACTGTCGCCGACCCCGGCCACGCCGAAGCCCGGAATGTCGAAGCGCAGGACCCCGCCAATGGAACTGGCCGCGCTCACCGTGACCGAACCGGCCCGCTGTCCCCCGCGGCCGTGGGTCGCGATGGTGAGTTCGCTCAGGGGGTTCATGAGGGTGCGGGGCCGGAGGGCGCCGTCGTCTCCCACCTCCAGATCCGGGGTCAGGCTCACCAGGGACCGTGCGGCGATGGGATCGCCGTCCTGATCGTAGAAGTAGATGGCGGGGCGGACCGGATAAGCGCCCGCGTTCACCAGGGCCAGCGTGGACGTGATGAACCCTCCATTGGTGAAATGCGTAAAGTTCAGGTCCGCGACCGGCGTGGCCTTGGGCGAAATGCGGTGGGAACCGGCGCCGGCCGCGCTCACCGCGCGCAGATGGAAGAAGTAGGTCCGGCCGTTGATCAGACCGGTAATGGTGTGGGTACGGTCGGTCGATCCGGTCGAGATCCACTCGCCCTCCCCGTCGATCCGGTACTCGTAATACTGAATCCGGGAACTGCCCTGGCTGGACGGCGCATTCCATCGTAGCGTCACGTCCCCGTCGCCGCTCTCCACCCGCATGGTTCCGGGATAGGACGGCGGAGGTGGCGGCGTACCCACCGTGTTGTTGGTTACCGGCTCATTGCTCAGTTCAGCCGCGTCGTTGCCCGACGCGTCCTGGATGGAGTTCGTCCCCGGCCGGTAGCTCACCGCTATTCCCGTTTCGCCGTGCTCGACGGCCGGGTTCAGGGTCAGCGCGACCGCTCGCCCGCTCACCGCGACATTGGAGACCGTCCGCGCCGAATTGCCGCCCGACACCGTGAAGTCATTTGCCGCCGGTCTCGAATTCGGGTCCAGCGCCTCCCCATAGGTCAACGTCAGCGTCGCTCCGTTCACCGACGCCGAGGAAAGCGCCGGATTGACGACGTCCACAAGGTTCGGCCTGAGGATGAACAGGCCCTGCTCAATCCCGCTGACAATCACGATTCCACTGTCGAAGAACGGATAATTACTCCACGACCCGTTGAAGCTCGTCGAGTCGCCGCCGGGATAGACGTCAAAGAAAGCTGCTTCACTGAGATTGCCGTTGGCGATGTCGGTGATGTCCAGGATGCGCAAACCAGCCTGGTAGTTCGACTGGTAGGTGTAGCTGCCCTTGACGTACTGGTTGTGGTCGGTCGCGGTTGTCGTGGAGTCGTGAGAACCGATGAGCGCCGGGGCGTCGAGATCGCTCACGTCCCACATGTAGGTACTGGTATTGGTGACATCGGGGTTTATCGTTTCATCCAACTCATCGCCCAGCAAGAAGTAGGCCTGATCTTCCGTCAGCCAGCCTTGGTGGGCGTACCTGGAGCCGGTGTAGCCCGTGCGGGAGAGCATCGCCGGGGCTGCCTTATTCGTCACGTCGACGATCGTCAGCGTGTTCTCGTCGGTGTTGAGGTTGAACTGGTCGGGGTTGGAGTTGAAGCAGATCTCTTTTCCCTGGTGATCGAGGTCCGGACCAGCGTAGTTCACACACTGTGCATCGTGGGTGTAGCCGTCGGCGCTGAAACAACCGGCTGAGGTCGGGCTCGTCGGAGTTCGAATGTCGATCATGTGCAGCCCGCTGCCGCAATCGTTTGTACCTGTCGCGTAAGCAAAGCCACTGTCTTCGTTAATCGCGAGGTTGTGAGCGTCCGAGAAACCGGAGTAGTGGGCGGTTTCGGAAAAGGTGGCAGGGGGTGAGGCCACCATTCTCAACTGTGTCAGGTCAAATACCTGCATGCCGCTGTCGTTCGCCCCCGTCACTATGAAGGCGTGGTCCGCGTATTCCTTGATGTCCCGCCAGATCGAGTCGGCGGCGTTTGACGGAAGGTTACCAAGATAGATCGGGTTGACCGGGTCGCTAATGTCCACGAACGACGTGCCGGTGATCCGGCCCATAATCGCGTACTCCTTGCCGGTCGAGGAATCCGTCCAGCCCCAGATGTCGTTAGCCTCGCTGCCGCCAATGTCGGCTAGAGCCAGAAACGACATCAGGTCGACGTTACTGCAGGGGTAGGTTCCCGCCATCCCTCCGGAGCAGGTTGTCACCATTTGCGAAACCGCATCGACGTGGGTCACCGCGGGGCCGGTCTGCGCCTGCGCGCCTTGTGTTATGGCCAGGATGACGAAGAGCGCGAGGAACGCTCGAACGGGATTGGATACCGTGGGGCGGACTGGATGGGTCATGCGGAACGGTTGACGGCCGGGGAATCCAAAGCCCCACGCAAAACGCGGCATACAAAGGTACTCCCCGTACCCGGAAACTCGGGTCAGTCGGCGTTGCGGTCCGAGTAAATGGCCCGGACTCGGCCGACATATTCCACGGCGCCCTCGGGGGGACCACCGGTGCCGAGGTACCGCGATACACCCTCCCAAAGACCGAACCGGCGGGTATAGTCCTTGAGAATTCGGGTACCCAGGTCGATATTGTCTTCGACGTGAAAGAGGTCGATACCTTCCCTCTCGATCAGATGGGCCCAAGTGGGAACATGAATCTGCATGAGACCCACCGCATCCCGTCTCGATATCGCAAATCGATTCCCGGTGCTTTCGACAAGCAGGATGCTGGCGACCAGATAGGGATCCACGTCGTATTCACGGGCACTGGCAACGACCGCGCGGGCGACGCGAGCCCGGTCGCTGTCGTCAAGACTGGAGTTTCGGTCGAGCAGACTGTCAATTGAAGCGGCCGCCGGATCCCAGACATCGTCGATTTCGGAAAATGCAGGCCGCGCCTCGGCGTCCAACGAATCGACGGTCGCAGGCGCCGCCGCGACCGCGGGGTCGGCCGGCGACCGATCTGAAAACACGATCGCGGTGGTTGTCGGAAACACGAAAATGACGACAGCCGCCGTTACCGTGTATACGACCGACTTGAAAGACTTCGGGAGTCTCGGATGGCAGACCACGGTGTGAGCGAGGTACTTCCTGTTCCAGCCCACTTCCATGCACCGACATCGCTCACAATACCGAAATGGTCCCAATTTCCCTCCTTGGGAGGCCTGGTCGCCAAGTTCGAAAAGCGTCATTCGCACGCCAAAACACCTGGGCGACACTCAACCGTACAAATTAATGATCCGCGTCCAGGGCACGAATATGCAAGCGGAAGTCCATCTTTCCATTGTCTCAGTAAGGACACTCTCGTATCGTTCGAGGGTCTGACTGTCGATCGAATTCAGAACGTTGTCCTTTAAAATGAATTACTTATGAGGAATGGCATCCATGGAAGGTCTTCTCCGCAAGGGAATTCTCTTTTTTAACCAGAAGCGTTTTTTTGAGGCCCACGAATCCTGGGAAGACCTTTGGCGGGATAGCGAGGGGGAGCTTCGGTTGTATTATCAAGGCCTCGTCCAGGTCGCTGTGGGTCTCCACCACCTCACGACGGGCAACCTGTCGGGAGGCCGCCGAGTGATGGAACGGGGTCTCGGCAAGCTGGTCGCGCATCCGGCAAATCTGCCTGAAATAGACAACCCGCAATTGATCGATACGATACGCCGCGCAATGGACTCCGGCCAAGCCGGCCCGGCCGAGATTCGACCCGCCAGCCCGCCTCGGAGCCCGGGTGGCGACTCGCCCGGCGAGACGGTATGATAGGCGCGTCCCGGCGACAGCGTTCCCACTCGATTCAATCGTAAAAAGGTCCTTGTTTCATGTCATCCGAGCTTGGTTATTACCGTCATCCGACGTTGTTCGGCAACGCGATCGTCTTTGTGAGCGAGGACGACCTGTGGATCGCGCCAGTCGACTCGGCGGAGCCTGAGGGCGGCACCGCGCGGCGACTTACGGCCAACCCCGGCATCTGCGCATTCCCTCAAGTGTCGCCCGACGGCCAAACCGTGGCCTTCACCGGCAGGGACGATGGACCGGCGGAAATCTATGTCATGGCCACTGGGGGCGGTGCGCCGCGGCGCCTGACCTGGATGGGCGCGATCACACAAGTGGTCGGATGGAACCGGGAAGGTACGGCCGTTCTCGCGGCGACGGATTGGAGGCAACCTTTCAACGTTTCGATGCATCTGGTTGAGGTCCCGTTGGACGGTGGGCCGCCGCGGCCACTCGATTACGGTCCGGCGCGGGCGATTTCGTTCAGTCCCGACACTTCGGGCGTCGTCATCGGGAGAAACTCCGGCGATCCCGCACGGTGGAAACGGTATCGGGGAGGAACCGCGGGCACACTGTGGATCGATTCCACCGGCAAAGGCAAGTTCCGTGAACTCGTCAAGCTCAGAGGAAACCTGGCCAGTCCCATGTGGATCGGTTCCCGCGTGTATTTCCTTTCCGATCACGAAGGTCACGGCAACCTGTATTCATGTACGCCCACGGGCGAGGCACTCGAACGGCATACCGATCACGATGAGTACTATGTCCGCTTCCCTTCCACCGACGGACAACGCATTGTCTACCACGCCGGGGCCGACTTGTATGTATTCGATCCGCGCGACGGCGGTTCGAAAAAGGTCGAGACGCGAATTCGAAGCAGTCAGAGTCAGCTTATTCGACGATTTGTCAACGAGGCGGATTTCATGGAAAGTTTCGACCTGCACCCGAAGGGACATTCCATGGCGTCGGTGCACCGGGGCGGCTTGTTCGCGATGGGCCTCTGGGAAGGTGCGGCGTTGCGATACGGGCCGGTTTCGCAAGCCCGTTACAGACTCGGAAGCTGGCTTCCCGACGGCAAGCGCATTGTGGCTCTTACCGACGAAGACGGGGATGAAAGCCTGGTCGTCTTTGCCGCCGATGGCGCGGGTGTTCCCCAGAAGATAAAGGGGGACTTCGGACGTCCGATCGGACTCTATGTGGCCCCGGGCGAAACCCTCGTTCCGCGCAAGGACGAGAAAGACGCCAAGAAGGATTCCGCAAAGTCGAAGCCACGCAAGACCAGGAAGAAAGCCGCCCCCGGTGACCGCGTCCTGCTGACAAACCACCGGCACGAGGTGATCCTGGTGGAACTGGATTCAGGAAAAACCAAGGTTCTGGATCGCAGCCGGCACAACCGGATTCACGGGGCCGCGTGGTCACCCGATTCCCGATGGGTGGCCTACGGATATTCTTCATCGTATCGAACCGGCCTGATCCGTCTGCACGAAGTCGACACCGGCAAAACAATCGACGTCGCAAACCACGAAGATTTTCTCGATGGATTTCCGCATTTCGACCCGGAAGGGCAATACCTGTACTTCATTTCCTGGCGCACGTTCAATCCGGTTTACGACAGTCTCTATTTCGATCTGGGTTTTCCGAAGGGCAGCCGCCCCTACCTGGTCCCGCTGAAGGCATCCACGGTCTCTCCCTTCGACTCGGCGACCCGAAGCCCCAAGTCTCCCGGCGAATCCCACGAACCTGAAGAAGACGATGAGTCCGAGAGCCAAACGAACGAGGACGTATCGTTCAGGATCGATACCGAGGGCATTCAGAATCGCGTCACCGCGTTCCCGGTTCCGGAAGGCCGCTACGGGCGCGTGATGGGAGTTCGCAGCCGGGTACTGTTCACACGTTATCCAGTGGTCGGCAGCCTCGGCGGCGCGGATTCGGAAGAGACCGAAGGCGTACTCGAATACTGGGATTTCAAGAAAAACAAGTCGGGTCAAGTCGCCGGCGGGGTTTCGGACTTCGGGTTATCGATGGATGCACACGTCTTGGGAATCGTCTCGGGCGGGCGCATCCGCGCCGTACCCGCCAAATTCAAGGACGATCCCGAAAAAGCCAAGGACGAGTGCACCCGGGAAAGTGGATGGATCGACCTCGATCGAATTCCCGTCGCGGTCGTTCCCGCCCTGGAGTGGCGCCAGATGTACAGCGAGGCCTGGCGTCTGCAGCGGGATCATTTCTGGCATCCCGACATGTCGGGAACGGATTGGGATCGGGTGCACGAACGATACCTCCCCGTGCTCGACCGGGTGGGCACCCGAACCGAGTTCTCCGATTTGATGTGGGAGATGCAGGGCGAACTGGGAACGTCGCATTGTTATGAACTTGGAGGCGACTACCGGTCCCGGCCCAACTGGCGGCAGGGATTTCTTGGCGCGGACCTCGAATTCAACAAGACTAGAAAGGCTTGGCGTGTGACGAGAATCCCCGGAGGCGACTCCTGGAATCGCGCCAAACGTTCCCCGCTCGCGGCGCCGGGACTGGACATCGCCGCCGGAGACGAGATTACGGCCATTGGGGGCGAGGCGGTCAGTGCCGCACTTTCTCCCGACGAATTGCTGGTCAATATGGCCGACCGGAACATCCGGATTGCCATTCGCCGCCGCCGCGGACGCAAGACCACGGCCGGCGCGGTCACGGTTCGAACCCTGTCCAGTGAAACCGCGCTGCGCTATCGCGACTGGGTTGAAAGCAATCGCCGCCGCGTTCACGACGAAACCGGTGGGAGCGCCGGCTACGTCCATATTCCCGACATGGGAGCGGCGGGTTACGCGGAATTCCATCGCTACTATGGCCCCGAATCCGATCATGACGGACTCATCGTCGATGTGCGGTTCAATCGCGGCGGTCACGTTTCTCAACTTCTGCTCGAGAAACTGCTCCGGCGCCGCATCGGGTACGACATCAGCCGCTGGTCGGAACCGATTCCCTATCCCGACGCCGCACCCATGGGTCCAATGGTCGCGTTGACAAACGAGTATGCGGGTTCGGACGGAGACATCTTCTGCCATGCATTCAAGCTGCTCAAACTGGGGCCGCTGATCGGCAAACGGACCTGGGGCGGGGTTGTCGGCATCTGGCCGCGCGCCGCGCTTGTGGACGGGACCGTCACCACACAGCCGGAGTTCGCCTACTGGTTCGAGGATGTCGGTTACAGCGTCGAGAACTACGGAACCGATCCTGACATCGAGGTCGATATCCGCCCGCAGGATTACGCGGCCGGACGCGACACACAATTGGAACGGGGACTCGCTTCGATAAGCCGCATTATCCGGAAGAAGAAGCCCAAGAAGCCCGATTTCGGGCACCGCGGATCGGCAACGTGAAACAAGAGGCGGAGATCTGCCGCCTCTGCCAGTTCACTGTATCCCTCCGTCGGAGGCGCTTGGCGCCGGTTCCACGGATGCGCCTTGCTCGGGAGACTCCTCCGTCCACTCAAAGTCACGCCATTGGCTGATCCTCGCGATGCGATCGCGGCTGAAGAGTAGACGGATATCGGCGTAGAATTCCTCTTGGAGAGACCTCCAGAAGCCGGGGAGCGCGGGCCCGCGATCCATCGAGCCACGGAACACGTGCAGGGTGGCGAGAACCCCCCACCCGAATCGCACCGGGCCCATCAACTCATACTCAAAGCGAGCAAATTCGAACGTTTCGCGGTCGATCCAGATCCGGCCGCGCACCTTGTTGATCATGCGATCGATCCGTCCCCGCCGAGGAAGACTCAC
The DNA here is from genome assembly GCA_963555775.3 of Terriglobia bacterium. Taxonomy (GTDB): domain Bacteria; phylum Acidobacteriota; class Terriglobia; order 20CM-2-55-15; family 20CM-2-55-15; genus JAJEDW01. The sequence goes on along the minus strand of CAUVWY020000010.1, from coordinate 13,086 downwards.
TTCGCGCGGCGCGAAGGCAATCCGGTAGCTCGGCCGGTTGCGCAACTGCTCCTCGTTCTCGAGTGTAAAGACGAAACGTGCGAAGAGCTCTTCGTTTATCACGATCTCGTTCTCGTTCTCCTCGGGCTCCTCCTCGGGCTCCACCTCGCCCTCGCGCTGTCGGCGGCGATCTTCGCGAAACGCGGCTTCCCGCGCCTTCTCTTCGGCCAGAGCCTCGCCACTCAATGGCTGGCCGTCGATGGTGCATCGTCGCATGAACGACCAGCCGTCGATCAGGATCATCTCCCATTCGACACGCCGCTCCTCGGTGACCTGGCCGTTTCCGTCGAACTCCCGGGTCTCGCTCGTCATCACCGCGCGATAGTGCCCCGCGGCGTCTGGTGGCTCCTCGCCGAACTGTTCGAACGAGTCGTACCGTTCGAACGACCTGACGACGATCGCGAGTGCATCGTCAGGATCATCTTGCATACCGGTCGCTTCGACGCCGGTGACCGCGCCCAGGCACAGAACGGCCACGACTCGAAGAAAGATCGCGGGCGAAGTGGACCTCACCTCGTGGATTGAGAAACCACCCCAAGACCGGTCGCATTGCATGATGAACTACTCCTTACCCGCCGAATGGCGAGCTTTATTATCGGTAACGGCCGGGAGGATTGGAAAACACAGGACCGCCACGAATCGTACGTCTAACGATCTCTTCTATCGTGGTCCTGGATGTGCGGTCCTACTACTGTTTCAAAAGGTTCGCGGGTAGCCAGGCGGGCGTCCCTTCCTCGTATTGATTGTCGGTCAGGGGCCGCTGGTTCGAACCGTCGGCGTCCATGATGAAGAGTTCCGCATACGGCTGCGGCTGGTTGATGACCAGCGGCGCCTCGTCCTTGAAGCCGAGGCGCGAACTGCTCCACAGGATATGGTTGCCGTCGGGCGACCAGAAGGAGTGTGCATCGTTCCCTTCCGCATCGGTCAACCGTTTCAGGCCGGTCCCGTCGGGACGGATGCTGTAGATGTCGAACTCGTCATAGCGGAAGCGTTCATCGCTGGCGTAGCGGCTGAAGATGATCTGGTCCCCGTTGGGCGACCAACCCGGCAGGGTATCGTAGTCGGTGGTCAGGACACGGGACTCGCCCGTGGCGACATCGACGATGCGCAAGCCTTCGGCGCCCTCACCGGTCCAGAAGCGATACACGATCTCGGTTCCGTCTGGAGACCAACTCGGGAACCCGGCATTGCCCGGCCCCTTGGTCACGGCGCGTACGCCGGACCCGTCGGGCCCGATGACCATGATCCGCGCCGGCCGGTTTGAGCGTTGCGTGAAGAAACTGCCCGCTCCAAACGCGAGCCAACGCCCGTCGCGCGACCATTCCAGCCCCATCACCGAATTCTCGTCGCGGTATACCCGCCGCGGATTGGTGCCGTCGGTGTCCCACATGACCAAGGCCATGCGGTCGTCGCTCGGCGATCGCTCGCTCAGGGCGAGGGTGCGCCCGTCGGGTGAGACCGCCGGGAAGCCGCTGGCGAAAACGAGTTCGAAACCCCCGTCCTCAACAGTGCCGACCATCTTCGTGCCCGGTGTGTTGGAGTAATGGTGCATGGTGGACATCTGGCCGGCATGATAGACCAGTTTTTCGCCGTCCGGGGACCACGCGGGATTGGCGAGGTCCTGGGGGTCGGTCGTTTCGCCGCTGGTAAATACGAGGGACGCGCTTCCCCTGGACTTGGTCAAATAGGCGATGCGGTCCGGCCCAATGAACTGGGGCGAGACCTTGAGCCCGGGACCCGAGGCGTGAACGGTGCGCTCGCCCGTGGCCACGTCGACCGAGACGATATCCGACGGGGTTCCACCGAAGCGCGCGTTCATCGTATTGCGCACAGGTAACTCATAGAACACGACTTGACCGCCGTCCGGGGACCATTTCGGCGATCCCGCTGTCATTTCCGGATTCGTCGTCAGCTTGCGAAGTTCGGTGCCGTCGGCGCCGATCAGGTAGACGCTCGCGGCCTGCACATGTTCCCATTTACCCGCGGGCCCCGGGTAACCCTGGTGAGGCAATCCCGTGCCCCGGTCGGAACTGAACGCGATCGTCTGTCCATCCGGAGACCAACTCGGGCGGAAGTCCCCGCCCGGCGAATTCGTCAGGTTGCGGATCTCGCGGCTTTCAAGATCCAGAATATATATATCCGTCGAACCGTCCCCGCGACTTGAAACAAAGGCCATGGAACCGCCGTCAGGCGACAGCGCCGCCTGATCGTCGTAGGCCGGCGAATCCGTGAGCCGTTCCAAACCCGTGCCGTCCACCCGTACCCGGTAGATCTCCGCCGATCCGGTCCGTTCCGAGGTGAAAACCACCCATTGGCCATCGAAGGAGAACGACGCGTTGTAGTCGATCTGCGGACCCGGCACGAGCTTTTGCGGGTTGCTCCCGTCGGCACCGGCGATCATCAACTCGGAACGCAGCACCATGTACTGGTCAACGTATATGCGATCCTGGCTGCGATCCTGCGCGTCCACGGGCGTTCCAACAATTAAGACCATGGCGATAGTGACCAACAATGCGAATACACGCGTCGTAAAAACTCTCATCGTTATTCTCCCGACCGGTTGGGTCTGACGGCAATGAACGGCTCGCCGAAAAGGAGCCTCTTGCTCACCTACTTCGACGAACCGCTGAAGTCAATAGAATTTCGGCATCTTCGGCAGTTCGCACATGCGCACTATACATCGCAGGTGCACACCGTATGGGCACATACGCACCGCACACCGCACATCGCACATGCGCCCGTACTTGGCGCATACGTACCGCATATCTCAACTACGGATTGATTTTCCCCGCTCACGGTGATATCCACTGCCTCTACCGAGGAGGCCACCATGAGCGACACCTTTCGATTCAACGCGATGCATTTCATGCCGTACGCGCATCTACCCGAAAACCACAAGGACTTCGCATCGACCTGGGTGAGCTTCCCCAACAAGTACTACGACCCGCAGAAAGGATTCGAACTCTATCAGCAATACACCGAGCAACTGGTCCTGAGCGATCGACTCGGCTTCGACGCGATCGTCCTGAACGAACACCACAATACCGTCTACAGCATGATGGCAACGCCCAACATCGTGGCCGCCACGCTGGTGCCGCAGATCGAACGGGCGCGGATATGCGTGTGGGGGGTACCCCCGAACTTCATGCTTCCCAACCGACTCGCCGAGGAATACGCCATCCTGGACGTATTGTCGAGAGGCCGGCTCGAGATCGCGTTCCCGCTCGGGACCGGCATGGAGTACTGGTCCAACCCGGTGAGTCCCGTAACCGCGCGCGAACGCTTCCGCGAAAGTCTTAAGGTAATACTTCAGGCATGGACAGAAGAGGGGCCCACAACGCACTACGGAAAGCACTTCACCTATCGGTTCCTGAACCCCTGGCCGAAACCCTACCAGAAGCCGCATCCGCCCTGTTACATCGTGGGTACCGGCAGCCCGGAAACAATCGAACTTGCCGCCGAACTTGGATTCGGCTATTCATCGGTCTTTGTCCCGCAGTCCCGCGCGAAGGAACTCAATGACACGCTGCGCGAGCGCGCCGCGCATTATGGCCACACGATCCGTCCCGACCAGTTGCCGCTTTTGACCTTCGTCTACGTGGCCGATACCGACGAACAGGCCGAAAGGGAGTACAAGGATCATCTCCAACGCTTCTTCGAAGACTACGCCCGCTCGACGCCCCAGTGGCTGGCGCCCCCGGGTTACATCTCGGTCGAACAGCTCAAGATTCGCGCGGCCGGAGCCGACAAGCTGCACGGTGGCTTCGATTTCGATGCGGTCAGCAAGTCGAACTTCATCGCGGTGGGATCTCCCGACAAAGTGGCGAATCTTCTCGGCGAGTGGGGACGCCGGATGGGTACCAACCACTTCAACAACGTCATGCACGTGGCCGACATGCCGCACTGGAAGGCCACCAAAAATCTGACACTGTTTGCCGAAGAGGTCATGCCGCGACTCCGCAGTGCGGCGCCCGCCCCGACCGCAGGGTGAGACGAGGACACCAACCATGAGCCAGTCTACATTTACCAGGGAAACCTTCGACATCAACGGCATTGAGACCGTCGTCCACACCGCCGGCGACGGCGACCCGCTGGTTTTCTTCCACGGGGCGGGCACGGTCGACGGTTTCGACTTCGCGGAGGCATGGACCGACCGGTTTCGCGTGATCGTCCCCTATCACCCGGGCTTTGGAGAATCCGCGGACGATCCCTCGATGAACGAAATGCACGACTACGTCATGCATTACCTGGAACTGTTCGACGCCCTGGGCCTGGACACGTTCCACCTGGTCGGCATTTCGATGGGAGGGTATCTCGCCGCAAAGTTCGGTGTGGAACACGGACATCGCATTCGCAGGCTCGGCCTGATCGCCCCGGCGCTGATGGTCGATCCGGCCCACCCGCTGACCGACATCCTCGCGCTGAACGGCGAAGAGACGATCGGGCGCCTGGTCAAGAACTTCGAGGTCTTGAAGTCCCGGATCCCGGAGAATCCCGGCATCGACTTCATTGCGGACCGGTATCGGGAAACCACCTCGCTGGCCCGCATCGAGTGGGAACAGCCCAACGACTGGAAACTTCCCCGTTATCTGCACCGGTTGAAGATGCCGACCCTTCTGGTCTGGGGCGAGGACGACCAAATCGTGCCCGCCGCGCAGGCCAACGCCTGGCAACGTGCGTTACCCGACGCCAGGGTCGAAATCGTTCCCGATGCCGGTCATCTGGTTCATTTGGAGAAGCCGGAGGTTGTGGGCTTGCTGGGGGATTTTCTATCCGAAGGTTAAGCCGGTTCCTGCTCGTTCGCGGAGCGATCGCACGGCGTGGGGCTTTGGATCCTTGGCTTCATGCTCCATGCGGCGCTGAAAAACCGCGGGGTACAAACCTTGCGAGAAGCTGAGTGGCTCGGGTCGACCTCGCGGTCGATGAGATCCACCAACACCGGCCCGCGGCAAGTCCCCGCACGGTTGCGCGGAGGATTCTGCCACCCAGCGGCAGGGATCTGTCGGTCATCGTCGACTTCTCCACGACGCGAAACGCCGGAGAGCCAATGCAAATCCGGTATAGACGAGGAAAACACCCGCCAGCGATGCGATGCCCGCGATCGTCTGTCCCACGAATCCGTAGTACTCACCGGTGTGAACAAAGCGCAGCCATGAACGCGCGCGTTGCCCCGCGTTCTGATCGTCAAAGGTGCTTCGACTCTTGATGTGACCCGAGTGGCTGTCGAGCACGAGCGTCGTCCGCGACTGGGGTTGCCCGCCAAAGCTTTCGTCGACGGCGAACGTCACGGCCTGATCCCCATGCCGGGGCAACGTCATAGTGATCGTGCGCCATTCCGGGACTTCATCCTGCGCCCTGGCAAGAAGGCGATCGATAGCGGCCAGTTCCCGGACGGGTCGCTCCTCGTCGACACTCTCGCCTCCTCCGCCCCTTCGTCCACCGGCGGGCGCCTCGGTTCCTGATAGTGTGTATAAGAGACTGCTGGCCCAGGGATAGGAGATGACAACTCCCGACGCAACGACCAGCACTAGTGGAATCGCGGTCCAGAATCCGAAAACGTTGTGCCAGTTAAAGTCGCGGGCCTTGCCGCTGAGTCCGCCCTTGAACCAGGTCACGGCACGAAGCGAGGATAGATTCCACCGGCGCGGTAACCACAGATACATACCGCTGAAGACAATGAAGAGAAATGCAAAGTTGGATGCGCCCGTGATGGCTGGTCCCCATGTCCGGGAGTCGTCCGCAATCCAGCGATGCCAGTCGGTCATCACGCGGAAGAATTGGCGTATGGTTTCCGCCCTCTCGTTGTTCGTCTCCCCTGTATACCGGTTGACGAACACGCTGCCGCCGCTTATGGAAACGACTGCCGGCGCTTCCGTGTCGGAGAAGAACCGGATCTGAGTCGGCGACGAATCAGGGTAGTCTTCGGCGACTCGCGAGACCAGTTCGTCCACCGAGAGAGTCGAACCCGTCCCTGGCTCGCCGGGCCAATAGGCGCGGTCGGCCCATTCGTTCATCTGTTTCTGATAGGTGAGCGCCACACCGGTGACGGACATCATCAGGACCACCACACCGGTGACGGCGCCGGTCGTCAGATGCAGCCAGAAGAGAAGTTTTCGGAACGCGCTTGTCGTTTGCAGCACACTGCCAACTGGCCGGGTCATCGCCTGCCTCCGATTCCCGACGCGACGGACAAAACCCACTCGGCGAGCCGGTCGTCCGGCAACAACGCCTTGGGGCTCATTCGGTAGGTCAACCCTTCAAGGCGCTCCCGGATGCCATTTTCAATGCCCCCATAAGACATCAGCAACGGGACAATCAGGACATTCTTGCCTTCTTCGCTCGCGCGATTGACAAGTGCGCGCAGTTCGTCCGCCGCTTGGTCGTGGATCGGTTCAGGCGCATCATCGCGGACGGTGAGATACTCGATCCGGCTCAACCGCGTCATTTCGCGCATCAACTCAGCCAGAATTCCCATGTCTTCAAGCCAGGCCGTGTTGTCTTCATCGGACGAGGGTCCGTGAGCGACGATGACAGCTACTTCCTCCTCGGGATTGACACTCACCGCTTCGGCCAGGGAAACGAGGATGTCGGCAACCAGCGGATGGCGGTCGAGCGCCGTCGTCACCCTTATGGGGACTGTGGTCTCGATCGGCGTCGTTGGATCGAACCCGGCGTGGTGCGCGGTCGAGTTCGCGTCTCCGCCGTGATCCATCCGGGCAAATATTCCGAGTTCCGGAACGGCCGCCTCACGCGTCCCCAACAGATACTCCGTCGCACGAATGATCGGACTATGGGAGGAAATGAACAGCGGAACAGCCACGATCCCATCGACCCCCCTCTCCAACAACCGGTCCACCGCGTCCTGAATCGTTCGCTTGCTTGCCATGCCGAAAGCCACTTCAACGGGCGTGGTCTGTTCGATCCTGGTGGCCAGATTGAAGACTTCCTCGTTCCAGGTGTCGCTGCCACCGTGGGCCAAGAGCAGGATTCCTTCCGTCTGCGCGGCCAGGGGGATCACGAACAGTACCGACAACATCAACGGGGACAATGCACGTCCGAACCGATTCAACGTACTCCTCACAATCATGTCTCCAATGTTTCCAGCTTCTGGCGACTGGGCCACTTGGCGGCAGGTTACTGACGTCCGTTACGACCAGTTGCATTCGTTCTTGTGGCTGTTATGACTGGCAGGAGATTGGGTCGCCGGGAACCTGAACTCGCCTCCGACCCCACTCTTGCCTCAAAATCTTTACTCTTTCTCTTCAACCATTTCCGACTTTATCTGCATCCAACTCGACGATTCCCGGTCGGCGCACTCTGCCATTCTAACTGACAATGATTTTCATTGTCACCAGTAAATTTCGATTTGCGATAAGAAAATCTGTGGATCGCGACAATGACAGGTTCCGGCCCGAACAAACGACCTTGGTCAGGATGATTCCCGCCGTGGCATCGGTGCTTGTGTTGCCTCAAAAAACCGCGCTTGGAATGCGCCTTCACGGTCGTTCTTGGTATTCCGACGATCGTTTCGGCACAGGAAGGAGAACGCTGGTTGCTCGCCCGATGCTACATGTCGGCCTCACCACCCGGGTTGACCTTGAAGCAGACTCCCGAAGCAGCGAATCGACGGAATCCAACTCTTGTCGAGGTTTCCCGCTCCCGAATGTTCCGGTCCGCGGCACCGGTCATGGAAGGCTATCGAAATAACACGAACGTGTCTTCCGGTGACAACAGAGGCGGTCATTGCCTCTCCGACGCGGCATGGCAGGCAAATTCACAAGCCGTTCAGAATGGCGTGGCCGCCGGTTGCGGTTCAATGACCCGCAACATACAATCGTTTGGGGGCAACGCTCGATACGCGAGTTGCAGCCCCCTCGATTCGTTGGGTCAAGGCTTGATTCAGTGACTTTGGAGAGATGTCCGAGAGGCCGATGGAGCACGCTTGGAAAGCGTGTGTGGGGGTAACTCCACCGTGGGTTCGAATCCCACTCTCTCCGTTTTTCAATTACTGCAAGATGTGAATATTCTTACTGATACCTAATATTATCTAAAGTTAAACTTAGCTTCCATGGCACTGATGTCAATCGACGCTTGAGCACCTTGGAAAACGCTGTTGACACGAACTCGGCAAGCCCGCTAATCCTGTAAGAGGAGTGGAAAACCCCATACCGTGGGATCGGCCCCGTGCCCAGTCGGGCCAGATTTTCCACACTATCCTGGACGACAGGCCTCCCGCAGCCTCCACCGGCACGGCCACACGCACGCACTAACGCATCGACTCAACGCATCGACTCAACGCATCGACTCAACGCGTCAACTCAACGCATTAACGCATCAGTGAAGATCGGATCTGACAGACGGTCCTGACCTCCGAAGTCGTGCGTTCCCGGAGGCGCCTTTCGCCGGTCGGCCGTCCGCTCCCGCCGCGTCAGTCGTTCTCGACCAACACCGCCGTACCGACTGCCAACAATTCCGCCGCGCCGCCCATCATCATCGATGTCGAGAACCGTACAGCGACCACGGCATTGGCGCCGAGCGCCGCCGCGTCGGCCATCATGCGATCAATCGCTTGCTCCCGGCTTTCGGCGATCAGTTTGCCGTACTCGTGGATCTCACCGCCCACGATGTTCCGCAAACCTGCCATGATGTCCTTGCCGATGTGGCGGGCACGAACCGTGTTGCCCCGCGCCAGGCCAAGCGTCTTGACGATGCGCTTACCGACAATGGTCTCGGACGTGACGACCATCATTTTGACTACCTCCTGCTCCGGCCACCATCCTCCAGTAACCGGTGTGCGTTTAACAGCGACCCGTGTGCGTCTAACATCATCGACCCCGGGATAAAAACCGCACCGGCAATAAGGGCAACGCGCCGCCAACCCCACGCCTTCACCGGCGGCAAGCTTCCCGCCCCGTTCCCCGCCGCAAACTCCTAAATCTCCACGTCCTTGTATTTGTCGCTCTTGCGGTCCTTGATGCGCTGGCGAAGCACCGTCAGAAACAAGATCACGAAACCCAGATACAAAACCCCGACCACCCAAACGATCACCGGCGATTCATCTCCCGAAAAGAACATCCCATAGCCGATGAATCCCGCCAACGCCAATGCGGCGGCGATCACCAACAGCCACCCTACGCCTTCCATGGTCCGCGATGTCGTGTCTGTCATGGTCTTTCACCCCTTCCCTTTCACTCCTCCCCCGTCACTCCTCCTCCTCCACTTCTTCCCGCCTTCCTACTCCGGCAGCGCAAAAACGTAGATCGAGTTGTGACTGCGGCTTGGCGTCAGCCCCGCCTGCTCGATAAGCCGCCCCGTGAGCAGTCCCTCGCCCGTCATCACCGCAACATACTGTCGTCCGTTGACCGCATAAGTGATCGTGCTGTTCTGAATGGACCCACCCAGAATCGATTCCCACAAGACGCTCCCGGTCTCGGCGTCAAACGCCCGAAAGCGCCGATCCAGGTCTCCCCAGAAAACCAGGTTGCCGGCAGTCGCCAAAACCGCGCCATTGCTCGGCGCCGGCCCCGAGTATATGAGTTCGATACGCCCCGTCGTCATATTCACTTTCGCCAGACCCGCAATCTCGTCCAGGTTTGCACCGGGCCTGGGAACGCTTAGCCGGCGCTCCGGACCATCGGGCCCGGCGGCGGTCATATCGAGGCAGTTGTCCAGGTACGGCACATACAGCGAATTGGTCCCGGGGTGGTAGGCCGTCGCCCAATAGCTTCGGGTGTTGTGGAAACAGACCAGGTGCCGCTCCCCGGGTTCCTGAAAGCCCAGATCGAAGTTGGGATACGACTTCCCCGTTTCGACGTCGACGTCGGCGATATGGAATTCAGGAACGTCGAAAGGAAAGGGCGTAGCCCACAGAAACTCGCCGGTCAACGCGTCCAGCGCCCACAGGCCGCCCGGCTCGCCAACCGTCACGGCAATGCTTCGTTCCTCTCCACGGGCAATATTGGGATTGATCCACTTCACCTCGTCGGGATCCGGGTCGACTCGCGTCCTCACCAGCGTGCGCTCGTTGGTGTAATCGAGGTCCCAGTCCTCACCCGGATTGTGCTGGTAGTACCAAGCCAACTCCCCCGTGTCCGGGTCGAGCGCCACGGTCGAGTTGCTGTACAAGTCGGCGGGAGCGGTTCTCGATATCTCATCAGGATTGCCGCCATGGCGCTCCAGCCTGGTATACGGTGTGGGATTCGCAATGCCCCAGTAGATCAGCCGGCGCTCGGGATCGTAGGATCCAGGCAACCCCCAGGTCGATGCCACTCGATCCTCCAGCGGAACATTGCCCCACGAATCATCTCCGCCCTCGCCGGGCGCCTGCGTGGTGTGGAATCTCCAAACCTCCACGCCGGTTTCCGCATCATGCGCCGCGATAAAGCAATCGGCGCGAGTACTGCATCCGCGGCTCGTGATGACCTTACCTTCAACCACGATCGGACCCGACGTGTGGACGCCTCCACCGGCTTGCGTTTCCCAACGCACGCGTCCGCTTCGCGCGTCCAGGGCCACGACGTAACTGTCGGGCGCCGTATAGAAAACGAGGTCTTCATATATCGCGAGGTTCTTGGTCCTTGCCGTGCTCGCCGCCGCGGGATTCTCCAGTTCCCTCTCGTACTGCCATATCAGATTCCCGTTGGTGGCATCCAACGCCTGAACGATGGCGCCGGGATGAACCGTATACAGGACTCCGTTACGAACGATGGGAATGGTCTCGGAAGCCCCGACCCCCAACCCCCGCGACCAGACCATGCGCAGCCCATCGACGTTGCTGCTGTCGATCTGATCTAGCGGGCTGAAACGCTGAGTGCGTCGTACGTCCGGCTGAACATCAGCCAGTCGTCCGCACTCGGGTCCAGAAGCGTCTCGGTCGTGACCGGGTCGTAGTTGTCGACCTGGGCACCGGCAATCGGGACGATCAGAACGATAACGACCGTGGCCGTGGCACACGTGCGACGAAAGGCGCCTGTCATGGAATGTCCTCCTTTTAACGAGTGTTCCTTTTTTCAGGGCATCGATATCAAAACATGCACAGGGTCCAATGTAGGTCCGCCGTTCCCCGCGCACAACCTTAAAGAAATCGGCCGCAAACCGATTTCGTGATCCCGATTCGGCGCCCCCGGGAACGCGGGCATCTCATCTCTTCTCTGCCGTGCCGATGCACGCCTTGCCCGCTCTTCCTCCCCACGCCCCCCCACATCGTCCGTACCTTCTTCCAATTCCACTCCACCCCCAGGCCCGCCCCCTCCCGCCGCGAATCTGGACAGGTATCGGGAGCCCGGCGTATCATGATTTTCGTAATGATCGCATCAGTGGCCGCATTATCGTTAACCGCCGCGCTCTTGCTGGCAGGCTGGACCCCGACCCCGGCTCCGACCCCGGCGCCGCAGCGGGTGGCCGCCCCCGAGGGGACGCAGTTCAACATCCAGTTGCTTCGGCCCACCGGCGGGGCCCGTCATCCCCATCTTCGAAGGCTGGTACCCCAACGCCGACGGCACCCATGAACTCTCTTTCGGCTATTTCAACGTAAACACCGAAGAAGTCATTGAAATCCCCATCGGGCCTGACAATTCCATCGAACCCGCCGAATTCGACGGCGCCCAGCCCACGCACTTCATACCGGTGCCCGAAAGGGATCGGCGGCATTACGGTGTTTTCACCGTTAACGTACCGGCGGACTTCGGCGATCGGGACGTGGTGTGGACGCTCCGCACGGACGGGCAAACCTTCTCGGTCCCCGGCCGCCTGACCAGCATCAACTACCGCATCAACGGATGGGTCCTGAGCGAACGCGGCAGCGCGTCTCCCCTCCTCCGGTTGAACCCGGGAGGGCCCGACGCACAAGGCCCGGCGGGCATCGGCAGGGGCGGGCTCCAGACAACCGTCGGCGCGGGTTTGCCGCTCACCGTTTGGACAACGCGGTCGGATTCGATGATGCCCGACGACACCCGGCCCATCAATGTTCGATGGGTCAAGCATCGCGGCCCCGGGGACGTTTCGTTCAGCCCACGTGAGATTCAGGTGGCAACCGAGACGTGGCAGGCGGCGGACGACGGCGCGCCGGCCACCACCCAAGCCATGTTCAGCGAGCCCGGCGACTATGAGCTGCGCGTCCTGGCATACAACACGGTCGGGGAATTCGAGTTTCATTGCTGCTGGACCAACGGGTACGTCACCGTAACGGTCACCCCCTAGCAGCCCAAAACGACGTCGAGGTATCGGATCATGCGACGACAATCGATCCTTACAGGTTCTCTGGTATCGGTAACCCTGGTATCGGCAACCCTGGCGCTGACCGCCGTGGCCGCGGTGTCCGCTGAAGCCGCCGCCCTGCCCTCGGCCCAGGTTCTCGAAACCGACAACGCCCCCGGCCGCCGGGCCGATCACGACCGGATCGACGCGCTGATTTCGTCCCGGACCGCCGGACTGGAGCGCTTCGCACTGGCCGAGCGCCTTCAGGCTGTGGGGGTTCCAGCGATGCCGGTGCTGACCAATCGCGACCTGTTCAACAGCACGCAGCTACGCGAGCGCGGCTTCATCGTCGACTGGGATCAGCCCGGTGTCGGGACGTTCGAGTACGCGGGTTCGCCGCTCCACTTCAGCGACGCGCCGGAGCTGGCGATGCGGCCGAGTCCCGCGCTCGGCGAGCACAATCGCGAAATCCTCAGCGAGCTCGGCTTCGGCGCGGCGGAGATTGCGCAGTTCGAATCGGATCGTGCGATCGTCACCGCGCCGCCGCTCAGCGACGGTCGGACCTAACGACTCAGTCCCCCGGCGAGGCCGCGCGAATGTGTTGGTGGCCCTGCAAATACTGTCGCGCCATCATCAGCGCGGTGATCCCCTCACCGACGGCCGCGCCCAGCTGCTTGGTCGAGCCCGCGCGACTGTCGCCCGCCGCGAACACGCCGGCGATCGATGTCTCGAACTGCGCGTTGGTCACGATGAACCCGCGCTCGTCGACTGCGATCTCGGGCGGCAGGAAATCGGTGTTGGGCTGTAGGCCGATGAACACGAACACCCCATCCGGTGCGTACTCCGAGAGCT
>CAUVWY020000009.1:0-1401237 GCA_963555775.3 Terriglobia bacterium | reverse complement strand
CATGCCGTTTCGGTGCCGCAAGAGCAAGAAGCGTGAAACCTGCGGGAAACCGTTCAGCGTCAAGACCGGGACGTTCATGGAAGCATCCAACCTCGGCTATCAGGATGGCTCTACGCCATGTATCTGGTCGTTACCAACCTGAAGAGCGTGGCATCCATGAAGATGCACCGCGAGTTGGGAATCACCCAGAAATCCGCATGGCATCTTGTTCACAGAATCCGCAAGGTTTGGGACGTTTCTGATCATGAACCATTCAAAGGTCCTGTTGAGGCGGATGAGGTCTACATCGGCGGACTGGAAAAGAACAAGCACCAGGCCAAGAAGTTGAAGTCCGGGTCGTGGATCGGTTGGAAAAACCGCTGTTGTAGGTGTCAAGGATCGTGACACGAACGAGGTCCGAGCTACAGTGGTCGAGCGCACAAATGCAGAAACCCTTCAAGGTTTCGTTCGTGCCAATACAGACCCCGAATCAACGGTTTACACTGACGAAGCAACCGCATATCAAGGCGTTGCCAAGTCGCATGAATCGGTCAAGCACTCGGTTGGTGAGTACGTCCGGGGTCAGGCCCACACCAACGGCATTGAATCCTTTTGGTCCATGCTGAAACGCGCTCACAAGGGGACGTTCCACAAGCTGTCAGCCAAACACCTTCACCGCTACGTCTGCGAGTTCGCAGGACGCCACACATCCGCAGCATGGGCACTCTCGATCAAATGCGTTTCGTCGTTTTGAGCATGGATGGGGCACAACTTCGTTACAAGGACTTGGTAGCGTGAGCACTGCGGGCATATTCCAACAGATAGGATTGACCCCACCACCTCGCCGGGTTACCGTTCTGACTCAACCACCGGAACCCAACCCTATGGCAGAACGCAACTTTGAAAACCGGACCCTCTTTCACAGTGACAACCTGCCGATCCTCCGTGCCATGAACAGTGAATCGGTGGACCTGATTGCCACTGATCCGCCGTTCAACAAATCGAAGGACTTCCACGCCACTCCGGACAGTCTCGCAGCAGGAGCGTCCTTTCAGGATCGATGGTCATGGGAGCGTGACGTACATGAGGACTGGACCGACCAGATCACCGATCGCTTTGACAACGTAAAAAGGACCCACCCCGATCGAGTAAAAGGGACCCACCCCCGGGTTAATGGTTTGTAAGTGATTCCGCCGTCGAGGCCGTGGGAAGTGTGGGAGCCGAAGGCTTCCAAGCCACTGTGGGAACGCGCTGGCTTTGCAGCGGGTTTCCATGGGGGCGGCACTTTCCACAGCCCGCTGCGCCCGCGGTTTTCACGCGGATCCTCCGGCGGACCGGGGTTTGTTCTTCCGTTTGCCGGCGGCGCCTAGACTTTGGGTGAACCGGATACTTTCCCAATCGAACTGGTGAATGGCGCAGTGATGGGTCAGCCGGTCCAGCAGGGCTGCGGTCAGTGCGGCGTCACCGAAGACGCTGGTCCACTGTGCAAACGGCAGGTTCGATGTGACGATCAGCGAACCCTTTTCGTAGCGGTCCGAGAAGACCTGAAACAGCAACTGCGCCCCCTCGGCCGAGAACGGGATATAGCCGACTTCGTCCACGATGAGCAGCTCGAAGCGGGCCAGCTTGGCCAGGCGCCGGTTCAGTTGCCGTTCCTCGCGCGACTCGATCAAGGTGTTGACCAGCCCGGCGGCCGTGGTGAACCCGACGCGGTAGCCCCTCCGGCAGGCTTCCACACCCAGAGCCGTGGCGGCATGGGTTTTACCGGTTCCGTGCTTGCCCAACAGGACGACGTTCTCGTGCCGGGTAATGTAGCCGCACTCGGCATAGTCGCGAACCTGGATCGCATCCAGCACCGGCCACTTCTTCAGGTCCGTGGTCTCCAGAGTCTTGAGCAGTGGGAACCGGGCCTCCCGTAGTCGACGCTGGACCTGATTGGCTTGCCGCTGTTCCAGCTCGCGGCTGGCCAGAGCCAATAGAAAGCCGGTGTACCCCTCGCCGGCCTCTTTGGCCTGTCGGGCGTGTTCCCGCCACTCCCGCACCATGGCCGGGAGCCGGAGTTGCCGCAGTGCGTCGTCGAGAACGATCTCCTGACCCGGACTCATCGCGCACCCCCGGCCAGGAGACGGTCATATTGATCCAGATCGGCCCCAGCGATCGTCAGGTCGGTGATACCGGGCATCAACCCGGACTCCAGCGGCGCATGGGATCGAGTCGGCGTGTCCTCCCGCATCAGAATGTGCCGCACCGCTTCCAACTCGATACAGTGGGCATCGAGCGCTTCCTGGATGGCCGAGGACACCCGATCCAGATCCCAGTCCTGGTGGAGTTGCAGGATGCCGATGAACTCCCGGGTGCCCCGGCTGTACCCATGCCGATCCCGCAACCGCTCCAGCGCGGTCTCATATTGGGTCGGCCATTGATCCCGCCACTGCCGGATCGGCCGGGCGCTCTCAAACGAGGCCACCTTCCGCCGGATCAACTCCAGGTAGTGCAACGGATCGATCCGCCAGTCGCTATGACCGAAGGCGCGGTCATGTTCGGCCACCTTCTTCTGGTCCGCGTAAAAGCTCACCCGGTCACAGCCGATATGGGCCCAGAGCCGGCGTCCCACATAGGCGGTCGGCACCGAATGCCGGTTCTGATCCACCTGGGCGGTCTGATACGGGCTGATCCGGACTCCCACCACCTTCGTGTTCTCGAACCGCGTGTCGGGCAGTGCCAGGAGGCGTTCTTGCTCCACCGCGTGCCGCTCCCCAATCGTGCGATCGTCGGACCGGCCGCCGATCCGGCGCTGGTCGTCAGCCGCGCAGCGTTCCAGCAGTTGCGCGTTCAGATCCTCGAAGTCGGTCACCTCGGGAACCGGCACCAGGAAGTTCCGGCGTGCAAAGCCGACCAGGCCCTCGACACCGCATTTTTCCTGGCCCCGGGCCGGATTACAGAATCGCGCTTCAAACGTGTAGTGCGCCCGAAACGCCGTGAACCGGGCCTGCTCGACCCGAGCCTTCCCCTTCAGAATCCGCTTCACGGCCGTCTTCAGGTTGTCGAAAACCAGGGTCGGGAATACGCCGCCGTACCAATCGAACGCCCGAATGTGACCGTCCAGGAACATCTCCTGCCGTTCCCACGGATAGGCCCGCACGAACGCCTTGCCCGAGTACCGGGACCGCATACAGAACAACTTGACCTGACGGTCTTCACCGTTCATCCGGACCCAGGCCGTGCCCCAGTCCACTTCGGCTTCACGGGCGTGTTCCGGGTCCAGCGGCACCACAGCGCCGGTCTGGTTCCAGCCCAACCGTGTCTTCCGTTCCCGAACCCAGCGGCGTACCGTCGCCTCGGCTCCGGTAAATTCATGCTCCTCCACCAGACGTTGCCACACCCGGTGCGCGGTGTGGCGTTGCTTGACGGGCTGGTCCCGGTCCGCCTGGAGCCAGGCATCTACGATCCCGGCGACCGGGTCCATCACCGGACAGGCGGGCTCCTTCTCTCGCCGATACCTGGGCTCCTGTCCGGCCAATACTTTCCGGACCGTCCGTCGCGTGTGCCCGGTCTCCCGGGCGATCTGTCGAATGCTTTTCTTGTAAACCCGATCTGCGGTTCTGATCAACTCGTACTGATCCATCCCTATCAATCCTCGCCTCCCACCCGCGTGCCTGTTCTTCCAGTTCACGCTTCCGGGGAGGCTATCAGGGGTGGGTCCATTTTCCTCGATCAGAGCCCCGTTTGGTGGGTCCCTTTTACGTTATCGAAATCACACCGATGACCATCCGCGTCTCATGGAAGCGATTGAAAGTGCCCGTTACGCCCACTCGGATGGCATGGGTGCGTTTATGTGTTTCATGGCCGTCCGTTTGTTGGAGATGAGGCGTGTTCTGAAGTCAACCGGATCGATCTACCTGCACTGCGACCCAACTGCTTCACATTATTTGAAGGCGGTCATGGACGCGGTATTTGGGTGGAAAAAGTTTTCGTAACGAGGTGGTGTGGGGGTATAGGACTGGCGGTGTGGGCAAGCGTTGGTTCGCAAGAAAACACGATGTGATTCTTTGCTACTCCAAGTCAACTTTCTGGACATTTAATGTCCAGCATTACCGTTCTTACCAGCAGAAAAAGTACAACTACAACAAGAAGTACCCCGAACTATGGGACAAGGGAAAAGAAGAAGTGGTACCACAATTCAGTTTGCAGGGATGTATGGGAGGATATCAAATCTATAGGAACCGAAAAAGGCCAGAAAGAGGTTACTGGCTATGCAACCCAAAAACCATTAGCCCTGTACGAACGTATCATCAAGGCATCCAGCAATGAAGATGACACGGTATTGGACCCGTTCTGCGGTTGTGCCACAACCTGCGTTGCCGCTGAAAAGCTAAATCGTCAGTGGGTAGGCATCGACATATGGGATAACGCGAGGGATGTTGTTTTGAAAAGGCTTGAATTGGAAGGATTGATCGTGCAGGACTCAACCGACAAACTACACGGTCATCTGTTCCCATATGACGTAATCAAGATGGATGTCCCGCCGATTCGCACGGATGACACCAAAACAGCCGCACCTAACCTCAGAACCAAAGTCATCGTCTTCGAACCAGTAGGGAAGAAGATGACCCGTGCAGATATGTATACCCATCTTCTGGACCAACACGGCCGCAAGTGCCGTGGTTGTGAAAGAACGTTCGATGATTCTCGTTACCTCCAGTTGGACCATAACACTCCACGGGCTGATGGTGGATTGAACCACATATCCAACCGGGTCTTGTTATGTGGTCCATGCAACCAACTCAAGAGTCACATTTACACGTTGTCGGGCTTAAGACGTGAGAACAAGAAACGAGGGTTCATGCGTAATGGAAATTAGCTGCCAACCTCGGCCCAAGGATTGGACGTGCGCCTGTAAACATGAGGACATACCTGTAGGTTGGGGCTCCGGTGGGTTCCAGTGCGACGTATGTAATGGCATTTACTACGCTCCTATCAACCCGTCCGACAGCGATCTTTTCGACAGCTTTGCCATAATGAGGAGTGAGAATGACTAAGACTCCGAAACCAAAAACAGTTGAGATAGTGAAGTCCGACTACCAGCCGACCAAGGGCGAGTTGGAGCAGGAATTGGAACCTCTCGACATTCCTGGACCGACCGTGGATCAGCGCATCAAGAATCTGGCGCGGGCGTTGTTTCAGCCGGTCAAGTTGCGCAGGATCGACCTGCCACGGAAACGACGCTGATTCATAATGCGTCACTATTCGATATAATCCCCAAATATTTCATCTTGACGCCCTGAATGAGTCATCTCATATCTTCCGGCTACCGGTCGACTACAGGTCAGTCGCGCCCCCGCCTGTGACGCGCGGCAGCGCGCCTGAGGACGCGGGCATCTTGCCCGCAAAGGTCAGTATCCATCCCGAATATTGAACCCGCATAGCGCGTGACCTGGAAGTTCATACAATTTCTGTGCGGGCAAGATGCCCGCGTTCAACGGCGCGTTCCTCGCGCCGGATCAAGCGCGCCAAGGCCTGAAGGTTTCTGATTGAATTGGAAGGCGGTGCGGACGATGTGGGGGCGGCGCGGGGGAGGAAGAGCGGGCGTGGCGCGTATACCGGCGCGTTCTCAGACGCGTTCCTCGCGTCGGTCGCGCCGGATGAAGCGCGCCAAGGCCCCATGGTAAAGTGTTTTCGCGGACTCGAATGATTGAAGATTCGAGCCCGAGCAAACCCTGAAACGAAAAAAGGGCGGGCCCCCGTGGGCTCGCCCTTTCACATGCACAAATTTTTTTCTGCTCTTCCTAATACCGGTAGTGATCCTGCTTGTAGGGGCCTTCGATCGGCACACCGATGTATTCCGCTTGCGCATCGGTCAGCGTCGTGAGCTTGGCGCCCAACTTGTCGAGGTGCAACCGGGCCACCTTTTCGTCGAGGTGCTTAGGCAACACGTACACCTGGTTCGCATAGCTCGCGTTGTTCTTCCACAGTTCAACCTGCGCCAGCAACTGGTTCGAGAAGCTGTTGCTCATTACGAAGCTCGGATGGCCGGTGGCGCAGCCGAGATTCACAAGGCGGCCTTCGGCCAGAACGATAATCGAATTCCCGTTATTGAAGTGCCACTGGTGGACCTGAGGCTTGATCTCTTCCTTCACGATCCCCGGAAGCTTCGCCAAACCCGCCATGTCGATCTCGTTGTCGAAATGGCCGATGTTGCAGACAATCGCCTTGTCCTTCATCTGCTGCATGTGTTCGGCAGTCAGGATGTTGAAGTTGCCCGTCGTCGTCACGAAAATGTCGACCTGTCCCACATGGTCCTCGACCGTCCCTACCTGGTAGCCTTCCATCGCCGCCTGCAGCGCGCAGATCGGGTCGATCTCCGTCACGATGACCCGGGCCCCCTGGGCGCGCATCGACTGGGCGGAACCCTTGCCGACTTCGCCAAAACCGCAAATGAGGACGGTCTTTCCACCGATCATGACGTCTGTGGCGCGCATGATGCCATCCGGCAACGAGTGACGGCAGCCATAGATGTTGTCGAACTTGCTCTTGGTGACGCTGTCGTTGACGTTGATGGCCGGGAACAGGAGCTTGCCCTTTTCGGCCCGCTGATACAACCGATGGACACCGGTTGTGGTCTCTTCACTCACGCCCTTGATATCGGCGGCAATGCGATTCCAGTATTGCGGGTCTTCGGCAAGGCGCGTCCGGATCAGGTTCAGGATGACCTTCTCTTCCTCGTTTTCGGTGCTGTCGGGATCCGGCAGCGTACCGTCGGCGGCATAGGCGTCTTCGGCCTCTTTCCCCATGTGAACCAACAGCGTGGCATCGCCGCCGTCGTCAACGATCAACTGCGGACCCTTGCCGTCCGCGAACTTCACGATCTGGTCCGTACACCACCAATACTCCTCCAGCGTCTCCCCTTTCCACGCAAAAACCGGAACTCCGGCCTGTGCGATCGCCGCAGCCGCATGGTCCTGCGTACTGAAGATGTTGCAACTTGCCCACCGGACATCGGCGCCGAGAGCGACAAGGCTTTCGATCAGGACGGCGGTCTGAATCGTCATGTGCAGCGACCCTGAAACACGGACACCCTCCAGCGGCTTGTCGCTGGCCATCTCGTCGCGAATGAACATCAATCCGGGCATTTCATGCTCGGCGAGTTCGATCTCCTTGCGGCCGAATTTCGCCAAGCTGAGGTCCGCCACCTTGTAATCGGTTTTCATCGTGGTACTCATTCTGTCTCCTATGGGTGTTGTATTCAGTATTCGATAATAGCGGTTATTTTTCGACGTCGATTTCCATGCGTTTCAGGTCGGCAACATCTCCCATTGCGACCAGAGTGTCGCCTTTTTCTATCCGCGTATCGCCGGATGGGTTGAACCGCATGCGTTCATCGGTCCCCTTCTGGATCCCGAGGACGATGACGCCATATCGGGTGCGGATCTGTGTTTCGGCCAACGTCTTGCCCGCAATGTCCGTCGATGGACCCAGTGTCGCCTGTCCGACCTCCAGTTCGGCTGAAGACTTGCTGAACACCGATGCGACATCGAGAAAGCTCAGCACTTGGGGCCTCAGCATCGCCTGCGCGAGCCAGTGGCCGATGAACCGATAGGGCGTCAGCACCGTGCTCGCCCCCGCTATTCGCAACTTTTCCTCGGCCTCCTCGTCCGACGACCGGGACGAAATCCGCAAACCGGGGTTCAACGAACGCGCATCCAGTATGATATAGACATTCGCCGCGTCGCTTCCAATCGCGGCGACCAATCCCCTTGCCGAACCGATTCGCGCCTCGCGTAATGTCTCGTCGTGCGTCGCATCGGCAACAATCGTCGGGATGTCCCGCTCAATGGCCCATTGTAACCGGCTCTTGTTGTTATCGACGATCACGACCGGAGCGTCATGTTTGAGAAACTCTTCGACGACGCCTCGTCCCACTCGACCCCCCCCCACAGACGATGTAGTGATCTCGCAACATCCCAAGCATTCGGGACCTCCGACGGCGGCCAAAATAGTTTGCCAGTTCCAGCTTGATGACAAAGTCGGCCAGAATGCCGACCGATACGAACAACGAGGTCACGCCGCCGAGCATCAGGAATGTGTTGAACACCCGTCCCTGAGGGCTGAGGACAATGGTCTCCTCGTAGCCCACCGTGGTCAGCGTGATCAACGCCATATAGAAGGCGTCGAACCACGGAACTCCCTCGACGATCCTGAAGCCGAGCGTACCGGCGACCAGCAACGCGGTGAGCAGGCCGAATATCAACAACAGACTGTAGCTCGAACCGCGCATGACCCCAATCGAGGTTAACCCGGATTACAGGGTCCGGGCACCACCGATTTCAACCTCCAGCCTCTCCGTATCGTATTGGGACCAGGCAGACCAAGCGGACCAGGCGGCCCGCAGACCGTCCTTGAGCGAAGTTCCAGACATATCGAGGTTCATCAGGAATTCAGTGTACGAACGCCGGTTCCGATAATCTGGCGCCACGGAGGGAAGGTCCATCAATTCCTCAACCAGCGCAAGGTCGAGGCCGATCAGAGAAGTGCCGTGAAACAAAACCACGTTTCGCCGCCGGTACTGGGCGTTTCCCGAAACCTTTCGACTATCGATGGTCAAATCCGTAAACCCCTTAACGGCCACGGGTTGGCCGGTCAAACGCTCCAGCATTCGCCGGTTCCGTTCCATCGCAAAACGATTGGTTTTGCCGATCGTCGACACCGATGGATTCGTGTCGGTCCGGAGCACCACAGAATAGTTCAGGCATCCGGGTCCGATCAATACTGTGCCGCCGCCGCTGGGCCGGCGGAGGAGGAGAATTCCCCGGGACCGGCATTCGCTCAGCCGAACCTCAACGAACTCCGGGTTCGATCGGCCGACGACAACGGCAAGGCGCGACGGCGCCCAGACACGTAGAACATCGTCCACTTCTCCACGTTCACGAAGGGTCAGCAGTGCGTCGTCGCACAGTAGGTTGTCCGCCGGTTCGAAGCACGAGAAATCGAGATATTGCATGGCCAAGCGAACGGCAATGTGACCGAAACCGTCCTCCGGCGCGGCTCTTCACCGCCTGTTATACTGACATGGTCCCCGCATTGCCATTGCCCTGACCCATTGACACCGGACATATTCCAGAGAACACGATGAGCCAAAAGAATCCTGCCGAAGACATGTCTCTGGAATCCGGCTCGACCCGGAACGAGCAGCCGGACTGGATCGAGCACGTCCAGTTCGTGGTCGACGCCGCACTCCAGGGCAACAACAACCGCCTGGTCCCCTTTTATGACACGCTCGTCGCCCGACTGCGCGACGCCGGCGTCAACATTCCCGCCATCGTCAACACCCCGTACATCAACACCATCCCACCCGAGGACGAACCGGACTATCCCGGAGACCGCGACATCGAACGCCGCGTCAAGAGCTACGTCCGGTGGAACGCCATGGCCATGGTCGTCGCGGCAAACAGGGAGCGGCACGGCATTGGGGGTCACATATCCACCTACGCCTCTTCGGCCACGCTCTATGAAGTCGGATTCAATCATTTCTTCCGGGCACAGTGCAACGACCACCCCGCCGACCAGATCTATTTTCAGGGGCACGCGTCGCCAGGGGTCTATGCGCGGGCGTTCATGGAAGGGCGTCTCGACGAATCGCAGTTGGACTCGTTCCGGCAGGAGATTGCCGGGGGAGGGCTGTCCTCCTACCCACACCCGTACTTGATGCCGGAGTTCTGGCAGTTTCCAACGGTATCGATGGGCCTGGGCCCGATCATGTCGATTTATCAGGCACGATTCAACCGGTACCTTAAAGCGCGCGGGTTTCTGTCCGGTAAAGAGGCGCGGGTCTGGTGTTTCGTCGGGGACGGCGAGACGGACGAACCCGAAACGCTGGGCTCACTGACCCTGCCGGCCCGTGAAACCCTGGACAACCTGATCTGGGTCGTCAACTGCAACCTGCAACGGCTGGACGGCCCCGTTCGGGGGAACGGAAAGATTATTCAGCAACTGGAGGCCATCTTCAGGGGCGCCGGCTGGAACGTCATCAAAGTGATCTGGGGCAGCGACTGGGACCCGATTTTCGAGCAGGACGCAACAGGCAAACTCGTCCAGCGCCTTGGCGAGATGGTCGATGGTACGTTCCAGAAGATTTCAGTCGAACCCGGATCGTACGCACGGAAAACGGTCTTCGGAGACGATCCGGATCTGCTGGCATTGGTCAACAACCTTACAGACAAACAGGTGCACAAGTTGCTGCGCGGGGGTCACGATTCGCTCAAAGTCCATGCCGCATACAAGGCGGCCATCGAGCACACTGGCGCGCCCACGGTCATCCTCGCCAAAACGATCAAGGGATACGGCCTCGGCGAAGCTGGCGAAGGCCGTAACGTGACACACCAGCAAAAAGCGCTCAATGAGAAAGAACTGCGCGAGTTCCGGTCGCGGTTCGAAATTCCGATCGACGACGACGATGTGGTCGACACCCCTTTCTACAAACCGCCGGATGACGCCGAAGAGCAAATCTACCTGATGGAACGCCGGAAAGCTCTGGGCGGATTCGTCCCGGAACGGAGGCGCCGCTTCGAAACGCTCGAGATTCCTCCGATCGACGCGTTCAGCGAGTTTCTGGAGGGGACGCGCCATGAAGTGTCCACGACCATGGCATTCGTACGCATGCTTGGCATGCTGCTTCGGGACAAGCGGATCGGCCGCCGGATTGTCCCCATCATTCCTGACGAAGCCCGCACCTTCGGGATGGATCCCCTATTCCGCGAAATAGGCATTTATTCGCCCAAGGGCCAGCGGTACGAACCGGTCGACAGCGCCAGCCTGCTCTACTATCGCGAAAGCACCGACGGACAGATTCTGGAAGAAGGCATCACCGAAGCCGGGGCGATGTCGTCGCTGATCGCGGCCGGAACGTCGTACTCGACACACGGTGTCCCGATGATGCCGTTCTTTATCTATTACTCGATGTTCGGCCTGCAGAGAATCGGGGATCTCGTATGGGCCGCGGCGGACATGCGCACGCGGGGGTTCATGCTGGGGGCGACCGCCGGCCGGACAACCCTGAACGGAGAGGGCCTGCAGCATCAGGACGGGCACAGTCACATTCTGGCCAGCACGGTTCCAACACTGGCCACTTACGACCCGGCGTTCGGCTACGAGATCGCTGTGATCGTCCAGGACGGAATGCGGCGGATGTATGCCGAGAACGAAGACCTCTTCTACTATCTGACGCTGTACAACGAAAACTACGCTATGCCCGCGATGCCATCGTCGGACTGGGGCGATATCCACGACGGGATCCTCGAGGGGCTGTACCGCTACCGTACCGGGCCGGAAGGCAAGACCCACAAGACGCATATTTTCGGTAGCGGTCCGATCCTGATCGAGGCACTGCGTGCGCAGGAATTTTTGGCGAACGCATACGATGTCTCGGCCGACATATGGAGCGCGACCAGCTACAAGAAGTTACGGAGCGGCGCCCTCGATGCGCGGCGCTGGAACATGCTTCACCCAGAAGCGCCGCCGCGCCGGTCCTATCTGGAAACGCAGTTGGCCAACGAGACAGGCGTTTTCGTGGCCGTCTCGGATTACATGAAGATCGTGCCCGATCAGATCGCGCCATGGGTACCGGGCGGTCTGGTGACCTTGGGTACCGACGGATTCGGACGCAGCGACACACGCGGAGAACTCCGGCGATTCTTTGAGGTCGACGCCGAATGCACGGTTGTTGCAACGTTGTATGCGTTGGCACGCGGCGGGAAAGTGCCCTCCGCGCAGGTTCAGGCCGCCATTTCGGATCTGGGAATCGACCCGGAAAAATCGTTCCCCTTCATACTGTAGACAGCAGGATCCATGGACATACGACTGCCCAACATGGGAGAAGGCGCCGAAGCCGGTACCGTGGCCTCGATACTGGTCAAGGCCGGCGATATCGTCGAGAAAGATCAGGCACTGATCGAGCTTGAAAGCGAAAAGGCCGTTATCTCGATCCCGTCCACGACAGCGGGCAGGGTATCGAAAATTCATGTCCGGAAAGGCGACGAAATACGGGTTGGCGCGGTAGTTGTCTCGCTTGACCGCGGGGAGGGATCGAGCGCCGGAGGGGAAGAACGAACCGCCGAACCCGGGGACGAACCGCCGAAACGCCCAACAATGCAGGGCCTGCCCAAGCCGGACGCCCCGCCGTCGCCGCCGCCGGAACTGCCCGAGGGCGTCAGGCCCGGGGCGTCGCCCACAATTCGAAGGATGGCCCGGGATCTCGGAATCGACCTGAGACGGATTCGCGGAACAGCACGCGGCGGACGGATCATGGTCGCGGATCTTCGAGACTATGTGGCCCGTCTGCAGCAAGCCGCCGGTTCGCACGCAACCACGGCCCCGCCGGCGGCGCCCACGCCCCTGGACACGCCCGCGATCGATTTTTCGCGTTGGGGTCCGGTGCGTGTTGAACGCGCCACCGCGCTGCGGAAGACGATCGCATCCCGAATGGCCGATTCCTGGAGAACGATTCCTCACGTCGCACAGTTCGGGGATGCGGACATCACCGCCCTGACGGCGCTTCGCAAACAGTACGTCCCGATCTACAAGGAAAAGAACGCGCGACTCACTTTGACGCCGATCGTCCTGAAAGCGGTCGCGAACGCACTGGCGCGGCATCCAGTCGTCAACAGCAGTTGGGATGAGGCGTCGGGAGACATCGTCCTGAAGGACTATGTCCACATTGGACTTGCCGTTGACACCGACGCGGGCCTGATCGTTCCGGTGATTCGGGATGTCGATCGCAAAAGCGTGCTCGAACTGGCCCGGGAGGTGGAGGCGCTGACGGAGCGGACACGCCGGCGTCAGATTTCTATGGACGAAACGCGGGGGGGTACGTTTACCGTTTCGAATCAGGGCGGCATCGGCGGCGCGCACTTCACACCTATTGTCAACAAGCCCGAAGCCGCGATCCTCGGGGTCGGACGGGGACGGGAGATGCTGCGGAAAGTCGACGGAGAGGTCCGGACGCGGATCGTGTTGCCCCTGACCG
Source organism: Terriglobia bacterium (assembly GCA_963555775.3). Classification (GTDB taxonomy): domain Bacteria; phylum Acidobacteriota; class Terriglobia; order 20CM-2-55-15; family 20CM-2-55-15; genus JAJEDW01. The sequence goes on along the minus strand of CAUVWY020000009.1, from coordinate 1,388,240 downwards.
TGTCGCATGACCACCGGATCATCGACGGCGCCAACGGCGTGCGTTTCCTTGTGGATCTGGTTGAAATCATCGAACGTTTTCCGGCGGAAGAACTCGAAATCGAAAGGACGAAAGGCTAATGGAACGGATCGACGCCGAACTCGTGGTGCTGGGGGCGGGACCGGGCGGATACGCGGCGGCATTCTACGCGGCCGATAGAGGAAAGAAAGTCGTCCTCATAGAAAACGACAATCGACTGGGCGGCGTATGTCTCAACCGCGGATGTATTCCGTCAAAATCCCTTCTGCATGCGACGCACATGATTTCAGAAGCCGAGGCGTCCGCGAGACGCGGAATCGCGTTTTCGAAACCCGAGATCGATAGCGCCCGACTGCGGTCCTGGAAGGACGGCATCATCCACAAACTGTCGCAGGGACTGCGGATGCTGGCCCAGCGGCGCGGAGTGGAGGTGATGTTCGGCCGCGGCCGTTTCGAGGGCGCGAGAAGCCTGAGGGTCGAAACCGAAGAAGGCCAGCGTTTCATAGATTTCGAGAACGCGATAGTCGCCACCGGGTCGGAACCCGCGATTCCCAAAGCCTGGGATCTGGGAAGTTCACGAATAATGACGTCGAACGAAGCGCTCGAAGTGGACACCATCCCTCGAAAGCTGCTGGTCATTGGCGGGGGCTACATCGGAATGGAACTGGGCACGGTGTACGCGGCGTTGGGCAGCAAGGTCACCCTGGTCGAAGCGCTCGACACCATCCTGACGGGTACGGATCCCGATCTGGTTCGCCCCGTGATGTACCGCGCAAAAAAGAAATTCGAAGAAATCCGTCTCAAGACGAAGGTCAAACGGTTGTCCACAAAGGACAGGCACATCGAAGCGATCACGGAAAAAGACGGGCAGGAGTACGCGGAACTCTTCGATCGGGTACTCGTCGCGGTAGGACGACGGCCAAACTGCGACGACCTCGGCCTTGAAAACACATCGGTGGAACTCGATGAAAGAGGATTCATCAAGGTCGACGAACGGCAGCGCACCGCCGACAGCAATATCTACGCGATCGGCGACGTCGCCGGCGGCGTGATGCTGGCGCACAAGGCCGCAAAGGAAGCGCGTATCGCGATTGAAGCATTGCTTGGGGAGAGCGCCATTTTTGACGCGGTCATTCCGGCGGTCGTTTTTACCGATCCGGAAGTTGCGTGGTGCGGACTGACTGAACGCGAAGCCGGAGAGCGGGGCATCGACGTCACGATTGCCACGTTTCCGTGGGGCGCCTCGGGCCGTGCCCTGGCCGTTGGCCGCCCAGACGGCGTGACGAAATTGGTTGTGGAACCGCAGACCGAACGCATTCTCGGAATGGGGATCGCCGGACACGGCGCGGCCGAACTCATCGGCGAGGGAGTGATTCTGGTGGAGATGGGCGCCACGGCACGCGATCTGGCCGAGTCGGTTCATCCCCATCCCACGCTTTCGGAAACACTGATGGAATGCGCCGAGATGTTCTACGGACACGCGACGCATGCCGCGCCGCGGCCGAAAAAGACATAGTCCGGCATGGCCCCGGGTCCCCCGCCGGTCAATCCTACCGGTATGCCCCTTGACAATCGATCCATCTCGCGAGATAAGGGGGGCAGTGGGGAGCGACGCACCCCAAATTTGATCCGTATCCTCCACCGGACGCCGATCATTTCGCGTCGCTCACCCACGCCAACCTTCGTTTCCACTGGTGCCCTGCCCCGGTTCGTGTCCTGCTTCCTGTCCCGATTCCTGTCCCATTGACAGCGAGTTTGACGTTCTGAGCGCAACACGATCGGGCGGACTTGCGCGTCCACAACGTGAACGCAGTCGGGCTGTCGAAACAACTGGGGAACACGCCGGAATCGGGCGACAGAAGCGTGGAGCGGGGATGGAAAACTCCACCCCCGGGCGGATCGGGCGGGGGAACTACCGGTCTTCTTCACCTTCGATGGGAGCGACGCCGCGCGGCAGACCGGGCTCATTCGCTCCGCCAAGGGCCTGACTGGCGCCGGTCCGAATCAGGCCCGTCGCCGACGGCCCCTGGAAGAAGGTATAGCCCTCACGCGTGTCCTTCCATGCCGAGGGACCTCCCAGGTACTTGCCTGCCGCCAATGTGGCGTCCTTGATTCGGGTCACCATGGCTTCATAGTCGGGGTCCCCTTGACCAAGGCCGGTGAAGCTGCCCAGATCGGAACTGGCGGCAAACACCGCATCCACGTGTTCCATGTTGGCGATTTCTTCGACGATCTCGACACCCTGGGGATTCTCGATCATGGCAACGATCATGATGTTGTCATTGGCCGCCTGCCGGTAACCCCGCCCCCAGATCGTCCCATATTGGCCTCCGCCCTGACTGCGCCTGCCCAGCGGGGGATACTTCGCGAACGCGATTGCGTTTTCCACTTTTTCGACGGTATCCACCATCGGAATGATGATTCCGACCGCACCCATGTCCGTCGCTTTCTGGATGTCCCCCTCGGTCGCATCCGGAATCCGGACAAAGGGGAGCGCCGGTCCGGGGCACACACGGATCATCCGGGCAACATCGGTGTATGTGAGCGGACTGTGCTGCATTTCGATCCACAGAAAATCGAAACCGGCGTTGGCCATCGCACAATAAATATCGGGATCGGGCGTGGCGACGGTCCCACCGACAACCTGCTGCCCGTTGGCCAGCTTCGTCTTCACTGTATTGAACATGTCGGCCGCATCGCCCCCACGCTGGGCTTCGGCAACTCCGGCGCAGGCCAAAGCGGCGACGGCGGCGACGGCGGCGAAAACAAAGGCGTTTGCTCGTTTCATGGCTTCCAACCTCGCTCGAAGCGGAATACAATCCCGCTCGCAGCAAAAAATTCACCAGCAGTAAGTTTCCGCACGATGGTATCAGGATCTCCCCGTTGAGCCACACGATGAAATGCCCGCATGTCGAGATCACGCCGATTGATCCCCGACCGCACCAGTAGTTTCTTGCGTCAGGCAGGTTCAAGCGTGCCCGGGGCGTCGCCGGTTTGCTGCTGCCTGGCACGGAAATTTACCGGCCGCGGCACTTCAATTGTTCCTGCCTGCCCCGCTCGACCAACAGCCGATGCCAGGGCCCTTCAGGGTTCTTCCACGGGCTGTTAAAGTACAGTCAGGATCGATGAAACGAAAAGCTGCCAAAGTCCGGACCGGCAATGCATATCTTTGCAAGCAGGATCCGATCATGCGGGACCTCATCCACCGGTGTCCTCCGATCACGGAGATGACGCTTCAAAGCAACCGGTTCGGGATGCTGGTGAATTCAATCCTATCCCAGCAAATATCCGTCCATGCGGCCCGGACGATTCGAACGCGGCTGTTGGACCTGGCTGGACCCGAAGGATTGACGCCGGAAACCATCGGACGGCTCGACGCCGGCAGGCTGCGCGAGATCGGCGTGTCGAGGATGAAAGCCGCATATATCGGGGACCTCGCCGAAAAGGTCGGGACCGGCGGGATTCGTCTGAACCGGATTGGCCGACTCGATGACGCGGCGGTCGTGAAGGAATTGACCGTGGTCAGGGGAATCGGAGTCTGGACGGCACAGATGTTTCTGATCTTCTCGCTCGGACGACTCGACGTTTTTCCGCATGACGACCATGGCGTCCGGTCTGCAATCCGCAATCTCTATGCACTGGACGAACTCCCGAACAAGGAGACCTCGAACAGGATCGCCGAACCCTGGCGCCCGTATTCGACGATCGCCACCTGGTACCTTTGGCGAAGTCTTGAGATGCCTGAGGGCGACCGGATTCCGAAAACGCCGGACTGAAGTACCGCGAGAGCACCGCGCCGTCCCACGCGCGATTCAACCTTGCAAACCGGCAAGCCGGCAAGCCGCGAGGGGCCTATCCGCCAGGACGCCCGGACACTCTTCAGAATTCGCCCTTCGCCCCGGCGCACCTCGATATTCCCCGCACCTACAACAGTGAAATGGGATCGACATCGATGATGACGCGCGTGGGACCAACCTTTTTCTCCTCCAGAAAACCTCGGAGTTGTCCAAGCAGACGGTGGAGGGGTTCGCGGGCGGCGGATTTCACCAGCATCTGGTAGCGGTAGGTCTTGTTGAGCTTTTCGATCGGGGCGGGGGCGGGGCCGAGAATGCGGATCCGAGGCGTCCGGATCGTGTCCAGAAAATTACCGATGGCGCGGGCCAGTCTCGCCGCGCGTTCCTGGCTGGTTTCCAGCACCATGATGCCGGCCAGCACGGTAAACGGCGGGTAGAACATCGCCTGCCGGAAGTGGACTTCGCGGCGATAGAACTCTTCGAATCGCTGGCCCACGGCAAGCTGGAACGTGTAATGGTCGGGAAAGTAGCTCTGGATCACCACCTCGCCCGGAGTGTCTCCCCGTCCGGAACGTCCCGCGACCTGAGTCAGAAGCTGGAACGTCCGTTCCGCGGCTCGAAAGTCCGGAAGTGTCAGGGCGGCGTCGGCCGCAATCACACCCACCAGGGTGACGTTCGGAAAATCATGTCCCTTGGCCACCATCTGGGTCCCGACCAGGATGTCCAGTTCCCCTTTGCGAAAGTCTCCGAGCACGCGGTCAAAATCGCGCATGTGCCGCATCGTGTCGCGATCGACCCGGCCGATGCGCGCGTTCGGCAGTCGTTCGGCCAACAACTGTTCCAGTTGTTCGGTGCCCGTGCCCACGTACTGGATGTACTCGCTGCCGCACTTGGGGCACTCCGAATCGGGAATTCGGGAAAATCCGCAGTAGTGGCACATCAGCCGGTCGATCTTCCGGTGGTATGTCATCGACACGCTACAGTCCCGGCACTGGAACGAATGCGCGCAATGACGGCACAGGAGAAACATCGAGAATCCCCGGCGGTTCAACAGAACGATCGCCTGCTCGCCCCGTTCCAGACGCGCTTTCATTCCCGCAAGGAGGCGGTCTGAAAAGACGGCCTGCTTCCCCTGCCGCACGTATTCGTCACGCATGTTGACGATTTCGACGCTTGGCAGTTTCCGCTCCTCGACCCGGTCCGGGAGGTGGATGTAGGTGTATTTGCCGAGTTCGGCGTTGCGGAAGGATTCCATGGACGGCGTGGCCGATCCCAGTACGACGGCCACATCGGCCATCTTGGCGCGCACCACCGCACAGTCCCGGGCGTGGTACCGGGGCATTTCGTCCTGCTTGTAACTGGACTCGTGCTCTTCGTCGACGATGATGATACCCAGGTTTTCGAGCGGGGCGAACAGCGCCGATCGGGTCCCGATGACAATCGGCGCCAAGCCGTTGTAGATTCGCAACCATTCGTCGATTCTTTGCTTGCGTGTGAGCGAACTGTGAAGCAACGCCATCCGGGGCCCGAATCGGCCGGCAAACCGCTCGCGCAACTGCGGAGTCAAACCGATCTCTGGAACCAGAATCAGTGCGGTACGTCCCCGACTTCGACACAACTCGACTGCCTGCATGTAGATTTCGGTCTTTCCGCTTCCGGTGATCCCATGCAATAGAATGGGGCTGAAACCTTCCTTCGAGCGGATCGTCTCGAGGGCCGTCGACTGACCTTCCGTCAGAACCACTCTCGGCTGGACCGCGGCGGGCGCGGTCGTTCCCCCGTCGAACGCCGCGACGTGTTTTCGGGTGATATGCGGGGGTAGTGCGCCTTTGAGAACCTCTCCGAACGGCGCCACGTAGTAATCGGAAATCCAGCGGCACAATTCGAATACGTCGGGGCGGATCAGCGGGAAACTGTCGACGACGCCAGTAATCGGGCGCACTTTCTCCAGTTCGGACGGCTTGTCGGCGCGTGTTCCGACGACGAAGCCCTGCACTTCACGTTTCCCGAAGGGTATTGTGACGCGCGTTGCGACTTCGACGGGATCGTTGATTTCGTAAAGGAATGTTTTCGAAAAAGGAAGGCAGACGGCAACCTCGGCGTACATCGGAGTCTCAGGACCCGATCAGAGCGGCCCGGATCTTTTTCATATCTTCCCAGACTTCACGCTTCTTTTCTGCATTGCGCAGCAGGTATGCCGGATGAAAGGTCGCGATGTACCGAATACCGTCGATTTCGTGGAATTCACCGCGAAGCCTGGAAATCGGAACCTTCATGCTCATGACCGTCTGTGCGGCGAACGTCCCCAGACAGCAGACTATCTTCGGTTGGATCGCCGCAATCTGGCGCCTGAGGAACGGGCTGCAGGTATCCACTTCAACGGGCTCGGGATTGCGATTGCCGGGGGGACGGCACTTGAGCACGTTGCAGATGTATACGTCGTCGCGCTTCAACCCGATGGATTCGATGATCCGGGTCAGAAGTTGGCCCGCTCGCCCGACGAAGGGCAGGCCCTGCCGATCTTCATCCGACCCCGGGGCCTCACCGACAAAAACGAGCCGCGCATCGGGACTTCCCGAACCGTAGACGATGTGGGTCCGCGTCTGCGCCAGCTGGCAACGCTGACAGTCTCCAAGATCTTCCCGTATGGTCTCCAGGGTCATCGAAATGTCCGGCGCCGAGGACCCGTGAACTGCCTCGGGTTTGCCTGCCACCGCCGACCCCGAAGCGGCTCGAGCCGGCTGAACGCGTTGCGGCGCATCGATATCCACAAGTGAAATGCCGATATCCCGAAAGAACTCGAATTGATCCGCAAGTTCCTCTCGATTCATCTCAAACAGTTCAAACGGGCGGCGACAGGAGCTTCGCGACCCGATCGAGGATGCGATGCGCCAAATCTTCCTTGGACATGGTCTCCAGATCCTCGGACTCACCGGAAGCGTCGATGAGACTGACCCGATTCGTATCATTGTCGAATGCCGAATCGGGTCCCGAGACCGGGTTGACCACGATCAGGTCGAGATTCTTGGCACGGAGCTTCTTCAGGCCGAATTCCCGGTGCCGCTGGGTTTCGGCCGCGAAACCCACCAGAACGGTCCCGTTCTTTCGCTGGCCGAGTTCGTACAAGATGTCCCCGGTGGGTTCGAAGCGGAGGTCGAGACCGTCGGATTTCTTGATCTTTTGGGACGCGGCAATTACGGGGCGGAAGTCCAGCGGTGCGGCAGCCTTCACGACCGCGTCCACGCCATCCATGTTCCCCATGACCGCATCGTGCATCTCGCGGGTGGTCCGAACCTGAATGGCGCCCGGAAACTTCAACGCCGTCGGTCCGGACACCAGGACGACTTCGCCGCCACGATCCAGAACCGCCTGCGCCACCGCGTATCCCATCTTGCCCGAGGACCGGTTGCTCATGAATCGAACCGGATCGATATCCTCGACCGTTGGTCCGGCCGTCACCAGAATCTTTCGACCCTCGAAGTCCGTTGGCCGATTCAGGATGGACACAACGAACTCCACGATCGATTCGACATCGGCCAAACGCCCCGGTCCATAGGTATGACAAGCCATCTGACCCACTTCAGGATCGATGACCCGCGCGCCGCGGGACTTCAGTATTTCAAGGTTGGCCTGGACACTCGGGTGCTCCCACATCCGGGTATTCATGGCCGGCGCGATCACGATCGGCGATTGAAGGGCAAGATGGAAGGTGGTGAGGAAGTCGTCGGCAATCCCCTGAGCCATGCGCGCGATACAACTGGCCGTGGCCGGCGCCACCAGGAACAGATCCGTCGACTGTGCAAGGAAGATGTGGTCGAAAGCGCCCGTGAAGTCGGCGCCTTCGGCGTCTCCCTCGAAGATGCCGGTGTAGACCCTGTTCCCGGAGAGCGCGCCGAACGTCAGGGGAGTCACGAAGCGGCGAGCGCCCGCCGTCATCAGGACAACGACGTCGAAACCGCGGTCCTGCAACCGCCGCAGGATGTCGGCGGCCTTGTAGCAGGCGATTCCGCCGCTAACACCCAACGCAATCTTGCGGCGAGGTGCTGACGATCTCTTATCGGTCACTTTTGGAACAGGTTTTCCTTTTCGGGAACCGAGAACTGGATCAATCCCTCGACCAGTTCCTGCCGGGCCACCGTCGTCGACTTGCGTCCCAGCTCCTCGACCATCGTAGGGCTTCCGCTCTGAATCTGTCGTGCCCGCAGAGCCGAAAGAACGACAAAACGATATTTGCTGTCAATATTGTCTGGAATCACTAACAATCCGCACCCCCAAAAGACTGAATAATCTCTCTGATTCTCGCTTCCTGATTCATCGGGCGGGCCGCCCCGGCCCGAATGACTGCCTCCAACGCGACCTCCGAATCCTTGAGCTTGTCATTGACGATAATGAAGTCGTAGTCGCGGTACCGCTGAATCTCTTTCTTGGCAATCGCGAGGCGCATGCGAATCGTCGCCTCGTCCTCGAGTTGCCGCGCCTTCAGCCGGCGCTCGAGTTCCCCATAGGACGGGGGCAACAAGAAAATCGTCACGGCGCCGGCTACTTTTTCCTGAACCTGATCCTTGCCACGAACGTCGATGTCCAGAATGACGTTCTTGCCGGATTCGAGATTTTCATCCACAAACCGGCGGGAGGTCCCGTAACAGTTCCCGTGAACTTCAGCCCACTCGATAAATTCCTCGCGTTCCACCATCCCGAGGAACTCGTCGCGCCCGACATAAAAATACTCCACGCCGTGCCGCTCCCGGCCTCGGGGTTGCCGGGTCGTATAGGACACCGAGAAAATCAGATCGTCGAACCTGGCGACGATCTGGTCGAGCAGGGTGGTTTTCCCGGATCCCGAAGGTGCCGAAACGATGTACAGATTGCCGCGCAACCTATTGAATATAGCGCAAATTCACTGCACAGGTTCGTCCCGCACAACAATTCGGCAACAGAGGGTGCGATCCAGGCGGCCTATTCGATATTCTGGACCTGCTCCCGCAACTTGTCGATTTCGACCTTGATGTCGATGCCCGCCTGCCCTATCGACCCGCCGGTCTGGTTGAGGCCGGAGGTCTTGGAGAGAATCGTGCTGATTTCCCTGTTCATTTCCTGCAGCAGAAAATCGAGTCGTTTGCCGGCTTCGGCCCGCTTGTCCAGCACGGCGCCAAACTGGTCGAGGTGGCTCTCGAGACGGGTCACCTCCTCGGCAATGTCCGATTTTTCGGCGTGGATCAGGGCCTCGACCTCGACCCGGTTGCTGTCGACAGCAAGGTTCGGCGCCAGCACCTCCAATCGGCGCGTCAACAACTGGCGGTAGTGCTGAAGCAGTGCCGTCGCACTTTGACCGATCGTGTCCAGATGCCCGCGGATCGTCTCGAGACGGCCTTTGAAGTCGGTCACCAGCGCCTCGCCTTCCTTTCTCCGCATTTCACACACCTGATCGAGCGCTTCGCGCGTGGCGGTTTCGACGTATTCCGCCAACGCCGCCTGTTCTTGCCTGTTCGGGTCGCCGCCGATCACCTGAATGGCGCCCGGAATCCTTGAAACGGCTTCCAGAGTCAACTCCCCTGAAATTGGAAACCGGGACTGCAAATCCTTCGCCAGTTCGACGTATTCCGCGATCAGCGTGGAGTCCGCAACGATTTTTACCGCGGCGCTCGTGAGCTCGATCTTGACAAAGATATCGACGCGACCGCGGTTGAGCTTCGATGAAGCGGCCTTGCGAACCACCGGTTCCAGGTTTTGAAACTCGGAGGGCAGGCGAACGTTGAGATCGAGATACCGATGATTCACCGTCTTGGCCTCGACCGAAATCGCGACATTGGCCGACTCCACCCGGCTCGAACCGAATCCCGTCATACTCGAAATCATGAAATCGCATCCTCAAACGGCATTATGAAGCTTCCAATAAGTGCCCTGACGGAGTAGCAGGTCGTCATGTGTGCCCTCCTCCTGAACCCTTCCGTTGTCCAGCACAAGAATTCTGTCCGCCCGCCGTATGGTCGACAATCGATGGGCAATGACGAGTGTCGTCCGGCCTTCCATCAGGTTTTCGAGCGCCTCTTGCACCAGTGCTTCGGATTCGGTATCCAGAGAGGAGGTCGCCTCGTCCAGAATCAGGATGGGCGCATCCTTGAGCAGAGCGCGCGCGATCGAGATCCTCTGGCGTTCGCCGCCCGACAGGCGCGTTCCCCGCTCGCCGATGACGGTGTCGTATCGGTCCGGCAGTCGCGACACGAATTCGTCGACCAACGCCGCCCGGGCCGCCGCGAGAATCGCGCCGTCATCCGCATCCGGATTACCGTACGCGATATTGGTTCGAATCGTATCGTTGAAAAGGATGACATCCTGGGTGACCATCGCGATCTTCCGGCGCAACGATTCCAGTTTGAAGTCCCGGAGATCGGTCCCGTCAACCGAGATACATCCGCCGGTCACATCGTAGAGCCGTGGAATGAGATTCACCAGCGTGGTCTTCCCCGCTCCGCTGGAACCCACCAGCGCAAGAACTTCTCCACGGTGCAACCTGAACGTTACGCCATCGATCGTGGGACTCTCGTCCGGCCCCTTACCGTCGTAAACGAAACGAACATTTTCGAACTCGACGGCCGAATGAAATTCGCCGAGTTCCTTGTGCCCCGCATCCGGCTCGCTGGGCGACTCCATGATCTGGAACAACTTGGCGGACGCGCCGATCGCCTGCTGGAAGGAGTTGTTGATGCCGGTCATCCGGCGAATCGGGTCGTACAACCGTATCAGGGCCAGGATAAACGTGATAAACGCCCCGGCACTCATCCGGCCGGCCTGAATCTCATTCTGTGCGTAAACCAGGAATCCGGCGATTACCAGGATTCCCAGGACCTCCATGAGCGGAGACGACAGCGCATGGGTCAAGCGTTGCCGGAAACCCAATCGGAACACCCGCCGGGCGACGGAACGGAACTTGCCCAATTCCGCCGACTCCATCGTGAAAATCTTGACGATACGATTGCCCGAAAAGGTCTCGAACAGGATATTGGCCATCCCGGCCATCTCGCCCTGATTCGCCTTGCTCAACCGGCGCAACCGCCGGCCAAACCAGAGCGACGGGAAAAACACCAGGGGAATCAGGGTCAGGGAGTAGAGCGTGAGTTTCCAGTCGACAAACAGGACAACGCCGAACATGGCCACGAGAATCGCACTCTGCTTCAACAGGTCCGCAAAGGTTTCCGAGACCGCGGTCTGAACTCGCTCGACATCGGACGACACCCGCGATATGAGCTCCCCGGTGGGGTAGCCCGAGAAGAAACCGAGGGGCTGAGAAACAATCGATCGATAGACGTCCGTCCGGAGGTCGCGAACCACGGAATGTCCCAGAAATGCGACCGCGGCTACCGAGGCGTAGAGCGCAATGGCCTTGACGACGGTAACCAGGACCAATACGACCAGCAACCATGCGCCATATCCGACCGGCACCGACACGTCGAATTCTGGAATCGGCAGATCGGCGAACGGAGTCGTGGATCCGCCCAGCATCGTGTCGATTACGAGCCCCAGCAGAATGGGATACGAGGCTTCGAGCGGAACCAGGACCAGAGTAAATGCCAGCGTGACAAGGACGGTCCAGGAATACGGACGAAGATATGCCCAAAAACGGTCAACCACGTTCCGGGTATCCGGGTTCACAGGCCCACCGCCAAAGTGTCGCGAATCCGCTGTTCTATCCGGTTGCGGCTTCGCATCTTCAAGAGCGCTTCCGCAAGTTCTCGCAGTTCACCCAGCGCTACCGACCGGATCATCCGTTTGATCCGCGAATAGGCGCCAACGTTGACCGACAGGCGGGTGTAACCCAGTCCCAGCAGCACGGCGGCCGAATAGGGATCGGCTGCCAATTCACCGCAGACCACCACCGGTTTCCCCGTGGGTTCAACCAAGCTCTGCACTTGTTTGAGGACGCGGAGCACGGCGGGATGGAACGGGTCATAGAGTTGAAGACTCGCCAGGTCGGTCCGATCTACGGCAAACATGTACTGGATCAGATCGTTCGTGCCGAGACACATGAAATCGGCCTCGGACGCCATGAGATCGCAAGTTTGGGCCGCGGCGGGCGTTTCAATCATGACCCCCATCGGAACCGCATCGTCAAATGGAATACCGCCGCGGGTTAACAGGCGCCGGACCTCGGCATCGATCTGGCGCGCCTCCGCAAGTTCATCGAGCGTGGACACGAACGGCAGCAGAATCCGGGCGTGTCCATGGACCGAGGCGCGGTATATGGCGCGAAGTTGTCTTTTGAAGAGATCCCGGTTCTCGAGCAGAAAACGCAGTCCTCGAGCACCCGCGGAGGTGCCTCCGTCCAGTCCTCCGTGCATGCCGGCATCGACGGCCCGGATGTTGACCCACATCGTCTTCGCGTGCGAGAGGACATAGGAATAGTCCTCAACGAGGCGGTCTTCGGCAGGCATGCTCCCGTCGCGATAGAAATCGAATTCGGTGCGGTACAAGCCCACCGCTTCGCATTCATTGGCGATGGCCGCGTCGACCTCTTCCTTGAAGTTGATGTTGGATCCCAGAAGAATCGATATCCGGTCCTTCGTCACACACGGAGCGCTCGTCGGTCGGTCCCGGCGGCGACGGGTTTTGACCTCCTCCTTGACCCGGGCTCTGTAGTCTTCGAGTGTTTCTTCCGACGGTGCCCGGATGACGACTCCCTCGTCGCCATCCACGATGATGAGTTCCCCCGACATCAAACCCGGCAGCACGTCGGTCACCCCCATCACCGCGGGCACGTTCATGGAGCGCGCGATGATCCCCGTGTGCGATAGCGGGCCTCCGGTTTCGGTCACCACGCCGACCAGGCGGGCAGATTTCAATTCGAGCAACGTGAGGGGCAATATCGTGTGTCCGACAAGGATCGAGTTGTAGCGTAGCGAATCGAAGGTCAGCGGATGGTAGGAGCGAAGATGGGATAACAGGCGTCGAACGACGTCCTCGAGGTCCCCGCGGCGATCCCGAAGATAGTCGTCGTGCACGCGATCGTACGCTTCAAGTATGCCGTTGCTGACGGCTTGAATGGCCCATTCCGCGTTGATCCGTTCTTCGCGGATCTTCTCGACGATTCGATCCACGAACATCCGGTCTTCCAGGATCAGCAGATGCGCATCGATGAGCGTTGTGGAATCTCCGCCGACCGACTGTTCGAGTTTGCCTTGCATCGTGGCGAGTTGCCGGCGGGACTGTTCGACGGACTCGCGAAGGCTCGCCACTTGCGACTCGATGTCCTCGGGCGCCAGCGTGTAGTTGAGCGTTACAAACTCGGGATCCCACGAGGTTACGGCATGTCCAAGCGCCACCCCAGGCGAGGCCGCCACTCCGGTCAGTCTGCGCTCGACAACAGTCATTCGGTTCCACTCCGAGGATCAGCGCGGCCCTCAAGGTACTCACAGACGGCGAACACGGCCTGTTCTTCGTCGCTTCCGTCGGCCGAAACGCGAACGCGCGTGCCGCAAGCGGCGGCAAGCAGCAGAATCGACAGGATACTTCGCGCGTCGGCCTCGGCCATCCCGACTCGATCCGTTCGCGAAATACGAATCCGGGACTCGAACCTCGAAGACAACTGAACGAGCTTGGCAGACACTCGTGCATGAAGGCCCAACTCGTGGCCGATCACAACTTCGCGGTCGATCATTTTTTTCTTGGAGAGAGCAGGTCGCTGGCAATGTAGATGTTGTTCTGCCCGTTCTCTCGAACCAGCCGCGCCGCGCCGGCCAAATCCACATCGGCTTCAAGCTGAATCAATTTGATGAGCATCGGCAAGTTCACGCCGGTAATCACCTCGACAACGCCGTCCTCAAGAAACGTGGATGCGATATTGGTTGGCGTCCCCCCGAACATGTCGGTCAGTACGAGAACGCCGGAACCATTGTTCACCCGGGCGACCGCCTTTTCGATCATCGATGACGCCATCCCGACGTCATCGTGCCAGCCGATCGACACCGCGGCAATGTTCTGAACGTCGCCGACGATCGCCTCGGCCGCGTTGAGCAATTCGGTTGCCAAGCGCCCGTGCGTCACAATGAGGCCGCCAATCATTCAGCAATTTTAGCATTTCTGGCAGTTGCCGGACCTGAAGCCGAGGTCCGATGGGGCTCATAACGCGATTTCTGCAGGGTTCGGCCACGGGCTGCCATGGTGCGGGCGCGAAAGGCGGGGTGCGCGGGCACGCCGTTCATCGACTCGGAGATTCCGAAATGCCTGTGTCCGAGACTTACAATGGCGGGGCGTTCTACTTTTCCACGTCTCGATGAACGACATTGATCCGCCGGTCGTTGCCCGCCAGTTTCGCCAGGGCATTGACAATCATCACCGAGCGGTGCCGGCCACCGGTACATCCAATGGCGATCGTCAGGTAGGACTTCCCCTCCCGTTCGAATTCGGGCAGCAGGAACCCCAGCATCGACTTCAAGCGGTCGAGAAATCCCGCGGTCAAGGGCTGCGCATTCATGAAATCGACTACGGGATCGTCGTATCCGGTTAGCGGGCGTAAATCGGGAACGAAGTGGGGATTCGCAAGGAAGCGCACGTCGAACATCATGTCCGCGTCCACAGGTATCCCGTATTTGTAACCAAAGCTCAGGAGCGTCACCAGAAGCTCTGATCCGGTCTTGTGTTCCAACAAACGGTCGGCGTAGGCACGCAATTCGTGAATGGAGAAATGCGAGGTTTCGGTCACCTGATCCGCCATGGCGCGAATCGGGTTGAGACGCTGGCGTTCAACCTCGATCGCTTCGCGGACCGTCAGCGTAGGGTCGAGGGGGTGAGGCCGGCGCGTCTCGCTGAAACGCCGGATGAGGGCTTCGTCCGACGCATCCAGGTACAACAACGTCGTTCGCAACCCCGAAAATTTCTGCAATTCCGCGTAAATGCGGGGAAAGGTTTCCAGCTCCGGCCCTTCGCGAACGTCGACAACCAGTGCCGCCCGCTGTGCGTCTCCGTCCGCAATCAGTTCCGCAAACTTGGTCAGGAACCCCACGGGCAGGTTGTCCACGCAAAAATAACCCCGATCCTCGAGGGCACGCAGGAGCGTTCCCTTACCGGACCCGCTTGCTCCCGTGATGATGACCAGAAGGGAAGGCTGCATATTGCCGCAAATTACGCCAATCGTACCGAATAGGAAAGGAATTGGTTCGGACGGCGTCGTTCCGGATCGGGGGGTAACCCCGCAAGCGCAAACGAAGAGCGCTTCTACGGGTCGAGACGATTCGCGTCATTGGCCCGCATGGGCTGCGATTGGCCGGTATTGTCCCGGCCTACTGTTCAGGCTCGATCCAGCCGATATCGCCGTCCTTGCGTTTGTACACGACATTCAACCGGTCGCTCTCCGCATTACGAAACAAGAGAAAGGCGCCTCCAGAATCGCTCAGTTGGGCCGCCGCGTCGTCCAAACTGAGCGGCTTCACCTTGTTGCCGTCGGAGCGCACGATCTCCGGCAGTTGCTGCGCGACGGAAGGCTCGATTTCGGCCATCGACTCGGCCGCCACCACGCGGGGGTTCGGCGCCGACCTTCGCCGCTGGATCTTCCGTGTCTTGGATTTCTGAACCTGCCTCTCCAGCTTGTCGATGACGGAAGCGATCGACGTATACATGTCATTGGTCGCGTCTTCGCAATGATGAAAGTCGTTGCGCGTCTTGAGATTGATCTCGGCCACGTGGCGCTGGTGTTTTTCGGCGGAAAGCACGAAGTGGACCTCAATGATGTCATGGAGCGAACGAAGGCGTTCCAACCGGTCCGTCGCAAACTGTCTTATGGGTTCGGTCACTTCGATGTGGCGGCCGGTAAACTCAACTCTCACTAGGGCACCTCCTCGGATAATGCGGTCTTGCCTGTGCTTGCCACCGCGGCAACGCAAGGCCCGTCACCCACTGGCTGTTTACACCCGGACACGCCGCTGGTGGGTGCTCGGGATCTTCATGTCTTCTCTGTACTTGGTAATGCTGCGCCGGGTCACGGATACGCCATCTTCCTTCAGTAACTGCGCGATCTTGTTGTCGGTCAGGGGCTTCTTCCTGTCTTCGGCATCAATGAGCCTCTTGACCTTGAGTTTCACCAGTGTCAACGATGTCGTCGCACCGTTTGTTCCCTTGACGGCTTCCGAAAAGAAGAACCGCAGATCGTACACACCTTGTGGGGTGTGTGCAAACTTGTTCGCGACAGCCCGGCTGACGGTCGATGGATGAACGCCCACTTCTTCGGCAATGTCCTTGATCATCATCGGCTTCAGCCCGTCCATTCCATGGTCGAGGAATTCGGGCTGGTGCCGGACAATCGCCTCGCATACCCTCACGATGATGTTCTTTCGTTGTTCGATATTCTTCAGCAACTGCAGCGCCGATTTGAACCGCTCCTTGACGTAATTACGAGCTTCCTTGTCGGCCTCGCCCCGTTCGAACATTTTCCGGTAAGTCCCGCTGATCCGAAGTTGGGGCACTTCATCTTCGTTCGCGACCACCTTGAACTCACCACCGACCTTCACCAGAAACACGTCGGGTTCAATGTACCGCGTCGCGGACTTGTTGTGCTTCTGTCCCGGTCTGGGGTCCAGCGCCTTGATGAGTTCCACGGCGGCCAGAACCTCGTCGAGCGGCTGTTTTAGGCTCTTTGCTATTTCATTGAACTGGTGGTTCTGAACCTTCCGGAGGTGGTCGGTCAAGATCTGCATCGCGACCGGATGGTCATCAGGCAACAGGGACATCTGGATCAGAAGACACTCTCTCAGATCGCGTGCGGCGACGCCGGTGGGGTCGAATGCCTGAACCACGAGAAGCGCCCTCTCCACTTCGGGCACCGTATGTCCACCTGACGCGGCAATATCCTCCAGCATCAAGTGTGTCTCCCGCCCTTTCTCGTCGACCGCCGCAAGATAACCATCCCCGTTCAGATTGCCGATGATCGACAGGCACGCCTCGCGAATCGGACCGTCGACGGCGGTGAGTTGCAACTGCCATTCCAGGTGATCGGTGAGCGTGGAAGGCCGGGACAGGAAGTTCTCGAAAGAGGGGCGTTCAAAAACTTCGGTTTCACGCGGACGGGTGGCGCCGTCGTTGAGATATTTCTCGAATTCCTCGAGATCGAAATCGTGGAATCGATCGTCGCTGGCAGGCTCGGGCTCGGGTTTCTCGACGGTGGGATCGGGGTTTTCTTCGCGCGCCTTCAGACGCTCATAGTGTTCGTCGCCCTCATCGGGAGCTTCGGTTTTTTCCTGGCGGGCTTCAGGTTCCTGTTCCTCGACGATCTCGGTCGCTTCCTCGAGGAGCGGATTCTCCACCAGTTCTTCAGCGATCATGTCGACGAGTTCAATCTTGTTGAGCGCCAGAAGATTGACCATCTGAAGCAGCACTGGAGTCAGAACGGTCTTCTGAGTCGTCTTGAGCGATAGTCTGTTTTCGAGAAAAGCCATCGTCTATCTCACCAAACAGAAAAAAGGGGCCGCCGAACGGAAACAGGTTGTGGCCCGCGCTCGGAAGGCCGATTGGTTTTCCAACCCAACTCCAGGCCGGTTCAGGCCAGCTGATTCGGACGCTTCCGTCCCTTCCTAATTTAGACTGAATTGCTCACCCAAATAAACCCTTCTCACTTCCAGGTCGTTTCCGAGATCATCGGGCGTTCCCGATCGAAAAATGATTCCATCGTTGATAATGTAAGCACGGTCTGTGACCTTGAGGGTCTCGCGAACATTGTGATCCGTGATCAGGATCCCGATTCCCTTGTCCTTTAGGTGCTGAATGATCTTCTGAATTTCGAGGACCGTGATGGGGTCGATACCCGAAAACGGTTCGTCCAGAAGGATGAACTTCGGCGAAATCACCAACGATCGCGCAATCTCCACCCTACGCCTCTCGCCGCCCGACAGGGTGTCGGCCAGACTCTTCCGGACGTGCCCGATTCCGAATTCATCGATCAGTTCGTCGAGCCGGACCCGCCGTTCCTTCCGGGAAAGGGGGAGCGTCTCCAGAATCGCCATGATGTTCGCTTCAACGGTAAGCTTTCGAAATACCGATGCTTCCTGTGGAAGGTAACTGATGCCGTTTCTCGCTCTCAAATACATCGGCAGATCGGTAATGTCGTGCTCGCCGAGACGTACCGAACCCGAATCGGGGCGCGTCAACCCGACGATAATGTAGAACGTCGTGGTCTTCCCGGCGCCGTTCGGGCCGAGCAACCCGACCACCTCGCCCTGTTGAACCGAAATGTCGACGTCACTGACGACGGTTCGGTTCTTGTACGACTTCCGGATTCGAACGGTTTGGAGCACGAGAGGCACTTCGGCTTCGACTACCGGGATTCCAGAGTACGCCGCGAGACCGCGCGGTTGCGTTCGTCTCCGGTCATGACGACCCTGTCACTCTCGACATTCCAGACAAAACTCGTTCCGGTAGCTATCCCCGTTTCGGGTCCGGAAACCGTGGCGGCTGTTCCCACCAACGTGACGGTGCCGGAACGCTGCTCGTAGGTTGCCCGATCTCCCCGCCCAACCGCGCCTTCACTCCGCACTTCAACCCCTCCGCGTGCGAGAACGCGGTCGAGTTCGTTCCGGGCCAGATAGACTTCCAGTTCATTGGCATCGAGTTCGGCATTCGGAAACTGGCTTCGAACCGACCCTGAATACAAAACGCGATTGGAAGCATCGTCGAAATCCAGTGAGTCCGCCCATACGCGAAAACCGCCGAGCGTTGAAGCGATGTCCCCCGAACCCAGGAAACGTCGCTCATCGACGCGGATCTCGATCGAATTCGACGCCGCAACATGCATGTTGCCTCGCCACAACTCGGGGGAGGAATAGAACGTGATGGCTGTGGGATCCCCCTCGGCACGTTGTCCTTCAATCAGAACCGGATCGGACTCGTCCGAAAGCACGGCCCGGACCGCCCCCTCCGCCCGAAACCGCTCTTGATCCTGCTGGAGCAGAATCCGGTCAGCATCCAGCCACATTGTCGCATCCTTGACCCTGGCGGCGCCGGTCAGGACGAACCACCCGTCCTCGCCGAACTCGATACGGTCGGCCGTTCCGGCAAGGCCGTCCCGATCGAACTCCGCGCCTCCGGTCTGTATTAGTTCGGTCAATTCCGCGGACTCCGGGTCGAACGCCGCCGTTGTATTCGGTGCGCTCAGGGTACCGGAAGGAAAATCGATTACAGCTGGACGCGCACTCGTGAAGCGGATCAGGTCCCCTTGCTCGATAGCGAAATCGCTTCCTTCGACACGAAATTCTCCCACCTCGAGAATCGAACGGGCTCCGGATCGTACCGTGGAAGAGGCGATCTCGTTGCGGATGTAATCGGATCGCAATTGCTGTCCGTCTCCGAACAACATCAACCCACTACCTGAAGATTCGATCGCCTGTAATTCTTCGTCATCGGAAAACGAGCCGACAACGGTATCTCCCCGGAGCAGGCGCCGGCGGGCGGCATCGGACGACTCCACCCGTGCGGTGCCCTCAGCCGTGACTTGCCTTAACGATCCTCCGACAAGATCGACGTGGACTGAATCGGACGTAACGGTCACACGGTTTTCGGCTTCTGAAGATGTCGCGGAAACATCGCCGTAGAACGAAACCTGCGAAGGATCCCAAGTATCCGGAACGAGCGCAATCTCCGACAAGGCGCTCCGGACCTCGCCGTGGCCGGATCGCAGCCGGACTCCGCCAAGCAATTCGATTCGATTCCCGGCTTTGTAGTAGCGGGCGGCGTCCACGCTGAGAGTACTGCCGGCGGCGGTCGTCACGTTAACCCCACCACTCACTTCGAGGACATTCTCCGCCAACCGGAACGACAGGCGCCCGGCGTCGGCTTCGAACACACCCGGGCTGACAATCTTGGCGGAACCAAGAATCTCGATGGCCTGTGTCCCGGTGTTGTATACGATGTCGTCAGTGGTGCGGATCACCGTCTCGTTATCGGAACCGAAGCCGCCTCGGATTTCAATGTTCCCGGTACAGCGGATATTGCCGCTCGCCCCGTCCACGCCGCAATTGTCGCTCTCGATCAGCCGGTCGGGCGATGACGCGTCCTGTCCGGCAATCGTGATTACAACACCCTCGAGGAGATTCCTCCCGTCGGCCATTCCCAGATTCCGATCCGCATCCACAGTGAATACGGTCTGTCCGGCTTCGCGTTGAGTGTATTGAATATCTTCGGTAACTTCCTCGACATCCTCGCCCAAACCGGGGGGCGGCGCCGGCACCGCCGGCCGGGCAGCCCGGCTCGATAGATAGTTCCAAGCGGGTATGGCGATCAGCACCGCAACGAGTATGGGAATGACGACACGCAGGGCGCGTATCAGATTGTAGGCATGGATATCCTGAAGCCGCACGGTTTCAATCGTATCACGCGGCCTGAGCCAGGAGCCTGTCCCCACGGCAAACGTCCCTGACGCCAATGGGGTTTGCCGGCAAAGCTCGGCAGCCCGTTGCGAAACCCCACCTGTTCGCGGAGCCCGAACTTTCGGTAGTGTCTCAGTTTGATTATCCTTTTCTCGGCCCCTTCGGTCCTGGTTTCGCGGGCTTTGGTGCGCGGGCGTCAACCAATCCTACGATCCACTCTGCATCGTGCAGTTGGGTCGTTATGCCAGCAGCCATAGCTGGGGACACACTCAGCGTCTTGTGAATCCGGCAGAAATTATAGTGGACGAAGTATAGCGCGAGAGCAAGCGCATGGTTTCGCAGTTTCTTTGAAAACCCATTAGTTAGGCGTGTGAACCGGCGCATGGACATCCGCATCGTCAGGTTGTGGCGTTCGACGTAGGACGTACTGATGTGGTCGGGATCGGGCCGGCCTGTTACCACCGTCTTGATCGTCCCTTTGCACGTTGCGGGACTATACCGCTTCTCATCTTCTACGGGTGAACCAAAAACCTTTACAATTTGTGCGTAGTCCACATCGGCACCGAGCACTGCCTCAACCGCAGTCCTGTAGAGACGCAAGCCGTCTGAGGTAAGTTGTGTGCGCCCGACGATCCGTTCCGCCAGGTCCGCGATGAAATGGTAGGCGGATCGCTGGCTCCGATCTCCGAGCAGCCATGAAACGATCAACTTGGAGTCCGCATCAATCGCCGTCCAGGTCCACGTATCACCCGCCCCTTCCGGAGCAGCCTTTGCGCCTGAGACGTTCTTTTCCTTCGAGTAGCAGAACTGCCAAATTTCATCGACCTGGACCCGCTTTGCTTCAACGTCGCGGACGTGGTTGTTGTGGAAGTCTACACACGCTTCGCCCGCCCCGATTAGCAGCTTCGACACAGTGTTGATTGAGACATCCTCTATACGGCTGATCGAGCGTAGTGACATGCCCTCTACCAGCATGCTGATAATTTTGGCTCGCTTTGATAATGGCAGCTTGTTCATGGTTAAAAGGATACCTCAAGCAAGCATATCTGTCAACCAGTTTTGAGGTTTTGATGTTGACATGAGTATGGTTTTCTGGTGTAATTTGGTGTGAGAAAATAACGAGGGCCGCTCACTGTAGAGGAATCACAAAAAACCCCAGTGAGCGGCCCATATGGAGGTGCGGCAATGAGATGATCGCCGCCCGTCGCGGGCGTGGGGCTAGGGAAACTTAGCCCCTTAAAACCACGCCTTTATTAATTCTAGCGTAAATATACGGAGAATATCAATGATTGACTATCGGGACTCCATGAAATCCAAACTGGCATCACTTGACAGGAAACGCGAAAGGCTGATGACAGCACTAAGTGAGTTGGATGAGATAGACTCCGAAGCTCATCCGGAGAAGATTGACGACTCGCCGCCTCCCGCTTCGAATGGAACACTGATTGATGGAGTTTTCAGAATATTGAGTGAGCGATCGATGGCAACAAATGAGATATACACGCGCATAACGCTAGAGCGCGAAACATCTAGGGCTACTGTGAGTACGGCCCTGAATAGGTTGCACAAGCGCGGAAGGATTTCAAAGGAAGGAAAGTTGTGGGTGGTGTCTGAACGATATAATGGCAAATCCTTAGAGGATCTTACCCGCCCCAGCGGGCGTTAGAAGCGGCTCTAGCAATATCGCTTCTGCGTTCCGGCGTTAGAGATTCAGCACGAGCCTTGCCGCCTTTCCTAGCCCGATCTCGGTTGGACTCTGGATCGTTCTGCGGCGGAGACGCGTAGGTCTCTTCAATCTCGCCAGTTGCTATGCGTCCGACGTGAACAGCACAGGCTATGTCGCCAGTGGGTCTCCATTCGCTTTTCGGTCCTCTAGCCATGAAGACAGCCTAGCACTCCTGACCGAATGTCACAATAGATCGATTAATCAAACTGAGACACTACCGAACTTTCCGATCCTCAGAAATTGTCGGTTTGCAGAAAGACATCGAGGTCATTGGCCAGATCCCGGGCCGACGGGGTGACGATCGTCTTCGCGTTGACCGGGATCCTCCGGTTCTGACGTGAAGCCACGCGAACATCGTCCTCGCAAACGAAGCCCACGGGTTCGGAGGGAGGAGGAACGGTTTTCGCCGTTTCGATCCGGTCGTAGCTCGCCAAGGGAGGCGCCATCGCCGGTACGGTGCCGGTGGACCCGCCCTGGGCTGGCGACGACGCCTTTTTGACCTTCGTAGCAGTCTGAGCCCGATCCAGCCAGCCGTCAACGATCCGGGCGATTCGGTCGCGTCGGTCGCCGCCTGAACGGGAATTCAAGGCTCCAACTGCAACCGTCTCGCTGGATGGTGCGGTCGATGGAGACGCTTTCGCATCGCGGACTCCGTATGCCAGGCGCTTCAGGTTGATCAGATGGAGGGGCGATATGTTGTCCGATGTGATGTTGCCGCCGAACGCACCGCAACCGAGCGTCATCGCCGGGAAAAGGTTGGTCGTATATCCAACAGCTCCGAGAGCAGCCGGAGTGTTGACGCAAATCCTGGACGCCGGCTTCTGAAGCGCGAATTCACGGATCACTTCGTCGTCATTGCAGTGTAGACCCAACGTATGACCGAGACCGCCGAACGTGAGGATGTCGATGCACATCCTGCAGCCCTCTCTCCAATCGCGCACGCTATAAAACGCAAGCACGGGAGACAGCTTCTCCATCGATAACGGATGCTCTCGTCCAACGCCTTCGGCTTCGGCAATCAGTGCCCGCGTCCCGGATGGAACATCGATTTCCGCCATCTCCGCGATACGAATCGCCGACTTCCCCACGATGTTCGTATTGAGCGTCCCGCGCGCATTCTGAATTATTCGTTCCAACCGTGCCTTGTCTTCGCCACGGCACAGGAAAGCCCCGGCCGACTGCATTTCGGCCAGAACCGTATCTCGAATTGCGTCGTCGGCGATGACCGCCTGCTCCGAGGAACACAGCGTCCCGTTGTCAAAGCACTTGCCCGTGAGGATGTCGGCGACGGCTTTCTTCACATCGGCGGATCGTTCGATGTAAGCGGGTACGTTGCCGGGGCCTACACCGAACGCCGGTTTGCCGGCGCTGTATGCGGCCCGCACCAAACCTGGCCCCCCGGTCGCGAGTATCAGGGCCGTCCTTGGGTGGCGCATCAATTCGTCGGTCGCCTTCATGGTGGGCGTCGACAGCGCCGACAGGATTCCGCTGGGGGCGCCCGCCGCTTCGGCCGCCTGACTCATCACCCGCACCGTTTCTCCGATGCAGCGAACAGCCGCGGGATGCGGACTGAAGACGATCGCGTTGCGGCCCTTGAGCGCAATCAGGGCTTTGTAAATGGCGGTGGACGTGGGGTTGGTCGAAGGTACGATGCCGGCAATCACGCCTACCGGACATGCCACCTCCAGGATTCTGTTCTCAAGGTCTTCCCGAACGATGCCGATCGTCCGTAATGGACGCATCGCTTCGTAGACATCGCGGGCTCCAAACAGATTCTTGGCCGTCTTGTCGGCAACGTTGCCAAACCCGGTTTCCTCGACGGCAATTTCAGCAAGCCTTGCGGCATTCGCCACACCGGCCTCGGACACGGCCCGAAGAATACGCTCGACCTGCTCTTCGTTAAACGATTCAAACGACTTCCATGCAGCGTACGCGGCGGCGACGAGTCGGCGCGATTCCTGAATGGATTGGAGATCCTTGTCCATAGTCCGGCAAACGAAATGTTAAAAGCCCGTGGCAGGACCCTGCAGCGTCCTGCCACGGGCTCTTATTACACATGATCGCATGCCGCGCAAGGATGGGGCGGTTCCAAATCCGCTGAGCGCGGAGCCCCGGAAGCCCGATGTCGAACCTTGGCAGGTCGGCATCGGGTTACTGATGGTTCGAGGTCCGGGAACCGACGATTTTCTCGACATCCTCGTACGGCATCGGGATGACATGCACGGCAACCAACTCTCCAACACGGCGGGCCGCGGCCGCGCCAGCGTCGGTCGCCGCCTGAACGGCGCCCAACTCGCCTCGAATCCAGACCGCGACATAGCCGTTCAGCAGGGTCTCCCGCCCCTGAAGCGCAACATTCGCGGTCTTCAACATCGCGTCGGAAGCTTCAACGGAACCCACCAAACCCATGGTTTCAATCAATCCGAGCGCTTGGCACAATGTTGTCTCCTTCTGACCCGAGGATTTGATGGACTCGGCAACCATATTCGCTAGCAGCAGGACGGCCGGCAGAAAGCAAAGACAAAGGCGATGGACGCTTCCTGACTTCTCCGGACGGTCAACCGAAAACCGAAACCGGACAGTTCGACTGCTGAAAAAAACCGGACAAATTAGTACAATTGCAACATTGACTCCCGAGTGACTACTTAATAACATCTTTCAGTAAGGCTCGTGTCAGATTTCGGAAACAGTTTCAGGTCCGCGCGAGAGTCCAAAAAGCGGACTCTTCAGGAGATGTCGCAAGAAACGTGCATCGGTCTACGTTTCTTGTGCGCCATCGAAGATGACGCCTTCCACGCGTTGCCTGGCGGGGTGTACGACCGGGGCTTCATTCGCACCTACGCCAAGCGACTGGGGCTGGACCCCGAAGACAAGGTGTCGGAGTACGTCGCCTTGACCGCCAACCAACGGATACCGGAACCGGCCCTGGCCAATGACGCGAGCGAGTTGCATACCCGCTCCACCGCCGATTCCGGAACACCGGAACCGGTCCAAGCCAATGACGCAAGCGAGTTGCAAACCCGCTCCACTGCCGATTCCGGAACACCGGAAACGGCGCCAACCGATGACGCGAGCGATTTTCACGACGACTTCACGGACGAGGCCGGAACACCGGAACTGAGAACGCTCTCCGACTTGTCGATCGCCACTCTGCGCTTGCAACCACCCCGGCCGACGCCCCTGCCGAAGCCCCGGCAGACGCGCCGCGAAGACACTCGAGGAGGATTGGTCGGCCGGATCTGGGACTACGAATTCAGTCATGCCGAACAAAGTGTGCTGCAGGCCATGGCCGATCACGCGAAGGAGGATGGCTCGGAATGCGTTCCCGGTTTGAGGAGAGTCGCATACAAGGCCCGGATGTCCGAGCGCCATGTGCGCCGTATCTGGAGAGACCTCGAAAGGCGCCACATCCTTCTGTTGGAGTCCGGAGGCAATGGCCGTGGGCACATCGGGAAGTATCGGATTTGCCTGGACAACGCAAAGCGCCGTCCGAGTTTCGAGACGTGGCTCAAATCTCAACAAGAAAAACAATCGCCGAAGGCGGAGCAACTGCATCTCGAAGCAACCGATCGAAAAGACGATATCGACTCGGAAACTCCGAAGACGCCCATGCATGTCGCGGCCGACGATTCGGAATCGAGGCAAGACGCCCCCGTTACAGACGACGCAAGACAGAACGCCGAGCCCATCGAAGACAAACCGATCCAGCACTGAAAGCATCCCCGCGAACGATACAATTTTCGGATCTCGATCGGTCGCGGTGCCTCGCATACGGCCCAATGGCGCTCGTAACGCGATCCCTGAAGGGTTCTACCACGGGCTGGTAAGGAAAGCTCCGCTGGCGTACCCGCCCCGGCGTGTCCCTGATCTATAATTGCGAGTTATGGCCAAAGCGCTGGAATCGGTCGTGGCAGGCGAGGAACAGATCGTCGTCCGCGGCGCCCGGGTCCACAATCTCAAGAACATCGACTTCACGATACCTCACAACGCATTGACGGTAGTGACCGGTGTCAGCGGTTCGGGCAAGTCCTCGCTCGCATTCGACACGCTCTATGCCGAAGGGCAACGCCGGTATATCGAGTCCCTGTCTGCTTACGCGCGCCAGTTCCTTGAGCGGATCGAAAAGCCGGACATCGACGAGGCCACGGGCATTGCCCCCGCAATCTCCATCCGTCAGCGCAACACGGCACGGACTCCGAGATCGACTGTCGGAACATCGACTGAAGTCTACGACTACATTCGCCTTCTCTTCGCCAGAATTGGAATCACCAGGTGCCGTCAATGCGAAAAAATCGTGCAGCGCGATACCGTCGACCAGATCGCCGATGAGATTCTGACCTGGCCTGAAGGACTTCGATTCCATGTCCTGTTTCCGATTCCCACTCTTTCCGGAGGAGCCGAAATCGCAGAGTGTCTCGGCGACCTCAAGCGCCGGGGATTCGGTCGCGTCTATCAGAATGGCGCGGTGTACGAATACTCGCGGCCGGAATCGCTGATCGATGTCGACTTCAGCCAATCCGCTTACGTTCTCGTCGACCGGTTGAAAATCGACGCCGGAATCCGGCAACGCCTGATCGATTCAATTGAGCTCTGCTTTCATGAGAATCAGGGCGAGGTGGTCATCCAGGAAGCGGATGGAGAACGGCGGGTTCATGCATTCAGCGAACGCTTCGAGTGCAAGGACTGCGGAATCCAGTATGAGGATCCGGAACCGAGGCTGTTCTCGTTCAACAACCCATTCGGCGCATGCTCGCGATGCCAAGGCTTCGGAAACACCATCGATCTGGATTTGAACCTGATCGTCCCCGACAAGGGCAAGAGCATCGCCCAGGGTGCGATCGAACCCTGGACCAAACCCCGATATCGAAAGTACCTCACCGAATTCAACAGGCAGGCCGCCGAACTGGGGGTTCCGATCGACGTTCCGCATCGGGATTTGACTGACCAGCACCAGGCGTGGGTCGCCGGCGCTATCCGGAATTTCTTCGATTATCTGGAAACCAAGAAATACAAGCTCCACGTGCGCGTGTTCCTGAGTCGTTATCGAGGATATACAACCTGTCCGGATTGCCGTGGAACACGGCTGCGCCGGGAAGCTCTCGACATCTTCGTCGACGGATTGAACATCGGTGACGTCTCCCGAATGTCGACAGCCGCAGCCTTTAAATTCTTCGACCGGATCCGGCTCAGTCCGAGTCAGACCCAAGTGGCCGAGCGAGTCCTCAAGGAAATCCAGACCCGACTCCGCTTTCTCAACGAAGTGGGACTCCAATATCTGACGCTGGATCGTCTGTCATCGACGCTGTCGGGCGGCGAGGCTCAACGCATTCAACTGGCAACCTCGCTGGGTTCAACGTTGGTAGGCGCCTTGTACGTATTGGATGAACCTTCGATCGGGCTCCATCCGAGGGATGGAGAGCGGCTGATCGGTATCCTCAAAAGGCTGCGGGAACTGGGGAATACGGTCGTGGTCGTGGAACACGACGCCGAAATGATCAAGGCGGCAGACTGGCTGCTCGATCTCGGTCCCGGCGCCGGGGAGAACGGCGGAAATCTGGTGTTCCAGGGAACGCTGGATGAGTTGGCCGACACGACGGCTTCACTCACCGGGAAGTACATTCACGGCGAAATTCGGATCTCGTTGCCGCGACAGCGTCGCAAGCCCGGCAAGGAGAGGCTCAAATTGCGCAATGCTTCGAAGCACAACCTCAAAAACGTCGACATCGAGATACCTCTTGGGCTCATGACCTGTGTCACCGGCGTATCGGGATCGGGCAAGTCGACGCTGGTTCACGAATGCCTTTACGAAGCACTGAAGTCCCGCCTGACTGGGACGGAGCCCGAAAACGGCAGCGGCACGGTTGAACTCAATTCCAAATGGCTGTCCGACGTCGTGCTCGTGGATCAAAGTCCGATCGGCCGGACACCGCGGTCCAACCCGGTGACCTACATCAAGGCGTTCGACCAGATTCGCGATCTGTTCGCGTCGACGCCCGAAGCGCGTGCGAACGGCTTCACCGCGGGCAGTTTTTCGTTCAACATTCCCGGCGGTCGATGCGAATCGTGTCAGGGAAATGGAACGGTCACGGTCGAAATGCAATTTCTCGCCGACGTTGAACTCGTGTGCGAGGAATGCCGGGGCATGCGGTATCGGAATGCCGTTCTGGACGTCACCTACAAAGGGAAGAACATCCATGACGTTCTTCAGATGACAGGCCGCAAGGCCCTTTCGTTCTTTTCGAACATCAATCGGATAACCAGGAAGCTGGCGATGCTCGAAGAAATCGGGCTGGGATACCTGCGTCTGGGGCAGTCCGCGACGACGCTTTCCGGTGGAGAAGCCCAGCGAATCAAGTTAGCATCGTATCTGGCGAAAGAAACCAGCGGCAAGACGCTCTTCATCTTCGACGAACCGACAACGGGACTGCACTTCGACGACATAAACACGCTGCTTGCCGCGTTCAGGCGTCTGATCCGTGCCGGGGGAACCGTGCTCATCATTGAACACAACCTCGACGTCATCAAGTCCGCTGACTGGATCATCGACCTGGGTCCCGAGGGGGGCGCCGGTGGCGGTACAGTCCTGGCGGTTGGCTCGCCCGACGACATCGTCAAAAACGGCAAATCGCTCACCGGGCGGTTTCTGAAACCGAAACTGAGTATTTAAACATTTAGAGAAGATTGGGAAGATGCCGAATCTGGCCATCCTGCTCCTGCTGCTACAAACCCAAACCGGGCCGGGCGATGCCGGCGCCGACCGGGCGGCTGAAGTTTCGCTCGAGCAATTGTACGAGCAAGCCATGACGTCGGTTTCGGCATCCGAATGGGGCAACGCGATCGCCGGGTTCAATGCGATTCTCGATGCCGATCCGTCCCACATCCCCTCCAGGTTCTACCTGGCCGTCAGCTTCGCCGGCAACGGACAGCCCGATCGGGCAATCGATGTTTACCGGGATATTCTTTCCGAAGATGAATCCATCTTCGAGGCACGGATGAACCTGGGCGCACTCTTGTTCGAGAACGGGTCACCCGAGGCGGCAGTCGACGAATTCGCCGCGGCGATGGTTCTGGCGCCGGAAAACGCGACACCGGCCCGTTACCGGGCGCAGGTACTCAACCGGATGGGTCGAATTGACGCGGCGATCGACGGCTACAATGCGGTTCTCGATCGGGCTGAACCCGACGGAGAAGACGCAACCGAGGCTTACCGTCGGCTCGGAGGACTCTATCTGCAGGCCGGACGACCGGACCGCGCCGTGGAAATGCTCACCGAAGCGGTACGGCTGGGGGTCGATGACGCTTCGGTGTTCGTCATGCTCGGAGACCTGCATTCGGAGGTCGGCGAACTCGAAAACGCGAAGGACTTTTACGAGAAGGCCATCGCGCTTGATTCCGGGCACCGCGACACCAGGATTCGACTGGCGCTGCTATTGCGCGATATGGACCGGCCCGATGACGCCATCGCGCTGCTGGAAGGCATGGACGGGCTGGATGAACTCCTGGCCGACAGTTACTTGGCGGCCGGGCGTCATGGCGACGCGATTCCAGTCTATGAACGACTCACGGCGGACGAACCCGAAAACGCCGCGTACTGGCAGGGGCTCGGCCAGAGCTACTACGAAGCCGGCGAGTTTGACGGCGCCGTCCCTCCGCTCGAGCGCGCGATCGCGCTCGATGGGCAACGCGACGAAGCACTTGCGACGCTGGCATGGATCTACTACCGGGGAGAAGACTGGGTCAGGGCCGGAACGCTGCTGCTCGACTATCTCGATCTCCGGCCGAACCACGCCGCATCGATATTCCTGCTGGCAACATGCTTTGACAATTTGAGGGACTACGAACAGGCATTGCTGCACTATAATCGATTCATCCAACTCGATGACGGAAGCGACGATGCCCGATCTTTTCAAGTTCAACAGAGAGCCCGATCGCTTGAACGGCTTCTGGAAGACCAGTAGACGCTTCTTGGTACGCCCGGCCGTCCTTTGCCTGGCTCTTCTGACCGTGGCGTCTTGCTCGGGCCGTGTGAACATCTTTTCGGAATCGCGCGACGAACGGCTCCGCAGGCTCGACGAGGAACGCGCCAGACTGGCACGGTCCCCAGGTCCGGTTGATCGCACCCGCACCCAGATTCAAATTTCCAACCTGCTTGTCAGCATGATGGACGACGCGATCGACGACGGCGACATCGAGCGACTGGATCAGCGTCTCACCGAATACCGAAGTACCGTCATTGACGCACGGAACACGATGTTGGATTCCGGACGGAACGCAGAACGAGATTCCAGCGGGTTCCGCGAACTCGAAATCGCCCTGCGGCAACATGTTCGGCAACTTGGGGACATAGGTTCCCAGCTGACATTCCAATTTCGCCAACCCATCACGGAGTTGATCGACGAAGTCAGCGACATTCGCGATGAACTCCTCGCAGCGTTATTTCCGTGACGCGATGCGGTTTGAAGCCGGACTCCGGCAATCGAGGGCAAATCGTGAGATCTACGATCTTCAGACTCCTCGGCACATCATCGTTAGTGGCAATTCTGGGCCTGACTTCCGTCCCGGACTCCTTCGCGGCCGACTATTTCACTGAAATTGAAATAGAACAGATCCGCGAAGCCCAGAGCATCGGGCGGCGAATTCCGGTGTTCCTTGAAATCGCCAACCTCCGCCTCGTGCGGTTGGGACTGGTCGAAGGCGAAGAAGAAGTCGACAACGAGGAAGGCGTAGGCAGTTCCATCACCAGGGGCATCATCCGAATCCTCAATCCGGAAGCCGCCGACGAACTTGAACGCATTGACGATGAACGTAGCGAGTTGACGAATGATCTGAGCATGTTTTCGAGAGGAGACCTGCTTCGTGGATACTATCAGGCGATAGAAGAGGCCATGGACAACATCGACGACGCATACGAGCGCGACCGCGGCGACGTGAGGAGACCTCTGGAAAATTTGTTGGAATTTGTCGAGACCACGATCCCGGTTCTCCGGGAATTCTCTCCGGACAACAACAACGAAGAGATCGCGTTGGAAGACGCGATCGAGATCGCCGAGTTGGCACGGGACGGGGCCACGGAAGCCCTGGACATCGTACCCCAGACCGAGGACCGTTGAGCCGCGGCGAACAACTCACTCTTGACTTTGCCGTCCCGACGGTGCCACGAACCGACCTACTCGGTTCGGCCTTTCGCCGAATTCACCGGCAGCTCAAACCTCGGACTCCACTTCCAACTATAACAACCGAGTTCTACCCGTCGGCGGGTGTCAATCATAGCGCGACGCTTGAAAAGGGATTATTGAGCGTACGGGTCAGCGACCTGTTCCTGGATGCGCCCGCCGACGTGTTCGAGACGCTTGCCGCAATCCTGCTGTGCAAACTGTATAAGAAAAAGATTGACCCGCGGCACAACCGGAATTACCGGCGTTACACCATGAGCGAGGACATGCTCGAGCGGCGGCGCCAGGCAAGAACCGAGCGCGGCCGGCGGACTCGAACGACGGGACCGGTCGGGCGTTTCCACGATCTGGCCCCGCTGTTCGAATCCATCAATACGGAATATTTCGGGGCCTCACTCCCGAAACCGGAGCTGTCGTGGTCGGCGATCAGAACGAGTCGCGTGCTCGGACGCTACGACTTCGACCGGAACGTGATCTTTCTGAGCAAATCACTCGATAATCCTTCGGTTCCCGAGTACGTCGTCCGGTACGTTCTTTTCCACGAAATGCTGCATGTGAAGCATGGAACCCGGATACGGAACCTCCGCAAAATCGTTCACACACCCGAATTTCGCCGCGAAGAACGCCGGTACGAGTTCTATGACGCGGCCAACGCGTGGCTGAAAGACGACCTTGGCTCACAGCGTCACCGCCCCGCACCCGGGTTAGCGTTGGAGATATGACCCGCATTTCTGACGTGTTGTCGCAGGGTAAGGTTGGAAGAACGGCAGCTTTCCAAAGGCAGGTCGTCAACCGGTTCCACAGAAGCTGTGGAAAAGCCTGTGGAAATCCGGCGCTCTTCAGGAGTAGACCTCTCTAAGTCTATATTTTAAAAGAGTTTGTACCGTTTCATGGCCATGGAGAGCCTGTTGAAAACTCACGGCAAAGTTTTCGAACCCGTCGAAAATTTTGCGTCACCCAGTAGAAAATTCGTCCGGGTGCAGAATGTCCGAAAAGATATCGGAAACCGGACGGGGCGCATGCGGTACGCGGCACTGGCGGACGGATCCAGCGCTGTTGCAGGCAACTTGTGAGTAAGGCGGGCTTAGCAGCCCGTGGCAGAACCCTGCAGGGTCGCGCGCTGGGGTCTTCGGGTCTCAGACGCGAAGAGAGGAGCCCAGCGATGGTTTCTCATCGTGACCGACGAACGACAAAGTCTGTGACCCGACCCCCCCTGCGCCCCAGCAGTCCGTGGCAGGACCCTTCAGGGTCGCGCGCTGGGGTCTTCGGGTTTCAGACGCGAAGAGAGGAGTGGAGCGATGGTTTCACATCGTGACCGACGAACGACAAAGTCTGTGGCCCGACCCCCCCTGCGCCCTACGGGTTACGGCGGCATCGGGCAATCTGCCACGTTGCCCCTCCTCGATAGATGGAGGACATCGACTTCGTCGCGGCGCCTCGCATATGTCCCAATGGCGCTCGTAACGCGATCCCGGAGGGTCCTGCCACGGACTGCTACGGGTTACGGCGGCATCGGGCAATCTGCCACGTTGCCCCTCCTCGATAGATGGGGGACATCGACTTCGTCGTGGCGCCTCGCATACGGTCCAATGGCGCTCGTAACGCGATCCCTGTAGGGTTCTGCCACGGGCTGTTAGACCCGAGTCATGCTCAATGATTCCTGTATCCGGTCTTTCAGCTCTGGAATCCCCTGCCCCGTCAGTGCAGACACCGCGATGCCATCCCGTAGCGTAACGTGAATCGCATCCGCCCGATCGACCTTGTTGTAGACGAGCAACTGGACATGTCCCTCGCAACCCAGATCCCGGAGGACCTCCGCAACGATATCGATTTTCTCCGCGAAATCGGGATCGGAAACATCGACGACGTGAAGAATTAGATCCGATGCGACAACCTCTTCCAGCGTCCCTCTGAAGGCGTCGATCAGATCGTGGGGAAGTTTACGGATAAAACCGACGGTATCCGAAACGAGAACATCGTTCCCGGCTCCAAACCCTACACGCCGAACCAGCGGGTCGAGCGTCGCAAACACCCGCCTCGACACCAGCGTCTCCTCTCCTGAAAGCCGGACGAACAACGTGGACTTGCCGGCATTGGTGTAGCCCACCAGCGAGACGGTTGGCAGTTGGCTGCGCTTTCGACGGGTGCGGTGCAGTTCGCGGTGTTTGCGAACCCGTTCGGCTTCCTTCCTGAGCTGCGCAATCCGGCGCCGAACACGACGGCGGTCCACCTCGAGCTTCGTCTCACCGGGACCCCGAGTCCCGATGCCTCCGCCCAGACGCGACAGCGAGTCCACTCCGCCCGCGAGCCGCGAGAGACGATAGTTGAGTTGAGCCAGCTCCACCTGCAGCTTGCCTTCCCGCGTATGGGCGCGGCGCGAAAAAATGTCGAGGATCAGACCGGTTCGGTCAATGATTTTGGTTTCAAGGATGCGTTCGAGATTCCGCGTCTGGCCGGGACTCAATTCATCGTCGAAAACGACGAGGTCGGCCTCCAGGACCACCACCTCGTCCCTGAGCTCCTCTGCCTTGCCTTTGCCGATGAACAGAGCTCGATCGGGCCGGTCCCGGTGCTGGACGACCTCACCGACGACACGCGCCCCCGCTGCTGTGGCGAGTTCGCGCAACTCGTCCAGCGGATCGGCCAGACCAACGAGAATCGCATTTTCCATGAAACAACTGAGACAGTCGGCAGAAATGACCTGCGATCGTGCCCCGAGAGCCCAGCAATCTTACTGGCCTTCCGTTTTGGCTTCCGGTGGAACGGAATCCCGGTCTTGGTCCCGATCCCGATCCCGATCCCGGTCCCGGTCCCGGTCCCGATCGCGATCGCGAGGCGGACGCATTACGCCGGACCGTGAGGTCGTTACGGTCGAGATTGCGTGTTTGAAAATGAGCTGCTCCTGGTGGTTCGCCTCGAGGATGACCGAATACTTGTCAAAACCCTTGAGACGCCCCATGAGCTTTACACCATTCATCAAAAAGATTGTGATGGGTTGTTTTTCTTTCCTGACGGTATTGAGATAGACGTCCTGGATGTTCTGCGACTTGTTTTCCATAAGGGAACTCCCCAAAAAAAAATCAGAGTACGTCTTGTCGTCCGAAATCCGTGCGGTTGCGGTTTCGGATCAGTTTTCGGCTTGCGAACCGGTGCCTTTCGATACGAAGCCCAGAACTTTTTCCTGAATTTCTGGATCGGCGCCGAATCCCGCGAACCAATTTGCACCGTGCTGCTTGCGAAACCAGGTCATCTGGCGCTTTGCGTAACGGCGAGTGTCTCGCTCAGTAAGCATTATGGCCTCATCGATGGACAAAATACCATCGATGTGCCGCATGACCTGACGATAACCGATCGCCCGAAACGCTGCCGCATCGCGTGATACCCCACTCTCCAGGATCTGCCGAACCTCGGCCACCAACCCGTCTTCAAACATCCGGGCCACGCGCCGGGCGATGCGTCGGTGCAACTCCTCGCGCCGGGGATCGAGTCCGACCAGGCAAAACGAAAATCCCTCGATGGGCCGCCTGGGGGCGTTGGCCAAGTGCCTGGAGAGTGACGACCCCGTCATCAGCCGGACCTCCAGAGCCCGGATCACCTTGGGCAGATCCTGTGGGGCGATTCGACCGGCGGATTCCGGGTCCAGCCTGTCGAGCACTCGATGCAGATGCCCGCCCCCGTGGACCCGGGCTCGCTCCTTGAGTCGCGACCGCCAATACGGGGACCGCTTTGGTCCGTCGAACAAGCCTTCAATGAGGGCGCGGAGATAGAGACCCGTTCCGCCGACCAGAATTGGCGCCCGGCCCCGGTTGCGGATCTGCTCGAGGACGATCCGGGCCTGCCGGCGGTAGTCTCCCGCGCTGAACAGCGCATCGGGCTCCAGAATGTCGATCAGGTGATGGGGGAATCGCTGACGGTCGAATTTTGAGGGCTTGGCTGTACCGATATCCAAGCGCCGGTAAAGCTGCATCGAATCGAAGTTGACGATTTCGCCGCCCAGCGACTCGGCGAGGGCGAGCGCGAGGTCGGACTTGCCGCTGGCGGTAGGTCCAACAATTCCGACTACGGGATAATCACGCATGGAACGTCCGGACACCCATTGCGACGATCCCGGGACACAATGTTGTAAAGGCTGCCAACGGTTCCCCGTTGCGAGGGCTGCGGGGGGGGTCCCCGGAGGCATAGGCCCCTAGCAGCCTGTCGGACTAACACCAAATCTAAAATCTAAGTCATTCATATGACTGTGTTTACAGTTGCGAGCTGAAAAGATCCGTCGTTGAAAACAAAGGACTTACGACGAAAGTCCGACAGGCTGCTAGAACACCCTCTCCAGTTCGATTCCCCGATAATAGGTGGTCAGGATTTCTTCAGCCGAAGCGCCATCGATGGCCATCCCGTAAGCTCCCACCTGACACAGGCCGACGCCATGTCCCCAGCCGTTGCCAAAGAAACTCATTCCGAGCAATGCCCCGTTCGCGTTGCGCTCTTCGTCGACGTACACCATGGAATCGCGGATTCCGAGCAGGGTTCTCAGGCGCGGTCCGCGAACCACCGTGGATCCGCGGGTTCCCAGGATCTCGGCCCGAACAACGCGATTCGACGGCCCCCGTTCCAGGACAACGATGTCTTCGAGCCCTCCGATACCCAGGGACTCGAACGCCTCATCCAGTTCCCGGCGCGTCAGGTGGATCTGCCACCGGGCGACCGGAGAATAGCGATCCGCGGCTGGTCCCGCGGAGTTCGACCGGTACACCAGAGCGCTGATCTCTGGAACCTCTGAATCGCCGGAGTCGCTGTCGGCCACACGGATCTCCATGCTCTCGCCGCCAATCCACGCACCCTGATCGACAGGAATGCGCACGTCGCCCACTCGACGAAACAGCGCAGCGTTCGGGGAAAGCCGGAACTCGTCGATCACGGAACCGACCCGTGCACGGAGCAAGTTACCGTCCCAGGAGATCAGCCGCACACTCTGCCACTCGAAAGCATCCTTTCGAAGCAACAGGCGAACCAGAACCTCGGGAACCGAGTTCGCCCCCACCGGCGACAGGACGCCCTGTTCTTCGAGAAACTCGCGATCCGACGACACCGGAACGTCCGGAAAGAATCGGCTGCGGACGAACGTCGCAAGCGTCTCCACATCGGTGGAAGCCGGCTCGCCGGGCGCTCCCACTCCGAGGAAAAGTCCGGCGTCGTTAAAAGTCTGAACGCGTGCGATGCCCAGCAGGCCGGCTTCCCAGTCCGAATAGGTCACCGACGATGAGAACGGCTGCGGTTCGGGGTGTTCGTAATGACAGATCGTCGAGACCAGGTAGGGCACCGCCTGGCCAAAGACGTTCTCGGAGTTCTCGGTCCGTCCGCCGCAAGTCGAACTGTAGAGGGCGTCGATCGGCTCGCCGTTGTATGTCGCGATCAAGCCGCGCGTTTCGCGAACGGCTTCGGTCGCCAACTCGTGTTCGGTGTCGAAACCACGGTAGACCTGGCACTGGTCCGTCGCGCAAATGTCGTAGCCTCGATCGGCAAACTGACCGAGATTTCGCAGGATATACGTCCGTGCGGCAACGGCCTGTGCCTTGAGCGCCTCGATCTGCGGAAACGGATCCGGAGCCAGTTCGTTCGGAACCACGCCCAGAAGATAGTCTTCCAATGGAAGTTCGTTTACGACAATGAACGCGTCGTCACTCCCGAGAACTTCAATCCTCCCCCGGTACTGGTTTCCATTGACACGGAACCGCGAAGGACCGGGTTCGATTTCAATGCCGGCAGTCATTTGCCGCACCAGAACGGTGCCATCGTCGATTTCGATTGCCATTCGCCGTTCGAGATCCTCGGCCCGAACTTCGTCTCCGGTGGCGGCCAATGTGATCGCCGTCGTAAATCGGGCGCTCCGAACGGGGCGTCCTTCCAGGGTGAACGGTTCGTCCGATGACAACGTAAAACTCGCCGTGTTCAGTTGAATGCCAATACGCACCGTCGGTTCGCCGACAAACGACACTTGCGCCAACAGAACGAAGCCGAACAGAACCCGCAGGCGGGAGAAGCGGGCGGAAAAACGGCTTGCGCAGTCCGCCGAAGAACGGCTTCCGAGGTCGGCCATCATTGTCGAAGTCCCTACCGCCGGATACACGAATTTCATGAAATGTTGTACAGGAACGTGAACTGCAGGACCAGGTTGTCGCCCTCGAAATCATCGGGTATGGGAGAGAACGGATTCGAAGTTCGGATGGCGCTCATCGCCGCCGTATCCAGTTGGTCGCTACCCGAACTGGAAAAGAACCGTTCGTTGACCACGCGGCCATCTTTTTCGATCACGAAAATGATGACGACACGCCCTTGGAGTTGCAGCAACCGCGCCGCCTGAGGAATCAATGAATACCAGTTGACCCGCACCCGGTTGACAACCTGATTCATGTACGGCCCAAAATCGTACCCCCGCGTTTCAGAGAGGATCGTTGGCTCGGTCGTGGAGAAATCAGGAACGACGTCCTCAATTCCATCGGTTCCCGCGGACCGGACTCTACCGAGTTCTCTCCGGCTTTCGGCCACGCTCTCTTCAACAATGACGCTGGCGCGCCTCCTCAGATCGGGCAGCAGTAACGCGTCCGGGTTCGTGTTTTCGAGGGACTGGGGATCCGGCTCGTCCTCGTCCTCGTCCTCGGTCGGAGTCCGGGCCTCGACTTCTTCCGAATCCGGTTGCAACTCCTCGTCGTCCAATCCATCTCCGCCATCGCCATCGTCCCCCTCCGGACCTTCGTTCCGCCCGGGTTCGTCCAACGTGATACGCGGTTGTTCATCGGGCCCTTCCGGAGAATCGACCGGTGCATCGGGGCGCGCCCCCTCTTCGATGACGTCGTCGGGACCGATGATGGGAGGTGGCAACAGAACCTCATCTTCAGGATCGGGTTCGGGTTCGGGCTGAGGGTCGGGAGGTGGGGGTGGGGGTGGGGGTGCCGCTTCCGGCGCCGGGATCGGCGCCACCGGTGCAATGGCGACCAAGGGGGCGTCGGGTGGAGCTTCGGGCTCGGGAACCGGCTCGGGTTCCAGAAGCTCGGGAGGCAAGAACAGTTCAGTCAACTCAAACCGTTCCCGATCGAAATCCTCACCGGAGATACGAATCGCGCGCCGCGCGGAGGTCGACAGAAAACCCGGACTGACCGACACCAGGATGAACAGGCACAGATGGAAACCGATCGAGATGGCGAGGCTCTTCGAACGGCCCGCACCCGGTTCGAGTGTTTTGTCGGATTCAAACAGCATCTTGATTTCAGAATTCTAGCAGCATGACTCCGGGACGAAGACGGAATTCCGTTAATCCGGAACCCGAGATTCAGAACGCGCCACCGCCCCGACGCGACGCTGGGCATGGCGCTCGATCTCCTGATTGATAGTCAACCCAACCTCCAGGGCCTTCAGCGCCGCTTGCCCGTCCACCAGGGGTGTCGACCGGGTGACGATTGCGTCGATGAACGCTTCCAGTTCCACACGCAGTGGTTCAGAAAACGGCGGCGCCAGATCCAGACGGGACAACTGGCCGGCGCGCAACGACAGTCGGTAACCTTTCTGGGCGGCGAAATCCAGCGACACGTAATCGTGGGGTTGGAAGAAACGCAGCTTCCGGGTTGGCTCCGTACTGACGCGACTCGCTGTCATGTTGGCCACGCAACCATTGGCGAACTCGATACGAACGTTGGCAATGTCGCTCTTCGTCGAAAGGACCGGAATGCCGGCTGCACGAATTTCAAACACCTCTGAATTCACCAGACTCAAGATGACATCGATGTCATGGATCATCAGATCCAGGACAACATCGATATCGAGACTACGCATCGAAAACTTGCTCAGGCGGTGAACCTCGAAAAACTGAGGTTCG
Organism: Terriglobia bacterium; assembly: GCA_963555775.3. Lineage (GTDB taxonomy): Bacteria > Acidobacteriota > Terriglobia > 20CM-2-55-15 > 20CM-2-55-15 > JAJEDW01. The sequence goes on along the minus strand of CAUVWY020000009.1, from coordinate 1,349,319 downwards.
GTTGCGATGCGCGTCGCCGCTTCAACCACGGGGTTGTAGCGCTCCACGTGTCCGACCTGCAGGATCCGGCCATGTTTTTTGGCCGCGTCAATCAGCTTCCGGGCATCTTCAACCGTCGCCGCGATCGGCTTCTCGACCAGAACGTCGACGTTTCGACTCAAGCATTCCTGCCCGATCCGCGCGTGCTCTTCGGTGGGCACCGCGATGCTGATGGCATCCACCTTGCCAAACAGTTCCCGATAGTCGGTGAAAGCACCGCAACCGTGAGCCGCCGCCACCTCGGAGGCGCGGCCGGGCTGGATATCCACCACGCCCACGAGTTCGACTTCATGCAACTCCGAATAGATACGTGCATGATGTCTCCCAAGCGCCCCGACTCCAATTACGCCGACTCTCACCATTGGACTCAGTAACCCCTATTTCGGTTTACGCCACCGCAACGATCGAGATCCGATGCTCGTTCGCCGATTCGATCAGTTCATCCTTGTCGATCATCAGTGTCTTTCGGGCTTCGATCGCGAGCACACGGACGTTCGCCCGTATCATGTTCTCGAGCGTTGCCGGTCCCACCACGGGGATATCGAAGCGAAGATCCTGCCCGGGTTTGGCCAGCTTGACCAGCGTCAGAGGCCGGCCGTTGACCAGCGACGCGGCCCGGGTCACGACCGCATCGGTCCCCTCCATCGCTTCGAGCGCCACACAGGCGCCGTCGCTGACCACCACGGACTGCCCCAGATCGAGCCGCCCGAGTTCCCGCGCGATGCCATATCCGTAATCGATGTCCCTTTGTTCTTCCCCGGTTGGAGATCGGGCGGTCAGAACACCGGGTGCGGGAAGCAAGGGGCCCAGGAATGCGGTGGAATCGATCAGATGGATCCCTTCGTCTTCAAGAACCCGCGCCACACCGCCGATCAGCGAATCCGTCGATTTTGTCGCCAGCGATCCCAGCAGTTTCAGCATTTTCAGATCCGGCACGATACCGCTGAAGATCTGCTTGTGTTTGACCTGCCCGGCCATGACGGCGCGATCGACCCCTGCGCTCCTGAACGTCTCGATGAGTTTGCCCAGTTGCCCGAGCGAAAGCCAACGGACGGTTTGGGCGTGCTTCTCGATTTCTGGAAAGGTTTCTTCCTTGATGGCCGCAACGACCATCTCGATTCCCTGGCTCCGGGCAGCTTCCAGGACCAAGAAAGGAAAACGTCCGTTCCCTGCGATCAAACCGTACTTATTTGTGGACTCCACGCCTTGAACTCTCGATGAAGTCGACGATGGTCCGGGCTTCGGAACCGCCGACCTGTTCCCGTATCGCCTCCAATGCCTGCGAGGTGTTGAGTTTGGAACGCTGGAGCAGCCGAAACGCCTGCTCGATGTTCGCAACCTGTTCCCTCGTAAAGCCACGCCGTTCCAACCCCAGCGTATTGACGCCGTAGGCCTTGGTCTGACGGGGGGCGACGGTCTTCGAGTATGGCAGGACATCCTTGGTCACGACCGTGAACCCGCCCACCCATCCATGCACGCCGACCCTGCAAAATTGGTGTACGGCGCTGAACGCACCGATGGTCCCGTAATCTTCGATGACGACATGTCCACTCAGAGTCGCCGCATTGGCCATTATGACATGGTCGCCAAGAATGCAGTCGTGGGCCACGTGCGCGTTCACCATGAAAAAACAGTAGTCTCCGATCCGTGTTTTGCCTCCACCGCCCGCCGTTCCACGGTTGACGTTCACGTACTCGCGAAACACATTGTGGGCGCCGATCTCCAGGACCGTTTCCTCGCCTTCGAACTTGAGATCCTGGGGCTGTGACCCGATCGAACAGAACGGAAAGAATCGGTTGCCGGGGCCAATCGAGACGGGCCCTTCAATGACGACATGAGAGTCGATGCGGCACCCGGCATCGATACGAACCCGCGGGCCGATCATGGAATATGGCCCGACATACACGTCCGGGGCAAGTTCGGCTCGAGGACTGACGATTGCGGTGGGATGGCGCGCTGGGCTGCTGACGGCCATTATTCCCGAGGGGAAATGGATGACAGTAGTGTGGCTTGGGCGGCGAGGTCTTCGCCCACCCACACCTCGCCACTCATCTTCCACACCTGAGCTCTGCGGCGCAGCAGGTTGGCGACGATCCTGAGTTGGTCGCCCGGCACGATCGGCCGGCGGAACTTGGCCGACTCGATCCCCATGAAGTAGACCAGGGTATTCGCGGGATCCGGGGTTTCAAGAAGTCCTAGAATGGCGCCGGCCTGTGCCATGCACTCGATCGTGAGGACACCCGGCATGACGGGGACCCCGGGAAAGTGTCCCGCGAAGAAAAATTCGTTGATGGTGACGTTCTTGATGGCGGCAAGCCGTTTCTTGCGCTCAACCTCAACGACACGATCGATCATCAGAAACGGATAGCGATGAGGCAGCAGCCTCATGATCTCGTCGATTCGAAGTTCCAAAACTTCTCCCGTGCCCGGCGCGAGTTCGCCGGCCTCGGCCGGGGTTTCCGTGCTTACTGCGCGGGAGCTTCCGAGGTTGGTTGGGCGGCTTCGTCGGCCGCTTCGTTGGCCTGTACGTTCAACAACTCGATGATTTCGTCGGTGATATTCGAGGCTTCCGACGCATAAACAACGGCCGTAGGATCAAGGATCATCGTGTAGCCTTCCCGCTCGGCGTATTCGAGAACAATTGCCTGAACTCTTTCGGTGATCGGGCTGAGAAGCTGGGTCTGGAGCGCATCGACTGCCAGTTGCGCGTCTTCCTGTTCACGAGTGAACTGGGTCTGGAGCCGGGTGATCTCGTTCTCCAATTGCGCCAGCGCGGTCGCCGAAAGTGCACGCTGCTGAGTCTGATACCGGGTCTGAGCCGCGACGATCTCGGCTTCGGTGACCGACAGGTTCGCCTCGATCTCGGCAACCATGTCCTCAATCTGCCTTGAAGCCTCAAGGCCCGCTTCGCTTGCCATCGTCGCGCCCTGGAAATCGATGACTCCGACTTTCGTCGCCTGAGCCATCAATGATCCAGGCAACAGCAAGAGCGCAAATAGTGTCAAGTTCCTCATGTTTTCTCCCACAAATCTAAAATGTCCGCCCAACCGAAAATTTGAAACCCGTCTTCTCTTCTCTGAAGGTAAACCCTCGTCCCGAGGCCGGCCCGATAAACGTCTCATCGATCCGTTGCGGATTATAGTGCCAAATCAGCCGGAACGGCGCCTGAATGACCGGCATCTGAATCTGAAACTCCACCCCCGTACTGGACCGCAACCCGGAGTTCGTCCCAGAAAGGAATCTTACACCCTCCGTACGAGTGACGCCATTCTCGGTGATTGTACGGAGGAGCTGATCCTTGTTCACGACCCACGAATTCCCGATGTCCAGAAACGGGGCCACAGTCAGGGTATCTCCCACAATGGGAATCCGATACTCCAGATTCACCACTCCCAGCGTGTCGCCGCCAAGATAAGCGATATCGTCAAAAACGACGGGCTCTCCGGTCAACGGGCTGATCGTCTGACGCTGGACCCAGGCGATCGGACTTATCGACCTGAATTCGAAACCGCGGACGTCAAAATCGCCGCCCATGAAGAAGCGCTGGTAGAAAGGCACGCTGGTGCCGGCATACCCTCGAATGTGGGATGCCTGAATACGGAATGCAATGACGTTGGGCCGGCCTCCCATTCCCATCCCGAGCGCCTTGAAACGCTGGTATTCGAGCTGGGGCCTGAAGTAGCTGACGTTACCTCCCAGAGGCCCGCCCGTAAAGTCGAATGTGGCCGAAAACCTCTGTCCGGCACTCGGCCTGAATCCGCTGTTAAGAGTGTTGTACGTGTAGGACGGAACGACCGACCGCGTACGGAAGTCGTCGTCAAGGCTCGCACCCGACCTGAAGCTCGACTCGTTGGATTGGCGGACGGAACTGAAAAAGGCCGAAGTCGCCGGATTCACCGCCGACGTCTCGGAGTTGTCGAACTGGAACGTGAGACCCAGTCGCTGGAAAACCCTGAGCGGATAACTCGTAAAGACGTTGAAACCGCGACGAGCCTGTTCATAGTTCAGCAGGTTGTTGAAACCGAATTGATCCGCGTCGTCCGGCGCTATTCCGAAGACGTCTCGCGCCTGATCGAACCTGAACGCGCTCTTGAAGATCGAAAACCCCGCCGAAATGGGACGGTCGAACAGGTAAGGCTCCGTAAAGCTGAACATGTAGTTCGACATTCGGGTTCCGCCCTGCAGGCTGACGGAAAGGGTTTCGCCAAATCCGAGGAAATTGTTCGTCGAATAGTCGACGCCCATGAAGCTGCCCCCGATGCCGCTCACTCCACCGCTGAAGCCGATGCTGTTCCTGCCGCGCTCTTCAAGCGACAATGTGATATCGACTTCCGGCTCGGACGGGTTGGGACGGATTTCGGCTGCGTCTTCGAGAATCTCTTCGAAATAGCCGAGTTGGTTCAGGCGCAATATGCTGTTGTCCCAGAGTCGCGAACTGAACTGCTGGCCTTCCTGCAGCATGATCTCCCGGCGGATAACCTTGTCGCGCGTCGTCGTGTTTCCCCTGAAATTGATGCGGTTCACGAAATACTGGCGGTCTTCATCGATGTTGATCGTAACGTGGACCAGCCGTTCCTGATCGTCGTAATCCAGATATGGCGACGGGCTGAAATTGATATAACCGAAGTCGCCGTACAGATTGATCAAGCTCTCGAAACCGTCCCGCAACAACCTTTCGTTGAAGATTTCACCGGACCTCAAGCCGATGAAGGCGAGCAGTTGGTCCTCGGGAAACAATGTCGCTCCCGTGACGTTCAAATCGCCGACCCGATACTGTTCGTTCTCTTCCACCGGAATCGTAATGTAGAAACGGTCGACCTCTTTCTTCCAGAACGGCAGGGGAATGCCCCAGGGAAAGGACGGTTTGATGAACGGGAGCGTACGGAAGATTTTCTTGGGGCGGATTTCGATCGTGGGTTCGAGAACATTCGCACGCATGTAGCCGTTATCGCGATAGAACATGTTGATGCGTGAGATGTCGTCATTCATCTTGAGGGGGTGGTATAGGTCCTTGTCCGAAAACGAGGTGATGGGCCCCGCCTCCTTGATCAATTCCATCGCCCCCTTGATGTCGCCATCGGAGAACACCTCGTTCCCTTCGATTTCGATTTCCTCGACCTTGATCTGAGGTCCTTCGTCGATAACGAACGCGACACCTACATTGTTGGGAGGTATCTCGTATTGATCGATTTCAACGACGGCATTCTGACGGCCATGTTCGGCCAACAAGTCCAGGATGACCGCCTGCGCGCGGCGCACGCGCGCGGGATCGTAGGGTTGTTCGACACTGAGACCGACGTTCCGGTCCCGAAGCCGTTCCAGTATGTCGGACTCCTGAATCGCGCTCATCCCCTCGTAATCGATCTGCCGGATGAATGGTTTTTCTTCGAAGTTGAAGATGACGATGACGCCGTCGGTACCGGCTTCCTGCTCCACCGTGATGTCGTCGAAGTACCCCAGGGAATACAGCATGCGAATATCGCGGGCGACCACGCTGGAGTTCAGTAACGCGCCTGGGCGCGTCTGGAGGTTGTACCGGATTGTGTCGGAACGAACGCGCCGATTGCCTCGAAAGTCGATCCCTTCAACGATCTGGGGGACTGCCGGGTCGGGCGTCTCCGATTCCTGGGCCTGGGCGCCGTTCAAAAACAAGGCAAAAACAACGGCAAATAACTTCATTTCCTCCTCCAGGCGCCGCCTGACGGCGGCTCATCTTCGAACTGAAATTGTACTACGCACATACATCCGGGTCCACGCCGGGGACGCACGCCGCGAAACGTCATCATTGGGCAACCGGACATACACCCACCCGACAACGGCAGACTTCGGTTACCGGCGCTTGAGTGACAGCCCGTGGTAGAACCCTGCAGGGATCGCGTTACGAGCGCCATTGGGCCGTATGCGAGGCGGCACGACGAAGTCGATGCCCCCACATCAATCGAGGAGTGGCAACGTGGCAGATGGCCCGATGCCGCCGTAACCCGTAGGGCGCAGGGGGGTTCGGGTCACAGACTTTGTCGTTCGTCGGTCACGATGTGAAACCATCGCTCCGCTCCTCTCTTCGCGCCTGAGACCCGAAGACCCCCGCGCGCGACCCTGTAGGGTCCTACCACGGGTTGTTAGACTGAAGGGGAACGGTTTTTGTCAAAACAGGAGCGGAAACTCACTCCACCCATTTGTTTTCAAATGATTAGATACTAAGAGGTACGCCCACTTCCTCGGCATCCTTGGCACGGTACCAGAGTTGGCCCCCATCGCCGTAGACCTCGACATCGGCAATACCGGTCAAGTTGCCTTGAATCATGGCTTCTGAAAGCGGATCTTCGATATACCGCTGGATTGCCCGCCGCAACGGCCGGGCCCCATAGTTGCGGTCCTTGCAAACCTTGTCGAGGATCCAGTGCTTGGCCTGATCGGTCAGACTCACCGTGAGGTGCTTGTGCTCCAGGTTCTCGTTCAACTGCTCGATCATCATTCCGATGATTCGTTCCATGTCTTGGTCGGTCAGTGAGTTGAAGATGATGATCTCGTCAATCCGGTTGATGAACTCGGGATTGAAAATCCGCTTGACCTCCACCATCACGGCAGCTTCCATCTTGCTTTCGGTGACCGCTTCGCTGGGCGCCTGGAACCCGAGACTGGCGTGCTTGCTCAGGAATCGTGCCCCAATGTTGGAGGTCATGATGATGATCGTGTTCTTGAAGTCGATCGTGTTGCCGAGACCGTCGGTCAAATGCCCATCTTCGAAAACCTGAAGCAGGATGTTGTACACGTCCGGGTGGGCTTTTTCGATTTCATCGAGCAGGATCACGGAATAGGGATTCCTTTTCACGCGTTCGGTGAGTTGACCGCCTTCCTCGTAACCGACGTATCCGGGAGGCGAGCCAATCAGCTTGGAAACCGAATGCTTCTCCATGAACTCGGACATATCGAAACGAATCAGCGATTTATCGCTGCCGAAGAGGAACTGGGCCAGTGATCGCGCCATTTCGGTCTTGCCAACGCCAGTGGGCCCGAGAAACAGGAATGAACCGGACGGACGATTCGGCGACTTCAGACCGGCGCGCGACCGACGGATAGCGCGGGCCAATGCGCCGATGGCCTTTTCCTGGCTGACGATGCGGCGGTGCAATTCGTCTTCGATCCGCGTGAGACGGATCATTTCCTCTTCCTTGATCGTCGTCACGGGAACGCCGGTCCACTTGGAAACAACTTCTTCGATATCGGGATGCGACACCACGCCGGCGCTCGCGGTCTCGCTGATATTGAATTTCTCGCGAACCGCGTTCAGGTTTTCGCGCTCGACCTGTTCCTGATTCTTGTACTGCTCGGCTTTTTCGAAGTCCTTGCTCGAAATGGCACTGTCCATCCGTGCGGCAATGAACTTGATACGCCGCTGGATGTCGGTCATTTCGGACGGCAATGTCGCCTGTCTCAGCTTGACGCGGGCGCCCGCTTCGTCCAGCAGGTCGATCGCCTTGTCGGGAAGGAAACGGTCCGGGATATATCGATTGGACAGGTGCACGGCCGAATCGATCGCTTCGTCGGTGTAGCTGACCATGTGGAATTTTTCATAGCGCGACTTCACGCCGTGGAGAATCCGGATGGACTCGTCCTCGGGCGGGGCCCCCACCTTGATCGACTGGAAACGGCGTTCCAGCGAGCGGTCCTTTTCGATCGACTTCCGGAACTCGGCCGGCGTGGTTGCGCCGATGCACTGGATTTCGCCGCGCGAAAGCGCCGGCTTCAGTATGTTTGCGGCATCGAGGGAACCTTCGGCGGAACCTGCGCCCACAAGCGTGTGAAGCTCATCGATGAACACGATCGTGTTCGGGTTGTCGACCAATTCCTTCATGATCGTCTTCAGGCGCTCTTCGAACTGACCGCGATACTTGGTCCCCGCAACAATCAGGGACAGATCCAGCACGAGGATCCGTTTTTCGGCGAGAAACGTCGGAACCTCGCCGTCGACGATCTGCTGGGCCAACCCCTCGACGATCGCCGTCTTGCCGACGCCCGGGTCGCCAATCAGAACGGGGTTGTTTTTGGTGCGGCGGCAAAGGATCTGAATCACGCGATCGATTTCGTTCGCACGTCCCACCAGCGGGTCGAGTGAGCCGTCGGCGGCAGCCTGCGTCAAGTCCCGCGAAAACTCCGACAACAGCGGCGTTTCCTTGGGCTTGACCAATGTCTGGCGATCCATGACGGACCGTGCCAGTTCTTCGCGGATAGCGTTCAGACGGAGTCCGCGCTCATGCAGGATTTCGCCCGCGACGCACTTTTCCTCGCGGAGGATGCCAAGCAGCAGGTGTTCGGTGCCGATGTGCCTGTGATTCAGGCGCTCGGCTTCCTCGGCCGCGTAGGTGAGAATAGCCTTGCATTCACTCGACAGCGGAAGATCGATCGACGTGGACACTTTTTCGCGAATCGTCGTCCGGCCTTCGATTTCCTTGCGGATGCTCTCGATCGAGGACTGATTCCGAAGGAAACGATTGGTGAGGTTCTTGTCTTCCCGTATCAACCCCAGCAACAAGTGTTCGGTCTCGATCGTCGTGCTGCCGAATTGACTCGCCTCATACCGTGCGAAAAAGATAACCCGGCGTGCTCGCTCTGCGTATCGTTCGAACATTTCTGACTCTCGGTCCGATTGTAAACCTCAATAGACCCAAACCGCATAAACATCAAATCATAGTCGATCGAAATTTCGAATCGTTCGGCTAAGGCGAACATGATCGTTCGACTAAAGGTGAACATGCAAACGGATTAGATGCAGTTTCAGTCTAAACGAACGGCAAATCCAGAACAACAGACATTTCCTTGAAAGGAAACACGCAAATACACCAGAAAAACTATATTTCAAGTGCCTCGAGTTGTGCCTGCCGAATCTGCCAGACCAGATCGCAACCCACGGCGATCCGCTCATTGTGGGTCACGATGACCGATGTCAACTTTCTTTCCTCGTGGAGACTGCGTATGACGTCAAAGACGTCCCTTCCGGTATCCTGATCCAGATTTCCGGTCGGTTCATCCGCCAGCAGCAGTTCGGAATCGCCAACCAGTGCGCGGGCAATCGCAACCCGCTGCTGTTCTCCACCGGACAGTTCCCCCACCCGATGATCGAGACGCCGGGCCAAACCCACCCGTTCGAGCAGCGTTCGAGCCGAGTCCGTCGATTCGGCGCGGCTCATTCCCCGAACCATCAGGGGCATGGCCGCGTTCTCGACCGCGGTGAACTCGGGCAACAGGTGATGAAACTGAAACACGAAGCCAATGTGCCGGTTTCGATAGTCCGCAAGCCGGTCCGAGTCGAAAGCGAAAATATCCTCGCCCTCGAACCGAATCTGACCTGAAGTCGGGGGATCCAGCCCACCGAGCAGATGAAGCAGCGTGCTCTTGCCGGCGCCCGAAGGACCCACCACGGCAATCAGGCCTCCCCGAGGCACGCTCAGGTTCAGTTTTTCGAAAATAACGATCGGAGAGACCGGGTTATCGTAGATTTTTGTAAGGTTGACGACCTCCAGAATGGAACCGCGATCGGCAGGGGCCGCACTATTCATAACGCAGGGCTTCAACAGGAAGAGTGGCCGAAGCGGCCCTCGATGGGTACAGGGTTGCAAGAAAACTGACGAGAACAGCCGCCGCGCCCACAATGACCGAGTCCAACCAGTACGGGTCGAACGGTACATGGTCGATCGACCACAGGTCTTCGGAGAGCGAGATCAGTTCGTACGTATCCGCCACCACGGCCACCGCGTTGCCAACCGCCAGCCCCAGAATTGTCCCGACAACGCCGATGATGACGCCCTGAGCGATGAAAATGCGGCGAATGTTGTCGCGGGTCGCCCCCATGGACATCAATACGGCGATATCGCGTGTCTTTTCCATGACCATCATCACCAGCGTCCCCACGATGTTCAGCGAAGCGACCAGAACGATCAGGCCGATGGCCAGCCACATTGCGAGCCGTTCCAGTTGGAGAGCCTGAAACAGGCTCGTGTTCTGCGTCTTCCAGTCGGTGAACTCCAGACCGCCGCCCACGGCCTCCACAATCCGCGGCCCCAGCAGTTCGGTATCGTCGGCATTCTCGAGCTGGATCTCGATCGCCGAGGCGACGTCGCCCAGTCCGCCCAACCGTTGGACCGAAAACATTGAAGCGAACACGTAGCTGACGTCGTATTCGTAGAGGCCCGAACTGAACACGCCAATCACGTCCAGCGTTCTGTCGCGAGGCCTGTTCCCCATGGGCGTCATCATCGTCTCGATACTGATCGCCCGGACTCGATCGCCCGCAAAGGAACCCATATACGCGGCGAGTTCGTCCCCGAGCAGAATCGAAAAGTCATCGAACTCGTCGATTTGCCCTTCGACCAGGTTGTCGAGTGCGGTCGAGCGTCTCTTCTCGAGTTCGGGAATGATGCCTTTCATGAACGCGCCATCTTCGCGAAAACCGTTCGTAAGAAGCACCCGCTGATAAATTGCCGGCGCGGCGGCAATCACACCGTCAACCGCCTCGGCGCGTTCGACGATCTCCATGTAGTTTTCGATACCCTGACCGTTGGCCATGAGCAGTGTGACGTGCGGCTGCGCGCCCAGCAGCTTGGTTTCGAGATCCTGTCTGAATCCGGTATTCATCGCGAGAGCGATGACCAGGGCCGCGACACCGGCGGCGACGCCAACGACCGAAACCCCTGTAATGACCGAAACGACGGCCTGCTTGCGTTTGGCTTTGAGATAACGGAGAGCGACGATGAACTCGAACCGCATTGCCTAAAAGTATGACACGGAACGGCAGTCGCGGTTTTGGCCCGCCTTTCTCACGGGTTTTCGTCGCGAAGAGTCGGAGACGCCGTCAGAGCTACGGCGCGTTCCCCGCGCCGGGCGCGTAGCGGCGCGTTCGTCGCGCCGGATCAAGCGCGTCAGGGGGCGTGCGCTGGCGGATGGATCCGGCGCTGTAGCAGACAACTCGGTAGAGTCGAGATGTGGCGCGGTGCGGTAGGTCGGGCCTATCTGTGGCCGCCCCTTTCGTCTGGCGGTGCCTCACGAGCCCGGCCATGGTCCGTTTCCACATCCCGCTCATCGAACCGGACGTGCGGTTTTCCCGCATCCGGCTCTCGGACAAGGGCTACGCTTTCGCCCACGGAAAGTTGCGCGTTCGGCCCTCCAGGCGGACCAGTCCCAACGTCTCATAGAGATATTCGCTGGGGTACTGCATCACGCCCGGGCGGCATCGTCCTTGATGTTTCCGGCGCAACCACTGACGCAGCCGATACCGCGTGTGTTGATCCACCGCGCGGTAGGCGGAGCTGACCGGACCCAGACAGAAGTAGTTGGACCAACCCACCAGCTTCCGATTCAGAGCGTGAACCATGGCCGTGGCATCCCACAGGAGCCGGGTCCGCCCCGTATCCTGGCTGATGGCCCGACACAATCGGGTGATCCGCGTCTTCGATGGACGCGTGCCGATATAGCTGCGCCCCGTCTGGGGGGAGTAGCATCGACCAAAGGTGTACCCCAAAAAGTCGAAGCTCTCCTCCGGAACTCGGTGGACTCGGGTCTTGTCTTCGTTCATCCGAAGCTTCAACTGCGCCATGATCCGGCGCACCTCCACAAGGGCGTCCGCCGCTCCCTGCTTACAACACACGACGAAATCATCCGCATAGTTGACGATGTGCGCCCCGTAGCGCTCCATCCCACCCCGCTGTTTCCAGCCCAGAATAAACCGCCGGATGTACAGATTGGCCAGCAAGGGCGACAGAGGCACGGCAAATTTGTTCTCAGATGGAGCATGATGTGGGGAATGAATTTCGAGTCATTCTCAAGTAGTCGAAGACGAGACGGGTATTGAAAGAGAGTTTGCGCATCGATTGGGCGATCGATTGAGCGGGTTTTTGAAAGGATTTGAGAATACCGACGGCAAAGCGTCGGAGGCGGGTGATGTTTTCCGGGCCGAAGCCGGTGCGGATTCGACTGCGGTCCTCATCGTAATTCCAGTCGATGATGTAATGGACGCTTTCGATACTCCAATGACCGCGATTGATGGCCAGCAAGCGTTCGGGGGAGGCCTCGCCGGGTGAGCGGCTCGTGATGCCCAGCGCGGTTTCACACGTGAGGGCGCCGGATTTCTTGTCGATGGATTCGCGCTCGATCCGAAAGACCTGGCCCAGGTGGGGAAAGTCGAGGTAGTGGTTGAGTTCGGCGCTACACCAAATGCGCCGGGTTTCGATGCGGCCATGATCGGGCGGGGTGACCTCGACAAAGTCGGGTTGTCCGCGGGTTTGGAACTGGAACGCGATATCGCGTTCCAGCGTCGGTTGGTTGCCTTTGACCGTGAAATGATAGTGCGCTCCCCGCTCGACCAAATAGCGCGCGATCGCGCGTTGGGTCAGCAGGGCATCGCCGGTGATGTCCTTGCCGGCGATGTCGCAGGTTTGAAGCAAGGGAACGGCCATGCCGATTTCGTTCGTGCGCTTGCGCTCCTCGCCGCCGGCTACAGGCAGGGTTCCCACTTTTTTTGGGTGTAGCAGCGTTTCGACTCATGCCCGACCACGCTCATGATGTGGGTCTGACGCCCGTCCGAGTCGAGGGCGTTCTTCATCGTCTTGCCATCCATGGCCAGCGCATCGTCCGGGGCGCCCCACGCCCGATTCCACGCATTGAGCGCCCGGTCCAGCGCCCCCGGTTCAATCCGGACCAGACAATCCCGAATCACAAACTCGCTGGGAACCACATAGCGGCCGTTCTCCCGCCGGCAGCCAAAACGTTCGCGGGCTTTCTGCCCCAGGGCATCGGCCCAATCCGAGATGGCTTTATAGCCGTGCATGCCGCACAGCGTCGCGCCCGCCGCGATGCCCAGCACTGCCGACAAGGGATGGCGCCGTCCCTGAGCGCGGCGCGGATCGGGAATGGTCTTGAAGCACTGGGGGAGTTGGCGCATCTGTGCGGCATTGAGCATGATCTTGGGGGCTCCGGTGAGTTGAAGATGTTCCCGGCCAGGGTGGGTCAGTTGCCCGCGCGCATCACGGCACAGGGGACGCACAAAGACAAGCTTCGGGGCATCGGCTTCGGCGCTGTAGCCGTCCCGGGTGCGCCGGTATCCCCGGGTCCGTCCCAGTTCCAACCAGTTCGACGCGCGATACACGCCGCCATGGAAGCGCCGGGGATCCACAAACGTTTCCAGCAGCAGCAGCAACCCATGACCGAACCGTTCGCGCCAATCCGACCCGGCCCGCCGCTCGGTCCCTGACAACACCCGCGAGCCCACATTCGGCCGATTCCAGCCCGGCAGGATCAAAAAGCGGCTGTTGTTGGCGATCAGTTTCAGCCGCCCATACTGCGAGCGGAAGTCCCAGCCGATCCATCGATCCCGAACCCCGCACTTCAGCGCCGACGCCGACAGGCTCAGTTGCGCCACCCACTGCCCGCGCCATGTGGCCACGTACCAGACCGTCTCCCCGATCTTCGCCAGTGCGCCCAGATAATGATGACGCTTCATCTGCTCTTGATACTGCCCTTCCTCGCTTCGCTCCACTGGCCGTACCCCGATCTCCGACAGTTCCTGGCTGGTCAATTTCGTCCTCTCCATTCAGCGTTTTATACAGGAATCTCCTCGCTATGTCCAGCTTGTCAGGTTAAACCACTGAATTCTCGGACGTTCACTGGAAGGACAAATTCACCCTGACCGGCTTGGTGACGCGCGCGTTGAGGGCGGCAGCGCTTCGAACGATTCATCGAGACGAACGCGGGACGGCGCATGCCGGTGCGGGCTGCGATAGATAAGGTGCTGGATGTCGCCGGGGAAATCGGTTGACCCCTCTGTGCCAATGTAGATGAGACACCTTCCCTAACGTTAATTAGTGAGCAGGGCGGGAAGGAAGATAACCTGTGTTGGTGATTAAACCAGAAGAGGAGAAAGAATCGCGGGCAACGGAAGGAGCCCGTAGGGCGACTGGAGTTGGGCGCGATTCGGCCGATGGGAATGGTGCCGGTCCGGATCCGGAGGTCGCCGATAAGGCGACGCGTCGACGATTCAGCGCGGAGTATAAGCGCCGGATCGTACGAGATGCCGACCGGTGTACGAAGCCCGGTGAGGTGGGCGCGTTGTTACGCCGTGAAGGGGTGTACTCATCGAGCCTGAGCACGTGGCGTCGGCAACTCGATGCCGGGGAGTTGGCCGGCGTCGGATCGGTCAAACGTGGACCGAAGGCGCAGCCGATAGACCCGCGGGATAAGCGGATTGCGGAGTTGGAACGGGAGACTCGGCGTCTGGAGGCGAGACTCGGGCAAGCCGAGACGATAATCGCCATTCAAAAAAAAGTTGCGACGCTATTAGGAATTCCGCTGAATACGATCCAGGACAAGGAGAACGGTTGATGGAAGCGGCCCAGACCCACTCTGCCGAGTTGGGCGCCGCACCCGCATGCCGGGCCTTTGGAGTTCCCCGTGCATCGTTCTATCGTCACCGGCAACGGCGAGCCGAACCCGCCCCAGACCCGATCCGTCGGCGATCGCATCGAGCGTTGAGTGAGGTGGAGCGCCAAGAGGTCCTCGACCTGCTGCATGGCGATCGCTTCGTGGACCAGGCGCCGGCTCAGGTCGCCGCCGCCCTGCTGGACGAGGACCGCTATCTGTGTTCCCCACGAACGATGTATCGGATCCTGGAAGCGAATCAGGAAGTTCGCGAACGAAGGAACCAGCGACGCCATCCCGCCTATACAAAGCCGGAGCTGTTGGCTACGGCTCCGAATCAAGTTTGGAGTTGGGACATCACGAAGTTGAAGGGACCCCAAAAGTGGACCTACTTCTACCTGTACGTGATCCTGGACATCTTCAGCCGCCAAGTCGTGGGCTGGATGGTCGCCGATTGCGAATCGGCGAATCTGGCCAAAAAGTTGATCCAGAAAGCCTGCGACAAGCAACAGATTGATCGTGATCAACTCATACTCCACTCCGATCGTGGATCGTCGATGAAGTCCAAGGCGGTGGCGCTGCTGTTGGCCGATCTGGGAGTGACCAAGTCTCACTCCCGACCGTATGTATCGGACGACAATCCATTCTCGGAAGCGCAGTTCAAGACGCTCAAGTACCGGCCAGGCTTCCCGGACCGTTTCGGTTGTAGCCAGGACGCCAAGGCGTTCTGCAGGGACTTCTTCCACTGGTACAACAATGTCCACTACCATTCGGGACTGAACTGGTTGACACCGGCTATGGTTCACCACGCCCGTACCGACATCGTCATCCAAAAACGGCAGCATGCCATGGATTGTGCGCGGCAACGCCACCCAGAACGTTTCGTCAACGTACCCAGAACGATCCCAGGGCCGCCCGACAAGGTCTGGATCAATCCACCCGTAGAATCGCAGGCGGTAGCTTAATTGTTGAACCCACGTGTCTCACACTTGTTGACATTCACCGACACACGGCCCCGACGGATCTCCCTGAATACGAATCGGGGACTCGACACATTGGAGTTCTTCTGATTTTCCGAATCGAAGAGTGCCCCCTGGACGAGGAAAGTCTCGAAAGACGCTCCATAGGCGGTCGCGGAATCTGCGGCATTCCGAACCTCCCCCACCTGTTTTCAATCTCTTACCGATGGCAGGAGTCGTGCACTGTACTTCGATGTTCTCGCGGGGCGCGTCTGGAGGCCCATTAACAGAAGGGCCGGTGCCTCCGGCGTGCTCCGCGGGGACGTTTCAGGAGGACCTCTCGGCGGCTGGAAGGCGATTCTGTGTATTTACAAACGGAAAGGGCCGCAGTTTCGCAAGCCGCCGGGAGGCAACCTCAACGTCAACGATTCAAGTCAATCGAAGGAGCCTCTTAATGTTCAGAACATCCAACAAGCTCAAGCGCGCATTCATGGCAACGGTAGCCATAATGCTTCTGTCATCCGGTTTCGCGATCGCTCAGGAGGAGCAACCCCCGTTGCCTGAGAGGATTGTCATTGTCGACATCAACTCCGCATCGGTTGAAGATATCGAGGAAATCGTGATCGACGAACTTCTCGCCCAACGCATCGTCGAAAACCGCCCGTACGCGAATAAGCGGCAGCTCGTGTCACGGGAACTGGTCACCTTGGAGCAGTACGACGAGATCAAGGATCGCATCGTCGCGCGGCGCGGAACACCGAGCCCTCAGTAAGGAAGCGATGTACTCACGAATGGTAATCGGCGACGAAATCAGCGTGGACGAGTTTTCGAGCATCTATCACTCCGAAGTCCTGCCGAAGCTGAAAAGCGCGCCTGGGTTTCACTCGGCCAACCTGATGGTCGAGGACGGTGGTCGGATGGCGATATCGCTCACGACGTGGAAATCGCGGGAGGACTGCCTCAAGTATCATTCAAGTCTGGCCTACAGGGAAATCGTCAACAAGACCCATCACCTGCTGAAAGGCCATCTCGTCGTGAAACTCTTTGAGTCGGTTTAGCGGCCCCGGCCGAACCTTGGGGGCTGCGGGTTCAAACTTCTTGAAGCTTCTTGCTCCAACAGAATTGTGCGCACTCTGTGCGCACAATTTCGCTCCGACAGATCTGTGCGCACAGAGTGCGCACATTTTCATTGTAGAAATGGATTCCGGAAGTTTTAGGGGATCCCGGAAGCACGGCCAGTGGATCGAGGCAAATTCCACCGTTCAGATGTTCTTTGACCCCGCTATCCCGAATTGATAGCCTTGCAAACTCGGGAATATCCTTCTGAGAGTACTGCCTAGTACTAACACCGAATCAAAAACCTAAGTCATTCATATGACTGTGTTTACCGTTTCGGGCTAAAAAGGGCCGTTGTTGAAAACAAAGGACTCGCCGAATCCGATCCTGGCGCTAGTCGGCCTTCCTTCGGTAGGGCCTGAAATCTACGTTGCACCGATGGCGACGTAGAAAGTCCATGAAGCGTTTGTAATCGCGATCCGGCATGTTAAAGAGGCTGACGACTTTTCGATAGCTGCCTCCAGTCTGCGCGAGACCACGCCGTATCACGTCTTCGACCTAGATTTTCGTGATCAGACGGTTAGTGTACGGATGCGCAACGGATTCCCAGAAATTGTTGACAACGACTTCGGATGTCGGCGCGTCCACGAGGGCGTCGGTTGGCAGGGCGATGTATTCCGGTCCGATCACGTCTAACTCAGTGGAGTAGTACGCACTCTCGATCACGTTCTGAAGCTCACGAACGTTGCCGGGATAACTGTAGATCTTGAGCTTTTCGAGCGCATCGGCTGAAAGAAGACGTTCTTCGCCATTCGTACCGTTGAGCGAATCGATGATATGGCCTGCGAGCAGTGGAATATCACTACGGCGTTCGCGTAGAGGGGGCACTTCGATCCGGAAGACACCGATCCTGTAGAGGAGGTCCTCACGGAACTTTCCGGATCGAGCCATCGTTCGAAGATCGCAGTTGGTCGCGGCAATGATCCTGACATCCACTTGCCTGTCAACAACGTCTCCGAGCCGGCGCACTTGCTTTTCCTGAAGCACGCGCAGAAATTTGACCTGAAATCGATTTGAAGTGTTGCCAATTTCGTCCAGAAAGAGGGTGCCTTGATTCGCTTCTTCGAACAGACCCGGTTTGTCGGCAACGGCTGTTGTGAACGCGCCGCGCCGGTACCCGAACAGTTCGCTCTCAACGAGCTCTTCGGGCAGCGCACCGCAGTCGACGGGTACGAACCGCTTCCGATGCCGGACGCAGCTTTCGTAGATCGCGCGGGCGACCAATTCCTTGCCTGTTCCGGTTTCTCCCTGAATCAGCACGGAACTCGCGGTTCGCGAGGCGGCCCTGATTCGGGATCGCAGGGTTGCGATCGCTTCACTTTGTCCAATCAGTTTTGTGTTCCTCATGAACAGAACAGCCGGAGAAGACATGAAAAAGGTCACAAAAGAATTCGCGGAAGGCAGCAATAAAGCGCTGGCGCTCCTGGGCCGCGCCGTGCGGGCGGTCCACGGCAAGCGCGACCCGGACCTGGAACAGGAAGCGTTCGTGAGGACCCTCGAAGCTTTCCGGCGCGAAACCAGCGTTCGGTATCCCGAAGCGTTGATGTGGAAGATAGTCAAAGACACCGTTGCGGATCACTGGAGGGCGCACCATCGGAACCGAACCGACGATGTCGAGAGCATCGCCGAACATCTGATTTCCGAACAACCGCACGCCGAAGAAGCCATCGACCGCAAGCGGCGGATCGGGCTTCTTCACTCCGCGATTTTTCGATTGGGTTCTGACATCCGCGGACCGGTCTACCTCTTCTACGTGGAAGGCTACAGCATCCGCACGATCTCCCGCTTGTACGGAAAGACGCCCTCCGCGATCAAGATGGCGCTGCATCGCGGCAGACGTCAAATCGAACGAATGTGCCGCCAGAAAGCGTCTTAGAAGTCGCGTTTTTCCGGACTTTCCTTTTGCTGAAGTATTCCAAGTTATTATTTTTCAATAACATACAAAATGGCTCGCGACTTGCATCACGAAAGGGTGGCAACGGTCCGCAACCTTGAGGAATGTGAAATCTCATGAACACGGCAAACATGGCAAACATTGTCGAACTAAGCAGCGACGAATTGCAGTCCATCGAAGGCGGTTGGGACTGGGGAGGCTTCGCGGGAGGTGTCGCCTACTCATTAATGATTGCCGCGGCTTTAACCGCGCCGATGACCCCAGTTGGTTGGGCGGCACTCGCTGGTACTGGAGTGGCGCTGTACCTGAACTAACGAGGAGGAAACAGAAAAATGTCACAAATCACCGAACTGTCGCTTCAGGAAATGCGCCGTACCACTGGAGGAGACTGGTTTGAAAAAACTTGGGGACTCATGCTGGGGGCGGCACTGGTAGCCGGCGCCCTCGCCAGTGGGCCCTTGCTGGTACTCGCTGCAGTCGCAGGGGCCGCACTGGTCATCATCCCAGTGAACTGACCATGTTCTTTAACCGTCCGGAGGGGTTCGAGCCCCTCCGGACCACCAGTGAGAGCGCGATTCCAATGGATATCTTTCAACTCGAACAGACTGTGAAGCGACGAGGCGACCACTTTACTCTGGGACCGGTCGACGGGCATCTGGCACCGGGAGAAATCCTTGGCGTCATGGGGCCGAACGGCGCCGGCAAGACCACGCTGCTGCGCATGCTGTGGGGGTTCCTTAGGCCCGATGAAGGACGCGTTCTGGTGTTCGACCGGGTTCCGCACCTGGAGCAGGTCTGGATTCGCATGCGCGCTGGCTACATGACCGAATCGCCAAACCTTTATGAATGGATGACCGGCACGCGGTTTCTCGAATTCATGGCTGGCTTCTATCCGACATGGGATTGGGAGCGGGCACACGAGTTGACCGAACTGTTCGACCTGGAAGTGGAAAAGACGATCGGAGCCCTGTCGAAAGGCAACCGCGCAAAACTAAACCTGATCGCCGCATTGACTCATCGCCCGCGCCTCCTGGTGCTGGATGAACCGACTTCCGGGCTCGATCCTGTCGTCCGAACCGAAATGCTTGACGCCCTTCGACGGTGTGCCGTGGAGGAGGAGACCGGAATCGTCCTGTCCTCGCATGTTTCCGACGATCTGGATCGAATCGCCGACACCGTCCTGATGTTGAACAAAGGCAGCGTGGTTGAATACGCGCCTGTCCATGTACTGCTCGAACGCTATGAGCAGACACGACTCGAGGAGGTCTTTCTAAATGCAATCGGTCGCATTCCCACGACTCGCACTGCATATCGCTCGTAAGGACTGGGCCGAATCCCGGCGCATCATTATAACCCTGACTGCGGCCCTGCTTATCCCGGCACTGCTGACACGCTTCAACCCCGGGGATTCCGCGGACTTTGCGCTCGGACTGCTTGCCGGGCTTCTTGGGGGCTGCGGATTCGGTTACGCCCAGTATTGCTTCATCAATGAACGGCAACGTGGAACGCTGGATCTGTTGTTGAGCCTGCCGCTCGAACCGGGCCATTTGGTCTTGGCGAAGTACGTATCGGTTTATTCGATGGTGCTGTTCACCGTGAACGTCCCGGCATTGATCGTGACGAACCTTACGCTGACCTATGTCGTGAACGCCACGGCTCTTTTCCTGGCAACCGTGTTCATGGCCGCAACGGTCGTCTCCAAGCAGGCATGGGCACCTCAACTGCCGTTGTTCTTCATTCTGCTCGTCATCGTACCGTTCCGGACCCTGGCCACCCGCTATTTCCCCGAAGGCCTGGGGATCGTCGTCGCAGTTACGTCCAATCCGTTACTGTTGCCGTCGCTGGCATTGGCCTTGACCCCGGTGATCGCGCTGGTGTCGATGTGGGTGTTCGTGCGCGCGGTGGCGAAAGCCCAACGCTGACAGAACGGCATCACGCAGTCGGCGGTCTTCGCCCCCCCCGTGATCGACGATCCCGAAGTGCCTGAAGACGTCCGGAAAATATCGTTGATCCAAAGGAACCTGACTTCGAAGGTCCAACTGATGGATAGCGGGACGGCGGACGGGAAAACTCTGCGATATCAGCGTCTTTTCGCTGATCGTCCGTCAGAGGCGGCCGGATCCAGCGGCTCAAGTCCCGGGTCGGCGCCGCCACTCCGACACTGCTGCCGGGGCCTCTTGACGTGCTGTTCTTCGACTGTACGACTCGTTACTTCGAGTCGATCTCCGAGGACGAACTCAAGCAAAACGGCTTCAGCAAGGACCACAAGTCCGGCCAACCCCAGGTGCTGCTGGCCCTGATGGTGACCCGGGACGGCTTGCCGGTCAGCTACGAGGTGTTCCCGGGCGCTACCTATGGGGGCCACAGCTTCCTTCCGGTGCTCCGGGACATGTGGCGGCGCAACGCGCTGGACCGGGCCGTGTGCGTGGCCGACCGGGGCATGTTCGGTGAAGAGAATCTCGCCGAACTGGAGGCCGAGGACTGCGGCTATATCGTCGGTGCCCGGATCAAGAACCTGCCTCGGACCGTCCAGGACCGGATCCTTGACGCCGACGCCTACCAACCGATGGAGGGCCGTTCCGATATCCGCGTCATGGAATGTCTCTACCGCGGCCGGCGGCTGCTGGTCACCTGGAGCCCGGTCCGCGCCCGCAAGGACCGGCGCGACCGTCTCCAGGCCGTCGAGAAGCTCAGGGTCCGGCTCCGCCGGAGCCACAATCCCAAGGACCTGATCTGCCACCAGGGCCACAAGCGCTTCATCACGGTCGACGGTAACGCGCACCTCGTGATCGACGAGGCCAAAATTCAGCAAGCCGCCCGTTGGGACAACCCGGACCTGGGACAGGAAGAGTTCGTGCGGACCCTCGACGTTTTCCGGCGCGAAACCAGCGTTCGGCATCCTGAAGCGTTCAAGATGGTGCTCCATCGCGGCAGACGTCAAATCGAACGAATATGCCGCCACGAGGCGGCATAGAAATCGCATTTTTCCGGACTTTGCTCTCGCCGAATCCTCTCACGTTATTATTTTTCAATAACATACAAAATGGCTCGCAACTTGCATCAGGATAGGGCGGCAACGGTCCGCAACCTTTAGGAACGTGAGACTTCATGAGCAGTACACACATGACAAACATGGCAACCATCTTCGAACTCAGCAGCGACGAATCGCTGTCCATCGAAGGCGGTTGGGACTGGGGAGACTTCGCCGGAGGTGTCGCCCACTAATTCATGATTGCCATGGCTGCAACCGCACCGATGACCCCACTCGGTTGGGGGTTACTCGTTGCTACCGGAGTAGCGCTGTACCTGAAATGAACATGAGGAAACAGAGAAATGCCACAAATCACCGAACTATCGCTTCAGGAAATGCAAAGAACCAGCGGAGGGGACTGGCTTGAAATAGTCTGGAATCTTGTATGGAGGGTCCTTAACAGCCCGTGTCCTCGGCTTTCTTCCGTTGGTGTTGGGATTTGCCCAGCCGTCCCACCGGACTTCATCTAAGTGGATTGACCTTGTTTTGTGAACTGCCCGGAGGGGTACGCGCCCCTCCGGACCACTAGTGAGAGCGTGATGCCATCGGTTACGCCCAGTATTGCTTCATAAACAAACGGCAACGCGGAACGCTGGAACTGTTGTTGAGCCTGCCGCTTCAACCGGGCCATCTGGTCCTGGCGAAGTACGTATCGGTTTATTCGATGGTGCTGTTCACCGTGAACATCCCGGCATTGATCGTGACGGACCTGACGCTGATCTATGTCGCGAAAGCCATGGCTCTGTTCCTGGCTACCGTGTTCATGGCCGCAACGGTCGTCTCCAAGCAGGCATAGGCGCCTCAACTGCCGTTTCTCTTCATTCTGCTCGTCATCGTGCCTTTCCGGACCCTGGCCACCCGCTACTTCCCCGAAGGCTTGGGAATTGTCGTTGCAGTGACGTCCACCCCGTTACTGTTGCCGACGCAGGCCTTGGCTTTGACTCCGGTGATCGCGCCGATGTCGATGTTGGTGTTCGTGCGCGCGGTGGCGAAAGCCCAACGCTGAGAGAACGGCATCACGCAGTCGGCCTTCTTTACCCCCCATGATCGATGACCCGATCGAAGTGCCTGAAGACGTGCGGAAACGAGCGTTGATCCAAAGGAAGATCATCGTGAATCCGGCTGGATCGGGACGTTCCCGAGTTGCCGTCCCAATCACTTTCTTGTTCGGCAATTCCGCCGGCCGTTCGACCGCAGGCGCCGTCTGATCCTCAAACATTCGGATTGTCCTCCCAACGGGAAACCTTTGGTCACCCGAATCACCGTCGTCTCCTGCGTAACAACACGCGCAGAGAAAACCCTTGAGACATTCGGAGCGGCCATCGCGATTTTCGCGGTCGAATCTCGTATTCCCGAACTGGCCGCCAGTGGCAGAACCCTGCAGGATTCCGCCAACCGCTGTTGGGGCGCCGACAAGATTCGGTGAATTCCTTGCAGCAGGCGTTCCGTTCGTCCGACTCGTCGGCCCAGACGCTCATCCGAAGTTTTCGCGTTCTCGGCATTTTCACGCTAAAAACATATCGCTTGGTTCCCGGAAAACTTCACTCGTTCAACCGAAACGCAACAGGTTAGCGACGGCCCCCGGCGTGCACTCTCCGATGCATGCGATATCCGGTTATCCATCAACACGACGCGAACGACTGCGGGCCCGCATGTTTGGCCATGGTGGCCACCTTCCACGGCAAGAAACAATCGATTGGCGTATTGAGAGAGGCGGCGGGAACGGATCGTCATGGTACAAACCTTGCGGGCTTGGTCGAAGCCGCCAAGGCGATTGGTTTCGAGGCGCGTGGTGTGCGTGCAACGAAGGATGCCCTGCGTGAAATTCAGTTGCCGGCGATCGCGCACTGGTCGGAGGGCGGGCGGAATCACTTTGTCGTCGTCTTCAAGTTCACCAACAAACACGTCACCGTCGGCGACCCCGCACAGGGGTTGCGGAAGTTGACGACGGAAGAATTCGAAAAACACTGGACCGGGATCCTGGCCCTTTTGAAACCCACTCCAAACCTGCGGCAACTTGGTGAGCCGTCTCTGGGTAAACTGTGGTCCCTGCTCCACCCTCATCGAAAACTCTTTGCGCATGCTCTTCTCGCGGCAGTCCTGATCACGATCCTCGGTCTCTCCTCGTCTTTCTTCATACAGATCCTTGTCGACTTCGTGTTCGTCGCCGGACGCGAACCTACCTTGAACTGGCTGGCCGCCGGGATGATGCTCGTGCTATTGGCGCGCACGGGCCTCCAAGCGTTCCAGACCTATCTGTTGGCCCACCTCAGCCAGAGGATCGATACGGAGATCGCGTTGGGATACCACCACCATCTCCTGGGACTGCCGCTGGATTTCTTCTGGAACCGGCGCACGGGCGAAATCCTTTCGCGTTTGGGTGACGCCACCAGGATTCGAGCGGCCGCGAGCGGAACGAGCCTGTCAATCATCGTTGACGCGCTGATGCTGGTGGTTACGGCGCTTGTCATGCTGTGGCTTCATTGGACGATGGCGATCGTCGCGCTCTTGTTGGTTCCGGTTCTCGCCCTCACACTCTGGCTGCTCGCCGGACCGATACGGGACGCACAACGGAAGGCGATGGAGCGTGCGGCGCACTTCGAATCGCATCTGGTGGACGCGATCGGCGCCATCGATTCGGTCAAGGCTTTTCGTGCCGAAGACCGGCTGCGGCTCAGAGGCGAGGTTCGGTTCATGGAAATGATCCAGGCCGTGTTCCGCAGTCAAATATTCAACATGTACTCGTCGACATCGACAGTGCTGTTGATCGGGTTGTCCAGCCTGGGGCTGCTCTGGCTGGGCGGGCACGAAGTCCTCGACGGCCGCCTCAGCGTCGGCCAACTCATGGCGCTTTACACGCTCCTGGGAATGATCACCGGACCCATCGAACGCCTGGCGACGGCGAACCTCGCCATTCAGGACGGACTGGTCGCGGCGGAACGACTGGCTGAGGTGCTCAATGTGCCCGATGAAAAGGAACGGCAACGGAAGGTTGCCCTCAACAGGCGAATCGAGGGCCATATCGAGTTCCGCGATGTCCGGTTTGCGTACGGCAGCCGGCCTCCGGTACTGGACGATCTCAGTCTATCGATCGAGGCGGGAGAGTGCTGTCGGTTCTCGGGACCCAGCGGAAGCGGTAAATCGACGGCAGTCCGGCTTCTGGCGCGATTCATCGCACCCGACAACGGACAGGTACTCATCGACGGCGTTAACGTTCAGGATTACGAACTTGAAAATCTCCGGCAACAGGTGGTGTACGTCGGACAGGAGCACTACCTCTTGAGCGCTTCGGTCGCCGACAACATTCGACTCGGTTGCCCCACTGCAACTCCAGAGGAGGTTTTCGGCGCCGCGAGGCAGGCTCGAATGGACACTTTCGTCGACCGCCTGCCCCACGGATACGATTCTGTCATCGGCGAGCGAGGAGTCACCTTGTCCGGCGGGGAACGCCAGCGAATCGCACTGGCACGGGCAATCGTGATGGATCCTCCCATTCTGGTGCTGGACGAGCCCGCGAACCACCTCGATCGGACATGCACTGCGGCAGTCCTGAAGATCATCGAGGAGCGCCGGACTAATCGCCGAACGACGATCGTGATCTCGCATGACCCGATTACGGTGGATCGAACGATTCCGATCGGAACCGAAACGCTGGATCTGGTGGGGGCCAGTTGAGGTTGAAGCACTAGGCGATCGTGTGCACGGGGAGCGCGTCCGTGGAGGCACCGGGGGGCGTTGACAGTCGCCCGCGGTTGGGAGTCCCGATTTACCCGTGCCGCGTGGCAAAATCAACGCCACCGCTTGGACCAATTCAAACCGAAGCGCTTCTCAAATCCAAACGTTGGGAAGTTGAGCCAAATAACAAACGAGTGTCTCACACCTAATCTTCAAAGACGCGGCGGCGTTCTAATCTTGATTTCGTTGCCGCAAGTCTGGCTGAACCGCCGGTTTGACACCTCGCACCACCTTGATTGGAACCGTGTGCCACAAGCAGGCCGCCTCGAAGCCGGCGGCCTTCAGCCTGGCGAGTTCTTCTTCGAGCGGAAAGTAGGTGTCCTCGTCGGCCCATTCCTTGAAGTGACCCCAGGCGCGTTCTTCGGAGATCCCGCTGGCCACCAGGTGAGCCGCCCAGGTCTGGTATTCGGCTTGGCGGGCGTCGGGATCCGCCGACATCGTCGCATCGGCATTCACAAACACGCCGCCCGGACGCAAGGCGGCATGGATTGAGCGAAAAACATCCTGTTTCGCCTCCAGGGTCGGCACATGGTGCAAGGCGAGCGAAGCGATCACCGCATCGCAAGGCGGTAATGGCCCATGGAACGATCGCTCGGTGTACCTCAGCCGTGAAGCGAATGGCGCGAGCCGTTTCCTTGCCTGTTCGAGCATCGTCCCATCGCTGTCGATCAGTTCGACACTGCAATGCGGGTATCGCTGCAACAACGCCTCTGTCAACGCGCCCGTGCCGGCACCCAGATCGAGCACGCATTCCGGCCGAGCCTCCGCAACGGCACTTGCGGCTTGTTCAAGCATTTCCTCGTAGGCCGGGATGAATCTGCGGATGCTCTGATCGTAGGCGTCGACATCAACGCGCAGGTGGCGGCGTACGGAATGGCTCATGGTTAATCGTTATATTGTACTTGGCCCCGCCTTGCAGCCAACACGGGTGCGGCACTCGGCATTCTGAAAATACCGCGGGCCCGTGGAAGGTAAAATCCTGCGGCGGTCCGGAAAGATTCGATGACGTCGACAGGCAGGCGGACCGATGCGTTCCCGGACGTTATGGGGAAGTTGCCGTTCCGACAAGTCTTGGCGGAAGCCGCTGTTCAGGTCGCGCGTCTTCTGGCGGCAATGTCATGTTCGAATTCCGGAACGCGCGTCCTCGGCGGTTGCCCACGAAGGAATCTCATCGCCTCTTCGACCGCTCCCCTCTCCATTTCGATGCGGCAATCCACCGACATCGACCCCATGTGGCAGGTCAGAATGCAGTTGTCGATACCGATCTTCGATCCGTCCGTCGTATAGAAGCCGAAGAGTATCTGCGGATAGACCGGATCGTCGCAGGCGACTGCTCTTGCTACTCCACATCAACCGCGATCGAGCCCCCGCAGTTGTTGGTCGTGTCGGTCTCGCCCGTCACCGAGTCCACACACGCTCCGTAGTAATAGGTTCCCAGTGTCGACGGCGCGGCGGTTGTGATTGACCCGCTGTTGATGCTCGCTCCAGCGGAAAGCGCCCCTATTGCGCTAGTCCCTACCTCTGTGTCCGAACTCGATATCGTCGCGTCCGTCGACCGGTAGTACCGCAGCGTCGTCGTCGCCGAACTCCCGTCCCCATCGTTGCTCACCGTCGCCGACAGGTTGAACGAGTCTCCCGTATCCGGGGTGCTGTCGGTTACCGAAGGCGACCCCACGGTCAGGTCCGGGTACGTCGGCGCCTCCTCCACGTCGACCGTCACCGAACCCGAGCAGTTGTCCATCGTGTCCGACTCGCCCGCCACCGCGTCCACGCACGCCCCGTAGTAGTACGTCCCCGCCGTCGACGGCGCCGTCAGCGCAATCGACTCCGCGCTGGTCCCGGACGCCGCCAGCGCCCCTACCCCGTCCGTCCCTACCTGCATGTCCGCACTCGAAATCGTCGCGTCCGCCGAGCGGTAGTACCGCAGGGTCGTGGCTGCCGACTGCCCGTCACCGGCGTTGCTCACCGTCGCCGACAGCGTGAACGATCCGCCCTCGACCGGGGTGCTGTCGGTCACCGAAGGCGACCCCACCGTCAGATCCGGGCTGGTCTCAGGCGGAGGCTCCGACACAGTGACCTCGACGGACGACGAGCAGTTATTCGTGGCGCTGGACTCTCCCGTCACCGCGTCCACGCACGCGCCGTAGTAGTACGTCGCCGCGGTTGACGGCGCCGTCAGGCTGATCGACTCCGCACTCGTTCCCGAAGCCGACAGCACACCTACGGCGTCCGTGCCCACCTGCGTGTCGGAGGTCGTGATCGTCGCGTCCGTGGACCGGTAGAAGCGCAGCGTCGTCGTCGCCGAACTCCCGTCCCCATCGTTGCTCACCGTCGCCGAAAGGGTGAATGACTCTCCGGTATCCGGAGTGCTGTCGTTCACCGAGGGCGACCCCACCGTCAGGTCCGGACTGGTCTGAGGCGGAGGCTCCGACACTGTGACCGGCACGGACCCCGCGCAGTTGTTCGTGGTGCTGGACTCTCCCGCCACCGCGTCCACGCACGCGCCGTAGTAGTAGGTTCCCGGTGACGACGGCGCGGTGATGTCGATCGACTCGCTGCTGGTCGCCCCGGCGGCAAGCCCCCCGACCGCGTCCGCGCCGACCTCAGTGTCGGAGGTCGTGATCGTGGCGTCCGTCGACTGGTAGAAGCGCAAGGTCGTGGCTGCCGAGGACTCGTCCCCATCATTCCGCACCCCCGCGTTGAGTGTGACCGACCCTCCCGGAGGAGTACCAGAGGGGCTGGTAAAAGCTACGATTGCGTAAACCGTCAGGTCCGGAGTGTTCGGCGGCGGAGGCTCCGACACTGTGACCTCGACGGACGACGAGCAGTTATTCGTGGCGCTGGACTCTCCCGTCACCGTGTCCACGCACGCGCCGTAGTAGTACGTCGCCGCGGTTGACGGCGCCGTCAGGCTGATCGACTCCGGACTCGTTCCCGAAGCCGACAGCGCGCTCACCGCGTCCGTCCCTACCTGCGTGTCCGAACTCGATATCGTCGCATCCGTCGACCGGTAGTAGCGTAGCGTCGTCGCGGCCGCTTCCGCGTCACCGCTGTTGCTGACCGTCGCCGACAGGGTGAACGAGTCTCCCGTATCCGGGGTGCTGTCGGTCACCGAAGGCGACCCCACCGTCAGATCCGGACTGGTCTGAGGCGGAGGCTCCGACACTGTGACCTCGACGGACGACGAGCAGTTATTCGTGGCGCTGGACTCTCCCGTGACCGTGTCGACGCATGCGCCATAGTAGTACGTCGCCGCGGTTGACGGCGCCGTCAGGCTGATCGACTCCGCGCTGGTCCCGGACGCCGCCAGCGCCCCTACCCCGTCCGTCCCTACCTGCGTGTCCGCACTCGAAATCGTCGCGTCCGTTGACTGGTAGTACCGCAGGGTCGTGGCTGCCGACTGCCCGTCACCGGCGTTGCTCACCGTCGCCGACAGCGTGAACGAGCCGCCCTCGACCGGGCTGCTGTCGCTCACCGAAGGCGAGCCCACCGCCAGGTCCGGGTACGTCGGCGACGATTCCTCCACATCAACCGCGACCGAGCCCCCGCAGTTGTTGGTCGTGTCGGTCTCGCCCGTCACCGAGTCCACACACCCCCCGTAGTAATAGGTTCCCAGTGTCGACGGCGCGGCGGTTGCGATTGTCCCGCTGCTGACGCTCGCTCCAGCGGAAAGCGCCCCTATTGCGATAGTCCCTACCTGTGTGTCCGAACTCGATATCGTCGCGTCCGTCGACCGGTAGAAGCGCACCGTTGTCGCCGCCGAGGACTCGTCCCCATCATTTCGCACCCCCACGCTTGGCCGAATCGTCCCTCCCGGACCAACACCACCGGGGCTGCCAGTAGAAATTACGGTTGCGTAAACCGTCAGGTCTGGACCGGTCGGCGGCTCCGACACGGTGACCTGCACCGATGACGAGCAGTTGTCCGTCGTGCTGGACTCCCCCGTCACCACGTCCACGCACGCACCGTAGTAGTACGTCGCCGCGGTTGACGGCGCCGTCAGGCTGATCGACTCCGCACTCGTTCCCGAAGCCGACAGCACACCTACGGCGTCCGTGCCCACCTGGGTGTCGGCGGTCGTGATCGTCGCGTCGGTGGACCGGTAGTAGCGCAGCGTCGTCGCCGCCGAACTCCCGTCCCCATCGTTGCTGACCGTCGCCGACAGCGTGAATGACTCTCCGGTATCCGGGGTGCTGTCGGTCACCGAAGGCGAACCCATGGTCAGGTCCGGACTGGTCTCAGGCGGAGGCTCCGACACAGTGACCGGCACGGACCCCGCGCAGTTGTTCGTGGTGCTGGACTCTCCCGCCACCGCGTCCACGCACGCGCCGTAGTAGTACGTCCCAGCCGTCGATGGCGCGGTGATGTCGATCGACTCGCTGCTGGTCGCCCCGGCGGCGAGCCCCCCGACCGCGTCCGTGCCGACCTCAGTGTCGGAGGTCGTGATCGTGGCGTCCGTCGACTGGTAGAAGCGCAAGGTCGTGGCTGCCGAGGACTCGTCCCCATCATTCCGCACCCCCGCGTTGAGTGTGACCGACCCTCCCGGAGGAGTACCAGAGGGGCTGGTAAAAGCTACGATTGCGTAAACCGTGAGGTCCGGAGTGTTCGGCGGCGGAGGCTCCGTGACATCGACTTGGACGGAAGACGAACAGTTGTTCGTGGTGCTGGATTCTCCCGTCACTGTATCGACGCACGCCCCGTAGTAGTACCTCCCGGCCGAAGCCGGCGCCGTCAGATCGATCGACTCCGCGCTCGTTCCCGAAGCCGACAGCACTTCTACGGCGTCCGTGCCGACCTCCGTGTCTCCCGTGGTAATCGTCGCGTCCGTGGACCGATAATAGCGCAGCGTCGTAGCCGTGGACGCGCCGGTTCCCTGGTTAGCAACATTGGCCCTCAGTTCGAAGTATTGCCCTGGCGTCGGAGTGACCGAACTGACCTCAGCGGACGCAAGGACCAAGTCGGCATAGGCGCCGCCTTGCGGCACACCCGCCGAAACGCTGTTGACGGTGGGCAGATCCCAGGGTTCCCCCTCGGTATCGAAGTAACTCAATGTTCCAGAGGCTTGACCCGCGATCCCGCTGTACAGGATGAACTGGGTGGACCACCCCGCGGAGTCCACGATATGCGGAAAGAATCGGTCCGCCACGGTCGACGCGCCGGTTTCGTCCGATGGCGGGGTCGTCGTCATCTTGAGCTCGCCCTGGTCGTTGTAGCGCAATCGCAGTCCCACAATGGCGACCTCAGCGGTCGAGGCGACCCGGAGCACTCCCGAGAAGTTGGGCGGCAGCGAGTCGAAGAGCTCGTCGATGAAACTGGACACCTGCCCCGACGGCGGAAGCGTCAGCGGGGCCGGGGGGGGCCGCCAGGGTTCCGTCCAGGCCCATTACCTCCAGAGTCACCGTATTGACGGCGTCCGCCGCGTTGGTAATCGCCAGTCCGGTTCTTATCGAGCCTGCCTGTTCGGGCGTTCCCGACGATTCGACGTAGGCCCGAAATGCCGATCCGGCCGCCAGGGCCAGCACGCCGGCTTCCAAAACGGTCTTTCCAGCGGACGTGAACGAGAAAACGACGAGGCCGGACGGCGCCCGATGGCCATTGTCGGGAATCGCCCGGACCGAACCCACCGACTCGCCGCCCGGGGGATTCGAGGTGATGATTCGGTACGAACCGTTGGGGGAAATCGAATATTCGAAGCTCGACCCGGTCCGGCCATCCTCAAGGGTCCGGACCGCGGGGGCGGCGGCCGTGGTTGCGCTGCCTTGTCCAAGGAACTCGACCGTTCCCGTGATCGTTCGAACCGTCGGGTTCACCAGAATGACCTGAGTCGCCCATCCGCCACCATCGGCGAAATGGGGGAAATAGACCGTACCCTGATAGGCCGTGTCCGTCGTGAACGGCGTCAGCGGGGCGGCCAGGGGCGCGACCGGGAGCGTGGTCATCAGGAACTCGCCGTCCCGGTTGGTCAATCCCCGTAACGCGATGACGGCGATGGGCAACGATGAGGTGAACGTGAACGTTCCCAATACCGTGTCTCCACCGTTGAACGGCGTCTGGTTGAGAAATTTTGAAATCTGCCGGCCCGCATCCAGAACGTAGGTGCCTTCGGCGAAACGGACGCCCTCGGTGTCGGTGAAATAGAAGTTGATCGTTGCCGGCGCGTCGTTGGGATTGGCGATGGCCAGTCCGGTATTGACCGGATCGTTCACTTCGGCGAATATCCGCCCCGCCCGGACGGGCTCGGATGCCGGGACGCCCGCTTCGGAAATGAGCGTCCCGCCCCGACTGTACCCAATAATGGCGATTCCGGAAGGCGTGGTCGAACCCGGGTCCGCACCGATTCGTCCATAGCCCACCCTCGTCTCCGCTTCCGTTCCGTTGCTCGTGATGGACCACCCTCCCAGATTTGGCATCGAGGAGGATTCGACCCCGGCCACCCCGGTGTCGGTCGCCGCATCCTGGGTCTGCAAGGGCGGGCTGCCCGCCGCCAGTATAAGGAGTGTGCCGAGGCTCCAAACCATCATGGCGGCCAACCCAAGGACGCTATCGCGCAAAGACATTATTTTGGTGTCATGTGAGAAACCATCAACGAACCTTGGCCCACAAATTCATGCTGCCGACGAATTCGGTCCCCTGCCAAGTAACCTCGGGATACCTCCCATCGGGCACACTGAACCGGGTCTTCAACACACCAAAGAATAGCTGTGCAACCATCCATGGACAATCATTTTACGTATGCTCGGCGTACACGAATGCGTTGATGGTGGGATCGGTCACGATCAAAATAATCTTCACGAACTGAGTGCAGTTCAAGATGCCAACATTCCTGCACTTTCCGGTCGAGGCGTTGGCGATAAGCCGTCGGGATCGAGTCAGCGTTTCTTGCCACTCGTCGGAAGCGATGAGCGTGCCGGATTCAGAGAAGCGATCGCGATCGCCAGAAATACCCCACGGACACACGCAATTCGGTGACGGCCCCGAATAACGAGGAAGTTGCCATTCCGGCAAGTCTCGGCGGATGTGGGTGTTCATGTCGCCGGTCTTCTCGTGGCAATGTCATATTCGAATTCCGGAACGGGCGTCTTCAGCGGCTCCCCGCGCAGGGATCTCATCGCCTCCTCCACCGCTCCTCTCTCCATTTCGATGCGGCAATCCACCGACATCGACCCCATGTGGCAGGTCAGAATGCAGTTGTCGATACCGGTCAGCGGACCGCTGTAGGGTTCGGTCTCGAACACGTCGACGGCCGCACCCTTAATCGTCCCGCTCAGCAATGCGCGCGCCAGGTCTGCTTCATCGACGATGCCGCCGCGGGATGTATTGATCAGAACCGCATCGGGCTTCATGGCGTCCAGTTGGGGCGCGCGGATCAGCCCGTAGTTCTCGGCGGCCAGGGGAACATGCACGGTAATGACGTCGGACTCGCGATATACGCGGTCCTTGTCGGTCCAGTCGACCCCAAGGCCTGCCATCGAATCGGTGTCCGGTTCAAGGTCGTTCGCCAGGATGCGTACCGATGGAAAGCCGCCTCTCAGGATGCGGATGACGCGGCTGCCGACGCGGCCCACCCCGATAACGCCGACCGTACTTTTAGCGATCCGCCGTCCCTGCAGTCGCTGCCAGTTCCGGTTGTGCATTAACCGGTCGGCTCTCGGGATATCCCTCAACAGAGCCAGCATGACGCCGACCGTCAACTCCGCCACCGACGGCGCCGGGGCATCGGGCGTGTATGTGACGGCAATTCCCCGCTCCCTGGCCGCAACCAGGTCGACACTGTCCAACCCGATGCCTGTACGGGCAATCAATCTCAGGTTTGGCGCACAATCCATCACATGCGCCGTAACGGGGTCGGTCCCCGCGATGAGCACCTCGGCCTCTCCAATCGATGCCGCAAGCTCGTCCTCCATCAGACGCCGCCCCATCGGGTTGAGCGAGTATGAAATGCCGGCTCGATCCAGGATATCCAGGGGTTCGCGGCTGGCCCCGCCGAACGGGAAGCTCGTGATCAAAACGCGCGCGGAACCGCTGGGAACGGTTGAATTCAACACGGATGCGTCCTTGCCGGCAATGTCATCTCCGGAACGTATGGGTTCGGTTTGCGCATATCGAAGGCACCCGCGGTCGATCCGGCTGGCGAAGTCCCTTTCAATGCGCCGTCAGAAAGGCCGCCGATCGATGCCCTCCACTCGCATCGCCGGGACTCGCGAAACAACCGCCGGCAGCGGTATTGCCGGGGCGAGCGGTGGGGCGCCCTCCCGATATTCAGTATGCAATCGCATGGGCTCTATCCGCGCTCCCTCGCGGCTTCCACGGGATCTATATGTGCCCCTTGGTACCTGTGATTGTGAACGCAATCCGCAATCGTGCGAAACAAGAACGCACTCTGCAGGCCGAACGCGGCATGCTTCGTTGCCGCCCCCCGCGTTAAGCCGGATAGATCCCCATGGGGTCCATAATGCCAGCTTCCAGTGCAGGGGTGACCTTCAGGATGCCGTGCACAGTCACGCCCGGCGGAGGGCACTCCCGTCCGCGCCGCAATAACCGGAGCGTTTGGAATGGTGTCCGGCGCCATTTGCGGACGCGTTATACTGTAGGCGATCCGTTCACGCGAAAGTGGCGGAACTGGCAGACGCGCTGGATTTAGGATCCAGTGGGGCAACCCTTGAGGGTTCGAGTCCCTCCTTTCGCACTAACACCTCTCTACCCCATCGACAAGAGTATGAAAGCAGAACTGACCGATATCAGCCAAGTCAAGAAACGCCTGGACATCGAAATTCCCCAGGACGTGGTATCCGCCGAAATCACGACGGTCGCGCGCGAGTTTGCCAAGCGAGCCCGCGTGCCAGGGTTCCGTCCGGGTCGCGCGCCGCTCGGTGTCGTCAAAAACCGATACAAGGACGATATCCTCTCCGAAATCTACCAGCACCTGCTGCCGCGGTACTTCAACGACGCCGTAAGGGAGCGGCAATTGGATGTCGTCGAGGCGTCCACCATTTTCGAACCCCCGGAGTATGCCAACGGCTCTTCCCTGTCGTTCCAGGTGGGCTTCGAGATCTTTCCGGCGTTCGAGGTGAACGACTACTCCGAAATTCCCGTTGAAGAAATCGCGACCGAAGTCACCGACGAAGAACTCCAGGCATACCTCCGGAATCTGGCCGAAGAGCGGGCTCAAATGGCGCCTGTCGAAGAAGACCGGCCGCTCCGGGCAGGCGACTTCGCCGAAATCACGTTCACCGGTTCGTTGGCGGACGGCCAGAAAGGCACGGTTGACGAAAAGCTTTCCCGCGAAAAAGCGCTTTGCGAGGTCGGCGGCGAGACCACGGTCAAGGAGTTCACCGAGAACCTGACCGGGGCCGCGGTCGGAAACGAGTTGAGCTTCGAAGTCGTCTACCGCGCGGATTATCCCGAAAAGCGGCTTGCCGGCAAGACGGCCCGCTACGACCTGAAAATCGAGGGCATCAAGCAAAAGAATCGGCCGGAGTTGAACGACGAATTCGCGCAGGAAGTGGGCGATTACGAAAACCTGGACGCCCTGCGTACCGCGGTTCGCCAGAACATGGAAAAGCACCGGAAGGAGGACGCCAACCAGCAGGTGCGCGACAGTCTTCTCCGTTGGCTCGAAGACAACAACGACTTCGAAGTGCCGGATTCACTCGTCCAACAACAGGTCCAGACGCGCATCCAACGCCTGGTGCGCAACCTGGCGCAGCAGGGGATGAATCCTCGAGGCCTGGATGTCGACTGGGACAAGATTAGTTCCGATCAATACGACCACGCGGTACGCGACGTTCGGGGGATTCTGATTCTGGAGCGCCTGGCCGAAAAAGAAGGTGTAGCGGTCACCAGCGAGGACACCGAAAACCAGATACGGGCAATGGCCGAGGAAACGGGACAATCCGTTCAGGCCATCAGGGAGGCCATGTCCCAAAACGATGGAATGGAACGCATGCGCGGCCAGATTCGCAACAACAAGATTCTCGAGTTGCTGCGGGATCGGGTCAAATTTGTGCCGGCCGGAAGCCTGACTCCCGAGCCCGAAAATCCGGCCGTTAACCTTGGCGATTCGCCCGAGCCCGAGGTCTGGAAATAGAACTTGCCCGGATGGCGCGGCATCGGTGCGATTTCGGATTACCCCCGCGTTTGTGACACAATTTCTCATTAACTAAAAATGAAGTTGGGAATCGAACTTCCCGAAAGCGGGTTCATGGCGAATAAAGTTGAAGCGCAGAATGCCCTGATACCGATGGTGGTCGAACAGACGAACCGCGGAGAACGGGCCTATGACATCTACTCCCGATTGCTGCGGGACAGCATCATTTTTATCGGAACGCCGATCGACGACAACATCGCCAACGTGGTGACGGCTCAGCTCTTGTATCTCGAAGCTGAAGATCCGGAGCGCGACATCTCGCTTTACATCAATTCGCCGGGGGGGTCCATCACCGGCGGTCTGGCCATTTACGACACCATTCAGTTCATTCGTCCCGACGTCACCACGATCTGTGTGGGTCAGGCCGCGAGCATGGGGGCGGTACTCCTGGCCGCGGGCACACCCAAGAAGCGTTTCGCCCTTCCCCACTCCCGCATCATGATCCACCAGCCCTGGATGGGGGGATTACAGGGACAGGCGACCGATATCGAAATCCATGCGAAAGAAATCCTTCGGATGCGC
This sequence comes from Terriglobia bacterium, assembly GCA_963555775.3. Taxonomy (GTDB): domain Bacteria; phylum Acidobacteriota; class Terriglobia; order 20CM-2-55-15; family 20CM-2-55-15; genus JAJEDW01. The sequence continues at coordinate 1,313,470 of CAUVWY020000009.1, read as the reverse complement.
AGTATCCTGAACGATATCCTTGTGCTGCACACGGGCCAGCCACTGAGCCGTATCGAAAAGAACGTGGAACGCGACTACATGATGGGCGCGGAGCAGGCAAAGGACTATGGTATTATCGACGAAGTCATTTCCAAGCGCCCATAGCTTACAAACGATTGAATCTAACGGAGTTATTGTCGGTTCGATCGAAGCGTCCGAATTGATTGTCCGCACTCCGGCCGGGGGAAAACGGTTTGAAGAAAAATAACGGGGATGGCCTTCGATGTTCGTTCTGCAACAAGAGCCAGAATGACGTACGGAAGTTGATCGCGGGGCCCCACGGTCTTCATCTGCAACGAATGTGTGGCGGTCTGCCAGGACATTATCGATGAAGATCGCAGGATGGAACCGGGCACACACAAGGTCCACCTTCCGAAACCGCCCGAAATCAAATCGTTCCTCGATCAATACGTCATCGGCCAGCATCAGACGAAGAAAAAGCTGGCCGTGGCGGTTTACAACCACTACAAGCGGATCGAAATGTCCCGGAAGAAGTCCGATGTCGAACTTCAGAAATCCAATATTCTGTTGATCGGGCCCACGGGCACGGGCAAGACCCTTCTGGCTCAGACGCTTGCGCGGCTGCTGAGCGTACCGTTTGCTATTGTCGACGCCACGACGCTCACCGAGGCCGGCTACGTCGGCGAAGACGTCGAAAACATTATCCTGCGCCTGGTTCAGAGCGCGGGCGGCGATGTCGAACGGGCCCAGACGGGCATCATCTATATCGACGAAATCGACAAGGTGGGCCGGAAGGACGAAAACCCCTCGATTACGCGGGACGTGTCCGGCGAAGGTGTCCAGCAGGCCCTGCTGAAGATGCTCGAAGGAACGGTCGCGAACGTCCCTCCGCAGGGTGGCCGCAAACACCCTCATCAGGAGTTTACTCAGGTCGACACGGCCAACATTCTCTTTGTCTGCGGCGGCGCTTTCGTGGGTCTCGAGGCGATGGTCGAAAAACGCCTGGCCAAACACAGCACCATGGGCTTCAAGGGCGATCTCAAGATCAAGGTCGAGGGAGGACCGTCCGTGTTGCTCGATGGCATCGAACCCGAGGATCTGATCAAGTACGGAATGATCCCGGAATTCGTCGGACGCGTGCCGGTCGTGGCCACGCTCCACGAGTTGGACAAATCCGCCATGGTCAAAATCCTCACCCAACCCAAGAACGCCTTGATCAAACAGTATCAGCGGCTCTTCGAGTACGAGGATGTCAAACTGGAGTTCACCGATGGCGCGGTCGAGTTGATTGCCGAGCAATCGATCAAGAGAAAGGTCGGCGCTCGCGGACTGCGCATCATACTGGAAGAACTGATGTTGGACGTCATGTACACCCTTCCGGGACAAAAACTCGAAACCGAGTTGACGATTACTCGTCCCATGGTCGAAAAGATGGAGGTACGGCTGCCGTACGAAAAAGCCGGTTAGACGCGGCAGTTCGCGGCCGCACCCCACGGGATCGGCCGCCGCGTCCCTGCAGACCGACAAGCCGGTCCTTCGGCATTGACCTCATGATTCGGAAAAAACGCTTCCAATGACGACGAAAAAGGACAAATACGAAAACGTCACGCTCCCGATGGTTCCGATTCGGGACGTCGTGATCTTTCCATACATGCTGGCGCCCTTCGTCATTGGGCGAAAATCATCCGTAAAGGCCCTGGAGGCCGCACTCGAGGGCGACAAGCGGATCTTCCTGTCGACTCAGTACGACGCCTCCGTCGACAACCCCAAACCGAACGAGATTTATCAAATTGGGACGGTTTCGAACCTGCTGCAGGCCTTGAAGCTGCCGGATGGCAATACCAAGGTTCTTGTCGAAGGCATCGAACGGGCTCGAATACTGAACCTCGACGAAGAAAATGGCCACCTGAGGGCAAACCTGCGCCTGTCGCCGTTTCGCGACCAGACCTTCACCGGATACGACAAACTGATCGCCCGCGTCAGTCAGCGCTTCGAGCAGTACGTCAAGCTCAGCCATAACTTGAATTATGAACAGGTCGTCTCGGCGATCCGCCTGGACGACATCGGCCGATTTACCGATACGGTCTCCGCGCATCTGATGTTGTCGGTGGAAGAAAAGCAGGAACTGATCGAGATATTCAATCCGGTCGAACGATGCAAGCGGCTGTCCGACCTGCTCGACATCGAAATCGAAAAGTTGCAGGTCGACCGCTCCATCCAGAGCCGTGTCAAACGTCAGATGGAGCGCGCCCAGAAAGAGTATTACCTGAACGAAAAGATCAAGGCGATTCAACGTGAACTCGGCAAGAAGGACGAAAAGTCCGATCTCGAAGAACTGAAGGCCAAGATTACAGATGCCGGAATGCCCAAGGAAGCGTTGGAGAAAGCCAAACAAGAGCTTCAGCGCCTTGAAATGATGCCGGCGATGTCGGCCGAATCCACAGTCGCACGGAACTATCTCGATTGGTTGATCAGTGTGCCGTGGAAAAAGCGCAGCCGCGAAATCCGCGACATCGTGCTGGCCGAAAAGATCCTGAACGAAGACCATTACGGTCTCGACAAGGTGAAGAACCGAATCCTGGAGTTCCTTGCCGTGCGTCAACTGGTCAAGAAACCCAAGGGCTCCATTCTTTGCTTTGTCGGCCCTCCGGGGGTCGGAAAGACCTCGCTCGGCATGTCCATCGCCCGGGCGACCGGGCGAAAGTTCGTTCGCCTGGCCTTGGGCGGCGTCAGAGATGAAGCCGAAATCCGCGGGCATCGACGAACCTACATCGGCGCTCTTCCCGGCCAGATCATTCAGATGATCAAGAAAGCCGGCACGATGAACCCGGTTTTTCTGTTGGACGAAGTGGACAAGATGAGTAACGACTTCAGGGGCGACCCGTCGGCCGCGCTCCTTGAAGTGTTGGACCCGGAACAGAATAAATACTTCAACGATCACTACCTGGACGTCGATTATGACCTGTCGCAAGTGATGTTCATCGCCACGGCCAACGTTCTGCACACCATCCCACGGCCTTTGCAGGATCGTATGGAAATCCTGCGGCTGCCCGGATATACGGAAGAAGAGAAAAAGGAAATAGCAAAGAAGTTTCTCATTCCGAAGCAGATCGAAAACAACGGCCTCACGCCAAAACAGATTCGTTTCGACGACGATGCCCTGCCGGCGCTCATTCGCCAGTTCACCCGTGAAGCCGGCGTCCGGAACCTGGAACGAGAAATATCCTCGGTCTGCAGAAAAGTCTCTCGAACCGTCGTCCGTGAGGGAAAGAGGCACAAAGCGGAGGTCACGGCGAACAACTTGGCCGACTACCTCGGGATTGCAAGATTCAAAACGAATCCACACGACAAAAAAGACGAAATCGGGCTGGTGACAGGGTTGGCGTGGACAGAAGTCGGCGGCGAAATCCTTGCGACCGAGGCCACGCCGATGGAAGGCAGCGGCAAGCTGATCCTGACCGGAAAGCTCGGCGACGTGATGCAGGAATCGGCACAGGCGGCCATGAGCTATGTGCGTTCCAGAGTGCACGCTTTCGGAATCGCCAGTGACTTCTACCAGAAACTGGATCTCCATATCCACGTGCCGGAAGGTGCGATTCCCAAGGACGGCCCGTCGGCCGGGATCACCATGGCAACGGCGATCGTGAGTGCCCTGACGAGGATACCGGTTTCAGGCAAACTCGCGATGACCGGCGAGATCACGCTGCGCGGGAAAGTCCTGGCAATCGGCGGCGTCAAGGATAAGCTGCTGGCCGCTCACCGGGTCGGTATCCGGACTATCCTTCTTCCGCGAGACAACGAAAAGGACCTTCCGGACATTCCCCGCGATATTCTTGACGAGTTCTCGATTCATCTGGTGGAAAACATGGACGACGTGCTGAAGATCGCCCTGACCGAGAAGCCGGTTCCGCTCGACGATGCCGAGGCGTTTAATCTGAATGATCGTTCCGAAGACAGACCGCGCATTGCCCACTGAATTCCGACACCGTGGTTGAATCGCGAATGCAACGGCGTGTTCCTCACGCCGGGCGCGTAGCGGCGCGTGCCTCGCGCCGGATCAAGCGCGGTGTTCCCGGCGTGGAACCGAAATTGAAATTGATCTCCGTCGCGAAGCTCGTGTGGTACTATAAGCGCGTCTTGAACGAGCCTCCCGCGTTCAACCTCCCGTGAAAGTCAGATCCGCCCGATTCGTCAAGAGCACACTGAAACCGGCTGACTTTCCCAGTGATCGACTTCAGGAGATCGCCTTCATCGGGCGCTCGAATGTAGGAAAGTCACGTTTGTTGAATGCGCTGGCGGGAATTCAGGGCTTGGCCCGAATCAGTTCGTCGCCGGGGCGTACACAGACCATCAATTTTTTTCTGATCAACGACCGCCTGTACTTTGTCGATCTTCCAGGGTACGGATACGCAAAAGTTCCCAAGCAAATCCAGGCGGGATGGCAAGAGATGGTCGAAGGTTATCTGCGGGACCGTCCGCAGTTGAAACTGGTTCTGTTGCTTGTAGATTGCAGGATTCCACCCACTCCGGCCGACATCGAGACCAAGGCGTGGCTGGACTATTTCAATATTCAGAGTGCGGTTATTCTGACTAAATCAGATAAGCTTTCACGAAATCGAATGCTCCTTTCCGTTAAGCGAGCCAAAGAAATGCTTGGCTCGGTAGAACTGATTCCTTTCTCGGCAGTTTCGGGTTTTGGAAAAGACGCCGTATGGCGGAATATCCGGGCTGCTGTTTCCCAGGTGTAGACCTGCAAACCTTCGGACAACTGGTTCCACGCCGCAACATCGAATACCTCCCATGAGTAAGAAGACCCCCCAATCAGCCAAGAAGCTTGTGACCGAACGTCCCGACGGAACCGCCGGCTTGGACATCGCTCAACTGAAAGAAAAGAAATCGTCGGCACTGACGCTAATCGCCAAGGAATTGAATATCCAGGGTGCGTCGGGAATGCGAAAGCAGGAACTCATCTTCAAAATTCTGCAGGCGCAGACCGAAAAGAGCGGTTTCATTTTCAGCGAAGGCGTTCTGGAGACCCTGCCCGACGGTTTCGGTTTTCTGCGGGCGCCCGACTATAACTATCTGCCGGGTCCCGACGATATTTACGTGTCGCCGTCGCAGATCCGAAAGTTCGATCTCCGGACCGGCGATACCGTCTCCGGGCAGGTACGGCCCCCGAAGGAAGGCGAACGCTATTTTGCCTTGATCAAGGTCGAAGCCGTCAACTTCGAGCATCCCGACCGGGGGCGCAACAAGATCTTCTTCGACAACCTGACACCGCTGTATCCCGAGGATCGCCTCAAAATGGAGACGACCAGGGACAAACTGTCCGCCCGCGTCCTGGATCTGTTGACTCCTATTGGCAAAGGGCAGCGCGGGTTGATCGTCGCACCGCCGCGAACCGGCAAGACGATGCTCCTTCAAACCATCGCGAACTCGGTCACTTCAAACCACCCCGATGTGGCCTTGATTGTCCTGCTGATCGACGAACGCCCTGAAGAAGTGACCGACATGCAGCGTTCGGTCAAAGGTGAAGTCATCAGCTCGACCTTCGACGAACCGGCATCGCGCCACGTTCAGGTCGCCGAAATGGTCATTGAAAAGGCCAAGCGTCTGGTGGAACACAAACGCGATGTCGTGATTCTGCTCGATTCGATCACGCGTCTCGCTCGCGCCTACAACACCATTGTCCCTCCGTCCGGGAAAGTGCTCTCCGGCGGTGTCGACTCGAATGCGCTTCAGCGTCCGAAGCGTTTCTTCGGCGCGGCGCGGAATATTGAGGAAGGCGGGTCGCTGACAATCATCGCAACGGCGCTGATCGATACGGGAAGCCGCATGGACGACGTGATTTTTGAGGAATTCAAGGGGACCGGCAACATGGAGATCGGTCTGGACCGCAAACTGGTGGACAAGCGCGTCTTTCCGGCAATCGACATCAACCGTTCGGGAACCAGAAAGGAAGAACTTCTTGTATCCAAAGACGAACTGACTCGAATCTGGATTCTCCGCAAGGTGCTGAATCCGCTGTCGACAGTGGAAGCCATGGAACTGCTACTCGAAAAGATGAGCAAGACCAAGGCGAACGCGGATTTTCTCTCTTCGATGTCCGGCGCCTACAGATAGACAGACTCAACTTCGGGAACTTGGGCAATCGGACGGCCGCCGCCGCACGGGCTTATTCAAACGGCGATTCGGAGAGGTCGGAGACCACGGATTCCGCCAATCGGTCGAGCAACTCCTGGGGCACCGAAAAATCGATCTCGACCGCGGCCTCGGCATTCCGCACCTGAACACCGCTCAACAGTTCCACCACGTCCGGCCGATCCGCCGAACCCATCATTCCGAGGGCAAGGAATCCCCGAAGCAAATCGCCGGCTCGGGTTGCGGTGTCCGCGGTCGTAAATGTGCCTGTCATTCTCGCCGTCACGCCTGCCTCGAGGCGCATCCGGAAAGTCACGCGTTCGAGCGCCGCAACCAGATCCATTGCCACGGGCGGGGGCGCGCCCTCGGGTATCAGGTCGGCAATGCTCCCGAAACCCCACACCTGATTTCCGTCCCCAAGCGCCTGGATCTCCGCCATAGTCTCCGTGTTGTCCAGAACCGAGGGTCCGCCCGCCATCCGGTCGAGAGCGGACCGGACCGCGCCGGACGATCCCAGAATCGCCAGGTTATTTACGAAGGTAATGCCCCAGTCCTCCTCCGGTTCCGGCCGATAGATCGATCTGCCCTCATGGGATTCGGAAACCGTCCCCAGTTGTTCGAAAAACTCCTCCGCACCCTGCAAATCGCCGAGAAAACGAACGGCAACCAGAAACTGATCCTCGCCCACACGTCCGGCAATCAACTGTTGGACGTCGTCGATCGGGTCCAGACCGGTCTCGTTCACGAAATCGCGCAGCTCTTCGGGCATGTCGGAGTCTGACCCGACTCCAACCAGGAATTCCCTGAAGAATTCCATCTCGCGCAGACCGTCGACATCGAGAAAAAGAATACCGTTCGAATCGACCGGAAAGAGGGCCAGCGACGTTGAATCCGTGTCCACTGTCTGCGCCGAAGGGGTCGAACCGCAGGCCGGTAACACCGCCGTCAGCGCCACAATCAGGAAACAACGGAGCCATTTGATTGATTTCATTAATCCCTCTTCAAATCCTTATCGAACTTCAAGGATTATAGCACCGTGAATCCGGCCCGCTTTTCTCACGAGTTGTCTGCAGCAGCGCCGGATCCATCCGCTAGCCCCGCGTTCCACGGCGTGTTCCTCACGCCGGGCGCGTAGCGGCGCGTTCCTCGCGCCGGATCAAGCGCAGGCGCGTTCCCAGGGCGCGCTCCCGCGCGCAAGAAAGGGCGCATTATTCGGGACTACGCAACCCGGGCGCGGGCAGGATGCCCGCGTTCCACGGCGTGTTCCTCACGCCGGGCGCGTAGCGGCGCGTTCCTCGCGCCGGATCAAGCGCAGGCGCGTTCCCAGGGCGCGCTCCCGCGCGCAAGAAAGGGCGCATTATTCCGGACTACGTAACCCGGGCGCGGGCAGGATGCCCGCGTTCCACGGCGTGTTCCTCACGCCGGGCGCGCTGCCGCGCGCCGGCGGGCCCGCATCAGGACGTTCCCGCCCAACGACCGCTTTTCCGGAAGACTCATGGGATTAAACGAATGGCTGCACCCGTGGTCTAAATCCACAGAAACAAACCGGGAGGAATCGTGAGCCGTATCGTCCCAGTCATTCTCGCGGCGGCTGTCGCAGGAGTCTTGTCTGCCGCACAACTCAAGGTCGATGTCGCACTGGTCAACGTGGTGGCGACGGTTCTTGATGACCGAAACCGCCATGTCGCAGACCTCACCCCAGAGGATTTCACCCTCTACGAAGATGGAGAACTGCAATCGATCGCCCATTTTGCGCAGTCGGAGGATCTTCCGGTCAGCGTCGGTATCCTTCTTGACACCAGCGGGAGCATGGAGCGGAAGATCGATACGGCCACTGTAGCTGTCGAGCGGTTCCTCAGCCAGATCCACCCGGACGACGAGATTTTCCTGGTCACATTCGACAATCGGGCCCGGCTTGTCGAAGATTTTACCGATGACCGCCGCCGCCTGTCGAGGGCCCTTCGGAGCGTGCAGGTGGGCGGCGGAACGGCGATCCATGACGCTCTCGCTCTGGGCGTCGACCACATCCGGAACGGAAAACACGACAAGAAGGCGATTCTCCTCATCAGCGACGGCGAAGACACATCGAGCGCCACTTCGTTCGAGCGTGCACAGCGTTATGTTCGCGAATCCGAAATGCTGGTCTACTCTTTGGGAATCGCGGCCGATGGGGGGCTATCTGGACCCGTGCTCCCTACACCCCCAACGTTTCCCGGCGGAGGACCCTCCGGTCCGAGGACGCCCATCGGAATCCCGTTTCCAGGGGGGACACCTCCAACGTTTCCCACTGGAGGACCGGTTGGCACGGGAGTCCCAACCGTTTTCCAAGACGCCTTGAACATGGGGGTTCTGGAACTCTTCGGTGAGATAAGCGGCGGCCGGGCTTGGCGGGTTACGGGATTCTCGGACGACAGTCGACGGAACCAGATCTCGGACGCGCTCGACGAACTCGCGAACGAACTCAGAAATCAGTACAGCATCGGATACTATCCCTCGCACTCCCTCCAGGACGGTCGCTGGCATCTGATGGCGGTCATCGCGAGCGATCCAGCCTACCGGGTCCGTCATCGGGAGGCCTACTTCGGGGGCCGCGATCAAGAGTGATTCCCCCCTGGCACAGGACTTCGCGTGGAGTTCACATTCGATTGACGCCGATCTCCGGCCAAGCGGCACACCCCGGAAAGCTCAAGGGGGATGGAAGCGCCCCCTCCAACACCTGACACGATTCGCGAAACCGCTCGGTCCATCGCGCTAACTCATTCTCGGGTGCGTCACGCCCACATGTACGCCAGAGAGTTTGGGTATCCGCCGCGGCGTTGCCCTTGAAGGCCGCCTCGAGGGCGTCCAGGTGCCACGCACCGGTCGTGCCGCCAAATACCGGCCCTTTCGCTTCGCGGCCGACTGACGTAGAATCCGCGTCTGAATACCAACGAAGGATAATCGGCTGCCATGCAAGAAAAAGTCCGTTTTGTAACGCTCCCCGCCCTGTTGCTCCTCATTTTCTTTCTTGGAAAACTGGTCATGAGCCTGTTGGGCGCTCCATATGAACTGGGCATCCGGGTTTTTTCGATGGTGACTCTGGAGGTGCATCTGGCGCTGGTCTGGGGCGCCTTTGGCCGACGATACCAAGGCTACGGATTCGCCGGTGGAATCGCAGTGGGCGCGATGATCGCCCTGGCCGCCCAGATCCTGATCGTGGTCGGAACGGCCATTTCGTATCCACTTGGCGGCACGCACTTCAACGAACCGATCGCGCTGGGAGTCGAAGGTCCGGCAAGTTTCGTCGAAGCGATGACCAACCGGACCGGCGGCTTGCTGAGCAACTGCATTATTGGAGGGATTGCCGGGGCCGTTGGCTGGTCGCTCGGAGTGCTGATCCCCGAACGCTCGGCGCCAGTACCCAACTGACCCTCAAACGCGAAAACGAGGTGAGACATGTTTGGAACCGCGAAATTCATTCCTTTGGAGACAGCACAGAAAATGATGGCCGCCGCGGAAGCGGAAGCACGATCGAACGATTGGAACGTCGCGATCGCAATCGTCGACGCCGCCACAAACCTTCTCATGTTTCAGAAGATGGACGGCGTTCAAACCGCGTCCATCGAAGTTGCGATCGGGAAAGCCAGAACGGCCGCGGGTTTCAATCGCCCCACGAAGGCTTTGGAAGATATGATCTCCGGCGGCCGAACCGCGTTTCTGGCCGTTGACGGCGTGCTCCCCGTCCAGGGAGGATTGCCCGTCATTGCCGACGGCAAAGTCGTGGGCGCGATCGGAGTGAGTGGATTGACCTCGCCGCAGGACGAACAGGTCGCCGCGGCGGCGTTGAAGGTCTTGGAATAAAGCGGCCGCGACGCCAGTGCGAACCCCATTCCCGGCTTCGGGCCGGTCCTCTCGTGATTCGGCAGAACCGCGACCCGGTTCTACCGAATCATGCACTTCATTTAGTGTCCTGTCCCATAAATAGCGAGTTTAACGTTCGGAGCGCAACGGGGTCGTATTCGAGGAGTGACGACCGAGCGAATGTCCCGCATTGCGAGTGGAGGAACGACAACGAAGACGGCCCCGTTCCGCCCGAACCCTTCGGGCCGATGGGGGTTGGCGGCGATCTCGTTGTCGCTCGACGTTCACGATGAATGAGCATCCACTTCCGTCTCGCTTCCGGCAGCCCGTGGCAGAACCCTGCAGGGATCGCGTTACGAGCGCCATTGGGCCATATGCGAGGCGCCACGACGAAGTCGATGTCCTCCATCGATCGAGGAGGGGCAACGTGGCAGATGGCCCGATGCCGCCGTAACCCGTAGGGCGCAGGGGGGTTCGGGTCACAGGCTTTGTCGTTCGTCGGTCACGATGTGAAACCATCGCTCCGCTCCTCATCTTCGCGCCTGAGACTCGAAGACCCCAGCGCGCGACCCTGAAGGGTCCTGCCACGGACTGCTAAACCTCGTCAGCCAAGACCCATCGGCGTTAGGCACGTTATTTGTGGGACAGGACACTTGGCTCGGAAATGCCCAATAAAAAGAACGCGAGGGATACCGGCAAACGATAGCCCCCACGTTCAGTTCGACTCCAGCGAATCCGCCCTGACGGCACGTGGCAGCACACCTTGGAGGGGCTGCCAACGTTTTCTGTCAGCCGGCGAGCACAGCGTCCTTCGCGGCTTTGGCAATCCGGAACCGCAGCACCGTCCTGGCAGGGATCTGAATCTGCTCACCCGTCCGAGGGTTCCGGCCGGTCCGTGCTTCCCGCTGTTGCTTTATGAGTTTCCCAACGCCGGGGATGGTGAACTCGCCATTGTTCCTGGCTTCCTCGTGCGCAAGAGTTGCGAGGTCGCCCAAGAAACCCTTGACGTCTTTCTTGGCCATGCCGGTCCTGTCTGCCAGCGTCGCAATTATCTGAGTCTGTGTCAATTTACCTGCCATACCGGGTCCTCCTAGTGAAAGTGTTGAGACGATACAGACGATTCAGCATTAGTTAGTCATGAGTAACTCACAAACAAATCATGCGTAATTCGCAGGTGCCCAATCGTCGGCATTTTCTGCCGGGCGTGGGTCAGTTCAGGACCACGCTACGAACCAAAACTTCAAGCAAAGTACCGCATTTATGCCCTTTTGAACGCCTTCCGAATCTCTTTGAGATCGTATCTGACGATGATTGGACGGCCATGGGGACAAACCGTGGGGCAGTCGGTCTTCATGAGTTCGGCGACAAGCCATCGCATTTTGACATCGTCCAGCGGATTGTTGATCTTGATCGCGGCGTGGCATGCGACCGTCGCGGCAATTTTCGCCCTGAACGCATCGATGTTCAGGGCCTGATCCTCACGTTCAAGTCCGTCAATGACCTCACGCAGCAACGTCTCAACCTGTCCGGCCTTGAGAATGGCAGGCGCCGTCTCGACAGCGATCGTACGCGGCCCAAACGGCGAAACCTCAAAGCCGTTGCGCGCCAACTCGGGCGTCAGGCTCTCGAACAGCGCCTCCTGCCTGGGCGACAACTCCAGAAGAATCGGCGTGAGGAGCCGCTGGACATCGATCTGTTCCCGCGCTTTCTGCCGTTCGTATTGTTCGAAGAGCACGCGCTCGTGAGCGACATGCTGATCGATCACGATCAGGCCCGACTCGTCACTGGCTACGATAAAACTGTCGCGCAGTTGTCCCAGAGGGTGTATCTGTGACCGCACGAGGTCGAAATCGGGCGTTGCCGCCTGTGGGACCACTTCGACGGCGTCACCGGCGCCCACGGTCTCCCGACCTTCCTCATACGTAAGGTCCAGCGCCCGATTCCCGGTGTAGGTCAAGGCCGCCGGGGAACCCTCGAACGGCTCGCGAGCGATTGCGCCACTGTCCCAGGAATCGGGCACACGACTCCTGAACCGGGGGGCGGCATACGCCGACGCCTTCGGGTCATCCCCCATTGGAATGATGGTCTTGTCGGACCGCAATGCTTCGACAACAGTGTCGCGAACCGCATCGTGAACGACCGATGACCGGCGGAACCGCACCTCGGTCTTCGACGGATGGACATTGACGTCGACGTCACGAGGCCGTGCTTCGACGTAAAGCATCGTGACGGGAAAAGTTCCCGACGGCAGAATGTTGCGGTAGGCCTCGGTGTAGGCGTGGAACAGCGCCTTTTCGCGAACCGCACGGCCGTTGACGAAGAAATACATTGAATTGCGGTTGTATTTCTGAACCTGAGGCCGGGAGGTGAAGACATGCAGTTTCAGGCCCGCCGAAGAGAACCGCCGTTCGTATTCGACCATCTCGTCGAGCAGGTCTGCCCCGAACACCTGAAAAATGCGCTCACGCAAGCTCGCGGCGGGAGGCGCCGACAGCAGTTCGAAAGTGCCGCTTTTCAGAACGAAATGGATTGCCGGAAACGCCAGGGCGTAGTGCGTGCAATGCCTCGTGACCTGACTGAGTTCGTAGGACTCGGATTTCAGGAATTTGCGGCGGGCGGGAACGTTGTAAAAGACGTCCTCGACCACGATTTGCGTGCCATGGGGAAACGCTTCTTCGCGGACAACCACGACGTCGCCGCCGGCAATCTCGATCGACGTTCCCGTCGAGGTCCCCGGCTCCTGGGTCTCCAGACGGACACGCGCGACCGATGCAATCGAGGGCAGGGCTTCGCCGCGGAACCCCAGAGTCTCGATCGAAAACAAGTCGTCGGGCTGCTGGAGCTTGCTGGTGGCGTGACGCTTGAATGCGAGTTGGGCATCTTCGTGGGACATCCCCTCGCCGTCGTCGATCACCCGAATCAGCGCTCGGCCTCCGCCCTCGACTTCCACGACGATCTTCTTCGCACCCGCGTCGATCGCGTTCTCGACCAGTTCCTTGACGATCGAAGACGGGCGTTCAACCACTTCGCCGGCGGCGATCTGGTTTGCGACAGAGTCCTGAAGAATTGAAATCTTGGGCACGATCCCCTTTTGCCTACTTCTCCCGAACCTGAATCCCCAGTTCCCGAAGTTGCTTCTCCGAAACGCCCGATGGAGACTCCGACATCATGTCCAGCGCGCGGGCCGTCTTGGGAAAGGCGATTACGTCCCGCAACGATGTGCTGCCCGCCAGTAGCATCACGATCCGGTCCAGGCCCAGGGCAATCCCGCCGTGCGGCGGCGTCCCATACTCCAACGCTTCGAGGAAGAACCCGAATTTCTCCCGGGCTTCTTCGTCAGCCAGACCAAGAGCGCGAAAGACCTTCTTCTGCACCTCGCTCCGATGGATTCTGATCGATCCGCCGCCGATTTCCAGTCCGTTCAACACCATATCGTAGGCTTTGGCGCGGACACGTCCGGGGTCGCTCTCCACAATGGGCAAGTCGTCTTCAAGAGGCGCGGTAAATGGATGGTGCTGCGAAACCCAGCGCTGGTCGGTTTCGTCGTAATCGAACAGGGGAAAGTCGACGACCCAAAGGAAGTTCCACTGACCGTCCGGGATCCAGCCTTCACGCCGGGCCAGTTCGAGCCGAAGGGCGCCCAACCGCTCCAGGGTGGGATTCCGGTCGCCGGCAACCACGAACACGGTCTCTCCGGACTGGGCGCCGGACTCTTCGATCAAACGCCGGATCGTTTCCGGACCGGCCTTCTTCAGTACAGGCAGGGTTCGGGGTTCATCGCCGGTCACCTGCACCCATGCCAGTCCCGCGCCCCCGAACTGCTTGACGAAGGCATCCAGTTCGTCCAGGATCCTGCGCGAATACGCAACCGGCGCGATCAGACCGCGAACCGTCTGACCGCTTTCCACCATTTCGCGGAACAACGATGGACCGCCCTCGGCAAAGACGGCTGAAAAATCCCTCAGTTCAACCCCGAAGCGGGTGTCCGGCTTGTCGCTGCCATACCGGTCCATAGCCTCACGATAGCCGATTCGGGGAAACGGCGCGGCGACCTCGATACCCGCCAGCCGGAACACTTCCGTCATCAAGCCTTCCATCAGGGCAAACAGGGCGTCGGAATCGGGAAACGAAACTTCAACATCCAACTGGGTGAACTCGGGCTGGCGGTGCGCCCGAAGGTCCTCGTCGCGGAAACAACGCACGATCTGGAAGTACTTTTCGAAACCGGCAACCATCAATAGCTGCTTGAACAACTGAGGCGACTGGGGCAGCGCATAGAACTGGCCGTGATACAGACGGCTGGGTACCAGATAGTCTCGCGCGCCCTCGGGAGTGGACAGGGTCAAAAACGGTGTCTCGATCTCCCAGAAATCGTTCGCATCCATGTACTTCCGGATGGCCATCATAACCTTGTGCCGCAGATGAAGGTTTTGCTGCAAGGGCTTGCGGCGAAGATCCAGATAGCGGTATTTGAGGCGCAACTCCTCGGAGGTCGCCAGATCGTCTTCGATCGCAAACGGCGGGTTCTTCGCTTCGCTGTGAATGACGATCTCATCGGCAACGACTTCGATCTCGCCCGTCTCGAGGTTGGGATTGATCATGTCGCCGGCGCGCCGGGTGACGGTTCCGCGGACGGTAATGACGAACTCGTTTCGAAGACCCTTGGCCGCCTTGTGGACGGCCGCGGAGCGCTTTGGATTGAAGACCACCTGGGTGATACCGGCCCGGTCGCGCAGGTCGACAAATACCAACTGCCCGTGGTCCCGTCGCACGTTGACCCATCCGGCCAGCGAGACTTCCCTGCCCTCGTCGATTACTGTCAACTCTCCGCAACTATGAGTTCGCATTCCTGTCTCTTTTCGGCGTTTTCAATTGTCAAATTTCCGCAACCACGACTTCGCTTTCCTACGTGTTGCCAGCGCTCTCAACCGCGTCTACAAGTTCGACTTCGGTCATTTCGTTCTGTTCGCGCGTGGTCATGTTTCGGACAGTCAGCGTCTTCGACCGCACTTCCTGGTCCCCGATCATGACGACGAAAGCCGCATGGATCTTGTCGGCCAGGCGCATCTGGCTTTTCAGACTCCGTCCGTCGAAGTCCACGTAAACCGATGCCCCCGCCGCGCGCAGACGCCTGGCCAGAAGCGTCGAGTAGCGAAACGCTTCGTCCCCCATTGTTGCCAGGAAGTAAGACGGACCCGGCGCCCCTGACAGTTTTTCGGGTTCAGGGATCGACAGAATCAGGCGCTCCAGACCCATGGCAAAGCCGAAACCCCGGGTCGGGGGGCCGTCCAGGGCCGCTGCAAGGCCGTCATATCGGCCTCCAGCGGCAACGGTATTCTGAGCGCCCAGGACGCCCGATTTGATTTCGAACGCCGTCCGCGTGTAGTAGTCCAAACCCCGCACCATCCGTTCCTCGACGCGGTAGGCGATCTCCCGATCGTCCAGGTAGCTCCGGAACTTCGCGAAATGCGTGGCACACCGATCGCATAGATTCGCCATGATCGTGGGCAGCACCGCGATGCGAGGCTGGCACGAAGGAACCTTGCAGTCGAAAACCCGCATGGGATTGGTCTCTCCGCGGCGGCGGCAGTCCCCGCACAACGACGAAGAATCTTCGGCGATCCGGGCCCGGAGCCGGGTCACGAAATCCGGACGGCACTCGCCGCACCCCACCGAGTTCACCTGCAGTTCGATATCGGAAACGCCAAGCCGCGAGAACAACATCAACAGCATCTCGATGACTTCCGCTTCGATCGCGGGCTCGTCGGTTGCCGACAGCACCTCCGCGCCGACCTGATGAAACTGGCGAAAACGGCCTTTCTGGGGACGCTCCCGTCTGAACATCGGACCGATATAGTAGAGCTTCTGCATCCGCGACTCGGCATCCATTCGATTCTCGATGTATGAACGAACGACGGGCGCGGTGCCTTCGGGGCGCAAAGTCAACGACGTGGTCTCGTCCTTGTCCACGAAGGTATACATTTCCTTGGACACGATGTCGGTGTCTTCGCCGACTCCGCGGACGAACAGTTCGGTCATTTCGAATATGGGCGTGCGAATTTCATTGAAGGCGTACGCGTCGAATATCGAGTGCATTTCGCGTTCGATGCCCTGCCAGACACGCACCTCGCGCGGAAGGATGTCGAAGGTGCCGCGCGCCACCCGGATCATGAAGATCCCGTTGCGGACTGGGACCGCACTTCCGCGCTCGCAAGGTAGGCACTCTTGTACTCGTAGTACCGCTGGGCGTAGGCGTCGATACTGGCGACCTCGACGTCGTTCAACTCGCGTTTCACCTTGGCCGGCATGCCCATGACGAGGCTCCGCGGCGGAACCGCCATGCCTTCTGGCAGCAGCGCGCCGGCGGCCACGATCGAGTGCGAGCCCACACGAACATCGTTCAGCAGGGTGGCCTGCATCCCGATCAGGCAGTGAGATTCGACGGTGCATCCGTGAAGGACCGCGGCATGCCCCACGGTCACGTAGTCTCCCAGAATGCAGGGGCATTCGTTCCGCATCACGTGGCACACCGAACCGTCCTGAATGTTGGAATGCCTGCCGATCCGGATGTGGTGGATGTCGCCGCGCACGACCGTGTTGAACCAGATGCTGGAGTGATCCCCGATCTCGACGTCGCCGATGACACGGGCGCCTTCGGCGATAAACACCCCTTCTCCCAACTTCGGCCGCATTCCGTTGTATTCGATCAAGGACATCGTTCGACGGACCTCCCGGGACAGGCAAAGTTCTCTATGATAACAGCTTGAAAGACCGCTCGACACCGTTCATCCAGGGCCTGTTCATCGGGTCCCGATCGTTCAACAACCTGTTTTTTCGCCCCCGGCTCGGTATAATGCTCGATTCCGGGTTGCCAGGAGATTAATCCCGAGATGAACACCTTCGGTTCAGAATCCACTCTGAAGTTGGACACCGGCTCGTTCCGGTACTACTCGCTGGAAGCGCTCGAAAAGGCCGGCGTCGGGGGCGTATCCCAACTGCCATTCTCACTCAAGGTCATGCTCGAGAACCTGCTCCGGCACGAAGACAACGAGTCGGTTTCGGCCGACGACATTCGGGCCATCGTCAACTCGGTCGGCAACAGCACAGACCGGGAGATCGCATTTCGCCCGGCGCGGATCCTGATGCAGGACTTCACGGGTGTCCCGGCAGTTATCGATCTGGCCACGATGCGCGACGTCGTGCGGCAAATGGGCGGCAAGCCCAGCCAGATCAACCCATTGCAGCCCGTTGACCTTGTCATCGACCATTCCGTTCAGGTCGACAGGTTCGGAACGCCTGACGCGTTTGCTTACAACGCGCAGATTGAAGCCGAGCGGAACCGTGAGCGCTATCTCTTCCTGAAGTGGGGCCAGACCGCGTTCAAAAACTTCCGCGTCGTGCCGCCCGACACCGGCATCGTGCATCAGGTGAACATCGAATATCTGGCGCACGTGGTCTTTCTGAATCGAGACGGCACGCCGACGCTTTATCCGGACACACTGGTGGGAACCGACTCTCATACCACCATGGTCAACGGAATGGGCGTGGTCGGTTGGGGCGTGGGAGGCATCGAAGCCGAGGGGGCCATGCTGGGTTGCCCGATCTCGATGCTCATTCCCGAAGTCGTCGGATTCCGCATGACCGGACGGCTGCCTGAAGGCGCAACAGCGACCGACGCGGTCTTGCATGTCGTGCAGATACTCCGTAAAAAAGGCGTCGTCGGCAAGTTCGTCGAGTTCTACGGACCTGGACTGGGAAACCTGTCGTTGGCAGACCGCGCGACGATTTCGAACATGGCACCCGAATACGGCGCCACGATCGGCTTCTTTCCTATCGATCGCGAGACCATCGAGTACATGAAGCTCACCGGACGTTCGCCGGACGCGATCGCACGAACCGAAGCGTATGCCAAGGCACAGGGCATGTTCCGGGATCCGGACAGCCCGGAACCGGTATTCGGAGACAGTCTGGAACTGGATCTGGCGTCAGTGGAACCCAGCATCTCCGGACCGAAGCGGCCCCAGGACCGGATTCCGTTAACCCAGTCGAAGGCATCGTTCGCGAAGGCGCTTTCCTCGATCGCCGGAAACGCTTCCAAACCGGGGACCGTTCAGATAACGAACGGAGACGACAACTTCGAGATCGAACACGGCTCGGTGGTCATCGCGGCCATCACCAGTTGCACGAATACCTCGAACCCGTCGGTCATGGTGGCAGCCGGCCTGCTCGCGCGCAACGCGGTGGAACGAGGACTCGACGTCCAGCCATGGGTGAAGACCAGCCTCGCACCCGGTTCACGTGTGGTGACCGACTATCTGAAAGACATCGGCCTGCTCAAGCATCTCGAAGCGCTGCGGTTCCATCTGGTGGGCTATGGATGCACCACCTGCATCGGTAACAGCGGGCCGCTGCCTGAACCGATCGCCGCCGGCGTAAAAGCCAACGATCTGGTGGTGACATCGGTGCTCAGCGGTAACCGGAACTTCGAGGGACGCATCAATCCCCTGGTCAAGGCCAACTATCTGGCATCGCCGCCGCTTGTGGTGGCCTACGCGCTGGCCGGCAATATGGACATCGACTTCGCAAACGAACCGCTCGGTCACGACGCGGACGGCACGGGGGTATATCTGAAGGAAATCTGGCCCGATCCGAAGGAAGTCCAGGCCATGATCCAGAGCTCCATCAAGCCTGAAATGTTCAGGACGGCATACGACGAATCGCTGGCGGGCGACGAACGCTGGAACAGCCTTGAGGTTCCAACCGGTGAACTCTATGCATGGGACGACGCATCGACATACGTCAAGAAACCGCCGTTCTTCGACGACATGGCCGATGGCGTTTCGGAACCCAGGGACATTGTCGGCGCACGGGCCCTGGCCGTCCTTGGGGATTCGGTGACGACCGACCATATTTCTCCGGCGGGCGCCATTCCTCTGGATAGTCCTACCTCCCGGTATTTGCAATCGAACGGAGTCGAGCCCGGCGACTTCAACTCCTACGGTTCGCGCCGGGGCAACCACGAAGTCATGATGCGGGGGACATTCGGCAACATCCGCCTGCGAAACCAAATGGCCCCGGGCACCGAGGGCGGCGTCACGGTTCACCTCCCGGAACAGCAGCAGATGCCCATCTACGACGCGGCGATGCAGTATCGGTCCGAGGGCACGCCACTGATCGTCATTGCGGGAAAGGAATACGGTTCCGGGTCCTCTCGAGACTGGGCAGCGAAGGGCACCCGTTTGCTCGGTGTCCGCGCCGTCATCGCCGAAAGCTACGAACGGATCCACCGGAGCAATCTTGTGGGCATGGGTGTCCTGCCGTTGCAATTCGTCGCGGGTCAGAGCCGCGAAAGCCTTGGACTTACGGGTCTTGAAGAGTTCTCGATTTCCGGTATCGCGGAGGGACTCGCACCCGCCAGTCAACTGAACGTCACGGCGACGGGCGACGGCGGCGAAGTGACCGCGTTCGATGTTCTGGTCCGCATCGACACCCCGGTGGAGATTCAGTACTACCGAAACGGCGGGATCCTGCAGTACGTCCTGCGGCAGATGGCCGGGTAGAGCCCGTCACTGCCGGCTGGCAGACCGCCAACGGATGGCGTTCGTTCGCACCCGATGGCCCGGTGTACACTCAGCCCATGAAGGATCCGGTTTGCGGCATGGAGGTCGACGAGCGAACCGCCACGGACCGCTACGAATACGAAGGCACACGCTACGTCTTCTGCCGGACCAAGTGTCTGGAACAATTCAAAGCCGCTCCCTCGCTGTATCTTGGGGGCGGTCTCGTAGCGCTGGAAAACTTCTCCCCGCAGCCGCCCGGAACGATCTATACCTGCCCGATGGACCCGGAAGTCCGTCAGGAATCCCTTGGCCCCTGCCCGAAGTGCGGCATGGCGTTGGAGCCGTTGGAATTCGATGCCGCCGCCCTGGCCGAGCAGTCGAACCCGGAATTGGACGACATGTCCCGTCGGTTCAGGGTGGGACTGGTGCTGACGTTACCCCTGCTCGTGCTGGCAATGGGGCACATGATCGCGGGAAGTCCCATTGCCACCGCTCTGTCGATGGGCGGCCTGAACTGGATTCAATTGGCTCTGGCCAGTCCGGTCGTCCTGTGGTGCGGTTGGCCGTTCTTCGAACGCGGGTGGGCGTCGGTCGTGAACCGCAGTCTGAACATGTTCACGCTGATCGCCCTCGGGACGGGAGTGGCCTACATGTACAGCGTTGCCGCGACCCTGACGCCCGGGGTGTTTCCGGGCGCATTCAGAAACGCGGAAGGCGAAGTGCAAGTCTACTTCGAAGCCGCTGCCGCAATCGTGGTCCTGGTTCTTTTGGGACAGGTCCTTGAACTTCGGGCCCGTCGACGAACCGGCGATGCCATCCGCGCGCTTCTGGATCTGGCCCCCGCGACGGCTCTCAGAATCGACGCCGACGGAAGCGAGACCGAAGTCGAATTGGCCGACGTGCATGGGAACGACCTCCTGCGTGTCCGTCCGGGCGACAAGGTGCCGGTTGACGGACGCGTCGTGGACGGGTGGAGCGCCGTCGACGAATCGGCGATCAGCGGCGAACCCATACCGGTGGAAAAGGAGACGGGTTCAGCGGTGACCGGAGGCACCGTCAACGGAACGGGAAGCTTCACGATGGTTGCCGAGAAGGTCGGGAAGGACACGGTGCTTTCGCAAATCGTGGGGATGGTCGGCGAAGCTCAGCGCAGCCGGGCGCCCATCCAACGGCTGGCCGATAGCGTTGCCGGCTATTTCGTTCCCGTTGTCGTCACAGTTTCGGTGCTGACTTTCGTTGTCTGGGCTCTGGCCGGCCCTGAACCGCGAATGGGCTACGGATTGGTCAATGCCGTCGCCGTCTTGATCGTCGCATGCCCGTGCGCCCTCGGACTCGCGACGCCCATGTCCATCATCGTGGGCATGGCCCGGGGCGCAACAGCCGGCGTTCTGATCAAGAACGCCGAGGTGCTGGAAGTGCTCGAAAAGGTCGACACGCTCCTGATCGACAAGACGGGTACGTTGACCGAGGGCCGTCCGCGGGTCGAACAGGTCGTCGCGCTCGATCCATCGACGGAAGAGGAAGTGCTTGCCGCGGCCGCGGCGATCGAGTCCGCGAGCGAGCACCCCCTGGCCCGCGCCATCGTTTCGGCCGCTCGCGATCGCGGCATCGGCTTCGAACCTGCCAAAGAGTTCCGGTCGATCACGGGCAAGGGCGTCATCGGCGTCGCGGGGTCCCACAAGATCGCGCTGGGCAACCAGGCCTTGATGGAAGACCGGAACGTCAACGCGGAAGCACTCACAAGGATTGCGGAGACGCTCCGGACAGACGGTGCGACGGTCGTCATGCTCGCGCTGGACAACCGGCCGGCGGGGCTGATTGCGATCGGCGATCCGATAAGAGAAACCACACCCGAAGCGATTCGGGCATTGCGCGAAGAAGGGCTCCGGATTGTCATGCTCACCGGCGACAACCAGACAACCGCGCAAGCCGTGGCCGAGCGCCTGGAAATTGTCGAAGTGCGGGCCGGGGTTCTTCCCGAAGCCAAACACCGGGCGGTCCGTGAACTCCAGGAAGCCGGCCACCTCGTTGCGATGGCCGGGGACGGCGTCAACGACGCGCCTGCCCTGGCACAAGCCGACGTGGGTATTGCCATGGGACACGGCACCGACATCGCGATCGAAAGCGCCGGCGTTACCCTGGTCCAGGGCAATCTCGGTGGAATCGTGCGCGCGCGCAGGCTGAGCCGCGGCACCATGCGCAACATTCGCCAAAACCTGTTCTTCGCCTTCGTCTACAACTCGATCGGCGTTCCGGTGGCCGCGGGGGTCCTGTTTCCCTTCTTCGGCTTGTTGCTGAGTCCGATTATCGCAAGCGCCGCAATGACGTTCAGTTCGCTATCGGTAATCTCGAACGCGTTACGGTTACGCCGGGTCGCGTTATAGCAGCCGGTACCAACGCATCCGCGATCGGGATCTTCAGCCGCCGGATCCGCCAATTCTCTACCCGTCCGTATATCACTTGTGTACAATTCACGCGGAGATGGAGGAATCGATGTCCAGCAGAATTGCAACCTGCCTTCGATACGTGTCGATCATGGGCCTGATCGCCGGGATCGGTTTTGCACAAACCGAAACTCCGGATTTCACAGGCATCTGGACCAATTATGCCGGCGGACCTCGAGGCCGCGGCCAAGCCGGCCCCGATTTGCCTCTCCGCGATGAGGCACAAGCCAAGGTTGCCGAATACCGAGCCCTGGTGTCCCCGCTCGGAGAGACGCCGGGAGGATATTGCCTCGGAACCGGCATGCCGGGATCGATGCTGGGTTCGGGCGGGTATCCGATGGAAGTGATCCAGCGGCCCGATCAGATCACGATCGTCTACGAAGCGCACAACGAGATCCGCCGCGTATATTTCGGCGACCGCATCATCCTGGAGGGCGACCGCGTTCCCGAGCGCAACGGGTACTCCACCGGCCGATGGGAAGGGGACACGCTGATTGTGGAAACCACTCAACTGAAGGAACAGGTGAACCAGCGTTACGCCCACAGCGATCGGGCGAGCATCGTCGAACGGTACACGCTGACCGAGGAAGACGGCAGAAAGGTGCTGACCGCCGAGATGACGATGACCGATCCGGACTTTTACACCGAACCGGTCTCGGATGTGAAGCGATGGTCCATCATACCGAACGGATTCCTGATGACCTACGAATGCAACGAACCGATCTGGCAGAACCGCCTGGAAGAACTCCGCGCGGCGGCAGAAACCTCGACACAATAAAAACGGAGCAACCAATGGAGCGTCCAGTCATGAATCCGATTCGAGGGGCCTTCGCCGGCATGATTCTGGTCCTCGCCGGAGTTTCCGGGGTCTTCGCCCACCATTCGGCGGCGGCAATGGACTTCAACAACACGGTTGAAATGGAAGGCGTGGTCCAGAAGCTGGAAGTCGTCAACCCCCATCTCACGCTGGTCCTGCAGGTGACCGACGAACGGGGAGTAAGGGACATCGAGTTCGAAGGGCACAGCCGCAACAACGTGTACCGTTCAGGCTGGCGGCCCGACATGATCGAGTTCGGAGACCGGATCAAGGTGACGATTGCGCCCATGCGCGACGGAAGCGAAGGCGGCTACGTCACCGCGTTCGAGACGGAATCCGGAAACCGCGTCGGCCGCTAATCCACGCCGTCGGCGGCACCCCCTTCTTGAAGGCGGCTCGCGTACCTCGCCCGAGACCGCCTTGCCCAAACCTCACTGCACGAGTAGCCTTTAGAGATGCCGGGAGTCCGACCTGTGGAAACTTGGTATTGTCGGACGGTTCCGGCGCTGTCACCGGACAATTCATGCGAAAAGCTGGCAAATCTTCCATAGGTGCATCATGACTCTCCAGATGGGCGTGTCATGACTCTCCAGTCGGAGACAGTCCAGGGCAGCGCGTCGGGTCAACAAAGCCAAAAGCAGGTTTTTGAAGCCCGAAACGTGACCAAGGTTTATCCGATGGGCGATGTCGAAGTCCACGCTCTCCGCGGCATCGACCTGTCCCTTTACGAATCCGAATTCATTGTCCTGCTCGGACCCTCGGGCAGCGGCAAGTCGACCCTTCTGAACATTCTCGGCGGGCTCGATGTCCCAACCAGTGGCGAGGTCTTCTATCGCGGCCGCAATTTGACCGCGGCCGCGGAATCCGAACTCACCGAGTACCGGCGGCACCACGTTGGTTTCGTCTTTCAGTTCTACAATCTCATTCCCAGCCTGACCGCGCGTGAGAACGTCGCACTGGTGACCGACATTGGCAAACATCCGTTGACGCCCGGCGAGGCGCTCGATCGCGTCGATCTGGGCGACCGACTGGACCACTTCCCGGCGCAACTATCCGGCGGAGAACAGCAGAGGGTCGCCATCGCCCGTGCGGTTGCCAAGAACCCGGATGTTCTCTTGTGCGACGAACCCACGGGGGCGCTTGACATCGAAACTGGCGTGGTGGTTCTTGAAACGATCGCCAGGGTCAACCGGGAACTGGGAACGACAACGGCCGTGATTACCCACAACGCGTCGATAGCCGAGATCGCCGATCGCGTCATCTCGCTTTCAAACGGACGCATCGCGTCAGTACGCAGGAACGCCACCAAGAAACGGCCGTCGGATCTCGAATGGTAACGTCGTAATGCAGGCGATCCATCGCAAACTTCTTCGCGATCTCTGGCACATCAAGGGGCAGGTGCTCGCGATCAGCCTCGTCATTGCGTCGGGAGTCGCCATCTACATCATGTACCTCGGAGCGTTCGAATCGCTCCGGCTCACCCAGGCAGCCTATTACGATCGTTACCGCTTTGCCGATGTTTTCGTGTGGCTCAAGCGCGGCCCACTTTACCTGGACGACCGAATCAACGCGATCCCGGGAGTCGCTCGCGCCGAGTTACGCGTCAGCGCGGACGTCACCCTTGACATGCCCGGCATGGTTGAACCCGCGGTGGCGCGACTCGTGTCGATCCCCGCGCGACGGCAGGCCATGCTCAACGATCTGTTCATTCGGAAGGGGCGGTACATCGATCCGAATCGGCGCGATGAAATCCTCGTCAACGAAGGGTTTGCCCTTGCACACGGACTGGAGCCGGGAGACATCGTTGTAGCCGTCATCAACGGCTCCAGGCGGGAATTGGTGATTGCGGGTACCGCGTTGTCGCCGGAGTTCATCTACACCATCCGGGCCGGCGACATTGTTCCCGACAACCGAAGACACGGCATCGTCTGGGTGAACCGGCAATCACTTGCCGCGGCGTTCGATATGGATGGCGGTTTCAACGACGTCGTGCTCCGTTTGATGCCCGGAGCCTCCGAGGTTGAAGTCATCGCGCACCTGGACCGCATCCTCGAACGGTATGGGGGGCTGGGTGCAATTCCGCGGTCCCAGCAATTGTCGCACTGGTTCCTCAGCAACGAACTGGCCCAGTTGCAGAGCTTCGGAACCATCGTTCCGATCATTTTCCTCGCTCTCGCAGCGTTCCTTCTCAACATGGTACTGGGACGAATCGTGGCCTTGCAGAGGGAACAGATCGCCGCGCTCAAGGCTTTGGGCTACTCCAACTTCGAAGTGGGACTGCACTACTACCTGTGGGCTTTGGCGGTAGCGGTCATGGGAATCGCCATCGGGATCGCGAGCGGTTCGTGGCTGGCATCCGGTCTGGTCAATATCTACAACGACTTCTTTCGATTCCCGATTCTGGAGTTCAGAATCGCGCCGAACGTCATCGCGACCGCGGTTATCGTCAGCCTCGGCGCCGCCTTGCTTGGGGCTCGGGGAGCGGTTCGACGGGCAGTGGATCTGCCGCCGGCCGAAGCCATGCGTCCCCAGGCGCCGGCCCATTACAGAGTGAGCCTGATCGAACGTCTGGGGCTGCGGCGATGGCTTTCGCCCGCCAGCCGGATGATTGTAAGAAATCTCACCCGTCGGCCGTTCCGAACCGCCCTCTCGGTGATCGGTATCGCATTCGGCGCGGCCATGGTCGTCGAAGGGTCGTTCTTCATGGATTCGATGAACGCCATGGTGGGCATTCAGTTCAACGTCGCCCAACGTCAGGACATCACGGTGAACTTTATCGAACCCGCGTCCCCGAGCGCGCTGTTCGAACTTGCCAGCCTCGATGGGGTCATGAATCTGGAACCCCTGCGTTCGGTTCCCGCCCGCCTGCGCTTCGGCCACAGGTCCCGGCAAACCGCAATCACGGGCCTGGTCGCCGACCAGGAATTGAATCGGGTGGTCCACTCGGACCTGACTGAAACATCGCTTCCTCCAGACGGGGTGGTCCTGTCGAGACAGATGGCGCAAAATATCGGGGTGGTCGCGGGCGATGTCCTGACGATCGAGGTTCTGGAGGGTGCGCGCCCAGTCCGTGAAGTCCAGGTCGCCGCCGTGGTCGATGAGTTTCTCGGCACCTCGGCCTACATGGAAATAGGGGCGCTTCGAGATCTGATGCGCGAGGGTGGCGTCGTCACGGGCGCCTTCCTGCAAGTGGACGCTTCCGAGGTGGACCGGCTCCTTGTACGGCTCAAGAACACGCCTTCGGTGGCGGCCGTCGCTCTAAAGGAGGCGTCGGCTCAGGCATTCAGGGACACAGTTCAACAGAACATAGGCGTGATCGTGTTCTTCAATCAGATATTTTCCAGTGTGATTGCGTTCGGCGTCATCTATAACGCCGCCCGTATTTCGCTGTCGGAACGAAGCTGGGAATTGGCCAGCCTGCGTGTCATCGGCTTCACGAAACGGGAGATTGCCTACATTCTGTTGGGTGAGTTCGCCTTGCTGACCGCCATCGCCATCCCTGTCGGCCTGCTTCTTGGATACGGACTCGCGTGGTTCACCGTCGAAACGATCGGAAGCAACGAACTGTATCGGATTCCTCTGGTTGTAGGCAACAATACCTACGGACGGGCGGCTATCAGCGTACTGGTTGCAACCATGTTCTCGAGCCTGGTGGTGTGGCGAAAGCTGAATCGGCTCGATCTGGTCGGCGTTTTGAAGACAAGAGATTGAGATGAAACGCTTTTTAAGACGATTCGCCGCTTTCCTGTTCGTGGCGGCAATCGTGGCGGCCCTGATCTACGCGTTCGAACCGCAACCGATCGTTGTGGACGTCGAGGTCGTGACGCGCGGCCCCATGATGGTCACCATCGACGAAGAAGGCGAAACGCGGCTGAGGGAGCGGTTCGTCGTGTCGACGCCCGTGGCCGGACGTGTCCTGAGAATCGATCTCGAACCCGGTGATCGCGTGTCGGCGGGGCAAACCCGCATCGCCACGTTCCGCCCGGTTGAACCGGGCTTTCTGGACACCCGGAGCCGTGCCGAGGCCGAGGCCCGGTTGCAGGCCGCCCAGGCGGGGATCGGAAGGACGCGCGCCAACCGCGAACGCCTGCGCGAGGCACTGAATTTCGCCGAGTCCCGACTCACGCGCGACCGGGAGCTTTTCGACCAGGGCCTCATTTCACGCGAACGCTTCGACTCGGCGCAGTTCGAAGCCCGGGCGGCACGCGAAGCGCTCAACGCCGCGGAATTCGAAGTCGGCGATGCGGAACAGGCGGTCATGGTCGCCCAGGCCAGTCTCGTTCAAATCACCGATGATACGGCGGCGGACGGCTCCGGCAACCCCATCACGATCCGGTCGCCCATCGATGGAGTGGTCCTTCGCCGGATGCGGGAAAGCGAAGCGGTTGTTCCCGCCGGCGAACCCCTGGTGGAACTGGGAGACACCGGCCGGATCGAAATCGTTTCGGATCTCTTGTCCGAAGACGCCGTGCGGGTGCGTTCCGGCCACCGCGTGCTGATCGAACAGTGGGGCGGCGGGATCACACTCGAAGGCCGGGTTCGTCTTGTGGAACCTTCGGGATTCACCAAGTTGTCGGCACTGGGCGTGGAGGAACAGCGGGTCAATGTCGTGGTCGATTTCAACGATCCCGCACAAACAGCCGAGTACCTTGGAGACGGATATCGGGTGGAGATACGGGTTGTGACCTGGGAAACTTCCGACACGCTCAAGGTCGCGACGGGAAGCCTTTTCCGCACGGGAGACGATTGGACCGTATTCGTCGTGAATGGTGGATTGGCCGAACTCCGCACGATAGAGATCGGCCGGCGAAACGCCCTCGAAGCCGAGGTTCTGACCGGACTGGCGGAGTCCGAGATCGTGATCGTATACCCCGGACAGGACGTCTCCGACGGCGTCGAAGTCGTTTCTCTTGGAACAAACTGAGTCTGAATTCCGTTAAGAAAACGCGGCTGGCCCTTTAGCATCCCGGTCTTGCATCGGCAAGACTTTCCTGGAGAACCCGCATGCGCGCACTGAGACTGATGCTGAAGACGTTATGGAGCCCCGGCGAGGCCTTCGGAGAAATCAGGGAATACCGGGTGGGGCCGTGGATCCCGTTCCTGGTCTTCATCATTTTCGGCATCGCCAGTGTATATCTGATGACCAGCCGGATCGATGTCGGCGAGGCGCTCATGAGAGACGTTCTCAGAAGCCCGCAGGCCGGCAACATGTCTCAGGAACAGATGGATCAGACGCGTGAATTCTTCGGCAGCCCCTATGTGACCGTTGGCATGTACGTCGCTAAGGTCCTCTTTACCCTGGTAACGGTCATCGTGGCGGGACTGTTCTTTGTGATTTTCCTGATTCTCGGTAGCCGGCCGAGCTTCATGAGGTTCTGGTCGGTGACCACTTTTGCGTTTACACCGATACTGTTGGCCAACATCGCCGGAACCGCCGTGATGTATACGATCCCGCCGGCGGCGATGCGGCTGAGCCAAGTAAACGTACTGAGTCCGGCGATCTTCATGGATCCGCAGATGGAGGCCGGCGCACTCTACGCATTGGCACAAGCGCTCAGCCTGACCACCGTCTGGATCCTGGTCCTGTTGATAATCGGTTACGGAGTGGTCGCGTCGAACCGGCTCGGCGCCGGCCTGAGGACGGTAGTCGTGCTGACCCCGTGGCTCTTTTACGTCGCCCTTTGGGTGCTGCCGGCCCTACTCTTCTAGTCCGCCGACGCGTTAAGGATCCGCTTCAAAGTCATCAACTGGCCGATGTGATACGAATTGTGCGTGGCCAGCGTGAGGGCTTCCCTTAAAAGCGTTTGACCGTCGCCGTGAAGAATACGGGCGTGCAGATCCACTTTTGGATCGAGGATCAGCCCGAGCATGAGCTTGAGGTCCTCGCCGTACCATTCGATGCTCTCATCCCACGCCTCATCGTTCGGAAGCTCCGCCGTCTCGGGCCAATACCCGTCGGGCCACTTTGGCGAAACATGCCGGGCGCTTCGGGAGAACTCCAGCATGTCCCACTGCGCGATCCGCATGTGCTCCAACAGTTCCCATGACGAATGGTTTCCACCCGCGGGCCGGACGCCCCGGAGTTCGGGTTTCCAGTTCGAAACGGCTTTATCGAAGGAGTCGTGAGAATGGCCGCCGTCCAGCATGGCGACCAGATGGTTTCTGAGAGATTGATCCGGATTCATTCTTTTCCAAACCTCTGTCTTTTTGAGCCTCTGTGTTTTCTAGCCTCGGTGAATGAGAAGCACTCCGACAAGAAGCAGCGCGACGCCCAACACGCGCCCCGTGCTGATGGTGCGTACCGAGTAACCCACGATACCGTAATGGTCCATCACAAGCGACCCCATCAATTGGCCCGCCATCGCCGCACTCAACAAGGTGGCCGCCCCAAGGCGCGGCGCCAACACGATGGTCATCGACACGTAAGCCACGCCGAGTAAACCTCCGAACCAGATCCACCAGGGTGCGCGGGCGAGCGGCTGCGCGGCGGCCCAGGGCAATCGCAAGGCCAGAACCAGAATGATGAGAGCCAACGTCCCGGCCGAAAAGGACACCAGGGCCGCCTGGACCGGATGACCGAGCCACACCCGCAATTCAGCGTTGATGCCGGCCTGCAGCGGCAGGGCGATGCCGACAGACATCGCAAGCAGCACGAGAAACAGACTCATGGATTCCTCCCCGTCTTATCTGTGGCCGCTGTTTCCGGCGATCCAGTACGGCTTTTCCAGCGATTCAGTTCTTCGAGGACCATCCGTCCAACGAACTCCCATGAGTCCGCACGGGGTCCCGCAAGGTCGCGATTGGTCGAGTTCGAAAATACGATCGTTGGGTAACGATCCGCGCGCAACTGTTCCACGTTCTCGGGTGCGTCCTCAATGTACAGGTCGGCGCCGACGGCGGCCTTGTCCCGCATGAAGCACAGGTCCCAGTAGGGAATGTCATAGTAGTCCAGCCACTCGATGGTCTGGCTCACCGCCTGCTGGTGGAAGTACTTGATGAAAAGGCGATTGGTGATGATGCGAATCCGGACGTCTTTGGAAGACAACATACGCAAGGTTACGGGCGCCCGATCCATCGGACGCAGTTCCCTGAAAAGGTTGCGCTGCGTCACGGCAAAGCGGTGCAATGCCTGATAGCCGCCGGGAGCCGCATCGATCCCCCATTCGGAAAGTCCGTGGGTCACTTCTGGCGACAGAGTGTCGGGCGGCACGCCCAGCCATTCGGCTGCTATCGGACGGAGTCCCTGATAGAAATCGGCACACACGCCATCCAGATCGACACCCAGAACGAAGCGGCGGGACGTCATTGGCCGTGGCGGCGCCGAGGTGAGAACGACCTGTTACTCGTCGCCGTCTTCGTCGGGAAGGCCGGTCGCAAAATCATCGAATTCGACATCGACGCTTTCATCTTCTTCATCGTCGAATCCTCCCAGAATCTGACTGCGGCGTTTCTCAGGGATCGGTTCCTTTTTTGGGCCGTCCTCCCAGAACGATCGCTTGCCACCCCGCCGCCGGACTTTGGAAGGGCTGGCACGGCGTGGCGCGGCGCCACTCTCCCCTGAATCGAAGGACCGCGACGTCCCCTCCGGCGGACGTCCCGGACCCGGGGGACGTCCCGAACCCGGGCCCCGAGGCGCCAGCCCGCGCGCGCCCGGACCGGGGGGACGGGCGTCGCTCGGACGCGCTTCGTTGACGACTAACGGTCGATCCTTGAAGGGCTTCTGGTTGAACTGCCTGATGGCCGCCGCGGCATGAGCAGAATCGTCGTACTCGATGAAGGCAAACCCTCGGGGTTTGCCTGTTTCGCGATCCAGGGGCAGAAAGACTCGCGAAACCGGCCCGGCTTGGGAGAAATGTGCAGAGAGCTCGCCCTCTGTCGCATCGTAAGAGAGGTTTCCGACGAACAACCGGCTAGCCATCAGGGGGACCCCAATGGCCGCATCGGGGACGCACTGCATTCTGCGACGGACGAATCACCATGAGCGCGCATTCTATCAGGGAAACAGCCGGGTTTACCACGAACGGAAACATCGGCTATCTATGCCGGCGCGCACAACCGTTCGAACGCGTCGGTGAGAACCGCGGCAATCTGCCCGGCGTCGCGTCCCTCGATCTGGTGCCGTTCCATCATGTACACGACTTCACCGTTCTGCATCAACGCAATCGAAGGCGAAGACGGGGCATAACCTTTGAAGTACGAACGTGCACGGTCGGTCGCTTCGATGTCGGCGCCGGCAAAAACCGTCACGATTTTTTCGGGTTTGACCCGATGCTGGAGGGCCATCGCGACACCGGGCCGGGCCTTGCCGGCCGCGCATCCGCAAACCGAGTTGACGATGACCATCGTGGTTCCATCGCTCTCGAGAACGGCCGCATCCACGTCTTCGGGCGTACGCGCTTCCAGGACACCCAACCGGGTCAGGTCGTCTCTCATCGGTCGGATGAGTTCTTCGGGATAGCGCATGGGCTTGAATTGAAAATCCACTTTAGTCTCTCCTGTTCGGAAAATTCCGTATCTCAGAATAGGCAGTTTCACGGGTGGGGTCAACGGGTGAGCCAGCAATTCTCATTTCGAGTATCTGGAGTGTTTTCCGGTGTTCATTCCCGCTCCCGGTCTTGGGGTCCTGACTGGTTGAGTTGGGCGCCTGCTTTCCGAGTCTCCGAAACTGTCGGGCGCGGTAATCGTGGGTTCATAGACCGTACCTACAGTCGGAGGGGGAGTGGAAGATCATTCGAAGACCGTCAGGGACCAAAATGAGAATTGCTGCGAGGAAGCATCTTGTGACGACACTGAAAGACCGAATCGCGAGACCTTGGGGTGGGTTCGGGCGATCGGGCGGCATTCACTCCGCGAAACGGGTCCTGCTACACTGGGTTTCATGCAGCGTGCCGCCACTCCGAAAAGACAGAGGGAACCATGATCCGCATCGACAACGTTCTCTGCCCAATCGACTTTTTTCCGGCTTCCATGAAGGCGCTGGAATACTCGATGGGCATCGCCAGGAACTACCAGGCGATCCTCCACGTTCTCCATGTGGTGTCTCCGATTCTTCCAACGTTCCATGAATTTCCCCTCAACACCGCGGACTCGATTGCGGAGTTCAGAAAGCAAGCCGAGGAGCACGTTAGACAGATCGAAACCGACGCGGTTTCAAAGGGTATCGCCGTAAAAACAGCGATCCGCATCGGAGATATCGACACCGAACTCAAGACGGCGCGCGAAGAGAGCCGGGCAGACCTGGTTGTGATGGGAACTCACGGCAGGCGCGGGTTCGAACGCTGGTTCCTGGGTTCGGTGACCGAACGAGTACTGCGGCACTGCCCCGTCCCCATTTTGACGATGTCGGACGTAAATCGGGAAGTGCCCATACCGCCCGATCTGAAGAGAATCCTGGTGACGACAGACTTCTCGGAAGGTACCGGTACCGCGATGGATTTTGCCCTGGCTCTGGCCCAGGAAGCCCCGGCCGAAATCACCCTGCTTCACGTTGTTGAACAACCGCCCGAGACGAAGGGGTCCGTGGAGGAAGTCGCCGCAATCCTCGAAGAGCATCTCGACAGTATGGTGCCCGATGAGGTGCGAAACTGGTGCACGGTCAAATCCGAGGTCAAGATTGGAGCTTCCTATCGGATGATTCTGGAGGCCGTCCATGAAACGGATGCGGATCTTCTGGTGATGAACATTCACGGAAAATGGGTGTTCGAGCGTGCGCTCCTGGGCGGCACCGCCGAGCGCGTGCTCAGGGCCGCGGAATGTCCCATCCTCGCTATTCCAGCGAAATCCGGGGACTGACAGCAGAACCAGCGGCCCCATCTGCGCGATCCCAGGCATCTGCTACAATCCCGCCACGACGAGGGAGGGTCTTGTGTCTCTGGAAGGACTGGACGGACAGGTTGCGATTGTCACCGGCGGAACCCGTGGCATCGGCCGAGCGATCGTGGAATCGTTGGCCGCGGACGGGGCGCAAGTTGCGTTCACGTACGCGAGCAATCGGACCGCGGCCGACGAGGTCGCGGATGGCACCAGAGTGATTGGATTTCAGGGCGATGCTTCGGATACCCAACGTGCCGCGGAGATCGTCGATGAAGTGCGCAATACGTTCGGCCGGGTCGATATTCTCGTCAACAACGCGGGTATCGCCCGTGACAAATTGCTCGTGCGAATGCGCGAATCGGACTGGGATTCGGTAATGGACGCCAACCTCAAGAGCCTTTACAACTACTCGCGACCCGCGGTTAAAGTAATGCTCAAACAACGTTCGGGCGCCGTGCTGAACGTCTCGTCGATCAGCGGGATTACCGGGATGCCGGGCCAGACCAACTATTCGGCTTCCAAGGCCGGAATGATCGGGTTTACAAAGGCGCTGGCAAAGGAAGTCGCCAAGGCCGGAATTACGGTCAACGCGCTTGCCCTGGGATTTATCGAAACCGACATGACCAGTTCGCTTGCAGATGAGTACAGGCAGATGGTACTGGATCGGATTCCCATCGGACGGTATGGCCAGGCGGCAGAAGTTGCCGCGGTCGCCCGGTTCTTGCTGTCCCCGGCCGCGGCCTATATCACGGGACAGGTGATTCAGGTGGACGGCGGTCTGGCCATCTGACCCGCTTCCGCTAACTTCACGATTCCATTGCGGATTGAACCCGCATCGTCCCGCCGTTCCCACCCATCGTCCGCGCATACTTCCAGTTCAATCAGAAACCTTCAGTCCATGGCGCGCTTGATCCGGCGCGACCGGCGCGAGGAACGCGCCACGCCCGCTCTTTCTCCCCCGTGCCATCCCACACATCGTCTGCGCTTTCGTTCAATTCCGTCACAAACCTTCCTGGCCTTGGCGCGCTTGATCCGGCGCGAGGAACGCGCCGCTACGCGCCCGGCGCGAGGAACGCGCCGTCTATCCCGCGGCGGGTTCGACGACCGCGGCCATGGAACCCCGCGATCGCGGCAGCAAGGGGTCCGGGCCGAAAGCGTGGATCTGATCCCGCTTCGACTCGGCTTTTTCCAACTCGCAGGTAATCAGAATGGTCGTGCCGCGCGTGTCGACTTCAACGGCACTGGAGTAAGCCTTCGATTCGGTGAAACCGAAAATTTTCATCAGCATCTCGATGACGTAATCGTAAGAATGATCTTCGTCGTTGAGCAGGATGACGTGATAGAGGATCTCCAGTTGCTCGTCCGAACTCGTATCGATCTCGGGTACCGCCGTCGACGACGAAAACATTCTCATAGTGTAGATGCGAGCGATACTAAACGCCACTCGCACCGGCGTCCGCCGCTTGCCGGGCCGGACAACTTGGCAGGGCTCCGACACGATGAGCGGGCTGGAATCCGGGTCATTCCCGCCGGAACACCGAAGCGGCTTCCCGGCTGCAAAAATCCGCCGATTAAGGATGGAATCGCCCTTTTCATTCTGCTAGACTAAGCTTTTTGTTTCAGGCATTTACACGCCTTAAACCGTTCTTGATATTCAACTTCCACGGAGGATTCACATGGCCAATGGAGTCGGGACCGGAAAGGTCACCGTTCCGGGCGTCGTGTTGGGCGGTCTGCTCGCAATATTCGTCGTAATATCGACTTGGCTGTTCATTACGGATCGCTACTGGTTCACAGAACTGTCGTCGGAACACGGAGCGTCGCTCGACGGTGTCTTCATCGCGGTCCTGATCGTGACCGGTATCGCGTTCGTGGCCACCCAGGGATTGCTTGCGTATTTCGTGACCCGGTACGGCGCCAACGGTGACGAGAAGGCGTCCTACTGGCATGACAACCCCAAGGCCGAAATGATCCTGATCGGCGGCACCGCTTTGACGCTCACGATTCTGGTCTTTTATGGCCAGTTGGTCTGGTACGACATTTATTTCACGGATCCGCCTGAGGATTCGATGGTGGTGGAAGTTACCGGGCAGCAGTTTCAATGGGTCTTTCGCTATCCGGGAATCGATGGTGAATTCGGCGAACGGAACATCAGCCTGGTGTCCCCGACCAACTTCATCGGGCTGGACCGCAATGGGGCGGGAGCGGACGACATTGTGGCTCTGGGGCAGATGCATGCCGTGCTGAACCAACCGGTCACTGTCTTGCTACGATCGACCGACGTCATCCACAACTTTCACGTGCCCCATCTGCGTGTGAAGCAGGACGCCGTTCCAGGACTGACCATCGAGAACCATTTCGTTGCGACGATTGCCGGCGAGTACGAAATCGCGTGCGCCGAACTGTGCGGGGCAAACCACTACAGGATGAAAGCGGCTTTGACAATCGATGAAACCGAAGCCGAATTCGATCAGTGGATGGAAGAGCAACTGCCGTTTCAGTAAGTTGGGGATTAATCAGACGATGACGACACACGAAGAACACGCCCACCCGCAGTTGGGCTTCGTTCGAAAATACATATTCAGCACGGACCACAAGATCATCGGCGTCCAGTACATCATTACCGCGATGTCGATGGCTGTCGTCGGCGGCATCCTGTCGATGCTGATGCGGCTGCAACTGGGGTGGCCGTCCGCGCCGTCCCCAACGTTGGAAGGAATCTTCCCCACCGGATTCGCCGGTGGCATCATGGCGCCCGAATTCTACTTGTCGCTGGTCACCATGCACGGGACGATCATGGTGTTCTTTCTGTTCACCGCCGTCCTGACGGGTGGGTTTGGAAATTTCCTGATCCCTCTACAGATCGGCGCCCGCGACATGGCCTTTCCGTTCCTGAACGCGCTGTCCTACTGGACGTTCCTGCTGTCGTGCATCACGATCCTGGGCGCCCTGTTTGTCGAAGGGGGAGCGCCGCTGGGAGGATGGACGGCTTACGCGCCGTTATCGGCACTGCCCGAGATGGGCCCGGGTCAGGGCGACGGGATGACGCTCTGGATCGTGGCTATTGCACTCTTCACGGCGTCCGGGTTGATGGGCGGGCTGAACTACGTCACCACACTGCTAACGATGCGGACCAAGGGTATGTCGATGATGCGGCTGCCGCTGACGCAGTGGGCCCTGTTCATCACCGCGATCCTGGGAACGCTGGCGTTTCCGGTGCTGCTGGCCGCCGGCATCCTGCTGACGTTCGACCGCATCGGCGGAACGAGCTTTTTCGTCCCCGCCGGACTGTATACCGCGTCCGGAGTTGCGGTCGAACACTCGGGGGGCCATCCCCTGCTCTGGCAGCACCTGTTCTGGTTCTTCGGCCACCCGGAGGTGTATATCGTCCTGCTGCCCGCGATGGGCATCGCGTCGGATATCCTGTCCACCTTCGCCAGAAAGCCCATCTTCAGCTACCGGATGATGGTCTACTCGATGTCGGCGATCGCGTTCCTGAGCTTCATCGTCTGGGGACATCACATGTTCCTCAGCGGCATGAATCCCATCCTCGGATCCTTGTTCACGGTGACCACCCTGTTGATCGCCATTCCGTCGGCGGTCAAGACGTTCAACTGGATTGGAACGCTATGGGGTGCACGCATCCAATTCACGGTACCGATGTTGTTTGCGGTTGGTTTCGTGTCGACGTTCATCAGCGGCGGCCTGAGCGGTGTGTTCCTCGGGACCTCGGCTTCCGACATCGCGTTACATGACACGTACTTCGTCGTGGGGCAC
Organism: Terriglobia bacterium; assembly: GCA_963555775.3. Classification (GTDB taxonomy): domain Bacteria; phylum Acidobacteriota; class Terriglobia; order 20CM-2-55-15; family 20CM-2-55-15; genus JAJEDW01. The sequence continues at coordinate 1,277,078 of CAUVWY020000009.1, read as the reverse complement.
TTTCATTTGGTGATGGCGGTCGCGCCCCTGTTCGCGGCGTTCGCCGGCATCTATTTCTGGTTCCCCAAGATGTTCGGCCGGATGATGAACATGACCGTCGGCAAGGTCCATTTCTGGATCAGCTTTATCGGCGTCAACTGCGTCTTTTTCCCGATGCACGCGATGGGTGTAGTCGGCCATCTACGGCGCATCTACGATCCGACGCAGTACCTGTTCCTGGAACCCGTCTACGGAATGAACCAATTCATTTCCATAGCCGCTTTCATCCTTGGCGGGGCCCAGATTCTGTTCATCGGAAACTTCTTTGCCAGCATCTGGCTCGGGCCCAAGGCGGGCAAGAATCCCTGGAACGCAACGACGCTCGAATGGACGGTGCCGTCGCCGCCCGGCCACGGCAACTTCGGACCGGAGTTGCCCGTAGTCGAACGGTGGGCGTTTGACTACGGCCTGCCGGGAGCGAAGGAAGACTTCGTCATGCAGACGGAAGCGCCGAGCAGGGTCGAATCGGGCTCGGGTTAAGCGGATGCCGACGATCACTCAGGAAGTCACGACGGTACCGATTCCGGACAGACCGGATGTCCTGGATGGATTCGGTCCCCCGGCCCGTCCGCCCGTCGACGCGGGCGGTGGAGACGAGGGCCGTTCCCCAGGACAGGGTCCGGCCTTTCCCGTATCAAAGGGCCGCCTCGCACTGTGGCTTGTACTGACGGTTGTCGCGATGCTTTTCGCGGGGTTTTCCAGTGCGTACATCGTCCTGCGCGCCGTTCCGGCCTGGGAAAACGTGGCGCTGCCGGGCAGCCTCTGGGCGAACACGTTCGTTCTGCTCGGAAGCAGCGTGACGATGGAATGGACGCGGCGGCGGATGGCACAAGGCAACACCGCGTCCGCCAAGAAATGGATGGCTGCGACCACCGCTCTGGGAATGGCTTTTCTCGGAGGCCAGATTCTGGCATGGAACCAGCTCGTGAACGCGGGCATCTACCTGACATCGACGCTCCACAGCTCGTTCCTGTACATTCTGACCGGGGTACACGCCTTGCACCTGGTGGGTGGAATCGGAGCATTGACAGCGATCACGGTTCAGATCTTCAAGAACCGGTATTCGGCCTCCCGCCACGAACCGGTCACGCTGTGTGCGACCTATTGGCATTTCATGGACGGTCTGTGGGTCTACCTGTTTCTACTACTGGCACTGGCCTGATTTAGGAGTACTGGATGGAAGCGACCATCGGAGAACAGGAACGGATACTGGCCTCACCCTGGGGAGGGGGTTCAAATCCCTTCGGAACGAGTTGGGGCAAGTTCATGATGTGGATCTTTATCGTTTCGGACGCGCTGACATTTGTGGCGTTCATTATCGCGTATGGGTTCATGCGGTTGACAGCGCCGGCATGGCCCGCTCAGGACGAAGTGTTCAGCATGTACCTGATCACGTTCATGACGTTCGCCCTGATTTCTTCGAGTTGCGTCATGGCGATCGCGGTCGGGGCGGCTCAGCAGGGACGAAAGAGCGAAGCGGTCAAGTACCTGTGGCTGACGATCATCGGGGGAACGATCTTCCTCGGATCCCAAGCCTACGAGTGGTATCACTTCATCGAAGAAGGCGCCCGCCTGTGGTTTAACCCCTTTATGCCCGAGGTGCCCCAGTTCACCGCGGCCTTTTTTGTGATGACCGGATTCCACGGATTTCACGTTTTCACAGGGCTGGTACTCCTGCTCTATACCGTTATCCGGGCACATATGGGAAAATACACCGGCGACCGGGTTGAGATTGCCGGCTTGTACTGGCACTTCATCGATGTGGTCTGGGTTTTTATTTTCGCTTTCTTTTATTTGCTCTAGCGAGCAGTGGAATCAATCGATGTCTGAAGCAGTTCACCACGGATACGGAATCTACTGGAAGACTTGGATCTGGTTGTTGGTCATGACCACGCTCGCGCTCGTTGTGGGTAGCGTCGATGCCATGCCCGGAGGGCTCAAGGCGCTGCTGCTGGTCGGCATTACGCTGGCGAAGGTGGGCGTGATCGGCGCCTTCTTCATGCACCTGCGCTCGGAGAAGCTCGACTTGGTGCTGATCACGTTCACCCCGATCATCCTGGCGATAATATTTTATTTCTTCATTTGGTGGGATGCCGGCGATTCAACCTCCCGGATCCTGACACTGAGGTAATGGACATGACGATCACCGGAAAAACAACTGGAGCACTCGCCGCGGTCGCGGCCGTCGTGGTTGCGATTCTCGCGATGGAAGGCACTGGCTGGAGTCAGTGTGCCATGTGCCGGACCGCACTTGAGAACTCCCCCGAAGGACAGGCGGTGGCCGAAGGCTTCCGCCACGGAATCGTCTTCCTGCTGGCCGTGCCGTACGCCATCGCCGGAAGCGTGGGTTTCGGGCTCTTCAAGGCATTCAAGAAGAATTCCCGACAGCAGTAAACGGTTCTGCCGCGATTCCGCTGACAGGTCTCCCCATCTCCGCGGTGCGCAGTTCCTGCGTCGTCCCGTCGAATGTATCCCTACGGAATAAACTGCAATCCGTGCACAACTGACAGAACGATCGAAAAAGCCGACAGGACCAGGCAAGCCACCGCGATCAGTGTGTGATCGAGGCGCTCGGGTTGGAGGGGATCCAGCCAAGCCGACACGAAGTAGCCGCCGGCGAACCCGCCCAGGTGCGCCCAGTTATCGATACCGGGAAAGATCAGACCGAAGAGAAACAGAAAGAAGGCCCACTGCCTGGCCTGCTGGTACACGGCCGAACTTCCGGTGCGGCGTCCGTAGTACAGAAGAGACCCGATCAACCCGAATATGGCGGCGGACGCGCCGATCGTCATATCCGAGGCGCCGCCGAGTAGCGACGGCGCAAACGGAAACATGTATCCCACCGTGGACGTGATGAGGAATCCCGACACGCCGGCAACCACGTAAATAATGATCATCCGGCTCAAACCGTAGAACTCGATCAGTGCCGGGCCGATCATCTTGACCCAATACATGTTGAAGAAGATGTGGATCAGACCGCCGTGGAGCCACGTCGCGCTCAAGACCGTCCACCACCGATCGAAGCCGAAAACGGGGAGTGCGCCGCTGGCGCCGAAAAGGAACAGCCCCTGACGGCCGGGAGACAGGAAGTTCAACAGACCGCCCATCTGGATGCTGCTAAAGTCGACCGCGAGCGAGGCGACGTACAAGACGGCACAGGCGACTACCACGAACTGAACGAATGCATCGTCCAGGCGTCCCCGGCCGAACGCGGCCAGCAACGGGGCGAAGCCCCAAAGACCGGGGTTCCTGCGCCCGCAACTCAGACATTCGTCATCGCGAACCCCCACCAGGTTTCCGCATGAGGGGCAGACGACGGCCCCTTCCGTCCTACGGCCAAACATTGGGGACGAGTATACAAGAAGAAGGGCGGAAAGATTCGAGGACCACCGGGGTCGCATTGACGAACCGTCGTTGCCGGTATCGCTCCGACGATCCCACCGCCCGCTCCTCAGGCTAGCCCGCCTTTCTCACGAGTTGTCTGCTACAGCGCCGGATCCATCCGCCAGTGCTGCGTTCTACGGCGCGTTCCTCGCGCCGGGCGCGTACGGCGCGTTCCTCGCGCCGGGCGCGTAGCGGCGCGTTCCTCGCGCCGGATCAAGCGCGGTCGGGCTCCTCGACTGTTGCCGATCACGAGAAACCGCGGTTTTTTGAACACGCGCCGATCAATCATGAACGTCTCGCGGGAGCCCTGGGACGGCCCAGTCGCCGTTGAGGAGGACGAAAGTTGGCGAAGGGGTCAATCCAGGCGCTGTGACGCAGGCATTTCACGCACTGAGACAGAGGCAGGCGCTCGTGATCGCGCGAGTTCGTGACCGAACGCACAGGCTGATGCGTCACGTCTGCCCGGGACTGGCGTCTTCGATACTCTAGCTGGCGCAACGAATGGCACAGCTTTCCCTTCGGAGACGCTTGATAGCGGCGACCAGCGGCGCGGACTTGCTGTTGTCGCCTCCTCTGTCTACAGGTAACGCTGCAGTAGCGCTGTCCGCGATCACAGCCCAAGCAGATCGTGAACATCACACCGCAGCTTGGGTCACAACATGAACGTAGTCTAAGGCCGTCCGACAGTTCATCTACTCTGGAGATGGGCATACGTGCCACGATAACCCACGCAGGAATCGCCTTGTATCGAGAACGCGCCTTCGGCGCGGATGATGATGTAAAAAACCGGCGAGAGTCCAAAAAACTTCACTTTCTGATGATCGCTTACACCTCGACGTACCGTCCAAAGCGCACCTCCGTGCGGCAGTAAGAAGTACGCCTCCGGTGCCCTCCGGGCGCGCGCCTTGCTCTGACGGCGTCTCCGACTCTTCGCGACGAAAACCCGTGAGAAAGTCAGGCCAGTGTCGTGACCAGCGATTCGCGTGACTTGTCGGCGACGACCTGCTGAAGGTTGTTCCCGTGGCTGTCGATCGTGACAACGGCCGGGAAATCGCGCACTTCGAGTTCCCAGACCGCCTCGGGACTTCCGAACTGTTCAAGGCTGACGCCGAGGATACGCTGGACGCACCGAGCGTAGATCTGCGCGGCGCCGCCGATGCCGTGCAGGTAGACGCACCCGTGTTCCTGGCAGGCCTTCTGGGTTTTGGGTCCCATTCCCCCTTTCCCGATGACGGCCTTGATCCCGAATCGCTCGATGATATCGGCCTGGTACGGTTCTTCGCGGATCGATGTCGTGGGGCCGGCCGCCACCACGCGGCGCTCTCCGTTTTCTTCGAGGACGACCGGGCCGCAATGGTAGATGACCCCGCCGCGAATGGCTTCCAGTTCGCCGCCCTCGTGCAGGTACTTGTGGACGGCGTCGCGCCCAGTGAAGACGATGCCGTCGAGCAGAACCACGTCACCGACCTTCAGCCCGCGGACATCGGCCTCGGTCAAGGGCGTTTCCAGCCGAACCGTTGCGGTGGCCGGCAGCGTCAGATCGGGCATCGGCGCCTCTTCTCGAAACTCGTGATCCGCGCCGTAGTGCCATTCCACGACGTTGCCGCCGAGATCGAGCACGACGCCGCGCCGGCGAAACGCCCAGCACATGTATGCGACGGAGACGAAGAACGACGCCGGCAGTCGATTCAACTTGCCCACTTTGCAGCAGCCGATCGTGAACTTTCCCGAAAAGCCCATGGGTCCGATGTCGAGCGCGTTGGCTTCCTGCATGATCCGCGCTTCCAGTGTGGCCAGGGCGGGGTCGGGACTGTGATCGTCGGTCATCCGCAGTAACTGACGCTTTGCGAAGTCGAGACCAGTGGCCCGGTCTCCGCCGATCGCGACACCCAAAAAACCCGGACCGCAGCCCTTGCCTTGCGCCTTCCACACCGCGTCCAGGATGCAGGCCCGTACCCCCTCCAGGTCACGGTTGGCCTGCTTGCCCTGAATCTCGGTCGGCAGGCTGTATTGGGCGCTCATGTTTTCGCACCCGCCCCCCTTCAAGATCAGACGGACGCGAATGTCGGGGTCGCGTGTCTGTTCCCAATGAAAGACGGGACTGCCGGGCCCCAGATTGTTTCCGGAATTCGTGCCGTCCACGCTGTCGACCGAGTTCTGGCGCAAGTATCCGAGTGACGTGGCTTCAACGACGGCCTCCCGGCAAAGTTCGGCAATCTCGATCTGGTCCGCCCCGATGGGTGTGTCGACGTAGAACGTGATGGTCCCGGTGTCCTGGCATATGGGCAGGGAACGGGCCTTGGCCAGACCGATGTTCTGCGCCACCAACTCCATCGCGAAGTCGGCTTTGGAATTCGCGGCTTCGAGTTTGCGCTGGAGGTCGATGACTTGCTGGACGTCGGGCGGCAGGAATGCGGATGTCCGGCGGATCAACTCCAGAATGTTGGTTCGAAACGTGTTCTTGTTCATATCGTTACCCGCCGGATCCACCACAGGCTGCCAGGGACTCAGGCGTCGCCGATTGGCTGATGGAAGTAGTAACACAGCCCATCGGGTGCGACGACGAAGAACACCTGCAGTTTTCGTCCGTCGCGCTTATCCACACGCCAGCTCCCAGTTTTGACTCCTCTGGCTTCCAGCTCGTCCCGAGCCCGTTGGATGTCGGTCACCCGGATTGCCGCACCTTCGTTGGCGGCATCGCCGCCGTTGACTGCGAAGCCGATCTGAACGCCGTCACGTTCGAGAATCACGGCAGGCGCCGGATCGTCGCGCCGTTGGATCTCACTGAGTCCGAAGGCGTCGCCATACCACTTCACGGCCCGATCGAGATCTTCCACCGGCAGGGCGAGTACATCGTCCGCGAAGGGATAGGCGGCCTCATACAGTTTTTCCGTTTTCATCGGCGTGTCCTTAACGGCAGTCGTCCATGAATCGACCCGCATTATGACATGGACCGAGCGGTCGGAACTGCCGGTGCCGTAACGGGCGCGGCGGTTGTATCCGGTACGTGCCACGTGGAAAAACCATGGGGCCGAAGATGAAAACCGCGCGCTCCCGGTCTTGACCTCGGGGTTGACGTCCGAAACCGGCAATCCATGACCGCTCCTCCTTATGGATACGACAAGAACAACCTCCAGACCCAGTTCACCGCGGTGTGAGTCAGGGCCGACGCCGTAATCTTTCGGGTCCGGGCATACACCCACCCATACACGAGACCTGCCAGCGTGGCGAGAAGCACATATCGAAGATCGGGCAGGTGCGCGAGACCGAAGACGATGGCTGCGGCACCGAGCCCGACACGCGGTCCCCACCAGCGTGTCAGGAGATTCTGAATCACCCCTCTGAAGAGAAACTCCTCAGGCAGGGCCGTGGTCGTATAGACAATCACCGGCGTCGCGATGAGGCCCGCAACGTCGACATCGGGGCGCCATGTCAAAAAACCGGTGAGGAGCCCGAGCGGCACGGCAACGACTGCGTATGCCGCCCACGCCGCGCCGGCGAATCCGAAGTCCCGTCTTTCGAGCGCAAGAGTGCATCCGATCCCGTCAAGCGGCCATGCCACGAGAAACAGATAGAAAGCCGCAATGATTCCAACGCCACGACTGACGTCGTAACCATCCGGCGGCGGAATCGGAAGTGAGGGCAGCAGGTCGAACTCGATCGGCAGCCAGAAGAGACTGACCGCGGCGAGTCCGCATAGAGGAGCCCATCGGCTGCGGCTATCCCGACAAAGAAGCAGCAACAAGACCGGTGCGAAGAGATACGCGGCGTATGTGAGCGCGCGTGGCGTGACGGAAAGACCAGCGGCCTGCGCGTATGCGAGCACGGCGCCAAGCAGGATGGTGGGGACCCCAAGAAACCGTCCGATCGGTCCGCCAAGTACGGTGTGGCCCGGTATTTTCACTCTGGTGGCGTCTTGATTGCCGATCCTGGCGCGCTGCCTGTCGTCGACAGCCGTTCGATTCCTATGCTCCAGGATCGAAAGAATATCAGAGCGTGGACTGTGTGCGGAGTTCAGAGGTCGCGGTTGCTCGGGGCTTTTCGGTAGTTACTAATGGAGAAGCTGTGGCATCCTGCGGGAACATCGGGACCGAGGCAATCCTTCTCCGAAAATACGAATCGGGCACATGTTTGAAAACTTTTTTGTCGATGTCCGCTACGCGGTTCGCTTTCTGGTAAAGCGTCCGGCCTACACGCTCACCATCATCGGAATCCTGGCCGTCACGATCGGGGCCAGCACGGCAGTGTTCAGCGTCGTCTACGGCGTCATTTTCAAGCCCATCCCCTACGACGAGCCCGAGCAGCTGGTTGCGTTCTCGAACACGATTTCCGTGACCAGGAGCGACGTCCTCAACACCGATGCGATCGACGAGTTCCGGGAAGTGAGTCGCAGCTTCGAGACCGTCGCACTCATTGCCACGCTGACGCCGCTGATGGAACGCGGTGCCGACCAGTACCTGGTACGCGTACCTGCGGATTTCTTCCCGGTTCTGCTCCGGGTCGATCCGATTCTCGGACGTCATTTCACCCCCGATGACGACCGGCCCGGCGCGGAGCCGGTGGCGATCATCAGCCATGCCTACTGGCAGACGCGGCTGGGAGGGACTCCGGAGGTCGTCGGGCAGACGATCCGCCATCCGGAGTATCCGCAACTGGTGGTCGTGGGCGTGCTCCCACCCGACTTCAGGTCTCCCGAGGACCTGGAAGCCCCGCCGCATTTCTGGGTGCCCCTGGGTTCCGGTCCGCGGGTTCCTGCCACCAACATGTATCCGGCGATCGGACGCCTCCGGCCCGGCGTCACGATCGAAGAAGCGGAAACCGAACTCGAAGCGATCAAGGCTGGGGTGATCGGCGCCGGCGGGGATCGGATGGCCGGCCATGACTTGGCGATCAAGCCGCTGGCCGATCGGTACGGATCCGCCAACGAGCGCGGAACGATCATTCTTTTCTTTGGCGCCGTCCTGGCGGTACTGCTGGTCGGGATTGCCAACCTCGCGGGCTTGGAACTGGCCCGGCTGCCTCAGTTCGAAGGCGAGCTCGCCGTCCGCTCGGCCCTGGGCGCGACGCGGTGGCGTCTGGCCCGCCTCATACTGACGCGGACACTCCTGGTCGGCCTGGCGGGAGGCCTCGTGGGGACGCTTGTCGCGGCGGGGGCGACCCGGGCTCTGGGCGGGACGCTTCCCAACGTCATTCCCCGCCGGCTCGATATCGGCGTCGATCGGAACGTGTGGCTCTTTGCGATCGGAGTGTCGCTGCTATCGTCCGTGTTGATCGCCCTGGTCCCGGCGATTCGCGCCTCGGGGGCGAAGCTGCGAGACGCGCTCTCGATCGCGACCCGATCCGCCACCATCGACCGGCGGTACCGTCTGTTTCAGGACGGGCTCACGGGCCTCCAGATCGGAATGACATTGGTCCTGGTCGTGGGCGGGGGTATCGCGATGCACAGTTTCTGGCGCCTGGCGACAGTCGACTGGGGCTTCGACCCGGAGCGCGTGGCCGTCATTGCGGTCCGCTTGCCGACGGACTATCCGACGCCGCGTTTCGAGACGGTCTTCGAAGAGATCCGGACCGCGCTGGGCCCGATGGCGGAGGGCAACGCCGTGGCGTTCACGGACACCCTTTCGGGATTCCGATCAACGTCGAGGTTCTTCAGGGCGTCCGACGCCTCAGCCATCCCTCCGAACGTGGAAACCGGCGGCAGCCGGCGGGATGCCCTGGTTGCGGCCGGCTTCCGCCTGTTCGGCTTCAATGCCGTTTCGAGCGAGTACTTCGACGTGCTCGACGTTCCGGTTCTCGAAGGGCGGGGGTTCACACCGGCCGAGGCGCGCGACGCCGCGCCGGTGACCATCGTCTCCGAGTCGGTGGCGCGAATGTACTGGCCGGGCCGCAGCCCGATCGGCCAGCGGCTCGAGTATGCGGCGACGGAAGGAGATCCGATCAGGTTGACCGTCATCGGCGTTGTCGGCGATGTCCGGCGCGCAATACGGAACCAGGAACTCGATCAGACGGTCTATCTTCCGTCGGGGCATATCTTCCGGACCCAGGGTCCCTCGATGATGGGAGAGCTGCTGGTCGCCCGGACAACGGTGCCCCCCCAGCGGATCGAGGAGGCGATTATCGGAATCGATCCCTCGGCCCGGGTCCAGGTCAACTGGATGACGGACCGGTTCGCCGGCCAGATCGACCGCGACAAGTTCTTCGGTATCCTTCTGGGGTGTTTCTCCGGGATCGCCCTTCTGCTGGCCGCCGTGGGCGTGTATTCGGTCGTGTCATACGCCGTGGACCGGCGGGTCCGGGAGCTCGGGGTCCGGATGGCGCTCGGCGCCCAGCGGTCCCGGCTTTTCTTCGAGGTCCTCCGACGTGTTCTGGTAACAGCGGCGTTCGGGGTGGCCCTGGGCCTGGCGGGATCGATCGCGTTCAGCCGCGTTCTCGGCACGTACCTCTACAGCATCGAACCCGAGGATTCGATGGCCTACGTCATCGTCCTGCCGATTTTGCTCGCAGCGATCCTGACCGCCGGCGTCCTGCCGGCCATCCGGGCGTCCCGTCTCGATCCGCTCGAGGCGCTGCGGTACGAGTAAGGCGTTTCGAGTCGGTCTTCGGTCGATACGCTCCCCCGCACGGCCCACCTTTTCATCCATTTTTTATCGGGACAACACCGCTTATTAGTCGAAGTTCCCGTTGCGGATCGATTTGTAGTGTATACAAGACAAATGTCTGGTATACACATCTCCATGACACCTTTCACCCCACCGGGAGAGACCCGGGAAAAAGTTTACCGGTTCGTCCGCAGGCGGATTATCGAGGAACTCCCCCCTACGGTCCGGGAAGTCCAGGAAGCGTTCCAGTTCAAGGCCGTACAAACGGCCCGGGAGCATCTCGAGCGCCTCGTGGCCGAGGGACGTCTGGTCAAGGCACAGGGGAAATCCAGGGGCTATCGCCTGCCCCGGGAGCCCGGAACGCTGTTCGTTCCCCTTCTGGGACGGGTGCAGGCCGGCGGACTCCGGGCGGCCATCGAGGAGTGCGAGGGTTACATCCCGGTCCAGTCACGGGGCTCGGAGGAACTGTTCGGGCTCCGGGTCCAGGGGGAGAGCATGACCGGAGCGGGAATCCTTCCGGGCGACATCGTCATCGTGAGACAGCAGCCGGAAGCCGCTTCAGGCGACATCGTCGTCGCCCTGGTGGGCGACGATGCCACCATCAAGAGGCTCCGCTTGCACCGGAACCGGGTCGAACTGCATCCCGAAAATCCAGCTTTCGAGCCGATCGTTCCAAGAGCCGATGAATGCACGCTCCTGGGCAAGGTGGTAGAGGTCAGACGGTATCTGGAAAGGTGAACGCGGGCTCCGGGCATGCGCGTTTTCGCTGTCCGACCTTGCCCTTTGCAGAACACAGGAGTTTTCATGGGTGTTTCCGCAGAAAAGATTCGCGACCTGATGCCGGTTTCGGCCGCAGCCGCAGCCCCAGCGCCGGAACCGGGCCCGCGGCGCCAGACTGTTCGTGACGCCTCCAGGACCTGGGACCTGTCCTCTCTGGCCGGGCGCCTCACCGAAGTGTCGGACTCCGGCGCGGCCCCTTCGCTCACGGCCGCCGCCGCCCTGATTCTCCAGGCCCAGCAGCGAGGGGAACCCGCGGCGTGGATCGGCTTCGGCAACTCGATCTTCTTCCCGCCGGATTTCGTCGAGTGGGGGATCGATCTCGATGCGTTGCCCGTCATCCGCGTGCCCGACGCTCTCACCGCGTCCCACGCCGCCGACCAACTGCTGCGCTCCGGGGCTTTCGGGCTGGTGGTGCTGGACCTGAAGACGCAGGCACGGATGCACCTGGCGGTCCAGAGCCGTCTGGCGGCGCTGGCGCGAAAGCACCACGCCGCGCTCCTCTGCCTCACCCGCAAGAACAAGGGCGCGTCCTCGCTGGGCCCCCTGGTGTCGCTTCATGGCGAAGGAAGGATATCGAGGACCGCCTTCAGCCGCTTCGACTGGGAAATCCGCATCGTCAAGGACAAGCGGGGAGCTCCGGGATGGAGCCATACGGAGTCGTGTCGTGGAACGGATGGCCTGTGTTGACGTTGCGGCCTTTCCCCTGCAACTGCTGCTCCGGGATCATCCGGACTGGAAGGACCATCCCGCCGCGGTCGTGGACCGGGACAAGGCCCAGGGAACCATCCTCTGGGCGAACCAACGGGCACGGTCCATGCGCATCCTTGCAGGCATGCGCTACGGCGCGGGGCTTGCGCTTTCGCGCCATCTCCGGGCGGGCGTCATTTCAAATGCGGCCATCCAAAAGGCCGTGGCCGCCCTGGTTCCAAGGTTGAGGCGTCTTGCCGCCGAAATAGAGCCCTCCCGTGACGAGCCCGGAGTGTTCTGGCTCGGGGCCTCGGGCCTTTCCCTGCTCTATCCCCGCCTGGAGGAATGGGCCAGGCTCATTCATGACGACCTCGCCGGCACAGGCCTCGACAGCACCGTGGCCGTGGGGTTTTCCCGTTTCGGCAGCTATGCCGCGGCCAAGGCCTGGGACCGGTCCGTGGTCTTCCATACGCCCCAGGAAGAGCATGCCCAGGTCCGCGGCGTGCCGCTTGAATCCCTCAACTTCGCTCCCCAGGTCCGCGACCTCCTGGCCCGGCTCGGCATCCACACCCTAGGGGGGTTCCTGAACCTGCCCGCGTCCCAGGTGCGCTCGCGTCTGGGGCGGGAAGCACACCGGCTCCACCAGCTGGCCTCGGGCGATCTCTGGAGCCCGCTCCATCCGGAGATGCCGCCCGAGCCCGCCATCGCGGGGACCTTCCTCGATTATCCGGAAAACGACCACCGGCGGCTGGCGGCCCTCATGGAAGAGCTGCTGCGTCCGTTGCTCGACTTGCTGGCCGGGCGGCACGAGGTCATGGCCTCGCTTCTCGTCCACCTCCGCCTGGACGACAAGTCGCAGAGGACCGAGGCCATTCGGCCGGCCAGACCCACCCTGGAACCGGCGCAGATTCTCGACCTGCTGCGGCTCCGCATGGAGGCCACCAAGCTGCCGGCCGGGGTGACGGAAATCGCCATGGAGGTCCATGGCACCTGCCCCGACATCCGGCAGGGTGAGCTTTTTGACGGCGCATCGGCGCGCGACCACGACGCGGCCAACCGCGCGCTGGCACGGCTGCGGGCCCGGTTCGGCGACGGCGCGCTCTTGCGGGCGCGCCCTTGCTCCGCGCATCTTCCCGAAGCACGCTTTACCTGGGAGCCCATCGAAGCCGTTCCGCCGCCAAGGCCGCGCAGGGTCCTGTTCCGCCCGCTGGTGCGGCGCTTCTTCCCGAAGCCCGTCCGACTCTCGCACGCCGAAGCGCGGGCGGCCGCCAATGTCGAACCCACGGTTGCCGACGCCCCAACCGGCGACGCCTGTTTCACCCGGGAAAGCTCCGGCCCCTACATCATCTCCGGGGGATGGTGGGGCTCGGGCGCGGGCGTGCACCGCGAGTATCACTTCGTCCGCACCGATGAAGAAGGCCCCTGGCTGTGGATCTACTACGACCCGAAGCGGCAAGGCTGGTTTCTGCACGGGAAGGTGGAGTAAGGAAAGTGGAGTAAGAGAAGATGCCGATTCGATCCGTCCGCCTCCCCTCTTCCTATGCGCCCCTCTACTGCAAGAGCCACTACTCGTTTCTGGAAGGGGCAAGCCATCCCGAGGAACTGCTGGAGAGGGCGGCGGAGCTCGGACTCGGGTCACTTTGCCTGACCGACCGGGATGGTGTCTACGGCATCGTGCGGGCCCATGCGAAGGCCCGGGAACTGGACATGCACCTCGTCATCGGCGCCCGGATAACCATCGCCGACGGCTCACCCATCCTCCTTCTCGCCGCCGACGGAACCGGCTACGCCCATCTCTGCCAGTTGATATCGACCGGGCGGCTCCGGTCTCCCAAGGGACAGAGCGTCGTTGAATGGCACGAGGTCTGCGCCCACGCCGGCGGACTCATGGCCCTATGGGGCGGGGAGGACAGCCTGCTGGTGCGGGAGCCCGACCCCGCGTTCGTCGCCCGGGACCTCCGGGAGGCCTTCGGCGACCGGCTCTACGCGATGGTGACCCGCCACCGCCGCGCGGAAGAGGCCCGGCAGGAGAGGCGGCTGCGGGAGCGGGCGCGGCGCTACGGCATTCCCACGGTGGCGGCCACCGAGGTGCTCTACCATCACGTCTCGCGCCGCCCACTCCAGGACGTCCTCACCTGCATCCGCCACGGGGTCCGGCTCGCCGCCGCGGGGCATTTGATCAGGCCCAACGCGGAGCACGACCTGAAGTCCCCTTCCGTGTTCGGAACCCTTTTCGAGGACGACCCGGACTCCGTCGCCCGCACTCTGGAAGTGGCCGCCCGCTGCGGATTCTCCCTGGACGAAATCCACTACCGCTACCCTTCCGAGGAGCTTCCGGACGGGAAGACCTCCAGAGAGCGGCTCCGGGATCTCACCTTCCAGGGGGCCAGGGAGCGCTATGGCGGCAGCGTCCCTGAAGACATCCGGGCACAACTCCAGCACGAGCTCCAGATCATCGGGGAGTTGGCCTACGAGGGCTATTTTCTGACCATGTGGGACCTCGTCCAGTTCTGCCGAAAGAACGGAATCCTCTGTCAGGGACGCGGCTCCGCGGCCAATTCAGCGGTGTGCTACTGCCTGGGCATCACGGCCATCGACCCGGTGCGCATGGACCTGCTGTTCGAGCGGTTTATCTCCCGGGAACGGGCCGAGCCGCCCGACATCGACCTCGATATCGAGCACAACCGGCGCGAGGAGGTCATCCAGTACCTCTACCGCAAGCATGGCCGCACCCACGCGGCCATGGTGGCCAACTTCATCCGCTACCGCGGGCGTTCCGCGGTCCGGGATGTGGGCAAGGTCCTGGGCCTGGCAGAGACCACGGTCCATCGCATCGCCCGGCTGCTGGGCCATTTCGAGCGCGTGGACCCGCAACTGCTCGAGAGCGCCGGTCTCGATCCCCACGTGCATCGCGACTTTCTCGGGCTGGTAGCCCAGATCCAGGAGTTTCCCCGTCATCTGTCCATTCACCCCGGCGGATTTCTGATCGGCCACAAGCCGGTACGGGACCTGGTCCCCATCGAGAACGGCACCATGCGCGACCGCACGGTCATACAGTGGGACAAGAAGGATCTGGAAAGTCTCAGGCTTTTCAAGGTCGACCTGCTCGGACTCGGCATGCTGACCGCCATCGACCGGTCTTTCCGCCTCATCCGGAAACACTGGGGCCGGACCTTTTCCCTGGCCACCATTCCCAAGGATGATCCCGCGACCTTTGCCATGATCCGCCGGGCCGATACCGTGGGGGTCTTCCAGATCGAGAGCCGCGCGCAGATGTCCATGCTGCCCCGGCTCAAACCGCGCAAATACTACGATCTCGTCATCGAGGTCAGCATCGTCCGGCCGGGGCCCATCGTGGGGGGCATGGTGCACCCCTATCTGCGCCGCCGAAACGGCGAGGAGACGGTCGCCTACCCCCACCCTTCCCTCGAACCAATACTGAAAAAGACGCTGGGAGTACCGTTGTTCCAGGAGCAGGTCATGCGGCTGGCCGTGGTGGCGGCGGACTATACACCGGGGGAAGCCGATCAGCTCCGGAGAGACATGACCGCATGGAAAAGCTCCGGGAGGATCGAACGGCATCGGGAGCGGTTCATCTCCCGCATGCGGGCCAAGGGCATCGACGAGGATTTCGCCACCCGTGTGTTCGAGCAGATCCGCGGCTTCGGCGACTACGGCTTTCCCGAAAGCCACGCCGCCAGCTTCGCCCATATCGCCTATGCGTCGGCATGGCTCAAACGCCACTATCCCACCGCCTTTGCCTGCGCATTGCTCAACGCCCAACCCATGGGCTTCTATGCTCCGGCGACCATCGTGGACGACGCCAAACGGCACGGGGTCCGCGTGCTGCCGGTGAATGTGGGGCACAGCCACTGGGACTGCACCCTCGAAAAGCAGGCCGGCGATCCCCCGGTCCACGCCTTGCGCATGGGCCTGCGCTACGTGAAAGGGCTCGGCGAAGCCCACTGGCAGCGCATCGAGACCGCCCGGCGTGCCGGCCCATTCCTCTCCCTGGCCGATTTCGCCTCCCGCACCGGGCTGGGCCAGGGCATCCTCGACCGTCTGGCCGAATCCGGAGCGCTGACCTCCCGGCGGCGTCACGCCCTGTGGCGGGTCCAGGGACTTCACGCCGCCCGGGAAAACGCCCTGTGCCTCGAAACCCCCGAGACGCCGGTTCCTCTTGAACCCCTGAGCGATTTGGAGTCCATCGTCTGGGATTACCGGACCACCGAACACAGCCCCCGGGGCCACCCTCTGGCCCACCTGCGCAAGGATCTCGCCTCCGCAGGGCTTCCCGATGCCGCGACCGTGCAGCGCATGCCCCACGGCCGGCACGTCCACTACGCCGGCATCGTCATCTGCCGCCAGCGGCCCCACACCGCCGGGGGCGTCACCTTCATGACCCTCGAAGACGAAACCGGCTTCGTCAACATCATCGTCTGGGAAAAGGTCTATGAAAGGTTCCGGGTGGCCGTCAAGACGCTCTCGTTCATGGGCGTCAGCGGCACCCTGCAGAACGAGTCCAACGTCGTCCACATCGTCGCCCAATCCATTTGGCAGCCCAAGATCGGAACGGAACCGGTGACGAGAAAGAGCCGCGATTTTCAGTAGAGCGGCGTCCGTCCGGTGACGGCTCCCCGGAAAACAGATCCGTTTCGGACTTCAAGAAATCGGTGACAGGATGCCGTGAACAAACGGGCAGGGACGCCGCCGAGAAAGCGATTCACTGAGGCCCAAATCGCGACGGTGGCCCAGGAGGTCGACAACGAGGCCGCGGTCGCGGAGACGAGCCGGACACAACCGATCCTCGACAGGCACTGTGCGAGCCTTACCCCCGCAGCAGGCGTCGCTCCAGCAAAGCCCGCATGTCACGCCGGCCATCCGTAATCACCAGCACGTAGACGTTGTTCACGGTCACCCGGTAAATGATTCGGTAGGGCTTGAAGAACACTTCGCGGTACTCCCGAATTCCAATCTCCAGCAATTCCTTCGGGAAACTCCCGCGCTGGGGATGTTCGGAAAGACGGCTGAACACCCTTTCGATCCGCTCCAGCACATGATCCGCACGACCCGGCGAATCGTGACGATCAATGTAGTCGCAGATTTCCTCCAGGTCGCGCGCCGCATCATCGGTCAATTGGACGAGTGAAGACGTCAGCGGACCGGCCGCCGTTGCCGGAGCCGCGCGATGACATCGGCGGCGGGTTGAACCTGCCCCGCTTCAACCTGCCGGGTTCCCAGCGCGAGAATCTTGAGCAGGGCGACCGTCTCCTGCGTGTCCTCATAGCTGTCGATATCCTGCATGACCACCTTGGCCTCGCCGTTCTGGGTAATGATCAAGGGTTCCTTCCGCTCTCCAAGCGTGCGGCAGATTTCGGCAGCGTGAGCCTTGACGTAACTGATCGGCTTGATCTGGTTGGAAAGTTTCACGGGTCATCCCCTTGTTCGGACCAAATGTAGTCTATAAACAGGTCCGATAGCCAGAGCATTTTTCGGCGTTTGGTACCGACCGTCGATTGAAGGCCAGCCTGGGATGGCACCGGACCATCGAACACGCGGTGTCCCGATTGCTGACTGGCTGTAGAAGTTCGAGTAGACTTGGGCCGGAGGTGGCATGATGACCAGACTGCAGGTGCTCACACTTGGAACGATCGGGATCCTAGTCGCCGCTGGCTCGTTGTCCGCTCATCATCGATGGCCCGTCAATCGTTCGGCAGAAGTTACCGTCGAAGGTACGGTGAAGGCGTACGCGTGGAGCAATCCTCACGTGATGATCACGCTCAACGTCGAGACCGAGGACGGCAGGATCGAGGAGTGGGAAGTGGGGGGCCCGAGCCTCAACCGGATGTCGGCGAACGGCTGGGACCCGAACACCCTGAAGGCGGGAGACGTCATCACGGGCAGCGGATACCGCTTCACCGACGGGTCCAGGATTCTGCGCCTCGAACGGATCGCGACGCCGGACGGGAGAGAACTGCTCCTGTACGGCCGCCGGTAGGCGTCGCCGGGGGGCCGTCGGGCCGGCGCGGGTGTGCTTTCGCTTTCGGCGGGTATCGGCTTTCCGCGGGCGTGTCAGTGCCGATTCGAACGTTCGACCGGCGATACCGTTGCCAATTCCAAACGACTTGACGCCGGTCAAACCGTACGCCTATCGTCGATACCTCATGGCGATTCGAACGGAGGTGAGAATGCACAAGTATCGGTCGGCTGTGCTGGCGGCCGCCCTCATGCTCGCCGCGCCCTCGGGCCACGCTCAGGACGACACCGCGACATGGGTATTCGACACGCACACGCCCGGACTGTGCTCGCCAAACGGCGGGTTGCACGGCGGATGCCCTCCGGTCGAACTCGTGCGCATTCGCGTCGTCACCGTCGCACACGGGCTTGTGCGGCCCTGGCACCTGACGTTCCTTCCCGGCGGCAACGACATGCTCGTGACCGAGTTGCCGGGCCGCTTGCGTATTGTTCGCGACGGCGTACTCGATCCCTCACCGATCGCCGGCTGGCCCGACGACTCGTTACGCTCTGACAGCGTGCGGTCGGTCGTTCTGCATCCGGACTTCCAGGACAACCGGCTGCTGTATCTGTCCTACATCAAGCAGGGAGACGACGGCACAACCGTCGCGCTCGCCCGCGCACACTTTGACGGCGCGGCGCTTTCGGCAGTCGAGGACGTGTTCGTGGCCGACGCCTGGGGCAGCGGCGCAACAGCCGGGCGCGCCGAGTTCGGGCCCGACGGCATGCTCTATTTGACCGTCGGAGACCGGGACGCGGGCAACACGACCGACGACGCGAGCTACCGCATGCTCGCGCAGGGCCTCGATAACCACGTCGGCAAGGTGCTGCGGTTGCGAGACGACGGCAGTGCGCCTGAAGACAATCCGTTCTTCGGGCGCGGCGACGCGAAACCCGAGATCTTCAGCTATGGTCATCGCAACGCACAGGGACTGGCCTGGCATCCTGAAACCGGCGAGCTTTGGGCGACCGAAATCGGTCCGATGGCCGGCGACGAGCTCAATCGGCTGATTCCCGGAGGAAACTACGGCTGGCCCCTGGTCTCGCTGGGCAAGATCTACAACTCGAGCCTCGCCTCCGAGCAGCCCTGGTGGAGACCCGGCATCGAAATGCCGGTGATGTTCTGGGCACCGGCGATCAGCCCGTCCAGCCTGATGATCTATGACGGCGACCGGTTTCCAATGTGGCGCGGGCATTACTTCATCGGCGGCCTGAGCGGACAGCAACTGCAACGGGTGGCCTTCGATCAACCGCCGCCGCAGACAGAGCGGCGCGAATCCATGCTCATCCCACTCGATGCACGCGTACGCGACGTGCGCCAGGGGCCCGACGGTTACATCTACCTTGCCGTTGAGCGTGACCTCCAGTCTGGCCCAGGCAGTGCCCGGCTGACACCCAACGGCTCGATACTGCGCATCGAGCCCGCGAACGAATAACCAAGAGGAGACCGCGATGCGACGATGGCGAATCCTGTTTGTGCTCGGTGCCGTACTGACGCTGACGGCGGCCTGTGGAACTCCATCGGAGGTGCCGCGGCTGTCCAACGGACAACCGGATTTCAGCGGCGTCTGGCAATCCCTGACCACGGCGAATTGGAACGTCCTGACGCACGGCGCGACCGCGGGACCGCCCGAATATGGCGCGCTACTTGCCGGGCCGCCGGGCACGGGCATCGTCGAAGGAGACGAGATTCCCTATCTGCCGGCCGCGGCGGTGCAAAGGGAGAGCAACTTCGAGAACCGGTGGAGCGAGGATCCCGAAGTCAAGTGCTACATGCCGGGAATCCCGCGTGCGAATTACATGCCCTACCCGTTTCAGATCTTTCATTCCGAAGAGCACATGTTGTTCGCCTATCAGTTTGCGGGCGCGGCGCGAATCATCAACCTGAGCGACCATCGGCTTTCGCCGATCGACAGTTGGATGGGTTGGTCGAACGCGCAGTGGGACGGTGATACGCTGGTCATCGAAGTCACCGGTTTCAACGGTCTCGCCTGGCTGGACCGCGCCGGAAACCACGCGAGTCGCGCCCTGCACGTCGTCGAGCGTTACACGCTGGCGGGACCCGACACGATCGACTACGAAGCCACGATCGAGGATCCCGAAACGTTTTCGCGGCCGTGGACGATCAGCTTTCGCCTCCACAGGCATCCGCAACCCGATGCGCACCTGATGGAATTCAAATGCGTGGAGTTCACCGAAGAGCTGCTGTATGGCGAGTTCTATCGGCGGCCAACGCCATGAAGGGGAGCAAGACGATGAAACCGCAAGTTTTAGTCGCTTCGGTCGCACTGCCGCTGGTTCTGGTCGCGGCCGCCGCGCAGGCACAAACGCCGCGAACCTCGTGGGGGGACCCCGATCTGCAGGGGCGCTGGTCGAACGCGACGTTGACGCCGCTCCAGCGCCCGGCCGAGCTCGCTGGCAAGGAGTTCTTTACCCCGGAGGAAGCCGCCGCCTACGTGGGCGAACGGATCGAGGCCGGCAACGCCGACCGCACGATCGGGGAGCCGGGCTCGGTCGGTTCCTACAACAACGCCTGGTTCGATCGGGGCGACAACATCGTGCCGACGCTGCGCACGTCTCTCGTGATCGAACCCGCTGACGGCAGGATTCCCCCCTTCACACCGGAGGCGGAGCGTCAGTACGAGCAGAACCTCGCCGATATCGCCATAAGTCCGGCCGATACACCCGAGGACAGATACCTGACCGAGCGATGCATCGTGTTCGGGGGCGGGGCTGCCCCGATGTTCCCGGAGCCCTACAACAACAACTACTACATCGTGCAAACACCGGACTACGTGACGATCATGGCCGAACTCAATCACGAAGTTCGCATCATTCCGCTCGATGGACGACCCCATTTTCCGGATCGGGTCGAGCAGTGGGTCGGCGACTCCCGCGGCTACTGGGAGGACGAGACGCTCGTCGTCGAAACGACCAATCAGCGGACGAACCGGCACTTCTACGGCGTTCAGTATCTGAATTCAGTCATGAGCGAGGAGTTCCGCGTCGTCGAGCGTTTCACACGAACGGCGCCCGATCGAATCCAGTATCGCGCGACGATCGAGGACCCCGCGGTTTTCACCGAGCCGTGGACCGTCGAGATTTTCATGCACCCCCAGGAGGGCCCCCTCGTCGAATTTGCCTGTCACGAAGGCAACTACGGCTTGCGCGGTTTGCTTTCGGCGGCACGCGCGGAAGAACGCGCGTCGGAGACTGGCAATGAATAGGAAACAATGGACGCGAACCGTTCTGGTTGCGATGATCGCAGGCGCCTGCTTCGTCTCGGCCTCGCCCGCGGGCGCCCACCACGCGTTCTCCGCGGAATTCGATGAGAACCAGCCGATCACGCTCGAAGGAACGATCACGCGCATCGAATGGATCAATCCGCACGCGTGGATTCATATCGACGTCGAGCGCGAGGCCGGCGTTATCGAAAGCTGGATGATCGAAGCGGGCAGCCCTAACACACTCGTCCGCCGCGGCATGACACGGGATTCGATCCCGACCGGCACCGAGGTCGTCGTCTTCGGGTACCGTCACCGCGACGGGTCCAACGCGGCCAACGGCCGCAACGTCACGCTGGCCGATGGGTCGCAGTTGTTCCTGGGCTCGCCGGGCACCGGCGCACCTGGCGAGGACGTACGAGAATGAAAGGAAGTTGAAGCGATGACGAACCGCCGCGAGTTTCTGCAAGCGACGGCGCTGGCCGCGGCGGTGCCGATCATCGCGCGTTCGGGTATTGCCGCCGATGCGGGAAGCGAAGGGCTTGTGGTATTCGACCGCCGGTTCCCGCCGGCCCGCCGCTTCGCGGACAGAGCCGGCCTGGAGGGCCTGGAGTTGCGTGGGATCGACGGGGATATCACCCGGCTCTGGTTCGAGGAACTCTCCCTGCGCTGGAAGGATGAATCGATTCCGGTTACCGGGTTGACGGCGCGCCCGGCACTCTTCTGCCTGGAGCGCCTGGCATGGGACCACGGGATGAGGGTCGTCTCCCACATCCAACACATCGGGCAGCCGAACGGCGAGGTCGTACACTCGGTACGGATACCGGTGGGCACGATTGGAAGCCGGGAGCTTGCGGCGGCGGGCGATCTCTGGCCGGAGTTTATGGCCGATGCGCTCACCCGTGCCCCTGTCAAGGACCGAAAACCGCGCGGGCCGAGCGAGGCCTCGATGCCGGCGGCTTTCGACAACGACGAGTCCGTTCTGCATTCATGGGTCATCGCTCCGGTTCTTCCAGCGATGCGTGCGACGGCACGGGCGTCCAAAACCACACGAGGTCTCAGCCGATGACCCTACCCCCAGGAGTCCGGCAAACGGACTTCGACAACGCGATATCCCGATGGCGGGAAGTCGTCGGCGCGGAGTGGGTATTTTCGAGCGATGAGGATGTCGCCCTGTACCGCGACGCGTACTCACCGCTCTGGAACGAGCCCGAAGAGAAGGTTGCCTCGGCGGCGGTGGCGCCCGATTCAGCTGAGCAGGTCCAGGAGATCGTTCGGATCGCGAACCAATTCAGCATTCCGCTCTATCCGATCTCGACGGGCCGGAACCTGGGTTACGGCGGCGCCGCGCCCGTCGTTTCGGGCAGTGTCGTGCTCGATCTGAAGCGAATGAACCGGATACTGGAGGTCGACGAGCGCAACGCGTATGCGCTGGTGGAGCCCGGCGTCAGTTACTTCGATCTCTACCGCCATATCCAGGACCGTGGGCTCAAGCTCTGGATCGACTGCCCGGATCCCGGCTGGGGAAGCCTGATCGGCAACGCGCTCGACCACGGCGTCGGCTACACGATGAACCCGTACCGCGACCATTTCGATGCCCACTGCGGCATGGAGGTCGTCACGGGAGCCGGTGAACTGGTGCGCACGGGTATGGGCGCCCTTCCGGGTTCAACGACGTGGCAGCATTTCAGATACGGTTACGGACCCTTCATCGACGGGATGTTTTCGCAGTCGAATTTCGGCGTCGTTACGAAGATGGGCATCTGGCTCATGCCCGAGCCGGAAGCCTACATCGACGGCACGGTCGAAGTGTTTGGGCATGACGACATCATCCCGCTCCTGGATCACATGAATTACGTGATGAATACGGGCCTGCAGAATGCCGGCACGAACCTGCAATCGCCGCTTCGTTTCGCGGTGGCGCGGAACCCGGAGTTGCGCGCGGCGTTGGCCAGCGACGACCCGGCCGACATCGCCAGGCTCAACGCGTTTGCGAGCGAGCAAGACGTTCCCTTCTATACGAACATCTTCAAGTTCTACGGGCCCGAGGAGGTCGTGCGCGCGCAATGGAATTACACGAAGACGCGATTGTCGTCGATTCCGAACGCGCGATTCCGCGAAGGCGCTTTCTATCGCTTCCCGATTACCGAGGAGCAGAAGGCAAACATCCGAGACCCGCAGGATCTGGGGATACCGACGCTTGCGACTTTCTCGATCGGCGCGCGGTCGAACTTCGCACCCGCAACGCGGGGTCACCTCGGTTTCTCGCCCGTGATCCCGATGACCGGCGAGGCGGTGATCGAGTCGCAGCGCGTGTTTCAGCAGGTGCTCCAGGAGTTCGGAACCGACGTCGCGCTACTCGTCTTTCCGCAATCCTTTCACCCGCGTACGCTCGTGATCCTCTGCATGTTCTACGTGATGCCGGACATCGAGACCAACCAGGCCGTGCGCCGCACGTTCCGGCGGCTCGTCGAGGTCGCCGCCCAGCACGGATGGGGCGAGTATCGCACGCACACGGAGTTCATGGACGACTGCGCGGCCGCGTACTCGTTCAACGACAATGCCCTGCTCAGACTGCACGAGACCATCAAGGACGCCGTCGATCCCAACGGCATCATAGCGGCGGGGCGCTATGGCATCTGGCCCCGGCACATGAGGGACGCATGAGGAACCCCAACCGACTCGTTCTTGCCGCGGCAATCGCGACGTTCTGTGCGGGGACGTATGCGCCGGCGCAGGACGAGGTGGGCGTCACCACCGAACTCGAACGTGGCGAGGCCGTCTTCACCTACTGGTGCGCGGCCTGCCACTCGGCAGGGCCCGGCATGCCCGGCACTCAAGCGCTGGAGGCCAAATACGACGGAAGCCGCCCCGCGGTCCTGACGGAACGCGCCGATCTGACGCACGAGCAGATAGCGTTCTTTGTGCGGAATGGCGTGAGCGTCATGCCGCCCTTTCGCAAGACCGAGGTCAGCGATGCCGATCTTGACGCCCTGTCGACCTATATCGTCAACACGGCACACAGGGATTGACCCGCTTGCGGTAATCGTGCAGTCATAGACTGCACCTACAGTGGGAATGGGAGCCTGCATTCCGAATCTGTAGCGGTCTATGACCGCCCAAATCAAGATCTTTCCGCGTGGCGCGGACCATGCCGCGAACCGGGTATGCTGCCGGGCTGCTATCTGGCCCCGGTGATTTTCATCACCGTCATACGCGATGCGCCGGAGACATAGATCGAGCCGTCGATATCCACGCCCAAGCCATGAGCCCGATCCGCCGAGACCGAATCAATGAGTTCTCCGTCCTTCACGATGTTGACGACACCGACATTCACATCGCTGACATAGACGGTATCGTCGGCGGCGACCACGATCCCGCCGCGGGAAGGAAATGGCCAGGTCTCGACGAAATTGCCGTCCTTGTCGAAGACCGAAACACGTTGATTGTCGCTGTCGTTCACGAGAATCCGGCCCCGAGAGTCCAACGCGACTCCGTGGGGCAACTGTAACTGTCCGGGTTCGGAGCCTGTATCGCCGCCGATAATGCGGATAAACCGACCGTCTTCAGAGAAGTGCACCACCCTGGAATTCTGATAACCATCAGACACGTATATATCGCCGTTCGGCGCGATGGCCACGTGGTTCGGCTGGTTGAACCGATCGCGCGAAGTATTGTCGCCAGCGACGCCTTTCGTGCCGAGGGTCATGAGAAGATCCCCGTCCGGGCTGAACTTGTGCACCAAATGGTCGACAGAATCCGTCGCCCACAGGAATCCCTGGGTATCGATCGTCACGCTATGGGCAACCTCAAACAGGCCATCGTCACCAAAGGCCCTCACAAACTGGCCGTCGCGGGTGAATATGCGGAAATGCGGGGCCGTACGCACCAGGACGACGATATTGCCGTTTCGATCGGCCTCGATCCACGAGGTTGAGCCATCCCAGTTCGTTCCGTTCGGCAATTGGGCCCACTCGGCGTCCACTGTGTGGTTGCCACCTGTTTGCGCCGACGCCTCGGGTACGGCAACAGAGGCAAGGCCGATTAGAAGTCCTGCGAGAGCGATGGTTGTCGATCGGTTGGTCATGATTTACCTCTTCGGGTTATCCAGTGCGGGTGACGGACATACGGTATCGCAGCGTCGGTTCCCGGTGCAAGGAACGTGGGACTTTCGTCATACGCGATTATGAAAACAGGTACGTGCGGTCAAACCGTGCTTGACCATGGCGACCGGCGCGGGATTGGCCCGCCTTTCTCATGGGTTTTCGTCGCGAAGAGTCGGAGACGCCGTCAGGGCTGGGGCGTATATCCTTGCGCCCGCGGCGCGCGCCCGCGCTTGATCCGGCGCGAGGAACGCGCCGTAGAATGCGGCACTGGCGGATGTATACGGCGCTGCAGCAGACAACTCGGGAGAAAGGCGGGTTAAACTCGGCCATGCCCCTCGAATCCCTGCCCGATGAGATCGAAGAGCACCGCGATGTCCATTGGCGCCGCTCGGAAGCCGCGCGTGTCGAAACGGCGGCGCAAGCGGAGCGCTTTATCGAAGACGTGGGCTTCGCCGGGTGCATGACCGATTCGCGCCGGCCGGGCCCTTCCCTCTATATCGCCGTCTGCGGACGACGCGATGCGGTTCTGCCCCGCAACGTGCAGAAAGATCCCGAGAGTTCCCGAACGTGGCAATTGAAGGACGAACTGATGCGGCGCGGGCGGGTGTACTACGCCAAACTGCGCCGGGGACAGGCGATGTTCATGTCGTCCGGGATGATTTCGTACTTCAAGGCGCTCTGGGTAATCCCGCCACAGCATGAGAAAGAGCGGCTGGGAAGGCCGGCTCAGGCGATTCTGGCGGTACTCCGGCGAGAGTGGACGATGGGCACTCTGGACTTGCGCGCCGAGTCCGGTATTACCGATCGCAAGTCCTTCACCCGTGCCATGGATGAATTGCAGGCGGCAATGCTGGTCGTTCCCAGCGAGGCCGTCTACGAACCCCGGTTCACCTACATTTGGGAACTGGCCACGGAACGCTTTCCCGAAGAACTCGCCGCGAGAATCGACCAAGTGACGGCTGTACGAGAGGTGGCCCGTCGCTTTCTCGACGGGGCGGGGCTGACGATTCCCGGAGAACTGGCGCGAGTCACGGGCCTGACCCGCGTCGAAGCCGGAGTCGGAAATCAGGAACTCAGGAAGGAAGGCTATGCCACGGCCCTCGCACGCGGAACGTATCGACTGGCCACGCTCAGTGAGTCATCGAATAGACGATCCAGTTGATCCCGATCCGGAACGCGAAGTTGGCAAACCTGTTGGGATAGCACTCGACGTCGGCCCATTCCCAGGCGTCGCCGATGTCGGTGTTGAAGTTGATCACCATCATCGGCCGCCGATTGTCGTCGAAGACCGCCAGCGCGTAGGGGACATATCCATCCTGCTGGTACGTTTGACGGCCGCCGCAACCGTTGTTGACGTTGGGCACCTGCAGAATCTCTCCGATGTCGAAGAACGAGTGAAACAGCGGGTGCGACAGGGGAATCTGTTCGGGCTCCTGGTCAGGAAAAATCTTCTGCAACTGAACCGCGAAGTTCTGCCATTGCCGGGTGCCCCAGAAGTCGTCTATGACAAGGAAACCTCCGCGAAGCATGTATTCGCGCAAACGCTCGGCTTCTTCCGTGCTCAGGCTCATTCCCCGCCCGACTTCCAGAGCGTAAATGAACGGATAACTGAACAGGTTGGGATCCATGATCTCGATGGCGATGTCCTTGTCCAGGACGACGCGGACATTGGAGAGCCGGTCGATCGCAAAGATGAACTGCTTGTCGGCCTTGGGCCAGTCGGTGCTCCAACTGCCGCGTCGAAATCCCCGGAAACCCGCCAGACCCTCGTTGTAGATGAGGCGGGCAAAGACAAACTCCGACCCGTCGACGCCCCCGTAGC
Source organism: Terriglobia bacterium (assembly GCA_963555775.3). Classification (GTDB taxonomy): domain Bacteria; phylum Acidobacteriota; class Terriglobia; order 20CM-2-55-15; family 20CM-2-55-15; genus JAJEDW01. Next base: position 1,250,422 of record CAUVWY020000009.1, on the reverse strand, counting down.
CGCCCGGATCCCGATTCGGAAACAACTGACTGGACGACAGGGGCAAGGGGAGCACGGCAATCATGAAGAGCAAGAGCAATCGTTTCATGGCATTCGGGTGCTGGCGATTATTTTCGGGCGCCGGTCCTTCACGACAACTCCATGCCGGTCATTCGTCATCCAGATCGGACCAGACGCCGATGTTGCCGAATTCTCCTTCCAGAGTTGCCAGATCGTTCGGAGTCACTACGGTGCATTCGGTGACACCATTGTCGCAGGGAGTGCCGAGTTCGCGGACGCGCTGGAACCACTCGGGCCGCCCGGTCCCGAACACGTCGAGCCCCACAAGGATCATCACATCGCCGCCGGTCGTTTCACCGAACGCCGCGATGGTGCTGAATCGGGCAATGGGCCGGTCGGTCAGCCCCGGCGTGCCACTCATGCGAACGCGCGTACCGATGGGCAACGTCTCGGCCGACCACCCCTGTTTCGCCAGCGCGGTCCAGGTCCCGGCGGACTCCCACGCCCAGTCCACGCCCTCGTCGGTCGTCACCCTGTAATACGAATGCGGATTGATGAGCCGGGCCCCCGTGACGACACCCTCCACGGAAACAGTCGCATCCAGGTCGAAGAACGCCGAAGCGGAATGATGCGCCATAGCCGATAGGGCAACGAACAGACAGGCCGCTACGCCCGCGAATAGCGGTTTGAAAATCATCGAGCTTCTCCGTCCTCGTCAAAAAAAGCGTTGATATCGCCGTAGAAGAGTTCCGTCTGGGACGTGCATACGAACTGGGCGATATAGTCGGTGGGATTGGGCGTGAATTCCGCGGTACCAAACGTGAGCGGCCCGTCATAGTAGACCGGGTCGGTGATCTCCACATCGAGCAGCAGCAGGCTCCGGTCGCCGTTCCAGCGATAGCGTTCCACCGAAGTCATCTGATCGCTGGTTGCGATCGTATGCAGGTTCTCCAGGACATGCGATGTCTCCACGACGAGGGTCTCGCCCTCCCAGCGTCCCACCGAGAATCCTGTCAGAGTGTGAGGTGTGCTCGGCGGCGGCGTGTCGCGATCCAGATGGATCTCGCGCCAGACGTCGAAGTACTCGTAATGCATGATGATCTTGTTGTCGGTCTGGATGATCTCCATCGGACGCGGCAGCCGGGTGAATTGCCGGGACAGGCCGTCGGCCACGCATTCCAGACCCGGGTCGGTCTCGGGCGTGGCGCGTGCATGCGCCTCCAATCCAAGGTCGTTGACGAGGCATTCGGGAGTCCGCCCGAAGTTGGCGCCCCGGCCGCACGGCGTGTTAGCGCGCCCCGATCGATAGACCCCGGAGATATCCGGAACCTGGGCATCGGCCGGAACGACCGATACGATGGTCAAGACCGACAGGACGAATGTCATTGACAGTGTCTCTCGAATCATTCTCGGGCCCTCAGGTTACACAAAACCCAACTGCCGTGAAGTCTACATAAAGGCATGCAACGCGGGCAACAGAACTCGCTCCCGCACGGCCAGTTCGAAAAAAAACAGGGACAGGGATCTCTTTTTCCGTTCTAATTCTTAGACACACAAGCGGCCGCCTACTCGTACAGGCACGATAGGCCAACTGCCAATCAAACGCGGGAAGTCCCGACTCGATACACGGACGTTCCGCGGAAAGAGCCATGACCGTATGACCGAAGGAGAAATGACCAATGGCAAAAAAATCGCTCCATCGCTGCTTCACCGTACCGATTCTGTGCGCCGTCGTCTCGATGAGCGCCGGAACCGGCTTTGCACAGATCCGGGTGATCAGCGCCAATCCGGTTGAAGAGGCGATCCACGAACTCGCGGAGCAGTTCACACGCGACACCGGCAACGAGGTGGCCGTCGAAACCATGGGTACCGGCGCAATCAACCGGCTGTTGGCGTCGGACGAACCCGCCGATGTCATCATTGGAACGACGGCCGGCATCGACCAGGCAGTGGCCGACGGCCAGGCCGCCGGTGACAAAACCAATGTGGCGCGTGTCGGCATCGGCATCATCGTGCGCAGCGGGGGGCCAATTTCCGACGTCTCGACCGTCGATGCTCTCCGCCAGTCCGCCATCGATGCCGATGGCGTCATCTACAACACCGCGGGGTCGGGACAGGCCGTCGATCGGATGTTCAACGGTTTGGGTATTGGCGCACAGGTAACCCCCAAGAGCGCGCGGCCCGGCAATGCCGCCGAGACGATGGCTCGCATGATGGAAGGAACCGGCACGGAAATCGGCTTCGGCCTGCTTTCGGAGATTCGGCCGTACGAAGGGAACGGAATCGAGTTGATTGGAAGGCTGCCCGAGGAGTTGCAGAATTACACGGTTTACGACGGGATCGTTCTGGCGCGTTCGGGATCCCCGGACGTATCGGCAGAATTCATTCAGTTCCTCACGACCGCGGCCGCGCGCGAAGCGTTCGCCGCGACGGGCGTTGATTAACGTTCGCGGCCGAACACCCGAGGGCACTGCGCTGACAGCCCGTGGCAGGACCCTTCAGGGTTCTACCACGGGCTGCCAAGCCCTTGGCACTGACTACCGATTCGAAGAGGTTGGTGTCAACTCGCCGTGCACGGCGTGGGGTTCCAGCCGGTGTCGTCGGGGATCTTCTTGAAGTTCGTGCTCGTCACGAACGGGCCGTTGAAATAGATGGGGTCGTCGAGCACGGTTGTGATGACCAGCCACTCGTCCCCGTTGGGCGCTTGGTGCAGATCGTAGTACTCGGTCAGTACGGCGTCCGGGCTGAACGGGACACCGTTCTTCCGCACGTAGCCGGGACGCGTGCCGGTGGTCACAACGCTGAGGTTGCCCCCTCCAGCGTCGGATCGCTGCCATTCGGCCATCGAGTGTCCCTGCCAACTCGGTTCGCCGGCCGGCGCCTGCGTTGTACCGAAGTGAAAGAGGCGTGTCTGGGTTCCCGCGTCCGTATCGATCCGAAGCGTGTCGCCGGTCTCCCACGTAATGTGCAGCCGTCCGGGAACGCGCATGATGGCCGGGGCCGCATAGGACCTGCATTCCTCCCCCGCGGCCTCATCGGCTGCGGGATCCCAGGTATCGGCAACCCGGCTACCTTCGGCATTGAGCGGAACGCCACGGTACTCGCCGGGGTTCGGCGTCACCATGCGGAACTTCCAGTCTTCGGTAACCACCGAAACCCAGTAGCCGGTCAGATCGATCGCGGCTGAATCCCGCGCCGGTCCCGGCGGTAGCTGCGGTCCACCACGCTGGGCATGGAGAATGCCTGGCGCGGCAAGCATGAAAAGCATGAACGCAAGAAGGGGCAAGACGTTGCCCGCCGGAATTCTGTATGTCATTTGTTCTTAATCGATGACTTCGCCGGCACGCCGGCCCCACTCAAACCCGTCCAGCGGCCGAGACAGCGTCAGCATCTGCACGCGGTACTCGCCTGGAGTGCGCGACGGACGGCCGGTGACGATCACCTCATCGCCGGCACGCAGCGTGGTCCTCTGAACGCCCTGTCCCGACAATGCTCCGGCCCCGCTCCACTCCACCGCCCACCGCTGGATCGCTCCGTTCGAGTCGGGAGCTTCGACATGGACGAACGAGTGGGGATTTCGGAACGCGAACTGCACCAGCTTCCCTTCGAGTTTGATCTGTTCGTTGCTGTTGTACGTCGCACCGAAAGAATGGTGCGCGTAGACTGCCGTCCCCGACAGCAACACCACGGCGACAAAAAGAAGGAATAACCTGTATTTCACCGTTTTCACCGTTTCCTCCCGCTACTGCCCCTGATTGAGGCTTTCATGTGAGAACAACTTATACATTAGTCTTCAAATCCCGCGCCAGTCTTTCCTGACAGTCTTTCCCGACAGTCTCTTCCGACAGTCTCTTCCGACATGCTTCTTCCGGGTTACGTGCGTAAAGTTCCGCGAACCGGGATCCGGTATCCCGGTCAGGTTGAAGCAGCAAGGTAATGCATTGCATTCGTTTCTGCGCCCCCGGGCAGCATGTCCCTAATTGCCTGACGCATACGGTTGACTATCGGTCATGCCCCGGCCCTGGACGAAGGTGAGGACACGGTTCGAAGGCAAGTCGTCAAAGGCCTCCGTCGTTCCTCCCGGCCAGTGGATTTCCAGGAGTTCGGCGCGGCCGAATGCACTCATGCCAAAGTGCGCGCGCAGGTCGTTTTGACCGAGGTAGCCGGACCCTCCCTTGATCTCACGATACATGGTCCGGTCTCCCACACGGAGCACCAGTCGCGTGCCGATTCCGCTTGCGTTGCTCGTGGTTCCCACGACCCGGACGACAAGAGAATTGTTTTGGTGGCCCCGATCGTTCCGGAGCACGTCGGCGCGTTCACCGTTATTGGACACAACGAGGTCCAGGTCCCCATCGTTGTCGATGTCGCCGGCGGCCAGACCGCGGCTGACCTTCCGGATATCGAATGCCGCACCGGCCTCTTCGACCGCGTCTTCGAATTTCCCGTCGTCGTCATTCCGCAAGATCAGATTCGGTTGCCGGTAGGTCGTCGTGTCGCGAAACCGATCGGCATTGTCGAAGATGCCGCCATTGGCAATGGCGATGTCCAGATCCCCGTCGTTGTCGAGGTCGAGGAAGCTCACGCCAAACCCGACGAACGGAAGCGTCGCTCGCCCGACACCGCTCGGAAACGTGATATCGGAGAACAGTCCGTCGCCAAGATTGCGGTAGACGCTGTGCGTCTCGCGGTCCAGATTCGTGACGATGAGGTCGGGCATGCCGTCGCCATCGATGTCCCCGCTATCGGTGCCCATTCCGGCCTGAGGCAGGCCGTCCCCGCCCACCGACACTCCGGCAAGCAGTGCGATGTCGGTGAAGATTCCGTGGCCCTGATTGTGAAACAGGAAGTTGGTCATTGAATCATTGGCCACATAGATATCGATCCAGCCGTCGTTGTCGTAGTCGGTGAAGACCACACCCAGGCCGTACGCGCTGGCGGTTGCGATGCCGGCGTCCCGGCTGAAATCGTCGAACGTGCCGTCTCCGTTGTTTCTGTACAGAATGTCGGGAAGGGCATCGAAAGCGTTGGGATGACAGTAGCGCCGAACGCCTTCGTTGTCTCCGCAGAACCGGTTGTCGGAAGCATCGAAATCGACGTAGTTGCTTACATACAGGTCGACGTTTCCGTCGTTGTCGATATCGCCGAATGCGCAACTGGCGCTCCATCCATCGAAACCCGCGCCGGCCATGACGGTTACGTCGATAAAACTGCCGCGGCCGGAGTTACGAAAAAGGCGGTTCTCTCCGACGCTGGTGAGGTAAATGTCAGGCCACCCGTCGTTGTCGACATCGGCCGAACACGCTCCCATTCCATACCCCGAGTGACGGAGACCGGATTTCTCCGTCGTGTTCTCGAACGACCCATCGCCGAGGTTGCGATAGAGACTGGGCCTCGGGTTCGCAGCCGGTGTGGTGTCCATGAAGGATCCGCCCTGGGTGAAGAGCACGTCCTGCCAGCCGTCGTTGTCGTAGTCGAAAATCAGGGCCCCGGCAGACATTGTTTCCGGCAGGAATTTTTCGGGCGACGCACCGTTCCGATGCTCGAACACGATACCCGAGGATTCGGCAATATCGGTGAAACGTTGCCCGCCGGCAGCCGGCTGAACCAGCAGAGCCGCGATCGACACAAAGCCGAAGACCGCACATGTCAGCGAACGACAACCGGGTTCCCTGCGCATCGTGCTATTGGACCGAAGCGCCCGAGTCGGGGGCAACGGCCGTGGCCTCGGCGTACGCCTGCCTGTGGCGTTCGGCCGTTTCAGGGTTACCGAGCCTGTCATGCAGAAGAGCCAGACGCCGATGGGTGTCCGGAACCCCCATACCGAGGTCGATCATGGCTTCGAGTGCCTCGGCCGCTTCCTGGAGCCGGTTCGTTTGGGTGAGGACCAGGACGAGGCTCAGCCTGAGGGATGCCACCGCGGGTTGCGCCAGAATGCCGCGCCGGAGTAATTCGATGGCTTCACCCGTGCGACCCTCGCGCAGCTTCTGAACTGCGCCGCCGTTGAATGACGCCACTTCGGCGGCCCGCCGGTCCCGAGCCTGGGCCGCGGTTTCGAGCCGGCGGTACCGTTCCAGTTCGGCGCCCGCTTCGTCGTGCTGTCCCATGCGCGCCAACGCCATTCCACGGAGATATCGGGACTGCATGTGGTTGGGATCCAATTCGACCGCGCGGCTTGCGGCCCGCTCCGCGTCAACGAATCGTTCTTCCCGAAGCAACAGTTCGGCAAGACGATAGTGAACGGCGATAACGTTGGGTTGCCGCTGTTCAATGGCGCGGAGCTCGGCCATTGCCTCCCGAGGGCGGTTGCTGCGGGAGTACATGTGCGCCAAACCCAAACGGGTAGGGATGCTGTCCGGGTTGATCTCGAGCGAGCGCCGATACATTTCCAGGGCTTCGTCGAAACCTGCAAGAACGGTATGGATATTGCCGAGTCTCTGGTACACGACATCGAGCGGCACTTCTCCGTTCAACCCGGTCACGGTCCGGAAGGGTTCGATCGCGTGGGCCATTCTTCCGGTTCGAGTGTAAAGATCGCCGAGTTCGTAGTGGACGCGCTGGGACCCGGGGACCGCGTCAACAGCCCCCAGCAGGGTCGTTTCGGCCTCGGCTGTCAGTCCCGAGGCCGAGAAGATACCGGCGAGGGCCAGATACAACCCCGCATCGGTGGGAGCGATGCCAATGGCAACCTCGTACTGTTCGATCGCCTGGTTGAGTTGCCCATCGCGGAAGTAGGCCAGCCCCAGCAACCGGCGGGCTTCGATATCACCCCCATCGAGGTTCACCGCAGTTTGCAGGTAGGGTATTGCGCGTAAGGGTTCTCCAGCCTCGATGAGTACCCGTCCGCGTTCGATCTGCAAGGCACCGGAATCGTTCGACAGGGTCGCCGGGCCGGTTGTCGGTTCCGCACCCGTATTGGCGTCGGCGGTCTGTATGGCCGCCACGGCCACTTCAGGCAAGGCCGAAACCGCCAGAAGCGCAATGACTCCAAAACACAGGACGGACGCGTTGGGTCGACAACACATGAGAATCATTGGAGGCGCGGTCCGGAGCGGTTCACGCGGTGTCTTCCGCCCGGCGGTCTCCACTGGAAACGCCTCGCCCCGGACAGGGCCGGAGCGAGGCCACGAAAACGGTTTAGAAATCGAGCCGGAGTTGGGCCTTAATCGCCCGGTTCCCGCTCTTGGACGCGATGTGTCCGAACGGCGTTCCGCCGTTGATGTTCAGGTTCGGATTGGACGGCTGCGGGTGGTTGAACAGGTTCAACGCGTCCAACCGGACCTGGAAGCGCATGGCCTCACCCACCTGGAACGACTTGCTCATCGCGGTATCCAGGGTCCAGGTACCGGGCATCGACACCACGCTTTGCCCCAGATTGCCCCGGGTTCCCGGTTGCGGGTTCTGAAGAACGATGTTGCCGGAAGAATCCGCGATGGCGTTGAGATTACAGCGGCCTCGCAGACTGAGCGCAATCGCGCCGCACTGCGGATCCCCCACCTTCGTATACGCGCCGCCGAAATAGTTTCCGGCTCTGGCCCCGTCGTCCCACTGCACGGCGCCGGCGGCGGGATCGAAGGTTCCGACCAGATCCGGGACGCCCGCGTCATACAGCATGTCCTGAGCCGCGATGTTGGCCGGAGCGCCGCCGGTCACGTTGAAGATCCAGCTCATCTCCCAGCCCTCGATTACACGCGCCACCGCACCGGAACTGCCTCCGAACAACAGTTGGTTCGGTCCGATGGGAAGCCGAAATGTCCCGTAGGTCCGGAAGTCGTGTGCCCGGTGTCCCTGTTGCAGCGTGTAGTCCAGGCTGCGCTCCAGGGGACTCGTGAACCCCTCGTCGCCGGGCACGCCCAGCGACTTGCTCCACGTGTAGGTGCTCTGCAGGTTCACGCCGGCCGTGGGCCGCAACGTCGTCTGAACCTGCAGCGAGTGGTAATTCCCGTGCCCGAGGTTGGTATTGTAATACGCGCTGTTGAACTGTGGATTGGTCTTGATGAAGTTCTCCGGAAAACCGTTTTGCCGAAGTACCGATCCGCGAACGCCCGCCGGAATGTCCGGCAGTCCCGCGTTGCGGCCGGCCGCCTTGCTGTAGTTCAGCGTGTTGAGCGTGCCGCTCAGTGCTTCGTAGTTGCCGTTGGCCAGGTTGTTACGCGTGCTGGCCGCCGCGCGCAGGTGCATGGCGCCGGTCTGGAGTTCCCCGTTGAGAACCGTTCCGACGGGGCCGAACCCGCGGCCCGCAACGTTGATGCCGTTGAACATCCGGTTGAGAAGATCCGATTCGTCCCCGGCCCGCGCGGCGTTGAAAGCCTCCTTCAAACCGTTCGAGAGGAAGTTCTCTTCGTTGATGTTGACCCGGCCGATCAATTTCCGGCTCAGCGTTCCGATATAACGGAGATCCAGGGTCAGGTTCGAACCGATGTTCCGCGTCACGGCCATCGTCAGGTTCTGGACATAGGGCGCCACACGGTTGGGGTTGAACGCCGTCAGACTCACGCCTCTGTCGGTCAGCGGAATCGACTCCAACGGTCTCACTGTGACGGGTGTGGGGACGATGCTGTTGACATCGGTGAGGTCCAGGTATTCCAGACTGCCCGGTCCCCCGTCGAAGCTCGACCGGTACGTACTTCCCGGCGGGTTTGCAAGAGTGCCATCCAACGATCCCAGACGGTCCAGCAAATAGGTCAATTGGTATCCGCCCCGGATAGTCGTGTCCCCGCCCAGCCACGGCACCTGATAGGCGAAGCCGACTGCCGGCCCGAAGTTGTTCAGGTCGCGTGCCCACGGCCGGCGGTCCGGGTTCGGAGAGCCCGGTCCAACGAACTCCAACTCGGTGTTCTCTCCCCGCTGACCGGGGACCATCCAGTTGTCGAAGCCGCGGCCGGAGTAACCGAACAGCGCGTCGCCACCTCCGACGAGGGAGGTTGTGAGTCCGTTACTCACCCATGGCACGCCGTAGTAGTCCCACCGCAAACCGAGGTTGAGTGTCAGATTCTGAGTCAGCTTCCAGTCGTCCTTGAAGAATAAGGAAAACTCGCGTTGGTTCAACGTTCTCGACCGCTGGATGTTGTCGCGGTAGTCGTCCCATTCGGTGAGCGTATCGGCCGAACCCAGCCAGAACAATTGTGTAACACGGCTCAGCGAGCCGGACAGCAGGTTCAGCATGCCCCGCATCGCTTCGTTGTTGCCCGTGGTCTGATTTCCGGCAAGGCCCGGAATGTTGGTGCTGTCGATGCCCGCGATCGGGGTCCGGTCGGTCTCGCCGCCAAAGGCACGGGCGTACGTGCTCCAATAGGTGCCGGTCACGTCGATGGCGAGCGTCGTCTGCGGGAACCGCGCTTCGACGCCGATCTTGAATGCGTGCACGCCGCGCGTCCAACTCATCGTGTCCGCGAACGTATACATGGGGCTACTCTCGCTGACGTTGCCGTTGAACAGGCGTCCGGACTGGGATCCGCCGCCGGGCTGTCCGCCGCAGAAACAGATCGGGTCGGTTCCCGGCTGGACGTAGACCGGAATGCCGTTGACGTTCGGGTAGAATTCCTGCGCGGCTTCGGCCGTGTCCGGATTGCTCAGGGCCGGGTTCGTATTGGTCCCGGTCCGGCGAAACCCGAAACGGAATTCATTCAGCAGGTTCGGCGAGAGCGTCGACGTGAAATTGAACGTCAGGACCTGCGGCTCGCGAAACGCCTTGCCCGGGAATCGGAGAGTGGACCAATTGCCAGACGAATAATCCGACTCGTTGTTCTCGTAACTGTAGCCGGCATTGATCTTGTGGTTCTGGTTGAAGTTGTGGTCGATCCGGAAATTGATCTGCTGGCGCTCGTTGGCCGACCCGATCCCGAAGCGGTTGGTCGCGCCGTTGTTGGCCCGGACCCAGCGATGGCCGGCAACGTTCAAGCCGTCGCCAACCTCATAGTTGTTGACCGCGGGCATGACGTTCAGGACCTGATCGATGTATCCGGTCGAATCGAAACCGGTTCGGTACGGATCCCAGTTTGTCCCCGATGCGACGATCGCGTCGGAGCAGTCGGCGGCCTGCGGTGTGTTTTGAAGCTGTCCGAAGACGCTGGCATACCGGAGGATGCCATTGTGCTCGGAATTGTCCGGATTCGTCGAGGGCGGCAGCGGGTTCCCCGCTTGATCGACGACGGCTATCGTCGGCGTGCCTCCGCGTGATGTCGACGCAAACGCGTTGCCGTTGTTCCAGCTATCGTAGAACCGGAAGATGCCGTTCGCGGCACAGGGCGTCAGGACCGTTGCATTGATATTGGAACGGGACTGCGGAAGCAGGCCGTTGAAGAGTGCGAAGAAGTGCGTTTTGTTTCTGACGATCGGGCCGCCAAAGCTCACCGTGTATTCGTGAAGGTTGGACCACGGCCGTGTGGCCGGCTCGGGTAGCACGCGATTATTGGACCACGTGTTGGGAGCGAGCGCCGTGTTCTGAACGTTCCAGACCGCCGCGCCCCTGTAGTCGTTCGTACCCGAGCGTGTCTGCACCTGAATCTGAGCGTTTCCGCGGCCGATTTCGGCGTCCACGGGCGCAAGAATCATTCGGACCTCGCCAACGAGATCGGGATTCATGACCGTCGCCCCCTCGACGCCGTTGGGCCAGCGCGCCGAGGCGCTCGATTCAATACCGTCCCGGGTGATCTGGATGTTGCCGGCGCTGACCCCCGCGAACGTCGTGTCGTTGGCGCCGAAGATCGGACTGGTGGTCACCTGGACGCCGGCCATGACACGCACCAACTGGAGCACGTCGCTTCCCATGGTCCCGATGGTCGGCAGGCTTCGGACGTCGGCCTCGGGAAGCACGTCGCCGACCGACGAGCTGGCTTCGAGAAGAAGCTGCTCGCCCGACACGCTGACCTCGATCGCCGTCGCCACGGTTCCGACCTCCAAAGCGAAGTTCAGGCGAACCTGCGCCGCGTTTCCGAGACGTACGTCCGTAAAGGACGCCGTCTGGAAGCCCGGCAGTTCAGCGGTAACCGTATAGAGGCCCGGAAGCAGACTCGGCAAATTATACGTGCCGGTCTCGTTGCTGATGGCAGTCGTCACCACGCCGGTGGCGTCGTTCGTCGCCGTGACCTCGACACCGGGGATCAGGGCCTCGGTGGCATCGGTCACCGTTCCACTGACCCGTGCGTTGCTCGACTGACTGAATGCGGATGTGACAACCGCCAGTGAAAGCACGGATGCTCCCAACAGCAGATAGAATTTCCTCATGTTGCACCTCACAAAGTTGCTGAATTCACGAACAAAAACCAGGCGGCGCCTGCTCGCGCTTCAGATCCGCAGTGCCGTCACTGCATGATGTTTTTTGCTGAACTGTGGCTTTCGTGACCGGTGCAATCAGATCACTACCAATGGGTGGTGTCACGTAAAAAGCAAGTAAGACGAACGAGGATTGCGGCATCGGGCCATCCGTCGCAGGCTATAAAAGCTGTGGCCGGCGCGTCGTCGCAAGGCCCGATCCAAAACAAGCGTTTCGGTATCGCCGGGCGCAACCCGATTCGCGTTGTCCGTGCGATCGGGCTGGTCCGTGCGGATTACCTTATCCGCACAATTTAGTTGTCGAGGCTTTCATATACGGCTTCGACAAACATCTCGGACGTCCATGTTCCCTCGGCGGCACCGTACCGCCCGTCGAAATCCATGGTCGGGCGGGCGGCCAACACCTGTTCCAGCGTCATGCCGCTATTGGCCATCGATCGCACGCGGTCGCGAATCATCGTCACCATGTTGCGGTACGAAGCCACGTCCGCCGTGTCGGACAATCGCCCGTGACTGGGAATCACCCAGGTCCCTCCCTGGGCCCGGTTCTCGGCGACGGCCAGATCGAGGATGCTGTTCAGTCCGTCGATTACGCCCTGTATGGTTCCCCCGTTGGCGAGGTCGATCCGCGGATAGTGCACGGTCGAAAAAATGTCGCCGGCGTGAATGACTTCCGAACGGCGGAAAAACACGATGCTGTCACCATCGGCGCTCGCAGCGGGCTGGTGATAGGCGATCACGGCCTCGCCATTGAAATACTCGCTCAGCTTGTAGAACTCGTCAAAATAGGTATCGGTCGGCCACGCTCCCTCCGGCGTCGGCGCTTCGCCGCCCGTGGGCGCGCTCAACGCGAACAACACGTTTTCGTGAGCGATCACCATGGCGCTCTGCCCGATCCCCGCGACCGCGCCCGCCCCACCGCCGCCGCGAGGGTAGTAACCGGCTTCGGCCAGCGTGAGGTTTCCGCCGGTCAGGTCGGCGGAGGCGTTGGTGTTGAAAATGTATCGGATTGGTTTGGCGGGAGCGGGCGAACCGATGATGGAGTTGACGAACGGACTCGACCAACCGATCGTTGTGCAGTTCATCCCCATGCAGTTGTTGGGGCGGGGCGACGCGGCTACCGATGTAGCCAGTTCGTTGACCGTTTCCAGAAGGCTGTCGGCCATGTGTTCCGGACCGGTGTTGACGAGCAGTAGGCCATCCGAACCCACCGACGCCGCGACGTTGGTCCCGTCAACGACCAGCATGTACACGTTGCCTTGTACGGGCTGAATATGGACCTGTCCGTCCCTTGGGCTTTGGGCCATGACTTTCTCGTCCGCGGAAATGGCCGACGGGGACACCGGTACGGGGTTGGCGGCGGGAGTTCCGGCCAGCGCCATCCGGTACTCGGGATAGATCGTGTCCACGCCGCCCCGGGCCGCCTCTTCCGGTATCCAGTTCTGATCGACCAGCCACTCGTTCAGGAACGTATTTTGCCCGGGCAGATAATGCGGCACCCAGTGCCGATCCGTCCCTCCGTTTTCGGCAAAGGACGTCGTGCACGGTTCAAGGCGCAACTGCGCCGTGGGATCCGACCGGTAGGTTGTCGACTGAACGAAGGGTTCGTCCAGATAAATCGGATCGTCGACGATCATGAAGATCGTCAGGAACTCGCCATGCCGCGTGATGTACTCCGTCATGGTGTACATGTCGCTGGTCTGGGGACCGCTGCGCTTGAGGTAACCGTCCTTGAGATGGGTGGTGGTGACCTTGAGCGTATTTCCGACCCATTGGCCAGTCGAAAAGCCGGTCCAACTGTGCGGCGCCCAAGCCGGCGGATGCGGCCGTCCGTCCAGGTAGATCGGACGCGCCATGGACCGCCAGTACTCGACGTGATAGGCGGTCAGCGTGCGCGTCTGCGGGTCGATTTGCTTCATGATGCGCGCCCCGCCGACACCGCGCCACTGGTGCGGCGCCGAATGCGGCCGGCATTGGAACTCGACGGTGCCCCATATCGACTCGGCCGAGGCTTCGGCTCTCTGCCGGCCGGCTTCGTTGAAGGGGATACCCAGGTAATCGCCAAGCGGGGGCTGTCCGGGGTCTTCGTTGTTCCGGACGACCCATTCTCCAGCAAAATCGATAGCAAAACCCGGCTGGACACTGGTGACGTTGGTCTGGGCCAGCGCCGGGACACCGATCGTCAAAGCAAGGGCTAGACACAGGGACCACCGCATCGCGGTTCTGGAACAGATGCAATCCATACGACCTCCGGTCGAAAACACAGTCGCAAATCGTCGAGCGAAATACTTAACACCGGCATGGAGCGAAGTCAATCGCAGACCGCCCCCGCAGAACCGGCGCAAGTAACTGAATGCGAGAAAGATATACGAGATGGCCGTTCAGGAGTTCTGGCGGAGACGCCGATGTGAGGATACTGTATCGATTCCGTAGGGAGGTCGAAATGCGTGGACTGGCGTTATTCGCGATCGGTGTGCTCGTCGGCATGGTCGTCATCGAGCCCGGGGCGGCTCGACAAGACCGGGCTCTCCAACTCAACCACGTCGGTATCCGTGTCGAAAATTTCGATGAGGCGGTCGACTTCTACACCGAGACCTTCGGTTTTCGCGAGGCGTTCGCCGTTCGCAACCCGGATGGCGATCCGGTTCTGACTTATCTGCAAGTCAACCGCGACACCTTTCTGGAACTGCAACCCGCCGGTCCGGGCCGCCTTCCCGGGATCACGCATTTTGGCCTTCAGGTGGACGCCCTGCAATCAACCGTAACCGAATTGCGGCAGCGGGGTATCGAGGTCGGCGACCCCTTCACGGGGCAGACCGGCGCCATGATCGTCAATGCGACCGATCCCGAAGGTGTCACGATCGAGCTTCTTGAACTGAGTCCGGAATCGATGCAGCAGCAAGCCATCGCAACCTGGGACGGCATTCCATAGTGGCCCGACCTATTTGTCCTTCTTGGTGTCCTTCCTGATTGCCGCGCTCCGGTGGGCGTAGTGCGGGCTGTATGTCAATCCGAACGGCGTGTCCTGCTTGTGTTTCTCTTTTTCGGCCTGAAACTCTTCCATCGACTTGCGGATCGATGCGAGTTCTTCCCGGGTGCAGTCGCGCAGCGTGACCTCTTCGCGCGGCACGAAGAAGACCTGGCCGACCGGCATGTTGTGGTGACCCGGAAGCCCGTCGCCCGGTTGCAGGACATAACGAAACTCGCTCGTGTGCGCGTACCAGTCGGTTTCGACCCGAACGGCCAGCATCGGAGCAATCGGCCGGTCGACCATGTTCAAGACCGGCGAATACACGGTGTCCCAACCGGGAGGCGTCTGAAAGTTTGACGCGCCCCGAAGCGCAACCGCGCCCGGAGGAGTGCCGAAGTCTTCAGGAATGATGAACGTTCTCGCAAGCTGGACGGCATCGGCCCGGGAAACCTGGGGCTTCGGGACCATGAACTGGACATCTTCCTTCATCATCCCGATGCTACCCACCGGAAGAGTCAGCGTCAGGGCGAACACCGGTTGCCACTGTCCACTCGTGCCCGACAGGAAATACATGATCCGATAGCGCCCATCGCCCTGGTATTCGATATGAAACGATTCGTTCGGCTTCAGAGCGGGATAGACCAGATAGCCCAGCGCGCTGCCGGCTTCCAGCACCGGGCAGTGGCGGGAATGCTGCGGGAGTAAGGGCCGTGAGCCTTCGCGGCGCGGTGGCATGCCGACGCCCGGGCGCTTCGAATTCGGGAAAACGCGAACTTCCATGGACCAATATTATCAGTCTTGGGGAACCGGCGGGGTCGTTACAGTGTCGTGAACGATTCGGCCACCAACCATCGTTATCACGGGCCGAATGTCCTTGATCTCATCGGGAGGAACCGTCAGATAATCCCGATCCAGCACCAGCAGGTCGGCAAGCTTCCCGGACTGGATCGACCCGAGATTGTTCTCCTGAAACACCAGATATGCGTTCTGGCGGGTGTGTGCGATCAGGGCATCTTCGCGGCTGATGGTTTGCCGCAAGACCGTTCGGCCCCCCACCATCTTGCCGGTCACGGCCCACCAGAGCGTGGTGAACGGGCGATACTGGTTCACCTCGAAAGCGTCGCTCCCCAGCCCCCACACGATTCCGCTGTCCTGGATCAGGGCCAACGAGGGCATATCGAGCGAACGTTCCCCGTGGGCCCGGTTGAAGATGGCGCCCATGACAGTCGGCCGCGTATGCACCGCCAGATACATACCCAGGTCCTTCATGCGCTCGAGGTGCGAAGCATTGACCTGATCCACGTGGGCCAGCGCCCATCGCAAGTTCCGAACGGGGTATTCGTCGTCGATCGCCTCGATCTGGTCCAGGAAACCCGTGATGGTGTTCTCGATCGTGGCATGGACATGCAGCGGAAGTCCGGCCCGGGCAACCTCGGTAGCGATGCGGCGCCACTGGAAAAGCTGGTCCTCGGTGGGATTCGTCACCGGAGCGAGCATGCTGTCGTGCAGCGGCCGGTAGACGCTTTCCCCGTACGCGGTCAGATCCACCCAGTTATCTCCCTGGAACGGTTTCAGCTCGGCAATCCGCGGCAGAAGCTGGTCGACCTGTTCGGGAGTGTTCGATGCGCCGCCCGATGGCAGGAAACAGAAAAACCGCATGTTGAGCCGACCCTCATCCGCAAGCTCCCGGAAACGCGGGATGAGATCCGCCGGGCACGGACCGCCGGCCGTGGTCAGGCCCGCGCGATTCATGTCCATCACCATCGCCAGACTGCCGGACTCGAAGATTTCCTCAGGCGGCGCGGGACGCGCGCCACCCACGGCATTAATGCCGTCGGCCTCGATCACGCCGGTCGGTTGCCCTGACGCGTCGCGCACGATCCATGGCGCGTCCATTCCTTCGAGCCCGATCGCTTCGATGGACCTGCTGTTGAGATAGGTGTGCGAGCGGGTGAACTGCAGGAGCACCGGATTGTCCGGGGCCACCAAGTCAAGTTCCACACGTGTGAAATGACTGGAGTCGTCGGTGAACTGATCGGTCGCCCACCCGCCCAGTGTAAAGACCCACTCGCCCGGTCCGAGCGCGATCGCACGATCCCGAATCATCTCGAGTGCCTCGGCCCGCGTCTCCACGCCGTCCAGGCGCAACTCCAGTTGCCAGATCGGACCTTCTTCCATGATGTGGGCGTGGTTGTCGATCAAGCCGGGTATCACGGATCGTCCGCCCAGATCGATCATCCTTGTGTTGGGACCGGCCAGGGCGGCAATCTGCGGGTCGGTGCCCACCGCCGCAATGCGTTCCCCCGTTATGGCCACCGCTTCGGCGATTCTGAAACGATCGTCCACGGTAATGACCTTGCCGTTCGAGAGAATCACATCCGGTGCGGGTTGCTGGGCATGAACCGCCGGCACAAACAACAAGAAAACGACGATTGGTTTCCAACTCGATTGCTTCACAGTCCGTTTACTCCAATATCCAGTCCGCGAGGGTTTGGGCCAACTCATCCCGCGCGCGGCCGAACGAATGATCGTCCTGGTAAACCACAAGTTCAAGATCGCGGGTACCGAGACCCCGGAGCGCCCGGTACAGGGGCAGGACGTGGTCTTCGATCGGAACCCGTGCGTCGTCGAGTCCGGCAACGAGCAGCAGACGCTTTCGCGCAAGTTGGGGCGCGGCAAATTTCAGGTCCCAGCGACCGGTGCTCTGCATCGCTTCCTTGATGAACGCGAAGAAATCCCCTCGCTCCCATCGGACAGCCTCGTTGCCCCCAACGGAAACATTCAACGCCGCATCGAGAGCCCGAGCGTAGACCGGGTCGCCGGCGTAGCGATCCATCGCGACAGCCTGATCGAAACCCGAAATGGAAAACACTTCGGTAACGTTCAGATCCGTTGAGGCATGGGCGATGGCCAGTCCGCCGCCAACGCCGTAACCACCCACCACGACGGACTCCGGATCGACATCGAACCGGGCGCGGGTTTCATCGGAACGAAGCCAGCGCCGGGCCGCGGCCAGATCCTGATCCACTCCAGCCAAGGTGAAGAATCCTTCGCTTCCGTGCGTCCCGCGGTAGTTGAACGTCAGGACGTTGATGCCCGCCTCCGACAGCGCAGTTCCGAGACCGAGCGGCCCATTCGCCCGGACGTCCGTATCGGGCAAATCCGGAAGCAGGAGAATTGTGGGTGCTCCGGGGTTCCCGGCGGGGAAAAATCGCCCCTGCAACACATTGCCGCCGCCGGCAAACTCGATGTCGGCCGGTTCAGGCGCCACCTGTCCCGGCAGATGCCCCGGCAACATGCAGAGAAGTGCCAGACAACGGAACCAGGGGACAAGGCCGGGTTTGGATGGATACATGGTTCACCTCCCGGGACCGCAGGCTTGGTACGTTAATTTACAAGCTACTTACAAGCTCAGGAGTGTTACGAGTTTCTATCACATCCCGTGGGAGACGGGATAGCGAATCGACAGGTCGGCAAGGTTTGCCCGTTTGCGGGTCCTTCTATAGACTACTGGCCTGACAATCCGGATTCAACTTACCGAGGGAGTGTTATGAAAACGAAGTTTCTGTTGGCGCTCACAGTCTTTGCTCTCGCATCGGCGCCAGTGTTCGGCCAGTCTGGAGAACTGCGTCCCGGAGAGCGGGAAGCGGTAGTGTCCGCCATACCGGGCGTTGTCGAAGCCGGGACCGAGTGGGAGTTGATCTGGGCCGATTTCGAGACCGCCGACGGCATCGTAGGCACGCCTGACGGCGGAGTGCTTTTCGCGCAGGAGCAGACCGACACGATCATCAAGCTCAACGCGAACGACGAGGAGTTCATTTTCCTGAGGGACACCAACGGCGGCGGGTCGGTTTCGATGGACACCCAGGGCCGCGTGTACACCGTACAGCGGACATGCACCGATTCGGCAATCCCGTTTTTCGAGAGCTGTCAGGAATTGACGAGGGTGTCGATGCTGTTTCCCGAATATCGCATCCTGGCCAACAGCTTTCCCGACGGAACGCCGCTCGGGCGCCTCAATGACCTGATCGCCGACGGCCGGGGCGGCGCGTACTTCACCCGAGGCGGGGCCTTCTATGCGCCTCCAGCCGGCGGCCAAGTCTTCACCGTCGCCGACCAGGACATTCGCTCGAACGGCATCATGCTGAGCCGGGACGGAGAAACGCTGTATGTGACCAACACGACCGAAGTCCTCGCATTCGACGTGCAGCCGGATGGAACGACCGGGAACCGGCGAGTGTTCGGATCGCTCAACGGGGACAACGGCGGCGACGGCATGGCCATCGATTCCGAGGATCGGCTGTACGTCACCGCGAACGGCGGTATCCACGTCTTGTCTGCCGATGGCGGACATCTTGGCGTTATCGAAACGCCGCGTCGTGCGATTACGATAGCCTTCTCCGGACCGGACAAACGGACGATTTATGTCCCCATGCTCGGCGCCGTCGGACCGGACGGGCAGCCCTGGACAACACCCGAGGGCGTGCGGAACACGGGCATGTCCATCTACAAGATGCGGATGCTGTCGCAAGGCTTCGAAGGGCGGCCCAAATAGCAGCCGGATTTCCAAGTCCCGATACGCACGAAACCCGTTATTAACGAGAGACCTTGTACCGAACGAGAGACACAAGCAGAAGGAGAACAAGATGAACGGCATGAAAATCATTGTTGCCCTGACAGTAGTGGCAGCGTTTCTGATTATCCCCCAGGGCGTGATGGCTCAGAGGGGCGGCGGCGGCCCTCAAGAGCCCATGGGATTCTTTATTACCAGCACGGGGCCCGGCGACGGCGCCAATCTGGGCGGCCTTGACGGCGCAGACGCGCACTGTCAGAGCCTGGCCGCGGCGGCCGGCGCCGGGGATCGAACCTGGCGCGCCTATCTGAGCCAGACCGCGGCCGGCGGGGCCCTTCCGGTCAATGCCAGGGACCGCATCGGCTCCGGCCCCTGGTACAACGCCAACGGGCAACTGGTCGCGGCAAACGTCGCCGATCTCCACGGAGACGTCCAGCGCGACCGGAACAACATCCGCAAACCCACCGCACTCGATGAGAACGGGGACATGGTGAACGGCGTGGGCGACCAGCCGAATCAACACGACATCCTGACGGGTTCCGACTCGCTTGGCATGTCGCTCTTGGGGCGCGCGGACGTGACGACGTGCAACAACTGGACCAGCAACGAAGCCGGTAACGCGATGGTCGGCCACCACGACCGGCTCGGTGGCGGCAACGCCTCATGGAACGCGGTCCACGCGAGCAACGGCTGCAGCCAGGAGAATCTGGTCGGAACGGGCGGAAACGGCCTGTTCTATTGTTTCGCGGCCGAGTAGAGACTGTTTCGCTGCGGATTAGAGGCTGCGGATTGGAGATTCTTTCACGGCCGAGTAGTGACTGTCTCGCAGCCGAGTAGAGATTGTTTCGCTACGAATTAGAATAGTTGGACTGCAGGTGCGTCCTCTGCCGCGCAGGTGACCTTCGATTGAGGCGCCTGCGCGGGAAGACCGGCCGCGGAACGGCGCCGCGCTGGCCGCGCCAAGCTCACTTGCAGGCTACTGTTACGGTCCGACTTCGAACGAGGAGCCGGCAAACACGCGGCGCCCGTCACTGAGCGTCACGCTGCGCGCATTGGCAACATTCGAAGGCTGCTCCCGCGTTCGAAAGCCTTCCACAGTGACCATTGTTCCCGGAGGCAGGGAATCCCGCCTCCAGCCCCGCCGCATCAGTCCGTTCGGCGGCCCGAGTTCGAAATCCCAATGAACGATCTCCCCGTCGGGACCGTCCGGGTCAGGGCCGTCCACGTAGATGCGGGCATGCGGATTGGTCCACTGCACTTCGACAACGGTTCCGGTAACGGTCAGTGGCTGGTTCCGATCGTACTCGGCATCAAATGAATGATGCCCTTGTACGGTAACGACACCGAAAAGCAGGCCGAAACACGCCGCCCCGACCGAAATTTTCTTCAATTTCATTCCCCAATCCTCAACGTCGGAGACTCATTCCTGGCGTATGATACGCTGGCCCGTATCCACGGAACAGGTTATTCGAGGAGGCGCGATGAAAGCGTTGATCGGTACTGCGGCTTTCATGGCAATCGTCGCGATGTCGTTGCCGGCTTACCCTCAGTGGCCGCTCTATCCGACGCCCAACGTTCCCAGAACGCCCGATGGCGAGGTCGATATGGACGGCCCTGTCCCGCGGACCGCCGACGGCCGCCCCGATCTCACGGGACTGTGGACCGGCCGTGGGGCGCCGACCGAGGACGGACCGCCCGTCGCCGCCTTTCGCGACGTCGGTGCCAATATTGAAGGGGGGCTGCCCTACCAGCCCTGGGCCGGGGAACTCCTGGCCCAACGGACCGCCGACGGCAGCAGCGATAATCCTGAAGCGCACTGCCTGCCAATGGGCATCATGCAATTCCACACCCAGGGCGCGCCGCGCAAAATCGTTCAGACTCCGGGGCTGATCGTCATCCTCTACGAGGCGAGCATGGGGATCCGGCAGATCTTCACCGACGGACGACCGACGCCGGACAACGACCCCCAGCCCTGGTTTTACGGATATTCGACCGGTCGGTGGGAGGCCGATACGTTGGTCGTGGAAACGACCGGTTTGAGGGATGGCGAGTGGCTCGACATCAACGGGAGCCCGTTGACCGATGCCGGGACATATACCGAGAGGTTCACCCGAACCAGTTACGGGCGGATGGAAATCGATGTCACCGTCGACGACCCGGAAGCATACACCGAGCCGTGGACCGTCCGCGTGAACAAGGAAATCATGGTCGACGAGGATCTGCTCGAGTTCGTCTGTCTGGAAAATCAGCGATTTGGAACACAATAGAGAGAAAATCCGTTAGAGAGAAACGTGAGAGACAAGTCAATGGAGACCGCCATCAGTTTGACCGGCGTCACCAAGACGTTCGGCCGGATGGTGGCCGTCGATAACCTCGACCTCGCGGTACCGCGAGGAGGACTGTACGGGTTCATCGGACCGAACGGCGCCGGCAAGACCACTTCGATCCGGATGATCATGTCCATTCTTTTTCCGGATTCGGGCGAAATCTCCATACTGGGGCATCCTTCCGCAATGGATGCCAAGGACCGGATCGGTTACCTGCCCGAAGAGCGCGGCATGTACAAGAAAATGAAGGTGCAGGCCTTCCTGGGATACGTGGCACGCCTGAAGGGCATCGATGGCACCGGCCTCGGTCAACTCATTTCGGAATCCCTGGAGCGAGTCGGCCTCCCGGGAATCGAGCGCAAGCGATGCGACGAACTTTCGAAGGGGATGTCCCAAAAAGTTCAATTCATCGCGGCAACCATCCACAAGCCGGATCTTCTGATCCTGGACGAACCGTTCAGCGGGCTCGATCCGGTCAGTTTGCGGATGCTTCGCGATCTGATTCTCGAAGAGAATGCTCGTGGCGCCACCATCCTGTTTTCAACCCACGTCATGCCTCAGGCCGAAGAAATCTGCGAACACGTCATGATGGTGTACAAGGGCCGCAAGGTGCTGGATGAAGATCTTGCGGCAATCCGAAGCCATTACGACCCGCGCGCGATCCAGTTCGACCCTTTCGATCCACACGCCGATACGGCCGCGCTGGCGTCGCTGCCACAGGTGGAGCGGATCCAGGACAAGGACGGTAGCTGCGAGATTCTCCTCAAGGAAGGTACGGACCCTTCGGAAGCGATGCGTGCCATCCTGGAAGCCGTGCCCGCGGCGCGCATCGAGATCTCGCGTCCTCGACTTGAGGACGTGTTCATTCAACTCGTCGCCGACGGTACCTCGGCCGATGATGAACAACGCCTGCGCACGGAGTTCCGAAGCGCCGGCGGCGATGGAGCGACGGTATGAAGCGTATTCTCCAGATCGCAGTCCGGGACTTCACCGCGGTCGTGGTCACAAAGGGGTTCATTATCGGCCTGCTCGCCATGCCGGTCATCATGACCGTGCTGTTGATCCTCGGCCCAAGTATCTTCAACGACGATGACTTCCAGATCGAGGGCGAGTATGCGGTGGTCGATCCCACGGGCCAGGTTTTCCCGGAGATGGACGCGGCGCTCGATGGCGGAACGATCGCCCAACGGCGGAGCGAAGAGTTTCAGCGGGTGCTGGAGGATGCGCCCGAGATGGTTCGCGCCCTCGCGGCGTCCGCCATCGAATTGGAACGGGCGATGGAAGAGGAGCTCGGGCCGACTCCCAACGTCCGATTGAACCAACTACCTCCCGACACCGACGTCGAGGCGGAGAAAGCCTGGTTGAACGAGGAAACGGACGGACTGCGCCACACCGCGCTGATCGTGATTCACGATGACGCCGTCGAACCGGCCGGGGCCGAGTCGGAGTTCGGCGCATACGACCTGTTCGTGCCGCCGGGCCTCGACGACCGCGATCTCGATTTCATTCACGCCAACGTTCGCGAAGCGATCATCAGCGCGCGCATCGCTCGACAGTCGCTCGAGAGGGACACGATCGAATCCATTCTACGGGTGCCCCGGCCATCCTCGACCACGGTCAGTGCGGACGCCGAGCGGCGGACAGTAACCGAATTCAGCTTCATCCTGCCCATGGCATTCATGATGCTTATGTTCGTGGGAATCATGACCGGCGGCCAGTACATGTTGACCTCGACGATCGAGGAGAAGTCGAGCCGTGTGGTGGAAGTCCTGCTGTCGGCGGTGTCGCCGATGCAGCTCATGGCTGGAAAACTGCTGGGAAGCGTCGGTGTCAGCCTCGTCGCGATGGGACTGTACCTTCTGATGGGGCTGGCGCTTCTGACGTCGCTTTCGATGTTCGGGCTCCTCAATCCCTGGCTGATCTTCTATCTCCTGGTCTTCTTTCTGATCGGGTTCTTTGTCGTGGGATCTCTGATGCTGGCAGTAGGTGCGTCCGTCAACGAGATCAGCGAAGCCCAATCGCTGCAAATGCCGTTGATGCTGATCGTGATGCTGCCCTTGTTTCTCTGGCCCGCCATCTCGCGCAACCCGAATTCGCTGCTCGCCACGGTCGTCAGCTTTCTTCCACCGATCAACTCTTTCGGCATGCTGCTCCGCATGGCATCCACTCAGCCGCCGCCGTGGTGGCAGATATGGCTATCGATCGGTGTCGGTGTGGCGTCGGTGGCAGGAGCCCTGTGGATCGCCTCGAAAGTGTTCCGGATCGGCCTGTTGATGCACGGCAAACCGCCAAACCTGAAGACCCTTATCCGGTGGGTTCGGGCGGCCTGATTCGAAGACCCCCTATTCCTCTTCCTCGACCGGTTCGATCTTCAACAGCGCGGCTTCGTCTTCGTCGGTGATCAGATAGATCAGATCGTCCGGCCCCTGCCGGATGTCGCGGACCCGTTGTTTCAGGTCGGCCAGCATGACTTCCCTCCGAAGTTCGCCACCGTTGTCGGCGAAAACGATCCGCTCGATGTGACCCGTTCCGGAAATGCGGCCGGTCGTCATCGAACCCACGAAGAGGTTGCCCTGCCACGCGGGAAATGCATCGCCGGAATAGAACATGATTCCGGAAGCCGTAATTGAAGGAACCCAGAAGACCTCCGGCGGCACCATGCCTTCGGGCCGAGGCGTTTCGGAAGCGATCGTTCCGTCGTATTCCCTGCCGTAAGTGGCAATGGGCCAACCGAAGTTCTCGCCTGCCCGCAAACGGTTCACTTCATCGCCGCCCTGCGGTCCGTTCTCGGTTTCCCACACCTCTCCCGTCTCGGGATGAATCGTCAAGCCAAGGACCGTCCGGTGACCATAGGAGAAGATCTCGGGGCGATACCCGTCCCGACCGACAAAGGGGTTGTCGTCGGGAATACTCCCGTCGTCGTTCAGGCGAATGATTTTTCCGATCAGGCTTTCGGTGTTCTGCGGCGCCTCGGGATCCCTGCGGTGAGAGGATGCCATATAGAGTGTGCCATCCGATGCGAACACCACGCGCGAACCATCGCCCCCGCCCAGGGGCGCCCACGCCGCATCGGCGACGAAAATATCCTCGACACCGCTGAGCCGCTCTCCGTCGAAGCGTCCCCGCGCCAGCGCCGTTGTCGCCCAGTAGCCTTCGCTGCCGTCGGGCCGCTCACCCGACTTGATGTAGGTGAAGTAGACCAGGCGATTGGATTCGAACTCGGGATGGAGCGCGATGTCGAAGAACCGGTCGATGTCGAGGTCCGGCAGTCCCGGTACGGGTTCAGGATCGAGAACACCGTCCCGCACGATCCGCAGGGCGCCCGCACGTTCGGTAATCAACATGCCGCCCTCCGGAAGAAAGGCCATGGCCCACGGGTGCGACAATCCCTTGGTGACCACCGAAACGCGCACCGGTGGCATGTCCCGCTCGAATGTATCGTAGATCCACGGGCCGTCGCCCAGAGGGCGGGCCGGAGGGCCGAATTGCGCAAGGCCGCTCGGGACACTTGCGAGCACCGATACCGCAGCCAGCGCAACCTTCAGAGTAAGGGAAGGCAGAGTAAGGGAAGGAAAAAGCCGTTTCATGAATTCGCTCCTCTCGAACGCCTCCGGAACCCTGCTGGGTTCCATTGCGCGCTGCTAGTTTTCGACCGGCACCAAGATCGATCCCGCCGCGCCCGTGGTCATATCCTGAACGACGATCTGGAGTCTTCCGGTCTCGCTCCCGGTTTCGAGACCCTTTTGAACAATGAATCCGGTTTGCCGGGCAAGTTTCAGTTGTTCGTCGTTCAGCCGGATCGGGAACTGTTCGTTGGGGAGACCCGAAATTTCCTGGCCCTCTCCATGGTCGAAATACATCGCCACATCGATCGTGTCCTGTACGGGTGACGCGGCTGGCAGGAACGGAATCGACAACCCCGAAATGACGGCGAACAGGAGCGAAAACCATAGACGAAACGACATTCAGTGCACCTTTCCGCGAAGCAGGAAAATCATTTACTTATTAGATCCGCGATCATTGTCCAACGTCCATCTATTTCACGAAACCGCAGAAAGCACGGACAGCGGCCGCCGGTTTTCCGACCGGTGGCAGAAAGACGCAAAACAGGGCACCCGTACTTGGGTTCTGGTAAGATCCAACTACTCATTCCGTACCCGGAAAAGGCGGGACCGCTATGCCACACTTTGGAACTTCGATCGCGATGGGAATACTTCTTCTGACCGTGACGGCCTGCCAGGGGGCCGACCCACCCCAAGAAGGAGCATCGCCCACAGTCCCCGTCGACTCGGCCGCGGAGCCTTGCGACCGGGCGTGCCTGGAAGGATTCGTGGACCGGTACATGGACGCCATGATCGCTCACGACCCCGGCCAGGTTCCATTGACCGAAAACTTCAGGATGACCGAAAACGGCCAGCGGCTTCCGGTGGGCGATGCGCTCTGGAAAACCATGGTCGGAAAGGGAACCTACCGCCTTTTCGTGACCGACCCCGATGCCCGACAAGTGGCGTTTTTCGGCACGATTCGCGAAGAAGCCAACAACAACCCCGAAGGATCGGCCGCCGCGATGGCGCTCCGTCTCAAGGTCGAGAATCGGCAGATCTCGGAAGCGGAGGTGTTGATCGTTCGCAGCGACGGAAGCGGGTTCGGCAACGCGGCTGAGAATCTGGAACAAATCGGCCAACCTCACGAGGTCTATACCACCGCGGTTCCACCTGAAGAGCGCATGTCGCGCGACGAGTTGATCCGTGTCTCCAACATGTATTTTTCCGGGCTGGAACAGAACGACGGCCTGGGTGAGTATCCGTTTACCGACGACTGCGACCGCATCGAAAACGGCAGCCTGACCACGAATCAGCCCACGCCTCCCGGTGGGACGCGGCCCGACCCGGCAACTGCCACGGGCTACTCCGGGCAGTGGAGTTGTCTTGAGCAGTTCGAGTCCGGCCTCATCCATTTTGTATGGCGCATCCGTGACCGGCGTTTCGTTGCCGTCGATCAGGAACGCGGCGTGGTCTTCAGTTTCGCTTTCTTCGATCACGCGCTCGGCGAAGACCGGACGTTCGAAGCCCCGGGCGGACGTATCGTCACCGGCGGCCCGGTGGCTCCGTGGACATGGGAAATCGCTGAATTGTTCAAGGTCGAAAACGGACAGATCCGCCGTATCGAGGCGATCCTGACACGCTCCCCATACGGCATGGATTCGGGATGGAGCAGTTGGGAAGACGCGATGTCGAGTGAGATCCAGAACGTGACCGGTCTATAGCACCCGCGGGCCGAGCCCGGCCGGGCCGGTCGCACGCAGAGGTCTTCGGGTCTCGAACGCGAAGGAACCGCCATAATATTCTTTTCGATGCCCGGACACCGTTTGAGCTATCATCGATCTGTTACGACAACACGGAATTGGACAATGAAACTGAGGTCGTTTATCGCCCTGATTGCGCTGTCAGTAATCGCACTTCCGTTGCTGGGTCACCATGCCGGCTTCTTCGACCCGAACAGGGTCGTCGAGGTATCCGGAACCGTCGCACGCTTCGAGTGGACCAATCCGCACGCATTCCTCTTCATCGATATCGAGAAGGACAACGGACAGGTGGAACGCTGGACGGTTGAGGGACGATCCCCCAATCAGCTCACCCGAACCGGATGGACCCGCGAAACCATAAAACCGGGCGAGACGATCACCGTGGTGGGGCGTCCGCCCCGCGAGACATCGCGACTCGCTGAAACGGCGGCAAATTTCCTGGGCGCCGGACCGGTCGAATTGCCCGACGGTAAGACATTGATCTTTGGCCCGATTGTCACGTCGGACGAATAACGCCCCAGTTCCATTCGAACCAAACCCGATCCGGCCCGAATTCGTTCTCGGTCGATCCTCGTTTTGAATTAAGATATTCATCAACTTTCAGGCAGTTAATTGCTCCCGGGAACTCCAGAATGGCCACTCTCCACAGGCGGATGTCGACACGTGTTGGACTCGTTGCCGCTTCCGTTCTACTGATCGGAATCGTCGACGTCGACGCCGCCGCCGCGCGGCGTCCCCAGGATTCGAGGGTGGATGCCGCACAGATTCCGGCGCACCGGGACCTGTTGAACGACTACTGCATCACGTGCCACAACGCCCGGACGCGGACTGCGGATCTGGCGCTCGACGAACTGGACCTCACCCTGGTTCCGGGCGACGGCGCGGTCTGGGAAGAGGTGATCCGCAAATTGCGCGGCGGCATGATGCCACCGCCCAATGCCCGCCGGCCCGCCAACTCGTCATTGCAGGAACTGGCCGCATGGCTGGAACAAACGCTGGATGAGGCGGCACGGGCCAATCCGGAACCGGGGCGTGCGGCGCTTCACCGCCTGAACCGAACCGAATACGGAAACGCGATCCGAGACCTGCTCGATCTCGAAATCGATGTCACCGAATTACTGCCCGCGGACGACGAAGCGTATGGTTTCGACAACGTCGCCGACGTGTTGCGCGTCTCGCCATCTCTCGTCGAGCAGTACCTGACGGCCTCGCGCAAAATCTCGGAACTGGCGGTCGGCGATCCGGAAATCGCGACGATCAGTTCCGTCTATCGGGTTCCACCCGACCGCGCCCAATCCGACCACATCGAAGGCCTGGGGCTCGGAACCCGGGGCGGCACGCTCATTCGTCACACCTTCCCGCTGGATGCCGAATACGACTTCAGCGTTTTCCTGATGCGCAACATCGTGGGCTACATGAAAGGCCTCGAATGGCCGCATGAATTGGAGATCGCCATCGACGGCGAGCGCGTGTTCCTGGCGCCGGTGGGCGGCGACGCCGACAACGCCATGTCGGATGCCAACTTTGCGGCCGCGGGCGACGCCATCGACGAGCGCTTGCAGACACGTATCCCGGTAACGGCTGGACCGCACGACGTCGGCGTTGCGTTCATCCGGAAGAACTATTCGGAATCGCACGAGCCGCTCCAGCCTCACACACGCGACCACGACCTGCAGAACATGAACGGCGTTCCGCTGGTGGATTACATCGACATTACCGGCCCGTTCGCGGTTACCGGGCGCGGCGACACGGCGAGCCGCCGGCGCATCTTCACGTGCAACCCGGCGCCCGGCGACGAACAACTGTGCGCCGCCGAGATTCTCTCCCGCCTGGCAACGCGCGCATATCGACGCCCGGTCAACGATGACGACATGGCGCTGTTGATGGAGTTCTACGACGCCGGACGCAACACCGGCGATTTCGAAACCGGCATCCAGAACGGCCTGCGTCTGGTCCTGTCGAGTCCGGAATTCCTGTTCCGCAGCGAACCCGACCCGGAAGGAATTCGACCGGGAGAGATATACCCGGTGGACGATCTGGCGCTCGCCTCGCGCCTCTCGTTTTTCCTGTGGAGCAGCATTCCCGACGACGCACTTCTGGCCCTTGCGGTCGAAGGCCGGTTGTCCGATCCTGAAGTTCTTTCGGGCCAGGTGGAACGGATGCTCGCGGACGCCAGATCGAACGCGCTGGTCGAGAACTTCGCCGGCCAATGGCTGTTCCTCCGGAACCTTCAGAGCGTGAGCCCGGACTCGAAGCTGTTCCCCAATTTCGACGACAACCTGCGGCAGGCGTTCCGCACCGAAACCGAACTCTTTTTCGAAAGCGTCATCCGTGAGGATCGAAGCATTCTGGACCTGCTGACGGCGGAGTACACCTTCGTGAACGAACGTCTGGCGCGGCACTACGAGATCGACGACGTTTACGGCAGTCATTTTCGTCGTGTAACGCTCGAAGACTCGAATCGACGGGGACTGCTCGGCCACGGAAGCATACTGACGATCACCTCGATGCCGAACCGGACCTCACCGGTCCTGCGCGGCAAGTGGGTGCTCGAAAACATCCTCGGAACGCCGCCCCCGGCGCCCCCCTCGGACGTGCCGGACCTTGAAGAAAACCAGCCCGGTCAGGAAGCACGGTCGGTGAAGGCACGGCTCGAAGAACATCGCGGCAACCCCGTCTGTGCGAGTTGCCATGCAATGATCGACCCCGCCGGTCTGGCGCTGGAAAACTTCGACGCCATCGGACGCTGGCGGACGAAAGAAGAAGGCGGCCTGGTCGAAACCGACGGACAACTTGTGGACGGCACGCCCGTGGACGGACCCGTGGCACTGAGAGAAGCCTTGCTCGACCGGTCCGGTCAATTTGTCAGAACAGTCACTGAAAAAATGCTGACCTATGCATTGGGTCGCGGATTGGAACATTACGACATGCCCGTGGTGCGATCGGTCGCCGAAAACGCCATAGCGGACGATTACCGTTTTTCGTCGCTGGTGATGGGCATCGTCAACAGCCCCCCATTTCAAACCAGGAGAGCCACTGGCCGCGAAGCCGCTCAAGCCTCCGCGCCGTAGGAGACGCACGACCATGTTCATCGCAAGAAAACATCTGTCCCGCCGAACGCTACTCAAGGGCGCGGGCGCTACGCTGGCACTGCCGCTGTTGGAATCCATGGTTCCCGCGCTGACGGCACAACGCCTGACAGCGGCGAATGTTGCCCCCCGGTTGGGATTCGTCTACCACCCGCACGGCGCGATCATGGACCGTTACAGGCCCGACACCGTGGGCCGGGGCTTCGAATTCAAGGAAATCCTCAAGCCGCTGGAACCGTACCGGGATCGGTTGAACATCGTCAGCGGTCTCGGTCATGCCGCTGCCGACACAACGGCAGTCCATTCGCTGAGCCCGACTACATGGTTGAGCGGTGTGCGTCCCAAGCCAACCCAGGGCGTCGATGCGTTTGCGGGGGTCACCGCCGACCAGATCGCCGCGGCCGAGATCGGCCAGGACACCATGCTCCCGTCGATGGAACTGGCGACCGAAGATCACTCGGGCCTGATCGGGGCGTGCGACCGCGACTACGGTTGCATTTACATGAACACCCTTTCCTGGCGGACACCCACGACTCCGATGCCGATGGAAATCAACCCCCGCAAGGTTTTCGAACGCATGTTCGGCCAGGGCGGAAGTCCCGAAGCACGCATCGCGCGCCAGGATGAAGATCGCAGCATCCTGGATGCCCTTGCCAGACAGGCCGCCGACCTGAAGCTGCAACTGGGGACCGACGACAACCGGCGCGTCGATGACTATCTGGAAAACATCCGTGAAATCGAACGCCGCCTTCAGCGGGCCGAAGCGCAACTGGACCGGGATCTCGATTTACCCGACGCGCCCGTGGGCATCCCTTTCGCTTACGAAGACCACGTCGGCATCAACTTCGACCTGCTGGCCCTGGCCTGCCAGGCAAACGTCACAAGGGTCTTCACGTTCATGCTGGCCCGTGAAATCAGCAATCTGACCTACAACCAGGTGGGTGTTTCCGACGGTCACCACGCAATCTCGCACCACCAGAACCGCGAAGAGAAGATGGCCAAGAACGTCCTTATCCAGAACTATCACGTCACGCTGTTTTCGCGTTTCGTCGACAAGCTGCGGGCGACGCCCGAAGGCAACGGATCGGTGCTGGACAACACGATCCTGTTGTATGGCAGCAACATGTCCAACAGCAACGCCCACAACCACTACCCGTTGCCGAACGTCGTCATCGGCGGATCCGACCGTATCGCCGGAGGCCAGCACATCAGCCATGAAGAACGGACACCCATGACGAATCTGCTGGTGACGATCCTGAACAAGGCCGGAGTCAACATCGACACCTTGGGTGACAGCACGGGTGTGGTTTCGGAACTCTGACATGAAGCAATTCAAGTTCATCGAATGGATCGGGACCCCTGCCCTCGTTCTGGTTCTTTCGCTGTCTGCCACTGCCGGCGACCTTGCGAACGCGGCACGATCGGGTGACGGCGCCCGCGTCCGGGCACTGTTGTCTGCCGGGGCGGATGCGAACGACGCGCAGGTCGACGGCACCACCGCGCTTCAGTGGGCGGCACGGCTGAACGACCTCGACATGGCCGACGATCTGATTGCCGCGGGCGCCGATGTCCAGGCCCGTAATCGCTACGGCGTGACGGCGATGAATCTGGCGGCGATCAACGGCAGCGCGCCGATGATCGTTCGGCTGCTGGACGCGGGCTCCAACCCCAACGAGATTGCAGTCGAGGGCGAAACCGTTCTGATGACGGCGGCCCGCACCGGAAGCGTGGACGCCGTCGCCGAACTGCTGGCGCATGGAGCGATAATCGACGCACGCGAAGAATGGCGGGGACAGACGGCCCTGATGTGGGCCGCATCCCAGGGTCACGCCGACGTGGTCGATCTGCTGATTTCGAACGGCGCGGACGTCAACGCGCAATCCCGCATTCGCGAATGGGAACGCCAACGATCGGCCGAGCCCCGTGCCAAGTGGATGCCCCTGGGCGGTTTGGCCCCCCTGACGTTCGCCTCGCGAGACGGTTGCCTGGACTGTTTGGAACTGCTTGTAAGCGCCGGGGCGGATATCGACTTCACCGACCAGGACGGGGTGACTCCGCTGATTGCGGCTATCGCCAACGGTCATTATGACGTTGCCACAAAATTACTGGAACTCGGCGCGGATCAGACGTTGGTCGACACGACGGGCCGGTCGCCGCTGTATGCCGCCGTCGAATTCAACACGATGCCCGAATCGAATCGCCCATCCCCCGAAGTCCTCGAAAACGAGTTGACGAGTTTCGAATTGATCGAGATGCTCGTAGCGGGCGGCGCGGACGTCAACGTGCAACTCGAACGACAGATCCCCTACCGGACCAAGCTGGATCGCGGAAACGACACCATGCTGACCACCGGCGCCACCCCCCTGTTACGGGCCGCCAAGGCCGCGGACGTTCCGGTAATGCGACTGCTGCTCGAAAACGGAGCCGATGCCACCCTGACGACGCGGAGCGGTATCAATCCACTGATGGCGTCGGCCGGGTTGGGCACACGGGATTCCGACTCCACCGGACGCTACAAGACCGCGGCGCAGATGATCGAAGCCATTCAGCTATCGCTGGATGCCGGCCTGGATATCAACGCAACGAACGGACGGGGCCAGACCGCCATGCACGGCGCCGCGATCCAGGGTTTCGATGAAGTCATTCGGTTTCTGGGTCAGAACGGCGCCGAGGTGGATGTTGCCGGCGACAACGGCATGACGCCTCTGGACACGGCCCTGGGCTTGGCTGGCGGTTTCGGTTTTTCGGGTCAAGACGGCGTCGTCCGGGAATCCACCGCCGCCGTGATTCGGGACCTTCTGGGTTCGGCGCCCTGATCGACATCGGTTCAGTCTCAATGAAACGATTCCCACTCGTACTGCTGATTTGTACCTGGGTGTGGCCGGCGTTGGCCGTGGCCCAGAACGACGGCATCCCTCCCATCGGAACCATCGAAATCTACGGACACCGGACGCTCAGCGAAACCGAAGTCCGCGACGCGCTCGGCTTCAGGGAAGGCGACTATTCCCTGCCGCAACTGGATATGACGCTGGGTCCGCAGCTCGCAAGCCGAATGGGCGTCGCCCGCGTCCAACTCGACGGCACCTGCTGCGACGACGAGGGTAACGTGCTGGTGTACGTCGGCATCGATGAAGCCGGAGACTCCACTCTCACATTCCGTCCGGCACCGGTGGATGACGTCCAGTTGCCCGGAATCGTTTACGAAACGTTCCTCGCGTTCAACTCCGCGGTGCGCACAGCGACTGTCACGAGCTTTCCGACCGAAGATCTGTCGGAGGGCCATTCGCTGATCTCCGACCCGACGGCCCGTAGAGAGCAGGAAAAATTCCTCGTCTTTGCGTCCGAGCAACTCGATATCCTCAAGCAGGTTCTCAACAACTCACGCGATCAGAATCATCGCGCCGCCGCGGCCTACGTCATCGGGTATGCCGCCGACAAGCGCGACGTGATTTCGGACCTGACAGATGCGTCGCTCGATGCGAATTCTTCAGTGCGGGTGAACGCGACCCGAGCGCTGGCCGCGATTGCGGCATTGGGGACCGCGCGCCCCGAACTCGAAATCGTTATTTCTCCAGACCCGTTCATCGACATGCTCAACTCGGTGATCTATGCCGACCGCACCATGGGGGTTCGGGTCCTCCGATACCTCAGCGCGGGCCGGAACCCCGAAGTTCTGGCCGCGATTCGCGAAGGAGCGTTGCAATCGCTGGTTGAAATGTCGCGGTGGGGCTACTCGGGACACAACTGGGCGCCCTACCAAATTCTGGGACGCATCGTGGGACTCACCGAAGACGAGATCGAAGCCACGCGATACGAGGGTCGCGACGCCGTGATAGAACGCGCGCTGAATTTGGATTAGCGGCGCCCCTGCTATTCTTGCCGAAGGGAATTCACGATGAGCCGTATCGAAGATATTGAGAGTCAGGTCAAGGAACTCCCGCCCGACGAACTCGCCGCGTTCAGAAAGTGGTTCCAGGAATTCGACAGCGATGCCTGGGATCGCCAGATCGAAGCAGACGCAATCGCGGAACGACTCGACACGCTCGCCGAGGAAGCGCTCAGGCAGCATCGGAATGGCGAGACCTCCGATCTTTGAAACATCGCGCCTCGAAGGAGTTCCGTAAGCTGTTCGAAGCTCTCCCAGCACCTACTCAGGATCTGGCTCGGAAGAACTTCGATCTGTTGAAACAAGACCCCACCCATCCCGCGCTACGCTTCAAAAAGATTGGCAGATTGCACTCGATCCTAACCGGTCTCAGGTATCGGGCACTCGGAGTGGAGCGCCCGGATCGAATCCTTTGGTTGTGGACCCGAAGCCACGCGGACTACGACAAACTGCTGCCTTAATCCGGCGAGAAGCCATCGCGCACGTCAATCCAGCGTCACCCAGAGAGCGCCGGCGGCTCGGGTCGCCGGGTCGCGGACGACGACTCGCAACCACCCCGTGCCCGAATCGTAGCTCTGGAGGCTGAGCAATTCGAGACCGTCCCGGCGCGCCGCCAGGTATTCCTCGTCAGTCAGGCGCAGGACAAGCTGAACGAAATCCACCGGCGCGGTCTCGTCTCCGGGCTCGATCACAACGGTCGCCACACTCACATGTCCCGTCCACACGCCCTCGACGTAGTCCATCCGGAGGTCGTTCACATCGAGGGCGACTCTGGTGGTGTAGTCCCCGGCGGCGGTACCGATCGATCCGGTCGTCGCAAACAGACCGATCTCGGTCGCGCCGGCCGGGCTTGTCAGCAGGTCTCGAAAGAGCTCTCCGAGATCGTCGTCGATAACTTCGCTTTCATTGCCGAAACCGTAGTACCCCTTGCGATGGCGCACCTCGACATCGTCGCGAGCCACTTCGACGCGGAATTCGTGAAACGCGCCATCCATCGGGGCGCTCTGGGGATAGAAGCCCAGCGTGTAGACGAACTCGGTGTCATCAACCGCCTCCTGCATGGCTTCGGCGATGCCGTTCGTGTAGTAGAACGCCTTTCCTCCGGTGGTATTGGCGATGTTCGTCATCGTCTCCATCGCGGGCGTCGGAAACAGGCCCCAGGTACTGATCGGATAAATAGCAACGTTGGCATCCGTAATCACGCGAGCCGCTTCGACAAGATGCGCCTTCGTGTCCTGTCCCACTTCCGAGAGCGGAAAGTATGAGTAGGGATCGAACGTGAACGGAAACGTCCCAGCAACCCACACCAGGTTCTTGCGGCCGGGAAGATGCGCCATCTGGCTGGCGATGGACTGCAATACATTCGCTGTCGTTTCGAGACGGCTTTCTCGATAGTACGAGCCAACCATGCGGTCCAACACCACGGTTCCCAGTGCCTCGATTCCCGCTCCAGGATTTTCCCGCATTTGGACCAGACGCGGGTCGAGGCCGATCTCATCGGGTTGCGCTCCGAATCCGCCCGTGATTCCCGCACCTGAGGACGCCTCCAGTTGAGAAGAAAATTCGGTTGGTGCGCCGGACAGAGCGCGAATCGGGCCAGCGCGGTCGCTGGTGTAGTCATGAATCAGTTGGAGGCTGGTGTTCAGTTCGTAGATCGCCACCTGGTGTCGCGGATCGAGGGATTCCAGGAACCGGGTCGCGTGCTCGTTGGCGCGAGCCTGTTGGAGAGCACCGGTGTTGAGCCGATCGATCAACAAGACGGTAGCACTGGCGGGCAACTCGCCCCGGCCCAGGCCCGGGCGGTTCGTGACGGCGCCTTCAGGGAGCTTGGGAAATTCGACGCCGTTCCCGGGGCCGGCGTCTTCTGCAGAAACGACTTCGAACAGGGCGATGTCCTCGGGGACCCCGTCAACGAACAACCTGAAATCATCGGCGGCAAGATCCGACACGGGGCCGTCGTCGTTGCGAACCACCACATCGACCTGAACAAGCCGGGTTTCCACTCGCAGGACGTCCGGACTCTCAGACTGCTCCCGTGCTGAAATCGTCGTCGCAACGATCGTTATGGCCGCGACCGACAACAGCGACAGTGGGCGGATGCGCATCGAGTCCCTTTGGGTTATCTTCGCCAAGCCTGTCGAAGGGGATTCACGATGTGGACTGGCAGCCTGTGCGCGCGCGGTCATGGCGAACGAGCGAGCGCCGCGAGGGGCGCCCGTTCACCTACCCTGGAACCGGTTTCAGTTCGCGCGCGTCTGGACGTACTCCAGAGCGAAAGTCCTCAACCGCTCCGCCGTCAGTCCAAGGTCCGTGGCTTCGGCCATGGCACGGTCGGTATCCCAGCGATCCACCATCACGCGCTTGATGAACCACATGGTGGCTGCACGTCCGCCCCCGGCACAGTGAATGAACGCTGGTTCCGTGTCGGGCTCTGTGATTACTCTGAGAAACTGGTCGGCCACGGCGGGATCGAGATCGGGTCCGCCAAAGGGCAGATGCACATACTTGATTCCGGCCGCGGCGGCCGCGGCGGCCTCCGCCTCGACGTTGGCACCTTGCTCAGTCGCCCGGCGCAAGTTGACGATGGATTCAAACCCCATGTCTCTGATGGCCGTAACCGAGTCCGGCGTGATCGCACCGGCGCACGCTACCGTAGTTTCGATGCGGGCAAAGTTGGTGATGCCAGCCACGTCTTCGCGAGTGACACCCGTCTGGGCCGTGGCCACGGATGCGAATACCGCGACGAGAACAGTCAATAAAACCAATCGCTTCATAACACACTCCAATTCAGCAGGTTTCTTCGCGCTTGGGTCGAGTCGGTGTTGGCTCCATTGAAGTCTGACCAACTCCCATCCACCAGGAGGCCTCGAGGCACTGACGTTTTCGAAAACCCGGTCGACCGCCAGGTTTTCCGGCAGAACGCCGGCCCTCTAATGCAACTCCAGGTGTTTTTCCGGATCGACACGCACCACCAGATAGACCATCTCGGTCAAGGCGCCGATATTGACCTGATGTGGCGTGTTCGTGATTTCGATAACGTAAAAGGGACCCACCAAACGGGGCTCTGATCGAGGAAAAGGGACCCACCCCTGATAGCCTCCCCGGAAGCGTGAACTGGAAGAACAGGCACGCGGGTGGGAGGCGAGGATTGATAGGGATGGATCAGTACGAGTTGATCAGAACCGCAGATCGGGTTTACAAGAAGAGCATTCGACAGATCGCCCGGGAGACCGGGCACACGCGACGGACGGTCCGGAAAGTATTGGCCGGACAGGAGCCCAAGTATCGGCGAGAGAAGGAGCCGGCCTGTCCGGTGATGGACCCGGTCGCCGGGATCGTAGAAGCTTGGCTCCAGGCGGACCGGGACCAGCCTGTCAAGCAACGCCACACCGCGCACCGGGTGTGGCAACGTCTGGGGGAGGAGCATGAATTTACCGGAGCCGAGGCGACGGTACGCCGCTGGGTTCGGGAACGGAAGACACGGTTGGGCTGGAACCAGACCGGCGCTGTGGCGCCGCTGGACCCGGAACACGCCCGTGAAGCCGAGGTGGACTGGGGTACGGCCTGGGTCCGGATGAACGGTGAAGACCGTCAGGTCAAGTTGTTCTGCATGAGATCCCGGTACTCGGGCAAGGCGTTCGTGCGGGCGTATCCGTGGGAACGGCAGGAGATGTTCCTGGACGGTCACATCCGTGGGTTCGACTGGTACGGGGGCGTCTTCCCGACGTTAGTGTTCGATAACCTGAAAACCGCCGTGAAACAGATTCTGCGCGGGAAGGGCCGGGTGGAACAGACGCGGTTCACCGCGTTTCGGGCGCACTACACGTTTGAAGCACGGTTCTGCAATCCGGCGCGGGGCCAGGAGAAAGGCGGTGTCGAGGGCCTGGTCGGCTTTGCACGCCGGAACTTCCTGGCGCCGGTTCCCGAAGTGGCGGACTTCGAGGATCTGAACACGCAGTTGCTGGAACGCTGCGCGGCTGACGACCAGCGCCGGATCGGGGGCCGGTCCGACGATCGCACGATTGGGGAGCGGCACGCCGTCGAACACGAGCAACTGTTGGTCCTGCCCGAGACGCCATTCGAGAACACGAAGGTGGTGGGAGTCCGGATCAGCCGGTATCAGACCGCCCAGGTGGATCAGAACCGGTATTCGGTGCCGACCGCATATGTGGGACGCCGGCTCTGGGCCCATATCGGCTGTGACCGGGTGAGTTTTTACGCGGACCAGAAGAAGGTGGCCGAACATGACCGCGCCTTCGGTCATAGCGACTGGCGGATTGATCCGTTGCACTACCTGGAGTTGATCCGCCGGAAGGTGGCCTCGTTTGAGAGTGCCCGGCCGATCCGGCAGTGGCGGCCCCAGTGGCCGGCGCATTACGAAACCGCGCTGGAGCGGTTGCGGGAACGGCACGGGTACAGCCGGGGCACGCGGGAGTTCATCGGCATCCTGCAACTCCACCAGGACTGGGATCTGGATCGGGTGTCCTCGGCCATCCAGGAAGCGCTCGATGCCCACTGTATCGAGTTGGAAGCGGTGCGGCACATTCTGATGCGGCAGGACACGCCGACTCGATCCCATGCGCCGCTGGAGTCCGGGTTGATGCCCGGTATCACCGACCTGACGATCGCCCGGGCCGATCTGGATCAATACGACCGTCTCCTGACTGGGGGTGTGCGATGACTCCGGGTCAGGAGATCGTTCTCGACGACGCACTGCGGCAACTCCGGCTTCCGGCCATGGTGCGGGAGTGGCGGGAACACGCCCGACAGGCCCAGGAGGCCGGCGAGGGGTACACCGGCTTTCTATTGGCTCTGGCCAGCCGCGAACTGGAACAGCGGCAAGCCAATCAGGTCCAGCGTCGACTGCGGGAGGCCCGGTTCCCACTGCTCAAGACCCTGGAGACCACGGACCTGAAGAAGTGGCCGGTGCTCGATGCGGTCCAGGTTCGCGACTATGCCGAGTGCGGCTACATTACCCGGCACGAGAACGTCGTCCTGTTGGGCAAGCACGGAACCGGTAAAACCCATGCCGCCACGGCGTTGGGTGTGGAAGCCTGCCGGAGGGGCTACCGCGTCGGGTTCACCACGGCCGCCGGGCTGGTCAACACCTTGATCGAGTCGCGCGAGGAACGGCAACTGAACCGGCGCCTGGCCAAGCTGGCCCGCTTCGAGTTGCTCATCGTGGACGAAGTCGGCTATATCCCGTTCTCGGCCGAGGGGGCGCAGTTGCTGTTTCAGGTCTTCTCGGACCGCTACGAAAAGGGTTCGCTGATCGTCACATCGAACCTGCCGTTTGCACAGTGGACCAGCGTCTTCGGTGACGCCGCACTGACCGCAGCCCTGCTGGACCGGCTGACCCATCACTGCGCCATTCACCAGTTCGATTGGGAAAGTATCCGGTTTACCGACAGTCTCGGCGCCGCCAGCAAACGGAAGAACAAACCCCGGTCCGCCGCAGGGTCCGCGTGAAAACCGCGGGCGCAGCGGGCTGTGGAAAGTGCCGCCCCCATGGGAACCCGCTGCAAAGCCAGCGCGTTCCCACAGTGGCTTGGAAGCCTTCGGCTCCCACACTTCCCACGGCCTCGACGGCGGAATCACTTACAAACCATTAACCCGGGGGTGGGTCCCTTTTACTCGATCGGGGTGGGTCCTTTTTACGTTGTCAAAGCGATGTTCGGTCTGACGATGAACATGTCACCGGGTCCGACCCTTTGGTCCATATAGTCGGTGCCCGTTCCACCAGTGCCCGGACCGGCCACGCGAGTCGAGCGGGCGGTCGCGTTCTGGATGTCTCCTCCATGGTAGATGATTCCCTCACCTTCAAGAACATAGTAGACCTCGGCGATGTCGTCATGCGTCATCAGGGTGACGGATTCCTGGGGCTCGCGTGGCGAGAGGCGGATGACAAAGACACCGAGGTTGGATTCTCCCGCGATGTCGAGGACACGCAGTGGTTCATCCTGTCCACCGGCCGTCACCATGTCTTGGATCTTCGCCTGCACCTCACTGCTCGGAATCAAGATCGCCTGACCTTCAGGCACCGGGCTCTGAGCGTGGAGAGTCGTCATGGAACAGGCAAAAATCGCAAGGAGGCTCCAGATTCGTTTTTTCATTGAATTCTCTCCTGAAAAGGATCGTCTCTGGTGCGCGACCCATCGGTTGACCCCGCAGCGACTCTCTACTTCGGTCGATCCCCGAAAGGCCCGCGGGGATAGTATCCGCCAACCCTCCGCGACCGGTATAGCCAAAAACAAGTGGCTGGGCCCGACCCGGCTAATCCGGCAAGCCCGCCCGCGCACGGGCCAGGCGTTCGCGGGTGCTCGACAAGCGCTCGTCGAGAAAAGCCTCGAAGTCCTCTGGCCATACGAATGGGTGGGGCGCCCCCGGTGCGCGTTCCGCCAGAATCTGGGCACGCTGGAATATGAGCGACGCCCACGGGTGACTCGTCAGGTTCACGTCGACATCACTGAGGGTCGCTTGCAATCGTTCTACCGAGGCAATGAACTGCTCGAATGCCTCTGGTTGGTTTGTGGTCACATTGTGACCGCCAAAATGGAAAACCTTGTGGGTCTGGTCTCCATCGTGCACGGGATACTCGATGGAGAGCACTCCCGGTGTGTGGCCGGGCGTGACATGGAACCGAAATTCGGTGGCGCCGACCGTCAGAGTGTCGCCGTCGGCGAGCACCATGTCGCGTGTGAGCGCCGATCCGGAAGCTTCGATCAATTCCCAGTCGGCAGCCGTGGCCCCGACGCGGGCTCCGGAAATTTCTTGAATCTCGAGAGCGCCTCCAAAGTGATCGGTGTGTCCGTGACTGACGAGGACGTACCGGATCTCGCGGGGATCCAGACCAATTGAATCCAGCGCCTCGAGCATTTCACCCGTAAACCCCTGGTAAAGCGAATCGATCAACACCAGACCGTCGCTGGTTTCGACAATGTACGCACTGACGAAATTGGTACCGACGTAATACAGATCGTCGAAAATGCGGATCGGGACCGACAGCCGCTGTGTCGCCGGGACCGCGGTTGCGGGCCGTTGTCCGTCGGTTGCCGCGCTTGGCCTCTGGGCCTCCGCTCCAGGCATCACCAGGCCGTTCAGGGCCGCGCCGACAAGCGCCATCTTCAGGATCGTTCGCATCACTTTCCCTCCTTTTAAAATCGGAACAGCCGGTTTATTTTCACCACGAAGGCGCGATTGACAACCGGCAGGAATCCGCCCATGTCCTCCGTATCGCGCGCGTCGCTGTAAACGACGAACAGTTCGCTGCCGGGACTGTATTCCCAACGAAACCTGGCATTGATGCTCAGTGTGCGGCTGCTTGTATTGTACTGAGTGAGCGCGCTGACAAACATCCGCGGCGTAAACGTGTAGGTCGTGCGCTCGGTGATGACCGAGGAGGTGAAATCACCGCCCGGCAGGCTCAGCCAATTCAGGGAGACACTCGGCTCGAGTGTGAACTGCGGGCTGATCTCGACCCGCCCTCCGCTCATGCCTAGTGTCTGTTTCGTACCGCCGTATAGAGACCCATGCTCGAAGAATACCGTACCGGACACTCTGCGCTGCTGGCCCATGAAGTAGGAAGCCACTACATTCTGGTATGTGTAACCGCCCGCCGGAACGGTAACGTCCTCGGCGATCGCAAAGAGTCTGGGGATGAACTCGTAGTTGCGCGCGTAGTTGACGTTCAGGCGATCGCTGTTGAAGAACTCAATGCCGAATTCCCCTAACTGCTCTCGGAAATCCAGCCGGCCACCGTTATTCTCGATGTACTCGATGCCTGCCTGAAAGACGAAACGGCGGATCCCCGGCAGTGTCCCCTCTGCCGGCCGCGGACTGAAGCGCGCCTGCGCGAAATCTCGAACGAAATCGGTCCGCCTGAGAAAGCCCACCTCCGGGTTGAACTGAGCCCCCACCTTCAGATGCTCGAGTTGGAGGCCATACCGGTCGGCGACATAATCGAAGCGCGTGAGATAGCTGGCGGTGTCTCCGCTGACCCCCGCCTTTTCCGTGCGCGCATAGAATCCGTCGAGATTTACAGCCGGCGAGATCGAGTAGAGTCCGTCCACGCCCCATGTCTCGCCCGTCGCGGCGCCCGTCGTCGATGTTTCGTCGCGGCGCGTGTACATCACACCGAAGCTGCTCCGGTCCAGGATGTCGCGCTTCATGCGCAGGATGCTGAAGTTCGTCGGTTCCGACC
The DNA here is from genome assembly GCA_963555775.3 of Terriglobia bacterium. GTDB lineage: Bacteria > Acidobacteriota > Terriglobia > 20CM-2-55-15 > 20CM-2-55-15 > JAJEDW01. The sequence continues at coordinate 1,208,797 of CAUVWY020000009.1, read as the reverse complement.
GCGAAGGATCGTCTTCGCGAGACTGAATGTTCAGGACCCCAAATGCCGTGGCGCCAACACGGCCGGTGAGTCGGACTCCGCCGGCAATTGGGACAGGACGGCCGTTGTTGAGGCCGATACGCCTTGTAAAGAACATGATGGGTGTGTTGTTGCTGGCCGTGGCCGAGCCAAAGCGGAACAAACCCTGGTTCTCGAGAAAAAACTCCCGGCGTTCAGGGAAAAACTGGTTGAAACGGGTCAGGTTCACCTGCTGCGTGTCTTCTTCCACCTGAGCGAAATCCGTGTTGTACGTCGCGTCGAGCGTCAGGCTGTCGGTGAGCCCGTATTTCACATCGAGGCCCACGTCGCCGTCGACGTCGTTGACATAGGGAGGGCTCGCACCATGATCCGTGCGAATGCCCGAGATGGCGTAGGGTTTTACCTCGAGATCGATACCTCTCGGAGGTGTCTCGACATCCACCAGGGTGGCGGCCAGCGAGATGTAGAAGATGCCGAAGCTTTGGAGGTAGGCCGGGATCGGGGCCATGTATGTCCATTCGTTCTTCCAGCGGATGATCCGGCGAAGGTTGAGGCCCCAAATCTGTTCGGGTCTGGAGTCGTAGCGCAGGGATTTGAACGGGATTGCAAACTCGATCGTCCAGCCTTCGTCGAACCGCGCCGTTCGGACATCCCATACCGTGCTCCAGGTCAGATCCTGCCGAGGTTCGGTTACGGTGCTGTCGCGCTGCCCGCCGAGCAGATTCGCCTGAAACAAGTATCCGGTGCGACGGTCGTAGAAGGTATCGATGAGTACGCCAAAATTCTCGTTCTGCAGAATGCCGCCCGAGTCCCTCCGCATTTCATTGGCGATCATGCGATCCGGCTGGGAGTCCCAGTTGCGCGCGGAGACATACAAGTTGTCATCGTCGAAAAACACCCAGGCCTCGGTCCTCTCGGTGCTGGGTTCCCCGTCGTTGGGTTCCTGCTGGACGAACCCGGTGATCGGGAGGATCTGGCTGTAGTACGGCTCGTCCAGGCGGCCGTCCACGTCCAGATTTTCGATGCGCACGGCCCGGACCGTGACGCCTTCGGGTGTGCGCAACACGGTTTCGGGAGGCTCCGGAACAGCTTGAGCGGCGGCCCAACCGGGAAGGCCGGCCAGCGCGCAGAAGAGGAGCCCAACCACTGTCAACTGAATGATCCGGATCACACGAACATTCCTTCATCATCGAGCCGCCGATGAAACGGAAACTAAGTACAAGCAGCTACGCAGTTTAGCCCAATCGGGACATGATTTTGGAGAGTCTTCCGTTCAATCAAGTCAGTCGAATTGAGGAATGGAGATTTTATTTGGAATCCCGGAGAGGCCCGACCGCTGTCAACTCAATGAGGCGTACCGCGTCCTTGGTGAGGTGAGGGCATTGGCAGGTCAACGACCTGGGCGAGACTGGGAACGGCCCCTGGGCCGCTTCACCTCGCCCGGCCACGTGCAGCGTTTCTTTCAGGTTCACGGCGTCATTCACAATCAGTACGTCCACTCTTCATGGGATAGCGGAGCCTTGTTCAACTCGTCGCGGAACAACCGCCATTGGGGCATGGCCCCGTCCATAAGATGCCTGAAACGATCGTCGTGGCGACGTTCAACCAGATGGACCATCTCGTGGACGAGGATGTATTCGAGGCACGACGGCGATTTCTTTGCCAGTTCAAGATTCAGCCAGATCCTTCCGGCCTCCGCGTTGCACGTTCCCCAACGCGTTTTCATCCTCTTGATACGGCACTCAGCCACCTTGACGCCAACGACAGGTTCCCATTTGGCGATCAGTTCCGGAATCCGATCGCGCATCCATAACCGGAGCCATCCATCGACTAGAGCCTGCCTCTTGGCTCTGCCCGTCCCGGGACGGACCCGCAACTGAATCGTCCGCCGGTTCGGGACGGTCACTCCCATCCGCCCGTCGGTTTCCACCACATCGAGTCGATACCGGCTGCCTCTGAAGTAGTGACTCTCACCCGTCGCCATTTCCCGCTCGGACTGGCGGTTTTGCCCTTCGAACCCGGCTTGCTGGCGGCGAATCCATCCCAGGCGGGAGATGACCGCCAACCGGACCGCCTGATCGTCGATGTGCAACGGCGCGGCCACGCGAACGCGGCCGTCCGGGGGATACACGCCGACATGGAGATTCTTGATGTCCTTGCGGACGATTTCGATCCGAATGCCGCGCACTTCGAACTGCTTCCGTTCAGTAGTCATGCTGGTTCTTGACGATTTCGAAGATGGAATCGACCCGGGTCGCGTCGGCAATGACCGATCTGATGGCCCCGCGGACTTCGCGTTCCTTGAACTTGTTGCCTCGCCACGCTTCTTTCATCACGCCTCGAATCGCCGCGTCCACGGCGACAGCATGGTCGGCGGCGGAACCGCCACGTTCCGCCTGCAACTCAGCGGCAGACAAGTCGCGGAGGTTGTCGTACAGCGACCGCAGTGGGGCGCTGTCGATGTTGGACGGGTATGCCGAATGCGCCTCGGGCTTGCCGACTTTCCTGGTCAGTTCGACAATCCGCGCGAGGTATGCCTTGTAATCGAGCGCTTCCCTCTTGCGCTGCGCGATCAGGTCGTCCAGCAGCTCCGACATCTTCTCGTAATACCTCGGGTTGACCGCCATCTCGTCGATGATGAGCCGCCGGACATTGTTCTCGATCGTCTCGGCCATCGCACCGCGGTTTTTGCGAATGCCCTCGGGAAGCGAATTGACCGCGTCTTCGCCGCGCTCGACGATCAGTTGCACGAGCGTCAGATCGTCGAATGCCGAAAGCTTCTCGCTCTCCTCGGCGCGGATGTACGTATCCAGCAGATGGCGCATGGCCGGCTCATACATCTTCATGTCGATGTAGTCCCCGCTGGCAAGCTTGACTTCCTGGCGCACCTTCTCGTAGTGGTCCACCTCGGCTTTGATCTCCACTATTTCGGCGTCGGAATAGCCAGCCTCCCCCATCTCGTTGGCGAGGTTGGCGTAGGCCCGCAGGAATGCCGCCACCAGTTTGTACAGGGCGACGCGCTTCGGTTCGTTGTCTTTGAGTTGCACCGCGTTCCCGCTTTCGGCAGCGCAAAAGCAACGGATGTGGGCTGCGGTATCGCCCGGCGGCTCGACCGGTTCGCACAACGCCTTGACCGCCTCGCGCACCTCTTCAAGCCGCTCCCGGCCCTGCTTGAGCCGGTCTTTCAACAACCCCCTGACGTCGGCGGCGTCGTAGTTGGAGAAGGCCTCGCCGGTGTAGTCCTCGATTGACTGCTCCAGCGACCGGAACAGGTCCTTGTAGTCGACGATGTAGCCGTATTCCTTGTCTTCGCCGTCGAGGCGGTTGACACGGCAAATCGCCTGGAACAGACCATGGTCCCGCATCGACTTGTCGATATAGAGATACGTGGCAGACGGAGCGTCGAAGCCGGTCAGCAGCTTGTCCACGACGATCAACAACTTCATCTGCCCCGGTTCGCGGACGAAGCGCTTCTTCACCTCCCGTTCGAACTGCTCCACCTTGGGCATCGCGGTCTTTTCGGACTCGTTGAAATGGGCAGCGAGCATCTTCCGGTAGTTCTCGTACTGGCGTAGTTTTTCGGTGAGCCCTTCGCCTGTCTCCTCGCCCTTGATGTCCGCCGGGGTCGGCCTGTAGGAGGTCACGATGGCGCACTTGCCCGCCAGATCGGTCTGCTGGAACATCTCGAAGAATCGGCAGGCCGAGTAGATGCTGTTGCCGATGAGCATGGCGTTGCCGCGGCCGCTTTTCAGCCGATCGCGTGTCTCCATATCGAGCAGGATGTCGGCGACGATCTTCTTCAGCCGATCCTCGGCACTCAGCATGTTCCGCATCGTGCCCCAGCGCTGCTTGAGCTGGGCCTTTGCCACATCGGTCAACCCCCGCGTCTTGGCCTCAAACCACTGATCGATCTTTGACTGCGAGGTAATGTTCTGGTCGATATCGCGTGCCTCGTAACGCAGGTCCAGCACTACGCCGTCGCCCACCGCCTCATCGTACTTGTAAGTGTGGATGTACGGTCCGAAGGTCTCGATGCTCCGCCGCTTGTCGTCCTTTAGCAGCGGCGTCCCGGTGAAACCGATCAGCATCGCGTCGGGCAAAAGCGCCTTCAGCGCCTCGTGCAGCTTGCCCGACTGGGTGCGATGGCACTCGTCCACGAAGACGAAGATCGCGCCTTTTGCGCGGAAACCCTTGGGCAGGTTCTTCTTCACATCGTCGATGAAGGCATCGACATCTCCTTCGTCCGAGGCCCCGAACTTGTGAATCAACGAGCAAATCAGCCACTCCTGACTGGCATTCAATACGCGCACCAGGTCGGCGCCGCTATTTGTGCGGTGGATATCCTCGCTGACGCCCTTGAAGACCTGCTCGATATGCTCGTCCAGATCGGTGCGGTCGGTAACGATCAGCACTCTCCCATCGAGCACATACTCACGAATCCATTTCGCCAGCCAGACCATGATCAGGCTCTTGCCGCTGCCCTGGGTGTGCCAGACGATGCCGCCTTTGCGATGCTCTACACGCGTTTGTGCCGCCCGCACTCCGAAGTACTGGTTATGGCGGCAGGTCTTCTTGATGCCCGCGTCGAAGACCATGAAGTCGTGGACAATCTCAAGTAGACGGCGTTTTCCACAGATCTGGCCCAATTCGCGAAGCAGTGGGTTGTTGCCTGCATCCGGGTGGCCCTCGGCTTCCTTCCAGCGCAGCCAGTACTTCTCGGGCGTCTCGATCATGCCGTAGCGCAGTCCTTCGGTGTCGTTGCCCGCCATGACGAACTGCACAGTCGCAAAGAACGGCCGGATAAATTCCTTTTTCTGGCTGTCGAGATTCTGGCGGATGCCCTCGGTCACCGAAACCGTGGAACGTTTCAGCTCCAGTACGCCCAGGGCGATGCCGTTGACGTAAAGCACGAGGTCCGGGCGTTTTGTGTTCTCGCCGGTAACGGTCACTTCCTCGGCGATGGCGAAATCGTTGGTGGCCGGGTTTGTCCAGTCGATAGGCCAAAGGGTGACGGTCTGCGAACCGACGTCGGGCTTGATCTTCACGCCGTAGCGCAGCAAGCCGTAGATCTTGCGGTTCGCGTCGTAGAGTGTCTGGCTGCCGCCGAGCGCCGCGGCCTTGTTCAACTCGAACAGTGCCTTGGCGATGATCCTTTCGCCGTGACCCTGACGCTTCAGCCAACCGGTGAGCAGAGCCTTCTCGATGTTGGCGTTGTCTTGGCGGCCTTTCCAATCCCCAAAGTAGTTGTAGCCGAGCGCGTCCTGGAAGAACGCGACCACGCGCTGCTGGGTGAGAATTTCCCGCTGGCCGACGTTACTCATGGCCGTCATCCAGGACTTCCCAACGGCCCTTCTTCGTCGCGCCCACATGCCGGATAATGCCTGCTTTTCTGAGATTGGCGAGATGATATCCGACACCATCGCGGGTGATGCCGATGCGCACCGCCAAGACCTTTCGAGTGAGCTTCGGATTCTCGCGCAACAAGGTGAGAATCCGTTCTTGGGTAGTTTCCTGGGTAGTCGCATCCGTTTCTTGGGTAGTTTCTTGGGTAGTCCTCCCCGATTTCGGTATGGGCTCTTGCCCTGTGACTTGCACCCCAGCTTGACCTCGCCCTGGCTGCGACTCTGGCCGTGACTCTGGCTGTGACTCTGGCTGCCCTGCAAGTGCTGCTCGCGGAGCTGTCGTTACAAACCCACGGGTGACGGCGAAGTCCGGTTCAGGCCATCCGGCCTTGACGCAGGGGCGAATCATGTCCAGCGTTTCCGTCCCAATCGGTTCGGTGTATTCGCCATTGACAACGACTTCGGTCACGACTTCTTCCGGAATTTCACAGGTCTGGGGAGTCGGACACATTCTCCGCCTCCGAATCGCGGTTGCCCGCGGAATGGCCCATTTCCGTCGGCGCGTCAGGTCCGATACAAACTGCCCGGCCATCCTGCCACACGACCGCGTACTGCCCCAGCAGCCGCTTGCGCTCCAGCGCTTTGGCTACCGCTCGTGTCAGGGCATTCAGCGCCTCCGCTTCAAAGTCGTCCGTAGGCGTCATGTCTGCCTCCAGTTCTCCAGCCTCCGACCAGGCGCAGGCGGCCGGTAAAGAGTTGCTGCATCATGCCCTGCCTGACGGCGCGGTTCTTGTTGCAGCGCTGCCCGAGAGCGGCGATTTAGGTAAGGACTCCGATCCGGTATTTCATGCCGAGATGGTCTCTTTCAAAAAGCGGGCGATCCTCTCGCGGTTTGCGGTGAGGCTCGAAAACTGTTTCTCGGAAACGTCGCTGAAGCGAGCCAGAACCTTACGACTGATCGACTCCTGATCCTCAAAGATGGCCAGGGAACCGAACCTGATCCCCCACTTCTCGAACTGAAGCAGCGCGATAGTGGCGTCGCGAGTCTTGCCATCGCCGTCAAGCGCTTGGACGAAAAGCGGCCTGCGCATGCCGTTGATTCGGCAATCCACGGTGTACATCCCGCGGGGGTCATGTTCGGGATCGCTCCAGTCGAAGCTCCTGCGCTCTTCCGGGACAGCTTCACTCAACAGCGTGCGAAAATCGTCCATGAAAGTGGACCGAACCCTTTCCCGCGACAGGTATGACACGTCGGAGATCTTGAGCAGCGCCTGCACAAAGGAAAACAACGCATCACCGTAACGCTCGTCCGGCACATCGAGCACCAACTCGCCATCGCGGTCCTCGATCCGGAATGTGGACAGCGCGTTCGAGATGATCTTCTGGCGCGTGCCGCTATGAAGATCCTTCTCATCGATGTCATATGTGAGGTGCATGTACGTGTGCGCCTCATCGGACAGGACCCACCGTGCTCCCTCCTTCTTCAGGACAATGGCCAGATGGTCGCCGTCGTCGAACAGAAACGGCGTAAACACGCGAAAGCGTTCCATGCCCTCGGCTGCCAGCCGAACCTTCGTCGAAACCTTCTCCTGAAAATCTCGCTCCATGGTCTCGATGGACATCGCTTATGCCTCCTCGAAAAGGCCGATCTGCGGATCGGGCGGGACAGCGAGATTCGCGTCTTCAATCAGACAGCGAAGGGCGCCCTGGAAGTCTCCGTAACGCTCAGTCGGCTCCGCGTAAGCATCCTCTCGCGTTCCGATCTCCTGATACTGTTCCGTTGCGACGTGAATGTGAAAGTCGTAGAACGTCACGTCTTGGATGTGGTTGGTGTGTTGATGGCTCCTGCCGTTGTAGCGCTGGAGACGAAAAATCTGGTTCGACTGGGGAACTCGAACAGCCAGGATGATTGAGAAGTCGAGCGGATTGATCTTGCTTTGTCTGAGGATCACGCGGAATTCGCTACCGGCCTCACCGGTTAGGTCCAGTTGCTGTTCCTGGTGTCCTCGCTTGGATTTCAGGCGAATTCGGTTACGCCAATCGGAGGGAACGGGTTTGCGCTCCCGTACCAACGACTCGACTTCCTGGTCCAGGTACGTGACCGCCATGGCTACTCCGATTGAACCAGCCGCACCCGGCCGGTGAGGAGTTGTTGCATCATGCCCTGCTTGATGGCGCGGGTCTTGTCCCGACGTTGCTCAAAGGCGGCAATTTCCGCGTCCATGTCGGAGAGGACGGTGGCGACGGCACGTTGTTCATCGTAGTCGGGAACGGGCAACTCGAGTGCCTTGAATTGGCCTTTTGACATGTTATATCGTGTTGCGCCTTGTGCAAGTGCACTCATGACGGCTCGCCCTGTGGAGCCTCTGAAGAAGTACGCCAGGAACATCGGATCATATTTACTTCCAGCATGAATCCGAAAACCGAAGCAGAAGCTGTTCAGATACAGGTTTTCCATCTGCTCGCGCACCACTGCACCCATCGCAAGATCACCAGAAGTCTCGGATGTGCCATTGAATAGCACGTCCCCTTTCAAGACTACGTTTTGTGGTTCACCAAGTGGAACGCGAACACGGTCGGCGTTATGGAGGTTAACGGTGACGTTCTCTAGAACGTTCAAGAACGTAACATAATGGGCATTTCCGATTCCAAAATCGCTCTTTGTCTTACCCGACAAGCCCCCAAATGTTCGGCCAATTTTTCCCATGCTTGTGGTCTCCCACTCCCGGCTAAATCCTGGCAGACGGGTCTTGGCGGTGAGGAGTTGCTGCATGGCGGCCTGCTTGATGGCCCGCTTCTTGGCGATCAACGCCTCCAACGACCCGAGCAATCCATCCACATCCGACAACGCGTCGGCGATGGCGCGTTGTTCGGTGAACCGAGGCAAAGGAATCTGCATTCCGGCAATCGTCTCCATCCGAACTGAGTCGACGGACGACTTTGCCGTCATAGACATGATGCGATCAAAAAATCTCGTGCTGAATTGGAAATAAAAATAGAGGCCGTCAAGCCGTTCGGAAAAACTGGCGATCCGATAAACACGCTGGTGTACGTCAAAGCGGCCTACGATATAGTGGAACACTTTTCCGGTTCCCACCCCATCCCCTGCTGTCAAAACGGCTTCGCCGTCGTAGGAAGTAGGAATCAATCCGCTCAACTTATTGGGATCGTACAAAGAACGGATACTCCCCGTCTTCTTGCTTATCCTGTGTGTTTTTTCCTCCGGTCTTGATGGAAGCATGGAGGTCAATTCGAGCGATGTCCCAGTCGTCTGGTATCACCCCAGCATCAGTTCGTTTGAATCCCGAATGCAACGCGCGTGCTCCATACATAGCTGAACAACCAGCACTTACGTCTTCGATCTGTGCGGCTTCCGTATTCATCGCCACAGCATCCCCATTTTCTTCAGGTGGCCCTCGACCTTCTCACTGAATTTATCAACATTCCGTTCCAGCGCCGACACCGGCTGGGCGTACCGCTCATCCAGTTCTTTCACGCGCCCGGCGAGTCTTTGGGTAAGCCGTTCCACCTCGCCCTCAATGGCAACGCGGAGGTTGGCGAACCACTTGTCCTCAATGACCAGCGTCTTGATCTCGGCTTCAGTGAGTTTGGCGTACCGGGTCAGCACCTTGGTATCCAGCGCAGCCTGAGCGTCCTTCACGGCCTTGCCCGCGGCGGATTCGACGTCGATCAGTTTCAAGCAGCGCGTCAGCGCGCCGCGCTCTTCGTCGCTCTCCGGATCGTCCCCTATCGCCTTGAGCCGGTCTTTGACGCCGCCCTTGGCGACCTTACCCTTCTCGTTGGCGGCGTCCTCCAATAGACCCTCCTCACCGGCGTGCTCCTCGACGAACTCTTCCAACTCGCGGACGGCGGTCTCATGCCTGGCCTGTAGCGCTTCGATAGCAGCCTGCTCGACAACAAAATATCGCGCGACGATCAAGGCCGGGGGGACGAGGTCCATCTTGTACTTCTTGCGCTTGACGGTCAGGTCCGGCGTCTCTCTGATCTTCTTTTCCTTGTCCTCGATGATCCCCCTTGGTTTGGCCGCATCGACCCAACCGTCGGCGGCGATGAGATCGACGTCGTCCTGCATCGGCTCGTCCCAGTAGTCCATCAGCCGTTGATACATGTCGTAGCTGTCAAGCAGCGGCAGGTCTGCGAAGCGCGTGAGCAGATCTTCCGACAAATCACCGATGACCGACCCCAGGGGAGTGTCGCCCTTGATTCCCCGGAGACGTTGCTTGTGGGCATCGCACCATGTGTCGAAGATCTCCCCAACCCGCTCCTGGTAAGCCTTGAATTTCCCATGACCGAGGATGGCGGGCTTCACCGCCTGAGTCTCGACCCGAACCTGGTTGTAGCCCGCTCGGCCGTTGCCCTCGAACAGCATCTGGCGTAGCGATGGAAGGACTGTCCAATAGTTGTCCAGCGCATCGATGTCGCGGTTGGGGATGCCGCCGTTCAGGTGCGCGTCCAGGTCGTGCAGATCCTCGGGCTCGCTGGAATCGATGTAGCGTGGGATGTTTAGGTTGTAGTCGTTGGCGGGGCTGGCGATCTCAGCCAACGGTACCATGCGCGCGTATCGCGCCGATTCGATCTGTCGGTTGAACACGTCTACGATCCTGTGGATGTCTTGGGCGCGCAGGCGGTTCTTGTTGCCGTCCTTAAGGAAACCCTTGCTCGCGTCGATCATGAAGACGCCGGTGTGGGCGTGGGCGTTCTCCTTGTCGATGACCAGAATGCAGGCGGGGATACCGGTGCCGTAGAAAAGGTTGGAGGGCAGGCCGATGATGCCCTTGATAAAACCACGCCGGATGAGGTTCCTGCGGATGTCGGCCTCCCTGTTACCGCGGAACAGCACACCGTGCGGTAGGATGATCGCGCCCTTGCCCCGGCTCTTGAGCGACGCGATCAGGTGCAGCAGGAAAGCATAGTCGCCGTTCCTGGCCGGAGGGATGCCGTACTCGAAGCGCCGGTATATGTCGTGCGCCGGATTGAGACCGCTGGACCACGCCTTGGCGGAGAATGGCGGATTGGCGACCGCGAAGTCGAAAGTCTTGAGGCTGTCGTCCGGGTTCTTGAAGTACGGAGCGGCCAGCGTGTTGCCGCGCCACAGGACGGCGGTTTCGTGGTCGTGCAGGATCATGTTCATCCGTGCCAACGCCCAGGTGGCGTTGTCCATCTCTTGGCCATAGACAGTGATGCCGCGGGGCGCCTCGTCGGCGGCCTTGAGCAACAGCGAGCCGGAGCCGCAGGTGGGATCGTAGATCGTCTGGTCCTGGCGCGTGTCCGGGCCGATGCCGATCACCTTGGCCATGATGCGCGAGACTTCAGCCGGCGTGTAGAACTGCCCCTTGCTCTTGCCCGACTCGGTGGCGAAATGCCGCATCAGGTACTCGTAGGCATCGCCCAGCAGGTCGTCGCCCTCGGCGCGGTTGGCGCGGAAGTCGAGACCGTCGAATATGGCGACCAGCTTCGAAAGCCGATCCTGCATTTCCTTGCCCGTGCCGAGCTTGCTCTCGTCGTTGAAATCGGCCTGATCGATGACGCCCTTGAGATCGTTGGCCTCGGCAAGTTGGCCGATGATCTTGTTGATCCTGTCGCCGATCTCCTTGTCGCCCTTCAGGTCCACCATGTTGGCGAAGCCGCCGGCGGCGGGCACTTCGATGAGCGCGTCGGGCTTGCCGGCGTACTTGTCCGACACGTACTTCATGAACAGCAGCGTCAGGACGTAGTCTTTGTATTGCGAGGCGTCCATGCCGCCGCGCAGTTCGTCGCAGCTTTGCCAGAGCGATGAATAGAGTTGGGACTTCTTCAGGGCCATGGGTCAGTTCTCACTGGAACTACCGGGAATTCGATAATGCGATACGGGTTGCGTGGCACATGCGAATCGGCAGATTCAATACGATCCTTTATTTTCGCAAGGGAAATACTTTTATCACGGATGGGTGTCACGTGCTCAATCGGATTGTCCCTGGAGAGCCAACAGCTTGCGCCTGGCACAGGTAAGCGGCGGGTGAGTGGCCCGATGTATCGATTGACGCAACGTGACTGGACTCGATCTCACACTTGACGTTACCTGTCCGAAACCGAGCACTTATCGAACCCTGCCCTTCGTCGTATACTGAGGGCGTGACCCTCGACGAAATCAAGCAAAAAGCGGCCCCGATCCTCGATCGTTACGGCGTGCAATACGCCGGTGTCTTCGGATCTGTCGCCCGCGGCGGTGATACGCCGGAGAGCGATGTCGATGTCCTGGTCGTTCTCAAGCAGCCGGTGAGCCTGCTCAAGTTCTTTGCGTTGAACGACGAACTCGAGACTGCGCTCGGATGCAAGGTCGACCTCGTCACCAGGAACAGCCTGAATCGCCACGTGAAGCCCTTCGCCCTCCAGGAACTCCAGACCGTCTATGAAGAAGTCCGATGATGTCTACCGGCGGCAAGATCGCACCGGCAGTCTTCTTTTGAGATTTCGTGCCAGGTCGGCGGGAGATGGATTCAAATCCTGCGTTTCAGACCGGCCAATTCGTCTGCTACGAGCACAGGACACATCGTGTCCTGCCGGATCCCCCACCGGCGCGAAAACGTCTTGCTCTCGGCCCAGCAGCATGACTATGGTGAGTTCACTCTGCAGGAAATCGGGGGCAATACACTGAAGACTTATTCCATGGTCGCCCAATCAATGTCCGTTGTTCTGTTCGCCGTCGCGGTCGTGTGTTCGTCCGCCGCTGCACATCCGCTACCGGGTGCGGCCACGGCGCTCGAGCGTCAGGAAGTCGACGGCGTCGACCTCGACGACTTGCTCGCGCGGGCCGCCACCAGTGCCCGGCGGTATGCGGAAGTGATCCAGGATCTGACGACGGAAGAAACCACCACGATTCTCACCTACGACAATGCGGGCCGCGTGACCGGACGCCGGGTCTTTGTCAGCCAGTTCATGATTCATCGGTTCACGCACGGTGACGGGGGAATGGAGTATCGACACGTTCTTTCAGTCGACGGGCGCCAGGCCGGGGACCGGGAACTGCGTGTGCAGGCCCTCGCAAGGGAGCTTGCGAACGCAAGCTCCGAGTCGGAGGAGCGAGAGTTGATCGACCGCGAAAGCCGGAAATTCGGTCTGGCGCCTGGAAACGTGAGGGGCATGCTCTCATCATCGGCTGAGGGCATTTTGAGTGACCGGGAAGGCTTCGACTTGGCGATCGCGGGCCGCTAAACGATTGACGGCATGGACTTTATCCTGGTGGACTACCGGCGGATTCGCGGCTTACAGACTTCCGGGCGGGGACTTATTTCCCTTTTCGTAGACTTTCCCGACATGGACCGGGTCCACATGCGTGGGCGCCTTTGGCTGGAGGCATCGTCTGGAGATTTGTGGCGGGACGAGGGTGGGTATCTCGCGGAAGGCCGGCCAGGGTTTTCCGAGGATCCGCAGTTGGTCCAGTTCGAGTACCGGTATGCTCCAAGCAGCTACGGTATCTTCACTCCGGAACGTTTCGAATTCACCCCCAGTTTCCGCATCCGCTCATCCCGCGAGGGAGATTTCTCACCGATCGAGCGCAGAATCCAGGAGTTCGCGCCTTTCGAACGCTTTGACGCCGATGTGCAGTTCTTCCTGGAAGAACCGGTCCAGTAGCGGGTTGGCTGAGGGGAGGGCGCATCGGGCCGGTCCGATGTGGATTGCATGAGTGTAATTGCTCATACCTGTCCCGCCGTGAGGAAAAATATTCGAAACAGGAGAATCTTCCCCAAAGACTGAATCCATGCTAACTCGATCCATGTCCCTTGTTCTGTTCGTACTCGCAACTGTGTGTTCGGCCGCCGCTGCACAGCCGCTGCCGGACGCGGCGCTTGAGCTACAGGAGGTCGACGGCGGCGACCTCGACGACTTGCTCGCGCGGGCCGCCACCAGTGCCCGGCGGTATGCGGAAGTGATCCAGGATCTGACGACCGAAGAGACCACCACGATTCTCCCCTACGACGATGAGGGCCGCGTGACCGTGACTGGACGCCGGGTCTTTGTCAGCCAGCTCATGGTTCATCGGTTCACCCACAGCCCCGGGGAAATGGAGTATCGACACGTTCTTTCAGTCGACGGGCGCGAGGCCGGGGACCGGGAGATGCGATTGCAGGCCCTCGCAAGGGAGCTTGCGTCCGCAAGCTCCGCGTCGGAGGAGCGGGAGTTGATCGACGGCGAAAGCCGGAAATTCGGTCTGGTGCGCAATTCCCTGGGCACCAGCCTGATGGGCTCAAGCCTTCAGAACTCGTTTGGTGACCGCGAAACGTTCGAATGGGCGATCGCGGGCCGCGAAACGATTGACGGCATGGATATCATCCTGGTGGACTACAGGGAAATTAGCCCCACCCGGTTAAGCCGGGGCCGTATCGCCCGTTTAGCAGGCATTCCCGAACTGGACCGGATCCACATGCGCGGGCGCCTTTGGATGGACGCGTCGTCTGGAGATTTGTGGCGTGACGAGGGTGGATATTTCATGGAAGGCCTGCCAGGGTTTTCCGAGGATCTGGAGTTGTTCCAGTTCGAGTACCAGTATGCTCGAAGCAGCTTCGGTATCTTCACTCCGGAACGTTTCGAATTCACCCTCGGTGTCCGCATCCGCGCATTCCCCCAGGGCCCGGGAGATTTCTTCCCGTTCGAGCGCAGAATCCAGCAGTTCGCGCCTTTTGAACGCTTCGGCGCCGACGTGCAGTTGTTCCTGGAAGAACCGGTCCCGTAGCGGCGTGGCTGAGGGGCGGACGGATGGGGCCGGTCCGATGTGAATTGCATGAGTGTAATTTCTCATACCTGTCCCGCCGTGAGGAAAAATATTCGAAACAGGAGAATCTTCGTCAAAGACTAAATCCATGCTAACTCGATCCATGTCCCTTGTTCTGTTCGCCGTCGCGGTCGTGTGTTCGGCAGCCGCTGCACAGACGTTGCCAGACGCGGGGACGGCGATCGAGCGTCAAGAGATCGACGGCGTCGACCTCGACGACTTGCTCGCGCGGGCCGCCACCAGTGCCGGGCGGTATGCGGAAGTGATCCAGGATCTGACGACGGAAGAGACCACCACGATTCTCACCTACGACAATGCGGGCCGCGTGACCGGACGCCGGGCCTTTGTCAGCCAACTCATGATTCATCGGTTCACCCACAGCCCAGAGGGGATGGAGTATCGATACGTTCTTTCAGTCGACGGGCGCGAGGCCGGGGACCGGGAGCTGCGTGTACAGGCCCTCGCAAGGGAGCTTGCGAACGCAAGCTCCGAGTCGGAGGAGCGAGAGTTGATCGACCGCGAAAGCCGAAAATTCGGTCTGGCAACTGCAGGCGGGAGCGTCATGCTCACATCAACGGCTCAGAGCATTCTTGGTGACCGGGAATCTTCGGACGCGGCGATCGCTGGCCGCGAAACGATTGACGGCATGGACTTCATCCTGGTGGACTACAGGCTGATTCGCCCCATCCGGGTTTCATTTGGACTTATTGGCGGACTTATTGCCCGTTTCGCCGGCATTCCCAAACCGGACCGGGTCCAACTACGCGGGCGCCTTTGGCTGGAGGCGTCGTCTGGAGACTTGTGGCGGGAAGAGGGTGGATTTTTCTTGGAAGGCCTGCCAGGGTTTTCCGAGGATACGGAGTTTGCCCAGTTCGAGTACCAGTATGCTCGAAGCAGCTTCGGCATCTTCACTCCGGAACATTTCGAATTCAGCACCAGTACCCTCATCCATCTAAGCCGCCAAGGCCCGGGATCTTTCAACCCGATCGAGCGCAGAATCCAGGAGTTCGCGCCTTTCGAACGCTTCGCCGCCGACGTGCAGTTGTTCCTGGAAGAACCGATCCAGTAGGGGGGGCGGCTGAGGGGAGGACGCTGCCAATCTCGACCCCGTGTCCGCGCTCGCTACGATCAGCCGTCGCCCTCCAGCAGGTTTCCGATCGGCTTGTCCCATAGGGACACCCCTTCAGACGGCTAATCCAGCCGAATCTCCAGTTGCGCTCCATAAAGCATCGTTCGGTCGTTATCTTGTGCTGCCCACTGGAGCAATGTCTCCAGATTCGGCTCGACCCGCCCGTCAAAGACAACGGAGTCGTTCGCGATCACCACGACCGGTTCGCCGAAATCGAACACGTCCGGCGACAGCAACAGCCTGAACGATGCGACGCCATCCGCCGTCGCGCGAATCGTGTTGCCTTGGCGCTCGATGTCGACGCGTCCCGATTCCACCGAACGGCTGAACATGGGCCGGCCCGCGCCCACCAGGCGCGATACTCCCGGCGTGTCATCGACGATGTTCATGTCGGGCATGGGGGACGATGCGGCCACGCTGGAATTCAGGTCTTCGATCACCAGTCAGTGGGCTCGATTATGCCGCCCCTCGGTGGCTTCCCAACTGATGGACTCCGGATGCGGGTTTCGCCGATTCACCGTGACAAACGCCTCGAACGTATCGCGCATTTCGGGCCACCAACGCGTATTGTGTTCGCCCTCGGGTTGCGGATAGTAGGAGGTCTCCACGCCGTTGGCGGCCAGGTATCGGACAAAGGGCTCGACAGTCGACGTGGGGTACAACCGGTCACGGCCCCCGTTGATCACGAATAGCGGTTTGTTGACGAGGTTGCCCGGAAACGACCGGCCATCGTCGATCGAGCTGTTGGCGAGCACCATGATGAAAGCGTTCAACGGCAACAGGCTGGCAAAGCGCGTCGTCTCTCTCATGCCGATGTAATACGCGCCCGTTCCACCGTCGGAAACGCCCGAAACGACGACACGGTTTTCGTCCACGTTGTAGTCCCGCTTCACCGCGTCCAGGATCGATCGCAGGTTCTCCACCTGAGCGTCGCCCCACCAGGGCGCACTGTTCCACGAATATGGAACGATGTAAATCTGCTCGGCGCCGGGGATTCGGACTTCCCCGTTCCCTCGCGGTTCATTAGTCGCCCTGCCGCCCACCCCGCCGTGCAACTGGAACCGCACCTGATATCGCCGATCCGGATCGTAGGACTCGGGCACATTCAGGTGATAGTAGAACTCGACGCCGCCGGCGCCGCGGTACCGGCCTTCGACAATGCCAGTGTCTCGGGATTCGTAGCTCCTGCCGCGCTCGAGGCGTTCGTAGGCGTCTTCGAACGTGACGCCCGATTCAACGATTTCCTCGATTCGGTCTCGGGCTTCGGCGACGGAACCGGCAGCCCAGAACCGATCGAACGCGCGCTCGACATCCGAAGGATTCTGGGCCAACACCCCCGCCGGCAAGACGAGAAGGGCACATGCGAGGACCATGCAATATCGAATGAGTTTCATCGAGGCAGTATATCCAGTGAAATACGGGACGCGGGAAGGTTTTTCCGTGCACAATAGGGAACGAAACCGTAAGGAACAGGAGTCTTATGGCAACGATCGTCGGGGCAATTGCGACATCCCACACTCCCACTATCGGATTCGCGCTGGATACCCACAAACAGGCCGATCCGAACTGGGCGCCCATTTTCGAAGGCTACGAACCGGTTCGGCAGTGGCTGGCCGACAAGAAACCGGACGTGCTGTTCTTCATCTATAACGACCACGTCACTTCATTCTTCTTCGACCATTACTCGCACTTCGCTCTCGGAGTCGGCGATTCCTATCCCGTCGCGGACGAAGGCGGCGGACCGCGCAAACTGCCCCCAGTCGACGGCCACCCCGCCCTTGCACACCACATCGCCGCGGGACTGGTGGCCGATGAGTTCGACCTCTCCTTCTTTCAAGGCAAGGGCCTCGACCATGGGTGTTTCTCGCCGCTGTCGGTCCTGTGGCCTCACGAACCCCGGTGGCCCGGCGCAATCGTCCCGCTACAGGTTGGAGTCCTGCAGGTGCCCGGCCCAACGGCGAGCCGATGCTACAAGATGGGGCACTCCCTGAGAAAGGCGATCCAAAGCTATCCCGAGGATCTGCGGGTCGTCATCGTGGCGACCGGAGGGTTGTCGCATCAGGTTCACGGCGAACGCGCGGGCTTCAATAACACCCCATGGGACATGGAGTTTCTGGAACTGCTGGAGAAGGACCCGGTGAAACTGACCCGCATCACGACGGCTGAATATGCGAAGCGCGGAGGATGGGAGGGCGCGGAAATCATCATGTGGCTGATCATGCGCGGCGCGATGGCCCAAAAAATCCGGAAACTGCATCAGGCCTACTACCTGCCGTCCATGACCGCAATCGGTTCGGTCATTTTCGAGAACGAATCCGACGAATCCGACGAGCCCGACGGTGAGTCCGCCGATGAATTCGTCGAACGGATGAACCATCAACTGGAGGGTGTGGAAGAACTGGACGGGACGTATCCGTTCACACTGGAGATGAGCGTTCGAGCCTACCGGCTGAACCGATTTCTGCACGACCTGATCGTGCCCGAACACCGAAAGCGATTCCTGTCCGATCCCGAAGCCGCGTTCGAGGAAGCCGGATTAACCGAAGTGGAACGTAGAATGGTACGCAACCGGGAATGGCGCGCGATGATCCACTACGGCGTCATTTTCTTCATGCTCGAAAAGCTGGGCGCCGTGATTGGCACGACGAATCTGCACATCTATGCCGCGATGCGCGGCGAGTCGCTCGAAGACTTTCAAAAGACCCGGAACGCCCAGGTCCTGTACTCGGTCGCGGGACAGGACGAAGGCAAGAAGGACTGGGACAAGGACAACAGGAAATGAAAACAGGAGAACGCACAATGACACGAACGGCCATCTTGTTCTTCGGACTGGCGGCGGCAGTCGCCCTTGCGCCAGCCGACTCTTTGGGCCAGGCCTCGCCGCGTCCACAGGGGCTCGGGGCCGGGACGGCCCAGGCAGTCACTCCGTTCCAGATTTTCGACAACCTCTACTATGTCGGCCTCGACTTCGTTTGTTCGTACGTGATCGAGACCAGCGAGGGCCTGATCCTGATCGACACGCTGTTCGGCGACTTCGCCAACCACACCGCCGAGGCGATGGAGCAACTGGGCCTCGACCCGCGGGATGTCGAATACATCATCGTCACCCACGGGCATAACGACCACTACGGGGGCCTGAAGACGATGCAGGAACTGACCGGCGCGCGGGTCATGATGGCCGAAGCCGACTGGGAGTTGATGGAAGGGACGATCCGCGACAACGGCGAAGTCGACGACTTGCTCATACCGAGGGACATGGTGGTTCAGGACCAGACCACGCTCACGCTCGGGGACACCACGCTGAACCTCTACGTCACTCCCGGACATACCGACGGCGTCACGTCGATGGATTTTTCGGTCTACGAAGATGGCGAGGAGTACGAAGTCTTCATGTGGCCGGGACCGACCCTGAACGGAAACAACGTGCCGGCGCTCGAGAATTTCGTCGCCACGATCCGGCGTCTCCAGACGCTGGCCACTCCCGACGTCTGGCTGCACAGCCACCCATGGTCGGTGAGCTTCTTCGACAAATACGAGCGTCTGGCCGCACGTCAGGAGGGCGATCCCAACCCCTACGTCAATCCGGACGAGGTGCCCGTCTTCCTGACACAGCGGCTCGAAGACGCGGAGCGCCGATTGAGCGAAGCGCGGTAGCCGCTTGCGGGTTGGCCCAAACCCGGCGCTGTGAAACAATGCCGCAGATCGACCAAGGCAACCGGGAGGTAAGGTGCGGACCCTGACTGCTGCTTTCGTGCTTTCGGTGCTGGCTTTCGGGCCGGCTGGAGCCGCGCCGTCCTTCGCCCAGGGACCGGGGCAAGGGACGTTGCCCCTGGGTGATCCGGCGCCGCGAAATCCCGATGGCCGCATCCACCTTGGACCGCAATCGGGTGAAAACGGGATCTGGTTGCCCCGCGATGCGCAGTTTGTGATCGACGTTGCCGACCGGGTCGACCGGCAAGTCGGACCCCAGTTTCCCGAACGTCCGATGTCCGCCGACGTTCCGTTCCAGCCCTGGGCACGCGCCCTCTACGATTTTCGCCTGCTGAACGAGTTCGAGCCTCACACACGGTGCAAGCCGTCGGGCGGAGCGCGACAGTTCTTCACGCCGTACGGCGTGGAGTTCCTCGAACTGCCCGAGCAGCAACTGATTTACATTCTGGATATTGGGGGTCCCCACACCTATCGCACGATCTACATGGATGGCCGGGATCATCCGGAGGATCTGGAGCCCACCTATTACGGACATTCCGTCGGCCGCTGGGAAGACGACACGCTCGTCGTCGACACGCTCGGTTTCAACGAACGATTCTGGATGGACCGGGAAGGACACCCGCATACCGAACGGCTCCGGGTTGTCGAACGATTTACGCGCACGGACATGAACGTCGCCGAATACAGGGTGACGATCGACGATCCGGGCGCATACACTGAAACTTGGTCGACGGGCTTCTACCTGATCTGGAGACCGGACACCGAGATCTTCGAGTACATCTGCCAGGACAACAATTTCGCCAACGTCCTCATGATCGGCGTCGAGGAAGAAGTGGACCGGTCAAGCAGGATCGTTCCGTAACAACTTGATCTTCCCAATGAAATCGCAATGACTCTGGCATGGATTGCCATCGCGGCCCTCGTCCTGGCCGTCGGGCTCAGCTTTACCACGGCGGTCAACGTGGGCATCGTCGCCATGGCAATGGCGTGGATCATCGGTGTCTACATGGCCGGGATGTCCGTGGGAGATGTCCTGGGCGGGTTTCCGACACCGCTTCTGGTGACGCTCATCGGCGTCACTCTCCTGTTCAGCATCGCACAATGCAACGGAACGCTAGAACGCATCACCGGACGCGCCGTCGGGGTCTGCCGGGGGCAGGTCGGTCTGCTGCCATTCATGTTCTTCTTCCTCGGCCTGATCGTGGCCACGGTCGGACCGGGAGGCACGCCCGCCAGCGCCCTGCTGGCACCGCCGGCAATGGCCGTGGCGGCACGGGCCCGGATCTCCCCCTTTCTGATGGCGATCATGGCGGGCAACGGGACACTGGCCGGGACGCTGTCGCCCTTTGCGCCTACCGGAATCGTGGCGAACGGCGTGATGGAACGTATCGGCCTCGGCGGCGTCGAATGGTCGACCTATGCCTACAACGCCTTCGCACACGCCGCGGTCGCGTTCGCGGCGTTCGCACTGTTCGGAGGCATGCGGCTCTTCAGGGAACGGGCACACGTGGACGCCGTCAGCACCGAAGCGGGGCCGATGGAAACGCATCACTGGATCACGCTGGGCGGAATCGCCGTGTTCATCGTGGGCGTTGCCGTGTTCGAGACTCATGTCGGCATGACCGGTTTCACCATCGGCGCGATACTGATTCTGCTGCGAACGGTCAATCAGCGCGAAGCCATTCAGAAGATTCCATGGGGCGTGATCCTGATGGTCACCGGCGTCACGGTTCTGGTGGGAATCCTTGAAAAGACCAACGGCATGGAACTGTTCACGAACGGACTGTCCAACATCTCCACACCGGGAACGCTGGCCCCGATCGTGGCATTCGGCGCCGGTCTGATTTCGGTATACAGCAGCACGTCAGGCGTGGTGCTTCCCGCGTTTCTGCCGATGGTTCCCGGGCTGGCCGAAAGTGTCGGCAACGTGGATCCCCTGCCCATCGCGTGGTCCATGAACGTGGGGGCCAGCCTGGTGGACCTGTCGTCGCTGTCGACCGTGGGCGCGCTCTTTCTTGCGGCCGCACCCGAGGGTACCGACACGCGCTCGCTGTTCAACAAGTTGCTGGCGTGGGGCCTGTCCATGTCCGTGGTGGGCGCCGTCATTTGCGCGCTGCTGTTCCTGTAGCAGGCACGGCGGGCGCGATCTTCAAGCCATGCGGGTAGCGATTCTCGACGACATTCATCGGGCCTATGAAACGACCGGCGCGATTAGCCGTCTTCGCGAGCGCGCCGAAGTAAGAATCTTCACCGGCGCGTTCGGACAACCATCCGTCCTCGACGGGTTCGACGCCTTTATCGCCAACCGCGAGCGCACGGCGTTCACCCGTGAACTCCTCGAACGACTTCCCGACCTCCGGATCATCGCGCAAACCGGCAATCATGCCCACCACATCGACTTCGAGGCGGCCGGTGACCTGGGAATAGTCGTGGCCAAGGCGTCCGGCGGCTATTCGATCGGCGCCGCGGAACTCACTATCGGATTGGCTCTCGCGCTGATGCGCCGGATACCCGCGTGCGACAGTGCGTTGAAGCGTGGCGAGTGGCCCACGCCGCTGACTCCAATCCTGCATGGCAAGACACTCGGGATTATCGGATTGGGACGCCTCGGCCGGCATGTGGCCGGCCTGGCACGGGCGTTCGGGATGCGTGTCACCGCCTGGAGTCCGTCGCTGACGCCCGACATCGCGAATGCGCATGGGGCCGAGTACTTGGCCCTTGACGATCTGCTGAAGACCGCCGATGTTGTCTCCATCCATGTGTCGCTGAAACCGGAGACCCGCGGACTGATCGACGCCGGACGCATCGCCCTGATGAAGCCGGCGGCCTGTCTGATCAACACGGCCCGCGGGCCGATCGTCGACGAATCCGCGCTGGTATCCGCGCTCCAGGAAGGAAGGATCGCAGGCGCCGGCCTGGACGTGTTCGACGAAGAACACCTGCCCGCAAATCATCCACTGACCCGACTCGACAACGTCGTTCTTACGCCGCACATCGGCTGGCCGACGGACCATGGATACGAACAATTCGCGAACGCGGCGGTCGACGTGCTGCTCGACTACCTGGACGGCCGGGACGTCCCGCTGTTCACGCGGTGAGGGGCCCCGCCGCGCCGGCCTGGCGCCTGAAAACCAGGCTCAACCTCGCGCGTCGAGTCCGGCCCGTACCCGCTCGGGCGTGAACGGAACCTGGCGGAGACGGACGCCCGTTGCATCGAATATGGCATTCGCGACGGCGCCGGCCACAACCGTGACGGCAGTCTCCCCCGCACCCATGGCTTCGCCCTCGGTCCGATCGATCAGAACGGTCTGGATCTCGGGAACGGTGGCGCCGAGGTACAGGGGGCGGTACGTCCGCCAATCGATGGATGTGATCTTTTCGTCGTCCCATGTGACTTCTTCCAACAACGTCCGGCTGACCCCGTGCAACGCACCGCCTTCGAGTTGGTTTCTCAGACCGTCCGGATTCGAGATCGGCCCGCTGTCGTTGGCGATCGTGAGTCTGCGGACTTCAACCGCGCCGGTTCCCTGATCCACCTCGACCTCGGCGACCATGGCGCAATACCCGTTATCGCCTTCGTAGAAGACACAGGATATGCCTCGACCCGATACCACGCCCGTCCGGGGATTGCCGACTTGCGGGGAGGGGCGCGCGACCCAGTTGGCGCGTGCGGCGGCGGCTTGCACCACCTCGATCAATCGGGGGTCGCGGAGATGACGCAGACGGTACGCGACGGGATCGGCCTGAATCGACGCCGCGATCTCGTCCATGAACGACTCGTGCGCAAAGGTGTTCTGAAGACGGGCCGGCGACCGGAGCGGACCTGTAAAGAACGGAGACGGGACGGTATGCGTCAGAACACGCTGGCTGCGGATGTTTCCGGTTCCTCCCTGAACGCCCCGGACTTCGCCCGTGACGTACGACGCCGCCCCGTTGCTTCCATTGTTGAAGTTTGCCGGTTGCGGCGCCTGACTCCTCGCGGCGAATGGCGCCGGCTCGAAACCGGCCAGAAACCCCGTCACCACGTTGCCGGGGCGATCCATCCGGGGTCGGCTGCCCAGGTTGGGCGACCACGATTCGTGATCCCACGCCACGATGCCGCCGTCTCCATTCAATCCGGCCCTTAGGTCGATGACGAAGGCGTTGCCGTAGTTTTCCCACGCCATCTCGTCCTTGCGGCTGAGTTGCACGCGAACGGGCCGGCCAACCGCCTGAGAAAGAAGCGCGGCGTCATACGATACCGTGTCCGCACCGTTGACGCCGTAGCAGCCCGCGCCCATACGAAAGATCACGCGAACGTTTTGAGGATCGAGTCCAAGCACCATTCCCACGGTGTTCCTGAGAGGGTATACGGCCTGGGTCGCGGACCATACCGTTGCGCTCGTATCCCGAACATCGGCCACGGCGCACGCGCTGCCGATGGACGCGTGCATCTGATAGGGATAACGATAGGTGGCCTCCATTCGA
Source organism: Terriglobia bacterium (assembly GCA_963555775.3). Taxonomy (GTDB): domain Bacteria; phylum Acidobacteriota; class Terriglobia; order 20CM-2-55-15; family 20CM-2-55-15; genus JAJEDW01. The sequence continues at coordinate 1,185,360 of CAUVWY020000009.1, read as the reverse complement.
GTGGCCGCACCGGCAAGGTTCCGGTCCACGTCCTGCGAATCCACAATCAGCGTGCCGCGTGTGACCGTCTGATTTCTCAACCAGTCATGGAAGCCGTCCTGTGCGGGCAGCGGCGTATCCGGTGTCGACCAGGACACCTCGAGCCGTTCCGCCGCCTGGATGGCCTGCCAGGTCTTTTCGGCCACCACGCCAACGAAGTTGTTCCGCGTGACGACTCGAACCAGGCCCGGCATTCCCTGGACCGAATTTTCATTGACGTCGATCACGGCCGCACCGACCACCGGGGGACGGACAACACGGCCATGCAACATGCCGTCCACCCGAACGTTGTGGACATATTCGAACCGCCCCGCCGCAATGTCGGGAATCTCCACGCGCGGCACGGGTTGGCCCAGTACGGTCCACGTACCGGGATGCTTTCGCCGGGCGGCCGGGTCGAGTGTCATGGCAAAAGCCCGCCCGCCGATCAATGTTCCGTACCCCACCTGACGATCGGGTTCGGACACAACCCGGACCACGCCGTTTTCGATTTCAAGTTCGTCGGCGGAGGCGCCGAGTTCATTCGCGGCGCGCGCAACCAGCGCTTCGCGTGCCGTTGCCGCCGCCAATGCCAGATTCGCCCGATTGAAGTTGGCTGGATGCGACTGCGCACCCGAGGTCGTTCCCTGGTCGGGCGTCATCTCGGTATCGCACTGAATCAACGTCACCCGGTCGAAGGCCACTCCGAGTTCTTCCGCGATGAGTTGGGTCTGCGCCGTATAGAGCCCATGCCCAAGTTCGCACTTGCCCGTGTACGCGGTCACGCCACCATCGGCGCGGATGGCAATCCAGGCATCCAGATCGTTGTTTCCCGCCCCATTGATTCCCTGCCCGTAAACCGCTGCCGTCGTACGGCCCAGGGCACTGAACCCGACGATCAATGCGCCCGATGTTTTCAGGAAGCCGCGGCGGGAAAGCCCAGCCGAATCGAACGCCGCCAGCGCATCGTGGTTCCACATTGTTGCTGGGGGTCTCATGCGCTCACCTCCCGGGCGTACCGGCGTATCGCGTCCAGAATCCGAACGTGCGTGCCGCATCGGCACAGGATGGTAGAGAGCGCTTCGCGCAACCGAAGGTCCGTTGCGTCGGGATTGCGATCGATAAACGCTTTCGCGGTGAGAATGACGCCGTTCATGCAGAAGCCGCACTGTATGGCCTGCTCATCGATGAACGCCTGCTGGATGGTGTGCGGACCGTCGGGAGTACCCAGACCCTCCAGAGAAACGATGGCCTCATCGGCAACCCGTTCCACGGGCGTGATACACGACCGGATCGCCTGACCATCGGCTATGACCGTGCACGCGCCGCACTGTCCCAGACCGCAGCCGAACTTCGGGCCGCGGAGTGCCAGATCGTCGGTGAGCACGTAGAGAAGCGGGGTTGCCGGATCCACGTCCACAACGCGCGTCCGGCCATCGACATTCAGATTGAACAACGCCATATCGGCACCCTCCCGGAAGCCGGAGTCTGGCCCCCCGCGCCAATTCTATTGTGAACCCACCGGCCGCGGTTAGCCCGAATTTCTCACGGGTTTTCGTCGCGAAGAGTCGGAGACGCCGTCAGAGCTACGGCGCGTTCCTCGCGCCGGATCAAGCGCGGGCGCGAGGAACGCAGCACTGGCGGATGGATCCGGCGCTGTAGCAGACAACTCGTGAGAAATGCGGGTTAGCCCAACTTTCGCAGTTCGGGCTGTCTCACGACAAATTTTCAAGGATTCAGAAACGTAAGTTGTTGTGTGTTCAAAGGGCGACTTCCGGAAACGGCTGTGGCGACGACCTGCCCGGTTTTCTTCCGGCGATGTTTTTCCGATACGATGGGTGATGTTTCTGCCGCCCCGAGCAGAACCGGATCGGCGGAGATTCCCCGGCGATTGCCTTTCAATATCGGGAAGCCGTTGAATGTTACGCGGCAGTGTGGTCTGAAATGCTTCGCATGTTGACAGGACGACCTATGCACTCTGCTCGAACTCTGTTGGTTCTGGCTCTTTCGATTGGTGGGTTCGCGGAAGTCGCATTGGGTCAACACAAGTACATTTTTCCGCAGTTTGTGTTTGGCGGAGGATGGGGATCGACCCTGACGGTATTGACCGATATCGATGACGCTACGACCTGTGCGTTTTCAGCGCAGGGCCGCTTTCTGACGATGCGGGATCATGTGGGCAACCTTCGTACAGGAACGGAGCTAACCTTGCAAGGAGCTTTCAACCTCCTGAAGACAGAAAGCCAGGAAAGGGAGCATTCGTCTGGCATGGCGGTTCTCGATTGCAACAAGGAGGTAAGATCGGCGAACACGCTGTTTTCTTGGGAAGTTGGCGGTTCACTGGTTGGCGAAGCTCTGGTCGAGCCCTCCGAAGAGGTTGCGGCAGTATCCGACTCCTATGTGTGGTTCCCTGCCGATTATCGGGATGGGGCGCGGTTCGGGGTGGCTGTGGCGAATCCATCGAATCAGTCGCTGGACGTGCAGGTGTTGGTAACAGGTATCGAGTTGGAAGAGTTCGTTCGTACAATCGTGAATGTCCCGGCGAACTCCGCCGAGGCATTTTTTGTTGACGAGCTTGGAACGATCCCGACAGGTCATGTCGTACAGGTCTTGATATCGCCTTCCAAAAATCCGGGGCCGTCGGTGTACGCGGTCGGCTTCCGGTTCACCGGACAGGTGTTCACCACTATTCCGGGAACAGTGTTTGGGCCCACAACATCGTCGAGCGATCCACCGACAGGCACGACCCCACCGCAAACCACGACACCGCAGCCTCCAACGGTAGTCGAAGCCTTCAAGCTTCTGAATCAGGCGACATTCGGCGCAACGGAGCGGGAAGCCCAAATCGTCATCGATCTCGGTTTCGAGGATTGGATCGAGCGGCAGTTCCAACAACCGGAATCGCTCCAATTGCCCCATCTGCGATCCCTTCCGGTCCCGGACCGTCTGCCCCGGTTGCAGCGCGACCGGCGCGATATCTGGTTCCGCAATGTGATCGATGGGCCCGACCAGCTTCGCCAGCGGGTCGCTTTCGCACTGTCGCAAATCATGGTGGTAGCGGAATCGGGCGTGCTCCGGCAAATGCCCTACGGGTTGGCCGGCTATTACGACATTCTGACGCGCAACGCCTTCGGAAACTTCCGTGAACTCATGGAGGAGGTGACGCTTCATCCGGCCATGGGAGTTTACCTGAGCATGCTCGGCAACGAGCGGCCGGACCGGTCGCGGAATATCAGTCCAGATGAGAATTACGCCAGAGAGATGATGCAGCTCTTCACCATCGGGCTGGTCGAATTGAACATCGACGGGACCATGCGAACAGACGCCGAAGGACAACCCGTTTCCACCTACAACCAGGACATCATTGAGGGTTTTGCCCACGTGTTCACCGGTTGGAACTACGCGGGCGGCGCCAACTTCAATCGGGCGCGCCGCAACGAGACCAGCCAGACTTTACCCATGCAGCTCTACCCGGAGTTTCATGCCACCGGGACCAAGCTTTTGCTGAACGGCGTTCGCTTGCCAGCAGGTCAGACGGGCCGTCAGGACCTGGAAGACGCCCTGGACAATATTTTTGCCCACCCCAATGTTGGACCCTTTGTCGCCATTCGGCTGATCCAGAGGTTGGTGACCAGTAACCCCTCGCCGGAATATGTTGACCGGGTGGCCACGACGTTTAACGCCAACGGCGAAGGAACAAGAGGGGATCTGAAGGCCGTGGTCAAAAGTATTCTTCTGGATCCTGAGGCTCGCTCCAGCGTCCCATCCCAAAGTAGCGGCAAGCTGAAGGAACCCTTGCTGCGCCTGACTCAACTCTGGCGAGCTTTCGACGCGCGTTCGGCCAACGGCGCCTACTACTACGATCCAATAGACGAATTTTCCCAAGGTCCTCTGCAAGCTCCATCGGTATTCAATTTCTTCAGCCCATTCTATGCACCACCCGGAGAAATATCCGACGCGGGCCTGACCGCGCCTGAACTACAGATCGCTACGGAGTATGGGAATACGTTGGTCACCAATTTTTTCTACGGACAGACATTTTCTCGCCATTCCCGTAACCGCAATCTTGAGAGCGGAGACATCTACATCGACATTGAAGAAGAGGCGATGTTGGCGGACGATACCGATGCCCTGGTCGATCGAGTGGCGGAAAAGCTCCTGGCGGGACAGATTTCAGACACCCTCAGAACGGAAATCCGGGGCATGGTGGAAAGTCGGTCCGAGCGCGATGTGGCTGGCCGAGTCGGTGAAGCCATATATCTCACCGTAACCTCCCCCGAATTTGCAAGGCAGCACTGACCGATGGTCCGGCACATGTTTATGAACAGATTCAATCGCCGCGAATTCCTCAAGACCACGGGCGCGGGTGCGGTGATAGCCGCGTTTCCACCGGTCGGGTGGACTGAAATGATCGCGCCGCAGGGCGCGTTTTCCGACTATCGTGCGCTGGTGTGCGTATTTCTGCTGGGCGGCAACGACTCCTTCAATATGCTCGTCCCACGAAGCGGCGCCGAATACAACGTCTACGCGAGATCGCGCCAGAATCTCGCCGTGGCCAACACAGACCTGCTGCCCATCACTCCCCTGACCCAGGATGGATCTCATTACGGTTTGCATCCAACCATGGGCGCAATCCAGGCGCTGTTCGATAGCTCTCGAGCGGCTTTCATCGCCAATGTAGGGCCGCTCATCGAGCCGACGACAAAGGTTCAGTATCTCGATGGCTCCGTTGCCCTTCCACCACGATTGTTTTCCCACAACGATCAACAGAATCAGTGGCATTCGCTGAGAGGCGCCGCGCTCACAAAGACGGGCTGGGCCGGGCGTGTGAGCGATCTTCTTCGCCAACGCGTCACCGGCCAGCAACTGGAGACCAACGTTTCCCTCTCGGGGAACCAGTTGTTCCAGGCGGCCGATGAGACCGTGGCCTACACCATGGGACGAAACGGACCCCAGGTCTTTCGACCCAGCCGCGTTACCGCACTCTCTACGCAAAGACGTGGCGCATTCGAGAGGGTGCTCGAAGCGAATTACGACACGATGTACGAACGGGCTTTCAGGGACGTTCAACAGCGGGCGCTCGATAATGCGGACCGCGTGACCGCTGCGCTGGATAGCGCACGACCCCTTGCCACGGCGATGCCCACATCGGTCCTGGGTCAGCAACTCACGACGGTCGCGCGGCTCATCGGCGTGCGAGACCAACTGCGGATGCAGCGGCAGATCTTCTTCGTCGCGATAGGAGGGTTCGATTCTCACGACAACCAGCTTGAGAGACAGCCGGCGCTCCTGAGCGACGTCAGCGAATCGATCGGCGCATTTTATCGGGCGACGGTGGAACTCGGCGTGGCCATCAACGTAACCACATTTACCCAATCGGATTTCGGACGCACGCTCACATCCAACGGCGATGGTACGGATCACGGTTGGGGCGGTGTGCAACTGGTGGTGGGCGATTCAGTGCGCGGACGCGAGTTCTACGGCGCCTACCCGCGACTGGAGATCGACGGACCCGACGATGTGCGCCGAGGCCGGCTGATACCAAGCGTCTCAGCGGATCAATACGCGGCAACCCTGGCGAAATGGATCGGGGTTCCCGAGGCGGACCTTACCCACATCGCCCCGAACCTCGGCAATTTCGCTCAGCGCGACCTGGGCTTCCTGATCTGACCTGAAACTTAACCATAAGTCATTGATTTTGGTGACTTGAAATTGGAGCCTTAATTGGTCGAGTTTCACTCTTGAATGATCCTCCGCAGGCGGGGGCGCGACTAACCCGAATATCTCAGCACCCTGGTTGGGAAGCGCGTTTCTGAACACGCGACCGCTCGGCACATTGCTCCGGGATCGTTTTCGAACGGTTCAGTAGACGGCGACCGGAACGACAGTGGAACCCGTCGCTCCCTGAATCTTCAACGGTTGCACGATGAAGGCGAACTCGTAGACACCGCTCGCCGCCAGTTCGTCCAGCTTCATCCGTTCTACCAGATGAATGCCGTTGACGACGAGCATGATCTGATGAACCGGAAGCGAAATCGCGGGATCGGGGTTCGGCAGAATCTCGACCGGAACAGTGTCGGCGCCGACCAGCATCGGGTCTTGGCCCGCCAGCCATTCCGCGGCCGCCACGCCGATACCCGGACCCATGTTCGAATACCGGTCGATGTCCTCCGTCCAAAGCCGTCCCCAACCCGTGTGGACGATCACGGCATCGCCGGGTTCAAGCGCCAGGCTTCGCATCGCCAGCGCCTCCTGCAGATCCGCCGCGGTAATTTCATAGTCTTCCGCCAGCATGTCGACACCTTTCAGCGCGGCGATGTCCAGAAGGACGCCTCGCGTCATCAGCGTCCCGACGTTTTCGACTCCAAGCCGGGTGAAGCCGTTCCGCGTCAGCGTTTCGTCCACCGGAACGCAGTTGTACATCGTGTTGCCGATGGTCTGGTGGCTGAATCCGTCGAACTGCGTGCCGACCTGGCCCATCTCGGCCACTACCAACTCTTCGTTGGAGCCTCTGCGGTTCGATTCGGGGTTCATGACACTCGGTTTGGGATACAGATCGAAGTGCCTGTCCCCCAGTGGCATCGAACCGGACAAAACGTGCGCCAGTTCGATCGTCGCGCCGCTCCGGATCAGGCGCGCCGCGCGAAGGACGGTTTCAGGTCCCATGTGGTTGGCGGAACCGCGCTGATCGTCCGGACCCCACTTCGAGGGACACCGTTCGTTCTCGACAGGGGGAATCCAGGATTGTGCGGAGGCTTCGGGCAGCGCCCCGGCAATGGTCAGAAACATGACAATCGTTACAAGTCGCATGGTTGTTTCTCCTCCAGGCGTTGACAGGCTTCACACTCGACATGCCCATAACGGATACCACAGAAACAGGGGGACGGGCACAATTAGCCACGTTCTTCCCCTGCCCGCGCAATCGAAAGAACGATCTGGTGCCCGAACCGGAGGAAGCGGAACGATGAAGGGGAAGTGCCCGGATTTTGATTCTCCGGTCAATCGAGGCATTTCACGAAAAAAATTGCAGTCCGGATGCAAGTTCCGGGGGGAAGCCGGCGCATTCAATAACGAGGGCGGCTTCAGTGTTGGCGCCGCCATACCCGGAAATCAAGACATGGGGGCTCGACTCGCTGTGAAATCATTAATTCTCGACTCTTTCTTGCAACAGGCGGCACCCGCGGGCGTGAGGCGAATTGCATTTGCCGCGGTGTTCGTCGCTTACGTCCTCCTTCCGACCGCGGCCTGGGCCCAGGGCGGACCCGGATTCCTGTTCGATCCGCCTCGCGCTTCCATCGGCATGAGGATGAGCTATAGCATGCCCACCGTGGGGAGCGACCTTTTCGGTTTTACTCGTGAACAATTCACTCTCGAGGACCGGGACTTCCGAAGTCCCCAGTTTGGGGGCGAGCTCGCGGTACGAGTGGCGGATCGTGTGGATCTTGTCGCCGATGTGGCATGGACTCGCAGCCGGAGTTCATCGGAATACCGCGATTGGGAAGACTTCGACGGCCTGCCCATCGGGCAGGAAACCGCCTTCGAACGGACATCGTTGACCTTCGGGGCCAAGTATTACCTCGGAGACCGGGGACGGGCTGTCGGCCAGTTTGCGTGGATTCCGACAAAGATTGCGCCGTACGTGGGCGGCGGTGTCGGCGTCATGCGGCACGACCTCACGCAGAATGGAGACTTCGTCGACTTCGACACATTCGACGTCTTCTCGGACCGTCTCCGGACCTCGGGCACATCGGCGATCGCGGACGCGCGTATCGGAGCGGATTTTCCCGTCGGTCGCCGCGTTTTTCTCACCGGCGAGGCGCGATACCACTTTGGAAGCGGCCCAACGCGCGGAGATTATATCGGTTTCGCGGACACCGACCTGTCAGGTCTCACGCTGGCATTCGGCATATCGTTACGCTTGCCGTTCAGCGGGAGATAAGGAGAATATAGAAATGATGAAAGGACTTGGAACAGGCGTGAGAATCCTGGGAATCGGCGCCGTGATGGCCACCGCGTTCGCGCGTCCCCTCGACGCTCAGGAGATTCACCGGTGGCAGGCGTTCTTCGGATGCTGGATATCTACCGACCCTGGAGTCGAGAATTCCGTCCTGTGTTTCACACCGGACGGGGCGGGCGTCGAAGTGTCCACCGTCGTTGACGGCGAACCGGCATCCACTGAGAGCGTTCTGGCGGATGGCCAGGAGCGGATGGTTCAGACCGAAGGCTGCACGGGTTTCCGGTCGGTCGAGTTCTCATTGGACGGACGGCGCGTCTTTACCCGCTCCCGGGTCGTTTGCGCGGACGAGACGCGCTCGAATTCGGGCGTGATGGCATTCGTCGCACCGGACCGATGGGTGGACGTACGCTCGATAGAGATCGGGGGAGAACCCGTCACCTGGATGCAGGAGTACCGTCCGGTCGACCCGGAATGGTTCTTCGAACACGGCATACAGGATCCGTCGGCGCTGGATCGTCAAACCGTGCTGACGATGCGCCGGTGGGCGTCCCAACCGATCGGGAACGTAGATGTCGAAGAAGCGGCATCGCATATCGCCACGGGCGCCGTCGAAATGTGGGTTGCGGTTCAGCCGAGCGCGTTCGCGCTCGACGCCGCCGAGATCGTGCGCCTGGCCGATAGCGGCATGCCGACGTCCCTGATCGACGTGATGGTCGCCGTGTCCTACCCGGATCGCTTCGCCGTGTCTCTCGACGGAGCGGCTACCATTTACGAACCGGAACCCGAACCGTCCGTTGTCCAGTATTCCATCCCGCGCCGCAGGCCGTCCCGGAGCTACTTTTTCGATCCGTACTTCATATCGGGGCCCTACCGGTACGGCAGGTACGGGCCTCCAGTGAACCGGTACTACATCTCCTACTGGGGTGGGTTCCCCGTCTATTCCGTTTATGTGCCGAGGACGATCGTCATCCAGCCGCGGGAGCCGTCCTCCCAGGGAAGGATGGTCAATGGCTTCGGTTACAGCCGCAACACGTCCGAACCTCGCACTGCAAGGCCCGTCGACGGGGACTCGTCAGGATCCCGCCGTGGATCCTCTGTCTCGACGTCACCACCGGGGAGAAACTCTTCACCCACCGTGAGATCCGCGCCCGCGAGTGGAGTTCCTTCACGCACCGCGAGACCCAGGTCTCCGGCCAGTGCTCCCACGCCCACCGTGAGACCCTCGTCCCCGCCCAGAGCTTCCGCGCCCGCGGGCGGAGTTCCTTCACGCACCGCGAGACCCTCGTCCCCGCCCAGAGCATCTGCACCCACCGTGAGACCCTCGTCTCCGCCCCGAGCTTCCGCACCCACCGTGAGACCCTCGCCTCCGCCCAGAGCTTCCGCACCCACCGCGAGACCCTCGCCTCCGCCCAGAGCTTCCGCGCCCGCCGCGAGACCCTCGTCTCCGGAAAGTTCCTCGCCGGAAGTCCGTTCACCGTCCTCGGGAAGTTCCTCACCGAGGGTGGACTCTTCGGGTGGAACTCCGACTGGTCGAACCGCAAGGCCGCGCAACTGACGCGGCACGTTTCCAGACCCGTACTGGCGGCCCCGTTTCGGGGCTACGCCAGTGCGGTTTCGCCCCGCGCAAACCGCGGCCGATTCGACGGCATGAATCGCTGAATTCAGAATCGAATCGAATACGAAAACTTGGCGAAAAATTGATGGGCGTCGCTGATGAAGGCGTTCGCGGTCCGAACGATCCTGGAACCATGGGCCGTCGGGATGAGATCGATGTTCTGCAGATTGTTGTTGTACCCGGCGTAAAACGCGGTCCAGGCATTGAGTTGATATGCGAACAGAAAATCGGTGTTGAGGTTTCTCCTGGTTTCCTGGCTCGTCAGTTCCGGGTTTGCAAGCAGAGCCTCGTACTGCAGTATTACGCGCACCGACAACTCCGGCGTGAACTGCCAGTTCCAGCGTGATCGGATGATGTGATCGTTGAATATGGTGGCTCCGGTCTGGCGATGCCCCAGTCTGGAGAACAGATACCGATTGGCGATGCTCAACTGTCGTCCGGGCCGCAGAATGAGACTCACGTCGGTGTTTGACCACCGTTCCATCGAGGCTTCTCGGCCCGACACCGGACTGAAGTTGATCGCGCCTCCGCGCTGGTGTTGGACCGAGAACTGAATCGCCGCAAGCGCCGCGGTTTCGAAGGCAAGGGAGACGACGTTCCGGCTGAAATTGCGATCAACGGTGACGGGCGCCTCCGATGGTCTCAAGCGGATCCGTTCCGGTAGATAAGCGACGTTTATGAATGTCAGGCCTGCAAATTCCCAGGTCACGCGGGGAGACACCGCCTGTTCCAGGCGCGTTCCATCGCGGGCCATCGTATGTTGGACGGTCACGTGGGGCGTCATCGCAATAAAATACCGGCCCTCGGGCCGGAAGGCATAGCCGGCGTTTCCAGAAACGGTACGAATGTCGCCTCTCGGGTTGAATCCGGTCTGCGTGATGAAATCCGCGCTACGGTCCGAAAAGGCCAGGCCGAGATTGAACTGGCGGCCGCTCCGGTTGAGCAGGGCTTCGTATGCCGGCCCGGAACGCCGGGACCCGTCGGCGAACTCCGTGGTGCTGGTCACGGCCTGCATCTGAGTCACCCAGTTATCGTTCAGCTTGAACCGGGCGTCCACGCCGCCGACCCGGTTGAAAGTGGAATCGAAGCTTCGCTCGGTGAAAATCGCCCCGATGCTGGATTGATCCAGAATGTCCCGATTAATACGCACGATTCCAAAGCGCGCTCTCCGTCCCGAACGGGGGTCGCTGTCGGGAACGCGCTTGCCCGGTGACTCGTCGTCGGTCACCAGCGCGCCGATCGAATAAGGGCCCGCCTTCCCGGTCAACCGCGCACCAAACCGGGGGTCGGCAATGCGGCGGGTGAAGACCAGGTTGATGGGCGTCTGAAAATAGTTGGCGTTCTCCAGAAAGAAGGGACGTTTTTCTGGGAAAAATACCTCGAAACGCTCGTTGGCCGTCACCTGTGGCTCGTCGGACTCTACCTGACTGAAATCCGGGTTGATGGCGATGTCGGTCACCAGACTGTCGCGGAAAACGAACTTGGCATCGAGTCCGGCATCCGTCGATGCCCGATCGGCCTGAAAAACCGGCCGCATCGGATCTCGCCGATCGATGGCTCGAAACGAACGGAACCCGGCAAACGGCAGCAGTTGGATGTTCCGGCCGGGGGACACGTCCTCCAGACCTTCGACGGTTGCCGCCTGATTCAGGCGTCCTTCGATTCGTGAGGAATAACTGGGCCAGAATGACTGCTCGTTCACCCGCGGAATGCTCCGACCGAACTGCATTCCCCAGGTCTGAGCGGAATCGGCCCGGAAACGAAGACTCTTGAAGGGCATGGCCAGCCATACGACGTAACCTTCATCCGTGAGCCCGGCTCGCGAGTCGAAGATCGTATCGTAAGCCGCGTCCGCGCCCTGCCCCTCGGTCCATAACGCGTCCCATTCGACGCCCAGCGGCGACGTGCCGAACATGTACGCGTTGCGTTCGTCGTGAAACGTATCCAGTACGATGACGATCCAGTCGTCGCCGCCGGTATCGCCCCGCGGGTTCAGGCGCGCGCGTATCTGGTCGGGGTTCGTATCGAAACACACGAAGACCGCGTACAGATTCTGGTCGTCGTAGCCCAGATAGACCTCGGTACGTTGGGAAGCCGCCAGGCCGTCGCTGGGCTGCCGCTGCACGAAACCGGTCACCATGGTCATCTGGCCGGCAAGATCGGCGGGCGGCCGCATATCGACGAAATCCTCGAACAGGGGCGCCCGGTCAAGGCGCGGGATGTCGATGGTTTCGCCGCCCCCCTGGGCCCACGCGGCCAACTGGAAGATCAGGCAGAGCAGGGTCGATCCCGCCGCACGGCGCGCCAGAGATCCGGATCGGTATTTCGAGGACGGGAACAGGGTCATAAGTCGAACAGCCTGGAACGGGGTATTATATCCGGGCCAGGAAGGGAAAAAGGGTGACTGACCCCATTTTCTGGATTAACAACCTTGGCTGGAGGATCTCCGTCATGAAACGCAACGTCTTTGTTTTGATGGCCATCGTGGCCTTGACCGCGGCCCCCATGGCATTCACCCAGGTTGGCGGTGTGGCCGTGGCTGAGCCTTTCAAGCTGGGCACCTTCGATATCGACGGCGAGCAACACGTTGGCATCGTCCTGCGCGACAGCATCGTCGTGGAACTGGTTGCGGCCAACCGCGAACTGGAATCCAGCCCGGCCGTCGTCGAAGTTCCGATGTCCGATGATATGCGCGATCTGATAGGACGCTGGGAATACGGCGCGGCGCGGCGAACCCGCGAGATCGTCAACGCCGTCATCGACGAAAACCAGCTACAGGACCGCCCCAGCCACATTCACGACCTGTCCGACGTGCGGACGCTCGCCCCGATCCTGTATCCCGGCAAGATGCTCAACGCCGCCAGCAACTACTATGGCCATGTCGATGAAGGCATTTCCGCGGAACAACAGGCGGCAACCGAGGCCGCACGCCGCGCCGACAGGGGCCTTCCCTATATGTTCACCAAACCGACCGTAGGGGCGATCATCGGAAACGGCGACGACATCATCCTGCCGCGTGGACGCGAAAGCATCGACTGGGAAACCGAAATCGCGGTCGTGATCGGACGGGCAGCCAAATACGTCCCTGTCGAAGACGCCGAAGACTACATATTCGGATATACGATCATGCTGGACATGTCCGACCGCGGAGGGCGTGACGAAGAGGTCCCGCGATACGGGGGCTCGGACTGGCTCCTCTCCAAAGGGCATGACACGTTTGCGCCAATGGGACCCTTCATCGTACCGAAAGAATTCATGCCCGATCCGATGAACATCGGTCAGCGGCTCACGGTGAACGATGTCGTCATGCAGGACGGCAATTCCAGCGACATGATCCACAACATCCATGAACTGATCGAATACGGATCGGAAATCCTCACGCTGTTTCCGGGCGACGTCATTGCCGCGGGCAGTCCCGAAGGCACGGGCATGTCGTTGTCGGTACGGGACGAACCGATCTTTCTGAATCCCGATGACGAAATCGTCGCGACGATCGAAGGGATCGGGACGTTGCGTCACACCGTAAGGGCGGAGGAAGAATGAGACGATTCATCGAGACCGCCGCCGTTCTGTTGCTGGCCGTTTCGGCAACATCCGCCGAGTCGTGGGCTCAGTCGGGAACCCGGAACGGGGAGTGGACCACCTATGGCGGCGATCTGGGGAGCACGCGATATGCGCCTCTCGATCAGATCGACGCGAGCAACTTCAACGAACTGGAACTCGCCTGGAGATTCGAAACCCAGGACATCGGACCGGGTACCGACTACAACCTGCAGGCCACGCCGCTGATGATCGACGGCGTGCTGTATTCAACGGCCGGTTCGAATCGGAGTGCTGTGGCGATCGATGCCGCCACCGGCGAGCGGCTGTGGGTGTACAGCCTCGACGAGGGTGAGCGGGCCAGAACCGCCGCACGGCAACTGTCCGGACGTGGGGTCGCGTACTGGGCCGGCGGGGATGACGAACGGATATTCATGGTGACGATCGGGTACCAACTGGTGGGCCTGGATGCCAGGACCGGACTTCCGCTCGAAGGGTTCGGCAATGCCGGCGTGGTCGATCTGAAACAGGGAATGGATCAGACTCTCGACCCGATCACGGGAGAACTTGCCCTGAACTCCGCGCCCGTCGTGGCCAGGGACCTGGTCATCGTGGGCGCGTCCCATCGACCGGGCGGCGCCCCCGAAAGCCGGACCAACGCCAAGGGGTATGTCCGGGCGTTCGATGTCCGGACCGGTGAGCGCCGTTGGATCTTCCACACGATTCCGCTCGCCGACGAGTTTGGAAACGACACCTGGGGTGCCGACTCGTGGGAATACTCCGGCAACACGGGAATGTGGGCGCCGTTCTCCGTCGACGAGGAACTCGGCATCGCCTACCTGCCGATCGAGCTCTCGACCGGGGATTACTATGGGGGACATCGGCCCGGCGACAGCCTGTTTACGGAATCCCTCGTCGCGGTCGACCTGGAAACCGGCGAACGGATCTGGCACTACCAACTTGTCCATCACGGAATCTGGGACTATGACATTCCATGCGCGCCCATCCTGATGGATATCACCGTCGACGGACGCGACATCAAAGCCGTCGTGCAACCCAGCAAACAGGGCTGGGCATATGTGTTCGACCGCCAAACCGGAGAGCCGGTCTGGCCCATCGAGGAACGGACCGTCGAACAGTCGAGAGTACCCGGAGAGGAATCCAGCGGCACCCAACCGTTCCCGACCAAACCCCCGCCGTTCGAACTTCAGGGGGTTCAGGAAGGCGACCTGATCGACTTCACCCCGGAACTGCGGGCCGAAGCCCTCGAGGTCGTCTCCGAATACAAACTGGGCCCGCTCTTCACTCCGCCCATCGTTCGCGGCGAAGAAGGCAAGATCGGCATGGTCTTCGTGCCTAACGGTGCCAACTGGCCCGGCGGTTCTTACGACCCGGAAACCGGGATCATGTACGTGTTTTCCAACAAGTCGACCCGCGTGATCACGCTGGTGAACGATCCGGAACGATCCGACATGGATTTCATCAACGGTGCGGCGGGAGCGGGATTCGGCGGTGGGCTGACGGTCCAGGGGCTGCCGATCGTCAATCCTCCCTGGGGACGAATCACGGCGATCGACATGAACCGCGGCGACATTGTCTGGCAGATTCCGCATGGCGAAACACTCGACGCGGTGCGCGAGAATCCGGCTCTGGAAGGTGTCGATGTCGGCACGACGGGACAGTTTGGACCCATTGGAACACTCACCACGAGAACGCTGGTGATTTCAGGCGACCGGAATCTGACGACGCGGCCCTCGGGTGAACTCGGCGCCGTGCTGCACGCCTACGACAAGGCGACCGGCGAGGAAGTCGGCCGGGTGGAGATGCATGCCCCGCAAACCGGAAATCCGATGACCTATATGGTCAACGGCGCCCAGTATCTGGTCGTCGCCGTGGGCAGCGCCACCCCCCGCGTACCCGCGGAATTGGTCGCGTTCAGGTTGCCTTGAAATGTAGGTGCGGTCTATGACCGCACGATCTGTTCTTGATTCGGGCGGTCGTAGACCGCCCCTACATGCTCAATATTGAGGGATTCGGGCGCACCGCTCCCGCTCCCACTGTAGGTGCAGTCTATGACTGCACGATCCGCTCGGACTTGATTTGGGCGGTCATAGACCGCCCCTACATTTTCGAAATTCAACCGCCTTTTTCTTGCGCGCATCAGCGCGCCCTGGGAACGCGGGCATCCTGCCCGCAAAGGTCAGTCTCCATCCCGAATATTGGACCGCCTGGGCCGGGCCTGCTTCTGTAATGCGTTACAGGGAAGAGAAGAGCGGGCGTGGCGCGTATACCGGCGCGAGGAACGCGCCGCACCACGCGCCCGAGAAGAGATGCCCGCGTTCTCAGGCGCGTGAACCGGGACGTTCGAACAGTTTCGGATTGAAGCTTTCGAAAAAGGCGGCATGGAGTCGGCGAACGACGGTATCGACCCAATCTTCACCGACCACGAATGTCAGATTGATGTGGGAAGCCCCTTGAGAGATCATCCGCAGGTTTACGTCTGCCAGGCAACCGAATGCCTTCGAGGCGATGCCCCGGCTGTCCTTGAGGTTGGCGCCCACCAGGCACACCAGAGCCAGCCCGCGCTCGACCTGAACGGTTCCCAATGCTTCGAGATCCTTGACGATCGCGTTCAGCGAACTCTGATCGTCCAGTGTCAGCGAAACCGAGACTTCCGATGTCGTCACCACGTCCACGCTGGTCTCGTGCTTGTCAAAGACTTCGAACAGCGCCCTGAGAAAACCGTGCGCCATCAACATTCGCGACGAGGTGACGGTGACGGCGGCGATGCCGCGCTTGCACGCAAACGACTTGACCGGACCGCCTGCCACCGGAGCGTCGGTCGCGATCACCGTGCCCCGGCCCTCGGGACGGGCTGAATTGAGTACATGCACGGGTACGCCTTTCTGAATGGCCGGGATGAGAGTGAGAGGATGCAGAACCTTGGCGCCGAAGTACGCCAGTTCCGCCGCCTCGTCGAACGAGATGCGCCGGATCGTCCAGGCATCGGGCACCACCCGCGGATCGGCGGTCATCATCCCGTCCACGTCGGTCCATATCTGCACTTCGGTCGCTCCCAGGCAAGCACCGAAGAGCGTGGCCGTGTAATCGGAGCCACCCCGCCCCAGTGTCGAGGTCTCTCCCGACAGGGTCGACCCCATGTACCCACCCATGACGACGGCGGAACCGGGAGCGATGAGAGGTCGGACGATCTCGTCCAGGCGTGCGGTGGTTTCCTCCACCATTGGAATCGCGCGGGTGAAACGTTCGTCGGTGATCAGGCAGCGCCGCGAGTCGACATGGGTTGTCGGCACGAGAGGGGACAGCCGTGAAGCGAAGATGCGGGAAGACAACCGTTCCCCGAACGAAGCGATACGGTCCTCCCTGGCCGGAGTGATCCCGTCGTGGGCAGCAAGCTCCAGAGTGGCTCGAAGTTCTTCGAGGTCGCTCTCGAGGCTGTCCAGCATTTCCAGGTGTTGCCCGCGGACTCGGTCGTAGACGGACAGGACCTCGCCGAACCGCCCGGCCGCCGCCAAACGCGACATCTCGAGCAAGTTGCTCGTGACGCCCGACATCGCACTGACGACAACCAGAGGGGCCTGGTCGATACGGTCGGCGACAATACGGCACGCCCGATCCATCGCGGCGGTATCCCGGACGGAAGTACCGCCAAACTTCATTACGATCATGATTTCAAAAGTAACATGATGCGGAGGGAGGGGCGGGTCCTGGCAGCCCGTGGCCGAACCCTGCCGGGCTCCGCCACCGGTTCCTAAGTGGGCAACTCCGTCGTACCCATCAGGTACAGGTCGATTCCCCTCGCGGCAAGCCGGCCCTCGCGAATGGCCCACACGATCAGGGATTGCCCTCGTGACATGTCGCCTGCAGCGAACACGCCGTCGACAGTCGTCATCATGTTGCCATCGCCCACGACGTTGCCGCGTTCGTTCAACCCCACGCCAAGCTGGGACAACATTCCATTCTTTTCCGGACCCAGAAAGCCCATGGCCAGCAGCACCAGATCGACGTCCATCTCGAATTCGCTGCTGGGCACTTCGTCGATCTTGAAACGCCCGTCGGGTGTGCGCCCGACATCGACTTCAACGCCCTGAAGCTTTTCGACATGCCCCTTCGAACCGGTGAAGCTCTTGGTCGAAACGCTGTACTTGCGGAGTCCCCCTTCCTCGTGCGCCGACGAAGTCCGAAAGATGTTCGGCCAATTCGGCCAGGGATTGTCTCCCCCTCTCGAATCCGGCGGCCGGTTGAGCAATTCAAACTGGTGGATTTCGGCGGCGCCCTGCCGGTGTGCGGTCCCCAGACAGTCGGCGCCCGTATCGCCGCCTCCGATAATGACCACAATCTTGCCTTCGGCGGTGATCATCGACTCGTCGGCAACCCGGTCGCCTTCGCAAATCCTGTTCTGTAGGGGCAGGTAGTCCATCGCGAAGTGAATGCCATCGAGTTCGCGGCCCGGAACCTTGAGGTCGCGGGGCGCGGTGGCGCCGCCCGCGAGAAGCAAGGCATCGAAGCCTGCCTTCAACTCGTCGACGGCCACGTTCACTCCAACGTTGACGTTGGTCCTGAAATCGACGCCTTCTTCTTCCATGATCCGAAGGCGGCGGTCCAGGAACTTCTTTTCCATCTTGAATTCCGGGATGCCGTAACGGAGCAGGCCGCCAATTCGATCGGCACGCTCAAATACGGTGACCCTATGCCCCGCCCGATTCAACAAATCGGCGGCAGCCAGCCCTGCAGGACCCGAGCCCACCACGCCCACCGTCTTGCCCGTCCGGGACACGGGTGGCGATGCCTTGATCCAGCCTTCATTGAAGGCATGCTCAACGATCGTCAACTCGATCTGTTTGATCGTAACCGCGTCGGCGTTGATGCCCAACACGCAGGAACCCTCGCAGGGGGCCGGACACAGCCGCCCGGTCCACTCCGGAAAGTTGTTGGTTGCATGCAGACGATCGATCGCCTCGTCCCAGTGGTCCCGATAGACCAGATCGTTCCAGTCGGGAATGATGTTCCCCAGCGGGCAGCCCTGATGGCAGAACGGGATGCCGCAGTCCATGCACCGCGCCGCCTGCTTTTTGAGGTCGGACTCGGGGAAGTCCTCGTATACCTCTCGATAATCGTCGAGCCGCTCCCTGACGGGACGCCGTTCCGGGAGAACGCGGGCGATTTCGAGAAATCCGCCGGGATCACCCATGCCGGGCCACTTCCAATATGCCGCCCCCGGTCTTCTTCTGCTCGGACATCGCTCTCCGGTAATCCAGGGGCATTACCTTCACGAACTTCATGCGCAAATCGGACCAATCGTTCAGAATCGACTGGGCGTAATCGCTGTCGGTGACGTTGATGTGACGCTCGATCAGGAACCGAACGAAGCTTTCCTCGGCTTCGTTCTCAAAGTGCTCGAGGTCCACCATCTCCAGATTGCAGTGCGACGCGAAATCTCGGTCGCGGTCCAGTACGTAAGCAATGCCACCGCTCATTCCCGCGGCAAAGTTCCGGCCCGATTTGCCGAGTACCACCACGCGTCCGCCGGTCATATACTCGCAGGCGTGGTCGCCGACGCCTTCAACCACGGCGACCGCACCGCTGTTGCGGACACAAAACCGCTCTCCGACGAGCCCGCGGATAAACACTTCGCCGCCAGTCGCACCGTAGAGAACGACGTTGCCGGCGATCACGTTCCGTTCGGGTACGAAGTCCGCCATCTTGGGCGGGAACAGGATAATGCGGCCTCCGGACAAACCCTTGGCCATGTAGTCGTTGGCGTCGCCTTCCAGCGTCAGCGTGATGCCGCGAGGCAGAAACGCCCCGAAACTCTGCCCCGCCGATCCCGTGAAGTGGATGTCGATGCAGTCGTCCTCCAGGCCGTCGGCCCCGTAACGCCGGGTCACTTCGCTTCCAAGGATGGTGCCCGTCGTCCGGTCGGTGTTTCGGATGGGCAATCGCAACTCGACAGGCTCCCGGTGTTCGAGCGCCTCGCGGCACAACTCGATCAACTTACGGTCGAGAACCTTGTCGATTCCGTGATTCTGTTCCTTGAGCTTCCGTATCCCCACGTCGGAAGTCACATGCGGCTTGTCCAGGAGCGCCGACAGATCCAGCTTCCGGCCTTTCCAGTGATCGATCGCGTGTCCGGTCCGAAGCTTGTCCATCCGTCCGACCATCTCATCGACGGTACGGAAGCCCAACCGCGCCATCAATTCGCGAACCTCTTCGGCAATGAAGCGGAAGTAATTGACAACGTGTGCCGGATCGCCGGCAAACTTCTCTCGGAGCCTCGGATCCTGAGTGGCGATACCGACCGGGCAAGTGTTCAGATGGCAGACCCGCATCATGATGCAGCCCGTCACGATCAGAGCGGCCGTGGCAATGCCGTACTCTTCGGCCCCCAGCAACGCGGCAATCACCACGTCGCGGCCGGTCTTGATCTGGCCATCGGTCTGAACGACGATCCGGCTCCGCAGGTCGTTGGCGACCAGCACCTGGTGCGTTTCGGCCAACCCCAGTTCCCACGGAACGCCCGCGTGCTTCAGGCTCGTCAGCGGCGATGCGCCCGTTCCCCCGCTGTCGCCGGAAATCAGGACGACATCGGCGTGGGCTTTCGAAACCCCCGCGGCGACCGTGCCGACTCCAACCTCGGAAACCAGCTTGACGCTCACCCGCGCCCGCGGGTTCGAGTTCTTCAAATCGAAGATCAACTGAGCCAGATCTTCAATCGAATAGATGTCGTGATGTGGAGGCGGAGATATGAGCCCGACGCCCGGAGTGGAGTAGCGGACGCGTGCAATGTTCTTGTCCACCTTGTAGCCCGGGAGTTGTCCGCCTTCTCCAGGCTTGGCGCCCTGGGCCATCTTGATCTGAAGCTCGTCCGCATTCACCAGGTACTCGCTGGTCACGCCGAAACGGCCCGAGGCCACCTGTTTCACGGCGCTGCGCCGGAAATCGCCGTTGGCGTCGGGAATAAAGCGGGCCGGGTCTTCCCCGCCTTCACCGGTGTTGCTCTTGCCGCCAATGCGGTTCATGGCAATCGCCAGGGTCTCGTGCGCCTCCTTGCTGATCGATCCGAACGACATGGCCCCGGTCGCAAATCGCTTGACGATCACGTCAACGGGTTCGACTTCCTCCAACGGAACCGCGTGGGGAGCGAAATCGAATTCCAGAAGACCGCGCAACGTGCAGAGCTTCCTGTCGGTTTCGTTGGCGGCGGCGCTGAATTTCCGGAACAACTCGTAGTTGTTCGACCGCGTCGAATACTGCAACAGATGGACGGTCTCGGGGTTGTACATGTGGTACTCCCCCTCGCGGCGCCACTGGTAGTAGCCTCCCCATTCCAACTTCGACGCCCGGACCGGCCGATCCGGGAAAGCGTGGCGATGGTGGTTCAATAATTCCTGTGCAATTTCGTCGATGCCGATGCCGCCGATGCGTGAGGCGGTCCAGGTGAAATACTTATCGACAAACGACTTGTTCAATCCGATCGCTTCAAAAATCTGTGCCCCGCGATATCCCTGCAAGGTCGAGATACCCATCTTGGACATCACCTTCACGATGCCTTTGCGGACCGCCTTGACGTAATGGTTGACGGCCTCCCGGTGCGACACGTCGATCAGTTTCTCGCGAATCATGTCATCGAGTGTTTCAAAGGCCAGGTACGGATTGATCGCCGTCGCGCCGTAGCCCAGAAGCAGGCAATAGTGGTGCACCTCGCGCGCCTCGCCGGTTTCAAGGACGATCGAGGCCCGGGTACGCTTGCCTTCCCGGACCAGACGGTGGTGGACCCCTGCCGCGGCAAGCAGACTCGGAATGGGCGCATGGCGTTCGTCGATGCCGCGGTCGGAAAGGATCAGGATGTTGACCCCGTCATCGATCGCCTGTACCGCTTCGGCACACAGGGTTTCCATCCTCCGTTCCAGCCCCGCGCTGCCTTCGGCAACCGCGAAGATCATTGACAACGTCCGGCTCTCGTAACCGTCCGGCGTGCAGGAAACCAGCTTCGCAAACTCCGCGTTGTCGAGAATCGGCGACAGGATCCTGATCTGGCGGCAACTCTCCGGCTCCGGATTCAACAGATCGCGCTCCGCGCCGATATAGCTGATGGTCGATGTGACCAGTTCTTCGCGGATGGCATCCAGGGGCGGGTTGGTCACCTGGGCAAAAAGTTGTCTGAAGTAGTTGTAGAGCGGCGGCGAATGGTCGGAAAGGACAGCCAGGGGCGTGTCGTTACCCATCGACCCCAAGCCCTCCACACCGTTAAGGGCCATCGGCGCCATCAGAATCCGCAAATCCTCGTGCGTGTAACCGAAGATCTGCTGACGCATCAGAACGGTCGCGTGATCGGGTTCGGCTACTTCCGATGCCTCGGGCAAGTCCGCCAGCGAGACCATGTGGCGGGCCAGCCAATCCCCGTACGGCCGGGCCGTCGAAATGCTCTGCTTGAGTTCGGCATCGTCGATGATGCGTCCCTGCCCGGTGTCGATCAGGAACATCTTGCCCGGCTCCAGACGCCCCTTCAACTCGATGTTTCCCGGGTCGATGTCCAGCACTCCCACTTCGGAGGCCATGACCACCATGCCGTCCTTGGTCACGTAGTAACGGGAGGGTCGCAGCCCGTTGCGGTCCAGGACGGCACCGATGGACTGGCCGTCCGTGAACGCGATCGATGCCGGACCGTCCCACGGCTCCATCAGGCAGGCATGGTATTCGTAGAACGCCTTTTTCTCGGCGCTCATGCTTTCGTGCCCGTCCCATGCTTCGGGAATCATCATCATGACGGCATGCGGCAACGGCCTGCCGCACAGCAGCAGCATTTCGAGCGCGTTGTCGAAAACCGCGGAATCGCTGCCACCCTCGATCAGGACCGGAAACAGATCCGCTATGTCGCTTCCGAAGAACTCGGAGCGGAACAGGCCTTCGCGGGCGCGCATCCAGTTGATGTTCCCCCGCAGGGTATTGATCTCGCCGTTGTGGGCGACGTACCGGAACGGATGCGCCAACCGCCAACTGGGGAAGGTGTTCGTGCTGAAGCGCTGATGAACCATTATCAACGCCGAAGCCAGCGACGGGTCGCCAAGATCCGTGAAGTAATTCTGGATCTGTCCGGCGGAGAGCATCCCCTTGTATGCGATCGTTTTTGAAGACAGGCTGGGGACATAGAAGTCCTCGCGGCCATCGATCGAAGATTCGTCGACGGCTTTCTCCGCGCGCTTGCGGATCAAAAGGAGGGTTCGCTCGAAGTCTTCATCCGAAAGGCCGGCCGCGCGGTCGACAATCATCTGCACGAACCGGGGCTCGGCCGCCTTCGCAGAGGTTCCAAGTTCTGAATTGTCGGTGGGCACGACACGCCAGAAAATCACCTTCTGGCCGCTTCGATATACGGCGTCTTCGACGAGGGTCCGGATTTTCTGGCTGTCGGCGTCGTCCTTCGGCAGGCAGAGCATCCCGACGCCATACCTGCCCTTGGCGGGAAGCTCCAATCCACCGGCCCGGCATTTTCGGGCCAGGAACTCGTGCGGAATCTGGATCAGAACGCCGGCGCCGTCGCCGGTGTTGACCTCGGCCCCCTGAGCGCCGCGATGGCTCAAGTTGAGCAGAACCTGCAACCCGTTGCGGACGATCCGGTTCGAAGCGCGTCCCGCAATGTCGGCCACGAAGCCCACACCGCAGGCGTCGTGCTCGAATCGGGGATCGTACAACCCGCCTTTGTAAAATGTGTCCTTGCGCATAACCAGGGGCCAGCCCGCATTTCTCACGAGTTGTCTGCTACAGCGCCGGATCCATCCGCCAGTGCTGCGTTCCGCTTCGTCGGGCTCCTCGACGTACCGTCAAGTACGCCTCCGGTACCCTCCGGGCGCGCGCCTTGCTCTGACCGCGTCTCCGACTCTTCGCGACGAAAACCCGTGAGAAAGGCGGGCCAGTATCACGGCGGCTTTTCTGCCGCCTGGCGCCAACGGATCATTCCTCGTCCGCCGGGTTACGGTTCGGGTCCGGCACGCCGTCGAAAAGCGATAAATATAACGTCACTGACTGTTTTCGGCAAGCACCGCGAGGAAATTCCAGACTCAATTAGTCCAATACCTTAAGCTTTTTAGAAGAATAAGTCATCCAGAAAATAAATATCGCTTTACATAAGGAATACTTATTCTGTAAGTTGCTTTCATGAATCTGGAGACGCTGTACCTCTACCGCGACGTCATTCGGTCCAACAGCTTCTCGCTCGGGGCGACGGCGAATCAGGTTTCACAGTCGGCAGCCAGTCAATCCGTCCGGCAGTTGGAACAGGAACTCGGCGTCCAGTTGATCGATCGAACGAAGCGCCCATTCACGATGACCCGGGAAGGAAACATTTTTTTCGAAGCCTGCCAGGACGTCGTTGAACGCATCGAAACGGCGAAGACACGGATCCGTTCCCGAAAACAGAGGATCGAGGGGATCGTGCGCGTCGCGGTGATCTATTCGGTCGGGCTCAACGACATGGGGTGGTATACCCAGCAATTTACCGCGTTGCACCCCAAGGCGCGGGTTCGCCTCGCCTATCTGCACCCGGACGAAGTCGTATCAGCGGTCGGTTCCGACGCCGCCGATGTCGGCATCCTGTCGTTCCCGGCAGCCAACAAGTCACTCACGATCATTCCATGGCGGTCCGAACCCATGGTGTTCGTCTGCGGATCCCGGCATCCATTGGCCGACAAGGACAGCATTTCTCCCGCCGAGGTGGACGGACTGGAATTCGTCGCGTTCGACCGAACCCTGTTCATTCGCAAAGCCGTGGATCGTGCCTTGCGTGCCGAGGGGGTGAAGGTCAACGTGGTGATGCAATTCGATAACATCGAAACCATCAAGCAGGCGATCGCCACCCAGGGGGCCGTCAGTATACTTCCGCGACCCAGTATCCGGCGTGAAGAAGAAGACGGAATCCTGGTCGCCATCCCTCTCACTCTTCCCAAGCTTTATCGAAAGGTTGAAATCATTCACCGCCGCCAAAAAACGCTCGCGCCCACGACGGCGTCCTGGATCGAATTCCTGCAGAAATATCGCCCGGGCGATAGCGTTCGCTGATCGTTCCCCCGGAAATCAGTTCAGCGTCAGGGGAACGGGCATGAAACACAAGATCAGAAGAATCAGTCCGATCCAGGCCAACAGGATCTGACGCCGCTCGAGTGGAATCTCGTCATCCAGGGTGGGCGGATGCCGGGTGCCCAGCAGCACGAGCAGAAATGCCCATACCAGCCAGCCCAACCAGTAGAAGACGCCCAGCGGAAACAGGATGAAGACGAGAATCCGCGAAAGCTTGCGGTGAAAACCGCGAAACAGCGCGTAGGCGATATGACCGCCGTCGAGTTGTCCGACAGGGATCAGATTGAGCGCTGTGACGAGAAGACCGACCCAAGCCGCGAACGCGATCGGATGTAGAAACAACTCGGCGCCTTCGGGCGGCCGTATTCCGAGAACGAACGTCAGGAAGGTGAAAACCAGAGGTTCACCCAGGCCGATCAAGCCCGCCGCCGACTCGGACGATTCGACGAAGCGCGACTGGGTCAAGGCAAATGCCAGGATGGGCACGGCCAGAACGAAACCGGCGATGGGACCGGCGACTCCGACTTCGAGCAGCGCGGCTCGATGCTGAAAGGGAGAGCGAATCCTGATAAACGCCCCAAAAGTGCCCACGAAATTCGGAGCGGGAATAAAGTAGGGGAGCGTTGCCGAGATCCCGTAGTATCGGCAAGTCAGATAGTGCCCCATTTCATGCGCCAGCAGAATGGACATGAGCGCCGCGGCGAAAGGAATTCCCTGGACGAGCAGGGTCGGAGTTTCAAGGATCGATTGGGGTGTGCCGGGGGGAACGCCCGACAGTTCCTCACGGAATCCCATCATCAGGAGCGTACCGACAACCAGCGTGGAACACACCGTCGCGAGGAAGAGCACGACGTTGACCCATGGGAAAGGCTGGCGCGGAGCGGAGACTTCGAACCCCGGATACTCGTTCAGCCGTTCATACGACATGGGCTGGGAAACCAACTACAACGACTGCAGATCTTTGCCGGGCTTGAAACGGACGGATTTTCCGGGCGGGATACTCACTTCGGAACCAGTGCGGGGATTGCGGCCAATACCAGTCTTTCGGGGCTTCACGGAGAAGACACCAAAGCCCCGGAGTTCAATCCGATCGTCGTTTTTCAGGGCTTTCTTTATGGAATCGAATATCGTGTCGACAGCCTGCTCGGCTTTGGATTTGTTCACACCCGTTCGAGCGACGATCCGATTGACTAGATCGACCTTGATCACAGCGTACCTCCGTTACATTGAGACTGTAACATTGAAACCGGCACACGAACTTCAACCTGACCTATCTCGTTTGAAAACATATCCTTACCACAAGTTGATCTTTTTTTACCACCACGAGGGGGCATGACGCAATGGCAATCAAGCCGGACACCTGGATTCGCCGTAAATCCATTGAAAACAAGATGATCCAACCATTCAGCGACGGTCAGGTCGCCAAGGGCACCATTTCGTATGGTCTGTCGTCTTACGGGTACGATTTGCGCCTGGCGAACGAGTTCCGCATCTTCACACCCCCGGCCGGGGGCACTCTCGACCCCAAGGCCATTCCCGCTGAATGCTATACCGCGCATGAGGGCGAAAGCTGCGAGGTGCCGCCCGGAGGGTACGTCCTGGGCCGAACCGTCGAATATTTGCGTATCCCCCGCGACGTGCTGACTTTGTGCACGGGCAAGTCGACCTACGCCCGGGCGGGCATCATGGTCAACATCACGCCCTTTGAACCGGAGTGGGAGGGATTCCCCACGATCTCGATCGCAAACACCACGACGGTCCCCGTGAAGATCTACGCAAACGAAGGTCTTTGCCAAGTGCTTTTCTTTCAGTCGGATGAACCCTGCGAGGTGTCGTACGCGGATCGAAAGGGAAAGTATCAGGCGCAGAAGAAGATCGAGTTCGCCCGGACAAGGAAGGAATAATCGGGCTGAACTCTGAGAGGGTGTTCGAGTTGATCGGCGGGGCTATTGTCGGCGTTCGTCGACAGGTTTTGAACGTCAAAGCTCGTATATGCAGAAGTGGATGCGGTATTTGGTGTGACACTCGTCAGTTCGTACCCGCCCGGGTTGGTCCCGATGGTGAAGGGCGGCGCAGGGATCAGGTGACTAACTGTGGCGTGGCCTTGTGTACGCATCACGGGTGGTGGCGGGAAGATCCTGCCGAGGCCACTTTGTGTCGCATGGAAGGCATTGGAGCCTGTCGATTAGAATGTGATACGGCTTACGGCATCTGCCGCACCTAGACAAGCTGACGTCAAATGAGGAATTTTGATGCCCGATCAAAAGAGTACCGGCAACTTGGAGAAGGACCTCCCAGAGTTCTTGAAACAGGGCGAGCACGCTAGACTGTTTCCGACAGTAGGGGATACCAACCGAGAAAATCGCCTGACCTCGATTTTCCTGTCGCTCCTCCCGCATATTCTGCCGCTTGCGAAGGACCTCTTCGCAACAGTAGGTGTTAAGGTCGGCGAACGCACGAAGATCGAATGCTGGACAGAAGTCGTCCCCACCCACGGCGAGCATCTCAACAAGCGCCCGGACGGGCTCATCGTCATCAAGACCGGTAAAAACATCTGGAAGGCCCTCGTCGAGGCGAAGATCAAGAAGAATCGGATCGAGGATGAACAAGTCGCCAGCTACCTTGAGGTGGCGAGGGACTCCGGGATCAACGCGGTCATAACGATCTCGAACCAGTTTGTCGCCCGCGCCGACCACTCTCCGATCAAGGTATCGAAATCGTTGTTGAGAAGAACCAGTCTCTTCCACTGGTCTTGGACCTACATCAGAACGCAGTGCGAAATTCTCTCCGGAGATATGGTCGAAGACCCGGAACAGGCCTTCATGCTGACCGAGTTCCTCCGCCTTCTCAACCACAAGGACACCGGTGTTGAGCGTTTTACCTCGATGAACCAGGGCTGGAGGGAACTGGTTCAGACCGTGGCCAACCAAGGTGCCCTAAAAAAGAGCAGTCCGGAGGTCGAAGATTGCCTCGGCTGCTGGCACCAGGAGGAGCGCGATTTGTGCCTCCAGCTTTCCCGCCACATAGGTTCCAGGGTGCAATCTGTCATCGCCCGCAAGCTCGCGGATGATCCCTTGGCTCGTCTAAAGGATGGAATCTCCCGACTCGTTGACGAAAAGGTGCTCTACTCGGACTTCAGAATCCCGGATTGCGCGGCCGATCTTGAAGTTCGCGCCTATGTGTCGGCCCGGACCGTGACCTTCGGCATGAGGCTGAAGGCGCCAATTGACCGGCGTTCGACGAAGGCGCGGGTGAACTGGCTGCTGCGCATGTTACCGGACGACGATCCCCGCCTCTTTGTCCGGGCTCATTGGCCCGGACGCGCCGACCCTACCGACAAACCCGTCGGACAGTTGCGTGGCGATCCCGGCGCCATCCAGAGAGACAAGGCCGATGCCACGCCCCACAGCTTCGAGGTGCTCCTGATCGACAGTCTCGGGAGTGACTTTTACGGCAGTCGGAAGTTCATCGAGCGGCTTGAGGAGAACGTCACGCAGTTCTACGACCTCGTCGGCCAGCACCTGCGCGCGTGGCAGGCGCGACCGCCAAAACCCATCAAACCGCGGGAGGTGGCGGTAGTTACGGAAAATGAAGCGGTGGAAGAGCGCATGTCGGCACGCCCGCCTGAATCACCGTCTTGATCCGGGTTCGGACGCAGCCACGGGTTCCTCGAAACCGCCACTTTCTCCGCTGCTTCAGCCAGGTGTCTATTGGCCGCGCGGAAGTCGCGCGCGGTAGCCGTGCGGCGTGGCGGGATCGTGGCCCCAGTGGACGGTGGCGTTCGGTCCGGCGTCCACGGGTATCAGAAGGGCACATTGCAAAGATCCGGTTTTCCAACGTCGACGATCACCAGGTTGCCATGGGGACTCGGCGCGCCCCGACCATCTTTCCGCGTGCGGGGGAACCCGGTCCGGGACTTCTTCGGCTTGGGATC
Organism: Terriglobia bacterium; assembly: GCA_963555775.3. Lineage (GTDB taxonomy): Bacteria > Acidobacteriota > Terriglobia > 20CM-2-55-15 > 20CM-2-55-15 > JAJEDW01. The sequence goes on along the minus strand of CAUVWY020000009.1, from coordinate 1,157,205 downwards.
TTCCGCCCCGTCCGGCACAGAAATATTCCGCTCGGTGTCCACGCCATCTTCCACTTCAGTCAGAAACCTTCCGTTCAGCGCCCTGGCGCGCTATATCCGGCGCGACCGGCACGACCGGCACGACCGGCACGACCGGCGCGAGGACCGCGCATGAGAACGCGTCGCTACGCGTATTTTTTATCGGCGCAACGATATGCGCCTGAGAACGCGGGCGTCCTGCCCGCAAAGGGATTGAATGAACTTCGAAGTCACGCACCCTGCGGGCTCAATATTCAGGATGGAGACTGACCTTGGCGGCCAGGATGCCCGCGTTCCCAGGGGCGCGCCACGGCGCGCCAGAGAAGAAATGCCCACGGGCCAGGCGCATATCGTTGCGCCAGGGACGAATGCCGAATTTCGGAATACCGGCCTATTTCCAGCGCGGGAGGCGCAGATCGATTTTCCAGAAATCCAGGACACGGCCAACCGTCTGGTCGACGATCTGCTCGATCGTCTCCGGACGCGTGTAGAACGCGGGTAGAGGCGGCATGATAACAGCGCCCATGCGCGAAGCATCCAGCATCAACCGGCAGTGGCCTTCATTCAGCGGGGTTTCGCGGAATAGCAGGAGCAGGCGGCGGCGTTGCTTCAACGTCACGTCGGCGGCACGGGTCAGCAGGTTGTCGTTTGCACAATTGGCGATCGACGAAAGCGACTTCACCGAACAAGGGGCAACAATCATGCCGTCGGTCTCGAACGAACCGCTCGAGATCGCGGCGGCCAGATCGCGGATGCCGTAGTGCCGGTCGGCGAGGCTCTCGACATCGGCCACCGCGTAGTTGGTCTCGATCCCGATGGTGGCCTTCCCCATCTCCGTGATCACCAGATGGGTCTCGACCTCCTGAATCTCGCGAAGAAACTCCAGGATCCGGATGCCGTAGATCGCACCCGAAGCACCGGAAATACCGATGACGAGGCGCCGGGTCATTTGTAAGGCAACGCTTTCCTGCAGGCAGCGCAGGGACAGAGCCGCCGCAAATGTTCGAAGCTGTAGATCCCGGTCCGGTGGCCGTCGCTCCACTCGAACTGCAGCGCATAGCGGCCGACCATTTCAATGCCGTGGAACTCCAGATCGTCGGAAATGTGCATGGGAAGGATCAGACGTTGGCCGGTGTCTTCGTCCTGGCATGAGGCGCAAGGACACAAACCCCGCAAGACGGCGCCAACATAGTGACTCTCGTGACCGTCCCGCCAAACGATCGTCAGTTCCCGAGTGCCGACCTTTCGGATCCGGGCCGGATCGGTTGCACCGGGTGTGGGCGCCGCCATCGAAACGCCCTACTCGATTTCCAGGACAGGCGCGTTGTAGTTGTGGATGCTCACCTGGGCGGCAAGCTGTTCGGAGATCTGCCGCAGGACAACACTGGACGCCGATTCGGGATGCGAGACCACGATCGGCTGTCCCAGATCTCCCTGGGAGCGAATGGGGATGTCCAGGGGCACTTCACCGAGGAACGGGATGCCCAGTTCATTCGCGGCCCGCCGTGCGCCGCCTTCTCCAAAGATGTGGTCCCTGGAACCGCAGTGACCGCATATGTAATAAGACATGTTCTCGATGATTCCGAGAATCGGTACCTTGGTCTGCTCGAACATGCGTAGCGTCTTGATCGAGATCTGCATGCCCACATCCTGCGGCGTCGATACGATGACGGCGCCGGTCAACGGAACCGACTGGGCCAGCGTCAGGTGAACATCCCCGGTTCCGGGCGGCAGGTCGACGATCAGGTAGTCAAGTTCTCCCCAATCCACATCGAAAAGGCACTGCTGAAACGCCTTGTGCGCCATCGGACCGCGCCAGATCAACGGCTGGTCGGGTGATTTCACCAGCAGGCCCATTGACATGAACTTCAGGCCCGCGGACTCGCGCGGCTTTATCTTGCTGCCTGTATGTTCCGGGGTTCCGTGAACGCCAAGCATGATCGGCAGCGATGGGCCATAGATGTCTCCATCGAGCAGGCCCACCCTGGCGCCGGATTGTGCCAGCGCCGCCGCAAGATTCACGGCAATGGTGGATTTGCCGACACCGCCCTTTCCGCTTCCAACGGCAATGATGTTTCGAACCTTTTCGAGCGCGCCCTTGCCCATCTGCGGGGACGACCGCACTTCGGCCGTCATGTTGATATCGACGCTGCCCACACCCGGAATCGCCTGAACGAGCCCGGCCGCTTCGTCGCGCATCTGGTCCTTGACCGGACATGCGGGCGTTGTCAGGTTGATATCGAACTTGACCGATCCGCCATCGATGATCAGGTTTCTGACGAACCCCAACGAGACGATGTCTTTCTGGAGGTCCGGATCGTTCACTTTACGGAGTTCGGCGAGTACCCGTTCGTCAGTCAGCCGAGTGTCTTGAGCAGTCATTCATCCTCTCTGGCAAATTAGCGTGGCGATTCGAATCGTTTATTGTACAGGTCCCCACCACCGATTGCGACCGGACGGGATCGGCAACCACGGCAAATTTGTTCTCAGATGGAGCATGATGTGGGGAATGAATTTCGAGTCATTCTCAAGTAGTCGAAGACGAGACGGGTATTGAACGAGAGTTTGCGCATCGATTGGGCGATCGATTGAGCGGGTTTTTGAAAGGATTTGAGAATACCGACGGCAAAGCGTCGGAGGCGGGTGATGTTTTCCGGGCCGAAGCCGGTGCGGATTCGACTGCGGTCCTCATCGTAATTCCAGTCGATGATGTAATGGACGCTTTCGATACTCCAATGACCGCGATTGATGGCCAGCAAGCGTTCGGGGGAGGTTTCGCCGGGTGAGCGGCTCGTGATGCCCAGCGCGGTTTCACACGTGAGGGCGCCGGATTTCTTGTCGATGGATTCGCGCTCGATCCGAAAGACCTGGCCCAGGTGGGGAAAGTCGAGGTAGTGGTTGAGTTCGGCGCTACACCAAATGCGCCGGGTTTCGATGCGGCCATGATCGGGCGGGGTGACCTCGACAAAGTCGGGTTGTCCGCGGGTTTGGAACTGGAACGCGATATCGCGTTCCAGCGTCGGTTGGTTGCCTTTGACCGTGAAATGATAGTGCGCTCCCCGCTCGACCAAATAGCGCGCGATCGCGCGTTGGGTCAGCAGGGCATCGCCGGTGATGTCCTTGCCGGCGATGTCGCAGGTTTGAAGCAAGGGAACGGCCATGCCGATTTCGTTCGTGCGCTTGCGCTCCTCGCCGCCGGCTACAGGCAGGGTTCCCACTTTTTTTGGGTGTAGCAGCGTTTCGACTCATGCCCGACTACGCTCATGATGTGGGTCTGACGCCCGTCAGAGTCGAGGGCGTTCTTCATCGTCTTGCCATCCATGGCCAGCGCATCGTCCGGGGCGCCCCACGCCCGATTCCACGCATTGAGCGCCCGGTCCAGCGCCCCCGGTTCAATCCGGACCAGACAATCCCGAATCACAAACTCGCTGGGAACCACATAGCGGCCGTTCTCCCGCCGGCAGCCAAAACGTTCGCGGGCTTTCTGCCCCAGGGCATCGGCCCAATCCGAGATGGCTTTATAGCCGTGCATGCCGCACAGCGTCGCGCCCGCCGCGATGCCCAGCACTGCCGACAAGGGATGGCGCCGTCCCTGAGCGCGGCGCGGATCGGGAATGGTCTTGAAGCACTGGGGGAGTTGGCGCATCTGTGCGGCATTGAGCATGATCTTGGGGGCTCCGGTGAGTTGAAGATGTTCCCGGCCAGGGTGGGTCAGTTGCCCGCGCGCATCACGGCACAGGGGACGCACAAAGACAAGCTTCGGGGCATCGGCTTCGGTGCTGTAGCCGTCCCGGGTGCGCCGGTATCCCCGGGTCCGTCCCAGTTCCAACCAGTTCGACGCGCGATACACGCCGCCATGGAAGCGCCGGGGATCCACAAACGTTTCCAGCAGCAGCAACCCATGACCGAACCGTTCGCGCCAATCCGACCCGGCCCGCCGCTCGGTCCCTGACAACACCCGCGAGCCCACATTCGGCCGATTCCAGCCCGGCAGGATCAAAAAGCGGCTGTTGTTGGCGATCAGTTTCAGCCGCCCATACTGCGAGCGGAAGTCCCAGCCGATCCATCGATCCCGAACCCCGCACTTCAGCGCCGACGCCGACAGGCTCAGTTGCGCCACCCACTGCCCGCGCCATGTGGCCACGTACCAGACCGTCTCCCCGATCTTCGCCAGTGCGCCCAGATAATGATGACGCTTCATCTGCTCTTGATACTGCCCTTCCTCGCTTCGCTCCACTGGCCGTACCCCGATCTCCGACAGTTCCTGGCTGGTCAATTTCGTCCTCTCCATTCAGCGTTTTATACAGGAATCTCCTCGCTATGTCCAGCTTGTCAGGTTAAACCACTGAATTCTCGGACGTTCACTGGAAGGACAAATTCACCCTGGATCGGCAACGGAATGCGCCGGGAAGCTTGTCGCCGGCCGCTGCCGGGTTCTGCCGCGCGCTGCTATACTCTGGATCGTACTGGGATACCCGCGTTCATGGGACGCGGTACGGAGGTTGCGAATGAGCGTCGTATTGGAAGTGTTCACCGATTTCGTCTGACCGTGGTGCTATCTCAGTACCGGGCGTATTGAGCGGCTGAAGACAAACTTCGACATCCAGGTTCGATGGGTGTACTTCCCATTGCACCCGGATACGCCGGCCGAGGGGCAACCCCTGGAAGAACTGTTTCGGGGGCGAGCTTTCGATCTGGAAGCCATGCACACACGCATGAAAGGCCTCATGGACGCCGAAGGTCTTCCCTACGCTTCCCGCACGCATACCTACAACAGCCGCCGGGCCCAGGAACTCGCCAGTTGGGCAGATTCAAGACCGGGTTTCGAGGCGATCCACACGCGCTTGTATCGGTCGTATTTCGCCGAAGGACAGAACATCGGCGACCCGGATGTCCTGGTCGATGTGGCCGTCTCCGCCGGATTGCCCGCCGAGGAAGCGCGCAACGTCATCGAGCAAGGCCTCTTCAAGGAAGCGGTGGACGAGGATTGGCAAAAGGCCCACCGGTACGGCGTTACCGGTGTGCCGACCTTCGTTTCAGGAGGGCGGGGTGCCGTCGGCGCTCAGCCTTACGATGTGATCGAGAAGCTGCTCATAGAGGCGGGAGCAGAGAGACGCCCCGTTCAATAATCCTTGCTACTCTGATTTGGGCGGTCATATTGATTTGGGCGGTCATGTTCGGTCTTGATTCGGGCGGTTTCGGACTTGATTCGGGCAGTCATAGACTGCCCCTACATTATCGACATTGAGGGATTCGGGCGCGGCGTTCAGAAGAGCCGGGGCTGATTCGGGGAAACGCGACGAAACTCGGACACCGAAAGACGAGGACCGGACTGGTTGAGGCCGAAGCGTCGGCACCCGATCCGGAAGAGCTCGGCAATCTGGTCGGCGAAGGCCCCTTGTCCGCGCATACGCGTTCCGTAGTCGGGGTCGTTGCGGCGGCCTCCTCGAATGGATTCGATCCGGTGGAGAACCTTGTCCTTTCGATCGGGATAATGCTCGGCGAGCCAATCCTCGAACAGGCCGGAGACTCCGAACGGCAGCCGCAACGGGACGTAGCCGGCAAACCGAGCACCGGCTTCCGCCGCGGCCTGAAGAATGGAAGGCAGTTCGTGATCGGTCAGGCCGGGAATGACCGGCGCGGCCAGGACACCGGTCGGCACACCCCCGGCAGACAGTTCGCGGATCGCCCGCAGCCTCTTGGCCGGCGTCGAAGCCCTCGGCTCCATGATGTTCGCCAGTGCCGGATCGAGCGTCGTGATCGACAAATGCACCACCGCCCCCTGCCAGTCGGCCATCCGCCCAAGCAGATCCTCATCGCGCAGGACGAGATCGTTCTTGGTGATCACGGCGACGGGATTCCGGAACTCCGCCAGGACTTCGATGCATCGCCGCGTCAGTCGAAGCCGGGTCTCAATGGGCTGGTACGGGTCCGTCACTCCGCTCAGGGCCAGCGGTTGCGGTGTCCAGGAGCGTCGATTGAGCGCTTCGGCGAGCAACCGGGGCGCGTCTTCCTTGACGAGAATCCGTGACTCAAAGTCGAGTCCGGCCGAAAAACCGAGATATTCGTGAGTCGGGCGGGCGAAACAGTAGGGGCAACCGTGTTCGCAACCGCGATAGGGATTCACACTGGCCGCGAACCCCACGTCGGGACTCTCGTTGGTTGAAATGATCGATCGGGTGCGATCCGCCAAGAATTCTGTCGCCCGATGGCGGCCCTCGGCTTGTGGCGCCTCGAGCTCAAAGGACAGGCGTTCGAAGCGGTTTTTCGGATTTCGGGCGGCGCCCCGTCCCTTCATTGGAGTTCGTCGATTTTGGCGGCGAGCACGAAGTCGTTCTCGGTGAGTCCGTCGATCTTGTGGGTCCAGATCGAGACACCCACCCTTCCCCAAGCCAGGCAACAATCCGGATGATGGCCTTGTTCTTCGGCGAGCGCGCCGACGCGGTTGACGAATGCCAGGGCTTCCTTGAAATCCGGAAACCGGAACTCCCGTTCAATGTGATGGCCGTCCACCACGGACCAATCGGCGATTTCACGGGCGAGCGGTTCGATTTCCGCCACCCTCAGCGGCGGCACGCCCCCACGGCAGGGAACGCAGTCTTTCTCGGACAACCCCATGGCGCACTCCTTTCTAGGAAACAGCCTTCGGCATCAAGCCTACACCAACGCCGTGACGACGACGGCCAGCGCCGCGGCGGCGGCCAACACCAGCACGGCCGTCCGCGTGTATCCCCGGTCCAGCCAGGCGGCGGTCTTAGGAGACAGGAAGTATCCCACCAAGGCTCCGGGGAGCAAGGTCAAAGCCATCTGCAGTTCGACGAGTCCGAAACGGCCGCCCAGGAACAGACCGATCAGCGAGATGATCGTGCCGAACGTCAGGACGAACGAAAGCGTTCCGCGTAAGCGCTGCCCTTCGACGTGCTGGTAGGCCAGGGCCATCGGCGGGCCGCCGACCGCGGCGGTCGCACTCATGAAGCCGGCAACGACGCCGATTCCGAAAAGGGTGGACACTCTACGGCGTATCTGGAACCCGACCAGGCTCATGCCGACCGCAGCCAGAATCAGCAGACCCAGGACGAGCCGCGTCCGGTCGAGAGGCAACGATGCGATCAAGAGGACTCCGGGAACCGTCCCGACAACCCGGCCGGCCATGAGGGAGCCGGCGCCGGCGGTTTCGATGCCCTGCCGGTCGCGGTAGGACACCATGATCGTCAGAACCAGTGCAGCGGCCAGGAGTGGCCCGGGAACCAGTAGCGGGTCGATCAGAACAAGCAACGGGGCGGAAACGAGAGACAAGCCGAATCCCACGGATGCCTGAACCAGCGAACCGATCGCCATCACCACGATGACGGCGACGATCTCGAACTCGGACACTTCCCTCCCGTCACGCCGTCGCCCCGCCCGGATCGAAAGCGGATGACCACCCTTTCCCGGCGCGGGCCGAAGCCGGCTATTCCGAGTCCGAAGCCGTGTACGTGATCCTGTAGATCACGCCCTGCAGATCGTCGGATACCAGGATCGAGCCGTCCGGCAACTCAATGATGTCGGACGGTCGTCCCGCGACCTGATCTCCGCTGTAGAAGCCGTCGGCGAAGACTTCCTGCCCCGAGCTGTAGCCGTCCTGAACGTGCACGACGGCCACCCGGTATCCAAGTGGAGCGGTCGGACGGTTCCACGAGCCGTGCTCGGCGACGAAAATGGAGTTCCGGTAGATTTCCGGAAACATGTCGCCCGTGTAGAACGTCATCCCGATGGCGGCCACGTGAGGCCCCATCTTGGCGACCGGCGGCTCGTAGTCGGCGCAATCGTCGCCCTCACCCTCCACCGGGTCGAGAACCTCGCCCTGATGGCAATGCGGGAACCCGAAGTGCTGGCCCGCCCCGGTCGCATGATTCAACTCGTCGCTGGGCAGGTTGTCCCCCAGTTCGTCGCGCCCGTTGTCGGTGAACCACAACGTCTCGTCGGTCGGATCGAAGTCCATGCCCACCGAGTTGCGAACGCCGCGGGCGTAGATCTCGAAATCTCCGGGATTCTCGGGGTCGACGCGGACGATCGTACCCCAGGGATCTCGTTCCGCACCAATGTTCTCGGGATATCCCAGAGCGGTGTAGATCATGCCGTCGGGCCCGATATCGAGGTACTTCCAACTGTGATTGAAGCCTTCGACGGGAAGTTCGGCCACGACGACCGGATCCGGTGGATTGTCCAGATTGGCGAGTATGTCGTCGTACCGCACGATCCTGTTTTGTTCGCCCACGAACAACGTCCCGTCCCGGAATGCGACACCGTTGGGCAGTGTCAACCCGCTCAGGACCGTCTGCACCTGGTCCGCCCGGCCATCGTTGTCCGTATCCCGAGCGGCATACACCTCGGTTGCGTCGGCGCCGAAACCGAATGAACCCACGAATACGGTCCCGTCATCGGCGAGCGCCATCTGGCGCGCCGCGGGCATGCCCTCGGCAAAGATGTCGATCTCGAAGCCTGGAGGCAACGAGATGCTCTCCAGATCGATGGCCGGCGGCGGTCCTCCCCGCTGGGGCCCAGCCGGCGCAACAGCGGCAAAAGCGATGAGGACAAAGGCCGCCGTCAGCGTCGTCGACAGCGCGACTCTCGAATGGCATTTCATTGAACCAGAACCTCCGGAGTATATTCGGAGAAAACATGATATCCGCCGCCGAGGGGTTTTTCCAGAGCCATTAAGGGAACCCGCCCGAGCGCCGGGACAGAGTCGATGAACGAAGGGTCGCGACCGAAAGGGACCGGTGCCGCCGAAACCGCGATGCTGGACCGATTGCTCCATCACGGCCACATCCTCAAATAGGGACCGCGGAACTGGCGATCCAAATCGGGCTTGCCCAGCGCGCTCCATGTAAGGATAAAACGACAACCGTCCCGGACCATCCCATTGGCGGGATTTGCGGTGACCATCATTGGCCATAATTGAAGTGACCACTGAGGAACAGAATATCCGTCGCCACAAAGAACACTCATTCCGCAAGCCAGTTCTCGACCCCCAGACCAGGCACGCGGGAAAATTCCTTTACATTCGCCGTCACGATCGTGAGGTCCAGTGCGAGAGCTTGCGCTGCTACCAACAGGTCATTGGGGCCCATGGGTGTCCCCTGGCTCGCCAACTGCTGGCGGACCTCTCCGTAGTGACGGTCGGCGGGTGCCTCAAGCGGCAAGATATCCAAGGCTGAGAGAATCAGGTCAATCCGATCGGCGAGTTTCGATGATCCTGACTTCTCGGCACCGAAGCGAAGCTCCGCCGCGACGACGATACTGGTACAGACCGTGCTCTCACCTGCCGAGGAAATACGTTCGGCCACCGCTCCGTGTGGATTAAGGATCAGATCCGACAGAATGTTGGTGTCTAACAGATAGCGGGGCGGCACGTTCAGATCTCTACATCGTCCAGCGGTGCCAGATCTTCGTCCACATCCGGAAACGGCTCGTCTAGAGGTTCGAGCGTGCTGAGCAGGGCAAGTAGCCGCCCTTTGCGAATCGGTTCCACGATCAGGCGGTTACTTTCTTTTCTCAGGATCGCCTCATCCCCTTCAAGCTCGAATTCTCGGGGGATCCGCAACGCCTGGTTACGGCCATTACGAAATAAGCGGACATGACGTTCGTGTCCAGTCATTTTGATATCCTCATTCTTAGCCTATGCCAAAGCATATGCCTTGGTTTGGTGACGGTCAATACCCGACATGAGTGTGACCGTCCCCAGAAATCAGATCCGGCTCCAGAGTCCCCCTCGAAGATCGGTGCCCTGTCACGGCGCACTGAGAAAGGCGGGCCAACCTCAGGGTCCGGTCCGACGGATAGGTCTGGGACTTCAGCGCGTCATTCAGGTATTAGTCGTTGGCGAAGGCGAACGTGCCGGGATGCCGGATACCGGCGCGGCTAACCCGATGCCGGCACTGCGCCGAAGCGGGCCGCAACGCCGTCGTCAAACCCCACAAACACCGGTTCAGGCCGCAAACTGATGCCGAAGCGGGCCTCGACCCCACTCCGGATCTCCCACGCAAGACTCAAGACGTCGCGCGCGGAGGCACCCCCTCGGTTGATCAACGCCAGGGCGTGTTTGTTCGACAGACCCACGTTACCCCGGGTGGTCCCCCTGGGGAATCCCGCGCGTTCGATCAGCCACGCCGCGGGCAACTTCACCCGGTCCGCACGGGCGGGGAAGCGCGGCACTTTCTGGCCGGCCGCTGCATCGGCGCGCTCGGCATCGGCGGCGTCAACGACCGGGTTCTTGAAAAAGGAACCGGCGCTCCGGCAATCCGGATCGCCGTCGACCAGCAGCATCGCTTTCGAACGGCGGATGTCCAGAACCGCGCCGCGGACTTCGGCGACGGTCGGAAGCGTGTTTCGGCCAGCGAAGACGCGATCGAGATCGGGGTAGTCGATCGCCGGCGCCGTCTGCTTGTCCAGAACGTAGGTCACGCCAAGAATGATGTACCGCCCACGCGCAGTCGAATTGAACACGCTGGTGCGGTAGCTGAACCCGCATTCGTCCGGAGACATGTCCACGATCCGGGCGGCGGTCCGGTCGTAGGCGCGAACGTGCGAAATCGCATCGGATACGTCCTGCCCGTAGGCGCCCACATTCTGAACGGGAGTGCCGCCGACCCAGCCCGGAATACCGCTCAAACATTCAATACCGCCAAGGCCGCGCGCCACACAGCGGCTGACCATCGTATCCCAATCCACGCCAGCGCCTGCCACAACGGTCGTGCCGTCGTCGGTTTCCGAAAAAGAAGCGCCGCCGATGGAAACACGCAGGACAAGGCCCTCGAAACCGCTGTCGGAAACCAGAAGGTTGCTCCCACCGCCCAGAACAACCAGCGGCAATTCGGCCACGCTTGCGAATTCCAACGCCCCGAGGACATCGTCTTCCGAAATCGCCTCCACGAAATAGCGGGCCGGGCCCCCTATCCCAAGGGTTGTCAACGGAGCAAGACATATGTTTTCCTGAACCGGACTCACTGGAACCCGAGTGTAGCATTCCGTCCGGCCCCCAACAGACCATGCATCTAACCTCGACCCCCGCCCAGCAATGACCCTCCCACTGGTCCTGCTTATCGTCTATTCGGCCGGACTAATCGGGCTCGGCCTGTTCATTTCAAGACGTGTCCGCCAAGCCTCGGATTTTCTGGTGGCGGGGCGAAATTTGTCCTGGGGACTCCTGTTCACGACGTTCCTGGCGGCCAACATCGGGGCGGGATCCACGGTGGGCGCCGCCGGTATCGCTTACGAAGTTGGACTATCCGCCTGGTGGTGGGTCGGCTCCGCCGGCCTCGGCTCGCTGATTCTGGCAAATCTGGTGGGGCCGCGCATCTGGCGCCTCGCCAGGGAATTCAGCCTGAACACAATGGGAGACTTTCTTGAACTCCGGTACAGCGCCGGCGTTCGAGGCGTCATCGCAGTGCTCCTGTGGATGGGGACGCTCGCGATACTGGCGGGACAGTTGATTGCCATCGCCACCATTCTCGAGACCGCCATCGGCCTTCCGAAGTGGCAGGGGGCGGTGGCCGGCGGCATTGTGGTCATGGCCTATTTCTCGGCCGGCGGACTGTTGACCGCGGCGCGCGTGAACGCGGTGCAGCTTGCCGTGATGGTGACTGGTCTTGTCGTGGCGCTCGCCGTGGCCCTTTCGGCAAGCGGGGGCATCGCGGGACTCCGCGAGACACTGGCCGCGTCGCGCCCGGATTCCTACCAGAGCGTTACGGGTATCGGACTTCCGGGGATACTTGGATACATCGTCATTCTCGTACCCTCGTTCATCGTTTCGCCCGGCCTGATTCAGAAGCTCTATGGCGCGCGCGAAGAGCGCGCGGTGCGCATCGGCATCAACTTGAACGCGGCCTGCCTGCTGGTCTTTGCCTTCGTTCCCACATTGTTCGGAATGATTGCCTACGCCAACTTTCCCGATCTCGCCAATCCGGAACTGGCACTGCCTACGGTGATGCTCGAAATGTTGCCGACGGCGGTCGGTTTGTTGGCGCTGGCCGCGATTGTGTCGGCGGAACTCAGCACCTGCGACGCAATCCTGTTCATGCTGTCCACGTCGTTGAGCGTCGATCTCTACAAGAGATTCGTCAAACCCGGGGCCGGGGAGCGGCAGCTTCTGGCAATCAGCCGGGCGGCGGCGGTTCTGGGCGGAATCTTCGCCGTACTTCTGGCAATCGTCGTGGAATCCATCATCTCGGCGTTGACCATTTTCTATGGCCTGATGGCCGTCGCGCTGTTCGTGCCCACGCTGATGGGGCTGTACTCGAAGATTCCCGGTGCGGCGACGGCGCTCTGGACCATCGTGGTTTCTCTGGGAGCGACACTCACGGTCCACATGGCGACAGACGGGGCCGGCATCGGCATACTGACGCCATATGCGATCGGCATCCTTTGTGGGCTAATATTGATGGTGGCGCGCATGTGGACTGCCGATGGCGGGACACGCGCCGGTAATACACGATGAATCGCCTGGATCGCAGATCGTTCGGCAGGACCCTACTGGGAGGCGGGGCATGGCTGGCCATGCCTCCACGCCAGACCGGCGGCGCCGGAAGCATCACCGATGTCGATGGGCTGCGTGTCGGTCACTTCACCTATGCGGAACGGCCCACCGGATGTACGGTCATCCTGAGCGAAGCCGGGGCCACGGCGGGCGTGGATGTCCGCGGTTCGGCGCCGGGAACCCGTGAAACCGATCTGCTCGATCCGGTCAATCTGGTGCAACAGGTTCACGGGGTGGTCTTGTCCGGGGGAAGCGCGTTCGGATTGGACTCGGCAACGGGAGTCATGCGCTACCTGCGCGAGCGCAACGTCGGGTTCCCCACCAACGCGGCGAACGTCCCAATCGTTCCGGCCGCCATTCTGTATGACCTCGCCCTTGGAGACCCATCCATTACGCCGGACGCCGATGCGGGATATGCGGCCTGCGTAGCGGCGACCGATGGCGCGGTCGACGAAGGCAATGTTGGCGCCGGTGCGGGGGCGACAGTGGGAAAAACGATGGGCAGCGGACGCGCCATGAAAGGTGGACTCGGAACCTCCAGCTTCGAGACCGCGAACGGTACGGTCGTCGGGGCTATCGTGGCCGTCAACTGCGTGGGCAACGTCGTCGATCCATCGACGGGACAGATCGTGGCGGGAGCGAGAAGCGCGGACGGCGCCGGATTTGTGGATACGCGCCAGATGGCGGAAATCGAGATCGAAAGCAGCGGCACTCTCGCCCTGAACACCACGATCGGCCTGGTCGCCACCAATGCCAGCTTCACCAAGACCGAAATGACGAAGGTGGCACAGATGGCCCAGGACGCGCTTGCGCGAACGATCTATCCGGCACATACGCCCGGCGACGGCGATACGATCTTCGCACTGGCGACCGGCGCTTCCGATGCCCCGGCCAACCTTGGAGCGGTGGGCGCCCTTGCCGCCGAAGTCCTTGCGGACGCGATCCTGCGCGCGGTCCGGGAGGCGGAATCCATCCCGGGCTTCCCCGCCGCCCGGGACTACCCCGGGAATTAGCAGCCCGTGGCAATACCCGGCAGAGTCGCACCCGGGGACCTGCCGGGGACTGCCAACCGCCACTCACACCGCGAACCGGATTCAGGCCGGTCCGACCGCGCCTCGACAACTTCGCTTGACAACTTCTCTTGACAGCAAAAAACAAGACTCCTATCGTCGGTTTTATCGGGCAACTTTCCACCCGGTTTGAATGGAGGTGCACCGTGAACCATCGATTACTTTTATTGTTTTTGCCGATCGTACTCGTTGCGGTGTCGATCACGAGTACCGCAGCCCAGGAACCCTGGACGCCGCCCCGCAACGCGGACGGTCAGCCCGACCTTCAGGGCGTCTGGACCAACCCCACAATTACACCCTTCGAACGGCCGGTCGAGTTTGGAAACAAGGCTTTCCTGACCGAAGAGGAAATAGCCGAAATCGAAGCGCGCGCGGCCGACAACAACGTCGACCAGCCTCCCCCGCCCGGTAGCGTGGGAAGCTACAACAGGTTCTGGTTCGATTCAGGAACCGACGTGGTGTCGACACGGCAAACCTCACTGGTGGTCGATCCTCCCGATGGCCGAGTTCCGCTGAGACCCGAAGCCATTGCACGAAGGGCCGATGACCTGGAGCGCATCGCGGATTCATGGGAGCACATGAGCCCGTGGGACCGTTGCATTACCCGAGGCGTCCCCGGTGGAATGTTCCCGGCCGGATACAACAATGCCTACAAGATCGTGCAACTCCCCGGCCATGTCGTGATTCTTTACGAGATGATTCACAAGGCCAGAATCATCCCGGTGGACGATAGCCCGCACCTGCCGGCCGAGGTCCGTCAGTGGGACGGCGACTCGCGCGGCCGATGGGAGGGCAATACGCTGGTCATCGATACCACCAACTTCAACGGCAAGGGCTGGATTGCCACCAATGGCGCCGCCGGGCGAATCCGGGGCATCCCCCAGAGTGAAGCGCTTCATGTGGTCGAACGTTTCACGCGCCTCTCCGAGGACACCATTCTGTTCGAGGTCACCATCGAAGATCCGAACGTCTATACGCGCCCGTGGACGGTCGCTATTCCGCTCACACGGGACCCGGGTTACCAGATCTATGAATACGCCTGCCAGGAAGGCAATCAGTCGGTTGCCAATATTCTAAGTGGCGGACGAGTCCGCGACGCGGCCGCCGCGGGGACGAACGACTGACGACCGGGCAACGCTAACAACAATTTGGAAGACGTGAAGCCGAGCACGTCCCGGCGGCGAAGACTCGAAAAAAAGGCGAAAGTTCAACCGGCTAAAAACTGTGTTCGCATCTGCCGGTCCACGCAAAAACGCGCTTCCACGAACGTCGTCGTCACCCCAAAACAGCTTTCTCGCCCCCCGCCAATGCCTGTGATATGCTTTCGCATTCGATCCCAAAAAACAGGCTAAGTACTTAAGGAGTCATGGGCATGGAACGACTCACAGCGAGCGATTTTCCGAAGGAAGTTCTGAGACTTTTCGACCGTTACGTCCACGGCCAAATCACGCGCCGGGATTTTCTGGACAAGGCGGCCAGGTTCACGGCTGGCGGTGTGTCCGCGGCGGCGTTGCTGCCCCAATACGCGGAAGCGCAGCAGACCAATTGGGCGGACGAACGAATCGATGCCGCATATGTGGAGTATCCCTCCCCGCGGGGCGCGGGAACCATGCGCGGCTATATGGTCAAACCGGCGAATGCCACCGGACCGCTACCAGGGATCGTGGTTGTCCACGAAAACCGTGGACTGAACCCCCACATCGAAGACGTGGTGCGCCGCGCCGCGATGGAGAACTTCATCGCGTTCGGCCCGGACGCGCTGTATCCCCTTGGCGGATACCCCGGGAATGACGACGACGGACGGACGATGCAGAGTTCGCGCGATGGCGCCGAAATGCTCGAAGACTTCGTTGCCGCGGCCGAGTTCCTGCAAGACCACGAGGACTGCACGGGGCGGGTTGGCGTAACCGGCTTCTGCTACGGCGGCGGCGTCTCCAACAACCTGGCGGTTCGCGTTCCCGACCTCGGGGCATCGGTTCCCTTCTACGGCGGCCAGCCACGTGACGCGGCCGATATTGCCCGAATCAACGCGCCTCTCATGCTCCAGTACGCCAGCGACGACGAGCGGATCAACGCCGGAATTCCGGCGTATGAAGAAGCGCTGAGAGCAAACGGCAAGCAATTCACGACCTACGTGTACGAGAACACGAACCACGGTTTTCACAACGATTCGACGCCGCGGTACAACGAAACCGCCGCCAAGCTTGCCTGGCAGCGAACGATCGATTTCTTCAACGAGCACTTGCGTTAAGAGCCCGTGGTGAAACCCCGCGTCGCACCGAGACCGGGGAGGCGCCCGTCTGGCAAGGCGCGAGGAGTGAGCATATTCCCAATATGTGACCGACGAGCAAGGCAGTCCAGACGGGATGCATCGTCGGTCGAATGCAGCAGGGGTTTCACCAAGGGCTCCTGGCTTTCGACAACGGGAGGAGCACCAGGCATGCAGAAGAAGACCCTTATCGTCGCACTTGCCGCTGCCGTCGGAATCGGCGCCGCGGCCATAACGGCCATTACCGGGCAGCAGGCCGCGCCACTGACGATTGCCGAAGTGGCCGACGGCCTGTACATGATCGAAGGATCGGGCGGTAACGTCGCGGTTCGAGTCACCGACGATGGTGTGATCGTCGTCGACGACAAGTTCGAACAGAACTACGACGAAATCATGGAGCGTATCGGTGAGGTCACCGACCAGCCCGTGAAATACGTCCTGAACACGCATCACCATGGGGATCATTCCGGGGGCAACGTCCACTTCCTGAACAACAACGCGCAGGTCATCGGTCACGAAAACGTCCGCGCCAACATTGTCCGGGGCAATCAGGCCGGTCCACCGCCGATCGTGTTCACCGAAACCGCCACGGTTTACCTGGGCGGTGCCGAAGCTCAGGCGCATCACGTGGGCCGCGGGCATACGAACGGCGACTCGGTCATCCTGTTTCCGGATCTGGGTGTGATCCACACGGGAGACCTGTTCGTGGGCGGCTCGCCCTTCATGGACTACGGAAACGGCGGGAGCGGGGCCGAATGGGCCCAGACAATCGAAAACGTCCTGGCGTTGGAGTTCGATACGATCATTCCGGGTCACGGTGCGGTCATGACCCGGGACGACATGCGCGAGTTCCAGACCAAGCTGAACACCATGGTGGAGCGCGGTCGTTCTCTGGTGACCGAGGGCGTGTCGCAGGATGAATTCGTCGAGCAACTGGATCTCACCGACATCGGTTGGAATTACTCCGAAGGATTCGCCGCAAGCAGTATTCCAAACTTGTACAACGAATTGAGCGGGACCGAATAGGCCCGCCAGAGTGCGGCGCCCACAGCGGCGCCGCGCGCCCTACCCTCCTTTTTCCATGCGCTTCTCAGGCCTTGCGGTCGACTTCCGTGGAGCGACGAATCGGCTCTATGAACGACTCGCAGAACTCCGCCGCGCCGGCGCCGAAGTGGTCGATCTGGTCAATGCGAACGTCAACGACCATGGGATCGTCTTTCCGCCTGGCCTGCTCAGCGAAACTCTGACCGAGGCCGCGAGCCGGGCCCGGGTGTACAAACCCGACTCGATGGGTCAGCAGATCGCCCGCGACGCCATCGCCGACTATGCCGAAGTTCCTTCCTCGAATCTCGTTCTGACACCTGGAACCAGTGTGTCCTACTGGTACGCCTTCAAGTTGTTATCCGAACCCGGAGACCGGATTCTTTGCCCTTCGCCTTCGTATCCGCTTTTCGATTACATTGCGCGGTTCGCCGGCGTCGAGGTTGGGAGCTATCGATTGGACGAAGCCGACGGATGGGCTATCGATATCGACAGCGTCGAACAGGCCGTCACCGAACGCACGCGTGCCATCGTTTCGATTTCACCGCACAATCCGACGGGAATGGTCGCCGGCCAGGACCAGATCGAGGCGCTGGCCGAGGTGGCCGCGCGCCACCGCCTGCCGATCATTGCGGACGAAGTGTTTCGCGAATTCGTTTATGACGGTATCGAAGCCCCTCGCCCGTCCAGAACGGACGCGCCTCTGGTATTGACGTTGAATGGATTCTCGAAGATGTTTGCGCTTCCGGGCATGAAGATCGGTTGGATGGGAGTGTCCGGCGACCCTGCGCTGGTCGATACGTCCCTGCGGACGCTCGAGATGATTTCGGACACTTTTTTGCCGGTCAACGAAACAGCTCAGTTCGCGATACCCGCGATATTCGAGAAGGGGTGGGAGTTTCTGACCTGGTACCGCGATGAGCTTCGGGCACGGCGGGACGCGGCCGTCGCCGCTCTGGGATCCGCCGTGTCGGTCCCTCCGCGCGGCGGCTTCCACATCGTCGTCCCCGTCGGCCGGAACATCGACGAAGAAGACCTCGCGCTGGAACTCCTTGAAGACGAACACGTTCTGGTGCATCCGGGGTACTTTTACGTCATCGAGGGAAGGCATATCGTAATGTCGTTCGTGCAGGAGGCCGCGACGCTGGCCGAAATTCTGCCTCGGGTCGCCACGCACTGCGGCTGACCCGGAACGGCCCGGCCCACAAAAAACCAGGTGGTTCCAGAGCGATTAGTTGACGATTCGTTCGATCGGTCTCGAACTGAAAAGGAAATTTACCGGAACGGTCAGCATACTGGTTGAAAAAATCGTGCAGCCGACAGCGGAAGAACAGATCCAGTTTCTCAAGAACCTGCAGCGGCTGCTGAATGAGGGGCAGTTCGTCGCAACCTACAAATACGCCCTTCTATTGGCTCTGGCCGATCTCTCCGTCGAAGAGGGTGACGATTCAGGCGATGCCTGGGAAATAGACACCCACCTTATTGCCGGCAAGTTCGTTCGCTATTACTGGAGGCAATGCGTTCCATATATACGCGCGGGGACCCGACGAGGTGAAGTCCTGAAGCAGAACAAGGGCAGAACCGCTGCCGTCGTCCGCGCTGTCTCCGAAATCCGTAGCGCTCGGAACTCGATCGCGCTCGCGGCACGGGACGAGGCCGTGTGGAATCATCTGATTCAAGACGTGGACCAGGTGGTGCGGACAATGCCGCTTTGGAAACTGCAGACGTTGGGAGGGACGCATTTGGATTTTCTCTATGAGAACCGGCAACGATGGAGAACGATCGAGCTTCGGCCGGGAGTGGCGTACTGCCTCCGTCAGTTCCATAGTCTTGTAACGGAATTGGTTCGCCATCACTGGATGCTCTACATCCGGCGCAACAACGCCGGAGCCCTTGGAACCACTTCCGACTTGTCCGAGTTCCTGTTTGGCGGCGAACGTAGAAGCTTGGCCCCGGTTCAGCCCGTGCTGAACGAATTGCAGGAGGCTCGCTGCTTCTACTGCTCACGCCCCCTCCGAGGGGCCGCGGCACACGTCGATCATTTCATCGCCTGGTCCCGCTATCCGGTCGATCTGGGACATAACTTCGTCTTGGCGCATCGGAGCTGCAATTCAGCCAAGGCAGACCACCTCGCCGCTGTGGACTACCTTTCGAAATGGTCGGAACGGAATCGGGAATTCGGCACGCAGCTTGGCGAGGAATTCGATCGAGTCAACGTCACCCACGACTTGTCGATCTCCACGCGCATCACGCTATGGGCGTATGAACAGGCGGACGCGGTGGGCGGTTTGACCTGGGTCGAGGGAAAGGCGCTTGTTCCCTTGGAATCGGACTGGGAACACGCATTGAAGAAAGACTCATCCCCCGGGGTCGCGACTACCCTGTAGCTGCCGGAAGTTCCCGAAACGGATCTCGAACAAAACTGATAGACTGCCGCTCATGCGAGCCGGATTGGCGTTCATCGCGTTGACAATTGGCGCCGCTCTTGCAGGATCCTTTGCAACGCGGGCACAGGTGGAATCACCGCCCGACGTCCTCTTGATCACCATCGACGATCTGAACGACTGGGTGGGGCCCCTGGCAGGGCATCCGCAGGCCCTGACGCCCAACCTGGACCGACTGGCCGAGCGCGGGATGACGTTCACGAACGCCCATACCGCCGCGCCGTTGTGCAATCCGTCCCGCACCGCCTTCATGACCGGGTTGCGTCCGTCGACGTCGGGCGTCTATGACAACGGTCCCGATTGGAGGACGCTGGATGTCTTTGACGGGATTCGAACGCTTCCCGGCCACTTTCAGGATCAGGGATACGAAACCTACGGGGCGGGAAAGCTCTTCCATGCCCATACTTATAACCCGGCCGGCTTCTTCGGTCTGAACGATACGACTGCATGGAATGCTTTCTACCCGGCGCTGAACCGGCAACTTCCCGATGAAGTCGGACCCCCCGTTCGCCCCGCCAACCGGAACCCGGGCTTTTTCGGATTCGACTGGTCGAACGTCTGGGTCGACGACGCGGCGATGGGCGACGGTCAAGTCGTCGGGTGGGTGGAACGTCGAATGGGCGAGGTTACGAACGGCCCGCGCTTTCTCGCGGCAGGCATTTATCGACCCCATCTTCCCTGGTATATCCCGCAGGCCTTTCTCGACATGCATCCGCTGGAACAGGTCGAACTGCCGACGACGATCGAGAACGATCTGGATGACGTTCCCGAGGTCGCCCGGACGGCCCCCGCACAAGGGAACGCAATGCAGGACTGGGTCGTGGAACAAGGCGTCTGGCCTGAAGCCGTCCAGGCCTACCTGGCGAGCACCTCGTTTGCAGACGCGATGGTTGGACGGTTGCTCGACGCGCTCGACGCCAGCGGAAGGGCCGACAACACGATCGTCGTCCTGATGTCGGATCATGGCTTTCACCTGGGCGAAAAACACCGCTGGCGCAAGAATTCCCTCTGGAACGAAGCGACACACGTCCCGCTGATCATAATCGCGCCGGGAGTGACGGTACCCGGCAGCCGATCCGGCAAACCCGTGTCGCTGCTGGACGTCTACCCGACCCTGACGGAACTCGCCGGCGTTCCCGTGCCGGAACACCTGGAAGGAACCAGTCTGCTGCCCTTGATCGAAGACCCCGACGCGGAGTGGGATCACGTGGCCATCACCACCGAGGGCTTCGGGAACCACTCGATCCGCGACGAACGCTACCGGTACACCCGGTACGCGAACGGTTCCGAAGAGGTTTACGACCTGGAAGCCGATCCCAACGAATGGACCAACCTTGCGGACGATCCCGCGATGGCGGGAGTCAAGCAGCGTTTATCGGCCCGTCTGCCCGAGGTCAACGTCCGACTTCAAAGGTAGTGGTCCCCTTCAAACAGACTGTAACTTTTCGAGCTTCTTCCGAGCGCGTTGGGCTATCTCAAGGACGTCGTGGCCTTGGCGGTCCAGATGAATGGCTTGGGGTTCTGGTTATGGTCGGCGCCATAGGAGCCTGTGGTAGAAGTGTGCATGGCCGCGTTCGGGGCGCCATCGTACTCAGACCGAAGGCGCCGCGACGACGCCGAGCCTCAAGGCCTTGGTGGCCGTCGGCGGCAGCGCCCGACGGGCGGAACTGGAACCTGACGTCCACGAGTTGACGGCCGACTGTTTTCAAGCTGCGGATGAAGAAACCATGGCCCGCGGTCAGACTCGCTGGCAGGTCATGATCCGTCGTGCTCGGAAACATTTGGTGGGGGAAGGTTGGATAGAAGATCGTGCTGGCCCATGGACGATTACCCCCGCGGGACGACGAGTAGCGGAGCGTGCTGCTTTCAATGCCGCGACGCACAAATAGTCGGCCGATAGTTCAGAAAGATTCCCAGTTCTAGAATCTTTGATGCTGCGAGGTCGATCAGATGTCAAAGCCATCTCTTCCCTTCCACGACATGGACGAGCGTCATCATGGGCTCACTACCGCCGTCGCGGAATACCTCACCGAAGGTGCGCGGGTCTGCCTTGATCGTCATCATCGCTCGCCTGTGGACTTTGAGATCACAAACTCAGGGGAGAAGTCTACGGCGCTTGCGGAATGGAGCAAGACCGACGCACGTACGCGTGGAGCCTGGGCCAATGAAATTGACACTACAGAAGCGGGTGCATGTGCGTTTACCCTTGCTGCTGTCGAACTTTCGAACGGACTGGTTGCGGTTCATCGCGCGGAGACCAAGACGGGTGCTGACTACTATGTCGCACCGGCTGGCACGGCACCCGAAGATCTTGAAGGATGTATTCGTCTAGCAGCCTGTCGGACTAACACCGAATCAAAAACCTAAGTCATTCATATGACTGTGTTTACCGTTTCGGGCTAAAAAGGGCCGTGTATTCGTCTAGAGGTATCCGGAGTCGATCGGGGAGCTTCTTCGGGTGTCGCTCAAAGGCTCCGAGAAAAGCTGGATCAGGTGGAAAGAGGCGCAAGTAATCTACCGGCACTGGCGGGCGTGGTGGGATTCCGATCTCGTGTCATTCTCCTGTCACCACTCGAACATTCATGACCTGGCTTGAGCACCACCGAAAGAGCGAACTACTGGCTGCGGATGCGGAGGTGGCCGTTCGCAATGGGGAACACGGTCGCGCTGAAGACTTGTACAGGCAAGCCGCTGAGTCCGAGGAAAGAGCCCTCTGGGATCTGGATCCTTCGAAATCTCGTACTCGCGGAGTGTCTGCCGTCAGTGCTGTCTCACTCTATTACAAGGCGGGCGAACTGACAATCGCAGAAGGCTTGGCCTACAAGTGCCTGGCGCCAGAAGGGCTACCTGATTTTGCCGGCGAACAGTTGCGTGGACTTCTCCAATCTGTCTGGAGTGAGCAAACGCGTGTGCGGGCCGGAGTCGCTTTCGCGCCAGGCCAAGTGCTCGTGTCGGTAAAGGGTGGCGAGGTGATCGA
The DNA here is from genome assembly GCA_963555775.3 of Terriglobia bacterium. Classification (GTDB taxonomy): domain Bacteria; phylum Acidobacteriota; class Terriglobia; order 20CM-2-55-15; family 20CM-2-55-15; genus JAJEDW01. Next base: position 1,134,869 of record CAUVWY020000009.1, on the reverse strand, counting down.
AGGAGGAGCGCCTCTAGATCTCATTGTCGAGAAGGTTCAGACCGTACAGTCGCTTTTCTACCGCACGGCAGAATTCATTCAAGGCCTTCCGCATCGCAAGCGAGGTGCTCCCGAGAAGGAAATCCAGGACTCATGTCGACCGTGGCTTTTCCAAGCAGCACCTGGTAGTTATCAATTCGCCATCGCAGTCCAAGAGGCCAAGCAACGAGAAATGTTTGACTCGGACGAGCCGCGGCCTGTGGAAATTGCTCAGCAGTTTCTTAACATCGTGCGAGCGAGCATTGAGGCGCCAGAGGAAGAGTTGCCCGAAATCGTACCCGACGCGGAGTATCGCGGCACATTTCTCAAGCTGACGCGTAACCTAGCTCCAAGTGGAAAGAGGTTCGACCAGCTCGATATTCGATCGGCAAGCGAAACGAGAACGCTAAGTCTCGTTCCCAGTTCCAGAACGGTAGTCAATCAGGCAATCCGAGCTAGTCGGCCAGCCGTTGAGACCCAGCCGAAAACCGAAGACACCATCCGCGGTGTCCTACGAGCTCTTCACCTTGATGAGGATTGGATCGAGGTCACTGTCGATGATCGCGCTCTCAGAATTGATCAAGTTGTAGAAACGGTTGATGACGTAATCGGGCCGATGGTGAATCATCCTGTTATCGTCCAGGTCGTCCGGGATCATCAGGGTCGACTCCATTTCCGCGACATAGAAACTGACGATTAGCATCGACACGAACACTGACCCATGTCCCTCAATCCCATCGTCTACACGGAAAAGGTCGTCCGCAGTTTCCTGCGGTACCAGCTGACCGCCTACCCTCTGTGCCAATGTAGATGAGACACCTTCCCTAACGTTAATTAGTGAGCAGGGCGGGAAGGAAGATAACCTGTGTTGGTGATTAAACCAGAAGAGGAGAAAGAATCGCGGGCAACGGAAGGAGCCCGTAGGGCGACTGGAGTTGGGCGCGATTCGGCCGATGGGAATGGTGCCGGTCCGGATCCGGAGGTCGCCGATAAGGCGACGCGTCGACGATTCAGCGCGGAGTATAAGCGCCGGATCGTACGAGATGCCGACCGGTGTACGAAGCCCGGTGAGGTGGGCGCGTTGTTACGCCGTGAAGGGGTGTACTCATCGAGCCTGAGCACGTGGCGTCGGCAACTCGATGCCGGGGAGTTGGCCGGCGTCGGATCGGTCAAACGTGGACCGAAGGCGCAGCCGATAGACCCGCGGGATAAGCGGATTGCGGAGTTGGAACGGGAGACTCGGCGTCTGGAGGCGAGACTCGGGCAAGCCGAGACGATAATCGCCATTCAAAAAAAAGTTGCGACGCTATTAGGAATTCCGCTGAATACGATCCAGGACAAGGAGAACGGTTGATGGAAGCGGCCCAGACCCACTCTGCCGAGTTGGGCGCCGCACCCGCATGCCGGGCCTTTGGAGTTCCCCGTGCATCGTTCTATCGTCACCGGCAACGGCGAGCCGAACCCGCCCCAGACCCGATCCGTCGGCGATCGCATCGAGCGTTGAGTGAGGTGGAGCGCCAAGAGGTCCTCGACCTGCTGCATGGCGATCGCTTCGTGGACCAGGCGCCGGCTCAGGTCGCCGCCGCCCTTCTGGACGAGGACCGCTATCTGTGTTCCCCACGAACGATGTATCGGATCCTGGAAGCGAATCAGGAAGTTCGCGAACGAAGGAACCAGCGACGCCATCCCGCCTATACAAAGCCGGAGCTGTTGGCTACGGCTCCGAATCAAGTTTGGAGTGGGGACATCACGAAGTTGAAGGGACCCCAAAAGTGGACCTACTTCTACCTGTACGTGATCCTGGACATCTTCAGCCGCCAAGTCGTGGGCTGGATGGTCGCCGATTGCGAATCGGCGAATCTGGCCAAAAAGTTGATCCAGAAAGCCTGCGACAAGCAACAGATTGATCGTGATCAACTCATACTCCACTCCGATCGTGGATCGTCGATGAAGTCCAAGGCGGTGGCGCTGCTGTTGGCCGATCTGGGAGTGACGAAGTCTCACTCCCGACCGTATGTATCGGACGACAATCCATTCTCGGAAGCGCAGTTCAAGACGCTCAAGTACCGGCCAGGCTTCCCGGACCGTTTCGGTTGTAGCCAGGACGCCAAGGCGTTCTGCAGGGACTTCTTCCACTGGTACAACAATGTCCACTACCATTCGGGACTGAACTGGTTGACACCGGCTATGGTTCACCACGCCCGTACCGACATCGTCATCCAAAAACGGCAGCATGCCATGGATTGTGCGCGGCAACGCCACCCAGAACGTTTCGTCAACGTACCCAGAACGATCCCAGGGCCGCCCGACAAGGTCTGGATCAATCCACCCGTAGAATCGCAGGCGGTAGCTTAATTGTTGAACCCACGTGTCTCACACTTGTTGACATTCACCGGTCGCCACGTGCAGGTCGATGCCTTCAACCCGCTTGTCGGTGAGCTGCTCCGGGCTCCAATAGCCGGTATCGGCACTGGAGGCGACCGGGGAGGCTCCCGTGTTTTGCCTCACCTGATCCAACATCGGCGCCAATTGTCGTTTGTCGTTGCTCTGCTGCGTGATGTCGGCCGCCACGATGATCTGCGCTTCGCTATCCACGGCGATCTGTGCATTGTAGGCCTGCACGAAGCTCCCCTTGTGCGCCCCGTCGGGCATGATCCGGCTGTCGGGGTCGGTAAAGTTCCGTTGCGCCTTCGCTTTCGGCGCCGCCTGTCCGGGATCGGGAACCTGCGGTGGGCGTCCCGGAATCTTCCGGCCGCTCTCCGCCTCTTTCTGGCGCCGTTGGGCGATTCGGGCTTCCGCGGCCGCCCTGGCCTCGGCGGCCTTCTGACGGGCTTCGGCTTCCAGCGCCGCCTTCGCTTCACGGATCTTCTTCAACCGGCTTTCCCGCCGGGCCAACTCGTCGGGCAGCTTGTCGGCCTGTCCTTGTCGTTCCTTCTCGTCCTCGGCCGCATCCGCCGCTTCGGCCCGCCGCAGCAACTCGTCCACTTCCGCCTTCAACTTCTCCTCGGCTTCGCTCATCCGCCCGTAGCTCATCGCCTTGTGCTTACTCGCGTTCGCCTGTATCTTGCTCCCGTCCACGGCCACATGCCCCAGTTTGACCAGCCCCGCCTTCTGGCACAATTGCAGCGCTTGCATGAACAGCCCCGCCAGCGCTCTCAAATGCCGCTTCCGAAACTCGCTCACCGTACTGTGATCCGGATGGGCATCCGCGCTCAGATACCGGAACGCCACATCCTCGTAGGTCCGCTTCTCGATCTGTCGCGAACTGACCACGCCGATGCAGTAGCCATATATCAACAACCGCACCATCATCACCGGAGCGTACGCCGCCCGCCCCCGCCCGTCTTTCTCTTCATAGGAGCGGTAGAATGCCGATAGATCCAGCGTTTCCATCAAGTCCGCCACAAACCGCGCCAAATGTTCCTCCGGCAGCCAGTCATGTAGCGATGGCGCCATCAACAGCCCCTGATCCAGATCGTCGTTTAGAAAGCGCTTCATAATGCCTTCTTCTACCAGCCTCTTCGGTCATCTCTGGTCCCGGCGCCTCCCCGCTTGCCTTCCCCCTTGATGCCAATCCGAAATCTATTCCCGACAGACTCCTAGGAGCCTGCGCCGTAGGAAGTTAATGAGATAATTGTGTGGCAGTTAGGAGGAGATAGCGATGCCGACGACGTTTCGCCCGTACCAGCCGGATCAGGGGTTGCTGCTACCGCCGGATATACGGGATTGGTTGCCGGAGGGGCACTTGGCGGACCATGTGAGCGATCTGGTGGACGGATTGGACTTGACGGCGTTTTACGCGCCTTACGAGGGGGACGGACGTCGCAAGTCGCCGTATGAGCCAGTGATGATGGCGAAGGTGCTGATCTACGGGTACGCGACGGGGGTGTTTTCCTCCCGAGGGCTGGCGCGGAAGCTGGAGGAGGACGTGGCATTTCGGGTGGTGGCGGCGGGGAATTTTCCGAGCCATCGGACGATTTGCGAGTTTCGCCGCCGTCATTTGTCGGATTTCAAGGCGCTGTTTGTGGAGGTGGTCGGTCTGGCGCGGGAGACCGGCGTTGCGAACTTCGGCAAGTTGTCGATCGACGGGACGAAGGTTCGAGCCAACGCCAGCAAGCGCAAGGCGATGAGTTACGGTCGGATGCGGGAGGAGGAGCGGCGACTGGAGGGCGAGATCGAAGCGTTGGTGTCGCGCGCGCGGGAGACCGACGCGGCGGAGGACGCGCGTTTCGGGGAGGCGCATCGCGGCGATGAGTTACCGGAGGAGTTGCGCCGCCGGGAGGATCGGCTGGCGGCGATCCGGGCGGCCCGGGCGCGATTGGAGGCCCGGCAACGGGAGGCCGACGAGGCGCGGGGACGCGAGCCCGGTTCGAAGCGCAACCCGAAGGGCGGGCGGCCCTACAAGCGGGAGTACGGGGAGCCGGACGAGAAGGCGCAGGACAACTTCACGGATCCCGAAAGCCGGATCATGAAGACCTCGTCGGAGGGATTTCAGCAGTGCTACAACGCGCAGGTGGCGGTGGAGGGCGAGAACCAGTTGATCGTCGCCACCGAGGTGTCGTCGAGCGCCAGCGACCAGGGTCGGCTGGTCCCGCTGGTGGACGAGGTGGAGGCCACCCATGGGGAACGGCCGGAGACGGTGCTGGCGGATGCGGGCTACTGCAACGAGGCCGACCTTAAGGCGCTGGAGGCGCGCGGCGTGGACGGCTATGTGGCCTTGGGCCGGGAGGGCCGGCGCGCGGTCGCGGTGGACGCGGCCAGGCATCCGGCGAAGGCCCGCATGGCCGAGAAGCTGGCGACCGCGCCGGGACGGGTGCAGTACGCCCGACGCAAATGGCTGTCGGAGGCGCCCAACGGGTGGATCAAGGAAGTGCTCGGCTTCCGCCGATTCAGCCTGCGCGGCCTGAACAAGGTCCAGGGCGAGTGGGACTTGGTGTGTCTGGCATTGAACGTCAAGCGGTTGCCGGGGCTTCAGGCAGCCTGATGACACGCATACCGCCCGCAAATCAGGCCGCAAGAGGGCCCATTCAAGCACCCATGGCGCACCCAGCGGCGCCTCGTCGTCCAAAACGCCCATTCCCCGGTCACCGATGCCGATCGATCGCCATCTCGCGTAATTCGCCGAGTCGAAAATCGTCCTACGGCGCAGACTCCTAGGACGCCCTTCTTCAATCTCTCAAACACCAGAATCGGTTATAACTCCAGATCACAATGCCTACAACAACGAAGAATATTCACAACGATATCGACGAACCCGATCCTCAATGGCGTACCGCGCGGACAGTGAATACGTATACAGCACGACTGTATTCTGAATGGACGCTTCTTGTTCAGGATCTGGAATACGCTTTGAGCAGGGTACGCTTATGGAAAGACATGACCGCGGTCGAGTCACCAGGTGAGCCGCATGTACGAGTATCCGTTAGTGTCTTTAGGGATGCTGTAATTTCGTTCGTTTCGTGTTTCGATAAACAACTTCACGTACATCTCGACTCAACGGTGATATTCGGCGAGCTAGACGGAGCATTGGAATATTTTGGCTGGTTGGAAAATATGCGGAATACATGGGTTGCACATCGCAGCGGGCCATACCGCCTTTGTGTGGCCGCAATTCTGATTGATGAAAAAACGGGAGAACTTCAGGGTTTGGGGCACTTGTCGCACTCGTATCAAGGTCCGAAACCAGAAGCCGCAGATGACTTGATCCGGGTCATGGAGACGGCACTAAACTATTCGCGGGCAGAGCAAAAGGACCGCGAACTCGCTCTGCGCAACGACCTTGTAAAGTTAAACGCTTTTGAACGACTTAACTTGCCTCGTGCAAACACCACAATACCTGGCTCCACAGACATTCGAAAAGGACGAAAGAAATTTCAAAATATCAAACGAACATCGCAGCGAAAACGTCGTGTGTAACGCTTTCGCGTGACTGCGTTGAGTTATTGTCAAAAGTGGTGCTTGACTATTGATTCAAGCGGCGGTCTGGTCGACGTTTGACACTTCGATTCCATCGTTGATTTTCACCCCAGGAATCATCTTGGCCAGATCATGGAATCCCTCTGGTCATCGCCGGCGCTTCTCGGCGCACTGGCCCAGCTTGAACATCATGTGCAGCATGCCATCCCGTGTCAGACAACCTCGGGACCGCCGGGTCCACTTCGGCATCGTCCTGAAGCACACCCTCGCCGTTGGCGTATGTGAGCCCGAGGTCAAATTACGCTTTGGCGTCAACCGGCTCCGCAGCTTGCCGAACCGCGTCGAGAGTACCCTGCGGCAGAAGCACAGTATCGAAGAGGACGACCGTCACGGTTACTGCGACGGTGGTGCAGATCCGTCGAGGTATCTTATCCATCGGCGTCAATGCGAACACGCTCCTCATCGGAAGCAGGACCGTCGCGGTCATTGATTTCCGGGACGGGGCCAGCCTACCACAGGCAGGCGAATCACCCGCTCGTTCCGCGAACACAACGTTGCCGCACCCTCTGTGCCAGTGACGGCATCGCGCGGGCGGCCCTTTTCTTGGAGTGATTTAGTAGCTCTTACGCGTCGGAGCGGCGCAACACTTCCAGGGGCTTCTGGCCCAGAATCCGGAAACTGGCGGCCCAACCGGTCACAACCGTGAGAAGCGCCGTCAAGCCGACGGCCGATACGAGCGGGACCCAGTCCACCTGGTAGGTTCCGTCCATGAACCGATATACGATCAATGCCGTAAACGCGGCGGCCAGAAGCGCGCCGATCGACCCGGCGACGAGACCCAGAATCAGGAACTCGATCGAGAAGATTCCGACGATCCGCCATCGGCGGGCACCGACGGTTTTCAGGATCGCGGCTTCGCGGATGCGGCGGTACCGCGTACCCGCGACGCTCGATGCGAGAATGATCAGACCGCCCAGAATCGCAAACCCCGCCACGAAACGAACCACCAGGCCGATCTCTCCCACCATCTCCTGAACGATGTCGACGATGTCGGCAGCGTTGACGACGGTGACCGAGGGATACGCCGCGAATACATCGCGCTGAAGCCTGCCCACCATTTCGGGCTCCACGCGCAGCGCCCCGTAATAGATGCCGGGAAAATCGTCGAGAGCCCCGGCCGTCAGCACAAACTGGTTGTTCGCTCCGGCTCGCGTCCCGTCGGTCCGCCGGACGTTGGCCACCGTGGCCTTCGCAATGCCTCCACCGATGCTCCATTGCAGCGTGTCCCCGGGTTCCAGGTCGAGTATTCCCGCCGCGTTTTCTTCCACCGACACCAGTGCCTCTTCGGTATCGGGCGCCCACCATTCCCCCTGAAGAATCTCGGTGGCCGGCGGCTCCTCGTCCGCCCAGGTCAGTTGAAACTGCGTACGCAGATAACGCCGCTGTCCGGGCACGAAATCCAGGTCTTCGAGCGGCACTCCATTGACGGTTTGAAGCAAGGCCGATACCGCGGGGGATGCCGGGGGAGCGTCGATCACTCCGTCCTGCGTTTCAAGAAGCGCCCACAAGCCTTCCCGCTCCCGATCGGTGATGTTGATCATGTACACGTTTGGCATGTCGGGCGGGGCGCTGGCGACCAACTGGTCGACCAGGGTCGTTTGCAGGAGTTGGACCGAAAGCGTGAACATGACGCCGATCCCCAGCGCGGCAAGAATGGCCGTCATGTGCGACCCGGGCCGATACAGGTTGGCGACGCCATGCCGCAGAGCCGGATGCCAGCTTCGGGCAAATCGATCGCTCGCCGCGCGGATGCCGGTAAGGACGACCTTCCCGACGGCAATCAGCAACAGAACGCTGACCACCAGGCCTCCGGCGAAAATGGAACCCACTTCGAACGAGCCTCCGATCCAGACCGCCATCGCACCCAACCCGATCGCAATCGCGCCAAATGCGGCATAGGGCTTCCAGTTCCGTGGAGTGGGGGCCGATTCGTCCATGTCGCGTCTGAAGATCAACGCCGGACGGATCTCGGCAATCGACAGCAAGGGCGGAATCGCAAACAGCAGCGCGGTCATCAATCCCGCAAGAATTCCCTGCGCAATCGGCGCCAGCGAAACGATAAGATGAACATCGACATCGAAATACCGCACCAGGAATCGCGGAAACACCGCCTGCGCTCCGAATCCCAGAATCACGCCGATGACGCTGCCCGCCAGCCCGAGAAGCAGCACCTGCACCAGATAGATCCGCATCACCTGCCGCGACCGTCCGCCAAGACACTTGATCATGGCAATGGAATCCATCTTCTGTTTCAGATGACCTTCGATCGAAGTCGCCACGCCCAGGCCGCCGACGATCAGCGCGATCAGGCTCACCAGACTCAGGAACGTGGTGGCCCGGCGAATGCCGCGCGACAACGTCCGGTTCTCTTCGGTGTAGTCCGACACACGGGCGCGGCGGCCGAACACCTCGGAAATCTCGCCGCGGACCACATCGAGTTCAGCCGTTTCGGGCAGCCGCAACAATAGACGCCGGGTGGCCCGGCTTCCGGGAACGTTCAGTCCCGCGGCATCGTACCCGCCGGGGGTCATCAGGACCCGCGGTCCCAGAGTGAACCCGCTCGTCATCCTGTCCGGTTCGCTCAGCGAAACGGCCGCGATCGTGAATCGACCGGCGCCTACCTGAATGGTGTCGCCGGGTTCGACATCCAGACGCAGCAGAAGATCGGTCGACACGGCAACGCCCCGGTCGTCGAGTTGGGCCAGGGGCGGGTCGAACTCGATCGTCCCGTAGTAGGGGTACTCGGAAAGATCGGCCGCCTTGATCGAACTCAGCAGCGGCTGCGGGACCTGGGATGACGACGACATCGAAACGGTCTCGGTGACGGGCGTGTAGTCGATACCCCGATCGCTCAGGCTTTCGAGAAAGGCGATTTCGTCTTCGGTCGGATCGACCTGGAGGCGGACCACCAGATCGGCACCCATCAGCGTTCGGGCTTCGGCAAGCAGCGTGTAGCGCACGGATTCGTTGAAACCCTTGACGCCGCTGAGCGCGCCAACCCCGGCGGCAATGGCCAGAACCACAAATATGAAGCGGCCCTTTGACGCACGCGCTTCCCGCCACGCCATGCGGAAGGCGAATCTCATGCGTCCCCCACGATCCGTCCGTCTTTCAGCACGATCCGGCGAGCGGCATGCGACGCCAGTTCCCGGTCGTGCGTCACCAGAACCAGGGTCGCGCCCTCATCGCGATTCAGCTTCAACAGCAATTCCAGAACGTGATTTCCGTTTTCACTGTCGAGGTTCCCTGTGGGTTCGTCCGCAAGAAGCACCGCGGGCTTCATCATGAACGCGCGGGCCAGGGCCACGCGCTGCTGTTCGCCGCCCGATAGCTGGGCCGGATAATGATCGTGGCGTTGGGCAAGACCCACGCTTCCCAGAAGATCGTGCGCCCGCGCCGATACGCCGTTTGTGTCGTCTCCCAGCATCTCCGCGGGAAGCAGCACGTTTTCCAGCGCCGTCAGTGTGGGAATCAGTTGATAGGCCTGAAAGACGAATCCGATCTTTCGCCCGCGCACGGTTGCCAGTTCGTCCTCGCCCAGGGAGGTGATATCGACCCCATCGATGGAAACCGAACCGGAAGTGGGCCAGTCCAGACCGGCCAGCATGCCCAGCAGGGTGCTCTTTCCACTGCCCGACGGACCCATGATCGCCACGACCTCGGACGAAGCAACCTCGAAGCTGATGTCCTTGAGAATCTCGACGCGATGCGAACCGGTGTCGATGGTCTTGACGAGGTTGCGGACGCTGATCATCGCGTCAGAGAGACTTGGCCGGCTTCAGGAACGATGGATAACTCGGAGAAGGTTCGCCGAGTTCGAGAACCGGCCAACCGTTCTGCTGTGCGATACGGCGGAGCTTGTGGGTCGGATTCGTCGCGACCGGATGACCCACGGCTGACAGCATGGGCACGTCGGCGGAGCTATCCGAAAACGCACAACACTCGGACAGGTCCATACCTTCGCGCTCGGCGTATTCGCGGATTGCGCGGGCCTTCTCGCTTTCGGCAATCAGGTTTCCGTGGACGCGGCCCGTCGCGACGTGACTCTTGAATTCGAGGCGGTTCGAGATCGCTTCATCGATGCCGAATTGCAGGGCAACCGGGCGAATCGTGAAGTCCAGAGTCCCGGTCACCAGGACATTGCGGTAACCCAGTTCGCGTGTCGTGTCGATCAACTTCTGTGCGTGTGGAAAGATCGACGGTTTGAGAGTGACCTCGAACAGGTCATCGGCAAGGCCCACCAGACGGTCGCGGTGCATACCCCGGTACGCCCGGAACGACACCACGTTGAACCACGACCGCGAATACACGCTCAGCCCGAATAGCCAGGGGACGCTCAGCAGGACCTTGATGAACTGGTATACGCTCTTGAGCGGCGACCGGTCGTTACGAGCATAGTACGCGTGCATCGAGACCAGATTGCAGTTCAGGAGAGTGCCGTCCAGATCGTAAAAAGCGGCCTTGTTCATAAACAGCAATCATTATAGTCAAATCGTTGTGAACCCGTATTTCTCACGGGTTTTCGTCGCGAAGAGTCGGAGACGCCGTCAGGGCAAGGCGCGCGCACGGAGGGCGACGGAGGCGTACTTGACTGTACGTCGAGGCGCCCGACGAAGCGCAACGCCGCGCTGGCGGATGTATACGGCGCTGCAGCAGACAACTCGTGAGAAATGCGGGTCTAATCTTCTCCCCGCAGTTCGGGCGTAGGAAATGCGGGAATTGAGGTTAGAATCACGGCTTGAGTACTACGGATACGCCGATTCGCAACACCGCGCCATCGATGCCCGATTCCGATGGGTCCCTCATCGTTCCCGAAGCCCCGCCAGCCGAGGATCCGAACAACGCTGAAAGCCTTGATGTCTGGGGGTTTCGCGACACCCGCTTCGACTTCAGCAAAAACGGTCACGTCACGATTCGCGGGAACCGGTACGAGTTGAGCGGCAAGGAATTACCCGGTTTCCTCCCGTGGGTCCGCGAGGTTCTTGAGGTCGATGTCGACCCTGCCGAAGTGCACGTGCCGATGTATCCGACGGCCATTCCCGAACCTCGGAAGTCCCTGGAGTTCCTGGCCGAGGCGATCGGTTTCCTCGATCCAAATCAGATCGACGATGCGGGTGAAGTGCGGTTGCGCCACGGCCACGGCCACACCCAGGAAGAGATGTACGCCATCAAGTACGGAAACCTCGGACGCATTCCGGATCTGGTGGTGTACCCGGAAACCGAGGATCAGGTCACCCGCCTGATCGAGGCCGGAAAGAAACACGATATCTCGCTGATCCCCTACGGCGGGGGAACCAACGTCACCGACGCCCTGCGCTGCCGTGCCGAAGAAGAGCGCGTGATCGTGTCGGTGGACATGCGTCGCTTGAACCGGGTTCTCTGGATCGACAAGAAAAACATGATGGCCGGTATTCAGGCCGGCGCCGCCGGACGCCAGATCATGTCGGAGTTGCAGAAGTACGGCGTCACGATGGGCCACGAACCCGACAGCGTGGAGTTTTCGACTCTTGGGGGCTGGGTTGCCACCAACGCCAGCGGCATGAAGAAGAACCGTTACGGCAACATCGAAGATCTGGTTCTCGACATCCAGGTGGCCACCGCTGACGGCAAGCTCGAACGTAGGGGCGTTTCGCCGCGCGAATCGGTGGGCCTCGATCTCCGTAAGCTGCTGTTCGGATCGGAGGGCATGCTGGGCATCGTCACCTCGGCCGTGGTCAAGATCTTCAACCTGCCCGAAGTGCAGGAATACGGATCGGTTCTGTTCCCAACGTTCGAGGACGGATTTCGCTTCATGTACGACCTGACCCGCGAGGCCACGCCTCCGGCGAGCGTGCGTCTGGTGGACAACCTTCAATTCCAGTTCGGGCTGGCGCTGAAGCCAAAATCGGCCGGTGGACTTGCCGCGATCAAGAGCAAGGCCGAACGCTTCTTCGTGACGAAGATCAAGGGATTCAAACCCGAAGAAATGGTGGCCTGCACTCTGGTATTCGAGGGAAGCCGTTCTGAAGTCGACCAGCAGCAGAAAGACCTGTATCGAATCGCCGCACGCCACAAGGGCATGAAAGCCGGCAGCGAAAACGGGCGGCGCGGATACCAGTTGACTTACAGCATCGCCTACATCCGCGACTTCCTGATGAATTACTACATCATCGCCGAGTCGTTCGAAACGTCGGTTTCGTGGACCGACGCGCTCAAGATGGTCCGAAACGTCGAGCGGCGCCTGGCCGGTGAATACGCCCAGCGCAACCTGCCCGGCAAGCCCTATGTCACGGCAAGGGTGACCCAGGTCTATCGCACGGGCGTGTGCATCTACTTCTACTTCGGCTTCTATTACAAAGGGGTCACCAACCCCCAGGACGTCTACCTGGAACTCGAGAACGCGGCCCGCGACGAGATTCTCAAGTCGGGAGGGTCGCTGTCGCACCACCACGGCGTCGGAAAACTTCGGCGTGCATATCTGCCCCGAATCATGTCCGAAACCGCGCTTCAATGGAAACGTGATCTCAAGAAAAGCCTCGACCCCACCAACCTGTTTGGCGCCGCCAATCAGGATCCCGACATGTAATGAGCGGAAACGCGAAATGGGCGGTGGTCACCGGGGCCTCGTCGGGCATCGGACGGGCGCTGGCTATGGAATTTGCCTCGGGGGGGTTCAACGTTGTCCTGACCGGTCGAAACGAAGCAGCGCTACGGGAAGTGGCCGCCGAGTGCGCACGACGGCACCACGCCGAAACGGAAGTCGTACCGGCCGATCTTTCCGAGGCGGGCGGCATCGACAATCTCATCGAGGTCATCGCGTCGAGGCCGTATCGCTATGAAGCGCTCGTCAACAATGCCGGTTTCGGCGTTCATGGCGACTTTGCAACGGCCCCCATCGAAAACAATCTCGGACTGGTGAACGTGCAATTGAGGGCGGCGCTCAAGCTGACCCGGGCCCTGCTGCCCGCGATGATCGGTCGACGCAGCGGCCGCATCCTGAACGTTGCCTCCGTGTATTCCTTTTCGCCGGTTCCCTTCCAGTCCGTTTACGCCGCCTGCAAGGCGTTTCTGCTTTCCTTCTCCCAGTCGTTGCGGAGCGAACTGGAAGGAAGCGGCGTCACGGTGACTCTCTTCTGTCCCGGCGTGACACAGACCGAGTTCCGTTCGCGCGCCGGAATTGCCGAAAGGCGTTCCGACTCGGGCATTACCGCCGAGGCCGCGGCACGGATTGCCTATGTTCAGACACTCCGGGGAAAGCAGGTCGTCGTGCCGGGCCTGATCAATCGTCTCTTTGTGCTGGTCATGCGGCACCTCCCCATCGGGCTGACGCCGCGTGTCGTCCGCATTATCAACCGGCGGAGAGGGCAAACCGATTCCGGAGGGGCGACCGCAACCTGAGTCGAGCAGTCGATGGCCAACACCCGCCCGAACGTCTCAAATGTCGTACACTATCGGAAATGTGGTCTGGAATCCCCGCGCGGTCTCTCATCCTTAGCCTTTGTATATTGACTTCCTGTGCCTCGGATCCGTCGCCGATGCCTTCCGCGCGTGAAGCAACCGATAGCTTGCCCGCGACGCCTGCCGTGATCGATCCGAACCGGCCCGTGATCCTGGCATTTGGCGACAGTCTTACCAACGGCTACGAAGTGGGCCGCGATCTGTCCTATCCTTCGCAGCTTCAGGACCGGCTGGATGCATTGGGGTATCCACACCAGGTGGTGAATATGGGCTTCGACGGCGAAACCACCAGCGGCGCTGTCGCGCGCCTTCCGGGTGCGCTCGAACTCGAACCCGAAGTCGTCATTCTGGAGTTCGGGGGCAACGATGGACTCCGGGGCACGCCGATCGAAGTTGCCAAGGAGAACCTCGCGACGATTATCGCGGCGTTCCGGGAGATTGGCTCGACCGTGGTGCTGGCCGGGTTAACATTGCCACGGAACTACGGTCCGGATTACATCCAGGCATTCGAGAACATGTACATCGACCTGGCCGAGGAGCACGAGATCGAATTGATCCCGTTCTTTCTGGAGGGTCTGGTCGACCTTGAAGCGCTCGACACACCGGGGGCCACACTGGCCGATTCGGTCCGCTACATGCAATCCGATGGCACGCATCCCACCGGCGAGGGGTATACGATCGTTTCCCAAACGGTCCTCGACGCGATCGAACCGTACCTGACGCGACAGGTTCCATGAGCACGCTGACAAACTGGTATTTCAATCCCGTCACCGGCGAGTACGGCCCCGAACCGCGGCATGATCGAGGCGGCACGGGTGAGATTTCGGCGATCGACCTGTTCAACAGCCGGACGATGTTCATGCTCGGCGCCACTGGATTCGTCGGCAAGGTGCTGTTGGCGATGGTGCTGGACCGGTTTCCCGAACTCAAACACCTGGTGATCCAGATCCGGCCCAGGAAGAACATTTCGGGCCCGGAACGCTTCCGTTCTGAAATATTGCCGTCGCCGCCGCTTCAGGGGGTGGTCGAACGTCTCGGCATGGATGCCATCCTCGAACGCACGACGATTGTCGAAGGAGACCTCAGCAGCCCGATGTGCGGCCTTTCGGCCGAACAACTCTCCGAACTGACGGGCAAGATCGATGTCGTGATCAACACGGCGGGTCTGGTGGAGTTCACGCCGCCGCTCAACGACTCGCTGACCACGAACGTTTACGGCGTCCGGAACCTGATCGAACTGGTGCAGGTCCTCGATACGCGGCTGGTCCACATCTCCACCGCCTACGTCGCGGGCAAGAAGAGCGGACGTATTCCAGAGGATTCTCCGATCGACGGCTATTACCCCGAACGCGCCGGCGACGACGATCCGAAATTCGATGTCGAAGACGAAATCCGCTGGTGCGAAGAGTTCATCGAATCAACGAGGGACAAGGAAACATTGCGCCGGGGCGGGATCGAACGGGCCGACCGCTGGGGCTGGACCAACACCTACACCTATACGAAGAGCTTGGGCGAGCAACTTCTTGCCAGGACGCCAGGCCTGAAGTTCTCGATCGTTCGGCCCGCGATCGTCGAATCGGCCCGCGAGTTTCCGTTTCCGGGATGGAACGAAGGAATGACCACCTCCGCGCCGCTCGTATTGATGGGAGGCGATGGCGTCAAGAGTTGGCCGGTCCGTAAGGACGGTCCGCTCGAGATCATTCCCGTCGACCTCATTGCGTCCGGCGTCCTGATCGCGGCCGCCGCCATGCTTGCGGATCGGAACAAACCCGTCTATCACCTGGCGACCGCGGCCGACAACCCGGTGATGCTGCCACGCCTGGTGGGTTTTCTGGGAATGGATTCTCGATACCGGCATAAGCACAAGAAGGACGGGAACAAGCTGGCCAACATGTGGAAGGCCTACGTCGAAACCAAGGTCGTGAGCGTGGAGCAACTGGAAGTCCGGAGGCAACGTATTCGATGGGGCCTCGACCTGCTTCAGGCCACGTTCACCTTCCTGAAAGTGATCCTGGGCAAAAAGACGATGGAGCCCTATCTGAAGAACCTGCGGATCACGCGACGTCAGATTCGCCAGCAGGAACAAACGCTGGATATGTTCCTGCCGTTCATGGTCTACAACAGTTTCATTTTCGAAACCGGCAACATCCGGCAGGTCTACGACATGCTGAGCCCCGCCGACCGCGAACGCCTGCAGTGGAACCCCGAAGACATCGACTGGGCCGACTACTGGGTGAACATCCATACCAAGGGTATCGAGAAGTGGATCCGCCCGATGTTTGCCAAGCCTCCGAAAGCCGGGGCCGCGCCCACCGAAACCACCGCGCCGTAGTCGGCAGCCCACCCGGGGTCGGGGCGTAGGTGTAACGCTCGATCAGGCGCGAACCGAGTTGGTTGTTCCGCCAGTCACCACATACGCTCCAACTCAGTGCCGATCCGCAGTTGGTCGATATAGGCCTGGTAGGCGAAACTCCGATCGCGCTTCCTGCCGGTCGTCTCGACGAGAATACCGGCGGCGACCAGCGTCTGGACGGCGCGTGTCGCCGTGGGCTTGGTCGTCTGAAGGAGTTTCATCGCAGCCGCCACATTGACGATCGGATGCTTCGGCAAGAGCTCGAACAGCCGCGCGGCCGATACCGACGTTGTGTCCTCGGCCAGCACACGGACGCGATCCGCGGAGACGACCCCGAATAGTTCGCGCACGGACGCGACGGCCTCGTCGGCGATCGTTTCGACGCCATCGAGAAAGAAATCGGTCCATCCCTCCAGGTCACCCTCGGTACGAACCGCTGCCAGCCGCCGATAATACTCCCGTCGATGGCGCTTGAAGAAGAGACTGAGGTAAAGCAGCGGCGCCTTCAACAGCCCCCAATGCTCAAGGAGCAGGGCGATGAGCAGGCGCCCGATCCGTCCGTTGCCGTCGAGATAGGGGTGGATGCTCTCGAACTGAACATGGACCAGGCCTATCCGCACAAGGTGGGGTAGATCATCGTCTGCGTGAAGGTAGTTTTCGAGGTCGCCGAGCAGGTCGGGCAATAACAGGACAGGAGGCGGCACATAGGCCGCGTTACCGGGCCGACTGCCGCCGATCCAGTTCTGGGTCCTACGCACCTCGCCTGGTTGCCTGGACGCTCCACGCGCTCCCCGCATCAGCCGACGGTGCGTTTCGTTGAGCAGGCGCATGGATAGGGGCAGACCGTCCGCTTTTGCGAGTTCGGCGCGGGCGTAGTTCAGTGCGTCGAGGTAATTGCAGACTTCCTCGAGGTCCGCGTTCGACGCCGTCTCATCATGCGCCGCCTCAAAGGTCAGCAAATCGATCAGTGTGGCCTGGGTGCCCTCGATCTGGGACGAGATCACGGCTTCCTTTCGGACAAAGGCGTAAAGGAACCAATCGACGGACGGGACCATCGCGCCGGCGAGATCGAGCCGCGACAGCGCGTGTTCGGCTGCACGAAGCCGCTTGCCCATCCGATCGTCGATGGCGAGCGCGGGCTCGCGGGGTGGTAGCGCAAACGGCACAAAGGCCAGCACCTCTTCGCTTCCGGCAAGCGTGCGTTCATATCGGCCTGTAATGCGCTTCATGCTCTCCTGTCCCGTCTGCTTCAGGCACGATTCCGTGCCTGCTGGGCCTGGAAAGACACGGTTTCGTTCCCAATTGGATTTACAAGAAAAGAATTCTTTACCAGCGCGACCAAAGAGTCAAGAAAACGTTATTAATGGGCCGGTAAGGATCCGGCGGTCGCTTCTGCTGTTCCCCAAGCGTTTCGAACAAGCGTTCGATACAATCGTTGCCTTCCGATTCTCAGACAAAGGCGGGCGGGAACTTGTGACGAGAGACCAAATCTCGTTCTGAAAGCCGCCGCTCATGAACTGGGCCCCACGGTCGTGGTGGATCTGGACCGCTGCGGCGGCATCGGCGTGCGAGCCGTCGAGGCACTCCGGGATCCCCTGGCGGATCGAATCGAGGGCTGGCGTCGTTCCGCGGATCGTGAGAGGAGAGGGAATTTGCTCCCGACCCGTGCGACGAACTCATTGAAAGAAGAAATACGTCAAATGCGCCAAAATAACCTGATTGTTTTCCTGTGCCTTGCTGTCGGCGGATCGGTCGCCGCTATCGATGACTTGATTTGGCCCGACACCTCGAGTGCTCACGGCGGAGGAATCGACGAATACGGATGCCACCGGCAGAACTCGGACGGCACCTACCATTGCCACAGCGGCCCATTGGAAGGACAGTCATTTCCGAATCGGGCCGCAATGCTCGATGCACTGGCCGCGGTCCCATCGCCCCCTTCGACATCGGTTCCGTATGACCGGAACCTCTACCGGCATTGGATCGACGCGGACCGGGATTGCCAGGACACTCGACAGGAGGTGTTGATCGTCGAAAGCCTGCAAACCACGGTGCTGGACGATCAAGGCTGCCGGGTCGCGTCGGGACGATGGTTCGATCCCTACACTGGACAGACATTCACGGACCCCGGGGATCTGGATATCGATCACTTCATTCCCCTGGCCGAGGTTCATCGGAGCGGCGGGGACCGATGGACCGCCCAGCGGCGCGAGGACTACGCCAACGACCTGGCTTTCCACCCGGATGTATTGATGGCCGTCTCAGCCAGTGCGAACCGATCGAAGGGCGACAGGGATCCGGCCGAGTGGTTGCCGCCGAATACCGGTTACCGATGCGCGTACGTGGAGACGTGGGTCGAGGTCAAGGCGACGTGGAGACTGAACGTGGACGCCGGCGAAAAGCGGGCCATAGAGCAGGTACTTGGGGATGAATGCGCCGCCGTGCCCGTCCCGTCGCCGCCGGCCTCTCATGCACCAATAATGGATCCGAGCGCCTTCATGATATTCCCCCAGGTTGCCGATGGAACTTTCAGCGACGGTGGCTACTATCGAACCACTATCTCGCTATCACGCAAGCTCGGCGGCGACGCCACGTGCCGCTTGAGCCTGTATGGACTCGACGTGGATTTTGGCGCGGGCAGGGGTTCCGGGTTCACGCTGACCGTTCCAGGCGATGGTTTCGTGTCGGCAAGGACGACAGGCGCCGGCCCCTTACAGACCGGCTACGCAACCGTGACCTGTGACGAGGAAGTCTACGGCCAACTCGCATATGCGGCCTATGACGCACCAGGAAAGAAGATCGCAGAGGCGACGGTGTTTCCCACGGAGGTTGAGTTTTCGAACTACAACATCATTGTTGACGGACGGGACGGCGCACGGCTCGGCCTGGCGATCGCGAACAATACCGATATCTCTCGAACCTATGACTTCACATTGCGGGACCCCTCGGGCGGCACGGCAAGTACAGGCTCGGTGACCGTACCCGTGCGCTCGAATGTTGCCCAATTCCTCAACGATCTGATTTCGCCGCCCCCGGCGCCGTGGAATGTATATCTCCTTGAAGTTCGAGCATCCGATTCCTCGGATTTTTCAATGATCGGGCTTCGGTACACAGGGCTTGTTTTTTCGACGGCGCCCGTCAACTAACGCCCGACATGGGGACTGTTACAGTCTTCCGAAACCGGTACGGGGAGTCTGAAAAGGGCGTAGGCTTGCCGGCGATATTTGTGGTGAATCCTTCGATGACGATGTCCTGGCCGTCTTCCCAGTTGGCAGGGTGAATTTGTCCTTACAGTGAACGTCCGAGAATTCAGTGGTTTAACCTGACAAGCTGGACATAGCGAGGAGATTCCTGTATAAAACGCTGAATGGAGAGGACGAAATTGACCAGCCAGGAACTGTCGGAGATCGGGGTACGGCCAGTGGAGCGAAGCGAGGAAGGGCAGTATCAAGAGCAGATGAAGCGTCATCATTATCTGGGCGCACTGGCGAAGATCGGGGAGACGGTCTGGTACGTGGCCACATGGCGCGGGCAGTGGGTGGCGCAACTGAGCCTGTCGGCGTCGGCGCTGAAGTGCGGGGTTCGGGATCGATGGATCGGCTGGGACTTCCGCTCGCAGTATGGGCGGCTGAAACTGATCGCCAACAACAGCCGATTTTTGATCCTGCCGGGCTGGAATCGGCCGAATGTGGGCTCGCGGGTGTTGTCAGGGACCGAGCGGCGGGCCGGGTCGGATTGGCGCGAACGGTTCGGTCATGGGTTGCTGCTGCTGGAAACGTTTGTGGATCCCCGGCGCTTCCATGGCGGCGTGTATCGCGCGTCGAACTGGTTGGAACTGGGACGGACCCGGGGATACCGGCGCACCCGGGACGGCTACAGCGCCGAAGCCGATGCCCCGAAGCTTGTCTTTGTGCGTCCCCTGTGCCGCGATGCGCGCGGGCAACTGACCCACCCTGGCCGGGAACATCTTCAACTCACCGGAGCCCCCAAGATCATGCTCAATGCCGCACAGATGCGCCAACTCCCCCAGTGCTTCAAGACCATTCCCGATCCGCGCCGCGCTCAGGGACGGCGCCATCCCTTGTCGGCAGTGCTGGGCATCGCGGCGGGCGCGACGCTGTGCGGCATGCACGGCTATAAAGCCATCTCGGATTGGGCCGATGCCCTGGGGCAGAAAGCCCGCGAACGTTTTGGCTGCCGGCGGGAGAACGGCCGCTATGTGGTTCCCAGCGAGTTTGTGATTCGGGATTGTCTGGTCCGGATTGAACCGGGGGCGCTGGACCGGGCGCTCAATGCGTGGAATCGGGCGTGGGGCGCCCCGGACGATGCGCTGGCCATGGATGGCAAGACGATGAAGAACGCCCTCGACTCGGACGGGCGTCAGACCCACATCATGAGCGTGGTCGGGCATGAGTCGAAACGCTGCTACACCCAAAAAAAGTGGGAACCCTGCCTGTAGCCGGCGGCGAGGAGCGCAAGCGCACGAACGAAATCGGCATGGCCGTTCCCTTGCTTCAAACCTGCGACATCGCCGGCAAGGACATCACCGGCGATGCCCTGCTGACCCAACGCGCGATCGCGCGCTATTTGGTCGAGCGGGGAGCGCACTATCATTTCACGGTCAAAGGCAACCAACCGACGCTGGAACGCGATATCGCGTTCCAGTTCCAAACCCGCGGACAACCCGACTTTGTCGAGGTCACCCCGCCCGATCATGGCCGCATCGAAACCCGGCGCATTTGGTGTAGCGCCGAACTCAACCACTACCTCGACTTTCCCCACCTGGGCCAGGTCTTTCGGATCGAGCGCGAATCCATCGACAAGAAATCCGGCGCCCTCACGTGTGAAACCGCGCTGGGCATCACGAGCCGCTCACCCGGCGAAACCTCCCCCGAACGCTTGCTGGCCATCAATCGCGGTCATTGGAGTATCGAAAGCGTCCATTACATCATCGACTGGAATTACGATGAGGACCGCAGTCGAATCCGCACCGGCTTCGGCCCGGAAAACATCACCCGCCTCCGACGCTTTGCCGTCGGTATTCTCAAATCCTTTCAAAAACCCGCTCAATCGATCGCCCAATCGATGCGCAAACTCTCTTTCAATACCCGTCTCGTCTTCGACTACTTGAGAATGACTCGAAATTCATCCTCCACATCATGCTCCATCTGAGAACAAATTTGCCGTGTCCCAGTTGGTCGCCCTACTACCGCATCGGCGAGTTGCCATCTATAATCTTTCAGCCAACCCCTATCGGAATCGTTGCCGCGACGTGAAAGAATGCTTCCTCGCATCAACGCGGCGCCAGGGCGAAACACATGAAATACAATCCGGACGAAGTCTCCGCACACGAGTACGCGAGTTATCCCACTAGGATTGCCCTGAGCGGCACCCGTGCGGTCCAGGCGACTGGTTCTGCAAGCTGCGATGTCAACGCATCCGCCGGGTGTTCGAAACGAGGCATGCCGGATTATCGGGGGCGTGATGCGCGAATCACGTCGAGTCTGGGGCGGTACTGACATGAAACCGGCCGCGGGCATCCTTTTCGTTCTGGTCATCGTCTCGGTCACTGCCGGCTGCGTCTCGGAACCGACGTTGCAGACGTTCCTGATCGATACCGCACCGTGTTACGACCGCTCCGTCCAACCCCAAACCGCGGTGGTGGATACGCATTTGCACTTCCGTCCGTTCGGCGGGCCGGCCGTCCCGTTCGAGGAAACCGTCTCGTACCTCCGCGAGACCGGCGTCCTGTTCGCCAATATCTCGGGCATCGGTCAGATGCTCCCGACGCCGTCGCCCTGCACCTATTACCTGGATTGCCCCGGCACGCCGGTGGAACCGTCGCTCAAGAATGACTTCGCAAATGCCGCCGACTACATCGTGACGGCGCCCCCGGACATTCATCTGACGCTCTCAATGACCTTCCCGGACTTGTCGCAACCCGAGTCGATCCTCCCGGGGATGCAACTACTGGAGGAAGAATACCCCGGCGCGTTCACCTGGATGGGCGAGGTCAATCTGGTGAAACAGGCGCTGTTCGGCAACGGGCGGTCGCCCGTGCCCATCGCCGAGCTCACCGAATGGGCGCCGTTCATGGAAGCGCTGCGCGAGGGGAACATCCCGCTCGCGATTCACTCGGATCTGGGCAACGACGCGAACCCCACCCAATACCTGCCCGTCATGCAGGAAGTTCTGCGCTTGTATCCCAACAACTCGATCGTCTGGGTCCATATGGGATTGTCCAGGGAACTGGTCGATATGGATGCCGCAGAGCACATCCAGACCATGACGTCGCTGTTGGATCTCTACCCGAACCTGATGTTGGATATTGCCTGGCGGGTGATCGACGATTCCTACTTCTCGAACCCGGACAAACGGGCACTTTATGTTTCGTTCCTGAATGATTACTCGGAACGGATCCTGCCCGGAACCGACTTTCTGGCCTCGGACGACAAGGACATCGATGTCTATCGAACGGAGTTGGAAATCACGAGCGGGATCCTTCGCGACCTAAACGACACGGCCTTCAGGAACATCGCCCTGGGGCAGAACTATTTCCGGCTGATGGGTCTGGACTACACCGCGCCGGAGGTGTGTGAGATTCCGGACCCTGACGTCTGAGGGCTCCCGCGCAATCGATCGGTCAAGCCCTTTTCGGCACGCCTTCTCGTGCCAATCGATCGGCCCGTTCATTGTCGGGATGATTGGCGTGACCCTTGACCCAATGCCAGCGCACTGCATGCCGTTCCGCCGCTTGGTCCAACCGACGCCACAAATCCTCATTCTTGACCGGATTGCGACTGGCTGTCTTCCAACCATTCTTTTTCCATTTCGCCAACCAGCTTGAAATGCCGTCGCAGACGTAACGCGAATCCGTGTACAAGTCGACCGATGACGATCGGGTCAGTGTTTCCAAAGCCTGAATCGCGGCCATCAGTTCCATGCGATTGTTGGTAGTGTTGGCCTCGCCACCGTTCAACTCACGTTCCTTTGAACCATATCGAAGGATTGCACCCCATCCGCCGGGGCCGGGATTGCCCGAACAAGCGCCATCCGTATAGATCTCAACCGTCTTGCTATCGGGCATCCGTCAATCCAGTCGATAGGCGCCTGGGCGCTCGATTAGTCGATGAGAAAGCGATTTGCGGAAATATGCCATCGGGTCCCCTTGTTCGACGATCACGTCGTTGGGCGTATGCGGTCAATCGTCGAACGTATGCAGACAATGGTGCAGACACGTTAGCGGGATACGCAGGCCGAGCAGCCCCCGGCAGAATCCCACGATAATCGTCCAGCAATTGCCTCGCCATTGTCGCGCCTTCGTCGCATCGAACGCCCGGTTCGGGTTCAGAGTATAAGAAATCAAGCGCACTCATGAGATGGATTTCGGCTCAATGTATCGTCGGGGGTGATTTCAGGCGGAGGAAGCGCTTTGGATGGAGGTTCGGGAAGCGAAGAGAGAAACCAACGGTGAGCAGGCGAAGAATGGGCCGGACACGCCGGTGCGACCGGGATGACTCCTCCCGCGAACGGACTTCCCGGATGGACGGCATCAGCCGCTCTGCCGTCGTATCGGTCTCGCGCATTCCAATTGTGGTGTACACCAATATCGGTCCCCAGCCCAGCCACTACAAACCGATGGACTTCCAGACGATGGAATCTTAGTATTCTATCCAGTCGAATTCGAATTTCATGGAGCCACGTTTGCACGAACGGTCCACCCTTGTGAAACGCCTGATTCTCGTCGGTCTGGTTGCCGCCTTTACCACCGTCGAGGCTCGTGCGCAAACCGGCCAGCCGAACCTCGGCGCGGACCGGATTCAGGGCATGCTCGACTCCTACTGCATCGGCTGCCACAGTTCCGGCGTTCAGGCCGGGGGCGTGGCCTTCGACCGCATGGCATTGGACGCCATCCACGACGACGCTGAAGTCTGGGAAGCCACCGTCCGCAAATTGCGTGGCCGCCTGATGCCTCCGCCGGGGAGTCGCCAGCCCGATCAAGAGGATATCGATGCATTCGTCGGCTGGGTGGAGGCCACGCTCGATGGCGGCACCGGCCGTCCGGTTGCGGGCCATGTGCCGATCCAGCGCATGACGCGAACCGAATACGGAATTGCCGTGCAGGACTTGCTGGGCGTGGAGATCGACGCCGAAGACCTGCTGCCAAGCGAGATCGAAGTGGACGGTTTCGACAATATCGCCGCGGCCCTGAGTGTCTCTCCGTCGTTCCTCGACCAATACGTCGGCGCGGCGCGGCTGGCGGCGCGGTTGGCCATCGGCGAGCCCGAGCCCAAGCTCGCCAGTCGGCACTATCTCCAAACCGAAGGTAACCAGGCGGCCTATGTCGACGGCCTTCCTCTCGGCACGCGCGGCGGGATGAAGTTCAGACACAATTTTCCGGCGGATGGAGAGTACCGATTCACCATCCCGAATCTCGATGTGGGCCTGTATACCCGCACGTTGGAGACCCGCCACACAGTGATTCTGCTGGTGGACGGCCAAGAAGTGTTTCGGGAACAACTGGGCGGTTTTGAAGACCTGAGTATCGTAGACCGCGGTGGAGCCCCGGGCCGGGCCGAGATCATGGAGCGTTTTGCCAACATCCCGGTCCAGGTTCAGGCCGGCATCCGGGACGTCGTGGCAACCTTCATCGAACGCTCCCAGGCTGAATCCGATGAGTTCGCCGCCGGGCGCGGCCAGAGCTTCGGCCGTGGCCTGCGCGCGCCGCGTCTGGTCGACGGCGTCCAGGTGGTGGGCCCATTCGACTCGC
This sequence comes from Terriglobia bacterium, assembly GCA_963555775.3. GTDB lineage: Bacteria > Acidobacteriota > Terriglobia > 20CM-2-55-15 > 20CM-2-55-15 > JAJEDW01. The sequence goes on along the minus strand of CAUVWY020000009.1, from coordinate 1,110,315 downwards.
CCGGCGTGTCGGAAACACCCAGCCGCCAACGGATCTTCATTTGCCAACCGCAACCGAACGAAGAACGGGCGTGCGCGCGGCGCATCGCCGAAAACCTCGGACGCCGTGCCTTCCGCCGGCCGGTCACCGCGGACGACGTCGATTCCTTGATGCCGTATTTTGAAACCGGCATCGAGGGCCCGGGCGGGTTCGATTCGGGCATCGAACAGATGGTAGCCGCGGTATTGGTCAGCCCGGACTTCCTGTATCGCGCGATCCGAACGCCGGATGATGCGGCCGAACGGGATGCGTTCCCCCTGGACGATCTGGAATTGGCATCGCGTCTTTCGTTCTTCCTGTGGAGTCAGGGACCCGACGACGCTTTGCTCGAGATCGCAAACGCCGGTGAACTGAGCCGCCCCGAGGTCCTCCAGGCGCAGGCCGCGCGGATGCTGGCGGACTCCCGAGCTTCGAGCCTCGTGCGCAATTTCGCTCTCAAATGGCTGAACCTGGACAACCTGCGCGAAGTGGAACCCGACCCGGAGTTGTTTCCGGCATTCAACGACCAATTGCGCCAGGACCTGGCCGTTGAGATCGAATCCTTCGTTACGAGCGTGCTGCTCGAAAATCGAAGCGTCACCGAACTTCTGACCGCCAATCATACGTTTCTGAACGAACGACTGGCGCGGCATTACGGCATCACGTCGATATTGGGTCCTCAGTTCCGGCGCGTGGAGCTTGAAGATCCCGAACGCTGGGGTCTGCTCGGAAAAGGTGCGGCTCTGATGCGGACCTCCTACGGTGATCGCACCTCACCGGTGTTGCGCGGCGCCTGGGTATTGGACAAGCTGATGGGAACGCCGCCGACACCCCCGCCGCCCGATGTCGAAACCGATTTAACCACGCCCGAAGGCGAGGAACCGACGACGTTGCGCGAAAGGCTCGAACGGCATCGCGCCAACCCAAGTTGCAACCAATGCCACGGCGTGATCGATCCGATCGGACTGGCGCTTGAGAACTTCGACGCCATCGGCCGATGGCGCGATGTCGACCGGGTGGCCAACGCCCCGATCAACGCCAGCACGGTCCTGCCTGGCGGCCAACCGGTGAACGGCCCGGCCCAGTTACGGCGGGAACTGCTGGAAGGTTCCGACCTGTTTGCACGGGCGCTGACCGAAAAGCTGATGATGTATGCCGTGGGTCGGGAACTTGAATATTTCGATATGCCGCAGGTGCGGGCTGTCGTCCGTCAGGCGGCGGAGGACGATTACCGGCTGTCCGCCATTGTTGCGGGCATCGTGACGAGCGAAGCGTTCCGGATGCAGGCAAGGCCGGACGCCATCGAACCGGGTCGCGGGGACGTCGCGCTCAACCAATGAATGAAGGGCCGTTGCCAAGTGGCAGCGGTTCGGTGAACGATCACCGCTGGAGTGGATTTCATGTTTCTGACAAAAAAACACTTGTCCCGCCGAACGCTGCTCAAGGGCGCCGGCGTCAGTCTTGCCCTGCCGCTACTGGATGCCATGATCCCGGCGGCCACGGCATTGTCGCAAACCGCGGCGGCCCCGAAAATGCGAATGGGATTCTTCTACATTCCCCACGGGGCGATCATGGGAAACACGGCCCACGGTCCGGAGATGGACCGGTGGACTCCGAGCGGTGCGGGCCCCGACTTCACGCTCAGCCCGATCATGACGGCACTGGAACCCTACAAGAATTATGTGACCTCGTTCGGCAATCTGGAAAACAAGGCCATGGTGGGCGGGGTGCACAGCCTGGCGCCCGCAACCTGGCTGAGCGGCATGCGGCCGGATGACAACGCGGCGGGGGCCAGCATGGCCGCCACGCTGGACCAGGTGGTCGCCAGCCGTATCAGTCAGGACACCACGCTGCCTTCCCTGGAACTGGCTTCCGAAACCACGAGCCAGGTGGCCGCCTGCGGTGGTTCCGGGTGCTACTACAGTTCCACGCTTTCTTTCCGCGACGCCAACTCGCCGCTGCCGATGGAATTCAATCCGCGCAAGGTCTTTATCCAACTGTTCGGCGAAGGCGACACACCCGAGGAGCGGGAATCCATTGCCACGCAGACCATCAGCCTTCTTGACCGCATCAACGACCGCACGCGGGCATTGCAGCGCGATCTGGACCCGAGCGACCGTATCATTCTGGAAAGCTATCTGGAGACGGTTCGAGAAATCGAACGGCGCATCGAGTTGGCGTCACAACGCGACCTGTCGGGCATCGATCTGCCGGAGGCGCCAATCGGCGAACTGGACGCGTTCGACGAGCAGGTCCGGCTGCTCTTCGACCTGATCGCCCTGGCCTATCAGGCCGATCTGACGCGCGTGGCTTCGTACTTCATGGTCTCCGAAGGCACCAACCGCACGTACAACCACATCGGCGTTTCCGATTCGTTCCACCCGGTGTCGCATCATGCCAACGATCTGGGACGAATCGAGAAACTGGTTAAGATCCAGACTTGGCACATGGAACGATTTGCCGATTTTATCGGCAAGATGGCCGCGATTCCCGACGGCGAGGGGACGCTGCTGGACAACTCGCTCTTCATGTACGGCTCGAACATGTCCAACAGCGACCGGCACAACGGACACCCACTGCCCAACATCCTTGTCGGCGGCGGCGCCGGCACAATGACCGGCGGGCGGCACATCGAACTGCCTGAGCCGACTCCGATTGCCAATCTGCATTTGACCATCCTCGGCAAGGCCGGTGTGGAGCGGGACAGTTTTGGCGACAGCACGGGCGTCATTTCCGACATCTGAGGATGAGCGCACGGGGGAAGTGGTTCCGGTGACCGATCGCAGGCAGCTTTTGAAGGGCGCCTTGGGAGGACTGGCGGGGCTGGCCCTGCCGGGCATTGCCCATGCCATGCCGCACACGCCCACTTCAGCCGCCGCGGCGGCAACAGCAACCCGCCGCCAGTCGGGCATCGCGGTTCTGAACGATACCCTCTCGGTCTGGACCGATGTGGGGACCAACGTGCTCGCGCTGTCCACAACCGACGGTCTGGTCCTGGTCGACAGCGGCGCCCCGGAGTCCGCCGACCGATTCATCGCACATCTCGGCGAACTCCCCGGTTCCGGACGCGTTCAGACGGTCTTCAACACGCATTGGCACCTTGAACAGACCGGCTCGAACGCAGCGTTGGGGCAGGCGGGGGCACGGATCCTCGCGCACGAAAACACCCGTCTGTGGATGGCCACTCCCTACTGGATCCCGGCCGAAGACCGTTACCAGGAAGCGCGCCCGGACGCGGCTCATCCCACCGAGACCTTCTACGACAACGGATCCATGAACGCGGGTGGCGAACGGATCGACTACGGCTACCTGATCGCGGCCCACACCAGCGGGGACATCTATGTCTTCTTCAGGGATTCCAACGTGCTTGCTGTTGGAGACGTGGTCGCTCCGGCACGGGACCCCGAACTGGATTATTTCACCGGCGCGTGGATCGGCGGTCGCGTCGATGCCATGGATCGACTGCTTGAGATGAGCGATGCCGAGACGCGGATCGTCCCCGGCTACGGCCCCGTGATCGCCCGTCGGGACCTGCAGGTGGAACGGGACATGATGGCCACCATCTACGATCGAACCGTCGACCTCGCCCGGCAGGGGGACAGCGCCCGGAACATGCTGGAAGCTGGAGTGATGGACGGCCTGGGTCGAACGTGGAACGATCCCTACAAATTTCTGGATGACGTCTACAAGGGATTGTGGGCTCACCATAACAAGTTGGCGCCAAATGTCGTTTAAGAATTCCTTCGTTGCGGCCACTTTCGTTTTGTCGGCCCTTGCCCTCACCTTCACCGGCCATGCACAGTCCGATGCTTCGCTCGCCGACCGCATTCAGTCGGGAGATCGCAACGCGGCACTGGAAATGATTGCCCGGGGCGCCGACGTGGACCAGGCGCAACCCGACGGCACGACACCGCTGCATTGGGCGGTGTATCGGGTCGATCGGGAACTGGTCGAGGAACTGCTGGAGCGAGGCGCCGCGGCCGATGTTGTCAACAGATTCCGGGCGAGTCCACTGGCCGAGGCCGTCAAGATCGCCGATGCCGTTCTTGTCTCATTGCTCCTCGATGCCGACGCCGACGCAAACGTGGCCAATGACGATGGACAAACGGCCCTGATGCTGGCGGCGCGTACCGGCGTGGTCGAGGTTGCCCAACTTTTGGTCAGGCATGGCGCCGATGTCAATGCTCGCGAACGATTCCGCAACCAGACCGCCCTGATGTGGGCAGCGGCCCAAAACCACGCGGAGATGGCGGAATTCCTCGTTTCCGAAGGCGCCGACGTTACCGTGCGCGCCGCCGCCAACGACTGGCCGAATCAGATGACGTCCGAGCCCCGCGTCCAGTATCGTCCGACCGGCGGTCTGACGCCGTTGTTGTATGCGGCCCGCGCCGGTTGCCACGGCTGCATTGCGGCCATGATCGAAGCCGGTGCCGACATCGATTTACCGAATCCGGATGGGATGACGCCCTTGATGATGGCCATCGACAATTCCCATTTTGAGGTTGCTCAATACCTGCTGGAACAAGGCACCAACCCGCATACCTGGGACTGGTGGGGGCGTACGCCGCTGTATGTGGCCGTGAACATGCGCGGGGCACCGGATAGCAATCCAGGGCCACGGCCGCCCGCATCGCTGGAACTGGTGCACGCGCTGCTGGATGCGGGCGTGAACCCGAATCATCAACTGAACATGATTCAACCCGCTCGGAGCGGCAACAGCGGCCGGTTCAAGGACGATCTGTTGAACACCGGCGCCACGCCGCTACTCCGGGCCGCGCAGACCTTTGACAACGAAGTGGTTCGAGCGTTGCTCGACCACGGTGCCCTCGTCGACCTCCCCAATGCGATGGGTGCGACGCCGCTCATGGCCGCGGCCGGTATCGGTACGCGAACGCGTTTCAGCGTCCTGGGCCCCGGACCTCCCGCGGACGTTGAAGACAGGTCGATGGAGACCATGGACATCCTGCTCGAAGCCGGAGCGGACGTGAACGCCCGGATCACGGATACGTCCAGCCTTACGGCGCGCATCGCACGCAGCAGTTCCATGACTGGTCGGCAGGGGCAGACCGCGCTCTTTCTTGCCGCACAGGTGGGCCGTGTCGCCGTGGTCCGTTATCTGCTCGACCACGGGGCCGAGGTGGATGTCGTCGACGACTCCGGAAGAACGCTCCTGGATGCCGCCCGCGGCAACGGGGGCGGAAGACAGGAGGAAGGCTCCGCTGATGTTCTGGACTTGATCCGAAGCGTGATGCCCGAAGGCTCCGACACGGCTCCGAACCTGCCCATCGATTGATCTCGGCCAATGCCGGCCAAACCGCCTCCGTGCGGCCGGAGAAGAAGGAACTGGCTTCGTCCGAATCCATCTGGATCCAGTCATTCTCCCCGTTTGGACCCGCGATGAACCCCGTCGAAACTCATGGCCACCACATACCGAACCCGTCTCATGGGAACTTCCTGCGACCGTCCGTAAATACCCTCATACGACAATCGAACGGGGTACCTCCATGGTTGGCGTCGGGCGGGCCCCGGTCCCAGACCGATGCATACACCATTCCGCCGTTGTCGAACGCTACGCGGTGTGAGCGATCACCAAAAGTTAAGTTTCTTGAACACGCGCCGGGTGGAAGATCGTCATCATCGTCCGCCGGCCGGAAATCCGCCCCCGCCCACTGTAGGTGCGGTCTATGACCACAGGCCCCTACAGCAAGAAGATTTGGGCCGTTATAGACCGCCCCTGCAGTCTCGGAATGCCTGATTCGGGCGGTCATAGGCCGCCCATACCTCAATGACTAGAAGAAGTGGCATGCGGCGAAGGTCCAGATTTCTTCACTTTCCGGCGATCGCCAACATTCTGATTTTCCTGTTAACTCCCTTCCGTAGCTATATGTATGGGTGATTCAGCCCGGCACAAAAATCACACACTAGAAAATCGTTGAAGCTCTCGGTAAGGGAGGGATGGGTGAAGTCTGGCGGGCGCACGGCCCCAAGAGAGTTGATTCGAACTCGAGGCGCTTACGGCCGAATGTCCTGGCAGTAATACTGCGGCAGTTCCTCGCCCGCGATCCATTCCAGCGTCCAGGTGGCCATCCAGGGTCGGGTGTACGCGCCCGGATCGTCCACGGTAACCTCGTAGATCAGCGTGTCGAAGTCGGTGCGAGTAAAACGCTCAGAGAGCCGGAGCTGCTCGGTGTGCGGCAGACCCCCGTTCGAGAACCAGAACTTCTCGTTGAAATCCTGCGACTCGACGATTAACGTGTCGTCCTCCCACCGACCTCGGGCCTAGCCGTAATACAGCAGGTTGCCGTCATCGCCGGCCCCGTGTCCCCGGAAGGGCCGGCCGTCGGTATAGATGAAGTGCCAATCATGGTTCCCGCCGCCGTTGAGAAAGAAGATGCGCTCGAACGTCCGATCCTCGACGAACTGAACGCCGTAAGGCACCTGGAACTTTCGCGGTCCGCCCGGCGGCTTGCAGGTCAAGAACATCGGGTCGCTTCCCAGGAACAGGCCTTGCCGGAGCTGATACACGCCCAGCGCCCAGGGCTTAAACGGCGCCACCCGCGCCGCGTCGCCCAGGTCGCGCAGTTGGCCGTTCGCCTCCATGGGCACGTCGACGCCTGCTTCGGTCATGACCGTGGAGCGAGGTCGCCAATATCCGCTTTCTCCCGGCGGCGGTCCGAGCCGGGGCTGACCATCGGGCCAGCGCGGCGTGGGTCGACCCGAACTAAACCGGGCGGCGGGCGGCGAGACCTCCAGGACCCGCTGCCCTGTGTCGGTCAGAACGATCGAGCTTCCCCACGCCTGCGGACTGCCATCCCGGGAAGCCATGCCTTCAACTGTGATTGCGTCGCCCGGCCTCAGGGAATCCCGACGCCAGCCGTTCGCCTCCAGATCTACGGGGCTTTCCAGCTCGATATACCAGGTCGTCAGGCGGTCTCCTTCGGGGACAACCAGGTAGATATGAGCGTGCGGATTCGTCCAGTCCAGCATGGTCACGTAGCCTTCAAGTGTGATCGACTGGTTGGGGTCGAACTTGACTGTCGGTCCGTGGTGTCCCTCCACAGGAGCCACCGCAAGGACAAAGGCCCCCGTCACCGCCAGACTGTAGCGGACAAATTTCAGCATGGAGTCACACCTTCTACTGAGCTTACGGAACGACGGGGCTGTCACGATCTGCGAACGTGAAATCGGTGCCCACCATCATCTCACCCGCCCGGTTGCCGTCCTGGCAGACGAACTCGAAACTCTCCGCCCCGTCACTCCAATTCATGTAGAAGCCGCTTTCCCACGGTTCGGTGTACGCCGTGGGATCTTCGATTCGGATCTCGTACAGGAGCTGGTCGAAGCTGATTCGCGTGAAACGCTCGACCAGGTGCAGTTTTTCTGTAAACGGCACGCCCTCCCGGTCGATCCACATTCTCTCGTTGAAACCGACTGTGTCGACGACCAGCGTATCGCCTTCCCAGCGGCCGACCGAGTGGCCGTAGTAGGTCGGTGTCAGGTCTTCAGGATGATCGCGGCCGTCCATAAAGATGACCCGGTAGCTGCGTGGACCGCCCGTCTGGAATATGAAGAGCCGCCCGAGCTCCGGCATATCGATGATCTGTGTCCCGTAAGCGGTCGCGACCTGCCGGGCGCCGCCCGAGGGCTTGCACCGTGTGTACGGCTCGAATTCGTTTCGCAGGCGCTCGTGGAACAACGCACGGGCCCATGGCTGGAACGGGACCTCGCTGAGCTTCGGCTTCGGAAACCGGTCGGGATCCGTCTCGTCCAGTTCGGCTGCGGGACGCCAGCGATTGATGTTTATCGGCAGCGCGCGGCCTTGCGCATAGTCTTCCAGCATGTCCCATGTATCGATTTCCACGAGCATCGGGGGAGCCCCACTCCCGCCCCAGGTCCCGGCTTCCCCAGGGACCGGACCGAGATTGATCCGGCCGTCCGGCCAACGCGGCGCAGGGCGGGAAATCTCGACCAATTCAGACTCCTGGGCTCCTTCTGCCGTGAATGCAAGGAATGAGAGAACGACAGCAATGAAGACAAAACTTCGCACCTGTGCCTCCTTCGACATCCGAAACGTCCCAACCCCAAAAGGTCTCATGTGAAACACGTCCTCCCTGCTTCGAGCACGAGCGATTCCAGTGCAAAAGCCTGTTTGAATATTCACGCTGACGGCTCGCCCGCCAAAGAGGATGCCGCCCTCCTTGTCGCCGGGTTGGCGACCCTAATCCCTGGCGATTGTATCTCTCTACTTGCTCGTTCCCAAGCGGATGTGGAAGTTCAACTGTCCTTGCTTCTGGCCGACCCGCAAACTGGTCATATTTTTGCGTTTAGAAGGGCTGAGAATACGGCCCAACGTCCAGTTTCCAAAGATTCCGGGCCTCTGGCTCGCGTTATGCGCTAATGCGCGTCAAGTTTCCGCAGAGGCGTTACTCGGCATATGCCTGGCAGATTGACCTCATCCCCCACCTGTAGTGTTATTTACCGGTCAGCTGAAATGAACATAGCCCGCCTTTCTCACGGGTTTTCGTCGCGAAGAGTCGGAGACGCCGTCAGGGCAAGGCGCGCGCACGGAGGGTACCGGAGGCGTACTTCCTACTGCCGCACCAAGGTGCGCGATGACAGTACGTCGAGGAGCCCGACCGCGCTTGATCCGGCGCGAGGAACGCGCCGCTACGCGCCCGGCGCGAGGAACGCGCCGTAGAACGCGGCACTGGCGGATGTATACGGCTCTGCAGCAGACAACTCGTGAGAAATGCGGGTCAGGGAGAACAACAAGCATGAATAGCAAACGAGCCTTGATAGCGCTTACCGTTGCGATGGGGGCCCTGGCATTGTCTGGGAATTCGATTGCAGCACAGCAGCAGGACGACGGCGAGCCTTCCGAGCTTGGCTTCTTTGTCACCAGCGTCGGCATCGGCGATGGTGGCAACCTGGGCGGCCTCGAGGGCGCGGATGCACATTGTCAGGCGCTGGCTGGCGCGGCAGGCGCGGGTAACCGCACGTGGCGCGCCTATTTGAGTACTCAGGGGGACGGAGCGGTCAATGCGCGTGACCGAATAGGCGCCGGACCATGGGCGAACGCAGAAGGCCTCATCATAGCCTCCAGCGTGGAGAACCTGCATTACGACAACTCGAATATCAATTGGGAACACGCGCTGGACGAGAACGGCAACCAGTTCGCCTCACGCATCGACGGGATCCCGACTTTACCGAACACGATGTCCTTACCGGCTCACGCATTGATGGCACCGCGTTTCCGCCGGGCGAAGACCGCACATGCAATAACTGGACCAGCAACGGCGAGGGCAGCGCAACGGTAGGACACGCCGACCGCTACTCCTTCTCCACGCCGGGTTCTCCCTGGAACTCCTCCCACGGGACGCCGGGTTGCACACAGGAGAATCTCATTAGTACTGGAGGCGCGGGCTTGTTGTTCTGTTTCGCTGCCGACTGATGGACAACCTGCTCATGGCAGGCGTGTGACTCGGTTCGACGGAAGTCCGGAATGCGGCGAAAGAAGAGGTCCGTTCAGACCGTGGCAAATGCCCGGATAGAGTGTGCCTGTTTCTGCTTGACCTCTTGGTATGCCGCCGACAGGATGAACCTGAGTGCAAGCTCATGAGACCTGTCCTGGCATTGACCTTGATTCTTTTTTTCGGTGCGCCGATCTTTGGGTTTAGCGCATCAGGAGAGAAGGCAGCAAAGGAGCAGGAAAGGGCAAGCACTGATGGTGAGGACGAGTTAAGGAGGGACTTGAGGGAAGAGCGGGCTGACCCAAATGCTCCCGAGACTTTTCGTTTGCGCGCCAGGGCATTGGCAGAAGCCAACTTACCGCCGCCAAGGCGTGCGGCGATTTACGATCGAACTGATGCCCTAGAGGACTTGTGGGCGTTGGCGACAGAGCTTCAGGGCCTCTACGACCTTCGCTCAACAGGCGTGCTCGATAGCGATGCGCGAAGCGAGATTGAGAGTCGTTCGAAAAGGTCGATCGACGACGCCCGCATCGTCATAGACTTCATCAACGGCGGAGGCCACGCACCGTTGGGTGCTCCCGTTCTGATTCCGACGGAAAGCTTTCAAGAGAGAGTGGAACGGCTGATGACTTTGTTCCGTCAGCTGATTGATCCTACGGTGAGACTGATTGCAGGGGATATCCTGGACCTTGAAGTGTTGAATCAAGTCCGATCCGGTTTCGCCACTATGGAAGCGTTGATTCTCACGCTTCCGGAATCCAGCCGTTCAGCTACAGTTCCGTAGTGCTGGTATCTTAGTCTATCGCGATCTTCTGCGGAATCTACTTCGCTGGACGCGCCCACTTCCCTCGAGCAGTTGTACGCTAGCAGCCTGTCGGACTTTCGGCGTAAGTCCTTTGTTTTCAACAACGGCCCTTTTTAGCCCGAAACGGTAAACACAGTCATATGAATGACTTAGGTTTTTGATTCGGTGTTAGTCCGACAGGCTGCTAGCCTGAACTTTGAGAGGGAGTTCGAGCTAACCTGTTGTTTTTTAGGGATAAAGCGAAGAATCGAGGGATCGCTACTGGGTACGGCCGAGGCGGACGCCGAGGAGTTTGAAGGCCTCGCGCTGGAGCGGGGTGGGGCGGGTGATGATGTCGAAGGGTGGGGCACCGTGTCGCGTCCCACCAGATTCGGAACAGTCGATAAGTAAGAGATGTTCAGGGAACTTGTTTTGGACAGGGATGGTCTATGACCGCACGATGACCGCCCCTTCAGTCTCGGAATGCAGGCCCCTCAATGACCAGAAGATGTGGCACGCGGCCAGGGTCCAGATTTCTTCACTTTCCGGCGATCACCAACATACGCGGGCGCTGCCCCGCGATCATACAGAGTTAGGTCCATTTCGTCCTTCCGACGCGTTGAACGAAAAAAGTCGGGGCGAACAGGCCGAGCCGGTGTCTAAGGTCCAGAGGTATCTCCAGAATGTCTGAGGCTACGATGGCAATGTCGCTTGGGATCACGTCGACGTAATCGCTCAGACCCGATCGGACACGGCCATGCGATTGTGGGATGCGCAACTGACCGGAAACAGGGACAGAAAGAGGAACATGCGGCATTGGTCGAGAAGATGAGCCGGCGAACGCCGGTTGTGAAGAATCGTGCGCCGCGTAACCAGTTTAGGGAGTTGCTAGTGCGGTATGACAACACTATAGGCGCCCTGGGGAACCTGCTGAGGTCCGTTCTGGATGATACGAAATACGCTTTCACCGCCTCGAGCAGAAGGTTGGGTGAAACTGTTGCCGGCCTGGTCATTCTTTCAACAGCCATCGGTATCAATGTTGCTACCTTCGGGATGATAGATCACGTTCTGTTCGGTACCGCTGAGTGGATCTCGAATTCCGAACAAGTGGTGACTCTATCCGGCACTGGTCTCTACTACCGCACTTATCAGGACATTGTCGATAACGCCGGATTCTTGTCCCTTTCAGGGAGAAGCGGTTCGAGCGAACGCACGTTCGGGAATGGCCCGGACGCCGAGCTGATTGAAGTCGATTTTGTGACGGCGTCGTATTTGGAGGTGCTGGGAGTGAGGCCGCTCCTCGGGCGTGGGTTCGTGCCCAGCGACGATGACCCGGCCGAGGGTGAATTTGGCGCCATCATAAGTTATCGATTTTGGCAGACTCGATTCGGAGGAAGACCTGTTCTGGGGACCGCTATAAACATTTCGAACGAGCCACATGTCATCGTCGGTGTTACCCCTGAGGGCTTCAATGGCGTCGAACTTGAAGACATCGATGTCTGGCTGCCGAGCGGCGCTCTCAGGTCATCCTTGCTTACGAGGAACTGGTTGCACGTTGTGGGACGACTCCAGGACGGAGCCACGTTGTCACAAGCGAATAGTGAAATCGTCTCTTTTTTGGAAGGCGACCTCGCCGACGGGCGCCTGGTGGATAGCGCTGGAAATCCCGTGTCTCCGTGGGAAGGTGCCCGCCTTGTTCCTGTCAACGAAGGTTTCTTGTCCCGGTTTCTTGGACTCGATCCCACGATTTGGGCCGTCATTGGCGCAGGGCTAAGCCTGCTACTCATCGGTATCTCGAATTTTACGAGCCTGTTGCTCAGACGCTCGTTTCATCGCGGCAAGGAGATGTCCATTCGTACTTGTCTGGGCGCCAGCCCTTTGCGAATTGGCAGGCAATTGGTGACAGAAGCGGCACTGTTGGGCGCCGCATGCGGCGGCATATCCTTGCTTTTGGCGCTTTGGACAATGCCTGTGTTGCGTGAGCTATTCGTCTTGCCAGCACTTGAAAACACATTTGTCAGTACTCGTGTTGTCGTCTTTTCTTTCGTGCTGGCCTTTTGTTGCTCTCTGGTTGCCAGCCTTCCCGCGATATCGCTCGCTATCGGGAATGAAGGTCGGGTCCATTCCGGCCAGCATATTTCCAGTGACGGCAGAGTCATCAATACGCGCTCCGTACTACTGACAGTTCAAGTGGCGTTGTCGGTGCTTGCCCTTTTCACGGCTGGCCTCTTTGTTCGAAGTCTTCACAACGCCCTGAATCTTCCGTTTGGTATCACGCCTGACAACGTGCTGATGATCAGTGGACCGCTCGACAGGGTGGGCTACAACCGAGCCGCGGTGAATGTCAACAAGTGTGAGACACGTGGGTTCAACAATTAAGCTACCGCCTGCGATTCTACGGGTGGATTGATCCAGACCTTGTCGGGCGGCCCTGGGATCGTTCTGGGTACGTTGACGAAACGTTCTGGGTGGCGTTGCCGCGCACAATCCATGGCATGCTGCCGTTTTTGGATGACGATGTCGGTACGGGCGTGGTGAACCATAGCCGGTGTCAACCAGTTCAGTCCCGAATGGTAGTGGACATTGTTGTACCAGTGGAAGAAGTCCCTGCAGAACGCCTTGGCGTCCTGGCTACAACCGAAACGGTCCGGGAAGCCTGGCCGGTACTTGAGCGTCTTGAACTGCGCTTCCGAGAATGGATTGTCGTCCGATACATACGGTCGGGAGTGAGACTTCGTCACTCCCAGATCGGCCAACAGCAGCGCCACCGCCTTGGACTTCATCGACGATCCACGATCGGAGTGGAGTATGAGTTGATCACGATCAATCTGTTGCTTGTCGCAGGCTTTCTGGATCAACTTTTTGGCCAGATTCGCCGATTCGCAATCGGCGACCATCCAGCCCACGACTTGGCGGCTGAAGATGTCCAGGATCACGTACAGGTAGAAGTAGGTCCACTTTTGGGGTCCCTTCAACTTCGTGATGTCCCCACTCCAAACTTGATTCGGAGCCGTAGCCAACAGCTCCGGCTTTGTATAGGCGGGATGGCGTCGCTGGTTCCTTCGTTCGCGAACTTCCTGATTCGCTTCCAGGATCCGATACATCGTTCGTGGGGAACACAGATAGCGGTCCTCGTCCAGAAGGGCGGCGGCGACCTGAGCCGGCGCCTGGTCCACGAAGCGATCGCCATGCAGCAGGTCGAGGACCTCTTGGCGCTCCACCTCACTCAACGCTCGATGCGATCGCCGACGGATCGGGTCTGGGGCGGGTTCGGCTCGCCGTTGCCGGTGACGATAGAACGATGCACGGGGAACTCCAAAGGCCCGGCATGCGGGTGCGGCGCCCAACTCGGCAGAGTGGGTCTGGGCCGCTTCCATCAACCGTTCTCCTTGTCCTGGATCGTATTCAGCGGAATTCCTAATAGCGTCGCAACTTTTTTTTGAATGGCGATTATCGTCTCGGCTTGCCCGAGTCTCGCCTCCAGACGCCGAGTCTCCCGTTCCAACTCCGCAATCCGCTTATCCCGCGGGTCTATCGGCTGCGCCTTCGGTCCACGTTTGACCGATCCGACGCCGGCTCGCTTTGACAACGTAAAAAGGACCCACCCCGATCGAGTAAAAGGGACCCACCCCCGGGTTAATGGTTTGTAAGTGATTCCGCCGTCGAGGCCGTGGGAAGTGTGGGAGCCGAAGGCTTCCAAGCCACTGTGGGAACGCGCTGGCTTTGCAGCGGGTTTCCATGGGGGCGGCACTTTCCACAGCCCGCTGCGCCCGCGGTTTTCACGCGGATCCTCCGGCGGACCGGGGTTTGTTCTTCCGTTTGCCGGCGGCGCCTAGACTTTGGGTGAACCGGATACTTTCCCAATCGAACTGGTGAATGGCGCAGTGATGGGTCAGCCGGTCCAGCAGGGCTGCGGTCAGTGCGGCGTCACCGAAGACGCTGGTCCACTGTGCAAACGGCAGGTTCGATGTGACGATCAGCGAACCCTTTTCGTAGCGGTCCGAGAAGACCTGAAACAGCAACTGCGCCCCCTCGGCCGAGAACGGGATATAGCCGACTTCGTCCACGATGAGCAGCTCGAAGCGGGCCAGCTTGGCCAGGCGCCGGTTCAGTTGCCGTTCCTCGCGCGACTCGATCAAGGTGTTGACCAGCCCGGCGGCCGTGGTGAACCCGACGCGGTAGCCCCTCCGGCAGGCTTCCACACCCAGAGCCGTGGCGGCATGGGTTTTACCGGTTCCGTGCTTGCCCAACAGGACGACGTTCTCGTGCCGGGTAATGTAGCCGCACTCGGCATAGTCGCGAACCTGGATCGCATCCAGCACCGGCCACTTCTTCAGGTCCGTGGTCTCCAGAGTCTTGAGCAGTGGGAACCGGGCCTCCCGTAGTCGACGCTGGACCTGATTGGCTTGCCGCTGTTCCAGCTCGCGGCTGGCCAGAGCCAATAGAAAGCCGGTGTACCCCTCGCCGGCCTCTTTGGCCTGTCGGGCGTGTTCCCGCCACTCCCGCACCATGGCCGGGAGCCGGAGTTGCCGCAGTGCGTCGTCGAGAACGATCTCCTGACCCGGACTCATCGCGCACCCCCGGCCAGGAGACGGTCATATTGATCCAGATCGGCCCGGGCGATCGTCAGGTCGGTGATACCGGGCATCAACCCGGACTCCAGCGGCGCATGGGCTCGAGTCGGCGTGTCCTCCCGCATCAGAATGTGCCGCACCGCTTCCAACTCGATACAGTGGGCATCGAGCGCTTCCTGGATGGCCGAGGACACCCGTTCCAGATCCCAGTCCTGGTGGAGTTGCAGGATGCCGATGAACTCCCGGGTGCCCCGGCTGTACCCATGCCGATCCCGCAACCGCTCCAGCGCGGTCTCATATTGGGTCGGCCATTGATCCCGCCACTGCCGGATCGGCCGGGCGCTCTCAAACGAGGCCACCTTCCGCCGGATCAACTCCAGGTAGTGCAACGGATCAATCCGCCAGTCGCTATGACCGAAGGCGCGGTCATGTTCGGCCACCTTCTTCTGGTCCGCGTAAAATCTCACCCGGTCACAGCCGATATGGGCCCAGAGCCGGCGTCCCACATAGGCGGTCGGCACCGAATACCGGTTCCGATCCACCTGGGCGGTCTGATACGGGCTGATCCGGACTCCCACCACCTTCGTGTTCTCGAACCGCGTGTCGGGCAGTGCCAGGAGGCGTTCTTGCTCCACCGCGTGCCGCTCCCCAATCGTGCGATCGTCGGACCGGCCGCCGATCCGGCGCTGGTCGTCAGCCGCGCAGCGTTCCAGCAGTTGCGCGTTCAGATCCTCGAAGTCGGTCACCTCGGGAACCGGCACCAGGAAGTTCCGGCGTGCAAAGCCGACCAGGCCCTCGACACCGCATTTTTCCTGGCCCCGGGCCGGATTACAGAATCGCGCTTCAAACGTGTAGTGCGCCCGAAACGCCGTGAACCGGGCCTGCTCGACCCGAGCCTTCCCCTTCAGAATCCGCTTCACGGCCGTCTTCAGGTTGTCGAAAACCAGGGTCGGGAATACGCCGCCGTACCAATCGAACGCCCGAATGTGACCGTCCAGGAACATCTCCTGCCGTTCCCACGGATAGGCCCGCACGAACGCCTTGCCCGAGTACCGGGACCGCATACAGAACAACTTGACCTGACGGTCTTCACCGTTCATCCGGACCCAGGCCGTGCCCCAGTCCACTTCGGCTTCACGGGCGTGTTCCGGGTCCAGCGGCACCACAGCGCCGGTCTGGTTCCAGCCCAACCGTGTCTTCCGTTCCCGAACCCAGCGGCGTACCGTCGCCTCGGCTCCGGTAAATTCATGCTCCTCCACCAGACGTTGCCACACCCGGTGCGCGGTGTGGCGTTGCTTGACGGGCTGGTCCCGGTCCGCCTGGAGCCAGGCATCTACGATCCCGGCGACCGGGTCCATCACCGGACAGGCGGGCTCCTTCTCTCGCCGATACCTGGGCTCCTGTCCGGCCAATACTTTCCGGACCGTCCGTCGCGTGTGCCCGGTCTCCCGGGCGATCTGTCGAATGCTTTTCTTGTAAACCCGATCTGCGGTTCTGATCAACTCGTACTGATCCATCCCTATCAATCCTCGCCTCCCACCCGCGTGCCTGTTCTTCCAGTTCACGCTTCCGGGGAGGCTATCAGGGGTGGGTCCCTTTTCCTCGATCAGAGCCCCGTTTGGTGGGTCCCTTTTACGTTATCGAAATCAGCCGGCCAACTCCCCGGCATCGAGTTGCCGACGCCAGGTGCTCAGGCTCGATGAGTACACCCCTTCACGGCGTAACAACGCGCCCAGCTCACCGGGCTTCGTACACCGGTCGGCATCTCGTACGATCCGGCGCTTATACTCCGCGCTGAATCGTCGACGCGTCGCCTTATCGGCGACCTCCGGATCCGGACCGGCACCATTCCCATCGGCCGAATCGCGCCCAACTCCAGTCGCCCTACGGGCTCCTTCCGTTGCCCGCGATTCTTTCTCCTCTTCTGGTTTAATCACCAACACAGGTTATCTTCCTTCCCGCCCTGCTCACTAATTAGTGTCCGCCAGAAAACCCCTCTCGCGGATGGAGATTTGGGAGCGACCGGGGGTGCAAGTGACGTTCATTCACTATAAATCGAACCGCAACGGGAGCGGTTGACTCGTGGGGAGTGATCGGCAAGAAATCGGCCCGAATGTCGGGCGTCCGGGCATGGGGCGGCTTGCCGTCTTGCGACGGCCCCGAATCGGGCATGTTCCGGGAGGACCGGTGGGTCAGGCGACGCGTGGTCGTTTGCGCTCGCGCTTCTGCAGGATCGATCCGATGCGATGCAGGTTGGCGGCCAGTACCGACAGGGCGACGCGCGGGCGAAGCCGTCGGCGCCGTGAGTGCGGACACGGTTGAGCCCTCGATCTCCAATCCATTGATGGCCGATTCAATCGCAGGATGCGCGCGCCGCGCGGCGGCGAAGGATTCCTCCGCTTCGCGTTCCCGGTCGACTCGGGACCGATACCCCTTTCCCGGCAGCGCGTTGAGGTCGAGGAGCGCGTCGAGATTGATCCGGTTCTCAGGACTGTGAAAGCCCCGGTCGAAGCTGCACGCCCGCAGATCGGGATACCGCGCCTGGGTTTCCCTGACCATCGGCGCCGCCACGTCCACGTCCTCGCCCTCCCACAGGATCCGGTGGTGCAGGATGAATTGATGCTGGTCCTCGATGAGAGCGACCGGCACTCCCAGTTCCACCGGCGTGCCCGCCTTGCCCTTCGAAATCCAGCGCGTGTGCTCCTGGAAGATCGAGAACACCTTCTCCGCGTGAGGAATCGTCTCGCCTCGCAGGAGCCGGCGTTCAACCTGGCCGATTTGGCGCCGGGCATGAGCGATAAAGCCTTCGATTGATTGACAGGTGGTTTCCTCGACGCCGTTGTCCCGCAGCTCGTCGAGGGTCTCCGCGATCCGGGCGACCAGTGCGCGGCAGCGCTCCAGGTACGCCTCCACACGCTCCGGACGGCGCTTCGCCCGCCGGGTCGAGCGCACCGTGTTGAACAGCTTCCTGACCTTCCTGGATAGATGCCGCCACTGACGCGCCCACGGCGTGTTGCCCGGCCACCTCCCCAGTCTTAGCACGCACCGCATCGCGTCCCACAACAGGCTTACATCCGTCGGGTAATGCACGTCCGTTTCGACCACGAACGAGTCACACCGCCCGCGCAATGGCTCGCCAGGCTTTTTTCGGGCGACCTTGTGGCCACTCTCCACCACCAGTTGTCCGACCGCCGACAACAACTCCGGCGTCAACAACGACACGTTGTCGACCACCGTCTGGTACTCGTAGCGCGTCTTGTCGACGAAATCGCCGTGACCCAGGAACGCGCGTATCGTCGCGTGATGGTTCGCCAGGTCGTGAAGGCGGTCGAAGTCGCAGCCCAGACCCTGCTTCAGAACCCCCAGCACCAGGATCTGCCACAATTCCATCCCCGGACGCCCGACCGTGCGGTCGGCCTCCGGCAGAATATGCTCATCCAGCAGCGCAAACAGCCGGACGCGCAGCGCCTCCTCGCCCCAGATCTGCTGCAGCCCCTTCAATACCGCCGGGATGTCGTCCCGCGACTTCGGGTCGATCCAGATCTGCTCGATCGGCGCCTGACCGATCTGGAACTGCCGTCTCTGCACTTCTCTCATCGTGTCCCCGCTTCGCGAAGATTCTCCATTCAGCGGTCAAAACCCAGAACTTCACCCCCAATAATACGACATCTGAACGATCTTCACCACTCGAAGTCCACTATATGTACTGCATTATCAACTAGTTATGAGTTTTCTGGCGGACACTAATTAACGTTAGGGAAGGTGTCTCATCTACATTGGCACAGAGGGCCGACGCAAGAGATGTATACCGCAAAATGCTTGAGCGTCTGACGCTGCTCCCCAACGTCACAGCAGTGAGTCCCACGCTAACATCCCCCTATAATCCGACTATGATGATGAGTTGGAGCGCGCCTGGATACGAATCGCCTTACTACAGCGCAGCTAACCCAATACCCATACCAAATCCCGTCATAAATGTAGTCACGCCGGATTTTTTCCCCATCCTGGGAATGCGAGTCCTGCGGGGCAGAGGCTTTGTCGATTCCGATACAATGAACAATCCGTTAGTGGCTGTTGTGAATGAACAGATGGCGATGGATGTTTGGAGAGGTGAAGACCCAATTGGAAAGTGCCTTCTGGTGGGAACGGACACGATATGCCGGCAGGTCGTCGGGGTCGTGAATTCGATTCGTAGATCGGTGCGATTTAGTCAGTCGGTTGATCCAGGTTTCTACGTGCCATTCGATCAATGGCCCGCTGCGGGTCGCGGTAGCGCGGGCCTCCTCGTAAAGACTCAACAAGATGATGCTTCCGCCATTCGTGCGGTTCGCGATGCGATTCAGAGTACGGACCCGAATCTGCCTTACATGAACATACGGCCGATATCGGACGAACTTGACTCCGCTACAAGCCGGTGGAGGCGAGGCGCCATTGTGTTTGGCGGTTTCGCAATCGTTGCGCTGGTCCTGACCGTCGTCGGGATCTATAGCGTCCTGGCGTTTTCGATGCAACAGCGAACCAGAGAGATGGGCATTCGGTTGGCTGTCGGGGCGTCAAGACTGGAAATGTTTCGAATGGCCTCTAAAACCGGAATGCGCCCGGTCTTGACAGGCCTCGCTCTTGGAATCCTGGCCGCCTTAGCGTTTATGCGCTTCCTGTCGACGCTGCTATTTGGCATCACGCCGACCGATCCAGTGACTCTTTTCGTGGGTTCCTTGATTGTGATTCTCGCTGGATTCCTGGCTTGTTTCTTGCCTGCGTTCCGCGCGGCGCAGACAGACCCCGCCTCACTCGTACGGTGCGAATAAATATTGGTGCTGGCTGTCCATGGGATCGACCGCGAAATGGACTTCTGTCGAGTTCCGAGCAGACGATCATACGTGGATGTGGCCTCAGTCGCGACACCCGCATAGGATCGAACGACCCAAAACGTCAATCGATGCCAAACCGATCTACTTCATCGTGCAGCAAATTCTTCGCGCGAAGGCTTACTTCGTAACGATTTGCCTGATGTTTGGAATGTGACGGATCACAACGATCGCAAGACCGGCAAATGCAAAGACGCCGGACTCGGGCCCGCGCAGGACGGCGATGACGATGGCAATCGTCAACATCGTCGTCATCGATGAGATCGCGCCTTCCTGGACCCAACCCATCCGGCGGCCGAACCATCGAAGCGTGGGGTAAAGCACCAGACAGACACTCGCGATCGGCGGTTCCAGATACAGCAGGGCGCCGGCCATCGTCGCCACACCCTTGCCACCGTTGAAACGGAGAAAGGGGGTCCAGCAATGGCCCGCCACCGCAGCCAGCCCCAGCGACCACCTGAACCAGTCGGCATCCGCGGGCGACGAGAGCAGAAAGACGGCAAACCCGCCCTTGGACAGGTCTCCAGCCAGCGACACCATGCTCCGCCGGAAGTTGGTCACACGCCAGACGTTGTTGAAACCGGGATTACGCGAACCGGTTTTGGTAATGTCGAGGCCGGTTCCCCACATGGCAACGACGGCAAAGGGAATCGCGCCGATCAGAAAGCTGACGGCTAAAGTGAAGACGATCGCGATCGAGGGGTGCATTGGCTTATTGCGAACTCTTTGCGCACGCGGCTGGCATGCCGGAAACCTGCTAGAATCAACGTCAGCGAAGAAAGCATGATACGTCAGTACGCATCCATGGGGCTGCAATTACTCGGGTTGATCGTTGTCGGAGAGGCCTTGCTCGTGTTCTTCGGCGACATGGGTCCGATGATGTACACCGCGGCCGCGGGCATGGGCATTTTCTATGCCGGCCGATTGATCGGCCCGAAGGACGCAGACTAGTGTCTCGCCATTTCGGCGGCGGCGGACGGCCCGCCTACACGTTCATCGGCACGGGTGGCGCGGGCGGCATGGGCGGCGCCGTCCGGACGCTGCTGCTCCTGAACGTCGTCGTCTTTGTCCTTCAGGTCTTCGACGGGTTTGCCGGCGGCGGCATGCTGACCGAAAGCTTCGGGCTCCGACCTGCCGATGTCACCCAACGTTTCTTCCTCTGGCAACTGGTCACCTATATCTTCCTGCACGGCAGTTTCATGCACATCCTGTTCAACCTGTTCTTCCTCTGGATGTTCGGAGGAGAACTGGAACGTACGTGGGGAAGCCGCGAATTCTACCGTTTTTTCTTCGTCTGCGGTATCGGGGCCGGCGTGTCGACGGTGATCGTGGACTGGAATTCCCCGATTGCGACGATTGGCGCGTCGGGCGCCGTCTACGGCATCCTGCTCGCGTACGGAGTCCTGTTCCCGACACGCATGATTCTGATCTGGGGCATTTTTCCCATCCAGGCCCGATACCTCGTAATGATCCTGGGAGGCATCGCGTTCCTGTCGTCGCTCAACCAGAGTTCCGGCGGCGTCGCGCACATCGCCCATCTCGGAGGAATGGTCTTCGGCTACCTCTACTTGCGGGGACCGCGTGTCCGCTTCGATCTGCTGCGTGACGCCTACGTCGAATGGAAGCGTGAACGGCTGCGCCGCAGGTTCGAAGTCTATTACAATCGCAAGCAGGCCGAACGAGAGGGGAAAGAGCCGGACGACGACCATTGGCGCTGGAAGAATTGAGCGAACGATGGTCCGCATCGGCAGGTGAACCGGGGCCACGATCGGGCGGCCCTTCGGAGGGTGGGCCGCCTTTCTCACGGGTTTTCGTCGCGAAGAGTCGGAGACGCCGTCAGAGCAAGGCGCGCGCCGGGAGGGCGACGGAGGCGTACTTGACTGTACGTCGAGGCGCCCGACCGCGCTTGATCCGGCGCGAGGAACGCGCCGCTACGCGCCCGGCGCGAGGAACGCGCCGTAGAACGCGGCACTGGCGGATGGATCCGGCTCTGCAGCAGACAACTCGTGAGAAATGCGGGTCAGTTCATTTCGAAGACGATGGCATCGATGCCGTCTTCGTCCCGAATCAGATTCTGCAGATAGCGTGCATCGCTCAGCAACGCCCTTCCGATGCGGACTTTGTAGAAGGGACTATCGTCGTTGGGCCGGTCCACATAGACGCCTGTGTACTTCTGCTCCAATCGGCGGCGGAGCTCCTGGGCCGCTCCCTCCTGGCTGAACGCGCCAATCTGAACCGCATAAAATACGTTCTGTTCTGGCCGAGCGGTGGATGGGTTCGGAGACTCGCGGACCACGGTCAACTTTACGGGAGCGATACCAGGTCGAATCATTTCGATGCGCCGCGCCGCGCCTTCGGACAGGTCGATGATCCGGCCCGGGACGAATGGGCCGCGGTCGTTGATCCTGACATCCACCGACTCGCCATTGCTCGGGTTTTCCACGCGAACCCAAGTGTCGAACGGCAGGGTCCGGTGAGCCGCAGTCAGCTTGTTCTTGTCGTAGGTCTCGCCGTTCGCGGTGAGGCGTCCGTGATAGGGATCGCCGTAATACGACGCGTTACCCTCGGCGACGGATCCGACGGATGGCGCGAGGACGGTATCGAACCCCCCCGAGACGGCAACCGCGCCGGACGCGGGCGGCGGATTCGAACGGGAACGGGTCCGGCTGTGGCAAGCCGAAGTCAGCGTCACAACCAGGGACGCCTGGACCAGTAGCACGACAATACGAGGCACCCGTTTCTGTAATGTTTCCAATTCGCTTCCAGACCGCACAGGTTCTAGATAGCATGGGTTCGCACAGGCACACAATACTTTCGGTACGAATTTTCCCCATCATCGACAGGTTGTGTTTTGAATGGAAACCGGACACTTGGGGAGCACCCCACGGCCATGTTAGAATCTGGTCCGAAACGCCATGGCAATCGCACTTCTGACCAGTTCACTCATGGGAATCGTCAGTCTCCTGATTACGATGATCATGGGATTCGCCATCGACACCCGGCCCGAAGTCAGCCAGCACTTTCTGTTTGCCGTGTTTACCACTTTCGTAGCGGTGCTGGCACAGTGCATGTCGATTTTCTACTTCATCGGCACTGCAAAGCAGGCGAAGGACCTGATGGCCGAACACCCGCGGCAAAGCGAATTCATTCTGCGGACGCGGCAGTTCAAGGCACGTGTCTTTCCCCTGGCAACCTATGCAATCTTGTTCACGATGGCGGTCTTCATCGTCGGCGCCGGCGTGGATACGCAGGTGATCCCCGTCTGGATTCACTCGACGCTCGCCATTCTGGCCCTGATGACGAACGTTTACGCCCTGTTCCGGGAGGTTCGATGCATGTCCCAGAACAACATCCTGCTGGACGAAGTGGCGGTTATGGTCGGAAACCCGCCCGAGACCCGTTGAATCCGGGGCCGGGCGAGGTGTGGTGAGCGGTTCGGTGTGGCTGGCGGCCATCCTGAACCGGTTGATCCATCGCGAACGCCAGGTGCCGCGGTCGCCCGAACCCGACGAAGACGAGATCGAAGGGTGGGTCGAGGCCGCCGGCATGGATTACTTTTCGAACCTGGAAGAGGACTTCGTGAACCGGTCCCTGGACCTGGGCGTCTCGAGCGGCATGGTACTGGACCTGAACAGCCGGCTCGGCTTGGTGGCGATGAAAATGCTCTGGAAGCAGGAAGATCTGCTTGCCATGGGCGTGTACCGGACCAGGGCCATGGCCGACCGGGCGCGTGAGACCGCCATGGAATGGGAACTCGGCGACCGCATGTTCTTTCAGGTCGGCGAACTCTCGCGCTTCAAATTCAAGGATGGGTACTTCGACATGGTGGTGTCGGACAGCGTCCTCCACGAGTGGGAACATCCCGAAGCGGTCCTGACAGAGGTCGGCCGCATCGCCAAACCCTCGGGCGCCATTCTGATCCGCGATCTGATCCGACCCAACCGCCTTCGAATCGAGCGGCACATCCGGACTCACCGCAAGCACTATCCCGAAATACTGCGCGATTCCTACACGGCCTCCGTCGGCGCGGGCTTCAGCCCCCAGGAGTTTCTCAAGCTCTCGGAATCGCTGGGCGTTGACCGTCTCCGCGTCCTTGCCGATGACACGCACGTCATCATCGAGAGAAGAGGGAGTGACGATCCGGCCTCCTGGGTCGTAGAACGGGAGCGGTATCTGTAATGCAACAGATCGTCATCGTCGGCGGAAACGCGGCAGGACTCACCGCGGCGTCGCGCGCGCGGCGGCTGGACCCTCGTCTGGAAATCACGGTTCTCGAAAAAGGACCGCAGATTTCCTACAGCACCTGCGGAATCCCCTATTACGTCGCCGGCGATGTGGAATCCGAGGACCTGATTGCGTTCACGCCCGCGCGAATGCGAAGCGAACGCGATATCGAAGCGCAAACCAACGTGGCGGTCGAGGCGGTCCTTCCGTCGAAGAAGCGAGTCGAGGGCCGGCGCATCGATACCGGAGAGGCCGTTTCGTTTCGCTTCGATCGACTGCTTCTTGCCACGGGCGTCCAGCCGCGGATACCCGACATTCCCGGAACGGATCTGAAAAACGTTTTTTCGATGACCACTCTCGAAGACGCCGTACGGTTTCGGCCAGTGGCTGAAAAGGCGGCGAAAGTCGTCGTGGTCGGTGGCGGATACGTGGGGCTGGAAATGGCCGAAAGTCTTCAGCGGCTCGGCAAGAAGGTGACGCTGTTTGAAACGCGGGACCAGGTGATGCCCAGCATGGACCCCGACATGGCCCGGATCGTCGAATACGAACTGGAGCGGCACGGCGTTGGCGTGCGAACCTCGTGCCCGGTCGAAGCGCTGGTCGGTGACAGCGGCCGCGTGACGGGGCTTAAGGCCAGGGGGACATTGGGATTGGAACCCGCCGATGCCGTGCTGCTCGACACGGGCGTCCTGCCCAACACCGAACTGGCCGAATCCGCGGGCGTCCGGACAGGCGCGACGGGTGCCATCGCCGTGAGCGAATACATGGAAACCAACGTTCCGGGCATCTTCGCGGCCGGAAACTGTGCCGAGGCATTCTGCGTGCAGAGACGCCGCCCCGTGATTCATTACGTGGGAACCGTGGCGGCCAAGCAGGGACGCGTCGCTGGCGAAAACCTCGCGGGGCGCCGCAGCCGCTTCTCGGGAACGGTCGGCACGACCATCCTCAAAGTCTTCGACCTGGCCGTCGCTCATACGGGTTTGAGTTCGTCCGATGCCGCGGCGGAACAGATCCGGACCGTGTCCGCGCGGATCGAAGCCGTGGATCGGGCCGCATATTACCCGGGCGCGCAAAAGATATGGATCAAATTGATCGCGGACCGCGCATCGGGAAAGCTGTTGGGGGCTCAGAGTGCCGGTTACGGCGATGTCGCCCGCCGGATCGACGTTGCGGCCACGGCGATTACCTCGGGGTTCACCGTCGAACAGTTGTCACAACTGGACTTGGCGTATACGCCTCCGTACGGAAGTCTCTGGGATCCTCTGCTGATTGCGGCCCAGAGGTTGCTTCGCGAGTTCTGATGTCATTTTTTACTCAATTCCCCGTACCGTCCCCTGCTAGAATAGCCAACGAAAATTGGCTGATGAATCAATGGCTTACCCGTTCGACAACAATTCTGAACCGGAGATTCAACAGATGAAATTGACCGCTTGCCGCTTACTTCTTCCGCTCTTCGTATTGGGCATCGCCGCGTTCCCTTCACTGGCGCAGTTGCCTCCCGACCTTTTCCCGGTCGCTGGAATCGAAGACCGCATCGAGTTCTGGGAAAAAGTCTTCATCCAATACGGCAGTGACGACCTCATCATCCACGACGCCCAGCGTGTCGATTTGATCTACGACGTCGTCAGCGAAAGTGACCGGCGTTCGGGCGTCCGGCGCGTCGAGGAGCTACTGAACGAAGTTCGGTCAGGAATTTCGTCACCCGCCACACTCAGCGCCGACGCGCGCGTCCTCTACGACCGGATCCAGGCGGACGGCGTACGGATGACGGCCGGAGACATCGCGGTGCTGCGGGGCCGTATCCATGTTCAGCGCGGCATCAAGGAACGCTTCGAAGAGGGCATCGTCCGTTCCGGGCGCTATCGCGAGTACTTCAAGGAGGTGTTCGAAGAAGAAGGCGTACCCACGGTCATTTCCCTGCTGCCGCTGGTCGAATCGTCGTATGAGAATGCAGCACGATCGTACGCGGGCGCCGTTGGTATCTGGCAATTCATGCCTGCAACAGGCCGGCAGTTCATGACTGTCCGGCGGGGACGCGACGACCGTACCAACCCCGCGATTGCCACGCGTGCGGCTGCAAGGCTGCTGCGAAGCAACTATCAGCGATTGCAGTCCTGGCCTCTGGCAATCAGCGCATACAACCACGGTACCGGGGGCATGGCACGGGCTAGTGCCGCACACGGATCGGATATGGCAACGATCATTAGCAATTACAACAGCCGGTCGTTCGGATACGCGTCCAAGAACTTCTATGCCTCGTACGTCGGAGCCGTGAACGTCTACGAAAACTACGAGGCATACTTCGGGCCTATCGCGCTGGACGAACCCCAGGATTTCACCGCTCCCGCCGTCCGCGTTGCAGGCGGTTCAACGATCGCGCCGGGAAGCGGACCGACCTATCGGGTTCGCAACGGCGATACGTTGTCTGAAATCGCCGAGGATTTCGGAATCGGGATCGGTCAGCTCATGTCGATCAATCGGCTTCCATCGGATCGGATTTTTTCCGGAGAAACGCTTCTGGTGGGCCTGACCGGGGAATCGGGCGAAGTGAGCGAAGTGGGCGAGTATCAGGTACGACGCGGCGATACCCTGTCGCAAATCGCCGAACGTTTTGGCATACCGCTTCGGGAACTGATGGCTCTGAACGGCCTGCGAGGAAGCCGGATTTACGCGGGCCAGATGCTGACGGTTCAGTAGATCGGCCCGACAATGGACGCGGCTCTTGATTCGGGCGCCCCGCTCACTCCCATTGTAGGTGCGGCCTATGACCGCACGATCCGCACGATCCTTTCGGACTTGATTCGGGCGGTCATAGACCGCCCCTACATTTTCGAAATTGAGGGATTTGGGCTCCCCGCTCGCACTCCCACTGTAGGGGCGGGCTAAACGCTTTCGCCGATCGCTTCAACGGTCCGATCGATGTCGGATTCGGAGTGCGCCGTCGACACGAAAGCGGTCTCGAATTGGGAGGGTGGCCAGTAAATGCCCCGTTCCAGCATCTTGCGGAAGAATCGACTGAAGTGTTCGGTGTCCGATTTCCGGGCGGTTGCGAAATCGACAACCGGGGTCTCGGTGAAAAACAGGGTGAGCATGGAACCCACGCGGTTGACCTGCAGGCGTGCTCCCTGCTCGACACACACTTCATGGATGCCGCGTTCCAGACGGCCGGCCAGGGCATCGAGCCGGGAGTACGCATCGCCGGAGCGAAGGTTGCGAAGCGTCGACAGCCCCGCCGCAACGGCAAGCGGGTTCCCGGCAAGCGTTCCGGCCTGATACACGGGACCGACGGGCGCGACATGATCCATGATGTCCGCCCGGCCGCCATACGCCCCGACTGGCAGTCCTCCACCGATCACCTTCCCCAGAGTCGTCAGGTCGGGCTGCACGCCGTACAATTCCTGTGCGCCTCCGGGCGCCAAACGGAATCCCGTCATGACTTCGTCGAACACCAGCAGGGCCCCGGCATCGGCCGTCAGATCCCGCAGGAGTTCGAGAAAACCGTGTTCCGGCGGCACGCATCCCATGTTGCCGCCGACCGGCTCGACGATGACGCAGGCGATTTCCGAACCGAGGGAATCGAAGGTCCTGCGGATTTCGGCCGGGTTGTTGAAACCCACAACTGTCGTCAACTCGGCTAGCGCCCTGGGCACGCCCGGGCTGTCGGGCAACCCCAGTGTCGCCACCCCTGAACCCGCCTTCACCAACAGACTGTCGCCGTGGCCGTGGTAGCAACCATCGAACTTCAGGATCCTGTCGCGGCCGGTAAACCCGCGGGCAAGCCGGATGGCCGACATTGTGGCCTCGGTTCCGGAGTTCACCAGACGGACTTTCTCAACCGATGGGACCATCTCGACGATCAACTCGGCGAGTTCGACTTCCGCCGCCGTGGGCGCACCGAAAGACGTTCCGGCTTCGTCAACGACTCGGCGCAACGCGGCACTGACCTCGGCCTGCCGGTGACCTTCAATCAGCGGTCCCCACGAGCCGATGTAATCGATATACGACTTTCCGTCGACATCCCAGATGCGGGAACCTTTGCCGTTTTGAAT
This sequence comes from Terriglobia bacterium, assembly GCA_963555775.3. Lineage (GTDB taxonomy): Bacteria > Acidobacteriota > Terriglobia > 20CM-2-55-15 > 20CM-2-55-15 > JAJEDW01. Next base: position 1,082,328 of record CAUVWY020000009.1, on the reverse strand, counting down.
AAAGACGGGTTCGCCGCCGACGGCCTTGAAGGCGCGGACGGGAGAATTCACGCCACCGGGAATCACACGTAGAGCACGTTCAAAAAGAGATTTGGATTGTGACATTGAATCAGAGACTGTCCGCCACTTCGAGAGCGTAGTACGTGATGACGATATCCGCACCGGCACGTCGGATGGCCGTCAGCGACTCCATGATCGTGCGGTCGCGTTCGAGCCAACCGTTCCTTGCAGCCGCTTCGATCATGGCGTATTCGCCACTCACCTGATAGGCCGCGATGGGAGTCCTGAACGTGTCGCGAGCGTTGCGAATGACGTCGAGATAGGGCATGGCCGGTTTGACCATGATAATGTCGGCGCCTTCCTCGATATCGAGCTGAATCTCGCGCATCGCCTCGCGGACGTTGGCGGGATCCATCTGATACGTCCGGCGGTCGCCGAACTGGGGCGTGGATCCGGCCGCGTCGCGAAAAGGACCGTAGAACGCCGAAGCGTACTTGGCAGCGTACGACATGATCGGTACGTGCGTCTTGTTGGCGCCGTCCAGCCTGGTTCGGATCGCGATCACGCGGCCATCCATCATGTCGGACGGGGCCACGATGTCGGCGCCGGCTTGCGCCTGGCTCAGAGCGGTTCGCGCCAACAGGTCGAGCGAGGCATCGTTCAGGATTTCTCCGTCGCGAACGACGCCGCAGTGGCCGTGATCGGTGTATTCGCAGAGGCAGACGTCGCCGATCAGGAGCAGGTTGCTCACGTTCTGGCGAATCGCGCGAAGCGCACGCTGAACGATGCCGTCATGGGCATAGGCCCCGCTGCCAACATCGTCCTTGGATTCCGGAATGCCGAACAGCATCAGCCCGCCGACCCCCGCCCTTTCGGTCGCACGCGCAACCTCTACGGCCTGATCGACCGACAGGTTGTACTGGCCGGGCATCGACTCGATTTCCTTGCGGACGTTGTCACCCGGACAGACAAAGATCGGATAGATCATCGCGTCGGGGTCGAGGCGCGTCTCCCGCACCAGGGAGCGGAGTCGATCCGTCTGGCGCGTCCGGCGCATCCGATTGAGTGGAAACGTCATTGATCTGGAAAATTCGGCTTTCTAAAAGAGCTGATCCTGGCGACGAAGTGTACCGATCGACCCAAGATCCTTGAGAGAGAAGGCGAAACGAATGCGACTCTCCCGGCGAGGCCCAATGTCGAACTGCATGAGTTCCAGATGCAGTCCGTAGCAGTCGGTATTATAGCTAAGCTGCAGGGTTGAAGCCTGGAAAAAGGTTTGACCCACGTTGTAGGCAAAACTGAATGTCGCGCTGAATCCCGGTTGGGACGAATTCCCCAAACCGACGATGCCCCGCAACTGGTTGTGGGCTGCCTGAACCGCACGGGCGCGCGTAAAAAAATAGGCCAGACTGTAGTAGCTGTTCCCGACGCGGTGCGAACCGATGACACCGGCGCTCCTGAACACATTCTTGAGTGTGTCGTAATCGGTCTGGAAATCGGCAGTCGTGCCCGCACGCGGGGAATAGCTGATGCGCGAGACGACAGGAGAAAAACGCCGGGGTTCGTCGCCGAAACCGAAGCCCGTCAGGTCCAGCAGCGGCTCGAACACATTGTCGCGGCCGCTAACCAGCGCGCCGCCGAATTCAGGGTCGCTGAAGTATTTCTGATAAACCGACCAACTCAGCACTTCGCGGTCCGTGAAGAAACGGTTGACGATTCCGTAACGCACCTCGTTGGTATTGGTATATAGATCCACGTCATCCACGTGCAGCGTGTCCTCGAAGCGGTCGACACCCGACACGTAACGGTATTCCACATAGGGTTCGACGGTATGACGGACACGCCCGAGGTCTCCCTCGAACCGCGGCCCCGAAAACTCGAAACCGTAATCGAGCGACAGCCGATTCAAGGCGTCGCGTTCGATCTTGGGAGCGCGGCTGTGAGAATAATAGGTGTTCCGGACGCCGACCGTATGGCTCCAGTTGAAAGCGGGCCCGCGAAGGATCGGTATTTCCACACGGGGGTAGATGTCGAACCGTCCGACGAATGCCGGGCTCTCGAGCACGGCGTCGCGCCGATGCAGTCCTGCGACGCTTCCATCGAAACTGAAATAGAGGGGAAGGTTCCCGACCGGCTTCGAATAGACCCCCATGTCGATGGAAGGAGACTTTCTCAAGATCGTGATCGGCTGATCGACGAAGAAAGTCCCCTGCCGGCTGTAGAGGAAGTTATAGCTGGCAGCGGGCGTATTGTAGGTCGCGAACGCTTTGGAAGTTTCCGTGGGCGACGAAATAAGATCGAAGCCTTCTTCGAAGACCTGGCGGAAGGTGAACGAACTGACGATGTTCATGTCAGCCACGGCAAGCAGGTTGCCGCGCCGGGTATAGCTCAGGATTTGCGTGCTCTGCCCCCCTTCGTCGAGCCGGTCATGCGCGAAGAAACTGCTGATTTCAATGCTGGACCGATCATCGGGCACCGCGCGGAAGTCGACGGTACCGGCCATCCCCCGGCGCGTGAAGTATTCTCCGGTAACCATGACGTCCGCGCTTCGATTTATGACGTAATAGTAGGACTCGCTGATACTGCGGCCCTTCCGGGTCGACGTGGAGGTCTGAGGTGTCAGGAAGCCTGAGGCGCGCGGCTGATTTTCAACGGGTACGGTCAACCATGGAAGATAGAAAAAGGGCACGCCCTTGATCTTGAATAGCGAATGGGACGCGCGCACGTCGTTTTCGGGATCGATCGTCGCAAATTGGGTCTGATACCACCAGATGGGGTTCCCATCGGAGTCGCATGTGGTGATTTTGACGTCGGTCAACTCGTAGTGGCCGTTTTCCAGACGCCGTGCTTCGGCAGCTTCGATCACGAGCGACGGCGTCAGCCATCCCGAAACGTCGTGCAACACGCCGGATCGGGTCTCCACATTGAACTCGAAATCCCGACCGGTCAGGCGCTCGTCGCCACGCGTGAACGTAACGAACGTACTCCCGCTAAGGGCACCGGTTTCTTCGACGTAGACAATACGATCGTCGGCTTCGAATCGCATGTCCTGGTACGTAACGACGGGATTGCCAGTCAGGGTTCCAACCCCGTTTTCCCACTCCTGACTGACGGCATTCAGGACAAGGTCATTATCCTGCATTGGAATCAGCAGAACAGCCAGCGCGATGGAATGTATCGGGGCTCGCATCATGCGAAACGTTTCAACCTGCGGCAGAGCCTTTGACATCAGTCGTTTGGCAGTTCCTCAGGGCTGTTTTTCACTAAATCACAAACGCCGGGGTCCTCGCAAGGAACGTGGTAGAATTTGCGCGATGCGAAAGGCCCGGCGCACAATCATCAATCTTCTGAACCAGCCCGGGTTGGACTTCGATAACGACGATTTCGCTGCCGAATTCACCTTCCCCGACTACCAGGGCCGACTCCTGATGGCCCGGACATACGCCATGCTGACCGACTTGGGGATCGTTTTCGTTCCCTACGTGCTCTTCGTTTCCGCCACGATGTCTGAAATGGCAGGCCCGATCGAAATCAACCGCACCGTCATCGGCATCTACGCCGTCGCTTTTCTGATCCTGTTGGTTGTGTATCTGGCCCTTTTCGCGATGAGCACAAGCCAGACCACGGGAAAGCGTCTTCATGGACTGACCCTGGTCAACCGGAAGGGCCGACCGCTGTCCCCTCCCGAAGCCCTGCTGCGCACCTTCGGCTACCTGATCTCCGCCGTCCCGTTCATGCTCGGATTTCTCTGGGCCTACATCGATCCCGAACACCTCACCTGGGCGGACAAGGTCTCCGACACATTCGTCAAGCGATCGTAGGGGATCGCCGGGACACTCCCGGGGCCGCGTCCGGTAATTTCAGCCAGCAGTCCGTGGCAGGACCCTTCAGGGTCGCGTCCGGTAATTTCAGCTACACTACAAGCTGTGGAGAACTTTGCGCTCATTTCTCTGGTTCAGGATCTCGTCAGAGAGACCCGGGGCATGGTAGTCCGGCGTGTGGTGCAGCATCACGCAAACGGCTTCCTGCTGCAAACCCGCAGCGTCAGTATGCCCGGGCTGAAAATCTCCCTCACACCCCGGAACCCGGCTGTCTACGTTTCGGCCGCAAGGCCTCCCGTCGACCACCCGACGGGAGATTTTACGATGGTTCTGCGCAAACATCTGGTCTCGGCCAGATTGTCGGCAATTCGCAAGCCGCTATCCGAGCGGATCGTGGACCTGGAGTTCAAGACGGTACTTCCGGCGCGCGAACTGGAAACCATCGTTCTGGTCGCCGAGTTGTTTCCGAATGCGCCAAACCTGCTTCTGCTCGACCGGGAACGGCGCATCCTGTCAAGCTTCTCGCCGCTGTCGGCTCAACGCGGACTGGCGGAGTACGAAGAATACCGCTATCCCGCGACCCGCAAGACCGATCTGGCCGCCGCAATCGGGTTCGGCCAAACGTTGGCGACAGAGGAGACGGGCGAAACGCCGGAGACAGCGGACACCCCCGGCGCCCGGAACGACACGGACGTCCACGTTCCCGAAGACATCGGCGACTCCGGGTGGTTCAACGAAGAAGAGTTCCTGAAAGACAAGCGAAACTGGCCGGTCCGCAACCTGGCAGGAGTTGGGCCGATATTCTCGAACGAGTTGGTCCATCGTCAGACCGCTTCCGGACGGCCCCTGCCCGAGGTGTTGAAATCGCTGATGACGATGGTGGCGGCCCCGGCCACGACCGCGTGGCTCTATTCGGAACGACCCGTCAGCGTATTGCTCGAACGCGGCGACATGGACAGCTTGTACCGGTCGATCCTGAGCCCGATCGAGTTGGAATCCCTGGATAACTCTCACAGCGTGGACACTTTCCCGGGAATGCTCGAGGCAACCCGATTCCTGTGCGACGCGGTCGAGGACCGAACGCTCCTGGAGCGAATGAAAACGCCGCAGCTTCGCAAGCTGCGCAACCGGAAGCGCCGGCTCGCCGGGCAGCGAAAACGGCTGCTCGACCGACGCCAACGGTTCGAGGATACGGCAGGCTTCAGGGAAACCGCGCAGGTTCTGGTTTCCAGCGGCGTGGAAATGGACCATCGCACGGAACGCGTTGACGTAACCGACTATTCCGATGGCGTCCCCACGCCGCGCACCGTGGAACTCGATCCATCAAGGACCATCCGCGAAAACGCCGACCTCATGTTCAAGAAGCGTCGAAAAGCCGATCGCGGCATCAAGATGCTTGAAGGCCAGCTTCTGGAGTTGGAGAAGGCCGAAACCGGGCTGGCGTTGGAGGAGGCACAAATCCGTTCGGCGACAAACTGGAATGCCTGGCAGACGGTTAGAGGCAGCGTACAATCATCGAAGAGCAGGGGCAACGGAAGCCGTCGCACCGGAAACGCATCGGCGGCGAAAGCGGCCCACCCACGGCGGCGGATCACGCTCGACGGCCACGAAATCCTCATCGGACGCAGCAGCATCGATAACGACGAGATCACTTTCCGAGTCGCTTCCGCCGACGATTTCTGGCTCCATGTCGCCGACTACTCCGGATCTCACGTAATCGTGCGCAATCCGTCCAAGCAGACCGACATCGATGAATCCCTGCTGGAACGCGCGGCGCAACTGGCCGCCTACCACTCCCAGGCGCGCAACTCCCACAAGGTCAATGTGCACTACACCCGCAGGAAGTTCGTCAAGAAACCGCGGCGGGCCAAGCCCGGACTCGTCGTGCTGCAGGAATTCAAGAGCATCGCGGTGGAACCGCGCAACTGGACCGGGGACGAGTCATGACGTTGCCGCTCCGCCTCCCCGTCCTCTGCTTCATCGGAGTTCTGATCGCAGGTTCGACGGCTCTGGGCTATTACTACTTCTATGTGTACACCCCGCCGCTCAATGCGGCAGAAGCGTTCATGTCCGCCATGGAGTCGGAAGATGCCGACGCGGTTGCAAATGCGGTGCTGATGAGCGTGGGGCGGGATGCGGACGACCTGAGAGAAGCCACCCCCGAGGAAATCGAACAGTTGCTCGCGGCCGGCTTCGAGCGGGGGCGGATTCTGGATCAGCGGAGTCGGGAAGGGCGGAGCCGCAGCTACCACTACCTGGTCTTTCGAGAGACGGACGGACAGATCTTCGCACTGGTCGCGACCGAGCATGAAGGGCGCTATCGTATTGTCATTGGAGAAGACTCGACGAGCGAACGCCGCCGGTACCTGTGGGATTACACGTGGACCAACTGAAGTCTTTTCCGATATACTTGCGGTAAGACCAAACCCATTTCTTCACCTCGCCCGGAACGCTCGGCAACATCTGAAGGATGGCATGGAGGCACCCAATGAGACTTGGAATGTGGGAGTTAATGCTGATCTTTGCCCTCGTCGTCTTCATCTTCGGTGCCAAGCGCATACCCGAAATGATGGGTGGCATCGGCGAAGGCATCAAGAACTTCAAGAAATCGGTCAAGAGCGACGACAGCGAAGACGCAAAATCCAAAGAAGCCTGATCGGGCTCTGTTTCTTTTCGTCGCCGGAACCGTAAGAAGCGGCTCCGCACCTCGCCTTTCCCTTGCCTTCGCCCGATTGGATTCCAAAACCGGAACACCGCCTTCAATCCAATAGTTCGAGCATCCGCTGTTTCCCGGACTTCGACCTGAAATTGCCGCCAAATGGCTCCGGATGGGGGGTCTGTGCGACCGAGTGCGTGCACCTCACAGGATAAGCCGGCTGTTCCCGTTTCTTCGGGTAACGCGAATCCTGTCGAAGTACTCGAGCATCGGAATCGCGTACTTCCGCGTCACGCCGGTCAGTTCCTTGAATTCTCCCACGCCAAGGTTCGGGTTCGTGTTCTTGAGTTCCCTCAGACGATCGATCACGCCATCCATTACACTCCGCTCAACAACCAACTTTTCGTTGATCTTCCTGAGCGACCCGTCGCGGATCATGAACTGCAGAACGCTGCGGACCGATCCGGGATCCAACTGAAGCTTCCGCACAACTTCGTCGGCCGGCGGCACTTCAAGACCATACTTCCTGAAACCTTCCCGAAGAATTTCGCTTACCTTTTCCTCCCCGGAACTCAAGGTCGCGCGCCGCCCGTGGACATGGACGATCTCATTGGAGGTTTCGAGCTTCTTCGACCGGATCAGTCCGTCCAGAATTGACTGGAACACGAGCGGAGGCGCCTTGGTTACGGCGCTCGCATGAAGCGCCTCGCGCGAGATTCCTCCGGCCAGCGGATTTTTCCTGTGAAACGCATCGACAACGGAAAGGACGCGAGAGCATGCGGATCGATAGGCGTCTTCGGACATCACGGTCAGCGGGTTCTCCGACAGAAAACGGATCCGGCCGCCGTCCCGCAGTTCTTCAAGATTCTTCCGCACCGCTTCGGGGGCCCGCCCGGCCAGCGACACGAGTTCCCGCAGACCGATCCGGCCCAGTCCACGATCGTCGACCATCGACATCAGCCGCTCGGGAAGCGTACACACACGCAGGAGTTCCAATCGCCGGACCACACGTTCGTCCTTCAGGCGGTGTTTCGCCGCACGCACTTGGAGCACCTCGCCGCCGGCAATCGTGATCATTGGAGAGTACTGCCGAACGATGAACCGATCGCCCGGAACCGCGACGGTCGGGGTTTCGAGACGAATCTGCGCGAACGAAGAGCTTCCGGGCTCCAACAGGTCCTGGCCCAGCAACCGGACGTAGCCCAGAATCTCTGCCGTGCCGACATGAAATCGGATCCGCTTTCGCCGTGCGATGGGCCGGGGCGCCGACGCCAGCAGTTCGAGGTGGCAATCGATCACCGATGTCGGTTCGAGCATCGAAGGAACCGTCAGCACCATCCCCCGCTCCACGTCACCGACGTCCACCCCCTGAAGATTGAGCGCAGTCCGCTGCCCTGCCTGGGCTTGCTTCTCGGAACGCCCGTGAACCTGGACTCCACGTATTCGCGTTGCCTGTCCCGACGGAAGCAGCACAGCGGGGTCCTCCTTGCGGATCGATCCCGACACCAGAGTTCCCGTCACCACTGTCCCAAAACCCTTCATGGTGAAGCACCGATCGATCGGAAGCCTGAAGATGTCGGATGAGTCGCGCGCGGCAACCCTCGACGACATCTCCCCGAGTGTGCCTACGACAGCGTCCGTACCCTCCCCGCTCATCGCGCTGAAACGGACTATCGGGGCTTCGCCCAGGAACGTTCCCTTCAGGTAGTCCCTCACCTCCATTTCAACCAGATCGGCAAGTTCGGAATCCACCGAGTCCACCTTCGTGATCACGGTGAATCCGTGTGCAACGTGGAGTAGCGAACATATTTCGAGATGTTCCCGCGTCTGGGGCATCACGGATTCATCGGCGGCAACGACAAGCACGACGAGATCGATGCCGCCAATGCCGGCAAGCATGTTCTTGATGAAACGTTCGTGTCCGGGCACGTCGACGAACCCGATACGGGTGCCGTCGTCCAGATTCAGGTTGGCAAATCCGATGTCGATGGTGATCCCGCGTTCCTTCTCTTCCTTGAACCGATCGGTATCGACGCCGGTGAGCGCCCGTACCAGTGCGGTCTTGCCGTGATCGATGTGGCCGGCCGTCCCGGCGATGACATATCTCATTTCAAACCGTGCCGGCAGAGGAGGTCGTAGGTCAGATGCAAAGGCAGCCCCATCACGTTGCTGTAGTCCCCCTCGATCCGGGGTATGAACGTCGATGCGAATCCCTGAATCGCATAGGCGCCGGCCTTGTCCATCACCGATTCTCTCCGGATGTAATCCTCGATCGTCGGGCGGTCGATCGGACTGAACGATACCCTTGTCTCGTCGAGGCCCGCATCATGTGCGCCACTGGCAGAATCCGTCACCGAAACCGCCGTGTAAACGACGTGCTCGCGCCCTGAGAGGCGTTCAAGCATTCGAATCGCGTCGTCGCGGTCAGTGGGCTTTCCCAGAATCTCTCCATCGATCGAGACGATGGTGTCGGCCGCCAGAATAATGGCGCCCGAAACGCGCGCCGCAACCTCGGCGACCTTGTCCTCGGCGACCCGGGCGACGAAATCGGCGGGGGACTCCCGGGGTTCGGGAATCTCATCGGCGCCCGAAGGGATCACTTTGAACGGGATCCCCAAAATCCCCAGCAACTCCCGCCTTCGTGGAGACCGGGATGCCAGTATGAGGGGCTTGGGCATCCACGGATTCTAGCTGGAATTCCCCGAGGTTGTGAACGATCACCTAAAAATGAAGTTTTTTGAACACGCGGGGGTTGAAGATCGTCATCATCGTCCGTTGGCCGAAAATCCGCCCACTCCCATTCCCATTCCCACTGTAGGTGCAGTCTATGACTGCACAATGACCGCACGACTACCGCCCCTTGTATCTTTCATTAGGCTGAAGTTCCCCCGCCAGTATGGACGTATCTAGCTGAGAAATAAGAACAAATCAGGATATGGAAATGTCGGCTACTGGGAACGTCTTGATCAGTTCGGCAGCGCGCCGTTGCAGAGGGGTGGGTTCGGTGAGGCGTTCGAGAGGCGGGCCGTCGGGATCGGTTTGGAGTCGGCAGGCGCACCGGCATTGGGTCGCCAACTCGGCGAGCAGGGTGGACATGCTGTGCAAGGGCAAACCGTCATCGGTCCGGCGGCGGTTCTTCTTGGCCTTCGCCGTGTCGGACGCCTGGGCGGGCAAGACGGGATCGCGCGTGGCGCGTTGCAGGTCGAGTTCTTCGTCGTGGAACAGCAACGGCGCGAGCGCCTGGCGCAGGTGCCATTCGACGTAGTAGGCGAGCATGCACAGGAAGATATGGGCGCGCACACGCGACTCGGTGCGATGGTATATGGGCCGTATCCGCAAGTCCACGGTCTTCAGGGACCGAAAGGCGCGTTCGACGCGGGCGAGGTTCTTGTAGCCGCGGACCACTGCGGCGGCGTCCAGTCGCGTGGCCGGTTCGCTGGTGCGGACGACGTAGTACCCGTCCAGGGCCGCTTCGCGTTCAATGGCGGCGGTCTTGCGCTGGTAGGTGAAGCGGTGGTCTTCAATGACGGTTTCGAAGTGCTTGGCCATCTTGAAGCGGTTCTGCGCGCGCCCGACTTTCTCGGCAATGGCGGTCGCGGTCAGCGGCGTCCGGGTCCGCCGCGCCACCTGGCGCTGGATCTTGCCGAACGCCTCTTCGGTGGCCGTGAGCAGCGCGTCGCGTTTGCGCCGGCGGCGCTCGGCCAGTACCGGGTTGTGGCAGACCACGAGCCGCTCGTCCGGGTACGCCGCGACGGTGATTTCGGCCAGGTTCCGCGCATCGAACAACGACGTTTGCACCGCGCCCTGCTCGAACAACCGGCGAATGTCGGTATGCCGCAACGCCGAAATCCAGCCTAACCCCGGGTGCTGTTTGAGATGGTCGATCTGCGTCTGCGTCAGCATGCCGCGATCGCCCACCAGCACCACCCGTTCGAGACCGAAGCGATCGCGCAGTTTCGCCACCTGGTCCGGAACCGTGTTCGGATCGGCCGTGTTGCCCTCATAGGCCTGTATGGCCACCGGCCGCCCCGCCGCATCGGTCATCAACCCATAGACCACGATGGGCCGTCCCCGCTTGCCGTCGCGGCTGTAACCGAACTGGGCCAGGGCACAGGCGCGCCCTTCGTAATAGCTGCTGCTGACGTCATAGAGCACGTGCCCGCTGTCGGTCAGATGCCGCGCGGCCAGCCGCCGTTCAATCCGCTCCTGACGCTCCAGCACCCAGTCCATGGCGTCGTAGAGATCGTCCTCATCGGCGTTGTCGAGCGCCAATTCCTGAGCCAGCGTGGTGGTGTGCCACAGCCGCGTGGCGGCGAGCTTGGACGTGGGCGCCAGGAGGCGCTGGACCAGCATCGCCAGCACCAGGTCGCGCGGCCGGGACCGTTTGCGGTCGAGCACGGCCGGCAGGTCGAGACGGCGCAGCAGGTGCAGGATCAGTGCGACATGGCCGTGCGGCAGCGTACGGTCGATGGTGAAGGCCTCCTCGGGGTGGACCAGGGGTTGGTCCTTGAGCAGTTGGCGGAGGCGGGCGACTTTCGGCGCGGGCCAATGGGAGAGATTGGCGATGGTGCGTTTGTGGACGCGATGGCCTTCGCGCCAGCCTTCCCGCAGCAGGACGGCGGGTGGCGAGTTGCGGTTGGGAACAGTTTCAACGTACATGGGAACATAATGTACGTGAAATAGCTGATTAATGCAACACCACAATGAGCAAAAAGATTCTCATACATGGGAACATCTGGCGCTTTTCTGCCGAGGCATAATGCTCCCTAATTCAAGACGTTAGGGTGCGTTTTCGACCAAAATGCCGGGGGAACTTCAGATTAGGACATAAAATGACGAGTTCTGGATTTCCGTAGTTTATGCGGCGATCGCCAACACCCGAGGTCGCTACCCCACTGTATCAGTCGTGAAATGCTGGGGTATCGGTCTTGAAATCCCCTCGAAACGCCGGCATCAGAACGACCGCCGCCATTCCATGACTGCAAGATATCCGAAGAACACGGCGGCCAGCGGGAAACCCATTCGCCAGGTGAGCACGGCCACCGCAACGCTGGTTACCAGCGAGAGGGTGGCCGCAATGGAATGGCCGTTGTCCCCGACAAGATGCACCAGCACCGATCTGGCGAGTTGGCCGCCGTCCAGGGGCCAGATCGGCAGCATGTTCATCGCACCCCAGACCAGATTGATCCAGATCAGGTGGTAGTACAACGCTCCTGTCGCACCGGCGGTTGACGAACCGATGAGTGGCAACAGGAAGTATGCTCCCGTCGCCAGTCCCAGCCCAGCCAGAGGTCCGCACGCCGAGACGAATCCGGGACGCCAACCCGTCAGAGCCGAAGAGCCGTCGTGTACGGGGATGGTGAGCCCACCGAAGCTGTACAAGACGACGCGCGACGGTCGGAGAAAGTGCGCCAGAGCCCGCGCGTGTCCCATTTCGTGGGCCATGATCGAAACGAAAACAACGGCGACCCAGATCAGGTGTTCCAGGAACGGCAGCCTCAAACCCAAGGCGAACGCGACCGCCCAGAACATGGGGTGTATGCGTACGGGTATCTTGAAAACCGTGAAGTTCAGGTCGAATGCCGTGGTTCGGGGTTCGGATAGCATCAGCAGCCCGTGGTAGAACCCTGCAGGGATCGCGTTACGAGCGCCATGGGGACATATGCGAGGCGCCGCGACGAAGTCGATGTCCTCCATCGATCGAGGAGGGGCAACGTGGCAGATGGCCCGATGCCGCCGTAACCCGTGGGGCGCAGGGGGGTTCGGGCCACCGACTTTGTCGTTCGTCGGTCACGATGTGAAACCATCGCTCCGCTCCTCTCTTCGCGCCTGAAACCCGAAGACCCCCGCGCGCGACCCTGCAGGGTTCTACCACGGGCTGCTAACAGTCGTTTGAACGAACCGTGCGTGAAACGCCGGGCAGAAACCGAGTTGTGTTCTCGCCCGGACCGATAAACAGAAAAAGGCGGCCGATGCCGACCGCCCATTTTCCTCAAATCCGAACTGTCTCTGCCGTCTACTCGTATCTCAAAGCATCGATCGGATCCAGGCCCGCAGCCTTGTGCGCCGGATAGTATCCGAAAAACACACCGACCGCGGCGGCGAAACCGAACGATACCAGAACGGAAGTCGTGGATACCACCGTGGACATGGCGAAAAACTCGCTGATCAGAACCGAAGACACGCCCCCGAACAGGACACCGATCAAACCTCCGGCCATGCTCAACATGATCGACTCCGCAAGAAACTGAAGCCGGATATAGCCCGGACGCGAACCCACGGCCATCCGTATGCCGATTTCCCGGGTTCTCTCCGTCACCGAAACCAGCATGATATTCATGATCCCGATGCCCCCCACAATCAGCGAGATCGCAGCAATACTGCCCAACAGGAGCGTCATGATCATCGTCGTTTCCTGAGCGGCATCCGCCACTTCGCTCAGATTACCGATACTGAAATCGTCTGCGTCCTGCCCGGGAACAATGTTGTGACGTTGTCTCAAAAGACTGATCGTGAGGCCTTCGGCGATCGGAGTCGCCTCCTGGCTGATCGCCTTCATCATCCCCTGATTGATCCGCGGCAGGGCCTGCCCCAGTAGCTTCTTTTGTGCGGTCGTATACGGCGTCAACACCGTGTTGTCCTGGTCCTGGCCCACGCCGGACTGACCGCGGGACGCCAGAACCCCAACGATACGGAATGGGAGGTTGCGGAGCCGGACAGTCTGACCGATCGGATCGATTCCTTCGAATACATCGTCGACAACTGTCTGGCCGACCACCAGAACGCGGGCCGCGGATTCCACGTCCTCGGCCGTGAAGAACGCTCCCTGCCCGATCTCCCAATCACGAATTTCCGGAAATTGTTCGTTAGTCCCCTGCACCCGTGCATAGGTATTCCTGTTTCCGAAGATTAGCTGGCCGTTCGCGTTGACGATGGGAGTGGCTGCCGCCACCACCGGCACTTCGTTCCGGATCGCATTGATATCCGCCGCCGTCAGCGTACCCTGTTCGTCTGAATTCCCGCGAGCCCCACCCGAGCCTCGCGTATCCTGAGGCCAGACGTACATGACGTTGGTACCCATCGCTTCCATCTGGTCCTCGATCAGCGCCTGGGCGCCCTGTCCGATGGATACCAGCGCGATCACGGCGGACACTCCGATAATGATGCCCAGCATCGTCAGCAAGGATCGCATCTTGTTCCGGCCGAGCGCCCAGAATGCGATGCGTAGTATGGCTATGGACTTCATTCGTCGTCGTCCTCCTCGTCGTCGTCAATTACCGGCATGCTCTTCAACTTCTCGGATGCGCTCCGCTGATTCGCGACCGGATAGTCCTTTCGGATCTTGCCGTCTCCGAACAGCAGCACCCGCTTCGCAAACTCCGCGATATCGGGCTCATGCGTCACCAGAATGATCGTCATGTTCCGTTCCTTGTTCAACTTCTGGAACACATCCATCAACTCGACCGAGGTGCGGCTGTCGAGCGCGCCTGTCGGCTCGTCGGCAAGGATTATCGCGGGATTGTTGACGAGCGCACGGGCTATCGCCACACGTTGCTGCTGTCCACCCGACAACTGGTTGGGCATGTTTTTCAACTTGTCGGACAGATTGACGATCTCGAGCGCGGCTTCCGCCCGCATCCTGCGTTCTTTGGCTCCCACACCGGCATAGATCATGGGAAGTTCGACGTTCTCGAGCGCCGAAGTCCGCGAAACCAGATTGAAGCTCTGGAAGACAAAGCCCACTTTCTGGTTTCGAATGTCCGCCAATTCGGCTCTGGATGTGGTCGAAACGTCCAGGCCATCGATCAGATACGTTCCCTTGCTGGCCGAATCCAGACATCCAATGATGTTCATCATCGTGGACTTGCCGGAACCGGAAGGGCCCATGATGGCGACAAACTCGCCCTGCCGGACATTGACGGAAACACCCCGCAACGCGTGGACTCCGATATCCCCCATGTAATAGGTCTTGTGAACGTGGTCCAGCCGGATGACGGGTTCGTCCAGCAATTCCCTGGGGCCCTTGGCCCCGGTGGCGGCTCGATCGAGCATGGCGCCGATCAACGGAACCCTCCACCTCGCATCATGCGGAACATGTTCCGTGTGTCGTCGCCGCCGCCGGCGTTGTTGATCTCGGGCATCTGCGTGGAATCACCGATCAGAATCTCATCGCCTTCAACCAAGTCTCCGGATACGACCTCGCTACGCGAACCGTCGGTGATGCCGAGCATGATGTTTCTCACTTCAAGTTGACCCGCCGGGTTCACCACCCAGACCTGTCCCGGACGGGGAGGCTGCGGAGGAAGCGACTGGAACTGAATCTTTTCACCACCACCCCAGAGTTGGCCGGGAAGCGCGGTGAGCAAATCATTCGGTGCTGCTGCGACAACTGTCGAAGAGGCAGCGACGGCGTTGCCGCCACCGCGCCCCCCCCGTTCTCCACGGCCACCACGGCCGGCAAACTGGGCGGGATCGAAACCTTCAGGCAATCTGCCTCCGAAACCACCCCCGCCACCGCCGCCGCGGCCGCCGAACTGGGCGGGATCAAATGCGGCAACCTCCGGAGCGTCTTCTTCGGCATCGTCATCGGGCGATGCGGCTGCGGTCGCTGTAGCCGCCGCAACCGGCCGCGCAGTCTGCGGCATCGCTGCCGGCTCCACGTCGGGCGGCAAATACCGAAGCGCCGTGTTGGGTACGTGCAACGTGTTGTCGCGGCGGTCCACGGTGATGGTGATATTGGCCGTCATTCCGGGCTTCAACTTCAAGTCGGGATTTCCGACTCCAACGATGACGTTGTAGGTCACCACGTTCTGAGTCGTCGTGGGATTGAGTCGAATCTCCTCGATCTCTCCGCGGAAGCGCTGGGTTGGATACGCGTCGACGGTGAACTCCACTTCGTTGTTCTGTGCAAGCAGTCCAATGTCGGCTTCGTCGATACTGGCCTCAACCCGCATGCGTGTCAGATCGTTCGCGATCTGGAACAGGGTCGGCGCCGAAGTGCTGGCCGAAACGGTCTGCCCCACGTCCACTTCTCTGGAAATAACGACACCATCGACCGGGGAACTGATGTCGGTGTATCCCAGGTTGACTTCGGCTTCCAGGACCTGAGCCTCGGCCTGCTCGAGCTGAGCCTCGGCCTGAACCAGGCCGGCCTCGCGTGAAATAATCTGGGCTTCGGCCTGCTGGACCCCGGCCACGTTCTGGGCCAGACGCGCACGGGCCGATTCGACCGTGGTCCGGGCGTTCTCGAGCTCGGACATGGGAATCAACTCCGCTTCGAAGAGTTCATTCGCGCGTCCACGGTCGATCTCCGCCTTCTCCAGATCGACCCTGGCTGAAACCAGATTGGCCTCTGCGCTGGCAACGCCGGCTCGCGAGTTCGTCAGGTCGGCTTCGGCGGTCTGGATGCGGGCACGGGCTGAAACCAGGTTGGCCCGGGCGTTCTCACGCTGGGTTTCCAGATTGCGGGGATCCAGTTTGGCAAGCAGTTGACCCTGGGTCACAACGGAATTGAAATCGGCGTAGAGCGACTGGATTTGACCGGTCACCTGGGAACCCACCTGGACGTTGACCACGGCCTGGACGTTGCCCGTCGCGGCAACGGTATTCTGAATGGCTCCGCGTTCCACGGCTGCGGTGAAAAACTGCAGTTCTTCGTCGGCCCCGCCGGCGGTCGCGTACCACACGACAGCACCCGACACGACCAATACGACGACGACTGTGAGTAATTTTTTCATGACCTGATTTAATCCTCTCTGACCGGAAATCCTCTCGCTGGGAGTGCCGTTCCCGGGGCCGAAACTCCGTGCACAAGTTCGACGAAAAACGGGTTCAAGGTAACGGCAGGAATCGGTCGGAAACCTGAGCCTCGTTTCGTAAGTGAATACGAAGAGGGGACCAAAGAAGTTACGATAACAGACTGGAGGCAGTTCGATAAATTCATATCTCCGATCCCGACGGTGCGGGTAAACCCGTACGGCTCGGCCTCGGATTGCTCTAAATGATTCATATATTTGAGTTTATTCTCGTCGACGCGTCGAGATTCTTGTGGCGGTCGCCACAAAGAACGGAATTGTTAACAATTGTTAAACGAACAAGGAACGGCCAATGTTTATCGCAATGAACCGGTTTCGGATTGCGCCAGGGAAAGAGACTGACTTCGAAGAGATCTGGAGGCGCCGGGATTCGTACCTCGATGATGTTCCGGGTTTTCGTGAATTCCATCTGCTGAGAGGGCCCGGAGACGAGAACCGAACGCTCTACGCATCGCACTCGATCTGGGAATCTCGGGAGGCTTTCGAGGCCTGGACCCTCTCGGAATCTTTCCAGAAGGCTCATAGCCAGGGTCGGGCGCCACAGGGTATTTATCTGGGGCCGCCCGCGTTCGAGGGGTTCGACGTGGTTCTATAAGACTTCGAGCAGGTGGACGCTGAAGTAATGGCGGGAATCGAGCCACAAACCCACGGGCCGGCATCCGGCGTCTTCAGCCAGTTCCTGAAACTGTTCGGCGGTGTACTTGTACGACACGCCCGCGCGTAGTTGTTCGCCGTTAGCGATCTTGAACTTTCGGCCTCCGACGGTCACGGCCTGAGTCGCCATACTGACCACGTACATTTCGGCACGGAGTGCGTCCTCGTTGTAGACGGCATCGTACCGGAACTTGAGGAGATCGAAATTGCTGCCCGCCTCGCGGTTCGCCCGCAGCAACAGGTTCAGATGGAAGCGATCGGCAACCTGCGCTCGATCCCGGTAGGCGTTCTTGATGATGTCGGGGGATTTCTGGAGGTCGGCGCCCACCAACAGCTTCCCGCCAGTTCCGACGAGTCCCTTCAGCGATTCCAGTAACTGCCTCGCCTGTTCGCGGTCGTAATGTCCGATCGTGCTGCCTGGAAAGAACACCACTCGGTTTTCGCCCAGGGCGGAGACCGGCGCGGGCAGCGGTTCCAGGTGGAAGAAGTCCGCCAGAATACACACCGCCTGCAAGGACGGATATCGTTCGGACAGCGTCTCGACCGACTTCACCATGAACTCTTTTGACATGTCGAGGGCGACATATCCGGCGGGCTTTTGGAGCACGTCAAGGAGTGCGCCGACCTTGAGGCTGGAGCCACTGCCGGGTTCGATGATAAGGACTCCCTCCCCCAGATTCTTCGCGATCTCGGGTCCGAAGTAGCTATAGATTTCATTTTCGGACTCGCCGATGTAGTTTTCCGGCTGCCGGGACTGCAGATCGAACAGTTTCGATCCCAACTCATCAAACAGATACCTGGACGGAATGAACTTCGGATTCGAGCCGAGGCCTTCTGCCAATTCGGCCGGAAAATCCCTGACCGGTGTCGGCATTTCGTACAGTTCAACGCCCGAAGCTTCAGGTGAGGGCATACGCGAGATCTCCTTGGGTCGCGGACTGCACAGACGATTGTGGCTGAATACCCGTGCGAACGCTCTCTAAACTGGCTGGCCGACTACGACCGAAAGGGGAAAAACCCGGGATCGGACGGACCGCGAAACCCGCGCATCAGGCTGCCAATCAACCTGCCAGCCACCCTGCCAGTCAAGACCTGCCGCGCGGCAACTGACCGCGAAGACGTAAGATTCTACGTCCGTATCGTCCTTGTCTCCAATGAAAACCAAAATCTTAACAGATATCGCGCCGAGAAAAAGAGAGGCGGAACCCTATATTTTCAGACTCCTTCGTTCTACGAACTCGTTCGAAGATGTCCAACAGCCCGCATTTCTCAAGGGTTCTCGTCCCGAAGAGTCGGCGACGTCGTCAGAACCAGGACGCGAGGATACACGCCCTGACAGTGGCGGATGGATCCGGCGCTGCAGCAGACAACTCGTGAGTAAGGCGGGTCAGCCTCATTATTCATGACTCCTTGCGGTACTCAGGGTCATGGACGAGACTCCCGGTAAACTTCGCGGAAATGGCGCCGCGGCCCAGAAAAGCAAGCCCCGCGGCCCGTCTCCGGCTCTGGGGCGTTTTCGTGGGTATTTTTCATGTTTATAATGAGGGGTTTGATTCCCCCATGTAAGCGCTCCATGGAGCGAGGCTGGAATGATAACTGCGCAGATTCGAGTTGATGTCGAGTCGCTCATCGACGAACGGCGCTGGAGCGACCTGAAGTCCGCCGTGGCGGAGTGGCCCGCGCCCGAACTCGCTCAGCTTGTGATCGAGCGCGCCACGCCCGACCGGTTGATATTGTTTCGGGTCCTGACCCGAAACCTTTCCGGCGAAGTTTTCTCCTACCTCGACGCCGAAGCACAGAACGCCCTGCTGAACGAACTGAACGAAAGCGAGATCCGCAAGCTCCTGACCAACCTGGAACCGGATGATCGCACACATCTTTTCGAAGAACTGCCGGATCGTATTGTTCAGCGCCTGCTCAACATGCTCGATCCATCCGAACTGAAATCGGCGCGCCTGCTGCTGAGCTATCCCGACGAAAGCATCGGCCGCCTGATGACTCCCGAGTACATCGCCATCCGGAAAGACTGGACGATCGAACGGGCGCTCCGGCACATCCGCATCAAGGGCCGCGATCACGAAGTCGTCTCGACGATATACGTCACCGACAACCACTGGAAATTTCTGAATGCCGTCGATTTGCCGCAACTGATTCTTGCCGACCCCGAAGACCGGGTCGAGTCCGTAATCGATACCGAAGAAGTCGCCACGCTTTCACCCAATGCGGACCGGGAAGAAGCGGTCCGGATCATGGGAAAATACGATTTGTTCGTTCTACCCGTGGTCGGCAGCGACGGGGTGTTGCTCGGGGTCGTCACCGCGGACGACGTTCTGGATGTGGCCGAAGAAGAAGCCACTGAAGACTTTCAGCGGGCGGGTGCGGTCGAACCCCTGAAGATGGCGTACCGCGACGCCTCGATCATATCTCTCGTGCGCAAACGAATCCCCTGGTTGCTTGCGCTTGTGATGATCAACCTGGGCGCCGCGTGGGTCGTCAAGGAGTACGAGGAAGTCCTGGCAGCAGTCATCGCACTGGCATTTTTTCTTCCCCTCATGATGGGAACCGCCGGGAACACGGGCGCCCAGTCGGCCACGCTCGTGGTTCGGGCTCTTGCAACCGGCGAGTTCGATCGAGCAAACTGGTCCCGGGCACTGCTGAAGGAGGTCGGCGTCGGCTTGTTGCTCGGCGGCGTGATGGGTTTGGCCGGTTTGCTTCTGGGGATAATTGGCGCCGTCGAAAACCAATACCAGGTGGCACTTGTCGTCAGCCTGTCGATGTTTCTGGTCGTGCTGGTGGCCAACCTGATCGGCATCGCGATCCCGTTGTTTCTCACCTGGGTCGGGTTCGACCCGGCCGTATCGAGCAGCCCGTTGATCACATCGATCGCGGACGTGGCCGGATTACTGATTTACTTCGCTATTGCTTCACAGGTCCTGGGAAACCTGATCGCCGGAGGGTAACAAGATGGCACAGACTCGAATCGTTTTCGCACTCACGCTTTTGGGGTTGGTTGCCGCATGCGGGGTTTCCGAAGCTCCGGACGAAACCGCCCCAGCGTCCACCACGGCAATCGAGGCGCCCACAACAGGTTCCAGGGCCGAACAACCCCAGTTGTTGTTGACCGAAGATCGCCAACTGCTGTTGGTCTGGACGGCGCGCGGCGACGACGGGATCGACGTCTTCCTGGCCAAATCCAATGGCGAGAGCCCCCCCGTCAGGCTCAATGACGTCCCGGGGTCGGTCAGCAGAATCACGATTGACGAGATGCGCCCCGCGCTGGCGGCCGGTCCGAACAATACCGTTGCCGTCGCCTGGACCGACATCGACTACAACATCCAACTCGCGATATCCGAAAACGATGGATCGAGCTTCGCTCCGCCGATACGCCTGAATCAGGACCCGGGCGATGCGATGCAGGAATTCCCTTCCATCGCGTTTGACGAAAACGGCGTGCTGCACGCCGTGTGGCTCGACCCCAGGTTCGCTGAAGGCCGCGTCGAAGAACCCGCGGACTTGTACTATGCCAGTGTCAGCGACAACAACGTTGTGGAACGGAACCTGACCGCGGAACAATCCAGCAGCGTCTGTGGATGTTGTCTTCCGGATCTGCGGATCGACGGCGAAAACATCCTGATTACCTTCAGGAACACGACCGATGACGGATACCGCGACCCCTTCCAGGTGAGAGGCACGATTGCCGGCGATTTCGAACCACCCGCGGCAGTGACCGCTCCGGTCTGGCAGATCGACGCTTGTCCGGTCGCGGGCCCCATCGGAACTGGCGACAGCGTCCTCTGGCTTGACGCATCGACGGGGATACGGCGGCTTCTCGAGTCCCAGGGTGCCGGCAACGATCCCAAGGTGGTGCTTCAGGACTCGGACGAGTGGTTCCTCGATTATCCGCCCCGTCGCGTTGCAGGCAGCGATTCGGAACTTCTGCTTCTGCCCGCGGTACCCGCGTACATACTCAGGCGCGACGGCGAGGAATGGCAGGTTGCGATCGACGACCTTCCCGGATGGGCCACCAGCGCCGCGGTCGATAACGGCGAACTCGTCGTGGCAGGTTCCTCCGATGGACGGTTCGTTCAGTTGAGACGGGAACTTCCGAACGACTAGTGCCCGGCCAAGGGCTGTTAAACGAGCACCTCGAGCATTCCATCCTCGTTAATGCGGGTGGTCAGACGAACGAGACCGCGGATGGGTTCGCCGGACATTCGATCCCCTGCGGCACTGTACACGCCTGAATGACAGGGGCATTCGAAGCGAGTGGCGGCCGGCTTCCATTCGACATCGCAGCCCTGGTGCGAGCATCGCTGCGACAGCGCGTACACTTCGCCCTCCGCATCGCGCATCAGAAAGACACCGCGGCCACGGTCGCTGAAGTGAAGCACACCCGTTTGGGGAACGCTTTCGGGCGGCCCGACCTCCGACCACTGTCTACGGGTGGCCACCAGATACCCCCCCGCAACGACGGCCCCCGCCCCGAGAACGAACTTGCGCCGGGAAGGCGACAGGGGATTCCGCTTCCCGGATTTTCTGTCAGTACTTTTTGAATCCACCTAACCCGCCTTTCTCACGAGTTGTCTGCTGCAGCGCCGGATCCATCCGCCAGTGCCGCGTTCCGCTTGGTCGGGCTCCTCGACGTACTTTCAAGTACGCCTCCGGTGCCCTCCCTGCGCGCGCCTTGCCCTGACGGCGTCTCCGACGCTTCGCGACGAAAACCCGGTAGAAAGCCGGGCTAAGGACAACCTCGCGACCTGTTTAGCTTGAACGGCGTGCCGCTTTCGAATGAGAATACCACCATGGCGTTCACCCGCAGAACTCTGGCTGCAGTCGTAATACTGGTGACGTTCGCAATGGGCGCAGTGGCGTTCGCGCAGTTCGGAGGCCGATTCGGACGGCGCGGCGTGGTTTACCAGAACGAACCTCCATCCACCGAGTTCGTCTTTGCACGTTGGCGATTCGGAGAAGGAAGGTACTTCAGCGACGGCTGGTCCCACGACTACCCGAACGCCGAAGAGCATATCCTGCAACTCATGGGCGAGTTGACGCTCATCGACACCGAATACCTGTCGTATCGCATCGTTGACCTCAGCAGCCCCGAGATTTTCAAATACCCCTTCAGCTATATGTCCCATCCCGGCGACGTCGACCTGAGCGACGAAGAGGTCGACAACCTGCGGCAGTATATCGAACGGGGCGGTTTCATCATGCTCGACGATTTCGGCGGACAGGGCCAGGGCCCGTGGGAATTCGCCAATCTTCGGGACAACCTCCGGCGCGCGTTTCCCGATCGGGAGATGTTCGAGCTACCGATAAGCCACACGATCTTTCACTCCTTCTACGACATCAACGGATTGAATACGGTGCACCCGATGTCCGGCCAACCGTCGATCTTCCTCGGTTTCCCCAACGGAAGGGACGGCACGTCGATGATTGTCTGCTATCACAACGACGTGGGCGATTACTGGGAGTTTCTGGACAATCCCCGTTATGCTCTCGACCCCTCCTCGGAAGCGGTCCGGCTCGGCCTCAACTTCGCGCTATACGCGATGACCCATTAGCAGCCCTCGGCAGACGGCGCAATACGGTTGCCGCCGCGACCCTGAAGGGTTCCGCCACGCGCTCCCGAATCCGCCGCCCGGCGGGCGCGCCGATCCGTTTTCACCGTACCCGACACTGGCTTTTGCACATTAAATCCGGCAGGATACTGCGGTCAGGGATGAAGCAAACCATTCTAACGTTGCTGCTCGCCTTCGGAGGCTCGGTTGCCGCCGAAACATCGGCCTGCGCGCAAACCGCAAATTTCGTACCCCTATTTGACGGTACGTTCAACGGCTGGACGGTTGAAAACAGCGGAGACCATGACTTCACGATTGTCGACGGCATGCTTCATGTCGAGGGAGGCAACGGCTGGCTCCGATCCCATGGCCAGTATTCCGATTTTGTTCTCCGCAGCGAGTTCCGCTGGCTGACGCCCGACGCCGACAGCGGGATCTACGTCCGGGCCGTCGCCGACGGCGAGTTCATCCGCGGATGGCCCAACAACAGTTATCAGGTGCAGGTTCGGGATCCCGCAGGCGAGAGCCGTTTCGATCCGGTTGGCGGACTGTTCCGTCACGGAACACCTCAGGGCGGACACGAACTGGACCTGGCCGCCCTCGACCGGGGGTACGGCGGGACGGGCGCGTGGCACACGATTGAAATCGAGATGATCGGAGACGTCCTGAGAGTCCGCCTGAACGGCATCGAGATCGCCCGTGCCGATAACATTGTCAACCCGGCGGGATACATCGGAATCCAGTCGGAACTGGGCACGATGGAATATCGCACTATCGAAATCCAGGAAAGGTCAATCGGAGGTCAGTCGCAACCATGAAAAATCAAACGGCCGGGATGGTCACGTTCGTCACTCTCGCGCTCGCAGGGCAGTCGGCGGCTCAGTCCCCCAATGCGGTCCCCGAAGGCGTCCACGAACGGATCGAGGTCTATGGCCCCTCGCTTGACGGCAATCTGGAAGGCGATTCGCCGACGCGCATGGTTTCGGTCTATCTACCGGCCAGCTATGCGACCGATTCGGATCGGCGTTACCCGGTGGTCTATCTCCTTCACGGGTATACGGATTCGGACGACCGCTGGTACGGCATGATCCCGCATTTTATCGACGTGCCAGCCGTTGCCGACGCGACGATGGCCAGCGGCGGCGCCGAAGACATGATCCTGGTCACGCCCAACGCCTACACGGCGTACAAGGGCAGCATGTATTCCAGTTCGGTCACGACCGGAGACTGGGAGTCTTACGTCTCAGAGGATCTGGTCGAATACATCGACAACAATTACCGCACGCTTCCCGTTCGCGAAAGCCGGGGACTGTCCGGGCATTCGATGGGCGGTTACGGCGCGATGCGTATCGGGATGAAACGGCCCGACGTCTTTTCGGCCATCTACGTATTGAGCCCCTGCTGTATGGGTGGAACGCCCAACCCCGGCAATCCCGCATTCGAGCGGATCGCCGCGATTTCATCGCTCGACGACGTGGCCGGCCTCGACTTCGGAACCAGCGCCACGCTGGATTCGGCCGCGGCGTGGTCGCCCAATCCCGGCAACCCACCTTTCTTTCTCGACCTGCCTGTCAATAACGGAGAACTCCAGCCCGATGTCGTCGCACGATGGGCCGCCGCCGACCCACTGGCCATGGTCGACCAGTACGTCGGCAATCTCCGGAAGCTTTCCGCGATTGCGATTGACGCCGGAGACATGGACGGAAACATCACGGTGACCTCGGCAACCATGAGCGAACGACTCGACGCATACGGGATCGACCATGACTTCGAAATTTACGACGGCAATCATGTCAACCGGATCGCGGAACGTCTCGGCACGCATGTGATGCCGTTCTTCAGCGAACATCTGGAACCGGGCAACTGACGTGTCGGCCGCGACGCCCGAAAGACAGGCAGACAGCACGGCCGGCGCGCCGCCGGAGCGGGACACGGGTCTCGGTTATCCCTGGTTCGTCGTCATCGTACTCACATCCGTCTACATGCTGTCGTTCATCGACAGAACGATTCTGGGCATGCTGATCGGACCCATTCAGGCGGACCTGGGCATATCCGACACGGATTTCGGAATCCTGACCGGGTTCGCGTTCACGCTGTTCTACGTGTTGATGGGGGTTCCACTGGGACGCCTGGCCGACACCTACAGCCGCCGGAACCTGATCATCGCCGGCATCCTCGGTTGGAGCTTCTTCACCGGCATGTCGAGCCTCGCCGGACGCTACCTGACGCTCTCGCTGGCGCGCGTCGGCGTGGGTGTCGGGGAAGCCAGCCTGTCCCCATCGGCCTACTCCATAATCACCGACTACTTCCCGAACCGAAAACTCGGGGTACCGATGTCGGTCTACAACATGGGAATTTTCCTGGGGATCAGCGCGGCTTTCCTGGTTGGCGGCACGATCGTGGACCTGGTGTCTCAGAGCGAACAGGTTCTGGTACCGCTGCTGGGTGCGATGCCTCCGTGGCGGGTAACGTTCCTGATCGTCGGCCTGCCGGGATTGGCCTTTGCACTGCTCATGCTGACGGTACGCGAGCCCGCACGGCGGAACATGCAGCAGGTTGCCGGCGGCGCATCGAGCAAGCTGAGCCTCGGAGCAGTGGCCCACGAAATCGGCCTTCGCTGGCAGTCGCTGCTGGGTATCTCGATCGGCATGATCTTTCAATCCAGCCAGGTCTACACACTGCTCACATGGGCTACGGCGATCTTCCAACGTTCCTTCGACTGGACACCGGGACAAACGGGACGCCCGCTCGCACTGCTTCTACTGACCTTCGGTTGTGCCGGGATGTACGTGGGCGGACTTTGGAGCGACCGGTGGCTCAAGAAGGGGGTGCCCGAAGCCCCTTTCAAGGTGGGAGTCATATCAGGAATCGGGACCTTGATATTCTTCACTCCGGCACTGGCCATGCCCAACCCGCAACTGGTGATCCTGTTCCTGGCGCCCAGTGTTTTCCTCACCGCCCTGCCGATGGGAATCACCATAGCCGCCCTGCAACGGATCTTTCCAAATCAGGCGCGCGCTCAGGTTTCGGCGATTTTCCTGTTTTTCCTGAACCTGGGCGGCTACCCGCTGGGGGCCATTCTTCCAGGTCTGCTGAACGACACCTTCTTCGACTCGGCCGCGATTGGCACGGCCGCCGCCATCACGATCGGCATCGGCGCCGTGCTGATGATCGTATCGTTCGGGCTGACGGCCCGGCCATACCGTACCCACTACAACCTGATGAAGCTGGATTAACCCTGTAGAATGGACGCCGCCATGGAAACACTTCGGGGACCCGACGTCGATCGACTGGTCGCCATCGACACGCACGTCCATGTCGAATCGCCACTTGCGGACAACGAGGCGGACAATGCGGTGCGGAAGTACTTCGGCGCTGGAAAATTCCCAAACCCCGAGGAATTGGTCCACTACTACCGGGAGCGCAAGATCGCCTGCGTGATCTTCTCGGTGGACGAAACGCTGACAGGCCGGCCACAGGTACCGAACGACGACGTGCTGTCCCTGGCCGCCGCCAACCCGGACCTGCTGATCCCGTTCGCCAGCGTCAACCCGATGCGCGGGCCGGAAGCGGTCGCCGAAGCCCGGCGGTTGATCGGTGCGGGCGCCCGCGGGTTCAAGCTCCATCCTCCGCTGCAGCAATTCCATGCCAACAATCCAAAGGCATACCCGTTTTACGAGGCCGTCAACGAAGCGCGGTTGCCGGTGGTGTTTCATACCGGACACAGCGGAATCGGCACCGGGATGCCCGGCGGAGGCGGGGTTCGGCTCAAGTACGGAAACCCGATGGACATCGACGATGTGGCCGTCGATTTTCCCGACATGCCGATCATCCTGGCCCACCCGTCCTTCCCCTGGCAGGACGAGGCCATTTCGATCTGCCTGCACAAGCCCCAGGTCTATATCGACCTTTCCGGCTGGTCCCCAAAGTACTTTTCGCCGGTTTTGATCCAGTACGCCAACACGCTGCTCAAGAATAAAATGCTCTTCGGATCGGACTACCCGTTGATTACTCCCGACCGCTGGATCGACGATTTCAGCAAGATCGCGATACGTGACGAAGTGCGCCCCTTGATTCTCAAACAAAACGCCGCGAAACTGCTGAATCTCAACCGAGCGGAACGCACCAACCTGTAGATTTTCATGAACGATCCTGTACGCCTGACCCGTAGGGACGACATTGCCGTCGTCACCATAGACAACCCCCCAGTCAACGCACTCGGCCAGGCGGTCTCGGACGGCCTGCGGAGGGCGGTCGATGAAGCCGGCGCCGACACGGGGGTCCGCGCCATCGTCGTCGTCTGCGCCGGCAGAACCTTCGTCGCGGGAGCGGACATCGGGGAACTGGAAGCTGTCGCGGCGGGTAAGGGACCGGCCGGCGGACCCGATATCCACGACCTTCTGGCAGCAATCGAAAACTGTCAAAAGCCTGTCGTCATGGCGATGCACGGAACGGCCCTTGGGGGCGGACTCGAACTGGCGATGGCCGGTCACTTTCGCATCGCCGTCTCCACCGCCCGCATGGGACAACCCGAAGTGAACCTGGGCATCATCCCCGGAGCCGAAGGCAGTCAGCGCCTTCCACGGCTCGTCGGCGTTGGGGCGGCAATCGAAATGTTGGTGGGCGGCCAACCGATCGATGCGCCGCAGGCGCTCGAACTCGGACTTATCGATCGCGTCGCCAACCGGGACCTGCTTGAAGAGGCGATCGGGTTCGCCCTTGAGATGGCCGGCAAGGGCGTACTTCCCAAGACCTCCGAACGAACCGACAAGCTGGGCACACCCAAATCCAACAGGGACGCTTTCGCCGCCGGACATGCAATGGCCCGAAAGATGCGAAAGAACCAGACCGCTCCCCTGCTTGCCCTGGCCGCCCTGGAAGCAGCCACGACGCTGCCTTTCGACGAAGGCCGGAAGCGTGAAAAGCAACTCGTCGCAGAGTGCTTTGCCTCGGACCAGGCCCGGGCGATGATTCACGGGTTCTTCGCCGAACGCGCGGTCTCCAAAATTCCCGACTTGGAGAAAGTCACCCCGGCAATCGATATCCAGATGGCCGCGGTCATCGGATCCGGAACCATGGGCGGCGGTATTTCGATGGCGCTGGTCAACGCCGGAATCCCGGTACGGCTTCGCGACAACTCCCCCGAGGCCCTCGAGCGGGGGATGGCAACCATCCGCAAGAACTTCCAACGTCGTGTCGACCGCGGACGGATGAGCGCGGACGCCATGAACGAGCGACTCGGGATGATCGAGCCCGGAACCGGTTACGGCGGGGTGGAAGGCGCCGACCTGATCGTCGAAGCGGTCTTCGAGAACATGGAACTCAAGAAGCAGGTCTTTGCCGAACTCGACGGCGTGGCGAAACCAGATTGCGTCCTGGCCACAAATACATCCACACTGGACATCGACGAGATCGCGTCGGCGACGAAGCGGCCCGCGAGCGTGATCGGCCTTCACTTCTTCAGTCCCGCCCACGTAATGCGCCTGGTCGAAATCGTCCGCGGCGCGGCAACCGGCAAGCCCGTCGTCGCAACCGCGTCCGCCCTTGTCAAGCGCCTCCGAAAGGTCGGCGTCGTGGTTGGAAACTGCCATGGTTTCGTTGGCAACCGAATGATGTTGCCGTACATGCGCGAAGCCCAGTTTCTGGTAGAAGAGGGGGCCACGCCCCTGGAGGTGGACACGGCACTCAAAGACTTCGGGATGGCGATGGGGATCTTTGCCGTGGACGACATGGGAGGCATCGACCTGGCCTGGAGAGTCCGCCAGGAGTCCGCGCATCGGAACAAACCCGGAGTGCGCATGCCGCTGGTCCTTGAAAAGCTGTACCGGATGAAGCGGTGGGGTCAGAAAACCGGTTCGGGCTGGTACCTCTATCAGGATGGAGATCGCACGCCGATTCGCGATCCGGAAGTTGAATCGTTGATCGAGGCCACGGCCAACGACGCCGGGATCGTACGCCGCGCGATCGCCGATACGGAAATCGTCGAGCGATGCATCTACATCATGATCAACGAAGCCGCGCGCATTCTCGAAGAAGGCCATGCCGCGCGCGCGGCCGACATCGATACGGTCTATCTGTGCGGCTATGGGTTCCCCACCTATCGCGGCGGACCTCTGTGGTACGCCGACACGGTGGGAATCGAAACAGTCGCTGCCCGTGTCCAGGAATTCCATGCCGAACACGGCGAGTTATGGGAACCAGCCCCCTTGCTCGGACAACTGGCCAGAGAAGGCAAGAGCTTCGCCGACTTCGACCGCGACCGTAAGTAGATTTCGATCCGGACCGGCCCGAGCGGGCATTAATCGGGAATTGGCATCGGTCTCCGGGGATCTTCCCGACAACTGTTCGAACGAATCATGAGCCAGGCATCGTCCAAACCAGTCCGTGACGTTCGATTGGGTCCCGCCGACGTGGTTGTCGAAAAAGCAGCCAACGGGACACGATACGTCCGCTCGCCTCATTCGCTCGGCGAATACCCGGACAAGATGACCGAGCGGCTGGATCGCTGGGCCGAGCGCACGCCGGACCGCACGTTTCTGGCCGAGCGCGGACCGGATGGGAATTGGAAACGGCTCCGCTACGGCGAAGCACGGCGGCTGGGGCGAAACATCGGCCAGGCCATTCTGGATCGCAAACTTTCGCCGGAGCGGCCCATCGCCATTATTTCTGGAAACGACATCGAACACGCCTTGTTGGGTCTGGGCGCTATGTACGCGGGCGTACCCTACGCACCGATATCGACGGCATATTCACTTGTCTCGACCGACTTCACCAAATTGCGGTACATCTTCGGGATCCTCACTCCGGGACTGGTATTCGCCGCCGACGGCGAGAAGTATCGCCGGGCCATCGATGCCCTGTTACCCGAAGACGCCGAACTGGTCGTGACCGTGAATCCGCCTCCGAATGCGACTTTGTTTCCGGAACTGACGGCAACCGAGGCCGGACCCGCGCTCGATGCCGCGCATGACAGGGTCGGTCCGGACACCATCGTCAAATTCCTCTTCACGTCCGGATCGACCGGAATGCCCAAGGGCGTCATCAACACCCAGAAGATGTGGACGAGCAACTCCGAGATGGCGCGCAACTACTTTGCGTTTGTCGACGACGAACCTCCCGTAATCCTCGACTGGCTGCCATGGAACCATACCTTTGGAGGCAACGCCGACGTTGGACTGGTGCTCTACACCGGCGGGACGCTCTATATCGACCATGGCAAGCCCGCCCCGCATCTGTTCGAAGAGAGCATCCGAAACCTTCGCGAGATTGCGCCCACGATCTACCTCAACGTCCCAAAAGCGTTCGAAACGTTGATCCCCTATCTGCGCCGGGAGCAGGAACTGCGCAAACACTTCTTCAGTCGTCTCCGGCTGTTCTACTACGCGGGCGCGGGACTCTCGCGGAATGTCTGGGACGATCTGGCCCGGATATCGGCGGACACCTGCGGCGAACGGGTCATGATGATGACCGGACTGGGATCGACCGAAACAGCGCCCCATGCCTTGTTCTCGAACAAGAGCGCGGACCGGCCGGGACTGGTCGGCGGACCGTCTCCGGGTGTGGAGTTGAAGCTGGTGCCGCTGTCGGATGAGGACGGAGGCCGGGGCAAGCTGGAGGCGCGCCTGCGCGGTCCCAACATCACACCGGGCTATTGGCGCCAACCCGAGTTGACGAAGGCAGCGTTCGATGAGGAGGGCTTTTACAAGTTGGGCGACGCCTTGAGCTTCGTCGACGAGTCGAAGCCCCAACTCGGCTTCATGTTCGACGGCCGCATCGTCGAAGACTTCAAGCTGTCGACCGGAACATGGGTGAGCGTGGGTCCGCTTCGCGGTGGCCTGTTGGCGCATCTGTCGCCTTACGCGACCGATGTAGTCGTCGCGGGCCGGGACCGGGATCACGTGTCGGTTCTGATCCTGCCCGACCTGGCGTCATGCCGCACCGCCTGCGGCCATGCGCTTCAGGAAGCGGAACCGCGCGAACTGTTGTCAAGCGACGCCATTCGATCGCTCTTCAAAACCCGCCTCAACGAGTTTGCAAGGACCGCTACCGGCAGTTCCAATCGCGTGGTCAGTGCCATCCTTCTGGACGAACCGCCCTCGATCGACGCGCACGAAGTGACCGACAAGGGATCGTTGAATCAGCGGGCGATCCTGGAAAACCGGAAGGCGCTTGTCGAGGAACTTTACGAACCCTCGGCCCGCGCCATAGTCATCGACCGGCAATGAGATCTGAGGGCGGCAGTCCGGGCGGTGGAAGCTTTCTGAGGGCCGACGTTCCGCCTGAATCCGTGTTCACGGCCGAAGACCTTAACGAAGAACAGGCCGACATCGCGCGAATGGTCGACGAGTTCTGGACGAACGAAGTCGAACCCGCCCTTCCCGCGATTCGTCGACTCGAACCGGGCGCCGCTCGGAAGGTCCTTCGCAAGGCGGCGGACCTGGGTCTGATGGCCATTTCCATTCCCGAAAAATACGGCGGCATGGAACTGGACCTCACAACGGCGTTGACGATTGCCGAACACGTGGCCCTCGACGGTTCCTACATGGTCTGGGAGGGCGGGCAGACCACACTCGGCACGCTGCCCCTGCTGTATTTCGGAACCGAGGAACAAAAGCAACGGTACTTTCCAAAGCTCGCAAATCTGGAGATGTTGGCCGCGTATGCCCTGAGCGAAGCCCATGCCGGTTCCGACGCGCTGGCGGCACGCACACGCGCGGACCTGACCCCGGAAGGCACGCACTACATCCTCAACGGCCAGAAAATGTGGGTCACGAACGGGAGCGACGCCGACCTGTTCATCGTGTTCGGCAAGGTCGGAGGCGAGCAGTTCACGTGCTTTCTGGTGGAACGCGGCTTCGATGGAGTGACGACCGGCGCGAACGAACGCAAGATGGGGCTCCGCGGCAGTTCCACGACGGCCCTTTATCTGGACAACGTCCGGGTTCCGGTCGGCAACGTGCTCGGCGAGGTCGGCCGCGGGCACAGGGTGGCATTCAACATCCTGAACCTGGGGCGGCTGAAGTTGGGCGCCTCCGCCGTGGGAGCGGCCAAGAACGTCCTGGAGATTTCGATCGGGTACGCGAAGCAACGGCAGGCGTTCGGATCGTCCATCTCCGAATTCGGCGCCATTCAACACAAATTGGCCGAAATGGCCATTCGGATATTTGCCGCCGAGTCGATCGTATGGCGCACGGCGGGCATGATCGAAGCAGGTTCCAGAGGAGTGGGATGGGACAACCCGGATGCCGCGGCAATCAAACTGGCGGCAATCCGGGAGTGCGCCATCGAGTGTTCGATGGTCAAGGTGTTCGGCTCGGAGATGCTCGACTACGTCGTCGATGAAGGCGTCCAGATTCATGGCGGATACGGATACCACGAAGACTACGCGGTGGAGCGCGCCTACCGCGATTCGCGCATCAACCGGATCTTCGAGGGAACGAACGAGATCAACCGGTTGCTGATTCCACGAATGCTGTTGAAGAGCGGCATCGACACTGGAAGCATGCTGAAGGCGGCAAGCAACAGTGCGGAGCATTTGGTGCGATCGGTCAAGACGCTGGCCCTATGGTGTTTGAACCTCGCCCGGAAGGCCTATGCGGACACCCTTGACACTGAACAGGAACTGCTGATGCATCTCGCCGACATCCTCATCGAAACCTATACGATGGAATCGGCCCTGCTGCGCGCCCGCAAGATCGAAGAGTCCGGACGTCGGAGCCATGCGTCCGATATGGCTGTCGTCCATCTGCTCGATGCGATGGACCGCGCTGAACTTTCGGCAAGAAGAATTGTCGGCCGCTGTTCGGGCAGCGGGGCCCTCGAAACCGACATGAACACCATCCAACAACTCACGGCCCACTTGCCGATGGATACCATTGCCCTGCGCCGCCGCATCGCCTCCGGATTGATAGACCGCGAACGTTATTTCGTCTGACCGAAAGGGTCGTCGCGTTCTCGCATGCCCGAACCGATCGAGACGAGACGCTTTGAAGAAGTCGCTCGATGAAAACGGCAGCCCAGTGTACCGAGACATGGGCGGACTGACGCCAGTTTCGCGCGGCGACTCCGGCCGTCCGGTTTGGAATGGCCGGGGCAGCCGGATTGCTCCGATTGCGAATCAGGTTGTAATAGACGCGGTTGTCTGAATCGTTGCCAGTGGGCAGGCGTTGCCTTCGGCCGTCCCAAACGCATCTCCGGGCTCCGCCGCTTGCCCTCAGGCGTTGATGTCTTCGGCGTTGGTGGCAAACGCTTCGCTCGAGTGCACCGCGCGGCCTCCGACCAGCGTCAGAACCGAGTCGATCTTCCGGATCATCTCGTCGGGAACCGTGAGGTAGTCGTCGCTGAGCACGGCCAGGTCGGCGTATTTTCCCGGTTCGAACGAACCCACCTGGTGTTCGTCGAAAGAGAATCATGCCGCGCCCTGGGTGTAGAGGCCCAGTGCCTCCAGACGTGAAATCTGCTTGCCGTCATTGGTGAGGTCCCCGGCAAGGTTCCGGCCCGTCGTCATGTAAAAGAGTCCGGCCCAGGGATCGAGCGCCGACACGTTCGTCGAATCGGTGCCGACGCCCGCATGGACCCCCGAATCGATCATCCGGCGAAACGGCGGGCCGCCGGCCGTGGAAAGATAGGTCCATGTCTGCGCGCTGGCGCCGGCGTTGAGGTCGATCAACGCCTCGAGGTGGGCTTGGTTGATTTCCCGCAGGTGAATGATCGCCCACCTCAGGCCGTCGATGGGGTATTGCCCGGCGATCGATCTGAACGCATCGATGTGAAAGGCGTTCTCTACCGTCGTGATCGAATGCTGGTGCAGGAGCCAGCCATGGCGGGCAATCATTCGCGCCGTCGGCTCGAAGGCATCCGACATCGTGTCGGTTCCACCGATCCGTTCCCCAAAACCGTTCGGCCGAAACCAGTCGTCGCCCACCGCCCGGCCTCCCTGGCTGAAGTTGTTCAGGACGCGAGTCTCGACTTCTTCCGGGGATTCGGCCGGGAACATGGGACGCATGCGGACCGACAGCCGGTTTTCACGCCAGAGCCGCAGCGGATATTCCTGGTCCTGAAAGTTGCCCGAGTTGACGACCGTCGTCAGCCCGACGCTGCTGGCATACGCGTTGAGATCGGCAGTCCCCCGGAGCTTGTCCTCGGGGGTCTGGAGGGCCTGGAGAGCCCCGAGCGCCGCGCGCGCCTCGGTCACGACGCCCGTCGCCGCATCGACCTGAAAGCCTTGGGCCTCGAAGAACGCCATCCCGAGGCTGTTCGTGATTGCGCCGGTGCCTCCGCCGGTTCCCGAAATGTAGACCGCGTGGCTCGGCGCCGCGTCGTCCAACTCGGCCCGCGTGGGGCGCCGCGCTTCGGCCAACTGCAAGTGGTTCCAGCCGCCGATGCAGGTGATGAACTCGCCGTCCGGAACCGACCCCGCGCGCCGAGCGATGGTTTCCTGAAGTTCGGCGATCGAGAACGCACGCTCGATGCGGCGTTCCTGGTAGCCGGGATTCACACCAGCGCGGGTGTAGTGGACGTGCGAATCGACGAACCCCGGAATCGCCGTCCGTCCTTCGAGGTCGACGACGAGATCGCCGGGGGCCGGGGCCGTCGCGGGATCGAGCTCCCGGATGCGACCGTTCCGGATGCGGAGCGCCGAGGCCACCGTCCCGCGATAGTCCACGAAACGCCCGTTGACGAGCGTCAGGTCCGTGCCGGTGTACGCCCCCGCGGCACGAGTGTTCAATGTTTCTTGTGCGGCGGCCGTCAGGGCGAGGCCGCTCAATGCGAGACCCGCCGCGAACTCGCGTCGTGAGAGTGCGTGTTCCGGCTTGCTCATGATCGCTCCAGGTTTCAGGGTTGAGACGTGGCTGAAATGGTGCAACAGCCGCCCCGAAAAAGCCAATCTGGCCGCCTCTGGCGGAATTGACACGGCCGTCGACGCTCCCACCACGGGATCTTCGGCGCGTGCCATTCATTGACCTTGCGTTCCGGCGTTCGTACTATTGAGCAGGAATCCCTTTCGGAGAGACTTCGTCGAGGTGAACCATGAAAAAATTGACAATGATCTGCGGGTGTTTCGCGGTCGCCGCGCTGCTGGCCTGGGCACAGGTCCCTGACCGCAGCGCGCAACTGCAAGAGCAACAGAACCAGGGCGTGGCTGACGCCTTCCGGGGCCTCACCACGAACGGCGGCGTCATTTCCGACCTGTTCGACATTCGTTCGACCGGGGTGTCCACCGAACCGGTGCGCGCCGCGGCCGAAGCGTTTCTCGACGGTCTGGACGAACAACAGCGCGCACAAACGATGTTCGGGCTGGATGACTCCGAATGGCGGCGGTGGGACAACCGTCCCCGCGTTCCCCGCCAGGGCGTCGGGTTCGACGAGATGTCGACGGGCCAGCGCGAGCTTGCGTTCGAACTCTTCGAGGCCAGTCTAAGCGCCCGAGGACTCGAGCAGGTCGAGAACATCATGAAACTTAACGAAACCCTGGCCGAAATGCGGAACGACTGGGACGTGTTCGGCCATTGGCTGTATTGGATGACCGTGATGGGGACCCCGTCAGAAACGGAACCCTGGGGTTGGCAACTCGACGGCCACCATCTGATCGTCAACTATTTCGTTCTCGGAGATCAGGTGGTGATGACGCCTGTGTTCATGGGTTCCGAACCGGTTCGGGCCGATGCGGGCCAGTTCGAGGGCACGGTCGTGCTGCAGGACGTGCAGGACAAGGGCCTCGCGCTGTTTAACGCCCTCAGCGGCGAACAGCAGGAGCGGGCCAGGATCGCGGGGGGCGAGAAGACGGAGAACATGGGGTTTGTCGGCGCCTATCAGGACAACGTGGTACTCGACTACGCCGGCATACCGGCACGCGATCTGGACGACGGGCAACGGGACCTTCTGCTCGATCTGATCGCCGAATACGTGGGCAACCTGAGAGACGGCCATGCTGAGGTGAGGATGGACGAGGTCCGCCCCCACATGGACGAAACTTTCTTTGCCTGGGTCGGGAGCACGGCCTCCGACAGCCCCTTCTACTACCGCATCCAAAATCCCGTGATCCTGATTGAGTTCGATCATCAGCGGTCGGGAGGCGTGCCCGGACGCAATCACATCCACACGGTCGTGCGGACTCCGAACGGCAACGATTACGGCAAGGATCTCTTACGGTTGCACTACCAGCAGCACGACCATTCAGGAATTTGAAACCCCGAGCGGCCGTACGACACGGCTACGGCGAGAATCGCCCGTAGCGTCTCGATGGGGGCGGCCCCGGCAGCGGATGCGCTTACTTCCAGTTCCGCCACAAACCTTCCGGTCCCTGACGCGCTTCATGCGGCGCGACCGGCGCGAGGCACGCGCCTGAGAAAGCGGGCATCCTGCCCGGATGACGGCTCCGGCTCCTCGTGACGAAAACCCTTGAAAAACGCGGCTTAGAACTGCGGCGTCGCACCATCCGGGAGCGGATGCTCGTCGACATTGAGCAGCAGTGAGACAAGGCTGTAATAGCCGAGCGTCCCGGTGATGTCGACCACACCTCGCTCGCCGAACCGATCGATCGCGGCGGCAATCGTGTCATCGCTGACGCGGCGCTCGTTCAAGAGATCATTACAGAAGTCGTAGAGCACAGTTTCGTCGGATTGCATACCCGAGGGACGGCGGCCAGCGGCTATGGCGTCAACGATTGACGGATCGAGCCCCGCCTCGAGTGCCAGGCTCTTATGCGCGTACCACTCGTATTCCGCCTTCCAGTGTGCGCCGGTCATGATGATCGCCATCTCGCAAAGCCGGGCCGGCAACACCGATTCGAAGCGCACGTACGCGCCCAGCGCCTGGGCCAGGTCGCCCATCTCGGGAGAGCGCAGCAGCATGTTGAATGGACCGGCCACTCTCGTCCGCGGACCTTCGAGGATGCCCCGCACCATCGTGCGTTGGGACTCGTCGAGATCGGAGTATTCGAGCGGAGCGAACCGGTTGCCAACGAGGTTGAGTTCGAGTTCATCGGCGGCGCCGTTCCCCGGCGTTGGTGCTTGCTGCGCCTCCAGGCCTGGGCCAGCGGCGACCAGCCATGAGAGACATGCTGTCAGGATGCGTAATTTCATTCGAGCCTCCAGTCCTTGCTGGAACGAATCGATTCCAGACGTGGTGAAAGTATGCACGGCCTCGCCCAATGGTTGCGAGCCTGAAATCAGTCGCTTTCCCTATCTGATCGCGGCCATGCAGGCATCTACCACAGGCTCATGGTTTTCGGTCATTCGGATCCTCCTTTCCGTGAGTCGACGTCATCGGTCGAAGGTCCTCATCAGGATGTGCGCGGCACGTATTTGGAATTCCTTTCGGCCTGTGTGAACACGACAACTCTCTTTTATAGAGTGGGTTGTGGAAGGTGTATACTGCGATTCCGGCCGATCAAGGAACGTGGTCTTTGGACAGCAAACTTCATCTTCGCAGATTGATTCTCACATTTCTGCTCGTCGCGACACCGCTCCTGGCCGCCACGCCACAGCCAAACACAAATTTCCAGGTCCCCGAACCGGTCGCGGTCGTTACGACGGTGAGGTCGGAGATTGTCATCGATGGAATACTCGATGAACCCGAATGGGGCACGGCGCCAACGATTGGCGAGTTGACACAGAGGGAACCGGAAACCGGCGTCAGGCCGACAGAGAGGACCGAAGTCACACTGCTCCGTGACGCAAACTACCTCTATATCGGCGTGATGTGCTACGACTCGGAGCCGGACGGGATCATCGGCACTCAGATGGCGCGCGACGCCAGTCTGGGATCCGACGACCGGATCGAGATCGTGCTCGACACCTATCGCGACCAGCGGAACGCCTTCTACTTTGCAACGAATCCAGCGGGTGCACTGGTTGACGGTCTGCTGTTCGCGAACGGTCAATCCAACATGAACTGGGATGCGATCTGGGAGGTCCAGACCCGCCGTACGGAAGAGGGGTGGTCCGCCGAATTCGCAATTCCGTTCAAGAGTCTTGGATTTCCGTCCAACCAGACGGTATGGGGATTCAACATCGCTCGCCGCATCCAACGAAAGTTGGAAGACGACCGCTGGTCTGGAGCGCGGCTTGAAACTCAGTTCTTTCAGGTGTCGGAAGCCGGTGAGATTACAAACCTCGACGACGTGACCCAAGGTATCGGGCTGGATATTCGGCCGTTCGCCGGCGGCCGGTGGCTCCACACCAACGCAAACGCCGAGAACACGATTATCGGAAAACCGGGACTCGACGTTTTCTACAACCTGACTCCCAGTTTGAAACTGTCGGCCACCATGAATACCGACTTCGGCGAGACCGAGGTCGATGCACGCCAGATCAACCTTTCGCGTTTCTCGCTGTTCTTTCCCGAGAAACGGGCATTCTTTCTCGAGGACGCCGGAGTCTTTGCATTCTCCGATACGTCTGTCGCCGAACCGAATTACCTGGCGCCGACCCGGTTTGAAATGATCCCGTTCTTCAGCCGCCGAATCGGTCTGCTCGAGCAGGAAGAGGTGCCCATCGACGTTGGACTGAAGCTGACCGGCAAAGTCGGCCGCACGGATCTCGGCGTGCTGAACGTTCGCACGCGGGAAACGCCCGACGTTTCTGCCAAGAATTTGTTCGTCGGACGTGTGAAACGGAATCTGCTGGAGCAATCCCACATCGGCATCATCTACACGAACGGCAACCCGGCGCTACCGATATCGAGCCAGACAGTCGGCGTCGATCTGCGTCTTGCGACATCCAGTTTCCTGGGCACTTCGAAGAACCTGATTTTCAATGCCTACGGAGTCAAGAGCCGGAACGAAGGCATTTCCGGTCGAGACTCATCCTATGGTTTCTCGCTCGACTACCCGAACGACCTGGTCGAGATGGAATTAACCTGGCGTGAAGTTCAGCAGGATTTCAGGCCGGCGCTGGGTTTCGTCGGGCGACGCAACCTGCGGCTTCTCAGGGTCGGCGGCCGGTACAATCCCCGGCCAGAAAGTTTTCTCGGCATTCAGCAGATGTTCATGGGTATCTTCTACAATCGGTACACGCGTCTGGACAACGGGGCGGTGGAAAGCTGGAACCTGTACATTCCTGCCCCGATCGACTGGCATTTCAGGTCGGGTGACTCCCTCCACGCCGTCTTCTGGCCATCCATCAGGTATGAGCACCTCTTTGCCCCGTTCGAAATCTTCCCGGGCGTCACACTCGCGCCCGGCGAATATCGATTCACCCGCTTCAGAAGCAATGTAGCCACGGCAGCGAAACGTCGGCTGCAGGTCACGGTGGGGTGGTCGGTGGGGTCTTACTGGTCCGGGAACGCGGATGAAATTACGACAGGACTGACCTACAAGATTCCACCCTGGTTTACATTCAGCGTCAACACCAACCAGACATTTGCCCGATTGCCTGAAGGCAACTTCGCTGCCCGCATTCTGACCTGGCAGGTCAACTATGCGGCTTCGCCCTTTCTGTCGTTCACGAATCTGATTCAATTCGACAACCTGTCTCGAAGCCTTGGCTGGCAGTCCCGCGCGCGATGGACCATCGAACCCGGGAATGACCTCTTCTTCGTGTTCGGTCAGGGATGGATTCAGGATCCGGAAACGGGCCATCAGTTCGTCGCTCGCGAGAGCAAGGTCTCGGCGAAGATTCAGTACACAGTTCGCTTCTGAAGAAGGTAACAACTCACGGTCGAAGGTATTTTGTGATACCGCTCCCGGCAGTGGGCCGCGAACCGGGACCTTCCGCCGCATAGACGTCTCCGTTTCCGTCAACGGCCACGCCTTCCCCGGCAACACCCTGACCGCCGCTCTCCTCGTTCTCATGAGGCGGAATGAAGGCCGTGACGCGGTCCTCCGAGACGTGGCCTATACGGACGCCGGTTTTCCAGCCGGGGTGGTTGTTCTCGTTCGATTCAGAATCGATCGCGTACAGCATGTCGTCCGCGGTAATGAACAGGCCGCTGATCCGGCTGAACTGCTCGTACGAATCCAGGTAGTTCCCGTCTTGATCGAAAATCTGGATGCGATGGTTGCCGCGATCCGCCACAAACAGGCGCCCTTTTGAATCGAACGCCAGCGAATGAGGCGTCCGGAACTCGCCCATCGCCGTGCCGATCCGGCCCCATTCCATGATGAACTCGCCGTCGCTGTTGAACTTCAGGATCCGTCCGGTCGAACCGGGCGGCGGATCGTTAGTCTGACCACTGTGCCCGTCGGCGACGAATATGTCGCCGTTCGGGGCGGTGATGACGTCGGTGGGTTCATTGAGTTGGCCGGGACCGGTCCCGGGTACGCCGGCCTCTCCGAGCCGCAACAGGACCTCGCCTTCCGGACTGAACTTGATCGCCTGGTGACCTTTGGTACCGGATGGATTTGCCTGGAAATCCGTCACCCAGACGTTGCCTTCGGCATCGACGTGGAATCCGTGTGGCGTGACGAACAGCCCGGCGCCGAAACTCGTCAGGACTTCGCCGGTTTCGCGATCGAACTTGAGGATCGGGTCGACGTCGGAGGTGTCGCAGCCGCCCTCCAGACCGTTGGCTCCACACCGGTCGTAAGCCCAGATATTCCCGTCGGGGCCGATATCGATACCCGCGGTCGATCCCCACGTTCGCCCGTCGGGCAGGTCGGCCCAACCGAGTATCACCTCGGGATTCGGATTCGGCAAAAGCAGCCTGTCACTCTGTTCAGTCGGCCCCGCGGCGCCCGCCAGACTCTCTTCAGGCGCGGGCGTCTCCATTCCCACACAGGCCGCCAAGAGCGCTGCCGGAAGCAACCATAGAGCCGACCGACCAAAGTTGTACGCAATGCGGTGTCTGTTCATCAGTACCCCCTTCGAGTGCCCGTGATTGTGTTACGGGACCTCGGCCGGAGGCAAGAAGGATGTGAAATCGGTCGGATGGGTTCACGGCTCATACGGACGATCGAACCGAAAAATCGGGCGGCAGGCGACTGACGAGAGAGCGTCCGCGGGATTCATCGATCGAGCTTGCGCGATCATGCCCGCGCGGGCGCCGGGCGGATTTGGAACCGGACTCGATAACCGGAACGGGAGATTGAACTATTGAAAAAAACGGGCGTGGCAGGTGCAAAGCAGACCGCGCAATGTTTCAGATCAATCCTGCGGTGACACATCCCGTATCTGAATGAGCCACTGACCGTCGACTTTCACCAGATGATCCACGCCACGGCCGGCTGCGACGATGCTTGCCGGGTTGCCCCCACCCGCTCCGTTCACGGTCAACCAATAGGTATGATGCCGGGCATGCGTATCGTCGATGAATTCAATCCAGACATCGGTGTTCATGTGGTACATCGGCGAGGCGGGATTGCCTTCAGCCGCACGCGCCTCACGTCCAGACCTCAAATCTTCGATCATTTGCCATAGAGCCTCTCGGCCCTTGGTAGCTGTAGTCGAAGCACCGAATTGTCCGTCCTCGGTGTATAGGGCCGCATAAGCGTCGGGATCGAAAGTATCGAGGGCACGCGCGTAACGCCACATCAGCTCATTGATCGCCTCCCGGTCTTCGGCGCGTTGAGCCAACGCAAAAGGTGACAGCAAGAC
The DNA here is from genome assembly GCA_963555775.3 of Terriglobia bacterium. Lineage (GTDB taxonomy): Bacteria > Acidobacteriota > Terriglobia > 20CM-2-55-15 > 20CM-2-55-15 > JAJEDW01. The sequence continues at coordinate 1,041,285 of CAUVWY020000009.1, read as the reverse complement.
AATACAACTCCCTGCTGTCAGGATTTGCGCAAGGTTTTTCATCATGGTTCCTTCCCGTTCAATTGAGTGAGAACTCATGAGTGTACTTGTGACCCTGCGAAGGCGGTAGAGTCAAATGCTTCGCCAGGCGCCCTGGGCCGAGGTCTTCTACGGGACTACGTGAGACGGGCGCACTCGACCCGCTCCCGCTACCACGTGAAGGTGAAGATTCTGACCGCGTTTCGACCCGGATCGGGTGTGCTGGAGGGCGGGGCCTTGTACCGTTCGGGCACGGTGGACCACCCTTCATGGATGTTTCCGCCGAAGTAGAAGCGCCGCGTCGTGCCGGGCTCCGTCGTCGGACTGCCCGTCGCGAAGAGCGCGTAGGAATCCTCCGGCGGGCTCGGGCCGGTTTGATCGTCATGAGGCACGTACTCCGCGCGACCGTCGCCGTCGACGTCCGCTCGAATCCAGTCGAGATGGAGCAGGCGATAGTAGCTGCGGTCGGCGATCATGCCGAGCAGCTCGGCGTTGAACCGCGAGATGATCGACTCGGCGTCCGGCAGCGACCGGTGGAGGGCGAGGTGAAGCGAGCGTGTGAGCAGCGGCGTCGAGCCGAACGCGAGCCGCGTTCGAGCCTCTTCTCCGTGGTTGCTGATGAGGTACTGGACGACCAGGTCGTCCATCAGGGTGTAGTCCGTCTCACCGTTGAGGAGCTTTGCGACGCTGTCCTCTTCGCTGTTCGAGCCAACGATGATCGGCCCGTCCGTCGTCTCGACTGCCTCGCCATACGCGTACCCGGCGACGAGGGCGATCCGCTTGCCGGCGAGGTCGGCCAGCGAGGTCGCGGACACGTCGCTGCCCTGCCGCCCGACGAGGATCAACCGGTTCTCAAGATACGGCTGCGAGAAAATCAGCGCGCGTTCCCGCTCCGTGTCCTTCCAGAGGGCCGCACTTCCGTCGAACTCGCCGCTCAGCAGTGAGGGCGTCAGTCTGGCCTCGTCCACGATGACCGTTTCAGCGGTGATCCCGATGCGAACGAGAGCCAAGCCGACCAGATCGTGGGCAAACCGCGGCTGTCCCGGCGCGTTGGTGAACGGCGACCACGCCGTCGACGCGAGTTGCAACTGGCGGCCCTGTGCTGCTGCCATGATCGGCATGACGATGATGGGGAGTAGGAGCGCTCGGGTCGCCCACCAACTCCAACGAAGAAGCCGTGTCTGGCGCGTGGGTCGTGAACACATATCGAAATCCTAGCAAACCTGAGCAGGATTGCCATGTGGAATCCAATAACAAAGCGCAGGAACTTCTGCACTTCCTGCTCTGCGGCCGCCACCGTGTTGGCGGCCGGGGAGGCCGGCGCCGCCCGGACGGAACGTTCCTTGCATGGGCCGGGAGCGGGGTACCTGACAGCCCCTTCGACGATGCCAGTCTTCGCTGGACGGAAACGCGAAATATCGCCCTTGGGAAGAGCGCGCAACGGCGAATCCACGCTTCCTGTGATCTCGTCTTCAGACATGCGCTCCAACGCGGTCGCGTCAGCCTCGCAGGTGGCGATTTGGCACATATGATTGACACCACCCTCGGCTGCGTATAGCTTCGGCAACGGGCATCTCTATCGGTCGGATCATTCCAGGCAAGAGTGCTCAGAAGCGAGAGTGCTCAGGAGATCGATGTGCGACATTCTTTGACGGTTTCATTGTTGACGTTTGCGGTGGCCCTGTCGGTGTCTCCCTGGGCCTCGGGCCAGGGTCTGGGAACGCAGTTCCCTCAGGATCAAGCCGTGCGGCGGCGGCAGCAGCCTCCGCCTCCGCCGTTTGTCGAGCCTCCTCGCAACGAAGAAGGCCGTGTGCTGCTCGGCGCACCCGTGGGCGAAACGGGCCTCTGGGTCGGAGGCGGCGGCGTGTCGCCCGTCGACGGCGGCGAGGCGCCTTACCAACCGTGGGCCCGTGAACTGGTCACCTATCGCCGCGCCAGCCCACTAGAGCCGCACACCCGGTGCAAGCCCTCCGGCGGACCCCGCCAGTGGCTGACTCCTTACGGCGCCGAGATCGTCGAGGTCCCGGAGATCGAACGGATATACATCTTCGATATCGGCGGGCCGCATACCTACCGGACCATTTTTATGGATGGCCGTCCGCATCCCGAAGACCTGACGCCGAGCTACTACGGACACAGCGTCGGTCGCTGGGAAGGCGACACGCTGGTGATCGATTCGGTGGGGTATAACGAGCGGTTCTGGATGGACCGTGGGCGGAGCCCCCACACCGAAGACCTGCACATGGTCGAGCGCCTGACCAGAACGGGTCTTCATGACCTGACGTACGAGATCACGATCGAGGACCCGAATGTCTATACCGAGCCGTGGACCGGGGGGCTCAACATGCGCTGGATGCCTGATCGCGAGTTGTTCGAGTACATCTGTCAGGACAACAACTACGCCACCGCCATCATGATCGGCGTGGAGGATGACGTCGACCGCCTTTGGATCATTCCCTGAGAGCCTGCGGTAGAAGTGTGCACAGTCACCCGGGGGGTGTCAGGACAACAACTACGCCACCGCCATCATGATCGGCGTGGAGGATGACGTCGACCGCCTTTGGATCATTCCCTGAGAGCCTGCGGTAGAAGTGTGCACAGTCACGGTGACGTTCATTCACTATAAATCGGGTCTTCGGAGGCGGAGTCGAAGAGGCAGGGGAACGATGCTCTCTCATCGTCATTGACGAGCGACGATGAATAAGCGCCGAATCCCCCCCCTCGGCCCAACGGATTCGGGCGGCATCGCACGACCTCGGGCTTTACCGCGCCGACCCCCCCGCCTCGGTCGCCCGAGCGACTTGCACTGGAAGATCAACCCTCAACCGGGCACCCGCGACGGAAGCCACAGCCCAACTTTCTTATCCGAAACGTTCGAGACGAAAGGGAACATCGACCAAACCGATAGTCGGAGTCTTCAGATTTTTCGATTTCCGGAAACGGCCGGTTGAGGCTTGAGCGAGGGCGTCGAGCCTTTTGATGTCAGCATTTCTTTCCTTGGAGAGGCGAGGATGCGAAGAGTAAGGTAATTAAACGATGCGCCGGGGCATCCGCGCGTGTCTGTCGGCGGTGCCTGCGATCGGATCGAGGCGCTGAACAAGGTCGCCTCGGCGAACTGCGAGTCGGACGCGGTGGCGGGCGTCGCGTCCAGTAATGAGGATTCAAGCGATGGAACTCAGGCGATTCTACTCAGGATTTCTGACGTTGCTGCTGGCCATCACGCTCGTCGCTACAAATTCTCACGCTCAATCCAGCAGTTTGAGCGGGCGGGTCACCGACCAGAGCGGCGCAGTGCTCCCCGGCACCGAGATCACCGTTACGAACGTCGCCAACGGTCTCCAGCGAAACAATTTGTCCAACAGCGAGGGACTGTACATCTTTGCCCAGTTGCCACCAGGCGCCTACACGTTGGCGGCGATCCAGACGGGCTTCCAATCGGTGACCATCGAGGGCGTCACGTTGCTCGTCAACACAAACGTCGAGCTTCCCGTCACATTCGAAGTCGCGGCGCTCACCGAATCCGTCACGGTGTCGGCCGGGCCCGAACAGCTGAATACCACCGATGCGTCGGTCGGGAACGCGTTCGGAACCCGGCCGATCAGCCAATTGCCCCTGAACGCGCGCAATCCGGCCGGACTGCTCTCGCTGCAGGCGGGTGTCACGTTCATCAGCGCCGACCCGCTGGACGGCCAGCGAACGTCGGATATCCGAAACGGATCGGTCAACGGCGCCCAGAGCGACCAGTCGAACGTGACGCTCGACGGGGTCGATGTGAACGATCAGAATGGACGCTTGCCGTTCACCAGCGTGCTTCGCAACACGCTGGATTCGATTCAGGAATTCCGTGTGGTGACGACCTCGGCCAACGCCGACCAGGGCCGCTCGTCGGGCGCGCAGGTGTCGCTGGTGACCAAGAGCGGGACCAACGCGGTGCACGGATCGCTCTACGAATTTCACCGGAACACGGTCACGGCGGCGAATGATTTCTTCAACAACAGGGCCGGCGTCGATCGTCCCAAGCTTATCCGCAATGTGTTCGGCGGTTCCGTCGGCGGCCCCATCCGGAGAGAGCGCGTCTTCTACTTCGTCAACTACGAAGGCCGCCGGGACGCCAGCGAGGGCAGCGCCGTGCGCCGGGTTCCGACGGCTTCGATGCGCGACGGCTTCGTCAAGTACCGGAACACGGGCGGAGATGTCGTGACGCTCGACCCCGAATTCATCCGGACACGCCTCGATCCTCTGCAGACGGGTCCCAATTCCGCCACGCTCGAATACTTCAATTCCTTCCCGGAACCGAACGACTCCACCGTCGGAGACGGCCTGAACACCGCGGGACACCGGTTCGCGGCCTCGACGCCCCTGGCTTGGAACACGTTCGTTTCAAAGATCGACTGGACCGCGGACCGGAACGGTTTACACCGCATGTTCCTGCGCGTCAACTACCAGAACGACAGCATCTCGAGCGTGCCCCAGTTTCCCGGTCAGCCTCCCAACAGCGAGACGAAGGACACCAGCCGCGGGTTCGCGTTCGGATACGACGGCACGTTCGGCGGCAACGTCGTCGGCACGTTCCGCTACGGATTCACAGGCCAGAAATTGGCTTTGTCGGGTGTCCGAACGGCATCCCGGGCCAGTCTCGGAGACAGCATCATCGACGATATCCTGGGCTCGACGACGCCCCAGGACACCTACCTGCCGACGCAAACGGTCACAGCGAACTTCTCCGCGTCGCGCGGTCTGCACTTCCTGCAGTTCGGAGGGGAGTTCGTTTCGGTTCGAAACCGCCGTGTGAGCTATGACAACAGCTATCACTTTGCCAAACAGGCGGCCTGGGCGCTGATCGACGCCCCCGCGCTGTTCGATCGGCCGCTGCCCGCTCCGCCGGCCAATCCGGGCGTCTACCGGGAGACGATGGCAACCGCACTGGGCGTCCTCAACTTCTACGACGCCAACTACAACTACGACCTGGACGGCAATTCGTTGCCCATGGGCGACCCCGCCCGCCGAACTTTCGGTGCGGAACAACTGGAACTCTACCTCCAGGACACTTGGCGCCTCAAGCCGGGCCTGACGGTCACGGCCGGCCTGCGTTGGTCCCTCATGCCTCCTGTTCGTGAGGTGAACGGGCTCCAGGTCAGCATCACGCCAACACTCGACGAATATATCGCCGACCGCCTGGACCTGGCGGCAAACGGCCGGCCTTCGCACGAAGCGGGACCCATCGGCTTCGTATCGGCCGACGATGCCCAAGGCGGCCCGTTGTGGGACACGCACTACAAGAATTTCGGGCCCCGGCTGGCCGTCGCCTTCTCGCCGGATGGCGGCGATGGTTTTCTGGGCAGGCTGTTGGGCGGCCGGGGGCAGACATCGATCCGGGCGGGGGTCGGCATCTTTTACAGCAGCTTCGGCATGGGCATGATGCAGATGCTCGACCGGAACGCGTTCGGTCTTACCAGCAAGGTGACCAACCAGATTGCCAATGTGGCGGCGGCGCCTCGCTTCGCCGGGATTTCGAGTCCCCCCGCCGATGGGATCTTGCCTGCGCCGCCTGGAGGGCCGGGCACACCTAACCCCACCGGACTCGGATGGAGCCAGGGAGTCGACTCCAGCGTTCGGCCTCCCTACAGCATCAACCCCACCTTCTCGATCGCCCGTGAGTTGGATGGCGGTTACCTGGTCGAGATTGGATACGTGGGCCGGCTCGGACGCCGACTGCTCGTCAACGACACGGCCGCGGCTCAATACACCAACTTCAGAGACCCGGCGTCGGGCCAACTCTTGATGGACTCGCTCCACGAACTCGAAACCATGGCGCGGCGCGGGGTGCCGTCCGAAGCCGTGTCGCCCATCGGGTTCTGGGAGAACGTCTATTCCGGCGCCGCCACACCGGAGGCCACGGCGACTCAGCGCGTCTACGACGCCATCCGGTCCAGCAGCCCCGATACGGGCACGGCGCTCTACTATATCGACTACGCGTGCTCCCCGTTCGCAGCGATCTGGGGCCGGGGACGTTCCTCAACCCCCAGTTCTGGGGCTTCGATGCGTTGCGGTCTTTCGGAACCTCGACCTACCACTCGATGCAGGTGTCGCTGCGCAAGGCTTTCTCCGACGGGTACCAGTTTGACCTGAACTACACCTTGTCCAAGTCCACTGACCTGGTGTCGGTGGGCTCTCGCCGCAGCCAGGGCGAAAGGTTCGGCCAGGTTCCGGGAGACACCTACTGGTCGACGTTCAGCGTCATCAACTCCTGGGACCGGGAAGCTCAGCGGGCCGTCTCCGATTTCGACATGCGCCACCAATGGAACGCCAACTGGGTCGTCGAGTTGCCGATTGGAACAGGAAAACCCTTACTGTCCGACCTGGGACCGGCGGGCCAGGCCGTGCTTGGCGGTTGGCAGATCAGCGGTCTGATGCGCTTGACGTCAGGCATGCCCCTCAGTGTGTTGAACGGTCTGGCCTGGCCGACGTGCTATTGCTACCAGCACTTCGCCGAAACGGTAGGAACGGTCCCGGAACAAACCAACGCGAAGAACGCCCGATTGATCGGAGGGGGCACGGGACCGAACGTGTTCAGCGATCCCGAAGCGGCCCTGGCCTCGTTCAGGCAAGTCCTGCCCGGTGAAATCGGGCAACGGAACAACCTGCGCGGCGATGGGATATTCTCGATCGACATGGCCATCGGCAAGCGCTTCGCGATGCCGTTCGAGGGTCACACCCTTCAATTCCGGGCCGAGGCCTTCAACGTAACGAACAGCGTTCGATTCAACCCCGACGCATGGGAAACGCTTTCGTTCGTCTTCCCCGGGAGCTTTGGCAATTACTCGCAGGTGATGATTCCACCTCGGGTCATCCAGTTCGGCTTGCGCTACGAGTTCTAGGACCCGGGGGCCGAACACTGCGAGGTTCGGCGACGGGCTGCCAAGAAAGGTCCGTCGAGGACTGACTAGGTGAAGTGGGGATAGCCTCGCGCACAACGGACGATGATGTCGAGAGTGTCTTTCTGCTGGCCCCGTCCGCCGGTTGAGGCTAACATGTGCTGACGGTGGGAGTGTGCCCACCTGGACAATGCAAATTCGCCTCGACTGGCGATCGCCTGGCCATCGGCGAGCGATTAGTGTGTCGTTATTTTTGGTGTGACGCCGAGCCGTTCCAATGTCTTCGGCGGAACCATCGAAAATGCGGCTTCGGAGTCGGACGAATGAACCGCCATCTGACGCTCCAACAACAACGGAGCGGCCTCGTCATATGTGGCACACGCGTGGCATCGGGTCACGAAATGACCCATATCGGTTGCTTCTGCTCAAGGGGATTCATAAGGGGATTCAGAGGATGCGTACTCAACGAACATCGAGCCTTCTGTTATCGGTAGCGCTGCTTGCGGTCGGGGCCGCGGCCATTTATGGACAGGGACGCGACGACCGTCTGGTCGTTGCCGCCCAGGGCGGCGACCTTCAGGCCGTTCGCGAGTTGATTGCCGCCGAAGCCAGTGTCAACGAGCCGGGGCCGGATGGATCGACCGCACTGCTGTGGGCGGCGTACCATTCGGATGTCGAGATGGCGCGGGCGCTGATCTCAGCCGGCACCGACGTGGACACGCCGAATGCATACGGTATCGCGCCGCTGCTGCAAGCGAGCCGAACAGGCGACGCCGCGATGGTCAGCGCGTTGCTGGGAGGCGGCGCATCGATCGAGTCGCTCCATCCGGACGGTGAGACCGCACTCATGGCCGCGTCGCGATCAGGCAACCTCGATGCCGTCACTCTGTTGCTCGATGCCGGTGCCGACGTGCACTCAGCCGATACTTTTCAGGAACAGACGGCCCTGATGTGGGCGGCGGCGGAAGGCCACACGGACGTGGTCGGCGCCTTGCTCCGACACGGAGCGGATCCCGATCATAAGGCTCGGGTCACGACGATCGAGGAGCGGAAACACGCCGATCATGCGAGCGGCGGCTTCACCGCGCTCCACTTTGCGGTACGGAATGGCCACGAGGCAGTCGTGAAAGCGCTGATCGAGGCCGGCGCGGATCCAACGCTCACCAATGAAGACGGGGCGACCCCGACCGTCATCGCCGTCATCAACGACCGGTTCGACCTGGTAAGGACGCTGCTCGATCTTGGCGCCGACCCGGACGACGGGGCCCTGTACTTCGCTGTCGACATGCACGACGGGACCACGGACATGCGCGCTCACGACGGGTCACGCCTGCGTGCCGACCACGACAATGCCATGAACGCGCTGGATCTGGTTGAGTTGCTGCTCGATCGCGGCGCCGATCCCAACAAGCCCTTCATTGGCCAGTTGCATTCGACCACCCTTTGCTGCGCCCCCAAAATCAACAGCTCGCCCTTCTTCCGCGCGGCGGTCGCGTCCGACGTGGATGTGTTGAAGTTGATGATCGATCACGGCGCCGAGGTCGAATGGACTCCGGTGGAACCCGAGAAAGAAGAAGGTGATGACGCTGAAGGCGGCCGCGGCAATGCGAACGTCGGCCGAACGCCCATCATGGTAGCCATCAACGGGGGCCGCGGAGCCCCCTTCGCAGCAGGACCCGGATTCACGCGCCTCGGCCCGCCACCGTTCCGGGAGGAGTCGAATCGCGAGCCGCTGGACGCGATCAAGGCGCTCCTCGCGGCCGGCGCCGACCCCAACGTAAAAACGCCGGACGACTCCACCCCCCTGCATATGGCCGTTGAGGCACGGCAGGTGGCCATCATTCAGGAACTCGTTGCCGCCGGTGCGGATCTCGACGCCGTCGACGACGAGAACCTCACCCCACTTCTGCTGGCCGAGGAACCGCCGCCGCCGCCGCCGCCGGGGAACAACAATGATGCGAGAACATACCGTCGGCCGCAGGATACGAGGGAAGAAGTGATTGCCGCGGTGCGCGAGTTGATGGGGCTGGGCCCCGACGATCCCGCGCCGGTGCCGCCGCCTTTGCCGGAAGACACTGAAGAGGAGGAAGTCGAGGGTGCGGGCGATTCGGAAGATACCTCCTTTCCTCCCGGCGATTCCGATGAGTCCGGCGAAAACGAAGACGAGACGGCCTCAGAAGACAAGACGATCTCTGAAGAGGTGGAAGACGCCTCGGGCGATGCCGAACCGCGGTTGCCGGTGGCGCAATGAAGACCGTGACGAAGTCAATGACGCCCGCCGTAACCAGAATAACGGAAGCGTTGGCCGTGGCAATCCTGGTCTGTGCGGGCGGGGCGTCCGTGTTCGTTCCGAGCGCCGGGGCCGCCACGCCGCAGGTAGAGCCGTCTTTGGGCCCCGCCGCCGAGTACCGCGCCTTGCTTGACCAATACTGTGTGGCCTGTCACAACGACCGCCTCGCACTGCCCGAAAACGACCCCGTGAACCTGCAGTCGGCAAGCCTGGAGGACCCCATCGCCCACGCGGCCACGTGGGAACGTGTGCTCCGGAAGTTGAGCGTCCGCGCGATGCCCCCCGAGGGGGCGCGCCGTCCCGCCGAAACCGAGTATGCCGCGTTCACCGGCTGGCTCGCCCGTTCGCTCGACCAGGGGTGGGCCACGCGAAGTACGCCGGGCCGCTACGTCGCGCATCGTTTGAACCGGACGGAGTATCGTAACGCCATTCGTGACCTGCTCGCCGTCGAGGTGGAGGTCACCGACCTGCTGCCCGGCGACGGCGCCGACTTCGGGTTCGACAACATCGCGGCAGCGCTCCCGACCTCCCCGCTCCTGCTGGAGCGGTACCTCATCGCGGCTCAGCGCATCGGCACGCTCGCCATCGGCGATCCCGAGTCCGAGGTTGGGACCACCGAATACTCTATCAACCGCAATTTCTCACAGAACGGCCATATCCCGGGACTGCCCATCGGCACCCGCGGCGGCACGTTCGTGCGTCACGTCTTCCCCGCCGACGGGGAGTACGCACTGTTCGGCCGTCTGGTCAGGGGCATCGAAGAAGGATATGCCGGGGTCGAGGGCAACGACGTTCCCAACACTTTCATCATCACGCTCGACGGGGCGGAGGTGTATTCGGCGGAAATTGGCGGGCTCGAGGACCACGAGATTCAGGTGGAGGACATGAATGAAGCGCGTGCCATCATCGACGCGCGAATGACGGCCCGCATCCCGGTCACCGCGGGGCCGCACGACGTGGGGTTCACGTTCCGGGAACGAAGCTTCCAGCCGCAGGATGTATGGCAGCCTTCGTTGCGTGACAGTCAGGAAATCCACATGATCGGAGGACTTCCGCGGCTGAAGACCGTGCACATCGAGGGACCTTACGCCGTCACCGGCGTGAGCATGACGCCAAGCCGGGAGCGTGTCTTCGTCTGCCGGCCGGAGTCGGTCGCCGACGAATCGCCGTGCGCCGAGCAGATCTTTCTTCAACTGTCACGCCGCGCGTTCCGGCGTCCGGTCACGTCGGTCGATGTCGAGGCGCCTCTGGAATTCTACCGGCAGGCACGGGACCAGGGTGCGACGTTCGATGCCGGCATTCGCGCCGGAGTGACGCGAATTCTGTCCAGTCCGCGATTCCTGTACCGGATCGAGCAAGATCCCGACGACCTTCCCGCGGGTGCGGCGCTCACGATCAACGATATCGAACTTGCTTCGCGTCTCTCCTTCTTCCTCTGGAGCAGTATTCCCGACGACGAACTGCTGTCGCTCGCCGAGGAAGGCCGGCTTCGCGATCCGGGAGTGCTCGAAGCGCAGGTCCGCCGCATGATCGCCGACCCCCGTACGGACGCGATGGTCAGCGACTTCACCGGCCAGTGGTTGCAGTTGCGCAACCTCGAAGGCAAAGTCCATCCCGACATCCTGCTCTTTCCCGATTTCGACGACAACACCCGTCAGGCTTTCCGCCACGAAACCGAGTTGTTGTTCTCGCATATCCTGCGCGAGGACCGGAGCCTGCTGGAGTTGTTGGACGCGGACTATACGTTCGTGAATGAGCGACTCGCCCGACACTACGAGATTCCCGGAGTGTACGGATCGCGTTTCCGAAGGGTAACGGTAACCGAACCGCGGCGCCGCGGTTTGCTGGGGCACGGAAGCGTGCTGTCGCTGACGTCGGTCGCCAACCGCACCTCGCCCGTTTTTCGAGGGGTCTACATACTGGACACGTTCCTTGGCACCCCACCGCCGCCACCACCGCCCAACGTACCGGCACTCGAAGAGAGCGACTCCGGGGACACGACTGCGCCGAAGACGGTCAGGGAACAAATGGAGGCACACCGCCAAAATCCTGCATGTGCGGGCTGTCACCGAACCATCGATCCCGTGGGTTTCGCACTGGAGAACTTCGATTCGGTCGGGAAGTGGCGCGAGACCTCGAACGGTGCGCCGATCGACTCTGTCGGGCAACTGGCGGACGGGACCACGGTGGACGGACCGGTGGCCCTACGCCAGGCGATCCTGTCCCGGCCCGAGGCATTCTCGACGATCGTTACGGAGCGCTTGATGACCTATGCGCTCGGCCGGGGCCTTCAGCCGCCGGACATGGCGGTCGTTCGGAGTATCGTCGGCAGGTCAGCCGAGCGCGATTACGCGTTTTCGTCGATCGTCCTCGGCATCGTCGAAAGTCGCCCATTCCAGATGCGGACCCGATTGGAGCCGGCCGGCGCCGGTGGGGAGATTGCACAGTCCGAGGCTGAAAATGTCGCCATTATTCGCTAGATGTGAGAACATACCGCATCCTTTCAGAGAGGTACACGACTGATGATCGTCACCAAGAAACATTTGTCTCGACGGACATTTCTGAGCGGCGCCGGGGTGACCCTGGCATTGCCGCTCCTTGACGCGATGGTGCCGGCGCTGACCGCGCAGTCGCGTACGGCTGCCGCTTCGCCATTCCGCTTCGGCGTCGCCTACATGCCGTGCGGCGTCTATCCCGATGTCTGGCACCCCGACGAGGTCGGCACGGACTTTGCGTTCAAGCAAGTCATGATGCCGCTCGAGCCGTTCCGTCACAATCTGGTCACCATCAGCGGGATGCAGGCCCCTTGGGGCGAGTCGGTGCACGTTGGGGCGAGTTCGGCATTCCTTAACGGCGTCGGACCGGTTGTGGACCGCGAGGCCACCGGTGACGCGTTCGGGAAGATCCAGTCGAAGAAGACGCTCGATCAGTACATCGCCGATAAGGTCGCCGGCGATACGCCTCTCCGCTCGATCGAGGTGGGGACCGAGGACATGGGTACGGCCACAGGCGCCTGCGACGGGTTCCCGTGCACAATTTTCGATACCCTGGCCTGGAGAACCGACACGGCCCCGCTACCGGTATCCATCAACCCCCGGGTGACCTTTGAGCGGATGTTCGGCGAGACCGGATCGAGGGAATTCCGGACGGCCCGCCTGAAGGAGCGGCAGAGCCTGCTCGACTCGGTCGTCAACGAGACGTCGAAGCTGCGTCGCGAGTTGGGCGCGCCGGATCAGGCCATTTTCGACAATTACCTGAACAACATCCGCGAAGTGGAACTGCAGCTCGATCGGATGGAGAGCCGCCTGGGAACCATCACGGGTGACGTCACGGCGCCTCTCGGTCTGCCCGAAGCGTTCGACGACCACATGACCATCACCTACGAGTTGATGAGATTGGCGTATCAGGGCGACATCAGTCGTGTGTTCACGTTCATGATCGGTCACGAACCGACCGACCGCAGCTACGCGCACATCGGTATTTCCGGAACCCATCACAGCATCTCGCACCATGGCGATAGCCCCGAGAAAATGGAGCAATACGCGAAGATCGGCCTTTACCAGATTGCCAAGTTCGCCGAGTTCGTCGAGAAGATGAAGGCGACTCCCGATGGTGACGGCAACTTACTCGACCATTCGCTTCTTTACTGGGGCAGCGGCATGTCGAACGGGAACCTTCATGACCGCTCCAACACACCGGCCGTTCTGGTGGGCGGCGCCCATGGCAGGTTGGCCGGCAACCGTCACGTTGCGGCGAAGGAGAAGGAACCCACCGCGAACCTGCTCGTCTCGCTTGCGGAGTTGTACAACGTCGAGACCGAGAGCTTCGGAGCGAGCACCGGAAAGCTCGAGCTGTAACCGAGACAACGGGTCGGAGTCCGGATTCGCTTTCGAAATCCGGACGCGGCCTAACTTTTCGATTAACGTCACGGGTCCCCCATTCGATGGCCGGACCCAGTTTTACCCACCTTCCTTTTCGCGACCGAACTCCTCGGCGCTTCAGTCGCCAACTTCAGCCGTCCCGGCAAGCCTGACCGACAGGACTACGCTCGTCTCTTGCCCCGAGAGCCGGTTTCCGCCAGAATGGAGCCTGTCCAAACTTGGGAGATTCAGATGAAGGCCCATGCGATTGTTGCCGTTACCTTGCTGGTGGCTTCCACCTCGGGCGTCGCCTTGGTGGGATGCGCCCAAGAGCCGTCGATCCGTGTACTGAGCTCGAACGGCGTCCGGGCTGTCGTCGAGGAGCGAACACGCGATATCGAACGTGCCATTGGGCGATCGGTCTCGTTCGATTTCAGCACGGCGTCATCGCTGGCAAGTCAGATCGAGAACGGCGAGCCGTTCGACGTCGCGATCCTGACCCCCGCGTTGATAGACCGCCTGATTGCGGTGAACAGGGTCGCTTCCGACTCGCGCGTCGATTTCGCGCGCACCGGTGTGGGCGTCGGGATGCGTGCCGGTTCCGACCCCGGGGACGTGGGCACGTCCGCAACATTCCGGGACACGATGCTCGCGGCCGACTCGGTCGCATTCACAGCGGACGGTCAGAGCCGGGTAACCATCGACGCCGCTTTCGCGACACTGGGGATCACCGAGCTCATGCAATCCAGGATACGTTTGCTCGGGCCAGGCGAAGCCCCACGGGCCGTCGCGGCCGGTGACGCCGAGCTCGCGCTGACTCTCATCAGTGAGATTCTGCCGGTTCCGGGTCTCGAACTCCTTGGCCCCCTGCCCGCCGAGCTGCAAGGCTACGTCTCGTTTGCGGCCGGGCGCGGCACCGCCACAACCGACGCCCAACCAGCTGACGCCCTCATCGAGTACCTTGCCGGAGGGGATTTCGCGGTCGCACTCGCCACGTACGGCATGGAGCCGATCGGGCGATAGCGTTCTTGCCGCCATCCCACGGCGAGGTTCTCGTTGCCGGAATATCCGAACGATACGCCGCTGGACCTCGAAGCGGCGCGCCAACCGACCTTACCGGTAATCCGCTTCGGGCCTGGTGCGGCGAAGGCGGCGGCGAAGGTCGGGCGACTGCGAGGCCGTGCGCGGCAACGTCACCATCGACTGGACCCTGCGCGAGAACGTGCGTGCGAATCTCCGCAGGCTGGTCAAGCGGATCCTCCGTCGGCACGGCTACCCGCCCGACAAGCAGGAGAAGGCGACATTGACGGTTCTGGAACAGGCCGAGGCGCTGTCCGCCGGATGCACGGGGTGATTTACTGTTCGGGAAGAGCGCCCCGATTCAAGGTGTGGCTGTGTCAGAAATTTTGTGGATAAGCCATTTTCGTTAGATAGCCATCCCGCCTGAAACGACGGGCGGACTGAATCGCGAATTGTTCCCGTGCAACCGCCCATGCGATTGCGGGATTCTTCTACTTGGCGGTGTATATCCTGAATATCGGTTATCGCCTTGCGCACCGGGTCGAGTACAAGACTATACTGGACTAGTACTGTTGTGGAGGGACCCATGGCTATCGAACATACCAAACGCCATCGAGTCTGGACCGTGACCGAAGCCAAGGCCCGCCTGTCTGAAATCATGAGGATCGCCGAAGAGGAAGGGCCGCAGCACATCGGTACCCAGCGACCGTTCGTCATCGTACCCGCGGACACGTGGTACGCGAAAATATCACCGCGCAAACCCCTGGGCCAATGGCTGGTTGACAACATACCCAGCGGGATTGGCCTTGAAATCCCAGACCGCCGCGAACCGGGTCGCGATATTCCGTTCATCACCGAAGAGGGTGAATGAGCGGCTTTCTCCTCGACACCAACGTCGTCTCAGAGATAGCCAAACCTGAGCCGGACCCACGAGTGATTGCGTTCTTGACTAGCCAAAACGATCTCTGGCTGTCGACCATTGTGCTCCATGAACTGGCGTTCGGCTTGGACCTGCTTCCAGAGGGGCATCGCGGGGACCGGGTGAGTACCGCATTGTCAGGGATCATCACGGAGTATGAGGATCGTATACTTCCGATTTCGCGCCGTGAAGCGGAGTGGGCGGCCCGTCTTCGGGCGCACGCTCATCGTGCAGGTCGTGTATTACACTTGGGCGATGCGCTAATCGCCGGGACGGCGAGGGCACAGGATCTCTGTGTCGCAACACGGAATGTCGTAGATTTCGACGGATTGGACGTTGAAGTAACCAGCCCTTGGGAAACACATTGACGCCTTCTACCGAATCTACCGTGCGAAGATGCCGCCTTGGCTTGGCTCGAAAGCTCCGACTGGAGCGTCGCCTAAGGGATTTCCCGTGTCGGAGACGGCTTTCAGCCCCGACTAAGCATATGGTTAGCGACACTGTGTTACCCGAAAACGATCTGCCACCGAATGCCTGACGATGCCCAACTGAACATTCCCCCGGGGTGGGACGCACTACTCCAAAGTGACCGCTCCGGGGTCTGGCATCCCTACACGACGGTTCCGCCTCAGTCACCGCAGTTGCTCGTGGTTTCGGCGAACGGGGTCACGATTCACCTTGCCGATGGCAAGACCCTCATCGACGGGATGGCGTCGTGGTGGTGCGCGATCCACGGATACAATCATCCGGTCCTGAACCAGGCTGTAGTGAAGCAATTGGCCTCTACGGCCCACGTGATGTTCGGGGGGTTGACACACGAACCGGCAATCCAGCTCGCGGAACGCTTGTTGGCAATTACACCCGCAGGCCTCGGCGTGGTGTTTTTTTGCGACTCAGGCTCGGTGTCCGTCGAGGTCGCCATCAAAATGGCGATTCAATACCAGGCCGCTCAGGGCTCGCCCAGCCGTCAGAAGTTCGTCGCATTGCGCGGAGGCTACCACGGGGATACGTTCGGCGCGATGGCGCTCTGCGACCCGGTGACGGGGATGCATCACCACTTCAAGCACGTTGTCGCGAAGCACTATTTCGCGGAGCGTCCTGCCATCCGGTTCGGCGGCGAGTGGCTCGATTCGGACGTTGACTCGATCGGCGATCTGCTAGATAGGCACTCCGACGAGATTGCGGCGGTCGTCCTGGAACCGATCGTGCAGGGCGCTGGCGGCATGTGGTTTTATCACCCGGAATATCTGCGGTCCGTAAGGGCCCTCTGCGATGCCCATGGCGTATTGCTGATCGCGGACGAGATTGCCACGGGCTTTGGCCGGAGTGGAAAACTGTTTGCCTGTGAGCATGCCGACGTTACCCCTGACATTTTGTGTCTTGGCAAGGCGTTGACCGGAGGGTATATGACGCTGGCAGCCACGCTCGCGACCGATGAAGTCGCCAACGCAATATCCGGCGCGGGCCCCCTGATGCACGGACCGACTTTCATGGCCAATCCGCTTGCGTGTGCGGTTGCGAACGCCAGTATCGATTTGCTCTTGTCATCGAACTGGTCCGCCCGAGTCGCAGCGATCGAATCTCAATTGAACAAGGAACTGGAAGCGTGCCGCGGATCGGACAAGGTAGAGGATGTTCGTGTACTTGGCGCCATCGGAGTGGTGGAACTGAAGGCGCCGATCGATCTTCGAACCGCAACCGCTCAATTCGTGCATCGCGGGGTATGGGTGCGGCCATTCGGCCGGTTGGTCTATGTGATGCCACCCTATGTCATCGGACATGACGATCTGTCGCGGGTGACGGGCGCCGTGGTTGAAGTAGTGAGCTGATCGCCGATCCGTATATAATCGGCACACCATCTGACGTGGAGGCCCCCATGAAGTCATCCGCCCTGCGGTTGTGCCTGTGTTCGATCCTTGCTTTCGTCCCCATCGCAACCGTGCCCACCGAATCGCCCGCTCAGGGCGGGGATTTCAACGCGCAAACCCGTGACGCGTTCAAGATCTTCGACAACCTGTACTACGTTGGCGTCGATCTGGTGAGCGCTTACCTGGTGACCACCCCCGATGGGTTGGTCATCATCGACACGCTCTTCGCCGCATCCGCCGACAAGCTATTGAACAACGTGCGCGCGCTGGGTTTCGACCCGGCCGATGTCGAGTACATTCTTGTTTCTCACGGCCACGGAGACCATTCCCAGGGAGCGCCCATCATCAAGGAAGCGACGGGAGCGCGAGTGGGGATGACGGCCGAGGACTGGGCAATGACCGACCAGACTCCGGACATGACGATGACCGACGGCCAGTCGATCACGCTCGGGGATACCACGTTCACGTTCTACGTCACGCCGGGACACACACTGGGTGTGCTGTCGATGGCGTTTCCGGTACGCGACGGCGACCAGACGCACAACGCGTTCATGTTCGGCGGCATGGGTCTGAACTTCAGCGGCGTGGACCGGACCGAAATGTACCTGGACAGCGTGCGGCGTGTGCAGCAAATGGAGGGTATCGAGGTCAACGTGACCAACCATGAAGGCGCCGGGCAGGTATTCGCACGCGCCGACCGGCTTGCGGACAGAGGGGCCGGAGATCCGCACCCCTTCGTCGACCCCGACGGTTTCTACGCGTGGTTGGACAGCCTGGAAGAAAACGGCGAGGCGAAGCTCGTCGAAGAACGCGAAGCGGCGGCAACGAACTGACGCCAGTACGCCAATCGAGTAAGGGGGGTATCGCGTATTCCGGTCCAGGGCCGGCCCCCTGTCTCCAGGGCCCCGAACGGGAGGACCATTCAGGTGTATGTCGAGCGCTGGAATTGTAATAACTTTGTGAATTCTCGGAAGACCGGCCACCCACCGGACATCTATCCGTCTAGAATCTAACAGTTATGAGCGAACCCTCCCGAAGCGGTTCAACCGGCATCGTCGAACAGACTGAAGTCGGCAGCTACTTTGTCGCGAACTACCCGCCGTTCTCGGTCTGGTCGGAAAATGCCGTGGCGGCCGACGCGCTTCAGGCACTCCACAGACCTCCGGCGCCGGACACTCCGCTGGGGATGTATCTGCACATCCCGTTTTGTAGAAAGCGTTGTCACTTCTGCTACTTCCGCGTGTACACCGACAAGAACGCCGATGAGGTGAACGCCTATCTCGACACGCTGGCCCGCGAAATGGAGCTGTACTCGCGGCTGCCGGCCATTGGCGGGCGGGATCTGGATTTCATCTACTTTGGCGGGGGGACGCCTTCGTTCCTGTCCACGACCCAACTTCAAAGACTGGTCGACCGGCTGCAGGCAACCATGGCGTGGGACAAAGCCGAAGAGATCACATTCGAATGCGAACCGGGAACCTTGACGGCGACGAAGCTTTCGGCCATTCGCAAAATGGGCGTGACCCGATTGAGCCTGGGCGTCGAAAACTTCGATGACCGCATCCTGAATCTCAACGGGCGGGCCCACCGTTCTCCCGAAATCTTCAAGGCCTACGACTTCGCACGCTCGCTGAACTTCCCCACAATCAACATCGATCTCATTTCGGGCATGCTGGGCGAGACCGACGACACCTGGCGGAATTCGGTCGAGCAGGCTCTGAAACTCGCGCCCGAAAGCGTCACGATCTACCAGATGGAGTTGCCATTCAACACGACCATCAGCGGCGACATCCTGAAGGGCGAAGGCCGGTTCGAGGAACCCGTCGCGGACTGGGCGACCAAGCGGCGTTGGGTACGTGAAGCGTTCGACGTTTTCGAGAGCGCCGGTTATTCGGTCCGAACCGCATACACGGCAGTAAAGGACAAGGACACCCGGTTCGTTTACACCGACCGCCTATGGGAGGGCGCCGACATGGCCGGACTGGGAGTCGCGTCCTTCGGCCATATCAACGGCACCCACATTCAGAACCTGGACCGTGCGGAAACCTGGAGTGCGGCCGTCGAACGGGGGGAGATTCCACTCCATCGCGCCTATCGCCCGACCGGCGAAGAACGCATGATCCGCGAGTTCATCCTGCAGCTCAAGAGAGGCAGGCTTCGCCCGGATTACTTTGCCGACAAATACGGCGCCAACGTCCGGCAGCGCTTCTACGGACATCTCGATTCGTTGCAGTCTTCCGGATACGTGGCGTCATCGACCGACGATGAAATTGCGCTTTCGCGGGAGGGGCTACTGCGCGTGGATTCCCTGCTCCCCGGTTTTTTCCTGCCCCAGCACACGGGAATCCGTTACACCTGATCCGCCTGGACCAACAAGAATCACCTTGATCAGCGAACACCGCCTCAAACGCACCGTCAAATTCTACGAAACCGACGCCGCCGGCATCGTGCACTTCAGTTGGTTCAACCGCTACATGGAAGAAGCGGAACACGCACTCTGGCGCGCGGCCGGGGTGAGTATCGCCGGCCGTGCCGGTGCGAACGTCGGTTGGCCTCGGGTGGCCGCGTCATTCGACTTCCACAGCCCGTTGCGGTTTGAAGACGAGTTCGAAATCCGGATTCGAATCGTCGCGATCAAAGAAAAGTCCATCGCCTATTCCTGTTTCCTGAGCAAGGACGGCGCACGCGTCGCAACCGGTTCGATGACCATCGCATGCGCCGAGAGGCTGCCGGACGGCTCGATCAAGTCCAGGACGATCCCGCCCGACATTGCGGCGTTGTTTGAAGTGGCTCCGCCGTTGGAGCACGAAGCATAGTGTCGGCGATCGAACTCTCGTCGTTGGAGTGCGCCGCCCGACCCGCGCTGTCCGAACATCAGGGGGGCCGCCTGCAGAAGTTGCTCGAACGGACTCACGGCAGGAATCCATTCTACACGCGAAAGTTCGACGCGGTCGGGCTGCGCCCGGGCGATCTCGATTGCGGGCGGGATCTGGACGCCGCGCTCGAAACGCTGCCGTTCACGACCAAGGCCGAACTGATCGCGGATCAGGAAACGAACCCGCCCTGGGGAACCGCCCGCAGCCGGCCGCTCGATGAGTACACGCACTATTGCCAGACCTCGTCGACGACCCGGGCCCCGTTGCGCTGGACCGACACCAACGAAAACTGGCAGTGGATACTCGATTGCTGGAAGATGGTGTACCGCGCGGCTCATGTCGGACCTGACGATCGCATCTTCTTTCCATTTTCGTTCGGCCCGTTCCTGGGCTTCTGGACGGCGTTCGAGGCCGGAACTCAGATCGGCGCCATGTGCATTCCCGGAGGCGGGATGTCCAGCCAGGTTCGTCTGAGGCTCATCGAGACGATTCGCGCCACCGTCATCTGCTGCACGCCCACATACGCCCTGTGGCTTGGCGAAGTGGCCTCGGGCAATCCCAACCTCGGTCGTCTCAAGGACAACGGCGTGCACACCCTGATCGTCGCGGGTGAACCGGGAGGAAGTATTCCGGCCACCCGCGAACGCATCGAATCGACTTGGGGCGCGCGCGTTCTGGATCATCACGGTCTGACCGAAACCGGTCCGATCAGCTTCGAATGCCGCGAAGCGCCCTGCAGTCTTCATATCAACGAAGGGGAATACATCACCGAGGTGGTCGACCTTGAAACGGGGCGGCGTGCCGGCGACGGCGAACGGGGCGAATTGGTTGTGACGAATCTGGGCCGCGTCGACAGTCCGGTCATCCGGTATCGCACCGGCGACATCGTCGTCAGGCAGGACGGAATCTGTGCCTGTGGACGCACATGGGCCCGGCTGGACGGTGGAATTCTGGCCCGGTCCGACGACATGATCAACATCAAGGGCGTCAACGTCTATCCGGCGGCCATCGAGTCGGTCGTCCGGTGCTTCCCCGAAATCGTCGAGTTCCGTTCGACCGCTTCCCGTGCCGGGTCGATGTGGTCTCTGAGCCTTGAAGTGGAACCCGTGCGCGGCGCTCCGGACGTGGCGACGATTCCGTCAAAAATATCCCAACAATTGCGTGAAGCGCTGGGACTGACGATACCGGTCTACCTGGTCGAACCCGGCGGCTTGCCCCGGTTCGAAATGAAGGCGCGGCGTTTCGTCGTCAAACAGTAGCCGCTCTTCGTTTCCGGGAACGCTACCGGCTTTCCGCCTCGGCCAGTTCCTGCTCCAACCGGAGTTGGGCGGCACGGGCACAACCCTGCATGACCTGAAAATAGCGTTCGACCCATTCTTCGCCGATTTCGTAGGGGTGGGGTCCGTCGCCGCGGCCGGCGAGCATCCGGTTCTTGTTGAACGCGTTGTCGAACTCGGAGTGGTTCGAGAGGAGGACCGTAGCGCCGGTGCCCGCAGCCTGAGCGGCGATGTGTTGCTGCGCTTCGATATAGCTCTGGAAATTACGAATGCCGGGATCCGGTACGTTGTTGACGAAGTTGAATGCCGTGCCTCCGGAATAGGCCACGTTCACGGGCCGTCCATTGTCGGACACGGTAAAGGTGTACGACAGAGTGCCCGGCGTATGGCCCGGCGTTTCCCAAAGCACGAGCGTGGTGTCACCCAGCGTCAGTTCCATGCCGTCGGTGGCTACGATGCCGCGCGTCGGCGCCATGGTGGCATATCGGTTGGGGTAGGTCTCCACCAGTTCCCAATCGGCTTCTCCCATGACCACCTCGGCGCCAAAACGGTCCTGCAGCAACTTCGCCCCGCCAATGTGGTCGCCGTGCGCATGCGAAATCACCACGTAACGAATGTCGTTCGGATCCAGACCCTGCCGTTCCAGGCCGCCAACAATCAGTTCTTCGGAGTTGTACGGGAAAATCGTGTCGATGATGATGATCCCTTCGCTCGTCGTCAGTGCCCACGACGTGTGGATCCGACCGCCAACAAAATAGAGATTGTCGAAGACCTTGGCGGAATCGGCATACCAGTTCTCCCTGGGGGGTATCGTGGCGGGGTCGCGGACGTACCGCGGAACATTGTCGCTGGTGTTGACGCCGCCGCTCTGGGGCAACAGGCAGATCCGGGTCAGCGTACCCAGGTGCTCGAACCCCGCCGCGCTCTTGGCCGACTGCAGCGCTGCACGGATTTCAGCATCGAAATCGCGGTCGCCCGGATTCTGGCGGGCGGACGCATCGTTGGTGGCAAGCCCGGCCAGGATCAGGACCGTGACGCAGGCGGTGACGACTTTAGATTTCATGACCTCTCCAATCCACATTCGGACAGTGTTTGAACAACCCAGCGGAATTCGCCCAAACCGAATCATCGCACGATCGATTCGGATTCGCATGGATTCGCGACCTTTGAACAATGGGTCGGCTCGAATACAGTGAAACGAACGGCCAGAAGCGGAGTCATCGCTTTTCGCGGCGCCGGATGGCATACCATTCAAACGGCCCGTTCCACATCGGCTGGAATTCGAGCTACACTTTCCGCGCGAGGTCTGCCATGGGAGTCTATTTCATAACAGGGTGCGGACGCGGTATCGGCCTGGCACTGACACGGCATCTGCTCGACAGGGGAGAAAGCGTGATCGGCTCCCTGCGAGCGGGACCGCCCCCGGTGCAGCACGAACGATTCCGGGCCGTTACGTTCGATGTGCGCGACCAGACGGGGATCGTTGCCGCGGCCGCCGGCATCGACGAACCGATCGACGTGCTGGTCAACAACGCCGGTATGGCCGGAGAACGGACTAGCCGGGCCTCGGAAACCGATGTCGAGGATTTCGCCTCGGTCCTGGACGTCAACGTCCTGGGTCCGCTTCGGGTCACGCGCGCGTTCCTGCCCTTGCTTCGCCGGTCCGAAGGTCCCAAGGTGATGACAATATCCAGCCAACTCGGAAGCATGGTCTTCCCCGGCACGCACCACGTCGCCTACTGTACCTCCAAGGCGGCACTGAACAGGTTGATGCAGGCCGTCGCGGACGACCTGCGGGAGGACGGCATTCCCCTTGTGATCGCTCACCCCGGATGGGTCCGCACCGATATGGGCGGCCCATCCGCGCCGGTTTCTCCCGAAGAGAGCGCGGCCGGCCTCGCCAACCTGATCGACAACCTGACAATGGAGACGACCGGACGGTTCATGGACTGGGATGGGGCGGAGCGAGCTTGGTAACGCGCGACGGGAAGGAGTGCAGCGGAATATGCGCAGGCTGCCAATGATCACTCCCGGTTTCGAGTTCCGGGCGTGCCCGTAGTGTTGCGAAGCGGATTCGAAGGTTGCTGGTCCCGTTGGCCGGGCCGGGCGCCGTTGAGCCGCGCGTAACGCTGACCATTGAACACGGCTCCTGCCGCCTGCGAAGTGGTACGGTCGGAATCAGAAGCGTCTAACTGCGGCCGCCTTCCAGCATCGCCACCGTATTGGCGGGGCGTTCGAACCAGCCATAGTGATCGGCGCGCACAATGGCTCCGGCCGTGGCGACGCCGGTGTCCCTGGCAACGATGGCGGCCTTTGTCGCTCCGTCGCGGCGGAGGTGCGTGGCGCAGCGCAGAGCGTCCTGCCGGTAGGCCGTCATGATCTTGCGGCGGTTCGAGCGGCCCTTGTTCGGATCACCCACCCGATGCTGGAACTCTCGCAGCAGGCGCCCGATCACGGGTTTGCGCTTACGCGGCCGGTAGGGCGCTGGGTCGAGCAACGCTTCCACGAATGGCGTCGGCTTGAGCCAGACTGTCAACAGCCCGAGTCCGAGCCGTCGGCACCTCGGCGGTCACCCAAAACCGGCCAATAGCGGTCACTTGAAAACCGGCCAACGATAAGGCCCGGGCCATCCCATTGGCCGGGTTTGCGGTGACCATCGTTGGCCGGATTTGAAGTGACCACTGAGGGTCGGTGCAAAAGTCTTCAGAAGCTCGGGCTTCGAGAGCGTGCGCTTCTCCTTCCACTTCTCACGCACGGCGATAGACTCTTCGGGGAGTGCTCGAATGTCTCGTGAGATCAAATCGATGATCGTGTCGAAGACCGCGGGCTCGCTCTTCTGCAGCGCCGTCTCCGCAAGCTTCAGACGTTCTTCGAAGACAAGCTGCGCGAGCGGTTTGCCCTGAACGGGCTCGGCTGGCTTGTAGCCCATTCTGAAGCGGGCGAAATTGCCCCAGTGGTCGAAGATGCGGAAGAATCCCTTACCCTGGCCCGGTCCAAACATATCTGGACACAGCCGTGTCCCCCGGCCGATCATCTGCCAGAACTTGACTGGTGACTTCACCGGTTTCGCAAATACAAGATTCACGATTCCGGGGATATCGATCCCTGTATCGAGCATATCGACGGAGATCGCTATCGTCAGATCGTCGTTGGTCCCTTCGCCTTTAAAGTCATCGATCAGCTGTTCTGCCCGCGGGTCATAGTTGTCGATGACTTGGCAGAACTTGCCGCCATATTGCGGATACATCTCATCGAAGATCTGGCGCAGAAGCATTGCGTGCCGGTGATTGCGCGCAAAGATGATCGTCTTGCCCGGGAACTGGTCGGTGGGGTCCTTGATCCCGTGTTCCATTAGGTTGCGCAAGATCGCCCGGTTTGTGTCCTTGTTGTAGATGAACTTGTCGATCTGCTCGGACGAAAAGTCGTATTGCGCCGGGTCTTCACCCTGCTCTTCAAGTTGCTCGATTTGTTCTGCTGACAGCACGTCAAGCCTGATGCCCTCGCGGAGAAATTGGGTCGTGTGCTCTTAGACCTCGAAAGGGGTTAAGTAGCGATCGTTAACCGCCTGATCGAGATCGTAGTTCACAGTCGGCAGTTGACCTTCACAGTCAAACAACCTGAACGTGCTTCTTGTGACGAAGTCCACCGGTGTTGCTGTCAGACCGACCTGGTGGCAGTCAAAATAATGAAAGATGTCACCGTAGACATTGTAGATACTGCGGTGCGACTCATCGGCGATGATCAGATCGAAGAAGCCCGGATCGAAGGATTGGAAGACCTTCTGCATCGCCGGATAGGTGGCGAGGAACACGCGCTCGCTCGCATTGGATTTCACGCGCGATGTGATGATGCGGATCGGCTCCGACAGAAAATCGTTGAAGGCGTTCTTCGCCTGCTTGCGCAGCTCCTTTCGGTCGCACAAGAACAGAACGCGCTTCACCCATCCCGCCCGGATCAGAAGATCTGTGAGCGCGATCGCCACCCGCGTCTTGCCGCTGCCGGTCGCTTGCACTATCAGCGCTTTGCGGTGCTTCTGCGTGAAGCGCTCGGCGACCCGCTTGATCGCCTCCAGTTGATAAAGGCGATCGACGATCTGTTCGTTGATTTCGATCGTATCGAGCGGCTTCTTATGAGCGCGCTGATAGCTGGCTAGATGCTGCAGACTGTCTTTCGAATAGAAGCCATAGAGCTTGCGCGGCGGGAAGTTCTGCGCGTCGTCCCAAATCCAGATGTCGAAGCCGTTCGTGTAGAAGATGACCGGGCGTTGACCGTGTCTCTTCTCCAGACTATCGGCATAAAGCTTCGCCTGGTGCCGACCGCGCTCGGCATCAACCGCTGTCTTCTTCGCCTCGATAACGGCAAGAGGATTCCCATTGTCATCCCAGAGCACGTAATCGGCGTAGCCGGTACCGGTGGTCGTCGGCTGCCCATCCAGCTCGACCTCCTTGCCGACCTGCTCCGTGCTCTTCAGTCTTTGTCCGACATTCCAGCCAGCGCTGGCCAGAAGACTATCGATAAGGCGCGTTCGCGTCTCCGCTTCGCTGAAGTGCAGTTCGTCAGCAGCAGCCTGCGCCGCGCCCGCAATGTCCTTGAGTTCAGCGACCGCTCGCTCGGCCGCGCTCGCCTTGGAACGCGTTTCTTCCAGTTCGGACAGAAGCACTTCCATCTGCGCTTCCTGGGCCGCGAGTTTCTCTAGAATCCGACGACGCTCCCGTGCATCCGCCTTGCCCGGTGCGGAAGGCTGCGTGAAGGCCGATAACTGATCCGCCTTCGCGTTGCCGTACTGGATGCACAGCTAGCGGGCGAGATCATGGGCCTCCTTGAGCAGCCACAGCGCATGGTGCGCGCGAACCGGTTCACCATGCGCCGCTTTATTGCCGTGGATGCGCAACGCATGCAGTTTGTCGAGTACGACCTTCGGCGTGATTGCGGCAAAGGCATTGTTCTTGAGCAGATCGACAAGGGTCGGCTGTTCGGGCTTCGGCAGGCGAAGGTCGCGATAGATGTCCTTGGTCAGGTTCTCGGCGAACAGACGCAGTTTCACCACTGCGCTGGCCGGGTCGGCATGGGTATAGGACTCGGCGAAGCCGCCGAGCGCGGCGAGTTCGGGCCAGCCATCACGGATTATCTCGAAGTTGACCGACTTCATGCCATCGCCTCCGCGAGCGCGGCATCGAAATCGGCACGGTTGGCCACCACGACCGGAATTTCATGCGGATTGTCGAGCTTGTCGGCAACATCAAGCCGCAGCCGCTTCTGAAAGTAATAGAGAAGAGCCTTGCGCACGAGCACCTCGGCGCGTCCCCCTTGCATCTCGTAATCCTGGGCAATGACCGTCTGCTGACTATCGCTCAGCGCCGGATTCGGCGCCAGCGCCACGACGAAGCGCTCGTGCCAAAGCCTGTCGTCTTCAGCAGTAGCCCCCGGCGCACCGAGCTTCCGGGCATTCAGACAGCGAGAGAGGATGAAATCCTTGAACTTCTGCTCAAAATGGCAAAAGCCACGGATATGCCAGCGCAGCCCGTCATTGCCGAGTGCATGCGGTGTGATCCGTCGCCACTCGGGTGCCGGTCGGCTCGTGTTCATCGATTGGTAGCGGATTTCGAGTGAACGGCCCTCGCGGATTGCCGTCAACATATCGCGGAGCACAGCGACATTGATGCGTCGGTTCGGAATCGGCATTACGTCGAAGTCGGGGATTGTCGCGAGCCAGGCTTCCGATAGTCCTTCATCGGGCGCGGTGGCTGCGCGCAGATGCGAAAGGTATGTAGCAGCGTTGGGTTCAAGGAAGGCCGGCTTGAAATTATTCGAAGCGCGATAGCGCTTGGCGCTCTTGTCATAGTGGAGATTCCCGGGAGCCCTCACTCCGTAGAGCGTCAGGTCTTTAGACGCCTGTGGGACGGACACGCCGAATTTGCCAATGATATCAGCGCGATTGATCCCGCCGTCCCAGAAAAGGCGGAATTCAATGAACTCCATTCGCTTTTCAACGCCCCAGCGCATGGTCTACCCTCGTCCGCCGGGCGAACGGTCCACCTGCCAACACGGATAGTTTGACGACCCGTATAATATATATACGTATTCTTCACGTCAACCATCTCCTACCGAACAGCTTCCTTTCAGGCTCGGAAAGATCCGTCGGAGCTCGCCGATCAGGGTGTCCCGGCGAGCACGAGACCCTGATTGATCGCGAAACGTGGAAAGAATTTTCGCCACCGTGCAGGACGGCCCCTGTAAGCGCGCCACCGGCACCCAAGCCGACGCGCTCACGAGGTGAAGGGGCTACGGTCCGACGCCAACGTTGCGACCTTCCCATCACGTCCCCTCAATCCACGCCCCCCAAATTTCTGTGCCTCCGACTGCTTTTCTGTCAGCATTGAACGACGGTGGAGAAGCTTGAGGAGGATGAACCATGCGCCTTCTTCGACTCATTCCCGCGGCATTGTTGTTGCTTGGTCCAGGAATTTCCCTGGGCCAGGGCTGGATCGAGTATTCCAGTCAGGCGGATTTCTTCGGCGTCAACCTTCCGGGTGAACCCGAAATTCGGGACACCACCTACACGTCCGAGTACGAAGCCATCCTGCCGGCTCGCGCCTATTCGTACGACGACGGCCCGAACCGCTATTCCGTCACCGCGGTGGATTACTCGGACGCCTTGAGGATACACACGGAGCGAGCCCGGGACTGCCCACCCGACGCTCACACCGGCTGTTCCGGGTCGGCCGCGGTCGGCGTCGGTTCCTGGATGGTGGATGTTCAGGGCGCCATCACTTATGCGGTCTGGCAATTTCTGCAAAGGGATGCCGAGGTCACCTATTTCGGTTGGAATTTCGTCGATCTTGTGGACGGGCGTCAGATCCACCTCACGAACCCCGATCAATCTCGAACGTTCGTCGCGATCTACATGCACGCGGACCGGCTTTACATTCTGGAGGCAACCGTGCCTCCCGGCTTCCCGGAGCCGGGGCTGTTCCAACAATCCCTGCGATTTCTCGACCAGGAGGGGAACACCATTCGTTATGAATCGGTCTACGTCAACGGATTCCCGCCACCGGATCGCATCCGATAACATCTTGAATGATCTTGGGAGGATGGCCATGCAGTTGAAACTCCGCAATCTTGCGGCCGTTTGTGCGGTTTCCCTTGCCCTGCCAGCCTGGGCGCACCATTCCCACGGCAACTACGAAATCAGCGATTTCACAAACCTGGAAGGTACTGTCCAGCAAGTGCACTTGATCAACCCGCATTCATGGATCTACCTCGAAGTGGGCGACGACGACGGTCCGCCGGCCATATGGGCTCTGGAAGCCACCACGCCCGGAGGACTCCTGCGAAACGGAATCCAGCCCGATGACGTTCAGGCGGGTGACACCATCCAGGTTCGGTGCCATCGGCTACGCGACGGGGGAAACGGTTGCCTTCTCGGGTTTGTAACCCCCCTTCACGGTGATCCGGACCGGGGCGCGGGGGTCGAAAAAGAGTGGGACTAGCGGTCGTATCCGATGCCCCCTATTGATCGTTCCAACGCCTCGGTAGGCATGAGAAAAGCAGGGGCATC
The DNA here is from genome assembly GCA_963555775.3 of Terriglobia bacterium. Lineage (GTDB taxonomy): Bacteria > Acidobacteriota > Terriglobia > 20CM-2-55-15 > 20CM-2-55-15 > JAJEDW01. The sequence continues at coordinate 1,012,724 of CAUVWY020000009.1, read as the reverse complement.
GAACTGGATATCGCCGTGCGGAAGGAACCGGAAGGATCGATCCGAAGCCGGAATACATCGGCCCCGCTCGCGGAGCGATCCCGGATGGTCTTGCTGGCCGCCGATGGGTTGAACGATCAGGATATTGGAGCCCGGCTGCGCATCACACGTCAGAAAGCCGGAAGATGGCGCAATCGATTCGTGGAACAGGGCATTGGAGGGATCGCAACGGACGCGCCCCGAAGTGGACGGTTGCCGTCGATCCGTCGTCACGCCCCCTTCGCGCGCCGCCGCGGCTTCAGCGCTTCTCTCCGAACACGATCAGATGCCGGTCGCTGATGACCTCGACCTGCAGTTCCTCCAGACCCGCCTCGGCGAGCTGCGCGCGTACTTCGCCGGGCTCGAAAGCGGCGGTCAGGGAGTTGTGGAAGTCGCGCCGCAAGACCTCGGGCTCGCCGGCGGCGTATTCGTTTACCAGACGCTGGCAGTCCTTTGCGCTCGCCGGCCGCGTCAGGTCGGCAATGAAAACCCGCGCACCCGGAGCGGCGTATTGGGCGACGGTCTGCCAAAGGACCGCGGGCCGGTGCAGGTGGTGCAGCAGGCTGTTGCTCACGATGGCGGCCCAGCGCCGGTCCGGAATGGACGCCCCCGGAATTGTGCCTTCGAGGAACGCCACCCGGTCCCTCAGGCTGGCGTCGCGAGACCGGCGTTCGTTGGCGAGCGCGATCATGGCCGCCGAACCGTCGACGCCCAGCAGGGAGGCCAAAGGAAACCGGGCCGCGAACCGGAACGTGATGTCGCCCGGCCCGCAACCAAGGTCGAGGACCGCGCCGGCGACCTCGACGCCGGGAAAACGCGCATCGAAGGTCGCGACGATGCGCCGGTGGGATTCTTCGAAATCCGCCCGCGCGTATGCCTCGGCCTGTTCGGCGGAATCCATCAACTCGGGTTCGACGATTCTCTTCATGGACAGTTCCGGAGCCGGAGCGAGTCGGCGGCTGGAGTCGCGCCCGTCAACCCGTCACGAAGACACCCCAGGCGGTATCCAAATGATCGATCCAGAAATCCGCTTCCGTGCCGAGGGCTTCCCGAAATTTCTGGCGGACCGGTTCCAGCATGTAGGATCCGGGGTTGCCGCTGCCGGCCGCGGCGCCGGTGATCACGCCGTAGCCCTCGGCCAGAAGAGACAGCGCCATGAGGCCCGCGTTTCGGGCGATCTCGCCGAACTCCTCGAAATAGTCCGCCGCGGCGGCGTAGTCGTTGGCAGCCAGCGCGTGGCTGGCCAGGATGAAGGACACATTGGCCATGGGCTCGGAGCCGACGTCGAGCGCCTCGGCGAGCTGGAGATTGAGTCGGGCCGCCGCGAACCCGGCCTCAAGGTCCCTGGTCCGAATGCCGATGCCGGGTTCGTCCCAGCCGGGCCAGGTATAGGACGCGAGGTCGTAAGCCAGCGCCTTGGCGTGGCCGCTGAACCGGGCGGCGGTTTCGGGGTCCTGCCGGCGCACGGCCTCTGGGCCCGAAGCCTCGAGTCGGCGCGTTGCCGAAGGCCTGCCCCAGAGTCCCGACCCTGAACATGGTATCGTGTTCGATTCACTGTTCGGTCTCCGTCTCTATTCCCCGCCCATGAGCTCGGACAGCGGCTCGCGAACGGCCTCGGCCCAGATTCGATACCCTTCCGTCGACGGGTGCAGCCCGTCGCTCATGACGCTGGCCGGGATGTTGCCGGCCCCATCTAGGAACGCGTCGCCGATGTCCAGATAGTGGACCGAATCGCCGTCATGCAATCGAGATATCGTCTCGTTGATCTCGGCAATCGTTCCGCGCACCGGATCCATCGCCCGTCCTCGCGGGAAGACGTCCAGGAGCAGGATCTTGGCGTCGGGAAAATCCTCCTGCAGCTCCAGCACAACGGCGCCGATCCCTTCGGCGATTTCTGCGGCCGTGTTCCGCCGGGTATTGTTCGTGCCGATCATCAAATTGATGGCCCGCGGGCTGAAACCCTCGCCTTCTCCGTTCTCCAGGCGGTAGAGCACGCCCTCGGTGGTGTCGCCGGCGATCCCGAAATTCGCAATCTTCCAGTGTCCGAAAAACTCGTCGAGAACACTCTTCCCGGCGAAAGCGCCGTCGGTATTCCGCCAGACATCGGTAATCGAGTCGCCCATCAAGAGAAGCTCGATGTCGCCGCCGCGAACGACTTCGAGGTTCTGTTCGTGCTTGGCTCGAAAGGGCTGCGCCAGGTTTGGAATGATCGCCGTGTTGGCCGGCGGCGCCCTAACTTCGAGGATGCCGGGGTACCGCTCGAGAATCTCGCGTGTTTCGGGATCGGCCGTGCGCAGAAACTCCGCAAGGCTGCGCTCGGCCGTTTCGATCCCTTGCGCATTGGGCCGCGGAACGCTGACGGCTTCGGGCACCTCGGCCGGCTCGCCCCGTTGGGGCGCGGCAAAGACGAAATTCGGTGCGCATAGCAAAACGAGAACGACAGCGGATGCCCGTGCTGCTCGACATGACAGACCGTTGGCGTGAATCATCGAATCGATCCTCTGTTGGTTGGGATTCTTGATCGTGTGAATCGTCCAAACGCGAACCAGTCAACGCCCCCACTATCCCGCTACAGGACTGGCGTCCGGCGTGTTTGGGCGCAAACGTTCAAGTCGATCATTACTGTTTGGGAAAATACGCGACCCGATCCCCATTGAAGGTTCCGACCCAGATAGAATCGCCAACGGACAGGGCGGAACTGACCCCCTGGATGGCCACATTCTGATCCGCGCCGCCGATGCGGGCCACTTCAAGCGTTTCCGCATCCACTTCAACGACCAACCAGCCCGTCGCACAGTCCGGCCCCTGACACTCTTCAGGGGATACGTAGTTACCGCCGGCGGTCAGCAGTTTCCCTTCATCGCCCCAGCGGACGTTGTCGGGGGTGATATCGACCGGCACCACGGATTTCGCGGCAGGCGATTCACTGCGATCGAAACTGACGATCTCTCGGGTGCCGAAGGCTGCCACATAGACGAAGCGGTCGTCGGGAGAGACGGCGATGCCGTTCGCGCCGGACAACTCGGTGCCCTCCATCATGAAGACCTCTCCACCCGGGTGCCATTCGTAGACGTTCCCGGTGATCTCCCCACTCGCAATGGCGCCGAAACCGACCGTCGGATCCATCATCTTCGTGGTGACGAAGCCACCATCGGAAAGAATGGCGACGCTGTTGGCGAAGGTGTTGTCCGGAAGCACGACACATCCTCTCCAGGTGGCCGCAACGTTCTCACCACTGACATCCAGATCAAATACCTCGATCGCTTCCCGCTCGCCGTGACTCGTGATGTAGAGATGGAACTGATTGTCGGCGTACTCCCTCAATGCGAGGCCATGCGCCGAGAAATCGTCCAGGTTCAACGGACCCGGGCACTCGGGAAACGCCGCGACGTCGTGTACGAGCACGGGCATCTCGCCGGGGAACAACACTCGAAAGCTGTCATCTTCAGGGTTGACCAGATAGATGTGACCATCGATATCTTCCCCGCTCATCCCCGAGACAAGGATGGATCCGGTATCCCCGAGCATCAACAGATCTTCCGGATTCTCCAAGCCGCAGATATAAGTGAGATTCCCTTCCGGTTCGCAGTCGTTGCTTGCTCCTTCAGTGGGCGCGATTTCGGCCTGCGGCTCCTGATCGGATGCGCCGGCGCATCCGGCAAACGTCAACCCCCCGATCAGGGCCAGTACGCCCAGGATCCTCTTGTTCGTGTTCATGGTTTCGTTGTCTCCCGAGATATCGACAATTCGACGGATTCACATACACACGGGGCGCTCGGTGCCGCGCCATCGTCTGGTACCTGTATAGTCCAACTCCGGGCAAGTCGCAACGGCGGAATCTCTCCGGCTGGAGCAACAGTTGCCGGGTGGGATTCGCACCAACTGAAGATCGGCGCCTTTTCAGGGAGCACTGAACCATGCGGACCAGCACACTTCCGCGACGGGGCTGCTCGCGCGATACGCCCTTACCGCGCACCAACCCAAACCACACCGATATTCTGCGCCGCACGCAAACGATCCGTAAGTTGGGCGGTGTGATGCTGGATATGCCGGATAGCGATGAGTTGGTGTTCGAGCTTGGAAATACCCGGGTACCAGGGGAAACCGCACTCCGGAGATTCGAGATCGAATCCGTCGATGGCGGAGTCGACCATGTCTTCGCAAATGGCGCATAGCCTCAACACCTGATCTCGCGTATACGGTTCGGGCAGTTTGGGCAACGAGCTGCCGGCATCCACGGGCCCCCTCAATCCGTCCGGCTGCTGCACGTTGGCCTGATGTTCGGCCCATGGCTTCGACGACTCGAAGTCCGTGTGAAGATACGCGTGGCCGATAAACATAGTGTGATACGCGATTTGCCAGAACGCGTTGCGCGGCCCGTCGTCCAGCCATAAGTCATCGGAGCACTGCTCCACCGCATCGCGAAACATGGCCAGGGACGCACGGACCTGACTCTTGAGAATCGACCGAAGGCCGTCGGTCGGTTTGGGTAGGTTGAGAATCGATTCTTCCTGCTCAATTGACTGACTCCAGATCTGGAATTCGCCGCTGACCGGATGCTGTCCCTGTCGGAGCGATGTCACATGTCGTCCGTGCGTTGCCGCCGCCCGATGGCGATCTTTCCGTTTTGCGACCGCGCAAACCCGGCCCCTCGCCTGCTGAACGTTATAGAGGGTGAACGTCCTCACCGAAGGGCGGCAAATGAGGAGAAAGCCCAATGAAATTCCATATCCCCCGAATTGGAAAACCGATGACGCTTCGTGTCGCGCGCTTTCCACACTCTACCCATCCCACCCTACCAAGAGCGGAAAGAATCTCGGGCTGGGGAAGTGACGTACCGACTACTCACGGATTCGCCGGCGCGCAATGATCGCCAGGAACGCCCACGCGGCTAGCCCGTAGCCGACCGGGCTAGACATGAGAACGATCACTCAGAACGACAGATCATGCGTCCCGGCAAACAAAGACGCAGGAAATATAGCGGGGATGAGGAGGACTCCTCCCCCCGGAAGCATCATCGCAAAGATCGAGGAGAGACCCAGCAAGGCGGCTTTCCTGACTCGCAATGAGCGAGTGACAGACATGGGCACGACAGTTCTCTCGAACCAACTTCCCGATACGGTTTTTTCTTGAACCGGCCCCGCACCCCGGTTACGGATCCAGACCTCGTAGGGTATGCGCACAACCACGGCAGCCGTCAGTGACAGCGCGAGAAACCACGCCAATTCGCCGGCGAACGACAAGTTTGGTCCTGCCAACCCAGCCATCGCGTAAAAAGACGCGGCCACGGCTGCTGCCACCCCGGTCACCAGTTGAAGGGAAGCCACGGCAATCAGGAAGGGCACCAGCAAGGCCCGACGCGGCCTGATTGCAACCCAAAACGTCGCCGACAGCACCAATATCGACGCGACGAACACAGGAATTCCATCAATCATGATCGAATCATTCTACTTACCGAACCGCGGTTGCACCGCGACGGTCCAACCGACGGCGGCTCCAATCGGAAGTTAGCCGGCTCTTCGTGTTTGAGTGCTCCCGTCTTGAGCGATGATTGTAGGCAGTGCGATGGCGGTTGCCAACCGAACACGGAAACGTAACAACCTGAAACTATTCGAACGCGTAGATCACGCCGTCGGTCGCGCCGATCACGAGGCGACCGTGGGCGACGGCGGGGGAAGCGGTGAGTGCGGCGCCGGCATTGAATTCCCATCGGGACTCGCCGGTCGTGGGATCCAGGGCGTAAAGACGGCCGTCGCTGGAACCGACAAAGATGCGGTCGCCTGCAAGGACGGGGGAAGAATCCACGCGGGCCCGGGTGGTGAAGGTCCAGCGGGACTCGCCCGTTTCGGCATCGATGGCGTGGACGATCCTGTCGCGGCCGCCCGTCACGACCATGCCGTCAACGTAAGTCGCCGAAGAATAGAACGGGAACTCGCGGCCCGGGTTGCTGTAGCGCCAGACGACGTCGCGGGCAGTCAGGTCCAGCGCCAGCACTTCGTATTCATGGGTCCCGAAGTACGCACGGTCGCCCACCAGCAGCGGGGAGGCGGCCGTATAGGCGCCGGTAAAGATTTGATATTCCTCGGTGCCGTCGGCCACGCGGATGGCGCGAAACGTGCCGTCGCACCCGGCAACGTAGGCCAGACCGTCGCGGACGGCGGCCGTGGCATGGAGTTGACCGTCGGTCTGCACCTTCCACCGCAGCGTGCCGGTGGATTCTTCAACCGCGTAGAGGAACGTATCGTAGGATCCGATCAGGACGACGCCTTCGGCGACCACGGCCGACGCCTTGATTTCGGTTTCGGTTTCGAAAGTCCAGATGCGCTCGCCGTTGTCCGCCCGAACCGCATGGAGCACACCGTCGAGGTCTCCGATATAGACCGTGCCGTTGGCGACGGTGGGCGAGGATTCGGCGATGAAGCTGCCGGTGGAATAGGTCCACTTCAGTGCGCCGGTATCGAAATCGAGTGCAATGAGGTCGCCGTTGCCAACGCCGACATAGACCGTGCCTTCAACTATAGCGGCTGAAGAATCGATCGCGTCGCCGGTGTCATGAGTCCACAGGAGTTCGAGATCTTCGCTGACCGGTCGGGCGGCCACGCCGGTCAGCATGGGGCCGCCGCGAAACTGGGGCCAGTCTGAAGCGGCATTCTGGGCAGCGAGCGGCAGAACGAGCAAGATCGCAAGCACCAATCCCAACCACGGCGTGACCTGCCTCTGTTGCATCCCTCTTCTCCTGCCCCTGGCGCGCTCGGAAATGGGCCGGACCGCCCGAAAGACGGTGGGTCCCGTGCTCAAAACGCTACGGAGCCGCGTCCATCCCGGCAATCGCCAGCACCTGCCTGCGGAAGCCAGCGGCGAGGCGGGCCCCCCGGCCCCCCTGATCTACTCCAACGCGAGCGAGAACAGTTCGTTGCGGTTGTTCAGGATCAGGGCGCCGTTTGCCGGCACAACGGTCGCGTACACGGCCGACCCCATGTTCATCTCGGCCAGGACTTCCATTTCCCTTCCATGTTCCAAAACAACGATATCGCCGTCTTCGTCGCCAAGGTAGACCTTGCCGTCGACAACGAATGGGGAACCCCAAACCGCGGCGAACGTGTCGTACACCCAGAGCGGTTCGCCGGTTTCGGCGTCCAGGCAATGGAGGAAGCCGCTGAAATCCGCCATATAGACCAAGCCGTCCACGACGGCGGCCGTCGATATCGAACGACGGATGTCGTCGTAATGCCAGATCAGACCGCTTTCGGTGATGTCTCCACGCTCGGTGCCGTCGATCGCGTAAAAATGCCCCACGCCCTCACCGTGTTCCGGATCCTGACCATTGGCCAGATACACCACGCCGCCGACGATCACGGGAGTGGAAATCAACTCGTTGCGCGTTCGGGGCCATTCCGAGTCCTTCGGGTTGGTATCGAACTCCCAGAGCTTTTCGCCGGTTTCGGCGACATAGCCGCGAACCCAACCGTCGCCCTGACCCGATACCACCTGAACGACGCCGCCGATCGTGCCGACCGAGGGAGTCGACCACTGGCCGTGCAGGATGCGGTCTTCAACCGAGTTGTCTTCCCAAACGTATTCGCCGGTGGTCTTGTTGACTGCGACGATGGACGGCGCAAGCGGCGAAGGAACGTTGACGTGGCTTTCGTCGTGTCCGTTGGCCGTGCTTACAAATAGCAGGTCGCCCCACATGACCGGCGAAGAATTCGACAGGTTGTGGGGATAGGAACCCACTTCTTCAAGCATGTCGAATTCCCAAATAACGTCGGCATCGAATTCACCGGTCAGTTCTTCGTCGGTGATCGGGCCGTCGTTTTCGCCATCGCGAAATCCGTTGATGTCGAGGGCGGTCACCACACCCCGATTGGACGTGTAATAGAGCACTTCACCGTCGACCAGCGGCGACGATGCCACGCCCTGAAACGGCCAGTCGTTGGCCCGGCCGGCTTCGAGCTTGGCGTGGGTCTGCTGCCACAGAAATTCGCCATCGGTTTCGCGGAACGCCATCAGCACGCCACGGTCGCCGGGCTGGTTCGGATCTCTCTCGAGTTCGTTGTTGGTGCCCACAAAAACCATGCCGCTGGCAACGACCGGGTTGCCGTAACTCTGCGAACCCAGTTCGGCCACCCAGCGAACGTTCATCCCGCTGTCGACGTCCCACTCGGTGGGCAGGCCGGTCATCTCCGACACCATGTTTCGGTCGGCAGTGCCGCCCCACATGGGCCATTCGCCGGTTCCGGGCTCGCCCGCCGACATCGGGGCGGGCGCGGTCATCGTCACCACCATCAGCGCGGTCGCCAAAATTGCCAAAGATCTTGAAAAGTGCCTTGTCATGATTGGTACGAACCTTCCCGAATCGCTACTCGTTGGCGGTTAATACGAAGTTGTCCAGATAGGCGCCGTACTCGGCGTCCAGGAACAGACCCGGCGACCCCGTACGGTTGCCGATCGGGTCTACCCGGTCGATCATCCATTCATCCGGCTCGGGCTCGCCCACAGCCCATGCCTTGCCCCGAGCGCGGACCTGTCCGTCGGGCAGATTCTCCACGCGCAGCTTCATCCGATACCAAGCGTCCGGCGCCCAGGTAAAGGGCACCGTTACGGTGCGTTCGATCTCGGGCTCCCACGGCTCCAGCTTCAGCCTTCGAGTCGTACCGTACAGGACCAGCGCGTAGGTTTGGGCCGTGATACCCACATCGGCCTGCTGGCGGCGGAGGGTTGGCGCGCGGACATCCGCCTGGAACGTGTAGTCGGACATCTCGGGCGACCCGAAGAACATGCGAGCCCGCCCGAAGATGGTGTTGTCGGGCGGTTTTTCGAACACCCTGTTGCCTTCGAGCGTCGAGATCGTGAACCGCCCGGCCTGAGCGTTCACCCAACCCGGGGGCAGGTCACCGTCGGAGTACGCTTCGAAGTCTTCTTCGATCGGGAACGGATGCACGACGCGGGCGCGGGACACACCGGCCAGTCCTTCGGCGCTGGCCCGAATCAAACCCGCCTGGAACGCGGGATCGTTTGAAACCGTGAATACCCCATCATCGGATACGCTGCCTTCCAGACCGTCCAGCGACCAGTCGGCATCCACTTCGCGCAGGAAACCGCCCTGGGCGTCGAACAAACGGGCGCGCAGATTTACGGTCTCGCCCGAATCCAGAACCATTTCGGTGGGGACGATCTGCATGTGGGTCGCGGCGCCCTGACCGGTCTGGGCCGGCTCATTCACCGCAAAGCCTGTCAGGTTGGCGGCTTGGCTCGATCCAATCGCGTACACGGCATCGCTGGTCACAAAAAACACGCGTCCGCGCGAAACAGCGGCCCCCGCGACAATCTGTTCGGCGGTCCCTTCGGATCCGCAGCAACTGTTGGTCGACACCGGCAGGGTGACCCGGCTCAGCACCTCGCCTTCGGTTTCGCCCGGGCGGATGATGAAAAAGCTGCCGCCGTTGGTTCCCACATAAAGCTTGCCGTCAGCCAGCACAAGATTGCCGCGTTGCGCGTTACCCAGCGGAAGTTCCCAAAGATGATCCCCGCTATCGGCGTCGAACGCGTGCAGAGTCGAACCGGTGTCAATCTGGTACAGGCGGTCGCCGTCGAGAACGGGAGACGAGTATCCGAACTCCATTCCTTTCACGTCCCAAACTGTTTCGGCGATCTCGCCGGTGCGGTTGCCGGCAATCGCGGCAATCATCCCCAACTCGTTGCCCTCGAGGTTCTCGTCGCCGTGAGACATGTACACCATGTCGCCCCTGACGACGACGCCGGTGTTGACGGCGCGCTGAGCGGCCGGGAAACTCCAGACCACTTCGCCGGTCTGCGGCTTGATCGCATGCACGCCGCCGTTGCCCAGACCCTGGATCAACAGGCGCTGACCGCCGATGGTTACGATGGTTGGGGGCGCGTACGCCGTATCGAATGGACGGGTGCCGGGCGCCGAGGCGTACACGATGTCACCGGTGCGTTTATCGAGCGCGACCAGGCGATGCGCGCGGTTCCAGTTGTCGCCCCAACTGGAAATTGCGGCTGACACGATGACCAGATCGCCGTCGATCAAGGGAGATCCGGTCCGGCCGCCGTGCGTGGTGAACGCGGCCCACTCCTCGCCGAAAGACCGCCTCCACAGTTCCTGCCCGTCCGGGTCGAGTGCGATCGCCATCGCGCCGCCGCTCATCGCATAGACGTTCCCGGTTTCCGGGTCCACCGACGGCGACGCCCATCCCACGCGATGCGAAGGCACGTCGCTCTGAAAGATGTTGAACTTGTGCTCCCAGATCGGTTCCCCGGTGTTGGCGTCCAGAGCCATCACCCGTTCTTGCAGTTCGGTGCCCCGCCCCGAAGGATTCTGCACGTAAACGCGATCGCCCATGACGACCGGCGCCGAACGCCCGCCGTAGGGCGCGCGCCACAGGAAGTTCTCGCCGTCGAGTTCCCAAGTTTCAGGCAGGCCGGTTTCGGGCGAGGTCCCATCGCGGTGCGGACCGCGCAGTTCGGGCCAGTCGCCCATCGCCACCTGGCGGGGACCCTGCGCGAACACGGCGGCGGAAACGCCCAGAAACAGGACAGCAAGCAGTGATGTTCTTCTAACCATTGTGAAACCGGTCCTCGATCGGATGCCGTGAATTATCAGTAGCTTCAGGACTACATCAGGACTATATCGGCGGATTTTGCCGGGTGTCAACGATTGCCACATTCAACGTTCCCGAATGTCATAGGCGGCTATCGTCCCCTGATTCCGGATAAACAGTTTGCCGTTACCGATCGCCGGGTGGGCCCAACTCGACAGGCCCTGGTCTTCAATCTCGAAACGGCCCTTTTCGACGTAGCCGCCGGGAGTGGCTTCTACCAGTCCCACCTCGTTGTCTTCACTCAGAATGTACAGGTGCCCGTCGGCGTACGACACCGAACCCTTCCCCACGCTTCGATCCCGCCACATGCGTTCGCCGGTCTCGAAATCCAGGCACGTCAGGACCGAATTGTGGAATCCATAGAGGTAGCCGTCCACATAGACGAGTCCGCCGTGGTGGTTCGCCATCTGCCGGGTGTGGTACACCTCCTCGGCCTGAACCGAACCGCCCACGGCCACAAGACGCACCAGTCCGCCGCCACCGCCGTAGCTGGACGAAAAGAACACCTTGTCGTCGTGGAAGACCGGCGTGGCCGCATTGGCGGTCCGGTTTGCCGCACCGTCGTAACTCCACATCAATCGGCCGTCGGATGCACGAACGCCGACTCCGGCGCGCGAGGTCAACGTCATCAGGGTCTCGACGCCGCCCACGTCCCGAAGAATCAGGGACGAATAGCCCGCCCTGTCGCTCAGTTCATCGCTGGTCCAGACCGTTTCTCCGGTCAGCTTGTTCAGGGCGACGATTCCGGTGCCTCGCCCGCCGGGAGTGACATACACACGATCGCCGTCGACAAGCGGAGACTCGCTGAGCAGCCAGTCGATATTTCGACCACCGAAGTCTTCCAGAATATTGCGCTGCCAGAACAAGGCACCGTCCGCAGCCGCCAGCGAAACCAGATCGCCGTTCTCGGTGAGCGCATAGAGGCGATCTCCGTCAAGTGTCGGCGTGCTTCTGGGACCGGAACCCCGATCGTTGTCGCGGGCGTTACCCACGGCTCTCGACCACAGCAACCGTCCGTCGGCCTCGTCGAGCGCGGCAACGGCGCTCCGGATACCGACCTGCAACTGGAAAAAGACACGCCCGCCCCCCAACGCCAGGGAACCGAACCCGGCGCCAAGTCCCGAGGTTTCCCATAGTCTTTCAGGGCCGTCCGCGGGCCAGGCTTCGAGCAATCCGGTTTCGGCTGAACGGCCAGAGCGGTCCGGCCCCCGCCACTGGGTCCACCCGGTACCCGGCCGCTCCTGACCGCTAGAGGAAACAACGATGGCAACGAACAGAAGAGCAACCAGAAACGCACGTTGTTTGGCCAATCTTCGCTCTCTTCCTGTAGGCTTATTCATTCAAGAAATTGTTGCGGCGGATTTCCCTGGCAATGGATTTCGCATGTCGGACTCTTGAGGAGTCTAGCATACGGCCCCCGCGGGAATTCCCGCACTGAGGAGAGACGCGACGGTATGCGCATACCCAGGATTACATTGGTTTTATCGGCAGTCTTGTTTGCCGTCCCGGCGGCCATGGGGCAATCGCAAGGGTCCATTCGCGGCCTGATCGTCGACCCGACCGGCGCTCCGGTACCGGATGCGGTTTTGACGCTGACCAGCGAGGCCAAGGGCGTCGAACGGATCGCAACTGGCGGCGCCCGGGGAGAGTTCACCCTGTCGAACCTCCAGCCGGATTTCTATCGTGTGCTCATCGAACAAGCCGGCTACAGGTCGTACGCCGCCAATGTCGAATTGCAGGTGAATCAGGAAATCTGGCTCGATGTCGCGTTGGCTGTCGGCGACGTCAGCGAAGAGATCGAGGTCATCGCGCTGCGGGTCCCCATCGACCGGCAGTCCGCCACCTTGCGGACCATCATCGACACGCGGCAGTTGAAGGGACTGCCGCTGGACGGCCGCAACTTTATGGAATTGTCGCTTCTGGCACCTGGCACGGCTTCGGCGCCACAGGGCTCGGCCAGTTCCCAGCGCGGGGACTTCGCATTCACGGTGAACGGTGGCCGTGAAGATGCCCAGAGTTTCATCCTGGACGGTGTCCATAACGTCGATCCGAAGCTCAACACGCCCGGCGTCCGCCCGCCGATCGACGCGATTCGCGAATTCGAAATAGTGACCGGAAACTACGACGCCTCGTTTGGCCGCAATGCCGCCGGCCAAGTGAACGTCGTCACACAGTCGGGAACCAACGCCGTGCACGGCACCGCGTATGGCTTCTTCCGCACCGAAGCCCTCGACGCGCGCAACTTCCTGGCACCCGACAGCGGCGCCGACCCCGAATTTGACCGCAAACAGTACGGGCTGTCGATCGGTGGTCCGATTGTCCACGACCGGATGTTCTTTTTTGCCGATTACGAGCGCACGCGGCTGCGCGAGGGCATCACACGGGTAACGAACGTTCCCACCGAGGCGGAACGCAACGGGGATTTCTCCGAGAGCCTGCTTCCGCCGCCGAACAATTTTTTGACCGGACAGCCGTTTGCCGGAAGCACGATTCCGGCTTATTTCATCCATCCCGTCGGACAGGCGATCGCCAACCTGTATCCGCTTCCCAATCGCGCGTCGCCGAACGCCAACTACGTTTCGTCGCCGATTTTGAGGGACGACATCGATCACTTCGATGTGCGCGTGGATCGCAATTTCGACAACGGCGCGACATTTTTATCGCGATACAGCTTCAGCGACCGGCGATTGTTCGAACCGTTCGCCTCGTCGGTCAGCGTGCCGGGGTACGGCACCGACGTGCCGCGGCGCGGACAGAATCTGGCAGTCGGACTGACCCAGCCGTTCGGCGCCCGGACGATCAACGAACTTCGCTTCGGGTACACCCGGGTCGGTATCGGCGTGCTTCACGAAAATCGCGGGAACAGCATCAACCAAGCTATCGGCCTGCCCGAACTGTCGTCCAACCCCCGCAACTTCGGCCTGAGCCAGATTGCGGTCATCGGCTTCAGCCCGCTGGGCGACGAGTTCACCACGCCCCAGGAAAGCGCCGCCGAAACCTTTCAGGTTCTGGACACGGTGAGTTGGGCCAGCGGACCGCACCTGATCGAAACCGGTTTCGATTTTCGCTACATCCGGCAGAACGGTTTCCGCGACGTACAGTCACGAGGCTTCCTGAACTTCTCGAACCGTTACGTCACCGGCAACGCGTTGGCCGACCTGTTGCTCGGATTCCCCGAGGTCACCGGAGGCGCGAGAGTCGATAACCCCCAGCACCTGCGGTCGACCGCGTGGAGCGCATTTCTGCAGGACAGCTACAAGGTGACACCCCGCCTGACGATCACCGCCGGGCTGCGCTACGAACATATCGGACCCGCTGTCGACACCACGGACCGGGCCAACCTGTACGACCCTGAAACCGGAAGCCTGCTGCCTGTCGGTACCGGCGCCATGCCGCGCGGCGGATACGAAACCGACCGGAACAACATTGGACCGCGCATCGGCGTGGCATGGACACCGGATGCCGCCGGCGAGACCGTGATTCGCGGCGGCTACGGCATCTATTACAATCAGGGCGCACTGGCGACAGGCGAAGGACTGTACTTCAACCAGCCGTTCTTCGCCTTCAGTCTCTTTTTTCCACTGGGACGCGGTTTGCCCGCACCCACCCTGACCGACCCGTACCCGGCAAACTTCCCGTACCCGACGCCGCCATCGGCAACCGGATACCAGCGCGATTTGCGGACACCGTGGCTGGAACACTGGAGCGTCAGCGTCCAGCGCCAGTTGGGTGCGACCCGGGCGCTGGAGGTGGCCTACGTGGGTTCGCGCGGCCACGATCTGATTACCGGACGGGATATCAATCAGCCTGCTCCGACGGCATTGCAGTTCCCGAACCCGCGTCCAAACCCGTTTTTCGATGACGTGACGCTCATCGAATCGCGCGGTCGGTCGGATTACGACGCGTTGCAGATCAAGTTTCAGCAGCGGTTCGATCGGGGCCTGTCGATCCTGTCGGCCTATACGCTGTCCCAGTCCAACGACGATGCGTCGGGATTCTTTGCCAGCACCGGCGACCCCAATTTCCCGCAGGACAGCCGCAACCCCGATCTGGAATACGCACGATCCAGCTTTGACGTGCGGCATCGGTACTCGACCAGCTTCGCCTGGGAACTGCCGTTTGGCGAGGGACGCCCGTTGGATGACGGCGGTGCCTTGTCGGCAATCTTCGGCAACATGGAAATCCAGGGCATAGTGACGCTGCAGAGCGGCCGGCCCTTTACCGTGGCGTTGCTACCGGAAGTGGACAACTCCAACACCGGCCGTTCCACCTTGGGTTTCGGCGCCAACGACCGGCCCAACGTGACCGGCAATCCGGAACTCCCCGATCCAACCGCGGAGCAGTGGTTCAATACCGCGGCCTTCGAGACGCCCCCGTACGGAAGCTTCGGCAGCGCCGGCCGGAACATGCTGGAAGGGCCGGGATACGCAAACCTGAACGTGGCGTTGACCCGTAACATCGAGATCGGCGAGTCGGCCGAGATCCAGTTGAGGGCCGAAGGATTCAACCTGTTCAACCGGACGAATCTGGATCTGCCCGATGCGTTCCTGGGTTCGCCCACTTTCGGCCAGGTAGTCACGGCCGGAAGTCCCCGCCGTTGCCAGTTGGGATTAAAACTGATTTTCTGAATGAACGCCTTCGATTTCAATTCGCCCACGCGCGCCGTGTTCGGGGAGAACTCGATTGATCGCCTTGGCCAACTTGCGAAGGAATACGGGTTTCACCGAACGCTGATTGTCTCGGATCGGGCCATTGTCGACACCGGTCTGGCCGAGCGTGCGCGAACGTTGTTGGAGGCCGCCGGAATCGATTCGTTCTGCTTTTCGGATTTCACCTCGAGCCCGGATTCGCGGATGGTTGAAAACGGGCGAGCGTTTGCAGCCTCGCACGACATCGATTCCATCGTGGGTTTGGGCGGCGGCAGTTCGATGGACTGCGCCAAGGGTATCAACTTCGTCCTGACCAACGGCGGGACGATGCGCGATTACTGGGGCGAAGGCAAGGCGTCCCGACCCATGCTGCCGTCCATCGGTGTCCCCACCACGGCCGGGACCGGCAGCGAGGCGCAGATCACGGCGCTGATATCCGACGCGGAAACGCACGCCAAGATGGCTTGCGGCGACCCCAAGGCCGCGTTCAGGGTGGCGATCCTGGATCCGCTTGTGACGCTCACCCAACCGCGTAAGGTGACCGCAACGGCGGGCTACGACGCCATCTCCCACGCCGTCGAGTCGTTCGTGACGGCCAGGCGGACGCCGATCTCGGCCATGTTCGCACGCGACGCCTGGCGGCTTCTGGAAGCCAACTTCGAACGCGTCCTTGCCGAACCCGGCGACCGGACGGCCCGGGCCGCCATGCTGCTGGGAGCGCACGAAGCGGGCATTGCGATCGCGCAGTCCATGCTGGGCGCCGCACACGCCTGCGCCAACCCGCTGACCGCAACTTACGGAACGACGCATGCGGTCGCCATCGCAGTGATGCTGCCGCACGTGGTTCGCTGGAACGCGGACACGGTGGGAAAGCGTTACGCGGAACTGATGAACGTGTCGGGCCGCAGCTCGACCGCCATCACCGCGGGCGACCAATTGGCGGCGCGGCTTGAAGAGTTGGCGAGGGCCGCCGGCCTGACCGGAACACTGAAGGACATCGGCGCCGATCCATCGGACTTTCCGAAGCTGGCCGAGAACGCCGCTACTCAATGGACCGGCACATTCAACCCCCGTCCGTTCGATGCGGGCGCGGCCCGGGCACTGTACGAGAGCGCGTTCTGAACCATGCTCCCCGGCCGCATCATCTATACACCCCCCGGCGGACCGCCCCAGGGTCCGGGTCCCAACAAGGAAATCTATGGACTGATGGGCGAGGACAACATCTTCAGGATGATGTCGGACTTCTATCGCGAACTCGAGAATTCCGAAGTCCGCCACCTGTTCCCGGCGGACATGGAAGAAGCGTCCAAGAAGTCGGCGGCGTTTTTTGTGACCCTGCTGGGAGGCCCGCCGCTCTATTTCGAAAGGTACGGACCGCCCCGCATGCGCGCCCGCCATCTCCCATTTGAGATCAACGAGGCCGCGCGCCAGGTGTGGCTCGGTTGTTTCGACAGAACGCTTCAGGACGCCGCCGTGAAATACAACTTTCCAGACCAACACCTGCAGGGCTTCAAGGACTTTCTGCGAAGCTTCTCGGCATGGATGGTCAACAAGGCGTGAGCGCTTCCGCGCGGAAGCGTTATTAAAGACTTCACCCGGCACGCCGCCGCACGAGTACCGCCATCCCATATGAGACCTCCTGGGAACGCGCAGTGGCCGCTTATGCCCCCCTTGGGAGCGCGTAACGGCCACATGTAACCCCGAGAGCGCGGGCGTTCTTTCTGGCGCGCGGAGGCGCGCCCTTCCGCATCGTCTTTCCGCGTGACGCTTGCCGCCAGAGTGGGAGCTACAGGCTCGCACCCTGGGAACACGGGCATCTCTTCTTTGGCGCGTGGATACGCGCCACGCCGCATCCGGCTTGCCTCCACCTGGAATACGGCAGCCTGGGAACGCGGACCCCTGGCGCGCTTCCTACTGGCGCGAGGATAGACGCCTGGAACGCGGGCATCTGCCTGCATCTTCATCCTGCCTGCGAACTGCCCTCAGCCACGCCCCAACCCCGGCGGTGAACGACTTTCAGGCGTGCATGACGCCATCCAATGGAAAGCCCGTCAGCGTCGGGATTGGCTGCCCATTACTGGACAGATGGACCCTTGCCGTTCCGTGATTCACACCCCCCCCGCCCCTCGGCGGGTCGCTCCCCTCCGCATCGAAACAGGCTGAAACGATTTGTATCTACGAGACTATGTTGTCGTGAGCCTGGATAGGTGCCCCCAGAATTTCCCCCGTCTCCAGCTTTTGGTCGGGGGAGACGGAGTAAGCGCGGCACGAGAATCGGAAGGCCCCAGCATGCTCATCGGCTGGATCGCCTTCCCGCACGGACTGATTATGGACGGGAGCGCCCCCCCGAAGAGTGGGGCGATCCTTTTGAAAGCGCGCCGCGCGCCATGTCGAGGATCATCCAGAAAGCCCCGATAGACGGCTTCTTCCGCAGCGTGAGATGCCACTCGAAACAAAAGTTAAAGGACCTAGCGTTTGTCGAGCGCCTTATACCACCTGCGCACGGTCGAGCCATCGGACGTGTCATCGTACCTAAAACATTCGGCCAGGTTGTCGATGGAACCGATCACGCCGCCAAGCGCCGGGGCCGAGAGGCTGCTGCCCGAGCCCGTCTCATAGTGGCTGACCCAGTTGCCGACAATCGCGGGCATATGCGAGGTGTCGATATCCCGAACCTGCTGCGCATCGAGAACGAGCGTTTCCGCCTTCTTGTGCAGCTCGATAGCGGCGGTGATGGCGTCGATACAGTTGCTGACCATCCGCGACGTGTCCTTGATTGCGAAATCTACCGGTACCGGGATATCGACCTTGCGAATAATCTGCTGGAGCTTGTACTCCAGGTACTGCCGAATGAGCGGCTCGGCTTCCGACATCTGACCGGCAGAAAGAAGCGATGTAATCGTTGTCGTGAGGCGACCCGCGCCCTGCGTCTGGTGCAAGATCGCACCCATCGGCGGGGATCCCTGAAGTTTGCTATGGTGCCAGCCGTGCGTACCGCCCAGCCGGTCGAAATACTTCTCCAGCAAGCCGTCGTGGCTCAGGATGATGAACTGGAGGCCGTCGGCGTACTGCGGCTGCTGCAACTTCGTCCGAATCAGCTCCATCAGGAAATACTGGTGTCCGGCGTCAAAACTCGATGTGACATCATCCAGCACAACGAAGCGCGGCGCGCCGGAATGTTTCAGCGCAGCTGCGAGAAAAACCGAAATCGCGAGCGCGTTTCGGTAGCTTTCCGACAAGAGCGCCCGCGCGGATAACCTATGCTGCCCGTGGAAATCGCTGAGCTGGACATGAAGGTCTTCCCTGTCATCTGCGCGGCGCAGGTCGGGGACCACGTCGCCAACCTTCATGATCTCGCGGAACATGAACTTGTACTCCGCGTCTATGCCCTTGATTCTCCCTTTCGACAAAGCCGCTTCGGAGTCGGCGAAGACCGCCGTCGCTTTTGAGATGAACTTTCTCCATCGCTCCCGAATATCGAGGCGCGCTTGCTGCGCGGCCTCTTCCTGCTGGTTGTTCCGGTAGAGCTTCAGCGCGTCCTTGAACTGGCGCCCATACTCGACCTGCTCTGTGAGTTGCACCAGCGATGGCGGCAGTTCCATTTCAAGCACCGCCTTTCGGTCCTGCGCGACCTTGAGAGTCCCGGCGACTTTTCCCGTGAGGTCGGAGGTCCATTTTACGGCTGCGGTCAGATCGTCTTTGGAGAAATCGCCGGACGTAAACTTCCGATCCAGCGCGGACACTTGCCGATTCTGTGGCTCAACCGCGAGCGGTGCTGCCGTTTCGTGGGCCGAGAGGCACTTCTTCCACGCGAAAGCCTGCCACGAATCGCTGATTTCCGCGATCTTGGCCGCGGCATCCGCGTACTGGGCCAATTGCTCGTTAACGTGCCCGCTGATCGATGACGAAAGTTTGCTTTCGCAAAGCGTGCATTTCTCGTCCTCCGTCCAGCTGCCGTCTGAGATCACCTCGCTGGCGGACTCGTACAGGCGCTTTAAAAGGTCGCCGCGGGTTGAAGCGAGCAGTTTGTCCCGTTCGTCGATCAGCGCACCGATCTTCTGCTGTTCGGTCGCTATAGCGGCGAGATCGTGAACGGCAAGCGCTTCAAGAGCGGCGATAGACTCGATGATCTTCCCCAGCTCACGCCGCTTCTCTCCCCCTTCGGCCGTCTTGATCGCCGTCTTGATCTCGTTGAAGTCTATGTCGTTTAGGGTCTTGCGGGGAAAATGCGGTTTGAGAAGCTCTACATCGCCCAGTGCAGCGGTGACTTCGACGACACATTCATCAAGCCTGTCTATGTCTTCAAGAGGCTTGCCGGTGACGTTCTCATAACTCGATCTCAGGGTGATAAGAGCCTGCTGCGCCGCTTTTTGCACGGCATCGACCGCCGTGCCCAAAACCTTGATCTCAAGGTCCGTATTCAGTGCGCGCGAGTCAGACGCGGCCTGTAACGCCTGCCGACAGTCGGAATACTCGGCGAGCCCAAGCAGAGCCGAAAACGTCCGGCCTCGCTCCAGGGGTGACTCCTCGATAAAGCGGGCGAACGTCCTGTAATCGAGAAGCGCGAACGCCTCCTTGAGCGTCGCGAGGAACCCTTCGGGATCGGAATGTCCGCTCGGGCTGGTGACCGTGCGGTTGCCGCCCCCGTCGCGGTCAATCCGGATGGAAACAGGGTCTGTGCGGTCGTCGGGGCGGAACTCCACGAGAATGGAGGCGGTGTTCCTTGAATGGAAGCGGTTACAGTAGTAGTCCTGCGGTCGTTCCTGCGCCGGGAGAAGTTGGAGCTTCGGGATGGTCCCGTGGATTGCGTAGCACAGGGCTTCGAATATCGAGCTCTTCCCGATGCCGTTGACGGCAAACACAGAGTTGACGGAATTCGGCTCGAAGCTGATATCGAGCGGGTCGTTCTCATTGTTGACGCCGCGGAACCCCTCAACAGCCAGCCTTGTGAGGAAGTAGCGCCGCATCATGCACCGTCCTTCGGCTCAGCCGGTTTAACGAGAGCGTCCAGCGCCGACGCGACCCTGGAGTTGAATTCGCCGCGCGCCCTCGAGTCCCTGGCCCCCGCCCGGACGATCGCGACCAGCGCATCCCAGTTGTCGGCCAGGATGGCGGCCATTTCGGGATCGTCGGATTTGAGCGTTTCAAGAAACACCTCGCAGTATTCCGCGAAACTCTTGCCCTCATCGAAACGGAAGTCCGCCATCACATGTTTACCGCCGAAAGCGAAGTGACCACGTCATGGTCGACACCGAGAGCGGTGAAGTGCCTGCGGCCAGACGATGTCGTCCTAGACGTTTGACGATCACTTCTCTCGGTGCGTATTCCGACGTCCGAACACGCGCCCCACAACCTTCCAAGCATCATGATTCTCCGGCCTCGCTGCGAAGCAAAAACCGAGCCTGCACGGTTCTTGCTGTTTTAATCCCAGCGTAAGACGACACCACGCAAGCCCGCTTTAGCTCTTCGATATTTTGAAGGTCAGTCATTGATTGTGAGCCCAGCCGGAAAAATGGTTGATTGCATTTGTTTCAGGCCAAGGGGTTGCGGGCCACCCGGCGATTCATCAAGGTGTGTCGGATAAGTCGTGAATAACAACAATGTCCCCCAAGTACGGTGGTTTCTGTGGACCGCATTAGAACAGACTTCTTCGTCGCAACCCATGCCTCGATTTCCGGATTGGCAAGAACCTTTGCCTCAGTGGTCACTTCAAACCCGGCCAACGATGACCACCTTGCACTTTTCTAAAGCATCCGGGTAAGGTACGCATTCGTTCGCGATCATCGAACGGAGTTTTGGGTTCGAACGATGTGGCGCGTACTTCGGGTGCAGCGCAGTGGTTTTTATACCTGGATGAAACAGGATCCTGAAGATGGACCGAGCCGAGCGGTAAAAAAGGCCGCATGGGGTCGTCCTGCATGGGGGCGAAACCAAACCCCTCATCGAACTGTTTCGCCGCATTATTTTTTTGGCGTCTATGATCACGGCGTGGATTGCCAAAACGCCATTGGCGCTGATGGTTCGCTTGATCGCATCGACGAGAAGCATGCGACCCAAGCCGTGCCCCCGTACCGACTGGTCGATAGCAAGTCGACCGATAAGGGCGCAGGGCACCGGATGCCGGGGTAGCTTTCGAGACAGCTTTTCGGGTAGAGAACTCAGGTCTATCGCCAGGGAGCTCAGCGTCTAGAAGCCAAGGACGGCATCGGTACCCTCGGCAGTGCAGACAAACACCCTGGCGATACGCCGTCGAACATTCTTTCCAGCCTGCCGCGCCAGGTAGCGATCCAATTCTGAAAGGCCACAAGAGAAAGCCGCTCGATCATGTTTCTTCCCGAGCGGCCCTATAGCAAGCGCGTCCAGGTCTGTCATCGCGAGGCAACGCGTTTTCCATGTTCATCCATGGCCGTGCGGAGTTTGTCGTTCAGGGCCGGCGGATTGATGATGGCATCGAAGAAACGCTCGGCATCACGCCGGTTGAGTGCCATCGTTTCGTGCTTCTGGATGGCCTTATCCGCGTTTTCCAGATGCCGGCGCTCCTGTTGCGGGGTTTCGCCACGAATCTTTCGGTCGTTCTGCCGTTCGTGGTGTCTAATGGCCGACGTATCGACAGTGCCCTGCCTTGGGTGTGTGCTCATTGGGCCGTTTCCTCTAACAGCACCGCTCCTTCAAGCTGCGCCGCTCGCCGGTCGAAGGTGTAGAGGGGGTTCGCGCCGCGCCGCTTCGCGGCAGCCGCAATCATCAGGTCCGAAAAACCGGCAGCGCCTCGCCGGTAGCTAAAGGCAGCGCGGGCGACATCATCGACCGCCTCGAACTCGAGTTCCTCGGTGGCAATCAATTCCTTCGGCACCGCCGCAATCCGGTCGCCGGAAAACCCGCAAGCCCGTTGGAGCACCCAGGCAAGCTCGACTGCCACTTCACGACAAACAAAGCCGGGACTTTCAGCCGTTAGTCCAGCCAACAGTACCCGGGCCGCTTCTGCCTGCTGCGCGTCGTCGTCCAACAAATATCGGACCAGGAGTTTGTATCGAGCGCGATCACTCCTCGCACGCCCCGTCGGCGACAGCGCGTTCCATGTCCTGCAGTGTTGCAGTCGGACCATCATGCTTGAACGCGCCGAACAGTCTCGCGATGGGTCGCATAGGAATAAGTCGAACTTCGTTGCTATCGAGGATGACATAGCGCACACGGTCTCCAGACCGGACGCCGAGCGCCTCCCGGACAGATTTGGGCAGTGTAGTCTGTCCCTTCGACGTAATCGTTGATTTGGCCATTGTCGCGCCCGCAATTCCTTTCTATTCTTACCTTGACTTACGAATCGCAAGCAGGCAAGGACGGGTAGCCTATTCGCTGCACCCATAGCCAGAATTTCAATCGTTTCCCCGCTCATGGTTCCCCCAAGCCGGCCCATTTTCTCAGGGTAAATGCCGGGCGATCCCCTGAAAGCCGCTCACCCGGCCCATAAGGAGTTGGACTCCGCGTCCGCCCCGTCCCCCGTCGAGAGTTTCAATTGTCGCCATCGGTAGTTGATGCCATAGTGACGATCATGGGTATGAACCGTCGTATCCGGAACCGCAATCAGGTTTCGGGAGGTCGGCCCGAGGCCCGCCCGCCCGATCGCGAACTCATCAAAGCGTCCATGTTCCGGTCCGTCCGTCTATATGTCCTCGCGAGCATTCTGCTGCTCCTTCCACTCGCCGCGATGGGTTGCGCCGCCTCTTCAGAAGCCGGTCTTTTCCGCATTCGGCCTCAACGGCCGGTCCAGCAACTGGAAGCCGAGGCGCGCGCGGCGGTTCCGCCGATTGAAAGCGGACCGACGCTGGAGCCCGAACTGGTCGACCTTGCGTCCCTGGATCCGACGCTGCGATTCGACATTCGCTACGCCGGTACGAACAACTTCATGGGGACCCCGTTCTACCGACAGGCCAAAGCCTGGCTCCAGCGGCCAGCGGCCGATGCCTTGCTTCTGGCTCACAGGCAGTTGCAGCAGGAAGGTTTTGGATTGACGATCTTCGACGCCTATCGCCCCTGGTACGTGACCTGGATGTTCTGGGAGGGTACGCCCGAAAGTTTGCGGCAGTTTGTGGCCGACCCGGCCGCCGGGTCACGGCACAACAGGGGCGCGGCCGTGGACCTGACTCTGTATCGTCTGGAATCGGGCGAGCCCGTGTCGATGGGAAGCGGCTACGATGAATTCACCGAGCGCTCCTATCCCGACTACCCGGGAATAACCGCCGAGGAACGGGGACACAGGAATCTTCTGATTAGCACAATGGAAGAGTATGGATTCACCGTCTACCCATTCGAATGGTGGCACTTCGACTACCGGGACTGGTCCGAGTATCCGATCCTGAATCTGACCTTTGAGGAACTGGAAGGCCCTTAGCAGCCCGTGGCTGATCAACACGGCAAAGCGTTTCCGAAGGCCTACTCCTGAATTCCTGCTTCTGAATTCCTTCCTGGTCCGCGCGTTTTCGATGTAACGTGTGCACCGAAAACCCTCAGCCGCATCGGCTGGAGGGATCAGGCGAATTCAAGGAGCCGAACGATCCGGCTCATGGAGATGCGACGCATGCCTCAATGGATTCGCCCGCTCGCTCCTCCCACTCCGGTCCGGCGTCGATCGACAGGACCGGCATGACTCCAAAATACACTTCCAACGACGTATACGCCGCTGAACTGGAAGAGATCGCAACCCGCCGTTACGGGCCGCCTCCCAAATCCGATGCAACGGCGGGGACCGTTGGACCAGGGGCGGAAGGGCGCGCCGTTGGAAACCTGACCGGACTGGCTTTGTCGGGCGGTGGTATCCGATCGGCGACCTTCAACCTGGGTATCATCCAGGCATTAGCAAGGAACGGAATCCTGAAGAACGTGGACTATCTGTCGACGGTTTCGGGCGGCGGTTATATCGGGAGCTGTCTCAGTTCGCTTCTCAACGGTACAGGCCAGAAAGCCGCGTCGGCCGACTGGACAAAGCAGGAATTTCCCTTCTACCACGATACCGGCGAAGAAGAGCCGCCCCCGCTACGCCACCTGCGGGACTTCTCCAATTTCCTCGCGCCTCACGGCTTCAGCGGCGTTATCCAGATACCGGCGCTCCTGTTGCGGGGCTTCCTCACGAATCTTTCGGTCGTCCTGCCGTTCGTGGTGTTCTCGGCAATCTTTGTCGCCGTGGTTTCGGGCAATTGGATCGAGCGCGCCGCATCGCCGCTCGACCTCTACGTCTTGACGCCCTACTCCTTCGGAATCGTCGCTCTGTTGGCGCTGGGCTCTCTGGGAACATGGAGCCGGAACCAAGGCGGGCGCGAACGGCTGCGCCGAATATGGGTATGGATCGCGCTCTTTCCGATCCTGGTTCTCGGCATTGAGACGATTCCGGCGGCCACCGCGGCCGTCATTCTCCTGAAGGAAGACTACAATCTGACCGACCTGAAGGCCGTTGCCGGCATCGTCGCCGGGATCCTGCCGGTGGTTTTCGCGGGAAAAGCGGCCGAGAAGGCGTCCGGACTCGCCGGCAAGATCGCCCTCGCGGCAATCGGACTTCTTGCGCCATTGTTGCTACTCTTCGTGCATTCCTACCTCGCGAGTTGGCTGATCGAGATCATATTCGGTCCACAGGCGCCTTTCATTCTGGGTGGCCTGTGGGTTCTTGGAGGGCTGGTTATTGCATGGAACCTGCTGTGCTACAACGTCAACCTGACTTCGATGTTGCCCTTCTATCGCGACCGGCTGACCCGGGCCTACCTGAGAACGTGGATCCCGGGTTCGAAGGAAACCAAGGACAACAACGAACAGAAGCTCTCGGAAATGGAATCCCGCGGGCCTTACCACATCATCAATACAACGATGAACCTGCGGGGTTCGCCCGACCTCACGCTTCATGGCCGCGACTCCAAGGTGTTCGTTCTTTCGAAACGCTTTTGTGGATATACCGACAGCGGCGGACATCACTACGCCAAAACGGCAAACCTGGAATGGGTCGACCGCAATCTGAACCTGGGCACGGCCATGTCCGTATCGGCAGCGGCCGCCGCCCCCAACATGGGGATGCTGACGGTTCCTTCGCTGTCTTTCCTGTTGACGATGCTGAACGTCCGGTTGGGTTACTGGTTGCGGAATCCGGATACCTGCCCCGTACGTCCGGCGAATCGAGGGGCCCACCCGCGGCCGCCACGCAAAAAGCCCGGCATCCGCTACCTGATCAGGGAAATGACGGGCAGGATTGACGGCAAGAGCGATTACGTCAACCTGACCGACGGCGGGCACCTTGAAAACCTGGGGGTTTATGAACTGCTGCGGCGCCAGTGCAAGTTCATCATCGCCTGCGACGCCGAAGCGGACCCGGACCGCAAGTTCGGTTCGCTGGCGCGGGCGATCCGATTCGCCCGGATCGACTGGGGCATCCACATCGATATCGATGTCGGGGATCTTCGGAAGGATGCCCACGGAAAGAGCCTGAAAGGGTGGGCCCTCGGCCGTATTCGGTATCCGGACGACAAGACCGGCTACCTGCTCTACATCAAGTCGTCGCTTCTGGGAAACGAGAATCGGTACGTCAAGACCTACGCGGCCGTGAATCCCGCATTCCCGCACGAAAGTACGGGAGACCAGTTCTTCAGCGAAGCGCAGTTCGAAGCGTACCGTTCGCTGGGCCACAAGATTGCCAGCACGCTCTGCGAACGCGTCGACCCATCGAAGTTCGTCGACAACCCGGAGAACCTGCACGAGTGGGCCAAGAAACTTGAAGGCCCGCTGCGGCCAAGCGGCTCCGCATAGAGCGGACCCGCTGGTTTCCCGGAAGAACTCAACACGCTTCCGATCAACTCCTTCCGAGCCAAGCCAAGCGTGCCGTTCCCACCCATGGTCTACGCCTACTTCCAGTTCCTTCGGAGACCTTCAGGCCATTGCGCGCTTCATCCGGCGCGAGGGCAAGGCCGATCTCGTGCATGCCTATCTCAACCGAATCATGGCAGGCGGTTATGCTTGATTCCACCGTCCGCTGATTGATTTCGATAACGTAAAAGGGACCCACCAAACGGGGCTCTGATCGAGGAAAAGGGACCCACCCCTGATAGCCTCCCCGGAAGCGTGAACTGGAAGAACAGGCACGCGGGTGGGAGGCGAGGATTGATAGGGATGGATCAGTACGAGTTGATCAGAACCGCAGATCGGGTTTACAAGAAAAGCATTCGACAGATCGCCCGGGAGACCGGGCACACGCGACGGACGGTCCGGAAAGTATTGGCCGGACAGGAGCCCAGGTATCGGCGAGAGAAGGAGCCCGCCTGTCCGGTGATGGACCCGGTCGCCGGGATCGTAGATGCCTGGCTCCAGGCGGACCGGGACCAGCCCGTCAAGCAACGCCACACCGCGCACCGGGTGTGGCAACGTCTGGTGGAGGAGCATGAATTTACCGGAGCCGAGGCGACGGTACGCCGCTGGGTTCGGGAACGGAAGACACGGTTGGGCTGGAACCAGACCGGCGCTGTGGTGCCGCTGGACCCGGAACACGCCCGTGAAGCCGAAGTGGACTGGGGCACGGCCTGGGTCCGGATGAACGGTGAAGACCGTCAGGTCAAGTTGTTCTGTATGCGGTCCCGGTACTCGGGCAAGGCGTTCGTGCGGGCCTATCCGTGGGAACGGCAGGAGATGTTCCTGGACGGTCACATTCGGGCGTTCGATTGGTACGGCGGCGTATTCCCGACCCTGGTTTTCGACAACCTGAAGACGGCCGTGAAGCGGATTCTGAAGGGGAAGGCTCGGGTCGAGCAGGCCCGGTTCACGGCGTTTCGGGCGCACTACACGTTTGAAGCGCGATTCTGTAATCCGGCCCGGGGCCAGGAAAAAGGCGGTGTCGAGGGCCTGGTCGGCTTTGCACGCCGGAACTTCCTGGTGCCGGTTCCCGAGGTGACCGACTTCGAGGATCTGAACGCGCAACTGCTGGAACGCTGCGCGGCTGACGACCAGCGCCGGATCGGCGGCCGGTCCGACGATCGCACGATTGGGGAGCGGCACGCGGTGGAGCAAGAACGCCTCCTGGCACTGCCCGACACGCGGTTCGAGAACACGAAGGTGGTGGGAGTCCGGATCAGCCCGTATCAGACCGCCCAGGTGGATCAGAACCGGTATTCGGTGCCGACCGCCTATGTGGGACGCCGGCTCTGGGCCCATATCGGCTGTGACCGGGTGAGCTTTTACGCGGACCAGAAGAAGGTGGCCGAACATGACCGCGCCTTCGGTCATAGCGACTGGCGGATTGATCCGTTGCACTACCTGGAGTTGATCCGGCGGAAGGTGGCCTCGTTTGAGAGCGCCCGGCCGATCCGGCAGTGGCGGGATCAATGGCCGACCCAATATGAGACCGCGCTGGAGCGGTTGCGGGATCGGCATGGGTACAGCCGGGGCACCCGGGAGTTCATCGGCATCCTGCAACTCCACCAGGACTGGGATCTGGAACGGGTGTCCTCGGCCATCCAGGAAGCGCTCGATGCCCACTGTATCGAGTTGGAAGCGGTGCGGCACATTCTGATGCGGGAGGACACGCCGACTCGAGCCCATGCGCCGCTGGAGTCCGGGTTGATGCCCGGTATCACCGACCTGACGATCGCCCGGGCCGATCTGGATCAATATGACCGTCTCCTGGCCGGGGGTGCGCGATGAGTCCGGGTCAGGAGATCGTTCTCGACGACGCACTGCGGCAACTCCGGCTCCCGGCCATGGTGCGGGAGTGGCGGGAACACGCCCGACAGGCCAAAGAGGCCGGCGAGGGGTACACCGGCTTTCTATTGGCTCTGGCCAGCCGCGAGCTGGAACAGCGGCAAGCCAATCAGGTCCAGCGTCGACTACGGGAGGCCCGGTTCCCACTGCTCAAGACTCTGGAGACCACGGACCTGAAGAAGTGGCCGGTGCTGGATGCGATCCAGGTTCGCGACTATGCCGAGTGCGGCTACATTACCCGGCACGAGAACGTCGTCCTGTTGGGCAAGCACGGAACCGGTAAAACCCATGCCGCCACGGCTCTGGGTGTGGAAGCCTGCCGGAGGGGCTACCGCGTCGGGTTCACCACGGCCGCCGGGCTGGTCAACACCTTGATCGAGTCGCGCGAGGAACGGCAACTGAACCGGCGCCTGGCCAAGCTGGCCCGCTTCGAGCTGCTCATCGTGGACGAAGTCGGCTATATCCCGTTCTCGGCCGAGGGGGCGCAGTTGCTGTTTCAGGTCTTCTCGGACCGCTACGAAAAGGGTTCGCTGATCGTCACATCGAACCTGCCGTTTGCACAGTGGACCAGCGTCTTCGGTGACGCCGCACTGACCGCAGCCCTGCTGGACCGGCTGACCCATCACTGCGCCATTCACCAGTTCGATTGGGAAAGTATCCGGTTCACCCAAAGTCTAGGCGCCGCCGGCAAACGGAAGAACAAACCCCGGTCCGCCGGAGGATCCGCGTGAAAACCGCGGGCGCAGCGGGCTGTGGAAAGTGCCGCCCCCATGGAAACCCGCTGCAAAGCCAGCGCGTTCCCACAGTGGCTTGGAAGCCTTCGGCTCCCACACTTCCCACGGCCTCGACGGCGGAATCACTTACAAACCATTAACCCGGGGGTGGGTCCCTTTTACTCGATCGGGGTGGGTCCTTTTTACGTTGTCAAAGCGACTGATACGGGTCGCGGCGTGGTTTACGGGCATCACAATCCAGAATGGTCCTGGAAGCCGCTATCCGACACGAGTACGGTCCACCACGGTGGACAATTCAACCGGCGGGGCATCCCCGCACTCTATACCTCTCGCATCCCGTTGACCGCCATACGCGGGGCGAAACCGCGGGGCCGGTCGATGCAACCACTCACGGGCTGTGCTTACGCGGTCGATGCCGAACCGGTGTTCGATGCGCTGGATAAAGCGCGGCGTGCGGTGCTTGGCGTGAGCGATTCAGAACTCCTGTGCCCCAACTGGGACGCAGAAATGCTCGAAGGGAAAGTTCCTTCATCGCGGGCCCTAGCGCACCGGTTGATCGCGATGGGCCATGCTGGGATGCGAGTCCGGAGCTTCGCCGCAGGGGCTGGGCCCGACGATGCCGATCTCGTACTCTGGAACTGCGGCGCTGACCGGCCGAGCCGCCGGTCATCCAGCAACTCGACGCTGAACACCGAGATCGTCTTCTGCGCCATACGTACTCCTTCCCTTGCGGGCGTCAGTATGGTTCACAAACAGAAAACTCCTGACAGGCTCTTTCTATCCGGCTGCGCTGGGTGTACCCTGTTGCCGCCTGTTAGGCCATGCGGCCGTTGCTGCGGATCTGGACAATATGGCGACCTCGAACGGTCGGATCACGCGCCGATTGCGGGCGGATCACTGTGTTCTTTGGCGGCGGTGTGACCCCTATCCAGGGGCTCCTCATACCGCTGCCTCAGCAGATCCAGTGTGGACGCTACATCGTAGGCGCTGTCAGCCAGAAATCCCGTGACCGGGGCATCCAGTTGATCCACAAGTCCGGGTAAAACGGTGCTGTCCCCGACGTAATCGTGAGTCAGATCGGCGCAAACGATCACATCCGACGAATCAGACTGGTGGCGAACTCGGCTCCCTGATTCTGGCCGGCGGAACATTCTGGAGCCGAGTCATCTTGCTGTGATTCAAGAGCATGCGCAACAAGAGAATACCCTGCAACATTTGGGGTCGGTCGACCTCTCAGCAGCCGTTTCTACGCCCAACGAGGTCATAGTCATATATTGCCGACGCGGCGCATCTTCGTGCAGGTTGAGCACGGCCCTGATGGTGTTGGAAAACTCTTGAACTCCAACCGGAAACAGGCAGAAATCGAGTACTTCGAATCGCCAGTTGGGCCGCGACTTCACCATGTGCATGTGCCCGTCGGATCTGTACGCGCCGTCGAACTCTCGCTGCAGACACGCGTGTTCTGGTTCGACAAGGACCCACACGCATGGCGAGTCGGCCGAGTGGACGGCGGAGTAATCAGCGCTGCAGCGCTGAAGGCTGACGAGGACCACTATCCGGTCCGGTTCCCGAACAAGCAGGATGCCTTCATACCGATCTCGCAGCTTTTCGTTCGTTGGGCACATCCGATTCAGGATCCCACCGATTACCTGGCAGGCCGGATCACTGACACACCCATTTTCTTCGACGGACGTTCTGAGATCGTCAGATATCTTGCGGGCCAGCGTGCGGCGTTCGGCGGCCTCACTGGCCTTGCATCCGCAGGAATCGAACTACTCGAACACCAAGTCGCAACCGTTCGGCGGATTCTGGCCGATCCGGTGCAACGGTACCTGCTCGCAGATGAAGTTGGTCTGGGGAAGACGATTGAGGCGGGGGTCGTAATTCGCCAACACCTTCTGGACCAACCACAGGACGCGTCCGTCGTTGTCGTCGCCCCCGCCCACTTGGTTCGACAATGGCGACAGGAACTCACGAGCAAGTTCTTTATGTCGGAAAACTCGCCACTACAAGTGTTTTCCGATGACGACTTTGTCGAAAATGCGGAGAATTTCGAGTCCACCACGATGCTGGTGGTTGACGAAGCACATCGGCCTGCACTGCGCGCATTCGACCGGGAGCCTTGGGCGCGACGACTCTATGAAGCACTTCAGGTAGTGGCGGCGCGGGCACCTCGTGTACTCTTGCTCTCTGGTACACCGGTTCTGCACCAAGAAGAAGGATTCTTGGCGATGCTCCATCTACTGGATCCACAGGGTTATCCATTAGATGAGCGTGAGCAGTTTCGTCATCGAGTGCGTGAGCGCCAGACCATCGCGGAAGTCACATTGGATCTTGCCGACGATGCAAGCACGTATTTTGTCGATGAAGCACTTCAACGGCTAGAAACGATCTTCACCGACGATTCACGACTCCTGGCTCTTTGCATGGCGGTTCGAGAACATCTGACGCTCGATACGGCAGATGCTGCACGTGTCCGCACTCTCCGAGCACTACGGACGCATCTGACAGAGACATACCGCCTGCATCGAAGACTCTTACGGACTCGCAGAGGGGATCCCCGCGTTCTAGATCATTTGCCTGTTCGAACCGGCGCGGTTCGACTCGAGCATGAAGAT
The DNA here is from genome assembly GCA_963555775.3 of Terriglobia bacterium. Classification (GTDB taxonomy): domain Bacteria; phylum Acidobacteriota; class Terriglobia; order 20CM-2-55-15; family 20CM-2-55-15; genus JAJEDW01. The sequence continues at coordinate 981,363 of CAUVWY020000009.1, read as the reverse complement.
GGGGCTCGCCGCGAGGCATTTGATTTTCTTGACACGTGGCGATTGGCGGTGCCGGGACCGGACGGCGTTCAACCGGAACACGGTCTGGCGCAACTGTTCTCTCTGTGGGTTGCGTCCGCGCTATCACATCCTCTAACACTCGCCCGGCATATTGATTCACGCTTGGCCCTCCTGCGTCGAAACTCAGTCGTGTCAGTTGGGATCGAGCAGCGCGAGGTCTTGTCGGTACCGTGGGCGTTCGACGGCGAAGAGAAGTTGCTTCGTGAACGTCTGAAACTGATCAGGGAAGCCGCGCGCACCGATCCGCGCGCCGAGCGATTTGTTGAGTGGTTGCGCTCGACCGAAGGCGCAGGCGTCAAGAAGGTCGTCGTGTTCGTTGACGATCGGGAGGTAGCCGATGTGCTCGCTAGTACGCTACGCGATGCACTCGAAGCCGACGTGATTCTACGATATGACGCTGGAACTGACGCGGTGCGAGTATTTGAAGAGAAGCAGTCCCTCAGCGTGCTGATCTGTGATGCGACTGCGGAAGAAGGCCTGAACCTACAGCGATCCGGTGCCGTTCTTGTGCACTTCGATCTTCCGATGGAACTGGCGCGCATCGAGCAACGAATCGGCCGCATCGACCGACTCGAGGCCTGGGGACGGTTGAGAAACGTGGTGTTTTCTGCTGATTGCCCGTACGAACGAGAGTGGCTGGCGTGTGTAATCCAGACAGTGCAAGTGTTCAATCGCTCAATTGCGCCTCTTCAGTACGTGCTTGTGGAAGGGACAGCACGGATTCGTTCACGGCTTCTGGAAGATGGCCGCACGGCTATTGATGAGGAAGTCGCGCGTATGCAAGATCCAGAAACGGGACTCGACGCCGAATTGCGCCGAATCCGGGCGCAGGAGTCGCTTGATTCTGTTGAAGGAGATGCTGCGGCCGACGAGGCATTCTTCGCCACTCTTGTGGAAGCCGATGAATTGGCTGAGACACAGGGTGAAAGATCTCTGAACTCGTGGGTCACTGAGTTGCTTCAGTTTGGATGCCGTCGACTCGGCCCAGGAATCCTGAGATACACCCATGACCTCCGCCGGCCAACGCATGTCCCACTGTTAGAGGCAGTACGGCGATTTGACGCCTGCATCGATTGGGATCCAGAGACTCGCGATTGGGCAGAACTGCCAATGCTCCCTGTCACTTTTGAGAGAGCGATTGCAGAGACTAAGCAAACAAGCTTGCTTCGAGTAGGCCATCCGTTCGTTGATGGTTTCGAAGCATTAGTTCGCAGTGATGACCGTGGGACCGCTTTCGCGATGTGGCGCTATGTACCGAGATCGACTCGATTCCCGCGCCTCTTCTTCAGATTCGATTTCGTTGTGGAGGCTGATCTCGCCAAAGTCGGAACCGATCTTGATGACAGCATTTCTCTCGCCTCACTGCGGCGACGGGCAGATGAGGCGTTTTCCGTCGAGTATCGAACCGTGTGGCTCAATGGAGATCTTGTGCCGGTGAAGAATGAGCAAGTCTTGACCGTGCTTGGATGGCCATATCAGAAGAGCCCAAGGGCTGATGGCGGTAGAGATGTGAATCTCAGAATAGATCGATGGGAGCGCGTTGACGCGCTCGTGTCCATCGGGGATTGGGGCGAACTATGCTACCGCGCACGGCAGGTCGCCGAGCGGGAGGTTCGGGACGACCCGCGATTCAGAGAACGCTGTGACCGCTGTGCATTGCAGACGCGGGAGTTTGCTGCAAGCGTAAACGAAGCTCTGAAGAGTCGAATTGCGCAACTCGCTGGCTCAGTCCGTGAATCTGAGGAGAAGATGGCTCGATTTGAACTGCAGTTGAGCGACGCCCTTGCTGTCGGGATTGAGACCCCGTTCCTGCGAGTGGATTCCGCAGGGGCCGTGGTACTTGCATCCCATGACCTGGAGGAAGCGTGATCGCGCACATCCACGAGTTGCAGCGACTTGTTCTATCGGCCGAACCGTTTCCGATACCGATCGGCGACCGGTTTCTGGCACGAGTCCGCGATGCCCTTCAAGGGATTCCTGCGGCATCAGGAAAGACTGGGAGGGCTGACATCGCCGGGCTTCTGCGTCAGGGAATGCTACGATGCCAACTTGAGTTCGGAGAAGAGGCAGAATTGCGCGTTCCCCGCGGCGAGGATTGGCCGACCGCAGAACTCTGGAAACAGTTCAGTTGCAACGCGCGAGTTGCGGGAGCAGATTACGTCGTACGCGCGCAACGATGGGAGCCCTCATGGCTCGATCCTGGCGCGCCAGACGTAGTGGACGCAGCGATCGGTGAGGTTCTGCGCAGGCAAGCGCGCCCTGTCCCGAACGATCCACTCCTAACAGAATTCACGGGCCATTCGGAGTACGTCTCGAGCGGCCAGCGGGCCGCTGTGCAGGCAGCGTTTCTCATGCCGGCTGGATCCACAGCGATTGTCAGCTTGCCAACAGGTGGAGGAAAGACGCTTGCCTTCCAATTGCCCGCTCTCGTCTGGGGATCCGAGGGCGGACTGACGCTCGTTGTCGTCCCAACGACTGCACTCGCGAAAGATCAGGAGGAACGCTTTCGTGAACTCGCCGGACAGTTGGATACGGGCCGACCTCAAACCGATGTGACCTGTGCTTATCACGGCGGCCTCGACGCCGACTCGAAGAACGCCATTAGGGCGGGGATACGTGACGGTAGCCTTCCAATTGTGTTCGCTTCGGCAGAGGCGGTAATGGGAGCCCTGCGTGGACCTCTTTTCGAGACCGCACGTGAAGGGCGTCTGCGTGTCTTTGCGATCGATGAGGCTCACATCGTGACGCAATGGGGCCAGCAGTTCCGACCAGAGTTTCAGAGCATTGCAGGGCTCAAAGATGCCTTGCTGGCCGTTTGCCCACCGGCGGCAAGATTCCGGACACTTCTTCTGACTGCGACGCTCACCTCAGAATGCTGCGAAACGTTGCGGCAATTGTTCGGCAATGGGGGCTGCCAAGTTGTATCAGAACCGGAACTCCGTCCCGAACCGGGCTTCCTGATTCACGCGGTGGATGAAGAAGACGAACGTTCGACCCGCATCCTTGAAGCTATGTGGCACCTCCCGCGACCGCTCATCCTTTACACAACACTTCGTGAGCGCGCTGCACATTGGTATGCGTGCCTGCAGAACAGCGGATTGCGTCGTACCCGGCTTGTGCGTGGAGGCGATCTCGCGGCTTTGGGCGGTGACGACGTGTTACGGGACTGGCGAGGTTCCGCAGTCGACATTGTCGTCGCTACATCGGCGTTCGGCCTTGGTATGGATCAGCAAGAAGTCAGATCTGTCGTACACGCTTGTTTACCGGAGACTATCGATCGCTACTATCAGGAGGTTGGACGGGCCGGTCGCGATGGACGGGCCGCAGTTGCTCTCATCGTGATTACGCGTTCAGACGTTGCCACCGCCGTGGCATTGGGCAAGGAACGGCTGATTAGCATCGACCGGGCATTTGAACGATGGGATGCAATGTGGGTCCGGCACCATCGGACCAGTGACGACACGTACATCCTTTCACTGGATGATAGGCCGGCCGACATCGCTGACGTGGGAGAGCTAAACGCGTCGTGGAATCTGCGGACCCTCGTTCTTATGGCACAGGCCGGCCTGATCAGTTTTGCGGCACATCCGCCGCCGGTGATTGATCGGTTGGACGATGAAAGCGACGAGAGGTTCGAGAAGCGGCGGCGACCAATATTGGAGCGGTTCGCGCGAGAGGTGGCAGTACGGATTCGTGATACGCGCCACTCGGACAAGGCCCATTGGGATGACGTTGTGGCTCATGCGAGGGCGACGCTTCGTTCTGCCGACGAGGAGGGACTCAAATCAGTCAAGGAACTCCGCGATGTACGGCGCCCCCTGAATGAGATCTTTCGTCAGGCCTACACCCTGGAAAACCCGATCGTAATCCCGCCGATATTCGCGGGAAGTTGCCCGACTACAAGACAAAAAATGCGGTGGGTTTGCGGTCTCCAGAGCCCGAGGTGACCACGATCACCAATACCGCTGCTGTACTATCAGCGACCTTCGAGCGTGCTCTGGCTCCCTGCTCAGACGAAGTAGGCCGGGCTTGGGTGTCATACGAAGAGGTGTTCGGTGATGCTTTCAGGGAGATGAGACAATGGCGGGAGCGTCTGCTCAGCCTTCTTCGTTACTCGGTAGCTGATGGCATCACGGAACTAGCAGCCTGTCGGACTACACCGGTAAAAAACCTAAGTCATGATGGCATCACGGAACTAGCACTCCCCGATGGGAGTCTTTCCAGTCGTGAATGGTCGCAACTGACGTCTCGGGCGCCACTTCGATTTGTGATTCGCGCGACAGCGGACTTGGATAGTCGCATGGCCCCTGCGGCGCCCGTGCCGAGACTCACACTGCTGGGGGAGCGGTGTCTGGCCCTAGGGGCGCTGAAAAGAGTAATGATTGTCCACCGCCCGCGTCACATTATTGTCGTTCCCCGGAGCACTCCGGACCCGGCGCAACCGCAAAGGCTCCTGCTCGATGTAGTAAAGCATCTGTCGATAGAGGATCTCCTTGCTAGGTTGCAGTCATGAGCATTCTCAACCGTCCTTCAGACGGTCTGCTTTCGGTGCTGCTCGCGTTGAGGCGGGCCGTGCTCGCGTACGGTCCGCGACCGGATTCGGAGCTTATTAGACTGGTAGCGCCTTCGTCAGTCGTGCCGGAAGGCAAGCCTGAACTGGCCAGAATGACCTTGAATCGGTGGAAGCAGTTGGGGTTCTTCGACGATGTCGGGGGCGTCATTCATCTGACATCAACAATCGCTGGCATAGCCGCCGATGACTTGCCAAGTGTGCGTGCCGCAGTTCTTCGACTGGTTCTGAAGAATGAGAACAACCCCGCATTCATGCAGGACAACGATGAAGTCCGCGAAGATGCAAAGGCGTCCGATTGCACACGCGCAATCGCATGGGCACTGGCGCAAGACCCGTACGGCTTTCCGGCCAGTTACAAGGGCGGTGTTGAGTCGCTTCAGGACGCGCAAGGCGTCGAGCCTCGGCCTTTTAGAAATGACACACGTTGGGCGGGTTTCAGTGAGTGGGCCACATTTCTAGGAATCGGATGGAAGACGACGAAGATAAGCTTTGTGCCACACCCAGCAGTTGCAGTGCGCTTCACACTCGACGCGGTGTTTCGTGGAGCTAAGGAGTTGCCTCAGGCCGATTTCTTTTCGGGGCTAGCGGATTCGCTCCCAATCGTTGATGGCGGTCGCTATCGCGTCTCGATCGAGAACAAGATGGCGCGCCCCGGTGAATGTCAACAAGTGTGAGACACGTGGGTTCAACAATTAAGCTACCGCCTGCGATTCTACGGGTGGATTGATCCACACCTTGTCGGGCGGCCCTGGGATCGTTCTGGGTACGTTGACGAAGCGTTCTGGGTGGCGTTGCCGCGCACAATCCATGGCATGCTGCCGTTTTTGGATGACGATGTCGGTACGGGCGTGGTGAACCATAGCCGGTGTCAACCAGTTCAGTCCCGAATGGTAGTGGACATTGTTGTACCAGTGGAAGAAGTCCCTGCAGAACGCCTTGGCGTCCTGGCTACAACCGAAACGGTCCGGGAAGCCTGGCCGGTACTTGAGCGTCTTGAACTGCGCTTCCGAGAATGGATTGTCGTCCGATACATACGGTCGGGAGTGAGACTTCGTCACTCCCAGATCGGCCAACAGCAGCGCCACCGCCTTGGACTTCATCGACGATCCACGATCGGAGTGGAGTATGAGTTGATCACGATCAATCTGTTGCTTGTCGCAGGCTTTCTGGATCAACTTTTTGGCCAGATTCGCCGATTCGCAATCGGCGACCATCCAGCCCACGACTTGGCGGCTGAAGATGTCCAGGATCACGTACAGGTAGAAGTAGGTCCACTTTTGGGGTCCCTTCAACTTCGTGATGTCCCAACTCCAAACTTGATTCGGAGCCGTAGCCAACAGCTCCGGCTTTGTATAGGCGGGATGGCGTCGCTGGTTCCTTCGTTCGCGAACTTCCTGATTCGCTTCCAGGATCCGATACATCGTTCGTGGGGAACACAGATAGCGGTCCTCGTCCAGCAGGGCGGCGGCGACCTGAGCCGGCGCCTGGTCCACGAAGCGATCGCCATGCAGCAGGTCGAGGACCTCTTGGCGCTCCACCTCACTCAACGCTCGATGCGATCGCCGACGGATCGGGTCTGGGGCGGGTTCGGCTCGCCGTTGCCGGTGACGATAGAACGATGCACGGGGAACTCCAAAGGCCCGGCATGCGGGTGCGGCGCCCAACTCGGCAGAGTGGGTCTGGGCCGCTTCCATCAACCGTTCTCCTTGTCCTGGATCGTATTCAGCGGAATTCCTAATAGCGTCGCAACTTTTTTTTGAATGGCGATTATCGTCTCGGCTTGCCCGAGTCTCGCCTCCAGACGCCGAGTCTCCCGTTCCAACTCCGCAATCCGCTTATCCCGCGGGTCTATCGGCTGCGCCTTCGGTCCACGTTTGACCGATCCGACGCCGGCCAACTCCCCGGCATCGAGTTGCCGACGCCACGTGCTCAGGCTCGATGAGTACACCCCTTCACGGCGTAACAACGCGCCCACCTCACCGGGCTTCGTACACCGGTCGGCATCTCGTACGATCCGGCGCTTATACTCCGCGCTGAATCGTCGACGCGTCGCCTTATCGGCGACCTCCGGATCCGGACCGGCACCATTCCCATCGGCCGAATCGCGCCCAACTCCAGTCGCCCTACGGGCTCCTTCCGTTGCCCGCGATTCTTTCTCCTCTTCTGGTTTAATCACCAACACAGGTTATCTTCCTTCCCGCCCTGCTCACTAATTAACGTTAGGGAAGGTGTCTCATCTACATTGGCACAGAGGGCCCGTGGCGCGCCCAACGCGCGGCTGAAGTGTCGCTCAGTCTCTCGGCGGCGCTCTTGACCCTCGAAGCCAACGATGAACTTCGGCTCGAAGCACGGTCTGATGCACCGCAGCGCATGTTGCTCGGTCGAGGTGGCCGCGCATTGCGTCCAGTCAGCCACTTCGTGCGTACGGGGATGAGGTAAATGTCGACACGAGACCTTCTCCGGTACTGGCCGCGTGAGTCCGACGTGATGGTGTGCATAAAGACGGACGCAGAAGGTGCTGACAAGGCTGTGTTGCTGGCGGTTCATCAACCGATGCAATTCGAGCGGCGCGTGATTGGAGGAGACCGCGAGAAAGTGGGGACCTGTGGCGAGCGCGAATTGCTCGAGTGGTTCCTCGCGGATGAGCCAGACGGTCGGCGCATTGTTCCCATTGTTGGCAGTTCCGGCATCGGAAAGTCGCACGTGATTCGATGGTTGGACGCACAGATCCGGCTACAACCGGGGAACGATCAGCGCGTCATCCTACGGATTCCCAAGGGGATGAGCCTGAAAGGTGTCCTAGGTATTATTCTCAAGGACTTGCGCGGTTCTGCGTACGACCGATTCCGTACGGAACTCGTTCGGGCACAAGAGGAACTAGAACCGCGCGAAGCGGCGGGCCTGCTGTGCGAGATGCTCGCCCACACAATCGATGAGATGTATACGGAGGCTGCCGCCGCGCTCCTGAAGAATCCAGCCGACAAGAGTGCTCGCGAACGTGAGGGGTTCTGTCGTGCCGACATGCTCCAGGCGCTGTTACGCAACCAATTACTCAGGGATAAACATTTCGTTCAGACTCCAGATGGGCGTGATGGTGTAGTCAAGAGGCTTGTCGAACAACTCACGGAGGTTCGTGATGCCAGCGGCGATGATGATCGGCAACATTCCTTTATCGCGGACGATCTGAAATTCGATCCAGAAGCGATCGACCGGGGCGCGCTTGGCCGAGTGGAAGCCAAGGCATTGGCTCAGTTCGACCGCGGCGACCGACGCGCCACGGCGGCCCATATCCTGAACGGCGCCCTCGATGGCGCCAAACAACGCTTGCTGCGTCTCGATCCCACTGTTTCGGAATTGTTCGACGCGGTGCGGCGGGAGTTGTTTAAGGAGCATCGCGAACTCGTGCTTCTCGTAGAAGATTTCGCGGTCTTGTCAGGGCTCCAGAAGCAATTGCTGCAAGTAATCATCCAAGGGGCGTTTCGAGATGGCCGTCAGGAGTTGTGCACTATGCGAACTGCGCTGGCGTACACGACCGGCTATATGGACACGGCAACTGTACTCACGCGTGCGAATGTTGAGTTTCGTATACCGGATGAACCAGGAACTGAGGAAGAGATTCTTTCGAGAATCAAAAAACTCGTTGGAGCGTACCTGAACGCGGCGCGCCTGGGTCAGAATGCCCTGGAAGAGGCAGTCAGAGTTGCCGCACCGGAATTCGCAGTCGAACACGAGGGAATTCCTGTCTTCAAAGCAGATGTCGAACCAGAAGCCCGTGCGACGCTCGACGCGTTTGGCGTGTCGTCTGATGGTTATGAACTATTTCCTTTCAATGCTGCGGCGATTGACCAGATGAGTCACGCGGGCTGCAGCCAGAACGGTCGCCTCGTCTACAATCCCCGATTTGTAATTCAGAACGTTATTACTACCGTGCTGAATCATCGCGATCTCTTTGAGGCGGGTAATTTTCCATCCGAGACATTCGGCGCTCCCGGCAGACCCTTGCCGGCTGGGATCGCGGAAGAAGTGAAACGGCGTGTGCCAGTGCAGGCCTTCGAGCGCTATCTGCGGTTTCTTGGGTATTGGGGTGACTTCCCGGATACGCTGTCCGAAATAGATCAAATAGAACCGCGTGTATTCTCTGCGTTCGGTCTGGATCGCCGCATATTTTCCAAAGACAGCACACCACCGAAGCGTCCCGAGAAACCCGAGAAAACTGAGAAAACTGAGAAACTTGAGAAGCGTACATCCAAGGGTCCTCTTGAGGCGAACTGGGAGCAAATACTGGAGAAGTGGCGGAGCGGCGTGCTTATTCCGCAAGCGGATGCCAATCAACTTCGCAAGTGGATTGCAGAGGCGCTAAAGGGTTTCGTTGAGTGGGATTGGGATCTCTATCGACCTCGTAGGGACGCGCCATTGGCTTTGTGGTTCAACTGGATCTACATTCCTCACGCTGCTGGAAACGAGGGACGAACCGCCGACGACGGAATGATCGCAGTATGCTCGGACGCTGATCGTGTGGACCAAGCCGCCAGCGCGAGCGTTCACTCGGCCCTCATGGCGCTGATTCGATTTCACGCGGTTCATAAAGGTAAATGGGACTACGCGGATGCCGAAAATGATTTGGCGAAGTACGGGGCATTCGTCGGCAGAATGGCAGAACGTGCGCGCATCTTCGTGCGGGGAAGGTACTTTAAGGCGAACTGGGATCCAATTCCTGCATTTGTCGAAGGGCTCTTGACCGGTGCCCGAGCGCTGGGCATTGATGCCGCTGCAAAGGATCGCGATCACGCGTCACTTGTCAATGCGATGTTCGCTGATGCACCGGAATCTGCGCCGGTGAATGCAGCGGCCAACACGGATGCAGAATTTGCGGCGTGGCTTGAATTCACTGAAGAACTGCGGCGATGCCGGGAGCAAGGCGGAAGAGAGTTACGCGGCCAACTGTCGTGGCAGGGCCATCTCCTAAGTCTGATCGGCGCGCGGCAAGGCCAAGGGGACGCGGTGCATGCGATCGATGTCATGCGTCTAAAGTCGTCAATCGAAAGGACCGTGGCCTCTTGGAAGTTTAGTGAGTCGCTGCCAACGCCGTCCGGTGTCCCAGAATTTGCCGCTTTTCGAACGACGTACTCGGACCTGAGGAAACTCAGTTCTGGAGTCGTGAAAGCGCAACGGCGACTGGTTGACTGGCGGAACGAAACCCGCGCCTGGCTTGGCGAGGGAACAGACAAAGACGCGCTGATTCGGGTGGCGAAGGAGACGATCGAAACGGCGATGTCTGCGGGTCTCACGACGGGTATGGATACAAAGCAGGTGCTCCAGTTTCTTGAGGAGTTCCGCAGGATGAAGGTAATGGCGGCGTTTGATGACGCTGGCAAGATAGCTGATGGGGCACCCCGCGGACATGTTCTCACGATATTGGGACGCGGCTACGAACCCGTCGTCTGTCTGTGCGACCAACTGCGAATGAAACTCGACGAAATCCTTTGTTCCGTAGAGGCACGACTGGCGGGCGAATCGCAGAAGTACGGTATTGACCCCTTCGCGGAAGCAGTCTCCTCGCTTTCGGTCGAACTTCAGGAGATCCGCCGGCAGCTCGAAAGGGCAGGCCAGCTATGACAGTGCTCGACCGCTGCGCCAATATTGGTTCGCAGATTCAGCAACGGAACGACCTTCGACGTGCACATATGGACGCCGAGGTGTTTCGGGAGCTTGCCGGCGAACTGAAATCCATTCGTGATGTCGTGGAGGATGCGATAGAGCGAGTCGTCGTGTTTAGGACGAAGGACGTGGCTGTTGCCAAGCCCCCATCACCTGATGCTGTGATGAGGGTGCTGGCCGAATGTCAGGCGAAGCTCGCGGTGAAACCAGTAGAAAGCGGAAGAGACTACGGTCGACTGAAACGGTCGGTCGACAAGTTCGGTAAGGATCTTCTGGGCATCGCGGAGAAGGCGCTCAAATCGGTGCGGCAGGACTTGCCCACTGTTGAAGAGGTGTTTCTGAAGCAAGTGGAAGTCATCCCTGGATATGCCGATCGAGTGAGCAGGATACGTCAACAACGGGATGCTCTGCTCAATGGAAATGACCCTTGCTTCTCGGCGGAATCTCTTGAGCAGTTTCTCGACCACCGCGAGGCGTTGCGGAGACTCGCTGATGATTTGAAGCCCGACGAGTTTCCGAAGGAGGTGTTGGAGTTCTTCAAGGCGGGGCGTCGCGGCGGAGGCGCACCGATTGAAAGACTGACTCCCAGCGTACGTCAATGGCTTTCTGACCGAGATCTGTTCAAATATCTTCGTGTGCAAGTGGTTGTTCCGTAGGAATGCGACACGCGATGGCTGACGATGCACACGCCCTGGAATTCCTCGGCCAGCTTGAACGCTCTGAGGCAGGCGTTCTCTCCTGGGGGCTCATAGACGGCTTTTTCTCAGAAACTGAAATAGAGCAACTTGCGGATGAATATCTGTCCGCGCTTGCGAGCAAGGGCATTGAAAGCGTTCACGATTCAGGTTGGAGTCTCATTGAGACGTTGCTCGACCTCAAACTTTTGTGGAGAGTGCCAGACACCCAGCGTTACCGAACACGCATGGCCGAAGCCGTGCGGCTATTTGCGCGCCTGAAGCAAATATTTCCAGACCCTAAGAACGCTGCCTGGCGGACCGCACCGAATCTTGTTGCCGACTATCGGTTTTTCGTTCGGCCACGACTGTACCCACGGCGGGACCTCGCACCAACCACCCTCTTGCAGGATCTGCGACAACAGACTCATGTCTCGGCGCTGCAGGAAAGCGTCATCAATGCTCTCGTACAGGGTGGCGCAGCCATAGAGCGGCCGCTGGCCCGCTTTCAAGCTCGCGCGACAGAGCGAATTCTTCGTGCGGTGGGCAGTGACCGGTCTCTTGGAACGGTGATCTCCGCGGGAACAGGAAGCGGCAAGACGCTCGCGTTCTATCTTCCGGCCTACGCTGCGATCGCAGAACGGCTATCCGCAGCGTATTGGACAAAGTGCCTCGCGCTCTATCCCCGAAACGAACTCCTAAAAGATCAACTTCGCGAGGCTCTCGCGAACGCAAGGCGGGCGACTCCGGCACTAGTCGACCGCGGGCGGCGGCGGTTGGTCATCGGTGCACTCTACGGCGATGTTCCACACGCTTCCCGCAACGTCATGACGCCAAGCCGCGGTACTGCATGGCGGCGCGTGTCGCTCGGAGGGCAGACGGCTTATGAGTGCCCATTTGTTCGGTGTCCGAGTTGCGGTGCGAACATGGCATGGATGGAGGGTGACGTCCAGATCGGCCTTGAACGGTTGCTCTGCACTGATACCCGTTGCGGTGACCAGGTGGAACCAGATGAGATCCGCCTCACGCGGCAACGGATGCTCGCTGAACCCCCGGATATCCTCTTCACCTCCACCGAAATGCTGAACCAGCGATTGTCGTCGCGACAATTCGCACCACTGTTTGGCATCGGGGTGAGGCCAGAGCGACGTCCGGACTTTGTACTCATAGATGAAGTTCACGCCTACGAAGGTGTGCATGGCGCTCACGTAGCTCTCTTAATGCGACGTTGGAGACGCGCGTCTGGTGCACGACCGCATTTCGTCGGCCTGTCAGCCACGCTTGCGGATGCGCCGCGATTCTTTGGGGATCTGACAGGGTTAGGCCCTGGAGACGTGGGAGAAGTCGCGCCAGAGGTCAACGAGTTCGAGGCGCACGGCGCCGACTACATGCTTGCGCTACGAGGCGATCCATCTTCGGGAACGAGTCTACTTTCAACGACGATTCAATCGCTGATGCTCTTGCGAAGAATTCTGGGATCGCGACACGACGACTACTCTGGCAGCCGCGTCTTTACGTTCACGGACAATCTGGATGTCATTAACCGGCTTTATCACAATCTCCTTGATGCCGAGGGGTGGGATTGGTTTGGCCGTCGACCGAACCCGGTTCGCGTGGGCGGGTCGCTGGCGAATCTTCGAGGGACTACGCTACCGAACGCCCGGGAGCGACTCGAATGCGGACAGAACTGGGCTCTTGTCGAGGAAATCGGGCATGTACTAGCGCCTAGAAGTCGTGTGCGGGTCGGACGCACAAGCTCACAAGATACCGGCGTGGATGCGGATGCGGATATTGTTGTGGCCACGGCGGCTCTCGAGGTTGGGTTCGATGACCCTGAAGTGGGTGCCGTGCTTCAACATAAAGCGCCACATAGTGCCGCGGCGTTCCTCCAACGAAAGGGTCGCGCGGGTCGCCGCCAAGAAATGAGGCCGTGGACCGTGGTCACTCTATCCGACTACGGCCGCGACCGAAGCGCCTACCAAGGCTATGATCAGTTGTTCTCGCCAAATCTACCGCCCCGTCACTTGCCGCTAAAGAACAGGGCCGTCCTTCGCATGCAAGCAACATATGTGCTCTGCGATTGGCTGGCGCGCCGGTTACCGGTGAGCTATTCACCGGATCCTTGGGTCGATTTCTCACAGCCTGCCGCGGAGATTAAGCTGAAGTTCCCCCGGCATTTTGGTCGAAAACGCACCCTAACGTCTTGAATTAGGGAGCATTATGCCTCGGCAGAAAAGCGCCAGATGTTCCCATGTATGAGAATCTTTTTGCTCATTGTGGTGTTGCATTAATCAGCTATTTCACGTACATTATGTTCCCATGTACGTTGAAACTGTTCCCAACCGCAACTCGCCACCCGCCGTCCTGCTGCGGGAAGGCTGGCGCGAAGGCCATCGCGTCCACAAACGCACCATCGCCAATCTCTCCCATTGGCCCGCGCCGAAAGTCGCCCGCCTCCGCCAACTGCTCAAGGACCAACCCCTGGTCCACCCCGAGGAGGCCTTCACCATCGACCGTACGCTGCCGCACGGCCATGTCGCACTGATCCTGCACCTGCTGCGCCGTCTCGACCTGCCGGCCGTGCTCGACCGCAAACGGTCCCGGCCGCGCGACCTGGTGCTGGCGATGCTGGTCCAGCGCCTCCTGGCGCCCACGTCCAAGCTCGCCGCCACGCGGCTGTGGCACACCACCACGCTGGCTCAGGAATTGGCGCTCGACAACGCCGATGAGGACGATCTCTACGACGCCATGGACTGGGTGCTGGAGCGTCAGGAGCGGATTGAACGGCGGCTGGCCGCGCGGCATCTGACCGACAGCGGGCACGTGCTCTATGACGTCAGCAGCAGCTATTACGAAGGGCGCGCCTGTGCCCTGGCCCAGTTCGGTTACAGCCGCGACGGCAAGCGGGGACGGCCCATCGTGGTCTATGGGTTGATGACCGATGCGGCGGGGCGGCCGGTGGCCATACAGGCCTATGAGGGCAACACGGCCGATCCGAACACGGTTCCGGACCAGGTGGCGAAACTGCGCGATCGCTTCGGTCTCGAACGGGTGGTGCTGGTGGGCGATCGCGGCATGCTGACGCAGACGCAGATCGACCATCTCAAACAGCACCCGGGGTTAGGCTGGATTTCGGCGTTGCGGCATACCGACATTCGCCGGTTGTTCGAGCAGGGCGCGGTGCAAACGTCGTTGTTCGATGCGCGGAACCTGGCCGAAATCACCGTCGCGGCGTACCCGGACGAGCGGCTCGTGGTCTGCCACAACCCGGTACTGGCCGAGCGCCGCCGGCGCAAACGCGACGCGCTGCTCACGGCCACCGAAGAGGCGTTCGGCAAGATCCAGCGCCAGGTGGCGCGGCGGACCCGGACGCCGCTGACCGCGACCGCCATTGCCGAGAAAGTCGGGCGCGCGCAGAACCGCTTCAAGATGGCCAAGCACTTCGAAACCGTCATTGAAGACCACCGCTTCACCTACCAGCGCAAGACCGCCGCCATTGAACGCGAAGCGGCCCTGGACGGGTACTACGTCGTCCGCACCAGCGAACCGGCCACGCGACTGGACGCCGCCGCAGTGGTCCGCGGCTACAAGAACCTCGCCCGCGTCGAACGCGCCTTTCGGTCCCTGAAGACCGTGGACTTGCGGATACGGCCCATATACCATCGCACCGAGTCGCGTGTGCGCGCCCATATCTTCCTGTGCATGCTCGCCTACTACGTCGAATGGCACCTGCGCCAGGCGCTCGCGCCGTTGCTGTTCCACGACGAAGAACTCGACCTGCAACGCGCCACGCGCGATCCCGTCTTGCCCGCCCAGGCGTCCGACACGGCGAAGGCCAAGAAGAACCGCCGCCGGACCGATGACGGTTTGCCCTTGCACAGCATGTCCACCCTGCTCGCCGAGTTGGCGACCCAATGCCGGTGCGCCTGCCGACTCCAAACCGATCCCGACGGCCCGCCTCTCGAACGCCTCACCGAACCCACCCCTCTGCAACGGCGCGCTGCCGAACTGATCAAGACGTTCCCAGTAGCCGACATTTCCATATCCTGATTTGTTCTTATTTCTCAGCTAGATACGTCCATACTGGCGGGGGAACTTCAGATTAAGAACGGCCAAGTGTCACGCGATGTGGGAGAGCGTCAAGCGCTATACGTCCAGTATTTGACGACGCTGCTTGAGGAAAGCTCTGTTCGGGATGAGTTCGCCGGATTTATCGCTCGCTCGCTCGCTATCGATCCGGATGAGGTCAGTGCCGTCATGTGGGAACCTCCTCGCGCTCTCATGACGGAAGCGGTCCCCACTTTGCTCCGCCGACTCGAGCGAGGCTGGAGACGGGCCTCCAGCCCTGCACTTGAGCCGCACACTCCAAGAGCGCCTCTACCGGAGTTCCTTCCTCGGACGCTCTTCAGCGATTTACAGGTGCCGGATGTCGCCGTTCGCCTCCCAGCATACGGCCGGGGCGAACCGCGGACCGAATTGATGCCGATCGCGCAGGCGCTACGTGAGTTTTCTCCGGGCCGTGTTTCTCGGCGCTTTGGCGTGTCCACCGGCGGTCAACGCCATTGGATCGCCCCGGGGGACGGAGATCGCGTTTCTGTCGACGACTTTTGTCCGGCGGGTGACCGTCTTGACCTCGGGTACTCCCATTACGTCGAGCCCGATGGACAGGAACGCGAGATTCCCGTATTTCGTCCGTTCGCGATTGATGTCGACCAAACGCCACTTGATGTCCAGCAGTCGTCGAACTCCTTTCCTGAATGGCGCTCGGAGATCATTCCAACAGCCGTTGGTCATGAGATCGATCTTCCGCACGGATCCGTCTGGCAGTCGGTTCTTCTAGCAATGTGGGTGCACACGCACCAATTGGGTTTGCCAGTCGAACTTCGGCGCTTCTCAATGGGGGCAACGGCTTCCGTCGGCCGTGGGCGGCAGCCACAGACTGTCTATTCGTTACGATTTGTCTACGCCACCGAGGTAGGCGAGCAGCCTGCCGCAGTGGGCTTCGCAGCAGATGTCGATGGAATACAGGTCAAGTTCGCCTATCCCGAACGGTTGCACGAACTCTGCATGGGCGATGGTCGTCTTGTACGCGGACTCCGGACGGCACGCTTTCGAGACCTCATTCGCGACTCGCCGGCCTTGGATGGTATATCAAACACGTTTCAGCGAGATTGGCTGTCGCAGACCTATCTGTCAACGGTCACGGCCGAAGCCTTGCGAACAGAGCTTGACCTGGAGTCGGCTGAAGGCGCAGTAAATCGAAAAACATCCAGGACGACGATTAAAGAAGTGCTGGAAACGATCCTTCAATGGAACGGATCCGACCTGAACGACACGGATGACCAAGATCTGCCGCGCCGCTTACAGGAGCTCGCAGATTTGCTCGATTTGCCGGCAACGAGAGACGCACTCCATCAGGCTGCGCACGTCCTCTGGTCACCGATTGATGAAAATTGGGAGGTATGGTTACGAGCCCGATTCAAGTCGACGCTAGCAGCCTGTCGGACTAACACCGAATCAAAAACCTAAGTCATTCATATGACTGTGTTTACCGTTTCGGGCTAAAAAGGGCCGTTGTTGAAAACAAAGGACTTACGCCGAAAGTCCGACAGGCTGCTAGGATCTGCGCTCGTCGAAGGAGCTCACAATCTGTGTCCTCGAATGGACCCAGGGGCTCTTGCATTGGATCTGAACGCGTACGTCAATCGCGAGAATGCTCAAGACGCAGAGGCGGGTGAACACGTGGACGAGTTGTGGATCACGGAGACGACGATCGGTGGCGGCGGATTTGTCGAGGAGTTTTTTGCGCGGTATGTGGAGGACCCGAGAAGATATTGCCGACTATTAGACGACGTGCTCAGTGGTTCTGATTTGGAGGCCATCGGTGACGAACTCGCCCGCATCCTGGACATGGTGTCTTCGGCGAGACCAGAACACTCCTCTTTGGTGAACGCGTTCAGTGCAGTCCGTGTCGCAACGTCCCACAGAGAGGGCCTCCGTGCGCAAACGGCCCTGCGGAGTGAACTCGCCCGCCGTGACATCCAGCCGACCACAACGCTCATGGTGTCGGTCAATACACGCTTGCTGGGATCTGGAACGAGCGGAAACATGGACTGCTTTGCTGCGGCGCTAGCACGCGAATGGCAGGCTGCGGAAGTCGCACTCAATGTCGAAATTGACGCTCGGGTCTTTGCTCTAGTCAAGAGTTCGGATGCAACTTTGGAGCGGGCGCTCGGCGTGACGCCGGCGGGTGATTCCGAGAGTGCACGCCGTGCGTGGCGCTTCGGCGTTCTATACAGCATGTTCTGGCCTCGTGGAGCACAGATCCGAGCAGAATCGCTACGTGCATGGAACCCATTTGAACGACTCCCAGAGTCTGATCGACTGCTCGTAATAGCTGCAGTCTCGTGGTCGGTACGGCAAATCGCTGTTTCCAATGCCAACTGGTTCGACGAACTCGCGCGCGTCCTACTTGAAGATGGATCGGCCGAACTTGTCGCCGCTGCCGACAACGGCGGACAACTCGCGGACGCATTGCTGCGAATCGGCGCAGAACCGGTTGACTCAGAGGCCATTCTTGTTCACGCACGCGTGACCGGGATTCGCCGTGACGGCGGCCGCTTCAAGGCCGCAGTTGAATTGCCAGAGGCCTTTCAGTGACAACGCGCCAGTTCCTGCAAACCGCGGTTGACGCAAGAAAGTCCGCTCAGGAATTGCTGCAACTCATCTTCGCGTCAGAACTCTTGATGCCGAGCCGCTGCCTTTGGATCGTGTCGCCGTGGCTGCGCGACATCCCCGTCCTCGACAACAGCACCGGGTCGTTTCTGTCTCTCTGCCCGGACTTTCCTCGCGCGGAGGTGCGTCTAAGCCGCGTGCTTCGAGAACTTGTCGACCGAGGGACGACTGTCGTGATCGCGGCGCGAGCAGATGCGGGTAATCGCCAGGTCCTGGATGGACTCCAGGCCGTGGGTAGACCGGAAGCAGTGATCTTCCATGAGCGTTCGGAACTGCATGCCAAGGGTATTGTCGGTGACCGGTACTCGCTGCTCGGTTCAATGAACCTGACATTCAACGGACTGGAGCGCCTCACGGAAATGCTTGTCTTCCAGAATGAGCGCGGTAGCGTCGAGCAACTGCGACTCGCCTTTCGGAAGGAATATGGGGGTGTGGCGTGACCTTCGAAGAGACGTTCTTCGGCCCAGGCAATCGTCTGCGCTGGGATGCGATTCAGGCAGGTTCACTTCCACGCGACGTGCAGGACAGGCTCGATCCGTTCCTCGATGACCTGCGGCGTAATCCAGAGGTTCTCGTGCTCCCTCGCGTGCGGGACAGTGGACAAGTGCAGTGGTACATACTCTGTTCGTCTCCGCGTGCTGCGCGAAACGCCCGCGACGAGGTGCGGGCGTTTCTTGGGCCGAGCTACTGCGATTCAAGTAACCAGTTTGAGCGTCTCGATCAAAATGACAGCGTCGAGGCATCAGTACTGGCCCGATGCGGAAGCAATGCCTTCCGACTTGACGTTTCGGAACACGCCATCCTTGATATTGCTCGGGAGCGCCTCCGTCTCCTGATCCGGCTACGTGGCGAACGTCCCGCAAGGCACGCACGTCGACTACGCGCAGTCGGCAGAGTTCTTCGTGATTTCGAGTACGCGTTGCTTATGCGCGACGAAACCGCTGCGCGCGGATTGATCGATGAATTGCGTTCGTCAGGCCACCTTGGCGCGGCAAATCTTCTATTCCTTGAGGTACGATGTCTCGCGGTCGGCGGCTACGGGGACGCGATCCTGGCCCTTCCGGAACTTGATGCTTTGATCGCAATGCCACGTCCGCGGCGGGTAACTGAGGCCTTGATCGGCGCCGTGTACCGCTCGTGCCTCCAGGAATTCGAAGTTGGACGTGATGCTGCGGACGCCATCGGCTACTTCCGCTCGGACATTCTCCCGCGCTTCCGCGATCTGTATCGATCGCGCGCGGGTCTCTCAGGTTATGAAGTGGACGTCAGTTTTCTGCTGGCTGCCCTTGCGTCGGCACCAGCAAGGCTAGTCGCTGCGGAAGCGGTCCTTGAGCGATACCCACCGGGTTCTTCGCATCGTGAATATCTGACTATGCTCGCCGCCCTCGAGGAGGCGCAGGTCGGTCTGCCCGAAGGTGACCCTCTCGCGGAGGCGCGTGCGGCCTTTGGCGAGGCTGACATTGATCGCGCCTATAGCCTTGTTGCCGTCCTCCCACCATCTTTTGAGCGAACTGCACTCTTGATTCGTTGCGCGCGAGATATGGAAACGCTGTCAGCCGCTCAGGTCGCACTGGAATCCGTCGAAGGTCTGTCAGTGGACGGGCGATCACGGCTGGCGCACAACGCGGTTCTCGGGCGTATTGTCGGTTCTTTAAAACAACTCAGTGCTGCTGCCGTGACAGATTCTGACGTCGTGGAACTACCGACGACATGGGCGATGTGGCTAACACGTCTGACGCTGCCAGAATCGTGGTCATCCGCTGTGTCAGTCGCGGAGATAGCCTCTCGAGAGTGGAGTGTCGACAAGTTCGCCAGAGATCCGTTGGCGGTTCAAAAGGTGGCGGATCTCCTCCTCCGCGATCGAGCGAGTTGGGGCCAGGAGGCGCTTAGGGACGCACTGCCCTATTTTCTAACGTTTTGCTTGCGCAGTGGACTAGATCCGAGGCTGAAGGTGGTATTCGAGAGCCTCTTCTTCGTAATCGCGGTCGACGACCAGGTGTCGCTGCCTCAGGTCAGCGTGCTCTTGAAGGTCGTCGATGTGAGGCTCCAGTTGGGCGTTACAATTGCTGACTACCGCGAACTTCTTGGGCAACTGTCATCCGCGATCAACGCCGTCGAGACACCGTCCGTTGCCACGATCGCACTCGAGGCGGTCGAGATCGTTGTGAACGCAGCCTGTCCCGCGCCCTCTGAGAGACAGGGGTTCGTCGTTGCGATTGCGGGGCTCTTTCGACGCTGGTACCGACGTGTCGACAGGGCAGACATCGTTCTCCTGCAACACCTGGCTGAAGAACTCGGTGTGGCCGAAGCTGTTACCCAGCCAGAACCGGTACAGGATAGACCTCAACTCCCGTCGGAGTGGGACACCTTGGATGGAAAGAAAGTGGCTCTGTACTCATTACAAGAGTCCGCGCTTCGCCGCGCCGCGCTAGTCGTGCGGGAACTGTGCCCTGGAGTCCGGGTCAACATATTCCATGATCACGTGGGCGGCTCGCCGGCTCTAAGAGGTGCGTCCGCCACATCCGACGTGTTCGTCATCGCAACGGCGGCAGCAAAACACAGTGCGACGGCATTCATCGAGTCTCACAGGCCAAGCGGTGCGTGCACTCTGTACGCTAGAGGCCAAGGCAGCGCCAGTTTGGTCGCAGCGTTGCGTGAACGCTTGCAGGTCGTGCCGACCTGAACGAGGCACTCGCTGTGTGCCTGTACGCCGACGCTGCCCGCCCCACGTGTTACTGCTGAGGGTAGTCTGTCCACGATTGCATCATCTGGCGACGTTTGGCGAACAGATCGCCCCGCCGGTAGGCGGGGTTCACTTTCACTTCGGAATCACTGGTGGCTTTCGCCGGAATACGCAATCGACTGAGTGATCGGCCGGCGCGTGTTCCAAAAACTTCACTTTCTCGTGATCGCCAACACATAGCCGACGATCAGGGAATACCTAGATATTTGTGCGACTGAACTGAAAGGCGCCATTGCGGGTGCTTACGACAATAAGCGATGGCCGCTTTGGTGTTTTGTTCGATCCTGGGACCATCCATTGGCTGAACATAATAGTGTTGGAAATCGAGAGCCGACAGGGCCTCCATATTCATCCCTCTTTGTGGGAACACAACTTTTAGTTCATTGCCCGTCTCAATCTTCAACTGCGCACCGGCTTTTGGACTGACACACACCCAATCAACGGCATCTGGTATGGATAAAGTGCCATTCGTCTCTATTGCAATTTCGAATTCAAGCGCATGAAGGTTTGCAATCAAGCCGTCATCAACCTGCAGGGCAGGTTCTCCGCCTGTAAATACGACAAATCGGGGTCCTTCTTTCCCAGCCTGGCTTACCCAGCAGTTTTCGATCCGGACCGCGAGGGACTCTGCAGTTGGAAAATTGCCGCCCCCGGGGCCATCAGCACCCACAAAATCCGTATCACAGAACCTGCAGATTGCGGTCGAACGATCACGCTCCAAACCACTCCATAGATTGCAACCGCTAAACCTTAAAAACACGGCTGCCCGTCCTGACTGCGCACCTTCACCCTGTAACGTCGGGAATATTTCCTTTACCGAATATGTCATGTGGAGCCACAGCTACGTTGGCAGTGCCGGGGAATCCAAACCCCCTGTGCAGACAACACCACGCTCGGGTGTCTCGAAGAGATCGATCCGCACCAGAATCGGTAGTTCCGATGATGTCTTCGTCCAAATCCACTGCAGGAACTCCAATGGAGATCCTGCATTCAAGCCTGCAATCTCATCCAGATTGTGGTGATCTAATATCGTGTACACCGGGCCGAACGCGTCCTTGATATCTCCATAGTCAATGGCCCATCCAAGGTGTTCATCGAAAGGACCAGAACAATGCAAGCGCATCTTATAACTATGCCCAAATAAGGAAAGGGACCTGTTTCCGTGTGTCATCTGGGAAACTGCGGATTCGAAGTGAAATTCTTTCCAGACGTTGTAGCTCGAACCGTCAAAATGACATCCGGCCATGGCTGTCTCGAAAACGGTGACCCACGACAAATCTGGCAGTTCGTCCTTTAGTTGCCCCCATATCCAACGTGCGATGGTCTCACTGGTAGGATTTTCGAGGCCAGGGATATCGTTCAAGCATTTGTTTGAGATCTGCTTTCTTACAGATTCCCAGTGGGTTGCTATCAGGTCGTAGTCCATGCCCATCTGCTGGCTCGAAATATCTTGGATAGCGTGGATAATGACTTCGAATCCATGACCATGCATACGGCCACACTTGTGCTCTGGCCGAACGTTGGGTAACTGGTGAGCGGCTTCGAAGCGGAACTTTCGCCAAAGATGAGCGTTCCCGGATGAATCGAGATCGACTCCTTGGCTCGGGGTGCTTTGAATGCCAGCGAGATCGAGCCTGTCCGAATCTATTCCTTTAAAAAGCCATCTTGCGATGTTCTCATCAGTTGGTATATCTATGATTTCATTGATGTAGCGGTAATTAAGCTGGCTTGTGAGTTTTTCCAAGAACAACTGCTCTTCGTCCAGAATTGCGCTCCCCCCCGCGATGTCGCTGTCCTTCAACTTCTTTCTGGTCTTGGCGACGAAGCTGTGGCCGTGCAAACGGTAAGATGGATGAGTTTGGGGCAGTATCCGCACGGCGCGCGCGCCCTCGAATCGGCTGCAGGCTATTTGGTAATACGATGCATCCAACGCTCATCACCTCTCAGGTTAAGGTTCTTTTGCGAAAAGCTAAATAACCATTGCGGCGTAGGTCGCATGCCGGACAGGTTGCGCATCCGAATCCCCACTCATGTTCTATTGTCCGATCGCCTAAGTAACACGTGTGCGTATCTCTTCGAATGATGTCGATCAGTGGTTCGCCACCAATCTGGTGGGCAAGTTCCCAAGTTTCGGCTTTGTCTATCCACATCAAGGGCGTCTCAAGCACGAACCTGCTTTCCATCCCGATGTTAAGTGCTACTTGAAGACTCTTAATTGCGTCATCCCGACAGTCTGGATAACCAGAAAAATCGGTTTCGCACATTCCCCCAACAATGTGTCGAATCTCCAACCGGTAGGCAAGCGCAGCGGCGGCAGTCAGGAAGAATATATTGCGCCCGGGTACGAACGTCGCCGGCAAACCGGATGCCGCTATCTCTATCTTTCGTTTCGATGTTAAGGCGGAATCTCCGAGTGCCGGGAGGAAATCAAGGCGTGCCAAGTGGTCCCCCTTGATCGAACCCACCCAGTCGGAAACGGCCGGAATTTGCTCCAGTATCCTGGTGCGACACTCAAGTTCGACCGCGTGCCGCTGACCATAATTGAACCCAATGGTGTAGACATCGTCGAACCGGGTTAACGCCCACGCCAGGCACGTGGTGGAATCCTGACCTCCGGAAAAAAGCACCAGGGCCTTATTCGATGATGGAAGACTCACTTGAAGACCCGCATGGGCACAACGGCCGTTGATGCCGGTGCGTTTCTGAGAACGCGCAGGAGATAATCGGTCAGCTTAAGGATCTCCCGTCCGACATTTTGAATACCGTTCCACGGTCGGCACTCCCCGTCTGGAAAGTTCCAGTTCCCGGCCGTCCATGCAGTGCAATCAATCAGGGGTGATATGCCGCGTTCGAATTCGTCTATTTCACAGGCGGAATCTCGGGCGTAGAGGTATTCCATAACGTAACCCATCGCTATGATGCCAGCACCGTGGACAAGTCGTGAGGTTCTTGGAGTTTGATTTCTCCACGCTTGTGGGAAGCTGTTTTGCACCGCCTGATAGAAATTGCTGATCAGGTTGAATGCTCGGTCTTCGAAATCCTCACTATGTTTGAGTTCTCTAAGCGCCCCATCACTAGCGGAATTCATGATGACCCTGTGTATCGACGTGTCCTTAATGATCCCCTCAGGGCTGGTATGCATGCAGATTTGCCCAAAGAGCGACGACTCTGTTTCAAAATTCAATCGACCGGCTAGTTTGGACGCAAACGACCGACTTTTCATCGAGGAAGGCAGGCCAGACACCGTCGGTAATAACTCGTAAATAAGCGATTTCGGCAGCGGTCTGGTGTTGTTTATCAGAATGAATTGCGCGCGCAACTCGTCTTCACTATTGGCAATAAATGCTGACACAAAAATTTCAAAATCATCACGGCCCGAACTCGTCAGTGCGTGTAGGCGCTGCTGGCCATCAACGATGAGGCCAGGCGGACCCTTTTCACAGTCAACCGAGACAATCGCGATACGACGCGCCACCTTTTCTACCGTGACCCCGTCGGAAAATGCGATGACAATCGAGTTTGGAAGGATCGCGTCCGGTTGCAGTAGATAAGTCCGGATCTCCTTTATGTGATTGGCAATCCGTGGGCGTTGGAAGCCCTCCAGCACACCACTAACTCTTCGACCGGCCCGGTGAATGTCCGCAATTTTGTGCAGTTCGTTTGCCAGCGCGGGAAACGAAACAACGGTGTGCTGTTTCGATTGGTTCGCAATAACCCCAATAAATTGCAATATCTTGGTCATTTTTCTGGTCGCTCCAATTCGGTCACTAACTTATAGAACGACTGCAGATTATGGATCCCGCGGCGCTTGTTCCGGTTGCTTGCTCTGAAGATGATCACTTCAATTCCAGAAGTCCTGCAGATCCGGCATGGGCAATTTTTCCATGGTGCTGCTGCTAGAGATTTCCGATAGCGCTCCATCAATTGCGCAATACTTCGTTCGACTTTCGCGCTGTCATCCTTCGCGGTCGAAAGTTTCCTCTGATAATGGAACAAGGCATTGATCGCATCGTCTAGATCGCTTTCACCGCGGTCGAAGCTGCGCAGTGTCCGAAGAGCGGACGCCTCCAATCGAACGAGTTCATCTTGCTTGACGAGTCCTTCTCTTACTAGGCGCTTAACCCCAACATTCTCAAGAGCCTGTGGAACGCGGATTGCGTAAAAATATTCCAGGCCGCCAGCGCCACTATTGACATAGTAATTGCGGTTGGAATCTTTGAAGGCTCGGAGTAAGGGTGAGGTCGAGTCAAAACTGGTGATCCCGTAGTTTGTGAATTCGGTGATTTGTTCCGCTTTGGCAAAACCGAGAAGATGGATTCGGACCTTGCTCGGAATTCTGGCACGCACTTCTGCAAGACAAAGATGGATGGATCGGGCATTCAGTGGGACCATACCTCCGAGTGCGAGATAGTCATAACCAAGTTTCACCAAGGATTCCGCAGCATCGCCCATGCTCTTGGGCGACCAACCCTGAACGATACCGATAGGCACGAATCGAGAACCCCTTTGCCGCCACACGTCGATAAACCTTTCGGCAAAGTCGATTGTTATCCTCGACCGCTTCCGGGCGTTCTCTGACGGAGTAGCCGAGTTGTCGCGATTGAACTCGAAGATAATGTGGTCTATCGAGCAACCATGCGTGAACTTCCCATCTTCGTAAAATTCGATGATCTCTTCTGGCGAATACGGCGGGCTGTCCATTTTGTGGTACGAAAACGCACCGCAATCACCGAAGATCTTCTTATCGCGGTTTTTCTCGCCATTGAAGCGAAGAAATGCGCGTGCACCGACACGTCTGAACCTATGTGCCTGTGCCTCAGAATACTTTCCTGGGAATCGGTGATCTCCAACTACCCCACGCGAGACTAAAATCCCGTCATACGGCGCACACTCCAGGATTTCATGAGCGAATTTGTCGTCCCAGTAGCGCTCGCGTCCAGGGCTACTTGAATCCGTTTCAAAATCAAAATTGGGATCGACGTAGTCCAGGCTGTCTGCGTAGATAAACTCCATAGTCAAGAGCGAGTAGTCTGGTTATAGATCCGTACCAGTTCGTCGGCCAATCCGCGAATGTGTCGCGGGATACTCTGAATCTCGTTCCATTCGAGACCAAGGCCCTCCCAAGTACCACTAGTCCAATGGCAATACGGTGCCATGCACTCTAAATCGCGCTTGAATTTCTTAGACGTGCTCTCGTCATAAGATCCTAGTCGCGCAGTGATACGGTCCATCAGTACGCCTGCGGCTTGAATCCCAGCCGAGTGCATCAACCGGCTTTCGCGCGGGTCTTTACCCCACGCGTCCGCAAAAACGTCCCTCATTGCCGACCAGAAACCGCATGTAACGCGGTACATCGAATCGATTTCAGCGTTGCCGTTCCGTGTCCCTTTGTAAGGGGACAGCGCTCCGAGTGGATTGTTAATGCTGTGTTTGATCATGTCTATGATCGCAGAATCGACGATAACGGCAGCGGATTAGTTTGCGTCAGACATTCGCTTAATCAATCGATAAAACGGCGACTGCGGGTCGCGGTTCAAAAGGTGGCATAGTTTGCTTGGTATCTTTCTGACAGCTAAATCGCGCGGAAGGAGGACACCGGTTTCGGGAAGAAGTTCGTTGATAAGGCGGCGAGGCAAGGGTCTCGCTTTGTTTACCAGGATGAACTGCTCGCGCTGTGTTTGCAGATCCTCACAAATGAAACCGACTACAGGAACCGGGATGCCGGAATTATCTGATTGCTCTAGACCCAAAACAAGCGCATAACCAGATGGCGAACGGCCGGTTCCCAGCCATAAAGTTGGAGGCATAACCTTCCGTTCCGGGATCGTTTTGTCCCGGCCTCCGGTTCGAGTTGCGTCTGTTCCAGTGGGGGCCTCGCCGTGTCTGTTTGAAGGGTTGACAGCAACCGGGACCTCGACCGCCCGGGCTCAGATCCATGATCGGGTCAGCATCGCAGGGGACGACGCAACACATCCACGGCACGGAACAAGACGGACAGCCACGGGTTCCAGGCCATGAGCCGGAAGACGATGCGCCGGCCGGTACGCACGAGTTGGCACGGCAGGAGGATGAAGGCGTTCAGGAACGTCTTGAACTCCATGCGTAGAACGGTCTGCTTCTCGGCCCGATACTTCGGGGCCCAGCGTCCGGTTTCGGGAAGCAGCAACGCAAACCACGCCTTCAGGGTCCAGGCCAGCGACGCCATCACCATGTAGGCCCAGTTGCCGGTCCGGTCGCCCACCGGCATTTTCAAGGCCCGGACGCCGTTCTTGAGTTGCTCGATGAGATTCTCCTGATTGCACCGTTGATTCGCGCGCTTCACGATCCGGTCGGCGGGACCGGCACGGTTCGTGATGTAGAAGAAGTACCGGATCTTGTCGAACAACACCCACTCCCCTTTGGCCTCCGACAGATTCTTCCGCACCACCACGACGCGGTAGTCCCGCTTACAGGCGCCGGGCCGGTAGGCGAACTCGGCCACGTCTTCGCCCCGCAAGCGAACGTTCTTGAAACCGCGTTCCCGAACGATCCGTTCCTTGACCTTGTCGGGACGCTGGCGGGGCTGGGTGGCCACCTCGTATCTGGCCTCACGCTCCAGAACTGCCCAGCAGTCCGGCTCCAGCGCATCGGCCCGCGCCACCAGGTTCGCCCTCGCGTCGATACCGAAGATGAAGTCCACGCCCTGGCCGTCCCATCCATCCAGATGCCGGGTCTGGCTGAAGTCGGTGTCCCCGCGCAGCAGGATCCGATGGAACCCGGCGCGCTGGCACAACCCGATCGCCTGATCGAACCGCGGGGCCGCGCCTTCATGCGAGGGCCGGTTGCCGCTCCGGTTCACCAGGTATAACGGCTCGGAGGTGTTCGCCAGTGAAATCAACAACGGGTGATAGCCCCATGTCCCGTCGTAGGCGATATCCATCCCTTCCTTGCATTCCCCGCTGGTCGGCGCCAGGGTCCCATCCGCGTCCAACACCGCCTCGTCGAAAAAACCGGCCGGTTGCTGCCGCCACACATTCAGCCGCACTTCATTCGCCGCCTCCATCAGGTTCTCCACGTCGCCGGGCTCGAATCTCCGGCAAAAGTCGCCCGCCGTGGTCGGGTCCGGTATCCGCTGCGCCCCCAGCGCATCCAGGTATGCTTCGTCGTTGCGCCGCAACTCGATGTCTTCCAGACACGTCCCTCCCGTCAACGCGTTGTAGGCGATGTTCAACACGTGATCCGACTCGTGATACGGCAGATGCCGCTTCAGCACATCCACCCGCGCGTCGATGGCCTCGATCAGACCCGTCCGCCGCGCCACCCGATGCATCGCCCCAAGACCGCCCACCGCCGTCCCCCGCGTCCGCTTGCCCATCTCATAGTGCATGTTACTCGCCGACAACATCGGCGCCGACTGTTCCCTCCAATGCCGGTCCCCAAGCCGACGCTCGATTCGCCGCTTGCGATTCCTCATGTTCTTGCGCGTATAATCGTTCATCCGAAATGCCTCCTTTTCCGTCAGGATTCTGCAAATTCTTTTTCGCACGGGACGGGGACATTTCGGGTACTTCCGCTACTTTTTCACTATCGATACTTCCTCAATCGCGCTTATTCAGGGTCTAGAGCAAGCGACCGTTGCTGACCATCGACCACCCAGGCGGCCCTGTCGCCCTCTTCTCGGATTGGGATGCTTAATGTTCCCATGGACGCCACATCAGTCAGATTCCTCTGGTTCGGCCCGCGCGATTGTTTGAACTGAATCTCTCGTGTGAATGCCAAGATGATCGCATTCGGAAAAAGGACGTTCCCTTGATTGAGATATTCGACGATGTTTTTGATGTGGTTCTTGATGTCTTTGCGCTGAAATCCCCTTAAGTCTTCATCCTCGTCGCGTTCCAGGCGGGAAATATCGGCGATCCGCACAATGTCACGCCCAGGCGCAAAAAAGGAATAGACATCTGCGCCGTCACCTTGACTTGTTTTCAGAGCGCGGATGGTCAGTGTTTCTTGCGTCATTGTTGTTCCTGAATCGTGATTTCGTTTGCGGCTGTATGGAACAGTCGCCTGAATCGGTTCTGTTCGCATGAGACGGCCTCTTTGTCCCTGAGAATTCTAAGCATACGGCCCGATCGACCGTGCGCATCGGCCCAGTTGCGAATGATTAACTGGACAATTTCGGTGTCATTTCGTTGTTCTCTTCGAATACGTTGTGTGTGCTGAAGCGTGCTCAAGCTTCGCGCCACAAGATCTCGGTGATAGTTGACGGAACGGTCACAGTTGTTGACCAACAGGGAGCAGAAATGATTTGCGGCACGGGCGACAAAGTCATTCCGTGTGCCACGAAACGAACTGTCAGGCCCATCAAGCCTTTCATCGTAGGGCATGATGTTGCGGTCGAGCGCAGGTACTGCGTTTCGATTGGCGGGATGCACGATTAAGCGGACCCTGTCACGTTCGGTCGGGGTTATTTGCTGCAAATCGTGGTGAACCATATCGAGGTAAGGGCCCGATAAACCAACTATTGCAAGACTCGTCGAGTTATCGGAAATCAACTTGCTGATTGATCGCGTCGGTGACCATATCTTATTGGCATCTTCCCACCAAAGTGTGGGGTCCCAGGAACCGCTCATATGTGCACCTGGAGAGCACATCTTGTTGGACACAGAAAGGTTGTAAGCGGGGATCATGTCGTCAGCCGAAATTAATCCCATCCCCGCAGACACGATCCAGAGATCAGCATTCAGGCGCTTACTGGCAACAACGCTTTCCGAGAAGCTACGACCGCAATACAAATAGTTGGCACAATGTCGTCCGACCGTTTGAGATACGCGGGTTCGCCATTCTTGAGCCACCTCGTACGGAGACCCTGGACTTAAAGTCTTGGCGTCAAGATCAGCGCTGGCTTTGACGCGTTTTCGGTTCGTACAGTTAATGATTAATAGCGGCACTATGATGTCCCCAATCCACTCATAACTGTGCACAGATCATAGGAACAAATTCAGCAGTTATCTTAAATTAAAGTTCTGGGATTATCACAGTAATTTGAGAATATTTGACTGAATCGATCGCAGGAAAATATTTTTTCCTTGGAAGACTCCCGATTTTCTTCGGGAAGCTGGGAATCTCTGTCGATGTCGTGTCACGGAAGCCCACGAACCCGCGGACGGGCCGCCGAATGCGACCACCTGGAACGCAGTCGCCGCGCGGGGTCGCACGCACTGAAGATTGCCGCCTTCTCACGGCGGACCGATACATCGGGCGCCTCCCAGTCCTGGAATAAAGCGCGTGTCCGCTCCACCGTATTGCCGACGGGTGACGGTACGCGGTCGACGAGAAGGGAGAGATGCCTTACTTGCGCGACATTTTGTAGTCAACTGGCTACAATTATAATGGGTTGAGGTAGTCCACTACGTGGCAGAAGATGGCACGGACTACTTTAAGGAGAAGCGAAATGCCCGTCAAAGAACATAGAGCTGGCGATTACCTCAAAACACCCGAAGACATTGCCGCATACTTGAACGCCGCAATTGAGGAGCACGATGGTGACCCTCAATTGTTGATGAAAGCCTTTCGTAACGTGGCGGCGGCGCAGGGCGGCGTTTCGGAAATCGCACGCCGAGCGCACATCGACCGGGTGGGCCTCTCCCGCGGTTTATCGGGAAACAGAGATCCTCGGCTCGGTACGGTGACCAAAATCGCCTCTGCCTGCGGGGTGAAGATTCAGTTTGTGGCGCAAGACCGAAGTGACTCCTACTCTGCTCCAGTGGCGGAGTTTCGTAAAGGAGCGGTTACGCCATAATCCTGGTCTACACTCAGCGCCCTCTTCAGATTGGCCATCAGAGCGTCCCGTCGGACGTGATCCAGCTTGGCCAGATTCTGCATTCGCCACCTGACAGCAGGCAGGTCTCTCGCCCCAGGCACATCAAGTTTCGACCAGTCCGGCTCACCAGCCTTGAACGAGATCAACAGGTCTTTATGGTTTGTCGGCATCTTGCCGATGATCTCGCCAACGAGTTGCTCTCGCGCGTCGAGAAGCTCATCAAGCGTTATGGAAACTTCTGTCATGCCCCTGAAGCCGCGCTCGAACTCTTGTGCGATGTCCTTCCGGGCCGCGGCGCCAGCACTTCCCCCATCGGTCGATGATGGCTCAGCAGATAGACGACGAAAGCATCCCGTAGTTTGTCCGCGATACCTTCATTCGCCAGGAGATCGCGCACATCGAAGAGGTCGCGTGGATGCTGCCGGTCAAGAGCGGCAACAATCTTACCGGCATAGAGATCCGCGAAAGAGACAGTCTGGATTTCGGCATAGCCGAACTCTTCCTCGACGCGCGGAGTAACACTGCGCACCTCCGGCTCCTGCACACAACCTCTCAAGACTGGCGTAACCTCGATCTTCACCTGTGCTGAGGGTGTCTGGATGACAAGTTTGTTGATGATCCGTTCCGTTTTCAGGACACTCTCATGTACCCGTGTTCCCTCCAGTCCCTCGCCGATGCGCTTCGCGATCCGCCGCATTGCAGCGTCGATATCGGATAGCGAGCGGCTCCGATCTGCCACCGGCACATAAGTCAGGTCGATATCGACCGACAGGCGCGGCAGATTACGGACGAAAAAGTTGATCGCTGTTCCACCTTTCAGGGCGAAACAACTTTCCTCGGCGACGAAGGGGAGGGCCTGCACGAGTAATGCCACCTGTCGGCGGTATTGTTCACTCGCTGCCATCGAGTCTCTCCGGAACGGTTATGAGGTAGTGCTTATCAAGTCTCCCACCCCGCACGATCAAGCGCTTTCCTTTTCCGAGGTCGATTCGATCCCTGTCGATCTTCTTGAGCCAGGCGGGTTCGTGGCGCTCCGCAAACCAGAAGAAGAGCCGTTTTACTTTGATGTTGCGGCAGTCTTCGAGCAACGTCTGCACCCGGTGCGGGCTCAAAGTGCGCAGACCTTCCATGAACTTGTCCGCCTGCTCGAACGTCTCGCGTTCAGGCACTTCGTGCAGGAATTCCAGTATCGCCCGCTCCGGGGTGGACAGGATCAGAGGCCAGTTCCATTGGCCCCAGCTCGTCCGGGTCAGGGTGCGCGGGAGTTCTCCACTGCTGAAACTCTGGTCAGCCGGGTTCCACTGTCCGGGCGCACTGTCCAACGCCGTCCGAAACAGTCCTTTACCGGTATGAACGACGAAGCGGACTTCGAGATCGAGCTTGCCGACCCAACCTGGCAGGCGCCGATGACTGTAGAGATGAGCCTCGCGGAGCCCCTGGGCAGAAACGTAATGAGATAACCCGCCCAGTTCCAAGGCCGTCCGGCCGCCAACGTTAACCGGCAAGGTCAGCAAACTTTGCAGGGAGACCACGACATGTTGCCAGAGCAGCATGCCGCCCGGCCGCCGGTAGACGCCGCGGGCAGGGTGCTCAAGCCAACCTCCAACAGCATAAAGGCTTAGGAGAGCGCTGGAGTATCCTTCGCTTTCCAGCCAGCGCGTATCCGCCAGCAGTCCTTCGGGCAGGAGACGCTGGAGTTGGTTTAGTTTTTTACGTTTTTCCACACTCATGATTTGGAAATTAACATATTCTTAAACCACCAGAACGGTTTAAGATTTCATCTTTTTCCATAGTATTGCTTTGTATATTCTAAAAATCATAAACCACCCCAAAAAACTTGCGGCGCTGGAAGGAGAAGAAACAATAGATCGTTCCTTCTCGCCTGTTTTCATTTTTTCAAAGGGGCTGTCCTGGCGAGGCAGACGGCTTGGGGAAGGATGGCGAAGGGTGGCGGAAGGGTCTACACGTTGATGATCCCCGATGCCCGCGGCGCCAGCGTCATGGTTCGCGCCGAACGACTAGATATCGTCCAGGGCTAAGGGGAAAGGCTGTTTCCCATCGATATCCGTGAAACCGTATTCTCCGGCGAGTACAGCAGAGACCAATATGTCACCGCTCCTGCTCGCAACGGCCGGGTCAGTTGCAAGCGCCACGACGGCTCGCCCAGTATATTCTGGCGATTCAGAATTGCTCAGATCGAGGAAGCCGGCAGACTGCATCACACTTTCCGTCCTGACAAGTCCTGGATACAGAGAAACCACAGTGACACCGTGATCGCGGAGCTCAGGTGCCGCGTCCGTGGACAGCTTGTCGGTTGCAGCCTTTGCGACACCATACGCGACGTTGCCCACGTGCTTCTGCGCTGACCAAAACGAAATATTCACGATCAAACCCCTCTTTCGTTCGACCATCATTCGGGCAGCCAACGCACTCGCCACATAGTGGGCTCGGACTCCCGCAGCGAACATGGCGTCCCACCGCCAGAACGTCTGCTTCCAGAACGGCAGCGGCCACGTGAACTGCCCGTCCTCCATCATGTTCTCGTACCCACCCCAAACGTTATTCACCAAGATGTCCAGGCGAGCGTTTTCTCGGCCGATCTGTTCGAAGAGGGCTTCCACTTCCGAATCGATTGTATGGTCGCAGCGCACTGCAATAATCCTCCCGCCGTGTTTCGGGACCACGTGGTTATCGAGCGTCCGACCAGTGACATAGACCGTCGCGCCTGCTTCGGCCAACACCGACGCAAGTCCTCGCCCAACCCCCTCGGCTGGCGCCAGTGACAAGTGCAATCTTTCCGTTTAGCTCTGAACTCATCCGAATTCCTTCCATCTATCCTTACCACAGAAGAGACTTGACGAAAGACGCGACACCAGCACGGAAGCGCCACAAGACCTTAAAGCCGGTCATTCCGATCCGCGGCCAATACCTCTGAAACGCTCACCGGAAGCTTTAGCAGTTGCTCGTCCAGAATAGCGCCAGCGCCGGCCATGCCTGGCCTCAGCAGGCCTTGACAGAACAGCCGTTCCTGGACTCCCCGGTTGTCCTCCTCAACACCGCCGGCCTTCGGGCAAGAACACCCACAACGCTCCACACAGGAATCAGGAGTGCACACCTTCGTCGCGGATTTTCGGGCCAAACGAAGACCCGCCGACACCGGCACCCGATTTCCCATCCCACCTGTTTTCGTCTAGCAGCCTGTCGGACTAACACCGAATCAAAAACCTAAGTCATTCATATGACTGTGTTTACCGTTTCGGGCTAAAAAGGGCCGTTGTTGAAAACAAAGGACTTACGCCGAAAGTCCGACAGGCTGCTAGAATGTCCGTTTGACTTCGAGACGCTGTTGTCAACAGAAGGAGGATAGGAGCAGATGAGTCAGCACAGTTTGGAGGACAAGTTAAATACAGTCGGGAATCCCACCGACATGTTGCGTAATTCGCAAATCGGGGCCTATATCTATCCGGTCGTCCCTCCCGAATTCTCAAATTGGCGTGACGAACAGCGGGCCTGGCGCGAATCATGCGTACTTTTCGACCAGTCTCATCACATGGTGGACATCTACATTGAAGGCCCCGATGCCCTCAAGATGCTCTCCCATCTTGCAATCAACAGCTTCGCGAAGT
This sequence comes from Terriglobia bacterium, assembly GCA_963555775.3. Lineage (GTDB taxonomy): Bacteria > Acidobacteriota > Terriglobia > 20CM-2-55-15 > 20CM-2-55-15 > JAJEDW01. The sequence goes on along the minus strand of CAUVWY020000009.1, from coordinate 947,495 downwards.
TCCCGGTCAACAGAGCCAAGCAGTTCGTTCCCTGCAGCTACAGCGGCCACGTGATTGGCGACGGAATTCTCTTCCACCTGGAAGAGAACAGGCTGGTTTTCGTTGGGCGCGCGCCGACGGCCAACTGGATCCAGTTTCATGCCGAAACCGGCGGATACGACGTGAACATCGTCCACGACGACCGGTCGCCGGGGCGTCCCATGGGCAAACCGGTGTCACGCATCTCGTACCGGTACCAGATTCAGGGCCCGAATGCGAAACAGGTGATCGAGAAGCTGAACGGCGGGCCATTCCCGGACATCAGGTTCTTCCACATGGATGCCATCAACATTGCCGGACGCAAGGTCCGGGCCCTGCGCCACGGTATGGCCGGAGCGCCTGGGCTCGAAATCTGGGGTCCCTACGAAGAGGGCGAGGAAATCCGGGCGGCGATTGTCGAGGCCGGCGCGGAATTCGGCCTCACGCTGGTGGGCGCTCGCGCGTACGCGACCAACACTCTGGAATCGGGATGGATCCCGTCGCCGCTTCCGGCCGTGTACACCGGCGACGAAATGAAGTCCTACAGGGAATGGTTGCCTGCGGCCGGATACGAAGCCTCGGGCTCGCTGGGCGGCAGCTTCTACTCCGACAACATTGACGACTACTATCTGACTCCCCACGAACTCGGCTATGGGCCGTTCGTAAAGTTCGACCACGATTTCATTGGCCGGGAAGCCCTCGAGAAGATCGCCGGCCAGCCGCATCGCCGAAAGGTCACCCTGGCCTGGAACAGCGAAGACGTCACCAAGGCAATGGCTTCGATGTTCGTGCCGGGCGAGGACCACTACAAGTACATCGACCTGCCGCTTTCGAACTACACCTCGGCGTCGTACGACAAGGTGCTGGCCCAGGGACAGGTTGCCGGCGTTTCGATGTTTGCGGGCTACAGCTACAACGAGCGGTCCATGCTCTCGCTGGCTGTATTGGATCCCGATGTCGTGGAAGGCAACGAGGTCACTCTGGTCTGGGGCGAAGAAGGCGGCGGTTCGAAGAAGTCGACCGTCGAGCGCCACAAGCAGATCGATATCCGCGCGATTGTCAGTCCCGTGCCGTATTCAAAAGTTGTACGTGAAAGTTACGCCGGAGGCTGGCGTACCGGAAAAGCGTAAGCTCCTTCGAAGATCAACGTCGGAAAAAGCCCGGGTTTCGGCCCGGGCTTTCTGTTGCCTGCCACTCGATCGCGCATCGGGCCATGCTCTTCGGGCCGGGCCGGCGACAAGTTCCAGTTTCTTTCCCCACCCGCTTTCGGTGATTCAGGAGTGTCCCGAAACCAGGACTGCCCCTGAATCAAATCCTCAAGCGGTCCAGTTCGCTCATGAACGATTCGGCGCCTTCGGGGGCGGGGCCAGCCCCACAGCCGTGATCTGAGCTTCCATATAGCTTTTCAGACCGAGCGCGGCATACTCGCGGCCAAGTCCCGATTCCTTGGCCCCGCCGAACGGGATCGTGGCATCGGGGATACGGTGCTGGTTCACCCATGCGGTACCCACTTCGAGGCGTCGCGCGACTTCGGCCCCCCGCTCGATATCGTTCGTCCACACCGAACCACTCAACCCATACCGCGTGTCATTGGCCCGGCGGATCGCGTCGTCGATATCCGAGTACTTCAGAACCGGCAGAATGGGCCCGAACTGCTCCTCGTTGACCAAGCGGGCACCGTCTTCGATGTCGGCGACGATGGTTGGCGTCATGAAGTAGCCCCCGCCGCCGGGCGTCTCGCCGCCGGCCACGATACGGGCGCCCTGCCGGCGCGTGTCTTCCAGAATCCCTTTGACGCGTTCGTACTGCATGCTGTTCTGGATCGGTCCCATGCCGACGCTCTCATCGGCGCCGTCCCCGATCTTGACCGACCGCGCGATCTCACCCAGCGCGTCGCACATGGCTTCGTACATGGACTCGTGGACGTAGAGACGCTTGATTGCGACACAGATCTGTCCGCAATTGGCGAACGCGGCATCGTAGATCGGCCTGGCGACGTCTTTCGGATCGACATCGTCCAGAACGATGCCCGGATCGTTGCCGCCCAGTTCCAGCGTGACCCGCTTGAGATTGGACGAGGCGCTCGCCAGTACCTTCTTGCCCGTTGAAACGGACCCGGTGAACGAAATCTTTGCGATTCCAGGATGCCCGGTAATCCATCCGCCCAGTTCGTCCCCGCCCGCCACGATGTTCAACACACCCGGAGGCAGAACGTCGAGAGCGATCTCTCCCATTTTCAGGGTTGCCAGCGGCGTATACGGCGAAGGCTTCTGGACCACCGTATTGCCGGTGTAGAGCGCCTGGGCGATCCGGCCGATCGCGATACCGACGGGGACGTTCCAGGGAGTGATGATTCCGACAACGCCAAGGGGACGGTAGCGAAGCTCGACACGCAACGGGGGTTCGTCGCGCAGGAGTTCGTTCGCGACCTCGATCGCGGCCAACCGCCTGATCTGATGGGGAACGAACGACAGTTCCTTGCGGCATTCCGCGATGGTCTTGCCCTGTTCTTTCACAAGGATCGCGGCCAGTTCTTCGGCGTTGTCGCGCATGGCATCGGCAAATTGTCCGAGTACCCCGCGGCGATCTTCAAACGATCGCGCCGACCATTCCGCAAATGCACGCCGGGCGGCGGCGACGGCATCGTCGAGTTGTTGCTTCGAAGCATCGGGGCAGTGCGCAAACGCTCTTCCCGTCGCGGGATCGATGACTGCGAACGTCGAATCGCTACCCACCGCGCGACCGTCGATCAGGTGTGCAAAATCGGTAAGTATCTTTCCGGAGGCGGGCGCCGCACTGGACTCAGCCTTCACGAAGTTCTCCAAGATTGTCTCCGGTCCCGAGCAGAAGCGCGGCAAAACCCGGCAGGAATGCCAGATTCCAGTATCCAAAGTGGATCAGATAATCCCATCCGGCGGGATCGAACGGCATCCAGATTCCGGACACCATGTAGAACGCCACCCCGGACAGCCCCGCCGCGATCAACCCCCGGCCGATCGCGGGCTTGAAATGGATCTGCCCGTTGAGCCAACCGTTCAGCAAGGCCAGGGCGATCCACATCCCGAACCAGACGCCGAACATCGCGCCGAACCCGACAACGGGCGCCAAGACGTAGAAGCTGCCGGCAACCAGGAAGCCGGTCACCGCACCGGCGATCGCACCGGATCGGGTCCGGCCGACCCAATAACCCAGCGCCATTCCGATACACAGAAAGAGCAGCGAGCCATGCGTGAGACCATAGACCGCACGGTGCCGCGGAATCCAAGTGGCCCAGATGAAATCCCCCAGTGTGCTGACCGCCGCAATCGCTATCGTGCTGCCGATTGTCGCTCGAATGCCGCTTGGTATCATCGGTCGTCTTCCCCTATGGCGTAGAGATACTCGTATCCACGAAGGTAGATTTCGTTTTCGACCAATGCCAGCGACGCGTCGAACCCGTCGTCCAGCGTGTTCTGGGCCAGAACTTCAAACGCCCCGCCATGCGCAATCACCAGGGTGGTGCCTTCCCTGCCCGCAATATAGACTCGGCCGCCGGCGCCCACGGGCGATGCGAATACGTTGGGGACCGCCGTCAACCGTTGGAGTTGGTAACGCGGTTCCCCGGTTTCGGCATCGAAGACCGAAAGGATGCCCGAGTTCGATTTCAGGAAATAGATCAAGCCGTCATACAGCAGCGGCGATGGAACGTAGGGCGTGTCGCGGTCGAGTTCCCACAGAATGGAATCGGTCCCCGTGATATCTCCGAACGCGGCATCCAGATCGACCGCCTTGAGATCGTTCCCCCGAAAACCGCTCATCGCGATCATGATGTTATCGGGGGTCACGACCGGCGAAGGTATCGGGTTCATTGTCAGGCCCTCGCTCTCCCAGACAATGCCGCCAGTTTCCAGATCGTAGCTCCGAAGCCGGTCCATACCCGGCACGATCACCTGAGGCGCTCCGTTGCTTTCCACCACGAGCGGGGTGGCCCAGGTGTCGATTTCATCCCGGTTCGACCGCCAGATCTCTTCACCCGTGTTCTTGTCCAGAACGACGACAAAGGACTGGCCGCCAATGTGATCCCAGACAATAACCAGCTTGTCCCGGTACAAGGCCGGCGTACTGCCCTCGCCGAACTGGTTGCGCATGGCCTTGTCGCCGAGATCCAATTCCCAAAGCGGGTTGCCGTCCATGTCATAGGCGTAGAGTCCGCGCGATTCGAAGTAGGCAAAGACGTGCTCGCCATCGGTGACCACCGAACTCGACGCCCACGTTCCGTTGTCGACGTGCGTGGCTTCGTGAGGCTCTTCTTCGCTAACGGTATCTTGCCAGGCGATGCTGCCGTCGGACCGGTGGAGCGCCATGACCACGAAGCGGTGGACGCCTCGCTGCCTCAGACCGCCGCGCGGCTCGTGCGACTCGGCGCCATCGAATCCAACGGGGACAGCCGTCAGCAGGAATACCATGTCATCCCAGACAATGGGACTCCCGGTTCCCCGGCCGGGAATCTCGACCTTCCATCGGATGTTGTCGGTTTCGCTCCACGTGAGCGGCGGATTGGCGGTTCGGGAAACGCCGTTCATTTCAGGTCCCCGCCACTGCCCCCAGTACCGGTCGGCATCGGTCTGCCGCGCGGTCGCGGCCGCCGGCAGCAGCAGCAGCAGAATTGCCGCGATAGCCGCAATCGGGACGACGGCGATGTGTGGGTGCTTCACAGTATCTCTCCTCGGTCGAAACAGTTCGGTCCTTCAATCTGAAATCGAAACGCCGGGCGCGGTGCGCCCAATTAGGGTACGTCGGCGGCAGCCGCGTCGCCCAGGACCAGATCCCGATAAACGGGAAGAAACCAGCCTTCGGCGGTCAGTTCGTCCAGCCGTTCTTCGACCCTGGTCCGGTAGTCGGACGCATCTTCATATAGCGACTGCAACTGTTCGGCCGGCAACGGGGTCTGGTAACCGGCCAGCCCGCAAAGCTGGTTGGCGGTGCCGGCGGGGCGTGCGGCGATCATCCGGGACGGGTTTGGAATCGGGGGATCGGCGCCCTCGTTCCGGACGCTGTATTTCATCAGCGGAAAATCGACATAGGTGTTACGGATGCCGCCCATTGCATTGCCGAACACGTCCAGGGCCAAGGGCGAACCGTCGCTGTCGTCGTGATCGAGCAGGAGCTTCGCGGCGCGCGGCGGCACAACGCCTTCGTCGACCCAACCGATCAGGTGATCGAGGCCCACCGACATGAACGCACCCAGCGGAAACCGGCTAACCGGATACCGGCACGGGTCCGGGAAATAGGTGCGATTGACGCGGGAGTCGTTGTGGGACATGCCGGCAAACTCGTAGATCCGGAACTGGTCGCCCGGCGCATCCCCGTCCGGCCGCCGGACCGCTCCGGGGTCGAGTCTCTCGGCCTCGCTCATGGTCGGTATCTGAATCAACGGCACATCCACGTTGCGAACAAGGGCGATGTTGCTGGTCGGCAGGAACCCGTCGAAGATCGGACTCATATCGGCCTGCCGGTACACGTCGTGGGCCGGAAGATAGCGGAGCAGGATGCCCGCCGACGCCGACGTGCCCATCAGAACCATGCGGCGCATGCCAAGCCCGTCAAGCGGACTCGACGAACTCTTCATCAGCGCGCCGACCTGGGCAATGATGTCGTTGGCCTGGTCCGGCTCGACGCTCAGGGATTCATAACGCTCGGCGTCGAAGTTGGTGAAGTGCTGCAGGCCCGAAGTCACGATCTCCAGTGCGGCGTGTCCCGCGCTCATGACGTAGGAGTGGGTGAAGTGGAACATCCAACTGTTGCCACTGGGATGCATTCCTTCGGCCACCACGATGCCGCTCAGGCGGGAGTCGTCGGACGGCTTCCGGACGAGGATGCGCGTTGTATACGGCTTGCCCTGCGCCATCCCGGATACGAAGTACTCCTCCATTTCGTATTCGAAATGCTCCAGATCGTCGCCTTCGGGCAGGTCCATGATCACGCCGGGAAAGGGCGTTCCAGGCACCGAACGGATCTCCGGTATCGGAGCGGCCACCGGACTCTCTGGAAGCTGGGCCGCGGGTCCGCCGCGGCCTTGCGCGGCGATGGCGGCCGGGGTGACCAGCAGCACAGAAGCCAGTACGATTCCCAACTTCAAACGATGTGTCGACATCAAAGCACCCTCCCATTCCATTCGCCGTCCTGTGTTACCGGCAACATAGTGATCCCCGATCCGGCGGCTGTCAACATTGCGTTCCGGATGACGCTCCATCGACCTCGCCAGACGCGATTCTCAGTATCGCGGACAGACTTCTCTCCAAGTCTTCATCGGTTGTCGCCCATGATGAGATGCTTATTCGCATGGCTGTGCGCCCCTGCCAGACGGTCCCCCCGCACCAGCACGTTCCATCCGCCTGAATCGCTTGAATGACGCGCTGAGTCACTTTGGGCGACCCAAAGGAAACCAGCACCTGATTGATCGTCACCTCGTTCAGGACATCGTAACCCGCGGCCCTCAAGCGGTCCGCGGTCGTGGCGGCGTACTGACATGTCCGCTCGACCAGTGCGGCAACTCCTTGACGGCCAAGCGTACGCAAAGCGGTCCAGACCTCTATTCCGCGCGCCCGGCGGGAAGCCTCCGGAGTCCAATCCACTGAGTCGCGTCGGTCGCTTGGACTCAGGTATGCGGCCTTGATCGCCATGGCGGCCCGCAAGGCGGTCGCCTCGCGCACGATGGCGATTCCGCTATCCTGAGGAACATTGAGCCACTTGTGCGCGTCAGTCGCCCACGAGTCCGCGGCTTCCATCCCCTCGACAAGATGTCTTCTTGCCGGCGCTGCCGCCGCCCAGAGCCCAAACGCCCCGTCGACGTGAACCCAGGCGCCCGAGCCATCGGTGGCGTCGCAGATTTGTGAGACGGGATCGCAAGCTCCCGTGTTCACGTTGCCCACCTGGGCACAGAGGATGGTTGGTCCGTTGATTCGCGGAAGCGCTTCGACCCGGATCCGCCCCTGGCCATCGACCGGCACGCTGACCACGCGGTTTCGGCCGAGTCCCAGGAGAGCAAGGGCCTTCAGCACGGTGACATGGACTTCTTCGCCGACGAGCACGGTAATGGGAGGCGCACCAAACAGGCCATCACTCTCCACGTCCCACCCGGCCTTCTGGAGAACGGTGTGACGCGCTGCGGCCAGACAAGTAAAATTGGCCATCTGTCCGCCGGTCACGAAGGCCCCGGCCGATTCTGGCGGCAGTCCAAACAGATCAAGAAGCCAGTTCAGAGCGACTTCTTCGAGATGTGAGGCAACCGGCGACACGATGTACTGACCCGCATTCTGGTCCCACGCATCGGCAATCCAATGAGCGGCAACGGTAGCCGGCAGCGCGCCGCCGACTACGTAGCCAAAGTACGTTCCGCCGGTGGTCACAACCGTGGCTGGCGAGCCGTACTCATCGAGAGCCCGAATTACAGCCGGCGCGTCTTCACCCTGATCCGGCAACGGGCCCGCCAGTCGATCCAGGTTGTTCAAGGCGTCCCGTGTAGGAAATACCGGCCGCGATGGACTGGTTTCAACGTAGCTGATTGCGCGGTTGGCAGCATCCAACAGCAGCGCACGGTACTCATTTGGTTCAAGCATTTGACGTTCTCCATTTGGTGATGAACAACCCGGTATCGACGAGTGGGGCTGACTTGTTCGTTTCATGCCGTCCTGACTCGATCGCCCCACAGGTCGGAATTTCCGAGAGAATCCAAATGATACATGGAGACCTCGGAGTCGGACTGAATCGCCCACGCAGGCCGCGGAGCCGTTGTCCGGTACTGCCTGCGGCAGGCGGCCGGGTGACTCCTTGGGATCGTCAAGTTTCGGTACGGGGCCGAACAGGAAGCGGATATGATAGTTGAAGCCCAGATTTTAGAGGGCCGACCATGAACGCGACACCGTTCGACACTCTCAGCGCCGCCCGCTCACTCGAAGCCTCCGGTATCGAAAAACAGCAAGCGGAAGCCATCGTGCTTGCCATCCGCTCCAGCGGGGAAGCAGCCGCGACGCGGACCGACTTGGACACCGCAACCACCCAACTACGCGGCGAGATAAAGGCCGTCGTCGCCGAATTGCGCGGCGAAATCAGCGGTGCGGTCAACAAGATGCTACTGGCCCAACTCGCCATTGCCGGATTGCTGTTTGCGGCGCTCCGGATTTTTGGGTAAGCGACGCCCGCTCCTCATTCTCGATACACCGCCCGAACGTCGCCTGGAGACTCACACGTCACGAAGTGACGCATAGGTCCGTTTTCCTTCCTGACGCCGCCTCGTTCGCAACATTCGCTATAACGCAGGGGAGTCCTGTGGCAGCATCGAGAACATCAAGGACACAAGCACCATGAGAAGAACGCCATGAAACGACTTGTCTTTTTCTCGTACACCGCTCTCGTTTCGCTTCTCGCCGCCGCGTGCGGCGACGCTCCAGAGTCCGTTCCCCCGCGAGCCGACCTTCTACTGACCCACGCGACGGTCATCGTCGGAAACGGCACGGTTGTCGAAGACGCATCCATCCTAGTCTCGAACGGCCGGATTCAGAATGTGTCGGCGGGCCCATCGGACGTCGATGCGGCCGAAACGATCGACCTGTCTGGAACCGCGTACACGGTCCTGCCTGGGCTCGTGGACACCCATATCCACCTGATACCTTCGGGTCCCAACACCAGCGACGAGGCCCTGGCGCGGTACATCGAAGAAAGCCTGCCCGGCCGGCTCGATTCGTTCCTGGCTTCGGGTACGACCACGGTCTACGACAACGGCGACTTCTGGCCCGCGATCGGAGAAGTGCGCACGCGTATCGCGTCCGGAGAACTCACTGGACCGCGCGTGTTCGCCGTGGGCCTGATTCTGACGCCACCCGACGGACATCCGGGCGGCACGATCTGTGTGGACAACCCCTACTGCCGGGAAAACCGCATGGTGTACCTCGATACGCCGGAGCGAGCCCGTGAGGCGGTCGATTTTCTGGCCGAAGGCGGAGTCGACGGGATCAAGGTGGTCCACGAACATTTGGGACAAACCATGGCGCGCGAAGTCCTGGACGCCGTGATCGAGCAGGCGGCGATGCACGGCCTTCCGGTCGACTCCCACAACCAAACCGTCGAAAGCTCGATCGAAGCGGTCGAAGCCGGTGTCGCCCGACTGGTCCATCCACCGCGGTTCGGCCTGGTGGAGGGCACAAGCTTCCTCGACGCGGTCGTGGAACGCGGCGTTGTCGTGGCCGCGACGGTGGGAAGCGTGGGTCCGGGAAACGCGGGTTACGACTCTGAAATGGCTGAAGAGTACGAGGCGCTCATGGCGAACGTCCGGGCGTTGCGGGGCCGGAACGTCCTGGTGAGTTTCGGGACCGACAACGCGGGAGGTCCGGCATCGGTTCGGGTGGGCATGGAAGTGGATGCATACCTGGACATCGGTCTGTCGCCCGGGGAAATCATCAAGGCGATGACGCTGGACTCCGCCGTTTACCTCGGCCAAGAAGACGAACTGGGAACGATCGAAACCGGCAAATATGCCGACGTGTTGATCGTGGACGGCAATCCGCTCGACGATCCGTCGGCGCTCGGGAACGTCGTCATGGTCCTGAAGGAAGGCGAGATCGTCGTAGACAACCGATAACGCGGCCGCCACGCACGTCAGTGCGATCCTGCGGATGGCCCGCGTTCACGGCATCTCTTGCGAATCCGAGCGTTCAGCCCCGTTCAGTCGGCCCCGCTCAGTCTTCCAGGGCAAACAGCCACACGGCCCCGCCTTCGGGAACGGGTGGATACTCTCCCGGGTACACCCCGTTGAGACGGGCCTGGACCCCGCGTGAGTCGACGCCCCAGCCGGACTGGATCGCGATGTACTGCATGCCGTCGACCTCGAACGCGGCCGGGGGCGCCAGGATTCCGGAATTGGTCGGCCACTCCCAGAGGATCTCGCCAGTCTCGGCATCGAAGGCGTGAAGCTTGCGGTCGTTGGTGCCCCCGGTGAACACGAGGCCGCCGCCCGTGGTCAACATGCCGCCCCAGTTGGGCGACGTGGGCCACTCGTGGACCCACACTTCCTCGCAGGTATCCACGTTCCACGCCTGCACTTCTCCGAAGTGATCCGCGCCGTCCCGGATATAGCTGCCGAGTTGGACCCCGGTAAAACCGCGCCCAGCGACGTACTCCACTTCGACGCCGGTCGAAGTCTGGCAGAAGTTCTCGTTCGCCGGAATGTAGATCATCCGCGTCTGGGGGTTGAACGCGATCGGCGGCCAGTTCTTCCCGCCGTGAAGCGCCGGACAATATGACGCCTCCTTGCCGGTCTCGGGCTTGTGGTCCATATCGACATCGGGCCTGCCGGTCACCGGATCCAGGCTCCGGAATACGTCCTGGTACACGTAGGGTTTGGCGTCGACGTAGTTGATCCGATCTTCGGTGCGTTCGAGGAACCAGACATACCCGTTCCGCGCGACGTTGACGAGACCGCGAATCGTTTCGCCGTTACGCTCGTAATCGATCAGGACCGGGGGCGAGACTTCGTCCCAGTCCCATGCGCCGTTGGGGTGGTACTGGTGGTGCCCCTTGATCTCTCCGCTCGCGACATCAATGGCGACGGTCGACGTCGAATAAAGGTTGTCTCCGGGACGCTGGTCGCCCATCCAGGGGCCGCCATTACCGGTACCCCAGTAGGCCAGGTTGGTTTCGGGATCGTAGTTGCCTGTGACCCAGATCGACGCCCCGCCGGTCCGCCACGCGTCGGTGTCCTGTGGCCAGGTTTCGAAACCCGGTTCCCCGGGCCCCGGCACCATGAAGGTCCGCCATACCTCCTCGCCGTTTTCGGGATCGAACCCGGCAATGAAACCGCGTATTCCCCTCTCTCCTCCCGAAGCCCCAACCATGACCATGCCGTCCGCGATCAGCGGCGCCAACGTGGAGTAGTAGCCGGACCCGTTGTCCGCAAAGGTGGTCTCCCAGATTTCTTCTCCGGTGCGCACATCCAGTGCCACGAGAACGGCTTCGCCGCCCACCACGTACACCTTGTCGTCGTAGAGAGCCACCCCACGGTTGGTCTCGTGCGGTACGGACGCGTCCTCGGCCCGAATGTTCCTGTACCGCCACAGTTCGGTGCCCGACAGGATGTCGATGGCAATCACCTGGTTCCGCGGCGTTGACACGAACATGATGCCGTCGTTGACAACCGGCGGCGCTTCGTGTCCGCTGGTCTCACCGGTGCCGAATGTCCAGACTGGCCGCAACCGGCTGACATTGTCCGTGGTGATCTGGTCGAGTGGACTGTACCCCCAACCGTCATACGTACGCCGGATCATCAGCCAATCGCCGTCGTCGGGATTGGCCAGGCGCTCTGCCGTCACCGGCCGATAGTCGATCGCACTCCCCGGCGCTTGGAGCGGTGGCTCCGCAGCGGCACTCGAAGGCGCGATCGCGAAAAGGACGAATACACCCACAGCGAAGATGAACATCGGGTTTGCGAAACGGAACATGCTTGCCTCCTCGACAAAGAATCCGGAACCACGAGCATAAAACAGTTTGCCTGCCACGGACTGCCATTCCTGTGCAAACGCCCGTACGCCTACTGCTTCTTTTTCTTCGACTACTACCTGTTTTTCCTCGACGCCAACCAACTGTCGACGCTGAACGCACCCGAACCGCGGGTTGCGATGTACAGGAACCCGAAGCACAGGGCGACGGTAATCTCGCTGCCGTTCATGATCGGCATCCAACCGCCACGCGGTATGTGAAAGAAGAAATAGGCAAATGCCATTTCCCCGGCGGCGATGAAAGCCGCCCAGGGTCCGAACAGTCCGATCACAATCAGTGTGCCCAGCGAGGTTTCCAGCATTCCGGCCACGCCCTGCAGTGAGGTGACCGGGACCGGCCCGAGACCGCCGAACGAGCCGAACAGCCACGCCGGACCGTGACTCCAATAAAGAAACCCCAGAACGATCCGCATCGCGGAGTACGCGCAATCGTCGTACTTGCCCAGATAACGTTGCATGTTTGCCTCTCCTTCTCTTCTTCCTCTTCTTTTCGGAACCCGATCGACGACCGGCCCTTACCGGAGCAATACAAAATACCCGATCGCTGCCGGAACGGCCATGATGGAAACAAGGCGGCAGATCGAACCCCACGGCCCGTGGCTGACCCAACCAAACTCGCCTTGCGGCTTTTCTTCCATCCGCCTAACGATGTCAGAGCCCGGCAAGCCAGTCAATCGAGGAACACCGGGGGCCCGCAAAGCTTCGACATGCTTCGACTTGACAATGCCCGCCACTGGGCCATACTTCGGTCGGTAAGTTCAATTTATCGTGAGGTATGACGATGCGACGCAGCGACTACGTTTTTGCGGGGCTACTGACGGTTGGATGCGCCCTGCTGATACAGGTATCGGCTTCCAGTCACCATTCGTTTCCCGCACAATACGACGCGGACAAGCCGATCGCGTTGACCGGATCCCTGACCAAGCTGGACTGGAGAAATCCGCACGTCTATTTCTATATGGACGTGGAAGAAGACGGGGAATATGCCAACTGGGCTTTCGAGATGGGGTCGCCAATCTCGATGGGACGGCTCGGCTGGACACGGAATTCGGCAAGTATCGGCGATGTCCTTGAAGTCGAAGGCAGCCTCGCCCGCGACGGAAGCAGGCTGGTCAACGCACGGTCGGTGGTTCTGGCAGCCACGGGCCGCCGCATGTTTGCCGGATCGAGCCAGAACCAGGAAGAAAACGAATGATGCGGACTTCACGATCGAAACGACCCGGGATGCCGCTCGCGACAGTGGCGCTCGTCCTCTTGCTGCCATCCATGGCCAAAGCGCAGGCGCCGACACCGCGGTTCGAAGACGGCACAGTGAATTTGGGCGCCATGCGCGGACAAACCGGCCACTGGAACTCCGGACCAGGCAATCTTTCAGAAAACTTTGTCGAGATGGACGGGGCGTACCTGATCGACCTTGACGGAGACATCGACAAGATTGCTCCGTTTCACCCATGGGCAAGGGCGATGGTCTACGAGCGGCAAGTCACGCTTGCTCGCGACGATCCCCATCCCCGCTGTGTTCCCAACGGCGGACCCCGCCAGTTCCACACGCCGTGGGGACTTGAAATCGTTCAGGACCGGGATCGCGACCGCGTTCTGGTGCTCTCAGGCGGCGGACCCCGAAGCTGGCGTGAAATCTGGCTCGACGGCCGCGAACATCCCGACCTGGAGATCTTCAATCCCACGTATTTCGGCCATTCGGTGGGTCACTGGGAAGGCGATACGCTGGTGGTCGACACTGTCGGCTTCAACGAACGGTTCTGGTTTGCGAGGCGTCCCGCGGGCATGCCCCATACCGAGGCCCTGCACCTTGTCGAACGCATCTCGAGGCCCGATCACGATACGCTGCGTTATGAGGTCACGATTGACGATCCTGGTGCCTATGACCGGCCGTGGACCGCATCGTGGGAAATGCCCTGGTCCGATTACCACATGAGCGAGTACTTCTGCCAGGACAACAACCAGGACCTGGAACACATCGTCGGCCCGCTGGACTAGTAGCCCGCGGCAGATTCCACCCGGGGTCGCGCGCGGGTTGCCCGATCGGCTAAGCTTGTGCGTATTGCACTCTCATGCTCCACCCTGTACGTTGCCGCTCGGCGCGTTCGGGGAGGTCCAGAGCGGACATTCGACTGTCAGGGAACCGGATCATGTTGATGGGCAAACGGGTCGTTGTGGTGCTGCCCGCTTACAGGGCGGAGAAAACGCTCGAGGCGACCTACCTCCAGCTACCTCACGATGTGGTCGACCGGACGATTCTGATCGATGACGCGAGCCCCGACCGAACCGTCGAGATGGCTCGCTCACTCGGGATCAAGACCTTCATCCATCAAGAGAACCTCGGTTACGGCGCCAACCAAAAGACCTGCTATCGGGAAGCGCTCGCCGAAGGCGCCGATCTGGTGGTCATGGTCCACCCCGATTATCAATACGATCCACGGCTGGTCACGGCCATGGCCGCGATGGTCGCCTCGGGAATTTACGATGTTGTGCTCGGGTCGCGCATTCTGGGCTACAAGGCTCGCGAGGGTGGGATGCCGCGTTACAAATACATTGCAAACCGCCTGCTGACCACGTTCGAGAACTGGATGCTCGGCTCCAGAGTTTCGGAATTCCACACCGGCTACCGCGCGTTCTCACGCCGGGCGCTCTTGACGCTGCCGCTCCTGGCTGGATCCAACGACTTTGTTTTCGACAATCAGGTACTGGCTCAAGCCGTCGCCCTCGGCCTGAACATCGGTGAAGTCTCCTGTCCGAGCCGGTACTTTCCCGAAGCCAGTTCGATCGGTTTTCGCCGGTCGTGTGTGTATGGCATTGGCGTGGTCCTGACAAGTCTGCAGTTTCGCCTTTGGAAATGGGGCCTGTGCCGTCCACGGATTTTTTCGGATGACGAACGCTTCCGGTTGTCCGGGAACGCGAATTCGAGCCCGTCGCGCTACGGGCAAGACTCGCTGGCGTTCGACGCCGACACGACACCGGCAATATCCGATCCTGTTTCCGTCTCCAGGCAAAAACGGTGACTACTCCGCGTTATTCGGCATCGGACGATTCTCCTAAACCCTCACAGCCCGCCTTGCAATCGACAGCCAAAGTGTCCGGTGGGCGCGAAATGTCCTTCGCCGACATCTTCGTCTGGAACGTTTGGACCATCATGCTCTTGGCAGCGCTGGGTCTGGTCGGTTTGTACGGTACCGAAACGTTTCCTCAGAGCGATGAACTCTGGGTATTGTCCGACATCGGGCCGGGAATCCAACTCGACTGGCTGTGGGCGCCCTGGGCGGAACATCGCATTCCCTTGGCCAAACTTCTCTGGACGGGAGTGCTCCAAGTCACGGATTACGACTTCCGGTTTGGAAATTTCCTCATCGTTGTTGCTCTGGCGGCCGTCGCGTTCGCCATGGTATGGGCCGCAAGGGTCGTGCGGGGCCGGACAATCCTGGCCGACGCGTTCTTTCCCCTCGCGCTTCTCAACTTTGGGCAGGCCCAGGTCTTTTTGTGGTGGTGGCAGGTCAACCACGTCCTCGCGCCCATCACGGCCTGCATGTTGCTTCTGGTCCTGGTAGTCCGCGGAAACAGCATCGGAGTCGGCACTGCGGTGGCGGTAGCGGCCAGCTTGGTTGTTTTGGCACTATGCGGACCGGGCGGACTGCCATACGTGGTGGTCCTCAGCCTCTGGCTGAGCATCTGGATGGCGATCCGCTGGCCTTCTCTCGGTGGGAAGGAGCGGCAGCACGGATTGCTTGCGATCGGGCTAATCGGCATCGCCCTGTCGCTTGTTTGCGTCTATTTTGTCAATTACACGCCGTTTTTTCCAGCGAACGACCCGACGAATCTGTCCTCGTGGCCCCCGTCTCCGGGACCGATTGCCTCCCTGGTGACGGCCCTGCAGGTGGGGGGACTGAGTCTGGGCGCGGCAACCAAGGCCTACGCACCGTACTGGGGCTTCGCCGTCCTTGTTCTGGTACTGACCAGCGTGGGGGTCCTCGCTCGGACATGGCTTTCGGCGCCCCGGGCGCGTCTTCGTGCCCTCGGACTGCTTTTGTTCCTGGGCGCACCGGCGGCAATCGTTGTCATGATCGCGCAATCGCGGGCGGGAATGGGTCTGGACTATATCTATCAGGGGCATTACCTGACCCTCATGTTGCCGATGCTGTGCGCCGTGTATTTCGTCTGGGAATTCACGGGTACGACTTTGGGACGCGGTGTTCAGTTTGCAATGTTCTTGGTTCTGGTTGGATTGCTTCCGCTGAACCTCTCGCACGGCCCGCGGGTTGGGGCAGATCTTCAGCGAAGGACGGCAGCGTTCGAACAAGACATTGACAACGGGGTTCCCGCCTCAATTCTGGCGGAGCGCCATTTCGCCAGCGACGTCGTACCGCGGGTGGAACAGATCGCCGAGATGCTCAGGGCGCACAAGAGAAACGGCATCGGAATCTTCACGCGAATGGGTGAGGATCCTGTGTTTCGCGTGGAGGCTTTTGACGCCGAACCGGATACCGTGACCGAGGCTGTGTGGCGGAACGAAACCGCATCGAGAGCCGCCGCGCCCGCGGGCGGGAGTTCGCTGACGTTCGTCCTGCCTGAAGCCCGATACGTCTATGCAATCCGGTTGCGCTACGCCTACGTCCAGACTGCCAACCCCTGGCCGACGCTTCGCATGTTCTGGCGTCACAGCGGCCGGGAAGACTTTACCGACGGGGATCCCGCCCGCCTGGAACGAAAGCTCGCTTCAACGACTCCGGGCCCTGACCAGCCCACCTGGGCACTCATCGACGGCAAGATTCGAACGGACGCGCTCATACGGACCGAACGCACGCTCACTGCCTGGGTCGACGC
The DNA here is from genome assembly GCA_963555775.3 of Terriglobia bacterium. Taxonomy (GTDB): domain Bacteria; phylum Acidobacteriota; class Terriglobia; order 20CM-2-55-15; family 20CM-2-55-15; genus JAJEDW01. The sequence goes on along the minus strand of CAUVWY020000009.1, from coordinate 931,113 downwards.
GACGATCGACCAGTTCCGGATATACCCTGAGTACGGACCGTTCGACTTCCGGCTGCCGGAAATCGAACTGCTCGTTCCCGTGGATGCGGATCGGATACCCGACCCTCCGCGATGAGTCTCTCGATCCGTAAAGAACCGTAGGGAAGCAGGCACCCTCTTGCCGATTAGCCCACCTTTCTCACGGGTTTGTGTCGCGAAGAATCGGCGACGGGTCATCCTGCTCCGTGGACACAAAAGTGCCTGACGAGTGTTCTCCGGCGCATGATTTCCGTTATTCTATTCGGCGATGCCGACTACCGATTCCGATTCCACGGCGCACATCGAGGCGGCCGCGAAGACTGCGAAAGAAAGGCTGGATAACTGGACCCGCGAAGTCGTGGACTGGCACTTCGATCGGGCTTCGGGTTGCCCGTTCTGGCTCGACTACGCCTCGAAACTGGGATTCGACCCGCGGAAGGAAATCCATTCGTTCGAGGACATCTCGAAGATGCCCGCGTTCGAAGACGAATGGCTTCGCGGCGGACCGGTCGAACGCTGGGTCCCCAAGGGTCTCGCGGGAAAACCCGTCTTCGTCTTCGAGACCGGCGGCACGACCGGCACGCCCAAGACCCGCGTCAACTGCGACGACTTCCGGACCGACTATGAACTGTTCAGCGAAACGCTGCCGGATGAGCACTTTCCGCGAGGCGCCAACTGGCTGATGCTGGGCCCGTCCGGTCCCCGGCGCCTTCGCCTGGGTGTGGAACACCTGTGCCAGCACCGCGGCGGCATCTGCTTTTGCGTCGACCTGGATCCCCGTTGGGTCATCAAGCTGATCCAGAAGGGCTGGACCGAGCATCTCGATGCCTACAAGGACCATGTGATCGAGCAGGCGGTCACGATTCTGGAAGCCAACCACAACATCCAGTGTATGTTCGCCACCCCGAAACTGCTCGAAGCCCTCGCGCTCAAGCTCGAAGACATGGGCACGTCGATCGGCAAGGCCGGAATCAAGGGCATATTCTCGGGCGGCACCGAGTTTACGCCGCAGTGGAACCGGTTTGCCCACGAAGAACTGCTCGACGGGGCATACATGACCCCCACCTACGGCAACACGATGATGGGACTGGCGGCCAGCGCGCCGACCGGGCCGCACAACGGCTACAAGATCGCGTACTATCCGCCTCAACCGAGAGCGGCGATTGAAGTCGTGGACTTCGACGACGCTTCGAATCTGGTCGCGTATGGAGAAACCGGGCGTGTCAAGGTGACCACGCTGACGAAAGAATTTTTCATGCCCGGCTTCCTCGAACGCGATGAGGGCGAACGCGAAGCGCCATGTGCCCAATATCCGTGGGACGGCGTCAGCGGCGTTCGTCCGTTCCACCAATTCGCATCGACGACAACGGTCGGGGTGTACTAAAGTGGCACCGGAATCCATGTTCAATCTTCCCGTCTAGGTACCAAGGCCCATGCTCAACCTTACCGTCTTGCGCTGGGGCAAACCCTACGAGAGTCTCGATATCGACGAGGTCGTTCACTTCGCGACCGGAGAACCGATCGCGAAGGTCGGCCGGGCCAACGGCGGCCTGATCCAACGCGACATGCGCAAGGCCCAACGCGCCCGCGACGTGTTGACGGCCATTCCCCTGGACGAACTCATCGAAAAGGTGAAGCACGCCGGCGAAATGTACATGAATGGCACTGTCGAGATGGGCGACGGCACGCAGACGCCCCAGGAATTCGCGCGCGCGCAGTCGGCGTCGACCGGGCTCCCGGAACATCTGTGCCTGGCCAACATGAAAAAGAACGGCTTTGTGCTGGCCGAGATGCGCAACATCCTGACCGCGCTGACACGCGGCCTCGATCTTGACGTGCTGACGCGCGGCTACGGTGAAGAACGGGGCGTCCCGATCAGCTATCAGGTTCAAAGCCCCGTGGTGGGACTCGTGTTGCCGTCGAACTCGCCCGGCGTGCACACGTTGTGGCTGCCGATCATCCCGATGCAGATCGGACTGGTATTGAAACCGGGACCGCAGGAACCGTGGACGCCGTATCGCATGGCCAACGCGTTCTTTGCCGCCGGCATTCCGCGCGAGGCCGTTTCGATCTATCCGGGCGAAGGCGACGTGGGCGCGGCGGTTTTGGACAGTTGCCAACGGAGCATGATCTTCGGGGGACAACCCACTGTCGATCGCTACAAGGGCAATCCCCGCGTTCAGGCACATGGACCGGGTTTCTCGAAGATCGTTCTGGGCGACGACGAAGTCGACAACTGGGAACAGCATCTCGACATCATGGTCGAAAGCGTTGCGGTCAACAGCGGCCGCGGATGCATCAACGCGTCGGGAATCTGGGCGAGCCGGCACACCGAAGAGATCGCCGAGGCCGTTGCGAAACGCCTGGCCGAGATCGCGCCAAAGCCCCCCGACGATCCCGAAGCGCCCCTGGCGGCGTTTACCGTACCGGGAATGGCGGACGCGATTTCGAAGGCCATCGACGCGGACCTGCAAACACCGGGTGCAACCGATCTGACGGCCAGGCTGCGTGACGGCGCGCGCGTCGTCGAGGCGGGCAGGGGCGCATACTTGCTGCCGACGGCCGTACACTGCGATTCGCCCGACGCGCCCATCGCGTCGAAGGAATACATGTTCCCGTTCGTGTCCGTGGTGAAGTGTCCCGAATCCGAGATGATCCGGCGGATGGGGCCGACCCTGGTGTGCAGCGCGATCACCTCGAACGAAGATTTCCGGCGGAAGTTGGTCGACGCCACGCATATCGACCGCCTGAATCTGGGCCCGGTGCCGACCACCAAACTGAATTGGTTGCAGCCGCACGAAGGAAACATCGTCGACTTCCTGTTTCGGGCACGGGCGTTCCAGAGCGCGGCGCTGTAGCAGTCCGTGGCCCGCGCGCCGAGCTGCCGTGCGGTCATCGATTCCAAACACGGAACGGCATCCCCTCCCCGACGCGGAGGGAAAAGGTGTCCATGCGCATTCTTTCCATTACGGCAGGCGCCGCGGGCATGTACTGCGGAAGTTGTGCCCGCGACAACTCCCTGGCCCGGGAGTTGATGCGTCGGGGGCACGACGTAACACTGGTCCCGGTTTACACGCCCACGCGGACCGATGAAACCAATGTCAGCCGTCACGCGGTTCTGTTCGGCGGCATCAGCGTCTACCTTCAGCAGTATTTTCCACTATTCCGCCGGACCCCCCGTTTTCTGGATCGGCTCTGGGATTCCCCAACCGTCATCGATCTATTTGCCGGCCGCGCCGTTTCGAACGATCCGAAGCTGCTCGGAGACCTGACGGTTTCAATGCTGACCGGTGAGTCGGGCGTTCTGCACAAGGAGTTCCGGAAGCTGACCGACTCGCTGCGCCATGAGCCGGCCCCCGACGTGGTCAATCTGCCGAACTCGCTGTTGATCTCGATGGCCGCGCCGCTCAGAAAAACCTTTGGCGCGCCGGTGACCTGCACCCTTCAGGGCGAGGAACTCTTTATCGACGGACTGGTGCCGCCGTATCGTGAACAGGCACTGGAATTGATTCGGAAGCAGGTGCCGGCGATCGACCGATTCATCGCCGTCAGCGGGTATGCCGCGCGCTTCATGGCCGAATATCTGCAGATTCCGTCCGAGAAGATGTCGATCGTGCCTCTGGGAATCGACATGGAAGGGTACGGCCGTCAACCGCCGGGCGATCGCGAGGTGTTCCGTGTCGGCTACTTCGCCCGGATTGCTCCCGAAAAGGGTTTCCACGACTTGGTCCGCGCCTATATCAAACTGAGGGAGCGCACGCCCGGGCAGAACATCCGGCTCGAAGCCGCCGGATACACGGCGCCGGGGCATGCCGGCTACATGCTCGAAGCCCGGGATATGCTGAAGCGTGCCGGTCTGGAAGATGAATTCGAGCACCACGGCGTGGTCGATCGCGCGGGCAAGTTGCGGTTTCTCGGCAGTCTGGATGTGCTGTCGGTACCCGCCACGTACGACGAACCCAAGGGCCTGTTCCTGATCGAAGCAATGGCCAACGGCGTTCCCGTGGTCCAACCTCGGCGCGGCGCGTTCGTCGAAATAGTGGAACGGACCGGCGGCGGTTTGCTGGTGAATCCGGATGACACGGACGATCTGGCCGACGGTTTGTACACGCTCTGGAAGGACCGGAAAATGGCCGCCATGCTCGGCGAACGCGCCATCGATGGCGTGCGGGAACACTACACTGTTGGAGGGTCCGCGGACAAGCTGATGGAAATCTTCGACAGAATCAACTCCACTCCGAATCGAGTGCCCGAACATGCTTAAGGTTTCAAGAGTTGCCAAGGACTATCCGACGCCCCGCGGGCCGCTGCGGGTGCTGTCGGAAGTGACGTTCGAAATGGCGCCCGGAGATTCGGCGGCGATCACCGGACCGTCCGGGAGCGGCAAGAGTTCGCTGCTTTACATACTGGGAGGGCTGGAGCCGCCATCCTCGGGAACCGTCACGCTGGAAGAAACGAGGCTGTTCGACCTGGGCGCGTCGGAACTTGCGGCGCTCAGAAACTCGGAAATCGGTTTCGTTTTTCAGGATCACTGCCTGTTGCCGCAGTGTTCGGTGCTGGAAAACGTCCTGGTACCCACGCTCGTGAGCGGTGGAAGCGACGACTTCGGCCGACGGGCGCGGGAACTGATCGACCAGGTCGGTCTGACTGAAAGGATGGACCATCGTCCAGGCGAACTCTCCGGCGGCGAGAAGCAACGCGTCGCCATCGCGCGGGCGCTGATCTGTCAGCCCCGGCTGGTGCTATGCGACGAACCGACAGGGAACCTGGACGCATCCTCGGCCGGCAACGTCGCGACGCTGCTGGCCCGGCTTCACGAAAAGCAACGCAACATACTGATCGTCGTGACTCACAGTCCGGCGCTCGCCGAACAGTTTCCGGTACGCTTTGAACTCTCGGGCAACAGGCTGCGCCCGGACGGGGCATCGGCATGAAAACCAACTTGTTGGCCTTTCGCGGACTCACCCATTACTGGCGCACGAATATTGCCGTCGTGATCGGCGTCGCGACGGCCGTGGCCGTCCTGTCCGGGGCCCTGCTGGTCGGAGACTCGGTACGGGGAAGCCTTCGAGACCTGGTCCTGCTGCGGATCGGCCGCACGGATCACGTGGTGATATCGACCGGTTTCGTCAGAGAGGCTCTGGCCGGCGCCCTCGACGCGCACCCCGATTTTGGGTCGACCTTCAATGCGGTCGTGCCCATGGTGGTCGCCGAAGGCGTCGTCACGATGCAGATCGGCGACGGCCGCGCGGGCGGAGTGCGGGTTTACGGCGTCGACGATCGGTTCTGGCAGTTTCACGGCATCGACGGCGTGACCGGCCCCCAGGACCGCGGCGCGTTCGTGAGTCCGGCGCTGGCGGCGGCACTGGGAACCAACGATGGCGACACCATTCTTGTTCGCGTTCAACGCCCTACCGACGTTCCGATCGAGTCGATCTACGGACGTAAGGACGATCTGGGACGCACGATACGCGCGAACGTGCTGGCGACGCTTCCACCGGAGTCCCTCGGCGAATTCTCTCTGGCGGCACAGCAGGGCGAAGTCTCCGCGGTCTTCCTTCCACTGGAACTCTTGCAGAACGAACTGGAGGTGGCCGGACGCGTCAACGCGCTTCTGGTTTCCGGCGGCGGGGCCAACGAAGCCAACCTGCTGCTTGAAGACATTGTCCGCAACGTAGCCGCGATCGAAGACATGGGCCTCGCCGTGCGGACACTCGAAACCGAACAGGCGGTGATCCTGGAAGCCGAGGACGGACTGATCGACAATCCGGTCGTGGACGCCGCCGTTACCGCATCGTTTGACGTGGGCATCGGGCCCCAGCCGTTGTTTACCTATCTGGCCAACGACATCCGCATCGGGGAACGCCGCATTCCGTATTCGCTGGTCACCGCTCTGGAGTTTTTCGACATCGGACTCGAAGAAACGGACTTGTCGGACCCCCCTCCAATTGTCCTGAACCAATGGGCCGCCGACGATCTCTCGGCCGAGGTTGGAGAGGCGGTGACGCTCGAATACTTTCTGTGGGAAGATCCGGGGCGGCTCGTCACGCGCGAGATGGAATTTCAACTCGTTGGAATTCTGCCAAACGGCACCGGGGATCCCGGCATGGCGCCCAACTATCCCGGCATCACGGATTCGGAAAACTTGACCGATTGGGACCCTCCGTTCCCGATCGACCTTTCCCGTATCCGGGAGCAGGATGAAGAATACTGGTCGGACTATCGCACCACCCCCAAGGCCTTCGTTCCCTTCCTTGTCGGGCAGCGGCTGTGGCAGTCGCGTTACGGCGCCATGACCTCGATCCGGCTCGCGGTAGACCCCGGCGGCGACGCCGATATCGCAACGGTTCGCGACCGCTTTGTTGCCGGCCTGATGGCCAATATCGACCCGCTGTCGACGGGGCTGACCGTCGCGGCGACACGAGCCGAGGGCATGGAATCGTCGCAGGGCGCGGTCAACTTCGGCGAATACTTTGTCTACTTCAGCTTCTTCCTGGTGGTCTCGGCACTGATGCTGGCAGCGCTGTTCTTCAAGCTGAGCATCGAACAACGCGTGCGCGAGGTAGGACTCCTGCGGGCCGTCGGTTTTACCCCGCGTGCGGTTCGCGGGCTGTTCATGCGGGAGGGCTTGTGGCTGGCGGCCCTCGGCACGGCCACCGGGATTGCGGGCGGCATCGCTTACGGATATCTGATCGTCGCCGCTCTGGGAACCTGGTGGGTGGATGCGGTGGGCACACGCGCGCTGACGCTGCACGTTTCCGGGTTTTCGATCGCGGCCGGCGCCGTCGGCGGTATTGCGGCAGCGACGATCTGTATCCGTGCCACGCTGGGACAACTGACCCGAATTCCGGAGCGCGCACTCCTGGCCGGACAATTGTCGACCGACTCCTTCGGCACGCGACGCCGCCGGGGCCCGCTCGTTGCCGGCGCGGGCCTGGGTCTGGCCGGCGCCGCGCTGTTGGGAGCATCTGCCGACGGAATGATTCCGGATACCGGTGGTTTTTTCGGTGCCGGAGCGGCGATGCTCGGGGCCGCGCTCTGTTTCTACGTGTATCGGCTTGGACGACCTGTGCGCGGCGCGATCGCGGGGAAGGGGTGGTGGCCCGTCGCACGGCTGGGCCTTCGTAACGTGACCTACCGGCCCTCGCGCAGCGTGGTGTCGGTGGGCATGATCGCTTCGGCCACGTTCATCCTGATTTCGGTGGATGCGTTCCGGAAGACCGGCGTCGAGGACACCGGCCCGGAGTCGGGTATCGGGGGATACTCCGTAATCGTGGAGTCGCTGATTCCTCTGGTCAACGAGGTCGACAGCACGGAAGGACGCGAGGCACTCGGCCTTGGAGCATTCGATGACCTCCGCGTCGATACCTTCCGGTTCCGCCCGGGCGACGACGCCAGCTGTCTGAACCTGTACACGCCGCAAAACCCCCGAATCGTCGCACCCACGAACAGCTTTATCGAGCAGGGTCGGTTCGCGTTCAGCGATTCGCTGGCAACGACGGACGGGGAACGGGAGAACCCGTGGCAACTGCTCCGGCTACGGTACGACGATGGCGCGATACCCGTCATTGCCGATGCGAACTCGATCACCTATGTGCTGCACAAGAGCCTGGGCGAAGACATCGTCATTTCCGACGGCGGACGCGAAATCCGGTTGCGTATCGTGGCGGCGCTCGACGACAGCATCTTTCAGGGCGAAATCCTGATGTCGGAAGCCAACTTCGTAGACCTGTTCCCCGGACGGCAGGGTTACCCCTATCTGCTGGTGGAATCCCGCAATGAAGACATTCCGGACGTGGTCGAGTCGATCGAAGCCGCCCTCGAAGATTTCGGCGCCACCGCCACCCCGGCCTCGGCGCGCCTGGCCCAGTTTCACCGCGTTGAAAACACCTACCTTTCGACGTTCCAGGCATTGGGGGGGCTGGGTCTGCTGCTGGGCACGGTGGGCCTGGGCGCGGTGCTCATACGAAACGCGATGGAACGCAGAAAGGAACTGGCGCTGCTTCGGGCGCTCGGTTACCGGAAATCCCATTTCCTCGCAATGACGATTGGCGAAAACGCGCTTCTGCTTGTGAGCGGACTGGGGACCGGAACCGCCTGCGCCCTGCTGGCGATCGCACCCGCTCTTGCCGATCGGGGAGGGCGCCTGCCGGGAGGGTTGCTCCTGGTCCTGCTTTGTGGCGTCCTCGCCGCAGGACTGATAACCTCTATACTGGCAACAATCGCGGCGCTCCGGTCCCCACTGCTTTCCGCACTGCGTGAGGAGTGATGGAGCGACAATGGGTTTGAAACAGGGCTTCATAGATATGACCAAGATTCAGCGTGTACTCCTTGTCATTTTTGTCATCGCTGGCCTGGCGGCAGTTCCGGGCACCTCCAGCGAGCCTCTCGAAGGCCAGGAATCCGATAGCGGCGTGATGATGATTCCGGTGGAAGGCGAAGGCGCAAACTACTGGCCGCGCTGGCGCGGGCCGTCCGGACAGGGACTGGTCAACGGAGACAACTATCCCGACACATGGTCGGACACCGAAAACGTCCTGTGGAGAACATCGATACCGGGCACGGGCAACTCCTCTCCAATCGTCTGGGGAGAACGCATCTTCATGACCGCCGCCCACGACGGGGGGCAGCGGCTGTCCTTGATGGCATTCTCCCTCGACGACGGCGCGATGCTCTGGGAAAGTTTCGCTCCGGACGGGCGGGCCGAGCGCGTACATCGGAAGAACGGTCATGCGTCGGCAACTCCCACCACTGACGGGGAACGGATCTACGTGTCGTTTGGAGAGCGCGGCCTGGCCGCCTTCGACATGGACGGCGAGTTGCTGTGGCATCAGGACCTGGGCCGCCTCGACAACTACTGGGGCACCGCCGGCTCGCCGCTGCTGTACAAGGATCGCATCATCGTCTATCAGGACATCTCTTCCAACTCGTTCGTTGCCGCGTTCGACAAAGAGACCGGTGAAGAAATCTGGCTGGTCCGGCGCAATGCCAGCGTGGGATGGGGGTCGCCGATCGCGATCCGCGTCGACGGACACGATGAGATCATTGTCCACAGTCAGCACCGGGTGATGGCGTACGACCCGGAAGACGGCAGCGAGATTTGGAGTTGCGACGGCAGTACGTTCGAAGTGATCCCCACGCCGGTCGTGGGCTACGGCATGCTGTTCTGCTCGTCGGGCCGGGCCGGACCAACCCTGGCGATTCGCCCGGGCGGCGAAGGCGACGTGACCGACACGCATCTGGTGTGGACCAGTCCCCGTGGATCGCCATTCGTACCCTCGCCGATCCTTTACGAAGATCAACTCTACATCGTCAACGACATGGCGAGCATCGTCACGTCGTTCTCCGCGGAGTCCGGCGACACGCTTTTCCAGGGCCGGTTGGGCGTGGCCCAGCGGGAGGGCTTTTCGGCGTCGCCGATCGCCTTCGGCGGGAAGGTCTTTTTCACAAACGATAACGGACAGACATTTGTGCTGCGTGCGGGGCCGGAATTCGAAATCCTGCACGTGAACGAAATCGGCGAGCGAATGCTGGCGTCGCCGGCAATGGTCGACGGACGCTGGTACATGCGTACCGAAAGCAGCCTGCTCGCAATCGGCGAATAAAAACATGGGGTCCACGGGGCCCATTTTGAGGAGAGGTCATGAAACGTGTACTTGGACTGTTCATTTTCTTGTTGTTCTGCTCGACGGGTTACTCCCAGGACTCCATAAGAAACTACCTGCGTGTCAACGAGGATTTCTGCACGGCGGGACAACCGACGATCGAGGAACTCACGGCTCTGAAAGACGACGGCAACGTCGCCGTTCTCAACCTGAGGACTCCGGGAGAACACGATGCGGCCGCGGAGCAGGCGGCGGTTGAAGCCCTGGGGATGAAGTACTTCAATATCCCGGTAGAAGGCGCCAATCCACAGGATTCGGATGCGGAACAATTCCTTGCGTTGACCGACGACGACGGCAACCGTCCCATGTTCATCCATTGCGGGTCGGCGAACCGCGTGGGCGCGTTCTGGATGATCCGGCGGGTCCTGCGCGACGACTGGAACGTGGCGGATGCCGAGGCCGAAGCGAGAGAGATCGGGATGCGGGCTCCTGCTCTGCGCGAGTTCGCCGTCAATTTCATCGAAAGAAACCAGTAGCTCCGGGGCGTGTTGCGAGTGAAGAAGCGGGCAATCCATGCTTTCGCATGGCTTCTGGCCGCATCGACGTTGACGCTTGCCGGCGACAACTGGCCCAACTGGCGCGGCCCCGACCGCAACGGGGTCAGCGACGAAACCAACCTGCCCCTGGAGTGGAGTACCACCGGGAACATCCACTGGAAGCTGGACCTTCCGGGCCGGAGCGGTTCGACGCCCGTTGTCTGGGGCGACCGGATCTTCGTGATCTCCACGCGCGATGACGAGATCGTTCTGTGGTCCGTGGACCGGCGGACCGGAACCATCCAGTGGGAACGCTCCCTCGGTGGCGGCAATCGCCGGGTCCGCAAGGCCAACATGTCGACGCCCTCCCCGGTCACCGACGGCAACAGCGTCTGGGTTCTGACCAGCACCGGAGTGCTGAGCCGCTTCGACATGAACGGCAACCTGAAGTGGATGCGCGATATCGAGGCGGACTACTGGGCGTGGGGTCTGAATTGGGGCTACGGATCCTCGCCTCTGCTGCACGAAGACTCGGTTTACGTGCAGGTGCTCCACGGCATGCGTACCGACGATCCGTCCTACGTGATCCGCTTCGACAAGGCGACCGGGCAAACCGTCTGGCAAATCGAACGGCCCACCAACGCACGGAGAGAGTCGCCCGATTCCTACACGACGCCGTCGCTGGTGGAAACCGCCAATGGATTGGAACTGGTCATCACCGGTGGAGATGCGGTCACCGGCCATTCGCTGGACACCGGAGAAGAGCTTTGGCGAATGGACGGCCTGAACCCACGCAACAACGGTTCATACCGCATCGTGGCGTCCCCGCTGGTGCTCGACGACATCGTGTTCGCGCCCAGCCGTGAACGGCCACTCCTGGTTCTGCGCGCCGGCGGCCGCGGCAACGTCACCGATTCACACCTGTTGTGGTCGACCGACTCGGGACCCGATGTGCCGACGCCGATCACGGACGGGACCTATCTGTACATCCTGCGGGACAACGGCGTCATGTTCGCGCACGAAGCCCGGACGGGCGAAGTGGTCTGGGGACCCGAGCGCGTCGCCCCCGGCACCTACAGCGCATCCCCCCTGCTTGCGGATGGAAAACTCTATCTGACCAGCGAAGATGGCGTGACGACCGTCATCCGCCAGGGCCCTCGGTTCGAGATCCTGGCAACCAACGACCTGGACGAATACACGCTCAGTTCGCTGGTTCCGGTCAACGGTCAGATCTTCGCGCGGACTGACTTCACGCTCTGGGCGATCGGCGCGCCTCGGGACTGACATACCATTGCGATAGTCGGAGTATTACCTGACGAATACCAGGCGGAACGGCACATCGGTCGCAGCTGCCGATCCGAGGCGAATAGCCAAGACTCGATGAGACGACCCGCGGATTTCGGTTGCGACTTCCATATCGCTGCTGCCCCCTCGATCACAAGTTAGTAGAATCCGGCCACGGTATCGCTTTCTGCCTTTCGGCCGATCGTGAACTGTGTCGTCGTGCCCGGCGTCCGATATTCGCGTGTTCCCCCAAGTTGTTTCCGAGTTTCATTGGGACGATCCGGCCATCGGGCGTCGACGCGTGGTCACGTCCACCGCGGCATCCTCACGGGAATATCTTCTTTTTGACAAGTGAAACTTGTCACTTTACTCTGGAAAGGGATGATCAAGAGCATTCGACATCGCGGCCTCAAACGCCTGTTCGAGCGCGAAGACCGCGGCTTGATCCGCCCTGACCTTGTCGATACGGTGGAAAGGAGAAGACAGCCATGCCGATGACGAATCCGCCACATCCGGGCCGCATTGTCCGACAGGATTGTATCGAGGCTCTTGAACTGACGGTAACAAAAGCCGCCACTCTTCTTGGTTTGACGCGTCAGGCCCTGAATAACCTCGTCAACGAGAAGGCGGGCATCTCTGCCGAGATGGCCATCCGCCTTGAAAAGCTCGGATGGTCCACGGCCGATCACTGGATGAGGCTGCAGGCCGCTTACGATCTGGCCAAGGCGCGCCGCACTCAGGATCGGATCAAGGTCGAGCGCTACGAACCGAATCGCGAACTGGACAACGGGCGTCCGGCGGTTGACAAAGTCGGCACAAGTCAAGGATCGGAGAGCTGACTCGTAAACGGCGGCATCGAGAGCCCGGATTTTTTGAACGAGTCATTACCCTCACAAGGAACAGGGGCACGGCATCGAATTCAGTCGTTCGGCGTGCGCGTCACCTCGATGGTCAGGTTTCCCCCCCGGGTACCCAGGTCGCCTTCCCAGCGCCGGATCAACTGCTCGCTGCGCAGGTCTCCGTACAGGAGTTCCTCGACAAACTGGACTTGACGTAGGAAACTCCGCTCGCAAACGTGAGGCCAAGGTGCTCGTATGGATGTACCCCTTATCTGGATAGTTCTGCTGGTCGTCCTCGTCCTTTTCGTTTTGACAGTCGCAAACTTCGCAGCGCGTACCCGCCGAAAGAAAACTTTGACCGAACTCCGGTCCGACTGGGGAAAGATCCGGGATCGCGAACGCAATATGGAGTCCATTGCCGCGTACCATCGCTCCCTACCCTCTGTTGGCGCCGCTGATGGGAGTCTGGATGACAGGACCTGGGAGGACCTGGATTTCGATGCCATTTTCCAAACGATCGACCGGACCGAGAGCACTCTCGGTCAGCAGTTGCTGTATCACCGTCTCAGGATGCCGCCCGCCGCGGCCAAGCTCCATGCCTTCGAGGCGCTGGTCATGCGGATGGAAGAGGATACGGATGCACGCCAGCGCGCACGGATGGCCCTGAGGCGTCTGAAGAATCCGGATGGCTACGACCTATGGTGGCTGACGGAGGCCGATGTCCTGGAGAGGAGGCACTGGCAAGTCGTCTATCCGCTGCTTGCCGCATCCATGGCCAGCTTCGTTTTCCTGTCCTTTCTTTGGCCCGGATTCCTGCTCCCTATTGCCCTCGGCCTCGTCGTGAACATCGTTCTGCGCTCAACGGCGAACTACAGGGTTTTCTGGGCATTACAACCATTTCGGCAGGTCTGGACTCTGCTCGGAATCGCCGACCTTCTGGATTTCCTGAAGGGCGATGAGATCGATCCGATCGTCGGACCTCTCCAGACGGAACTGCCGAGGCTCAAGCGCCTGAAGAATATCTCCCGTTGGGTCAGCCACGACCCGTTCAGCGTGCCGGAGCCCATCGGCTTCGTGTGGATATTTCTGAACTTGTTCTTCCTTATCGACCTGAATGCCGTCTACCTCGGAAGCCCTGAACTGCGTCGGCGCTCATCTTCTTTGCTCGGCGTCATCAACGCGGTTGGTGAGGTGGACGCGGCGATCAGCGTCGCGTCGTTACGCTTCGGATCGACCGCATGGACGCGGCCGGATTTTGTGCCTGCGGGCAAGGGAGCGGTCCTGACCGACCTCCGGCACCCGCTGATCGAAGAAGCCGTGCCGAACACGATCAAACTGGGGCCTCCCCACGGTGTTCTCGTGACCGGCTCCAACATGTCGGGCAAGACAACGTTGCTCAGAACGATCGGCGTGAACGTGGTACTGGCACAGACGACCAACACGTGTCTCGCGTCCGCCTACCGGGCGCCAAAACTTCTCGTGGAGAGCTTCATAGGGCGGACGGACGATCTAGTAACGGGCAAGAGCTATTACCTCGTCGAAGTCGAAGGGGTTCTCGCCCGTGTCACGAACAGCACGAGCGCCATCCCGCACCTGTTTCTGTTCGATGAGTTGTTCCGCGGCACGAATGCCGTGGAACGCATCGCGGCCGCAGAGGCCATGTTGACCGAATTGGTCATCGATGGCAATGAGTTCAAGCCGCACTTCGTGCTCGCGGCGGTCCACGACCTCGAGTTGGTCGACCTACTTGGGGACACGTACTCGGCGTGCCACTTCGCGGATGCACTGGGACCTGAAGGATTGAGTTTCGACTACAAACTGCGGATGGGCTCGACTTCGAGTCGGAACGCCATCGCGCTGCTGGGACTCAACGGCGCTCCCGATTCGCTGGTCGCCCGAACCGAGGCCCGCGCGACGGCTTTGGACCGCCATCGCAATCCCACCTTTGCCAGGAGTGACGATGGAGTGCCGGGTCCCGATATGACACATGAATGAAGGCGCGGACGTTCGGCCAAGGCAAGACAATCTTTTTTCCTGCCGACCGTCCTTCAATTCACATGGCGTTCGAAACCATTTGCCGCCCTAAGGACAGGGCACGGCACCGAATTCAGTCGTTCGGCGTGCGCGTCACCTCGATGGTCAGGTTTCCCCCAAGCGTACCGAGATCGCCTTCCCAGCTCCGGATCAACTGCTCGCTGCGCAGGTGTCCGTACAGGAGTTCCTCGACAAACTGCACACACTTGTACTCCGTCAGTTGAGCGTCGGGTTCCATGCGCCGGTACAGCGGCATGCTGATTGTCCAGGGGCGTGTAAAGACTTCCGGATCCTCGATCGTCGCTTCGTACTGAAGATGGTCCGGACTGATGGGAGTGTAGCGTTCGGTCACGCGCAGCGCGCCGCTATGAAAGTTTCCGGCACGGTCGAACCATGTCTCCTCACGCTGATCCGTGACCTCGACGACCAGCGTGTCCCCCTCCCAGCGGCCAACCGAATGCCCCATCCAGGCCGGGGCGGGCGCGGGGCCGACGTCTTCCATGTAGATGGTGCGATTCGCCGATGCGTATTCGTAAATGATCAGGATGCGGTCCGTACTCTGAACGATTTGCATCGGATAGGGCATGTACGTGGCGCGCGGAACCCCCGGCAGGAAACACTTGACCTCGGGGTCGCGCGTCAACGCGTTTTCGAAGTTTTGCTGCTTCTCGGCCAGAGCCCAGTCCTGGTAGGGAATGCTGCCGCCGCCGACAACCCCCGAACCGCCCGGAACACCGCCGACGGCGCCAAGCGCGAGGACCGCCGCCGCGGGAACGTCGCCGTCCGGACCCGGCACGGTCGCCAGCCCCGGCCGCGCAACATGAGTCTCCAAGTCCCAATTCGCGGTGTTCAGGGCTTGCCAGATGCCGTTCAGGTCGGGGTTCGGCGTTCCTTCGAGACGCGCCCCACTGAAGTCCTGAGCCTGGCTCGGAACCGCGCACCAGAACCCCGCGACCATGGCGGCAGCGCTCAGAATCGTCAAGTTTCTCAGCGGATTTCGCACGGTACTCTCCTTTTGACGCGTTAGACGGGCGAACGGCGGGAAGGACACCTATGGGACACCATCCCAACCCGGCTGTCCGGATTCGAGGACACTAATTCGAATCGTTCTCCGCGCCGGCTTCCTTTGCGCGCGCTCCCCGGAGAGTGTACTCGAGAGCGTAGTTGCCCTCGTGACACGCGAATTCATACATCAGCCCCGTACCGGGCGCGGGCCTCATGTAAATCGCGGCCGTCCAGGGCTCGGTCCACGTCGTGGGATCGTCGACAGTGAACTCGTACCGGAGCGTTTCGGCATTCGGACGGGAGAACCGTTCGATCAGGCGCAGGTTCTCTCCGGTGGACGCGGAGATCTCTCGCCCCCCGGCTTTCAAATTCGTGGTTTCAACCACCAGGGTGTCGCCTTCCCACCGGCCGCGCGAGTCCCCCACGAACGAGCGGATGTTGGACGGACTATGCGGACGTCCGTCCAGGGGGAAAATTCGGGCATCGTGCATCATCTCCATGTTGATGACAACGAATCCGGGCGCCTGCACGATCTGGTAGTTGCTGTTGTAACCTCGTCCCGTCATGGGCACACGCCCACCCGTGCAGCGGAGACCCCCATTAAGATCTTCCGGTCCCCTGGGCAATCCGGACGCCGGGCGGGCGGCGGCCCGCTCGGCTCGAAGGGCCGCCTGGCGGGCCTGGGCCTCGGGCGTCAAGGGAGGGATACGGCCATCGGGTGGATCCACGACAAGCGACGTCCGGTTTTCGAACCAGCGATCGATCAACCAGAATTGATTGTAGTTGCCGGTCGTATCCGTCGAGGTGAATGTCGAGGCTTCGTTGAAGACGGAGTCGAACACGCTATTTCCGAACGCCGCGTCGGTCTCGCCATTGAAGAGTTCCGCCGCCCGCTGCTGGAGCAAGACCACTTCTTCATCGCTTAGAGACTCGCGGCCGGCGAGCGACGCGGGCCGTTCCAACGGCGTGGCGGAATCGCTCGCCCAAACACCTTGAAGGTCCGGATCGCCCCAGGGCGTAAGCAATGTCGGGACCTGGGCCGCGTCCGGAGGCGTCGTGGCGGTCTGGGCGTCGGCGACGGGGACAAGACACACCGAAACTACCGTGACGACACCGAGAACACGCATCAAGAAGAGAGGGCGAGAGATCATCTGAAACCTCCTGGTTTACGCCCAACCGCTTGGGAGGTTGGGCCCTTTTTCTGCGCATAACCGAATACGCGGTTACGCTTCGGACCGCGCCGTTCGGATCGCGTTTGGATGAGAGTAACTCCAACACGGCGCTCCTGGCAACGACTCTCTGAGTACAGTAGAATCGCTGAAACAGTGCCTGGATCCGGACTCGTCGGCAACTGGCCGGCTGAGAAATTGTGATCAGACGCGCGGTTCGTTGACATCGACTCCGATCAAAGGGATCATTCACCTATCTCAATCCCGTTTGCACGAAAAGCGGTCTATTGGAAAGAGGAGAACCAGACATGAACGCAAAAGTCGCCGCCGGGGGTGTCGTCCTGTTGTTGGCAATCACGGTTCCCACCTTGGCGCATCACGCCTTCTCGGGAGAGTTTGACGCCCAACAGCCGGTGCAGTTGCGGGGAACCATAGCCAAGGTGGAGTTCATCAATCCGCACTCATGGTTCCACATCGATGTGACCGAGGAAGACGGCACCGTGACGCGGTGGATGATCGAAGGCGGCACGCCCAACGCGCTGTTCAGGCGTGGAGTTACGCAGAACACTCTGCCAATCGGCACAGAGATTCTCGTTGACGGTTTTCAGGCGCTGGACAGATCGAACAGAGCCAACGGCCGGGACATGACGTTCCCGGATGGACGAAGGATCTTCCTGTCCGGCGGCTCCGCGATCGAGCGGCCGCAATAAACGCATCGTTACAACCCGAACGCACGGATCTGCCATGTCAAAGCCCGGTGTCCCTGGATACGCGCTTTCGATGTTCTTCTCGATAGCCCTGCCGTGCCTGATCGCAACAGCCGGCGCCCAAGCGCCGGGCCGCACGCCAGGAGGCCTGGACGAACCTCGCGGCGTCCGCGTCAATACCGACACAGCCAGTCCGGGCTACGTGCTCTTTACACCACTGACTTCCGACACCACGTACCTGATCGACAACGATGGGCAGGCAGTGCGGACTTGGAAGAGTGACTTCATCGCCAGTTCCTGGGTCTACATGCTGGATGACGGAAGCGTCGTCCGGGGTGGCACGGAACCCGAAACGTTCGGTTTCAGCGGCGGCGGTCAGTCGGGCCGGTTCGAGAGGTTCAGCTTCGATGGCGAGATCGTCTGGAGTTTCTCGTTCAACGACGAGACGCGCCTTCCGCACCACGATGTGGCCGTGCTTCCCAATGGAAACCTGCTGGCCATCGCCTGGCAGCTCAAGACCGCTGAAGAGAGCCACCAAGCCGGGAGGCGCGAAGAGCTGATCCCCGAACGCGGCCTCTGGCCCGACATGCTCATAGAATTGGCACCGGTGGGCCGTGATGACGCGCGAATCGTCTGGGAATGGCATACATGGGATCATCTGATCCAGAACGTCGATGCGAGCCTCCCCAATTACGGCGATCCGGCGGAGCATCCCGAGCGGATCGACATCAACGGCGACCGGGTTGGCTCCGCCAGTGTGCCGCAGAATCCATCCAGCGACCTCTTTCACACCAACGGCGTGGCGTATAACCCCGACCTCGATCAGATCATCATGAGCTCGCCCAACTTCAACGAGCTGTGGGTGATCGATCATTCGACGACGACGGCTGAAGCCGCCAGCCGTACGGGAGGCAGATCAGGCAAGGGCGGTGACCTGCTCTACCGCTGGGGAAACCCGCAGGCCTACGGCCGGGGTGAGTCCGCGGACCGGCGCTTCGGATTCCAGCACGACACTCGCTGGATCCCACCGGATTTCCCCGGAGGCGGCAACATCATGGTCTTCAGCAATCGAACCCCCGGGCCGGACGGAAGCTACCCGACGGTCTACGAACTGGACCCGCCGATGGACGCTCGGGGGAACTACTCGCTACCGCCTGATGGTCCTTTCCCCCCGGCGGAACCGGAATGGACCTATTCGGATCCGGACACCTTCGACGCGACCTATATTTCGGGAGCGGAGCGGTTGCCCAACGGCAATACGCTTGTCAGTTCGGGACCGCAGGGGCGGCTGTTCGAAGTGACGTCCGAAGGCGAGATCGTATGGGAATACTGGTCACCGTATTCGGGTGAGGCGACTGTCGGCCCGAACGCGGGTCAAAACGCCTATGCGATATTCCGAGCCATCAGGTTGCCCCCGGAACATCCCGCCTTTGCCGGCCGCGTTCTCGTGCCGATGGATCCACAACCGCCGCTCGTCTCGCCGCCACCTGAAGAGTGACGCGCATCGATCATCGGCGTCACCCTGACGCCGCGGGGTTGGAACCCCATCCGCTCAACCGGAAGGACGATCATGGAAAAGAAAGAGAAGAAAAAACGCCATTCGAGCAATAACGAAACCCGACCGGTCGAGGGCCAACCTGCAAGGCCCGGTCAGGGTGCCGAGGTCCTGTCGCGCCGGGAACTGCTCCGGAGGGCGGGCATGCTCGGCGGCGCCGCGGCACTTCCCGTATCCATCGCCCGCGCGGCCCCCCGGAAGGTTCCCGTTCAGGAACCCTTCGAAACGCTGACTGCGACGGAGTCGGACACCCTCGAAGCGATTGTCTCGCGGCTCATCCCCACGGACGAAAACGGGCCCGGCGCCGCCGAAGCCCGTGCGGCCCATTACATCGACCACGCGCTTACCGGTCCCCTGTCGGTGTCCCGCGACGCCTACTCATCGGGCCTGGAGGCGGTCGACCGATACGCGGAAACCTCCCGCGGAATCCGATTTGCCGAACTGCCCACCGAGGAACAGGACAGCCTTCTCACCGAGATGGAAAACGGAACGGCAACCGGGTTCTCACCCGACTCGGCAACATTCTTCAACCTCGTCCGGGCTCACACGATCGAGGGCACGTTCTGCGATCCATACTACGGCGGGAACGCGAACTTCGTCGGATGGGATCTGATCGGCTACCCGGGCGTTCGCACCTCCGTCACCGAAGAAGAGCAGGACATCGACGCCGACCTCGAGCCGAATCGGATGTCGGCTTACGACTATCCGATGTTTACGAAAGGAGGCGCGTAAAACATGCCCATCGATCTGGAACCGACCGATGTCGTGCTCGTCGGCGTTGGCGCAGTGGGGGGTGTGGCGGCGCTTCCCCTGACGAGCGCCGGCCTGGACGTGATCGGTCTCGAGGCGGGCAACTGGCTTACCGCCCGCGATTTCGCACCGGATGAACTCCGGAACAATGTCCGTGGATGGCCGCAGTCGGTCCAGAAGGCCAATCGCGAGGTCCCGACGCATCGACGATCCGAGGGTGCGCCCTACTCCCCCCGGCCATCGGTCCATCCCATGATGAATGCGGTCGGAGGAACCTCTCTCCACTACTGGGGCCAGAGCTGGCGTCTCAACCCCTGGGATTTCAGGGTGGTGAGTGAAACCGCACGGCGGTACGGCGCCGGTCGCATTCCGGCCGGTTCTACCGTCGAAGACTGGCCGTTCGGTCTCGAGGAACTCGAGCCCTACTACGACGCGGTCGAGTACGAAGTCGGCATCTCGGGCCAGGCCGGCAACATCAACGGAACGATCGATGAGCGCGGGAACATCTTCGAAGGTCCACGCCAACGCGAGTACCCCATGCCGCCGCTCCGCGGCAGCGGATTCACCGAACTGATGTCGGACGCCGCGCGCGGACTCGGATGGCATCCCTTTCCCGGCCCGGCCGCAATCGCCTCCCAAACCTACGATGGACGCCCGGGCTGCGTGTATCACGGGTTCTGCTCCCGAGGCGGCTGCCATGTGAATGCCAAGAGTTCGACGGCGGTTTCCACGATCCCGAAGGCCATGGATACGGGACGGTTCAGCGTCGTGACTCGCGCTCGCGTCTCCCGGATCGAGGTTGACAATGACAGACGTGTCCGCGGAGTGACCTACTTCAAGGACGGAGAGGAGTATTTCCAGCCCGCGGATGCCGTTCTGCTGGCGAGCTACGTCTACGAAAACGTCCGGATGCTCCTGTTGTCCAAATCCGCGGCCTACCCTGAAGGATTGTCGAACAACCATGGCCAGGTTGGACGCCACTATTTCACGCACAATCACCGGGGCTGGGTCACCGCCCTGTTCCCTTTCGACCTGAACAACTGGTATGGCGCGGCCGCTCAGGGCGTCGCCGTCGACGACTGGGCCGACGACAACTTCGATCACGCGGGTCTGGACTTCATCGGGGGCGGAAACCTCTGGGTCTATACCGAGCGCCGGCCGATCAATGCTGCGGGAATGAACACGTTCGGGCGAGCGCCGCGATGGGGATCCGAATGGAAGTCCTTCATTCGTGAGAATGCCGATCGCTGGACGGGGTCCTATCTGCAAAAGACCACGCTACCCTACGAGGATAACTACCTGGACCTCGACCCCAACGTCACCGATCCTTACGGCGACCCGGTGTGCCGGATAACGGCCGACTTCAAGGAGAACGAGATCCGGCTGACGGAGTTCGCGCAGGACAGGATGGTCGAATGGTTCACAGCGGCGGGCGCCATCGAAACGATACGGAACGATATCGAGACTATGGGACCGGCAACGCATGCGTATGGCGGTACGCGCATGGGCCGCGACCCCGACACCAACGTGGTCGACGAGTGGGGATTTTCACACGAGGCGCCCAACCTGGGCATCCTGGGCGGATCGGTCATGGGAACCAGCGGCGCGCGCAACCCGACGCTGACCGCCCAGGCCCTGGCCTGGCGAACCGCGGCGCATCTGGCCGGCAATTGGTCAACGATCGCGGGCTGAGAAGCGCGTCGCAGCCATCCAGTTCATCGAGTCCGGTGGCGTTATTTCGTCCTGCCGCACCACAAACCGGGCTACTGGCGTCCGGCGGCGGACGAAGTCGGCCAAAGTCGCTGATCGGAGAGTCGATCGCCCGGAAGTCGAATTCGGAACACCCAATGGGACATCGAACCGTGAGAAACCGAAGCACTCTGATCGAACCAACGGCTGTACGAATGGAGGACTTTCTTGCTGCCGCGAAGCGGAGTCACAAGCTCTACGGGAAGGGCCGATGGGCCGCACCGCCGGCGACCGAAGAAGCGTTCCGCAAGAATCTCGGGCGGCTTGAGGACCCGAGGACTCTCTCGTTTTGGGTGTTGACTCCGGGCAATGAACTCGCCGGGGTCGTGAACGTCAACGAGATCGTCCGAGGAGTGGCACAGTCGGCCTACCTCGGATATTACGCCTTCGTCCCATACAACGGACAGGGCCACATGACGCGGGGGTTGAGCGCGGTGATTGCCAAGGTCTTTCGCAGACACAACCTGCACCGTCTCGAAGCCAACATTCAACCTGAGAATGAAGCCTCGCGCCGTCTGGTCCAGAGACTGGGTTTTCGGATGGAAGGCTATTCCCCGCGGTATCTGAAATTGGCTGGGCGTTGGCGCGACCATGAACGCTGGGCAATCCTCGCCGAGGAATGGATCGGACGCCGGAGAAGGGACAAGGCATGAATCACAAATATCTTGAAGAGTTGCTGGATTATCACTGCTGGGCCCAGAAACTGACGTTCGATGCGGTCGAAGCCCTGGATCCCGAACCGTTCACTCGCGACATGGGCAACAGCTTCGGATCGGTCCGGGACACGCTCGTACACATCCACGTTGCGGAATGTATCTGGTATTCCCGCTGGCAGGAGGAATCGGTCCCCATGCCGGCGGCCGCGATGTTTCCGGATCTCGCTTCCATCCGGGACGCCGGCAAAAAACACGAAGCCCGGATGCGAGCCCTCCTCGACCGCCTCGGCCAGGACGGCGTCAATCGGACGATAGACTACTCGAGCCGGCTGGATGGGAAGGACCATTCCACGGTGTTCTGGCGGATGTTCCTGCACATGATCAACCACTCGACGTATCACCGCGGCCAGGTGACCACGATGCTCCGCCAACTCGGCGCCAAGCCGCCGCAGGGCACGGACCTGATTCAATTCTATTGGACCCGCGAAAAGTAGGTGGCTCTTCCGCGAGGAAACCTCACGCAGCCTCAACTCGCCCCCGTATCGGAATCTGCTTTCGAACTGTTAACCGTCCGGCCTCCTGGAGCGTTGTAGGGCCTGCTTGTCCGCCTTTTCAGTCTGGAGGGCCGTCGTCTGATTGATCTCGTTCGACGGTAAAGAGGTCTGGTTCCGATGGAAGGTCTACAAAGGCGCGATGTGCGGGTCACGAACCGCACGTCCGGAAAGAGGTCAGTTCACTTCGAACGCGAGTAGAACGTTCCCTGGGCTTCCCACGAACCCACCGTTGCCCGAGAGCATGTAAACCATGCCGCCGGCGACGACGGAACCCGGCCCGTCGAACGAGCCGCCGTTGGCCTCGACGCCGTTATTGGTTTCGAAGTCCCGGTTCGCGTCGAACGTCCAGACGACGGAACCGTCCTCGGCGGTGTAAAAACGCATTCCGCCGTCAGCGGAACCCGAGAACACGCCGCCCGGAATCGCGGTCACAGCCGCCGACTGCACCCCACTGCAACCCCGTCCACCGCCACACAGCAACGGCTGCGGAGGCGTGAACCAGACACGTTCGCCCGTCTCGAGATCGATGGCGTGGATGCCGCCCGTGTCGTCCCTGAAGTAACCGCCAACCGCGACATACGCCAGGCCCTCTCCTACCGCGGCGCCCCAGACGCCGCCAACCCCGCTGCCCGGGCCGGCGCGATATTCCCAGACCGTGGCGCCTTCGTTGTCCGGATCCAGCGCGTACGCCATCCCGGACTTCTGCGGCACCACCAGAAGACCGCGTCCGGACGCGGTCGTTGCAAGAACGGGCGAGGCCGAAAAATCGAAGTCCGGACCGATGTCTTCAGGGCAATTGGGATTGCCGGACGAATTCGGACCGCAGCCGCCGATCCACGTATCGCCGGGCGTCAGTTGATTCACCCACTGCAGTTCACCCGTATCCATCCGAAGAGCGATGACCGCATCGGAAGTCGGTTGAGGCGGATCGGCATACGCGTTGCCGGTAGCCGCATAAATCAACCCGCGCCCGGCATCGACGGTCGGCGCGCTCCAGATCCCCACCCCGGCAGGACCCCACAAGGGAACGCCCGTGGTACTGACGCCGCGCCGCTGCGGCTCAGGCACGGTATACGTTTTCCAGACAACATTGCCGGTAGCGGTGTCGAGAGCCGAAATACTGCCCCTGAAGCGGCAGCATTCGTAGTCGGGGTCCGATGCGGAGTTCTCTTCGGTCACACCGGTCATGGGAACGTACACACGATCCTCGTGCAGCGTGAGGGCCCCGGTGCCCCGAACCGCCTCATACTCTTCGACCCGGGTACTCCAGATCTGCTGGCCCGTGTCGGCATTGACCGCGTACGCGTTGGCTTGACGATCGACGAAATAAAGGGCATAGCCTCCGCCATCGGGCAAAGGACCGACCGAGAACGCGCTACGCACACCGGCCTGGGGCTGAAACGTCCAATAGGTGCATCCGGTCTCGGCGTCCAACGCGTAAACGGCGCCGTTGCCCCCCTGACTGCCCGTGAACACGCGTCCGCCCGCCACCGCGGGTTGCGCTCGGGCCTGAGTCTCGCCCGGAAGACCGAACGCCCACTTCAATGTGAGATTCGGCACGTCGCCACCGGTAAATCCGGCGGCGCCTTCGGGTTGGAAGCGGGTATTCGTCGAATCCGGCCCCCAACCGTTCCAGAGCGGCAGGGCGCCGGGGTCCCTCATGGGTGTTGGATCCGTACACAATCCCGTCGTAATCCTGATGGGCTGGTCGACCACTCGCCGATCGGTCAGAAACTCTGCCACGGCAACCCGCTCGGCAACGCTCATTCCCTGAGCCTGGAGCGTCATCGCGCCTTCGTTCAGCGCATCGACGATGAAGTTTGGCGAAAAATTGGCGAGGTCTTCCCGGGCCGGCGTCCCGGGTTCCAGATCGTCGCCGGTATGGCAACTCGCGCATCGGGCCTCGAACACCTGGGTGCCGTCGAGCGCCTCCTGCCCAATCCGCAAGGCCGGCGTTCCGGCACCTGTCGCCGAGGATGGCGCAGGCGACAAGACGATGGCAAGGGCCACGAGCAGGACCGCTATCGATGTGTACGCAACATGTCTCATGAGTTCTCCAAGAATGAACGCCAAGTATAACGGACGATCGAAAATGGAAAAAAACGCGCGGCGTGCGGATGTGCGGTCGGGATACACTTTTGGTCTTGATCGCTGGAGCCGGTGGAATATGGAAATGGACCGATCTTCATGTGTACCGATCTCTTACTCTGGGCGATTGACGCGCCCGGACAATCGCGGGGCCTGACGGGCCGGGAGATGAAAACGGTGAAAAAGCAACTGGCGTTAATCTGCTTCGCGGTTCTTGCCGCAACGGCCCAGGGCGTTGCCGCACAGGATCTGGTCATCACAAACGCGAGAATCCTGGACGGCAACGGCGGTGCGATCGATCAGGGAACGGTGGTGGTTCGCGCCGGCCGGATCGTTTCGGTATCCGGCGGAACCGCCGACGCCGAGGGAGCAACCCTCATCGACGCCGCAAACATGACGGTGATGCCGGGATTCATTGACGCGCACCGTCACGTGATGGACGGAAACGCGGCGGACTGGCTCGACACGCAGTCGGCGGCACGAATGCGGGAGTTCCTTGAAGCGGGATTCACGACGGTACTTTCGGCCGGGGACGACCTTCAGGGAATCCTGGAACTTCGGCGGCGTATCGACGAAGGAGAGATCGCCGGGCCACGGATCATCGCATCCGGGAGAGCCCCGCTGGCCGGCCGCACGGGCGGGTTTGGGACCGGAGTCGATCCGGCTCGGGTGGACGCGTCGCGAACGAACCGCCCCACCGAAGCCGCGCCGGCGATTCCACGGGAACAGACGCTTGAAACGATTCGGTCATTGGCGGAAGCCGGAGTCGATGCCATCAAGACGGGCATGATCGTCAGCCCCGACGGTCCGGAAATCGACACCCTGTCCCTGATCGTGGACGAGGCCGGGCGACTGGGCATCCCCACTATCACACACGCTGTCTCGGTACGGGATACGGTGGCCGCCGTCGAAGCCGGAACGACGATTCTGGTGCATACGCCGCACATCGGACAACTCGATGAAGACACGGCCCGAATGATCGCCGAAGCCGGAATTCCGATGATGTCCACCCTCGGAGTGTTCGTTCCGGCCTTTGACGAAGATAACGTGCCCCTGTTCCGGGACCTGCAGCCGTTCCCGTGGGACACGCTTTCGAGCGCGGGGCAGGGCCCGGTCAATGCGCGCCTGCTCTGGGAAGCCGGAATCACGTACGGTTACGGTACCGACGTTCGATTTCCTCCCAGGGATTCGCTCGCCCACGAGTTGCGGCCGTTGAGCCTCGTCTTCTCGCCGAAGGACATCGTTACGATCATGACGCGCAACGCCGCCGTGACGGTTGGCCGCGGGGACGAAATCGGGACGCTGGAACCGGGCAAACTCGCCGATATCGTCATCATTGACGGCGACCCGCTGGCCAATATCTCGGATGTGCTGAATGTTCGGGTGGTGATCAAAGGCGGCGAGATCGTCGTCGACAATCGTTGATCGTATGCCTGGTAGAACTCGATTCCCGTACGAAGGACGAACTCAGGGAACGATCCGGCTGCGGTCGACGTCGTCCTCCGCTCCGATCATGATGTCGATCGCGTAGTTGTTGTCCTGGCAGATGTATTCGAACAGCGCGTCGCCATCCCGCCAATTCATGTCGAACTCGCCCGTCCACGTCGCCGTATAGACGGCCGGATCGTCGATCGTCACTTCGTACTTCATGTTGTTGAAGTCGGTGCGGGTGAAGCGCTCGATCATATGTAGCTGCTCGGTGTGGGGGCTTCGGCCTCGGTCCATCCAAAACCGTTCGTTGTAGCCGACTGAATCGACGACCAGCGTGTCGCCTTCCCAATAGCCGATGTTGTGTCCGTAGTAGCTGGGCGTGAGGTTGTCGGGGTGCGGGCGGCCGTCCATGTGGACGATCCGATAGGTGTGGGGTCCACCGATATCAAAGATATACACCGTCCGGGTTTCGGCTATCTCCACGAACTCGACACCGTAAGGCGTCAGGAATTGCCGCGGTCCTCCCGAGGGCTTGCATCGCGTGTGAGGTTCGAGGGGACTGCCCCGGCGGTAGCCAACCAGTTCGCGGGCCCACGGCTGGTAAGGGACCTCGTCGTGATCGGTCACCGAAAGGCGCGTGATACCCCCCACCCAGAGTCCCTGCTCTTCTCCGATCGGCGCATGAAGCATGATCCGGCCGTCGTCGTGCCGGGGCGCCTCGCGAAATTCAGGCGGCGGTGGCGGCTCGACACTATCTCCAGGAAACTGCGTCCCCAGCCCCTGGCCCACTGCCACGGTCGAGACCATCAACGCCATCGGCGCCAGCATCAGAAAACCACGCGATCTTCGTTCCACGAAACCTCCTTCACGATCCGGCGCAATACTCGCGGTCCGGAAGCTTCAGACCGTCCCCACCGAGGTCGATCACGTCACGGGAAGAATCTCCGAGGTCCTGCCGATGCACAACAACGGCGGGCGCGCAACGGAGAGAGTCCGTTCACTGATTGTTCCTCGGCAGTATTCAGTCCAAGGTCCAGAGCGTCAGTCGCGTGACGTCTTTCACGAACATGCGGTTTCCTGAAATCGCCGGCTGGGCCCAGGTCTCGCTGCTGGCGATCTCGTACTGCTGGACGGGTTCGAATTCAGTGCGGCTGGCGTTCAGGATGATCATTTGCGCGTCGTCCTGGATCGAGAAGATCGTATCGCCCGCACGGACGATCGCCGCATTCTCGGCCTGGCGGCCCGGGCTGGTCCAGAGGATCTCGCCGGTATCCAGATCCGCGGCGAAATACTGGCCGCTGTTCAGATGGGAGAGCCCGTAGATGACGCCGTCGATGGCGACGCCGTTGGTCAGGTGCAGCGATGCGTCGTCGGTGTGCCAGACGTCCTCGGTTCGCCATTCGCCTTCCTGGGGAATCACGCGAAATGCAGTCAAACCATTCTCGCGTCCCGCCTGGATGACCATGTCGTCGTAAATGATCGGCGTCTGCGAAGTGGTGTTCGAAGGCGTCGTGAAGGGCCGGCTCCAGAGCAATTGCCCGTTGTCGCGGGAAATACCGATCATCAGGCTATCGGTAAACACGATGACCTGACGGGTTCCGCCGAGTTCGGCGGCAATGGGCGAACCGTAGGCGGGGCTGTCCCCGTCCCACGTCCACTGAACGTCACCGGTTGCCACGTCGTACGCGCTCAACGCAGTGTCACCGGGCCCGCCCAGGTGAATAATGACCGAATCGCCGTCAACCAGCGGCGACTGGCCCGTGTGGTAGATGGGCTGAGCGGCCGACGGCGGCTTTTGCCAGAGTTGCCGTCCGGTTTCGGCGTCGAAGGCGGTCAGGATGCTACTCATGCCGAACGAGAAAAGCCTGCCGTCGGCGTAAGTCGGCGTCGACTTGGGCCCCGCACCGTGGCGGGCCGTTGCCGCAAACATCTCGAACGGCGCGGCATAGGGTGTCCGCCAGACGGTTTCGCCGGTTTCGGCATCCAGGGCCGTCATCACTTCGTCCGCGTCCTGGCGGCTGAACATGAAGACGCGGTCGCCGACGAGCAGTGGGGTGGCGTAACCCAGACCGATTTCGACCTGCCACTGCTGTTCGAGGCTGTCGGGCCATGAGGCGGGCGTATTGAACGACGTTGCGCCGTCACGGCCGGGCCCGCGCCATTGCGGCCAATCCTGTGCCAGGACATGCGGCACGATTACGGTGGTCAACAAGGCCATGGCCAAGGCCGGAAACAGAGTTCCGTTCACCTTTCGCTGCGTGAGTTCCATCTCAATCTCCAATTGCAACAACGTGTTATCGGGTCGTGTTGCCGGATTGTCATCATACGGCCGTTTGAAACAGGACCGAGGCACGACCCGCTCCCCGAATCCCGGGAATCAGCGTATCAAGCCGTGGGTCTGAAGTACAAGACGATCGACGCGCCGACCGACGCGAGGGCAAACCCCACGTACAACATCGGACTGATCGGATTCCGAGTCGGGTGGATCAGCATCGATACCAGAACGTTGACGATCGGCGCGCCGCCGAAAACCAGGGGCATTACGTAAATCGGCAGGCCGCCGGTCCGAAACGCCCAGATGATGCATACCGCCCCGATGGCGCCCAGGCCGCCCGCAACCGTCGCAGTGATGGATCCGGTGCGGTCAAAGCCGGCCAGTTGGCCCTGAGTGCCGAGCACCGCGGCCGGAACCAGTACTCCGATCAGGAAGTAGGCGATACCGACGCAGAGCAGCGCCTTCAACGGGTTTCCCAACTGGGTCTGCCCCTGGTGCAGCAGCGCCCCGTAGGAACCCCATGCCAGCACGGCGCCCATGACAAAAATCACCCATCCCATACGCCTTGACCTCCCCGGTGTGTGACCCACAGCCATTCGTCCCTCATTCGGTGGATTGATGAAACAAGGCGACAAGGTTATCGCTCGGTGGCGGCGAAGTCCACCGTTCCAGAGAGGTTGTTCCAAACAGACATCAAAAGCCCATTGCCGGCATAAGCACCCTTCCACGGGGTGCAGGACTGGATAGCCGTGACGCGCGCATCAGCAATTCTCATTTTGGCCCCTGAGGGCCTTGGAATGATATGCCATTCCCATTCCCACTGTAGGTGCAGTCTATGACTGCACAATCTTGATTCGGGCGGTCATAGACCGCCCCTACATTACGATCTTGATTTGGGCAGTCTCGGAATGCTTGATTCGGGCGGTCATAGACCGCCGCTACAGTTTCGGAGTCGCGGAATGCAGGCGCCCAACTCAACCAGTCACGACATCGAAGAACCTCAAAACCAGGAGCGGGAATGAACAGCGGAATGAACAGCGGAAAACACTCATAATGAGAATTGCTGCGCGCGCATCGAGTTCGTTTGCTCTCAGCGATAACTGTGATAGAAAGTGGGGTCCGCGCGATGCCCTTAACTCGAGCCAGGAGAATGGTGTGGATCGACCCAATCTTGACTCCAACGACGCCATCGTCTCGGTCGACCGCCTCGCATTCAGCTACGGCGGCGCCCAGGTGCTTCATGAAATCGGCTTCACGTTGCGAAAGGGCGAAGTCGTGGGACTCCTTGGCCCCAACGGCGCGGGCAAGAGCACGACAATAAAGATTTTGACCGGAATCCTGCCGCCCGGGGGCGGAACCGTCTCGGTCGCCGGATTCGCGATGCCGGCCGAAGCCGCCGAAGCCAAGAAGCGGATCGGTTACGTCCCCGAAGCTGCCGGACTGTTCGAAAGCCTCTCAGGACAGGAATTCCTGGAACTCATCGGACGACTTCAGGATGTACCCGAAGACACCCTGCAGGACCGCATTCGCAGGTTCCTTGAACATTTCGACCTGGCCGAAGACCGGCGGCGCCGCCTGGAGGCCTACTCCAAGGGCATGCGGCAGAAAATTCTGCTGGCAGCGGCCCTGCTGCACAATCCCCCGGTCCTGTTGCTCGACGAACCGCTTTCCGGACTGGACGTCAACGCACAACTGATGGTTCGGGATCTGATTGCCGCGCTGGCGCGAGAGGGCAAGACGATTCTCTACAGCTCGCACGTCCTGGACGTGGTCGAACGCGTCTGCGACCGGGCCTTGATCATCAATGAAGGCGCCCTCATCGCCGACGACACTCTCGATAACCTGAAACGATCGACTGCAGGGGGGAGGCTTGAGGACATATTCCGTCAGTTGACGCACTCTGAAGATTCGGACCAGACGGTTTCGGACATCATCGAAGGACTGCGGTAATGACCGCATTGAAAGCCGCCGTGACCCAGACGCTGCGGGGAAGGACGGTTTCCGGACTCCTGGAGCGTCTGGGAATCGAACCTCGCCGGTATTGGATTCTCGTGGACCTGTTCCACACGCTGAGTGAACGGCGCGAGGCAGTCCAGCAGCTAGGCGGTATCGCGCTCCTCTTCGTGGCCTGTTTCCTGGTCGTCATATCCAGCCTGATTAGTGTGGTGATGTGGGCCATCGGCATTCCGGCTGCCGTTCATCTCCCGGTCTTCCTGATCTTCACACTATTGATATTGGCCTCATTTCTGGTGCCGGAAACGGCAAACTCCCTCGTAAACCCTGTCGAAGGGATGATTCTGGCGCATCAACCGGTCAACGGCGCCACATATACCAGCGCCAAACTGACTCATCTGCTCCGGATCGTGGTTTACATCGTGCTCGGCATGAACGGGGTTCCGGCCTTGCTCGGCACATTGCTGGACGGAGCGGCATGGTTCTACGCCCCGCTCCACCTGACGGCCGCGTTTGCATCGTCGATCGTCCTCGCCCTCGTATGCTGCAGCTTTTTCGGCTGGCTCATTCGCTTCGTACCCGTACGACGGCTAAAGGGGATCGCAGCAATGGCACAAGGGCTTCCCATTTTAATGGTCATCTCATCCGGATTCATCTTCGACCTCATCAGGGCGATGCCGGCAGTATCGGACCGCATCTTCAGCGACATCGTCGTGGGGGGCTACGCGGTGCCCGGTGGCGGAATGGGCGTTCTTTGCGCGAGTTTCGCGGCAATCGCCTTGCCAGCCTTTTTCTTGGGCCTGCGCTCGCTCTCGGGCGACTATCTGATTCGCGTCTCCGGGATGGTCCACAGTGGCTCGGCAGCGAAGACGCGCCCACATCATTCAGTGGTTGGCGCCTGGGCGGCTCGCTTCAGTGGCGGTCAGGTGGGCCGCGCCGGTTTCGAGTTCGTCGCCAACCTGATCTGGCGTGACTGGCGATTCAAACAAAACATTGCTGCCATGGCCGCCATGTGGATCATCGGTTCCATTGCGCTGCTCGTCCTGGGGCGTGCAGTATCCCCCTTCTCGAGCGATTTGGCGCCGGCTCACTTCCTGCCCCATCTCAGCGGGCTTGCCGTGACATCGGTGTGCAACGTCCTGGCGTTTGGGGTCGATTACAAGGGTGTGTGGGTATTCCAGATCGCACCGGATGGTTCCTTTTCCGGGTTTGCGCGAGGAGTCCATACCGCCCTTCTCGCCGTTTTCGTGCTGATTCCACACCTGATCTGGCTTCCAATGGCGATCTGGTCATGGGGGGCGATCGATGCCGCCACCTTTATTGCATACAGCGTGGCCGTTTCAACCCTCTATGTCGCGTTATC
Source organism: Terriglobia bacterium (assembly GCA_963555775.3). Classification (GTDB taxonomy): domain Bacteria; phylum Acidobacteriota; class Terriglobia; order 20CM-2-55-15; family 20CM-2-55-15; genus JAJEDW01. Next base: position 899,542 of record CAUVWY020000009.1, on the reverse strand, counting down.
ACTGCGGCTGATCTGCGGAATCCCTTTCGGCAGGCTATTCGAACAGAATCGAATGCTCCTCACATTGCCGCTGGCGATATTGTGTTCGTTCGGCGCGCTAATCGCGGTCGTCCTGCAGTACGTCCTTTTCAGGTCGGGCGTGGCCGTCGTTGCCGCCACGCTGTTGGTCGGCGGCGCCGCGTACTACATGACACGGTGGTCATTGACCGCTGTCGAAGCCTCGATCCGCTATAACCTGAAGCTGGATTCGCTCGGCGTTCTTCCGTTCTACCAGGAAATCAACACCTAGCAGCCTGTCGGACTAACACCGAATCAAAAACCTAAGTCATTCATATGACTGTGTTTACCGTTTCGGGCTAAAAAGGGCCGTTGTTGAAAACAAAGGACTTACGCCGAAAGTCCGACAGGCTGCTAGGCAGCGACCTGAATTCGAACCGGGATGCCGGTATGGATCGAAGAAATCGTGAATCCCTCTAACGACGACACCGTCTCGGTCGACCGGCTCGCTTTCAGCTACGGCGGCGCCCCGGTGCTTCACGAAACTGTTTCGGACATCATCGACGGACTGCGGCCATGACTGCATTGAAAGGCGCCCTGCGGCAATCCCTGCGGGGCAGGACGGTTTCCGGACTCCTGGAGCGTCTGGGAATCGAACCTCGCCGGTATTGGATTCTCGTGGACCTGTTCCACAAGTTGAGTGAACGGCAAGAAGCAGTCCAGCAGATAGGCAGCACGTCGCTCCGCGTCGCGGCCGGTATTCTGGCCGTCCTATTCAGCGTGATGAGTCTCATGAACTTGTCCATGGGCGTTCCGGCTGCGGTTCATCTCCCGGTCTTCCTGATCCTCACACTATTCGTATTGGCCATGTTTTTAGTGCCGGAAACGGCCAACTCCCTCGTAAACCCGGTCGAAGGGATGATCCTCGCGCATCAACCGGTCAACGGCGCGACGTATACCAGGGCCAAACTGACTCATCTGCTCCGGATCGTGTTTTACATCGTGCTCGGCATGAATGGGGTTCCGGCCTTGATCGGCACACTGCTGGACGGAGCGGCCTGGTTCTACGCCCCGCTCCACCTGACGGCCGCGTTTGCCTCGTCGATCGTCCTCGCCCTGATATTCTGCAGCTTTTTCGGCTGGCTCATTCGCTTCGTACCCGTACGACGGCTCAAGGGCATTGCAGCAATTGCTCTAGCAGCCTGTCGGACTAACACCGAATCAAAAACCTAAGTCATTCATATGACTGTGTTTACCGTTTCGGGCTAAAAAGGGCCGTTGTTGAAAACAAAGGACTTACGCCGAAAGTCCGACAGGCTGCTAGGGCTTCCCATTCTTGCGATAGCAGGAGCCGGACCCCTCCGTAACCTCGTCAGGGACACGTTGCCGGCGGTATCGGACTTCATCTTCCGCGACATCGTCGTGGGGGGGTACTCGGTGCCGGGTGGCGGAATGGGCGTTCTGTGCGCGAGTTTCGCCGCAGTCGCCCTGCCAGCCTTTTTCTTCGGCCTGCGCTCGCTCTCGGGCGACTATCTGATTCGGGTCACCGGGATGGTCCACAGTGGCTCGGCAGCGAAGACGCGCCCACATCATTCAGTGGTTGGCGCCTGGGCGGCTCGCTTCAGTGGCGGTCAGGCGGGCCGCGCGGGTTTCGAGTTCGTCGCCAACCTGATCTGGCGTGACTGGCGATTCAAACAAAGCATGGCCCCCATGGCCCCCATGTTGATCATCGGTTCCATTGCGCTGCTCGTCCTGGGGCGTGCCGTATCCCCCTTCTCCAGCGATTTGGCGCCGGCTCATCTGCTGCCCCATCTCAGCGGGCTTGCCGTGGCATCGGTGTGCAACGTCCTGGCGTTTGGGGTCGATTACAAGGGTGTGTGGATATTCCAGATCGCGCCGGATGGTTCCTTTTCCGGGTTCGCCCGAGGAGTCCATGCCGCCCTGCTCGCCGTTTTCGTGCTGATTCCACACCTGATCTGGCTCCCAATAGCGATCTGGTCATGGGGGGCGACCGATGCCGCCACCTTTATTGCGTACAGCCTGGCCGTTTCAGCCCTCTATGTCGGTTTGACACTGCGGCTGATCTGCGGAATCCCCTTCGGCAGGCAATTCGAACAGAGTCGATTGCTCCTCACGATGCCGCTGATGATAGTGGGTTCGTTCGTCACGCTGATCGCGGTCGTCCTGCAGTACATCCTTTTCAGGTCGGGCGTGGCCGTCGTTGCCGCCACGCTGTTGGTCGGCGGTGCCGCGTACTACATGACACGGTGGTCATTGACCGCTGTCGAAGCCTCGATCCGCTATAACCTGAAGCTGGATTCGCTCGGCGTTCTTCCGTTCTACCAGGAAATCAACAACCAGGCAGCGCCCTGAACTCGAACCGGGAGGCCGGTGTGGATCGAATAAATCTTGAATCCCTCTAACGACGACGACGTCTCGGTCGACCGGCCCGCATTCAGCTACGGCGCCCCGGTGCTTCACGAAACTGTTTCGAACCTCATCGACGGACCGCGGCCATGACCGCATTGAAAGGCGCCCTGCGGCGAGCGCTTCGGGGCAGGAAGGTTTCCGGACTCCTGGAGCGTCTGGGAATCGAACCTCGCCGGTATTGGATTCTCGTGGACCTGTTCAACACGCTGAGTCAACGGCGCGAGGCAGTCCAGCAGCTCGGCGGCACAGTGCTCATCGTCGTGGTTGGAATCTCGGTGATCGCATCCAGCGCGATGAGTCTGGTGATGTTCGCCATCGGTGTTCCGGCCGCGACTCATTTTCTGATTTTCCTGATATTCACGCTATTCATATTGGTCGCATTTTTGGTGCCGGAAACCGCAGATTCCCTGGTTAACCCGGTCGAAGGGATGATCCTCGCGCATCAACCGGTCAACGGCGCCACTTATACGAGCGCGAAACTGACTCATCTACTCCGGATCGTGGTCTACATCGTGCTCGGCATGAACGGAGTTCCGGCCTTGCTCGGCACATTCCTGGACGGAGCGCCCTGGTTCTACGCCCCGCTCCACCTGACGGCCGCGTTTGCCTCCTCAGTCGTCCTGGCCCTCATATGCTGCAGCTTGTTCGGCTGGCTCATTCGCTTCGTGCCCGTGCGACGGCTCAAGGGGATTGCAATGATGGCGCCAACGCTTCCCATTCTTGCGATGGGAGGCGCGGGCCCCCTCGGCGACCTGATCGGGGACGCGATGCCGGCGGAATCCTTATCGGACGTCATCTTCAGCGACATCGTTGTCCGGGGTTACGCGGTGCCGGGTGGCGTACTGGGCGTTCTGTGCGGGAGTTTCGCCGCTGTCGCCCTGCCAGCTGTTTTCTTCGTCCTGCGCTCGCTCTCGGGCGACTATCTGATTCGCGTCTCCGGGCTGGTCCACAGCGCCTCGGCAACGACGACGCGATCACGTCGTTCGGGGGTTGGCGGCTGGGCCGCTTACCTCAGTGGGGGGCAGGTGGGCCGCGCCGGTTTCGAATTCATTGCCAACCTGATCGGGCGTGACTGGCAATCCAAACATAGCGTTGCCCCCATGGCACCGGTATTGATCGTAGGTTCGGTTGTGCTGCTCATCATGCAAAGTGCCGTATCCCCCTTCACCAACAATTTCGCGCCGGTTCATCTGCTGCCACTTTTCAGCGGGATTATCATGACATCGGTCTGCAACAACCTGGAGTTTGGGGTCGATTACAAGGCAGTGTGGATATTCCAGATCGCACCGGATGGTTATTTTTCACGCTTCGCCCGAGGAGTCCATGCGGCCCTGCTCGTCGTTTTCGTGCTGATTCCGCACTTGATCTGGCTTCCAATATCGATCTGGTCATGGGGGCCGGCTGTTGCCGCTGGATTCATCGCATACAGCGCGGCCGTTTCAGCCCTCTATCTCAGCGTAGCGCTCCGGCTGGTCGACGGAATCCCCTTCGGCATAAAATTCGATCTGAATCGACGTCTCCGCAAGCTGGCGCGGGCGGGCTTGGGCGTGTTCGTCATGGTAACCGCCCTCGGCCTGCAGTACGTCCTTTTCAGGTCGGGCGTGGCCGTCGCTGCCGCCACGCTGTTGGTTGGCGGCGCCGCGTACTATATGACAAGACGGTCATTGATCTCTTACGAAGCCTCGATCCGCCATAACCTGAAGCTGGATTCGGCCGACACGTTTATGTTCTATCGGGAAATCAACTACTAGCCGGGGCGGGGGCGCTTCGAAAACGGGGATGTCGAAGTCAGGCTCGGCAAGCTCGCTGAATTGCCTTGAGTTCACGAGACTGAAGTTCCGTCCGATAAAAGATCGATTTCCGATTTGTAATCGGTAAGATAGGCCGGATCAAGAATGCACGTGTGTGTCTACATGGTGAGGGTCTTTAGCAAGTGTGAGGGTCTTTTAGTGTTACGACGCCGTGGTCCATGGCGCGATAGGCTAAAGGAGGGTCTTCTCTACTCCACCGGCGCCCTTTCGTTCAGTTTATTGAACTGCAGGGTTCGACGAACCGGCCGTCATCGATCGCCCGTCGGCGAACATGATGTTTCTGCCGTTTACTTTTGGAGTTCCATCACGAGCAAGCCACCCCTCGACGATAATCTCCGTTCCCGGCGCCAAGGTTTCCCTGTTTCCACCTGCTCTGACAAGGGCCCTTGGAGTACCCGTTTCGACGGCCCAATTCTGGACGCTGCCGTCCTCTTCTCTGACGTTTATGTAAATCCATCCATGTGGATTGGTCATCTCGACCTTGGTGATGCTTCCATTGAGGGTGATGGGCTTACTGTCGTCAAATTCCGCGGCAAAGGAGTGGTGTGAAAACGCCGGCACTGCGTAAAGAAGCATACCGACAGCAACAACCAGACTCGCCAGCTTTCCTCTCATCTTGTTCGTCTCCGACATCCAGGAATCTAAATCTTGCCTGAAGGATACCACTCCATTACTCTACGCCAAACTGTCTTGAACGCTTGTGAACGCTTCAGGCACGCTTGTCGTCGATTCTCATACGATCAGCGAATTGCCTTGGCATGTCGGTTGATTGCAAGTTCGGTAAGCGAGGGTTGAGAAGTGCGGCATCAACGGATCACGAAAACATGCTTATCTATGGGGGCTGCTCTAGTGCTCTTGTCGCTTCAGTCCCCCTTATGGGCTCAAGAAGACGGGACGGAAGTGGCAAGACCCGACCTGCCGATACCGCGGCTCGCGGATGGCACGGTAAATTTGGGGTGGGTCGACCCGAATGTTAAAGGAGCCTGGCACTCCGGAAACCACCAGAACGTGAGTCTGGACGTTATAGACCCGGAAGATGGGATTCCTTTCAAGCCGTGGGCCAAGGCACTATACGACTACCGCAACCAGACAAACTTTGCAGACGATCCCAACAATTCTTGCCTCCCAGGCGGCGGAACGCGGCCAACCTCGCTCATTTCCGGTTGGGAGTTCATCCAGATTCCCGAACAACAACGTATCGTCAGAATCTTCGAACGCGTCACCCGGAACTGGCAGGAGATTCACATGGACGGGCGCCCTCATCCACAAGAAGCTTATGACCTTCCGACCTGGATGGGTCATGCGGTCGGCAGTTGGGACGGGGATACGCTGGTGGTCGATACGGTCGGCTTCAATGAAGGACATTGGATGTCCCGCTATGGCGCCCCGCGTACCGTGCAACACCACGTGACCGAACGGTTCACGCGCACAGATTACTATACGTTGGCATACCAGGCGACGATCGATGATCCCGGCGCGTACACGAGACCGTGGACGATTGCCTGGGACATCAGGTGGGAGCTCGGCGAAGAACTGGAGGAAGTCATCTGCCACGAGAACAACCAGTTTGCCAACAGTTCCGGCGGGGTGTCACTGACCCAGGGCCAAGGACATCCGTTGAAGGGCGTGTGGCTGGGCGACTGGGGCAGCAACCCAACGGACCGGACTGCCATCGTGATTCTGCTGGACCATGAGGCCGACTACGAGAGCGAGACGCTCTCGGGCAGCCTCAACCCTGGGCCGGACGTGGTTTCATTTTCGAGCGTCGAACTCGATCACACCGATTGGACAGTGCACCTGGAGGCGCAATCAGAGGGCGTACGCTACATGATCGATGGCAGGATCGAAAATCTCGGTTCGGTCGTCGATCGTTCGATAGTTGGCACCTGGGTTCAGGGTGATCAAACAGGGGATTTCAAGGTCACGATGCGTTAGACGATGGGAGTTCCCATGGTCCTGGCGCGTGGCTATTCGGCTGATCGCGTCTGAAAGATCAAAGCGGGGAAACTTCGCTGCCGGTTTCTTCAACCGTGGGATCATATTGACTTCACGGAAGGCAACATCCCCGGACTACTTGCGCTTCTGCCCTTCCGCGAATTCCGCATGCATCCGGGCATAGGCGCCGTGAGCCGCCGCTTCGGCGTCTCCGACGTGTACGGGCAATTCCATGTCTGACAGAACCGAACCGAGGGCGGAAAGGCACAACATCACGTTTTCGGGACGGCACGAATAACCCATCAGGCCGAAACGCCAGATCTTGCCTTTCAGCGGTCCGAGCCCGGCGCACCTTAAGAAATGTTCACTTCTTGATGCGCGCTAACAGGGATCTTGCGCCACAACCAACCGATAACTACTTTTGTCTCTTGTCGATGTGTTTGTGGCTGGATCAAACTGATTCGAATCGTTGGCCAATCTTAGAGCCACCACTTAGGTGTCGGGGTTCATAAATTGTGGTGTGACGTTTTCGTCGCCACCGATCAACTTGAGTATCGCGTTGGTATCTTCCTCAAATTGGCTTGTGTCCACGCTCAGGTAACGCCAACAACTGAACTCCTGCCCGTGCCGTGTTGCCATTACTTGCTTGGCCTTTGCGGCAAAGTTCTGCGCCGCTGCCGACTCCCCGACAGCCCAGTTGGCCACCGCCATACATTGAAGATAGTTGGGCCCAGGATCTTCCTCTGGTTCTGAACGCGCGATTTCCACGACATGCTGGAAGGGCTCGAGGACAAGCTGTCCTTTCTCTCCCCAGAGAGCCATGCCGTAGTTGAACGCGAAATTGATGTTCATTTCGCCCACTTCGGGAGCTTCGCTCCGTATTACCTCCATGGCTTCGGAAAACCGTCTCAAGGCAATAGCCGCTAGCGACATGGAACGCCTGGCAATCGTCTGCTCGTCAGGCGATAAGTGGCCGGCGGCCAGCACCCCGCGAAGGATATTGCACGCGATTCCGGCCTCGGATTCGGACTTTGTAAGTCCGCTGGCGATCCAGACTCGTTCGTCTGGGGGCAAGGCCGCTACCGCTGGCGATTCGGCAACCCGCGTCAAGTGCTGAGGTGTCAGCATCGACATCGCCCGCCTCACTTGTCCAGGAGATGCATGGTCCGAACTCAGAGCTTCCATGGCATCCTGGCTGGCCCCATCAGTGTCCGCCTGCTCTGAGCGCCGTATGAAGGCTCGTCTGAGATACACGTCGGGTTCCCGGTACCCAGCGTCGATGGCTCGCGTGAATAGCGCTTCCGCATCACCCAAATTGCCGTCGTCAATGCGCAACGATCCCAGGCGAAACAGTACTTCTCCGTCGGTCGCGTGTTTTGCTCCGATCATCTTCAGGTGCTCTTCTGCTTCCGCACGCGGGCGGCCTCTAGGCATGTGCCGGATCCGCTGGATCTTCGCAATGTAATCGAGTGCACCATCGCGATCCGCGGCGTTGAGCCGGATGATCCCGGTGGTCACGGCCTGGTATTCCTTGGCGAGTCGGCTTCGGGGGCGCTCCTTGGTAAAGATCGCCTGCTTTAGGAGCAAGAGGCTGTCGTATCGATGGATCAACGTCGGATCTCCTTGAAAACCGAGATCCCGCTGAAAAGAAGCGATGTTCTCTTCCAGGATCTTGTCTTCATCGTCAAGATCCGGCACGTTCGACATAACGAAGTGCAGATCGATCGCGTTGTCGCGTGGGTGTCTTGTTTCCCTTCTGATGTCGCGGACGACTTTGGTCAACCCGCGGAGGTTCTGAGCGTTTGGGAAAAACAGTATGACAACTGAATTGGGGAGTTGCCGCGTGCAAATGCCCCCGATGTCGGTATGACCGGTGCGCGAGTCGATCAGTACATAGTCCGGATTAACGAATGTTTTCCACTGTTCCTTGAGATCTTCGAACAGGAGGTACCCATCGTGTTGCTCGTATAGAGCGCCCCAGTCGATCTGAGCCAACGTACTCGCGTAGCTGTCCCGATGCGCTCCGGCAGGCATGATCCAGAGACCACCGTTGCCGTCTCCGATGCCGGGCGCCTCAAAGACGAATTCACCCACGTGAGGAGCCTGTCCACTGCGGAGATACGCGCTCACGAAGTCAATCATGCCCGGCGTGGTAGCGGTCGGCCTGCCGAGGTCGAACGTGTCGAGGCCGGGCGCTTCCAAATCGAAATCCACCGCAAGAACCCGGCGGCCCCGTTGGGCGAGGTCGACGGCTACGTTCACGAGTGCCATCGTTCTTCCCACTCCGCCCTTGAACGAGTAGAAGGTGGTAACGTACACGAGGTCAGCTCGCCATCCTGAGCTGGAATCTCTCCTGATGCCGGCGATGTTGGCTGGACACGGTCAACACACGGAACTTAGAACTACTTTGGACCTGCGCTTGTTCAGAGGCACTCTTTGGGGTAGTCAGATCTTTCAGGGTCTCCATGACGCCCGGAAGAGCAAGGAGCCGAAGATAGCGATCATTGGATTGATTCTGAACTACGGCGCCGTTTTCCCATCGACCGATGGTAGCGGCGCCTAGGCCGGTAACCTCAGCGAAAGCGGCTTTCGACATCCCATACCGCTTCCGAATGCTGCAGATTTCAGCCGGTGACAACAAACCAAGATATCGGCATACCGCTTCATGTCTCAGTCGTTCGCCTTCATGGTCGAGGAACTCAAGATCACATGAGCTGCAGCGGCGAACGGGTAGGGTGGCGTGAAGCATCACCGCCAAATCGCCGGTTCCGTATTTAAACGTATCGTGATGCCAGTACGTGGTGATTGAATCCTGTCCGCATTGCGGGCATTCGCCATCGTCGTTCCCGCTGTCGTCGCGCAGGTACGGAGTGTTGTTCGGTTCCATTTTCCTGATTCCGCCGTCCTTCAGCCGGGTTCGGAGTAGTGAAAGCTGCGCCCGAAGATCTTCCCGTTACCCAATTGGAGCTTCACGTAGAGGTCAGGCACGTCCGAACCTAGATCGATCAGCATGACGTATCCTTTGGCCCCTTTCGGCTGGTTCAGTTCGATGACCTCAACCTCTTCGCCGTTTTCAAGCCGTGTGGCTATCAACTCCCACGCAGTTGATTCGGTGAAGTGTGTGTCTAGTACTCCATCGGGGTTGCGTATTTCGTTTGGACGCCAGTCCGTAGGCCGATCCCGACTGAATTTCGAGACGCGTGCGTTGGCGCGTCGGGAAAGGAGGACCAGTTGCCGCCGCATCGCCACGTCGATTCCAGGGTCTGAATTGGAATTGTGGCCTACGCCCATCCAGCCCGTCTCAGATCATATGGTATCTCACTTATCATAAACAACCCATTAATCGATCATATGATCGGTGTAGTATGCTGAGCGACTTCTGCAGTAGCGTCCGCATGTCCGGTCGCGATAGTGGCCTGGGAGCCTGTCCCCGTAATCGAATCGCTGCCGGTCGCGGACCACTTAGGGCGAAAATATCCTGCGCAGAGAGCCGCCATGCCCCACTTTAGGCTCTTCAGTTGAGCTGATTTCATTTCTGCACTCCACTGTCGCCAGTCGGTACGCGTTACGGGGACAGACTACTAGCCGGGCCGGGCGTAAGATCCCCGAACTACTTGCGCTTCTGCCCTTCGGCGTATTCCGCATGCATTCGGGCATAGGCGCCGTGAGCCGCCGCTTCGGCGTCCCCGACGTGGACGGGCAATTCCAGATCCGACAAAACGGAACCGAGGGCGGCAAGGCACAACATCACGTTTTCAGGACGGCACGAATAACCCATCAGGCCAAAACGCCAGATCTTGCCTTTCAGCGGTCCGAGCCCCGCGCCGATCTCAAGATTGAATTCGTCCAGAAGTCTCCTGCGAACCTCCGCCTCATCCACGCCCTCGGGGCAACGCACCGCGTTCATCTGCGGGAGTTGTGAGGTTTCCTGTACCAGGAACTCCAGGCCCATCGACTCCAGCCCCGCCTTCAACGCGACGTGATGGCGGCGGTGGCGCGCCCAACAGTTTTCGAGCCCCTCTTCGCGAATGAGCAGTAGCGCTTCATGGAGCGCGAAAAGCGAATTGGTCGGCGCCGTGTGGTGGTAGGTACGCTCGGTCGATCCCCAGTAGCCCAGTAGCCCAGTAGCCCAGTAGCAGATTCATATCCATGAACCAACTGTGGATCTTGTCCTTCCGGCCCTTGACGTAGTCGACCACACGCTCGGAGAACGACACCGGCGACAGGCCGGGCGTGCAGGAAAGGCACTTCTGGCTCCCCGAGTAAATGGCGTCCACGCCCCATTCGTCGACGCGCACCGGAATACCGGCCAGGGACGTCACCGCGTCGACGATCGCCATCGCATCGTGCCGATGCGCAAGGTCGGTCAGGACCTTCGCGTCGGACATGCATCCGGTCGAAGTCTCGGCATGAACGAATGCCACGACGCGCGCGTCGGGGTTCCTGTCGAGCGCGTCGCTCAGCTTCTGAGGATCGGCGGGTTGGCCCCACTCGTCGTCGACAACGACCGGCACGCCGCCCATGCGGACGACATTCTCGACCATGCGTCCGCCGAAGACTCCGTTTCGACACACAATCACCTTGTCGCCCGGAGATACCAGGTTGACGAAGCAATATTCCATACCGACCGATCCGGGTCCGGAAAGCGGAAAGGTCAGCGGATTCCGGGTCCGATAGGCGTATCTCAACAGTGCCTTCAGTTCTTCCATCATCTCGATGAACACGGGATCGAGATAGCCGATCGCCGGTTGGCTCATTGTGGTGAGGACCCGGGGATGGATCTCGGTCGGACCCGGTCCCATCAGCGTGCGCCGCGGGGGATGAAAGGACTGAATGCGTTTCGTGGGGGCGTATTGGATCATCGGTGGACCCGTCGCGCGGCGTAATTCATCGGGGAAGAATAAGTTGCCGCATTCGATTTGACAAGGCCCGCCCCGAATTTGCCGAAAGTGCGGCCGGAAGGCGGAGCGGGCCAGGCAAACGTGACTGGGCGGCGAGGGCCCGCGGTTGGGTCCATTGGCGGCCTCAGCCTGCACAGTGACCGTAGACAGGAAACCCGCGGGCTCGGCGAAGGTGGCGTCACGCATTCCAACCCACTGGTTTTTAAGCATTACTTGCCTCGGCAACCCGCTTCGCTTTAGAGTATTCGTCACGCTTTTCTGACATGATTCGAATTATTGGACTGGTTGAGGTTTGCCGTAATGAAACTGGATAAGGTCTCGACAGGTACCCGTTTGGTCGCGATTGGCGCGGCGTGGTTGTTAGCTTCGTGTGCCGGGGGAGAACGGTTGGCCGAAACCGTCGACGTGAACGGAACGGCCGTCCCGCCCCGCATCCAGATTGCCACCGCCAGCGTTGGAGGAAGCTACTTCCCCGTCGGGAACGCGATCGCACAGATCATTACCGAAAACCTCGAAGGCGTCGTCGCCACGGCGGAAAACAGCAGCGGTTCCAACCAGAACATCCGTTTGCTCGATTCGAATCAGATCCTCTTCGGCATGGCTAACGCGGCCATAACGTCCTCGGCGTTCGTTGGCGGTGGCGAGTTCGAAAAGGCCTTCCCGGTGGCGGCCGTGATCTCGCTGCAGAGTTCCGTGGCGGTCATCGTGGCATTGAAGGACAGTGGGATCGCGACCATGAGCGACCTGGCCGGAAAGCGCGTCACCAGTGGCCCCGCCGGCGGAGGTTGGGAATACTTCGTCGGCCCGATTATCGGCGGGCACGGTGTCGCCTGGGACGATTTCCGGCAGATCTACGAAGGACAGGCCAATGCGATGGAACTCTTGAAGGACGGCTCGGTCGATGCCGTCGTGGTGGGCGGCACGGTCCCGCACTCGACGATCACTTCGGCCGCAACGACGCACGACCTCGTCTATCTGCAATACGATGAGGACGCATTGGCCCGCATTAACGCGGAATATCCGTTTATTCGCCCCGTCACGCTTCCCCCCGGAACCTACGCGGGTCAGGACGAGCCCCTTCAGGTCGCCGATTCGGGAACGGCACAACTCCTGGCACGGGCCGACGCCGATCCCGACCTGATCTACCTGATTACCAAGACCATCTACGAAAACCGCGAAACAATTGGCGAGGCCCACCCCGGTGGCCGTGAAATCACCCCCGAACGCGCGGCGATGGACATTGGCATTCCCTACCACGAAGGTAGCCTGCGTTACTTCAGAGAGATCGGCATCCTTCCGGATTCCCTTGCGAACTGATCGGGATTTCCGAATCGACGGTGGTCACGGACAGTAAAGACGGAACACCCCCGGCAGAAGCGCCGCCACTGCCGGAAGATGGCGTCCAACGGTATCTGGTCCCGACCCTCGCTTTCCTGTTTGCCGTCTTTGCCATTGCCGAAGTCAATCTGCTCAGGATTCAGCCGTTTCAACAGCGCGCGGTCTTCCTTGGACTGCCCCTGGCTCTGGCATTCCTGATTTCGAAACGCGGGACCACCGGAAAAAAGGCATTGCCCGGCAAGATCCTGGACTACCTGTTTGCCGCTCTCAGCTTTTTGACCTGCGGGTACATCGTCCTGAATCTGAATGCGCTGATGCAGCGCATGGGCTCTCCGACAACGATGGACCTGATCGCCGGGACCATCGGCAGCCTGCTCGTCATCGTCGCCACGCAACGGCTGGTCGGGTGGGCCCTGCCCGTCATTACCGCGGTGTTCGTGGTCTATGCCTACGCCGGAGATGCGCTTCCTACCGCTCTGGGAGGACACAACGGTTACTCGTTCAGCCGGATCGTCACCCAATCTTTCCTGACGATCGAAGGCGTCTTCGGCATTCCGCTGGCAGTGATGTTCACCTATGTATTCCCGTTCGTGCTCTTCGGGATCGTGCTGGAGGCCATCGGGGGACTCGGGTTCGCGATCGACCTGGCCCAGGCGCTACTCGGGCGGTTCAAGGGTGGACCGTCGAAGGTCGCCGTGGTGTCGAGCGCCGTCTTCGGAATGGTCAATGGGAGTGCCGTCGCAAACGTCGTGACGGCGGGTTCGTTCACGATACCCATGATGAAAAAGACGGGCGTCCAACCGCACGTCGCGGGCGCCGTCGAGGCCGTCGCATCGACCGGGGGGCAATTGATGCCTCCCGTCATGGGCGCCGCGGCATTCGTGATGGCCGAGTATCTGGGCGTTCCGTATCTGGAGATCGTGGTCGCCGCCCTGATCCCCGCGATTCTCTATTACCTGGCCCTGTTCGCCACGATCCATTTCCACGCGGTCCGGCACAACATTGGCGGCATCGCCATCGAATCGCAGGGCGCGCTGGTTCTCGGCATCCTCAAGCGAAAAGAGCTCTACCTGTTCGTGGTGCCGGTTGCGTGCCTGATTGGCTTTCTTTTCTCCGGATACACGCCGACCCGTTCAGCGACGTACGGGATTCTCGGCGCATTCGCGGTGAGCATGTTCGTTGGCGAGTACCGGCTCACCCCCCGCAGAATCTTCAACGTCATGGAACGCGCCGGACGCGAAGCGGTGACGCTCTGCTGCGCCGTCGCGTGCGTGGGGATCGTGATCGGCCTGATTCTGATGACGGCTCTGGCAGGACGTTTCGCACCCATGATCGAGGATCTTGCCGCGGGCAATCTGTATGTCGCCCTGGTTCTGGTGATGTTCTCGTCCATCGTGCTGGGAATGGGACTTCCGACGATCATCTGTTACGTGCTTCTGGCAAACCTGGCGGCCGGAGCGCTCATCGACATGGGCGTGCTCCCGCTGGCCGCCCATATGTTCATCCTGTACTTTGGAATGATGTCGATGGTCACGCCGCCCAGCGCGCTGGCGGCCTATGCCGGCGCAACGATCGCCGGCGCCGACATCATGAAGACCGCTGTCACGGCATCCATGTTTTCGTTGTCGGGTTACCTGTTGCCGTTCATGTTCGCTCTGAACCCCGCGCTGTTGATGGTGGGAGGGCCGACGGAAATCGCCCTGGCCACGCTGACCGGCGCCATTGGCGTCATCGCGCTTGGAGCGGCGGTTGCCGGACATATCCGCAGACACGTCCGATTCTTCGAACGAACGGCGCTTTTCGCCGCGGCCGCGCTGTTGGTACACTCGGGCCTCATTACCGACCTGATCGGCCTGACGATCCTGACACCGATCGTCCTCGGGCACTACAATCCATTCGGCAGACCGGCGTCCACGGCCTGAACGGCCAGAACTCATAAACTTCATGAACGAGAGTCATGAACGAAGGACCATCACGTGAAAATCGATATCTTCAATCACTTCTTTCCGAAGAACTTCTTCGACAAGCATATCGACATCGGCGAGCGCGGACGCGACATGGGAAAGCGCGTGCAGCACATCCAGACCATTGCCGACCTGGACGCCCGGTTGAAGGCGCTGGACGAGTTCGGCGACTACGTCCAGGTGTTGTCGATGCCGATGCCCCCGCTGGAAGTACTCGGCGGGCCCGACCGTACCCCGGCGCTGGCCGAGGAAGCCAACGACGGGCTGGCCGAACTGGTCGAAAAGCAGGACAGGTTTATCGCGTTCGCGGCCGCGCTGCCGATGAACAACCCCGACGCCGCGGTGAAGGAACTCGTGCGCGCCATCGACGACCTGGGCGCCAAGGGGGTGCAGTTGCACTCCAACGCCGGGGGCAAGCCGCTGGATGCGCCCGAGTTTCGACCGATCTTCGACGAGATCGCAAAACGGGACGCGGTGATCTGGCTTCATCCATCGAGGGATGCCACGTTTTCGGACTACCAGAGCGAGGAGCGTTCGCTATATGAAATCTGGTGGACCTTTGGATGGCCTTACGAGACCAGCGTCGCGATGTCGCGCCTGGTGTTCTCGGGCCTCTTCGACCGGCTTCCCGACATCAAGATTGTGACCCACCACATGGGCGCGATGATTCCCTACTTCACTGGCCGTGTCGGGTACGGCTGGGACCAATTGGGAACGCGGACCTCGGACAAGGACTATTTTGCCCTGCTCGAATCGATGCCCCGGCGGCCCATCGACTACTTCCACAACTTCTACGCCGACACGGCTTTGTTTGGCGCGTTCGCCGGCATGAAGTGCGGTCTTGAGTTCTTTGGCGTCGACAAGGTGGTGTTCGCATCGGACATGCCCTTTGAACCATCCCCGGGCCTGTACGCGCGCGAAACGATCAAGGGTATCGAGGCCATGGGACTGTCGGCCGACGACAAGGACAAGATCTATCGGCGAAACGCCGAACGGTTGCTGAAGCTTTAGCCCGCCGCGATCGCCGCTGGAGGGGATTCCCCACTGAGGTTGCCCATGAGTTCGGATTCGGAATCATTCGGAAGGGAACGCCTGAAAAATTGACCCTCTAATGGGTCTTGTATATAACCGCTCCTATGAAGAGCCCTGTCGTACATGCGGCTGTTGCGGCCATCGCCGCGATTACGATCGGTGTCCCGGCCGCCGGGCACCACGGAGACGCGGGGCGATATGAGGATACGCTCACCACGGTTTCGGGTACCGTCATCGAAATCCAACTCATCAATCCCCACTCGACACTCATGATTCAGGTTGAAGACGACAACGGTCGGCGCGTCGTCTGGCAGGGCGAACTCGGACCGCCAAGAGCCCTCAGAAACTGGTGCTGGAGCGAAGACGTCATCAAGCCCGGGGACCCGGTCACCATGATCGGCCGGCGCCTCAAGAACGGCCAACCGTATATGACGCTGTCGGAAGAGGCACGGGTGATCGCGGCTGACGGCCGCGAAATATTCCGCGGAAACGAACCCGGCGAACCGGACGAACCCGGCCCATGCGCGGAATAACGACGGCATCCGCGGGGGCGTTTTCGCTTGCCCTTCTCCTGCTCTCGGGTTGTGGATCCGAAAACGCGACCGATGAGACCTCCGCACGCGCGCCAGCCTGGAACCAAGTGAGCTACGTCAAGGCATCGAATCCGATTGAAGGTGAGCAATTCGGTTTTGCGATAGCGCTGAGCGGCGACGGCAGGACCCTCGCGGCCAGCGCGCCGATGAACGGCAATGCCGCCAGCGGCGTCACCAGCGGCCCGGCGGCGGACGACAATTCGTCATACGGCTCCGGCGCCGTTTATCTCTACACGCGAACCGGCCAGGAATGGTCGCTGCAGAGTTTCGTCAAGGCTTCGAACAACGGCATCAACGATCGGTTCGGCTCGGCCCTCGCAATCAGCGGCGATGGCAACACGCTGGCGGTGTCCGCGATCTTCGAGGATGGGGGCGGCACGGGAATCGATGCCGACCAATCCGATAACTCAGTGAACGAATCCGGCGCCGTGTACCTGTTTACCCGCTCGGGAGAAACCTGGTCGCAGGCGGCATACATCAAGGCTTCGAACACCGGGGACATCCTGGACGGAGACACTTTCGGCTATTCGATCGGTTTGAGCGGCGACGGCAACACGTTGGCGGTTGGGGGCCCGGGTGAAGACAGCGCGGCCGCGGAAATCGACGGCGACGACACGGACAACTCCGCAATGGCCGCGGGCGCAGTCTATGTATTCGCCGGCTCAGGCGGCGAATGGTCGCAACAGGCGTATATCAAGAATTCCAATAATACTGCCGGCGCGCTGTTCGGTTATTCGGTGGCGTTGGACGGCGACGGCGATACGCTGGCCGCGAGCGCCTACGACGAAGATGAGGGAAGAGGCGCCCTGTACCTGTTCACCCGGAACCGGGATACCTGGTCCGAAGAGACGCGCCTCGAAGCGTCAAATACGGAGAGCCAGGATTCGATGGGTGTGTGGGTCGGCATCAGCGAGGATGGCCGGACCGTCGCCGTGGGCGCGCCGGACGAAGACAGCTTTCTGACCGGAGTATCTCCGGGCGGCCAAGGCGGAGCGGATCAGGAGACCAACACCTCCGCGGGCGCGGTGTACGTGTTTGCCCGCGACGATGGCGCCTGGGTCGAGCAGGCCTTTATCAAGGCCTCGAATACGGGGTTGGAAGACTGGTTCGGTGTCCGGTTGGCCATCAGCGGAGACGGCAATACCCTGGCTGTCGCGTCTCCCAACGAAGACAGCGCCGCCCAAGGCCTCGGCGGCAACCAGGACGACGACTCGGCCGAGGAAGCCGGCGCGGTTTATACGTATACGCGAAACGGTCGTGTCTGGAGCCATGAGGCGTACCTGAAGGGATCGAACACGGTTCAATTCGACGAATTCGGCAGCGCCCTCGCGCTGGACCGAAGCGGAACGATGCTGGCGGTCGGCGCCCGATTTGAAGACGGTGCGGACATCGGGACGAACGGGGGCGCCGCTGGCGGTCCGGTTTCGGATTCCGGCGCCGTCTACGCTTTCAGCCGGCCATGAAAGAGCGCAGAAACACTCGAACAAGGAAGGAACGAGATGAAAAACATATTGACCCATATCTGGACGGTCCGGGTTCTGGTAATCGCCGGGTTCCTGCTCGGCTACAACAGCATGAGCGCAACCGTGAACCACGTCGGAAACGACGCCTTCCTGCTGGTGGGCGGCACCCAGACACACAGTTGGCATCACTTCTTCAGGGAACTCGGCGGCGACTTCGGCGCCATGGCGGCAATACTGCTGATCCTGTTTGCCGCACCGAAGTTCCGGACTCCCATCGCCTGGTGGGTCATGCTGATTCTCATGGTCGGCTTCTACGCACCATTCTGGGTGGGTACTCCGTTCATGGCCGAACTGGCCGCGCCCAACATGGGAGCGGAGATCAATCATCTGATGATGGCGATACCCGCGTTGTTGGGATGTTTCCTGGCGAAGGGCCAATTCCGGGAAGGCGCCGCGGCGTGACACGCCCAAATATGCGCAAGTACGGCGGATCAGTCCAGAACGACCGGCAGGCCGGTGTAATTTTCGGCCAGTGACGTCGCGGCGGCGCGGGAATTCATCACGTAGTCCAGTTCCGCAAACCTCCGGCGGCGGTCGAAGGCCGTCTCGCCCGGGGCGCTGTGGAGCATTTCGGTCATCCAGGACGAGAACCGCTGCACCTGCCAGACATGACGGAGGCACTTCGCCGAATAACCGTCCAGCAGATCGGTCCGGTTCGAACCATAAAATGCCGACAAGGCACGAGCCAGCACACGAACATCGGCCACGGCAAGGTTGAGTCCCTTGGCCCCCGTGGGCGGCACGATGTGCGATGCGTCGCCCGCCAGAAAGAAACGGCCGTATTGCATCGGCTCCGAAACAAAGCTCCGCATCGGGGTGATCCCCTTTTGGATGACCGGGCCTTCGGCAAGGGTCCATCCGTGGGAAGCCAGCCGCAAGTGGAGTTGTTCCCAGATGCGGTCGTCCGGCCAATTCGCAATATCGTCGTCCGGATCCACCTGGATGTAGAGCCGGGAAACCTCCGGGCTCCTCATGCTGAGAAGCGCGAACCCGGACTCGTGACTGGCGTAGATCAACTCATCGTTCGACGGTGGCGCTTCGGCGAGGATTCCGAGCCACCCGAATGGGTAGGTTTTCTCGAAAACGCTCAGGACGCCTTCGGGAAAGACCTCGCGCGCGATCCCGTTAAATCCGTCGCAACCCGCCACAAAGTCGCACCGCACCGCATGCGCCTCTCCCTCCGACTGGAAGCGTATGGTCGGCCGATCGGTATCGACATCGTCGACGGCGACCGCCTCGGCTTCGAAATGGATCGGTGCGCCCGACGCCAAGCGGGCGTCGACCAGATCCTTGATGACTTCGTGTTGCGCATAGACGGCAATGGCTCGTCCGGTGAGTTCCTTCAGGGCGATCCGTTGTTTCTGGCCGCGAATACAGAACTGGACGCCCTCGTGAATCATCGCCTCGCGCTTGAAGCGCTCGCCAACGCCGGAATCGACCAGAAGGTCTCCCGTGCCCTGCTCGAGAACTCCCGCGCGAACACGGTCCTCGATGTAGGCACGCGTGTGGCGCTCGAGGACGACGGACTCGATCCCCTGAAGATGAAGGAGGCGGGCAAGGACCAAGCCGGCCGGTCCCGCACCGATGATTCCGACTTGCGTGTGTTGGGTCGTGGACATGCTGACAAGGCGCAAAAATTAGAAACGCCCGGCCCGGCTTCGGGAACGGGCCTGCATTATATGGGAACGGGTGTGCATTATAACAACCCGTGGCAGGACCCTTCAGGGTCGCGCGCGGGGGTCTTCGGGTCTCAGGCGCGAAGAGAGGAGCGGAGCGATGGTTTCACATCGTGACCGACGAACGACAAAGTCTGTGACCCGAACCCCCCTGCGCCCTTCGGGTTACGGCGGCATCGGGCCATCTGCCATGTTGCCCCTCCTCGATCGATGGTGGCATCGACTTGATCGATGCGCCACATCGACTTCGTCGTGGCGCCTCGCATACGGCCCAATGGCGCTCGTAACGCGATCCCCGCAGGGTCCTGCCACGGGCTGTCAAGGGTTGACCGGCCGCCGCCAAAGACGGTTCCGTCCAAAATCCGCGCCAAATTCCTTGATTGGCGCTCGGGCACCCCATATCATTCAGGCAGGTTGGGCGGGTCGACCGGTACCCGGTCGATTCCCGTCGATAGCGAATTCGGACAATCGTCTCGGCGTTTTTTCGGTGAAAAACAATGGCATCGAAAAGGCCGGACAGCAGGAGAGAAGCCATGACACGTTTGGCTCCGGCATTCATTCTTTTGACCGCGCTTTCGACCGTGCCAGCGCTGGCCCAGCAGAACGGTCAACCCGCGACCGAAGTGTTGGGATCGGTCGATCTGTTCGGCAATCCGACCTTCATGGGCGGCGTCACCAACGGAGGACCCAACGCCCACTCCGTATGGTGACCGGGAGCGCCGGTGCTGGACAGCACCACTCACCGTCTCATCGTCCCCGGTCAGGGTAACGGCAATATCTCGATCTTCCAGCTCGACGAAAACGGCCTGCCGCTGCGCCGGACGGCCGACCATGTGCTCGGACACGAATCGACCTATGGACGCCGAACCTCGTCGGGCGACGTGGCCATCGACACGCTTCCGTTCAGCACGTCTCCCGGAATAGACGAAGTGAATCAACGCCTGTTCGCGGTGGATCGCACCGTGAACTCGTGGGGACCCGGATTGCGAATCCTGGTTTTCGATATCCACCCCGACCGGATCGAAACCGGTTCGGAGGCTATCGCCGTGATCGGGGCGCCCGATTTCGAATCGCGCGATAACGGCATCGGTCCGAACCGGTTTCAATCCGCCAGCGTGCTGGTCGATGGCGAGGGGCAACGGCTGTTTGTGTCCGACGGCGGCAACAACCGTATTCTCGTCTTCGACATCCATCCCGACCGGTTGGAAAATGACCCGGACGCGTACGCCGTCATCGGCCAGCGGGACCTCGATTCGCGCATCGCGGACCTGGGCCCGCGCAGCCTTTCGCGCCCCGGAGGCGTTGCCCTCGACCATGTCAATCAGCGGCTGTTCGTGGGCGATAGCGGCAACAACCGTATTCTGGTTTTCGACGTTCATCCGGACCGGTTCCAGAGCGACCCCGAAGCGGTCGCCGTACTGGGTCAGCCAGACTTCGTGAGCCGCAACCCGCGGCAGTCGGACACGCAGATCGGTTCGGGAAGCATGTCGTACGACGACGCGACGGGACGCCTCCTGATCTCCGACAGCGGCAACAACCGGATTCTGGCCTACGACGTTCACCCGGACCGGATGGTGAACTTTCCTGAACCGATCGGAATCATCGGACAGCCCGACTACGAGACGGTCACTCCGGACCGCCTGACCTTCGATCCGCAGTTGGCCCAGTCCAAGACATTCGCGCCGCGGATCACCGGAGGCTCCATTTCGGCGGAAAACCAGTTGCTCTACGTCTCGGAAGGGTATTGGGCCGGAAACCGGGTCGGCATCTTCGACATTTCGGGCGAAGGCGATTCGCTGACCGGCGGAAACATGGTGGACGTCGTGGGGCACATCGACGACGAAGGAGGTCCGTCCTTCACGGCTCGCGCGGCCAACGACCGCATCGACGACCGGAGCCACTACCCGCGCTCGGTCGCATTGGACCCGGTCGACCACAGACTCTTCACGATCGATCAGTACAACCACCGCGTCATGGTTTGGCAACTCGATCCGCAGAACCAACTGCTCGACAGAAAGGCGATTGCGGTCGTCGGACAGCCCACTTTCAACAGCGATACCATTCCGGAGCCGACTCCCCGAACTTTCCGAATACCCGGCGCCGTTGCATACGATCCGGCGCAGAAGTTGCTGTTCGTGGGCGACGGCTTTTACAACCGCGTCCTGATATTCGACGCCGATCCCGAACGGTTGACGAATTACCCGGAAGCCATCGCGGTGCTGGGCCAACCCGATTTCACGTCCTCGGACGCGGAAATGACACGGACATCGCTGAACTTCGACGTGGCCATCGGCAGGTACGGCATTACGTCCAGCAATCCGCGGGCGATGGGAATTTCAGTGGACTCCGAAGGCCAGCGGCTGTTCGTTTCAGACGGACCCAACTACCGGGTGATGGTTTTCGACATCTCCCCGGAACAACTCCGGAACGGCGCACCCGCGATCGCAGTTCTCGGCAAGCCCGACTTCACTTCCGGCCGATCCGTCCTGACCGACCGGGCGAACGGTGGCGGCGGTCGCGGAGGCACCGCGACACAGCCCGGACCGGCAACCCGTAACTCCTTCTCGACCATGGCGGGAGATCTGGTTTTCGATCCGAACAACCAGCGCCTCTTCGCCGCCGATCCGCTGAGCCACCGGGTTCTCGTCTTCAATGTTGCGCCCGAACAACTGGAGAACGGCATGGATGCCATCGCCGTATTGGGCCAGCAGGACTTCCAATCCACCCGGGGAGTGCGCCTGGATACCGAACCGGTGACCGAAGACGTCGGCCGGTGGGTGCTCCGGTGGCCCGACGGTCTGGCCTACGACACCGCGAACGACCGCGTCATACTGAGCGACAAGGGCAACGATCGCGTTCTGATATTCGACGCCGCGCCCAATACGCTGGAGACCGGGATGGGTGCCAGTTTCGTGCTGGGTCAACCGGACTTCGTGACGCGGGATCCCGGACGCGGTCGCCAGGATCAGTTGGCCGACGTTCGCGGCATCGCGTTCGACAGCGAACACCAACGGCTCTATGCGACGGACTCGTTCTGGGCACGCGTGATGGTGTTCGACTTCTCGAGGTCCGATCGCGACGTTTCCATCCCCGCACTCGGCGCTCGCGTCCTTTCGACCATCGACGCGAGCATCGACGACGACCTCGCGCCGCAGTTCGGATACGCGAGCCTGTCGTTACCCGTCCAGGCGGCCGCCGTGTACAGTATCACCCAAAACCGTCTCGACGAGGCATCGACGCGCGAAAGCCGGATGCTGTTGAGCGAAACCGCAGTCGAAGCGCTACCGCCCGCCGCGTCAACGGGTGTCATTGGCCGGCACGGTCCGAATCGGGAAACGATCTTTCTTCTCAACAACTCGTCGGCGCAGACGGCACAGATCGCGTTCACGTTCCGCGACGGTCAGGGGCAGACGATCGGAACTTCCGAGCTGTCGCTCGACCCGGGCGGGCAACGCCAAATCGGTACTGGCGAGTTGCTCGAAGACGGCATGGCACTGGACGGTCTGGTCGCAATCGACAGCACGACGCCCGTGACGGTTGCGGCATTGACCGTCGCCGCGAACGCGCGTGGCGAACGAATCGTTTCGACAGCGCCGCGAATCCCCGCGCAAAACACCTCATCCGCGGTAGTTCCGAAGGTGTTGAACGGCGCTGGCTACAGCACGCGGATCGTTCTGGCCAATCCGTCGGGTGAACCCATGAGCGGCCGTATCGACTTCTTCACATCGTCGGGAGAGCCGGATGAATCGTCTTCCCTGCCTTACCAGATTCCCGCGCGGGGCATATTCGTCCATGTTACCGACGGGCAATCCGCGATTGCCAGGAGCCGCTATGCAGTGGCGGTCCCGGCGGACTCGAACGCACCGTCGGTAGCCGCGCTGATCCAACTCTCGGACGGAGAGGTGCTGATTTCAGAGCACAACATCGATTCGGCCGGCCCCCGGCAACGGGCATGGATTCCGGTGAATACCCGCCCCACGCCGGTCCGTCACGGGAATATCGAAGCCCTCTTTACAATCCTGAACCGCAATCCGGTCGGAGCAAGCCTGAGGTTCGTACTGCGCGCCCTGGACGGCGCCGAGGTCGACCGCTACGAAGTCATCGTGCGGGAAGAGAGCCAGCAGGAGTTTTCTCTCGTTCAACTCTTCAACGTTGGACGCTTCAAGGGAACCCTGTATATCTTCAGCGACGTCCCAGTCTCGATCCACGCCACACAGGAAACCGTCAACCTGAGGGGCGAACCCATCGCGATGCGGGTCCCGGTATTCGAACCCGGCCGCCCAGGCGGCACGACCGTGAATCTCGGGGACGGCGACGGCCTGACGACCGAGATCGTGATGGTGAATACCGGCGATGCGGCGGCATCGGGCGTGGTGTCGACACTCGACGAGGACGGGGAACCGCTGAGCCTGCCGCTACGCTGAATCAAGAAAGTTCTGCAACCGACTCCATCGGACAGAATAGCCGCATCGGATTGCTGGTGAGGGGAATAAAAAGGTCGAAGGATCGATAAAACATCAGTGCATGTTCATCAAGCACATCGAGCACGATACCAACCGCGGGAAGTCCATCGGGTAACTGGCTGATGGCATAAGCATGACGAAGCGCGTGAACAAGCGTCTTGGAGCCATTTCCTTTACCTTGAAACCTCTTATCTACACCCAACTGAGCTATAAGAATCACAGGAACAGGATAGTGAGGAAAGTTGTTTCGTACCGGCAGGTCGGCCCGACTCACCGTCTGGTGAGCCAAGGTGTAATAGGCCGCTATCGAGAGCTTCAGATCATCTTGCCGTGGCTGCTTGTGATGCGGTAGCACAAAGGTGCGGTTCAGATTGAGACGCATATTTTTTGCCGCATAGCGTCTCAAATAGGTAGTGATCGATTCCTTTCCGCAATCGAACGATCGAACATCGTGAATCCGGTAATCAAGCGGGACCCAATCGGTTTTACTCACTCAGATCGAAACCTTCACGATCCAGAGCTTCAGCGGCGCGCTTGATCCTGGTACCCGGAGTTGGTGGATTGTCACAAGCCAGGCAGAATGCATCGAATTGTTCGTTGGTCAACTGGATGTTGGAGTAATTCTCCAAGACCGCCGGTGCATCGCGACGGATCAACTGGATAACATAGGCTTTGATACTGGAGTGCCCCGCCGCTCTGGCGGCGCGCTCAGCAAGCAGGTGGGTCTGCTCGTCCCATTGCAGTTCGTAGCGTTGTGCTTTTGACATAGCGGCCTTTCTGACTACGGATACATTCCGTAAATATAGTTATATCTACGGAATTATACCGTTAGTATTTATTTTGGTACAGATTTTCGCCATGCTTGTCCAGCGTCAACTATTATTCCCGTTGACGACAATTAGAATTCCCGTTTGAGTTAAGGGATGTTCGTCGCCGTCCCGCCTGTGGGAAACGTGGTAAAGCCGTAGGCTTTTCCAAGCAGCGGTGGGAATCCGGGTCTTGCACGGATTCCCACGGATGCGGCGTTTTCCACAGGCCCGTCGCGGTCACTTGTTTCGTCCTTTCGCGTTCTTGGCGGCTTCCATGCGGTAGCTGGACAGATTCAGTTCCAGAATAACGCTGTGATGAACGATTCGGTCGATCGCCGCGGCCGTGGTCATCGGATCCTTGAAGATCTTGTCCCAGTCCGAGAAGACCAGGTTCGATGTGATCAGAATGCTGCGGCGCTCGTACCGGTGAGCCAGCAGGGTGAACAACACTGCCATCTCGTCCCGGCTGTGCTGGACGTAACCGATGTCGTCAATGATGAGCGCGTCGAACTTGTCGAGCCGCTTGAGTTCTTTCTCCAGTTCCAGCTCGGCCTTGGCCCGCAGGAGCCGCTGAACCAGCAGCGCACATGGAGTGAAGTAGATTCTCCGGCCCTTCAGGATGAGTTCATGCCCGAGGGCGCACAGCAGATGGGTTTTGCCGCTGCCCGGATTCCCGAAGGCCAGGACGTTTCTCGGTGCGATCCAGGAAGTCTCCGTCAAGCAATGCATCCACGCGTCGCTCGACGGTTCGGGGCAATCGGGACTGTTCAAACGCCGCCCAGGTCTTCTCCCGGGGCAGTTTCGATTCCCGCAGGAGCCGTTCGATCTTCCGTTGCCGTCGTTCTTCCAGTTCCAGTTCACAGAGCGCTACCAGATACCGGTCGTAGGCCCAACCTTCGTTGGTCGCTACAGTGGCCTGAACGCCGTAGTTGTCGACGAAGGCCGGCAAGTGCAACTGGCGCAGCGAACTGGCGATCTCGGTCTTCACAGCCATGCCTCCTCCTCGACCGGATCCAGTAACGCGTCATAGTGTCGGATCTCGGGTGGAGCGATCCGAACCTGCCAGGGCGAAGGAACCGGAGTGTCCGCGTCGATGTGCTCCCGCACCGCTTGGACTGTGATCGGCAGGTCCTTGTCGATCCGATGTCTCAGCGCTTCGTGGACCCGCTCCTCACTGTCCATGGCCGCCATCTCGAGGATCTTCAGATACTGCCGGTCCGCGGTCCCCGGATGGTGTTCCCGCAGCCAGTCGTAGGTCACACGGAACAACAGCCGGGGAAACATGTCCTGCCGATACCGGTAGCGTGGAAAGGCGCCCGGTTTGCGGACCAGGGAATGAATCACGTGCCGGTAATCGATGGCGTGCTTACCCGATCCCCGCAGTCGCGGCATCTGCTCGACGCACTTTCCGCCGTACCAGACTTCCAGCCGTTCCGTATCCAGGCGAACCTCCACGTGTTCGCCGATCAACCGGCTGTCTACCGAATAGACGTTCTTGCGCACCCAGATCGTGCTGTCCCGGGATACGCGAGCCCGGATGCGATGCGTATGGTCCAGTCGTCGAAGCGGGAGTTGCCGCAGAGGCCGGAGTTCCTCACCCAGCCGCTGGCTGCGACCGGCGTTGCGCCGGTCGATCAACCCCACCAGAAACTGTTCGTATGCGTCCCGGCTCTCGAAGTCCCGGCTTCCGCGCAGCATCAGTTCCTGGTCGACCGCCGTCTTGAATCGATAGTGACTCTGCTCGACGTCGCCGTTCTCATTCGCCTTGCCGGCCTGGGTGTGCGTCGCCCGTAAACCGTAGTGGTCGAGCAATCCTTGATAGCGGGCCGTAAACTCATCCGGATCCTTCAGGTTGTTGACTGCCGCCGACAGGCTGTCGGTCCGATGTTCTTCCGGCGCTCCACCCAACTGCCACAACGCGTTCTGCAGTCCGGCCGATAAGCTCTCGAAGGATTCGGAGAAACACAGCGTCACCGTCTCCCAGTTCGAATAGGTCAGGACGAAGTGATAGGCCAGGTGCTCGAACTTCTGGCCCTCGATGGTCACGTTCAGGCTGCTCATGTGCGTGAAGTCACTCTGGCATTGCCGCCCCGGATCATGCACCTGAGGGAACATCACTTCCCGCTCCGGACCCGATCGCGCCCGCCACTGCTTGAACCGCCGCTGCAAACTCCGCAGTTGACCTTCCTGGAATCGGCCCGGGTACTTCCGCCCCAGATACTCAAACATCGTCTTCGCCTGAACCGTCGGATGCGCCCGAAGGATCTCCTCGATCTCCCCCCATACCTCTTCGAACGGATCCGGTCGGGTTCGCCATCCATGAGCCTTCCCAATCTGGCTCGGCAGCTGCTTCACCTCCCGGTACTTCCGGGCCGTCTTTGCGTCCATTCCTGCTTTCGACGCTGCCTGGGCCAGGGTCCCTTCGCTTCGTGTCAGCTTCATCAGTCGTCTCACCTGCTGATCCGTTACCATCCAAACATCTTGCAAAATCAACAACTTGGATCGGTAACATTTCTATTGAGGCAACGGGAATTCTAATTGTCGTTGGTCGGGAGTTTTAATTGTCGCTGATCACATGCTGTCAGTGGGCGGATGAATGCGCTATGGAGCGTGCCCCGGCGCTTGATCCGGCGCGAGGAACGCGTCGCTACGCGCCCGAGAGGAGAGGCCCCGCGCTTGATCCGGCGCGCGGAGCGCGCCGTTGAACACGCCTGAGAACGCGAGCGTCCCGCCCGCTTTCCGGCCACCTGACCGCCGCGTCAGTTTCCGGCCTCGGCGGCTTGAAGGCGAAGCTCGACCGCGACCTCCGATCGGCACAAGGCGTGCAGGAAGCACGTCTGCTCGGACATGCTCAACGCCTTTCGCGCGAAATCGTCGTCCTGATCGCTCTCCAGATGCACATGCGTTTCGACCGGGTCCGCGGCCCCCGGCTCGCCGGCCGACATCGGCGAGAAGTGGGTGTCCTGGACGACCGAGTACGATTTCAGAGGCTTTCGAACGATCTTCGCGTAGCGGCCGAACTGCGTCAGAAAACAGAAAGCCAGACCGGACGAAGCGTAGCTCATGGCGTCGGGCGCCCGGCCCCGCCCGCCTGCAGCCTCGCCTTCTTCGGAAAGAAGATAGAAGATGGAACCGTGCGGGTTGAACAGGTGCTGTTCGATCACCTTCATCCCATCCGAACGCAGAGTGCAGATACCGCGCACGTGCAACCGCCGGCTTTGTTCGTCGGCATAGCTCGACCCCGCGCTGCTGGTGATTTCATCGGTTTCCGGAGACATGCCGTTCCGCCGCATCAGGGCGGCCCAGTCCCCGCCGCCGGGTTCGGCGGAAGGGTGGGCGGAATCGAACAGTTCGCCCGCCAACGGAAGTGCGTCCCCTCCGACGGGCGGCACCTCCCCCCTGTCGATCTCGTTCCCATTGTGAGTCAACGTGAAGCGGCTCTTGAGAATCCGGGCCATCAGTCCCCGGACCGGCGCCGCCGCCACGGCTTCGCGCAACAGGACTTCGGCACGATCGAGATCGGTCGCGGAATCGACCTGGGCCGTCAGAACCACGGGCAGCGCCCCGCCGGTCATGGTGCCTTTCAGCGCCGACCCTTTCATCGTGTAGTAGTTGTCCTGGATGAGACGGAGATGGGGCAATGCGATACCGCTCCGCTTCGCCAACGTCTGGGCCGTCTCCATGAACGATGCGACCATCCCGGTCGTCATGTGCGCCAGGGGACAGGGCGCGGCGTCGTCGCCGTCCAGATAGGCCCCTTCGTCGCTCGACACGCGCCACGTCGCATTGCCCAGGCTGGACGCCACGAGCGCCTCCTTCTGCATCGCCGATAAGGAGCGAGCCGCCACCCGGACGGCAATGCCCCGGCGCGGAGCTGGCGTTTCGACCCCCGAGCCGCTCCCGACCTTGAAAAACAACGGTTTCCTTGAACTTTCCAATATATTCATGGCGATTCAGGCCTTATAGCACGAACCTCAAAGATGATCCATAGCGCTTTGGCGCGCACTGGCGCGTCGACCGATCGGTGGATTCACGGCAGAAAGTCCGGACCGTGATCCGATTCCCCCGGCAATTTCAGCTACGGGCAAACCCGGCGGACGCGGTAGTCCTGTTGGCCGATATCTCTTTGCCGGGCGTGTAATAATTCTTCGTTCAGCGAAAGCGATGGTGAACGTATTTGAAGGGAGTTTACGATGAACAAGGCATTGATCTCACAGATGAAAGCGGCGCAGGAGTTCTTCAACCGTAGCACGGGGGCCCTGACCGAGGAGGATTCGGGACATGCGCCCGCCGAAGGGGTCTACACGGCGGCCAGTCAGATTGCGCATGTGGCCCAGACCATCGACTGGTTCGTCGAAGGCGCGTTCGACCCGCGGGGCTTCGACATGGATTTTGAAGCCCACGACAAGGAAGTCCGGGCAGTGACCTCGATCGAGGCAGCGCGGGCATGGTTCACCCGGGCCGTCGATAACGCCGTGAAACAGCTCGGCGAAAAGAGCGAAGAAGAGTGGTCCCAACCCCTTCCGGACGGTCCGATCATGGGCGGTCAACCCCGGTCAAGCGTGTTTTGGGCGATCACGGACCACACGGCGCATCACCGCGGCGCGCTGACCGTGTACGCCCGGACGCGAGGCAAGACCCCACCCAATCCCTACATGGACGCGTAATCGAGATGGCGGAATGGGCCGGGTCCCGTCCGGTCCGCTCCGCTTCGGGCAGAAGGCCGAGTGAATAGCTCGCTTCCCGCGGAAAAGTATCGCGAAATTCAGGAAGGGGCGTGTGTCACGTGGCCGCACCGGACGACGGACTCGCCACACCGCCGGTTCTTGAACGGGTGGCCGTGGGCATCGGGTCGGCAATTCGTCAGCCAGCCAACCGAACAATTTGTCGGGGCTGGAGGACCGGCAGTGTGTTCAGCAAGATGGGAACCAAGGGTTCGAGAGACTCGATGCGATTGGATGAGGCCGCCAGGACGATCACTGCGAGCGGGAGTTCCTTCACATTCTGCTGGAATTCGATGTTTTGGTCGGCCGTCAGGACAACATCGAATTCCATTGCGGCCTCTGCCAGCAACTTGCCGTTCGTCAGTCCTGACCAGCCCATCTGCGCGACGGTTCGGACTTCATGGCCGGTCAGCAGGCGAGCGAGTGGTCGTGGGAGGAATTCATCCAGCAGGATGAGCACGAGACGTCAGGAGTTCTTTCGTTAATTCAAGGGCTGCAACGGCTTGTTGCCGGCTAACGGACGGAAAATCCTCGAGGAACTGGTCCAAACCATCGCCTGCGGCAAGATAGTCGATGAGGTTCTTGATCGGTACACGTGTCCCGGCAAATACGGGAGTTCCTCCCAGAATCTCGGGATCGCTGGAAACAACCGATTCGATGGTACTCATGGGTGGCCGCCAACTCCTTCTTCAGAATGATATATCCGGTGACGGTGGCTGGCAAGTGGCTCCACCAGGCAGCGGCCCGGCCGCAGCCTGGTTCGGGCGCGGCTTCGAGCGCCTGTCGATACTGTTGCTGACATCGGCCTTTGCCCTCCCGGGCCGGATCGTGGATCATAGCCAATCGGGGTTTCACGCGGCCGGCCCGGCGCCGCGGATAATTGGGATATCGGCGGCGATCCGAAGGAAGTGTTCAGATGCCCGCAAAGACAGCCCTTTCCGGCAGAAAGAAACGCACGATGGCCGAACGCTCGGACGTGCACGTGCTATACGAGGCTGCCGTCCAATGTGTCGAGGCCGAGATCGATTTTGCGGACGACACCTATCGCAAGCTGCGCGGGCGCAGGGCAAGGCTCCTGCGCGAAGACTTCGCCGGAACCGCGAATACGGCGTGCGAGTGGGTCCGCCGCCGCAAGACCAATCGCGCGATTGCGGTCGACCTGGACCCCGGCGTTCAGGAGTGGGGACGCCAGTTTCGTATCGCCGGATTGCCTCGCCACGCCCAGAATCGGATTGAACTCATAAACGCCAATGTGCTCGAAGTCGACAGCGGTCCAGTCGATATCGTGCTGGCGATGAACTTCAGCTACTGGATATTCAAAAGCCGCGATCTGCTGCGGCAATACTTTGGACACGTCCATGACGGACTGGTGGACGGTGGCCTGTTCATGCTCGACGCGTACGGCGGCTCGGCCGCGTACAGGGAAATGCGCGAACGCACCAAAAAAGAGCAGGGACGGTTCACCTACATCTGGGAACAGAAATCCTACAACCCCATCAACGGCGACTACCAGTGCCAGATCCACTTCAACTTCCCCGACGGCTCCAGGATCAACGAAGCGTTCACCTACGACTGGCGTCTCTGGACACTCCCTGAAATCCGCGAAATCCTGATCGAGGCTGGCTTCGAGCGCGCCACCGTGTACTGGGAAGGAACCGACGAAGAAACCAACGAAGGAAACGGGGAGTTCGCGCCCGCCGAACAAGGCGAAGCCGACGACGTTTTCATCGTATATATCGTGGCCGAGAAATAGTACCAGGAGAGCGCGGAGCCCGGGGCCGCCAGGAAGACACGTGCTGCTATGGCGCCGACGTCGCCCAGGCACTCCACCAGGCATCGCGCAGCGCAAGGGCGCCCTCAGCCAGCCGGTCGGCCGTGAATCGGCGGTGCGTTTCGCTATCGAGATTCTCGCTGAATGGAAGGTCCCGATCGATCCGATAGAGCGGTTCGACCCATTCGAAGGATTCCTCAATGTGACTCCGGATCTCCTGCCGGGGGTTTTCCCATATCCGCGGGGGGCGATTCATCAACCCGACGACATCGTCCAGCGTCAGGCGGGCGCGAACATAATCGGATTCGAAACGTCGATGGATGCCGCCGTCAGTCGCATATCCGGCCGGGTTGTCTCCGACCCAGCCATCGAAATGGAGCGTCGCGTGGAGCGGATTCGCCGCATCGGCGACATAGTGTCCCAGGATACCGGCGTCGTTGACAATCCGTTGTTCGATCCAGCCCCGCACCTGGACGTCTTCTTCTTCGCGCCACAAGCGGAACCCCAGCCGCACACGCTGAAACATTTCCAGCATCCGGAACGGCAGGACCCCGACGGCCGGTCCATCGCCGGCAACATCGACAAAATCGTGGCGATCGTCACTTTGGAGCGCGCCGGGCGGGATGATTTCAAGATTCAGGTAGTGGTCGGGCCCGTGCCCGCCGCCGAGCGCGGGGTCCAGGCTGGATTCGCGGAAATCGCGCCAACGGTCGGGCTCGAAGTTCAGGTAGACCAATTGATCGATCGCTTCCCTGAAGAAGGCTGGCATCGTCGAGGGCAGCCCGAGAACCGCGGCGCGCGCCAAAATCTCGTGGCCGTCGGGCCCCCACCGGGCCTCTGACGTTGCGGGCGGCCAGATAAGGTATGATGCGCTCATCAGAGAAAAAATCACGGAGACCGAAAACGCGGTTTTCATTGCTGCATTCCTTCGGGAGAAAGGGGCGGCTTGCACTCTCCCACTCTACCGCACAGACATCGAGGTGCGAATCGAAGAGAGGAAAGATGGACAATATATCTTCAGACCTGAAGACTCCGGACCCGACGAAATCGACCGGCGGAAACGAGACCTCCGAAAGCGCGATGTCGAGACGGAAATGGTTGGCGGCCGCCGGCGGCCTGACCGCGGGCGCGTTCGCATCGAGTTGCGCACCCGATGCCGCCGATCCCGGAGCGGGCGGTTCGGTCGTCACGCTTGGAGACCGCGTTCTTCTTCGCGGCGGCACCGTCCTCTCGATGGATCCCGATGTCGGCGACTTCGATTCGGCCGACGTTTTGATCGACGGATCGAGGATCGAAGCCGTGGGCCCAGACCTCACCGCCTCGGCCGAAGTCCTGGATGTATCGAACATGATCGTCATCCCGGGCTTCGTCGATACACACCGGCACTGCTGGCAGGGCGCGCTGCGGAACATTCTGCCCAACGGTCTGCTCACCGACTACGTTCGCGACATCCTCGGCCCGGCCCGAAACGCGTTCCGGCCCGAAGACGCCTATATCGGAGACCTGGTTACCGCGTTGGGGGCGTTGAACGCCGGGGTCACTACGGTGCTCGACTGGTCCCACATCGGCAACACGCCGGAACACACCGATGCCGCGATTTCAGGCTTGCGTGAATCGGGAATCCGGGGAGTCTACGGCTTCGGCTCAGGCGCCGGAGGCCCTTTGAATGCCTTCCCTGACGATATCTTCCGGTTGCGAACCGAGCACTTCGCATCCGACGACCAGTTACTGACACTGGCGATGGCCGCCGGAATCAACGCCGGCGACTGGGCCGTGGCGCGCGAGGCCGGCGCGGCCATCACCGTGCATGCCAACAACGGGGGGTTTGCCAACGTTGCCGATGCGATGGGTCCCGACGTCACCTACATTCATTGCACCAACCAAACCGACGAAGAATGGGCGATGATCGCCGACACGGGTGGTCACGTGTCGATTTCATGTCCGATCGAGATGAAGATGGGACACGGCATTCCTCCCATACAGAAATCGCTGGATTACGGTATCCGCCCCAGCCTGAGCGTCGATGTCGAAACCGAGATGCCCGGCGACATGTTCACCCAGATGCGCACCGCGCTGACGCTGCAACGCATGCTGGCGAACGCACGCGCAGGGGACCCGGACGCGCCGGCGCTGCTCACGGTGCGGGACGTGATGGAGTTCGCCACCATCGAGGGCGCCCGCGCCAACGGCCTCGAGAGCAAGGTCGGAACACTGTCGCCCGGCAAGGAGGCCGACATCGTCCTGCTGCGCAAGGACATGATCAACGTGATGCCGGTCAACAACGCCTACGGCGCCGTGGTTCTGGGAATGGACACAAGCAACGTCGACACCGTCTTCGTCCAGGGCCGGATCCGAAAACGTGCGGGGGAGTTGGTCGGGGTCGACATGGAAAGGATCGGCCGGCTGGCCGGCGAGGCCCGCGACTATCTCGTGGAGAACGCCGGTTGGCCACAAACGCTCCTGGGCGGTTACCTGCCAGGGCATTGACCCGCACCGCCTGTAACGAGGCGAGATGGCGGGTCTCTCGACAAGATCGGCGAATGCAACACTGAGGGCCGCTTTTATCGGCTCGTATCGAATGTCGGCAGGCAACGCTCCATCCCGGCGTTGCCGCTGTCGAGCGGCAACCCTAGTTCAATCCTTCATTTCCGATTTGAATCGCCGCACAGTAAGCTAGTCGTTCAAGTTTTTTCCAGAAGAGGATCAGAGCATGACCATGTCCAATCGTTCCCTGACAACCAAACTGGCCGTCGCGGCCGTCACCGTCGCCCTTGTGGCGTGTACTCCCGAAGCCGGCGTGCAAACCGGTACGGGAGCCCCCGAACTCAATCTGAACTATGACCGGTTCACACTGGATAACGGCCTGAGGGTGCTCGTGCATGAGGACCGCAAGGCGCCCGTCGTCGCCGTGAGTATTTGGTATCACGTCGGGTCGCGAAACGAACCCGAGGGACAGACGGGGTTTGCGCATCTGTTCGAGCACCTCATGTTCAACGGCAGCGAGAACTACGACGGGGAGTGGTTCGAACCCCTGGAACAGGTCGGCGCGACAAGCCTGAACGGCACCACGTGGCTGGATCGGACAAACTACTTCCAGACCGTGCCGACGCCGGCCCTGGACCTGGCCCTGTGGATGGAATCGGACCGGATGGGCCACTTGCTGGGCGCGGTCACGCAAGAGAAACTGGACAATCAGCGCGGTGTGGTTCAGAACGAGAAACGCCAGGGCGACAACCAGCCGTACGGACGCGTCAACTACAATCTGTACGAAGGCCTGTTTCCACCGGGACATCCCTATCGGCACTCCACAATCGGGTCGATGGAAGACCTGGACGCCGCCGCGCTCGAAGAGGTGCATCAGTGGTTCATGGACTACTACGGTCCGAACAACGCCGTTCTCGCGCTGGTCGGAGACATCGACCTCGAAACCGCGCGTGAACAGGTTGAACGTTATTTCGGTGACATCCCGAGCGGTCCCGAAGTCGATACGTTCGAAGCCTGGATACCGCCTCGAGACTTCAACACTCGCGAAGTCCAGTTCGATGAAGTCCCCGCGGTGCTCGCCAACCGTGCCTGGGTGGTTCCCGGCCGCTCCACCCGGGACAAGGCGCTGCTCGACCTGGCGGCCGCCGTGCTTGGGAATGGACGAAATTCGCGGCTGTATCTGGACCTGGTCTATAACGGCCAGCGGGCGACCAGCGTAAACATCGGAGTCACGCCTTTCGAACTTGCCGGCGTATTCGATCTGGCCGTGACCCTGAATCCCGGAGAGGAGCCTTCGGTGGCCGACGAAGCAGTCGATCGGATCCTGGCAGAGTTTCTCGAAGAGGGACCGACGGCCGAAGAACTTGAACGGGTTGTCACGGGTATCAACGCACGAACGGTTCGCGGGATGGAACAAGTCAACGGGAAAGCCTCCATTCTGGCTGAAGGCGAGTTGTACGCCGGCGACCCCTTGTTCATCGAACAGTATCTGGAATGGGTCAACGCCGCGACACCGGACGACGTGGTACAGGCGGCACGAACGTATCTGACCGACGGTTGGCATCAGGTCGATGTGGTTCCCGTCCCTCAGTTCGCATCGAAACCCGAGGGCGTGGACCGATCCACGGGCCTGCCCGCGATTCCGACCGAGTCGCCGACGCTTCGATTCCCTGAAATCCAGACGACCACGCTCTCGAACGGCGTCGATGTCGTTCTCGCCGAACGGCAGTCGGTGCCGATCGTGGATATATCCATTCAATTCGATGCCGGATATGCCTCCGATGCCGGCGGAAAACTGGGCGTGGCGTCGTTCGCCATGTCGATGCTCGACCTGGGCACTGAAAGCCGTAACGCACTGGAAATCGCCGCCGAAGAAGAACGGCTCGGCGCGAACCTTTCGGCCGGTTCCAATCTGGACGCGTCGTCGGTGACGCTGTCCGCGCTCAAGAGCGAACTGGAGGAATCCATCGATCTGATGGCCGACGTCCTGCTCAATCCAGTATTCGACGACGAAGAGATCGAGCGCCTCCGCGGACAATGGATCGCTGACATCGCCCAGGAAAAGGCCCAACCGGTCCAGTTGGCA
This sequence comes from Terriglobia bacterium, assembly GCA_963555775.3. GTDB lineage: Bacteria > Acidobacteriota > Terriglobia > 20CM-2-55-15 > 20CM-2-55-15 > JAJEDW01. Next base: position 864,005 of record CAUVWY020000009.1, on the reverse strand, counting down.
CTGCGCCTTCTACCGCCGGCAATCTATGGCGAGGACCATGCCTATGGCGTACCGTTCACGGGTACGGGTACCGAAGCATCCATCGCATCGCTGACTCGCGACGATCTGGTGGCCTTCAAGGATGCCTGGCTCCGCCCCGGCAACGCGACGATCTTTGTGGCCGGCGATACAACGCTTATTGAGATCAGGCCGATGCTCGAAGACGTACTCGGAAACTGGACCGCCGCGGATACCCCCGCTCCCACCAAGAACGTGGCGGACGTGGCCCTGCCGGAATCTCCGCGAATGATCCTGATCGACATTCCAAACTCGCCGCAGTCGCTGATTCTCTCGGGCCACCTGGCGCCGGGCCTGGGTTCGGATGGCGATCTGGCCGTGGAGTCGATGAACGATGTTCTCGGGGGTAGCTTTACCTCGCGGATCAACATGAACCTGCGCGAGGACAAGGGCTGGGCCTACGGTGCGCAGACGCTGTTTCAGAACGCCAGGGGTCAACGGCCGTTTCTGGTTTATGCCCCAGTCCAGACGGACCGAACTGGCGATTCGCTTCTGGAATTGATCCGCGAACTGGAAGCCATCAAGGGGCCCGCTCCCGTTACCGAAGACGAGATGGACCGGACGATTGCGGGCGCCACTCGAGGACTTCCGGGACAGTTTCAAACCGTGCGCTCGGTCCTGAACAGCATGATCACGTCCCAACGCTATGGCCGGCCGCTCGACTACGCGACGTCGCTGACCGAACGGTATGGCGCCCTGGAACTCCAGGACCTGCAATCGGCCGCCGGCGAAATCGTCCATCCCAACAGCCTGACATGGGTGGTGGTCGGCGACCTGGGCATGATCCGGGATCAGGTCGAAGGCTTGGGTATCGCCCCGGTCGAAATCTGGAACGTGGACGGGGAGCCGGTGAATTAGTCGGAAGGAGCGATCCGGAGGCGGCGGAGATCGGTTCGGTCCCCGGCGCCATTCTTGTGTCGTCCGCTAACCCGCCTTTCTCACGGGTTTTCGTCGCGAAGAGTCGGAGACGCCGTCAGAGCCAAGCGCGCGCCGGCGCTTGATCCGGCGCGAGAAACGCGCCGTAGAACGCGGTACTGGCGGATGGATCCGGCGCTGCAGCAGACAACTCGTGAGAAATGCGGGCTCGGGGTTCTCCCAGGGGCTCCTAATCGGGAAGAGCGTAAACGTACAGATTGAAACCGCCGGTTGGAGGCGCGATTTCCGGAGTTATTGTGTTGGGGACCAGCCACGGACTCCCGCCGCCGCGTCCCGTCGTCACCGCAACGTACTGTTTTCCGTCGATGCTGAACGATGCGGGAAAGCCCTGAACGGCCGTCGCCAGACGCTCTTCCCAGAGGATCTCGCCCGTTGCGGCATTGACGGCACGGAACATCTGATCGCGGTCGCCCACGAATGCCACTCCGCCGGCCGTCGACAGCACCCCCGTCAGAAACGAGGCGGGTTGCTCGATGGACCAGAGTTCTTCAAGAGTGTCCACGTCAAAGGCCGCCAGCTTGCCCAGATTGCCGTCGCTTCCCGGACTCTCGTAGAACGCTCGCCGGGCCCCGCCGCCACTACCATTGCCATCGAGGTCGGGCGGGTTCGGCACCATCACCTGACAGGCCTGAACCAGGGGAGAGATGATGCTGTTGGTGGGCGGGTGGTAGCTCATGGCCGGCCAGTTGTGACCGCCCGCGCTGGTCGGACACCCGTCCACGGCGACGCCTTCTGATTCGAAGAGAATGTCTTCACGGTAAGTCGGCCGGCCCGTAACGGGGTCGAAGCTGACCCACACGTTCTGGAACACGGTCTCGGTATGGCCCAGGTACTCACCCGTCCTCCGGTCGTGCTTCCACAGGATTCCGTCTTTTCCGATCGAAAAGACCAGATTCCGTCCGCCCGAATCGACGAGAACTCGTTCAAACACGACATCGAGGTCGAGCGCCTCGGCCGGGGCGTGCTGGAAATGCCACACCATCTCACCCGTTTCGACGTCAACCGCGAGAGTGGAATTGGAATAGAGACCGTCTCCGGTGGTACCGCGCGTCAGGGTCATCCACGGCTTGGCCTGCGCCGTACCGACATAGGTCATGTTGAGTTCGGGATCGTAGCTGGGAGTAATCCACATTTCTCCACCGGCGCGAGTCCGGTTGGACAGGTTCCCCCAGGTATCGCCGCCCGGCTCGCCGATCTTGGCGATGGTCGTCGTCCGCCAGGCCGGCTCTCCGGTCTCGGCATCGTAGGCGCTCAGAAAACACTTTTCGTCCTGGTACCTGGAACAGCCGCCCAGTCCCTGAATGACCTTCCCGTCCGCGACAATCGGTCCGCTGGAGTTGTTGAAGCCTTCACCGATCACGGTTTGCCACTCGTTCTCGCCGGTGCGCGCGTTGAGCGTCATGACCATGTTGCCGCTCGCCAGATAGATCTTGTCCTGGTAAATGGCGATGCCGCGGCGCGCGATATTCCGCCCCAGGTTGTTCTGCCAGATGACGTCGCCGTTCGCGCCGTCGATCGCCTGGATGATGCCTCCCGTATGCGCCAGATAGATCACGCCCGCGTGGACAATGGGCGCGGGCTGATTCGTTCCCGGCTCGTTCATGGGATGCGAATATACGAGTTCGAGGTCATCGACGTTTTCGGGGGTGATCTGGTCCAGAGGCGTGAAACTGGTCGCATGGTAATCGCGGCGGATCATCGGCCAGTCTCCCGGATCGGGGTTGCGGAGCATCTCGTCGGTGACCGGAACGAAGTTGGGCACTTCCCCGACTACCTCCATGCCCGCCGGAGCGAGCCCCGCTCCGCCGCGCTGGGCGACGGCCCCTACCGCGGTCCCGCACAAGACCAACACGCACAATGCCGGCACAAAGCCGTTCCTGAGATCGAACATCCGTCCTCCTATTGCAAAAGCCATCCCTGCAGGTGGCCGTTTTCGGTCCCCTCGCTGTAAAGCTGAACGTAAAATCTCCCATCCCGCAGAGCCTGAACCTGTTCCGGATTGAGGTCGACGGAACCGCCGATCAGACCGCTGGTCCCATCCGCCGTCTTGCGAACGGACAGATCGAATACGGGTTCCCCACGGACCGCAGTCAACGGACCCATGTGAATACGCGCGATGGTTGCCTCCGATGCGAGCCGCTCGAACGACCCATCGATATCGAGAGTCGATCCATTCAACGTCCACCACACGGCGCCGGATCCCGCCACCGTGTCTCTGGGAACGCCCAGCGGGGGCGCTGAGGCCAATCTGGCCCGAATGAGCGTTCCGCTCTGTGCCTCGGCCGGGATGCCGAACGCCAGAAGAGCCGTACCCGCCACCAGCACGGCCAGAAACCGTGCGGTGAGCTTGACGACAACCCGCTCCGGAAACCCGCGGGGCCATCGGGTCGTCATACCGCGTGCGCGCTCTGTCGACGCACGCCCAAGATCTAATGTCTTCAATGCCATACCTGCACTCCGAAGTTTTCCACAACGACAAGAACGTGCCCAAGCATCGGCCCTTGGTTACGTGCTGTCAAAGAAATAATCCGCCCCGCCCGCGGTTCGATACGTAACGTCCGACCGGTGGCATCGACAGGCGGTGCGCGGCAGGGCAACTCACGCAAGGCGTGAATCCGCCTTTCGAACCGCGCCTTTCGAGCCCTCGTACGGCACTTTGTTTTTGTTATTATGCCGAGAGGTCCACTTGAAAATTACCACGATTAAACGATTTGTTTCCTGCTGTCGAGCGTTCACCCTCTTCGCGTTGTTGGCGGGCCCACCGCTGGCCGCGCAGCAGAACATGGGACGCCTTCGCGTGGATGCGACGCCAACCCGCGCGGGTATATTTGTCGACGGGGAATATATCGGACCGGCAAGAAATCACGGGACCGTTCGCCGATACGACCTTGCGCACGGCTCGTACACGCTTACGTTACGGGACTCGGGATACGAAGATCTGACCATCGCCGTAACGATCGAGGCAGGCGAAACCACCGAGATCAACCCGAGCATGGAACCTGTGGAGCTCGCGGAACCGCCGTTCGGAACACTGCGGATCAAGAGTCCCGACAAGTTCGCGGCGGCGTACGTCAATGGGCGTTTCATGGGTCATGCGGACGAGTTCAACAACTTCGCCCAGGGCTTGCTGCTGAATCCCGGTCAGTACGAGGTTGAAATCGCTCCCCGAACGGGAACTGCGGCGAGGGCAACCGTCACAATCGAGGCGAACGAAACCACGATCGTCGGCCAGGACGCATTCGACCGGGCGGGGACTTACGCCGGCGGCTTTGTCGGGGCCGGTCGAACCGACAACCGGATCGTCGACATCGAAGGCTTCGCCAACTGGGGCAATCCCGGTTCGGTGTCCGAATACGACACGGCCGGGCTCGTCGGCGGCGTGCTGATCGGGAAGAAATTCGACGTTGGCGGCGTGCGGCTCAGGACGGAAATCGACGGCACGTTCGGCGATTTGATGGCAATGACGAACCAACTCGATCCCCAGGGCCTGGACGAGACCGCGGTATCGGAGTTTCGATGGATCGCCACGGGACGCGGGGGCGGCGAACGGGCAATCGGCGACTGGACGGTCTTCGCAACCGGCGGATTGGCGCTCGCCGGGGTCGTCAATTCCGTCACCGACATCGATTTCGGTCCGAACACGGGATCGCGGGTGGACTCCGACGATTCCTTTCGCGACAGCTCAACCAAAATCGGCGCGGTGGCCGGTGTCGGTTTCGAAACGCCGCTGGCCGACGGCTGGACACTGCGATTCGAGGGCTCATACCTGGATTTCGGGCGGAAGACCCATTACGTGAACGAATCAGGCAACAATTCGTGCGGCCCTGGAAACCCTCGAAGGCCTTGCCCTTACAACGTTCTAAACACGGTGGGCATCGTACGCCTGGCGATCATTCACCGCTTCGGTGGGTAAGCACCCTTTCAAGGCCGCGTACCGCGTTGCGATTTCAGCGGCTTCCTGTCGGCTGCGGAACACGGCGAGGATGAGTCGGGCCTTTCCCGTCACCGCACGAGGGCGGGCACGGGCCATCCTGACTGAAACCGAATCGAAACCGGACGCCGACAGAGTAGACGATGAAGGGCGTCGTGCTGGTGAGGGGCAAAATCGTCGCTGGCCCCCTGGGATTATCGATGATGCTACCCTCGCGCAGGTACGATGCCCGGCCTCCCCGGTGATAGCGCACGCCCAGGTCCAATTCGATCGGTACTTCGGACCCGCCCAGAGGCACCCGCAAACCGCCTCCCACGACCCATGCTCCTGTGAAGTCGCTGAGATTGGTTGTGCTTGGATTCGAGCCGTCACCGCCACCGATCCCGCGGACCGAGGAGACGGTACGAAACAGCAGGCCGCTGAACCCGGCATTGAGATACGGACGCACGGGACCGCTCGGGACGCCAACCTCGGGGCCGAAGGCAAAACCAGCGATCCAGTTGGTCGTCGCGACGTCAACCAGTACACGCCCACCGACGTTCCGAGAGAACGGCACCCGAAATTTTTCGCGCCCGTATTCGAGATACGACCCGTCGAATCGAAGGTTGAACCACCCGGCGCGGTCCACATGATACTGAAACGTTCCGGTCACACCGTACCCCTTGCCCACGTTTTCTCTGAAATCCTTCTTGGGTTCCGAAACGGAGAATGCGATGCCGACGGCAAAGGGCTTTCGGCCGGATTCGTCGCGATCCAAGGGGTCGATGGGGTTCGCCAACTGGGCGTTCCCCACCGATACCATCCAGACCGGCGACGTCAACACGGCGAACAATAGGGCCAATCTTCCTGACATTCGGCATTTCCCCCACCAATGAATGCGGTATCGGGGGGCAAGAATTGCAACTGCAGGAGCTTTTCTTTAACTGAAAAAGAGGGTTGGATGGGGTGATGCGCAAGCTGCTGGGCGCCGCGCGGCGCCCGCGGATACCAACGTGACGCCCGTCGCCGGAATCATTCCGATTCGAACGGCACGTACCCTTTCAACCTCCCTCGCAAAAAGAAAGGCGGTCAAGAATCGATTCGATACAAATGCGTATGGCTGCGAATGAAGAACGCACCCTCATAGACGGCAATCGAGGCCAACATCCAACCGTCGATCGTGTTCGTGGCAAGCGCTTGAAACTCCCTGCCGGGAGCAATCACCGTGGTCACGCCTTCTTCGCTCGAAAAGTAGATCCTCCCGTCAGCGTAGAGGGGCGACGCGGAGTAATTTCCCAACACGCGCTCCTGCCAATGGACCTCACCGGTCGCCGCGTCGAGGCAGCTTATGACACCGAGATCGCTGACGATGTAGAGTTCCTCGCCGACCAGGAGCGGAGACGGCGTGAAAGGGATCGAGCGGGTTCGGATCCACTCCACGTGCGAGTCGGTCACGTCGCCCGCTCCGTCGACCCGGACCGCCATCAGCTTGGGGTCGTTGAACCCGGTGTCGATATACACCAGGCCGTTCCCGTACACCGGCCGCGGAACGTTCGAAAAGCCGTCATCGTACCGAACGTGCCAGATCTCCTCACCGGTTTCGGCATCGAACGCCGTGGTGCGGAATGCGCCGATGCTGATCGCCTGATCGCGTTCGTCGACCCGGACCACCAGGGGCGTCGAATACGCCTGGCTGAAGGGGCCGCTGCGGTCCGCCTTCCAACGCACCTCACCGGTCGCCGTATCCAGCGCGACGACGAACGCCTGGTCGTATCCGTCGCAATTGATGATGAGGAGGTCCTTGTACAACGCCGGTGAACCGCCGTTGCCGTGCTGAGAGATGTAGGGGAAACGCGTCGTCCAGAGGACATGGCCGTCGGTCGACAGCGCAGCCGTTCCGCTGGCGCCGAAGTGGACGTAAACGCGGTCGCCATCCACGATGGGTGTGGGTGACGCGTGGCTGTTCTTGGGGTTGAGAAGGCGGGAATCTGATTGTTGGAACACCGCGACGTTGAGGATTTCGTCCCCGGTCGCGGCATCGAAGGCTACAGCGCGCAACGAAAGTCCGGCTTCATCCATGAGGGCCGTCGTCAGCCAAACCTTTCCGTCGGCGATCGCCGGAGACGACCAACCCTGACCCGGGACACGCACCTTCCAAGCGACGTTTCGGTCTTCGCCCCATTCAACGGGGAGATCGCGCTGGTCGGAATGCCCCTGTCCGGTCGGTCCCCGAAACTCGGGCCAGTCCTGTGCGCCGGCCGACGCCGCAGTCAATACGAGACACAGTGAATAGATCAGACGGGACATGAGAGGACTGGACGTGGGGCCGGTTGGAGTCGGCCCCACATCGATCGCGTTCAGGTTATTCTTCGCGCGCTGCTATTGCCGCCGCCGCGACCTCGGCAGCCGCCACTAGGTCGGCCTGACTCTGCGGTACTTGCGCCCCATGGACACCGATGTATTGGTCGAACTCCAGGCCGAGCTCCGCGACTCGCTCGGAAAGCTCCACGACGAACGGGTTCTCCAGCGTGGTCAGCGTGAAATCGGCCTGCATCAGGATTCCAAGCGCGGGCATGTAAGCCACCAACATGCCGTCGCTGTGACCGTTCGGAATGTGATGCAGCTCGAGCCGATTCATCGAGTCTTCGAGGACCATCATGTCACCAACAACTCCCTCGACCGAAGGGCTGAGGGTCTCTTCGCCGAGCAGCGTGCGCGGAGTGCCGAAGATCATGTTGAAGAAATCGACATTGTTCTCGTGCGTGAGGATGGTCACGCCGGCGCGAATGAACGGCACCAGACCGCCTGCATGGTCCGAGTGCGGATGGGAGTTGATGACGTAACGGAGTTCCTTGTCGGGGAACACGCGCGTCACTTCATCGATCACCGCCTGGCCCCGGGCTTCGGACTGTCCGCCCTCGAAAACCGCGACGTAGTCTTCGAATTCCACCGCGAGCGCCTGATATCCCTGTGTAATCAGATAGACGCCGTCACCCAACTCCTCGGCGAGTTCGACGGGAGCATCCGGAGCACCGCCGCGGCCGCCGCCGCCACCGCCACGACCGCCTGCACCCTCCGCCGGGGGTGGCGGGGTCACGAGTTCGGCGACGTTTTCGGGATTTGGAGTGGCATCGGTGACGTCCACGCCGAAGAGACCGCCGCCGGCTCTCTGCTGCTCGATCGTCATGGGCACCATCACACCATCGAAGTCCTGGTAGTTGCTGTAGACGTTTTCGACAAGCAGGTCACCGGCAAGGTTGTTCCCGACCCGCGTCGCGACGCGCTCCACCAGACCGTCGCTATTGATGTAGCCTGTGAGCATGTAGCCCGGTCCTCCCGGTGAAGTCACAGACGATGTCCACGTGACGACGGAGTACTCGTTACCGTCCATCATTTGCGACACGGCTTCAGCGCCGTTGTCGGCCGCGCCGCGCAGGAATCCCCAAGGCGTCAGCCCGATCTCCATCTGTTGGCCCCAGCCGGATTCGGCGTTCGCGTTCAGCGTGTACGTCCCCGCCACCGGCGCATGAAAGAATATGTCCGAAGCGAAGGTGTCCGCCGTCGCGCGCGACGCCGGCTGCGTCAGATCGATCGTCCGCACGTAGTTGGTCATTTCGTCGCGCAATGTCCACGGCGGGCTCGCGTTGGGTGTCTGCATGAAGCCGTTCCTGGCGTTCCATGCGGTACCCGAGTACGTGATCGAGTCGAGACCGTCGGCGCCCATCGCAGCCATGGCGTCGGTCACCGCGGCAACCGCATCGATCGGCTCGGGCGGCGGAGGGGCAGCGTCCGCGCCACCGGTTTCATCAGCTGCAGTGCAACTGACCAGAAATGCCGCGAGCAACGCGGCGAACAGAGCCTTACGGACCATGTGTGCCTCCAAATGGAAATTAACTGTTTCAGGATTGCCAGTGAATTATATCCCCTTAGAGTTGGAGACGAAGACCGAATTCTGAAGGTCAATTTTTACAAGAAATTTTCAGGAACGAATGGCGGGACGAAAGTGCGGCCCGCGACCACTTGTGGCCGCCAACACATCAGAACGATATGTTGACGAACAACCCGAGCAATCGCGCACAACAGGAGCAGAGTCAAACGCATGATGACATTGTCCGAAGCCGCTCGACTCGTCCGCGGTCTCCCGAACGTTCAGGTCAACGACCACTTCGGCAGCGATGCCTATTACGTCGTGAGAATCTTTGCCACGTACTGGCACGACACGAACTCGGTAAACCTCAGACTCGATCCCGAAGAACAGCAACGGTTCCTTCTGATCGACGGCGAGGGGTTCAGCCAAATCGACAACGCATGGGGGCGAATGGGCTGGACCCGAGTCGATTTGAATTTCGTGGAGCCTCAGGATTTCGAAAACGCCCTGAGAACGGCATGGGCCCACTCCGCCAAGCCTCGCCGCAGACCACCTCGGAAAGCCACGAAAAAGCCGTCACCCGCAAAGGGCAGGTACATATAATCGGCATGTGAGTCCTGAACAATCGTTTTTTGCGTCGTGCCCCCGGGGTCTGGAGCAAGCCCTCGCGACCGAACTCACGGAATTGAACGCCAACGACGTGAAAGCAGTTGAGGGCGGGATCGGGTTCAGCGGTCCATTTCGGCTCTGCTACAGCGTCAACCTGGAAAGCCGGATCGCAAGCCGTGTCTTGTGGCGTATCGGAGGATGCGCATACCGCATTGAAGGCGACATCCATGCCGCCGCCGAGCGGCTGCCGTGGCCCGACTGGTTCGGCCCCGAACGTACGATCCGCGTAAACGTGGCCGCCGTCAGGAGCCCCCTCAAGAGCCTCAACTTCACGACGCTTCGGATCAAGGATGCGGTTTGCGATGCGTTTCGCGCGGCCCGACGGAAGCGGCCCGACGTCGACACGCGCGATCCCGACGTTCGGATTCATGCCTTCCTGACGGCCCACGACTGCACGTTCTACCTCGACACTTCCGGGGACCCACTTTTCAAACGGGGTTACCGCGCCGTGGCCGGCGACGCGCCTCTCAAGGAAAATCTTGCCGCGGGCATCCTCAGACTCACGGGCTGGAATCCAGGGACTCCGTTGCTCGATCCCATGTGCGGGAGCGGCACGTTCCTGACCGAAGCCGCCATGATCGCCTGTAACATGGCGCCGGGCGCGAACCGCCGTTTCGGGTTCGAAAAGCTGAAGAACTTCGATCGAAGCCTATGGCAGAAGCTGCGCGACCACGCTCGATCCCGCCGACAGGCGCCGTCCGATCTGAACATCCATGGAAGCGATCGGGACGCCCGGGCACTGACGCTGACGCGGGTCAACATGGCCCAAATCGGAATGGAGCAGGCGGTCCACCTTCGACGGTCCGACGTTCTGGATGTGCAAGCACCCGCGCCGTCGGGCATCGTCGTCGCCAATCCGCCCTATGGAGTGCGCACCGACGAGCAGCAGGGCCTGGCCGACTTCTATCCCCTGTTGGGCGACGCGTTGAAGAAGCGATTCAGCGGCTGGTCGGCGTATATCCTGACCCCCGACATGCGCATACGGAAGCTGATGAGACTGGCCGCATCCAAACGCACTCCGCTGTTCAATGGAGCCTTGGATTGCCGGCTCTTCGAATACGCCATCGTGTCGGGAAGCAACAGGAAGGACACCGCGCGTGGTTGATCGAAACGTTCCCTCCCCGTCCCGCCTCTATCTGCCAAAACTCGAATCGCCTCCGGCAACGATCCTCGATTTCCTGATCGCTCGCTTCCCCCGAATGCGGGCCGAGACATGGCGGGAACGGGTCGCCCGCGGCGTCGTCACCTTCGACGCCGGAGGCGCTGTGACGGCCGAAAGCCCGTACCGTTACGGCACGACGATTCTCTACAGAAGAGAGGTGCCGTCGGAACCGGAACCCGATGAAGTAGAGACGATTCTTTATCGGGACGACAGGATCCTGGTTGCCGACAAGCCCCATGGCATGGTCGTATCCCCCGCCGGAGATCATCTGGAACGTACCCTGCTGGTTCGTCTCCAGCGGCGGACCGGACTGGCGGACCTGGCGCCGATGCACCGCCTCGACCGCGACACGGCAGGACTGGTTCTGTTCTCGGTCGATCGCGCCACGCGGGGCCGATATCACCAGATCTTCCCGGAGGGACTGATCCGGAAAGAGTATCTGGCCGTCGCCCACGTTGCCGAAGCGCTTGAACGGCGGGAATGGTTGATCGAAAACAGGATCGTGGAAGACGATCCGTGGTATCGGCGACGGATCGCCCCAGGGCCGGTCAACGCTGTCACCCGGGTGGAGTCGATCGAGACGCGCGCGGGCCTGGGTCTGTTCAGGATCCTGCCCAGGACGGGCAAGCAGCATCAGATTCGAGTGCACATGGCCTCGATCGGGTTCCCGATCGTCGGAGATCCGCTCTATCCGGAGATGCGGCCCCGGCCGGTTCCGGACGGACCGCTGCAGCTTCTCGCCGTGCGTTTGGCGTTCAACGACCCCGTCGGAGGCGAGCCCCGGAACTTCGCTTCGGAAAGAGAACTCCGCTGGTGACCTCGATAACCGGTCCGTCTCCAACGACAAAGGCCTGGCTGCAGATCCATTTCTGTGTCGTGCTGTGGGGCTTCACGCCGATTCTGGGCAAACTGATCACGCTGCCGGCACTGCCCTTGGTCTGGTGGCGGATGATTCTGGTTGCGGCCGCCCTTCTGTTCTTTCGGCGCTTCTGGCGGGGTCTGCTTGGACTAACGCCGCGGTTGATCGGCATTTACGCCGGCATCGGCGTCATCGTGTCGCTGCACTGGCTCGCCTTCTACGGCTCCGTCAAATTGTCCAATGCATCGGTTGCGGTCACGTGCATGGCGCTCACACCGATTTTTGTAGCCTTCGTGGAACCCGTGTTCGCCGCTCGCCGCTTCGATGTTCGTGAGCTCTTTTTTGGCTTTGCCGCCATCCCGGGCATCGTCCTGGTGGTCGGAGGAACCCCGGTGGGAATGCGGACAGGCCTGGCGGTTGGCGTACTGGCCGCACTTCTTGCTTCGGTCTTCACGTCGCTCAACAAACGATTCATCGAACACGGTCCGGCGCTGGCGGTCACCGGTATTGAAATGGGCGCCGGCGTCGCCTGTCTGACGCTTTTGTCGCTCCTTCCATTTTTCGACACGGTATTCGTCATGCCGATCCGTCAGGATGCGATCTATCTGCTGATTCTCGCAATCGCCTGTACGCTGCTGCCATACGCTTTGTCGCTCATCGCCCTGCGCCGGCTGACGGCGTTTTCGACGTCGCTGGCCGTCAACATGGAGCCCGTCTACGCGGTTCTCCTCGCCATAGTTATCCTTGGCGAGCAGCGGGAGCTTGCCGGCCGGTTCTATATCGGCGTCGCGATCATTCTGTTGGTGGTATTCAGCCACCCTCTGACCGGGTCCAACCGAATATCGCCGGACGCGCCGGCATGACTCCGGAATCTCCCGACAGGGAAACCCTTTGACACGCCACTACCCCTCGGCTACAAGAAACACTCCACTTCATCGACAGGGAGTCCCACATGAACCGGTATTTGCATTTCCTGGCAGTCGTCACGTTCGCGTTCGCGGGCATCTTTGCGGTCGTTTCCTTCGATCCTCCCAGGACCGCGGGCCAGGGCTTTGGGGGCGCACCGGGCACGGAGAGCGGAATCGCCACGTTCCAGACGCAGTGCTTCCAGTGTCATGGTCATCCGGATGTGCCCGAAGCGCCGTTGCCGGTCGAGATCCGAGCAATGACGCCCGAGCGGATCTACGAGTCGTTGACGACCGGATCCATGGTGGAAGTTTCAGTCGATTTGTCCGACATCCAGAAGCAACGTCTTGCCGAGTTCATGGGAGGACGTCCGATGGGAAGCGCCGGGGCGGGCGAAGCGGCGGACATGCCGAATCAATGCACGAGCAATCCGCCTTTCACAAACCCGGACGATGGGTGGAACGGTTGGGGCGGCACCCGTGCTAACACGCGTTTTCAGCCAGCCGCACGCGCGGGTTTGACCGCGGCCGACGTTCCGAATCTCACTTTTAAGTGGGCGTTCGGGCGCCCCATGGGCGAGACCTCGAACGCGCAACCGACGATCGTTTCGGGGCGGGTGTTTGTGGGAAGCGACAATGGCTACGTCTATGCTCTCGACGCCGAAACCGGCTGCGTCTACTGGTCCTTTGAAACCGGTTCCATCATTCGAAACTCGCCGGTCGTGGGCCCGGTCACCGGCCACGGTTCGACCGAATACGCCGTGTACCTCGGCGATGGTCACGGCGAGGTCTACGCACTGGCCATCGAGGACGGCCGGTTGCTGTGGCAGACCGAATCCGACCCGCACTTTCTGGCGCGCATCACCGCCGGTATCGCGGTGTACGACGGCAAGGTGTTCGTTCCAGTGTCGTCGTCCGAAGAGTTCAGCAGCGGCAACGCCTGGTATCCGTGCTGCACGGCTCGAGGTAGCGTGGTGGCGCTGGATGCGAGCACGGGAGAGCAGATCTGGAAAGCGTGGGTAGTGGAAGGCGACCCCCAACCTTGGGTGACCCAGGACAACGGCGTGGTGCTCTACCGTCCGGGTGGCGGCGCCGTATGGAATTCACCGACCGTCGACCCCGTTCGCAATGCCGTCTACTTCGGTACCGGCGACGCGACCACGCCGCCTTCGCCTCCGACGACGGACGGAGTCATGGCCGTCGACATCGACACCGGGCGGTTGCTGTGGTCGTACCAGGCCACTGAGAACGACGTTTTCATGGGGGGTTGCGGGCAGGAGAACCGCAGTCTGGCCTGCCCCGAACAGAACGGCCCGGACGCCGATATCGGAAACTCGCCAATCCTGACAACGCTGCCCAACGGACAACGCGCGCTTCTGACCGGAACCAAGGGCGGCGATCTGTTTGCGCTGGATCCCGACAACAATGGGGCACTGCTCTATCGGGTGGGTGCCGCGGGCGGTGAACCCATCGGCCCGCTTGGCGGCCGGGGCGGGCGCGGCGCCGGCGCGATCGTATGGGGCGGGGCCGTCGACGATCAGCGTGCGTATTACGGACTTGGCGGCAGGGGACTCGCCGCCGTCAACCCGGCCACCGGCGCGAACGAATGGATCTTTGCCCCGCCGCCTCCAGCCGGCGGCGGCCGCGGTGTGTCGCTGGGCGCGGCGCCGACCGCGATTCCGGGCGTCGTTTTCTCGGGTGCATCCAATGGAATGCTCTATGCCCTTTCGTCCACCGACGGCACGGTGCTCTGGGAATTCGATACCTCCGCAACGTTCGACACGGTGAACGGCGTCGAAGCGCACGGCGGTGGAATCACTTCGACTGGCGCCGTCGTCGTGGACGGAATGGTGTTTATCGGTTCCGGCTACGCGATTTCGTCGGGCAATTCCGGCGGGAACGTGCTTTTGGCGTTCGGGGTGGATTAGGGGATTGGTGGAATAGAGGACCACCGGACTGGTGGACTGAAGGCGTCTCGCGAAGGCGGACCTGCGGGGAGATTGAAGGAACGGACAGGCGCCATGCCAGGAATCGCCGCCTGCAATTCAGGCGGGAACGTCGACCAGAAAAAACTCTTCGGGTTACAAACAGTCTTCGTCGGATTCCTCGACAACGCGGAACCAATTCGCCCCTTCAGCGGGGGTTGTGCGATCATTTCAACCATATGAGCACGGAACCCTTCATCCGCCTGCGGCTGATTGGGGCACGCTACGACGACCACTCCGTCCCGCTGGAATTCTTGAAAGATGTTGCAGTGCTGGAAGAAATGGTCGTTGAAGTCGCCAAGTCCAAATTCCGCGCGGATCACCCAAACCGTCAGCGGTCGCCCCGTGGCTTCACGAAGAACATCCACCTGAGGCTCGCGGCGATCAATCCTGGCAGTGCCATCTTGGATATCCAACTTGCGTTGGAATCGTCGACATTATTTCCCCTAGGCGACCAGATCTATTTCGGGAACGCGCGCGACGCGATAATCCAGGGTATAGGCGCAGCGGAACACGAACAGCCCATTGAGCCGTATCTGCCGGAAAGGACGCTGAGCTACTTCGACAAGTTGGGGCGAAGCCTGAAGGAGGGCGAAGCGGTGGAATTCGATAGTCCAGACCACAAAATCACAGCGAGACTCACCAAGGACATCCGGCGACGGCTGGTCCTTGCGTCGCCCAAAGTGAAGGAACTGACCGAGGAAATTTCGATTCGAGGTGCAGTGCCCGAAGCTGACCAGGATGACATGAGCTTCGAGATTCAGTTGATCGACGGGAGCAAGGTCAAAGCTCCGATTGCGTCGCAGCACCTCGACACCGTCCTCGAAGCATTCAATGGATACCAGAACGGCATGCGCGCGCTGTTCCAGGGCATCGGTCGCTTCAGTCGCGGAGATCAGCTTATTGGCTTCGATTCAATCGAGCATTTGAGCATTCTCGAAACTCTGGATGTCGGCGCGCAATTCGACGAACTGCGGCTATTGAAGAACGGCTGGCTGGGAGGGGAAGGGCTCGCGCCGCCAAGCACGGGCCTCGATTGGCTGCACGGCGCCTTCGACCGGCACTTTCCCGATGAGACGCAGTTGCCGCACCTCTACCCAACGGAAGCGGGAGGCGTTCAAGCTGAGTGGTCCCTCGGTCCAAACGAGATCACGTTTGATGTGAACCTCGAAACCCATTCCGGCGAATGGCACGTGCTTGACATGGAGTCCGGCGCCGCTTCCGAGCGCACGTTGAATTGTGACGACGGCGATGACTGGCGGTGGCTGGTCAACCAGATCGAGGCCCTGATTCCGGGCCTCGTATGACACCCGATACCCTGCTGTTCCGACAGGTGAACCCAGGCTGGATTCGTGAAGGAAGAGTCACATCCCAAGCGTTCAAACCGACGGCAAAGGACGAAAAGAAACTGTCCGTTTACGACGGGGACCAAGTGACGGCACAGAAAGCGTATGTCCACTACACCAGTAGGTTGAGCTTGCCGTCAGTCGGAGTCATGGCCGTGAACGTCCACGAATGCGGGCAACAAAGTTTGCCGGTCACGCCCGATCCGGTACTGTTTCCAGAACACGTCGTAATTGACTTCCGCGACTGTTCCAACACGGACATCAAGACGAAGGCGAAATACTTGACGCGTGCCGCGACGCTTCGCGCCTGGCAGTACCGCGTGGATCCTGCCTGATGGCGTACGAATGAAGCAGACAGAAGATCGCCGGAATACTCGACCCCCATAAGCCGGTGCGTGCCTGAAGAAGGCGGAGGATGCTGTGCTGCCGTTGCAGGAGTTGACAGTGTGAGTGCCACAGCTCTCTGAAGTTGTTTCGTTACGGACCGGGATTCAAGCCACTGGCGGCTTGAATCGAAGCAGGGAGATCCCCGAAAAACAGAATCCGCGGCTGAAAAACCCGTATCGCACTCAATGGAGGTTCTGCCGTAATCCCATGGATCTGTCTGGGTAAACGCTTCTCAAGGTGCCCTTCATCCTGAAATCGCTATCGGGCTCTCAACGCCAGACTTCCTATTCTCCCCCGACAGGCTCCTCAAGATCATTAACGGCAAGGTCCACCATGCGTGCCTGAAGTAACACTCTGCACACACTCGGCACTTATTCCATATAGGGAACTCCGCCGGGTTTCCCGTAAACTCCATTGCCTGGGAGGATTGGGATTATGGGAAGATCCAGCAGGTATTCACCGAAGGTTCAAGAGCGTGCGGCCGGATGGTGCTGGAGCGCAAGACTGAGCGATGCCTGACCACAACTACTTCGCGAACCTGATTTGGCAGATCGCCGACCTGATGCGCGGCCCGTACCGGCCCCCGCAGTACGAGCGCGTCATGCTGCCCATGACGGTGCTGCGCCGGTTCGACTGCGTGCTCGCCTCATCGAAAGCCAAGGTTCTGGCTGAGCACGAACACTGGGGCGGCAGGCTCGAAGGCGAGGCGCTCGACGCCAGACTGAACAGGGCCGCCGGCCAGCGCTTCCACAACCACTCCGGGCTCGACTTCGAAAAGCTCAAGGGTGATCCCGACAACGTCGAGAAGCACCTCGTCATCTACATCAAGAGCTTCTCGAAGAACGTGCGCGACATCTTCGACTTCTTCGAGTTCGAGAACGAGATCGAGCGGATGCGCGAGGCGAATATCCTGTACCTCGTCGTCAGGAAGTTCTGCGATGTCGACCTGCACCCGGACACGGTGCCGAACGAGCAGATGGGGCTCATCTTCGAGAACCTCATTCGCCGCTTCAACGAACTGGCCAACGAGACCGCGGGCGATCACTTCACGCCGCGCGAGGTCATCCGGCTGATGGTGAACATCCTGTTTATCGATGACGACAAGCTGCTCGCCACGCCCGGCACAGTCCGCAAGTTGCTCGACCCCGCCTGCGGCACGGGCGGCATGCTGGCGGAGGCGCAGAACTATCTGCGCGAGCACCATGGCGCGGCGAGGCTCTACGTCTATGGGCAGGACTACAACAAGCGCGCCTTCGCCACCGCAGCGTCCGACATGCTGATGAAGCAGGTGGACCACAACGGCGCCGGAGACAACGTTCGGTATGGCGACAGCTTCACGGAAGACGAGTTCTCCGGCGAATCCTTCGACTACTTCCTCACGAATCCACCCTTCGGCGTGGACTGGAAGAAACAGCAGAAGGAGATCAAGCAGGAACACGACAAGCGTGGATTCGACGGCCGCTTCGGCGCCGGGCTGCCGCGCGTGAACGACGGCTCGCTGCTCTTTCTGCAGCACATGGTCGACAAGTTCGAGCCCGTGCGGCCGAAGGATCTCAAGCACGGCTCGCGGCTCGCCATCGTCTTCAGCGGCTCGCCCCTCTTCACCGGCGGCGCAGGCTCGGGCGAAAGCAACATCCGCAAGTGGATCATCGAGAACGACTGGCTCGAGGCCATCATCGCCCTGCCCGAGCAAATGTTCTATAACACCGGCATCGGCACCTACATTTGGATCGTCACGAATCGCAAGCAGAAGCGGTGCAAGGGCAAGATCCAACTACTGGACGCGCGCGACGTGTGGACCGCGGGCGGGGGCGAGGACAACAAACGCAGCCTCGGCGACAAGCGCCGCCACATCACCGGGAGCCAGATCGCCGAGATCGTGCGAATCTATGGCCGGCAGATCAACGGCGCGACCTCCAAGACATTCGACAATGCGGACTTCGGTTACATGCGCGTAACCATGGAACGGCCCTTGCGCCTGCGCTACCGAATGACCCTGGAAGACAAGGCCCGCTTCCTGGATGCATGCCCGCATCTGCTCGATGACGTGCAAGCTATCGACAAAAAGCTGGGACGCGAGCCGAAACGCGATTGGAATGCGGTGTGGAGCCGCATCGACGACGTGCTGTACTCGCGCAAGTCCCGGTGGAAGGCGACCGAACAGAAGCTCTTCCGTAGCGTCTTCACGCAGAAAGATCCTGAAGCCGAACCGGTCGCCAGGGGCGGGAGCGACAACGAGTATGAGTCGGATGCCGACCTGCGGGAATTCGAGAACGTACCGCTCAAGGACGACATCGACGCCTACTTCAAGCGCGAGGTGCGTCCCCACGTGCCCGACGCATGGATGGACCGCACCAAGGACAAGGTCGGCTACGAGATCAACTTCAACCGCCACTTTTACAAGTACACGCCGCCGCGCCCGCTGGAGGAGATCGACGCGGAGTTGAAAGAAGCGGAGGAGGAGATCGCGCGATTACTGCGGGAGGTGACGGAGTGAGTCCCGTGGCTGAGCAGCTGGCACCGACATTTCCGTACGGTTGGGGGGCGATTCAGCTCAGATATATGTCTACTTGCGTCGATGGACGCCGGGTACCGCTCAATGTCGAACAGCGATCACGGCGGCAGGGAGAGTACCCATATTGGGGTGCCAACGGAGTCGTTGATTCTATTGATGAGTATCTATTCGATGAGCCGCTGGTGCTAGTCGGAGAAGATGGAGCACCGTTCTTCGATTCGACCAAACCGGTTGCCTTCTTCGTAGCCGGAAAGATCTGGGTCAATAATCACATTCACGTATTGAGGATTGAACGAAACTTCGACCCACGCTTTGTGACCTATTGTCTAAATGCGACGGACTACGGTCCCTATATCGAGGGCAGTACCCGGAACAAGCTGACACAGGAGAAAATGGGGAGCATTAGGTTTCCGTCCCTACCGCTCCCGCAACAACGCACCATCGCCGACTACCTCGACCGCGAGACGGCACGGATGGATGCTCTGGTGGCGGAAAAAGAGCGGGTGCTCGGGCTGTTGGGTGAGAAGCGCCGGGCGCTCATCACCCGCGCCGTCACCCGTGGCCTCGACCCTCGCGCCCCCCTCCGCGATTCCGGCATCCCTTGGCTGGGCGAGGTCCCGGCGCATTGGGAGACCGAACGCGCAAGATGGTTGTTCAGGGAGCGCGATGAACGCTCCGATACGGGCGAAGAGGAACTCCTCACCGTGTCACATCTCACTGGCGTGACTCCTCGTTCAGAGAAGGACGTCAACATGTTCGAGGCGGCCACGACAGAGGGATACAAGATCTGCCTTTCAGGGGACCTTGTAATCAACACATTGTGGGCATGGATGGGCGCGATGGGCGTGTCGCCCGTGGACGGCATCGTTAGTCCGGCCTACAACATCTATGAGCCCGGAGCCCGTCTTGATCCAAGCTACGTCGACGCATTGGTACGTTTGCCTGTCTTCGCTCAGGAGGTCACGCGATACTCAAAGGGTGTGTGGTCGTCCCGGCTGCGCCTCTATCCGGAAGGCTTCTTCGCAGTCTCACTTCCTGTGCCTCCGCTCAGCGAGCAGCGCGAGATCATGGCCCATTTAGCGAATGAGACTCGCAAGCTGGACGAGCTACGTGTCGCGACGGAAAGGACCACGGTCTTGCTCAGAGAGCGGCGAGCAGCACTCATCGCCGCGGCGGTGACCGGTCAGTTGGAGGTCACATGAGGCGATGAGGATTCGCGATCTCACTCTCCACAACTACCGAGTTTATGCTGAACACCGGACGTTCAAGTTCGCAAACCGGTTCACTGTCGTCGCCGGTATCAACGGCCGAGGTAAGACTGCGCTGCTCGATGGCCTCGCTCTCCTGTTTTCCCGCTTCCTGCCGCTGGTCTCGCCCGCGCGCAGCCGCTATCGCACCGTTACGCCCTCGGAAGTGAATGAAGACGCGGTGTCGGCAGAGCTGGGCATGAACGTCAACTGCGCCGGGATTCCGCTTGAGTACAAGCTCACCTACGACAAGGAGCGCCGACAGATCAAAACAACCAAGCTGTCCGCGGTGGTCAAACGAGCGGTGAGGAACGCATACGGCGATCCCACCCCGGTGAATGTCAACAAGTGTGAGACACGTGGGTTCAACAATTAAGCTACCGCCTGCGATTCTACGGGTGGATTGATCCAGACCTTGTCGGGCGGCCCTGGGATCGTTCTGGGTACGTTGACGAAACGTTCTGGGTGGCGTTGCCGCGCACAATCCATGGCATGCTGCCGTTTTTGGATGACGATGTCGGTACGGGCGTGGTGAACCATAGCCGGTGTCAACCAGTTCAGTCCCGAATGGTAGTGGACATTGTTGTACCAGTGGAAGAAGTCCCTGCAGAACGCCTTGGCGTCCTGGCTACAACCGAAACGGTCCGGGAAGCCTGGCCGGTACTTGAGCGTCTTGAACTGCGCTTCCGAGAATGGATTGTCGTCCGATACATACGGTCGGGAGTGAGACTTCGTCACTCCCAGATCGGCCAACAGCAGCGCCACCGCCTTGGACTTCATCGACGATCCACGATCGGAGTGGAGTATGAGTTGATCACGATCAATCTGTTGCTTGTCGCAGGCTTTCTGGATCAACTTTTTGGCCAGATTCGCCGATTCGCAATCGGCGACCATCCAGCCCACGACTTGGCGGCTGAAGATGTCCAGGATCACGTACAGGTAGAAGTAGGTCCACTTTTGGGGTCCCTTCAACTTCGTGATGTCCCAACTCCAAACTTGATTCGGAGCCGTAGCCAACAGCTCCGGCTTTGTATAGGCGGGATGGCGTCGCTGGTTCCTTCGTTCGCGAACTTCCTGATTCGCTTCCAGGATCCGATACATCGTTCGTGGGGAACACAGATAGCGGTCCTCGTCCAGCAGGGCGGCGGCGACCTGAGCCGGCGCCTGGTCCACGAAGCGATCGCCATGCAGCAGGTCGAGGACCTCTTGGCGCTCCACCTCACTCAACGCTCGATGCGATCGCCGACGGATCGGGTCTGGGGCGGGTTCGGCTCGCCGTTGCCGGTGACGATAGAACGATGCACGGGGAACTCCAAAGGCCCGGCATGCGGGTGCGGCGCCCAACTCGGCAGAGTGGGTCTGGGCCGCTTCCATCAACCGTTCTCCTTGTCCTGGATCGTATTCAGCGGAATTCCTAATAGCGTCGCAACTTTTTTTTGGATGGCGATTATCGTCTCGGCTTGCCCGAGTCTCGCCTCCAGACGCCGAGTCTCCCGTTCCAACTCCGCAATCCGCTTATCCCGCGGGTCTATCGGCTGCGCCTTCGGTCCACGTTTGACCGATCCGACGCCGGCCAACTCCCCGGCATCGAGTTGCCGACACCAGGTGCTCAGGCTCGATGAGTACACCCCTTCACGGCGTAACAACGCGCCCACCTCACCGGGCTTCGTACACCGGTCGGCATCTCGTACGATCCGGCGCTTATACTCCGCGCTGAATCGTCGACGCGTCGCCTTATCGGCGACCTCCGGATCCGGACCGGCACCATTCCCATCGGCCGAATCGCGCCCAACTCCAGTCGCCCTACGGGCTCCTTCCGTTGCCCGCGATTCTTTCTCCTCTTCTGGTTTAATCACCAACACAGGTTATCTTCCTTCCCGCCCTGCTCACTAATTAACGTTAGGGAAGGTGTCTCATCTACATTGGCACAGAGGGAAACGTGATGGGCGTGGATCTGCCACAGAAGAGCAGGCGCTACCGTCAGTTGATGGACGCAGCTGAGGAATATTTTCATCTCCTTCGAACGCCGGGCAGTTTGCCTGACGATGTTGAAGCCGCAGAGCAGCGGCTTAACATGCTCAGCGAACCTTTCGGCGATGATCCGGCGTTCCAGGCACTACTCAGGATCGAGCGCAAGACAAAACCCGGCGGAGGTAGTGGTGCGACCGGTTGACAAAGGTGCTGCACCCAGGGTCTACGCGCAATATAAGGATGCCGGTGCCGACCTTCGGGAGCGCCTCGGCGACTTTTGCTGCTATTGCGACCGGCAGATCGAGACAAACCTCGCCGTGGAACATATTCAGGCCAAGTCCGTCGTGCCAGCGCTCATTACGAATTGGTCGAATTTCCTTCTCGCGTGTACGAATTGCAATTCGAATAAGGGAGAAACGCCGGTCATTCTTGTCGATTACTTCTGGCCCCACATCGACAATACCTTGCGTGCGTTCAAGTACGTTCGTGGTGGACTGATTGATCCGCATCCCGAATTGGCGCCGCCGATGGCCGCGAAAGCGGACGCGACACTCCGATTAACCGGGCTCGACAAAGATCCTGGAAAAGCCGGACGAGTACCCACCCGGTTCGACATTCGATGGCTACGCAGGCAACAGGCGTGGGCGAAAGCCGAGCGATACCGTGACATCCTTGCTGGACAGAACACCGTCGAGGTTCGCGAACTGATTGTGGATGTCGCGACCAGCCGCGGCCAGTTTTCAATTTGGTGGACCGTATTCGCTGGTGACGTCGATATGCGCCGACGATTGCGCGAGGCCTTCGTCGGCACTCACGTGGGGTCGTTCGATATCAACGAGAATTCGGTCCCCCGCACCGGAGGGCAGTTGTAGTTATGAGCACCCAAACGCGCTTCGAAACCGCGTTAGAGACCGTCATCGAATCGCATCTGTTCGAGAACGGATACGTTCCCGGTGCCGGCGACGGCTTCGATCGCGGGCGTGCGATCTTTCCAAAGACGGTCCTCGCCTTCATTCGCGAGACCCAGCCGAAGGAGTGGGCCAGACCTGAGGTCTTGCACAGCGCCAAGATCAGAGATCAGGTGCTCGGCGATTTCTGTAGATGGATAGAAACCAATAGCGTGCGCACAATCGCACTGATCAACGAACGCTGCTCCGCTTTTATCGCTGCGGCCATTTCTGGCAAGATCAAGATGAGAAACGGTGAAACCGTGCAATCTACGCCATCGCCCAGCAAACTGGGAAAGCGAGTGCTGCCATGAAAACGCAACGCTACCAACTCCGTATCAGCGGTCTAAAAGAAGAAGGAGGGCAGATTAAGGCGGCAACTCTCCGGCGTATTCTGGACGCGCTCCTTGCGACGGCAGAGCGGACCACGCGCTTGCTTGCTACTGGTACTGGTAGCGGAAAGGGAGCAAAGCCACAATGGCTGGACGCCACCATTGACTTCACGATCACCGAATTGAAATCCGGCTCCACGATCTTCGGTATCGAAGCGCCGCAACTCCGAGAGACTGCCCGCGAACAGTTCGCCCAAGCGGACTTATGGAGCAAGCAGCCCAGCTTGGACGATACTGCGATCGATCTCGTCGCTCGGTCGATCCATGAGACTCAGATGGAAGACCCTGCTGGAGACTATTTCGACAGCTCGGTTCTCGACGCGATTCTGAAGTTCCGGAAGGCCGGCGGCGTTGCCGGGGTGCGCTATGAAATGATCCCTCAGGGGGCAGCCCATGAAAGATTCGCGCTGGACGACAGTGCTTGCTCGCATGTCAAAAAGCAGTTGAACGACATTCCGGCCCCACGGTCGTTTGTCGTAAGCGGCCAACTCGATGAGATAAGACACGGCAACGGCCGTTTTCGCCTGTTGGTGGACGGGAAGTCGGCACTCTTGGGACGTCTGGACGCTGCATCATTGAGCGTGGAAGCTCTGCGTTCTCTGTGGGGTAAACAGACGACCGTCGAGGGGATGGTGCATTTCAAGGCCAACGGGCGACCGAGATTCATCGAGGCTCGCCGAATTAGTGGCCGGCTAGCAGCCTGTCGGACTAACACCGAATCAAAAACCTAAGTCATTCATATGACTGTGTTTACCGTTTCGGGCTAAAAAGGGCCGTTGTTGAAAACAAAGGACTTACGCCGAAAGTCCGACAGGCTGCTAGAAGGAGATAGTGTTTTCGAGGGAATGCCATCGGTAGGGATTCAGGAATCGCATGACCTGTTTCCGGTCCAACGCAAGCAGTTCGGAGACTTCGATCCCATTGAGCTTGCAGGCGCATGGCCTGGCGATGAACCCATCGAGGAACTCTTGGCGCAGCTCGATTGAGCGACCTGTTCATGACACGTTTTCTCCTGGACACGAATATGTTGCTCGGTTTCACGCGGGAAGCACCATGGGCGATTCGGGCTCGCGAAGAGTTCAATCTCGGTGATCGGGAAACAAAGGCGACGAATACGCCGTTGCCATGACCAGTCTGACTAGCTAAAGTAGGGGAATATATACTTGACTGAAAATAAATGATGAGATATTATACTCCTAGATCGGAGGAACAGTCATGGCTAAGTCGCAAGGAAAGGGACCGGGACGGACAGACCGCAAGGGAATCACCTTGATTCAATTGCAGGATATGTTCCCGAATGAAAAGTCCGCAACCGAATGGTTCGAATCGTTGGTGTGGCCGGAAGGTCGGGAATGCCCAAGGTGCAAGAGCCATGACACAAACATCGCTTCAGAGACCTCCGGGTTGCCCTACTACTGTTCAGGCTGTCACAAGCCATTCTCCGTTCGTATCGGTACGATCCTTGAACGGTCTCATGTTTCACTTCGTCAATGGGCACTGGCAATCTATCTGGAAATGACTTCGTTGAAAGGTATTGCAGCCATGAAGTTGCATCGTGAAATCGGTGTCTCATATAAAACCGCATGGTTCATGTTGCACCGGGTTCGTGATGCTTGGAAGAATGAGCAGACTGCCTTGATGACAGGTCCAGTGGAAGTGGATGAGGTTTATATCGGTGGACTGGAAAAGAACAAGCATGAGTACAAGAAACTCAAGGCTGGACGTGGAACGGTTGGTAAGACTGCGGTAGTCGGTATTAAGGACCGGGAAACCAATGAGGTCCGTGCAGCGGTCGTAGAGAAGACAAATGCTGAAACCCTACAGGGGTTCGTTCACGCAAACACCGACCCCAATGCAACCGTTTATACGGATGACGCAAAGGCATACGTAGGGGTATCCAAGTCTCATGAATCGGTTGGTCATTCGGTTGGCGAGTACGTCCGCAATCAAGCGCACACGAACGGGATTGAAAGTTTCTGGGCCGTCCTGAAACGCGCTCACAAGGGTGTGTATCACAGATTCAGTGCAAAGCATCTGCATCGGTACATCAACCAGTTTGCCGGGAAGCACCCTCTGTGCCAATGTAGATGAGACACCTCACCTAACGTTAATTAGTGAGCAGGGCGGGAAGGAAGATAACCTGTGTTGGTGATTAAACCAGAAGAGGAAAAAGAATCGCGGGCAACGGAAGGAGCCCGTAGGGCGACTGGAGTTGGGCGCGATTCGGCCGATGGGAATGGTGCCGGTCCGGATCCGGAGGTCGCCGATAAGGCGACGCGTCGACGATTCAGCGCGGAGTATAAGCGCCGGATCGTACGAGATGCCGACCGGTGTACGAAGCCCGGTGAGGTGGGCGCGTTGTTACGCCGTGAAGGGGTGTACTCATCGAGCCTGAGCACGTGGCGTCGGCAACTCGATGCCGGGGAGTTGGCCGGCGTCGGATCGGTCAAACGTGGACCGAAGGCGCAGCCGATAGACCCGCGGGATAAGCGGATTGCGGAGTTGGAACGGGAGACTCGGCGTCTGGAGGCGAGACTCGGGCAAGCCGAGACGATAATCGCCATCCAAAAAAAAGTTGCGACGCTATTAGGAATTCCGCTGAATACGATCCAGGACAAGGAGAACGGTTGATGGAAGCGGCCCAGACCCACTCTGCCGAGTTGGGCGCCGCACCCGCATGCCGGGCCTTTGGAGTTCCCCGTGCATCGTTCTATCGTCACCGGCAACGGCGAGCCGAACCCGCCCCAGACCCGATCCGTCGGCGATCGCATCGAGCGTTGAGTGAGGTGGAGCGCCAAGAGGTCCTCGACCTGCTGCATGGCGATCGCTTCGTGGACCAGGCGCCGGCTCAGGTCGCCGCCGCCCTGCTGGACGAGGACCGCTATCTGTGTTCCCCACGAACGATGTATCGGATCCTGGAAGCGAATCAGGAAGTTCGCGAACGAAGGAACCAGCGACGCCATCCCGCCTATACAAAGCCGGAGCTGTTGGCTACGGCTCCGAATCAAGTTTGGAGTGGGGACATCACGAAGTTGAAGGGACCCCAAAAGTGGACCTACTTCTACCTGTACGTGATCCTGGACATCTTCAGCCGCCAAGTCGTGGGCTGGATGGTCGCCGATTTCGAATCGGCGAATCTGGCCAAAAAGTTGATCCAGAAAGCCTGCGACAAGCAACAGATTGATCGTGATCAACTCATACTCCACTCCGATCGTGGATCGTCGATGAAGTCCAAGGCGGTGGCGCTGCTGTTGGCCGATCTGGGAGTGACGAAGTCTCACTCCCGACCGTATGTATCGGACGACAATCCATTCTCGGAAGCGCAGTTCAAGACGCTCAAGTACCGGCCAGTCTTCCCGGACCGTTTCGGTTGTAGCCAGGACGCCAAGGCGTTCTGCAGGGACTTCTTCCACTGGTACAACAATGTCCACTACCATTCGGGACTGAACTGGTTGACACCGGCCATGGTTCACCACGCCCGTGCCGACGTCGTCATCCAAAAACAGCAGCATGCCATGGATTGTGCGCGGCAACGCCACCCAGTACGTTTCGTCAACGTACCAAGAACGATCCCAGGGCCGCCCGACAAGGTGTGGATCAATCCACCCGTAGAATCGCAGGCGGTAGCTTAATTGTTGAACCCACGTGTCTCACACTTGTTGACATTCACCGGCACTGCATCCGTTACATGGACACGATTAACCAGATGGAATCGGTAGTGGTTCACATGGTTGGGAAGCGGTTGATGTACAGGGATTTGGTTCGGTGAGAGTTACTTCTCAATTCTGACTATTTTCGACACTCCTGCCACTGTGGCCTTGTGGCATCAAAATGGCACGAATTGGGCGATTGACTTGATGTTTTCAAATTTTTTGGGGACACTTGGAGTGTGTTCGGGCCTTGGGTTTTTGATAGAAACCCAAGGCCCGATGAACAATGTGGGCCGGAAGCATTGTAGGAGATGCACTCGACTCCAAATCGGATGAACAGGGTTCGATTCCCTGCCGGTCCACACAGTCCGTACAATATGGGCCTGTATTGGTAGCCGACGGGGTTAGCACCATGCTCGGCTTGGGGTTCGATTCCCCACAGGTCCATACAGATGGTTTTCATTATACCATAGGAGGAGGTCCCGTGGATAACTGGAGCAAGGAGCATGTGAACGCCGTGCGTTTGATAGTAGCGGAACTGGACCGAAGAATAGAAGAATTGCAGTCGGTTAGGGGGACCTTGTTGGAGACGTTTGGAGAGAGCACGGTCTTTCTAACTGGCAAAGGCAAGACTCTTAGCGAAATGTCCAAAATGGCGGACAAGGAAGAAGTTGATCGACTGACACCGGGGGTCAAAAAGATTACACGTTCCGATCAAATTGCCATGTACCTCCGGGCTGTTGGTCCAGCAAGTCTTGGCGACATACGCATAGCATTACCGGATGTTCCCGATAACTCCATCAGTTGGGTACTTAGCAAGGACCCGAAATTCGTCCGTCGCGACGATGGCGTATGGGACGTAGCATACGAGCCCAACGAGGACACCGAATAAAAACTCCCGGTGGGATTATTGAAGGTCCTGATATGAACGAGCCTAGATACGATTATTTCGGAAATGAAATCCGCACATATAGTCAGATTAGAAAGGAGTAGTGGTAGCGCGGGAAGTTCTGGATGAAGGGAAGTACACCATTCAGCATGAAGAGGCTGAGTTCACTATTTGACCAGCAGAACATGAGGTTTCTGTACCTCACGCAGATGGTCTTGATATGACGTTCCACGTTGATCGTAAAGTGGAATCTAAGGATGAGAACTGAGAAGTAGTGTCATGAGTCTTGCGATACAAGATCGGTCTCAGTATGCAGGAGGATTGCTTCAACAGATCGGTGTCCGACCCGGGCCACACCGTGTTACTGTCCTGACCGAACCACCGGAATCCAACCCTATGGCAGAACGCAATTTTGAGAATCGAACCTTGTTCCACAGTGACAACCTGCCGATTCTTCGGGCCATGAATTCAGAGTCCGTGGACCTGATTGCGACCGATCCACCGTTCAACAAGAGTAGGGATTTTCATGCGACTCCAGACAGCCTTGCAGCAGGAGCGTCCTTTCAGGATCGATGGTCGTGGCCCTCTGTGCCAATGTAGATGAGACACCTTCCCTAACGTTAATTAGTGAGCAGGGCGGGAAGGAAGATAACCTGTGTTGGTGATTAAACCAGAAGAGGAGAAAGAATCGCGGGCAACGGAAGGAGCCCGTAGGGCGACTGGAGTTGGGCGCGATTCGGCCGATGGGAATGGTGCCGGTCCGGATCCGGAGGTCGCCGATAAGGCGACGCGTCGACGATTCAGCGCGGAGTATAAGCGCCGGATCGTACGAGATGCCGACCGGTGTACGAAGCCCGGTGAGCTGGGCGCGTTGTTACGCCGTGAAGGGGTGTACTCATCGAGCCTGAGCACTTGGCGTCGGCAACTCGATGCCGGGGAGTTGGCCGGCGTCGGATCGGTCAAACGTGGACCGAAGGCGCAGCCGATAGACCCGCGGGATAAGCGGATTGCGGAGTTGGAACGGGAGACTCGGCGTCTGGAGGCGAGACTCGGGCAAGCCGAGACGATAATCGCCATTCAAAAAAAAGTTGCGACGCTATTAGGAATTCCGCTGAATACGATCCAGGACAAGGAGAACGGTTGATGGAAGCGGCCCAGACCCACTCTGCCGAGTTGGGCGCCGCACCCGCATGCCGGGCCTTTGGAGTTCCCCGTGCATCGTTCTATCGTCACCGGCAACGGCGAGCCGAACCCGCCCCAGACCCGATCCGTCGGCGATCGCATCGATCTTTGAGTGAGGTGGAGCGCCAGGAGGTCCTCGACCTGCTGCATGGCGATCGCTTCGTGGACCAGGCGCCGGCTCAGGTCGCCGCCGCCCTGCTGGACGAGGACCGCTATCTGTGTTCCCCACGAACGATGTATCGGATCCTGGAAGCGAATCAGGAAGTTCGCGAACGAAGGAACCAGCGACGCCATCCCGCCTATACAAAGCCGGAGCTGTTGGCTACGGCTCCGAATCAAGTTTGGAGTGGGGACATCACGAAGTTGAAGGGACCCCAAAAGTGGACCTACTTCTACCTGTACGTGATCCTGGACATCTTCAGCCGCCAAGTCGTGGGCTGGATGGTCGCCGATTGCGAATCGGCGAATCTGGCCAAAAAGTTGATCCAGAAAGCCTGCGACAAGCAACAGATTGATCGTGATCAACTCATACTCCACTCCGATCGTGGATCGTCGATGAAGTCCAAGGCGGTGGCGCTGCTGTTGGCCGATCTGGGAGTGACCAAGTCTCACTCCCGACCGTATGTATCGGACGACAATCCATTCTCGGAAGCGCAGTTCAAGACGCTCAAGTACCGGCCAGGCTTCCCGGACCGTTTCGGTTGTAGCCAGGACGCCAAGGCGTTCTGCAGGGACTTCTTCCACTGGTACAACAATGTCCACTACCATTCGGGACTGAACTGGTTGACACCGGCTATGGTTCACCACGCCCGTACCGACATCGTCATCCAAAAACGGCAGCATGCCATGGATTGTGCGCGGCAACGCCATCCAGTACGTTTCGTCAACGTACCCAGAACGATCCCAGGGCCGCCCGACAAGGTGTGGATCAATCCACCCGTAGAATCGCAGGCGGTAGCTTAATTGTTGAACCCACGTGTCTCACACTTGTTGACATTCACCGTGGGAGCGCGATGTCCATGAGGACTGGACAGACCAAATCACCGATGACCATCCGCGTTTAATGGAAGCAATTGAGAGTGCCCGTTATGCTCACTCGGATGGGATGGGTGCGTTCATGTGTTTCATGGCCGTGCGTCTGTTGGAAATGAGACGTGTTTTGAAACCAACCGGATCGATCTACCTACATTGTGACCCGACAGCCAGCCACTACTTGAAAGCCGTTATGGACGCCATATTTGGGTGGAAGAATTTCAGGAATGAGATTGTCTGGAAGCGTACTGGAGCCAAGGGTTTAGCTCGGGCCAACTACCCGGCCAATGCGGATACGATCCTTTACTATGCTAAGGGTCTGCGGTGCTCCTGGAATCCGCAGTTTCGGCCGCTAGAACGTAACTACATAGACAGTCATTACTCGAACATTGAGCCGGAAACCGGCCGCCGCTATCGGTTAGACAATCTACAGAATCCCAACCACGACCGCCCGAATCTGACCTACGAGTTTATGGGCGTGACTCGCGTTTGGCGGTGGACCCGCGAGCGGATGCAGGAGGCTTACGACAAGGGCCTAATCGTCCAGCCAAAACGGTGAATGTCAACAAGTGTGAGACACGTGGGCACGGCAAATTTGTTCTCAGATGGAGCATGATGTGGGGAATGAATTTCGAGTCATTCTCAAGTAGTCGAAGACGAGACGGGTATTGAAAGAGAGTTTACGCATCGATTGGGCGATCGATTGAGCGGGTTTTTGAAAGGATTTGAGAATACCGACGGCAAAGCGTCGGAGGCGGGTGATGTTTTCCGGGCCGAAGCCGGTGCGGATTCGACTGCGGTCCTCATCGTAATTCCAGTCGATGATGTAATGGACGCTTTCGATACTCCAATGACCGCGATTGATGGCCAGCAAGCGTTCGGGGGAGGCCTCGCCGGGTGAGCGGCTCGTGATGCCCAGCGCGGTTTCACACGTGAGGGCGCCGGATTTCTTGTCGATGGATTCGCGCTCGATCCGAAAGACCTGGCCCAGGTGGGGAAAGTCGAGGTAGTGGTTGAGTTCGGCGCTACACCAAATGCGCCGGGTTTCGATGCGGCCATGATCGGGCGGGGTGACCTCGACAAAGTCGGGTTGTCCGCGGGTTTGGAACTGGAACGCGATATCGCGTTCCAGCGTCGGTTGGTTGCCTTTGACCGTGAAATGATAGTGCGCTCCCCGCTCGACCAAATAGCGCGCGATCGCGCGTTGGGTCAGCAGGGCATCGCCGGTGATGTCCTTGCCGGCGATGTCGCAGGTTTGAAGCAAGGGAACGGCCATGCCGATTTCGTTCGTGCGCTTGCGCTCCTCGCCGCCGGCTACAGGCAGGGTTCCCACTTTTTTTGGGTGTAGCAGCGTTTCGACTCATGCCCGACCACGCTCATGATGTGGGTCTGACGCCCGTCCGAGTCGAGGGCGTTCTTCATCGTCTTGCCATCCATGGCCAGCGCATCGTCCGGGGCGCCCCACGCCCGATTCCACGCATTGAGCGCCCGGTCCAGCGCCCCCGGTTCAATCCGGACCAGACAATCCCGAATCACAAACTCGCTGGGAACCACATAGCGGCCGTTCTCCCGCCGGCAGCCAAAACGTTCGCGGGCTTTCTGCCCCAGGGCATCGGCCCAATCCGAGATGGCTTTATAGCCGTGCATGCCGCACAGCGTCGCGCCCGCCGCGATGCCCAGCACTGCCGACAATGGATGGCGCCGTCCCTGAGCGCGGCGCGGATCGGGAATGGTCTTGAAGCACTGGGGGAGTTGGCGCATCTGTGCGGCATTGAGCATGATCTTGGGGGCTCCGGTGAGTTGAAGATGTTCCCGGCCAGGGTGGGTCAGTTGCCCGCGCGCATCACGGCACAGGGGACGCACAAAGACAAGCTTCGGGGCATCGGCTTCGGCGCTGTAGCCGTCCCGGGTGCGCCGGTATCCCCGGGTCCGTCCCAGTTCCAACCAGTTCGACGCGCGATACACGCCACCATGGAAGCGCCGGGGATCCACAAACGTTTCCAGCAGCAGCAACCCATGACCGAACCGTTCGCGCCAATCCGACCCGACCCGCCGCTCGGTCCGTGACAGCACTCGAGAGCCCACATTCGGCCGATTCCAGCCCGGCAGGATCAAAAAGCGACTGTTGTTCGCGATCAGTTTCAGCCGCCCATACTGCGAGCGGAAGTCCCATCCGATCCATCGATCCCGAACCCCGCACTTCAGCGCCGACGCCGACAGGCTCAGTTGCGCCACCCACTGCCCGCGCCATGTGGCCACGTACCAGACCGTCTCCCCGATCTTCGCCAGTGCGCCCAGATAATGATGACGCTTCATCTGCTCTTGATACTGCCCTTCCTCGCTTCGCTCCACTGGCCGTACCCCGATCTCCGACAGTTCCTGGCTGGTCAATTTCGTCCTCTCCATTCAGAGTTTTATACAGGAATCTCCTCGCTATGTCCAGCTTGTCAGGTTAAACCACTGAATTCTCGGACGTTCACTGGAAGGACAAATTCACCCTGGACACGTGGGTTCAACAATTAAGCTACCGCCTGCGATTCTACGGGTGGATTGATCCACACCTTGTCGGGCGGCCCTGGGATCGTTCTGGGTACGTTGACGAAACGTTCTGGGTGGCGTTGCCGCGCACAATCCATGGCATGTTGCCGTTTTTGGATGACGATGTCGGTACGGGCGTGGTGAACCATGGCCGGTGTCAACCAGTTCAGTCCCGAATGGTAGTGGACATTGTTGTACCAGTGGAAGAAGTCCCTGCAGAACGCCTTGGCGTCCTGGCTACAACCGAAACGGTCCGGGAAGCCTGGCCGGTACTTGAGCGTCTTGAACTGCGCTTCCGAGAATGGATTGTCGTCCGATACATACGGTCGGGAGTGAGACTTCGTCACTCCCAGATCGGCCAACAGCAGCGCCACCGCCTTGGACTTCATCGACGATCCACGATCGGAGTGGAGTATGAGTTGATCACGATCAATCTGTTGCTTGTCGCAGGCTTTCTGGATCAACTTTTTGGCCAGATTCGCCGATTCGCAATCGGCGACCATCCAGCCCACGACTTGGCGGCTGAAGATGTCCAGGATCACGTACAGGTAGAAGTAGGTCCACTTTTGGGGTCCCTTCAACTTCGTGATGTCCCAACTCCAAACTTGATTCGGAGCCGTAGCCAACAGCTCCGGCTTTGTATAGGCGGGATGGCGTCGCTGGTTCCTTCGTTCGCGAACTTCCTGATTCGCTTCCAGGATCCGATACATCGTTCGTGGGGAACACAGATAGCGGTCCTCGTCCAGCAGGGCGGCGGCGACCTGAGCCGGCGCCTGGTCCACGAAGCGATCGCCATGCAGCAGGTCGAGGACCTCTTGGCGCTCCACCTCACTCAACGCTCGATGCGATCGCCGACGGATCGGGTCTGGGGCGGGTTCGGCTCGCCGTTGCCGGTGACGATAGAACGATGCACGGGGAACTCCAAAGGCCCGGTCGCTTTGACAACGTAAAAAGGACCCACCCCGATCGAGTAAAAGGGACCCACCCCCGGGTTAATGGTTTGTAAGTGATTCCGCCGTCGAGGCCGTGGGAAGTGTGGGAGCCGAAGGCTTCCAAGCCACTGTGGGAACGCGCTGGCTTTGCAGCGGGTTTCCATGGGGGCGGCACTTTCCACAGCCCGCTGCGCCCGCGGTTTTCACGCGGATCCTCCGGCGGACCGGGGTTTGTTCTTCCGTTTGCTGGCGGCGCCGAGACTGTCGGTAAACCGGATACTTTCCCAATCGAACTGGTGAATGGCGCAGTGATGGGTCAGCCGGTCCAGCAGGGCTGCGGTCAGTGCGGCGTCACCGAAGACGCTGGTCCACTGTGCAAACGGCAGGTTCGATGTGACGATCAGCGAACCCTTTTCGTAGCGGTCCGAGAAGACCTGAAACAGCAACTGCGCCCCCTCGGCCGAGAACGGGATATAGCCGACTTCGTCCACGATGAGCAACTCGAAGCGGGCCAGCTTGGCCAGGCGCCGGTTCAGTTGCCGTTCCTCGCGCGACTCGATCAAGGTGTTGACCAGCCCGGCGGCCGTGGTGAACCCGACGCGGTAGCCCCTCCGGCAGGCTTCCACACCCAGCGCCGTGGCGGCATGGGTTTTACCGGTGCCGTGCTTGCCCAACAGGACGACGTTCTCGTGCCGGGTAATGTAGCCGCACTCGGCATAGTCGCGAACCTGGACCGCATCCAGCACCGGCCACTTCTTCAGGTCCGTGGTCTCCAGGGTCTTGAGCAGTGGGAACCGGGCCTCCCGCAGTCGACGCTGGACCTGATTGGCTTGCCGCTGTTCCAGCTCGCGGCTGGCCAGAGCCAATAGAAAGCCGGTGTACCCCTCGCCGGCCTCTTTGGCCTGTCGGGCGTGTTCCCGCCACTCCCGCACCATGGCCGGGAGCCGGAGTTGCCGCAGTGCGTCGTCGAGAACGATCTCCTGACCCGGACTCATCGCGCACCCCCGGCCAGGAGACGGTCATATTGATCCAGATCGGCCCGGGCGATCGTCAGGTCGGTGATACCGGGCATCAACCCGGACTCCAGCGGCGCATGGGCTCGAGTCGGCGTGTCCTCCCGCATCAGAATGTGCCGCACCGCTTCCAACTCGATACAGTGGGCATCGAGCGCTTCCTGGATGGCCGAGGACACCCGTTCCAGATCCCAGTCCTGGTGGAGTTGCAGGATGCCGATGAACTCCCGGGTGCCCCGGCTGTACCCATGCCGATCCCGCAACCGCTCCAGCGCGGTTTCGTAATGCGCCGGCCACTGGGGCCGCCACTGTCGGATCGGTCGGGCACTCTCAAACGAGGCCACCTTCCGGCGGATCAACTCCAGGTAGTGCAACGGATCAATCCGCCAGTCGCTATGACCGAAGGCGCGGTCATGTTCGGCCACCTTCTTCTGGTCCGCGTAAAAGCTCACCCGGTCACAGCCGATATGGGCCCAGAGCCGGCGTCCCACATAGGCGGTCGGCACCGAATACCGGTTCCGATCCACCTGGGCGGTCTGATACGGGCTGATCCGGACTCCCACCACCTTCGTGTTCTCGAACCGCGTGTCGGGCAGTGCCAGGAGGCGTTCTTGCTCCACCGCGTGCCGTTCCCCGATCGTGCGATCATCGGACCGGCCGCGGATCCGGCGCTGGTCGTCAGCCGCGCAGCGTTCCAGCAACTGCGTGTTCAGATCCTCGAAGTCCGCCACTTCGGGAACCGGCGCCAGGAAGTTCCGGCGTGCAAAGCCGACCAGGCCCTCGACACCGCCTTTTTCCTGGCCGCGGGCCGGATTACAGAACCGCGCTTCAAACGTGTAGTGGGCCCGAAACGCCGTGAACCGGGCCTGCTCGACCCGAGCCTTCCCGCGCAGAATCTGTTTCACGGCTGTCTTCAGGTTATCGAAGACCAATGTCGGGAATACCCCACCGTACCAGTCGAACCCACGGATGTGGCCGTCCAGGAACATCTCCTGCCGTTCCCATGGATACGCCCGCACGAACGCCTTGCCCGAGTATCGGGACCGCATACAGAACAGCTTGACCTGGAGGTCGTGACCCTTCATCCGGACCCAGGCCGTGCCCCAGTCCACTTCGGCTTCACGGGCGTGTTCCGGGTCCAGCGGCACCACAGCACCGGTCTGGTTCCAGCCCCACCGTGTCTTCCGTTCCCGAACCCAGCGGCGTACCGTCGCCTCGGCTCCGGTAAATTCATGCTCCTCCACCAGACGTTGCCACACCCGGTGCGCGGTGTGGCGTTGCTTGACGGGCTGGTCCCGGTCCGCCTGGAGCCAGGCATCTACGATCCCGGCGACCGGGTCCATCACCGGACAGGCGGGCTCCTTCTCTCGCCGATACCTGGGCTCCTGTCCGGCCAATACTTTCCGGACCGTCCGTCGCGTGTGCCCGGTCTCCCGGGCGATCTGTCGAATGCTCTTCTTGTAAACCCGATCTGCGGTTCTGATCAACTCGTACTGATCCATCCCTATCAATCCTCGCCTCCCACTCGCGTGACTGTTCATCCAGTTCACGCTTCCGGGGAGGCTATCAGGGGTGGGTCCCTTTTCCTCGATCAGAGCCCCGTTTGGTGGGTCCCTTTTACGTTATCGAAATCAGCCCGGCATGCGGGTGCGGCGCCCAACTCGGCAGAGTGGGTCTGGGCCGCTTCCATCAACCGTTCTCCTTGTCCTGTATCGTATTCAGCGGAATTCCTAATAGCGTCGCAACTTTTTTTTGAATGGCGATTATCGTCTCGGCTTGCCCGAGTCTCGCCTCCAGACGCCGAGTCTCCCGTTCCAACTCCGCAATCCGCTTATCCCGCGGGTCTATCGGCTGCGCCTTCGGTCCACGTTTGACCGATCCGACGCCGGCCAACTCCCCGGCATCGAGTTGCCGACGCCAGGTGCTCAGGCTCGATGAGTACACCCCTTCACGGCGTAACAACGCGCCCACCTCACCGGGCTTCGTACACCGGTCGGCATCTCGTACGATCCGGCGCTTATACTCCGCGCTGAATCGTCGACGCGTCGCCTTATCGGCGACCTCCGGATCCGGACCGGCACCATTCCCATCGGCCGAATCGCGCCCAACTCCAGTCGCCCTACGGGCTCCTTCCGTTGCCCGCGATTCTTTCTCCTCTTCTGGTTTAATCACCAACACAGGTTATCTTCCTTCCCGCCCTGCTCACTAATTAACGTTAGGGAAGGTGTCTCATCTACATTGGCACAGAGGGAAACCGGGTGGAGTGCCGAGTCTCAAGCGGTATCTCGACAACTCCAATGGCACGCAAGTGGATACGGTATGGGATGATATCCCGGCGATTAACTCACAAGCAAAAGAACGAGTGGGTTACCCCACTCAGAAGCCCTTACCGCTCTATGAGCGCATTATCAAGGCCAGTTCGAATGAAGGTGATATGGTTCTCGATCCCTTTGCCGGATGTGCGACAACCCTTGTTGCCGCTGAAAAGCTTCAACGCGAGTGGGTTGGAATCGATATATGGGACAATGCTAGAGAGGTAGTTCTGAAACGTTTGGAATCTGAACGAC
Organism: Terriglobia bacterium; assembly: GCA_963555775.3. GTDB lineage: Bacteria > Acidobacteriota > Terriglobia > 20CM-2-55-15 > 20CM-2-55-15 > JAJEDW01. Next base: position 827,046 of record CAUVWY020000009.1, on the reverse strand, counting down.
TTATAACCGATTCAACTGACAAGTTGCACGGTCACCTGTTCCCGAGTGATGTGATCACAAAGGATGGCCCGCCGACCCGAACAGATAATGAAGTAACCGCTGCTCCCAACCTCAGAACCAAGGTCGTCATGTATGAGCCGCCCGGTCAAAAGATGACCCGTGCGGCTATGTACAAACACTTGCTGGACCAACATGGCCCAAAGTGTCAGGGATGTGACAGGACGTTCGATGACCCACGTTATCTACAACTGGATCACAACACGCCACGGGCTGACGGTGGGTTGAACCACATCTCGAACCGGGTTCTCTTGTGTGGTCCCTGCAACCAGCTTAAGAGCCATGTGTACACGCTGTCAGGACTACGGAGAGAGAACAAGAAACATGGGTATATGAGCAATGGAAATCAACTACCAACCCCGGACCGATGACTGGACCTGTACCTGTTCTGGACGTGAGGACATACCCGAGGGTTGGGGTTCTGGTGGACTTCAATGCAACCAGTGCCAGGGTATCTACTACAGTCCAATACCCCCAAGTATTATGAGTCAGTTTGACAGCTTCGCCATAATGAGGAGTGAAGATGACTAAGACTCCAGAGAAACCAAAACCCATCGATATTGAAGTCACGAATCCAAAGTACAAGGATGCCACCATGGAAATGGTAGCTTTTGCCTTGCTTCGTCTGGTGACGCACGATGAGAAAGAGGATGATTCGGAGCGGTCGAATGAGAGTGGTCTTGGTCAGTCTACAGGAACAACGAATCCGAATAGGTAACGCAGCAATGGTGATGCGATTTCCAGTAGCATAGATGGTATGACTGATCACGAAAAAGACTCTGTAAAAGCTTTCGCTCTACTGCGGATGAACAATGCTGATAAGAATATGGATTTGTGTGATAGCCAGTTATCGAGTGTTGTCAATATACTCAAGGACATTAACAATGGGGTGCTTTCTAAATCTGTAGAGATCATAAATCATGCCGGTCAAGACCGGATTATGCTAGTCAGACTTTCGGGGACAACAGTTATTGATTATCCTTCTGAAAGTTTTCTTATCGGTGTGCTTAAGGCATGCACGGATGCCGATAAGGAAGTTGAAGCCGCGAGAAAACATTGTCGAGAACTTGGGCTCACTTAGTTGGAATAGATTTGAATTGCATTAAATAGAATAGTGGACTGGGTGAACTTTTCAGAAAGCCTAGATCCGACGCTGTGTGGACTTAAGCTGCCACCACCACCGCAAACCACCCTACGACCTCAACACGGTGCAATAGGAATGTGCTCCGTCCGGTGATGTGTCCGGACGAGCAGGAGTCGTAGGATCGGGAGTGTGAAACGAACGGTGGTGAAATAATGTGACCACCGATTACCGTCAGCATGGAGGGCGTGGTCCAAGATTATGACAAGCATACCAAAGGCAACACACAAGGGCATTCTACATATTGGTGGTCTTCAACTTGAGTGCTACGTGTTAGAGGATGGCCGAAGGGTCTTCCACAAGCGTGGCATGGCAAAGGCCATGGGTCTTAAATCTCAAGGTGGCAACGCCTTCATGAAGACCTTACGGCGAAAATCCCTTGGATCCGAAATTGGCGTCACTTTACGCAAAACGGTTGAAATTCCTATTGTTTTCAACGCATTAAGCTTGGATCCAGCCCATGGATACGAAGCTGAAGTTTTAGTGAATATCTGTAAGGCAGTCGCACGGGCTAGTGATGCCGGAAAGCTAACTAGTGTCCGCCAGAAAACCCCTCTCGCGGATGGAGATTTGGGAGCGACCGGGGGTGCAAGTGACGTTCATTCACTATAAATCGAACCGCAACGGGAGCGGTTGACGACTCGTGGGGAGTGATCGGCAAGAAATCGGCCCGAATGTCGGGCGTCCGGGCATGGGGCGGCTTGCCGTCTTGCGACGGCCCCGAATCGGGCATGTTCCGGGAGGACCGGTGGGTCAGGCGACGCGTGGTCGTTTGCGCTCGCGCTTCTGCAGGATCGATCCGATGCGATGCAGGTTGGCGGCCAGTACCGACAGGGCGACGGCGCGGGCGAAGCCGTCGGCGCCGTGAGTGCGGACACGGTTGAGCCCTCGATGCTCCAATCCATTGATGGCCGATTCAATCGCAGGATGCGCGCGCCGCGCGGCGGCGAAGGATTCCTCCGCTTCGCGTTCCCGGTCGACTCGGGACCGATACCCCTTTCCCGGCAGCGCGTTGAGGTCGAGGAGCGCGTCGAGATTGATCCGGTTCTCAGGACTGTGAAAGCCCCGGTCGAAGCTGCACGCCCGCAGATCGGGATACCGCGCCTGGGTTTCCCTGACCATCGGCGCCGCCACGTCCACGTCCTCGCCCTCCCACAGGATCCGGTGGTGCAGGATGAATTGATGCTGGTCCTCGATGAGAGCGACCGGCACTCCCAGTTCCACCGGCGTGCCCGCCTTGCCCTTCGAAATCCAGCGCGTGTGCTCCTGGAAGATCGAGAACACCTTCTCCGCGTGAGGAATCGTCTCGCCTCGCAGGAGCCGGCGTTCAACCTGGCCGATTTGGCGCCGGGCATGAGCGATAAAGCCTTCGATTGATTGACAGGTGGTTTCCTCGACGCCGTTGTCCCGCAGCTCGTCGAGGGTCTCCGCGATCCGGGCGACCAGTGCGCGGCAGCGCTCCAGGTACGCCTCCACCCGCTCCGGACGGCGCTTCGCCCGCCGGGTCGAGCGCACCGTGTTGAACAGCTTCCTGACCTTCCTGGATAGATGCCGCCACTGACGCCATCCGCCCACGGCGTGTTGCCCGGCCACCTCCCCAGTCTCCCGTAGCACGCACCGCATCGCGTCCCACAACAGGCTTACATCCGTCGGGTAATGCACGTCCGTTTCGACCACGAACGAGTCACACCGCCCGCGCAATGGCTCGCCAGGCTTTTTTCGGGCGACCTTGTGGCCACTCTCCACCACCAGTTGTCCGACCGCCGACAACAACTCCGGCGTCAACAACGACACGTTGTCGACCACCGTCTGGTACTCGTAGCGCGTCTTGTCGACGAAATCGCCGTGACCCAGGAACGCGCGTATCGTCGCGTGATGGTTCGCCAGGTCGTGAAGGCGGTCGAAGTCGCAGCCCAGACCCTGCTTCAGAACCCCCAGCACCAGGATCTGCCACAATTCCATCCCCGGACGCCCGACCGTGCGGTCGGCCTCCGGCAGAATATGCTCATCCAGCAGCGCAAACAGCCGGACGCGCAGCGCCTCCTCGCCCCAGATCTGCTGCAGCCCCTTCAATACCGCCGGGATGTCGTCCCGCGACTTCGGGTCGATCCAGATCTGCTCGATCGGCGCCTGACCGATCTGGAACTGCCGTCTCTGCACTTCTCTCATCGTGTCCCCGCTTCGCGAAGATTCTCCATTCAGCGGTCAAAACCCAGAACTTCACCCCCAATAATACGACATCTGAACGATCTTCACCACTCGAAGTCCACTATATGTACTGCATTATCAACTAGTTATGAGTTTTCTGGCGGACACTAACTATACGGCAAGCACCTATGGCACGGCAGGCTAGAGCCATTATCAACGCTTTAGTAAACGTCGGGATCATTGCACTCATCGATGAGGCAACTGGATACCAGACAGCAAGGGACCCGGATGCTCTGCGATTAATGGTCCAAGCCTATATAGAGAAGGAAACCCGAGAGTGGGAAAAAGAGTTTCCAGACGAATTCTATTTCGGGCTCAATCGAGTCTATGGATCTGAACCGTATATTGAACGTATCCGTGGTGGTGGTTTCTTTATTAACAAGCCGCAACACTTTGGCAATTTCACCAACAAGTATGTCTACGGCCCGCTAGAAAACGGTGAAGTTCTTAAGGAGCTACAGCGTCTCAACCCACAGGTTGACGCAAAGGGAACGCGGAAACAGAGGTTCCACCAGTTTTTGAGCAAGGGGTATGGTCTCGAAAAACTTCGGCATCAACGGCAAGAAGTCCTGACCATTCTGAAGTTGTCTGACAACATTGATGATTTCAGGCAACTGTACGAAAAGCGTTTCGGTCCTATTGACAACCAGTTAAGTCTTCTGCCTGACTTTTTGAACATGTAACGGAAAGACCGTGGTCTGTAAAAAACAAACTCTGGTTACCTAAGACCGGGATCCGTCATGCAACCAACAACTCTCTGCCTTCCGGTCACTTATCAGACCAACCTCGGTACAATAGGTTCATGAACCCGGTGAAGATCGTGTCGCTCTGGGACTGATTTTCAGTCAACGGTATAATTCCCTAAAGTAACACCATGGCCCTCACATATTCAGTCTACGAAGCAAAAGCGCGGTTTTCCGAGGTCATTCGGCAAGTGCGCGAAGGAAAGACGGTCACCGTCTCTTATCGAGGGGAACCAGTGGCCGAGATCCGTTCGATCCGGCAGCGTCAAAAGCCGACGCTCGACGAGCGGCTGAAGGACCTCGAACGCAGTGGCGCCCTGGTTCACTCGGCCATTCCAAGGCGGACGTTCCGACCGGTTGATCGACGGCCCGGCGCACTGTCGAGATTTCTTGCCGAGCGCGGCGAATGAGCATCGCGTACGTTGACACCTCGGTGTTGACGGCCATCGCCTTCGACGAACCGGGTGCCGTAGCGCACGCGCAAAGACTGGACGAATTTGCTCGCCTGATCTCTTCCAACCTGCTCGAAGCCGAACTGCGGGCGGCGTTCGCACGCGAGAATCTGCTCTTTCAAGAGAGCATGATCGCGGGGATTGAATGGATTCTGCCCAACAGGGCGCTTGCTCCCGAGTTTGCGACAGTGTTCGAAACAGGCTACTTGCGGGGCGCCGACCTGTGGCATGTCGCGACAGCCCTTTATGTCTCCCCCCAATCTGGCAACCTTTCGTTCGTCACGCTCGACGACCGGCAAAGCGCAGTTGCGCAGGCGCTCGGTTTTCAGGTTCCGCGCCAAGCGAAGTCGCCATGAGTGATCGTCGTCTCCAGACCAGTTCGATGAAGCGCACGAACGAAGCCGCCTTCGAAACCGTCATCGAAGCGCATCTGCTCCAGAACGGATACGTTCCCGTTGCCGGCGAGGGCTTCGAACGCGAGCGTGCGATCTTTCCCGAGACCGTTCTGGCCTTCATCCGCCAGACCCAGCCCAAGGAGTGGGCCAAACTGGAGAGGCTGCACGGCGACAGGACGGGCGAGCAGGTGCTCGGTGATCTGTGCAAGTGGATGGATACCCACGGCGCGCTGGCGACGCTGCGGCACGGGTTCAAGTGCTATGGGCGAACGATCTATGCGGCGTACTTCAAGGCGGCGCACCAACTGAATCCGGAACTCGAAGCCCGTTATGCCGCGAATCGGCTGGGACTGACCCGCCAACTCCATTTCTCGCCACGCTCGGAGAAATCGCTCGATGTCACGCTGAGCCTGAACGGCATCCCCGTGGCTACTTTGGAACTGAAGAACCCCCTCACGGGCCAGCGGGTTGAAGATGCGCGCCGACAGTACAAGCGGGACCGCGACCCGCACGAGCCAATCTTCGAATTCAAGCGCCGTACGTTGGTGCACTTCGCCGCGGACACCGAGTCGGTGCTCATGACCACCCGCCTGGCCGGCGCGGCCACGCGCTTTCTTCCCTTCAACAAGGGTTTCGCCGGAGCAGCCGGGAACCCGCCCGATCCTGCGGGCCGTACCTACCGGACGGCATTCCTGTGGGAAGAGGTGCTGCAGCGCGACAGCCTGCTCGACCTCCTCGCCCGCTTCATCCACCTGCAGATCGACGAAAAACGCGACGATCAGGGCCGCAAGGTCAAGACGGAGTCCATGATCTTCCCCCGCTACCACCAACTCCAGGCGGTGCGTATGTTGGTGGAAGCCGCCCGTAGCGAGGGCGTGGGGCACAACTACCTCGTCGAACATTCGGCGGGCAGCGGCAAGAGCAACACCATCGGTTGGCTGACACACAGACTTGCGTCCCTGCACGATGCGGCCAACGAGCGGGTCTTTGACAGCGTGATCGTGGTCACCGATCGCGTCGTGCTCGACCAGCAGCTTCAGGACACCATCTATCAGTTCGAACACAAGCGCGGCGTCGTGCAGCGGATCGACGAAAGCTCGCGACAACTCGCCGAGGCTCTCGAGAACGCCGTGCCGGTGATCATCACCACGATGCAAAAATTCCCTTTCGTCTCGCGCCAGTTGCTCAAGATGGCCGAGGAACGCGGAACGACGGGCACGGGAACGCTCGCCACCCGGCGTTCGGCCGTCATCGTCGACGAAGCCCACAGTTCCCAGGGCGGCGAGACCGCAACCGATCTCAAGGAAGTGCTGGGCGGCAAGGAACTGCGGAAAGAAGCCAGGAAGCGAGCGTCCGAGGAAGGCCGGGAAGACATGGAGGAGCTGTACCGCAGCATGGCCAAGCGCGGCAAGCAAGCGAACCTGAGCTTCTTTGCCTTTACGGCGACGCCGAAACACAAGACATTCAAGGTCTTCGGGCGCGGCGGCGAGCCCGCGCACCGTTACACCATGCGGCAGGCGATCGAAGAGGAATTCATCCTCGACGTGCTGAATCAATACACCACCTACGCGACCTACTTCGGGTTGCTCAAGTCTTGCGAGGACGATCCCAACGTCGAGCGCAAGACGGCCGCGCTGGCGCTGGCGCGTTTCATGAGGCTGCATCCGCACAACATCGCGCAAAAGACCGAGGTGATGGTCGAACACTTCCAGGCGGTCACGCGGCACAAGATCGGCGGCCGGGCCAAGGCGATGGTGGTGACGGGCTCGCGCCTTGAAGCGGTTCGCTACAAGCAGAGCTTCGATCGCTACATCCAGACGAAGGGCTACGCCATCAAGTCGCTGGTGGCCTTTTCGGGCACGGTGGTGGACGACAAGCTGCCGGACGTCACCTACACCGAACCGGGCATGAACGCCGGCATCTCCGAGAAAGAGCTGCCTGAGAAGTTCGGGACCCAGGAATATCAGGTCCTGCTCGTCGCGGAAAAATACCAGACCGGGTTCGATCAACCGCTCCTGCACACGATGTTTGTGGACAAACGGCTCGCGGGCATCCAGGCCGTGCAGACGTTGTCTCGGCTGAACCGTATTCATCCGCTCAAGGAGGACACGTTCGTCCTCGATTTCGTGAATGACAGGGAGGAGATTCGTGAGGCCTTCAAGACCTACTACGAAGGCGCCGAGATGGGCGAGGAAGTCGACCCGGCCCGCATGTATGCGATCAAGGGTGAACTGGACGCTTCAGGAATCTACCTCGACGAGGAGGTCGAGCGATTCTGCGCCGTTTACTTCAAGCCGAAGCGGCGGCAGAGCGCGCTGGATCACCAAACCATGAACGCCGCACTCGATCCGGCGGTGTCGCGCTTCACGGTCCGCCAAAACGACGACGAGGCGGAGGCCGAAAACTGGCACGGCAAGGTGCAGGCGTTCTTGAACCTGTATGGGTTCCTGAGCCAGGTGATCCCGTACCAGGATTCGGATCTGGAGCGGTTGTACGTGTTCCTACGCCATCTCGCCGCGAAGCTGCCACCTCGCAAACGTGGCCCGTCGTACCGATTCGATGACGAGGTGCGGCTCGAATACTATCGCCTGCAGAAGATCAGCGAGGGATCGATCCCGCTTCAGGACGGCGAAGCCCGACGCCTCGACGGCCCCACGGAGGTCGGCAGCGGCTTGGTGCGGTCGCAGCCCGTGCCGCTATCGCAACTCATCGACATAGTGAACGAACGCTTCGGCACGGACTTCAACCCGGCCGACCAGCTCTTCTTTGACCAGATTGTCGAAGCAGCCATGGCCGACGACGGTGTGCGACAGGCGGCCGCGGTCAACCCGGGCGACAAGTTCGAGTTGGTGTTCAAGAACCTGCTCGAAAATCTGTTCGTCGAGCGCATGGATCAGAACGAGGGAATCTTTGTCCGGTTCATGAACGACGTGCCCTTCCAAAAGATCGTGACGACCTGGATGGCGTCGGAAGCGTATCGGCGGTTGAGGAGCGGCGACGGGCGAGATAGCGTGGAGGACGCGGGATCCGGCGCCTTGCCGCCCCGTCTCCGGATCGTCGAGCCCGAGCCGGAGGAACGCTACGTGACCTGCGTGCCGCTCGTCCCGCTCAAAGCCGCCGCGGGCGCTTTCAGCGACACCCAACACATCGACGACGATGACTTCGCGTGGGCATCGGTAGAGACTGGGCACCGACTCCGTCGCGGCATGTTCGTCGCCCAGGTAGTCGGCAAGTCCATGGAACCGGCCATCCCCGACGGCGCGTACTGTCTCTTCGCGGCGCCCGTCGAAGGCACGCGCCAGGGCAAGACGGTGCTCGTGCAGATGCGCGACACTGCGGATCCGGAGAGCGGCCAGCGCTATACCGTCAAGCGTTACGAGAGCGAGAAAGCGGACAACGGAGACTCGTGGCAGCACACGAAGATCGTACTCAAACCGGTCAACACCGACTTCGAACCGATCGTCCTGACCGGCGCGGACGAGGAACAACTGCACGTAGTCGCTGAGGTCGTCGAGGTTCTCGACGTGGGAACTTGAGGATTCTGAGGGGCGCTCCTTCAAAAATCCGCATTTTCTAATGCGCGGCTACGGCCTTCCGAATCAAGTGATCCGTCCGGGAACAGCCTGCGCGATGGTGGTGCGTCTTCCATGATAGTGAATCATTTTGAAATGCTTAGACCGAACGCGGGTTTGTAGGCGGCCCCGGTCGTGGCAGACAAGGCTTTCGCTGCGCAGCCCCTTCGGGCGATTCCTGAACGGAGAAAACGACTTCCTCAGCGATTGCGTCCCCGGCAGCCGATTTGACCGAACTGGTTGGTGACTCTGCGCTATACCTACGGGGAATCGGCGACGGTCTGACAGGCTGTGCTTACCCGAGGAAGCGATTTCCAACCACGATTGCCAATATGGTGCCGAGCGGAAGCGATATCGATACGGCCGCAAAAGTATTCCCGGAGCCGGCAAGATAGGCGGAGATAGCGAATCCTGCAACGGTGATAACTCCGCCGATCGACATCGCCCATTTCTTGCCGGTCGAGTCTTTGTTTGCCCGATCCATAGCGTACTTGTAGTGGCGTTCATCGATGACATCCGCCTGGTGGAGGATTGCTTTCGACAACTCAAGAATCTGGTCGGAATTCAGGAGGTCCCAAGCCGACGGCGGAATATTATGGACGTTGATCTGTTGGTTGAACTGGATGGGGGTCTTCGTGTCCGGCGTGGGGGGCGGTGATGGGATTTCTTCTTTCACCACCTCCATGGCAGTCCCGTCTTCGGTGCTCGCCGGTATCTCTTCAGGATCGTCGTTAGAAGGTAGTGGTGAATTTTCGTTCGCCATAATCCCCAAGAATATCAAGCATGCGACGCATGCGAGTCTGTGCCAATTCTCGCTGGTCCGGCGATACTGGAGTTGCTTCCAATACACATTGCGGTTCATCGCAGTAGACCGATACATGCATATCAGGAAACTGTTTTTTGATTGTCCTCTCGTATTCCCTGAGCCAAAGAACGACCTTCGCCCGATCGTGAGGCGATACGCGTGGGGGCATTTCTACAACCATCCGCCAACCGCCACCCTCAAGCGCGGACTGGGTCGTCACATTGATCGAACGATCTGACCGGTAGGCGGTCTCCGGTGCATCGAATATTTTCATAACGTTATTTGAGGGCCTGCAGTGGCCCACGAGTTGTTCCAACGTGGCACTATCCGCCTGTACATTGTAGTACTTTCTTACAATCGTCTCCCGTTTTCCAGCCAAGAATGCCGATCGATGACAATTAAAAATTCCGATGCGGGAATGACGAGCGAGCCCTGGAATATTGATTCAGGCCACGCACGCCGGTCCAGGCAAAAGGTCGATGATGGCCAATGACCTCGGCTACGAGATGCCTTGGCCTGAGTCCCGCCGCCCCAGGGCCGAGGAGTATTGGCGTCTTCTGGTTTCGGGCGACCGCGCCGGCGCCTGCCTCCCCCGCAAAGAAGTTTCTCAATCCCGAAACACGTCCCTTCTTGCGCGCGGTAGCGCGCCCAGGGAACGCGGGCGTCCTGCCCGCAAGGGTCAGTCCCGATCTTCAGCAGCACCGACTCATTACGAAAAGTGGGGCCATCTCGATTGGCGGGGGTTTCCACCGAGTACCCAAATGACGAAGGCTATGATGAATCCCAAGACCTCGCTTAGCCCGCCTTTTAGTGAAGGAGACGAGGTGTTTATTGTTGGATTCCCTTGCGGATTCTATGAAGACGTGAAGAACTATCCAACCGTGCGTCAAGGCGTGTTGGCTCAGATACAACCTTACTTGAAGGGCACGGCCCAGACGTTTCTGATTGACGGGTCTGTGTTTGGTGGACACAGTGGCGGTCCCGTCATAACGAAGCCGCAAGCGACAAGCATCAAGGGGACGCACCAGTTCACTAAGAACGCTCTGGTCGGAATGGTCACTGGGACTCAGCTTGACCCCGCTACCGAAGAAAATGCTGACTTGGGGATTGTGGTCCATTTGGACACGATCAACGATACGATTGAGATGGCATTTTCGGATTCTCCACATGTCAGCAGAGCCAAAGTAGGCGACTAGATCATGAGCATTGATCGAATCGCAGCCCTAGCCGTGTCCAGCAACTCCGATGACGCGGGAGTTCAAAGAGACGACCGGTACGCGCCGCGAGGCGGCCTGGACGGTGTGCGCTTTTCTGAACCAGCGCGGTAGGCAGGTGCTGTTCGGTGTGACGCTGGACGGGGTTGTGGCTGGACAACCGGATGGAGTTTCTGGACAATCGCCAATTCAATGGCAACGCCTTCACGCTCCTCTGATCGCCCGTACGTTCTACCGGCGCGGGATCATCGAAGAGTGGGGACGCGGGACACTCAGGATGGCAGAGCCTCGCCCAGCCTCGGCAATGATGACGACTCAACCTCTCATTACCGGCGCTCCTTCAAAAAACCGCGGTTTCTATTGCGCGGCTACACATGTGCGAAGGGCGCTGGAGGGTTTAAGAGCCGCAGCGTTGGTGTCGGCAGGCCGCGGTTCAACGGCACTCTGGAAATGTGCAGAAAGGTAGATGGCACCGGGCATAACGACTCACAGAAACCCCCGGGGCGCGATAGGGGCGTGATTGGGCGCGATAGGAGCGCGATAGGGGCTCATTCGTGTCGGACAGTCGGATCGGAGAGTTGCTGGGCGATGGGAGTTCAAGGAGCACCGGGAACACATCTTCATCGCGTAACAGTGTCGAAGTGAGAGGATGGCAAAGGACTCACAGGTATCGGTATCCAGAGACGACCTTGCCATGAGAGGAGGAGAATCGGGTCTGCTGTCTCGAAGCGAGATCGAAAGAGCACTCCGCCGGTTCATCCCTTGAATGTCAGACGCCGCCATCCGCGACGATGCGCCATTGCCGCGGACCTTTGATTTTCATTTCTTGTTCCCCCGACCCAACGCCTCCAGAAAAACACCGGATCAGTGGAACGAGGGGAACCGTTTCGGATCCTGCTCTCGCATCAGGTCGTAGACAATTTCGACAACCTGTTCGCGGTTGGGTTTTGAAAAGTAGTCGCCGTCGGAACCGTAGGCGGGGCGATGGGCCGGCGCCGACAGGGTGCGGGGCGCGGCATCGAGCCACTGGAAGCCGCCATGAACTTCAAGCGCCTCCCGCATCATGTACGCGGTCCCTCCACCCGGACAGTCTTCGTCCATGAACACGATCCGATTCGTCTTCTTCAACGATTCCAGAATCACGCCGGGAAGGTCGAATGGGAGCAAGGTTTGTACGTCGACGATCTCCAGATCGATACCGACGCGCTCAAGCGACCTTGCCGCGTCCAGGGCGATGTCGCAACACGCGCCATAAGTCACCAACGTCACGTCGCTGCCCGGGCGAATCACTTCGGGAACGCCGAGAGGAAGGGTGTACTCGCCGATATTGACGGGCACCGGCTCCCTCTTCCAGTAACCGTTCAGCACCTCGATGACGAGCGCCGCGTCATCGGACTGAAACAGCGTGTTGTAGAAACCCGCAGCCTGGACCGAATTCCGCGGCACGCAAACGTAGAGGCCACGTAGGAGGTCGACGATCCCCGACATGGGCGACCCGGAATGCCAGATCCCTTCGAGCCGATGTCCGCGGGTCCGAATAATCACCGGCGCTTTCTGGCCGCCCCGGGTGCGCCACCGCAACGTCGCCAGATCGTCCGAAATGATCTGCAGCGCGTACAGGATGTAGTCCAGATACTGAATCTCGGCAATGGGCCGCAAACCGCGAAGGGCCACACCGATCGCCTGCCCGATTATGGTGGCTTCCCGAATGCCCGTGTCCGACACGCGGTCCGCCCCGTATTTCTCCTGCAAGTGCGCCCATCCCTGATTCACGCCTCCCAGTAGCCCGACGTCTTCTCCGACCGCAATCAGATTTGGAATGCGCTCGAACGCCGCGTCGAAACAATGATTGATAATCTCGAAACCCTTGAGCATGTCCGGCGTGTCGGGATACCGGATGGGAACGACGGGAACGGCCAGCGCGGATTCTCCGGACTCGCTGTACAGATCCGACCCATACCGCCGCCGGTTGGCTTCGTCCTCGGCCGCCTTCAAATTGCGAAGCGCGGCGGTTCGATCCGGCGGTTCGTCCCTGGCGGCGAGCAACACTTCAGCCACCGCCGCCATGATGTCCCGGCGCAGGGGCATGTCGTTCTCTTCCAGAGACTGTCTCAGGTGCGCGATTCGGTCCTTTGCCGCCGCCCCTTTTTCGACGGTTCGGATCAACGACACGGCGCTTCGCCGTTCCTCTTCGATGGGGGCGCGATACGCCTGCCAGGCCTTGTCCCGGGCTTCGACCGCGCGGTCGCGTTCGGCCGTTTCGATCGCATCCAGGTCCCCTTCGCTCGCAAATCCCGCTTCAAGAATCCACTCGCGCATCTTGACCAGGCAGTCGTATTCCATTTCCCAGGCCAAACGGCCGGGCGATTTGTAGCGCTCGTGATTGCCCGAAGTCGAATGCCCCTGCGGTTGCGTCATCTCGGTGACGTGGATCATGGCCGGCGTATGATCCCGGCGGACGATTTCGGACGCTTCAAGGTAGGTCGAGCACAGTTCCGAGTAGTTCCATCCCCTGGCAACGTAGATCGACAGACCCGGACGGCCACCCTCGCGCTGTTGGAAGCCTTCGAGAATGCGCGAGATGTCGCCCTTCGTCATCTGAAATGAGTTGGGAACCGAGATACCGAAGCCATCGTCCCAGATCGACAGCAGCATCGGAATCTGCAGGACTCCGGCGGCATTGACCGATTCCCAGAAGATGCCTTCGGCGCAACTCGCGTTCCCAATCGTGCCAAAGGCGATCTCGTTGCCGCGGTCGGAGAACTTCCCCGCGAATTGGTCGAACGATCTCACCTGCCGATAGAGCTTGGACGCGTAGGCCAGACCGACCAGCCGCGGCATCTGCGCTCCGGTCGGCGACAGATCGGCCGACGAGTTGTAGCGATCGACTTGAGATTCGAAGCGGCCTTCGGCGTCGAGAAACCGCGTGGCAAAGTGGCTGGTCATCGAGCGTCCGGCAGAGGAGGGTTCCGCCACCGGATCGGCGTGGGCATAGAGTTGAGCGAAGAACTGTTCGACCGTCAGCAGATCCAGGGCAAACATGATGGTTTGGTCCCTGTAATAGCCTGACCTGAAATCGCCCTTGCGGAATACATACGCGAGTGCGAGTTGCGCGGTTTCCTTGCCGCTGCCAAATATGCCGAACTTGGCCTTTCCCGAAAAAACCTCTCCGCTGGCAAGAATACTTGCCTGCCGGCTTCGAACGCCGATGCGATAGTCCCTGATGACGGCATCGACGTTCCAACTGCTGTCGGAACCTTCGACGAAGGGGTAATCGAGCGACATCTTCAGTTCCCCGGCGGCCGCCGAATGGAATCGACGGAAACGATTTCATAACAGGAGAATGCGGTTCCGGTCGTCACTTGTTTTCTTTCTCCAGCGTGTCCCCGCAAGTGCCGGGGACGCACTCGCCAGCGGAATTTCCAGTCCGATATTATGTTGGCAGGACTTCCGGCGCAATTCAAAGTCCGGGCGAAATCCGGGCATGGTTAAACTTGCCCCTTGCGCGCCCGGCCCCGCTATACTGGGCAAATTCGAAATTCCCGGGGGTCAGGAAACAGAATCATGCTGAAAACACTTGTCGTATTCGGGATTCTCGCGGGTCTGGCCGCGACTGCCGTACCCGCTTTTGCACATCACGCCTTCACCGCGGAGTTCGACAGCAACGCGCCGGTCGAACTGAGCGGAACCGTGACGCGGATGGAATGGGTCAACCCCCATGCATGGATTCATCTCGACATCGTGAACGATGACGGCGAAGTGGAAAGCTGGATGGTCGAGGGCGGGAGCCCCAACATCATGTTGCGGCGTGGATTCACGAAAGACTCGCTGCTTCCGGGAACCGAAATCCAGGTTCGCGGATATCGGGCTCTGAATGGAATGAACCGGGCAAACGGATCCCAGATCACCCTCGGCGACGGAAGCCGCCTCTTCCTTGGCGGATCGAATCCTGACGACCCGTCGAACGGGCAAAATTAGACGGTTGGCCGTGCGGTCATGAACCGCGCCTGAATCAAGGGCCTACGGCGAGCGAGGGCCTACTGCCCTTCGGCGGCTTCCTGTGCCCGGGCGCCGCTCAGGATGTCGTACATCGCGTAGTTGGCTTCGTGGCAGGCGTATTCGAACATCCTGTAGTCGTCGTCGCGCTCCAACACGATGCGAATCGTCCAGGGTTCCACCCATGTTCGAGGGTCGTCGACGGTGGCCTCATAATGCAGGATGTCATCGCTGACGCGCGTGAAACGTTCGGTCAGGACCAGGTCTTCGCTGTGGTATCCGGGACTTCCGGGATATCCGGCGCCGTTTGAACCGATCGCGACCTTGTCGGTAAAGTTCCGGGTTTCAACCACCAGCGTGTCGCCTTCCCAGCGGCCGCGTGAATCGCCCATGTACGTCTTGATGTCGGTGCCGAGCTGGGGACGATCGTCCAGGGGGATGACCCGGCTTTCGTGAATCATCTCGTTCCGAAGGACCACGTATCCCGGCGTCTGAAGAATCTGGTTTCCGTTGTTGTAGATCACGGGAATGATCGAGCCCAGCAGGCCGCGCGTGATGCAACGGTAATAGATGTTCATATCCTCGGGCCGGTCCGCTTCGCCGCGCCACGCTCCGGGCAGTCCGCGGCCGTCGCGGGCTTCGTCGCGGTACCTCGATGCTTCTTCCGTCAATGCCGGCAGGCGTCCGTTCGACGGACTGACGATCAGCGAGGTTTCACGCACGGGGCGCCCGCGCTCGGTCCAGTATGACGGCGGACCGATACCCACCTCGTCACTCGGGTTCAGGTCACCGGCCGCCTGTTCCTGCAAGCGCTGCTGGCGTTCGGCGAACTCTTCTTCGGTCAATGTCTCGCGTTCGCCCAGATCTTCGGGCCGCTCCATGGGAACGCCCGTGTTTCCAGGCCACACCCCCTGAAGGTCGGGGTCGCCCCAGGGTGTACGTGGAACGGTATAGTCGGAGGGCGTCTGCGCCAGCGCCGGGACGGCCACGGCGAACGCCACCGCGAGTACACGCAGACGATTGAATCGGAATCTCATTGGAATCCTCCCGGAACCCTAATTATCGCTGTCCACGATGAACTCGCCATAGAGCAATCGCTCAGCAAATTCGACGCACTTGAAATCAATCAATTGGGCATTGTCTTCGGCCCGGCGATACAGGAGCAGCGAGATCGTCCATGGCCGCAAAAACAGCGTCGGATCCTCGATCGTCGCCTCGTACTGGATGTGGTCCGGTCCGATGCGCGTGAAACGCTCGACCACATGAGTCCGACTGCTTGTGAAGTTTCCGGCACGGTCCAGCCAGGCCAGCCCGTTCAGGCCCGTCACATCGATAACGAGCGTATCGCCGTCCCAGCGGCCGTTGTTGGTTCCCATCCAACTGTCGACGACGGCCACCTGAGGGGCGCCCATGTGGATCAGGCGATTCGCAGTCGCATACTCATAGACAAACAGGATATCGGTCGGCGTCTGGACGATCTGGAACGGATAGGGCATGTAATTGGCCCGCGGTATGCCGGGCATGTAGCATTTGGCTTCAGGATCGTCCGTACGGCGGTCGGTGAAGTTGGCTTCTTTCCGGGCGGCCGCTTCGGGAAGATACGGGATCTCGTTGCCATCGACCACGCCCTGCCCCGCGGGCACGGCCCCGATGGCGCCAAGCTCCCACATGGGGCCCTCGTAAGCGGCATGATCCTGAAGATTCCAGTTGGCGCGGCTGAAGGTTTGCCAAATACCGTTTAGGTCGGGCCGGCCGCCGACAGTGCGCGGCACACCTTCGGGATCTTGCCCGAGCGCTGGCGCGACGATAAAAATCGCCGATACGAGTATCGAAACCAGCGATCGTGCCCCAATCGAACTCATGCGCGCGTCCTTGCGATTTCCACGATGGCGCCGGGTGAACGGTCTGTCTCCCTGTCTTCCAGTTCGATCATGGCGTCATTTCCTCCTGGCAGCCCGTGCCAGAACCCGGCCGGGTCGCGGCGGCATCTGATGATCCGCCACCGAATGGCAGGGCATCTACCTGTTGGTGTACTCCCGCCCCGCAGTGGATCCGCCGCTGCAGATCATGACGCCTTCATCGATTCGATCCGTGACATCGTTTTCGTTACAGGTGTGGAGCATGAAGATCCCGTTGTCGCGCGTCGCCTGGAACACACGTTCGCGCGCCGCCTGCATTTCGGGAAGCTGCTGGGCGCCGGGCCGCGGCAGTCCGACGAGCGAGAACCCCATGTCGCCGGGCCCCCATTCGGCGAAGGCAATTCCGGAAACAGCAGTCGTTGCTTCGGCGTTCTCCAGAGCGTGACGGTCCTCGATCTTGACCCCGAGAAGAAGCTCGCCGTTCGGATTGAGCGGCCATGGGTCGGCCTTCGCGAGGTATTCGTTCTGGGACACGCCCCAGATGCGCGAGGCAAATCCCTGGCTCCCGCTGCCCCGAAGCCCTTCTTCGATCCCCTCCACTTCAGGAGCAAAGGGGTAGCGGCTGGCGGCGACAAACACCTCGGCGGCTTCGGCTTCGCGAACGTGACACAGGAGAATGCCATGGACGCCCGCGGCCAGGGCCTGATGAATGACCCAGTAGTTGGCCCGCATGCTGGCTTCATCCAGCCCCAGAACCGGAAGCGTGACGATCACCGCCGGAGTACGATGCCCGGACGCGGTGGGTCCGGCGTCGGCCAGTCCCTGCATGAACTCACGCAGGTCGCGCATGTCGGCCGCGCCATGTTCCATGTCGTAGTTGATATAGTCGGCCGTCGTACTGGCGAGCCGCTGCCCCTCTTCGTACCCGCCAACCGATGTCGTGTAGTAGACCGGTTGCCCCTTTTCGAGCATCTCGATGGCCTTGTTGATCCGTGCCGGCCGTGTATCGGCGGTTCCTTCCTGAGCCTGGGACGGGCCGATCGACATCACCGCCGTCAACCCGCTGGCAAGCAGTACAAGAATGAATTTTTTCATTTCGATCTCTCTCGGCAAAAACGCCTCGAAACCGGGTTATTGGTGAGTGCGGGCTTCTTCGATCAGCCGCATCGCACGCGACGGGTTGTAGACGCCGCAGGGACAAAAACGCGTAAGCGTCGCAACGGCCTGCTCAGGCGTCCGCCGGCCTTCGCGCACCATGTCGAGCATTTTCTGCGCCAGCGCGAACGACACCATGCCGTGGCCGCACATCGTTGCCAGTTCGAGCAACTGTCCCCGTGGCAACCGGTCGTTGGGATCGGAAAATCCGAGAGAATACTCCACGCTGTGACGATGGATGCCGCAGGCTTCGCCCACTTCCCTGGCGCC
The DNA here is from genome assembly GCA_963555775.3 of Terriglobia bacterium. GTDB lineage: Bacteria > Acidobacteriota > Terriglobia > 20CM-2-55-15 > 20CM-2-55-15 > JAJEDW01. The sequence goes on along the minus strand of CAUVWY020000009.1, from coordinate 809,179 downwards.
TTCGACGGATGTGCTGATGTTGACCGAAAGACCCAGGTCTTCGGCGATCACGTCGCTCAGGCAGGCCGTGGCCTTTTCCTGGGAATCGAAAACCGCGCCCGCGGTCCCGGCCTTGTGAACGCTCTCGATGACCGTGTCGAATTGGGGACCGAAATCACGACTCCAATGCACGCCCGGATTCAGCGCGCCCGAGGGCCGGTAGCCGCCCTTGCCCGAAGCGCCGATGTTGGAAGGGCCATGCTTGACACAGATCCGGAGAAACGTCTTGAGCTTTTCGATGGCGCCTTCGTCGTTCTTCCCCTTCGAGGGCATGGCGAACACGATGAAGTCGTCGGCGAAAGTTTCGGCCTTACCGTACCGGTGCAAGGTGTTGGTCACCCTGTTCCTCCTTCCGAACGTTCGTGATCCGCCCGAGCCCCATATTGGTCTTGGCACGCTCGAACGTGTACCCCAGATCCTGAAGCAGCGGCGCCAGCAACGCGTCTTCGCCATCATCGTCGCACCGGGTCGACACTCCCACGGCAACGACAGTGTCGATCCGCTTCGATACGTCCATCACCGTGGACAGGATATTCCCGACCTCCGAAAGTTCGGTCTTGATCTCGACAATCGCTGAAAGGATCTTTTCGTTGAGCAGATCTTCTCTCAATGTCCCCGCGCTCTTGTCGATCATCAGGTGCGAAATGGGATTCTTCGGTTCGAACGTGACCCCGCATTTCGCCAACGCCATGGTCATGGTCTGAATCTGGTGGAATCGAACCCCGGTCCCCGGACGTCCGAACTCGACAACGTATCCAACTTCGCCGACATCGACGCGATGCGCCACATCGTTGGTCTTCACCTCTTCGGTGCCCCGTCCGGCAATGCCCGTCGAATCGTGTTCGACCAAGGGGTCGCTGAACACGCGCCGGGCGATGCGCGGCCATTCGAGTTCTTCCATCACGAAGGCGCCGGTCGGGCATACGTCCGGTTCCGGTTCAAAGCGAAAACGAAAGACCTTGGCCAGACGCCGGATCGTGCGCACCATCGTGGGGTTGAGGTGTTCCTGGCTCATTCCACGGAAACAGGTTCCGCACTCGACGCATTCGTCGTAGTTGATCGTGGCGCGATTGATGCCGGTGTCGACGTATATCGCGCCCATGGGACATACGGGAATGCAGTTGCTGCAGGCCACGCATTTTCCGGGGTCGATCTGCATGCTGAACGTTCCTCTTGGTGGCTCAGTATATCATCGGCCTATCTGTAAAACAGGTTCACCAGAGCCATTGGAACCGCGGGCACATAGCTGACCAGAAGCAGCACTCCCAGGAGCACGCCGATGAAGTAGACGTTCACCTTGGTCACCTCCCAGATGTCGGCTTTGGCGATGGAACACGCCGTCACCAGAACGCTGGCGACCGGCGGCGTCTGCTGCCCGATTCCAAGGTTGAGCGTGACGACAAGTCCGAAGTGGACCGGATCGATGCCGGCCGCCTGAACCAGCGGCATCACGATCGGCACCACCAGAATGATGGCCGCCGCGGAGTGCAGGAACAGACCCACTGCCAGGAAGAACAGGTTCAGGAGCGCCATGATCGCGAGTGGATTCTGCGTGAAGTCGAGAATCCCCTGTGCGATCCGCTGCGGGACCTGCATCGTCGTCAGAACCTCGCTGACCAGAGCCGACGTTGCCACCAGCCACATGACAACAGCGGTTTGTCTGGCGCCTTCGATCATCGCGACCCGGAGGCGGGTCAGATCGAGTTCGCGGTAAATCACGGTACCAATCAGGATGGAGGCGACCACGGCCAGCCCCGCGCCCTCGGTGGCTGTCACCCACCCGCCGAAGATCCCGCCAAGAATGATGACGGGAAGCGTCAGTGCCCAGGCCGCTTCCCTGAAGGTCCGCCAGACGCGGCGCATCTCGAAGACTTCTTCAATCGGGAAGCCGTGACGAACCGATATGAAATAGGCCATGCCCATCAACGACACGCCGCCCAGCAGGCCCGGCACTATCCCGGCCACGAACAACTCCACGACCGAACTGCCCGACATCACGGCATACAGAATCATCGGAACCGATGGCGGGATCACGATAGCCAGCGTCGAGGACGAAGAAGTGACGGCGGCGGCGAACGATTTTGGGTATCCCTTGCTCTTCATGGCGGGGATCAGAATGGACCCCATCGCGGCGACATCGGCAACGGCAGACCCGGAAATCTCCGCGAAGAACAGCGACGCGCCGATGGTCACCATGGACAGACCGCCGCGCACGAACCCGAGCAGGGCCGACGCGAATGCAATCAGACGGCGTGAGATGCCCGAGGCGTTCATGATGGCGCCGGCCAGAATGAACAGGGGAATCGCAATCAGCGAAAAATTGCGCGCGCCGTCGTAAAGGAGGAGTGCGACGTTGGGCAGCGAATCGAAGCCGGCGGTCAACGCGATCGCCAGAGCCGCGGCGACGCCCAGTGCAATGGCGATGGGCACGTCGATAAGGATCAACGCAAAAAGGGCGAGGAACATCGCCAGAAGGATCATCCGGGTGGACCCGCCTTGTGCCCGGTCTCCGTCTCGCCGCTGGGCGGTACAAGAGCGAGAAGTTCGGCGACGATGAACAACACCGCGCCGATGGGAATGACCGACTGCGTCACCTGGGCGGACACCGATGGCAGACTGACCAGATAGGTGGTATCCAGAACCTGCAGGACGCGCCAGCCTGCCCATGCGGCCAACACGAGGAAACCGACGACCACCGCTTCTCGAAAGACCACAAGCGCCAACCGGAGGGTTCCCTTCGTCGAAGCGACGAGTGTGGGAAAGCCGATGTGCGCCCGATCGAGTGCGGCCAGACCGGCACCGTAATAGGTCAACCAGACCAGAATGATCGACGCGACCTCGTCGTACCAGACCAGGGACGCGCCCGCCTTTCGGAAAACGATGCCAAGGACAACGACCAGCGCCAGCACGGTCATCAATACCAGGACGATCGCTTCAAGAAACTTCCGGAAGTGGCGGCGGAACCGAACCAGGTGGTCGAACACGGACGGACCGTTACGGGTTGGCGAGGCGAAGCGCGGTCTCGATCATTTCCGCTCCGCCATCGACGGACTCGCCGAACTCGTCGTAGATCGTCTTGCTGGCCTCGACAAAACTGGCGCGGTCGGCTTCGTTAATCTCAATGCCCGACGCGCGCAGTGCGTCCATCAACTCCCCATCGAGCCGCTCGGCTTCCGAATAGACGAACTCGTCCATTCCCCGGGCTGTTTCCTCGATCGCGTTTCGGATGTCCTCGGGAAAGTCGTTCCAATGGTCGAGGCCGGCGATCAGATAGGACGGCGTGTACACGTGGCTCGTTAACGAAAGATACGATTGCACCTCTTCGAAGCTGTTGCTGATGATCTGGGGCAGCGGGTTTTCCTGTCCGTCGATGACGCCGGTCTGCAAGGCCACGAAGACTTCCGACAAGGCCATGGGCGTCGGGTTGGCCGCGAAGCTCTGAAACAGCCGGATGCGCCACTGGCCGCGCGGGGTTCGCAGCTTGATGCCGCTCAAATCCTCGGGCGTGTGGATCGGACGAACGTTGTTGGTGACGTGCCGGAAGCCGTTCTCCCACACCGCCACGACGTGGTAGCCCTGCTCTTGGGCGGCGGGCGCCAGGATGGGCCAAACGATCTCTTCCTTGATCCGGCTCATGTGCTCCCGGTCCTGAACCAGATACGGCATCTCGAACAGGCCGAACTCGTCGACCGCCGAGGACATGACCGTCGACGGCATCGAGAAATCCAGAGTGCCCAGCCGCAGTTTCTGGAGCATGACCTCATCGTTGCCCAGTTGACTGGATGGAAAGAAGGTGGCGTGAACCCGGCCGTCGAGTCGTTCGTTGATCCGCCGCACGAACTCGTTCGCCGTTATGCCCAGCAGTGAATCGTGCAGGCTGACCGATCCGATCTGGAGTTCGATCGGCCCGGCCTCGCCCGAATCCGGCCCGCCGCACGCCGCGGTGAGCACAACAGGCAGGAGCAGTGTCGAAACAAGGAGCGATCTGCGGAAGAGCATGAGAGGAATTATGGGTGTTATCCGAACCAGCTTCAACCGAATTGGTTGGATGCGAGGAAACACGGCTCGCTGCCGGGAAACGGGCGCAGGAACACGAACGCGGTCGTGGACTGTGCCGACGGTGGAGTCGGCTACCGTGTCGGGCGCGAACTCGTTCGCGGGTCGTCAAATTTTTCCCATTGACGTCGAACTTGACGCACACAACTCCGCTGTGGCGCGTTCGAGAGTGGGAGTGTCACTGGTTACGGGTTCCTGAACGGTCAGGTCTGGGCACGCTCCGTACGTCGGCCAGTTGGCCCCCGCAGGATGTCCCGATCCGATTCCACCGTTACACGAAGGGTTTCCGCGACCATACGCAGTGTATCGGCCAGCGCGGACCGGCGGCGCCATCCAAGCACAATCGTCCGGAAAGGGACGGGACGCGCAAGCGTCCGAATCAACAGTTGTGAACGTTGAGTCTCGGTGGCTACTGCGATAGTCGGTAGCAGTGTGACGCCAGCGCCGCCGGAAACCATCTGAGTCAATGTAGACAAGCTTGTCGCGCGAAACCCGAGTTCTTCAAGCCTGGTACTCGAACAGTACTCGAGCACCTGATCGCGAAAGCAGTGCCCATCGTCGAGCAGTAACACGCGCTCGCCGCGCAACCTGTTCCGCGTGACCGGTCGGGTGCCCCGTCCGAGTTCGTGTTCAGGCGGTACCGCCAATACGAACGGATCGACGGCGATCGTGTGGTGATCGAGATCGTCCAGATCATCCTCCAGGGCCAGCAGCGCCGCATCGAGGTCTCCGTGATTTATGGCCCGGACAAGGACATCGGTCTTGTCTTCGGCCCAGATCAGCATCAGACGTGGATAGGTTTTGCGCAACACGGGGACAACGCGGGGGAGCAGATAAGGCCCGACGGTCGGAATCACACCAATGCGAAGCGTGCCGGCCAGGGGGTCGATGAATCGGTTTACAGCTTCCGCAAGGTCGTCGGCTTCGACGAGGACGCGGCGCGCTCTGGCAACGAGTTCCTGTCCCGCGGCGGTAACCAACACGCCCCGCCGGTCACGTTCGAATAGAGAGACCGCAAGCGCCGCTTCCATCTTCGCCACCTGTGCGCTCAGGGATGGCTGAGAAACATTACACAGCTCCGCGGCGCGCCGAAAGCTTGTCGTTTCCGCCACGGCAACGACGTACTGAAGCTGTCTCAGCGTGAAATCGTAGGTCCTCATGCTGATAGGAATAACCTATCCAGAAGATAGAAACAATGTCTTTGACGGATCAGCACGCCGGGCGCAGACTAATCGGCAGGAGGTCGTCAATGTTACGAATCCAGTATCATCGTGGTATGCCATTAGATAGCTGCGACCTCACACGTTTCGATCTCGAGTTCGATGTTCCCGGCCACTTCCCGCCGGAATTTCCCGCTGAAAAGCGTTTATTGTCGGAAGGGCGCCCGCGGACGCGCCAATCCGTATTTCGAATCTGAAGGAGACGACTCAAATGCTTAAACCAACGATGTCTGTTCTTACCCTGCTGGCGATTGGGATCTCTCCGGTCTCGCCAATCAACGTGGCGTTTGCCCAAGACGGTGCTCCGGCCGTTGTCCAAGGCGGTCCGCCGACCAATGACTATTGGTGGCCTAACCGGTTGGGCCTCGATCCTCTGCGCCAGACCTCTCCGGAATCCAATCCCCTGGGCGAGGATTTCAACTATTCGGAAGAGTTTGAAAGTATCGACCTGGATGTTCTGAAGGCAGATCTTGAAGAGCTGATGACGACTTCTCAGGACTGGTGGCCAGCGGACTTCGGTCACTACGGGCCGTTTTTCATTCGTATGGCCTGGCACAGTGCGGGCACCTACCGGACCATCGACGGCCGGGGTGGCGCTGACGGCGGCATGCAACGATTCGCGCCCCTTAACAGTTGGCCCGATAACGCCAACCTGGACAAGGCGCACCGATTGCTCTGGCCGATCAAGCAGCAGTACGGTCGCAAGATTTCATGGGCCGACCTGATGATTCTCGCGGGCACGGTCGCCATGGAGTCCATGGGCGTCGAAACCCTGGGTTTCGCTGGCGGTCGTATCGATGCCTGGCGACCCGAAGAAGTGAACTGGGGACCCGAGGGCGAATGGCTCGGCGCCGATCGACGCAATGAGGGCGAAGAGCTGGATCATCCTTTAGGCGCGACGCAGATGGGTTTGATTTACGTGAACCCTCAGGGTCCGGGCGGCAACCCCGATCCGCAAGCGGCCGCTGACGCCACACGTGAGGCGTTCGGTCGCATGGCGATGAACGATGAAGAGACAGCTGCGCTGATTGCCGGTGGTCATACCTTCGGCAAAGCCCATGGCGCCGCCGATCCGTCCCAGTACGTCGGTGTCGAGCCCGAGGCCGGCGATATCGAAGCACAAGGACTCGGCTGGCAAAACAGCTTCGGCACTGGCAATGGCGCCGACACGATCACCAGCGGCCTGGAAGGCGCGTGGACGATGAACCCCGCCGTCTGGACCCAGAATTTCCTAGAAAATCTGTACGGCTATGAGTGGGTGCAGACTCGGAGCCCCGCCGGTGCAATCCAATGGGAACCCGCTGGCGGCGCCGCGTCGGATTTGGTGCCGGATGCCCACGATCCGTCCCAACGGCATGCGCCCATGATGCTCACCACCGACCTTGCGCTGAAGGTTGACCCGGCCTATCGTGAGATCACTTCGCGCTGGCTCGATAACCCCGATGAGTTCGAAGACGCTTTCGCCCGTGCCTGGTTCAAGCTGACTCACCGCGACCTGGGTCCGACCTCGCGTTACCTCGGCGATCTGGCGCCTGACCAGGAATTCGTTTGGCAAGACCCCATTCCCGCGGTTGATCACGCCTTGATCGACGCAGCGGATGCGGCTCAGTTAAAGGCGGAGATTCTCGATTCCGGGTTGTCTACCGCTGAATTAGTCCGGGCCGCCTGGGCTTCGGCATCCACTTTCCGCGGGACCGATATGCGCGGCGGCGCCAACGGAGCCCGTATTCGTCTCGCGCCCCAGAACGATTGGGCTGCCAACGATCCGGCTGAACTGGACGGCGTGTTGGAAACGCTGGAGGAGATCCAGAGCGATTTCAACGGCGCGCAATCGGGCGGCAAGCAAGTCTCCCTTGCGGACCTGATCGTTCTCGGCGGCGCCGCTGCCATTGAGCAAGCGGCGGCAAGTGCCGGAGTCGATGTGGATGTGCCCTTTGTACCCGGACGCATGGACGCCTCAGAGGAGCAGACCGATGTGGACTCCTTTGCTCTGCTCGAGCCGACGGCGGACGGGTTCCGCAATTACTTCGCCAGCGACAACCCCCGATCTCCGGCGGAAATGCTGGTGGAAAAGGCGGCTCTGCTGAAACTGACAATTCCTGAAATGACCGCACTTGTCGGCGGAATGCGAGCCATGAATGCCAATGCCGGGGGCTCTGCTCACGGCGTGTTCACAGACCGTCCCGGCACACTGAGCAATGACTTCTTTGTCAACCTGATCGATATGTCAACCGTGTGGTCCTCCTCGTCCACCGAGGGCGTTTACGAGGGTTCCGATCGCGCCACGGGCGCGCTCAAGTGGACAGCAACTCCGGTTGACCTCATCTTTAGTTCCAACTCCGAGCTGCGCGCGGTTGCCGAGTTCTATGCCGCTGACGACGGGCAGGAAGAGTTCGTGAATGAATTCGTTGAGGCATGGACCAAGGTGATGACCCTGGACCGCTTCGATCTGGAGTAGTGGTGAGGCGTTAGCGAGAGTACGTGATTCGGAGCCGCTGCGAGGCGGCTCACATTGAGTGGGGGTCGGGAAATAACATGGACTACTCTTCCTGATCCAGAAAAACGAAGGACGGCGGCATTGATCGATGCCGCCGTCTTTTGGGATGGGCCGCAACTTTCAAAGAGCCTGTCAGGAGTTTCATGTTTGTGCGCCATACTGCGTCCCTGTCATCGAACCGCCGGCACGATCGACCGGTTTCTCGATTTCGTACGAAATTGCCAGAGACGGCACCGGATTTTAGTAATGTTCGACTGGATGTCATAAACTTGATTTTTCTTTATCGCCCTTGACCCGGATTGCTGCCATGAGACGACGCTGGACCAGACTGACCGCAGGCATTTGCGTTTTTCTGTTTCTACCGACCTCGGCATTGGCGCATCACCCGATCGAGGCCAAGTTCGACAATGACCGTCCCCTCACGCTGACCGGCATCCTGACGCAAGTGGACTGGTCCAATCCGCACGTCCATATCTTCATGAACGTCGGAGGCGGCACGGGCGCCATCGCCAATTGGGCCGTTGAACTGGAAAGCCCGGACGTACTTGAACGGAGCGGCTGGGACCGCGACACGCTGGCTGCCGGCGACACGATTACCGTCGAAGGCGTCGCCGCCCGGGATGGTAGCGAACAGGTATGGGGCCACACCGTCAGGCGGGCCGACGGCGGCGAGCCCCTTTTTACGATCAACCGGGATGCGCTGGAAGAACTCCTGCGCGGCCGTCCAGAGGGGCCGCCCCCACGCTGGCCGGACGGCCAACTCCAGTTGGGTTCCCCAAACGGGCAAGGCGGCTACTGGACGGGGCCAAGCCTGTCTGCCCTGGTGGAGGACGGTGTCGAGGTGGAGATGGACGCGCACGGCGTGCTCCGCCACATCGAAGAGGCGCCCCGCGTGGCGCCATTCAAGACCTGGGCGAAGGATCTTTACGTCCTGCGGCAGCGCGATTTCCTGGAAGACGATCCCGGCTTTCTGTTCTGCATGCCGCCCGGCGGGCCGCGTCATTTCCAGATGCCCTTTCCCTTCGGCATTCAGTTCGTCGAAGACCGCGCCCGCGGCCGGATTTTTGTCTTGACGGGTGGGGGCAACAGCAACTGGCGCCTCATTCATACCGGCGGCGGCGAACAAACCGGCCAGGCGTCGACGAGCAATCCGCTGTTTTACGGCACTTCCCTTGCCGAGTGGGAAGGCGACAGTCTGGTCGTGCGAACCAGCGCCTTCAATGAAGCGTTCTGGTTTTCAAACGGCGGCCTGCCGCATACCCGGGCGTTGCAACTCACTGAGCGCATTTCGCGGCCCGACCTGAATACCTTGAGGTACGAAGTGACCATCGACGATCCGGGGGCCTATACGCGGCCCTGGACCAGTACATGGACCCTTGAGTGGTTGCCGGGTCAAGACCCGCCGGAACACTTCTGCCAGGGCAACAGGCCCTGACCCCGGAGAAGTCCAGATGAGATTGAGACTTACCGTAATAATGGCATCCCTGCTGCTGAGCCTGGCGCTGGCGCCGGCCGATGCGCGGCAGGCGGAGAACGAAGAGTCCCGTCCCGCACCGCGCTGGGAGGATGGACGGATCAACCTTGGGGCGCCTCTGGGCGAAAACGGCATGTGGTTCAGGGACGAGAATTATCTGGCGGTCAATCCCGACTCCTACGAGCCGCAAACCACCCGGAACTCCCGAATTCACATCGACGACATCCCGCTCCAGCCATGGGCGCGAGCGCTCGTCAACCACCGCAACGAGTCCTACCTTGCCAACGAGCCCTACACCCGCTGCCTGCCGTCGAGCGGGCCGCGTCACTTCATCGCTTTCTATGGGATGGAGATCATGAACATGCCCGAACTGGAGCGCGTTTACATGTTCATCAGGGCCATCTCAGGGAGCTACCGGGTGATCTACACCGACGGTCGCGAGCATCCGGCCAATCCGAGGCCCACATTCTTCGGGCACTCCGTGGGTCACTGGGAAGGCGATACGCTCGTGATCGACACCGTGGGGATGAACGAAAGATTCTGGATGAACCGGGAGGGGCTGCCGCATACCGAGCAGCTTCATCTGATCGAGCGTGTCACGCGCGTCGATTTCGACAGCCTCGACTACACGGTCACGGTCGACGATCCCGGTGCGTACGATGCCCCGTGGACCAGCGGCTATACGCTCCGATGGAGAGAAGGTGAAGGCATATCGGAATACATATGCCAGGAGAACAACCTTTCGCCGGAAGGCATGATAGTAGGTTCCGAAAGCAGGATCGTCCCATGAACGCGAAGCAATCGACCATCAACGGCATCCTGGGCTGTCTGTTGGTACTGACTTTCGGGATACCGGCCGCCACGGCACAGCAAGGACACCCGTTGGAGGGGACATGGCAAGGTTTCTGGGGCGAAACAGCGGATGAGCGGAATTTCCTGACGCTTATACTGCGCTGGAACGGAGAAAACATTGTCGGTGGAGTCAATCCCGGTCCCAATGCCGGCTCGATTCGCAGAGTGGTACTGGACTCCTCCACCTAGACCGCCCAGTTCGATCTGGATGTACCGGATCGTTTGTCGGGGGAGACAGTCCGAGTAACGGCCGAAGGACGTCTGCTGAACATCGGCTCACCGAAACGGATGCTGAGAGGAACGTTGCTGGACGGAGAACCCGGCAGCCACTTCAGCATTTCCCGGCAGTGACACGCGCGGAAAAGCGCCTAGCAGCCTGTCGGACTAACACCGAATCAAAAACCTAAGTCATTCATATGACTGTGTTTACCGTTTCGGGCTAAAAAGGGCCGTTGTTGAAAACAAAGGACTTACGCCGAAAGTCCGACAGGCTGCTAGACGTTGTTCTTCCGAGAGAGGGAGAAAGATCATGAGAACCATTGCCATGGATATACTTTCGATAGCTGCCGCCCTGGTCCTCGTTGGCGGCCCGGTCGCTGCCGCCCCACACCATTCCTTCACCGCCGAATTCGACCGCGAACGGCCGATCGCCTTGACCGGGGTCGTGTACAAGGTGGAATGGACCAATCCCCACGTGTGGTTCTATATCAACGTCATCGATGAGGATACCGGCGAGGTCGAGAGCTGGGGTGTCGAACTGGCGGCGCCGAGCGTCCTGGAGGGCGGTGGATGGGGCCCCGACAGCCTGACCGTTGGCGAGGAAGTGAGCGTTGACGGTTGGATGTCCCGCAACGGGCTTCCCCGCATCAACTCCCGGCAGGTGGTTATGACTTCGACTGGACAGAGGCCCGGCGAATCGCCTTAGCCCTTTGGCGTAACCATTCTCAACTGGATCGTCGCACAGCCCTCACTTCGCGTCTCAAACGCGAAGACCGCTACGCGCGACCTTTGGGCGTTTAGCGACTGGCTGCTATGGTTCCGTCGGTGTCGGTAGCGGCCCGTTGCCGATGGACGTATGCCCGGGGACCGAGTCGCAATGCATCCCGGGTTCGGGCGGCGTCCTCCCAGGGCATTTGAACAAGCCCCCTTCGCGGGAACCGGCCGGCTCGCCGTTACGCAGCGGGTGCAAGCCGACGCTGAAGACAGTGCCGGGCGGGAACGAGTTGACGGAGATGCCCTGCCGGGCCATCTGCGCGGAACCTCCCATCTCGACGGACCAGACGATCGGCTCGTCGTCCGCGCCGCGCTTGACGTTCGTGCGCTCGGCGTTCATTTCGGCAAAGAAGATCTGTAGATGGTTCGGCGCCGGGTCGACGCGGGTGACGACACCCGTCATGACAGTCGTGATCCGAATGTTGTACATCGCGAACGAGTGATGCGCCTCGACGGTTGCCGCGATAGTAACGAGCGCCACGAGCGCCGCGCCGAACATGATACCAGCTCCAATATGAGTTTTCATTGTTCAAATCTCTCCTGCTCGCCTATGGGATTCACCCTTCAGTTTGCCTTGCCGGCGATTGGCCGGTGGGATCAATCGAAGGTGAAGATGTCTTCCTCTTCCGGCTTCTCCATACCCTCTTCAAACTGCTCCCAGATTTGCGCCCACGGGCGTCCGTACATATCCAGCATTCTATAGTCGAACGTGGTTCCTGGCGACATTGGCGTGCCAACGCCGTCGACCGGGAAGATCGTCTGGAGGCACTCGACGAAGACATAGGGATCGCCTTCCTCGAATCCGCTGTTCTTGACGTAATTTCGAACGATCCGCACCGGCTCCAAAAGAGCCTCGGGGTCGTAGAAGATCGCTTCGTGATTGAGCCCGAGGAAGTTGCCGTCCGCATCGTGGTTCGGCGTGTAGATCTCGATCGTTTGCAGCAGGTTCGAGTGCTCGGGCGCGGCGTGTACTTTCCACCCCTGGATGTTCGATGTCCAGGTGATGAGCGTGTCCTCGTCCCAGAAGCCAATGGTTTCTCCATACCAGCGCGGCACGTCGGCGCCGAGGCGCGGCACCAACCCGTCCATGTTGAACTCGCGCCCGATGTGGATGTTGGTGATGAAGTTGCGAGCCACTCCGGCCAGGATCTGCACCATCGACGGCGTCATCATGATGTGGTGCTCCCAAACCGCGGCCGCATGCCAGCGCCGCATGAAACCTTCGGGCCAGCAATACTGCGACGGCCACTGCGCCGAATTGGTGTTTCCGTGGTGGTAGGCTTCCTGCACCATCCGGGTCTGATACTCGTCGGTCAGCAGCGACAGGACGGTCGGCATCTGTACGTGGCGCATGCGGTACCAGTACTGGTTGCCGGGCGTCCGGCCGGGATGCATGTAGCGCCCGGTCCACTCGCCGGGTACCGTCGCGTAGGTATGTTCGGTGGGACCGCCGCGTTGACGCGTCTCTTCGAGGAGCGCCTCGTAGTGGGCCTGGGCGGCCTCGAATTCATAAGGGCTTACGATGGCTTCGCGCGGATAGTCGCGGTCGCAAATTCCCCATGCCGCCGTCGCGGGCGGGTTGTCCCCTATCAGGCCCCCGCGGTTGCCGCCCCACAGGTCCTCGATCGCCGCCGGAGCGTTGCAGCGGAAATACCGCGGATCGGTCCAGAGGTCCCGATCCTTGTAGAAGTCGTCGGACGTGAAGAGGTCTCTTTCGAGCGGTTCGATACCCGGCGGCGACTCGCCATTGCGCGCGGAACCAATGAAGCCCGCATCGCCACGGGCGGTCGCACCCGTCATCTCGTACTCGTTCAGGTCGGCCAGAATGGGCGCGCCCCGGCCTACGCTCTCGAAACCCGGGTCCGTGATCTGCTGCGCCGACGCGAACGAACCCGAAAGGAATACCGCCGCAAGCGCGACGGCGCTCCATACACCTCTCGTCATGATTTTTCCTCCTGCTTGCACAACCGCCGCACTCGACTCCGAATGAGGCCGCGTGTACCCACGTTTCGAATACTATACGAAATGAACGGGGGCACGAACCATATTGCACACTCGATACAAGGCGACAGAGGAGTACAGACAAAGCAAGAGGCATCGCGCATTTGGCAACAGGATGAAGGCGTGGTCCGACAAGGGGCGATAATCGGTAACCGCGTTTAAAGATCTTGCGAAAAACGAAAACGGGCCCATGCGACGACACCGAGCGGACTGGCCGAACTCGTCCGTGGTCGGTTGGCTGACCTCGACAAGACTGCCCCAGTCGGCTTCGTATCAGTCAATGGCATGAGAATTCCCGATATTCGGCGCCTTATTGCTCACATTCGGGCTTGAACCGTTACGTGCAGGTTATCGGAGGCAGCGGACCACTGTTGGCGCGACTCAACCGATCGTATCGAGTGGAACGTAAGGGACGTAAGGGACGTAATGAGAATACATAAGTCTGTCCTGTTTCTGCATGTGCTTGCAGTCTTGGTTCCGCTCGGTGCGGTGCTGCCACCCCCGGCGCAGGGCGTCGCACAGGAGTTCATCATCACTACCGTCGCTGGGGGGATCAGCGGGGACGGCGTTCCGGCGAATCAGACGCAGTTGTAGAGCCCCAGGGGCGTTGCGGTGGTCAGCGCGGGCGACCTCTACATCGCCGACACTACAAACCACCGTATTCGACGGGTCGATTCCACCGGCACGATCACGACCTCGCCCCATCCGGCACTCCAGCCCGGCAGCGGTTTGCCGATGGCGTCCGGGTCGCCACCGAACGCCGTCTGCCAGAGCCCGTGGCTGATGACGACACCGCCACAACGGAAATTGTTCGACGATCGCGTTCATCGCAGCGTGGCGGGGATGGTTTGCGATGACACCAAAAACCCGGCCTGGGATAATTGCGCGGACGCTTGGACCCGCACGGTGGTAATGAACGGCGCGGAATGTCCGCGGGGCCGTTCGATTCGGACTTCACGGACGTTCCTTATGGTCATGCGTTGGGCCACGTTGCTGTTTGCGCCGGGCTTGCTCGCGGGTCTCGCTGCGACAACGCCGGTCACCGCCCACCACTCGACTTCGATGTACAACATAGACAGCCCGGTCACGGTGACGGGCGTCGTGAAGCGATTCGAATGGACGAATCCGCACGCGTTCATCTATCTGGAGGTCGATCTCGGCAACGGCGAATCCATCGAGTGGGAAGTCGAGATGATGAGCCTGAACCATCTGAGAGCGTTCGGCTGGATGCGGGATACCGTGAAGCCCGGGGAGATGATCTCTTGCACCGGCGGGGCCGCCAAGAGCGGGGCGCCGTCGATGATCAGTTCAGTCATCGTGTTGGCCGACGGGCGCTCGATAAGATCGTAGTCCGAGATTGCCGCGGCTCGCTCGACCGTCGACGCCGCGAAACGCTTCGGATCCGAACCCGAAAAGGAGACTTCTCAAATGAGGACCATGGTGACTCTGGCCGCCGGTCTCGCGCTGGCCGGCGCAGCCGCCTGGGCCGAAATCCCTGGGGAACCGGCCGCAACGAGCGCTCAAGAGGCGCCCCGGATCCCCGTCGCCCCGGGGGCCGTTCCGGCCGCGACGGACTCCGCCCGCGTGCTGGCCCGGGAATTGCCGGCCCGGATCATGGAGTTCACCGTGGAGCCCGCCGAGATCGGGGCGGGCGAGCCCGTCATGCTGATATGGGCCACGGAGAACCCTGCGGGCGTCACGATCGAGCCCGGCCTGGGCCGCGTAACCCCGCGCGGCAGCCGCCAACTGTTTCCGGCCTCGACGACCACGTACACGCTGACGGTCGGGGGGCCCAATGATCAAGTGGTGACGCGCGACGTTACTGTGACCGTTCCCAGGACAGTCCGGCTCACGGCGGCCTCGGCCCGGAGCGACGCGGCGGAAGTGCCCCGGACACCGGTGGGACGGCCGGACTTTTCGGGAGTGTATGACTTCCGCGGACCGCCGACGGCCGGAGGCGGACGCGGCGGCGGTGGAGCCGACGCCGCCGGGCCCGTCCTGAGGGCTGGAGCCGAGGGATTCCGCGTTGTCCGCGGGCCGAACGACACGGGGGCGACATCGGACTGCATGCCGCTGATCGGCCCGAGAGCCTTCGGTACGCCGTACCAGTTTCAGATCGTCCAGAACGCGGACACCATGGTGATCCTTTACGAGTATCCGGGCACGTTTCGCGTCATCCCGATCGACGGGCGCCCGCACCCGGTCGATCCCGACCCGTCCTGGCTGGGAGACTCCGTCGGCCGCTGGGAGGGCGACACGCTGATCGTGGATACGATTGGGTTCAACGAGGAGACCGAGATCGAGGGGTACCGGCACACCGACGCCCTGCACGTTGTGGAGCGGTTCAGCCGTCCCGAGTACGGCTACCTTCAGTACGAGGCCACGCTCGAAGACCCGAATGTCTTCGAGCGGCCGTTTACCCGGGCCCGCGACTTTGCGTTTCGTCCCGACCTGGTGAGGGTCGCCGAGTTCATATGCGAGAACAACCGCGACTACTCCTCCCTGTTCGGAGAACAGTAACGGGGTCCCGCCTCATAACGGATTGGTCCACAGCCGGTCAGCGATTCCGCAAACACCGGATACCAAGGAAATTCCAATGACAAAAACAGCGGCAGCATGGACAGCGGCGATGGGGATGCTTGTCTCGGCGGGCTCACTGGCGGCGCACCATTCGCTGGTTCTGTTCGATACCTCGGCGCCGGTCTGGGTAAAGGGCACCGTCGTCCGTTTCGAGCGGATCAATCCTCACAGCAGGATTTTCGTGGATCAGGAGATGGGTGACGGGCAGGTTCAGCGGTGGGCTGTGGACGGCGGCCCCGGACCGGCCCGGCTCACCCAAACGGGAGTCGACAGCGACTTCCTCAAGGCCGGCGACATCATCGAAGCATGCGGCTTCACGCTGCAAGAAGAGGTTGCTTCCGAACGGGCGCTCCGGGAACCGGTCGACTCGAATCTCGATTCCTCCACTCAGAATCGATCGGAACGGTTCATGAACGGGCACCTGGTGGTGATGCCGGACGGGCGAAAACTGTTCTGGTCGGACTACGGGCACCTCGGTCAGTGTCTCGACCCGGACGATCCGGAACCCCTGATTCGGTAGTGGCTCTCCTGGATCGAGGTGTCAGAATCGAGACCGTTTTCGGGTCGCCCCGGAGGTCTTTCATCAGCGATTCCCCCGAACGGTTCAATTGAGCGCCGGCGCCGGCACGGGGGGCGTCAAATCCACGCACGGCTCCGGGTCGTAGCGCACGTTCGCTGCCATGAGCGTTTCTGAGCCGCGGTAGCTTTCGGTGAAATACACCGGATCTTCGGCCGTGTACTCGCGCGTCAACGTCATCGCGTCCGTGCCGAGCGAGAAGCGCTCGACGACGTGGAGCTCCGCGCTGTGCGGCGTCGTGCGCGTAAGCCTGCCGGGCAGAAAGCCGACCGTGTCGACGACGATGACGTCGTCCTCCCAGTGGCCGATGGAGTGGCCGGCCCAGTTCGGCTCGATGTCGTTCGGGTGCGCAGTCATGTTCATGTGAACCGTGCGCTCGAGGCCGTGACGGCCATACTGGAACAAGACCGTATCGATGCGTTGCGTGATGCGGTTGACGGACTCGCCGCCCCAGTCGGAGATGATGCTGCCCTCGATGCATGAGCGTTCGGCGCGAGGGATCTCGGCGAGCGCCTGCATCGCGGCCTGTCCCGCGGCCATCAGGCCGACGACGCCCCGCGCGCGGGGACTCGCGAAGGGGTTGCGCCCTTGCTCGGCCTCGGGCGTACCACGCGCTCCCGGGATCTCACGTTGCCCTTCGGGCACGGCGCCCGGCTCGAACTCGCCAACTTGCGAGAGCGGCACCAGCGTTCCGTCGCGGCCTCTCGGATCCGTCATCACGCGTTGCTCGACCGCCCATTCGTCCGAGATATTCGGCTCGCCGTTCGCGAGGCGGGCGGGGCGCCTGTTCGTCGACGTCGCCGGGATGCGTTGGCCGTAGCGGTCCAGCGCCGTGCCGTCGGGGAACACTAGCGTGCTCGTGTAGCAGGCCAGCGGATCGGCGCGATCGGGCGAGCCCTTGATCGTGATCCGCATGCCGGGCGGGAACATCTCGGGCGTCCAGCCGGAGCGGCGAAGGGTCGTCGCCGACCGCATCTCGCAGCGGTGCTCGACGGTCTCGCCGTCCTCGCCCGTGACCTGCAAATACAGCCACGAGTGGGGGTTGACGAGGTCGAGACGCGTGATGACGCCCGTGAGCTCGATGTCCTCGTTCATTGCGAAGTTGCCGAAACCGTGATGGGCGCTGGCCGAGGCCGCCGCCATCAGGCCCGCGCCCAGCAACGCTGCGATTCGTATCGTCATTTCACCCTCCCGGCGCTTGACGCCGATGGAATGATTCGTTCCCGTCCTGCTCCAAGACTTCCGGACGCGCGTTCCGAGCGCTGGCTGAATCGACAACCGCTGCCGCTTCGTCGCGACCGCCCGCCCCTCGGCCGGGGTTGATCGCGAGCGCAAGACCCTGGTGCGATAGTCCAAGCGGAAGCTCTATTTCGATGACTTTGCCTCGATCTCCGTTGCCAACTCGATGAATACCTTCGCGTAGTCTCCGTTGTCGAGCTGCGCCATGGCGAAGTGACCGCCACCGCGAAGACCCCGGTCCGGCAAATAGACGGCGGTCGCGTCCACGCCGGCCTGCCGCCACGCGTCAGCCTGGCACAGGAGCGTCTCCGGACTGCTTCCGAGCCCCATCTCGGAGCCGGCCAGAACGAGGGGCACGTCACTGAAGTTGACGAGTCGGCTCGGATTCTCGCCCTGCATTGCACAGCCGTCCCTATCGACCGCCTCGAAATCTTCCGGCAAAGGCGGATCGAGCGTCCAATTGGCGATCGGCGGACCGCCGCCGAATCCGGCAGCCACCGGATTGCTGCCAGCGGCCTCGAACGCGATGATGCCGACCACGTTCTCCGAGTTGAGATCGGGCACACGGAACGTGCTGCCGCCGCCGGCCGAATGCGCGAAGAGTATCGCTGGGCCGATCTCGTCGAGCAGGGCCGAAACGCTCGCGGCCGCGAGCGCGTCGCCGCAGTATGGAGCAGTGGCCGAGCTTGCGGTCCAGCCGATGACCGCGTCGTTTGTCGGCGTCGGGGCGCCGCCGGGCCAGACCTCGGAATCGGAGGTCGCGAGCCGGGAGATGATCGCGGAATTGCCCACACCGACGGTTCCGTCACCACACTCCGCGTTGCTCTGGGAGCGGCCGTGCCCGGGACGGTCAACGACGTAGACGTCCCAGCCGTCCGCAACGAAATAGTCCACCCAGCCGTCGCGCCCATCGGGAGTCTCGAGCCAGTCGGTACCCTGGCCGCCGCCGCCATGGATCATCACCACGGGATAATCGTGCTGCGGGTCAGCCGGCAGAACGTATTGGACGAACATCGCATTGAGTACGTTGAGTGAACCCCCATCCGCGGCTTCGGTGGTATACCCGATGAACCGCGCGCCAAGGTCGCGGAGCACGAGCTCACCGGCCTCGCCGCCGGCGAGTACCGAAATCGCGCAGGCAGCGGTGCCCGCTACCGCGCCCATGAACGTGTGCACAATTCTTCTACGCATTGAAGTTATCCTCCGGGAAGTCGCTCCCGAGCCGAACGGCATGGCTGATGATCTCGGTAGGGAAACGGTATCTGGCGTGGCGGGACCGATATCTCCGTCACGTGCCACTAGTCCCAAAACAAGCGCATAACCAGATGGCGAACGGCCGGTTCCCAGCCATAAAGTTGGAGGCATAACCTTCCGTTCCGGGATCGTGTTGTCCTGGCCTCCGGTTCGAGTTGCGTCTGTTTCAGTGGGGGCCTCGCCGTGTCTGTTTGAAGGGTTGACAGCAACCGGGACCTCGACCGCCCGGGCTCAGATCCATGATCGGGTCAGCATCGCAGGGGACGACGCAACACATCCACGGCACGGAACAAGACGGACAGCCACGGGTTCCAGGCCATGAGCCGGAAGACGATGCGCCGGCCGGTACGCACGAGTTGGCACGGCAGGAGGATGAAGGCGTTCAGGAACGTCTTGAACTCCATGCGTAGAACGGTCTGCTTCTCGGCCCGATACTTCGGGGCCCAGCGTCCGGTTTCGGGAAGCAGCAGCGCAAACCACGCCTTCAGGGTCCAGGCCAGCGACGCCATCACCATGTAGGCCCAGTTGCCGGTCCGGTCGCCCACCGGCATTTTCAAGGCCCGGACGCCGTTCTTGAGTTGCTCGATGAGATTCTCCTGATTGCACCGTTGATTCGCGCGCTTCACGATCCGGTCGGCGGGACCGGCACGGTTCGTGATGTAGAAGAAGTACCGGATCTTGTCGAACAACACCCACTCCCCTTTGGCCTCCGACAGATTCTTCCGCACCACCACGACGCGGTAGTCCCGCTTACAGGCGCCGGGCCGGTAGGCGAACTCGGCCACGTCTTCGCCCCGCAAGCGAACGTTCTTGAAACCGCGTTCCCGAACGATCCGTTCCTTGACCTTGTCGGGACGCTGGCGGGGCTGGGTGGCCACCTCGTATCTGGCCTCACGCTCCAGAACTGCCCAGCAGTCCGGCTCCAGCGCATCGGCCCGCGCCACCAGGTTCGCCCTCGCGTCGATACCGAAGATGAAGTCCACGCCCTGGCCGTCCCATCCATCCAGATGCCGGGTCTGGCTGAAGTCGGTGTCCCCGCGCAGCAGGATCCGATGGAACCCGGCGCGCTGGCACAACCCGATCGCCTGATCGAACCGCGGGGCCGCGCCTTCATGCGAGGGCCGGTTGCCGCTCCGGTTCACCAGGTATAACGGCTCGGCGGTGTTCGCCAGTGAAATCAACAACGGGTGATAGCCCCATGTCCCGTCGTAGGCGATATCCATCCCTTCCTTGCATTCCCCGCTGGTCGGCGCCAGGGTCCCATCCGCGTCCAACACCGCCTCGTCGAAAAAACCGGCCGGTTGCTGCCGCCACACATTCAGCCGCACTTCATTCGCCGCCTCCATCAGGTTCTCCACGTCGCCGGGCTCGAATCTCCGGCAAAAGTCGCCCGCCGTGGTCGGGTCCGGTATCCGCTGCGCCCCCAGCGCATCCAGGTATGCTTCGTCGTTGCGCCGCAACTCGATGTCTTCCAGACACGTCCCTCCCGTCAACGCGTTGTAGGCGATGTTCAACACGTGATCCGACTCGTGATACGGCAGATGCCGCTTCAGCACATCCACCCGCGCGTCGATGGCCTCGATCAGACCCGTCCGCCGCGCCACCCGATGCATCGCCCCAAGACCGCCCACCGCCGTCCCCCGCGTCCGCTTGCCCATCTCATAGTGCATGTTACTCGCCGACAACATCGGCGCCGACTGTTCCCTCCAATGCCGGTCCCCAAGCCGACGCTCGATTCGCCGCTTGCGATTCCTCATGTTCTTGCGCGTATAATCGTTCATCCGAAATGCCTCCTTTTCCGTCAGGATTCTGCAAATTCCTTTTCGCACGGGACGGGGACATTTCGGGTACTTCCGCTACTTTTTCACTATCGATACTTCCTCAATCGCGCTTATTCAGGGACTAGTGCCGAATCTGGGAGCTGACCTCATCCAACTCGGTTTCCGTGCAGCTTCCTTGCTCTGAAATGATCGTCGGGTTGTTGGAGAGTTGCAGAATCCGCGGATGCATGACCCACGGCTCAACGAGCACTTCCGGGTCATCGACCGTCACTTCGTAGAGCATCTCGTTCCCGGTCCTGGTGAACCTCTCCACGACCCGCATCTGGTTTGAGTGAAAGAAGCCGCCGCGCGCCAGCCAGGTTTCGTCAGTGAATCCGATGGAATCGAGGACCAGCGTGTCGCCTTCCCAACTGACGACCGGGCGCCCGAAGTACGAGTACGCGTATCGATCATCTTCAGTGTGCTCGGTCTTGTCGAGCCGGATCATCCGAAACTCCGCATACCCGCCGCCGCCGTCGAGCCCGCCGCGGTAGAACATCGCGATGTCGTCGTCGCTGTGGAAAATCCGCGTCGGCGGTCCCTGCCGCGGGAGGCCGAGCGGGAGACAGGTCATGACCGGGTCGTCGCGGTTTGTCCACATGTCGAGCGCCTGGACCTTGTCCCAGTGTTCGGGTTTGTACAACGGCTTGTTCATATCGAGCCGCGATGACGCCATGAACGTGAAGTCCGCGCTCTGATTGGTCCACTCCATGCAATTGTCCTGGAACGGACTGCACCGCCGAAACATCCCGCCGGGGACACGTTCAGGACCGCCGCCGGCCGACTGCCATGAGCCGGTCAAATCGGGCTTCCCGTTGGCGAGCCTCGGCGTTTCAGCCGCGGCCGCGGCCGGATCCCGCCCGCCGCCAAACTGCGCTTCCACCGACGTGACGGCGAAACAGAAGAGCATCGCCACAGTTGCCACGATCGGAACCTGAATGACTTGCTGTCTCATCATCATTAGCCGAACTCCTGTCAGTTCCTTGCCGCCCGTACGCTCTCCGGAACGGGCACGACGACGTAACCCTGACCAATTTCGGTCACCACGGTCTGAAGGTCGCGGACGACCTCGCCGTTTTGGCGCTCGACGATGGTGCCGGCATACAGCGCTTCGATCCGGTGCAGGGGATTGTTGAAGTCCCCGAAGCTACCGTAGACGAACTCCGTCGTGTCGGTCCCGTGCCTGACCACTACGCGTTCCGGCAGGAAGCCCTGGTTGAGCGTGGCCGTAGCCGTAGCCCCGGAAAGTCCGGGGATCGGAAACGTCAGCACGGGTCGATTCCCTTGCCATTCAAGGGTCGTTATCGGTTCCACTCCGGCCTCCTCCTGACGGTCAAGCAGCGTGGCCGGGTTCTGGCCGAACGATTCCGAAACCAACACGCCCGCAGCGGCGGCGATGGCGGCCTTGGGCGCGCCATGCGGGCTGGCCCAGAGGCGGATCCAGCGCTCCTCGTGCGCCCCCGGCCGGGGCGTCGCCGTGCCCTCGCCCGGGATGATTTCCGCGCCGGGTATGTCCTCGTCCCAGGCGTACTCCCCGCTCATCGTTTCGATATTCGAGTAGGTCTCGCCGTTCGCGAGCGTGCACTGGATCTCGGTCCGGTATCCGGGAATGCGGTAGTTGGCGCTGATGCGATATCCCGAATCTCCGAGTGCGCCGGGATCGGCGTCCGCGTACGGCGTCAGCACGCAGGCCTGTCCGTCTACCTGAATCGTGCCCTCAGCCCGGTATTCGAGCGTCTGAACGAGCTCGGGCTCAGCCTGTCCCCGCAGCATCCCCATATGCCACGCCCAGTTGAACAGTACGGCCTTCAGGTCACGGGCTCCGGGCTCGGGCGCGTACAGTGAAGCCCCGCGTCCCCCGAACTGCGCGCTGGCTGGCAGCGCGCTGCTCATCGCGACGACGAGAACCAGCGCAGACATCGCGACAGATCGTCGAAAACACATCACAATCCCCTGCCTGCCGGCTTTCTCGGAGCCTGTGGTGAAACCCCGCGTCGCACCGAGACCGGTGAGGCGCCCGTCTGGCAAGGCGCGAGGAGGGAGGGCGACGGAGGCGTACTTCCTACTGCCGCACCAAGGTGCGCGATGACAGTACGTCGAGGACCCCGACCGCGCTTGATCCGGCGCGACCGTCGTGAGGAACACGCCTGAGAACGCGCCGCTACGCGCCCGGCGCGAGGAACGCGCCGTAGAACGCAGTCCAGACGGGATCGATCGCCGGTCGAATGCAGCAGGGGTTCCACCACAGGCTCCTACGGCCGTTAGTCGATGTCGAGATCGATCTGGCGGTCGCTCAGCTCGAGACGCCTGATGAATCCCGCCGGGTTTCCGTTCCTCGCAGGAAGGGCTGTGATCCTGAGGAACTCGCCAGCCTTGATGGAGTCCCTGTTGACACCGGCCCGGCCCAGAACCTGGGTCGAGGCGGTGGTCAGGGTCCACTCGGTCGTCGTGCCATCCTCGTTCGGAACCTCGAGAATGAGGTTCGCGTGCGGATTCCTGTAGTTCAGTTTCTGGAGTCGACCTTCGAGGACGATCTCCGTATTCAGGTCGTACACGCCCGCCACGGCATGATGTGCCTGCAGGTCGGTTCCGGCGATCAGGTATCCGCCCAGTGCGACCAGGAATCCGCCCAATCCGATGCGCCGTATCGCCCGTTTGTTCATCGCTGTTGATCCCCCACTCGAGGCTGTTTCGGTCGATGCTATCAGTGATTCCGGAACAAAGCGATCAGTTCCTTGTTACTTCTTTTACACTCGCGTCGGGCGCTCATGACGGGTCCTGCCTCAGTTCTCTCCGGCGCCTCCCGGCCCGCCTTCGTATCTCCCGGAGAGGCGTGTCAAGACCCGGCGCTGCACCCGGGAGCCCACTCGCGGCTCTCGATCGGAGGCACGGCGCTGCTCAGGTGCAGGCGCGCTCCAAGGTCTCCCGCCAGAGATCGAGTTCACGTACTGGCTACTGGTCGGTTGATATGTAAGAATCTGGTTCCATGGGCGACGTCTCATTGCGCACTCGATCACGCATCAGGGTTGGACTTGTCGTGTGTACATTGCTGGTGACGAGCACCGCTGTCACGCACCTGGAAGTTCGTGCGCAAGGACCCGTCGCAGGCGGTCCTCGAGAGCATCGCGCGGTCTTGGAGGCCTATTGCTTCACGTGCCATGCCACGGGCGTCGAACTGGGCGGCCTGGCGTTGGACAACCTCGACCTCCAGACCCCGGTCCGGAACGCCGCGATCTGGGAAGAGGTCGTGCGCAAGTTTCGCGGACGCTTGATGCCGCCTCCCGGAAATCCCCAGCCCCCGCAAGAAGATATCGATTCCTTCGTGAGCTGGATGGAGAGCACCCTGGACCGGGACGCCGCGGGCCCCAAGGCCGGCTACGTGCCGCTCCAGCGCCTGAATCGAACCGAGTACGCCGCCTCGGTGAAGGCCCTGGTCGGCGTCGACGTGAACGCCGGCGACGTGCTCCCGCAGGATATCCAGTTGGAAGGGTTTGACAACATCGCGGCCGTGCTCGGCATATCGCCCGCGTTCCTGGACCAGTACTTCACGGCCGCCCGGCATGTCGCGAGGCTCGCCATCGGCAGTCTCACGCTTGCGAACGTGAGATACGGCGTCGCCGAGCACCAGGCCGACGGCCTGCCGCTCCCGCCGGGGTCGCGCGGCGGCGTGCGGTTCCGGCACAACTTTCCCTCGGACGGCGAATACCGGATCAACATCCTCAGCCTGGGTCTCGGTCTGTACAACAGCACTCTCGAGAACGCACGCACGCTCGTCATCGCGATCGACGGCGAAATCGTGTTTCGGGAAACGGTCGGCGGCCCGGAGGACCGGGCACTGGCGGATCGCGAGGGCCCCGCGGGGCATGCGGAAATCATGTCGCGCTTTTCCGGGATTCCCGTCGATGTGGATGCCGGTGTCCGCGATGTGGTCGTGACCTTCATCGGGCGGTCTCTCGTGGAATCCGACGAGAACATCGCTGCCGGATTCGCGGGCATCGGAAACCTGGGCTTCGGATCCGGTACCGGACGCATGCCGCGGCTCGGCGACGGTATCGAGATCGTCGGGCCGTACAACCCGACAGGGATTTCCGAGACGCCCAGCCGCGCATTGATTTTCGTCTGCGATCCCGCGACCGACGGCGATGCCGCGTGCGCGCGGACGATCACCGAGAACCTGGCGCGCCGGGCTTTCCGCCGTTTGGTCACTGCGGAAGAGGTGGATCGCCTCATGTCCTTCTATGAATTCGGGCGGGAAGGCGGCGCAAGCTTCGATTTCGGGATCGAGCAGGTGGTGACGGCGGTGCTGGCCAGTCCCGAGTTCCTCTATCGCTCGCTTCGCGGCGCCCGGCCCGCCGGAGGGGAGACCGCCGCCGCAGACGCCATCACCGCCGAGGTTCGGCTCACGGATCTGGAATTAGCTTCGCGTCTTTCCTTTTTCCTTTGGAACACGGGACCCGACGACGCGTTGCTGGCGCTCGCCGAGACGGGCGGGTTGTCCCAACCCGGTGCCCTGGACGCGCAGGTGGCCCGCATGATGGCCGATCCCAAGGCCTCGAGCCTGGTGACGAGCTTCGCCATGAAGTGGCTGGACATGGGAGATCTCGACGCCGTCATACCCGACCCCATGCTGTTTCCGGAATTCGACGATCAACTGCGGCGCGACTTTTCGACGGAGGCCGAGGCATTCCTGACGAGCATTCTGCTGGAAGATCGGAGCGTCGTGGATCTGCTGACGGCCGACCATACCTTCGTCAACGCACGGTTGGCGCGCCACTACGGCATTTCCGGAGTTCGCGGCGCCCAATTCCGCAAGGTCGTGCTGAGCGGGCAGGAGAGACGCGGGCTCCTGGGCAAGGGCGCGATGCTGCTGAAGACTTCCTACGGCGACCGCACGTCGCCCGTGCTCCGGGGCGCGTGGGTGCTCGACAAACTGATGGGCACGCCTCCGGCGCCGCCCCCGCCGAACGTCACGACCAACCTCGCCGAGGAGCCGGACGAGACGCCGAAGACGATCCGGGCGCGGCTCGAGCAACACCGCGAACAACGGGCCTGCCTCCAGTGCCACGGCGTGATCGATCCGCCGGGGCTGCCTCTGGAGAATTTCGACGCGATCGGGCGGTGGCGAACCACGGACCGCCGGGCGGACAATGCCGTCATCGACGCCAGCGCCGTATTGCCGAACGGCGTCGCCGTCGACGGTCCCATGGAGCTCCGGGACCACCTGGCCGCCCGTCCGGAGATGTTCGTGCGGGCCCTGACCGAAAAACTGTTGATGTACGCCGTCAACCGGGAGTTGGAGTATTTCGACATGCCGCTGGTGCGCGCCGCCGTTCGCGCCGCCGCGACGGACGATTACACGTTTTCTTCGATTGTTCGGGGCATCGTCCACACCGATGCGTTTCGCATGCAGGGTGCGCCTCCGGAAACTTCTTCGATCGACAGCGGAAACGTAACCTCGGCGCTCGACTGACGCGTGACGCGCCGGAGGTCGTTCAGGAGATCACATGTTCATCACCAGGAAACATCTCTCGCGAAGAACAGTGCTGAAGGGGGCCGGCGTGAGCATGGCCCTGCCGTTGCTGGACGCCATGGTGCCCGCGGCGACGGCGCTGGGCCAAACCGCCGCGGCCCCGAAGATGCGCACGGGTTTCTTCTATATTCCGCACGGCGCGATCATGCACAACACCGCGCATGGGCCGGCCATGGACCGTTGGACGCCGAGGGGTGCGGGCGCCGACTTCCAGCTCAGTCCGATTCTCTCTTCCCTGGAGCCGTACAAGGACTACGTGACCTCGTGCGCCAATCTCGAGAACGCGGCCAGCGCGGGCTCGGTTCACACGATCAATCCCGCGACGTGGCTCAGCGCCACGCGGCCGGACGGAACCGGCGCCAACCCCAGCATGGCCCCGACTCTCGATCAGATCATCGCCCAAGAGATCGGACAGGAGACGCCGCTGCCGTCGTTGGAAGTCGCCTCGGAGACGACCGTCCAAAGCGCCGCGGGCGGCGGGGGCTCCTACACGACACTGTCTTTCCGCGATGAGAAATCCCCGCTGCCGATGGAGTACAACCCGCGGAAGATATTCCTGCAGTTGTTCGGCGAAGGCGACACGCCCGAGGAGCGCGACTTTATCAGCCGTCAGAGGCGCAGCATCCTGGACCTCGTCTCCGAGCGGGCCAGGAAGCTCCGGACGGAGCTTGGCAACAACGACCGCGCCGTTCTCGACAGCTACCTGGAAACGGTCCGCGAACTCGAACGGCGTGCGGAAAGGGCCGGGGAAACGGATCTTTCCGGTCTGGATATTCCCAACGCCCCGATGGGGCAGCTCGACGACTTCGCCGAGCAGGTGACGCTGATGTTCGACCTGATCGCGCTGGCTTTCCAGGCCGATCTCACCCGCGTGGTTTCCTACATCATGGTCGCGGAGGGCACGAACCGGACCTACAACCATATCGGTGTTCCGGACGCCTTCCATCCCGTCTCCCATCACGCGAACGATCTGGAACGCCTCGAGAAGCTGGTCCGGATCCAGACCTGGCACGTTGAGAAGTTCACGGAATTCGTCGCCAAGATGGCCGCCACTCCCGATGGAGACGGCACGCTGCTCGACCACTCGATCTTCCTGTACGGATCGAACATGTCGAACAGCGACCTGCACGACAACTACCCGGTTCCGAACATCGTCGTCGGCGGGGGCAACGGACGGGTGAAGCGCGGCGGCCAGCACATCGTGCTGCCGGAGCGCACGCCCATCGCGAATCTGCACCTGACCCTGCTCGAGAAGGTGGGCATCGAGCGCGACGCGTTCGCCGACAGCACCGGCGTCATCCCGGGTGTTTAGGAGCCTCTGGTGAAACCCCTGCTGCATTCGACCGGCGATCGATCCCTTCTGGACTGCGTTGCTCGTCGGTCACATATCGGGAATATGTTCCTCCTCGCGCCTTGCCAGACGGGCGCCTCACCGGTCTCGGTGCGACGCGGAGTTCCACCAGAGGCTCCTGGCGTGACCGATCGAAGGCGATTCCTGAAGGGCGTGGCGGGAGCGTTGGCCCTCGGCGCTGCACGCCGGGTTCGGGCGGAACAATCCGCGCCCGGCGGCGTTCGCTCCCTCACCGACAGGTTGGTCGTGGTGGATGGGGGAGGCGCCAACCTCGTGGCGTTGTCGGCCGACGATGGCCTCGTGCTCGTCGACAGCGGCCCTGCCCGATCGGCGGTCGAGGTCACGGCCTCACTCGGCAGCGTGGCTCCGGGTGCGCAGGTTCGGACGCTCTTCAACACGCACTATCACGCCGATCAGACCGGCAACAACGAGATGTTCGCGGCCACCGGCGCCCGCATCGTCGCCCACGAACGCACGCGCCAGTGGATGTCCGCCGACTATTGGGTTCCGGCCGAAGACCGTCATGAGGCGGCGCGTCCCCGGGGCGCGCGTCCCGCCGAGACGTTCCAGACCGCGGGATCCCTCGAATCCGGCGTCGAAGAGATCGACTACGGCCATCTGCCGTTGGCCCACACGAGCGGCGATATCTACGTCTTCTTCAAGACGTCCAACGTCGTGGCGATCGGCGACGTCGCCTCTCCGCTCCGCGATCCCCAGCTCGACTACTTCACCGGCGCCTGGATCGGCGGACGCGTGGACGCGATGGACATCATCCTCGGCCTCGGCAACGCGCGGACACGGATCGTACCGGCCTACGGGCCGGTCATGACGCGAGCGGAATTCGCGTCGGAGCGCGACATGATGGAAGAAATCCGGGCGCGTCTTTTTACCGAGGTCCGCGAAGGCAAGGGTCCCGAGGACATGTTGGAGAGCGGCCTGCTGGACGGACTGCCTCGAACCTGGAACGATCCGTACAAGTTTCTCTACGACGCGGCCAAGGGGCTGTGGGAGCACCACAACAAGCTGGATCACAATGTCCTCTAGAAAACAGTCGAAGCGTCTCGGCGTCGCCCTACTCGTGATGCTCGCGTCCCTGCCTCTCCGGGCACAGGCTCCCGGTGCGTTGCTCGCCGACCTGATCGAGGCCGGGGACCGCGAAGCCGTCCTCGAGCGCATTCAGGACGGCGAGGACGTGAACGCGGCCCAACCGGACGGGACGCGCCCGATCCATTGGGCCGTCTACCGGGTGGACCATGAACTGGTCGAGGCGCTGATCGTCCGGGACGCGGATCCGAACGTTCGGAACGAGTTCGGATCCACGCCCATCGCCCTGGCCGCCGAGTTGGGCGATCGGCTATTGGTCGAGATGCTGCTCGACGCGGGCGCGGAACCGGAGGGCCGCAATCCCGATGGGCAGACGGCGCTGATGTTGGCGATCAAGACGGGCGAAATGGCGGTGGTGTCCATGCTGATCGAGGCCGGCGCCGACGTCAACGCGAGCGAGCGCTTTCGCAACCAGACGCCGCTGATGTGGGCCGCCGCCGCGTTCGAGAACGCGGGAGAGATGGTGCGGATGCTCCTCGCCGAAGGCGCCGACGTCACGCCCCGGGCGCTCTATACGGACTGGCCCAACCAGATTACCGCGGAGCCCCGAGCCCAATACCGTCCGGTCGGGGGACTGACGGCGTTGCTGTATGCGGCGCGCGGCGGCTGCCAGGACTGTGTCGATGCGCTGATCCAGGCCGGCGCCGATGTGAACAGACCGACGCCCGAGGGCGTGACCGCGCTGATGTTGGCTCTCGACAACGACCATAACGACGTTGCGCGGTTCTTGTTGGATCGCGGCGCGGATCCCGAGTTGTGGGACTGGTGGGGTCGCACGGCGCTCTATATCGCCGTCGATCGACGGGCCTGTATGCTCGGAAACGGCGGCAACTGTAGATCGATCCGTGGGCGGGTTGAAGCGGCCACCGATTCGAACATGGAGCTCATCCACGCCTTGCTCGCCGCCGGTGTCGATCCAACTCCGCAGCTCAATGCTCACCGGCCGAGCCGCAGCGGCAACAGCGGGCGGTTCATCGATCCCCTGATGGGTACGGGAGCCACGCCTTTGCTGCGCGCCGCCATGGCCGCCGATGCGGAGGTTGTGCGGGCGCTCCTGGCGGCGGGCGCGAACCCGAACATCAACGCCATGGGCCTGACGCCGTTCCTGGTCGCGGCCGGAGTCGGCCCGGGCCAAATCGGGGGAACAGGTCTGGCCGCCGAGTACAGCGCCGGCGGCCCGGTCAATATGGAGCTCATGGACCTGCTCCTTCGAAATGGCGCCAACGTGAACGACCGGGTCACGGGCACGCGGACGTATTCGATGCGCATCTCCCGCGCGCCGTCCGCGAACGAAGGCCGGACGGCCCTGCACATCGCGGTCGAAAACGGGAGGCTGGATCTGGTACGGTATCTCCTTGCCGAAGGCGCCGACCCGGAGATTGCGGATGCCGGCGGCCTCACCGCGATCGACCTGGTGAGTCGTACAGCGGCGGCGCAACCGGGCAATCAGTCCGCCGCCGCCGAGATTCGCGGCCTCCTGGCGGGGGCGGCCTCGACACGATGAGGCTCGGAACGACTTCCAGATTCGGGGTGGGCCGGTGGCCAGGCGCGGCGGTGATGATTTGCGGTGACGCCAAGTACGTCCGAATGGGATAATCGCGCTCGGAGGCGCGGCTTGGACGGCGGCGTAAGGGTGAGGCATGTCCGCCGGGCCGAGCGATCCTGACTTCACGGAGGTTCCTCAGGGCCATGCGATGGGCCGCTTGGCTCTTGGCGTTCGGTTTGCCCGCGGGGCCGGTTCTCGGACAGCAGGGGCATCCGCTGTCGGGCTCCGGGCACGGGGAGTGGAATCCCCCCGGCGGCGCGGCCCCATGGACCTGACCGTGATCATGGATTGGGACGGGACCGCGGTGACGGGGCGGGAAAATCCTCGAATATTTCTGCCACGACAACGAGCGTGACTCGGAGCATTTCGAGCAGCTCACCGAAGGCCCGTAGCCGCGATCGGGGACGGAGGCGTTCCTCCTCACTGAGGCCTGACATCAAAAAACCAAAAGGAGAAGAGATCCCATGACTTCAACGATGACACGATCAGTGCTCGCCATGTCGCTTTGGGTCGCGATGAGCGGCGGCGTCTTTGCGCAGGAGGGGCCCGCGCCGAACATGAGTTTCTTCATCACCAGCGCGGGTCCGGGTGACGGCGGCAATCTCGGAGGCTTGAGCGGGGCCGACGCGCATTGCCAGTCGTTAGCGGCGGCGGTCGGCGCCGGCGACAAGACCTGGCGCGCCTATCTGAGTGCGTCCGGCGAAAACGGCGGCCCGGATATCCACGCGCGCGACCGGATCGGCGGCGGGCCCTGGTACAACTACAACGGCTTGCAAGTCGCCGCAAGCGTGGACGATCTGCATAGCGACAACAACCAACTTAGCAAAGAGAACACGCTGACGGAACAAAGCGCGATAATCAACGGCGTCGGCGACCAACCCAACATGCATGACGTCATGACCGGGTCCCTGGCCGACGGGCGCCTGGCGCCCGCCGTCCAGACTCCGCCGGCGCGCAGCCAACCCGAAGGCTCGCCCGACCGGATGCCGGTCAACATGACCTGTGACAACTGGACCTCGAGCACGACCGACTACAACTGGTTCACCAAGGTCGGTCACCACGATCGCATGGGCGGGGGGCCGGCCGCGACGTCATGGAATTCGTCGCACGAATCGCACGGTTGTTCGCAGGAGCAACTGACGCGTAGCGGAGGCGCCGGACTGTTCTACTGCTACGCGGCGGACTGATGCTCCAGCGTGGGACAGGGTTGCGGTGTTGGACCGGTCTCGACGCGCGTTCGAGTCCGGGCCGAAGACCTGTCCCGCCGAGCCGACCGCGCGCCGCGGCATGAGTTTTCATCGACCGGCCAGCCGCGACGGCTGAATTCCAGGGTCGTCACTCGAACGCCTGAGGTTGAATCAGGTGCTGCACGCGTGTCACAGTCGGCTCGAGGTGCCAGCCATGCCGACCGGCAAGAAGCGCATCCATATTACGGTTGATGACGAAACGTATGCGGCGCTTGGCCGCTTGTCCGCAACAAGGGGGCAATCCGTAGTCGGCGTGGGGTTGAGTCTGATCGAACAAGCCCTGGAATTCCAGGAAGACCTCCATTTTTCGCGGATCTCCGATGAGCGGCTGAAGACGAGGGGGAAGAGGATTGCGCACGACACGGCTTGGCCTTCACTTCGGATACGTATGTTATTGCCGCTGATCCTGCCGCTCGCCATCACGGCCTGCGAGGGGCCTCGAGACACCGGGTCGGGATTCGAGCTGGAGGAGACCACGATTGTCGAAGTTCAGGAGGCGCTCCTTACCGGTCAGACCACGACCGTCGAACTGGTCGAGTCCTACCTGCGGCGCATCCAGGCATACAACGGCCAGTGTGTCGAGCAGCCGGCCGGTCTACTCGGTCCGATCGTGCCTATTGCGAACGCGGGGCAGATCAATGCGCTGTCGACTCTGAACCTGCGGCACCGTGCGTGAGGCGTGGCCTTCGAACTGGATGGGGTCAACCGGATCTTCACGACACTGCCCGTCGTCCCGGTGGTCAGGGTGAATTTGTCCTTCCAGTGAACGTCCGCGAATTCAGTGGTTTGGCCTGGCAAGCTGGACATAGCGAGGGATTTCCTGTATAAAACGCTGAATGGAGTGGAGGGAAATGACCAGCCAGGAGTTGTCGGAGATCGGGGTACGGCCAGTGGAGCGAAGCGAGGAAGGGCAGTATCAAGAGCAGATGAAGCGTCATCATTATCTGGGCGCACTGGCGAAGATCGGGGAGACGGTCTGGTACGTGGCCACATGGCGCGGGCAGTGGGTGGCGCAACTGAGCCTGTCGGCGTCGGCGCTGAAGTGCGGGGTTCGGGATCGATGGATCGTCTGGGACTTCCGCTCGCAGTATGGGCGGCTGAAACTGATCGCGAACAACAGTCGCTTTTTGATCCTGCCGGGCTGGAATCGGCCGAATGTGGGCTCGCGGGTGTTGTCAGGGACCGAGCGGCGGGCCGGGTCGGATTGGCGCGAACGGTTCGGTCATGGGTTGCTGCTGCTGGAAACGTTTGTGGATCCCCGGCGCTTCCATGGTGGCGTGTATCGCGCGTCGAACTGGTTGGAACTGGGACGGACCCGGGGATACCGGCGCACCCGGGACGGCTACAGCGCCGAAGCCGATGCCCCGAAGCTTGTCTTTGTGCGCCCCTTGTGCCGCGATGCGCGCAGGCAACTGACCCACCCTGGCCGGGAACATCTTCAACTCACCGGAGCCCCCAAGATCATGCTCAATGCCGCACAGATGCGCCAACTCCCCCAGTGCTTCAAGACCATTCCCGATCCGCGCCGCGCTCAGGGACGGCGCCATCCCTTGTCGGCAGTGCTGGGCATCGCGGCGGGCGCGACGCTGTGCGGCATGCACGGCTATAAAGCCATCTCGGATTGGGCCGATGCCCTGGGGCAGAAAGCCCGCGAACGTTTTGGCTGCCGGCGGGAGAACGGCCGCTATGTGGTTCCCAGCGAGTTTGTGATTCGGGATTGTCTGGTCCGGATTGAACCGGGGGCGCTGGACCGGGCGCTCAATGCGTGGAATCGGGCGTGGGGCGCCCCGGACGATGCGCTGGCCATGGATGGCAAGACGATGAAGAACGCCCTCGACTCGGACGGGCGTCAGACCCACATCATGAGCGTGGTCGGGCATGAGTCGAAACGCTGCTACACCCAAAAAAAGTGGGAACCCTGCCTGTAGCCGGCGGCGAGGAGCGCAAGCGCACGAACGAAATCGGCATGGCCGTTCCCTTGCTTCAAACCTGCGACATCGCCGGCAAGGACATCACCGGCGATGCCCTGCTGACCCAACGCGCGATCGCGCGCTATTTGGTCGAGCGGGGAGCGCACTATCATTTCACGGTCAAAGGCAACCAACCGACGCTGGAACGCGATATCGCGTTCCAGTTCCAAACCCGCGGACAACCCGACTTTGTCGAGGTCACCCCGCCCGATCATGGCCGCATCGAAACCCGGCGCATTTGGTGTAGCGCCGAACTCAACCACTACCTCGACTTTCCCCACCTGGGCCAGGTCTTTCGGATCGAGCGCGAATCCATCGACAAGAAATCCGGCGCCCTCACGTGTGAAACCGCGCTGGGCATCACGAGCCGCTCACCCGGCGAAACCTCCCCCGAACGCTTGCTGGCCATCAATCGCGGTCATTGGAGTATCGAAAGCGTCCATTACATCATCGACTGGAATTACGATGAGGACCGCAGTCGAATCCGCACCGGCTTCGGCCCGGAAAACATCACCCGCCTCCGACGCTTTGCCGTCGGTATTCTCAAATCCTTTCAAAAACCCGCTCAATCGATCGCCCAATCGATGCGCAAACTCTCTTTCAATACCCGTCTCGTCTTCGACTACTTGAGAATGACTCGAAATTCATCCTCCACATCATGCTCCATCTGAGAACAAATTTGCCGTGTCCCGGTGGTCGAGGTGCCTTGACTTCCCGAGAAAGTGTCCTGTCCCATGGGCAACGGGACTACCCGCATCCCCGAACGATCCCGACCTCGCGGCTCGTTCAGGGTGAGAGTCGAGTGCCGTCGGGAAGAACAACCGACCTCAGCAGGACCGTACCCTCGCGATGGCCGGGCCAGCCCATGACGGTTATCGAATCGCCCACCACAAACCGCTCGGTCTCAAAGCCGGCACGCCTCATGGTATTAATCGCGCCCATCTCGACCAGCCATTCGAGGTTTCGGCCGTCCTCGCTCTTGACGTCGACTCGAAAGCGCGAATGCGGGTTTATCCACACCACCTCGGTGAGCACACCCTCGATCGTGACCTCACGGGACGAATCGAAGTTGACGGGTACTGAATGGTGCGCTGCCATGGGCGCGCCGAGTGCCAGAAGGCCGAACATGGCCGGGGCAAAACTCCAATTCATATCAATCACCTGTTCGGCGAGATGATCGCCGCGTCCTCGGGATTGCAACCATAATCCAACAGTTCGAACTGCGATCGCGGATACGTTATCGTGACAATGAGCGGCTGTCGGTACATGGCCGAATCCACATGCGTGATCTCGATTGTCAGCAGATCTCCAGTGCGTCTGAGCCGCTCGACGGTTCGCATCGTTCTGCTCTGCGGCAAACCCGCCCACTGCTGCATAGTGGACACGTAGCCCGGTGCGACATCGATCGTGTCGATGACCAGGGTGTCGCTGTCATACCAGGCCATGAAGCGTCCGAGAGCCGGCTGTCCTTCAACATGCCCACGCGGCGGATTTGCGGCGGCAGGATCGACAATCGGAATTCTTCGATCGAGGTCCATCCACTCGTGGCGCAGACGAACCTGATCTTCATCCTGCGTGATTTCGACCAACACGTTGGGATTCAGCCAGACGCGCGTCCAACTGGAGGCGATGCAATGCAACGCAGGGTCATCCGTGTTGAAATCGTAGGCATCGAACTGGCGTTGCCCTTCCTCGGTGAGGTCCCACTCGCCAAAGTCTACCGTACCTCCGTTCCGTATCCAGCCGCCGGCCAGGTCTGGTTGTTGAGCAAAAACGGCTGGCAAGACGCAGGTGACCAACCCCGAGAAAATCAGAAGGTCTCGTATGCGGTTGTACATCGGGCTGTCCGAGGAAGCATTCGATCGAATCGGGATCAGGCTACGAGCCGGAGACTGCGTCTGTCAAGTTGTTCGAGTCAAGGTTCGAGTCAAGGCAAGATCCGGCGGCCGGTGGCAGGGGCCACTCGGGTCGCCATCTCGACGCGGGGCGGCGCCTGCAGCCGTCGCGGGGTTACGCTAATTCTCCGGCCAGCACGGTGCCGGACGGGAACAGCCTCTGGCGTCCCGTCAGCGTGTTGTCGTAATTGTCGAGGTACTCGAACGAGCCCTCGCGCAGCTCCAGTAGCGCCACATCGGCAGGCGCCCCAACATTGAGCGTTCCGCGGTCGTTGAACACCGGAAACACGCGCGAAGGATTGACGGTCGCGCATGCGACCACATCGTCCACCGACATGCCCAGCCCCAGGAACTTCGACATGCAGTTGGGGAAGTCGACGACACTGGTGGTCCTGCTGTTGACATTCCAGTCGGTGGAGAACGTGTCGGGCCAGAAGCCCGCCTGCATCACCTGTTCGATAATGTCCCAGCGCATATGGCCGGTCGTGCCGTTACCGACATCGAACCAGACCCCGCGGCGCCTTGCGGCCATGACCTCCGGCAGAATCCGGCCGTCGCCGTCGACGATGCTGTTTGGCGGCGGTGCGAACATATGAGTGACGATATCGCCTCGATCGAGCCGGTCCATGATTTCGGAGATCGCGGAAGACGATTGCCCCATATGGATCATGACGGGCAGGTTGAACGAGGAGGCCACCTCCTTCGCCCGCCGGAGCACCTCCAGATCATCCGCCGAGACATTGCGCGTCAACCGCGCCTTGACGCCGACGATGAATTCGGGGTTCGCGGTAATCGCATCGCGCGCCGCGGCGACGTCGGCGAGGTCGATGTCCATCGTATCGCCTTCGGGCAAGATGCCGGCGCGCCCGATATTGATCAGAACACGGCCTGGTTGTGGCGCCGACGCGGCGTTGGCGATCGTCTCGGCGATGCCGTCGGCACCTTGCGATCCGCCATCGATGAACCCCGTCACGCCATCGGCCAGACACATCGACGGTCCTTCAGGGGTGCGGGCGGCATGGGTATGAATATCGATCAAACCCGGCACGACGAGCTTGCCGCTCGCATCGATGGTTTCGGTTGAATCCGCAACGATACCGGTCTCGACCGCCGCGATTCGCCCTCCGGAAATCGCCACGTCACGGACCGCGTTGAGCCTGAGTGACGGATCGACGACTCGCCCGCCCTTGATGATCAGGTCGTAGGTCTGGGCGAACAACTTCGGGGCGTTACCGAGCATTGCGGCGCCTGCCGCGGCAACCCTGACAAAGCTGCGGCGTGTCATCGTCATGGTCGAAAGCCTCCTGCCGAGGCCGGTTCAAAGCCGATTGGTTCCCGGCCCGCGATCATGCGGTCGAGTATAGCAGCCAGTGGACAAGCGCCTAAGGGTTCCGCCACTGGATGCCTGGATGGACGAGCGACCCGCATCCGATCCCGGATCGAGATGTTGCGGTTTCCGCACCCCACTCCACGTCGGGCAGTAATAGCCGGGCCTATTCCTCGGCCGTCGCGCGCTGAGGATTGATCCAGAGATAGAGCAAACCGACGCCCAACAACAACGCACCGGCGATTGCCGGGGCCCGCCAATCGCCAGCCGTGATGCGGGCAACAAACATCACGAGACAGACCAAGGCGCCGAGCGCGGGAACCGCAAGGGGTAGTTCGAACGCCCCCAGGGGCTCGCCTGGCCGCAGCTTCAGGATGACAAGTGCGCTGTTCACCACTGAAAACACCAACAGCAGCAGCAACACCGTGGCCGAGGCCAATTGTGAGATGTCGCCCGACATAATCAGGATCGAGATCAACACGAAGATCAGCCCAATGGCGACATAGGGCGTGCGCCGCACCGGATGGACGATGGAGAGCGCGCGGGGCAGATGCTTGTCGCGGGACATCCCGAACAAGAGGCGCGAAGCGGTGACGTAATTGATCAGCCCGGTATTGGCAACCGCGAAAATGGTGATAGCGATGAACACCCATGCCGGAACCCAGGGCGCGGCGCGCGTCACGACTTCGGCCAGCGGCGCATTGGCTTCGGCCAATTCCTGCCACGGCACCACCGAGACGGCCGTGATCGCCACGCACATGTAGATGACGACGGTCAGTATCAGTGCCATCACCAGACCGTATGGCAAGTCGCGCCTTGGATTCTTCAACTCCTCGGCAACGTTGATTGAATCCTCAAAGCCGAGAAAGGCGTAGAAGGTGAGCACGACGCCCTGCACCAACAGCACCAGGGGAAGGCCAGCTTCGGTTTCCGCACCAACCGGGAATTCCAATAAATTCGCCGAACCCCAGAAGCGCACGCCAACCGCGATAACAAGCAGCAATCCCCCTGCCTCCACCAACGTACAGGCGACGTTGACCCACATCGACTCGCGGATGCCGCGGTAGACGATGGCGCCCACGATGGCCAGATAGGTGAACGCCAGCATGCCCGTGGGCAACCCTTCGAGACCCGGCAGGGCTTGCAGATTCTCGCCCACCACGCGGGCGCCGGCCGCAATCGAGGTGAAGCCCGAGCAGGCTACTGTGAGCCCGACGACATGGGTGAGCAGATTGCGGCCATAGGCGCGATGCGTGATGTAGGCGGCGCCACCCGCGCGCGGATAGCGCGAGCCGAGAGAGGCATACGACAACCCCGTCAGCCCCGCCGCCACCAGCGATAGAAGAAAGGCAAGCCAGATCGCCGAACCCATCTCGGCGGCCACTTGCCCGATCAGGCCATAAATACCGGCGCCCAGCATGCCGCCGGTCGCGTAGAGTGTCATCTGCCACAGGGTGACGCTGCGCCGGAGCGTCGGTTCTCCCGTGCCGGGCGTTGCGGATTGTCCGCTGGTTGTTTCTTCCATGGTTTCGCGGATTATACACGTCCGCCGGGTCGATGGTGAGGCATCGACTTCGTTGCGCCGCCTCGCATATCGTCCGATGGCGGTCGTAAAGCGGCCCCGCAGGATTCTGCCACGGGCTGACACGGATCGGTGGATTCATTCTGGGGTATAGTCCTTGGCTCAAACAGGAGGCGATGCGATGGGCGTCAAGGCAATTCCCGATGGACCGAGGATCATTCCCTACCTGCTGTACCGGGACGTGGGGACCGCGATCGACTGGTTGGCCGCGGCATTCGGTCTGGCCGAGTTCGGTGAACGCTTTGTGGGTCCAGACGGCAGCGTCCAACATGGAGCGATGACACTCGGAGACGGGATGATCATGATGGGGTGCCCGGGCGCGGATTACAAGAATCCCGAAGGCGTTGGGGCATGTGACACAACATCTTTACCTCTATGTCGAAGATGTCGATGCGCACTTCGGGCGGGGCGCAAGCGGCCGGGGCCAGGATCCTCCAGGAGCCCGCGGACATGTTCTACGGCGACCGGACCTACTGCGCCCAGGACCCGGAAGGCCATCAGTGGTATTTTGCCCAGCACGTTCGGGACGTGGCACCGGAGGACATGAAACGGCCGGAGTAATATCGATCCCCGTCAGGATGGAATCGGTGCCACTTTCGTCACGGCGAGGAAGTCGTCATGCGAGAACATTTTGGCGTCATCGCCCTCGGGGTTGCATTGCTGCTGGGTTCATCCACCGGCACGTTGGCCCAGGGGAACGCCACATTGAGCGGGACCGTGACCGACAGCACCGGGGCATTCATCCCGAGCGCGGAAGTCACCGCGACCCACGACACGACCGGAATGGTCACTACGGGTGCAACCGACGGGAACGGAAGCTACGCGTTTACGGGTTTGCTACCCGGACTCTACACCTTGACAGCGGAGTTTCCCGCCTTTCGAACCGGTTCCTACACCAATGTCGAACTGAGGGCGGACCAACAGGCGGTGCTGAACTTTGCGCTCGAGGTCGGCGCGTTGCAAACGGCGACTGTCGTGGTCGGGACGCGCGCCCGGCCCCGGTCGGTCACCGAGTCGACGGTGCCGGTCGACGTCATCGGGACGGAGGAGATCGCGAGTCAGGGCACCGCCAGTTTGAGCGATCGATTGCGGGCGATCGTTCCATCCTACAATGTCAATATCCAGCCGATCAGCGACGCCGCCACCATTTCGCGGCCGGCGAACCTGCGCAATCTGGCGCCCGACCACACATTGATCCTGGTAAACGGAAAACGCCGCCATCGCTCGGCGATCATCACCTGGAGTAGCAACGGCGTCTCGGACGGCGCTCAGGGACCGGACATTTCTGCAATCCCCGCGATCGCGTTACGACAGGTGGAAGTGCTGCGCGACGGCGCGGCGGCACAGTACGGCTCGGGCGCCATTGCCGGGGTGCTTAATTTTCTGCTTAAGGACGCCCCGTCCGGTGGCAGTGTCGAGTTCCGCAGTGGAGTCCACCACGACGGCGGAGGCGGGGGTTACACTCTCGCCGGCAACGTGGGGGTTGCCGCTGGGCGCCACCGGGTTTGCCAACCTCAGCCTCGAATACGGCAACTCTTCTGAGAGCGACCGCAGCATCCAGCGTGCCGACGCGGCGGCTCTGATCCTGGCCGGCAACCGCAATGTCCGCGATCCGGCCCAGGTCTGGGGCTCTCCGGAAATCGACGACGACTTCAAGTTCTTCGGCAATTTCGGGCACCTCTTCAGCAATGGCCTCCAGTTCCACGGACATGCGAACTACGCCGGCAAGAAGGTGGACGGGGGGTTCTTCTTCAGAAATCCCAACACCCGCGGCGGCGTGTTCAGCAACGATGCCGGCAAGACCCTGCTCGTGGGCGACCGGCGCGCCGCCCGCGGCGAAGGCTCGGCCCTCTGCCCCACGGTAACCATCGTCAACGATGTACCCGATCCGGCGGCCCTTGACCGGATTCTTGCCGATCCGGACTGCTTCTCTTTCCAGGAACTCTTTCCGGGCGGTTTCACGCCGCGTTTTGGAGGCGACGCGACCGATACGTCGGTCACCGCCGGCCTGCGAGGATTCGCTCCCAGCGGCATCGTTTGGGATGCCAGCGTGAGCGTCGGTTCCAACGAGGCGGACTTTTTCATCTATAACACCGTCAACGCCTCCTACGGTCCGGATACGCCCACGTCGTTCGATCCCGGCCTCTACAGGCAGCGGGAGATCGGCGTCAACTTCGATATCTCCTATCCCGTCAACGACATGCTCAACCTCGCCGGAGGCGCCGAATGGCGTGACGAGCAGTTCACGGTCGGCCTCGGCCAACAGGAGTCGTGGGACTTCGGTCCCTACGCCGCGCAGGGCTTCAGCGCCGCATCCAATGGCTTCCCCGGATTCAGCCCGATCGCGGCGGGAAACTGGAACCGCAGCAACGTGGCAGTCTACGGCGACGTCGAGTTGAGCGGCCGGCAAGAACAGTGGACTCTCGACGCCGCCATCCGCATTGAAGACTTCGAGGATTTCGGCACTACGGTCAACGGCAAGCTATCCGGACGAGTCCGGTTGAACAGCGCCGTGGCCGTCCGCGCCAGCGTCAGCAACGGGTTCCGCGCGCCGACGCCGGGACAGCAGAACACCTTCAACGTGTCGACTCAGTTCGACTCGACGCTCATGGATTTGGTCAACCGCGGAACCATCCCGTCGACTTCCGAACTCGCCCAGCGGTATGGAGGGCGGCCGCTGCAGCCGGAGAAATCGGTCAACTACGCCGTCGGGACAATTGTAGATACCGGCCGCTTCACCTTCACGGCCGACTATTTCCGCATCGACCTGTCCGACCGTTTCGGGAACTCGCGAGACATTAATCTGTCGGCGGACGAAGTCGACATTCTCGTCGCGGAGGGGATCACCAGTGCCGGCAACCTGCGGACCTTCCGGTTCTTCATCAACGATTTCGCGACACATACTCGAGGAATCGACGTGATTTCGACTTACACTCCGCCCGCGCTCGGCGGCAACACCGCGTTCAGCTTCGCCTTCAACCACACCGATACCGAAGTCACCGAATTCAACCCGCTGACGCTCTCAGCCAACCGAATCCAGCGACTCGAGGAAGCATTGCCCGAAACTCGCTGGAACTTCATCGCCAACCAGGGTGTTGGACGGATGGACATCCTCGGCCGCCTGAGTTATTACGGCGGCTGGTTCGACGGCGATGACCCGAAATTCTACAGCGGCAAACCCATCCTCGATCTCGAACTCAGTCTGCCCCTCACCGATTCCACCACCTTGGCATTCGGTTCTCAAAACGTGTTCAATACCTACCCGGGGGAGAGCCCCGTCGGGTTGCGCAACGGAGAACGCTACAGCGAGTACACCCCTTGGGGGTTCAACGGCGCCTACCACTTCATCGGCCTCAGTTACTCTTGGGAAGCGTCACCTTAAGCCCCGGCGCTCGGTGAACAATCGCCGCGGGCGCCCGTGGCATCAGGAACCGGTGATCTCCAGATATCGACGGAGCGTTTCTTCGAAACCGTAGTCGAACGACTCGACGACGATGGCATGACCAATGGACACTTCCAGGATGCCGTCGATCGTGAGAAACCGGGGTAGGTTGGCCAGGTTCAGGTCGTGGCCGGCGTTGACACCGAGACCGATGGCCGCGGCGTGGCCGGCGGCGATTCGAAAACGTTCCCACACCTCGTCCTCTCCGGGAGTGCCGAACGCGGCGGCGTAGGGTTCCGTGTAGAGTTCGATACGGTCGGCTCCAATGGATCTTGCCAAATCGATCTGTCCCGGTACCGGGTCCATGAACAGGCTGACGCGAATGCCCCGCCCCTGCAGATCCTGAATGACCGGCGCGAGCCGTTTTCCGTCCTTCTCGATGTTCCAGCCATGATCGGAAGTCAACTGAACCGGATCGTCCGGGACTA
Organism: Terriglobia bacterium; assembly: GCA_963555775.3. Lineage (GTDB taxonomy): Bacteria > Acidobacteriota > Terriglobia > 20CM-2-55-15 > 20CM-2-55-15 > JAJEDW01. The sequence goes on along the minus strand of CAUVWY020000009.1, from coordinate 767,155 downwards.
GCGTGACCTGATCGGGAACAGCCTCACCCACGATGGACAGAAACTTTGGGATGGGATTGCCTTCGATATTGAATTCGACATTCTCGTGCCGCGCGGTCAACCGCGACAAGGCGGGAACGTCGCTGTAGCGAATGTGCCGTTGGTCGGGCCGGGGGTGGATCGTGATCCCGTGAACGCCTCGGGCGATGGCCCGGGCGGCCATTGTTTCGAGGTTCGGATAGTCGGTGTCGCGAGAGTTGCGGATCAGGGCGAACTTGTTGACGTTGACGCTGAGCTTGGTCATTTTTGGGGTGTGCCGGTTTTCGACCCGACCGGTTTCACTGCGTCCCACGGCAGGGGACGGGTAGCCGATGCGCGTTCGCATTCAACTCGAAAAGATCCTCAGTTCAGCCGCCGCCGCTCCGAGTGCCTTGTCGAGGGTCCATATCTTGCAGTTTGCAAGGAGTGCGGAAGCAAGAAGATGCATGTCGATCCATCCCAGACCGCGACCGGCAAGCTTTCGTTCAGCGATGAAGTCCAGGACTTCTTCATGTTCGGCGACTGGCACGGACGGCAATGCCCTTAACAGACCCAACAGTTCATCGCGATTGCGGACCGTGCCGCAGGCCAATTCGCCGATCGCGAATCGATGGCAATAGACATGCCCCTTATCGAGCAGCGTGGCTAACTTGCTGTTCCCTTTTCTCAAATGGTCAATCCATACCGACGTATCCACCAGTGTGATCATGCCGCAGGCGGCCGTCGACGGGGAATCGGCCGGAGCGTCGTCTCGGTTCCACCCAATGCCGCCAGACGGCGTGCGCTCTCCAGCGCAATAAGCGCCTCCAGACCTCGCCGAACCAGAGCTGTCTTTTCGGTTGTACCGGTCAGGTCAGCCGCCTTCTCCAGCAAGGAATCGTCGATATTCAGCGTCGTTCTCATATGCATAATGCTGCATCGATTATGCATATGAAGTCAACCGGGGGTGGAGCCCCGTGCGGGACCGGCGGCGGTTCCATCGCAAATCGGGGATTCAACCGCTATTTGACAACCACGCGCATGAAACGCCGCTTTCCAACCTTGAAAAGGTATTGCGCGGGGGATGAATAGTCGATGACCAGGGTGGGATCCGACACCCTGTCGCCATTCAACGAGACGGCCCCAGACTTGATCAAGCGGTTGGCTTCGGCGGTGGAGTCCGCCAATCCAAGCTCCGAAAGCAGCTTCGGCAGCCGGATGTGCACGGCCGACGAAGATATCTCGCGCGTTTCGATGTCGCCAGGCAGTTCGCCTCTCGCGAATATTTTTTCGAATTCCTCCCGCGCCGATGCGGCCGACTCCACGGAGTGATAGTCCGCGATGATGATTTCGGCGAGTCTCTTCTTCAGTTCCATGGGGTGCCGATCGCCCGCCGCCACCTCGGACTTCCAGACTTCGATATCGCTGACGGAAACATCGGTCGCCAACTCGTAATAGCGGTACATCATCTCGTCCGAAATCGACATCACCTTTCCAAACATGTCCGCCGGTTCATCGTAGATTCCGATGTAGTTGTCCAGCGACTTGCTCATTTTTCGGACGCCGTCGGTACCTTCCAGCAACGGCATCGTCATCACGACCTGGGGCTTCTGACCGTACTCGCGTTGCAGTTCGCGTCCCACCAGAAGGTTGAACTTCTGATCGGTACCGCCCAGTTCGACATCGGCCTCCAGAGCAACCGAATCGTAGCCCTGCACGATCGGATACAGCAGTTCGTGCATGGCAATGGGCTGCTGCTCCCTGAGCCGTTTTTCAAAATCGTCGCGTTCCAGAATCTGCCGCACCGTGTATCTGGAACACAGCGAAACGAACCCATCGACCCCAAGCTCCAGCATCCAACGGCTGTTGAAGTCGATCACGGTGGTCTCGGGGTCGAGTATCTTGAAGATCTGCTTTTTGTAAGTTTCGGCGTTGGCGTCGATCTGCTCCCGGGTCAACTGCTTTCGAGTGGCCGAAAGTCCGGACGGGTCGCCGATCAATCCGGTGAAATCGCCAATCAGAAAAATGACGGTATGACCGAGGTCCTGGAAGTGCCGCATCTTGCGGATGAGAACCGTATGGCCCAGGTGAAGGTCGGGCGCCGTTGGGTCGAAACCGGCCTTTATCCGCAGCTTCTTGCCGGTCTTCGCGGAGTCTCGAAGACGTTCCGCCAGATCGTTCTCACGAATGATCTCGACCGACCCCTTGCGCAGGTAGGTCAACTGCTCATCGATCGAAAGGGAGGCCAGGTCTTTATTCATTGGAGTTTCGAACGATTACGCGTCGTCCTTCCAGGGAGCACCTTCCGTCGAGCATCGAGCCGATGGCCTCCGAGTAGATGCGGTGTTCTTCGGCCAGAATCCGCGCTGAAAGCTCGTCCACCGAATCGCCGTCCAGGACCGGCACAACGGCCTGATGGACGATCGGGCCGCCGTCGAGCGACTCGTCCGCCAGATGAACCGTGCAGCCGCTGAATCTTACTCCACGATCGAGTGCCTGTTTCTGAGCGTCCAGACCGGAAAACGCAGGCAAAAGAGCAGGATGGATGTTCAGGATGGCATTGGGAAAGGCACGGACGAATACCGGGCTCAATACACGCATGAAGCCGGCCAGGCAAACCAGGGCGACGTTCCGCGCGCGCAACAGATCGACAGCCGCGCGGTCGAATTCTTCGCGCGCCCGTCCCGAAGTGGGAAGGTAAACCGCGTCCAGCCCTCTCCTGCGGGCTTCATCGAGACCGGGCGCCGACTCCCTGTTGCTGATAACCAACGCGATTTCGGCATGGAGCGCGCCGGAGTCGATCCGGTCGGCAATCGCCATGAAGTTGGAACCGCGCCCGGATAACAGAACGCCGATCCGGCGGCTGGGGAACGCGATCCTCATCGAACGTAGGCGACTCCAGGTTCCCCATCGACAATCCTGCCGATGACGAAATGCCCGGATTTCACCTCGGATGCGAATGCGTCCACGGAATCGGGCCGAATGACCGCGATCATGCCGACGCCCATATTGGTCGCCCACAGCATTTCTTCGGGAGCGATCGAACCGATTCGCGCCATCAGTTCGAAAACCGAAAGGACTGGCCAGGAACCGAGTCGAACCTGCGCGCGGCAACCCTCGGGCAGTATGCGGGGCAGGTTGTCGGTGATGCCGCCTCCGGTGATATGCGCGAGCCCGCGAACCAGGTTCTTCTCCAATGCCGTCCGGAGGACGGGTTCGTAGTTCAAGTGGGGTTTAAGCAGTTCGGCGCCCACGGTGCAGCCGAGTTCCGGTACCTCCGTGTCGATGCTCCATCCCGCGATATCGAAGAAGAGCTTCCGTGCCAGGGAGTAGCCGTTGGTATGCAGACCGACCGATGGCAATCCAACCAGCACGTCGCCGGGTCGAATGTCGCGCCCCGTAATCAAGCGGGGCCGATCGACGACACCGACAATGAAACCGGCGATGTCGTACTCGCCATCGTTGTAGAAACCGGGCATTTCGGCAGTCTCTCCGCCCAGTAGCGCACATCCGGCTTTGCGGCAGGCGGAAGCCACTCCTTCGACCAGGGCGACCACAACGTCGGGATCGAGCTTGCCCGTGGCCACATAGTCCATAAAAAACAATGGCCGGGCGCCCTGCACGCCGATGTCGTTGATGCAATGGTTGACCAGGTCGCCGCCCACGGTGTTGTGGCATCCGGTCTGGAACGCGGCTTTCAGCTTGGTACCGACACCATCCGTACTCGACACCAGGACGGGTGCGGACATGTCCTTGAAGGCCGCGTCGAAGAGGCCTCCGAAACCTCCAATCTCGCTGAGAACGCCCGGTGTGAGAGTCTGCCGGGCAAGTTCGCGGATTCGGCCGGTCGCGCGGTTGGCCGCATCGATATCCACACCCGAATCCTTGTAGGTCAGAGAGGGACGGCCCGGCATCAGTCGTCGCTGGCCATGGCCGTGCTCAGAACATGCAATTCCGCGATATCCCGGTCCGGCGTGTTCCAGAGGTCTAACTGGCGGTCGTTTGCCTTAGCATCGAGCATGTCGTTGCCAAATCCCAGAGGGTATTGGCCCGTGTAGCACGCGGTACAGTATTCGGAACCCGTGCTCTCCATGGCCTTGAACAAACCCGGCAAGCTCAGGTATGCCAAAGAGTCGGCCTCGATGTATTTGCGGGTCTCTTCAATTGTGTGACTCGACGCGATCAGTTCCTTACGATTGGGCGTGTCGATACCGTAGAAACACGGAGAAATAGTCGGGGGGCAACTGACTCTGAAGTGCACTTCGCGGGCGCCGGCGGCACGCACCATCTTGACGATCTTGCGGCTCGTCGTGCCGCGGACGATGGAGTCGTCGATCAGAATGACTCTCTTGCCGCGCAGCAACTCCTTGACCGGATTCAACTTCACCTTGACTCCGAAGTGACGGATCGATTGCCGCGGCTCGATAAAGGTCCGCCCCACGTAGTGGTTCCGAATCAGTCCCATCTGAAATGGAATGCCGGACTGCTGCGAATAACCGATCGCGGCAGCGACTCCCGAATCCGGAACCGGCACGACAAGGTCTGCCTCGACACCCGATTCATCGGCCAGAATACGGCCCATCCGGTCGCGGCTGTACTGGACGGTCCGGCCGAAAACCGTGCTGTCGGGCCGAGAGAAATACACATGTTCAAAAATGCACTTGGCGGAGATCAGGGGCGCCCTCACCTCAACGGAACGAAGCCGACCGTCCTTGATGACGATCACTTCGCCAGGCTGAACCTCACGTAAGTAGGAAGCGTTGATCAGGTCGAACGCGCACGACTCGGAGGCGACCGCGTAGGCGCCGTTAAAGTTCCCGATGCACAGCGGACGGAATCCTAGCGGGTCGCGAGCGGCAATCAGCGTCCCTTCATTCAACAATACGATGCAGTATGCGCCCTGCACCTGGCGCAAAGCATGAATGAGAGCTTCATCCAGAGTTTCAGTTCCCGCGCGCGCGATCAGATGGAGTATGACTTCGCTGTCGCTGGTTGACTGGAAAACGGCGCCTTCGTCTTCGAGTTCCTGCCGCAGCGCGCTGGCGTTGATCAGGTTGCCGTTGTGGCACAAAGACACTTCGCCGTAAGCGCTCTTCACCGAAATCGGCTGCGCGTTGTCCGTGGAACTCTCGCCGGCCGTGGAATAGCGGGTATGGCCAATGGAACTGTTTCCAGGTAAAGCCAACAGTTCCTTTTCGGTGTACACATCGGCCACGTGCCCCATGGCCTTGAACGTCGACACCCCGCTGCCGTCACAAGCGGAAATGCCGGTGCTTTCCTGTCCGCGATGCTGGAGCGCATAAAGGCCCAGGTAAGTCAGCCGGGCCGCATCGGTGTGGTTCGCGATACCGAATATTCCGCACATGATGGCTACTCCCAGTCTAATCGAACAACGGACGGTTTTCGAGTGCGGCGGGAAGTGCGTCCCGCCAGACGCGCTCCAGGCCGGAGATTTCCATATCGATCGCCCGAACGCCTTCGTACTCCAGCACCAGACGTTCTCCACCGACCCGCCCCAGATCGTGCCCGGCCAGAGCGGCCGCGGCCGCGCGATCCATCACACCCGAGGCGTCGCGGGTAGAGACCAGGACTCGCGTCGGGAACTCGGCGAACATGTCCCGGCAAACCGCCATAGTGGATGGCACCGTCACCTCGGCGCCGATCGCATCGCGGTGGAGCGTAGAGAAACAGCACTCGGCAATCGCCACCGCAAAACCGCCTTCGCTCAAATCGTGAGCCGATTGGATCAGACCGCTCCGGATCAGAGTCGAGATGAGATTCTGCAGAGCCCGCTCTTCGTCCAGGTTGATTTCCTCGGTTCGGGACAAGCTTTCGATCAGCAGGATACTGTCTCCGGATTCCTTGAACGCCGCGGTTGTAACGAAGGCGAGATTCTCGACCAGCCCCACCAGTCCCAGCACCGGCGTGGGGTAGATGTCTTCCTTGAACGTTTCGTTGTAGAAGCTGACATTGCCGCCCGTAATGGGCGTCTGGAACGCTTCGCAGGCTTCGGCAATACCGTCGACCGTCTCGCTGAATTGCCACATCACCTCGGGATGCTCCGGATTTCCGAAATTGAGGCAGTTTGTCGACGCAACAGGCCGGGCGCCTGAACAGACCAGATTCCGGCACGCTTCGGCAACAGCCTTGCGCGCTCCTTCCCTGGGGTTGCGCGCCACATGCACGGCGGGGCCGTCCAGAACCATCGCCAGCGCTTTCCGGGTTCCCTTGACGCGAATGACAGCGGCGTCGGAACCCGGTCCGACCATCGTGTTGGACTGGACCATGTGGTCGTACTGTTCCCAGATCCATCGGCGGCTCGACAGATTGGGGCTCGCCAACGCGCGTTCGAGCAGTTCCGGATAGTTCGCGGCGCCGGGCGCCGCATCGGCTTTGCGGAACGCGGCGATCGTCGATCCGGGGCCGCCGTCCAGAAAGCTGTAGAGCGGCAACCAGCCATCGATCCGCGGACGAGCGGGCGGGATCGCCGGACGGTTGTACAGCGGCGCCTCGTCTGTAAGGGGGCGGTTGGGAATCTCGGCAAACCTCCGCCCAGACTGCCGGACGCGAAGCAGACCGTCGCCGGTGACTTCTCCGACCTGGGCGGCATCCAGTCCCCACTTGTGAAACACCGCAAACAATTCGGAGACCCGTGCCGATTCCGTGACCAAGAGCATCCGCTCCTGCGATTCGCTGAGCAGGATTTCGTACGGTACCATGCCCGTCTCGCGCTGAGGGACATGGTCGAGTTCGAGGGCGACGCCGGTACCCGCACGAGCGCCCATCTCGCAGCTTGAACATGTGAGTCCAGCCGCTCCCATGTCCTGTATGCCCACCACCAACCCCTTCTCCATCGCCTCGAGACAGGCTTCGAGAAGCAGTTTCTCCATGAAGGGATCGCCGATCTGCACGTTGGGCCGCTTGGCGCCGGCGTCTTCGCCGAATCCCGCCGATGCCATCGTCGCGCCGTGGATGCCGTCGCGGCCGGTCTTGGCGCCGACATAGATGACAGGATTTCCAACCCCCGCGGCCTTCCCGAAAAAGATCTTGTCCTTCTCGAAAATTCCGAGCGCAAACGCGTTCACGAGTGGATTCTGCGAATAACAGTCCGAAAAGGCGACTTCCCCGCCAACCGTGGGCACGCCGAAACAATTGCCGTAATGTGCGATTCCGCCCACCACGCCTTCCAGTATTCGCCGGTTACGGGGTCCGTTTTCACCCTGAAGCGGTCCGAACCGCAAGCTGTTCATCGTCGCGACCGGCCGGGCGCCCATCGTGAAAATGTCGCGAAGGATCCCGCCCACTCCAGTCGCGGCGCCTTGAAACGGTTCGATGTACGAGGGATGGTTGTGGGATTCGATCTTGAAGGCGACGGCAAGTCCGTCGCCGATATCGATGATGCCCGCGTTCTCGCCGGGTCCCTGCAAGACCGCCGGACCTTCGGTCGGCAAACGTTTCAGATGAACGCGCGAACTCTTGTAGCTGCAGTGTTCGCTCCACATCACGCTGAACACGCCGAGTTCGGTCAGGTTTGGCTCGCGCCCAAGGATTCCGACAATGCGGTCGTACTCGCCGGCCGTGATCCCGTGTCGTTCCAACTCTGCGTCTGTAAATGCGGTGGTCATGTTTTCAGGCCGAGAGTGCCATAACCATGGATTCGAAAATCAAGCGACCGTCATCGCTACCGAGAATGCGTTCGAACGAGCGATCCGGATGCGGCATCATGCCAAGTACGTTGCGTCCTTCGTTGACGATACCCGCGATGTTGCGCGCCGATCCGTTGGGGTTCGCTTCCGCGGTCGCCGCCCCTCCGGCGTCGACGTAGCGGAATACGATCCGATCGCCGTCTTCAAGCCGGCGGAGCGTATCTTCGTCCGCCTGATAGTTCCCGTCTCCGTGTCCGATCGGAATGGACAACAGTTGGCCCCCCTCGACGGCGGACGTAAACGGTGTTGCGGAAGTTTCGGATCGGAGGTGCAGGTACCGGCAAACATACTTCGTCCCGGCGTTTTTCAGGAGTGCGCCGGGCAGCAGGCCCGATTCGGTGAGCACCTGAAAACCATTGCATATTCCGATCACCAGGCCGCCGCGGTCGGCGAACTCCCTGACGGCCCGCATCACCGGTGAGAACTTCGCTATCGCCCCGGCTCGCAGATAGTCCCCGTACGAAAATCCCCCAGGCAGGACCAGCGCATCGAAGCCGTCGAGAGATGTTTCGCGATGCCAGATGAACTCGACCGGCTGACCGGTGACGGTCTGGATGGCGTAGTAACAGTCGCGGTCGCAATACGCGCCGGGAAAGACGACGACTCCGAACTTCATTGCCACACAATCTCGTAGTTTTCGACGACCGGATTGGTCAGCACGTCCCTGGCCAGACGCTCGACCAGAGCGTTGCGGTCCGCTTCGGCAACCTCATCGCTGACTTCGACATCGAAGTATTTTCCCTGCCGCACATCCTGAACACCGAAGATGCCCGCGGTTTCCAGGTTGCGCTGGATCGTGATGCCCTGTGGATCCAGGACAGTCGGCTTCAGGGTAACAACAACCTTTACGTTCATTCCGAACTCCCAAACACCCGCTCGAAAATACGGTCGACGTTCTCGAGCAGCTTCTCCGATTCGAATACCGATTCGATGCTCTCCTGGTCCATGGTCTCCGCGATGTCCACGTCGGCCATGACTGCATCCTTGAATGCGATTCCTTCATCCCAGACTCTCATCGCGTTGCGTTGAACCCACCGGTATGCGTCTTCGCGAACGACGCCCCGTTCCACCAACTCGAGCAGCAGTTGTCCCGAAAAGACCAGACCGCGCGTCATGTCCAGATTCTCCAGCATGCGATCCGGATACACCACGAGGCGGTCGAGCAGGTTGGTGGTCTTGTCGAGCAGGTAATCGAGGACAATGGTCGAATCGGGGAAGATGATTCGCTCCACCGACGAATGGGAAATGTCCCGTTCGTGCCAGAGGGCGATGTTTTCGAATCCGGCCATGGCATTCGATCGCAGGATCCGGGACAGACCCGACACCTGTTCCGACGTGATCGGATTCCGCTTGTGCGGCATCGCCGATGAGCCCTTCTGACCTTTGGCAAAGTATTCCTGGGCTTCGCGGACTTCCGTACGCTGCAGGTGCCGCACTTCGACCGCGATCTTTTCGAGACTGCCCCCGATCAAGGCAAGCGTTGAAATGTAGCTGGCATGGCGGTCTCGCTGAACCACCTGCGACGACGAGGGCGCCGACCTCAGGCCCAGCATGGCCATCACCTGGTCTTCGATCTCGGGCGACAGGTGCGCGAAAGTGCCGACGGCGCCCGAAAGCTTTCCGACCTTCATGTCGTCGGCGACCGCGGCCATTCGATTTCGATGTCTCCGGAATTCGTCGTACCAGATTGCCAGCTTGAAACCGAACGTGATGGGTTCGGCGTGAATGCCGTGAGTCCGTCCGACCATGACAGTCGATTTGAACTCGAACGCCCGTTTCCTGAGGACCTCCAGCAACCGGTCCAGGTCATCCAGGAGGATCGCGGACGCATCGGCAACCTGCAGGGCCAGCGCGGTATCGACCACGTCGGAAGATGTCAGTCCGTAATGGAAATAGCGCGAAGCCGGCCCGACGAACTCGGCGACAGCCGTGGTGAAGGCAATGACGTCATGCCGGGTTTCGGATTCGATCTCCATTATCCGATCGACCGAAAAATCCGCTTTTTCTCGAATTTCGTTGGCCGCATCCGGGGGCACGACGCCCTCATCTTCGAGCACCGCGGTGGAGGCCAGTTCCACATCCAGCCACTTTCGGTATTTGTTGTCGTCTTCCCAGATTCGGCCCATCCTGGAACGCGTGTAGCGTGGGATCAATTGTTCATACCTGGGTTCATGCGCACCATATCGATAGCCGGACTATCCAATTTCGATGGGAACGGTGGGTTTGTCTTGCGACGCCAGTGAAACCGTCGAAGCATCGAGTCCCCTTGACTCCAAGGCCTGCCGCGCCTGAAGCCGCGCAATCTCCGGATGATTGTTCGTGGAACTCAGATGCGCCAGAACGACGTTTGCTGCCTTGCCATCGTACGGCCCGGCCAGGAACTGCGAAACCGCCAGATTCGAGAGGTGGCCGTACCGTCCCATCAGCCGCTCTTTCAGGGCCCAGGGATATCCGCCCATCCGGAGCATGTCCAGATCATGGTTGGATTCGATGATCAATACGTCGCTGTCCTTCACTGCGTCGGAAACATCTTCGGGAATCCATCCCAGATCCGTCAACTGCGTCACCTTGATTCCTTTATGCCGGATCGAAAAACCGACGGTTTCCCTGGCGTCGTGAGGTATGGAAAAGGAATCGATCTCTACGTCCCCGACCGTGAAGCTCCGGCCCGGAATGACCGGCACGATCACGGAACCGTTCATCTCGAAAGTGTCCGCGCGGCTCCCGTCAATTGTACCGCATGTCATGAACGCCTCGAACGGGCCCGACCCGCGCGCCCTCATCAGGGCCGGCAACCCTCCGACATGGTCGCGGTGCTCATGGGTCACCAGCACCGCGTCGAAACCCTCCCACGATTCGCCGATCTCGTTCAGGCGCTTCCTGAGTGTCCGGGGCCCGAGACCGCAATCGATCAGGAGCCGCGCGCCGGGCGTAGCCACAAAGGTTGAGTTGCCCCTGCTCCCACTGCCAAGGACAGAGATTCGAATAGACATCGTGTTGAAAATAAAGAATGAATTCGAAGATTGAGACCCCTTCGGCGGGGCAAACGATGTGTCTGCCTCAAACCGAACAGGGTTGATGTCTCCGAATTCGCTGCCATTATCACGAGCGGCGTGGACAGGTCGGGGGTTCCGGCTGTCATTATTTCGCGGCCGCAGGCGTTTCTTTTTACGACGACTCAGACGGAATTTCCGATCGGCCGGCCGACGGTCCGAGTGAACCTGTCATTGAATTCCGAGGTTGGGTATAATATCCGAATGCGATTGAAGCCGCTGATTTTCTTCACCGTCGTGGGCTGCCTCGCAGGCCTTGCGATCCATAAGGAGATCAATGGGCCGGGACCGACTCTGCAAGGTTCGATCGCGCCCGATTTCGAGTTGAAGAATTTCGAGGGGCAGACGGTCCGTCTGAGTGACTTCGAGGGGAAGCTGGTCTTCCTGAATTACTGGGCCACTTGGTGCGCACCCTGCATCGAAGAACTTCCGGCCATGATGAAGATGAACGACGCGTTCGAGGGGCGCCCCTTCGAAATGCTCGGCATCAGCGTCGATACAAGCTGGGATGTTGTCCAAGGCTACCTCAACGAGCACGGGTTCGAGTTGGATACCGTTCTCGACCCCGGACAGAGCGTGAAGCTGGACTATCGGGTCCAGGGGTTTCCCGAAACGTTCCTGATCGACGGCAACGGCGTCGTGTTGAAGAAGTACATTGGACCCTGGCCCTGGGACGACGCTCGAATGATCGCTGAAGTCGATCGGTTTCTCCAGACCGTCGAACAGACCCCGCCAGTTACCGAAACTCAGATTGGCGGTCCCGGCACCCGTGACTGAAGTTTCCGAATCGCAGAATTCCACCAGCCCTCCCAAGCGGTCGTTCTTCGGATTGACACGAACGGAACTCGCCGACGTATTCCATACCGGGTTCCGTGCCACCCAACTCTTCGAAGCCGTCTACAAACAGGGGCTTGACGACTTCGAACGGATTACGAACTTCCCGAAACCGCTGCGAACCGAGCTTGGAGGCTGGCTGGACATCTCGCGGCCTTCCATCCATCGAACTTTCGTTGCCGGAGACGGAACCCGGCGGCACCTCGTACAGCTGCAGGATGGGGAAATGGCCGAAACCGTCTACATCCCCGATGGGGACCGCAACACGATCTGCGTGTCCTCCCAAGTGGGATGCGCCCTCGCATGCGGATTTTGCCTGACGGGCCAGATGGGCTTTACCCGACACCTGACCGCGGCCGAAATCGTGTCGCAGGTCATGCTGGTCCGCGAGCGCGACATCGAGAATCCGGACCTCAGGGACCATTTCAACGTCGTCCTGATGGGAATGGGCGAACCATTGCACAACTATGACAACGTGATGCGGGCGCTGGCCATCCTGCACGATCCGTCGGGGCTCAACATGTCCATGTCGAGAATCACGCTCTCGACCGCCGGTCTCGTGCCGGAACTCGACCGGCTGGCCGGGGAACCGCTGATACCCAACATTGCGGTTTCCCTGACCGGCGCCACCGACGAGACGCGAAACCGATGGATGCCGATCAACCGCACCTACCCGATCCGCGAGCTCGTCGCTTCCCTGAAGCGGCTTCCGATCAAACCCCGAAAGCGGATGATGATCGAATACGTGCTTCTGAAGGACGAAACCGACTCGCTCGAAGACGCCTTGGCGCTTGCCAGAATCGCAATCGCCCTCGACACCAAGGTCAACTTGATCCCGCTGAACGAATCGCCCGATCTCGAGTTCAAGCGCCCTGCGCCGGAAGCCATCCTTCAGTTCCAGGCCGTGCTCAGGGAACATGGAATTTCCACATTCATTCGAAAGAGCCGCGGCGGCGACATTTCAGCCGCGTGCGGACAGCTCAAGAAGAAGTGGGCCGATCGGCCGCCGGAGATCGATCTGGACGTACTGAAGATCGGACAATGACGAGCGGTTTGCCCCGTAGAGAGCCTGGATTATCGGACTGACAGCCCGTCGGACCTGGCATGGCGACCGAGCGTCGAAGAGCCGACGACCGGACATTTTTGAAGATCCTCCGCTACCGGAAACTGAAGAGCCTGATTCCACCAATCAATCCCGACAGAAATTAAGGCCAAACAAGGAAGCCCCAGCATTCTGGAGGATGGCTTCGAGACCATCCTCCAGAATGCTGGGGCCTGTTGGACTTACACGTTGATACAGAACCCGGCAACTACCAGAGCAGCTTCAATCCAAACTGGATCTGCCGGGCGGTGTTCACCGTCGAGGTGATCAGTCCCGCGTCTTCATTCAGCCGGGACCTTCTGGTCCGCCAGATCTCGCGTTGCGAGCCTCCCGGAGTTGCGAAGTTCGCGTGGTTCAGGACGTTGAAGAACTCAGCCCGAAACTGCACATCGAAACCCTCGTTCACGGGAAAGAGCTTCTTGAGGGCCAAGTCGACGTTGGTGAACCCGTCGGCCCGGAGCGTGTTCCGGCCCAGATTGCCGTAGAAGCCCGGCTCCGGAAGCGCAAACGAGCTGACATCGAACCACCGCATCGGATCTCCGGTCACGGGATTGGGGTTGGCGCCGGGAACCAGATTCGGACGCCCGTCGCGGCTGCTCAGATCGCGGTTCCGGTCTCCCGACTCGTCGTAGTCCACCTGAAACGGGTTTCCAGTCCTGAGCACGACGATGCCGCTTAATTGCCAGCCGCCCAGTAGACCTCGGACGAGCCCGCCAGCATCGGCCATGACGGGCAGATCATACAGGAGATTCGCTGTGAAATTCTGCCTCACGTCGAAGTTCGACGAGCCCCTTTCCTTTGTGGTATCCCACAGGTTGACGACGTCCACGCCGGTGTTCCAGCCGGCTTGCCAGGCGCCCGAGCCCGTGTCGATCGAGTGGCCGTAGGTGTGGGCGAGCTGGAACTGCAAGCCGTTCTGCATTCGCCCGCGCAGGCTGAGCGTCAAGCCATGGTAATAGCTCTCCCCGTAGAAGGTGACGACGCCGATTGGGCCGAAGTGCGGGTTGCGGCGTGGCAATCCGGGTTCGCGATACTCAATGCCATCGATCACAGCCGAAGCATAGGGCGTGTTGGCACCGGTAGATCCGCCGCCGGTGATATTCCCCACGAGATGGTTGCCGCGGGTGCCCACATAGGCGGCGTTGGCAATCATTCCGCCGGGGAGCTGCCGCTGCAGGCTCATGTTCCACTGGTAGACCCGAGGTTGGGCGTGGTCGAACGGGAAGTGCTCGGCCGCTGCATCCCCCGAAGGCTGGTTATCGAAGATGGTCGGTGAGAAAGGCCAACTCACTGGAAGGATCCCCGGCGGTAGATTTCCGGCCACTCCGTAGTACGTCGGAACGCCTCCGTACGGTGGGTTGAAGGTTCCCGCCTTGCGGTACGTGTTGCCGAGAATATGGGGATAGAACACGCCCCCGGCAACCCGCAGTGCCGTCGAGCCGTCGCCGAAGATGTCCCAGGCCAGACCCAGCCGCGGCGCAAAGTTCAGCTTCGTCTTGTTCTTAAAGACCGTCTCGTCGGTTGAAAGTGACGAATCGAAAAAGTCCCGAAGGTTCGAAATCCGGCCGTGATTCTCGGTCGGGGCCGTCAGCGTCTCCCAGCGCAGCCCGGCGTTGATCGTCAGATTGTTGGTGACCCGCCAATCATCCTGGATGAACAAGCCGATCAGGTGCTGCCGGTAGCTCCGGTTGACATCGGCGGTGTTGAGGGCCGAAGTGGTTCGGTTCAGTCTGCCCGTAAGGAAGTCGGCCCAGTTACTGAAGACGGCTTCGCCGGGGGACACGTCGTTGCTCGAGGTGTTGTAGTGATGCCGCTCATAGTTGCCGCCTATCTTGAGCGCATGCCGGCCCATCGTCAGCGACAGCGTATCGGAGACATCGAACAGGTTGAACGCAAAACCCCGGGGCCGCGGCCGGTCCGTGCCAATGCTGGTCATGCCGGTGTTGACGGGCCCCTGGACGCCTCGGGTGTTGATGTGGAGTTCGGCGGGACTATCCACCTCCGTTTGATTGTAATCCGGAAAGGATCGGTTGAACCCGCCGCGGAGGGTGTTCAGCACCCGGGGCGAGAAGATTTGCTGGAGCTGGAGGTTGGCGAACTGGTTGCGCACTTTGTCAATCAGGGTCGTCTGGGTTCCGTTGGGGGCCTCCAGTATGCCATCGTCCATGGTGTAGCGGAACGACAGCGAGGTGTTATCGCTGAGCTGGTGGTCGATCTTGACCAGCATGTAGTCGTTTCTCTGGATATCGGAGTGCGTGGTGAAGAATTCCCCACGGCCGCCCGACAGGATCCTGCCGTTCGGCCTGTTGGGCCAGAATCCGGCATCGATATACCGTTGGGACCACGGATGGATGTCGTACTGTACTCCGTCGACGAGCCCATCGATAGCGTCCTGGGTGGGCACGATCAGACGTTCCGTTTTGCCGAAGGCCTGGCGAATCCCCTCATACGCCCCGAAGAAGAAGGTCTTGTTCTGCACGATCGGACCGCCCATGGTCGCGCCGAACTGGTTCCGCCGGAACTCGGGCTTCTCGTTGCCGAAGGCGTTGTCGAAGAAATTGGCCGCATCCAGGTTGTCGTTGCGCAGGAACCAGAACGCACTCCCGTGCATCTCGTTGGTTCCCGACTTGGTCACGGCGCTGACGACGCCGCCCGATGCCTTCGAATACTCGGCGCTGTAGTTGGCCGTCTTCACCTCGAACTCCTGCAGGGCGTCGACGCCCATCGTCTCGCCGCCCGCACTCGCGGGGGCCCCGTTGAAGAAGTCCTGCGTGTTCTGCCCGTCCAAGCTGAAGCTGTTATCCTCGAAACGGGAACCGTTGACGTTGAAGCGCAGGCCCGCGCCCAACGTCCTGCTGCTGGTGCCGCCTGCGGCACTCGCCTGTTGAGAGCTGATCACACCCGGTTGCAGGAGCGCCAGCGACACGTAGTTGCGCCCGTTGAGCGGCAACTCCACCATCGTCTCCTCGGTGACCAACTCCGATATGTCGGACTGCGTGGTCTGGACCTGCGCGGCAGCGGCGGTGACCTCGATGGTCTGGGCGATCTCGCCCACCTGCAGTACGACATCCACAGCCACTTCAGCTCCCACCGTCAGCACGACGCCCCGGCTGATGAATGTCTGAAAGCCGGGAAGCTGCGCGGTGACGTCGTAGTTGCCGACGGGCAACCCTGGAGCCACATACAGCCCCACTTCGTTGGTCAGCAGGGCCCGCTGGATTCCAGTCCCGGTGTTGATGATCGTGACCTCGACGCCAGGTATGACGGCCCCGGACCCATCCTGAACCAGGCCCCGGATACCCGCGGTCCCCACTTGTGCCAGGACCGTGCCGGTCCCAACAAAAAAAATGACCGTCGCAACGGTCGCAACGGTCGCAACGGTCCATAGCCTTGAATTTCTCATTCTTGTTTCCTCCAGAAGAGATGGCAATTGGGACACCAGTAACAGTTTCGTTGAGTTCTACAGGACGCCGGAGGGACAGTCAAGGAAATCGAAGCCCGGTCATTTTCGCTGGAGAACAAGTTGGCACGAGAAACTGAAATCAATAACTTGGCGTTGGCAAATGATCCCGATAATGTCGGCAAACACTTTAACTTTAACTTGACAATGCCTTTACGGGGCGGCGGGATTCGACGATCTGCTGTTTCGGTTGTCCATCCTCGTCCAGTTCCCAGTGCCGCCGGGGGTACTCGTAGGACGAGTTCAGGATGGGGTGGTCGAAGAACGGGTTGGCCATTTTCGAAGTCACAAGGACCCGCGATCGTTCTGCCGCGCAGACTCCCATATCTTGCTAATGTTGATGGAGATGGGAGAATCGTTACCGATCACTGACGATCAAGTTTCAAATCGCGTCAGTAGGTGTCGCGGAGCCATCGGACGATCTGATCCAGCGTATCGCCGGTGGCCAGCCAGATGGGCGTCGGGCTGGCCGCATCCTCCACATCCACGAAGGTAATCCGCGACCCTCCCTGCACCTGCTCGCGCACCAGGAGACCGTACAGACTATTCGCGACCACGATCTGCACCATCCGCGGGGAGAACGCCTGGCCGGTACCGGCGAGGGCAACCGCTTCGTCGATATTCGGATTGATGGCAACGGAAGTGGCAACCTCGGGAAACCGTCCGCTCGCGACCAGCGCCAGATTGGCGCCGACATCGGCGCCAATGACCGCCATGCGGGCCGAATCGAGCCGGGGTTGGGTCTTGAGCCAATCCAATACCGGCTCCAGATCAAGCGGAAACTGCTGGGCGTCGGTCCGCCACGATTCCGACGGCTCGATGGCGCTGTTGTTCCGCGTTGTACTGCGGCCATGTCCGCGGAGATCCACGGTCATGACCGCCCACCCCGTCTCGAGCAGGCGCGTTTCGAGATCCATCCATACGGAACGGTTTTCGCCGTAGCCGTGGAGCAACAAGGCCACCGGGATCGGCGCCGGAATACCTTCTGGAAGCGTGAACGAAGCATGCAACTGCACCCGGTCGAAGGTCTCCAACAGGATCGCTCCGTCTTCATCGACTCCCGCGCCGGCCGAAAGGACTGCAACGGGAAGATCGAAGTTCAGGACATTGTCCGAGCGCTCGAAGAATGCGCTCACCAGCCGGGTTTCCGATTCCGCACCCTCATACTCCGCACGGACCTCATAGTCCGCATCGGACGGTAGTCCGTTTACCGAATACAGGCCGGATCCGTCAGTGGTGTGCGTTCGTGTGATATTCGAGGCGAGATTGCGGATAAACACGCGGGCTCCGGCGACCGGCTCGCCCCGAAGGTCGCGGACGATGCCCCGAACGGACTTGACGCCCTCGGTATCCAATTGCCCGGCAACGGCAGTCGCGGGCCCGAAGACGGCACACACAAGCACACAAACCGCCAGGATCACGAACCGGCGCCGTCCGCCTGAAGCACTGTAGACACTCACCCCGTCACCCATCAGTCGTTTGAAAGAAGCCGCTGAATAACCTGCTCGGTTTCTTCGTAGCGTCCCGTACCGGTATGACTCAATTGAATCACGCCTTCCCGGTCGACAACGAAATGCGAGGGCCAAGCATTATTGAGGTAGTCCAGCCAAGTCAGGTACTCATGATCGGTCGCAACCGGGTATTCGATGCTCTTCGTCTCGATGGTTTCCCGCAACTTGACGATGTCCTTTTCGTACTCGGCCCTGGGCGTATGGACACCGACTATCACGAGGCCCTCGTCGGCATACTTCGAGTGCCAGTCCTTGACGTACGGAATTGCCTGGGCGCACTCCGGGCAATCCCAGGCCCAGAATTCCAGCAGGACAACGTTCCCACGCAAGCCTTCAAGCGTCAGGGGCGCCGAGTTGAACCATTCTTCAACCTTGAGTTCCGGGGCCATCTGGCCCACGAAAGCATCGTCCGCGTGCTGCGCGAGGGCCGGCCCGGCGACCAGGACTATCAGGCACGCGACGGCTGTGACTGCACATTCTCTTCGAAGCATGATCCTCCCCGTGGCAAGAATCTGAATAGCGTCTTATTCTGTCACATGGGGCGGTTTGGACGCCACCAAAGTAGCCATCGCGCGGCCACCGCCGATCGACTCGTCGTAGTAATCCACCCGAAGTCCGGGAAAGGCCTTACCGAGTTCACCGGGTGTGAGCAGGAAACGACGACCTGGCCGGTCCTTGCCCAGAACGTCCGCGTGGTCCGTCGTGAACGTTCTGAAAAAAAGCAGGCCTCCGGGACAGAGGGCACGAACGAACTCCGGAAACAGAGGTCGAAAAAGAAACAGCGTATTGACGATCCCATCGAACCGATCTGGAAGAAGCGACATGTTCTCGACGTCGGACTCCACGGTCCGGATATCCAGACCTTCATCTTCGGCCAACCCACGGAGCGACTCCAGACGCTCCAGCGATCGATCCAGCGCAAGAACCCGGCAGCCAGCGCGGGCAAGGAAAACCGAGTGACGGCCGCTGCCGCATCCGACATCGAGAATTTCGGCGCCGGGGGGAATCCGGCGGACGAAACGAACGATGAAGTCTTCGGGCTCCTCAATCGGTCTGTGCATATGGAATCCCGCGTGCTAGTGCCTTGCCCAATGAACGAACTCACCCCGGAACAATCGGCCGAGACCACCAGAGTCTTTCTGAGAATGACTCTGGTACCGGGAATGGGTATCCGATCCTGCCACCAGATTCTCGACCGTATCCATGATCCCAGAGTTCTGACCGCACTCCAACCGCGCGATCTCAGGGCGTTCGGCGTTGAAACCGACGTCGCGGAGGAATTTCTGTCTCCAGCGACTACGGACAGGGTCGCAACCGAATGGGAGCGCACCCTCGGGCTCGGCGCCAGAATCATCGACTTGTGGGCGCCCGAATATCCACAACTGCTTCTCGAAACAAGCGACCCGCCACTGGTTCTCTACGTCAAAGGCGGCAACTG
The DNA here is from genome assembly GCA_963555775.3 of Terriglobia bacterium. Classification (GTDB taxonomy): domain Bacteria; phylum Acidobacteriota; class Terriglobia; order 20CM-2-55-15; family 20CM-2-55-15; genus JAJEDW01. The sequence continues at coordinate 748,054 of CAUVWY020000009.1, read as the reverse complement.
GGCAGCGGATCGTCCGCATCTCGCCATCGTCGGGTCAAGGCGCGCCAGCCCCTATGGAATCAATTGCGCTGAACGGTTCGCGGCAGACCTGGCCGCCCGCGGCGCAGTTGTCGTTTCGGGCCTGGCGCGCGGTGTCGATACCGCGGCACACCGCGGCGCCCTGACCCGTGGGCAGACCGTCGCGATCCTGGGCACCGGAATCGACCGGGTTTATCCGAAAGAAAACAGCGGACTGGCCGACCGCATAATCGGAAATGGCGCGATCTTGACGGAATTTCCGCTTGGCACCCCACCGCTGCCCGACCATTTCCCGCGCCGGAACCGGATATTGGCGGGAATGACTCTTGGAACGATCGTTGTCGAGGCGGCCGAGCGGTCCGGTTCCCTGATCACGGCTCGAATGGCGCTTGAAGCCAATCGGGAAGTATTCGCGATACCCGGTCCCATCCAATCGCCCCGCAGCCACGGTCCCCACCTCCTGATTCGCCAGGGCGCATGCCTGGCCACCAGCCCTGAAGATGTCATCGAGGAACTGCCCGAAACCGTCCAACGCCAACTCCTCGATCCGGGCCCTGGCGCTGACGATTCGGAATCGAAAGCGCCATTGTCGGCGACAGGTCAGCGGGTTCGGGACATGCTGTCGACTTCGGACGGATTACCCATCGATCTGCTAATCGTGAAACTCGGCCTACCGGTTTCCGAAGTCTACGCGGCTCTTCTCGAACTCGAATTTGCCGGTCTCATCCGGCAATTGCCGGGAGATCGCTACCTGATGAAAATGTGAGCCTCGAATGCAACTCGCGGCAGAAATATTTGAAGCGGTTAGCCAATACCAGCAGCCCGTGGTAGAACCCTTCAGGGTCGCGCGCTGGGGTCTTCGGGTCTCAGGCGCGAAGAAGAGGAGCGGAGCGATGGTTGCTCATCGTGACCGACGAACGACAAAGTCTGTGGCCCGAACCCCCCTGCGCTCAAGCAGTCCGTGGCAGGACCCTTCGGCGTCGCGCGCTGGGGTCTTCGGGTTTCAGACGCGAAGAGAGGAGCGGAGCGATGGTTTTTCATCGTGACCGACGAACGACAAAGTCTGTGGCCCGAACCCCCCTGCGCCCTACGGGTTACGGCGGCATCGGGCCATCTGCCACGTTGCTACTCCTCGATCGATGGAGGACATCGACTTCGTCGCGGTGCCTCGCATATGATCCAATGGCGCTCGTAACGCGATCCCTGAAGGGTTCTACCACGGGCTGCTACACAAGACGTTTACGATAAAGCGCCACAGACTGAGGTTGATTTTTATCGGGACACGACTTAATAACTTACAGGCAATCGGACCCAACGCCCCAAGCTGAAACAATATGGCAACAACAACGACGACAAGGAAGACAGCGAAGAAACCGGCCGGAAGGAAAACGGCAACGACGGCGTCGAAAATGACCGGCAGCGGATCGAGGCCGGGTTCGGGTAAATCACTCGTGATCGTGGAGTCGCCCGCAAAGGCAAACACGATTAGCAAGTACCTTGGCGCGGGATACGCCGTCAAGGCATCGGTCGGGCACATCATGGACTTGCCGAAGAGTAAGCTCGGCATCGACGTGAAGCATTCCTTCAAGCCATCCTACGAGCTGATTCCCGGGAAAGAAAAAGTCGTCAGGGACTTGAAGACCGCTGCCCGCTCCGCGACAACGATCCTGCTCGCCGCTGACCCGGACCGTGAGGGAGAGGCGATCTGCCAACACCTGAAAGAGTTGCTGGGGGGCAAGGATCGAAAGGTCTACCGCGTCCTGTTCAACGAAATCACGCCGAAGGCTATCGAAACCGCGATCGCGCAACCCGGGGAAATCGACTCCAACGTCGTGGATGCCCAACAGGCGCGGCGGCTGCTGGACCGGATCGTCGGCTACCAGGTCAGTCCACTGCTCTGGGACAAGGTCCGGCGGGGTATTTCGGCCGGCCGCGTACAAACCGTCGCACTTCGGTTGATCGTGGAGCGCGAACGCGAAATCGAGGCGTTCAAGACTGAGGAGTACTGGAACATCGCGACGAAGCTCGGGGCGCACGAACCGCCTCCGTTCCAGGCACGCCTGATCAAATTCCAGGACAAGAACCTCAAGATCAGGAATCAGTCGGAGGCCGATCACATCGTATCGGCCGTACGTGGCTCGCCATTCCTGGTCCAGTCCGTCGTCAAGGCGGAGCGAAAACGACGGCCGGTGGCGCCGTTCACCACCAGCAAGCTGCAGCAGGACGCCGCGCGGCGTTTCAGATTTACAGTCAAGAAGACGATGGTTGTCGCTCAAAGGCTTTATGAGGGCAAGGAAATCGGGATCGAGAGCCGGGTCGGCCTGATTACATATATGCGTTCGGATTCCACGCGCATTTCGAACGATGCGATGGCAATGGTTCGAGACTATGTCGGCACTGCCTACGGCCGGGCCTATCTACCCCAAAAACCCGTGCACTACAAGAGCAAGAAAGATGCGCAAGACGCTCACGAAGCAATCCGGCCAACCTTTGTCGAACACACGCCCGACAGCATCAAACAGTATCTGACTGAAGACGAATACAAGCTCTACTGGCTGATCTGGACCCGATTTGTGGCATCTCAGATGAACCCCGCGGTTTACGACCAGACCACGGTCGAGATCGGTTGCAAGGGCTACATGTTCCGGGCCAACGGACGCATTCAGAGGTTTGAGGGTTTCCTGAAGGTTTACGAAGAAGCTTCGGACGAGGATGCCAAGCCCGCGCCCGACGATCAGAACGTCACGCTGCCGCCACTCTCGGAGGGCGAGTCGCTGCGGCTCCTCAATATCGAGCCGTCGCAACACTTTACCGAACCGCCGCCGCGTTATACCGAGGCACGGCTGGTCAAGATGCTCGAAGAGAAAGGGATCGGGCGCCCGTCGACCTACGCCGCCATCCTGTCCACGATCCAGGATCGCGAATACGCTCGGAAGAAGGACACGAAGTTTCGGCCAACGGAGCTCGGCACGGTCGTCACCGACCTGCTTGTGAAACATTTCGCCGATATCTTCGACGTGGAATACACGGCACGGATGGAAGAAGAACTCGACGAGGTCGAAGAGGGAAAGATGACCTGGGTCGATGCCCTGAGCGAGTTTTACGAAAAGTTCGAAAAGGATCTTGAAAAAGCCAAGATCAACATGGAGAACATCAAGCGCCAGGAAATCCCGACCGGCGAAGCCTGCGAGAAGTGCGGCAAACCGATGGTGATCAAATGGGGCCAATTCGGCAGCTTCATGGCCTGCACGGGCTATCCGGAGTGTTCGAACACAAAGGAAATCGTCAAGGATTCCGACGATGTCGAGGAAGAAAAGAAAGAAGAGATCGAGGTCCAGCCCTGTCACAACTGCGGCAAACCGATGGCGTTGAAGCGGGGACGATTCGGCCAGTTCTATGCCTGTACCGGATATCCCGAATGCAAGACCACGCGCAAGATCGTCGCGGGCGAAGCCAAACCCAAGGCCCCGGATATTCCAACCGATGAGCCTTGTCCCAAGTGCGGCAACAAGCTCGTTATCAAGGAAGGACGGTTCGGACAGTTCACGTCCTGCACCAACTATCCGAAATGCAAGTACATCAAACCCAAAACGATCGGCGTCGACTGTCCGAAATCGGGTTGCGGCGGCGAACTGAGCGAACGCCGGAGCAAGCGTGGAAAATCGTTTTACGGATGCACCAATTACCCGGGCTGCGACTTCGTCGTCTGGCAAAAACCCGTTTCACAAGAATGCCCACGGTGCCAGGCGCCGTTCGTTCTCGAAAAGACCACGAAAAAAGACGGCACGTTCCGCTACTGCAACGAAGACTCGTGCAATTACAAGGAGTCCGTTGAGGCTGCGTAGGCGCACATCGCGCAACTGCACTGCCTGTTGAAACCTGAACTATGACAAACACGGTGACGGTCATCGGCGGTGGATTGGCAGGATCGGAAGCGGCATTGCAGTTGGCCAGGTTGGGAGTGCGGTCACATCTTTACGAAATGCGGCCCGGACGGAAGACCCCCGCGCACAAGACCGGACATCTGGCCGAAATCGTCTGCAGCAATTCACTGAAATCCGATCAGCCCTACCACGCCTCCTGGCTGCTCAAGGAAGAGTTGAGGCAATCCGGTTCCCGTCTGATGGCGATCGCTGACCGGGAAAGGGTCCCCGCGGGCGGGGCGCTGGCCGTGGATCGCGAACGGTTTTCGACAGGCGTCACACAGGCGATCGAGGACGAACCGCTCATCGCACTTCATCGCGAGGAAATGACCGCGATTCCGTCTGAAGGCATTGTTGTCGTGGCGAGCGGGCCGCTGACCTCCCCGGCTCTTTCCGAATCCATCCGAAACTTCTGCGGCCTCGATCACCTCTATTTTTACGACGCGATTTCTCCGATCGTCGACGCATCGACGATTGACCGAACACGTATGTTTGCGGCCTCGCGGTATGGCAAGGCCGACAGCGACTACCTGAACTGTCCCATGAACCGTCGAGAATACGACCAGTTCTACGAGGCGCTGTCGCGGGCCGAAGTCGTCCAATTACATGCGTTCGAGGAGACTCGATTCTTCGAAGCCTGTCTACCGATCGAGGAAATGGCACGGCGCGGCAGGGATACCCTCCGGTTTGGACCGATGAAGCCGGTCGGGCTTCGCGATCCGCGAACGGATGGCCGCGCCCATGCGGTGGTTCAATTGCGTCAGGAGGACGCGATGCAGACCTGTTACAACATCGTCGGGTTCCAGAATCACATGACGTTTCCTGAACAACGAAGGATTTTCCGCATGATCCCCGGCCTTGAAAACGCAGAGTTCCTGCGGTTGGGTCAAATACACCGCAACACCTACATCGACGCGCCCGAAGTACTGTCGGCGACAATGGCCGCCCGGCGGGAACCGCGTGTTTTTTTTGCGGGACAACTCGCGGGAACGGAAGGTTATATCGAAAACGTGGCGACAGGGTTTGTCGCTGGAATCAACGCGGGGCGCATGGCCAAGGGAGAAGAATCGTGGACTCCACCCGTCGAGACGGCGATCGGGGCTCTTTGCCGCTACGTCTCGACGCCGCAGAAACACTTTGCACCCATGAACATCAATTATGGACTTCTGCCGCCCGCCGAGACCAACGGCCGGCATCAAAGTAGGCAAGAGAAACGGGAACTGGTCGCGCGCCGGGCTCTGGAAAGGTTGAGTGAATGCCGACCCGCATAAACATCGACGGTGAGATTTCCGGGCCGGAACAGGCATGCCTGCCGGTTCTGGATCACGGATTTCTCTACGGGGATTCGATCTACGAATCGTTTCGAACCTATCGAAAACGTCCGATTCTCCTGGAACGCAACTTCGCGAGGCTCAAGAAGGCGGCTGCAAATATCGCGCTCGAACTCCCCTGGACGGACGACCGGTTGAGGGCCGAGGTCTATCGGACCATCGACGAAGCGGCCAACGACGAATCTCTGGTACGGATTATCGTCACTCGCGGCGTTGGCGAGCTTTCACCCAACCCGGCCAGTTGCAAGGCGCCTCGCACGATAATCATTGCGCTGCCGTTGGCCGGACCGTCCAGAGAGCTTTATCGCGAGGGCGTCTCGATCGTTTTTTCGGACCTGAAACGGGATACTTATATTGCATCCATCAAGACCGGCAACCTGATTCACCAGGTACTCGGCGCCCAGGAAGCCAGGGAAAAGGAGGCCAGCGAAGCCATATTCCTGACACCCGATGGATTTGTTTCGGACGGCACGCAGTCCAACTTCTACTTCGTCGAGAACGGCGAAGTCCGAACTCCCGCGATCGATATGGGAATCGTGGCCGGAATCACGCGCTCCCTTGTGATGGAAGTGGCCGCCGCGGCAGGGATTCGCATTCGTGAAGAAAGGTTTCCGCCGTCGGAGGTTCAAAACGCGGACGAAGCCTTTATTACAAGCACCACTCGCGGAATCCTGCCGGTCAACCGAATCGACGGCAATCCGGTTGGCGACGGCATGGTCGGACCCGTCACCAGACGGCTGATGACAGGGTTTCGCGCGGCGGTTGACGCGCTGGCGGACCGGGCGCAAGCGGAATGATCCGGACGGAGATCGAAGAATACGCCGAAGCCCTCAATCGGCGCGCGGCCTCAGGACACACGATCTCCAACTACCGGAGAGACCTGATCCGATTCGACCGTTTCATGGACTCCAGGGATACCTCGTTGGAGGCGGTCGACCATATCTTCGTTCGCGATTTCCTGAACACCCTCTACCTCGACGATCTCGAAAAAAGTTCGATCTCTCGCACGCTCTCGGCTATTCGGTCGTTTTTCAGATTCCTGGTGCGCGGCCAGAAACTCGCACGAAATCCGGCTGAATTGGTGTCCTCGCCAAAGCTGCCCAGAAAACTTCCCGCGAAGTTGAGCGAAACCGAGGTCCAGATCATGTTGGAAGCGTCCGCAATCAAGACGCTCAAGGGGCTTCGGGACCGGGCAATCCTGGAACTCCTGTACGCCAGCGGGCTCCGTGTAAGCGAACTGGTCGGACTGGACGAAGCGGATGTCTCATGGTCCGAAAGCCTGGTTCGGGTGCTTGGAAAGGGTCGAAAAGAACGCATCGTCCCGTTCGGCCGCTATGCTTCCGAAGCTTTGGAGGCGTACCTGATCGAACGGTCGCTCAAGGGACTGACTGTCAGGGACAGCGACGACAGGATCCCCGTGTTCATCAATCTGCGGGGTAGCCGGCTCACGACCCGGTCGGTTGAACGACTCGTCGAACGCTATCGCGCACATTTGGCGCCGGGGCGCAAAATCACGCCGCACACGCTCCGGCACAGCTTTGCGACTCATCTCCTGGAAAACGGAGCGGACCTGCGGAGCATCCAGGAATTGCTGGGTCACGCCAACCTCGGAACGACTCAGAAATACACCCATACCAGCGTCGAACACCTGCGGAATGAGTACCGCAAGGCGCACCCAAGGGCCAAGGGGCGCCGGTAATCCACGGTAATTCGAAGATCCCCGGCAAACCGGGCGTTTCGGTGGAAACAGATCGATCGGCTTCAGCGGACCCGCAACCCTACCGAGACACCGTCTCGAATCGGGGAAATGGTCGTCAGATATCGCGAGTCTCCGTAAAGAAGGCGGTTGAACTCGCGTACGCCCTCCGTATCGGCGTCATTCACGTCCGGGTCGGCGACGCTGCCGCCCCAGAGGGCGTTGTCTGACACGAGCAGGCCGCCGACCCGCACACGGTGAGCGGCCCGTTCGTACACCTCCGGATAGTAGTGCTTGTCGACGTCGTTGAACACAATGTCGAACTCACCATCGGTTTCGTCAAGAAGGTCCAGGGCGTTACCGGTCAGAAGTTCGACCCGGTCGATCAGGCCGGCCGCCTGAAGGTACCCCGTGGCGCGGACCGCGTTCGCGGCGCTGCCGTCTGTATAGTAGACCTGCCCGCCGGGTCCAACCGCGCGCGCCCACCAGATGGTAGAGTAGCCGACAGCCGATCCCATCTCGAACACGCGACGGGCTCCGATGGTTCGCGCCATCTGTTCGAGGAATTTCCCGACGGCCGGACCGACAATCGGAATGCGTTTCTCTGCAGCGAGGGCTTCGATCTCGCTGAGCACCGCATCGCGGCCGGGGACCAGATCACGCAGATACCGGTCGACCGATTTGTTCATGAATGCCATGTGAGCCTCCGGGCGACACCGTCAGGGATCATAGAGGGCAATCGTCGAATCCACAACGATACTGTGTCGAGAGCACACGAAGTGTCCGGCGGTTGTAGCTCATGAAGTGTCCGGTTCTGACAGATCCGGAGTCCGAGACATCGGCCCGACGCCGGGACCGCGACCGAATACCCCATTTGACAAGATTCTTTGCATATCTGGCCGAACATGCCAAGGAAAGCCATTTTTCTTTTCATGTCTCGCTGGACAGCCTCCTCGGACATTTCGCTCCTTCACGGGGTTTTTCACCTCTCTCACCAACTCACATCCGTCCGGATCAGGGCCAGCCAGGCTCCGAAATGCGAAGCCGCCGGCCCGCCTGCGTTGACACCCCTCCCGGCGGGTAGGTACAATCGGGTTTTGCTTTGTCACTATTGGGGTGCCAGCCATGTATGCAGTGATTCGGGCGGGCGGCAAACAGCACCGTGTCGAACCGGGCAAGACCTTGAAAGTCGAGAAGCTGGACTGTGAAGTCGGCGGAAAGGTTGAACTCGACGAAGTACTGCTGGTCGCGGACGACGGAAAGATCGCGATCGGTGAACCGCTGGTGCCCGAAGCCCGGGTGAACGCAACGGTACTGGCACAAGATCGCGGCAAGAAGATAATCGTCTTCAAGAAAATTAAAAAAAAGCAGTATCGGCGGACCAATGGTCACCGGCAGGAATTTACCGAACTGAGAGTCGACGAAATCAAGATCCAGGACTTGTAAATTCGGGTCGCGCGGGCATGGGCCGGCCACCCGGCAATGGACGCGGTTACCAATCCCCCTACGGTCCGGCGATTTTCCCTAGCCACTAGCGAGGAGTCGAAGTCATGGCCCACAAGAAAGGTGTCGGCAGTTCAAGGAACGGGCGCGACAGCAATGCCCAGCGGCTGGGCGTCAAGCGCTTTGCCGGCCAGTTAGTGACCGGGGGATCCATCCTCGTCCGCCAGCGCGGCACGCGATTCAAACCGGGTGACAACGTCGGAATCGGAAGTGACGACACACTGTTCGCAAGAGTGACCGGCGTAGTTCAGTTCCGGGACCGCGGGCGTCATGGACGCTTCATCAGCGTCGAAGCGGCCCAGAATTAGCGCATACTCGAATCGAAAAGCAGCCAGGTCCCGGCAAGGCGCCGGCGATCTGGCTTTTCTGTTTCTAGCCGATGTTCATCGACGAAGCCAGTATTACGATCCGGGCCGGTAGCGGAGGCCACGGATGCATCGCGTTCCGCCGGGAGAAGTTCGTACCCAGAGGCGGACCCAGCGGCGGGAACGGAGGCAAGGGCGCCGACATCTACCTGGTGGCAGACCGGCACCAGAACACCCTCGTCAAGTTTCGTTACAACCGGCTGTTCCGGGCCGGCAGAGGGCAGCACGGCCTGGGTAGCGACAAACATGGCCGCGGCGCCGAAGACCTCGATATTCTTGTGCCGGTTGGAACGCTGGTCTACGACGCGGGCACGGGCGCGTTGTTGCATGACTTCGATACTCCCGAAGAACGCTGGCTGGCCGCGGCGGGCGGGCGGGGCGGCAAGGGAAACGCTCACTTCGCGTCATCGATCAACCGGGCGCCCAGGAAGGCGCAGGACGGGGAGGACGGCGAAGAAAAGAATTTGAGACTCGAATTGAAGCTTCTCGCCGACGTCGGGCTGGTGGGGTTCCCCAATGCCGGAAAATCCACGCTGATATCGTCCATCTCCGCGGCCCATCCCAAGATCGCCGACTATCCGTTTACGACTCTCGAACCGAGCCTGGGAGTCGTTGCCGGCGACAATTACGAAACCTTTATCATGGCGGACATCCCGGGATTGATCGAAGGCGCCCACGAAGGACACGGGTTGGGGATCCGGTTCCTGCGCCACATCGAACGTACAAGGCTGTTGCTGATTCTGGTCGACGTCTCGGTCGGCAATTTGGAGGATCCCTTGGCGCAGGTCGAAATCCTGCGTGCCGAACTGGCCGAACACGACCCCCGGTTGGCCTCGCGACCATCGATCGTGCTTGCGTCCAAGATCGACTCGGTGGACGAGGAATGCCTCCGGAAGCTGGAGCAATGGTGTGGACAGCAAAACATGGAGTTCGCTAAGATCTCATCAGTCACCGGTGAGGGGCTCGAGGGATTGAAGAGAACCGTGATTCAGAGGTTGCGATCATCCGATGTGGCCATGCATTTGTGAACATAGCCATCCTTGGAGGGACTTTCGATCCAGTTCATCACGGGCACCTTCGCGCGGCACGAATTGTCGCCGACACCTTTGATATCGATGAAATCCATTTCATTCCGACGTTCGTTCCACCCCACAAAACCCGGACCGGCATCACTTCCGCGTTTCACCGCTTCGCCATGATTGCCCTGGCGATTGCTCCGTTCGACGGATTCCAACTCTCAACTATCGAAGTCGACCGCTTGGAACGGCGCTATTCCGTCGACACGTTGGAGTTGATGCGCGAACGTTTTCCAGGCGCGTCGCTGCTGTTCGTGACCGGTACCGACCAGTATGCGGAAATCCGGAACTGGAAGAATTATCGCCGTTTGTTCGACCTGACCAGCTTCGCAATCGTGAATCGGCCGGGATTTCCGATGCGAGACGACATCAAGCCCGTCGAAGTAGTCGAGAAGCAGCCCGCCCAGCCTCTCTCGGAAACCGGGCGGGTCTACTATTTGCCGCGGCTCGAAGAGGACATTTCTTCAACGGCGCTGCGAGAACGGATACGCAATGGGGGGGACACATCCGAGTGGCTTCCTCCAGAGGTGCAAGGTTACATCGCCAGAAACCGGCTCTATTCCTGAAGGAGAATGTCTACGCAACAACCAAAAAAGGATTCGTTTGAACTCGCACTCGATGCCGCGATAGACAAGAAGGCGCAAGATATCGTGGTGCTGGACCTTGAAGGACTGTGTTCGTTTTCCGATCGGTTCATCATCTGTACCGGAACATCCACCCGGCAGACTCAGGCGATAGCCGATAGTGTCGACGGAGCGCTCCGCGCCGAGGGTCTTCACTCTCCGCATATGGAGGGTTATACCGGAGGCGAGTGGATTCTGCTCGACTACCTCGACTTCGTCCTTCATATCTTCACCCCCCGCGCGCGCGAATTCTACAACCTGGAGCGACTTTGGCGCGCCGGGAAGCGGCAGGACATCCCCACACCGGCCGGACGCGAGGTATAGCAGTCGATGGCAGCACCCCTCAGGGTCGTTGGCCGCCCGTCCTTACGTTACCGAAAACCGAACAGATGAAGATTCGCGTGATCTGGGTGGGCAAGACCCGGAACGCCAGTCTTTCGGCGGTTTGTAAGGACATGGCTGGCCGCATCGGACACCTCGCGGGTTTCGAAATCGCCGAACTCAAGGAACTGAAGGCCGCCAACGACCGGCAACGGATCGAAGCCGAAGGCGAAAAGATCCTTGACCGTATCGACCGCTCCGACTACCTGATCGCCCTGGACTCGGGAGGCCGGTTATATTCTTCGTCAGGCTTCGCCGAATTCATCTCGAGGCATATGACCGAGAGTCCGCGTGACCTGGTTTTCGCGGTTGGCGGTCCGGCCGGGCTGTCGGAGGCCGTCACGAGACGCGCCAACCTGATCTGGTCGTTTTCGAAGCTTACGTTCAGCCACGATCTCGCCCGCGCCATCCTGATGGAACAGATCTACCGCGCGCTTTCGATCGTCAACAACCTGCCGTATGCGCGATAGGCGGACCCCGCTTGTCATGTCAAAAAAAGGATCGGCGGTTTGGCCGTTGAGATGCGCCATAACCCCGTATCGCCAAGTCCCTTCGCTGTCTGCACCAGAACCCCACCGTTTGGCTGATTGCAACATAAACTTGACGGGAAGGACGTTTGCCCGTCATTCTTTTTAAGAGCCATGATGATCTCAAATACAGCGAGTCCTTCTGGGATTGCTTGCCATGTTGCAACAGTCTAGAAAGGTCGCGGAAGCGCTTCTGCTAGGGTTCGCAGCCGCGAACCTTCTGGTGCTGGCGTGTGCCGTTGCCGCGCCGCCAATGATAGCGGAGACGATGGCGGAATCGATGACGGACTGTGGGATGGCGATGCCCGCTGACGATGCCGAAGGGGACAGCCAGGGCCACGATTGCTGTATGTCGTGCATCACCGAGGCTGCGCTGCTCGGAACGCACGGTGTCTGGGTGCCGTCAGTCGCCGCTGTTGCACTACCGCCTGCCGAGGGTGTGCAAGACTTTCCGACTCCCCTTGTAAGGCCGCTTTCCGACGATCCGGTACCTCCGGATGTTTCCCCACCTGTTTTCCTCCTCAATGGTTCTCTACTGATCTAGCACCGGCCTCGCCTCGATTTCTGATTCGAAATCCAGAGTCTTCGAACGTGAGGTCCTATGCCTGTATTCAGTATCCCTATCTTGTTGTGTCTCCAGACAATTGCCGCGACACCGGCAAACCTGGGCGATCTGGTCCGTATCGCCCTAGAGCAAAATCCGGAAATCCACGCTTCCCAACGGCGCTGGGAAGCGGCTTCCGCTCGTCCGTCACAGGTCCGCGCCCTGCCCAATCCAACGGTCAGCTTCGGATACCGGAACCCGGGAAGTCCGTTTCCCGGCACGTCGGTCGGCGAAGACCCTATGAGTTTCGTCGCGGCGATGGTCATGCAGCGGTTTCCCTACCCGGGGAAGCTGGGGTTGCGTGGAGAAGTGGCTCAGAAGGAGGCTGACCGGGCGGGCCGGATGTATGACGCCGTCCGCTTGCGAGTCGTTGCGGACCTGAAGCGAGCCTACTTCGATCTGTTCCATGCTGAGCGATCCATAGAGACGGTGGAGCGGAACCGGGAACTCCTGAACCGCTTCGTGAGTGTGGCCCGGAGCCGTTATGAAGTGGGGTCCGGACTTCAGCAGGATCTGCTGAAAGCGCAAGTGGAAGAGACGCTGCTCGAAGACCGACTGGCCGTCCTCAATCAGCAGGCCGGTTCGTTCAGGGCGCTGATCAACCAGTTGCTGGACCAGACTCCGGACACGCCCGTGTCCACCTTGCCCGAGGTCTCTCCTTCGAGGCTCAGCTATACGGCTGAACAACTCTATGCCATCGCAGAGGAAGCCAACCCTGTTCTGGATTCCCGCCGTCTGGATATCGATCGCAACGCCAGCGCGCTCGATCTGGCCCGGAGGGAACACCTCCCGGATTTCGAAGTCAAGGTCGGACGCGTGTTCAGGGGATCTTTCGATGACATGTGGGAGGCGTCGATCTCGGCAGAGATACCCTTGTTTTTCAGGCAAAGGGAGCGGCGCGGTGTCGAGGAGGCAGCCGCGATACTCGAGGTGTCTCGAAGTGATTTCCGAGCGACTGACCAGGCGCTGCTTCGCGAAGTCACCGACTTCTATCTCGCTCTCCAGCGGACCGATCGCCTGGAGCGCCTCTATCGGGAAGCCGTCATCCCGCAGGCGTCGTTGACGCTGGAATCTTCTCTGACGGCGTACCGGGTAGGGAACCTGGACTTCCTGGCTGTGCTGGACAACTGGTCGACACTGCTGGACTTCGAGGTGGAGTACTACGCCCAGGTGGCCGAGCACGAAAAGGCCATGGCCGGCCTGGAAGAACTGACCGGACTCGAACTGGTTCAAGTTGGAGGCTCCGAATGAAAACGCTGCTGCTTTCTCTGTTGTTGACTCAGATAACCGGAGCGCCGTCAGAGTGGACGTTCAACGTCCGGCACGACCACACGTTTGGCGCATGCGACGGTCAGCTGATCGTTTCGGATGAATCCATTCGGTATGAGGCCTCGGATCCCGATCACGTCCGGCAGTGGACTTACCCGGATATACAGTTCTTCGAAATCGTGTCGGAGCAGGAACTTCGAATTCACACCTACGAGAGCGAGGGTGTCTGGAAGATCTGGATGGACCGGGATTTCGTGCTTCAATTAAACGACGGCGCACTCGACGGCGATATCTACACGTTTCTCCAGGCGCGCAGTCCACGACCCGTCCGTACACGCATGGTCTTCGATTCCGGCGGAGACGAAGACGGCCCCGGTCAGCTCCTGCAGGCAATACCCGTGCGTCACGATCACGTCTTGGGCGGGTGCGAGGGGATGCTCCAGATCACGGACAATCGTATCGCCTATGCGACGGACAATCCGAACGACTCCCGCATATGGCTGCTGGCCGATCTGGAATCCTTTGCATCCACCGATCGGTTCGACCTCCGAATCTCGACGCGGAACGAGACGTTCTACTTCGACCTGAAGGTTCCATTGAACCGGGAAACATACCAGCACATCTGGAACGCAGTTTATGGGCCCCGGATCCAAGGCGACAGGGGAGGGGTGCGATGAAACGGATTCTTCTGAAAACCGGAGTTCTGATATTGATGGCGATGGCGGCCGCATCCGCATACATCTACCGGGATGCCTACCTGCAGTACATGCAGGGAGGCTTTGGGGGGGAATCTGTCCTGGAACAACCTGCTGCCGGGACCCAATCGATTCCGGTTGGGACGCGCGACGATCCCTACATCGGGATCGGAGTCATCCAGGAAATCCAAGCCGATAGCCGGCAACTGGTCATCGCCCATCAGGCCATTCCCGGTCTGATGGACGCAATGACGATGGCTTACCCCGTCTCGGAAGAGGTGAGGCTCGATCGGTTTGCCATTGGCGAGGATATAGAGTTCCGCATGGAGACACTCGATCCCGTGGATGGGGACGGAAACTCAATTCGAGTTTTTGCCCTGTCGGATGGGGCCGCAACGGAGCTGGCCTCCGGATCCCAGGACAGCCAGGCGATGTTTACAGTCGATTCCAGGCACCGGCAATTGATCGGTGTCCGGACCGCACCGGTAACCTATCAAACCCTCGACCATACGGTCAGAACGATAGGTACGGTCGCGGTGGACGAGACCCGGGTCAGTGAAGTCCATCCGAAGGTCACCGGCTGGATTGAAGAGTCGTTCGTCGATTTCCAGTTCCAGCACGTTCAGAAAGGAGATCCGCTTTTTACGCTGTACAGCCCCGAGCTTGTTGCGACACAGGAAGAATACATCCTGGCATTGCGTGGGCTGGATTTGCTGGGCACGAGTTCGTTCCCGTCCGTTCGATTCGGTTCCGAGGACCTGGTGCGCGCGGCTCGCCGCCGACTCGAGCTCTGGGATATCACGGCGGAACAGATCGCCGAATTGGAGGAAGTGCGGGAACCCTTCCGAGCGATCACGATCCATTCTCCCGTTACTGGTCACGTCATGGTGCGCAATGCGTTCCCCGGTCAGCGCGTTGCCCCCGAGACGAGAGTCTATGAAATCGTCGACCACTCGGTTGTTTGGGTCAAGGCCGACATCTACGAAAACGATATTGCGTCGGTGCGCGAGGACCAGCGGGCGGTGATACGTATCCAGGCTCTGCCCGGCCGGGAGTTCACCGGCCGGGTGACGTTCATCGATCCGCACGTGAACGCACAGACGCGCACACTCACGGCGCGTATCGAGGTTGCTAATCCCAGCCTCGATTTGAAGCCGGAAATGTATGCCGAGGTCGAACTCACGGCGTCGATGGGCCGCCGTCTCGTGGTTCCTGAATCCGCGGTGCTGCCCACGGGTTTGCGCAACGTCGTCTTTGTCGACCACGGAGACGGTGAAATGGAAATCCGCAACATCCGGCTCGGAGCGCGGGTGGACGACCATTACGAAGTTCTCGGCGGCTTGTCCGAGGGCGAGCGGATCGTGACTTCCGGAAACTTCCTTATCGACTCCGAAAGCAAACTTCAGGCGGCCGAGCCTGTCTGGCAAGGCGAGAACCCGCAATGATCGAGCGTCTGATCGACTTCAGCGCCCGCCAGCGCTTCTTGGTAATCGTTGTGGTGGCATTCGGGCTTGCATGGGGCCTCTGGGCGCTTGTGAACGTCCCGCTGGACGCAGTGCCGGACCTTTCCGACACGCAGGTCATCGTGTTTACGGAGTGGGCCGGGCAGAGTCCGGATCTGGTTGAAGACCAGATCACCTACCCCATTGTCAGTTCGATGGTCGCAGCGCCCAACGTGAAGCTGGTGCGTGGTCTATCCGACTTCGGCTTCTCTTACGTGTACATCATTTTTGAAGACGGTACCGACATCTACTGGGGGCGCAGCCGGGTCATCGAATACCTTTCGAAGATCCGCGGGCAGCTTCCCGCCGGCGTCAACCCGACGCTCGGACCTGACGCCACGGCTGTCGGCTGGGTCTTCCAGTACGCGCTGGTCGACGAAACAGGCCAGATGGACCTCCAACAGTTACGCAGTTTTCAGGACTGGACGCTGCGATACGCACTGGAATCCGTGGAAGGGGTTGCCGAGGTCGCCAGCGTGGGCGGTTTCGTCAAGCAGTACCAGGTCAACGTGGATCCCAACAAACTTCTGGGCTACAACATCCCGCTCGCGCGGGTGATCGAAGCCATCCAGCGGAGCAACAACGATGTGGGCGGCCGTTCTCTGGAGATTGCCACCACCGAATACATGGTGCGTGGACGCGGTTATGTGAACTCGAGAGAGGACCTGGAGCAGGTGCCGGTCGCCGTCAGCGCGGGGGGCACGCCCATCCTGGTTCGGGATCTGGGCACGGTGCAGCTTGGTCCTGCCATGCGTCGCGGGGTCGCCGAACTGGACGGCCGCGGGGAAACCGTGGGCGGCATCGTCGTGATGCGTTATGGCGAGGATGTCCTCAGCGTCATCGAACGCGTCAAAGCCCGGCTTGCCGAAATCGAGTCGACGCTTCCGGAAGGCGTCCGGATCGTGACGACCTACGACCGGTCCGATCTGATCCTGAAGGCCGTCGAGACGCTCCAGAGCACGCTGACCGAAGAGATGATCGTTGTCAGCCTCGTCATCTTTCTGTTCTTGCTGCATATTCGAACGGCCCTGGTACCGATCGTCGTCCTGCCCATTGCCGTGGTTTTGTCGTTCATCCCGATGTACTACATGGGCCTGACGGCCAGCATCATGTCGCTGGGCGGTATCGCCGTGGCCATCGGTGCAATGGTCGACGCCTCGATCGTCCTGGTCGAAAACGCTCATAAGAGACTGGATACATGGGAACGGGAGGGCAGGCCCGGAGAGCGGATTGAAGTTCTTATCGGTTCGTTCAAGGAAGTCGGACGAACGATCTTTTTCGCGCTCCTTGTGATCACGGTCTCGTTCTTGCCGGTGTTCACGCTCCAGGCCCAGGAGGGCCGACTGTTCAAACCGCTGGCGTATACGAAGACGTTTTCAATGGGGTTCGCCGCCGTTTTGGCCGTGACCCTGGTTCCGGCGCTTGCTGTCATCTTAATCCGCGGCCGGATCCGTTCTGAAGACAGGCATCCGATCAGCCGCGTCCTCTTCTGGCTCTATTCACCGGTATTGAACGCCGTGGTCCGTTATCCGAAAACGGTGATCATCGCGGCGTTGTTGCTGGGCCTATCGACGATTCCGGTATACCGACGCCTGGGATCGGAGTTCATGCCGCCCCTGAACGAAGGCTCGATCCTGTTCATGCCCACGGCGTTGCCTGGAATGTCGATCACCGAAGCCGCACGGATTCTCCAAGTTCAGGACCGGATCCTGGCTGAGGTTCCCGAAGTCGAGCGGGTGTTCGGAAAGATCGGGCGGGCCACGACTTCAACCGATTCCGCGCCCCTGAACATGGCGGAAACCACCATCTTGCTGAAGGACCAGGACGAATGGCGCCGGGTGCGCGAAGACCGCTGGCATTCGGGCCGGGCGCCCGCCTGGCTTCAGCCGGCGCTCAACCGCCTCTGGCCCGAGGATCGCCCCATGTCGTGGGACGAGCTGATTGCCGATATCGACCCCCAGGTGAAGCTGCCGGGAATGGCGAATATCTGGTGGATGCCGGTACAGACACGAACCGAGATGCTGAATACCGGTATCCGCAGTAACCTCGGCATCAAGGTATTCGGCTCGGACCTGGAAACGATCGAGCGCGTTGCTCTGGATATCGAACGCACGCTGTCCACTGTCGAAGGCACGCGCAGCGCGTTTGCCGACCGCATCACCGGCGGGTATTTTCTGGATTTCACGGTTCGCCGCGAGGAGGCGGCCCGCTACGGCCTGACTGTGGGGGACGTCGAGGACATTATCGAATCCGCCGTCGGAGGGAAGGATGTGTCCTACACCATCGAAGGCCGGGAACGCTACCCGATCAATGTCCGCTACCTTAGAGAACTCCGGGACGATCCGGACCAGCTGGGGCAGGTGTTCGTTCCCACGCCTTCGGGCGCTCAGGTACCCATTGCCTTACTGGCGGACATCACGTATACGACCGGTCCGCCGATGATCCGGGACGAGAACGCCCAACTGGTCGGCTACGTGTTCGTGGACGTTTCCGACCCGGATTACGAAGGATACGTCGAGCGAGCCCAGAAGATCATCGACAACCAGGTCGCGCTGCCCCAGGGATACCGTCTCGAGTGGGCCGGTCAGTACCAGTATCTGCAACGGATGCAGGAGCGGCTTCAAAGCGTCATCCCGCTGACGCTGTTTCTGGTTGCCTTCCTCATGTACTTGAACTTCAAGGACTGGCGCAAGACCGCGATTCTCCTCCTGGCCATCCCTTTTGCTATGGTCGGCGGATTCTGGCTTCTGTACCTGCTCGAATACAACTTGAGCATCGCTGTCTGGGTGGGCATGATCGCTCTCGCGGGCTTGGCAGCCGAGACCGGTGCCATGATGTTGCTGTACCTGGACCTCTCTTATGAGAAAGCAAAGGCCGACGGGCGGATGCGCAACTTTGCGGATTTGAAGGAAGCCATCCACGAAGGCGCCGTGCAGCGGGTGCGGCCGAAGGTCATGGCGGTCGGCACGACGATGATCGGACTGATGCCGATCCTCTGGGCCGGCACGACCGAGGTCGGAGCCGATGTCATGAAACGCATCGCCGCGCCGATGGTCGGCGGCATGGTGACTTCCTTTGTTCTCACGCTGACAATCTATCCCGCGATTTTCACCCTTTGGAAGCGAGTCGAGATCGAGGGGTGGTCCGCGATTCTGACTGGGCCGCCGCGACTGTCAGAACCCACCCTGTCTCCCATCTGGAGGTGGGCTACAGTCGCCTCCGTACTTGTCCTGGCGGTGACACTGGGCCTGGCCTGGGGGAACCGTCCGGCCACCGATGCGGCGCTTTCCGGCGAAATCATTGACCAACAGCAGCAGAACGGGCTGGAGGTATTGCTAAGGCATCCCGACGGCGCATTCCGATCCGGAGCGAACGCTTTTGGGATCGAGGTCCTCGACGCTGCGACCCGTCAGCCTGTTGCCGCTTCAAGAGTCGATTTCGAACTCTTCATGCCGGCAATGGGGGCGATGCAGGCAATGACGGCGACCGGGGATGTGGTTGCGGTTGGGGCCGGGCAGTGGAGTGGGAGAATCAATGTTCCGATGGCTGGCGAATGGCGGGTCACCGTCGACGTTGCCGGTCCGGATGGAACCTCGGAGGTCAATTTCCGAACCGTGGCGCGTTGATCGCGTTTAGGCGTCGATGCGCTGCAATCCATCTTATGGAGGTGTTTCTTGAAGCTGAAATCACTGACGATTCTAATTCTTTCGGCCGTTATCTTGACCGCATGTGCGAGCGAGCCGGAGCCAGCGCCGATTCTCGTTGAGGAAGAGGTAGCAGAAGTTCCGGCGGGGACGCGAGCGGATCCGTACGAGGGTCACGGCGTCATTCAGGAAGTTCAAGACGGGCAGTTGGTCATACAGCACGACGCCATTCCCGGGTTCATGGCGGCCATGACCATGGGCTATCCCGTGGATACGGAAGTGGACGTGGCGGACCTTGCCCCGGGCGACGAAATCATGTTCGACATCGAGAGGTTGGAGCCTGACGGATATCGGATCTTCAGGGTTCAGGCCATCGAAAGTGAACAGGCGCCTCAATGAGATGGAACGGGTTCTGGTGCAGATAGGATTGTCGGAGCGATAAGATCAGGAGTGGGCTACGGCGATGCGGCCTATGCTGCCATGACGTGACGCCAGATCGCCGCGGGATTCGACTGGCATGGGATCGGAATTGCGAGCCGGCGATAAACAGGTGCTCGCGGTTCGTGTTCGTGCGCGGGAAACGGCCGACGGGCGAACTCGGTCGCCGCTGACGCCATACCGGCACGCAGGCGACCGAGACGCGCGATTCCGCCCCTTCGCTACTCAGGCTTGCGGGCAAGGACAAAGTACATCGGCGTGAAGATGCCCAGTCGGCCGCATTCCACCATTGCCGCGGCACACATGTCCAGCAGCTTGGCCACGCGCAGGGCGCCCTTGGGGACGATTCGGAGCGCTTCCAGCACTCGCAGCGTACCGTGCGTTGCCATGCGTCCGGCGGCCGAACTTCGAGCGCAGCAATAGCGCGAGGTTGAGCGCGGCGTAAAGGAGGAGCACCGGTTTCAGGACGTTCTCCCGACCGCGGAGGAAGACTCGCCGCATGCCGCCTGTCTCCAGACCGTGGGCGAAGGGACGTTCCAACATCATGCCCCGTCAGCGGAGTAACTCCTTGTCGCGTGCGACGGTCACCCCGCAGCCCACTCTGAATCCTTGGCCTTGCCACCCGCATCGCCGAATCCATGCTGGATCGACTTGAGGATGGTACCGCCGGGGTAGAAATCCGACCACGTCCTGAGACACTGGCCGCAGATAGTAACGCATCAAGTCCAAATATCGACTTGCTGGGCACCAGAATTTGATATGACAAGGAATTGACAATGGAGCCGAACCTCGTGACACCAGACTACCAACTCATTGATATCGACCAGATGGAACCGAGTATCGTCCGGCGGCACCTGCGGCGCTGGACAGAGGCCGATGAAGCCGCCATTACCCCACTGGTTGCCGGGTTGCGGAACAAGGGCGCCTTGTCGGGGATTCCGATTCAGAAACCTCGGTACGAAACCAACGTGTATCCCCTTTACTACTATTGGTCTCACACGAAAGGATTGCCCCACAAACAGGTCTACTCTGAGGTCGTCGAGTCATTCCAGATGTATACGGAAACGGTGCCCGACAAGAGCCTGATTCCCCATATTCAACGCCTCGCCGACACCGAAATCGACATTCTGATCGAGGATCACGAATACTTCGTTTTTGTGGAAGCAAAGAACGTTCCGGAGGGCAAAAAGGCGAAGTTCGAGAAGCCCGGCGGTGTTCACCAACTCGTTCGGCAGTACCTCCAGGGAAAGCTTCTGGAGAAGACGATCTCAAAGACGTTTGCTCTTGCGACGATTGGTGTAAACGGCGGGCGGGATGTGGAAATAGAGTTGAACGACCGGGAGGTACAGATGCTGAGTCTTGTTGGCGCAACAGGCACCAGCCTCAGCGTGCCGGATCTTCTCTGGCCCTGAACATATCCGAAACTCAAGGCCCCCACCTCCCACTTCTCGATCCGGACGGCGCTCTCGCCCTGCTGGACCAAGAAATTCGGTGTCCTTTCGGAAAGGCTCTGCATGTCGGCACGGCACCGGCGTTCAGAAGCGATCTCCTCGTGCCACCCAGTAGTGCCAATCCCCGATGGCATCGACGGTAACCTATTCCGCATCTATTGCGGTCAGTTGAACCAACGGCACGGCGAGATTGGGCTCCTGAGCGCGGGCGGCGAGCTTGGCAACATGGACCGACCCGATGGCCAAGCGTTTGCGCGGCGGCATCACTTCGCAGGGTTTTCCGCTTCAGCCGGATGCGCCTCACCGTGCAGCACGGTCCAGCACTTCTTCGGCCCACTGGTTCAAGCTCTTGCCGGACAGTTCCGCCGCCAGCGCGGCCTGGCGGTGCACCTCGGGGTTGACGCGAAACATCATCCTGCCCGAATAGGGCTTCTGGGGTTGCTTGCCGATCCTGGCGCAGGTTTCGATATAGTCCTCCACGGCCTCACGGAAGGCTTCCCGAAGGGCGTCCACGTTATCGGCGTGAAAGCCGACACCATCGCGGATGCCCGCGATCCGACCGGTGAAAATACCGTCCCCGTCGTCATAGTCGATACGGGCCGAGTAACCCTTGTAAGTCATTGTGTTCGTCATGGCGTGACCCCAATTCTTTCCAAAAACGCACGGGCAGAGCGAACCTGATAACGCTTGGCTTCCTTGGCGGGGTGCGGACGATGAAAAGTTTCGACCTCGCCATCCTTTTCGAACCGCACCCGCGACCCGCGGCCCTCGATCACCCGTGCACCTGCGGCGATCAGCAACCCTTCGATCGCCACCCATTCGATGGCGCCTGAAACTGGATCATGAAAGACGGCTGCAAGGGTCTTGCGATGCTTGCCCTTCATCCAGGAACGCTAACAAATACTTGCAATATGTGCAAGCAATGGAGTGTGTGGCTTTCGGTGACCTGACTGTACGGGCGCAGTCGCGGGTCTGTCCCCGCCCGTACGGGGGAATGGAAATACGGACACGAACATGCCGACGAGGATTCGGCCTGCCGGAACCCGGCGCTCAGCAGGCAAACCGGGTGCAGTCGATTTCGTATTTGCGTACCTTGTAGTTCAGAATCCGGGCCGTCGTACCCAGCAACCGCGCCGCCTTGGCGCAGTTTCCCCGGGTGGTCTTCAGCGCATCGAGCAGGACATCCTTCTCGAAGGCCGCGACCGAATCGGCGAGTGACCGGGTTGGCATGGTACCCGAAACCTGTGCGGTCTGCAGTGTCGGGGGCAGATGATGCCCGTGTATGACGCCGTCCTCGCCACAGACCAGGACCGAACGTTCGATTACGTTTTCCAGTTCACGAACGTTGCCGGGCCAGTGGTAACTCATGAACATGTCGATCGCCGTCGTTGAGATTCGCCGCACGCCTTTCTTGTAGTCCCTCGAGAACTTCTGGAGAAAGTGATCGGCCAGCAACAACAGATCGGCCTTGCGTTCACGCAGGGGCGGGACGGCGATTGAAAACACGTTCAGCCGATAGTACAAATCCTGGCGAAACGTGCCGTCGGCCATCCCCTTCTCGAGGTCCTTGTGAGTTGCCGCAATCAACCGGATGTTCGCACGGATGGTTTGGGTTCCGCCTAAACGGTCGAATTCCTTTTCCTGGAGAACGCGCAGCAGCTTCACCTGCATGGCGGGGTTGATGTCTCCGATCTCATCCAGAAAAAGCGTTCCGCCCTCGGCAAGTTCGAAGCGGCCCTTCTTGCGTGCCACCGCGCCCGTGAACGCGCCTTTCTCGTAGCCAAACAGTTCGGATTCGATCAACGTTTCGGGCAGGGCGGCGCAGTTGACCTTGATGAAAGGCCGCTCCGCTCGTGGAGAGTTGTAGTGAATCGCGTGGGCGATCATTTCCTTTCCCGTGCCCGACTCTCCGCGGATGACGACCGTCGTGTTGGTGTGGGCCACCTGGGCGACCTGCTCGTAAACTTCCCGCATCGCACCCGTCGTACCGATGATTGCAGCAAAGTCGTATTTTTCTTTCAACTCGCCCAGGAGGTGGGTGTTTTCGTCCATCAGGCGTCGACGCTCTTCGTCGACCAGATGATCGGCCTTGATCGTCTGCGCCATCATGGCGGCGGCCACATGCATGCAGTTCAGTTCCGCGTCGTAATCCCGGCCATCGATGTAGCGCAGGTCCACGCCGAGCGCGCCGACCGAACGTCCGCTGACGAAGATGGGAACGCAAAGGTAGGAGAGTTCCTGTTTGTGCAGGTCGCGGCGCTCCCCTGCCCGATTCAGGAACATGGGTTCGCGGCTGACCTGGGGCACGACGATGGGCTTGCCGGTCTCGACGACCCGGCCCATGATGCCCTCGCCCAGGCGATAGCGCGCTGCCCGGCCCGCTGTGCTCAAACCGCTGGAGGCTTCGATTCGTATCTCTCCGGACTTGCTGTCCAGAAGCGTCACTGCGCCTCTCAAGACGCCGCGCTGCCGCTCCATGACTTCCAGAACTCCCTGAAAAGCGGTTGCCGGCGACAGGGCGGACGAAAGCGCGTTACCGATGTCGACAAGCGCCTCGAGCTGGTCCGCCCCGGTTCCGCCCCAGGTTTCCTTTGAAAGATTCGTACTCAAGCCCAGATTCCAATCAAAATATTGGCAAAAAAAACGCCCACGCACGTCATTGGGAAACGTGCTATGGACGTCAACGTCCGAGTGGGCCGGCATCGTTGCCGGGGCGCAACGTCGATCGTCACGCCATCTCACTCAACAAACTTCAGGAATTATCGAATTTCGAGTGGTTCGTTGTCAATGCCAGCGTGAAGAAAAAAGGAGGCCGGCAAACCCGCTTGAAGGCACCCTGGAAGGAAAAACGGCGCCAGCGGCCCGTGCCGGTGAATGCACGGCCGCGGGCAAGATTCTGCCTCCTGGCGCCATGCATTCGGTCGAAACGCCGTCAGCTCGGGGCGCCGTCCCAGCGTATCCAACCGGACCCCCGATGCCCGAAGTCGAAGGCGTCGGGGTGGAGAAGTTCGGCCAGAATTTCGGCCGACTCCACGACTCGCGGTCCCGGACGGTTGAAGTACTGGTTGCCGTCGGTGATGAACACGCGTCCGTCGCGCACCGCGGAGAGCCGCCCCCACTCCGGGCGCGACGCCAGGGCCGGCATCTCGTCCACCGACCGGGCGATGTCGAACCCACACGGCATGATTGCCACAATATCCGGATCGCGCTCCACCAGTTCTTCGATCTCGAAATAGCCGGAATGGCGTCCCGCCTCGCCCATCACGATGGCGCCGCCGGCGATATCCACCAACTCCGGCAGCCAGTTTCCGGCATACATGAGCGGATCGATCCATTCGATGCAGGCGATTGCCGGGCGGGCTGCAAACCGTGCCGCCTTCGCTCGAATCGCATCGAGCCGCCCCTTGAGTTGGCCCACCAGCCGGGCGCCGCTATCGGGGGCGTCGAGCGCCGTGGCAACAGACGCGATGTCGCGCCATATGTCGCCCAGGCCCATCGGCTCCAGAGAAACAATCTCCGGTTCTGAACCAACCAGTTCGCACACGGCCAGTTCCACGTCGGCGAGGCTCACCGCGCACACCTCGCACTGGCTCTGGGTAACGATAACGGTCGGGGCAAGCCGATCGAGCAGTTGGGCATCGACGCGATAGACCGACAGCGCCTCGGCAACGATGGAGCGCACCTGGGTGTCGATGGCACGGCTGGAAGCGTCGACGTTGACTTTCGACGACGAGCAGACCGGTATTCGCCCCACGGATGCCGGGAAATCGCATTCGTGGGAACGGCCGACGAGTTGGTCTTCAAAGCCGAGAGCGGCGACGATCTCCGTCGCGCTGGCGATGAGCGATACGATCCGGTGCTCGGGCATCGAATTACCCTCGCTCCCTCGCCAGCCGGCCCACCGTCTCCGGCAACGGACTGGTGAGCGACACCGGGCTGAACATCAACGGCACGAACAACGCCATGCTGATGCATGTATTGCGGAAGAACGGAATGGCCTGCACGTAACAGTCGATCAGTCCGGCCATGCTCAATGGGTAGCGCAACGCGCCGCCAAAAGCCCAGACCCCGAAATTGGACACCACGAAGAAAACGATGGCCGAGGTCAGGCCTGTCACCGCAATTCGCGGCCAGGAATGGCCCGCGCGCAAAAAGAATCCGCACGCCACAACCATGGCCACCGAAAGATACAGCACCGGTTGCGCGCCGTAGATCGCCCAGTCGGCCCTGCCGGTCACAAGCCATATTCCAAGATCGCCCGCGCCGTAGATGGCCAAGGGTACGAGCCAGGCCGTCGTGCGGGTCCGAAAGCAGGCCGCGCC
Source organism: Terriglobia bacterium (assembly GCA_963555775.3). Taxonomy (GTDB): domain Bacteria; phylum Acidobacteriota; class Terriglobia; order 20CM-2-55-15; family 20CM-2-55-15; genus JAJEDW01. The sequence continues at coordinate 722,686 of CAUVWY020000009.1, read as the reverse complement.
AAACAGGCACAGCGGCAGAATCGGTGAAAAATTCCACGGGTAAACGGTGCTGGCGGGGTCGATGGACACACCGAAATTGTGCAGCACGTACGGTGCGAGTCGAAAACCGACGGCAACACCTATCATCGCGAACAGCGTGGAACGACGGGGGTACATCATCGGAAACCTCCTGTGGTCATGTCATTTCGGTGCAAGCCGGCACCGGCGGGTTGCGATACCAGATCGCAGAACACGAAACCGTCCCGTTCGTCGGTCACGCCGCGCGCTACGGCGATCGGCCGGGCGAAAATCGGACCATCGAAGACAAACGTGTGGAACTCGCCGTTCTCGCCGCAGGGGTCGATATCGGGCTGCAAGTCGGCGAGAAACGCCCGGATCGACAGGGAGTGTTCGAAGGAAATCCGGCCGTGGGCCGGAGCGGAATTCGCACGTGCGGATAAGATTTGACTATTCGGTAGACCATTCAGCCCCTCTCGCGAAGGCTCGAACGAATTCCGGCGCTGGGACGCCGGTTACCGACAGGTCTTCGGACTCGCAGGCGTTGGTGCCTTACCTACTGGCCGTCGCTTCCCGGTTCACACCTCGTGAGCCAGTGCTTGATTGACGGCGGTCGTTCCTGCTTACCGCTGCGGGACAGTTCCGGATTCTCACCGGATTCCCTCTTGGGCCTCATATTCGAGGCCATCGGTAACGGACGGGATGGTAGCACGGAAGCGACCGGCTTACCACAGACGAAGGCGGTGCCAGCAATTCTCATTATGAGTGTTTTCCGCTGTTCATTCCCGCTCCTGGTCTTGAGGTTTTTTCGATGACGTAACTGATTGAGTTGGGCGCCTGCCTTCGGCGACTCCGAACCTGTAGGGCGGTCGTAGTCCGCACCTACATGGGGAGTGGGCGTGGGAATGGGAGCGGGGAGCGGGGAGCCCAAATCCCTGAATATTGAGAATGTAGGGGCGGTCTATGACCGCCCGAATCAAACATTCCGAGGCCCTCAGGGGCCAAAATGAGAATTGCTGCGGGGTTGCGCCGGAGGGGGCCGGTATTGGGATTTCGACTATCTTGCTCGCGCGGACCGGGCCCGGCATCCCCGAGACACATGCTCGCGAGCCCGCCCGCGATAAGAAGCAGCCTTTAGTTGTGGCATGTGCGGCGAGCCGCGAGCCCGCCCGCGATCCGAAGCGGCCATGGCGTTCGAACGTTCAACCGCCCAGCGGCGCCGGCTGCGCCTGGCCACCCCACTCCTGTTCCTCTTCGACCTGAATCGCCCTGCCGTATTTCAGGTACAGTGCGGGGATCACGACCATGTTGAGAAAGGTCGAGGTCAGCATGCCCCCGAGAATGACAGCGGCCATGGGTTGCTGGATTTCCTTGCCCGGAGTCCCGACGCCGAGCGCCAACGGAATCAGCCCCACGCCCGTCACGAGCGCGGTCATCAGTATCGGGCTCAGGCGCTCCATCGACCCCTGAACGATCGACTCCCTGAAACCGGCGCCCTGCTCCATCAGGTGCCTGTAGTGCGTGACCAGCATGATGCCGTTCCGTGTGGCGATACCGAACAGCGTGATGAATCCGACAAGCGATGCGATCGAAAGCGTGCCGCCGGACAGGAATACGATCACCACGCCGCCGATCAGCGCCAATGGCAGATTGGCCATGACGAGCAATGACGTTCTGACAGACCGCAACGCCATGTACAAAAGCAGGAATATGCCGCCCACGGCCACCAGCGAGAGCCAGAAGATTCTGGCCGCCGCGGTTTCCTGAGCTTCGAATTGCCCGCCGTATTCCAGAAAGTAGCCTTCGGGCAGCGACACTTCACGCGAGATCGTGGCACGCACCTCGTCGATCACGCTTCCCAGATCGCGGCCCGATACATTGGATTGCACAATGATGCGGCGCTGGCCGTTTTCGCGATTGATCGTATTCGGTCCCTGGTCCATCCGCACGTCCGCGACCTGTGCGATCGGAATCCTGGTTCCGTCGTGGGTCGCGATCAACGTGCCTCGGATCGAATCGATCGACTCGCGTGCGGCATCTTCGAGCCGGACAAGGATGTCGTAGCTGCGCTGCCGTTCCAGAACCTGCCCCACCACGATGCCGTTGAAAGCGTTCTCCACGGCATGAGACAGGTCCGCCGCGGACACGCCCAGGGCGGCGGCGTTGGTCCGGTCAATCCCGATCTGGATCTGAGGCATGCCGACCTGCGGCTCCAGGAGCAGATCGACCACTCCGGGAACATTCTCGATCGCGGCACGGATTTCTTCGCCCTTGTTCCGGAGGGTTGGCAGGTCGGGGCCGAACAGCTTGATTGCAATCTGGGCACGGGTCCCCGACAACAGGTGGTCGATACGGTGGGAAATGGGCTGGCCCACCTCCACGCCGGCGCCCGGGATGCGCGCCAGACTCTCGCGCACCTCATCCATGACCTCGAATTGCGTGCGATCGCTTTCTATGGTGACAATCTCCAGTTCGCTCGCGTTGACGCCTGCCGCATGCTCGTCCAACTCCGCGCGGCCGGTTCGACGCGTGGTGGAAACGACTTCGGGAACCTCGTGAAGCGCCTCTTCGACCACGATCCCGATCCGATTGGACTCGCCCAGGGAAGTGCCGGGAGGCAGCGTCACGTTGATGTTCATGGCGCCTTCATTGAAGGGCGGCAGGAATTCCCTTCCCGTCAACGGCAACAGCGACAACGAAACCACCAGAAGAAGTGCCGACACGACGATGATTTCGTGGGGATGCTCCAGCGTCCAGCCGAGAACCCGGCCGTACACTTTCTTCGCAAAACCCACCAGCATGGAATCGCCGCGCCGTTCAATGAGTCGGGAGCGTCCGAGAAGCCAGTAACACATCACCGGAGTGACGGTGAGCGCGACCACAAGCGACGCGGCAATCGAAACGATGTAGGCGAACGCCAGAGGAGAAAACATGCGTCCTTCGAACCCTGCCAGTGAAAACAGGGGAAGGAAGACAAGAATAATGATCAACGTCGCATAGAAGATGGAATTGCGAATCTCGCTCGATGCCCGAAAGACGACGGTCCCGACGTTTTCAGGTTTGGGCAGAGCCGCATTCTGCTTCAGGCGGCGAAAAACGTTCTCGACATCCACGATGGCATCGTCGACCAGTTCCCCAACGGCGATCGCCAGACCCCCCAATGTCATCGTATTGATGCCGATGCCGAAGTAATTCATGACCAGAACCGAAGTCAGCAGCGACAGGGGGATGGCCGTCAAGCTGATCAACGTCGTCCTGAAATTCCAGAGGAACAGGAACAGGACCACGGCCACCAGAACACCGCCTTCAAGCAGTGCCTGACGGACGTTGCCCACCGCCAGTTCGATGAATCGAGCCTGCTGGAAAGCCTCGGAATCGATCACGATGTCGCCGGGAAGCGTGGTACTCAGTTCGGCGAGGGTGGTTTCGATCTCGGCGGTCAGTTCCAGCGTATTGGCGTTGGGTTGCTTCTGAATCGTGATGACGGTGGCCGGTTGCGCGTTGAAACTGCCGTCGCCCCGCTTGACGGCGGCGCCCAACCGGACATCCGCGACATTGCGCACCAGTACCGGACGGCCGGCCCGAATCGCAACCACCGACTCGGCCAGATCGTCGGGATTCGACACGCGTCCGCGTCCCCGGATCAGGAACTCTTCGTTCGGCCGTTCCATGATCCCACCGGTCCCGACCGCATTGGATTCACGAACGGCCTCGGTGACTTCTTCGAGCGACAGGCCGTAGTCGACAAGGCGGGCCGGATCGACCAGAACCTGATATTGCCTCAGGTCGCCTCCGATCACCGTCACCTGGGACACGCCGGCAATCGCGAGCAACCGGGGCCGCAGGACCCAGTCCGCAAGCGACCGCAGATCCATGGCCGATGTTTCTCCCTCCGCACGCATCGAAATCAGCATGATCTCGCCCATCGTCGAAGAAATCGGGCCGAGCACGGGCGGGGCGACATCCTCTGGAAGCCGAACCTGCTGCAGCTTTTCGGTCACGAGTTGACGGGCGCGATAGATGTCGGTGTCGAGTTCGAACTCGGCAAAAACCAGCGACAATCCCGTTGCGGAGTTGGACCGTACGCGAAAGACGCCGGATGTCCCGTTAAGGGCGGTTTCCAGGGGAACGGTTACAAGTGCTTCGACCTCTTCAGGGGCCAGGCCGGTGGCCTCGGTCAGGACGGTGACCGTTGGCGCGGTCAGATCCGGAAAGACATCGACCGGCGTACGCGACGCAACGAGTCCGCCGTAAACCAGGAGGATGGCGGCGCCGACGATGACGAGCAGTCGATTGTCGAGCGACCATCGAATGATACGGTTGAGCATCAACTACACCTCGTGGGAGTGGGCGCCCGGATCGGCGGGGCTCAATTCCTGAAGCTTCAATTGATATGCGCCCTGAGTGACGACGCGCTCACCGGGCTCGAGTCCCAACATGACCGCGACCATGTCGCCGTACTCGTCGCCGAGCACGACCTCCCGCCGCTGAAACTCTTCGCCGGACAGGAGAACGTAGACGATGCTCGATCCCTCGTTGTCCAGAACGGCCTCTTTCGGAATCAGCAGGGTATTGACAACCTCATCCGCATCGAGTCGAAGATTGGCCTGCATGCCGATGCGGAGCGCACGGTCCGGGTTTGGGAGTTCGAAGACGAACATGGCTGCGCGGGAGTCTTCGTCGATGACGCCGCCGGCATCGATCATTGTGCTTGCGACGAATTCCCGGCCGGGAAAAGTCGAGGTCGTGAACGTCGCCTGGGGATCGGCCCGCAGACGTCCCAGATCGCGTTCGAATACGGGAACCTCGATCCAGACGGTGTCCATATCGACGATCTCCAGAATCGGTTCTCCCGCCTGTACCTGCTCCCCGAATCGTTTCGCGACACTGACCACCGAACCGCCGATGGGTGCGCGGACTTCATAGGCGGCGGGTTCTGGAGGGGCGGTCAACCCATCCAGGCGGGCCTCGATCGCGGCAAGACCGGCCTGCGCGATGGCGTAGTCCGCCAGGGCGCGCTCCAACTGCCGCTCGGAATAGGCACGCGCGTCAAACAGACGTTCCGCACGTTCCAGTTCCGATTCGGCAAGACCCATTCGCGTCAGGGCTTCATTCCGATCCTCGGCCAAACCGCGGCGCTCCGATTCAACGCGCGTGCGCTCCACGGCAATCTGTGCGGATTCCGCGGCGGTGGGCGTCTGGGTCAGGACCGCGATGACCTGTCCTTCGCGAACTTCCTCTCCGATCCGGGGTAGCGAAGGACCGGCGATGATGCCTCCGACCGCGGGTGCGACGAAGGCGTGGTTCCGAGGCGCGGGAACGACACGGCCCGTCGACGTGATCTGGGGCGCCAGCATCGACTCGCCCGCCACGGCCAACTTCAACCGAATCAGCCACTGCTGTTCCATGAGGAACGGAACAGTTCCTTCCGCGACGGCTTCGACCGCCTCGGCCTCCGCTTCGGGCGGCATCGCCTGCTGACTGGACCAGTACAAAACCAAGCCTGCGGCGATGACCGCCAGGACCACCACAATTCCCAGACTTCGGGCCGAACCACTGATCAGTTCTTCTCCGTTATTCGTTCTCATTGCTCAAGATCCCTCCCGACTGCCAGTTCGAGGTCGAGGATGCTGGTCCGGTAGTCGAACAGCGTTTGCAGAAACTGATCGCGGACCAAGGTCCGAGTTCGTTGCGCTTCAAGCAGGGGAAGAAGCTCGGTTGCTCCTTCGCGATACGCCACGATGGCGATCGAATACGACTCCTCGGCCCCGGCGAGCAACTCGTCTTCGAAAAGCGCGACCTGGTCGCGGGCACTCTCCCAACCGCGATATGCGGACTCCACCTCAGCCAGGGTCCGATTCCGGAGGGCCGCCAATTGCGTCTCTGCCTGACGTTCCCCCGTAACCGCACGGGCGACGCCCGCCTGATTCCGATCGCGAAACGGAAGAGGAACGGAAACTCCAAAAAGGACGGTGTCCGAAGAAGCGACGCGCTTGTAACCGACGAACGGACTGATATCGACAGAGCCCCTGGCGCGTTCGAGCAAGGAACGGTCGGCAGCCAGGGCGATCCCTATGGTCGCGGCGCGCACATCGGGGCGTTCGTCCAGAGCGATCGCCTTCAGTTGCGGCAGATCGTAGGGCATCGGACTGAACCCGAGTTCACCGCCCACTCGACGTCCCTGATAGTCACCGTCACCAAGCAGTTCAACGAGACGTATGACCGCCTGGTCCCGCGCCAACTCGGCCTGACCGAGCGTGCGGTCGAACTGCACGCGCTCGAGCCGGACCTTGATGAGGTCGGCTTCCGCGATCGCGCCTTCGTCGAATCGCGCCTGATTGTATTGAACGAGTTGCTCGAACGCCTCCCGATTATCGGATGCGATCTCGACCCGATCACGCGCAAGGACGGCTTCGTAGTACAGTCGCCGAACGCGGGCGATTCCCCGCCGTAGCGCATCCGCGAGCCGCGCTTCGGCAACGGAGATATTCAGGTCGGCAACCGAGGTTCGCAGCCGGCGCTTCCCACCGAGTTCGATCGTCTCGGAATACGAGACGGCAAACTCGTAGAGGCTGCCAAACGACGGATCTCCCGCAAACTTGAAGTTTTCAGTCGTCACGGTAATGGCCGGGTTCGGTCTGAGTCTCGCCGCGACCCTGTCCGCACGCACGCGGTCTACCTGGAGTCGCGCGGATTCGATGTCAAGGTTCCGATCCACGAAGATCTCGACCGCGCGATCCAACGTCAGCTCCGGGCTTGCCTGGGCAAACGCACCGCCCGTCATCCCGGCGGCCAGGAACGCGACGGCAAGTAGCCGTTTCAAGTTGACATTCATACAGGTACTCCCCATCGCATATCTTTCACTCCACCTCGAAGCCGTCGAGACGCATCGATTCGCTCAACCGGTCGTTCGTGACCGCGAAGTCGATCGAATAGATTCCGGGATTCGGGATCGCCAACTCCGCAACATAGATTCCGGTGACTCGCCCCACCTGGGCCGTGGTCCGGAGAACTTCGGCGCCCGACGTCGCACGCACGGTCAGATCCACCCGTGCATCCGCAACGGGCGTACCGTCTTCAAGATCCGTCAGATGAATCAGAAACTCGCTGGGGATACCTGCACCGAGCGGGGTGTATTCGAAGAAGTTTTCGATCCGATCGGTAAACTCCGTGCGGGACAAGACTTCAACCTCTTCGACAATCTCTTCTTCGACGGATGGCGCCCGAGCGCAGGCGAACATTGTCAGGGCCACGGACACCGCCAAATACCATTTCACGCGGTTGGCGCGTTCGAACATACGGAACCTCATTCAGAGTTCAGGAAAAACGATTGGGGTGTCGGGCAGACGAGAACGAACCGTACCCGAGGCGCCCGGAGGGCACCGGCAGGGACTACGCGGGAGGAGCTCTGGGAGAAATGTGTGGAGCCGGAGGATCGTGCGTGCGATCGAAACGAACCGTGTCCTGAGGTCGAAATGCTTCCGGCGGTACGACCGTGTACCAGTCCGCATCGACCCGCAGGTAAGGGCCGGCGGCCTTGGCGACGACGGAAACGAGAAGGTCGATGCTCCTGCCGTCATGCGGCGGAAGGTTGAACGACGCGTCTCTGCCTGCCTCGTCGTTGTGACCGGAATCGGGGGAGTGCGCCCCCGAAAGGTGGCTGTGAACGACAACTCCAGACCCGCCGCCGCGACTGAACGCGTGCCCCGAAGCGGCGTGCGCGTGAAACAACGAACCGCCCGGAAGCGAGGCCACGAGGGCCAGCACCGAGAGGCAGGATGCCGGAAAACGCACTGAATTCACAATGCGGACATTATGTTGGAGGCTCGTATTCATGTCAATTTGCGGGACTTGCATGATTCCGCCTCGATTGCAGCCCCTCCCGCCGGTGCGGTAAAGACCCGGTATTGGGCGGCTGTCCGGTAACGTCCGTCGTATACTGTTTGTTACCGTGCGCAAGCTACTCCTCATTCTCGTACTTGTGGCCGGCTTGGCCGGGCCGGCGGCATCCCGCGACGATGCCGATGATTCGGCCGAGTTCGTGTTTGCGCGCGTCCGGTTCAATCAGACTTTCGAAGCTCTCTTTCAGAATGAAGCCCCCTGGCATCATGACTACCCCTACGCCGAAGACCTCTATCTGAGTTTGATCGGGGAATTCACCGGCGTGCAGACCTCGCCGGACGACTACGTGATCGTCGATCTGGATGATGACGCCATCTTCGGGTATCCCTTTCTCTATTTCTCGGAACCCGGCTTCATGGACCTCACCCCGAGCGAAGAAGAGAATCTGCGCGGATACTTCAACCGGGGCGGCTTTGCCATGTTCGACGATTTCAGGGGCGTGGATCTGCAGAACCTTGGTGTCCAGCTCAAGAAGGTGTTTCCCAACCGCGAGATGTTCCCGCTCAACATACTGCACCCGGTATTCAATTCGTTCTATGAGATCGACAGCCTCGACATGATCCCCCTCTATATGGACTCCCGGTTCAGCGGGGGACCCGAGTTCTGGGGGATGGAAGACGAGAGCGGTCGCCTGATCCTGATCGCCAACCAGAACAACGATCTGGGAGAGTATTGGGAAGGTCTCGACCACGCGTCGGTTGCCTTTGAAGATGCCGCCGATTCGGTACGGCTCGGAATCAACTACCTGATCTACTCGATGACCCACTGATCGACTCCGCTCCCGGCCCCGCTTGACCGCACCGGCCTTCTTCGATAAACCCCGCCCCCGGCGAGCCGGCTCCCAAGCGTATAATCGATAGTTGGCGCCGCCGTGTGACATTCACGGCAAGGCACTCTGCCACCGACGCAAAGGAACGACGAGAGAGTATGGCAAGATCCAAGGTCCTGGACGCCCTGTCCCAGATCACCGACGAACTGAAGAACTTCGAACGCATCGCCAAGGCCATCAAGCCCAAACCCGGAAGTATCCCGGAATTGGACGGCATAGATGTCCACGGAGAGATCATTCCGCTCAATGGAATCGTCGGAGGCGACCACCTCATCTATATGGACTTCAAGAAGCGGTATGACCTGGATGCGCGGATCCGGCGCGCCGAGGAACGCGGGCGCACCGAGGTCGTTCAGCACCTGGAACGCTGCAAGAACCTTGCGGGAATCGCATTGATCGATGTCGCAGGTCATCAGAGCACCGACTCGATGCTGGCGGGAATGGTACATCAGGCCTTCCTGATGGGCGCCTTGTACGAACTGGACACGTTTGGCGAGATCACGCGGAAGCTGTTCGAGAATCTCAACACCCGCCTCTACCGCTCGTCATTGGTAAACAAATTCGTGACCGTGCTCTACGGTGAGATTTCCGCCGCCGCAACGTTTCGCTTCCTGTCCGCCGCGCACCCGCCACCGACCATCTTTTCGACAGAACTCGACAGTTTTGTCGAAATCAGTCCCGAACTCGTGACCTCGTTCCCTCCCCTGGGTACGATTCCATCCGAGCACGATATCGACCGCACGCGGACCAAAAGCGTTCTGGGATTCAAGGGCCGCTACGAACTGAATGAATGGAAGTTGATGGGGTCTGGAGACATCATGCTGTTGATGAGCGACGGCGTGACCGAGCATGCCCGCGGAGACGAATCCTATTTTCCAGAGCGCCTCGAAAAAACGGTCCGTGCCTCCAAGGCACTGTCGGCAAAACAGATCGTCGAAGCCATCAAGGCGGACATCCAGGAGTTCGCCGATCCCGCCGACGACATCACGCTGGTTGCGATCAAGAGAGTCTGAGCCCTTGGCAAGACCTCCAGGGGTCCCGTCTTTTGCGCGCCGCGTTATCCGCGATGCTCCCCGCGATGTTCCGGATCGGGCAAATCCGTGCCGAATTTGCGCCTTACCGCCTGAAACCGTATTCCAGGGTATAGAATCGCGGGTTCAGCGCGGCGAGGGGTTCGCGCATCTTTGCCAATTCCTGTTCGGGACCGTGAATTTCAAGCTGGACGATCTCCGCAAAGTTTTGGGATTCCTCGAGCAGCGCACCGACGTTCTCGACATGCAAAAGAGCGGCTTCCGCGTTTTCGTAGGCTTCCCGGCAATGCGCCCGGCCGCCGTCGAAACTGAAACCGTAGTAGAGGCACCCGGGCTCGGTGCGGGTCGTTTCGACGAAGCGTTCGCACAGAGCCTTGAACGATTCGAGTTGTCCTTCGCGGACCTCGAAATAGGGGACGATCGTGCAGCAGGTGTCGTTTGTAGCCATAATGTTCCTTTTCGGTCGAGTCAGTCCTTGTTCGGTTCAGACAATTGAGCCGTCTTGTCCAGCGCCCGCTGGAACGCGCTGGCAACGATATTCCGGAACTTGCCTTCCTCCATGGCCTTCAACGCTTCGGCCGTGATGCCGCCGGGCGTCACAACGGACCGTTGGAAGTCCGCGGGAGACCGGTCGCTGCCGCGTACGAGTTCGGCGGTACCGCGCAGCAGCGACATGATGCCCTGCTCCGCCAGCGCGGGGGGCATGCCGCCGGCTTCCATTCCCCCCGTCATCGCTCGCGCGAACTCAAGAACCAGCGCGGGTCCGGAACCCACGCCGACCATGCCGACATCCAGAAGCGGCTCCATAGAGCATTCGATCCGATCGCCCCATGCGTCGAAGACCGACCGGGCCAGGTCCCGCGCCGCCGAACTGGCCTCGGGTCCCGCCATCCAGTAGGTGGTCGCCAATCCCGCCTCGATACCGATGTTTGTGCTGGCGCGCGCGACGTTGGCAACGCCGAGCACTCGTGACAACGTCGACAGGTCAATCGCCGTCATGACGGACACCACGAGCGCGTCCTTTCCGATATGTCCCCGCAATCCGGCGCTGGCTTCCTTGAAGTGCTTCGGCTTGACGGCCACGATCACCAAATCCGCGCCATGGACGGCGGCGGCATTGTCGGTCAGAAGTTCGGCCCCCGGCAGGGCAGCCTCGATCCGGGCTTTCCGTTCCACGCTCACCCGGCTCAAACGAATCTCATCGGCGCCGCATTTCGCGGTCTCAACCAGACGGACGGCGGACATCAGCCCCATGGTGCCGGGTCCGATTACTGCGACTCGCATCTGTTTTCACCCCTCAAGAGGCCCTATATTAGCAGGGGGGAGAGATAAAGAATGCAGGTACATCTGATCGACGGCACGTACGAACTGTTTCGCCATTTTTTTGCCGTACCTTCATCGACCGACGCCTTCGGAAGGGAGATCGGGGCCACGAGAGGTGTGGTCGGATCGATTCTGTCCATGCTCGAACGCGGCGCGACGCACATCGGAGTGGCCACCGATCATGTCATCGAATCGTTTCGGAATCGGCTTTACGACGGATACAAGACCGGGGACGGCATCGAACCCGCGCTACAGTCTCAGTTTGAACCGCTCGAAAACGCTCTGGAAGCATTGGGCGTTGCGGTGTGGCCGATGGTCGAGCAGGAAGCCGATGACGGAATGGCCGCGGCCGCCAAACAAGCGGCAAGCGACACTCGCGTCGAACGCGTCTGGATATGCACTCCGGACAAGGACCTCGCGCAGTGCGTCTCGGGCAGCCGGGTCGTTCAGTTCGATCGACGCAAGGATACGGTTCGCGACAGCGCCGGTGTCCGGGACAAGTTCGGCGTCGGTCCCGAATCGATTCCGGATCTGCTTGCACTTGTCGGCGATGCGGCCGATGGCTTTCCAGGTCTGCCGGGGTGGGGCGCAAAATCCGCTTCGACCTTGCTGGCGTGCTACGTCCACTTCGAAAACATCCCCAGAAACCCCGGGGACTGGGACGTTGAGGTTCGCGGAGCGAAAAAGCTGGCAGCGACTCTGGCCGAGCACCATGACGACGCGATGCTGTTTCGCGATTTGGCAACGCTACGCACCGATGCACACCTGTTCGATTCGGTGGACCAGTTGCGGTGGCGCGGCCCACGCCCCGAGTTCGAACTCCTGTGCCAGTCGATGAACGCAACGCGGTTGTGGAAGCGGGCAGTGGCGATACAACGGTAGGCCAGACGCCATGAAAACACCGCTCAGGAAGCAGACCGATCACACCGTATGAAATTGCGGCGCTACGGCGCGATCCTCGCGCCGGACGCGTAGCGGCGTGTTCTCAGGCGCGTGCCTCGCGCCGGTCGCGCCGGATCAAGCGCCAAGGCGCTTAGATCTGACCGCATCTTCCTTCCGTTCCCACCCATCGTCTACGCCTTGGTTCAATTCAGTCAGAAACCTTCCAGACACGCGCCGGATCAAGCGCGCCAGACCGCTGTATTCCAGGTGGAGGCAATTCGGAGCACAGCAGCCATGACATCAGCTGGTAGTTCTGGCAGCGGCCGCCAGCACTCCGTTCCATTGATTCACATAAAGCGACGGGATTTGACGTGAATAAAGCGTTACGCTATATGTGATGTGGTCCAGAGCGTGGATGCTATGTACCGGCTGACGATCCGGAAGCAAGCCATCAAAACCCTGCAAAGAATGCGAGCTCGGGATGCCCGCCGCGTGCGCGGTGAACTGGACAAACTGGCTCAGAATCCCGGCCGGCGAGACATTGACGTAACGCCGTTGCGGGGCCGCCCCGGCTTTCGGCTGCGGGTTGGCCCCTGGCAGGTCATTTTCGAGCGGGACGAAGAGGCTCGAAGAATCGACGTGCTGCGCATCGGCCCACGCGGCGGCGTTTACAAAGAGTTAGGAGGGACGCCATGACTAAACCGCAAGTCATCCTCGACGATGGAGGGAAACCGGCATTCGCCGTGATCCCGTGGCGAGAATACGCACGCTTGGCGATGATGGATGCCGACGCGGGGCTGAGCGACGAAGAGCTTTACGATCACGCCAAGTCCGTGGGTGGAGAGTCTTTTCCTATCGAGGTGGCGGATCGCCTTCTGGCGGGAGAGAAAGCCGTCAGGGTGTACCGTGAGCATCGTGGCATGACCCAGAAGCAACTGGCCAGTTCGGTTGGTATCAACGCGCTCTACCTGTCGCAGATCGAGAGGGGCCGACGCACCGGCTCGGCCCGGACCTTGTCCGCCCTCGCCGAGGCGCTCGGCGTCGATGTGGACGACCTGATCTGAGAGGAGCAAGCAGCGAACCCTTGACGGAAAGTAAGGCAGCTTGGTTGAATTACCCCCTGTCAAACCAGCAAAGACTGGGCGCCTACCAGCGCGCCGTGAGCCCGCCCTCAACGCTGTGCTCCGCGCCGCTGGCGCCCTCGACGGTCGACGGTTCGATAGCCGACAAATCATCTGCGTTGCGTTCCTTCTTGAGCCGTGCGATATGAGCCAGTTGCTTTTGAGCCGGGGAACTTGGCCCAGTACTCCAAAAGAACCACGCCAGCGAACCAACAATAGCCACGACGAACACGACAGCCAGGAAGATCGGAAGCTCCACAACTTACTCGCCCGCGGCCCTTGTTTCGGTCCCGAAATTTAGCCCGGGATTGCGTTTCAGGGGCGTCCCCACAGGTCGAGCCGTGCTGAGTGAAACACCGTCTTCGGGAAAGGCCCTGCGGAACGTAGCTAGCGATTTGATCGCGTGTAAAACCGATGTCGTTCAGAGTCACCTTCCAGTGCCGCCCGCTGAAACAAGAGATTCTTGATCAGGTCCGTCCCTGCTCATTATGAATTGTGAGACTGCAGCGTCAACGGCCCCAGGCATACGCGATTCGCGTGTAGAAATACGCTCCGTTGAATCCCCAAGGTGTGTACTCGCTGTACTTCTCGCCGACCGAGGCGGCTCTTGCGCTGACTTGCGGATACATGTCCAACACGTTCTGGGCTCCGACCACGAATGTCGTGTCCTCGCGGAGTTCGATGCTGGCTTCCACGTCGATGATCGGCCGGCCGTCGAAAAACCCCTGGTCAATCCCACCGGACGGGATGAAGACTTCTCCGAACCCGCTGTCGTAGTCGTACCAGTCGCCGTAGTAGCTGAGGCGTCCAAGCAATTGGACCCGTCCGATCCGCTGGTCGATCCCGACGTTCCACCGCGTCCGCGGCAACGCATAGGCGTACTCGGCAAGGCGCCGCGCGTTGAGCAGACCCTTCTGGTTGTCGGTCACTTCGGTGTCGGTGTAGTTGAAGACGAAGCTGAGAACCGTGTTGCCGCGCAGCGCGACCGGCGTATAGGTCGAAACGATGTCGATCCCTTCCGACGCCGTATCGAAGGCGTTGGTAAAGAACCGAAAAGTCCTCAGTTCGCGGGCGCTGTCGATGCCCTGAGCGAGCAGGCTGTTGACCTCGTCGCTCGTCAGGCTGAAGTTGCGGGTGATGCCGATGCGGTCGGAGACGTTCACGCGGAAGTAGTCGGCCGAGAAATCGACAGGACCGGTGTCGAAGACCACGCCCGCGGAGTAGTTGACCGAACGTTCCGGCTCGAGCGGAAGTCCCCCTTTCAACGCCCGCAACCGGTGAGACGGATGGGATCGTGCCGTTGTTGAAGAGATCATTGACCGCCGGGTCAAAAACCGTTGAGATGTTGAAACCGTTCTGTTGCCCGGGCGTCGGCGCGCGGAACCCGCTACTGACGCTGGCCCGCACGAAGGCGTAGCGGGCGGAGAGTTTCCCGTTGATCGTCGGGCCGAAGCCGTCGAAGTGCTCGAAGCGCACCGCGCCGCCGACCTTCCATCGGTCGTTGACGTCGTTGAATTCGAGGTCGGCGTACGCCGCGACGTTCCCTCGCCCCCAGGTGCCCGCGGCCAGCGGGCCGTAGCCGAAGAAGCCGTTGGATCCGGCCGAGAACCTCTGGCCGCGGCCGTAGGCACCGACCGTCCACGAATCCGGCTCGCCTTAGGTGGTTCGATACTGTTCGTGCCGCCACTCGACGCCGGCGGCGATGTTCGCCATTTCGGTCGCGGCGTATGAAACGTCGAAGTTGAGACCGGTCTCGCGCTGCCGGTTACCGCCGAGATCGAACGCGGTCGGCGTGTCGTATCCCAGCGAGGCGTTGACGGTATTGTTGATGAAAAGGTCGGCTTCGTGCTGACCCACCGAGGCGCTGGCGTCCCAGATGAAGTTCGCGCCGATCACGCCGCGGATGCCGCCGACCACCGACATGTCCCGCGTCTCGCCGCCGAAATTGGGCGTGAACCCGCCGGGGAACCGGCTGTGCAGGGTGAAGCAGTTGGCGTCGGCCGCGACGGCGGCCAGCGCGTTGCTGTCCGGCACGTTGTCAACGATCGGCACGGTCGGGCAATTGCCGGCGCCCGGGATTCCGGTTTCGGCCCACTGCCGGTCGCCCACCAGCAAAGTCTGTCCGGCGTCCGCGGTGAAGACGCCGCCGCGTGTGTTCGGGTTGCGGAAGAAAAACCCGCCCGTCACCCGCTTGCGCGCGAAGTTGGTGTGAGCGTAAGGCTGAAAACCGCTGTCGGATGTGTAGCCGAAGTTGCCGAAGAACTTGACATCGCCGTCCACGTCCGGCGATCCCCATATCTGAGGCGTGTCCGAAATCACGTTGGTATTGCCAGCTGCGCGGAGCGCGATGGCGTCGCTACGGGGCGCGCTCCGGTTGGTCGGATTGGCGCTGCCGTATTCCAGGCTGAGATTGGCGAAACCGCCGCTGCCCAGCGGCAGGCCGACGTTGGCGGCCATGCTGTAGGTTTCGCCGTCACCCTCCAGATACGTGCCGGCGTTCAACCACACCGCTCCGCCCTCAGCGGCGTCTTTCAATTGGAAGTTGATGACGCCGGCAATGGCGTCCGAACCGTATTGCGCCGCGGCGCCGTCGCGCAACACTTCGACCTGCCGCAGCGCGATGGCCGGAATCGTAGAAATGTCCGGACCCTGGGAGCCGAAGGCCACGCCGTTGCCGCCGTGCCAGTCAATGATCGCCGAGCGGTGGCGGCGCTTGCCGTTCACCAGAACGAGGGTGTGGTCCGGGGCCAGGTTCCGCAACATCGCCGGCCGCACCACCGTCGAGGCGTCGCTGATGGGCTGCGTGTTGACATTGAATGAAGGAACGATGGTCCGGAGTTGTTCCTGCAGATTGAAGCCGCCCTGCCGCGTGAGGTCGGACGAGGAAAGGATGTCCACGGGTACGGCCGAAGCGGTGACCGTGCGCGGCTCGGCCCGTGAACCCACGACAACGATGGATTGGGTGTATCCCTCCAGCAGCACCTGCAGGTCGTCCGGCGGCAGGTTCATGGCCCGGATTTCATCGACCGACATGTCGAGGGCGCGGCTAAGCTCCTCGTACTGCTCGTCGGTCAGATCATCCTGTGCGATCACCGGTATCGTCAGGGTAATGAGGATCAGCAAGGTGGCCGCAACAATCCTGAATTGGATCATATTTGAAGATTTCCTCCCTAATTATGATCATGTTTCCCGTCGACGCCGTCATCTTTCTTGCCCATACGCCGAGCTGGGCGCCGGGGCCCGCGGCACGTTCGTCAGCGGCGGCGGGCGGCACGCCGGGCGCATCGACCTGCCGCCCGGCCTGCCCCGGGTCATGGCCGACCGGCAGCGCACGGTGCAGGTGCTCAACAACCTGCTGGCCAACGCCGGGCGCCACTCTCCGGAATCCGCCCGCATCCGGATCGCGGCGGAGCGCGAGGGGCTGCATGTGGCGGTCTCGGTCGCCGACGAGGGCCGGGGCATCGCGCCGGACCATCTCGGCCAGTTGTTCCTCAAGTACACCGCCGCCGGGGACCGTAAGGGCGGCGGCTGCGATGTCGGGCACGGTGGAGACAATCCTGAGAATTCCCGAGAATGGGGTGGTCAGGGCGGGGAAGAATTCATCGATGAATCGGGCCACGTGGCCCGATGCGGGGATGGTGAGCGACTCGGTGGATCCGGTGGCGGTCCCGTCAAGTTCCGTCAATTCGAGCCGGACCGTCGTGGGCGCACCCGACGTATTGGCCAAGGCAAGGCCGTTTCGGACGGGTCCGTCGGTTTCGGCAAAGATCCGTCCTTCCAGAACGGCCGCGGAGGCCGGGACGCCGACTTCCGAAGCGAGAATCCCGTTCAGTCGGGAACCGAATATGGCCAGTCCGACCGGCGGCGTCATCCCGTCATCGGTCTCCACCTGTCCATATCCAACACGGAGCTCGGGCGATGTGCCCTGGGAGGTGAAGGAAATCCCGCCCCGGTCGGGGACGGAAAACGGCAGCACGGCGGCCGGACCAGCCAGCGTCAACCCTTCGCCTGGCTGCGACCATCTGCCCGTGCCTTCCTCGTTGCTCGCCCGCACCTGCACCTGATAGAGCGTGGCCGCCTTCAGCCCCGTCAGCGTGGCGGTCCGTCCCGGCCCTTCGTGCGGCGCATTGATGAAGAAACCGCTCGGCCCTTCCCGGCATTGCACGTCATAATCGGTAATGGGCGGCCCGGGATTCTCCGGTTCGGCCCATTCCACCGTTGTTAGCGGACACTTGATTGTCGTCCGGCCCGCGCTCCCCGGCGTGATCGTGATAATCGAATCGGACCGGCTCACCGTGGCGACGGATGTCCTGGATGAGGTCGCCGCTTACGTCAGCGTGTCGTCGTCCGGATCGTGGAAGGCCCCCGCAACGTCCACCACTATTTTTATGCGCCTTGGGCTGGCGCAAGGAGCGGCGCGCTTTCGCGCTTGATCCGGCGCGAGGAACGCGCCGCTACGCGCCCGGCGCGAGGAACGCGCCGTTGAACGCGCCGTAGCTCTGACGGTGTCTCCGACTCTTCGCGACGAAAACCCGGGAAAAGGGTGGGCTAACTGTTGGCTGCCCGCCTCAGGAACGCCGGGATCTCCAGATTGGGAACCGCGGGTTCCCTGGTCTCGGTGACCCGGGTGCCGGTGACCGGACCCTGGTCGAAACCGGTGGCAATAACAGTGATCTTGATCTCATCCGTCATCCGCTTGTCGAGTACAGCCCCGAATATGATGTTGGCCTCGCTGTCGGCAGCTTGCTGGACGATGTTGGAGGCTTCGTTCACCTCGTGCAGCGTCAGGCCGCCGCCGGTGATGTTGATCAGTACGCCACGGGCGCCCTGGATCATGCTGTCTTCAAGCAGCGGACTGGTTATGGCCCGCTCGGCAGCTTCGACGGCTCGATTCTCTCCGGAGGCCGTACCGGTTCCCATCAGAGCAATCCCCATACCGTGCATAACGGTTTTGACGTCTGCAAAGTCGAGGTTGATGAGTCCTGGAACTATGATCAGATCCGAAATGCCTTGCACCGCCTGGCACAGAATGTTGTCGGCAATCTGGAACGCATCGAACAGAGTGGTCCCCTTCTCGAGCGTCGCCAGAAGTCGTTCGTTGGGAATTGTGATGACCGAATCGACGGCCTCTTTCAGATCGGTGAGACCGCGGTCCGCATGGGACATCCGCTTTCGGCCCTCAAACGCAAAGGGTTTGGTCACGACGGCCACTGTCAGGCATCCGAGGCCCGCCGCCAGGGACGCAATGATCGGCGCCGCCCCGGTTCCGGTTCCGCCACCAAGCCCCGCGGCCACAAAAACCATGTCTGCCCCTTCCAGGGACTCCATGATCTTGTCGGTATCCTCGAGCGCCGCCTCGCGTCCGATCTCGGGGTTGGCCCCCGCCCCGAGCCCCTTTGTGATCTTCTCTCCGATCTGAATCTTGACCGGGGCCTGAGACTGCTCAAGCGCCTGGATGTCCGTGTTGGCAACCAGGAACTCTACTCCCACGACACCCGCGTCCATCATCCGGTTGACCGCGTTCGACCCGCCGCCCCCGACACCAATGACCTTGATAGAAGCTCCTATTTTCCGTTCGTCGTCAAAGATGAAGCGAACGGAATTGTCGCCCAGAATATGATTGGACACTGCTCCCTCCTGTATTCCTGAAACCCCGGTCTAGACGACCAGACTCCTCAGTTTCGAAAACATGCGCTTGAACGCAGACTCCGAATGTTCGTGAAACTCATGCGTTTTTCGCCTTCGCTCGCCAAAGGCGACCAGACCAAGCACGGTCGCGTATCGCGGTTCGTGAAATTGCACGTCGGGGAAACTTTCCGGAATCCCCACCCGTACCGGCAGATCGAGTAACGTCTCGAAAAGAAAGGTCAACCCCCCCAGCAAGGCCACGCCTCCGGTCAGGACAACCCCGGCGCCGGCCTGGCGTTCGGAGCCGGAGCGTCGAATCTCGGACCGCACGAAGTGGATGATTTCTTCAGCCCTCGGTTGCAGGATGTCGCTCAGAACCCGTTGGCCTATCACCTTCGGCTGGCGCGAACCGACACCGTTGAACTCGAATGTCAGTTCGTCATCCGCCATCGCCGAAACCACACATCCGAACTCCCGTTTCATGCGTTCGGCTTCGGGGATCGGCGTGCGCAAACCCACGGCAATATCATTGGTGAAGTGGTCGCCGCCGACCGGAAGCACCACGGTATGCCGAACCGCGCCGTGGTGATAGATTGCCACGCTGGTCTTTCCGCCGCCGATTTCCACGAGAACACACCCCAACTCGCGCTCGTCATCGGTCATCGTGACTTCACCGGACGCGAGGGGTTCGAGTACGGTATCCGCAACTTCCAAACCACTGCGGTTCACCGCGGTGACGATGTTCTGAGCTGCCGTCACCGAACTGGTGACGATGTGGACATTGACCTCCAGGCGAGTGCCCACCATCCCGAGTGGATCGCCGATTCCTTCCTGATCGTCGACGACGAATTCCTGCGGGATGATATGGATGATCTCGCGGTCGGGAGCGAGGGCGACCGCGCGCGCGGCCTCGATCACGCGGCGCACGTCTTCGCGTACGATCTCGCGCGCTTGATTCGAGATCGGAATGGCGCCCGTGCTGTTCACGCTGCGGACGTGCGGTCCGGAAAGACCGACGAACACCTCGTCGACATCGAACCCGGCCATCAACTCCGCTTCTCCGACGCTTCTCCGGATTGCCGCGACCGTGGCTTCCAGGTTCACGACCACGCCTTTTTTCAGGCCCTTCGATTCGACGTTCGAAAACCCTACCGGGTCCAATCCGCCGTTACGCACCGCGGCTATGAGCGTGCAGATCTTCGTCGAGCCGATGTCCAGCCCTACAATAGTTTTGTCTCGTCGCCCCATATGATTCTCTCGACCGGACCATTTTCATCGATATTTTCGGGTTGAGTGATGACCGGATCCTTGAAACGCAAGTCGATTCGCAGTGCCGTCGGAAAGTCTTCACGGATCAAGGGCTTGAGTCTCTGGTACAGATCCCAGCGGTCCCAGTAATCCGTTTTTCCGAGGTCCACGATCAGCGGGTCATCGACGGGTACGACCGACACGTCACCGGACTCGGAAATGTGAACCTCGGACAGTGAGGTTTCACCAAGGACTTCGACGAGGTCGAGGTAGATGCCGACCTTGACCTCGTTTCCGTTGTCGCCGTCCTGGCTGCCACGAAATGACAGGCCATCCAGAATCGGGAAATTCGTATTGGTCCAGACGTCCACGGGAATAATCGTGCCATCGATGTCGACCTGATAAATCTCTCCATCGATACGGGCAAGAGCCACCTGCTCCCGCTCGACAACGGTGATGACGAGTTCATTCGGCCAGACCCGCCGAACCGTTGCGTGGCGTACCCAGTGGATCTTCTCGACGGCTTCGCGTATTTCGCGAAGGCTGACACCGAGCGTATACGTGCCGGGAGAGTAACCCGCACTTGCCAGGATTTCGCTTGCGGTCACGCGACGCTCGCCCGTCACCTGGATGTTGCTCAACGCCAGGGCTTCGGACGTTTGGGCAAAGACGAACACCCTTTGGAGCCCGAAGCCTGCGACCCCCACCAGAACCAGAATCGTTGCCACATACATGGCGTGCAACCAGTCGGCGCGGGACCGGTTCCGCAGGTAACGCATCCATCGACTCGGTTTTCTCTTTGACATCGTCTAACCCTCTGAAACCTTGATGGCTGTGTCTTGTGGATCGATTTTCGCGTCGACCGGCGCCGGATGTGCGAGCGTGTCAGCCAGTACGGTGATGTTTCCGGCGCCCATGATGACAATGGCATCGCCAGACCGGACATTCCTCCGGAAGTAGCTTTCCATGTCGTCCACCCGCGGCACGTGGACCGCCTCGCACTTGCCGAGAGTCCGCATCCGCTCCACCAGGGCGGCAGAACTCACGCCATCGATGGGTTCTTCTCCAGCAGGATAGATGTCGGCAATCAGAACGACGTCCGCATCGTCGAAGGCACGCACGAAGTCTTCGAACAGGTGAAAGGTTCGGCTGTAACGATGCGGTTGGAACGCAGCCAGAATTCTGCCGAAACCGGCGTTTCTCGCGGCAGCCAGCGTTGCACGGACCTCGGTCGGATGATGCGCGTAATCGTCCACAACCGTATGGGGTTCCGCCGCCTTCACCTGGAAACGCCGCTCCACACCGCGGAATTCTCCCAGCCCACGGGCGATGATTTCAGGATCGACACCCATTTCACAGGTCGCGGCAAATGCGGCCGCCGCGTTCAGGACGTTATGCTCGCCCGGCACCTGCAAAGCGCATTCGATACGTCCCCGGCCGTTGTAATGCAAACGGAATCGGGAACCCAGATTCTCGAACACGCAGTCGGACACGCGTATGGCGGCGTCATCGCCGGTTCCGAACGTGACCACCGGACGTTTGATTCGACCCTGAATTTCACGAACTGAGACCGCATCTGAAGGCGCCACGACGGTGCCGTAGAACGGAACCTTGTTGGCAAACGAAACGAACGAGTCCTGAATCTCGCCAAGGTTGGCGTAGTGATCGAGATGGTCGGCTTCGATGTTCGTGATTACCGCGATCGTCGGCGACAGCATCAGGAAGGAACCGTCGCTCTCGTCGGCCTCGAGAACGATGAACTCCCCTTTGCCAAGGCGCGCGTTGCGACCGACCGCGTTCACCTTGCCGCCAATGACGAAAGTCGGATCCATACCGGCACTATCCAGGATCGCCGCAATCATTGAAGTCGTCGTCGTCTTGCCGTGTGTTCCGGCGACGGCGATCGTGTATTTGAGCCGGGCCAGTTCGGCAAGCATTTCGGCACGGGAGATCACCGGAATGTTTCGCGCACCCGCTTCCAGCAATTCGGGATTGCCGGAACCGACGGCGGACGACCGGACAACGACGTGGGCGCCCGAAACGTTTTCGGCGCGATGGGCAAAAAACACTTCGGCGCCGTCACGCGTCAACGCTTCGGTCACGCGGGTTGCCCTTGTGTCCGAACCCGTCACGCGGTAGCCAAGCGTCAGCAATACCCCGGCGATGCCACTCATGCCGATGCCGCCGATACCGACGAAGTGGACATGTTTAATGCGCTTGAACATTGTTCTGACCGTGTTCTGACCGTCACTCGACGTTCGAATACTTCTTCTGCGGATGCGTCCTACCCTCGTGCGGCCCGTTCGATCAAATCCGCAATTCGCGACTCCGCATCGAGCACCGCGATCCGGCGGGCGTTCCGTTCGATCGATTGCAGGCGCACGGGGTCCGCCAACAACGACACGATCTCGCTCGCCAGTCTTTCGCCCGAGAGTTCATCGGGGTCGATCATCGCCGCCGCCCCCTCTTCGACCATCGCTCGGGCGTTCTTCCTCTGATGGTCGTCGGTGGCCCACGACAGGGGAATCATGATTGCGGCCTTGCCACCTGCCCGCAACTCGGCCACTGTCGCCGCGCCGGCACGGCAGACGATGAGATCCGCTTCCTGGTAACGGGTCTCGAACGAGTCGAAGAAACTCGCGACCTCCGCCTCGAAGCCGGCCTCACGGTAACCTTCCCGGACCGACTCGACCTGACGCGTTCCGGTCTGGTGTACGAACCGAATGCCCCCGGTTCCCCCCGGCAGCGACGATTCGATGAACCGCAGGGCATCGATCACGGCTCGATTGATCGATTCGGCGCCCTGACTACCTCCCGTCACCAACACGGTGAACGGCGCAAAATGCCGTTTCGGCACGAGCGACTTGAACCCTGAACGCACGGGGTTGCCAGTCACCACGGCGCGCCCATCGAAGTACCGCGCGGCCCGATCATCGGGAACGGCGACGGCCATCGCCGCCCGCCCAAGTACCCGGTTTGCCCAACCTGGATAAACGTTCTGCTCCATCAGAATTCGCGGCACCCCACGAACGACCGCTGCTGCAACCATGGGAAACGAGGCGTATCCTCCCAACCCCACGACCACATCGGGACCGAAGCGTCCGAGTACACCCATGGAACCGATCAACGACCAACCCAGCCGAAACAGGTTTCGGACCCGTTTCAACCAGCCGGTCCGATTCAATCCTCCGACGGACAGGGTGACCAGTTCGAACCCCTCGCGAGGCACGATAATGGTTTCGATGCCCTCGTCGGCCCCCACGAACAAGATTCGGGTTTCCGAGTCGCGGCGGAGCAACTCGCGGGCAACCGCAATACCGGGCATAAGATGCCCACCTGTTCCACCCCCAGCAATTATCGCTTTCATAGTGACAGATCAGGACCGGCAGAAACTTTCTCCGCCCCAAGCCGCATTTCTCACGAGTTATCTGCTACAGCGCCGGATCCAGCAGCCCGTGGTAGAACCCGGCCGGGTTCTGCCAGCAGCACCCGTGGTAGAACCCTGCAGGGTTCTACCAGCACACCGTGGCAGAACGCTCAGCGTTCTGCCAGCAGCACCGTCATTCAAAAACTCAACTTCCGCGCTGCGACACGCTGAGCAAGACCCCCACTGAAGCCAGCATGATCAGGAACGAACTGCCTCCGTAGCTCATAAACGGCAGAGGAATTCCCTTCGTGGGGAGCAGTCCGACTACGACGCTCATGTTGAAGAACGCCTGCAGGGTCACCATGATCGTGATACCCAACGCCAAATAGGCACCGAGCAGGTCGGGCGCCCGCAACGCGGTACGGATACCCCTCCACAGAAAAACCCCGAACAATAACAGCACCGTCAACGTGCCGATCAATCCCAGTTCTTCGCCAATCACCGCAAAAATGAAATCCGTGTGGGGCTCGGGAAGATAGAACAGCTTCTGCTGTCCCTCCATCAGTCCCACACCGGTCAGTCCTCCCGAACCCACCGCGGTCAGGGACTGAATGATCTGATATCCGCTGTCGAGCGGGTCGGACCATGGGTCCATGAATGCCAACAACCGCTGGCGGCGCCAGGGCACCCGATAGATCAGAAAGTAAAACGCGGGCGCGGCCAGCACAGCGGCCATGCCGAACCAGCGGAGTTGAAGTCCGGCCGCAAACAACAGGATTCCGGCAACGCCGGCAATCGACACGGCCGTCCCGAGGTCCGGCTGAAAGACGATCAGTCCTCCAATCAGGAGCAAGACAACGCCGACCGGCAGCAGGGTGTACCGAACATCATTCACGCGTTCCTTGTGCTTCTCCAGAAAGTAGGCCATGAAAACCACGACCGCGATCTTGGCCAGTTCGGATGGCTGGAACGAAAAACCGCCGATCCGGATCCACCGGTGCGTGTTCGCGATTGTCGGCATGAAGTTGGTCGCGACCAGCAGGACGGTCACCACCGACAGAAGCGAGAAAACCACCGCGGGATGCCGGTAGTGCTTGTAGTCGATCTGCATCAGGACGAACATGAACGCCAGACCGAGCCCCGCCGAGAACAGGTGCCGGAACAGAAAATAATTGGCATCGCCGAATCGTTCGCTCGCCATGACGGCCGAGGAACTGAACACCAGGATCAAACCGATCACAACGAATATCAACGTCGCAACGAACAGAATCCAGTCGGGTTTGAGTTTTCTTGCCATTTATTTCTGGAACGATTTCACGGCCTTTTTGAAATCGTCGCCACGCTCTTCGTAGTTTCGATACATATCGAAGCTCGCGCAGGCCGGCGACAGCAATACGACGTCTCCTGTTCTTGCCGCTCCCGCCGCGGCTTCGACCGCTTCCGTCATCGACCCGGCGCGACGGCTTGGAACCGCGCCGCCAATCGCTTGCTCGAAATGTGACGCGGATGCACCGATCAGTACGGCCTGCCGGACCTTCCCTTTCATGGCTTCGACCAGCGGTTCAAGCGGCGCGCCTTTGTCTTTCCCGCCCAGAATCACGACGATCGGTTCAGAGAACGATTCGAGCGCCTTCACGGCCGAGTCCACATTGGTCGCCTTCGAGTCGTTGACGTATTCCACACCCTCTACGGTTGCGACAGGCTCCAGCCGATGCTCGACGGGGCGAAAGGACTCGACGGCCCGCGCCGCCTCGGCCGCGGGAACGCCATGGATTTCGGCAACCAGCAGCCCGGCCAGCACATTTTCGACGTTGTGCGCGCCTCGCAACGGAACGTCCGCGACCGGCATCACCGGTATCCCGCCCACAATCAATTGGCCGTCGCGGACCGATGCCCCACTCCCGGCGCATGCGCGGCGGCTGAATTCCAGATGACGGGACCGAACGCTGGCGGGAAGCGGAAAAACATTGTCATCGTCACGGTTGATCACGGCGTAGTCGTCTTCGTTCTGATTCGCAAAGACCCTGAACTTGGACTGGCGATAGGCCTCGAAGTTTTCATAACGATCCATATGGTCCGGTGCGATATTGAGCAGCACGGCCACATGCGGCCGAAACCGCTGGAGGCCGTCAAGCTGAAAGCTGCTGACTTCAATCACGTTGATCGTCTCCACTCGCGAGGAAGCAACCAGGGCCGACGCCGGCGTACCGATGTTTCCTCCGACCTGAACGGGGCGCGAACCGCTCGCCAGAATGTGCCCAACCAATGCGGTCGTCGTGGTCTTCCCGTTCGATCCGGTCAGCGCGACCACATCACCTTCCAGATAGCGCGCCGCCACTTCGAGTTCGCTGACGACAGGTATTCCGCGCCGCCGGCTCGCCTGCAACGGTTCGATGTCCAACGGTACGCCCGGACTGACAACGATCTCGTCCGCGTTCTCGAATCGTTCCACGCTGTGACCGCCGGTCTCGCACTCGATGCCCTCGCCCTCGAAATCGGGCCTCAGAGGCGGATCACGCTGCGCGTCGCTGGCAAAGACTTCAATGCCCTTGTCGCTGAGAAGTCGCGATACCGCCAAACCGCTGCGCGCCATGCCGACAACGACGACCTTCACCGCAGTTTCAGGGTCGAAAGGCTGAGCAGCGCAAACAAGAGCGCCGCGATCCAGAAACGAATGATCACCTTCGACTCCGTCCAGCCAAGCAACTCGAAATGGTGGTGGATCGGCGCCATCCGGAACACACGCTTGCCTCGAAGCTTGAACGAACCGACCTGGATCATCACCGAAAGCGCTTCGACGACGAAGATGCCTCCAATCGATATCAGCAGCAGTTCCTGTTTGATCACGACGGCCACGGTTCCGATCGCGCCTCCAAGCGCCAGAGAACCGACATCGCCCATGAACATCTCGGCGGGGTGCGCGTTGTACCACAGAAAACCCATGCTGGCACCGAAGACGGAACCGCAAAAAATGGTCACTTCGGCCGCTGGCTCCAGGTGCTGCAGGTCGAGGTATTCGGCAAAGACCTGGTGTCCGGTCACATAGGTGAGAATAGTCAACGCGCCCGAAGCGACCGCCACGCAACCGATCGCCAGACCGTCGAGACCGTCGGTCAGGTTGACGGCGTTCGAAGATCCGACCACCACCAAGACGATAAACAGCAGAAACGGAGCGCTGCCGATCAGGATCATCGGCACGTTGTCCAGAGGCATCCAGACCAGATCCGGCGTAAAACTCTTGAAGAACGGCACGGTCAGCTGTGTGGAAAACAGTCCCTGTCCCGCCAGATAGAGAAGAAACGCCCCGATGAGGAAAGTCGTCAGGATCTGCAGGATTAATTTTGAGCGGACCCGCAAGCCGAGCGATCTCTTTCGGACGATCTTCAGGTAGTCATCGGCGAATCCGACAGCGCCGAAAGCGAGCGTCGAGAGAACCACCACCCAGATGAATGGGTTGGAGAGATCGGCCCATAGCAATGTCGAAAAAATGATCGAGACGACAATGAGCACACCTCCCATCGTGGGAGTGCCCGCTTTGGACTGGTGCGATTCCGGCCCCTCTTGGCGAATGTTCTGTCCGATCTGGAACTGCTGGAGACGTTGGATCAGCCACGGGCCCATCAACAGGCTGATCGCCAGTGCCGAAATGGTGGCGACGGCGGTGCGGAACGTAATGTACTGAAAAACATTCAATACGCCGAGCAGGGGCAAATCGGCCAGTGAAGTTTGCGTGAACAGATGAAACAGCATCAGGGCTCCATGATCGAGAACGAAAGTCTCAAGGTATCGATCGCCTGTTCAAGCTTCATTCCGCGCGAACCCTTGATGAGAATCAGATCTCCGCTTCGTGCGGCGTCCGCCAGCAGTTCTCCGGCTTCGCCCGCGTCGCGCGCCAGCTTCAACCGTGACGGGGCCGCGCCCGCCTCGCGCGCCCCGGCGATGAGCGCGTCAGCGTGCGGACCCACGCCCACAATCAAGTCAACACCAGCCTTGACGGCATCCCGGCCGCAACCGGCATGCAGCTTCGCGCTCTCGGTACCGAGCTCGAGCATGTCTCCGGCAACCAGTATTCGCCGCTCGAAACCGGGAACCGTGACAAGCAGGCGAATCATTTCGGTGAGTGCCTTCGGGTTTGAGTTATACGAGTCGTCGATCAGGGAGAATCCCTCGCGAAACCGGACGACGTTCCCGCGCATGCTTCCTGGGGCCATGCCCTCGAAGGCGCCCACGACCTTGTCCCAATCCAGCCCGTGGGTCACGCCGACGCTGATCGCGGCGGCCGCATTGATCACGTTGTGAACCCCGAGCAAGGGCATCGCGAAGCGCACCTCGCGGCGGCCGTGGCGCATCGTGAACGCGGTGCCTTCCACGCCGAGTGATTCGATCCCGGTGACACGAAACGAGGCGGCGGAACGAATGCCGTAGGTGACGATGTCGCCGTCGAATCGCGTCGACATACGCCGCACACGGGAATCGTCGTTGTTCAGGTAGGCCCTCGGATTGCCCACCAGGCCTTCGAGCAGTTCGGCCTTGGCCGCGGCGATTTCATCCACGGAGTCGAAGAATTCCAAATGGACGGGATTCACGTTTGTGATCAATCCCTCGTTGGGCTCGGCAATCGCGGCCAGTTTCCGTATTTCTCCCGCCGCGGACATTCCCATCTCCATCACGGCCATGTCGTGGTCCGGTTCCAGACGCAAAAGGCACAGCGGCAAACCGTATTCGTTGTTAAGGTTTCCCGTCGAGCGGAGAACCCTGTGACGCACGCCCAGGACGGCGGCAACCATTTCGCGGGTTGTAGTCTTGCCGACACTTCCGGTGACGCCGATAACTGGCCGTCCCCACTTGCGGCGGACCGACCGCGCGAGATCGTGCAAGGCTTCGAGTGTCGAACCCACACGAACCGTGGGAAAACCGTTGAGGCCACTCACTTCTTCGGAAACCACGGCCCCGAAGGCGCCCTTCTTCGCCACCTCTCCCAGAAACCGATGGCCGTCGAATCGCGGCCCCTTGATGGCAATGAAAAGCTCGCCACGCCGGATCGAGCGGCTGTCGATCGAGTACCCTCGAACCGTCTTCGCACCGGCCCCCTCAAACCGGCCGCCGGTGTGTGCCGCAATCTCTTCGAGAGTCAAGTTCATGATTGGGTCAGCAGTTCTCTCGCGATTTTTCGATCGTCGAACGGCAGAGACTCGCTACCGATCGTCTGAACCGTCTCGTGGCCCTTGCCCGCAATCACGACGGTATCGCCGGGACGAGCGGCAGCGAGGGCGACGGCGATTGCCTCGCGCCTGTCCGGAACGGTTTCGTAAACACCGTTTGCGCCTCGAAGGCCCTCTTCGATCATCGCGATAATCGAAAGCGGATCTTCATTCCTGGGGTTGTCCGAAGTCACGATGCTCAAATCACTCAGACGTCCGGCCACCTCGCCCATTCGCGCACGCTTGTCGCGATCCCGATCGCCTCCGGCGCCAAAGACCACGATGACCCGTCCCGAGGTGATTTCCCTGACCGCGTCCAGAACCCTCGCCAAGGCATCGTCGGTGTGGGCATAGTCGACAATCAATCGAAAGTCCTGGCCGCAGTCGATATTTTCGAATCTTCCCGGAACACCCTCAACAGCTTCGATTCCGCCCGCGATCGCGTCCAGGTCCAGATCCAGGGCGATCCCGATCCCGAGAGCCGTCGAAATGTTGTAGAGATTTCCACGGCCCAGAAGGGACGATTTCAGGGATACATTCCCTGACGGAGTCGTAAATCGCGCCTCGATTCGCCGACCTTTCAATTGGCTGGAGACGGGATGGATATCCGCGTCGCGGGTCATTCCAAACGACAGGACCCGTTTGTTTCCCGAGGCCGCCAGAGACGCGAAAAACGGGTCGTCCCTGTTGAGGACCGCAACTTCGGGGGCCGCACCGCCCAAACCCGTAAACAGCTTTTTCTTGGTTTCAAAATACTGTTCCATCGTTCCGTGAAAATCCAGATGTTCTCGGCTCAGATTGGTGAACGCGGCCACATCGAAGTTCATTTCCGCCACCCGGTGCATCGCGATCGCATGAGAGGACACCTCCATCACGGCATACCTGCAGCCGGCATCCACGGCTTGCCTGAACAGTCGCTCCAAGTCGGGCGCTTCTGGAGTTGTACGTACCGCCGCGGCACGAAATCCGGGCACCCGGTAGTCGATCGTTCCCAGAAGCGCCACCGGAAACCCAGTGGATTGGACAATGGATTCGACCAGGTGTGCGGTTGTGGTCTTGCCGTTCGTACCGGTGATCCCGATCAGGGAGAGACGGGATGTCGGACGGCGGTAAAAAGCGGCAGCGCACGCAGCCAGCGCGCGGCGATCCGATGGAACCTGGATCCACGCGGGGGACGGGCCCGGAGGGTTTTCCGAAACGATGGCAACGGCGCCTCGGGCCAGCGCGTCGTTGACAAAGGAGTTTCCATCAGCGCGCTCCCCACGAATTGCGACGAATACCGAACCGGGCTCGACGGAGCGGGAATCGTACTGAACGCCGGTCACTTCCACGGTCTGATCTCCGACGACCGAAGACACCGCAATTTCCTCGATCAGTTCGTTCAATCTCATGCTGCGAATCACCCGGCGCCGGCCGGAATATGGCGCCTGTACCCATGAATCCCATGTTGCTAAGGGTTCGGCCGAACTGCGGGGACGGGCGACGGCGCTATCGATCGATCGTAAGTCGTCGAGAAACGGACCTGAACCGTCCCCCCCCAGGGGACGGACGTGCCCGGAGGCACCGACTGTGCGATGGCGAATCCAGATCCTCCCGACTGGCATTTCAGGCCAAGCTGCATACATGTTTCCGTAACGCGGCGCAACGGGAGCCCATCGAAATCCGGAATCCTCACGGTACCGGTTCCGCCATCGGTCCCGGCGTCCTGCACCGACGTTTCCGGCCGCACCGCCACGTCGACAACTTCCCAATCGCCAACCATGTCTTCGCGGAGATCGGGTTGAGGCACCGGGACGGCGGGTACGGGAATCGCTGGGTCGTCATCGGTCGAGCGCGGCGGCGCGGTCGGAGCATCCGGAACCACCGAGCGGTACCGAAGGATTTCTTCCACGATTCGCTTGAACGCGGGCGCCGCCACCTCACCTCCTCCGTGAGGCCCGACCGGTTCGTCGATCATGACGACGACAGCCACTTCGGGGTTCGAAACGGGAGCGAATCCCACGAACGAAGCCACGTATGCCGTGAACGAATACGCACGGGTACGAGGATCGATCTTCTGCGCCGTACCCGTCTTTCCGGCGACGGTGAATCCGGGTATCCTGGCATTGGCTCCGGTTCCGTCGGCGACCACCGTCTGGAGCGCATCACGAAGCAAAGCCGCGGTCTCCTCGCCAATCACACGCTGCCCCACCGGCCGAGTCTCGGTAACGCGGCCGGTCAGGGGGTCTTCGACACGCTTGACAACGTGGGGCTGGTAAAGCGTACCGCCGTTGGCGACCATCGATACCATGTTCACGACCTGCAACGGAGTGGCTGCGATCTCCTGGCCCATCGATATCGCACCAACCGACACGTTCGACCATTGGGCCGCAGGCCGGAACAATCCCCGCTCTTCGGCCGGCAAGTCGACTCCGGTTCTTCGACCGAAGCCCATCCGCCCGATGTAATCCGCAAAGCGCTGGTCGCCCAACCGCATCCCCAGCTTGATGGCTCCGACATCGGATGAATACTGCAGGATCTCGCGAACCGAGAGCAGACCAAAGGGCTTATGGTCGTTGATGCGGTGGCCCATGATGTCGATGTGACCCATCTGGCAGTCGATCACTTCGTCCAATGTTGTGAGACTTTCTTCAAGATTGGCCGCCACGGTCACGATCTTGAAGGTCGATCCCGGTTCATAGTTCTGGCCAATGGCCCGGTTCCGCCTGTTCTCGGCCGGAAACCGTCCGTATTCGTTGGGATTGAACTGGGGATAGTTGGCCATGGCCAGGATCTCGCCGGTCGATGGATCCATCGCGACGACGCTCATCCCGACCGCCCGGGTCTGGGCGATGGTTCGGGCCACCTCCCTCTCGGCAATGAACTGAATGGTCTGATCGATGGTCGTCGTCAGATTCTCACCGGATGCGGGAAGCTGCTCCAGCCGGTGGAAGCTGCGTCCACGCGCATCGATCATTGCGACGACTTTCCCCGGAGGGCCCGCAATCAGGTCGTTATACTTGTATTCGATTCCACCCGCACCCGCATCGTCGAGATCGACCCCGCCAAGAACGTGGGACGCCAACTCTCGGTTCGGATAGAAGCGTTTGGATTCCTTCTGGAAATAGAGACCGCGAATATTCGCCGACCGGACTCGATCGGCCTCCCGCTTCGAGATCTTTCGTTTGACCCACGTGAAGCCTCGATCCGAATTCAGGCGGGACTCCATGGATTCTGCGGAACTGTCGAAGACATCCGCCAGAAAGGCTGCCGTAGCTTCCGGATCTGCGATTTCCGAAGCAACCGCGTAAAGCGAATCCACTTCGATGCTGACCGCCAGTTCATTGCCGTTGCGGTCGAAGATGGAGCCGCGGCGGGGACTGATCTCAAGAACCCTTTCGTGCTGGCCGATGGCACGGGCCTTGAAATCGGCGGACTGAACAACCTGGAGTGAGTACAGACGGACCCCGATCACAGCTCCCCACAACACCATCACGATTGCGATGACGGTTAGTCGTCTGTGAATTCCTGCGCCTCGACGTCCCATGGACACTCCCGAATACTCAGTCGTCGGTTCGCTGGGCCAGTTGCGTTTCTATCGCCCAGGAATCGGCCGAATCCGCTGGAATCGCGTATTCGACATCGAGCATGACAATCGCGTCCGGGTTCGGCGTTATCATCCCCAGGCTGCGCGCGATCGCGTCGATCCGCTGCGGACTGGCCAGCATTCCCCGCTCTACCCTCAGTTGGCGGCCAACTTCGACAAATTCCTCGTTTTGTTTCTGCGTCTCTTCGATCTGATACCCGTACTGAATCCATTGGTATTGCTGCCAACCGTAAAACAACGCACAGATAACGAACACGGCGCCCAGCAGTGTGAGCGAAAGATACTCCCGGCTGCACGACGAATCGAAGTCGCGCTGAATCCTGGAGTTGTCAATTTTCTTGTCGAATTGAATGTCGATTGTGGACATCTAATTTCTCCATAACACGGAGCCTGGCGCTACGCGATCGAGGGTTTGCAAAACGTTCGGACTCCGCTGCCCGTACTACCTTTTTTGTCAGGACGCGGCCGACCGAGCGCATGTCGCGCAGGCGGTGCTTCACGATCCTGTCTTCGAGCGAATGGAAGGCAATCACAACCAGACGCCCGCCGGGCGCCAAGAGGGGGGGAGCAGATTCCAGAAAGGATTCAAGGTGCTCCAACTCCTTGTTGACGAACAGCCGTAAAGCCATGAACGTCCGTGTCGCGGGATGAATCCGATCGTAGCTGCGCTTTCCCCTCACCGCCTCGATCGCGCGCACCAGATCGCCGGTTGTGCGATGGGGACGATGTCTGACGATCGAGCGGGCGATAGGGCGGGAGCGCCGCTCTTCGCCGTACTTGTAAATGATGTCCGCGAGTTCGGTTTCACGGGTCCAGTTCACAATCTCCGATGCCATGAGCGGCTCACGCCGATCCATTCTCATGTCGAGGGGACCGTCAGCCTGGAAGGAAAAACCGCGTTCAGGCCGGTCCAGCATCATTGAAGACACTCCGAGGTCGGCCACAATGCCATCCACGCCCAGAAATTGCTCCTCGCGGGCCACCTCAGCCACCTCGCTGAAATTGGCGTGTCGAAATACGACCCGCGGATGGTAATTGGAAAGACGTGTGCGAGCCAGATCGAGCGCGGCCTCGTCCCGGTCGATCGCCAGCAAACGACCTTCGGAACCGGTCCGTTCCAGAATTGCGGCAGAGTGCCCGCCGGCGCCCACCGTGGCGTCGATGAACGTACCCCCCGGTTGCGGGGTCAGGAATTCGAGGACTTCCGTCAATAGGACGGGGATGTGTTCGGACATCCACCTCAGACCCCCAACTCGCTAATCACCTGCTCATCTTCGTCGGTGAACGGTTCGGCATCGAGGCGGCTGCGGAACAACTCGTCGTTCCACACGTCCAGATAGTTCAGTTTTCCCAGAACAGCGACTTCTCCGGCCATGGCAGCGGTGTCCCTTAATAAGGACGAGATCAGTATCCGGCCTTGTTTGTCCATTGACGAGACCTGGCCGAAGTAGTTCACTCGGTCCAGGAACTTTTTCTTGGTGGGGTTGAACGCTGGGATATTGGCGAGACTGTCTTCAATTTCTTGCCAGACAGAAAGGGGATAAATTCGGACGGACTGACCAGTGATGCTGGTAACGTAGAAGTCGCTGCCCCAGGAATCTTCAATTTCCGCACGGAACCCGGATGGAATCTTGAGCCTTCCTTTGTCGTCGATTCTCGTTCTCTGGTTTCCACGAAGCATAAAGACTCTTCCAATCTGACCCACTTTGGGCCAGATATGACCACTTCAATCTACTGGCCGGTATTGGGCCTGTCAACAGAATAAATGCCGAAAACCATGCTAAAGTGCGACTTGGAACACGTGACACCCCACCCTAAGGGAGACAAAGACAGCGGATGAAAGCGGGTATCGTCGGGCTCCCACAGGTCGGCAAGACCACGATCTTCAGAATCCTCACCCAGGCATCTTCTGAAACCGTTTCGGACAGGGGCCGGAAAGCCGCCCCGAATATCGGCGTGGTTTCGGTCCCCGACGATCGGGTCGAGTATCTGGCATCCGTCTTCGAACCTCGAAAAACCACATTTGCCACCATTGAATTCGTGGACGTGGGCGGGTTGCAGCGTGGAAAAGGCCGCGACATGGCGCTCGACCCGGTGCGCGACGTGGACACACTGGTGCACGTGGTACGGGCGTTCGAGGACGAAGCGGTTCCCCACCCCGACCAAACGGTGGACCCGGAACGCGATATCCGCAACTTCGACGCCGAACTGATCCTGGCGGATCTGGCATCGATCGAAAAACGGCTGGAACGTCTCAACAAGGATCTCAAAAAGCTCAAGGATGCGGCTCTCGGCCGGGAGCGGGATTTCCTTGTCGAAGCTCAATCCTGGCTCGAGTCGGAGCGGCCGCTGCGAGAGATGTCCATCGACGACTCCGTCGAGAAACAGATCCGCGGGTTCTCCTTTCTATCGGCGAAACCCATGATCCATGCGATCAACGTGGGAGAAGACCAGATCGAATTGTTGAGAACGAAAGCGGACATTGGACCGGCAGGGGCCAACACCGAGCGTGTGAATATCTGCGGAAAGCTGGAAGCCGAAATGGCCGAACTGGCCCCGGAGGAACTCGACGGCTTTCTCGAAGACTACGGGCTCACCGAATCGGGAACGATCCGGCTGATCCGTTCCACGTATCACTTGCTGGGACTGATCTCATTCCTCACGGCAGGCGAAGAAGAATGCCGTGCTTGGACGATTCGCCGCGGCACACGGGCGCGAAACGCCGCCGGCGTCATCCATACGGATCTCGAAAAGCACTTCATACGTGCCGAGGTCGCCGCGTTCGATGATTTCAAGGAGCACGGGGGATTTGCCGCCCTTCGGGACAAGGGCCTGCTGCGGCTGGAAGGCAGGAACTACGAGGTACAGGACGGCGACATCGTCACGGTTCGCCACAGCGGATAAGGGATCGGCGCCGGACCGGGCAGTACCGATCTGTCGATGATTGTGCGATGAAGGTCAGATTCAGGCCATCAACACAACGGTAGCCTGCAATACGGTAACGATCACCATGATTGTGACGACCAGCGCGCAAACCCCTCCCAAATTGCAGGCGAAGAAAGCAGCCGGTCCGTTAGTCGCCAGGAAGACTACACCAGCGGTGGCTCCGAGGATACGGCCCCTGCGCCAATTTTTACGCAATTCACGCCAAGCGATCAGCGCAAGGATGCTGTACCCAAGGTTTCCGGCAATCCACCACAGGAAGGATGTCCCCAGGAGCAGAAAGCCAGTCCAGATCATTCCCCCCAGCGCGAGAAATATCTGTGCACGTTCAATCCGCGGGCTGGACGTTCGAGGGTATGAACCGTTTCTCGCAATATAGGTCATTCGCGCAACTTAAAATTTTATACGCAACAAAAGTTGCGCGTAGTTTCCCAATATTGCGCGCAAGATGTCAGGCGCAAGGAATCGGATCGGGAGTGTGAAGAGCAAAGCGTCGAATCAATCGTCGTCGCTGGAAGACTGGCGTGCAACACCGGCCATGCTTTCGGCAGAGTATTCCCTCTCGGCTTCTTCCTGGCAGCCGATGCACATCGTGGCCCAGGGAACCGCCAACAGGCGTTTCGCGTTGATGTCGTCGCCGCAACTGGCACACTCACCGTATTCCTCGCGATCCATACGGTGCAGCGCGTCCTCGATCGCTTTCAGCCGGCGAAAGTCCGTCTCCGCAAGATTGTAGAGAAGTTCCCTATTGTGACTGATCAGCGCCAGATCGCCTTCGTCCTCGGTTTTTTCCAGAAGGATTTCTTCTTCGGCTTGCCGGCTGCGGTTCAGCGACCTGACCAAATTCTCGCACTCTTCGGTCAACGTCTTGCGCAATCTCGCCAGCGTTCTTTTGTCCATGTTTCTCTCCTGTATCGCAGTCGAGCGGGAGACCGTCGTCAGACTCCTCGACATGTGCCACGGAAACGCCGGATCAAGATCGTGGCAATATTTATTGGACGACTCATGGCCTGATTGGTTGTACCCGTTTTCGAGTTGAAAGCGCGGGATTATACCACTGTGGCGACAGAACGCCAGTTCGAATTTGTGTGGTACAGTCGGTTTCGACTGATCGATGCCATTTCAAGCGAAATGGCGTCGGCAAATCATGATCCGGACACTCAATCCGGACTCGTCATCCGAACGAATATCAAGGGACTAAAGACCATGGCGGATCGAACCGAAGCGCATATTTTCGACAACGGACCCATCAAGGTAAGCGGTAATTTCGTGCTCAAGGATGGAAAGGGCCAGGAATTCGACCTCACCGGACGTGACGCAGTGGCGCTGTGCCGTTGCGGTCATTCCCGAAACAAGCCTTTCTGCGACGGACAACACAAGGCAAATGACTTTGAGTCCGTGACCGAAGCGAGGTAGTTCGACCGGCGGAACCCCTTGCGGATTCGGTCTTCGGTTTGCAAGGGCGTCCCGCGTGCGGGCTCCAACGTTCGGCCGGCGCCGCTTGTCTCATCCCTTCAAGAACGGTTCTACTTCCTCGAAAGCCACTGTCCGAAACAGCCGGAACACGCGACAGGCCCGCGCCATGGGACCGGCGTGTCCGGAGCCGTCCGTATTGCGGGCGGGGACGAACTCTGGTTGAAATGATGATCGAAAGGAGCGCGAAGTGAAAATCGCGGTGGTTTACAACCGGGACAGCCAGAGCGTGATCAACCTGTTCGGCATTCCCAACCAGGAAAAGATCGGCCGCGAGACGATCGACGGCAGGACGGCGTTGTCAAAACCGCCACCTGCTGGAACGTGCCGATCTATCGAGAGCCCCTTCCTGCGGGACTCGTCGAGACACTCCTTCATCGGTATCACCGTCCATATCACGATCGGCTCAGTGCAATTGGCGGAAACAGAAACGTCCGCCTGGGGATCGACTGTCACACGATGGCGGCGAAGGGGCCACCCATCGGTCCCGACCCGGGCCGAACGAGACCCTGGATCTGCCTGAGCAACGCGGACGGCGCCTGTCCCGAACTTTGGATCCGGATGCTCAAGGAGTGTTTCGACGAGTTGATTGACGGACCCGTCAGGATTAACGATCCGTTCAGCGGGGGATACATTACCCGCCGCCATTCGGCTGAAATGCCATGGCTGCAATTGAAGATGTCCAGGGGATCGTTCATGTCCAACACGGACAAGCGGCAACTGGTTCTGGCGGCTCTGGGGCAGTGGGCCCGTCGGATTCGTAATGAATAGGTTTGGGCAACCCACTCGACCTGGATGATACAAGTCGATGGTCTTCTTTTCTCGTCTTCGTCGCCCCCGTGGTGGTGCTTTTTCCGTGGTCTCGGAACGAGCTCAACCCCCGTCCGCACTGGTCTGAAGATGATGGCTTTCGCCCAATTCCGGCAGGCCCCCGCATTTACGCAACATTTACGGGCGCTTTGTTGACACTGCGTGCGGCGGCGGATTCACTTGAAACATGTGTGATTCCGTCCCCACGTCTCTATTACTGCGCTCTCGCGTTACCGACTCGGCGATGCCGTCAATGTGGGCGCTCGTCATCCTACTGATCTTGCCGGCGGCCTCCCTGGCCGAACAGCGTGCTCAGGAGGGTGAAGCCACACTGGCTGGCCGCGTGTTGGATGACACCGACGCGTCGCCAATCGGCTTCGCGACCGTGCTCATCGAAGACGCCGAGTCCGGAGAGCCCCTGTCGGGCGTGCTTGCCGCGGAAGACGGACGCTTTCTTCTCGGCGGTCTACCGCCGGGCAACTACACCATCGAGATATCGTTTCCGGGGTTCTACCCGCTGGAGGCCGACGTACTCGTCTCCGCACTCAACCTGTCCTACGACCTCGGCAACGTTCGCCTCCTTCGGGAACTGATCCTCGCGCAGGAGATTGCGGTGACCGCGGAAGCGATCCGGGCGGCCGGGATCGACACCCAGGTGTTCTCGCTCGACGATGGGCCCATACTATCGACCGGATCGCTGCTCGATGCGATGAGGAACCTGCCGGGCGTGACGGTCGATCAGGAGGGTCGGGTCTCTCTTCGCGGCAGCGACCAGGTCGCGATTCTCATTGACGGCAGGCAGTCGAGCCTGACGGGTTTTGGAAGTCAGCGAGGCCTCGACAGCGTGACCGCCGCCAATGTGGAGGCGATCGAGATTATCAACAACCCCTCTGCGAGCTTTGACGCAGCCGGAATGGCCGGGGTCATCAACATCATCTACAAGCAGGAACAGGAACTGGGCCTCTCGGGCGATGTCGGCCTGTCTTTCGGGGTCGGGCAGTTCTCCAAACAGCGCATGGATCTGCCGACCGAACTTGGCAGCTTTTCCAACAACGAGAAGGTTATCCCCAGTGTGAGCCTGAACTACAACACCGAGCGTATTCGCAGCTTTGTGCAGACCGAGGTCCTTGTTCAGGACGATCTTCCCAACAACGAGTTCACGACACGCTTCTATGACGACGGCCGCGTTATCGCGTCGCAGGTGCCCGAGAACCGCGAGCAGTCACACTACACCGTCCGTGCCGGCTCCGACTTCAGAGTCGATGGCGCCAACACCATCTCGGTGTCGGGAATCTATGACTTCGAAACGCATACCGACCGCGCGCAGGTGCCCTTCATCCTCGCGTCAACGGGCGAACGCGAGCGATTCTGGTTCTGGCAGGAAGAGGAGGATACGGGCTTCGCGAACGTTGGCTTTGATTTCAAACACGAATTTCCGACACCCGGACATGAATTCAACGTCAATCTCCAGTACACCCGCGGATGGGAAGACGAAGCCTACTTCTTGAACGAAGAATCGCGGGTCCGCACAGGCACGGATATGACCCACCTCGTCGCCGAAGAGAACACTCTGCCGCTCAGCGTCGACTACACACGTCCGCTGTCGAGCGGTCGGCTGGAGCTCGGTTCGAAGCTCCAACGGCGCTGGTTGCCCATCACCTATACGGTGGACCGCGGCGCGCAGAGCGTGATTTACGAGGGTCTCGGCGACTATTCGGACTGGGATGAGGACATCTATGCCGCATACGCCAACCTGGTCCAGGTGAACAACTCGTTCTCGCTTGAAGCCGGCGTCCGCGTTGAACAGACCAACGTCACGTACACGATTCCGGACGAGAACATCTACTACCGGGACAGCGACGCCTATGACTACTTCGAGGTCTTTCCGAACGTCAAGTTCACCTACAGGATTGGCGGCGCGAACCAACTCATCGCCGCTTACAACCAGCGCATCGATCGTCCCGGCGAACCTGAACTGCGCATCTTTCCCAAGTACGATGATCCAGAACTGCTGAAGGTAGGCAACCCGTTTCTCAGGCCTCAGTTGACCAACGTTTTCGAGGTCGGCTTCGGTCACTCGTGGGACCGCGGATCCCTCAACACGGCCCTCTACCACAGGGACATCGCCGATGCGTTCCAGCGCGTTCTCGTCATCGACTACACCAACCCGAACTACGACATCGTCAACAGGATCTACGAGAACGCCGGGAACTCGACCCAGACCGGGATAGAGCTTATCCTGGAACAGCAGATCAGCGCCCCCTGGCGCTTTTCCGGAAGCGTCAACTGGTTCACGAACGACATCGACGAACTGGAAACGACCATACTCTTCCCCACGCCACGACCGTTCGCACTGGCCGCCTCACGGGAAGGCACCCTGAATTTCACCCTCAACAATCAGTTCAGGCTCCCCCGTGCCGGGGAACTCCAGTTGAGTTACATCTACTACGCTCGACGAAACGTTCCCCAGGGGCGGGAGCGCGCACGCTCTTCGCTCGATCTGGCCTTGACGTGGCCGATCGTGAACGACGTCACGGAACTGGTGTTCACGTTCACGGATATCTTCAACGACTTTGCTGTCGAACGTGAGATCGAAGGTCAAGGCTTCACGGCGGTCTATCAGAATTTCCTCGAAACGCAGGCTGCCACCGTGGGTGTCAGAACGCGGTTCTGACGTTTCCGGTAACGTTCGCATTCGGTTTCCGCCCACGAAATCGCCAGATTCCCCCTAAACCTCACAAAATACCTACGGCGCGAGAAATTGACGCGAGTGGGGTATGGCCATAGGCTTTCCATATGGCCGTAATAACAATCAAATCGACGTATTCGCTGGATGTCGGATCCGTGCGCACACTGGAGGCGTTAGCACAACGCTGGTACGTGTCCAGGTCCGAAGTGTTGCGTCGCGCCATTCGGATTGCGGCGGTGGCGATCGCCGACGACGCGTCCATCGCGACCGCGAATCCGAAGGACTATCGCCGATTCGAGGATTCCGGCCTGCCGGTGGCATTGGGAGTCTCCTTGAACGCACGATGAGGCTTCACTTCGAACCCGAACTCGACAACCGACTTCCAAGAGGAGACATTCTCAATGAAACCCACTAACCGTCCGATACGGCGAATCGTTAAGCCCCTGGTTTTTGCAATCCCGATTCTTGCCATCGTGGTCTTTGTCGCGGTTCAGTCCCAGGAGTCTCAGCCGACCGGTAGATTCTTGAGCGGACCGTTGGTGATCGAAGACCAGGGCAGCTTTTTCGTCGGCGGAGTGCCCAAGGTGACTGGATACGCCACCGCGCAGGCAGTCGCCGATCCCGCCCAGGCGTTACGGCCAGCGCAGATCATGATCGGTCAGATGTACGTTCAGTTTCAGATACCGGCGGAAAGGCAACCCGGTGCGCCTCCTGTCATCATGGTTCACGGCTCCGCTCACACGGGCGCCGCCCTGGAATCGACCCCGGACGGCCGGGAGGGTTGGCTTCCGTATTTCGTGCGCAACGGCATCTCGACCTATGTCGTCGATCAGTCCGGACGCGGACGTTCCGGATTCGATCAGTCGGTCATCCATGAGGCTGCCGCCATGATCGCGGGCGGCGACGTTGAGGGCGGCCTGGCCCTGCTTCCACGTATCGGCACGATTACGAATGACAGGGCATGGGCGGCGTGGTTCGGCCATCTCCTGCCCGAAGGTTCGACCATTCTCACCGGCGAACTGATTCGCCACGGGGACCCGGGCGACCCCGCCAGCGACGACGACAGCCACGCGGATACCTATGCGCCGGCGTTCCCGATAGAAGCGTTTGACCCGGATGTGGCCTCACGCAACGACGCCATAGCGGACAGTCCTCGAGGTCCCAATGAATATCTCGCCCTGGAGTACTACAAGCAGTTGGTTCCCAACACGGAGGCCACGCTTCCGGGCTCGACCTGCGAGACATGCGACCCGACGGAAATTTCACCTTCCAACACGTGGACGCCGCTGAATCTGGCGACGCTGGTCGAGAGGCTTGGAGGGGCCATAGTCGCAACGCATTCGCAGTCGGGAGCGATGGGGCATCACATGGTGCGCATTCTAAACTGAAGTTCCCCCGGCATTTTGGTCGAAAACGCACCCTAACGTCTTGAATTAGGGAGCATTATGCCTCGGCAGAAAAGCGCCAGATGTTCCCATGTATGAGAATCTTTTTGCTCATTGTGGTGTTGCATTAATCAGCTATTTCACGTACATTATGTTCCCATGTACGTTGAAACTGTTCCCAACCGCAACTCGCCACCCGCCGTCCTGCTGCGGGAAGGCTGGCGCGAAGGCCATCGCGTCCACAAACGCACCATCGCCAATCTCTCCCATTGGCCCGCGCCGAAAGTCGCCCGCCTCCGCCAACTGCTCAAGGACCAACCCCTGGTCCACCCCGAGGAGGCCTTCACCATCGACCGTACGCTGCCGCACGGCCATGTCGCACTGATCCTGCACCTGCTGCGCCGTCTCGACCTGCCGGCCGTGCTCGACCGCAAACGGTCCCGGCCGCGCGACCTGGTGCTGGCGATGCTGGTCCAGCGCCTCCTGGCGCCCACGTCCAAGCTCGCCGCCACGCGGCTGTGGCACACCACCACGCTGGCTCAGGAATTGGCGCTCGACAACGCCGATGAGGACGATCTCTACGACGCCATGGACTGGGTGCTGGAGCGTCAGGAGCGGATTGAACGGCGGCTGGCCGCGCGGCATCTGACCGACAGCGGGCACGTGCTCTATGACGTCAGCAGCAGCTATTACGAAGGGCGCGCCTGTGCCCTGGCCCAGTTCGGTTACAGCCGCGACGGCAAGCGGGGACGGCCCATCGTGGTCTATGGGTTGATGACCGATGCGGCGGGGCGGCCGGTGGCCATACAGGCCTATGAGGGCAACACGGCCGATCCGAACACGGTTCCGGACCAGGTGGCGAAACTGCGCGATCGCTTCGGTCTCGAACGGGTGGTGCTGGTGGGCGATCGCGGCATGCTGACGCAGACGCAGATCGACCATCTCAAACAGCACCCGGGGTTAGGCTGGATTTCGGCGTTGCGGCATACCGACATTCGCCGGTTGTTCGAGCAGGGCGCGGTGCAAACGTCGTTGTTCGATGCGCGGAACCTGGCCGAAATCACCGTCGCGGCGTACCCGGACGAGCGGCTCGTGGTCTGCCACAACCCGGTACTGGCCGAGCGCCGCCGGCGCAAACGCGACGCGCTGCTCACGGCCACCGAAGAGGCGTTCGGCAAGATCCAGCGCCAGGTGGCGCGGCGGACCCGGACGCCGCTGACCGCGACCGCCATTGCCGAGAAAGTCGGGCGCGCGCAGAACCGCTTCAAGATGGCCAAGCACTTCGAAACCGTCATTGAAGACCACCGCTTCACCTACCAGCGCAAGACCGCCGCCATTGAACGCGAAGCGGCCCTGGACGGGTACTACGTCGTCCGCACCAGCGAACCGGCCACGCGACTGGACGCCGCCGCAGTGGTCCGCGGCTACAAGAACCTCGCCCGCGTCGAACGCGCCTTTCGGTCCCTGAAGACCGTGGACTTGCGGATACGGCCCATATACCATCGCACCGAGTCGCGTGTGCGCGCCCATATCTTCCTGTGCATGCTCGCCTACTACGTCGAATGGCACCTGCGCCAGGCGCTCGCGCCGTTGCTGTTCCACGACGAAGAACTCGACCTGCAACGCGCCACGCGCGATCCCGTCTTGCCCGCCCAGGCGTCCGACACGGCGAAGGCCAAGAAGAACCGCCGCCGGACCGATGACGGTTTGCCCTTGCACAGCATGTCCACCCTGCTCGCCGAGTTGGCGACCCAATGCCGGTGCGCCTGCCGACTCCAAACCGATCCCGACGGCCCGCCTCTCGAACGCCTCACCGAACCCACCCCTCTGCAACGGCGCGCTGCCGAACTGATCAAGACGTTCCCAGTAGCCGACATTTCCATATCCTGATTTGTTCTTATTTCTCAGCTAGATACGTCCATACTGGCGGGGGAACTTCAGTCTAAAGGAAAGAGGGCAACTGGATCTGCTGAAGGGCCTGGTCACGCTCGAAGGTTCGTGCTCCCTCACGAACTCCGGACTCGAGGCCGCGGACTTCGACAACATCCCTTACATGGCTTTGAAGGGAGACTATGCCGGGACGAGCGAGACCTGCCAGACAACGGTCGATGCAATCAACGATCGGCGCGGCGGTGGAGAAGGAATCGCGGCGGCGGATTATATCAAGCTCGACGAACTGGGAGACCCGGCGTTCGACGGTACGACCCACATGTTGATGGACGGCACGAACCACATCGAGGTTGCCGACGTCATCCTCGATTGGGTTGACGAAAACGTGCCGCCTATGAATTAGCAGGCGGCGGCGGAACACTCGGGGTCGCGTGCGGCGTTTCGCCTCGGCTGGCTATTCGTCGTTTCGCAACTGACGGGCTTGCTCGGCATTCTCGGCAATGGCTTTCCGCAATGCCGCAATATCTGGACCATGCTGAAGGACCGCGCGCGATGAAGTGGGAATAACCCGTCGAATCACGCCACGAAAGTCATTGCGAATGTCCGCGAACGTGCCGCCCTGAGCCCCGAGACCGGGGATCAGAAAAAGTGAATTGGAGAGGCGTTCGACCGTGCGGCGCTCCCGGCCGCCCAAGGCTGCGCCGATCACGGCGCCAATGGGACCGATTCCATCGGATTCGAATTCCGTATTGAACGACCGGATCCGTTCGGCAAGGTCTTCGCAGACAGGCGTGCCACGGTAGAGGGCGGTCTGGGTGCGTTCTCCTTCCCGGTTCGAAGACCGTACGACTACGAACACGACCGCGCCGGACTTCTGCGCGCGTTC
Source organism: Terriglobia bacterium (assembly GCA_963555775.3). Taxonomy (GTDB): domain Bacteria; phylum Acidobacteriota; class Terriglobia; order 20CM-2-55-15; family 20CM-2-55-15; genus JAJEDW01. The sequence goes on along the minus strand of CAUVWY020000009.1, from coordinate 678,495 downwards.
GAACATTGGGACCAGTGCCTCGAATCCCATGTACGGGCTGACCGTGATCGCATCGGCCCCGAACGGACTCTCACGCCCAATCCAGGCTTCGGCATAGGCCGCGGAGCTATGACCGACGTCGCCTCTCTTGATATCGGCAATGACAAGCATTTCGGCACGTTGTGCGCGCTTTATGAAATCGCTGAGGACGTACAGGCCCTCGGCGCCAAAGGCTTCAAAGAAAGCCACCTGCGGTTTGCAGATCTGCACCGACCCCGCCGCGGCCTCGACCACCGAATCGCAGAAACGCCGCAACCCGTCGATACTCGCCGGCAATCCCCACCGAAGCAGCAATTCACTTGAGGGATCGACACCAAGGCAAAACGGTGACCCGCTGTCGGCAAGAGAAGCGAAGCTTCCCTGGAAAGTCGCATTCTTCATCTGCATGTCCGAAGTTCCCATAATGATCCGGAACCCGGCGAAATGAAAGTGTCCGGCCCCGCCTGGTACCCTTCGCCGTCTAAAGCGGCCAACTCATGTGCCAATTCAAGCGGCCAACTCATGTGATACCGACAAGAACCGGTCAGAACCTTGACAGGGGGAGCGTCCGAGAGTAAAACCGGCATGAACGAAAACCAAAAACATCGCGCTGTTCACTCGGTAGCCACCGATATCACAAGGAGGAACATGCGACGCACGACAACCATCCTGACTCTCCTCGCCGTTCTGGCGGTTCCGTCTCTCGTCTTCGCGCAAAGTACGACGAGCGCCGAACCGTTCAAGGTCGGCACTTTCGAAATCAACGGCATTCCGACGGTCGGGATTGTTCTTCGCGACAGCCTGATTGCGGACCTGACTTCGGCGAATGCCGTGCTCGAACGAAACACGGCGTACCCGCCGATACCGATGCCCGCGGACATGCTGGAACTGATCAGCCGTTACGAGTACGGATTGAAACCGCGCCTGTACGAGCTCGTCAACGATCTGGTCGAGAACAACCGCCTCACCGAAAACCGGCCGGATTTCATATACGACGTCGATAACATCCGGACACTTCCTCCGATCATGTATCCCGGCAAGATCATGAACGCCGCCGTAAACTTCTACAGCCACGTCAATGAAACCGGGACGCCTGAAGAGGTGGCCGAATCACGGCGCCAGCGGCGCGAGAATCGGGGTATCCCCTACCTGTTTCTGAAGCCGAGCCGTGGAGCGGTCATCGGACACGGCGATGCGGTCGTCCTGCCCTACGGCCGGACCCAGATCGACTGGGAAGTGGAACTTGGGGCAGTGATCGGACGCGCGGCCAAGTATGTGCCGTCAACCGAGGCCGAGAACCACATCTTCGGTTACGTGGTTTCTCTCGACATTTCCGATCGGGGCGGACGCCCGCCGGGAGGGGCTCCGTTTACCTCCGACTGGTTCGTCGGGAAGGGACATGACACGTTCGCGCCGATGGGACCCTGGATCGTTCCCAAGGAATTCTATGGCAACCCCATGGAAATCCTTCGGCAAGAGTTGCGAATCGGGAATGAATCGATGCAGGAAGCGACGGCGGGAGACATGATCCATTCCCTCTGGGAACTGGTCGAGTATGCGTCCTCGCTGATTACCTTGTATCCGGGCGATGTCATCAACAATGGCACTTCCGGGGGGACCGGAATGGGCACCAACGTGCGCGGCGAACAACGGTTCCTTCAACCCGGCGAAGAAATCCTTGCGACGATCGATGGCATCGGCACCCTGAGAATTCCCGTCGAGGCCGAGCGGGAAGTACCCAACTCCACCGGCGCCGCTTTGCCGCCGTTGGAAACCTACCGAAACTGATACCCGCACGGGCGCAGGTTGGGTTATAGCCCGGTCTGCGCCCCGACAGTCTCTCAAATACTCAGCGGTGAGACGCCATCGGCGGCGGACGACACGCTGTTCAGAACGGCGCGGACAGAAGGAAGGAACACGACCCGTCGGCGCTTGAGCTCGGCAATGCGTCTCCTGCTCTCGGGGCGGCGTGCGAGTTCGCGTTCGGCAACCGGTTTGAATCCGGTCGAATCGCTAACTGCGGTCACGATCTGCAACTCTCCTTTTTTCAAATTCAGATGCACCAAGTCCCCCGTCCGTACCGATCCCAGCGGACCGCCCTCGATGACTTCTGGAACGATGTGCGCGATGGACATGCAATGATCGCCGAACGCAACCCGTCCATCGGTCGCGATAATGCATCGGTTACCCACCGGAGAGTCCAGGTTGAGGAGATCCAATTCCGGCATTCCCGATGCCCGCGGTCCTTCGCCTCCGACAAAAAAGACGATCTGAAAAAGCTTCTCTTCGACCAGATAGTTCCAGATGCGTTTCTTGTCCCAGTGGGCCGCTTCCTCCACTGTCGGGTTCGATCCGGACGGTTCAGCCCGGTTGAACCGCCAGGTGGCAAACAGAGCTTCGCGCGTCACTTTCTTGCGCAAGCGCTCGAGCAGGTCCCGGGGTTTGTCCAGAGCTTCCTGCAACTCATCCCGACCGAGATAAAAATCGGAAAAATAAACCTTTTGATCGTATTCGTCGATATCGCTGAAACGGCCCACCCGCGCTAGTGCTCCCTCGCAAAGATTTCCACGCAGGCAAACCAGACCGGAATTGGAAGAGATCGGCGTCATCGTCGAATGGAAGTAATTCCCGTTGGCCGAACGCGCCTCGGTGATCCGATGCATCCAGGAGCCATCGAGAGTCGCGGCGCTGTCGTCGATAAATCGCTTTTCCGATAACGTCCGCATCAATGTATCGACACCCGAGTTCCCACCCGAATCCGACTCTGCTGCAAGACCGGGTGCGGAAAGCCCCTTTTCAGGATCGAACGACAGCAACCTGGGAACCTTCATCATCTTGCGGCTCAGCATCGCAGGGCTCAGCCGCACACCGACGGCTTCAGCCAGATAGTGAATGTGAAGGTGCCAGGAGGGGTAGCCGCCTGTGGCATTCCAGACGGTCACGGCATTCTGAAGGTTGATCTTCACGAGGTGCGAAACGCTGATTCGGCGCTCTCGCTTGTGAATGCCCTGCACAAGCCTTCCCACGGCATAAGCCAGGGCTTGATCCCCGGGGGGATTCAACAGAAGGTCCAGGGATCGGGGAACAAGCCCGAATGCCGCGATGATCAGCCGATTGACGATCGCCGCCTCAGAGGAACCGGGATTCGCGCCGTGGGCCGAAGCCCGGCGGGCGACGACGCTTTCAAGCCCGTCCTTCTCTGACTCGAGGATCATTCTTTTCTGAAAAGCGTGGTCGAGGAAGTTCTTGATTTTTTCGTAGGCGAGCGGAGAGATCGGCTGCTCGATGAGTTCAAAAATATCCTTGGCGCCCTCTGGCGGAAGCTTGTCGCGGATTTGTTCGAAGGGATGCCGCTCCCGCTCAGACAGATGAACCTCGTGTCCAACGCTGACAGGAATGAAGGATGCGTACAGCGGCCGCGCTTTCCGGCGCTGGCGCGCTATGTCGACCTCCACCAGCGCCCGCAGAGTGCCGACAAACATCTTGTCGCAAGCACCGAGGACAAAGGCCGCGTCATACCCGTGAGCTTCCATGAGTGCCGCGATATTCGAAGCGCACACGTTGCGTCCAAGGAAGACGTAGTTCGACCCGGGCAGTCCATGGGACAATTCTTCACAAGGAACGGCTTGGGACACACCGATGGGGAGTGCATTCTCGTCCCAGAGTTGACGGATCAGGCGGCGGGCCAGTTCTCGCGCACCGAGGCTGGGAGGGTGGTCTTGAGAGCCGTGAATGACCGCCACACGGGGTTCTCCGGCCATGAAGCGTTCGAGAATCGATTCGCGGTTCGGCCGAATGCCCGCAAACCGCAAAGACTCTTCGATCACCGGATCCAGAATCGTAAACGGCTGCGCCTGACAGATCAGTGGATCCCTGAAGCGCTGCGAATGCATCTTCATGCAGTCAAATCACCTCGATGAAACGGCTTTCAGGACCAACGCGGTCCAAATTTTTGATGAAAGTTGGGCGAAATATACAATAAGTCACCGCACCATACAAGGCACGAAACAGATAAACCATTTTGGTTCAATAATTTACGTGGGGGTAAAAAAACCTTGAAAATCAGAAAACAAGTCTGTTCCGACGGCGACGTGCAATGAGGCGGAGCTTGCGCCGCTCGCTGGGCGAGAGGTCGCCGAGGGAATCCACGAGCCGCGACTCGAACACCCGAACGTCATGGGCCGACGTCACTCGATTCCCCATCTCGAGCAATTCGTAAAAGGCGTCGCTGTACTCGCCGCAAAGCTCCCTGATGAAATCGAACGAACGGCGGTGGATGGAACAGGGTCCCAGTTTCTGGACCGCCTCACAATGTTCGGGAGTGCAGTATCCCTTGTGACCCGCAAATCCGTACCCTGGATATCGACGGTCCATCTCGGCCATCAAATTGTCTCGATAGACCTTGGCAACGATGGACGCCGCGGCAATGGAAAAGCTCAGACTGTCTCCCTTGTCGAAGCTGGATTGAGGCTGCGCGATATTCGGAATCGTACGGCTGTCGACGAGCACATGGTCCGGGGCGGTGTCGAGTTGTTCCACGGCAAGCTGCATTGCGCGGAGTCCGGCACGATAAACATTGAGCCGATCGACCTCTTCCGTTTCCACAACGCCCACCCCGACTCCCAACGCTGTTTCGCGAATATGCCGGTTCAGGGTGTCGCGGAGTTCCGGATCGATGCGTTTGGAATCGTCGATACCGTCGATCCATGCATCCGGTCGAAAGATAACCGCCGCGGCGACTACGGGCCCGGCCATCGGTCCGATGCCGACTTCATCCACTCCGGCAACCCGCCGCACCCCCTCGTTCCAAAGTACCCGCTCGAAACGGAACATGCCCTCAAGCCGTGCGCGTTCACGCCGAGCTCGGTCCATTCGCCTTTCGATCCGCCGATACAGCCGGCGTGCCCCGGCGCGTGGATCCCGGCCAAGCTGCCTGAGTACTTCGGGTGACGCCGCCGGGGCCGCACCATAACGGGCTTCAAGTTCCTTCAGCGTCACTTCTAATCCCTTTGGCCGGCGATCCGTGGCAGAAGCCTTCCGATTCGCCTTGAGATCGACGCCATGGGAGAGTTCTCGAACAATCGGAGAAACGCGCTGGCATCGACGAAGAATTTCTATCATAGAATGTAGTTTTCCGAAGGCGTGTTCGCCGAGGTAACCAGGCATTTCAATGACTAAATTCTGGAAGACATCGCTGTCCGAAGTCTCGAGAAACAAGGTCTTGATCCGCGGCTATCGCGTGGAGGACCTGATGGGCCACTGTTCGTTCGGGGACATGATCCATCTCAGCTTTACCGGAGAATTACCGACAGGAAACGAGGGGCGCATTCTCGAATCGATCGTGGTTTCGAGCACGGAGCATTCCGTGATGGCACCGTCGATCAACGCCACACGGTTTGTGGCGTCGGGCGGCGTCCCGCTTCAGGCCTCCGTGGCGGCAGGTTTGATCGCCTTGGGTGACCATCATGGCGGAGCGGTTGAAAACTGCGCGCGGCTTTTGCAGGCCGCGGTCGAAGACGGCCGCACAGCGGACGCAATCGTCGAGGATTACGGCAACCGGCGCCAAAGGATTCCCGGGTTCGGACATCCGTGGCACGATCGCGATCCCCGCACACTGAAGCTGCTAGAACAAGCCGACGAATGGGCGGTCACCGGCCCTCACCTCGAATTGGCAAAACAGATCGACTCGAAGCTGGGTAAACCGATGAACATCGACGGGGCGATCTCGGGAATCATCTCCGACCTCGGGATCAACTGGACTTACGGCAAGGCTTTTTTCCTGATTTCGAGAACGGTGGGGCTGGCGGCGCATCATGTGGAAGAGACCACGCGCGAACGTCCCTTTCGCGCAATCTCAGCCGATGACGTTGCTTACGACGGCCCACCGGAAAGGGATCTGCCGGATTCATTCCAGAACGGGCCACGACGTCTTTAAACCGCCGCTCGTGCCGGGTTGAACGCCTCGCCGTGTCCGGCATGGCGGTAGGCGAGGAACCTGGGCGCGCGCCACCGAAAACGGCCGGAACGGCTTTATCCAGTACCCCGTCGCTAACCCGCCTTTCTCACGGGTTTTCGTCGCGAAGAGTCGGAGACGCCGTCAGAGCAAGGCGCGCGCCCGGAGGGCACCGGAGGCGTACTTGACGGTACGTCGAGGAGCCCGACGAAGCGGAACGCAGCACTGGCGGATGGATCCGGCACTGTAGCAGACAACTCGGTAGAGTCGAGATGTGGCGCGGTGCGGTAGGTCGGGCCTATCTGTGGCCGCCCCTTTCGTCTGGCGGTGCCTCACGAGCCCGGCCATGGTCCGTTTCCACATCCCGCTCATCGAACCGGACGTGCGGTTTTCCCGCATCCGGCTCTCGGACAAGGGCTACGCTTTCGCCCACGGAAAGTTGCGCGTTCGGCCCTCCAGGCGGACCAGTCCCAACGTCTCATAGAGATATTCGCTGGGGTACTGCATCACGCCCGGGCGGCATCGTCCTTGATGTTTCCGGCGCAACCACTGACGCAGCCGATACCGCGTGTGTTGATCCACCGCGCGGTAGGCGGAGCTTACGGGACCCAGACAGAAGTAGTTGGACCAACCCACCAGCTTCCGATTCAGAGCGTGAACCATGGCCGTGGCATCCCACAGGAGCCGGGTCCGCCCCGTATCCTGGCTGATGGCCCGACACAATCGGGTGATCCGCGTCTTCGATGGACGCGTGCCGATATAGCTGCGCCCCGTCTGGGGGGAGTAGCATCGACCAAAGGTGTACCCCAAAAAGTCGAAGCTCTCCTCCGGAACTCGGTGGACTCGGGTCTTGTCTTCGTTCATCCGAAGCTTCAACTGCGCCATGATCCGGCGCACCTCCACAAGGGCGTCCGCCGCTCCCTGCTTACAGCACACGACGAAATCATCCGCATAGTTGACGATGTGCGCCCCGTAGCGCTCCATCCCACCCCGCTGTTTCCAGCCCAGAATAAACCGCCGGATGTACAGATTGGCCAGCAAGGGCGACAGAGGGGATCCCTGTGGCGTGCCTTGTCCGATCCCTTTCCGCTTCCCCCGCGGTTCCGCCTCATCCTGATCCCGGACCGGCGCTTTGAGACACCTCTTGATCAACGCCAGCATTTCCCGGTCGCTGATCCGCCGCGCCACGCACTGAATCAGTTCGGCATGCGGTATCGAGTCGAAGTAGCCGCTCAGGTCCGCGTCAATGACCTCGCGATGTCCCTGTTGCAGCCAACTATGCACGGCCCGTACCGCATCCTGAGCGCTTCGCTTCGGTCGATATCCGTACTGCTCGGGTTCCAGATCCGCCTCGAAGATCGGTTCGATCACCAGCACCACCGCCATCTGGACCACCCGGTCCCGTATCGTGGCGATGCCCAGTGGCCGCCGGCCCCCGTTGGCTTTCCCGATCCAGACCCGCCGGATCGCGGCCGGGCGATAGCCCTTCCGCCGTAGCTCTTCCGCCAGTTCGCCCAACCACCGCTCCCGACCGTACTCTTCGATCTGGTCGAAACTCTGTCCGTCGACTCCCGCGGCCCCCTTGTTGGCTTTGCACCGCTGGTAGGCGTACTTCAGAATATCCTCTCTCCAGACCTTGTCGTACAACTGATGGAACCGATTGCTCGGCGCTTCCTTCGCTTTCACGTAGAAGGCCCGCTGTAGTTTCCGAATCTTTTCCGGAGTTGTCAGGCTCATGCCAATCTCCTCGTTCTCGCTCGTTGTGCCTTCGCCTTGAACTCAGGCCCCTTCCCTCCACCGGCGTTACCCGGCTTCGTCAGTACTACGGGCCTGTCCGCCACCCCATCCGGCCCGGCCTGTCCCTCGCGGGTTTCCGGTTGAGTCTCTCTCACCGGTGGGGCTTCCCGTGTTGCGCTCGATCTCCTCTTGCATACATGCCGTCGCCACTACCCCGGCGGTTTCCCCCAGACGCTTCGCTCGTCCGGTCTGGAAGACTTCGGCTTTCCCTGTTTCTCAGCCAGGTCAGCAACCGCATTGCCCGTTTCGAGGCCTGCTCAGCGTTCACTCACGTTACGGCCTGCATGCTCGCCAAGTCGCCCATGGCGACCCTCTACACCCGAGGCTTCGGTGATTTCGTTTCCTCCATCACCGCTCCGATTGCTACCGGCTGGAGCGACAGTTGCCGGACGGGTTTCGCACCCACTGATGATCGGCGCCTTTTCACGGCGCACTGAGAAAGGCGGGCTAACCTCAACGTCCCCGTCCGGGGGGCGCCTCGGGCGCCGCGCCGACCGTGGCGATGAGCGCATCCATCACCCGATCGGCGTTTCCGGATCCGAGGCTCAAACGACGCACGGGTCCCTCACCCGCCGTGAATTCCAGCATGCCGCCGGCACCGGCCGAAAGGTTGCCCGGGCCGGACACGTCGAACAGATCCGAATCGGGGTGCACGGCGTAATGGATTGCTGCCAGATCGTGGGCCGGCGCATCGTAAGGCATGGGTTGAAACGCACGATAGGCATCGACGACCGGGTGTTCCGGCGCCCATCGGAACACGTCGTCCAGGCGAGCGCCCGGGAACCGCAGCACGTCGCCGACATCGGACCCACAGAAGAAAACGGGAGACGGCCACTCGGCGATGACTCGTTCCAACGACGCCGGATCGCTCCGTGTTTCCGCGGTATCGACGATCACCAGGCGACGCACGCGCGTTGCATACGTCTGAAGCGTATCCGGCAGGTCCAGGGCTCGTGCCAGCCACGTCGCCGAGGCGCTCAGCACCATCACGGACTCGGCATTGAAAATGACTCCGTTGCGGAGTATCGCTTCAGCCATCGCCGTATCCGCAACGCGTTGGATCGTTCGCCGATAAAGGCGCTCTCCGTCCGCGCCTGTCCGCTCCAGAGCGGCCCTCACCATTGGAGAGCTTGGAAACATTGGATCGGCGGCCGCCAGACCGATGGGCAGCAATTGATTGCTGTTGCGCTCCGAGGTGATATAAAGGCGCGCGACAACGTCGCAGAAAATGTCGGCGTCGAGTCCGGATCCACCGACGCAAACCGCACCCACACGTGCTTCGCGCTTGTTATCGAAGACGTATAGTGCGGCCAGGGCGAGCGCTGCATCCGGCCGGTTCATCGAAGTGTGATAGACAACGCCAATCGGCGGTGGCGCCCTCAGTCGACCTCGTTGTGTCATGTGCGAATACTGGCAGCCCGTCGGCTCTTGCTTACAAGCCCCTTGTTTTCAACAACAGTCCGTTTGGACAGGACACTCTATGACAGTCCGTGCAACGGACCGGTGGAATCGCCCAGATACTCGGGCGGAACGCCAACGCGTTCGATCATCGAAGTGAACAGGTTCGTGACCGGCGTCTCTCGCTGGTAGGTGATATGTCGGCCGGGCCGGACCGATCCGCCTCCGCGGCCCGCGAGCACGGTGGGCAACTGGTCATGCGTATGCACGTTGCCGTCGGCAATACCCGCGCCGTAAACGATCAGCGACTGATCCAGCAGGTTCGAGTCGCCTTCGGGCGTGTCTTTCAGTTTCCGGAGAAACTCGGCAAACAGCGTGGCATGCAATACGTTGATCTTTCGCACACGGTCGAGCATGGACATATTGCCCATGTGATGGGTGAGAGGGTGGTGGCCGTCAGGGACGCCGATTTCAGCATATGAGCGCGTCGAACCTTCGCGGCCCACCATCATCGTGGCCACGCGCGTGATGTCCGCCCGGAAAGCGACGAGCATCATGTCGGTCATCAAACGGAAGTAATCCCGGAACTCGACCGGAATGCCGAACGGTTTCTGGATGCCGGGTTCAATCGTGATTCCGTCGGTGGCCGCGCGTTGGACCTGCCGCTCGATTTCGCGGATGGAGGTGAGATATTCGTCCAGCTTGCGGCGGTCGGTTCCGCCCAGCGTCGACACCAGTCGTTCGGTATCGTCGATCACCCGGTCGAGAATGCTCTGACGCATGGCCAGTCGGCGCGCTCGCGCCTCGGGCGGTTCCGCAACGCCGGAACCGAAGAGACGCTCGAATAGCAGGCGTGGATCCGAGATTGGAGGCAAGGGTTGAGACGGCGTTTTCCAGGAAACGTTGTAAACGTACGCGCACGAATACCCGTTGTCGCAGTTGCCCGCCATTCGCGATTCTTCGAGCCCGACTTCAAGCGACGGTAACCGGGTCCGGTTCCCGATCGCATGAGCCGCAATCTGGTCGGCCGAGACGCCGACTTCGAGATCGGTCAACTCGCGTTGGACTTCGAACCCCGTCATGTAAGCGGCCAGTGCGCGGCCGTGATCCCCGGCGCCCACCTGTAGCGGACGGCCCCAATGGGCCGTGAGATTCGACAGGACCATCACGTCATCCCTGATCGAACCGAGCGGCGCCAGGATCTCCGGCAAGGCCCCCATGCCGGCCAGCGGACCGTCGTTCTCGGGAGTCCAATGGCGCATGTCGATACCGTTGGGCAGGTAGAACCAGGCAAGACGTACTGGATTGGCCGTAGCGGATTGCGCAAAAGCGGGAGTCATCGCTTCAAGGAACGGAAGACCGAGCGCCACGCCGGCCCCCCGCAGGAATGTCCTTCGCGACAGGGCTTTACGCGTGACGATCATCGATCCAATGACTCCCGTATCGGAGGATCTCGAGCGGCACGCCTCTGCTGGAAGAGTTCGCTCCGCACGATCCCCAAGATCAAACTCTGCATCCGATAATCGTTCGTGGCCGCTTCCGCCGCCAGATTCCGAATGACCAGACGATCATATGACGATTCCATGCCCCGCCCCAAGGCATACGTCATCAGCTTTTCGGCGATGCTTTCGGCGAAGGCAGGCAGGCTCTCCAGCAGCAGCGCTTTCATTTCGGTTGGCCCTGAAAACTGACGTCCGTTCGGAAAACTGCCGCTTGCATCGATTGGAAACTCGCCATCCCGGACGCGCCAGCGGCCGATCGCATCGTAGTTCTCCAGAGCAAAGCCGAGCGGGTCCATGGGCGCATGGCATGACGCGCACGCCGGGTCGGATCGATGGCGCTCCATCTGATCCCGGAGCGATTCGGCGGTGCCGACCGCTTCTTCGTCCAGCGCCGGGACATCGGCCGGAGGCGGGGGCGGGGGCGAAGCCAGCACATTTTCGAGCAGATACTTGCCACGAAGCACGACCGACGTCCGCGTCGGATAGCTCGAAACGGTCAGGACGCTACCGTGCGTCAACACGCCACTGCGTTCATCCGTCGCCAACTCCACCATCCGGAACTCTTCGCCCTCGACACCTTCGATTCCGTAGTGCTCAGCCAACCGCTCGTTCAGGAACGTATAGTTGCCGTCGATGAAATCCGAGAGCGTCCGGTCACGGCGGAGCACCGACTCGAAGAACAGCCGTGTCTCCGCGGCCATCGCGTCCTTCAGTTCCGCATTCCATTCAGGAAAGCGGTCGTCGTCGCGCGTGACGGCCTCGAGGCTTCGGGTCTCCAGCCACTGGCCGACGAAGTTTTCGGCAAAGCCGGTCGACTTCGGATCCTGGATCATGCGCCTCACCTGATAGTCCAACACGAGGGGCAGATGCAGCGTATTGGCCTCGGCGATGCTCAGGAGTTCGTCATCGGGCATCGAACTCCATAGAAAGTAACTCAGTCGCGAGGCAAGCTCGATATCCCCAATCGGCCGGATCTGGCCGGGCTCCGGGTCGCGCTCGATTCGGAACAGAAACTGTGGGGAGACCAGGATCGCGGTAATCGCAAACTGCAGACTCTCGTGGGGCGTATAGCCCGACGCCGATGCGTCGTCGAACACTTCCCTCAACCGATCCACTTCGTTGCGCTCGACCGGACGCCGGTACGCACGGCGTGCCAGCGTCGCCAGAATCCGGTCGAGGCATTCGCGGCCGGAGGCGGGATCGCAGATCAACGCCTTCTTCGGGACCGTTCGGGGCTGTTCAGGCGGGTACGGTCCAGCAATTTCAATCGAGTTCGGGAAGATATTTTCGCGCACGTTCCGGTAGTTGCGCGGCTCAATGTTTGCCAGACCGGCGTCGTCGATGAAGTCGGCGCGAAAACGGTGTTCGTTGGCTGTCAAAAAGACGCGCGCTTCGTAACTGGAACGCTGCGTCGCTCCGCCCTGCCGGTTCACCTGGCTGATCTCGACCGGAACCGTGAACGTGCCAATGGGTTCGCCGTTCACCGAGATCCGTAACGTCACCGGCGGGTCATCGTCGCCACGGTGGCCGTTCAGGTTCACCCGCACAATGTAGTCGGCATCGTAGTCGACGATATCGATCAGTTCGAGGCTGTTCGGATCGATCCGGCGCGTTCGGGCACCGTTGTTGAAGAAACCGGGCTGGGGCAATGGATTTCCCCCAACCGCGCGGGCTGCGATGCGCTCGGCCGCGGTCAGGTACTGCTGCATCAGCGTCGGCGAAACGGTGAGGAGATCGGCAATGTTGTCGAAGCCGTAACCCGAATCGTCAGGGGGAAACTCGTCCGTTGCGCGAAAATCCACGCCCAGAAGATCGCGAACGGTGTTGGAATATTCGGCACGGTTCAGCCGGCGGGCCGTGACGCGCCCCGGGTCGGGCGCCATGTTGGCGTCGGCCACCGCAAACTCGGCTTCGACGTAGCTTACGAACGCCGAAAGCTGATCTTCCAGCGGCCGGTGGACGCCGGGCGGTGGCATCTCGCCGGAGCGAACCCGGGCAAGAATCCTTTCCCAACCGTCGCGGTCAGACAAGAGCGTTCCCGCGTTGGCGAAGGCGGCGATGTTCATGCCGCCCGACATCAGCTGGTTGTTGTGACAGTTGCCGCAAGACTGCTCGAAAACCGGAAGGACGGCCAATTCGAACGAGTCGATGCTGCCGTCCTGGGCCAGCGGCGCCGCTCCCTGGGCGGCGAACAATATCCCCGCCACGGCCGCCAGCGCCAATGATCGTGCCATCTTCAACGTCCCGACTCCATCATCACCCGCCCAGGAATCCCGACTGCGAAGCGGTTCCGCGACTTACGATCGATCCAGCTTACCGCGGGGGCAGTTCCGTTCTGACACCCGGCTTCCCGCCCATTTCTTCGAGCAGCGCCGCCGTTTCCGGGAACACGTCGATGCGCTGTCCGCCCCGGCTGTTGCCCCCGGCACGGCCCATCGCCGAATCCACGGGAGTCATTCCGCGGGGATCGGTTGCCGCAAGGTCGGCCCCGTTCTCGACGAGAAAGCGCACGACGTCGTTCCAGCCCCAGAACGCCGCCCCATGAAGGGCAGATTGACCGCGGCGGCCACCCGTGCCATTGATCTCTCCGCCGTCGCCGACGAGCGCCTGAAGCGACGCGATGGACCGCTCCTGAACGTCGGCCGTGTGAAACCAGCCGCGGGTGTCCGCATCGCTCGAATCCAGGCCCGCGGCGGCCATCACGGGGGTCGTTCCGGCCCGGTTGGGCACGTTCGGATCGGCCCCATATTCAAGCAACAATCGGATCGCATCCGCGTCGAGACCCTTGGCGGCGCGAAGCAGAGGCGTTGCGCCCGTGGTCATCATGCTGTCCACGCCACGGTCGGCGCCCACGTTCCGGTACGGCGGCAAAACCTTCAGCTGGAGGTTCGGCCATGCGCCGGCTTCGAGAAGCAACCGGGTCATTTCGAGAGGCGTCGTGTTGTCCAACGACGGACGGTCGGAACGCCCGCCATGGGGAATCGTGTTGTAGTCCACAGCCAGGAACAACGCAGTCCTCCCCCAATAGTCCCATTCGTTCGGGTTGGCGCCTTCGGCGAGCAGGTAGGCGGCCGTGTCAAAGTGCGTATTCCACACGGCCATGATCAGCGGCGTGACGCCTTCCGGATCGGCAAGGCCCAGGTCGGCCCCGCCCTCCACCAATGCCCGGGCACATTCCAGGCATCCCTCGCGCGCGGCGTACAACAACGGCGTCAGGCCGCCCGCCGGGAGGTACAGTGCCCGCGGCTCGGGACTGACCTGAAACGAGCGGTCGTTGACCAGGGAGATCGCATCCACGTTGGCGCCGAACTCGACCAGGAGACGCACCATCGGCGCCTGGCTCTCCGCGGCTGCCGACATGAGTGCTGTCTGGTTTCGCTGCCGTTCAACGGCATTCGGGTCCGCGCCGGCTTCAAGCAGAAGCCGTGCCGCCTGAATGTTGGTATTCCGTGCCAGAGTCATCAACGCCGTCTGTCCGTACGCATTCGGAGAATCCGGATCGGCACCGGCTTCAAGCAGCATCCGGATCACGTCGGTATTGCCGACTTCCGCGGAAATCGACATGGGCGTCGCCATGAAATCATTGCTCGCTGCCGCGCCCGCTCCGGCCTCGACAAGGCGTCGAACCAGCCCCGCGTCGTCATGATTCACGGCCCAGTGGAGCGCGGTCGTTCCGTCGGCTGCTGCCGCCGTCACATCGACGCCCCCATCGATCATCGCAATCACGGCCGCGCTGTCACCGGCACGGGCTGCTTCGACCAGAGGAATTTGGGCCCAAGCCGTTGCCTGCCCGGCGATGGCGGCCGCCACAATCAGCAAAACGGTCCTTGGTTCTTTTCGATATATCGACACGAAACACCCCTGAGAAGGCGTTACTTACAGGCCGCATTGTAACTTGGCGCAGACGACAACGGGCGCCGTATCCGCCTGAACTTCCGGAATCTCGCCGAGAGATACGCCTGACCCGACCTCCGTAACCTGGTGCCGTAACGCGGCGAGTCGGGCAAGCGGGACGAATGGGCTAACGAGTCGCCGCTTCGGCAACCTCTGCCGGGTCCTCGACCGCGGTGACCTGCTTCATCCGGAACGGGGCGCTGTCGACGATACCCATGACGATCGACGACATCCGGTAGTCGTCGCTGGCTGCGGATCGGACGATCTGCCGAACCACCGGCATGTCGTAGTACTCCACGGCCCGGCCCAGCGCATACATCAGAAGTTTTTCGGTCATGGCCTGCACAAACCGTTCCGGCTCAGCGGTCAGCGCCCGACGCAGGTCGGACGGGCCGTTGACCGGAGTGCCGTCGACCAGGCGCCCCGAGGCATCGATGCCGGTTCTGGCATAGCGGTCCATCGTTCGCCAGCCTCCGATCGCATCGAAGTTCTCCAGGGCGAAGCCCAGCGGGTCCATGACACCGTGGCAGGAGTTGCAGGACGGGTTTGCGCGATGGACAACCAGACTCTCGCGGACCGTGAGTGGCTGCTCTCCTTCCTGCGTTTCGGGAAACGCCTCGACATCGGGCGGCGGAACCGGGGGCGGGGTACCCAGCAACCGCTCCAGAATCCAGGCGCCTCGAAGTACCGGGGCAGTTCTGTTGGGATAGGAGGTGACCATCAGGATTCCGCCCTTGCCCAGCAGCCCCCAGCGGTTGGAGTCGGTCAGGTCCACGCGGCGGAATCCATCGCCCCGGATGTCGGCAATGCCGTAGTGGCTGGCGAGTCGTTCGTTCAGGAACGTGTAATCCGCATCGAGCAGTTCCACAACGCTTCGGTCCTCGCGGACGATGCTGCCGATGAACATCTCCAGTTCCGTCACGAATGCGCTCTGGAGCGATTCGTTGTAGTTGGGGAACAGAACGGGATCCGGATCGATGTCGGCAATTCCGCCGACGTTCAGCCACTGGAACCCGAAATTGGTGACCAACGCGCTCGACCGCGGGTCGGCCAGCATTCGACGGACCTGCCGATCCAGGACGTCCGGATCGCTCAAACGGCCCGCGACGGCCAGGTCGAGCAGTTCGTCATCCGGATTGCGGCTCCACAAGAAGAACGACAGACGGGACGCCAGTTCGATGTCGCCCAGCGGATACATGTCACCGGGCGAAAGATCGGGGGGCACCAACTCGGCGCGATACAGGAACTTCGGACTCGAAAACACAGCCATCAGACCGTATTGAATTCCGAGATCGAAACCCGCGCGCGTCCGGCCGTCCCTGAAAAACGCAAGCGGCGCGACGAGATCGCGTTCCTCTATTTCACGGCGAAAGGCACGGCGTGCAACCCTTGCCAGGATGTCTCTGGCGCACGCCAGTTGCTCGGCCTCATCGCCGTCGGGCGCGGGCCGGCATAAGAACAATCGCTGCCGGAGGGGCGTGTCCTGAATCGGAGTCGTGGGGTTGAACGGTCCCGTGACCTGGACATCCGGCGCACCGCCGGCGCCACGGCCCAGGCCGCCGCCGGGGACGAAAGCCTGCAACGTTGCGTCCGATGCCGCAAAGCTGGACGCCAGAGGCGCGATACCCACCTTGTGCATGCCCGCGGACACGTTCAAGCGGACGACATGTACCGGAGGGCTGCCGCCGCGACCTGAACGTCCGGCTCCATAGGGACCAACCGCTGGCGGCGGGGGGGGCGCATCTCCGTCAGTGTCCGCCGAATCGAAGACGGCGACGCCGTCGAGCGTCATGACCGCCCGCGATCCACCCACACCGATACGGAAATCATATTCGCCATCGGCCGGAAAAAAGTGCTCGGCCAGCATGCCACCCGATGTTCCAAGCGGCAAACCTCCGGGAACATAGGGACTTCCTTCCACGTTGCCGCGGAGCGTTACGCTATAAGGCTCCGACGGTGTTGGCCGACCGACCGCCCCGATGCTCACCGCACGGGCAGCCATGATGTACTGGTCCAGAAACGACGGGGAGACTTTCAGGACATTGGCGATGTTGTCGAAGCCATCGCTGATGTCGTCGACGGGCAGCAATTCGGTCGCGTCGATTTCGACACCCAGAATGTCGCGTACGGCGTTGGCATATTCTGTGCGGTTCAGCCGATGCAGCGCCACGTAACCGGGATCGGGGTTTCGGCGGGCGGCATCGTCCAGTGTGTCTTCAAGCCAGGCGACGAGGGAATTAACGGCTTCGGCCTCGGGTTGACGCGCTCCGGGCGGAGGCATCATCCCGGCCCGCAGCTTCCGTATGGCTTCTTCCCAGATTTCGGCGTCCTCGCCGACTTCGGCCATATCCAAGGTGTCGAACATCAGACCGGCGGTCTGCGCCCGCTGGTTGTGGCAGGTGACACAGTAGCTGTCCAGAAGCCGGCGGTGCCCGGCAATCGGGTCTGCCGAAGCCGATGATAAAGGCTGCTGAGATGAAGCCGCATGGAGCCCGGCGGAACCGGACACCAACAGGGCCATCGCCAGGGCCGTAACCACGGGAATGGTACGGGTCATTCGGTCGTTTCTCCTGCCGGGCGGAATCGCGATACGGCGGCGCCGGCGATTCGGTGACGTTGCTCGACGAGAATACCTCTTGACGCGGCCACGCGCATTTCAGGCTTCCGCCTACCGCCCCCTAATCGAACAACTTCTCTTCGCCGCCTTCAGGGGTCACGTAGCCGAGAAGACACCCGTTTGAACCGTCGCGGAGCCGATGGCAGCGCACCGAAATACTGTCGCCGGGGTTGATGCTGTCTTCGGCCCACCCTCCGCGCCGAAGCTCGATCACGCTCGCGCCTTCCAGAGCCCAGAGCAATGGTTCGCCGCCGCCGTTGCCGACTTCGCCTTCGACCCCGCCGTCAACTTCCATGTAGATCCAGCTATGCGGATTGATCCAGTGGATCTCGGTGACCGTGCCTTCCAGGTGGGTGTACTCGGTCATCTGGTAGTTGCCGTGAGAATGATGAGACATTGCGGGCATGACCGGCAGAGCCAGGCAAAGAACGATGAATCCTGCCGATACGCGCTTCATTTCCTTTCGCTTCATTCTCATTAGCTTCATGGATCGGCCCGGCGAATTCACGGGCCCGGCGGCGGCAACCGGTTGGAGTAGATTTCCCGATACCGGATTCGATTGCCGTCTTCATCGAGAAAGCTCAGGGATTGCTGGAATAACCCCGGTGGAGGCGTGCCCTGCGGCACGGTCGCATCCAGAATATACAGTCGACTCTCATGCAGATAGATGGCGGCGAAAGTACGGGATCCGTCCGGATTGGTGAGTTGGAGTTGGTGTCCTTCCACCAGATCGATGTAATGCCACGCGTCGTGGGTCACCTCGGCGGCCCGCTGGCGGAACTGCGACGCGGCATACGCGATCGAACCCCGCACGTCGATCTGCCAGTACATCGGGTAGCTGTCGGCCTGGGTCTTGTTGGTTCGCTCCAGATGAATTCTTTCGGCATCGGTGTAGTCGATCACGGTAACCGAGTAACTCTTGCCGCCATCCGAGTAGCTGTAGACCCGTCCAGGGAAGACGGCACGATACTCCGAATCCCAGGCGATGTCGCGCACCTCGGGTTCGCCGGGAAGATTGACGCTGAAGCGGTCATCGAGATTGACGTAGGTCGACCAACCCTGTCCAAAGGAGGGCGCCGCGACAAAGAGCATGCAGGCGGCCGCAAGCAGGGTCGCGGCCGCCGCGGTTCGAGCGCGAGATATCATCTACCTGTCCAACGGGCTGGAACGCATCTGGAACTGGAGGACCTTGCTCGATGTCCCCCGCCCGCCTTCCATGTGAAAGGGCGCGCGCGTGCTGACGGTGGCCCAAACGCCCCGGCCTTTCCAGCCGGCATCCGGATCGTCGATCCGCCCGTCCATCCACTTGGTAAAGAAACCCAGCGGATACGGAACGCGCATGACGACCCATTCGCCGTCCTGCAGCGCCAGCAGACCTTCAGACAAGTTGCCCGTATTTATGGGCACGTTCGCGCCCAGCCCAAGGGTATCGAACTGATCGACCCAGGTGTAGTAACTGCCCTCGGCGCTGCCCGGCGCGTCAACTCCTTTCATCTGCGGCAGTGGCTCGGCCACCATCGTCCAGCCTTCGGGACAATGCTGACCCGTCGCCGTGGGGCCGTTCAGAACCGCGCATTTCGAACGATCGAAGCTTGCCATGTGTCCACTTGAGAGAGCGGCCCAGTAGACACCGTTGCGGTCAACGTCGCCGCCGCGGGGGGAGTATCCCTGCACCTCGGCTGCCGGGTTGCCGTACGGAAGTTCGTAGACTTCGGCAAGCGCGGTCGCGGGGGGATTGGAACCGGGATCCAGGCGAATGACCGCACCCGGGAAACCCAGCGACGTGCCCCAGATCGAACCGTCCGGCGCGGGCGCCACGGCATAGAAGGCGCCGCCGAACCGCTTGTCCATTGTGGGATCGACCGGCTCGTTCGGCTCGACGTATTCGTCTCTGACGCCATTGCCGTTGGTATCCATGATCAGAGCCGTCCAACCCTGTGATGCCTGCTCGTCGCCGGTCTCTTCGAACATCCGCGTATTGAGCCAGCCGACAACCTGACCGCCACCGCTGGTCCAGAGCGTGTTGTCTTCATCTTCGGCAAACATGAGGTGATGCGTACCGAAGCAAGTGCTGATGTGCGTGAGAGCCTCGGTACCCGGATCGTACATCGCCAGATGACGCGAGGCGCGCGCCACGGGGAACATCTGCGCCGAAGGATGATCCGAGCCTTCGAGGCAGAATTCCGGATTGGCGGGCGGGCGGACCGCCGAGGTGATCCAGACCCGGCCTTCGTGGTCAAACATCGGGTTATGGACGTTGTTCCGGCTGTCCCACAGGACCTCGTCACCCCAGTAAGGCGAGGGTTCGGGCATGTTCGGGGAAGACGGCGACGTCTCCGGATCGCGTACGGTCAGCGGCACCCGGGTTACGGTGTGGGTGACCGGGTCCAACACCGGCAGATAGTCGGCGCTCTGTTCAAGCGCACCGTAGAGACGGCCGTTCGCATTGACCGTTGGATTCCGCCGGTCGGTGGACGCCACGTCGTGGAGATATGCCTGGGGATCGGCCCAGTCCCACTGGGTGATGACGACGTTCTGTTCAAGGCCCTCGGGCCGCGGCGGCGTGGGCGGCAACTCGCCCGCGGCGATCCGATCGGTCCAGTCGGCGAACATTTCAAGCGCGCGCCGCTCTCCCATGTTGCGAAGTCCGCCGGCCATGTTGTTGCCGGCCTGACCGGAAAGAATGCGCCGGCTCCATGCCGCAACCGAGGATTCGAAGGTGCCCAGAGCGTCGGGGATTTCACGAGTCGCCTGATTCCCCAGTTGGTGACACGCCAGGCAACCTCCCGATTTCGTCCGCCGAAGCCACGCGGCCTGACTGTCGATATCGGGCGAGATGCCGTTTCCGTCGGGACCTGTCCCGGGGAACTCGCTCTCGGCGGGCGGTTCGAGCAGCGAGAACCAATAGCCGGCAGGATAATAATGCGCCGCGGCGGCGGCATCGGGCGCCGGCACGGCCGTAAGGTCGGATATCTGTCCCGGCGCCAACGACACTTTCGGGGAGTCGACCAGTCCATAGCCGCGGACCCACACGTCATAAGCCGCATCCGGCAGGTCCGGAACCAGATACCGTCCTTCATCGTCGGTCACCACGATTCGGACGAACGGCGTACCCAGATCCGTCGTCTCGGCAATAACCCAAACGCCTGCCTCCGGTCCATCCGGTCCGCTGACGACGCCGGCGATATCGTTGTCGTCGATTGCGATTTCCTGTCCCTGGAGCTCGCTCGTGCTTCCGCCTGAGATCAGCAGGAACGCCACAAGGCCACCGGCCACGACGCCTGCTATTAACAGTGTTCTCGTCTTCATCTCGCCCTCCCGTGGCAACCCGGGTATCCAGGCACCAAACCAGAAAAAGTTCTTCCTCGCGGTAATGGTTCGGTTTTCAAGAATACGAGAGGCGTGAGGGAATGGCAATCAAACGCTGATATCGAACGCGGACTGTGGCAGGGAGGCGGCAGAGACGTTCGTTATCGATGGGGAATGACCGTTCCGAACCGGTGTTCCGAATCGGCCGAATCAGCGGCCTGCGGCTCCGGGCGCCGAACAGCAACATGAAACTATTCGGTAACCCGTCAACCCGCAAGCGGCATGGCCTCATGGTCGCCCTTGATCAGCGACTCCGCGGGTATGCCGAGCCCTTTATGCAAACGCCAATTCATCTTCAAGGTCAGCGACCGCCTGCGGTTCAACACCTCGTAGACCCGATTGCGTCCGCCGATATAGGGCGCCAGATCCTTGGCCGCAAGTCCGTTCTGCTCCATGTGATAGCGGATCGCCGCGATCGGGTCGGGCAGATCGAGCGGATAATTCCGCGCCTCCCACGCCTCGACCAACGTCACCAGAACATCCAGGCGGTCGCCTTCGGGCGTGTGCCGACGGGCCGTCATCAGGCCTTCGATCTCCTTGAGAGTGCGGCGGTAATCTTGTTTGGTCTTGATCGGTACGATTTCCATGGCGCGTCCTTCAAACCGTTTGAGCATCGATGGCATCGTACATCCGGTGGGTTCCGATGATCGGGACCATCCCCATCAAGGGACGATCGGACTGCTTCCGAAGAATGACTCGACCTCGGTCCCTACCATGAGGTCCGCGGCCTGATTCTGCTCCTGGCAGATGTATTCGAACATTTCCAGATCGGGTTCAAAGCGAAGATAAACGCCGCTGGTCCAAGGCTCGGTGTACGCGCCGGGATCGTCGACAGTGACCACGTATTCGATCGTTTCGTAGTTGGTGCGCGTGAAGCGCTCGATGAAACGCAGTTGCCTGGTATGAACGGTGACCCTGCGGTCGATCCAGAACTTCTCGTTGAAGCCCACCGTATCCACCACCAGCGTGTCCCCTTCCCAATGCCCGATGGAGTGGCCGTAGTAGCTGGGCGTGAGGTCTTCGGGATGCTCCCGGCCGTCCATATAAATCACGCGGAAACTGTGCGGGCCGCCCACATCGAATATGTAGACCCGTTCCAGTTCGCGCATTTCGACGATCTCGTTGCCGTACGGGGTCACGAACTGGCGTATTCCACCTGAAGGCTTGCAACGCGCGTGCGGTTCGAACTGATTGACGTCGCGGTAGTCGATGAGCGCCCGGGCCCAAGGCTGGAAGGGCACTTCGCTGACCTTCGGCCGACCCGGAAATGGATGGGGGTTGGGGTTGTTGTCCCAATCCGCGAGACCCGGGACAGCCCCGCCCGGACCGTACCAGATCCCTGTTTCACCCGGAGGCGCATCGAGTCGAATCCGGCCATCCGGCCATCGGGGGGCCGGCCGCACCTCGGCGTCTTCGACCGCGCCGCGCCCACGTTGGGCCAGCAACGGCGGTGCGCAAATCGTTGAGAGCAGCAGCACGGCAAGCGCGGCAAACGTCCGGTGTGTCATTCTGGAAACCCTCATCATGGCCGATTGTCCTGGCAAAAATAAACCGGCATCTCTTCACCGGCAATCCATTCGAGCGTCCAACTGGCCGTCCATGTTCTGGTGTACGCGCCCGGGTCGTCGATCGTGACCTCGTATTCAAGCGTATTGAAGTCGGGTCGCGAGATTCGCTGGATCAGATGCAACCGGTCGGTATGCGGCAGGCCGCCGTTAGTAATCCAGAAATCTTCGTTGAAACCCCGGGTATCGACCACCAGCGTGTCATCTTCCCAGCGCGCCACCGAACGTCCGTAGTAGAGCGGGTTGTCGTCATCGCCTTCGACCCGACCCACCTTGTCGCGTCCGTCGGTATAGATAAAATACCAATTCCGATTACCGCTGCCGACAAGAACGAAGATACGTTCCCGGTCCCGTTGCTCCACAAACTGAATGCCGTATGGAAGTTGAAACTGTCGTGGACCGCCGGGAGGAATGCACCGCAAGAACGCTGGATCTGAACTCAGGAACTCGCGCTGCCTGAATTCGTACAACGCCAACGCCCAGGGCTGCAACGGGGCCACTCTCGGGGCATCGTCCAGGTTCAAAAGGCGCCCATCGGAGTTCGCGGCGACATCCACGCCGTCTTCGACCAGCACGGACGCGGTGGGATTTCCCCAATACCCGCTTTCTCCGGGAGGCGGTCCCAATCGCGGCTGTCCGTCGGGCCACCGGGGCGCCGGGCCCGATAAAGCCGGCGCCGAAGGCGGAACCGGGTCCGGGATGTCGAAGACGGCAGCGCCCGAATCGGTGCGCGTCATCGAGTACGCCCACGCCTGAAGGCTGCCGTCTCTTGCGGCGATTCCCTCCACCGTTATCCGCTCGCCCAGTCTTACGGCATCCGGACTCCAACCGCCCGCATCGAGATCGACCGGACTCTCCAGTTCGATGGCCCAGTTCGCGATACCGCCAGCCCCCTGGACATCCATCAAGACGTGCACGTGGGGATTCGCCCAGTCCACCTTCGTGATCGTACCGTTCAAAGCGACCGGTTCGTCGGGATTGAATTTGGCGACGATGGCGTGATGCGCCGCCAGAGGCGCCACAAGCAACCAACCGCCCAATCCCAATACCGCGCCCAACCGGTGATATCCACCCCACCGCATGTTGTCGATACTGCGTGTTGACATTCTCAAAAGAGTCGCCCCCGGAGGACATTCAGCCTATCATTTTTTGTTTCCGATACGGATGTGTAACGCTTGAGGGATGGACGCCTTGTCGGCGGCTTCAGGGTGGCTTCGGGTTGTTGCGCCATCGCACCGCCGGAGTATATGCTTCGGCCTCATTCCATGAGCCCGGGTGGTCAAGGAGAGTGATGCGATCGAGAATCTGCCGAACGATGTATCTGCTCGTATGTATCGGCGTGGCTGTGCCGATGGTTGCACAGGAATCGCATCCGCTGACCGGAAGCTGGGTCGGCTACTGGGGACCGTCCCCGGATCATCAAAACCGCATTCTGGTGGCCATGGACTGGACGGGTGAGGAAATTACCGGCACGATCAATCCCGGATCGGACGACCTTGCCTTCAAGACCGCAACGCTGGACCCGAGCGATTGGTCCGTTCGCATTGAAGTCGATGCGAACGATCCCGCAGGAAACCCGATCGTCTACATCATCGAGGGCCGGATCGAAGACCTCGGCTCCCCCAACCGTTCTCTCGTCGGTACGTGGCGTCACGGCGACGTAAGCGGCGATTTCAGGATCACGCTGCAATAGCAAATGGGTAAGAGCGGAACGGACGAAAACAGAAAGATCGTCCGTCGCCGCTGGTCAGTCCGGCCCCCGCCTGCGGCGGATCAATCAAGCGTGAAACTCAACCATTTACGGCCCCAGTACCGGGTCGATCAGGCTTCACAGCCGGGTCAATAACATCAATGGCTTATAGTCACGTTTCAGATCAGTCATAAACCTTCCAGTCCAGCCCCTGACCCCGGTCCCCTACCCCACGTCGTCGATTTCCGGCGTGAAGCTGCGCCGGATCGTATTCTCCACAACGTTCCTTGGAACCATGAACTGCCGAAGATAGTCCGGCCCCCCCGCTTTCGAACCGACCCCTGACATCTTGAAACCCCCGAAGGGATGCCGGCCGACGAGAGCTCCGGTGGACCCGCGGTTGATGTACAGGTTTCCCACCTGAAACCGTTCGGCGGCCTTCGCAATGTTGGACGGGCTGCGGGAAAAGACCGCGCCGGCCAGGGCAAATGGCGTCCGGTTTGCAATCTCCAGGGCATCATCGAAGTCGGACGCCCTGATCACCGACAGTACGGGACCGAAGATCTCCTCCTGGGCCAGGCGGTGATCCGGCTGTATTTCTGCGAAGATCGTGAGCGGAACAACATGGCCCCTCGGATTTGCAGGGAGGCGTTCCACAACGAGGCGGCCTTCGGTTTTTCCGATCTCGATGTACTTGCGAATCTTATCGGCGGCGTCCTCTGAGATCACCGCGCCGACAAACGCTGCAGGGTCCTCGACCGGTCCGAGTTCGATGCTTTCGGCGGCGTCCTTCAGCCTGTCAAGGAAGACATCGTGGATGGGATCGACCGCGATGACACGCGAACAGGCCGAACACTTCTGCCCCTGATAACCGAACGCCGATCGAATCACGTCACGAACCGCCGCATCCAGGTCGGCGCCGGTATCGACGACGATGGCATTCTTGCCGCCCATCTCGGCAATCACCCGCTTGACATTGGGTCCCCGTTCCGACGATTCCGCTGCCAGACGATTGATACGGAGTCCAACCTCGCGGCTCCCGGTGAACGCAACCAGCCAGACATCGGAATGGGTGACGAGACCGTCGCCAATGACGGCACCGCTACCGGGGACGAAATTCAGGACGCCCGGCGGAAGCCCCGCCTCATCGAACAGTTCCCGCACCGCATACCCGCAGGCTGGCGACTCCGAAGACGGTTTGTAGACGACGGTGTTTCCTGCGACGATCGCGGCCGAGACCATACCCATTGAAATCGCGATCGGAAAGTTCCAGGGCGCCACGACGCCAACAACGCCGCGAGGCTCGTAAAACAACGAGGTGGTCTCGCCGGGAACGACGCTCAGATCCTGAGGTTTGTCGAGGCGGATCATTTCGCGGCCGTAGTATTCGAGAAAATCGATGGCCTCGCACACGTCCCCATCGGCTTCGTCCCAACCTTTGCCCGTCTCGAACACCTCCAGCGCCGCCAACTCCATCCGCCGGTGCCGCGCCGCCCGCGCGGCGGCAAACAAGATCTCAGCCCGGTCGGCGGCGGGCGTGCCGCGCCAGCCCGGATATGCGTCGGACGCTGCCCTGACGGCGCGTCCGAGTTCGCCGGCTCCGGCTGACGACGCGACGCCGACAAGTTCATCGGGACGGTTCGGGTTGCGGGAATCGATCTTCTGGCCGGTTTCGACCCGTTCTCCGCCGATCGCCAGAGGCACGGAAACTGGAAAACGCGCGCGCACGTCATCGAGAACTTTGGCAAACCGTTCCCGATTCGCGGTCATCGTCCAATCCAGCAGAGGTTCGTTTCTGAACCGGTCCGAGGACCCGGATTCCACGGGTCTCTCATTCGAACTGGACTCGGGCGGGCGAAGGAGATTCTGGGGATCCATCTTTTCGACAAACCCCTGGCGCAGGAAAGACTCGTTGGACGTGTTCTCCAGGAGCCGGCGGACCAGGTAGGCCATGCCCGGAATCATCTCTCCGACCGGCGTATACATCCGGACACGGCGGCCTTCCTCGAGCAATGCGTTCCGCACGGGTTCCGCCATGCCATGGAGAATCTGAAACTCCACACGATCGTCGGGAATGTCCAGATCTCTTGCCGTTTCGATGACGAAGGCCTGCGACCTCAGATTATGAGAACCGCATGCCAGGTGAACGTACTCGTGATTTTCGAGGATCAGGCGCGCGATCGTTTCGAAGGCCGCGTCAGATTCGTTCTTGTGGAGAAACACCGGCTCGGGCCAGTTCTGTTGCCGCGCCCAGGCCACCTCACTGTCCCAGTACGCACCCTTGACCAGCCGAACCGTGAGCGTCTGCCCGCGCGTGCGCGCCCAATCGATCAACAACCGGACGTCGTCGCCGGTTTCCCGGAGGTACGCCTGTATCGCCACACCCGTATGCGGGTAGCCGCGGAACTCGGGCTCGTCCATGACGCTCCGATAAATGGCCAACGTCATGCTCTTCAATTCGCGGGACTCCATGTCCAGGACAACCGACGCCTTCGACTCCATCGCTTTCCGGAGTATCGGACGCAACCGGTCCTTCGCACGATCGACGGACCGTTCGAAAGCCCGCGCCGACATCTGGGAATAGAGCGACGAGGGTTTCACCGAAATGTTCACCCGCGGCGTGAGGTCCCAGTCGAGTTCGCCGCCGTTGCCCAGGGCGGGCCATTCGGAGGAGGCTTGCGTCAGGCGATCGAGAAAATCGATGTATCGTTCTTGGAAAAGAACGGCTTCACGCTCGGAAACGACCTCTTCTCCCAGCAAGGACACGGTAAACGCGAGTCCGTCGTTTCGAAGGGCGGCGAGCACCGGCAATGCGTCCTCGGGCGCCTCCCCGGCGATGAACTGACGGGCCACTGCCCTGATATTGGACGTGAAAAACCGGGCGGATATCCTTGAACCGATACCGCCGGACAACGCCTTCAAACCGATGTTTCCGAACAAACCCCCGCGTCCGCCGCCAAAGTATTCCCTGGCGTACCGGGCGATGTCGGCAGCCCCGGTCAAACTGGGAAAGACGTCAATGAATCGAAAAAGACTGGTCTTGAACTCCGGGTCGCTCATCGACCAGTCCATTGCCTTGCCCACCCAGAAATCCTTTCGGAAGACGGACGGACTCTGGCCTTCGAGACTCCGGTACAGGCGCTGGCCGGTTTCGAGGATACGACCTTCCAACGAGGCGGGCATCGGTAACATCGTGTAACAATTCAGGCATAGACCGCAATCGATTCTTCCTCGTACTGCACAGGCGAGTTGGCGGAAAACCGAAGAACGATCAACGTACGGTCGTCGTCGGCCGGGCGGTTGCCGGAAAACTGCCGGACATTGTCCATGATCCGGCTTCGGATGTCCTCCACCGACCCGTACCATTCATCAGCGACAGCTTGCAGGATTCCGGACTCGCCGAACTCCCTTTCCGAACCATTTTCTGTTTCAACGATGCCGTCGGAAAACACCACAAGCACGTCACCGGGATCGATGTCGACCTGGCCCTGCGAGTAGCCGGCGCCCGGAACGACACCCAGCACGGGGCCGCCTTCGCACAAACGCGTGGCTTCGATGCCCGACGCGCCCATTCGCATGCGTAGCGCCGGCAGGTGGCCGGCGTTGACATAGTTCAACTTCGAGCCGTCCCGATCGAAATATGCCCAGAACATGCTGATGAAACGTTCCGCGGCGGTTTTCTTGTAGAGGAGAGCGTTCAGGCGGCGCGACGCGGTCTCGTGATCGTACGACGATTCGGTCCAGGGGCTGGCTTCAGCGGCGCCCTGGATGAAACCCATCAGCGGTGCGGCGGCGATCCCCTTGCCGCATACGTCCCCAAGCATCAGCGCCAGTTGTCCGTTGTCCGTCTCGAACACATCGTAGAAATCGCCGCCCACATGTCCAGCCGGTTGACAGTCGGCCGCAATCTCGGCATCTCTGGAGATCAGTTTTGACTTGGGAAGCAGATCGGCCTGGACGGTCCGGGCCAACTCCACCTGAACCTCGAGTTGCTTGCCGCGAAGATAGTGGGGAAACCGAAGGCGTATGAGCAGGAGCGTACCCAGGAGCGCCAGGGCCGCGGAAACACCGATGACAAGGTTGGCGCGCAGGTAAACGAAACCCGCCGCAAGCTGGTCCAGATCGACCGCGACTTCGAGCAGTGCAAGGTCCGAACCGGGAATCCCGGCTTCGGGGGCATCCAGGCGAATCGGCGACACCGTAACCAACACCGGGCCATCGGGTGTTTCCCGGGTTTCGTAGAACACACCGCGATCGCGCATCGTTTCCCTCAGACTCGAAAACGACAGCGGCTCTCCAGTCGGCATCCCGCTGGACGCGACAACGCTGCCGCCAGGTTCGACCAGTCTCATCCAGACGATGTGCCCGGCCGACTCTTCGCGCAAGTCGGTCAATACGGACGTGAGCCGAACGGCATCGGTGGCCTCGGCACGGCGAATCATTCGCTGGGCCGAGGCCATGTAACGCTCGGCATCCCGCAATCCTTCCTGTGTGACCAGGTTGCCCGAAACGTAAACGTAGGTCGAAACGGTCTGGGCAAGCAGTATCAGGCCCAGGACGACACCTCCGGCCACGAATGCCCCAAACCAGATCTGACGTCGATTGTCTTTCCGAAACATGACCGCCCTCCCCCAAAAGCGAATTCGATTCGCGCTCTTCCCCATAAAGCGAATTTGATTCGCGCTCTTTCACAAAAAGCGAATCCCTTTCGCTCTCTATAAAACAGGTACGTTCGGTCAGACAGTAAATGCACGGTTCGAAATGTTAAACAGTGTTAAACGATGTTAAGCAACGAACCAAGGCAGGGGCGCCGGTCCCGGGGCGCAGACCTTGACCCGAGGGCGGTCGTAGTGGGTAGGCCGCAAGGCGTCCGGGCCGCTTCGGACGGGCTGTGACGCGCCTGCGAAGTTTTCGCGTATTTCGACACATTGTGTCGTTCACGCTGCGCCCGATGTCACGAACTCGCGGGGCTCTCCGGGACCTCGAACCAGATTCCCCGACCGATGCCGTGGCAGACGCCGCCTTCGGAGAAGATCGCAGTGCCGGTCGAGTGCTTGCGTCCGTCCCGCCTGAATTCCCAACCCATGATCACCACGGGTTGGCCCGCCTTCAACGGCGCCATCAACTCGACCGACAATTCGCCCAGAAGAATGGTGCCCGACTCCGGGTGCGGGAACGAAAACCCTCCAGGACAGTCCAGTGCGCTCCAGACAAAGACCGGTGGAATCGTCTCTCCATCGTTGGACAATGACCGATGAGGGATCCAGGGGCACGCCACGATTTCGCGGCCGGCGACCGGGCCGGCGAACAGTCTCAAGCCATCCGCTGGCTCACGGTCGACCCCGCACACGAAGCACGTCGGGTAGCGGTGGCTCCGGAAACCGCTGTACCGGGTCGACGCCTCCCGGGCTTCCGAAAAGGTGGGAGGCGGCGGAACTTCAAGATTCAGGGGGGGCGCGGGCCACGCTTCGGCGATGAGTGTCTCCCGATGGACGATGCGAACCCCTTCCGGCGTTCGGTGTACATCCATGGCAACATCGAGGGGCGGAGGCACCCGGAGCCGAACCCGGGCCGGCCCATCGATGAACGCCGCGACGGAACCGCACGAGTACCCTCCGTTGCCGGAGTCCTTCGGACCGTGGAAGCGGTTCTCGATCGTTATGGCAGGCGTCGTCATCGCACGGTCACAGTACCAGAACCCGGCCGACGATCCATCTCCCCCCTGCCGCACCAAAGTCCGATCCGCGAATGATGTATCGGGCCCAACAGGCTCGAACCTGTCGGTATCGAACCCGGATATTGAGAATCGCCGGAACGTCCTGATATGATTCCCGAACTTCAGCGAGAAAACTGAGAAATGGTTGAATTACGCCGGTGACAAGGACCGAACCGACTTCGGGCGAAACGGTATTCCCCGCCCGGCGCCGCCGATTTTACCTGTGAAACTTTCCACCAGGGATCTCCCCACACCGGCGCTTCTGCTGAACCTGGAACATTTCGAAGCCAATATCCGCAAGATGCAGACTGCTGTCGCAGCCGCCGGCAAACGCCTCCGGCCGCACGCGAAGGCCCACAAGTGCGTTGAGATCGCCCGCCGGCAGATGGCCGCGGGGGCGGTGGGCGTGTCGGTCGCGACTCTTGCCGAAATGGCGTGGATGGCGGGCGCTGGTATTCCGGTTCTGTTGACGACGCCGGTTGCCGATACCGTCAAGACGGATTTCGTCGCTGGATTGGTTTCGACGGGCGCCGATATCCAGGTAGTCGTGGATCATCCCGCACAGGCGGCGATGTACGCCCGGTCGGCCATCCGCGCCGGTGTCATGCTGAAAGTGCTGCTCGATCTGGATGTCGGAGACCATCGGACGGGAATGCCCTGCGACGAACGCGCCGTTCAGTTGGCAAAAACCATCGCATCCAGCGCCAACCTCGAATTCTCGGGCATTCAGGCATACTCGGTCAGTGGATCGCACACCCCGGGCTTCGAAGCCCGCCGACAACACTCGCGCCAGGCATTGGGCCAGGCAATCGAAATCCAGCGTGCACTCATCGCCTCGGGTCTGGATGCCCGGACACTCACGGGCGGTTCGACGGGAACATGGGACATCGACCTCGACATCCCCGAATTCACCGAACTTCAGGCCGGCTCCTATCCGATGATGGACGTTGCCTATCGGGAGATCGTCGGAAACGACTTTGCTCCAGCGATGCGTGTGCTGGCCACCGTCATCAGCGTGAACCACAACGATCGCGTCACAGTGGACGCCGGATTCAAGGCGTTCGCGACCGACCGGCCGTTTGGGCCGGAACCTCTGGACCTGACCGGCGTCCGGTGGGAATGGGCGGGAGACGAACACGGCTTCCTTCATCTCGAAACCCCATCGCGCCCCCTGACGCTAGGGGACAAAATTCAGTTTCTGGCGCCCCATACCGATCCGACGGTCAACCTCCACCAGCGGATCCACGTCATTCGTAACGACGTCGTCGAAGACGTCTGGGTCTTGAAGGGACCCACAACCGGGTAGGCTATTCATGAATCTCGGAATCGTCACTCTCATCGCACTGGCTCTGGCGGTCACCCTGAGCATCACCACTTCACTGAACGTGGGACTGCTTGCGATCGCCCTGGCCTGGTTTATCGGGGTCTACATCGGCGGCTTCCCCGTGGGGGAGATCATCGGGGGATTCCCCGTCAATCTCTTCATGACTCTGGCGGGAGTCACGCTGCTCTTCAGCGGCGCCCACGCGAACGGAACGCTCGAAAAGGTGGCGCGGCAAGCCGTCCGGCTGTGCCGTGGGCGCGTGGGCGTGGTTCCGATTCTCTATTTCTTCCTGGGCGGAGGACTGGCGTCGATGGGACCCGGCAACATCGCAACAGCGGGACTGCTGGCGCCGATAGCGATGGCAACAGCGGTTCGGATGAAGATTCCGCTGTTCCTGATGGCCATCATGGTTGGCAACGGCGCCAACTCGGGATCGCTGTCGCCTATCGCACCGACCGGCATCATCGTCTCGGACGTGATGACTCGGATCGGGCTGGGCGGCCTCGAGGTTCAAACCTGGCTCTACAACTTCGTGGCACACGGCATGGTGGCGTTTGGCGGGTATCTGCTGTTTGGAGGATGGGCCTTGCTTGCACGCCAGGACCGCGTTGAAGAACCGGACGGAGATGTCGAACCCCTCAACCGAAATCAGATCATGACGCTGTTGATGATCGGCCTGCTCATCGTCGGCATCGTTCTGTTTGAAATCCATGTCGGCATGGGCGCGTTCGCCGCTGCCGTCATCCTCGGCCTGCTGAGGGCTTCGAATCAGGATGAAGCGATCAAACGGATGCCGTGGGGAACGATCATGCTGGTCTGCGGCGTGACGGTTCTGATCAACCTGCTGGAGATGACCAGCGGCATGGACCTCTTTGTCGATATGCTGACCCGCGTTTCCTCCGGCGAAACGATCATTCCCTTGCTCGCGGCCACCGTCGGCCTGATATCCGCGTATTCCAGCACCTCGGGCGTCGTCCTCCCGGCGTTCCTCCCGATTGTCCCGGGACTGAACGAGAATCTTGGGGGAGGGATGGCAGAGGCCCTTGCGATGACCATGAACGTGGGCGGCCATCTTGTGGACGTTTCTCCGTTGTCGACGATTGGAGCCCTGTGTGTCGCAGGTGTCGCCGCTGGACCGGAAAGCCGGAAGCTCTTTAACCAGTTGCTGGCGTGGGGACTCTCGATGACGGTTGTCGGCGCCGCGATCTGTTTCCTGTTGTTCGGGTAGCCCGCCATTCCCAAGGGTTTTCGTGGCGAAGAGTCGGAGACGCCGTCAGAGCTACGGCGCGTTCTCAGGCGCGTTCGTCGCGCCGGACGCGCGTAGCGGCGCGTTCCTCGCGCCGGATCAAGCGCGCCAGGGGGCCGACCTGAAGGGTTTCTGATTGAAGTGGAAGAGGGTGCGGACGATGGGGGGAACGGGGGAAGAAAGAGAAGAAAATGCCCGGCCTGAAGCCGGGCTTTTCAATGAGAAATCAGTCGGCCACGAGGCATAAAATGTAAGGGGATTATATACGAAAGTGGCGAAATGGCTTGACTGCTACGACCGTTTCGGAAGGACACGTCGAATCTTTACAGGCTTCAACAAGGCCCTGATTGCGTCCTGGAATGTCCCCTCTAGCCGCAGGTCTTTTTTCAGTTCCAGAGCGTTCGGCTGATAAGATGGGTTGGGCACATCAACTGCGTGCTGATCGTTAGTGGTTTTTTTGGTGGGTTCGCGTTTCATTTTGACACCATATACCGGATCGGTTCCTGTAAGCATATTTTCACAGACAACATGCTGTTTGTAGGATAGGTCCTGTATTTCTAAAAGCGGAAAGCCCACTTTCCTGGAGTGGGCTTTCTATATTCTGACCACTTCAAATCCGTATCAAGAAGACTCTTCCCTCCCTTCTGACACCGCACTCCATTCCGCTTCTTCTACCAAAATGACTCCTACGTTTTTGGAAACCACCAAGGCTCGGTCAAATCGCCTCAAAAAATCCATTCCAACAAGAATGTCATTAGCGGTCATCGATAGCAAAACAACGCCGATCTCAAATCTGTCCATCAGGGTAACTTTGGCCAAAGCTGTGAGCATGACCAAAGTTGATCCGTCTGCCAACGTCACAGAGTTTGTTCCCTCCAACGGAAGGGAAAGGGATAACGCTTCCGACAATGGGAGCTGAATAAATCCAGTGAACCCCGTGTCGATTATCGCCTCAAACTCCAAGCCTGGATTCTCATGCCTCACCCCACACATGTGGAACTTCAAGCACGCATTACCTGTGGGGTCGTAATGTCCAATTCCAACCGTTTTTTTGCTGGCCAACGTAGCTTACCCTAAAGGCGCCGGTAGCGCCGATTCGAATCAAGTGGAATACACCATTGGGTGATTTCTCTCTAGCATTTCCGAGCGCATCCTCCGCGAACTCTCCCGTATAGGCTGCTCCGCTCCGGACATCAATTACTGCGAACTGACCGGGATGGGATGTTTCGAAATCCTCTTTGTACTTACTGCTGTAGATTTCTTCAGCAGCCTTTGCAATTGTCCCGGGGTCAGTCAGTGACATTTCATTCATGTGTACCTCCCCCTGTGCGTTATTTTTTCCAGATTTCCCATCGTACTCCTGCGGCTGTCCCGGCTCTGTCCGAGTACCGTTCCGCATTGCTCCTCTTGACCTTAGACAATGGATGAGCAACAACCCAGCAAACGATACCACGGGGGACAGGTCGGGTCCAACTGGAAGGGAGGAAGATTTCAAACTAGCGGACAGCCGCCGAACTTCACCGCCGCCTTCATGCCCGCGCTCCTGAAGCAAGGCCATTACTCTCGATCAGCGTCCGGTAGCGCAGCCGCTTTCCGTCCATACCGCCGCTGATCGCGGCCAGTTGTTCGATCGTGTCCTGCTCGCGCAAGTTGTGACGGCCCGCGAACTCCTGAACGTAGCGGTCCAGATGCTTTGGGGATAGCTTGTGGAAAGTGCCATTGTGCGCTCTCTTCAACATCGACCACAGCGACTCTATTCCGTTCGTATGCACGTCACCTTTGACGTATTCAGACAGTGAATGTTTCACCGTGTCGTGATTGAACGGAAGCGACTCATACGCTACCGCGTCGTCGCTGTATACCGTAGCTCCGGGCTCAGTATGCTCACCCACAAATCCTTGCAGCGTTTCCTTGTCTGTCGATGTAACAACCTTGGCCGAGACCTGATTTGTAGCGCGGTCCTTGACGCCGACAACCGCCACCTTGCCAACCGATCCACGCCCAGTGTCAGCCAGTTCCTTGCGTTTGGCGTTGCTCATGTTGCGCCGCTTCCCTCCAAAGTACGTTTCGTCCACTTCAACCGGGCCGGCGAACATCGCACCGTCTTGAGACAGGGCGACACGTAGCCTCTGGGCGAGAAACCATGCGGATTTCTGTGTGATTCCCAGATCTCGGTGCAGCTTCATACTCGAAACACTCTTGAGACTGGTCATGATTTCGAACGCCGCTATGATCCAGTCCTGATACCCGATCTTCGACCCTTCCATTACCGTCCCGGTCTTCACGCTAAACTTCAGTCCGCATTCTTTTTCACGGCAGCGGTACGGCATGGTCTTATGCTTGCAATCGGATTGCACATTCATCGATCCGCACTCCGGGCAACAAACACCGGTCGGCCATCGCTGCTCGATAAACCACTGCTCGGAGGTCGCGTTGTCGGGGAACATCTGCATGATCTTTTTGAGGGTGATGCCTTTCCGGTACGCCTTGCCTGGTGCTTTCTTCATCATGGGTAAATCTTACAGGAGAGTGGCGATTTAGTCAAGCCATTTCGCCACTTTCGTATATAATCCCCAAATGTAACCTTCTCCGCCGCTGGAGCGGAGGTTTTCGAGGCTGCATCCGCGGGACGCGTGCGCTGAATTCCAGGACGTCGGGTTGTCGCCGCCGCCGGTGCGGTCGAAGTGACCCACTATCGCGCTGCTGTCGGCAGTATCGGTGCTCCAGTTGTTGCAGGTGTTTTCAGAAGCGGTCCCGTCCAAATTCGAACCTGTCAGGACATCGTGCTGGTTCGGGGTCTGTTCCCTGCCGTTCACCAGTTCGCCAAGTTCGTTCAACTCGGTTTCGCGGGTCATGTTGTTGTCGTCACTGTGCAGGTTGGCAACGCTGGACGCCACCTGGACGCCGCGGACGTTGTACCAGGGACCGTCGCCGATCCGGTCGCGCGCGTCGACGCCATCCGTACCCGACGTGGACAGATACGCACGCCATGTCTTGCCGCCCGCGCCAACACCAGCGGCCAGAGACTGGCAATGGGCATCCGCTCCGGCCAGACCGCCGAAGTTGGCGCCATTTCCGGTGTTTCGGCTGGTGATAAAGAAGCTGAAATTGTCAGACGGTTCCTGCGCCGCCGCGGACAGGGCGCCAACGCCAAGGACGACGACCAGCGCACCTGCCAGAAACATTGTTTTCTTCATATTGTCGGTTCTCCTATTGGTCAAGACACAGACAGGCGGCGAATCGCCGGGCCGCCCGCACGAATAGTTATCGGTGGACCTCTCAACCCGTGGGAAAATCCTAGGGGTCAGGTTACGAGCGCCATCGGTCCACAGGCGCCGCGCCACAGCCTCTTAGTCGATCGCGAAACAGTAGATGTAGCCGCCGCCGCCGGACGCCGCGAGCAGATCGACGCTGCAACCGCGCGAGGGATGCGCGGTCACCCACGACGCACCCATGCCGCCCCGCCCGACGCGGTCATGATGACCGAGCGTCGCCGTCGAATCCTCGCCGCCACTGGTCCAGTTGTTGCAGTTGGCGCCCGAAGACGTCCCGTCCGGATTCGAGCCGGTCAGAATATCGTGCTGATTGGGCTGGTCTCCAACCCCGTTAATCAAGCTTCCCGTCTCGCTGATGCTCATGTCCTTGTTCAGGTTCATGTTGTTGAAGTGCAGGTCGTCCGGGTTCGCGGCGACCATATCGCCGTTCGCGTTGTACCAGGGACCTTCGCCGATCCGGTCACGGGCATGGACCAACGGCGAAGACGTGCTCAGATAAGCACGCCAGGTCTTTCCGCCGGCACCGGCCGCGGCCGCCAGGGACTGGCAGTGGGCGTCTGCGCCGGACAGGCCGCCCAAGTCGGCGCCGTTTCCGGGGTTCGTACCGGTGATGAAGAAGCTCATCTCGTTGTCCTGCGCCGCGGCGGGCAGGACGGCAAGCGCGCAGACGATGACTGCCGCGAAAACCAGGTGCATCTTGTTCATTGCTAAGTTCTCCTTGGCGCTGACATCCATGATGATGGCTGCCGCCAATGATCCGTTCGGGATTTATTGCCCACCGCCTGCCGCCCCGCCTCCACCACTCTCTGGAATTTGTACGGATCGACGGCAACCAGGGGATAACCAAAGAGTCTACATGCCCATGGTGGTTCCCTCAAACATTACAACGACGACCGTCACCGATCGGAGAACGCACAACCCGGAAATTCCCGGTCTGGACGCAGGCCGGCAGGAGCGCGGTCATTTCAGCGGGAACTGTCGACAGAAGTCCCGCAAACACAACCCATTCGACCAATCCGAAAGAGCGCCCGGACGCCGGCCGTCAACGGGGTATCAAGGTGACACCGGCACCCCGAATCTGGTAAGCTGAGTGGCTCAGGTCAAGCAGATATTTGAGGGAGGCTTTCCGATGAGTACGACTCTGAACGACAGAGTACCTGGCGCCGAGGCCGCGGAGGTCGCGGAAGAAAGCAAGGCGCCGTTTCCCGGTATTCCAACGACCTCGGACGGGGCTGGAATGGTCGTTTGGGTTGAAACGCAGATCACGGAAGGGGCGTGTGCCTACCCGATCACCTCGTCCACAACGATGGGCAGCGGCTACCAGATCGCGGTTTCGAACGGAAAGGGAAACCTCTGGGGCACGAAACTGGCTTTCATCGAACCCGAGTCCGAGCACAGCGCCGCAACCACCTGCGAGGGTTTCGCCGTCTCCGGCGGCCGCGTCACGAACTTCACGTCCGGGCAGGGACTGGTTCTGATGAAGGAAGTCCTCTATACAATAGCTGGAAAACGGCTTCCGGTTGTCTTTCATATCGGCGCCCGGGCCATCACATCGCATTCCCTGAACGTCCACACCGGCCATGACGATGTCTATTGTGTGGCGGATTGCGGATGGGGAATCCTTTTCGGCCGGAATGCACAGGAGGCAGGCGACCTTGCCCTCATCACCCGGCGTACCGCCGAAGACACCGAGACGCCCTTCATGAACGTCCAGGACGGCTTCCTGACGACGCACACCATCGAAAACGTCATGCTCCACGAACCCGAATTCATGAAGCAGTTCGTCGGAGACCCGGCGCTGAAGATTCGGAACCTGATGGATCCGCGGGTACCCTTGATGTCGGGCGTCGTGCAGAACCAGGACAGTTACATGAAGGGCAAGGTGGCCCAGCGGAAGTACTACGACCGTGTCCTTCCGACCCTGAAGTCCGTCATGGACGAGTTCTACCGCTTGACGGGACGCCGTTACGATGTCGTGCGTCCGTACCGACTGGAAGACGCCGAGTACGCCATCGTGGGCGCGGGCTCCATGATGGAAACTGCCGAAGCCGCCGTGGACTTCATGCGAGAGAAGTTCGGCTGGAAGGTCGGCCTGCTGCACATCACGGCCTACCGCCCCTTTCCCGCCATCGAGATCCTCGAAGCTCTCCGTCACCTCAAGGCAATCACGGTTCTGGAACGATTGGACATCCCGATGATGGCCTGCAACCCCTTCCTGACCGAAATCAAGGCCGCGTTTGCCGATGGCGCATCCCGAACGCCCGGGTATCCTGAAATCGGTCGCATGCCGCGATTCCATGGCGGTTCCGCCGGCTTGGGCAGCCGCGACGTTAGAGCCGGCGATTTCATCGCAGTGATGAAGAACATGCTCGACAACAGCCCGCGCAACTATTTCTCGCTGGGCATCAAGCACGAAACCGCTCTCGATATGGGAGAGGACCCCGACGTTCGGTCGGGGGGTTCTTTTTCGATGCGCGGTCATTCGGTCGGCGGATACGGTTCGGTCACGACAAACAAGGTGATCGCAACCATCGCCGGAGAAGTCTTTGGAATGGACGTGCAGGCCTATCCCAAATATGGATCCGAAAAGAAAGGCCTGCCGACCACCTATTACCTCACCATCGCCAAGGAGCACATCCGCGTTCACTCCGAACTCGAGAACGTGGAGTTCATCCCGCTGAACGACGTCAATGCCTTCAACCTCGAAAACCCGCTGATGGGCCTCGCCAATAACGGCATGGTTTTCGTCCAGAGTCATCAGACCGACCCGAAACAGATATGGGAAGCCATCCCGGGCTGGGCCCGGGCGTTCATGCTGCAGAAGAACACGCGCCTGTTCGCACTCGATACGGTCCAGATCGCCAAGGACGTGTCATCCCTGGCCGACCTCCAGCAGCGCATGCAGGGCATCGTTCTTCTCGGCGTTTTCCTGAGGGTGACGCCGCTGCAGGGCGAATCGGGAATCGGGGAAGACCGACTGTTCGAAGGTGTCGAAACAGCATTGCGGAAATACTTCGGAAAACGCGGTGAGCAGGTCGTCCAGGATAACCTGAAGTCCGTATCCCGTGGGTACCACGAGGTTCTCGAAGTGCCCCGAGAAGCTATGCTGGCAACAGCGGAGGCGGACGGCGTCATCGTCTAGCGCCTCAACCCGCTGAACTAGGCAATTTCGGTAAGGAGTACAAGGTCAATATGAAAGCGCTAGAACCCGAAGTCGAGAGACTGCGCGAAGACATCCGGCTGAACGTCGTCGACTTCGACGACTTCAACGATCGTGTAGTAGGTGCCTATAACGACGGTACCGCTGAAAAGGGTCTGGTCGCTGACGATCAGGTCGCCCGAAGCATCATTCCGGCCGGTACCGGCGCCTTGCGCGATTTCAGCTACATCGCGCCGGACATACCCGTACTGATCGCCGAAAACTGCGTGGGTTGCATGGACTGCGTCACCCAGTGTCCGGATACGGCAATTCTGGGCAAGGCTATCGAGCCCGATGTTCTGGAAGAACACCTGGGCGGCATTGCAGACGAAAATGAGCGCGAATCGATGGCATCGCAATGGGCCATCACGAACAAGTACTTCAAAGTACCGGAAAGGAAAGGCCTCGGCGGCGCCAAATTCGGCATCTTCATCGACCCCACAAAATGCAAGGGCTGTGCCGAATGCGTGGATGCCTGCGGCGACCATGACGCGCTGAAGATGGTCCGCAAGGACGACGAGAACCTCGACTGGTACAAACGGGCATGGACGTTCTACAACGACCTGCCGCCGACCCCCGACAAGTTCATCAACGAGAGAGCTCTCGCCGACATGATGTTGGCCGAGCGTTCGCTGCTGTACGTCGGCGGGGCCGGTTCGTGCATGGGGTGCG
Organism: Terriglobia bacterium; assembly: GCA_963555775.3. GTDB lineage: Bacteria > Acidobacteriota > Terriglobia > 20CM-2-55-15 > 20CM-2-55-15 > JAJEDW01. The sequence goes on along the minus strand of CAUVWY020000009.1, from coordinate 639,260 downwards.
GAGAAGCCACGGCCCTCCGCATGATGCTGGCGGCAACGGGATTCGTTTATGGCCAGGAGAACATCGGCATCGTCGCGGCCACCGGATGCAACACGGTGTACACGTCGACCTACCCATACAATCCGTATGCGGTGTCGTGGACAAATTCGCTGTTCGAGAACGCCCCGGCCGACGCCATGGGAGTTCGGGCGCGCTGGAATCAGTTGGGCTGGGGAAACAAACGGCTCTGGGTGATCGGCGGTGACGGCGCCATGCTCGATATCGGGTTCCAGTCGCTGTCGCGGATGTTCGCATCCGGCATGGACATCAAGGTCCTGGTCCTCGACACGCAGGTGTATTCGAACACGGGCGGCCAGGCCTCGACCGGTTCGTTCATGGGGCAGGAAGCCAAGATGAGCGCCCACGGCAAGGCGCTTCCCGGCAAGACCGAGCACCGCAAGGAACTGGCCAACATCGCCATGATGCACAAGGACGTCTATGTGGCGCAGACGACCTGCGCGCATACCAACCACTTCTACAAGGCGATCATGGAAGCCAACGAATACCCGGGTCCGGCGATTGTGAACGTGTTCACAACCTGCCAGCCGGAGCACGGAGTGGGCGACAACATGGCCATGCACCAGGCCAAACTGGCGGCCGATTCCCGAACGTTCCCGGTGTTTATCTACGACCCGAGAAAGGGATCGAAGTTCAAGGAACGGCTCAGTCTTAAAGGCAATCCACAAGTCAAACAGGATTGGTATATTCATCCGAAAACGAAGGAACCGATCGACTTCATCACCTTCGCGCGAACCGAAGGGCGATTCTCAAAGCACTTCGACAAAGATGGAAACTCGTCCCCGACCATGGACGCATCGCGCGCGGAACGGCTGGAAAACTGGCGTTTGCTGCAGGAACTGGCCGGGGTCGTCTAGCAGCCTGTCGGACTTTCGGCGTAAGTCCTTTGTTTTCAACAACGGCCCTTTTTAGCCCGAAACGGTAAACACAGTCATATGAATGACTTAGGTTTTTGATTCGGTGTTAGTCCGACAGGCTGCTAGAACGACAAGATCCCTCCATCTCGCAACAATTTCAATCGACAGCGATTCAAGATCAGGGGCCGGCATGAGTTGGCCCCTGCCGATAATGCCCCATGAAAGCCAACGTCAAGATTGCACAGTCCGCCAAATCTCGCCCCATTGAAACCATCGCCCGGAAGCTTGGCATTCGAATAACGGAACTCATTCTCCACGGACGCGACAAGGCCAAGGTGTCGCTCAAGGCAATGGACCGCCTGTCGTCATTGGACGACGGCAAGTTGATCCTTGTCACCGCGATCAACGCAACCCGAAAGGGCGAGGGAAAGACGACACAGTCGATCGGTATCGGCCAGGGACTGGCAAAGCTCCGCAAGAACGTCGCCGTGTGTCTGCGCGAGCCGAGCTTGGCGCCCGTCTTCGGCACGAAGGGCGGCGGGTGCGGCGCGGGTTATTCGCAGGTGATCCCGATGGAAGATATCAATCTTCATTTCACCGGAGACCTGCATGCGATCAGCGCGGCCAACAACCTGCTGGGCGCGATGATCGACAACCACATTTACCATGGCAACGATCTTGACATCGACCCCGACGGAATCGTCTGGAGCCGGGCTATCGACATCAGCGACCGCGCGTTGCGCCGTGTCGTCGTGGGCGTCGGTCACGGCGAACGTCCCGGCGTGGAGCACGCTGCGACATTCCAGGTCACCGCGGCATCCGAAGTGATGGCTGTCCACGGAATGGCGCGGGATTTCGCCGACCTGAAACGACGTCTCGGGAACATCGTCTTCGGCTTTTCCAGCAGTGGCACTCCCCTGCGCGCCAAGGACATCAAGGCACACGGACCGATGGCGGCACTGTTGAAAGACGCTTTGCAACCCAACCTGGTCCAAACGATAGAAGGCGTGCCGGCGTTCGTCCATGGCGGCCCGTTCGCCAACATCGCGCACGGATGCAATTCGGTTGTCGCCACACGCATGGCGTTGAAACTTGCCGATTACGTGGTCACCGAAGCGGGGTTCGGGTCGGACTTGGGCGCCGAGAAATTCTTCAACATCAAGTGCCGAACGGCCAAACTCAAGCCGAACGCCGTGGTTCTGGTGGCAACGATTCGTGCCCTGAGACACCACGGTGGGCGCGAAGATTTCGACTCCGCGGATCTGGACGCCACGATTGCCGGATTCGGCAATCTGGGCCGGCATATCGAGATCGTGCGTTCATTCGGGCTGCCGATGATGGTTGTCCTGAACCGAATGTCGGGCGATGCCCCCGATGAAATCGCTTACGTCAAGAAAGCGTGCGCCGAACTCGCGGTTCAGTGCATCGAATCGGACGCCTACCTCAAGGGCGGCGCCGGCGCACTCGAAGCCGCCCGTGAGGTCGTTCGTCTTACGGAACAGCCAGCCCGGTTGCGTTATCCGTACCCGTCAACCGCGTCCATCAAGGAAAAGGCAAGAGCGGTTGCGACCAGAATCTATGGAGGCGACGGCATCGAGTTCTCCGATCTTGCCAACGAGAGAATTCAACAACTCGAAAAACTCGGCTTCGGTAAACTGCCTGTCGTCATGGCCAAGACCCACTCTTCGTTGAGTGGCGATCCGGCGCTCGTGGGCGCACCCACGGGTTTCACGATTCAGGTCCGCGATGCCCGTCTGCAGGCAGGGGCCGGTACCGTGGTCATGATTTGCGGATCGATTCTGACGATGCCCGGACTTTCGGCCCATCCCGGAGCGGAGCGAATCGACCTTGGAAACGATGGGCAAATCAAGGGCCTGTTCTAGAACCCTGCAGAATCATGCGGAGTTCTACCTCGGCCTGCCAGAAACGTATTCGGAATTGAATGTTTTCCGGTTTTTCCTGATATTGGATGTACGGAAAATGAAAGATCTGGAAATCTCGAATGGGCAGTGATTCAAAGACCGGTGACCACGTTTCTGACGACAAACCGTCGGATTTCATCCGGACCCGCATCGCAGAAGACGTTGCAAACGAAAAAAACGGCGGACGGGTCGCCACACGGTTCCCCCCCGAGCCCAACGGCTACCTGCACATCGGCCACGCCAAGGCCATCGGCCTGAATTTCAGCGTCGCGAAAGAACACACCGGGACCTGCAACCTGCGTTTCGACGACACCAATCCAGCCAAGGAAGATGTCGAATACGAGGAAGCGATCCAACGCGACATCCGCTGGCTGGGATTCGACTGGGAAGACCGGCTCTTCTACGCGTCGGATTACTTCGAAGCCCTGTACGACTTTGCCGTCGAATTGATCAGGAAAGACAAGGCATACGTCTGCAGTCTCAGCGCCGATCAGATTCGAGAATATCGAGGAACACTCAAGGCGCCGGGCAAGAACAGCCCGTACCGAAACCGCACCGTCGCCGAAAACCTGGATCTCTTCGAGCGGATGCGTAACGGCGAATTCCCCGACGGGACACATGTGCTCCGCGCAAAAATCGACATGGCTTCGGGCAATGTCAACATGCGCGATCCTACCCTCTACCGTATTCGGCATGCGTCCCACTACCGGGCGGGCGACAAGTGGTGCGTCTATCCGATGTATGACTTTACGCACTGCCTGTCGGACTCGATGGAAGGCATCACGCATTCGCTGTGTTCGCTCGAATTCGAAGATCACCGGCCGCTCTACGATTGGTTCCTGGACGAACTGGAGACGAAATGCCATCCGCAACAGATCGAGTTCGCCCGGCTCAGGCTGAGCTATACGGTGCTGAGCAAACGCAAGCTGCTCCAACTGGTTCGTGAAGGGTATGTCAACGGGTGGGACGATCCGCGCATGCCGACGCTCAGTGGGCTGCGTCGACGCGGCTACACGCCCGAATCCATCCGGGCGTTCTGCGAGCAGATCGGCATGGCAAAGCGCAACAGCGTGGTCGATCCCGCGCAACTCGAACACGCCGTGCGTGAAGACCTAAACCGCCGGGCGCCTCGAATGATGGCTGTGCTCGACCCCATTCGCGTGGTGATCGAGAACTACCCCGAAGGGCAGGAAGAAGAACTGGACGCGATCAATAACCCTGAAGATTCAAGCATGGGGACGCGCAAGGTGCCTTTTTCGCGCGTGCTCTACATCGAACGCGACGACTTTCGCGAAGACCCTCCCAAAAAATTCTTCCGGCTGACGCCCGGACGCGAAGTACGGCTTCGTTACGCATATCTGATCACGTGCACCGGGGCGGTCAAAGACACTTCGGGCAACATCGTCGAACTGCGGTGCACCTATGACCCCGCAACCCGGGGAGGATCGACTCCGGACGGACGCCGCGTCAAGGCGACGCTTCACTGGGTTTCCGCGGCCCATGCGATCGAGGCCGAAGTACGGATTTACGACCGGCTTTTCACGAGCGAGAACCCGGATGATGCATCCGGCGAAGATTTTCTGACGCTTATCAATCCGGACTCGCTCCAGATTCGCAACAACTGCCGTATGGAGCCGGCCCTGGGTAAAACCAACCCCGGCGACCGATTCCAGTTCGAGAGAATCGGATACTTCTCGACTGACGCGGATTCCACGTCCGAAACCCCGGTGTTCAACCGAATCGTTACTCTCCGCGACACATGGGCCAGGATCGAACGCGCCATGAAAGTCGGCAAGGGCTGATAGCGCGCCAACAACGCCTCCCGAACGCGGCGGCCCTGCCGGGTTCGGGCACGGTTACTCGCTGTCTTCGACGCGGATAAGAACGCCTTTTTCGGCGACTGCGGGCAATCGATCGATCTCAAGCAGGGCGTCCCGAATATCCTTCTCCGTCGCACGATGCGTCATGATCACGAGAGGAACCGTATGTCCGGCGGCCCGGCCTTTCTGAATCACGGACTCGATGCTGATATTGAAGCGGCCCAGGATACCCGAAATCTCGGAGAGAACGCCGGGCTTGTCTTCCACGGTGAACCGCAGGTAGTACGGGCTCGATATTTCGGTGATCGGTCGAATCCGTCCTCGGGCATCTTCGGTCGCCAAACTTCTCGCCGCGGCGCCGCTGGAAATCGCGACATCCAGGATGTCGCCCATAACCGCGCTCGCCGTGGGTCGTTCTCCGGCGCCTTTCCCATAGAGCATCAGATCGCCGACAGAATCGCCGACGATCTGTACCGCGTTGTAGACGCCGCCGACCTGGGCGATCGGATAGTCATCGGGCACGAACGTGGGATGGACACGAGCTTCGACTTCAACGCTACCATCCGAGGCCGGGGCGGATTTGGCGATCGCCAGCAGCTTCAATGTATAGCCAAATTCGCGGCCAAACTCGATGTCCACCGGGCTGATCCCTGTAATCCCTTCCGTATGAATCTGGTCCAGCCGGACCGGAATGCCGAACGCCAGGTTGACCAGAATGGCGAGTTTGTGAGCGGAATCGATACCGCCGACATCGAACGCCGGGTCGGATTCGGCATACCCGGCATCCTGAGCTTCCTTGAGAACGTCGTCGAATGGGCGGTCCTCCTCGCTCATCGTCGTCAAAATGTAATTGCAGGTGCCATTGATGATCCCGTAGATGGACAGGACACGGTTCGCCGCCAACGACTCCCGCAACGTCTTGATGACCGGAATGCCGCCCGCCACGCTGGCCTCGAAACCAAGACTCACACCGGCCGCCTGGGCCGCTTTCCGGATCTCGGCGCCGTGCTCGGCCAACAGGGCCTTGTTGGCCGTCACGACGTGCTTCCCCGCTCCCATGGCCTGCAAGACCAGCTCCCGCGCCGTGTCGGAACCACCGATAAGTTCGACGACGATGTCGACGTCGGACGATCGGGCCACCGATCCGGCATCGGTCGTCATGATCCCCGCGGGCACCTCGACACCGCGGTCCCGTCCGGCATCCCGCACGGCAATAGCGGTCACTTCAAGGTGAACCCCGGTCCGGCGTTCGATCAGATCCCGGTTTTCTTCCACGATCTTAAAGACACCCTGGCCGACGGTACCCAGTCCCAGCAGGCCGAGCCGCACTGTCTTGCTCATTCCTATAATCTAGCGGATTTCGGCCGGAAGTGCAGTCATGGAACTGCGAGAGCGGCCTACGAAAGTGTCGGCGGATGGCCGAAGGGCATCGTCCGCTTCGGGAAAAACGGAGAAAGGCCGGATCGAATAAATCAAGCGGCCAAATAAACCAGCAGGAGTGTCACGGCGACGTTGCTGACCACCCAGCCCGTGAGGCAAACCGCGACCGCGCGCCAGGTACTGGTATAGTCCAGGGCCTGCCGGACCGCGATCACGAACGCGACCAGCGTCCAGATGCTCACCGCAAAAGCGATCAGCAAACCAACCACGGGAATCGCGGCCAGTATGCTGAGTATCCCCGGGGCCATGGCGAAGCCCGTCGTTCGCAGCAGTTCGCCCCACGAACTGTCCGTCGACGGGGTGGGAAAAAGCCGGGTTCCGATAAAGTAGGTCAGACCGGCCCAAACCAGCCAGCCAATTAACGCGGCGACAGACCCCGCAACGAAACCGGACAGCCCCTGGGAGGCGTTCACACCGAGTCCGGTCGCCACGCTGGCCAGGATGACCACCGTCATCGCCTGGGATGTCGCGGTGGTGTCGGCTTCAACCTCTTCGTAAAGCGACACATCCAGAAGAGCCGCGCCGACTATACGCTGAGAAAACGGTCGCATCGCCGGCAAGGGTACCACATGATAATCCGGGACCGGAGAAATCACCCACCCCTTTGACAACGGCCTGCCGCAGGCTTTACATTAGGGGGAAGGCAGTTCAGTACCGGCCGAAGGAGTCGCGCTATGGCGAGACAATCAAGACCCACTTTCCAGAAACGATTGAAAGAAAAGGCGCGCATGGAAAAACAGCGCGAAAAGACTCAGCGCAAATTCGAGGCCAAGGAACGCAAAGCCGTCGCGGCTGAAGGGCGCTCGACGCTGGATGTCGAGGATCCGGATTTGGCCGGTATCAAGGCTGGACCGCAGGCGCCTCCGGACGAATGGGCGGCATTCATACCTGAAGAGGAAGAGGAAGAAGAGGAAGAAACCGAAGCGGTTTAAATCGGCGACCCATTTCCATCCCCGGGGCGCGCGAAACACCGGGCGGCCATTTCCCGAAAAGACCCCGACCCTTCCCTCTCAACCGACGCCGGCGCCTTCCCCAACCCCGCATCCTTTGCTATTATTCGTTGTCCAAAAGAACGCGGGCCCTTAGCTCAATTGGCAGAGCAACTGACTCTTAATCAGTAGGTTGAAGGTTCGATTCCTTCAGGGCTCATTGATAACACGTTTAAAAAGAATGATTTACGGGATACAGCGATAGCAGGAACAAACGATTATGTTCCTGTTGTGTTCCATTAGATCACGGGAGAGTTATTGGTACCGGTTCCAATAACTCTCCCAGTATCATGGATTAACAGGAGGCACGAGAATGCGAAAGACTCTCCCGACAATGGCTGCTGTTTTGGTATCCGCTGCAATCGCCTTCGGACAGGAAGAGGAACCGAAATACCTAGTATGGGAGGCGGACTCCGCACATAGCGATTCGTTCTATCGTGACGGTTTGCTGATGTTGTTGGTCGAACACGAAGACGTTGAAGTCGGAACGACTATTCAGAGATACACGTGGCGTTTGTGGACGGATAGCTACCTCGTAAATGTCGTCATTCGCAACAATTCGGACCGGCGGCTGGATGTGAACCCGCAAGAAATAAGGCTAGTCGACCGGGAAAAGCTGCGCTACGTCCAGCACCAGAACATTGATGAAATGGTAGAGGACCAAGCCAAATTCGACACCATAAGCGAAAACGCGGCGGATCATATACTCAGTGAGGTCCTACTGCGCACGACATTGTTCCCGGACGAATCAATTCAAGGATCGGTGTGGTACCGCCATGACGGCAAGCAACTATCAATCCAGATTCCAGTCCACGGCCTCATTTTGGAGTTTCCGTTCGTGTTCACGGATTAATGGGAATAACCCCTTTATTTCAGTAGGTTACGAGATATCGAGGAACGTTAGAGTTATTGGACCGGGTTCCACTAACTAGAACAGCCCCCCGGATTTCTCCGAGGGGCGTTCAGCGAATCCCTACTTCTGGGTTGCTTCTTCGATCAACTTGCGTCGGTCGCGTGGATTCTTCAGTTCGAGGGAGTACGCGCCCTTGTCGGTCTTCAACGTCCAGAGCCCGTTTTTCTTTCCCGCGTCCGCAACTGCCTTCAGCTTCCACATCAGCAGGGACTTTCGCTTTGGCATGTTCTTGTCGTCGCCGTGGATCGCCTTGACAAGATCTTCCTTTGTCATCGCCTTCTTGGCGTTCAGCAAAGCGAGGTAGGTCCGTCCGACCCAGGATGTCGGGTTTGGGCCGGTTCTCTGAGTCTTTTCTTTTGCGTCCTTCTGGACGGTTGCTTTCGTGTCGTTTTTGACTGCGTTCATTGTGTGTTCTCCTTGTCGATCTAAGTAGATCGTGGAGTTACAGTACGAAGGCCAATATTCAAGAGCAAGGGCAAAAATATCCAGTAACCAATTTATTTTCAGTAGTTTAATGGATATTCTGGGAACAGCTTGCACGGGAGTTATTGGTACCGGTTCCAATAACTCGAAAGGTGAGGTGTTCCCCATTCTTCGGACAGAAAATCCCGGTTCTTAAGGTGGATCGCTGCCGTTGAAATGGGTTGATATTTAGCCCGTCGCCGAGCCTGTGGTAACTGTGAAAAAGCCGAGTCTCCGAGGCTGTTTTCAAGCAGCGGTGGGAATCCGCGTCGTGTGCGGATTTCCACAGCTGCGTCAGTTTCCACAGGCCCCTGGCGGGCGTTGAAAGTAAACGGCCTCGGGTGTCCGATAGTCGAATGCTTCGTGGCCGCGTTCCTGATTGTAATGCCTGAAATACAGATTCAGGTTCGAGATCGCCTCGGGAACGCTCAAGTAGTCCTTCAGGTACACTTCCTCGTACTTCACCGTTCGCCATAAGCGCTCGACGACGATGTTGTCCAGGAACCGGCCCCGGCCGTCCATGCTGATCGTGATGCCACAGTCTTCGAGCTGGCGCGTGAAGACATCGCTGGTGAACTGCGCGCCCTGATCCGAGTTGAAAATCTCGGGTCGCGCCTGGGTCAGCGCCCAGTCCAGTGCCGACACGCAAAACCCGCTGTCCATCGTCGTGGACACTTCCCAGGCCAGCACGTACCGGCTGAACCAGTCCATGATCGCCACCAGATAGATGAATCCTTGCCGCAGTCGGATATACGTTATATCCGTGGCCCAAACCTGATCGGGACGCACAATCTCCAGATTGCGCAACTGATACGGGTAAATCCGGTGTCCCGGGGCCGGCATCGACAACCGCGGTTTGGGATAGATCGCTTCCAGTCCCATCAGCCGGAGCAGTCGCCGAACCCGCTTCGCATTGACCGGCCGACCTTGCGTCGCCAACCACCAGGTCATCCGCCGAATCCCGTAATACGGGGTTCGCGTATACTGCTCGTCCAACAGACGCATCAGCGCGATGTTCTCGGCGCTCTCGCCCACCGGTGTGTAGTAGAGTCCCGATCGGGACACTCCGCTCAACCGACACTGCTCCACGATGCTCAACTCGTCGTGATTTGATTCGATCCATGGCCGTCGTTGCTCTAACGGGAAAGTCCCGACTTTTTTTTGAGCCACTCCACCTCGACCTGTAATCTTCCGATCTGTTGGTAGAGTTCGGCCTGCACTTGATCATCGGCTTCACTGGCCTGTGCCCGGCCATTGGAGAAGATCTCCGATACGCCCTCGAGCACTTGCTTTTTCCACTTCGTCACCATGTTCGGGTGAACTTCGTAGTGGGACGCGATCTCCTGGATCGTGCGCTGCCCTTTGACCGCTTCCACGGCGATCTTTGCCTTCAAATCCGCGCTGTACTGCTTCCGCCCTCGCTTCTTCATCTGCCTCTCCCGAGGCAGCGATTTTACACCTTAGCCACCTGTCCGAATTTTTGGGATCCCTTCAAGGGACGCTGCCGCGTATAGGTAGGTCACGTACAATGAATCATCATGACTAAGACTGCCGTCGAGTATCAGTGTAAAGAGTGCGATAAGACTATCGTGGCGTGCCACGACAACAATTCCCCGGACCATATGCGTCTGGAATGCGAATGCGGGTGGGTCGGATCGTCTGGTGACCAATTACCTGTGCATGCAAAGGTTGGTCCGGAGGTTAACAAGTGAAAAAATACATCCATGTCGTGGAAGACTTTAAAGTTACCCCATCGCCCATAATGCCAAATGACATAGGCGTACAGATAACCTCTGTTTTGATGAAATTCGACGACAAGGGTGTTCTTCGCCTGCCTGATAAGCAAGAAGTTCGTCAACAGCCGGGGGAGACGAACGGACAAGTGACAAGGACCTTTGTTCTCAACTCTCTAAGAGCGCAACATCTTGCGCGTCAGATTCTTGAAAAGTCGGGGTCATAATCCCCACATCATAAATCGGACAGATCGGGTACGCCATGGGGCAGGATCGACGCCCAATGAAGGGATGGGTGCACCATGAAAGTGATTGAATTCCTGTCGTTACATTCTGGGGCGATCATCACAATACTGACCACCATTGGTTTGTGGTTGGTATTCGTCCAATTACGTCAAAACCACCGTGCTACGCAGGTGCAGGTGCTTGACTCAGTCTTCCAAAAGATGAATGAAATTCTGGATCGCCACCACGACACAAAACCAAAGATTTACTCTAATGACGAAAGGCGATGGCTTAATAGGTTTTTCGATACGATGGAATACATGGCCGCTCTGGTTAACTTGAAATTCATTCATAAAAAAACATTTGTGCGACTCTACGGTCCAGCCATCCTAATAGGGTATGAAAGAATATTTTTGGAAACGGCAACCCAGGAAGAAAAGGACGACCCAGAGCAATACTCCGAACTAAAGCAACTCTACAATCGGCTGAAGACCACCAAGGCAAAGCGCCGCAAGTGGTACTGGCCCACATTTCTCCGCTTTGGGTAGAACCGTAGAGAAACTGGTTGGCGGGTGGCAGTGATTTCAACAGGAGGTCTATCTGTCGAGTTTGTAGTGGGAGAGTATCGAGGCCTCGATCCAACTGAGGCTCGTTGCGAAGTGGACGGTCGACCCTCCACCCAGGGGAGCGTCCAAGTCCTGTCTCGCAACCCCGAGCCGTCGACCGTCCAATTCGTTGAACGCAATGCCGATCTGACGGAGGGCAATCAGCTTGATATCCTCTGGCATCGTGTCTTCAGTGAATCCGCCGCTGTAAGCAACCGTGTAGACCTCTTCCCTGTCCCATGCCTCCCGGCCAGCTTTGCGGAGCCTACCTGTTTGGGTGTCGATCTGGATAACACCCACGGAATGCGCTTCGTTCGGCACGACCGGTATCAAGCGCGCAAGGCGCGGCCCTGGAAGGTTTCTGACCGATTTGAACGAAGGCGCACTCATGACTTTGGCGCTGGCGAGTTGGTACGTATTGACGGCAATCTTGTGGCGTCTGCAGACCGGTTCGGTCGAAAACTGAGTGCTATCATGGTCTATTCAAGGGACGGTGCGCGTGCGCCCCGGATCTTCAGCGAAGTCATCGATGCTACTGATTTGTCGACCATCGACGCGTGTTCCGCCTTGGTCCGTCGACCGAGGAGACTTTTCGTGAGGGGCATTGTTTTAGTTCCAGGGAAACCATTCGCGGTCGGCGTTGAACGTCAGTCAGGATCGTCTTCTACTACACGTTGCCGCGCGATCGAGGGGACGTTTCCTGGATTGAGCATTTCGTAAGATGTCCTGGGTCCAGGCAATTCCACTGAATGACCTCGGCGATAAGCCCGTCGTCTTCAACCATCCGCCGCAACAGATCGCGGTGTTCCGGATCGACGACCGTGTCTTCGCTGTCGACAACCGCTGCCCCCACGAGGGCTATCCGCTGGCCGCCGGTCACGTGAACGGCGACTGCCTTCTCACCTGCAACTGGCACAACTGGAAGTTCCGACTCTCAGACGGCGAATGCCTGTTGGGAGGGGATAACGTCCGCAGCTACCCCACGCGGCGACAAGACGGGCATCTATGGATCGACGTCTCGGATCCGCCGCCCGAAGAGACTCGGAGGCAGGTTCTCCGAGGGTTGAAGGTTGCGGTCGAAGAACGCGATTTTGGCCGCATCTACCGTGAGATCGCACGGCTTCACTACCATGGGCTCGATACCCGCGATGCGATCCTGGCCGCGCTCGAGTGGACGCACACGCGGTGGGAGTTCGGGACGCGACATTCGACCGCGGCCACGGTGGACTGGCTGGCGCTGGCCGATACCTTGAACGACCGGTTCGAGGATCGCCTGATCTGCCTGGAGGAGGCCGTCGACCACTTGGCTTTCGATGGGCTCCGCCACCGGGAGTATCCCTACGCGCCGGCGGGGGAACCGTTCGAACACCGCGCCTTCTGTGAGGCGATCGAGTCCGAGCGGCATCGGAGGGCGGAAGCGATGGTCGCGGCGGGGCTCCGGGACGGGCTGCACTGGAACGACATGGAGGAAGCGTTCGCGGAAGCGTCGCTGGCCCACTACAACGACTTCGGACACAGCACGATCTACGTCGCGAAGACCGGACAACTCATCCAGGCGCTGGGAGTAAAAGCGGAGCCGTTTCTGATGGCGCCTCTCGCCCGCAGCATCAGCTACGCGACCCGTGAGGACCTGATACCGGAATTCAGGGACTACGGCGCCGCTCTCGAAAGCCTCCCCGAGCCCGGAACCGACCGGAAAGACGGCCGAAGACCCGACGTGCCATTCCCGAAGACGACTCGGCAGGCGTTGGGTTGGCTAGGTGACAACATCGCAACTTTCGGGTACGCACCGGTGTATGACGCGCTGTTGGAAGCCCTGGGCATGAATCTCCTGCATTTCGACACCAGCTATGGAACGGCCAGCGACCGTCCCGTCAGCCAGAACGTCGGTTGGCTGGACTTCACTCACGGTCTGACGTTCTCGAATGCGGCCCGAAGACTCTGCACGAAGTACCCGCGCCTCTGGCCGCAGGCTCTGGCGCAGATGGCATGTTTCCTCGGTCGCAATTCCGGATTCATCGATATGAAGACGGATATCGAGGCATGGCGCGTCGATCGGCCGGAGTCTTTCTTCTCCGAGAATCGCGATTGGCTCCTGGACCACGGTCTGCGCGACCCGATTTTCTCGGCGCATCTGATCAAGACCAGCGCGGCGGTCCAGGACGAATGGCCGCACGTCTCGGAATCGTGCCGCGGCGCGCTGCTGGCGGGCCTGAACCGATTCCTGCACTCCCCCATCAAGATGAAACACGTGCGCCGCCTGGCGCGGCAGGCGATCGCCCTCGTGTCGCGGGACTTCGAGTCGAAACCCGGGTAGCGCCATCGACCCGGCCGGCAACATCTACACGGCGGAAGCGCAACTCAGGGGCGTGACCCAGTACGTCCGAAACGATGATTGAAACACTCCGCTCCGGCAAACCGGACCGGACTGGAAGGAACGGTCCGTGTGCGTCCGGTTCAGTCGAGGCCCAGAAAGCGGGCGGGGTTGTCCTTGGTCATCGTGTCGATCTCGGCCTGGCTGAAGCCCGCTTCCGCAAGGACGGCCAGAGCCAATTGAAAGGAGCGGGCGTAGTCCACCCTGCCGGGCTGGCCGAGATCGGAGGTCAGCACGATGTTTTCCGGACCGAGCTCTCGCATATCCGAAAGTTTTTGCGGCCCGAAGTCCATCACTGGATTCACAAGATCAATTTCCGCGGGTCCTCCACCGGTGAGGCCGTCCCCGCTCAGCACGATCTCGATAAAGGCGCCCATACTGGCCAGCTCTTTCATGGTCGCCATTGACATCACGACCCCCCCGTGGTTCGGGTGCTGCACGTAGATTCTGTCGACGCCGGCCTCCCTTGCCGCCCGGACCAGCATGAAAGACTCCTCATTAGTGATGTGTCCGGTGGACAAGCTGAGATCATGCTCTGCCATGACCTCGAGGACTTCAAGCACTTCGGGCACCAGTGCTCCATCGCGCGAGACCGGGACCGCGGCCGTGTCGATTGTCGGCATATACACAACCTGGCCATGCCCGCCACGCGACAACCCCATGGCCTCGACCGCCACCGGATTGATGCCGCCCACCGCGCGGTTCAGGACGATACCCCCGAACAGTTCGACGTCCGGAACCATTTGAGACACCAGATAGGCCCAGGACGCGGTCTCCGTATGGTGTTCCTTGAACACGATTCCCCGCATGCCGTAAATGCGGGCGAGCTGGGCCGCCTCGATAGCGTCGAACGCGCGATTGAAGTTCAGCGCCGCCGTCTCCGGCGCCACGTGCGCGTGAAGATCGATGACGCCCTCCAGGCTCGGCGCCTCGTCTTGCTGAGCGTTTCCTGTGCCGGGCAAGCCGACCAACGACGCCAGGACACCGCATAGAATCCATTTCCGCAATCTCATGGTTCGCTCCTTCTTATGTTCCAGGCGAGATCGGCGGCAGCAGTAATTTCGTCCCCGCTCTTGCACGCGGCCCATCGCCTCAGACCGAGAAAATACGGTCCAGAATACGTGAGGCAGAAGTCAGAGGCCATCGAAATCTCAGTGTCCACGAGTCGGAAAGGCGCGGCGAACGACACGGACGTCGTTGACCGCCTTGAGCAGAACCGCCGCGGCCAGGCACAACTGGCCGAAACCGAAGTACAGCAACGGGAGAACGCGGGGCGGCAGGCGATCGAGAGTGGACGGCTCGCTCATGCGACCTCAAGCCCAAATCCGAACCGCCCATCATCGTCATGGTCCAGCCCGTGGAGCGGGGGTGGCAACAATCTATGCGCCATCGAATAGACGATCCGGTCGACCGCAAAGACGAACTCGGAGCCGTCCACTCCCCCATAGCCGCCGGGCGGCTGCACCGGGGAGAGCTGGAGGGCCGCCACGGGCGCCGGCAACACGACCAAGCCAATGATTCTCGCGAGCCGCGTCATGGGTATCCCTCGACCCCCGTGGCTACCGATCATTCCCTCTCCGTCAGATAGATTCAAGTCGCAAAGGACAACTTGACATGCGTTACCTCACACGGTAACGTTTCCCGAGTGCCGAAGATCCGGCGGGGCGGCTATATTTCCCTGACCTGGAAGGGCGACCATTCTCCCCGGCATGTGCACGTCTACCGTGATGGCAAATTTATCGTGAAATGGGATTTGGACACCGAGCGGCCCATGAAGGGAACAGCATCGCGCCGGATAATCGCATTGATCAGGCAACTTGAATCCGAGGGCGCATTGTGAAGATTCGATCCGTCAAGGGCAATAACCGCCGGAAGGCGTTCGAGGTCGGAACTTCCCGCGGCATGCTTCCGTTTCCGTATTCGAAGTCCGAGCCCGCACCGGGCGCTTCGGACTCCGTGGTTCGCGTCGTCGTGGACCAGGAGCTCGCGCGCGAAGCGTTTACCTATGTGCTCGGTTCCGGAAAGGAAGGAACTGTGCACATCGAACAGGTTCTGGAATACAACCAGGATCCGGGCCACATGCGCGATACGCTTCTCTACAAGCTGACGATCGAAGCCCACCGGTGCCTCGAGGCCAGCCCGCTTTCCAAACGTGAGATCATCCGGCGGCTGGGGACGTCCGCCGCGCAGTTCTACCGCCTCGTCGACCAGACGAATTATCGGAAGTCGATCGATCAACTACTCGCCCTGCTTCACGTCCTCGATTGCGAGGTGGAGCTTGTCGTCCGGCGCAGGAACGACCCCGAAGCCGCATAACAGTCTGTGGTGGACTCATACACGGCCGCGCCGTGCGAAGCGATCCGTTCACTGGCGCTGCCGCACACCATGAACACGTCGGCCGACCGGGTCGCCGCGGGCGCCTGCCGGCCGCGGATGGAACACGCGGCGGCCGGCAGCCAGTTAGAAACGAAAGGCCATGGAGCGCAATCAAGACGGAAGCCCGGGCGTTCTGATCCGCGGCCGACCTCTGCCACCGGGATGGAACCGAATAATTAGCCGCTGCGGCCCATCGACGAATACAATAGCTCTGGATTCTATTCCCGGAGAAGCGAATGAGTTTACGCATTTCAGTCGGCCTCGCCGCACTCTTGATCACTCTGGCAGCAACGGCCGAGGCTCAGTTGCAGGGCCGGGTCGTCATGTCGGGGGCCGAACGCAGCGATGTCGTGGTCACGCTCCAAACCCTGAACGGCCAGATCATTCACCAGACCTTCACAAGCTCGCGCGGCAATTTCCGCCTTGAGGGCGTCGGCGTGAGTAGCGCCAACCCCATGTATCTCGTCATTGAGGAGGAAGGCTACAAGCCCTATCGGCAACACATTGTCTCATCGGACATTCGCGGTGGCGGGATGTTTACCATTTACCTCGAACCTGAAGACGGTGAAGTCACAAGAACCGGGGATAGCGACGGGACACTTGTCGATGTCGGGCAGCTTCAGGTCGAGATCCCGGCCGAAGCCCTGGAAGAATTCGATGCCGCCATTGAGGATTCGGCGGATGGCGATTACGAACGAGCGATCGAGCGCCTGGAACTTGCCCTGGAGATGGCGCCCGAATTCTACGATGCTTGGATCAACCTTGGAGGGCTGTACGATCGTGTCGGCCGATACGAAGACGCAAAGACCGCCTACCTGAAAGCCAGCGAGACGAATCCCGCGGGCACGCTGGCACTACGCAACCTGGGAGCGATCTATTATCAGCAGGGGGAGCGGGAGAGGGCCGCGGAGAACCTCGCGGCCTTCGGGACGTTCTCCATTGCCGAGGAATGGTTGCGGAAGGCGGTCGAACTGAATCCGGCTTCTCCCGAAGCGCGTTTCTTTCTGGGCGCGACGCTGTATCGGATGGCTCTGTACCCCGCGGCCCAGGAAATGCTCCAGAGCGCGATCGCGCTCGACGAAAACCAGGTCGATGCCCGGCTGATGCTGATCAACGTGTTCGCCCGGCAGAACCAGTACCCCGCCGCGCTGGAACAAGCCGTCATCTTCCTCGAGAACAATCCCGACCGGCCGGAACGCGCCGCCATCGAACGGGTCCGTTCCCAGCTTGAGGACGCGCTCGGACGCTGATTTCGAACAACTCCCCATCCTCACGTCGCGTCTGAGACCCGAAGACCCCTGCGCACGACCCCGCGGGGTTCCGCCGCGGGCCACGGGGCGTTTGTGCGGATCCCTGAGGGTATATACTCCCTTGAAACGCTTGGGCGCGCCAGGCGTGAGGCGCGTTCGGCGCACCCGCGGTTCGGTTCGGCCAATGAAACCAAACCAGTACAAGATTGCCCGTTTCCCAGCCTTGCTGGTTTTGGCGGCGCCTCTCCTTGTCGCCCAAACCATGGACTTCCCGGGCTTCGTTGACGTGGCTGAGGAAATCGCTGTCACGTTGCCGAACCTCAGCGGGGGCCCCGCCACCGACTACATTATTCAATCCACCGGCAATGGGGCGGGTTTTTTCGACTACGACAACGATGGCGATCCGGACTTGGCGATCACGAACGGATCGACACTGGAAAACTACCGGCAGGGAGGCGACCCGGTCGTCGCACTGTATGAGAACCGGGATGGTTTCTTTACCGATGTCACCCGGCAGGCCGGGCTTGACGCGAGCGGTTGGGCACAGGGTATATGCGCCGCCGACTACGACAACGACGGGAACCGCGATTTCTATCTGACAGCCTACGGTGCGAATCTCCTGTTCCGAAACAATGGCGATGGGACGTTCAGCGAGATAGCCTCCGCTGCCGGAGTGGCCGACGCGCGCTGGAGCACCAACTGCGCGTTTGGCGACTACGACCGCGACGGCTACGTCGACTTGTATGTCGCCAATTACGTCGCGTTCGACCAAGTTCTGGTTCCCCGGCGTGGCGAGAGCGACGATGCGACGTGCCTCTACATCGGACGCCCCGTTATGTGCGGACCTCGTGGGTTGGAGGGCGAACGCGATCGATTGTATCGAAACAACGGGGACGGCACCTTCTCGGAAGCAACTGCGGCGGCCCATATCGACGATCCGGGCCACTACGGATTCGGCGTGGTCTTCAGCGATTTGGACAACGACGGGTGGCCCGACATTTACGTCGCCAACGATTCGGTGCCGAACCTCTTGTTCAGGAACAACCAGGATGGAACGTTCGAGGAGATGGCCCTGGTTTCGGGGACGTCGGCGAGTCAGACGGGCGCCATGCAGGCGGGCATGGGACTGGGGGTCGGCGATTACGACGGTAACGGATTGTTCGACATTTTCGTGACCAACTTTGCCCTGGATACCAACACGCTGTATCGGAACGTGGGGGACATGTTCTTCTTCGACGTGACCGCCGAAGCGGGGGCCGGCACGGCATCGACGTCCAACCTGGGTTGGGGGGCGGGTTTCGCCGACCTGGACAACGACGGCTGGCTGGACCTGTTCGTCACGAACGGGCACATCTATCCGTCTATCGATGAACTCGACCTTAATATGCGGTACCTGCAGCGGAAAGAGGTCTATCGCAACCTCGGCGATGGGACCTTCGAGGAAATCGCGGGCGGCCTCGAGGGAGACCTCCTCGGTGCGAAGTCTTCACGCGGGACGGCGTTTGGAGATTACGACAACGACGGCGATATCGACGCGATCGCGATCAACATGAACGACCGGCCCAGCGTGTACCGGAACGAAGGCGGTAACCGGAGCCACTGGATCGGTTTCCGCCTGCAGGGGGTTACCAGCAACCGGGATGCGATTGGCGCCCGTGTCGAAATCGATGTGGACGGCCGGACGCAGGCTTCAGAGGTTCGGAGCGGCGTCAGTTACCTCTCGCACAATGACATGCGCGTGCACTTCGGACTGGGAGACGCCGACCGGGTCGAAGCCATCAGGATTCGGTGGCCCAATGGAAACACCGAGACGCTGGACGGCATCGACGCCGATCGTTACGTGACCATCCGCGAAGGGTCGGGAGGCGTGGATATCCGTTAATAGAGACGAGTAGAAGAGGCGAACGGGTTCGGTATGTCATCGCGGGTTCGATTCATGACCAAACAGATGCTCTGGGCGATCGCCATCGCGTGTCTGGCCAGCCCCCTTGCCACGGCTTCCCGGCAGGAGGACCGCGCCGGGCTGCGTCTGCTGGTCGTGGGCACCGAAGCCGAGGCGGCGGACCTTCGCGGCCGGGCCGCGGCCGGAGAGAGCTTCGAAAATCTCGTTCGCGCCCATTCGCTGGATCCCTCCTCCACCTCCGGGGGCTACCTGGGTGCGTTCGCACTCGGTGACCTGAGGTCCGAATTCCAGGTTGCGCTTCAAGGCCTCGGACCGGGCGGACTCAGTCCGGTATCGCGCATCGGCGATGGTTATTTCCTGCTTTACTGGCTCAGCGAAGATGAGGCGAACTGGATGGCAGCACGGGAAGACGGGCTTCGTGCCCTTCAGAGCGCACTGTACCCCGCGGCTCAGCAGTTTTTCGAAGTTGCCGTCGAGGAAGCGGAGGTCTTCGGCGATGACGACGATCGTCTGGGAGAAAGCCTCAAGGATCTGGCCATCGCCCACGGTCTCCAGGGGCACTACGCCGAGGCTTTGCCGCTGTACCGGCAATCCATGGCAATCCGTTGGGCAACAAGGGCCCCGGCGGACCCGCCTCCCGATGTCGCGGGCATGCTGGAGCATTTCGCCACTCTGCTCAGTCTGGCGTACTTCAGGGACGACGAGTTCGATCGAACGCGGGAGAATTACGAAACCGCGATCCACCGGATGACGTTGACCGAAAATCTGTATACGACCATGGCCGGCATGCTCCAGGCGGCCGAACTGGACCCGGAAGCGGAGATGGTCCTGCTGCGCGCCGTCGAGGCGTATCCGGACTCCACACTGACACGCTATGCGTTAGGTGAGTTGCATGCGGCGTCCGGGAAGGCGGACCGGGCTTTGGAAGTATTCGAGGACGCGAACGCGATCGATCGGAACCTGACAGAAGATTCCGGGCTCGATCCACTTCAGCGCAGCTTGATTTTTCGGAGAATCGGCGACATGCACGTCGATCTGTTTCAACTCGATGATGCCTTGCCTGCCTATCTGGCAGCCCTTGAGTTGGATCCCAGCAACGTCGAAACGCATCTTTTGCTGGGCGAACTCTATCTGAAACGCGGTGAGGCCGGGAATGCGCTGGCCGAACTCGAACGCGCCCTCGAGCTGGACCCAGCGGACGCAAGGGCCCATTCCGGACTTGCCGAGGTCCACCTCGGAATGGGCCGGTTCGCCGAATCGGTTCAAGCGGCCGAAAGGGCTCTCGATCTGGACACGGCCGACTCCCGCACCCGTTACATTCGCGCCAGGGCACTCGTTCGCCTCGGGATGAGAGAGGAGGGACGGGTGGAAATGGCGCGGTATCGAGAACTCCTGGCCAATGAGGAACAGGACGGGCAGGCGGGCCGAGAGGGCCGTGCCGTCACCAAACGCGCCGCGGAGCGGTTCGTGGGCGGGGAGCGCGGGGAGGCGATCGCCGCGCTGGAAAGCCTCGTCGAAACCCACCGAGATCAGGCCATCCCGCGCCTGAACCTCGGCGTGGCACAGCGCAAGTCAGGCCTGGGTCAGGCGGCGATCGATACCTTCCAGACGATGGTGGTCCGGGGCTTAGGAGACGCCATGGTCCACCGGAATCTGACCATGGAATACGCGGCTCTTGACGATACCGAGGCCCGCGACCGGCATCGGGCCACTTTTTTTCAGAGAATAGACACGACGTTGACCCAGTTGGCCAACTAACCCGCCTTTTTCACGAGTTGTCTGCTGCAGCGCCGGATCCATCCGCCAGTGCCGCGTTCTACGGCGCGTTCCTCGCGCCGGGCGCGTAGCGGCGCGTTCCTCGCGCCGGATCAAGCGCGGTCGGGCGCCTCGACGTACTGTCTAAAGCGCACTTCCGTGCGGCAGTAAGAAGTACGCCTCCGTCGCCCTCGCGGCGCGGGCCTTGCTCTGACGGTGTCTCCGACTCTTCGCGACGAAAACCCGCGAAAAAGGCGGGCTAAGGGGTCATAGACCCACGACGGACAGACCGGGGATCCCGGGAGAGCCCCATACTGCCTGCTTCGTCCGGACGCCGATCGAGTTTTTCGCGATGGAAACTCCGCGGGAGTTTGCCGGGATGCGTTCCCGGTAAACTCCCGCGCGAGCCGCTTCCTGCCCTAAAAGTTCAAACGGGCATTGAGAGTAAACGTGCGGGTACCGTTCCGGTTGCCCGCGTCCGTGCCGCTGGTCACGCCCGACCCGGTGATCCGCCCGAAGCTGGTGGAGTTGATCTGCGTGTTGGGATTCGTCCACCACGGGTTGTTCATGATGTTCTTCACATCGGCGCGGAGCTCGAGCTGCTTGGTTTCGTCGATCTGTATGCGCTTCAGGAGGTTCATGTTCAAGGAAACGTGCGACGGTCCTTCGATCCAGCGCAGGCCCAGAGTGCCCAACTGGCCAGGCTCCGGATTCACCAGAACCGGGTTGCCGGAACCATCGACGATCATGCGGTTGCTGACACGGCGCTGAAGTCCCTGTTCGCTGGTGACGCCCGTCCCAGGATCCCGCGCCACCTGGAAACCGGGGAAGTAGGTCCCGCCGGCCGAATCGGGAGTGATCTCCCCGGTGCTCTTGGGGAAGTCCCCAAGGAGGACCGGCGTGTTGTTGGCGGCCTGAGTGATCGTCGATGTGGACGCGCCGATGCTCAGGGGCGCGCCCGAAGTCCAACTGAAAACAGCGCCCAACTGCCACTGCTCGAGCAGCCGCGCCAGCGTCCCGGTGGAGTTACCCCCGAACCGGCGGCCCGGCCCGAACGGCAGTTCGAACGTGCCGTTGCTGCGGAGGTCCTGGGTACGGTGGAACGCAAGCAGGGACTTGTTGAGCGAACGGTCGCGGGGGTCGAACCAGTGATTCCCCGAGGAAGAGGATGCAAACCCGCCATCGTTGCTGTTGTCGCCCAGAGTCCGGCTCCACGTGTAGGTGGTCTGGTTGGTAAAGCCGTTCGACAGCCGCTTCGTCACCTGCAGTTGCATCGAGTGGTACGTGGAATTTCCGGGGTTTCCGTCCAGCGTCACGTTCGTGAACTGCGGGTTGACCTTGATCAGATTCTGATCGAATCCGTTGTTCAGGAACAAACCGCCTCTCACACCCTGGTACGACTCGTCAGCCAAGCGAAAGGCGAACTGACCCACGTCGCCGTTGGCCAGATAGCTGCGGAATCGTGGGCTGGCGCGGAAGGCTTCCGAACCGGTCCAGATGTCGGTGACGTTCGGGTCCGTACTGATGTCGCTGCCGACCACGTTTCCGCTGTAGTTGAGCCCGGCCAGCATCTGATCGAACAAGGGCGCGTCCCCGCCCGCGCGGGTGATGTCGAATGCCTCCAGGATCCCGTTCTCGAAGATGTTCGCCGTGTTCAATGGTATCCGGCCCCAGAGCTTCGTGCCCTTGCTGCCGATATAGCGTGCCTCGATCGTCAGATTCGGGGCCAGTTCGCGCTGGATTTCCAGATTCCAGTTTTGAATATAAGGGGTCACTCGGGCGTCGACGTACCCGTTCATGCTTCCCGAACGCCGTTCCAATGTGGTCAAGTAGAGAATCTCGGAGTCGGGGGAAGGCGGCAGCGGTACGGGTATGTTCGTCAGATTGTAGAAATTGTTTTCCAGTCCCAGGGTCACCAAGCTCGAAGAGGCGCTCGAACCCGGGTCTCGGGCGGCGTACAGGTTCAGACCGCTATTGAAGTTGGCCGCTCCAGAGTAGTTGATGCCGTAACCGGCGCGCACAACCGTCTTGTCCTGGCCCCACCAGGGAAGCGACCAACTGAATCCAATGGCGGGGGCAAAGTTGTTCCAGTCGTCGTTGTAGACCTGCCGGTCCGGGTTCGGCGAGTGCTTGCCCGCGAACTCGACCCGGGTCAGCGAACCGTTCATTGCTCCCGGTTGCCACAGGGCATCGAAGCCGGTCCCCGAAATCCCGAACAGCGCGGCCTGGCCTCCAACCGGCGCCGTCATCAGACCCCCGCTCTCGTACGGTACGCCATAGTAATCGTAGCGGAAGCCGAGGTTGAGGGTAAGATTCGGAGCGATCTTCCAGTCGTCCTTGAAGAACGCGCCCCATTCATTCTGATGGAAATCCCGCCGCCTCGAAACCAGTTGGAAAGATGTATCCGTCGCTTTGCTGAGGTTGAAGCCCTGACTGACGGCGCGCACCGAGCCGGACAGGTCGAGCAGCAGGTCCTCCGCCGTGCCGAGATTGTTGCCCGTCAGGCCGGGAATGCCCTGCAATCCCGTCACGCCGAATCCGGGCGTGGTGCCGATGCCGACGTTCGGCAGTATGAATTCAGAGGTTTCCGTGCCGTTGAAACCGTCCGATGAAGTGTAACGGACTTCAAAACCGGCCTTGAACGCGTGCTCGCCCTGGGTCCAGCTCAGCGTATCGCTGTACGAATACAGAGGGCTCGTCTGTCCGCGCGTGCCGGAGCCTCCCAGGTTGGCGAAGATATTGGCCGGGAACAGGATGTGGTTCGGGAAGACGTTTTGTCCGTTCAGGTTGAGAAGCTGGCTCCGCGCCTCGTCGCCGACTGCATCCGTCCTGAAAACGGACCCCTTGCCGTAGTGCCAGCTCTTTTTGTGCCCGAATCGGAACTCGTTGACAACGGTCGACGACAGGGTGGAGACCAGCGATGCCGCATAGAATTCCGGCTTGCGTTCGACGCTGCCATCGAATCCGCCGGGCCAATTCGAGATGCCGGTCTGAGTAGTCACCGACCAGTTGCGTTCCTTGGTGGCGCTGAACGTGGCCTTGTGACTCTGGTTGAAATTGTGGTCGATACGGACGTTGTACTGGTCCCGATTGGTGTTCTGTCCGTCGCCGTTGGCGATATCCTCGCCTTCCAGGCGGCGGAGCCACCGGTGGCCGGCCGTGTTCAGGCCGTCACCGATCGTGAAGTCGTTCGGCGGCGGCATGAACGTGAACAGCCGCTGGACCCATCCCGAGGGGTCCATGCCGGGTCGCAACGGGTCGAGGTCGAACACGCTGACGGTTTGAAGGTCGTCCAGCGTCATGCCCCCCGGCGCCACCGGATTACCCGATGCGTCGACGGTCGGGGTGTTCGCAAAGATGTTGCCGTTCTGCACCCCGGGAAAGAAACGGAAGTTGCCCTGCCGCGCCTCGGCCGTCAGGACGTTGCCGGTGAACTGGCTCTTGCTGACGTACCGTTGGCCATCGTACAGGAAGAAGAAAAAGGTCTTGTTCCGGATGATCGGCCCCGCGATCCGGCCTGCAAACTGGGTGCCGTTCCGGTAATCCTTGTCGACGCCGTTGAAGTTGTTGATCCAGGAGTTGGCATCCAGGGCGGAATTGCGGTTCCCGTAGAAGAGGCTGCCGTGGAACTCGTTGGTTCCCGACCGCGTGACCATCTGGACCTGCCCGGAACCGCGTCCCAGTTCCGCATCCGCGGGCGCGACGATGACGCGGACTTCCTCGATCAGGTCGGGACTCAGGTAGGTCGTGGCCGATATCCCCATGGAGTTGGCGTACCGCCCGTCGCCGGTGGACACACCGTCCCGCGTTATGTTGGCCGTGCCCAATCTGGCGCCGGCAAAGCTCCTAGACCCAAAACAAGCGCATAACCAGATGGCGAACGGCCGGTTCCCAGCCATAAAGTTGGAGGCATAACCTTCCGTTCCGGGATCGTTTTGTCCCGGCCTCCGGTTCGAGTTGCGTCTGTTCCAGTGGGGGCCTCGCCGTGTCTGTTTGAAGGGTTGACAGCAACCGGGACCTCGACCGCCCGGGCTCAGATCCATGATCGGGTCAGCATCGCAGGGGACGACGCAACACATCCACGGCACGGAACAAGACGGACAGCCACGGGTTCCAGGCCATGAGCCGGAAGACGATGCGCCGGCCGGTACGCACGAGTTGGCACGGCAGGAGGATGAAGGCGTTCAGGAACGTCTTGAACTCCATGCGTAGAACGGTCTGCTTCTCGGCCCGATACTTCGGGGCCCAGCGTCCGGTTTCGGGAAGCAGCAACGCAAACCACGCCTTCAGGGTCCAGGCCAGCGACGCCATCACCATGTAGGCCCAGTTGCCGGTCCGGTCGCCCACCGGCATTTTCAAGGCCCGGACGCCGTTCTTGAGTTGCTCGATGAGATTCTCCTGATTGCACCGTTGATTCGCGCGCTTCACGATCCGGTCGGCGGGACCGGCACGGTTCGTGATGTAGAAGAAGTACCGGATCTTGTCGAACAACACCCACTCCCCTTTGGCCTCCGACAGATTCTTCCGCACCACCACGACGCGGTAGTCCCGCTTACAGGCGCCGGGCCGGTAGGCGAACTCGGCCACGTCTTCGCCCCGCAAGCGAACGTTCTTGAAACCGCGTTCCCGAACGATCCGTTCCTTGACCTTGTCGGGACGCTGGCGGGGCTGGGTGGCCACCTCGTATCTGGCCTCACGCTCCAGAACTGCCCAGCAGTCCGGCTCCAGCGCATCGGCCCGCGCCACCAGGTTCGCCCTCGCGTCGATACCGAAGATGAAGTCCACGCCCTGGCCGTCCCATCCATCCAGATGCCGGGTCTGGCTGAAGTCGGTGTCCCCGCGCAGCAGGATCCGATGGAACCCGGCGCGCTGGCACAACCCGATCGCCTGATCGAACCGCGGGGCCGCGCCTTCATGCGAGGGCCGGTTGCCGCTCCGGTTCACCAGGTATAACGGCTCGGCGGTGTTCGCCAGTGAAATCAACAACGGGTGATAGCCCCATGTCCCGTCGTAGGCGATATCCATCCCTTCCTTGCATTCCCCGCTGGTCGGCGCCAGGGTCCCATCCGCGTCCAACACCGCCTCGTCGAAAAAACCGGCCGGTTGCTGCCGCCACACATTCAGCCGCACTTCATTCGCCGCCTCCATCAGGTTCTCCACGTCGCCGGGCTCGAATCTCCGGCAAAAGTCGCCCGCCGTGGTCGGGTCCGGTATCCGCTGCGCCCCCAGCGCATCCAGGTATGCTTCGTCGTTGCGCCGCAACTCGATGTCTTCCAGACACGTCCCTCCCGTCAACGCGTTGTAGGCGATGTTCAACACGTGATCCGACTCGTGATACGGCAGATGCCGCTTCAGCACATCCACCCGCGCGTCGATGGCCTCGATCAGACCCGTCCGCCGCGCCACCCGATGCATCGCCCCAAGACCGCCAACCCCCGTGCCGCGCATCCGCTTGCCCATCTCATAGTGCATGTTACTCGCCGACAACATCGGCGCCGACTGTTCCCTCCAATGTCGGTCCCCAAGCCGACGCTCGATTCGCCGCTTGCGATTCCTCATGTTCTTGCGCGTATAATCGTTCATCCGAAATGCCTCCTTTTCCGTCAGGATTCTGCAAATTCTTTTTCGCACGGGACGGGGACATTTCGGGTACTTCCGCTACTTTTTCACTATCGATACTTCCTCAATCGCGCTTATTCAGGGACTAGCAGCCTGTCGGACTTTCGGCGTAAGTCCTTTGTTTTCAACAACGGCCCTTTTTAGCCCGAAACGGTAAACACAGTCATATGAATGACTTAGGTTTTTGATTCGGTGTTAGTCCGACAGGCTGCTAGACTGGACTCCCCCCGTCGTCGAGACCAACTCGAGCGCGTTACGGGTCGCCAGCGGAAGATCGGTCACCTTGTATTCGGGAAGCACGGTGCCCACCGATGCCGACGTCGTGGCGATCAGGGTGTCGGCCCCGACACTCACTTCAACTGCAGTTGCCACGGTGCCTACCTGCAGTGAGAAGTTCAACCGCACCTGCTGCGCGACCCCAAGAGCGACCGCAGTGTACGTCTGGGTCTGAAATCCGGGAAGCGACGCGGTCACGTCGTATGTTCCGGTCTGGAGCGACGCAAGCTGGTAGGCGCCGGTTTCGTTGCTGACCACGGTCGTGACGATTCCAGTCCCCGAATTCGTCGCCGTGATCTCGGCGCCGGGAATCAAGGCGCCCGTGGCGTCAGTAATAGTGCCGCCGAGCGTGGCATTGGTTGTTTGAGCGAATATATTTGCAACACAAAGGAGAGACAGGGCTACTGCGGCCGCGACGACGCTTATTCTTCTCATTCTCATTGATTCCTCCTGAGAATCGGACAGCTTCATATCTTTCTTCACTAAATCCTGGACTTGCCGTGCCGGGACGTAAGTGTCCCGGTTGTGAGGCGAAAGTTTGCAGTTCGCCCCGGATGGCAATTCGGCGAACGGAAACCGCATGCCACAAGATCGAACATTCGAAATGTTCCTCCAACGAGCAAGACCGAATATAAATCGGAACGATGAGACGACGGTACTACCCCGAGAATGCAAAGTCACAAAAAAAGCAATTTGGTGAATGGCGCGGTTTGGCCTGCTGGCCCTACCCTGTTCTCGACGCATGCCGGCTCCACCAAACATGCTAATTTCACGTCTTATGAGCGACCGGCCAGAAGTTCGACCGAAACTTGCACCGTACGGTTCCTGGGCATCTCCGATTACCGCCGAATCCATCGCCGCGAAGCGGATCGGTTTGGCGGAGCCCCGATTCGCCGGCGATGACCTGTACTGGCTCGAAGACCGTCCGGCTGAACGTGGGCGCGTGGCCCTCGTCAGGCGGTCTCCTGGTGGGATGGTCCATGACGCGATTCCCGATACGTTCAGTGCCCGGAACCGGGCGCACGAATACGGTGGAGGCGCGTATACGGCCGATCGGGAGGCGCTGGTCTTTTCGCACGACGACACGCAACAGTTGTTCAGGCAACGGCACGGAGAGCAGCCGGCTGCCATTACTCGGGAACCTCCACACGAACGGTCAATCCGGTACGCCGACCTTGCTCTTGCCCCCGGCGGCGCCCAACTGATCGCTGTTCGCGAGACCCACGAGTCCGACCAAAAAGTAAGGAACGAGATCGTCGGCATACGCGCCGATGGATCGGGCGCCCCCGAGACGCTTGTGTCGGGATTCGACTTTTACTCCTTTCCTCGTGTCAGTCCTTCGGGCGACCGGTTGATGTGGACCTGTTGGAATCATCCCCAAATGCCTTGGGAAGGCACCGAATTGTGGGTCGCCGAGTTGACCCCGAACCTCGGGACCCGTGAAGCCCGCCGCGTCGCGGGTGGATCGGGAGAATCGATATTCCAACCGGAGTGGAGTCCCGACGGTGAAATCCATTTCGTTTCGGACCGAACGGGCTGGTGGAATCTGTATCGGGAGCACGACGGTATTGTGCGGCCACTGCAAGAGATGGCCGCGGAGTTCGGCGTCCCTCAATGGGCCTTCGGGTTTTCCCGCTACGCTTTCATCGACGACGCCCGCCTTGTCTGCGCCTACAGGCTGGACGGGCGGGATCGACTGGCGATCGCCGGTCTCGACGGCAGCGGATTCCGCGAGTGGCCGACTCGGTATACCTCGATCGACGCCGTGGCCAGTGACGGCCTCGGGCGCGTCGCGCTGATCGCGTCCTCGCCCTCCCGGGCGCCTGAACTCGTCCTTTCGGAAGCCAGCGCCGACGAACTCGACATGGTTCGGAGCAGCCTTGACCTGGACCTCGACACAAGATGTTTCGCGATGCCCGAACACCTGGAATTCAGGACCGCCCGAGACCGGAGCGCCTACGCGTTCTTCTATCCACCGACGAATCCGGACTACGACGTCTCCGGCGATTCGCAACCGCCGCTGATCGTAACCAGTCACGGCGGTCCGACCGCGGCCGCCTCATCCGGGCTCAACCTTTCGATTCAGTTCTGGACGAGCCGCGGTTTTGCCGTCGTCGATGTCAACTATGGGGGCAGCACCGGATACGGAAGAGCGTACAGGGAACGGCTTGACGGCGAGTGGGGCGTCGTCGATGTCGAAGATTGTATCCACGCGGCCAGACACCTGGCTGAAAACGGAACGGTGGATCCGAAGCGAATGGCGATTCGCGGCAGGAGCGCGGGCGGGTTGACAACCCTCTGCGCGCTGGTTTTCCATGACGTGTTTTCCGCTGGCGCCAGCCACTACGGCATCGCCGATCTGGAAGGACTCGCCAAGAATACCCACAAATTCGAGTCGCGCTATATGGACGGGCTCATCGGACCATTGCCCGAAGCGGTCGAACGCTATCGGCAGCGGTCGCCGATCCATCATACGGATCGACTGTCGACTCCCGTGATCGTTCTCCAGGGTCTGGAGGACAAGGTCGTGCGCCCGGTGCAGGCGGAAGCTCTGGTCCGGGCGCTCGATGCCAAGGGTTTGCCCTACGCCTGCCTCATGTTTCCAGAAGAAGGTCACGGATTCCGGAAAGCGTCGTCAATCCGCCGCGCCCTGGAGGCGGAATTGTATTTTTATTCGCGGGTGTTCGGGTTCGATACGGCCGACGAGATCGAACCTGTCGCGATTGAAAACTGGCCGCCGATTCGGGCCACCGACTCGGGAGATAATGGCTGAAGCGGTTCAGAGATTCGAACGCCCGGGACCGAATAGCTGCATGGGAGACGGTTCGCGGATCGCTTTCCCACCCCCGTTTTCATCGTCTTCGGGTTCACTTTCTCCCGGGTTTATGAAGCGGTTGGCCTCGAGGTTCGCCTGCCGGGTATACAGATCGAAGTACCTCCCCTTCCGCTCGAGAAGTTCGGTATGGCTGCCACGTTCGACGATCCGCCCTTGTTCGAGAACCAGAATCTGATCCGCGCTTCGGATCGTGCTCAGCCGGTGCGCAATGACGAACGTCGTCCGTCCCCGCATCAAGGCGGCAAGCCCTTCCTGGATGCAGGCTTCGCTCTCGGTGTCCAGGCTGGATGTGGCCTCGTCCAGAATCAGGAGGCGCGGATCGGCCAGAATGGCCCGCGCGATCGCGACGCGCTGACGTTGTCCTCCCGACAACTTCACTCCGCGCTCGCCGATGACCGTGTCATAGCCCTTTTCCATGCCGAGCGCGAATTCGTCCACGCGCGCGATACGTGCGGCTTCTTCCATCTCGTCAGCGCTGGCCCCGGGGCAGCCGAACAGGATGTTGTCGCGAATCGTTCCATCGAACAGGAAGTTGTCCTGAAGCACCATGCCGAGTTGAGAACGGTAGGAGTCGAGCGTCACCGTCGCCAGATCGACGCCATCGACGGCGACTGTGCCGGATACGGGTTTGGCGAACGCGGCCACCAGCCCGATCAAGGTGCTCTTGCCCGACCCCGATGAGCCCACCAGAGCGGTCACGGTTCCAGGTATCGCTTCCAGATCGATTTCCCGAAGGACGGGTCTGCCGGGGTCGTATTCGAACGAGACGCCCTGAAACGTCACATGCCCCTTGAACCGATCGATGGCGACGGTCCGGCCAATGTCCTCATCCTCGGTCTTTTCGGCGAGGATCTCGCGAACCCGGTCGAGGCCGGCGATGGCTTCGGTCAGTTGCGTTCCGATCTGGACGACGCCGACGATGGGCGCAATCATGAAACCCATCAGCAGCGCGTACGCGAAAAACTCGCCGGTGGTCATCGAACCCGACACGATAAGGCGGGTGCCGACGATCATGACCGTTACACTGACCACGCCCATCAGGAGCGTCGAGGCCATGCTGACCACCGCGGTCGCGGTCATGCTCTTCCGCACGTTTTCGAAAATCCGCATGGCCCCGTCGCGAAACACTTTCGCTTCGCGATCTTCGGCATGAAATCCCTTGACGATTCGAATGCCGCCGAAGGATTCGGTCAGCCTTCCGATGACTTCGGCGTTAATCCGTCCGCGTTCACGAAAAATCGGGCGAATCGTACGGAACGCGCGTCTCAGGATCAGCCCGAAGACGGCCATGAACCCAACGGCCATCAACGTGAGCGTGGCATTGCTGTTCATCAGGAGAACGAAGGCGATCATCGCGGTGACGATGCCGCCGATGAACTGGACCAACCCGGTGCCCACCAGGTTACGGACACCTTCGACGTCGGTCATCACGCGGCTGACCAGCACACCGGCCTTTGTCGAGTCGAAATACCGGATCGGCAGGCGTCCGACGTGCTCCTGGATCTGGATCCTCATGTCTGCGATCAGGTGTTGGGCGGATGTGCTCAGGAGGATTGTCAGCACGTATGAGGTGACGGCCTGAAACAGGACAGCCAATCCGACCACCGTGACCAGAAGCATCAGAATGTCCGTATTCCCGGCATCGATCACGTCGTCCACCAGGTACTTCGTCGAAGCCGGCAGCACCAATCCCGCAACACGGTTGATGACGACGAGACCCAGCCCCAGAGCGAGAAGACCACGCCGTGGCCAGACCAGCTTGCGGAACTCTTCAAGAGCCCGAGTGGTTGAAACCTGTCGTTTCGGTTCCGGTTCGCCGTGGTAGCGGTACGAGTGATTGCGGCTCAAATGGTGTCTCCGTGCTCCCCCATGCTAGCACCCCCAGGCAAAACCTTGCGGTTCGCGCCAGGAGCGCCGGTGGACCCTATCGGAGGCACAGCGACGAAGTGGACGCCCCCCTCGGTCGACGAGCGGCAATGTGGAAGATGGACCCATGATGCCGTAACCGTCGGCAGGCCGTCTAAAAGCGGTGTGAGAAGTCTTTTTTCCCGGAGGCATGCCGTGATATAAGACCAGAGTCCAATTGCATTGCCATCGGGCCGGAAACGGGCGAAAGGAGTTCGGACCCCAACCCAATTCTTGGCATTGCGTTGGCGGCCATGTTCTAATTACAGGATTCCCTAGATCGTTTCGGAGGTAATACATGCACGTAACGTTGCTGATGGTCTTGCTCTTGCCCATGGCCGGATGGCAGGAACCCGATGTCGAGGCGGCTTATCGCGCCGACTACGCCAAGTTCACGGATATATCGAATTTGGCCGACCCCGCCGATCGGGCGACGCAATTCATGGACTTTCAGGAAGAGGGCTTCGACGAGCGTTTGGCGGAATTCGTTCCCGGCGGCATCCAGAACGCGCTGATTGAACTGATGGAGGCACAGCGAGCCGATGAGGTCTATCCTCTGGCCGACCGTTGGGATACCCAGACAGGCACCAATACCGGCACCGCAATCGCGCTGCAGGCCGCGGCCAATGGGCAGAACTCGGAAATGATCGTGAAGTACGGCGAGCCCATTTACGCCGAAAATCCCGTGGTCGACATCGCTGAGATACTGGCCGAAAACTATCACGCTCTGGACAATAACGAAAAATACCTGGAATACGCCAACATCGTGATTGTCGAACGCGGCGTCGTCGACAGCTTCCAGTTTTCGTACAACATTTTCCAGCAGGAACTCGACGCCGAGGACTGGGAGGAAGCGGCCGACTGGGCGCGCCGCCTGATGGCGCTTGGCTCTGCGCCCGACGGTGTTTCGGCGGTTGAGTGGCGGAATATGGGCGTCGAGTTCCAGAGGACGATTGCCCGCTCGGAGTACGAAGGCGGGCGTTGGGAAGCCGCTATTCGTGAGTACCGTACACTGTCCGGCCTGAACCGCGATCAGCGGGCGATCTCGAATTTCTACATGGGCCGCAGCTACTTTGAACTCGGAGGGGCAACCAACGTCAATCTGGCAATGGAACGCTTCGCCGATGCCGCCGTGCTCAACGACCCCCTTTATTCCGATCCGGCCGAAACGATGGTCAGGGAAATCTACGGCGTCAACACCGGCGGTGATTTCACGTCGCTCAACACTCAGGTGATGGCGCCGGCACGGGCTCGAATGCGGTAGCGATCTCCGATTTCGCGGGAATCGAAAAGGGTGGCCGAAACGGCCGCCCTTTTTTTATGCCGCCTGCGACATCGATCTTGCCCGCACTTCTTCCCCCGCGCCGCCCCCACGTCGTCCGCGCTTTTTTTCACTTCAATCAGAAACCTTGGGGTCTTGGCGCGCTTGATCCGGCGCAAGGATAAGCGCCCCTGCTCTGGCGGTGTCTCCGACTCTTCGCGACGAAAATCGAGGAGAAAGTCGCGGCTAACCCGACTGCTTTACGACCAGCGTGCTGGCAATCATGTCGTGGAGACCCTGTTTCCGGTCGGTGAAAGCAACCATGATGTAGCCGATCCAAAGAATCATGCCCGACAGATATTTGGCAAAGTGGCGGCCCGTCGCCCGGCCAAACGTCAGGCGCCGGTCGTTGTAGTCGGTGACAACCAGTCCCATTGCCAACTTGCCCAACGTTGCCTGCCTTTCGCTCGAGAGGAGGAACGCCTCGTAGAGCCAGGAGATGACGAAAAAGAGCGTCATTCCGGTACCCAACATACCCAAGGCGACGACCACCATGATTCCCGTGGCCATACCCACCACCATCGAATCGATGATCGCGGCGACAACGCGCACCCAGAATCCGCCGTATTCGCGTTGGCCGGGCGACGTATCGTCCCGGATTTCGCTGGGCGATAACGTTTCGCCGGAACCCTGGTCCGCCAATGACGCGCCGCACGTCTGGCAAAACCGGGCATGCGCCGCATTGGAGTTACCGCAAGATGGGCAATTCACCATGAAACTTCTCCTGTCGTTGTGGGTGCGGGCAGCGTATCGAACTCAACCCGCCTTCAATCCGATCTGAATCCACACCGGCCTACCTGAACCGCCATCGGTCACGCCGGCATTCTCACACCGAAATGCTTTTCTTTCTATACTGAAGCGGTGAATCTTCCGCTCCCGACGGCTCTCTCGGTTGTCGCTACCGCACTCTGTTGGGGTCTGGCGGCAATGTCGTTGCTGACCATTTTCCGGGCTCCGGTCCACCGACTCTGGAAGCCGGCAATCGTGGCGACGGAATGGGGACACTGGCTGGCCATCGTTACCCTGGCAGCCGGCGGCGCCGGCTTTTTGATTGCCGGACTCCGCTGGAGTGTTCTTCCCTCCGTCATCGGCGCCGCCCTGTTCCTGTCCCCGGTGCTTCGCGCGTTCACCCTCGCGTCCAGGCTTCCAGCCCGCGTCGGGCGGATTTTCGACGTTTTGCCCGATCCCCGCTACAAAGGACAGGGATACGCGCATCGGCCACAAAATGTTCCGCTGTCTCTGTCGAGGCTGATTCACCTTCGGATCTCCCGAGTCGATCGATCCACAATCGTATACAAGCAAACCGGCACCGCACGATTGACACTGGATCTATATCGCGGTCGGGGCCCCGTCACCTCCAACCCTCCGGGCATCGTCCTGACGATCCACGGAGGCTCGTGGAACAGCGGCGACAACTCTCAATTGACGGGCATGAACCGGTATCTGGCGTCCCGGGGATTTGTGGTAGCGGCACTCAACTATCGCCTCGCTCCGCTGCACCCATTCCCCGCGCCAGTCGACGACATTCGCTCGTGTATCGAATTCCTGCCTTCGATCGCTGAACGGTTTGGATTCGATCCGGACAAGATTGTGTTGTTGGGGAGATCTTCGGGGGGGCATCTTGCCCTGTCTGCCGCATACGACCCGATGTCACCGGCATCCGCTCGCGTTCGGGGCGTGATTGCGCTTTACGCACCGACGGATCTGCGATGGAGTTGGCGCCGGCCCTCGCCGCTCCGGCTGATGGACTCCAATGCCGTCATTCGACAATTCCTGGGAGGCGGGCCCGAGGACGTTCAGGATCTGTTCGATCGCGCTTCGCCGATTCAACATGTTTCCCGCGACTCGCCGCCGACATTGTTGATCCACGGCGGGAAGGATGAACTGGTGTCGTCCCTCCAGAGCCGGCGCCTGGCGGCGGCTCTGGATGAAGCAGGCGCCCGTCACCTGCACGTGGAGCTTCCGTGGGGCTGCCACGGCATGGATGCCAATCTGGCCGGACCCTCGGGTCAGATCAGCCTCTACCTGATCGAACGTTTTCTCGAGTCGGTGAGTAATTCAGCAAGGGCGCCGTTGGGTTGACGCCGCCCGGTGTCCACCGCTCCGTTTGGTTCCGTCTGCGTGGTCCTGCAACAGTTTCGTCGCCGTCAGTCGCGGTTTCGATCCTTGAGCCGAGTCAGAATGCGTTCTTCCTTCTCGGCAATCCGCCCCTCGGCGCCCCTGCGGGCAATCCCGTAGTCGTTCATGTCGACCAGCAGGTAGCGCGACAACAACGGGTATCTTTCGCGGACCAGTCGAAACTTCATCTGTTCGACTTGCCGGTACGTCGGATGACCCTGCGAGATCGTGCGCAATTCGGTTTCCCAGAAGAACTGTCGAAAGTTCTGCCATTGGTAAAAACGAATCCGGTAGGCGAGAGGCACCGCATATTGCGCAAGGTAGGGGTCGTGCTCTTCGAGGCGTTCGAACAATCGCGCCGCTTTGGCCAGGGCCTCGGTATAGGGGGCCCCGAGCCCGGACTCGGAGATTTCGCCTGGAATATCGAAGCCGTGATGCGTTGAAAAGAGTTGCCGCTCCTGGGTCATCATCCTGTGCCGGTGCAGGTCGCGGTAGGCGCCGATGTCCACCAGGATTTCGAAGCGCAGATACGAGTTCTCGAGCGCCCGGCCGACCTTGTACCAACGTGCGGGCCGTTCTCCCATGTAGCGCCCGAGCAGATCGTCCTTGTCGCTGTCGGTCATTCGTCCGATCGCCGCGACCGCGTCCCCCCAGCTCAGATGACTGTGCCCGAAGAGAATCGCGGTGAGAACCTTGACCTCTGCATCGGCGTCGCTATCGACCAGGGACACTTCAGGCCCGGAACTGCCAGAGCCAGAGCGATCCGTGCAACGCGCCTCACCGGCTTCGGCACTCAGGCCTCCGGATCCGGCCTCGAACTCGCGTACCCCGGCGTGCCGCCGGTTCAGATAGTCCTGATATTGGCCCGACTTCGGGTCGGACAACCTCAGGAGAAGCGACGGGATCTCTTCATCCAGTTCCTTCTTGAGAGCTGCTGACAGCCATCGAAGCTCGCCCAGCGGATGGCGCGCAGTTCGGTTCAACAGGTACTCGAACGATTGCGCGTTGCCCCGGAACGCGACCTGTCCAAGCGTCGCCATCGGCAACAGCCCGCGCAGGGTGTCGAACGCCTTCTTCTCGAGAACGGATTCGGACTCGTCGTAGTGCTCCCGCAGCCACGCCTGAAGCGGGTCCAGCAGTTCGACATAGGTTGCGAACAACCCATCCATGGTGGAACGGTAGTCGGCGGCGAGACCGAGTCGTTCCAGATCGGGGCCGGGGGTGTAGTAGAGGTACTTCCCGCCGACCTTGTTACCGAAGTTGACATACCGCGTCGATTTTTCGATCGGCTCGAGACCCACGCGCTGGTCTTCGATGAACTTGAGGGCAACCTGCGAAACGCCCCAGAGGATGGCGTGCGTGCCGGTCATCTGGGCGATCGAGTCGTCGCCGTATTGGGAGAGCCACTTTGCGTAGAACTTCTGCGCACGATGATTGTTGAGGATTCGCCTGAAACCGTGTTCCTTGAGGAACCCGACCGTGGCTTCGAGTTCCTCGGCCAGAGCGGCGTCGTCGCCGTCCACGATGGGATAGATGTATTCCCTCAGAAGAATTTCAAGGAGGGATCCTTTGGCCCGGCTCGCCCGGGAACACAGCGCGCCCACGATTTCGGGAGGGAGGTTGCGCAGGACCGACACCAGGCCGTCCGCGTTCGTCGCGAAAGGCTCAAGAAAGTGGCGGTCGCGCTGCGACCAGTCGTGAGGTGCGAAATCCGGCTTGTAATCCTGAGAGGCCATTGTCCCGAGGGGCAAATATATAGGAGCCCGCGCCAGATCAGGACCCTGCACGACGGCCGGTCGAGACCTGCCCTACGGAAGCGGGCGGGCACCCGTGATGTTTTCGATTATCCCTCGCGCCGCTGCATTCGAGATACATACGCGTCGGCTTTCTCTCCGGTGGGATTCCGGTTGTAAGTTTCGGACTGGCCGGGTGGAATCGTCAAATACTTCCAGTCGTCTCCCTTCAGCGTTTTTCCCGCGTAGATCATCTGCCCCACGTGATAGCTGGCGTGCGCGAGTGACCAATGGAGGGCTTCGAGAACGCTCAGTTGGGTCCCACGAATCCGGATGTTTTGGGACAAGTGCTCGTCGGTCAGGGCGTCCAACGAATCGAACAGCGTCTCCCAACCCTTTTCCCAATGCTCCATCAGTTCCCCTCGTGCGGGAGTCCTGGGCGCAAACTCGCTTTCACGGTCGCGCCATGGCTTCTCGCCATCCGAGGTCAGGAAATCGGTGAATCGCGAGTTGAAGTTTGCGGCGATATGCCACGCGATCGCCGTTACGGAGTTGCCGCCGCCCGGTGGCAACCGATGAAGTTCACTGTCGGACAACTGCTCCATCGCGCCTTCGCCCATCGTCTTGTAGCGCCGATACTCGGCCCGCATCGACTCGATGACAGCGCTACTCATATCTAGCCCCCGTCTCTACTGTCGAACAACCTTTCTGCACGTCGGCGCGGCAGAGCCTGGAAATCCAGTCGTGGTCCGCGCCCGGATATATCCGTCCTTCAAGGATACGAAAGCCGGCGTCGGCGAGAACGCGGTCCAACTCTTCGGGCTCCCAATAGGTAAACCAACGCGGATAACCGGCGCCGTATCGACCGGTTTCCCATTCGTCATCGCTGCCGCGCTTGACGGCCACGTGAAGCATGGCCGGCGGAACCAGGACGCCCCGGAATTCAGCAAGGGTTTCGGGTACTGCGGAACGCGGCAGATGAAGCAGCGACGCGTGTACCCAGCAACCCTGGACCGATTGAGTGAACGGAAGAGAACGCATGTCCGCCTGGACTCGGGGGCCTGGAAACTGGGGGCCCCCGGCCTCCAGCATCCCGAACGACAAGTCGCAGGACACGACACGGAGTCCACGGCGTCGAAGTTCCGCGGAATCCGCCCCCGACCCGGCGCCGACATCCAGCACGACGGCGCCTTCGGACAGCGATTCCCTGAAGCGGTCCAGTTCCGTCGCGAGAAACGAGCGATCCCGGGTTCGCGCGATCTGCGTCTCGGCCACGGCATCGTATGTCCGGATGGTCCGTTCCAGTTCGTCCATGTCCCCGGGAACCTATTCGAAAAGCCACACCTTGACGATCTCTCCGCACTTCCAGGCGATCCGCCAACGGCTCGTTTCGAAGCCAGACATTATCGTGTCACCCCGTCAGATAGATTAGCGCCAGCGGTACGAGAAAGAATACAGTCACGACGTAGACGAGCGGAATCGCCCTGGAGCGGATGGACCAGTCCGCCAACATCGTTGCCAGTCCCAGCGGTATCTTCCTCAGCGGCCATATCACTGCGATCCCGGCGACGTTGAACACGACGTGCGCGAAGGCCACCGTCACCGCAGCTTCAACGCCCGTCACCAACGCGGCCAGCATTGCGGTGATCGTCGTTCCAAGGTTGGCGCCGAGCGTGAATGGGAAGATCTGCAGCAACGTCAAGAGTCCCGCGCCTGCCAGCGGGACGGCCAATGACGTTGTGATCGAACTGCTCTGTACCATTATCGTCAGGACCAACCCGAACGCCATAGCCCGGAACGAATTCCTGAACAATACGGTGCTGAAAAAAACCTCGACGCGGCCAATCACGAGCACTTTCAAATTGGCCACGATGTAACGCAACGCGATGAACAGAAATGCGATCGAAATCGCCAGCATGATCGCTCCGGACTCGCCGGCCAGTGCCGCGATGAGGTCGGTCGCCGGATCGACAATCAGATTGACTGGATTGGCAAGGTCGAGACCGCCCACCGCTGCCAGACGACTACCGAGAAAGGCTGCCGTACGGGCGATGAAGTGCGTCGTCATTTCAAGCGGAAACAGCAGCAGGACGGCGAGCAGGTTGAAGAAATCGTGGACCGTGGCCGCCGCGAAAGCTCTTCTAAATTCGATCGGCCGCGAAATGTGACCGAGCGAAACGAGGCTGTTCGTCACGCTGGTTCCGATGTTCGCGCCGATGGCTATGGGGATGGCGCCGTCTACAGTCAATGCGCCGGCGGCGACCAGACCTACGGTCATCGACGTTGTCGTCGATGAACTCTGAACCAGGCTGGTGGCAAGTATCCCAATAAACAGCCCAATGAAAGGATTGGCTGTAGTTGTCAGCAGTTGCTCGGCGAAACCGCGGCCGAAGAACGCGAACGAGTCCCCCATCAGCGCAATGCTGACAAAGAAGATGTAGAGCAAGAGCAGCAGAAGCCCAAGCCTCACCACCGGGGGTATGGGTTGTGGATCAGAAATGGCGCACTCGTTTCAGGCTCCACCGATCGAGCCTTCCCGGTTCAGGTTCCATAGTCTTCGATACCAGTCTGAGAGCCTGCAGTCGGCCAGGAACAGAATCGGGCCGCAGGATCCTTTTCAGTCGATGGTGAACTGCCGAGTGCAAATCGCCGAGGCCGGTCCTCTTGATGGCGCACGGCACGGCAAACAGATTAATGGACTCGGCGACGCTTTCCGGACCTATATTAACAACTTTATCCCGGGATTTATCCGAAGGACTGAACCCTGGCGGGGAGGCCAGGTCCATTCCGGGACGCACGATGAACCGCTGCGCACTTCGGTGCGTCTATGACTGTATGCACATACCGATTCTGATCCTGTTCGCGCTTCTGCCTCGGCAAGATCTGGGCGCCGAGTTGATGAGGCAACAGCAACAACTTCTGGAGGTTCAACGGCAACTCCGGGAATCGCAGGCCACGCTTGACACGATCGAGCAAGAGCAGCGGGCTCTGGCAAAGCTGTCCTGCTCGGCCGAGCTGCAGTTGATCGGCGGCGACGCGGTTCGGACCGTCTCCGCAGGCGACGCCGTCGCCGTTCGTATCGACCTTTTCAGCACGGTGAGCCGCCCGCGGGACACATGCCTGCCCGCCGATATACGGATGACGGTGAGCTATCTCGACTCCAACGGGACACTTGTCTGTACAGGCGCCATTGACGGAGTTGCCATCCAGCGAGAGCCGACACAACACATCGGTATGGAAATCCGACCATGGAATTTCACTCAGTTCGTCTGGTGGAGGAACCAACCCCCGGGAACAAATACCGGACCGGTCAACCTGACCTGCATGAATCCCGACGGTGTAGGCCAGGTGTTGGCGGCTCAACTCGACGGTGTCGTTTCGGTCAGGATCTGGACCACAGTTCTCCCCCCCGGGGGAGGGCTTTCGACCGTTGAACTCGACCTGGGCCTTCAGCGCTGATTCATGGATCCTGTGGGTTGTCGGGATGCGTACAATTGGGGTTGGGCCATCGCCGATGGAAAGTGTCGAAGTGTCGGGGTTGACGAGACATCGTCAACAAATCAGGGTTGGCGCCGTCTCGTCAACAAATCAGGGTTGGCGCCGTCTCGTCAACAAATCAGGGTTGGCGCCGTCTCGTCAACAAATCAGGGTTGGCGCCGTCTCGTCAACAAATCAGGGTTGACGAGACATCGTCAACTATATAGGCACCGGTGGAATGGAAGGAGATCACGGTTTGAGACGAGGATGGAAGATCGCGGCCGGCGTGATTCTGCCGGTCTTGTTCATATACGGGAACAACGCCTCCTGGTTCTCCTCGCGCACTCCATCCGGACCACCGAGCGTGCTTGCGCATCGTGGTGTATCGCAGCGCTATGATGACAACGGTTCCTCGGGGAGCCCCTGCGAGGCTCGGCGGATGCTACCGCCAGAACACGACTATATCGAGAACACGATTCGATCGATCCGGGCGGCATTCGATCGCGGTGCGGACCTGGTCGAATTTGACGTCCAACCCACCCGGGATGGCCAGTTCGCGGTTTTTCACGATCGGACTCTGGATTGCCGAACAAACGGACGCGGTTTGACGCGGGAACACACATTGGAAGACCTGAAGGCTCTCGACGTCGCTTACGGTTACACGGCTGACGGCGGCCGCACGTTTCCGTTTCGAGGTCAGGGCATCGGGTTGATACCGTCGATCGATGAGGTCTTCGAGAACTTTCCCGAGCAATCCTTCCTGATCGACATCAAGGGTCGCAACCGGGAAGACGGGGCGTTGCTGGCCGCACGGCTGTCGAGGGTTCCGGCTGCACGCCGATCACGGCTGATGATCTTTGGTCGCGAGGAGACGCTGGCGGGTCTTCGAATGGAGTTGCCCGATCTGAGGACATTCTCGGTTGCTTCGATCCAGCGCTGCCTTACCCGTTACATCGGCTATGGGTGGACCGGTGTTGTTCCCCCGATCTGCCGGGACTCGCCGCTGTTCGTTCCGATCAACGTTGCGCCGTTTTTGTGGGGCTGGCCGAATCGTTTCATGGAGCGCGTGGAGGGGACCGGCAGCTCTGTTGTCGTCATCGGCCCGTTCGGATCCGGCGGGATTTCGCCGGGGATGGACAGCCTTGAAGACCTCGGCCGGCTCCCAGCCAGCTTCGACGGCGGTATCTGGACGAATAACGTCGAAATGGTCCGGGAGGAAATTGGAAATCGATTTGAAAGCCGGCAGAACTGATCTGACAATGAACTTTAAATCATTGATTTTATTGACTCGGCTCTGGCGCCTTATTGACCCGACACCAGAGCCGTAAATGGTTGAGTTTCACTCTTGAATGATCCGCGCCGCCACGGCGCGGCGGCGCGACTAACCCGCATCTTCGGGCCGTTCCCACCCATCGTCTGCGCTTACTTCCAGTTCAGTCACAGACCTTCAGGTCTTAGCGCGCGCTTCATCCGGCGCAAGGATATGCGCCTTGGATGGCACCCCCGTTTTCATTGTCTTGAACTGAAAGTTCATCGATGCTGCCACCCGCTTCAAGTACACTGTCACCGATTCGAACTCATGATGACGAAATGGAAACGCAGCCTGCTGGCGATCGCCCTGTTTGCCGGTACTATCTGGCTCGGGATCACGCTATTGGAGTCCGCCGGAAGGCGCGGACTCGCAGGGAACGTGGTCCAAAACAACCTCGA
Organism: Terriglobia bacterium; assembly: GCA_963555775.3. Classification (GTDB taxonomy): domain Bacteria; phylum Acidobacteriota; class Terriglobia; order 20CM-2-55-15; family 20CM-2-55-15; genus JAJEDW01. Next base: position 597,584 of record CAUVWY020000009.1, on the reverse strand, counting down.
AAGGCAGACCGATGCCACTGCATTGTTCTACACGGAAATTGACCGGGATATTCTCAGGCCCCTGAAGGATTGAACGATGGCCCGCCTCAAGTCATTGGTCACGACCGAAGACTGGTGGACGGTATGGATCGGCGCCGTGCTTCTTGCCTCGGTCTTTACAGGCATCGTCGATTCGGTCCCGACACTTTCACGCTGGTCTTCCCTATCGGACAGCATCCCGGCCGAGCGAATACTTCCGCTGCTCATCCTGTTGGTTTCGGTTTTAATCCTGACCGGCATCGCCGTCCGGGTTCTGGACGGGAACGCCCTGGCATACACGAAAGCATTTCCGGCGATTTTCGTATTGGGTACGGTTGCGTTTCTGGTCGGAACCAACCAGGTCATGGCGGCATACGGACTGGGATACGCCCTGTGGGCGCTGGTGATCGGTCTGGTGGTGAGCAACCTGATCGGCACACCCGACTGGCTGAAGCCGGGCATGCGAACCGAGTTGTTTATCAAGACGGGACTGGTCGTTCTGGGCGCCGAAGTCATATTCGGAAAGATGCTCACGCTGGGCCGGTACGGAATCGTCGTTGCCTGGGGAGTGACCCCGATCGTTCTGCTGGCGATGTTCTGGTTCGGCCGTCGCGTGCTCCGCCTGCCGCCGTCCTTCGCAATCATCGTAGCCGCGGCGACGTCGGTCTGTGGCGTGTCGGCGGCAATCGCCGCGGCGGGTGCATGTCGTGCCAGGAAGGACGAACTCACGCTGGCCGTGGGAATGACGTTGATCTTCACGGTTCTGATGATGGTTTTCATGCCCCTGCTTGCGCAGTGGATCGGTCTCGATCCGGTCATGGCCGGAGCTTGGATCGGCGGCACGGTGGATTCGACGGGGGCCGTCGCCGCGGCCGGAGAATTCCTCGGACCGGAAGCATTGCAGACGGCTGCCGTCATCAAGATGATCCAGAACCTGCTGATCGGCATCATGGCTTTTGGCGTTGCGCTGTATTGGGTAGCCCGGGTCGAACCATCGTCGACAGGCCGGCCGCGACTCGGAGAACTCTGGACCCGATTCCCCAAATTCGTTCTCGGCTTCATAGGAGCTTCGTTCGTCGTATCGATCGTTCTTGTGCCGCTCCTGGGCGGCGACCGCGTCGACGAAGCTATCGACACCACCAGCGATTTCAGAAGCTGGTTTTTCTGTCTGTCATTTCTTTCAATCGGACTGGAATCCGACTTCCGTGCTTTGGGACGGCAGATGGCGCGAGGCCGCCCACTGCTCCTGTACCTGGTAGGGCAGACGTTCAACGTGCTGCTGACGCTGTTGGTCGTCTGGCTCGTATTTTCGGGAGTGCTGTTTGAGGTTCCCGAGTTTTAGCGCGGACGGGTAACGGGGCCCGGCAACGCATCAGCCGCCCGTCGTCCGGTTGGACGGTTCGCGTAGTCGAAGGGTGAATTATTTTCCATAGCGGCGCTCCCGTTGCTGATACACCCGGATGGCTCGCCAGAAATCGATCATTCGAAAAGCCGGCCAGTAGACCTCGGTAAAGTAAAGTTCCGAATAGGCGCTCTGCCAAATCAAGAATCCGGATAACCGTTCTTCTCCCGAAGTTCTGATAATCAGATCGGGATCAGGCATGCCCTCGGTATAGAGGTACTGTCCAAAAGTCCGTTCATCGATCTCATCGACTCTTAGCTTGCCTTCGACTACTTCGTCGACGAGTTTCCTGACCGCATCGACAATTTCCGCACGGCCGCCATAGCTGACTGCAATGTTCAACAGGAATCGGTCGTGGTTGCTGGTCATCGCCTCCACTTTCCGAATCTCCTCGTTCATTTCATCGGAGATGTCCTCACGCCGACCGATGACCCGTATGCGGACCTTTTCCTTCCGGATAACCGGGTTGGTCTGAAACTCGCGTAACTTGCGAAGAATCAGGTCCAACAGATAGACAACCTCGTCCTCGGACCGGCTATGGTTCTCCGTTGAAAATGCGTACAGAGTGACAATTCTTATTTCCATACGCCAGCACCAGCGCAGAAAATCTTCGAGTTTCTCGGACCCGAGGCTGTGCCCCTCGTTGGATTCCAGCCCTTGCGATCGAGCAAACCGTCGATTGCCGTCAACAATCAACCCAATATGGTGGGGCTTGCGGCCAGATTTGATTTGCGACCACAGATAGGGCTCATACAGCCGGTACAGGAGTGACAGAATCTTTGATTTCAGCATTGAGAATCCGGACCAAGAGGAGCCTCAAGGATAGCACTGCCCGTTCTTTGATTCTCTGCCACCAGTGGATTTTGCCGCGTGCCTGGCTCGCCCTAGGATGGCGCCATCGACATCACTTGCGCTGGTTCCTCACGATCATCGCTCCCGTCCAAATTATGCCTGCGGGAAGGCGGGCGAGCTGACCGAGCACGCCGGTGGCTGCGCTGTCCGAGACGGCGACCGTGCCGACGGTCACGCCGATGCTGATGGAGACACCGGCGATTACCACGTCGCGGAATAGATGCACAGGCGCCGGTCTTGATTGCAACGCAATCGCCATATAAGCTTGTTACGGACAAGGAGGTATGACAATGGCGAGTATCACCATCCGCCACCTCGACGACGACGTGAAGACCCGTCTTCGGGTTCGCGCATCCGCCAACGGTCGTTCGATGGAAGAGGAGGCGCGGGTCATCCTGCGCGAGGCGGTCGGACGGGAAGCCGAACCTGAGAACTTGGCTAGTTTCATCCACGAATGCTTTGCACCCTTCGGCGGCGTGGATCTCGAACTGCCGCCACGGGAACAGATGCGCGAGCCTCCCGACTTCAGTTAAGGCTCGACGATGTTAATTCTCGATACCAACGTCGTATCCGAGTTGATGCGTCCGGCACCCCATCCCGTGATCGCGTCATGGGTCGCAGATCACGCGACATCGAACCTGTTTCTGACAGCGGTGACCGAGGCTGAGTTGCGCTTCGGTCTTGCGGTCATGCCACCAGGCAAGCGCAGGGACGGCCTTCGGACGGGCCTCGAACGGATGATGGGAACAGGCTTTGCTAATCGCGTCCTGCCGTTCGACAGTGGCGCGGCGCGCGCCTATGCCGAGATCGCCGCCGCAAGGCGGCGGATGGGGCGGCCGATCACACAAGCCGATTGTCAGATCGCGGCCATTGCCCGCTCGCGCGGTATGGCGGTGGCAACGCGCAACATTCGGGACTTCGAGGACATGGAAATCGACATATTCAACCCATGGGACGGCGCATGAGCGGAACGACCGAAACGTGCATCTTGATTCTGCCCCATCCCGAACGCGAGACGCCGGAAACGCGGCGCTTGTAGCCGAACCCGGAGACCGACTCAATAACCCATGTGTGTGGTCATGGACTACGAGCGCTCCCGAGGGCGGCAGACAACGGTGGCGCGAAACGGTCGAGCGTCGACCGGAGGATCAATCAATTCAAAATGTGCCTGTCATTGGTGTCAAGCGAACCAGCCGATTGAGAAGCGACGATGAGGATTATTTCCAACACGCGAACAGACCGCATGGTTGATCTCATTCAACCGTGGCTTCGATCTGGCCATCGGATCGACTTGGCCTCCGAAACCTTGTCCCTTCATGCGTTCGGGGAACTTGCGGAGAAGCTGCCCAGAATAACGAACGCGCGTCTTGTCCTCCCCCCTGACGATGCCGATCTCAGCTTCTTCGGGTCTGACGCGGACCGGGCTGCACGCAACCGGCTGCACATACCACTGTCCACAGCCACGGCGGCGGGCTTACTTACGAATCATTAACCAAGGGGGGTGGGTCCCGTTTACTCGATCGGGGTGGGTCCTTCTTACGTTCTTACGTTGTCAAAGCGAATGCTGATTGGACGGTTTGGGGAGACCCGGAAAGGAGGCTCGGAGCCGATGGTTCTCACCGAGAAGAAATGGCACTCGCCAGGATGCTAATGGATATACACTTTCGACCGCCGGTGGGGTCAAGACGTTTATTCCGGTTCATATGAATAAGAGAGGTGCAACATGACCGATGAACCCATCCCGCGACCGCTGACGATACTGGGCGAAGCCTTTCGCTTCATGGCCGAGAAGTTGGAAACGCGGATGGACCAAGAGCCACTCGAAACCGGTTCCGTGTTCAACATTTCCGATCTGGTTGATGAGCATGTGCACCTTCTTAGCGATCGTGTCAGCGCGTTGACCGCACATGTCAACGAAGGGCTCGGTCTATTGAGCTATGAACCGGACGAACACTTCCATCGGGCTGCGAGGCGCATACGCGCAGAATTGGAAGGCATTCTGGGCGGCTATGACAGTTTGCGCGGCTTGCAGGCGACCGCCGAAGACTTCGAAGGTTGGTCCCTTTTGGTGGGGATCTATCGAGAGACACTCTATCAGATTCAGGTCTGGCTCGACGAAGTGGCGGACTTCGCAGATGACCCGGTGGCCGGAGCGAAGAAACGAGGAGTTAGCGCCGACGGCGACGGTGTAGTTAACCTGGGTCTGGTGATGAATCCGCCGCCTCAAATTGACCGCCTCACGAGTTGGTTGACACACAAACACGATTTGATGGCCGCCCAGCATCAAAATGCGTGGGAGCAAGAACAGCGGCACGCGCATCGCGACCGCATGATCGCCGGAGTGCTGATTGGGTTGTTCGTTGGCACAAAGTAGTCCCGAAACCGGTTTCCAAGCGCGGTTATAGGCCCCTGGCGCAGGGGGCGTATATCCGAGCGCCGCGTGCGGTCGTACCGTGTTGTACTGCTGGCGCCACTGCTCGATCACGCTCTGTGCCTTCTTCAGCGTAAAGAAGATCTCCCGATCCAGCAGTTGGTCACGGAGCTTGCCGTTGAGACTCTCGACGTAGCCGTTCTCCCAAGGTAGGTCCGGCTGGCGACGGAAACGCTCTTCGACGTGCACGGCAGCGCTTCCTTATATTGCTGTATTCGTTGCGGTTACGGCCCTTCCGTGGCACCGGTCGTGCCGGTCTGGGGACACCGGAGGTGGTCGGGAGCGCCCACCTTTTTGGACTGCCTCGATCGGCATGTGCACGCCGATGCTACCCTCCGCCGGGGGGTCGCTCCCGACCTGTTTCTCCCCGCTTCCTGACTTGATCCGCGTCAGTGGCGAATCGAGTGTATTCCCGTGCTCGCGCTCGGCGAACTGCCGAAATTGCTTGCCGGAATTGCCGCAAGATCCTGGGTCAACTCTATCCGGAACAGACTTTTTTCGTGTCCGCAGCCGATCGAGTCGTAAATGGGTTAAAGATGAATATTGGGAGAACAGTCATGCGATACATCATCTACGGCGCCGGGGGAATTGGCGGCGGCATTGGCGCACAATTGTTTCAACAGGGCCACCAGGTCATCTTGGTCTGTCGCGGAGCGCATCTGGCCACCATCCAGCGCCGGGGATTGACCCTCAAGACCCCCCGGGAAAGCGTGACCCTCAAAATCCCGGCGGTCGGCGATCCGTCTCAGATCGACTTTCGCGACAAGGATGTTGTGCTGTTGAGCATGAAATCTCAAGACACGGAGCAGGCCTTGAGGGCCCTCTGTCAGGCTGCCGACGACACGCTACCCGTCGTGTGCGCCCAAAACGGGGTCGAAAACGAACGTATGGCCGCTCGGCGCTTTCGCCGCGTATACGGCATGTTCGTATGGATGCCCGCCACCCATCTGGAACCCGGCGTCGTGATGAATTATGCCGTTCCGGTCGGCGGCATTCTCGATGCCGGCCGCTACCCCGGCGGCGTCGATGAGCTCATCGGCCGGGTCACCGCCGATCTCACCGAGAGCGGTTTCAGCGCCCAGCCTGAGCTCGATATCATGCGCTGGAAATACACCAAACTGCTGGGCAATATTCGGAATGCGCTGCAGGCCGCGTGTGGGCTCAATGCCCCCGCCACAGAATTTGCACGGGCGGCCCGGGCAGAGACGCTGGCTTGTTATGAGGCGGCCGGCATTGCCTTTGTTCCCGAGGAGGAAATGCAAGCGTACGTGCACGCCCAGATCAAGGTGGTCGATGTTGAGGGCTATCCGCGCAGCGGCGGCTCGTCGTGGCAAAGCCTGAAACGCGGCCTGTCGACGAGCGAGGCCGATTATCTGAACGGCGAGATCGTGCTTCTGGGCCGGCAGCACGGCGTCGCTACTCCCTATAACCGTGTCTTGCAACGCGTCGCAAATCATATGGCGGCAACCTGCCAGGCGCCCGGCAGTTACAGCGTTGAAGAATTGCAAAAAATGGTCGATCGGGAACACACCAACTGAGGGCAAGGAACCGCCGACTCATAGACTTTACATCGCGGTGGCCAGAGCCGTGCCCACGCCACGGATGGCGCCACAGGCGTCACTTGCGATCATCACTCGCCGTCATCTCTATCCTGAATGGGCCTCTTTTTACCTGTCCGCCATTGTAGAATAGTGATTCGGACAATGGCGGCGTTCAAGGTCGATCGTTGTCTGTTCCGGAAATTGGAACTATCCATGAGAAAGCATGGATTCGTACGATCAGTGCTCTAATCTGCGACAGAACCTGTTCGTTCACCGTTAACTTGACGATGCCGTTTCAGTGCACGTTCAATGGCTTTTCGAAGGTCGCCTTCCAGCGGTCGCGAATCGCGTCCGGCACCGGGACCCTTCTGACGCTTGAGCCTTGTGCCATTGACGTGATCCCACCGGCCGGGCCAGTCCAAGCGTGACCAATCCCATCTACCGCGAGCTGCTGACCCGGATACGGGACACCTTCCCCGTGCCGGTTTCCGCCCGGCTGCACGACGCGTACTTCGTCTTCTCGATCATGCGGGCACTCGACCAGGTCGATGACATGAAATCCGAAGTGCCACTGCTCGGCCGGCCGCATGAACTCGATTACTCTGCCGCCGAGCAAACGGAAATGGCCGAGGAAGGACAGAGCGTCGAGGAGGTGACGAGCCTGCTGGTCGGCAAGCTCGAAGGTCTGCCGATCTGGGGGCATCCGCGGACGCAGATCAACGTCGTTCCGCCAGCATCGATCCCAAGCATCATCGGCTCGCTGCTGCCCGCCATCTACAACCCGAACCTCGTTTCCGACGATACTTCGTACGGCCTCGCGCTGACCGAAGTTTCGGTGGCCGCGATGGTGGCCCGGCTCATCGGCTATGACGCGGAGCAATCAACCGGCGTCTTCACGTTCGGCGGGACTGGCACCGTACTCTACGGCGTCAAGGTCGGCATCGAGAAGGCGTTTCCCGACGCGATGTACAACGGCGTCCCCGGGGACGGCGTGATCCTGGCGTCGGCGCAAAGCCATTACTGCCGCCTGAACATCGCCGGATGGCTCGGCCTCGGAGAGAAGAACATCGTTGAGGTACCGACGCACCCGCAGAACGACATCCGCATCGACCGCCTCGACGCGGCAGCCCGGGCGGCGATCGACCAGGGCCGGCGCATCGTGGCGCTGGTCGCGACGATGGGTACGACCGACGCGTTCGGCGTGGACGATCTGGACGCGATCGTCGACCTGCGCGACCGGTTGGTCGAGGACTACGACCTCGACTACTCGCCACAAGTCCACGCCGAAGCCGTCATCGGATGGGCGTGGTCGGTGTTCAACGATTACGACTTCGAACAGAATCCACTCGGGTTTCGTCCCCGCACGGTGCGGGCGCTAGCGGCGGCCCGCCATCGCATCTCGAAGCTGCACCGGGCCGACTCCATCGGGATCGACTTTCACAAAACCGGCTTCGCGCCATACATATCGAGCCTGTTCCTGGTTCGCGACCGAGCCGACCTGCAACTCCTCGTGCGTGGCCGGGACGAGATGCCGTACCTGTTCCAGTCCGGCGAACGCCACCCCGGGGTGTATACGCTGGAAACGTCGCGCAGCGGTTCAGGCGTGCTCGCTGCGTACGCCAACCTCCAACTCTTCGGTCGGGTCGGCCTCCGCGTTCTGCTGGGCCACCTGGTGGAGATGGCCGAATCGTTGCGCGAACATCTGGAAGGGCATGCCTCGACGACAGTGCTCAACGATGAGGGCGTCGGGACGGTCACGGTGTTCCGGGTCTATCCGGACGGGGTCGATACGTGGACCATCAAGGATCGCGAGCGCACCGACCCGGAGGCTCGGGAAGAGTTGCTGCGCCACAACGACTACAACCGCCGGCTGTTCCGCTATCTCTATGACCGGGCCATGCGCGGCGAAGGGGTCCACATCTCGATGACTGATTGCTATCGCGAAACGGACTACGGCGAGCCGATAGTGGGCCTGAAGAGCTTCATCCTTTCGCCCTTCATCGACGAGCAGAATGTTCGAAGCCTTGTCAACGAAGTTCTCGCCGCGAGGGAGGCGATCGAGAGTTGACCCGGGTTGGCGTCGGCGAACAAGTCCGTTTGGCAGACGGGTGAGTCAAGCCCGTAACGTATCGGTCGATCTCCGTACAGCAAGGAAATCCAGGTACCCTCAATTGGTCCTTCATTGCGCCCCTCCTTTTATCGACCGAGAATCATGCAATCCCTACGCTTGGCAAACCTTTACATTCTGCCAAGGGCCGATTGAACTGCGCCCGTTCATTGGACAATTTCTGAGGAATTCGAGAAGTAGGTAATCGGCTTAGCCGGTTGTGCTGCTGCAAGAGGGATTCAGCCTTCCGCCGTCGGCGCCCTGTGAATGGTGGGACACGGTCAGGAGCAGCACCGCCAGCGCGGCTGTCGACAGGAACAGTTCGTTCGTTTCAGCGAGAAAAACTCCTTGTGGCGTCCGATCTGTAGAATGGGTTGAGACCACTTTCACCCCTGATTCTGGAGTTTCGTGATTGACCATCATGGACGTCATGACACCTTCATGCACCGAAAACACTGTAGCCGCTAAGCCCAGCGACAACGAAGACCGAACCGGCGACGATCGGCAGGATTACGTAAGAAAAGCAGTGAATGGCTGTACCGGCCTTCGTCCCCCATTTCTGCCGCATCGGAGCCAGTTTCTTGAACTTCTGCTCCGCCTTGCCCAACATGTAGAGCACCAGTCCATACAAGCCGTAAGCGAGCATTGCAGTGCCAAGCACGACTGTCGTCACATCCATCCGATTTGCCCCCTATGATCTCCGGTCCGACAGCAGACTAGCATGGCCTTCCTGGGACTTATCGGGAAATCAATGCCTTACAAACCCAGCAAGTGGTGCCAGGAAGAACCGACGCACCCTGGCCGTGGGAAGGACGTTGGTCCTAACGGTCCCGATGATCGTTTTCATGCCCCTGCGAGCGTTTCCAGTTGCTCGCGCTGGGACCCGTCTGAATCCGGTCATGGATCGATCGTTTCGGTAGCGCACGTTGGCGGCGACGCGTTCGCCCATACTGGATCACAATCCGTAGGAAAACGGTTGACCGCCGTGCGATTGCAGCGGTCGATACGCGATCGTCCGGTTGCGCACACAACTAAAAATTAAACAGGTTCGTCAACTTGACGATGATGGAGCGGTCTACCAGTTCGCCGCGGTCGGTATCGCGCGTGTCGTTATAGACGATGTAAAGATCGCTCAGGGGACTGTGGGTCCAGTTGAAGCGAATGTTGGAGCTCACACGGTTCGTGTCGGCGTTGTACTGGATAAAGGCGTTGAAGAAGGCATAGGGACTGAAGCCGTACACGAATCGCGCGCCCAGCAGATCCGTCGTGAAATCCGCATCCTCCAGCGTCACTCGATTACGGAGGTAATTCAAACCCAGGCTCCATCGAAAATGGGGTTTCAGGCTGATGCCGCCGCTGAACGATTTCCGGTGACCGTTCCAGAATTCTCCCCAGTCCACGCTGCCACTGGGACTGATCTTCCAACTGGGATCGCCCGAAGCATTCAGCGAGTACTCGCGGCGTGTGTAGTCGCCGGATGGAATCGCGATGCCGGATCGGATCGAGAACGACTCGGTCAAACGCTCGAACGTCTCCCGGGTCGTGAAGACGATGGAACTGCTGTTCTGAAACTGGACCCCGGTCGTGATCCGGTGATCCCGGGTTTCGAGCTCGCCCGTACTCGCACTCCGGATGTATTGCAGACCTGTTTCGATCCGGAGGTTTCGAATCGTGTCGCTGCTCTCGATCAGCGGGTTCCAGGACGCCTCTCCATCGTACTGCGTCATGTCCGAACGCCTCACAAACCCGACATCCGGCTTGAAGTTCCGTTGGATCGTCAGATAACCGGCCGACAGGCCCAGTTCGTCGTCGTTCCACGAGGTTTCGAACTGGCGAGCCTGATCCTGGCCTGTCAAACCGGGCGTCGAAGACTTCAGAATGTACGAAACGAAATTGAGGCGGTTGAAAAACTGAAAGCGCGCATCGGCGCCATAGACGCGGTTCGTATCGCCATCGATTGAAGAGTCCCGGTGGGTCAGGATCGCTCCAACCCAGGAGTTGGTCAGCAGATTCCGCTTCAGACGCCCAACGATGTAATTGTTCGACGGCGTCGCGGTCGCGCGGTCTTCCCTGGTTTTCATCGTCAGAAAACCGACGTCGTAACGTCCGGCCTGACCGGACACTCGCGCTCCACCGAGAATGGGAATCGGCGTCCCCGTCCGGCTCAAGCCGATTCGGCGGCTGAAAAACGGGATCAGGGGACCGCCGCCCCGTCCGTTGCCGCTGCCAAATCCAAAGGTTGCGGCATTTTCGAGAAAGAACTCACGTTTTTCCGGAAAGAACAGGCTGAAACGCGTGAGGTTCACCTGCTGCTGGTCGGCCTCGACCTGCGCAAAGTCGGTGTTGTAGGTGGCGTCCAGCGTGAGTGACGGTGTCAGACCGTATTTCAGATCGACACCGCCATCGTAGTCGTTATTCCAACGCGGTTGCCGATTCCTGGACTCTGTAAAGCTAGCAGCCTGTCGGACTTTCGGCGTAAGTCCTTTGTTTTCAACAACGGCCCTTTTTAGCCCGAAACGGTAAACACAGTCATATGAATGACTTAGGTTTTTGATTCGGTGTTAGTCCGACAGGCTGCTAGACGTCACGTACGGCTTCACTTTCAGATTCCGGCCCTGTCGGATGCCTTCCAGGCCGCTCAGGGTTCCCGCCATCGAGATGCGGCTGATCCGGTAGCGTACCGGGTAGGGCGACCATGAGCTTTCTTCGTTGAGCCGCAGGACACGGCGGTTCATGTTCAGCCCCCATTCCTGCGTCGACGAACTCGAAAAGCGGAGAGTCTTGAATGGAATCACAAACTCGGCGACCCACCCTTCGTCGTTACGCGTCACCCGGACGTCCCATACGCCATCCCAGTCATCGTTGAACGAACTGTCGTTCGAAAGCTGAGAATCCCGCTTCGCGCCTGCCGGATTGGCGCCAAACAGGAAACCGGACCGATCGTCATCCAGACTGTCGATCACGATGCCGATGCTGTCGGTACCGCTGAACGTGAAATCTTCTCTCAGATCATTGACCGTCATACGATCCGGCTGCGAGTCGTATGAAACGTATCCAAAGTACAGATTCTCGTCGTCGTACAGGATATAGACCTCGGTCCGTTCCTCCGAAAGCTCTCCCGTGGAGGGTTGCCACTGTACGAAGTCGGTGGCAGGGACCGCCAATTGCCAGGCCGGTTCGTCCAACCGGCCATCGATCGTGATCTCTTCGTCGATCCGAACCGCGGTGACGTTGCGGTCCATCCAGGCCGTTTCGTAATCGATCGGGACGCTGGACTGAAACGGGTACGCGGGAGCAGCCGTCACAAGAAGCAACGACAAAAGATAGGGCAGGCGCTTCATACGATGTCCTATCGTAGCAGGCGCGGGCATTCGCCGGGAATGTGGAATGTCGGACGCCATCGGTCGAGACGACCGGCCAAATGCCCGACCGATCGCCTCCGTTCGAACAACAGTATCTGCCGCCAGATCGGCACGAGCTCGAGTGGGAGCCCGTGCGGCGCCCCAAGACAAACGCAACGTCTCGATGTGAGACGGCGGCCATGCGAATTATCACTTTCACCAACTTGTTATTATAATTTTCACCATGTTCCTGGTAGTTGTTTCCCCACATTCATGAGTGCCACACATGCCCGATGAACAAGTCATCCTGCCGCGACACCTCAGCGCTGAACTGCAAGACGCGTTGAGCTTCAGCAACTGAAATACTCCGCCGCAAGACCAATCAAGAAACGGACGGTCGCCGGCGCCCGCGGCAGGTAGAACCGGAAGCATCAGGCCTGGTTGATCCGCCGTTTGGGAAACGCCTTCAAAGGATTGATGAAGAGGCGTGGAGGCAAGCCGCTCGACACCGTCGAGAGGTTGCTTGTCACGAATCGGCCTCGTTGTCGCCTTGCCCCCCTTCGGCTCTGAAGCCGCAAGGTCATGGTGCGCTCCAGAGCCGAAGCGGCGTGTAGTCGGCGATGTGGCTGAAATCCCGGTTGGTGGACAGCATGACAAGTTCGTGGCCGATGCAAAGCTGGGCGAGTAGCGCATCGATGGTTCCAACCTGAATGCCGTTGCGGCGGCATTCGTTACTCAGGCGGGCCGCATCGATATGGTCGCCGCGCGTCGGCACAATCATGGCGACGTCCGCGAAGCGGTCGACGATCCGTGCAGCGGCGCGAGGGCCGCGGAAGCCCTGCAGCAATTCCTGGAGTATTAATCCGGTCGTATAGACCGTCTCGCCGCCGCCGAGCGCTTCCCGCAGACGCCGCACCTCGTGGCCTTCGGGCGGCAAATCCCGTCTGAGCGCCAGAGACCAGACGCTGGTATCCACGAACAGGTTCACTTGCGGGTCCGATCGCGTTTGTAGTCGTAATCGTCGTCCCAATCCAGTTTCCCGAACAGATCGAGCAGCCGTTCCTGCCCCCGGCGCGCGATGAATTCACGCAAGGCGCGGTTTACGGTGGCTTTCTTGGTCTTCTCGCCCCCGATCGCCAATGCCTTCTCGAGCAGGTCCGGATCTATCGCAAGGTTGGTTGCCATTGTGTCATTCTCCACACACCTTATAACACAATTATGGCGATGGGCGCCGATGCGGCGGCCGCCCTCATGCGGGCAGACGCTTTGGTCATTTAATGGAGAAAGATTCCAAAAATTCGACGGGATTCGTCCAGGCGCGTGGCAAGCATGATTCAGAGATCGGTCCCGGAGGCCCGGGGAATGGATGATACTATCGGGACATCCGTGACAGCCCCGTGAGGCGATGCATCGATGCACCCTGGCGAAAAACTATTTCTGGAACAGCGCATCGACGACGCGTTGCAGTCCTGCTACGATCCGGAAATCCCGGTCAACATCCAGGACCTGGGCTTGATTTACGAAGTCAATGTCGACGACGACGCCCGTGTCTTCGTCAAGATGACTCTGACGACACGAGATTGTCCGGTCGCCGGTTCGCTGCCCGCCGAGGTCGAGCAGAAACTGGCTGATGTCGACGGCGTGTCGAAATCCCATGTGGAACTTGTCTGGGATCCCCCCTGGCATCCCAGCCGCATCAGCGAACTCGGCAAACATCAACTGGGTCTCACCGACCAAGACTAGGTCTGTCCGACTGACCCTCGTCCATTCGTTTTTTCCTGCGCACGCCCCTGCAGGGTTCTATCGCAAACTGCCGATCTCATGTTGCCTACCCCGCGTTGCAGCCCGGCCCGGGACCGGGAACGGTTCCCGACAAGCAACCCACCCCGGATTGGATTGGAAGGGCGGGGAAAGCGGGATCGGGGGCCGAGGCTCATGGTAGTCTTTCGAGAGTATGAGGCGACTGAAATTGCTGGCATTCGCGGGCCTGCTGTTTGCCGTATCGACGTTATTGCCGGGGCAGTCGACAGAGTCGGAACAAGGCGGGCTGCGGTTCGAGATATCCGTCCCGCCCGCTGTACACGCTGAAGCAATTACGGGCCGGGTGTACGTGATGGTCACCGAACGACCCGTCCCGCAACCCTTTCTTCAAATCGGACGGACCGGAATTCCATTCTTCGGCCGCGACATCGTGGAACTTCCACCGGGCGAGGCCGCGACGATCGATTCGACGGATCTCGGCACACCCGTCGCAAGCCTTCGAGATCTCCCGCCGGGGGACTACTACGTCCAGAGTTTCGTCAACATCTATTCGGAATTTCGCCGGGCGGATGGGCACGTCGTCTGGATGCACGACGATCGATGGGAGGGGCAGCTCTGGAATCGCTCGCCGGGCAACCTTTACAGCGACATCCGGCTAATCTCTATTGATCCTTCACGCGAGGGGACCATTGCCCTGGAAGCAACGAACGTCATCGGCCCAGTCGAGATTCCTCCCGACACCGAATGGGTCCGCCGCTTTCGCTTCGAAAGCCCCTCGTTGACTGAGTTTTGGGGACGCCCGATCTACCTGGGTGCAACGGTGCTCGTTCCCCGCGGCTACGACGACGAAACCACGGCCTATCCGGTCATCTATGACCAGGGGCATTTCTCACTGGAACCGCCGATGAACTTCACTCCGGGCACGCGCCTGCATCGGGAATGGACGAGCAGCGACTTTCCCCGGATGCTTGTAGTCACGTTTCAGGACCCCAACCCGTATTTCGATACGTCCTACGCGGTCAATTCCGTCAATGTCGGACCGTACGGCGACGCCATCATGGAAGAGTTGATTCCCGAAGTCGAACGCCGCTTCCGAACGATCGACGAACCGTGGGCACGCATCCTGACCGGCGGATCCACCGGTGGATGGGAAGCCCTGGCGCTGCAGATATTCCACCCGGACTTTTTCGGTGGAACCTGGTCGTACTGCCCCGACCCGGTCGATTTTCACGACGTCGAACAGATCAACCTCTATGAGGACACGAACGCGTTCTACCAGACTGTCGGCGGACGGCGAGTCCCGACGCCGAACACCCGCGAAATCGACGGCAGCATTCGTCTGACTTCGGAACAACGGAACCATTTCGAACTGGTCAACGGCACGCGTGGCCGGTCCGGGGAGCAACTCGACATCTGGTCGGCGGTCTACGGCCCGTTGGGCGATGACGGATATTTCAAACCGTTGTTCGACAAGTTCACCGGAGAGATGGATCCCGAAGTGGCCGACTACTGGATCGACAACTACAGCCTGCTCCATTACCTGGAGCGTAACTGGCCGGAGGTCGGTCCCAAGCTCATCGGCAAGATCCACGTTTATACCGGAACGATGGACAACTTCTATCTGAACAACTCGACGAAGATCCTTGACGAATGGATGCGGACCACGACGACTCCGCACTACGAAGGTTACTTCGAGTACGGAGAAGGCGCCGGTCACTGTTACGCGGGACGATTGTCGGATTGGGATCGCCTGAGGGAGATCGCCGATTACATGATGGACCGAAAGCCGGCGAATACTCCCGATTCCTGGTATCGATAGCCGTCGGCTCTTTACTCGGCATCGATCACTGCATCAGGCCTGTCCCCGATAAGTTGGACGTGATGTATGTGAAGCCGAGCCACCGCGAGTGTGGCCCCTCGGCGACGTTCAGCACGCGTACCTGAGGGCTTCGCGCTCCGCCAGCTCAATACGTTGTCATTGTACGCCGCCGGACATCGGTCACGTCAACGACCAGTTCTTCGAAATCCACATCGAAAAAGATCCGGTAGTTTCCGACGCGACGCCTCCATGCGACAGATTCGTTCTTGAGCCGGACGATGTCGCCCTGGAACGGGCTTTCACCCATCTCCGCGATGGCCGCCACGATCCGTTCCCGATCCTTATGTGGAACTCTTGCGAGCTTTTTTGCGGCTTGTCTTGCGATCCGTAGCTACCAGGCCATGGAAGAGTTCGTCCAGCGTCACGTACTCACCGTTCTCGATCTCGGCACGCCCACGGCGAATCGCCGCAAGCTCTGCTTTTGAAGCCGCAACGATGGGAACGCGTCTATTGAGGTATGCGCGGAGCGCCTCCCGTACCAGTTCCGAACGGGTCCGCTGTTCCGCTTCCATGGCCTCCTCTACCTGTTTGGCCATGGATTCGGGGAGGGAAATCGTGAAGGTTTGTCGCGTTCTCATGGGATTGGTGTATTACTTGGTCTTACCACTGGTTACATCGTACCAGCCACCGCTATCGGGCGGCTACCAGAGCATGAAACCGATTCCACGAATGACTGAAACCGGACGACTAATTTGGCGTGCTGCGAAGACTCCGCATCCGCACGATAAGCGCGAGTGTCGCAATTCCGTTATAATCCCCTTCCATGAAGGCCGTAGAAACACTCGCCCACGCGCGCCACGACTGGACCAGGAACGAGATCGCTGCGATCTATAAACAGCCATTGCTGGATCTGGTCGGCCAGGCCCGGGAGGTCCATTTCCGGCATCACAATCCCCGCGACGTGCAACTCTGTCAGTTGATCTCGATCAAGACCGGAGGGTGCCCCGAAGACTGCGCCTACTGTCCGCAGAGCGCTCATTATGAGACCGATGTCGACAACGAGAATCTCCTCGATGTCGATGCCGTGCTGTCGGCGGCCGCTCGCGCGCGAGACGAGGGCGTCCACCGCTTCTGCATGGGCGCGGCGTGGCGCGGCGTGCGTGACGGGCCGGAATTCGAAAGGGTTCTTGAAATGGTCCGGGGCGTCGCCGGAATGGGGCTCGAAACCTGCTGCACGCTGGGCATGCTGAACGAATCGCAGGCCGAACGGCTCGCCGAGGCTGGACTGCACGCTTACAACCACAACCTGGACACCTCGCCCGAGTACTACGAAAGCATCATCACGACGCGGACCTATCGGGAACGGCTGGACACGTTGGCCGCCGTGCGCAAGGCCGGCATCACAGTCTGCTCGGGCGGCATCATCGGCATGGGCGAGTCCGACGACGACCGCGTGGGTCTGCTTCATCAGCTTGCAATCCTGGATCCCCACCCCGAAAGCGTGCCGATCAACATGCTGGTTCGGGTCGACGGTACGCCCCTTGCGGGATCCGATGCCATCGATTCGCTGACGCTCGTCCGGATGATCGCAACGGCACGGATCCTGATGCCCCTGTCGCGCGTCCGGCTGAGCGCGGGACGCCGTTCCCTGAACCGCGAAGCGGCGACTCTGTGCTTCCTGGCCGGCGCCAACTCGATCTTCGTTGGGGACAAGCTGCTGACCACGCCCAACCCCGACCGATCGGAAGACGAGCGACTGTTGGACGCACTGGATTTGCTCCCCACGGGAAATGAGGCGTAGCAGCCCGTGGCATAACCCTGGAAGGTCGCGTTACGAGCGCCATTGGGCCATATGCGAGGCGCCACGACGAAGTCGATGCCCCACATCGATCGAGGAGGGGCAACGCGGCAGATGGTCCGATGCCGCCGTAACCCGTAGGGCGCAGGGGGGTTCGGGTCACAGACTTTGTCGTTCGTCGGTCACGATGAGCAACCATCGCTCCGCTCCTCTCTTCGCGTCTGAGGCCCGAAGACCCCAGCGCGCGACCTTGTAGGGTTATGCCACGGGCTGCCAAAAACGCTGTCTCCACACACGCTCGTTTCGATCGGGAACTGAAGAGGCTGCGCGCAGATTCGCTCGACCGCAACCCGGTATTCGCAAACGCACTCGCTTTCTGCTCCAACGACTATCTCGGACTGGCACGCAACCCCGCGCTGATCGAAGCCGCTGTCGAAGCCCTCCGCTCGGCTGACAGAGTGGCATCCACGGGTCCGCGCCTCCTGTCGGGGAACGCGGCCGAATGGGAATCTCTGGAAGAAGAGTTCGCCGAGTTCGTCACCACCGAGGCGGCGCTGTACTTCGGGTCGGGATACGCCGCCAATGTCGGGCTGCTCAGTGCCGTGCCAAGACCCGAGGACACCATCTATTCCGATGCGCTCAACCACGCCAGCCTCATCGACGGAATCCGGCTTTCACGATCGAGGAAAGTGGTGTTTCCTCACCTCGATCTCGATTTTCTGGAAACCGCCCTGGCCCGGGACGGCGGTCGCGGCGAGAAGTTCATCGTGGTTGAAAGCCTCTTCAGCATGGAAGGGGACCGCGCACCCATGGACGAGTTGGGGCGGCTTGCCGGTCGCTACGGCGCCGGCCTGATCGTCGACGAAGCGCATGCGGTCGGTGTCCTTGGACCCGCAGGCAGAGGTCTGATCCCATCCGCGCTGCGGTCTTCGGATCTTCTGGTCGCCGCGGTCTACACCTGCGGAAAGGCGCTGGCATCGCCAGGCGCTTTCGTGACGGGACGGCGGCTCCTGAGGGAGTTCCTGATCAATCGGGCCCGCACTTTCATCTTCAGTACCGCACTGCCGCCGCATATCGCGGGACAGGTATCGGCGGCGCTGAAGCTGGCGGCGGCCGCCGATGAGGCCCGCCAACGACTCGCAAGACACGCAGCCAGACTCCGCGACAGCCTGTCGGACAGGGGCATCGGCACGGGCAACAGCGACGCTCAAATCATTCCGGTCATTCTGGGGTCCAACGAAAATGCCGTCAACGCGGCCAGACAGTTGCAGGCGGCCGGTTTCAGGATCCAGCCGATCCGTCCCCCAACGGTTCCCGAAGGTACGGCGCGTCTTCGCCTGTCGGTAACCGCCGACACTCCGACACTGGAAATTGACAAGCTGGCCGATGCGATCGCGGGCCTGGAACTGCAGTGAACGATCTGTTCGTTACCGGAACCGGAACTGGAGTAGGCAAGACGGTCTTGTCCGCGTTGCTTACGGCCGCGTTCGATGGTGCGTACTGGAAGCCTATCCAGACCGGTCGCGAGGGAGGCCGGGTGGAAACCGACCGGGAAACCGTGATGCGGTGTGCCGAAATCGACGCCTCACTGGCCCCACCCGAACGCTATATCTTCGATCCGCCGGTTTCTCCGCATCTGGCAGCGCGTCAGGCGGGGGTGACGATCGATCTGGAAACGATCTCGAAACCCCGGATTGACGGCAACCGCCCCATGATTATCGAGGGAGCGGGAGGCGTCATGGTGCCGATTAACGATACGGATTCAATGCTCGACCTCATGTGCCGGTTCCGGGCGCCCGTCGTGATCGCCACCCGGACGACGTTGGGCACGATCAACCACACGCTATTGACCCTCAACGCCGTCCGGCAGGCTCAAGCCGTACTGGCGGGCGTCGTCATGATCGGTGAAGAAAACAGGAATAATCGCGAGGCGATAGAACACTACGGCCGGGTCGACGTTGTCGGATGGATCCCGCCGCTCGAGCATCTGGATCGCCGAACGCTTGTTGAAGTGTTCGAGCGGAATTTCGACCGGTCCGCATTCAATCTCTGATCCAAACCGCCCGATTCGTTCGCAGTCGCAGACCGGTCGCGCGTACCCGGCGCCGACCGCTCGATGGCCGCTACTCCACCGGGACGGCTTCCAGAACCGCGTCGGGAGCGGAGTGCCGGCTGAATCCGAAGAAACCTCGCATGTCTTCCAGGATCAGGTACAAAGAAGGGACCAGGACAAGGGTGATCATTGTCGCAAAGGTGATGCCACCGGCAAGCGCCACGGCCATCGGGATCAGGAACTGCGCCTGAAGACTGGTTTCGAGCATCAGTGGGGTCACGCCGGCACTCGTTGTCAACGAAGTGAGAAGAATCGGCCGGAACCGTGCCGTACCGGCGGTAATGACCGCCTCCCGCAACGACTCGTTCTCCCTTGCATAGCGATTGACGAAGTGGACAAGCACAAGGCTGTCGTTGACGACGACTCCGGTGACGGCAACCATACCCATCATCGACATGAAACTGAGTTCCATGCCGAGCAGCGCGTGACCCAGAACCGCGCCGACCAAACCGAACGGCACGGCGGACATGACGATCAGCGGCTGCACGTACGACCGGAATGGAATCGCCATCAGGGTAAAGATCACGAACAGGGCAATCAGAAAGGCACGGATGAGGCCACCCTGAAATTCTTCCTGAAGCTGTTGGATACCTTCGAAACTGTACGTCACATCGGGATAGCCGGCCAGGAGCGCGGGCAGGTGACGGACCTCGAAATCCGAGAGAACGTCGTTTTCGTTCGTCACTTCATCGTCGACGCCGGCCGTCACGTTAACGGTACGCTCGCGGTCGATCCGCCGGATGCTTGCATAACCCCGTCCGAGTGTGGCATTGGCCACGGTCCCGAACGGAATCTGGCCACCATCCGGTGTCCGGATACGCATGTATTCGAGATCTCCCAGGGACTCGCGCTCCTCGAGGGGATAGCGGACCATGACGCGCACGTCGTCGCGCCCGCGCTGGATGCGCTGCGCTTCTTCGCCGAAGAAACCCTGGCGGACCTGACGGCCAAGATCCTGTAACGAGAGCCCCAAGGGTTCGGAACTCTGTTTCATCGTGAGTTCGAGTTCGGGCTTGCCGCCACGGAAGGAATCGGTGATGTCGAGAACGCCTGGATATTCCGCAAGCCGCTCTCGGATTTCGGCGGCCAACCGGCTGAGTTCGTCGACGTCGGGACCCGAGAGCTGGATGTCGATGGCCTTGCCCATGCCCTGCATCAATTCGGTATCGATGACCAATTCGACGGCGCCGGGAACCGGCGGCAGGCGTTCACGCAGCCGGTTGCCGACTTCCTCGCTCGAAATCGGTCTGCCTTCTCCAGGAATCAGTTCCAGATTGACCTCTCCGAGAAACGCTCTGGAAGGTACGAGCCCCGTAGCACCGGGACCCGAGTTTGCCGACGGCTGCTCGCCGACGCTTGACAGGATATGCTTGTGGATCGGCCGCCCGAACTCTTCTTCCAGGTCGGCGGCCAGTTCGAGAACTGTCGATTCGATGGACTCGATTGCCGTGGCGGTAACACTGGCGGGTGTTTCCTGAGGCATTGTGAGCTTCGTTACGACGTTGTCGGCATCCATCGTCGGGAAAAAAACCGTCTGTACAATGCCCCCGTAAATGAGGCCTCCCGTCAACATCAACGTGGAAAGTCCCGCGGCAAGCGTCAAATATCTCCAGTCGAGGGCGAACGAGAGGAGCGGCCGGTAGACCCTGCGGATGCACCAGGAAAGTCCATTGGCAAAACCGTCGAAGAACCCATCCCAGGCACGCACCAGCACGTTTCGGCTGCCGCCTACGGTTTTCACCTTCCGATGCGAGAGATGGCTCGGCAACACAAGTTTCGACTCGACCACGGAAAAGAACAGGACGGGAATGACGATCAGAGGTATGGCCCGTGTGAAGTTGCCCATCATGCCGGGAACGAACATGAAGGGAGCAAACGCGACCATGGTCGTCAGCACGCCGAAGATCACGGGAACGGCCACCTCCTGCGTTCCAACAATGGCGCCCTTGAGACCGTCGCCCAACTCGTCCTGCTTGGCGTGTACCCGCTCCGCGACGACGATGGCGTCGTCCACGACGATACCCAGGACGAGGATGAACGAAAACAGCGTCATCATGTTGATCGTCAGATCCACATGGGGCATCACCGCGATCGCTCCGAGAAAGGCGATCGGAATGCCGACAGCGACCCAAAGCGCCAGTCGCATTCTCAGGAACAGAGTCAGGATTATGAACACCAGGACAAGACCCTGGAAACCGTTCTTCAACAATAGGTTGGTCCTGTCGCTGAGCAGCACGGACGTGTCCTGCCATGTCGCGATGGATATTCCGGGAGGCAGACGATCCTGCTTGCCGTTGACGTATTCGTGGACGGTAGCGGAAACGTCGGGGGCGTTTTCGTCGCCGATTCGGAACACCTGGATCATCACCGTCGGTGCTCCGTCGAATCGGGACCAGGCGTCGGTTTCTTCAAAACCGTCGATCACGCGGGCGACATCCGCCAGACGCATCCGACTGCCGTCCGCCCGCGTCATCAGGGTCAGGTCTTCGTACTCCCCGCCCCGATAAGCCTGACCGATGGTCCGGAGCAGAATCTCCCCCGATTCGGATTTCACCGAACCGCCCGGCAGATCCATCGACGAGCGGCGAACGGCCTGGGCCACATCGTCGAACGTCAGCCCGTACCGGCGGAGGTCGGCCTCGGACACCTCGATTGCGATCTCGTACGGGCGAACACTCCTCAGGTCGGCCTGGGTAATGCCCTCCAGATTCGCAATCTCGTCACGAACCTCCTCGCCCAACCGCTTGAGCGTGAGTTCATCGGTATTTCCGGAGAGCGAAACATTGATCACCTGCAGGCGGGCGACTACTTCCTGAATCACGGGCTCTTCGGTCTCGAGAGGAAAGGTCGAGATTCCGTCGACACGCGCCTTGACCTCGTCGAGCAACTCGCGCGTGTCGTAGCCGGTCTCGACTTCAACGGTGATCGACGCCGACCCTTCCGCGGCGGTCGCGGTGATGCGCTTGACGCCCTCCAGGCCTTCGATGGCCTCTTCTACCCGCACCACGACGGCCGCCTCGACTTCTTCGGGGGCCGCTCCCAGATAGGGAATCGTGATCGAAATGATGTCGACTTCGAACTCCGGGAAAACCTCCTGATTGACCGTCGTGACTGTCGACAGGCCGAGACCGAGGATGGAGAACATCAGCAGGTTGGCAACAACCCTGTTCCCAGCAAACCATTCAATAAGAGAATTCATCGATCTTCCCTAGTCGCTCGGGGTTTCCGGATTTGAACCCAGCACATTTACAGTCATTCCCTCAACCGCGGTTTCCAGGGGGGATACGACAATGCGGTCACCCCGGTCGATCCCCGCACGCACCAGCACACGCTCACGTTCCATTCGATAAACATCGACGTTCCGGAACCGGAGTTTGTCCTCCTGATCGACGACGAGAACCTGATCTTCCGCACGCATTGCCGACCGCGGCAAAATGGCCACCTCGCCCGAAGAACGGCCCAGAATTTCGGCTTCGACAAACATCCCAACGGCCAGCGGCGGACGACCGGGATTGCTACTGCGCGAGTACGGATCCTCAACCCGGGCGATCGCGTTCACCATCCGCGTTCTGGGATCGATCTCTCCCTCGGTCCGCTCGATCACACCGATCCATTCGTGCATTTCGCCGGCAAACTGTGCCCTTATGGTGACGCGCGGCTTCGAAACGTCTTCGCCGCCGGAGTCTCGATACGCCAGCGGAAGATCCACAAACGCCAACTCGGCGTCGGGAATCGGAAGACGAACCTCCGCGGCATCGACCGAGTAGAGGTCCGCAACGGAATCCCCCCGCTGGACGAACTGCCCGACGTCGACACGCTCGGTTCGGACACGTCCATCGTAAGGCGCCCGCACGACGGTGCGTTCCAGGTCGTATTCGGTCTGTGAAAGCGCCGCCTCCGCCGAGGCCAGGCTCGCCAGGGCTTCGGCGATCTGGGGTTCACGCAGCGCGAGAGGAGTCGGACGCCCGATATCCAGAAGTTGCCATTCCCGCTCGGCCACAGCCGCTTCCTGCCGCTCGGTTTCGAGGCGGAGATTCGCCTGGGCAATTGCAGCCCGCGAGCGCGTCACGGCCAACTCGTATTCGCGCGACTCCAGACGGAACAGCACCTCTCCTTCCTCAAAGAAACCGCCCACCACGAGAGCAGGCGAGATCTCCACAACCATCCCGGCAACCTCCGAATTCAGTTCAGTTTCGATTCGGGGAGCGACGGTACCTTCGGAACGCACCCTGAGGAGTACGTTTTCAAACGCCGCTTCGATCGTTTCGACGGTTTGGATCGGATCCTCGACAACTCTTATCGGCGGGGCCGGACGGCTCTCGACCAGGATGTATGTGGCGTAGCCGGCGCCCGCGAGTACCGCCAAGGGAATCAAAATACGTAACAACAACTTCATTCTTCTGCTCCACCCGCATTCGAATCGGCCATCAGTTCCAACGCCGACGGAATGTCATTGAGATCGAACCCTCCGCCCAACGCAACGTGCAGGTCCACGCGATTGTCCAGACGGTTTCGGATCGACGTCATCAACTGGCTTTCGGAAGTATCCGCGGTACGCTGCGACGAAAGCACGGTGATGATGTCGGTCAGGCCGAGGATGTAACGTTGTTCGGCCAAATCCGCCGCCGCGACGGACTGAACCACTGCCTCGCGGAGAGCGTCTTCGCGCCGGGCCAGCACGTCTTCGGCCGCGAGCGCCGATTCCACTTCTCGATACGCTTGCAAAATGCGGCTCTCGTAGACCGCCAGTGTTTCGTCGCCAACGCTCGCGCTCCGGTCGACCGTCGCCCGGAGCCGGCCGCCGTCGAGCAACGGCTGAGTCAGGTTGCCGACAAAACTCCAGATAAAGAGGTTATTGTTGAGCAGATTGATCAGGTTGTTGCTGGCGGTGCCCGTCCCGCCGGTAAGGTTGAAACGGGGACGCAAATCGGCCTCGGCCGCGGCAAGGCGCGCGTCGGAGGCCAGCAGGTTCAGTTCGGCCGCGACCAGATCGGGACGGCGGTGCACCAGTTCCGAAGGCAGGCTTCCGGGCACGTTGAAAGGCAATTCCGGCAATCGCCCCGAAATCAGGTACTCACCGGAAGGGTAACGCCCGATGAGGGCCTCGAATTGACGGACCGTCCGGTCGCGTTGTTCTTCCCATTGTGCCAGCGTCGCTTCGGACCGCGCGACTTCGGTGAGCGCCAGACGAAAATCCAGTGGCGGACGCAACCCGGCTGCGAAGCGCGAACGTACGAGATCGGCCGAAAGACGGAAGCTGTCGAGGGAAGCAGCGGCCAGATCCAACTGGCGCTGGGCCTCGATGGCCGCAAACCAGGCTTTGGCAACCTGTCCAGTCAACGAAAGCCGGGCGGCCGCCAGGTCCACGTACCGCGTTCGAAGGTCCGTCACCGCGGCAACCTCACCCGCCTGGAGCCGTCCCCAAAAATCCGGTTCCCAACTGGTGTTCATGCGCAGACCGTAGTTGGTGGAAGTCGTGCTCAGGACGTTGCCGGATTCGGCGCCTGGAATGGGGAACCCGATAAAGTTCTGGCGTTGCTGGCTGCGGCTCAGGACCAGATCGAGGCCCGGATCCAGTGCGGCGCCGGCAATCCTTGCGTCCGCGTACGCGGCGTCGATGCGCGCGGACGCCGCGCGGAGGTCGGGACTCCCTTCGAGCGCTTCCCCGATGGCGCGGTCAAGACCGGTATCGTCAAAATACGTCCACCAGTCCGAGTCCAGCGTCGCGTTGTCGAGTTCCCCGCCCGTCCATTCTTCCGGAACCGGGACGCGAAGGTCACGCGCCGCCGGAGCCGGCATCGGACGGGCGCAACCCGTCAGCATCAGCGCAAACAGAATCGCGGCGGCAAACAACCGTTTCATCTGGAACCCTTTTCCGCCGGCACGGCGGCTTCAACGGCTTCTGCCACCGGTGCGCTCAGGCCAGCCGCCATGAATCGCACCAGACGACGTATTGTTACCTCGACATCGGAAGTGTCGCAAAGTCCGTGGCTCACCTTCGCAATAAGGTCCTGTTCACGAAGAACGAACGCCATTGAACCCGTCGCCATGAATTTGCGCCACACCCTCACGTCCTCGGGCAGGTCGGGAAGGGCCCGGCTCAAAAGCGCATCGAATCGGCGGTCGACTTCGACGAACAATTCGCTGAAGACGACTTCCATGTACCGGGGTTCGGTCATGAGCCGGCCCGCCAGGCTACGGAAGAGTCGCCCGGAATCCGTGCCCTGCCCCAGCCGCATCGCGGGCGCCACAATCGCGTAACAGACGTCCTCGACACCGGGTTGACCGTCGCCGGCTTCGTCGGAAATCTCATTCAGGAGTTCGATCCGTTGCGCGTTGAGCGGACCAAAACGCCGCTTGAAGACGGCCTTCACCAGTTCTTCCTTCGAACCGAAGTGATAGTGAATGGCCGCGGAATTTACCCCGCCTTCGGCAATGATTCGCCGAAGAGGGATCGCTCCGATGCCGTACTCGGCAAAAAGGCACTCCGCAGCGTCCAGGATTTGCACCTTGGTATCGGGCATGCCCGTAGTTTAGCAAGACTCAAACGGGTGATTCAAGCGAACGCTTGAATTAAATGCTTCAAGAATTTAGTTGAAATGATTTGTTTTGACGGCGGGCAAGGGGACTTAGTCGAGCGCGTCGATTTTTTCCTGAATCGTGTTTCTCGTCGCGGCGTCAGGCGCCATCCGAACGGCTTCCCTGTAGGCGGCCAGCGCCACTTCAGTCTTGTTTTCGGTCTCATAGAGCGGACCCAGAAGGTAAGCCAGCGAAAAGAAGGCGAACCGGGGCGTTGCCGCCGCAAGCAGCACGTCGGTCGCAACCCGGAGGTTCAACCGCGACGCCTCGGCCCCCACTCGGACTCGCGCGTCGTCGAACAACACGCCGTACGCCTGTGCAAGGTCCGGGCGCTCGTTTTCAACCAGACCCACGATGCTCAGCAGGCTCTCAGCCTCGGCTACCGGATAGACAGGTTCGTCTTCGTAAACCGGCCTCTCCGGAAGGCGGGCAATAGCTTCGATCACATTTCCGATCATCTCGGCATCGTCCCGCAGTCTGTCGTAGCGAATCGCGTCCGGAGTGTCTCCCGGGCCGTGATAGTCGGCGTGAGTGGCGTTCGTGAAAAAAAGATATGGAACACGGCGGGCGGCGAACGGTGCGAAATCGCTTCTGGCGCCGATCAGATCCGTGCCAATGGGAATCGTGGCCGGATGGGCCTCGGCCGCGACAATCGCTCCCAGTGCCCGAGACATCTCGGTTCCGAGAACCATCAGGAACCATCGATCGAGATCGATGAAGCTTCGGCCCATCGTATCGAGAATGACAGCCGTACGGGTTTGGCTGAGGGGATAGACGGGATTGTCCGCATAGTATCGTGCCCCGTTCAAACCCTGTTCTTCATCGTCGAATGCGATGAAGACCACCGATACTCCGAGTTCAGCCTCGGTCAAATCGCGCGCCAATTCCAACATGACCGCCACTCCGGCAGCGTTGTCGCTGGCACCGGGATTTCCGCGTCCTTGACCGTCGTAGTGCGCTCCGACCACGATGTGCTCCGCCGCATCCCCGAAACGCGCAACGACGTTTCGGCGCCGTTCATCCAGTTCCTGAAACTGCGTCTCGAGCCCCATCGCGGTGAACCGCCCGTAAATATAGTCCGCGGCTTCGAACGCACCCGGTGTGCCCGAGCGGCGTCCCGAGAGCGCGGAGTCGGTCAACCGTTCGATGGTGGCCCGCAACCCTTCGACCGACACGGGGACGGCAGGCGCCGTCGGCGCGCCGGCCAGCATCAGAACGATGACAACGAAGGCGAATGATCGGCAAAATACCTGACAGGAACGTGGGCGCATGGGGAATTAAACGCCCATATTGTTCAAAAAGAGAAGAAAATGCCGATGCTGGACTCCAGAACCTTGAGGGTCTGGTCTTCAACGCCACGGATCGAATAGCCGCGAACATCGAGGCGGACGCCGCCCGTGCCCAACAATGACACCCTCAGTCCACCGCCATAGTTGTAGGCGAAGTTGCTGCCGAACGCCGCCGGACCGTCACCGCCGGCATAGACGAGACCGGCGCCGGCTGTGACGTAGGGACGTATGAGCGGGGCGGGCAACTCAACGCGAAGATTCGTGTTGTAAAAAAAGGCTCTGGCGTCGGAATTCACGAAGTTGGGACTGAACGCCACCGTGTGTTCGAGACCGAGTGACGCGTTCGATCGATACAAACGAACTCCGAATACACCGAAGTTCTTGGCATCGTTCAGAACCTGCTTGGCCGACCCCGTGACCGACTCTATCGTCTGGGTCAGCCTGATGGCGCCGGGATGCTGAAACCCGCCAAAAACGGTGATGTCCTGTGCGTCGGCAGTACCGGCCAGCCCAACCCACAACGCCAGAAGAAAACAGCAGAAGTATCTCATCGAGAAACTATAATCATCCGGATGCCGGACACCATAGGTCTACCAAGTCTAGACGAAAGTACCCGCCGGGCATTAATTTTGGCCCTTGGGGCCGGTTTTCTGACATTCGCGCAACCGCTCGCCGCCCAGGAGTCCGGTAATGTACAACTGGCGCGGGAAGCGGCGACCACGACGGAAACGCTCGAAGCCATCGAGAACCTGACCTCCGAGATCGAAACCAACCCGTCGCCCGAGGCTTATCTCGCCCTGGGTCTCGCGCATGCCGATCTTTTGCAGTACGACCGGGCACTGGAGCTTTTTGCGGAGGCCGGGGCCCGCTATCCCCCCGATTCCCGCTTTCTCGCCGAAACCGCAAACATTCACGTTGCGGAACGCAACATCGATTCCGCCGTTGAAGCTCTTGAGCGTGCATTGATCATCGATCCCTCCGACACATATGCCGCCGACCTGCTGGCATCGATCCGGATGTCGGAAGGCGGGGTCGAAGAAGCGCTGGCAGTCTGGAATTCCATCGACCAGCCCCGTATCGACAACATCTTTCAGAACTTTTCTCCCGGTTTTCTTGACCGGGCCACCCCAAGGGGACTCACGTTCGACTCTGGCGGCGTCCTCACTTACGAGCAGTGGCAATTATCCGAGGAACGGCTGTTCGCCACCCAGCTGTATTCCAACGTCGGGCTCGAGATCGAACCCTCGCCGGCCCCGGATCTCTACAATGCGATCATCCGCACCACCGCCCGAACCAATTCGCCGGGGCGAGTACTGTTTGGCCTGGTTCGCGGGCTGCCGATCCAGATCGCCTACTTCGACCTGAACGACCTGGGCAACTCGGGCATTGTCTGGCAATCCAGCTATCGCTGGGACGCGGACCGCCGCCGGCTTCAGGGGCGGGTCATCGTCCCGCTGCCGCTACCGGGCCTGCCGGTGATCGAGTTCTTCGACACTTGGCGATCCGAACGCTGGGACCTTTCGATCCCCTTGGGAAACGGGTATCCGTCCGACGCCCGTTTCGACTACAAGGTCAACAGCTTTGGCCTGGATTTCAGGGTCATACCGCACTACAAGGCGGAAATTCGGGGAGGATTCGAATATCGTAATCGAGACGTCACGGGAATAATCCCCGGGTTGGGCCTGGATGAGCGCAATTCAGCCACCTTGAAACTCGGGACGGTTCTGCGCCCGCTGACAGGGCGGTACCGGAATCAGATCCGTGCGAACGTATTCATTGCCCGGGAATCGATTTTGGGGCACTTTGATTTCAGCGGCGGATCGGTCCAGTTGGCAAACCGCGTGTATCTTGATAAAGACGACAGAACAACATTGGAATTTTCTCTTGCGGGAGGCGTCGCGCGTGGAGAGTTGCCGATCGATCATTACTTTGTCCTGGGGTTGGGCAGCGTGACCGATTACCCGTTGCGCGCCCATGTTTCGTCAGGCGAGGGCCACTACGGACGATCCCCTGCCGGCACCGACTTCGTTCTCGTCAACACGGACATCCGGCACCGGCTCGTGACCGTGCCCTTGTTCGACAGTCTTGGAATCCCCTTTGTCGAGGTCAGTGCGGTGGCGTTTTACGACTCGGCCAGGGTGTTCGATCATCAGCGCGTATTGAGTCAGGAGAAATGGTTTCACGATGTCGGCGCCGGCCTGCGGTTCGAGACGCCGACGACTTCATTCACCGCCCTCTACGGCCGGGACACTACTGGCGGGCGGAACGCGTTCTACGGATACGTGGAACAAAGGTTCTGGTAGACATGCGCATGCTCTCCCCGTTTCTGACCCTGATGCTCGCCCTTCCCGCCGCCGCTGCCGAAGAGTGGAACGTCGGGCTGGCTTCGAGCGGTATCGTCATTCGCGCCCGGTCGGTCGATTCGATGGCTGAAGACACGCCGACGGTTCTGATCATCGGGGGCCTCGGCGGAAGCGATTCGTCGGTCGGCGCCGTCACGCAGGCGCTTCGCGCGCTTGAAGACACGCCGCCATTCGAGCGCCATATCGACGCTATCGGAATCCCCCTGGCAAACCCCGACGGCAACGCTCTGGAGTTTCCTCCCAGCGGCGTCGCCTACCGTGACAATAAGGAATCGCATGCCCTGTGGCGGTGGATCGGCGTTCACGCGCCGGACCTCGTCCTGATCGCCGGCGCCGACGACTACGGACTGGCCGATGCACTGTCATCGAACGACGTCGCGGGAATCGGAAGCATTCCGGCCCGCCCCCTTGAAGGCATTGGCGCTGTATCCGGGGTGCCGCCGTCAGCGGCCCGGCTGGAGATTGAGCGGCGTCTGATGCGTACTCCGGTGCAACTGGCCCGGGAACTGGCCACGGTCTATGGACACGATTTCGATTCTTTGACCTACCTGCCGGGCATGGCGTTGATCGGCCGCCTTCGAATGGGAGATGTCGCGGCGGTCCAATCGCTGGCGTCCCCGTATCTGACCCGGGACAATCTGGCCCGCGCCAGTTCACTCACGTTGGCCGGGCACCTGGTGTTTGCCGAACTCGCCGAACGCACCGGGGACGAACGTTTTGCGAACCTGGTTCGTGCGGCCGCCGATCTCGGGTTCGACGAAAACGGACGGATGAATGAATCGATGCCGTTCCACGGCGAAATGAGCGATTATTTCTTCATGACCGGACCGCTGCTGGCCAAGGCGGGCGTACTCACCGGCGAACGACGGTACTTCGACATGGCGGCCCGGCATATCGACTTCATGCGGGAACTGGACCTGCGGCCGGACGGGCTCTATCGCCACTCTCCGTTGAGTGAAGCGGCCTGGAGCCGCGGCAATGCCTTTCCCGCGCTGGGCCTTGCCTTGACGCTGTCGGACTTTCCCGCCGACCATCCCGGCTACGAGCGGATCGTCGGGTATTTCAGGAATCACATGGCGGAACTCGCCGAGTATCAGGACGCTGACGGCATGTGGCACGAAGTCATCGACTACCCCGGTTCCTATGCCGAATATTCCTCGACGGCGATGATTGCGACGGCTATGCTTCGGGGGATTCGAAACGGATGGCTCGACGGGGACACCTATCGGGAAAGGGTCGACGACGCTTGGCAGGCGGTGCTTCGACGAACCGGTCCCGATGGGGTTCTGGTGGATGTCTGCGAATCGACCAACAAGCAGGACACTCTGGACGACTACCTCTCCCGCGCCGCGATTCTGGATCGCGATGTACGCGGCGGGGGCATGGCACTAATATTTGCAACCGAGATGGCGGGAATGAATTAGGAGATACCTATGACAGCAATGAGGGCAATTGACGAGAACACGATTACCGATGCGGTGCTGGACCAGATGTCCACAACCGGGGATCCGCGGTTGAAAGAGATCATGGATTCACTTGTGAGGCACCTTCACGAATTCGCCCGCGAAGTGGACCTCAAACCCGGCGAGTGGCTGAAATCCATCGAGTTCCTGACCGCGGTCGGTAAAAAGTGCACGCCCGCGCGCCAGGAGTTCATCCTGCTGTCCGACACCCTGGGAATGAGCAGCCTGGTCAACTCCCTGCACGACAAGCGGGCGCTTGAAGCCGGGACCAAATCGAGCCTGCTCGGACCGTTTTACCGGAACGATTCACCGGAACGGGCACTGGGCGAATCGATCGTCGAAAACCCCAACGGGAATGAAGTGGTGCTTTACGGCAAGGTGACCAACTCTGCCGGAGAGCCTGTCCCAAGCGCCTCGGTCGAAATTTGGCAACCGGACGAGGAAGGCGTCTACGACATGCAGCGGGACGAAACCAAAATGGACTTGCGAGGCCACTTTCATACCGGCGGCGACGGCGCTTACCACTGCAAGGCCGTTGCGCCGCGCGGGTACATGATCCCGATGGACGGACCGGTCGGTGACATGATCCGCGCCCAGAATCGCCATGGATACCGCCCGGCGCACATTCATTTCCTCGTCGGCGGAGAAGGCTATCGCGAAATCATCACAGCACTGTACCTGGCGGGAGACGATCACATCGATTCCGACACCGTGTTCGGTGTGACCGATTCGCTCGTCACCGACGTCAGGCATGACGATCCGAATTGCCCCGTTCCCGGAATGGCGAGCATCGAGTTCAATTTTGAACTGGCGGCGGCGACCGCTGCGGATTTGACGGGCCGTGTCGGAGCCGATCCGAAACAGATCGTGAAGGAATAGGAACCGGCCGAAGAATTTCCCTCCTCCCGCGAGGAGGGAAATTCCGGCGCTGGGGGTCCCCTTAAAACAGACGGTAACTTATTGAA
Organism: Terriglobia bacterium; assembly: GCA_963555775.3. GTDB lineage: Bacteria > Acidobacteriota > Terriglobia > 20CM-2-55-15 > 20CM-2-55-15 > JAJEDW01. The sequence goes on along the minus strand of CAUVWY020000009.1, from coordinate 565,742 downwards.
GTTCTTCCCGGCGCATTGGGTTTTCGCGAAGGATGTCGGTAGCCCAGGCGGTCCAGATGAACGGTTGTGTCCAGGGCCGTTGGTGCTATCTCTACCGAGCCAGCGATTCCACCGGCGCCATGATCGACTTCATGCCCTCGGGCTTGCGCGCTCGAACATGCGTGCCGCCGACGGGACGCGTGAAGACTCGGTCCCAAGCATCTGAAGGTCGTATCTTGCGATCTTGTGCCAGAATACGCACGATCTGTTCTGAAACGGCAGTGAAATTGTCTATTCTGCGCTAGACTGTGTTCATGCTACTGCGATTCCGGGTTACCAACCACCGCTCGATTCTAGAGCCTGTGGAGCTGTCGATGATCGCCGTCGACGAGGATCGGGCGGCGACGCGAGGGTTCGACGGCCTGTCGGAGCGGGTCCTGACCGTCGCCGGAATCTACGGGCCCAACGCGTCGGGCAAGTCCAATGTGCTGGACGCCATTGCTTGGCTGTCGATGGCCGTTGCCACGTCGCTTCGAGGCTGGGAGGACTACATTCCGCGCGATGATCACAGGTTCGGCAAGGGGCCTGCCTCTCCAACGGAGTTCGATCTGGACCTGGAAGTCGACGGCGTCCGATACGCGTATCGGCTCGAAGTGGACGACTCGGCCGTGCTGTTCGAGAGCCTGGACAGCTATCCGGAAGGACGACGGCGAAACCTCTTCACACGCCGGAAGAGCGAAATCGACTTTCGCCGGGGCCTCGATGGAACCCGGGGAATACGGGACTTGCTGACTCCAACGACGCTGGCGCTCTCCGCTGGCATGCGGGTAGGCGATACCGACTTCGAAAGCGTCGGGCGAACGCTCGCGAGAGTGCGGGTTCTTGGGCTCCGGAAGAGACGGTTTCTTCGGGAAGGTGGCGTCGGCCCGTTCGACTCCACGATACGTTTGCTCTTCGAGGATGAGGCCAATCAGCTACGACTCTTTGGCACTCCAGAAGATCGACCGGCGGTCACGGATCCTGGCGTTGCGATGGACTTGCTTCGCTTCGCGGATCCGGGAATTGACGATTTCGTGATAACCGAAGAGGAGTCCGGGCACTTCGGGGGACCTCGTCGTCACCTTGGTCTCGTTCATCGCGGAGAAGGTGAACCGGTCACCTTCGATCTGGAGGATGAATCTGCCGGAACCCAGACTTGGTTCCGTCTGATCGGTCCGGCGTTCGCCGCGCTCAGATTCGGTCGGATCCTTCTGCTCGATGAGATCGACGCGAGTCTTCATCCCCGTCTCTCGGCCCGACTGATCGAGATCTTCCAGGATCCCCAGACCAATACCCGCGGGGCTCAACTCGTATTCACTTCCCACGACACGTCCCTGCTGAACAGCTTGAACCGCGACGAGGTCTGGCTCACCGAGAAAGCGCCTAACGCGACCACGCGCCTCGTCGCTCTGGCCGAGTTCGGGGGCGAACGCGTGAGGAGGTCTCTGAACCTGGAAAGAGCCTACCTGCAAGGTCGGTTCGGGGCCATTCCCGAAGTCGACCAGGTCGCAGTCCGCAGAGCCCTCGGGCTCGTCTCTCAGTCTGGCGATGGCCAGGCGGACTGAACGCAAGCCGCGCAAGGACCGCTCACTCCGCCGCAGGGTCGCGTTTCGCACGCCCAAGCGGACCTTCCTGGTGTTCTGCGAAGGCACGAAGACGGAACCCGACTACCTCAAGGCCTTGAGACAGGACCCAGCGGTCCGCGACTCGGCCTCGGTTGACATCCGCGTTGACCTGGAGGCGAGTGGCGCCGTGCCGTTGACCTTGGTGAACGCAGCTGCCGAAGCCCGGACTCGCACCTCCAGGGAGCAAGGCGAGGTCGACGAGGTGTGGTGTCTCTTCGACGTCGAATGGCCCCGGAATCACCCTGACCTTCCTGAAGCCAAAGCCAGGGCCGACAGGAGCGACGTCCGACTTGCCATTTCGAATCCGTGCTTCGAGTTATGGCTTGCGCTCCATTTCGAGGACCACACGGCGTGGCTCGACAACCAGGCTGCCAGGAAGCTGATCCGCGACCATGACAGGAGTTCGGGGAAGGGACTCGACGGCGCGCAGTACATGCCCCGGCGAGCCGACGCGGCGCGGCGGGCGCGCGCCCTGACCGCCAAGCACGCAGGAGACGGAACCGAGTTCCCGGACGACAATCCATCTTCGGGCATGTACCTCTTCTTGGAGGCGATAGAGTCCAACGGGTAGGACGCCCTTGCTTCAGTGGGCGATCCGGCGGCGCGGCAGTACGGCGTCTCCGACTCTTCGCGACGAAAACCCATGAGAAAGGCGGGCTGGACGCTGGAAACGCAAACGGCAGACTGCTGCCGCCCCGGCCGCCACCGGACTGGCGGTACATCAACCCTGACGGGAGACTACAACGGACGGCAGAACAAGTAAGTCGATCCGAGCGACTTCCGGCCCCTACCGACGCTCAATCGGCTTTAGCGTACGATTTTCCCGTTTCGTGAGATGACCCTTTCGTCGGCGCGGGCGAATCGTGATGTCCACCTGACCGTTGAGCGCCGACGCGATCTTCAGGAGCGTTCTTAGCGGAATGTCACCACGTCTCTTGACGATACCGTCCAATAGCACGATCACACGGCCTGACCGGAACGTGTAGAAGATCCTCATGCCCGATCTTCGTCCGCGTAGTTCGAACAGGCCGTATTCCTACTCGCCCTTTGTCAGCGGCCACATCTTGAAGAACTCGGCGAAATAGATCAGGAAGGGGAAAGTCACGGCAAGCAGCGCGGACGCCATCCATATCTCGTATTCGTACGCGGGGGGCCCAACCGCAACTTCTCCAGTCACGGTTCCCAAAAGCGCGCTGTACAACTGCGCCAGTCCCATACCGAGGGCCGCGGCCAGCACCGTATTTGCCAACCCCTTGACCGGCTGGGTCAGTTTCGCGAATACCGAATTCTGGAACATGTTCAGGACGATGATCGTCCCGAAGATGAACGGAATCGGGACCGTGATCAGGAATGCCTGGGGATCCATGCCCAGCGTCCCGACGCCCAGATGAAACAGTCCGCCTCCCAGCGCCAGCGCGATCAGCGTCCATACGATACCCAGCACCGGTTGCGCCATGAGCGCCGGTGAAGCCGTCAGCGGCCAGAGATCGAAGTGAAGGAACAGGAACATGATCGCGATAAAGGTGACGTAGAACACCACCATGTTGCCGCCGTTGAACATCCCGCCCGGATCCAGGGACGGCACGTATACGGGGGCGCCTTCAAGGAAGCTGTAGTTGAACAAGATCTGGAACAGGATGTAATTGATCAGGTACACGCCGGCGAGCAACGACAATCCCGAAACCATGGGGTTCGCGATCTTCGTGAACGGCCAGCCGCCCCACATGATCGCAATCCAGAACGTCACAACGACAGACACGATCAAGCACTGAATCACCATAGGGACCGGCGGGCCGACTCCCCCACCGACAGTGAAGAAATGGACGATCCCCACCACGACACCGACGACGGCGGTAAACAAGACGAGCAGAATCCCCTGGAGTGGCTGCAGTTGCCTGGCCGCGAACTGCGGCTGCTTGCACGCCCAGGTAACGCCAACGATAATTTCGATTGGAATGATGCAGATCAGGCCGTAGGTCACCCATCCGGCAAACGTCGCGAAATCGAACAGCGAAATCAGGGCCAGTGAGATGACCATGACGATCACCGAGGCCACGATTCCAAGGACCGGTTGCTTGAGATTCACTACGCCTCCTTCCGATTCAAATTCAGCGGTTTGTGACGCCTTTCGGCAATATTGCCCGTGAGAATGCCATACGAATCGAGTCAAGGCCAGCACATACGAAGACCAGGTTGACTTTTGACACTGGCTCGGCCATAACAGCCCGTGACAGGACGCTTCAGATTCCTGCCACGGGCTGGTAACGTCCATATAACTATCAGGAGAAATCATCATGGCGACATTCAACATCGACAAAACGCACTCCGAAGCCTTCTTCCAGGTTCGTCATTTGATCACCCGTGTCCGCGGACGCTTCACGGAATTCGAAGGGGCGGTGGAACTGGACAGGGACAATCCCGGCAATTCTTCCGTGTCAATAACGATACAGGCCGCAAGCGTGGATACCGGCGAACCGGACCGCGACACTCACCTCCGTTCCGCCGACTTCTTCGATGTCGAGAAATTTCCCACGATCACCTTCAAGAGCACGGGCATCTCCGGCAAGAGCGACGAAGAATACGACGCGTCCGGCGATCTGACGATCCACGGCGTCACCCGACAAATCACGCTCCCGGTCAGTTTCAACGGTTTTGCAAAGGATCCATGGGGCAACGAACGGGCCGGCTTCGAATCCGAAATCAGGATCAACCGGAAGGACTACGATCTGGCGTGGAACGCGGTCCTTGAAACCGGCGGACTGATGGTCGGAGATGAGGTCAGAATCAGCCTCGCGATCCAGGCCGTTGCGGTCTGAGGGGCCGCCGCGCCCAATGGGCAAGAAACGTGTGTTTGTGCCGGCTTTCACGTAACATCCTTCCCTGATCCGATCGGCACGGAGTTTGGACATGCGTATTCAGTGGGCCGCCGGGGTGGCCGCGGCGACATTAGCTGTCAGCGTAAGCACCCTGGCTGTGAGCGGAACCGCCCTCGCGGCACAACGGGGAATCGATCCCGCCCACGAGTGGCGCTACTACAACCATAGCCCGGACGGAACCCGCTACTCTCCTCTCGACCAGATCAATCGGAACAACGTCGGCTCGCTGATCCAGGCATGGTCCCACCCCGCGGGGGGACAGACCGTTCCGATCGTTGCCGATGGCGTGATGTACATATCGAGCCCCGAGGGCGTGACGGCTGTCCAACCCGAAACGGGCGAACCTCGATGGACCTACCGGCTTCAGGGCGGGCGAGGGTCCAATCGCGGTCTGACCCTTTGGCCCGGCGATGGCGACACGCCACCGCGAGTGTTCTACACGGCCGGCCAGCGGCTAATCGCAATCAACGCATTGACCGGCGAGCAGGTCACCGCGTTTGGGACCGGCGGCGAGACCGACATCGAAGTGCCGTACAACGGAGCGCCAACCCTGTTTGGCGACATCGTGATGGTGGGGGCCACGTTGGGCGAAGTTCCCCAGGGCGATCCCGGTAATACCCGGGCCTACGATGCGCGCACCGGCGAGAAGCTATGGGAGTTCAACTCGGTCCCGCAACCCGGAGAAGTCGGACACGACACCTGGGACGATGGCTGGGACCCCCGATCGGGCGTGAACGTTTGGGCCTTCAACATGACGGTCGACGAAGATCGCCGAATCCTGTACATGCCGCTATCGAGTCCCGCCGCGAATTACTGGGGCGGGGACCGTCCGGGTTCGAACCTTTTCGGAAACTCATTGGTCGCGGTGAATGCCGATACGGGTGAGTACATCTGGCATTTTCAAACGGTCCATCATGACCTGTGGGATATGGACCAACCGGCGCCGCCGGCGCTGCTGGACATCGTCAGGGACGGCGAGTCGGTTCCCGCCCTCGTTCTCGTCGGGAAAACCGGCTTGATGTACATCCTCGACCGTGTGACCGGAGAGCCCATTTTCGGTGTCGAGGAGCGTCCCGTGCCGGCAGGCAGCGTTCCGGGCGAATGGTATTCGCCGACACAGCCATTTCCGGTGAAGCCCCCGCCGCTGGCGAGGATGAGCTTTACCCCCGATGAGATGGTCACGGCCGAGGACACGATGCCCGAACATGCGGCCGCCTGCCGCGACCTCTGGGATCGTAGCGGGGGGTTCCGCAACGAAGGACCGTACACCCCATTCCTCTTCAAGGAAGCCGACGCTCCTCCCGTCACCACGGTGCAGTTCCCCGGCGCGGGCGGAGGGGTAAACTGGGGCGGCGTGTCCGCAGACCCGACAACCGGCTACGTGTTCGTCAACTCCAGCGACAGTTCCCTGGCCGGGTGGATCGAGGTGATAGTAGAAGGCGGCAACTACGGTCGCGGAACCGAGGGATCCAACCAGCCCTACGACAGGGCGAGCATCAACGGCCCGGGTCCATACAACGGTTTCAGCGCCCGGGTCGAAGACGCCGAAGGAAACTTCATTGGCAACCTGCCATGCCAGAAACCGCCATGGTCTAGATTGATCGCGGTGAACGCCAACACTGGAGACATAGCGTGGGAAACGGTCCTCGGGATCAATGAGAACCTGCCCGAAGGCAAGCAGAACGTCGGCGGCAGCGGCAGCGCCGGTCCGACGGCGACAGGGGGTGGCCTGGTTTTTGTCGGTGCGACGAACGATCGCCGATTCCGCGCTTTCGATTCAGACAACGGAGAAGAACTCTGGACCGCGACGCTCGCAGGCAACGGCGGATCCAATCCGATCACCTACATGGGCGCGGATGGGAAGCAGTACGTCGGTATAGTCGCAAACGGGGAGTTTGTAACATTCACGCTGCCGTAACAGTCCGTGGCAGGACCCTGCAGGATTCTGTCAAGGGCTGTTGAACTGACTAGCTCTCGGCCCACACATACGAAAACGGGTCGAGTCAACTTTTCGCCGCAACGCGGCTCGATCGGAGGACGGATATGTCTAGAACGTGCATCACCCTGATGTCAGCAGTTTTGCTTCTGGTCGCGTGCAGCGAACCCGCACCGGCGCCCCCGCCGGATTCTGCCACGTTGCTGTCCGAAGCCCGGACGGCGATGGGCGGCGACAACCTGACATCCATCGAGATCTCCGGCGCCGGACAGGACGCAACCGTCGGCCAACCGTGGAACATCAACGAAGGTTGGCCGATGTGGGACGTCCAGGACTACAACCGCGTGATCGATTACGCCGAAACGGCTTCGCGGCAATCGGCAGTGCGCGAGATTGCGGATCCCACGAAGCTCGGAGGCGGAGGGGCGCAGCCCGGCGCCGGGCCCCAGAATCAGAATACGACCGTGACCGCGGACTCCGGTTTCAACCAGAAACTTCAGATCTGGCTCACACCGCACGGTTTCCTCGATCTGGCCGCTGGGAGCAACCCGTCGGTCGCGTCGGAAACCATGGACGGAGCCGTATACAACGTGGCCTCGTTCGCGGTGGCCGACGACGATATCTCTCATGAAATGCGCGGCTACTTCAACGCCGAAACCAACATCCTTGAAAAAGTGCAAACCTGGGTCGACAACCCCGTCTATGGGGACATGCCGATCGAAGCCGAATTCGGCAACTACCAGGATTTCGACGGCGTGATGTTCCCAACCTCGTACGTGCAGAAGCAGGGCGGGTTCGACACGCTCAACCTGACGGTCGATAACGTCGTGGCGAACACCACCGCCAGCGCCGCTCCTCCGGAGGGCGGTGGACGCGGAGGCCGTGGGGGGTTTGGCGGCCGTGGAGGGCGCGGCGGCGCCGCCGACGCGGATCCGCCTCCGCCGTTTGTGGAAATCGGCGAAGGCATCTTCGTCATCGATGGTGGATATCAGTCCGTTGCCGTCGAATTCGCCGAGTTTTCGGTTGTGATCGACGGTCTGCAGAACAACGTGCGCGCGGCCGACATCATCGAGATCACCAAGGAAGCGATTCCCGGCAAGCCGATTGGTTACTACGTGAATACACACCTGCACTTCGACCACATTGGCGGAATACGGGACATGGTCGCCGAAGGTGCGACGATCATCACCCATCAGGACAACGTGGCGTTTCTGGAAGACGTCCTCGACAATCCGCGAACCATGAATCCGGACCGGCTGTCGGAATCCGGTGCAACGGCAACCGTTATGGGCGCCGGGGACACCTATGTTCTCGAAGACGCTACCCAACTATTGGAACTCTACAAGCTGGAAGGCAGCCTCCATGCGAACGACATGATGATCGCCTACCTGCCCAGTATCAATACCATCGTCTCCGCCGACCTGGCCCAGCCCTGGATGAACCCGGCCTTCGGGGGCGGGCCCGACGCGGGGCCGCATCCATTCTTGGTCCACCTGGCGGACGAACTGGACCGCATCGGAATGGCCTACGATCAATTCGTTCCGGTCCACCGCCAGAACCCGGGACCGACGGTTTCACGGGAGGCTTTTCTGGCCGCGGCAGGACGTTGAATCGGGCTCACGAATTGGTTTCCCAACAGCGGTCGACTTGTATACTGGCAGCACTGCCATGATTTGATGACGCGCTTCAAGAGGGTTCCGGCGCCAACGTCTGGCGCGGGCCGTTTTTGCGGATTCGGTTTTTGGCGGTTTGGCTTTTGGAGGTTTGAATGACGACGAAGACAACCATGGTTGTGTCCGCTCTCTCGGTCGCTCTGCTGTTGGGCACGGTGCCGCTCCTCGCGCACCATGCTTTCTCAGCGGAATTCGACAATCAGCGCCCACTCGACATGGAAGGGGTGTTTGTCAAGATGGATTGGGTCAACCCGCATTCCTGGGTTCATTTCGAGGTGACACTTCCCGATGGTACAAAGCAGATTTGGGAAGCGGAAACCCCTCCACCCAACCAGTTGATCCGGCAGGGCTGGAGGCGCTCGGAGCTTACGGCAGGCGACGCGATCACCGTCCGCGGTTACGCGGCCAAGAACGGCACCTCGAGAATGTGGGCTCAGAACGTCCGTATCACTGCCCAGAACGGACAGGCTCTGGCTGAGCCACGGACGGTGCTGAGCATGTTTTCGCAGAATCCGGAGGGTGTTCCCGCGGGACTTCTCCCGGGCAACTGACACTGACACGGCACTTCGGGCTCGGCGTCTGCGGATTCTGAACGCGCAGATTTCACGAAACCCCACAGCTACGGCATTGACAGGAGTTTACAGATGATGAACCGGACGCTCGCGTGGATCGTTTCGACAACAGTCATTGCGAGCTTGTTCGCTGTCGCGTTGCCGTTGGATGCCAGCGCGCAAACGTATACCGCACCGCGCAATCGGTACGGCCAACCGAACATCGAGGGCATATGGCAGGTCCTCGACCCCTCGGCGCATTTCAATGTGGAACCGCACGGCGCCAGCTATGGAGTGCCCGCCGGCACGGGAGTCATAGTCGACCCGGCGGACGGGAAGATACCCTACACCGCCGCCGGTTTGGCCAAGCGCGCGGAGAACTTGGCGAACCGCGAGACGGCCGATCCGTTCGCGAAATGCTACAGGGCAGGTGTCCCGCATCTGGCTTACGTCCCCTTTCCCTTTCAGATCGTGCAGTCCGAGAACTTCCTGACGATCATTTCCGAATACATGCACAACACGCGTTTCATATTCCTCAATCGGGACGATCACTTTGGCGAAGGTGAAATCGATCTGTGGAACGGAGATTCGGTCGGAAGCTGGGACGGCGATTCGCTGGTGACGGATGTTTTCAACTTTCATCCCGACGTGTGGCTGGACCAGTCGGGAAACCATGCCGGCGGCGCAACGCTGCGGGTCAACGAACGTTTCACGCTGATCGACGCCGATACGATCGAGTATCGGGCCACTCTGGCGGACCCTGAAGATTTCACCCAACCCTGGACGATGCAGTTGTATCTGTACCGGCACAAGGATCCCGGAAAGCGGATTCTGGAATACGAATGCCATGCGTATGCCGACAACGCCCTGGGCCCGCCCGAACTGCCAACCGTGCCCTGATGAACCTGGCCTGAGGGGCGGCGAAAGAGTACGAAGACGAGCAGGAAGATGAGCGCGAAAAGGAGACACCGATGCATCACAGATTACTGAACTCGATGGTCGCCATAGTGGCCCTCTCAGCCGCAATTGCGCTCACTCCGGCGCTTGCGTCCGCCCAGAGAGGCGGACGCGGGGCGCCCGCTCCGCCACCGGAACCTGGACCATTCGACCGCATGGCCGACGGGACGCCCGACATGAATGGCATATGGAGGGTTCGGGGCGGATTGGGTAACATCACCCCCAACATCGTCGAGGTTGGGGGTGTCGCTGTCGAAGGCGATGACAGGGCGATTCCCTACACCCCGGTCTATGCCCAGTTGAGGGCGGAATCCGACCAGCGGATGTTCGAGGAGCCGGAACTGCACTGCTACATGTCCGGCGTTCCCAGCCACATGTGGCGGCAGTCCTATCTGGGGGCTGGACTGGTGATTCAGCACACGACCGACTACGTGGTATTCCTGCATGAGTTCCAGGGGTCCCGCCGAATCGTCCCCCTGGATGGACGCGACCATATTTCAGAAGACATCAAGCTCTTCATGGGAGACGGAGTCGGCCATTGGGAGGGAGATACGCTGGTCATCGAGACACCGAATAACAACGCCATCACATGGCTCGACAACAACGGCGACCGGCATTCCGACGCGCTCGTGGTGAGGGAACACTTCACGCCGATCAATCAGAATGCATGGTCATGGGAAGCAACGTTCACGGACGAGAAGGCTTACACGACCTCGTGGAAGGTAGCTGCGCCGATGTCGCGGGGGAACAATCCCAACGCTGAAATCCTGGAATTCGCCTGCGTCGAAGGGAACACCGACAACCTTCATTACACTACCGACTCGGGTGGAACGGCAGCCCCGGCCCCCAGTGCGGCGCCCGATGTGTTCGAAGCGCCTCCGCCGCCTGCCGGAGGGCGTGGAGGACGCGGCAACTAGTTTGTGACAAGACAACAGCGATCGGAGACGGGGCGGGGTAATCCCCGCCCCAATCTTTTGAGCCAGTAGGGGTTAATAGAATGAGAGACATGTTTTCGGGTATGGCTGCAGTCGCGCTTCTGATCTTCGTTCCGGTGGTCGGGCTCGCACAGATGGACAACTTCACCAATGTGACGACCGAAGACCTCGAAAATCCGGACCCGGCCGACTGGCTCGCTTTCAGCCGTACGCCGGACGCCCAGCGCTACAGTCCACTCGACCAGATCGACCGCGACAACGTCGACGGGCTCCGGGTGGCCTGGTCTCGAGGAACGGGCAACGGGACGCAGGAAAGTATTCCGATCGTCCGTGACGGCATCATGTATCTGATTCAGCCGGGATCCAACATCCTGGCGCTGGACGCCACCACCGGCAACCTGATCTGGGAATACGAACGTGAGTATGCCAATCCGAACCAGGGGAATACGCGTTCGAAGACAATCGCGATTTACGAAGACGTCGTCATCACCACCACGCCGGACAGCTACGTGGTGGGCCTGGATGCCCGCACGGGCGAAGTGCGGTGGGAAACGCAGGCCGACGCACGCGGACATAGCTCCGGTCCGATCATGGCCGATGGAAAAGTGGTCACTGGGGGCACCTGTGGAGGCGGCCGCGTCAACTGCTATATCGCGGCCCACGACGCGCTCACAGGGGAACTCCTCTGGAAGTTCTACACGACGCAAGCTCCCGACGACCCGCCGGGATTCGACACCTGGGCCGGCGTTCCTCTCAACGACCGGACCGCCTCCACATGGGGCATGTCCGGCTCGTACGATCCCGATAAGCATCTGATCTACTGGGGTGTCGCAAATCCGACGCCGAACACGCGCCTCGCGCGCCACGGCGGCGACCCGAACGCGATCCCCAGAACATCCCCGGCCGACTTGTACAGCAATTCGACTGTCGCGATCGATCCGGATACCGGCGAACTGGTCTGGTATTACCAGCATCTGCCCGGGGACGACTGGGATCAGGATGTGACCAACGAGCGGATCCTGTTGTCGACTCCCTTCAATCCCGACCCCGAACACGTCAAGTGGATCAACCCCAACGTGGAACGCGGCGAAGTTCGCGATGTCGTGACTGCCATCGGCGAACCCGGGGGACTGTGGATGATCGACCGGGACACCGGAGAGTTTCTGTGGGCCACTCCGTTTCCTTACGACACACCAAACTTCGCGATCGCGGATATCGATGTCGAGACCGGAAACGTGTATCCCAACTTCGAGGAACTGGGATTTCAGAATCCGGGCGAGCAGCACGTCATCTGCTTTTTCAACACGACCAGCTACTGGCCGTCGGCCTACCACCCCGGAACCAACACGATGTGGGTACCCTGGGTGGACAACTGTCTCGACATGACGGCGGGCGATCCTCCTGCCCGCGACACGCGCGGACCGGTTGTCAACTCCGAAACCCTCGACGAGTATGCCGGGGTCGCCCGGATTGACATGGAAACCGGCGAGATCCGGCATGTGTACAAGGGACGGGCGCCCGGAAACGGGGCGATGCTCGCAACCGGGGGCGATCTGGTTTTCTGGGGCGACCTGGACCGCCGTTTTCGCGCGTTCGACGTCGAGAGCGGCGACATCCTTTGGGAAGCCATAGTCAGCGGACCGATCACCAACAGCACGATCAGCTACGCCGTGGATGGCAAGCAGTACATCGCGTTGTTCGTGGGTCAGGGCGCATTGACCGGACAGTTGATGGGACTCGCCGAACTGACCGCGCCGCAGGGCAACAACTCGATCGTCGTGTTCGCCCTGCCCGATTAGCACGCGTATTCGGTATCGCGTATTCGGTATAGCAAGAGACCGCCCGATGGTTGGCCTCTTTTGGGGAGGATCGAATGCCACGAACACTGGTTCTTTCAATTGTTGTTGCAACCTTCGCAGCCCCCGGGTTCGCCCAAGTGGACGACTTTGTCCCGGTCACCGGCGAAATGTTGCTCAGCCCCAGCCCCAACGACTGGCTCATGTTCAGCCGCACCTACGACGCCCAACGATTCAGCCCTCTCGATCAGATCGATGTCGACAGCGTCGGCGGACTCACTCTGGCCTGGACCCGCGGCATGGCGGAGGGCGCGACCGAGACGATACCGCTGGTCTATCGGGGCGTCATGTACGTGGTCACGCCCAGCGCAACCATTCAGGCGCTGGATGCCACCAACGGCGATCTGATCTGGGAATACGAAAGACCCGGCGCCACAGGCACCCGAACGAAGGGACTGGCAATCTACGACGACGTGATCCTGTACACGGCCCCGGACAGCCATGTTGTGGCCGTTGACGCACGCACGGGCGAACTTCGCTGGGAAACTCCCGCGGATGGACGCGGACACTCTTCGGCGCCTCTGGTTGTCGACGGCAAGGTCATTTCGGGGGGCTCGTGCTTCGGCAACAGGGCAAACTGCTTCATTGCGGCTCACGACGCCGGTACCGGCGAGGAACTGTGGCGTTTTTATACGACGCCGGCGCCCGGAGAACCCGGAGATGAGACCTGGGCCGGCGCCGCGCTCGAAAACCGGCAGGCGTCCACATGGGGCCTGCCGGGGAGTTACGATCCCCAACGGCGTCTGCTTTACTGGGGCGTTGCCAATCCAATGCCGGACGCGCGAATGGACCGGCACGGCGGCGATCCCGATGGCACGGCGCGTTCGTCGCCTTCGGATCTGTACAGCAACTCGACCATCGCGCTCGACGTCGACACTGGAGAGTTGTCGTGGTACTACCAGCACCTTCCCGGTGACGACGCCGATCTGGACCACACCCACGAGCGAACGCTCGTTCGAACAGCGTTGAACCCCGATCCCGAGCACGTCAAATGGATCAACCCCGCCATCCGCCCCGGCGAAGTGCGCGACGTAGCGGTCACGCTCCCGGAAGGGGGCGGCATCTTCCTGAACGACCGCGACACCGGAGAGTTTCTATGGGCCACTCCATTCCCCCACGACGCCCCTGAAATGCTGCTCGACCGCGTCGATCCGGCCACGGGCCAGACGTTCATCGACTACGATCTGGTCACGAAGGGGGCCGAAGAGCTGAAGGTCATCTGCTACTGGAACACGCGAAGCTACTGGCCGACGGCGTACCATCCTGAAACCAACTCGCTGTACACCTCCTACATCGACAACTGCCGCGAAATATCCACCGTAGGCGGGCGGGGAGGACGGGGATCCTGGCGGGTCGTTCCCCGCCCCGGCTCGGATCCGAATGCCCTGACGGGAATGGCAAAAATCGACCTCGAGACCGGAGAAGTGACCCGCTTCGACGTGGGACGAGCGCCCGGCAATGGCGCCACGCTGACCACGGCCGGAAACCTGGTGTTCCATGGCGATATGAGCCGGCGGTTCAAGGCCTTCGACGCGGAGACCGGAGACGAGCTTTGGCACACCGTGCTGGGAGGCAACGTGTCGGTCAGTACGATCACCTATGCCGTGAACCAAAGGCAATATGTTGCCGTGATGACGGGAGATAATCCGAAGGTTACGGAACTGCTCGGAGTCGTCCCCGAACTCGAACTCCCGCGGGGGCACAACGCCGTCTACGTGTTCGCGCTGCCCAACTAGGAACTGCCCGGCTCGAAACTGAAGGCGCGGCCCAGCCCGGCCGTGACGGCGCGATAAACCATCCGATTCGACCCGATAGCTGGAGAAGAACCATGTTTCAAAGATTTTTCGCAGCGGTTTTCCTTGTTCTGGCCGTCGCGCCTGTCCAGGCACAGGTGCCCGGATTCACGCCGGTCACCGAAGAGATGCTGCTCGATCCCAGCCCGAATGACTGGCTGATGTTCAGTCGAACCTACGACGCGCAACGTTTCAGCCCGCTGGACGAGATCAACCGCAACAACGTCGGACAACTCGGAATGGCATGGTCTCGGGGACTCGCCGACGGCACCACCGAAACGATACCGACCGTATATAACGGCATCATGTACCTCACGGTCCCGGGTTCGAATATTCAGGCGCTGGACGCGACCACCGGAGACATCCTATGGGAGTACAACCGGGACTACGAAAACGATCGCGTGGGTCCCGGAGGACGTTCCAAGACGCTTTCGATCTTCGAGGACATGGTCTATTTCACGGCGCCGGATGCGACGCTTGTGGCATTGGACGCCAGGACTGGCCAGGTGCGCTGGGAGTCGCAGGCCGACAACCGGGGGCACACCTCAGGCTCGATCGTCGTCGAGGGCAAGGTCATCTCAGGCGGCACCTGTACGGGCGGCCTTCGGGAAAACTGCTATATCGCCGCTCACGACGCGCGGACGGGGCAGCTATTGTGGAAGTTCTACACGGCCCAGGCGCCCGGAGATCCTCCCGGGTTCGACACCTGGGGCGGCGCCGCTGTCGAGACGCGCCGGGCATCCACATGGGGACTCCCCGGCTCCTACGACGCCGAATCGGGACTGGTCTATTGGGGCATCGCCAACCCGACTCCCAACACACGAGCCGCCCGGCATGACGGAGATTCGAACGCGATCGGATTTACCTCGCCGGCCGACCTGTTCAGCAACTCGACCGTTGCTCTTGACCCGGACACCGGCGAACTGGTCTGGTACTACCAGCACCTGCCGGGCGACGATTGGGACGAAGACATCAACCAGGAGCGGATCGTCCTGCGTACCGAGTTCAATCCCGATCCGGATCACGTCCGGTGGATCAACCCGGACATTCCCCGCGGACAAGAGCGCGACGTCGTCGTCAACATCGGCGAGGGCGGCGGAATGTGGGTTCTGGACAAGAACGACGGACAGTTCCTGTGGGCCACGCCATTCCCGTTCGACGTGAACAACTTCATCCTGCAGGACATCGATGTCCGAACCGGTATCGCCCACATCAACGAGGAACTCATCGTCGACGAGCCCGGCGAGCGCCACGTGATCTGCTTCTTCAACACGCGCAGCTACTGGCCGTCGGCGTATCACCCCGGCAAGAACGCGCTGTACGTTCCCTATATCGACAACTGCCTTGATATGACCTCGGCCGATCCGAACGCTCCGGGCGGAGGTGGAGGCCGTGGGGGTCGCGGCGGACGCGGAGCCCCCGAGCGCCGCGTGGGCATTCCGCGCGAGGGTTCGACACCGGAAGAGATGAACGGTCTGGCCCGCATCGACATGGCGACCGGCGAGATGACCCACTGGCCGCAGGGGCCGGTCCCGACGACCGGCGCCGTTCTTGCAACCGCGGGCGATCTCATTTTCTGGGGCGACATCAACCGGCGTTTCAAGGCGCTGGACGCCGACAGTGGACAACTGCTCTGGCAATCCATCGTCGGCGGACCGGTATCGATGAGCACGATCACCTATGCGGTCGACGGGCGGCAATACGTCGCGGTCATCAGTGGAGACAACCTCGCGCAGCCGGGATTGATCGCCGGAACGATGGGCCCGATGCCGGTCGACATCGATCCCGGACGGGGCAACAACGCGATCTACGTGTTCGCGTTACCGGAGTGAACGGACCGGGAGCTTCGATAAGCCGGTATGCGGACGGAAGGTTCTTCGCTTGCCCTCCCCGCCGATAGCGCTCGAAGCCACATTTGGCGCAAAAAAGACAGGCGCCACCGAAGCAGCGCCTGTCTTGGAAATCGGGAAACGAAGGTTACTGGCTACTGCGCGTTTACCAACCCTTCGGTGATCTCAATGTAGGTTCCGGCGGGATCGGTAATGAACGCGATCGTCAGCCCGATGGCTTCAATCTCGCTCGGCGCCCTGTCGAACTCCACACCCATCTCGGCCATTCGCGCCGAGAACGCATCCATATCGGCGACCTCGAATCCGATGTGGTCGATGGCGTTGCCCTGGGTCGGCGTTGGCGGACCGCCGCGCGCGCCCAGGAAGTCGACGCGCCCGCCAGGCACCACGGCCGAAGGCATTCCGCGGCGTTCACCCACCTCGGCGCCGAACGCCTCGACGTACCAGTCGCGCAACCCTGCCTGGTCGGTTACCGATAGATGGATGTGATGGAACTCGATCGGGTTCTCCAGTCCATCCACTTGCTGCATCTCGACGCGAACCCCATCGGGCAGGTCCGCAAGGATCTGTCCGGTCTCCGCGTTGTCGACCGCGAAGGTCGCGCCAACGGACTCGAGTTTGGCGTGAATGTCCTCATAGCTCTGCACGTTGAAACCCACGTGGTTCGCCGTGGTCTCGATCGACGGAACTCCGGGATCGCCTTCGGTCAACAGGAAGTACATTCCCGGGAAGCGCAGCAACTGGAGTCGCCCCGACGAGGCCTCGGTAGCCCCAAGAGCCGTCCAGATCTCGCGGTGCCGTGCCTGATCGGAGACACGCAAATGGATGTGCCCGGTCGTAACGCCGGACGCATTCGGGGCGGGAAGCTGGGCGACCAGGGTTCCCGCTGTCAACCCGAACGCCACAAGACCCGCGACATAGAACATACCGACGTGCTTGCTTGAATTCATGGATACCACCGTTTCCTCATTCCAGGAGTTTCAAGATACTACTCCCAGCCATTAGGCAGGTCAACAAACCGGCACAACCCCCCAACGGAGCGGGGATGAAGCGGAGAGCCGGCGGGAAAACCGGATGCCGGGCACTGGAACGGCGCCGCAATGGCGTCGGGCGCGATTGACGCCGCCAGAACAGTAATGCTGCAGCGGGCCGGACGCCGTTCTCCTACCGGGCCTCGAACCGATTCCACAGATGCCGCGTCCCCGCGGCAAGCTGGACGATTCTGGCGTAGCTGCGGATGCCGTCCTCCACGCGATTGGCTCGGAGGAAGACATCGAGGGTTCGTCCCTGGGTCCGGCTCACCCACGCCACCCGGGTTTCCCGGATCCGTTGATCGATCGCCTCCAGATCCCGGAGCGGGCCGTCGTCGAGAAGCCTGTCGTTCTGGGCGGAACGCATGTACATCCACAATGACAGCCAGCCGCTGTAGCGCAGTTCAGGATCGGCAGAACCGACCGCTGCCAGCAAGGCAATGAAGTTGGCCTCTCCCTCATGGGCGTATCCGCGGACATGGGCGATCTCGTGCAACATGACCATGGAGCGCTCGAACGGCAACAGGCCGCCAGTGACGAGGGCCTCGTGCCCGAACGGGTTGAACATCCCGCTCACGCTTCCGGCCCGGAACAGCGGATTCAATAACACCGACGACTTGACCTGGACGACAGCGTTCCACCGGACGGACCCGGGGCCATCGATGGCTTCGATCACGGTTCGGATCCGGGAATCCGCTTCATCGACCAAGGCCCGCTCGTGATCGGGCGGGCCGGTGCCTCGGCGCTCGACGTACGTGCGGTTGATCTCGGACGCCGCTTCACGGACCAACGCGGCTACTGTTTCGTCGCTAACCCTGTCGGACCGGAAGTCGACCTTGGCCTCGACGGGGAGGCGATGGTAGTTCAGTCCCCAAGTCCAGAAAAAGATAAGGTAACCGGCCGCGAGCAGACCAAGAACCGGAAGGAATCGGCGGCGGTAGAGGAGATAGGCCACCAACACGACCGATCCCGGCAGCAGGACATCCAACAATGAACCGCCCGTCATGGCCGCCAGCGGGGCCATCAGCGCGGACACCAGCGGAAAAACACCGCGGGAATACCAGTCCTCCACGAACCGTGCCGGAAGCAGATCCGACCAGGCGGCCAGGAATGACACCAGAGCCAGCAGGACGAGGCCAAGCGGCAACCTGTTGTAAATATTCAGCTTGACCCTCGGAAAGCCCATTTGTTAGGATTCTGTCTTGTTGCTAAATATTTAGGAATCATACATTTAGGCCGCCGTTTCAAGCCGGTCAGGCGGTCGCTCCACAGGGATTACATCAGATTGGATGTCTAAGAAATTTTATACGCTAGTCATCGTCCCCAATTCCACTTCCGGTCTTCACAAGTTCAGGATACCGCTATGGGCGGTCTACGCGTGTTCGATTCTTGGAATTCTCCTCTTCTTCAGCGCGGTTGGCCTCAGTTTCAATTACGCGCGAATGGCGTTGCGTACCGCCGACCACGAGCAGTTGCTCGCTGAAAACACCACGCTCCAGGTAGACAACAAGAACCTCGAAATGTCCACCGGACAACTGAACGTCAAACTGCAAAGACTCGAAGACCAGGCTGAGCGGATCCAGGAAATGATGCAGGCCGACACCTGGAACCAGCGATTGGGCCTGACCGAATCCATCGGAGTTGGCGGAAGCCCCGGCAACCATCCAACCGCCACGATGATTGCGGGCCTTAACACGCTGGACAATCTGGACCTGACGCGCAATCGCGCTCTCGAACTGGAAGATCAGCTTCAGTTCGTTGAGAGCCTGGTCCTGACGCGGAACGGCAAACTCGATCTGACCCCATCCATCTGGCCTGTGACCGGACCGACCCGTTCCGGCTATGGGCGGCGGCGGGATCCGTTCACCGGCGAGCCCGAATTTCATCAGGGACTCGATATCGGAGCCCTTTATGGATCGGTGGTTCGCGCCCCCGCCAACGGATACGTCGTTTTTGCCGCCCGGCAATCCGCATATGGAAACCTGATCGTCCTTGATCACGGCGGCGGCATTACCACGCGGTATGGCCACCTGTCGCATTTGGACGTCGGTGTCGGGGATCAGTTGAGAAAGGGCGATCCGATCGGATATGTCGGTAGTTCCGGACGGAGTACCGGTCCCCACCTGCACTACGAAGTACGGTCGAACGACCGTGCGGTCAACCCCCGGAACTATCTGCCCACGGATCAAACCCGTACCGCCGATTGAGAACAACCCTGGCGGAACACGGCGAGTGTTTTCGCGCGGCTTCGGCGACTGTCGGCTGTCAAACCTGAAGCAGCGGACAGCCCCGCACCAGACCTCTTGAATTCGTCCCCCTACCTTCCGTGAACGAATTGGTCTATATTTAATAATGCTCGACAGTCTGGTAAAGAGGTTCGTGGGTTCCCGAAGCGACCGCGAGATCAAGAAGATCCAACCCAGGGTCGCCCGGATCAACGAACTGGAGCCCTCGGTTTCGAGCCTCACCGACGAAGAACTCCAATTCAAAACCGCAGAATTCAAGCAACGTATCGAAAACGGGGAAAGCCTGGAGGCCCTCTTGCCCGAGGCATTCGCCGTAGTGCGCGAGGCGGGCAAACGCGCCCTCGAGATGCGCCATTTCGACGTGCAACTCGTCGGCGGCATCGCGTTGCATCAGGGCCGCATCGCGGAAATGAAAACCGGTGAAGGCAAGACGCTGGTTGCAACGTTGCCGGCCTATCTGAACGCGCTTGAAGGCAAGGGCGTTCATGTGGTCACGGTGAACGACTACCTGGCTCAGCGCGACTCGCAGTGGATGGGGAAGATCTTCAATTTCCTCGGACTCGGGGTGGGGGTCATTCAGCATGGGATCGACGAACCGACCCGCCGCGCGGCGTATCTGGCCGACATCACATACGCGACGAACAACGAACTGGGTTTCGACTATCTGAGAGACAACATGAAGTTCCAGGCCTCTCAATTGGTCCAGAAGCCGCACAACTTTGCGATCGTCGATGAAGTCGATTCGATCCTGGTCGACGAAGCACGAACACCGTTGATCATCTCGGGACCCAGTGAGCAGGCAACCGACAAGTACTACAGGCTCGACAAGATCGTGCCGCGGCTGAGGCGGGATATCGACTATCAGATCGACGAAAAGAGCCGTACGGCGACGCTCACCGAAGAAGGCGTGGCGCGGGCCGAAGGGTTGCTCTCGGTCGAGAACCTCTACGACCCGGCCAACATGGACATTCTGCACCACATCAATCAGTCCCTGAAGGCCCACACTTTGTACAAGCGGGACGCGGACTACGTCGTGAAAGACGGCGATGTGCAGATCGTCGACGAGTTCACCGGAAGACTGATGCCCGGCCGCCGGTGGAGCGACGGCCTGCACCAGGCGGTCGAGGCCAAGGAAGGACTCAAGATTCAGCAGGAAAACCAGACTCTGGCCTCCATTACCTTCCAGAACTATTTCAGGATGTACAAGAAGCTCTCCGGCATGACGGGAACTGCTGAAACCGAAGCCGAAGAATTCGAGAAGATCTACGGACTCGACGTCCTGGTGATCCCGACCAATCGCCCGCTCAAGCGCTTCGAATACTCCGATGTCATCTACCGGACGGAGCGGGAGAAATTCAATGCGGTGTTCGATGAAATCCGCGAGAACAACGAACTCGGACGCCCGGTTCTGGTCGGCACGATCTCGATCGAACGCTCGGAAAAGATCAGTTCGATGCTCAAGCGCAAGGGCATCAAGCACGTTGTCCTGAACGCCAAGTACCACGCCAAGGAAGCCGAAATCGTCGCTCAGGCCGGGCGGAAAGGCGCTGTCACGATTGCAACGAACATGGCCGGACGCGGCACCGATATCGTCCTTGGCGGAAATCCGGATTTTCTGGCGCGGGTTCTTCTGCGCAAACAAAACGTCAATCCCGACGAAGCAAGTCCGGAGCAGATGGCCGAAGCCGTCAAGACGATACGGCCCGAAATGCAGGCAGAGCATGACGAGGTGGTCGAACTGGACGGCTTGCACATCATCGGCACGGAACGGCACGAGGCGCGGCGAATCGACAACCAGTTGCGCGGGCGGTCGGGCCGCCAGGGCGACCCCGGCTCATCGCGTTTCTTTGTGTCGCTCGAAGACGACCTGATGCGGATCTTCGCGGCCGACCGTATTTCGAGCATCATGCAACGCCTCGGCATGGAGGAAGGCGTGCCGATCGAATCCAGGATGGTTTCCAAACAGATCGAATCGGCGCAGAAACGGGTCGAAGGCCAGAACTTCGCGGCCCGGAAACACGTCCTCGAGTACGACGACGTGATGAACAAGCAGCGCGAAGCCGTCTATGGAATGCGCAAGAAGTTGCTCGAACAGGAAAATCAGAAAGAGTACGTGATGTCGATAGCGGACGACATCATGGCATCGCTGATCGACCAGTATGCGCCTGAAGCAACACCGCCGAGCGAATGGGACCAGCAAGGACTTCACACCAATGTTCTCCGTCAGTTCGGTTTCGATTACGCGCAGGAAGGGCTGGATCCGAACGAACTCGCCTCGAAAGAACTGGAAGACGCGCTGATTGAGGTCGCGCACCGAAAATACGAAGAGAAAGAGACGGTGATCGGCGTCGAGTCCATGCGCTTTCACGAGCGAATGTTGATGTTGCAGATCGTCGATTCGCACTGGAAGGACCATCTTCTGGCGATGGACCATCTGAAGGAAGGCATCGGTCTGCGAGGTTACGGGCAACGCAATCCGCTGGTCGAATACAAAAGAGAATCGTTCGAGCTTTTCCAGGAATTGATGGATCGCATCGACGAAGACGCCATCAGGTTCCTGTTCCTGCTGCAGCCCGTCGATCGCGAAAAGCAGGCCGAGCAGATGGAGCGGCGCAGACGACGGCAACAGTTCATCACGTCCAACCAGGGCGGCGAAGCGAAATCCAAAAAACCGATCAGGCGGGACGCTGCGAAAGTTGGGCGGAACGATCCTTGCACGTGCGGCAGTGGCAAGAAATACAAGAAATGTTGCGGGGTGACGGTTTGAGCGAACAACGGTTCAAGGACGCGTACACATTCGACGATGTACTTCTGGTCCCTCGCCGGTCTGACATTCTTCCCAGTGAAGTCGAAACCGGTACCCGGCTGACAAACAATATCAGGCTGAATATTCCGATCGCGAGCGCGGCAATGGATACGGTGACCGAATCCGGACTGGCCATCGCGCTCGCTCAGCAGGGCGGCATTGGCATCGTTCATCGAAACATGACCATCGATGAACAGGCCGCCGAGGTGGACAAGGTCAAACGTTCCGAAAGCGGAATGATCGTCAACCCGATCACGATGTCGCCTGACGATCGTATTCAGGACGCTCTCGACTTGATGAGCAATTACAAGATCTCAGGCGTGCCGATCACCGAGAACGGCAAACTGGTCGGCATCCTGACCAACCGGGATCTTCGTTTCGAGGATCGTTTCGATTTGCCAATTCGCGACGTGATGACCAGGGACAACCTGATCACGGTTCCGGTCGGAACGAACTTGGACACGGCGCAGAAACTGCTGCACAAGCACCGAATCGAAAAGCTGCCGGTCGTGGACGACAACTACATGCTGAAGGGCCTGATTACGGTTAAGGACATCACCAAGAAGATCAAGTACCCCTTGGCCGCCAAGGACTCGAGGGGCAGGCTCCGAAGCGGCGCGGCGATCGGCGCCACCGGGGATTTCATGGAACGGGCGGCCGAACTGGTCAGGGCCAGCGTCGATGTCGTCGTTATTGACACGGCCCATGGACACTCGGCAAAGGTTCTGGACGCCGTCCGCGTATTCAAGGCGAGGTTTCCCGAGACCGAACTGATCGCCGGCAATATCGCATCGGCAGAGGCCGCGAAGGATTTGATCGACGCCGGGGTGGACGCTATCAAGGTCGGTATCGGTCCGGGATCGATTTGCACCACTCGCATCGTCAGCGGTGTGGGCGTCCCTCAGATCACGGCGATCATGGAATGCGCTCAGGTGGCCCGCGAGCGAAACATCCCGCTCATTGCCGACGGCGGCGTCAAGTTTTCAGGCGATATGACCAAGGCCATCGCAGCCGGGGCGGATACGGTGATGATCGGCTCCCTGTTTGCCGGAACCGATGAAAGCCCGGGAGAAGTCATCCTGTACCAGGGACGGACCTACAAGTCGTATCGCGGGATGGGATCTCTCGGCGCCATGCAGGAAGGATCGGGCGACCGTTATGCGCAGGACCAGACGCAGCCGGCAAAGCTGGTTCCGGAAGGCGTCGAAGGACGCGTCACCCACAAGGGCGCTCTTGCATCGATGGTGCATCAGTTGATCGGCGGGCTCAAATCGGGCATGGGCTATTGCGGCTGCAACAGTATCGAAGACCTGCAAACCAAAACGCGATTCATCAGGATCACCGACGCATCGCTGAAGGAAAGCCACGTCCATGACGTGTTTATTACGAAAGAAGCGCCAAACTACCAGATGGAGTAGGCCCCGAGCGGTGGATCGATTCTGTTGCGGGAAATCGAAATTTCCGATTTCCAATATATCTCAAGTCCAGACCATAAACCCCTGCGCCGTTCCACTGCCTGCTTCGGTCCGATAGCACGGCACGTAGTCGATCACTTCGCCGCTCAGTCCGGTCTGAAACATACATCCCGAGGCTGAAACCCAGTTCAGCAACTCCGATGTCCCGTCCTGCATCATGTTGGGATCGATCGCGTTGAGGTATTCGGCGTCGCGGCCCTGGATGGCATCGAATAACTTGCGGTCGAACTCTTCATTGATCACGAAGTGCGTCATTCCACCCGAACCGATGACCGCGACACGAACATCGCGGTCCCAATCCGAGAGGACCTTGTGCATCAACTCACCAAGCGCAAAGCACCGGAAGGGACGGGGTTGGTTCGGTGGAAAAAAAGTATTCGCAATAATGGGCAGCACGGGAACGGCGCGATCTTCCATGACCCGCCGCAGGATGTAGGCAAACGCGTGAGGCGTGCCGACGTGATGATGCGGAGAAGGATGCGTCGGCCACTGGTTGGAGGCCGCAAAGTCCCATCCCGCGTCAAGGCCGCGCTCGATGAGGCGGGCGGCAAGATCCGGCAGGCCCGGGTACTCGGTATGCGCTTCGGGACGATTGGCCCATTCCGATTGGACGATCCCGGGGGGCAGCGTCGAGGAACGTTCTTCGGCGATTGGACCGTTCCAGAACGTCTCGCCGCAGTAGACCGTGTAAGCCGGCTGCATGGCCGGCAGAACCAGTTCACGCTGGTCGTTGCCGAAAATGACGCAGACGTCGGGTTCGACTTCCCTCCAGATCTCGGCCACCCGCGCGATCGCCTTCTGACAGGTCGCATGACTGCGGGTGCGCGCTTCGAGCGTGGATTTTTCAGCCAGATTCTCGCCTTGCCGCATCTCGACGAGTTCGTCGAACGAGTAGGTCTGACCCTTGAACCAATGCTTCCTGGCCCGGTCGGCGGGCACCCGATACATCCACTCTTCGGGGGTCGTGCTGAGTTGCGGGCCGTGCGTCGTCCAGATTCCAAGTACTATTTCAGCCATGCCACCATTCGAACACATCGGCATACCTGCTGAGAAGACCCAAGACGGCGGAGGCCGCTGGGAGCCCGCATTCCGAAACTGTAGGTGCGGTAATCGTGCAGTCATAGACTGCACCTACAGTAGGAAAGAACGTGCGGTCATAGACCGCACCTACAGCAGGAGTGGGAGTGGGCGCCTGCATCCCGTCCCCCGCCCCACGATTTCGTTGGACA
The DNA here is from genome assembly GCA_963555775.3 of Terriglobia bacterium. Classification (GTDB taxonomy): domain Bacteria; phylum Acidobacteriota; class Terriglobia; order 20CM-2-55-15; family 20CM-2-55-15; genus JAJEDW01. The sequence continues at coordinate 540,885 of CAUVWY020000009.1, read as the reverse complement.
GTGATTTGAGAAACTGTAACTCAGGAGGATCCGGCGCCACCGGAATAACCGCTAAAAGACGATTTGACCGGCACCCTCGAAGGGCTGTTCGATAAGACGCTCCGCTTCGGCCTGGGCGTCATATGCATTGTCGCGCGTGTTGACGGCCTTTTGATACTCGGTCACGGCCCGCTCCCTGTCATGGCGCATATCGTAGATCTTGCCGAGGTTGATGTACGACCAGACCTCGATCCATATCGGATCGAGATCGCTGTTCAGGGCTTCCCGAAACAGGCTCGCGGAAAGCTGCAGATTGCCAAGTTCAAAGTACGCCTCAGCCATGCGGAAATAGGCGAGTGAACTCAGCCGGTCCTGGTCGATGGCGTCTTCGTACTCGCGGATGGCCTCGCTGTACAATCCCTGATTGGCCAGATCTTCGCCGCGGCTGATACTCACCTTGACACGGATTTCGGGAGAGAGCCGGAGCAGCTTCATGCCGGGGTCGATGAGAACCGCCTCGGGCTTCCGCACGGTCGCCAGGTCCATGTCGCTGGAAGGACCGGATGCGATGACCGTGGCAAATTCGGGCTCGCCGTCGGTGACCACCTCGATCTCCACCGGCATTCGGAACAGATCGAGGTCCTGCTCGAGCTGACCGACCACCTCGTAACCTTCCCGTGTCCTGTAAACCTGGAACACACGAGTAAACTCTGGAATCCCGGACGAGTTCAACCACTGGTCGAAAAAGAAGGTCAGGTCGTCGTCGGCAAGTTCCGAAGACACCTCGAGCAGCGCGCCCGTAGACAGCGCCCGGTCAGCGAACGTTTCCGGGAAAGCGGTCAACATTTGTTCGAACGCTTCTTCGCCCATCACGTCGCCGAGCATTCTCAGAACGAACCCACCCTTGTAGCCCGCCAAGGCCTGGTACTCCGCCGAATCGCGGGGAAGATTTCCGACTTGCCGAAGCGGAAGTCCGTCCTGATAGCTCAACGCCTTCACCAGAGTCCGCTCGACATAGTCGTCGGAATCCAACGGGGACAGGTTTTCTTCGAAATAGCGAAGGCTGAGAAAAACGCTCAGGCCCTCAGCCAGCCATGCGTCGGAAACGGGATCTTCGACGCGATAGGTCAGCGGAAACCACTGGGCGGCCACGTATTGAGCGAGTTCGAAAGGTTCGAATTCGGTACCGATCGCGGAGGCTGGGAGCAAGAGCATTCCGGGGCTCGACCTGGAATCCCAGTTCGCACCGTCAATCTCGATAATCTGAAAGGAAGAGTCGACAGGGTCGCCCAACGTATCGCGAAAGAAACGGAAGTAATCCGCCGCGGCCTCACCGATCGCGGGCGCGGCATCCATCGACCGCGGAAACACGATCGTTTCGATGTCGAAGCCGTCAGCCGTGGGGAAGCCGGTAGACTCGTAACTCCCCGCGACCAGAGTCGCCCAGAAACCCGGTGTGGGCTCAACCAGCCGCCGCCGGACCGTGCGGGCCACCGGATCCGCCAGTTCGAAGCCGATCTCCGTCAGCGGACTTGCCACCCGCCAATCCGCGGGCAGCGTGAGGTTCAGTTCCAGCGAAGCCGCATCCACACGGACCCCATTCATCGGAAACCACGTCGATTCCTCAAGAAAGAAGGCGCTTTCAGGAGAAACCCGCGACAGGATGGGATCGAACTCGTTAAACGGATCCATGAGCCCCGAATATTCGACACGGATGAAGGGCTGGTCGAATTGCCCCAAGTCCGACAGATCCACTTCAAGCGTCGAATCGAGGTCGAACTGGAGGTAACGGACCGGGAGCGGTTCCTCTTCGCCAAGATAAACGTCCCGAACGCGCAACCGGCGGTCCAGGTCGAATACGGCATAACTCTGGCGATCGAGTTGAACGAAGCGGATTTCCGCCGTCCCCGTCAACTCGCCTTGGGCGGGATCGAGCGTCGCCTCGACAACATACGACTCAACGTCAATTGGCGGGCGATCATTGTTCGAAGGAATCACGGTCTGGGCAAGTCCAGGCACTGCAAAGACCAAACCAACCAGAAGAGCTCGAAAATTGTTCATCATGCACACCTTGCGCGACAACGTGCGAACTTGCACCACCTTGCCAGATATTCACGCGAGCGCACCGCCCTCGGCGACTGCGCGGCATTCGGCCAACCGTCCTTGCCGGAAACACGGGTCAAGGGCCGTTTCGGATTCCGGCTCACAGGGTTTAGACGCATCCAACCCCGGTTTCGTCTAACCATTCAGTCTACGCCAGTCGGGGAAATTCGAACGATTGCCGAACCAATTCCAACGTTGTCGTTCTGGTCGTAGATCCGGACCGAAACCACGTGCTCTCCCGCGCCCAGCGGGACCGACAGAAAGTCGAAGTCTTCGCCCGTGGAATCGACGATGCCATCGACCGGAAATACGGGCGTCCATTCGCCGGCATCCACCGACACCTCGGCTTGTTTCAGCACCGAGGTCCGGTCGCGTGCTTCCACCGTCAACCGGACACGGCCATCTTCGATTTCACCCGGCCGAACGGTTACCGCCGGCGGTGTGTTGTCGATCGAAAACGGCCGGGTTTCGAACTCCCCGTCAAGAGCCAACTCGGGCGGGTTCGACCCGATATCGCTCGCGACGACGCGAACCGTGTACATGCCGTCCGGCAGCGTGTCGGGCGCGATCGTATGGAAGTCGTTCCGGATACCGTCGGCCAGCACCTTCCAGTCGTTTTCGTTCCCGGAACGATACAGGATCGAGTACACGAGGACATCGTCGTTGTCGTCTTCAGCCGTCCACCTCAGCGCCTGGACACCGTTTTCGATTACCGACCGGGATGCCTGCGCCTGCACGAGGGGGACAATGCGGCCCGAGACCCCGCCGCGATTGTTGTTGTTGGGTCCGTTGGCGACTCCGGCCGCCGCCTGAGCCGGTCTCAATGCCACTCCCGGTCTCAGGACGTCAACGTTCGAGACTTCGGGTCGAAAGTTCTGTTGCAGATAGGGCAACGTGACCGATTCGAGTCGCGCAGAGTCGTCGCGATCCCCATCCAGCTCGGCCCTCCACTGAATGAACCGCGCCCGGGGACTCGAAATCGTGCCGTCGGCGGCGACCCGGGTCCAGTCCGACCATGTGGGGTCGGGACTGGCGGTGTTTCCGCTACGAGTCCGGATTTCGACCCCCGTGCCCGACCATGCCACGTTCCCCCAACTCGATACCGAAGACGTATCCTTGACGACAGAGGTGTACGTACCCGAGGCCCCCGCGTCGCTTCCCAGTTCGAACAGCTTTCCGGCATTGGATGACGCGGCAACGATCCGATCCCCGGCCGCGACCAACCGTGTGGTCTGTTCCTCACTCGATTCCACCAGTAGCGTGGCCCGGCCGGGAGCATCGTACCGGTACACGCGTCCGCGGGTTCCAGTCGAGAAAAGCAGACGGTCTCCGATGGACAACAGCCCAAAAACCATTTCGTCCGATGACTGCCAGATCGACGAAACCGACCCATCGGGACGGATTTCGAGGATCATGCTACCCGAGTCGCTGGAATCGGCGCCCGTGTCGAAGGCGTTTCCATTGCCCGCCCCCACGGACGAGCTTCCGTCGGTTCGGACGCCGTCCTGCGCGGCCAGCGGCGTCGAATTCGTGATGACAATGCTGGTGGAAGCCGCAATGGAGACACTCGAACCCGCGGTCGCGACGGTCGAACCCGTTGAACCCGCACCGTCGATGACAGCCGCGTAGATGGTCCCGTCCTCGGCAACCGCAACCGAGTGCACTTCGCGCATTTCAGAATCGTGAAGAACGAACGGACGGCCATCGTCGGAGATGCGGTAGAGGTAACCCTTTGGGTCGCCCCCGGCCACGACGTTTCCGGCGGCGTCGACGGCGAGTGAGACAATGTGGGTTTCTTCGCTGTCGTAGAAAACTTCGCTGTCACCATTCGGGTCCACACGATAGATGATGCCGTTGTCGCCGGTACCCACCAGCAGCCGCCCTTCGCCGTCGAATGCCAGGACCCAGATGTACAACGCACCTGGATCGAAAAACGTCTGAGCGGCGCCATCCGGGTCCACACGATAGACGCGGCCGTTGGGCGAGGTGGCCACAAACAGCGTGTCGTCGTCATCGACCGCCATCGCGAGCACGGCCAGTTCACCGAGGTCGAGGATCTCGGCGCCGGTCCCATCCCGATCGACCGCAAAGACCTTCCCGTCATGCCCCGTACCCAGGTAGACCCGGCCCGCGGAGTCCGCGGCCGCGCTGAGAATGACGGGTTCGCCAGTGTCGAAAACCGCATCGAAATCGGGCGCCAATACAAGCTGTCCGTCTCGGGTCAGCGAAAGACCCTCAAGTTCGCCGCCGCGGAAATCGTCGTAGGTTCGCGTTTCCCAGAATTGCGGAATCACGGCCAGAACCGGAACCGCAAACAGCAATAGCGACAACCCGGCAATGTTTCTGTATTCACTCATGCGGTATCGGATTGTCCGAGCCTCCGAGAGGTGGAGATTACGGAATGATTGTGACTCCAAGCGACTGCTGCCCCTGCACGATATAACCGGCGGGAGTCAGTTCGAACTCGAGCACGGGCGAGGTTCGAGTGCCCGAGGTGAAACTGTCCGCGGTACGCGAGCTTTCCAGCACGGCCAGCATCGAGGGAGGCAACGAGGGCAGTTCAGCGCCTCCGATAACCGCCCCAGGCGTGGAAGCGAGAACCTTGACGTAGAGACGGTCCATCTTCCGCAGCATGCGAATTTCGCGGAGAATCTGATCCATGTCGCGGGGCGCAGCCGAAGGCGCACGCCTGAGGTCCATACCAGTGACGGCGACGCCGTCGCCAATCAGCAACTCGACCCGGCCCGGCGCCAGTCCGGCGGGGATCGGCACGGTGTAGTTTTCACGAAACTCCTCGCCCGACGGCGTCCGTAGCGTCGCTTCCACCTCAACGGATTCCCCGGCCCGCACTTCCGTCCGGTCGATCCGCACCGCGTCGAGGCGGGCGCTTCTGCGCTCGTCATTGGACCGGATGGAAAGGTCGATCTCTTCGATTCGGAGCGGATCGTAGTCGCCGGAAAGCAGGTAGGTAATCGGAGCGACGGCGGCCAATGCCGCTTGGGCGACGGAATTGAGATCTCCGGACGCGGCCGCCCCGATCTCCAACGTCTCTCCGTTTCGAAGACGAACGGTTCCTTCCACCTCAATCGTCAGTGCGCCGAGACTTCGTTCGGTAGACAGGATCAGTTCGAACAGCGAGAGATTCATCATGAGCGGCGTCATGAAGCGGTCGTCGACGACCTCGTACTCGTAGGATTCGATGTTGCCGCGCGAAGTCTCGACGGCAACCCGAACCGGGATCATCGCCGCCTTCCGGTCAAGGCGTCCGAGAATTCCCGTTGACCGGTCCTGTCGGAATGTACCGACGAGATCGAGTGGAGCGGCAATTTTGAAGGATGTGGTTCGAGTCGGTACGAGCGCCATCACATATCCAGGCGACATTGGAACGTCCGTGGGGCCAAGGGACTGGAACGGGTGGCCAAAGGCATACACCAGGTCGCCGTCGACGTGCGTCACGGTCCCGTTCGCGCTCACCTGGATATCTCCGCGCACCAGTTCGGCATTTACGGACATACCGGGCTCGATCTCGACCGGGCCGGTTCCCAACAACTGGCCAGTCGCCCCGGCCGCTCCTCCCTGGACCGCGGTCATGCCGAAACGCTCGAAAACGCTCGAAAACTGCGTCACGGACTCGGGGGACAATCCCGAATAGAACAAGGGAGTTCGAATGGGTCGCAGTCCGCCCCGGGTTGCACCATTCGCCGCCGCCGTCATACCCGGAAACAATTCCGGATACAGGTAGTCCGCGACGGGCTGTCCCGACCGGAGGGCATTCATGACGCGATACATGTACGCGGCGGGGCCTTCGTTCGGAAGCGTCCCTCCCGACAGGCCGGCGACTGACGGATCCGGGGCCGTGGAACCGAGAACACTCACCATCTGCCCGATTGGCTGGATGCCCGCGATCGGTTCACGCGATCCATCGAACGCGTAGGCCACGGCGCCCACGAGCCGGTCATCGATATAGACGGGACTGCCGCTCATTCCCTGCAGGACGCCCGTCTCGTCCAGCGGTTCGCCGGATAGGCGGGCGAGGATGAGATCCTGGTTCGGGGAATTGTTGCGGAGGACACCCAGAATTTCGACATCGAATTCCTCGATGCCAGTTCCATGGAACACGGTCCGTCCTGTCCCCCGCATTCCCTCACGCAGTTCATCGACGGGAAAGAACTCGGGCTGCTGAGCGAGGACCGGTCCCGCCAGGAGCACGGACAGCACAAACAGGGGCACACAACCCTGAGCCCGGTTCATCGCGAAACTCATTCAGGTATCCTTCGGGAGGCCTCGACCCAGCCACGGACTGCCTGGAAAGCAGGCACCCATTCAGGCTGCGAAAATCCTCGCCGGCAAGCATAAACCCATTATTTTCAACTAAAAACGGACAAATCGAGTCTAATTGAGCCCCGAGGGCATGTCAAACTTCGTGGGCGATTCCAGTCGTCGGGATCGTTCTTGCCGTTCCGTCCCATGCTATCCTTTTGAGCATGTCGAATCCGGATCTGTTGAATCAGGCGGACCGCATTCTGCGGCCCGTTCTAATCAAACTTGCGGATATTCCATGGCTGAACGTGACCGCGTGTTGTGCCGGCCACGAGCCCGAGGACAGCGTCTGGTTTGAAACCGAAGTGCGCGGAAACTCGGGCCTGCAGCAGATGATGGAGTGGCTCAAAATCCTCGAAGGCAAGCTCGCGGGCACGGGTTGCAGGACCGACTGCATGGTGAACTACAGCGACAGCCGCGACGGTGAGAACGTCGAGGAAAAGCCCCCCGGCGACGCTGAAGAAATCGCCCCGCGGATTCCACATGGATGGTTTCCCATCGTCATGGAAACTTTCTGGCCAGCCAAGGACGACTGGCGGCACGGGCAGGCGCTGATTATCGAAGCCTTGTTGTCCTCGGTCGAGGAATTCCGGGGCCAGATTGGCGCCGAATACCGACCCGACGGCGCAATCAACTACTGCCCGTTCTGCTCATCGTCGTTCGTTCGTCTCGACAGCTTCGAATCGTCCGGACACCGCTACAGATGCGGCGACTGCGAAACCGCCTGGACAATGATCGACCCGAAGCTATAGCAGTCCGTGGTAGAACCCTACAGGGTCCTGCCACGGGCTGCATGACTGCGCCGAGCGGCACTCCGCGCCGTCACCGAGCGGCGCCCCGGATTCCTGCCCGATGAACGAGCTTCTAAGACAACTCGAACGCGGCGATGCGCGGGCATTGTCGCGTGCGATCACGGCGGTTGAAAACCATACTCCGGAATCCGTTCGACTGCTGCGGCGCCTTTACCCCAATACCGGAAAGTCGACCGTGATCGGGGTGACCGGCAGCCCGGGGTCAGGCAAGAGCACACTCGTTGACAAACTTGCCGCCAGCTACGCCGATTCGGGGCGGCAAGTTGGTATCGTGGCAGTCGATCCGAGCAGCCCCTTCACCGGAGGCGCCATACTCGGCGACAGAATCCGGATGGCGGACCTCGAACAGAACGCCGGAATCTTCATCCGAAGCATGGCGGCGCGCGGCCATCTTGGAGGTCTGGCTTCGACGACGGCAGACGTGGTCACGGTCCTCGATGCCGCGGGCCGGAACCCCGTGATCGTCGAGACGGTGGGCGTCGGTCAGGACGAAGTTGAAATCGCCCGATTGGCAGACATTTCCGTCGTGGTCCTGGTGCCCGGCATGGGCGACGACATCCAGGCTTTGAAGGCGGGGATCATGGAGATCGGCGACGTGTTCGTGATCAACAAGTGCGACCGGGACGGGGCGGATCTAATGGAGCGGGCGTTGACGGCCATGCTTGCCCTGGCCCCCGACACTGGGGACCGTCACTCCACCGGATCAATGGTCCCCCCCATCGTCAAGACCGTCGCCACCGAGGCCCAGGGCCTGGATGAACTGCGAAATGCGATCGACGATATCAGCGCCAAGGGAAACCCTCGGCCGGAACTCGGCGAACGGCGGCGGCGCGCGGTCAAGCTGCGGCTCCACGAGATGCTTGAAGAACGGCTTGTACGGAAAGCGATCCAGAGCGTATTCTCCAACGGCGAATTCGATGATGTCGTCGATGCAATCGTTCGGCGTGAGCGCGATCCGTATTCGGTCGTCGACGAAATCCTCGATAGGCTCCGCTTCGAGAAACTCAAATGACCATCGATCATATTGGAATCGCCGTACGGTCTCTGGAAGAAGCGATGAAACCCTATCGCGACGGCCTGGGCCTGGAGGTGTCCGGGACCGAAGAGGTCGAGGATCAGGGCGTTCGCGTCGCAATGCTGCCCGTGGGCGAGAGCAGGATCGAGTTGTTGGAACCCACCCGCGCAGACTCTCCCGTCGCGCGATTCCTGTCCAGACGCGGTCCGGGCATCCATCACCTGGCAATCCGGGTGGAGGACATCGAAGCGTCGTTGGACAGGCTAAGGGCCGCGGGGGCTCGGCTGATCGACGAGAAGCCTCGGACCGGCGCCAACGATACACGCATCGCATTCATTCACCCGTCGTCCATGAACGGGGTCTTACTGGAGTTGGTTGAACATGGCAAATAGCATCGGCATCGGCATTGTTGGGGGCAGCGGCCTCTACGACATGGAAGGTCTCGCCGAAATCGAGGAAGTCAACGTGGAAACGCCATTCGGCGAACCGTCCGACAGCTACCGCACCGGGACGCTCGAGGGGCAACGCGTGGCCTTTCTCGCGCGTCACGGACGGGGACATACCATTTCGCCGTCCGAACTGAATTTTCGAGCGAACATCTATGGCTTCAAGGCACTCGGCGTCGAACGCATTCTCTCGGCCAGCGCCGTAGGTTCACTCAAAGAAGAGCACCGCCCGCTGGATATCGTCTTGCCCGACCAGTTCTTCGACAGGACCAAGGCACGGGTCTCAACGTTCTTCGGCGATGGCCTGGTGGCACACGTCGGCTTCGGAGATCCGGTTTGCCCTGAACTGGCCGACGTGGTGGTTTCCGCGAGCGCCGATTGCGGCGTTCCGGTCAAGAGGGGCGGCACCTACCTTTGCATGGAAGGTCCCCAATTCTCTACGAAGGCGGAATCCGAAACCTATCGAAGTTGGGGCATGGACGTAATTGGCATGACCAACTTGCAGGAAGCCAAGCTGGCCCGCGAGGCCGAGATGTGCTACACGACGATGGCTCTGGTGACCGATTACGATTGCTGGCATCCGGATCACGATGCCGTGACGGTCGCGGACATCATCGACAACCTTCAGAAAAACAGTCTCAACGCGCAGTCACTGATCAAGGCAGCCGTAAAATCGATGCCCAAGGGCCGGGAGTGCGGCTGCGGCCACGCGCTCCGACACGCCTTGATCACCGATCCGGCAAAGGTGCCTGCCGCAACCAGGGAACGGCTCAGCCTTTTGGTCGGCAAGTATCTATAAGAAGTTCGGCGGGCGCGGGCGATGTCCATACTCCTCAACGAACAACTGGACCTGAGATCGGGATGGCGCTTTGCGACTTACGCGGCCGTTTTCGTGATAATCCTGTTTGCGACCGCCGCCCTGTTGTCCATGCTCGTTCCCTCGAGCTTCGATGGAGATTTGGTTTTTCTTGGGCTCAATGCGGTCGCCCTGGCCGTCCCCAGCGTCCTCGCACTCAAGGTAATGTCCCATTTCGTCGACCGAGTGCCGGCGTCGATCTATGGCGCCGGATTCCACAAGAACTGGCGGCGCGAACTCAAGTGGGGAGTTGTTCTGGGAGTTCTCATGCTGGGGGGATTATTTGGCGCCATGGCCGTCACCAGCGAACTGAACATGGCGGCCGGCACGGTGTCGCCGCTCGGGCTGGCGGGAATCGTCCTGGTCCTCTGCGTGTCGGCGGCGAACGAGGAACTCATCTTCCGGGGCTATCCGCTGCAGGTTCTGATGGCCGGGATCGGGCCATGGCCCGCCATGATCGTCATGTCGGCGATTTTTGGATTGGGACATCATCTGAACCCGAACGCGACATGGCTGGGCACCGGGAACACTGCGCTTGCGGGTATACTGTTGTGTTTGGCGTACGTCCGGACCCGGTCCCTGTGGTTTCCCTACGGCATCCACATCGCCTGGAATCTCGGACTCGGACCGATTTCCGGATTCTCCCTTTCGGGGATGAATCTCGAGTCGGTCCTTTACACGGAAGCCACCGGCGCTGACTGGATTACCGGCGGCGCATACGGACCTGAAGCCGGGGTTCTTGTGACAGGCATCATGGGCGCGGCCATAGTGGCGGTCGGATTCACGAATCGAGTGGATGTCAGCCCGGATCTGAGATTGCTGCTGACCCGTTATTCCGGAACGGTCTACGAGGGCAGCGCCTCGACATCGTCAGGAGAGTGAGGAGCATGAGTTCTATTCTTGTTGTGGGTTCGGTCGCGTTCGACTCCGTGAAGACGCCGTTCGGCGAAGCCGCCAACGTTCTGGGTGGCTCCGTCACCTACTTTTCGGTATCCGCGAGCTACTTTTCGCCCGTCAAGATGGTCAGCGTCATCGGAAAGGACTTTACCGAAGATCACCAGACCATCTTCAAACGTCACAATATCGACACGGCGGGTCTGATACAGACCACCGGAGAAACGTTTCGCTGGAAAGGGCGGTATGGATTCGAACTGAACGAAGCCGAGACGCTGGACACTCAACTGAACGTGCTTGAGACCTTCGAGCCGCAAATACCGGAAAGCTACAGGAACTGTGATTACGTGTTCCTTGGAAACATCGACCCGGTACTCCAGGTCAAGGTACTTGACCAGATGAAGAATCCCAAACTCGTCGCCTGCGACACGATGAACTTCTGGATCGACGCCAAACTCGACGATCTCAAGAAGACACTCCAGCGGATCGACATGTTGGTTATCAACGACGGTGAAGCGCGCATGCTCGCGGGTGAAGCAAACCTGGTTCAGGCGGCAAACAGGATTCTGGCCATGGGACCGAAACGGCTGATCATCAAGCGCGGCGAATACGGCGTGTTGATGTTCAACGGGGATTCCATCTTCGGCGCGCCGGCGTATCCGCTCGAAGAAGTGTTCGACCCGACCGGCGCCGGCGACACGTTTGCAGGCGGGCTGATGGGACACCTGGCGCGGGCGGACGATGTCGAGGACTCCACCCTGCGGCAGGCAATCATATTCGGATCTGTGATGGCCTCCTTCAATGTCGAGGCATTCAGCCTCGACAAACTGTCCGGGCTGACCAAGACCGATATCGACACTCGTTTCGAGCAGTTCAAGAATCTCACGCACTTCGATCCGCTCTAGCAGAAGCGGGTTCGGGACGACGCCGATGTTGCCGTACGTCAAAACTCAAGGATTGGGCAACGACTTCATCCTCGTCGAGGCAAACCTCGCCGACGGCAGGGACCCCCATGCGCTCGCGCGGCGGATCTGCGACCGCCGATTGGGCGTGGGCGCCGACGGACTGATCTTGTGGCAGCCCGCCGCGGGCACGGTGAAGCTCAAGATCGTGAATAGCGACGGCAGCGAAGCCGAATGTTCCGGAAATGGACTGAGATGCATGGCGGCCTACCTGTGCGACGCCGGGCGGGCCACCGATGGCGCGGTTCGGCTCGAAACCGTATCGGGCATCTATACGTTGCGGCAGGACGGGGAGCGATACGCGGCGGATATGGGACAACCGGAGTTGAAGCCGGAACGGATCCCTTTCAGGACGGAAGCGACCATCGACCGGGTGGTGGACCACCCTCTCCTGGTTGACGGCCAAACCGTCCGGGTCTCGGCCTGCGCCACGGGAAATCCGCACTGCTCCCTGTTTGTCGACGCCATCGATTCGAACATCGTCAACACATTGGGACCGCAACTCGAGAACCACCCGGCGTTTCCCAACAAGACTAATGTCGAGTTCATTCATGTCCTGAACCGGAACGAGATCGAAGTCGCGTTCTGGGAACGGGGTGCGGGCCGGACGCCCGCTTCAGGCACCGGTTCGTGCGGCGCCACGGTCGCATCGATCCTGAACGATCGGACCGGGCGGACCGTCACCGTTCATGCCGAAAACGGCATCCTCGATGTCGAGTGGAGATCCGGCGACAACCGGCTGAACCTGATCTCCACGGCCAGTGTAGTGGCCGAAGGCCGGTATTTCGATTCGGAGTCATGAAAGAGGCGTTCGATGTCGTGATTGTCGGCGCGGGACCGACAGGCCTCGCAGCCGCTCTCGAAGCCCGGAAACTCGGGCTTCGATACCTGGTAATCGACAAGGGTTGCGTGGTCAACTCGATCTTTCGCTTCCCGACCAACATGACTTTCTTCACGACGCCGGAGTTGCTCGAAATCGGCAACTTGCCGATGGTATGCACCGGGGAGAAGCCAACGCGGATCGAAGCCCTCAAATACTATCGTCGTGCAGTTCAGACCCACGAACTCAAGGTGCATCAATACGAAGAAGTGGAATCCGTTTCGTCCAACGGAGACACTTTCAGCGTCACGACGGGATTGGACACCTACGAAACCCGCAACATCGTCATTGCGACCGGCTACTACGACAACCCCAACATGCTCGGCATCCCCGGCGAAGATCTCCCCCATGTCTCGCATTACTACACTGAAGCTCATTCGTTCTTCGACCGGGACGTGGTCGTCATCGGCGGACAGAATTCGGCCGCCGAGGCCGCCCTGGAATTGTTCCGTTCCGGTGCGCGCGTGACCCTGATCCACCGCAAACCCGAGTTGGGAACTTCGCTGAAGTATTGGGTCAAACCCGATATCGAAAACCGGATAGAGCGAAAGGAAGTTCGGGCGTTTCTGGATACCGTGGTCGAAGAGATCCTGCCGGATCGCGTTCGGGCCCGCCAGGGATCGAAAATCATCGAGGTGGAAGCCCACCAGGTTTTTGCCCTGACGGGATATCGGCCCAGCACTACATTCTTCGATCAACTCGGCGTCGAATACGACCCCGAGATCCTGCTCCCGGTTCTCAACCCCGACACCTACGAGACCAACGTGTCAGGCGTCTATCTGGCCGGTTCCGTTGTCTCCGGCCGCCGCCACAAGGAGATCTTCATCGAAAACGGACGTTTCCACGGCGAATCCGTCATGCGGGCTATTGCCGAACGCTTGGGATCGAAGAATCTGAAATCTTGAACTCGGGAACCGGCGTCCCCCGGCACGTTCCACGGCGCGTTCCTCGCGCCGGGCGCGTAGCGGCGCGTTCCCCGCGCCGGATCGAGCGCCGCGAACCTGAAAGTTGTTCACCGCGAGACGTTGGTGGTAGCCGCGGTAGTTCGCACGCGGGAGGAAGATGCGTGCCCTTCCGCCTCCTCAATACCCAAGCATGTTTCAGCGCCCCGGGCAGACCTCTTTTTCTTGTGCGCGGCAGCGCGCCCTGGGAACGCGGGCATCCTGCCCGCAAAGGAGTTCCTTGATATTGAATATTGCGCCACCACAGCTTGGCCTGCTCCAGTCGCGCATTACGGAGGAAGGAAGCGCGGGCATCCTGCCGGCGTCGCCGACTCTCCGCTACGAAAATCTCTGAAAAAATGCGGTCTAATTGCCGACAGGCTGACCGGAATGTGCGGCGACGGCTTCGTCGTATTTTTCGTGAAGTTCGATGCCAAAGTATTCGGCGACGTCGGCTGTCGGATACATGGCTATCGCGTCCCACGCCATGCGCTCGCACACATTCACGCAGATCTTGCAACCGATGCACTCATCGAAGCGAACCTGAACCGGCTGCATGACGACACCCACGTTGTCGGAAGGATCGCGCGGCACATGCTCGATGCAATCCACGGGGCAGAACGGCACACAGGCTTCGCATCCGGTACAGTTGTCCGGGTTGACGACCGCAATGATTTTGGGGGTTTTCTTTTTGCGGGTAATCTTGCGCGGAGCCTCGGGAATGATTGCCGTACGATTTACTTTCTTCGGATTAGCGACCGGCATAGACAGATTCCTTCAACTGGAAAAGCACCATTGTATCGCACGGATCAGCTACCGGCATAGACAGATTCTTTCAACTGCAAAAGTGCACTTGAATCGCGAAATCCGACAATTCGCTCAATGGCCTGACCGATGTGATTGTCCGGCGTCGACGCTCCGGCGGTCAACCCGATCTTGAATGGTCCAGGCGCCAGCCAGCCGATGGTTCGCGTCTCTTCCTTCTCGCCTGGAAGCTTGTGGCAGATCTCGTGGGCACTCGCGATCCCGGTGGCATCCTGAATGTGGAAGGATTGCGTGAACGTCCCAGCGATCCGGGCCAGATTGTTCGTGTTCGAACTGTTGTAGCCGCCGATCACGATCATCGCGTCGAGACCCATGTGCCGCATGGCTCGCACCGCGTCCTGGCGGTCCTGGGTGGCACTGCAAATGGTGTCGAAAGCGATAAACCGGTGCCCGATACCGCTGGTCCCATGGCGCTCGGTCAAAGCGCGTCTGAACATTTCGGCCACTTCAAGCGATTCGGATCTGATCATTGTGGTCTGGTTGGCCAGACCGACGCGTTCCAGGTGGCAATCCGGGTCGAAACCCCGCGAAGTCGCCCGGCCGAACCGAACGAGGAACTCCGAGCGATCCCCGCCGTTCACGATGTAATCGCACACCCAGGCGGTCTCATCCTTGTTGCGAACGACCAGATAGTGGGCGTCGGGGACCAGGGTCGTTCTCGAAAAAGTGGCGCGGGTTTCTTCGTGCTCGTGCTTGCCATGGATAATCGAAGTAATTCCGATCGAAGAATACCGCTCGACGTTTTTCCAGACATTCAGAACCGAACCGCAGGTGGTATCCACGACGGTGCATCCCGTGGATTCCAGAGTGTCCAAATCCGCTTGGGGCACTCCGAACGCCGGAACAATGACCACGTCCTCTACGCACACCGCGCTGTACCTGATCGAAGGATCGACAACATCCGGCAGAAACTGGATACCGAGCCGCTCCAGTTCCTGATTCACGTGCCGGTTGTGGATGATTTCGCCGGCCAGAAAGATCCGTCTGTCCGGAAACTTTCGTAACGTCTCATAGGCATAATCGACGGCACGCGCGACTCCGTAGCAAAAACCGAATTCCTCAGCCAGAAGAAAGGTGAAGTCGCCGGCCGTCAGCCGGGAACCATCCTCGCGCATCCTGTCGACGATTCTGCTACGGTAGCTTGAATCCAGTTCGGGGCGCACCTCGGAGCGCAACCCAAAACCCTTCTGGAAGTAAGTTTGAGTCATCGGTCGGTAATTGTAACACACACAGGATTGTGCTAATTTCTCTGTTTCCTGTCGGTTAGCGGCCTATGGAAGCGCCCTGCGCACCACCCAATCCACAAGGATATCAGAATAATCAGACAGTTGAGGAAGTCAGGAATTGCCCGAACGACAAGCAACGATCACAGCAGTTTCGCACTATGTACCCGAGGGACGCCTCACCAATGCGGATCTTCAGAAAATGGTCGACACCGATGACCAGTGGATCATTGACCGCACGGGAATCCGTGAACGCCGGATCGTCGAAAAAGGGACGCCCACCAGCGAGATCGCCGCTCGGGCATCGCGCAAGGTCCTAACCCAACGTGGAATCGCGCCGGACGAGATCGACCTCATCATCGTCGCGACCGTAACGCCCGACATGCTGTTTCCCTCAACCGCATGCGTCCTTCAGCAAAAGATCGGGGCATCGAACGCCTGGGGATTCGACCTGTCCGGCGCGTGTTCCGGTTTCCTGTACGCGCTGACGACCGCGGCGCAATTTATCCAGACGGGCAAGCATTCGAAGATCCTGGTGGTCGGCGCCGACGTGATGAGTTCGATCATCGACTTCGAAGACCGGGGCACCTGCGTCCTGTTCGGCGACGGGGCGGGAGCGGTCCTTGTGGAGGCATCCAACGACGGTAACGGCATCCTGGATTGGATGCTCGGGAGCGACGGCAGCGGTGGTCCGTATCTGTACATGCCCGGCGGCGGGAGCCTGAATCCTGCCTCCAACGAGACAGTAAGGCGCAAGATGCACTACGTCCACCAGAGTGGAAAAAGCGTCTTCAAGTTTGCCGTCAACGGAATGCAGGCCGTATCCGAATCCATTCTGGAACGAAACGGCTTCACGCCGGACGACGTCGGGCTCCTGGTTCCCCATCAGGCCAACCTTAGAATCATCAAGGCCACTGCCGACAAGCTGAAGATCGACATGTCGCGCGTCGCCGTCAACATCGACCGTTTCGCGAACACGACGGCGGCGACGATTCCGATTTGCCTGTCGGAAGCGGCCGATTCCGGAGTTGTCGAGAATGGCGATCTCGTTCTACTGGTCAGTTTCGGCGCCGGGTTCACCTGGGGAAGCATCCTGCTGCGTTGGAGTGGATAGGCGTCCTCCGGAAAGGAGAGGCGCCCGTCAGATCCGTTCGAGGCTCAGTACCAGTTCACAACACAGCGAGCCTCGGTCCCGACCGCCCTGGAGGACCTTCGCACTATCCCACTTCCACTTCCCCCGGCGGGGCTCGTCGTCCATCCGCGCTTCAATCACGTCCATTTCAAGAACATACGCGGGCCGCTCCTGGCGTCCGGATGCCAATCGCCTTACGGGATTCAGCTTCGCACCGAGCTTCTCCCGGCCAATGCGCCGAACCAACTCATCGACCGACTCCCGGCCTCGATAACTTCCGGCCGGAAGCCCCCAGACACCGGGTAGTTCGTCATCGTCATCCGGTCTTCGCAACGTCAACAGTTGCCTGTCGCGCCGAATCAGAACCGCGACCGAACGCTTCACTCTCTTTGGCTCCGAAGCCGCGGCCATCAGCGCGCCGCCTTATCCGAATCGGCGAGCCAACCGCCGAACTGCCAAAGATCGGCCACAACCACGCGGATTCCGGGGTTGTGGCGGCCGTATGCGGTCTGAAAGCGCCATTTCAGATACTTTCGAGGTGGAACGGGAAGGAACGGGAAACGCCGGTACCAACCGGCGGGAACGACGCGGAAGTAGAAATGGACGAGCGCCGCTGCGATCGTCAAGTGCCTCACAATCGTCATGCTAACATAAACAAATGCGCGTATTCGCCGTTCTGCTGTCGCTGTTTGTCTTCATTCCGATCATCGAGTTTGCCCTGCTGATCGAGATCGGACGCCGGTTGGGGACGCTCGACACGCTGCTTCTGATTTTCGGCACGGGAATTTTGGGCGCCTACGTCGCGCGGATGGAGGGCTTCAGGATCCTCGGGAGCATTCAGCGCGATCTGGACTCCGGTATCATGCCCACGGAGCAACTCCTGGATGGCGTCCTCGTTCTGATTGCCGGCGTCGTTCTGATCACACCCGGACTGCTCACCGACATCGCCGGATTCCTGCTTCTGATTCCCTTCACCCGCTATCCGGTGAAGGCATTTTTTCGGAATCGCATTCGAAACCGCATCAAGACCGGGCAGATTCACATATCCATGTAGCGGCGAGCGGCCCCATCCGCAGGAGGCAAAACCCGGCGCGGTCCTGCCACGAACTGTTATGGTAAGGTCCTCAGTCGGATATGCTCGGACCGGTCACAACCTGGCTAAAACGTCTCTATGACTGGGTTCTTGGGTGGGCGGACAGTCCATACGCGGCTTGGGCTCTGTTTGGGATCGCGTTCGCGGAGGCATCCTTCTTTCCGATTCCGCCCGACATCCTGCTGATCGCGCTCGCCGTTGGCATTCCCACTCGCGCGTTTCGATTCGCTCTGATCGCAAGTGCGGGCTCAGTGCTGGGGGGCGCAGCCGGCTACCTGATCGGTCACGAGTTTTATGGCTTGATTGGAGAATCGATCGTTCGGTTTTATGGGGCCGAAGGTCACTACGATCGCATCGCCGAACTCTACGACCGATACAATGCGCTGGCAATCGCGATTGCGGGGCTCACTCCAATCCCATACAAGGTCGCCACCATCACAGCCGGAGTCTTCGACATCGATTTCGGAACCTTCTTGATTGCATCCGCCGTCACGCGCTCGTTGCGCTTCTTCCTGATCGGCGCTCTGATCCGTGCATTCGGAGCGCAGGTTCGGGCGTTCATTGAAAGATATTTCGAGATCCTTTCGATAATCGCCCTGGTGCTGCTGGTCGGCGGATTCGTCGTGCTCGGCTGGTTGACCGGAAGCTGATCCGACGTGGATTCCTGACCGGACCTCCAGGGAACCGGGCTGCGAACCTGAAAATCCGGGGGCTTGTACCGAAAATAGGCACGGTGTATTCTGGGTGTTTACTTTCAGTAGGGAGGCTACACATGGCAGCAATGGTCGGAAAACCTGCGCCCGAATTCACGGGTCAGGCTTATCACAACGGAGAGTTCAAGGAAGTCAGCCTGAGCGATTTCAAAGGCAAGAAAGTCGTCCTCTTCTTCTATCCCCTGGACTTCACGTTCGTTTGTCCCACCGAAATTCTGGCGTTCTCGGACGCGTTGGACGAGTTCGATTCGCGCAATACGGCAGTGGTGGCCGCATCGATCGACTCCCATTTCAGCCATTACGGCTGGGCTCAAATGCCGCGGGAAGAAGGTGGAATTGCCGGTGTGCGCTATCCCATCCTGTCGGACCTCAGCAAGGACATCTCACGGGACTACGGTGTCTTGAAAGACGACTTCCAAGTGGCGCTTCGCGGCCTGTTCATCGTGAATTCGGAAGGCGTCCTCAAGCATGCCACGATCAACGACCTGGATCTGGGCCGCAATGTCGACGAGGTGCTCCGCCTGCTGGACGCGATCGACTACACGGAAGAACACGGTGAAGTCTGTCCGGCAAACTGGAAGAAGGGCGACAAGGCGATGAAGCCCAACTTCGACAGTCTGAAGGAGTATTCGTCCGCAAGTTAGCCTCTGAATGGTTCACTGCGGAGGCGGTCCTCCGCGGTGAACGCTCTCCTGGCCGCCCGTGGGCAGAACAGCCCTTGGCAGAAACCTACCGGGACCGCGGTACCGCGGAATGGGGCCATCCGCCGCGAGTCGCTACAGGAACACTACCGTTTGCAGGTTGGTGATCTCGATTCTCTTTCCACACCGCGGCGTGGCGCAGCGGACGATGTCGTCGATGCGCACCATGTAGTCGCGCGCCGCGGCGAACCGCCTGCGATCGTCTTCGTCGGCTTGGCGCGATAACGATTTTTTCTTCGTGCGTATCCGCCAACGGATCTTGTACTCGTTGGAACGACGGCACGACGGGCACTGCAGTTGGTGCGTCTTCACCTCGTCCTTCTCCGTAAAGAAACGTCTTTCGTCCATATGGCTTCCGTTTTAGCGTTTCCCGCGCTTTGTTTCGGTCGTTTTCCTGGCGGCAATTCCAGGTTCGGTCATGGCATGTGGGTCCAGAATGGCCTGAAGCCGTTCAGGCGAAACGGTCCCTCGATCGGCGGCGACCTCACGGACTGTACGGCCGGTCCGAAACGATTCCTTCGCGATTGCCGCCGCCTCGTCGTATCCCAACTCCGGCGCCAGTGCCGTGCACATCGCCAAGCTCTTCTCGATCATTTCGCCAGTCCGGACCGTATCGGCCTGAATCCCGGAAATGCATCGGTCCGTGAAGTTCTCGGCCGAAGCCGACAGCAACCGAATCGATTCGAGAACGTTGTGGGCCATCACGGGCATCATGACGTTGAGTTCGAAGTTCCCAGCCTGCCCTCCAACCAGAACGGTGAGATCGTTACCCATCACCTGCGCGGCAACCTGACAAACCGATTCGGCGATCACGGGGTTGACCTTTCCGGGCATGATCGAGGATCCGGGTTGAGTTTCCGGCAAAATGATTTCACCGATACCACAGCGTGGACCCGAACCCAGCCACCGGATGTCATTCGCGATTTTCATGAAGCTCGCGGCGATGGTCTTCAGCACACCGCTGGTTTCGACAATGGCGTCCCTGGCCCCCTGCGCTTCGAAATGATTGGCCGCTTCACGGAATCGAATCCCGGTGAACTTCGAAATGTTCTGAATCGTCGCCTCCGGAAATCGAGGATCGGTATTGATTCCGGTTCCGACGGCAGTACCTCCCAAGGGAAGTTCCCCGAGCGTACTCCGCAGCTTCCTGAGCCGCCGTATTCCCAACTCGATTTGCCGGGCGTAACCGCTGAACTCCTGTCCCAATCGAATCGGTGTCGCATCCTGAAGGTGAGTGCGTCCGATCTTGACGATGCGGTCGAACTGCCGCGCCTTGGCCGACAGAGCGCGTCGAAGCTTGGCGAGCGACGGAATCAGCGAGTTTTCGATGGATTCCAGCGCGGATACGTGCATCGCCGTCGGAATCACATCATTCGACGACTGGCCCATGTTGACGTGGTCATTGGGGTGAACCGGTTCCTTCGAACCGACCTTTCCGCCCAACATCTGGATGGCGCGATTCGAGATAACCTCGTTCGCGTTCATGTTGGTTGACGTACCCGAACCGGTCTGGAAGATATCGACGACGAACTGAGCATCGAGGGCGCCATCGACCACTTCGCCGGCTGCTCGAACGATCGCCCGTCCGCGCCGCTGGTCCAGCAGCCCGAGATGGACGTTCGCTTCGGCAGCGGCCATCTTGACGATGCCCATCGCACGAACGAATTCCCGTTGGAAACCAATGCCGCTTATCGGAAAGTTCTCGACGGCACGCTGAGTTTGTGCGCCGTACAAGGCTCCGGCGGGAACCCGCATTTCTCCCATCGAATCCCGTTCGATCCGCTCCGGGATCGAATCCTTTTCGATCCGTAGCCTTGCTGAATCCGCCATACCCTGCCCGTACCTCCGATTCTTCTGCTTTGCGCGGCCTACTGTTCGTTGCGCGGTCTATTTCCTCGTGCCGGGGTTTACATCCGAAATCCAATGACCGCCGTTACAACGATCAGAATCGTCGCGAGTATCTGCACGGCCAGCCACAGGTTCGTGTAGGCCTCTTCGGGAAGATCCACACGATTCTCGCCCGTGTACCGGATGAATGCCAGCGCGGCCAGGACCAGAGCCGCCCCCGCACCGAAAGCCGCATGTCCGGTGACGTCCCCGCTACTGCCCAGACCCGATGCGCCGGCCAGACTGAATCCCGTGGCCACCGCCACGACGGCCGTCAGTGCCGCCCATTTCGAAAGACGCGACCCTGTCTCATGGTGCCGCCCTTCCCGCGATGACACTGCCCAAGCGTCACAGGCCAAGGCCGCAACGGATAGAATGATCGGAAGATAGACGATCAACCTGTGAAATGGTACGCCAAGCATGCATCAGCAACCTGCGGCGGAACGCGCCGCGATTTCCCTGGTTCGACGAGCGAGTGTACCATGACAGAATGAGTTCGGAGAGGACACTCCGAGCCGCGTTTCTGGGGGCCGGAAACGTGGTTCGCGGCCTGCTGGAATACTGGGCCAGACACCATTTTCCCCTTGAGTTGCGCGTGGTCGCCGTCCTTCGCCAAGCGGGTGCGTGGCGCGGGGACCGTACCGGCGCGATCGATCTGGACGCACTCGATTACGAGGCCGTCACCGGCTCGGGCATCGATGCGTTCGAAGGCGCCGATCTTGTCATCGAAGCGCTTCCCAGCGTTTATCCGGACGGCGAACCGGCCACGACACTGCTCATGGAAGCTCTCGACCGCGGCATTGACGTTCTGACCGTGAACAAGGGACCGCTGGTCGCCGCATACAGGGATCTCAATCTTCAGGCGCATCGGACCGGCGCCATGTTTCGCTTCTGCATCGACGGCGCCTTTCCGGCGGTCAACACGGCAATTCGGGATCTCAGGGGCGCCTCGCTCACTCACATGAGAGCGGCAGCCAATAGTACGACCAACTTGATACTGGGTGAAATGGAGGCGGGCCGATCATTCGATGAAGGTCTTGCCCAAGCTGTGGACCTGGGAATCGCCGAACCGGATCCCGCCCAGGATATCGATGGAATCGACACCGCGGCCAAGATGATCATCATGGTCAACGCGGCGACGGGCGCCAACTTCCACTTCGATGACCTGCGGATTCACGGAATTCGAAACGTCGATCCCCAGGTTGCGGTGTCGTCGGGAAGGACATGGAAGCTGGTCGGTACCTATGACGGCGAATCCATCTGGGTTGGTCCGAGACTCTATGGAAAGGACGATTCCTTCTACCGAATCCAGGGAACCGAGAAGATCGTCGAGTTCCAGACGATTGAGATGGGAACGATCACGATGATGGGCGGAGCGTCGGGCCGTACCGAGATGGCTGCCGCGATGGCTCGCGAGATCCTGAACATGTACGTTCCGTAAATCCTTGTATACTGGGCAAATGCCGGATGTGTGCTGATCGATGACTGACGATCCCACCGCGAATAGACGTTCGACCGTGGCCGTGGATGTCGGCGGGGTGCCTGTGGGCGGTGGGCATCCGATCGTCGTTCAGTCGATGACCAATACCGACACGGCGGACGTCGAAGCAACGACTCGACAGGTTCACGCTCTGGCCGAGGCCGGTTCCGAACTGGTCCGTGTCACGGTGAACACACCTGAAGCGGCGGCGGCCGTTCCCGAAATCGTCGCCAGACTCCGGGACCTCGGCACTTCTGTCCCGATCGTTGGCGATTTTCATTACAACGGCCACAAGCTTCTGCGCCAGTTCCCCGAATGCGCCAGGAATCTGTCCAAGTATCGAATCAACCCGGGCAATGTGGGTATCGGTCAGCGGAACGACGCCAATTTCCAGACTATCGTCGGTATCGCGCGCGACAACGGGAAAGCGGTACGAATCGGTGTCAACTGGGGCTCTCTGGATCAATCGCTTGTCACGCGGTTGATGGACGAAAACGCGAAACGGCCCGATCCCAGGAACGCACGGGGAGTGATCCTTGAAGCAATGGTTCGCAGCGCAACCGACTCGGTCCGGATAGCGGAATCCTGTGGATTGGACCGGACGAGGATCATACTCAGTGCCAAGGTCTCGCAGGTTCAGGATCTGATCGACGTGTACCGGGACTTGTCGGCTCAAACCGACTGTGCGCTACATCTGGGTCTGACCGAGGCCGGTATGGGACGGCGCGGAACCGTCGCCAGTACCGCGGCACTGTCCGTGCTGCTGCAGGAAGGTATCGGAGACACGATTCGGGTCAGCCTGACCCCGGCGCCCGGAGGCGACCGGACCGAAGAAGTTCGCGTGGCCCGGGACGTGCTGCAAAGCCTGGATCTGAGACGATTCGCTCCCCAGGTGACCGCCTGCCCGGGATGCGGCCGGACGACGAGCACGCTGTTTCAGGAAATGGCGGCCGGAATCGACGGGTATCTGGAACGCCAGATGCCGATCTGGAAATCACGGCATCCCGGCGTCGAAAGCCTGAAGGTGGCGGTAATGGGTTGCGTTGTCAACGGTCCCGGAGAATCCAGGCACGCCGACATCGGCATCTCCCTGCCGGGCACAGGCGAAGAACCGAAAGCGCCCGTATACGTGGACGCCCGGCTGATGACGACGCTCAAGGGACCCACTATAGTCGACGAGTTCATAGGCATTCTCAACGAATACGTTCAGACGCGTTTCGGTACGACCCGGCGCTAACTCGAAATTTCGTGAATTCTCTCGGTAAATTCTGCTAGATTTGCTACCTCACAGGAGCATGACGACCATGAAATTCAAATACACCGCAGGTGCCTTGGCCATTCTGTTTCTGGTCTCGGCCCCGGCCTCCGCACAACTGATCGCCGGGAGCCCCGAGGACGATCTTTTCGGCCTGATCGAAGCGGCAACGTCGGACAGTGAGCGGCTGGAACTTGCGATGCAGTTCGAAAGCGAGTTTCCCGGCTCACCGGTAGATCTCCAGATCTTCACGATGATCATGAATATCTACAACCAGCAGCAGGACTCGGCCAATGCCGTCGCATACGCCGAAAAAATGCTGGAGATAGACGAGGACAGCGCTGAGGCGCTGATCGCGATGACCTACAACCTCGCCCTCACGCGGGACGATATTCCCGCGGCGATCGAGTACGGGCGGCGGGCGGTCGCCGCTATCGAGACGATGCGGGCCGGCGAAACGCCGACAGGATATACGCCGGAAGACTGGACCCAGTATCTGGATACCCTGTCAGCGTCGGCTGAAAGCTACCTGAACTACGCCGAAACGATTCGGGATTGACACGATTCGGGGCGGCCCGCGGTCGTCCCGATTCTGCTTCCGCCTTTGTCCGCCGTCGCGCTCGGGGTCAGGGGGTTACGAAATCGACGACCTTGACGGCCGATGACCGCTCCCGGATCTCTTTGGCGAAGACGACGTGAAACGGATCCGTCTGGTAGGCATCCAGCCCGTCCTCGTCATCGAAATCGATCAATAGCGCGTTCAGGAAATCACGCCACATACGCTCTTTGTATCCTTCGTTCTTCGGGTCCAGAAGGGTGCCGACCTGAAGTCTGCGAACACTTTCGATTCCCGCCAGTTTTTTCGCCTGACCGAAGATATACGCCCGGTCGGTCTCTTCGATGTCATCCTTCAGTGTAAACAGGACCATGTGACGAATCATTGCTCTTCGATCTCCCCGCGGACCTCGATACCAGCCAGTTGCTCGAAAAATCGGACAACGGCGGAGTGGTCTTCTCCACCGTTGCCGTGAGTCCGCAACGCGCTGAAATACTGTTCGACGAGCGCTGTCGTCGGAATCGGCACACCCAAGACGTCCGCGGCCTCGTGTACCAGACGAAGGTCCTTGGCATGCAGGTCGATCCTGAAACCCGGCGCGAAATCTCCCGACAGAATCTTTTTGCCCTTCATCTCGAGGCAACGACTCGCCGCCATGCCACCCGAGAGAGCCTGAACCATCTTGCCGGGATCGACGCCGGCGCGGGCCCCAAGCACAAGCGCCTCGCCAATCGCACTCAGGTTGATTGCGACGATGATCTGATTGGCCAGTTTTGTGAAACCACCGCTGCCGAGAGGGCCCATGTGGGTGATGGTTCGGCCCATGACGTCGAACAACGGCCGGGCACGTTCGAAGTCGCCCCCGCTGCCGCCAACCATGATGGAGAGAATGCCGTCGATAGCGCCCTGCTCGCCGCCGCTGACGGGGGCATCGAGCATGGCTGCCTTCCGGGCCGCAAGCTCCGTTCCGATTTTCACGGACACCAGCGGATTGATCGTGCTCATGTCGACCAGCAGCAACCCGTCTCTGGCGGCTTCCAGTACGCCATCGGCGCCCAGGACAACCCGTTCGACGTCCGGCGAGTCGGGCAGCATCGTAATCACAACGCCGGAGGCCTCGGCGACCTCTTTCGGCGAACTCGCCCTGTCGGCGCCCGCGTCCGCCAGTTCCTCAACGGCCCCCTGGCTACGGTTGTGAACGATCAACGAGAAGCCCGCCCGGATCAGGTTCAGCGCCATGGGTTTGCCCATGATCCCGAGTCCGATGAATCCGATGACCGATTGCATGGCAGGGAAGCTAACACAAGGGGACCTTCGGAGGAAACTCTCCGATGATTTGGCGATTGGTCGCCCCCGACGGTATCCCCCTCTCTATCGGGCGGTGGGACGGGGGCTCTTTGTCCGGTGTGTACATCCCGTGGCAGGACCCTGCAGGGTTCGGTCACGGGCTGTTAAGATTACAACGTGATCTTCCGCAGTCCCGACGGTGCAATTACCATCCCAGAAGTCTCGCTTCCCGAATTGATTCTCGGTCGTGCCGAACGGTTTGCCGACAAAAAAGCGCTGATCGACGGTCCCACCGGCCGTACTTACACCTTCAACGATTTGGCCGACCGTGTGCGTCGAACGTCGGGCGGCTTATCCGCCCGGGGGTTCAGGAAAGGAGATGTCATTGCCCTGCTTGCACCGAACAGCCCCGAGTACGGAATCGTCTTTCTGGCCGCGGCGCTGATCGGCGGAATCAACACCACGCTCAATCCGGCTTCAACCCCTTGGGAAATAGAAACACAATTGCAGGACTCCGGAGCCCGCTACCTGTTTACGGTTCCGGAACTGCTCGACAAGGCACCGAAGAACGAGGAACTCCGAAAACGCACCATAACGATGGGCGATGCCCTGGGGACCGTCCCGCTCGAAGAGTTGCTCGAATCCGGAATCACCGCGCCTCCCACGACGATCGCTCCTGAAACCGATGTGGTTGCCCTGCCTTATTCCAGCGGCACGACCGGAATTTCCAAAGGCGTCCAGTTAACGCATCGAAACCTGGTTGCGAACCTCCGGCAGATGGGGTCGAGTATCTTCACCGGCGACGACACCATTATCGGACTGCCCCCGTTCTTTCACATCTACGGTTTGACCGTCGTGCTCCATCTGGGTCTCTACCTCGGCGCCACCGACGTCACTCTGCCGCGCTTCGAGATGGGAAGTTTTCTGGACACGGTCCAACGCTACGGCATCACGCATGCCAATCTTGTGCCACCGCTGATCCTGACACTTGCGAAACATCCCAATCTCGAACCTTCGCGTCTCGGAAGCCTGCGAACCGTTCAGAGCGGTGCCGCGCCATTGTCGGCCGAGACAGCCAGAGCTTTCTCGGCGCGATTCGACTGCCGCGTCACGCAGGGGTATGGCCTGAGCGAGACGAGTCCGGTAACCCATCTGGCGCCGAGAACGGCAAGAAACATTCCGGTCGAATCGATCGGACCGCCGGTACCCGGGACCGAGTGCCGGGTACTGGACACGGAAACCGGAGTCGAACGGGAAGCGGGCCATCGGGGCGAACTCTACGTCCGGGGGCCGCAGGTCATGAAGGGTTACCTGAACGATCCCGGCAAGACCGCCTCAATGCTGGACGCGGACGGTTGGCTCCAAACCGGGGACATCGTGACCACGGACGAGAACGGCAACTTCTATATCGTGGACCGCGCGAAGGAGTTGATCAAATACAAGGGCTATCCGGTGGCGCCCGCAGAACTCGAGGCGCTGCTGCTCACACACCCCGACGTCGTCGATGCCGCGGTAATTCCGAGTCCCGACCCGGCAGCCGGGGAGGTGCCCAAGGGATTTGTCGTGCGGAGAGGGACTTTGGGCGAAAGTCAACTCATCGCATGGGTTAGCGAACGTGTCTCACCGAACAAGAAGATCCGGCGCCTGGAGTTCGTCGATGAGATCCCGAAGTCCGCATCGGGCAAGATCCTTCGACGGATCCTGATCGACCGCGATCGGAACTCCTGACCCCGCCAACTCCAACCTGACCCGCCCGCGATGGCCCGCGCCGTGTCCCGCGGGCTGACGATCTCGGTGTTGAATCGCCCGTGACGGTCCTGGGGTACGCTCAGTTCCAACTTGCCCACTCGTGTAACCAACCCTCGATCGTAATACCCGCTTCGATAGCCTTTCCGTTCGGAACTCCGCTCACCCTTCCGCACTCCCAATGCTTCTTCCGTCTCGGCTTCGAGTATTTCTGTCCGGTAAGTCAGGGCACCTCGACGACAGGAACCACGGGCAGGGTGGTGAAGATCCGGTGGACGCCATCCAGTTCGAAGGCCACCGCCGAGAACCGGCCCGGTTCGGGCGTCAGGCACCGCACCGACCCCACGAAGTCGGACGTGTCGGCGGTGGGGAAGACCTGGTCGATGAACCGGGCGTCCTGGCCGTTGGCGGCAAGCGGGATCATCGTCTCGTCCAGCACCGCGCCGTCCCGCATCAACCGGCACCGCACCAGGAGGGGGGACTCACCCCGGTTGTGGATCGCGACGCCCGTGTTGATGCCGCCATCTTGGCGACGTACCGGGACCAGGGCATCCCGGACCGGCGGACTGTCTCCGACCCCGGCGACCCCGAGGGCGGGGATGTCGAAGCGCAGGACCCCGCCGATGGGACCCTCGGCCGCCACGGCGACCGACCCGACGACCTGCCCCCCGCGGCCGTGAGTCGCAATGGTGAGTTCTCCCAGCGGGTCGATAGCCGTCCGTGGACTCAGGGCGCCGTCGTCTCCGACCTCCAGATCCTCGGTGATATCCACCACCGATTCGACGGCGATGGGATCGCCTTGCTGATCGTAGAAGTAGATGGCCGGCCGGATGGAGTCGGCGCCCGGATTCACCAGCACCAGTTCGGAAACGATGTCCCCTCCATTGGCGAAGTGCGTGAAGTCCAGGCGTGCGGGCTCCGGTTCCTGCTCTGGCTCCTGATCCTGTTCGTCCTCTTGTCCCTGCTCTTGCTCCGGGACCGCCGGCACGGGCACGACGGGCAAGGTGGTGAAGATCCGGTGGACGGCATCCAGTTCGAAGGCCACCGCCGAGAAGCGCCCCGGTTCGGGCGCGGCGCATCGCACCGACCCGGCGAAGTCCGAGGTGTCGGTGGCGGGGAACACCTGGTCGATGAACCGGGAGTCCTGGCCGTTGGCCGCAAGCGGGATCATCGTCTCTTCGAGCACGGCGCCGTCCCGCATCAATCGGCATTGCAGGGTCAGGGTGCCCGTTCCCCGGTTGCGGACCGCGACCCCCGTGTTGATGCCCATCTCCTGGCGGCGGACCGGGAGCAGGGCATCCCGGAGGGTCGGGCTGTCGCCGACCCCGGCGACCCCAAGGTTGGGGATGTCGAAGCGCAGGACCCCGCCGATGGAACTGGGCGCGCGCACCGTGACCGATCCGACCCGCTGCCCCCCGCGGCCGTGGGTGGCAATGGTGAGTTCGCTCAGGGGGTTCATGACCGTCCGGGGGCTCAGGGCGCCGTCGTCAGCCACTTCCAGATCCGGGGTCAGATCCACCACCCTCCGGGCCTCGATGGGGTCGCCGTCCTGATCGTAGAAGTAGATGGCGGGACGGACCGGATAGGCGCCCGCGTTCACCAGCGCCAGCGTGGACGTGATGAACCCCCCATTGGCGAAGTGGGTGAAGTCCAGGTCCGCCACGGGCGTGGCCTCGGGCGAAATGCGGTGGGCGCCGGCGCCGGCCGCGCTCACCGCGCGCAGATGGAAGAAATAGACGCGGCCGTTGATCAGACCGGTAATCGTGTGGATGCGGTCGGGCGATCCGGTCGAAATCCACTCGCCCTCGCCGTCGATCCGGTACTCGTAATACAGAATCCGGGAGCTGCCCTGGCTGGACGGCGCATTCCAGGTCAGCGTCACCTCCCCGTCGCCGCCCGCCGCCCGAATGGTCCCGGGATAGGACGGCGGCCGGGCGCGCGCGCCCCCGCCTCCGCCGCCTCCGCCACCCGTGATGGGCGGTGGCGGCGGAGGAGGCGGTCGGGCGATGATGGGCGGGGGCGTGCCCACCGTGTATTCGGTCAGATCCTCGGCTGCGTTGCCCGCCGCGTCCTGGATCGGGCGCGTCCGGGCGGTATAGCTCACCGTCACCGTCTGCCCCGGCGTTACCTCCGATACCAGCGTCAGCGTGACCGTGGGCCCGCCCACCAGAACCTGGGTGAGCAGCCTCTCGGCGCTCGCGACATCCACCGTGAAATCGTTCGCCGCCGGCGTCGAGTCCTCGTCGAGCGCCTCGCCGTAGGTCAGTGTCAGCGTGTCCCCATTCACCGTCGCGCCCTGAAGCACCGGCCGGACCCCGTCCACCGCGTGGCTGGGCTGTGGCGGCACCGCCTCGTACACCCGCAGAGACGGATTGTCCGCAAGATCCTTGATCGTCCCCCCGTTCAGGGCGATGCGCCCGGCCGCAATGCTCACCCCGTCGGTGTCGATGTCGCTGTCCCCGACCGTATAGTTGAACCTCTGCGTTTCACTCGCCGGCCCGGGGCTGTAGCGGGCCGGCTTGCTCTGACGCCCCACCGTCAGGGACAGCGATGGCGTCCCGTTTGCCGTGTCCACCCTCACCGTCTCGCTGAACGTTACCGTTACCTCGATGACGTCCTCTTCGGCATAGGTCCCGTCCGGGCCCGGATTCGAAGTGATCGCCACCCGGCTCACCCGTGGCGCCGTCGTATCCCGCGTGTCGTTTTCCACCGCCCGGTTTGTGAGTGCACCGGCGTCGTTGCCCACGGTGTCCTGAATCGAATTGGCCCCCGGCGCCCGGTAGGTGAGCCGCACCGCCTGGCCGACGCCCACCTCCGGGTCGAGCGTCAGCGTGACCGCGCTTCCGCTTACCGCGACCCGGGAGACCCTCCGTTCGGCGCCGTCGACATTCACCGTGAAGGCGAGCGCCACCGGCGTCGAACTCCCGTCCAGCGCCTCGTCGTAGGTCAGCGTCAGCGTGGCCCCGTTCACCACCGCTCCCCCACTGGCGGCCAGCGCGGGCTTGACGCCATCCACCTTGTGCCCCGCATTGGCTGCCAATCCGTCGTGGGTCAGCAGGGCGTTATTGTTGGCGCCGTCCCGGATCCTCCCCCCGTTCAGCGTCAGACTGTTCGCCTCGATACTCACCCCGTCGGCGTCGCTCTCGCCATCGGCCACCACATAAACGAACACCGCCGCCGCGCCTGTTCCGCTCCGATAAGCCGCGGTTCGACTGACGCCTCCCGCATTCAGCCTCAACCCCGGCGTCCCGGTTACCACCACCGTTTCGCTGAACGTCACCGTCACCTCGATCTCTTTCCCCGCCGCGTACGTCGCGTTCCGCTCCGGACGCGAGGTGATCGCAACGGTGCGGACAGTCGGCGCGGTCGTGTCCCCCGTGTTGTTGGTTACCCGCTCGTTGCTCAGTCCCAACGCGTCGTTGCCCGCCGCGTCCTGGATCGGGTTCGTCCCCGGCCGGTAGCTCACCCGGATCCCCGTTTCCCCATGCTCGACAGCCGGATCGAGCGTCAGCGTGACCGCTTGCCCGCTGACCGCGACATTGGAGACCGTTCGCGCCGAATTGCCGCCCGCCACCGTGAAGCCGCCCGGCCCCGGCCTCGAATTCGGGTCCAGCGCCTCCCCATAGGCCAACGTCAGCGTGGCCCCGTTCACCGACGCCGAGGAAAGCGCCGGCGCGGTATCGTCCACGTCTTCGAGCCGGATCGTGAACACGGCCTCCACCGGGTTGGCCCCGTCACTCACCTCTACCGTGACCTCGTAGTTGCGGTTCCCGTCGCTG
This sequence comes from Terriglobia bacterium, assembly GCA_963555775.3. GTDB lineage: Bacteria > Acidobacteriota > Terriglobia > 20CM-2-55-15 > 20CM-2-55-15 > JAJEDW01. The sequence goes on along the minus strand of CAUVWY020000009.1, from coordinate 510,000 downwards.
TCGCCTGGCCTCTCGTAGTCCTCGGCCGCCGCGAAGGTGAGCACGCCGTCCGCCGTCAGCCTGAATCTGTTCCGGTCCGCGCCGCCCGCGATCCGCCAGGTCAGATCCTCCGCCGGACGGTCCGCGTCCGTCGCCGCGAGCGTCACCACCGCCGTCTCGTTCTCCTCCACGAGAATCGGGGAGGCCGTGATGATCACCGGAGATGCGTCGTCATCGGCGATCGTGATCGTCCGCTCGGCGCCGAGGACGCCGCCTCCGTGACGGGCCGTGACCCGGATCGTCTCGGCGTCATCGTCAATGGCGTCGTCCACCGCCGTGACGGTGGTGTCGACCGAGCTTTGCCCCGCGGTGAGAGTGAGCCTTTCCAGCCCCACCGTGTAGTCCGTGCCCTTCGCCGCCGTGCCGGCAAAGGCGAGGGGGATCCGCTGATTCTCGGCGAAGGCGGCGCCGTTGGTGATTTCGATCGTCACCGTTGCACTGCCGCCCGATTCCGCGATCGACGATGGACGAACCGCCAGGGTCAACTCCGGCGCGTCGTCGTCATCCGTGATCGTCAGATCCTCGTCGTCCGGGTTCGTCACTCCATGGCTGTTGCTCGCCGTCCCGGACACCCGCACCGTCTTGTTGGGGGTGTCCACAATGTTGTTGTTGGCGGTGAGCGTCACGGTCCCCGTGCTGGTGGTCTGACCGGCGGTGATCGTCAGCGTCTTGTTCGTGCTCAGGGTGAAGTCGTCCGCTACGGCTGGCGAGACGGCCGTGGCGGATACGGTCACCGTCGTCACCGCGCTCGACGCCCGGTCCAGGGTCGCCGTCACGGTGGTGGACCCGCTGTTCTCGCCGATAGAGGTCCGCGACAGCAGGAGCATCACCGTCGGAGGGTCATCGTCATCCGTGATTGTCAGATCCTCGTCGTCCGGGTTCGTCACGCCATGACTATTGGCGGCGGCGCCGGACACCCGCACCGTGTTGTCTGGGGTGTCCGCGTCGTTGTTGTTAGCGGTGATGGTCACGGTCCCGGTGCTAGTGGTCTGACCGGCCGTGATGGTCAGGGTCGTGTTCATGCTCAGCGCGAAGTCCCCCGCCACGGCCGGGGAGAGGGCCGTGGCGGATATGGTCACCGTCGTCGTCTCGCTCGACTCTCGGTCCAGCCGTGCCGTCACGGTGGTGGACCCGCCGTTCTCGTTGATAGAGGTCCGCGATAGCCGGAGCATCACCGTCGGAGGATCGTCGTCATCCGTGATCGTCAGATCCTCGTCGTCCGGGTTCGTCACGCCGTGACGATTGCGGGCGGCGCCGGACACCCGCACCGTGTTGTCGGGCGTGTCCGCGTCGTTGTTGTTGGCGGTGATCGTCACGGTCCCCGTGCTCGTGGCCTGACCCGCCGTGATCGTCAGCGTCTTGTTCGAGCTCAGCCTGAAGTCCCCCGACACGGCCGGAGAGACGGCCGTAGCGGAGACGGTCACCGTCGTCGTCTCGCTCGACGTCCGGTTCAGCCTCGCTGTCACGGTGGTGGATCCGCCGTTCTCGTCGATCGAGGTCGGCATCAGCTCGAGCGTCACCGTCGGAGGATCGTCTTCGTCGATGATCGTCAGAGTCACGTCCGATGGCGCCGTCACCCCCGCGCTGTTGGTGGCCGTCCCCGACACCCGCACCGTCTTGCCAGGGGTGTCCACAGTGTTGTCGTTGGCGGTGATCGTCACGGTTCCCGTGCTGGTCGTCTGACCCGCCGTGATCGTCAGCGTCGTGTTCATGCTCAGCGTGAAGTCCCCCCCCACAGCCGGGGAGACGGCCGTGGCGGACACGGTCAGAGTCGTCGTCTCAGTCGACGCAGGGCTCAGCCGCGCCATCACGGTGCTGGTCCCGCTGTTCTCGCTGATGGAGGTCGGCATCAGTTGGAGCGTCACCGTGGGCCGCATGCCCAGAATCGGCACGACAACGGAAACCCGCGGACTGCGGCTCGCTTCGCCGCCATTGATCACGGCGGCCACTTGATAGACATAGGTCGCGCCGGCGGTGACGTCGGTATCGACGTAAGTGCGATTTGCGGTGTGCTCGGAGAGGATCTCGACAGTGGTTCCGGAGGTGCGGTAGAGATTGTAGGCCGCACTCGAGACGACAGACCAGGTCAACGTCACCTGACCCAGAGCAGTGGTCGGCGTCAGGGCCGGACTGGTCCGAATCTGCTGGCCGAATTCCTGCGACGTGGCCCCTCCGACGCCGTTCGTGTCCATCGAAAGGACCGGGTACTGGCCCGACATCCCGAATTCCCAGGGAGCGTCGTTCATGCCGTCGCCGTCCAGGTCCACGTTCCAGTTCAGATAGATGTCGCCGGCGGAGGTGGGCAGCTGCAACTCCGCCGTGTTCTTTGCCTGGCCGTAAGAGCCGGTGGTGCGTCCCGACGTGTCGGTATCCCAATAGCTTTCGGTGATGCTGCCACCTCCGCTGTTTCGGCCGACCAGGCCGCCGACGGTACTGCGTCCCGAGACGCGACCGGTCGCATAGCTGATCTTGACGTCACCGGTGTTTCCGCCGATCAATCCTCCTGCCTCGGAATCCCCCACGACCCGGCCCGTCGCGTATGCGGCGGTCACCTCGCCGCTGTTGGACCCGGCGAGGCCGCCGATGCGGTCGTCTCCCGTTACCTGGACGGTGGAATAACTGGCGGATACGGCTCCGCCACTCAGGTTGGCTCCGACCAACCCGCCGACATCGTCGTCGCCGGATACCTTGCCCGTGGCGTAGCATGCGCTGACGGCGCCGCCGTTGGACCCGACCAGACCGCCGACGTTGTCGGTTCCCGTCACCTGGACAGAAACCATCTCCAGGTTCCGGATGACGGCGGAGGATCTGGTCACTCCGAACAATCCGATATCGTTTCCGCTACTATCGATAAACAGATTGGCGATGGTCCGACCGTTGCCTTCGAAGATCGCAGCGAAGCTGGAGAAGCTGCTGGATGAGTCACCGATGGGCGCCCATCCGGCGCCGTTGTTCCAGTAGGTGTCACCGGCGTCGGCCTCACCGCTGCTGTCAGTATCGAAATCCAGATCGTCGTTCAGTTCATATCCCACACATCCGACGAGGCCGCCGCAGGCCAGGACACTGCCCCCCCGTTGGTGAACGCTTCGGCATAGGGCGTGGAATAGCTGACGCCGTACCCGTTCAGGTAATGACGGACGGCATCGAGCTGCGCCAGATTGCTGATTTCGATGAGGCCGTCGTCGTCGGTGTCGTAATCAACCGTCGTGGTGGGCAGAACCGTCACCGCAAACTGCTGAGTCCGGCTCTGGTTGGACCCATCGTCGGTACCGGTCACCGTGATGATCGCACGCCCCTCGGCGAGGGGGATGATTGTCACCCGCGATCCCGAAAGGGTCACCCGGACAATGGTGATGTCCGAGGAGGACACGCCGTAGGTGATGGTGTCGCCCTCCGGATCCTCGAACGCCCCGCCCACCTCCGTCATCGCCGAGTCGCCCACGAGCAACCGTCTCCACCGCAAGGCGCCCACCGCCAGCGGACGTTTGTTGGCGGCCACCGTCACCGATACCGTGGCGCTGCGCACGGCTTCGCCGCCGTCCACGATCGCCACCACCTGATAGATGTAGGTTTCACCGGCGACGTCGGTGTCCGTGTACTCGCGCACGGTGAGGTTCTCGGCGATAGTATCGATTGCGTCATCGTCTTCTCGGGTCACGGTGTAGGACAGACTCGGCGCCGGGGTCCATTCACTACTCAACGGCACTGCGGTCCATTCCAGCTCGACCTGGCTTTGCCCGGCATTCGTCGTCGCTGTCGCGGTCAAGGCCGGACCGGACCGAAGCTGATAGCCGAACTCCTCCCACGTAGCATCGTCGTCTCCATCCATGTCTGCCTTCAGGGCCGGGGACTGGCTGGACGTCCCGAAATTCCAGGGGTTATCGTTCGTATTGTCTTCATTGATATCCACGTTCCAGCTTCCGTAGATGCCGCTGTAGCTGGTGGGCGACTGCAGTTGCGACGTCGTTCTGCCCGAGCCGGGTGCCCCCGATCCCTGCCCTGACGTGCGCGTATCCCAGTAGCTATTGGTGACGGTCCCGCCCTCATCCTCTCCCACCAACCCACCTTCGCGGCGGCCGTCCACGCGCCCCGTCGCATAGCTGGCAGTGATAATGCCCTCTTCGTAGAGGCGACCGACCAGCCCACCGACATAAGTTCCACTAACGGTTCCGGTCGCGTAGCTGGCCCGGATCGTTGCCTCTTCGAACGGCGTCCCGATCGTGCCGACGAGTCCGCCCGCGGTATACCCGTTGACCGGACCCGTCGCATAGCTGCCACTGATCAATTTGAATTCGTGCCATCCGACCAGCCCGCCGGCTGAACTGTCCGACGTGACCGGACCCGTCGCATAGCTGGAGACGACGAAACCCGTGTTGTAACCGACCAACCCGCCGGTGGCGGGCGGCGGCCCGAAAGTAACGCGGAGGCCTGTGCCGGGAGGCAGTGGCGGCCTCATCCCCGTTACCGCCGCCGAGCTGTGGGTGAGGAAGAGGAGCCTCAGATTGAGCCCGACCAGTCCCCCAACGTGAAGCTCCCCGGATACTTGCCCCGACGACTGGATGCGGCTGAGAAGGCCTTGATTCTCCCCGACCAGCGCACCGGCAGCCTCCGTGCCCGTCACGTTCACGTCGGCCAACGTGAGGTCGTTGACGCCGCCACCCAAACCGATCGCACCAAACAACCCCGAGAATCCACGTCCCGTAGTGAAAAGGTTGCTCAGGGTGTGTTCGTTGCCGTCGAACGTGGTGTTGAAGAACCGGGAAAACCCCCTGGAATTCCAGCCGATGGGCTCCCAGCCGTCGCCATCGTTCCAGTAGTCGTCGTCTGAGTCGACCGCCCCATCCCCGTCGGTGTCGAAGTCCAAATCCGCGAGGAGTTCATACCCCGAGCAACCCTCCACGCCGCAGCCGAAACGATCGAGCGGCGAGGGGAACGCCGCCGCATACGCCGCCACGGTGCCCGCGTATCCATTCCCATCGAGGTCATAGCGCATGGCATCGAGCTGCGCCAGACTGCTGACGCCGATCAGTCCATCGCCGTCGGAGTCGTAGTCGTGGCCAACCGTCACTCTGAAGCGCTGCGACGCACTCATATTGGACCCGCCAGCGTCGGTCGCCGTCACGGTGATGATCGTCCGGCCCGAGGTCCCCGGCGTGATCGTCAACATGGATCCCGACCTGCTCACCGTGGCGACGGATGTCAGCGACGTGGTCGCTCCGTAAGTCAGCGTGTCGCTTTCTGGATCCTGGAAGGCTGCCGCGACGTCGACCACGACCGCCATGGACCCCACTGTCAGCTGCCGATCTGCAATAATCCCCACCAATACCGGGGGCTGGTTCGCCCCGCCGGCGATCACCGACACTGGCGCACTGCGAGCCGCTTCGCCACCGTCCACCACGGCAGCCACCCAGTAGGTATAGGGGTCGTCAATCGTCACATCAGTGTCGGTGTGGGTGAGCCTGGCGAGATTCTCCGCGATGGCTTTAATGGAAGTGTCATCGTCGCGATAGAGGGTGTAGCTGACGTCTGGCGGCGGGCTCCAGGAACTCGGAATCGATATCGCAGTCCAGCTCAGAACCACCTGGGCCAGGCTCGCTGTGGTCGCCGCCGTCAGAGTCACGCTGCCGCGGACCTGGTAGCCGAACTCCTCCCACGTCGCCCGGTTATCATCATTCAGATCGAGCGACAGGACCGGGTACTCGGCCGTCGTCCCGAAATCCCAGGGATCGTCGGGCTCTCCATCGCCGAAAGGCGAGCTGCCCAACTCCACGTTCCACGCCTCGTAGATGCCCGTATAGTCGGTCGGCGTCTGCAGTTCGGCGGTGGTCTTTCCTCCCACGCCCAGCCGCAGCCGCTCCGTACCGTCGATCACGCCGTTGTCGTTCGCATCGTCCTCGCCCACTCCGACGCGCACCCCGGAGGTCTCCACATCCCAGTAGCTGGACTGACCCTTGGCGAAACGGCCACTACCGATAAGCCCGCCGACCGCCGCCGTACCGGAGACCGCACCCGTGGCATAGCTCACCTGAATCCAACCGCAGGAACTACCGACCAGCCCGCCGACGCCCCCGCCGGTGCTGGTGGTGGTTTCTACGGGGCCGGTTAAGCTGAAGGCCCCGACAAAATTACAAATGATGAACCCTGAATCCGAATCCGTGAGTCGAGCGCCGCTACCCGAGACGTTCCCGGTGGCATAGCTGGCCTCAATGACCTGAGTTACATCGCTGACGGCTCCGATCAATCCACCGACCGCGTCCATCCCCGACACGTTCCCAGTGGCATAGCTGGCGACGGTGTTATTGAGAATCTGGTGCCCGACCAACCCACCGACCGCATCCTCACCGGACACATTGACCGCGGCGGAGCTGTACCACACCGTGCCCCAGGTCCGGCCCACGAGGCCTCCCACTTCATCCTCGCCAGAAACCTGACCCGTGGCATGGCTGTCTATGACCGTCGCATAGACGCCGTGCCCGAGCAGGCTGCCGACCCCATCGCGCCCGGTCACGTCGACACCGACCAGCCCGACACCACGAATCACGCTCGTGGCGCTCCCGCCGATTTCCCCGAACAGCCCCACCCCGTCCTCGGTATCTCGGTTGATGAACAGGTTGGACACGGTCCGGCGATTACCCTTGAAATCAGCAGTGAAGGGCGCGTCGATTTCACCGATCGGCGCCCAGCCGTCGCCGCCGTTCCAGTAGTCGTCGTCTGAGTCGACATCTCCATCGTCGTCGGTGTCGAAGTCGAGATTCCCTGTCAACTCGTAGCCCGTACACCCGTCGTCGGTGGGACACCCCATTCCCAGCGCGCCCATGGGAAAGGCGTCGTAATATGGCATCCATGTCGCGCCATCCACCAGACCATCGGCGTTCAGGTCGTACCGCAGGGCGTCCAGCTGCGCCAGGTTGGCCACATCGATGAGACCGTCGTTATCGGCGTCGTAGTCCGTATTCCCCGCCGAGACCGTGACCGAGAATGCCTCGACCGCGCTCAGGCCGCCAGGGTCGACCGCGCGCAGCGTCACCACCGCGTGGCCCGGCGAGCCTGGGGTGATCGTCAGCTGTGCATTGTTCCGTGTGACCGCCAGCCGGTCAGGGTCGCTCGACACCGCCTCATAGGTCAGCGTGTCGTCGTCGGGATCGTCAAAGACGTTCGCGAGATCGATGTCCACTGCATCGTCACCCGGGGCGTAAGTCCGGTCGGACACTGCGTTCTCCACGGTCGGCGCTCCATTGCGGTTCGCCACCGCGACATCGACGGCATCCACGGCGCCCGGAGCCATCACGATGCCGTATCCGGAATCGCGATCGACGCCGGTCGTCTCGATGTCCAGAACCGCGGTCCCGGACGTCATCCCTGTACGGAGCTGCGCCAGGGTGACCAGGTCCGGACCACCTGCCGCCTCCAGCATCAAGGCCCCAATCGCCGCCGCGTGCGGCGCCGCCGCTGAAGTGCCGCAGAACGTCGAGAAGCCGGGCGTCGCCGTCGTGACGCAGGTCGCAGCGGTGAGGTCCGGCTTCTGCAGCAGCTTCCCGCCGGTCGAGGAGAAATTGCCTGCTGTGATCGCTGTGCCGTTTGGCTGGAAGAAGATCCGGCGCGGCCCGTCCGAATTGTCCGTCCGCACCGATTCGGTCCCATTGAAGACCCTGCCTGACCCGGCGGCGGTGCGCACGTCGACCATTGCCACACTGATCGCGTTCTCCGCCGCTGCGTGGCCGTACAGGTTGCCCGCGGTCTGGATCCCCAACCGTCCGCCGTGGGCGTGCACGCGCAGGTAGCGGTCCGATCCGGAGGCTTTGACAACGACCACGCTGAGTCCGGAGAAGCTAAGAAACCGCGCGACGATGGACTCGATCGGATCCTGTGTTCCGTCCTGGATATCCGTCGAGCTGGCGACCACGTCGCCGTCTTCATTGACCAGGAACAAGTCGTAATCGCTCGCTGAAGCACCCAGCGGGTCGGCCCACTGAAGGACAATGGCGCTAACCCCGCGGCCACTCACCTCGTTCCCTTCCACCCCACCGCCGAAGTCGTGCCGAACGCCGAGCGTCTCACCGTCCACAATCAGCGCGGTTCCTGCGGCGTAGTCCCCCTCCCAGACCCCAGTAGTGCCATCGGTCAGATTGCCGTCGTTGCCGCCCGCCGAGAAGAAGTAACAGCCGCCGGCGACCGCCGCGTTGACCCCTTTCGCTACGATGTCGTCCTGGTATGCCGCCTCTAGCAGCCTGTCGGACTAACACCGAATCAAAAACCTAAGTCATTCATATGACTGTGTTTACCGTTTCGGGCTAAAAAGGGCCGTTGTTGAAAACAAAGGACTTACGCCGAAAGTCCGACAGGCTGCTAGCGCGTAGCCGATGTCGTCGACGATGACGTTTGCGCCGGCTTTGCAGAGCGCCTCGATGTTCGCTGCCATCCGCGCCTGCCCGCCGTTGCCCGTCGCGAAATACAGTTCGGCGCCGGGCGCAAGGTCGTGGACGATCTCGAGCAGCGCCGTCCCTTCGTCGCCCGACCCTTCCTGGCCCGGCAGCACCGTCACCCGCGCCGGCAGGTCTCCCGAGGCCTGCCGGTCGGCTAGCGTCCGAACGCCATTTGAGATCACGCCGATCCCAATGCCCGTGCCGTCGACACTGTAGGTCGTGCGCGCTGCGTTCGCCCGATGGGCGGCATCGCCTTGGGTCGTGTTGTCCTTGCGGGTCACCGCCTCGTCGGCGGGGCGGATGGACTGGACCGCATTGAGCGCGGCGAGCCGCGCCACGCTACCCAGCGGGAGCTGCGCCCGGATGGCACGGTATTTCGGCACGCTGTCGATCACCGTGCCGCCCAGGGTCCGGATGCGGGCCAGCACCGCGGGTGTCACATCGGCCCGGATGTCCACCGTCACCCGTTCGGGTTCCGGTTCGGGTTCGGGTGCGCCATCGGGGTTCCCCGCCTGTTGGCCGGCCGCGGCGTCCGGCCCCCGTAGCTGCTGCGCGATCCCCTCCGGCGCGGGCTGGCGGGGAGTTGCCGTCTCCGGCAGTTGCGCACTTTCCGCCGTCTCCGGCAGTTGCGCACTTTCCGCCGTCTCCGGCAGTTGCGCGCTCTCCGCCGCGTCCAGGAGTTGCGAACTCACCTTCCGCTGCGCCGCCGTCCGCTGCGCCTTCGCTGCCAGCAGTGCCTCGATCTGCCGCACGGCCCTCACCGGTAAGTCGGCGCCAGCCCGCGCCGGCGGTTGTTGCGCTCCGGCGGGAGCGGCCAGCAGCGGGATCGCCAGCACGGCGATGCCGGCAAGCGTGAGCGCCGCGCGCGCGTGGCGGCCGAGGGACCGGACCTGCCGGCGGAGGCAAGGAACCGCGCGGTGGGAGCGTTCCGCGCCGCCGCGGCCGCGCCGCGCGAAGGACGCCGCCGGCAGCCCGGCGGCAATAACACCCGGTTCTGAAGAACGATTCATTTCGGTCTTCCCACCCCCTGACGTCCCGGCCTGCTCCGAAACCGGACCGCCCGGCTTCCGCCGCTGGTCCGGACATAATTTCCCCTTATAATTCTAGGTAATATAGTGTGACAATACCGTCCTATTATGAGATAAGAGAGCGATTTCTGAGCGAAATAGGCATGATATCCAGGAGCTGGACCGAATCGCACCGCCACGGCCGCGGTCCGGCGCCGAATCACCCGCCGGCCGGGGCGGCGGGCAGAGGGAGGAGAACGGATGAGCGATCGCGACCGGACGGCGGACGAGAACGCGGCGCTACGCGTGCTCGCGCAGGGCGCGGGCCGGGTCCTGACTCACGAGGCCCTGCTGCGCCAGGTCTGGGGCGGACGGAGCACCGGCAACCCCAAGAAGGTGCGCGCCTACGTCAAGCGGCTGCGCCAAAGGCTCGGCGACGACGCGGCGAGCCCGACCTGGATATTCAACGAGCGCGGGGTCGGCTACCGCATGCCCCGCCCCGGCGACCCGGGCGAGTCCTGACCTCCGGCAACCGCGCCCGCGTACTTCCGGCTTGTCGCCTCCAGCTCGGCGCCACGCATTAGATCGAGCACCACCGTGACCTTCCGCCCGGCCGACCAACGGCCCTTCCCGCGGCGCTCGATCTCCCGACGTCATGGCACCTCGACCACCGGGACGACGGGCAGGGTGGTGAAGATCCGGTGGACCCCATCCAGTTCGAAGGCCACCGCCGAGAAGCGGCCCGGTTCGGGCGTCAGGCACCGCACCGACCCCACGAAGTCCGAGGTATCGGCGGTGGGGAACACCTGGTCGATGAATCGGGAGTCCTGGCCGTTGGCGGCAAGCGGGATCATCGTCTCTTCGAGCACGACGCCGACCCGCATCAATCGGCACCGCACCAGGAGGGCGGTCGTGCCCCGGTTGTGGACCGCGACCCCCGTGTTGATGCCGTCCCTCTGGCGGCGCACCGGGACCAGGGCATCCCGGACCGGGGGACTGTCGCCGACCCCGGCGACCCCGAGGCGTGGGATGTCGAAGCGCAGGACCCCGCCGATGGGACCCTCGGCCACGACGGCGACCGATCCGACGATCTGGCCCCCGCGGCCGTGGGTTGAAATGGTCAGTTCTCCCAACGGGTTCATGGCCGCGCCAGGGCGCAGGGCGCCGTCGCCGCCCACCTCCAGATCCTCGGTGATATCCACCAGCGACTCGGCGGCGATGGGGTTGCCGTCCTGATCGTTGAAATAGATGGCGGGCTGGACGGGATCGGCGCCCGCGTTCACCAGCACCAGATCGGAGACGATGTTCCCGCCATTGGCGAAATGCGTGAAGTCCAGGCGCGTGGCGTCCTGTTCCTCCTCTTGCTCCTGATCTTCCCCTTGTTCCTGCTCCGGGACCGCCGGTACCGGCACCACGGGCAGGGTGGTGAAGATCCGGTGGACCCCGTCCAGTTCGAAGGCCACCGCGGAGAAGCGCCCCGGTTCGGGCGTCAGGCACCGCACCGACCCGGCGAAGTCCGACGTATCGGCGGCGGGGAACACCTGGTCGATGAATCGGGAGTCCTGGCCGTTGGCCGCAAGCGGGATGATTGTCTCTTCGAGCACGGCGCCGTCCCGCATCAATCGGCATTGCAGGGTCAGGGCGGCCGTACCCCGGTTGCGGACCGCGACGCCCGTGTTGATGCCGTCATCCTGACGGCGCACCGGGACGAGGGCATCCCGGAGGGTTGCGCTGTCGCCGACCCCGGCGACCCCGAGGGCGGGGATGTCGAAGCGCAGCACCCCGCCGATGGAACTGGGAGCCCGGACCGAGACCGATCCGACCCGCTGTCCCCCGCGGCCGTGGGTGGCGATGGTGAGTTCGCTCAGGGGGTTCATGACCGTCCGGGGGCTCACGGCGCCGTCGTCCAGGACTTCCAGATCCGGCGTCAGGCTCACCAGGGACCGTGCGGCGATGGGATCGCCGTCCTGATCGTAGAAGTAGATGGCGGGGCGGACCGGGTAGGCACCCGCGTTCACCAGCGCCAGCGTGGAGGTGATGAAACCCCCATTGGCGAAGTGAGTAAAGTCCAGGTCCGCGACGGGCGTGGCCTCGGGCGAAATGCGGTGGGAACCGGACCCGGCGGCGCTCACCGCGCGCAGATGGAAGAAGTAGACCCGGCCGTTGGTCAGACCGGCAATCGTGTGGATGCGGTCGCTCGATCCGGTCGAAATCCACTCGCCCTCGCCGTCAATCCGGTACTCGTAATACTGAATGCGGGAGCTGCCCTGGCTGGAGGGCGCATTCCATGTCAGCGTCACCTCCCCGTCGCCGCCCCCGGCCCGTATGGTTCCGGGGTAGGACGGGGGCCGGGCGGGCCCGCTTCCTCCTCCTCCGCCACCGCCGCCACCCGTGACGGGCGGGCGCGTGACGACCGTGGGTGTCGCCACCGCTGTCTCCGCCGAGCCCTTGCCCAGAGCGTTGACCGCCCGCGCCTCGAAGGTGTATTCGGCGCCGTTGGTCAGATTACGCACCGTCGCGGACCTCGTCCCCGAACCAACGCTGATCCAGTCGCTGAACTCCCCGCCGCTCTCCTTCCAGCGGTATTCGTAGCGGACGATCGGGGCGCCTCCGGTGTTCGCCGGGGTATTCCACCTCAGCGTCACCTGGCCGTTGCTGGCGCTCGGCGTCAGACCGATCGTCGAGATCGGCGCCGTCACCCCCGGCGGCGCGATACGAACTTCCAGAGTCGCCGCCTCGTTCGGTTTGTTCCCGGCCGACGACCTCACCGCCCCTCCGCTCACCGTCAGCGTCAGCGTGTAGTTGTGTGCCACCCCATTGGTCCCGGGCGTCACCGTAGCGGTGAACACCCGGTTGTCGACCGTATCCAGTCGACCGATCCCCGGGTCGCAGAACACCGGGTTGTTCTGATCGTCGGTGCAGGCAGGATTCTGACCGCTCTCGATGCCGTTGCTGGAAAAACCTGTCACCGGCTCCGAATAGCTGAACCTTACCGTAAAGGGGCCCTCCACCGGAGGCGGAAGGTCGCTCGTCATCTGAACCGTCAGCGGCGCCACCGTTATCCCCTCGCCAGACTCGGACCAGTCGCTTCTCCCCTCGTCGTTGGTGGCCCGCACCTGCACTTCATAGACCGTGCCCGGCTCCAGGTCATCCAGCGTCAGAGAGAGCCCCGGCCCCTCGTGTTGACCGTCGGTGAAGCGCCCCGTGCCCTTCTCCCGGTACTGCACGTCGTAGTCGGTGATCGCCGGGCCCGTGTTGTCCGGTTCCCTCCAGTTGACCGTCATGCTGTCCGCCGTCTCCCCCGAGAAGGCCGGCGCCTCCGGGATACCCGGCGGTTCCCGTTCGTCCGTCACTCTGATCGTGAACGTCTGCTCGGCCTCCAGTTCCCTGGCCCCCGCCCCGCTCTTCACTTCCACTGTCACCTCATACTCGTTGTCTCCGGGGGCTTCGAAGTCCGGCGCTGTCCGGAAGCTCAGATCCCCCGTATCAGTGGTGATCGTGAACTGCCCCTGATCGGCCCCGCCCATGATCGCCCAGCCCGTCACCTCGTCACCCGGGTCGGTGTCTCTGGCCGCCAACCGCCTCGCCACCGATTGGTTCTCCCGGACATCGAACGCACTCGGAGTTGTGATCTCCGGCACCGTGTTGGGAGCCCCCGTGGTGTTGGTCACAGACCGGTTGCTCAGTGCGAGCGCGTCGTTGCCCACCACGTCCCGGATCGGATTGGTGTCCGGTGTGTAGCTCACCCGAATTCCCGTATCTCCGTGCACCACCGCAGGATTGAGGGTCAGCGTCACCACGGTATCGCTGACCGAGACTCCCGAAACGGTTCGCCCGCTCCCGTCCACCTGCACCGTGAAGTCCCCCGGCGCAGGCCTCGATCCCTCATCGAGCGCCTCCCTGTAGGTCAGCGTCAGAGAGGAGCTGTCCACCGCCGCGCTCACAAACGCCGGCCGCACCCCGTCCACCTTGTGCCCTGCGTTGGCCACCACCGCCCCGTGAGCCAGATCCGCGGCATTCTCTGCCTCGTCTTCGATCGTCCCGCCGTTCAGGGCGATCCGGCCCGCCTCGATGCTCACCCCGTCGGTGTCGTCGTCCCCATCGGCCACCTCGTAGGCGAACACCAGCGCCGCCGCCCCCGTGCCGGTTTCATAGCCAGCTGTTCGGGTCCTGGTTCCCACTCTCAGCCTCAACTGCGGCGTCCCCTCCACCTCCACCGTCTCATCGAAGGTCACCGTCACCTCGATCTCGTCCCCCGCCGCATAAGTCTGGTCAGATCCCGGGTTCGATGTGATGTCCAGACTCCTCACCGTCGGCGCTGTCGTGTCCGGGGTGTCGTTGGTCACCGGCTCGCGGCTGAGCGCCTCCGCATCGTTTCCCGGCACATCCCGGATCGGGTTGTCCCCCGGCGTATAACTCACCAGGATTCCCGCCTCCAAGTGCTCGGCCCCAGCATCCAGGGTCAGCACCACGGTGCTCCCGCTCACCGAAACCCAAGTGACCGTCCGTGTCTGATCGCCTCCAGCCACTGTGAAGTCCCCCGACGCAGGGGTCGAGCTCCCGCCAAGTGGCTCGTCGTAGGTCAGCGTCAGCTTTGTCCCGTTCACCACTGCCCCGCCGCTTGCGGCCAGCCGCGGCTTGACCGCGTCCACCTTGTGCCCGGCCTGCGGCGCCACCGTCTCATGGTCCAGCACGGCGTTATTGTTCGAGCCGTCCCGGATGGTCCCGCCCAACAGACTGTCGGCCTCGACGCCCACTCCATCGGTGTCGCTTTCCCCGTCGGCCACTTCGTAGGCAAAGAGCAGCGCCGCTGTTCCCGACCCGCCTCCATAGGTCGCCGTTCGCCTCCCTCCTCCCAGCTCCAGCGTCAACCGCGGCGTTCCCGTCACCTCCACCGTCTCGCTGAAGGTCACCGTCACCTGAATCTCATCGCCCGTGGCATAGGCCGCATCCGTTCCCGGATTCGAGCTGATCGCGATCATGCTCACTGTCGGAGGCGTACTGTCGGGCACCGTTACCGAAACCCGTGCACTGCGCGTCGCCTCACCTCCGTCCACTACGGCCGCCACCTGGTAAGTGTAGGTCGCGCCGACGACCGTGCTGGTGTCGGTGTAACTGCGCCCGGAGGAATTCTCCGCGAGGGTCGTGACCTCGGTGCCGTCGTCGCGGTAGAGGGTGTAGGCAACGTCCGGCGCTGGGTCCCAGTGATCCGCATGCACCTCGGTCCAGGTCAGGGTCACCCCGGTTGGCTCGAACGTCGCCGTCAGGCCCGGCCGTTCCCGGAACTGGTAGCCGAACTCCTCCCAGGTGGCGTCCCCGTCCCCATCGAAGTCCACTGCCAGCACCGGATACTCGTCGGCTTCCCCGAAGTCCCACAGGTCATAGTCCCAGGCCGCATAGATGCCCGTGTCGTCGGTGGGCGCCTGGAGCTGCGCCGTCGTCTGACCAGTCCCATGATCTCCGGTCGTCTGCCCCGAGGTTGTCGTGTCCCAGTAACTGGCCGTGATCGTACTGCTGCCGAGCGCTCCGACCAGCCCGCCGATGGCCTCCAACCCTGATACCCGGCCACTGGCGTAACTCGCTCGGACCGTGTTGCCACCTTCATACCCGATCAGGCCGCCGACAGCGCCTATTCCCGACACCGCGCCCGTGGCGTAACTGGCAACGGTGATGGCGTCGCCAAGATTCCGCCCGACCAAGCCGCCGACAGACTGGCTCCCCGACACCTGGGCGGTCGCATGGCTGGTCCGGACACTGCCATAGTTCGCCCCGACCAGGCCGCCGACCCGGGTATAGCCCGACACTTGGCCTGTGGCGTAGCTAGCCGTGATGGCGCCCAAATTGTTCCCGACCAGGCCGCCGACGTACCATCTTCCTGCCACATCGACCTGGATCAGCCCGACGTGACGGATGTCGGACGCCCGGTCGGTATATCCAAACAACCCGGTACCGTTCGTCGAGGGCCGACCAATGAACAGGTTGCGAACAGTGTGGCCGTTACCCTCGAACGTTGTCAGAAAATCAGAGCCGGCGCGCCCGATGGGGTTCCAGCCGGCGCCGTTGTTCCAGTAGTTGTCGTCTGCGTCGACATCTCCATCGTCGTCGGTGTCGAAGTCCAGGTCCGCCATCAGCTCATAGCCTTGACACTCGAGAACGCAACGGAGCTGCGAGCCCGCTTCCACAAACGCGTCGGGAAACGCCGCGCGATAGGCACTCGCCCCGCCGCCCGTGGGGACGCCGTCGCCGTTCCGATCATGACGGACCGCGTCGAGTTGGGCGAGCGTCGTGATCTCGATCAGCCGGTCGCCGTCGGTGTCGTAGGGCCGTACCTTTGTCACATTCGTCACTTCGTGATCCATCAAGCTTGCCGCTGGGTTGCCCGCGAGATCCCGGATGAGGTGCGGCGCGCCAAGAAACAAAACATTTGATCTCACCGTCACCACCTCGCCCGCCAATACGGGACCCGACAGCGTCACCGTCATGACCGATCCCTTCACAGCCACTTCAGGAGCATATGTGCCACGCCCGGGGTGGACAACCGCCACGGTGATAAACGATGAGGCCCGGAGCGCCGGCTGGGCCAACGGCTCGTCATAGGTCAGCGTCAGTATCGTTTCATCCACCACCGCCTCCAGCAGCATCGGCTTGACGCCGTCCACACGGTGGTTCACGTCGGCGGCAAGCGCACTGTGCGTCAGGCCCGCGGCCCGGTTGGCGCTGTCCCGGATCGTACCGCCGTTGAGCGACAGCGCGTTCGCAGCAACGCTCACCCCATCCGCATCGGTCTCGTTGGCGGCGACCTCGTAGGAAAACGTCACGACTTCGCGCGCCCCGCCCTCATACGATGCCTGCCGCGTGACGCTCCCGACCGTCAGCCCGAGTTGTGGCGTCCCCGTCACCGTGACCCTCTTGTTGAAGCGCACCGTGCCTTCGATCTCCTCGCCCGTTGCATACCCACCGCCAGGGTCCGAGGTCAGCGACACGCTCAGAACGCTCGGAGCGCCGGGATCGGGGTCGTTGTCGGTCAGCGTGACCGTGGCGGTAGTCGTGCTGCCTGCGCTGACACCGCCCGGCAGCAGAGAGCCCAGGGTCAGGGCCACGGTTTCGCCGTCATCGTCCACGGCGTCGTCGACGGCCGTGACGGTGAAGGTCTGCTCGGTGTCGTTCGCCGCGAAGGGCACGCTGCTCGGAACGATGTAGTCGGAGGCTGCGGCGCCGTTGGCACTCGTTGCCGTGAGGGAAATGTCAATGGCACGGCCGGGTTCGTCGCTCAGGCTGACCGTCACGGTCGCCGAGGTTCCGCCCTCGGTTGCGGTGTATGTCTGGGCATCGAAGGACACCGTGATCGCCCGCGGGGTCCGGAAGTTCGCCACGTAGCCGCGTGTCCGGTTGAGCATCCGCACCGCATCGGACGGACCGTCCGCCCCCGGGGCCGGCTCGAGGCCAGCCTTGCCCAGGGGGTCGCCGCCGGGATAGGGGTAGATCTGATCCGGATTCGAGAAACGGAGAATGCCCGAGCAACGGCCGCACTGGCTGGGGTACGCCATGATCGTACGCCAGAAGGCGGTGTCGGGTGGGCTTGGCTCCAGCGCCCTCTGGTTTTCGTAGCCAAAGGCGTATGGAAACCGTGTGACATGGCTGCAGTTGTCCTTGCAGACCTGGTACCGGTCATGTTGGAGACCCATGATGTGGCCCAGTTCGTGCGCGAACGTATCGGTGGATTCGGTACTGACCACCCCAAAGGCCTCAGCTTCGGAGCTTGTCGATGGGACGAACATCTGGAACGCCACGCCGCGAGACCCGGCGGTTACGGTTATCAGCAGAACGATGTCCGCGGCAACCGCATCGCGGATGTCGTGGACCTCGTCCATGTGTCCATCCGACGGCGACCGCAGACGAACGAGATCTATGCTCAAATTGTTGCTCTCCGTGTACCCCACGACCTCCTCGACCGCCACCAGTTTGATGCGCTGATTCGCGCGACTCGCTTGGTAGGCCGCGTTGGTCTCCGCAACCATGAGGTCGATCAAGGTCGCGGTCACGTCAGTCCCGCCCGCGTTCTCCCGGGCAGCCGGCGTGTAGAAAACCGCCACGTCAATCACCGACTGCTCGGCCGGCGGACAGATCAGGCCACTGAAGGTGATCGTATCCAACCACGTTTGAAAGGCGTCATCCTCCGGGGCGCAGAGCTCGGTCTTCTCGATGTTCACAGTCTCCAGGCCGGACAGCTCGCGCAGCCCGTCCGGCAACGGGCCGGTCAAGGCCCGGCTCTCGTTGAGCAACAGTTCTTCGAGATTGGTCAGATCCGCCAACTCTGCCGGGAGGGCACCGCTCAGGGCGTTGTTTTGCAGATCCAAGTATTCGAGGGCGCTCAGGTCGCCCAGCGCCGCCGGCAGTGTGCCGTCCAAGCCGTTGTCGTTCAGCACCAGGCGCGTGACGCGGCCATCACTGTTGGTGGTCACACCGTGCCACGCCGACAGCTGCTCGGTGCTCGTCCAGTTGGTGTTGGGCGTCCAATTCGCGCCGTCTGTGGCGTTGTAGAGCGCCACCAGCGCCGCCTTGTCGGTGGCGACGCCATCCTGGGCCTGAACGCCGGGCGCCAGACACAGTAGGACCACCAGCAAAATGATGACAGGATGAGCGCGACGGGGCTTCATTGGGAGGGGTGCTTCAGATTGGCCTCGTCGGCTTACGGCTCCAGCACGTCGTCGACCAGAGGCGGCTCCTCTACTTCACTGATGACATAGTGTCCGCCGCCCACCGACCGAATCCGGTACGTCCCGCCTAGCGTCCGCACCGAGCCCGCGACCGTCTCGCCGTTGACGACGACCGTCAGCGTGCCCAGCGGTTCTTCGACGAGCCGGCCCGATATCGAATAGCCGCCTGAAAACGTCGGCGCGGTATGCTCCACGATCCCTGTGAACACGGCGTCTTCGAACAGGTTCAAGGTCAGGGTTCGATCCAACGCGGGCACCGCGTCACGATCGCCGTTGCGCACGGATACGGCTCCGCCGTCAACGGGCGGACGGGAGAGTGCGGCCGTAGTCGCCCGGACGCGCTCGAGGCGCTCCAATTCCATCGTCACCACCTGGCGGCGCATCGTTATGGCGTCGAGCGAGGCGGGCGTGGGCGAATCCAACTGCTCCGCGCGATTCACCGCGGAAAACAGGCCGACGCCCTGCCCCTCGGCTGCGGGAAGCCCCAGACACGTCAGCCCTATGACAGAGACCGCTGTGATGCACCCCACGCTTCTCCATGACATGGTACGTTCCTCCATTGGCCGTCCATGAATTCTCGCCGTAGCGTAACCTTAATGACATGATATTCACCGGATATTCGCTCAATAGGCGGGGCTATTCAACATTAATTCTCATAATATTCTTGAAAAAAACGGTAGCAGGGGGATTTTCTGGCCCGAAGCGTGAGTCCAGTGGCGGTCGTCGAGACCAGGGTGGTGGAACCGGAGACGCGGCAGTTCGTGGGACCTTCCTACCGGTAGTGAAAGCAAGAGCGCAAGACGAGATGCGGCGCATGTCCTTCAGGAGCCGTTCCAGTTTGCGGTTATTCTCGATCCCCTCCCGAATGCCGACAACGCGAGCGCTGCTGGACCGATTGGCCACCGATGTACGGTTGCGGCGGATCTGCGGCTGGGAGAGGAAGAGCGCGGCGCCAAGCGAGTCGGTCTTCTCACGCGCCTTTGCCGAGTTCGGCGGTCGCCATGTCCGCGTCCGCAGTGCCCCCAAGGTGATGTGCCACTGTATGTTCGGCGTGCTCGCGCTTACCGCCGATCAACTCGCGCGTCTGGTGACATAATCCACAACGCGTCCCGGCAAACACCTCATCCCGATGCCTTACCGGCGTCCGCCACACGCCCTTGTCCAACACTCGGTGAAAACACCCCGAATCCCCTATTCCCATGCTTCCTGACTCGCCGCCGCCCTCCTCCATGCCCAGAACTCAGTCTGCGAACCAGCACAAAACGATATTCACCAGGAATATTGAGGGCTGAGCCGCAATCCCCTCAGAGTTTTGCAAGCGGCTCTACTGTCAGGGGATTTGTTCATCGCGGCGGTTCGTGCGGGACTGTGGTGAGCGAGTCGATTTCATGGCGATCAATGGGGGTGGATGCGCCGATTTCCGGACGGTGAACGAGTTCCGGAAGCGCCATCTGGACGCGCTACGTGGAATATTCGGTCAGGTGCTGGGGCTGTGCCGGCAGGCGGGGGCGCGACTTGCCCACAAAGGAGTTCCTTGATCTCGAATATTGAACCCCTGCGAACGCGGATCTGCGCCTGTCGCGCCGGATCAAGCGCGCCAGCACGCCTTATTCCGTGTGGAAGCAAACCCGATTCGGGCAAAACGCGCCCCCGCCAGGGGCGAATCATTCAAGAGTGAAACTCAACCACTGACGGCTCCATTATCAAGTCAATAATGTCAATGACTTATGGTCAAGTTTCAGGTCCGCGCTATGATGTCATCGAGTGTGAACCGTTCGACTGAACAGATCTCGAAGCGGTACAACAGATTGACTTCAGCCGTATTATCGCCTCCGCCCGAACACGATGTCCGAACCGACGACAACCAAGGCGCATCCGGCACATGAACACGGCGTTCCGGCCGATACCGATGCGTTCCAGAGGTGGTACGGTGCATTGGAAAAGCGGCACATGACCGATCTCACGTTTCAGGAAGTACGTCGAGCAGTTCAGGCATTGTCCGTCGCCTATGTTCACAAGCGGGGATCCAGCGTCGAAGGGGCACTCGATGGTGCGGGAAAGCGGGCCGCGTTCGCCTTGTTCTATGCCCCCCTGCACTTCCTGACGGTGCGTGAGATCATCCGCCGGATCGGCGCCGGCGCCGCGGTGAACCAGATTCTCGACCTTGGATGTGGAACCGGAACGGCCGGAGCGGCGTGGGCGCTGGAGATCGGGAAGGACGTGCCGCTCGTCGGCATCGAACGTCGTTCCTGGGCCGCGGGTGAGGCGCGGTGGACCTGGCGCACGCTGGGTCTTCGGGGAACGATCCGGTGCATGGACCTGATCCAGGCGCCGATCAGGGGGCCCGGCGGCGGCATCGTGGCCGCGTTTACGATCAACGAGTTGGATCCCGGGCAACGCGGACACATTCGAAACAAGCTGCTGGCGGCACACCACAGTGGCGCATCGATACTGATCGTGGAACCTGTTTCCCGGCGGATCGCTCCCTGGTGGAACGAATGGGTGGACGCCTTCAACGATGCCGGCGGACAAATCGGGGAATGGCGCATACGGGCCGAACTTCCCGCTTCACTCCGGCTGATGGACAAGGCCGCGCATCTGGATCATCGCGAATTGACAGCACGTTCGCTTTGGCTTCCCCGTGGCTGACATCCCCACTACCGCGGAGAAAGGGCGGAAATTTCGGCAGCCGCAAAAGAGCCTCCCGGCAATTCTCATTATGAGTGTTTTCGGCTCTTCATTCCCGCTCCTGGTCTTGAGGTTTTTCGATGTCGTGACTGGTTGAGTTGGGTGCCTGCATTCCGCGACTCCGAAACTATAGGGGCGGTAATCGTGCAGTCATAGACTGCACCTACAGTGGGAGTGGGAGTCGGAGTGGGTGGCCGCATTCCGAAACTGTAGGAGCGGTCTATGACCGCCCGAATCAAGATTGTGCAGTCATGGACTGCACCTACAGTGGGAATGGGAAGTGGGATATCATTCCGAGACCGTCAGGGGCCAAAATGAGAATTGCTGAGAGCCTCCCGGCTTCGTTGATCTTTGGCGAGGGTTGGCGTAGGCTCGGTCAACAGGACAGCGACAAGCAACGGACTTGGAGGGTAACTCATGCAACGGATGTGGATTCTGGTTTGTGCCAGTATGCTGCTTCTCTCAGCGTGCGGTTCGGGACTGGAAACGGGGCCGGAAGCAGGCGCGGAGCTTCTTGAGGAAATGGTCGTGACGCTGGGAGGCTGGGACCTGCTTTCCATGGTCGAACGACAGGAACTCGTCAGCGAGGGAACCGAGTGGGAACCCCATCAAGCACTGGCACCCGGGGGCGACCGCGAGTTGAACATCTTCAACCGCAACCTGATGGTCGACATCGGTAGCGGGTCGATGCGCCTC
Organism: Terriglobia bacterium; assembly: GCA_963555775.3. GTDB lineage: Bacteria > Acidobacteriota > Terriglobia > 20CM-2-55-15 > 20CM-2-55-15 > JAJEDW01. The sequence continues at coordinate 488,430 of CAUVWY020000009.1, read as the reverse complement.
CAGTTCAACGGAACGCGGTCCTATCCGAGTCCGGCCCCGGTACGTTTCACCGAAGTCATCGACGGCGACGTTGGAGCCCTGTTCACACCGGGCGCCGACGATGAAGAAACCGTCGAACGGATACAGGGAAGCCGCGTCGCGGCGCGCATGCGGGACTTCAATCGCCTGCCTGTCCGTTTCCCCTTAATCGCCCGAGACGCCGACGATCTGAGACGCGCCGAAGACCGGGTCATCGGCGAGACGACCTATCAGGTCCTGCAATACACGGACAACGGCGCTGCCGTGGAGATTCTGGTCCGGATTGAAGGTTTCAGCAAGTTCCCGCACAGCGTTATCTACCTGGAAACGGATCCGTTGTACGGCGACACGCAAAACGAGATTGTATTTTCGGAATGGGCGCCGTCCCAGATCGCAGCGACGGACGAAGGACGGCCGATCTCGATCCAACTCCCCTTTACCCAGACCATGTATCTCAATGGCGACCTTTTCATCGAAGAGTTCTTCAGGAACATCATCAACAACGGATCCTTCGATGACGGGAGTTTCGATATTCCCGAAGAAGTGCGCAGCGCATCCGAGCCCGGAGAACGAATCCTGTCGCAAATCACGATTCGTCGTGCCGGAATGGGATTCGGACCGCTTCCAGGATATGCCGAAGTGCCCGTAGTCGCGCCTCTGGAAGAGATCGCACCCGGACTGTTTCATGCCGTCGGCGGTTCCCATAACAGCATGGTCGTCGAAATGGAAGACCACCTGATCGTCGTCGAGGCGCCGCTCTTCGAGGAGCGTTCCATCGGAGTGATCGAAGCGGTCGAAGCACGATTCCCTGATAAGCCGATTCGCTATACGGTGGTCACGCACTATCACGCGGACCACAGCGGCGGGATCCGCGCATACGCCGGCAAGGGAGCAACGGTCATCGGACATGAAAGCATCGTTCCGTTCCTTGAAACCGTGCTGAACAGCCCCAGCACGGTTCGGCCCGATATGCTCTCGCAGTCCGGCCTCACTCCGACCGTCGAGGGCGTCGGCTCCGAACCGATGGAACTCACCGACGGCGTCCGAACCGTTCAAATCGTGGAAGTCCCGAATAACCACGCCGCGGGGATGGTCGTGGTATACCTCCCAGAAGAACGCGTCGTGTTCGTCAGCGACCTCTACTCGCCGCCCAATCCCGTGGAAGCGGACAACGCCAATGCGCGCGCATTCCATGATGCTGTCGTCGCGGCGGGTTTGGATGTCGAAACCGTCGTGGGCGGCCATGGCGGAACCGGACCATTCGCGGCCTTGGCCAACGTGATGAATTAGCAGTCCGGCTATTCGACGCATCACACTCGTTGGCAGGCCAACCGAACAATCAAGCGTTCCGCGACGGGCCGCGGGCATGGCGGAGTACGTCGAAACGACAGACGGAGACGGAGTTCATGGATTCAAAACGAAGGCGGTGGGTATTTCTTCCGATGGCGGCCGTCCTGATGGCGCCCGCGGCTTGGGCGCAGTCCGAATCCCGGACACTTGCGATCGTCAACGGTACGGTGCTGACCGAAGCCGACGTCCGGGCGGTAGCCGCGGATGAATTCGATGCGATCGAAATCGAGCGTCTCCAGTTCCTGGCGAGCACCAAGCAGAGGGAACATGAGGCGCTCCGGCAGGCGCTCGATGGCATCATCGCCGACCGCGTCATTCAGGCCGAGGCGGAACGCCGTAGCGTGACGACCCGCGAATTGCTCGCCACTGAAGTCGAAAGCAATGTTGCCGAACCGACGCAGGCGGAGAGGGGCAACATCTATCAACTGAACCAGCAGTTGATGGCGGGCGTTTCCAGGGAAGTCGGAATGGCGCAGGTCCGCCAGTTCCTGCTCGAACGCAATTACGAAATCGCGTTGGAAGCCTTCGTCTTGAACCTCCGATCCGAGCACGGGGTGGAAGCGCGGCTGGGTCCCTACCGGGTCGAAGTCGAAACTGCCGGCCACCCGTACCGGGGACCCGAGGACGCGCTGGTCACCTTGGTCGAGTTCTCGGACTTCGAGTGCCCGTTCTGCCGCCGCACGCAACCGATTCTGGATCGGATCGAGGAAAACTACGGCGACCGGATTCGTCTGGTCTACCGGCAGTTTCCCCTGAACGACATCCATCCACGCGCCCAGAAGGCCGCCGAGGCATCCCTCTGTGCCAGCGATCAGGGCGCGTTCTGGCCGATGCATGACGCGATGTTCGCCGAACCCATCGAACTGGAAGTGGCGAGCCTCAAATTCAAGGCGGTCAACCTGGAACTGGATACCGACGCGTTCGGCGCCTGTCTGGATTCGGGCAAATACGCCGATCGGGTCGCTTCGGATCTGAGGGCGGGAATGGCCGCCGGGGTGACCGGCACTCCAACGATCTACATCAACGGCCGACCGCTAGGCGGGGCACAGGAGTACGCCACCTATTCGGCGATCATCGAGGACGAACTGGCGCAGGTTTCCGGCGCGGGTCAGTAATCGGGATCGCACATCGTACCTCCGCGCTGCGGCCACGTCATGGAAAGCGGTCTGTAGTTTTCGGGTTCACGCCCGGAAGGCACGCCGGGGCGCCTGCCACGTTTCGCCGTCCGCGACCCCGTTCAGCTCAATGCGCGCGCTTAGATGCCGCAAGCCGGTCGATCAGTCTTGACGCATCGCTTTCGACGATCGGAATGGCGTGATGGATGGGTTTGACGAACGCCTCATCGACCATCCGGTCGACAAAATCCACCAGCGGATCGTAGTAGCCAGCGGCATTCAGCAGTCCGCAGGGTTTGGAGTGGATGCCAAGCTGGGCCCAGGTCCAGACTTCCATGAATTCCTCGAGCGTGCCCAACCCTCCGGGCAATGCGATGAAAGCGTCGGCGAGATCCGCCATCATGGCCTTGCGCTCATGCATCGAGGAAACTATGCGCAATTCGGTCAACCCGGCATGGGCTTCGCTTCTGGCAAGTTGCGCAGTGATGATGCCCGTAACCTGTCCACCCGCTCCGAGTACGGTGTCGGCAAGCACACCCATCAGCCCGGTCCCGCCACCTCCGTACACCAATCCGATGTTACGCGAGGCCAGCAACTCGCCGAGCGCGCGGGCGCTCGCTTCGTATTCGGAACGGCGCCCGAGGCTGGAACCCGCGAAGACACAGACGCGTTTCACGACCGGTTACCGACCGTGTAACCCACCCAGACGGCAGCAAGGCCGAGAACCAGATGCAATCCCACGTTGACAGTGGCGCGAAACAACTCCGCCGTACGCACCAGCGCCAGAGTCTCGTAGCCGAAAGCAGAAAAAGTAGTGAAACCGCCGAGAAGACCGATGAAGAGAAACAGCCGGAGTTCCCCGGCCGCAATCTGGCGCGCATCGCCGATTCCGCCGAGCACGCCAATGATCAGGCACCCGATCACATTCACCGCAAGGGTGCCGTAAGGCAAGGTGGCGGCGGGGAAAATCCGGTACGTCAAGCCCCCCATGCCGAAACGGAGAACGGAGCCGATGAAGCCGCCGGTGCCGACCAGAAAGAAGTCCAATAGCCAGCTCGTGCCCAATTCGCTATTCCTCAACCGTCCTCATCCCGATGCACGGTGTCGGGTGAGAAGGCGGGAAGGCATATGGCCACATACTCGGCGCCACCCGCATCCGGGCTGCTGTAACGAATCCATTCGCCGGGATGTGCGACGACCGCCTGGCCGGCGCGAACCTCAAGCGCCCCGGCAGCATGCTCCACGCGGAGCATTCCCTTGAGTACAACCGTTATTTCTTCAAATTCCGGTGTCTGGCCCGGCTCGAGCCAGCCTTCGGGGGACACCATACGGGCGACGCTCACACCGCTGTGGCCCGTGTTGACGCGCCAGGCATATTCCTCGATCCGTTTGGGTTTCGTCCCCACCGACTCAATGACGCTCGGCGTTTCTATAAGTTCAGGCATGCTGACTCTCGCTTTCTCCGTAAAGGGCCGCTAGAAAGGACCATCGCCATCCAGGACACGGCCGATGCCACCCAGGATGGAGCCTTCACCCACTGCCCGGCCACCCGCCGATGGTACCGCCGAAACGATCCGATTGGCCAGCCGACTCAGCGGCAAGGATTGCAACCATACCGAGCCGGGTCCGCGGAGTGTAGCGAAAAACAGACCTTCACCGCCGAACAGGGCCGACTTGATCTTCCCGACATACTGGATGTCATAATCGACGGTCGGCTGGAACCCCACGATGCATCCCGTATCCACCCGAAGCATCTCGCCGGGGGCCAGTTTCCTTTCGTACAGCGTGCCCCCCGCGTGGACGAACGCAAATCCATCGCCTTCAAGGCGCTGCATGATGAAGCCCTCTCCACCGAAAAGGCCGGCTCCAAGCCGTTTCTGGAACGCGATCCCGATCGAGACTCCCTTTGCGGCCGCAAGGAACGAATCCTTCTGGGCAATGAAGATGCCCCCGATATCCGCCAGATGAATCGGAATGATCTTGCCCGGGTAAGGCGCTCCGAACGCCACCCTCCGTTTGCTCGATCCCCGATTTTGAAAGACGGTCATGAACAGCGATTCCCCGGTCAACAGACGCTTGCCTGCACCGACCAGCGAATCCATGAAGCCGCTCCGTGCCTGGGAACCGTCACCGAAGATGGTTTCCATCTCGATATCCTGGTCCATGTACATCATGCCGCCCGCTTCGGCGACAGTGGCCTCGCCCGGGTCCAGTTCCACCTCGACAAACTGCATGTCGTCGCCAAAGATCTTGTATTCCACCTCGTGCATCGCAGGCATTGGTCAGTCCTCCCGGGAGGCGATACGGAACAGGGCCGAGGAATGTTCCGCGCGCGCCCGGCCGCTATACATCACCCCATCGCCATACATCATCCCGTTGCCAACGCCGACACATGCGCATGCACGGCGCCGCCGAGATTGTTCAGATTGTAGCCGCCTTCCAGCAACGACACCACGCGGCCATTCGCATGGCGCGAGGCAAGATCCATCACTTCCCGGGTCATTTCGGAAAAATCCGTGTCTTCGAGCAGCAACCCGCCCAGGGGGTCCCCTCTCCGCGAATCGAATCCCGCCGAAACAATCACCAGGTCCGGAGCGAAACGATCTTCGATCATGGCGAGAGCATTCCGAAAGGCCTCCCGATGGCTCGCCGCGGGCGTCCCGGCCGTCAGCGGCACATTGAGAATGGAGCCGGCCCCGAGACCATCCCCGGTTTCGGTCCGCGCCCCGGTCCCGGGATAGTACGGGTATTGATGGGTCGAAAAATAGAAAACCGAAGGATCGCGGTAAAAGATTTCCTGGGTACCGTTTCCATGATGGACATCCCAGTCGATGATCAGGACGCGCTCGGCGCCGTGGACAGATTGCGCGTGCCGAGCGCCGATGGCGGCGTTGTTGAACAGACAGAAACCCCTGGCCACCTCGGTACCGGCGTGATGGCCGGGCGGCCGAACCGCGGCGAACACGTTGTCCACGGACTCCGCTTCATCGTCTGCATGGCCGAAGACGAGATCGACAGCCATCGTAGCCGCACCAGCGGCGAGACGCGCCACCTCGAACGAGGCACGGCTGATCACGGTATCCGCGTCGAGGCGCCGGATACCCCTCTCCGCGGCCTCCCGAATGTCGTCGATCAATTCCCGCGAGTGGCAGCGCCGAATGGCATCCTCGGATGCGGGACGGCATTCCGGAAACGTCAGCCGGCTCCAGAGTTCTTCGTCCCCTTCGAGCGCCCGCTGGATCGCATCGAGACGCAATGGCGTCTCCGGGTGCGCTCCGGTTTCGTGGTCCCGGAATCCGGGGTCGGCGATCAAGGCTGTCGCCACTTCGAATACTCCCTATTGGCCGCCGGTTGCGGTCGGCGCATTATTTCTCGCGCACCCGTAACCGATCGAGGCGTGCAAGACCGCATTTCAGTTTTAAGGCAAGACAAGCTAACCCAAAGGCCGCTCCGTCGGGGCGTTTTTTCCGGGACCCGGCAGGCCGGCCTTTCTTCCCCCGGCCACCTCACCCTCGATCAACGCGTCGACTCCAGCGTAGGCATAGATGACGGGCGCCTTGTTGGCCATCAGGCCTCCGGTGTCCGCGGTTGGGCCATAGTTGCTGTGGATGTCGCGTCCCAGCATGCGCAGCATGGCCATCTGTTGTCCCCGGTGATGCGAGGAATGCGACACGCGCCGCACCATCACCCACGCCCGGCTTCGGTCGGTTTCGAAGAATTTGACGCTCTGCTCCCACCAACCCTCACTGGTCGCCTGCAAGGCCGCGAGCCTCAGCGCCGAGGCTTGCCCATAACGCCGAATGAACCCAGCCGGTTTTCCTCTTCGGGCAGGGGCGTGGTATCCACGGCGATTCCCAGGATGTTACGAAACCACAGATCCTCGCTCACGCACTGATGGACCATCTGCTCGAGAACGCTGCGCCCACGCCGATCGTCGGCCTTGGGACGAAAACCCAGATCGTCATCTTCGAACATGCTCCACACGCTGAGAATCTTGAGGCGTTCGGTCTCGTAGGTTTGAACGAGGAAGTCGTATCGCATTCGGCCTAATCCCCGCGTGGATTCTCGTAAAGGCGAAGCAGAGTGGCCCGGTCATTGGCCGACAACCCGGAGTTACGGTCTATGTCGGACCGGTCCTGAAGCTTCAGGCGGTACCGCATGAAGTAGTTCACGATATCGCCACCGAAACCGAACGAGTACATGATGTCCTCGAAATCGCTGGTGTGCCCCAGGCCGACTGCGTGACCCAGTTCGTGAACGCACGTCAGATAGACGATGGCGTCTCTCAACAGAGGATCTTCCATCGTCAGCCGTGTCATGACCGGCCCCTGTCCTTCTACGCTGGGGGTGATATACACGAACGTCCGGATTTTGTCCGCCACCCGAACACGTCTCATCTCGCCGTAGAGCCCGCCTCCGGGCGGAATCCATACAACGTGAACCTCCGCCGCGTCTTCTGATTCGGCTTCGACAAACCGCAACCGTCCATCGCTTTCACGAGCCCATGCGTCCAGGGCCGCGCGAGCCAGTCCGCGATCGCTGTCCTCATACCCGCGAATTCCCGCACCGTCGGCAATGAAATACGGAATGGGTTCGCTGTTGTCCAGCGTGCCCATCCCGGCGACGGGTAGTTGAACCGGATGTGGCAGACGGGCAGACGACGCCAACGGAACCATCGTGATCATCATCAGTATTGCGAAGATTCTCATTGTGATGGAACGTCCTATGAGCAATTTGCGAGCAAGTCCTTCGCCGTAAAAAGCGGGTAAAAGGGATACCGGGCGGCCACCGATTCGGTTCCGCCTTCCTCGCGGTCGACAACGCACATGGTGGCCACGACCCGGTATCCCGCCTCTTCCACTTTGTCGCAGGCTTCAAGAATCGAACCGCCACTGGTGCACGCGTCATCGACGACGATGACCCCGGCGCCCTTGTCACCGGACCATCCCTCGATCTGCCGCTTCGCACCGTGTCCCTTGGCTTCCTTACGAACGATGAAGGCAGGCATCGGAGTTTCTTCGATGACACTGACGGCGGCAACCGCGGCAACGATGGGATCCGCTCCCAGAGTCAGACCGCCGATCGCCTGAGCCTGGATTCCATTTTCACGAATCGTCCGCAGGATGAGCCGGGCCGTCAGGAAGGCGCCAAGGGGATGCAGCGTCGTGACGCGGCAATCCAGGTAGTAAGAGGACTTCCTGCCGGAGGTGAGTACGAAATCGCCGGTCCGGAGAGAATGCTCGCGCATGATCTCCAGAAGCGCGTTGCGATCATCATCCATTTGCCGAATTATAGCACCGCGACGAGCAGCCCGCGGCAGGACCCGGCGGGGTCGCACATAGCGGACTTCGTGCCCCAAACGTCAAGCGAGCATCGGCACCGTAGCCTGTCGTTGCCTGCGTTTCGTCAGGTGCATTAACGCGTCAACGCACTCGTGCTCTTCCCCGGAGCTTCTTCTTGCACCGCTTTCCGCGACGCCATTTGAAAATAGGCCGGAATCCGCCATCTGGCGGGTGAAAACGGCCTGACAACTGTGGTACAAATACCTGTTGCATTGCCTTGTCCGAGTCATGGTCGGCGCTTTGATGTTCGACCGCCAACATCTGAACTCCTTGCAGCCCGTGCCACAACCCGCACCGTCGTCACGACGACACGAAATATCGTCACCACTACAGCCGAAATTGTCAGAGCAGGATGAAATAAATGAGCGACTCCCTTCTTCTCAAACGCGTCCGCAACGTATATCGCAATCTTCCGACTGCGGCGATCTTTGAACACACGATTCGTCGCGGCGAAGCCAAGATGGCGCATCGCGGTCCGCTGGTAGTTCACACCGGAGCCCGGACCGGACGATCCCCCAAGGACAAGTTCATCACGATGGAACCATCGTGCGCCGAACAGGTCTGGTGGGCGAACAACAGCCCGATCGAAGAAGAACGTTTCGATGCGCTGCTCAACCGCTTCGAGGGTTATCTGCAGGGGCGCGATGTCTATCTCCAGGATTGTTACGTCGGTGCGGATCCGGACTACCGTATCCCGCTCCAGGTGATTACCGAGTTGTCATGGCAGAACCAGTTCGTGCGGAACCTGTTCCTCAGGCGCACCACCACCGAAGACGCGTTCACGATCATCAGCCTTCCCAACTTCAGAGCAATCCCCGAAATCGATGGGACCAACTCCACGGCCTTCGTCGTGATCAACTTCAAGAAGCGCATGGTGCTGATCGCCGGGACGCACTACGCCGGGGAGATCAAGAAGTCGGCGTTCACGATCATGAACTACCTGATGCCGCAGCGCGGCGTGTTCCCAATGCACTGCTCGGCGAACATCGGCAAGGATGGTTCGAGCGCAATCCTGTTCGGCTTGTCCGGTACCGGCAAGACGACGTTGTCTGCGGATCCGGATCGTCTCCTGATCGGAGATGACGAGCATGGCTGGAGCGACAACGGCGTGTTCAACTTCGAAGGCGGCTGTTACGCAAAGGTCATTCGACTCGACCCCGAAGCGGAACCCGACATCTATCGCGCGACGCGCCGTTTCGGTACCGTTCTGGAAAACGTGGTCCTCAACGATACCACCCGCCAACTGGACCTCGACGACGATTCAATCACCGAAAACACGCGTGCCGCCTATCCGATCACGTATATCAAGAACATCGAGAGGAGCGGAATGGGCGGTCATCCGAAGAACATTCTCATGCTTACGGCGGACGCATTCGGCGTTCTGCCGCCGATTTCGAAACTAACGCCGGAACAGGCCATGTACCATTTTGTTTCCGGATACACCGCAAAGGTCGCCGGGACCGAATCCGGTCTGGGCAAGGAGCCGCAAGCCACCTTCAGCACCTGCTTCGGCGCCCCCTTCATGGTTCTACATCCCACGGTTTACGCGGATCTCCTCCGGAAGAGAATGGAGGAGCACAAGGCCGACTGCTGGCTGGTGAACACGGGTTGGACCGGCGGATCGTACGGTATCGGACGCCGGATGAAGATCCAGCACACCCGTGCCATGGTACGAGCGGCCCTGAATGGAATACTGGCTGAAGTACCCATGGAAAGGCACGAACTCTTCAATCTTGACGTGCCGACTGTCTGCCCCGGAGTTCCGGAAAACGTATTGAACCCACGCAACACCTGGGCGGACAAGGCCGCATACGACAAACAGGCCCGGTATCTCGCCAAACTGTTCAAGAAAAACTTCGAGCAATTTTCAGGCGAGATGGGCGAATTGATCGCCGCCGCGGGCCCCCGCTAAGGGATCGATATGCGACTTGAAGGAAAGACCGGCCTTGTCATGGGCGTGGCCAACAAGCGGAGCATTGCGTGGGGCATCGCCCAGTCCGCCAATAAAGCCGGCGCCCGCATCGTCCTTACGTACCAAAACGAACGGCTCGGACAGAATGCGCAAAAACTGGCGCCCGAACTGAACGACCCTCTTTTATTACAGTGCGACGTCAGGAACGACGACGAGATCGATAGGGCGATGGAATCGATCGAAAAGGAAATCGGCAGTCTGGATTTCGTGATTCACGCTCTCGCCTACGCCCCGCGCGAAGCCTTGTCGGGCGCCTATGCCGATACGACCCGCGAAGCGTTTTTGACGGCGCTTGACGTGAGCGCCTATTCGCTGGTGGCCGTGGCACGGCGTGCCGCGCCTCTCATGAAAGACCGCAACGGAAGCATTGTCACGCTGACCTACCTGGGCAGCGAACGCGTGGTTCCCGGTTACAACGTCATGGGCGTTGCCAAGGCCGCTCTTGAAGCCTCGGTCCGGTATCTTGCCAACGATCTTGGTCCCGAAGGGATCCGGGTCAATGCCATCTCGGCGGGACCGATCAGGACGCTCGCATCCTCAGCCGTATCGGGGATTACCAGCATGGTCAAAATGCACGCCGAACGCGCTCCGCTCCGTTCCGCAACCGATATCGGAGAAGTCGGGGACGCCGCGCTCTTCCTGGTCAGTCCGTTCTCACGCGGCATCACCGGCGAAGTGATCTTTGTGGATGGCGGGTACCACATTCTCGGTGCGTGATCCGGAGTCGATCTCCGCGCCTCGAAACCCCGTGTCCGATCCGTAACGACGGTAATCGTGCGGTCATAGACCGCACCTACAGTGGGAGTGGGAACGGGAGTCTGAATCCGAAACTCTTATTGTAGGGGCGGTCTATGACCGCCCGAATCAAGTCCGAAACCGCACCGACAGCATTCCGAAACTGTTGGAGAGAGCGCTCCGAACTGTAGGGGACTTAATTGTGCGGTCGTGATTGTGCGGTCGTGATTGTGCAGTCATAGACTGCACCTACAGTGGGAGTCGGAGTCGGAATCGGAGTGGGAGAAGTTCTACGCGGAACGGAAACGACCGGCCTCGGCGACGGCCGACTTCGAAAACTGACGTTCTACCATCGCCTGTCAGCCGAGGGCGATTCCCGCGTTGTCGCGATGGGCCGGAAGCTTGGCTTCCGACGATTGCGGGCCGCGCCAGTGGTCTGTCATCGACACCCTCTGGACACATCCGATCGTACAGGTGGGCGCACACGGTTTGGCGGTCTCGAACTCCCGGCGCACGTCCTCAACGGTATAGTCCGCCAGCGGAATGCCCGGATAGCCGCGCTGTTGCGAACAATAGTGGACGAGTCCATCCTCGCAAATATAGAGGTAACGAGCGCCGGCACGGCAGTGCCAGTGGTTTGGTTTTCCCTGGGCCAGGTTGTCCTGGAAATAGCTCAAACCGGCGTAGCCGCGGCTGCCATAGCTGCGAATCTTCCGGTAGATCCGCTCTTCAGCCTTGTTCAGCGGCTTCAACTGTCCGGAACCGTCGTGAATGATACCCAGCGAGGTGGCAAATCCGAGCGATTGCGCCAACTGAGTGATCTGCAAAGCATCCTCGGGCGTCTGAATACCGCCGCCGATCACCGAATTGATGTTGACGTCAAAGTCCGCATACTCGGCGAGAAACTCCAATTTCTTCCTGAGCACTTTCAGGCTCTTGACCGACACCTCATCGGGCTCTACGTTGTCGATACTGATCTGCAGATGCTGTAGCCCGGCGTCGTTCAACGCCTCGATCTTCTTGGGCATCAACAGGTATCCGTTTGTAATCATGCCCGCGATCATGCGGTGATGCCGGATTCGCGCGACGATCCGTTCGATTTCGGGATGCATCAACGGCTCGCCGCCACTGATCGTAATGATGGAGGTCCCCAACTCGGCCAGCTTGTCGATGCGCCGACAGACTTCCTCGGTCGGAACGGGCGGAGAGAAGTTGTCGTACTCGTTGCAGTAGGTGCAGGCCAGGTTGCAGCGGCGCATCGGAATGATGTGCGCGAGCATCGGATGGCGGGTGGACAGCAACCCGCGGGCAACCATTTGAAGCTCGCGAATCCGCAACTCGATTTTTTTCCTTCTTTCCATGCCTCGAAAGCGCCACAAAGGCCGTGCGCGACGCCCCCAACCAGCCTTTAAAATAACACGATCAACCATTTAAGAGCATTCAACGTGACGCCCGAGGAAAGTCGGGGGGCCTTCCAAACAAGGGGCCGGTGGGTTCGGCGCAACGCGGGTTAATTCAGCAGGTTGCTATCGACATCGTAGACTTCGACGGGTCCGTACCGCTCCAACGCTGACAGGATCTCGGCGCCGTCGCCAACCGCGACGATCCGAAGAGTTTCCGGATCGAGGTACTCGCCAACGATGCGTGCCACATCCTGGGCGGCAACTTCCATCGCTCCAGTGGCATAAGCATCCCAATAGCCGTCGGGAAGGCCGTGAGTTTCGGCAAGGAAGGCGTAATTGGCGAGCGCTTCGGGCGCTTCAAGCGACAGCGCGAAACTCCCGACCACCGACCGCTTGATCCCCTCGAGTTCGGCAGCGGCGATGGGCTCGTTTTTCAACCGGCCGATCTCACCCAGGATCCGTTCCAGGGCAGTGGCCGTCTCTTCGGCCCGAAAAGCGGCGGAGACGGTCCAGGGACCGGCGTAGTTGAGGGCGGACAGCGTGCTATAGGCCGTGTACGGCGCGGGCGGGTCTTGGAGGTGGGCGCCGAACAAACGTGAAGCGGGCCCGCCGCCCAGCAGTTCGTTGGCAACCCTGAGGCCAACGTAGTCCGGGTGGTTGCGTTCGACTGCAAGGTTCCCCATCAGTAGCAAGACCTGGAGAGATCCCGGACGGTCGATCAGGGAGATGTCCACGCCTGCCGGACGCACCGGGGCCGAGGGCGGCTCATGGACGAAATCGTTCGATTTCCACTCGGCGAGTTCCGAGCCGAGCCAGGGAACGAGTGCGTCCGGTTCCACGTCGCCGACAATCGTCAGAATGGAATTCTGTGGGACGTACCGTTCGCGGTGCCACTCGGAAACCGCCTCCACCGAGACGGCGTCCAGCGACGACGACGTCGCCCCTCGCCTGGCGGCGGGATGCTCGCCGTAAAGCGCGTCATGGTACCTCTGTTCAGCCAGAAACGACACCGATGCCTCCCGCCGGCTTACGTCCGGCCCGCGCTGAAGCCGTATTTGAACCAATGACGATTCCGAAAAGGCCGGATTCACGACGACATCGCGCAGGATGGGAAACCAGTTCTCCAAACTACGACTCAATCCGGAAGCAGTAATTGTTGTGGCCTGCGATTCGAAGCCGGTTCCGATCGAGAAACTGGCGCCCAGTCGCGCCATATCGTTCCTTATCTCAATATCCGTTCGAGTGGTCGTCCCCTCGCGCAACATGCCGGCGGTGATACCGGCCAGCCCTTCCATTCCCGGAGGATCGTAAAGAGCCCCCGATCCGGCAATGTCGAGCCGCATGGAAACCAGTCCGAAGCGACGATCCTCGACAACGATTACAGTGAGCCCGTTATCGAGTTCCGACCGGACCGCATGGGGGGACCGGACATCGAGCAGGTCGTCGGAAATCGGCGCCAGGTTTTTTCGGACGACCGACGCCAACTCGGGAGCGATGTCCTGGGCATCGATCTCGACACCCGCGAGGCCCACCGCCTGCAGCACGACCACCCCGCCGATGGCCAGTTGACGCAAGTTCATGGTCTGCGGCCTCCCAGAACTGTCGCGGAGTTCGTCGGGCGGGTCATCACGACGGTCCGGTTGGACTCCCGCAGATAAATGTCGGCAGCGCGCATGATCGATTCGCGCGTAATGCCGTCGAGCGACGCTCGACCGCGGTTGATCAAGTCCGGGTCGCGATAGTAGACCTCATTGGCGGCAAGCGTAATCGCCCGTGCCATCGTGCCTTGCAGTCGTTCGGATTCGGTTAGTTCCATTTGGGCCCGTGCCCGTTCCAGTTCCGACTCTTCGACCAACTCCAGCTTCAACCGGTCGATCTCGGCATGGATCATGGCCTCGAGATCTTCCAGTTCTGTTCCCGCGGCAGGTATCGCCGAAATCCGGAACAATGAATTCCCTCGCCTTTCATCGATTCGGGCCGCAACGTCGAGCGCCACCTGCTCTTCTTCGACGAACCGCCGATACAGCCGGCCCATTCGCTCGCTGGCGAGAATGTCGCCCAGAATCGCCATCATGTACCACTGCGGGGAACTACCGGGCGGCCCACGGAAAACGATGTCGAGTTGGGGCAGACGCGCAAAATCGTCCTGAATCGTGGCACGCCGTTCTTCTGCCTGAGGAAGCTCATCGGAAACGACGTCCCGGAGCCCGGACTGCGGCGGAATATCCCCAAAATACCGTTCGACCTTTGCCAGAGCTTCTTCGGAATCGAAATTCCCGACCAGGGCGATGACGGCGTTGTTCGGGGCGTAGTACTTTCGGAAGAATTCCCGCACTTCGTCAAGCGTCGCCCGATTCAGATCGTCCATGGAACCGATGACGGGATGGCCGTAAGCGAAGTTCTCGTACACCGTCTCGAGGATCGTCTCTTCGGTCAATCCGTAAGGCGCGTTATCGTGGCGAACCCTGCGCTCGCCGGCTACGACATCGCGCTGTGAATTGAAGCTTGTCTCCGAAAAATCCAGGGATCGCATGCGATCGGCTTCCAGAAACAATCCCAGGTCCAGTTGATTCGCGGGAAGCGTCTGATAGTAGCTGGTATGGTCGGCCGTCGTCCGGGCGCCTGCACCGCCACCGTTGTTCTGGACGAGAACAAAATGTTCACCGCGGCCAACGTTGTCGGAACCCTGGAACATCAAGTGCTCGATCAGGTGAGCGAAACCCGTCTGCCCGCGTTCTTCGTTTCGCGAACCCACGTCGTAAACCATGGCAATAGAACAAGTGGGCGCGGAGCGATCCTCGGCCAGAATCACCCGCAAACCGTTGTCGAGTTCGAACATGTCGAACGGAACATCTGAGGGGGCCGGTTCCTGGGCGGAAGCCGCCAGCACCATGGAGACAAGCATGACGGCCCCCAGAACAGGACGCGCCGCGCCGTGGCCTGGCGCCATCGACGCCAACCCGCATCGGCCCCGAGAGATCGGGCGAAACGGGGCACTCTTCATTATCGTTCCTCCACTCACTATGCCGGACATTGGCTCAACGCGGGACATTCGATGGGGCGTCATTCCTCGAATACAACCCCGTTGCGCTCCGAACGTTAAACTCGCTATCTGTGGGACAGGACGCTAGCAGCCTGTCGGACTTTCGGCGTAAGTCCTTTGTTTTCAACAACGGCCCTTTTTAGCCCGAAACGGTAAACACAGTCATATGAATGACTTAGGTTTTTGATTCGGTGTTAGTCCGACAGGCTGCTAGGCAACGGTGTGCATCCATTCCACGCAGTCGCCCACTTTTTGGCGCATCTCATCGGCCCGATAACGGGCCGGGCGTCCATGGCCGGGCAGAATCCATTCAAACCGATAGTCCTTGAGACGAGCCATCGATCGAATCGTTTCAGGCCATGAGAACCAATTGTGGTGCCGAAAGGCAATCAAATGTGCGTAGGTTGGAGACCAGGCGAGGTGGTCGCCGGTAAACAGGAAACGGTTGTCGTAGAGAAGGACGGTATGCCCGCGCGTGTGTCCGGGCGTGGGAATTGCAGTAAGGTCGCCGGCCAATTCGACCGGCCGCACTCCCTCCAACACGTGCTCGGCGTCAAACCAAACCGCTTCGTCGCGGTGGATGACACGAGTGCATCCAAAGTGTTCGCGAAACTTCTCATGGTCGGCGACATCGTCCCGGTGCGTCAGGAACATCGTCCGGACTCCTCCCATTGCTTCGAGACGGCGGACCAGCAAACGTGAGAAGCGCGGCGAATCGACCAGGACGTTGCCGTCGGGCCGGACGATCAAATAGCTCTTGGCCCCAAATGAGTTCCTTGAAGCAAACCCGCAAAAGTAGACGTCACCCGCGATGTGCTCGGGGTAGGCGCTTGCCGCCGCCGAGAGATCCATTTTTTGGCGCGTACCGATCGATCCGGTGGGGCAGGCCACCAGCGCCTTCTGAGCCTGTAGCCTTGCCGACTCCGAGCGCGGTTGCCGGTGGACTACGGAGTATCCGTCTTCCTGGGCGAACACTTCAGGCGCAATCTCCCGGCAGAGGTCGCAATCGATGCACGAATTGTCGACAAAGAAATCGCCGGCAACGTTGCCCGAAAGAATGTGCGCCAGATCACCCATCGCGCGACGAACCGAGGCGTTCGAAGTCCGAACCGGTCGGCGCCTGGAACACGCGGAGATCGAATTCGGGAACTATGGAAAAAATGTGATCGAAGATGTCCGACTGGATGTCTTCGTACTCGGACCAACCCGTGATGTTGGTAAACGTATACAGTTCGATGGGGAGACCTTCCGGCGTCGGACCGAGTTGGCGGACGATCAGCGTCATGCCCTGATGAATTTTGGCATGCCGGCGAAGATAGGCGACGAGGTACGCTCTGAGCGTACCGGCATTCGTCAGCCGTCGAGCGTTGGCCACCAGAAGCGGATCGTGCTCGATTTCCTTGTTGGAGGCGGCGAGTTCCTCCCGCTTCTGACGGATATAGTCGCGGAGTACGACAAAGTTCTCGAGCCTGTCCAAGTCCTCCCCGGTCAGGAACCGGATCGAACTCATATCGATAAAGAACGATCGCTTGATGCGTCGTCCTCCGGATTCCTCCATTCCACGCCAGTTCTTGAACGGTTCCTCGATCAGCTTGTGCGTCGGAAGGGCCGTGATCGTCTTGTCAAAGTTCTGGATTTTAACGGTGTGCAGGCTTAACTCGATGACGTCACCGTCGGTGCCGTACTGCGGCATCTCGATCCAGTCGCCGACGCGGATCGTGTCATAACTGGCCAACTGAAGGCTGGCGACAAAGGAAAGGATCGTGTCGCGAAAAACCAGAAGCAAAACGGCCATCAGGGCGCCCAATCCGCCAAGCATGACCATCGGACTCTGACCGACCAGGACAGCAACGAAAATGACTGCACCGACGACGTAGACGGCAATCTTCGTCACCTGGACGTACGCCTCGATCGGGCGCCCCTGGGCAATCATGCTTTTCGCGTAGTACTTCTCGACGGCGGTCAGAAAAGAGACGACGACGGAAACCCCAATCAGGACTACCACGGCGGAGGCCGCTTGTTGAACCTTCGCATCGACGTTATCGGGCATGCCCGGAACCAGCAGGATCCCGTAATAAACGCCGATCGCCGGCGCGATGTGCGCAAGGCGTTCGAATACGTTGAACTCGAGGAGGGCATCGTCGAACTTGAAAGATGTCTCCACGGCGATGCGGGTGACCATTCTCAGGAATACCCGTTTCGCGATCCAGTCAGCGAGATAGGCGGCCAAAAACATCGCGGCCAGCCCGATCAACGTCGCGACCAATGGATTTTCGTTCAGGAACTCTCTAATCTCGGCCATATGGATTCACAGTGTACAAGAAATGTCTGACCGAAACGCTGTCTCTACATATTGGCGGGAAGTCGAATCGTAAACGTGGATCCGGAACCTACCGTGCTTTCGACGCCGAGGACACCACGATGACTCTCAACCGCGTGTTTCGCTATCGCAAGTCCCAGACCGGTGCCGCCGCTGTCACGTGTCCGGGCTTTGTCCACACGGTAGAAACGCTCGAAGATCCGGGGCAATTCCTCATCGTGAATGCCAAATCCGCTATCGCTGACAGTGATCGCCACGTAGGAATTGTCACGGCGGGCCGTCACCCGGATCTCGCCGCCGGGGCGATTGTACCGAATCGCGTTGTCGATGAGATTTCCCAATGCCGTTCTCAACCGCCCCCGGTCCGCCCGCATTTCGATCTCCGGGCAGTCGACCTCGATCGTCATCGATTCGGCCGCGGGCAACCGGCGAAAGATTGAGATCTGTTCGTCGATCAAGGAATGCAGGTCCAGGGACTCCAATGCCAAGGATTGTTCGGACTCGATGCGCGCCAGGACGAGAACATCGTTGACCAACGACTCCAGATAACGCCCGTTGCGATGGATGATTCTGGCGAATTCCTTCTGAGACTCATTGCCGGTTTCAGACATGATCGTCTCGGCGTATCCACGGATCGACGTCAACGGCGTTTTGAATTCGTGCGAAACGTTCGCCACAAAGTCGCGCCGCATCCGGTCGGCTTGTTGGATGTCCGTCAGATCGTGAAAAACGGTGACGACCGCCTCAACGCCGGTTTCGTCCTCACCGATCACGGGAGACAGCAGCGCCCTCACGACACGGCCCGATCCGGTCTGAAACTGGACAGTATCGGCATGCTTCCCCCTAAACGTATCCCGAACCGCAAGGTCCAGGGATTCGTTTCTGAACACCTCGAGGCATGTCTTGCCGATCAGGTCGCGCGGCCCTTCCATCAGACGCAGAACGCCTTCGTTGCTCAGGATGATGCGTTCGTCCGAGCCGAACACCAGAACGCCTTCGACCATCGCATCCAGAATGGATTCCAGGCGCCTCCGGGCATCGGAAGTATCCTTCAACCGCTCATGTACATTGTCGGACCACTCTCCAAGATTTTTTGAAAGATCCTCGATTACCCGCGCACCGCGAAATATCGAAGGCAACCGCCCAGAACCCCCAGTCGCGGACCGCACCGCGGCCGACAACTTCGACAACGGTGCGATCAACTGGGTCCGGAGGCGCAATACGAGCACGGCGGCGACGACAAGAACAACTGACGCGAAGACAACGGTTTCGGTCCCTGGGCCGAATATCAGAAACGCCAGGAGCACCAGCATCAAGTGCCACAATCCCAGCCGCCAGTGAAAGTCGAGGCTCATATCCGTCACCCTCCGCGGCTCCGGCAGCCGGGCAGATTACTCCTTGCTCCCGGCGAATCGATAGCTAACCACGGCCAGAACCATCGGGCAAGCGCTTAGTGTGGGATCGCTCACAAGCGCATATTTGGGGGAGGAGCGGCGCCCGAAACCGTCAGCCGCCAAATGTTGGTTCTTCCGTTCCTGGACGCGTAGTTGACCGAAAGAGGGTCTGGTGTCCAAATTTCTGTATGTCCTTTCCGTGTGGGGCGCACTGCCTGGTCGCGTCTTCCAGTATTGCTGACCCGTGCGACGGTCGCGCTTACAAGCGAGGACGTGATTGTTTGGACTATGGGACTATTGCCGGGTGAATATGGACGAACTGCCCGGGAATCATGAAACGTGTGAGGCCTTGCGCCGACCAAACAATTCATGAGACGGAGGGCTGTTCTCGCCTGCGGAACGGCACATGCGGTAGGTCATGCAACGATTATTGGTGGTGGTGAGGTACGCCCACTATGCTGAATGAAATATCCAGGTTCTTCCGTTGGAAGTGGCGTCATGGTTACCTGCCCTTCCAGTTCTTGTTGCAATTGGCGCTGATCATGGTGCCCTCACGCAGTATTGCCGGGCAAGGTAACGCCGAGTTTCCAACGGTCCACGGCCGTGTCGAGTCTGTAGACGGAGTGCCGATCTTTGGCGCGCAGGTTCAGCTTAAACAGTTTGGGAGGTTGCTATCGTTCGAAAGACTGGAACGAACGGCTAGCAGCGACTCGTTTGGAGGGTTCTCTTTTTCGAATATGCCACCAGATTCCTACGTCGTGGAAGTACGAGCCGAGGGATATCGCCTTGACGCGATCGCCCCTTGGATTACACGAACTCGCATCACGGTAGGCGCAGAGGATGTCGATGTAATTGTCCGTTTGAATCGATTCGACTCCGAGTTGACTCTGGTGGGCCGCTTGAGCAACGACTTGGGCGAACCACTGAGCGGTTGGTTGCTGAGCCTTTCAGAGAAGGTCTATGACAGAAGTAGCGGCCGTCCGAGGCTAGAGACCGTGAGTACGGTGGGGTCGACGACGGATGGTGGATTCCGCTTTGATGGAGTCGACCGGGCCCGATTCATTGTGAGCGCTACACCACCAACACCAACTCAATTCCCGGATGAGTTCCCGATTTACTATCCGAACTCGCCGAATCCCGACTTTGCCGTACCACTGGACACGACTGTAGGGAGTGCTTTTCAACGTCTGGAATTCCAGATATCGGCGGAGAGAGGAGATCTGGCGACGGTATCCGGGCGAGTGTTGATTCCAGGCGGAGAGGAAGCGGACACTGTTCTATTGTTCATTCTAACCGCAGACGAAGGCATTCAAACGCCGGCAATTCGGAGGACGCTGAGAACATCGGAGCAGGGTTTTCGTTTTGAGATCGGCGTAGTTCCCCGTCGGACTTACGACCTGTATGCCATTGTGTGGCATGGCGATAACGGAACTCTTGCTGGCAGGGAGCGCGTTAATGTGTTCTCTGACGTCAGTGACGTCGACATCGTCCTCAGAGGACCGGAAACGGTCCACGGAAGAGTTGCCTGGCCGGATAACGTTACGTTGGACCTGAGTCGGATTTCGGTGAGTTTTCGTCCAGTGCACAGAGAACTAGGCATCTTCGTGGCGGCTAGCAGCCTGTCGGACTAACACCGAATCAAAAACCTAAGTCATTCATATGACTGTGTTTACAGTTTCGGGCTAAAAAGGGCCGTTGTTGAAAACAAAGGACTTACGCCGAAAGTCCGACAGGCTGCTAGGAGCCTGCGCCGTAGGTCGATTTGCGACTTGGCGAATTTCGCGAGATGCCGATTGATCGGCATCGGTGGCCGGAGAAAGGGCGTTTTGGACGACGAGGCGCCGCTGGGTGCGCCACAGATGCTTGAATGGACCCCCTTGCGGCCTGATTTGCGGGCGGTATCCCTGTCATCAGGCTGCCTGAAGCCCCTGCATCCGCTTGACGTTCAATGCCAGACACACCAGATCCCACTCGCCCCTCACCTTGTTCAGGCCGCGCAGGCTGAATCGGCGGAAACCGAGCACCTCCTTGATCCACCCGTTGGGCGCCTCCGATAGCCATTTGCGTTGGGCGTACTGCGCCCGTCCCGCCTCCGTCGCCAGCTTCTCGGCCATGCGGGCCTTCGCCGGATGTTTGGCCGCATTCACCCGGATCTCGTGTTTGCCCTCCCGGCCCAGAGCCACATAGCCGTCCACGCCGCGCGCCTCCAGCGCCTGCAGGTCGTCCTCGTTGCAGTAGCCCGCATCCGCCAACACCGTCTCGGGCCGTTCCCCATGGGTGGCCTCCACCTCGTCCACCAGCGGGACCATCCGGCCCTGGTCGTTGGCGTTCGACGACACCTCGGTAGCGACGATCAACTGGTTCTCTCCCTCCACCGCCACCTGCGCGTTGTAGCATTGCTGAAAACCCTCCGTCGAGGTCTTCATGATCCGGCTTTCCGGATCCGTGAAGTTGTCCTGCGCCTTCTCGTCCGGCTCCCCGTATTCCCGCTTGTAGGGCCGGCCGCCCTTCGGGTTGCGCTTCGAACCGGGCTTGCGTCCCCGCGCCTCGTCCGCCTCCCGTTGCCTGGCCTCCAAACGCGCCCTGGCCGCCCGGATCGCCGCCAGCCGGTCCTCCCGGCGCCGCAACTCCTCGGGCAACTCGTCGCCCCGAAACGCCTCCCCAAAGCGCGCATCCTCGGCCGCGTCGGTCTCCCGCGCCCGCGACAGCAACGCTTCGATCTCGCCCGCCAGACGCCGCTCCTCCTCCCGCATCCGACCGTAACTCATCGCCTTGCGCTTGCTGGCATTGGCTCGAACCTTCGTCCCGTCAATCGACAACTTGCCGAAGTTCGCAACGCCGGTCTCGCGCGCCAGACGGATCACCTCCACAAACAGCGCCTTGAAATCCGACAAATGACGGCGGCGAAACTCGCATATCGTCCGATGGCTCGGATAATTCCCCGCCGCCAACACCCGAAACGCCACGTCCTCCTCCAGCTTCCGCGCCAACCCCCGGGAGGAAAACACCCCCGTCGCGTACCCGTAGATCAGCGTCTTCGCCATCATCCGCGGCTCATACGGCGACTTGCGACGACCGTCCCCCTCGTAAGGCGCGTAAAACGCCGTCAAGTCCAATCCGTCCACCAGATCGCTCACATGGTGCGCCAGGTGCCCCTCCGGCAACCAATCTCGTAAATCCGGTGGCAACAACAGCGCTTGATCCGGTTGGTAGGGGCGAAATGTTGTCGGCATCCCAATATCCTCCCAATTGCGACACTATTATCTCATGGGATTCCTACGGCGCAGGCTCCTAGCGGACGTCCAGATGCGGAGGGACGCTTCTCGATCGAGAATGTGCCCGCCCTCGAATATCGTCTCGCCGCCGATGTGGGACCGGCCAACTATGTGTCCGAGGCGACATTGTCGGAATCGGACCTGCTAAGAGGTCCGTTCGAAGTCACTTCTGAAAGCGACTTGAGAATTGAAATCGGAACTGGCGGAGCGGAAGTCTTCGGTCGCGTGATTGATGCCAACGGAGAGGCCGCTTCGAATGTGCAAGTCCTTCTCGTCCCGTCCGAGTTTGAGTTGTTGGATGGTGACGTGGGTCGCAATTTACGCTTCGCCAACCAACGAGCAGAACGATACATGTTTCGCAACGTACCGCCAGGCGATTACTGGATTGTCGCGGCGCGGGAAGAATCGGAGTTCGTGCCGACGGCGACCGGCAGATTCGATCTTCAGTTCAATGACTATTACAACAAGGTGGCTCTGCGAACATTGGCGATTAGAGGAAGTCGAATTTCTTTGAAGACGGGCGATGTCCTGGAACGGGATTTACGCCCTGTACCGAATGGTTCTCGGTGATCAGGAGTGACGATCGCGGTAGAAGGGCTGCCTACGAAGCGAACGCCCTGAGAAACCCGGTCTCACGGCCCGAGGTTTTCACCGGCCGGCGTTTCCATCAGTTCCAGAATCAGCGCCTCGGTGTGAGGCTGCCGGCGGCGGGGCTGTGCCAGCGTGGCCAGAACACCCTGAGACCAGACCAGCGCGTTGCGTCCTTCGTCGTCCACGGCATCCAGATCCGCGCCGTTGTCAACCAGCCATTGGACAGCGATCGAAGGACCTGAGGGGCTGAGGGAAGCCATCGCCGTTTATGAGCATCAGTTCGTCACGAACATGACCGAAAGGCTCCTGACCTACGCCCTGGGGCGCGGACTGGACTACTACGACATGCCGCTGGTCCGATCGATCGCGCTCCAGGCGGCCGAGACCGACTATCGCTTCACTTCGTTGGTTCTCGGTATCATAGAGAGCAACGCGTTTCAGATGCGCGCCGCCGAGGCGCGGGTCGAAACCGCGACCCCGTAGGAGACAACTCCATGACGTTCATAACCAGGAAACACATTCCGCGAAGGACATTCGTCCGGGGGATTGGCGCTTCCTGGAGTCGATGCTTCCCGCCGCGACGCCGCTCCGACAGACGGCCGCGGAAGCGAAATCCCGGTATGTCTTTCTGCACGTGCCGCACGGGGCAATTCTTTCGGATTGGACACCGCCGACCGAGGGTACGGATTCTCACCAACAGGAAGACCCGGAAAAGATGACCCGTTATGCACGGCTGAACGCCTATCACGTTTCGGTGGTGGCGTACCTGCTCGACAAGTTGCGCCCGACGCCCGATGGGGACGGGTCGTTGCTGGATCATTCGCTGGTGTTGTACGGCAGTCCGATGAGCAACTCGAACGAGCACAACCACGGACCGCTTCCGGTAATCCTTGCCGGGGGCGCCGCCGGCCGGTATTCGTGGAACAAGCACATTCGGAACCCGGAGCACACTCCAATGAACAACATCTTCCTGACAATGGCCCATAGGGAAAGGCTCGACATGGATGCCTTCGGTGACAGCACCGGCGCCATGGATCTATAAGTCACGAACTCTGAATCGATCTCTCAAAGAGCAAGTTCCCGCGGACTCGCTCTTTTTTATCCGGCAAATGACAAACGATCTATCGACGATTCCGCCGAAACGGGAAATCGACCCCAACCTGCCCCGGTACCGGAGCCTTGTTCACATGTTCCGTGACGCGGTCGAGCACGCGCCCGATCGGATTGCGGTCATATACGAAGACCGGACGATCAGCTATCGGGAGTTCGGGCGCGCCGTCAATGGCTTGGCCGCCGAACTCAAAGCCCTCGAAATCGGCAGTCGGGGGAT
Source organism: Terriglobia bacterium (assembly GCA_963555775.3). Taxonomy (GTDB): domain Bacteria; phylum Acidobacteriota; class Terriglobia; order 20CM-2-55-15; family 20CM-2-55-15; genus JAJEDW01. The sequence continues at coordinate 464,542 of CAUVWY020000009.1, read as the reverse complement.
CGTTCTGGTCATGCCCAACTCGATCGAGATGGACATCGCCCTGATGGCCGTCATGACAGCCGGCGCGCAGGCCGCCCCGGCCAATCCGTTTTTCAAGGTGCGCGAGCTCGAGTCGGTTCTCGCCAGCGTGGATGCCGCCGCCCTCATCACGGATCGGAGCGCCAGCGAGAAAGCCCGGCAGGTCGCCGATGGCCTCGGGATTCCGGAGGTTTTGAGCTTCGAGCCGGGAGGACTCGATATCGGGCGCTGGATCGACGACCGATACCTGGACGGTCCTCCCCCGGATCTGCCGTTGGAAGATGACCGCGCGCTCATTCTTTTCACCGGGGGTTCGACCGGGGTACCCAAGGGTGTCAACCACACGCACCGGGGTCTGGTGTGGTCGCTGCTTCAACACATATCGGTCTGGCCGCTTGATAATGGCAAGGAGGTGTTTTTGAACGCCGCTCCCATGTTCCACACCTGGGGCCTGACCTATGCGACGTGGGTGCCGATCTTCTGCCGGAGCACGCTGGTGATGATGCCGCGGTACGATCCCGAGCAGATTGTTCGATCGCTCGATCGCTACAAGGTGACGGTGTTCGCGGGCGGGCCCGCGCCGATCTACATGGGGCTCATGGCCGTGCCGTCCTTCGACAGCTTCGATCTATCGTCCCTGAAGTATTGCCCCACCGGCGGTGCACCGTGCCCGGCCGACCTGCACCGGGAGTGGCTCGAGCGAACCGGTTGTCCGTTGCTCGAGGGCTGGGGGATGACCGAGGGCGCTCCGTTCTGCCTGAACCCCAAGGATGCAGAACGCAAGCTGCTTTCGGTGGGAAATCCGGTGCCCGAAACCTGGATCGAGATCGTCGACATCGAAACCGGCGACCGCGTGCTGCCGCTCGGAGAGGCCGGCGAGGCGAGGGTGAAAGGACCGCAATTGATGGAAGGATACGTCGCGAATCCGGAGGAAACCGCACGTGCCGTGAAGGACGGGTGGATCCATACCGGCGACATCGGTTACGCGGACGCCGATGGTTTCGTCTTTCTAGTCGACCGGAAGAAGGACATGGTGATCGTGGGCGGCTATAACGTCTATCCGCGGGAGGTCGACGAGGTCCTGTTCAACCATCCCAAGATCCGTGAAGCCGCGACCGTCGGCAAACCCGATCGGAGACTGGGCGAGGTGGTGGTCGCGTTTGTGGTTCTGGACCGCGGACAGGAAATGACCGATGAAGAGTTCTTCGCCTATTGCAACGAGTCGATGGTCAAATACAAGCGGCCGGTCGAAGTGCATTTCGTCGACGCTATTCCTCGCACCGGCGCGCGGAAGATCGACCGCGTCGAATTGAGAAGACGGGCAGGCGGCGGCTAACCGGATGCCGGCCCTTTGACGAGCCTCTTGGTCACGAAAAGGACGGCCGCTCCGGGAATCCAGAATAATACGGCGGTCAGAGTCGGCCCAAACAGCAAATGGGATGCGGCATGCAGCAGGGGGTTGTCAAACGGGACCGAGAACTCGGGCGCGCTGAAGATGTTCTCGACGCCGGTCACCACCGCCAGAACGATCCCGCCGGTAATGATGATTTCACCCACCAGCAGTTCGAGCGCCACCAATACGAGGAGGTGCTTGTAACCGCCGAAACCGGTTGTGTGAACGCGGATCGAAAAGACCACGACCGCCAACAGGATAATCGCGTTGATGCTGACCCAAACAGTGAAGCCGTCAGGCGCTCCCGCCAATGACAGGGCGAGGCGCAGGAGGCCCACGACGGCCGTAAGGATCAGGAAGACCCGTGCGAAAAGCACGTACTCTCGAAGCGTCCTGCCAAAGAGTTGCATGATCGGCCGCAGTGGTTCCCCTCAATTGAGTGCGTGACGCCGCCCGGGGTGGGGCGGCGTCATTTTTTGGCATGGTCTTAACGCCGGATGCCTTCCAGCAACACCGGCGCTGACGGATAGTTTTCCACCGCGAGCCTTCCGGCATCGCCATCGATGCTGGCCTCCGCAAGACGGGACGCCCTGCCTTCTCCAGTGCCGTTGGAATCCAACCGGATCTCGATCAGCGTGAACTCGTCTTCGGCAGGCATGCGTGTGGCGGGACGTCGTGTCGTCACCAGGACGATGCGTTCGCCTCCATCCGGCATCGACTGGCGATCGGCGTACTTGATCGCGTATCCGGAAACAGAGCTGTCGGTCCAGATATAGCCGACGGTCGCCGCTCCGGAAATCGCGATCGTAATGTTATCCTCGGGCGGATCCTGCTCACCCCCGCGACCGCTGCCACCGCCACCGCCACCGCCACCGCCGCCGCCACCGCGTCCGCCGCCCCCGCCCTCGTCTGCCGGGGGAGGCTCAGGTTCCGGGTTTTCCACCGCCGCCACGAGCGTGCTCCAGTCCTCGTCGGAGGACAACCGGATGAAATTGATTCGGACTGCATTCCCGGGCTGGCCGGACAACGTCGCTGTCAGCTCAAAGGAATCCGTTTCGGTTGCCGGCGTCTGTGGCCCCGGTCTCTCTTCGGCATGAAACGCCGGGGCCGAGAATCCTGCGAGCATCCCAACCGAAACCAACGTCACAACGAACCAGCCTGGGGCCCGCAAATACAGTTTCATCGCTCCTCCTCTATACAGTTCCATGCGTCGGTCGAATACGAGGCATGAAGGTGCGTGTCTCCCCAATAGAGATTGGTGGTCTGGCCGTATCCAATGCCAGATATTCCGGCTATCGGAAGACCGGCGGCCAACGCCGTCAATAGCCTCGATGTCATTTCGTAGTATCTCCATGTCGATGCTTTTCGCAAAACTTGTCCGTTTTCGAGGCGCCTAATCCAGTGGAATAAACGCCAGGGCGTCATTGGGGTTCATGGGAATCACCAACTGATTCTGAACGGAGTCGTAACACATCGAGGCGGCACTGGGTATGCCCGAGGCGATTATTTCCGCGGGCTGTCCGGACCGGATCCGTGAGACGCTGCCGAAGCGAACACTACTGACATACTTGGTGCCGTCTTCTGCGATTACCAGGCCGTCGTTACCGCCTTCGACGGCGTTTTCGGTATTGACCAGCTCCCCCTGAGAGTTGAAGGTGAGTACGGCGTTATCGCCGATATTGACCACCACAATATTGCCATCGCCGTCAATGGCCACGCCGTTGGGCACATTCAGCGGGGCGCCGTCGACGAAGATCGACGTTTCACCGTCCGCGCTGACCCGGAGAATCCTTTCCGGCGGCCGGGTGTTGGAGATGTAGGCGGTGCCGTCCTCACTGACTCCGATGCCATTGAGGAATGTCGCGCCCTCTACTTCGAAGGCGTTCAGAGGTTGGCCGCTTTCAAGGTCAAACGAGCGCAGCACACCTTCATCCACCGTATACAGCACACCGTTACTGATGGCACTGCCGAGAGGATGGTTGAGTGTGAGGTTGTCCCGGGTGGCGCCGATCCATTTGGCCGTATGCACGCTGCCGTCGGGGTTGATCAGCGACACGTAACCGTCGTTTTCCTGCAGGTTTTGCCCCACGCCCGCATTCATGGCCAGAATCAGGTTCCGGTCGGAATCGAAGGTGCAGCTCTCGGCGAAACGGAAGCTGCCATAGACCTTGACGTTGGAAGACATGGGAGTGGAGACGCCGGATTCATTGACCGCACCCAGTGGATCACCCACCTGAATTGGGCCGCTCTGACCGCTTGCCGCAACGCTCGAAGCGAGCACTGCCAAGCCTGTCAACAGACTAAATCTCATCATTGCTTTGATGCTCCATTGAGTTTCTATCATGTTCATACTGACCTTTCTCCGAACTCAAGTTCAAGTCGAGAACGTTGTTGAATGTTGGGATGGCGGTTCGGGTCATTGATTATGCCACCTTTGACGAGTCGTCGCTCTGGGCGTGGTCTTTGAGCTTGGCCTGAAGCATCCGGAGATCTCGATATCCGAGGATCTTCGGCAACCGTTGCTCGGCGTCCATGAACGTGGCGGCGGCCCATCCCGGGACTGACCACAACCACCACGACGGCGGTGATAATTCCCCATATTCCTCACTCTCGACTTGGACCTGATTTCGTGGGAAGGTCATTCTCAAGTGCCGTGCCGCAGAGCGGCCCCTGCTTTTGCACGCTCTCGAAACGAACGATGTCGTCGCGCCCTCTGAAGTCGTGAGAGGGACAACCCTGTTGTCCGCGATCAAACGTTCGAATAACATTCTTTCAAATACTGTAACGCAAGAATTTATGCGATGATGGGGTCCTGATGGCTACCCAGCTCATCGGTAGGCGGTTCAAGGCGCTGCGCGAAGAGCGCAAGCTATCGCAAGACGATCTTGCGCGACTGTTCGGCTTCAAGGACCGGCAGACCGTCTCGGCGATCGAGACCGGCGCACGCCGTGTGACCGCCGAAGAGTTGGTGCTGGCGGTTGAGAGGCTGGATGCGCCGCTCGATTACTTCACCGATCCGTTTCGGCTCGCCGGTGAAGGCCGCTTCTCATGGCGGCAGACATGCGTCGGAGCCGAACAGCTCGGCGAGTACGAACGCGCCGCCGGCCGCTGGATCGCGGCGTTTCGTGCCCTGTCGCCGCAGGTTGGGCGTCACGCCCCGCTTATGCGTCGGGCCCTGGGCCTTACTCGCCATTCCCGTTTCGAGGACGCCATGCTGGTGGGCGAGCGGTTTGTCGCCGAGTTCGGCCTTGGCGAGGCACCGGCAACGGGCCTGGTCGAAGTCATGGAACGGGAACTGGGTATCCTGGTTCTCATGGTCGATGCCGGTGACGGCGTTTCTGGCGCGGCTTGCCGGCTGCCCGAATTGGATACGGTCCTGATCGCACGTCGAGAGGTCGAAGGCCGCCGTCACTTCGATCTAGCGCACGAGTTGTTTCACATCCTGACCTGGGATGCCATGCCGCCGGAACATTCCGAAGAGGTACGGGAAACCGGCGGCAACCGCGTGGAGCAACTCGCCAACAATTTTGCGGCGGCGGTGTTGATGCCGGCCTCGACGCTGGAACGGTTCGACGATTGGACGAGTCTGTCCAGGGAGGACCTGATCGCGCGCCTGAACGATGTGGCGGACGAGCTTCGGGTGACGTCGTCGGCGCTGCGATGGCGGCTGGTCGCGCTCGGCGAGATGAAGCCGTCCGTGGCTCGTTCGTTGCCGGAGGCGGCCTTGCGCAACAACGGTCGCGAGGTCGCTAAGAGCGCGACGGCTGCCTTGTTCTCGACACCCTTTATCGAGGTTCTCGGTCTTGCTATCGATGGGGGCCATGTCTCGGTACGCCGCGTGGCTGACTTGCTCGATGTAGCCGTCGAAGACCTGGCGGATTTGTTCGTGACGCACGGCGTCGAGTTCCCGGTCGAATTGTGAAGAGCGATGGTGCGGCAACATGGCCCCGTGCTCGTGGACACGAACGTTATCCTGGAATGTCACCGGACTGGTTCGTGGCGCGCTCTCGCGGGAGGCTAACCAGTCGAAACCGTCCAGGATTGTGTGACCGAAACGCAGACCGGTTTCCAAATGCGGCGGCCGGAACGACAGATCGATGCGCAGGAATTGCGTGCGTCGCTGGTAGCAGTTCACTCCGTCACGGATCGCGAGCGTGCGAAACTGGCGGTGCAGATAACCAACATTGCATTGGACCGGGGCGAGGCGTCGCTTTGGGCTCACGCGCTTCATCGGGAAGACGCCTGGGTGTTGTGTGGGCCGGATAAGGCCAGCTTGCGCTTCGGAGTTCGACTCGGGCTCCGCGAGCGGCTGGTGTCACTGGAACGACTTCTCGACGATGCGGGCCATCGGTCAAACCCACCACTGAGATCGGCATACACGAGGAGATGGCACGAAAGAACGGTTGGGCAGTTGGTTCTCGCCGAGAGAGATAGGGCATGAACCGCCTTTTGTCACTGCGAACGCCAAGACTTCGGCGAGAGGGGAAGTGGCGTTAGCCGTCGCCACCTTTGGCCATGAAACCATTTTCGATAATGCATATCTCCGATCTTCATCGCTCTCCCCGCGATCCCATCTCCAACGACGAGTTGATCTCTTACTTATCGACTGTTCCGAATCTGGTGGGAGGCGACATTGCGCCATCGCCTCCGGTGTGTGAATACTCAGGGCTAGGTTCCGTGTCTGGGTTCGGTTACTGTAGTGCGATTCGGGAGGTATGCCCATGAAGACTACCGCGCGCGTCGTATCGGCCAATTACGAAGGCGGCCGGCGGCGTAGGGAAACCAGCCGGGTTCGCCGGGCCGTCGCCGTCACGCTTCTGGTCGGTGCGGCAGCGTCCGCTTCGCTGGAGGCTCAGGACAACCTGACCCCCGTGCCGCCGTTTCGAATCTTCGACAACCTCTACTACGTGGGCCTGGAAGCCGTCAGCGCCTATGTGCTGACGACCAGCGACGGCCTGATCCTGATCGACGCGCTCTATCCGGACCAGGACGACCACATTTTCCGGTCCGTCCGCGAGATGGGGCTCGATCCCGATCGGATCCGTTACGTCATCGTGTCCCACGCCCACCTCGATCATGCGGGCAGCGCCGGCGCGATTCAGGAACGGACCGGCGCGCAGGTCGGCATGGCGGAAGGGGACTGGGAGGTCTACGAACGCGGCGGATATCTCAGCTCGCGTGGCGTCGAACGCGTCTTCCCGCCCATGGAACGCGATTGGGTCATCGCCGACGGCGAGACGCTGACACTCGGGGACACGACCGTGCGGCTGTACGTGACGCCCGGGCACACAGCGGGGGTGACCTCGCTGGAATTCTCGGTCCACGACGGCGAGAACGTCCACCGCGCGTTCATGTTGGGGGGACTCGGGCTGAACACGGTTTACGACGTCACCGCGGCCGAGCAATACGTCGCCAGCGTCCAGAGGGTTCTCGCGATGCCCGGCCTGGAAGTGAACTTGACCAACCATCCGGGCGGCGCGGAAATCTTCGAGCGGCGCGACCGGCTGGCCGCCCGCGGGCTCGGAGATCCGCATCCCTATGTGGATCCGGAGGGGCTGCAGTTGTATCTGGAGACGCTGCTCCGCCGCGGCATCGCGCATCTCGAGGACCTGGCTAGTCCTCCTCAGTAGCGACACCGCGGCATCGTCCGACCCCGCCCCAGTCAGCATGTTGAACACGGCGTTGTTGCCTTCGCGGCACGCGTACTCGAAGACGTCATAGGTGGGCTTTTCGACGATCGGATCGCGTTCAGCCGTCGACGGCCCACGGATCGCGCTGTCAATCTGTCATCGTGGCCCCGGCTAGTCCCTGAATAAGCGCGATTGAGGAAGTATCGATAGTGAAAAAGTAGCGGAAGTACCCGAAATGTCCCCCTCCCGTGCGAAAAAGAATTTGCAGAATCCTGACGGAAAAGGAGGCATTTCGGGTGAACGATTATACGCGCAAGAACATGAGGAATCGCAAGCGGCGAATCGAGCGTCGGCTTGGGGACCGGCATTGGAGGGAACAGTCGGCGCCGATGTTGTCGGCGAGTAACATGCACTATGAGATGGGCGAGCGGATGCGCGGCACGGGGGTTGGCGGTCTTGGGGCGATGCATCGGGTGGCAAGACGGACCGGGCTGATCAAGGCCATCGACAAGAGCGTGCATGTGCTGAAGCGGCATCTGCCGTATCACGAGTCGGATCACGTGTTGAACATCGCCTACAACGCGTTGACGGGAGGGACGTGTCTGGAAGACATCGAGTTGCGGCGCAACGACGAAGCATACCTGGATGCGCTGGGGGCGCAGCGGATACCGGACCCGACCACGGCGGGCGACTTTTGCCGGAGATTCGAGCCCGGCGACGTGGAGAACCTGATGGAGGCGGCGAATGAAGTGCGGCTGAATGTGTGGCGGCAGCAACCGGCCGGTTTTTTCGACGAGGCGGTGTTGGACGCGGATGGGACCCTGGCGCCGACCAGCGGGGAATGCAAGGAAGGGATGGATATCGCCTACGACGGGACATGGGGCTATCACCCGTTGTTGATTTCACTGGCGAACACCTCCGAGCCGTTATACCTGGTGAACCGGAGCGGCAACCGGCCCTCGCATGAAGGCGCGGCCCCGCGGTTCGATCAGGCGATCGGGTTGTGCCAGCGCGCCGGGTTCCATCGGATCCTGCTGCGCGGGGACACCGACTTCAGCCAGACCCGGCATCTGGATGGATGGGACGGCCAGGGCGTGGACTTCATCTTCGGTATCGACGCGAGGGCGAACCTGGTGGCGCGGGCCGATGCGCTGGAGCCGGACTGCTGGGCAGCTCTGGAGCGTGAGGCCAGATACGAGGTGGCCACCCAGCCCCGCCAGCGTCCCGACAAGGTCAAGGAACGGATCGTTCGGGAACGCGGTTTCAAAAACATTCGGTTGCGGGGCGAAGACGTGGCCGAGTTCGCCTACCGGCCCGGCGCCTGTAAGCGGGACTACCGCGTCGTGGTGGTGCGGAAGAATCTGTCGGAGGCCAAAGGGGAGTGGGTGTTGTTCGACAAGATCCGGTACTTCTTCTACATCACGAACCGTGCCGGTCCCGCCGACCGGATCGTGAAGCGCGCGAATCAACGGTGCAATCAGGAGAATCTCATCGAGCAACTCAAGAACGGCGTCCGGGCCTTGAAAATGCCGGTGGGCGACCGGACCGGCAACTGGGCCTACATGGTGATGGCGTCGCTGGCCTGGACCCTGAAGGCGTGGTTTGCGCTGCTGCTTCCCGAAACCGGACGCTGGGCCCAGAAGTATCGGGCCGAGAAGCAGACCGTTCTACGCATGGAGTTCAAGACGTTCCTGAACGCCTTCATCCTCCTGCCGTGCCAACTCGTGCGTACCGGCCGGCGCATCGTCTTCCGGCTCATGGCCTGGAACCCGTGGTTGTCCGTCTTGTTCCGTGCCGTGGATGTGTTGCGTCGTCCCCTGCGATGCTGACCCGATCATGGATCTGAGCCCGGGCGGTCGAGGTCCCGGTTGCTGTCAACCCTTCAAACAGACACGGCGAGGCCCCCACTGAAACAGACGCAACTCGAACCGGAGGCCGGGACAACACGATCCCGGAACGGAAGGTTATGCCTCCAACTTTATGGCTGGGAACCGGCCGTTCGCCATCTGGTTATGCGCTTGTTTTGGGGCTAGTTGCGAAACCGCGGCCAGGGTTGTCTGCGCGGCGTTGAGCCCAAGGCGGAAGTCCTTGTCGCTGAACGTCTCGAACACATCGATCGGCTGGTGCCAAGTCGGGTTCCAGCCGGCCCCGGTGTGCATTCCACGCTCGTTCTCCCGGAGACTGATCGAGGGCGCCAGGTCCATGAACGGCGTCGAATCCGTGTTCGTCATGTGGGGCCCGACCGCGGCCGGGTAGTCCATCGCATACCTCTCGTTCGCTTCCCGGAAGAAGAAGGCCAGTCTCATCGCCCGATCCGCGAACCTGGACGTGGACTGGAATTCGATGTTGATGTCGGCCTCGGGCCGCTGATCGGGGTTCCATGTGCCGTCGGCCCGCGGCATCCCGTGGTCCCACATCATCATGTCGTGCTGGATCATCGCCAGCCACATGGGTTCGGGATACCGGCCCGAGCCGGGAGGGTCTTCGATGCCCTGGAGGTCGGCACGCTGCTCGACATACGCCCGCGACCCGTTCAAACCCGTTTCCTCGTTGTTCCAGAGCGCGAACCGGATCGACACGTCGGTTTCGACGTCGGGCATATTCAGGATGCGGGCCAGTTCCATGACCAGCGCCGTGCCCGAACCGTTGTCGTTCAACGCCTCGCCCCAGCCGTGTCCGTCCATGTGCGCTCCCAGGATGTACATCTCGCCTGGACGCGTGGCGCCAATCTTGGTGCAGTAGACTTCCTCGCGCGGACCGTTGGTCGCGGGTTGATTGTTCAACTCCCGCAATCGCGGGTCGGGCTGGGCGTCCGGGTCGTTGTTGACGCCCGTCGGTCGTGTAATCCCGTAATAGCGTGAACCACCGGGCCCGTTTCGGATCTCGCCGCTGGCGATCACCGGGCCGGGCCGCGTTCCACCGCCCCTTCCGCCTCGACCGCCGCCATTCTGCGGCGGTGGCGGGTTGTACTCATATTGAATCCGTTCTGTCTCGCACCCGTAGCTCTGGAGACGATCCTCGATCCAGTCGATGGATGCCCTGTTGCGATCCGTTCCCTGTCGGCGGTCGCCGAACTGGGCCAACCCCCGTAGGGTGTCCTTGTAACTCTCCAGGTTCAGGCGTCCCACGAGTTCGGCGACGGGGTCTCGTTCTTCCGCCTGCCCCTGTCCGGCCGCCTCAGGAACGATCACCGAACTTCCGGAAACCGAGATCAGGCCAAAACCCGCTAACGCGATGAATGCTTTGAACTGCATGTCTGTCCTCCCACGGTGGTGTTGGCGTTCGAGGATCATACCTTATCGGGCCCGTGATCCTACCCGGGGCTGTCCCCGTGTACCGCCACTGGAATTCCGGAGAGTGTATGGGTTGAGTCCAGCCTCGACGAGGCCGGACTGTTGGGCCGATCGTATAACTGCTCGAACTCCGGCGGCGGGATGCGGGCGATTGACGCACGATGGAAGGTCATCGCTCTTCGAGGCGGACGTGCCGCCCGACATGCCGCTACCGGGGGGAATCAAAGACCAGATCACACACGTTTCCCTGCCGGTCGGATCCAGGGTCCTGATGGTCAGCGACAGGGGGCCCGGTTTCGGCCCGCCGCTGGGCGCGGGCAACGACTTCTCCATTCCCGTCGCCGTCGACCTGCGCCCATCGGCCGTGCATACGAGGCCTGCCAGCTTCCGCTCTCGCCGCCCCGCTGAAAGCTTTCCACGAGCGCTCGCCGGCGCGGCTTCGATTGACGATTGACCGCGCATGCCCGAGAGTTCACGAAAGTCGATCGTTGTTGTCCGGTCTCTCGACCTTCCGCGATATTTCTTCGGACCCCAGCCTTGCTTGCAACCTCTGGTCGATCCGGTCCTTGTACCGCATGACGCCGAACGAATCCCACAGGGCAAGCGACCGCCGCTTTTCCAAACCTTTGTCGAAGAAGTTCTTGATCGAACCGTACTTGGCCAGTTGGGCGCCGGCGGACTGCCGGTGAGTTTCCATATCCGATGTCACGTGTTGGGCGATCCGGTCGAGTATCTCGGATGGCTCCAAGTCGAACGTCCGCCCGACGTCCGCCGCGAACTCGCTCCCAGAACGACTGGAACGCGACTTCACACACGTCCCGCAGACTGTGAACAGTTCTCCATTGGGATCGACATCGTCCTTCGGGGTCCGTTCGAGCGAATCCACGGTGAGTCTCGATTCACCCAGGATTTCCCGTCTACACCACTGGCAACTGAAGTCATCGCGCAAATAGATGGTGAGCCGCTCGTTCGCGTCGATCATCGCTTTACCATTCATCGCTTCCCCACTCCTGGCTGCCCAAGCCGACAGCGGCCAGCGCGCGGCGCGGGCCATCGATCATCAGTCGCTTGCGCTCGACTTGAACTGTGGCTGACAATCCCTGAAGAGAATATTTCGCATGGATAGCGTGTTCGCCTATTGCGACAACTCCAACATCTTACGCGAAGCCCAGCGCTTCGCGGTCGAACGCGACGAGAGTTCCAACGTCCGCTATCGCGTGCTGATCAACCTCGATAAAACGCATACACAACCGCGGCTGGCGCGTCGAGATCCTCTGATGAGCGTGTTCTTGTAACCAACGGATGCGGAGCTGGGCGCAGAAAAAGGAATTTTCGTGCCGCTGGACGATTTCGACGGCGGATAAGCGGTATAAGCAGGATCCGACGACTGTCGCACCGACTTTCGCAGCACGGATCGTGTCGTCGTAAGGGTGCCGTGTCTATCCGTGCCGCGGCCGCAGACCGTCGCGCGAACATCATCAAGTACCGAAAATATGGCAACGAACTTGGAATTCAAGGCACAGTGTCAATCGCTTGATAGTTTCTACCCGAGGTTGACTGACTTAGATGCGACATACCGTGAAACTGTCCATCAAACTGATACCTATTTTCTTGTGGCGACAAAATACGGTGCAAAATAAGAAGCTTGCGAGCCGCGTCTTAAACTGCGTGAGATTGACGAGATGGCAGAGGCCTGTCTCATCTATTATGAGCGTCCGAATCAGGACGCGTCGCGCCACAGTCAGTACCAACTCTGGGAAATTACCAATCCGTCAACCTTCAAAGAGCTACTAACCGCCGCGCTCGGGATCAAAACGATCGTAAAAAAACGACGAGAGGTTTGGATGTTCAATAACACGCGTATCCACCTTGATACGGTTGTTGATTTGGGGCAATTCGTTGAATTGGAGACGGTGTTTCAAGGACAAACCGAAACCGAAGCCGTAAACGAACATCGACACGTCAAGACTGCACTTCATCTCCACGCTACGAACCCGGTTGCCGTTTCCTACAGCGATCTTGTTATGCAAATTTCGTAACCGAATTGTGCTATTGGGGGCGGATAAGCGGTATGAGCAGGGTCTGACGACTATCGCAACACGGATAGTGTCGTCGTAGGGGTGTTGTGTCTACCCGCGCCCCGGCCCCAGGGCGTCGGACATCGCCTTCGGCCGCCAAGTCGGACGCCCCGTTGCAGAAGGAGCGGGACAGCCGGTCGTTGAAAAATTGAGGAATGCGCTTTCCTGGTCTGGCTTTTCGGCGGACGGCGGAAGTATCGTCATCGTTCCGGTATGCGCGCTTCCGTTGCGTAAATCCAGTCGCCAAGTTCTGAAGCGTCGTCGTTCGCTGCGTTGGCTGCTACGTGAAGGAGAATCGGTCCTGAGCCCGCTGCGGGCGCCTGCCATTGAATGCTCCATATCATGGAATCGTTCGATGCCGGCATGCTGCCCGAAAGGTTCTGTCGGGCGTACTGGATCGAGTTGGTGTCACTCCGAACGACATCCACGCTGCCGTCGATAGCCGCCATCGAGCCCGCCTGCGCGCCCGCGTCCGGCCCCTCGGCGAAGCGCGCCGCCAGCTCGAAGCCGACCCGGCGGAGCCCTTGTCTCGACAAGAGGATATCGATCCGGTACTCCCTCGCCGGAACGTAGCCGTCCTCGGGAATGCCGCTGAGAATCAGCGAACCGGCCGGGTCGTTAACCGGCCCGTCGAAGTGACACTGGGCGCAAGTCTCTTCGCCGAAGCCGCCGGTTGCGGCCGGCGGCGGCCCTTCGACGTAAGCGTCACCCGAGGTCGAAAGCACCACCGCCAGGGCCACCGTCCCGAGCGCAATCACGATCCGAAAGCCTCTCAACAAAACTCCAACGTTAGTCGCTGGAATGGTTCGTCAGCCGAGCTCGTCCGATCGTGTTCGTGTCGGTGCCGAACCAGATGTCCTGCCGCTGGCTGTCGAACACCATATGCCGAACCGTACCGCCCCCGCTTTCCAGTTCCGTGACGCTGAAGAAGATTTCCCGCTCGGGATCGAATCCGACGAGGCGGTTGACGCCCGGATTGGTTTCGAAGAACCAGAGCCTCCCGCGGTCGTCCGAAGTCATGGCGTAAGGACGAGATTCCGAGCCTCCGGGGGTGGGCCACTCGGTTACGTTTCCTGTCTCCGGATTCAGTCGGCCGAGATAGCCTCGGGCATAGTCGACGTACCAGACCATATCGTCTGGCGTGATCGCAATGCGTCGAGGCCGGGCGTCGGGACTCGGAAGCTCGAACTCGATCAGCGCCATCTGTTCCTTTTCGATCTGCGCGATCTTGTTCGTGCCGAATTCGACGACCCACGGCGTGCCGTTCGAATTCACTTCGATGCCGTAGGGCCGGGCGCGCGCCGTCGGCACCTCGATCAGTCCGACTTCCCCGCGTTCGGGGCTCAGTCGACCGACGAAGTTCCCGCCCTGAACGGTGAACCACATCGTCCCCGTTTCGTCAAATGCCATCGTGTGAGGATCGCGCGCCGCGGGGTCGGGCATTGGAAACTCCTCGATTGCGCCCGTCGCCGGATCGAGTTTCCCGATGTGGGCCTGACGGTTTCCCGTATACCAGGGAGCGCCGTCCGGGCCGACGACGACACTGTGCGGACCTGCGCCGTCGGGCAGGTCGAAGCGTTCGAAGACTCCCGTTTCCGGATTGAGACGGCCGACATAGTGTCCGCTCTGGCCGACAAACCAGATCTCGTTGTCATTGACGCCTACGTACGGGTCACGGGGCCGCGTCCCCTCCCAGGGAACGTCCCATTCGGTGATTTCGACGGTCGTCTGCCCGAAGCCCATCGGGACCACGACCAGGATTACAGCCAACAGTATTGCGTAGCGTGACATGCGAGATACCTCCTCCTGTCAAGACAGTTTCAAGAATGATATCGAGTTTTTCATTCGTGGGCACGTAGATCGTGCCTTGAGCGGGAGGAACCACGATAGCGGGTGCGTTTCGGTGAGGCGGGTCGCTGCTTCAGCTCTCCGCCTGCTCTATTCGACGGAGTCGGACATCCGTCAATCGGGCGTGCTCCGCACGAGCCATTTGTTGAAGGATAAATTCGATTGATCGTTGGGGTTCGTCCGGCGTCATCGGGCGTTTCTTGCTAAAGGATGTGGAGAGAGCCCTCCCGGTATAGCGCCGCTTTCCCCCTCAATTTCTATCCGCCTACCGGACCCGAAACTGGTATCGTGAGTCACTGCTGTCCCAACGTTTGCGGATGATTTGTTTATAACTTATTGATATAGAAAGGAAAACATACGATCAGGAGGTGTCGGAGACTTGAACCGGACCGCGAGATCCAGCATGGTTTCAGCGTGTTGGCTGACATCAAGGAGGACGGCTCATGTATGCCGGCAAGCTGGTTTTCTAGCAACTCATGGAGCATCTCCCCTGGCACGCCTTTGAACGATGCGTACGACGCTACGATGGCAATCGCAAAGTCAAGTCATTCAAGTGTTCGGATCAATATCGCTGCATGGCGTTTGCCCAACTCACCTACCGCGAAAGCCTGCGTGACATCGAGACCTGCCTGCGCGCGCAACCGTCGAAGCTCTATCACATGGGGATCCACAACGGCGTCTCGCGCAACACCCTCGCCAATGCCAATCAGGTCCGGGACTGGCGCATCCACGCCGATTTCGCGCAACGTCTCATCCATACGGCGCGGCGTCTGCACATCGACGACGATCATGGCCTCGATATCGACAACACGGTCTATGCGCTGGACTCCTCGACCATCGATCTTTGCCTGACCCTGTTCCCGTGGGCCCATTTCCGCAAAACCAAGTTGGCGGTGAAGCTGCATACCCTGCTCGACCTCCGCGGCCATATCCCCGCCTTCATCCACATCTCCGACGGCAAGCTCCATGATGTCAACGTCATAGACCTGCTCCTGCCCGAAGCCGGGGCTTTCTACGTCCTGGATCGCGCCTATCTCGACTTCGCCCGCCTCTACAGCCTGCATCGGGCGCGTAGCTTCTTCTGTCCCGTCCCAGGAATTCGGAACAGTTTCAACCGGCGGATAAGTTAGAGCTGCCCTGGTTCATGGTTGTCAAATACACCGACGCCGGGGTCCGGTAGTCCAAGCTTTCGTGTAAGCGTTCGTGGTTGTAAAAGCGTCTGTAGCACTCCACCCGATCGACCAGTTCGGATCGGTCTCGGGGGAGATGCCGGTAGAGCCACTCAAGTTTGAGTGAGCCATGGTAACGTTCTTCCCGCCCGATCGTCTGCGGATGATACTTCTGCCCTCGGACGTGTACCAGACGGCCCTGGGTGCTCTTGATGAAGTTGCGATACCGGCGCGCCTTCATGGCCGGCCAGTTGTCGGTCACGATGACGATGCGCGGCGGTAACGCGTGACCACGCTGAGCGATTTCCTCCCGTGCGGCTTCGGTCACGCGGATCAGATCGGCGGCTGTTTCCGTGTCCAGCACCAGCGAGACCAGGTTGAACCGGCTCAGATACTCGGTGACACATCCGATGTTGTATGTTTCGCCGTCTTCGGTCTCATAGTCGGTGAAGTCACATTGAAGGACGTGGTTGACTTCGGTCGGCACTTCCGCGGATAAGCGGTATAAGCAGGGTCTGACGACTGTCGCACCGACTATCGCAACACGGAAAGTGTCGTCGTAGGGGTGTTGTGTCTACGCACGCCGCGGCCGCAGGGCGTCGGACATCGCCTTCGGCCGCCAAGTCGGACGCGCCCCGTTGCAGAAGGAGCGGACATGACGCCGGACCGAATCACCGCGCTGTTCTTCGAGCTGTTCGGCGGATTGCCCCGGCAGGGACCAGGCGATGCAGCGAGCACGCTCCGCGCGCTCGCGCTCGTTCCCGGGGTCGGCTCGCGGACCCGTGTGCTCGCCATCGGTTGCGGCACCGGCTGCCAGACGCTCTTGCTGGCGCGGAACTCTCTGGCGCACATCGTTGCCGTCGACAACCACCCGCCGTTCATCGACCTCCTGAACCGCGAAGCCGAGCGCCTCGGGGTCGCGGATCGGTTGGAGGCTCGCGTGGCCGACATGCGACAACTCGATTTTGCGGACGGCGCATTCGATCTGATCTGGTGCGAAGGCGCCATCTACAACGTGGGCGTCGAGACGGGTCTGCGAGACTGGGGCCGGCTACTTGGACGCGGCGGACATGTCGCCCTGACCGAAGTGTGCTGGAGGACGCCGAACCGGCCCAACAAATGCGCGGCGTTCTGGAATCGGGAATACCCTGCGATCCGCGACGTGCCCGCCTTGCTGACCGCCATCGACGCGTGCGGATATGAGACGTTGGAGCACTTTCCGCTCGCCGCGTCGGCATGGTGGGACGACTACTACCGCCCGCTGCAGCGAAACGTGGCGGCGTTTCGCGAGCGTCACCGCGATCTGCCGGAACCGCAGGAGCTTGCCGACCAGTGCCAGCACGAGATCGACGTCTGGCGCGCGTACTCGGCGTTCTACGGCTACGACTTCTTCGTCCTGCGCGCCCGCTGATCGGGTCGAGTCGGCACGCGGGGACCGACACGGACCGCCTGCGACGTCATGCCGAACCGTACGCCGTCTACCGCCTCGCAGACGTCATCGGCCGTGAGACCGCCGAGGACATCCGAAGCAGAGATCGAGCACCGCGTCGTTCCGGGATGAAGGGCGAGGAAGTCCGCTCGCAGATCGCGAACCGCCTTACAGCCATAAGCGGATCAACGGTATCAGCAGGGTCTGCCGACTATCGAAGCACGGATAGTCTCGTCATATGGGTGTTGTGTTTACCCGCCGCGACGGCCGCCTCGATCAGGTGTCGGCCCAGGACCGCGCCTGACAGAACGACCAACGGTTTGGGCGGAAGGACACGGAGAGGGCGTGCGTCGCCGAAATGGATCAGGATGCCGTCGCTGAGCGTGGATGGGACATGAGCTTCGAGTCCGGCGTCCAGCAGTCACGCCTGGGCGGTTAACTCTCCGCCGCAGGACTTTTTTCAGGCGCCTTGGGCGTCGACCAGTGAAACCCCGTGGCCCGCCAGAGCCAGGAACCTCGAGGCCCGGGCGCTGGCCGGCCCCCCACCAATGACGACGATCCGCACGGAGGCAAAGACTTCTTGGAATTTTTCACGTCCAACACAAATATGACTGCGGGAGATTATCAGTCGATCCCGACGGATCGGCGTGATAATTCGCAGTGATGGCGTCGAACCGAGATGGCAGTGACTCGAAAGGGGGTGCGCAATGAACGGTACCGTGAGGCCGATGATACCCGCCGACCATCCAATTTGGGCCGTTTTTCATACCCTGGCCGAGCGCGGGCTGGGCCAACGCGACATTCGCGACCGGGCATCCGTTGTCTACGTCGGAAACTTGCTGGCCGAGTTGCTGCGAACCGACGACCTGTATCGCATGCGGGACGCCGACGGACGCCGGATCGTGCACCTCGCCGCCCTGGTGGCCGCCGCGGAGCGGAGCGCCGACGCGCACGAGCGCAAACGCCGGTACCGTTACCTGGGCGACTTCACGCTGTTCATGCTGGGGCTGTTCCCGGAAAGCCTCGACCGGCCCCGGCGCCCCGCCCACCACGAATACTATTCGGAGCAAGGCCGCCGGTCCTACCACATCGTGGCGGATTTGGCCTGGACCGACTCGGAACCGGACGTGTACCGCAGGCTCTCGGAAGGCTACGAAGAGTACGTTCACGGGTTGAACTGGGTGAAACGGTACATCGAAGACCCGTTCTTCAAGTATATGTTCCGGGAATTCCACGTCACCTGAGCCGCGCGCCGGAACGCCGCCAGCAGGGTCAGCTGGCGGAGGCCATCGTAACCGCGCTTCGTTTGATACTCTGATTCGTGACGTTACGCTAGATCGGTATCAACCAACTACGCAACCTGCCCGAGAGAGGATTGAACATGCACGGCAGGCCGGGCGGAAGCCGACTTGCTGACCAAACCACCAACCCTCAGCGTTCCGGCGAGTGGTTGCGATCCGGCAGGTGGTTGGCCGGGGTGGCTGGCGGCGCGATCGCATTTCCGGTCGCGGTGCTGGTTCACGAACTCGGACACTTCGGGGCGTTCGCCGCGTTCGGATTCCCAGATCCGGTCCTGCGGTTCGCCTCTACCAGTTGGTCCGGGTCCGGGGAGTTCGCCAGGCTCATGCGGGCGGGGGACGTGGAGGCTGCGGCGGCGCTTGTTCAACCTTGGCAAGTGGCGGTCGGCGTGGCTGCGGGAGCGATTGTCACCTATCTGACAGTCATAGCCTGCGTGCTTGCGGTCCGCCGATTCGGCCCCGGCCCGCTTTCTCTGGTTCTCGGAGTTGGGCTGGTGGCCCCCATGCGCTGGCTGGGGGCGATTCCGATCCTCGCCTCAAAGCTCCGCGGTGAACTGCCATTCCCATCGGGCACGGACGAAGGTTGGTTA
Organism: Terriglobia bacterium; assembly: GCA_963555775.3. GTDB lineage: Bacteria > Acidobacteriota > Terriglobia > 20CM-2-55-15 > 20CM-2-55-15 > JAJEDW01. The sequence continues at coordinate 445,796 of CAUVWY020000009.1, read as the reverse complement.
GCGGCGCTCACGGGGATCCCCGAGTCCCTACTCCTTCTACTCGGCCTCACCTGCTTCCTACTCGGATACTGGTTCCTCGTGACCGCCATCCCTCGCGGCCGGAGGATGCGCGTCGTTGTCCCGACGATGGTCGGCGCGGTTCTGGGTGGCGTCATATGGGTGTTGTTGCTGGGGCCCCTGGTTCTGCCGTGAAGACCGCTCATCTGCGAGACGGCAGCTGGTGGGCCGCGATGGCCGGCAGCGCGGCTTCGATTGACGAGTGACCGCGCATCCGCGCATGCCCGAGAGTTCACGAACGTTGATCGTCGTCGTCCGGTCTCTCGACCTCTCGCCATATTTCTTCGGGCCCCAGCCTTGTTTCCAACCTCTGTTCGATCCAGTTCTGGTACCGCATGATGGCAAACGAATTCCACATGGCAAGCGACCGACGCTGCTCCAAGCCTTTGTCGAAGAAGTTCTTGATCGAACCGAACTTGGCCAGTTGGGCGCCGGCGGACTGCCGGTGAGTTTCCATATCCGACGTCACTTGTTTGGCGATCCGGTCGAGTATCTCGGATGGCTCCCAGTCGAACGTCCGCCCGACGTCCGCCGCGAACTCTCTGCCGGAACGACTGGAACGCCACTTCACACACGTCCCGCAAACTGTGAACAGTTCTCCAGTGGGATCGACATCGTCCTGCGGGGTCCGTTCGACCGAATCCACAGTGAGCCAAGATTCGTCCAGGATGTCGCGGGTACACCACAGGCACGTGAAATCGTCGCGCAAATAGATGGCGAGCCGCTCGTTCGCGTCAATCATCGCTTTGCCATGAATCGCTTCCCCACTCCTGGCTGCCCGGGCCGAAAGCGGCCAGCGCGCGGCGGGGGCCATCGATCATCAACCGCTTGCGCTCGACTTGGCCTGTGGCTGACAATCCCTGAGGAGAGTATTTCGCATGGATAGTGTGTTCGTCTATTGGGACAACTCCAACATCTTTCACGAAGCGCAGCGCTTCGCAGCCGAACGCGACGAGGGTTCCAACGCCCGCGATCGCGCGCGGATCAACTTCGAGAACACACTGCGGTTGGTGTCGGCCGACCGGCCGCTCAAGAAGGCGTTGGCCGTGGGTTCAGTCCCTCTGGAACCGCGGCAACTTTGGAATCGCTTGGACAGCCTGGGCGTGGACGTGAAGTTGTTCGACCGCGGGGAACCCGGCCGCGGCGAGCAGAACATGCCCGATCGCGTCCGGCAATTGCGGATCCTGGAGGACGCACTCGACGACAACGGCGATTCCGGCATCGCGACTCGGCTGACGGGAGACGGCGCGGGGTACATGGAAGGCGCGGGCTTTCACAGCACATTGGAACGCATGCACAACCGCGGCTGGCGCGTCGAGATCCTCTCGTGGACGCATTCCTGTAACCAACGGATGCGGAACTGGGCGCAGGAAAACGGAATTTCGCGCCGGGCGACACACTTGGTTTTGCCCTGAACTCGCCCGAGGATGACTAGCAGCCTGTCGGACTTTCGGGACCTGATTTGGACGTCGAGTGTGGGAAGAAAAGGAGCATGAGCGGACGATTTCGAGCTGTCGATCGAGACACAGCGTATTTGTTGCCACCGTCGGTGCAGGATTGGCTTCCGGAACAGCATTTGGCGCGGTTTGTGGTGGAGGTGGCGTCGAAGCTGGACCTGCATGAGTTGGAGATGCGGTACGCGGGGAGAGGATCGAAGGCCTACCATCCCGAGATGCTGTTGGGGTTGCTGTTTTACGGATACGCAACGGGAGTGTTTGCGAGCCGGAAGCTGGAGGAGGCGACCTACGATTCGCTGGCGTTCCGGTATATCGCGGCGAACACGCATCCGGATCACGACACGATCGCGACGTTCCGGAAACGGTTTCTGACCCAGTTGAAGCCGTTGTTCGTGCAGATATTGTTGTTGGCGCGAACGATGGGGTTTCTGAATCTGGGGAAGATCAGCCTGGATGGCAGCAAGGTGCAGGCGAATGCGTCGAAGCACAGCGCGCTGAGTTGGGGACATGCGACCGAACTGGAACAGCAACTGAAGGCGGAAGTGGCGCGGTTGATGGAGATGGCGGCGACGGCCGACGCGGCAGTGCCCGAGGGGATGGACATCCCGGAGGAACTGAAGCGGCGGGAAGACCGCCTGAAGGCGATTGCGGAGGCGAAGGCGAAGCTGGAAGCGCGGGCGGCCGAACGCCATGCCGCCGAGCAGGCCGAATACGAGGCCAAGATGGCCAAACGCGAGGCCCGGGCCAAGGAGACGGGGAAACGGCCGGGAGGGAAGCCACCGAAAGCTCCCGAGCCGGGCGTGCGCCCCAACGACCAGATCAATCTGACCGACGAGGAATCGCGCATCATGCCCGCCGGTGGGAAGAGTTTCCAGCAAGCCTACAACGTGCAGGCAGGAGTGGATACCGGGACCATGCTGGTGGTCACCGAAACCGTCACCACTCACGCCAACGACAAACAAGAAGTGGAGCCGGCGCTGAAGGCTCTGGAAGAACTGGCCGAACCGCTCGGACCCGTGGGCGGGCTGCTGGCCGACAACGGCTATTACAGCGAAGCCAACGTGAAGGCCTGCGAGGCCGCCGGCGTGACGCCCTACATTGCCATGGGGCGGGAGCGCCATCACCCGCCGGTCGAACAGCGTTGGACCGAACCTCCACCGTTGTCTTCCGATGCCGGCCCGGTCGAGGCGATGGCGCATCGATTATCGACGCGGGAAGGCCGGGCCATCTACGCCCAGCGGAAGTCGACGGTCGAGCCGGTGTTCGGAATCATCAAGTCGGTGCTGGGATTTCGACAGTTTCACCTCCGAGGACTCGACGACGTCTCCGGAGAATGGACCCTGGTCAGCATGGCCTGGAATCTGAAGCGGCTCTTCAATCTCTCCCGGCAGCGCACGTCGCCGACCGTCGCTCCGCGTTCCCGATCCCGTCCCCGGTCGGGAAAACGCCGCTCCGGATGCCTGCGCAGGCCCGGAAACGTCGAATTACAGCCTTTCCAGGCGCTTCTCCACCGAATCGCCCTGCAAACGTTCAATCGTCGATTCGTCGACGCTCAATGGGCGCTTTCTAGTCCGACAGGCTGCTAGGCGGAGACTCAAACTATGGATGAAGGTTACCAGTGGCTCCAAAGCATTGCCGACCGAATGAACGGTGACGTGGCAAAGGGGGCGGCGCCCAGACCCGAGCAGTTGACCGTGCGACAGCTGCTGCAGCGGTTCGGCTATCATCGGCGGGGCGACTTGATCAACAGCCATATCCGCAACGGACTCGAGAAATTCAAGCTGCGAACGGATCAGGACGTCACGGTTGCCTGGCTCGATTCCCCGATTACCATCGAACTCGATTCAGACGCACCGGGGGCGCCCGATACGCGCCGAACGTCCGATCCCACGCATCGGGTTGCTGCGCTTGCGGCGGCGAACCGGAGACCTGCGAGGGTCAAACCGGAGAGTCCCCTACGGGAAGCGACCACGATCATGCAGATGAACGGCTACTCGCGCTTGCCCGTGATGAAGAACGAGCGGGACGTGTCCGGCGTGGTGACCTGGGAGTCAATAGGTAGCCGCTTGGCACTCGGTCGGGAATGCACGTACGTTCGGCAGTGCATGGAGCCTGCGGAAGTTGCTCCGGGCACCACCAGGTTGTTCGACGCCATACGCATCGTCTCGAAACACGGGTACGTGCTGGTGCGGGGTACAGACAGGACCATCACTGGTATGGTTACGGCGACGGATCTGACCGAACAGCTTGGGCAATTTGCGGGGCCGTTTCTCTTCGTCGGCGAGATCGAAGGGCACCTGAGGAATCTCATACACGGACATTTCACGCTCGAAGAGTTGCAGGCCGCGTCCGGTGTCGATCGGCCCATAGAGGGTTCGTCCGACCTCACGTTCGGTGGGTATTGCCGGTTGTTGGAGAGTGCGGACAACTGGGAGCGTCTTGGCCTTGGCATCGATCGCGCGGAGTTCATCCGGCACCTGAATGCGGTGCGGAAAATGCGGAACGACGTCATGCACTTCAATCCGGACGGGGCAGACGGCGATCAGCGCAAGACTCTGCAAAACGTTGCACGCTTCTTCGACAAACTGGCTCGCATGATTGGCGGCTGACACCTGGCGGCGGATAAGCGGTATAAGCAGGATCTGACGACTATCGCAGCAGGGATTGCAGCACGGATCGTGTCGTCGTAAGGGTATTGTGTCTAACCGCGCCGCGGCCTCAGGTTGATTTCGATAACGTAAAAGGGACCCACCAAACGGGGCTCTGATCGAGGAAAAGGGACCCACCCCTGATAGCCTCCCCGGAAGCGTGAACTGGATGAACAGGCACGCGAGTGGGAGGCGAGGATTGATAGGGATGGATCAGTACGAGTTGATCAGAACCGCAGATCGGGTTTACAAGAAAAGCATTCGACAGATCGCCCGGGAGACCGGGCACACGCGACGGACGGTCCGGAAAGTATTGGCCGGACAGGAGCCCAAGTATCGGCGGGAGAAGGAGCCCGCCTGTCCGGTGATGGACCCGGTGGCCGGGATCGTAGATGCCTGGCTCCAGGCGGACCGGGACCAGCCCGTCAAGCAACGCCACACCGCGCACCGGGTGTGGCAACGTCTGGTGGAGGAGCATGAATTTACCGGAGCCGAGGCGACGGTACGCCGCTGGGTTCGGGAACGGAAGACACGGTTGGGCTGGAACCAGACCGGCGCTGTGGTGCCGCTGGACCCGGAACACGCCCGTGAAGCCGAGGTGGACTGGGGGACGGCCTGGGTCCGGATGAACGGTGAAGACCGTCAGGTCAAGTTGTTCTGTATGAGATCCCGGTACTCGGGCAAGGCCTTTGTGCGGGCCTATCCGTGGGAACGGCAGGAGATGTTCCTGGACGGTCACATTCGGGCGTTCGATTGGTACGGCGGCGTATTCCCGACCCTGGTTTTCGACAACCTGAAGACGGCCGTGAAGCGGATTCTGAAGGGGAAGGCTCGGGTCGAGCAGGCCCGGTTCACGGCGTTTCGGGCCCACTACACGTTTGAAGCGCGGTTCTGTAATCCGGCCCGCGGCCAGGAGAAAGGCGGTGTCGAGGGCCTGGTCGGCTTTGCACGCCGGAACTTCCTGGCGCCGGTTCCCGAGGTGACCGACTTCGAGGATCTGAACGCGCAACTGCTGGAACGCTGCGCGGCTGACGACCAGCGCCGGATCGCCGGCCGGTCCGACGATCGCACGATCGGGGGGCGGCACGCGGTGGAGCAAGAACGCCTCCTGGCACTGCCCGACACGCGGTTCGAGAACACGAAGGTGGTGGGAGTCCGGATCAGCCCGTATCAGACCGCCCAGGTGGATCGGAACCGGTATTCGGTGCCGACCGCATATGTGGGACGCCGGCTCTGGGCCCATATCGGCTGTGACCGGGTGAGTTTTTACGCGGACCAGAAGAAGGTGGCCGAACATGACCGCGCCTTCGGTCATAGCGACTGGCGGATTGATCCGTTGCACTACCTGGAGTTGATCCGGCGGAAGGTGGCCTCGTTTGAGAGTGCCCGGCCGATCCGGCAGTGGCGGCCCCAGTGGCCGGCGCATTACGAAACCGCGCTGGAGCGGTTGCGGGAACGGCACGGGTACAGCCGGGGCACCCGGGAGTTCATCGGCATCCTGCAACTCCACCAGGACTGGGATCTGGATCGGGTGTCCTCGGCCATCCAGGAAGCGCTCGATGCCCACTGTATCGAGTTGGAAGCGGTGCGGCACATTCTGATGCGGGAGGACACGCCGACTCGATCCCATGCGCCGCTCGAGTCCGGGTTGATGCCCGGTATCACCGACCTGACGATCGCCCGGGCCGATCTGGATCAATATGACCGTCTCCTGGCCGGGGGTGCGCGATGAGTCCGGGTCAGGAGATCGTTCTCGACGACGCACTGCGGCAACTCCGGCTTCCGGCCATGGTGCGGGAGTGGCGGGAACACGCCCGACAGGCCAAAGAGGCCGGCGAGGGGTACACCGGCTTTCTATTGGCTCTGGCCAGCCGCGAGCTGGAACAGCGGCAAGCCAATCAGGTCCAGCGTCGACTGCGGGAGGCCCGGTTCCCACTGCTCAAGACCCTGGAGACCACGGACCTGAAGAAGTGGCCGGTGCTGGATGCGATCCAGGTTCGCGACTATGCCGAGTGCGGCTACATTACCCGGCACGAGAACGTCGTCCTGTTGGGCAAGCACGGAACCGGTAAAACCCATGCCGCCACGGCGCTGGGTGTGGAAGCCTGCCGGAGGGGCTACCGCGTCGGGTTCACCACGGCCGCCGGGCTGGTCAACACCTTGATCGAGTCGCGCGAGGAACGGCAACTGAACCGGCGCCTGGCCAAGCTGGCCCGCTTCGAGCTGCTCATCGTGGACGAAGTCGGCTATATCCCGTTCTCGGCCGAGGGGGCGCAGTTGCTGTTTCAGGTCTTCTCGGACCGCTACGAAAAGGGTTCGCTGATCGTCACATCGAACCTGCCGTTTGCACAGTGGACCAGCGTCTTCGGTGACGCCGCACTGACCGCAGCCCTGCTGGACCGGCTCACCCATCACTGCGCCATTCACCAGTTCGATTGGGAAAGCATCCGGTTTACCGACAGTCTCGGCGCCGCCAGCAAACGGAAGAACAAACCCCGGTCCGCCGGAGGATCCGCGTGAAAACCGCGGGCGCAGCGGGCTGTGGAAAGTGCCGCCCCCATGGAAACCCGCTGCAAAGCCAGCGCGTTCCCACCGTGGCTTGGAAGCCTTCGGCTCCCACACTTCCCGCAGCCTCGACGGCGGAATCACTTACAAACCATTAACCCGGGGGTGGGTCCCTTTTACTCGATCGGGGTGGGTCCTTTTTACGTTGTCAAAGCGATCAGGTCGTCGCGCGGTTGTAACGGAGTTGGTATCTGCCGTTTCCTTGACTGCCATCGGGTCGCTTCGTTACATTTGGCCAGTTTCCGAGACAACGGAGGTTCCATGATTCTGCGAAGAAGTACCAGGAAGAGGCTCACACTGACGAGGGCCGTGGCCGCAGCGATTCTCTTGCTGACGGGATGTTCAGGCGAGACGCCCGCGACTGAAGATGAAATCGCCTCCGATACGGAAAGGACAGTCGAAGCAGAAAACGTCCAACTGGTTGGATACAACGATCTCCAGGGACGTGAAACCCTCGTGGTCACGACCAAGTCGGATGATGCCAATGGGAACTGGGTTTACGTCGGCCATCACGAAAGCTATTACGACGGCGAACAACGCTTCAACCCGATTACCAATGAGATGGAATGGAACGGAACATCGATTCTTGAGATCTCCGATCCTGCCAATCCCAGGCTGGTGTGGCACATCCCCAACGAAGTCAATGCCAATTCCCGCGGAGTCTCGGTCGTCTACGACTATTCATTCGACGGCTCCGGCCGGGACTATCTGATTCGAAACTCGGAAGCCGGTGAGGACCTGAAGTTCCAGATCTTCGATATCACGTCACGCGATACCGACCCTTCCGGGATCGCACTGGTTTCGGAGATCACGGGGACGCCGCCCGATTCCTGCGGACCCGGCTGCGGCGGAGACTTCATCCAACGGGCGCACAAGGGTTGGTGGTCGGAGGAAACCGGTTATTTCTATTCCGCGGCGGGAGAACCGGGGTTTGGTGGCGCACTCGTTCAGATCTGGGATCTGAGGGATCCCGAAGATCCGGTTTTCGTGGGCCGCGCCTGGGGTCCGGGCCAGAAAGATGGCGAAGAGGGTTTCGAAGGCCAGTACGCCCACCATCCGATCGTGGATGAGGAAAACGACCGGATCTACGCGGGCTTCCGTGAAGCCGGGCACACCACTTCTTGGGACATCTCGGATCCAGCGAATCCGACGCTGGTCTGGATGATCGATACGTCCCCACCGGGGCGTGGCCCGCATACGGTTTCGCCCATCGTCTATGACGAGGTTCCCAATTTCATGGGGGATGCACTGCCGAGGACCTATGCCCTGGTCGTTGACGAAGCCGGCGGCCGGGACATCGCACCGTGCTCGAGCGGCGTCCGCGCGAAGTCGTACATCTATGACATCACGCACGAGGACACCCCGTTTCCCGTCTCCACCTGGCAGGTGCCGGTCGGCGGCTACTGCGAGAAGGGTGGACGCTTCGGACCGCACCAGTCAGCCGAAACCGTCAACGGCAGCATCAACCGGTTTGAAGACAAGATCGCGTGGATAGCGTACTTCAATGCGGGTGTCCGTGTTATTGACCTTTCCGATCCTTACAGCCTCCGGGAGATCGGATACTACATCCCGGAGCCCAACCAGAATTCGCATCCCATCGTCGAAGGCCAGCCAATCGTCATTCAGATCGATGACGTCGACCTGGATCACCGCGGCTTGGCGTATGCGTCGGACCGCGCCGGTGGCGGTCTCTTCATTCTGGAGTACACGGGATCCATGCCGGAAGCCGACGCGACCTCTGACTGAAATTCCGGAATCTTGAGCGTACACGGGAACGGAAAACACCGCCCGAAGCCGCGGCCGGTCGGTCAAGGCCACGACCGAGGCGGGCGTCAGCCATCAAGCGCGTCTAGGGAAGGATTTACCGTCCGGTGCCGGTCCGGAATATTCCGTACCGGTTTGGCTATCCACAATACTGGAGATGACCGGGTTCTCGTGTATTTAGCCATGAACGATAGTAACGGCGATCGCCCAAGCGTGGCACATGGGCGCAGTGGGAAGGCGTCTGGGTCAGGCGGTAGGTGAACGTGGCCAAGGGTATGGATGGCGTTCGCCATATCGAGGCGGGCATGCCGATCGGCCAACGCATCCACGTCATCGGCAACAGCGCATCGGGCAAGAGCACGCTCGCGGCGAGGTTGGCGGAGGCCCTGGATGCTGCATTCGTCGAGCTGGACGCGCTCAACTGGCTACCGGGATGGGTCGGCCTGAACGAGACGAATCCTGACGAGTTCGAGCGCCGAATTCGCGAGGCAACCATGGGCGAGCGTTGGGTCGTCGCGGGTTCCTACGAGAAGTTCTCCCAGCGGACCTTCTGGACGCGCCTCGATACCGTCGTCTGGCTCGATTTGCCGATGCCGCTCCTTCTCTGTCGAGCCCTCCGCCGCTCGTGGAAGCGTTGGCGATCCAGGGAGCTGATCTGGGGAACCAACTACGAGCGGTTCTGGCCACAACTCATGATCTGGCGACAGAATTATTCACTGCTCGGATGGATCATCACCCAGCATGCCCGCAAGAGAAACGACATGATCGCGCACCTGTCCGATCCGCGCTGGGCCCACATTCGGTTTGTGCGGCTCTCATCGTCGCGCGAGGTGGAGGAGTTTCAGCTACGGATGACGATCCGCGAGTAATTCATGGCGGTGGCCGGGCTGGCCCTTCGCGCGGAAGACCGTCGACATACCGTTTTCCAGCTACGCGAGCGATCTCGAGTTGGCCGAGCGACTGATCAGCATGGGCGATCCGAAAGAACAGTTGATGTTCATCATCTCCAACGACAAGCGGGCTACCAGGATCACGCTTCTCACCCAGACTCCCGACGAGGACGAGTGGGTCTCCGCAGGAAGGTTCAAGGTGACCAGCGTCCATTCCGAAGAGTTTAAGGACGGGAGCATGCGTCGGACCTACGTCGAGATCGAACAAACAGCCGTGTTCGGTTATGGGGTGAACGCGTTCCTGGTACCGTTTCCGAGAGCGGGCCGGAAGGCCCGTCCGGAACACGCGACTTCGACTTGGTTCTGGTCGATACGTTCGACGAGATCCCGTACCTGCTCGCCGGCCCCTTCGACCGATCGGACCGGACGTTATTCGACCAGGGCGGGCCATCATCCCGGCATTTCTGATCCCCCTTGAAAAACGGCTCCAGCCCTTTCGGATTGTCGACCTCGTTCGGCACGTTTCGATCACAAAGACAACAACACATGATCAGCGACAATTAAAACTCCCGACCAACGACAATTAGAATTCCCGTTGCCTCAAGAGAAATGTTACCGATCCAAGTTATTGATTTTGCAAGATGTTTGGATGGTAACGGATCAGCAGGTGAGACGACTGATGAAGCTGACACAAAGCGAAGAGACCCTGGTCCAGGCGGCCTCGAAAGCGGGAATGGACGCAAAGACGGCCCGGAAGTACCGGGAGGTGAAGCAGCTGCCGAGCCAGATCGGGAAGGCTCATGGATGGCGAACCCGACCGGATCCGTTCGAAGAGGTATGGGGGGAGATCGAGAAGATCCTTCGGGCGCATCCGACGGTTCAGGCGAAGACGATGTTTGAGTATCTGGGCCGGAAGTACCCGGGCCGATTCCAGGAAGGTCAGCTGCGGAGTTTGCAGCGGCGGTTCAAACAGTGGCGGGCGCGATCGGGTCCGGAGCGGGAAGTGATGTTCCCCCAGGTGCATGATCCGGGGCGGCAATGCCAGAGTGACTTCACGCACATGAGCAGCCTGAACGTGACCATCGAGGGCCAGAAGTTCGAGCACCTGGCCTATCACTTCGTCCTGACCTATTCGAACTGGGAGACGGTCACCCTGTGTTTCTCCGAATCCTTCGAGAGCTTATCGGCCGGACTGCAGAACGCGTTGTGGCAGTTGGGTGGAGCGCCGGAAGAACATCGGACCGACAGCCTGTCGGCGGCAGTCAACAACCTGAAGGATCCGGATGAGTTTACGGCCCGCTATCAAGGATTGCTCGACCACTACGGTTTACGGGCGACGCACACCCAGGCCGGCAAGGCGAATGAGAACGGCGACGTCGAGCAGAGTCACTATCGATTCAAGACGGCGGTCGACCAGGAACTGATGCTGCGCGGAAGCCGGGACTTCGAGAGCCGGGACGCATACGAACAGTTTCTGGCGGGGTTGATCGACCGGCGCAACGCCGGTCGCAGCCAGCGGCTGGGTGAGGAACTCCGGCCTCTGCGGCAACTCCCGCTTCGACGACTGGACCATACGCATCGCATCCGGGCTCGCGTATCCCGGGACAGCACGATCTGGGTGCGAAAGAACGCCTATTCGGTAGACAGCCGGCTGATCGGTGAACACGTGGAGGTTCGCCTGGATACGGAACGGCTGGAAGTCTGGTACGGCGGAAAGTGCGTCGAGCAGATGCCGCGACTGCGGGGATCGGGTAAGCACACCATCGATTACCGGCACGTGATTCATTCCCTGGTCCGCAAACCGGGCGCCTTTCCACGCTACCGGTATCGGCAGGACATGTTTCCCCGGCTGTTGTTCCGTGTGACCTACGACTGGCTGCGGGAACACCATCCGGGGACCGCGGACCGGCAGTATCTGAAGATCCTCGAGATGGCGGCCATGGACAGTGAGGAGCGGGTCCACGAAGCGCTGAGACATCGGATCGACAAGGACCTGCCGATCACAGTCCAAGCGGTGCGGGAGCACATCGACGCGGACACTCCGGTTCCTTCGCCCTGGCAGGTTCGGATCGCTCCACCCGAGATCCGACACTATGACGCGTTACTGGATCCGGTCGAGGAGGAGGCATGGCTGTGAAGACCGAGATCGCCAGTTCGCTGCGCCAGTTGCACTTGCCGGCCTTCGTCGACAACTACGGCGTTCAGGCCACTGTAGCGACCAACGAAGGTTGGGCCTACGACCGGTATCTGGTAGCGCTCTGTGAACTGGAACTGGAAGAACGACGGCAACGGAAGATCGAACGGCTCCTGCGGGAATCGAAACTGCCCCGGGAGAAGACCTGGGCGGCGTTTGAACAGTCCCGATTGCCCCGAACCGTCGAGCGACGCGTGGATGCATTGCTTGAAGGAGACTTCCTGGATCGCACCGAGAACGTCCTGGCCTTCGGGAATCCGGGCAGCGGCAAAACCCATCTGCTGTGCGCCCTCGGGCATGAACTCATCCTGAAGGGCCGGAGAATCTACTTCACTCCATGTGCGCTGCTGGTTCAGCGGCTCCTGCGGGCCAAGGCCGAGCTGGAACTGGAGAAAGAACTCAAGCGGCTCGACAAGTTCGACGCGCTCATCATTGACGACATCGGTTACGTCCAGCACAGCCGGGACGAGATGGCAGTGCTGTTCACCCTGCTGGCTCACCGGTACGAGCGCCGCAGCATTCTGATCACATCGAACCTGGTCTTCTCGGACTGGGACAAGATCTTCAAGGATCCGATGACCACGGCCGCGGCGATCGACCGAATCGTTCATCACAGCGTTATTCTGGAACTGAATCTGTCCAGCTACCGCATGGAAGCCGCCAAGAACGCGAAAGGACGAAACAAGTGACCGCGACGGGCCTGTGGAAAACGCCGCATCCGTGGGAATCCGTGCAAGACCCGGATTCCCACCGCTGCTTGGAAAAGCCTACGGCTTTACCACGTTTCCCACAGGCGGGACGGCGACGAACATCCCTTAACTCAAACGGGAATTCTAATTGTCGTCAACGGGAATAATAGTTGACGCTGGACAACACATCCACTTTTGACCCGGCGAGGCCCGTCCTATATCCTTTTCCGAGCCGTTGTTGGAAGGGTCATGAATAGTCGGTTCCTCAGATGGAAGCGATCGGCGCCGACCGACCGGCAAGGGAGATAGGAGTTATGACTGGAAGAAGAGCTGTCGTCGTATTTTTCGCCGCGATCCTGCTGACGGCATGGTCGACGTTGGCGCAGGATCAGGACCCGGACGGGTTTGTCGCTCTCCAGCCCGAGTCGATCGTACCCGAGACGGGAGAGGGGATGACACGGCTGTGGATCAAGGGTGGAGTCGACGAGCCCGGTATCTATGTTGTACGCAACACCTTTCCTGCCGGCGTCACCAGCCGGCCGCATTTTCACAGCGAGGATCGCTACGCCACGGTGATCAAGGGGACGTGGTGGGTCGCCTTAGGGCCTGACGCCGCGGTCTACGATCCGGACAGCATGGTTCCGATGCGGGAAGGGAGCTTCGTAATACATCCAGCCGGTGGGATCCACTACGATGGCGCCAAGGACGAGGAGGTCATCGTCCAGATCATCGGCATGGGTCCGGTGACGACCACCTCGGTCGAACCTGACAACTAGAGTGTCGCGCCCCATGTACGGTTTACTGAACGTGGGACACGATACCAACCGCGGCGAGTCAGCCCGGAATCCGAACCGTCGTTTCCGATATCGGCGAAACCTTGATTAACGAGCCCGTCCGGGTATTCTCAGCCGCGGAACTACAGGCGCTACCTTACCGGCCGGAACTGGGCGCATCGGCAAGAACCACCGCATGCTTTGTATGAGTCTGTTTTGACAAATGCATCGAATAGTTCCGGACCGCAGCGCACGCACAAACAGTTGGGGGATGCCGGTCGGACTGTTTGCGGCGCTGGTGGTCGCACTTCTGGCGCTTCTCGGCATTGGTACTCGTTACTACGTCTACGGGGATCTCAACGTCATCCATTGTCTGTTGAGTCTTTTTTTTCTCAATCAATCTGCTGATTTGCTATTGGGAGGTGTGTCTATTCCTCCGACGGGACCATATCGAGAAGCGCACCGAGGATTGGCGCAGATGGCAACGTGAAACCGGCCGAACACCGGCCGGCGAGTTTCTTTCCACCAAGGCACCGTTGAAACAGATATTGTCCCCCACGCTCTGGGCAGATGTCTGAGCAACGTACTCCCTGCTCGATGGGTCCTTTTCGGATCGCCGTACGTTCGGTTTCAATGCCGATGTCGCCAACGGTTTCTTTACGCCGGTTCCGACACTGATCCTTTACGCGGCCTATACCGTCGAATTCCTCCCGGCTGCCCTTGCCGGCATTCTCGGGGTCATGCTGTTCTGGCAGTGGGCTTACGTGACGTCGGTCTACTGGGTCAGTTTCTTCGTGGCCAAGAGGCAAAGCCTTATCAGCAGGAACGAGATGTACACCTTCATTGGCGGCATGAATGCCCCCTGGGTGCTATGCGCGTTGTTGGGATTGTACGTCTCTGTCCGCCTGATCCTGGACGGCAACTATGGCGTTCTGGGTCATTGATCGCCGGTTGCTTCCGGGGTCGGCCCCTTGAAGCGGGCCGGGACAGAGTTCAGTGTTTCCGAGACGTCCGCGCGCAGACTGGAGAGCGTCCCACCATGGTTGGGGCACGCCGGCGCGCGGGCGGGAAACGACCGATTCCGCCGCCGGTAACAGCTCAGTTCTCCCGGTTTTCAGATCGCTTTCCAATCTCCTCCGAACCATTTCAACGTCATTCGTCCATCTACCGCCGTCGAAGCCGGCTGGAAGCCGGTCAAGGTCTTCCAGGCTGTCCAATCCCGGTGAGATCGTGCCGAAGCCGAAACGTTCGCGGATAAATGGTATAAGCAGGGTCTGACGACTGTCGCGGCACGGATTGTGTCGTCGTAAGGGTGTTCGGTCTACCCGCGCCGCGGCCACAGGCCGTCGCGCGGCTGCCTGTAGTCCTGCCACACTTCGTCCAGAAGTATGTCGTGGACGAGGGATTCGGCCTGCTCGGCATCGAGCTTGAGCACTTGAGGGCCGTCGCGGTGCTGCCTCATCACCACGGCGATCACTTCGACCGCATGCTGGTGGCGCAGGCGTTGGCGGAAGGATGGGCGCTCGTCAGCAACGAATCGAGGTTGGAACGATATGGAATCTCGCGAGTCTGGTAGCGACATGGAGAACCCGGCCGCGGCGGCCGAACGCCTCGAGGAGGAGCGAATCCGGAGGTTGGGCCCGCTCGCCTCGGTGGAGTTGACGACCAGCGCGCGCCTGGCGCCCATGCCGGCAAAACCGACGCTGGTCGATTTCTTCGAGCGGCGGTTCGCCGCCGTCGCCAACCATTGCCTCCAAAGCGCGCATCGCGCGCTCGCCAACGGCGCGGGGGAGGAAACCGTCTTCGCCTGTCTGATTCACGATACGGGAATGACGCTCCGGCGGCCGGATCACGGCTTCTGGGCCGAAGCCCTCTACCGGCCGTACGTTTCCGAGCGCGTGGCCTTCGTTATACGGCACCACCAGTCGCTACGCTTCTTTCCGGCGCCGGATTACGGCTACGAGTACCCGGAAATCTATGTCCAGTTGTTCGGCGCCGACTACGTTCCCGAGCCCTATATGCGGGCTGAGTACGAACGCGCCCGGAACCATCCCTGGTACGAGGATGCGATGCAGCTCGTCGTCAACGACGACTACAGTTTCGACCCGGACGCGCGGCCGAGCCTGGAGCCGTTCATCGACGTCATCGGCCGGCATTTCAAGCAACCCCGCGAGGGCTTGGGGTGGGACGACTCGCCCAGCAGTTTCATGTGGCGGACGCTGATGGACCCGAACCGGCCGCTGTAACAGGAGGGTCCGATGAATGGACTGAACCTGGTCTCGCGAGAGACTTGCACATGATCGCCACCACGGCTATTCGTCTAGAATACGATTAGGCGGAACATCTCACTGCTTACGCCCGGGAGCCCCCTCGATGCGGATCCGAATGTTGCTCGTGACTGTGGCCGGAGCCCTGCTTCTTTGCTCGGCGGTTCCGGCGCAAGGCCAAAGTAACTGGCGCGGGATGCAGACCGAGAACTTTTATCTCGTTGGCGACGCAAGTGCGCGTGCGATGCGCCGCGTCGCCGAGCGACTTGAAACATTCCGCGCTGCTTTTCTGGCCGTCAGGCCACGCACCGCGGCAGCCATAAGCGATACGGATACGACCGTCGTCGTGTTCGACAGCGACCACGATTTTCGCCCTTACAAACCGTTGGCGCCCGACGGTGGGCCCGCCAATATCGACGGTCTCTATCTTGCAACGAACTATGACGTCTACATCGCGCTGACCGGCGAGCGTGATGCCGAGCGGGCGATATACCACGAGTACGTCCATCGGGTCATGAGCGAGGACCGTTCGTGGCCGGCTTGGCTGCGGGAGGGCGTCGCCGAATTCTACTCTACCATTCAGGTTCGGAACGGCGGCGAGACGGTGCGCGTGGGGATCCCGATCGATGAACATCTCCGGTTTCTCCATAACACCCGACTGAGTCCGATGGACGAATTCCTCGATATCGGCGCCGACCCCCTTCACTACCTCGGGGAACGCGATCAAGGCCGTTTCTACGCACAATCCTGGGCGCTAACCCACTACCTGCTGCTCCAACGCCCGGGCGGTTTCGACCAATTACTCCGCTTCCTCGAGCTTTTGGACTTGGGAGGTGACACGGCCACCAATTTCAGGACTGCGTTCCAAACCGACTTCGACACTCTCTCTCGGGAACTCGGCCTCTACGTGCGCAACTCCGTGACGTTGCCGGCCATCGACTACCCGCTGGAGGTCAGACTCGAGGACGCGGGTCGCTGGAACGCCGAGGACATTTCAGAAGCCGAAGCCAACTACCATCTGGGCGAACTTCTTTTCCGCGTGAATCGGGTCGACGACGCGCGAGTCTATCTTGAAGCGGCCATGGACCAAGCCCCCAACATGGTCGAACCGGTGACCGGCATGGGTGTCCTGTATGAAATGGAAGGCGATGTGGACACCGCGTTCGAATACTTCGAGCGGGCAGCAGAAATGGAGGCCGCAGGGTATCTCCCGCGCCTCCTGTATGCACAGAGACTGCTCTTTCGCAATGGGTATTCGGATCCGGAGGAGGTCGAAACGGCCACCCAACACCTGCGACGGGCTGTCGCGCTGCGTCCGGAAAGCGTTGAATCACTCCAACGGCTGGGAGAGGTCCTCCTATCCGATCCCGAGACAATCGACGAAGCACTCGACGTACTGAGCCGTGCCGTACGGTTGGATCGTGGAAATCCGAGGCTGGCTCTCAGCTATCTGAGAGCGCTCTGGCGGACGGGGCAAACCGAAAGCGCTCGTGAAGAGACCGAGGCCTTGGCGGGCGCGACCACCGACCCCGAGGTCAGGCGAGAGGCAGAGGCACTTCTGGACGATATCGAGCGATTCGGGGATCCGACCCGATTCACGGCCACCAGGGACATCACACCCCAACCCGAAGCGCGGCCGAACCTCGCTCGGAGCGACAACGTTCCGAGCGCAGGCGCAGACGCCAAACTCGTTCTCCCCGGCAATGCTTCGATCGTCCCTGAAGGAATGGAACAGGTCTCCGGCCGCCTGACGCTGATGGACTGCTCGGGCGACGGCGTTCGATTCCGGGTAGATAGCGAAGAACAGACTCTCTGGTTCGCCGCCACTGATTCAGAGGCCGTCTCATTTGTCAGTTTCTCGTCGGAGATCCGCGACTCGATCGCCTGCGGCGAGTTCTCGCCTCCTCTTGCGGTGCGAATTACCTACGACCCGGAGTTCGAGAGCGGCGACTCTCTGGGGAATCCGTTCGTTGTCGAGTTTCTTCCGGAATAGACGGGAAAGTTTTTGCTGAAGCCGTCCCGGACCTACCTACGCCCGCTTTCGGCGCTCGGTGTAGTGGGCATGCATTTCCGTGGACGCCGTCAGGTGCAGCCGCTTTTTGGGCAGCCTCGCTGCCGCTTTCATGGATTCACGGTAAGGCTCGGCAGGCCCTGTTGAGGTGAGCGAGCGCGCCAGAGAGGTCTCCCTTAAGAACTTCAGGTCCTCTGAACCAATACCCTTGACCGCCTCGTTGCTCCCACCGCTTGACGTTGTCGCTCATATTGTCGATGAGCAGAGCGGCAGAGGGTGTGATGGCGACTTGGAGCCTTGATAGCGCCACTGCGCAAAGTTCTGCTTTGTCGAGCACCCTCTCTTCCCAAGCGGTCACAATCAAATCGAAGCACAACGTTGTTCAAGATCTTGACGGACCAAGGACGTTGGAACATCTAGACATTCCGCCATGAGTTTCGCGAATTCCTCGTCGCTGAGTGTGCCCGAATCCCATGCGTCTCCGTAAAGTGCATGGACAGCCTTAAACGCATCGGGCCAATCCGGAAGTTCCCGAGAAGCATGCGAGAACGCTTCCTTTGCCAGGGTGTTTCCGAAGTCCCACAATACGCACTGAAGTTCGGAATTCATTGCATCCTGTCCGCCCAACGACCAAGCACAGCCGCGGACAAGCCGCGAAGCGGGTTGGCCTTCGGCGGGAGCGCCGTGTTAGACCGCGACGTCCAAGAGGGCCTTCGGGTTCTGGTACGCGATGGTCAGCAGAGTCCTGGCTGGACCAGATGGAATGCGACGGCCTTGCTCCCACTCTTGGAGTGTTCGAACCGACACGCCAAGCAAACGTGCGAACTCCGACTGGGACAGACCGACCTGTTCTCGGGCCGCCGTCACCGATGGGAAGTGTTGAACACGACCGATCTCGCCTCGTTTGAGTTGGCGAATGCCTTCCAGAATCTCTACGCCAATGTTGCGATCCTCTTGCTTAGACATCTTCGATTTCCTCGCGGATCTGCTTCAGAACGTGCGCTGGAATGTAGTCGGCCACGTTCTATAGGATACAGGGTCAGCATCCAGACCACTCCCTGCTCTGGCCGCAGGAAGTAGATCACGCGAATGAAACCCGTTGACGCGAAACCCCGCATGGAGATTCAGAGCGAGCATTGCGCTGTTGTCTTGGATCGGGTTTGTCTCGATAACCTCATAACGGATTTCTTGAACCCAGGCATGCTGAGCTTCCATCATGCGTCGTGCAATTCCCCGGCGACGGTGTTCGGGATCAACTCCACCAAGCCAGCTATAGTATCGAGTGGGGCTGATTCCATAACCGATCTTGAAACACACAATCCCGTCCGTAGCGCGGGCCTCATCTACCCGCGCCGCGGCCGCCGGCCGTCGCGCGGATCCACGCTGTGGAGTCCCGAACCGGGGTCGCCGCGTAAGCGCGCGGATAACATTTCTCCACCTGGGCCTGTCGCCGTCACTGTGGAAACACCGTGGAACGTCGAAGTAGACCTGGGTAACATGCCGACTGGTTTTGAATACCGGCTCACCGAATTCGCGGACCCGGTCCCGAAACGCGATAGCCGAGCGATCCTTCCGTTAAACGACTACTCGCCGTTCAGGCATCTTGACGCTCCAGTCTGAACTTACGGACCGCATTGGTGTCAGGGCGGATGTCGGCTGGCGTTTTGAAATTCGACTCAATGACTGTCTCGCGATCCGGCAGGTACGTCCAGTATTCAGGCGGGTCTACTCCCAGGTCTTTATCGTAGTCATACCACTGTCCCGGCATTGCGCGATAACCGATTTTCCATTCTTCGTCATCCAAAAATAGGCCAGAACATCCTCAAAGAGTTGCGGCACAAACAACTTGGCATCGAAGAATATCGACTGGACCACTCCGGTTCCGAACCGCATCGGGTAGGCATTCTGATCGTCGCGCTTTACGACTTTGGGAGCTTCGGGTTCCATCGGGAATCCGTCAGGACTTGAGCAGCTTCCGGCGGATCAACTCGTGCCGGACCTCCTGCGGCATCGGCCGGGCGGCCGGCAGTTTCATGAACTTGGCCACATCGCCTTTCTCCGTCCCGATGATCCTCAAGAGTTCATCGACATCGGACGGCAGCGACCAGCTTCGGCCACGAAGCCAGTCCGCATGCTCCAGATCCCGGTCAATGATCACCACTCGGGGGTTTTTCGGCGGTTCGTTAGAGGACAACGGCTCTCCTTTGTGTCACGCCAACAGCAAGGCGACACGTCTGGTCTGATTCAGCACTTCGTCTCGACTCCAGACCTCTGCGGCTGGGTCGTGGACGCCAAAGAGTTGACGGGCGTAAACCGTCACCGATCGACACCCATGAACTTCTGGCCGGATAAGCGGTATACGCAATATATGACGAATATCGCAGCACGGATCGTGTCGTCGTATGGGTCTTGTGTCTACCCGCGGCGGGCACGCAGACCGTCGCACGGCAATCGGTCGAGGAACGGCTGTCTGTCGCGGATCGCAATGCCACGATGCTCGTCGGGATTCTCAACGCGCAGCACGAGGCGCTGATCCGCATCCAGAAGCGCCAGCGGATATGGAGCGTGGCGCTTGCGCGAGGCGTTCTCCTGGCCTTGGCTGTTCCCCTCGTCTGGTGGCTGCTCGTCGGTGGGTAACAGGCTGCCGTACCACGCTTTGGGGCGGGGATCAGACCTCCCCGCTGCGGGTTCTGGTGGAGAATGCGGGCCCACGCCGACTCAGTTCAGCGTCTCGGCAAACTTTTCGTTCTCCAGGCAGATTTCGTCGATCAGATCGGTGTCGACCACGATGCGCTGCCTCAAGGTGACGGTCCATGGCTCGGTGTAGGCCCTGGGATCATCCACGGTGACCCGTATTTCGAGGTGTCCGAAGTCCGGCCGCCGGATTTCTTCCCGCACCTTGGCGTCTTCGGTCACCACACTTCCGTTCCAATCGATCCACGTGTCGTCGCGCAGTCCAATCGTGTCGACCACCAGGGTGTCCCCGGACCAATCGGCCGACGAATATCCCTGCCACGAAGGGTTCGGGTCGACAGGCAGCGGGCGCGCGTCGGTGAACACCTGACGGTATCCACCGTTCATTTCGTTCAACACCACCAGAAGGCCGGGTTTGTGCACGAACTTCAGCAGATGCGGCAGGCCGTACGCGCGAACAAAATTGTCCGGCAGACACCGGATGTGGGGGTCGTCGATCGCCTCGTTGGCGGTACGCTCCTCGACAATCGGGATTTGCCAGGGTTGATACGGCAATCCGTCCGGAAGGTCCACCCCGATATCCCGCATCTGACGCGATGACGAGATGGCCGTGGGATCACCCGGCTCGTCGCCCTCCGTGGGCTGATTCCGATCCCCAGTCATCCATATCCCGGAAAAATCCGGTTTGCCATCCGGCAATCGCGGCGTGGGCGCGGTCATGTCCACACGGCCATCGGCCAAGCGCGGAACGCCCGCGGTCGGATACTGGATCCACTGGGAGGCCACAGGAGTGGATACCAGAAGGGCGCCAAGAATGACCAATGCCCTCGTAACGGACAAGCCGTTGAGACGAGACGAAGAAAGGGGGAACTTCATCGTCGAATGATACACCGGGACAGCCGGCCGGTGAACAATCCGGTAAGACCTCGAGATTCCTGAAGATCTCGCACCGGAATCGGCAGACAACTTCGTCCATATCGCCCGACAAACGACACGGCGTCCGGCACGGCCGCCATCCGGTGGGGTCACGGTTTTCCACGCTGTGGCGCTACACGCGATCTCGTTAATTTGACAACCTCGACGAGTCGCAGTAAACACAGGGATACTGTTCTGCCGAGGAGGGCGACACATGGCCAAGAAACGGGACGACAACGCAAACGATCCGGAGCTTCGGAACAAGAACCGTCTCAGCAGACGAGATTTCGTCAAGAATGGAACGGTCGCCGGGTTGGGCGGGGCGGCGCTGTTCCCATCCGAGGCGCAAGCGCAAGTCTCCTCGACGGGCGCGGAAGGAACCGCCTGGGATTATGAAGTGGATGTTGTCATCGCAGGCGGCGGCTGTGCGGGGCTGACCGCGGCCATTCGCGCGCGGGACCTCGGGGCGACGGTGCTCGTCGTCGATCAGAATTTCGATCTTGGCGGCCGGATGTTGCACAGCGGGTCGTTCGTGTCGCTCGGCGGAGGGGACCCCGTCCAGCGCCGGGACATTAATGGCGAGAGTGACAAAGAGGGGTTCATTACCGTGGATCCGGCCGAGGATCGGGAAGAACTCGACGACACTGTCGATCTCCTGTTCACCGACGTCACGGACTGGTCCATCGTCGACCGCAAAGCCCAGAGCCCCTACCGGTACAACGAACGGGAATTGGCGCGCGCCTGGGCGGAGAATTGCCCGGCCACTCGGCAGTTCCTGACGGACAACTATGTCCGTTTCGCACGGGTCAACGGCACGCACGGCGGCGGCGGCTTGTCGCGCGCACGGGGGGCGAGATGCTTCCTCATGCTGGGCGACACGACCGACATGAAGGCGGGAACCATCACGGCGGAGGACGCTGGCGTCGCCGATCTCGAGCGTACCAGCGCGTTCGCCCCGGTGCAGATGACGGACGCGAGCCGGGTCGTCGCACCCGGCGCGGTCGGGAATGGCGCGGCCCTCGCCCGCCCTCTGGAGTTCTCGGCCCGTGAGAAGGGCGTCGAGTTCATGCTTCACCGCAGTTTCGACGAACTGGTACGGGAGCAGCCTTTCTCGGGCAGAATCCTCGGGATCCGGGCCCACTATTCGCCGCGCAATAACCCGGACACCGGCGAAATCATGCAGAGCTACTGGCAGAATGGGAATATCGATGAGCGCCGCGAGACGGTGAACATCCGGGCCCGCAAGGGCGTCATACTGGCCAGCGGTGGCCATGCCGGCAATCCCCAGGTCCGCAGCATGTTCTACCCTGCCATGCGGGAACCCGCATTCCCGACAAGCGGCATCGCCCTGCAGGGGCCGCAAGGTCAGGACGCCAGCGCCTTGATCGCGGGATTGAGGATTGGCGCCAACCTGGCAGGGATGCAGCAGAACCTGTCCTATCCCACCACGTTCCACATCTCGACACGTCTGGGCACACGGGATGCGTACACCACCATGATGCCCGGTCATCCGACTTTCGGTTTCCGCGGCTCCGCCGGGATCAACGTCGGCAACGCCGATTTCGAAGAGTTCATCGCCGTGAACCAGGTCGGAAAACGTTTCTTCAACGAGGTTCGTCTTCCCACCAGACCCGGTCGAAACGCCTACCCGGGCGATGGCGGCGCCCCGGGACAGGGTATCGAACACAAACCTCTGGACTGGCGCAATTGCCAGAAGGAATGGGTCCGGGAGATGTACCGTCACGACCATGGCCTCGATGCCGCGTTGGCAATGAACGAGGGGTCCGAACCTCCGGACTATTACTCTGGCCCGCTTTGGGCCATCTTCGATCGGGAAGCGGTCGAACGGACGGGGTGGGAACTCAGGTACCCGTATGTCGCCGACAACGGCTACTTCTTCCAGGCCGACACCATCGAGGACCTGGCCGAAAAGATCGCCGCAGGCCACGAGTTCCAGCGAGTGCCGCTGAAGTACCTCGCCGAAACGGTGGCCACATGGAACGACTACGTGGACGCCGGCGCCGATCCCGAATTCGAGCGCGAAGCGGAAGCGCCCATGAACCGCATCGCGACTCCGCCCTTCTATGCGCTCTCGATCATGGTCATCTGGCACGACTCCTACGGCGGCCTGCGCGTCAACGGCCGCCAGCAGGTCGTGGACATGCAGGGAGAGACCATTCCCGGTCTCTATGCGGGAGGCGAGGCTGTGGGTGGATTCAACAAGCACGGCCTGGGCAAGGGACACGTCCACGGCTACATCGCCGGCACGCATGCCGCCGAAGAGCCGGCCATCTAGCCGTGACATCGGAGTGGGAATCGGAGTTCGAGCCGAAAGACGCCGCCACGCGGCGCGGTAATCGGCCGTGACGCGAACAATGACGGTTTCCAGCGTCGAGGTGTCGCCCAGTGAGGTCGATGCCGGTGCCGACATCAGTCTCGACGTCGAAGTGTCATGCTCTTCCGTGGATGACGGAGCGGGAACGCGGCTGCTGATCAAGGACCACGACCACCGGTTGGCTGCGAGCGTTGGGCTTGCCGAATTCGACGGTGAGGCCCACCGGACGGGTGCGTTGGTCGTGGCCGCCCCGCTCGAACCGGGGACCTATACTTGGTCAGCCGTCTGCGCAGCGGATACAGCCCCAGACGTTGCCCGTGAACAAACGTCGGCGACGTTTTCGTTCACGGTTCATCCACACAAGACGCGTGTGGTCGTGTGGGACTCGCCCTCGGCCGTCCAACGCGGCGAGACGTTCAGCATCAAACTCGGCGTGAAGTGCTCCTCTCGGTGCCGCGCCGACGGTTGGGCGTTGGAGGTGCGCGACCATGAGCAGAACAGGCTGGCGACGGCCAAGCTGGGGGATGACGTATGGCCCGAAACCGCCGCACTTTACTACGCGGAGATCGACCTGAAAGCGCCGGATCTGGAGGGGCTCTATCGCTGGGAAGTCCGGGCTCCAGGGCCCGGTCTGGAAGTGCCGCACGCTGAGTCTGTCGCCAGACTGAACGTGAGAGTCGTTCCCACGCCCGATTGCGTCGTGACCGTAGAAGCCATCGACCTGGAAAGTCTGACCCCGGTGGAAGGCGCCAAGGTCGTGGTCCATCCCTACAGGGCCTTCACTGACGAGCGCGGGATGGCGGAGGTGAAGGTCCCGAAGGGCGAGTACCGGCTCTTCGTGTCGGGAAGGGGTCATTTCCCTTTCCAAAGTCAATGTGAAGTAAACACCGATATGACGATCAGGGCGCAGCTTGTCCTGGACCCGGAACCCTCCGATGCCGATATCTGGTCGTAAACCGGGGTGCCGGTACGCGTTGGGACAGGAGAGATGATGCTGAAGATAGCGGCTGGTGTTCTGGGACCTTGGCTCCTGATCACGCCGGTTGCGGTAGCCGGGCAAGCGGGCGGCACGGTCGGATTAGAGCGGGGGCTCGAACTCTACCAGGACAACTGCGCGCTTTGCCATCAGGAATCCGGCCAAGGCAATCCGCCAACCTTCCCGGCCTTGAACGGCAATGATCGGCTCGGGGACAGTGTTCGGATCGTCCGAAACATCTACCAGGGCGAAGGCACGATGCCGCCGTTCCCTGATCTTGAGGTGGAGGACATCTCCGCCTTGGTGAACTACGTTCGCGGCGCGTGGGAAAACGATTTTCCCAGTGTCGCCACTGAAGAAGTGTCGGCAGCGTTAGCGGGGGTTGATGAAACGGGCCAGACCGTGTCGGCCTGGGATGGTGTATTCACCGAGTCCCAGGCGAATCGGGGCCAAGCCGCCTATGCGGGCGCCTGTGGCAGCTGTCACGGACGCCGATTGAATGGCGCTCCCGACGATCCGGATATGCGGTCCACTCCCCCTTTGGCGAGGGCGAGGTTCCTGCGCGTGTGGGAAGGACGGTCGCTGGCCACGCTTTTCGAATACATGCGGGCAACGATGCCCGAAGACAATCCCCGCTCTCTGACCGACCAGGAGTACGTCGACGTCATCGCCTACATGCTCAGTGTCGGCGGGATGCCAACTGGACCTGACGAACTCCAGCCCGATCCGCAAAGCCTTGCCCGCGCCGTCATCGAACAGCAGCCATAGCGGATTCGGCCCGACGGCAGGGCCCTACTGCTCTTCGTACGAGGAACCCGCGAACAGACGCCGTCCATCGGACGTGATCACGCGGGCATTGCAGGTGTCAGTGCCGTCGTGGGCCCTCCAGCCTTCGATCTGGACCTCGTCTCCAATCTGGAGCGTATCGGCGCTCCAACCCTGCCGGCGCAGCGAATTCGGCGTGCCGCCCTCGCACTGCCAGTTCCCCACATCGCCGTCCTCGTTGGTGACGTCCAGATAGAACCAGATGTGCGGGTTGGCCCATTCCACCTTCGTGATCTCGCCTTCGAGCTCGACGGGCTGGTCGGAATCGAACACCGCGGCAAAGGAATGATGGGCCGAAAGGGCGGCAGGAACCAACAGGACAACGACAATCAGTGACAGCATGACTTTCATTTCAAATCCTCCAAGCCGGGTTCGTCGAATCACGACGCGGGTTCGACCGACCCGACCGTGATGTTACAAGCGCGGTTTTTCTAGGTCAAGCGAAAGGCCGTGCCCCACTCCGCCGCTTCTTGACAGTCAAGGTCCGCCTTTCCATAATGAGTGGAGTTTTGACTCGCTTTCACACGGGGGTTCTTATGAGATTGCATGTTCCCAGTTCGACGATTGCATGGACGGTCATGGCGGCTGTCCTGTTGCTGGTGCCGACCGCTATCGAGGCTCAAGACATACCGCGCCTGCCCAATGGCAATCCCGACTTCAACGGCATCTGGGACAGGCCGCGCGTCGGCAGCGTCGAAAACGACTCGACCGCCTGCGGCGCCGCCAGCACGGGATGCGTTCAGGAAGGTGCCGGCGAACTATCCTACACCGACCTGGGCCGGGAACGATGGGAGGGATACCAGAACGACTGGACCGCCTACTGCCTGCCGTGGGGCTACACGCGCGCCTTGCAGACGTCCTACCCCGTGGAGATCATGCAAACGCCCAACCGGATGGCGATCCTGTACGAGTCGAACAACATCTTCCACGTTATCCGCATGAACGAGGAAATGCCCGAGGAGGTGGAGACCACGTGGATGGGGACATCGTACTCGCAGTGGGAAGGCGACACGCTCGTCGTCGAAACGGCCGGTTTCAATGGCAAGACATACGCCGACACCACCCATCACCCGATGAGCCCCGAAATGCGCGTCACCGAACGCATTTCCTTCCTCGATCCCAACCGTCTCTCCTACCAGGTGACATGGGACGACCCGGTGATGTACACCGAGCCTTTCTCGAACGACCGCATCTTCGTGCGCATGCCCCCCGGCTCCGAGCTCTACGAATATTGGTGCATGGAGAACAACAAGGATCTGCTCGAGGGCCGGCTGGCGCCGCTCGTCGAACAATAGGAAAGCGCCGAGTTCACGTTCCGGCGTCGATCCTCGGCTGAACGGCTCGGTCCCGTCCTGAAACGTGATCGACCGTCCGTTCGCCACCGGTGGATAAGCGGTATTGGCAGGGTCTGACGACTATCGCAGCACGGATAGTGCCGTTGTAAGGGTGTTCGGGTCTACCCGTGCCGCATCCGCAGGCCATCGTGCGGATTATCGCCGGTCGGGACCGATCCGCGTGAATCGTTTCGTCAGGACCAGGTCTTCCGTATGGCGGTTGCCGCCGCCGTTGACCTGGACGCCGGTTGGATCAGTCAAGTTTCGGGTCTCGACGACGAGTCTTTCACCGTCTCCCGTGCGAATCGCCCAGGCACATTCGGATGTCCTCGCCCACGCAGGGCGTGTCATCCAGCGGGATCACCCGGGCTTCATGAACGATCTCGTTCTGGATGCCAACGTCCCAATCGCTGGGTGATACGGGTGCCGTTGCCGTAGATCAAGGGCCATATCGAGCCCGTCACGCCTCGCGTGATGCCCCGGATGCAGAGGGTGAACTCTTCCCAGGAAGCCGCCGAATCCACGCTGAACGCCCCCAATTCGAGTCGTTCGCTTCCTTCGGGGTGTCATCTCGGGAATGCGTCCGTTGGGCGGATCGATGACGAGCGAAGTCTGACGCGAGAACTCGTCGCCCACATCGAGCCAGTGTCCGGGCGGGTTGATGCCGATTCGGGCGTCTTCGGGCTGGAACACCTCGCCGAAGAGGCTCTCGGCCCGAGCGGTTTGCGGGGCGACGCGCTGACCGTATTCGTTCGGAGTCAGGAACAGGCGCTCGCCGTATTCCTCAGGCCGTTGGGGCGGCACGTTGAACGAGTCGTCGCTGGTGAACGTCCTCTGAAGATTCGGAGTCTCCCCACGGCGTCCTTGGGACCG
The DNA here is from genome assembly GCA_963555775.3 of Terriglobia bacterium. GTDB lineage: Bacteria > Acidobacteriota > Terriglobia > 20CM-2-55-15 > 20CM-2-55-15 > JAJEDW01. The sequence goes on along the minus strand of CAUVWY020000009.1, from coordinate 418,529 downwards.
TGTCGTTGCTCGCGGCGGCCAATTCCGCCCCCAGAGAGCGGCCGCACTGCGGCCGGGCGATGGCATCCGTCGACACCGACACGATGCCGAAAAGTGCCAGCAACAGATGGAATGATCGGTTCATCGGTCCCCCTTTTGACACACTTGCTACTAGAACTCGCTGTGGGAGTCAACGTTGGGAACCCCGGTGGCGTGATGCAACGAGGCGGTACCCGTAGGCTGTGTTAACGTGAGCGGGACCATACCGGGAGAGTCGTCATGAAGATTTCACGCGTCGTTTCGAGCGTCGGCTGCCTGGGCTTCCTGGTATTCCCCGCAACAACGCCGGCAGCGCGGCAGGAGTGCGCGCAATGGAACACGCTCGATTACTTCGAGGCGGCGACCGTCGAAAACGTGACAGCCTGCCTGGGAGCAGGAGCCGATCCGAACGAACGAAACGTCTCTGACGCCACGCCGCTGCACGTTGCGGCCGCGTACAGCGACGATCCGGCCGTTCTGGAAACCCTGCTGGACGCTGGCGCCGACCCGGCTGCCCGGGACGTTGACGGTGCTACGCCCCTACACACGGCAGCCGCCAACAACGACAACCCAGCCGTAATCGAGACCCTACTGGCCGCCGGTGCGGATCCAAAGGGGCGGTCCGACGAAGGACTGACGCCTCTGCACGGGGCTGCTTTGTTGAACCCGAATCCGTCCGTACTCCAGGTCCTGCTCGCGGCCGGCGCTGATCCCTCGGCACGTTCTGTGGATGGGGACACGCCCCTGCACTATGCGGCCTTGCTCAACGGCGATCCCACCGTTATCGAAGTTCTGGTGGCGGCCGGTGCCGATCCAAACACACGCTCTGCTGACGGCGCCACGCCCCTGCACAACGCAGCCGACTCCAACCCGGCATCGATCATCACCGAAATCCTGCTGGCAGCCGGTGCCAATCCAACGGCACGGGATGCTAACGGCTTCACGCCACTGCATCGGGCTGCCGCCAACAACGACAATCCAGTCATCCTGGAAATACTGGTGGCGGCCGGCGCCGACGCGGCCGAGCGCGATGACGGCAGCTTCACGCCCCTACACTGGGCGGCGGCGTACAATGACGACCCGGTCGCCGTAGAAATCCTGCTTCGGAACGGGGCGGACCCGGCCGCGCGCGCTATCGACGAACTGACGCCGCTGCATATGGCTGCGGCGTCCAACGTCAATCCTGCCGTCCTGAAAATCCTCCTCGATGCTGGCGCAGATTCGAGCGTGCGGGACGTTGCGGGTCGGACGCCGTGGGATTTGGCGCAAGACAACCCGGCCCTGCGGGGGTCGGAGGTCGACCGGCGCTTGAACGCAAAGCTGGCGTTGCCGGCGGCCGAAACGCGGCAGGATTGCGGGCAATGGAACACGTTAGGGTATTTCAGTACGGCGACCCTCGAAGGCGTCGTTGCTTGCCTTGACGCCGGCGCCGACCCGAACGCGCGGGACTCCCAGGACTCCGCGCCCCTGCACTGGGCCATGGACCCGGCTGTCGTCGGGGCATTGCTCGCGGCCGGGGCCGATCCGAATGCGCCGAATGCTCCAGGTATGACACCCCTGCATACGGCAACCATAAAGAATGACGACGGGACCATTCTGGCCATCCTTCTCGCGGCGGGGGCCGACCCGACGGCCCGGAGGGTCTCCGGCGCGACGCCACTTCATGATGCCGTCGCTTTCAGCGACAATCCGGCCGGGACCAAGATTCTGCTCGATGCCGGGGCGGACGTGACGGCACGGGACGAGGCCGGAATGACGCCTCTCCATAGTGCGGGTCAGTTCAGCCCCAATCCGGTCGTCATGGAAACTCTACTGGACGCGGGCGGCGACGTGACCGCGAGGAATGACAGAAGCGAAACTGTTCTGCACCGCGCTGCCGGGTACAACAATCCGGCCGTCCTCGAAACGCTGCTGGATGCCGGGGCAGACCCGAATGCGCCGGATGATAACGACGCCACTCCCCTTCATCTAGCAGCCGCTCGGCAGGACAGCCCCGGGGCCCTCGAAACCCTTCTGGGATTCGGCGCGGATCCGAATGCACGCGATGCTTTTGCCGCCACGCCGCTGCATCGAGCAGCCACTACAAGCCACAACGTAGCCGTCCTTCAAATCTTGCTCGATGCCGGAGTGGACCCGAATGCACGAGACGCCTTTGGTCACACCCCCCTGCATAAGGCGGCCGAGTCCACCAACAATCCGGCCGTTCTTGAAACCATGCTGGACGCCGGCGCAGATACGAGTGTACGGGATGAGGCGGGCCAAACTCCATGGGACCTCGCGCAAGGCAACGAGGCGCTCGAGGGGTCGGCAGTTTTGTCGTACCTTGACGAAGCGAAATTTCAGTAATTTCGGAACCCATGGCTGCAGCCGCCGTCTCTAGCCCCACGGGCGGCGTGTATCGCGCCACCGGGACGGAAGGTCCGGCAAAGCCGAATTCGCCTGAAACGTCGGTGCAAGGAGATTCGTCATGAGAGGCCAACGTCTGCTTTCGATGGTCGCGTGCCTGAACCTCCTGTCGCTATCCGGAACCTCGGCTGCACGGCAGGATTGCGCGGAGTGGAACACGATCGAGTATTTCGAGACAGCGACTCTCGAGGACGTCGCCGCCTGCCTGGACACCGAGGTGGATGTGGCGGCGCGCGACGACGGTAGCATGACGCCCCTGCATCGCGCGGCCGTTTCGAACGGCAATCCAGCGGTCGTCGAAGCGTTACTCGCCGCGGGCGCCGATACGACGGCTCGGACCAACATGGGTTATACGCCTTTGCATGATGCAGCCCTGTTCAACGCCAATCCCGCCGTCATCGAGGTGTTGCTGGCCGCCGGCGCCGACCCGATGGCGCGGACAGACAGCTTCGAAATGGGCTCGGGCGGTGCGGCTTGGGGCAACGAAACACCATTGCACGGCGCGTCGACGTTGAACGCGAATCCAGCTGTCATCGAGCTCTTGCTTGAAGCCGGAGCGGACCCGATGGCGAGAAATACCGGCGGCGCGACGCCACTGCATATGGCAGCGCTGTCGAACCCCAATTTGCCCGTCATACACACGCTGCTGGCCGCCGGCGCCGACCCGATGGCACGAAACGACATAGGCGACACGCCCCTCCACGGAGCCGAGGCAAACAACGACAACCCCGCCGTCATCGACGTTTTGTTGGCGGCGGGCGCCGACCCCCGAGCGCGCGGTGATCATGACATCACGCCACTGCATTCAGCGGCCGCGCACAACGAGAATCCGGTCGTCCTGGAAACTTTGCTGGCCGCCGGCGCCGACGCGACTGCGTGGACTGCCACTGGCGAAACGCCACTCCACGGGGCGGCGCATTCCAACTCGAACCCCGCCGTGATCCAAGTTCTCTTGGATGCCGGGGCCGACCCTCGAGCGGAGTCCGATACGGGCTTTACGGCTCTGCATCTGGCAGCGCAATACAACCCGAATCCAGCCATCGCCGAACTCCTGCTGGAGGCCGGGGCCCGTCTTGGAACGCGCGATGGCCTCGGCCTCACGCCCTTGCATTGGGCGGCACGGGGCAATCCCGATCCAGGCATCCTGGAAACGCTGATCGCCGTCGTTGCGAATCCTGATCCAGAGACCATCGGATCCATTGTGGCCGCCTTCACAGATGGGAACCCCGCCGCCATCAGAGCCTTGACGACCGCCGTCGCAGATCCGACTTCGGTTAACCCGGAAACCCTGATCGCCACCATACTGGGTCTCGACCCGTCTGTCTTGGAAACCCTGCGCGCCGTCATGGAAAACCCGGATCCCGATACCCGGCAAGCCCTGCTGGAGGCTGGCCCCGAGTTGACTCCCGCGGGCGTGGAAGCGCTGCTGGTCGCGGTTGTGGAACGAAATCCAGCGCTGGAACCTCTGATCGCCGTCGTCGCCGATCCCAACCCAAGCGTCGTCCAACTCCTTCTGACAGCGGGCGCCGATCCGGAAGCGCGGGGCGACGAAGGCGTCACACCCCTGCATATGGCCGCCGGGTCCAACGCCAATCCCGCTGTCGTGGAAATGCTGTTGGAGGCGGGCGCCGACGCGCGCGTGCGGGCCGATGACGATAACACGCCGCTGCACATGGCAGCTTTAGGCAACCCTAATCCGGTGGTCGTTGCGGCCCTGCTGACCGCCGGGGCCCGTCCGGGAGCGCGCAACAATTTCGACGCCACCCCCCTGCACATGGCCGCCGCGTATGCCGTCAACCCGGTTATCGTGGAAATGCTGCTGGAGGCCGGTGCGGACCCGAAAGCGACGGACGATGCGGGCCGGACGCCGTGGGATTATGCGAAAGACAACGAGGCGCTGGAAGGGTCGGACGTATATTGGACTCTGAACGACGCGAGGTTTTGATGATCTTGAAACCGGTCGATACACGCTGCGCATTCCAAGACCGACAGGAGACAAGGCCGCCACCGGGAGGTCATGACAACCTGGACTCATCGCGCGAGACTGTCATGATGACAATCCGACGCTTCGTCTCGAGTGTCGGCTGTCTGGGTCTGTTGGCGCTGCCGGTGATTTCGGTCGCCCAAACGCGGACGGACTGTGGGCAATGGAACACCATACGGTATTTCCGGACGGCAACCCTCGAGGACGTGACCGCCTGCATTGACGCGGGGGCCGACGTGGCGGCGCGGGACGATATCGAATTTACGCCCTTACATTGGGCCGCCGGTTTCAGCCGCGACCCGGCGGTCGTTCAGGCGCTGATCGATGCCGGGGCCGACCTGAGAGCGCGCGAGGCCGGCGGCTTCACGCCTCTGCATTGGGCGGCTCGGGCCAATGACGAGCCGGCCGTCTTCAAGGTGCTGTTGGACGCCGGCACCGACGTAGCGACGCGGGACATCGGCGGCTTCACTTCCCTGCACTGGGCGGCCGCGTACAACGACAATCCCGCCGTGATCGAACCGCTGATCGAGGCCGGCGCGGACCTGGAAGCCCGCGACGAAAACGGTTTGACGCCCTTGTACTGGGCAGCCCGAACCAGTAAGAATCCCGCAGTACTCGACGTCCTGGCGGATGCCGGTGCCGACATGAATGCACGGGCTGACAATGGCACTACACCCATTTTCGGCGCGGCGGCATCGAACCCGAATCCGGCCGTCGTGCAGGCGCTGATCAATGCCGGAGCCAATCGGAACGCGAGAAGCGCCGACAACTCCACACCGCTGCATTGGGCGGCCCGGTCCAACGAGAACGCCGCCGTTGTCCAGGCGCTGATCGATGCCGGAGCCAATCGGAACGCGAGAAGCGTCGACGACTCCACACCGCTGCATTGGGCGGCCCGGTCCAACGAGAACGCCGCCGTTGTCCAGGCGCTGATCGACGCCGGGGCCGACCTGAACGCAAGAAACACGGGCGGTTACACTCCGCTTTACAGTGCGGCCGCCTCAAACCCGAATCCGGCCGTCATCGAGGCGCTGATCGACGCGGGCGCGAACCCGAGGGTGAGGAATACCGACAACTCCTTTGACCTGGATGGCGGTTACACGCCCCTGCATTGGGCGCTAATGTTCAACTCGAATCCGGCAGTTGTCCAGGCGCTAATCGTTGGCGGGGCCGACGCGAATGCGCGGACCGAGTGGAATGGCCAAATGCCGCTGCATTACGCGATGACGCACAACTGGAGTCCCGCGGTTCTCCGGATACTGATCGATGCCGGAGCCGACCCGACAGCGGAAGACGACGATGACCGGACTCCCGTTTTTTGCGGCTCACTCACCCGGAATCCGGCCGTTCTCGAAGCGCTGATGAGACGACCGGCGTCGACGTTGAATTGCCCCTAGGTTTCGCCGCCCGCTTGAGACTGCGCCGCGAGCGTGACGCGCGGCTTCAGCTCGGCATTTCGGCGGCATCATTCCCCGGGACGCCAGGATTTCCTGCAACGCGTAGAGCGCCTTCTGCGGGAACCGCTCGCGCGGGTAGTAGCGTGTCATGACGTCGACGGCGGGGTTCTCCTGGCCGTCATCGGGCGGATAAGCGGTATTGGCAGGGCCTGACGACTATCGCAGCACGGATAGTGCCGTTGTAAGGGTGTTCGGGTCTACCCGTGCCGCATCCGCAGGCCGTCGTGCGGCCGTCCCTCGTCGCGGGAGGAACGAGCAAAGACGCTTCCATGTACGATCGCCTCGTCGAGCGTCAACGCCTGCCCCACGACTCTCCGGTCCTGCACCCGCTGTTCCATCCCAAGCCCAACTCCAGGTGCACTCTGTGACCTTAGCGACCCGAATCGCCTAATGATCGACAGCACGCTCGTCGGCGAGGGGCGGCCCTCAACCTTCACGTCCTCCAGCAGATACGACCGGATCAAGGCTTCCCAGTGGGCCACAAGCATTTCCGGCGAGCCAAACAGTTCGATCGCTACCACCCGGCGCCCGTGAGCGACTGCGATCCCGTTCTGGCGTGGAAGCGGCCCCCGCTGGACAAGATCCGCCGCTGCCTCGCCCCGTCGGTCCTCCCGGCGGTACACGTCGTCGATATCGGCTGCCGCCGACGTCTCTGAGCGAGTTCCCGCGTCGCCCAGCACGTCTTCGACCTCGTTCCAGACGGCTCCCTGATCACCTTGGCGAGAACCACTCTGGCGCATGGAGTAATAGACTTCCTCCTCCTTCCGGCGGCGCACCCTGCGGGGTGTGAACGTCTCGGCTTGCCGGTACGCTTCGGCTCGACCCCAGCGGCCCTGCTCCAAGCAGGAAACCGGGATCTCCAGCTTGGTCTTGGCCGGAACAAGGACCGTTCCGTTGATCGTGCGATTCTGCTTGCCGCCCAGGAAATGCTGGCCCTCGACAACCAGAATCGGCTTCCCGGTGGGGTTGAATGCCAGCAGGGTCGGAACCGAGGGGTTGTCCAGCTCGTCGATGACGAGGCCCGAATCCCGGCCGGTTGAAATCTCCGGAAGGTCACCCTCCATCAGGTAGACGGGAAAGAACGAGACTCCGAGGCGGGTGATGGGACTGCCGATGGCGGCGGTGTCGAGGTTGGGCAGCTGTGTGTGATTGGTCATGATTTTCCTCCTGCGAATGTCTTTAGGGACTTCTTGGCGGTTGATTATTATCAATGTGACAATAAGTCTACTGAGTTATTGTCATACTGTCAATAATGCGGTAGACTTTTTTTTGAGAGGCCTCCCGTCGGGCGAGACCGCGTGCTGGACACCCAGCGGCGGTCGCGCTGATGGCCATCGAGCGCGGTGCGCCGGGTGTGTCAGTATTCAAATGGAAGGGATCCGATGAGTATCGGCAGCGGTGGCGATTACAGGCCTGGCGACTATCCTCCAGTCGCGGTCACCGTGGACGTGGCGCTCTTCGCAATTCACAGGGACGCACTCCACATTCTGCTGATCGAACGGGGAGTCGAGCCGTTCGTCGGTGCTTGGGCGCTGCCTGGAGGCTTTGTTCAGCCCGACGAGGACCTGGATGCTGCGGCCGCCAGAGAGCTTGAGGAAGAAACGGGCGTCACCGAAGATACCGCGTACTTGGAACAGTTGCGCAGTTACGGCTCACCGGGCCGCGACCCGCGCATGAGAGTGGTCACGGTCGCCTATTGGGGTGCGTGCGCCACGCTCCCTGCCCCGCTGGGACGTAGCGACGCCGCGCACGCGGAACTCGTGCCAGTGTCACAGGTCGAAGAAGACGACATCGAGCTGGCTTTCGATCATGACCGGATCGTGAAAGACGCTCTGGAGCGCGTCAGGGCAAAGCTTGAATACACTGCGCTCGCCGCCAGATTCTGCCCCCCGAAATTCACTATCAGCGAGCTCCGGAAGGTCTACGAAACAGTCTGGAACACCAAGCTCGATCCGGGAAACTTCCAGCGCAAGGTACGTGAAAACCGCGCATTCCAAAGGCTCGGCTCGTCGACGCTTTCTGCAGTCGCGCAATCCGCGTTCGAATACCGGGCCGAGCTCAGGGAGTTCGCGCGAGTGGACGCGGATTGGAGCGCTGCAGACGCGGCACCTCTATACGAGATGGCGTATTCACCGCGGCAAGAATCCGACCTCGGGCAGGCGAGCGCCGGGGCCAGACCCCGCAGCGGACGGCCGGCCTCGCTCTGGACCGTCGGCGATTCCGAACTCACCCTGAATTCACCGATCCCAAGGAGACGGCCATCCCGCAAGGCTTGATCGGAGTCACGCAAACAGCCGGCCCGACAGCCGACGTTCTCCACCTCCCTACGAACAGGTTGATCGGACCACGGCAAGATCCGGTCAAGTCATCGCCGCCGCAACGGTGAGGCGGCCACTCGTTGAATCAAGAAAAGACCGTGGACGCCGTCAGGTGCAGCCGCTTGTTGGGCGGCCTCGCTGTCGATTTCATGGATTCACGGTAAGGCTCGGCAGGCCCTACTGAGGTGAGCGAGCGCGCCAGAGAGGTCTATCTCAAGAACTTCAGGTCCTCTGAACCAATACCCTTGAACGCCTCGTTGCTCCCACCGCTTGACGTTGTCGCTCATATTGTCGATGAGCAAAGCGGCAGAGGGTGTGATGGCGACTTGGAGCCTTGATAGCGCCACTGCGCACAATTCTGCTTTGTCGAGCACCCTCTCTTCCCAAGAGGTCACAATCATATCGAAGCGCTTGAATATGGCGTACTGTGGCACGATCAGTTCCGAGAAAAGAGGGGGATTCACAGTTACCAAAACCTGAGGCAATCGACACGTCTCGACAACGCGCAGCGATTCATCAAAGAAAGAAATCGAAGCACAACGTTGTTCAAGATCTTGACGGACTAAAGGCGTTGGAACATCTAGCAGCCTGTCGGACTAACACCGAATCAAAAACCTAAGTCATTCATATGACTGTGTTTACCGTTTCGGGCTAAAAATGGCCGTTGTTGAAAACAAAGGACTTACGCCGAAAGTCCGACAGGCTGCTAGCAGCCTGTCGGACTTTCGGGACCTGATTTGGACGTCGAGTGTGGGAAGAAAAGGAGCATGAGCGGACGATTTCGAGCTGTCGATCGAGACACAGCGTATTTGTTGCCACCGTCGGTGCAGGATTGGCTTCCGGAACAGCATTTGGCGCGGTTTGTGGTGGAGGTGGCGTCGAAGCTGGACCTGCATGAGTTGGAGATGCGGTACGCGGGGAGAGGATCGAAGGCCTACCATCCCGAGATGCTGTTGGGGTTGCTGTTTTACGGATACGCAACGGGAGTGTTTGCGAGCCGGAAGCTGGAGGAGGCGACCTACGATTCGCTGGCGTTCCGGTATATCGCGGCGAACACGCATCCGGATCACGACACGATCGCGACGTTCCGGAAACGGTTTCTGACCCAGTTGAAGCCGTTGTTCGTGCAGATATTGTTGTTGGCGCGAACGATGGGGTTTCTGAATCTGGGGAAGATCAGCCTGGATGGCAGCAAGGTGCAGGCGAATGCGTCGAAGCACAGCGCGCTGAGTTGGGGACATGCGACCGAACTGGAACAGCAACTGAAGGCGGAAGTGGCGCGGTTGATGGAGATGGCGGCGACGGCCGACGCGGCAGTGCCCGAGGGGATGGACATCCCGGAGGAACTGAAGCGGCGGGAAGACCGCCTGAAGGCGATTGCGGAGGCGAAGGCGAAGCTGGAAGCGCGGGCGGCCGAACGCCATGCCGCCGAGCAGGCCGAATACGAGGCCAAGATGGCCAAACGCGAGGCCCGGGCCAAGGAGACGGGGAAACGGCCGGGAGGGAAGCCACCGAAAGCTCCCGAGCCGGGCGTGCGCCCCAACGACCAGATCAATCTGACCGACGAGGAATCGCGCATCATGCCCGCCGGTGGGAAGAGTTTCCAGCAAGCCTACAACGTGCAGGCAGGAGTGGATACCGGGACCATGCTGGTGGTCACCGAAACCGTCACCACTCACGCCAACGACAAACAAGAAGTGGAGCCGGCGCTGAAGGCTCTGGAAGAACTGGCCGAACCGCTCGGACCCGTGGGCGGGCTGCTGGCCGACAACGGCTATTACAGCGAAGCCAACGTGAAGGCCTGCGAGGCCGCCGGCGTGACGCCCTACATTGCCATGGGGCGGGAGCGCCATCACCCGCCGGTCGAACAGCGTTGGACCGAACCTCCACCGTTGTCTTCCGATGCCGGCCCGGTCGAGGCGATGGCGCATCGATTATCGACGCGGGAAGGCCGGGCCATCTACGCCCAGCGGAAGTCGACGGTCGAGCCGGTGTTCGGAATCATCAAGTCGGTGCTGGGATTTCGACAGTTTCACCTCCGAGGACTCGACGACGTCTCCGGAGAATGGACCCTGGTCAGCATGGCCTGGAATCTGAAGTGGCTCTTCAATCTCTCCCGGCAGCGCACGTCGCCGACCGTCGCTCCGCGTTCCCGATCCCGTCCCCGGTCGGGAAAACGCCGCTCCGGATGCCTGCGCAGGCCCGGAAACGTCGAATTACAGCCTTTCCAGGCGCTTCTCCACCGAATCGCCCTGCAAACGTTCAATCGTCGATTCGTCGACGCTCAATGGGCGCTTTCTAGTCCGACAGGCTGCTAGACGTTCCGCCATGAGTTTCGCGAATTCCTCGTCGCTGAGAGTCCCCGAATCCCATGCGTCTCCGTAAAGTGCATGGACAGCCTTAAACGCATCGGGCCAATCCGGAAGCCCCCGAGAAGCATGCGAGAGCGCTTCCTTTGCCAAGGTGTTTCCGAAATCCCACAATACCCACTGAAGTTCGGAGTTCATTGCATCCTGTCCGCCCAACGGATTCTGGCTCACCTGCGGCCGGCACTCCCTCGTAATTCAAGAAACCCCGTGGCGGCCGTCAGGTGCAGCCACGTGTTATGCCGCTGTTTCAAACGTCCAGCCGCGATCTGCTGATGTGCCGAAGGGATCAAGGGTTCGCCAAAGCGCGAGCCATTTCCAACTCCCTGATCCTGGAGTTCCAGGCAAGCGGTGCGACTTTTCCCGTCGGTCGGAATCCCATGGACGAATAGAGAGCCTTCGCCGGCTTATTCGACTCTCCAACGAACAAGAACGCCTCTTCAGCTGCCTTCGTAAAAGCCCAGTCGAGAAAACTGCCAATCAGAGCCCGGCCGACACCGCGTGATCGGACTGCTGGCGTTACCCACATCGAAATCAGTTCCACGCGCTCGCCTTGATCGTGACCGCCGACCATTCCAACCCATTGGTTCTGTCTTTCAGCTACAAGAAACAGACGGTCATCTTCCGCCGCACCCGACTCGGCCCATGTGTCATATTCGTCATCAAGCATTGCTCGGGCTTGTTCGAGTGTCTGCCCGAATGCCTCGGGCGCGTCCGCAAGGGCAGTCAGCCTGATCGCTCGGAGGCGTTCCCCTTCACCAGGGCTGATCGGTCGAACGTTGATGGTGGTCGGCATTGAATTGCGAATCGACTCGCTCGTCGGCATAACGGCTTGACGTTCACCCGCGCCGAGCGAGCGCAGCGAACGAGGGAACCGCCACAGGCGGTGCGGGGTGCAACGCCGTGTTATACGGCCCTGTCAATCTTGCGATACTCCACTTCAGGATACGAGACATCTGCGTTTGTCAAAACGATCTCGGCACGCTCTTTGGGGCGGCATTGGCTCAGATAAAGACGTTGCCCAGGGACATACCGACGTTCGTACCGATCTCGAATCGTTGCCTCTTCTGAGTTGTTCGACGCGTCACGCTGGACGGCACGCTCGACCGTCACTTCAAAGGGAGCCTCAACCCATATCGTTAAGTCCCAGCATCGTTCAACTTCGGGCCGAAGAAGGAACACGCCATCGAACAGCAGGATCTGGCCTGCCTTCGCGGTCCGAAGCGGCGCTTTGACAACGTCGTCCGTTCGGTAGTCAAACACTGCCGTTCGAAACCGGCTGCTGCCACCCGGCCCCAGAGGGTCGAGAAGTGTCGACCTCAGTGCCTCATAGTCGAACGAGTCATGAAAGTAGCCCTCAGGGGAATAGGAACCCCGACGATATCGCCACCTTCTCGGGTGGTGAAAGCCATCAATCGATGCCCGAACGACTCCGCGTCCCGCACCCTCGATAACAGGAGCGAGTTCATCCGCGAGAGTCGTCTTTCCCGCTCCATCAACGCCGTCGATCGCCACTCTTGGATGGTCCAGCGGAATCTCGAGAATCACGGATGCCAGATCGTTGAGGCACGCAGATCGTGTCATGTCACTCGTGTGCTTTCGCTCTTGTCCGTATAACCATTGATTAGCAGGCAGGTCTGTTTGATAAAATCATATTAGAGCCTGTTTAAGGCAGATCTGCCATGTGTAATATGATCGCCCGAAGGTGCTCAACGCCTCGCCTCACCAAGCTCCACGTATGACCCAATGCTCGGGGATTTGTATGGCGACCAAACTGCTCGACGAAATGCGAGACCCCATGCGGCGACGCCATTGGAACCGGCGCTGCGTTCGACTCCACCATCGAGACGAATGTCTTGGGGCCGCTCGTGGAACTGGCGGTCGTCTTCCAGGAATGAGCCGTCGAATCAGGGGCTCGCACGAACTTGGGAAACTGAACGAACGCGGGCCGCGCGACAACGGACCGTGTTGAATTGCGGAACGGCACGCCCCCTGATATGGTCTTGTCTTCGATCCGGCCCGGAGTGCCCAACGCGGTGAAAAATCGGGGCTCCCGTCCGGTGTCAAGGAGGAAGGTGATGACGAAGTTCTGCGGAATGGTCTTGGCCTGTTCGGCGGCGCTGGCGTCCGTGGCGCCGGCACTCGCGCACCACAGCTCGGCGGCTTTCGACACGCGCGAAGAGATGACGGTCCTGGGGACCATCCTCGAGGTGACGTACCGGAACCCGCACGTGTACATGATCCTGGACGTCGAGCGCGACGACGGTACACAGGGAGAGTTGGAGGTGGAAGCCGGCGCGGCGTCCGTTCTCCGTCCCCTGGGCTTTACGCGCGAGTCGGTGGCCGCCGGCGACGTCGTGACGATCGCGGGGAATCCGGGCCGGCGCAACCCCGGGGAGCTGATGCTGGGACGCGAGCTCTTCAAGGCGGACGGCTCGTACTACCCGTTGAACATTTCGTCCCGGAGCATCTATGAGCCGAGCGACGAGTCGGCGTCCGGCATCGCGGGTACGTGGTTCTCGCCCCGGACGTCGTTCTTCGCGTTCCTGGGCGGCGCTGGCGGGTGGCCGCTGACCGACGCTGGAACGGAGGCCCGCGCCAACACCAATCCCATGGAGACGCCGCAGAAGGACTGCATCCCCATCGCGGCGCCGGGCCTGATGTTCTATCCCGTGGCCAACACGATCGCCCTCGAGGACGACCGTGTGGTCATGCGCGTGGACTGGTTGGACTCGGTGCGGACGATCCATCTCGATGGCCGCGATCATCCGCCCGCCGGCGAGACGTTCCTGCACGGCCACTCCGTGGGGCGCTGGGACGGCGAGGCGCTCGTCGTGGACACCGCCAACTACACCGCACACCCCATGGGGCTGGCGACGTCCCTGCCCGGCAGCACCGAGAAGCATCTGGTCGAGCGCTTCGAGGTCAGCGCGGACGGGAAGCGGATGATCTATTCGGGGGTGATCGAAGACGCGGTGTACCTGACCGAGCCCGTCGAGTGGTCGGGCGACTGGCTGTACCGGCCCGGCATGCCGCACTCGAACGAAGAGTGCAACCTCGAGACGGCCCGGCGCTTCCTGGACGATTAGCGGACCGTGAGCCTGTCAGCGCCGACTCCGTTGCACCGGCGAGTCGTCGCGATCATGGCGTTGACGATCGGGGTTTGCAGTGTCCACCTGTCGGCGGCGCCGCAGAGCCGCGTCGAAGTGGCTGGCTCCGCCGGTTTCCTCTACGGCGACGACTTTACCCGTACCAAGTTCATCACCGTCGGCGCGGCCGGTCGAATCTACTGGAACGACCGCTGGAGTTTTGCTCCCGAGTTCGAGCACATCCGGGGAAACCGGGGGGTTGGCGAGTTCGTCAGTGCCGAGATTCGCGGCTTTCAGTTCAATCCGTTTGTCGCCGTCGACCTCAACGCGTCGGACCGTTTCCGGCCGTACCTGGTGGGTGGCGCGGGCCTGATCCGATACACCCGGTCGTTTTTCGGCGGGTACGTCCCGGGCACGGATCCACCGGTTCTCGCCCGGTTCGACGAGATGCGCAATGGCATCAACTTCGGATTTGGCGCAGGCGCGCGCTTGTTTCTGACCGAGCGGCTGTTCGTGTCTCCGGAAGTCCGAATCGGAATACCCGTCGTCCACGCGAGCGTCGCCGCGGGATACGTCTTGCGCGCCCCCGCGCCCGGATCCCCGCCTCGAACACGCGCAGTGGATGGCGCAGCCGCGATGCGCCTCCCCCGGCTCGAAATCACGCCGGGATTCGGGTATGCGTACGGGGGCGGCACGGATACGGGTCCCAGTCTGTGGACGCCGCACGCAGGAGCGACGCTCTGGATTGACGACCGCTTCGGCATTGCCTATTCGTTTGTCCAAGGATTCGGACAAGACCTGTCCGACGAGCGCGTGCCGAAGCGGGGGAGAGGGCCCATCATTCCTCCACCCGACTACAATCCGTACTATTACAAGGGCCAGGACGGGCTGAGATTCCATCGACTGACGCTACGCTATCGGCAGACGATCGCCGGCGCGACCGGTTTCGAAATCGGAGCGGGCACCGCGATCGCCGGCCGTTTCCGCACGCTCGTGTCGGACCAACCCGGTGGGCCGTGGGCTGCCAGAGGGGTATCGCATTTTGGCGGGTTTTCGGTCGATCTGTTCGTTACGCGCAGAATCGCGTCCCATCTCATCGTGAGATCCGGCGCCGCGTTCGATCTGGATTTTTCGCGGATCGGGTCACCGATAGCCGGGGAACGCGTTGAAACGTCGGCGGTCCGTCCCCTCGTGGAGTTGGCCGTCGTCTTTTAGCGGATATGCCTGTAGCGCGCGAAGCGCTTACGGTGCCCCGGCGACGACGAGCGCGGCTTGGGCGCGAACCGAGAGCGTGCGGCCGCATGTCTCCACGATCAGTTGGTCCCGCTGCAGGAACGTTTCGGACACTTCGATCGCCGACTGCAGGGCGCCACCGGGATTGCTGCGCAGATCCAGGATCAGGCCCTGCAGCGGATAAAAAGTGTCGTCATTGTCGAACAGGACTGCCATTCATCGGCCTGAGGGGTCCAGCATGCTCCTATTCCCCATCATCTCTTGGACCCACTCAAAACAGGGGATTGTGGGCCACTTCCCACAGGTGCCCATCTGGATCTTTGAAGTAGCCGCTATAGCCTCCCCAGAAAACCTTCTGAGATTTTTTCACGAGTTGGGCCCCGGCGTTCACGGCCTGATTGACCACTTCATCGACTTCTTTTTCCGAGCTCACGTTGTGGGCGATCGCGAAAGCGTTGAAGCCCGTACCGCTTGAATCCACTTGGGCATTCTCGGCAATCGCGTCTCGTCCGTAAAGACCAAAGCCACGTGCCATTCAGGCTGAAAAACGCGACCTTTTCTCCTTCTCCATGCCTCGGGAATCCCAATCCGTTCTGATAGAAATCGATGGATCGGTTCAGGTCTCCCACGCCCAGCGTGATCATGCTGATTCTTGGCCTAATAGCCAGATGATCAGTTCGTGCCCCGGGGCCGCATTCCCGTAAACACGAACTTCTGGACCCGCCGGTTGACGGGATCGAGCGGCGTGACCTCCGTTACATAGAGGTTGCCTGTCGAATCTACGTCCATATGGTGAAGGGTGCCGAACTCGCCGGGCGCCGATCCCCAGTCTCCGAACGAGTCCAGAATCTCGAGCGTCTGGCGTTCGAGTACCATCACCCGTGCCTGACTCCGGTTGCCGACGTACAAGAATTGCTGCTCCGGGTCGTGAGAGAAAGCCGTGCTGGCAGCCGTGGTTCCGTTGCCGCATTCCGGGGCGAGGCACTCGCGGCCGATGAACACCTGCGACACGTACTCCCCTTCGGTGGTGAAGACCTGCACTCGCTTTCCGGCACGGTCGGAGACGTAGACAAGCCCGTCGTTGGATACCTTGGCCGCGTGCACCGGAGAAACGAAGTGCGGCGGGCCGCTCCCCTCCTGCTCCTCGGCCCATGCCGGGTCGGGCTCACCGTCGACGGGTAAGTTGCCGAAAGCGCCCCACATTCTTCTGAATTCTCCCGTGTCGGCGTCGTAAACGATGACGCGCCGGTTGCCGTAGCCGTCCGCGACGAAAAGCTCGTTGGACGGCGGATGCACCCAGACATCCGCCGGCTGGCCCAGATTCTCGGTGTCGAGGTTGCCCTGGCTCGCGGCGGGTCGTCCGATCTGCATGAGAAACTCCCCGCTCATAGTGAACTTGAGCGCCTGGTGGTCATCGAGACCGTTGCCGGCAACCCAGACATAGTCGTTGTGGTCCACAAAGACGCCGTGTTCCGACTCGGGCCAATCGTATTCCGGGCTCGGGCCGCCCCACCCCTGCTGGAAGTTGCCGTCGGGGTCGAACTCGAGCACAGGCGGCGCGGCCAGCGACGCCTCTGACGGATCGAGCGAACTCGGCCGTTGCAGGATCCACACGTGATCCCTGCTGTCCACGGCCACGCTGGCCACGACGCCGAGGACCCATTCATCCGGGACGGTCGGCCAGGTGGGATCGACTTCAAACGCCGGCATTTCGCCCAGCGTCGACTCCGGTACGCTCACAACCTCTTCGCCGCCGCGGCTCAAGGCAATCACCAAGGCGAGCGACACTACGAGAATCGCTCCTACCCATATCGTTCGACGCATGACGGACCTCCCGGGGATTCGATTTCCAACTCTAGCAGCCTGTCGGACTAACACCGAATCAAAAACCTAAGTCATTCATATGACTGTGTTTACCGTTTCGGGCTAAAAAGGGCCGTTGTTGAAAACAAAGGACTTACGCCGAAAGTCCGACAGGCTGCTAGCACGCTCACCTCTAAAGACAGATCGTGGAGCGGTCAGTCCGGATGGGCTCGCCGGTCTCAACGATCCCTGCGTCGGCGAATCACCGCGACTGATCGACGGAGATCCCTCGCGGTCTTGGACCGTGGAGGATCTTGCCCGCGAGACGGCGATCTCCCGATCGGCACGGGCCCAGCCCGCCTTTCTCACGGGTTTTCGTCGCGAAGAGTCGGAGACGCCGTCAGAGCTGGGGCGGGTTACTCGCGCCCGCGGCGCGCGCCGGGAGGGCACCGGAGGCGTACTTCTTACTGCCGCACCAAGGTGCGCTTTGGACGGTACGTCGAGGAGCCCGACCGCGCTTGATCCGGCGCGAGGAACGCGCCGCTACGCGCCCGGCGCGAGGGACGCGCCGTAGAACGCAGCACTGGCGGATGTATACGGCGCTGCAGCAGACAACTCCTGAGAAATGCGGGCTAGCCCGTCAGAGCGTTTCGGACGAAATCGCCGAAAAACCAAGAGGCAATTTCCAGGTCGGAACGATCTCTGAGGAGGATCGATGAAAGAGAAAGTGTCCGCGGAAGTACGGGCGTCGGATAAGCCGGATAAACCGGGTCCGACGCCTGTCGCAGCACGGATCGTTTCGTCGTAAGGGTGTTGTGTCCACCCGCGGCGCGGCCGCAAGCCGTCCCGCGGCCATCCTGGATCGTGTCCAGGAGACCGGGGAACGAATCATCATTATCGGGGGTGGGCGCCCGGTCGCCATGTTCGTCTAGTTGTCCGTCGCCTCCAGGAAGTCCTCGTGGGAGCCGACCGCCCCGTGGATTCCCACGTGGCGTTCTACATCCAGGCCAAGACGCTCGATGTTCTCCCGCAGCGACAAGGCCGATGCATTGGATGTCCCCGGTCCGCCTCCCGCGGGCGGAGAGTAGAGATCCGCGTTCACCAGAATCTGCTCGTCAGGCAGATAGACGATCAACATGTCTTCGGCGTGATTCAACCCTTGCAGTGAGTGGAACTCCACGCTTCGCGTGTCATCGCCAATCACGAGCGCCTCCGAGCCGACCGTGTGGAATACGGGTAGCTTATCCGCTGCCATACGCGGGTAATAGGTCGAGAGGAGGTCGGGCTGCATCAATCGTGGATAGGGGTAGAGGACCAACTCGTGGTAGAAGTCGCGACTGACCTCGTGCGTAACCAGTTCCGCACCATGTATCACGTAGGTGCGCAACCCGCTGGAATGGTCGAAGTGATGATGCGTAACGGCTAGATGCGTGAGTCGTTTGTTCGGAATCACGCGTTGCGCTTCCTGAATCACAGCGATGGATCGTTCTTCGTTCAACGGAGCTTCGATCATCACGTAGGAGTCTTCCAATTCCACTGCGATGCTATGGTGTGACCCGCCGGCGATGCGCCATACACCGTCGGCGATCTCTTCCGATTCGACCTGAACCGCAGCGGTGGCGGCTTGCCGCACGGCATCGGGAACGGCCATGAGCGGTACAGCCACGTTCGCTTCAACACTGGCGACATTGATGTTGATGCCGTGATGCGGGCCGTTTCGGATGTCGCCCGCGTGGTGGTGGAGACGGCTCGGGAACATGAAGTCACCTTGATCCTCGTATCCGGTGTAGTCCCATTGCCACGACAAGTCGCCCAGCAGTGGGTCCGGAAGCCAGGTCTGTGTCCGCTCGACCATGTTCTGGTCGTCTACGGCGCCCATGATCTTGTAATCTCCGACACTGTAGGCGATGTAGGTGACCTGGCGGCCGGCCGGTCCGCCGATCTTTTGGATCGTCCGGTCGTCGATGGCCATCATAACCGTGGCAGCGGTCACATCGGAGGCTGCCAAGGCGCCTTTAACGAACCCGTGGGGTGTCAGGTAGAGGTCGATCATTCGCTGGTCCCCAGCTGTCGGTTGCGCCACAACCGCATCCCCTTGCATGTTCCAGGCATGGTCGGCGCGGCTGACGATCACCTGCTGCTCTTCCTGAATCGGCTGACGACCGCCACCGAGAGGTTCATTGTCACCTTGAGCCCGGGTCAGGTCTTCGCGTGAGTACATGGCGTTGTAATCGATGACACGGGTGTAACTGGGCATGGCCAGCGTCGGGTAATCGACGTTCGGGCCGGTGGCCCGGGTCGTAAAACTCTGACCCAAGGCGCGGATCGTGCTGTTGGGGGCCCCGGTAATCTGAAGCGTTTCGACGTTGTCGGAGCCCATGGCATCCGCAACCGCACGCACTACGGATTGGACATCGTCGTGAATCATCGTCTGTGACATGGCTGGCTGGACCAAGAGTCCAAACGCCACCAGGAAGGCAAGCGGCCTTACTTTCATAATTCCTCCTAACGCCTTCCAGGCCCTATGCCGGATGCGCTATTTTTCGCAGTATACGGCCCATTATCCGGACCTGAAATGCTGATTACAATGTTTATATCCAGCGAGGCGGCTCGGCGGCATCACCGCGTCGCCCGCCGCCGGGGACGCCGTACGATGACCAATACCACGCCAAGGTACTTTTGCACGGGTAAATCACGCTGGCGCACCACCGCGTCGCGCAGAGCAAGGCGCGTGGGTTCGCGTACTACTCGGCCCCGGAGTAGCTCCACCAGAGTCTCCAGAAATACGACGGATAAGCGGCATAAGCAGGGTCTGACGACTATCGCAGCACGGATCGTGTCGTCGTAAGGGTGTTGTGTCTACCCGTGCCGCATCCGCAGGCCGTCGTGCGGACCACGCCTAAAGACTATGAAAGGGACTTGCGCTCGATCAAAAGGTCAAGTGGACGTAGAACCGCTCAGCCTGACATCTGAATGGACTTGTATTCACGGGGCTTGCGCGAAAATCCACTATTGCGGAATCGTCATCGGATGGATGCAGTATTGGACTGCCAATCCGCCGCAATTGTGCGGGTGTCCGGCGGCACGCCGATGCGGCATGCCGCCTCAAACCATTTGGTGAGCCACCGGAACAGAAACGTAAGGAAACCCTAGGAGCCCCCGGTTATTGGAGAGCTCCGCGCGGCCCTTCGCCCCGCCACAACTCCGTGCCGTCCGGTCCGGTCACCCTGCCGTTGACGTTCCTGGAGTCCGGGTTCTTCGCGCGGCTTCCCGTGAAACTGACGACCGTCCCCGGCGGTACCGATTCCTGACTCCACCCCTGGCGGTAGAGACTGATCGGCGCACCAATTATTATCCTGTAAATCGAAGCCGTTCCATCGTCGTCTGTGACTTCGACCTGCATAAAGCCATGCGGGTTAAACCATTCGATCTGTTTGACTGTGCCCGTGAATTCAATTGGGCTATTGCTGTCAAACTCTGCATCAAATGAATGGTGCGCAACCACTGTCGTCGCGCCCCATAGAAGACCGATTCCGGCCAGGAGCGCACAATACGCATTTCTCTTCATCGACAACCTCCTGAATTGGCTCCAAATGGTTAGGATCTCGAATTTGGGCTCGATTGTAATTATATTGGTGCGCGCACTCTTGAAGTCAAGAGATTGATTCCCCTGCGAGTCCACTGCGAATACTTGACTCGGCGAAATGTCGAATGTAGCCTTGTCGAAAGAAACGGGCTGGTTCCAATTATAGATAAAAACAAGGAGAAAACAGTGAAAACGTGTGTGCGTTTGACGGTTACCGTCGGAGCTATGGTCGCTTTATTCGTGGTGTCGGCTCCCGGCGCTGCACAGGAGCAGCCCCAGCTCACGACGGCGGATGGGTGGTACAACTATGGGGTACCGTTTCCGGACTTGGACGGCCCGGTGCCGCGGATGCCGGACGGCAAGCCCGATTTGTCCGGGCAGTGGGCGACACTCCGTCGGGCAGACATCACCGCTGATCGGATTCCGGGGTACGTTCCCGAGCTTCCATTCACCGAATGGGGACAGCGGCAATGGGACAACTACGATCCGGAAGTCAATGGGGACTATGCGGGCAGTTGCATGCCCTTTGGCTGGTCACGAATAGTACACGGGCCGCGGCTCACGCGGTTCGTTCACACGGAAGACATGTTGGTGGTCCTTGCAGAACAGGGTACGTGGTTCCACATCGTCTTTATGGATGGACGTCCGCATGATCCAAATATGTATCCCACCTGGTGGGGCGACTCGATCGGCCACTGGGAGGGAGACACGCTGGTCGTGGAGACGACTAACATGAGTGGCTATATCAAGCTCGACACTGCTGGGCATCCGATCAGCAGCGAGGCCACATTTACCCAGACTTTCACGCGTGTCAACTTCGGCACAATCGAACACACTTTTACTGTCGACGATCCGAAGACGTATACCGAGCCCTTCACGATTTACAACACTTGGCCGGTCGAACCCCTGACGATCAGGATGTTGGAATACTCCTGTATGGAGGGGAACCTGGAGAATCTTATTACCGGCTCGATCACACCATGGACACCGCCTGTAGGCGAGGATGCTCCGTAAAGGCTTGCTTTGCTCAAGCCTACGGAACGGGGGAGTGGCCTGTCTTCTTGCTTACTGACTAGCCCTTCCTGGATTTCATATGAAAGCTGTGGGTCTTCGTGCGCGCTCACAGTGTTGGTAAGTGCTACCACAAGTCGCACTTGATTCTCCGAGAGGAAAATCTATCAGATTACTTTCAGCGATGGAAATTTTCGAAGTTGGAGGATAGATCGATGATTTGTCTGAGTCGAGGGGGCCGGTCAGCGGTTGGCGTTTGGCTGGGGCTGGCCATGTGTGCATGTGCGGCCGCGGGAATATTCTCGCCTGTCGTGCATGCGCGGCAGTTGCGATCGGTAACAGACGGTGTCTACTCCCCACAGCAGGCAGCGCGCGTTCAGATGATTTACCAGGAGGCATGTGCAACGTGTCATGGGAGCGGCATGGAAGGCACTGGTATAGGCCCACCGTTGACTGGAGATTTTTTTCTCTCCACCTGGAGTGCACGTCCACTGTCGGAGCTCGTGGATAAGGTTCAATTGACAATGCCCTACGACTCGCCCGGAACTCTTACCCGGCAGGAATCCATCGACCTTACGGCTGCCATGCTCCAGGCCAGCCAGTTCCCTGCCGGAGAGACTGAACTGAGCGAAGAGATGCTGGCGCAGACTGTGTTGCCCACAGTGGAAACTGCGCTTCTGTCGCCCACTGCCGTTACCACCGATGCATCTCTTCCGCCGCCGCTGGGAAACCTTGCCGAACTGATGAGAGCTATCGCTTTTCCGAATTCGAATGTCATATTCAACCTTCAGCAAAACAACCCCGATGACGAAGCGAATAGAGATGTCTCCGCAGATGAGTCGGATTTGATACTGTGGTCGCTCAGTATCTACCCGGGATGGCTGGCTGTGGATCAGGCCGCCGTTGCTTTGACCGAGACCGCACCTCTGTTTCTGACACCAGGGCGCCGATGTCAGAACGGCAGGCCCGTCCCAGTGGATAATGAGGATTGGAAACAGTACACGGCGGACCTCGTGGAAGTGGGAGAACTCGCCTACGCGGCCTCCAAGGCCAGAAATCACGAAGCGTTTTTCGAAATCAGCGGGCTACTGAGCGAAGCCTGCGAGAGCTGCCACTTGGTCTACCGCGACAGAGGCGGCAGCGAAGGAAGCGGGGAAGACCGCTGTTAGAAGGAGGGACGGGCCGGGTTCAGCAGACGCAGATCCTTGGCCGTTTTACTGCTCGTGTCGGCTCCCGGCGCTGCACAGGAGCAGCCCCAGCTCACGACGACGGGTGGCAAGACGTCACAAAAAGACCAAGAGAATGTGGCCTGTGCCCTTTCTTGATGTTCCTCCAGGATCGTGGGCAGACTTCTCAGGTGGGAAGGAATTGGCACCTATCAGAAAGTCCCGTGCCCGTATAACGCCTACCCTCATAGTGAAAACATCAAAAACCAGGCGTTTTTCCAAGAATTCACTATTTTCGAGATGGGGAGTGATCAGGAGTTGGGAGAACGATTCAGCAACCAAGGATTGAGGATTCAACCTTACTGAGAGAGAATCGCGCGGCCCTGGTCCGCTGCCGCCACGGTGGTACGAATGATCAGCCATCCCTCCCGTACTCGCGTCGCGACGTCTTCCCCCGTATTCGCCGAAATCGCGCAAGCAACATCCTGCCTCAAGCACGCCGCAAGAATCTGTTGGAACGCCTCTGTCCCGTCCCAGGAATTCGGAACAGTTTCAACCGGCGGATAAGTTAGAACTGCGCTGGACCATGGTTGATGAATACACCGACGCCGGGCGGATAAGCGGTATAAGTAGGGTCTGACGACTGTCGCAGCGCGAATAGTGTCGTCGTAAGGGTGTAATGTCTACCTGTGCCGCGGCAGCAGACCGTTGCGCGGTCGAGCGTTCTCGTCATCATCGTATCGATGCTGGCGGCGGGTTGCGCAACCAGCGAGGTCGGAATGACCGACAGAGAAGCGGAAGCCGTGCCGACACCCTGCAAAGGGTACCAGTACTGTCCGGACGAACTGGTGGACCCGGGAACCGGCCCGTGGATGCCCGTCGCCCGCGAGGCCGTCCCGGGGACCTGCGGTTAGGATTCGAACAGCGGCAGCCCACTTTGGGCGGCGGTTCGCCCCGCGCTGGTCGCAGCGGATCCCACCTTCGCCGGTGACGATGAGGCTTTCTGGGCGGCGTACAGCACTGGGGCATATGCCCCGGATCTGTGCAAGTGGGGGGGCAACCGGTAAGCTGTTGCCGCATCCAACCTTTCAATCGAGACTTCAGGAGGAAGACAAGCATGACGATTCAACGAATCTTGATCGCGGTCACTGTCCTCACAGCGGGAACGTGGTTCTCGGGGAATTCGATCGCCGCACAGGGGCAGGACGATGGGCCTCCACCCGAGATGGGCTTCTTCGTCACCAGCGTCGGCCTCGGTGATGGTGGAAACCTCGGGGGACTGGCCGGTGCGGACGCCCATTGCCAGTCCATGGCGGACACGGCCGGGTCTGGCAACCGCACATGGCAGGCCTATTTGAGCACTCAGGGGCCCGGTGCGGTCAATGCCCGGGACCGCATCGGTTCTGGGCCGTGGGCCAACGCAGAAGGCCTCATCATTGGCACGAGCGTGGAGAACCTGCACTACGACAACTCGAATATTAATTGGGAACACGCGCTCGACGAGAACGGCAACCAGTTTGCGTCACGCATCGACGGCGATCCCGACTTCACCGAACATGACGCCTTGACCGGGTCGCAAATTGACGGCACGGCGTTTCCGCCGGGCGAAGACCGGACATGCAGCAACTGGACGAGTAACAGCGAGGGCAGTGCCTTTGTGGGACACGCCGACCGCTACTCCTTCTCCACGCCGGGTTCTCCCTGGAACTCCTCCCACGGGACGCCGGGTTGCACACAGGAGAATCTCATTAGTACTGGAGGCGCGGGCTTGTTGTTCTGTTTCGCTGCCGACTGATGGCTTGAACCCACTTCGCGCGGGACTCCGGACCATGGATCGCTGGTGCTTCGATCGTGTTCCGAACAGCGATAATCGACTAGGAGCCCGTGTTGAAACCCCGCGTCGCACCGAGACCGGGGAGGCGCCCGTCTGGCAAGGCGCGAGGAGGGAGCATATTCCCAATATGTGACCGACGAGCAACGCAGTCCAGACGGGATGCATCATCGGTCGAATGCAGCAGGGGTTTCAACACGGGCTCCTAGCGTAGCCGGGCTCCGTTGGGAACGTCCTCGTGAAACCCCACCAGGACGGGTGTATCGTTCGGGCCGACGGACGCGGCCATGATCATCCCGGTCGATTCGAGACCGCGCATCCTGCGGGGCTGGAGGTTGGCGACCACGGCCACTTTCCGGCCGACCAGCGACTCGGGCGCGAAGAACTTGGCGATGCCGGCCAGCACCTGGCGCGTCTCGAATCTCAGGTCCAGGACCGGCCGCAGCAGATTGTCGGTGCCCGGCGCCGGGCCGCCGGAAGCCCCGGACCGCCGGCACGATCCGGCCCGGCTGGATGTCCTGTATCGCCGGGAGCACCTGCCCGGGACTGGCGTTGTGGACGGGAAGGACGAGATTGTCGGCGACCTCGGCGTTCATGAACCGGGCCAAGGCCTCGGGATCCTTGGCTACCGTGTACCGGCCGCACATGCGGACGGACTATATCGGCCTCGTATGCCCGTTGTCGGGCACCAGGGAATGATAGCCGATTCCGGTTAAGGTCGGCAGGCTCCTAGCAGCCTGTCGGACTAACACCAAATCGAAAATCTAAGTCATTCATATGACTGTGTTTACAGTTTCGAGCTGAAAATGGCCGTCGTTGAAAACAAAGGACTTACGACGAAAGTCCGACAGGCTGCTAGTAGCCGCGCTCTTCGTGTCTCCGCTCAAGGGCTGACATGAGGACATCGCGATCGATGCTCATCTGCGACGCGAATCGACCCGCGGGATGGTCGACCAGCCACACGTGGATCATCTCCGGGCTTCGTCGCAGCGCGATTCCGCGCGCACATTCGCCGTTTTGGGGCTCGCCCACGGGAATCAGGCCCCGAAGAAAACAGTAGTCCCTGGAAAAGACGTGATGATGCCAGAAAGTCAGTGGTCCGCCGGTTTGAGGGCCGCGCGCGAGTGGCTCGTTCGCGAGAAACATGTAACCGACGAGTTTCGTCCCCATCGGCGTGGAATAGTACATCAGAAACTCAGGGCGCTCCGGATCGAGGGCCGCGCCATCAAGCACGTACTCTTCGTTGACGAAGTGGGTCAGGGAGTCATACATCGGGGCGTAGCCGTCGGCCCTCCCGTTGGCTTCGTCGAACCAGCCATTCCGCTCGGCGCTTTCGTAGCTGCGTTCGACAAGATCCTCCGCGGCTTGGCGCTGTTCTGCAGTGGGCTCACTGCCTGGGGGATAAAGGCTGAATTCCCAGATGATATCGAGCAGAGCATTCGGTGGCTCCGGTGGGACCTCCGATTCCAGGATCCAGTCGCCCTCGGGAGGCGTCATGCGGCGCGCGTAGCGCTGGGATTGCAGCTCCTCGGACGAAGCTGACTGACGCGCCGGGCCCGCGACGGCCGCGCCCATCGTAATGACAAGAGCAGCTATCAGCCCGTACGGCGCCCTCGGCAGGATTCCCACCCGCTCCTTCCGTGGTCCTTTTCCGACCATTGGCATGCACGCAAGTATAAACGATGTCTGCGTCAGTGCAGGAAGCCGGGCCTCGGGCGTCGAAACTGCGACCACCCCAGCGGATAAGCGGTATAAGCAGGGTCTGACGACTATCGCAGCATCGATAGTGTCGTCGGAAGGGTGTTGTGTCTACCGGCGGCGCGGCCGTAGGCCGTCGCACGAAATTTACTCGTCAGCCCACAATGTCGCATGAAGTGTCCGTCCCCTTCAGAGGGATGTGGCCACAAATCGTAAATTGAGTTACATGATTCAGAACTATCACGAGCAGTGATATCCTCGTCGACACGCCCACAGGAACGACCAATCGAACAAAGGAGCCATCAATGGAACAAAAGAAAATTCCCGCAGAAGCGGTAGAACTGTACACGAACTATATTCACGGAGAGGTCAGTCGTCGTGACTTTCTAGCTGGAGTGCAGCGTTTCGCCGTCGTCGGGCTTACGGCCACGGCGCTTGTCGAAGCATTGATGCCGAACTACGCGCTAGGACAGCAAGTTTCCAGGGATGACGAGCGGATTACGGCGAGCTATGAGACAGTGCCCTCGCCCGATGGAAATGGAGTCATCCGGGGCTATCTCGTCCGACCTTTCGGTGCCGATTCACGGAGCGAGACCTCAACCCCACTGCCAGGAATTGTCGTCATTCACGAAAATCGAGGACTGAATCCGCATACCGAGGACGTTGCACGTCGCTTCGCCCTTGAGAACTTCATGGCCTTCGCGCCGGACGCGCTGACCTCAGTCGGCGGTTATCCCAGCGACGACTACGAAGGCGGTCAGTTATTTGGCACGATCGATCGCGCCAGGATGACTGAGGATTTCGTTGCCGCAGCGCGATGGTTGAAGGCTCGTCCGGACTGTACAGGGAACATCGGCGTCACCGGTTTCTGCTTCGGTGGTGGCATGTCCAACACTTTGGCTGTTTTGTTGGGTTCGGAATTAGCAGCGGCCGCTCCATTTTATGGCGGCGCGCCCAATCTGGAGGACGTGTCGCAAATCTCCGCGGCCATGCTCATAAACCACGGCGGGCTCGATGCACGGCTGGTCGCCGCATATCCGGAGTATGAGGCGGCGTTACAGAGTAACAACATCACGCACGAAGGCCACATTTATCCGAATTCGGTTCATGGTTTCTTCAATGACGCGACGCCGTCACGCTACAACAAGACTACGGCGGCAGAGGCATGGACGCGCACCATTGACTGGTTCAACCAGCACGTCCGCGGCGCCTAGCAGCCTGTCGGACTAACACCGAATCAAAAACCTAAGTCATTCATATTACTGTGTTTACCGTTTCGGGCTAAAAAGGGCCGTTGTTGAAAACAAAGGACTTACGCCGAAAGTCCGACAGGCTGCTAGCAGCCTGTGGTGGAACCCCGCGTCGCACCGAGAGCGGCGAGGCACCCGGCTGACAAGGCGCGAGGAGGGAGCATATTCCCAATATGTGACCGACAAGCAACGCAGCTCAGGCGGGATGGATCGCCGCTCGAATGCAGCGAGGGTTTCGCCACAGGCTGCAAGGCCGGGCAGCGGGTGGTGACAGTCGAATTCCAGCAGAAGCTTGTTCTCACTCGTTCAAAAGGAAGGGGACGGACACTTCATGCGACATCGTGGCGTGGTGCGTAGAATCCGACTGGGATAAGCGGAATAAGCAGGGTCTGACGACTATCGCAGCACGGATAGTGTCGTCGTAGGGGTGTTGTGTCTACCCGCGGCGCGGCCGCAGGCCGTCACGGTGCACGTTCGACGGCATTGTTCTCTCTGGTGTCATCGCGGCCTACCTCGCGTGAGGCCTGCCAGTTCGATGCCCAGTTCTATTGAGCGAATTGATGTGCGGACGAAACCCGAACCGGGTCGTCTGCGACGACCTGGAATCGTACTGGCCGACCCGAGTGACGGAACGGTATTCGACGTTTTTCCCCTCCGGGATTGACTCTGAGAGGACGCGTTCCGCCAGAGGGAACTACTCCAGAGAGATCTGGCGGCTCCAGTACTCCCAGAACCGCGCGGCGACGGCCCCGCCTCCCGACCCGTCGGGAACCACTGGCGGCGGCGCCCCGCTGTCCTGCTCCCTCAGGTAGGTGATGTCTCCGCCGAGCAGGATGGCCTGCTGCTGGATCATCGCGTTGACCCGGAAATCGTAGACGCGTTTGACCAATCCATACAGCGAGGAATCGGTCAGCGCGATACCGTGCCCGGTGAGCAGCGCTCCGGCCCCGTCGCCGAGCGATTCCGCCAGGGCGCGCCCCAGCGCCGGTGTGGCGACCAGGCCCTGCGTGGGATCGAACTGTCCGACGACCCAGAGTGGAACGCCGTCCCCGATGAATGTGCCGCCGTTCGAAACCGGTTCCAGTTTCACCGAGGTCTGCCCGAACGCCACCAGTTCCTGGGTGTGGGAATGGATCACGGCCATCACGTCAGGGCGCGCCTTGTATATCTCTCCGTGGATGTAGATCTCAAGGTATTCGTCGTTTCGGGGTCCGTTCACCGGATTGCTGTCGAGATCGTTTTCGATCAGCCCGTCGACGCTGACACTACCGGGAGAAACAGCCCGCGAAATGAAATAGTTGTTCGGGTTCGCCGGAGACCGGATGCTGATATGCCCGGCCGTGTCGAAGATCCCCACACGCGGATCGGAGAGAATCCGGCTCGCAATGGCAAGATCCTGCTTGATCGCCTCGACCGGATCCGAGGGCCTGGACTGCGGCTCCAGCGGCGCGCTGTCTCGGAGCAAACGCGCGCCGACTTGCAGCCAGTGGTCCCAGGCGCGGTCGGTCCCGTTGTTACGAATGTCCAGTTCTCCTTCGGGGGGTTCCGGCTGGGCCGCAGGCGGCGCGGAAACGGCCTGCCGTTCCCCGGCAGGGGCCAGCCCTCGTGGGTTGTCGACGATGGTGCCGCCCATGGCAATCATCTTCATCCGGAGACGCGCGCCGCGCACCAGGCGGTTTGCGCTGCCGACCGCCGAGCGAATGGTAGGAGCCACCACGACGGCGCCGTGACCCAGCAGCAGGATCTCGTTATTCGAGCCGAGGGCCTCGGCCAGGGTCTGTCCCAGTTCCGGAGTCGTGATCTCGCCGGTCCGTCCGTTATTGAACTGGCGGATATCGTAGATGGGCGCCTCGCCCCCGCCCGCGGGGAGGGGGACAGAGCTGACCGAAAAGGCGATCAGTTCGGGCGTATGCAGGTGCACGACGGCCATGACGTCAGGACGCTCGTCGTAGATCGCCGCGTCGATGAAGCGCTCCTCATATTGGTCGGAGCGGGCCCCGCCGACAGGTACCCCGTCCATGCCCTCTTCGATGATGTCGTCAGCTGTGACCAGGGCCGGCGCGACGTTGCGTGCGATGTAAAAGCGGTCCTCATCGCGCAGACTGCGGGCGCTGACGTGCCCCTCGACACCGATGATGTCCAGTTCCTGGGACAGGACTCGATTCGCGACGACCAGTTCGTCGACGACAGCCTGCTCCGGCCCCTGCACCGTCCGCGCAAGTACCGCGGCGCCCACCACCAGGACGGCCAAACCGGCAACCCAGTATATTCGTGATCCCATCGTGCTTCCTCCCGATTTGGCGTCCGGCCGCAGCCGGCCGCCCTCCAGAGGCCGGATTATAGACCTGGAGGCGGCTTTACTCCATAAGAAGACGACTCCGCGTGACGCCGCTTCGGACGCAGGCCGGCTCAGCCGACGAGTTCCAGCAGGGCATCGGCTACGGCGTCGGGCCGATGCCTCGGCAGATCGTGCCCCGCGCCTTCCACGATGCGGCGCGCGACGAGCCTCGGGAACCTCTCCCGATCAGCGGTCGGATCCGGAGACGGCCGACCACCGAGTCCGCCCGCCGTGCCCCTCAGCACGATGGCCGGAACGTCGACCGTTGGGCGGGCAGCAAGCTGGCGCTCGACCTCGAGGAATCGGGGCTCTCCGGGTGCGTTCATCTGCCGGTGCCGGTAGGAATGGACCACGATGGCGACGAAGTCCGGGTTGTCGAACGAGGGCGCGGAGCGCCCGTAGACTTCGTCGGTGTATTGCCATTCGGGCGACCACGTGTCCCAAAGATAGCGGACGATGTCGTGGCGATCCTCTTCGAGCGCCGCGGCGCCCTGATCGGTATTGAAGTACCACATGTACCAGAACCGGGCCGCCTGTCTTGCCTGCATCGGCCGGCTCGGCGTGACCGTGTTCTGCACCGAATACCCGCCGATCACGGCTTGGCCGATGATGCGCTCGGGCTCGAGGATGGCCGCAACGCAGGCGGCACGGTTACCCCAGTCGAATCCGGCCACTGCGAAACGCTCGATCCCGAGGGCGTCGGCGAAATCGATCAAATCCTGCCCGATGGCGGCCTGCTCGGCCATTCTGGGCGCTGCCGCGTCGCGAAATCGAGTCGGCCCGTAACCCCGCAAATAAGGCACGAGCACCCGATGGCCAGCATCGGCGAGAGGCCCGACGACGCCATCGAATGACCGGACGTCGTAGGGGAAGCCGTGCAACAGGATAATGGCGGCGCCGTTCGGGGGACCGTGCTCCTCGTAGCCGATCTCGAGCACGGGAGTTTGAACGCTTCGCGGCGAGGGGCCGGCGGCAGACTGGGCCTGTGATCGTGTCATGGCGCCGGCCGTCGCGGAGGCGAGGCTCGCGGCGGCCGTGGATTTCAGGAAGTCTCGTCGACTCTGTGGCATGAGCTTCTCCCCATGCGGACTGATACTGGGCACTCCCCAGCGCTCCGCGTGACGTTACGAACAGTTCGGACAGACGATGGCCATTGTGAACGCAGCCGAAGTATTGCATCCGCAAAAGGCAACGACACCGCCGGTCCTGACGACAACTCTGTGCATTCAATCATATCGTTTGTATTCTCCAGTGTATTCTCCGGTATGGCCACCACGGTGGACTGAAAACCATGCGCACGATGATATTCATCGTCCTGGTCATCCTGGCGGCGCCCGGCGCGCTCGCACAGCGGGACCTCACGGGAAACTGGTCGCCCCCACGGGTCGAAGACCGCCTCGAGTGCGGCCCCGGGCCAGCGCTCGCGGACTTTCTGGGCCTTCCGATGAACGAGGCGGGACGCCAATACATCAGCACGTACGAGCAGTCCCGGACGATCTGGATGGACGGGCGCGCACATCCTTCCGTGAACGCGCCGCATACCTGATGGGTTTCTCGACCGCTGAATGGGTGGGCAACAAGCTCCGGGTACGCACGACGCACATCAAGCAGGGGTGGCACCTGCGCAACGGCCTGCCCTCGAGCGACCGGATGGAATTGATCGAGTACTTCGCCCGGTACGGTGACGTGATGACGCACATCACCGTCCCCAACGATCCCGACTTCCTGGCGGAACCGATGGTCAAGAGCCAGTCGTTCCGGCTGAACGAGGAAACCGGCGCAAACTGGCTCTGGCGGATAAGCGGTATAAGCAGGGTCTGACGACTATCGCAGCACGAACAGTGTTGTCGTAAGGGTGTTGTGTCTACCCGCGGCGCGGCCGCAGGCCGTCGCGCGGCACCTTGGCCGGACTGATCGAGTCACTCACCGACGCCAAGGCCGCGGGCAATCTGTCCCGGCGCCTGCGCGTGCTGACGCATCCGGCCCTGCTCGTCGTGGACGAGATCGGCTACCTCCCGGTCAACCAGGAGGGCACCGTGTTGTTCTTCCATAAGTGAACAGTATTGGGGCCAGGCCGCATTTCTCGCCGACACGTGTGGTCCATCACGCTTGGACCCCACAGGTTTTTGTGGAAATCTGGATCGATCGGGTGTATCTCCGAAAGCATCCGAAATGCCATCATGAACTTCTTGAGGAGGAAACGAACATGGAGTCTCTTTTGAGCAGACACGCCTTGAGTGGGCTAGCGGTCTGCGCCGTTCTTGTCTATCCAGCGTCGGTCGCCGGCGCCCAGACCTCGATACCGGCGGTCACCGGCCCCATACCCGTGACCGAGGATTCCTATCCCGAGTTGACTGTCAGTCGGGTCCAGCAAGTCGTGGACCTGGAGAGCAAGGGGTACGTGGAGGAGGAATTCTTCGTCAGCGGGAACGCCAACGTCTATGACTGGTTGGAGGATGGCGGTCTCCGCGTGGCCGCGTCGGGTTTTCCCTATACGACCCGCATTCTTGTGCGACGTCCGGCGGACCCTTCTCGTTTCAGCGGCAACGTCGTGGTCGAGTTGTTCAACAACACCCGGAGCTATGACTGGGCGTTCTTCTGGGGGCTCACCTGGGAGCACATCGTCGAGAGCGGAGACGCGTATGTCGGCATCACTTTCCGACCGAGCGGACTGGACGCGTTGAAGGCATTCAACGCTGAAAGGTACAGGACGTTGTCCTTTGCGGACCCTCGGCCGAATCAACTCTGTGCTGCCGATGGACCCGTTCGCGACGGCAGAGAAGACCTGAGGTGGGATATCTTCAGTCAGGTCGGGGCGTTGTTAAAGAGTAACAGTCCGGACAATCCGCTGGCGGACTTCAACGTGGAGCGCCTGTATGCGACCGCTCATGAAGGCGACCTTCCGACCTACGTCAACGCGGTCCATAGCAATGCCAGGCTGGCCGATGGCGGCCCTATTTATGACGGTTACATCCACAAGGGCGACGGTTACCCAACCTCTATCAGTGTCTGCGCAACGGCCCCTGCCGCGTCTGACCCGAGACGCATGGACCATGGCGCGGACGTCCCCGTCGTCCGACTCTTGGCCGAGGGTGACGTTCTGACATCCTTCTCCATGCGGCGCGACGATAGCGATGTGCCGGGCGATCTTTACCGACTTTACGAAGTCGCGGGATCTCCGCATATGGACGCTTCCTACTATCGTCACATGCCGTTCACAGATGACCAGGTCGCCGCGGGCCAGCCGGCGTTTCTATCCAATTGGCCGCTGGGATACAACTGCGAGGTCGATATCCCCATGGCCGACCATCCTGTTTTCACGTATGCGGCCAACGCGACCCTCGAGAATATCGACCGCTGGGTGCGCGAGGGTGTACCTGCACCTCGAGCGGATCGCGTCGGGGTTCGCAACGGAGGAACGCCGCAGGTGGCCTTTGTCAAAGATGAGTACGGTAACGCCGTGGGTGGCGTGCGCAGCCCGTACCTGGACGTTCCGACGGCCACGTTCCACGCGAAGACCCCCGGTCCGGCGGTGTGTGGAAACCTATTGCGCCTGGAGCCTTTTAGCTGGCCGCAGTTGGAATCGCTCTATGGTTCCCCAGCGGGATACGCCGCCAACGTTGCGGAATCCGTGGACCGTCTCGTCCGCGAGCGCTGGTTGACGGCATCCGACGGCGAAAAGATCAAGCGGGAGGCCGCCGGACTGGATTGAGCCGAACCAGGCGCTTGAATAAGACTCCGGGGCCCATCCCTGCCCCTTCCGGATGCCGATGGGCCTTCTCTTTGAGATCGTTTGTTCAGATTGAAAGACCGCGAGGGCGTCCTCCGGTCCGACAAGCGATCCGGCCCCAAGGGTGACGTTCGGAAGCTTTACGTCGCAGGCTGGCGAAAACCTCTCGTTTTCGGCAGCCTGCGAGTCGGCATTTCCCACCGAGACGCGAGCCCCATGCCGCTGTTTTGGAAAACCAGTCGGGTTTACCACTTTCCCAAAGTCCCAGCGAGGACGAACTGTCAACTTGGGGTGAGACCTGCCGGCCTTTCGGCATGAAATCCACCCGCTCTCTCTATCACGGGCAACGATCTCCATGCGAAATCATCAGCCATGCAGTCTGGCTCTACTACGGATTTGGCCTCAGCCTGCGAGCTGTCGATGATCTGCTTGAGCGACTAGTTGAGTCGACAAGGCTCCGCCTCATGTAACCACCTCGAACAGCTTGTTGATGAACTGAATCTGTTGCCGAACATCCGAATCGGCGGATAGCGGATAAGCGGTATAAACAGGGTCTGACGACTATCGCACCACGGATAGTGTCGTCGTAAGGGTGTTGTGTCTACCTGCGGCGCGGAAGTGCTTCCAGCCGGTTGGGCGAGATCTTACCCTCGCATCGACTGCAGACAAAGTAACGGCCATCGCGGATGCGGCCAAGCGCGGAACGGATCTCCTCGATTTCCCGCAGCTTGACATCGCTGAGTTTATCGAGAACCTCTTGATTCTCGGATTCAGTGGCCCTTTCTTGCGAATCTCTCGATCCCGAATCGCGAAGTTGGGATTCGATCGCCCGACCCTGTGTGTCAGTTGATCCAGCCTTCGCTCAAGCGAACTCTTCACAATGCTCAGATCCAAGACACCCTCCTTCATCGGCACTCCTTGATGTCTCATTCCCAACCTATCGATATTCTCGATCTACGAAGCCTGAGGGGACACTCGTCCCTGAGGAAGGATCGCCCGGCAAAGCGATCGTGGATTGGGCGGAAGCCAACGATTTCGACTGCGTTGTCCTCGGAACGCACGGCTACGGCTCCATCGAGAAGCATTTCGTGGGAAAGGCGAGCGACAAGGTGCTCGAAACTCTCGCAAGACCGACGCTAACCCGCATTTCTCACGAGTTGTCTGCTACAGTGCCGGATCCATCCGCCAGTGCTGCGTTCCGCTTCGTCGGGCTCCTCGACGTACCGTCAAGTACGCCTCCGGTGCCCTCCGGGCGCGCGCCTTGCTCTGACGGCGTCTCCGACTCTTCGCGACGAAAACCCGTGAGAAAGGCGGGCTAACCGTCCAGATCTGACGCGCCATTCCGTCGCGGCTCAAAGCCTGCTCAGAACTGGAATCGCGCGCCGACCTCGATTTCGCGCGGCCTGCCCGCGCTGGTCGACCGGCCAAAGTTGCGCGACGTCCTGACACCTGACGGCTGGTTGTAGTTTGGCCTGTTGAAGGCGTTGGTCATGTTGGCGAAGAGGTTCACGTTGGTCCGCGTGCCGCCTGCGGCCGGAGCACTGCCCAAGAAAAACGCCTTCGATACAATGAAGTCGAAGGTCAGAAAGTCCTGCGCGGGACCGCTGTTCCTCGATACGCCGGGCGGCCGGTCGTTCGGCGAGGAGTCCATGTTGTCGTCATGCCCGGTCGTGATGCTGTAGTACCGACCGGTATTGTAGGATCCGATCATCGTCAGGAAGATGCCCAGAGGCAGCCGGGCGTTGACGGTTCCGTTTCCCGTGTGAGCCTGCGGCACGGTGAGACGGGCCCAATCTGCACTCAGATCGTAGTTATCCGAAGGCAAGATCTCGGGACCGAACCCGAAGTTGTCGCTCCCACTACCGCCCACGCTTCCCGCGCGGACCAGCGCAGTACTTGCCACCCCGTCGGCAAACGAGGCGCCATAAGCGTAGCTGGCGGACACGGTAAAAATGCTGAAGCGCTGGCGGTAAATAAACCTCAGGTTGTGTGTCTTTTGGCTGCCCGAAGACTCGACTTGGATCACGTTTCCGCGCGTCGGATCTGGCCGGAGACAGGTCTCCGCACTCTGACCTGGCGTGCATGACTTGGGACCCGACGCGGTGACATCCATCGGAGCGTTCAAGTTCCGGTTGCGAAAACGATGCACCGTGCGGGTGTAATCGTAGTCAACGCTCAGAAACAGGTTGCTGAGAAACGTCCGCTCGAAGGAAATGCGTCCGACGGACCGATACGGAGACACGAGGTTCGGGGCCATGGAGCGGAGGGATGGAAACGTCTCGAGGACCGTACCCAACTGGAACGGATCCGGATACGAGGGCTGATCGACGAATATCTCGTACTGGCGTGTGCCGTCGAGCCGCCGGTAGAACTCGACGACATCGATCGGGAGCTGCTCGTGGAAAATGCCAACGCCGGCTCGAACGACGCTGGCGCGGCCGACGGCGTATGCGACGGCCAGCCGGGGATCGATGTTGTTTTGATCGCTCAGGTTTGTCTGCAAGTTGTAGCGAACCCCGTACATCAGGGTAAGACGCGGGGATAGCTGGTGGTCGTTCTGGACAAAGAATGACAGTTCGAACTGGCTGGCTTCGAATCGTGGATCACCTCGAGTGACACGATAGTTGAGCGGCTGTCCCGCAAGATACGCCTCGAGGCTGGAAAACGTGAACGTGCCGTCGAAATTCTTCTCGAACAGAGAGCGTTTCCTCAAGTACGCACCGGCGACCCCCGCCTTGATCGTGAGGTTCTCGCCCAGCCGCGTGTACAGGTTGCCAAAACTGTAGGTATCGTCCGTATTCTCGGAGTGGTTCTGCGCGCCTCCGCTTCTGAACGCATCGAATACGTCGATCTGGAGCCCTTCCGACAGAGGTGTGATCTCGGACTTGCTCCGGCTGAAAACGAAGTTGGTTTCGTAGATGCTCCGGGCAGTAAAGGACGAGAATTGCCGCACTTCCAGTTGCCAGTTTCGCCCGGTCGACTCGTAGGCACGCTCGGGCAGCGTGAATCCCCCAACACCCTGGTTCTCCTGGGAATTCGTCCCGTACCCGAGATCGATGCTCAGGGAATTCGACTCCGACAACTGGTAGGTATTGCGAACGTCCAAGGACCGATTCGTCGTCGGCCGGGTGATACCGAGCGAGAATATGCTGTCCGGAAGCGTGGCACGGATGATGTCGACGTTTTCCGCCTCGTTCTGGCTGAAGGCGAAGGTCGTCGACAAGCGGCCCGGTATGACGGGGCCACAGAAATCAAAGCTGGTCTGCCGCTCCTGGTAGGGAGGCTTGTTCTGGGCAAACCGCCTCCCTGCGTTCAGGGACTCGTCGTTGACAAAAAACTCAAAGTTCCCGTGAAAGTCGCCGGCGCCACCTCGCTGGATGACTTCGGCACCACCCCCGCGAGTTCGTGAGAAGTCGGGATCCTCGGCGGTGAATGGATTGTTGTTGATGCGGACGAACTGAGTCTGGCTCTGCTGTCCTTCCGCAAGCAGTCCCGGCGCGCCCGCATCCGCCCCCGGCAGACCGGAAACTTCGACGTGGCGGTTCCATGCCGCAAGCTGATTGGGCATAAGGTAATCCTCGAGACGGTCCAAGAATTCGGTCCGCATGTAATTGATCGCCGAACGAAGCCGGTCCGATTGCTCGCCCCGCGTCGGCCCCGCGCTGAAGTCCAGCAGTTCACCGAACAAATCTTCCGAAGCCCTGCGGCGATCCTCCATCATCAGCGTGACGGCCCGATCCTGCTCGAAGGTAAAGGGAGCGTCGGCATCGGCGAGAACTGCAACCAGTTCTTCCTTCAGGACGGCCAGCGGATTCTCAGCATCGGAAGAAGCATCCTGGGCCACAGCATGCGGTCCCATCACCACCCATATCAGGACCATGATCGTTGTTACTCGGTTCACGGATCACCTCGAAGACTCGGTCGCGCAGAAGGCTCCTGCTGTCGGAAACCTGTACGGGAACCCGATCGGCTCTCGACGGCTCGGCACTAAGAAAGGCGCCGCTCGGCGTCGCAGCTGTCCGCGGTCCGATCTCCGATCGATGAAGTAGCCTGCGACTCCAACTGACGCCGGTGACCACGGCCACGACGAGACTGACAACGACAACCAAGCCCGTGCGGCACTTCGACCGAAGGTTCGGCTCTATACTACCCAAGGAATCGCCGCCAACGCCCGAAATACTCACTCCGATACGAAGCCCATCGTGAGCTACCTCGAACGATTTCCGCCTGGACGTGCCCGACGAGGTGAGAAAGGCGTCCGGTCTGAATCGACGACTGGACAATGAGTGCCCGGCGGAAAAAGAAAAGCGGAACACCGGCATCGACCGTGGGTTCCGCTCTTCTGCATGCCGAAAGGGGGATTCGAACCCCCATGCCTCACGGCGCCACCCCCTCAAGATAGTGTGTATGCCAGTTCCACCACTTCGGCCTTCGAGAATTCGGAGCTTTGACTATTCGTCGGGGGCGGGCGCCGACTCAGCGGGAGCCCCTGCATCGGCCGGTTCGGGCAGCACCTGTTCGATCTCGACATTCGGTATGGTTGGAACCGCCGCGCCGCTTCCTATCACTGAACCGGCGCCTGGACGGGAGATCATGATGGTCAGCGTCAGCGATGTCAACATGAAGAGCACCGCCGCCACGTTGGTCACGCGGCGGATAAGCGGTATGAGCAGGGTCTGACGACTATCGCAGCACGGATAGTGTCGCGTCGTAAGGGTGTTGTGTCTACCCGCGGCGCGGCCCGGGGCCGCCTCAGCCGACGAGTTCGAGCAGGGCGTCGGCGACGGCGTCGGGCCGATGCCTCGGCAGATCGTGCCCCGCGCCTTCCACGATGCGGCGCGCGACGAGCCTCGGGAACCTCTCCCGATCAGCGGTCGGATCCGGAGACGGCCGACCACCGAGTCCGCCCGCCGTGCCCCTCAGCACGATGGCCGGAACGTCGATCGTTGGGCGGGCGGCGAGCCGGCGCTCGACCTCGAGGAATCGGGGCTCTCCGGGTGCGTTCATCTGCCGGTGCCGGTAGGAATGGACCACGATGGCGACGAAGTCCGGGTTGTCGAACGAGGGCGCGGAGCGCCCGTAGACTTCGTCGGTGTATTGCCATTCGGGCGACCACGTGTCCCAAAGATAGCGGACGATGTCGTGGCGATCCTCTTCGAGCGCCGCGGCGCCCTGATCGGTATTGAAGTACCACATGTACCAGAACCGGGCCGCCTGTCTTGCCTGCATCGGCCGGCTCGGCGTGACCGTGTTCTGCACCGAATAGCCGCCGATCACGGCCTGGCCGATGATGCGCTCGGGCTCGAGGATGGCCGCAACGCAGGCGGCACGGTTACCCCAGTCGAATCCGGCCACCGCGAAACGCTCGATCCCGAGGGCGTCGGCGAAATCGATCAAATCCTGCCCGATGGCGGCCTGCTCGGCCATTCTCGGCGCTGCCGCGTCGCGAAATCGAGTCGGCCCGTAACCCCGCAAATAAGGCACGAGCACCCGATGGCCAGCATCGGCGAGAGGCCCGACGACGCCATCGAATGACCGGACGTCGTAGGGAAAGCCATGCAACAGGATAATGGCGGCGCCGTTCGGGGGACCGTGCTCCTCGTAGCCGATCTCGAGCACGGGAGTTTGAACGCTTCTCGGCGGCGGGATGGCGGCAGACTGGGCCTGGGATCGTGTCATGGCGCCGGCCGTCGCGGAGGCGAGGCTCGCGGCGGCTGTGGATTTCAGGAAGTCTCGTCGACTCTGTGGCATGCGCTTCTCCCGTTGCGGACTGATACTGGGCACTCCCCAGCGCTCCGCGTGACGTTACGAACGGTTCGGACAGACGACGGGCCATTGTGAATGCAGCCGAAGCATCGCATCCGCAAAAGGCAACGACACCGATGGTCCCGACGAATACTTTGTACGATCAATCATATCGTTTGTATTCTCCAGTGTATTCTCCGGAATGACCCTCACGGTGGACTGAAAACCATGCGTACGATGATATTCATCGTCTTGGTCATCCTGGCGGCGCCCGGCACGGCGACGTGATGACGCACATCACCGTCGCCAACGATCCCGACTTCCTGGGGAACCGATGGTCAAGAGCCAGTCGTTCCCGCTGCACGAGGAAACCGGCGCAAACTGGCTCTGGCGGAAAAGCGGTATAGGCAGGGTCTGACGAATATCGCAGCATGGATAGTGTCGTCGTAAGGGTGTTGTGTCTACCCGCGCCGCGGCCGCAGGCCATCGCGCGAAACGAAACGAACGGCAATCCGACTACAAATGCGTGGTCAGGGATATAATTTCCCAATGAAACGACTACGGTTCGATCTTGGCATCCTGGCTCTCGTGGTTCTGCTGGGCGTACCCCCTCGAGGCTCCGGGCAGCAACCGGGCATCGAGAACGGGGAATGGCGATATCCGGGTGGCGATTCGGGAAATACCCGGTCGGCTCCGCTATTGGATCAAATCAACGCGTCCAACTTCTCCGATCTTGAGGTCGCCTGGACATGGCGCGGCAACAACTTCGGACCGAGCGTTGAGTACACCTCCCGCGCCACTCCCGTGTTCGTGAATGGCGTGCTGTACACGGTTTCCGGTCAACGGCGCCAGGTTGTGGCGATCGATGCGGGCACAGGCGAGACGCTCTGGACCTTCCGGGAACCGGAAACGTTGAGGTACCTGCGCTCCCCAAGGACAGACTTCGGCAAGGGCGTTGCCTACGCGGAGCTTGATGGGAGGGGCGTGGTCTACGTCACGTCACCCGCCTTCTTCCTCTGGGCTCTGGATGCCGGGACCGGTCGGCCCTTGGAAGACTGGGGCGCATCGGTTGGCCTTGAAGAGTTCTCCGAGACCGGGGTCGTCGATCTGATACCCGACCTCATGGCGGACTGGGAGCCCTGGCTCGACTGGAGCGAGCCGTACGACCCGAACATGGGCGTCCCGCAAAGGTTGGGAATGGTGACCAGTTCGTCCCCCCCGATCGTCGTGAACGGAGTCGTCGTCGTGCCGAGCGGCCACGAACCCAGCTACGACCAGACCCGAATCGAGAACATCCCGGGTGACATCATGGGCTACGACGCGGCCACCGGAGAGCATCTCTGGAAATTCCACGTCATCCCACGCCCCGGCGAGGTCGGCCATGAGACTTGGGAGAACGACGCCTGGCGGTGGTCGGGCGACATGTCTCAGTGGGCTCCCGCGTCCGCCGACCCGGAACTCGGACTCGTGTACGTTGTAACGAACGCTTCGACCGTCCAGTCCTACGCGGGCCACCGCCCGGGCCACAATCTCTTTGGCGGCAGTGTCCTCGCGCTGGATGTCGAGACGGGCCAGCGGAGGTGGCATTATCAGATCCACCGCAGTGACCAGTGGAACTACGACATTCCGACGGCGCCCATCTTGCTGGATCTCACGGTAGACGGACAGCCCGTCCCGGCCTTGATCCAGAACACGAAGCAGGGCATCATCTTCGCGCTCAACCGGGAAACCGGCGAGCCAATCTGGCCGATCGAGGAACGAGGGGTCATGCAGACCCAGGTTCCGGGCAATTACACGGCCCCGACGCAGCCCTACCCGAGCCGGCCGGAACCGTTGGACCCGATCGTTTGGGACGGGATCACCGAGGAGTTCCTCTTCGACTACACTCCGGTGTTGAAGGAACGGGCCGAAGAGATCCTCAGCGAGTTCCGTGTCGGAGGCCTCTACGTTCCGCCGCTGCCTTACCCGCACGACAACGACTACATCAATGTCGTCGGATGCATGGGCGGATTGAATATCTACCACCCGCCCGTCGCCGATACGACCACCGGAATCATGTACGCACCTCATAACCGGGCGTGCAGCGCCCCAGGGTATCTCGTGCCCACGAACGGGATCGACGAGGAGCGGGGGTTGCCCGGGCAGAGCGCCGAGGCCTGGCGCGGGCGCGAGCGGCATACGCCCACAACGGGAACCACCGTAGCCGAATGGGCGCCGGGAGGACCGGGTACGGGCGGCCTGCCGTCGATCGATGGCCTGCCGGTCTACAAGCCTCTCTACCAGGGACTGGCCGCCTACGACATGAACACGGGCGACAAGCTCTGGGATATCCCGATCGGCGAGACTCCCGAGCGGATTCGGAACCATCCGCTTCTGGAGGGCGTCGATGTTCCCGATTTCGGGGGAACCGGACACTCGATCCAGATGGTCGTCGGCGATCTCCTCGTGCAGACCACCGAGGATCTGAGAGGCGAGACCGAGGTGAACGCGAACGGCATGCCGATGCTGCACGCCCGCGACAAGCGAACGGGAGATATTCTGGCCAGCGTCGAGATTCCTGTTCCCGGTCAGTACGGAATGATGACCTATATGCACGAAGGAAGGCAGTACATCCTGGTTCAGTCGGGCAGTGCGCGGCGGGGGCAGCCGAGTGCCCTGGTGGCGCTGACGCTGCCGGAGTAGCCGGATCCATTTCTCGGGCGGGACTCGCGCTGCCCGGGCGGTTCGGAAGTTTCAACATTCCAGGAGCCCGTGGTGAAACCCCGCGTCGCACCGAGATCGGTGAGGCGCCCGTCTGGCAAGGCGCGAGCCCGGAGGGCGACGGAGGCGTACTTCTTACTGCCGCACCAAGGTGCGCTTTTTACTGCCGCACCAAGGTGCGCGATGACAGTACGTCGAGGAGCCCGACCGCGCTTGATCCGGCGCGACCGGCGCGAGGAACGCGCCGTAGAACGCGGTCCAGACGGGATGCATCGTCGGTCGAATGCAGCAGCGGTTTCACCACGGGCTCCTGGCGACGCCGATCGAGGAGGGAGTATGACAGACAGACTTGGCGTTCTTTCCGTTCTTGTTGTCCTGTGGGCGCTGGCCGGTCCCTCGGCCGAAGCCCGGCAGACGGGGACCGACTCCCTGCCGCCGGGCTATCTGGAACCCCAACCCATCCTCGAAGCGGCGGCCGCGGCCATCGGCGTCGACAACCTGCGATGCGTGACGATTGCCGGGACGGCCACAGCCAACATCGTCGGCCAGCAGCGCTTGCATGCATGGGAGGTCGACTGGCCGGAGGCGGAGCCGCTGATGAACTACACCCGCGCCATGAACTGGGAAACCGGGACCATGACGGAGGAGTTCGATCGGGGGCCGGGGCAGAATCCGGCATCTTGGAAGTGGGGCCAGGGATGGGTGGATGGAACACCGACGCAACGGAACGCGCACCAGGCGTTCATGGTCAACGGGGACACGGCGTGGCATATCGACGGGGTCGACGGCGCTCCGGTGGCCGCCCGGCCCGAGGACGCGGAACGCTGGCAACTGGACCTGTGGCTCAATCCTCATGGATTTCTCAAAGCCGCCCGGTTGCCGGGCGCCAACCCGAGGGCCGTCTGGCGATGGGAACTTGGGGAAATGGGCCGCGACGGGCCGACGAGGAATCCCCAGAGGGTGCGGGTGGTCTCGATCACGATGCTCGGCAAGTACCGTGTGGACGCCACGATCAACGAGGAAAACCTTCTTCAACGGATTCACACGTGGGTTCCCGATCCCGTCCTGGGAGACATGAATTACGAACATGAGTTCACGAACGCGAGTTATGTCGACGTCGGTGACGGCGTGCGCTTTCCCACGGGTTGGCACCATCACGCCGGTTGGGATGACAACTACCAGGCGCAAAGTGTCACCGCGGGCCATAACGCGTTCGGCGGCGAGCTGGCTGACATCAGACCCAACGTGTGTCCCGATCCCGTGATCGTACCGGAGTCCGT
Source organism: Terriglobia bacterium (assembly GCA_963555775.3). GTDB lineage: Bacteria > Acidobacteriota > Terriglobia > 20CM-2-55-15 > 20CM-2-55-15 > JAJEDW01. The sequence goes on along the minus strand of CAUVWY020000009.1, from coordinate 375,520 downwards.
ACGGCAGGCGACGTTCCCCGTCCGCGTCGAAACGACGGAACTGGCCGACGGCGTGTACCTGTTGGGAGGCGCCTCGCACAACAGCGTCGCCGTTCGGTTCGAAGATTTCGTGGCGGTCGTGGAGGCGCCGCTCGATGAAGAACGCAGCCTCGCCGTCATCGAGGAAGTCGTCCGGATCGTCCCCGACCGGCCCATTCGATTCCTGGTCAACACGCACCAGCACCATGACCACATCGGCGGGCTGCGGACGTACATGCACATCGGGGCGACGATCGTCACGCACTGGAAGAACTTCGATTTCTATACGCGCGACGTCATGAGCTACGATCAACGAACCCTCGAACCCGACATGCTATCGCTGTGGCCGCCCACCGAGCTGGCCGAAGGTTATCAGTACGAACGCGTGACCGAAAATTACGTGTTGAGCGATGGCGGCAGGAACATGCACATCTCCTACGTTCAGCCGCTCGAGCACGTCGAAGGCATGTTGATGGCGTACCTGCCCGAAGAAAGGATCGTCATCGAAGCCGACCTGCTCGACACGCATGAGGGGCTTCCCGACACCGCCAGCGCCGCCAATCGAGCGCTTCGGGCCCAGGTGGAGCGTCTCGGACTCGACGTCGAAACGATCGTTCCCATCCATGGCGAGCCGGTGCCGTGGGAGGAATTTTTGCGAATCGTCGAATAGGAAAGCTGTTCCAATCCGATTGACCCGCCGCCCCGCCTGTAGTTTCATGGACGCGGGCTTGGCGGCCGGCCCTATGGAGGCCTCCCGCCCGAGGAAGTCATGAATCGAATCGGAGCAACCATCCTGGCCCTGACATGGTCGGTGCCCGCCGTGGCGCATCACGGCGCGGGCACGTTCGACCTTCGAGGCAACGTCACCTTCAACGACGCCACGCTGACGGAAGTCGAGTTGATCAATCCACACGCGTGGATCTATTTCGAAGTCACCGGCGAGGACGGTCGCGTTGAGCAACACCGCTGCGAGATGCGGTCGGCCCACGTCCTGCGGCGCTCGGGCTGGACGACCGATCTCTTCCCTGCCGGCGCCCGGGTCACGGTCCAGGCCTCGCCCGACCGTTTCGATCCCAACTCGTGTTATCTCCAAACTCTGGTTTTCGCCGACGGCGCGCGAATGGACCGTTACGGCCAGTATGTCCGGGCGCCGGATGGCGGGCTCCGGGAAGTCCGCGGGCCTCTGGCCGCGCCGGACAGGTCGCGCGAACCGCGCCTTCCGAACGGCGAGCCAAACATCACCGGCGACTGGGCCCCGGTACAAATGGTGATGGCCGATCCGCGCGGCGTCGGCGGCGGCCTGGTTAGGCTGGACTCGCTGGAGGCGGCCGATCAGGATCCGGTCGGCGCGCGGGGAGGGGGAGGCCGTGGCGCCGGGGGCGAAGGGCTCTACGGCGGCACGACGCTGACTCCGCTCGGCGACGACCACGCGGCGCGTTTCGCGCGCGGCGACAACCCCCGCTTCCAATGCGAGACGACCAGCATCGTCTTTGACTGGACCTTCGACGGCCCGGTCAACCGGATCACGCGGACCGACGACGCGTTCGTGATCCTCTACGGCCAGCACGGCCTCGAACGGACGGCCCACATGAACATGACCCGGCATCCGCCCGACGTCTTCCCCACCCGCGCGGGGCATTCGATCGGAAGCTGGGACGGCGATGTGCTCGTGGTGGACACGATCCGCTTCCTGCCCGGCGTCTTGCGGGCGCCTGTGGGTCACAGCGACCGGCTGAGAGTCGTCGAGCGGTTCGCGCTCGATCCTGAAACGATGGAGTTGACGCGCACATACCTGGCCGAGGATCCGGTCTATCTGGAGGGGACCTACACGGGCTCGGACGTGGTCCAGCCGGCCGATGTTCCCTATGCCGAGGATCGCTGCAACGAGCAGGCCTTCATCGACTACTCGCAGCAGCAGGGGCCGTAACGACTCATTGCGGATAAGCGGTATAAGCAACTTCTGACGACTATCGCGGCGCGGATGGTGTCGTCGTAAGGGTGTTGTGTCTATGTGCGGCACGGCCGCTGGCCGTCGCGCGGAGCAAATAGGTGTCTTTTCCTCAGGTCGGTTTCTTCTCTTCGAGTTCAATGACTTCGAATGAGCAGAGATCTGACCTTCCCCCGAAATCAGATCCATGTCGAGAGTGAGGAATCTGGGGAATCATCCCCGCCGTCGAGGCTGTAGGAAAGTGGAAAACCAGAGCGTGTTAACGCGTCTTGGTCACAAACTTGTACGCCATGCCGAGCAATTCCCGCAAAACATCCAGATTGACGCGAGACAGGCGAACCAGAACGGCGTCATAGTCGACATAATGGTCCGTCACGTAGTAAACATCGGGGGCCTCAGCGAGCAGGTGGGCGCGATCATCGAAACTCACGCGAACGACAAGTGAACCGAGTTCGGCCGAGCGATTAGTTGGCACGCATGCCAGGAGCCTTCCTCGGATCTTGAGCGCCGGGAAGCCGTATGCGTTGCTCTCCTCCACACCTGTCAACGCAAGTCCGATATTCCGTACGGCGGCAAAGTCGATTGTGCTCTTCGGCATTTGTCAGCGCGATTCCGCGGAATTTATTCTTATCATTTCGTCTTGATTTCCTGTGCGAAGGCCCACTCATGACCTTCCAGATCCTCGACTCTATAACGGCGGTCGCCGTAGAACCGATCCGTGACTTCTTCGACGATCTTCGCGCCAGCCTTACTGGCGCGTGGGAAATTGGCCCTTATGCCATTACTATCAATGAAATCAGCACGTGCGTATTGTAGTAAATAATCGACCTCAGTGTTGAAGATCGCGCTAACGATCGGGGTTTTTTAATCTCCGCCTTCGGCTCCCTACCTTACCAGAGCCTCGCCAAGCCTCGGCGATGATGACGACTCAACCTCTCAACACCGGCGCTCCTTCAAAATTCCGCGGTTCCTCTTGCGCGGCTACAAACGCGCCACCTTCTCCTCGAGATCGAGCAGTTGGCCCTCTTGGGCGGCGGTGACGATGACGTCGAAGTCGAGGTGATAAAGACGGGGGTGCCGGCAGGCCTCGTATCGCAGGTTCGGAACGTCCTTTTCCACCATCCGGGCTTGGGTGCGGCGGTCGCCGTTCTCCACCAGCGTCGGGCCCTGCAGGATGAGGCTCGGGACTCTCGGCACCTCGAACACGTCATCCGCGGCAACGAGGACGGCCTCGGGGTCGATCTCCACCTTCACCAGGCGGATCAGGGTTTCCACAACGGGTCGAACAGTCGTCTGCAAAGTGGGGCGCCTCCGGTGCTTGACCCCCGCCCGCCACTCAACTGAGCGGACCCGGGCAGGGCCTTGCTTCGGCTTGATACCTACCGGAGGGTGACGGGAAGTGTCGGGCGCGGATCAGAGCGCCGCGCGGATGGCCTCGCGGTAGTGCTCGACGATCTGCTTGCGGTGCTTGTACATAACCGGGTGCAGGAACGGCCGCGGCGGGATCACGATGGTGGCGCCGTTCGGGTGCTGGATCGTCGCGCCGTACTCACGTCCCGTTCACCCAGTATTTCGTCTTGGGGCCTCCAGGCATTCCTCCAGGTACGACCCAGCCTTAGCACTCGCCTTCTCTTGAGCCGAGACGGCTCCCCCGATCCTGGTTCCAGAAAGCGGTCTGGCAAAAAAAAGCCCCCGGCTTGCGCCGGGGGCTCCTCTTGCCTACACAGCAGGGTTCAGCTTACCTGCTGACCTGGACGCTGTTTGCGCCACCGCCAAATCCGCCGCGGCCACCGCCACCGCCTGGAGCATCTACGACAACGACCTTGACCCAAAGTGCGTCTTCGCCGTTGTAGTACGAGGTGCTGCCGGCGTCGCGCAGCGCATCCAGGCTGCTTTGTTCCGCGCCCGCTTCAGCGGTGGTGAAACCGGGCAGTTCAAAAACTACCCAGGAGCCATTGTCCATAGCCGACAAGGTAAGGGACACGGACTCTCTTTCTGTGTCTACCTTGATCTCGGTTCCGCTGCCAATCGTGGCTTGCCCGGGGTATTCAAACTCCCTGCCGTTACGGCTGAGTATGACCGGATCAGCAGCAGCGCCACCGCCTCGACCGCCGAAGCCACCGCGGCCACCGCGACCACCGCGACCACCGCGACCGCCAACGCCGCCAACGGCGCCAACGCTGAGGCGACCCATGTCACCCTGACACACAGCAGCGCCCCAGGATGGCTTGATCTCACAGGCGTCTTCGTCGGCTGCGATACCGTTGTCGAAGACAATGTATGAATCGGGGACACCGCTGATCGAGCCGTCCAGGTCATGAATCGCCGCAGACAGAAAGGCTGCACTGCTTCCATGATCTCTAGACCACCTTTCCAGCCTCTCAGGGAAGTGCACCGGCTTGGCGTTAATGAATTCCAGGCCCTCGACCCAGTTGTCGACGCTCATCCCGAAGCTGGTATACAGCAGGTACGAGATCGCTCCTGTCTCGCGAGTGTCGTTGTCCTCATAATTCACAAAGGTCGTATTCTCGATCGAATGAAGGAAGTCGTAGTACTCGTAGCCACGAATCGGGAAATCCGGGGCTTCCGGCTTCGGCACGCTGCGGCCGTAAGCAATTTCCTCCGGGGTACTGGGGTTACCGATGTTGTCGGTTTCGCCCACGAACAGCGAGTCGACGACGCGTGACGTGTAGGCCGCGGCACCAACAATACCAGCCGCATGAGTGAAGCCGATCGCGTTATCAGCCAGTTTCAGATTGGTGTACAGGTGCAACTCACCGCGGCCCCAGACAGCGCCATTGCGGTTCTTGTAGCCGGTGAAATCTTCGAAGACAGCCACCACTACCTCGCTGTTCTCATCGGCAGGATCGGCACGGCTGGTAAGATTGGGGCCGGCGATACCGAAGGTGTTGTCGGGCCTGGGGCCGCGGTCGAGCATCAGGCCATCGAAATTGGAGTGGGCAACGTTGCCGCTGAACTCCCGCAGCCTGGACCGTCCGGGCCAGGTATTGGCGCCTCTCTCCGTGTCCAAGAACGCCCCTATTCCATTCGTAGGAAAGGCCATCCAGAAGCCTGTGGAATCAGAACCCGCCGCCACATTATCCCTGTAGATGTTATCCGGATTGGTGATCCAGAATGTCGCCGCGGTGTTGTCCGAGGGAAGCAGGATATGCTCGGCTTTCTGGCCATCCTCATTCTGGATAGGCAGAGAAAGGCCTGTCGGTTGACACGGCAGTGTCGGATGACACTTGGTCTGAATACCCAGGTTTTTAACGACCATGTTGCCCGTCTCGACAGCGTCTTCCATGAAGAAGCAGTGCCCCACGGTGTTGTAAGTGACATTGTTCTCGACGAGCAGATTATCCGTGCCATGAATGGTCACGCAGCGGTTGTAGGTGTCGTGGATCGCTGAGTTCTTGACGTATTGCCCCTGCACGTCGCCGTTGATATGCCAGTGAATCGGGTAGCGGGCGAGCTCCATGTGCTGACCCATTCGAGTCAATTCGATGCCGGCAACATTCATTGTGCTCCCGTCCATCGCCATGATATGCCCGCCCAGGTATGAGTCTTCGGCATCGGCGGAAGCCTGAACTTTGATATTGCGCGTCAGCAAACCGACTTCGCCGCGTTCATCGACGCCGAACGTGATCTCGCCGAAATGCATGTATTCGAGCGGCTGATCCAGCGTTAGCGTATTGCCACTGATCGCCGAAATGTGGCGCGTCTCTGCCTGCCTGGGATTGAAATCCGTTGATGCCAGGACAATTTCGTCACCGATTCGCCAGTCGCTGGCATCGAGAACGTCGATACGGGTGCTGCCGGCCTCGGCAGTTTCCGCCAGCTTGGTCCAGGCGTTTTCCCGATCACCGTGCAGGTTCAGGGTTCCGCCCATCATCATGATCCCGCGGTCACCCATTTCTTCGAGGTTTTCATCCGGGACGTTATTGGTCAGGGTAATGGTCGCATTGCGCGTGTGGGGGCTGGCTTCGGTACCAATCTCCAACTCCCCGCGCACCAAGATCCACTCAGTGGTCAGTTCAAGATCTCTATCGTCCGCGAAGCTCAGTTTGCCGTTGAGCCTTATACCGTGCAGCGGTGGCGGACTGACATCGAGGACAACTTCAATGTCTTCTCCAATGGTGACGGCGTCGCCTTCGCCGGGCACCTCCCGGTCAGACCAGGTGGCTGGATCAGACCAGAGCCCGCCGTTGACCGCTTCCTGAGCCTCGACGACGGCATGTCCGCTGAGGAGGAAAAAGGCTGCGAAGAGCAATGAAACGAACAAGTGAAAACGTACTCGCACCAAGATCCACTCAGTGGTCAGTTCAAGATCTCTATCGTCCGCGAAGCTCAGTTTGCCGTTGAGCCTTATACCGTGCAGCGGTGGCGGACTGACATCGAGGACAACTTCAATGTCTTCTCCAATGGTGACGGCGTCGCCTTCGCCGGGCACCTCCCGGTCAGACCAGGTGGCTGGATCAGACCAGAGCCCGCCGTTGACCGCTTCCTGAGCCTCGACGACGGCATGTCCGCTGAGGAGGAAAAAGGCTGCGAAGAGCAATGAAACGAACAAGTGAAAACGTACTCGCATTTCAGTAAACCCCCGTATTCGAGAAACGGATTCCCGTATTCACGCAACAAGAAACAGAGCCATTGTCAAAAGACCTAGCAAATATCATGCAACGAACGGAGTGGAAGAACAAGCATGCTGTCCGGATACACCCGTGGGTGCAGAGCGCTTGGTTCAGGAATTGTGGTTCAACGTTTCTTCGTCCTGTCATTGAGATTGTTCAGCCCAAAATCGTATTAGGCGTCGGAGAGCGAGCCTACCGAGCGTTGCTCGACGCTTACGGAATGGTGGCCGGGAGTTTCCGTGAGGCAGTCGAGCGCCAGGATTCGAGCGTCATGCGTGCGTTCCGGATCTTGAGCGCCGGGAAGCCGTATGCGGTGCTCTCCTCCACACCTGGCAACGCAAGTCCGATATTCCGTACGGCGTCAAAGTCGATTGTGCTCTTGGGCATTTGTCACCGCGATTCCGCGGAACTCATTCTTATCATTTCGTCTTGGTTTCCTGTGCGAAGGCCCACTCATGACCTTCCAGATCCTCGACTCTATAACGGCGGTCGCCGTAGAACCGATCCGTGACTTCTTCGACGATCTTCGCGCCAGCCTTACTGGCGCGTGGGAAATTGGCCCTTATGCCATTACTATCAACGAAATCAGCGCGTGCGTATTGTAAATAATCGACCTCAGTGTTGAAGACCGCACTCGTTCGACATCGCTTTCCATCAACGATCTTTTGTCGTGATTCTCCCGTCCTGGCTCCCTCCGGCTCAACATAACACCCCGACGGCGACATTCCGGTCGTGCGTCTTGCCAGTCCCTGTACTGCGAACCCCGCTTGTTTTACTTATCCGCGAGGGGACTTTCAGACTGACCCGCTACCGGCTGTCTTTTTCGTTGGAGCTGAAGGGACTCACGCTGCACGATACCCCCGGACCGACTCTTGTCTACCGACCGAAAATCGCTCTCCCGGATCGAAAGATGGAAGTTGCACGCCGCTGAGCTCAGGTCCGACACCTACGCCCTCTACTTGGCCTGCCGGGATCCGCGCGTTCCCTGGCTGCCGAAGTTCCTCGCAGCAATCGTGGTCGCTTACGCGTTGAGCCCGATCGATCTGATTCCGGATTTTATCCCCGTCATCGGATACCTGGACGACCTCATTCTCGTGCCGCTGGGTCTCGCGCTGGTTATCCGGCTCGTGCCTGAAGAAGTGATGGCCGCGCATCGAGCAACCGCGGCACACAGGCTTTCTGGAACACACCATATCAAGTGGGCGGGTGCCGCCATCGTTCTCATCATCTGGGGCATTCTCCTGGTCTGGCTATTCATCCTCGCCCGACGCATGCTCGGCGAATAGTTTGTAAGACGGATAAGCGGCATAAGCAGGGTCTGACGACTATCGCGGCACGGATGGTGCCGTCGTAAAGGCGTTGACCTACCCGTGGCGCGGCCGCAGCCGTCGCGCGGCTTCCGGCCGTGCAGGGAGTCTTTCTTGAAGGCTTCCGATCCTGAGATGATTATCCCTTCCCGCGAACCGGCAAAGGCATTAGCATTCAATAGTCGCCATCCTTCCGATGACTTTCGCGCGGTGGGATACGGGACTCAAAATTGTCCGACGAGTCGGGAAACGTCCCGACCGCAGAGGGGGCCATGACTTCGGTACGCGCCGCGGTGTTCGGCACCGTTTTCATGATCGCGGGCACGGGATCCGCCGCCGGCCAGACACTATTCGCGACCGCGGACTACCGCGCCGACCAAGAGCGCTGGACCGACCCGGCCTACTACCGGCACAACACGGCGCGGGAACTGACCGACATGCAGGTGGACGCCCGGTACGCAGAAGAAGGCTCCGGCCGCGACGACTACGATATTCGAAGCCCCTACCCCTATACGACCGCCCGGGAGCACTACGACGCGTGGCTCGAGGCCGCCGGCGGCGGGACGCGACACACGCTCGAAACGCTGCCCGATTGGGATGGGCTCTGGGGCGGCGGGGCAAGCTGGCTCAACGGAAGCAACATCCAGGCGAGCACGATTGCCGCGGCGCTGACACCCCAATTTCAGGAGTACTACGTTCAGCAAGTGAAAGCCGAGGCCGAGGGCCGCCACTGGTGGGCCGCCTCGTTTTGCCTGCCCGACGGGCTCGTCCGCGGTGTGCAGCGGGCGCAGCAATTCATCGTGCGGCCGGGGCAGGTGACGATCATCAGCGACATGCTCAGCTCCGTCCAGGTACGGTGGATCTCCGCCGATGGCCGGGGCCATGCGTCCGAAGAGTTTCAGTTTCCCCAGTGGTTGGGCGAATCGATCGGCTTCTGGGACGGCGATGCGCTCGTCGTGCACACGAACCAGATTCGGCAGTGGAACGCCACTCATTCGATGTTCGAGTGGAGCGACCAGATCGAAACCGTCGAGCGCTATCAGCGCGTGGACGATGCGATCCGGGCCGAGCTCACGCTGTACGACCCCGTGGCGTTCGTGGAGCCGCTCCATGCCGATTTCGCTTTCGAGCTCGAGACGAATCCCGACATCCGGCCGGTCTTCAGCACCTGCACGGACACGAACGGACCCGCCGGCAACATTTTCGTCACCGAGGACGGGACGCTCGACGAACGCACCCCGGGCACCCCAGGCTACTGGGATCCGACCGATCCCAGGCCCTGGGCGGCGCACTACGCCCTGGGCGAGAATTGATGCGGTATATTGCCCGGGAAAGGAGGACGCCGTGAACCGAGCCACTGCCGCGGCGCTCGCGGTCGCTTTGCTTCTCCCGGGCACGGCCGTGTCGGGCCCGCCGCATCACTCGCACGCGATGTTCGATCACACGGTGGAGGTCACCGTGACGGGCACGGTCACGGATTTCTCGTTCCGGAACCCGCACGTCTTCCTGTACCTGGACGTTGAGGGCGAAGACGGCCAGGCGGTTTCCTGGGCCGTGGAAATGTCGAACATCGGCAATACGATTCGCCGCGGCATCGGCGGATCGACGTTCAAGCCCGGCGACATGGTGACCGTCACGCTGAATCCACTGAAGAACGGAGAGCCCGGAGGCAACTACACCTCGATCACGACGGCCGACGGCACGACCTACCAGTAATGGGATCCGCGAGACGGACGAGCGTGGAAGCGGATAAGCGGTATAGGCAGGGTCTGACAACTATCGCAGCACCGATAGTGTCGTCGTAAGCATGTTGTGTCTACCCGCGGCGCGGCCGCAGGCCGTCGCACGGCTTTCCGGGGTTGCCCAGCTTGGGGGGCGAAATCCGCGACGACGGTACTGGCCCATTACGTTCGTCTCGAGAGCATTCCCAGGAACGCCGGCGACTGGGATCTGACGGTCAGAGGAGCGGCGAGACTGGCGGCGACGCTGGCCGAACGGTATGACGATGCCGTGTTGTTTCGCGATCTTGCCACGCTCCGCGCCGATCGGTGGCTCTTCACATCCGTCGACACGTTGCGCTGGCAGGGACCGCGGCCGGAGTTCGAGCCGCTCTTCGCGTCCATGAACGCGAAGGGCATGTGGTGGGCGCGCGCGGGGGCGATCGACACGGTAAGATAGGCGTATGAACGAACAACTCAAGAAGCAGGTAATCGAGACGCTGAACCAGATCCTCGAGATGGAACTGGCCGGCGCGGTCCACTACACGCACTATTCCTTCATGATCTACGGGTACAACCGCATCCCCATCGTCGGCTGGCTCGAAGGCCAGGCGAACGAGTCGATCGCTCACGCGCGCGCCGCCGGCGAAATGGTGACGCAACTGGGTGAGCATCCGTCGTTGGGGATCGGGCCCTTGTTGGAGACGCACAAGCACGACGTCGGCGACATCCTTCGGGAGTCGCTCGGCCACGAACGGGCAACGCTCCGGCACTACGAGAGGCTTCTGGAATTGGTGCAGGGCGAGGACGTGATGCTCGAGGAATACGCGCGCGGACACATCGCTCTGGAGGTCCAGCACATCGGGGAGGTCGACAAGATGCTGCGCAAGCCGGGCGACATCGAGCGGTTCTCCGGGTAGGGACGCGGCGGATAAGCCGTATAAGCAGGGTCTGACGACTATCGCAGCCCGGATAGTGTCGTCGTAAGGGTGTTGTGTCTACCCGCGGCGCGGCCGCAGTCCGTCGCGCGGGCGCATTGCCTCATTTGAAAACGTTACCGAACCGAGGGGGAAATAGTTGACGCTGGACTCCTGGTTGCGTTCGTCGAATTCCGCGATCTCGAAGGCTTCCTGTCGGAAGCCCTTCACGACGCGAATCCCCGAAAGGCTCTCCTGGACGCGCGCGCTGAGGTCCGCGAGTTTCTGCTGCGACCGTTCGCTCAGCCGGTGGATCCGGCGGCCGAACTGGTAGACGCCGACCGAGATCAACGGCAACGGCAATAGGGCCACCAGCGTCAGTCTCCAGTCGATCCAGAGCATCACCGAGGTCGAGAACACGACCCGCAGGATGGTTTCGGTCGGGTACATCAGGCCCGGCCCCGGCAGCATGCGAACGTTGGACAGATCGTTCGTCGCCCGCGACATCAGGTCGCCCGTGAAGTTCTTGTGGTAGAACGCCTGGGGCAGCCGCATCAAGTGGTCGAACACGTCGGACCGGAGGTCGTATTCGAAGCGCCGCGAGACGCCAATCATCAGCCACCGCTGCGAGAAGCGAAATACGCCTTCCATGGCGGCCAACCCCACGATGAGGTAGGCGAGCTCGACCAGGACTTCGCGGGTGATTCCAGCGGCCACGCTGTCGATCCCCTGCCGGACAACGAGCGGACGCGCCACGGCCAGCGCGGTCGTCGCGATGACGGCGGCGGTGCCGAAGATCATCCGGGTCCTATGTCGCGCGAGGAAAAGGGTTAAACGGGATAGAACGTTGTCGCGGACCGGCTGCTGGAACATCCGCAAGTATTTTACACGGTCTATTGGGGTCCGTGGAACGCACCCACGGTCCTGCCGCCTGACACCGCTTCACCCGATCGTGTCTACAACTTCCGGTTTCGGTCAATCAATACGGTGCCCGTAGGACGCTTACGATCATCCGAAACACGGGCGATGATGGCCTCCTGTGCGGTAACGGTCGCACGCCCCCTCCGTGGGGCAGTGAAGGGAGCGTTACAGGTGCTAATCGGTCTTCAGAAGCAGCATCGGATCCGCACCGATCGCGGTCCGGACCGCAAAGACACCCGCGACAGCCGCGATCACCGCAAGTGCTGCCACGCATGACACGCTTGCAAGAGCGACCATTTCCCAGGACAACCCCAAAAGGGGAACGGCCTGTGACAGTGCGGCAAGTGAAGCGGAACCGACCAAACAACCCGCCAAGATGCCACTTGCGCTCAAGAGCATTGTCGGACTGGAGACGCGCCAAATCGCCTGCGCCTGAGTCGCACCGACAGCCATGCAAACACCTATTTCGAACTTCCGCTGCGCCAACCGATAAGCGACCACGCCGAACGTGCCTGCACCCGCTACCACTACAGCGATGACTCCAAGAACCGCGCTCAATACGGTGATGATTCTTCTTGGAAGATTCATAATCCGGAATAATGTCTCGAGTGGAGTTACACTTGGCGGAAGCAAATTGGGGACAAGTCCATCGCTCGCCCGCCGAACTAATAAGCCCGCGTCCGCGGATCCCGCTTGTATCTTCGCCAGAATCTCCGGCATATAGCTGCCACTAAAGCCATCCAGATCCAGAGGCACATAAAAGTATGGCGTTGGCCGTTCGTCGAACAGCGCGTAGTTGCTGTTCGCCGCAAGTCCGACAATATCGACCCGGCCACCCCGATTCAGCAACGAGGAACGGAATGGGTTCCCCTGGATTATCCCCGGCGGCATCGCTCCCGGCGGCACCAGTTCGAAGCTTTCTCCAACAGGGTTTTCGCCCGGCCACAATTGCTCGGCCAGCGTCTCATTGACAATGGCTACCGCATAGTCGGTAGAGGTGAAGTCACGCCCCGCTAAAACGCTGATTCCGAGTGTGTCGAGATAGCGTGGCGATGCTTCTATTACCCACACCTCCATCTCCTGGGCGTCATCATTTGTTCGTATGGTCGCCGTATCCTGAAACGAACCCAACGGGAACACCCGAACGGCACTTGCCGTAATTAATGGGGACGCATTTAACTGGGTGAGTACCGACCGAACCGGAACTCGCGACTCCGCGGACGCGGTCGGCTGACCTGTCAAGTCAAAATAAACCGTGTAAACGTTTTCCGTTTCAAAGCCGCGTTGCGGTGAAGCGCGGAGCCATTCTGAATAGGCGAAAGTGGCCGTTGTCGTTATGAGAACGCCGCTGACGGCAAACGTCAGAGCGACGAAGGCGCCGCGAAGGCGCGAACGCCGCCGAGCGGCTGCCTACAGCTCGGAAAAGACGGCTCGCGCCGGATCTTTCGAAATCGCAGTCGCAGGGAGTAGTCCGAAGATAAGCGTCGCGGCCAGGCCTGCAAGCACGGTGAACGCGGCGATTCGCCGATCAAAACCGAGATCTACGAACGAAAACAGAGGGATTCCCACGCCCGGAACCCGGAGCGTAGCGAGAACACTCGACGCGCCCCACGCCAGGAAGATCGCGACAGCGCAGGCCAGGGCGGTTATCGACAGGCTTTCGACCAACAAGAACCGGAGGATTCGGAGCCGGGACGCTCCCAGTGCAACACGAATTCCGAGCTCCCGCCTGCGCCCTTCCCAGCGTCCGAGAACCAAGCTGCCGACGTTTGTGCAGACGACAAGAAGCGTGAGGCCGACAAGAAAGGCGAGTGCGAGCCCATAGGCTAGAACACCGCCCAAACCCTGGGCAAGAAACGTTGGGATTCTCCGGGCTACTTCGACATCGACGGCGTAGGTTGTAGAATGCGAGCCTCCTTCCGCGGGGCGCTCAGATTGCAATTGAACTGCAATTCGCCGCAGATCCGCCCGCGCCTCCGAAAGGGTTCGACCGGAATCGAGTCTTCCGGCCATATTCCCTTGGGCGCTCGCAGTTCCATCCTCGCCGATGCCGTTCCAGGTAACCCATGCCTCTGCGTTATAAGGCAAGGTCAGGCCCCGAAAATCGTCCGTCAGGACACCAACGATCTGAAACGCCGCGCCGTTGATCTGCACGCGTTGCCCGACAATGTTCGGATCCGAGACGAAACGGCTTTGCCACGTCCTGTTGCTCACGACCAACGATCCAACCGGACTCGCACTGTCGTCGATCGCCTGTAGCGTTCTGCCGATTCGGGCTGAAACACCAAGAACTTCGAAGTGGTTACCGCTCACCATCTCTACATCCAACGCGACAGCGTCGAATCCGTCCGATTCCATCCGGAGCCTTTGAGGTGCGTAGAACGTGAGGCCGCTGAGCGTACCATTCCTGTCGCGGAACGCTACGTAGTCGGAGTAGCTAACTCTCAGAGGTCGTTGATCGGGGAACGCGTTTACACGCACGATCTCTTCGGGGAAGCGGACAGGTAAAGGCTTGAGCAGAATTCCGTTCAGCACGCTGAACATCGATACGTTGACTCCGACTCCAAGTGCGAGAGTGAGAGTGGCAGTGAACGCAAAGAAGGGGGCGGCCTTCAAGCTGCGGATCGCGCCCTGAAAGTCATTCCAAAAACCGCTCATCTCGTTTTGTAAACAGTGTCAAACACTTGGTGTGGCAGAGTCGATGACTGGCGCGGTGGCGGTAGGCGCGGGGAGTCGCGTTTGTCCGGCTGCGTGTGCAGTGGGGGTGCCTCAATCCTCGCCATGGCTCCGTTTCCAGTTACCGCTCATCGAACCGGACGTGCGGAGTTCCCGCATCCGGCTCTCGGACGAGATCATGCCTTCGCCCACGGAAAGCTCCCCGTGCGCGTCGCAAGGCGCGTGAGCCCGAAGTCGTTCCAGAGCCGCGCGTCCGGAAAGCGCACGTAGTTCCCGAACCGCACCTTGTGCTTACGGCAGAGCCATTGACGCAACCGCCGGGTGGCGTGCCGATCGACCGCCGCGTAAGCGGGACTGACCTAGCCCAGAGTGAAGTAGTTCGCCCATCCGGTCACCAACCGGTTCAGACGCCCCACCACGACTTCGGAGTCCAGGGGTCCGTAACGCACCGCGGTCAACTCGCTGATCCGTCGGCAGATGCTCTGGACGCTGGCCGCGCTTGGCCGCCAAATCCCCGACCTGGAAGGCGTCCCACTGCCGCGGGTATGCGTCGGGCGCGTGGTGCGCGTGCAAGTCGATGGCGCCGATCAATATGGGATCCTCGAGGCGCTGGTCCGACGAGGGTGCGCGATCCCAGTTTCGGTAGGCCTCCCAGTGGGTTTGCGCCGCGGGTTCGGATGGGGCCGTTGCCGCCGGCCCGACGAGGGCGGCCGCCAGCACCAGTCCGAGCCATCGTTTCTTCATGCGCTTCTCCCTCGATACTTGACGGTTTGAACCTGTCACATGCGGAGAATATCGTCAAGGAGATCGGGACGGCGTGTTCATAGCCCGAGGCGGCGCGTGCTGCGGCCGATCCCCTCGACTTCGGCATTCATCAGGTCGGCGATGCCGAGGAGCAGATTGGCGGTCGACACGCCGTTCTCCGCCGCGATGCGGCGATTGCCCTACAGCCGGCCGTTGGCACCGCTGGCGACCACGGCCGGGGGATCGTTGCGGTCATGGGTGTTGCCGTTGCCCATTCCGCTGCCGTAGTAGATGAGAGAGCGATCCAGGAGCGTCCCGTCGCCGTTCAGCCACGCGGCGCGGTCTTCGTGAGCCATGGGAATTGCCGCGCTCTCGTGCCTCACGACCGCCAAATCAGTGACGGACAGATCCGACGCATCGCCGAACGAGGAGGCGTCATCGGTGTCGTGATGGACGAATGGATGATTCTTCCCGGGTACGCTCGTGTTGAGGAGGGACGCAATCGGGCGACGCTTGAGGTCGTCGCACGCCACATCGACCACATCTGCTCTCTGCTGGGAAACGTCGATCACGTCGGAATTGGCAGTGACCTTGCCGGCGGCTTCGGCACCGAGCAATCCCCGGTTGATCTCCGCAGCATCGCCGACCTGCAGCAACTCGGAGACATCCTCGCGCAGAGAGGTTACAGCGAGACGGAAGTGCGCGCTGTGCTCGGTGCCAACTGGGCCCGGTTCTTCACGGACAACCTGACCGCTTAGGTTGATTAGCTGGAGGACCTGGGGGCGCGAGATCGTCGCCTTCTCACGAGCCGAGCATCGAGCGACCGGTCCGTTACGCCAGGCCCCAGGCAAGCGCGACCCAGGTCATTGCGCGATCGAGCCGGCTTCCAACCGCCATGGTTGGGACTTGTGGCGAGAGGCCCTGAGAGGACGTGATGACGCCGACTCCCGGAATGAGAGCGGCGGCGGGAAGCCTTGCCTAGAGTTCGTCTGGACCTAGCAGCCTGTCGGACTAACACCGAATCAAAAACCTAAGTCATTCATATGACTGTGTTTACCGTTTCGGGCTAAAAAGGGCCGTTGTTGAAAACAAAGGACTTACGCCGAAAGTCCGACAGGCTGCTAGAGCGCGCCACGAGCCGCCGACAAGGCGGCTTCGTAGTCCGGATGATCCGCGATCTCGGGCACATATTCGGCATACACGACGGTGTTGTGCGCATTGACCACAAACACGGCGCGCGACTCGATCTTCAGCTCGTCGATCATCGTGCCCCAAGCAGCCCCGAAGTTGCCGTCCTTGTAGTCGGAAAGTATGGTGACGTTCGCCGCACCGGACTCGGCACACCAGCGCTTCTGAGCGAACGGCAAGTCGCAGCTGACGCAGTAGACCGAAACACCGTCAAGGCTGCCGGACTCCTCATTGAACCGCTTCATTTGCAGGTCGCAAACGGGTGTGTCGAGCGATGGAACAGCGTTGATGATCCGAACTCCGCTGGTGTCGGACAGATTGACAGAACTCAGGTCGTTCGCGACAAGGGTGAATTCGGGAGCGGCGCTACCGGCTGCCAAAGCGTTGCCCTGCAAGTGGAACGGATTGCCCATCAATGTGGTCTGTCTGCTCATGAAATCGTGCCTCCCCGGTAAATCCAGTGGAACTTCCAAGCTAGCCTTGGTTCATCGAAGTCAAACCAGGTGTGTTTCGAGCCCAAATGATCGCATCGCATCAGCCCTCACCCTGTGGAAGGCTTGCCGCGCCCGCGAGGCGGAAGCTTCGGCGCGCCAGCTTGGTAGTCAGCCTCAGGTAGGCATTTCTACTTCATTTACCTTCAATTTGCATATGCTATCCTGCCGAGCATGTCCGAGAAGAGCCGCTACCAACTGGTGGAGACCACTGGCAAAGCCATTGTGTACAAACTCAAGGAGGAATTCGAGGCGGACGAGCCCCCGCACTACGCCTGCCCCAACTGCTTCGATGCCGACGACAAGCGGTCAATCCTCCAAGTCAACCTTAGGCGCATTTTGGTCTGCAACCGTTGCAAGAATACTTTCTACTTGCGAGGGCCATGGGGCATGGCCAAGGGCTAAGAGCGTTCCAGTCGGCCTCTTCAAACGCCTTGTCGTGCGGATGGCCGACGGGCCAACTGTTCAAGAACATTGGCACCCAGCCGCGAACTACAGCTACGTACACGCAGTCGGGACGGCTCCGGCGCGGCACCAAACGCCACTTGACGGCCGGGTTGGGAGTCAATAGATTCAAAAGAAGGATAATCACGTTACCGGCCCGCTTTCGCTCTAGGACGGGCTCCCGCTACACCTGCCATGGCAATTTCGCGTGAAACGCGAAAGTTCGAAGCAGAAACAAAGCAGCTGCTTGACTTGATGATTCACTCCTTGAACACAAACAAGGAGATTTTCCTTCGCGAGCTCATTTCGAACGCATCCGACGCTGATTTCGATAACGTAAAAGGGACCCACCAAACGGGGCTCTGATCGAGGAAAAGGGACCCACCCCTGATAGCCTCCCCCGAAGCGTGAACTGGATGAACAGGCACGCGAGTGGGAGGTGAGGATTGATAGGGATGGATCAGTACGAGTTGATCAGAACTGCACATCGGGTTTACAAGAAAAGCATTCGACAGATCGCCCGGGAGACCGGGCACACGCGACGGACGGTCCGGAAAGTATTGGCCGGACAGGAGCCCAGGTATCGGCGAGAGAAGGAGCCCGCCTGTCCGGTGATGGACCCGGTCGCCGGGATCGTAGATGCCTGGCTCCAGGCGGACCGGGACCAGCCCGTCAAGCAACGCCACACCGCGCACCGGGTGTGGCAACGTCTGGTGGAGGAGCATGAATTTACCGGAGCCGAGGCGACGGTACGCCGCTGGGTTCGGGAACGGAAGACACGGTGGGGCTGGAACCAGACCGGTGCTGTGGTGCCGCTGGACCCGGAACACGCCCGTGAAGCCGAAGTGGACTGGGGCACGGCCTGGGTCCGGATGAAGGGTCACGACCTCCAGGTCAAGCTATTCTGTATGCGGTCCCGATACTCGGGCAAGGCGTTCGTGCGGGCGTATCCATGGGAACGGCAGGAGATGTTCCTGGACGGTCACATTCGGGCGTTCGATTGGTACGGCGGCGTATTCCCGACCCTGGTTTTCGACAACCTGAAGACGGCCGTGAAGCGGATTCTGAAGGGGAAGGCTCGGGTCGAGCAGGCCCGGTTCACGGCGTTTCGGGCGCACTACACGTTTGAAGCGCGATTCTGTAATCCGGCCCGGGGCCAGGAAAAATGCGGTGTCGAGGGCCTGGTCGGCTTTGCACGCCGGAACTTCCTGGTGCCGGTTCCCGAGGTGACCGACTTCGAGGATCTGAACGCGCAACTGCTGGAACGCTGCGCGGCTGACGACCAGCGCCGGATCGCCGGCCGGTCCGACGATCGCACGATCGGGGGGCGGCACGCGGTGGAGCAAGAACGCCTCCTGGCACTGCCCGACACGCGGTTCGAGAACACGAAGGTGGTGGGAGTCCGGATCAGCCCGTATCAGACCGCCCAGGTGGATCGGAACCGGTATTCGGTGCCGACCGCCTATGTGGGACGCCGGCTCTGGGCCCATATCGGCTGTGACCGGGTGAGCTTTTACGCGGACCAGAAGAAGGTGGCCGAACATGACCGCGCGTTCGGTCATAGCGACTGGCGGATTGATCCGTTGCACTACCTGGAGTTGATCCGGCGGAAGGTGGCCTCGTTTGAGAGCGCCCGGCCGATCCGGCAGTGGCGGGATCAATGGCCGACCCAATATGAGACCGCGCTGGAGCGGTTGCGGGAACGGCACGGGTACAGCCGGGGCACGCGGGAGTTCATCGGCATCCTGCAACTCCACCAGGACTGGGATCTGGATCGGGTGTCCTCGGCCATCCAGGAAGCGCTCGATGCCCACTGTATCGAGTTGGAAGCGGTGCGGCACATTCTGATGCGGGAGGACACGCCGACTCGATCCCATGCGCCGCTCGAGTCCGGGTTGATGCCCGGTATCACCGACCTGACGATCGCCCGGGCCGATCTGGATCAATATGACCGTCTCCTGGCTGGGGGTGTGCGATGAGTCCGGGTCAGGAGATCGTTCTCGACGACGCACTGCGGCAACTCCGGCTTCCGGCCATGGTGCGGGAGTGGCGGGAACACGCCCGACAGGCTAAAGAGGCCGGCGAGGGGCACACCGGCTTTCTATTGGCTCTGGCCAGCCGCGAGCTGGAGCAGCGGCAAGCCAATCAGGTCCAGCGTCGACTGCGGGAGGCCCGGTTCCCACTGCTCAAGACCCTGGAGACCACGGACCTGAAGAAGTGGCCAGTGCTCGATGCGGTCCAGGTTCGCGACTATGCCGAGTGCGGCTACATTACCCGGCACGAGAACGTCGTCCTGTTGGGCAAGCACGGAACCGGTAAAACCCATGCCGCCACGGCGCTGGGTGTGGAAGCCTGCCGGAGGGGCTACCGCGTCGGGTTCACCACGGCCGCCGGGCTGGTCAACACCTTGATCGAGTCGCGCGAGGAACGGCAACTGAAGCGGCACCTGGCGAAGCTGGCCCGCTTCGAGCTGCTCATCGTGGACGAAGTCGGCTATATCCCGTTCTCGGCCGAGGGGGCGCAGTTGCTGTTTCAGGTCTTCTCGGACCGCTACGAAAAGGGTTCGCTGATCGTCACATCGAACTAGCCGTTTGCACAGTGGACCAGCGTCTTCGGTGACGCCGCACTGACCGCAGCCCTGCTGGACCGGCTGACCCATCACTGCGCCATTCACCAGTTCGAGTGGGAAAGTATCCGGTTTACCGACAGTCTCGGCGCCGCTAGCAAACGGAAGAACAAACCCCGGTCCGCCGGAGGATCCGCGTGAAAACCGCGGGCGCGGCGGGCTGTGGAAAGTGCCGCCCCCATGGAAACCCGCTGCAAAGCCAGCGCCTTCCCACAGTGGCTTGGAAGCCTTCGGCTCCCACACTCCCCACAGCCTCGACGGCGGAATCGCTTACAAACCATTAACCAGGGGGTGGGTCCCTTTTACTCGATCGGGGTGGGTCCTTTTTACGTTGTCAAAGCGACTTGTCATTCTCGTTTGGAACGATCAGGGATCGCCACGCTGCGGCAGGGCCAAGTACTCCGTGATACCTCGTCAGGTGAGCGCGTGGCGCCGGGACAAGAGCCGCCAGTTTCGCGATAAAGTCCTGACGCTCGAAGACGACAGCGGTGGTTCCGTCGCGCCATGGCCGTTTTAGACGGTAGTGGAGTCGGCCATCGGCGAGCTCTGACAAACGATCCGTGGCGACGGCCGGACGGGCCGCATACCGCATGAGCCTTTCCAGCCGCATCCTGTCACGAGCCTCAACCGAGATATTTGCGTGCACACTAAAGCCAGAGACCATGGCGCATCGGGGGCTCCGGAAGGCATCCATGCTGTCTGGGTCAATCTGATCTCCCCTGCGTAGGACGGTATGGCCGGCATTGCGGCCGACCGCAATCCTGCGGCCGATGGAACTGGCCAGCAGAGCGGCTATACCGGGAGCGTCCTGCGACAGGGGATCTGCTTGTTGAGGTTCCGCCTCACGTCCAAGGCCTCTCCGCTCGAGCAACGATCGAACGCGCTGGTTGACGAGGGCCCTCAGGTGTGGGACGTCCTGGTCCTCAGGCGCGGGCAATTGATGAAACTGAGGACGGCCATCGTCACCGGCCGCATGAACGCCATCGATCACCATTAAGTGGAAGTGCACGTTTGCATTCAGGGCGTCCCCAACAGGATAGCCGCCCCGGGAATCCAGAACAGTGTCGTGGAAACGGTCGGGCCGCCGGGCAGATGGGATGCGGCATGGACGAGTCGGCTCGTGTTCCGGACCGGGAACGCAGGCATCCTGTCGATATTCTCGACGCCGGTGATCGAACGCGGAACAAACTGGATGTCATCCATTGGCTGACATAAGATGTATGTCCTCAAGTGGTTTATTCCGAGGTGGTCTGTCCATGCGGAACTCCTTGCTCTTGACGGTTGTCCTGGCCCTTCTGGCGGCGCCGGCCGATGCCCAGCGCACAAGCTCCGTCTTGAGCGGGCAGGTTCTCGTCGCCGGAGGCGGACGGGCGGATGTCGCCGTTCAACTGGTCGACCAGACCTCGACGATTGTCGATGTGGTATTTACCGACTCCAGCGGGCGCTTCATCTTGCGCGCTCCGCTCGAAAACCCTGGCGGCCTCTACCTCACTATTGAAGAAGAGGGTTTCGTACCCGTCCGGGAACGTCTCGACATGCGTCAAATTTCGGGACTTCATACCATCTACCTCGAACCGGCCGATACCGCGGACATTGGGCCCGTGGCGGGCGCCGACGGGTCGAACCTCGTCGATTTACGACAGTTGGCGGTACGCCTGCCGGAGGAAGCCGAAGAGGAATACGCGCGCGCGGTAGAAGATATCGAGCGCGGTCAGACGGATGACGCGATTGAACGTCTGGAACGTGTCGTCGAAATGGCGCCTGAATTCTATGACGCGTGGATCAAGCTCGGCGTTCAACATATGGGTCGAAACCGATTCGAGGAGGCGGAAGCGGCATTCGAACGCGCTTGGGAAGCCAATCCGAGTGGCGCCCTGGCGCTGCTCAACCTGGGGATCGTGCGTTATCAACGTGCGCAAGAGCTGCGTGACGAAGGAAAAGAAGCGGAAGCGAGCCTGAGCTTGGAGCAGGGCCGGGAATTTCTGGGAGACGCCATTCGCCTCAATCCCGCTTCAGCACCTGCCCATGCCTTTCTCGGGATGACCTTGTACCATCTCGGAGCCTATCCGGCGGCGGAGACGGCATTGCTGGATGCTCTGGGCCTTGATGGGTCTCCGGGAAACGTGCGGCTCATGCTGATCAACGTTTACGCGCGTCAGAATCGATTGGATGCCGCCCTGGAACAGGCCGTGGCCTTCATCGACGAGAACCCGGATGCTCCCGAACGAACCGCGATTGAGCAGGTACGGGAGCAGATCGAAACCGCGCTCGGCCGATAGTCGCCGAGAGACAGCCTCCGGCTCATTCGGGCTCGATTCGAAGCAACGCTCCCTGGTCCTCGTCGGTCAAGAGGTAGAGCAATCCGTCGGGACCCTGCTCGACGTTGCGAATTCGCTGGCGCAGTTCGGTCAACAACGCCTCGCGGCGTATCTCCTCCCAATTCTCGTTGAAGACGATCCGGTGCAAGTGCCCGGTCCCCGGGATGCGTCCGAACTGGAGTCCACCGACAAACAAATTGCGTTGCCAGCCGGGAAAGGCGTCACCGGTGTAGAAAGTCATGCCGGAGGCCGCGATTGACGGGACCCAGAAAACGAGCGGTCCTTCCATGCCGTCACTGAACGTGCGTTCCGAGACTCGCGGTCCCGAATACTCGCGCCCAAAGCTGACGACGGGCCAACCATAGTTGGCGCCGGGTCCGAGGATATTGACCTCGTCTCCGCCCTGCGGCCCGTTCTCGTTCTCCCAGATGGCCCCAGTTTCAGGATGGACGGTCAGTCCCAACATGTTGCGGTGGCCGAGCGTGAAGATTTCGGGAAGATACTCGGTCTCTCCGACAAAGGGGTTGTCGGGCGGCGCATTGCCCTCGTCGGTCAGCCGGAGGATCTTTCCCTGGTGGTTGGCCGTACGTTGCGCAATCTCGTCGTTGGCCCCGCCGACGCCCATGTAGATCATCCCGTCGGGTCCGAACAGAAACGGCGCGCCGGCGGGCGGTCCTCCCACTCCGGTCTCGGCCACAAAGATCTCTTCCACGTCAACCAGCGCCGCCCCCTCGAGCCTTCCGCGAGCGAGCGCGGCCGTGTGATCTTCTTCCGGAAGTCCCTTGGTATAGGTCAGGTAGACCAGGCCATTTTCCGAGAACCGGGGGTGCAGCGTTACCTCGAGCAAGCCGCCGCCACCGGCCGTATAGGTCTCGGGCACACCGGCAATCGGTTGGGGATCGAGGACGTTGTTTCTGAGAATCCGAAGGCGGCCCGGCCGCTCGGTAACGAGCATGTCGCCGCCGGGCAGGAATGCCAGACTCCACGGATGTTCCAGATCGTTTGTCACGACCACCACGCGAATGCGTCCGCCTTCGGCGGTGTCGAACACGTAGGCGTCGTCGTCCAGCGCGAGTGGGGGCATGCGGACGCCGGGCCCCTGGGCGAATGCTGGGGTCAGCGAGAGAAATGCGAGAAAAAGGACCGGCACAATCCGAAGCATGATGTCTCCTCTGAAGGTCAAAAAGAACTCGATCCGTTACAGGCCATCGCCCACCGGCGTCCTGTCGCGGGCTCTTAGTCTATTGCGAAACAGTAGAACGGCCATTGCGTCCAGGGGTTCTGCCGCTGGCTGTTAGTCTATTGCGAAACAGTAGAACAGACCATCGCCTCCAGTGGACTCGAAGGCCTGCTGGCTGCATCCGGCGGATGTGTGCGCCGAATTCCACGAGGAGCCGTTGTCTCCCCCGCCCTGCCGGTCAAAATGGCCCAAGACCGTCTGGCCTTCGTCATCGGTCGTCCAGTTCTCGCAGGTCAGCGTCGATGCCATGCCGTCGGCCAACGTGCCCGTCAGGATGTCGTGCCGGCCTGCAATGGCGCCGGTTCGGTCAGCGCCGTCCGCTCGTCGAGGTTGTTGTGCTCACTATGGAGTTCGGCCACGCCGCGGGCGATCCGGATACCGCGGATGTTGTGCCACGGTCCTGTCCCGATCCGATCGCCGGCGTTGATGGCGGGCTGCGATTCGAAGCTCGTACTCAAGTATGCGCGCCAGGTGCGCTGCCCCGCGCCAACAGCCTCGGCCAACGACTGGCAATGCAGGTCGGCGCCGGCGATACCCCCCAAATTCCCGCCACGTCCCAAACCGACGCTCGTGACAAAGAAACTGAAGTTTCCCGGAGCCCTCGAGCCGATTGATTCCTCTTCGATCTCGTCTTCATCGACGACATTCAGGACGCCCTCGGGAAGGTCGATCACAAAGGATTCGCCGTCCATTTCCACGATGGCCGACCGGTTATTGGGATCCGCGAAATGAAGCGTGCCGCGTTCGCCAATGGGCGCCTCCGGAACGTCAAACAGCTCGGGAAACGACGCCCGCATCATGGGAGTAATGACCAGACCCGCCGATTCGAACCGCTCACCGAAATCGCCGCGCGGGCCTCCTCCGGCCGCGTCCAGTTGGCAGACGCCGCAACCTTCGGCTTCAGCGCTTCGCAACGGATCCGCAAGAAATTGCTCATGGTATTCGGGGCGTGCGCCGGCCGCCGGGTCGATGGCCGCCAACGAACCCAGGACCAAAAAGCCGGCGCCGATGCAATGAGTGAGCGGTTTCATGGTGTGTTCTTTTCGATTTCGGTGCTCGACCTTGAAAACTGAATCCGATACTACATAATGTGACAAAGATTCAACGACAGGGGAGACAAAGATGAGCCTGCTCGATTCAAGGCTATGGACGGAAAAGATTTACGTGGATGGCTGGGTCGCCGGGAGTGGAGGTGTGTACGCAGTTCGCGAACCCGCTACCGACGGCGAACTGGGTGTTCTCGGAATGGCCACGCCCGACGATGTTCGCAAGGCAGCAGCCCGCGCATCCGATGCCCAGGCCGGGTGGGCAAAGATGCCTTACGACGAGCGTGCGGCGATCCTGCGCAAGGCCGCGAACCTTTTTACCGAGCACGCCGGGGAGATTTCCGACTGGATTGTCCGTGAGGCGGGCTCGACACCGCCCAAGGCGGGATTCGAGACGCACATGGCCGAGGGGTTGTCGAATGCGGCGGCGGCGCTGACGCTCCACCCCTACGGCGAACTGATCCGTTCCTCCCAGGACCGGATGAGCCTGACGCGTCGACTGCCCGTTGGCGTCGTCGGGGTCATCGCACCGTTCAATGTGCCGCTGGTCCTGGCGATTCGGTACGTCGCTCCCGCGCTGGCTCTGGGCAACTCCGTCTTGCTCAAGCCCGATCCCCGGACCGCCGTCTCGGGCGGTGTAACGCTGGCCCGCGTCTTCGAAGAGGCAGGTCTGCCGCCCGGTGTTCTGAGCGTCCTTCCCGGCGGCGTCGATGTCGGTGAGGCCATTATTGCCGATCCCGCGGTCGGGACGGTCGTCTTTACCGGTTCCACGCGGGCCGGACGCGCGGTGGCCCGGTTGGCCGCTGAACACCTCAAGCGCGTGCACCTGGAACTGGGCGGAAACTCGGCGTTCGTCGTTCTCGACGATGGCGATCTGGAAAAGGCCGTGTCGGCAGGATCC
This sequence comes from Terriglobia bacterium, assembly GCA_963555775.3. Classification (GTDB taxonomy): domain Bacteria; phylum Acidobacteriota; class Terriglobia; order 20CM-2-55-15; family 20CM-2-55-15; genus JAJEDW01. The sequence goes on along the minus strand of CAUVWY020000009.1, from coordinate 350,383 downwards.
TTCGGTTCGTTCTTTCACCAGGGACAGGTGTGCATGTCGGCCAGCCGCCACCTCGTGCATTCCAGCATTGCCAGCGAGTACACCGAGTTGATGGTCGAACATGCCGATCGACTTACCGTTGGAAACCCGGCCACCGATCCGGTCGCGCTGGGGCCGGTGATCGATTCGCGGCAGCGCGATCGAATTCATGGCTTGGTCACTTCGAGCGTGGATGCCGGGGCGAAGCTGGCGACGGGCGGCACTTATGAAAGGCTGTTCTACAAACCGACGGTTCTGGCCGATGTACCGACGACCGCGCCGGCCTATGTGGAGGAGATTTTCGGACCGGTGGCCCCGATCACAACGTTCGATACTCTTGAAGAAGCGGCTCGGCTGGCGTCGAACACGTCCTACGGGCTGTCGCTCAGCATCGTGACGCGGGATGTCATGAAGGGCATGGCACTGGCTGAGCGTATCCCAAGCGGCGTCGTCCACATCAATGACCAGACGATCTCCGACGAACCGACGGTTCCCTTCGGAGGCGTCAAGGATTCGGGCGCCGGTTCCCACCTGGGTGGTTTCGGCGCCAACCTCGAAGCGTTTACCGAGTTGCAGTGGGTGACCATGCAGACCGAGATTCCGCCCTATCCGTTCTAAAGAGTTGAAATGAACACACGATCATTCATCGGCCTGCTTCTGGCGTCGTTTATTCTTCCGGGTCCAAGGGCGGAGTCGGCACACCACGCTTTCGCCGCCGAGTTCGACCGGGACCAACCCATCGAGGTCACCGGCACGGTAACCCGGGTGGAATGGACCAATCCCCACGCCAGGTTCTACGTCGACGCTGAAAACGAGGACGGCGAGATCGTCATCTGGGACTTCGAGTTGACGACTCCGAACATCCTGTTCCGGCGGGGTTGGAGCCGAAACTCCCTCCAACAGGGGGACATGGTCACGGTCAAGGGGTTTCGGGCGAGGAATGCGCCGTACGTCGCGAACGCCAGCGAGGTGATGTTGGCAGACGGCCGGATCGTGTTTTCCGGAAGCGGGCCCGACTGAAGGCCGCGTTGAAGATCGTCATCAACGTCCGCCAGCCAGAAATCCCCCCACTCCCACTACGACTCCCACTATAGCTGCGGCCGGTGCGACCAGTGCGACCGGTGCGGTCTACGACCGTACTTTCTTGATTCGGGCGGTCATAGACCGCCCCTACAGTGGGAATCGGAGTCGGAGGGGGAGCGGGAAAGGGAGTGGGCACCTCCAATCCGAAACTTTGGCAGTCTATGACTGCCCGAATCAATTGATTCTCTGATTCTGGAGTTCCGACTGTAGCCGCGGCCTGGGTCCCCGCCCATGCACAAGTCGATTGCGCGAACAGGCCACACCAGCCTCGCCGCGGTGACCTCTGGTGAAGCCGTGCTGAGTGTGAACCTATCTTGGATCCCGCTGATTGGAGCGCACGTAGCTTTCGAGCACGCGGTTGATACGTGTCTGGTAGCCTTTTCCCGAGGCTTTGAAATAAGTCAGCACAGAGCGTTTGACACGCAAGGTGATCTGCTCGGTCCGGTCAGGTTCGATCAGTTTTGCCTCCTTCCAGAATGCCTCGTCCAGTTCGGGAATATCGCTGAAATCGATGCTGTCATCTTTCAGGACCGCAATCTGTCCGGGAGTGAGGGGTCTGTCGTATCCACTCATGGTAAACCTGCCTTTCCTTACGCGATGCCGGCCGGGCGGAGATCAGGCGGATCCGCCCGTCGCGATCCGTATGGGCGACTACAATCAGCGCCGTATGGTCCGTCCGACCAATGCTGATATGCCGATCCTCGCCGTAGTCCTTGCGACGGTCGATCCAACTTGCAATGGGGCCCTCGAAAATGCGTATCGCAGTCTCAAATCCGACGCCGTGCTTGCGGATGTTGGCGCGGTTCTTGGTCTCGTCCCATTCAAACTTCAACCCCATCGCTCATAGTACATACAATTTGTAATTATAGCATGGGTGCGAAGGTCCAGATTTTTTCACTTTCCGGCGATCGCCAACGCGCCTCAGCGGTAGACGGTCAGATTTCGGTAAGCGGCTTCGATGTTCTTTTCGCGGAGCCGGTCATACTGTGCCCAGTCGGCGTACTCATCGAGCATGATCGTGGCTTTCATCTCTTCAAGGCTGAGCCCCGATCGAATGGCAGCCGAAATCTCGTCGGACAGATACTCGAAATACTCCCGCGTCTCCACGACATCCTGTTTGGTGTAGAACTGCCCGTGGGCCGGCGCCAGGATCTCGAAATCCAGCGCTTCCACGGCCCGGTACGAGTCGATCCACTCCGACAGACGATGGCCGTCGAACGGGCCGCAAGCGCTCGGCAGAGAGCGCATCGACTCGGTCACGAGCGCGTCGGCCAGGAAGTCGGCGCCGAAGACCACCCCGTCGTCCGGGAAGTACAGGACCGTCATATCATCGCCGTGGTTGCGGCCCGGATGTATCAGTTCGATCCTTTGGCCGCCCAATGTCAAACCCATCCGTTCGGCATAGACAATGTCGGGCGGATGGAGTTCTGAGAAGTACTCGGCCGGCGTCATGCGGCCGTCGCCATCCAGATCCTTCCTCTCTGAAAATCGTCCGCCGCAGACGCCGGGTGCAGCGTCGGCTGGAATACTGAACTCCTCGGGCTCGAAGGTCCCGTTATCGTTGCGGTCGATCATGTCGCCCGGCATGTGGGGATACCGTCCGTCCATGTTGCGCAGCATCGTTTCGTGACCGATGAACGTGGCGGTGTCGGCAAAGACGGCGCCGCCCTCGACATGGTCCCAGTGGCTGTGGCTGTAGACCACATACCGAACCGGAACTCCAGGAAACCGCTCGTCGAGTTGGGCCTTGAGCGCGGTCGCAAACCCCGTGTTCAGGGTGTCGCCGATGAGGATACCGTCTTCGGTGACCAATATGATGTTGTGCCACCGCCCGTTCGAGCCGCGGTAAAGATCGCCGGTGATATGCGTGATTGTCGGAGCGCCGAACTGGGCGCTGGCATCCGGAACCGTAAACAGTGCGAGCAGAGCGCACGCGGCCAGCACCCATCGCAGGGGGGATCGTTTCATGGGACTCCTCATACCGACCCGACTTCAGCCGGCATCGATTGCGAGCGATACTGGGTGCGCGCGACCTCGACATAGGGGACGGGCGACACGATCGCCCGGATTTCGGTCTGGACGTGGCGCTCCACAGTGGGTTTGGCGGAACCGCCGCCCTCCTCGCCCCATACGAATGTGACTTCGGTTCCGGGTTCGGCGTACTCGGGATCGAGGATCGCCAGCGTGAGCATCCGGCCTTCGTTGGCGCTGTAACCGCACCAGGTCGAAATGCCGATCGTCTTGCCGTCCTTCATCACCTTGTCGTAGGGTAGCGTCGCGTATACCGCCGACGGAAAGTCGAAATACTTGGCTCGGCCCTCGGCCTGGAACATCGTTCCAAGCGCGCGTGTCACGTCTTCGTTGTTCAAGGCCAGCGTGACTTCTTTCCGATGCGGCTGGCCGGCCATCTTCTCCAACGCTTCGCGCCCGATAAAGTCGTGGTCGAACTTGAGGATCCGGCCGTAGTCGAGATCCCAGGGGGTCAGGTAGTAGTCGGCGATGTCGTCGGAATAGAAGCTGCCTCCAAGCGACGCAATCGCCTCGTAACCGTTCCCGGGCAGCCATTGGCGGAACGGTTTCATCTTCTCGCCGGTATAGATGGCCGGAAGCGGAGATGGAATCCATCCGGACTCCAGCGTGTTCGACGAGTACGCGCGCGCGCCGACCAGGCGGAGACCGAACTCATTTCCGGCCTCGACAAGCGCGGCTTTCACCGAATCGCCCTCACCCCATGGTCCGAACAGTTCAAAGCCGGCCTGCCCCGCCATCCCGTGCCGCAGGCCGCGGACCCGTTTGCCCGCGATTTTGAAGTCGATCATGTTGAAGAACCGGACTTCGGGAACGGTTTCGCCAGTCACATTCTCCAACAGTTTCAGGGCGTTGGGTCCCTGAACCTGGTACCGGTAAGCTTTTCGGGTGACAGGGCCGCCGCCGATTCGCGCCGCAGCCCGTTCATCGACTTCCGTCGTCGCGTCGAAACCGCCGGTCTCACAGTGATATCGAACCCAATTGTGAACCGAGGGCCGGCCGACCAGATTAAAGAGGTTCTCTTCGAGATAGAACAAAATGACATCGCCGATGACATATCCATCGTAGTTGCACGCGACGAACTGTTTCGCCTTGCCGGGAACGAACTTGTTGAACGAGTTGATGCCCAGGCCTACGAGCAGGCGAAACGCGTCCGGTCCCGACACGTACATGTCGGTCATGTGGTAGCTTTGGTTGAAAAGCACGCAGGTCTGCTGCCAACCGCGTTGCTCGTCCCGCCAGTTCGTGTACTCGGGCGGAACGACCGGATAGACATAGGGGCCGGTTTGCGAATTGCGAAGCAGCGTGACAGGGTTGCCCGCAGCCTGGATTCGATCCTCCAAACTCTGACTCATTTGAAAATGTCCTTCAGGTGAGTGGTCAGTGTCCTGTCCCAAAATAGCCAGCTTGGCGATCTTCACGTTTGGCATGAGACCCGTCATCCAGGAGACAGGACACCAGGAGACAGAACACTAGTTTCGGGAAACCGAGAAGTCGCCGCGGCTCGTACCGTGAGTCCAGGTTCCGGTCATGGACCGATTCGGCAGGCCCAGATTCTCCAACTGGCCGTTGATCAGGTAACGTTCGATCTCGCCCGAAAACGTGCGGACGTCGGCTTCGATGTGTACGGTCCAGTCCGTGTGATCCATGGTCACCACGTCAAGGGGTACCGCGTCGGGTCCGGGATTGAGTTGGCCGGTCAGATTTTCACCGTCGTACTCCACCACCAGAACCACGGCATTTCGGTGAGTGGCGGACGGTCCCCAGTCTCCGTACCAAGCCCCATCCAGTGGATGTCCCTGCTGGCCGGCAGCAATTCCCGCCAGTGCGAAGGAGAAAACCGTAACGCCCAAGATTCCTTTCATTCCCGATTCCCCCGATTCCTACGGCACGATCCGGCTCGTTCTAGACGCGCCGCTTTCGCCCTCGACGCCAACCATCGCCGATTCAGACAGGTTGTTGTCCTGACAGACGTATTCCCAGGCTTCGTAAGGGCTCCAGTTCAACATGAACGCACCCGTCCAGGGCTCGGTGTAGACGCCCGGATCTTCGATGATCACCTCATAGCGCATGCTGCGGTACGCTTCGCGCGTGAACCGCTCGATCAGGTGCATATCTTCGGTGTGTGGTGCTCCTTCGCGGTTGAACCAGAATTTTTCGTTGTACCCGACCGTATCGACGACCAGCGTGTCGCCTTCCCACCGGCCAATCGAATGACCAAAATAGCTGGGAACCAGATCTTCGGGGTGGCTGTCCGCCGTCATGTCGATAATACGGTAGGAATGCGCCCCGCCCACGTCGGTCAGTAGAATGATCCCAAGTTCCGGCAACTGGACGAACTCGTTGCCGTAAGGCGTCATGAACTGGCGCGGACCCGACGATGGGTTGCAGCGCGTGTGCGGGTCGTCCTTCTCGAAGTTGGCCTGACGATAGTCGTAAAGGGCCCGCGCCCACGGCTTGAACGGAACCTCGTCGATGTCCATGTTCTCGGGAAGGCTGTTCAGTCCGTTAGTGGCGTTGGGGTTCGCGGCCAACTGGACCAGACCCGCGGGGGTCCACATTCCGACATCCCCCTCGGCCGGGGCCAGGCTGATCGTCCCGTTGGCGAGGCGCGGTATGGCAGGGTCATTCTCCTGCGCCAAAACCGAAACCGTCGACGCCAGCAGAAGTGCTATCGGTATGAATGCGATCTTCATTGAATGTCCTCGCAGGTTCCCTTCAGTTCTGAGGTTCGGTCGACTGGCCGCCACCCAGCGTCTGCGCGCCGCTCGATGCCGCGCCCAGAACACCTCCATCCACGGTCGCCACGGTACGCGCGTTCACCCGCGGACTGCCGTCTCGAGACATGCTGCCGTCAACAGACAACTCGTCGCCCAGGTTGATGGTGGTACGGCTCCAGCCCCGCCTTTGGAGTTGATGGGGCGCGCCCATTTCGAAGCCCCAGTTCCGGACTTCACCGGTCGCTCCGTCGGTGACGTCCAGGTAGAACCACACGTGCGGATTCATCCACTCGACCTTGGTCACGAACCCGCTGAGTTGAATGGGCTTTTCGGCATCGAACTCCGACGCGAACGAGTGATGGCCTTCAGCCGCGGGCGCCATAGACAAGGCAACGAGGCCGAGAACGATCACGCTGGCGAATGCGTATCCCGTGGTTTTCATTTCGCTGTCCCTCCGTTTAACGAGGATGAATTCAAAATCATCGGTCGAAAGCAGCCGGTGGCAGAACCCTCGAACGTTCTGCCACGGAACGCTACGGCCGATTGTCCTGACAATAATATTCTGGCAACGGCTCCCCACGCATCAGGCGCAGTGTCCATCGGCTTGTCCAGGGGCGGGTATAAGCCCCCGGGTCGTCGATGGTGACTTCATACTGCAGCGTATCGTAATCCAGCCGTGTGAACCGTTCGGTCAGATTCAGCCGATCCGTGTGCGGCAGTCCGCCGTTTGAAATCCAGAAACGTTCGTTGAATCCAATCGTATCGACGATGAGCGTGTCGTCGTCCCACTGCCCGAGGGACCTGCCGTAATAAAGCGGGTTATCGGCATCCCCGCCCTGTTCGCCGACCTGCTCACGATCGTCCGTATGGATCATGCGCCAATGGTGGTTGCCGCTTCCCAGCAAAACGAATATGCGATCCCGGGCGAGGTCTTCGACGAACTGTACGCCCTGGGACGTCATGAACTGGCGCGGTCCGCCCGGAGGCAGACACAACAGATAACCCGGGTCTTCGGCAAGGAAATTTCTCTGGCGATCCTTGTAGACTTCCAGTGCCCACGGCTGAAACGGCGCCACTTCGGCCGCGTCTTCCACGTCCGCCAGGAGACCGTAGGCGTCCATCTGCACCGTTACGCCATCTTCAACCAGGGAACTCACCGAGGGACCGGCCCAATAACCCAGGCCGCCTTCGTCTGGACTCAGGCGTACACGGCCGTCGGGCCAGCGAGGCGCGGGACGGCGATCGGACGCCACCGGCGGCGCGGTGCTCCGGCCCGAGAGAACCTGCGCTCCGGTCGAATCGTCCACGAGCGAGTCGGCCCACATCTGGCGGCTGCCATCACGTGCCGGAGGCCCCGTCACCGTGATGACCGCCCCCACTTCCAGGGAGGCCGGCTGCCAGCCTGCACGCCCCAGGTCGGCCGGGCTATCGAGTTCGATGGCCCAGTTGGCCACCGCCTCGCCCGAACCCACGTTCATGAACACGTGCACGTGAGGGCTCGACCAGTCGATCTGTGTCACGGGCCCGTTCAGCGTCAGCGTTTCGCCGGTGGTGAACTTGGCCGAAACGGCGTGATGAGCCCCGGCGGGGCCAACGAATCCGGCAACCGCGGTAACCGCGGCTACCGCGATCAGAATCGAAATGCGAAGTTTCATAACCTGCAACCGAATACCCCTTTCATTCTACATCGCCGAGTCAGAATGGCGCATCCATCAACCCGATCGCGGGACCGACGAACATCAAAATGGCCGTCATGACGATGACCCAGATGATGCTGATGATCGCCCCGGGCTTGAACATATCGAACATGGTGTAGTAGCCCTTGCTGAACGTCAGCAGCGGGACCGGGTCCAGCGGGATCAGCATTGCGCAGGATGCGGTAAAGATGACGGGCAGGGCATAGAGGGCCGGATTGACGCCGGCCTCGACGGCCAGGAGCATGATCGGCGGAATCATGATCGCGTTGATGACCGGCGAGACCGGCAGCATCAGATGGATCAGGACTGTAAAAACACTGATCAGTCCAAGGATCAAGACCACGGGGAACTCGCTCACTCCGCCGAGCGAAACGTCCACCAGCCACTGGGCCAGGCCGCTCGAAGAGGATGCCGCGCCCAGAGTCGCCACGGCGCCGGCCATCATCAAGATATCCCATCCCGTCGCGGCCTGCGCTTCTCTCCAGGTGAACAGTTTGATGCCGGGCAGGAACATCAATGTTGCTCCGAAAACCCCGACGGTAACGACGTTGAATGCGGGCACCCATGTACCGGCGATCCAGAAGGCCAACATCAGGGACTGGATGACGATGACCTTCTTTTCGGGCGCTGTCAGCGGTCCCAGATCGGCCAGTTCCTGCTTGATGTCGTCAATGTTCCCAATGTCGTCGATTTCAGGCTTGAATGCCTTGGAAATAATGAACGCAGTGATCGGCAGAAGGATCAGCACCATCGGAATCCCGATCGCCATCCACTGCAGGAACGTGATTTCGGGTCCGCCGTTGTCCTGGATGATTTGCAGGCCGAGCACGTTGATCGAACTGCCCGCGATCGTCCCTACGCCGCCCACCAACGCTCCCATCGGGATGGCCAGCATCAGGCCCTTGGCAAACTGCGACTTGCCCGGCTCGAGCTTGAGTTTTTCGAAGATGCCGATCGCTACCGCCATGAAGATTGCACAGGTGGGGACGTCGGAGACAATCAGGGAGACCAGCCCGGTCCCGACCGTAAACACCAGAATCACACGCCGGGATTCGGTTCCCGCCTTGGAGATCAGCGTCAGCGCGAACCGGTGCGCGAGGCCGGTTTTCACCCATGCCAACGCGACAATGAACATAATGAGAACGAAAAAGAACACCAGCCCGATAAAGTTCTCGAAGGCCGTGTTCAGATCGTTCAATCCCAGGAGCGGCTGGAGCACCAGCGCGAGCAGGGAACCAATGGCGATCGGGATGGCCTCGGTCGACCAGAGAATCAGGATCAGGACAAACAGGGCCGCCATCCTCTGGCCCGGAACACCCAGTCCCTCGGGAGTCGGCATCAGCAGCACAATAACCGACGCCAAAATGGCGGCGAACAGGCCGATGATTTCCTTATTCGAACCGGGCATGCTCTCTGTCGTCATGGACGCTCCTCCACGTGCGGTTCACATCGTCGGGTGAATCTTGGGGACTCTATCATGGCTCTGGATTGGTCCGCCAACGGATCGTTTTTCTGACTCTGACGCCTCGATTACGGCACTCCAGCAGATGCGGCGGATATTCGTCGTAAGGGAAGATGCACTCGTCGGGGTCGAATGCCAGCCGCCATTGAAAATCCAGACTCATACCGGTCACCTCGACAGTTCCGGCGGCAGCGGAGCCCACCCGTTACTCCCCGCAAATCGGTCTTGTCACGGTCAATACCATCGAGCAGCGGCCGCCCGAAACTTCAAGCGGTGAAACAGCAAAAGGGTTCTTTTGCGTGCGCGAGCGCCGCGCGTTTCAGATCATGGCCGCACCCTACGGCTTCCGGGTGGTCATTTCCGCCGATGGACGGCGCTTCCGACTCCGGACCGACACTCGGGACCGCACAATCGTGTCTTCTGGTAATCTCTGAAGTACCCATGCCGTCTCCGCGACAATCGATTGTTGTCCTTGCGCTGGCCCTGATGCCGTTTGCTTCCGCGCGTGCCGAAGAAGTGTTCATCGCCGCCGCGGCGTCCATGAGTCACCCCGTCGAAGAAATCATCGAAGTCTTCGAGCGCGAAACAGGTCATAACGTGAGGCTCACTCTCGGATCGTCGGGCAACTTCTACGGTCAGATCGTGAACGGTGCGCCCTTCGACCTCTTCCTTTCGGCCGACCGGAACTATGTGGCCCGGCTCGCGGCGGAGGGCCTGGTCGAACCTGGGTCTCTGGAACTCTACGCCGTGGGACGGATCGTCGTTTGGACGCGGGCGGACTCGGGATTTGCGCCGGAAAACAACGGAATGGCGACGCTTCTGGACCCCGCGGTGAGACGCATAGCCATCGCCAATCCCAGACTCGCGCCCTACGGAATGGCCGCGATGGACGCGATGGACTTCTACGCCGTTTACGACAGTGTGGCATCGCGGCTCGTCCGGGGCGACAACATCTCGCAAGCCGCGCAGTTCGTTTCTTCGGGCGCCGCCGAGATTGGCATTCTGGCTCTTTCCCAGGCGCGGGCAGAAACGATGAGCGATGGCGTCTACTGGGAAGTGCCCGCCGAAGCCCACAACCCGATTGAGCAGGGGATGGCGATAATTGCCCGGGCACGGGAGACGGGACACCTGGACGCGGTGCGGGCTTTCCGGAACACGCTGCGAGGGCCGGTCGGCCGTTCCATCCTCGAAAAGTACGGATTCTCGGTTCCATGATGTCCGAGGCGATCGAATCCATCATTCCCGGACGGCGGCGCATTGTGGCAGGTCATGAGATCCGCCGCCTCCTGCCTTCCCACCAGCGCCGGATGGTCGGTCCGTTCATCTTTTTCGATCACATCGGACCTGAAGGACTCGGTCGCGGCCAGGGAATCGACATTCCCGCGCACCCGCACATCAACCTCGCAACGGTCACGTACCTGTTTGAGGGCGCGCTCATCCATCGCGACAGCGTGGGATCGGTCGAAACGATTCGCCCCGGAGACATCAACTGGATGCATGCGGGCCGGGGGATCGTACATTCCGAACGCAGCGATCCGGAATCGCGGGAACGCGAGTCGGCGATTCACGGTATTCAGCTCTGGGTCGCATTGCCACGGGATCAGGAAGAAACCGAACCCGCGTTCGAGCACTATCCCGAGGCATCGCTGCCGTCGTGGAACGATGGTGGCGTCGATGGGCGACTCCTCGTTGGCGATGCGTACGGTTACGCCTCGCCGGTACGGACACGGTCAAAAACGCTATACCTGGATCTGGTCATGGCCCCCGGCGCCACGTTTCCCCTTCCGGGAGGATGCGAAGAATTGTGCGCCTACGTGGCCTCGGGAAGGGTATCGGTGGGAGAGACGAAACTCGATTCAGGGAAAATCGCCATCTTCGCGCAGAACGGGCTCTCAGCCGTTTCCGCATCCGGCCCATCGCGTGTGTTGATTCTGGGGGGCGACCCGGTCGGCGGCGAACGGCATATCTGGTGGAATTTTGTTTCGAGTTCGAAAGATCGGATCGAACAGGCCAAGCGCGATTGGCTCGAAGGGCGGTTCCCGGCAGTTCCGGGCGATCAGGACGAACCGGCATTAGCCCGTCTTTCTCACGGGTTTTCGTCGCGAAGAGTCGGAGACGCCGTCAGGGCAAGGCGCGCGCCCGGAGGGCACCTGAGGCGTACTTGACGGTACGTCGAGGAGCCCGACCGCGCTTGATCCGGCGCGAGGAACGCGCCGCTACGCGCCCGGCGCGATCGGTGCCAGGAAAACGCCTGAGAACGCGCCGTAGAACGCAGCACTGGCGGATGGATCCGGCGCTGTAGCAGACAACTCGGGAGAAAGGCGGGTCAGTCGGATGACGGAACACGACTGTAATCGCTCCATTCCCGAAGGATGCGCCTGCGCACGTTCCGGATCAACACGCGCTGATCCGTCTTGATATCGACGATGGTCGGCAGCCACACTCCCTCGGCGACGTGACCGAATTCCAGGCGTCCGGTTGTATTGCGCAGCGTGCCCAACAACCCGAACCAGAACCGGACCGAGCGCGCCATTTCAAATTCGACCCGCACCAGACCGTAATCGTCCATGCTGATCCAGAGGTGACCGGTCGAGTTGTTCAACGCGTTGTCGATACCGCGCCGAACCGGCAAATCGCCATCCCTGCTGGGTGACAGGTAGATCGCCCAGCAGGGATGGCCGTTGACGACATCCTGACCAATGATCGAAAAGTCGTAACGGCTGACGAACTCGTCGTCGAAGTCCACTCGATTCGGGTCATCGGGCCGGGGATCCTCTCCATCCGCCCGCCGCTCGCGAACGTCTTCAGCAAATTCTTCCTTCCACTCGGCTTCGTCCCGGATGTCATCGGCGTCAAGCGGCTGACCTTCCACCGCTACCCATTCTTCGAAAAGAACGCCTTGGAACGCATATTGCGCGTAGGTCCGGTTTTCGGCCTCTTCGACTTCACCGTCCCCGTCCAATCGTTCCGTCCTCGCGTGGATGGTCGCCGTAAACTCGAGATCCGCCTGGGAATCTCGCTGCATCTGGGCGCGTTGAACGGCCCGCTCGACGATCTCGTCCGCCGTCAGTTCCTGAACAGCCGCAACGACGGGGGTCGAACCGCCCGGGACCGCCAGACACACGCCGACCGACAACAACAGACAAAATGTCCTGAAAAATTGCATTGTCAAGGCCGGCCGCGCTCCCTTTGTTTCAAATTGATTCTAAACCAAGAGCGCCCGGCAAAACGGGCCAATGGACGTCGAACGGGCCGGCGCCCCCCCTTTCGCAATCACGCGGAACATGTTACGCAAGCTCTCCGTCTGGCCAGGCGAGATTGAAGACACCGAAGAACCTGCGGCAAGGAGTCGAAGGATTCCTGCCGAACCGTGGGCCACTGTCCTAGAAAATGGACCAGCGGCGAGTACTCATTGCCCGGCGGACACGTTCGGTGGCGATGGCAATGCCCGCCGATCGCGGCATCGATCCGTCCGATTTGGATCGCTCGAGCACCTCGCGGGTATTGGCGCCGACCTTCTCCTCGATCGCAGCCACAGCGCTGCTTTCGGTCGCTCCCGCATATTCCAGCGCACCGCAAATAACGCCACCCGCGTTGGCGATAAAGTCGGGCACGGACAATACGCCGGTCTCATGGAGGATTTCTTCGGCGCCTGGCGTAATCGGTATGTTCGCGCCCTGTAGAATCAAGGCGGTGTCCAGGCGGCCGACGTTGTCCTCGGTGATGACGTCGGGGCGCGCAGCGGGAATCCAGATTTCACATGGTATGTCGATCACGGCTTCCGAATCTGACGCCTTTTCCGGGTCATAGTCGGAAACACTGTGACCGGCCGCCTTGAGGTCGATCAGACGCGCAATGTCGAGACCGCCGGGATCGGCAACGCTACCGGACGAATCGGCTACACCAACCAGCGACGCGCCTTCCGCTTCGAGAAAACGAGCGGCATGCCGGCCCACGGACCCAAATCCCTGAATGACGACACGCGCTCCCCTCAGGCTGATCCCGCAGTAGTCCTGGGCAACCTTGGCCGAGGCCTTCAAGCCGAGCGCAGTGGCGCCGATCTCGTCCAGCGGGATACCCCCGACGGCTCTCGGAAGGCCTACGGCACGGCCGATTTCATCCTTCACCCAGGCCATACACTGTTCGTTGGTCCCCATATCGGGGCCGAAAATATAGCTTTGCTCGTTGCGAAGAGCCGCGGCAAAGGCACGAACCAGCGGCTCCTTGGCTTCAAGCGGCATATGAGGATCGCCCATCATCACGGATTTTCCACCGCCGTGCGGCAGCCCCGCCGCTGCGTTCTTGAGCGTCATGGCGCGCGCCAGGCGTGCGCATTCCGCGGTCGAAACGTCGGGCGCCATACGTAAACCACCAATCGACGGCCCTACCGCGACGTTGTCGACAACCAGTGCGGCATGAAGTCCGATGCCGGGCTCATGAACATGGATGACCTTGAAAGGACCCAGTTCGTCGTGGAAAGGCAATTCGTCTTTCAGTGTCTGCATTTGTTTCGACCTGTTTTGAAACGTGTTGTTTGCCGTGCACGCGGCATCCGCCGCGCGGTCACGCTCCCCTACATCGATCATAGTCAGGCACGTTCGACGTTTCGAGCCAATTCTTGCACGACGCCGCGGACTGCAGTATCTACGTTGCGGCTACCGCAAACGAGGCGGTCAAAAAGATCATCCGCCGTTAGCCGGCATTTCGGAAGTCCCGCGTCAGACCCCTTGCCGTCGAGTGGGGGCCGGTCCTCCGGACCATGCCCCTCCAACGGAGCCATCGGACCCTCCGGTGGGTCCTGCCAGCTTTCTCCCATGCCCCTGTTGCCTCCAGTTCAGTGAAGTCCCGGCCACGCGGCATCCCGGAAAAACAGGCTATAATGGCGGTTTTGGACGGGACGGACATTAGTGATCGACATGCACCACGAAACCGATGACCTTCGGATCAGCCAACTCAAGGAACTGCTTCCGCCACTGCACATCCTGGCCCAATATCCTGTGACCGAGCGGGCCGGCACGCTCACTTTTCAGACTCGGCAAGACATTCACCGTATTCTTCGCGGCGACGACGACAGACTCCTGGTCGTCATCGGACCGTGCTCCATTCACGATCCGGATGCAGCCATCGAATACGCCCACAGGCTCAAGCAACAGAAGGATCGTCTAAATTCGGACCTGCTCGTGGTGATGCGCGTCTATTTCGAGAAGCCGCGAACGACCGTGGGTTGGAAGGGACTGATCAACGACCCCTATTTGGACGGAAGCTTCAAGATCAACGACGGACTTCGAATCGGCCGCAAACTGTTGTTGGATCTGAACGAAATCGGCATCCCCGCCGGCGTCGAATATCTGGACATGATTTCGCCGCAATACGTTGCAGACCTAGTCAGTTGGGGCGCTATCGGCGCCAGGACGACAGAAAGTCAGGTCCACCGCGAACTCGCTTCAGGGCTATCCTGTCCGGTCGGTTTCAAAAATGGTACGGACGGCAATCTCAAGATTGCAGTGGATGCAATCCGCACCTCGCAGAACCCGCACCATTTCCTGTCGGTGAACAAGGCCGGGCACTCTGCCATCGTCACGACGACTGGAAACCAGGACTGCCACATCATCCTTCGTGGCGGCAAACAGCCCAACTACGATGCGGCCAGCGTCCAGTCCTCGTCCATGGAGTTGTCGGCGGCGGGACTGCCGGAACGGGTGATGATCGACATGAGCCACGCCAACAGCCAGAAGCAGCACTGGCGGCAGTTGGAAGTCGGAGGAAACATCTCATCTCAGATCAGTGACGGAGACGAGCGGATTTTCGGCGTGATGATCGAGAGCCATCTTCTGGAAGGGCGGCAGGACCTGAAAGACACGCAGGATCTGGTCTACGGTCAGAGCATCACCGACGCGTGTCTGGGATGGGACGACAGCGTACCCCTGCTGCAAATGCTGGCGGACGCCGTCCGTTCACGACGCAATTCCCGCTGATCTACCGCGCGTCCCTCGCGCCGGGCGCGTAGCGGCGCGTTCTCAGGCGTGTTCCTCACGCCGGTCGCGCCGGATCAAGCGCGGTCGGGCTCCTCGACGTACTGTCATCGCGCACCTTAGGTGCGGCAGTAAAAAGCGCACGTCCGTGCGGCAGTAAGAAGTACGCCTCCAGTGCCCTTCGGGCGCGCGCCACGGGCGCAAGGATATACGCCCCAGCTCTGACGGCGTCTCCGACTCTTCGCGACGAAAACCCGTGAGAAAGGCGGGTCAAGCCTTCGGCGTTTTCCCGCCAGAACTTTCTGACTTCGAGTCTTCACCTTCGTGTGCGGTGGAGGGCGCTTCCCTTTCTCGAGCGCGCTCCTCTTCGATGGCTGCAATCTCTTCTCTCTTGCCGGCAAGATCCTTGTAAACGGCCGAGAGGCGCTCCCGTTCAGCGGCAAGTTCTGCTTCCAGTTCCGAAAAACGCCGCCGTTCCGCATCCAGTTCCCGCCGGAGTTCACCCAAACGCGCCGCCGTGCCCGAAACCGGTTCTGGCGCGGCAGGAAGACCGACATCTTCGAAGGTGCGCCTGCGGGATACCCCCCGGCTAGCACGGAAGGTTGCTTCAAGGAAACCGCGGCCAAATCGCTGGTCCGGTTCCAGATGACAGCCTTCCGCCCACTCATTCCACGCGTTAATGAAAACGAAACGTTCCGCACCCGGAAAATCCTCGCGGGTCCTCCCGAGCGAGTCGTCGAGCCAATGCTCGTAGTTCGAGGGTGTGCCGTTCAGCAGATGGAAAGCGCGCGCGCCGACGCGCGCCGTCTGGTCCCACGACGGACACACGGTCCGAAAGACGTTGCCGTTCTCATAGGTGCGGTTCAAATAAGACTCCGCCAGGGCACTGTAATCGACCGTAAGTCCGGAGAACGGAACGTAGAAATTGATCTTTTCATTCATTCCGCGGCAATAGTGATTGTGCGGTGGAAACTGAACGCCGCTGTCGAACCCGAATCGGGAATAATCCTCTACGTCGTTGGTAAACGCCGCGCAGAGATGTATCGGGCCAACCCCGGAAGTTTCGCAATACTCACGCCAGACCCGGACGGTATGCAGGGGGTCAGGCAGCCGTTGGGGTTGGTAGACGATCAGAAACGGAGCACCGTCCAGACGGATATAGCGTGAATCGCTGAACAGGGGCGCCACGTCCCGGATAAAGTTCAGATCGTCGCCCGGCAGATGTTTCTGCCCCAACAACACCTCGTGGTCTACGCCATCCCAGCGGCGTGTCCAGTTTTCGTTCGCCCAGCAGAGGCAAAACGGCATGTCGCTCTCCGGATCGTCGAGCATATCGTCGAGGGGGCGGTTGAGAACGCGAGTGCCGGAGAACCAGTAATAGTGATAGCAGAATCCATCGATGCCATATTGCCTTGCCATCGCGATCTGCTCACGGCGGACTTCTCCCATACGCAAGTCATAGAATCCCAGATCCGCCGGCAGGTGGGGCTGATAGTGGCCTTCGAACAACGGCTCCGCCTGGGTCACGTTGGTCCACTCGGTGAAACCCTTGCCCCACCACCGATCATTCTCGGGAATCGGATGGAATTGCGGCAGGTAAAACGCGATCAACCGAACCTTTTCTCCCGACCCGTCCGTCGCCGGAGCCGGCGAATCCGTTCCCCGGACCTTCGTGTCTCCGGGACCGGGGACCGCCAACCCGGGGCTCTGGGCGCCCGCGGGCCGGGCAGTACCTCCGCGTCCGTTTTCCTCCTCGAGGAGATCCATCAGGGATATCCCATGGGTTTCCGCCTGGGCCTGGGCGCACTTCATGACAACCTGGTAGACCAGTCCAAACCGGTTCTTCAGCATATTCGTACGCGTCGCTGGAGGAGTCTTCGCCCAAACGGCAGCAAACTCGGTGTTCTCAGGATGCTGAACGACGAACTGTGCTTCGGTAATGGCGAGGCCGGCGCCCTCAATAAGTTCCTGCATGTTCCGGATTCCAAAAAACCGGATGTGCGTGCGATCGAGGAGGCCGGCGTCGCGGTATCCAAAATCTTCATCGAGCAGGCTGGCCAGCACTCCGCAGTATCCTGCGTTCGGAAGCGAGATGAGCAGGTAGCCGTCCCGGGCGACCAATCCCTTCATCCGATCCAGGGCCGGCCACGGATCGTAGAGGTGTTCGAGCACGTCCGCCGCGATTACAACGTCGAAGCTGCCGGCATCGGAAAGGCCCGAAGGCCAGGACCGATCGTTGAGGTCGATTCGGTAGACGGTTTTGCATACGGACTCCAGCCGTGGAATCGCATCCGCATCGGTCTCTATGGCGGATACGCGGCAGTTGAATTTGTCACGCAGGACGCGCGAGATTGAGCCGGGCCCGGCGCCAATGTCGAGAACGCGCTTGTTACGACCGGCCATTTGAACGACGCGGTCAGGCGCCGAACCATCCCCGAGTTCAATTTCGTAGTCGTACCTGTGACCCATTTCAGGAATCTGTTGAAGGACGGGACTTATGGATTCGGACGACTCAGCCCGATTCCGTTTTCTGCCAGAAAACCCCTACCCCGTCGATTTCCGAAAGTAGGGACCGGATACCGCGCTCGGCGCGAAAATCGCTGACCGCGGCCCGGCACCCATCGACAACATGATAGTCGTCCACGATCACGTAGCCACCCACACTAAGCTTTTCGTAGAGTGCGTTCAACGCGACGATCGTCGATTCGTAGAGGTCGCCGTCGAGCCGGAGCAGCGCGAGGCGTTCGATGGGCGCCGCCGGCAACGTGTCCCTGAACCAGCCTTCCAGGAATACGATCTGGTCGTCGAGGAGTCCATATTTCCCGATGTTGCGACGGACCTCGTCCGCGGGCACCGAAAGATCGGGGAAAGTGTGATAGTCGGAATCCCGGTCGGCGGGATATTTTTCCGCATCCGGCGGCGGGACACCCTGGAAAGAGTCCGCAACCCAGACCCGGCGGTCGGTAATTCGGTAGGCCTTGAGAACGGCGCGCATCATGATGCAGGCGCCTCCGCGCCAGACCCCGGTTTCCATCAAATCGCCGGGAACCTGCTTGCGAATGACCTCCTCGGTCAGCGCCCTCAGGTTACGCAGGCGCTTGACGCCGATCATGGTATGGGCCAACGAGGGCCAGTCCCGTCCGACTTCCCTAAGGGCAGGGTCATAGACCTCCGTGCCCAACGCCTTCAGGGGCCGGTCCTCGTATATGGCGCCCGTCAGGCAACGCTCCATGAGAGAGAGATAGTCATCGCGAATCGTCTCGATCCGTGACGTCATTTTCCGCACCTGTGCATCATGACCGCCGATGCCCACGAGGGCGCCGATATAGCCCATGACCTCTTTCCACTTGTGTTCCGCTGGCTCGGATCCCACGCGCGTCCCACGCAAACTTTTTCAGGCAAACCTGCGAATTAAAGGTTGTCCAATAACAGCCGGTGGCAGGACCCTGCAGGGTCTTGCCACCGGCTGCCGGCGGTCGCGGTCGCGGTCGCGGTCGACCGCAAAATTCCCATTCATGGTAGCACCGGCAAATACAGTCCGGGAAATGCGGGGCAGAACTGCCGAAGTTGTCTGCTATCATTCGCCTACAACGTGCTTGGGGAGTGGGTCCGTAGGCGGTTGACATTGTTTCCGAATCCCGCCCGGAGCGTGATCGGAGTCTCTGCCGCGCTCCGCCGGAAGTCGGCGCAACGGAACGTTTTTGGCCATCATGACGGCGACCTGGACCAGTCCAGAACATCTGGCGTCGATACGGAACGTCGAGTTTCTACTGCCGCGCCAACTCCCGGGTGATCGTTTGGGTGACCTCAATTGATTCGAGCCGAAAAAATCTCGAAGTGCTACCGGATATACCGGCATCCCATGGATCGCCTGAGGGAAGTTCTGGGCTTCGGACGAAAACACGGTTACGAACAGTTCCAGGCTCTCGAGGATGTCGACCTTGAGGTTCCGCCCGGCTGCTGTCTGGGCATCGTTGGAGAAAACGGGTCGGGCAAGAGTACGCTGCTTCAGATCATTGCCGGCGTCTTGAAGCCAACTTCGGGTACCGTTGCCGTCGATGGACGGATTTCAGCGCTGCTGGAATTGGGCGCGGGTTTCAATACCGAGTTCACCGGCCGCGAGAACGTATTCCTCAACGCATCGATTCTGGGCTTTACGGACGCCGCCACGCGCGAACTGATGCCTTCGATCGAGGCTTTCGCGGAGATCGGTGAATTCATCGACCGTCCCATGAAGACATACTCGACGGGTATGTTCGTCCGGCTCGCCTTTGCGGTCGCCATCCACATGGACCCGGACGTTCTTGTCGTGGATGAAGCCCTTTCCGTCGGAGATTTCTACTTTCAACAACGATGCATTCGCCGTATCCAGCAACTGAAACACTCGGGGGTTACCATCGTGTTCGTCTCGCATGACCTGGAAGCCCTGCGAAGCCTTGCAGACCGGGCAATCTGGTTGCAGCACGGCCGCGTCCGCATGACCGGGCGCCCCGACGAAGTCGTATTCGCATACACCGCGGAGATGGTCACTCGGGACAACAGGGAATCCGGAAGCGGGGAATCTGCACGTTTGCCCCTGGCGCTTACGGAGGAACTGGAGTTATCGGACGAAGCACTATCGAGAATACCCCCCTTCGTCGTATCGGTGCCCAACATCGACCGCCGCTACGGGAACGCGAAGGCGCGGGTCGAAGGCATCGGTATCTACAGCAAGGACGGCCATCCGGCAGGCAGCGTCACTCAAGGAGATCGTCTTTGCGTCCGGATCTCGGTTGAGGTTCTGGAAGACGTTGAACGACCGAATGTCGGGTTCATGTTGCGTAACAGGCTGGGAGAGGATGTCACCGGAACCAACGTCATGTTCGAAGGGGAAGACCTGCCGCCGGCGCGGGCCGGCACGCGGCTCTCCGTGGACTTCGTGATGGACCTTCCCTTGCTACAGAAGGGTTTCTATCACTTTTCGCCGGCCGTCGCCGATGGAACGCTCGATCACTACGAAATCTGCGACTGGATCGAGAACGCGTCGGCGGTCGAAGTGGTCCAGCGAACGGTGACGCACGGACAACTCCGGATTCCAATGCGCGTCCGCGCGGTCATCCTTCCCGCCGCGACATCGCCCGTGAGGTGACCCAATCGACCAGTTGGCGGCGCCAAGTCCCGTCCGGGAACAACCGGTCGCGCGCATTCCTGATTTTCAGGCCGATAACAAAGGTGTCACTCGCACGAACCGCATCCAATTCCTCCACGATTGAATCAATGGTGTTCTGAAGATCTTCCGCCTCCCTGGCTCGCCAGGCCAGAGCTTCATCCTGCAATGAGATAGTCTTCTGAAGGTCCTTAACCTGCCCGGCTCGCCACTCCAAAGCCTTCTGAAGGTCCTTAACCTGCCCGGCTCGCCACTCCAAAGCCTTCTGAAGGTCCTTAACCTGCCCGGCTCGCCACTCCAAAGCCTTCTGAAGGTCCTTAACCTGCCCGGCTCGCCACGCCAGAGCTTCCCTCTGCGATGCGATTGTTCGCTCCATTTGTCCGAGCGCGGCCTCCAGAGCGGCACGATGCCTGGCGAGCGGCTTGAGTTCATGATCCCGTCTCGCCACCGTCTCCACAAGCTCCGCGTTCATGACCTTGAACCGGGTCAGACGCTCCTCCC
Organism: Terriglobia bacterium; assembly: GCA_963555775.3. Taxonomy (GTDB): domain Bacteria; phylum Acidobacteriota; class Terriglobia; order 20CM-2-55-15; family 20CM-2-55-15; genus JAJEDW01. Next base: position 329,756 of record CAUVWY020000009.1, on the reverse strand, counting down.
AGTGCGCGAGCATCTCGGCCTGGTATGCTCTTGCCGCAACCAGTTCTTGGAGCGCTTGTTCTTTTTCGTTCAAACAGTCGCTTCCGATTCAGTTGAAGCCGCTTCCTAGTTCGCTGGCGCGGTTTTCTTCGTTGTCTTCTTCGCCGTCTTCTTTGCCGTCGCCTTCGCTGTCTTCTTCTTCGTCGTTTTCTTTGCGGTAGTCTTCTTCGCTGCTTTCTTTGCGGTAGTCTTCTTCGCTGCTTTCTTCTTTGTGCCGGCTACCTTCCTCACCGTCTTCGGTTTGTCCTCGACATTCGTCTCCTCCTGATCCGGTTCGATGTCGGGAACCTCGGGCACATTCACTTCCGCGGGTTCCACGGGCGTATCCGAAACCGCAGACTCCGCGGTGGCCACGGCGGCCGAAGGGATGATGGCATCGCCGGGATACACACGCAGCACGCCTTGACGATTCCGTTCGAGCCGAAACACGCCCGCCTTCTGGCTCTGGCGCAGAGCATCGAGCAAGCCGGCGAACCCGAAGGCACGCTCGTCGAATTCCGGTTCGACGGATTTGAGATATTGCTTGACGCCCCGTACGTACAATGGCCATTTGAGAGGCTCATCGGCTTTGTCGAAGGCGGCGCGAATCAGCGCAAGCCCCTCCTCAATCCGGTCGGATGTCTCCCGGTCGGGCTCCTCGGGTTGCCCGGAAACATCGTCACCAGAGCTATTGTCTACGGGCTCGTTCTCGGCAAGCCCGATGGCTTCGGCGCCGTTATCCGCGGCAGGGACGTCGTCGGCCCCGCCGTCATCTCTGTCGGCGAGTTCCACGAGAAGACTCCGGTCCACCTGTTTGAGGGTCACGACGCCGGTCCGGGCAAGTTTTTCGATGAAATCGCGGAACGTTGTCGCCCCGTAGTCGCGCTCCGAGAACGTCGAGTCCAACTGAAGTAACGTGCTCTTCAACAGCCCCAACTGAGGTGAGACCTCGCGGTCGGACAGGACCTTCAGGGAGCGGCGGACCAAGGGAACAGCTTCCGTGACGGGCGTGTCTCCGGTGTTGGACCGTAGACGGCCGCCGCCGCCGGGTTGACGCCGGGGTGCGGAAGGCCGGATCAGGTTTTCGTAAGCGATGAACTCGTGACAGTTCTTCTGGAGGATCGAACTTGTAAATCCGCGACCGCCGACAACGATGACTTTCTTGTCGTACTGCTTGAGCTTCTCAACCAGCGTCATGAAATCGCTGTCACCGCCAACAATGACAAACGCGTTGATGTGACTGAGCGTGAATGCCATCTCCAGCGCGTCGAGCGCCAGATTGATGTCGGCGCCGTTCTTGTCGCCACCAGGGGTGAGATTCCGTTGAACCATCTGGATGGCGTGCTGCCCCATCTGGCGACCGTAGTCACCGGACCTCTTCCAATCGCCGTAGGCGATCTTGGTGGCAATCTCGCCACGCTCCTTGATGGCTTCCAAAACTGCGGAGATATCGAATTTTCTGTTTAGAGTGTTCTTGACGCCGATCTCGATGTTGTCGAAATCCACGAACACTGCAATCTTCAGACGATCTTCAAGCAATTAATTTTTCCTTGGGTTGCGTCTCCTGACGTCGGCAACCGGTCGTGCCGAAAGCGCGTCAACGAAAAAGGTCATCGAAAGCGCTACGTGCGTCCTTGGGCGACGAGTGGTTGCTGGTGTCAGAGACGCTGACAGGGGTTTTGGTTTCGCGCTCGACAGAAGTCCGAAATTCGAAGTACGTACACTCGTTGCGTTTGTCCTTCGCCATGATGCGCGCAAGGATCGGCTGGGTGCATTCGAATTGGGCACCGGTGTCGAAATGGCGGCAGTGCTTGCAGCTACGTAGATCCGCCTGGCACTTGGGACATCGGCTGTCGGCTGTGATTTCCCGAAAATCATGAATGAGATTCCCGCACATGGAGCATCGCATCACTTCCTGAAATCCGGGCATTCTCGGCGAACGGGGCCCATCACTTGGCCTGCGGGGCTGCTGCTGTCCGGAGCGTTGCCTCGGTTTGCCACGCTCACGGTCCGTATCGTGGTAGCCCTGCTGACTATACTTTCTTCCCATGGTTTCCTCGCTGCACCGATCCTGTGACAGAGTCTGGGTAACGAAATAGACAAAAAAGGGGAATTGGGAGATCTATCCGTCGACCGCCAATCGAGACAGATTCATTATATTCCCGTACCAACCCCGTTCCAGTCAAATCGGTACAGAAAATGGTGGCCCTGGATGAAAGCCTCGGCAGCGGGTGGCAAAACCCCTGAGGTTCTGCCACGGGCAGCTAGCAGCCTGTCGGACTAACACCGAATCAAAAACCTAAGTCATTCATATGACTGTGTTTACCGTTTCGGGCTAAAAAGGGCCGTTGTTGAAAACAAAGGACTTACGCCGAAAGTCCGACAGGCTGCTAGCCGGATGAATCCAGAAGTCCGGCGACCGCAGCCTTGAGATCGTTGTTGATCGCCGTGTACGGGTCGGCGGCATCCCTGTAGTTCTCGGGATGAATCGGTTTGCCGATGCGGATCCGAACCGGATGCGCCTTCAACTTCCCTCCCCGGGGCCAAGCCTCGTACGTGCCGTTAATACCGACGGGAACGAGCGGCGCGTTGAGTTCGGCCGACAATATCGCAGCGCCCTTCTTGAACTCCGTCAGATGGCCGTCGAAACTTCGCTCGCCTTCGGGGAAGACCAGAAGAATCCGGTTCTTGCGCAGACCCACGGCCGCGACACGCATCGCACGCGTGAGATTCGAGTTGGGATCGACCGGAACGATGTTGACGCTCGAGGCCAGCGGACCCGCGATCGGGCCCTGAAGATAATCGGAATAACCCAGTATGAAAATGTCTCGTATCACTCGAAACGGCAGAATGGCGCACACCAGAAATGAATCCAGATACGACAGGTGATTGGGGCAGATAATATAGGGCCCCGATTGCGGCAGATTATCGAGGCCTTCGGCCTTCGTCCTGAAAGGTAATTTTGCGATGAGACCGAACAGTCGAATCGTGGGGAATCCAAAGAACGTCAGACTCACCCTGGATTCGCGAATATACTTTCCTGCCAGTTCCTCGCTCCCGTCCGCGGTCAGCTTTTCCCTCCAGGTTCTCCCACCGCCGACCTCTTGGCCCTGAGCCTCTTCGAACGCCTGAATCAACTCGCCGATCGTGAAAATCCGATTCGCGCGCTCCTCCTCGAGCTCCATTTCCAGTTTCGTTTCGATCGTTGCGAGCAGTTCAACGCGTGCCAGCGAATCGAATCCGAGGTCCAGATCGAAGTTCATCTGAGGCGACAGCGCGTTCAGATCGGGCTTGGCATCGTGAATGGCCTTTGCGATGACACCGCCTATCCCGGAACGCAATTCGGCCGCGTCTTCCGTGACATCGGCCTTCGACGAGCGGGCCTGGATTCCACGGACTTCTTCTTCGTGGATCTCGAACCGCTTCAACTTACGCGTCACGGTGCGAGGCAAGGGTCGATCGCGCATGGATATCGAGTGCACGCGCATGAACGAAGCCATGGTTCTGGACCTGTTTTCCAGTTCGTATCGAATCATCTCGGCAATGGCCGTCTGGCCGCGCTTGCGAAACTCGTCCAGATCGGGCACGACAACCGCGTGCAACATGTCTCCCGGCCCCGAGGACTGCGGGAGGCTCATGACACACATTTCCTTGATGTACGGGCATTTTTCGTAGTGCTCTTCGACTTCTTCCGGATAGATGTTCTTGCCCGTCGACAGGACGATCACGTCCTTGCTGCGGCCTGTGAGCGTGAGGTTGCCGTCGGGGTCGAGCCGACCGAGATCTCCCGTGTGCAGGTAGCCGTCACGGATGGCTTCGGCAGTTGCCTCCGGGTTACGGAAATACCCCGACATGAGAATGTCGCCGGCGATGCAGACTTCGCCAATACCCTCGGCATTGGGTTTGTCGATGCGAATCGAAACGCCGCGAAGCGGCAGTCCGACGGTACCGATCGCATTTCGAGCTACGGGAGTGATCGTTGCAGCGGCGCTCGTCTCGGTCAGTCCGTACGCCTGGATCATCGTGTAACCCAACGTCTGAAAGTCTTCGGCAATCCTGGGTTCGAAGCGAGACGCGCCGGTAATCAACAATTTCAGATCCGGTCCGATGCCCTGATGGATTTTGGAGAAAAGCTTGCGGCTCAACTTGGGGTTCTTCAGGCGCCGGGCCAGCGAAAACATCACCCGGAATATTTTCTGAGTCAGCCACGGTTGCTCGGCCACCTGACCGAAAACCCGCTTGTGAACTGCATAAAAGAACTGGGGAACACACACGAAAAACGAAATGCGATGCTTCTTGAAGGCTTCGACAATGCTTTGCGCGGTGATCGTCGGAAGAAAGACCACACCGCATCCCGCGGCGAGTGGTCCGAGACCGTTCGCAACCAGCGGCAACACGTGCGAGAAAGGCAGAACTGAAAGGATGCGGTGATCCGAGTTCAGTGCCAATTGTTCCAGGATGCCGTCGATGTCGCAAGACAGCCCGCGGGCCGTAATCTGGACGCCCTTCGGATCGCCCGTCGTACCGGAGGTGTACACCAGGACGACCGTTCCATCCGGAGAACTCGAAGGCGTCCACTCGCAGCCGGTGCCTCGCTTCAGAAACGACTCCCAGGATGTCGCGCCATCGGCGTCCGATGCGTTGGTGATGACCTCGGGGCCGTGGTCTCCGCCCTTGAAAGCGTCCTGGGCCGTTTCGAGACTGGAAGCGTCGGTAACGACCAGACGGCAGTCCGAGTGATTCGCGAGCCGCCGCACGGAATCCGGAGGCAGGAGCGTCGACAGTGGAACGGCGATCGCTCCAAGACGGACGACACCCATGAGGATGAAGACCCAGTCCGGGCAGTTGGCCATCAGGATTCCAACCCGCTCGCCCGGTCGAACGCCCGAACCCGCAAGTGCCGCGGCCACCCTCATCGAGTAGTCCGCGACCTCACCGTACGTGTATTCCTCTGTTCTGTCCGGATGGTCGACGGCGAAGGCGAACCGTTGGGGGTCCGACGCAACCCAAGCGTCAAACCGCTCCAGGAACCACAGATCCGGCAACTGGCGGGCCGGTTCTCCCGCTACTTCGGTACGTGTATTCATGAATCGCCAAGAGATCGAGCGTTTCCCGATTCCAGACTCCAACCGGGGACTATGCTAGCATATCGAACCTGGAAATTCCGGCCCTCGTTCGGATCTCCAAAACGCCTCAAATCCAGTCAAACAGCAGACTTAAAGTGGTTTCCAGGCGTGCGGCCCGGCACCGGCCAGAGAGCAAGGCGGGTAGTATGTCGAACAACGCGCGAAAGATCGGCTTGGCCGCATTGATTGGCCCCGGCCTGATGGTTGCGGCGACGGGGGTCGGCGCTGGCGACCTGACCGCGGCCACGATCGGCGGGGCGGGATTCGGACTTGTTCTGATCTGGGCCGTGGCGCTGGGTGCGTTCTTCAAGTATGTCCTCAACGAAGGTCTGGCCCGCTGGCAACTGGCGACGGATACCACGCTGGTGGAGGGATGGGCCGAACACCTGCCCGGATGGGTCAAGATATATTTTGGCGCCTACCTGATCCTTTGGACCATCTCGGTAAGTGCCGCCATGGCCAGCGCCTGCGGCCTGGGTATCTCCAACCTGACCGGCGGCGCCATTTCCGCCCAGTGGGGCGCCATCGTCCACAGCATCCTTGGTGGAATCTTCGTCTGGGTGGGGGGGTTCAGAGGCTTTGAAAAGCTGATGCAGGTGCTGGTCGGCGTCATGATCGTGTTCATCGTCGCCTGCGCGGTCCTCACGTTTCAGGATTTCGGCGGCGTGGCGCGAGGCCTGTTGATCCCGACGATCCCTGAAGGCAGCACCGGTTCGCTTCTGGCCCTTATCGGCGGTGTGGGCGGCACACTGACGGTGTTGAACTATAACTACTGGATGCGCGAAGAAAAGATCGAAGGACCGGGATCGCTGCGCTACGTTCGTATCGATCTCATGGTGGCCTACGGCGTGACGGCGGTGCTTGCGATCGCGGTTCTGATCATGGCCAACCGAGCCTTCTACGTGACCGGCGTGGAATTGAACAGCAGTACCGTGGTCCCACAGATGGCCGCGATGCTTCAGGAGACCGTGGGACCGGCGGGTTGGTTCGCCTATTCGATCGGTTTCTGGGGCGCGACGCTGTCGTCTCTGTTGGGTGTGTGGCAAGGCGTTCCATACATGTTCGCGGATATGTACGGCATTTTCCGGCGATATCCCGCCGAGATCCGAAACAAACTCACCCAGGTCACGAGCAAACCCTACCGTATCGCACTGATTGGAATGGCGCTGATTCCGATTCCGTTCACGTTTCTGGATCAACCGCTATTCGTCGTCCGAACCTACACGATCGTGGGCAGTCTCTTCATTCCATTCCTGGCGGCAACCCTGCTGTACATGAACAACCGGGTCGGGTGGGCATCACCGGTAAGGAAAAACGGCTGGGCCGCGAACATCGTGATGGTCCTGGTTCTGGCCTTTTTCGCCACGGTCGGAATTCGGGACATCCTGGGAATGTTCGGGTAGCTGCCCGTCGCGGAAGCGGTTGGACGCTCCATCGGAAATCGCTGCCGGGCTCCGCGGGGTCCATCCGATCGGCTAATTCTGAAATCCGGAAATTTGCAATCCCCGCTTCAGAGTCCCTTCGATGCCAGGAACTCGGCAACCACGGTGGCCACGTTTTCGTGTTCGCCGTCGACACGGTAGTTCATCCGACGCATGTCTTCTTCCGAGATCAGTCCTGCCAGAAGCCGCAGGGCCGATCGGATTTCCGGGTGCCGATCAAGTGTGTCCTGACGCACCACGGGAACGGCGTCATACGGTGGAAAGTATCCCAGGTCGTCCTCGAGCATTTTGAGATCGAGCGCCTCGATCAGGCCGTCCGTCGAGTTGCCGGCAACCAGATCGGCCTGGCCGGAGTTCAACGCCTCGTAGATCAGACCCAGATCCATCTCGCGGGGAGGATCGGGAAACGCCAATTGGTACAGATCGCGCAATCCCCGGTAACCATCTTCGCGCTCGGTGAACTCGTAACCAAAGGCCGCCCTCCACCCGGCAGTGGAGGGGACGGCGTCGGAGATCGTTTCCAGACCCAGTTCCCGGGCGTCCGAACCACGCACCACGATCGCGAAGGTGTTGTTGAAACCAAGCGGTTCGGTCCACTCCACTCCGAACTGTTGCCGATACGCATCTCGCACGCGCGTCAGCACCGCCAGCGAATCCGCCTGGGCGGGTTCTTCGAGAATCGCCTGGAGCGCGGTGCCCGTGTACTCCACGTACAGATCGATCTGCCCGTTTATCAGCCCCTCGTGACAGATGAAAGTCCCTGCCAGATTCAGGCGGCGATCGATATCGAGGCCGGTCTGGTTTTCGAGGTGTTGCGCAAGAAGCTCTCCGAGGATCACTTGTTCCGTGAAATTCTTCGAAGCGATCACAATCCGTTCCGTACCGGAACATGCCGCCAACATGGAAAGACATGCCACGCCGGCAACCGCGGCCAGGGCCCGAAAACCCGCACGTCCGGCCCTGCAGGGTTCCGCGATGGCTTCGGTTGCATTCCGGACGTCAACCATGGACACAACGCTACAATCCAACTTTTGCTCCCGAAGATGGGCGGTACCGGCCCCAGTATCGTTCCGCTCGACCCAACATGAAGTCTGCCGCGAGTGCCATGGTAGCCGCGGGAATGGCGCCCGCAAGTATGACCTGAGAGTTCACCATCGCCACACCACGAAAAATAAACACGCCGAGTCCGCCCGCGCCGATAAGTCCGGCCAGCGTGGCAAGTCCCACCGAAATTACCGTGGCGATTCGAATGCCGGCAAAGATGACGCCCATGGCCAACGGGATTTCGATTCGCCGCAAGAGCTGCCATCCGGTCATGCCCATCCCGGTCGCGGCTTCCCGGATCGCGGGGTCGACCTCGGCAATTCCGATATAGGTATTCCGGACAATCGGCAAAAGGGCGTACAACACCAACGCCACTATCGCGTTCCTTGCGCCGAGCCCGATGAAAGGAATTCCGATCAGGAAGCCGAAGAGGGCGATGCTTGGAATCGTCTGCATGAGATTGGCGAACATCAGAATCGGACGTCTCAGACCCTTGCGCCGGGTCATCGCGATGCCCAGGGGCAAGCCGATCGCCAGCGCGAGAGCCAAGGACACCCCTACCAGAACCAGATGCTCCAGAGACGCGGCCAACACCTCGCCCCGGTTATCCAGGATGTACGCGAAGGGGTTCACGACAGCGACCCCATGAAGAGCCGGGCTTCGGGATCGTCGACATGGCGAAACTCCGCGGGAGTGACCAGTGCCGAAAGCCTCCCCGCGTTCATCAGCCCGATACGGTCGGCGACGGCGAACGCCTCCGCCACGTCGTGGGTCACAAAGATCGTGGTCTTGCCGAGCCGATCCTGAAGACCGCGGAACTCCCGCCGGAGGTCCGCACGCGTAATCGGGTCGAGGGCGCCGAAGGGTTCATCCAGAAGAAGGACGCCGGGATCGGCCGCAAGAGCACGGGCCACGCCCACGCGTTGCCGTTGCCCTCCGGACAACTGGTCGGGATAGCGGGTGGCAAACTCGCTGGGTTCCAGCCCCACCAGCTTCAGCATTTCGGGAACCCGCTGGGCCATCTTGTCCGATTCCCAACCTTCGAGCGACGGAACCATGGCCACGTTTTCCCATACGGTCAGGTGGGGGAAAAGACCGACTTCCTGGATGACGTAACCGATGTGGCGCCGCAGCCGAATCGGATCCCACTCCATCGTCGTCTTCTCTCCGACAAAGACCTTGCCCGCGGTCGGTTCTCTGAGGCGGTTGACGAGCTTCAGCGTGGTGGTCTTTCCCGATCCGCTCCGGCCCAGAAGCACGATGGATTCGCCGGGAGACACGGACAGATTGAAGCCGTCGAGAATCGGGGGGCCGCCGTCGATGCTGAAGGACACATCTTCAAAGCGAATGCTGGCGGGCATCGCGTTAGGATACCGTATATATTCGCCTGTACAGTGAATCGGCCATGAGAACGGAGGATCCTTGAGCTTGAACGGGTCGTGGGTGGAGGTGAGCGGTGAGCGTCTGCGCCGAAACGTTCAAGCTTTCAGAAACCTGCTTCAGCCCGAAACCAGGCTGATGACCGTGGTGAAGTCCAACGCCTATGGACATGGTCTGGAACTCGCATCGGCGGCTATCGCCGGAAGTGCCGACTGGTTTGGCGTCGATTCGATATCGGAAGCCTGCACGCTCGACGACGCGGTCGGGGGCAAGCCGATTCTGATCCTCGGATACTTTGCCGCCGAACACGTACGCACTGTCGTCGAACGCGGGTTTCGCCAGGTGGTGTACCGCATGGATGTCGCCGAATCGTTATCCGCCGAAGCTCGGAAACAGGACACGGCGGCCAGGATTCACCTGAAGATCGAAACGGGCACGAACCGGCAAGGTATCGGACTCGCGGACGTGGCCGAATTCGGAAAGGCCGTCGCGGCGCTTCCCGGCATCGAGGTCGAAGGGGCGTACACCCACTTTGCCAACATCGAGGACACGCTCGATCCGACGTTCGCCCAGCGCCAACTCGAGCGATTCCGTCGCGCACTGGACTTGCTGGGCGGAATCGGCATCCGCCCGAAGCACATCCACACCGCGGCCACGGCAGGCATCCTGCTTTATCCGGAGACGCACTTCAGCATGGTACGCCTGGGTATCGGCGCATACGGCATATGGCCATCGCGCGAAACACGGATCGCGGCACGCGAGCGCGGGCTCGACGTCACACTGCATCCGGCGCTCACCTGGAAAACCCGGATCGCACAGTTGAAGCCAATCGAAGCCGGCGAATATATCGGATACGGGTTGTCGTACCAGGCCAGCCGCGAGATGACGCTGGCGGTCATCCCAACCGGCTATTTCGAGGGGTACGACCGGCGCCTGTCGAATGCGGGACGCGCCCTGATCCGGGGCCGTGCTGTCCCGGTCGTGGGGCGGGTCGCCATGAACATGACGATCCTGGATGTCACCGACTTGCCTCGACCGCAGCTTGACGAAGAAGTGGTCCTGCTCGGACGGCAGGCCGAATCCGAAATCACGGCTGACGAACTCGCCGGGCGGGTCGGCACGATCTCCTACGAAGTGCTCTCCCGGATCAACCCGTCGCTCGAACGCCGGCTGGTCTAGCATTTCTCCCGCCCCAACCGACCAGACGGCCGAAAGATCTGAAACCTTCCGATTGGAGCACTGGTTAGACTGCACGGCTGAAACTGTGGTAGTAACACTGAACGTTCCGCGAGGCTGCCATGATGGTGAATCTTCCCGATTTAAGGCCGCGGTCTCGGGAACATGGGCGCATCGCGGCCGGGCGGAGAAGCTCGATGCACAAGTCAGGAACTCAAACGCGATCGGGGGAAAACGGAGACGGAATCCTGGAACAGTTTTCGTTCAAATCGCGATTCGTTCTGGTTTTCGGGGAGATCGACCACTCGTCCGCCCACAAAACATGCGAGCGGTTGATCGCCATGTCCGAAGAGTCGGCCGATCCGATCCACGTATTGATTTCCTCGCCCGGGGGACATGTCGAGTCCGGCGATGCGATCCACGACATGATCCGGTTCGTGCGCGCTCCGGTAACCACGATCGGCAGCGGCTGGGTGGCCAGTGCGGGAACCCATATTTTTCTGGCGGCTCCGAGGGAGCGGCGGGTTTGTCTGCCGAATACGCGCTTCATGATCCATCAGCCGGGAGGCGGAGCGGGCGGTCCAGCCACAGACATCGCCATCCAGGCCAGGGAGATTTTGAAGACGCGCGAACGCGTTGCGGGCGTCATATCGAGAGAAACGGGTCAGAAGTTGGAGAAGGTCCTGGAAGACATGGAACGGGATTTCTGGATGAATGCCGATGAAGCGATCGAATATGGAATCGTTTCTCGCATCGTCGAAACTCATCGGGACGTCGAGTAACCGTGTCCACGGCGTTCGGCGAGCGATGAGGATCGGGTCGTGGCCGATGACCTGAGAACCGTCGAGATCGAGAGCCGTCGAGCCTGGCGGGGGTGGCTCGAGAAAAACCACAAGACGAGCCCCGACATCTGGTTGGTCTGCTTCAAGAAACACACCGGTGTCCCCGGCCCCACCTACGAGGAGATTGTCGGGGAGGCAATCTGTTTTGGCTGGATCGACAGTCTGGTTCGGCGGCTGGACGATGACCGGTACCTTCGCAAGATCACGCCGCGCAGAAGCGGCAGTATCTGGTCGGATAACAACCGCAAGCTCTACGCTCAATTGAAGGCCCAGGGCCTGTTGGCGACGGCCGGCGAAAAGGCCGCTCCCACCGGCAAGAAATACACTCCGCCTCCATCGATACCCGCCGAATTGCCCGACTACATCGCCCGCGCTTTCAAGGCCGATCCGAAAGCGTGGAAGTTTTTCAATCAATTGGCCCCGGGTGAACGCCGAAATTTCGTCGGCTGGATCCACACCGCCAAGCGCGCGGAAACACGGGAGAAGCGCATCCGAGAATCCGTCAAGCTCTTGGGTGAGGGAAAGAAGCTGGGTTTGAAGTGAGCTCACACGATTCGATTGAATCGTGTAGTTCAAATCGATTCGATTGAATCGCTTTAATTCGGAGCGATTCAGTGGAATCGCCTTAACTCGGAGCGATTCCATTGAATCGCTTGAAATGAGGACCAACCATGAATCTCAAGATTGGTTACGCCAACATTTACGTCTCCGACATCGAACGTGCCGTCCGTTTATATCGCGACGTTCTCGGACTGAAGTTGTTGATGCGGGACGACGGCTTCGGGTATGCGAGCTTTGACGGCGGCACGATTCGCATCGGCATTTCAGTTGTCAGACCTGGCGCCGACAACTTCTCCGAGCTTGTAGGCGGGCAAACCGGCATCGCGTTCACAGCGCCCGCGATCGATCCCATTTTCTCCTCGCTTCGGGACCAGGGCGTGCAATTCCCCCTGGAACCGGCCGATCAACCCTGGGGCGGACGCCTGGCACTGTTCTCGGATCCGGACGGGAACGTGTTTTACCTGGATCAGGTTGCCGACGATCACTAGACGATCGTTGAAAATGCTCTGGCAACCGGGCGGCCGACCCCGCAAGCAGGCGGCAGACCCCGCGAGCCGGCGTCAAACCTCGCGAGGTTTGGCGACGCGGCGTCAAACCATTCCCACCACGGACCGGACCGCGATATGCTGGACGGGAACCGATGACAAAGGGAACCAGATACCGGATACGATGGATACTGGCGGGATCGCTCTTGGCCGTCCTCGCTGTTTCCGGTGCGCTATACGGCCAGTTCGGCTTTGGAAGACGCGTCATCATCCGGAAAAACGATCCACCGCCAACCGAGTTCATTGCGGCGCGCTGGAGTTTCAATACCAACGGCCGCATCGGGCACACGGGATGGACTCACAACTACCCGTCTTCGGAGCAGCACCTGAATCAGCTCCTGTCCGAAGCCACCGGAGTGGACGTCGACCGCATGTCCTACCGGATCGTGGAACTCGGAAGCGATGAAGTTTTCGACTATCCCTTCGCCTATGTCTCAGAACCGGGCGAGATGGACATGACCGAAGTCGAGGTGGAAAACTTCAGGCAGTACGTCGACCGCGGGGGATTCATCGTGGTCGACGATTTCGACGGCGATCATATCCTTAACCTCAGGAACCAAGTCCGCCTGGCGTTTCCGGACCGTGAACTCATTCCCATCGGGGTCAGTCACCCGGCATTCCATTCGTTCTATGACACGGAATCTCTCGAGATTTTTGCACCGTACGTGACCGGCGGCCGACCTGAATACTACGGACTCCTGAACAAGGACGGCGACCTGGCGATGATCGCACTCTGGAACAACGATCTGGCCAATTTCTGGGATTGGATCGACCAGGCACGGTATCCTTTGGAACCCTCCACCGAAGCCTTTCGCATGGGCATCAATTTCGTCGTTTTCGCAATGACGCACTGAGACCGGACCGCATCCCCACTGGAGTTTGTTCATGACCGCAAACCGTCACCGCCTGGAACTGTCCATTGTGCTGTCGGGCGTTCTTCTGATGGCCTGTGCGCCCGACGCCGCAATGACGCCCGGCGCCACCGCGCCATTCTCGATCGAGTACCAAAAGTACACGCTCGACAACGGCCTCGAGGTCGTCCTGCACATCGATCGATCCGACCCGATCGCGGCCGTCGCAATGACGTACCACGTCGGCTCTGCGCGCGAGCGGCCCGGCAAGACGGGGTTCGCTCACCTGTTCGAGCATCTCATGTTCCTCGATTCGGAAAACCTGGGTCCGGGCGGGCTCGACATTCTGATCGACAAGCTAGGCGGAACCCTGAACGGCTCGACCAACCGCGATCGCACGAACTACTTCCAGGTCGTTCCGAACGACGGCCTCGAAAAGGTGCTCTGGGCGGAGGCCGACAAGATGGGCTTCTTTATCAACACCGTGACCGAAGATACGATCGCCAAGGAAAAGCAGGTGGTCAAGAACGAGAAACGCCAGAGCTACGACAACCGTCCCTACGGACACACGAGTACCGTCATCGGCGAACACCTTTATCCGGAAAGCCATCCGTATTCCTGGCAGGTCATCGGATCCCTGGCGGATCTGGACAGCGCGACGCTGGACGACGTGCACCAATTCCATGACGCCTGGTACGCACCCAACAACGCCACGCTCGTGGTGGCTGGCGATTTCGATGTCGACCGGACCATGGAATGGATCGAAAAATATTTTGGCGAAATCCCATCGAGAGACTTGCCAGCAACACTCGAAGTCGAACCGGTCGAACTACCAGACTCGAAGCGGCTCTTTCACGAGGATAACTTCGCAAGTCTTCCCGAGCTGACGCTCGGTTGGCCGACCGTCCACATCTACCATGAGGACTCGTATGCGCTCGATATGCTGGCCGCACTCCTGTCGGAAGGAAAGAAGGCCCCGCTGTACCAGGTGATCGTTGAAGAACAGAAGCTCGCCCCGTCGGTCAACATGTATCCCAGGGTATCGGAACTGGCGGGGGAGATGGCGATTGCGATTCGCGGTTTCGACGGTATCGACCTGACCGATGTTCACCGCGGCGTGGAAACCGCTTTCCAGCGTTTCGAAGATGAAGGGTTCACTCCAGCGGATCTGGACCGCGTGAAAGCCGGCCGTGAAACCGGTTTCTACAACGGTATTTCCAGTGTGCTGGGCAAGGCGTTCGAAATGGCCCAATACAACATTTTCGCGGGCTCTCCCGGATACATCGAAGAAGATGTCGCCCGGATGCTCGCCGTGACTCCGGAAGATGTGATGCGGGTCTATGACCGGTACATCGACGACCGGCACTACGTTGCCACGAGCTTCGTCCCCCGCGGTCAAACCGAATTGATGTTGGCCGAATCGGCACCAGCCGCGATTGCGATCGAACCGATCGTGGATGGCGCCGAAGGCGAACTCATCCGGCCGGCGGCGAGAAACATCGAGTCCACCCCATCGTCGTTCGACCGGTCCGTCGAACCTCCGTTCGGAAACGCGTCGTCGCTTCCCTCCCCTGAAATATGGACCGCGGAACTGTCCAACGGCGCCCGGGTGTTCGGCATCCTCAATTCCGAATTGCCGCTTGTACGGTTTTCAATTCGTATGTTGGGGGGCCAACTCCTGGACGATCCCGACAAGGTGGGCGTTGCGAACCTGATGGCCGAATTAATGACAGAGGGGACGGCCACACGGACTCCCGAAGAACTTGAAGAAGCGATCGACGCGCTGGGTTCGTCGATCAATGTTTCTGCCGGTCGTGAAAGTCTGACGGTTTCGGGCACCACGCTGAGACGAAACTACGCTGCCACAATGGAGTTGGCCGAAGAGATTCTGCTGGAGCCGCGGTGGGACGAAACGGAGTTCGAGCGCATCAGGGACCGAACGATCAATATCCTGCGGCAGCAGGCCGCGGACCCGAACTCGATATCGTCGAACACGTTCAATCGGATTCTTTACGGACCCCGGCATATCCTGTCCGTCAACCGGCGGGGAGCGATCGAAACCGTGAATGCCATCGCCACGGACGATCTGCGCGCCTATTACGACACGAACGTTTCACCGTCGGTGTCCAGCATCCACATCGTGGGAGACATCTCCGAAACCGAAGCGATGGCATCCCTGGCCAGTCTGGAAGAAAGATGGGATGGACGCGACGTCACGATTCCGGAGTTCGCGCTTCCCGAATTGCTCAGCGAAGCCCGCATATATTTCGTGGACGTTCCCGGTTCGAGCCAGTCCGTGATTCGGGTTGGCGCGATGGCCCTGGCGCAGACCGATCCGGATTTTTATCCGGCGACTGTAGCCAATTTGCGTCTGGGCGGAACGTTTACCTCGCGACTCAATCAGGTCCTGCGCGAACAGCGGGGTTATACCTACGGGGCGGGCTCCGGGTTTTCGGGCAGCGATATTCCCGGGCCATTCTCGGTCTCGACCAGCGTCCGCTCAAACGTCACAATGGAATCGGTGGAGATCGTCAACCGGATCCTGACCGAATACGGCGACACCTACGATGAAGAGGATTTGGAAGCCACCGCGAGTTATCTGGTGCGGAGCAACGCACGCGCGTTCGAGACTCTCGGAAACCAGATCGGCATGCTCCAGAACATCAGCTTGTTGAATCTTCCGTTCGACTACGTCCGGCAACGGGAACAGATTGTGTGCGACATGACGCTCGACCGCATCAGAGAGCTGATCCAAGACCATATCGATCCGTCCCGCATGGCGTTCGTGGTGGTCGGAGACGCCGAGACGCAGCTTCCGCGGCTGCGGCAGTTGGGCCTGGGCGAACCGACACAGATCGCGAACGAGTGACTTCGTGGGTGCGAAGCATTGAGGTTTTCACCGAATGCTGAAATGACTGGTTTCGGAGTTCGCCGAACCCCGACGTGCCTTGCATCCGGAGGCGTCGATGTGGGATTCTGAACGGGACGAGTCCGTTGTTCCGGCTCGCTGGCGCGGCCAAAAGAGGATCGGAGAATCAGGAAAGGGAGCGGCCTGAACGGAGTTGGAACGCATGGTGCCTGAAGCGGCTGACCGTGTAGTTTCCACGGTTATTGTTCCGGCGGTAACGGGAGCGCCGATCGCGGTCCGCATCGTGCCCGTCGAGCGGACCTCCAGATCATCGCGGCTCTCGAAAAACCGAGAAGCATTCAAATCCGAAAGATCATTCAAGAACTGCGAGCATTCGCAACTTCAAACAAGACGCCCGGATACCATACCCATGATCGCAGGTACCGGGGCAATCACAAGGGGAATCGCAATGAAAGTCTTTGGTGCATTACTGGTCGTTATTCTGTTTGTTGGCTGCCCGCTGTTCGGGCAGGCGGACAACCCGAACGCGGGCGTGGAGGCGTGGCGCGAGGCAATGGCGGAGTACAATCTCCAGGCGGAAGAACTACGGCAACAATACGCTGCAGACCGCGATCTGTGGCAAGCTCAATTCGAAGAGGCGACCCGGCCTCTAAGCGCTGGCAAGAAATTACTGATGGGGTTGGCTTACGCAGGTGACAAGGCGCTTACCGGTGTCGTGAATTACTACAGTAACCGTGCCGCGATCCGCTCCGAAATGGGGCGGTTCGATCAACGATTCGGTGCCCTGCGCAACGACGTTCTCGATTCGAGAACCCGTATACTCGGCGGTATCGACGGGTCCAGAACCGATATCCTTGCCGGTATCGACGGGTCCAGAACCGATATCCTTGCCGGTATCGACGGGTCCAGAACCGATATCCTTGCCGGTATCGACGGGTCCAGAACCGATATCCTTGCCGGTATCGACGGGTCGGAAACCCGTATCTTCACCGGTATAACCGGTGCGGAAGGCCGTGTCCTTACCGGTATCGCAGGTGGAGGTGCAACGTTGACCGAGAACCTGGGCCATCTTCACCTAGAAGTCGACAGGAATCAGGAACTCCTGCAGGAGCTCCGAAATCTCACTCTCCCCCTCTGCTCGAGTCCTTTCGGATCTACGTCACAGATGCCCTGCAGAGATTAGTGGGGCGGTTGGAACCTGGCGTCCTGTCCCCCGTCCTGTCCCATGGCCAACGTCAAGCCGGCTATCCATGGGACGGGACAAGTTTCCATCGGGACAGGAAACGCGGCCAACTCGAAGACACGGGGGAAAGCCCCGCCCTGCTCACGTCTTCCGATTCGCTTTCTTCCGGGGACGGCCCCATCCGCCCCCGCCCGGTGTCTCGATTGACAGGACGTCGCCCGAATCGGCGGATGTCTTGAACTTGGACTCGAAGTCTTCGATCCGTCCATCCTTGCGGAGGATCCGATTGCGACCCCTGCCGCCCGAACGCCCGCCCCGGAGACCGTAGGGCGCGCTGGTGCGGCGATCGGAAAGCAGCGTCACCTCGACGGGCGTCAGAAAACGGATTTCTCGATGAATGCCCTCGCCACCCCGGTAGCGGCCTTCTCCACCGGAACCGGATCGTAAAGCGTAGCGTTCGATCCGAACCGGATATGCCACCTCCATCGCTTCGATGGGCGTGTTCATGGAATTCGTCATGTGGGTGTGAACGCCCGAAATTCCATCGATTCCGGGGCGCGCCCCCATTCCCCCCGCAATCGTCTCGTAGTAGGCGAACGGTTTCCCGTTCCGCGGGTCGGTACCGCCAAAGGTCACGTTGTTCATCGTGCCCTGGCTTGCCGCGGGAATCCGATCGGGCATTGCCGGCGCCAGACACCGGTACAGGACATCGACGATGCGCTGCGAGGTCTCCACGTTGCCGCCGCAGACCGCGCCCGGAAGCCGGGCGTTGACGACGGTCCCTTCCGGCGCGATCACCTCCAGCGGCCGCATTCCGCCCTCAGTCGAGGGTATGGACACATCGACCAGCGTGCGGAAAACGTAAAAGACCACCGACACCGTGATGGCATATACCGCGTTCACGCTGCCGCGCACCTGGGGGTCGGACCCCGAAAAATCCACCTTCGCGCTGGAACCGCGGATCGTGATCCGGACCTTGATCCGGACCGGCGCGCTGGTGATGCCGTCATTGTCCAGAAAGTCCTGGGCTTCGTAGATGCCATCGGGAATCCGGTCGATCACGTGCCGCGTCATTCGTTCGGTGTAATCCAGCAACTCGTCGATGTAGCCGCGGACTTCGCCCAGACCGTACTTCCGTACAATCTCCAGAAGACGCCGCTCGCCAATCCGGTTGGCGGCCAGCATCGCCGCCAGGTCGCCGTCGCGTTCGTCCGGGGTCCGCACGTTGGCCAGAACCAGATCCCAGACATCGCGATTGATCTCACCCCGAATCATCAGCTTGACCGGCGGAATCCGGAGACCCTCTTGATAAATCTCTTCGGCAAGGGGCATCGAACCCGGCGTCATGCCACCGACGTCGGAATGGTGCGCGCGCGAAGCGACGTAAAACAGCAGCTTCTTCTTCAGGAAGACGCCCGATACGAGCGTGATGTCGGGCAGATGGGTTCCGCCGTTGTACGGATCGTTCAGGACGACCATGTCTCCCGGATCGATCGTCCGGTTTCGGATCGCGGCCGCAACCGACAACGGCATCGAACCCAGGTGCACCGGCATGTGGTCCCCCTGCGCGACCATCCGCCCGTCGGCATCGAAGATCGCCGTGGAATAGTCCCGCCGTTCCTTGATGTTGGGGGAGTAGGCAGTGCGCCGCAGCGTGGCGCCCATCTCTTCGGCAATGGAGGAGAAGAGGCTCTTGAAGATCTCGAGTTTGACCGGATCGAACGTCATGGACGCCTCGTCAGGATCATGCTTCCGAACCCGTCGATCTCACACTGGAAATCCGGAGGCACGAACGTGGTCGAACTGTACTCGCCGATGACGGCCGGTCCCTCGATGAGGTTGCCGCACGCCAGTTGCCGGCGGTCATACACGTCGGTCATCGTCCACTGCCCGCCGGCCCAGATTCGTTCGCGCGCAACCGGGACGGTTTCGCTCCGGGTTCGAGGAGAACGCGGGATTTCGGGCTTGTGTGTCTTGCCAAGCAGCGCGGTCCGCACGTTGACAACCTCCACCGGATTCGACGGATCGGCATGGCCATAACGTTGCTCGTGCGTCCGGTGGAACGCGGTTTCCCAGTCGCGGCCATATGAAATGGTCAATTCGTAGGACTGCCCCTGGTAACGAACGTCCAGAAAATCCATGACGACGATGTCGGACCGCTTGAATCCTTCGTCACGCAACTGAGCGGCGCCTTCGCGGTGCAATTCGTCCAGGGCACGGCGGATATTGGAGTCCGAACCCTCCATCCCGGTCAACGATCGAGAAAAATCCTTCCGGGCATCGGCCAGAAGCAGACCCAACGCCGACAACGCCCCCGGATGCGGTGGCACAATCACGCGAGGAATGCCCAAACCGGACGCCAGGGTAGCGGCGTGCAGCGCACCGGCGCCGCCGAAGGTCACCAATGTGAAATCGCGGACATCATGGCCGCGTTCCACCGAAATCAGGCGGATGGCCTGTTCCATGTTGTTGTTGACCACATCGATGACGCCTTCGGCCAGTTCTTCGGGACTGGGCCACCCCCGCGTCCACTTCAGATTCCGAAGGGCCGGCGCGATTCGATCCGTGGCCAGTTTCATTGCCCCGCCCAGGAAGAATCGCGGAAGCAACCGCCCCAGAATGACGTTCGCATCCGTGACGGTCAGCTCGATTCCCTTCCCGTAGCAGATGGGGCCAGGGTCCGCACCCGAACTCTCCGGACCGACCCTCAGCGCGCCACCGGCATCTTCACGGGCAATCGACCCGCCACCGGCGCCGACGGTATGCATGTCCATCATCGGGACGCCGATGGGCATCCCGTCGACTTCCGTCTCGTGAGTGACGCGGATCTGACCGTCGAGCAACGCGACATCGGTCGACGTGCCGCCCATGTCGAAAGTGATCAGCTTCGAGTAACCGCTCATCTTGCCCAAGGTGAACGCGCCCACGACACCGCCCGCCGGACCCGATAATATCGTTTGCACCGGGGCATTCATGGCCGATGCCGCCTTCACCGCTCCTCCATTCGATTGCATCACGCGCAATCGGCGGTGTCCGAGTTTCTCGGAAAGCCGTCCCAGATACCGCTGCATCACCGGCGCCAGGTAGGCATTGATCACCGTCGTCGACGTTCGTTCGAATTCGCGGTATTCAGGGAGGACGGTCGAGGACAGCGAGACCGGAACGCCCAACTTGGCGAGCGCGGCGCCAATTCGGCGTTCGTCCGACGGATCGGCGAACGAAAAGAGCAGCGAAACCGCGATGGACTCCACATCCAACGCCTTCAGCCGGCGGACCAGGCTGGCGAGCTCGCGCTGGGTCAGGGGGATTGCCGATGTTCCATCATAGAGCGTTCGCTGGCGAACGCCGATGCGCAGTCTTTCCGCGACGAGCGGATCGGGCCGTGTTGTGAAGATGTCGTAGAGATCCCGCCGGGTTTGGCGGCCGATCGCCAGTACGTCTTCAAAACCCGCGGTGGTGACCAGTGCCGTCCGCGCACCCTTCCGCTCGAGCAACGCGTTTGTGGCAACCGTCGATCCGTGAATGACATCGACGGCCTGGGTGGCAAGCCGGTCGAGCCCCTTCAGGATGGCATCGTCAGGCGCCTGGGGTGTGGAGAGTTCCTTGATGACTTCGATCGCGCCATCGCGGACGTGAACGAAATCGGTGAACGTACCTCCGGTGTCGATGGCGACACGATCGACGGAAGGTCCACCCGGATCTGCGGTATGGGCCACTACCACTGGAATACCCTGACTCTTAGATCGCGGCAATTCATGCTTTTCGCCGGACTCCTTCCAGGTTCCGCGCAATAACGAATCGGTCGCCTGTCACTTGTACACGAGGAAAAACTGTTGCATCGCGTTGTCGATGTCGAGTTTTTCGAAACGCCCGAATCCGGACTGTTCGGACAGATCCCGCGCGCCGGCCTCGCCGACAATCGTTCCCAGACCGGCGCCGCCCTCGGCAAGCGAAACGGTCAGGCAATGGTACGGACTCAAGGCGGACCGCATCTTTCCCGGCGGGTTCCGGTTTTCGTTTGGATTGTGCGATCCGCTGGGTTCAGACCAGAAAAGGACCCCATCGCCGGCGAGCAGCGTTCGGATATGGATCAGCACGCCCACGGGATCCGTCATGTCATGAATGCAGTCGATCGCAAGAATCACGTCGAACTGTTCGGATTCGGGCAAGGATTCCAGGTCGATTTCCCGAAACTCCACGTTGGCGGTTCCGGCGTCGGAGGCGAGCTTACGGGCTTCCCGAATACTTTCGGCGTGGGAATCGATCCCGACGACGGCGGACTTGGGATACCGCTCGGCCACCGCGACACTCGCCCGGCCCTGGCCGCACGCCACATCCAGAACGCGGACCCCGGACTCGAGCCGTTCGACGAGGCGCGGAGCGGCGGGCAGCCAGGAACCAGTGAGTTGATAGTCGAACCAGGCCCGGTGCATCCGTGCGATAGCCTCGGGAATCTCCAGACTCAACTCCCCGTAGGCGATACCGCCGCCATGCCTGAAACAATCGATGAGTCGAGGGGTCAGGGCCAGCGAAGGAATCGCGAACTGGAATGCCCCCGCGGCGAACACCGGAGAATCGTCTTCGGCCAGAACAGCTTTCTGATCCGCAGTCATGAAATACGCCCCGGAATCGTCCCTGCGCTCCACATAGCCCGCACTGACCATCGCCTTCAGCCACTCGCGCACGTATCGTTCGTTGAGTTGAAGGCGGCCGGCGAGATCCACGCTGGAAATCGGGCCATCAACGGCCAGTACCCTGAACAAACCGAGGCGATCTCCGATATAGCCGAGACCGGCAACGAAAGCCCCGCCGACGTCGGCAACCACGTTCTCGACAATCTGTTTGCGTGCGTTGGGAGGCATGGGTCTGTCTGCCGGTATAATACCGCGCAAGGAGAATGCCCATGCCCCGAACTGCGATTTTCTGCCTGCTTGCCATCGTCCTGCCCTGGAGTAGCGGATGCTCGCCCGCCGGCGAAACCGTCGAAACTGCCTCGGAACCGGCGTTCGCCTCACGTGTCGTCGCGACGGGTCTGGACTATCCCTGGGAGGTCGCCTGGGGACCCGACGACCGACTCTGGGTGACCGAACGCGTCGGGAAGCGAATCACGCGAGTGAATCCCGCGGACGGCACACGGACCGTCGCGGTCGAAGTCGAAGGCGTGTACCAGGCGGTCGGGCAGGATGGCCTCCTGGGAATGGCACTCCACCCGGAACTGCTGGCGGGAACCGGCAACGACCATGTTTATGTGGGCTATACCTACGACGCCGATCCAGGGCCGGCGGAGTTTCCCCGGAATGCGATCCGCCGTTACACCTACGACGAAGCGACAGAAACACTTGAAGAACCCGAGGAGGTAATCGCCGGGCTGCCGGCTCACAACGACCACCTCGGCGGCCGACTCGCATACGGACCGGATAACATGCTGTATTTTACTGTCGGAGATCAGGGCAGCAACTGGCTGAGTAACCTGTGCAATCCGAACCGTGCGCAATTCGTCCCCACGGCTGAACAGGTCGCTGCTTCCGACTGGTCCGACTATCAGGGCAAGATCCTTCGCATCGATCCGGACGGATCGATCCCCGGCGACAACCCTGTTGTCGAGGGCGTTCGCAGCCATGTCTTCTCCTACGGACACCGGAACCCTCAGGGTCTGGTGTTCGGGCCGGATGGGACTCTGTATTCCGCCGAGCACGGACCGCGAACCGACGACGAGATCAACCTGATCGAGGCCGGTGGCAACTATGGGTGGCCCCAGGTGGCCGGTTATCCCGACGACCAGATGTATGCCTATGAGAACTGGGCGGCGTCCGATCCGACAGCCTGCACCGACCTCGCAGAAACCGTCGCCGGAGTCCCGGACTCGGTCCCGGTCGAGAGCGAGACCTCATGGACGCATCCAGACTACGTGCGTCCGATCCAGACGCTGTTTACCGTACCCTCCGGCTATGACTTCCAGGTCAGCGGTGGAGCGACGATCGCCGCGGGCGGACTGGACATCTATACCTCCGCGGGCATCCCGGGTTGGGCGAACTCTTTGATGGTCACCAGCCTCAACCGCGGAGCAATCTACCGTATGCCGCTGAGCGCCAACAACCGGCTGATCGTGGGCGGGTTGTTCCAGGAATTCAAATCGACGAACCGGTACCGCGATCTCGCGATACGTCCTGACGGCCGGGCCTTTTACATTGTCACCGACAACACGGGCCGGACACAGGATGACGCGGGCGAAGGCACGCAGGAACTCGCGAACGGCGGCGCAATCCTGGAATTCAGCCTGGTTGAATAGCCCGCCTTTCTCACGGGTTTTCGTCGCGAAGCGTCGGAGACGCCGTCAGAGCTACGGCGCGTTCCTCGCGCCGGGCGCGTAGCGGCGCGTTCCTCGCGCCGGATCAAGCGCGGGAACGCGCCGTAGAACGCGGCACTGGCGGATGGATCCGGCGCTGTAGCAGACAACTCCTGAGAAAGGCGGGGTCGGGAACGGCCGGGTCGCGTTATTCGAAATAGTTGCCGGCAATGCCGCGCAACCGAGCCAACGTCAACGTTGCGGGCGGGAGGATTGTTCCTTCGGGGGCCCGCTGCCACAGAATAATCTGCAGTTCGCGGCGGATTCTCTGGAAATAACCTGCCGACGCGATCCGCACACGTTCGAATTCCTCCTCCGCGATCCCGTCGACGGCAAGTTCCGCAATCCAGGAACGGACGATGGCCTCGCGTTCGGGATCTCCCTCGATGATCAGACGGGAACCTTCGATTCCATCGATACGCAGATCGACACGTCCCCACCAACCCGCCTCGATAAGCCTGGCCTCGAGCCACGTCTTCAACACGATCAGCCCGGGCATATCCGCAGTCGCAACTTCTCCGACAGCAAGATCGGGCGAATTGTCCATCGCCCCGCCGGACCAATTCCCGTATCGGCTGCGCGCACCCGGCAAACCGTCTTGCGGATAAAACACCAGCAGACGGTTTGCGCGCACACCATCGAGTTGCTCCAGCACCGCGGCTGCCGGCTCCGCCGGAAACGCCCAGAGCGTCCCGTTAGCGCCGGACTTCAGAATCCGGCCCTCGTTCAGGGACGCGTCGAATCTTCCGGCAACGAAGATCATGTGTTCGTTGGCCTCGGCCAAAGTCACACCCGATTCAAGTCGCTCCAGCCGGATCGACGGCAAATCGCCCGCGTCGAATGACAACCCGGGAACGGGAACGTTTCCCGGCAGGGCACGCACATCGGGCTCGGAGATCGCCCCGGCGCGCGAATTCGTCGGGGCGCCACCCAACTCCTCGACAAGGACCGCGGGCTGCGCGAAAGCCGGGGACCACAGGGCCACGACGCGGCGCGCCTCGGCGAATGCGACGGCACGGGAGCGCAGTCCGTCGGAATCGAGGTCGCGCAGCATATTCCATCCACCGGTCAGGGCTTGCCAGAGATCGTGCGCCGCGAACCACTCCAACATCGACCTTTCAGCGAGCTGTTCGAAGACCTCGGCTTTCACGTCATTCAGTTCGGCAGCCGGCAACGGTTCGAACATCACGTTCCGGATCCGGCCGATCCAGTCGTCGCGCACGTCCTCGGCATAGTCGGGCAGACTCACAACCGATTCGATTCGATGGATCGAATTGCCTACATCGACCCTGAAGTCGAACAGCGTGTCCGGTTCCGCTCCCCGCCGGAGAACACGGTCGATGACCAGTGCGCTGAACCACGATTCGAATCGCGGACTGGGAATGGCGGTTGCAACGATGACTCCGCCCGCGGGACGAGACGGAAACCGGACCTCGATCTCGCCCGCTTCGGGCGCCACACCCGAGGGCTCATAGGAGGAGACCCGGAACGCCACCTCATCGAGAAAGCCGATTGCGCCGGACGGCAATGCGCCGGAAGAGATGACATAGGCGCGGTCGGTTCCAATGTAGGTGTCGAAGTAACCCTGAACATCGGCAAGTCCCGGAACCTCCGTGCCTGGAAACTCCGGGTAGCGGTCGAACATGGTATCGGCCACCTCTAAGCGAATTTCCTCGTTCGGTCCGGGCGGCCCCATCGCATCGGCGGCCTCGGCGATGGCAACCGCCGCGTGGCCCAACACATCGAAATTGATGATGGCGTGCGAAAAGTACCGGGCGATCGCTCGGGAGATGTCCTGCAGACTTCCGACCGGAACCCGGACTCTCATCCCGAGCCGATCCGGTTCGTTCACGAAATCGAACTCCCCGCCCGCCAGATGCGCCGCCAGAGCCACCGAACGCGCCGGTACCGAGAGCTCCATGTAGGAAGCAAACAACTCCACGACTCCCGGGGGATACCCCTCGGCGGCGCCGTCGGCAGGGACATATCCGAAGGCGATGTCCACGTAACCGTCAACCGGCGCTTCGAGGTGGGGCAGGTGCGCCACGCGAATCCGACTCCGCAGCCGGTCGCTGGTCAAAACCGGAAGATCGATGTCAGCGGCGGGCGGGACCGTCTGGGCGTCCAACCCCGCCGACAAAGCCACCAGGAAAAGGAACGCGATACTCAAAACGGCAATACGGATCGGGGGTTGCACGGGTTGAGACTACCTGCCTGAGGGCAGTGTTTTCAAGGACGTTCGATTGTGCTAGATTTGGCAGTCGTTCGGCAACGATACAGAAAGTTTCCGAGGGCATTTCCCGCCGGCAGGCAGCCCGTGGTAGAACCCGGCAGGGTCGCCCGGCATTCTGCCGCGTGCCGCTGGACCTCCGCACATTCGAAGGAGGATCGCCGGAAGACGCGTGGTGCGTTTCGCGTCGACGAAATCGGCGGCCCCATGCCGAACCAGCGTACAAGGAGTTTTTCGTGAACGTCTACGACAGCCAAGCCATCCGCAACGTGGCCCTGGTAGGGCACGGCGGTACCGGCAAGACTTCTCTGGTCTCGTCCGCATTGTTCATTTCCGGGGCGACCAACCGCCTGGGGAGCGTCGACGACGGAAACGCGCCGACGGACTACGATGAGGAAGAAATCGAACGCAAGATGACGATTTCGACCAAGATGGCCTTCGCCCAGTGGAACAGGCACAAGATCAACATTCTGGACACGCCCGGTTTCGGCAACATGATCCAGGAAGCTCGAGCAGCCCTGCGCGTGGCCGACCTGGCGGTCGTGGTCGTCGACTGCGCTTCGGGCATTCAGGTGCAGTCCGAGAAAGTCTGGGAGTTTGCCGAAGAGTTCGCCGTCCCGCGCTTTGTCCTGATCAGTCGCGTGGACCGCGAACGGGCCGATTTCGACGAATCGCTGGCGTCGATTCAGAGAGAGTTCGGACGAACCGCAATACCGGTACAGATCCCCATCGGAACGGCCGGCAACTTGAAGGGCGTCGTGGACCTGGTTCGGATGAAGGCCCACATCTACGATGGGAGCAGCGGAAAATTTGCCGAAGGCGACATTCCGGATGACCTTGAGGCACAGGCCGGCGAGTATCGCGAAAAGCTGGTTGAATTGGTCGCCGAATCCAACGACGCCCTTATGGAGAAGTTCTTCGACGAAGGAACGCTTTCCGACGACGATCTCGTGAACGGCCTCAAGGAGCAGGTCTACAAACGCGCCATCTATCCCGTGCTCTATGCGTCCGGCACGACGAACATCGGAGTGGCTTCTCTGCTGAACGCGTTTATCGACTTCGCTCCCGAACCTACGCGAGGCGGAACGGTGCGGGGCAAGGATGCGTCCGGCGCCGACGTCGAACGCAACATTTCCGGCAGCGAGCCCTTCTCCGCGTACGTGTTCAAAACCATTTCCGACCCGTTTACCGGCCGCATCTCTCTGTTCAAGGTGTATTCCGGGACGCTCACGGATCAGACGACCCCCTACAACGTGAAGCGTGAATCGTCGGAACGCATCGGGCACGTTGTCGTGATGCAGGGAAAGGAAGCCGTCCAGGTCAGTCAAATCAATGCGGGGGATATCGCGGCAGTCGCAAAGTTCAAGGACGTGCATACCGGGGACACGCTCGTCGACCGGTCATCGCCGATCGTTTATCCCGAAATCGCGTGGCCCGAACCCATGATTTCGTTCGCAGTCGAACCCAAATCGCGGGGCGACGAAGAAAAGATTTCCACGGCTATTCAAAAGATCATCGAAGAAGACCCCGGACTGCACTACGACCGGGAACCCCAGACGAAGGAGTTCCTGCTGTCGGGCCAGGGTCAGATGCACGTCGAAATCGCGGTTTCGCGCCTGAAGAAACGATTTGGCGTCGATGTGAACCTGCATCCGCCCAAGGTTCCGTACCGCGAAACCATTCGCGGAAAAGCCGACGTTCAGGGACGGCACAAGAAACAATCGGGTGGGCACGGACAATTTGGCGACTGCAAGATCCGCGTCGAACCGTTGCCGCGGGGTTCCGATTTCCAGTTCGTCGACGAGATCTTCGGCGGCTCGATTCCAAAACAGTACATTCCGGCCATCGAAAAGGGCGTCGAGGAGGCCCGGCTGAAGGGCACGCTGGGCGGTTTTCCGACGGTGGACTTCAGGGTGACGCTCTACGACGGGTCGTATCACACGGTCGATTCGTCCGAAATGGCGTTCAAGATCGCGGGGCGGGTGGCGTTCCGCAAGGCGATGGAGCAGGCAAAACCCGTGCTGCTGGAACCGGTGATGAACGTGGTCATCGACGCTCCAGAAGAGTATGCCGGAGATCTGATGGGAGATCTGAACAGCCGGCGGGGCCGGGTTCAGGGCATGGAGATGAAAGGTTCCACCTCCGTCATCAAGGCCCAGGTGCCGCTGTCGGAAATGCTTTCCTATGCTTCGGACCTGACGTCAAAGACGGGGGGACATGGCAACTACACGATGTCCTTCGCCCACTATGACGAGGTCCCGGGACAATTGGTCGGGAAGATCGTCGAGAAGGCGAAGGCCGAATCGGAGGGCCGGGTGGGCGAGGACGAATAGTCCCCTTTCCGTTCCGGTTGGTGTCGAGCGCCACGCGCCAGGTGTTTAGCCCGCGTTTCGCACGGGTTTTCGTCGCGAAGAGTCGGAGACGCCGTCAGACCAACGGCGCGTTCCTCGCGCCGGGCGCGTAGCGGCGCGTGGCGCGCGCCGGGAGGGCGACGGAGGCGTACTTCTGACTGCCGCACCAAGGTGCGCTTTTTACTGCCGCACCAAGGTGCGCGATGACAGTACGTCGAGGTGCCCGACCGCGCTTGATCCGGCGCGAGGAACGCGCCGTAGAACGCGGCACTGGCGGATGGATCCGGCGCTGCAGCAGACAACTCGTGAGCAAGGCGGGTTAGCGCCACGCGCCCAGAATGATCCCCATCACGATGAACGAGACCGCGAAGTAGCCTCCGTTGATCAGTGTGTAGGTCCAGGAACGCCGCTCGAACAGCGAAAGCGTTCCGATCGCCAACGCCACCCATCCGATTCCGGCAAGTGCGCCTGCAGTCGCTCCCCACTGTATCGTCGTGTCCGCCCCTGCCAGGAAGGCCGCAAGATTTGCGGCCATGATCAGTTCGAACACGAACGCCAGCCCGAAGATCTTCGCCATGTTCCCGCCGGCCACATCTTCCTTTTTCAATCCGCTGGCCTTCATCCAGGCGTCGTTGAAAAGCAGAGGCGAATACCAGAGCGCGCCTATCAGGAAGGTCGAAAGCGCCGCGGCAATCACGGCCAGATAGTTGATGTCCATGTCGCTCCTTTTTCAGTTGTGAGGCAGGATCGCAAGTCTCCTGACCGCATCAATCGCTGTTGTATTCAAGGGGTAGCCCGCCGTACGGGACCCCAGGCAACATTTATGCGGGAAAGTGTCCGTGAATTGCAATGAGGCGTCAATGACTGTATGGGCATCAGGCCGGCGCAGTCGCCCACCACAGGAATGCCCTTCGGTTCTCAGGGGAGCTCTATTCAGGATTGCCCCACCACGTTGCGGGCAGGATACCCGCGTTCAGCGGCGCGTTCTCAGGCGCGTTCCTCGCGCCGGGCGCGTAGCGGCGCGTTCCTCGCGCCGGATCAAGCGCGCCAAGGCCTGAAGGTTTCTGACTGAGATGAAAGAGGGTGCGGACGATGCGGGGGCGGCGCGGGGGAGAAAGAGGAAGAGCGGGCAGGATGCTCGCGTTCCCAGGCTATGACTTGAAGGTTTCTGACTGAGATGAAAGAGGGTGCGGACGATGTGGGGGCAGCGCGGGGGAGAAAGAGGAAGAGCGGGCAGGATGCCCGCGTTCCCAGGCTATGGCCTGAAGGTTTCTGACCGAACTGGAAGTAAGCATGGACGATGTGGGGGCGGCGTGGGGGAGGAAGAAGAAGAGCGGGCGCGGCGCGTGTCCACGCGCCGGAGAAGAGATGCCCCGCGTTCAACGGCGCGTTCTCAGGCGTGTTCCTCACGCCGGTCGCGCCGGGTGCGTAGCGGCGCGTGTCCTCGCGCGGGATCAAGCGCGCCAGGGCGCTGGGCTGTTGGTTGTCGGCCAGAACGAGAGAGGCTTCCCTTTATCCGAAAAAGATCCGGCTCCAGAAAAAGGCCGCAAGGAACCCCGTGAGGTCGGCCGCAAGACAGGCGATGACGGTATGGCGTCCGGTGCCCACCGCGACACTTCCGAAGTAGAGCGCCAACACATAGAAAGTGGTTTCCGTACTGCCGTTGAGCACCGAAACGAGGTAGCCCGCAAAGGAATCGGGTCCGTTCGCTTGCATGGCTTCGGTCATGACTCCGAACGCACCGCTTCCCGAAAGTGGCCGAACCAGTCCCATCATCAAGCCTTCGGGAGGGATCGAAGTGACGCTCGTGATGCCAGCCGCGAGAAAATCAAGGGCTCCTGAAGCCCTGAACATACCCACCGCCACCAGGATCACAACCAGGTATGGAATGATGACGACGAAGATGTTGAACCCCTCCTTCGCCCCGGCCACGACCGATGCGTATACGTCGATGCCGCGGACGAAGCCCGCAAGCAAGATCGCAACCATCAGAGTCGGCAGCAACCACGATGACAGGAGCGCGCTGGCAAATCCCCAGGCGCCCAGGTCCGGCGCCGTTCGGCCCGCCTCGAATGCGATCGCGATACACATCAGGACAAGGAAGAGAGCCACCCAGATCAATCTAGAAGACGAACCGCTCTTCTGAACATTGACTTCCTCCTGAGCTCGGTCCAGGCCCTTGATGGCAGTCGTGTCGCCGGTTTGACCGCCTTCGTCGGTCGCGCTCGATGGGTAGCGATCGAGAGTAAAAGCGGTTCGGCTCTCCAGAAGCTTGGCAACTCCCACCGCGGCAACAGTCGCGAATGAGGTGGCGAGGATCGAGGGAAGTATGATCCCGGCGGCGTCCGTCGAGCCCAGGCTGGCCCGCACCGCAACGACGCCGAGCGGCAGCACGGCCACTCCCGAGGTGTTGATCGCCAGGAAGAGCGCCATCGAATTGGTGGCTACTCCGGGGCGGGCATTCAGGGCATCGAGTTCCCGCATTGCCTTCAGTCCGAACGGCGTCGCCGCGTTCCCCAGTCCAAGCATGTTCGCCGAGATATTCAGGATCATGGCGCCCATGGCGGGATGATCGGCAGGCACATCCGGAAACAGCCTGTGCATTATGGGCGCCAGCCCTCGCGCGATTGTCTGCATGAACCCCGCGTCCCGCAGTACCCGCATCAGGCCCAGCCACAACGCCATCATTCCGAGGAGCCCTATGGCGATCTGGACGGCGCCATTGGCCGACTCGATGCTGGCATTCATCACGTCGGCCATGGTGCCGTTGAAGGCGGCGAACAGAACCGATCCCACGATCAGGACAATGAAAATCAGGTTGAGCATGCTACCAGGCCCTTTGTCGTTCTTGTCTCACACCCGCAACGGTTCCGCACGTGAAACGGCTGTTTCGAATGCGGGAGCACCGTCCCCACGGGCTTCCCGATCGCAGGCGCACTTCAGGACTTCACGCCGACCCTTCAGAATGGTAGTGCAAGTCGTCGGGGAAATTCGGACGAAAGGGCCGTTTTTTCGAAGAGACGACTTGCAAGCCCCCAATCGTGCAAGATCCGGTTCAGGCGGGCCGTCCTCACCCCACCGGCGCCCGCGGGCGTCTGTGTTACCATCCGTCATGGCCGTGAACGCCGAACTCTTGAAGATTCTGGTCTGTCCACTTTGTAAGGCTTCCTTGACGTTGGTCCACGACGACGCTGGGCTGAAATGCAGCGAATGCCACCGAGTCTATCCGATTCGCGACGATATTCCGGTGATGCTGGCCAGCGAAGCGCAAATCGAGGAATAACGTGCCGTGCCCGATCCGGCCATCCACACTCCATCAGAGCCGGTGACCCCTTTTTTTGCCACTCTCGGCGCCGATGCCCGGCTCCTTTTCATTCGACTGCGGTCGATGGGAGATTCGCTGCTGCTGACCAGCCCACTTCGCGCCCTGAAAAGTCGATACCCTCGCTTTCAGGTTTCGGTTCTCGTCGAACCCCAATTCGCGGCGTGCTTCGACGGCAACCCGGATGTCGACGAAGTCCTGACGACGAAGCAGGGCAAGGTCCAAACGGTACGGGAACTGTACGGACGACCCTTCGATGCCGTCGTCAACCTGCACGGCGGGCCGACCAGCCTCTTGTATACGCTTGCAGTACACGGTGTGCGGATCGGGCTCGAGGGATACCAGTTCGGGCGCTTGTATTCCAGGCTCGTTCCGCAGGAATCGGGGCGCAGGCATACGGTGGAAAACACAATGGCCTTCTTCCGGGCGCTGGGACTCGAAATCGAACGGACGCCCCCGCTCTATTACGCCCCGCAGCCTGAAGCCGCAGAGTGGGTTCGCCGGAACACGCCCGCGGAAGCATATGCGGTGATTCATCCGGCCGCGGTCATGGATACCAAGCGTTGGTCCCCGGAGCGCTTCGCCGCCATTGGGCGGCGGCTCGAAGAAAACGGTTTACGGCCGGTGCTCACCGCTGGCCCCGGTGAAGAACGCATCGTCGCCGAAACAGCCCGAAATCTTCCGGGTTGCCTGATTCTTCTGGGCCTCACGATTCCGAAGTTGGCCGAACTGATCCGGGGGGCGCGCATCTATCTGGGAAACGACTCGGGCCCGATGCATCTGGCCGCGGCTGTCGGCACGCCGACGGTGGCCGTGTGGGGATCGTCGGATTCGATCCGATGGCGCCCGTGGCAGGTCGAACACCGCGTCGTCCAGAACCCATTCGAATGCAATCCGTGTCCGGGATATCGGTGCCTGGTTGCCCGAACCCCGTTGTGCATCGAGTCGGTTACGATCGGTCAGGTATCGGATGCCGTCGAGTCCCTGATCCGACAACCCGATCCGAAATAGCAAGGAGCAAGGAGTCACCGACGGACGATATGGCAATCCGGATCGAACGGCTGAAGTCGCTGGTGGACAATTTTCAGGGCAGGGCGATCCTTGTTCTGGGCGATCTGATGCTTGACGACTTCATATGGGGTCGGGTGAACCGTATTTCACCAGAGGCTCCGGTGCCCGTCGTCGATGTCGAAACCGAAACGTTTCGGGCGGGCGGATGCGCCAACGTCGCGGCCAACGTCCGGGCCCTGGGAGGTCATCCGTTGACGATTGGCGTCATCGGACGCGACGACGCCGGGGCACGATTGAAGATGCTGCTGGCGGAACTGGGGATCGACGCCGGACATCTGGTCGAAGACGACCGTCACACGACGTTGAAGACCCGGATTGTGGCTCACGGCCAACAAGTGGTGCGCACCGACCGGGAAGACAGGTCGCCGGTGGGATCGAAACTTGTGGACGCGCTGGCCCGTCAGTTCGACAAGGTTCTGGGCGATGCGGCGGTCATCGTCGTTTCCGACTACGACAAGGGTGTCGTCAATGAGGAACTGCTGGGTCGAGTGCTGCCGCGCGCGAAGCAGGCCGGCGTACCCGTGTTTCTGGATCCCAAGGTCCACCATGCCGACTATTACCGGCCGGTAACGATGATGACTCCCAACCGTCGCGAGGCCGAACTGCTTTCGGGCATAGCGATACGCGAGCGGGCCAGCGTGGTCGAAGCCGGAAACAAGCTCCTCGAACGTTTTGAATGTCCTTACGTCCTGATTACGCTGGGCGAGGACGGGATGTCTCTCTTCAGCCAGGATGCCGCTCATGACATCCCCGCGTCGGCACTCGAGGTTTTCGACGTCACCGGGGCCGGGGACACGGTGATCGCCACGATGGCCATCGCCCACGCCGCCGGCGCGGCGATGGAAGAAGCGGCCTGGCTCGCCAATCATGCGGCGGGAGTCGTGGTCGGCAAGATTGGCACGGCATCGCTGACGCGCCCCGAACTGACCCACGCCATCGAATCCCGATCGTGATGCGCATCCTGCAGGTTTGTTCCGCCGATGTCCTGGGCGGCGGAGAAGTCCATGTCATCGAACTGACCGGAAAACTCCGCGAACACGGTCATCGAGTTGAGGTCGCCGGGCGTTCCGGCGGCCCTCTCGATCTCGATTACGCATTCGGGTTTCGAAACGCGCTGGACTTTTCGACCGCCTACAAGCTGCGCCGCATCGTTCGACGCGAGCGCTTCGATGTCGTCCATGTCCACGTGGCGCGCGACTACTCCATTGTCGCCACCGCGCTGGCCGGTCTGGCCGGACCCCGCCTGGTTTTCACGCGTCAGCTTATCTTTCCGGTCAAGCGTCATCCGTTGTATTCGCGAGTCGACGGGTGGATCGTGACCACTCCACAGATACTCGATTCGATCCAGCATCTTTCTCCACGGGCAACGGCCATCGTACCCAACTGGGTGGCGGTATCCGGAATGCCCTATGCGGACAGACCGCTCCGAGCGCCGATCACACTGGGCTTGCTTGGACAGGTGTCGCCGCACAAAGGACACGACGATGCGATCGAGGTCATGCGGGAACTGGGTGACGGCTACCGGTTGCTGATCGGCGGCACGGGAGAGCCGCATTACGAAGACTCGCTCAAAACCAAGGCCGCCGGGCTCGGCATCGAATTCCTGGGTTTTGTCAAACCAGCCCGGTTTCTGCCGCAAATCGACATTTTGATTCTGCCATCATGGGAAGAGCCCTTCGGGATCGTTGTGCTCGAAGCCATGGCGGCCGGCGTCAACGTTATAGCCACCGACGCCGGAGGTCCGCCGGAAATACTGGATTACGGACGAGCCGGAATGCTGACGCCTCCACGCAATCCGCGGGCCATGGCCGAGGCCGTCCGCCGCCTGGCGTCGGACGATGGGTTGAGACGGGAACTTCGGGAACATGCGGTCGAACGGGTCCGGACCCGTTACGACATCGAACTCGCCGTCCCGAAAATCGAAGAGTTCTACGGTCAGTTGGGCAGGCCGTAGATAGATGTCCCGATGTACTTGTTGGTTGGCGAGTACGACAACAATTTCGTTTCCTTGTCCACCAGCAGCGCCGTTGGCGTCTCGTCGTCGGGGTGGACCGACACGTAAACGATTACGTTCGGGCCGCTGCCATTCGAATCGACGACCTGCAGAATGGACCCCGCCGTGTAGTAGGCCTCCACGCCCCAGTCCTCCAGGAAGCGATCCATGGCATACGCCTCTCCGCCATCCCACATCGCAAAGGCTTCATCGTAGCGTTGGGTCCGAACGGCATCGAGAAAGGCCTGGACCTGTCGTTCTTCGGGATAGTTGATGAATTTGTAGAGGAGTCCGCCTCCAACGACAAAGATCAACCCGAAGATGACCGGATATTTGAGACGATCCTTCCACGGGCGGGCTTTCTTGGGCTCCGGATGGTCATCGTAAAGGAGGCTGCCCATCAGTCGCTCGGCCATACCCTTATTCTACCAGTCCGGTGCCGAACCACGCCGCAATCGATTCGTCGGAAACGCGAACCCGGGACTGAATCATTCCGCGTTTCTCCCAGAGAGTGCCCCAGTGGCTGAACACGTACCACAACGCCGGCAGCGACGACCACTCGTTCAGGAGTACATACCCCACAACCGCCAGGTCCCGCGCCGTGATGTCGAAGAAGAACCTGCGGTACAGCCCCGGCGTCAGGTTGTTCATCCGCAGGAGAAAACGGTTCTTCACGGAATGCCGGTTGATCGCTTTCGACAGGCTTGAACGCCGCTCGGGCGTCACGCGGCGGCGGTGACGCGCAACGGCGTTTGGAAGGTAAAACGACTTCCAGCCCCGCAGACGGCAGCGCCATGCCAGATCGGCGTCTTCGCGATAGGCAAAGAAATCTTCGTCGAAAAACATGGCGCCGATGGCCACATCCTCCAGACACCCGTATCGATACAGCGCCGCGGCGGCGCTCACGCCGAACACTTCTTCGGTTTCGTCGTACTGGCCGGTGTCTTCCCGTTCGGCGCCCCGATCGAGGTGCCTCTGGTTGCGCGTCATCACGATGCCGGTCGAATCGAGCGTCTTTCCGTCCATTCGCAAGAGCTTTCCCGTAACCGAACCGGCGTCGTCGTTGCGATCCATAAAACCGGCCAGTTCCTCGAGGAAGGTGGGCTCGATAACCGTGTCGGGATTCAGAAAGAGAATGTAGGGCGCCGGATATTCGCGTGCGAGGCGATTGTGCGCCGCGGCGAAACCGATGTTGGTCTCCGAACGGATGATGTCGGCGTCTCCAGAGACGTTCCCGATCGCATCGAGCGTCCCATCGGTGGAGGCGTTGTCGAGAATCCGAATCCGGAAATCGACGTGTGTCTGGCGCCGGATGCTTTCCAGGCACGGTCCGATGTCATCGGCGCTGTCGAACGTCACGATCTGTATGGAAACGTGACTCATGCGGCCATGACCTGACGGAGTCCGCGCAGGTAGCCGCCGGCCTGATGCGGGCGGATCAGGCTCCTGGCGGCAACGCCCACCAGGAGCGCGGCTTTCAGTGCGGGCACGAAACGGGCATTCAGATGCTTCCGGGCGTAACGAAACTGGTTGGTGTAGTACGCGGCCATGAATCTCTCGACGCCCAACGCCTCCAGGCTGTAGCCACCGTCATGCTCGAAACCCGCGGCGGGGTCGAAGTAGACCTCCCATCCCGAAACAGCCAATGACTTCGCGAAATCGACGTCTTCGTACCAGGCCGGGTAAAACTGTTCATCGAATCCGTTGACGGCGTCAAAAGCCTCGCGACGGACCATCAACGCCGACCCCGCGGGCTGATCGACACGAACCAACCCGCTCGGGAAAGGCGGCGCACGGCGGCCCAGCCCGAGGTTTTCCCGAATCAGACTGCCCATCGTGGGCAGGGCTCGGGGCATGTATCGCGAGTTCACGTATCCGCCAACGGCCCCGGCCCGTCGATTCCGGTCCAATACGGACTTCAGGGCGGCTATCGCCCCTGGCCGGGCGCGGGCATCCGGATTCAGAATCAGGACATAGGTGGACCGGGTTTCCCGGAATCCCCGGTTGATGCCGGCCGCGAATCCCAAATTTTCATCGTTTCGGAGTATGCGTATCCTCGGTTCCGACAGATCGACCGCACTCGGAGAACCATCCGAGGAAGCATTGTCGACAACGACGATTTCAGACTCCGACGTGGAAAGGATCGATCGGATGGCCGCACCGATCAACGGTCCCGAGTTCCAGTTGACGATCACCGCGGCAACGTCGCTCATGATTCGCGGGTGGGGACTGCGAACACACGGAAGAAACCGCCGAAAGATGAGGGGTGCCCATGAAATGAATTCGGAACCATCGTACTGCTCTCCCTATTGATCGAAGAACGCCTTGAAACCCCGATACAGTTCCCAGAGATCGACCTTGGATGAAACTTCGAAGGGCGAATGCATGCTGACGATACCGATACCAACGTCGATGACGTCCATGTTCTGACCGGCGAACCAGCCGGCGATGGTGCCGCCGCCGTAACCGGCGTCGTATGAATGCGTCTGCCACTTCACGTCAGCGTCATCCAGAATGCGGCGAAGACGGGCAAAGAATTCGGAGTTGGCTTCGCGGCCCGAACCGTATTCCTTGACGACCATCCCGTAACCCAGACGGGATGTCAGTGCGGCGTTCTGCGGTCCGGGAAACAGCGGGTTGAGCGCGGTCGTCGTGTCGCTGACCAGCACCTGGGTACTGGCATAGGCGCGCCGCAGATCCAGGTTGTTGAATTCGCCGGATTGAGTGGCAATCGCCTCGGAAACCAGTGTCGAAAACCACTCGGAGTTGACTCCGGTATTCCAGGAACCCGTCTCTTCGTTATTCACCGCGTAGGCGACCGCGGTGTATTCGGGAATCCCGGTCTCGAAGAGCGCGCGCAGACTCAGATAGCCCGTGGCCCGGTCGTCCTGCCCGTAAGCCCCGACGAGGCCACGGTCCAGGCCGACGTCTCTGGGCGGGGTCGCGGGAACGATCTGAAGATCCGCCGAGAGGAAGTCGCGGCCTTCAATGCCGTACTCGTCTTCAAGCAGCGCCAACAACCGGTCCAGAGCCGTTTCTTGTTCACTGCCCTCATCGGGCGGCATCGAGGCGATGATCGGTTCGAGTTCCTCGGTACCGATGACGTCGCGGTTGGTTCGGCCGCGGTAGTCGGCATCGACATGGGGCGCGATGTCGGTGATCAACAATATCGGATCGTCGGGCCCGGTACCGATTTCAATCCACAGCGTGGACCCGTCGGTCTTGTCGACTCTCCCGATGACGGCCAGGGGAACATTGGCCCATTGATAGTTCTTGATGCCGCCGTGAACCTGGGAATCGACGGTCACCACCCCGTTGCGTTCCCTCAGCGGACGCGTCTTGAATTCGAGGCGCGGCGAATCGATATGGGTGTTGACGATTCGAAGTCCGCTCCGCAAAGGCTGCCGGCCAACGACGAACAGCACCACGGTGCGATCCCGGTTGACGGCGTACCAGCGGGAGCCGGCTGCCATGTCCTGGCCCCTCACCTCCACCGACCAGGGCCGGAAGCCCTCGGCCTCGGCCAGGGCCACCGCTTCGCGAACGAACCACATGTGACTGCGGGCGCCGCCGATGAAACTCTTGAAATCTTCCCCGAAGGCCATCACCTCGGCCCGTTCGGCGGGGCTCAATTCAGGCCATGCCGAACTGAATCCAAAATCCTGGGCCGAGGCGGGCAACGCGAAAAGCAGCAAAATCGTGATCGACAGTATTTTTTTCATGTGATTCACCCGGAAGGGATTTTATCGCGGACATCGGCGGAACGGCTTATTTTCGGGCGGGGCGTGAAGATCGTTGAACATCGTGGCAAAACCCTACGGGATCGCATTATGCGCCCCATTGGTCAGTTCGTTGAACATTGCCTCGTAACGATCCGTCACGGCGGCCCACGAATACAGCGCCTGGGCGCGCTCACGGGTCCGGCGGCGAAGCTCCCCAACCCGGGCACCGTCGACCAGTACGCTGCCGATCAGGGCGGCGAGGTCCAGGACATCGTCGAAGTACAGACCGGTGTCTCCCAGAACTTCACGGTGTTCGGGCGTGTCCTTCGCGAGAATGCAATTGCCGGCCCCCATGGCCTCGAGCAGGGCCGGGTGGGTGCCGCCGACCTGGGTTGCCTGAATCCATGCGTAGGCGTGAGACCGCAGTTCGCGATAACCGGGTCCGTAGACGGCCCCCGGCAGGAGCACGCGCTCATCGGCCATGTTTCGAAGGCGCTCGATGTAGGCGCCGGCGTAGGGCGCGTCGCCGACGATCGCCAGTGGCATGCCGGTATCGACCCGGCGGTAGGCTTCGATCACGAGGTGGGCGTTGTTCTCAGGTTCGAGGCGACTGACATAGAGCAGATATTTCCGCGGTTGGAGGCCGAGCCGGTCGAGTGTTCCGGTGCTCTCGCTCCGTTCGAAGTCCGCGCCATAGGCGATCATCGTCGAGTCGACGGCGTGTTCCGTTCTGAAGTAATCCTGGATGACCTTCGCGTCGGTGACAATAACGGACGGAATCCATGCCGCCAGATACTCGGACAGCCGGTACACGGTCCGCGCCGCCGCCCCCCACTTCTTTCGCAGACGCTCGATGCCATCCACATTGAGAGCCACCGGCGTGCCGGTCAACCGGGGCAGGAGGCAGAAGATCGCGTTCGCGGCATTGCACATCAGAATGACGTCGTACCCTCGACCCAGGGTGTGAAACACCGACAGGCACGTGTGCGCCGGCGTATCCAGGTGCTTGGTGGCAATCGTGGGCAGAACGGCGAGTCGGACGCCGCGGTAGGTCCGCTCCGGGTGCCGGATATTGTTGGATCGGCCGTAAACCGTTACCCGATGTCCCCGCTCGACCAGCCGCGTGGAGAGCTCTTCGGCGAAGGTTTCGAACCCTCCATAGTTGGCCGGAATACCGCGGATCCCCAGAATCGCGATCTTCATGTCGTCTATAGTAAATGTTTGAATCGGACTTCACGAGTCCGGGAAATCGGAGATGCCCGGCATTGCCGCTCGATGCAGAACCGGATCCCGAATCTCCGGCAAGGGAACAGACGGTGAAAGATCTTCTACAGGCAGTGGAACGACTGCTTCCCGAAGGCATGCGTGTCCTGGAACGGCTCGTGAACTTGGAGTCGCCCACCTTCGACGCCGCGCGGGTCAACGAACTCGGGGGCTACGTTTCCGATGAATTTGCCCGACTCGGAGGCCGGGTGGAACGCCTGCCCGAACCCGGCCGCGGCGATCACCTCATGATCCGGTTCGGAGACGGCGCCTGCCCGAATCCCGTCATGCTCCTCGGGCATCTCGACACGGTATGGCCCGAAGGTGAATTGGCGAAACGCCCGTTCACCGTTGAAGGCGATATAGCCAGGGGGCCCGGCATATTCGACATGAAGGCCGGAATTGCGATGATGTGGATGGGGCTTCGCGCGCTTCTGGACGCGCGTGGATCGCTGCCTGTTCCCATCGCGATGCTCCTGACCAGCAACGAGGAAGTCGGGAGCGCCAACGTCCGTGAACTGGTGCCCCGCCTGGCCCGTGAGGCGCGTGCGGTTCTGGTGCTGGAACCGTCGCTCCCCGGCGGAGTTCTAAAAACCACCCGAAACGGCATGGGGCGGTTCGTGGTTCGAGCCATCGGCCGGTCGGCGCACTCGGGCGTGAATCCGCATGAAGGCATCAACGCGGTCGAGGAAATCGCTCATCAGATACTGCGGCTTCAGAAACTCGGAGATTCAGAAAAAGGAACAACCGTGGTCGTCACAATGGCCGAAGGGGGAACACGCCCCAACATGGTGCCCTCGGAGTGCGTTGTTCAGACCGACTGCCGGATCCCAACAACTGCCGAGGCCGAACGGGTGGCGGATTCTATCCGGTCGCTCTCACCCGTACTCCCAGGCTCGACAATCGAAGTCGAGGGAGAGTTTCGCAGACAGCCCATGGAGGCCACGCCACAGAATGTCCGGCTGTTCCAGATGGCGAAGTCCGTCGCGGCGGGGATCGGACACGAGATCGCCGGGGGAAGAACCGGTGGCGCGTCGGACGGCAACCTCACCTCTGCGGCAGGCATCCCCACGCTGGACGGCCTGGGTCCCATCGGCCTGGGCGCCCACCAGTTGGACGAGCATATTCAGGTCTCTTCCCTGCCTTGGAGAACAGCGCTGGTTGCCGGATTGATCGAGACGCTGTCCCGGAATCCCGAATGACCGCGCCGGCCCTTGGCCGCCACATTTTCCGAGGGCCGGAAATCGGGATGCGGGCAAGATGCCCGCTCTTCGTGGCCGTAAACGACTACCAAGCGTCCATGACGGGGCATAAAGCCTATCCCGAAAGCGGGTAACGCTCGCCGTCGAGGGGATGCGGGCAAGATGCCCGCGTTCCCAGGCGCGTTGCGCGCGCCAGAGGACGCCCCTCACGGCAAATTTGTTCTCAGATGGAGCATGATGTGGGGAATGAATTTCGAGTCATTCTCAAGTAGTCGAAGACGAGACGGGTATTGAAAGAGAGTTTACGCATCGATTGGGCGATCGATTGAGCGGGTTTTTGAAAGGATTTGAGAATACCGACGGCAAAGCGTCGGAGGCGGGTGATGTTTTCCGGGCCGAAGCCGGTGCGGATTCGACTGCGG
The DNA here is from genome assembly GCA_963555775.3 of Terriglobia bacterium. Lineage (GTDB taxonomy): Bacteria > Acidobacteriota > Terriglobia > 20CM-2-55-15 > 20CM-2-55-15 > JAJEDW01. The sequence goes on along the minus strand of CAUVWY020000009.1, from coordinate 288,797 downwards.
TCCTCATCGTAATTCCAGTCGATGATGTAATGGACGCTTTCGATACTCCAATGACCGCGATTGATGGCCAGTAAGCGTTTGGGGGAGGCCTCGCCGGGTGAGCGGTTTGTGATGCCCAGTGCGGTTTCACACGTGAGGGCGCCGGATTTCTTGTCGATGGATTCGCGCTCGATCAGAAAGACCTGGCCCAGGTGGGGAAAGTCGAGGTAGTGGTTGAGTTCGGTACTACACCAAATGCGTCGGGTCTCGATGCGGCCATGCTCGGGTGGCGTGACCTCGACAAAGTCGGGTTGTCCGCGGGTTTGGAACAGCAACGCGATATCGTGTTCCAGTGTCGGTTGGTTGCCTTTGACCGTGAAATGATAGTGCGCTCCCCGCTCGACTAAATAGTGCGCGATCGCACGTTGGGTCAGCAGGGCATCGCCGGTGATGTCCTTGCCGGCGATGTCGCAGGTTTGAAGCAAGGGAACGGCCATGCCGATTTCGTTCGTGCGCTTGCGCTCCTCGCCGCCGGCTACAGGCAGGGTTCCCACTTTTTTTGGGTGTAGCAGCGTTTCGACTCATGCCCGACCACGCTCATGATGTGGGTCTGACGCCCGTCCGAGTCGAGGGCGTTCTTCATCGTCTTGCCATCCATGGCCAGCGCATCGTCCGGGGCGCCCCACGCCCGATTCCACGCATTGAGCGCCCGGTCCAGCGCCCCCGGTTCAATCCGGACCAGACAATCCCGAATCACAAACTCGCTGGGAACCACATAGCGGCCGTTCTCCCGCCGGCAGCCAAAACGTTCGCGGGCTTTCTGCCCCAGGGCATCGGCCCAATCCGAGATGGCTTTATAGCCGTGCATGCCGCACAGCGTCGCGCCCGCCGCGATGCCCAGCACTGCCGACAAGGGATGGCGCCGTCCCTGAGCGCGGCGCGGATCGGGAATGGTCTTGAAGCACTGGGGGAGTTGGCGCATCTGTGCGGCATTGAGCATGATCTTGGGGGCTCCGGTGAGTTGAAGATGTTCCCGGCCAGGGTGGGTCAGTTGCCCGCGCGCATCGCGGCACAGGGGACGCACAAAGACAAGCTTCGGGGCATCGGCTTCGGCGCTGTAGCCGTCCCGGGTGCGCCGGTATCCCCGGGTCCGTCCCAGTTCCAACCAGTTCGACGCGCGATACACGCCGCCATGGAAGCGCCGGGGATCCACAAACGTTTCCAGCAGCAGCAACCCATGACCGAACCGTTCGCGCCAATCCGACCCGGCCCGCCGCTCGGTCCCTGACAACACCCGCGAGCCCACATTCGGCCGATTCCAGCCCGGCAGGATCAAAAAGCGGCTGTTGTTGGCGATCAGTTTCAGCCGCCCATACTGCGAGCGGAAGTCCCAGCCGATCCATCGATCCCGAACCCCGCACTTCAGCGCCGACGCCGACAGGCTCAGTTGCGCCACCCACTGCCCGCGCCATGTGGCCACGTACCAGACCGTCTCCCCGATCTTCGCCAGTGCGCCCAGATAATGATGACGCTTCATCTGCTCTTGATACTGCCCTTCCTCGCTTCGCTCCACTGGCCGTACCCCGATCTCCGACAGTTCCTGGCTGGTCAATTTCGTCCTCTCCATTCAGCGTTTTATACAGGAATCTCCTCGCTATGTCCAGCTTGTCAGGTTAAACCACTGAATTCTCGTACGTTCACTGGAAGGACAAATTCACCCTGGGACGCCCCTTTACTTCAGAGCACCCGGGGCCTAGAATCGATAACTGACTGGCTACTTCGTTACAGGTTTGACGCACGACGGGCACCTTTGGAAAAACAGGGTGCATTTTTTATTGGCCTCGGATCGAGGCGCCAGTTCGAAACGCCTTATGCGTTCTCTCGCATATATTGAAGAAGATTATCTAGCTGGCCTACTCAAGGACTATTTCGCGGGGAACGGAAAGACAACCTATGTTGTCACCGACCCCGCCGCGAAACGCCACCTCAAGTCCCACGGCCAGGATGTTTCCCTCCCGGGGCGCAACAACCTCTCACTCAAGAATATTCTCAGCGGCGAGAAGATCGACCTTCTTCTGATACAGTCCGATAACTTCGAGCGCACCAACGCCGCATTGGAACTTGCCGAAACGTATGGGCGCCGGGTGCCGACGCTGGTGATCACCGACGAACGGGACCGGGTTGCCGAACGCTCCGGGTATGTCCACTGCATCACGATGCAGGAGTTGCTCGAAGGGAACCTGCGGTGGCATATCGTTTTGGCGCAGACTGCCCGCCGGGTCGAGGAGGTGCGGGCGCAGTTCGAGCACGCAAAGGCCGTGCTCATTCTCTTGCAGGACGATCCGGATCCGGACGCGATCGCCAGCGGCCTCGCTCTGCGGCATGTCCTGGGCCGGCACAAACAGACGGCGACCATCGGCAGTTTCGGCCGCGCCACTCGCCCCGAAAACATCGCGATGGCACGGCTTCTGGAAATTGAAGTCGCGCAACTCCATCCCGAAGACGTGCCCGAATACGACCGCATCGCGATGGTCGATCTTCAACCGCCGCATATTCGGACGCTGCTTCCGAGAATCGACCTGGTTGTGGATCATCATCCCGAGCAGTTTGGCTACGAAGCCAAGATCCGCGACATCCGACCCGGTTACGGGGCAACGGCCACGATCCTGCTCGAATATCTTCTTTCGACCGGCCACAGCGTGGGCCAACGGCTTGCCACGGCGATGCTGTACGGCATCAAGAGCGACACCTTCCTGCTGGCGCGTGAAACGAACGAATGGGACGTGGAGGCGTTTTCCTACCTGTATCCGCTCGCGAACCACAACCTGCTGCGGCGCATCGAACGACCCGAATTGCCACCTTCGGCTATCGACGCGCTGGGCCATGCGCTCAAGACGCGCCATGTGGTCGACAAGGTGGCATTCGTGCATCTGGGCCGCGTCGAACGCGAGGACCTGATTCCGCAGATAGCGGACTTCAGTCTCCAGTTCGAAGGCATCGAATGGGCCGTGGTCAGCGGTATTTTCGATTCCGACCTGGTCATTTCGGTGCGAAACGTGGGCTACGTCCGCGCGGCCGGCAAGGTACTGAAGGAGGCATTCGGCGCCATGGGATCGGCCGGGGGACACGCTTCCATGGCGAAAGCCATCGTTCCAATGACGCGGCTCTGCGAGGAGTGGCATACCGGCCCGCGCAACACCCGCGCGATCAACGGGAAGCTCGAACGGCAGTTTCTGGCAAGTCTCCGAAATCATTCGAAATAGTGCGCGCCGTCGTCCAACGTGTGACCGAGGCCGCCGTCAGGATTGGCGGCAAAGAGCACAGCCGCATCGGCGCGGGTCTGATGGTTCTGGTGGGCGTCGAGGACGGGGATTCGAACGAAGACGCCGAAACCCTGGCGCACAGGGTGGTTCATCTACGTGTCATGGAAGACGAATCCGGGCGCATGAACCGTTCGCTGCTCGAAACCGGCGGTGCGCTGCTGGCTGTTTCCCAGTTCACTCTCCTGGGCGATTGCCGCAAGGGACGCCGACCGTCCTTCGTCCGGGCCGCGGCCCCCGAGGAAGGCAGCCGGCTGTACGATCGGTTTGTCGATTCGGTCAGGTCTCACGATGTCCAGGTCGAAACCGGGGTGTTCCAGACCATGATGGACGTCGAACTCACAAACAGCGGACCGGTAACGCTGATTCTGGACACGCGAAAAAACTTCTGAAATCCCTCCAGAGCCCGGAAACCCAGGCAAGCCGCAAATACTCCACTTTCAAGGCGGGTAACGGTTGACGCAGCATGGGCAATTTTCTTATCCTGCCATGTTGCCCGTGTTGTCGAATCGGGTTTGGTTCCCGGTAGTCGGCGCGGCGCCGTACAGACTATGGACTCCAACGAAAATCCCATTTCGGTTCCTCCCCAGGAGGATCTGCCGGACCTGACTGAAGTCAAGAAACCCACGTCGCTTCTCGTGGCTCAGTTCTTCCTGTTTCCGCTGATCATCATTGCGTTCGGCGTGGGCATTTTCGTGCTGTTCGGTTACATGGCCTACGAGGAGAGATCTCCCGAGGCCTACCTGAGCCAGATCCGCAACGGCCGCGGCTCGTCGGTTCTCGATCGCCGAATGTGGCAGGCCGCGGCGGAACTGACCAACGTCATCGCCGTCCAGGCCGACGAACTCCGCGATACCGAATTCGCGGGCGAACTGCTGGAGACCTACATCGATGCCCGGCCGGCGCTGGAAGATACCGACAACCCAATCGACCCGGCATCGTTGGCAACCGCGATGCAGGTGCGCCGATTTCTTGCAATGAGCATCGGGCACCTCGGTGACGTACGGGCGATTCCCGCACTCACGGTCGGCCTGTCGGACCCCGATGCGGAAACCCGGATCTGGACGATGTGGGCCCTCGGCGAGATCGCCGACCCCTCGGCCGCTCCCGCGGTCGTCGAGTTGCTCGATGGCCCCGACGCGGGAGTCCGTCAGATGGCCGCCTACGTTCTCGGCGCTCTGAAGAACCCCATGGCGATCCAGGGCCTTCAGATCACGCTGAACGATGTCGCGCCGGACGTTCGCTGGACCGCCGCGATGTCACTGGCGCAACTGGGCGACGCAAGCGGGTCGGAGTTGTTGGTATTGGTGACGGACCGCGAGTACTTTGCCGATTTCGCGGAGATGTCCGAAGAGGACAAGGAAACCGTCATCACGAACGCCGTCCATTGCCTCGGCTTGCTTCAATTGGACGGGGCCAGGGATCATCTCTTGATGTTGAGCACGGAGGATCCAAGTTTGAAAGTCCGGGACGCCGCGATTGCGGCGCTGAAACTCTATTGATTCGTATTTATTGCCAGTCATAACTGAGGTCTTCATCGACTCCAGGAGTCTGAAATGAGCAGAGAAAATCCTTTGAAGTCCGCACTCGGGGCACGTTCGGGGAAACCCGCGGATGCATCCCGCCGATCCTTCTTTTCGTGGATGAGCCTGGCGTGGGTCTCTTTTACCGCGTCGATGCTCGCCGCCGGGACGGCGACAGCGCGCTTCATGTTTCCCAATGTCTTGTTCGAACCCCCGTCGACGTTCCGCGCGGGACGGCCGGAGGAATTCCAACTCGGCGTCGTCGACGAACGCTTCAAGGAGGGTTTCGGCGTCTGGCTGGTGCGTGAAGAAGAGGGAATTTACGTCTTGTCGACAACTTGCACGCACCTGGGTTGCACGCCCAACTGGCTCTCGGCTGAAAAAAAATTCAAGTGCCCCTGCCACGGCAGCGGTTTTTATATCACTGGCATCAACTTTGAAGGGCCGGCGCCGCGACCTCTGGAACGATTCAGTATCAGCCTTGCCGAAGACGGTCAGGTCCTTGTCGACAAGGGTCGCAAGTTCCAGCAGGAAAAAGGTGAATGGACACTTCCCGGAGCATATCTGGATCTGTAGCACCAACGCCATACATCTTGATTCCTACAGCAGGCGTGGTCTGTAGCCGCGCAATTAATTGAAGGATTTATGAGTCAATTCAAGGAACTTCTATCGAACCTGTCACCCGCGAAACTGGGCGAGGCAATCCAGAAGAGCCAGGTTTACCGTTCGGTCTTTCGCGTCGGCGTTCCCAGTTCCGACCGGAAGCGAATGCTGGTCATGCTGGGCAACGTCTTCCTGCACCTCCATCCGGTGAAAGTCCGGAAGTCGGGCATCCGGCTTCGGTTCACCTGGTGCATGGGCGGTATCACGTTCTTCCTGTTTCTGGTGCTGACCTTCACCGGTCTGCTCCTGATGTTCTACTACCGCCCGACGATCGAGTATGCGTACGTTGACATTATCGACCTGCGCGAACAGGTACCGCTCGGCATCATGCGCGAGATTCATCGCTGGGGAGCGCATTTGATGGTCATCAGCGTGTGGCTGCACATGTTCCGTGTATTCATGACCGGTTCGTACAAGCCGCCCCGCGAATTCAATTGGGGCGTCGGCGTCATCCTGCTGGTTCTGACGCTTCTGCTGAGCTTCACCGGATATCTGCTTCCGTGGGACCAACTGGCGATGTGGGCTATTACGGTCGGCTCCAACATGGCGCGAGCGACGCCGTTTGCGGGGTATGAGGGGCCCGGTGCGGCCCTGCTGGCGCTCGGAAACAATATCCCGCTTGTCAGCAGCACAAGCGACGCGCGGTTCGTCCTTCTGGGCGGAACCTTCGTAGGCGAGGCCGCGCTGCTGCGTTTCTATGTTCTTCACTGTGTCGGGTTGCCTCTGGTCGCCGGTTTTCTCATGGCGATCCATTTCTGGCGTATTCGCCGCGACGGCGGCATTTCCGGGCCCCTATAGAAAGCGGGAAATCGAATGGATCTTATCAAGAACATCATCAATTACCTGACCGCCCCGGAAATTCTGATCACGTTGTCGGCGATTCTCCTGTTCGTGTCGGCCAAATACCGCCACGTCTTTTACACGAACAAGGCGGCGGCGATCCTTTTTCCGTCAATGTTCGTGTTTATCGCGATCAGCATGTTCGACGAAGATTTCTACCTGATCGTGACCAAACCGGACAACGTGCCCATCGTGGGCATGCTCTTTCTCATTCCCTTCTTCACGTGGTTCTCGATGCGGGAAGCGATCCGCAACGACAAGCGCGTCGAGGAAGGCAAGCCGATTCTGGAAAAGGATGAGACAGCCGAGAAGGTTCTGAGTTGGCCGGATCTGGTTTACACCGAATTGATCGTCATGGTTCTGTTGACCGTGGTTCTGGTGGGCTGGTCGATCCTGATCCCGGCGCCTCTGGAAGAATCCGCAAACCCGGCAAGCACGCCGAACCCGTCGAAAGCCCCCTGGTACTTCCTCGGTCTGCAGGAAATGCTGGTGTACTTCGACCCGTGGCTGGCGGGCGTCGTGTTTCCCAGCCTGATCATCGTGGGGTTGATGGCGATTCCCTACATCGATACCAATCCAAAGGGGAATGGCTACTTCACATTCCGGGAACGCAGTTGGGAGATCATGACGTTCCTGTTCGGCTTTCTCATCCTGTGGGTTTTGCTGGTCATTCTGGGTACGTTTTTGCGCGGACCGAACTGGAACTTCTTCGGTCCATACGAGTTTTGGGACACACACAAGCTCGAAGCGCTCGTCAACGTCGATCTGTCCGACTATTTCTGGGTCCGGTTGCTGGGAATGGGCCGCCCGTCCAACATACTGGTTCGGGAAAGTGTCGGATTTCTCGTCGTGATCGGGTACTTTCTGATCCCCCCGATCCTGCTGGCGAAGACAATCTTCAAACAGTTTTATACAAACCTGGGAACGGTCCGATATCACCTCATGGTTTTTCTGCTGCTGGCCATGGCTTCGCTGCCGATAAAAATGGTCCTTCGGTGGCTTTTCAACCTGAAATACATCATCGGAATCCCGGAGTATTTCTTTAATATCTAGCCGTACTGGAGAGAGCCTTGAGTAGCGAAACACCGAACCGCGGCGAGAGAAAACCCGCCATTCCGCCTCCCGCAAAGAAGGACCCCGCACTGAACATCGCGTTGCGCGGAGACCGACTGTACGAAACGAACCAACTCGACAAGTGGTTTGCGATCTCCAGCCTGCTGTTGTTCGTGTTCACGGTCTGGATGGTCGTCGACGACTACAACCGGGAATGGCGCGTGTATCAACGCGCCTTCAACCGCCTGAGCGTAGAGCAGACCGAGTTGGACATTCAGGCCGCGGCGGGCGCCATTGATCCGAACAGCTTCAACGCGCTTGACGCACAACGCCTGGAAGCCGGGGAACAGTTGGCCCAGAACTCCGCGGCGGTGGCCGAAATCGGGGACAGAATCGAGGCCCTGACCGACGACCACTATGCGGCCAACCAACGCTATCTGTTTGCCCGCGCGCGGTATGACGTCGAGCGGTACGACTACGAGGAAGCCGTCGCGAACGATCCCGAAAACGCGGAACCCCTGGGCGTCAGGGCGGACGCCACGCTGGCCGAAATCAATGCGTACGAACAGGAAGTCGAACGCCTGACGATTGCTATTGAAGATGCCGAGACCGAACTGGACGGATTGGTCGGAAGGCGCAACGCCATTGAAGACGAATTGCGGGCACTGCTCGCGGAATTCGATCGGCTTGAGAATGTCCGAGACACGCTGAACCCGGGTCTGCTGGTCACCTCGATCCGGAACGCGCCGGTTCTCGACTTCATGAACCCTTCGGAGCAGGTCGATCAGGTGATTCTGCAGAACCTCTACTACGACGCGCCCTTCCTGCAGATTCCACGTGTCGACCGATGCACGACGTGCCATCTGGGTATCGATCAGGCGGCCATGGCCGATTGGCAGCAACCGTTCACGGCCCACCCCCGACTCGACCGGTTTGTGGCCAGCGACTCGCCGCATCCGATCGATTCGTTCGGATGCACCACTTGCCATGCCGGTCTGGACCGTGCCGTCGAGTTTTCACGCGCCGGCCACATGCCCGAGAGCCCCGAGCAGCAGGCCGATTGGGAAACTCGGCGGAACTGGCATCTCGATCATTTCCTCGAAACGCCCATGCTGCCGATGAACCGGATCGAAGCCAGTTGCCTGAAGTGTCATACCGGCGCCGGCGATGTCCCGGGCGGGGCCGACCTGAACTTGGGCCGCGACCTGATCCGGACCTATGGCTGTTTCGGTTGCCACAACATTCCCGGCTACGAAGATGTCCGCAAGGTCGGGCCCGACCTGACAACCGTTGGCAGCAAACTGGACCCCGAGTGGGTCAAGAAGTGGCTGCGGGATCCAAAAGCCTTCAAGTCTGAAGCCCGGATGCCCAATTTCTGGTTCAACTCCAACAATAGCGGACCGGAGTATGAAGCCCGGAACAACGCCGAAATCACGGCGATTACCGAGTTTCTGTTCTCCGGCTCCCAGGACATGACGCTGCCCGTGGCGGCTCGCACCGACGGAAATGCCGAACGCGGTCAGGCCCTGGTGGAGACGGTCGGATGCCTGGCCTGTCACGTCGTCGGACCAGTGCCCGAAGACCCGGTACGGACGCAGCACCGCAGGAGGTTCGGCTACAACCTTGCCAGCCAGGGCAGCAAGACATCCATCGATTGGCTTTACAATTGGGTCCGCGATCCCGAGGCGGTGTGGCATGACACCAATATGCCAAGCCTGCGGCTAACGGATGCGGAAGCCGCGGATGTCGCGGCCTATCTCGCGTCGCTGGAAAACCCGGAATGGGAAGCCGAAGTCTTTCCCGACATGGATGAAGCGGCATTGGACGAGGTGACGTTGGAATTCCTCCGGACCGGATCCACGGGCATCCAGGCGCGTGAACGGCTGACCGGGATGACGCTCGAAGAAAAAGTCATGATCACCGGTGAGGGACTGGTCGCACGGTACGGCTGCTTCGGATGCCACATCATCGGGGGATACGAGACGGCGCAACCCATCGGTACTGAACTGACGACGGCGGGAACCAAGCTTCTCAACCAATTCGATTTCGGTTTTCTGGATATTCCGCACGAACGGACGGCGTGGTACGAAGCCAAGTTGAGCGATTCGCGCATTTTTGACGTGGATCGGGAAAAGCGTCCCGAAGAACTGCTTCGGATGCCCGACTTCGGATTCAATGAAGAACAGGTCGACGCGATCGTCATGGTTTTGACCGGACTGGTCAAGGACGAGATCACGCTGGAAATGCGTAATAACCTGACGACCGACATCGAAGCCGGACGCGCGATGATCGCACAGCGGAATTGCCGTGGTTGTCACGAAATCGAAGGGGCCGGCGGCGACATCCGCTCAACGATCGCCGACGCGGGCCTCTGGCCGCCGCTGCTGAATACGCAAGGCGCCAAGACGCAGCCGCTGTGGCTCCATTCTTTCCTTCAGGAACCGGGCGACAGTACGATGCGCAGCTGGTTGTCGGTACGAATGCCGACGTTTCATCTGGACCAGGAAGAGTCGATGGTGATCGGAAAGTACTTCTCGGCGATCGACAATGTCCCCTACCCGTTCATCGACACGTCCATCGCGGCGACCAACGAGCAACTCGCAATCGGCACGGAACTATTTGAGGCGAATCAGTGCTCGTTGTGCCACCAGGTAGGGGATCTGATTCCCGCGCGCGATGCCGCGGACCTGGCGCCGGACCTCGGCCTGGCATACGAACGCCTCCGGCCGCAATGGGTTCTGGACTGGATACTGGATCCCCAATCCATCGCTCCCGGCACCAGAATGCCCGCCAATTTTCCGGACGGCGTGACTCCATTCGAACAACTGGACGGAAACGCGGAAGCTCAGATCGAAGCCATCAGGAACCATCTCTTCCTGACGATAGGGAACGGAGAGCGCGCCGCGGATGATTAGTGTTCCGCGGCAGAACCTGCACGGTAGGCAGGTTTCTGCCGCGGACTGCCCGCAAATAGCATGATCGCTCGGAGTCGGCACCGCTTTCGGGCGGTGCCCCTTCATTTTTCGGTCCCGGCGAATAGCGCGGCTTCGGGCGATTGCGTTAAAGTAAAGAGTTGGGCAGCGACCCGGCGGCGTGGCCGTGTCCGACATGGGATTCATTCATCATTATCTTCAGGAGATTCCTGTAATGAACAGCAAGACAGCAATCGTTTTCCTTTTTGCGCTCGCGTTGGTGAGCGCCGGATGCGGCGGCGGCGGCGACGAATTCCAGTTGCCGGACGGGGCCGGAAGCGGCGTTCCGAGCGGACCCGCATACGATGCGTCCACGGCAACGGCAACCATCTCGGGCAGCATCATGTTCGAGGGCGAGGTTCCGGAGATGCCCCTCATTCCGATGGCCGCCGATCCCTACTGCCTGGACACCGCATCCGGGGCGTCCAGCCAGGAAGTTCTGGTCACCGACGACAGCAAGCTTCAGAACGTGATGGTCTTCATCCGTTCCGGCTACGACACCGGCGTCGCCTACGCTTCCCCGGCCGCGCCTTTCGTGATCGATCAGCAGGGCTGCCGCTACACGCCCCATGTATTCACGGTGATGGCCAGTCAGAATATAACGATTCGAAACAGCGACATGACCCTTCACAACATCCATGCGTTCCCGATGGTGAACATGGAGATCAACGTCGGGCAACCGGTTCAGGGCATGGAGAACACCGAATCGTTCACATTGGCTGAAGGTCCGTTCCCAATACGCTGCGACGTCCACCGTTGGATGAACTCCTTTGTCGCGGTATTCGGTCATCCGTTCCACACAACTTCAGGCGGTACGGGCGACTACGGAATCAACGTTCCGGTAGGCACCTATGAAGTCGTCGCATGGCACGAAAAATACGGCGAGTCCGTACAGACGGTCACCGTGGCGGACGGTGAAACCACCGAATTGAACTTCACCTTCTCGGAAGGAACGGCAGACTGAAGTGCCCTGTCCCATAAATAAGGTTAAATCAAGGTGACAGCGGACACTCGCAACTCCTCGATCGATGGTGGCATCGACTTGATCGATGCGGGATATCGACATCGTCGCGGCGCCTCGCATGTGGCCCGATGGCGCCCGTAGCGCGCTCCGGCACGGTACGGCCCCGGGTTGGGGGGAAACCTGAATCGGAAAACCTGGGGTTGCACCGGTTCGCGGTGTTCACGGCGCTGTCGACGACCGCCCTGATTTTTGCGGGCGGTCTGGTCACGAGCACGGAATCCGGTCTTGCCGTCCCGGACTGGCCCCTGTCCTACGGTATGTTCTTTCCGCCGATGGTGGGGGGCGTTTTTTATGAGCACGGCCATCGCATGATCGCCGCATTCGTCGGCTTCCTCACGATGGTTCTCGCAATCTGGACCGTCCTCAAAGAGAACCGCGCATGGGTCCGCCGGCTCTCGATCGGTGCGCTGCTGGCGGTCATCGCTCAAGGCGTCCTGGGCGGAATCACGGTACTGTTCCTGCTGCCGACGCCGGTTTCGGTCAGCCACGCAATGCTGGCCCAGACGTTCTATTGCATCGTTATCGCAATCGCGTTGTTCACGTCTCCCGGCTGGAAACGGGGGCTGCCGCCCGCGGGAGAGCGCGCGGGAACCCCCAGCGTCCCCTATCTGTGCGCGATGACCAGCGGCGCGGTCTATCTGCAGTTGCTCATGGGCGCGCTGATGCGGCACACCGAATCCGGACTCGCGATTCCGGACTTCCCCCTGGCGTTCGGACGCCTTGTCCCCGCGTTCGAAACACCCAACATCGCGATTCACTTCGCCCACCGCGTGGGCGCGCTGGTGGTCGCCGGCATGATCGTGTGGACGCTCGTTCGCATTCTTTCAGGCCACCGCGAACACAGCCGGTTGGTTCGCCCTATTCTGGCGCTGCTGCTGTTGCTGGGGGTCCAGATCGCACTGGGCGCGTTCACGGTCTGGAGTTCAAAGGCGGTCATGATCACGACGTTTCACGTCGCCAACGGCGCGGTCATTCTGGGAATATCCGTTCTGCTGACGTTACGGGCATTCGCCATGTTTCCGGCGGCTCGCGAGGCGGACACACAACCTCATCCGCAAACTGCGTAAGCGGGAACGGTGTGGCAGAAAACATGAGTATGAGGATCGACGAGGCAGAAATGGCGATCCGCTCCGGACATATCGGGGACTACATCGAGTTGACCAAACCCCGGGTCACGTCGCTCGTCCTGGTGACCGCCCTGGTCGGCTTTTACATGGGTTCGGAATCGGGGCTGGCCAGCCTGGCACTCCTGCACGCCATGCTCGGCACAGCGATGGTTGCCGGCGGCGCCAGCGCACTCAATCAGTATGTGGAGCGCGATCATGACGCCCGGATGTTCCGCACGCGCGAAAGGCCGCTCCCCAGCCAACGGCTGACCGAACGCGAAGGACTGGCATTTTCGGTCGCGATTTCGGTTTCGGGAACGCTGTACCTCGGGTTGTTCACCAACGCCCGGACCGGACTGCTGGCGGGGGCCACCGTGCTGCTTTACGTCTTCGTTTACACGCCGCTCAAGCGACGAACGGCACTGGCGACGATCGTCGGGGCCGTACCCGGCGCGGCGCCTCCGGTGTTGGGGTGGACCGCTGCCGGAGGGACCCTCGATGGTATGGCCGGGGCGTTGTTCATGATCGTATTTCTATGGCAGCTACCGCACTTCCTTGCCATCGCCTGGATTCATGACGAAGACTACCTGCGTGGCGGATTCCCTCATCTGACCGTCACACATGCCGGCGCCAATGGCGCGTCCCGGCAGATCGTTCTCTACTGCTGCACGTTGCTTCCGATCAGTGTTCTGCCGGCGACCCTTGGAATGACCGGGAGCACGTACCTGTTCGGGGCGCTGGTTTGCGGCTTGGTCTACCTCGGCTACGGAACGGCGGCCGCCATCGTTCGCACCCCGGTTGCCGCCCGGCGTCTTCTGCGCGCATCCGTCGTGTACCTGCCGCTTCTGTTGCTTCTGATGGTGGTGGACAAAGCCATCTGATGCCTGTCGTCGACGTTCGAAACGTCTGCCACTCGTATGGCGCGCACCCGGCACTCCAGGATGTGTCCTTCGCGGTCGAGCAAGCCGAAATTTTCGCCCTTCTGGGGCCGAACGGCGGAGGCAAGACCACGCTGTTCCGAATCCTGTCGACGCTGTTTCCGCCGGATCGGGGATCGGTCCGGATTTTCGATGCCGACATTCGTACACAGGCGGCCGAGGTACGGAGGAATATCGGCGTCGTCTTTCAGAATCCCAGCCTCGACGGCAAGCTCACGGTGCGGGAAAACCTGATTCACCAGGGTCATCTGTTCGGAATGCACGGAAGATCTCTCCGGACGCGCATCGCGGCAATGATGGAGCATCTGCGGATCGCGGACCGGAGCGGACACCTGGTTCAAACCTTGTCGGGAGGCCTGCAAAGGCGCGTGGAACTGGCAAAGGGCCTGCTGCACGCGCCGCGGCTTCTGATTCTGGATGAACCGTCGGCCGGCCTGGACCCAGGGGCGCGGCATGACTTGTGGGAGTATCTGGAACGGCTGAGGGACGAAGAACAGGTCACGATCCTGGTAACGACCCACTTGATCGACGAGGCGGACCGGGCCAGCCGCGTACTCATACTCAACAAGGGAACGGTCGTTGCGACCGGCAGCCCCCACACGCTGAAGCAACGCATCGGCGGGGACATCATCGCCGTCACCAGCGTCGACGCCGAGCGGTTGCGAGACCGGGTGGCCGAGAAGTTCGGTCTGCAACCGGCCCTGCTGAACGGCTCGCTCAGGATCGAGAAGGTCGACGGACACCGGTTCATCGCGACGCTGATCGAATCGTTTCCGGGAATGATCGACACCGTCACTCTGTCCAAACCGACGCTCGAGGACGTGTTTATCGATTGCACGGGGCACCGCCTGTGGGAGGACGAATGAACTTCGTGCTTGGAACGGTCACGCTCTGGCAGCGCGAACTCGTTCGTTTCTTCCGGCAGCGGAGCCGTATCGCCGGCGCACTGGGCACACCCCTGGTTTTCTGGCTGTTGCTGGGCTCCGGTGTCGGGCAGTCGTTCAGCCTGCCCACCGGATCGGGAACCATGGACTACATGGAATATTTCTTTCCCGGGACCGTGGTGATGATTCTGCTTTTCACGTCGATTTTCTCCACGATCTCGATCATCGAAGACCGGAAGGAGGGCTTCCTTCAGGCGGTGCTGGTCGCGCCGACGCCGCGTGCGACGATCGTTCTGGGCAAGATCGCGGGATCGACGTCGCTGGCGTTGATTCAGGGTATGATCTTCATGGTCCTCGCCCCGTTCGCACTGGGGGCCGCGCCGCGGTCGATTCCACTGACTATCGGGGTGCTGGCACTGGTGGCGTTCGGTCTGACGGGCCTGGGATACCTCATCGCATGGAATATGGAATCGACCCAGGGCTTTCACGCGATCATGAACTTGTTTCTGATTCCCATGTGGTTGCTTTCGGGCGCGGTTTTTCCAATCGGCGGAGCGCCTGGCTGGCTACAATGGGTGATACGGGTGAATCCGCTGACCTACGGCGTTTCGGCGGTTCGGTGGAGCATGTACGACGCAGCCGACTATCTGGCGATCGGAGGCCCCGCTCCGGCCCTCGCCCTGGGTGTCACTTCGGCGTTTGCGGGCATCATGTTCGTGGCGGCGCTGGCGGTCACTATCAAACGTTGATCCGAATGGGAGCCATTCCGTCATGAAATTACCTCATTGGTCTTCGCTGGCCGCTATCGCCATCGCGGTATCCAGCATCGCCTTCGCGATTATCGTGAACAGGGCCACTGACCAAGAGCCGATCACTTTCGGCAACGTTCCGGAGTTCGAACTCGTCGAGCGCACGGGCCGAACCGTAACCCGGGCGGATCTGGACGGCCAGGTCTGGGTGGCCGACTTCATCTTCACCAGTTGCGGCGGCACGTGCCCGATGATGACGTATCAAATGGGAAAGCTGAACAGGACGCTTCCGGACGAGGTGCGTCTGGTGTCCTTCACCGTCGACCCGAGCCGGGATACGCCGGAAATCCTGGCCGACTATGCCGAACGGAACGAGGTCGAAGGCGACCGTTGGATGTTTCTTACCGGTGAACGGGACAGCCTGTATCGACTGATGCGCGAAGGCTTCCATCTGGCGGTCGACGACACGATCGGAACCGCCATCGAGCCCATCGCCCACAGCAGCCGTTTTGCGTTGATCGACCGGACCGGCGAGATCCGAAATTACTACGACGGCACTTCGCTGGAATCAGTCGACCGAATCGCTGGCGACGTCGAATTGCTTCTGGACGACTAGGTACATAGCAGCCCGTGGTAGGACCCTGCAGGGTCGCGCGCGGGGGTCTTCGGGTTTCAGACGCGAAGAGAGGAGCGGAGCGATGGTTTTTCATCGTGACCGACGAACGACAAAGTCTGTGACCCGAACCCCCCTGCGCCCTTCGGGTTACGGCGGCATCGGGCCATCTGCCACGTTGCCCCTCCTTGATCGATGTGGGGCATCGACTTCGCCGTGGCGCCTCGCATACGGCCCAATGGCGCTCGTAACGCGATCCCTGCAGGGTCCTACCACGGGCTGTTAGAGTTCGATGGACTATACGAACCTGCCTGCGCTAAACGCGATTCTGAACAGCGCCTCGGCCGTCCTGGTACTCGCCGGAGTCTACTTCATCAAACAAAGGAACGTCACGGCCCACAAGACCTGCATGTTTGCGGCCCTGGGTGTGTCGGCGTTGTTTCTGACCTCGTACCTGATTTACCACTATCAGGTCGGCTCGGTCCGTTTCGAACACGAGGGCCCGATCCGAACCGTCTACCTGGGTATCCTGCTGACTCACACGGTCTTGGCGGCCGCGATCGTGCCGCTGGTCCTCCGCACGGTTTACCTCGCACTGAAAAACCGCCTTGACTCGCACCGCCGCATTGCCCGATGGACATTTCCGATCTGGATATACGTCTCCGTAACGGGTGTCGTCGTGTATCTGATGCTCTACCAAATGCCGAATTCTTGATGTCGTCGAAGAGACTCGTCACCCATACGGTATACCCAATCAATACATTCTTGAACTCGAGGTGGCCGATTTCGGGCCAGTCGTCAAGGCCGTCGTCGAGCAATTCACGACCATTCCCGGCAGCGAGGTCTCCCTGAAGCTTAAAATCGACGCGGACGGCATCCGTCACGCGATGCTGGAGGAACCGGAACTCACCGCGGCTGACGCTCGGTACTTTCTGCTTTCGTGTACATCGTTCGTAAACTATCTGAAAGCTCAGATCCCTTGACGCGGTACCTGACATGGGGTTCCACGAGTCGGCGGCCAATGAACATGAACCGCCGCCGCGTCGCTTAGAAACCGCATCGAGTCTTTCCGGAGGTTCCCGAGTTAAACATGACATTGAAGAAAACGCTCTATCTGGCAAATCCCTATGGCTTCTCCCTGCAGCAGCGCGAGGGGCCGTTGCAGCAACTTGTGGCGGCTTTGGCGTCGATGGGCGCCGAAGTGTGGGAGCCGTTCGACCGCAACAATCAGATCGACCGGGCGGCGAGTTCGAACTGGGCGTATCGGATCGGTCAGGCCGATCTTCGCGACGTGCGCGATGCCGACGCGTTGTTTGCGGTGGTCAACGGCTGTCCCCCGGACGAGGGGGTGATGGTGGAGCTTGGCATGGCGATCGCCTGGGAAAAGCCGGTGTTCCTGTTCCGGGACGATTTCAGGCGCTGCACCGACAGCGAGGGCTACCCGCTCAACCTGATGTTGTTCACCGGCCTTCCGGAAACTGGCTGGGAGGCCAGTTGGTACGCCTCGATCGAGGAAATCGCCGATCCCGACAAGGCCCTCGCGCGGTGGTTGAGCGATGGTTGAACGATGGTTGAGGGGCGGCAGGCAGGCCGCGGAAATCGGTCAAGTTCCGGAGTGCGCGGAAGGCGGGAGAATTGCTGCCGGCCTCAGCCCTCCGGCCCCATGCGTGTACCAGAAAAGAAACCCCGCCCGTCAGCCTGAGTGGCGCGACGGGCGGGGCATGAAATGATCGATGGGACGTGAAACTTGCTCTAGCAGCCTGTCGGACTAACACCGAATCAAAAACCTAAGTCATTCATATGACTGTGTTTACCGTTTCGGGCTAAAAAGGGCCGTTGTTGAAAACAAAGGACTTACGCCGAAAGTCCGACAGGCTGCTAGAAGCCGACGTCCCACGTGTAGTTGAGCCGCGTGTAGTAGTACGCGCCGTTGAAGCCGAACGGCGAGAACTGGCCGTATTGGTTGCCCACCGTGTCGGCGCCGTACTGGTTGACGTCCGGGTGGGTGTTCAGCACGTTGTCGCCGCCGACCGACAGCGTGACGCTCTCCCCGAGCGGGATGCCGAGCTCGAGGTCGAGCATCGCCTTGCCACCGTAAGCCGGATACAGCCAGGACTGCGCCGGACCGCCGGAGACATCGGTTGCATTCCGTCCATCCTCGCTGTCCCAGAACTGCCCGAAGAAGTTCAATCGGCCCGTCAGGTTCCACCGATCGGCGTCATGGTTGATGCTGACATTCCACCGGGTTTTCGGCAGTCCCCGTTCCAGCGTATTGATACGGAATTCATCGATCACGGAGGATTCGATGTTCTTGATCTCCGTGTCCGTGTAGTTAAAAACCCCGCTGAACGTCGTGCGCCCGGCCACGATGGTCGATACCAAGTCGATACCCTGGGTCGTCGTCGAGAAGTCGTTCAGGAAGAACCGAAATACCGGAAAATTCCGCGCCTCGGGAATTCCTTCCGCCAGCAGTGTCACGATCTCGCTTTCGGTCAACGCGATTTCCTGCGACAGGGCGACGCGGTCGGCGATGTCGATCCTGAAAAAGTCGGACGTGAAGGTGAACGGTCCCTCTTCGACAACGATGCCCGCGCTGTAGTTGACCGAGGACTCCGGCTGCAGTTGCGCGCCGCCTCGGGCCACGGCCACGTCGGAAGTGGACGGGACGACACCGTTGTTGGTCAACTGCCCGCCGATGAAGGCGGTCGTCACGTTGAACGCATTCTGCTGTCCCGGCGTCGGCGCACGGAACCCGGTGCTGACGGCGGCGCGCAGCGACACCTGTTCGCTCACCGCGGCCCGCGCCGAGATCTTGCCGTTGGTCGTCGTGCCGAAATCCTCGAAATCCTCAAAACGGACAGCCGTGCTGAGGGTCCAACGCGGGCCGCCGAACTCGAGCTCGGCGTAAGTGGCGATGTTACTGCGGCTCCATACTCCCGCCGTCGTGTCGGCCCGGTAGCCGTTGAAACCGTTCGAGCCCGAACTGAAACCCTGCGCCGCATACGGGCCGATCTCCCACGACGGTTGCCCGCCGGCGCCGATCGTGAACTGCTCGTTTCTCCACTCGAAACCGGCCGCGAAGTGCACGATATCGTTGATCCGGTAGGTGGTGTCGAAGTTGAAGTTCAGGTCTTCCTGCCGGTAGCTGCCGGGCTTGAATGACGTCGGAGTGTCGTAACCCACCGACGCGTTGACCGTGTCGAAGATGAACTGATCGACCTCGCCGGCGCCGAAGTTGACGCTGGCGTCCCAGGTGAAGTCGCCAGCAAAGCCCCGCAGGCCGCTGACCCACGAATAGTCGACCAAGTTGCCTCCGAATTGCGGCGTGAAACCGCCGGGAAACCGGCTGAAGAGCGTGAAGCAGTCCGGGTTGGCCTCGACCTCCGCGAGGGCGCCCGCGTCGGGGACATTGTCGATGATCGGGATGGCGGGGCAGTTGCCGGCTTTCTCGACGCCGGTCTGTGCCCAGACCGCGTCGCCGACGAGCAGCGACGGGTTGCCGTCGACCTCGGGTCCCCGGAAAACGCCGCCTCGGGTATGCGGGTTCCTGAAGTAGAAACCGCCGGTCACCGTGCGGCTCGCATAGTTGCTGTGGCCGTAGAACTGGATGCCGTTGTTGAAGAGATAGCCGAAGTTGCCGAACAGTTTCAGGTCGTTTTCGAGTTCCGGAGATCCCCAAACCTGCGCCGGGTTGCGCAGGTTTGAGTTGCCGCCCGAGATGACCGCTATCGCGTCGTTGCGCTGGACGCTGCGGCTGGTCGGGTTGCCGTCGCCGTACTCCAGGCTCACGTTCAAGAACCCGTTCTCACCGAGCGGCATCCCGACGTTTCCGGCCACGGTGAGCGTCTGTCCGTGTCCGCCGATCCCGTTGCAAGAATGCTTGATGTCGCCGATGATCCTCTCCCCGCAGGTCGAAATGTCGCCCGGGTTCGCATCGAAGTAAGCGCCCGTGCGGACTTCAAGGCTGCCGCCCGAGGAGGAGTCCTTGAGCTGGAAGTTCATTACGCCCGCGATGGCATCCGAGCCGTACTGCGCCGCGGCGCCGTCGCGCAGCACCTCGGCCTGCCGGATGGCAATCGAGGGGATGACGGAGATGTCCGGCCCCTGCGAACCGTCGGCGATGCCGTTACCGAGCCAGGTGATGACCGGCGCGCGGTGACGGCGCTTTCCGTTGACCAGGATCAGCGTGTGGTCGGGCGCCAGGTTGCGCAGGTTCGCCGGCCGGACGATGGTCGCCGCGTCGCTGATCGGCTGAATATTGATGTTGAAAGAGGGGACGACCGTCCGCAACTGAGTCGCCAAGTCGGTACTGCCCTGTCTGGCGAAGTCCTCGGTCCGGATGACGTCCACCGGCACCGTCGACTCGGTAGCCGACCGGGGCTCCGCGCGCGTCCCGACCACGATAGACGTGACAAGCGCGCCGATCTCGAGCATGAAGTTCCGCGTCGCCTGTTGGCCCGCAACCAGTTGGACCATGCTTTCGATCCCGGTTTCAAAGCCGGGCAACTCCGCCGTGACCGTATAGACTCCTGGTGGAAGAGTGAATTCGTACTGGCCGACTCCGTTAGTCAGGCTCGTCATTGCCATCCCACTGGCGTCATTGGTGGCCGTGACTTCCGCGCCCGGTATCAATGCTCCGGTACTATCGGCCACGGTACCGGTCAATGTGGCGTTTTCCTGAGCGAATGTGTGTGTGGATATTGCGAACAGCAATACAAGAAACAGTAAAGAGATGTTGAGATTCTTGAGCATGATGTCCTCTTCTACTGGTTTACCTCAAGGGTAATTTCGATCGTTCTATTTGGCGGAATTGCGATTTTGTGGAACCCTTGTAGGTCCCGCATATTTTTATTCATTCGGACCCTATACCTTAAGCAGCTATCCGGCTTCGGATCAACGTTTTTTTCGGGTCCTTCCGCACTTTTCGGTGATTGATCCGGAATTTGAAATTCGCTATCGGGGCGGGGACACAACCGCTGGCGCGCGACACCGCAATTCGAGGCGGCGGGATTGTGCCGGTTCGGGTTTTCATTCCTGACCCAGGGTCACCGGTTCGGCCGGACCGTAATAGATTCCGTTGAACAAAAATTTGAATGTGCCGTGAGATTGGGCACGGAACGCGACCTCGGGACCGAAGAGGAAAAGCCTGCCACGGCCGACATCGGCATCGACGATGGCGGCAGTGCCTTCAAGGCGCTCCTGTCCCCATGCCCAGCCGCTTCGAAGGGGCGCCGGACCGAATCGGGCAACGGCCCGGACACCCGCGGTGCCCTCGTCCAGTCTGAACGCGGGGCTGTCCGAAAACACGACGTCAACGCGGTCGTCCAGACCGAAGGCCAGTGGGTGGGAATTGTCGACCTCGACCTCGAGAATCGAACCCGGCACGTAGAACTCTTCGCGGGGTAACCGCTGAATCGCCCCGCCCGACGATTCAGTGGTGAGCGGATTCGATACCGGGAGGCCGAGATGGCTCGCCAGGGACGTCGATTCGCCAATCGCAATAACGGTACCGCCGGTCTCCAGGAACTCACGGATCGCGGGGACGGTCTCGTCGAGCGACACGTCGCCCAACCGGGCCTCGAACTCTTCGGGAACATTGTCCGGCGTTCCCCGCTCCTCACTGTTCCGAACGTTCTCACGGGACGGAATACCGTCATCCACGAAGATCAGGACGTCAAAATCGTTCGCCAGATCTCCGTCATCCAGTTGCGGCGGATAGACGATCTCGAACGGAAATTCGAAATTTTCAAGTATGAAACGGGTCCAACCCGACGGTTCGGAACCACCGTAACGGTCCCACAGGCCGATTCGAACCTCGTTCAACATGAACGCATCGGTATCGGGCTCAATCGCGGTCGCTTCGAAGTAGAGCCCACGATCGCGGGCCAGTTGCGCGATTCCGGATTCGACGCGGTCGCCGGCACGGATATAGATGGCGCCTGCCGGCCACAGCCGGCCACCCGCTTCGACCGGATCGCGCAGCCAGTACACGTCTTCGGCGCCCACCAGACGATTGATCGCAACGAACGCATCGTTTGTCGCGTGGCTCAGGAAGTAACCGACGGTCTCGGGAACAATGGTCACTTCGCCGGCCGGCGCCTCGACGAGGCCCCCGACACGTTCGAACGGGCCGTCGAACCCATCGAGTATCCGTTCGAACTCGATGCCCATCTGATACGCCAGCGTCCAGCCGGTCATGTCGTACGGAGGCGTCGGAGGAGCGCCTGGATAGGCGAAATCATCGGGGTAATCCTGCGGCTCGAACATGTCCAGAACATGCGGCCGAAACGCCTGCGCGGTTCGGATCGCGAAAGATCCGGAAGGGTAACCCACACCGTCCAACTCGAAGTTCCGGGTGGCGCGCTCGACCGCGATGCCGTTCTTGATGAGCGCGTTGACAAACCTTGTCGCAGTCAGAAAATCGGGTTGGCTGGCGGAAATAACGTATCCACGAGGATCGCGTAACACGGGATTCCGCAACCCCGCCAAAACGCGCCCGGAATTCCCGCCGAGACCGCGGACGGCCTCCAGCCTGTCGGGGGTGATGGTCCAGCTATCGCGGTTGCCGCGTTCGATCGAGTTCATCCCCATCCGCCAGATGTTGAACAACAACGTGTCGCGGTAACGCGACGCAAAGTCCATAACCGCGCGGTTCGCAGTGATCGAATACTCGATGGACTGACGGAAATGCCAGGTCTGAGGCTCGATCGGACGAGGATAGTCTCCGCGCGGCACTTGCAAATCGAGTTCCAGCGGGATTTCGACGGGTGTTGGACCGCCGATCGTCTCGGTCAGCAGGCCGATCATGTTGTGGAAATACGGGCTCGTCCGCAGTCCCCCGTTCCACCAGGTGGAATATTCTCCTCCCGAACGCATCGTGGCGCCGGGCTTGTTTTCGGCCAGGAACCGGCTGTGCATCGCGCCGGCCACCAGATCCAGGCTGGCCATGATCAGCGGGTCGTAGTTGTAGTTGAACGGATCCCGGAACGGCGGCGCAAAAAGAACCGTACCGCGGGGACCGTACTGATGGTGGTTATATACAATCTGCGGAAACCACTCGCGATAAAGAATCCGGTTGATGGCCTCGGTCTCGGGCTGGGACGACATGTAGAAATCCCGGTTGTTGTCGTGTCCGGTGTACTTCTGATAGAGACGCGGCAAATCGTCCAGCGATCGCGCCAGAGGGTCAGGATTGCGCATATACCAATCGGCAACCAGTTCGAGGCCGTCCGGGTTGACGCAGATGGCCAGCAGAATTGTGTCGTCGAGGAATCGCAGGGTCTCGGCATCGTCCCGGCTCACCATCCGATAGACGGTTTCCATCAGTTGTTGCGCGCCGAGCGTTTCGTCGGCATGGAGTCCGCCGTCGATCCAGACGACGGCCCGTCCACGGCCGGCAAGTTCACGCGCCTAGTTCTCGTCGACGCCTTCGGCCAGAGCGAGTTGCCGCGCGATGGACTTGTACTCGTCCAGATTCCGATGGTTCTCAGGCGAGGTGACGATGGCCATGTAGATCGGGCGGCCTTCGGCGGTTTCGCCGATCACCTCCAGGCTCATCCGGTCGGATTCGGTCGCGAGCCGTGTCCAATAGGCTTCCAGTTGGGTGTAGTTTGCCAGTTGGTAGTCGTCGCCCAGGTTGAAGCCGAATTGCTCGATCGGGGAGGTCACCGCGGACTGCCCTTCCGCGGCCAGGGGCAGGCACAGCAGGAGCGGCAGTAGCACTAGACTGGGGCGTTTGGGCATGAGTCCGGGCGGTATCCCCCGATTGTAACCAGAATCCCTTGATTGTAAGAACATGGTCCCGGGCGAGCTATTCAAATGTGTAAAAATAGGACCGATCCCGTTCTACCTTAACTGGCTCGCAAGCAAAGGACATACCGAAACCGCAATGCCGTTCGACCCCGCAATTCGCCAGATTATCGCTTCGTTCCGCCAGTCGCCCCAGTGGAACGAAGATCTCGATCTGCGACTGCTGCAGGCATTCTGGCCCAAGCTTGTCGGCGAACCGCTTGCCGGCTCCACATCGGTCGTTGATGTACGTGGGTCGCGGATCATTGTACGGGTACCCGACCAGACCTGGAAGCAGCAACTGATCTCCCTCCGCGGGTGGATGCTGCGCAAGGTAAACGAACCCTGGCCGAACCGATGGATCACGGACATAGAATTTATTTATGAAGATAAGCGCAACTGAAGTCGCCTACGTGGCGCAACTGGCGAATCTGGATGTCGCCGATGGCGAACGAGAGGAACTGGCATCCCAGTTGACCCGAATCGTTCAATATGTGGAACAACTTGAAACACTCGATACCGACGCCGTCGAGCCCACGGCACAGGTGGTTGCCCGCGAACCGCACGCCGAACGCGAGGACCGTGTCCAGACCCGCGACGGCAGTTCCGTAGCCGCCGAAACCGTGGGTCTGTTCCGGGTTCCGAAAGTCATCGGCGAACGATGAATCTCAAGAAAGCCACCGCGGGGCAGCTCGCGCGCGAATACCGCGAAGGAACGGCAACCGTCAGCGAAGTGATATCGGGCGTGTTCGAAGAGATCGAACGCCGCGACCCCGAACTGAAGTCCTTTCTGAGGACACGCAAGGACGAGGCCATGGAAGAGGCGCGCGCCGCCGACAGGGCGTTCGCCGAAAATGAACCGGTCGGGCCTCTGGCCGGCATTCCGCTCGCCGTCAAGGACAACCTGCACATTCGGGGGGAACGAACCACCTGCGGGTCGCGAATTCTCGAAGACTACGTCCCCACGTACAGCTCGACCGCCGTCGACCGGTTGCGAAAGGCCGGGGCCATCGTCATCGGCAAGACCAACATGGACGAGTTTGCAATGGGATCGTCTACGGAGAATTCGGCGTTCTTCGTAACGCGGAACCCGCACGACATCGAACGCGTTCCGGGCGGTTCCAGCGGCGGTTCGGCCGCGGCGGTGTCGGCCGGACTGGTTCCGGTGGCATTGGGTTCCGATACCGGAGGATCCATCCGGCAGCCCGCATCGTTCTGTGGCGTGGTGGGTTTGAAACCGACCTACGGCCGGATATCCCGATACGGACTGGTCGCGTTCGGGTCGTCGCTCGATCAGATTGGCCCCTTCTCGCGTTCGGTTGAAGACGCGGCACGATTACTGGACTGCATGGCCGGTTTCGATCCCATGGACTCGACCTCGGCCGACGTGCCGACTTCGAACTGGAGCGGCGAACTGGATCGACCCGTCAAGGGCATGAAGGTTGGCGTGCCGAAGGAATACTTCGTAGACGGAATGGATTCCGGAGTCCGCGAGAAGGTGCGCGCGGGCATCGAAACGCTCGAAGGACTGGGATGCGAGATCCGGGAACTCAGCCTTCCCCACACCCCATACGCCATCGCCACGTATTACCTGATCTGTACGGCCGAGGCCAGCAGCAACCTGGCACGTTATGACGGCGTGCGTTACGGACTCCGTGTACCGGGAAAAACGCTTCAAAGCATGTATCGTCAAACTCGGATGGCCGGGTTTGGACCCGAAGTCAAACGACGCATTCTGCTGGGTACATACGCGCTTAGCGCCGGCTACTACGATGCCTATTATCTGAAGGCTCAAAAGGTACGCACCCTGGTGCTGCAGGACTTTCAAACCGCGTTCGAAACCGTGGATCTTCTGGTGACGCCGACCACGCCGACCACGGCTTTCAGGGTCGGCGAGAACACGGACGACCCGCTGGCAATGTATCTGAACGACATCTTCACTACGACGTGCAACTTGGCCGGCCTTCCGGGAATATCGGTCCCCTGCGGAAAGAGCCAGGACAACCTTCCCGTGGGCATGCAGTTGATCGGAAACCACTTCGAGGAAGGCAAGGTGCTGCGGGCAGCGCATCATTTCGAACAAGCCGGGGGGTTCCGTGGCTAGCAGCCTGTCGGACTTTCGGCGTAAGTCCTTTGTTTTCAACAACGGCCCTTTTTAGCCCGAAACGGTAAACACAGTCATATGAATGACTTAGGTTTTTGATTCGGTGTTAGTCCGACAGGCTGCTAGGTGCCCTCAACGTAGCCCCGCGGGTTGGCGCAGGTTTCGAGGGGCAGCCACGCACCGCCGGCGCGCTTTCGCGTTTGGCGCGCTGACCGCCCTGCTGCTCCTCGCATTCTCTCCGGCGGTGGATGCGCAGATCGTCGGTTCGAAGCTCGGCGCGGTGCACGTGCAGGAAGTGGTCGAAGGAAGCCCCGACTTCGAACGGGCGTCGGAACAATGGTCCATGGTCCTCGCTGAAAGAACAAACGAGATTCAGGCGAGGCAGGAAGAACTCCGTGAAGCGGAGCGGCTGCTGACTTCACCCGATACGCCGGCCGACGACGGGCTGTCGGATTTGCTGGACCGAATCGAACGGCTTCGCCAGGAAATCGAACGCTTGAATAGCGATGTCCAGGGAGATCTCAACCAGTTGCGGCAGCAGTTGCTCGCACCGATCGCCGAAAAGGTATTCGAGTTGGTGCAGACTTACGGCGAGGAGAACGGGTTCGACGTGATCGTGGATACCTCGGCCCCAGAGATCGGCCTGATTCTCGCGGTTCAGGATATCGAGATTACCGACGAACTGCTCGCAATCCTCCGCGGGGAGAACGCTCCGCCGAATGCGCAGCCGGAGGCCGATACCAACCCGGACGCCCCGCGATGATCCGAGTTTCGGAGGTCTGGCTGCCCGTCGGTTCGCGTTGTCGTAACGATTGGGCTTCATTGCCATGACGGCGGTCCGCAACATTCTCTTCATCATGTGCGACCAGCTTCGTGCGGACTACCTGTCCTGCTACGGGGCGAAAGCCCCGCTCACACCGAACATCGATCGTCTGGCCGCACGCGGCATGCGCTTCGACCGCGCTTACGTCACGGCGCCGGTCTGCGGGCCTTCAAGGATGTCGTACTACACGGGCCGGTACACCTTCTCGCACGGCGCGACGTGGAATTTCGTGCCGCTCCCCGCGGGCGAGCGCACTTTGGGAGACTACCTGCGCCCGGCCGGAATCCGGACTACCGTGGTCGGGAAGACGCATCACGAGCCCGACATCGAAGGGATCCGCCGACTGGGACTTTCGCCATCGGACGGACCGGGCTTCTGGATCGCCGAAGGCGGCTTCGAGCCATACGCGCGCGACGACGGCATTCACCCCGATGGCGTCCAGATCCGGCACGCGCCGTACAACGCATACCTGAAGGCCAAGGGGTATGACGGTCCCAATCCCTGGCATGAGTACGCGAACGCGGGGTTGGATGAATACGGCAGGATCGCCAGCGGCTGGCGGCTGCGAAACGCGCACCGGGCGTCGCGCATCCCCGATCGGTTGTCCGAGTCCGCCTGGACGGTCGACCGCGCGATCGACTTTATCGACGAGCAGGGCGGCAAGCCCTGGTGCCTGCACGTTTCGTTCATCAAACCGCACTGGCCATATATCGTTTCGGCCCCGTATCACGACATGTTCGGACCCCAGGACTGCCCCGCCCCGGTGCGCTCCAATGCGGAGCGGAACACCGCCAACCCCATCTTCAGAGGTTTTCAGGAACATCCCGAGAGCCGGAGTTTTTCGAAAGACGAGGTGAGGTCCAACGTGGTTCCGGCATACATGGGGCTGGTCCGGCAGGTGGATACTCACCTCGGACGGCTGACAGGGCACCTGGAAGCCGCCGGACGCGCCGAAGACACGATGATCGTTTTCACCTCCGACCACGGCGACTATCTGGGCGACCACTGGCAGGGCGAGAAGGAGTTCATGTACGAACAGGGCGTCAGGGTCCCCCTCATCGTCGTCGACCCGTCGACCGGTGCGCGACGCGGCAGCGAAAGCGCCGCGCTGGTTCAGGGAGTGGACTTGGCGCCGACGTTTCTGGAGGCGCTTGGACTACCGGCGCCGAACCATATCATCGAAGGCCGGTCTCTTCTTCCCCTGCTTCGGGGCACGAGCGAATGGCCGCGCGAAACGGCATTTTCGGAACTCGACTACGCGATCTATCCAACGGCGCGCAAGCTGGGGCTTGGCCCCAGGGAGGCACGCATGGTGATGGTGCGGACCGATCGGTGGAAGCTCGTCCATTTCGGGCGGGACTTCCCTCCCCAGTTGTTCGACCTCGGGAACGATCCGGACGAACTCGTCGATCTGGGAACGGATTCCGCGCACCAGTCCACCCGGAACGAGTTGTACGACCGCCTGTTCGAATGGATGCGGGAACGGCGCAATCGAACGGGAATGACCGACGAAGCGGTCGAGAACTGGCCGAGCCCGGCCGAGGCCGGAGGAGTGACGATCGGTGTGTGGTAGCCGGGATCGCGATCGGCAGGCCGACTCGATCCGGCGGCTCAGGGCGAGCGATCTGGACGAGGCCGATCGGATCATGAGGATCGCTTTCGGAACCGCGAGGGGGTACCGGAAACCCTCTGAATTCATGGGCGATGCAAACTACGTTTTCACCCGGTGGAAGGCGAGCCCCGCCTCGGCATTCGCGCTCGAAGTGGACGGCAGGGTCGCCGGTTCCAACTTCGCAACGCGCTGGGGCTCCTTCGGATTCTTCGGACCGCTATCGCTGGACCCCGCGTTGTGGAATCGCGGATTCGCCAACGCGTTAATGGCGCCCGTCGTGGAGTCGCTCGACGCCTGGGGCGTCACGCATGCCGGCCTGTTCACCCTGGCCGATAGTCCCAAACACATCAGCCTCTATCGGAAGTTCGGCTTCCAGCCCCGCGCCCTGACTTCCATATTCGAACGCACCGTATTGGCGGGCGATGCCGGGTTCGAAGACTGGACCGCATATTCGCAACTCGGCCGGGGGCAGCGATCCGAGGCACTTTCAATGTGCCGGATTCTGACCGATGCCATCCATCCCGGACTCGACGTCACGCCCGAGATCCGATCGGTCGCGGAGCAGTCCATCGGGGACACGGTCGTGATTCAGGACAAAGAACTGGCCGGATTTGCCGTCTGCCACACTGGCGCCGGGAGCGAAGCCGGAAGCGGCGTTTGCTACATCAAGTTTGGCGCCGCGGCAGCGGGTCCGGATGCGCGGGCTCATTTCGGCAGGCTTCTCGACGCGTGTCAATCCTTCGCGGCACAGGCCGGCGCCCGGCGACTGGTCGCGGGGATGAGCGCCGCCCGGTGCGACGCCCATGAAGACATGCTCGCGGCGGGATATACAGTCTCGCGAACGGGCGTTCGGATGCATCGGCCCGATCAACCCGGATTCTGCAGGCCGGACGCTTTCGTCATCGACGACTGGCGTTGAAGTGTAAGAGCCCGCGGCAAAACACTGCACGGTCGCGCCAAGGAGGAATCGGGGGCTGCGTTATACTGAACCCGGTCGGCCGATTTCGCTAAAGTCTGCAAGGACAGCACGGTTTAACGCACATACTCACAGTTCACCGCAAAATCCCACGGTACGACGCGCATGATCAAAATTCACAGTTCAATGAGCAGCATCGACATTCACAACATCAAGAACGCGCTCGAGACCAATGGGATTCCGTGCCAGGTCCTGGGCGAGTTCCGCCGGTCCGTCATGGGTGAAATCCCCTTGAGCGAGGCTTTCGTTGAATTGTGGATCCTGGACCATACCAAGGAAAAGGCCGCTCGGGAAATCATGGCCGGAGGGCTGCGGCCGGCTTCCGTGCCGTGGACTTGCCCAAAGTGCGGAGAGGCGATCGAGGCCGAATTCGATCTGTGCTGGAGCTGTCAGAGCCAGAGGCCGGTGGAGTCCTCCGGCGGTTAACCCCCACCGGAACCGGCCGGTCCAGGAGGACAAGCCGTGGCGTACGTTGTATCGATTTTTGGAGTGCTCATCACGCTGATCGGTTTGATCGGAATCGTCGTGCCGCGTTACTTCATCGAGGTCATTGGAAACTGGAAGTCGGAGTCGCGATTCATCGCGGCCGTCGGAATCCGAATGGTCATGGGCGTGATTTGCCTGTCGGCGGCGCCAGCCAGCAGGATGCCGGTCGTGGTTCAGGTCATCGGAATCATCGCCATCGTCGCGGCTGCTTCGGCCCTGCTAGTCGGACGCGAACGCCTGGACCGGCTCATCGATTGGTGGCTGGAGCGGCCTCCGATAATCGTTCGGATGTCCGCGGCGTTCGCCGCGGGATTCGGAATCCTGATGGTGTTTGCCGGGGCATAGCCGCCTGAGATGGCGCAAGGTACGGCGCGTTCCTCGCGCCGGGCGCGTAGCGGCGCGTTCCTCGCGCCGGATCAAGCGCGGGCGCGTAGCGGCGCGTTCCTCGCGCCGGGCGCGTAGCGGCGCGTTCCTCGCGCCGGGTCAAGCGCGCACGGACATGCGCTTCTGCGGATGCAACGATATGCGCCCTACCTTGCGCCAGTTGGAAGCGCGCAAGCGTGCCCAAGCCATCGTCTTTTTCCTGACCGATCGCCTCATCCGTTCCGAACGCATCGGGCTTTGCTCAATATTGTGGCGATCCAGGCCCAACCGCAATATGCTATCTAATCGATTTTCAAAATCAGCAGGAGCCAAGCACCATGCATCTGACTCACAACAATTCGAGCCAACGTTTTTCGCTGGCCGTTCCCGCACTCGCCGTCATCCTGTTACTACTGCCCCAGGTATCGGGGGCGCAGGACATCCAGGAACACCGGGATGTCGTGTACGGAACCGTGGACGGCACGGAAATGGGACTCGACATCTACATGCCGGCGAACATTGATTCGCCACCCTTGGTGGTATTCGTTCACGGCGGCGCGTGGCGGGCCGGCAACAAGGACCGTGCACCCATGGTCTTTCCCGAGAACGGATTTGCCATGGCCAGCCTGGACTTCCGTCAATCGGGCGATGCGCAGTTCCCGGCAATGGTCCACGACATCAAGGGGGCCATTCGCTTTCTCCGCTCTCACGCCGATGATTACGGCTACAACCCTGAAAACTTTGCCATTACGGGTCAATCCTCGGGTGGGCACCTGGCCGCTCTGGTCGGCGTGACCAACGGACATGCGGAACTCGAAGGCGACATCGGCGGCCACGCAAACGTGTCGTCCGACATCCAGGCCATTATCAGCTACTTCGGCGCCTCGGACCTGACGACGATCCTTGACCAGTCGACGCCGTTCGGATTGAGCATGCGCCCACCGGCACTGGAACAGTTGCTCGGCGCCCTGCCCGAAGACGCTCCCGAAATCGCGCAACTCGCCAGCCCGGTCTATCACGTGGATGCGAACGATCCGCCCCTGCTGCTGTTCCACGGGGACCGCGATCCTCAGATGCCGATCAATCAGGCCCATCAACTTGAAGGCGCGTACGAAGCGCTGGGTCTGGACGTCGATTTCGATGCCGTTCACGGCTCGGCTCACGGTGGGCCCGGTTTCTTCGACGAAAAACATCTTCCCCCGGCCATAGAGTTTCTGAAGCGAACGATCGGGAAGTAGCGTCTCGTCCCACGGCGGAACTCGCGGGTTTCGCCACGGTCTGCCCAACTCGTCCCCGGGCCATGAGAGCTCCCACGCTCATGGCCCGTGAAACCATTCGCCTTCCCGCCACCCATAGAAGTAATCCCGAAAACCCGCTATTCTGATCCATTGGAAACCCGACGATGGCCAAGACATACTGATCGATCGACGAACGGCTCCGAACATTCATCGAGTCCCAGCAGATGTTTTTCGTCGGCACCAAGGCCTCAGCCGCCGACGGACACATCAATCTGTCGCCAAAAGGGATTGAGACGCTTCACGTCGTCGACCCCACCACTGTGGCCTATCTGGATTACGTCGGCAGCGGGGTCGAAACCATCGCACACCTTCGGGAAAACGGACGAATCGCGATCATGTTGTGCGCGCTCGAAGGGGCGCCGAAGATCGTTCGGCTTCACGGACGCGGCGAGGTTATCGAACCCGGCGACTCCAGGTTTTCGAATCTGGTCCAACGACTGGGCAAGAACACGAACGAACACGGCCTTCGATCGGTGATTCGGGTCATGATTGAACGCGTCAGCGATTCGTGCGGGTACGGTGTGCCACTGTTCGATTATCGGGGCGCCCGTTCGCAACTGAACGATTGGGCGAATCATAAAAGCGAGGAGGCGCTTCGCGAGTACCAGCGCAAAGCGAACGTGTCGAGCGTCGACGGCCTTCCGGGCCTGCGGTGGACCGATGACTCCACCGAGTAGGCAAAGCTGGACTTGCGTTATCCCTTCGGCAACTTCCAATATACTCGCGTCATGCAGCCCATGTCATGACGCTCAGGCAACGAATCACGGCAAATTTGTTCTCAGATGGAGCATGATGTGGGGAATGAATTTCGAGTCATTCTCAAGTAGTCGAAGACGAGACGGGTATTGAACGAGAGTTTGCGCATCGATTGGGCGATCGATTGAGCGGGTTTTTGAAAGGATTTGAGAATACCGACGGCAAAGCGTCGGAGGCGGGTGATGTTTTCCGGGCCGAAGCCGGTGCGGATTCGACTGCGGTCCTCATCGTAATTCCAGTCGATGATGTAATGGACGCTTTCGATACTCCAATGACCGCGATTGATGGCCAGTAAGCGTTTGGGGGAGGCCTCGCCGGGTGAGCGGTTTGTGATGCCCAGTGCGGTTTCACACGTGAGGGCGCCGGATTTCTTGTCGATGGATTCGCGCTCGATCAGAAAGACCTGGCCCAGGTGGGGAAAGTCGAGGTAGTGGTTGAGTTCGGTACTACACCAAATGCGTCGGGTCTCGATGCGGCCATGCTCGGGTGGCGTGACCTCGACAAAGTCGGGTTGTCCGCGGGTTTGGAACAGCAACGCGATATCGTGTTCCAGTGTCGGTTGGTTGCCTTTGACCGTGAAATGATAGTGCGCTCCCCGCTCGACTAAATAGTGCGCGATCGCACGTTGGGTCAGCAGGGCATCGCCGGTGATGTCCTTGCCGGCGATGTCGCAGGTTTGAAGCAAGGGAACGGCCATGCCGATTTCGTTCGTGCGCTTGCGCTCCTCGCCGCCGGCTACAGGCAGGGTTCCCACTTTTTTTGGGTGTAGCAGCGTTTCGACTCATGCCCGACCACGCTCATGATGTGGGTCTGACGCCCGTCCGAGTCGAGGGCGTTCTTCATCGTCTTGCCATCCATGGCCAGCGCATCGTCCGGGGCGCCCCACGCCCGATTCCACGCATTGAGCGCCCGGTCCAGCGCCCCCGGTTCAATCCGGACCAGACAATCCCGAATCACAAACTCGCTGGGAACCACATAGCGGCCGTTCTCCCGCCGGCAGCCAAAACGTTCGCGGGCTTTCTGCCCCAGGGCATCGGCCCAATCCGAGATGGCTTTATAGCCGTGCATGCCGCACAGCGTCGCGCCCGCCGCGATGCCCAGCACTGCCGACAAGGGATGGCGCCGTCCCTGAGCGCGGCGCGGATCGGGAATGGTCTTGAAGCACTGGGGGAGTTGGCGCATCTGTGCGGCATTGAGCATGATCTTGGGGGCTCCGGTGAGTTGAAGATGTTCCCGGCCAGGGTGGGTCAGTTGCCCGCGCGCATCACGGCACAGGGGACGCACAAAGACAAGCTTCGGGGCATCGGCTTCGGCGCTGTAGCCGTCCCGGGTGCGCCGGTATCCCCGGGTCCGTCCCAGTTCCAACCAGTTCGACGCGCGATACACGCCGCCATGGAAGCGCCGGGGATCCACAAACGTTTCCAGCAGCAGCAACCCATGACCGAACCGTTCGCGCCAATCCGACCCGGCCCGCCGCTCGGTCCCTGACAACACCCGCGAGCCCACATTCGGCCGATTCCAGCCCGGCAGGATCAAAAAGCGGCTGTTGTTGGCGATCAGTTTCAGCCGCCCATACTGCGAGCGGAAGTCCCAGCCGATCCATCGATCCCGAACCCCGCACTTCAGCGCCGACGCCGACAGGCTCAGTTGCGCCACCCACTGCCCGCGCCATGTGGCCACGTACCAGACCGTCTCCCCGATCTTCGCCAGTGCGCCCAGATAATGATGACGCTTCATCTGCTCTTGATACTGCCCTTCCTCGCTTCGCTCCACTGGCCGTACCCCGATCTCCGACAGTTCCTGGCTGGTCAATTTCGTCCTCTCCATTCAGCGTTTTATACAGGAATCTCCTCGCTATGTCCAGCTTGTCAGGTTAAACCACTGAATTCTCGGACGTTCACTGGAAGGACAAATTCACCCTGGACTCGGCGTCACGGCAAATTTGTTCTCAGATGGAGCATGATGTGGGGAATGAATTTCGAGTCATTCTCAAGTAGTCGAAGACGAGACGGGTATTGAACGAGAGTTTGCGCATCGATTGGGCGATCGATTGAGCGGGTTTTTGAAAGGATTTGAGAATACCGACGGCAAAGCGTCGGAGGCGGGTGATGTTTTCCGGGCCGAAGCCGGTGCGGATTCGACTGCGGTCCTCATCGTAATTCCAGTCGATGATGTAATGGACGCTTTCGATACTCCAATGACCGCGATTGATGGCCAGCAAGCGTTCGGGGGAGGTTTCGCCGGGTGAGCGGCTCGTGATGCCCAGCGCGGTTTCACACGTGAGGGCGCCGGATTTCTTGTCGATGGATTCGCGCTCGATCCGAAAGACCTGGCCCAGGTGGGGAAAGTCGAGGTAGTGGTTGAGTTCGGCGCTACACCAAATGCGCCGGGTTTCGATGCGGCCATGATCGGGCGGGGTGACCTCGACAAAGTCGGGTTGTCCGCGGGTTTGGAACTGGAACGCGATATCGCGTTCCAGCGTCGGTTGGTTGCCTTTGACCGTGAAATGATAGTGCGCTCCCCGCTCGACCAAATAGCGCGCGATCGCGCGTTGGGTCAGCAGGGCATCGCCGGTGATGTCCTTGCCGGCGATGTCGCAGGTTTGAAGCAAGGGAACGGCCATGCCGATTTCGTTCGTGCGCTTGCGCTCCTCGCCGCCGGCTACAGGCAGGGTTCCCACTTTTTTTGGGTGTAGCAGCGTTTCGACTCATGCCCGACTACGCTCATGATGTGGGTCTGACGCCCGTCAGAGTCGAGGGCGTTCTTCATCGTCTTGCCATCCATGGCCAGCGCATCGTCCGGGGCGCCCCACGCCCGATTCCACGCATTGAGCGCCCGGTCCAGCGCCCCCGGTTCAATCCGGACCAGACAATCCCGAATCACAAACTCGCTGGGAACCACATAGCGGCCGTTCTCCCGCCGGCAGCCAAAACGTTCGCGGGCTTTCTGCCCCAGGGCATCGGCCCAATCCGAGATGGCTTTATAGCCGTGCATGCCGCACAGCGTCGCGCCCGCCGCGATGCCCAGCACTGCCGACAAGGGATGGCGCCGTCCCTGAGCGCGGCGCGGATCGGGAATGGTCTTGAAGCACTGGGGGAGTTGGCGCATCTGTGCGGCATTGAGCATGATCTTGGGGGCTCCGGTGAGTTGAAGATGTTCCCGGCCAGGGTGGGTCAGTTGCCCGCGCGCATCACGGCACAGGGGACGCACAAAGACAAGCTTCGGGGCATCGGCTTCGGTGCTGTAGCCGTCCCGGGTGCGCCGGTATCCCCGGGTCCGTCCCAGTTCCAACCAGTTCGACGCGCGATACACGCCGCCATGGAAGCGCCGGGGATCCACAAACGTTTCCAGCAGCAGCAACCCATGACCGAACCGTTCGCGCCAATCCGACCCGGCCCGCCGCTCGGTCCCTGACAACACCCGCGAGCCCACATTCGGCCGATTCCAGCCCGGCAGGATCAAAAAGCGGCTGTTGTTGGCGATCAGTTTCAGCCGCCCATACTGCGAGCGGAAGTCCCAGCCGATCCATCGATCCCGAACCCCGCACTTCAGCGCCGACGCCGACAGGCTCAGTTGCGCCACCCACTGCCCGCGCCATGTGGCCACGTACCAGACCGTCTCCCCGATCTTCGCCAGTGCGCCCAGATAATGATGACGCTTCATCTGCTCTTGATACTGCCCTTCCTCGCTTCGCTCCACTGGCCGTACCCCGATCTCCGACAGTTCCTGGCTGGTCAATTTCGTCCTCTCCATTCAGCGTTTTATACAGGAATCTCCTCGCTATGTCCAGCTTGTCAGGTTAAACCACTGAATTCTCGGACGTTCACTGGAAGGACAAATTCACCCTGGGCAACGAATGGAGTGATAGACAACCCATGTCCGAACACAAGGCATTGCTCAAATGGGAATTGATCGAGGGCGACTTTCTGAAAGGGCGATTCTCGCGTAAACACACCTGGACGTTCGATGGCGGCCTCACGGTCGCCGCGTCTCCATCGCCCGCGGTTGTTCCGGCACCCTACTCGGACGCCGAAGCCGTCGATCCCGAAGAGGCCTACGTGGCGTCCATCGCAAGCTGTCACATGCTGACGTTCCTGTACCTGGCATCCCGCAAGAAGTTCGAGATCAGGCGATACGAGGACGAAGCGAGGGGACAGGTGGCCAAGGACGAAGACGGCGTTCCGTGGGTGGCAACGGTCACGCTCCATCCGAAGATCGAATACGGCGGCGACCGTCCGACCCCCGAGCAGGAAGAACAACTCCATCGCGCCGCTCACAAACAGTGCTTTATCGCCAACTCGGTCAAGACGGCGATCGATATCGCAAGCGTCGGGACCTAACGAAACCGTTTTCTCAGACGAATATCCAGACCTACCGCGCCGGTTTCGTCGCGTGACCCGATGAACGACGTGTTGTTATCCAGGAAGTACTCGATCAGGATGATCTCCTGGCGGTTCGACGACAGGTCCTGAGAGTAGGTGATGATGAGATCGCGCGTTACCTGCTCCGAAATCGTAAGACGCGCGACGGGATCGTTTTCAGCCCCTACCAAGAACGGGTCGATGCGGACACGGCTTCCAAGACCGAACCGCGATCCGACACGTTCCTGAAGCAGGTCGGTCAACACGGTCGCCGCCGCTCCCTGAAACAGTTCCTCACTTGTGGGCAATGCCCCTCGGCCGTTGTTATCGGCGAGTTCCTCGCGTGTCCGCCCGCCCGCCATCAGGCTGAGTATTTCAGTTTCCGGCAACGGGGGGTCGCTACTCGTATTCAGACGAATATCGGCCCCGACGCCGCTGAGCGTGAGGAGTACACGGTAGTCCCGCAGTTCCGTTTCGGCTTGCACGTCGATGCGCGGCTCGATACCAACCGGGTCGACAAAATCCACATTCCCACGGGTAATCAGATAGCGATTGCCCTGGAGATCCAGGACACCATCTACCGATTCGACACGACCTGTCATGGCCGGCCGGCCGAACGTCCCGCCGATATCGAGGTCGAGTCGCGCCTCGACCCTGACCAGTTCGTTTTCGATGTTGATGTTTCGCTCGCCTTGCACGTGCACGGCCAGCGCCAGATCGTCGAGAGGACCCGCATCTGAGGGCAGGACTCCGCCGGTCGATTCCTCGAACAGGTCAAGGAACTCCTCAAAGCTTTCACCAAAGGAAAGGCTCAGGACATCGACGTTTCCTTCGAGCGTCGGCGCTTCCGGCGTACCTCCCAAGGAGAGGGTCGCGTCAAAAACAGTACGGAGCCCTTCGGGCGTTCGAATTCGAACGTCGCTGGCATCCACCCGCAGTTCCATCTCTCCGGGCCGGATTCCCTCCACCCCGATCGTGCCACCGACGATGACGGCGCCGCCGCCCACACTTCCCTGGAGATCGATCAGGTTCACGCGGTCCCGGTCGAATGCCATCTCGCCATTCAATTCCGTAAGGTTCAGGAACACGCTGGGATGGCCGATACTGACGCCGTCCAAGGTCGCGCGGCCATCGAGTTGGGGATTGGCGAGTTCGCCCACGATATTTCCGCGGAAAGCGAGGGTTCCCGTCGTGTCCAGATCCAGGTACCGGTGGTACAGCAGCGAGAGATCGAGGTCGCCTGAAACGGTCAGGTCGAGCGGGAAACCGGGAGCGAGCGACACCGCGCCCTCGGTCGTCACCGACATCGTCTCATCCGTCAGGTCCACACTTGAAAACTCGACTTCTTCGGTGTCGAACTCGAACGTGAACGGCGGAGAGACAATGTCGGTATCCTCCAGACGTACGGTCAATTCCACAACCTCGCCAAAGCCGTCCAACGTTTCGAAATCGTTGAGACGCCCTTCGAACGCCGCTGTTCCCGTGACTCTCACGGTTCCGGGGTCCATGCCGGTCGTGGACGACAAATCGTAGTTCGTAAATCGGGCGTTTCCGTCAAACGGAAAGCCCGTCGCAAACGGGTTCAGGTCGAGGTCTATTCTCAATCGCTCGCCAGCGGCGATCTCGGCCCTAACGACCCGTCCATCGTGGTCCATGTCGACGACGGACCGTTCAAAGAACTGTTGCCTGAACCGTAGACCGTCGATGGTGGCCTGACCGGCAATCAGCGGACTGTCGACGGTCCCCTCAACAGCGAATCGGGCATTACGGACCGTACCCTCGAATTCTTCAGGCACGCCCAGCCAGCGATACTCCGCCAAATCCTGTCCGGACGCTTCGAGATCGATGCTTATCGTCCCGGTTCCAAGTTCGTAGTCGAGGTTTCCCGAAAGCACCGCCCCGTCCTGCCGGATGCGAGCGTTTCGGAGTTGGACCGTGTCGCCGCGAACCGTCACTTCGGCGTCGGCGTTTCCGATGGGTCGATCCTCGTAAGCAAGTCCGACGCCTCTTAGAGTCCCACTCGCCGAAACCGGTTCGAGCGAGTCGACGTGCAATTGGCCGGTTACCGTGCCAGAGATGGGCACCGAGAAGAAAGTATCGAGGTCGGACGGATCGAAGACCGCGACTTCAACATCGAGATTGGGCTGGCGCGTGGCCAGATCCAGATCGCCGTCGAGAACGACCCGGGAATTTCCTTCGAACACGTTGACGCTCTCCAGGGAGACCCGGTCGCCGCTGAAGTCGATATTCCCGGCGATGCGGTCGACCATCCACCCGTCGAGGTCATAACGCTCGAGCGAAAACACGCCTGCCGCCTCCGGCCGGGACATCTCTCCACTGAGCAGACCATCGAACGTACCCGAACCGCTCAAGTCGAGCCCCAGGAACGCCAGATCCCGAAGGTCCCCGGAAACCATCTCGACGTCGAGGCTGAAGTCTTCGGCACGAACCACTCCGACAGCTTCGATGTTCGTCAATCCAAGCCGCCCTTCAAGGTCTTCGACCTCGACCTGCATGGGCGTTGCGCGATAACCGGTCGACCCATCCAGCGGCAGATAGACCCCCTCAACGGGGTTTTCGAGGGGAGAGGCTTCAAATGCGGCATCGCCAGAAAGATCGAAGTCTTCGAAACGGCCGCGAAACCAGCCCTCCATCGTGCCCGATACCCGTGCGCCCACCACGTATTCCTCTCCCCGGGGAAGGATGTCGCGGAGAGCCTCCGCATCGATATCCCGATAGTTCAGGTCGAGTTCAACGCGAGAGAGACCGGGCAACGGGAGCAGTCTCATCACGCCGGTCGCATTGCCGTCAAAAACGTCCGCGGCGAGATTCTCGGCGACAAGAACGCGCTCCGGAAAACCATACGAATAATCCGAAGACACGTTTTCACCGCTCCACCGGTCGAATCGGAGCGACGGCGAGGTCATGCGTCCGCTGGATGCGAAATGCGTCGTCGAAAACTCGAGCGCACCGGCGACTTCCATCTCGCCCTCGAATTCTTCGTCGGCGAAGAAATGATTCATGAAAGCCAGGCCGACCGTGCCGGTATATTCCAGGGCTCCCGAGCGCCTTTGGAGAACTTCATCGATCCTGCCCTGAACTTGGAGACGGCTCTCGCCAGACTGAACGGCCATGGACTGAACCAGTGCGATTCCGTTGACGTAATCGAAGTCCGTCGACAGTTCGTATGGTATTGCCGGCTTGTCCAGGCGCTCGACGGCGCCGGCGTATTCGATATGCCCCGACAGGACGCGTGTCGCCTCGGCGTAATCGAAGCGGCCTTCCAGGTCGGACAGGGTGAAGTCGATGTCTACGCGTTCTTCGTTAAACGAAAGCTGGCCATCCGATACGCTCAGGTCGCCGACCGACACTTCGAAGTCCGAGGCCGCCCCTTCGGCTTGATCCGGTGGAGGCGGTATGTTTGTGGACCCGTTGTCTCCGATCTCGATTCTCAGCCGCGGACCGACGATTTCAAGCGATGTCAGGTCCACTTCGCCCCCAATCAGCGCGTTCCAGCGCAGGCCCACTTCGACTCGTTCGAACGATACCAGCGGCGGATCCGACGGATCCTCGTCGCCGCGCAGCACGAGGCCGGCGAGCGCGAAGGTCTGATTCCGGAAATCGATCTCGAAGCTCTCCAGAGACGTCGCCAACCCGGTACGGCCCTCAATCGCACGAACGATGTTGTCCGTGGCGAGAATCCGGAAATCCTCGGAGCCGAGGAAATACACCGTACCGGCGGACACGGCGAGCAGGCCAAGCGACAGCGTGCTCACAGCGGCAATGATCTTCTTTTTGTGGTTGGTCCAGATCCGCACATCCACTCCACAGCTACCCGGCATTCATGGACACTATCGGGCCACTACTCGGCCCTATTCGACGATTTCGACCTGACTCCGCAGTAAAAGGGCCTCGGCCCACAGGGCGGCTTCCGCCTGGGTTTGTTCCAGTTCAACGATCAGTTCGATAAAGTCGGCGACCTCATCGAGAGAAGCCACCTCTCCCTGCTCTTCGGCTGCGGGCACATAGACTGTCTCGTAATAGTCCCGTATCTCAGTATCGCTGGCTTCCTGCGCGAACCGAATCAGAAAATAGCGTCGATTTTCAATACGCTCGCGGGCGCCTTGACGCAGGTCGTCGGGCACCAGGGGAAAGTCGATGTTGTCAGGCATCCGAAAGCGCGCAATAAACTCGTCGATGTCCCGTTCCGTGGCCCGAATACCTGGAACCCGCGCAACCTGAGCACGAACCAGGACGCTTTCGATAACCCAGTCCAACAGTGCGGCGTCGTCTTCGGGAACATCCTCCTCGTCAAAAAACGCGGCCAGGGCACGGTACCGGTCGAGGTCTCCCGAAGTGATCACCCGCCCATCGACGATCGCCAACATGCGGTCGGTGACCTGCGTGCCCGCCGCGGATACTTCAACGCCGGCCAGAACCAGCGTCGCAACCGTAGCCACCAGAACTGTCGTCGTTTTCAGCATCAAAACGCGTGCCCCAGAGTAAAGAA
Organism: Terriglobia bacterium; assembly: GCA_963555775.3. Classification (GTDB taxonomy): domain Bacteria; phylum Acidobacteriota; class Terriglobia; order 20CM-2-55-15; family 20CM-2-55-15; genus JAJEDW01. The sequence goes on along the minus strand of CAUVWY020000009.1, from coordinate 248,056 downwards.
GGTCTTGCTGCCCGAATCGCCCGGCTGCCTGTTGACGTTGAACCCGAAATCCACACGGATCGGACCCACGGGAGTTCGGTACCGGAAACCGAAACCGAGGGTATGTGTATAGTCGCCGAAATTGAAGTGGGATATCCGCTCGAATACGGTTCCCGTGTCGTAGAAGATAGTGCCGCCAAACCCCGACAACAGGAAAGGTATGGGAAACCTGTATTCCGCATTGAGGATCGTCAGGGCGTTTCCGCCGGCCAACGCACCCGCGTTATCCAATCCGAAACCCCTCAATGTCGTCGATCCTCCCGCAAAATAGCGTTCGGTAATCGGCAACGAAAGAGTCCGCCCGAAAGGCTGGTTCCAGCCAAAGCGAGCCGATGCGGCGATTACCGCCTGCTTTGCGGGGCGGAAAATACTGAACTGGGTAAACAGGGACGTGAAGTTGACCTCGGAGCCGAGACCCGTGCTCGCAAACTGAAACGTGCCCGTAAAGAAATTCCCGCGGGACGGGTTGAGTATGTCGTCCCGCGTGTCACGAATGTAGGAACTGCCCAGCCGGGCGATCTGGATGATCCCTTCTTCGTCGGGGAATTCTTCAGTGCGCCGATTGTCGCGAATATCGCGAAGGTTGACTGTCTGGTAACTGACCGACAGCAGCAGGTTGTCCCGATTCGCGAACTGCTTGAGCGATTGAAAGGAGAAATCCACTCTGCTGGCATCGAACGCCGTCTGCCGGGCGCGTTCCATGAAGAGAGACGCAAACCCATCCAGTTCCCAATTGAACAGCCGGGGTTCCCGATACGTTGTCTGAAAACGCTGTTCGCGCCGGCTGCCCCGAATCCTTGTACTGATCGATCGATCCAGCCCCCAGAGATTGGAATGGGTCACTTCAAGGGTTCCCCGGATTCCTTCCCTGTCCTGCGCGCCCACGCCGTAAGTCAGCACCACGGGACCGGCGTCTTCGAGTTGGATCAGCAAATCCCGCTCCCCGGAAGCCGGACGGTTCAGCGGCACGATATCGACCCGGTTGAACAGTCCGGTCGCGTAGAGTTGGCGCTGCGCATCGAGTATGGCCTCAGGGTCATAAGGCGTGCCGGCTTCAAGACCGCTGTTCCGGTGGACGATCCTTTCCTGAGTCCGGGTATTCCCCGACACCATGATTTGCCGGATCACCGAAGGCGAGCCTTCAACGATTTGATATTCGATATCGATCCGGTCTTCGCCCGACTGCACGACGGCCGATTCGACCCGAACCTCATCGTATCCCCTGCTGTGATAACTGGACGAGATGGCTCTGCGCCCCCCCTGAACGAGGCCTTCCGTATAGGAAGCCCCGGGTGCAAGGTTCACAAGAGCTGCAAGCTCGCCATCGTCGAACTCCGACGCCCCTGAAAACAACACGTTGCCGACGACCAAACGGTCGCCTTCGTCGATTCGAATCGTTACAGCGATCTCGGCGGCGTCCGTGAGAACTTCGGTCGTGACGGCGGCGCCGGCGAAACCTGAAGCCCGATACAGACCGCGGATGGTTTCGGCGGCTTCGTCGAGCAACTCCGGGCTGTAAACCCCGCGGCTGAACAGCCCCTGCCGCGAAATGCCGATTCTTTCATGCAGGATATCGGACGTAAAAAAGCTGTTGCCTTCAATGCGGACTTCACGAACCGACGACCGTTCGCCCGTGTCGATCGCATAGGTCACCTGGGAAGCGTCGTCGAAAGGCGCCTCGAAAAGCCTGGACGAGACCGTGGCCTGCAGATACCCGTCGCGCCGAAGATACTCGAGAATCGCGAACGCCCCCTCGTCGATGAGATCGGCGTCGATGCTTCTTTCTTCGTAGATGGGCAGCAATTCTTCCCGTTGCTCGTCGGACAGTTCGTACCCTTCGACCGCGAGTTGAAGGAACCGGCCCGATTCGATCGCAATCGTCAATTCAACCGTATCGGTCGCAGGATCATGATCCTCGGCTGCCACCTCGACCCTGGTGTCCAGAAAGCCCAGGTCGGCAAACAGGGACTCGATGGAATCGAGGCCATCGGCGACGTCCTCGCCCAGATAACGGTCTCCGGGCGCGATATCGATGGCGGCGAGCAATTCTTCGGATGAGAACGTCTCCTGTCCCGTGAAAGAAAAGTTCCCGACCCGTGCCCGAGGGCCTTCTTCGACAGCGATCGTGGTGGTTACAAGCCGTGTGTTCGGATCGAATTCGAGTAACGGCTCGATGCGGGCCGAAAAATAGCCTTCGGCCTCGAGCTGCCGCGCGACTTCGGATACGATTCTGTCGAGTTCGGCGCGTGAAAACCGCTGTCCGTACGGAAGGCCGAGGTAACTGGAAACCGAACGGTCGAGAAGCCGTTCCGGCTCAAGGCGGATCGTAGCGAAGAAATACGGGGGTTCGACGTCGAAAACCAGACGCGTTCCGTCGGGATCGGGAAACGTGGAAACTTCAATTCGTCCATACCCGCCCCTATCGTAAAGCGACTGTATCGCCGAACGCAGGGCAGCGGGCGACAGGGTATCGCCGGAACCGATGCCGATGCCCTCCAGCATTTCCGGGCCGTCCCCTTCGATCTCGACCGAACTGATGGGGGTGTTGTAAGGGATCTGCGCAGAAGACAACTCCGAAAATGCCGGAACGATCAGGATCGGGACTAGGAGGCAGATCATCCTCATGGATATATTGGACTACCGGGAATACAAAAAGCCCTGCGAACAGGGCTATGAACTGAGTCGGAACAGGACCGGACCGGATCGGGGGTTTACCCCGGCTTGACGATTTTGCCGTTGCGAATGCAACTTGTACACACCCGCATTCGCCTGGGCGTCTTTCCGTCCACGACACGAACGCGCTGCAGGTTGGGATTCCACCGGCGGTTCGTCAGGTTGTGGGCGTGGCTGATCCGATGTCCGAACATCGGCCCTTTTCCGCAGATCTCACATCGCTTTGCCATTATCGAGAACTCCTTCACATTTCGGACCGCCCGTCCACGGCGACGATCCCGCCACAGGCTGAAACCGATAGATTATATCAGACTGGCAGGCGCCGGAGGCCCGTCGCAGAACGCCGCAGCGTTCCACACTCGAGTATGACCCGTCTCCCGCAACGGATCGGTCGGCGCCGATTATTGACAAAACGGAGAATTCCGCAACCGGAATTGGTTCAGATTCCCTGGTGTGGTACAGGATGCTAGAATACTGGCCTGTCCCGGCAAATCCCAGAAAGGCTTCGGAAAACTGGCCGGGCTGCTGCTTCCCAGGAGTGAAACGACCGGTGAAACGCTCCCACTCATTCAGGTTGGCCGTCGCGGCAACAGGGCTACTTTTCATCGCTGCCTGCGGCACCACAACAAACGCGCCCTTGAGCGTCGTGGCTCGGGTCAACGGTGTGGATATCACGGCAGAGGAACTCGATGAAGCCTACATGTCCAACATCCTGGGAGTGGATCCGGTGCCCGACGACGAGGAAGCCGACGACCTGAAGCTCCAGCTTCTGACCGAGATCGTGACGAACGAGATCATGATGCAAATGGCCCAGGAGCGGGGATTGACCGCCACCGACGCCGAAGTGGATGTCCGGTTCAACGAGTACAAGTCTCAATACTCCGCCGAGCGCTTCCAGGAGATGCTCGACGCGCAGCAACTGACAACCGACGGTATGCGGGAAGAGTTACGAACCGCGCTGACGATCGAAAAACTGGTCAATATGGAGATTACGTCGAAGATCTCCGTCTCCGACGCCGATATCGAGGAATTCTTTGAGCGGAACATGGCAAGCTTCAATTTTCCGGAAGCATTCCTGATCTCGCACATTCTGATTACGCCGGTTGCCGACGCGGACATCAATAACCTGGAAGGCGACGATGCGACGACGGTTGATGAAGCCCGCGACAAAGCCACGAGGTTGCTGCGTCAGATCCAGGGAGGTCAGGATTTCGGCACGATGGCGCGGCGATATTCCGAAGATCCCTCGTCGGTGGCCACCAATGGCGAGATTGGTTTCCAACCTCTCGACGCCATCGCGGGGGTGGACCCGGCGCTTGCCCAGACGGTTCTGAATATGCGGGTGGGAGAAACGTATCCAAACCCGGTCGAAACCCGGTTTGGATTCCACATCCTCAAGCTGATCGACATGGATCCGGGAGGACAGAAGGATCTGAGCGACCCCCGGGTCGAGTCCGATATCCGGCAGATCATCTTCAACCGTAGAGATCAACTACTGCGCGGCGCGTTCTATGAAACAGCACGCGACGAAGCGGCGATTCAAAACTTCTTCGCACAGCGGATTCTGGATCGAACGTATTGACCAGAAACCGGCTAGATACCCTCGACCACACCAAGTTCTAGTCCATCGCCGAACATCCCGGCACCCTGATCGGCACAACAATCGAAAACGATAACCCCTGGAGTTGATGAATGGAAAAATACCGGGGGGACTTTGGGGACTTTCTTGCTGATTACGCTCGTTCACGATCTTCGATATTCACTGCGTAGTCTCGCCCGATCTCCGTCAATTTGGATTAATGGAGTCGTCGCGATCGCCTTGGCGGTTGGTGCAGTCACGGCTGTGTTTACGGTCGTTGACAGGCTGATCTTCAGGGAACTCCCATATGCAAACGCGGACCGACTCGTTTCCGTTGGCATCCTCCATCCCACAGTTCGTCAAGAGTTCTTATTTGGCGCCCTTTACGAATCGGTAAGGAGTACCGCCAACAGCTTCGACGCCTTTACTTCGTTCTCCGGAGCACCTCCATGCGACATTACGGGTGACGCGCCCAGCCGGATATTCTGTGCGCGCGTTGAATTCAATTTCCTGTCGACGTTGGGTATGAACCCCATCATCGGACGCAACTTTTCGATTGATGAAGATCGACAGGGCGGTGCGGATGTGGTGCTCATATCAAACGGGATCTGGCGGTCGCGATTCGGCGCATCGAGTGATGTCTTGGAGGAGTCGATTCAGATCGATGGTCGGACGCGCCAGATCATCGGAGTCTTGCCCGAGGATTTCGAGCTTCCAACGCTGGAGCGCGCTGACGTGTTGGTGCCTCAAGGCTACGACGCGAACCAGCTCCGTTCCATGTTTACCGGCCCGAATCCTCCGCTGAGGGTCTTTGCCCGCATACGTGAAGGCGTCGGTGTCGCTCAGGCGAGGGACGAACTGGCCGAACGAACGGATGAGTGGCTGGCTGGTGTTCCGACGGGGGCGCTGTCCGGAGCGACCGTGGTGTTCAGGCCAATAAGGCAGCGGCAGCTTGGAAACGCCGGAACTCTGGGCTGGATCCTGTTCTTGTCACTTCTCGCAATCGTCATGATCGCTTGTGCGAATGTATCCAATCTATTGCTGGTTCGCGGAACGGGTCGGTTGCGTGAGCGTTTCTTACTTGGCGCGATCGGCGCCAGCGAATGGAGACTGATTCGATAGTCTTTGGTAGAGAGTTCCGGGCTTTGGATCGTCGGGGGAACAGTCGGACTTTTCGTGGGCCACGGAGCTGTCACGTTGGCGAAAGCGGTTGCGCCGAGTGGGATTCCCAGGCTCGACCAGGCGTATATCGACTATCGAGTTGCCGCCTTCGTGGCCGTGCTTTCCCTTGGCTGTGCGTTGGGAGTAGCGCTTCTGCCGGGCGCCGCCTGTTTCTGGAGGCCGTCCAACACTGCCGCAAGTGCGAAGCAATCGGGGCGGCGCAGGGTGGGTTGGTCGTGCTGCAAATAGGGCTCTGTGTCGTACTGGTTTCTGCCGCTCTATTGTGCGTCCGAAGCTATTGGAACGTGCTCAGTGAGCCTTCGGGGATGATGGCCGACGGGGTGATTGTCGCCAGCATATCACTACGACCGGACCGATATCAGGAACCCACAGATGCGGTAGCCGCGTTGGACACGTTGGAGCGAAGCCTGGCTGCGGTGCCGGGGTTTGATGTCGTTGCGGTCACTGACTCGGTGCCGCCAGACGGAGAGATGCGCAGTAACGGTCAGGAGGTATGGAAGTATGTTTCCATCGGTTACTTTGAAACCCTCCGTATTCCCCTCGCGGCGGGTCGCTACTTTCGGGAAGATGACCGGCGGACGAATCAAAGACTCGTGGTTCTCAGTGAGTTGGCCGCTCGTCGGCTATTCGGAAACGATCCGGTCGGTGAGCGTATTGGACTAACGCCTTCTGGCCCGGACTATACGGTAGTGGGAGTTGCGGGTGACGTGAAGAATCGAGGTATCCACGTGCCGACAGACCCGGAATACTATCTGCTGCGGATGGCTCCAGATACGGCGATTGTTCCCCCCGGCATACCTTCGTTCTATCGGCAAGCGAATTTCCTGGTTCGTACGGAGCTGCCGACGAACCGCGCCGCGGACCTGATTCGAGACCGTTTCTCGGAGTTTGACGCGACAATGCCGGTGGTCATCGAGACAGTCGCGAACCTCGTGAGGCGATCGTCTTCTCCCCAACGCTTCAGTGCCACACTTCTGAGTGCGGTGGCGTTTGTTGGCACGCTATTGGCAGGAATTGGATTGTATTCCGCCTTGTCTTTCATTCTGGCCCAAAGGAAGGATGAAATGGGCTTTCGAATAGCACTGGGCGCCACCAGAAGGGATATCGTCGGAATCGTCTTGCGACTCGCGCTCCGCTGGGGCGGAGTCGGGGTCGTTCTCGGCATTCTCGTTGCTTTGACCGTTACAGAGAGCCTATCGAGTTTCCTCTATGGTGTGTCGCCGCGTGACCTCCCGACGTTGGCCCTTGCCGTCGTATACATCACACTGATCTCCTTGGCAGCCGCCTTGTTTCCGGCCATTCGAAGCAGTCGCGCTGATCCCATGTCTCTATTGCGCGATTAGCCCGCCTTTCTCACGGAGTTGCGTGCGTCAGTCAGACCCCCCATCCAGCACGACCAACAGGTCTCCCGCATTGACCGCCTGACCTTCCGAAACGGCAATGCGTTCCACCTGCCCCGGACCGGCGGCCCGGATCTCGTTCTGCATCTTCATCGCTTCGAGGGCAAGTAGGCCGTCATCGCGTTCGACCCAGAACACCTGGGGCTCGACTTCGCGAAGCCGGACGCGGTAGCTACGGCCCTCAATCGTCGCGCGCACGTCTTCGAGTGTCTGCGATTGGACCTCGATCTCGATCCTCTCGTTCCCAGCCAGCGCCGTATACTTCGTCGCCTGGGTTCCCGCCGAAGCTGCCGTTTCCGGCCGGCCATTTTCCACCGGCTGGCCCCAACCGGCGCATTGTCGAACCGATGATCGCGGCGCGCTTCGGAAACCGCCGCCACGATCAACGCAAGAGCGCGCCTCGACCGTCATCCCGCCCGTGGGCAAGCGGTCCTTGAGCCACCGATCGATGAATCCCTTATCGAAATTGCCCCGAACGAAATCGGGATGCTCCAGGATTTCCGACCGCACGTGCACGCCGATGGCGAAACCGGTTATGGCACGGCGTAGCCGGTCAATTATGATCAGACTCTCTCAAGCGTATCGCGCGCGAAATCCTTTCGAACAGCCCTCTGGGTTCTTCCAGTTGCTTGAGAACGTCGGCCGTCGTCGTCGGAGGATCTTGACCCGCGTCGACAATCCTGGACTGTCGTTCACGGTCGAGTAACCAGCCGACCATCCCAACCGCTGCAACTATCGCACTCTGAACAGCAATGCTTAGCTCGTCAAGACCAAGATACGGGCCGAGCCACATCCACGCCAGGCCCGTCACCCCCCCGACAACGAACGATTTCAGAAAGCCGCGGCCGTCCCTGGCGGAGGCACCCTGGCGGTCGTCCCGATCGATCCCTATATGTCTCATGGCCGCGGGATGGCTTGGTGTTCAGCTTTCACCGGCTGTTCGAATTGTCGATATGAGAATGTCCATCTGACGCCCAACCTTGCCGTTGTATACATCACACTGATCTCCTTGTCAGCCGCCTTGTTTCCCGCCATTCGAAGCAGTCGCGCGGATCCCATGTCTCTATTGCGTGATTAGCCCGCCTTTCTCACGGAGTTGCGTGCGTCAGTCAGAGTCCCCGTCGAGCACGACCAACAAGTCTCCCGCATTGACCGCCTGGCCTTCCGAGACGGCAATGCGTTCCACCCGCCCCGGCCCGGCGGCCCGGACCTCGTTCTGCATCTTCATCGCTTCAAGGACAAGGAGGCCCTCATCGCCCTCGACGCCGGCGCCTTCGGCAACCATGATCCGGACGACCTTTCCCGGCATCGCGGCTCGAATCACGTTACGTCCACTCTTCGCCCGCTTCGGGCCGCGGGCAAGGATCGCGCGATGGTCGAGAAACTCGAAGCTCAGCCGATGCCGGCCCATTCGAACCTCGTATCGGTCATCCACTGTCGCAACCTGAAGCTCAATGGAAACTCCATCGCGTTCGACCCAGAACACCTGAGGCTCGACTTCGCGAAGCCGGAAGCGGTAGCTGCGGCCCTCGACCGTCGCACGCACGTCGTCGAGAGAGTGCGATTGGAGGTCGATCTCGATCCTCTCGTCCCCAGCCAGCGCCGTATACTTCATCGCCTGGGTTCCCGCCGAAGCTGCCGTTCACGGCCGGCCATTTTCCACCGGTTCGACGCAACCGGCGCCTTGTCGAACCGGTCGCCGTGGCGCGCTTCGGAAATCGCGGCCACGATCAACGCGAGGTCGCGCGCCTCGACCGTCATCCCACCCAGTGACGGCCGGTCCTCGAGCCATCGATCGATGAATCCCGTATCGAAGTCGCCCCGAACGAAATCGGGATGCTCCAGAACTTCCGAAAAGAATGCGAGGTTGGTTCGAATACCCGCGATCCGGTATTCGCCAAGTGCACGCCGCATGCGATCGATCGCCTCGGGCCGCGTCGGCGCCCAGGCGATGAGCTTCGAGATGAGAGGGTCGTACTCGATGGGGACCGTCCAACCTTCGTAAACACCGCTGTCGTCGCGGATACCCGGACCGGAGGGGGTACGAAGCGACGAGATTCGCCCCGGCGAAGGAAAGAAACCGTTGTCGGGGTCTTCGGCGTAAACACGGCACTCGATCGCGGACCCCCGCATCTTCACGTCGGGCTGAGCGAGACCGAGCGGTTCCCCGCAAGCGATACGGATCTGTTCCCGAACCAGGTCCACCCCGGTCACGGCCTCGGTCACCGGATGCTCCACCTGCAGTCGGGTATTCATTTCGAGAAAATAGAAGTTTCGTTCGCCATCGACCAGAAACTCCACCGTGCCGGCGTTGTGGTACGCCGCCGCTCGAACGACTCGAAGCGCGGCCTCCCCCATACGCTCGCGCAAATCGGAATCCACGACGGGCGAAGGGCACTCCTCAATCACCTTCTGATGCCGCCGCTGTATCGTGCACTCCCGTTCACCCAAATGGATGGCATGGCCCAGGCGATCGGCAAGGATCTGAATCTCGATGTGGCGGGGATGTTGCAGCAGCTTTTCGACATATACCGCATCATCTCCAAAAGCCGCCTTCGCCTCGGAGCGCGTGGCACGCAACGCACCGGCCATCGCCGCCTCGGACCGGACGTTTCGCAGCCCCTTGCCGCCACCTCCAGCCGACGCCTTCAGCATGACGGGATAACCGATCCCGTTGGCTGCTTCCAGGGCTTCCTCATCGGTTTCCAACGGGTCCGTCGTCCCGGGAACCATCGGGACGCCATGGCTCGAAATCGCGCGCCTCGCTTCGATCTTCGAACCCATCAGGGCAATGGAATCCGCGGACGGACCGATGAACGTTCGTCCAGACGATTCGACGGCGCGAGCAAATTCGGCATTCTCAGCAAGGAATCCATAGCCCGGGTGGATCGCGGCGGCTTTCGACCGTGCAGCCACATCCAGAATCTTGTCGATAACGAGGTAAGACTCCGAGGCCGGGGCCGGACCGATCGCGTAAGCTTCATCCGCCATACGGACATGAAGCGCACCGATATCGGCCTCGGAGAAAACGGCAACCGTTTGGATGCCAAGGTCCCGGCAGGCCCGGATCACCCGAACGGCAATCTCGCCGCGGTTGGCGATGAGAATCTTGTCGAAAAGCGGCATGGTCGATTCGCTTGTTCCCTACCCGATGCCCATTTACAGCGGTGGACGCCTCGTGTACCAACCGGCCGTCTGTTCATAGGCGTACGCGGCCCGCAAGACCGTCGATTCGTCAAACCCGCGCCCGATCATCTGAAGGCCGATGGGCAGATTTGAATCCGAAAACCCGCACGGCAGGGAAATGGCGGGAAGACCGGTCAAATTCGCAAGCCTCGTTGTCCTCGTCAGGGCTCGAAGCACCGGTTCGGATTCATCGCCCCAATCGATTGCCGACTGTTCGATGAGCGGCGCTGTAATCGGCAACGCGGGCAGCACGAGAAGATCGACGTCTTCGAACACCGCGGCGACGGCCGATTTCAGGGCCACACGGTCACGCTCGGCGTTGACGTAATCCACAGCCGGCATATCCCGCCCCGGTTGTATCCGCCCGCGGACGTCGGCGCCGTACAGTTCGGGGCCGGTTTCGAGATACTTTGCATGGTAATCGTATACTTCCGGTGTCGCGATGTTCCTGAAGATTTCTTCGTGACCCGCAGTATCGGCAAACTCGATTTCGATAGGCTTCGCGCCCAAACGTTCCAGAACGGTCAGGGCTTCTTCCACCGCGCGGCGGACTCCGGATTCGAGCCTCTCGAAAAACGGTTTTCGGGGAACGCCCAAACGCAGACCGTCCACCCCGCCTTCCAGTTCCCGCGAATAAGGGCGAGCCGGCACATCGACCGAGCATGGATCGCGGGCATCGAAACCGGCGATCGCTTCCAACATGATTGCCGCGTCTTCGACTGTCCGCGCGATCGGCCCCACGTGATCGAGGGTTGGCGACAGTGGAATCACGCCATTGAGGCTCACGCGCCCGTACGTCGGCTTCAGGCCAACCGTGCCACAAAGCGCGGACGGAATTCTAATCGAACCGCCGGTGTCCGAACCCAGGGATCCCAAGGCCATCGACAGGGCGACCGATACGGCGGAACCGCCGCTGGAACCGCCAGACATCCGCGCGAGATTCCAGGGGTTTCGAGCGGGTCCGTAGTGAGGGTTCACGTTGGTCACTCCGAACGCGAATTCGTGCAGGTTCGTCTTGCCGACCATTACGGCACCAGCCTGGGCCAGCCGACGAACCACGAACGCATCGTCCGCGGGAATGCGATCCGCAAATACGCGGGAGGCCGCGGTCGTGGGAATGCCCGCCGTGTCGATCAGATCCTTGATCGACAGCGGTACGCCGTGCAAGAGACCAACCCTCTGACCGGACTCGATCGCCCTGTCGGCCCTTTCGGCCTCGGCGAGCGCCCGATCGGATGTCACCGCAATGAACGCGTTCGTCTTCGGATTCAACTCGGCGATACGTTCCAAGACGCTCCGCGTCAGTTCCACCGACGACAGACTTCCGTCCCGGAGCCGCCGGGCGGCCGAAGCCAGGGTCAGGGCCTTCAACTCATCCGGCGTCATGATCGTGCGGTTCCCGGGCCATGATTCCATATGGAATCGACACAAGAAAAAGAAACAGCATCAGGACTTCGGAATCGCCGAAGTTGTACTCGAAAAGCCCGGCGGACAGAAAGGCGGTCGACAGGGAAAGGGCCGCGACCGACGCCCACTTCCGAACGGGGTCGGTGGATCGAGCGCCGCGGATCATGTCGAGCCCGATCCGAAGAAACAACCAGATGAACGCGATCAGGCCGATCAAACCACGCTCGGCAGCGATCTGGAGAAAGTTGTTGTGCAGATGGCCGATGTAGAGGTTGTCGATGTCCTCGCCGCGGTAGTACGCTTCGAACTCCGATACGACCCGCTCCGGGCCAACTCCGAAGAACGGGTGATCCCGCACCATCCGGACGCCCACGCCTGCCATTTCGATTCGGCCGGTGTCGGGAGCGAAGTTCCCTTCCGTAAAACTCATCGAAACGCGGCGGACGATGAATCCCGAAGCCAGAATCGCGACTATTACGACGGGAATCAGCAGCCGGCCGATCTGCCTGAACGGAAGGTAGGCCGCGGCGACGGCCACCGCCGCGAACGCACCGATCCAGACGCTTCGGGTAAAACCGAAGATGAGCCCGACCCCGATGAGCCCGGCCCCGATCCGGAACGCTCCGAATTTCAGAGCCATCAGCAGTGGAAGCGCGGCGGACCAGACCAGCATCTGCCCGCCCCCGAAAGTCATCCAATGTCCCATGAAGCCGGTGGCCCGCGCCAGGACCATCGGATCGTCCGCCAGATCCCCGGTGGTCCGGAATTCCGCATATTGAAAGCCGAACTGGATCAAGCCCACCAGTGCTGCCACCGAAGCCACAATGACCAGGACCTTGACCGTCTGCCGCAGCCGCGATTCGGTGGTCACGAACGTCGCGGCCAGCAGTCCCATTGAAAAAAGAACGAATTTCTTGACGGGGCCGGCGCCCACGGAAGGATCGGGCGACATTGCCAGAGAAAGGAGGGTGGCCAGCATGAACACTGCCAGCGGCCCTGTATATCCAGGCCATCGGGGGCCCCTCGGACGAAGGATCGCCCAGGCGGCCAGAGACAACGTCAGCAGAATCTGGGCGGCGGAAATCGAAATCAGCGTCGCCGCGGCCGTCGCCAGCGTGAGCCTGAACATCCATTCGTCGGCGGATACCTTCATGTGAGCGGGATTCTACCATTGAGAAACCTCGAGATCGGAACCGGCCTCCGAATGGCGTTCAGCCAAGGGCGGACCCGCGCCATGCGTTATCCTGATCCGGGGCATTCATGAGCTACAGGATCGACCACCTCAACTTCAGATACGCAACGAGCCCGGTCATCGACGACGTGACCCTCGAAATCGGCGCCGGGGAATTCGTCGCGATCGTGGGGGCGAACGGCGCGGGAAAGTCGACGCTTCTGAAGCTGATGGCGGGTCTCATTCCGCCGGTTGGCGGCTCGATCGCGTTCATGGACCGACCGATTGCCGATTACCGCGTAACCGACCTGGCACGAAAACTGGCGTTCGTGCCGCAGGAAACTCACGTCGCATTTCCCTTCACCGCGGGAGAAATCGTTCGCATGGGGCGGCTTCCCTATCGCGACGCCTTCTTTTTTGACCCGCGAACCGACGACGAACACGTGGCCCGCGCGATGGCGTTGACGGAAACCGGCGATCTGGCCAACAAGACGTTCACGGAGATCAGCGGCGGCGAACGACAACGGGTGGTGCTGGCCAGCGCGCTCGCCCAAACGCCCTCGGTCCTGTTGCTGGACGAGCCCACGGTGTATCTGGACATGAAACACCAACTCGATTTCTACCAGATCCTGACCCGGCTCAACAGGGAGCAGGGCATGACCGTCATCGCGGTCACCCACGACATCAATCTGGCAAGCCGCTATGCCCAGCGGATGATTGCCCTCAAAAACGGCGCCATCGCCGCGGACGGAGCCCCTCGGGAAGTTCTGACGACGGAAACGCTTTATGAAGTCTTCGGGATCGCCGCCGAAATTCTTGAGCGGAGTCATGGTGAAAGAATCGTCATCCCATCGGCCTGAGCCCGGTCGGGGGGGCCTGACACCCGGCCGGTTCCTTGCCGCCGTAGGTCCATGCGCCCTGTTTTGCATGGGTGTCCTGCTGGTCACGCCCTGGGTGGGCTCCGCTGAAGTGACCTGGAGCGGCGTGTGGGCGGGGCCGGGGCCGGAACGTGACATTCTGATGGTTGCGCGTCTGCCCCGAATTCTTTTCGGCGCCATGGGCGGGGGAGCGCTGGCCGTCGCGGGAGTCATGTTTCAGGCCATTCTACGCAACGCGCTCGCCACCCCGTTCACGCTGGGGGTGTCGGGCGGCAGTTCGTTCGGCGCGGTGCTGGCGATCTGGCTGGGGCTGGACATCGTCTTTCTCGGGATTCCATTCATATCCGTCGCGGCATTCCTGGGCGCGTTGCTTACGATCGCCCTGGTGTTCACGATCGCGCGCAGCCGTCAATCGCTGCCGACGTTCACTCTGCTGCTGGCCGGCGTCACGCTGAACTTCATCTTTTCGGCGCTGATCCTGTTTATTCACTTCGCCGCCGCCGATTTCACCGAATCGTTTCTGATGATCCGGTGGATGATGGGCGGTGTCAGCGACATCAGCTACTCGATGATCCTGAAGACCGCGCCGGTCATCGCCGCGACGGTGGCCGTCCTGGTCTGGTTTGCGGCGGAATTGAATCCTCTGGCCGCCGGTGAAGACTGGGCAACGACACACGGGGTGGACGTGGAGCGGCTCAAACGAACCTGCTTCTTCGCCGGTTCCCTTCTGACCGGCGTGGTCACCGCCGTGGCAGGACCCATCGGCTTTGTCGGCCTGATTGTCCCGCACTCGCTACGGATTATGGCCGGGCCGGACCACCGCATACTGATTCCGGGATCGTTCTTCATCGGGGCGGGGTTTCTGGTCCTCTGCGACACCGCCGCCCGAACCCTGTTCGCGCCGACCCAGATTCCGGTCGGCATCATCACCGCGCTGCTGGGCGGCCCCTTCTTCATCGTCTTGCTGAAGCGGCGAAAGGGCGACTTGTTCTAGCACCCATCTTTTTCACTCATGCCAGCCAGTGCCGGCCGCGATTGGTCGTCGGGTCTCTCAGCCAAGGCATTGAGGAAATCCTGATCGATCGGGCGCGCGATCGTGTCAATCCATGACCAGTCGTTCGCCAGAGGTTCGAGGATGACGGCGTTGCCCTCTTTTCTGATCCGCACCTCGCTGGATCTGAAGCGAAACTCTTTCGGCAAGCGAACGGCCTGTGAGCCTCCCGTCATGAATACCTTGGCAATGCTCCCCATAATGCTCCTTGATATATTCTAAAGATTGATGCCATTTTGTGCGGTGTCAATCCACGTTCGGCCCGATCCTCGCCGCCTTGCGGCACCTCGCGGCTCATGCCGCTGCCCGGGTCCGATTCGTCCGGCACAGGGACGAATCCGGCCGTTACGATGGGGCGCGCCACTCCAGAAACGGTTTCTGTATAGTTGACGCCTCTCCGCCGGCCATATCCGGGAAGTGCCATTCCAATTGGTTTTGGCTCGCAGCGCGGATAAAATAGCCGGTTGTTGTCCAACATCGCTGACGGCGCGGCGAACAGCCGTTGCGGGTGTAAGGAGGATTCATGTCTCTGGTCCAAACGGGTATTCGTTCCGCACTGATTCTGGCGGCCATGGCGCTTGTAACCGCTGCCGCGGTGCGCGGCGAAGCCCAAGGTGTCGATACGCGCCTGGCGGACGCCGCCATGAACCGGGACATTGCCGCGGTCCACTCCCTGGTGGACGAGGGCGTCGACCTCAACGCGTTCGGCTCGGATGGGACCCCGGCGCTGCACTGGCTTGTGCGGGTCGACGACCTGGAAACATCCCGGATGCTCGTTCAGTCGGGCGCCGATGCCACGCTGGCGAACCGATACGGCGTGACACCGCTCTATCTGGCCGCGGCGAATGGTAACGCGCCGATGATTGAAATGTTGTTGGACGCCGGCGCGGACCCGAACCAGGTGGACCCGACGGGTGAAACGATCCTGATGGCGGCAGTCCGCGTGGGCAAGATCGACGCCGTTCGGCTGCTGCTCGACCGCGGCGCGAGGGTGGGTACCCGCGACCCCACCTATCTGCAAACGGCCTTGATGTTTGCCGTAAGAGGTGAGAACCCCGAAGTCGTCCAGCTTCTGGTGGACCGCGGCGCGGATGTGCTGGCCACAACCCGTGTCGGCAATGTCCCCCGATGGGTGCTTCCCAACTCGGTTCCCGGTTTCTCGTTCGGAATCGGAATCGTTCGAGGCGGACTGCCCGAACGCGGCGTGCGCGACCCCATCCCCGGCGGCCTGTCCCCACTGCACTACGCGGCACGCGACAACAAGACCGAGGCGGCCCGCATCCTGCTGGAAGCCGGTGCCGACCTCGAACAGAAGGACCCGAACGATATCACCCCGCTGCTGATGGCAATCGGCAACAATCAACTCGAAGCCGCACACTTTCTGATCGAGGCCGGGGCCGACGTTAATGTCTCGGACTGGTACGGGCGCACACCCCTCTGGCAGGCGGTGGAAGTCCGCAACATGGATTTCGACAACGGCACGCTCCTGAACTACGTGGATCGGGAGCCCGTCCTGGAGTTGATCCATGTTCTGCTCGAAGCCGGCGCCGACCCCAACTCCCGATCGAAGGAAGCCATGCCGATCCGAAAGCACATGCTGCGGATCACCGGCACGCTGGCATGGGTGGACTTTGTCGGCCAGACCCCGTTCATCACGGCATCGCTTTCGGGCGACCTGACGGTAATGCGCCTTCTGCTTGAATACGGGGCGGACCCGCATATCGCGACGCTCAAAGGAACGACGGCCCTGATGGCCGCGGCGGGCGTCAACTGGGTCGTGGCCCAGACCTATGACGAAGGTCCCGAAGCTCTCCTCGAAGCAGTGCGATTCTGTCACGAAGAACTGGGAATGGACGTGAATGCCGCCAACTCGATGGGGATCACCTCCGTCATGGGAGCGGTCAATCGCGGGTCGGACGACATCATCGAATACCTGGTCGAAAACGGCGCACGGCTCGACGTCGAAGACGCCGAGGGACGGACGCCTTTGAACTGGGCCGGAGGCGTGTTTCTTGCCACTCATGCGGCGGTACCGAAACCCGCCTCGATGGCCTTGATCGAACGGCTCATAGCGGACACTACGGCAGCCAACGAATAGTAAGAAAATGAAATGACGAGAAGAGTACGTACTCACGGCGGTCTGGCGGTTCTCACCTTGATGTTTCTGGGCCATGCCGCCGATCTCGGCGCTCAAACCGATCAGGCGCTGCTGGACCAGTACTGCATTACGTGTCACAACCAGAACGCCAACGTTGGAAGCTTGGCGCTGGACGGCTTCGATCTGGAAAACGTCGGCGGCGAGCATTCGGAAGTCTGGGAAACGGTCGTCCGGAAAGTGAAGACCGGCATGATGCCACCCAGCGGCGCGCGCCGGCCGGAACGGGCTGAACTGGACGCGTTCGCCCGACGACTGGAATCCCGGCTCGATGAGGCGGCCGCGCTGGATCCGAATCCGGGGAGCCCCGCGCTCCACAGACTGAATCGAACCGAATACGCCAACGCAATCGGGGATCTGCTTGAACTGGACGTGGACCCCACGACACTTCTGCCGGCCGATGACGCCGCGGAGGGCTTCGACAACATTGCCGATGTTCTGGGAGTATCGCCCTCGCTGATTCAGGGTTATGTATCCGCGGCCATGAAGCTGAGCCGCCGGGCCATCGGCGACCGGACACTGCTTCCCGCCCGGACCACCTACACCGCCCCACCAAGCCTCGCACAGGATCGCCACATTGAAGGCCTGCCGTTGGGCACCCGCGGCGGCATGACGGTCGAACATACCTTTCCACTGGACGCCGAATATGAGTTCAGCGTCGGGGGCGGCAGAGGCAGTCCGCCGGTGGCTTTCACCATCGACGGCGAACAGATCGAGGCCGAAAGCTACCGGAACTTCCGGATACCCCTAACGGCAGGGCCCCACACGATCGGTGTCGCACTGGTCGACCGTGTCCGTTCGGCCGGGGTCGACGGCATCTATTCGGTGTACAACGTCGGGGGCGCTGTATCGAGTCTGTCGATCAATGGTCCGCTCGATGCGACCGGAACCGGCGAAACCCCCAGTCGGCAACGGATATTCGTGTGTTACCCGGACGGCGCCGAACAGGAAGAATCCTGCGCCGAGGAAATCGTCGCAACACTGGCCCAACGCGCTTTCCGCCGCCCCGTCACCGGCGAGGAAGTCACCCGATTGATGCGGTTCTATCAACAGGGCCGCTCGCAGGACGAAAATAGCGACTTCGAAACGGGTATCCAGCATGCGGTGGCACGCATTCTGGTGGCGCCTCGATTCATCTACCGGTTCGAGGAAGAACCCGAAGGCCTGGCCGACGGGGAGGTCTATCGCGTCAGCGACCTGGAACTGGCGTCCCGTCTGTCGTTTTTCCTGTGGAGCACGATCCCCGACGAGGCGCTCATGGAGGTTGCCGTGAACGGGGGCCTCAGCGATCCCGCCGTGCTGGAGCAACAGGTGCGGCGAATGCTGGCCGACCCGAAGTCGGATGCGCTGGTCAACAACTTCGCCAGCCAGTGGCTGTATCTGAGGGAACTCGCCAACGTCGAGCCCGAATCCGACGTATTCGATGAGAATCTAAGGCGGTCGTTCGCTCGCGAGACTCGATTGCTGTTCGAAACCATCCTGCGCGAGGACCGCAGCATTATCGACCTGCTTGCTGCCGATTACACCTTTGTGGATGAGCGGTTGGCCGAGCATTACGGCATCCCCGACATTCGCGGCAGCTATTTCCGCCGTATCGTTCGCGCCGAGGACGATCCGCGGCGCGGCCTTCTGGGACACGGCAGCATACTGGCCGCGACTTCAGTAGCCAATCGGACTTCGCCGGTCACCAGGGGAAAATGGATTCTCGAAAACATACTCGGAGTGCCCGCGCCCGAACCGCCGCCGGGTGTGGAAACCACGCTGGATCCCGACCCTGAAGCGGTGGTGCCGACGACGCTGCGGGAACGCATGGAAGCTCATCGCACCAATCCTGTGTGCGCTTCCTGTCACCAGATCATGGACCCGATCGGATTCGCCCTCGAAAACTTCGACTTGGTCGGAAGCTGGAGAGAATCCGAAGACGGATCCCCGATTGACGCGTCGGGGATACTGGTTGACGGAACGCCGCTCAACGGCCCGTCCGACCTGCGCGAAGCGTTGCTCGACCGTTCGGAAGCATTCGCCACGACCGCGACCGAAAAGATGCTGACGTACGCCTTGGGCCGGGCGGTGCACTACTACGATATGCCGTCGGTGCGAACCATCGTCCGGACCGCTGCCGACAACGACTACCGTCTCTCGTCGCTCGTTCTCGGAATCGTTCAAAGCGTGCCCTTTCAGATGAAAGCGAAGGCACAGGTGGAACGTTTGGAGGTGGCCGCCGCACCGTGACGTATTACCGTGACAAATTGCGACGTTTTGCGTGACGCATTACGACGTATTGCGTAGAGTTGATTAGGGGGAATCGAGCAATTTCCCGTAAGATATCCGAACTGCCCCGACGGACGATATTGAGGAGGCCGACACGATGCCATCCATCATCACGAAGAAGCACCTTTCCCGCCGCACGTTCCTGAGGGGCGCGGGTGTGACCGTGGCGTTGCCGCTGCTTGAATCCATGGTTCCGGCCGCTACGCCGATGCGCCAGACGGCGGCGGCGCCAAAAACGCGGCTGGGAGCGATCTATTTTCCCCATGGCGCCACGATGGCGAAGTGGACGCCCGCGGGCGAAGGCACGGGCTTTGAATTCTCTGAGATCCTCGCGCCGCTCGAACCGTTCCGCGAACGCGTCAACGTGATCAGCGATTTGCGGCACCCGATGGCTTACGGAAGCGGTTCGGCAACGGCCAATCACAACCGGTCGTCAGCGGTGTACCTGAGCGGAGCCTTCGCGGAGACGGGATCGCAGGCCTTCCTCGGGACCACGATGGATCAGGTGGCCGCCCGGAAAATCGGACAGGAAACGCCTCTGCCATCGATCGAAATGTCGATCGAAGACGGCAGCCTGAGTTGCGGCGAGGGCATGAGTTGCGCCTACCGGAACACGATTTCATGGCAGTCGGCGATATCCCCCCTGCCGATGGAAAACAATCCCCAGGTGATTTTCGAACGCCTGTTCGGCGATGGAAGCACCGACGAGGAACGCACGGTCCGGCGGCAACAGTCCATGAGCCTGCTGGACTCCGTCCTGGGCGAAGTTGCCGATCTGAAGGGCACGCTTCCCACATCCGACAGCGACCGTCTGGACCGGTACCTGACCGACGTTCGGGAAATCGAGCGCCGAATTGAGCGCGTCGGACAACAAGTGTCGAGCGGCATTGAAGTGCCGGACGCCCCGGCGGGCATTCCCCCGGACTTCGAAGACCACATCAAGTTGATGTTCGATCTGCAGGTCCTGGCATGGCAGGCCGACATTACCCGGATTGCAACGCTGCTGATGGGGAAGGAGTTGACGACCACCGTCTATCCCAACAGCGGTGTGCGCGATGCATTCCATACGCTGTCGCACCACTCCCACAATCAGGAGAACAAGGACCGGTTCGCCGTCCTGAACAACTACCACGTGGGCGTCTTTACGTACCTGCTCGAGAAACTGCAATCCACGCCTGACGGCGACGGGAACCTGCTGGACAACTCGATCGTCCTGTATGGCAGCGGTATGAGCGACGGCAACGAGCACAACCACGACCCGCTGCCGATCATTCTGGCGGGCGGGGCGTCGGGACGGCTCGAGGGCGGTCGTCACCTTCGGAATCCGGCGGGAACGACGATGTCCAACCTGCTGCTGGCCATGTTGCACAAGCTGGGGATCGAAGAAGAATCGTTCGGCGACAGCAACGAGGCGATGGCGATTTAGGATTTCACAGAGCGGCCCTACAGCGGAAAAGCCCGGCCCCATGGCCGGGTTTTTCTTATACCCCTCACTCGAATCGCTCGAACCGCATGCCTGGCAGGAGACGAGCCGCCCCTACTTCATACACTGCAGGAAAATGACTGGGGGGTCGTCGAAGAAATCGTCCCAGTAGTCCATGGGACCGTCCCATTCCGGAGACAGCGTCGGTTCCACCAACTGGATGTCCCGCAGACCCGCGGCTTCAAGCGCCTGTTCGTGCGCGGCGGGGCTGAGGTAGTAGTTGTCGATCTCGAATGAACCGCCATCCTGAAAGATCGTATAGGTAATCGCGGCGCCGGGCCGGAGCGCTTCGCGCAGGCTCTTGACGAAACCGTACTTCTCGCTGGCCCGGTAACGATCCGGAGACTGGGACGGATTGTTGTTGACCGTCAAGAAGCGGCCACCCGGTTTGAGGGACTCGGCCACCGTTCGGCACATTGCGGCAAGCTTTTCTTCGGTGCGGGCGTAATTCAGCAGGTAGGCCGCGGTAACGATATCGAACCGTTCGCCCGGCCGGTCGTTCGTGGCATCGCCGACCCCATACTCGATACCAAGAGGGGATTCCCTTTCGGCGGCGAGAGCCAGATCGATCATACCGCTGGACAAATCGACGCCGACCACCCGTGCGGCACCCCGTTTCCTGACGAGACGAGTATAGAAACCTTCCCCGCAAGCGAGATCCAGAACCGACTTTCCTCCGGCTTCGCCCAGCAACTCCAGAAACGAATACCGCTCGATATATTTGCGCCACGGAGCAAGCTTGGAACGCTTGTACTCGTCTGCGACCGCATCGTAGTCGGTACCCATGAAGGTTGCCCCGAACGAGCCAACCCGTTCAGTTGCCGAACAGGCGTTTGAGTGTAAACGCCAGCGTCCAGTAGCGAGCGCCGGTGAACATATTGTGGTTGAGGAGACCGCGGTCCTGCTCGTGAAACGGGTGGACCGCATAATCGCCTGTGGATTCGATGCCGCCCAGCATGGAGTAGGTCAGCTTCAGTCCCAACGACGTTCGCGCATCCAGGCTGTAGTCGATTCCGGCGTAGACGTGCGCGGCCAAGACCGTGTCGGAGAGGTCCTCGTCCTGGCGGCTGTTGTAGAACGAGAGGGGCGGATCGTAAGTCGGCGCATTGCCCGACGTGTCCTCGTAATCGGCGGAGAAGTGCACGCCGGACACATCGACGAACGCGGGACCAAACCCACCCCCTACGTAGGGGGAAATGCCGTTCAGGTCTGGGAAGATCCTGTCCAGCGCATCCGGATAATCGTAGTAGACATTGAGGGCAAGAGTGCGCACGGCGAGATGGTCGATCGAGTTCCGGCTATTGGATACGACCGTACCGCCGGGCCGGGGCTCCAGGGGCGTCCCATCGTATTCGGCGATGCCACGGAACATCTGGTCGAGGTCGTTCTTCCGATGCGCGAACGAGATCTCGACGCGGGCACGGTCGTAAAGGCGGCCCGCCCCAACCTCGAATGCGTTTCCGCTGGCAACGCCGATATCGTAATGCCACCGGTACCCGGAAAGTTGCGGTACGGGGTCCGCATCGAAACAGGCGTCGGTCGGATAGCAGGTCGTTTCGCGGTTCCAGCCCTCCTGGCTCATGTCGGATCCCCATCTCGATCCAATGCCGCCGCTGAGGTACCAACCGGAACGCGGTCCGCCCTGGGCCGCGGCATCCGAAACGAAACAGCAAAAAAGGATTCCAACGGCGGCGGCGATGAAGGATGTGCGGCGCATATTGGGGTCTATTTTACATGAGGCTTGTCGCGTGGATCATCCCGAAGAATGGCCGGTCATCGGGTGTTTAGAGCCGCCGGAGACGGCCCCAATCCCGCTGTCGAGTCCACTGGGGAGTCGGGATGCTTGAAGAACGGGCGTGAAGATTGCGGTTGGCGGCGACGATCTGTAGCCGTGGATTCGACCGAACCAGAACCTGCCACGATCCAACGGGATGCGGTGCCGCACGAATCAGTGGAAACCAGGTATCACGGCCTGTCCTTCTTGAGTCTGAATGAAAACAAACTCAAAAAGGAGGGACAGGCCATGATTACCCAACAGAGGCTTTCAGGAACAAATCGGGATTCCCCGGCTATTGATCCTGCTTTCAAAGTGTCTTCGGAAGCCTGCCGTACGATGGATTAACTCACCCGGCGGCTTCCATGCGAAACGTTGTGGGATCAGGCCATACCCCTGATCCGCCGAACCACCCGCAATACCACCACAGCGAATACACCGGCGTACAAAGGAGTGCTGATGTGGCCGAGAAGGGTGTCCAGTTGGGCGCCAATCCCGGGGACCAGGTTCAGTACATCCGCTTGTGCGGCGGCACCGCACGCAATCGCAAGAACAAGGAAGGCGACCGCGTCGCTTGCGTCCCCGACGTCGACCTCCAACGCCACGTACGCCAATCCCAGAAGGACCAGTAATAGCGACAGCATGCCGCCCGTATCGGCAGTGGGCGCCGCGGTCAGCACAACTGCCACGACAACCCCCAGACTAACGATGATTCTTGTTGCCATTTTCTTCTCCTTTTTCACGATTGCGAGTGGACAGGACCACACGCGGTTGACTTGCCGCAATGGACATCATCGGCCATTGAGGACACCAAGAGGACTGACGCAGGTTTCCGCCGACAACGGATACACCTGCCGTTTCCATACGATCAGGAAGAAAGGCACTCGGGCTCCTCTTGAGCCAATTCAAAGCTCACACCCGAATAAAATTTTGGAAGCAGTTTGCCGAAGCTAGCACCTGTCCGCCGAGGGGTCAACCAGAAAGCACCGGCAGCGCCTGATGGAACTCAGCCCCTGAACACGAACGGTATGCACGGGAACAACGCGAAATGACGGCTCTTGCGGCACCACACCGTCGGAGGAGACCGCCGAACTGTGGGGGGCGTCGCGGGTGCGGCTGAGGAAACCGTCGAAGATAGCGTCAGGTGTTGGGGCGGTCCGGAGGCTGACGCTTGCCGGGCCAACTGTCGTCTCTCAAGCACCGCGCGAGCAGGTTCAGGAACAACCCGACATCGGTGACAATGCCTGTGGATTCGATGCTGCCGCGGTCGGCGAGCTTCGTCGCCACGGCGGGATTGATGTCCACGCACACCAGCCGGACCCCCGCGGGCGTCATGTTGCCGGCGCCGATGGCGTGGAGCATGGTCGACAACATCAGAATCAGGTCGGCGCCCTGGATCAGCCCAGCGTAGGCCGCCTGGGCTTCGATCAGGTCCATGCGGGTGTCGGGCAACGGTCCGTCGTCGCGAATCGAGCCAGCGAGCGCGTAGGGGACGCCAGCCTTGACGCATTCGTACATGACCCCGGCGGTGACAATGCCGGCCCGCACTGCCGCCTCGATGGAGCCCTCCGCTCGAATGCGGTTGATGGCGTTGAGGTGATGCCGGTGGCCACCCTGGACGCCGACGCCCCGGTTGAGATCAACGCCCAGCGAGGTACCGAACAGATTGGTTTCGATGTTGTGAACGGGCAGCGCGTTGCCGGTCAACAACGCCTGCACGTAGCCGGTGCGGATCAACTCCGCCAGGTGACGGTCACCGGGGTGCCGGACAGTGCACCGCCGGAGCCGACGCCCCGAACTGTCTCAGGAAGTCGAGCGCCATCTCGCGCTCCATGCCCGGCCGCAGCTGCCGCCCGGCAAATTGGGCCTCGAAGCCTGCCTCGCGCGGCGCCGCCATTCGCTCTTGGCCTTGACGACAGGTTCGATAACCTGCACAGGGCGGGCGCCTCGAACATGATGGCTATGGGACTGTCGTCTACTCGACGGCCGGATTTTGCATCACGTTGAGAATGGCGTGGCGATCGTCTTTAACCTACTTCCGGTGACTGGTACTGAAAATGAGTGTCCCGTCTCGAAACTCTTGGCTGTCTCCATGATAGTTGGCCACCATTTGACGAGCTTCCACGACTGATCCCAAAATCGAATCTTCATCCAACCACGCTGAAGGAAAAACGCTGTCAGGCCAGACTGCCGCCACGCAAGGCGCTCGTGCGGTTTGCGAGTGATCGAGACATCTCCAGAAAGAATTGCCCAGTTGCCTTCGTTACCAAGCGACTCCAGCCAAACCCGATCTTCGACCTTCGCTGGGAACTTCTTTCGGAGTCGAACAACCTTGACGCCTTCCCTTTGGCTCAATGAACTCAGGGCGTCCGCGATAGCGGGGGAAATGTTGTTGTCCACAATAAAATTCATGCAGCAAGTTGTTTTTCGAATGTGACCGCTGCACGCACCGAAGCTGGTTTCACATCAAACCATTCTGCCACGCGGTTGATCGATTCTTCCGCCTCAAAGGCCTTGGCCAGAATCCAGGTCGACACTCCCTCTTCGTTGACTATTGGCTGCCCAAAGCTGCGGCCAGGGTCAAGGACGACCAATCCGGCACGGTTCCTCGGCCACCACCGGAGAATTTCGTCGTCAGGAGATCGATCGAGGCCGAGGTAAAGGTGCGGCGCCAGGATCTTCCTGAAGACATATTGGTCAGCGAGAATGTCCAACAGTCTTGGGTCTCCATTGCTGCCCTCGGCGAGTTCAGCGAAAATCTTTTTCCCGTCAGTACGGAAAGCCTTCGTCGAGAAGGGATGGGTGGTCTGAAGCAGCCGCTGACCAAGGAGGCTGGCCTCTCGGAGAGTCTTCCAGCTTACGCCGTGTTGTCGAAACGCATGGACGAATCGGACCTCAATGAGGTCGCGGAAGCTTAGTGCCAAGGTTTCCTCAATCTGCCTGAGATCCGTAAGGACGACCTCTGGCGAGTGGTGAAGTTCGTCGCCAACTTTGTAGGTGTAGCCGCGGACCCATCTTCGAATCGTTTGCGACTTGATACCAGTGAGGCGGGCGGCTTCGGGCACCGAATAGATACCCAATCCGGTCAAATTACTGATCTGACACGGCATATGGTGGTCGGCGGTCAAGCCCTCCCTTCTAGATATTCTACCGTATACAAGACAGCGGCGGTCCATCGTCCCAACCGAGTCTGAGACTCTTCGGTCCCCGAATTTCTCCAGCAAACTGATGAAGCGCTACGGCAGCCAGGATGCGATCGTCCCCTATTGGCTGAGATCTTCCCGCGCGCCAGCTTCGGCGCAGCCCCGAATTCTTCCATACACTCCTGTCGCTCTCCGAACTGGTCCGGCGGGCCATTAGGCCGGGTCCAGACCTGGATGGTGAGGCGGGCGGACTGGACAGGGAGCGGACCCGGGAGATTGCCCTTGGTCAGTCCCCGGAATCGTCTGACCCCCACAGGCCCGGCAATAAACCGACAACCGAAACCGGACAGATCACTTGTTACAAAACCCGGACATTTTAATTTGCTGCGGCGCCGGAAAGCACCGGCAGCGCCTGATGGAACTCAGCCCCTGAACACGAACGATATGCACGGGAACAACGCGAAATGACGGCTCTTGCGGCACCACACCGTCGGAGGAGACCGCCGAACTGTGGGGGTCGTCGCGGGTACGGCCGAGGAATCCGTCGAAGATAGCGTCAGGGGTTGGATCGGTCCGGAGGCTGACGTTTGCCGGGCCAACTGTCGTCTCTCAAGCACCGCGCGAGCAGGTTCAGGAACAACCCGACATCGGTGACAATGCCTGTGGATTCGATGCTGCCGCGGTCAGCGAGCTTCGTCGCCACGGCGGGATTGATGTCCACGCACACCAGTCGGACCCCCGCGGGCGTCATGTTGCCGGCGCCGATGGCGTGGAGCATGGTCGACAACATCAGAATCAGGTCGGCGCCCTGGATCAGCCCAGCGTAGGCCGCCTGTGCATCGATCAGGTCCATGCGGGTGTCTGGCAACGGTCCGTCGTCGCGAATTGAGCCGGCGAGCGCGTAGGGGACGCCGGCCTTGACGCATTCGTACATGACCCCGGCGGTGACAATGCCGGCCCGCACCGCCGCCTCGATGGAGCCCTCCGCTCGAATGCGGTTGATGGCGTTGAGGTGATGCCGGTGTCCGCCCTGGACGCCGACGCCCCGGTTGAGATCAACGCCCAGCGAGGTGCCGAACAGGTTGGTTTCGATGTCGTGAACGGGCAGCGCGTTGCCGGTCAACAATGCCTGCACGTAGCCGGTGCGCACCAACTCCGCCAGGTGACGGCCACCGCCGGCGTGGATGACCACCGGTCCGGCCACGACAACGATGCGGCCGCCGCGGGCGCGGATGCGGCGCATTTCCATGGCCAGTTCCTCGACCTGGCCTTCGACCCGCCGCTCGGTAGTGACCTGTGAGGACATGAAGGCGAATTTCCCTTTCACGCGGCGAGGATCCGGAATCCGCACGCGAACCCCCGCTTCGCCGCATACGACCTTGTCGCCCCGGACCAGGTCGCGCATCAACGCGCACCGCGCCACGGGAGGGTCGCATGTGTCGTCGACGACGATGGCGGCGTCCATGCGCTGTCGGTTGACCCGCACCCACCCCTCGCCAACGCGCACGTCGGTCGGGTAGATGGTGGAACAGCAGAAGTCTTCGGGTGCAATGCCGTCGCGCTCGACGATGGCAAGCGCGGCGGGGCCACTGTCGGACACGATGGTCGCGCCGAAAGGCCGCAACAGCTCAACGATCCTTGCGAGGCCCGGTTGCGCCGGCGCACTGACGACGAAGCGGGCGTGACTGGGTTGGTCGCTTCGTTCGCCGACGCGAAAACGCTCCAGCCGGAAGCTGCCGCCCGCACGAGTTACGGTCTCGATCGCATGGGTCATGACGTCGTCGTCGAACAAATGGCCGTCTATCTCGAACGTTTCGGAGCGGATCGGCGAGTCAACGGCGGACCGCCGCTCAAAACCGGCCGGCAGGTCATGTTCGAGAGTCAGCGTCAGGCACTTGGCCGCACCTCCGGCCTTGATGAACTCGGTCAAGGGCGTGGTGACGACCTCGTGGCCCCACGCTTCAAGGCGACTCCGCAACTCGCTTGTGGCGTGGTTGACGACGATCGTGTTGCCCAGTCGAACAGCGTTGCACGCGAAACCGCAGGCGTCTTCGTCGC
The DNA here is from genome assembly GCA_963555775.3 of Terriglobia bacterium. Taxonomy (GTDB): domain Bacteria; phylum Acidobacteriota; class Terriglobia; order 20CM-2-55-15; family 20CM-2-55-15; genus JAJEDW01. The sequence continues at coordinate 220,606 of CAUVWY020000009.1, read as the reverse complement.
CGACCTCGATGCGCCGTTCCGGTGGAACCATGGACTCGATAAGTCGCCGCGAACGTTCGTCGAACGCCGGCGGATAGTAGAAGAGGCGCCCCTCGGGCAGCGCCACGAAACAGGTGTCGAGGTGATAGAAGCGCGGATCGACCAGGCGGAGCGACACGACCTGCACCCGCAGGCGCTCTGCGATCGAGCGATGCGCTTCGAGGCTGGAGCGCACGCCGTAACCGGCCCACAAAAGCGGCGGGCCGTCCGCCGCCGGCCACCAAAGCGCGTCGCCCTCGCCCTCGAAAACCGTCTCGTCGTCCACCTCGGCGATGTCGAACCCGGCATCCTCGGCCCAGGCGCGGTACAATCCCGCCTCCAGCCCCCGCTGGGCAACGCTGAACCTCGCCGGCACGAATCTCTCGCCAAGGACGAAGCCGCTGTTTGCCGCGAAGCACATGTCGGGAAGACCCGGACGCGGCTCGATGGACGTGACATCGCACAAATCGTCGAGAATGGAGACGAAGGCGTCCCATTGACGCTGGGCGACGGACGCGGACGCGGCACCGACGTTGCCGGCCATCCAGGGGTTGATTACGTATTCGACGCCGAAATATGTCGGCGGGCAGACAAGTATTCGTGTCATGGGTCGATCGAGCGCCGGAACTAGGTTCCGCCTCCTTCACCAACATAACACCCAGAACACGGGATTCCCACCGGGCGTCCCGCCGTTGGATGGGAGGGACTTTGCATCCGGGCCGCCGCCCCTTACATGCGGGGCACAACGCGCAAATTGACTTGACCCGGCCCCGGTGCTACGTTACGCGACGGATACATTTTTCGATCTGCGGGGATATATGAAAAACAGTTATCGAACCAGGGTTGCAGGTTTCCTGTTTGTGTTCGTTGCGGGAATGTTGGCCAGCGCCCCGGCGTTCGCCCAGCCCGGCCGGCCCCGGATTCCGCCGGATATCGCGGGCGAGTGGAGCCTGCAGAACAACGAAGAGGACACCACCGCTCAACCGCCCCTGGGCGACTACACCGGTGTTCCTTTCAACGATGCCGGACGCATGCGTTCGGACACCTCCGCGGAGTCGATATGGGGAACGCCGGAATACCAGTGCCGGCCGCACTCGGCCCCCCACCAGTGGCGGGGCCTGGGAGGCGCGCGCATCCTGAAGGAACAGGAACCCCTCACCCGGACGGTCCGGACCTATCACGCGCAGTTCATGCGGTCGCTGGACCGGCCGATTTACATGGATGGGCGCCAGCATCCACCGCCCTGGGCACCCCACAGTTGGACGGGCTTTTCGACCGGCGAATGGGTTGGAAATACGCTCAAGGTGACGACGACGCATCTCAAAGATGGTTTCCTCCGTCGGGGCGGTCTGCAAACCAGCGATATGTACGCGATGACCGAGTACCTCACGCGCCACGACCATATTCTCACGATCGTCACTGTGATCGATGACCCCATCTATATGGACGAGCCCTGGCTTCATTCGACCACCTATACGATTGACCCGACGGCGAGCGTGGCTTTCGAGACCTGCAACGGTTCATCTTTCGCGGAGAACGGCGGAACGGACCGGCATTGGGTGCCCCACTTCCTGCCGGGCGAGAACACCGCCTGGACCGAGTGGCTTCCCAGCAAGGACTGGGTACCCGAGGTGGCCGTCCGCGGCGGCGTCGAGACGCTGTACCCGGAATACAGATCCACCTTGAACGGATCGGTCGATCCGGCTGCCCTGACGGTTCCGTCGTCTCCATCTGCATTTTCCGCGGACGAGAGGGTTGCCTCCCAAAGCCCCAGGGACGGGCAAGTCCACATATTGCCGGTGCAAGGCAACGTCTATATGTTGGTGGCCGACGGCACCAACATCACCGCTTCCGTGGGTGAGGAGGGCGTCCTGCTGGTGAATACGGGATCGGCGGAAATGTCGGAAACGATCCTGGCTGCCCTGAACGAACTGGCCAACGCCGTGGTGACGCCGCCGGCCGCCAACACGTGCTTCGGGGCGAACTGCCCGGGCGCTTGGGGATGGTCGAGTCCGTTCATCAACTCCGTCATCAGTTCTACAGTTCCGGCAAAACCGATTCGTTACATCGTCAACACCAGCGCGGCCCCCGACCACATCGGAGGCAATGAAAGGCTGGCCACTTCGGGTTTCTTTCCCCGCGGCGGTGGATTCGGCGGCGCCATTGCCAATCCGGGACGGGCGGCCTCGGTGGTCGCGCATGAAAACGTCCTGTTCCGGATGAGCGTACCGCCCGACGGCGGCAGTGAGTCGCCCACACCGGCGGCCGCGTGGCCGACGGACACGTTTTTCGACGAATTTCACAAACTCCCCGCATTTTTTAACGGCGAGGCGGTGATCGTCTATCACGAACCCGCCGCCAATACGGATGCGGACAGTATCGTCTTCTTCCGTCACTCCGAGGTCATCAGCGCCGGCGACATTTTTTCGACCGTGAGCTATCCGGTAATCGACGTTGAAAACGACGGAAGCATTCAAGGTGTGCTCAATGGACTGAACCATATCCTCGATCTGGCCGTTGCCGAGTACAGGGCCCAAGGGGGCACTTGGATCATTCCCAGCCGCGGACGCCTGTCGGATACGGCCGACGTTGCCTCTTACCGCAACATGGTGACGATGATTCGCGACCGCGTTCAGGATATGATTGACAGGGGGTTGACCCTCGACGAGGTGCAGGCCGCCCGTCCGACGATGGACTTCGATGGACGGTATGGCTCGAACACGGGTCCCTGGACGACCGCAATGTTTGTCGAGGCCGTGTACGCCAGCCTCAAGGAGAACCAATAATGCGCAAAATGTTTATCGTTGTCGCCGCCGCCGCGGCTGTTGTCGTCGCCGCGGCCGCACTGGCCGGCACCGTCGCGTATGCTCATCATTCCTATGGCGCGACGTACAACATCGCCGATGAAGTGAAGCTCGAGGGGAAACTGGTGCAGTTCGTGTTTCGGAATCCGCATTCCTTCGTCCACATCCAGGCGCCGGACTCGACGGGCGCCGATCAGCGATGGGCTGTCGAATGGGCCGGCACGTCCCAACTGGACGAGGCGGGCGTGAATCGCGAAACCCTCCGAATCGGTGACGCCATCACCGTTGTCGGGCGGCCTTCGCGCGTTCGAGGCGAGCACAGGCTGCTGATGGTCACACTGGTGCGGCCATCGGACGGCTTCATGTGGGGAACGCGTCCCGGCGAAATCGTCGATTAACAGAATCTCCGTCCGGCAGTGGCAACCCAACGCCACTGCCTCTTTCTGAAAGTTTCCTGCGATGCGGCGTGCCGACGCGCCGCCCTCAAGGTACACCCGTGCGGGTTCTGCCGCTGGGTCCCCGAGATCGCGCGTAATGCGCGGGACCGCTTTGTCAAAACCGCCGGAATAGCCACGGAAATCCGGCGGGCCGCGCTAGCATGTTGACAGTTCATTTCCAGATAATTTCAAATTATTTTATCCATATGTCATTCATTAATCACGACATATTCGATAGATCGATTGTTTTCAATGATCCAATATTTCCGACGTATTTCCCCGTGATTGACAGCGATTTTCCAAACGAATATCCACAAAATAATCAAGAGAACCCCGCAACCGACTCCGGGGATGTTGCATCCGAACCACAGACACTCGATCCCGATCAATGCCACCAAACTCCATCAACGCGGTAGTTGACCTGCCCCGAAAATGATGTGTAACATTGATACACATACTTATAAGACGTGTGGACGCATACAATGGCCAGAGTGCAATTGGTGATCCCCGATGAGGACCGTGATCGTTTCCTCCATCAGGCAAAAAGCGAGGGCATGGCTCAGGACCTCCGCCCGCGAGCGGCTCGCACTACAACAACGGACCGAGCCTTTCGAGTCGCCAGCCGAACTCGAGGGATTCTTTCGCACGTGCGACGCGTTGGAAGGGCCCGCGACAGAGCCGGAATGGAACGAGCACCTGGCCGTCATCGACGAATCGCGGGGCCGCGGGGCCTCCAGGACGTGATCTTCGTCGACACGAACGTCTTCATGTATGCGGTTGGCCGGGCGCATCCACTTCGAGACCCCGCCCGAGATTTCTTCGTCGAGTGCAACCGGGACCGCACGCCTCTGTGCACTTCAGCCGAGGTTCTGCAGGAGTTGGCTCATGCCTATCTCCCGGTCGCGAGACCCCGGACGCTCGATGCGGCAATGTCGCTGATCGTCCGGTCCCGCGTCGAAGTATGGCCGGTGGAACAGGAGGATGTCACGTTAGCGGGCCAACTCCATGAACGCTTTCCCACGCTGGGGGCCCGGGACCTCTGCCACCTCGCCAGTTGCCGCAGGCGCGGCGTAGGTGAGGTCAAGACTTTCGATCGAGCTCTCGAGGCCGTTAGTAAAACGCTTCCGGGCAAGGGACAGTAGGGGCGCACTATATGACACTCTCAGTAATCTGTGGAGTGAACTGGGGTGATGAAGGCAAGGGTCGCATGGTGGATCTCTTGTCGGAAGACGCCGACTTCGTAGTGCGCTATCAAGGCGGCAACAACGCCGGGCACACGGTAATAAACGAATTTGGCACGTTCAAGCTGCATCTGATCCCGTCCGGCATCTTTCGACTCGCTTTGACAACGTAAAAAGGACCCACCCCGATCGAGTAAAAGGGGCCCACCCCCTGGTTAATGGTTTGTAAGCGATTCCGCCGTCGAGGCTGTGGGGAGTGTGGGAGCCGAAGGCTTCCAAGCCACTGTGGGAACGCGCTGGCTTTGCAGCGGGTTCCCATGGGGGCGGCACTTTCCACAGCCCGCCGCGCCCGCGGTTTTCACGCGGATCCTCCGGCGGACCGGGGTTTGTTCTTCCGTTTGCTAGCGGCGCCGAGACTGTCGGTAAACCGGATACTTTCCCACTCGAACTGGTGAATGGCGCAGTGATGGGTCAGCCGGTCCAGCAGGGCTGCGGTCAGTGCGGCGTCACCGAAGACGCTGGTCCACTGTGCAAACGGCAAGTTCGATGTGACGATCAGCGAACCCTTTTCGTAGCGGTCCGAGAAGACCTGAAACAGCAACTGCGCCCCCTCGGCCGAGAACGGGATATAGCCGACTTCGTCCACGATGAGCAGCTCGAAGCGGGCCAGCTTCGCCAGGTGCCGCTTCAGTTGCCGTTCCTCGCGCGACTCGATCAAGGTGTTGACCAGCCCGGCGGCCGTGGTGAACCCGACGCGGTAGCCCCTCCGGCAGGCTTCCACACCCAGCGCCGTGGCGGCATGGGTTTTACCGGTTCCGTGCTTGCCCAACAGGACGACGTTCTCGTGCCGGGTAATGTAGCCGCACTCGGCATAGTCGCGAACCTGGACCGCATCGAGCACTGGCCACTTCTTCAGGTCCGTGGTCTCCAGGGTCTTGAGCAGTGGGAACCGGGCCTCCCGCAGTCGACGCTGGACCTGATTGGCTTGCCGCTGCTCCAGCTCGCGGCTGGCCAGAGCCAATAGAAAGCCGGTGTACCCCTCGCCGGCCTCTTTGGCCTGTCGGGCGTGTTCCCGCCACTCCCGCACCATGGCCGGAAGCCGGAGTTGCCGCAGTGCGTCGTCGAGAACGATCTCCTGATGATCAGCGACAATTAAAACTCCCGACCAACGACAATTAGAATTCCCGTTGCCTCAAGAGAAATGTTACCGATCCAAGTTGTTGATTTTGCAAGATGTTTGGATGGTAACGGATCAGCAGGTGAGACGACTGATGAAGCTGACACGAAGCGAAGGGACCCTGGCCCAGGCAGCGTCGAAAGCAGGAATGGACGCAAAGACGGCCCGGAAGTACCGGGAGGTGAAGCAGCTGCCGAGCCAGATTGGGAAGGCTCATGGATGGCGAACCCGACCGGATCCGTTCGAAGAGGTATGGGGGGAGATCGAGGAGATCCTTCGGGCGCATCCGACGGTTCAGGCGAAGACGATGTTTGAGTATCTGGGGCGGAAGTACCCGGGCCGATTCCAGGAAGGTCAACTGCGGAGTTTGCAGCGGCGGTTCAAGCAGTGGCGGGCGCGATCGGGTCCGGAGCGGGAAGTGATGTTCCCTCAGGTGCATGATCCGGGGCGGCAATGCCAGAGTGACTTCACGCACATGAGCAGCCTGAACGTGACCATCGAGGGCCAGAAGTTCGAGCACCTGGCCTATCACTTCGTCCTGACCTATTCGAACTGGGAGACGGTCACCCTGTGTTTCTCCGAATCCTTCGAGAGCTTATCGGCCGGACTGCAGAACGCGTTGTGGCAGTTGGGTGGAGCGCCGGAAGAACATCGGACCGACAGCCTGTCGGCGGCAGTCAACAACCTGAAGGATCCGGATGAGTTTACGGCCCGCTATCAAGGATTGCTCGACCACTACGGTTTACGGGCGACGCACACCCAGGCCGGCAAGGCGAATGAGAACGGCGACGTCGAGCAGAGTCACTATCGATTCAAAACGGCGGTCGACCAGGAACTGATGCTGCGCGGAAGCCGGGACTTCGAGAGCCGGGACGCATACGAACAGTTTCTGGTGGGGTTGATCGACCGGCGCAACGCCGGTCGCAGCCAGCGGCTGGGTGAGGAACTCCGGCCTCTGCGGCAACTCCCGCTTCGACGACTGGACCATACGCATCGCATCCGGGCTCGCGTATCCCGGGACAGCACGATCTGGGTGCGCAAGAACGTCTATTCGGTAGACAGCCGGTTGATCGGCGAACACGTGGAGGTTCGCCTGGATACGGAACGGCTGGAAGTCTGGTACGGCGGAAAGTGCGTCGAGCAGATACCGCGACTGCGGGGATCGGGTAAGCACGCCATCGATTACCGGCACGTGATTCATTCCCTGGTCCGCAAACCGGGCGCCTTTCCACGCTACCGGTATCGGCAGGACATGTTTCCCCGGCTGTTGTTCCGTGTGACCTACGACTGGCTGCGGGAACACCATCCGGGGACCGCGGACCGGCAGTATCTGAAGATCCTCGAGATGGCGGCCATGGACAGTGAGGAGCGGGTCCACGAAGCGCTGAGACATCGGATCGACAAGGACCTGCCGATCACAGTCGAAGCGGTTCGGGAGCACATCGACGCGGACACTCCGGCGCCTTCGCCCTGGCAGGTTCGGATCGCTCCACCCGAGATCCGACACTATGACGCGTTACTGGATCCGGTCGAGGAGGAGGCATGGCTGTGAAGACCGAGATCGCCAGTTCGCTGCGCCAGTTGCACTTGCCGGCCTTCGTCGACAACTACGGCGTTCAGGCCACTGTAGCGACCAACGAAGGTTGGGCCTACGACCGGTATCTGGTAGCGCTCTGTGAACTGGAACTGGAAGAACGACGGCAACGGAAGATCGAACGGCTCCTGCGGGAATCGAAACTGCCCCGGGAGAAGACCTGGGCGGCGTTTGAACAGTCCCGATTGCCCCGAACCGTCGAGCGACGCGTGGATGCATTGCTTGACGGAGACTTCCTGGATCGCACCGAGAACGTCCTGGCCTTCGGGAATCCGGGCAGCGGCAAAACCCATCTGCTGTGCGCCCTCGGGCATGAACTCATCCTGAAGGGCCGGAGAATCTACTTCACTCCATGTGCGCTGCTGGTTCAGCGGCTCCTGCGGGCCAAGGCCGAGCTGGAACTGGAGAAAGAACTCAAGCGGCTCGACAAGTTCGACGCGCTCATCATTGACGACATCGGTTACGTCCAGCACAGCCGGGACGAGATGGCAGTGTTGTTCACCCTGCTGGCTCACCGGTACGAGCGCCGCAGCATTCTGATCACATCGAACCTGGTCTTCTCGGACTGGGACAAGATCTTCAAGGATCCGATGACCACGGCCGCGGCGATCGACCGAATCGTTCATCACAGCGTTATTCTGGAACTGAATCTGTCCAGCTACCGCATGGAAGCCGCCAAGAACGCGAAAGGACGAAACAAGTGACCGCGACGGGCCTGTGGAAAACGCCGCATCCGTGGGAATCCGTGCAAGACCCGGATTCCCACCGCTGCTTGGAAAAGCCTACGGCTTTACCACGTTTCCCACAGGCGGGACGGCGACGAACATCCCTTAACTCAAACGGGAATTCTAATTGTCGTCAACGGGAATAATAGTTGACGCTGGACACCTGACCCGGTGTCATCGCACACCCCCAGCCAGGAGACGGTCATATTGATCCAGATCGGCCCGGGCGATCGTCAGGTCGGTGATACCGGGCATCAACCCGGACTCGAGCGGTGCATGGGATCGAGTCGGCGTGTCCTCCCACATCAGAATGTGCCGCACCGCTTCCAACTCGATACAGTGGGCATCGAGTGCGCTCTGGATGGCCGATGACACCCGATCCAGATCCCAGTCCTGGTGGAGTTGCAGGATGCCGATGAACTCCCGGGTGCCCCGGCTGTACCCATGCCGATCCCGCAACCGCTCCAGCGCGGTCTCATATTGGGTCGGCCATTGATCCCGCCACTGCCGGATCGGCCGGGCGCTCTCAAACGAGGCCACCTTCCGGCGGATCAACTCCAGGTAGTGCAACGGATCAATCCGCCAGTCGCTATGACCGAAGGCGCGGTCATGTTCGGCCACCTTCTTCTGGTCCGCGTAAAAGCTCACCCGGTCACAGCCGATATGGGCCCAGAGCCGGCGTCCCACATAGGCGGTCGGCACCGAATACCGGTTCTGATCCACCTGGGCGGTCTGATACGGGCTGATCCGGATTCCCACCACCTTCGTGTTCTCGAATGGCGTCTCGGGCAGGACCAACAGTTGCTCGTGTTCGACGGCGTGCCGCTCCCCAATCGTGCGATCGTCGGACCGGTCGCGGATCCGCCTAAGGTCGTCGGCGCTGCAGCGTTCCAGCAACTGCGTGTTCAGATCCTCGAAGTCCGCCACTTCGGGAACCGGTACCAGGAAGTTTCTCCGTGCGAAGCCGACCAGGCCCTCGACCCCGCCTTTCTCCTGGCCCCGGGCCGGATTGCAGAACCGTGCTTCAAACGTGTAGTGCGCCCGAAACGCCGTGAACCGCGTCTGTTCCACCCGGCCCTTCCCGCGCAGAATCTGTTTCACGGCGGTTTTCAGGTTATCGAAGACCAATGTCGGGAATACCCCGCCGTACCAGTCGAACCCACGGATGTGACCGTCCAGGAACATCTCCTGCCGTTCCCACGGATAGGCCCGCACAAACGCCTTGCCCGAGTACCGGGATCTCATGCAGAACAACTTGACCTGACGGTCTTCACCGTTCATCCGGACCCAGGCCGTACCCCAGTCCACCTCGGCTTCACGGGCGTGTTCCGGGTCCAGCGGCACCACAGCGCCGGTCTGGTTCCAGCCCAACCGTGTCTTCCGTTCCCGAACCCAGCGGCGTACCGTCGCCTCGGCTCCGGTAAATTCATGCTCCTCCACCAGACGTTGCCACACCCGGTGCGCGGTGTGGCGTTGCTTGACGGGCTGGTCCCGGTCCGCCTGGAGCCACGCATCTACGATCCCCGCGACCGGGTCCATCACCGGACAGGCGGGCTCCTTCTCTCGCCGATACTGGGGCTCCTGTCCGGCCAATACTTTCCGGACCGTCCGTCGCGTGTGCCCGGTCTCCCGGGCGATCTGTCGAATGCTTTTCTTGTAAACCCGATCTGCGGTTCTGATCAACTCGTACTGATCCATCCCTATCAATCCTCGCCTCCCACTCGCGTGCCTGTTCTTCCAGTTCACGCTTCCCGGGAGGCTATCAGGGGTGGGTCCCTTTTCCTCGATCAGAGCCCCGTTTGGTGGGTCCCTTTTACGTTATCGAAATCATTCGACCACGCGTGCACAATGTGCTTGGGCAAGGGACAGTCATCGACCTTGAAGCGCTCGTTGACGAGATAAACACACTCAAGAATTCCGGCATCCACATGGGCAACCTCTGGGTGTCAGACCGCGCGACCATCTGCTTCCCCTTCCATCGCCTGGAAGACGCATGGGAAGAAGAGCGGCTGGGTGCCGGTGCGTATGGCTCGACGAAACGCGGCATCTCGCCGGCATACGGCGACCGAGTCATGAAAAAGGGCATTCAGATGGGCTTGCTTCGCCACCGCGATGACTTGGCCGAACGAATCAAGATGTTGGTCGAATGGAAAACCAGAATCGCAGCCGGTGTATACGGCAAGGAGTTTCCATTTAGCGTGGACGACCTGATGGACTGGTGCGGTACAAACGGTGACCAGATCAGCGACCTGCTCGTCGATACCACCAAGCTGCTGGACGACGCCAGCCGAACCGGAGCGAAGATTCTGTTCGAGGCGCAACTCGGAGCGCTGCGTGATATCTATTTCGGCATATATCCTTAGCGACCTGTCCGAATTTTGGGGAGCACCTCAGTCGTCACATGCTTTGACGTCGTACACGTGCGCATTTGTTCGACTGTTGCGGGCTGTAAGACTCGTATCCCGTCAAGCTCTCGTCCATTGAGGAGCATCTGCATCTTGAACTGTGAGTGGAAGTCCGAACTGCCGCGGTTACCGACGTGAAAGCCGGCTGATCGCCACGAAGCTCAAGGCTCCCGCTGCCAGGCTGTAGTAAATCGGTGTATTGGCGTCGAGACCGTCGGTGAACATGAAGAACAGGGCTGTCACGCTGCCGAGGGCCATGCAAGTTATGGCGCCGGCGGTGGTGGCGCGTTTCCAGTAGATGGCTCCGAGCAACGGGATCAACATACCGCCCACTAGCAGGTTGTAAGCCACAGTCAGGGCGCTGATCACGTCGCTCACTACCAGCGCAATGCCTAACATGACCACCCCTAGTAGCAGGTTGAAGATACGATTTTCCTGCACATTGCCCTCGCTGGCGTTGCGACGGCGCAGCAGCGGCCAGAGGTCTTGGGCAGCGGTAGTGGAGGCGGCCAGCAGCGCAGCACTTGCAGTGGACATCAGCGCGGCCAGGGCGGCGGCTACCACCAATCCGCGGATGCCGTCGGGCAGGCTGGTCTGGACGATACTGGCGAAGGCGTTGTTGACGTTTTCCAGGTTCGGCAAGCGCACCTTGGCGGCCATGCCGATCACCGCACATGTCAGGCCGTAGAGCACGCAATAGAGGCCGGCTGCGGAACCCGCGGTTTTTGCGACCTGCTCGCTGCGCGCCGTGAATACGCGCTGCCAGATGTCCTGGCCGATGAAGATGCCGAAAAAGTAGATCACGAAATAAGTGATGATGGTGTCCCAGCCGATCGCCGTGAGCGAGAAGTAGCTGGTCGGCAGGGTCGCCACCAGTACATTCCAGCCGCCGGCATCGATGATCGAGAAGGGCAACAGTAGGAAAAGCAGACCGCCGGTCATGATCAAGAACTGTAGGATATCGGTGAGGGTCAGCGCCCACATGCCACCGGTGGTGGAATAGACCACCACGATGCCGCCGCCGAGCACGATGGAAACCCAGAACGGCAGGCCCAAAAGCACCTCGGCCACTGAGCCGATGGCGATAGTCGATGTCGCACCGATCATCAGCGCATAACCCAGCATGATCACTGCACTGACGTGCCGCGCCGTCGGGTTATAGCGGTGTTCCAGAACCTGGGTAACGGTGTAGATCTTCATCTTCAGAAGCGGTTTCGCGAGAAATAGGTTCAGGCCGATGATGCCCAGTCCCAAGGCAGTAGTTAGCCAGAGCCCGGAGATGCCGTAGACATAGCCCAGGCGCACAGTTCCGATTGTGGAAGCGCCGCCAAGCACAGTGGCAGACATGGTAGCCATGTAGAAGCCGGGGCCGAGGTTGCGGCCGGCAACAAGATAGTCTTCGCGAGTCCTTGCACGGCGCATAGCGTAGCCGCCAAGCAATAACATGCCTGTTACGTAGAGCAGGACGACGAAAATATCCGATATCACAGTCGGAAGCTCCTTGAGCGCCACTTTGTTCCGTTGCTCTGCAAACGGTCCATTCTGTCTAGCAGCCGGTGGCAGGACCCTGCGGGATCACGTCACGAGCGCCATTGGACCATATGGGAGGCGCCAGGACGAATTCGATGCCTCCCCATCGACCAAGGAGTGGCAACATGGCAGATGGCCCAATGCGGCCGTAACCCTGCAGGATTTTGCCACGGGCTGGCAGGGAACAGAAATATAGCCACTCCTGTACTTTCAGGGCCGAACGAGGCGTGTCCGATGAGGCATCTGACCTTCCCCCGAAATTAGGTCCAGGTTGAAAGTGAGGAATCTGGGGAATTATCTCCGCCGTTGTGGCTGTGGAAAAGTGGAAAACTCGTAGAGTTTTCCAAGGTCGCAGAGCGACCGGCTTTTCCACAGCCCGTTTCGCCGGCCATCCGAAACTGCTCGGGACTGAGAAATCCGAGCGAACTGTGCGGCCGAACCGTGTTGTAGTGAACCCTCCAGGTCTCGATGCTGCGCCGTGCATCGTTGATGTCGACGAACCAGTGTGAGTTCAGGCACGCATCGCGAAATTTGCCGTTGAAGCTCTCCACGAATGCATTCTGAGTCGGCTTCCCAAGCTGAATGAACCGCAACTCCCGGTGAATGTCAACAAGTTTGAGACACGTGGGTTCAACAATTAAGCTACCGCCTGGATTCTACGGGTGGATTGATCCACACCTTGTCGGGCGGCCCTGGGATCGTTCTGGGTACGTTGACGAAACGTACGGGGTGGCGTTGCCGCGCACAATCCATGGCATGCTGCCGTTTTTGGATGACGACGTCGGTACGGGCGTGGTGAACCATGGCCGGTGTCAACCAGTTCAGTCCCGAATGGTAGTGGACATTGTTGTACCAGTGGAAGAAGTCCCTGCAGAACGCCTTGGCGTCCTGGCTACAACCGAAACGGTCCGGGAAGCCTGTCCGGTACTTGAGCGTCTTGAACTGCGCTTCCGAGAATGGATTGTCGTCCGATACATACGGTCGGGAGTGAGACTTCGTCACTCCCAGATCGGCCAACAGCAGCGCCACCGCCTTGGACTTCATCGACGATCCACGATCGGAGTGGAGTATGAGTTGATCACGATTAATCTGTTGCTTGTCGCAGGCTTTCTGGATCAACTTTTTGGCCAGATTCGCCGATTCGCAATCGGCGACCATCCAGCCCACGACTTGGCGGCTGAAGATGTCCAGGATCACGTACAGGTAGAAGTAGGTCCACTTTTGGGGTCCCTTCAACTTCGTGATGTCCCCACTCCAAACTTGATTCGGAGCCGTAGCCAACAGCTCCGGCTTTGTATAGGCGGGATGGCGTCGCTGGTTCCTTCGTTCGCGAACTTCCTGATTCGCTTCCAGGATCCGATACATCGTTCGTGGGGAACACAGATAGCGGTCCTCGTCCAGCAGGGCGGCGGCGACCTGAGCCGGCGCCTGGTCCACGAAGCGATCGCCATGCAGCAGGTCGAGGACCTCTTGGCGCTCCACCTCACTCAACGCTCGATGCGATCGCCGACGGATCGGGTCTGGGGCGGGTTCGGCTCGCCGTTGCCGGTGACGATAGAACGATGCACGGGGAACTCCAAAGGCCCGGCATGCGGGTGCGGCGCCCAACTCGGCAGAGTGGGTCTGGGCCGCTTCCATCAACCGTTCTCCTTGTCCTGGATCGTATTCAGCGGAATTCCTAATAGCGTCGCAACTTTTTTTTGGATGGCGATTATCGTCTCGGCTTGCCCGAGTCTCGCCTCCAGACGCCGAGTCTCCCGTTCCAACTCCGCAATCCGCTTATCCCGCGGGTCTATCGGCTGCGCCTTCGGTCCACGTTTGACCGATCCGACGCCGGCCAACTCCCCGGCATCGAGTTGCCGACGCCACGTGCTCAGGCTCGATGAGTACACCCCTTCACGGCGTAACAACGCGCCCACCTCACCGGGCTTCGTACACCGGTCGGCATCTCGTACGATCCGGCGCTTATACTCCGCGCTGAATCGTCGACGCGTCGCCTTATCGGCGACCTCCGGATCCGGACCGGCACCATTCCCATCGGCCGAATCGCGCCCAACTCCAGTCGCCCTACGGGCTCCTTCCGTTGCCCGCGATTCTTTCTCCTCTTCTGGTTTAATCACCAACACAGGTTATCTTCCTTCCCGCCCTGCTCACTAATTAACGTTAGGGAAGGTGTCTCATCTACATTGGCACAGAGGGGCTTTGGTGCCCTGAACTAGCTTAGGCACTGACACTACAAAGAGTTGGGAAGCGTCCTATCGGGGCTGCCACCCCTGAAATCGATTCAACTGAGAAAGCCATGTTAGCGGCACATATGATTGTGTGAATTGTATAAATGTAGTAAATGTCGTTTTGATCATAAGTCGACTGAGACCGACACAGCGTTTACAAGCGCTAGTAATTGTACGCGTGCCGATGCCTGTGTGTAGCGGGGTCGTTGCGACCGCAGTCAGGTCGGAAGTTGCCGAGATGTGTTTTCGATAGTTTGCAGTACCGCGTACGCAAGTTGCGATTCATAAACGCGATTCTTCGCTCGCTGAATTCATTCAGATGTATTCGTCCGATCGCTCGCAGCGGAAAAAGGGTTGGCAGGAATGAACAACAAACTTCCAGAGGTTATTACAGAGCTCCCAGGACCGAAAGCACGTCAGGTGATCGAAGATGACCGGCGGTATGTGTCGCAGTGTTACCCACGAGCCTCTCCCGTAGTCGCCAATAAGGGAAGGGGAGCCATTGTTGAAGACGTGGACGGTAATCGATTTCTTGACTTCAATGCGGGTATTGCAGTTTGTTCCACAGGCCATTGCCACCCGGACGTCGTGGCCGCGATTCAGAAACAGGCCGAAGAACTCCTTCACGTGTCAAGTGTGAATTCTTATTACAGTCTGTTGTCTGAAACGGCAAAGAAACTTGCATCGTTGATGCCCGGTGATGATGCATGGCGTTGTTTTTTCAGCAATTCCGGTGCGGAGGCTGTCGAAGCGGCCATGAAGTTGGCGCGTCATTACACCGGTCGATCGGAGTTCATAGCATTTCAGCAGGGCTTCCATGGCCGGACGCTGGGTGCCCTATCACTGACGTCATCGAAGCCGATCCAGCGCAAAGGCTTCGGTCCTTTCATACCAGGTGTGACGCACAGCCCGTTTGCGACTTGCTATCGATGCCCGTTGAATCTCGAGCTCGCCTCATGTGGAACAGCCTGTGCAGATTATCTTGAAGACATAATCTTCAGATCGAGCGTGAATCCAGAAGAAGTCGCCGCAATCGTTGTCGAACCAATTCAAGGTGAGGGTGGATACACCGTACCACCCTCAGAGTTTTTGCCGAAGCTGGAAAGCATCGCGCGTAAGTATGGAATCCTTCTCGTTGCAGATGAAGTCCAGAGTGGAATGGGCCGCACTGGTAAAATGTTTGCCTTCGAACACTTTGATTTTCATCCCGACATCGTAACAATCGCGAAGGGAGTGGCCTCGGGAATGCCGCTCGGTGTGACCATGGCCCGCGCCGAAATCATGAATTGGGAGCCGGGCTCGCATGCATCGACCTTCGGCGGAAATCCGGTAAGTTTGGCAGCGGCACTGGAGACTATAAGACTGCTACAGGAGAAATACATCGC
Organism: Terriglobia bacterium; assembly: GCA_963555775.3. Classification (GTDB taxonomy): domain Bacteria; phylum Acidobacteriota; class Terriglobia; order 20CM-2-55-15; family 20CM-2-55-15; genus JAJEDW01. The sequence goes on along the minus strand of CAUVWY020000009.1, from coordinate 205,119 downwards.
GAATTCCACGAAAATCGGCGACTTCTTGAAGAAGCGTCTTGAAGAGCTAATGGCACGCCACGGGGTCATCGGCGAGGTCCGTGGGTTGGGGCTGATGATCGGTATTGAGATTGTCGAGAACCGCAAGACAAAGCAAGAGGCACCGCAGTTATGCCAGTCCATCGTGCGGAAGTGCTTCGAACGGGGTCTGCTGATTCTGCCGACTGGACACTCTGCCATCCGTTTCTCACCTCCGCTCATGATTGACGAAGAGCAGGCTCAATTCGCGATCGATACGTTTTCTGATGCGATTTTCGCCGCCCAGACTGAGGTACTCCCCAAAATTCAGACAGGTGGCTAAGGTGTAAAATCGCTGCCTCCCAGCGGAGGCACATGAAGAAACGGCAGCGGAAGCAGTACAGCGCGGATCTGAAGGCGAAAGTGGCGCTGGAAGCGATCAAGGGACAGCGGACGATCCAGGAGATCGGATCGCACTACGGGATCCATCCGAACATGGTGACGAACTGGAAGAAGCAACTTCTGGACGGAGCCGCAGAGATTTTTTTGACGGGGCGTGGCCAATCCGGCGAAGCCGACGAGCAATTGAAGGCGGAGTTGTACCAGCAGATCGGAAAGCTGCAGGTGGACATGGACTGGCTTAAAAAAAAGTCCGGTCTGTCCCGGTAGAGGAACGTCGGGAATGGATCGACGCCACCAACGATTTGAGTATCAGTCGCCAGAGCATGCTGGCGGGGATCGCGCGGGCCAGCGTGTACTATCTGAAGTGTTCCCCAAAATTCGGACAGGTCGCTAAGGTGTAAAATCGCTGCCTCGGGAGAGGCAGATGAAGAAGCGAGGGCGGAAGCAGTACAGCGCGGATTTGAAGGCAAAGATCGCGGTGGAAGCGGTCAAAGGGCAGCGCACGATCCAGGAGATCGCGTCCCACTACGAAGTTCACCCGAACATGGTGACGAAGTGGAAAAAGCAAGTGCTCGACGGCGTATCGGAGATCTTCTCCAATGGCCGGGCACAGGCCAGTGAAGCCGATGAGCAAGTGCAGGCCGAACTCTACCAACAGATCGGGAGATTACAGGTCGAGGTGGAGTGGCTCAAAAAAAAGTCGGGACTTTCCCGTTAGAGCAACGACGGCCATGGATCGAATCAAATCACGACGAGTTGAGCATCGTGGAGCAGTGTCGGTTGACCGGAGTGTCCCGATCGGGACTCTACTACACACCGGTGGGCGAGAGCGCCGAGAACATCGCGCTGATGCGTCTGTTGGACGAGCAGTATACGCGAACCCCGTATTACGGGATTCGGCGTATGACCTGGTGGGTGGAGACGCAAGGCCGGGCGGTCAATGCGAAGCGGGTTCGGCGACTGCTCCGGCTGATGGGACTGGAAGCGATCTATCCCAAACCGCGGTTGTCGATGCCGGCCCCGGGACACCGGATTTACCCGTACCGGTTGCGCAATCTGGAGATTGTGCGTCCCGATCAGGTTTGGGCCACGGATATAACGTATATCCGACTGCGGCAAGGATTCATCTATCTGGTGGCGATCATGGACTGGTTCAGCCGGTACGTGCTGGCCTGGGAAGTGTCCACATCGATGGACAGCGGGTTTTGCGTGTCCGCACTGGACTGGGCGCTGACCAAGGCGCAACCCGAGATTTTCAACACGGATCAGGGTGCTCAGTTCACCAGCGATGTCTTCACGAGCCAGCTGGAAGACCACGGCATCACGATCAGCATGGACGGCCGGGGCCGGTTCCTGGACAACATCTTCGTCGAGCGCTTATGGCGAACGGTGAAGTACGAGGAAGTGTACCTGAAGGACTATTTGAGCGTTCCCGAGGCGATCTCAAACCTGAACCAATATTTCAGGTTTTACAATCAGGAACGCGGCCATCAAGCATTGGACTATCAGACACCCGAGGCCGTTTACTTTCAGCGCGCGCCAGGGGCCTGTGGAAACTGACTCAGCTGTGGGAATCCGCACACGACGCGGATTCCCACAGCTGCTTGAAAACAGCCTCGGAGACTCGGCTTTTTCACAGTTACCACAGGCTCGGCGACGGGCCAAATATCAACCCATTTCAACGGCAGCGATCCACCTTAAGAACCGGGATTTTCTGTCCGAAGAATGGGGAACACCTCAATCAGCCGGCCGGGGAGAGCGCGGTCAATCTCGATCTGATGCGTCGGATCGACGAACAGTACCTGCGGACCCCGTTCTACGGGGTGCCGAAGATGACCGACTGGCTGCGCAAGCACGGCGACCCGGTCAATCCCAAACGAGTGCGTCGATTGATGCGCCAGATGGGATTGGAAGCGATCTATCCGAAGCGGCGGCTGTCGGAACCGGGGCCCGGGCACCGGATCTATCCGTACCGGTTGCGCAATCTGGAGATTGTGCGTCCCGATCAGGTGTGGGCCAGCGACATCACCTACATTCGATTGCGCCAGGGATTCATCTATCTGGTGGCGATCATGGATTGGTTCAGCCGGTACGTTCTGGCCTGGGAAGTCTCCACGTCGTTGGACACCGCATTTTGTCTCTCGGCGTTGAATTGGGCGCTGGAATCGGCGCAGCCGGAGATTTTCAACACGGATCAGGGCGCGCAGTTCACCAGCGTGGCGTTCACCAAGAGGCTGAAGAAAGCCGGCGTGATCATCAGCATGGATGGCCGCGGGCGCTTCATGGACAATATCTTCATCGAACGTCTGTGGCGCAGTGTCAAATACGAAGAAGTCTTCTTGAAAGACTATCTCCAGGTTCCCGATGCGATCGACGGCCTGGGCCAGTACTTCGGCTTCTACAATCGGGAGCGTTCTCACCAGTCCCTGGACTACCGCACACCCGCGGAAGTCTATTTTTCGTGCGCGTGAGGGGCCTGTGAAAAATGACGCGTCTATGGAAATCCGCAAACAACGCGGATTCCCACAAGCCGCTCGGCTTCGCCGCATTTCCCACAGGCCCGACGGCGGGAACGCATCACAATCAACCTATTTCCGGGCAGCAGCGATCCACCTTAAAATCGGGAATTTCCTGTCTAAAGAATGGGGAGACCCTCACTCCGCGCTCTCGCCCTGGGGCGTGTAATAGAGCCAGGAGCGCCCGATCGACAGCAAACGGCATTGACGACTCAAGCTCAGTTCCGGGTCAGGGCGCCTCACCATCGCCCGGCGCGCGGCCCGGCTCATCGACCGGACCCTCGGACAAAAAATCCCGCTCCACCGTCAATTCGCCGATCTTGGCGTGAAGCTCACGAACCTCGCTTTCATGATCCCGCCGCCGGCGTTCCACACCGTTCGAGAACATCTCGCCAAGCCCTTCCATCGCCTGGCGCTTCCATGTGCTCACCTGGTTCGGATGAACCTGGTGCTTCGAGGCAATCTCCTGCAGCGTCCGATCGCCCCGAAGCGCTTCCAGCGCGACCTTCGCTTTCAACTCCCCAGAAAACCTGCGTCTCTTCGTCATCGCGTATCCCTCCTCAGTCGGTGAAATACACCTTAAACAACTGCCCGATTTTCCGGGGCCACCTCAATCGGCTGCCGTCTGCCACCGCATATCGGGGTCTTTGTCGAGGCATGTCGTTACGATGTGATCCAGCGACGATGGCGTCATGGTCTGAAGCTCAGCCATCGACGGCGGATCGACTCCCATGATCGAGTGAATCAAACTTGCCTGACTCGCACCCTCAAACGCCTTCTTCCCGGTCACCATCTCGTACACAACCGCACCGAACGCAAAGATGTCCGTCCGGGCATCGGCTTCCTTGCCTTCCAACTGCTCGGGTGCCATGTACTGGAGCGTGCCGATGATTGTGCCTTCGGCGGTCAGTGGCGCGGACGGGTCCTGCGTCGGCATCTGCGACAGCGGAGAAACCTGCGCGTCGTCGCTCTTGAGCTTCGCCAGTCCGAAGTCGAGCAACTTCACGCCCGCTGACTTCGTGATCATGATGTTGCCGGGTTTGAGATCCCGATGGACCACACCCTGCCGATGGGCTTTGTCCAGTGCGTCGGCGATCTGGATGGCGTATTCGAGAGCCTGATCGAGCGGCAGGCGGCCCTTCTCCAACCGCTGTTGCAGCGTGTCGCCCTCCACCAATTCCATGACGAGGTAGTGGATGCCGTCTTGCTCCCCCACGTCGTGGAGCGTGCAGATATGAGGGTGGTTCAGGCTGCTGACGGCCTTGGCTTCACGCTCGAAGCGTTGCCGACGTTGGGGGTCGTCTGCGAGGTGTTCGGGTAGGACTTTGATGGCTACCGTGCGGTCCAGACGGGTGTCCGTAGCGCGATACACCTCTCCCATACCGCCTGCGCCAATCTGCGCCTTGATTTCGTATGGGCCGAGTCGGGTTCCTTCCGCGAGAGACACACCGCACCCCGTTATGTTTTGAGCTATTCCCTTAGGCTGGGGTAAATACTACGAAACGAGGGGGTTGGAAGCAATCAAACTGTCAACCCGGAGGATTGTCGTCAGAGTTTCCTTTCTGGTGGTCTCAGACTGAATCGCCCCGGGTTTTCCGGAGACTCCATTTCTTGAGAGGATTGGTGTCATGGGAAGACCGAATAGATATTCACCAGAGGTTCGCGAGCGTGCAGCGTGTCCGCGCAAGAAAACCAGGGCTTGCGCCGCCGTCATAGGCACGCCACCGTTCACCTGTCATGAATGGCTCGCTCAAGCGGCAAGAAATCCGAGTCAGTGTTTGATTCATTGGGAATTCGCCAGGGACACGTGCGAGCATTCAAGCGGCGCCCAGCTTGTCCCGCCGAACCTGCATCGCTCGGGACAACGCTCCGACTCGGCCTGCATATGACGAATTACCAATCCATTGTGCAATCCATCAAGATTCCCCCGCCTTGGGATCTTCGGACGGATTTTGGCGAAGGACAACCGTCGTGCGAGATCAAATAAACCTTCGAAAATCAGAGCGCGTGCGCGCCAGAGTGGCGTTGGTTACAGCCACATTGATCTGCATCTTGTTGCCCGTGCTTCCCTTCGGCGGAGTTGTGGGATATCCGATGCTTCTCTTGTCAACTCTGGCACACGAAATGGGTCACGGACTGACGGCGATGTTGGTCGGCCTGGAGTTCGACTCTTTTCGCCTCTACGCCAACGGCTCCGGGGTCGCAATGATAGGAGGCGCCGCTGGCCGGCTAAGCCTTGCGGCCACGGCAGCGGGTGGGCTCATAGGGCCGGCAGTGGCCGGAGCCGTGTTGTTCTGGTTGTCCGCCCGCGCGCGCCTTGCACAGATCGCAATGATGGTGTTCGGAGCACTCATGCTTACGGCATGCGCCCTGGTCATACGTAATGTCTTCGGACTTGTTTTCGTCGGAACAGTGGGCGGGAGTCTTATCTATGCCGGTAAACGCTTTGGCACGGGAATCGCTCAGTGCACGGCCGCGGTTCTGGCCGTACAAATGGCGCTGAGTGTTTTCTCGCGAGCAGACTATCTGTTCACCAGAACCGCGATGACCAGTGAGGGTGCCATGCCTTCCGACGTTGCACAACTGGCAGATCTACTGTTCTTGCCATATTGGTTCTGGGGTGTTGTCTGCGGAGCAATCTCTGTGGGCGTTCTGGTCTTAGGTCTATCCGCGTTCTGGAAGCATACCAAGACGCAGTCACCGGCGACCGAAGGCTAGGAGATCAAGACTGGCGTGGGCCTCTGTGGCCCCATACAGATGGCGTGATCACTGGCTTCGATCTTGAAGGTATTCCCCGGGTTGAGCAGTGCCCGGTCGCCACGCTGAACCCCCAACACCATGCAGCCTTTTTCTGAAAGATGTGCCTGCAGCTCGGAAAATTCCCAGGTTCGCATCTGCTCAACCGGTACGATGTAGACCTGCTGACCAAATCTGTTGGACATCAGTTCGTTGACCACCGCGTGCATGCCGGGATCGCATACCTCCTGAACCAGGAACGACGATGCAAGACCGGCCACGCAGACCACGCTGTCGCATCCGGATCGGCGCATCAATTCCACACGCTCAGAATCGAGGCACTCGGCAACGGTGAAGACCTTGGGGTTGATCGATTCGATGGTGAGCACCGCGGCCAGAGTGTGGTCGTCGGCACGCACCGGGTCTACGTCGGAGGCAAGAATGATCGCGTACCGTGCCTTGTCGACACATGCACGGCGCAGGACACTTTCCCTCGATGGGTTGCCCTTCACAAAACGGACACCCAGTTTCGCCAATTCGGGCGGCAGTTCGTCGAGGTGGTCGTCGACCAACACGATTGCAAGGTCCCGAGTCTTGGAGTCCTCTCGCAACTCCTTCACGATCTCTATATTCCGCCCTTCATGCTGGAAATTAACTACGATTACATGGGATTCAAGACGGAGGTCTGTCATGCCCTTCAACTCCTTTGACCGCGACTCAATCAAGGTCGTTGCCATTACCGACAGCAGGTAACCCAGGATGCCAATGCCAACAAACATCACGGGAATGGCCACCAGGTAACGACCGTAGAAGGTCGTTGGGAAATAGTCTCCGTATCCTACCGTGGTCATGGTGACGATCGACCACCAGATGGCATCGCCCCAAGACAGATCGGGCCTGACAGCACCCTCGAAATGTTTATAACCCACCGCTCCCAGAACGATCAGAGCGAAAAACAAAAGGATTACCTTCAGGATTTCGCCGTGCCTTGCCGCCCTGAAGCGCCGGAACAGTTCCATGATCAGCCTGAGCATTGTTTTCGAATCACTCCTTCACTGACGAACCAGGTCTGTGCCAATCCCGCCAAATATAACCTATTGAGTTATGATTCTGATGAGTGTGCTAGATCGTCGTGGAAAACCCGCTTTCTATCCAGGAGTGGAATCGTTGGAACTGGTGACCCGCGTGATCCGCTTTATTCGAGCCCGGATTCATTCTGGCTCGAGCGGACGAATTCACGCTGATACGTCAGGCCGACGGCAAAGTCAGACTCGAACCCTGGGGAGGGGCCACGGTCGCCGATATACCGAATCGAAAGCCAGCAACGTTGATCCGGAGTTGGCTGCGCTTTACGCCGACCTGGAGGTAGCTTATGGTTCCGACAAGGCCACGGTTCGAAAAGCATGGATACGACTGTTGCGGAAATACCACCCGGATCTGCATTCGAAAGATCTTGAGAAACGGAAAATTGCCGGTGAACTGACCGAACGGTTGAACGGCGCTTACGAGCGACTGCGGAAGCGGTCCCAGACCGAGACAAACAGACAGGAGAAGTAAACATGTCCGAGAACCTGGATTTGGTGAAGGGCTATCTGCTCGATATCGATCTGAAGATCGTCAGTGAGGATGAAGCCGAAGAGTTGGTCGTCGTAGAGGATGATGAAAATGGGATTCACAACCTGATCATTGACTGCGAACCACCGATCGTTATCCTCGAACAACACATCATGGACGTCCCCGAGGATGCTGGAGATTTCTTCAGACGCCTCCTCCAGATGAACCGAACGATGGTCCATGGGGCGTTTGTGCTCGACAACGAAAAAGGCAGCCGTGTCCTTTTCCGCGATACCTTGCAGCTGGAAAACCTGGATCGTAACGAGTTGGAAGGATCTATTCGGTCGCTGGAGCTTGCCCTGGCCGAAAACGGCCCAGAGTTTCTGGAATTTAATCACCGACAGTCTGACGGGAGCTGACCAATGGGATTTTTTCAAAGGATTTTCAAGAACGTGCAGTCCCAGGCACATTCTGTGGCGGATAAGCTTGAGGACCCGATCAAGATGAGCGAACAGGGCATTCGCGACCTGAAGAAAGACTTGCAGGGCTCCATGCAGAGTCTGGCGCAAGTCAAGGCGATCGCAATTCGTCTCAAGAAAGACTCGGACGACGGGAAAAAGCTTGCGAAGGATTATGAGAGAAAAGCAATGCTTCTTCTCCAGAAAATGAAGAGCGGGGATCTGCCCGAAGCCGACGCGGAACGTCTGGCAACCGAGGCCTTGAACAAAAAGCAGGAGGCTTTGGAACGCTCAGGCACCTTGAAGAAGGATTACGAGCAGCAGAAAGCTATGGGAGATCAGCTCCAGGCAAAGGTTCAAACGCTGAAGGAAACAATCAGCCGCTTCGAGACCGAGTTGGTGACATTAAGAGCACGTGCCAAGACCGCCACATCAATGCGGAAGATCAACCAGCAGATGTCGAGCGTGGACTCTTCCAGTACGATTGCACTACTGGAAAGGATGAAGGACAAAGTGATGGAGGAGGAGTCGCTTGCCGAGGCCTACGGAGAAATGACCGACTCCAGCGTCACGCTGGACCAGGAGATCGACAGAACCCTTGCCGCACCCAGTTCGGCCGAGACCAGCGACTCGCTGGCTGAGCTGAAGAAGAAAATGGGCATCTGAGAATCATTCGGCAATGTCGTCCTTCACACGCCGTCGCTTCCTTCGGCTTTCGGCGGCCGGCAGTCTTCTGACGGTCGTCGGGTCGTGCTGGAACTCCGGCACTCCGCCACGGGGGGCCTTCAACATTCCGGGGCAGATCGTGGGCGGGGGTCAGCAGGCGGGGCATCTTCTTCGCGAACCTCACCCGCGTGACCGGTTTCCCTCTCCTGATGCGCCGGCCTATGACGTCGCCATCGTTGGAGGTGGCGTTTCGGGACTGTGTGCGGCCTGGAAACTGAAAAAAGCCGGACTGGACAACTTCATCCTGCTCGAACTGGAACCCTGGCTTGGAGGTACGTCTGCATCGGGAAGCGCGGAGGGTGGCGAATTCCCATGGGCGGCACACTACATCAATATTCCGCCAGCGGAAGCGGATTGCGTCAAAGAAGTCCTGTCCGACCTGGGCATAATCGAAGGCTACGACGAGGACGGCCGGCCGAACATTCCCGAACGGCATATCCTGCGATGGCCCACCGAACGTCTCTTCATGGACGGACGATGGATCGAATGGGATCTGCTGAACGGAGCCTCCACCGAGGACCGCGAGGCCATCCTTTCCTTCGAGGACGACATGCTGACCTGGACGCTGTACCGCGGTTTTGACGGCCGGCGTGCATTCGCCCTCCCCCTCAGCTACAGCACCACAGACACAGAGGTGCGGCAACTCGACGAGATTTCGATGGAATCCTACGTCCGCTCCAAAGGGTGGAATTCGCCGCGGCTTGATTGGATGATCAACTATGCGTGCCGGGACGATTACGGGAGCACGATGGCGAGCGTGTCGGCCTGGGCCGGCATTCACTACTTCGCCTGCCGATACTACGACCAGCGGCTGTGGAAAGAGTACCCCTCTGATACCTTGACGTGGCCTGAGGGGAACGGTTTCCTGGTAAAAGGCCTGGCCAGAGATCTGACAGACGCGCAATACCGCCTCGGATGCACGGTGCTCCGGATCGACGATATCGACAGCATCGATGACAGTAGTTCCCTGGTTCGGGTCGGCTACTTCGATTCAAACACGCGGACATATCGCAGTATTTCGGCCCGAACCGTAATCCATGCCTCCAAGCTCCATACCGCGCCTTTCCTGATCGATGGATTGCCCCAGCCCCAGATTGACGCGATCGAATCCTGCGAATACAGCCCCTGGCTGACCGCCAGTGTCCACGTGAACGAGTTACCCACAAACGCCAAAGTTTCGATCGCGTGGGACAATGTGCTTTACGGCAGCCAGGCCCTGGGCTACGTTGTCGCTGATCACCAGACCCGGCAAGCCTACCGGGAGAAGCCATCGGTCCTCGTTTACTATCTCCCCTTCGTCGAGGACATCGACCTGGCACGACGAAAGCTTCTGGAAGAAGGACATTCCTACTGGGTCAACGTGATCATGCAGGACCTGCTGGTGGCCCATCCGGACCTGGAACGATTCGTTACGCGCATCGACGTGTACCGGTGGGGGCACGCCATGATCCGGCCGCGCCCGGGAATCATATGGGGCCGCCAGAGCGTCGTTCGGAGGGAGCGGTTCGGAAACGTCTATTTCGCCTCATGTGACGCGACGGGACTTCCGTTGTTCGAAGAAGCCTGTTTTTCTGGAATCCGGGCAGCCGAGCAGGTTCTGGAGCGCCTCGGCCGAACATTCGAATCGTCCATCAAAGGTCTATCCGCAGAAACGGACACAGTGCAATGAGCATCAGCGAAACACCTGACAGCGATCGCACGTCCAACGATCTGAAGTTCGACCAGATCGAGTCCGGCGAGCCAAAACTGTCGAGGGTGGGCCTGTTCCTGATACTCGCATCGATCTTTGTCGCAGCGGCGTGCGGAATCGTCTACGAGCTACTGGTTGGAAGTATCTCGTCGTATTTCCTGGGAAACAGCGTCGAGCAATACTCGCTCACGATTGGATTCTTTCTCTTCGCGATGGGCCTGGGCTCGTGGATCTCGAGGGCCGTTCACGAAAAATTGATCCGCCGGCTCGTGGCGTTGGAACTCTGGCTCGGGTTGTTCGGAGGTCTGACCGTGCCCGCTCTGTACCTCGCCAATGCCTACACCAGCGTCTACAAGTACCTGATGATTGTCATCATCCTGATCATCGGCACGCTGATCGGGCTGGAAATTCCGCTCCTGACAAGAATCCTGAGAAGACACGGGTCGTTGCGGATTATCCTGTCCAACGTACTTGCGGTCGATTATGTCGGCGCTCTGGCCGCCGCGGTTCTTTTTCCGTTCTTCTGTTTGCCGGTTCTGGGAGCGTTTCACACATCTCTGCTCGCCGGCGCCCTCAACGTTGGCGCCGGTTCGGCCATTCTTCTGGCCGTATGGTCCCAACTATCGTCCAGAGACCGGGGCCGCCTGGTCGTCCAGGGCGTCCTTGTTTCCGTCGTGTTGGCCGTATTCGCGATTCAAGCTCAACCTCTGATGGATCGGTGGGAAGATTCCCTCTACGAAGGGCGCGTGGTGTTCAGCACCGAGACCGAGTATCAAAAGATTGTGGTGACGCGGTGGAAGGACGAAACCCGGCTCTTTTTGAACGAGCATCTGCAGTTTTCCTCAGCCGACGAATACCGGTATCACGAAGCTCTGGTCCACCCCGCAATGGCGCTGTCGCGAAACCGGGCCCGGGTTCTGGTCATCGGTGGCGGTGACGGTCTCGCCGTTCGCGAAATCCTCCGGTATTCTGACGTGCAGAAAATTGAATTGGTGGACCTCGATCCTGCGATGACGACGCTGGCCAGACGTAATCTTTACTTCACCGATCTGAACCAGAACGCCCTGAGCCATGCGCGAGTCCAGGTGATTAACGAGGACGGGTTTACTTTTCTGCAAAGGGCACACGAAGCCTATTCGGTCGTGATCATCGATCTCCCGGATCCGAGGGAAGAGGAAATCTCGAAACTGTTTTCGGTCGAGGCGTACCAGCTGATTCGAAGGCATCTGGCTCCAGGAGGCGTGGTGATTGCGCAGGCGACAAGCCCGTATTACACGCGTCAGGCCTACTGGTCCATCGGCAAAAGCATGGAAGAAGCGGGGCTGGAAGTGATCTCTTTTCACGCCTACGTCCCTTCCTTTGGCGAATGGGGCTTTCACATCGCATCCGAGGAACAGATCGATCCCGGCAGCGTTCAATTTCTACCGGGGCTGCGTTACCTGAACAAGGAACTGTTCTTGTCCAATTTCGACTTCGATGCAGACATGGCCCGTGTTGGGGTCGAGCCCAACACCCTGGAACGACCGACTCTGGCAAGATACTATCGGGAAGATCTCGCTCGATGGTAGTCCGATACGACGGTGGGAGATGAACGATGGGATGGAAGAAATGGTTTGGCCGTGGGAGCGGAGATGAAGAGTCCGACTCACTGGTAGACTATCGGCTCGACGACATGAAGGTTGGGTACCTGGTCGACTATGACATGCAGACTTGGGAGGTCCGAGCGTACAACACCTACGACTACTCCGGATTCGAAACCCGGGAATGGGTGATCGAAACCTCCGACAAGGTGGCCTACCTGGAACGGGCAGACAGTGACGGCGAGATTGTCTGGACGCTGACCGAAAGCATTTCGATCAGTCAGATTTCGGAGGAGGTAATTGAATATACTATCCAACATGAAGATCCACCCCGGAACTTGACCCTTGATGGGCGGATCCATAGTCTCACCGAGAGCAGCGGGGGCCTGTTCCATGAAAACGCCCAGGGCCGGGGCATTGACTTCATTAGTTGGACTTACAGTGACGATTCAGGAAAGAATGTGCTGTTCGTAACGCAGTACGGAGAAAGAGATTTCAAATCCGTCGCCGGCAAATATGTTGAAGAGTACCAATTTACCAACATCCTGCCGGGGTCAAATCCGTAGGAACAACCACGATGAGAGATGATTCAAGGACTCGGAGAACGCCCCGGCAGACGAACGAGGAACGCTGGATCCTTGTTGGCATGGTGGGAATCGTGGTGCTACTCGGATTCTGGGTCGTCAACGGCTTTCTCTCGAGGCGTGACCCGGTTCCCGAATTGGCGTCCCGGCTTGCCCAGTATTCCGAATATTCGATCATCGTGGACGATGTCAACGATGGATTTCTGCGTAACTACTTGACGCTGAAGAGCAGCTTCCAGATCACTGCGCCAATCGGTGAGGACCCCGACCAGGGAGAAGCGGCTCAATTCGACGAACTTATCGAAACCTACTCGATTTCCGACGGACTGGTGGACCGCTATGAACGATCCATTGGTATGGTCGTGGCTTCAAAGGCGCCCGATGGCACCTTGACCGGCTATGCCCAGAGCCACCCACCCTACTATCAGCATGTTGGGCGCAGACAATACGGGTACTTTGGTCCGGGCGGTTTCTGGATTTTCTACGGACAGTATGCGTTCATGAGCGCCGCACTGGGTGGTCACCGGATCAATCGGGGGGACTACGGCGCCTACGTCGGCACAAGGAATCGCGGACAAGCGTATTACGGCCCTCAGACCGCAGGACGGCCCACCTTCGGCGCCAACGGTTCCGTGACAGCCACAACACGGCCATCTTTCTCTCAGAGATATCAGACCAAACAGTCGCGTTTCCAAGCCAGAGCCCAAAGCCGAGCAGGCTCTGGTCGGAGCAGGCTGGGGAAATGAACTGCGATCGACGACACAACAGGGGTTTCAGTATGAGCAAGCATCCGGTGTTTCTCGCTGTCCTACTACTATTCGCCGCTCCAGTATTCACCGAACTGGGATTTACGCTTTCTGCGCAGCCCGAGGCTCCAGTGCCGGGGGGAGTTTCTCTGGCGGACAGTCTGTATCTGCTTGGTGAATCCCTTATTTATATTCTCGAAGCGTTTGTTCTCTTCTGGATCGCGAAGCTGGCTTATTCCAGGCTCTATCGGCGAGTGGATCTGAACGCGGAACTCTTCATCCGGGACAACCGGGCACTGGCGATCTCCACGGTAAGCTATTATTTTGGAATCCTGATCGCTTTCGGTGGAGCGCTTTCGGGTGAATCACAGGGGCTGGGTACCGACGTGGTTACCATCGGTATCTACGGTCTTTCCGCGATCGTCCTCATGCTTCTGGCCAGCCTCATGTGCGAGAAGATCCTCTTGCCGACGTTCAACAACACCAAAGAGGTGGTAGAAGATCACAACCTGGGCGTCGCGTTTGTCGAGGCCGGCGTATACATCGCCAACGGCCTGATTATTCTACGAGCCACCGAGGGCGATGTCGGGGGCGCTTCTGCAGTGACGAGCACCTTAGGCTCCCTGGGTTCAGGCATGGCTGTCTTGCTGGTCTTCTGGCTACTCGCCCAGGTGGTACTGGTGATCGCGGGACGACTGTACGAAATGGTGACATCGTACAGCTTTCATGAAGAACTGGAGCGAGACAATGCCGCCGTGGGCCTAGCCTTTGGAGGAGCACTGATCGGCATGGGCAACATCATCAGTGTGGCAATCGGCGGTGATTTCACGGGTTGGACCAACAGCCTGACGCTGTTCGCCATCGATGTGACATCGGGATTTATCCTGTTATTTCTCGTCCATAAATTCACCGATATCCTGCTGGCGCCCGGCGTCAAACTGGCTAACGAACAGACACAGAAGGTTCCAAACATCGGCGCCGGACTGCTCGAAGCCTTCGGCTACGTCGGTGCTTCACTCCTGATCCTGTGGACCATCTAGCTGGCCTCACCCCGAGCCTTTCCGGAATGTATCTCTTGATGAGTTAAGTATCTCTGACCGCGGGAATGCCAGCGCCTGCTGTACGTGTCAAAGTCCGTACATCGACTGCTGTAGGACACAGATCTCGAACCAGCGCGTCTACAACGCTGGTCGGATCCAGGTCACCGCAAGCGAAGATGTCCAGCGCAAGATATTCCCGTTCGGGATAGGTATGAATGGCGGCGTGGGACTCCGCCAGCAGGACCATCCCCGTAAAACCTGCGCCACGCTCGACGAAGTGATGTTCGACACTCTTAATGGAGTGAAACCCTGCTTCGGACAACGCTTGATTAAGAACGCGCATGATCCGATCGCCATCCCGCAGCAGGATTGGGGACAAGCCCGTCATGTCGACAATGAGATGCTGCCCCAGAACTTCTTCACTAGCTTCTCCGCATTCTAACATCTATTAGTTCATACCACACTTCGCGAATAGTTTCCCACGGCAGGGAGGGTGGTGTTCGTGAGGTACTCCCCAAAATTCAGACAGGTGGCTAAGGTGTAAAATTGCTGCCTCCCAGCGGAGGCACATGAAGAAAAGGCAGCGGAAGCAGTACAGCGCGGATCTGAAGGCGAGAGTGGCGCTGGAAGCGATCAAGGGACAGCGGACGATACAGGAGATCGGCTCGCACTACGGGATTCATCCGAACGTGGTGACGAACTGGAAGAAGCAACTTCTGGACGGAGCCGCAGAGATTTTTTCGACGGGGCGGGGCCAAGCCCGCGAATCCGACGAGCAATTGAAGGCGGAGTTGTACCAGCAGATCGGAAAGCTGCAGGTAGACATGGACTGGCTTAAAGAAAGTCCGGTCTGTCCCGGTAGAGGAACGTCGGGAATGGATCGACGCCACCAACGATTTGAGTATCAGTCGCCAGAGCATGCTGGCGGGGATCGCGCGGGCCAGCGTGTACTATCAGCCGGCCGGGGAGAGCGCGGTCAATCTCGATCTGATGCGTCGGATCGACGAACAATACCTGCGGACCCCGTTCTACGGGGTGCCGAAGATGACCGACTGGCTGCGCAAGCACGGCGACCCGGTCAATCCCAAACGAGTGCGTCGATTGATGCGCCAGATGGGATTGGAAGCGATCTATCCGAAGCGGCGGCTGTCGGAACCGGGGCCCGGGCACCGGATCTATCCGTACCGGTTGCGCAATCTGGAGATTGTGCGTCCCGATCAGGTGTGGGCCAGCGACATCACCTACATTCGATTGCGCCAGGGATTCATCTATCTGGTGGCGATCATGGATTGGTTCAGCCGGTACGTTCTGGCCTGGGAAGTCTCCACGTCGTTGGACACCGCATTTTGTCTCTCGGCGTTGAATTGGGCGCTGGAATCGGCGCAGCCGGAGATTTTCAACACGGATCAGGGCGCGCAGTTCACCAGCGTGGCGTTCACCAAGAGGCTGAAGAAAGCCGGCGTGATCATCAGCATGGATGGCCGCGGGCGCTTCATGGACAATATCTTCATCGAACGTCTGTGGCGCAGTGTCAAATACGAAGAAGTCTTCTTGAAAGACTATCTCCAGGTTCCCGATGCGATCGACGGCCTGGGCCAGTACTTCGGCTTCTACAATCGGGAGCGTTCTCACCAGTCCCTGGACTACCGCACACCCGCGGAAGTCTATTTTTCGTGCGCGTGAGGGGCCTGTGAAAAATGACGCGTCTATGGAAATCCGCAAACAACGCGGATTCCCACAAGCCGCTCGGCTTCGCCGCATTTCCCACAGGCCCGACGGCGGGAACGCATCACAATCAACCTATTTCCGGGCAGCAGCGATCCACCTTAAAATCGGGAATTTCCTGTCTAAAGAATGGGGAGACCCTCAGAATACGCTCGCGGGTGATGTACTTGTAAGCCTTTCTGGACAGGACGCTGGTGCCTAGCAGCCCGAGGTTAAAGTCGGCTTCATAGGCTGAGGCGGACCGACCCCGTCCACATCGCGAAGAGAATGGGAGCAGGAGAATGCGCGATGGGACCGGGACGGAGAAAACGCCGACAAGATTCGCTCTGGATCGCGACCGAGGAACTGCCGCAGACCGGCGGCCATGTGTTTTACGAGCGGGTGAACCGGGTGCTGGACGAGCACGGGTTCGACCGGTTCGCCGAAGATGCGTGCGCAAAGTTCTACGCGCCGGTAATGGGACGTCCGGGAGTGGCGCCGGGCGTGTACTTCCGGATGCAGTTGATCGGCTACTTCGAAGGTCTGGATTCGGAACGCGGCATCGCGTGGCGATGCGCCGATTCGTTGAGTCTGCGGGAGTTCCTGGGAGTGGGGCTGACCGGTTCGACGCCGGATTATTCGACGGTGTCGCGGACACGGCGACTGATCGATCTGGACACGCATTCGGAGGTGTTCTCCTGGATGCTGGCAATACTGGGCCGAGCCGGCCTGATTGACGGCAAGACGGTCGGCGTGGACGCGTCGACATTGGAGGCCAACGCGGCAATGCGGTCGATCGTGAGGCGACCTCAGTGGTCACTTCATAACCGGCCAACGATGGTCACCGCAAACCCGGACGCCTTCAGGTAGCCTGAAGCCGTCTCCCGGCGCACTCCGGTCGTTTGTTCGATCCGTCGGAGCGACCATCCCAGCCGCCCCAATGCAACAACTTGTTCTCGTTTTTCGGCGCTCAAGACATTGCTCATGCCGACGGAGACTACTCCGTCGCTGTCAATGTCCCGGGCTTTATCGTTGGCCGGTTTTCAAGTGACCTCTATTGGCCGGTTTTGGGTGACCGCCGAGGGACGGGACAACGGCGAAGCCTACAACGACTTCCTGACGCGGCTGGCGAAGGAATCGGGGATCGACACACCGACGCGCCAGGACCTGGCGAAACGGGACCGGGAACGGCCGAAGAAGGGCTCGAACCAAGACTGGGAACACCCGCATGATCCGGACGCCCGGATCACGAAGATGAAGGACGGCCGGACGCATCTGGCCCACAAAGTCGAGCACGCGGTCGACATGAAGACCGGAGCCGTACTGGCGGTCACGGTTCAGGGCGCCGACCAGGGTGACACGACCACGATTCGGGACACGACCACCGAGGCGGCCCGTCAACTCGAACGGGTTGCAGCGGATTACCAACTGCAGCTTCGCGGCAATTACTTCACGGAACTGGTGACCGACAAGGGCTATCACAGCAATGACACAATGACGGCGTTTCGGGACTTGGGGATCCGCACCTACGCCTCGGAGCCGAACCGGGGGCGGCGCAACTGGAAGACGAAGCCAAACGAAAAGGCCGCCGTCTACGCCAACCGCCGACGCATCCGTGGAGAGCGCAGCAAACGGCTGCTGCGTCAGCGGGGCCTGATGTTGGAACGGCCGTTCGCCCACGCTCTGGAAACCGGGGGCTTGCGACGCGTTCATCTCCGGCGCCGGGAGAACATTCTCAAACGCGTCCTGATCCAGTATGCGGCGCTGAATCTCAGCCTCCTGCTCCGGATGGATTTCGGAAAAGGAACTCCGCGGGGCCTCCAGGACCGGTGTGCAGCGGACGTTATGCTCTTCATGCTGCTCTGTAGTGACCATGAAAGCCCGTCTTATCGCCGCTGATGGCTACCGGGGTCGATTACTCGGCAATCTCGTCGTTCCCCGATTCATGAACTGCCACACCGGAAACATCACTTCCGCCTGGGGCTGCTAGAGGACCGTGTCGTGAGACTCCGGTTGGCGGCATGGTGCAAGGTTCTGAAAAAGTCCCTGCCGAGTACGAAGAAACCCTCTAGCAGCCTGTCGGACTAACACCGAATCAAAAACCTAAGTCATTCATATGACTGTGTTTACCGTTTCGGGCTAAAAAGGGCCGTTGTTGAAAACAAAGGACTTACGCCGAAAGTCCGACAGGCTGCTAGGAGTCTGTCGGGAATAGATTTCGGATTGGCATCAAGGGGGAAGGCAAGCGGGGAGGCGCCGGGACCAGAGATGACCGAAGAGGCTGGTAGAAGAAGGCATTATGAAGCGCTTTCTAAACGACGATCTGGATCAGGGGCTGTTGATGGCGCCATCGCTACATGACTGGCTGCCGGAGGAACATTTGGCGCGGTTTGTGGCGGACTTGATGGAAACGCTGGATCTATCGGCATTCTACCGCTCCTATGAAGAGAAAGACGGGCGGGGGCGGGCGGCGTACGCTCCGGTGATGATGGTGCGGTTGTTGATATATGGCTACTGCATCGGCGTGGTCAGTTCGCGACAGATCGAGAAGCGGACCTACGAGGATGTGGCGTTCCGGTATCTGAGCGCGGATGCCCATCCGGATCACAGTACGGTGAGCGAGTTTCGGAAGCGGCATTTGAGAGCGCTGGCGGGGCTGTTCATGCAAGCGCTGCAATTGTGCCAGAAGGCGGGGCTGGTCAAACTGGGGCATGTGGCCGTGGACGGGAGCAAGGTGCAGGCGAACGCCAGTAAGCACAAGGCGATGAGCTACGGGCGGATGAGCGAAGCCGAGGAGAAGTTGAAGGCGGAAGTGGACGAGTTGCTGCGGCGGGCCGAAGCGGCGGATGCGGCCGAGGATGAGAAGGAACGACAAGGAAAGGCCGACAAGCTGCCCGACGAGTTGGCCCGGTGGGAAAGCCGGTTGAAGAAGATCCGTGAAGCGAAGGCGGCGCTGGAAGCCGAAGCCCGTCAGAAGGCCGCCGAGGCCAGGGCGGCCGCGGAAGCCCGAATCGCCCAACGGCGCCAGAAAGAGGCGGAGACCGGCCGGAAGATTCCGGGACGCCCACCGCAGGTTCCCGATCCCGGACAGGCGGCGCCGGAAGCGAAGGCGCAACGGAACTTTACCGACCCCGACAGCCGGATCATGCCCGACGGGGCGCACAAGGGCAGCTTCGTGCAGGCCTACAATGCACAGATCGCCGTGGATTGTTGCCGATCACGGGAAACCGCGGTTTTTTGAACACGCGCCGACCGATCAGGCAGTTGGTGGCATCTGAACTTTGGATCGGAGATAGGGCAGGTAACCTGGGGGGAGTCGTTGCTGAAGGAGTTCCTCAACGACGGGGAGATAGTAGGCGAGGGAGCGGACGGGGGGCAGTGGCGGACGATCGGTTGGACGGCAAAGGCGGCGGGCGGGGGCCAGCAGGAGAGCGGCTTCGATGAGGTCGAGGCCGATGGACCGGGCGTGGAGTTGAGCGGCGAGGAGGCGGTCGGCCCGACGAGGTCGCGGGGGAGTGCCGGGCATTTGAGAGTAGAGGGTCAGGACGGTCCGGGAGTAGGTGTCCGGATCCGGGATCATTTCTGTTTCCTGCGGCGGTGGTTGGCCTCCTGCTGGCTTTCGTGGACGCGATAGCTTTGGCCTTCCAGAACGGTGACGTCGGCGTGATGGGTGAGCCGGTCCAGCAGGGTGGCGATACAGGTGGCGTTGGGAAAGACCTGGCTCCAATCGGTGAAGCCTCGATTGGTCGTCAGGAGAATCGACCGGTGTTCGTAACGGCGGTTGACGACCTCGTAGAGCAGGTCGGCGGCATGATTGTCGTAGGCCAGATATCCACATTCATCGATGCACAGGAGTGCGGGGCGGGCATAGGCCTGGAGTTTGAGGCGGAGGCGGTGAGGGGAATCGCACTGCAAATCGCCGAGTAGTTCCGATGCGGTGCGGAACAGAACCGAGTACCCGGCCAGGACGGCGGCGTGGGCGATGTTCTTGGCGATCATGGTCTTGCCCAGGCCATTGGCGCCGATCAGGATCAGGTTGCGGGCTTCGGGAATGAAGTCCAGGGTGAGGGCGCGCTGGATCGTGTCGCGGTCGATGGTCTTGGGCCAGTTCCAGTCGAAGTCGGCGATGGTTTTGAAACGGCCGATGCGGGAGCGCTGGAGACGGCGGTCCAGACTCCGCTGGGCGCGATCCTGGCTTTCGATACGGGCGATCTCTTCCAGAATGATGCGTGGGGACCATTGGGATTTGGTGGCGCGAGCCAGAAAGTCATCCAGGGATTGGGCGATGGCGCGGAATCCCAACTGATGCAGTTGGGAGTGCAACTCATTGTTCGGGTTCGGGTGTGTCGAGGCGAGAGAGGTCATCGTAGGTCTCCGCATGATGGGGTTGAACGTGAATGTCGGCCAGATCGGAGCGGGAAGGAGTGACCCGGACCTCGGGCCGGCGCTTCTGGGACCGCCAGCGTTTCTGAAGGATGAAGGCCACCGAAGCCGCGCGCGGCGTGTCCTGTTCCAGCGCTTCGGCCACCGCGGCCCGCAACTCCGATGCGCCATAGTCGTTGAGCAGGCCCAGCAGGAGGCGGCTCTGGCGCTGAATGGATTCGCCGCGCCCGAAGGCGGCCTGAAGCAGGGGCTCGGTTTCAGGCACGGCCGAGGCGAGTCGGCTGCCGGAGGTGGAGCCCTGGGCGTTCCGTTTCTCAGCCAGCAGCGCGTCCTGATGCGCCGGATCGACAATGAGTTGGTGGCGGTCGTAAGACCGGCGGTGGGCGGCCACTTCGGTCATGCCGTCCAGCAGGCGCACCCGCGTTTGGGACGCCACCAACGTCAATGGATGGCCGATGAGCCGGTGCGGAATCGAGTAGTCGTTGAGATCGAAACGGACATAGATCGTCTTACCCGACCGGACCGGCTGGATCCGGTCGGTATCGAATGGGTGCGCCGGTAACGACATCAGAAGCGGTTGTTCCTCCTCGAAGGCCGTCGCCACGGTCCGGTCCTCCCCGCCGGGCCATGGCCGGCGATGGGCCACCTCATCGCGCCACGCCCGGGCCTGGCGATTGAAGTCCTCCAGGGTGGTGAATGGCCGGGCCGCGAAGTAGGAATCCCGTACGTACCGTATTGCTCTCTCCTCGACGCGTCCTTTTTGATTGCCCCGCGCTGGCGCGACCGGACGCGGTTGACAGTGATAGTGGGCGGCCAGTTCGATCAGGCGTGGATGAAAGCGGATCAGATTCCCGTGCCGTTCCAGCACCGCGCTGCGGAGATTGTCGTACAGCACGATTCTGGGAACCCCGCCCCAATCGGCAAACGCATCGACGTGGCCGCGGAGGAAGTTCTCCAGCGTCTGGTCGAAGAAGAACTCCAGAAACAGGGCGCGCGAGTGCGACAGGGTCAGCACGAAACAGGACAACCGGCGGCGGGCCGAACCGATCCGGACTTCCCCGAAGTGGGCCCAGTCGGCTTGGGCTTCCTGACCTGGAAAGCTGCGTAACCGCAGGAAGGCTTCACGCGGTTCGGGCCGCAACCGCGCCACCACGCGCCGTAGTGCGACGACACTGCCGGCGTACCCGCGCTCGGACAGCATCTGGTGAATCCGCGTGGCTCGCAACCGGGGATACTGTTCCAGCGTCGCCCGGATGAAGTCCATATAGGGCTCCGCCTGGGTCGGGCGCATCATCTTCGCCCGGTTGAAGCGGTCGGTTTCCAGTGCCGCCTGGACGGTCTCGCGATGCAGACCCAGTTCCGAGGCGATGGTGCCGATCTTCCAGTGCTCGGCAAAAACAGGTGGCGAATTCGGGTGACCGTTTCCGGGGCGATCATGCCTCACCCCCAGTCGGCGAAGGCATCGATAACGCCCGAACCCCGCCCACACCGGATGCAAACGATGCGGATGGCGGCTTGACGCCGCTGAAACCGGGGCCGATCATGGAAAACCTCCGCCATGGACCTGCTCATTCCCGTTTCTGGCAATGGCGCCCCGATGCTGCCAGAACGACAGCCACCGGCGGAAGGTTGATCTGTCACGCGCCCGCGGCGCCGCCGTTCCCGGTAGGCCCGCTGCCGCTGGCAATGATCGCCCCGGACCTCCGGATCCTGCTCGTAGCGGCGGTTCGCTCGCCGCCTCTGGTCCCGTCTCATCCGGCGGCGGCACCCCTCTCCGCAGTAAACCTGCCCCCGATAGCAGGACCGGCAGATGTAGAACACCGCCCCGCAACCCGACCCTCGGCAAAACAACTGTCGCAACACGACTTCCCGGACCATCGCACCCCGCACGGGAGTGGACAACGGTGGCCTGTCGTGACACTCTGACCTTGCTATTGCTGTGGTCGTGCCCTTTGACCGGGGCCGCCATAAACAAAACCCCGATCGCTCGAACGATCGGGGTTTTCCCTTTCTCCGCGTTTCTCTACCTTATCAAAGCCTCCGCTTCGCTTCGGCGATGATGACGGCCTTCAAACCGGCGCGTGTTCAAAAAACTTCACTTTTGGGTGATCGTTTACATGGATAGCGAAGCGCAGATCATCGTGGCGGCCGACATCACGCAGCAGAGCAACGACAAACGACAATTGGCGCCGATGTTGGATCAGGTGAGGCAAAACACGGGAGCCTCCCCGGTCGCCTCCAGTGCCGATACCGGCTATTGGAGCCCGGAGCAGCTCACCGACAAGCGGGTTGAAGGCATCGACCTGCACGTGGCGACAGGCCGGGAGAAACAGGGCGCATCGGCCGAACCCATCCCGGTATCGGATGAAGATGACCTTCTGCAGCAAATGAAACAGAAACTCCAAAGCGAGGCCGGGCGGGCCGTCTACAAGATGCGGAAGGCGATTGTGGAACCCGTCTTCGGACAGGTCAAGGAATGCCGGCGCTTTCGCCGGTTCAGTATCCGTGGTCTGGAGAATGCGCAAGCGGAATGGCAGTTGGTGTGCCTGACGCACAACATCCTGAAGTTGTTTCGTTACGGAGGCGGATTCAAGCTGCGGGCGGCTTGAATCGAAGCCGGGAGATCCTTGCAAACACAGAATCCGGGGATGAAAAACGCCTATCGCGCTCAACGGGGGGGCTGCCGCAAGCTCATCGCCTGGGTCTGTCTGGGCCAACGCTTCCCAGGCTGGCTTTCATCCTGAAATCGCGATGGGACTTTCAACTTCAGACTTCTCCGGATTCCTTATTGCCAACACGCTCCTAGAGGCGAAGCAAGAGTGGGCGCTGAGCCTTTCTGACAGTTTAAGAATCCGACTGTATAGGCTGACGATTGTGACTGTTGCTCCTACGACCGCTCAGTTGATCAAGTCCCTCAAACCCTTGTGCGACGACGCCCTCGATCACCGGTTTGAGGTCGCCGCCGAAGCGTTCCGGAAGTAACCTCGCACCACCGTCGCCTAAACTGAAGTTCCCCTGAAGATTTCCCCACAAGTGTTTGATGCGACTAGGGAGAGTCGTCTTTCGTCGTGCATAATGTAGGCATGTATAGTTCGAGGTTTATGGATAATTATATTGATTGTTATGGTTCTATACGTGTATATAACGTAAGCATGTATGTCGCGACGATCCCCAATCGCAACTCGCCACCCGCCATCCTGCTCCGTGAGAGCTACCGCCACCACGGCCGGGTGAAGTCCCGGACCCTGGCCAATCTGTCGGCCTTGCCGCCCGCGGCCGTGGAGTTGCTACGCCGCTGCCTGAAGGGCGAACGACTGGTCGGGATCGACGAGGTCCTTGAAGTGGCGTCGGACGGCTCCCCCGCTCATGGCCATGTCGAGGCGGTACGGCAGGCGATGACCCGGCTCGATTTCGACCGGCTTCTCAGTTCCCGGCCCTCGCGGGAGCGGAACCTGGTGGGCGCGCTGGTGGCGGCGCGCATCCTGAATCCCCAGTCCAAGCTGGCCACGACCCGGTGGTGGCGCAAGACCACCCTGCCCGAGGCGTTCGGCATCGCCGGGGCCACCGAGGACGACTTGTACGCCGCCATGGACTGGGCGCTGGAGCGGCAGGCGCGGATCGAGCGGAAGCTGGCGGCCCGTCATCTGGAGGCGGGCGGGTTGGCGCTCTACGATCGGACCTCCAGTTACTTTGAAGGGACGGCCTGCCCCCTGGCCCGTTTCGGACACAACCGCGACGGCAAGAAGGGCAAGCTCCAGGTCAACTACGGTCTGCTGACCAACGGGGCGGGCATTCCGGCGTCCGTGTCGGTGTTTGAAGGCAACGCCGGCGATCCGAAAACGCTGCTGCCCGCGGTGCGGCGGGTGCGGGAGCAATTCGGCGTCGCCGAGTTCACGATCGTGGGCGAGGGCGGCATGATTACCCAGACGCGCATCGAGGAGTTGCGGCCGATCCAGGGGCTGGACTGGATTACCGCGTTACGCCCGGAGGGCATCGCCCGGCTGTTCCCCGACGGCGCGGTCCAGATGGGGTTGTTCGATCAGCGCCATCTGTTCGAGTTGACGCACCCGGACTTCCCCGGCGAACGGCTCGTGGCTTGCCGCAACCCCCTGTTGGCCCGGCGGCGGGCTCATAAGCGCCAGGCATTGATCGATGCGACCGGCGCGGAACTGGAGAAGGTGCGCCAAATGGTCCTGCGGGGCCGGTTGGAGGGCGCCGAACCGATCCGGGCCCGGGCCCGGAAGATTCTGAAACGGTACGCGGTGGGCCAGTACTACACGCTCGACATCCGCAACGACGGTTTCGACGTCCACATCGATTCGGACGCGATGGCCGCCGGCTGGGCCGGACTCGACGCCGACGCCGCCCGCCGCCGGGAGGCGCGATGGAAGCGGCATGCCGATGCGATCGACGCGGCGCTGGACCGTCTGCGGGGACGGATTGGGCAAGGGGCGCTGCACGGCAAAGACAACATTGGGGTCCGGGCCGGCAAGGTCCTCAACAAATACAAAGTCGGAAAACACTTCACGCTCGACATCGGCGACCATCACTTCGAGTTCGCCATCGACCCGGAGAAAGTTGCCGCCGAAGCCGCCCTGGACGGGATCTACGTGATCCGCACCAGCCTTTCCCCCGAGCGGATCAGCGCCGCCGATGCGGTCCGCGGTTACAAATCGCTCACTCAGGTTGAGCGCGCGTTTCGTTCATTCAAAACCCTCGGCCTCAAGGTCCGGCCCATCCGCCACTATCGGGACAACCGCGTCCGGGCGCACATCTTTCTCTGCATGCTCGCCTACTACGTCCAATGGCACATGATGGAGGCGTGGCGCCCGTTGCTGTTCGCCGACGAGGATCAGGCGGCCAAAACCCTCCGGGACCCGGTCGCTCCCGCCCAGCGTTCCGAATCCGCCTTGCGCAAAGTCCACGCCCGCACCCTCGACGACGACAGCCCGGTTCACAGCTTTCAAACCCTGCTCGACGATCTCGGAGGGATCGTGCGGAATCTCTGCCGCCGCAAGGGCGCCGGCTCCGATGAGCCGGCCTTTGAAATGACGACCCCGCCCAACCCCACGCAGGCACGGGCCTACCAACTTCTAAAGACCATCACCCTTGCTAAGGACCAGCCACATGTAGACAGAAACGTGCACTCTTGATCCGGCCTATCTTACTGATTACACTGCGGATTTCCGTCTTTTATTGCACGGAACTTCAGCCTAAAGAACAGAAATGATGCTGCGGGCGGCCCAGATTCACGTACAAAAGAAGGTAGATTATGTGCGGCTTGTGTGTACTCAGGGGAAGCCGGCTGATGGCGAGGCGTTGAAATCAGCAGCGTGCCGCCGCTACGACGCGGAAAGCGCAGAGCGCTGTGATGAGTTCGTTTAACCTGGATCGGCTTTAACGATTCGAGTTGCTATCGTCGTGAACATCTCAAGAATTCCAAGGCTGTCACCATTTGAATGTGGATTTCAGTTCGTCTATACTTCAGTTCAAGTGGTAGTAACTCTTGACACTTGAGGGCAGCGGATTTGGCACGTGAGCGAGAGAAAGAGTCTACCAAAACTGCTGCTAGCCCCAAAACAAGCGCATAACCAGATGGCGAACGGCCGGTTCCCAGCCATAAAGTTGGAGGCATAACCTTCCGTTCCGGGATCGTGTTGTCCTGGCCTCCGGTTCGAGTTGCGTCTGTTTCAGTGGGGGCCTCGCCGTGTCTGTTTGAAGGGTTGACAGCAACCGGGACCTCGACCGCCCGGGCTCAGATCCATGATCGGGTCAGCATCGCAGGGGACGACGCAACACATCAACGGCACGGAACAAGACGGACAGCCACGGGTTCCAGGCCATGAGCCGGAAGACGATGCGCCGGCCGGTACGCACGAGTTGGCACGGCAGGAGGATGAAGGCGTTCAGGAACGTCTTGAACTCCATGCGTAGAACGGTCTGCTTCTCGGCCCGATACTTCGGGGCCCAGCGTCCGGTTTCGGGAAGCAGCAGCGCAAACCACGCCTTCAGGGTCCAGGCCAGCGACGCCATCACCATGTAGGCCCAGTTGCCGGTCCGGTCGCCCACCGGCATTTTCAAGGCCCGGACGCCGTTCTTGAGTTGCTCGATGAGATTCTCCTGATTGCACCGTTGATTCGCGCGCTTCACGATCCGGTCGGCGGGACCGGCACGGTTCGTGATGTAGAAGAAGTACCGGATCTTGTCGAACAACACCCACTCCCCTTTGGCCTCCGACAGATTCTTCCGCACCACCACGACGCGGTAGTCCCGCTTACAGGCGCCGGGCCGGTAGGCGAACTCGGCCACGTCTTCGCCCCGCAAGCGAACGTTCTTGAAACCGCGTTCCCGAACGATCCGTTCCTTGACCTTGTCGGGACGCTGGCGGGGCTGGGTGGCCACCTCGTATCTGGCCTCACGCTCCAGAACTGCCCAGCAGTCCGGCTCCAGCGCATCGGCCCGCGCCACCAGGTTCGCCCTCGCGTCGATACCGAAGATGAAGTCCACGCCCTGGCCGTCCCATCCATCCAGATGCCGGGTCTGGCTGAAGTCGGTGTCCCCGCGCAGCAGGATCCGATGGAACCCGGCGCGCTGGCACAACCCGATCGCCTGATCGAACCGCGGGGCCGCGCCTTCATGCGAGGGCCGGTTGCCGCTCCGGTTCACCAGGTATAACGGCTCGGCGGTGTTCGCCAGTGAAATCAACAACGGGTGATAGCCCCATGTCCCGTCGTAGGCGATATCCATCCCTTCCTTGCATTCCCCGCTGGTCGGCGCCAGGGTCCCATCCGCGTCCAACACCGCCTCGTCGAAAAAACCGGCCGGTTGCTGCCGCCACACATTCAGCCGCACTTCATTCGCCGCCTCCATCAGGTTCTCCACGTCGCCGGGCTCGAATCTCCGGCAAAAGTCGCCCGCCGTGGTCGGGTCCGGTATCCGCTGCGCCCCCAGCGCATCCAGGTATGCTTCGTCGTTGCGCCGCAACTCGATGTCTTCCAGACACGTCCCTCCCGTCAACGCGTTGTAGGCGATGTTCAACACGTGATCCGACTCGTGATACGGCAGATGCCGCTTCAGCACATCCACCCGCGCGTCGATGGCCTCGATCAGACCCGTCCGCCGCGCCACCCGATGCATCGCCCCAAGACCGCCCACCGCCGTCCCCCGCGTCCGCTTGCCCATCTCATAGTGCATGTTACTCGCCGACAACATCGGCGCCGACTGTTCCCTCCAATGCCGGTCCCCAAGCCGACGCTCGATTCGCCGCTTGCGATTCCTCATGTTCTTGCGCGTATAATCGTTCATCCGAAATGCCTCCTTTTCCGTCAGGATTCTGCAAATTCCTTTTCGCACGGGACGGGGACATTTCGGGTACTTCCGCTACTTTTTCACTATCGATACTTCCTCAATCGCGCTTATTCAGGGGCTAGCCGACGCCGAACCTCCGCACCTGGGTTTTTGACTGTAGGACAAACGGCGCGAATCCTCGGTGTGAGCACCTCCACGCTTCGCTTGTGGGAGAACATGGGCCTGATCTTACCGGCTCGCAGTACCGGGCGTTTTCGACTTTACAGCCCGGAAATGCTTAAGGTTCTCAAACGAATCAAATATCTCCGTAACGTTCAGCGACTCAGCGTGCGTGGCATTAAGGCTGGGCTCGGCAAGAACCTGCCGACAACCCCCCACAAAGGCACTGCTGCGACGGACGTTGGAGGCAAGTTGCGTAGATTACGGGAGCGTAACGGATTGACTCTGGTTGAGGCCGCAGGCCGCGCCGGCGTCTCTGCTGGTTTTCTCAGCAGCATCGAGTTGTCCAGAGCCAATGCCTCGATTGCCACCCTACATCGGTTGACCGCTGTATACGATACGACCGTTTTGCAATTGTTCGAGGCTGTCCCCCAGCCCGTTAGCTTGGTTCGAGCAGGTGAGCGAAAAGCGATTGAGACGGACTCGGGCGTTCGCATGGAATTGCTGTCACCGGGCAGCAAAATGCTGGAATGTCACCTGTTTCGGATCTCCCCCGGTGACGGAAGTAACGGTGCTTACTCGCATGAGGGAGAAGAGTTCATTTATGTGCTGAGCGGCAACCTTGAAATATGGTTGGATGAAATGGAATGCCATCTTCTTCAAGAAGGCGATTGCCTTACGTTTAAAAGCCATCTCGGACACCGTTGGCTAAATCCGTCAACTGAAGATGCCGTCTTAATCTGGGTGAACACACCGCCTACCTTCTAGATTCACTTCATTGACGAGCACGGACTTCGTAGAGCAGACGCTGCGTGAGAAGCTGCAGTGGCAACAACGCTTCCTCCAAAGACGTCCACCCGGCACACAGGCGCAATAGTCCTAGATGCGCTTAGTGCCGTATTTCTGCATGAGCCGATTGAGCTCCTGCGCCAGATGATTGCGCGTAGACAGGTCCTTTCCGTTCGAAACAAGCGAGCGCTTTGCCGATGCTGCAGGAACCGCTCTAGTCTCAGATTCACGAAGAAACCGTCAAACTTGAGTGACTTCAAGAAGATTGACACAACTTAGATCATTCATCTAAGATAACGAGCGTTAGTTGGCCGTCTATTCGGTCTAGGACTTCTGACCCTGATTGAAGCATTAGTGTGAGTTGATTCGGATGGAATGGGAAGGGACAAAATGAGGTACCTGCTACTGGCATTGCTTCTCGTGCCAACTGCCCTGTCTGGTCAGTCGCCACAGCCGCTGACCGAGGTGCAGAGAGAGTTTTTCGAAACCAACATTCGCCCGGTTCTGGTTAGTGACTGCCACACCTGTCACGACGACACGAGACTAGGTGGACTAAGCTTGGTGTCGAGGGACGACATGTTGATCGGCGGGACTTCCGGCACCGCAGTGGTTCCTGGCGACCCCGCCGCGAGTCTGTTGATACAGGCTGTCTTGGAAACGGATGAAGCCAAGAGGATGCCCAAAGGCGAACCACGGCTGGGGGACGTCGAGATCGGCAACCTCCAGAAGTGGGTCGTCGATGGTGCCTACTGGCCGGGGGAAGCTGTAGAGTCGTTGGAATCCAAAGCGACGTTCTTTGAGGAACACGTCCTCTCCGTCATCGCCTTCAAGTGCTTCACGTGCCACACGAATACTAAGATGGGTGGCCTCCAGCTCGACACGCTGGAGGGCATGTTGACAGGGGGAAATTCCGGGCCGTCTATCGTTCTCGGCGACCCTGATGGCAGCCTTCTGGTCACTGCTATCAAGCGGACCGGCCCTCTGCAGATGCCGAAGAACGGATCGATGCTTTCACCGAACGAAATCGCGGACATCGTGAAGTGGGTCGAGGATGGAGCGTACTGGCCAGAAGCCCCCAGTGAAGAACCATTCGTGATGACTGTGGAACAGCAGAACCTATGGTCCATTCAGCCCATCAAGAGTCCGGAAGTGCCGGAGGTCAAGGACACGGCTTGGCCCCTGAACGACATTGACCGGTACATCCTCGCCAGACTGGAGCGTGACGGACTGACCGCAGCATCCATGGCGAGTCGCAGGGCCCTGATTCGGAGGGCGAGCTACGACCTCACGGGGTTGCCGCCAACTTTTGAGGAGGTTCGAACGTTCGAGAATGATGGCTCGCCCGATGCATGGGAAAGGGTTATCGACAGGCTGCAGGCGTCACCGCGATACGGCGAGAAGTGGGCACGGCACTGGATGGACGTGTCCCGTTTTGGCGAGGACGATTACAGCGCCGGGGGGGAGCAGCGTGCGGAGCGCTACACCTTTGCCTACACCTACCGGGATTGGCTTATCAATGTTTTCAACGAAGACATGCCTTACGATACATTCGTTCGGGCGCAATTGGCCGCGGATATGATGGAAGAGGCGGACCGCGACAAGCTGATTCCCGGCCTGGGCTTCAACGGGCTTGGCGTATGGAACTCAATGGCGATGGCGGCTCAGATCGAGCGCGCCAATGACTGGGATGACCGAGTCGATGTCACCACGAAAGCGTTTCTCGGTTTGACCGTGGGGTGCGCCCGCTGCCACGATCACAAGTTCGATGCCATTCCCACCAAGGACTATTACCGGTTGGCAGGCGTCTTCGCCAGCTCGCAATACGAAGCATATCCACTGGTGGAACAGTCCGTCGTTGAAGAATATGAAGAAAAGAAGGAAGAGCTTGAGAAAAAGGAGCAGGAACTGAACGATCTGCTCGAAAGCGCTGGGAAGATCCAGACAGAGGTGTACTTCCTGCAATCGGAGAAGTACATGGTGGCGGCCTGGCGCGTGGACAGCGAACGGGGCGCGACCGTGGAGAGCATCGCCGAGGAATACAGGTTGGACTTGGAATTGCTGCAGAGGTGGGTGCGATTTCTGAAGAAACCGCCAGTCAATTACAGCTACCTGAAACCGTGGCAAGAGATGGTGGCGACAGGTGGAACGCTGGAGGAAGCCGAAACGCTGGCGCGTGAGTTTTTCCAGACGATCGTGTCGATCCGAGAGGAAAAGGCGAAGATCAAGGCTGAGAACGACATCGAAGTCGCTAAGACAACCGACCCCGACGCAGAGGAGCTATTCGATCCGCTGCCGAATGGCAGAGAACGGTCTTTAAACCTTTACTTGACGGCCCTCAAAGGAATAGACCAGGAAAAGGGTCAACTTTACACCGACATGTTCGAACAGGATCTGCCGGATCCGAACCAGATTGGCGACCCGGAAGAGAAGCCGGGTCTGCTAAGTTTTTCGGGCTTTGCGCTTGAGAAGCGCCTACCGACGGAGTGGGCCAGTCAGGTGGCCCGCATGAAGGAGGACGTTGAAACGTTCGAGACGGCGATGGGGGATCCCTATCCCTTTGTCTACGGAATCGGCGAAGCGGCGGCGCCGGCAGACTTGCGTGTGTTCTTACGCGGCAATCCGGACGTGTTCGGCGAGGAAGCGCCGCGAGCGTTTCTCGCAATGCTGGCGAATGGAGAGGCCGAACCGTTTACCATCGGTAGCGGCCGGTTGGAGCTTGCCGAGGAGATCCTGGAACACCCCATTGCCGACCGCGTGATCGCAAACCGAATCTGGGGATGGATGATGGGGTCGGGCATCGTGGTGACAGCGAACAACTTGGGTCTGTACGGTTCGGGGCCTTCGAATCAGGACTTGCTCGACTATTTGGCAGTACGGTTCAAGGCCGACGGGATGTCGTTTAAGAAGCTGCAGAAGCTCATCATGATGTCCCGCACTTATCAACTCCGTACCGGTGATATCGAGGCCAACCGAGCGAAAGATCCGAATAATCGCCTGTACTGGAAAGCCAATACCAGGCGGCTGGATGCGGAAGGTGTTTGGGATTATCTGCTCGTGGCGGGCGGAAACCTTGATCTGGAAACGATCGGGGGGCCTTCGGAGGACCTGGCTGACGGCATGACGCGGCGTGGTGTCTACGGCGTTTCGAGCCGTATGTTCCCCAACGCCTTCCAGTTGACATTCGACTTCCAAACTCCAACGAGTTCCGTCGAGCGACGCTTCACCACTACCATTCCGCAGCAGCGTTTGTTCTTTCTCAACAGTCCCATCGTTCACAACCAGGCTGCATCGTTGGCGGAGCTTGTGAGTGCGGAGATCGGCCAAGAGGCGCAGGTGAACAGACTCTTTGAGATTGTCCTGCAGCGTGAGTCTTCGTCGACGGAGTTGACTGCTTCGCTCGAATTCATGCGTAGTTTGGCAGCAGCCGAAGAGACAGCCATGGCCAATGCCGAGACTTTGGAAGTGGCTGACGCCTCCGATGAGACGGCGGCTGTCGAGGATCTAGCGGCTGTGGAGACGCCAACTGCTGACGGAGAGCCACAGTCAGGGAGCAGTGCACAGGCAGCGAACGTGGAGAAAGAGTCACCGCAGAAGGACACGCCGCTGAAACATTTGAGTTGGGCGTTGCTCAGTTCGAACGAATTTCTTTATATCAACTAGCAAGGGAATCTCGCGTATGTCTTGTAAGCATCATCCGAAGCCGGTAGGGCGACGACAGGCGCTTTCTTTTTTGGGTCAGGGCTTCGGTTTGACTGCCCTCGCCGCCATGACACAGAGTGGGTTGGCGCGCGCGGGCGTTTCGATGCAAGCCGGCACACAAGAAGGCGTTCCGGGCGTACTAACCGGCAAACTGCATTTCGAGCCACGCGCCAAACGGGTTATCTTCCTGTTCCTCAATGGCGGCGTTTCGCATGTCGATACCTGGGATCCCAAGCCGATGCTGGATAAGTACGATGGCCAGCCCGTTCCCGGTTCCATACCAGTCACGCAGCGAGTTGTCGGTAACCTCATGAAGTCGCCGTTCACATTCAAGAAATACGGCCAGAGCGGGATTGAAGTGAGCGACTTGTTCCCGCACCTGGGTTCAGTCGTCGATGACCTATGTGTCGTTCGGTCGATGTATGCCGACATTCCCAACCACGAACCCACGACTACGCTGTGGAACACGGGATCGAACGTAGCGGGACGGGCGTCGATGGGATCGTGGATCACCTATGGGTTGGGAACGGAGAACGCAAACCTGCCCGGGTTTGTCGTCATGGTTCCAGCGCTGCCGATCAGCGGCGGCAGTCCAATGTGGAGTGCGGGGTTTCTGCCTGCCATCTATCAGGGCACGCTGGTACACAACAAGTGGGTTCAGGGCGAGGTATTCGACCCCAGGAAGGCCATTCCCAATGTGACGAATCCTGAGATGAACGCTATCGTGCAGCAACAGGACGTCGAGTTCCTCCGTCGCTTTAACCAAATGCAGGGTAGCGAGGACCGGAAGATGGACGCCGCCCTCCGTAGCATGGAAATTGCGTACCGGATGCAGACCGAGGCACCGGAGGTTTTTGACGTGACCAGGGAGTCTCAGGCTGTGCAGGACATGTACGGACCGGGAAGCGCGG
Organism: Terriglobia bacterium; assembly: GCA_963555775.3. Taxonomy (GTDB): domain Bacteria; phylum Acidobacteriota; class Terriglobia; order 20CM-2-55-15; family 20CM-2-55-15; genus JAJEDW01. The sequence continues at coordinate 172,137 of CAUVWY020000009.1, read as the reverse complement.
CGCTGGGCTGCTTGATTGCGGCGCGCCTGGTCGAGAAGGGCGTCCGGATGGTGCAGATCTACCAGGGCACCGGCGATCCCTACGATTCACATAACGACATCATGGAGCATCGCAAGGCGGCCCGTGAGGGCGACCAGGCGTACGCGGCCCTGATCAAGGATCTCAAGCAACGCGGATTGTTTGAGGATACCCTGGTGATTGGGGGTACCGAGTTCGGCCGAACGCCGGCCATCGAGGCGAACAATAACTCGGCGGATGGCAAGGTGGTCAACGGGCGCGATCACAATCATCACGGGTTCTCGATCTGGCTTGCCGGTGGTGGAATCAAGGGCGGCATGACTTACGGCGCCACCGACGATTTTGGATACAAGGCAGTCGAAAACAAGGTCCACGTACATGATTTGCAGGCCACCATCCTGTATCTGCTTGGGATCGACCACACGAAGCTGACGTTTCTGTCCGGCGGCCGCGATATGCGGTTGACCGATACTAGCGGCCAAGTCATTCACGACATCATCGCCTGATTGCACACGTTCCTCTGTTGTTGTTGATGTGCCGTTACCTCATGAGCGGGAGAGTACCTTCGTGCCAGGACTCATGCGTTCCCTGACGGTCTACCGCGACGGCTTTCCTCAAGGAACTCTGCAGGCGATCAAGATCAGGGTTCGAGGACGGCTGACTTTCAATTCATCTGGCTCGCAAGGCATGACTGCCGAACGGCCGTGAGGATTCCATGCGTATGCGGAAGAAGGTTTCTTGTGCCGGCTCCAGAGGCGTTTGGAGTGCCCGGCATTTCGAGGCGATTCATATGAACACACGTTTTCTCTTTAAAGTTCTTGGGCGGCTGGGACAAGCGGGGGGCCTGTGTCTTGTGGCTGCTTGTTCTCCTTCCGGTGCGGACATTGTTGTCCGCGACGTGACGGTTCTAGACGTCACGGAGGGTTCTCTGAACCCGGGCATGAACGTCGTGATTGACGACGGCAGGATAATGAGCGTGAGCGCTGATCCGTCCGCCGCCGGCGCAACCGTGGTGGATGGGAGCGGAAAATTCTTGATCCCAGGCTTGTGGGAAATGCATGCCCACGTGTGGGAGGACGAGTCTCTCTTCTACCTCTACATTGGTGCCGGCGTAACAGGGGTGCGTGACCTCGGCAGCGCTCTTGAACCTTTAAGGCAATGGGAAGCGGACGTTGAAGCTGGGAACGTGATTGGTCCGCGAATAGTCACAGCCGGGCCACCGGCGGATGGCACGGGGCCGAATCCGTACCCGAAGCTCCCGACCGTGCCCATCAGCACGGCAGACGAGGGTCGGGCAGCCGCGGATAGGCTCAAAGCGGATGGCGCGGATTTCGTTAAACCTCTGGGTGTTCCGAGGGAAGCGTACTTTGCTTTGGCCGAGCGCGCGAGAGAGATCGGTATCCCGGTTGCGGGCCATGTTCCGGGAGGTGTATCGCTTCGCGAGGCCGTGGACGCGGGACAGCGGACTGTTGAGCATCTCGGTTCAGTGCCTCTGGCATGTTCTTCGGAGGAAGCGGAAATCTGGCGGGCTCGCGAGGAGACAGCGCGAACCGGCGCCGCTGCTCCGCAGGTGCCCCGTGAGCGTATCTTGGAGACTTTCAGCGAGACCCAGTGTCGTGAAATTCTGGAGCACCTGCGTCGCAACAATGTCTGGGTGACTCCGACATTGGCGGCAGGGGTGATACGCGACGATATACGATCAGGCGCGGCCATGCAGTATCCGTGGTTGGAGTGGGTTCCGGCTGACCTCCGGGCAGGCTGGGAAGAGGGACGAACGGGGCTTGGCGCTACGCCGACTCCGGAGCAACTCGAACAGGCTCGAAGGAATTTCGAGTACAACAGCCGGCTGATAACATTGATGCAAGAGGTTGGTGTTGGAATCCTCGCAGGCACCGACACCGGCGACCCATACGTGGTTCCCGGATTTGCCGTGCATCAGGAATTGGAGCAGTTGGTCAGGGCTGGACTGACCCCGGCTCAAGCGCTGAGGACCGCAACCCTCGAGCCGGCTAAGCTCATCGGCGAAGAAGCGACACTAGGGTCGGTGGATCCCGGCAAAGCGGCCGATCTTGTTCTCCTCAACGCGGATCCTTTGGCGGACATCAGCAATACGCGCCGCGTTGAGGCGGTAATAGTGAAGGGAAATCTCATCGATCGTGCGGAACTGGATCGCATGCTTGCAGCCCAAGATAGCAGTGTCAGCTTACTGGATTGATTCAGCGTACCCCTAATACCGTGTTCTATACGTCGGTGGAGCCATGATCCACCGCCGGCCTGTTCTAACGTGCCCAACGGAAAAAGCAATGGCGTGTGGGTGGAATGCTTCGAAGTCAAGCGAAGAAGTAGCCTTTGACGCTGCTGTCCGCGCATCCTGGCCGCTGCATGCCGATACGCCCCTGTTGTGGTCAACCGGATGGGAAAACGCCTGGGCGCCTGTGGTGGAAGGGTGCACCGTCGCACCGAGGGACGATGAATACGCCCCGAACCCCTCTCGGCCCGAGCAATCCGTGGGAGAACCTTTCGATAAGGAGTGATTCGTCTTTAGATCCATCCTTAGTATTGCCATCGACAACCGGACGTTTTGCATATAGGTCGTCGTGGGTCAAGCGAACCGGCCCTTCCCGCCAATTCATATTGATATCGGTCGCCCAAACCTTCAGATCTGCGCTCCACTGCTTCCGCTCTGGCTTCTTCATCCGATCTCCGGAGGTAGCGAGTTTACACCTGAGGAGCCTGTCTGAATTTTGGAGAGCTTCAGTCTTCCAGTCGGCAGTATTGGCTGGCATCATTGTAGGAATAATGTAAGGTGAGTGGGCGCACGACAGGATTGTGAGATAACGCATGCTCACGCGGCGATACCGTGCTGAGCGCGTCGTTCCCAGAAGTCCTCGAAGCGGCCGCTGAGCAGGGAACAGCGCAGGGCGATGATGGCGTCGGCTCCAGCGACGGTCCAATGCATGCCAGCGCGTTTGCAGCGCACGCCGATCACGGTCTTGCATCCGGCCTCGACGACGCCTGTGGAGGTACAGAGTCCCTGGGCGCGGAATTGAGCGTAGCGCATGCGATCCCGGTTGTTCTCGATGTAGTCGATGCATTTGCGCGCCGCCTCATCTTTCGGCGAATGCCGCCGTAGGGCAGACAGGATCGCGTCGATATCCCCTGCGTCCAACTCGTCGCAACGTTGGCGGGACCATTGCGCGGCCAGATGGCTGCCCGCGCCGTAGATGGACTTCGCCACGTCGAAGAGATGCTGCTTGACATGGAAGCGGTCGACGATCTGGATCGCGTCGGGGAAGCGCTCGGCGGCGATGTTCCAGATCCATTTGGCCCCGTCGCCCAGCACCGCGCGGCGGTCCGCACGATCGAAGCCGCGCCGCATGGCTTCGCGTTCGACACGGGCGGCGAACGGGCTAGACGTTTCGTCGGTATCTTTTTGCGCCGCGCTCTCGATCGCCGCCGAGTAGCTGATCGACCCGGCGTCACGTACGGGTACGCCGTTCTTGTCGCGTGTCTCCGCGCTCCAGAGGGTGACCAGCTTGACCTCGCGCGTGCGGGCCGACCCGTCGGGTTGCTTGCCGGCCCGGCCCGCCAGTTCGTCCTTGCGCACCGGCACGCCCGTGCCATCCATGCCCAGGTACAGCGTCGGCGCGACCGGTTCGTAGACGGGGGGCGGTTCCACCACCTGGCTCTCGTCCCGGGCAATCTCCCGCCCGAGCGCCTCGGCGGCCCGTTCCACCTGCTTGGCCGACACGTCCACGCCCGCCAATTCACGGAGCAACTCGTGACCCTCCTCAAAGCTGACCATCGCCCCCACACGCCCGACCATCCTCAGGACACCGGGCGACAACGACGAACTCTCCACATCCAGAGTGCGGTCGCGTGGGCAGAAACCCGCCTCACAGGGGGCGCAATAGTAGTAGGCGCGGTCGAGTCTCAACGGGCCCAGCACGCTATGGAATGTCTTCGATCTCCGGCCCACGTAGCGGGCCGGCCCGCTACATTCACAGCGCACCGTCGGACCGGCCCGATCCGAGGCGTCGGCATTGAACCGTTGCTCGATGACGCGAGCCGCAACCCGCAACGCTTCCCGCCGCGCGGCCATCTCGATGGCCTCAAAATCCCAGTCCTCCACGCTCCCCGCCCCTGTCAGCCTTTCGACCTCGGAGACGATCTCGGCGTCGAACGCGGTTTTGAAGCCCCCTTTTTGGCCGCCTCCTCTGAGGCCGCCCCCACCGCTTCCAGTTCGGCGTCGGCCCACTGTTCGCAGGCCCGCCAGTAGGCCTCGACCCGCTTCCGAAACTCCTGTCCCGCCTCCACTTGCTGGCGCGCCGCTGCAGCCTGCTCTGCATTCACGTACCGGGACCGCGTCTTTCCTCCTTCCGCCCGCGTCAAACTGTAGTACGGCCCATGCCGCGCCTCCGGATCTTGCTGACACCGGCATTCTTTCCGGCCACACTTCATCGACCGTTCCGACACCGAACCCCGTCGCATCGGCCGGGGCTCGGCCAATTCTCGCGCCACTTTACGAACGGTTGCTGGGATCGCCTCTCGGTTCATTGGCATGCCTCCTACGGATACTATATCCGTAGGAATCGCCCGCCACAACCTTTGCCCTAACCGGTCACCCGAACCTGTCTCACGTGATCAGCGACAATTAAAACTCCCGACCAACGACAATTAGAATTCCCGTTGCCTCAATAGAAATGTTACCGATCCAAGTTGTTGGTTTTGCAAGATGTTTGGATGGTAACCGATCAACAGGTGAGACGACTGATGACGCTGACACAAAGCGAAGGGACCCTGGCCCAGGCGGCCTCGAAAGCGGGAATGGACGCAAAGACGGCCCGGAAGTACCGGGAGGTGAAGCAGCTGCCGAGCCAGATCGGGAAGGCTCATGGATGGCGAACCCGACCGGATCCGTTCGAAGAGGTATGGGGGGAGATCGAGAAGATCCTTCGGGCGCATCCGACGGTTCAGGCGAAGACGATGTTTGAGTATCTGGGCCGGAAGTACCCGGGCCGATTCCAGGAAGGTCAGCTGCGGAGTTTGCAGCGGCGGTTCAAACAGTGGCGGGCGCGATCGGGTCCAGAGCGCGAAGTGATGTTCCCCCAGGTGCATGATCCGGGACGGCAATGCCAGAGTGACTTCACGCACATGAGCAGCCTGAACGTGACCATCGAGGGCCAGAAGTTCGAGCACCTGGCCTATCACTTCGTCCTGACCTATTCGAACTGGGAGACGGTCACCCTGTGTTTCTCCGAATCCTTCGAGAGCTTATCGGCCGGACTACAGAACGCGTTGTGGCAGTTGGGTGGAGCGCCGGAAGAACATCGGACCGACAGCCTGTCGGCGGCAGTCAACAACCTGAAGGATCCGGATGAGTTTACGGCCCGCTATCAAGGATTGCTCGACCACTACGGTTTACGGGCGACGCACACCCAGGCCGGCAAGGCGAATGAGAACGGCGACGTCGAGCAGAGTCACTATCGATTCAAGACGGCGGTCGACCAGGAACTGATGCTGCGCGGAAGCCGGGACTTCGAGAGCCGGGACGCATACGAACAGTTTCTGGCGGGGTTGATCGACCGGCGCAACGCCGGTCGCAGCCAGCGGCTGGGTGAGGAACTCCGGCCTCTACGGCAACTCCCGCTTCGACGACTGGACCATACGCATCGCATTCGTGCTCGCGTATCCCGGGACAGCACGATCTGGGTGCGCAAGAACGCCTATTCGGTAGACAGCCGGCTGATCGGCGAACACGTGGAGGTCCGCCTGGATACGGAACGGCTGGAAGTCTGGTACGGCGGAAAGTGCGTCGAGCAGATGCCGCGGCTGCGGGGATCGGGTAAGCACGCCATCGATTACCGGCACGTGATTCATTCCCTGGTCCGCAAACCGGGAGCCTTTCCACGCTACCGGTATCAGCAGGACATGTTTCCCCGGCTGTTGTTCCGTGTGACCTACGACTGGCTGCGGGAACACCATCCGGGGACCGCGGACCGGCAGTATCTGAAGATCCTCGAGATGGCGGCCATGGACAGTGAGGAGCGGGTCCACGAAGCGCTGAGACATCGGATCGACAAGGACCTGCCGATCACAGTCCAAGCGGTGCGGGAGCACATCGACGCGGACACTCCGGCGCCTTCGCCCTTGATTTCGATAACGTAAAAGGGACCCACCAAACGGGGCTCTGATCGAGGAAAAGGGACCCACCCCTGATAGCCTCCCCGGAAGCGTGAACTGGATGAACAGGCACGCGGGTGGGAGGCGAGGATTGATAGGGATGGATCAGTACGAGTTGATCAGAACCGCAGATCGGGTTTACAAGAAAAGCATTCGACAGATCGCCCGGGAGACCGGGCACACGCGACGGACGGTCCGGAAAGTATTGGCCGGACAGGAGCCCAAGTATCGGCGGGAGAAGGAGCCCGCCTGTCCGGTGATGGACCCGGTGGCCGGGATCGTAGATGCCTGGCTCCAGGCGGACCGGGACCAGCCGGTCAAGCAACGCCACACCGCGCACCGGGTGTGGCAACGTCTGGTGGAGGAGCATGAATTTACCGGAGCCGAGGCGACGGTACGCCGCTGGGTTCGGGAACGGAAGACACGGTTGGGCTGGAACCAGACCGGCGCTGTGGTGCCGCTGGACCCGGAACACGCCCGTGAAGCCGAGGTGGACTGGGGGACGGCCTGGGTCCGGATGAACGGTGAAGACCGTCAGGTCAAGTTGTTCTGTATGAGATCCCGGTACTCGGGCAAGGCCTTTGTGCGGGCCTATCCGTGGGAACGGCAGGAGATGTTCCTGGACGGTCACATTCGGGCGTTCGATTGGTACGGCGGCGTATTCCCGACCCTGGTTTTCGACAACCTGAAGACGGCCGTGAAGCGGATTCTGAAGGGGAAGGCTCGGGTCGAGCAGGCCCGGTTCACGGCGTTTCGGGCCCACTACACGTTTGAAGCGCGGTTCTGTAATCCGGCCCGCGGCCAGGAGAAAGGCGGGGTCGAGGGCCTGGTCGGCTTTGCACGCCGGAACTTCCTGGCGCCGGTTCCCGAAGTGGCGGACTTCGAGGATCTGAACACGCAGTTGCTGGAACGCTGCGCGGCTGACGACCAGCGCCGGATCGGGGGCCGGTCCGACGATCGCACGATCGGGGGGCGGCACGCGGTGGAGCAAGAACGCCTCCTGGCACTGCCCGACACGCGGTTCGAGAACACGAAGGTGGTGGGAGTCCGGATCAGCCCGTATCAGACCGCCCAGGTGGATCGGAACCGGTATTCGGTGCCGACCGCATATGTGGGACGCCGGCTCTGGGCCCATATCGGCTGTGACCGGGTGAGTTTTTACGCGGACCAGAAGAAGGTGGCCGAACATGACCGCGCCTTCGGTCATAGCGACTGGCGGATCGATCCGTTGCACTACCTGGAGTTGATCCGGCGGAAGGTGGCCTCGTTTGAGAGTGCCCGGCCGATCCGGCAGTGGCGGCCCCAGTGGCCGGCGCATTACGAAACCGCGCTGGAGCGGTTGCGGGAACGGCACGGGTACAGCCGGGGCACCCGGGAGTTCATCGGCATCCTGCAACTCCACCAGGACTGGGATCTGGATCGGGTGTCCTCGGCCATCCAGGAAGCGCTCGATGCCCACTGTATCGAGTTGGAAGCGGTGCGGCACATTCTGATGCGGGAGGACACGCCGACTCGATCCCATGCGCCGCTGGAGTCCGGGTTGATGCCCGGTATCACCGACCTGACGATCGCTGGGGCCGATCTGGATCAATATGACCGTCTCCTGGCCGGGGGTGCGCGATGAGTCCGGGTCAGGAGATCGTTCTCGACGACGCACTGCGGCAACTCCGGCTTCCGGCCATGGTGCGGGAGTGGCGGGAACACGCCCGACAGGCCAAAGAGGCCGGCGAGGGGTACACCGGCTTTCTATTGGCTCTGGCCAGCCGCGAGCTGGAACAGCGGCAAGCCAATCAGGTCCAGCGTCGACTGCGGGAGGCCCGGTTCCCACTGCTCAAGACCCTGGAGACCACGGACCTGAAGAAGTGGCCGGTGCTGGATGCGATCCAGGTTCGCGACTATGCCGAGTGCGGCTACATTACCCGGCACGAGAACGTCGTCCTGTTGGGCAAGCACGGAACCGGTAAAACCCATGCCGCCACGGCGCTGGGTGTGGAAGCCTGCCGGAGGGGCTACCGCGTCGGGTTCACCACGGCCGCCGGGCTGGTCAACACCTTGATCGAGTCGCGCGAGGAACGGCAACTGAACCGGCGCCTGGCCAAGCTGGCCCGCTTCGAGCTGCTCATCGTGGACGAAGTCGGCTATATCCCGTTCTCGGCCGAGGGGGCGCAGTTGCTGTTTCAGGTCTTCTCGGACCGCTACGAAAAGGGTTCACTGATCGTCACATCGAACCTGCCGTTTGCACAGTGGACCAGCGTCTTCGGTGACGCCGCACTGACCGCAGCCCTGCTGGACCGGCTGACCCATCACTGCGCCATTCACCAGTTCGATTGGGAAAGCATCCGGTTTACCGACAGTCTCGGCGCCGCCAGCAAACGGAAGAACAAACCCCGGTCCGCCGGAGGATCCGCGTGAAAACCGCGGGCGCAGCGGGCTGTGGAAAGTGCCGCCCCCATGGAAACCCGCTGCAAAGCCAGCGCGTTCCCACCGTGGCTTGGAAGCCTTCGGCTCCCACACTTCCCGCAGCCTCGACGGCGGAATCACTTACAAACCATTAACCCGGGGGTGGGTCCCTTTTACTCGATCGGGGTGGGTCCTTTTTACGTTGTCAAAGCGACGCCCTGGCAGGTTCGGATCGCTCCACCCGAGATCCGACACTATGACGCGTTACTGGATCCGGTCGAGGAGGAGGCATGGCTGTGAAGACCGAGATCGCCAGTTCGCTGCGCCAGTTGCACTTGCCGGCCTTCGTCGACAACTACGGCGTTCAGGCCACTGTAGCGACCAACGAAGGTTGGGCCTACGACCGGTATCTGGTAGCGCTCTGTGAACTGGAACTGGAGGAACGACGGCAACGGAAGATCGAACGGCTCCTGCGGGAATCGAAACTGCCCCGGGAGAAGACCTGGGCGGCGTTTGAACAGTCCCGATTGCCCCGAACCGTCGAGCGACGCGTGGATGCATTGCTTGAAGGAGACTTCCTGGATCGCACCGAGAACGTCCTGGCCTTCGGGAATCCGGGCAGCGGCAAAACCCATCTGCTGTGCGCCCTCGGGCATGAACTCATCCTGAAGGGCCGGAGAATCTACTTCACTCCATGTGCGCTGCTGGTTCAGCGGCTCCTGCGGGCCAAGGCCGAGCTGGAACTGGAGAAAGAACTCAAGCGGCTCGACAAGTTCGACGCGCTCATCATTGACGACATCGGTTACGTCCAGCACAGCCGGGACGAGATGGCAGTGCTGTTCACCCTGCTGGCTCACCGGTACGAGCGCCGCAGCATTCTGATCACATCGAACCTGGTCTTCTCGGACTGGGACAAGATCTTCAAGGATCCGATGACCACGGCCGCGGCGATCGACCGAATCGTTCATCACAGCGTTATTCTGGAACTGAATCTGTCCAGCTACCGCATGGAAGCCGCCAAGAACGCGAAAGGACGAAACAAGTGACCGCGACGGGCCTGTGGAAAACGCCGCATCCGTGGGAATCCGTGCAAGACCCGGATTCCCACCGCTGCTTGGAAAAGCCTACGGCTTTACCACGTTTCCCACAGGCGGGACGGCGACGAACATCCCTTAACTCAAACGGGAATTCTAATTGTCGTCAACGGGAATAATAGTTGACGCTGGACACTCACGTTCCTGACGTGCGCCCAAGGTGAGTATTGTGCTATCATTCCGCGCGTTCCCGAGGGTTAACTTTGGCCAATTGTGGCGATATCGTCAGAAGACGCCAATCGTGCAGGAGATAGCATGACTCGGAAGTTGAACCAGCCCCTAGGCGGCAACCAGATGCCCCGCTTCGGCGGACCGGCGACATTTATGCGGTTGCCCGCGCAGCCCGACGCGAAGGGTCTGGACGTCTGCTTCGTCGGCGTTCCGCTCGACACGGGCACGTCGAACCGCCCCGGCGCCCGTTTTGGCCCTCGCCAGATTCGCGCGGAGAGTTGCTTGATCCGCCCCTACAGCATGGCCACACGCGCCGCGCCCTTCGACAGCCTGATGATCGCCGACATCGGCGACATCGCCATCAATCCCTTTGATCTCAAGAAGTCGATCGACATCATCGAGGGAGGCTACGACGACATTCTGTCGCACGGATGCAAACCGCTGACGATGGGCGGCGATCACACGATCGCGATTCCCATTCTGCGCGCGATAAAGAAAAAGTACGGAACAGTGGGTCTCGTCCATGTGGACGCTCATGCGGACATCAACGAACACATGTTTGGTGAGAAGCTCGCCCACGGCACTCCCTTCCGGGTCGCGGTGGAGGAGGGTCTGCTCGATTGCAAACGTGTGGTACAGATCGGTCTGCGCGCAACTGGCTACGCCGCCGATGACTTCGACTGGTCGCGCCGCCAGGGCTTCCGTGTCGTGCAGGCGGAGGAGTGCTGGTACAAGTCGCTGACACCCTTGATGGCCGAGGTGCGCGAACAACTGAAGAATGGACCAGTGTATCTCAGTGTTGATATCGACGGCTTAGATCCGGCCTACGCACCCGGCACCGGCACGCCCGAGATCGGCGGGCTGACGGGCTCGCAGGCGCTCGAAATCATTCGCGGCTGCCGCGGCCTCGACCTCGTCGGCGGCGACCTGGTAGAAGTGGCGCCACCCTACGATCCGAGCGGAAACACGGCCCTCACTGGCGCAAATTTGCTGTTTGAAATGCTATGCGTATTACCCGGCGTCGTCTATCGCAACTGACACATCCTCCGAGTGAAACCTACGCCAACCAGGAACTTGAACGATCAACGTGCAAGGGAGGTTAACAAATGAAAACCACAGGATTGATCACAGCAACGATCTTCACGCTTGCCTTGGCTTTGCCGCTTCCAGCCAACGCGCAAGTGACGGCGCTCACAGGCGCCACGATTATCGATGGAAATGGCGGAGCGCCAATTCCCGACGGCGTGATCGTAATCACAGACGGGATGATTACGTCTGTCGGACCAAGTAACTCGGTTTCGGTTCCCGCGGGAGCCGAACGGATCGACGTGACCGGAAGATATGTGGTACCCGGATTGATGGATGCCAACGTCCATCTGATCCCATGGCCGAGCTGGACGTACATTGAGTTTCTGGCGCGGTATGAGAACAACTTCGAGGGTCTGATTGAAGAAGCCGCACAGGTGGCTTTAAAGTACGGTTTTACAACGGTCTTTGACTCTATGGGGCCGGGAGCGCCCTTGATGCGGGTACGCGACCGGATCGCAGCAGGTGAGATCGAGGGCCCTCGGATCTTCGTCGCGGGGAACATAGTGGGCTTCCGCGCGGTCTTCACTACTGTCGAGGCCATAGAGTCGGCAAGCCAAGCGTTTCGAGATCGCATCAACGCCATGTTCGAGGCAGGTGGCGGACCGGATCTTGTGTGGATGTCGCCGGAACAGGTGAAGGAAGAGATGCGCGATTATGTTGCCCAGGGGTTCGATTTTGTGAAGTACGGCGCCACCGGCGATGGGCAGCCGGTGAACAGCGAGATTGGGCAAACTAACGTGTTGCGCTTCAGTCCGGCTCAGCAACGCGCGCTTGTAGAGGCAGTACACGAAGCCGGAAAGATTGTTCAAACCCACCAGGGTTCGAATGAATCGTTGCGCATCGCGCTGGAGGTCGGCGTAGACATGGCCCAGCATTGCGCTTCTACCGGACCCGAACCCATGTATGAATCCACCATTCAGCTTATGCTCGACAACAACTTCTATTGCGGAACGCAATGGAGGCCGCTGTCGCAGGCGGAGGAGCAACAGGTCCGCGATCAGAGCTTCGGTACGAATTATCGATTAGAAAATCAGATCCGGATGATTAGAGCGGGCGTGCCTCAACTGCTGTCCACGGATGCGGGCCTCATCGACCCCGATGTGGCCAAGGATGACATCTTCGGGTGGCAGATGGGGGAAGAACAGTTCGTCCTCATGCAAGGTATGGCGCAGCGGGGAATGTCCCCTATGGCGATTATTCAGTCAGCCACTAAGAACATCGCTGAGGCCTACCACGTGCAGGATCAGCTTGGAACTCTGGAGCCTGGCAAGTTCGCCGATCTGGTGGTTTTGGATGCCAATCCGCTGCAGGACATAGAAAACATGCGAACCATTTCGATGGTCATAAAGGAGGGCAGGACGATTGATGTCGACAGCCTTCCGCTCAATCCTATTCTGACTTCTCCCGAGGCGATGAATCCCGGGCCAGTGCGGTTGAAGTAAGTGGGCGTTGTGCCGGAGGCAGACGACATGGTGTACAGGCTCTGGTTCGACGGGCGATGGACCGAGACTCGTGGTGGAGGACGTTTGAGTGTTCAGAACCCGGCGAACGGCCAGAAGATCGCGGAAGTGGTCGATGCCACCCAAGAGGATGTAGCGGTGGCAGTCGAGTCCGCCAAGAAAGCTTTCTATGATGGTCGCTGGTCCAGGCGGTCTCCGGCCGAGCGATCGAACATATTGTGGAGCCTGGCTGGCTTGCTGGAGAAGCACAGCGAGGAGTTGGCGCGTGTCGAGTCGGAAAACACTGGCAAACCATATCGATTAGCCAGCCTCGGCACGGACATGCCGTTCATCGTTGACAACTTGCGCTATTTCGCCGCTGCGGCCCGAGACACGCACGGTCTGCGCGCGGGAGAATATCTCTCCGGGTACACCTCAATGTGTCGCAGTGAGCCTGTCGGGGTTGTGGGACAGATCACTCCATGGAACTATCCGCTGATGATGGCAGTCTGGAAGGCGGGACCTGCCCTGGCTGCTGGATGCTCGGTCGTGCTCAGGCCAAGTCAGTTGACGCCCCTCACCACATTGATGTTCGCGGAACTATCCGCCGAAGCTGGGCTCCCGCCTGGTGTGTTGAATGTAGTCACAGGTAGCAGCGAGACGGGTCAGGCGATCGTCGAACATCCGAACGTTCGGATGATAAGCATTACCGGTTCCACCGCGGTCGGCAAGCGGGTAATGGAGGTGGCCGCCAAGCGCGTCAAGCGCGTGCATTTGGAGCTAGGTGGCAAGGCGCCGGTCCTCGTATTTGACGATGCCGATGCCGAACTAGTCGCTTCGAAAGTGACCTTGGCGTCGACTTACAACAGTGGCCAGGATTGTACGGCGGCTACACGACTCTACGTTCAACAAGGTCTATTTGAATCCGTCAAGGATGCCCTTGTCGAGACCATGCGCAAAGTGAAAGTGGGTCCTCCTTTCGAGGACACTACCGAAATGGGGCCCTTGATTTCGAAAGCTCACCGCGAGCGCGTACACGGGTTTGTGGAGCGAGCCCTCGGCCAGGGCGCGAACATTCTCACTGGCGGCAGGCATTCCACGACGTTCGGAGAGGGCTACTACTACGAACCGACGGTGATCGCTGACCCTGCACAAGGTTCCGAGATCGTGCAAGCGGAGGTCTTCGGACCGGTGGTTACGATCCAGCCGTTTGAAACAGAGGCGGACGCCATTCGAATGGCCAACGATGTTCGTTTCGGACTGGCGTCCTCCATTTTCACCCAGGATCTTGGACGTGTCCTGCGGGTTTCGTCGGAACTCGAGTACGGCGTAGTATGGGTCAACGACCACATGGTGTTTGCGTCCGAAATGCCGCATGGCGGGTTCAAAGAATCTGGCTTCGGTAAGGATCTCTCTACCGAAGCCGTACGGGACTATCTGATCACCAAACACGTGATGATGGCGCACTGAGAAGCGTGGACTTCACAGCAACGAGGTCGAGTGATGAAGATTGAAAAAATGAATCCAGAAACCTTGCACGAGCCCTTTGACAATCTTTATGCGCAGATCGTGCAGAGCGAAGGACGACGATCCTATCGGATATCGGGTCAGGTGTCGATAGGGCTCAGCCGCGAAAACATCGGAAAGGGAGACATGAAGCACCAACTCGAGGTCGTTTACGAAATGGTGACCAGAGCATTGAAAGCTGCGAATCTTACTTGGGAAAACGTGGTACATATCTACACGTTCACAACGAATATGGATGAATACATGAAGTATGAGAAACCGATTGCCAAGGCAGCTTTCGGTGAGACACCACCCGCCTCGACACTGGTCGAAGTCAGCAGGCTCGTCGATCCGGACTGGATGGTAGAAGTTCAGGTCGATGCAGTAGGCGATTGAATGTCGGAAGAGATGACCAACTCCAAGCCGGCGCCGCCACCCGAGAAGGATGCCTCTCGAGATCAGTTTGATGCTGCCTTTCAGCGAGAGCTCGAAAGAAGGTTGTCGATCCTAGCTCCGGAGGACCGCGATTTTAGGCCCATCGGCGAGTTCAATGGAATCGACTATCTACTGATGTTCCTGTTTGGCGTTTTGATACCCATCCTGGCGATGACTTGGGGATGGCGCTGACGATCTGTTGGAGGGAAGAGTCGTGGGCGATGAAAAATTGAGCATCGAGGAGGAAATAGCTCGAGAAAGTTGGAATGAAGTTCTGCCGATACTTCCTCACGAGCGCATTTGGGGCTTCCTCGACTACACGCGAATCACGATCGGTCTAGCAATTGCGACATGGGTCTTCCTGATCGGCGGGATTTGCGCGCAGTTTGTGGACTTGAAGACGGGTACGGCAGCGATCCTCGCCGGAAACTCCGTCGGGGTCCTCTTTGCAGCCCTGTCTACTGCTATCGCCTCCAACAAATACGGCATTGAGCAATTTACCTTGCTGCGCAGTGTGTTCGGCTACCGGGGAACCCTTTTTCCCCTGACATTGTCAGAGATCATCTGGGTTGGCTGGACGGCGATACTGATGGCCATGTTAGGAAACGTCGCTCTCAACATCTTGAGGGCAGTGATGGAAGTACCCAACGCAGTTGAGATTTGGATTACTACCTCAGTCGCCTTGCTCGGGTTGATCTTCTGCTGGTTCGTGTTGAGGCGCGGCGCCAAGTCTATTCGGGAATTGAGCCGATTTGTGGCACCGGGCCTGGGCATCATGATGATTCTGATGGTCGTCACCATTCTCAGGGAACTGAGCGTCGGCGAACTGTTGGCCCTCCAGCCGCTCGATCAAACTCGTGACCGATGGGAAGGTTTTATTATCGCCTTCGAACTGAACCTTGGAGCGGGGTTTGGGTGGTGGTGCTTCGTGGGAAATCTAGCGCGTCTCTCGAAGACCAAGCGTTCTGCGTTTTGGCCCAACATGATCGGACTTAACCTTTTTGCCGTGATCGCCAGCGTGGTTGGTTTGGTCGCGGGGCTTCGCTTCGGCACCAGTGACCCGACGCAATGGATGGTTCCGTTGGCTGGCGCGGGTCTAGGGGTCACGATGCTATTGTTCATCGCATTCGGCAACATAACAGCGACGGTTTCCACGGTGTACGTCGCCTGTGTGGCACTCCGGCAAAGGACGCTTTTCCAACACATGCGCTGGATGCAATTGGTTACCATTTTTACGGTGCCTTGCGCGATGCTGACACTGTTTTCTGGTTGGGTGTACTCCCACTTCGGCACTCTGCTGGCCATCACGGGCACCTTGATGAGTCCGCTCGCCGGTATCTGGATAGTTGACTTCTTTGTCTTGCGAAGGCAGCGGATTGACGTTCGAGAAATCTTCGGTACGTCGCCGTCAAATGCCTACGCTTTCTGGCGGGGAGTGAACCTTGTGGCGATTGCCTCCGTGGGACTGGGTGTCGGCACCTACTTCCTCTTATTTGATCCTTTCACATTTGCCAACGGCCGCGCTTTTCAAAGTTTGTCCGCGTCCG
This sequence comes from Terriglobia bacterium, assembly GCA_963555775.3. Taxonomy (GTDB): domain Bacteria; phylum Acidobacteriota; class Terriglobia; order 20CM-2-55-15; family 20CM-2-55-15; genus JAJEDW01. The sequence continues at coordinate 156,255 of CAUVWY020000009.1, read as the reverse complement.
TTCCGGCTATGCTGGTTACGATGTGCGCGTACTACCTGCTCACCCGACTGTTTGTTATCCCTTCCGGGCGCGGCGGCTACGTTCATGCCGATTGAAAGAACAACAACGCCCCTCCTCACATAACGCGATAGCGGCGATATCGTTCGCATACCCAAAACGCTGTTAATACTTGTTTCGATGTCAGGGAATAAGGTTGAAACCCTTAGAGGAGGACGGTATCGCCGAACAGGAGTCTGCTCACGGGGCGGGCCCGGAATTGCGGGCGATTCGAAGGCACTCTTGAAAGCTGGATGGACTTGCCGCCACGGTCTTCTGGACACCGTCGACGCCCCCCACGGGTCCAGAGATGCAGGGATCACTGGCTCCAGGGAACTCCACCTTAGAAGTGTCATCTTCACCGGCAAGCTTACGAGAGGTCCGGAAACTGCCGCCGCCGTGAAAATCCACACAGACTCCCACGGCGGCCGGCGGTGGAAAAACCTTTGGTTTTGCCACAAGGAGGGACTTCGTCCTAGAATTCGTAACGAAGACCGAACTGCATTACCCGTGGACTGGTTAACAGGCTCCCATAGTTACCGAAGTTGTTACTTCGCGTCAGGTTTCCAGCGCTAAAGGGATCGAAATCGAATCGAGTGAAGTTGCCCACGTTAAACACTTCCCAGCGGAGCTGAATCGAGTGGCCTTCATCATAAGGCATGTTCCACCGCTTGCTCAGCGACGCATCCAGGCTCAGGTAGCCGTCGCCGCGCAAAACGTTCCGCCCGCCCGCTTCTCCCATATACGCGAAATCGAACGACGCATGCGCCGCCGCTGGATCCGCAAACACATTCACGGTACCGTCGGCGAACTTAGTCGTCGTTGTTTCCACCGGGCGAGTCTGGGTCGCGTAATTGATGTTGGATGTCGCCCACTTTTGGCCATTCCGGATGCTTATCGGCAGGCCGCTGGTCAACCGAAACATCCCCGACAACTGCCAGCCCCCTGTAAGCGCGTTCACCCACCCGGGAGCATCCCCGCCGAAGGCTTGACCACGGCCAAACGGCAGTCCCCAAACCCAATTGGCATTGAACTGATGGGTCATGTCGAAGTCGGAAACCGCATACGTAAGGCTTTTGTCCCACGCATAGATTCTCCCAAAACGACGCTCTGTTCCGATCGAACTCTCATCGTGCGATTTGGACCAGACGTAGTTCGCGTCGAACGAGAGGCCGTCCGAAAAACGCTTCCGCAACGAGACCTGCAACGCGTGATAGTTCGCCTCTGCAGCCGACTGCCCGGTCCTCATGCTGTAAAACTGAGGACTGTAGTACACGTAGTGGCCTAGACTACTGCAGGGACTATCCGCCGCGCAGATTAGATCCGGCACATCAACGAACCAAGTGCCAAACGTGTCATCAAACAGAAACCGCTCGTTCAACAGATAGCCGCCCTGAATTGGCGTGCATGTTCCAGGATTCGAACATTTTCCACCATCGCCGGTGTTGAGCGACGCGTTCGCAATCCCCGGATACAGATTGTTCCAGAATGCTGCGGTCGGGCCTACCAACTGTTCCGTGATCTCCGTATATGGGGTATTTTCGCGCGCCAACTGCGACATCCGTTTCCAAGCCTCCCTCGCAAAGATACCCGAAGTCGGATCCCGGATGTCTATCAACTCCGCGAAGTCCTTTTGGGCCAGCAATCGGTGCGACAGACGCCCGACATAGGAGAATTCTAGCGCCATGTCCCTACCGAGGTCTCGCGCCACCGACAGGCTGAAGGTGTAGGAATAGGGAGTCTTGACGTTGTCTGCGAGCGCAGTGATGCTGTTATACCCACCGTTTTCGTACCCGACCGGCGGCGTCTGCGGAAAGCCGCCTGGGGGGGCGGGCCGTAGCATGAAACCGTCGTTCGCGTTCGGACAACCGTAGACGGGAAGCACGAAAAAGCCCTCGATCCGAGGCGCACACTCGACCGCCTGAGCGCCCAGCGGGACTCGCAGTTGTGTAGACAACCCGAAGGATCCGTTGACGCCGTAGTTTTCGATGATATTGGTGCCTAGCGAATCGAACACCATGCTGGCGCCTGCCCGAATCGACGTCTTGCGATCGCCCAACAACCGGCCGAACCATCCGTCCCCGCCCTCGGGTGACCAAGCAAACGAGATGCGAGGCGAGAAGTTCTTCTTGTTCGGCTCGTAGAACGGCCGCCCGCCGTTCACCTTCCCGCCCAGAACATAGGAGACGATGGGATCCTGGTTCGACGGAATGCCGTTCAACATGTTGCGGCCCCTGTTCGCATGCCACTCACTCAGTTTCACGTCCGGCACGATCTCCATGCCGTTGATCTCCCAAGGGGGGGTCTCGTACATGTACCGCAGGCCTACGTTCACGGTGAAGTTTGGCCTAAACTGGAAGGAGTCCTGAACGAAGAGGTCCAGCTGGTTGATTGCGTATTGCCGCACGATCGGTTCACCCTGCGGCAGCACACTGCCATCCTTGTTGTAGTTGTATTGCGCAGTCGCACTACTGAGGATTCCCATAGTCGTCATCAGCGCCGCATCATAGGAGCTGCTGGCGGTTCTGGCGACCATCGGAAAACCGTGGGTGAGGGGATCGAAGGCCAGTCCCGTATTCGCGACGCCTCCGCCGGCCACGGACGTAATGCCCATACCCACGCTACTGTACGAGCTACTGTCGTCGGACCGCAGATCTCGAATGAACAGCAGGCCGCCGCCGAACTCGAGCGTATGCCGGCCTTTCACCCAACTGACGTTATTGACGAAATTGTGAATCGGCTGCTTCGCTACATTGGTCCGGGTCAGCCCCATCCCCCACCCACCTGTCAGCGTGATGAATGGCTCGGAGCTGTTCCCGATGTTGCCGATGCTCCGGCGCGTGAAACCCCACCGTAATTCATTAATGAGAGTCGGCGTCAGCACCGAGGTATAGCCCAGTGCAAAGCCCTTGCTCCGATCGGCCCGGACATGCTGAGGCGCTTCTCCCGGCAGATAGGGGGCACTCGTATCAAGATCTTTTTGACCGCTGCCACGCATAAAAAGGTTGTGATTCCCCGTCGAATCGATCCGGAAGTCCAATCGTCCAATGTAGACGTTCATGTCCCTGCCGACCGGCGCGGCGAACCGGTAGCCGGCGCTATTCAAGAGGTCCCCAGTCGACTGATCGTTCGGAGTCGGCTGGCTCCTGAGAAGCTCCGAAACGGCCGCATTTGGCCCGATTGCGAGCGGATCCCATGCCGTCAAGTCCGCGGGAGTGACCGTCGTGATGCCACCTTGGTCGTTGAGATATAATATATTTCCCGCCTTGAAGGACTCCGTCGCCACAGTCCGGACAATGCTTTGCTCCCGGCGGTCTTTGCGGCCTTCGTAATTGACAAAGAAAAACAGCCTGTCTCGCATAAAGGGCCCGCCCAGCGATCCGCCATAGACGTTACGATTCAATTTCGGCGGCTTATTCGTTGCGCCGCTATTGAGCTGGGCCAGCTTGATGAAATAGTCATTGGCGCTTGTCGCTGTATTGCGCAAATATTCGTACAACGTGCCATGAAACTCGTTGGTCCCTCCCTTTGTCACCAGTGACATCTGCGCGCCCGACGAATTTCCGCTGGTTGCCGGCGAATTGAGTGTGGTGACGCGGAACTCCTGCAGCGAGTCGGGAGTGGTCCGAAGAACCGATGTGAACGCTTGGCCGTTTGCCTGATCCGTCACGTCCACGCCGTCCATGTTGATCGTCGACTGATCGCTCCGCGCGCCATTCACCACACCGCTTCGGAAGTCCCTCATGTCCTCGTCATCACGATCATTCATGTACGTGACGCCCGGCTGCAAGCTCAGCAGCATGGCAACATTGCGCGATTCAATCGGAAGCTCCAAGACCTGCTGTTCCTGAAACGCGTTGCCCAGCGTAGCGTTGACGGTATTGAGAATCGGGGTAGCCGCCGCCGTAACCTCGACCGTTTGCGTGATCTCCCCTACCTCAAGTTGCAGATCCAGTGTTGTCGGTGTGTCGACAAGAAGTTGCAGATTCTCGTGCACGATAGTTCTGAAGCCCGCGAGTTCTGCGCGAAGGCGGTAGGTGCCCGGTTGTATTTGCAGGATCTGGTAGCCGCCCACCTCGCCGGTAAGCGTTATCCGAGTAGCGCCGGTACCGACGTTCTCCAATATAACGCTCACGCCAGGAATAAGTGCGCCGCTCTGATCCGAAGTGGTGCCTCGGACCGACGTCGTCGCCTGCCCCAAGGCCGAGGAAACGCCGACAGCAAAACAAAAAAACACCAAGAGAGTGCGTAACCGTGCTATAGACATTGTTCCCCTCCTTGAGATTCTACTCTTTTCCACCCGTTCGAAACCGTCCTGAGTTGCGACTCCAGCTAGCCGCTACCCTGCACGACGACTTGCGGTGCGTAGGGACAACAAGGAGTCCCGATATCACCAGTACACACGAACATAGAACGCGCGTGCTGCCGACGGCTGCAGATCTGTCCAAAAAGCTTTCGGTTGTGCAGATTAGATGATTTCTATAATGTTGTCAACAATGTTGTCAGCCGTTTTTACCTGTGACGGCTGGGCGGCGGGTGAGAGAGAATTGTGGCTTCAGATCGACAATTTAACGGTTTCGAGACGCAACGCAGGGATCCGACGCGGTTTGCACAGAGTGCCTAAAAAGCCGTGCACAGCGGAAACCAGCATACAGTGCAGACTACTGATCACTCGGATGCCCAGTGTAATCCTGCACATGGCGCTCACACGGCGCTGTCTTTTGCGGCTGCCTCGATCTGTTCGGTGACGCCCGGTCTTTTGATTGCGAAGAGCGCTCGGTCCCTTCATCCCTTGTTGAAATCTACTTGAGATGTTCGTCGTACCACCGGATCACTCGCTCGGCGCGGTCACGGTTGTGTTTCTCAAGGCTCAACGAGTGGCCGGCCCCCGGATACAAGACAAACTCCGTCTTCACTCCGTATCGCCTCAGACCTCGGTACATCTCCTGAGATTGCCCCAATGGAACGGACGTATCGTCCTCAGCCTGAAGCAACAAGACCGGGGTTTTTACGTTCCTCACATATGTGACCGGAGAGTTCCTCATATACTCTTCCGGATCCTCGTAAGGCGTTCCAAGATTCCAAGTGTCTTCCGTCGCCAGTCTGCTGTTTTCGGTTCCAAACTCGCTTGCGATGTTGCTGACTGGCGCGCCGGCGTATGCCGCCTTGAATCGGTTCGTCTGCGTCACGGACCACAGCGCCATATATCCCCCATACGACCAACCGCCGACCGCCATCCTGTCGGGATCCGCGATGCCACGCTCGATCAACATGTCCGCGCCTGCCATCACGTCTTTGATGGTGCCTTCGCCCCAGCCTTCACCGCCAAGGCGTCTGGATCGAATCAAGTCGATCATATTGTGACCGTATCCCGTCGAACCCCGGATGTTGGGGTAGAACACGGCATATCCCCGAGTCGCCAGCATCTGACCTAGGCCGTCAAAGCGATCCGCCCATCTGCCGATCGGCCCGCCGTGAAACATCATGATCGTCGGCAGTCTCGTACCGGCCCTGTACTGAGGAGGCACCAACAACAGCCCTTCGATCTCGACCCCGTCGGAACTCTCGTACCTAATAAACTCAGTACTACCAAGAGAGATCTGGTTCCACTCGTCGTTGAACCGTGTGACCTGCCGCGCCGTACCACCTGTATCCGCCAGATACAGTTCCGGCATCTGAGTAGCCGTCTCGCCGACATACGCGATTGACCCGTCCCGCGCTGGACTGAAAGTCGACGGACCGACAGCATGGTCCACCAAGGGCGTCGCACTCCCGCTGGTCGTCACCGCGTATAGTCTGTTTCGAAACCCGGTCTCAACCAGCGCCTCGAAAGTGTTGTTGTCTTTCCATACGTACTGAGTGACCGGACGGTCGATAGAAGTAGCCGTCAAATTCTCTGCATCGCCGCCTTCAAGGGCAACGATGTAGAGGTCGTGCGGTCTCGGACCGTCCACTCGCGATCCCACGAAAGCGAGGATCTTTCCATCCGGCGAGACCGACAGGCCGCTAAAGGGTCCTTTCGGTGCCAAGATTTCCGTGAACTCTCCGCCCGAAGCCGACAGCGAAAAGATGCGATCTGTGTACGCCTCGACGCCAGGTTCATTCGTCGCTCCAACGATGACGCCTTGCGAATCCGTAAGCCACGTCCAATCGGAAACATCGTATCCGGCAGGTGAGACGACTCGGGCCGGGGTCTCGCCGTCTGAATCCTGGACCCACAACCTGGTAAACGAAACCGTCGGAGTGAACACCGAGGGTCCAACAATCACCACTGGGTCGTCGCTCTGTCTCGGCCCTCCGCCTCCAGCCGGTTGGTCCGTCGCCAGATAGGCGATATTCTCGCCGTCGGGCGACCATTGGATCGATCGAACGCCAGTCCCGTTGTTCGTCAGCTGCGCTGGATCGGCCCCATCAAAAGACGTTACGTGGATCTGTGACCGACCGGACCGGTCAGAAACAAACGCGAGCCGCTGGCCGTCTGGAGACCAAGCCGGTGAGCTATCTTGACCTGGGGCATTCGTCAACTGACTGACTTCTCCCGATCGCACATCCAACAACCAGATGTCTTCATCTAAAGTAAATGTAACGCGAGTTCCGTCGGGCGCGTAAACAGGAGCACCGACCTGACGAACCTGACGAGTTTGGCTATAACTCAACTGGCCAAACAACGACACCGGAAACAACAAAATCAGACACAGCAGGAAAATCATGTGTACATCCTTCTCTCCTGAGCAACAAGCCTAAATTGAGCTAAATTACATTTTGACAAGGTAGACAAGCCTGTCAACGATTTTCACTCGCTTTGTCGGTAGCACAAGCGCGCTCATGGAGCGCAAATACCAGCAGAAGCACGCTGACCGGCCAGGCGCTCCAAGACTGTCCTCTCGTAGCTGTCTCGAGCTTTTCGGAAGCTGGACCCATTCTTTGCGAGAAGACGACCGACCATGAGCTGATCGAACGGTACGTCAAGGCCAACTGCGAAGCCTCCGTCTAGGGAGGCGATGTCGGAACGGATGGACTCGACGTTCTTCTCGTTGATGGTTGGATCGTATGCGATCACGGTCGCTAGGTACCCGTACCGATCCATCGCCCATCGTCTCGTTGGCGACCGTTCGGCGGGACGCAGCTCAAACCGGTCAAGATAGGCGAGCTCAGCATCTATCAACACGGTGGTCTCTGAGCGCAGTTCGTCGAAGCGCCAGCTCTCCCCTCTGCGGACACGGCCGGCCATCAGGCCGTCCCAATAATAGAAACGGGCGCCAGAGCCCAGTTCGATCCGGATGTCCTGCCAGAGACGGCTGTTAGCAAACGGAATAACTGGATCGACGTAGTAATGCAGCTCGCCTCCCGTCTCAACTTCGATTCGAAGCGACTGGCATGCAGCCGCGATACCAGAAGGATGGATCTTCGTCGACACGAACGTCTTCATGTATGCGGTTGGCCGGGCGCATCCACTTCGAGACCCCGCCCGAAATTTCTTCGTCGAGTGCAACCGGAACCACACGCCTCTGTGCACTTCAGCCGAGGTTCTGCAGGAGTTGGCGCATGCCTATCTCCCGGTCGCGAGACCCCGGACGCTCGATGCGGCAATGTCGCTGATCGTCCGGTCCCGCGTCGAAGTATGGCCGCTCGAACAGGAGGATGTCACGTTGGCGCGCCAACTCCATGAACGCTTTCCCACGCTGGGGGCCCGGGACCTCTGCCACGTCGCCAGTTGCCGCAGACGCGGCGTAAGTGAGGTCAAGACTTTCGATCGAGCTCTCGAGGCCGTTATGCTGAAGTTCCCCTGAAGATTTCCCCACAAGTGTTTGATGCGACTAGGGAAAGTCGTCTTTCGTCTTGCATATTGTAGGCAGGTATGGTTCGGGGTTTATGGATAATTATATTGATTGTTATGGTTCTATACGTGTATATAACGTAAGCATGTATGTCGCGACGGTCCCCAATCGCAACTCGCCACCCGCCACCCGCCACCCGCCATCCTGCTCCGTGAGAGCTACCGCCACCACGGCCGGGTGAAGTCCCGGACCCTGGCCAATCTGTCGGCCTTGCCGCCCGCGGCCGTGGAGTTGCTACGCCGCTGCCTGAAGGGCGAACGACTGGTCGGGATCGACGAGGTCCTTGAAGTGGCGTCGGACGGCTCCCCCGCTCATGGCCATGTCGAGGCGGTACGGCAGGCGATGACCCGGCTCGATTTCGACCGGCTTCTCAGTTCCCGGCCCTCGCGGGAGCGGAACCTGGTGGGCGCGCTGGTGGCGGCGCGCATCCTGAATCCCCAGTCCAAGCTGGCCACGACCCGGTGGTGGCGCAAGACCACCCTGCCCGAGGCGTTCGGCATCGCCGGGGCCACCGAGGACGATTTGTACGCCGCCATGGACTGGGCGCTGGAGCGGCAGGCGCGGATCGAGCGGAAGCTGGCGGCCCGTCATCTGGAGGCGGGCGGGTTGGCGCTCTACGATCGGACCTCCAGTTACTTTGAAGGGACGGCCTGCCCCCTGGCCCGTTTCGGACACAACCGCGACGGCAAGAAGGGCAAGCTCCAGGTCAACTATGGTCTGCTGACCAACGGGGCGGGCATTCCGGCGTCCGTGTCGGTGTTTGAAGGCAACGCCGGCGATCCGAAAACGCTGCTGCCCGCGGTGCGGCGGGTGCGGGAGCAATTCGGCGTCGCCGAGTTCACGATCGTGGGCGAGGGCGGCATGATTACCCAGACGCGCATCGAGGAGTTGCGGCCGATCCAGGGGCTGGACTGGATTACCGCGTTACGCCCGGAGGGCATCGCCCGGCTGTTCCCCGACGGCGCGGTCCAGATGGGGTTGTTCGATCAGCGCCATCTGTTCGAGTTGACGCACCCGGACTTCCCCGGCGAACGGCTCGTGGCCTGCCGCAACCCCCTGTTGGCCCGGCGGCGGGCTCATAAGCGCCAAGCATTGATCGAGGCGACCGGCGCGGAACTGGAGAAGGTGCGCCAAATGGTCCTGCGGGGCCGGTTGGAGGGCGCCGAAGCGATCCGGGCCCGGGCCCGGAAGATTCTGAAACGGTACGCGGTGGGCCAGTACTACACGCTCGACATCCGCAACGACGGTTTCGACGTCCACATCGATTCGGACGCGATGGCCGCCGGCTGGGCCGGACTGGACGCCGACGCCGCCCGCCGCCGGGAGGCGCGATGGAAGCGGCATGCCGATGCGATCGACGCGGCGCTGGACCGTCTGCGGGGACGGATTGGGCAAGGGGCGCTGCACGGCAAAGACAACATTGGGGTCCGGGCCGGCAAGGTCCTCAACAAATACAAAGTCGGAAAACACTTCACGCTCGACATCGGCGACCATCGCTTCGAGTTTGCCATCGACCCGGAGAAAGTTGCCGCCGAAGCCGCCCTGGACGGGATCTACGTGATCCGCACCAGCCTTTCTCCCGAGCGGATCAGCGCCGCCGATGCGGTCCGCGGTTACAAATCGCTCACTCAGGTTGAGCGCGCGTTTCGTTCATTCAAAACCCTCGGCCTCAAGGTCCGGCCCATCCGCCACTATCGGGACCACCGCGTCCGGGCGCACATCTTTCTCTGCATGCTCGCCTACTACGTCCAATGGCACATGATCGAGGCGTGGCGTCCGTTGCTGTTCGCCGACGAGGATCAGGCGGCCAAAACCCTCCGGGACCCGGTCGCTCCCGCCCAGCGTTCCGAATCCGCCTTGCGCAAAGTCCACGCCCGCACCCTCAACGACGACAGCCCGGCTCACAGCTTTCAAACTCTGCTCGACGATCTCGGAGGGATCGTGCGCAACCTCTGCCGCCGCAAGGGCGCCGGCTCCGATGAGCCGGCCTTTGAAATGACGACCCCGCCCAACCCCACGCAGGCACGGGCCTACCAACTTCTAAAGACCATCACCCTTGCTAAGGACCAGCTACATGTAGACAGAGACGTGCACTCTTGATCCGGCCTATATTACTGATTACACTGCGGATTTCCGTCTTTTATCGTACGGAACTTCAGGTTAGTAAAACGCTTCCGGGCAAGAGACAGTAGGGGCGCACTATATGACACTCTCAGTAATCTGTGGAGTGAACTGGGGTGATGAAGGCAAGGGTCGCATGGTGGATCTCTTGTCGGAAGACGCCGACTTCGTAGTGCGCTATCAAGGCGGCAACAACGCCGGGCACACCGTAATAAACGAATTTGGCACGTTCAAGCTGCATCTGATCCCGTCCGGCATCTTTCGACCACGCGTGCACAATGTGCTTGGGCAAGGGACAGTCATCGACCTCGAAGCGCTCGTTGACGAGATAAACACACTCAAGAATTCCGGCATCCCCATGGGAAACCTCTGGGTGTCAGACCGCGCGACCATCTGCTTCCCCTTCCATCGCCTGGAAGACGCATGGGAAGAAGAGCGGCTGGGTGCCGGCGCGTATGGCTCAACGAAACGCGGCATGTCGCCGGCATACGGCGACCGAGTCATGAAAAAGGGCGTTCAGATGGGCTTGCTTCGCCACCGCGATGACTTGGCCAAACGAATCAAGATGTTGGTCGAATGGAAAACCAGAATCGCAGCCGGTGTGTACGGCAACGAGTTTCCATTTGGCGTGGACGACCTGATGGACTGGTGCGGTACAAACGGTGACCAGATCAGCGACCTGCTCGTCGATACCACCAAGCTATTGGACGACGCCAGCCGAACCGGAGCGAAGATTCTGTTCGCGGCCCAACTCGGAGCGCTGCGTGATATCTATTTCGGCATATATCCTTAGCGACCTGTCCGAATTTTGGGGAGCACCTCAGTCGTCACATGCTTTGACGTCGTACACGTGCGCAATTGTTCGACGGTTGCGGGCTGTAAGACTCGTATCCCCTCAAGCTCTCGTCCATTGAGGAGCATCTGCATGTTGAACTGTGAGTGGAAGTCCGAACTGCCGCGGTTACCGACGTGAAAGCCGGCTGATCGCCACGAAGCTCAAGGCTCCCGCTGCCAGGCTGTAGTAAATCGGTGTATTGGCGTCGAGACCGTCGGTGAACATGAAGAACAGGGCGGTCACGCTGCCGAGGGCCATGCAAGTTATGGCGCCGGCGGTGGTGGCGCGTTTCCAGTAGATGGCTCCGAGCAACGGGATCAACATACCGCCCACTAGCAGGTTGTAAGCCACAGTCAGGGCGCTGATCACGTCGCTCACTACCAGCGCAATGCCTAACATGACCACCCCTAGCAGCAGGTTGAAGATACGATTTTCCTGCACATTGCCCTCGCTGGCGTTGCGACGGCGCAGCAGCGGCCAGAGGTCTTGGGCAGCGGTAGTGGATGCGGCCAGCAGCGCAGCGCTTGCAGTGGACATCAGCGCGGCCAGGGCGGCGGCTACCACCAATCCGCGGATGCCGTCGGGCAGGCTGGTCTGGACGATACTGGCGAAGGCGTTGTTGACGTTTTCCAGGTTCGGCAAGCGCACCTTGGCGGCCATGCCGATCACCGCGCAGGTCAGGCCGTAGAGCACGCAATAGAGGCCGGCTGCGGAACCCGCGGTTTTTGCGACCTGCTCGCTACGCGCCGTGAATACGCGCTGCCAGATGTCCTGGCCGATGAAGATGCCGAAAAAGTAGATCACGAAATAAGTGATGATGGTGTCCCAGCCGATCGCCGTGAGCGAGAAGTAGCTGGTCGGCAGGGTCGCCACCAGTACATTCCAGCCGCCGGCATCGATGATCGAGAAGGGCAACAGTAGGAAAAGCAGACCGCCGGTCATGATCAAGAACTGTAGGATATCGGTGAGGGTCAGCGCCCACATGCCACCGGTGGTGGAATAGACCACCACGATGCCGCCGCCGAGCACGATGGAAACCCAGAACGGCAGGCCCAAAAGCACCTCGGCCACTGAGCCGATGGCGATAGTCGATGTCGCACCGATCATCAGCGCATAACCCAGCATGATCACTGCACTGACGTGTCGTGCCGTCGGGTTATAGCGGTGTTCCAGAACCTGGGTAACGGTGTAGATCTTCATCTTCAGAAGCGGTTTCGCGAGAAATAGGTTCAGGCCGATGATGCCCAGTCCCAAGGCAGTAGTTAGCCAGAGCCCGGAGATGCCGTAGACATAGCCCAGGCGCACAGTTCCGATGGTGGAAGCGCCGCCCAGCACAGTGGCAGACATGGTAGCCATGTAGAAGCCGGGGCCGAGGTTGCGGCCGGCCACAAGATAGTCTTCGCGAGTCCTGGCACGGCGCATAGCGTAGCCGCCAAGCAATAACATGCCTGTTACGTAAAGCAGGACGACGAAAATATCCGAAATCACAGTCGGAAGCTCCTTGAGCGCCACTTTGTTCCGTTGCTCTGCAAACGGTCCATTCTGTCTAGCAGCCGGTGGCAGGACCCTGCGGGATCACGTCACGAGCGCCATTGGACCATATGGGAGGCGCCAGGACGAATTCGATGCCTCCCCATCGACCAAGGAGTGGCAACATGGCAGATGGCCCAATGCGGCCGTAACCCTGCAGGATTTTGCCACGGGCTGGCAGGGAACAGAAATATAGCCACTCCTGTACTTTCAGGGCCGAACGAGGCGTGTCCGATGAGGCATCGTCGTTCATATTGGACGCTACGTAACCGACACATACAATTTGGTGATGCATGATGGTACTGAAGCTTTCGGTATGCATCTTGACCGTGAGTTCAATCGCCCGAAGCCAGGCGTAAAATTCCTGGATTGCATCGGTCGACGTATGGTGCTGATGTCCGCGCTTTCGTGCACTGAACTAGCTTAGGCACTGACACTACAAAGAGTTGGGAAGCGTCCTATCGGGGCTGCCACCCCTGAAATCGATTCAACTGAGAAAGCCATGTTAGCGGCACATATGATTGTATGAATTGTATAAATGTAGTAAATGTCGTTTTGATCATAAATCGACTGAGACCGACACAGCGTTTACAACCGCTAGTAATTGTACTCGTGCCGATGCCTGTGTGTATCGCGGTCGTTGCGACCGCAGTCAGGTCAGAAGTTGCCGAGATGTGTTTTCGATAGTTTGCAGTACCGCGTACGCAAGTTGCGATTCATAAACGCGATTCTTCGCTCGCTGAATTCATTCAGATGTATTCGTCCGATCGCTCGCAGCGGAAAAAGGGTTGGCAGGAATGAACAACAAGCTTCCAGAGGTTATTACAGAGCTCCCAGGACCGAAAGCACGTCAGGTGATCGAAGATGACCGGCGGTATGTGTCGCAGTGTTACCCACGAGCCTCTCCCGTAGTCGCCAATAAGGGGAGGGGCGCCATTGTTGAAGACGTGGACGGTAATCGATTTCTGGACTTCAATGCGGGTATTGCAGTTTGTTCCACGGGCCATTGCCACCCGGACGTCGTGGCCGCGATTCAGAAACAGTCCGAAATACTCCTTCACGTGTCAAGTGTGAATTCTTATTACAGTCTGTTGCCTGAAACGGCAAAGAAACTTGCATCGTTGATGCCCGGTGATGATGCATGGCGTTGTTTTTTTAGCAATTCCGGTGCGGAGGCTGTCGAAGCGGCCATGAAGTTGGCGCGTCATTACACCGGTCGATCGGAGTTCATAGCATTTCAGCAGGGCTTTCATGGCCGGACGCTGGGTGCCCTATCACTGACGTCATCGAAGCCGATCCAGCGAAAAGGCTTCGGTCCTTTCATACCAGGTGTGACGCACAGCCCGTTTGCGACTTGCTATCGATGCCCATTGAATCTTGAGCGCGCCTCATGTGGAACAGCCTGTGCGGATTATCTTGAAGACATAATCTTCAGATCGAGCGTGAATCCAGAAGAAGTCGCCGCAATCGTGGTCGAACCAATTCAAGGTGAGGGTGGTTACACCGTACCACCCTCAGAGTTTTTGCCGAAGCTGGAAAGCATCGCGCGCAAGTATGGAATCCTTCTCGTTGCAGATGAAGTCCAGAGTGGGATGGGCCGCACTGGTAAAATGTTTGCCTTCGAACACTTTGATTTTCATCCCGACATCGTAACAATCGCGAAGGGAGTGGCCTCGGGAATGCCGCTCGGTGTGACCATGGCCCGCGCCGAAATCATGAATTGGGAGCCGGGCTCGCATGCATCGACCTTCGGCGGAAATCCGGTAAGTTTGGTAGCGGCACTGGAGACAATAAGACTGCTACAGGAGAAATACATCGCGAATTCCACGAAAATCGGCGACTTCTTGAAGAAGCGTCTTGAAGAGCTAATGACACGCCACGGCGTCATCGGCGAGGTCCGTGGGTTGGGGCTGATGATCGGTATTGAGATTGTCGAGAACCGAAAGACAAAGCAAGAGGCACCGCAGTTATGCCAGTCCATCGTGCGGAAGTGCTTCGAACGGGGTCTGCTGATTCTGCCGACTGGACACTCTGCCATTCGTTTCTCACCTCCGCTCATGATTGACGAAGAGCAGGCTCAATTCGCGATCGATACGTTTTCTGATGCGATTTTCGCCGCCCAGAATACGCTCGCGGGTGATGTACTTGTCAGCCTTTCTGGACAGGACGCTGGTGCCCAGGGGACCGTGTCGTGAGACTCCGGTTGGCGGCATGGTGCAAGGTTCTGAAAAAGTCCCAGTCGAGTACGAAGAAATCCTCTAGAGGCGAAGCAAGAGTGGGCGCAGAGCCTTTCTGACAGTTTAAGAATCCGTAGAAGGCAGATTATGTGCGGCTTGTGTGTACTCAGGGGAAGTCGGCTGATGGCGAGGCGTTGAAATCGGCAGCGTGTTGCCGCTAAGACGCGGAAAGCGCAGAGCGCTGTGATGAGTTCGTTTAACCTGGATCGGCTTTAACGATTCGAGTTGCTATCCTCGTAAACATCCCAAGAATTCCAAGGCTGTCACCATTTGAAAGTGGATTTCAGTTCGTCTATACTTCAGTTTAAGTGGTTGTAACTCTTGACACTTGAGGGCAGCGGATTTGGAACATGAGCGAGAGAAAAAGTCTACCAAAACTGCTGCTAGCCGACGACGAACCTCCGCACCCGGGTTTCTGACTGTAGGACAAACCGCGCGAATTCTCGGTGTGAGCACCTCCACGCTTCGCATGTGGGAGAACATGGGCCTGATCTTACCGGCTCGCAGTTCCGGACGTTTTCGACTATACAGTCCGGAAATGCTTAAGGTTCTCAAACGAGCTTCTTGCAAAAACCGGTAGCAAGGGGATTTTCTGGCCCGAAGCGTGAGTCGAGTGGCGTTCGCCGGGACCAGGGTGGTGGAGCCGGAGACGCGGGAGTTCATGGGGCCTTCCTACCGGTGGTGAGGGCAAGAGCGCGAGACGAGATGGAGCGCATGTCCTTCAGGAGCCGTTCCAGTTTGCGGTTATTCTCGATCCCCTCCCGATAGAGTCGGAGTTCGTCTGGGGTGAGTTTGAGCCCGACGGTTTTTCCGCGGTCCTTGCGCGTCCAGTAATGGTAGGGGCCGTGACGGGAGTCCGGGTCGCGGTGGCAGCGGCATGTGGTCTTCCCGCACAGGATCCATCGGGTCTGGACCGTACCCTGGCAGAGGAACCCGATCTCTTGCAATTCCGCCTTGAGTGCGTTGTAACGCTCCAGGTACTGGAGCATCGGTGGACTTTGAGCCATGGATTCTTTGCGGGACATCCTCTCTTTCTGTATATATACTGTAAGTTTACGGGGGAGGTCAAGAAGCAATGAACAGCCTGCGAGCCCACTTCGCGCCCTATTGGCAGTCGATCCAGAGTGCGCTGTTTCCAGAGTTGGAGAACGAGTTGGGGCCATTGACCGGGAAGCAGCAGCAGTTAGTGCAGACCCTGGAGATCATCCGTATCGAGAATGGGATTCTCCGGCACGACCGGGCGCCGGGGCGTCCTCCCAAGGATCGCGCGGCGATGGCGCGCGCCTTCGTGGCGAAGGCGGTCTACGACATGCCGACCACGCGAGTGCTGCTGGACCGGCTGGCCACGGATGTGCGGTTGCGGCGGATCTGCGGCTGGGAGAGGAAGAGCGCGGTGCCCAGCGAGTCGGTCTTCTCACGCGCCTTTGCCGAGTTCGCCGACACGCAGTTGCCCCAGCGCGCGCATGAAGCGCTGATCCGGAAGACCCACCAGGACCGGTTGGTGGGTCACCTCTCCCGAGACTCGACGGCCATCCAGGCCCGCGAGAAGCCGGCCAGGCCCGCGAAAGCATCCCCGCCCCCCAAGCGCAAGCGGGGACGGCCGAAGAAGGGCGAAGAAAGACCGAAGGAACTGAAACGGCTTCAGCGGCAGGGCGCCATGACCCGGCAGGCGATGCTGGACGATCTGCCGACCGGCTGCGATGTGGGCACGAAGAAGAACAGCAAGGGCTACCGGGAAACCTGGGTCGGCTACAAACTGCACATCGATGTGGCCGACGGCCAGATTCCCATCAGTTGCATTCTGACTTCCGCCTCCTTGCATGACAGCCAGGCCGCCATTCCACTGACGACCGTGTCCGCCGAGCGGACGACCAATCTGTATGACCTGATGGACGCCGCTTACGACGCTGAGGAGATCCGGCGGCACAGCCGCTCACGGGGCCATGTGCCGTTGATCGACATCAACCCCCGCGGCAACAAAACCCGGGCAAAAGAACTTCAAACTGAAGCCCGGCGCTTGAAGCGTATCGGCTTCCAGCTTCCCCAGGATGTTCGCTATCGCGAACGAACCGCAGGTGAGCGCGTCAATGGCCGTCTCAAAGACGAGTTCGGCGGTCGCCATGTCCGCGTCCGGAGCGCCCCCAAGGTGATGTGCCACTGTATGTTCGGCGTGCTCGCGCTTACCGCCGATCAACTCGTGCGCTTGGTGACATAATCCACAACGCGTCCCGCCAAACACCTCATCCCGATGCCTTACAGGCGTCCGTCACACACCCTTGTCCAACACTCGGTCAAAACACCCCGAAACACCTATTCCCATGCTTCCTGACTCGCCACCGCCCTCCTCCATGGCCAGAACTCAGTCTGCGAACCCGCACATAACGATGTTCACCAGGAATATTGGGGGCTGAGCCGCAACCCCCTCAGAGTTTTGCAAGCGGCTCAAACGAATCAAATATCTCCGTAACGTTCAACGACTCAGCGTGCGTGGCATTAAGGCTGGGCTCGGCAAGAACCTGCCGACACCCCCCCCACAAAGGCACTGCGGCGACGGACGTTGGCGGCAAGTTGCGTAGATTGCGGGAGCGTAACGGATTGACTCTGGTTGAGGCCGCAGGCCGCGCCGGCGTCTCTGCTGGTTTTCTCAGCAGCATCGAGTTGTCCAGAGCCAATGCCTCAATTGCCACCCTACATCGGTTGACCGCTGTATACGATACGACCGTTTTACAGTTGTTCGAGGCTGTCCCCCAGCCCGTTAGCCTGGTTCGAGCAGGTGAGCGAAAAGCGATTGAGACGGACTCGGGCGTTCGCATGGAATTGCTGTCACCGGGCAGCAAAATGCTGGAATGTCACCTGTTTCGGATTTCCCCCGGTGACGGAAGTAACGGTGCTTACTCGCATGAGGGAGAAGAGTTCATTTATGTGCTGAGCGGCAACCTTGAAATATGGCTGGATGAAATGGAATGCCATCTTCTTCAAGAAGGCGATTGCCTTACATTCAAAAGCCATCTCGGACACCGTTGGCTAAATCCGTCGACTGAAGATGCCGTCCTAATCTGGGTGAACACACCGCCTACCTTCTAGATTCACTTCATTGACGAGGACGGACTTCGTAGAGCAGACGCTGCGTGAGAAGCTGCAGTGGCTGATTTCGATAACGTAAAAGGGACCCACCCCTGATAGCCTCCCCGGAAGCGTGAACTGGAAGAACAGGCACGCGGGTGGGAGGCGAGGATTGATAGGGATGGATCAGTACGAGTTGATCAGAACCGCAGATCGGGTTTACAAGAAAAGCATTCGACAGATCGCCCGGGAGACCGGGCACACGCGACGGACGGTCCGGAAAGTATTGGCCGGACAGGAGCCCAAGTATCGGCGAGAGAAGGAGCCCGCCTGTCCGGTGATGGACCCGGTCGCCGGGATCGTAGATGCCTGGCTCCAGGCGGACCGGGACCAGCCGGTCAAGCAACGCCACACCGCGCACCGGGTGTGGCAACGTCTGGTGGAGGAGCATGAATTTACCGGAGCCGAGGCGACGGTACGCCGCTGGGTTCGGGAACGGAAGACACGGTTGGGCTGGAACCAGACCGGCGCTGTGGTGCCGCTGGACCCGGAACACGCCCGTGAAGCCGAGGTGGACTGGGGGACGGCCTGGGTCCGGATGAACGGTGAAGACCGTCAGGTCAAGTTGTTCTGTATGAGATCCCGGTACTCGGGCAAGGCCTTTGTGCGGGCCTATCCGTGGGAACGGCAGGAGATGTTCCTGGACGGTCACATTCGGGCGTTCGATTGGTACGGCGGCGTATTCCCGACCCTGGTTTTCGACAACCTGAAGACGGCCGTGAAGCGGATTCTGAAGGGGAAGGCTCGGGTCGAGCAGGCCCGGTTCACGGCGTTTCGGGCCCACTACACGTTTGAAGCGCGGTTCTGTAATCCGGCCCGCGGCCAGGAGAAAGGCGGGGTCGAGGGCCTGGTCGGCTTTGCACGCCGGAACTTCCTGGCGCCGGTTCCCGAAGTGGCGGACTTCGAGGATCTGAACACGCAGTTGCTGGAACGCTGCGCGGCTGACGACCAGCGCCGGATCGGGGGCCGGTCCGACGATCGCACGATCGGGGGGCGGCACGCGGTGGAGCAAGAACGCCTCCTGGCACTGCCCGACACGCGGTTCGAGAACACGAAGGTGGTGGGAGTCCGGATCAGCCCGTATCAGACCGCCCAGGTGGATCGGAACCGGTATTCGGTGCCGACCGCATATGTGGGACGCCGGCTCTGGGCCCATATCGGCTGTGACCGGGTGAGTTTTTACGCGGACCAGAAGAAGGTGGCCGAACATGACCGCGCCTTCGGTCATAGCGACTGGCGGATCGATCCGTTGCACTACCTGGAGTTGATCCGGCGGAAGGTGGCCTCGTTTGAGAGCGCCCGGCCGATCCGGCAGTGGCGGCCCCAGTGGCCGGCGCATTACGAAACCGCGCTGGAGCGGTTGCGGGAACGGCACGGGTACAGCCGGGGCACGCGGGAGTTCATCGGCATCCTGCAACTCCACCAGGACTGGGATCTGGATCGGGTGTCCTCGGCCATCCAGGAAGCGCTCGATGCCCACTGTATCGAGTTGGAAGCGGTGCGGCACATTCTGATGCGGGAGGACACGCCGACTCGATCCCATGCGCCGCTGGAGTCCGGGTTGATGCCCGGTATCACCGACCTGACGATCGCCCGGGCCGATCTGGATCAATATGACCGTCTCCTGGCCGGGGGTGCGCGATGAGTCCGGGTCAGGAGATCGTTCTCGACGACGCACTGCGGCAACTCCGGCTCCCGGCCATGGTGCGGGAGTGGCGGGAACACGCCCGACAGGCCAAAGAGGCCGGCGAGGGGTACACCGGATTTCTATTGGCTCTGGCCAGCCGCGAGCTGGAACAGCGGCAAGCCAATCAGGTCCAGCGTCGACTGCGGGAGGCCCGGTTCCCACTGCTCAAGACCCTGGAGACCACGGACCTGAAGAAGTGGCCGGTGCTGGATGCGATCCAGGTTCGCGACTATGCCGAGTGCGGCTACATTACCCGGCACGAGAACGTCGTCCTGTTGGGCAAGCACGGAACCGGTAAAACCCATGCCGCCACGGCGCTGGGTGTGGAAGCCTGCCGGAGGGGCTACCGCGTCGGGTTCACCACGGCCGCCGGGCTGGTCAACACCTTGATCGAGTCGCGCGAGGAACGGCAACTGAAGCGGCGCCTGGCCAAGCTGGCCCGCTTCGAGCTGCTCATCGTGGACGAAGTCGGCTATATCCCGTTCTCGGCCGAGGGGGCGCAATTGCTGTTTCAGGTCTTCTCGGATCGCTACGAAAAGGGTTCGCTGATCGTCACATCGAACCTGCCGTTTGCACAGTGGACCAGCGTCTTCGGTGACGCCGCACTGACCGCAGCCCTGCTGGACCGGCTCACCCATCACTGCGCCATTCACCAGTTCGATTGGGAAAGCATCCGGTTTACCGACAGTCTCGGCGCCGCCAGCAAACGGAAGAACAAACCCCGGTCCGCCGGAGGATCCGCGTGAAAACCGCGGGCGCAGCGGGCTGTGGAAAGTGCCGCCCCCATGGAAACCCGCTGCAAAGCCAGCGCGTTCCCACAGTGGCTTGGAAGCCTTCGGCTCCCACACTTCCCGCAGCCTCGACGGCGGAATCACTTACAAACCATTAACCAGGGGGTGGGTCCTTTTTACGTTGTCAAAGCGAGGAGTGTTCTTCCCTTTCAGATCCGGGTTGTTCCTTTCCAGATCGGCAATTAGTTGTAGAAACCGTTGTTTCTCGGCTGCTTTGTTGAGTCTGGTCCAGGATCCTTCGTAGGGATCGCCGAGGGTGTCAGCTCTCGCAAAATGGAGACTTCCAGTTTCCAAGAAGGCGACCAGCTTCGTCAGGTCCATGTACCGCCATATTTTTATGCCCATGTCAGATGGCTGGAATCCTTCCACTGTCTGATGTTTCGTATTGGCAGTCATTGCAGGATTATGGACGAGATAAGAAAGGCCCGGAACGGGCCGCAGGAAGCCCCTCACGGCTTTCTCGGAAACGAAGAGGCAGCTAAGTGCCTTTGAGTGATTCTGAGGGTGTCAGACAGATCGGCGCGATTTTACACGCTAAGGCCGTGAGCGCGACCGCCGCACGTGCTAGACAGGGGGAAACTATGAACGAAATTATCGTTGGATATCTCCGCGTACTGCTCTCAGCTCCACCCATGACGGCTCTGGTTGTCATCGTCCTCGGGAGGGTCTTTAGGAACGATCTGAAGGCAATTATGGCCCGAATAGCGACGATTAAGTTCCCGGGCGGTGAGCTCTCGACGACTTCCCAGACTGACCGCATTGAAAAAACTAGTCCAAATGAGCTCCCAACAGGGTCTACAGAGACCGCTCTGCCTGAAGGTTTTACGAGCGCACCGGAGCAGCAAAAGCTTGTGAACGACTTAATACAGTCAGAGAAAACCACTAGTAGGATCTGGGAGTACCGTTATTTGAGCTACTACTTTGTCCGCGACACTGAACTGGTGCTTGATTGGCTTGTGCGCAACAGCCCCTCAATTGAGTTGTTCCACACGACGTGGATGACTGCGATCCCCAGGGCTATCGAGAGGGGAGCTATTCTCTCGGCGCTTGAGAAGCACCAACTCATCACTGTACTCGGGACGATGATTGAGATCACAGAGAAGGGGCGAGAGTACTTGCATTGGCGTGCTCCACTGCCCTACTTCCCAAACCCAAAGAGCTCCTGACCTGATGCCTCAGCGAACGATTCAGCTACTTATTGGCCTCCGTGATTTCCTGCGGGCAGGGGGGGTAGATCGAACAGTGCGCGGTCCCGGTCACGTTCGAGAAAGTCATCCAGGTCTTCGAGCAGGGCTGGCTCGGTCTCCGGATTCTCTTTGACACGACTACGAATCATAATCCCGACGAGAAGATCGCGGCGAGTTTCTAATTTCCGTTCGCGGGCGTTGGCGCGGGTTTCGGCAATCCGAATCTGCTTTTCCAGGCTTCTTCTCCCGGCTATCTCCCCTCCTGTGGTCTTCCGAGACTGGCCCAGTTGCAACTGGATGCGCTTGTCCCGCCGTATGGTTGACAATTGTATGTACAGGTGCCCATAGTCTGTGCCATGAAGAAGGCGGTTTATGGCTTTGACTGGGATGCTGGCAACCAAGAGAAATGCCTCAAACATGGCCTAACGCTCGAAGCGATCGAAA
Organism: Terriglobia bacterium; assembly: GCA_963555775.3. Classification (GTDB taxonomy): domain Bacteria; phylum Acidobacteriota; class Terriglobia; order 20CM-2-55-15; family 20CM-2-55-15; genus JAJEDW01. Next base: position 134,426 of record CAUVWY020000009.1, on the reverse strand, counting down.
GCGTTTCGACGGGATAGTGATGGTCCTGCCGGACCCAAACCATTCGGACGGCGAAGACCGGTCTAGAGCCATCGGGCGAACGGTGGCAGGGCGATACATCTTTCTCGTTTACACGCTTCGCCAGAGAAACGGTCAAACATTCATTCGCCCCATATCGGCTCGCTATATGCACCGCAAGGAGATTGACCACTATGAAAAAGAAAATCCCAGCGTTTAAGACGGATAAGGCTGCGGAGCGTTTTGTCGATGAGGCCGATCTTTCTGACTATGTTCTATCGGGTGCCACACCCGTTCGTTTTGAATTCGAGAAGAAAGCATCGCGCATTAATATGCGTCTACCGGAATCTCTACTCAACGCAGTCAAAGCAAAGGCAACAGTACGTGGCATACCGTACCAACGCCTTATCCGCGAGGTTCTGGAGAAGGAAGTGTCCGGCACATAAGGACTCAAACCACGTCTCAGCGCCTCGTGGGCGGTTTCAGCGTAGACGGCTGACTTCGATTTCACCGGCGTATTTCGGTCACCCGAACCTCGACGCCGACCTTTCAGCCCTTTTCCGCCTTGAGCTTCGCGCAGTTCTCGGCGGCCTCCAGCTTTTTGTGCCGATGCCCGCACGTCTTCAGGCCCGCCAAGTACGTGTTTGCGCTCCCTTCGACATTCGGGTCAGGAACATATCGAACGGTGTACCCTTTTGCGCTCATGGCAGAACCTCCCAAAAAATCGGTGCGCGGTCGGAAATCCGGGCCCGCTCTTCGAAGGCCGGAACCTGCTCCCGAGTGCGGGTTGCTCATCGACCAGGCCCGGCGGTTCCTCTGGGGACGATGCCGGGGGGAGCCGCTCCGCTCCCCCCCGGACCCCCCCCGGTTTCACTCACTGCACTTCGATCCATTCGGAATCCGGAATGGCGCGCTCCGCGCGGGGCAAAGGTGTTCGCCGCGGAGCGGCTCAGGCATCCGGATTTGAATGGGCATATCTGGCTACGCCACCAATACATAGGGGCATTTTCCGGACACCTTGCCTAAGTCAATGAATCTATTGCGGTTAGTAGTGGTGATTTCAGTTCGTCCGCCACAGTCGATTTGCCGCACCCGACCAGCACCGAAATCTGCCGCAGCGACATCCCGGCCCGGCGCAATTCAACGATCTTCCTGGCGCGTTCCACGCGCTTGGATTGATGTCCTCGCGCGGCCCTGTCCTTCTCATTGCGTCGCCGGTACTTCTCCGTGGTCGAGATCAGCGTCTTCATGTGGCGTTCTTCCTCCGGGGTGATCCGGAGCTGGTCGACCAGCGTCTCGTTCTTGTAGCGGTACAAACCCTGGCCCCTGCCGTACTGGCCGGCCATGTGTTCCTGGACGCGCCGGTAGAGGGTGCTGAACGTGCTCCGGGACCAGTCGCTCCCCTCGACGAAGGAATCGCACTCCCGGGCCAGGGCCACGGTTTCATACTGGAAATTGTGCGCGCTCACTTGGCCGGATCCGCCGGAACGTCACCTTCGCATGCCGCTACTAAGGACGGCGAGCAAAAACAACACAGACATTGCGATAGTCCACGGGCATTAAGGTTTCTGCTCGCCCGGCGCTATCTCGGGCTTGCCATATTTCGCAAAGAGCATGTTGAAGCTTTCGCCTACAAGCGTCTGCAACGTCGTTCCCTGCTCCACGGCCAGAATCTTGAGCTGGTCGCGAACCTCTTTTGGAAAGTGAACGGTAATGGGCTTGGTCCCTATTCTTTTCGGTTGAGGATCGGTCGCGACGGTCGGCCGGCGCTTTGCCGCTTGTACTGGCTGCGGACCGGCTTTGCGTCGAGTGCCGCCCCCGGCATCAACGAGAGCTTCTGACAAGTCTGCTTTGCTCATTTCTTACCTCTCCGGGCTTCCTTCGATAGAATCCCACTTACATACTTGTATACTTGTCTAATTTCATCAGCGGCTTTGCCGTGGGGTTCGTGTTCCAGTGCCACGAGTCCGCGTACGCCCGCATCGCCGAAGGCGGCGCGGTAGCCCAGGCTCGGGGGACACACAGCAAGACCAAAACCGGTTAAGGCATGGCGTGCTTGATCGCCACGCGCGCCACGGGCTGGCACAGCGACTAAGACAACCAGGGTAGGGATGTCGCCGGCAATAGCAATTAGCTCCCGACTGTTGGGTACGGTTTCCAGATCGTAAATCTGCGGTCGACAGGGAATGATTATCAAGTTGGCAGACTTCGCGGCGGCCAAAGCGGTCTGTTCCGATCGCGCCGGGGTATCGATGATTGCAAGATTGACGCCCCCTTGCATCGCCTTTTCGAGCGCCTTGGAAAGCCGTGCCGGCTGAGCATCGACCACAATTGGTGTGTCAGCGTCCCGCCGATCTGCCCAGTTACAAGCGGTGGCCTGCGGGTCTAGGTCAATGACGACGGTCGTTCTGCCTGCTTTCTCTGCCGCCACGGCTAACGCTAGTGCAAGCGTCGTCTTTCCGGTGCCGCCTTTCTGTGCAATCAGTGCGATGGTCTGCATATTTTTACCGTGTCGTCTACAAGTAGACTTACATACGTTATGTCTATATGTCTTGTAGACTATCCCAGTTGTCAAGTGTGACTCCGTTCAAACGGTTGGACGGTGTCCACCGAACACCGCGACGGGATGCGGATCGCCGGCCGGTCGATCGAGGAGGATGAGCCCGTGCTGGAGTTTCCCCTCGTGGAGCAACATGTTGTTTACTAGGCTGCCAAGCCTTCCCGGAGCCCCCATGAATGCGGTCCTGATCCATCGAATCCTCGAAGCCGAATCCGTCCGGTTTTCCCCGAAGTCGGAAGTCGACCCCCAGGTGCTGATCTGGCTCTATCCCTTGATCGCCGAGGGGCTCGCCACCGGCGAATGCGTGCCCCTTATGGAGTCCGGTTGGTGGCTGCGCGCGGAAACCGTGTCCGGACGCCTCCAGGCGTCCCTCTGGCTGTCCCGGCGCGTGGGGGAATCCCAGCTGCCCGTGGTTCCGGCGTCCGCTTTGCCGCCGCACGTGACCCTGACGGTGACCCGTTCCGGTTCTCCGGAGGGCCGGCCGGTGATGGAAGCCAGTATCGCCGGGATCGCGGCCCTGGATGACACTGACTTGTTGGAACAGGCGGCCGGCGAGGCCGGCGACCTGGAGCGGTGCGTGGCGTGGGCCTGGTTGTCGCATACGCCGCAATAGCCCTCCGCTGTCGCCCTCAGAGCCGCTCAACAGAGCCCGTCACCTAGCCTTCATCATCGCGACTAATGACTACTTGATCTTTTCCATAAGGGCAACTCTTCATGTGGCCCATCGTGCCCGCTGATTGTTCATCAGCGCCGGTGACCGCCAGCTGCGCAGCCCGGTCGGTATCGACGCCCAACGCGTTGGCAATCTGGGTGTGGCTGAATCCATCGGCGAAGAGCGCGATTGCGCTCACCGTCAGTTGTCGTTCGTTCATTGCTTCACTCTCCCATTCGGCTCAGACAAGACAGGGACACCACTCCAAAAAAACGATAAGCAGCTTTATCGAGCTATCTCCAAGGTCTGAATCTTTGCGTAGTCTGTCGCGTGCTCGCGTTCAGCGTCCCACATGTCAATCGCCTTCTGTATGTTGACCCAGAGCGTCGGACCGTTGCCGAAGAGCTTCCCGATCCGGTGCGCCATGTCGGTGCTCATCGGTCTTCGTTCTTGGCATATCTCGTTAATGGTCCTGCGCCCGACGCCGATAAGATCCGCCACCTGCCCCTGATTGAGTTCCCGAGCCTCGATCTCGCTCCGTAGCAACCGGCCTGGATGCGTCGGTCGTCTCGCCAGATTTCTAGCCATGTCCCGCCCTCCGTTCTAGTGATAATCTTCCAGGTCTACCTCGATGGCGTCTCCCGCCTCGAATCTGAAGGTAATTCTCCAGTTCTTCGTCACGGTCATTCCCCACTCACCCTTTCGGTTGCCCTTCAGCGGGTGGGCGCCGAGCGTCAGGAGGTTCAAGTCTTCCACTTTCTCTGCCGCGTCCAATGCGTCCAGAAGGAGTTCAACCCGGGCCCTCCATTGAGGGTTGATCCTCCGGTAGTTTCCATCTTCAAACGCCCTCCTGAGGATCTTGGAAGCGAACCCCTTGATCATAAAAAGGAAGTGTGACATTAGCTGTTACACTATGGCCGCCATCCCCGGCTACGGCATCCGAGGATTATTTCGACATGTTTGACATGGAACACCCTTAAGTCATGCGCCTGTCCTGGAACGAAATTCGTACCCGCGCCGCCAGATTCGCCGACGAATGGCGGGACGCGGCCTATGAGAAGGGCGAGACGCAGAGCTTCTACAATGCGTTCTTCGAGATCTTCGATGTGCGGCGGCGTTCCGTCGCGCGTTACGAAGAGCATGTGCGCAAGCTGGATAACCGGTCCGGGTTCATCGACCTGTTCTGGCCGGGCGTCATGGAGCGGTGCGTGGCGTGGGCTTGGCTGTCGCATACGGCGCAATGGCCGTTCGCTGTCACCCCTCCGTCGAACCGTCACGTTCGGCGTGGCTCATGGCGTTCTCTCCTCTTTCCTTCGGATCGCTTGCCTAACGTCCCGCCCAAGAAGCCGCCGCTCGTCCGCGGCCCGAACGGCTACGCCTTGCCGCATGTGACCCGCTGTGGCATCCTTCCGCTGCAGGGTCGGGTGCTGGGCGTCCGGCGCGGGGCGGGTACGCGCGTTCAGTCGAATTCGCGGTTTCAGGGACATCGCATATCCGGAGAAGCCATGACCATTCAGCGCTATTCGGTCAATCAACATCCTGTCCAGACTCTACTCACTTGGATCGAGTCCGACGAGATTGCAATCCCCGAGATCCAGCGCCCGTTCGTCTGGAATGCGGCGAAGGTGCGCGATTTCATCGACTCCCTCTATTTCGGCTACCCGGTTGGCTACCTCATCGCGTGGCGCAACCCGTCGGTCCGATTGAAGGACGGAACGGCGTCGAAGGGCAAACGTATTCTGATCGACGGCCAGCAGCGTGTGACGGCGCTTCTGGCGGCGATGCTCGGGCGTTCGATTGTCGACAAGAACTACAGGAAGGTGCGCATCACGATCGCGTTCCATCCCGGCGAGGAGCGTTTCGAGGTTACGAACCCCGCAATCCGCCGCGATCGGGCATGGCTTGCGGACATCGCCTCCCTGTTCGCGCCCGGCACAAGACTGCTTCGGGTCGTCGATGCGTATTGAGAGGGCAATGCGGAAGCGAACAGGGACGAGATATACGAACGTATCGAACGGCTTCGGGGCATCCTGAACAATTCGCTCGGCCTCATCGAACTCAATGCCGATCTGGATGTCGAGACCGTCTCGGAGATATTTGTCCGCATCAATTCACAGGGTGTTCCGCTGAATGCGGCCGACTTCGCCATGTCGAAGATGGCTGCGAACGAAAGGTATAACGGCCACCAACTCCGCAAGTGCATCGACTACTTCTGCCATCTCGCCGTTGCGCCGGAAGCGTACGACGATCTGGCGAGCGACAGCGAGTTTTCCGGCACGAGGTATTTTCAGACCATGGAATGGCTGAAACACGAGAAGGAGGACCTGTACGATCCCTCCTACACCGACATGCTTCGTGTGGCCTTCACTTCGGAGTTCGGGCGCGGACGCCTCAACGATCTGGTGGCCCTGCTCTCCGGCCGGAACTTCGAGACCAGAGAGTTCGAGGAGGTCATCGCCGAGGAGTCGTTCCGCAGGCTCGAGGCGGCGATCCTGCGCTTCATGAACGAGACCGACTTCAAGCGCTTCGTCATGATCCTGCGCTCGGCGGGGTTCGTGAACGCGTCCATGATCCGGTCGCAGAACACCGTCAATTTCGCTTATATCCTTTATCTGACATTGCGCGCGAGACGCACGAATTCGGTACAAATCGAGACGCTGGTGCGGCGCTGGTTCGTCATGTCCGTGCTGACCGGCAGGTACACGGGCTCGCCCGAGACCGCGTTCGGCGTGGATATCCGCAACGTTACCGAACAGAACGCGCAGGACTACCTGGACGCGGTGGAGCGGGCGGAGTTGTCGGATGCGTTCTGGGACGCAGGCCTTCCCCAACAGATGGACACCTCGGTGGCCAGCAGCCCCTACTTCAATGTGTTTCTGGCGAGCCAAGCCAAGGCAAACGATAAGGGGTTTCTGTCGAACGGCCACACGGTGCAGACCCTGATCGAGGGCGCTTCGCATGTTCACCACGTCTTTCCGCGGAACTACCTGAAGAAGAACGGTCTGGCGCGTAACCGCTACAACCAGATCGCGAACTATGTCGTAATGCAGGGCGAGATCAATATCGCCATCGGCGATGTCCCGCCTGCGGCGTATTTCGGTGCGCTATGGCGTCAATGCGAGAATGGCGAGGCCCGATACGGCGGCATCACCGATGCCGACGAGTTGCGCACGAATCTGGTGGCTCACTGCATACCTGACGACATGGAAGATTCGGAAGTCGGCGACTACGACGGGTTCCTGACGGAGCGCAGGCTTCTGATGGCCTGGAAGATTCGCGACTATTACAGGTCGCTATAGGGCGGCGCGTCTCTAAGGCTGCGTTGGACGATGTCCTAGCGTGATTTCCGGTCCGGATATTCACTCAATACCCAAAAGCGCGCTGCCTGCAGCCCACCCAGATAGTTCCAGATCGCCAGCACTGCCTTGCCGGCGACAGTACTTCCGATCATTCCGTCCGGACTAGCATCGTCCGTGCCCATCCGATCCGATTCCGAATGTCCCCGGTTTTTAACTTAGAAGGGTGATCAGCGACAATTAAAACTCCCGACCAACGACAATTAGAATTCCCGTTGCCTCAATAGAAATGTTACCGATCCAAGTTATTGATTTTGCAAGATGTTTGGATGGTAACGGATCAGCAGGTGAGACGACTGATGAAGCTGACACAAAGCGAAGAGACCCTGGCCCAGGCGGCCTCGAAAGCGGGAATGGACGCAAAGACGGCCCGGAAGTACCGGGAGGTGAAGCAGCTGCCGAGCCAGATCTGGAAGGCTCATGGATGGCGAACCCGACCGGATCCGTTCGAAGAGGTATGGGGGGAGATCGAGGAGATCCTTCGGGCGCATCCGACGGTTCAGGCGAAGACGATGTTTGAGTATCTGGGGCGGAAGTACCCGGGCCGATTCCAGGAAGGTCAGCTGCGGAGTTTGCAGCGGCGGTTCAAGCAGTGGCGGGCGCGATCGGGTCCGGAGCGCGAAGTGATGTTCCCCCAGGTGCATGATCCGGGGCGGCAATGCCAGAGTGACTTCACGCACATGAGCAGCCTGAACTGACCATCGAGGGCCAGAAGTTCGAGCACCTGGCCTATCACTTCGTCCTGACCTATTCGAACTGGGAGACGGTCACCCTGTGTTTCTCCGAATCCTTCGAGAGCTTATCGGCCGGACTGCAGAACGCGTTGTGGCAGTTGGGTGGAGCGCCGGAAGAACATCGGACCGACAGCCTGTCGGCGGCAGTCAACAACCTGAAGGATCCGGATGAGTTTACGGCCCGCTATCAAGGATTGCTCGACCACTACGGTTTACGGGCGACGCACACCCAGGCCGGCAAGGCGAATGAGAACGGCGACGTCGAGCAGAGTCACTATCGATTCAAGACGGCGGTCGACCAGGAACTGATGCTGCGCGGAAGCCGGGACTTCGAGAGCCGGGACGCATACGAACAGTTTCTGGCGGGGTTGATCGACCGGCGCAACGCCGGTCGCAGCCAGCGGCTGAGTGAGGAACTCCGGCCTCTACGGCAACTCCCGCTTCGACGACTGGACCATACGCATCGCATCCGGGCTCGCGTATCCCGGGACAGCACGATCTGGGTGCGCAAGAACGTCTATTCGGTAGACAGCCGGCTGATCGGCGAACACGTGGAGGTCCGCCTGGATACGGAACGGCTGGAAGTCTGGTACGGCGGAAAGTGCGTCGAGCAGATGCCGCGGCTGCGGGGATCGGGTAAGCACACCATCGATTACCGGCACGTGATTCATTCCCTGGTCCGCAAACCGGGCGCCTTTCCACGCTACCGGTATCAGCAGGACATGTTTCCCCGGCTGTTGTTCCGTGTGACCTACGACTGGCTGCGGGAACACCATCCGGGGACCGCGGACCGGCAGTATCTGAAGATCCTCGAGATGGCGGCCATGGACAGTGAGGAGCGGGTCCACGAAGCGCTGAGACATCGGATCGACAAGGACCTGCCGATCACAGTCGAAGCGGTTCGGGAGCACATCGACGCGGACACTCCGGCGCCTTCGCCCTGGCAGGTTCGGATCGCTCCACCCGAGATCCGACACTATGACGCGTTACTGGATCCGGTCGAGGAGGAGGCATGGCTGTGAAGACCGAGATCGCCCGCTCGCTGCGCCAGTTGCACTTGCCGGCCTTCGTCGACAACTACGGCGTTCAGGCCACTGTAGCGACCAACGAAGGTTGGGCCTACGACCGGTATCTGGTAGCGCTCTGTGAACTGGAACTGGAGGAACGACGGCAACGGAAGATCGAACGGCTCCTGCGGGAATCGAAACTGCCCCGGGAGAAGACCTGGGCGGCGTTTGAACAGTCCCGATTGCCCCGAACCGTCGAGCGACGCGTGGATGCATTGCTTGAAGGAGACTTCCTGGATCGCACCGAGAACGTCCTGGCCTTCGGGAATCCGGGCAGCGGCAAAACCCATCTGCTGTGCGCCCTCGGGCATGAACTCATCCTGAAGGGCCGGAGAATCTACTTCACTCCATGTGCGCTGCTGGTTCAGCGGCTCCTGCGGGCCAAGGCCGAGCTGGAACTGGAGAAAGAACTCAAGCGGCTCGACAAGTTCGACGCGCTCATCATTGACGACATCGGTTACGTCCAGCACAGCCGGGACGAGATGGCAGTGCTGTTCACCCTGCTGGCTCACCGGTACGAGCGCCGCAGCATTCTGATCACATCGAACCTGGTCTTCTCGGACTGGGACAAGATCTTCAAGGATCCGATGACCACGGCCGCGGCCATCGACCGAATCGTTCATCACAGCGTTATTCTGGAACTGAATCTGTCCAGCTACCGCATGGAAGCCGCCAAGAACGCGAAAGGACGACAAAAGTGACGGCGACGGGCCTGTGGAAAACGCCGCATCCGTGGGAATCCGTGCAAGACCCGGATTCCCACCGCTGCTTGGAAAAGCCTACGGCTTTACCACGTTTCCCACAGGCGGGACGGCGACGAACATCCCTTAACTCAAACGGGAATTCTAATTGTCGTCAACGGGAATAATAGTTGACGCTGGACAGACCGCCGAGGTTCGTGTGATTGAGGACGGTGTCCGGGAATCGACGCAGAGCTGGCGGCGTGCCTCAGGATAGCTTTCCCCTCCAGAGCAGCCCTGAAGCCCCTCGTGGCGGCCCGACGGTGGGCGGTCGATCTCGTCCTGGTCTGGCGACTGGATCGCAGGGGGCGGGTGCTGGTGGATCTAGTGAACACGCGCCGGGAACTGAACGTACTCGACCTGACGACCCCGAGTGGAAAGGCGCTGGCCGCGTGGTGGCCTCGTGGTTCGTTACGACATACCAGACATGTTACTGTTGAACAGTTCCAGTTCCCAGCTCTCGCTGAATCATACCCAACGGCGTGGTGCCTGAATTCTCGTTATGGTTGGAGGGCCCATTCCGTCGATATATCGAAAACCCGGCTTTTTAGGATCGCTTGCGCCCAGGCACACCGCCCGCTGTGCGTACGCAGCCTCTGTCTGAAACGATAGATTAGGGATATGGCTACTTGAGAGGCCGACCATATTGCGAGTCTTCTGGCCGATACGCAAACGATCGAGGGCCTCTACTACGGCATCCTTCACGGCGTCTCCTAAACCGGGAACGAGCCCCGAACCACCTGTTACGACAATGTTTAATGGCACAGGCAGAGGCAACCATCTCTTGTCTGGAATACCTTCGACGTACTCCCTGACGTGTTCGCATATTCGTCTCCGCCAGGAAGCAACAAATTGAAGGTCTGCCCAGCTTGTGTCTAGGAGCTTGCGGGCCTCAGCTTCACGGTTCGTTATCGGTTCATCTCTGGCGCTGTAATGCCTCATCAGTTCCCGTGTAAGCACATCTCCAGCCTCCGGAAAGCTTGATGCGGGCTTAAAGTAGTAGAAGTTTTTCCGTTCTGTATCCCGGTTCTGGACCCGCAACATATAGCCCACATCGGTCGAGCCTGCGCCCACATCAACCACGAGAAGCTTTGCCAAGCCAGGAGCCCCAGGAACCTTTTCGATATTCATGGCGCGTAGGTACGGGAGACCGGCCGCTCCAGATTCCACAAGGAAACTCCAAGATGCCTCGTACGTTGGCAAGCTAAATCCACGTTGAGTCATGTTGTCGATGCTTAACGTCTCGCCGTCACCGTCCCCTTCCCCTTCCCTGGAACGGGCCAGGGCTTGGCCTACCAGATCCTTCCATCGAATGATCGAGAAACTCTTTCGGGGCTGAGGTAGCTCGTCGGATGGGACGTGGCCGAGAAGGTTGACGGTCACTTTAACGGCTTGACGGAAATGTTCAACGGCGGTCCTGGCTGCTTTCGTGGGCTCAACCAGCCAGTTCGGGAACGAGAATCCTATGTCAATAGGACACGGGCCAACGTTGCCTTCCATATGGGACACAGCGTCCCTCGCGTCGCTCAGCAGGCAGCAGAGACTGAATGCCACCGCCTCTCCCAGAGAGGTCCCTGTGTCTAGCCGATCAGAACACCAGAAGTCCTGTCCGAGCGGATCCTGAATCAATCGTCCTTTCACCGACCTTATTAGAGAATCCTCGTCGAGAGTTGCATGATCTGGTGAGAAGGTCAGATTGTCGCCCGTTCGTGCCAGGTCAGAACTGTACAGGGGCATATTTGAGATAAAACTTCCATCGCCTCGTTTTGACAACGTAAAAAGGACCCACCTCGATCGAGTAAAAGGGACCCACCCCCTGGTTAATGGTTAATAAGTTGAGCCCGACATAAAGCTCGTCGATTTCGATTTGCCCGATGCCCCTGACGGTTGTGCGCCTTAGCCATGGATGGCCACCGCCGCCAGTCGCTCCATTTCGATGTCGGCCTGCTTGCGCTTCCTCGCCCCGCTCTTTCGGTCTCGCCTGCTGGGCGGGGCCGCCACCCCGAAATGAGCCGCCGCACTAGCAGCCTGTCGGACTAACTCCGAATCAAAATCCTAAGTCATTCATATGACTGTGTTTACCGTTTCGGGCTAAAAAGGGCCGTCATTGAAAACAAAGGACTTACGCCGAAAGTCCGACAGGCTGCTAGAAAGATCGTGCCTTAGAAGATTCGGATCCCCGAGTACGAGCGTTTCGTCCGGGCGGGTCGGGATCGCGCCCAATGCGTCCATTACTTGAGCGGCGATCTCCCTGGCGAGAGGTGGCGGCACGGCGTTTCCGATCTGTCGCCCCCCATGCCATTTGGTGGCGTGTAGACGGAACCAATCGGGGAAACCGTGAAGCCGCGCCATCTCGCGCACAGTGATGCAGCGGTCGTACCGGTAGTGGATGGGCCGAGGGCTCGTAAGCGCTCCTCGGGCGCCGTCGGTGCCCGCGCGGAGGGTATTCGACACACCGTGCTCGGGAAGTTTGAAGAACCGGCTGACCGGCTCGACTGTCCCAGGCGCCGTCTGGGCGAAGCGGTAGCGCGATATCTCGGTATGCTCGGTCCTGGCGCTCGACGTGAGGATCGACGGATCCCACTCGCGTACATAGCCACAATGCCAGGCATCACCGGATAGGCATCGCAACTCGGCTGCGTAAGCCGACGGCTTTCCGAATGCGGTCGTCTTTCTCGCGTCCGTGCGGAGAAGCGCAGGAAAGCGGTCGGCATCTGGAAGATCGCCTATTGCGTCCGTGCAGGTTGGGCCGTTCGGTAGTTCCCGGGAACTCTTCTTGCGCCCGGCGATACTGGTCGTCGGCTCGGGATAGCTCGGAAGAACCTCACCCTTTCGGGCACCCATGAGGATTAAGCGCTCGCGCGATTGCGGCGTACCGAAGTCTCCCGCGTTGAGCACTTTCCATGGTGTGCGTACCGAGTAACCGGCTTCGTCGAAGGCGACGATCAACTCTTCGAGAAGCGCCTTATGGTTGCCGACAGTGAGGCCCTTCACGTTTTCGAAGACGAAGGTTCTCGCCTCGAGTTCAGTCACAATTCGGACATAGTCGCGCAGCAGTCCGTTTCGGGGATCGTCTAGGAAGCGATGGCCGATCAGGGAGAATCCTTGGCAAGGCGCGCCGCCGAAGACGCAATCGACGGCTTGATCGCCAATCGCGGCGGCTCTCCGGATCTCTTTGCCGGAGAGTTCCTCAACGGAACATGCGAGCAACGGCTGGCGGAAGCCAGGCTCACGTGGGCATTCGGCTCAAATGCACTCTACTCGTTCGCGCCCTCAACCGGGCCTTTGACTCGCTTAGATAACAGATCGCGCCACTGGTTAATGAAATTCTCCGTCGCAAGCTTTGCATTGGCTCGGCTCATCCCAGCCTCCTTCTGGAAACTTTTGCGTAGCGCCTTCCGAAACATGTTGTCCCATTCAGGCTGAAACTCACGAGAGGGCACTTCCGCAAGAACGCGGGGATTGTCAAAGGTCGTGCGCAGCCGGTCACCGGGTCTACCTGACTGAATGTAGAGGCCCTGGCTGCGAATGATGTTGTCGACGAGCACGCCGTATTGTCCGATGTCCAATCGAAGGAATATCAGGCAACGACTTGGTTTTTCGAATGTCAGGTACAAGCTAATGGTGCCCGTGTCGAAGAATGTGTCGGGTCGTCCCCCGGTGAATGTCAACAAGTGTGAGACACGTGGGTTCAACAATTAAGCTACCGCCTGCGATTCTACGGGTGGATTGATCCACACCTTGTCGGGCGGCCCTGGGATCGTTCTGGGTACGTTGACGAAACGTTCTGGGTGGCGTTGCCGCGCACAATCCATGGCATGCTGCCGTTTTTGGATGACGATGTCGGTACGGGCGTGGTGAACCATAGCCGGTGTCAACCAGTTCAGTCCCGAATGGTAGTGGACATTGTTGTACCAGTGGAAGAAGTCCCTGCAGAACGCCTTGGCGTCCTGGCTACAACCGAAACGGTCCGGGAAGCCTGTCCGGTACTTGAGCGTCTTGAACTGCGCTTCCGAGAATGGATTGTCGTCCGATACATACGGTCGGGAGTGAGACTTGGTCACTCCCAGATCGGCCAACAGCAGCGCCACCGCCTTGGACTTCATCGACGATCCACGATCGGAGTGGAGTATGAGTTGATCACGATCAATCTGTTGCTTGTCGCAGGCTTCCTGGATCAACTTTTTGGCCAGATTCGCCGATTCGCAATCGGCGACCATCCAGCCCACGACTTGGCGGCTGAAGATGTCCAGGATCACGTACAGGTAGAAGTAGGTCCACTTTTGGGGTCCCTTCAACTTCGTGATGTCCCCACTCCAAACTTGATTCGGAGCCGTAGCCAACAGCTCCGGCTTTGTATAGGCGGGATGGCGTCGCTGGTTCCTTCGTTCGCGAACTTCCTGATTCGCTTCCAGGATCCGATACATCGTTCGTGGGGAACACAGATAGCGGTCCTCGTCCAGCAGGGCGGCGGCGACCTGAGCCGGCGCCTGGTCCACGAAGCGATCGCCATGCAGCAGGTCGAGGACCTCCTGGCGCTCCACCTCACTCAACGCTCGATGCGATCGCCGACGGATCGGGTCTGGGGCGGGTTCGGCTCGCCGTTGCCGGTGACGATAGAACGATGCACGGGGAACTCCAAAGGCCCGGCATGCGGGTGCGGCGCCCAACTCGGCAGAGTGGGTCTGGGCCGCTTCCATCAACCGTTCTCCTTGTCCTGGATCGTATTCAGCGGAATTCCTAATAGCGTCGCAACTTTTTTTTGGATGGCGATTATCGTCTCGGCTTGCCCGAGTCTCGCCTCCAGACGCCGAGTCTCCCGTTCCAACTCCGCAATCCGCTTATCCCGCGGGTCTATCGGCTGCGCCTTCGGTCCACGTTTGACCGATCCGACGCCGGCCAACTCCCCGGCATCGAGTTGCCGACGCCACGTGCTCAGGCTCGATGAGTACACCCCTTCACGGCGTAACAACGCGCCCACCTCACCGGGCTTCGTACACCGGTCGGCATCTCGTACGATCCGGCGCTTATACTCCGCGCTGAATCGTCGACGCGTCGCCTTATCGGCGACCTCCGGATCCGGACCGGCACCATTCCCATCGGCCGAATCGCGCCCAACTCCAGTCGCCCTACGGGCTCCTTCCGTTGCCCGCGATTCTTTCTCCTCTTCTGGTTTAATCACCAACACAGGTTATCTTCCTTCCCGCCCTGCTCACTAATTAACGTTAGGGAAGGTGTCTCATCTACATTGGCACAGAGGGCCCACCTCGTATTGACATCTCCTTGGCTCCTCATATGGAGGTGAGCTTTGACCATGTCCTCAATATCTGGGCGTTTGGACGTGTCGAGAATAAGGAGCGGGATCATCCGCCCGTCCCCAATGGCCACCGTTGCGACACTCGCGTCAGCTACGATCGGGACGGGTTCGGCCTCGACTGGATGCTGAATCGAGACTGCCTCCTTATGCCATTTATTTTTCAAAGGGTTGCTCCGTAAGGAGAAGAACTTCCTTAATGGACTCCCTATCAAACGTGTCGATGAGCGAGACCGTATACGCCTCAATTCGAGTCTCTGCGAGGAGTTCCTGCGCAACCGGAAAGAACACCGTGCCCGCAACGACAGCACGTTGCGCAATCGCGGCCGGAACCGTCAGGACGTCACCCTCCTCGAAGCCGAGGGCTTTGGCGAATGTTGCGTCGGGCACCAGCTCAAGGTGCGACGGTGGCCCATCGGTACGCCGATGTTCGATGAGGAGACGAATCGTCTTTAGGGAGTTTGGCGCGTCGGAGCGGTTTGTCACCACAACACGGAAGACGAACACTCTCCTGGCGGGGGCCGCGAGCCGCCGGATATCGCCGGAATCAATATACAGCTCAAGCGACGGCGTCGTTCTGTCCCGAGTTTCCACCGCCAACTGGTGGCCGCTCTTCGCGATTTTCCTTGCCATGATCGCGTTCCACAACGAAGCGGCTGCAATACATGCCGAGACGAAGGCAATCCATGTCGCGGGAGTTAGCCAGTCAGGTGTCGGCATTGTGTGGACTCTACTAGCAGCCTGTCGGACTAACACCGGATCAAAAACATAAGTCATTCATATGACTGTGTTTACGGTTTCGGGCTAAAAAAGGCCGTCGTTGAAAACAAAGGACTTACGCCGAAAGTCCGACAGGCTGCTAGTGTCCAGTTTCGGCTGTTTGCTGTTCAGTCACTGACCGTCCTCGCCGTCCCTCGACGCTTCATCCAGTGCCGAACAGGCGTCTTCCATCAGATTGTGGGCCCGCCAGAAAGCATCCTGCGCGTCATTGCCCAAGCCGTCCACATCCAATTCGTCGAAAGCCGCGCAGAGTTCCCTCAACCGGTTGGCGAGCACGTCGACGAACGCGCCCGCGGCGGCCCGCCGGATCGCCGCCCGCGAGTTCCCGTCCAGGTCGCCGAAGCTCTCGACGACCACCGGAGGTTTGATTAGCTGTTCGTCCGTATCGTCGCTCATCGATTCACCCCCTCGGTACGCCACGCGGGGCGCCGAAGAATGGTAGCACCGGGCCAGTTTCGATAACACCGGTTGACCCCTCAATTGTAATTCCAGCAATTACTGTCATCGGAATCGAAGCGACTGAAAGAAATGGCATGGAATCCGGCATTGCCGTCCAGGTCGGCACCTCGATCGCAGCGGCGACGCGGGGCGGCGGCTCGCTGACTCCATCCCGATCCCGCGCCCATCCGATCCGATTCCGAATGTCCCTGGTTTTCAACTTAAAAGGGTTTTTTCCGACTCCGGTTTCGTTTCTTCCGGGGTTCCCAGGGTGGCTGATCGAGGTTTTTCACAGCTTCCGCCTCCCTTAATACATGAAATCTTATTATTTGCTCTTACTACTTGTTGGTGAGGGTGAATAGGCGAAGATTTGCCGGGTCAGTGAGGGTGAATAGGCGAAAAATCGCGGCGGGTCAGTGAGGGTGAATAGGCGTGGAAAACTGTGGGAAATCCCGCCTCGCCTGTGGAAACGTCGAAGATTTGCCGGTCGCGGCGCGGGAAGGACCTCCCCGAGGACGGAACTGGACTCTTGGGCGATCCCCGGCTACGGGACGAGATTTATGGGTGGAATCTGTGGCGCGGACGGTAGCAGAACCAGCGCGCCGGTCTTTTCGTGCCGGCGTCCGCGCTCGATGCGGTATTGCAGGCCCGGCCAGGACGCATTGATCTTCGTCAACTCCCGGAGGCAGTCTTTTCGGAAGTCGCGGACGATGAATTTGTCGCTCGCCTTTTCCGGCTCTACCCCGAACTGCCGGTAGAGCGTCGGCCAGGACAGCCGCAGCGACGCATCGAGGCTGAATGTCCTATACACCAGCCACATGTACAGGTCGAGCCCGAGGGGCGACCGCTTCAGCGCCTTCAGGGTGTTCATGTCGAGCGGCACGGGATGGCGCAGGATCTCCTGGAAAAACTCTTC
This sequence comes from Terriglobia bacterium, assembly GCA_963555775.3. GTDB lineage: Bacteria > Acidobacteriota > Terriglobia > 20CM-2-55-15 > 20CM-2-55-15 > JAJEDW01. Next base: position 117,872 of record CAUVWY020000009.1, on the reverse strand, counting down.
ACCGAGGCGGATTGTGCTCTTCCACAGTACCGGTGCGTCGGGGCGCCGTTCGTTCCACCAGAGGTCTGTCCGGCTGGCAATTGGCGAGTTGACGCTTGCCTCGTGTCCTTCGGCCTGGTAGACCACCCGGACCTGCGCGTTGAAGAACCGCTGCATCTGATTCCGCAGCCGCGTGCGCACGCCGCCCCGGCCGCCGCTTTGCGCCTCGATATCCAGTTTGCGCATGAACCCGGAGAGCGAGTGGCCGAGAACCAGGTCGCGGCTTTGGGTCCGGACCGCTTCGGTGCATACCCACGCGGCCAGCAGCCGGGGGAGGTTCCCGAACGGGAGCTTGCAACCGCCGCCTGCCGTCATGTAGAGCGTGTACGGGCCGTTGCGCCGGACGTATTCTTTCCGTTGCCCAGGATTGCTCCGCGGTAACGAACACAGCATCAGCCATCGCGCCATGAAGCCGGGTTCGGGGTCGGTTTCGCTGGCCCGGACCAGGGCGTCCACCTGATCGACGAGGCCGTAGTGGCGGCGCTCCTGGGGGACAGGTCCCGACCGCGTGAACCCACTCCCATCGATCGCCGGACGCCGAGATAATGGCCGGCTTGCGTTCCCAGTCGCGCGGGTGGAATACACCATCGCCGCCGGGATCTGGCGTGTGATATTCAGCCACGGTTCTAGTGGATTCGCCGCCATGTTCAATTCGGCGGATTCGCTGGGTATTCGTAACGACTGATTTTCATCGCGGCGGGGTGTCACCCATCCCGCGGCTTTTTTTGTCGGCGGCCGGGGCCGTCAGATCGCCAGCACACGCCGATCCGGGCCTCATGCGGGTGTGAGTGCCAGCCAGCGCGTTTGTCGCGGCCACGCGAGAAACCGCATTGCCCACGGACAACGCGCGGAATGCGTTCAGGCGTGAAGACGGGGGCGACGGGACCGGGCGGCCCGATGGGCGGCCCAGCGATCCTGGGGGACAAGTTGACGGCCTGGGGCGATCCCACGGCGGCGTTACTCGCCTTCGCCATGGCGGCGAACGCCGAACCGTTCGTTGATCCAGTCCCGGATTTCGGCCTCGATCCACACGCGGCGGCCTTTGCTGATGGTTACCGCTTTCGGAAAATCGCCGTCGCATTCAAGCCGCCAAACCGTTTGCCGCGACAGGTCAACGCGCTTTCGGACTTCCCGCGCGTCCAGGAACCGCACGGCGACGGGATCGTCGACCGGGGCGCCGCCGGCGCGGGCGGCGATCCGTTCGTTGATCCATTCCAGGACCTCGGAAGCGCGCCACTTGAGCCGGCGCCTGCCGAACACGGCCCCCTTGGGAAAACCCAAATCGTTCTCAAGCTTCAGGACCGTCAAACGAGAGATTCGGAAACGCGCGGCCATTTCGGGCGCGGTCAAAAAACTATCGTGTTCCTTATCCTTCATACCGTCACGGTGGCACGTTCCGGCGGCGTGTAGGTTTGCTATACCCTTTGCTCGTTTTTGGTTCGGTGGGCGGATCGACCGGGACGCCTGGGAACGCGCCCGTAAGGATTTCCGTTTTCTTCAATGCTTGATCGGGACAGGGGGGGACCGGGAGTAGATCCAGGGGTGAGATTCGGGCGCCAGGGCGGCGCGCTACGATTCGATCAAGTAACGCCCGATCGCATTCCGGATAGCCCGGTCTTTTCCGGTTCCGTCATCGATGCCGTGACGATAGACGGTCTTCGGGCCGCGCAGCCACTTGGATACATCCTGGGGGGAAACCTTTACAGGGCCGCTTTCCGACGCCAGCGCCGCCAGGTATCCGTGTGAACCGTCGAGCTTCTGGTTCCGCATTTCGTATTCGGCCCGGTAATCGGCCATCAGTTGCGCGCGCGATGGTACGTAACGCCCGATCGCATTCCGGATAGCCAAGTCTTTTCCGGTTCCGTTATCGATGCCGTGAGGATAGACGGTCTTCGGGCCGCGCAGCCACTTGGATACATCCTGGGGGGAAACCTTTACAGGGCCGCTTTCCGACGCCAGCGCCGCCAGGTATCCGTGTGAACCGTCGAGCTTCTGGTTCCGCATTTCGTATTCGGCCCGGTAATCGGCCATCAGTTGCGCGCGCGATGGTACGTAGCTCCCGGCGATCACATAGTGGACCCCGCCGGGCGTCGTCACGACTTCGGAGCGTTCCAGGCCGCGAAGTTGATCGGTTGTGGCGAACAGGTATTGCTTCGCGCCCATGCGGATCGCCCATCTTCGAGGCACGCCGCTCATGATCCGGCCTCGACGCGCTCGACGGCCTCGATCCCGTAAGCGATCGCCATCAGGCGAAGCGCCCACGATTCGAGCGCGTCCCGTTTTTCGGCATCGAACGACGCGCGAATGTAATGTTTTTGAGTCACGCCGGCAGGCGCGTGATTGAGAATCCGCCCGACGATCGATTCGGCCACTCCCAATTCGACCATTCCCGACGCCGCCGTCCGGCGCAGGTCATGCAGGGTCCACCGCTCGGCGATCGCCGCCGCTTTCGCGATCCGATCCTTTGCGGTTTTAACGCTTGCCACCGGGGCGCCGCGGTCGCGCTTGTTCGGGAACACGAACACGTCGGCGACCGGATCGCGGCCTTGACGCCGGGACCGGGCCTGTTCGGACGCCGCCTGGGATTCGCGTATCCGCCGCAGGATTCGCACGGCCAGGGGGGCGAGTGGAACGCGATGCGATCGCCCGTTTTTCGTTCGCTCGCCCGGAAGCGTCCACATCGGGCCCGCCGCCGCGTCGAAGTCGATTTCGGCCCATGTCATGCCCGCGACTTCGCCGCGTCGTTGCCCGGTCAGCAGCATCAGCTTGAACGCCTCGGCCAGGGGCGACGTGGACGCCTCGAACGCGGCCCACAGCGCCCACAGTTCGTTATCGGTCAGCACGCGATCGCGGGCGCGCTCTTTCCCGTATTTCTCCGTATCGGCGGCCGGGTTGCCATGAGCCCGTCCGGTCTTTACCGCCCACCGAAACACCTTGTGAACCAGCGACCGGATGCGGTTCGACTGAATCGGCGCAGGCTTGCGCGCCTTGCCGTCTCCATAGGCGATTCCTTCGAGCAGGGCGATAACGTCGCCGCGCGTCACGTTCTCGATCAGCTTTGCGCCGAACGCGGGCAAAACGTAGCGGTCCAGCATCCACTCGTCGGCGCCGGCCGTGCGCTTCCGCATCCGCGCCCACCGCTCCAGGTACTCGGCGGCCAGGTCTTTAAACGTTCGCGTCTCCGATTCCGCAGGCGCGGTCGGTTCGCCACGGCGCGCCGCGTCCATGATCGAACGGGCCGCCAGGCGCGCGTCCCGCAGGCTCATGCTATCGACCGGTCCGATTACCTTTCGCACGTTGCGGGAGCCGATGCGCGCCCGGACGGAATAGACGATCGAGCGCGGCCCGATCCGCACCGCGAGCCCGGATGTGTGGGCATCCAGGATCTCGGCGCGGGGGCCGCGCCGGAGCGCCTTGATTCGTTGCGCTGTCAGTTTTTCGGCCATTGAAAAATCCTCCAGTCAATACCTTCCGGGGGTGCAGAATTCTGGTTTCGGGGGTGCAGTATTTTTTGTTCGGGGGTGCGACCCGCGTTTACTGAATAATGCTTTCTGTTACTCATTTGAACGTATCATGAGACGTAACACCATAGGAATCAACATGTTTCTGATAGCTTTCCGATTAATGTGATTCCGGGAGTTTCTTGGCGTAACGTTTCGAATCCGACTTTTAATCAGAGGGTCGCTGGTTCGAGTCCAGCACGGCTCACTTCCATAAGTACGTCACTCAGTCACTCAAGAATGTAGCCCACCGTTATCCAGATATGTACAATGGCGGAAGATGAAAATGCTTCTGGTCATTCTGCTGCTCCAGCACGCCGTGATCTCCGCACGCGGCGGACTTGTGACCTATGTGCGCAATATGACCCAACGGGTTGACATGCACATGGGCGAGGGCAATCTGATTCGAAGCAACCCCGGCAGCCGATTCGAGGCAATGCTGGGAACAGACACCTATGTCCGGATCCGGGACAACGCAGAGATCGTCCTGGAATCCGAGGCCCTGGACAATGTGGTTCTGCGGGTTGTCCAGGGATCGGCGATCGTAACCGCCAGAAACCTGGACGAGGAAATCCCGATTCGCATCCTGATGACCGATATGGAGTTCGTGATTGGAAACGACGGCGTCTATCTCTTCGAACCCGATCAGATCACCGTCCTCGACGGTGAAATGCGCGTCAGCGATGCCAACGGAAACTTCAACGACATACGTCTCCGGAAGGACTGGACTCTCCTGCGTCCCGGCCCCGAGGAAACATTCGCACAGGCCAGACTTGAAGACGCGGACCGGATTGGAGCGCTGCGACTGGTTCGATGGGACCGGCAGCGAACGGCACAATTGACGCCCGAGCCCGTATTCCGGCGAATCAGACCGGGCCGGCGTTTCCGCTTCTGACCCGCATTTCTCAAGCGTTTTCTACCGTGGCGCCGGATCCATCGGCCCTGGCAAGGACGCTTATCCTTGCGCCCCTGGGCTGACGGCGTCTCGGGCTCTTCGCGACAAAAAACCATCAGAAAGGCGGGCCGATCGCTATTCGCGGATCCGTTTTCAAACCGGTTCAGCCGGCCGCGCCTCCAGACCCGACGTGCGGCTCAAACCGGCAGACGCGGGTTACGACTCGAAACACTCCACGGTGACCGGCTCCGACGCCGTGCAGACAATCGACTCGTCCCGGCCGTTGGTGATCAGGGTACAGGCGTTGTTGATCGCGGTGGTGGTGGCATCCTGGCTGGTGACGCCGGATGCCTGACGGGTTTCGGTACGGCCCCGGAACTCTACGGTCACCTCGCAGATGATCGGACTCAACTGGAGAGAGGAGTAGATCAGATAAGCAACAAACCCCGTCCCCAGTACCGCCGGGATCAATCTCTTCATTCGTTTCGACATGCGGTAAAGGATATCGCTATTCGGGCTGTTCGGCGGGCGGTTCAATCCCATAGTCGGCCCATGTCGCCCGGCGGCCTTCCAATACGTACCGGGGAGGCAGCCGCAAATCCCACACCAGCCCAAACCAACTCATCGCCTTGAGGACGTAATAGCTCGAGTCGATTTCCCACCAGAAGAAACCATTGTTGGCCGTCGATTCGTAGTGATGGTGATTGTTGTGCCAGCCTTCCCCGCCGGTGAACAAGGCGATCAGGAACGAATTGCGGCTCGTGTCGGTGGTGGGATATCGACGTCGTCCGTAAACATGCGTGAGGGAGTTCACGGTGAAAGTGCCGTGAAAGAGGATGACCGTCGATGTCAGGAAACCAACCACCAGCGCGCTTGGACCGCCAATCGCCAGGCACGCGAGCGCCAGCAGCGCCGGCGGAACCAGGAAGTACTTTTCGAGCCAACGGAGTTCGGGATACTTTTCGAAATCGCGAATCAACTCCACCGGCGTGCGGCTGTACTTCGGGCAAATGATCCAGCCGACATGGCTCCACAGGAATCCTTTCCTCGGAGAGTGAATGTCCTGGGGCTGGTCCGAATACTTGTGATGATGACGATGGTATCCGGACCACCACAACACGCCCTTCTGAGCCGCGGTGGCGCCTCCAAACGCGAAAATACACTGCATCGCCCGGCTCGTCTTGTAACCGCGATGGGCAAAATAGCGATGGTATCCCGCCGAAATGAAGAACATCCGGACGAAATACAACGCGACGCACAAGACAACATCCGCGACGCGGAATCCGGTCCAGATGACCAGCAGAGGCGTCAGGTGCATAAGGAAGAAGGGGATGGAACCGACCCAATCGACTCGTTCGTCTGCCGCACGCGGCAGCGCGTGTGCTGTCATTATCGGAGCACCTACCTGATGTCGTTATTCAGGACCCCGGGTAGCCCCGATTGAGGACAAAGGCGGCCACTGCAGGCATCCGGTTGCCGACAGCGCGTTCATTCCAAGCAAACGCGTTCGTCGACGGCAAAACAGGAAAGCGGGATTATACACCGAAACGCGTCTGGATTCTCGATCTGGAATTTGCCGGTATCGAACGGCCCGCGAGAGAACCCTGCAGGGTTCTGCCACACGCTGCCAGGGTTTGCCGGAATCGGCGCTATTCGCGTTTCAGGTCCGCTACCAGGTCTTCTCGAACCGCCCCCACTCCACGGGCCAGCATGATCTCCCGAATCGCACGTTGATCTTCGGCGGAAGGCAGTCCCCACGCTCCGTGGTAACCGAAAACGTCAAACAACGGCGCGGCGCCGAATCTCCCGTCGAGAATCTCGATGTGCCGGTCGGTGATCAGCGATGGATGGACGACGCCACATGCACCCGACAGGGCCAGGAGTTCCTTCCGCAGTGTGGTCACATAGTTGGCCAGCCGCGCCGATTTCAGCGTCGGATCCAGACCGCGCATCAACCAGCGATTCTGGGTCGCAACCCCGGTTGGGCAATGACCGGTATGACATCGTTGAGCCTGAATACACCCGATGGCCATCATCGCTTCGCGACCGACCGCGATCATGTCGCAGCCCAGAGCGAAGGCGAGTACGGCGGCCTCGGGGAATCCCAGCTTGCCGGAGCCGACAAACACGATATCGTTCTGCAGTCCGGCTTCGGCAAACAGCCGGTATACACGAGCGAACGCCTGTTTGAATGGCAGCGCCACATGATCGGCGAACACCAAGGGCCCCGCACCGGTTCCCCCTTCTCCTCCATCGATGGTCACGAAATCCACCGAGCGGCCGGTGGTCGCCGACAGATGCGCCAGTTCGAACCAGAAACGAGACTCCCCGACCGCCGACTTGATTCCGACGGGAAGTCCGGATTCGTCAGCCAGCATTTCGACAAAGTCCAGCAAACCGTCCACCGAGTTGAATGCGGAATGACCGGAAGGACTCACACAGGTTTTCGCGACCGGAATCCCCCGCACTTCCGCAATTTCCGGCGATACCTTTACGCCCGGCAAGAGCCCTCCCACTCCGGGCTTGGCGCCTTGACTCAGCTTGATCTCGATTGCGCGGATGGGCGCCGACGAGAGGGTTTCGCGAAAGCGTTCGATGGAAAACCTGCCGCCCTCGTCCCGGCACCCAAAATAGGCGGTTCCGATCTGCCATATGAGTTCTCCGCCATTTCGGTGGAATCGGGAAACGCCGCCCTCGCCGGTGTTATGAAGACAGCCGCCAAGCTTGCTCCCCCGATTCAAGGCCTCTACAGCCGGGCCGCTCAGGGAACCGAAACTCATTCCGGACACGTTCACGACCGAGTCCGGCCGAAAGGCCTTTCGACGGCCGCGATAGCCGCCGAGAACCTTGGCGCTTGGCAGCCGGCAGGCCGGGTCATGGTCCGGATGGCCCGGTGCCGGGATCGCCAGTGGAAACGCCGCATGCTTGATGATCATGTAGTTCGGCGACAGTTCCAGTTCGTTGTCGGATCCGAATCCACCGTAGTTGTTCTCGGACTTTGAAGAGGAGTAGACCCAGCTTCTCTGATCCCGGCTGAACGGTCGTTCTTCGTTGTTGCTCGTGACGATGTACTGGCGCAATTCGGGCCCGACCGACTCGAACAGATAACGGAAGTGGCCGATGATGGGAAAATTACGAAGGATGGCGTGCTTGCGCTGGATGAGGTCGAAGATCGTCACCACGCCCGCGACGATCAGGATCCCGATTAGTGTAGTCAGACTCCACATAGGCTACCGGCCGACGCCTCATGTTAACAGACTAACCGCTTCACCGACCCAATGCCGCTGCCGCCTGAACCGGCCCTGCCACGGTCTGCCAGCCAATCCCCCTCGACAATCCCCCGGTTGGGTGCAAACATCATGGTTACGGCGCGAATCATGCAAAAATCACGAAATACTCCCACCTGCGTTTATCGGCTCGAGCGAGCCGTCGCGGTTTCCACTGCCTGCGCGGTCCTGCTGCTCGCGGCGTGCGCCGGACCTGCCGGCGAACCCGCCGATGGAACCGTCACGTCACCCGAAACGGCCTCGACCAGTTCCGCGATCACCGCTTCGGACCTCTCGCGGCACATCGCAGTGCTGGCCTCGGATGAGTTCGAGGGACGCGCGCCGGGAACCGACGGAGAGGCGCTGACGATCGAGTACATCGCCTCCGAGTTCGAGAGAATCGGACTGCGTCCCGGAGTCGACGGAAGTTACTACCAGGACGTTCCCCTGGTCGAAATCACCCTCGACGACGACGCGTCTTCCTTTTCGATCGGTCGGAACGGTGTCGAGACGCTGCTCGCAACTGGCGGAGATGTCGTCTTATGGACCGGGCATGCCGTTTCGGACATTAGCGTCGAGAACAGTGAGATGGTTTTCGTCGGGTATGGCTCCGTAGCGCCTGAATACGGCTGGAACGACTACGAGGGCATCGACGTTCGGGGCAAAACGGTCGTCATGCTCGTGAACGACCCCGGGTACGCTACGGGAGATCCCGATCTCTTCAACGGGAACGCCATGACGTATTACGGCCGCTGGACGTACAAGTACGAGGAGGCCGCCCGTCAGGGCGCCGCGGCGGCGATCGTCATACACGACGCGGCGCCGGCGAGTTACGGGTGGGACACCGTCCGCAATAGTTGGACGGGAGCGCAGATTCATCTGGACCGCTCCGATGGGGACGTCTCCCGCATCGAGGCCGAAGCATGGATCACGCATGACGTCGCGGAACGCCTTTTTTCCGAAGCCGGCCTCGACCTGGCCGCCATGAAGGATGCGGCCGAGAGGCGCGGCTTCCGCGCGGTCCCGATGGTCGGCATGACGGCTACAATCTCACTCCAGAACAGCATCCGGCGGATGCAGTCACCGAACGTCATCGGCGTTCTCGAAGGATCGGAACGGCCGGACGAATACGTGATGTACACCGCGCACTGGGATCACCTCGGTGTGTCGAGCGACTCCGCTCTGGAGGACCCCATCTTCAACGGCGCGGCCGACAACGCCACCGGTGTGGCCGCAATCATCGAAATCGCCGAACTGATGGCGGCGACCGAGCCGCGGCCCGAGCGCTCGGTGCTGTTCGCGGCGGTGACCGCCGAAGAGTCCGGATTGCTGGGCTCGGCCTATCTGGCGGAAAACCCGCCCGTTCCCCTGTCTCAGATCGCCGGAGGCATCAACATCGATCTCCTTCTGCCTGCCGGGCGTAGCCGGAACGTGGTCGTGATCGGGTACGGCGCTTCCGAACTCGAGGACTATCTGCTCCAAGCCGCCGCCGAACAGGGACGCTCGACCGAGCCGGACCCAGCCCCTGAAGCCGGGTATTTTTACAGGTCCGATCACGTCAATTTCGCAAAACACGGCGTGCCCATGCTGTACGCCAACGGCGGAGAAGATCTACTGGAAGGCGGGCGGACGGTGGGCCGGGCCTTCGCGGACGACTACCGAGACAATCGTTATCACCAGACGGGAGACGAATACGATTCCGCATGGGACGTGTCCGGAATCCTTGACGACACGCGACTGTTCCATACGGTCGGCTATCGCCTTTCCCGGACCGAAGAATGGCCGAACTGGCATTTGGACAACGAATTCCGCGCCATTCGGGACGCTTCTCGAAACGGTCGTTGATATCTATCGGGTCCCGGCTTCGTCTGCCCGGGACCCGCTTTCCGCGCCTTTCACTGGATACGAACAATCCCGTTGCCGAACTACTCCAACGATTCCAGCAACCCGGGCACGGTTTCCGCACCTGACGGAACGACGAACGCCGCACCCTTGAACGCGTCGCCAATGGGTTCGTACACGCCACCGAGGTGTTTCGCGAGGAACGCTTCCGCAACGGCGAAAAAGGCCAGTCGATTTTCAGGTTTGGCGAAACCGTGCCCTTCTTCGGTAAACAGCATGTAGCTGACCGGAATCTGTTTCTCATTCATCGCCTCGACGATTTGATCGGATTCGGCCTGCTTCACTCGGGGGTCGTGTTTGCCCTGGCCAATCAGCAGCGGGCGCTGGATTCGGTCCACAAAAAACAGAGGCGAACGGGACTCGAGAAACGCACGGCCTTCAGGCGTCGTGTAGTCGCCGACGCGCACCTTCATCTGCGACATGATCGGCATCCAGTACGGCGGCGGATTCTCCATGAGCGTGAGCAGGTTGGACGGTCCCACGATATCGACCCCACAGCAGAATCGCTCGGGCGTGAAGGTCAGTCCAACCAGGGTGGCATAGCCTCCGTAACTGCCACCCATGATGGCGATCTTGTCGGCCCGCGCGATCCCCTCGCTGAGGGCCCAATCGACCACGTCGATCAGGTCGTCGTGCATCGCCCCGGCCCACTCGTTGTTCGCTCGATTGATGAAGTCCTTTCCAAAGCCGGTGGAGCCGCGGTAGTTCACGGCCAACACGGCATAGCCGCGATCGGCCAACCACTGGTGCAGCGGACTGTACCCCCACTGGTCCCGTGCCCACGGCCCCCCATGCACCGAAAGTACCATTGGCAACGGCTTGTCCGGACGTCCCGCTCCCATAGGATCGTGCCCTGCAGGCAGGGTCAGGTAACTGACCAGGTCCAGCCCATCGCGGGCCCGAACGACAACCGGATGCATTCGCGTCATGGGAAGGCTTTCCAACTCCGACTGACTCGTGAACAGAAATCTGGCTTCCTTGAGGTCTCTGTCGTACAGAAAGAAACGGATCGGGCCCGTGTCCATCGTATACGCCACGGTCCAAAGCCGGTCGTCGAGCGAACGGCTTGTGACCTGAAGTTCTCCGTCGGCGACACCCGCGAGATAGTCGAAGTCGGGCGCCACCGCTGGGTCGAGAACCTGCCATTCGCGGCGCGTGTGATTGAATGAGACCGCTTGCACGTTCTTTTCGGTCGGGTGGATAAGAGCATCGTCGATATCGGCCAGTTCGCTCTCGGCAAGCAATTCTTCCCGACCCGACGCGACGTCGACAACCTTGAGTGCGCCTTTGTCCCGACCGCGGCTGTCGAGCAGATAATACCGGTCGCCGCTCTTGTCGAATCCGACCGGATGCGTGGTCATCGCGTCCACCGGATCGATTTTCGCGAACTCCTTCCAGCCGCCTTCGGCATCCGGCTTCAGATACAGGTGCCCGGCATCGGGCGTCATCGTCAATGCAAAGCGAACGCGAAATCGATCGTCCGTCATGAAACCGGCAAAACCGGGATTTTCCTGAACGAGTATTCGTTCACCCGTAGCGATGCGAATGCGGTAGATGTCGTGAAGCTGCCGCTCGCCCCGGTCGTTGATGCCGACCAGCACCTCATCGGGCGTTTTCGGACTCACCCCCTGAATCCTCGCGGCAATTCCCTGGATCGGCGTCAGGTCGCGGATCTCCGTCGATTCGAGGTCCACCGCGTAGATGTGCCAATCTTCGTCGCCATCGTTGTCCTGACTGTAAAGAATGTGGCGATTCGTATAGGCCCAGAAAAACGAACGAATGCCCCGGTGGCGGTCCCTCGTCACGGGGCGGGCCGAGGAATGTTCATCAACCGTCCCGACCCACACGTTGAGCACGCCGTCGGATGGCGCAAGATATGCCATCCGCGTCCCGTCGGGACTGATGCGCGCATGCGCTCTTTCGGGGTTGCCGAACAGTATCTTTCGTGAAATCAAGGCGATCTGTCGTGAAGTCAATGGTGCTCCTGTCCAAAAAAAAGGCGGGCGGGAACAGCTTACAGGTAAGATATGCGGACATTCAACGGGGAGAACCGATGTCACTTTTCGGAAAGAAACTGAACGATTACATTCAGTTCGCTAAGGGTATTCTCATTCTGACCGCGGTCGTCGGAATTCTCCGCTTGGCGCTCACCCTGGCAGGCGCGCCCGAAGACGTGACGTGGTGGTTCAGCCTCAACGGAGTGACCCTGCTGGCCGTTATCTATTTCCCGATTCGTGTCCACAGAAGCGGCTTCGGCGGCTACCCGCAGGTGCTCGTTCTTCTCGCGATGCACCTCCTGGTTGCGGGAGTGATCATCACGGCTGGGATCGCGATCGAGGACCCCAACGACTTGGGACATGCGGCGATGCACCTGATCGGCGGACCGACGATTTCCGCTCTCATTGCCTGGATTCCCGCGTCCGTCGTGATGTTCGTCACGAAACGGGTTCTCAAGAATCCCGTTGACGGCTGAGGGACGGGTCCATGGCGGCCCGACGGCTCTCGGCTGAAGCGCATGAAACAGTTCACATACAACCAAGCCGCCATGCGGGTTATTTTCGGAGTGGGATCGTTAGGCAGGCTGGGTGACGAAACCGAACGACTGGGCGCCAGGCGTGCGCTGGTGCTGTCCACACCGGAACAGAAAGAGGACGCCGAACGCGTCGCCGCAAGTCTCGGCCGCCTCGCCGCCGGTACATTCACCGGCGCCGCCATGCATGTCCCGGTCGAAATCGCTGCCGCCGCCCGCAACCGAGCCGCACAATTGAACGCGGATTGTGCGGTGGCCATCGGCGGAGGTTCGACCATCGGGTTGGCCAAGGCCATCGCCCTGGAAACGGGGCTTCCGATTCTGGCGATACCCACCACTTACGCCGGATCCGAGATGACCCCCATCTACGGCCTGACCGAAGCCGGCATCAAGAAAACCGGGCAAGACGCCAGAGTACTGCCCAAAACGGTGATCTACGACCCGAATCTGACGGTCACCATGCCCGCAAAGCTTTCCGGCACCTCGGGCATGAACGCACTGGCCCACTGTCTTGAAGGGCTCTATGCGGAGAACGCCAATCCCATAATGACGTTGTTTGCGGCTGAAGGTATCCGGGCGCTGGCGAGAGCCCTTCCCGTCGTTGTTCGGGAACCGAAGAATATGGACGCACGGTCGGAGGCACAATACGGGGCCTGGCTTTCCGGCGCCGTGCTCGGAAACGTCGGAATGGCCCTGCACCACAAGCTCTGCCATACGCTGGGAGGAACCTTCAATCTGCCGCACGCGGAAGTGCACACGGTGGTCCTTCCCTACGCCGCGGCCTACAACCGGGACGCCGCCCCGGAATCGATGAAAATCGCCGCCGGGGCGCTCGATGCCAACGATGCGGCGCAGGGTATCTATGACCTCTCGGTTCGCCTCGATGCGCCGGTCGCCTTGAAAGACATCGGCATGCCCGAAGACGGACTCGACCGGGCAGCCGAGTTGGCAACCCGCAATCCCTATTACAATCCCCGGCCGGTCGAAAAGGATGCGATCCGGCAACTTCTCGAAGACGCGTTTCATGGAATACGGCCCGAATAGCAACATCTCCGGCGAATCGAAGGGGCAATGAAGGAATTCGCCTACGAGCAGCCAACGGCCCGCGTCGTCTTTGGCACCGATCTGATTGCCACGCTCCCGAACGAACTGGAACGACTTGGAGCGAGCCGTGCCGTTGTGGTGGGGACGCCAAGTCAGAGGCACTCCGTAGAAGCCGCCGCCGCGGCGCTCGGTTCCGGCGCCGTCGGTACGTTTGTCGAAGCGGCGACGCATATCCCCATTGACGTCGCGCGAAGGGCATGGAACATCGCGACGGACCTCGAAGCCGACGCGTGCGTGGTCATCGGCGGCGGCAACGCAATCGGGGTCGCCAAGGGAATCGCCCTGGAAACGGGAATACCGATCGTGGCGATGCCCACAACCTATTCAGGTTCGGAAGCGACTCCGATCTACGGGTTCACCGAAGACGGCGTGAAACGCGTCGGGAAGGACATGAAGACGTTGCCCAAGGTCGTAATGTACGACGCGGCGCTGGCAGCCGGGCTCCCCCCCGAGGTTTCAGGCCCATCCGGAATGAATGCGATGGCGCACTGCGTGGTCGGACTTTACGCACCCGATGCCACGCCGATCAGTTCTCTCTTCGCCGCAGAAGGCATACGCGCCCTGGCGCGATCCTTACCCATCGTCGTCAAGGACCCCGGCAATCTGGACGGGCGGGCAGACGTTTTCTATGGATCGTGGCTGGCCGGATCCATGCTGCGAATGGTGAGCGTCAGCCTGCACTACAAGCTGTGCCACGTTCTCGGCGGGACATTCAACCTCGGTCACGCGGACGTTCATACCGTAATCCTTCCACATGCGGTCGCCTTCACACACGCCGCCGCACCCGAGGCAACCAAAATCGCGGCAGAGGCGTTGGGCGCCAACGACGCCGCCCAGGGACTGTACGACCTGATCCGGAACATCGGGGCGCCGACATCGCTCGAAGAAATCGGTATGCTCAGGGGCGGCATCGAAAAAGCGGTCGAAATGACCTTGGACCCACCGCCCTACAGTCCGCGTCCGGTGGACGCCGACGGCATTCGCCAGTTGATAGAGGACGCGTATTACGGGAGGCGGCCCCGCTAACCAACTGTTATGGAATACCGCTCAAAGGTCGATTGGGGAACCGTCATCGTGCTCCTGGCCGGTTTCGGGTTCACTTTCAGATGGGTGATGGACCTTCCCGAATACTGGCTGTCTGGGGCTCCAGCACTCGCCATCGTCTTGATTTTCGGCTTCATCTATCCTGTCCGCTACCAGACAGAAGGCGATGCCCTCCTCTTGCTTGCCGGTGCCCTCCGCCGGCGCCGAATCCCCTACACCGACATCACGCGAATCGCTCCTTCGGAAAACGCCAGGGGTACATACGCGCTCTCCAAAGACAGACTCGCCGTCGAACACAAGGGAAGGACAACAGCGGTTTCGCCAGACGAACAAGAGAGTTTTCTCGCCGACATGGCAATGCGATGTCCCCAGCTTTCGCAAAACGGCAACGAACTTCGGGCCGTTCTGACATGATTTCCGACCGGACCGGCGCTCGACACCGGTTCAACCGCCGGTGTAGGCTTGGCGAGGAAGTCGTTGCCGTCCGCCGATCGTGTATTCGGGTGTTCGGCTAATGCGGCACTTTTGAATTGGAGGTCGCTTGGGGCGCGAAAGAACGTTCAACAAGATCGAGACTGTTTCAAAAAAGTCCAGATTGATTGAACTGTTGAAGGAAGCCATACTTTCCGGAAGACTGGCGTCGGGCGAGGCGATCGTGGAAGGCCGGATGTCCCGGGAGTTCGGCGTCGGTCAGGGCGTACTCCGCGAGGCTCTGATCGAACTGGAGCACCAGGGGTTCGTCCAGCGCACGCCATATTCGGGAACCCGCGTCACCACGCTGACACACGACGATGCGCGGCACATTTACGACCTCCGCATACTGTTGGAGCCGCCGGCATTCGTCCAGGCTGCCCCCAAAATCAAGGGAGAAACCCTGGCTGAACTCAAACGAATCGCGTGGCGCGCGCAAAAAGCTTTTTCAAACGGGGATCTGGTCCACGAGTATCAACACCAGTTGGCGTTTCGCCAACTGGTCTGGTCACTGTCAGGCAACGATTACCTGGAACGAATTCTCGACCGACTGGTTCCGCCGCTGTACGCCCTTTACCTGATTCGGGCAAGCTTCAGTGGCACCAACCTTGATGGTTTGATGGGGACAATCGCCGTGGCCCTGGAGAACCAGCAACTTGTAATCGAAGCATTCGAACGCGGGGATCTGGACGAACTGCGCCCGTTGGTCCAGGACTTCCTGGTGCGGATGAAGGCCGCGATCGGCGAAGAATTGCTGCCCGACATGGGGTAGCAGCCCGTGGTAGAACCCTCCAAGGATCGCGTTACGCGAGCGATGGGTCCGCGGGCATAGGCGATCACTTCCTATCTCACTACCATTCCCACTGTAGGTGCAGTCTATGACTGCACGATCATAATTTTTGATTCGGGCGGTCATAGACCGCCCCTACAATTTCGGAATCCTAGTTCCGACTCCGTCTCCCACTGTACGTGCAGTCTATGACTGCACGTTCTTGATTCGGGCGGTCAAGACAGTCGCTACAGGTTCGGAATGCTGGCGCCCATTCCCATTCCCACTGTAGGTGCAGTCTATGACTGCACGATCTTGATTCATTATCTTGATTTGGGCGGTCATAGACCGCCCCTACATAAGCCTGTAGGGCAAAGGGGGATTCGGGTCACGGGCGGCTATAGCTCACACGAGGAATCCAGCATCTCCAGCGCACTCAGACCGATCCGCTCGGCGTTGGGTTGCCTCACGATATATCCCTTCGCCTGAATCTTGTGTCCCTCGTGCTCCTCGGGCTCAAAATCGAAAACCGCTTCCATATCCACGAGCCGGAAAACCTGAGATCCGAGACTTCTTCGCGATGAAGCCTCAAGCTCCGCAAACGTCGATGTCGTGATTGATGGCGTTCTGACGGGTTCGGTCGAATTCGACAGGATCCACCGGCCGGCGGCGTCGAGGGACAGGCAACCGACGGCCACAACATGAGCCCCATCCGGTACGGGCCGCGGCCCATCCCGCCCGACGAGGGTCACGCTACCGAGCAGGTCTGCGGTGAGTTCCCCTTCCCCGGAACGATATTCGTTGAGGTTGAGGATATGAGTGAGGATGTCCAGATAGTCGGTATCCGGCAACGCGCCGGCATTGGCCGCCCGCCGCGGCGGCATTCGTTCGCGAATGAAGCCGTAGATGGGTACGAGAGTGTCCTCACGCCAGCGCTCAATGAATCGGTCACCCGCCAGCGCCGGCGCCGACACGCCTTCTCCGGCGTCGCCGTGACATGCGACACACGAGGTTCGGTAAGCAGCCTGGCCGCGCGCCGCCTGTGCCTCCGAGTACACGCCATCCAGAACGGTAGTGCCGAACTCCTGTCGCGCCGCCATCGCCGGAAGCATCGATAGCATCAGGATAATCGGCCAGAATGTCGATGTTCTTGGCATTGTTATCTCCCAGTCAACGCTCGTGGCGCTACGGTCGGGGGCAGTCGCAAGGATAAAAGACTCTTCTCACAATGGCAATTATCGTGCGCCGAGTGTCGCGCACCGAGCACATGCGGCGTCCGCTATCGAACGCCCGTGCGGGCCGTGCGGCCAACTGATTGATCATGTTATCTTCAGGCGCATCGGCAATGGAGGTGCAGATGAAACGCAGTACGGAACGATTTCTCACCACGCATACCGGCAGCCTTCCCCGGCCCGACGATCTGGTTCAGATGATGTTTGCCAAGGAGGAAGGCGGGACCGTCGATGAATCGGCCCTCGAAAGCCGCATCCAGTCGGCGGTGATCGAAATCGTTCGGAAGCAGATCGACGCGGGTATCGATGTGGTCAGCGACGGCGAGGCCGGAAAGCCCAGCTACGCCACCTACATCAAGGACCGCCTCGACGGATTTGGCGGCAAAAGCGTTCCGGTCACCAGCTATCGCGACGTTCTCGACTTCCCCGTCCTGGCCAAGCGGGTTTTCGGCGATCCTGGCCGTGCCCGTCGCAAGACTCCGGGCTGCAACGGCCCCATCGCGGTTCGCAATCCCAACGCGCCGCTGACCGATGTGGAACACTTCAAACAGGCGTTGAAGCGAACACCAGGCACGGAGGCCTTCATGAGCGCGGCCTCGCCCGGCGTCATCTCCCTGTTCTTCGGCAACTCGCACTATGCCGACCACAAGGCATACCTGTTCGCGATTGCCGATGCCATGCGGGACGAGTACGAAGCGATCGCCCGGGCCGGCTTCGTCATTCAGGTCGACTGCCCGGACCTGGCGATGGGGCGTCACATACAGTTCGCCGACCTCACCCTTCCCGAATTCCTCAAGATGGCCGAACTGCACATCGAGGCTCTCAACCATGCCCTGGCCAACGTGGACGCCGAACAGTCGCGCATGCACCTCTGCTGGGGCAACTACGAAGGCCCGCACCACTACGATGTTCCCATCCGCGACATCCTGGACGTCGTCTTCACCGCCAAACCCGGCGGTCTGTCCTTTGAAGCAGCCAATCCCCGCCACGCGCATGAATGGAAAGTCTTCAAGGACGTCAAGGTGCCCAAGGGCAAGGTTCTGATTCCGGGCGTCATCGAATCCAAGACCAACTACATCGAACACCCCGAACTGGTGGCACAACGAATCGGACGTTATGCCGAATTGGTGGGGCGTGAAAACGTGATAGGCGGTTGCGACTGCGGTTTCGGTACCTGGGTGGGACAGGCTGCGGTCGATCCCGGCGTGGTCTGGGCAAAGCTGGCGAGCCTGGCAGAGGGCGCCCGCATCGCATCGGCAGACTTCTGGTAGGCCTTTCCGGCCGCCCCGTCGACTGCCCCGCGCACCGTGGGACAGGACACTTGTATCACCCTGAAGTTTGAACTAACGTATTGACGTTCCGACACGACTCTCAATACGTATACGCTGAGGTATTGGCATGAAGTTCAAGAAACGGATTCGCGCCGCATTTGTCCTCACCGGGCTGCTGGCGCTCGGCGTCCCGGTGCTTGCGCAAGACAACGAAGGCTATGAAGGACGGCTCTCGCCACGCCCCATTGACGGACGGATGCGCGGACAACTCACAGGCGTCGGCGAAATCACCGCGGTACTCGAAGGGACCGAACTGATGATCGTGGGCGAGTTCGAGGGGATGCGTACTCCCGCGACCGGCGCCACGCTCCGGAGGGGTCTGGACGCTGGCGTCGCCGGACCGGCGTTCGCGGATCTGGAAGTTGTTCGGGGAATGAGCGGGCTGGTTTACGGATCCGCCAATCTCGACCGCAGCCTGTTGGAATCGCTTGAAAAGGGCGCCATCTACGTCCAGATCGACGGAGAGGAAGCCGAAGACGGAACCCTGTGGGGCTTCCTGATCCAGGATTAAGGAGGACACGATGACAGCTCTCCAGAAACAGACAGTAATTGCACTGACGGCAGCCGCCCTGGTCGCCGCGATCGGCGTTCCGAACGCTTCGGCGCAGAACACCACGTTCACCGAGCAGCAGGTAGGGGCCGGACTGGGTGCCTATCAGGCCAATTGCGCCAGTTGCCACCAGAACGACCTCAGCGGAAGCGGCTCGGCCATTCCGTTGATTGGACAGCAGTTCACCGGCGCCTGGAATCCCAGAACCACGGGAGACCTGATCGGCGCGATCCGTGCTTCGATGCCGCCGGACAACCCCGGGGGATTGCCCGTGGACACCTATGTCAACATCGCCGCGTTCGTTCTCTCGGCCAACGGCGCCGAAGCGGGTGAAACGGCGCTGATCGCCGGCTCGGGAACGCCCATCGGTTTCATCGCGACAGGCCAGGGAGGCCCGCCGATTGGCGGTCCCGGCGGCGGAGGCGGAGGCGACGGCGGACCGGTCGGGGTGACCCTGCCCGGCGAGATACTCGACTACGAGCCTGTGACCGCGGAGATGTTACGCAACCCGGATCCCTCCGACTGGCTCATGATCAGGGGTAACCAGAGCGCGCACAACTACAGCGCGCTCGATCAAATCGACCGCGGCAACGTTGGCGAGATGCGGCTGCAGTGGGTCTGGTCGATGCCCGATGGAACCAACCAGACCGCTCCGGTCGTGTACAACGGCATCATGTATCTGTTCAACCCTACCAATATCATCCAGGCTCTGGAAGCCACAACCGGCGAGTTAATCTGGGAACACAGGCTCGGGGGCCGTACCGGCACCATGCGCGGACTGGCCATTTACGACGACAAGATCATCGTCAACACGCCCGACGCGCGGGTGGTGGCGCTCAGCGCCATCGACGGCGAAATGATGTGGGAAGCCCTGATCGGCGAAGGTTTCGGCAACTCGAGCGGCCCTCTGGTGGCCGATGGCAAGGTCTTCACGGGTATGGGCGGTTGCACGCGGTTCAGAGAGGAAAAGTGTTACGTGAGCGCCTATGACGCCGACGACGGCAGTCTGCTCTGGCGATTCGTGACCGTCGCCACCGAAGGCGAAACCGGAGGCGACACCTGGGGCGGCGTCGCCGACGTGTTCCGGGCGGGGAACGATACCTGGATTACACCCAGCTACGATCCGGAATTGAATCTGGTCTACATCGGTGTGGCTCAGCCGAAGCCCTGGATGCCGATCAGCCGGGGAATGACGGTCAACGACGACGCGCTCTATTCGAACGCCACGCTCGCGCTCAACGCCGACACGGGCGACCTGGAATGGTATTACCAGCATGTTCCCGGCGAGGCGCTCGATCTGGACGAAGTTTTCGAGCGGGTGCTGGTGAATGACGCGTCCGGGAGGAAGGTCGTCTTCTCGGCCGGCAAACACGGCATCCTGTGGAAAAACGATCGCGAAACCGGAGAGTACATCGGCCATGTCGAGACGATTTTCCAGAACGTCTTCGACAGCTTCGATCCTGACACGGGCCGGCCCCGGTATCGCGGCGACATCGAAGAACATCAATTCGGCGAGTGGGTTCAGGGATGCCCCTCCACGGCCGGGGGTCATAACTGGCACGCGATGAGCTACCACCCCGGAACCGGCAGCCTCATCCTGCCGCTCAGTCAGAGTTGCATCGACATCGCCGCACAGGAAATCGAATTCGTCGTGGGCGGTGGAAGCGCGGCCGCGGCCCGCCGGTGGTTCGAAATGCCCGGAACCGACGGTAACGTCGGCAAACTGGGCGCTTTCGACATCGATACCCTGGAAGAAGTCTGGTCCTTCGAACAGCGGGCGTCGTTCATGACCGCCATCCTGTCGACGGCCGGCAACGTGGTTTTCGCCGGAGACATGGATCGGCGCTTCCGCGCATTCGATGTCGAAACGGGCGCGATCTTGTTCGAAACCCGTCTGGGCACTTCCGTCCAGGGATTCCCGATCACCTACAGCGTCGACGGCAAGCAGTATGTAGCCATCCCCACGGGCCTGGGCGGCGGCAGCCCGCGTCTGGTGCCGAGCCTGATCACTCCGGACGTCCACCACCCACCCAATGGCAATGCCATGTATGTGTTTGCGCTTTCAGATTAAAGTTATAGATTAATTTTTAGGTTGAAGATCGAGGGAGAGGAGAGGAATGATGCCACTAGCTTCAAGACGGTTGGGATCTCTGATCGCATTCGTGATTGCCGCGGCGCTGCCGCTCACCCTGTCGGCCCAGGTCGTCCAACCCGAATCGGTGGGCCTGTCGTCCGAGCGGTTGAACCGGATCGACGATCTGGTCGATCGATTCATCGATTCCGGACAGATCACCGGGGCGGTGACCCTGGTTGCCCGGCATGGCCAGATCGCGCATCTCGAGGCTCAGGGCGTCATGGACACGGAATCGAACCGGCCGGTCTCTCCGGACACGATGTTCCGCGTCGCCTCGATGTCGAAACCGGTGGCCGGCGTCGCGATCATGATGCTGGTCGAAGAGGGCAAGATTCGCCTCAACGATCCGGTATCGCGCTTCCTCCCGAGCTTCGAGAATCAACAGGTCGCCATCCAACAGCCGACCGGCGGCCGTGGAGCGCCGGCGGGCGGACGCGGCGCGCCCCCGAACTTCTACACCGTGCCCACTGAACGCGAAATCACGATCAGCGACGTGTTGACGCATACCTCGGGCGTCATGAGCGGACAGATGAGCAACTCGGTGGGCAACCAATGGAGTTCCCAGCGCCACGAAGCCGGCCTGGCATGGGTGGACCCATTGGGTGCGGCCCCCCTGGAATTCCAGCCCGGGTCGCGCTGGTCCTACAGCGCATTGGCCGGATTCGACGTCCTGAGCCGCGTCGTCGAGATCGCTTCGGGACAAAGCTTCGACCAGTTTCTGGAGTCCCGAATCTTCGAACCCCTCGGAATCCAGGACATGACCTTCTGGCCGACTGACGAACAGAGGCAACGCCTCGTGTCCTCGTACAACTACACCGGGGGGGAACTTCAGGCACGGAACAACCCCGATTCGATGTCGGGCGAGAGGTACTTCTCGGGCGCGGGCGGAATCATGACGACGGCGCCCGATTACGCGCGATTCGGGATGATGCTTGGCAACAACGGCGCGGGGCCGGACCGCCCGCTGCTCGGTTCAAGGACAATGGAGACGATGCGTTCGGTTTGGATTCCCGATACGCTGCCGGGCCGGGGTTCGGGCGAAGGCTACGGCCTGAGTGTCCGGGTTCTCGACGACCCCATCGCCGCCGGGAGCCTGCTCTCACCGGGGACTTTCGGATGGAGCGGCGCCTACGGCACACACTTCTTCGTGGATCCAGTCGAGAACATTGTCGGCGTCATGATGATTCAGACACCGATCCTGGAAATGCGTCCGTTGTTTGAAACGGCCGTGATGCAGGCGATCATCGATTGACGACGATGCCGCGTTCACAGCACGTCAGCCTTCAGGCAGGCAGCCGCCGTGCATTCCTTGCCGGGGTTGCCGCAACCGCGGTCGCACCCCTGGCGGCAGCCGTTCCCCGCCGTCAGCAGGATGTGTCGCTCGAAGCGACACCCAGGGACTGGTCAGGCGAGACTCCGTTGTCCTATCCCGATCCGGACATCGTCGCGCTCGACAACCGCTTCCGTGGATACATCCTCTTCAACACGCCGATGCAGCGGCTCCATACCGGCACGTTCTGGGCTGAAGGACCGGCCTGGAACGGTGTCGGGAAGTATCTGGTATGGAGCGACATCCCCAACAATGTCCAGCATCGGTGGATCGAAGACGACCAGCGGGTGACAACGTTCCGCAACCCATCCGGATTCTCGAACGGAAACACATTCGACTACCAGGGACGCCAACTCTCGGCCGAACACGGCGGCCGGCGCGTTGTCCGGTACGAACAGAACGGTTCCGTGACGGTGATCGCGGACCGCTTCAACGGAAACCGCCTCAACTCACCCAACGACGTCGTCGTCCATCCCGACGGCAGCATCTGGTTTACCGATCCAATCTACGGGATCCGCGGAGACTACGAAGGGACCAGGGCCGAATCCGAAACGAAGGAGGCCGTCTATCGCGTGGATGGCTCGACCGGACAAATCGCGATGGTGACCGACGAAGTCACCCAACCGAACGGGCTGTGTTTCTCTCCGGACTATTCCCGCTTGTATGTCGCGGACACTGGAAGCGGTGAAATCAAGGTGTGGGATGTGGACGATGTCCGTGTGACCAACCCTCGGCAATTCACCAATACGGGCGCCGATGGCATCCGCTCGGACGCGGACGGTAACATCTGGGGCGCGGCTCGTCCAGGCGTACGGATCCATACTCCCGAAGGAGAAAACATCGGCATGATTCGGTTGCCTGAAATATGCGCTAACGTCTGTTTCGGCGGCGCCCGCCGCAACCGTCTGTTCATGACCGCCAGCCAGTCGCTCTACTCGATCTACGTCGGCGTCTCGGGCGCCGGTATCGCCTGAGACGCTCGAACGCCAGTTGACACCGGGACGCTAAAATAATTTGGCGGCGTACGAAAACCGGACACCTCGGCCGATCTCCGGGGCGAGGTCCTTGATGAAGCTCAGATGATTCCGGTACAGCCGGTCGCCGATGTTGAAGAAATCGACCGAGATGTGGTGCGAAACGTGCTGCTGTGGAATGGTGTACGAAGCTTTCAGGTCGAACACCTTATAGCCGGCGGTTGAAGTTTCGCTCTCGAAAACGTCGTCCCGCGAGTCGGCGATGACAACTTCCGGCCTGATGCTCAAGCCCCCGTAACGCAGATCCAGACCCACTGTCCCTCGCATAGGGGGAATCCGGGGCAACGGCCCGCCCGTCGCCCTCAACCGGGTATCCACGGCGTCTACCGCGCCATTGAGCCAGACGTGTTCCGTCAACAGCAGTTCGATTTTGAACTCGCTCCCCAGAAAACGAGCATCGCCCTGCGCGAAGTCGGCGGCAATCAGTCCGTCCTCGATCTCGCCGGTCGGCGCAAGATAAACAAAGCCGTCGATGTCGTAATAGAAGAGATTGGCTTCCATGCGAATCTGCTCCTTCTGGTGCCGCAGCGAGAAATCGAAACCGTTGGACCGCTCGTTGGCGAGATTCGGATTGCCGATCTCGAAGGTCAGGTTTCCCACGTGCGGGCCGAAGTTGTAGAGTTCTTCGAGCGCCGGCGCACGATAGGAATTCGTGTAGTTTGCAACGAACGCACCGCCGTCCCACAGGTCGAACCGGGCGCCCATGCCCCCTGAAAACCCCGTGAAACGCCGGTTGCTGAAACCGGAATCGGCCGCGGGCGTGTAACCCGTGCTTTCGACTCTCCCGCCAAGCTGCATACGAACCCGATCAAAACCGAGTTCCTCGAGCGCGAACACGGCAAATACGTCCTGGTCGACCGGCGGCGACAACGCCTCCTCGCCGAAGGCGGAATATTCGCGCGCATGTCCCTGAAAGCCGAGGCTGCCAGTCCAGTACCCGCGTCTGCCCTGAGTAAACACGCCGCGATAGGCAAATTGACGATTTTCGAACGTGGTGCCGATGCGCTGGTCGTTTCCGGGAAATATCTCGATCTCGTCATGGTTCCAATCCGAATAGTTGAGTGAAAGCTCAAAGCTTTCGATGGCGGGGCCGAGTTCTCTCAAACCACCTGAGAAACGAACGTTGTGGCGCCGGAACGCGACGTCGATGTTCTCAACGTCCAGTTCATCGTGTTCTTCTTCGTCTTCACCATGTTCTTCTTCGTCTCCATGGCTTTCGTGGTGAAACTCGGTTGCGAACGGAATACCGGTGCGTCCGTCGTTGGCCTTGTAATCCACGCTTGCAAAACCGCGTGCACCGAACCAGCCGAAGCCCATCGATCCATTACTGATGCGGCTCCCGGAGTGGGCAATGCGCCCCTCGGGGGTGTTGTAGTCTCCGGTCCGCTGTCCGCCGCCGCCGGCCCAAACCATCCACCGGCCCGCGCCGTATTCGGCGTTGAAGCTCCCTCCGCCCTGCGCATTCGCCGAACCGGCGACCGAGGACACCTGCCCCCGCCACCCCTGATGCGGCTGGTCGTGCACTTCCTGGTGACTGCTGACGGCATTGACCACGCCACCGATCGCGCTGCTCCCGTAGAGAAGCGTAGCCGGCCCCTTGACCACTTCGATTCGTTCAACATTGCCGGCATCGATGGGCTCGCCGTGGTCTCCGGATTGGGATCCCAGTGACCCGATACCGACCCCGTCCTGCATCACCAGGACCCGGTCGCCGTCGAAACCCCGGACCACCGGACGCGCGTTGCCGGTGCCGAAGCTACGTTTGGCAATCCCCAGTTGACCGTCGAGCACTTCGCCCAGTGAAGGCGCCATGGCCTCGGCCAGATCGAACGAATCCAGACTGGTGACCGACGGCACAGCCTGAAAGGTGGTCTCTTCGCGGCCCCGCGCCGTGACGGTAATCTCCTGCCGGAGAGGTGAAATCCGCATTTCCAACTGCACGGAACGAATCTGCCCCGCGGCCACCTCGATGCCCGTCAACTGGGAGTTCAGCATCGACTGGAACGCCAGGACGTCATAGGCGCCCGGAGGCACGTTTTCGAAAACGAACCGGCCATCGTCATCGGTTTCGACGATGCGGCTGAGTTCCGCAAGGAGCACCGTGACGCGGTGCGCGGGGTCGCCGGTCGGCAGAATGACAATGCCTTCGATGGAACCGGTGGGTTGAGCAGCGATGACAGGGACAACGCTGGAACAGAGAACCAGAACTGAGAAAATAATGCCGAAAAGTTTCATGGGAACCCTCCAAGTCAAAAAACGCGTAGTGATACTGACGCTGACGCCCCGATCGATCCTATCGGGACGAACTGGACTTAGAGGAGAGGCGGGCCGCGGTCGAGAACGGCGAAGAGCGAGCGAACCCGGGGCGCGCCTTCGCCGGAAACGACGGGAGCGACCGACTGCATGTGCTGAAACGACGGGTGGGGCGTCGCCACGAAAGCCATCGCGTTGGAGTGAGCGCAGAAGTGATGATCGTGGGCGCCAAGGTCCCCCTGACCGGGATCCTGTATTGCGGGGCCCCAGGTGTTGCCATGCGTGTGCCCGACCGAAACCGCCACGTCTTCCTCGATCGGGTGGATCGCTTCGAGCGCCGACTGCACTGCAAAAGCGAGGACCGCGGCCACAAGGACGATGGCGACAACCCGGCTCTGTCGCGAATGGATCATCTCCAAAGAAAATATCACGACCATGGAGTCCAAAGCGACGTCGGCGACAGTCCGCGGCGGCGAATTCGTTTCGTTCGGCAGAGGAGCTTGGATACCCTGCTGCCTACGGAAGTCCAGACCCGAAATTCCGGGCACGAAAACTGTCGGCACGGCCCATGAAAGTGAAAGTGTTTATCCAAAACGAGGCGGGTTCGAACCGGAAGCACCATCACAACGAAAAGACCTTGCAGTGGCGGTGCACGGTCGAAGTATCGCGCCCGTATCCCTTCCCGTATGGATTCATCCTCGGGACCACCTGCGCCGACGGTGGGAACCTTGATTGCTTCGTCATTACCGAACAACGCTTCGCTTCCGGTGACCTCCTGGACTCCGAAGTCATTGGTCTGATGGAACAAGTCGAGGACGATTTGGAAGACCACAACATCCTGGTGCGCCTGCCGAAAGAAGCGGTGACGATCAC
The DNA here is from genome assembly GCA_963555775.3 of Terriglobia bacterium. Classification (GTDB taxonomy): domain Bacteria; phylum Acidobacteriota; class Terriglobia; order 20CM-2-55-15; family 20CM-2-55-15; genus JAJEDW01. The sequence goes on along the minus strand of CAUVWY020000009.1, from coordinate 91,615 downwards.
GACGCAAATCGAGTCAATGCTGACCGTATTCGTCTCCCATGTATTCGATCACGTTGAAGGCAAGCAAATGCATATCGGGAGGTTTCTCGGAAAGGCGGATGCGGAAGCGCAAGTGCGCGCATGTACCGACGAAGACCGTATCTTTCAATCGGTGCATAGAACACCGATTCCGTGAATCGGTGCGGTAGAGAGTTTCGGGAGCCGGAACCGTCTGATACCAGCCAGAGAGTAATTCCGTTTTCGAGGACACTGGGTCTACAATGCACCCGCTTCTTGCATTTCAGATAGTCCGAGGAGAGTGGTATGCACCGGAATTGCTTTCTCGCGGTCACTCTTGTCGTTCTCGTGTCGACCCTCCCCACGGTACCCCTCCTGGCCCAGCGGGCTGACGACCTTTCGTTCCAAATCTGGAATCAATATCTCGGCGGATCGGACTCCTCGCAATATTCATCCCTCGACCAGATCGACCGATCCAATGTCGACCAACTCGAGGTCGTCTGGAGTTATCCGACCGGCGACGGAAACATCACTTTCGGCCCGACCGTGGTCGGCAATGTCATGTACGTCCTGGGGGCGAACCGAACACTCGCGGCCCTGGATGCCGCGACCGGCGATGAACTCTGGACTCGGGCGTTGGACGGCATCAGCAGCCGCGGAATCAACTATTGGGAAAGCGAAGACGGCGCCGACAAACGCCTGGTGTTCCTCAGCGCCGGTTTCGTCACCGAACTGGACGCGGCCACCGGAGATCCGGTCACATCGTTCGGAGACAATGGGCAGGTCGACCTGCGAACCGGTTTCGAGGACGAGTTGAGGCCGCCCAACCCGATCAACACCAACAATCCGGGTCGCATCTTCGACGATCTGATCATCATGGCCACGCCCGCCGCGGGTGCATCGTTCAATGCCAACCCCGCCGACATCCATGCGTACGATGTGCGCACGGGCGAACTGGAATGGGTGTTCCATACGCTTCCCCGCCCCGGAGAGTTTGGCGCCGACACCTGGGCGAACCGCGTCGAGATGGTCGGAGGCGGACACAACTGGAGCGAGATGACCGTGGACCCGGACCGCGGCATGGTGTTCATTCCAACCGGAACCGCACGCTACGACTTCTATGGGGCAAACCGATTAGGTCAGAATCTGTTCGCCAACAGCATCGTCGCCTTGGACGCGAGAACCGGCGAACGCTTGTGGCACTTCCAGACCGTGCATCACGACTTGTGGGATTACGATTTGCCCAACGCGCCCAAGCTGATGACTGTCCGCCGAGATGGAGAGGAAATTCCGGCGGTCGCGCAGGCGTCAAAACACGGCTTTCTGTTCGTGTTCAATCGCGAGACGGGCGAGCCGCTGTGGCCGATCGAAGAACGCCCTATACCTCAGTCGGACATTCCGGGCGAAGAAACCTGGCCAACCCAGCCATTCCCAACCATGCCCCCGCCCTTCGCCAGGCAGTCGTTCACCGTGGACGACATCAATCCTTTCCTGCCTGAAGAAGATCAGGCCGACCTGCGGGAACGTTTAGAGACCTATCGGAACGAAGGCCTCTTCACGCCGCCCAGCTTCCAGGGGTCGATCCAGCTTCCGGGCCACAACGGCGGCGCCAACTGGGGCAGTTCGGCCGTGAATCCCGAACGCGGCCTGATGTTTGTCTCGAGCAAGGTGTTACCCACGCTTCTGACTATTCGCGAACCCGGCGCCGCAGGCCGGGGCGGCCGCGGCGGAAGGGGCGGCCGTGGCGGCCAGGATGGCCCTCCTCCGGAACCCCCCAACGCGGGACCGGACTTCGTGGCTTACACGTCACCATACAACTTCATGACCGAAACCGGCGGAATGCCGGCCATCGGGCCGCCATGGTCGCAACTGACGGCTTATGACTTGAACGAAGGCACCATCCTGTGGCAGATCAACAACGGATCGGTCAACGGTATTGAAGCCGAAAACAGCGGCAGCCACATGCCCCGAGGCGGGCCGGTCGCCACCGCGGGCGGTTTGCTTTTTCAGGGGACATCGTCGGACCGCACGATTCGCGCCTACAACCAGGACAACGGCGAAATCTTGTGGGAGTACCCGATGGATGCGGCGGTGGAAGGCGTACCGGCTGTCTATCAGATCGACGGACGGCAGTACATCACGTTCCCCGTCGCGGCCGGCAATGGGTCGTTCGGACTGCGTATCGAACAACCCGACCCCGCGCCCGGACAGTACGTCACGTTCGCCTTGCCGGAATAACGTCGGGCGGGCATACCGATCGCCAAACTGCAGACATCGGCGGGATCAGCCGAGGGTTGCCGCCTGTATCGTCGCTGTCAGGTTGACCGCCGCGTGCAGCGCCATGGGCACCAGAAGCGAGCCGGTACGGATGCGCGCCATCCCGAACAACAACCCCATCACAAATACCGTAAAGATAAGGTAGGCGTCATATTGCAGGTGCATCAGGGACCAAAGCACCGAGGTCGCCACGACCGCGCCCGCCGGCCGCAGGGCACTGGCCTTGAGGCCTGCCAGGAGAAAGCCCCTGAAGAACGTTTCTTCGAATAGCGGCGCGCCGACAACCAGTGCGAGCCAGAGCAACCAAACCGGTTGGGCCGTGGCGTAGACCTCGGACATGGATTCGGGTACGACGGGTCGCCCCAGGGCCGTCGTCGTCAGGTCGGAAAGAACCACCAACACGGCCGTGGCGCCCAGCCAGTTCAGATAGGTCCGAACCGGTACGCCCCCGAGCGACAGATACTCCCCGACGGTCGCTCCCTTCTTCAGTTTCACAACTCCCGCGATCAGGCCGCAGCACACCACGGCTGTGATGAGGGTCGCTATCGATATGAGCGTGCCGTTCTGGGCGGCGGCCGCGAGGAGGTCTTCGAAACCAGGATCGGAAGGGCTGAAACCATTTGGCGAACGAACGACCGTACCGACCAGAACCGTCGCCGTCTGCAGGACTACAAAGACAAATCCGATCAGCAGCCCCCACAGGCAGGTTCCCCAAAAGCCCCATCGCGCGGTTGTTGATGTCGAGGCCGATATCGACTCTTCGGTCGAAGTTGAAGCTGAGATGTCATTCATCGGATGGTCCTCCTACAACCGGAACCCTGTCCCTTCCGGGGAGAGGCGCCTGAAAATCAATTGTCCCCATCGTCGAGGGCGAACGCAAACAGCGCGGTTCCGGCGGCGACGGCGACGAACTGCCGGCCATCCGCCGCGTAGGACATCGGTCCGCTGTTGATCTGGCCTCCAAGCGAAATGCGCCAGAGCAATTCCCCGGTTGCGGCATCCAACGCGTAAAAATAGCCTTCACGCCCCCCGCTGAACACCAAATCGGACGCCGTACTCAAAACACCCGCCCAGGTAATATCGTTCATTTGATGCTGCCAGATCATTTCTCCGGTCGCCGGATCGAAAGCCCGAACGGCGCCGTAGTAATCCTGATCGTCGGCCGGATCGAGCAACTCTTCAAACGGCTCGCCCGCGTTCAGCGCGGCACGCATGTTGGGTTGAATGTTCACGTTCCCCATCGGCGTGCGATCCGTGGCCCGCGGAAACACGCCTTGAGTCGCAAACGTTCCGGTATTCTCCCATGCCGGAATGTAGAACAGACCCGTGTTCGGGCTGTAGGAGGGCGGATACCAGTTGGTCGCTCCCAACGCGGTCGGCATCACCAGCACGGGTTCGTCGGGACGCGGCTGCGCGTCCGGGTTCAGAATGGGACGGCCGTCGGAATCGAATCCGGTCGTCCAGTTCACCTGAACGAAGGGACGGCCGTACAGGAACTCGCCGGTGACGCGATCGAGCATGTACATCAGGCCGTTGCGGTTGGCCCACAACATGACTTGCCGCATTTCGCCTTCCCACTCCACCTCGGCCAGAATCGGCACCTGGGTGGAGTCGTAATCCATCTCGTCGTGCGGCGTAAACTGGTAGTACCAACGCAGTTCGCCGGTGTCGGCATCGAGCGCGATGACGCTGTCGCTGTACAAGTTGTCGCCCAGGCGGTCACGGCCGTCCCAGTCGGGCGCGGGGTTTCCGGTGCCCCAGTAGGTCAGATTCGTATCCGGATCGTACGCACCGGTGTTCCAGATCGCCGCACCGCCGATCTCCCAGGCCGCCCGCCCGCTCTCGGGGTCGGTTCCAATCCAGGTTTCGTTTCCGGGTTCCCCCGGACCGGGAATCGTATGAAAACGCCACACTTCCTCGCCGCTGTTCACGTCGTAAGCCGCCAGCAAACCTCGAATACCCCGGTCGCCGCCGGCCGTGCCAACCAGAACCATGTCCTTGACGATGAGGGGGGCATGGGTGATCGCATACCGCTCGGACGCTGGGGCGACTTCCCTCTTCCAGATCTCGGTTCCAGTCCCGGCGTCGATCGCGACCAGGTGGGCGTCGAGCGTACCCATGAACAGGGTCTCCCCGGAAATCGCCAGTCCGCGGTTCACGCGCCCACAGCAGTTGCTGCCTTCCGGCGCATTCTCGTAGGCATAAATCCACAACGGGCGGCCCGTCGCCGCGTCCAGCGCGACCACGTCGTTCGGCGCCTGGATCGTGTACAGGATGCCGTCCACAACCAGAGCCGTCGTCTCGAACTTCTCCAGCGACCTCGCCTGCCACACCCACTCGACTTCCAGTTCGGAGACGTTGGCCTTGTTGACCTCGGTCAACGGACTGTATCTCTGACCGGCGTTGTTGCCCGAATAGGTCAACCAGTTCTCCGGTTCCCGATCCGCGTTCAGCAGACGTTCGAACGTGACCTGGGCTTCGAGCGTGCCAGCAGTCAGGTTCAGCGTGCCGACAGTCAACAGGATGAGCAACAGTGTGCGTCGGATCGTCACGAATACCCCCTCAAGATCTCCAAATCGCGGTGTTTCGAATCGTGCTGCCAGAAAATCGATTTCGATCAGCGTCCTATATTATCCTGAAGACGCGCCGGGACCGCACTGCCAACACGTGCCTGTCCATATCCGGTAGATCCACACAACCGGTCGATGACGGAGATCGCCATGCTGAACAGGATTCGGGGAGTTCTGATAATTGTTATTTTCTTCACATTTTTCGTCGCATCGAATGCGGTGGATTCGGCCGCGCAGGCGGGCCCATTCGACCGGCAGCGTCCCGACGACGACGCCGTGGAGCGGGGGCGCGGCGTTTACCTCGCACGATGCATCAATTGTCACGGACTCGACGTGAAGGGTACCGAAAACGGGCCGGATCTCATTCGGTCTGTCGCGGTGCTGCGCGATCTCGAGGGCAGTGAGATCGGCCCGGCGATGGCCAACATCGCCGATCATCCCGCCGGCCTGCCGGGCAGAGAACTGTCGGACATCTCCCACTTCCTGAAGCAGCAGATCGAGTCCACAGCCAGAAACCGCAACCCCTCCGAGCCCCCCGACGTTCTCACGGGCAACGTCGACGCGGGACGCGCGTTTTTCAACGGCGACGGTGGATGCAATGGCTGTCACTCGACAACGGGAGACCTTGCGGGAATCGGCGGACGGTACAGCCCGGTCAATCTTCAGCAACGCTTTCTCTTTCCGCGGGGCGGCGGCCGCCCCGAGACGCCAACACTGGTCACGGTCACTGGGGGCGCGGAAGGGGAGGTTTCGGGCACACTGGAATTCCTGAACGACTTTTTTGTCTCGCTCACGGACACCTCGGGCGCGTACCGCTCGTTCCGGCGCACATCCGATCTGAGGGTCGAGACCCGCGACCCCTACCAGGCGCACTGGGATCTGCTTGAACGAATTACCGACCGCAATATCCACGACGTGGTCACCTACATGGAAACACTGAAATGAAAACTCTTCGGCCTGTGCTTCTGGTTGGCCTGCTGGCGGCGGGCGCCTTCGGGCAGGGACTGGATCCATCGAAGCTCGTCGAGCTTCCAACGGACTCGTGGCCCACCTATAACGGCGACTACTCGGGGCGGCGATACAGTCCCATGACCGGGATCGACGATTCGAACGTCGACTCCCTGACCCTGGCCTGGGTAAGGCGCCTCAACCCGGGACCGTCACCGCAGGGCGGGGGCGGAAGCAACGCCGCCGTCATCAAGGGAACGCCGCTTGTAATCAACGGCATCATGTACGTCACGATTCCCGACCACGTGTGGGCATTGGACGCGCGAACCGGCCGCCAACTCTGGCACACGACGTGGGAATCCAGGGGCGGCTGGCATATCGGCAACCGCGGCGCGGCCGTCTGGAACGACACGCTGTTCGTTGAGACTCCCGATTGCAACCTGGTGGCGCTACGCCTCACCGACGGCGAGGAGCTCTGGCGCACCGAAATCTGCGACCTCCAGCAATTCTATTACGCGTCCGTGGCGCCGGTGATCGTCAACGATCACGTCATCGTCGGCGTCAGCGGCGACGATCTGGACATTCCCGGCTACCTTTCCTCGTACGACCCCGAAACCGGCGAAATGCAATGGCGCTGGTATACGCGTCCTGACCCGGACGACCCCGAGGCGGCGACGTGGCCCAGCACCGAGGCCATGATGCATGCTGGCGGGATGACCTGGGTTCCAAGCACCTACGACCCCGAATTGAATCTCCTGTATCTGGGCACGGGCAACCCGCAACCCGTCATCGCCGGCCAGGGGCGCGAAGGGGACAACCTCTATACCGAGTCGGTCGTCGCACTGAATCCGGACACGGGCGAACTGGTCTGGTATTTCCAGGTATCCCCGCACGACACGCACGACTGGGACGCCGTGCAGACACCGGTACTGTTCGACGCCGAGTTCGACGGGGAGCCCCGAAAGCTTGTTGCCCAGGCCAGCCGCAACGGGTGGTTTTTCGTGATGGACCGCGAGACGGGCGAGAACCTGGTCAGCACCGACTTCGTTGGAACGAACTGGACTCTGGGGGTCGGCGGCGATGGACGTCCGCTTCCCAACCCCGCCAAGCAGCCGCAGTTGGACGGCGCACTGGTGTCGCCCGACCAATACGGTGCCGTCAATTGGCCTCCGCAGAGTTTCAACCCGGACACCGGACTGTTTTACGCCAATGCCTCCCGCGCCTACAGCGTGTACTACCTGTATGACGATGACGAAAAACCCGAAGGCTGGGGCGGAAACGACCGGGGCGGCTACAACATTCCGATGCTCCAGGCCATCGACTACCGCACCGGCGAGATTCGATGGAGTCACCGTTGGGAAGGCCGGGGCCGCGTTCGTTCGGGCCTGCTCTCGACGGCGGGCAACCTGCTCTTCGCCGGAGACATCGGCAACAACCTTGTGGCCCTCGACCCTGCCGACGGGACGCTGCTATGGCACGCGGGACTCCACACGCCGATGACCAACGGTCCGATCACCTACGAACTGGACGGTACCCAGTATCTTGTTGTCGGTGCGGGCGACTCGCTGTATACCTTTGTCATGCTGGCGGACTGAACTGCCGGTACGCCCTTTCCAGCGCAACGGAGATGGCCGAAAGCGGGAGCGGCCGGAAATGAAGAACCTCACGTCAACTTGTCGCGGGGCACTGTCCACGTCGTTCGTCGTCGTTGCCGCACTGCTGGCTGCGCCCCCGGCGGATGCCCAACTCGACCTCACCGGCAACTGGTCTCCACCGAGGCAGGAAGACCGCCTCGAACGCGGCCCTGGGCCGGCGCTGGTGGATTACCTCGGACTCCCGATCAACCCGCAGGGACGCCAGTTCGCCCTCAGTTGGAACCCGTCCCGGTACACGTTGCCCGAACACCAGTGCCAGGTTCACACCGTGGGCTACATCTACCGGGGACCACTGCGCCTCCGGATCTGGGAAGAACGCAATCCCGATTCGCAGGAACTGATCGCGATCAATCAGTACATCAGCACCTATGAGCAGTCGCGCACGATATGGATGGATGGACGTCCGCATCCTTCGGAGAACGCGCCGCACACGTGGATGGGCTTTTCGACCGGCGAATGGTTCGGCAACAAACTCAGAGTCCGCACCACGCACATCAAGCAGGGTTGGCATCGGCGCAACGGATTGCCGTCGAGCGACCGGATGGAACTGATCGAATACTTCGCGAAACACGGAGACATCCTGACGCACATCACGATCGCCAACGACCCCGTGTTTCTCGAAGAACCCCTCATCAAGAATCAATCCTTCCGCCTCAACGACGAAAGCGGCGCCAACTGGCTCTGGCCATGTGAGTACGTCGTGGAGGTAGCCGATCAGGAGCAGGGAGACGTGCCGCACTATCTGCCCGGCGAGAATCCTTTTATCGCCGAGTTCGCCCAGCGTCACGGCATCCCGGTGGAAGCCGCTCTGGGCGGACCCGAAACAACACGGCCCGAATACATTGAAACACTGAGGGCCTGGCAAGCCGAACAACAGGATTAACGTCCCAAATTCGAAAAGAACTCGAATACGACGCGGAGGAACCACCTATGACCGAACTACTGGGCGCCGCACTGCTCGCAACCGCTTTCCAGGCGGCGCCGTGCGAAAGCCTGACATCGTTCTCTCTTGAAAACGGCAGCATTGCAACCGCGGATATGGTTCCCGAAGGCCCGTTCGTCCGGCCCGCAGGAGGGCGCGGAGGACGCGGCGGCGCGAACCAGGCGCCCCTGCCCGCACACTGCCGTTTGACGATGGTGCTGACTCCGACCTCGGACTCCAACATCAACGTTGAACTCTGGATGCCTGCCCAGAACTGGAACGGTCGTTTCCTGGCGGTGGGCAACGGCGGGTTTGCCGGATCGATTCAGGGATACGGAGACATGCAGACCGCGCTTCGAAGGGGTTATGCGACCGCGGCGACCGATACCGGCCATTCGGCGGCGGATGGTCCCAGCGGCATGTTCGGTCTGGGCCATCCCGAAAAGATCGTCGACTTCTCCCACCGCGCCGTTCACGACATGACGGTGAAGTCCAAGCGCATTCTCGACGCGTACTACGACGAACCGCTGAACTATGCATACTTCAAGGGTTGCTCGACCGGAGGACGCCAGGCCATGATGGCGGCCCAACGGTACCCGGGCGACTTTGACGGCATTATCGCGGGAGCGCTCGCCAACCGCCACATTTACATGCACACGTCCGGTGTCGCCCGCAGGATTCATATATCGCGGAACCCCGATCAGGCCATTTCAGCCGACCTGGCGCAAATGGTCACCGATGCCGTGATGAACCAGTGCGACACGCTCGGCGAGGGTTTTCTGAACAACCCCCGCCAGTGCTCGTTCGACTTCGCTTCGCTCGTTTGCAGCGACGGCGCAAGCGGCAGCGGAAGCAATGGACTCTGCCTCACCGAACCGCAACTTCGAACGGTGGAAACCTGGTACGGCGGGGTAAAGAACAGCAAGGGGGAGATGATTTTTTCGGGTCAGGCGCTGGGTAATCCGATGCGCGCGGTTCAGGCGATGGGTGAAGACGGCAACGTTTCGGATACGGTTCGCATCTGGGGGTTCCAGGACGAGAACTACGACTGGCGCGACTTCGACCTGGATCGCGACATGCCGATTATCGACGCGGCGACCGGCTTTGTGGATTCCGACGATCCGGATCTGCGCGGGTTCGAAGGCCACGGCGCCAAGTTACTGCTGTATGCCGGTTGGGGAGACACAGCCATCACGCCTGAAAACACCGCCCACTACTACGAGACCGTACTTGAAGAAATGGGTCCGGATCAGGATGACTGGATGCGTTTGTTCATGATCCCGAGCATGGGGCATTGCGGCGGCGGCCCCGGCCCGAACACGTTCGACTCCATCGCGACGATGGAACAGTGGCGGGAACAGGGTCTGGCGCCGGACCGGATCATGGGGTCGAACGCCCAGTCCGGCCTGACACGCCCCCTGTGCCCGTATCCCCAGTATGCACGGTACGATGGCAGCGGCAATCTTGCCGATGCGGCCAACTGGGCCTGTACGGCGCCCTGACACGCGCGGCTCGACCGACTGCCGGGGCGGTTGAACGCTCCCGGCAGTTGGGTCGCGAAATAGCCTTCCCCTTCCCCGGACCCGCCCCGTTCACTCACACTGGGACGGGTCGGCCTCGACGTAATGGCTCTTGAAGTTTGCCGCTTGCGGATCCATGCAGCCTTTCAGGTTCAGCAGTTCGACCCGCCGGAACTGAATGGGATGCCCTTCGCTCTGCAACGAAATGTAGCCCTCCGATAACGGTGCGCCGTCGATTTTGGCTTCCGGCCGGTGTCCCGACACCGCGCCGCCTCCAACGGTCGTCCCGCCGTATTCCATCACCTGTTCCCCGTTGATGAAGTGAACGATCCGTTCGTTTCCCAGGACAAGGATCTCAGCCGTCACCCACTGATCTCCGTGGTAGGTATCCGATGCCGAGTTGATGCAATGAGTCGCGGTGAACGTCCCGTCATAGACGATATGCGTTCCGGGCGAGCACATATTGCCGGTCGAGCGGCTGTTGCCATCGCCCAGACCACCCAGGAACTGGGCCTCGATGGAAATGGGAAAGTTCTGGTCAGCCGGCATCGTGTCGGGGTGTTGCGAATGCAACATTGCGCCGCTGTTGCGAATCGCCCAATCCGGGGCGTTCAGGGCCTGCTCTCCGGTGAACCGGTACTCCACCAGAAGCCTGTAATGGGAGAAAGGCTCTCGAAATAAGATGTGGCCAAACTGTTCGTCGAAGCTCGTGTATCCGTCGTAGGACACCGTCATCAGGCCGTCTTCGACACGAAACGTGTCGGCAAAGTTCTCTCCAGGTTCGTGGCCCCGGATCTTGACAATCCAGTCCTCCAGATCCTGCCCATTGAACAATGCCGTCCACTCGCCCGCATCCGGGCCGGACTGCGCCCGGGCCGGCGGCGCCGCAAGCATGAGGACGATCGCAAAAGAGAAAACGAGTCCGATTCGGCTCTTCATGGCATCCCTTCCTTTTTGGTCCGGGGTTTGCGGTTGCCGCACCCCTTGGCAGAACCCGGCAGGGTTCCACAACGGACTGCCAGTATAGCAACCCGTACCGGCCGGGGGTCGCCGGCGTTCCGCTGGACGGGTGTGAACCGTCGCCTCACCCGACAAGGATGTAGCGAACCAGGAACAAAGCCGTGAACAGCCAGATGACCCAGTGAAGATCGCGATGGCGCCCCCGCACCAGGCTCAGCCCGACATAGCTGATAAACCCGAACGCAATGCCGTCGGTGATTGAAAAGGTGAACGGAATCACCGTAATCGTGATGAAGGCGGGAATGTATTCGTGCGGCTGATCCCAGGCGACGTGAACGACGTTGCGCATCATGAACGCCCCCACGATGATCAGTGCCGGCGCCACGGTGGGATAGAGGGTCAGTCCGGATTCGGAAACATGTCCCGCCCCGACCATTCGGGCGAGCGGCGCAAAAAACAGCGCAAGCAGGAACATCGCCGCGGTGACCACATTGGCCAGTCCCGTACGCGCGCCCTCGGCAACGCCGGTGGCGCTTTCGATATAGCTGACCACCGGGGAGTTCCCCAACAACCCGGCGCCCGTCGTTCCGATCGCGTCCGCCATCAGCGCCTCGCGTGCCCGGGGCAGATCGTCCCCTTTCATGAAGCCTCCCTGCTGGGCAATCCCGATCAGCGAACCGATGCTATCGAAGAGATCCAGGAAGAAGAACACGAAAATCACCGGAAGAGCGCCCAAGCTCAAGACACCCAGGACGTCCAGTTCTATCGCCACGGGGCCGGGCGATGGCGGCATCGCAAAAACACCGTCGAACCGCACGACGCCAAGGATCAGGCCGAGTACGGTGCTGGTCAAGATGCCTGCCAGGATCGCGCCGCGTGAACGGCGTACGAGCAGGATCATGGTCACAACGAGACCCGAACCGGCCATCCAGACCGGCGGCGTTCCCAGATCCCCAAGCGTTACCAACGTGCCGGGGTCTGCCGCGACGAAGCCGCCCCACTCCAGCCCGACCAGGGCGATCAACAACCCGATACCCACGGCGATCCCGTGCTTCAGCGAGGCCGGAATCGCCCGTATCAGCGTCTCGCGAATCCCCCAGATCGACATCGCCATAAAGAGCACGCCGGAGACAAAGACCGCTCCCAGCGCCTGCTGCCAGGTGTATCCCATCGCCCCGACGACGGTGAAGACGAAGAAGAAGTTGTGCCCCATGGCCGGGGCCACCGCGATCGGATAGTTGGCCAGAAAGGCCATCAGCAGCGTCCCGAACGCGCTGATCAGGCAGGTCGCCGCCAGAACGGCATCGAAGTCCATTCCGACGGTACTGAAGAGAGCGGGCTGAACGAAGACGATGTAGCACATCGTCATGAACGTCGTCAGCCCACCCAGAATCTCGACCTGAATTGTCGAACCGGCCGCCGAAACGCCAAAGCGTCGTTCAATCCATGCTGTCACGGGGAGATTTTTTCAGAATTCGAACTTGACGCCTAGTTGAATCTGACGTGGGGCAAAAGCCGATGTAAAGCCCAGCGGCTCGGCCGGCCCCCGGGAGCGGTCGCCAGGGATGTGGTGCGAGGGTAACGCCTCGGTGCCGATCACGTTGTTCACGCCCGAATAATTGACGGTGTTGAGAATGTTGAACGCCTCCGCGATGGCCTCGATCCGATAGCCATCTCCAAATTCGAAGGCCTTGGCAACACGGAAATCGACGCTGGCGAAACCGGGCCCCTTACCCGTGTTGCGGCCCGCAAACGCCGGCCGATCGGTGTTTGCGTTGGTGTCGCCGTTGGCGTCGAATCCCAACAGCAGGTTGAACGGCCGTCCGCTGGACAACGTGACGATCGGGGCCAACGTCATGTCGGCCAGAACCCGGCCGATTCCGAAGCCGCGCTCGAACGGCGTCGCGAAAACACCGCTCAAAACAAGCCGGTTGCGCTGATCGAACGACGATAAAGAGCGTTCCGCGGCCAGGTCCAGGCTGTTCGCCGCCTGAAGGTCCGTGATGAAATCCACCGTATCGTCGATGGCTTTCGAAAACGTGTACGACACCTGAAATTGGTGAAAATCGTTGAATCTCTTCCGAAGCGTGGCCGTCATGCCGTGGTAGATCGAACTGCCGGAACTTTCGACCACGTTGTCCTGAAGAATGCGCGGATCGATCGGCCCATGGACGGGGCCAAAGGCATTGCTACCGACCGCCTGCAGATTGACGTTCCGGGACCGCAGCAGTTTGACCCCGCGATTCATCAGATAATCCAGGCCAGCGCTCCAATGGACGGCCAATTCACGTTCGATTCCGAAACTGGCGTGCTGGCTGTAGGGATTCACCAATTCTGGCGAGGAGCGCAGCAACACCGGAGGCGTCGTGCCCGGAATCAACCCGAGTGGGGCGATATCGGCAGCGGCAATGACCCGGTTTCCGATCACGCCCTGCCGGTTCAAAGAGCTCCAGACCTGGGCCGAGGTCGCCGTTATTCCCAGTTGGGGCACACCCGTAATGGGCACCGCAATCTGCGAAATGCGGCTTCCGTCGAGCACCCGTTCGATAAAGGCGATGGCCTGGTATACGGGCGCGTAAAAGACGCCGTATCCTCCGCGAACGACCCATCGGCCGTCCGGCGACCAGGCAAAACCAACCCTTGGCGCAACGTTGTTGGTGTCGCGATGCACGGGCGGCGGTTGCAGTTCCAGGTCGTAACGCAGACCCAGCGTGACCGTCAGGCCGGGGATCAGGCGAAAATTGTCTTGCACGTAGCCGGCAAGGACGCGGTTGGTCAGGCTCGTAACAGGGTCCCCGAAACCCTGTTGGTAGAGCAGCGGCAATCCGAGGTTGAAGGACTGCAGGGATGTGATCGGTTCCGAAAGTGCCGGGACGAGCGCTCCCTGTCCCGAGGCGCCCAGGGCGGCGGCGGTGGCCGCGGTCGTTCCGGGACCGCCCACCGAGTCGATGACCGCGCCCAGAGGAATCGCTTCGCCGAAAATGAATCGTCCACCCAGGAAGACTTCCACCGATCCCTTCTGGGGGAGATGCTGAAACTCACCCCCGAACTTCAATGCGTGGGGGCCCTCGATGGAGGTGAAATTTTCGACGAACTGCAGCCGCTTCTCATTCCGCGCGGCGGGAAGAAAGAAATCCCGGCCCACCATCGCGATTCCGTTGATATTGATCTCCGGGCCCAGGGCATCCGCCGGGAACGAATTGAGATCGCTGTCGGCAAACTGAAAACGGAACTCGTTGACCACGTTGGGAGAGAAGAAATGCGAGTCTCCAAAGCTGAACGAAAAGTCCTGCGCCTGAAAATTGACGCCGCGCGACGGCCCCTTCAGACCGCCGAAGGCGCCGCCCACCGTATCGGAATCGGCAAAGCTGACCCGGGCAAACATCTGGTTGCGAGCCGACGCCTGATGATCGACACGGAACGAAACGATGTTGTCGTTGTTTCGGAACGGAAACACGCCGCTGTTGGTTCTGAGAAGCGCCACCGTACCCGGGAACGTCGCTTCCGAAGTGGTCAGATTTGCCCGGAGGGCCGCGCCCAGAAACCGCAGGTCCGGAAGTGCGGAGGCTCCAAGGCCATCGATCAGGCCGCGCTGCGCCGCGGTCGGCTGAAAGAAGTCTTCGTTTTCGAGGAACGTCGAAAAATTGGACTCCCTCTGGTACAAGCCTTCATAGGATAGAAAAAAGAAGGTCCGGTCTCTTTCGATCGGCCCACCGGCGGAAAATCCAGACTGCACGCGCTTGAACGGGGGGTCGATATTCGATCCGCCGGCGCCGAAAGCGAACGCATTGCGGGCATCCAGCGCCTGATTGCGTAAAAAGGCAAAGGCCGAGCCATGGAACGCATTGGTCCCGGACTTGGATACGATGTTGATCAGCCCCCCGGACGCGCGTCCGAACTCTGCCGAATAGTTCGCCCGATTGATCTGGAACTCCTGAACAGCGTCCTGACTGAGCGTTGACCGGACCGCGCCCACGCCGTTGTCATTGTTGTCCAGTCCGTCGATGGTCACACTGTTCGAACGCCCGTTCTGTCCCGCGAACGACAGGCCCGAAGTGGGTGTGAGCGGGAGCGAAAAGGTCACCAGCGCATCGGACCGGGTCACCCCCGACGTGAGCAGCGAGAAGTCGAGAAAGTCGCGGCGATTGATCGGCAGGTTGTCGATACGGAGTTCGTTGACGGTATCGGCCTGCTGTGTCCTGCGCGTTTCGACGATGGGCGCCTCAGCCACGACGAGCACTTCCTGCTGGAGCGCCGCCGGTCTCAGGGTCGCATCGATGGACAGGGACTGACCGACCAGAAGCTGTATCGGACGACGGAACATGGTGGCAAAGCCGGGGAGCGCAAACTCCACCTCGTAGTCTCCGGGCAACAGCAACGGGAAAGCGTAGTTGCCGTAGGCGTCGGTCACGGTTTCGCGAACCAGCCCCGTGTCGGGCCGGTCGATGGTGACCGCCACCGAAGGAAGCACCGCGCCGGTCGGATCGAACACCGTGCCATTGATGTCGCCCGAAGCCATCTGGGCCTGCGGAAGCGCGGAGATCGAAAACAGCAACACAAGGAAGAGACTCCGAACTGCACTCATCGAAAGCGACCTCACGGAAAGCGGTCTCACATCCGTTTCAGAGCGGCTGCCGCTCATGAACCGGCGGATGCGCGGTTTGCAATCAGCCTCGCATATTCTTCGCGGAGGCTTTTCAGATGCGACCGTTCTTCGCGAGCGAACTCCCTGAATATCTTGCGTCCTTTCGGGTCATCCAGTTGCCTGGCAAAATCGTTGAAGAACTTTTGCGATTTTCGTTCCAGATCGATCGCCAGATTCAGAGCCTCGACATGGGTCGTCCCGGTGCGCACATCCACACTTAGCAATTCGCGTTCCGGAAAAATCGAGTCGGCAATCTTCCGGCTGACCGGCAGACGCGCGGGCTCCCGGCGCAACCACCGCTCCTCGTCGAGGAGCGCCTTGTACTGGCCCCAGAGACGTTCCATGTGCTCAGACTCTTCATGGGCCAGATCTTCGAACATTCGCCGCCCACCGGGGTCCCGGGTCTTTTTGGAGGCACGGGTATAGAAGCTGTACCCCCGCCGCTCGACGGCGAGAGCCAGTTCGAGCGCATCCCGGGCCAGGATCTTCTGTTGCCGTTCCCGCTCCCTGGAACCCGCTTCCCGCGCCTCATGCCTGTCACAGGCACGGCACAACCCCAGGATGGCGTACCGGCTGAAGACCGGCTGAAAATCGTGTTTCTCGGTCTCTTGCCGAATAAGGTTTTCGAGCTTTTGCGAGGGAAACTCCTGGGTGTTCCCGCAGCGATTGCATACGAAATGAATGTGATTCGGCTGGCCGACAATGATCTCGTAGCGCGTTGTTCCCCGCAGCTTCAATTGGCGGATCATGCCGGATTCCAGGAGGACCTTGAGTGTGCGGTAGATAGTGGACAACCCGATGCGGTGTCCTTGTTCGAGCATCCGCCCGCGAATTTCCTCGACGGAAGGATGGTCGTCGGCGTTCTGCAGCGTCTCCCACACCAGCGCGCGCTGTGAGGTCTTCTTGAGCCTGTGTTCCGACAGAAAGTTCTGAAAACGCTTCGCCTGACGCATCGATGCCGAAATTATAGTCGGCCCGCCGCCTTCTGTCCCCTAGATTGCAGGCTTCGCGGCGGTCTGCGAGAGCGCTCGCCGGAAAGTGAAGAAATCTGGACCTTCGCCGCATGCCACATCTTCTGGTCATTGAGAGGCCTGCATTCCGAGACTGAAGGGGCGGCAATCGTGCGGTAATCGTGCAGTCATAGACTGCACCTACAGTGGGAATGGGAGTGGGAGGGGGAGTTGGAGTGGGAGTGGCGCGCGGATCGCGTGACGCCCTCAGGATGGGCCCACTCCGCAATGCCGCAAAGATATGGCCGATATCATCGGTATGCTATAGTTTTTGGTGACTAATCCGGGCGAGGGTGGACATGAACAAAATCCTGCTTCTGACTCTTTCAATCGTGGTCTTCACGGCGACGGTATGGTTGGCCATCGATCCTGGCGCCGAGTTGACAACGTCGTCCACCTCGCTTTCAGGTTCCGCGGTGGACGGCGTGCCCAGCGACCTTCGCGCGGCGCCGGATTTCGACTTGGCCGCGTTCCCCGAAGGCACGCTGAATTCCGAAGACCTCAAGGGCAAGGTCGTGCTCGTGGACTTCTGGGCGACATGGTGTACGCCGTGCATCGCGGAAATCCCGGATCTCAATGCCCTGCATAACGAACAGGACCCCAACAAGTTCGCAATGATCGGAATCACGATCCAGTCCGGCGGTTACGAAGATATCGCCGCGCAACTCCCGCAATTCGACATCGAATATCCGCTCGTGATGGGCGATGAAGCCGTCACCAACGGATTCGGGGGGATCATCGGATACCCGACCAAGTTCGTCGTTGGCCCGGACTGGACGATCTACAAGAAGTACTTTGGCGGCGACAAGAAAGAAGAGATCGAACGGGACATCGAAGAATTGCTCGGCATTGCCGAAATCGCGCAGGCCTTCTGACCCTCACACACGCCATCCAGTAGACGTCCTTCAAACGACAGAGAAACGCGCCCGCGCCGAAAGTTCTTCTTGTTTGAGATCCGGGACCGCGCTCCCATATCCCGCATCCGATGACGGCCTTCCCCCGGTGCAAAATCGGGTCTCCGTCCCGCATCGTCAAACGGGAACAAACACGGAAAACAGCAGGAACTTCGAGAAAACTTCTCCAAACAGCAGCGTCACCACCACCAGATACAGCAGTCCGGTTGCGGCCTGAGTGTGCCCGATCTGGACCGTACTCCACGTCATCAATCCAAGAACGATCGGAATAACCACACCGAATGCGACTCGCGGCCAGAAAAACAAGGCCTGCGTCAGCAGCAGTTCGGATGCAATCGCGGCCAGGGTCACATCCTCGCGAACCATATGAAGCGCCGCCAGGCTGACCAGAATCGTGAGGACCCTGAACCCGATCGCTCCGAGGTAGATCCGCGTCAGTAGTTTCAGGGGGTCGATCGACAGCTTCGGAACGACCAGATACCAGTGCCCGAACACCATCGCCAGCATCCCGGAACCCAGCAACGCCGTCGCCCCCATATGATTCAACAGCAGGAGCCACGCCTCCCATCCCGCCAGATCCATCAGTCCGGTAAACGCCAACGAATCGGCCGCGATGGCGATCAGCCCGCTCAGGGTGGCCGCGATCAGAATGGCGTACGCCGGTCGAGGCTTGTCGATATGGACGGTTCGGTTGTAGACGCCGGCCAGGACTCCTGAAATCGCCAGGAAAATGAATGGCAGGGAGCTTTCCCGGGCCATGGGAGGAAACAGAGCGTCGAAGCCCAACGTCACTCCGATCAGGATCGCCGCGGTCTTGCTGGCAAATTCGAAGAAGCTGTTTCCGATCACCTTCGGTGAGATACACAACAGCGTCAACAGCATTCCGACCGAGAGTTGCGAAAAAAGGAAGAAGAACGTGGATGAAATCATGACTCGTCACCCGAACGCGATCCAGTAGCTCGTGCCGGGGTTCAGGGGGAAACTTGGACTATAACACCGTCGGAAGGTCGAAGTACTCTTCGGACGCTTTCCGAACGCGGTCATGACGCCCGACCGCCGATCGGTCGGCCAGGACCAGAAACTTCCAGAGGGCCCGATGCTTTTCCTTGAGGATCCGGATTTCGTTATTGTTCGCGTCCGATAGCGGTTGGACACCGCCGCCATCGAGGCGGACCCGCACCTCGGCCTCGGGCAACGACATTCCCACCGCCGGACAGTAAACGATGATCTGGTGGGGTTCGACACCGGCGGCCCGCGCGATTTCGGATTCGGCCCGCGCGCGGCCCGCGGGGCTCGAATGGAATCGTGCTTCGAGGTCCCGCTGGCGCGCCTCCCCGACATCAACCGTGAGCAGGTATGCCGGCTTGTAGAGGAACCGGCTCTCGATCCGGTCAAGAATATGCGCCACTCCCGGCGTATTTCCGAATCCGTCGCGCAACATCCAGAACAACGCGTCGTCCTTCAGCACGCGGAGTCGAGCCGCATCGAGACCGGCTTCCAGTGCCAGTTCGACGGTCTTGGAAATCATGGCGCCCGAAGCCAGCTTGGTGTGATGAAAGTAAACGCGTTCGGACAAGGTGTACCGGATCCTGAGCAGGTGCACGACTTCCGACAGCGCGTCGCGGCGCAACATGCCGTGCTTTTCAAGTCTCAGGATCAACCGTCCGTCGTCTTCTTCGAACGACTGCAGAACCCGGTCGTCGTAATACTGGGACAGTCCGCAGAAATAGTTGTCGCGACGCAGGTAATCCAGCAAGTCGGCCCCGATCGCCCCGCCCACGATGTCGGACGCGAGCGTTCCCTTGCCGGTCAGAATCGAGACGATGTCCTCCTGGATACCGTTCTTTCTGAGAACGCTGCCGATCGAAGAATCCCTGAGGAAATAATCGAGACGCGCATCGTCTTGGTCGTGGCGGGGCAGCACGCGCCGTTCGTCTTCGAGCGTGTGCCCGAACGGAATGTGGGTCACGTCATGCAAGAGCGCCGCGGCCCGGATCAGCAGCGCCTCGTCGCTCCCGACAGCACGGTTCCGTCGAACGGCCCCGATCAGGCGGTGCGCCATCCACATTGTTCCAATGCAATGCTCGAAACGGGTGTGGACTGCAGACGGGTACACCAGATATGCCGTGCCCAACTGCTTGATCCCCCGCAGCCGCTGGAAGTCGAGTGTATCGATCAACTCGATTTCGAGCGAATTGAGTTCGATGTCGCCATGAACGGCGTCTCGCAACAGCTTGGGCATACGCTCCAGATTATGGCATTCATCGAGAAGGCCGTTATAATTCCGGCGGAATATTGGATTCCGAGGTAACGACACTGGAGGTGCGGTTTGAAGTTGCAATCGATAGCAATGCTGGTTCTCTGCGTATTCGTCCTGACCGGGTGCGGCGCCGCCGATGAGTCGGAACCGGCGGTCGAATCGACGGAGGCGTTGGAGCCCCTGCCTGAAGGTGCTGGCACACGCGAGAACCCGTACGTCGGACGCGGTTTCATTCAGGAGATCGGCAATACGGAACTGTTGATCGCGCACGAAGCCATCCCGGGCTGGATGGCGCCCATGACAATGGCGTTCCCGGTAACCGATGAGGTCGATCTTTCGGTCTTGTCGGTGGGCGACCAGGTGATGTTCGATATCGAATTGGGCGGCGATACCGGTTACCAGATAATCGATATGACGCCGGTTGGGGAATAGCGTCCTGTCCCATGGCCGCCCTGACGCCATCGGCACCGTGACTTGCAAAGGCTTTCACACCGGTGCTACGATTTTCTCGACGGCAACGGCCATTGGGAGGTCGTCTAATGGTAGGACTGCAGTCTCTGGATCTGCCTGTCGGGGTTCGAATCCCTGCCTCCCAGTAATTCATACCAGACAACACAGGCGGATTGGCCGGCACGTCCCGCGTCGGCCACGATCCCGCGATTCCTTCGCGGCGCCGTCGAGCGTTTCATCGCCCTCGGGCCGGTGGAAACGCCAGCCGGAACCCGGTACGCGCAGTGGCCCTGCCCTTCCGTAACTTCGTCCTCGCGATCACGCGTTTGCGTTGCCCATTCTGCCTTGAAGGCGCGGTCTTCAACGGCAGGTTCAACGCGCGGCGTCAATGCGGGGAATGCGGCTATTTCTATTCGCGGGAAAGCGGCTATTTCGGGGGGTCGATTTTAATCGGCTACGGCGTGACGATTCTGCTCGCTCTTGTTGTCGGGGTGACGCTCGGCTATTTCCTTGGAATGGGATGGAGCCTCTGGGTTCTGGCGGCGGTCGTACTCGTCACCCTGATCTTTCCAATCTGGTTCTTCAGATATGCACGGGTTATCTGGATGTGTCTGGATCTTTATTTCAATCCCCCGGTTCGGGAGGACTTCGAGCCGCGCGGCCGCTGACATTCATCGTCCAGACCGCAAAGCGTCCAGCCCACACGCGTCCACAGGGTGGGACGACCGCACTTCCGCCCCTGTTTCTGCCCGCCTGTTTTGCCCGGCGCCCCGCCGTATCCGCCGATGCGGCGAACTCCGGATAAACCCTATATTCGCGATGTTGCCGGCGGTGGACCCCGGCTTCCCGAAGAGCAGTTTCCCGCCGGCCGACTTGCGGGAGGGCGCGGCGAAGCTTAAAATAGCCGGGCTCTCCAATTCGGATGGCAAAGGCCCCATCGTCTAGCCGGTCCAGGACGTAGCCCTCTCAAGGCTAAAACACGGGTTCGAGTCCCGTTGGGGCTATTCAGAAACGATCCGATACCCTACCGGAAACTCCGTTTCCCCGCACCCGGGGTACTTCCATCTGAAATACGCCTCGCTGGCGCGCTTGATCCGGCGCGAGGAACGCGCCAAATGCCTAAGGACGTTCCATCTCCCTGGGCAGGTGTCTTTTTCTTGCGCGCGGCAGCGCGCCCTGGCGCTTGATCCGGCGCGAGGAACGCGCCGCTACGCGCGGGTTTTATCGGCGTGAGGAACACGCCTTAGAACGCGGGCATCCTGCCCGCAAAGGAGTTCCTGAATCTTGAATATTGAGCCCATGGGAACGCATGCCTGCTACTGTCGTGCTTCCCCGCCGATCGAGCTTGCACTTGAGTTGACGATCCGGACCGCGCCCCGGACCGTCGAAGTCATCAACGCCCGCTGGGACGCGTTCGACACCGAGCGCGTGACCTGGGTCATTCCCGCCCAGCGAATGAAGATGGGGGAGAAACATGTTGTCCCGCTGTGCGATCGCACCGTCGAGATCCTCGGACTGGCCCGGCAGTTCGGCAGCGGAGGCAAATTTGTATTCGAGGGACATTCCGATCGGCCTCTGAGCAACATGGCGATGTTGATGGCCGTCCGACGCATGGGTCACGGCGACATTACCGTTCACGGGTTCCGAGCATGCTTTAAGACATGGGCCGAGGAGAACACGGAGTTCGACAGCTTGGTGATAGAAGCCGGTATGGCCCACCGAGTCCGCGGAATCGAGCGGCACTATCTGCGGACGACGTTCGTCGACAAGAGGCGACAACTCATGGGGGCCTGGGCGTCCTTCGCGACAGGGACGACCGATACCGCCCTCTCGCTCGATAAGAAGCGGGCCTGAACGGCCCTTCCATCAACGATGGGGATGGCGCGCCCGTGGACAAGCGCCGCGCACTTCGCTGCCTTAACGGCCATGAGTTCTCCGAGCATGTCGCAGGGTTGGTTACGGCAGAAGATCCGGCAAGGCGAACTCCCGGCCATCAAAACCCGCGGCTGGAAAATCCGCCGCGCGGATCTGGAGCAACTCTAAGACGACCACTCGGCATCAGGAGTCACCCATGCGCATACCCGCAGACTTCGATCGGTACAAGAGCGACGGACGGACGATTGACATCGACTTGAACGACCCGATGATCAATGGCATCGGCGAACCGTAGGACACGCCCGCGGCGGTTCGTTTCGTCGAGTGGCTCCGTTCAAACGGTTGGACGGTGTCCACCGAGCGCCGCGGCGCGATGCGGATCGGCGGCCGGACCCCGGATGAGGATGCGTCCGTAACGGCGTTTGCGTTCGATCTCCTGGACGAGTTTTCCGGCGTCGGCCACCGTGTTTACTAGCCCGGCAAGCCTTCGCGAATACAGCATGAATCCAGTGCTGATCCATCGAATCCTCGAAGCCGGATCCGACCGGTTGTCCCCGAAGTCGGAAGTCGACCCCCAGGTGCTGATCTGGCTCTATCCCTTGATCGCGGAGGGGATCGCCACCGGCGACTGCGTACTCCTTCTGGAGTCCGGATGGTGGCTGCGGAAACCGTATCCGGACGCCTCCAAGCGTCTCTCTGGCTGTCCCGCCGCGTGGGGGAATCCCGGCTGCCGGTGGTCCCGGCGTCCGCGGCGCCGCCGCACGTGACCCTGACGGTGACCCGGTCCGGTTCTCCGGGGGCGCGGCCGGCCATGGAAGCCAGCGTCGCCGGAATCGCGTCCCTGGATGACGCCGAGGCCGGCGATCTGGAGCGGTGCGTCGCGTGGGCTTGGCTGTCGCATACGGCGCAATAACGCTTCGATCACCGCGCCAGGGACCGGGTACTGTTTGACCTACCGGCCCTTGCGCCAGCCGCCGATTCTCGGCCTCGAGCCCCCTGAGTTTCTTCGCTTCCGATACCTGCATCCCACCGTACTTCGACCGCCACCGGTAGAACGTCTGCTCGCTGATCCCATGCTTCCGACACAACTCCTGGTTCTTGGCACCGGCCTCAGACTCTTTCAGAATCCCAATGATCTGTTCTTCGGTGAATCGTTTCCGCTTCATGCGGAGTTCTCCCTGGTCCTATTACCGGAAAACTCACTCTCGAAGTGGACCGCTCTAGCGGGGGAAGGTCATCGGAACCGCGCGTTTTTCAGCCGCCGGTAGACGACTGTTCCTCTCAGCGGGGAATCCTCCGCAGTTTCCAGTGCGCGGCGACAGATATACCATGTATCAGATTGGTTAGTACAAAACGTCAGTCTATCCATGAGGCGACTGCCAAACTCTCGAACATGCGGGGACTATCTTGAGCGGCTGCAGAATTTATCTTTTCGTCGATACAAATTTGCTGATTCAGTGCCGCCCGCTAGGGGAACTCGACTGGTCGCCATGGGATAGCTTCGAAGAAGTGCAGTTAATCGTATCAAGGCCGGTGCTGCGGGAGATTGATTACCGCAAGAATAAAGGCAACGACCGTGTCGGAAACCGCGCCCGGGCTGTAGCTGCTATGTTCCGAAAGATGATAAACGCCGGGCAGAAGGTTGTCCATACTAGCAGCCCGCGCGTAATTCTCGCCGTTGAGCCACAGCACTCCTACGCAAAAGAGCTTAAAGACCTCCTAAATTACCAGGAACGAGACGATCAATTGATCGGTACTGTCTATGAGTTCAAACAATGCAATCAGGACAAAGATGTCCGCCTACTGACACATGATACGAATCCGCTATTCACAGCCAAAGGCGTAGCTCTGAAAGCGGATATGATCCCGGATAACTGGCTGCTGCCTCCCGAGAACACCGAGACCGAAAGAAAGCTTGCGGCTTTGAAGGCCGAAAATGCGCTCCTAAAAAGAGCGGAGCCGTCGTTCGCGATCTGGTGTGTCGACGCGTCGGGCACCGAGACCGAGCGCTACGAAGATTCCTATGCCTGGTTCGAGCCACTGAGCGATGCACAGGTTGATGAATTGATGCAGCGCTTGAAGAACTGCTTTCCTATGCAAGACGATTTCGGTTCAAGGGTACAAGCGGAGCGCGCTGCGGCGCACACAGCAATTGAAACTATTATGGGTATCAAACAGGTCTTTACTCCGGCTACTGACGAAGAGATCGCGCAATACCGCGACGAGGCCTATCCGCAATGGCTGGAACGTTGCGAATACGTGCTGCGGAACCATCACCGCGCGCTACAACGGAAAACACCTATACTGAAGTTCACGTTTCTCTCTCAAAATCGCGGTACCCGCCCGGCTACCGATGCCCTCGTCACAATTGAAGCCGAGGGCAATTTCAACGTCACACCGCCATTACACGACGGTCAGGATGAAGAGCAAAACGACGAAGATATTAGTTTGGCGAAGGAGCAGGCTACGGGGCTAGCAGCCTGTCGGACTTTCGGCGTAAGTCCTTTGTTTTCAACAACGGCCCTTTTTAGCCCGAAACGGTAAACACAGTCATATGAATGACTTAGGTTTTTGATTCGGTGTTAGTCCGACAGGCTGCTAGCTCGTCCACCCGTTGCCCCCTGCGGCCAATGGCGGACGGCAATAGGCGGGCGTTCGTATGATCTTCGCGGAGCTGTACCTGAGCTCGATCCTTTCCTGCGCGGATTGTGGGGCATCACACACAATGCGGATGAAATCGTCGGCCACCCGTTTCCGCGTACTCCGATCATTCACTCAAATTCTCATGATCCCAATGCGTTCTATTTCAAACCCAACCGCCCCAACACACCGCAGGGCTCCTTCTGTCTTGAATGCGATCAGTGGCGTCACAACGATCGGGCAGAGGATTTTCTTGGTGAAATCCATGTGCCATCCGATCAAGATGAGGTTAAGGGCGCACTGGTGTGCCGTATCCAGGCGGGTAATTTGTCCAAATCCGCATCCAAACGGATCCCTGTACGGATAGAGATGACGCACGTTAGTGCTTTCGGAAGCGCACGTAAGCTGGTAGACACGCTTGCAGGGACTCCAAATCACCGGATAGAACCTGGCTCGGTGCAACCCGGACGGACAGGATAATGTCCGCATCAAATACGATGCTTGCAGCGCACAAGAGCAACTATTCTGAACACGCGCACGAGCTGATGCTTTGATGCTTCGGCGGGAGCGCAAGGGTTTGCCGCATCGACGCGGCTTTGAGTTCGATGTTTTGTGCGTTGTGCGATAGGCGGCCGCATATGGTGCCGGCTTGGTTCGAATCGCCAACGACTGAAGGGGATCATCACGGTGACGGGGCAGTTCAATCACCCCGGGGCCCCATGTCGATCATCATTGACCGAAACGGCCTGCCAAGAGACCTATTCGAGACATCCTCTTTCAGCCAAAAGCTCGTTGATTTTCTAAGGATGCTGCCCAGATTCGTCCAGAAATACACGCTAAGGGTTCGGCTTGAGCCGTCGAGCCCTCATGAAGCTGCAGAGGGTCGTACGGGACACGCCCGTGAGCCTGGCGAACAGGCGACCTTCATGCCCGACGCCCTGTTTCCACGCTACGGAGTCCAGCGTGGGCAAGTTGTTGGACTGATGCTCAACCGATCCGAGCGCGCCATTGTAGCGATACGCGGCCGCGCGGCGGCCGCGGCCTCGGCGCGGGTAGACACAACACCCTTACGATGACACTATCCGTGCTGCGATAGTCGTCAGACCCTGTTTATACCGCTGATCCGCCCAAGTGTAGCGCTCGCCCGCAAGTTCACGGATTCGGGAAAAAGCATCGCGAAGCCAGGATTACCTCTCCTGCCTGCTGGGCGATGTCCTTCAATGTCGGAAGCCCCAATTGCGCATCAGGAGTGCTCCCTGTCCCCATCTGCGAGCGAAGTAGACCACGTCTGATCGTATTGTCTCAATTGAAAATGTTACCGAAAACCAATCGGTTGCTCATGGACAATGTAAGGCTTGCGAGTTTTTCGGTGAGCGGTGTCCACTGGGAAGGTTGACTACATCCTTAGCTGCGCTCGTGTCTTCGTGGAGTTGCCTCCAATCGGACGGTGCGTCGTTATAGATGTCAGACCCAGACGAATAGGCGACGAACAGAGCCAACTCAAGGTTCATGCCGCGCGTTACCTGAAGTTTCGCGCAGCCACAACGGCGGGGATAATTTCCCAAATTCCTCACTTTCGACTTGGACCTGATTTTGGGGGAAGGTCAACTTGATGCGTATGCACCATTCCGGTGGTCGCATTGGTGCTATCTGTCATCGTTTTTCTCCTTCTGTCGCGTGTTGGAATCCGAGCCGATCCGTCAGGAAAGCGCAATTGCGATTACGACCCCCGCAAGAGCTACAGCCAACCCGACGGACCGAAGACCTATCTCCCACCAATATGGCTTGTTCAATCTTCGGATAACCTCATGTACGGGGTCGGGTGAATCCATACCGACCGGCGTGACTCTTTTCTCGGAGTCGTCATACTCGTCTCGAAATGTGATGTACGAACCGGAGTCCTTGGAGAATACGTAGAGAACCTGGGCGACGTTTACCGCTGCGTCCCGCACTTGATCATCCTTCTCGCGCCGTCGGACAACAGCTAGTTTCTGCATTTAAGGTGCTCCCCAAAATTCGGACAGGTGGCTAAGGCGTAAAATCGCTGCCTCGGGAGAGGCAGATGAAGAAGCGAGGGCGGAAGCAGTACAGCGCGGATTTGAAGGCAAAGATCGCCGAACAACTCCGGCACTTCCGGAACCACGTCGAGCTGCGGTTCAGTCGGTAATCCTGGGCAACTCCTGAGGTCTTCCTGAGCAACTGTGAGTGCGTCGGTCGCCATGACAGGGCCCCAGTCCTCGGCCTCGTCACCTGTCACGTTTGTTCGATTCACCCGGCCCGGTTTGTGCGAAGCGCTATTGCAGCTGATCTGCGATCGCAGCCACACCCGCGAACGCGCAAGCTTCGTCGGCCGGCTGACCCCCGACCGCACCGGAAACGCCAACTCCACCGATGGGTTCGTCACCGATCATGATGGGCACGCCACCGCCCAACGGAATCACGTCCACCAGTTCGCGCTGGCCGGCTCTGGAAGGATCGCTAGCCGTCAGTTCTGCCCATTCCAGTGACGGCCGTCGGAAGGCGCGAGCGGTATAGGCCTTGCGCCGAGCCAGATCGAGATTGTGCGGCGAAGAGGTGTCACCGGCAAGCATCAAGCGGGGCTGGCCCGCACGATCTACGACCGCGATCGTAACGGTGACCAGAGTGCCGTTACGCCCGCAAGATTCGATCACTCCGTCAACAATCGCCATCGCCTGCGTTGCCGAGATGTTTCGTTGCATCAGAATCTGGGCATGGGCGGGAGCAGCCGCCACGACAATAGACACGATGGCAAATATGGCCGACCCCAGCAGACTGATGGCGGTATTGGAAAACGATAATCGAGACATGGCAGCCCTCCGTTGATCTCACGCGTGTTTGGGATTCCAGTGCTATTGTAGCCGATCGGAGATCGTCGCCCACGGGTGTCGATTCCATAGGCCGCTCAGCCTTGGAAAACGATTCTCGAGTGCGGTTCGGCGGTTTGGCATCCACCTGTCTTTTCGACTGACCGCGACTCCTTCCTGTCAGTTCCGGATCGGCTGCGAGGAGGGGTTCGAACTCTCCCGAGTCAGGAACCTCAGAACCGGATTCTTATGCCCACGGTCGCGACCTGCGTCTCCAGGAAATTCTGGTAAACCGCCGTGAAGCCGTGTCCGTCGACCTCTTGCTCGACGGCAGAGTCGTTGAAGATGTCGGCGAACGTGAATACCAGCTCGGCGCGCTCGTTCAGGATCGGCCACCGGGTGGGGAGGTCGGGCGAAGAACGTGGGCGCCACTTTTCTCTTCGGCACGAACACCCCCTCGGAAGAGGTGCGGGCACGGCCTTCCGGCCCGCACAGGGGTTCGTCACGCTATTATCGCTCGTAGCGTACTACCTGGCGGGGGCCCACTTCTGCGCCAAAGATGATGCCGTCGTCAGTGGCGGCAACCCCCTCAGCCGCGCTGCTGCCGCCTGAGGGGTCCGGGTCCGGGATGAAATACGTCACGGACCCGTCCCTCGCGTTTCCCACCCGGATCCCGCGCGGGTACGGGCTCGGAGGGCCGCCATAGTTAGGAAGTTCGGTACTCGATTCGGAATCAGCCACGTATATGGTGTCGTTGCCGTCGATGTGGATCCCGCTCGGGCGCCCGAACTGGTGCCAGCATTCCAGGAAGTTACCGTCCTGGTCGAAGATCTGAATGCGGTTGTTGTCGCGGTCTCCGACGAAAAGCCTGCCCTGGGAGTCGAGCTCCAGCGCGTGAAGGCTCGAAAACTGGTTGGTCCCGCAGGGTCCAAAGCCAGGCGCCCCCCACTCCATCATGTAATTTCCGTTCCGATCGAATTTCACGATGCGCTCGTTCGTGCCCGTCGCATGTCCGTCTGCCACGAAGATGTCGCCGTTTCTGCCGACAACGACATCGGAGGGCGAACTGAAGGTGTTCGTGCCCCTTCCTGTCACCGTCTTCGTCCCCAATTCCATAAGGACTTCACCGTTCTGACTGAACTTCGTGACCTGTTGACCCACATTTCCGCCGGCCCCTCGACCATCCGGCGGCAGCGGGTCGGTCACCCAGACGTTCCCTTCCATGTCGACGTGGATGCCGTGTGGAAACGCAAACATCCCGCCGCCGAAGCCCTTCAGGAACGTGCCATCTGCATCGTACTGGAGGATCGGATCCAGATCCGAACCCACGCAGGTGTTGGAACCGCATCGATCGATAATCCAGACGGTACCGTTCGTCGGGTCGGCGTCGGCCCCGGCCGTGGACCCCCACTCCCGACCGTCCGGGAGGGGCAGCAACTGTCCCACCCAGGGATTCGAGAGGTCGTTGGCAGGTTCCCACCACCGTGCCATGGGCGCGTTTCGGTTCTGCGCGTGCACTACCATCGGCCAGGCGACGACCACCGCGGCCACGACAAAAAGCCAGCGTGCTCTTGTTTGCAACATCGAATCCTCCGATCTATCTGTATGGTCCGAACAATATGAAAGCTGGGTATACCCCGGCTGTCAGGGGACTAGCATACCTCCATTTTCGTCGCCGGAGGGTCGCTGAATCTGCATCGGGATCATTCCGAGGATGCTTCCTTGAATGTCGAAACCGTTAATGATGAAATGGAGCCTTGGAATAACCTACTTTGCTTTTCACGACAAACAATCACTGGAACTCATCGGCGAGTGTCCCGGGGGACAAACTCATGACGATCAGAAAGTATTTCGTTCTCTCAGGTTTCGTAGGCGTACTGGGTCTGTCCGGGTGCGGCAGCCCGCCGGCCGAAAGCGAACAGGGCGAAGCCGCTCGGTTACTGGCACAGACAGGCGCAATCGAGCGCCTCGCCGAACGCTCCGCCCTCCGGGCGCCCGGGGATGCTTCGGCCCCCAGCTTCGTCGTTGATCCCGGTTGGCCAAAGCCTCTGCCCAACAACT
Source organism: Terriglobia bacterium (assembly GCA_963555775.3). Lineage (GTDB taxonomy): Bacteria > Acidobacteriota > Terriglobia > 20CM-2-55-15 > 20CM-2-55-15 > JAJEDW01. The sequence continues at coordinate 62,086 of CAUVWY020000009.1, read as the reverse complement.
GGCGGATCAGCCAGGTCGGCGGAATCGCGGTCGACCAGGATGACAACATCTGGGTGTATCACCGGCCACGGGCGTTGGACGCAACCGCCAGTGCCGGGCTGGGAGTCGCCGGGACGAACGATGCCGGCGTACCGGTGGACGGGCTGGGCAACCCGAGGCCTTTCGCCGAGCAGAGAGCCGGTTGCTGTGTCCCCGCACCCTCCGTACTCAAGTTCGACACGGAAGGAAATCTGCTTGACGCCTGGGGCGGACCCTCGGATCCCGGTTTCCTCGAAGAGAACTGCCGGGCAGAGGACGGATGCTTCTGGCCAGCCCGCGAGCACGGAATCTTCGTGGACCACAACAACTTCGTATACATCTCCGGCAACGGACAGGACTTCACCGGTCAGTTTCCGTGGGCGGCCACATACGGAGATGATTCCCACATCTTGAAGTTCACCGCCGAGGGAGAATTCGTCTACCAGATCGGATTTGCGGGTATGGAGGCGCCCGACAGTGAAAACATAGACGGAGGTCCGAACCAGACTCCGCAGCCCTACCTGGTGGCGGACATGAGCGTCGACCCGGAGTCAAACCGCCTTTACGTGGCCGACGGTTACGGAAATCGTCGGATTCTGATCATGGATGGCGAAACAGGTCAGTATGTGGGTCATTTCGGCGCGTACGGACAAAACCCGGTGGATGATCCCGAGGGCACCGAGATCGACCCCTACGACGCCGGCCCGTGGGCCGCAGACTACCTGGCGGGCAATTTGAAGCCGATGTTCTTTCGGAGCCCGCTCCACTGCGCAACCGTCAGTGCGGACGGTCTGTTGTATGCCTGTGACCGCGGCAACAACCGCGTTCAGATCTTCAACGCCGACGAGGTGGGGGGGCCTTGCAGCAACCCGAACGCCGAACCCGGCCTATGCGGCTTCGTCGGGGAGATCTACATCGCCCCGCATACCGTCAGCGGCACCGCCGGCACGGCCGCACTTTCGACCGATCCGGGACAGACCTGCCTCTACGTCGGGGACCTGGCAAACGGCACGTTATACGTTATCAACCGGGAAAACCTGCACGAGTTGGATCGGATCGGCCGGTCTGGCCGCCAGATCGGTGAGTTCCATTGGCTTCACGCTCTCACCGTCGATTCCGCGGGAAACATTTATACCGGAGAAGTGGACAGCGGGCAGAGAATTCAGAAGTTCCTGCGATACGGGGAGAGCGGATGCAGCGGTACGGGCAACGCAGAGGTGGGTCTCTATAGTCTGAACAGGTAGGCCACGGTACCAGACTGGCAACGGTCCACGATCAGGCCACTTCCCGTGCGTCCAGACTGAATCCGGATCGGCCGGGGTATCGTTTTTCTATGCCCTCTCGATTTCAACGGGATAATGTATTTTGCGGTGATTTCGATCCAGTTTGGGCCGTTCCAGGCCCTGAACGGATTGCTATCTACTGATGGCCAGCAATCGCAAACCGCCAAGTAGCGCTCGCGGCGGTTCGGGGCGAAGCCCCGGCTGGTTCAAGTTCGGCTCACGAGGGAGGTTCGCATGAGAGTCCGACATTCCGTTCGATGGGCTGCGGCGTTACTGATCGTCATGGCAGCGGTCAGCCACGCCCGGCAGCAACCGCCTATCGGCGTACCGGTACCGCCATTGGGTGACGGACCATGGGTGTTCGATACGGCCGAGCAGCACAGCATCCGCGTCAGCGTCGTGACCAAGGGGCTCTCGCATCCATGGGCCATCGCGTTCCTGCCCGGCGGCGACATGCTGATCACCGAGCGGGACGGCCGCCTGCGCATCGTTCGAGACGGAGTGCTCGACCCACAGGACATCTCCGGCGTGCCCGAGGTCCGGACCGATGGCAACGGGGGTCTCATGGATGTTGCCCTCCATCCGGGGTTTGCCGAGAATCGCCTGGTCTATCTCACCTACACCAAGCCGGCCGGAAACGGCATGGGCGTTCCGGCACTCGCGCGGGGCCGGCTCGAGAGCGACGCGCTCGTCGACGTCCAAGACCTTGTCGTCCCGGCCAATGCGTACGAGGGCAACTCGGGTCTCAACGGCCGCGTCGTCTTCGGACGTGACGGCATGGTCTACATGTCCACCGGCGGCAGGTCCCAGAACGACATCGAAAACGTCGCGCAAGATCCCATGAGCTTGCGCGGCAAGATCCTGCGTCTCAACGACGATGGCTCCGTACCGCCCGACAACCCGTTCGTGGACCGAGCGGGCTATCGGCCGGAAATTTACACCCTGGGGCATCGCAATACGCTGGGCCTCATCGTCCACCCCGAGACCGGGATGCTCTGGCAACACGAAAACGGCCCCAACGGCGGCGACGAGATCAACATCATCTTGCCGGGGCGGGATTACGGATGGCCGGTTCAGAGCTTCGGACGCGATTATTCAGGTCCGCGCATTTCCGAACATCCGACCCGCGAGGGGATAGAATCGCCGCTCGTCGTGTGGCTGCCCGCCATCGCGGTCGCCGGCATGGCCGTCTACACCGGCGATCAGTTTCCGGCGTGGAGAGGCAACGTGTTCGTCGGTGGGATGACCGAGGGCCGCATCCCGGGCACGGGCCACCTGCAGCGCGTCGTGTTCAACGACAGGACAGAGGAAGTGCGGCGCGAGTCGATGTTGAGGGAGCTCAGGCAACGCATCCGGGAAGTACGCGAAGGGCCCGACGGATTCCTGTACCTGCTCACGGACGAAGACGAGGGCGCGCTCCTGCGTATCGAGCCGGCCCCCTGAGCGTTCCGCAACGCCATCTCACGGGAAGTAGGCGGGTTCGTCGATACGCCTGATCAGTGCATAGCGGCGCGTTCTCAGGCGCTTTCCTGGCGCCGGTCACGCCGGTCGCGCCGGATCAAGCGCGGTCAGGCTCCTCGACGTACTGTCATCGCGCACCTTGGTGCGGCAGTAAAAAGTACGCCTCCGTCGCCCTCCGGGCGCACGCCACCGGGACTGCCTTCCCAGGCGCATGAGCTGGCCCGCTTTTCTCACGAGTTGTCTGCTACAGCGCCGGATCCATCCGCCAGTGCCAGGGCGCTATATTCCCAGTGGAGGCAACCCGCGTGCGGGCATGAGCGCTTGATCCGGCGCGAGGAACGCGCCGTACAGGGCAGACGCCCCAAGACGGAATGAATCTTGGACAGGTTGGATTCCTGGATCCGCGTTGATTACGGCTCCCGGTCGACTCGACCCTTCGTTCTCTGGCCGTTTTTTGAAAGTTGCAAGACATCCGCTCGTAGGTTCTGGTGCAGACAGGATTGTCAGAGCGATAAGACCAGGAATGCGCTACGGGGATGCGGCCTATGCTGCCATGACGTGACGCGAGATCACTATCCCTGATGGGTGTCTTAGGGGATCGTTGGAGCCGCCGTCGGGGCCACGGGCAACTCCAGGGGCTGACCGTCCTGCCCCGTGAACCGGATCACCCTGGATGCGGTCTGTCCCGGGGAGCCGCTGAAGAGTATGAACTGCGTTGTCCATCCACCCGAATCAACAAAGTGAGGAAAGAACAAGTCAGTCGAGTTTGTTGCCGAAGATTCGTCTGAAGGCGGGGTTGTCGTTATCACTAAATCGTTTCGCTCATTGGTTGTGAGACGGAGGCCAACGAGCGCGATATCAGTCGCCGTGGACGTCACTCTGAGAATTCCCGAGAATGGTGTGGTCAAGGCGGGGAAGAATTGATCAATGAATCGAGCGATGTGGCCCGATGCGGGAATGGTGAGTGACTCTGGGAGTCCTGTCGCGGTTCCGTCCAGGTCCGTCAACTCGAGCGAGACCGTCACGGGCGCACTCGACGTGTTGGTCAGGGCGATGCCGCTCCGCACCGAGTGGGGCTGCTCGGGCGTGCCGCTCGCCTCGACGTATACGCGGAAGGCCGCACCGGCGGTGGATGCCGGGACACCGGCTTCGGAGACGGTGATGCCGCCGCGCTCGTAAGCGAAGACACTGACTCCCGACGGCACGGGGCTGCCGGGGTCGGCAACCACCCGTACCGACCCTGACTGCTGGGTCGATCCAGCGGGATTGGCGGTTTCGAGGCGCGTCGCACTGCGTGGCGCGATCGAGTAGGTGAATTCCGATCCGGTCCGTCCATCGGCGAGCGTCAGAGTCGCTGGATCGGCGGCTTCCGTCTCGCTGCCGGAGCCGAAGAACTGCACGTTCCCGGCGATGGGGGCGTCGGTGGGGTTGACCAGAATGACTTGGGTGGTCCATCCGCCGCCATCCGTGAAATGAGGAAAGTAGAACGTGCCGCCCGCGGGGGGCGACAGCGGCGCGACGGGAAGCGTCGTCATCAGGAACTCGGAGCGTTCATTGACGAGCCCGCGTAGCGCGATGACGGCGACCGGGAGGTCGGAAGTGAAGGTAAATGTGCTCCGCATTGCGCTGGCACCATTAAAGGGATCTTCGTCCAGAAATCGTGCCATTCTGTTCCCGGGGCCCCAGCGTAAGACTGCCGTGTCCGGAGTCGATGCCGTCGCTGTTGGTAAAGAAGAACGCGATCATGGCGGCAGTGTCGTTGGGGTTGGCTATGGCAAGCCCAGTCCGTACGGGACCGTCGATTTCTGCAAAGATCCGTCCCTCCTGGAGCGTTGCCGAAGCCGGCACACCGGCCTCGGAGACGAGAATGCCATTTGGCCGGAACCCGAATATGGCCAATCCCTCCGGCGTCGTCGACCCGTCGTCGGCTTCGACCCGTCCGTATCCGGAAACAGTGGTTGCTGACGCACCTTCGGAAGAGAGTGAAACTCCGCCCCTGTCGCTGATGGAGAACGTCTGGCGCGTCGACACTGTCAGAGCGAGGGAGGTGGTTCCGGTGCGGGAAATCGAATCGCTCACGTTGACAGTGATTGAGTGGGCTCCTGAAGAGGTGCCGCTCCCTACAGTCGCGAGGAACGAGAACACATTGTCGCCCGAAACCACATCGCCGTTTGTGCCATCGTCAAACAGGGTTTCTGCGGCGGATCCTCCGATCGAAGACAGGTCGGCAGTCACGGTGATACCCGTGCTTGCGGGGTTTGTTCCGGGTGTGACGGTCACCGTGAACAGCACGGATGTCCCGGTTGGCGCGGATGCCGGTGAGGCGATGCCGGTTGACGTCAACGTATATTCGATGACGGTCATGCTGTTTATGTTGACCAGGTGTCCACGCGAAATCACTCCGCCGAAATAATCGATGGTGGGTGTATTCGAGATTGCACCGCCACGACTAATTATCGGCTGCGCCACGATCGCATCGACGACACCCATTCCGTCGCCCAATACGCGTGCGAATACGGTGAATCCACCGTTCTGAGCGTCCAGAATCTCTGAATTATCGGCGAGGTTGACAAACCATTGATTCGTGGCGCTGTCGGGATCTCCCGGAAGTTTGGCCATTGCGATGGTTCCACGGATGTTGGGCAGGCGGAATTCGTTTGCGACAGGAGGGTCCGAGGGGACTGCGGATACTACGCCATTGGTCCCCATACTGAAACCGCCTCCTTGAAGAATAAAGCCCGGTATTGCGCGGTGGAAAAACGTGCCGTCGTAATCGCCGTCACGAACGTAGTTGAGGAAGTTGGCTGCGGTGTTGGGCGAAACGTCGTCGAGTAGCTCTATGGAAAAGCTGCCGAGCACCGTGTCCACGTAGACTGTTGTTCGATCATTATCTGTCTGAGCCTGGGCGGTCGCGATAGACAGCAGTGCGACGAGAACGACGGTGAGCTTCTTGTGAATCATTTGAAAAGAGATTATTCCTCACGGTTGCGCAAACAGTCCCCGCGCCTGTCGCCTCAAATAGAATAACCTCCATCCGAGACATACGGAGTTGTGTGCGTCAAGTTCTGCAAATTGAGATTCGGCATCTCCGTCGGTGTTCAGGCCGCCGTGTTTCGCAACGACTCCTTCTTTTGTTCCCGTAGAAAGGACATATTCAAGTACCGGGTCGCCTCGATCCAGTTTTCGTGGGTTTCAATGGCCAGTGCGCGGATCAATCGAAGACAACTGTCCCGGTTGGGGAAGATCCGCACGACGCGGGTCCGCCATTTGATCTCTTCATTGAGCCTTTCCAGCATGTTGGTCGACTTCATGTGCTTGTGGTGCGGGCCAGGAAGCTGATAAAAGCTGAGCGTTTCCTCGATGTTGTTCTCGACCCAGTCACAGAGCCGGGGATACTTCTGTTGGCACTTCTTCAGCCACGCGGCCAGGTCCCGCCCCCTGACGCGCTTGATCCGGCGTGAGGAACACGCCGCTACGCGCCTGGCGCGACCGACGCGAGGAACGCGCCGATCGTAGAGCCCGCCCAGTCCGTGGCCGTCGCCCCCACGATTTCGAGTCGAAAAAAGGCCTATCTGGAGTGCGCGGCGAAGAACTCGAAAATGTCCGGCATGCCGATTGAGATCACGTTGCCGTGGTCTCCGTCCGCAATTTCAAGATACTCGTGCGTCATGCCGAGCTCTGCCAGTTTATCGGCCCACTGCCGCGTGTTCTCGACGGGAACCAAGGGGTCCGCGTCACCCTGGACGATCATCACGGGCATTTCCGGTACCGCAGCCAACATGTCGGGATCCATGGCGAAAGACGCGGGCGCGATCGCCGCGATGGCCGCCCAGTCGGACGCGTACTTCACGCCGAGGTGAAAGGTGCCGGCGCCGCCCATCGAGTGACCCATCAGGTACGTCCGGTCAGCGTCGACGTTGAACTCCTCGCGGATCATCTCGAGAACGTTCATCACGTCCGTCTCGCTCAGCTCGCTGAGGTTTTCCGGGGGTTCCACTCCGCCGCGGCCGCGGCCGACTCCAAGCAGTGGACTGCCGTACCAGCCGCCCGAGTTGTAGCCCATGGGTCCGACCAGGATGTAGCCGTTTTCTTCGGCCAGATCCAGCGCGTTGCCGCGCAACAACGACAAGGGGCTTCCCCCCAGGCCGTGCAACGCGATGATCAGAGGATTCTCGGCGTTTTCGGTCACCTTGGACGACACGAACACGGCATATGGAAGCTCTTCGTTCGTCTCTTCGAAGAGATAGGTCCGCTGTTCGACGCGAGCGTCGACCGGCGCCTGCCCGCGCCCGCCTCGCCCGGCCTGTGCCGCGGCTTCGACCGCCACCGGGATCGCGCCGATCTGCAGGCACAACGCCAATCCCCAAAGTCCCAACTTCATCGCGCTTCCGTGTTTCGTTCTCATTGCCCTATCTCCTCTCAAGTCTCCGGTTTACGGTGGAGGTATCCGTGCTGCTAGAACCCCGTGCCGCACACGAAGTTCTCGGCGTCATCCGTGCTCCCGTTCCCGGTATATCGGGCCACGAGCGGGTACTGGCACAACGGTCTCGACCGGATCACTTCGCCGTTCTGATCGCGCCGAATGGCAGTCAACGTTTCCGGCGCCACGCCATCCTCGACCCAGGCCAGCAACGCGTCGAGTTGACCTGTCGGCGCCGGTCCGGGGCCGCCGGCGCAATGGGCCACGCCGGGCGCCATGAACAGCCGAAGGAATTCGGACGTTGCTTCCGGACCGCCCATCCGCTGCTGGACCCGCTGGTAGTAGTCGATCGTTCCCTTGGCGGTGATGAGCTGGTCGGCCCATCCATGCCAGACAATTGCCTTGCCGCCTCGGTCGCGGAACTCCGTCAGGTCCGGGTTGTCGGTGCCGATCACTAGCAGCCTGTCGGACTAACACCAAATCGAAAATCTAAGTCATTCATATGACTGTGTTTACAGTTTCGAGCTGAAAAGGGCCGTCGTTGAAAACAAAGGACTTACGACGAAAGTCCGACAGGCTGCTAGGCCATACTGCTCCAGCGACTGCTCCCAGAGCCGCTCGTAGGCGTCGCGCGTCATGGTGGTCCAGTCGAATTCCGGATCCTGCGTGATCCAGTATCGCAGCCAGTCCACCGAAAACCGGAAAGCCTCGGGCGTCAACGGAGTGCCCCCGCTGGACGCCAGCGGAACCATGTTGGCGCCCCACGGCATCCCGTACCAGAGAAAGCTTCGGTCCTGCCGGGTGGGGCCTCCCCAAAGCATGCGAATCATTTCGGCGTCCGCCTCGGTGACGGCGCCGCACTCTCCGGCGGACTCGCCGATGAGCGCACGGGGATCGTAGGCGCAGCGATCGGGGTCTTCGATGACGCCGTCTTCGACACCGTCGATCGTGTCGCAGGACGCGACAGCGGCCGCCATCGCAGCCGTGAGCTTGCAGGAGGACACCGTATTTCCCTCGGTGTTCATCGCCACCGCGCCCCAGAGCGACTGCATCATGAGCCGGGGCCAGTTGATTGCGGGGGCGGCGGACATGATGCCGTCGTAGTCACCGGGATAGCGCTGCGCTTCCATCAGTCCCTGACGCCCGCCGGTCGAGCACCCGTTGAAATAGGAGTATCGCGGCGCGACGCCGTACATCGCTTCGGTCAGCGCCTGGCCGCTCACGGTCATCTCGTGAATCCCGACATGAGCGTTATCCCGGATGAGCTGCCAGTTCAACGTGCCGTCCGTATCCAGGGCAAAGCTCCCGCTCCCGCCCTCGTGGCCCGTATCCGTGGCGCCCGCGGCGTAGCCGAGTGCAACAGGCTGATTCACTCCGTTTTCATTTCCACCCGAGAAACCTCCGCCTCCGGTTCCCAGAAAGCGTCCGTTCCAGTCGGAGGTAGGAATCGCGATCCATATCCGCACCTCGTCTCCGGCCGGAGCGTGGGTCGTCGTCGCCTTAACCCGGCACACGGCAGCATCATTCGGATCGATGGCCGCCGACTCGATCGTCGTATTCGGTATCGCAACCGTCGCCAAGCTCTCGCACGACCGCACCGGGCCCACGTTGGGGATCGCCGGGTCGGGAGGTGTCGGAGCGGGAGCGGCACCGCGCGTCAAACCCCCACCGGCCCTCAGGCCGCGCCCTCCCCTTTGAGCGAGCGCTTCAGTCGCGTGGGTCAGGAGCAGCGTGGTTACGATCAGGAACAACGTTCGGTTCGCGCGTGTCATCAAAATCCTCCTCAAAAGATCGTCAGCGCCCCCGTCACCCGTCCGGAAGCTGCATCAGGCTGGTACCCGCCATCCACGGCAGAATCTGAAGGGGTTCAATGGTCACCCATTCGACCACACTCGAGTTGTGGGCATCAAGTTCTGCCAATAGGGGTCGGGCATCTCCGGGCGGGTTAGGGGCTGGCGTCGCCTTGTGATAATTTTCGGCTGCGGAACAGGAGGCATGATGAAGGATCGAGTGTGCAGAATGCTTCGCGGGGAATTTGAAACGCGGTGGGGCGGGGCGACATTCGGGTTCCTGATTGGCGCATGTTTATTGTTCTTTTGCGTCCTGCTCAACGCCCTGCTTGACGGTGGTTTTGCCGGTATTGACTGGGCGACGTCGGCTACGGCCGCGGCGATCTTTGGCGGAGCTCTTGCGCTCGCAGGTTCCTTCATTATCCCCCTGGACTTGCAAACGCGGCGCGACCGGATGATCTGGGGGTTCCTGCCTGTCGTATCTGTAGTGCTCATCGCAGCCTTGATGGGGGCCGTGGAAAATGACGATGGTTTTGCGGGTATCGACTGGGCCAGGTCGGCGGCGATCGCGGCGATTTTTGGCGGGGTGGGCGCGCTCATCGGTCTATTCGCTAACCCGCGGAATCTTCAGCAGAAGCTGCGTAACCGCACGATATTCGGGTTCATTGTGGGTGTAGGAATGTGGTTCCTTTTGGCCTTGATCGAGACCATTGACGGTAGTCCTGCCGATATTGGTTGGGGCGACGCCGTCGGCGCGGTGATGCTCGGAGGTATATTGGCGTTCATGTATGGCGCCTTTCCCCCGAAAAGTTTGAGGCCGGAGCTTCCCGAGGAACTCCAATAGACGCTGTCGGACCTGCCGACGCCTGTCCCGTGGCATCGCCCGCACCGTCCATCGCCAAATTTGTGCAATTTTCGATTGCCATTAGCACCCCGATCACGAACAACGACAGACCGCGATGGAGTTGCCTGGTGTCTCTGTTTCCTTGCGGCACGGGACATGTGCCGTCGTGTACAGTTTCCAGATCCACGGCGCGCGCGATGCAAGTCCGAGGCTGTAGCTCTTGAAATTTCGGATGCAGTTCCTCGACAACATGCGGAAATAGGGTTGAGCCCCGGCCTCGTTCCATTCCTGTTGGAGGTAAGGAATGGAGCGCGTCAAGGGTGACGGCCTGAGCGCCCTGGGAGCGCGGGCGTCCCGTCCGCATTAAGGCACAAGCGTGTCTACGCTGCTCTGGCGGGTCGATCATGATCCGCATTGACTCCATAAAAAGTTGCCGAACCGGGATTTATTATTGTCGCTGAACGCGAACGCTTTTAAGAAGAGTTCAAAATGGGACGGCGCGAATGTAGAATATCCAAAATCTGAAAAAATGCTGTCAAGGATACGTCTATATTTATAGCGAATGATTTGAAAAAAACTGATCGAACGTACCGCTACACTATCCGACTTCATCATTTTTGTTATCGCATGCGACAACAAATGACTTTTTGCTTTATTCTCTAACCCTCGTCTTTCATCGTATATTTGCTTTTTTGATGGTTTTTTCAGATGGATTTTTTTCGGCAACAACTCCGAAAGTGAATCTATTTTTTTTGCGAGGTGTCTGATGAAGAGTGAGTCGATCCATTATCCGTTGATGTTTGCCTATAAAGACTGCATCGCCGGCAATGGTTTTCTCGCAAACGTGAAGGTGTCAGGACGGGCATTGATGTTGAAAGAAGACAGTCAGTGGTGGATGTACGGTGTTCGCCCGGCGGCAATTGCTGAGACAGGGGAAACTCCGGAAGAAACATCACTGAAGTTCCGCGAGAGCTACACAAAAGTCTTGTTCGATTTCGCTTGGGATGCGAAGGACTTCGAGAGTTTTGAGGCGGAGGTACATCGCTTCTTCGACGAAACAGAATCTGAGATCGAGACCGCTTGGGAGCAAGCATTCCAATTGATACGAAAGGGTGAAGTAACTCCTGAGCCTCCATTCGCTAATTTGCCCAAGAAGGCTCCGGAGGCTCGGCCACCGACAGTAAATGTCATCCGCGTTGAGGATACCAACCTGATATCCGCCGCGGAAAATATGACGCCGAAGTATGAGATCCCAGAAAAAGTAGCCGCATAGGTGTCTGCCTTAGCGCGGTTCCGAGAAGTGGAGGAAATGTTGAGAAACTGCGCCAAAGGCCACGACATCCAACTCAAAGAGCATTTCAGGCAAGTACGGTATGAGGGGAGGACGTACCCCACCCTTCCAAAGAAGAATCAGATTGAGGTGGGCCACGTGCGCAGGATGGTTCGGCACCTCAATATTGATCGGGATTGCGCGAAGAAGTTTCTGCCGGTTCTAGCAGCCTGTCGGACTAACACCGGATCAAAAACCTAAGTCATTCATATGACTGTGTTTACGGTTTCGGGCTAAAAAAGGCCGTCGTTGAAAACAAAGGACTTACGCCGAAAGTCCGACAGGCTGCTAGGGTAGATAGTTCGATCCCCCGCCACGAGACAAGACAGCCACTCCCCTTCCGTCACTGCCGTGCCTATCCAATATCGAATCGCCACTCAAATGAAATGACCGGTTCTATAATGTATCCGCCCAGGCAGCCCGTACCTGGCGGAGGAACGATTTGAAATGAAAACGATTGGGGCCGCAAAATTCAAGGAGCAGTGCCTGGCATTGTTGGATCGGCTTGACGCCGAGGGCTTGATCGTCGCGAAACACGGCAAGCCGGTCGCGCGCGTTGTTCCCTACAACCAGGATTGCGCCGACCTGATTGGCAGCCTGAAACACAAGACCGAGATTCGAGGCGATATCTTCACGACTGGCCTCCGCTGGGATGCAGATGCTCAATCTTGACACGCACATTCTTGTCCTCGCGATCGGTGGTGAACTCCGGCCGTCCGAGCGGATCCTGTTGGCGCGGAGCAGGTGGTCCGTTTCCGCCATAGTATTGTGGGAACTGGTCAAACTCGTTCAACTCGGCCGACTGAATATCGACCTCGACGACCATGATGTGGTCCACGCATTGAACCGAGTGCACGTGTGGCCGAACGACCACGCCGTTGTACGCGCATCGACCGGTCTCGACTTCCAGAGCGATCCTGCGGACGAGATCATTGCCGCCACCACCGTCGTGCATAACGTGCCGTTGCTCACGCGCGACCGCTTCATCCGGAGTTCGAGGGTGGTTCCGCTTGCCTCGTAGACTCCGCAGAAGACCCGGTTCCACCATTCGGCAAAGGGGAATTCATGGATCCATCGCAGTTTGAAACGGCAACCATCGGAGGCGGGTGTTTCTGGTGCCTTGAAGCTGTTTACCAAGAACTAAGCGGCGTCGCTTCGGTCCAGTCGGGTTACTCGGGAGGCGCCCGCGAAAACCCGTCCTACGAACAGGTATGCTCGGGCGCCACGGGTCACGCCGAAGTCGCCCAGATTCGTTTCGACCCGTCGGTGACGTCCTTCAGAGAAATCCTTCAGGTGTTCTTTGCCACCCACGACCCCACGACGCTGAACCGGCAGGGCGCCGACGTGGGCAGCCAGTACCGTTCAGCGATCTTCTACCACTCCGACGATCAGAAGCGCATTGCCGAAGAGACGATCCGCGAAATCGACGCGGCCGGCGTTCTGAGTAACCCGGTCGTCACCGAAGTCTCCCCGCTGGAGCGGTTCTACCCCGCCGAGGACTACCACGACAACTACTACCGGTCGAACTCGTCCCAACCCTATTGCCAATATGTGATCGGACCCAAGCTTGCGAAATTTCGAATGCAGTTCTTCGACAAGATGCGGAAATAGGGTCAAGCCCCGAGATCGTTCCATTTCGGCGGGGTTAACGAGACGAGCAAGGCAGTCCGATAACGTCCTGCGCGCCCGGAAGTCGTTCGCCGCAGAAGCTGCGGGCCAAGCGCGTCAGCCGGCGCAGGGATATGCACCCTTCCTCGCGCCGGGCGCGTAGCGGCGCGTTCCTCGCGCCGGATAAAGCGCCCTTCCGCGCACTAAGGCGCGGTCTGCCGCCTCAGGAAGAGCAGTTTGCTCAGATCCGTTCGTCCCTGGAACGCTATGACGGACATTCTTCTCGTTGTGGACGCCACCCGCACATACCCGCCTTCCTGGGTGTCCAGATCGGGAAGGAGGTCGCGCAGCAAACCGATTCGGGCGCTGCGTCCCGCAACCGTAATGACCTCTTCCGCTTCCTCATCCTCTTCCGCTTCTTCGTCCTCTGTATCGACGGCCTCGAGTGTACCGACTTTATCGAGCAACGTGCCGTTGGCCGCGTAGGCTTCGATGGTGATATTCATCGGCAATGAGCTTGTATTGAGGATCGAGAAACCGGTGTATTCACTGTCTTCCGAGCGGGTTGGCGTAAAGAAGAACTCCTCCCCGGTATCGTTCAACACGGGCGCCGCCGCGGAACTCCCCGTCGCCACGAAGCGTACCATTCCGGCCAGACGCGGGATGCTCGCAAACGGATTCGAGATGGTTTGTCCGATGCGGAGTTCGAAATATCCGCGCCGGCTGCCCCCCGGTCCGAGGATCGAAGCCAGGTCCAGTTTCGCCTGGACCCTTGGCTGAATCTCGGTCGTGAACGGATCGCCCATCTGCGTCCCCGTCTCATCGAACACCGTCAGCCTCACGATCGCAACCTTCACGGCCTCGGTATTGATCAGGGTGACCGTAGTGTTGAATCCGCCGCCGACCACAAAGAAGGGAAAGCGAACCCGCGTGCGCCCCGCGGCCAGAAGCGCGGGTACAGCATCGACCTTGCCGCCCGGGTTATCGAGGAGCCCTCCCATGAACTCGGTATCCGGCGCCCTCAGCTCAACATATCCAGTTAACGGCAGCGTCGTCGCGCTGATACCGAACAGTGTGTCCAAACGTTCCCGCACCGCTCCCCCGGCCTCCACCGAACGCGTCACCGCGGCAATTTCGGTGCCGTCCGTGCTTCTCAGAGTCAACGTGACGTCGTCCGCCATTTCAGCGTTGACCACGCTCAGGACCGGAATCTCGGTCCCGTCTTGCCGTTCGAATGGAAAGAATGCCGGACTGTAGGGCATCTCGGAGTGGGTGGCGAACGCTCCGCTTTCGGTTCGTCCGATCGTTGTCGCAACGGTCCGGTCGTTCCGGGATGCGATTTCCACCGACGCCACCGTTTCCGTGGTCGCACCCTCACCGAACATCCCCGCGAGATCGAACTTCAGGGTCTGATTGGAACTCAGGAGCCTGGCGATTTCATTGGATATGTCCGTACCGGACAGCAGGGCTCCCGCATCGTCGAACGCACGGAGCGTCAACTGCGCGGCTCCCGTTGTCGTGTTCGATATCGCAAACTCCTGGGTATCCGCACCCCGCTGCACCGGGAACAGGAAGTCCTTGGACGCCGGCAGTTCGGGGCTCAGGATGGGCAGCAGGAGTTCTTCATAGCGGGGAACTGCCTCCGACGGCAGATCGTCGGTCGGCGGCGCCGCGCCGATGGGTCCGATCGTCATCTGGTAGAAACCGGTTCCGGAGCCCGGAGTCCCGGTGATTGCCAGTGTGGGGCGAAAACTGAACACGTCGATCAAATTCGCCGACGGCCAGTCTTGGGAAGATTTAAATTCATAAACGATCCGATTGCGGGGCGAGCTATCGGAAATCGTTACGCCCACAGTGGTATCGGTCTCGCTGTCGCTCGTCGTGGTCAGTTTGGCGCCTGTTTGGGAAACGATCTCCGTTGGAAACGTCAGTTGGGTGTTCTCGGGCAGGGCCGTCGTATGAAAAATCACCTGGGTATCGGCGGTCCGGCCATCCTCCCGATCGACTGAAAATGCCCCGGCAAACCCCTCCTGAAACGTCAGGCTGCCCAGGTTATCCACCAGTAACCGGTTCGAGTTGTACGTATAGACCGTGTCGCTGGAAGGATCGACGACGATTGCGTCGACCGCTCTGGCAATGACCTGAACGACGTTCTGTCCCGCCCGCAACCGGTTTCCGGTCGTGGAGATTCGCGCTTCCAGGTTCTCGACTCCGCTGTTCGGAATCGAGATACGGATACCGGTTATCGTCAGCGATTCGTTCGCAAGTATTCCTGCAGGCACGGTCACCGTGACCAGACCTTCGTCGGGAGATATGGAGACCGTCGTCCCTGAACTTCCATTGGCGTCAGACCACGAAGGCGTAATGCCGCTCTCCACGTTGGTAAGGACCGCCGGCGACAGGCTGATCTCGATATCGCCTATGACCGTCGGTCCGGAATCTAAGGAAAACGTAATCGGCCCCAGAAGTTCGGTATGACCAGTCCTGATGACCGTCGAGGCGGCACTCGATACGCTGAACGTCGCCTGTGCGTGCGCCCTCACACCGCCCGCAAGAAACACCATCGCCAGAAGTACGGGCACCCACCAGCCACGTGTCCTGAAGTACATAAGCAACTCCTCCGGTCAAGCTGTCTGCACGGTTCGAATATCGCACGACTGGCACACGTCCAGAACGCGTCTCACACGTTTATCATACGTTGTCACGTGAGCGCGCGCCCAATACCGGCGAATATCATGCGGAGTCAGGCTGGGCCGGAAGTGCGGACGCGGTCGCCTGAAACTGGCTCTGGCTACCGGTATGCGCCAGTATTCGACCGACGCCGGTTTTTGACTTGTGCACGCGTCGGTATACACTATGGCCGACAGCAGATTCGGATGAATTTGGGGGAATTCGTGTTGGACCGTCTCGGGACAGGAGCCGCCTCGCTGGCTGGCATCGCTTTTCTGATAATGTGCTGGGAGCAGCCCGCCCACGCTTATCTGGATCCGGGCGCCGGGAGCCTCATCCTTCAGGTGTTGATGGGGGGACTCGCCGGTGCGGCCGTTGTCGGCAAAGTCTATTGGAAGAACCTGATGGCGAGGTTCAGGCGCGGCGGCAAGACGGCGAACACGGACCATGGCGAAACCGACGCCTAGATCGGAACCCACCCGAATAGAAGGCTCCTTCCGAGACCCCGCCGGACAAATTTTCCAGAAAGACGGCCATATTTACCGAACCGTCAATGCGCCTGCCGCCGAGGACTTCGCCTTCGTCCAGAACACCGATTTTTACGCCAACGCCATAGTCGAAAAGCGCCTCATCGACGCCCAGCAAGTGCCGCTTCACGTTCTGAACGGCCACGGGCCAGAGGCGTCCTGTGTGATCGAGCACCCCCGTCTGCCCTTCGTGTCCTATCCCTACGAATGGACGTTCCGGATGCTCAAAACGGCCGCGCTGTTCCACCTCGATTTCCATATCGACGCCCTGGCCGAAGGCATAACACTTGTCGATGCATCGGCCTACAACGTCCAGTTCATCGGGGCGTCGCCCATCTTCATCGACACCCTGTCGTTGCGGCGGTATGAACCGGGCGCCCTGTGGACAGGCTACAAGCAGTTCTGCGATCAGTTTCTCAATCCCCTGCTCTTGCAGTCCTACGTTGGGCTGCACCACAACGCCTGGTATCGGGGGAGCCAGGAGGGCATCACCGCCGGGGAGATCCGGAAATTGCTGCCCGCCCGGCGCAAGCTCTCCCGGCGCGTTCTGACCCACGTCACACTTCAGGATTCACTTCAGAAGACCACGCGCAAGGGGTCGGGCCCCAACCTCGATACGCTGCAAGCCGCGGGCCTCCCGCTGCCGGTGTTCAAGAAGACGCTCGCCGGGTTGCGGGATTGGATTGCGGAACTCGAACCCAAAAATGCAGGCCCCACGGAGTGGAGCGATTACGCAAAGTCGAACAGCTATGCGCCGCAAGAAGAGGTCCTCAAACAGGAATTCGTCGCCGGCTTCGTGCGGCGCGAAAAACCCCCTCAGGTGTGGGACCTTGGCTGCAACAGCGGCGCATACGCGGCCGTCTGCCTTGAAGCCGGGGCGGACTATGTCGTCGGATTCGACTCGGATCACGGCGCACTGGACCTGGCGTACAGCCGGGCCCGCGATGAGCAGCTAAAGTTCCTTCCTCTTTTTCTGGATATCGCAAATCCCGCACCGTCTCAAGGGTGGGCGCAACGGGAACGGTATGGACTCCAGGAGCGCGCCGGCGCGGACGGGGTGATCGCCCTGGCGCTGATCCACCACATGTCGATCGGCCGCAACGTCCCTCTGGCCGAGGCCGTCGCCTGGTTGGTCGGCCTGGCGCCCAGAGGAGTCATCGAATTCGTGCCCAGGAATGACCCCATGGTCCAGGAACTGCTCCGGTTCCGCGAAGACGTTTTCCCAAATTACACAGAAGTGAACTTTCTTCAAGAACTACAAAGGCTTGCATCCGTCGAACGGTGCCAAACCAGTTCATCGACCGGACGTTTGCTGGTAGAGTTTTCGCGTCACTCACGAGACTGAAATGCCACGAAAAATACCCTTTCTGACTGGCAGCCTGCATATTCTCGCTTTATCCGGTTTTGCCCTGGCACAGCCGCTGTACAGCCTGCTTTCCGGCTATCCCGAGTTTTTTGTCGCAAGACAGTCCGAGCCGGTGGACCCGATCCTTCTGGCCCTGATTCTCAGCCTGGGTCTCCCCTCGCTGTTGATCCTTTTTGAAGGTCTCGCCAGACTGGCCGGGCATGGTTTGCACACGCACGTACACGCCACGCTGGTTTCAGTCCTGACCACGGCGATCCTCCTTCAGCTACTCAAATACATTCCGGCCTTACCCGGCGTCGTCTCGGTGAGCGCGGCGGTGCTGCTGGCCATCATGGTTTCGCTGGCCTATCTTCGTTTCGATACGATCCGGACTTACCTGACGTTCCTGGCGCCGGTCGTTCTGTTGTTCCCCGGCTTGTTTCTTCTGAACTCCGATGTCTCGAGAATCGCTTTCCCGGAAGAGGTGGAGATTCAACTGAACGAGGTCGAGGCGACCGCTCCGGTAGTGATGGTGGTTCTGGATGAGTTGCCGCTGACATCCCTGATGGACGAGCAACGCCGGATCGATCCCGTTCGATTCCCGAACTTTGCCCGCCTGGCCGGAGATTCCTATTGGTTTCGCAATGCGACAACGGTCAGCGATGAAACGGTCGTATCCGTGCCGGCTATCGTAAGCGGTCTGTCCCCCCATTTGCAGGAGCAACGGATACCGACGACGGCGGACTATCCCGAGACTCTTTTCACTCTCCTGGGCGGCTCCTATCGTCTCGAGACATTCGAATACATGACTCGCCTGTCTCCGTCGCCGCGCACGGAAAGCGAACAAACTCTGTCAGAACGGATGCGCAGTCTGCTGTTCGACCTGGCCATCGTGTACGGCCACGTGCTTCTTCCGATCGATCTGGCTTCGGGCCTGCCTCCTGTCGATCAATCCTGGAACAACTTCGGAACGACAACGCCGGAACCGGTCGGGATTCTGGATGAGTTTGATGATGAACTGGAGGCGATTCAGACTCTCACCGACTATTTGAACAACTTTGTGTTCGAAACTGACAACCGTGCCGGCAGGTTCCGTGAGTTCATCGATTCGATTGAGGTCAATCGGCAACCCACGCTGTATTTCCTGCATTCCTTGCTGCCCCACACCCCCTGGGAGTATCTGCCCAGCGGAAGGCAATATTCGCTGATTCCGTTTCCCATTCCGGGAATGACCTCGGCCGATAGCGGTTACGGAGTATTCCGTGCATGGGGAAACGACCCATTACTGGTGAACCAGGGTTACCGGCGCCATCTTCTTCAGGTTGCCTTTGTCGACACGTTGCTGGGAGACCTGATCGCCAAGCTCGAAGAGGTCGATCTTTACGATCGATCCCTGATTGTCGTCACCGCCGATCATGGAATCAGCTTCAGAACAAACGAATTTTGGAGGCGGACAAGCGAAACGAACCATTCCGACATCATGTGGATTCCCTTGTTTCTAAAGGTCCCGTTCCAGGAAGAGGGAGTTGTCGACGATCGCAATGTCGAAACCATCGACATCCTGCCCACGATAGCCGATGCTCTGGGAATCGACATGCCTTGGCAAACCGACGGTCGTTCGGCCCTCGATCGATCTTCGCCCGAGCGGTTACAAAAGACCACTCTCGCTGGCAGAACACAAGAATTCGTTGTGGATCTGGACTCGGATTCACAGGACGAAAGCCTCCAGAAAATGCTCGAACTCTTCGGGTCGGGTTCCTGGGACCTCCTGTTTGCCGACGGCGCGTACGCCGACCTCCTGGGGCAGCATGTGGACGAGCTTGGTGTTGGCGAAGCCGGCATCAGAGTGGGACTGGATGGGGAGTCTTTCTTCGAGAACGTGAACCTGAACTCTCCCTTTCTTCTCACGCACGTTACGGGGCGCATCGCGGCCGAACCGGGCAGCTATCCCTCCAGGCATCTGGCAGTCGCCGTAAACGACACAGTAGCGGGAGTCACTGAAATGTCGCCTGGAGCGAACGAGTTCTCTGCCCTGGTTCCGGAAACCGCCTTCCTGCCTGGAAGAAACGATGTCGAAGTTTTCTTCGTTGCGGAAGTCGATGGGACGCAGCGCCTGGAACGTCTCGGCAAGGAAGCCAGCCTTTTCTATTCGCTGATCGACGAGGGCCAGACAGAAACACTGCAAACGTCCGATAGCGAGTCCATACCGATCGTCCCGGATGACGCTATCGGATTTGCGCGAGCAATAGGGAACGAAGAGAGCGAGACGGTTATCATCAGTGGCTGGGCGGCGGGCGTCGAACAACCGGAGCTTGGAGTCACGATCCTGATCTTTCAGAATCGCCAGCTAGTACACTCCGGAACGCCTCGCATCGAACGTCCGGACGTGGCGGAAGTCTACCCGGAATGGGGCTCGTCAACCCCTGGCTATCGTTTCGATTTCCCGTTGGCCAACTTCGAAGATGGGGAACAAACCGAAGTGCGGGTATTCGCACTCACACCGGCCGGTACGGCGTCCGAACTCGTTTACATCAGAGACACGTGGGTTTTTCCGCTCAGTTTGGATGAACCGGCTGACGTTGCGCCGAAGAGTTATGCCTTGAGTTTGTCGCGGTCCGAGGTCAAGGCGGGTGCGGAAAGCTACACGTTAGGCATTGAAGGTGCGTCCAACGTTCAAGTCAGTGTGCGCTATCGGATCGACGGCGGTCCCTTGGAAGAGTTCGTAACGATGCTGGACGGGAATGGCGAAGTAACCTTCGAGGTGGGGCCGGATACAATCAAGGGGCTCTATAGCTTCCAAGCCTTCCGTATTGCGGGTCAAACGGAATGGATTCCGGCTGACGAGACTCTCCTCGTAAACTGAAGACCGAACCTGGACGCTTGGCATCGTGCGTCCCGACGTGGCGGAAGTGTACCCGGAGTGGGCCTCGCTGACGCCCGGGTATCGTTTCGAGTTCCCCTTGGTCAACTTCGAAAACGGGGAAGAAACGGAAGTCCGGGTATTCGCACTCACACCGGGGGGTACCGTGTCCGAACTCGGTTACATCGTGGAAACCTGGGTTTTTCCGCTCGGTATATAGACGAACCGGCATACGTTCGGCCGGACAGCCATGCCCTGAATTTGTCGCGGTCCGAGGTCGAGCAAGAAGGATCGAGTCAGTAAACCTGGACTCCGGAGGCAAGAACCGAGACCCCACTGGTCGCTTTGCTCCGGCGGGCGTTCACCATCACCAGAATTCGCACTGTGTCCCAATCGCCATTTGATAGCGGCCAAATTCCAAGCGCCCGAGGGTAGCCCTCGACCACACCTCAGTTTGCTTTCTGAACAATGCTTCCGATGGCACAATGCATTCATGCCGGTACAGATCACCATCAGGGGCGTCCCAGAGGCAGTACGCGACAAGATCGCGGCGCGCGCGGCGTTACAACGCCAGTCCATGCAGGAATTTCTCCGCTGCGAGTTGGAGCGGATCGCCTCCAACCCCTCCCTCGACGCGTGGCTGCAAGGCGTTCGCGATCGCAAGGTGGCGGCCGGCACGCGCGTTCGACCTTCCAGCATTTTACGCGCCCGTGAAGCGGACCGGACGTGACAGTCGTCGTCGATACGTCCGTACTCGTCGCGGCCTTGGTCGACTCGGGACATAAAGGGGTATGGGCGGAGTCCGCGGTGGCTGAAGGCTGTTTGACCGAACCGGAACTTGCCTTGGCCGGGGCGACCAAAATCCTGCTCCGGTCGGAACGAGCCGGAGACATCTCACGGCTCGAGGCGAACAGCGCACAGCGGGATCTGCTGCGGCTCGATATCAAGCTGTTCCCGTTCGCGCCGTTCGGCGACCGCGCGTGGGCATTGCGGAGCAACTTGACCAGTTACGATGCCTGGTACGTGGCACTGGCCGAGGTATTGGGTTGCCCGCTGGTGACGCTTGACCGGAAACTCAGCCGTGCCACGGGTCCTACCTGCGAGTTCATTGTCCCATCACGGCAGATGACCGGGGAAAGCCGATCTCTTCTTAAATTCAGACTTCATGGCCCAAAACTGGCGAAACTGTCACCAGTCGCCATCCGGACGTGAAGTGACCGACGGCCCCCCCGAAAATCCCAGGCTTGACCTCCCGTTCCCGGATCGCTTTGTCCAGACATTCGGTTCGTGTTGTTGACGTAACGATTCGGCCCGGAGTTTAACTAGTGTCCGCCAGAAAACTCATAACTAGTTGATAATGCAGTACATATAGTGGACTTCGAGTGGTGAAGATCGTTCAGATGTCGTATTATTGGGGGTGAAGTTCTGGGTTTTGACCGCTGAATGGAGAATCTTCGCGAAGCGGGGACACGATGAGAGAAGTGCAGAGACGGCAGTTCCAGATCGGTCAGGCGCCGATCGAGCAGATCTGGATCGACCCGAAGTCGCGGGACGACATCCCGGCGGTATTGAAGGGGCTGCAGCAGATCTGGGGCGAGGAGGCGCTGCGCGTCCGGCTGTTTGCGCTGCTGGATGAGCATATTCTGCCGGAGGCCGACCGCACGGTCGGGCGTCCGGGGATGGAATTGTGGCAGATCCTGGTGCTGGGGGTTCTGAAGCAGGGTCTGGGCTGCGACTTCGACCGCCTTCACGACCTGGCGAACCATCACGCGACGATACGCGCGTTCCTGGGTCACGGCGATTTCGTCGACAAGACGCGCTACGAGTACCAGACGGTGGTCGACAACGTGTCGTTGTTGACGCCGGAGTTGTTGTCGGCGGTCGGACAACTGGTGGTGGAGAGTGGCCACAAGGTCGCCCGAAAAAAGCCTGGCGAGCCATTGCGCGGGCGGTGTGACTCGTTCGTGGTCGAAACGGACGTGCATTACCCGACGGATGTAAGCCTGTTGTGGGACGCGATGCGGTGCGTGCTACGGGAGACTGGGGAGGTGGCCGGGCAACACGCCGTGGGCGGATGGCGTCAGTGGCGGCATCTATCCAGGAAGGTCAGGAAGCTGTTCAACACGGTGCGCTCGACCCGGCGGGCGAAGCGCCGTCCGGAGCGGGTGGAGGCGTACCTGGAGCGCTGCCGCGCACTGGTCGCCCGGATCGCGGAGACCCTCGACGAGCTGCGGGACAACGGCGTCGAGGAAACCACCTGTCAATCAATCGAAGGCTTTATCGCTCATGCCCGGCGCCAAATCGGCCAGGTTGAACGCCGGCTCCTGCGAGGCGAGACGATTCCTCACGCGGAGAAGGTGTTCTCGATCTTCCAGGAGCACACGCGCTGGATTTCGAAGGGCAAGGCGGGCACGCCGGTGGAACTGGGAGTGCCGGTCGCTCTCATCGAGGACCAGCATCAATTCATCCTGCACCACCGGATCCTGTGGGAGGGCGAGGACGTGGACGTGGCGGCGCCGATGGTCAGGGAAACCCAGGCGCGGTATCCCGATCTGCGGGCGTGCAGCTTCGACCGGGGCTTTCACAGTCCTGAGAACCGGATCAATCTCGACGCGCTCCTCGACCTCAACGCGCTGCCGGGAAAGGGGTATCGGTCCCGAGTCGACCGGGAACGCGAAGCGGAGGAATCCTTCGCCGCCGCGCGGCGCGCGCATCCTGCGATTGAATCGGCCATCAATGGATTGGAGCATCGAGGGCTCAACCGTGTCCGCACTCACGGCGCCGACGGCTTCGCCCGCGCCGTCGCCCTGTCGGTACTGGCCGCCAACCTGCATCGCATCGGATCGATCCTGCAGAAGCGCGAGCGCAAACGACCACGCGTCGCCTGACCCACCGGTCCTCCCGGAACATGCCCGATTCGGGGCCGTCGCAAGACGGCAAGCCGCCCCATGCCCGGACGCCCGACATTCGGGCCGATTTCTTGCCGATCACTCCCCACGAGTCGTCAACCGCTCCCGTTGCGGTTCGATTTATAGTGAATGAACGTCACTTGCACCCCCGGTCGCTCCCAAATCTCCATCCGCGAGAGGGGTTTTCTGGCGGACACTAACTACCCACGCCGAGGCGCTCGGCCTCGACGTGGACGACCTGATCCGAGGAGGGCAAGCAGTGAACCCTTGACTGCGAGGATCGATCCGGAATTTTAAAAACACCGGCAAAGTCCAATCGTTCCCGAAACATACGAGCTCGCGTTCGACACCGCAGTGTCGAAAAATCAACACCACGGAGCCAGGGTTTGGTCCGGCGGCTCGCTTCTGGCCTGCACAGGACTTCTGGCGCTGACGACGAATGGCTGAGGATCATCGGAGACAATTCGGAGATCTTCGAATCCAAGGTGGTCGAGCATCGCGATGCAGCAGGCACTATTGAATAGCCAGAAGACCGTTGGATCCCAGTCCTCCTTGTTCTTGCCCGATAACATTCCGTGTGGGTAGTAGCGCGCCCAAGGCATCTTTTCGATGGATTTCTCTTCATAAATGTGGGTTTGAAAGAGTAGCTGCCCGGTACAGATGCTTCGGATCTTCTCGAGCGCGTACTGAGGATGCTTCAGGTGGTAGAACACGCCATAGAACAGGACCAGGTCGAATGTGCCCAGCTTGCTGGGCGTCAGATCGTAGACATTCGTCAGAAATGCGGTTGCATTCGATCGGCGCGCTTCCTTGACCATGTTGAATCGGCGTATGGAGTCTGGAAACGAATCGATTCCGATAACCTCTCTCGCTCCTCTTTTTTCGGCCTCGAAAGAAAAAAAGCCTTCGGCGCACCCGATATCGAGGACTCGTAACCCCGTCAAGTCCTCCGGCAGACCGAAATATGGCAATTTCTCTGTTTGCGGATCACTCCATCCGGGCGAGTAATAGCCTGGAAAAATCTCAATTTTTTGAAACCAGTACGGCTCCGCCTCCACCTGAAATTTGATATTGCTTGTAAAGGAATCGTCGGTTCTGTCCGGGTTCCTTGAAACCGGCGGCACCAACGTCAAGTCCGCAGCCAAGCCACGAAACTTCTGCGACTTTTCTTGTTTGATCGACTTCACGTCCGCCCAACTCTCAAGAAGCTGTTTCACCTTGTCCGTCTTCAAGACCTCACTCCCCCGTATGCGGCACCGATCGTCGATTCCGATGCCTTGTCGTTGTGCGATTTCAGTGTACCGTTTTCGGACATTTGCGATTTGCCATGTGACGATTTCAATGTAGTAGCGGCGCATGGTCTAATCCCTTATACCGGTCTAACCGTGCGCGTTCGTAAGACCCACTCCGATCGGAGGAGTCGAAAGATTCCTCGAAAATTGAGTTGAACCCCCTGCGCGCCTCGCGTGTTGTTTGTTTCTTGTTCCTCCCATTTTGAGCCCAGCAAAACAGCCAGCGCATGCTACTTTACCGCCTCTCTTCCGGTCGCCAGTATGTTGGGAGGCTTTCTTCGAACCGATCGTACGTAAGCGCAACAGCTTCAAGTTCCGCCAAGGCTTCGCCCAACGGAATCTTGATTCTAAGTTCCTTCTGGGAGTCGCTCATGACTTCCGTTCTCCTTTGGTGAATCTGTTAATTTCTGCATCTTGACACTGACTTGCTCATCCCCCGCCCCACGATTTCTTTGGCCAGTGATTTGAGAGAATACCGAACAGGAGGATCACGATGTCCAGAGGAAGAAATACAGAATCCGGGAGTGCGCAGGGAGCCCGTAGGGCGACCGAAGCGCCCCGGATTCAGCGCGACGCGGGAAGGGACGTTGGTCGGCCCGGCGGAAGGTCGCGGGGAAACGCCGCTCAGCGTTGCTTGCAGTCGACGAAGAGGCCGGTGGTCGGGAACGGCGGCTCGGGCGGTACCGTGACAAGGCAGGACATGGAGAGAGGGTGCGAACTTGAGGTCCGAATTGGGGGCTGCCGTCGCCATGGGCGCATCGAACACGGTGTCCTTCAGGGCGGGTAAGTCGCTCAAGGGTGCGATGAACTGACGGCCACCGGCCGGCTGTACGCGCGGGAAACGGTTTCCCGAGCATGGCCTCGTTAGCAGGCCCGATTATTGACCCCTCGAACGGAAAATTTGACGATCGAGGCTGGCCACGGCTGGCGGAATGCCAGTTTTTTTGACACGATAACGCACCGATGGCGATCGTAGTGAATCGAATCAGATGAATCGAAGGCTGTCTGAGTATGGTCGAGCGGATAAGAGCAACCAGGATCGGGCCAGTCACCGAAGCGGATATCCGATTTGGTGACGTTACCGTATTCGTTGGGCCGCAGGCGACCGGGAAGAGCATCTTCCTCCAACTCCTGAAACTGCTTGTAGACAAACATGCGATACACAAGACCATGCGGCGCTTCGGCTTGGCGCAGCATGGTTATGCGAGCAACTTTTTCGATCTGTATTTCGGCGAAGGCATGGCATCGATCTGGTCGGAGGATAACAGCAGTTTGATCTTGGGGAAGGCGCGCAAGCCGACCGATCTAATGGCCTATACACGCCCGGGCCGGTCCGATGAATCGGAGAAACTGTTTTACATTCCCGCCCAACGGGTTATGAGCCTGCGCGACGGCATGACCCGTCCGTTCACGGATTATAGGGCCGGCGATCCTTTCGTTCTGCGGGATTTCAGCGAAAAGCTCCATGGCATCGTGCAAAACGAAATCGGACTCGATGAAGATGTCCTTCCGCGTCAACAACGTTTGGCGGCAGCCCTGCGAGAGCCGCTGCAAAAACACATTTTCGGCGATTTTGGGCTGCGCACGGATACGTCCGGGCACCAGGGTCGGCTGGTCCTGAGTACGGGTACCGGTCGCCCTTTGCCGTACCTCGTGTGGTCGGCCGGGCAGCGCGAATTTGTGCCGCTGTTGCTCGGGCTGTATTGGCTCCTTCCGGCGTCGAAAGTACCGACGCGCAACGCCCTTGAATGGGTTGTGATCGAGGAACCGGAAATGGGGCTGCATCCGAACGGAATCGGCGCGGTGCTCAATCTCGTTATGGAATTGCGGTTGCGCGGATACCGCATATGTATCTCCACCCATTCGCCCCATGTCCTCGACATCGTTTGGGCGCTGCGCTTCTTTCAGGGGAACGGCGGAGAAATCGGGGATGTTCTGAAGCTTCTCGGCCTTGCGTCGGGCGGGAAAACGCGGAAACTGGCCAACGCTGCTCTCGGGAGCGAGTTCAGAACCTACTATTTCAAACGGAACGGCACTGTTGACGACATATCCGACCTGGATCCCGGATCGGATGATATCGGTCAGGAAGGATGGGGCGGTCTCACCGAATTCTCGGGCCATGTAGGGGACATAGTCGCCGATGTCGCAAACCGCATGCCGACCGAGACGTCATAACCTTCAGGGAGGCTGTTGAGGACGCACCGCCACCGGTGAACGGCGAGTATCATCCCGGGAAACAGGCTTTGGAGAACAGGCATCGTGGATTTGTGGCGTGCGAAGATCCACAGCGGCTGACAGGGAGTATCGATCTCGACTACGCCTTGGCACAAGAGCCCGGCTACGCCAACGCACCGCGTTGGGACTACGGACTCGGCTACAGGCCGGTGAACGGACCGGAACAGGCGGTTTGGGTCGAAGTTCATTCGGCGACGACAAAGGAAGTCTCCGCAGTTCTCCGGAAACTGCAATGGCTGCGCGACTGGTTGAACGGCAACGCCGAGGAACTCAGGCGGATGACGGATGCTGCGGGCGAGGATGTCCGTTTCGTGTGGATTGCGAGTTCGGGTGTCCATATACCAAGGAATTCCCCTCACGCCCGGAAACTAATTCTAAGCAGAATTCGGAAAGTGAGACGGCATCTGTCATTGCCTTGATCAGCCAATTGATTGACTGGTGTTGAGCGACGATTAAACCTCTCGACATCATTTCCCGGTAGGGCTCTTTCGACCACCGGACTGCCCGTAGTGTAGCTGTCAGGTATTGCAAAACTCAGGTGCCGGTCGTCCGCCGTGGAAGTGAAGTCCGATCCGGAAACGTCTCAAGCCTATTCCCCAGGTCCGCGCGATCGGGACGGCCACAATCCTTGCAAAACTTCCGCAGTGTTGCCTCCTGACAGCACACCGGATTTGACGTTTACTCGAACAGCCTCCTACATCCATTCTCAAGGCCTTTCGTCTCTGCCCTGTGGTTCTTTTGCACCGCTCGGTTATGATTGGAGAGCACACAATGAGCAACATTGCCCTATACCGCGTCTTGGTTTCGCTTTGACAACGTAAAAAGGACCCACCCCGATCGAGTAAAAGGGACCCACCCCCGGGTTAATGGTTTGTAAGTGATTCCGCCGTCGAGGCCGTGGGAAGTGTGGGAGCCGAAGGCTTCCAAGCCACTGTGGGAACGCGCTGGCTTTGCAGCGGGTTTCCATGGGGGCGGCACTTTCCACAGCCCGCTGCGCCCGCGGTTTTCACGCGGATCCTCCGGCGGACCGGGGTTTGTTCTTCCGTTTGCCGGCGGCGCCTAGACTTTGGGTGAACCGGATACTTTCCCAATCGAACTGGTGAATGGCGCAGTGATGGGTCAGCCGGTCCAGCAGGGCTGCGGTCAGTGCGGCGTCACCGAAGACGCTGGTCCACTGTGCAAACGGCAGGTTCGATGTGACGATCAGCGAACCCTTTTCGTAGCGGTCCGAGAAGACCTGAAACAGCAACTGCGCCCCCTCGGCCGAGAACGGGATATAGCCGACTTCGTCCACGATGAGCAGCTCGAAGCGGGCCAGCTTGGCCAGGCGCCGGTTCAGTTGCCGTTCCTCGCGCGACTCGATCAAGGTGTTGACCAGCCCGGCGGCCGTGGTGAACCCGACGCGGTAGCCCCTCCGGCAGGCTTCCACACCCAGAGCCGTGGCGGCATGGGTTTTACCGGTTCCGTGCTTGCCCAACAGGACGACGTTCTCGTGCCGGGTAATGTAGCCGCACTCGGCATAGTCGCGAACCTGGATCGCATCCAGCACCGGCCACTTCTTCAGGTCCGTGGTCTCCAGAGTCTTGAGCAGTGGGAACCGGGCCTCCCGTAGTCGACGCTGGACCTGATTGGCTTGCCGCTGTTCCAGCTCGCGGCTGGCCAGAGCCAATAGAAAGCCGGTGTACCCCTCGCCGGCCTCTTTGGCCTGTCGGGCGTGTTCCCGCCACTCCCGCACCATGGCCGGGAGCCGGAGTTGCCGCAGTGCGTCGTCGAGAACGATCTCCTGACCCGGACTCATCGCGCACCCCCGGCCAGGAGACGGTCATATTGATCCAGATCGGCCCCAGCGATCGTCAGGTCGGTGATACCGGGCATCAACCCGGACTCCAGCGGCGCATGGGCTCGAGTCGGCGTGTCCTCCCGCATCAGAATGTGCCGCACCGCTTCCAACTCGATACAGTGGGCATCGAGCGCTTCCTGGATGGCCGAGGACACCCGTTCCAGATCCCAGTCCTGGTGGAGTTGCAGGATGCCGATGAACTCCCGGGTGCCCCGGCTGTACCCATGCCGATCCCGCAACCGCTCCAGCGCGGTCTCATATTGGGTCGGCCATTGATCCCGCCACTGCCGGATCGGCCGGGCGCTCTCAAACGAGGCCACCTTCCGCCGGATCAACTCCAGGTAGTGCAACGGATCAATCCGCCAGTCGCTATGACCGAAGGCGCGGTCATGTTCGGCCACCTTCTTCTGGTCCGCGTAAAAGCTCACCCGGTCACAGCCGATATGGGCCCAGAGCCGGCGTCCCACATAGGCGGTCGGCACCGAATACCGGTTCTGATCCACCTGGGCGGTCTGATACGGGCTGATCCGGACTCCCACCACCTTCGTGTTCTCGAACCGCGTGTCGGGCAGTGCCAGGAGGCGTTCTTGCTCCACCGCGTGCCGCCCCCCGATCGTGCGATCGTCGGACCGGCCGCCGATCCGGCGCTGGTCGTCAGCCGCGCAGCGTTCCAGCAGTTGCGCGTTCAGATCCTCGAAGTCGGTCACCTCGGGAACCGGCACCAGGAAGTTCCGGCGTGCAAAGCCGACCAGGCCCTCGACACCGCCTTTTTCCTGGCCCCGGGCCGGATTACAGAATCGCGCTTCAAACGTGTAGTGCGCCCGAAACGCCGTGAACCGGGCCTGCTCGACCCGAGCCTTCCCCTTCAGAATCCGCTTCACGGCCGTCTTCAGGTTGTCGAAAACCAGGGTCGGGAATACGCCGCCGTACCAATCGAACGCCCGAATGTGACCGTCCAGGAACATCTCCTGCCGTTCCCACGGATAGGCCCGCACGAACGCCTTGCCCGAGTACCGGGACCGCATACAGAACAACTTGACCTGACGGTCTTCACCGTTCATCCGGACCCAGGCCGTGCCCCAGTCCACTTCTGCTTCACGGGCGTGTTCCGGGTCCAGCGGCACCACAGCGCCGGTCTGGTTCCAGCCCAACCGTGTCTTCCGTTCCCGAACCCAGCGGCGTACCGTCGCCTCGGCTCCGGTAAATTCATGCTCCTCCACCAGACGTTGCCACACCCGGTGCGCGGTGTGGCGTTGCTTGACGGGCTGGTCCCGGTCCGCCTGGAGCCAGGCATCTACGATCCCGGCGACCGGGTCCATCACCGGACAGGCGGGCTCCTTCTCTCGCCGATACCTGGGCTCCTGTCCGGCCAATACTTTCCGGACCGTCCGTCGCGTGTGCCCGGTCTCCCGGGCGATCTGTCGAATGCTTTTCTTGTAAACCCGATCTGCGGTTCTGATCAACTCGTACTGATCCATCCCTATCAATCCTCGCCTCCCACCCGCGTGCCTGTTCTTCCAGTTCACGCTTCCGGGGAGGCTATCAGGGGTGGGTCCCTTTTCCTCGATCAGAGCCCCGTTTGGTGGGTCCCTTTTACGTTATCGAAATCATTGGTTGGTGTCGGCGCCGATAAAGAAGAGGCTCAGGCCGCAGCCGATTCCATCCCCGAAAAAGAGAACCTTGCAACCAAGACAGACCTGCTGGAAGCCATTGGGTCCTGCAAGGATGAGATTTCCGGGGTCAAGACCGAGATTTCCGAGCTCAAGATCGAGATCGCCGATTCTCGCGCCGAAATGCACCCGACGATTTGGGCTGTCGGGTTAAGCATCATCGGTACGTTGCTTACCGCTATCGCCGTTGGTGTCCTCGTTCTAAACCGGCTACTGGCTTAACTCAGCGCCTCTCCCGCAACCTTGCCTGCAATCTCTCCGGCGTCGAGATCCGTGAGCATCTTGCTGAACAGGCCTTTGCGGCTTCCCTTCTTTCGATCCTTGACGGTTGACCCGCGGTGCTAGAATGCCCCGCAATGCCGTCGACGCTCACGCATCTGGAATGCTCACAACCCGGCTGCCGACACACCATCGATTACTCGCCGGCCCGGAACCTGTGCCCCGAATGCGGTTCCCCGCTACTGGCTCGATATGACCTGGACAAGGCAAGAAAGACTTTGACGCTCGACGCGCTCCGTATGCGGCCGCACACGATGTGGCGCTACGACGAAGTCCTGCCCGACGCCCGGCCCGTGACGTTGGGCGAGGGCGGGACACCGTTGATTCACGCACGGCGGCTTGGCGAACGTCTTGGCCTCGAACGGCTTTACATCAAAGACGAAGGGCAGAACCCGACGGGATCGTTCAAGGCCCGCGGCCTGTCGGCAGCGGTGTCTATGGCCCGGGCGCTGGGCACAACCGCAATCGCATTGCCGACGGCGGGGAATGCCGGTGGCGCCGCGGCCGCCTACGCCGCCGAGGCCGGTATGGGATGCGTGATCGCCATGCCTTCGGACACGCCGGCGGCCAACATCATCGAAGCCCGCGCTTTCGGCGCCGACGTGCGCTTGATCGATGGCCTCATCTCGGACTGTGCAAAATTCATCGCGATGAACGCCGGCCGGGAAGGCTGGTTCGAAGTCTCCACTCTGAAGGAACCCTACCGAGTCGAGGGCAAGAAGACGATGGGGTACGAACTGTGGGAGGACTTCGGAGGCGCGCTGCCCGACGTCGTCGTCTACCCCACCGGCGGGGGCGTGGGCCTGATCGGGATGTGGAAGGCTTTCGACGAGATCGAAGCGATGGGGTTGACCGGGCCCCTCCGGCCGCGCATGATCTCGGCGCAGGCGGACGGGTGCGCGCCGATCGTCCGGGCGTTCGAACAACATGCTGACGTATCCGTGTTCTGGGAGAACGCCGCGACCGTCGCCTCCGGCCTGCGTGTACCGAAAGCGCTGGGTGACTTTCTCATACTGGCCGACCTGTATGCCAGCCATGGCGAGGCGGTCGCCGTCTCCGACACCGAAATGATGGACGCCTGCCGCCGCATGGCCAGGTTCGAAGGCGTGTTTGCCGCACCGGAAGGCGGCGCCGGGCTCGCCGCGGTCGAACGCCTGGTTGCCGGCGGAAAGATCGGGGCGGAAGAACGCGTCGTCGTGTTCAACACGGGCAGCGGCTACAAGTACCTCGAGGCCTGGCAGGCCGCGCTGGAAACATGAGCCGCGGCCCAAACTCGCGAACATTTCACACGCTCGCCGGACCGGCGTTCTTCCTGTTGATGGTTCTGCTGCCGATTCCTTCGGTTCCCTACCCCGTTCGCGGCAGCATCGGACTTCTGGTCTGGATGTCATGGTGGTGGATCGTCCAGCCCGTACACCTGGCCGTCACCGGTTTTCTTCCTCTGGTGGTGCTGGCGCTGTTCGACTTCCTCCCCGTCGGCCTCATCCTGCCGGCGTACGCGCAACAACTCGTCATCCTTCTGCTCGGGGCGAATATCCTGGCCACGTTGTGGACCCGGTGGGGACTGGACCGGCGCATCGCACTGGTCTCTCTGTTGGGAGTCGGCACCGATACACGCCGGCAGATCCTGGTTTGGTTCGGCGTGGCGGCGGTCCTGAGCGCGTTCCTTCCGAACACCGTCGTCGCCGTGGCGATGATGCCGATCGTCCTGGCATTGCTGAAGTTCATCGGGATCGAAGACGTCGCAAAAAGCGCGTTCGCGTCGGCCCTCCTGATCGCCGTGGCGTGGGGCACCAGCATCGGCGGGTCGGGAACACCGGTGGGCGGAGCGCCCAACCTGTTGACGGTCCAGTTCATCGAAGACCAAATCATCGACCAAGAGTTCCTTTTCACCACCTGGTTGACCCGCATCACGCCCCTCACGATCCTGATTGCAGGCATCGCGTTCGTTTTCATGAGGTTCGCGTTCAAACCCGAACTGGACCGGGTGGAAGGCACGCGGGCGTTCTTCTCACGGGAACTCGATGCGCTCGGAAAGATGTCGGTCCCCGAGAAGTGGGGGTTGGCGTTCTTCGCCGCGGCGACGTTACTCGCATTTACACGACAGTTCTATGCGGCGCTGGCGCCGGGCCTGACCCCGGCGTTCGTGTTTCTTGCCTTTGCCGTACTCAGCTTCACGATTCGTCACAAGGGGGAACCGTTGCTCCGGTGGGACTACGCCCAGAGCCATATGGTATGGGGGCTGATCTATCTTTTCGCGGGTGGATCGGCGTTGGGCCAGATACTGAGCGAGACCGGAACGGCCGAGTTTCTGGCCCTCCGGCTGATTCCACTGGCGGGCGGCGGAGGCTTCTCGGCCGTCGCCGTGTTTGCACTGCTCACCGTGGTCCTCACGCAGATCACCAGCAACACGGCGGCGATCGCCATAGTGGTCCCGATCACGATCAGCACCTTCCAGAGCCTCGGCATGAACCCTGTTCCATTCGTATATATCGTGGCCGCGGCGGGCAACTACGGGATCATGCTGCCGTCGTCTTCGGGCGGGTCGGCGGTCGCGGCGGGATACGGTGTCAACCTCAAGACGATGTTTTCACGTGGATTGTGGCTGACCGTCCTGGTGTGGATCGCGATCGTTGCCGGCGGCTACCTGATGGTGACCTTCTGGGAGGGCTTCGGCGTGGCATGAAACCCGCCTGTCTCCGAACCCGGGCAATCATGGCCCGCCGCGATTCGACATATCCACGCTGGCGCCTGCCGAATTGAACTCGCAACGGCTGATTCGGATTCGAACGTTTGCTCGTCCTGTTCCGCTCCACGCGTCGATGGATCGCACGGATGTTATCCCGCCTCTGGAGGAGAGAAAACGACCAGTAGCTCCAGATCTTATTCGATGTCGTAAAACGGGTGTGGCGCCTTCGGCGCCACGTGGTGGGGCTCTTTCGGTGGCACGTATAGAACGTCACCGGGGCCAACCGCCCTGTCATTGTCGTCAGCCTCGAATCGGGCCCGTCCTGCGACGACAAAGCAGACTTCTTCCTCGTTGTGAGGAGACTGCCGGTCTTCTTCGCCCATCGCCAGTCGATAGACACCGGCGCTCATGTGCGCCGTCCGAAGAAATTCGACATACGCCTGGCCGGCCTCGCGCAGTACGGACAGCTGGTACTGTTTCATGGCTCCAGTATTAGACGGTCAACCTCGGGTCACCCGATGATCAACCGCCGACGAGGCGTATTTCGACCTTCACGCCGACAGCCTCGGCGTAGCGTTCCAAGGTCTTCAAGGATGGCTTGTGTCCACTTTCCAGACGAGCCACGGTGGGTTGGCTGGTTCCCATCCGCCGAGCCACGTCGCTCTGGCTCAATCCAGCCTTGACCCGCGCCTCGATGAGGGCTCGCGCCAGTTTGAACTCGGGCTTCAGCGCCTCGAACTCCTTCCTGAAATCCGGGTCCTTCTTCCACTTCTTCCGAAGTTCTGCAAATGGAATGGTCATGGTTCCAACTCTTTCATTCTCGACAAGGCGGTCCGAATTGCCGCCTCGGGCGTCTTCTGTGTCTTCTTGCGAAACACATGAAGAATTACGATACGGCGTTCCTTCACGGTCACATAGATGGCGCGGGCAATCCCATCGTGGCCCCTTATCCGCATCTCCCACAACTTATCCCGGAGGGGTTTGATATAGGGCTCGCGAACCTGATGCAGGCCGAGTTCTTCAATCATACGAACTATGTGGTCTAATTTGGCCCGCATGTCGGGCGGAAGGGCGTCAATCTCCTCCAGGACCGATTGGTTGAGGATCTCGACGCGCCACTTCACCGCCGAATTATACCACTAATGATATATATGCTGAGCCGGAGCCAAAGTAAAACTATGCCCACAGCATTGCGCCACTCGAAGGCAATCGGGACACTTCGGTTCAGTTCCCCTACGGTGACCGGTTTGTCTCTGATCACCCAAATGGCGCTCTCCCGATGCCAGAGCCGCAATCGCGCGACACCTGCTACAGTTTGAGAATGCCTTTCAAGCTTTGAGAAGCGAGTCTTTATCGCTGATTCTGACGGGAACCGCGATTGGCTTTGCGGGGGCGCTGGTCGGATTCGGTATTGGATTCGCCGCCGGTGAAATCAGGAACGCCACGTGGAGTGACGCCGAGGCACCATTGGTAGTGGGTAGCATCGTCGGAGGCATCGGCGCCTTGGTTGGATGGGCCTGGAGAAAGCGGACCATCGTCTACGACGCCGGCACCGTCTCTACAGAATTCCGAATGACACCATTGGGACAAGGGCCCGCACAGGACTTCACGTGGAGTTCACCTTTAACTGACGTTCGAATGGAAATTCCCGTAACTGGAGCGACGGCGCCTCAGGCGCCGCGGGCGGCCACCCGAAACGTTCCCAAAGCAAAGATGCTGGGAATTTCGAACGGCAAGGCGCCGAACTCCTCGGTGTAGCTCCGCTCCAGATCGGGGAGAGCGAAGTTTTCGACCGTCTCGAAGCCCTGGGCAGACATCATGGCATTCATTGAATCGAGCGAGTATTCGCTGACCATGGGCTCTCTCATTCGCGCAACGAAGGACTTCATCCTCTGCCGCATGAGTACGTGTTCGGGTTTCGCGGATTCTTCATCGAGCAGGTAGTCGACCGTCAAGAGCGTGCCCGCCGGCAGATGCCGCGATATGGAACGAGCCGTCGCGGCCAGTGAATCGGATGTGATGTAGTAGGAGACCCCCAGCAGCGTCAGGAACGTCAGCCGCGACATGTCGAAACCCGAACCGGCCAGCGCGTCGATAGCGGAGATTTTCGCGAGGTCGGCAGGTACGAAATGCAGCCGGCCAGGAATTGGCAGTCCCGCCCGGCGAACGCGGTCCAGCTTGATGCGTTGCATCGCGGGATGGTCGATCTCGAAAACGTCGATCCGCTCCACCAGGCCGGGTCTGCGGAAAGCGAACGAATCCATCCCGGCGCCAATGATTGCGTACTGGGAGATGCCGTCTTCGACGGCTCGTTCAAGAGCCTGTTCGGCATACCGAGCCCGCATCAGCACGCACATTCCGGTTGGCGCCGTGGGCCGGGTGATCGTTTTCACCAACCATTCCAACGGAGAAATCCGCAAGACCAGACGCCAGAACCATCCGCACAATAACCCGGCGTAGGGATCCTTGAAGATCCGCACGCGTTCGCGCTGATGGATCGCCCGGATCACGGCCACCGTGTCCGCGGTCGAGGTTCCGCTGTTCCGAAGCATCTCAGCTACGGCGTTGAATTTCATGGACCCTTGTCCAGATAGTAGCCCGCGCCGACCAGGATGGGCAGACCGTAGGTCACCACCCTCTTGACGAAGGTCGCCTTGCGCTCCGACTTCCCGGTGGCGGGATTGAGCGTCGAGTAGTACAGGAAGGTTTCGCCGAACGCGTCACCGACTCCGATGACATCCCGGCCGGCAAAGGGTCCGTCCAGACGGGCGTTCAACTCGGAAGCTCGAGAAAAGACGCCGAACCACCGGCTGTAGGGATCGCCGCTGAACAGCGTGTTGCCGTACATGTCCAGGCCGAACACGTAGATCGAGTTGTTCGTCCACCGCGAATCCGTGGACAGCGCCTGGGAGGCGAAGTACCCCTTCGATTCAATCTCCATCGCGGCGCAACGGACAAACTCCTGCAGCCTGTGGTTGGAGGGCTCGGCCTCGAGCCCCATGGCGTGGACATCTTCGGCGGCGCATGTGCCGGGGATGTCGCGGCGGTGGACTCCCGCACCGATCGCGGCGGGGTTTCCATCCCAGTCGATGCCCTTGATGTAGGACACCTTCGGCTCATCCCGGCCCGTCGCTGTATTGGTGAACGAGTAGTAGACCCAGCCCTCGCCGAAGTTGCTCACGATGCGATGCTGTTCCTTGTAGTAGTCGTTGCCGAAGGCGTCGATCACCAGTCCCAACGAAGATCCTTCCATCGGCCGGTTCGGTGGGAAGACGAAGAGTTGGGCCCGATCGCTCATCGGGACCGCACCGGAGACGAAGATGTAGATCGAGTCGGTTTTCCAACGCGCATCCTCGTTGAAAGCTCGCCGGGCCTCGGCAAACCCCACCTCCTGCACGTGCTCGTAGGCGCATTGAACCAGCGTCTGGACATCCTCCGCTGTGCGCACTGCGCTGGCAACGATGGATTTATCCTCGCACGGGGGAGGTTGGGCGGCGCCGAAAACCTGGGCTGCGGCAACCGTCAGGGCGAAGGGAATCAGAAAACAAGGCAGTCGAAATTTCATCGTCATGACAATACTCCAGGCTCCATCCAGGCGCCTCGATCTCGTTCATCGGGTCGTGCCGACGGCCAGCAACGTCGGCCGCGGTCGTGACACCATGTCATCTCGGCCGGTCCCGTCGTAAACATGCTACAAGCAAACTGACGGAACGCGGGGCATCTCTTCTGGCGCGTATACCGGCGCGAGGAACGCGCCGTTGCGAGCCGGGCGCATTCCCCGCCTAATAACCGGCCGCCCCTCCTCGTTGCCTCCGGTCGACTCCAGCGTAAAACCGGCCATCGACGACCATGATCGAATGCGCGTCTCCCTGACGCCGCACCAGCCCGGTCGTGTGCCCGCGCTTCTCGACATCGGCTTCGAGCGCGCCGAGGGCGTCTTCCAGGTCCACGCGATCGGGCATCCACTGGTGGTGAATCCGGGGTTCATCGACGGCCGCCTGAACGTCCATCCCGAAGTCGATCGCGTTGACGATCACCTGCAGGACCGTGTTGATGATCGTTCGTCCTCCCGGGCTTCCGGTCATCAGGAACGGACGACCCTCCCGCAGCACCAGCGTCGGCGACATCGAACTGAGCATCCGTTTCCCCGGTGCGATGAGGTTGGGCGAAGTTCCGATCATGCCGTTCGTGCCGGTCACCCCCGGGTTCATATTGAAGTCGTGCATCTCGTTGTTCAGCAGAAACCCGGTCCCCTTCGCAACGACTCGCGATCCGTAGCTCTCCTCGATCGTGTAGGTGTTGGCAACCATGTTCCCCGCCCCATCGACGACCGAAAAATGGGTCGTTTCGGGGCCCTCGCCGCGCGTCACGATGTCCGCGCCCAATTCGATGCTGGCCAAGGCCGCTTCCATGTCGATTCGTGAATGGAAGGGTTCAACGAACTCCTTGGAGGTCAGGCGGGACAGATCGACGTCCACATAGTCCGTGTCGCCTAGGTATTTCGCCCGGTTATAGAACCCGATCCGCATCGCTTCGGCCAGCAGGTGGATTGTCCCGGCGGAACGGCGCTCCCTGCCGCCGAGGTCGAAGTTTTCGAGCACGTTGAGGATCTGGACGACGGTCGTTCCGCCGGAACTCGGCGGAGGCATGCCGTAGACGTCGTACCCCCTGTAGGTCCCGTGAATCGGTTCGCGTCCCGGCGCGGTGTAGGCGGTAAGGTCATCCAGGGTGAGGATGCCCCCGTTCGCCTGCAAATCCTCGACTAACCGTTCGGCGACTTCGCCACGGTAGAACCCGTCGGCGCCGTTGTCCCGCACCTGTTCGAGGGTCCATGCCAGATCGGGAAGGACCATCGTCTCGCCCGGCTCGTAATGGGAACCGTCTTCCCGGCGGTACGCCAGTCCGAATTCAGGGAAACGCTCCATGTTGCTTCCCTGCCCCTTGAGGGATTCGGACAGGTACTCGTCCACGACGAATCCGTCGCGGGCCAGCCTCACCGCCGGCTCGACCAACTCGGTCCATTCCATCGTGCCGAACCGTTGGCTGGCCTCCCAGAACCCGCGAACGGTACCCGGAACGCCGATGACCAGGTAACCGACTCCCGACTTCTCCCGGTCGACCTCCCCGTCGCTGCCCAGAAACATCGTCGGCGTGGACGCGGCGGGGGCCCTCTCGCGGTAATCCACCGCATGAACCTCGCCGGTGTCCGCCAAGCGAACCATCATGAATCCGCCCCCGCCGATGTTTCCCGCCGAAGGGTGCGTCACCGCCAGCGCGAACCCCGTCGCGATGGCCGCATCGACGGCGTTGCCCCCCGTCCTGAGAATCTCCAGACCGACTTCGGAGGCGATCGGATCGACGGAGACGACAAGCCCGTTTTGGAACGACTCCAAAGGCTCACCGCCGTCGGTCGATACAATCACCTCGGGCGACGCACAGGAAACCAAGAGTATCCCGAGCGAGATGGCCGTCAGAAAGCGGTACCGGAAGGACAGAAGGTGTTCAGGCATAGTGGCAAGATTATAACTGTCAAGCGCTCCGGCTCAAGACGGCATCCCCTGTGTGCCAACGATGCTGCAGGAATACTTCATGGCCTTTCAGCAGTGGCTGTCGTTCGACTCGCGATCCAACGCCGGCTTGTGGATTCGACTCTCGATCATCATACTGTTCGTGTATCGAATCGGCGCCGGGGTGTCGAGTTTCAACCCAGGAGAGAAGCGCAATAAAACTCCGTCCAGAGAATCCCGGAAACGTATTTCAGGGAACGAACGAGTTCCCCACAAGGAACCCCATGAAAAGACTCAAATCAGTATCCGTTGTGATCGCGTTGGTATTGCTGGCAAGCCTGCCTGTTCTCGCCCAAAGAGGAAGGGGCGGGCGGGGCGCGGCGCCTCCACCGCCGCAGGCGATGCAGGACGTCGCAAACAGCATCGTCGAGCTCGTCAACAATCAGGACGCGGACGGTCTCACGGGCATGACGGCCGACGGCGCCGTCTACCTCGATGAAGACGGGCATGCGCTGCCGGCGACCATTTGGATTGGCATGATCACTTCAGGCGATTCCCCGAAACAGCTCGAAATCTCGGGCATGCGCGGCGATGTCTGGAACGACACCGGATGGGTTTCGTTCAACTACGAACTCGACGAGGAATACGAGGGCCAGCCCGCGACGCTGACGGGAACGGCAAGCGTCGTGTTGCAGCAGGTTGACGGAAACTGGATGATCCGCATGTTCCACGGCGCCCTGGAACAAACCGTCCCCGCATTGGTCGCCGGACAGGAATAACGAACACCGTGAGTTAGCGTTTTTTTTCGCGGGACCATCACCTCCGATCCGCACCGCGGGCGCATGAAACGACGGCAGGTTGGACGCGTGTTCCCGCCGCTTCCTTATAGCCTGGGGTCAGGCCTCGGCGACACGGACGTAGTGGGCGACAGTCGGGAACGGGTCATAGCAGTGGTGGAGCAGCTTTTTCCACCGTTCGTACGCCGCCGATTTTCGAAACCCTTCCGTGTGATCCCTAAGGGTCTCCCAACGGATCAGCAGAGCATATTCGTTCGGTCGCTCGATGCACTTCTGCAATTCGAGTCCCGCGAAACCCGGAACCGCGGAAACGATCCCCCTTGCTTCATCGAATGCCCGCTCGAATTCGGCTTCCCGTCCTTCGATGACTTTCAAGATGGCGATTTCAAGAATCATGCGAGTCTTGTCGCCCGCTCAGGATGATTTGAGCGGCTATTGCCTCCGTATGAATCGTGCCAGTAGAGGCACGGAGAACGAGTATTTGCCGTGACGATTCTTGTAGACAAGCCCAGCCGCCGACAAGGATGCCAGAATTTGATTGACATGACTGCTGCTGAAGGGTCTGTCCAATAGCCTCGTGGACGACGCGGAGAATCGAATTTCAGATTTAACTGGAAGGCGATCGTTTCGGTACCTGTATACCTGACAACTCCTCATCGCGTATGTCGGCGCCAATCCGGTTGCCCATCTCCAGCCAGAACGTGACGACAATCTTCGATGACGATGAATCCTCGTTCGAACGCTTCGTGGCAACGCAATCGTCCGAAGCGGACCTTGTCATTATGGGAATCACCCGCGAGACCATCCTGTCGGGCCTGGCGCCGGTCCTCGAAGGACATGACGAACTCGCCGATGTGTTGTTCATCAACGCTTCAGAGCGGATCGAGATTTCGTGAAGCCTCGTCCGTGACCCGGAAACCGGCCGACGGAGCGGAAGTGTTGGATCTGGAGCCGTTATTCCTCGTTCGTTTTGAAGAAGCGTCAGATACAGCCGTTACTTTCCGGTCTTTTTCCTGGATGGCCTTTTCTTCTTTGCCGTTCGAGCGGTCTTCGTTTCTCCTTCAACCACGTCGGCATCCACTTTCTGTTTGACCACTTCGAAGAAATTGACCGAGGGTAAGAGGTAGGGACGTGGGCCAAGCGAACTGGCATTGGCTACAATTCCTCGGGCCATGCCGTAAAGAATGGAGAGCGGGGCCATCGGAAGAATGTTTTTAACTTCTTCCGATGCCTGGTCATCCAATTTGAATATTCCTTCTACTTTGACCTTGATCCGCCTGTAGGCACAGTTACCCTTTGTTGGACGAGCCTCGACATCCAGCAGAAATCGGGTCAATGCGGGATCGTCCTTTCGTGACAAGAAATCGAACTCGACCTTGTCGAGGTCGTACTCTCCCTCCGGCAAATCGTAATCGAGGTTTGGATCCGACTCGATTACCAGTTCCAGAAGCCTGAAACGATCAAGCTGCAGATGGGAAATTATAGACATTGGCTCCGAGTTTTCCGGCCGTAGTTGCCTGGGGTATCCAATGGGAGCGTTCCCATGTTTGGTTAGAGTCTTCGACGTGTTCCCAGCTTGTCGTCCCAAACTCGATCCCAATCCCCACATCGAGCGCCACTGCCAATCGCACCAACGTGAGTATCGTGATATTGGGTTGTCCCTGAAGTATTCGTGTCACGAGTGGCGGCTTTACCCCAAGACGTTGAGCCAACTCGGTCCGAGTGATTCCCTTCGCGTCCA
The DNA here is from genome assembly GCA_963555775.3 of Terriglobia bacterium. Lineage (GTDB taxonomy): Bacteria > Acidobacteriota > Terriglobia > 20CM-2-55-15 > 20CM-2-55-15 > JAJEDW01. The sequence goes on along the minus strand of CAUVWY020000009.1, from coordinate 20,971 downwards.
TCAGGCGCGCAATCTCCTCCGTCACCCGAATCAGCAATTGATGGGCGAGAAAACCCGGGTCCTCTTTGTGCTGCTCGATCTGATTCTCAAACCATGCTTGTAAATTCATTTCTATTTCCGTTCTTTGCTCGATATGAATTGTCGTTTCAATTTCTTTCCGCGCATGACTGCTTCGTTCTGGCTTTTCGTCGGACCCTTCTGAAACGCATTCGTCAACACCAAATCCCCGTCGTTCCAGAAGAAAAGGATTCTGATTCCGCCGGGCTTCAACTCAAACAGTCCGTCACCGACGGACCGGCATAATTGTTTGTTGTGAGTAGGTGGATCATCGTCCGCACACGATTTAAGGAGCGCAATCACTTCAGCCTGCTGGTCGCCCTCGAGTTTACGGATGAATTTTTCAACGTTTCCTGCATCGAGAACCACAATCGAATGGCGTCGGCCCGTGTACAGCTTCTCTAGTTGGGCCATTTCAGCACACAGCTTAACTTAAAAGTTAACATTATTCGTAAGCGATTTCTTCTGAACTGTGATTTCTGCAGACCCGTACGAGAACCTGGTCGAGAACGGTCAGGACATCGGCTCGCGGCTCGGCGTCGGTTTCGAGAGGCGCTGCCATGACGGCCATCGGCGCCACTGCGGCGGGCACGATCAGGAATCCCGACAGCCTTCTTTCGCGCATCCGACTCTCCTCCCAGGACAGATCCGGCGTTCCTGAAGCCTTGAGACGATCGCGCCTGCCTGCCGAAGAAGGCGGCCCGCCCCGTTTCACCGAAATATGTCGTCAATCTCCGGAACCGACTACAAGAAAGACGCGCATGAAAGCTCGAGACGCATTACCCTAAGAAAAATCCCAAGGGAGCGAGTGGAATGTCGAACCACAGAATCATCGCGATCGTCGCGCCCATGGCGGTCGCCTTGCTTTGGGCCCCGTGCGCGGCCGTTGGCCAGGATCTGGGCCGCACATTGGAAACCGTCACGAATATCGAGTGCGCCTTTTCGCTCATGTCCCTCGGCGGCTGGGGCGATGCGGCGCCCGAGGCGGAACTGCAACCGGCCGATCTGACGCTGGAATTTCAGGCCGTCAACGCCGATGAAGCCTCGGCCGAATTGGCGAGCGGTTTCGGTATCTACGACATTATCGTCCGCTACGCGCCCGGCTATCTCAACTTCATCCAGTCATTCCGCGACGGCCCCCTGTACGTGACGACCGTGCTTGAAAAGGAAGCACCCGCGGGCGGGCTGATGGCCATGCACTCCAGGCACGAACACACCGACTATGCGCTGCCCGGATTCACTTCGAGTCCGGAACAGTATTACGGCGAATGCAGGATACTCGACTCGGGCACCGAGGACTGACCCTGGCCCGAAAGGGGCGGTTGTTCAACTCGACGGCGCCTGGACCGGACGCGCCGCGGTTCGCTTCTTCCGCTTGAGGATCAGCCAGTGCGGGCACTTTTGCGTGTCGGCATAGAGGCGCTCGCAGTCGTCGCAGCGCACACACTCGCTGACCACGATCAGCGGCCCTTGAATCGCTCCCCACTCACAGGCCTTCTCGCAGAGTGTGCACGAATTGCACTCGGACCAGCGCTTGATTCGAAACACCGTGAGCTTTGAAAGGAGTCCAAGGAAGGCGCCGACCGGGCAGAGAAAACGACAGTACAGGTTCCGGACAAAGATCGTCGCGAGCAGCAAGACGCCCAGCGCGATCCAGAACCCGGTCGAGGCCTGGAGCGTGAACATCCAGAAGGGTTCGATGTAACGGTAGATCGAGATGTCCCGCGTGAGAACGAAATAGAGGACTGCGGCAAAGAGCAGACCGTACTTGATGTACGCGGCCCGTTGCTCGATCCGTCGCGGCACTTCGAAGCGAAGACGGGACGGGACGACCTTGTCGAGAAGCTGGGTCATGGCGCCGAACGCGCAGACACGGCCACAATACAATCGCCCCCATAGAACCGTCGTCACCACCGCGAAGCCCGCAAACAGATACCAGACCAGGTTGTACCGGAACAGCGGCAGGTTCCACTCGGTCAACGCGAATATATTGACGATGGAAATCAACTGGCTCTGAGCAAAACCCAGATACACGACAGCCGCCCCCATCGTGATCCATTTCAGGATTTCGCTCTTGCGGAAGAAGCCCACCATGGTCAGCGTGGCGAAAGCCGCAAACATGGCGAGATCCGGCGCCTGCTCCCGGATGTCCTCTCCCCAGGTCGGGATCGCGATATCCCCGTCCTCGTCGCCGAAACCCCAGAGATCGTCGAGCGCTTCTTCCGACAGCGGTTCATCGGTCTCGGCCGACTGCAACGCGACCGCCGGCACACCGAGAGCGAGCGTGAGCCCCATCGTCACGAACGCGGCAGCCACGCGAGGCAGACACCTCACCGGCCCGCTCCGGGAGGCGTCATGAGGGAGCGGGCGATGCGTCGGGCGCCGTTCCTGATGGCGCGCGATGAACTGGTGATGGTGATCGTGGCGCGGGAGACTCCGTCAACGTCGCTGCCCACCCGGAACGGATCGCGAATGTCCTTGCCCAGGAACTGCGAGGCGAACGCGGGCGGATCCACCGAAAAATAGCCGTACGGCTCGCGATGCTCGGTGACCAGGACGCCCGTCAACGCGGCGTTCACATCGACGCCGACGAGCATCTTGATGGGGCCGTCGTATCCGCGTTCGAGGGGTTCCAGTTCGGTCGTCCAGAAGACATAGCCCGCGACGATGGGGTTTTCGGACGTCCCCGTATACGCGATGAAGTGACGGGGCGGTCCGGGCTGTTTCGTCGAAAATGCGGTGGCACGGGGGAATACCCGCCTCAACTGGGCCTCGAGTTCAGGATCCACCAGCGTGGTCTGAGCGGCAGACCACGGCAGCATCGCCGCCATAACCAACACAAGACCGACACGCCGCATGTGGAGCCTCGAGTCCAGAAAAAGGGTTCAGTGAGCGGTCGCGCCTGCCCGCCGGGGGAGGCGCCGCGCCCCGCTTCGCCGGGAGTATATCTTCGACCCCGGTAACCAACCAGTAGAAAGAGCCAGTAGAAACAGGATCGGCCTAACGGGCGTCTTCAGGAATTGCACCTTCCCCGAATGCCTGGCCACTTTCGACCGAGTCGCAATGCTTGCCCGCCTCGGGGACGCCCCCCATGGGACATCGGAACAGACCCGATTCGCCACGGTCACCGCCGCGATTGCCGTTCCGGAGCGGATGGATGCCCATGCTGAAAACTGTCCCCTGTGGGAAGCTTTCCGGCGTAATGCCGTCCCGGCGTGCCTGTGCGGCACTCTCCATCTGGACGACCCAGACCTCGGGTTCGCCATCCTCACCGCGCACCAGAGCGTCCCGTTCCTCGTTCAAGGGAACGAAATGCATCTCGAAATGGACGGCGTTGGGAACGACCCGAACCATCACTCCGGTAAAGACCCGATATATCGTTGCGTCATACATGGCATAGGAGTGGTGCGCATCCGCCAGCGGTGTCGAAAATCCCACCAAAAGGATCGCGGCGAATATCGCAACCGTCCATGTCATCCCGGACATCGCTGTACCCACTTTTCTGATATGCATTACCAAATCCTCCGCTGCAACTTCTTATGGAAAACCCAGGTCAAGATCCTCTTGGGGCCGGTCCATATCTTGTTCGAAGTACAATTCCCATGCCTCGGCCCACGGGCGGCTGGTCATGTCGGGAACCCGGAACTCGATGACCTCCCCCGGCGCAACCGGTGTGGCGCGCCCGACGATAGGGTACATCGGGCGGGTACATTCCGTGTTTCCGAGCTGAGGGGCCGTGGACCATGACTCCCCATAACTCCTGCGCCACAACAGCCGCACCGGTTCGACCATCGCCTCGGAATCGTAAATCACCGCCTCCCAGTCGAGCCCGATGAACTGGCCTGCCGCATCGTTGACCGGAGTAAAGATCTCGACCGCTTCCAGTTCGTCGCTCCATTCCCAACTCGAGTGCTGGTTCCAGCCCTGCACGTTCGATGTCCAAGTGATCAGCGCGTCGCCATCCCAGAACCCGATGGTATCTCCATACCATTGCGGAACATCCGGCCCCACCGGGAATTCCCTGTTGAGATGGACCACACGCGTCATGGTGTCGCCCATCAACAGAACGACTTCCGGGGTAACGACAATGCGGTCCGGCGTGGTTCCGCCCTTGGCCCACTGCCGCATGAACCCCTCGGGCCAGCAATACGATGCCGACCATTGGTGGGCGGCGTCGACGCCCTCATGATAGATCTGTTGCACCATGCGCTGCCGGTGCTCAGGTGTCAACAGGGACAAGATTGTCGGCATCTGATTGGCGCGCATGTAGTTCCACACGATCCGTCCGTCCGTATTTGAGGCTCGGTAAGTCCCGTCCCACTTGGGCATCGTTTCGTAGGTGTGGGCGGTCGGTCCGCCCCGGGATTCCGCATCCGCCATCAGCGCTCCATAGTGGTCCTCTGCGCTGCTGAAGGGGTAGGGGCTCACGATGTTTTCGCGGGGCCAGTCGCTGTTGCAATCTCCCCACCGGGCCGACACCGGAGGATTGCTCCCGACACGCGGGTCGGTTGTGGCTCGACCCGCTCCGCCGCTGCGCAGATCCGCCATCATCCTCGGGGAGTTGCAGCGCCAGTAGAGCGGGTTCATCCACAGATCGCGATCCTTGTAGAAATCCGTGGTCGTGAATACGTCCACTGGAAGAGGCTGTAAGCCATCGGGGGGCCGCCCGTCCCACTCGGGACCCTCGCCGTGGCTGGGCACGGACGGCGGCGGATTTATCGATGAAAACGGCGCGCCCCTGAGGCCCGCAACTTCCGGCGGTTGCAACTGCGCGGACGCCACTGACGCCGCCAGAGCAATGATCGCAAACGACAAAACCGCGGTGCCTGTTGCCTTACCGATTAGAGTCATTTCTTTCCCCTCCCAATGAAAACATGACGGGAACAGGACATGTTCAACTTTCGATGGTCGCGTACCGTATTGTAGATCGTTTGAAGTCTTCAGCATGAGGAGTTTAACCCTATCAGTCCGTAAATGGACACCGCGGCGCCGGCGCATCGGCTGCCTGAATCTTCGTTATTCGGGGATCTCGCTTTCGTCGGGCTGCGACGGAAACAGGTCCTCAAGGCCGCTTTCGCCCGGGACGCGACGGGAAAAGTTCCTCGATGTCAATATCGGGGTCCAACCGAACATCGGTTTCCGATGTAGTGAAGCCAATCCATCGACCCGCGAAGATGACGCCAATCCATAACACGAGCGACAGGACCGCGACGGTTTTGCCCGCCGGCGGCGCGGCCGCATCATTGTCCCAACGATCCACCGTCCGGCCCGCGGTGAGTTCGAATATCAGCAAGTTTACTCCGGAAAGCGCAAGCAGCACGATCTTGGTCCGGAAAGCAAAATTGTTGAAATATACGTCGGCATTCGTGATGAACATCAGCAGTCCAGTAACGGCCGACAAAGCAAATGCCGCCCAGGTCCACTTGACGATATCGGCCGCAATCCGGGTAAACGGCCGCCGTGTCGATGCAATCCCGAGCAACCGGAGATCGACAATCGAGATCGTGCCGAAAACCAGGGTCAGTCCGAGCACATGGAAGGCTTCGATCACCGGAAACATGTAAAGCGAGTCCCGGATTCCTACGGCGAGACTCGATGACTCCAGGTATTCCAGAAAACCCGCAATGTCCATTCAGTCGCTCCGGATTCCAATAAATCAGGCCGGCGGCCCGAACACCAACTCCCATACGTAGTCGTACGCGATCAAACGCCCCAGGATAACGATGGACACCCAGACCGCCAGCGTTACGATCGCGAGCACCTTGACGCCGCCGGTGTTGACTAGCGTCCGCTCCCAATGTTGCTCGTTGTTCCTCAGGGAGATCAGGAAGATGGCTGCGATCAGCGTGCCCACGGCCACCAGCAACATCTTGAGCCAGAAGGAAAAAGTCTGCAGTTCGCGCACTGGCTCGCCGACCACCATCAAAGCGCCGGTAACCAGTTGCGCCAGCAATCCCCATAACAACCACGGACCGAACCGGTTCGCGGTCTCGCGCAACGTTTGATCGTGTCCCGCCCATCCCAGGACACGCAGGTCGATCATCAGGACGGATGCCAGCACGACGCCAACGGTGACAATATGAATGGACTGAATCGTCGGAATAACCCACGCGTTGTGGGTCTGAATCAGGATGCTCGGTGACGTTTGAGAGAGCCACTGGGCGAATTGTTCAATCACGTCGTTCGTTCTTGAAATGATTTCGGAAGCACGAGCGTTTCATGCCTGAACGTCCCACTGCAACGTACCCTTGGATCGACCTTCGAGATCGACGCGGAGTACGAACCGTGGCGCGCCGCCGCATACGGCCGCAATCGTATCAGATGATTTACCGAAAGCGGGCGGCAGTAGTGCCGCCTGGAACGTTCGGATGAGGCGGAAGAAGGGCTTGTCATGAACGATAGATCGATATTCCGCACCCGTGCTCCTGCGGTTGGTTGAATTGTCCCGGGTATGCGGGCATTACCAGACTCAAACTCGCTACAACGAACAGGGTTGCGATTGCTGCCGGACGTTATGGAATGCCGCGTTGCCGCCGCTCGGTGAATGAACTATAGTTTCCCGGCGTCACGTTATCGCATGCCTGCCCCACCGAAAACACCACGAATTGCGAACCCCGGGCGCCGGGGGGTTCCTGGACAAAGTCGGTCGGCGCTTCGGATGCCGGCGCCTGGGTAGAGGAGGCACACATGACCCGGTTACGATTCGGACCCGGCCTGCTGGTAACCGCGGCCTTTATCGGTCCCGGTACCCTCGTTACTGCCAGCCGCGCCGGCGCGGGTTACGGCGTAACGCTCCTTTGGGCCGTCCTGTTTTCGGTGGCCGCCACCGGTATCCTCCAGAATATGGCGGCCCGTGTGGGCCTCGCCGGCCGGCGCGGGCTCGCGGAAGCCATCCGCGACAGCCTGACAAACCGGTGGATTCGGGTCGGAGCCCTCGGTCTCATCGCGGTGACTCTCCTGGTGGGCGCCGCCGCGTTTCAGACCGGCAACCTGATCGGGGCGGCGCTGGGCGTGAACCTGCTATCGGGACTGCCGACGGCCGCCCTGGCGCTCACCGTGGGCGGACTGGCAGCCGCGGTGTTGATGACGGGAACCTATCGAACGATCCAGAACACGCTGGTCGGACTGGTCGTATTGATGAGCGTGGTGTTCTGCGCGGTTGCGGTGCTCACGGCCCCGGACATCGGCGACGTGCTTGCCGGGCTGCTGATTCCCCGCCTCCCTCCCGGCTCGCTGCTGACCGTACTGGCGCTCATCGGCACGACATTCGTCACCTACAACCTGTTCCTGCATGCCAGCACCGTGCTGGAACGTTGGCCCGATGCCGGCCGCATCGATGAGAACCTGCGTGAAAGCCGCCGCGACACGGTGTTCGCAGTGGCCCTCGGGGGCGTCATTACAGCGGCGGTCATCGTCGCCTCCGCCCCGCTCCTCGGCCAGGGCGCGGATGCCGCCAGCGTCGCCGCGGTTGCCGACCAATTGGCCCCGATCCTCGGGCGCGCCGCGCCAGTATTTTTTGGCCTCGGGCTCTTTGCCGCCGGTCTGACCTCTGCTATCACGGCCCCGCTCGCCGCCGCATACGCGGTCAGCGGCGCGCTCGGGTGGCCTCCGGACCTTCGGAGCGGCCGGTTCCGGCTGCTCTGGGGCCTTGTGCTCGCGACCGGCGTGGTCTGCGCCGTCACGCTTGGCGCGGCGCCCTATCAGGTCATCCTGCTAGCGCAGGCTGGGAACGGTATCGTGCTCCCGTTGATGCTGGTCCTGCTGCTCATTGTCGCCAACAAGACCGGGATCATGGGCCCCCACCGCAACTCGCGGCTTGCCAATGTCCTGGGCGTAATCGTCGTGCTGGTGATCTCGGGGCTGTCGCTGACGCAGCTGGCACGGGTGTTGGGACTTGTTTAAGCGAGATTGAATTGCCCCGCTTTCGTGGGCGATTCATCTCTTCGGTTTCAGGAACTCACCCGAGCCGTTCCTCATGAAGTCTTGTCTCGCCCTCGGGATCAAGAATTCGATACGCTTGGGGCGTCGCACTGGAGGAACCCTGAATGATTCGCACGCATCGAACAATACCGCTGGCGGCTGCGTTCGCCGCGCTACTGATCGCAGGCATCCCGTTGGCGGGGCAAGACGAGGGGGCATCCCCGCCTCCGCTCAACTGGACGACGGCTGAAGACCATCGAGACATGCAAACGCAGCTCGGCATCACGGCGTTACGTCCGGGCCCCAGCGGCCGGGAGGGCGCGCCTAACCCGGCGAACTACGACGAATCGGTGGCCAATCCGTTTCCCGAATGGCCCGATCTGTTGACGCTCGACGACGGTACGCCCGTGACGAGCGCCGAATCGTGGTGGAATCGGCGGCGCCCGGAAATCGTCGAAGCCTTCGAGCGTGAAGTCGTCGGGCGCATTCCCGCCGGCGTTCCGATGGTGGAGTGGTCGGTCACTCGGACCCAGAGCGGCACGATCGCGGGTCAGCCGGTGATGGCTCGGCAGCTAATCGGCCGCGTTGACAATTCGGCCTATCCCCCGATCGAAGTCCACATCGAGGCGACGCTCGTCGTCCCCGCCGACTCCGGCCCACCGGCGCCCGTGATGATCATGTTCCGGGGCGGCGACCTCGACCAGGCCCTTGGCGTGGGCGGCCCCGGACCACGCGGCGGCGGCGCCCGCGGCGCCGACCCGCCGGCCACCGAGCAACTCATCGCCGCGGGATGGGGATTCGCGTTCCTGAATCCTCGAAGCATCCAGGCCGACAACGGCGCCGGCTTGACGCGAGGCATCATCGGACTGGTCAACAAGGGGCAGGCGCGCAAGCCCGACGATTGGGGCTCGTTGCGCGCCTGGTCCTGGGGCGCTGGGCGGCTTCTGGACTATCTGGAAACGGACCCGGTGGTGGATGCCTCTCGAGTCGGAATCGAAGGGGTCTCCCGTTACGGCAAGGCGGCAATGGTGACCATGGCTTTCGAGCCGCGATTCGCCGTCGTTCTGATCGGTTCTTCCGGTGAAGGCGGCGTCTCGCCCTACCGGCGCAACTTCGGTGAGATGGTCGAGAACCTCACCGGGCAGAGCGAGTATCACTGGATGGCCGGTAACTTCCTGAAGTACGGCACGGCGGAATCGACCTTCGGCAGCATGAATGCCGGGGACTTGCCCGTGGATTCCCATGCCTTGCTGGCATTGTCCGCGCCGCGAGCCACGTTCGTCAGCTACGGCGTCCCCGAGGAGGGAGATGCCTTGTGGCTCGATCAGCAAGGCAGCTACATGGCAGCGGTCGCCGCCAGCGACGTGTTTCGGCTCCTTGACGTCGAGGATCTCGGAACCGGCGAGCACTATCGGACGGCAACGATGCCGCCGGTGAACGCGGGCCTGCTGGACGGACGCCTCGCCTGGCGGCAGCACGACGGGGGTCATACCGACGCCCCCAACTGGAAGTACTTCATTCCCTGGGCGGAACGCGAATTGGGCCTCGCACCGGATTGATTTGCGGTTGGGCCGTCCATCGACACGGCGCAGCGCCGTGCCACTTCGCACTCTCCTGGTGAGCCTTGCCATGCTCGGCTTCATCGGTGACGGCGCCGAACCCTTGCGAGCGGCAATTCCTCAAGCGGAAACAGCGGATGTTCCACCCACCGACGTTGCCCGGCGACGGACGGACCGCAATTCGGAAATCGCCCACTCGGAGTTGCTGGCCAAGGCCCGTGCCGGCGTCATCGACGTCTACTTCGTGGGAGATTCGATCACGCGGCGCTGGGGAGCGCTCGACTACCCCGACCTGCTGGCTAACTGGAACGAAAACTTTTTCGGCTGGAACGCGGCCAATTTCGGCTGGGGCGGAGACCGCACGGAGAACATACTGTGGCGGCTCGAAAACGGCGAATTGGACGGCGTCAATCCAAAGGTCGTCGTTGTCCAGGCCGGCACCAACAACCTGAACGAGGGCACGGACGACAGACAAATCGAGTCGATCACTGCCGGAATCCAAGCCATCGTCGACACCTGCCGCGCCAAGGCGCCCGACGCCGTCATCGTCCTCACGGGGGTGTTCCCGCGCCGCAATGTGCCGTCGTTCAACTCCGCCATCGATGGTATCAACGAGGGACTCGCCGCGCTGACCGATGGAGACGGAATTCGCTTCCTCGACATCAACGACCGCTTGTCGGATGGCGACGGCCGGCTTCTCGATGCCATGTCCGATGACGGGCTGCACCTGTCGGCGGCCGGTTACCAGATCTGGGCCGATGCGTTGAAACCCGTTCTGAGGGATATTCTCGGACCACCAGCCGACACGGACCGCGCGCCGCCGCCGACCGGCAATCCAGCGGCGCGTAACGGCGCGTTCTCAGGCGCGTGCCTCGCGCTTGGCGCGTAGCGGCGCGTCCCTCGCGCCGGATCAAGCGCCTGCGCCCGCACCCGGGTTGCCTCCACCTTCAATGCCGCGCCCTGGGAACTCGAGCGTCTCGCCCACACCCGCATTGCCTCCATCTGCAATACGGGTACACGACAAACCCTTTGGCGGTGGTGTCTCAGTCTGGAACTGAAAGCCAACGGCCGCCTCCGCCACTCGACCTTCCGTTCCAATCCCGTTACACTGGCCTGTAGCGGTCACGGCGACGTATCTGACTGGGTTGCCCTGAAGTGCCCGAATCCGCGGATCGATCCGATACGCCGCTCGTCTTCAATCCGCCAAACGCCGAATCTGGTTATAACCCCATGGAGACCAACAAGATGCGTCGTCAAAATCACACGACATCAAAAAAGCTTCGTACAGTGGCCAGGACCGCGCTTCTCCCGGCTCTGACCCTGGTGGGCCTGGGGCTGGCATTTCCGGTTTCGGCTCGGGCACAGGAACCCGGCAGCCCCCTTGCCGAGGAAATCGACCGGCGTGCGGCCGAAGTCGAAAGCAAGGTCATCGAGTGGCGGCGGGACATCCACCGGAACCCCGAACTCGGCAACCGGGAGTTCGAAACGGCTGCCAAGGTGGCGGCTCATCTTGAAAGCCTGGGCATCGCGGTTCAGACCGGTATCGCTCATACCGGGGTCGTCGGCCTGCTCGAGGGAGGGCGCCCCGGGCCGGTAGTGGCGCTGCGCGCCGACATGGATGCGCTTCCGGTCACCGAACAGGTTGACCTGCCATTCGCTTCGACGGTGCGGTCAACCTATAGCGGGCAGGAAGTCGGTGTCATGCACGCGTGCGGACACGACAACCACGTCGCCATCCTGATGGGTGCCGCCGAAGTCCTCGCCGGCATGAGAGACCGTCTTCCGGGATCGGTGAAGTTCATCTTTCAACCGGCCGAGGAGGGTCCGCCTGAAGGCGAAGATGGCGGCGCGGCGCTGATGCTTCGGGAAGGCGTGTTCGAGAACCCTCGCCCGGATGTCATTTTTGGACTCCACGTGGGAAACGACACGCTCGGACGGATCACCTATCGACCGGGCGGGGCGATGGCCTCGGCGGACAGGCTCCGCATCACCGTCCGGGGGCGTCAGACTCATGGCGCGCGTCCCTGGGACGGAGTCGATCCCATTGTGGTCGCTTCGCAGATCATCGCGGGACTGCAGACGATATCCAGCCGCCAGGTGAATGTCACCGAAGCCGCTTCGGTGATCACGATCGGAATGATTCGCGGGGGATTGCGCTTCAACATCATCCCCGACGACGTGGAGATGGTGGGCACGATACGGACGCTCGACAGTGAGATGCAGCAGGACATTCACGCGCGGATCCGGCGAACGGCAACCATGATTGCCGAAAGCGCCGGTGCCACGGCCGAAGTCGAAATCGTATTGGCCGCTCCGGTACTAGTCCCAAAACAAGCGCATAACCAGATGGCGAACGGCCGGTTCCCAGCCATAAAGTTGGAGGCATAACCTTCCGTTCCGGGATCGTTTTGTCCCGGCCTCCGGTTCGAGTTGCGTCTGTTCCAGTGGGGGCCTCGCCGTGTCTGTTTGAAGGGTTGACAGCAACCGGGACCTCGACCGCCCGGGCTCAGATCCATGATCGGGTCAGCATCGCAGGGGACGACGCAACACATCCACGGCACGGAACAAGACGGACAGCCACGGGTTCCAGGCCATGAGCCGGAAGACGATGCGCCGGCCGGTACGCACGAGTTGGCACGGCAGGAGGATGAAGGCGTTCAGGAACGTCTTGAACTCCATGCGTAGAACGGTCTGCTTCTCGGCCCGATACTTCGGGGCCCAGCGTCCGGTTTCGGGAAGCAGCAACGCAAACCACGCCTTCAGGGTCCAGGCCAGCGACGCCATCACCATGTAGGCCCAGTTGCCGGTCCGGTCGCCCACCGGCATTTTCAAGGCCCGGACGCCGTTCTTTAGTTGCTCGATGAGATTCTCCTGATTGCACCGTTGATTCGCGCGCTTCACGATCCGGTCGGCGGGACCGGCACGGTTCGTGATGTAGAAGAAGTACCGGATCTTGTCGAACAACACCCACTCCCCTTTGGCCTCCGACAGATTCTTCCGCACCACCACGACGCGGTAGTCCCGCTTACAGGCGCCGGGCCGGTAGGCGAACTCGGCCACGTCTTCGCCCCGCAAGCGAACGTTCTTGAAACCGCGTTCCCGAACGATCCGTTCCTTGACCTTGTCGGGACGCTGGCGGGGCTGGGTGGCCACCTCGTATCTGGCCTCACGCTCCAGAACTGCCCAGCAGTCCGGCTCCAGCGCATCGGCCCGCGCCACCAGGTTCGCCCTCGCGTCGATACCGAAGATGAAGTCCACGCCCTGGCCGTCCCATCCATCCAGATGCCGGGTCTGGCTGAAGTCGGTGTCCCCGCGCAGCAGGATCCGATGGAACCCGGCGCGCTGGCACAACCCGATCGCCTGATCGAACCGCGGGGCCGCGCCTTCATGCGAGGGCCGGTTGCCGCTCCGGTTCACCAGGTATAACGGCTCGGCGGTGTTCGCCAGTGAAATCAACAACGGGTGATAGCCCCATGTCCCGTCGTAGGCGATATCCATCCCTTCCTTGCATTCCCCGCTGGTCGGCGCCAGGGTCCCATCCGCGTCCAACACCGCCTCGTCGAAAAAACCGGCCGGTTGCTGCCGCCACACATTCAGCCGCACTTCATTCGCCGCCTCCATCAGGTTCTCCACGTCGCCGGGCTCGAATCTCCGGCAAAAGTCGCCCGCCGTGGTCGGGTCCGGTATCCGCTGCGCCCCCAGCGCATCCAGGTATGCTTCGTCGTTGCGCCGCAACTCGATGTCTTCCAGACACGTCCCTCCCGTCAACGCGTTGTAGGCGATGTTCAACACGTGATCCGACTCGTGATACGGCAGATGCCGCTTCAGCACATCCACCCGCGCGTCGATGGCCTCGATCAGACCCGTCCGCCGCGCCACCCGATGCATCGCCCCAAGACCGCCCACCGCCGTCCCCCGCGTCCGCTTGCCCATCTCATAGTGCATGTTACTCGCCGACAACATCGGCGCCGACTGTTCCCTCCAATGCCGGTCCCCAAGCCGACGCTCGATTCGCCGCTTGCGATTCCTCATGTTCTTGCGCGTATAATCGTTCATCCGAAATGCCTCCTTTTCCGTCAGGATTCTGCAAATTCCTTTTCGCACGGGACGGGGACATTTCGGGTACTTCCGCTACTTTTTCACTATCGATACTTCCTCAATCGCGCTTATTCAGGGACTAGCAGCCTGTCGGACTTTCGGCGTAAGTCCTTTGTTTTCAACAACGGCCCTTTTTAGCCCGAAACGGTAAACACAGTCATATGAATGACTTAGGTTTTTGATTCGGTGTTAGTCCGACAGGCTGCTAGTGAACGATCCCAATCTGACCGAACGTATGGCGCCGACGCTCGGACGCGTCGCCGGCCCCGGCAATGTCGGCCTCGGCCCGGCGGTGACCACCGCTGAAGATTTCGCGTTTTTCGCCAACGAAGTCCCGGCACTTTACTTCAGGCTCGGCGTGAATGCCGAAGGCGCCGACCCGACTTCGGCGGCCCCCAACCACTCGCCGTTTTTCTTCGCGGACGAAAACGCCCTGATCGTCGGCGTCCGGGCGATGTCCAACTTGGTCGCGGACTACATGTATCAGGAACAGTAGGCGAAGGCGGCCAATAGACAGCACTCGCGCCACCCGGCTTGACCCCCAGACACGCCGGCTTGCATCGGGCCAGAGGTTATGCGAGAGTCAGGCACAGGCCGCATCCCCACTTGGTGGAGAGCCTTGGGAACACATGGACAGACACTGCCCAGTCCAAATCTGTCCATGAACAATCGAACCGCCTGCACAAGGGCGTTCCGAACCGCCGAGACGTCGGGCAAGGGTTGCGCCGGGAGGATCACGATGCGGCAAATCAGTCGTCAGTCGCGAATCGTTCTGCTGTACACAATGCTGATCGGTCTTTGTCCGGCGACGCTCCTTGCCGCTCAAGGACCCGATCTCGGACGGATCGCATCAATAGAGGTCACCCCCGCCTCTCTGACGCTGGAGGTCGGCGAATCGGCGAATCTCACGGCCCGGGCACTCGACGAGGACGGCAATGAAGTCGAAGCCCCGATCGTCTATATCAGCCGATCTCGACGGAACGTCAGCGTGACGGACCAGGGCGCGGTCGAAGCATACGGTCCCGGACGGTACACCATTGTCGTCATGGTTCCCGGCGGCGGCGGACAACAGGATCGGAATGACGCCAACCCGCCGGTCCAGTTCCAGGTTGAGGTCACGATCCCGCAACCGCTTCTGGACCGGATCGAGGTCCGTGGAGTTCCTCGCACGCTGTACGCGGGCAGCCTCGTCCGCAGCCGGATCGAGGTCTATGACACCACCGGTAGTCTCCGTCCCGACGCCCAAACGACATTCGCATCGAGCGACGCGACCGTCGTCGGCGTCGACCGTTTCGGAAACCTCACTCCAATGGCCCCGGGAACCGCCACGCTCCGAGTGAGCGCTGAAGGAGTCGAAACAGAACTGCCGTTGACGGTTCTGGAGAATCCCGCTGTTTCGATGGAGTTGATCGCGGATCGGGAATCGGCACGCACCGGTGACGTGATTCGCTTCAAGGTAACGGCTCGCGATCCGCAGGGGCGCGAAGTCGACGACCTCCCGGCCTTCTATTCCATCCAGACGCACCCGGAATTCGACAATCCGGCGGCGCCCGCGTCGGGCCAAATCGCTCCCGACGGCCGCTTTGTGGCCGAACTCCCAGGACAGTACACCGTTGTTGCCAATGCCGGAGGTTTGTTCGCAACCGCAACCGTGGAGATCGAACCCCGTAACGTTCAAAAGGAGATTCGGGTGGCCGGCCGCGCGCCCGTTCGGGACCGCCACACCAGCGATCTATGGGTCTGGGAAGGAACCGATGGCCGGGATTTCGCGATCACGGGAACCTGGCGCGCCGAAGGCGATGCGTACGTCTGGGACGTGACCGATCCGGATAACATGAGAATGGTTGATCGGGTTCAGGTCGACGCCCGCACGGTCAACGACGTTAAGGTATCCGACGACGGCAGGCTTGCCGTGATCAGCCGTGAAGGCGCGTCGAACCGGCGAAACGGGATCGTCCTGCTCGACGTGTCCAACCCGAATGAAGTCGTGCGGGTTTCGGAATTCGACGAGGGGTTGACCGGCGGTGTCCACAACGCGTTCATCTACGAGAATCATGTCTACGCGGTCAACAATGGACGCCGATACGACATCGTCAACGTGGCCGAACCCGCCAATCCGTTTCGTGAAGCGCGTTTCGAACTGGATACCGGCGGGCATTCGATCCACGACGTATGGGTCGAGGATGGCATCGCTTATTCTTCGAACTGGCGCGACGGCGTCGTGCTCGTCGATGTCGGAAACGGGATCGCGGGAGGGCGTCCGGACCGTCCGGTCCAGTTCGCCTCCTATGCCGATCCCGGCGGCGCGACTCATGCCGCGTTCCCGTTCCGCAGCGAGTCGACGGGCAGGTTTTACGTCCTGATGGGCGACGAACGGTTTCCCAATGGTATGGACCCCGATGGACCGACGATCGCGGCCGGCTACATCCATGTCGTGGACTTTACGGATTTTGAGAATCCGGTGGAAGTGGCACGATTCGAGGTTCCCGGAGCCGGATCCCACAACCTCTGGATCGAAGACGACATCCTGTATGCCGCCTTTTACAACGGAGGGTTGCGGGTGGTCGATCTCTCCGGTGAGTTGATGGGAGACCTTTACAGGCAGGGGCGTCAGATCGCCTCCTTCCACGCCAATGACAGGGAAGGCGTCGTCAGTAACGAAACGATGGTGTGGGGCGCCCAACCGCACAAGGGGTTGATCTACTTCTCCGACTTCAACAGTGGCCTCTGGGCCGTCGAGCTTGTGGATGGGGATGCGGACGAAGATTAGCGCCGTGACTCGGACATGCACGGTTCCACCACGGGTTGCCCGGCTCGTAACGATCGGGATCTTCCTGTCATTCGTCTTGGTCCGTCCGGATTTGGCCCGCCCGGAAACGACCGCCGGGCAGGCCCCCTCCAGCAGTTACTGGGTATACGTCGCGGCCGAGTCCGAGGATGAGGTGTCCCTGGTCCGTTTCGATTCGGCCGGCGCGACGGTAACAAAGACAATCCCCGTGGGTATCTGGCCGCTCGAAATCGAGGGGCCTCACGGCCTCCGCGTTTCGCCTGGCGGAGACTACTGGTATCTTTCACTGGCGCATGGCAATCCTTACGGGTCGGTATACAAGTATCGGACGGAAACCGACGAGTTGATCGCTTCCGTCGACGTGGGCCTCTTCCCCGCCACGCTCGACGTGGCCGCCAGCACGGGATTGCTCTATGTGGTGAACTTCGACCTCCACGGCGACATGATGCCGAGCACGATTTCGGTGGTTGAAACCGAAACGATGACCGAGGTGGCGGACATCGAGGTGGGAATCATGCCCCACGGCGCCCGGCTCAACGGGAACGGAAGCCGCCTGTATTCGGTCATGATGATGACTGACGAACTGGTCGAAACCGATGCGTTTCGGTTCGGGGTGCTGCGACGGCTCTCGCTGTCGAGCGAACCGATGGCGGATTCCCCTCCCGGGGATTCTCCAGCGCCCATGCCTGAGATGCCCCGGGGGATGTCCATGGCAGTGGCCCGGCCAACCTGGGTGCAACCGGGTCCCGAAGGCCGGTTCGCCTATGTCGCCGGTAACGGCAGCGATGAAATCCACGTGGTCGATCTCGAGCGATGGGAAGTTGTGAAGACTTTCGAAACAGGCGCGGGTCCCTACAATATCGATGTGACCCCCGATGGCCGTTTGATGGTTGTAACCTACCGCACCGCCGGTTCCACCGGGATTTGGGATCTCGAGCTGGGGACGGAACTGGCCCGGATCGAGAACTCCAGAGGCGTGACCCACGGAGTCGTCGTGAGCCCGGACTCCAACTACGCCTTCGTTTCGGTTGAGGGTGTCGGGGGCCAGCCTGGCGCCTTGGACGTCATCGATCTGCGGACGCTGGAACTGACGGCATCGGCCGACGTCGGCCGGCAGGCTTCGGGAATCGCCTTCTGGAAGATGCAGATGCAATAGCAGCCCACGGGCTCAGAGTGGCACATGAGATTTCAAAGGACGACCGCCAGCCAATCCAACATCCCGGAAAGCACCGCCTGTCGAATGTCTCCGCGCTGGAGAAGCTTGATGGTGGAAACGCCAGTTGATAGAGAAGTGAATCGGAACGCTCACCACACCGCAACCGTGCCACGGCCAACCGCGGCCCCTGAGCCTGCCGCGCCCCCATCTAGACCGGATCGAACCCGACCGCACCGGGGAATGCTGGTGACTCGCATTGGCCTTGCCGCGGCTGCCGGGCTCCTGGCGGCTACGGCCGCTATCGGGACTGCTCAGGCACAAACTACCGCGCCGCTCGACATCCGCACCGGCGTCTACCGCGGGCAACCGGTCACCTTTGAAGTCATCGGAGGTCTGGCCATTGTCCAGGGCGACATCATTCTCGGAACGCCCGAGGAGTTGGAGCCCAGGGATAGCCAATCCGTTGGGAATGCTGTTGCGGCCGGCAACCCGGACCGCCTTTCGGACCGCGCCACATCGCCTGCTCCTGTCACGACGAGGGATTCAGCGGCGAACAGTGACCCGGACACGCTGTGGCCCGACGGCGTTGTCGCCTATGTCATCGATGAGGACCTGTACTTGCCAAAGCGCGTCATCGATGCCATAGAGCACTGGGAGGAGCATACCTCGATCAGTTTCGTGGAAAGAACGGACGAGTCCAACTGGGTCAACTTCATGAAACCGGACGAACCGAGTCTTTGCGCCTCAAAACTCGGCATGGTTGGCGGCGAGCAGGACATCTCTCTTGCCGATGGTTGCCGGCTCGCTGCCACAATTCACGAAATCGGCCACGCGGTAGGCCTCTGGCACGAGCAGGAGCGTGAAGATCGCGACAGCCACGTGATGGTGCTATCCGAAAACATCGACAAGCGGCGACTCTTCAACTTTACCCAGAACTTTTTTCTCGAAGAGGACATCGGACCGTACGACTACGGCTCGATCATGCACTATGGCGCATTCGATTTTTCGAGAAACGATAGACCGACCATCGAAACGATCCCTCCCGGGTTGGTGATCGGCCAAAGGGTAGGATTGTCTGCCGGGGACATCGACGCGGTGAGCCGCGTGTACGGCCAGTTGCCGGGCATGACAACGATTTCGTCAAACCCCGAGGGGCTGGATGTCGAAGTGGACGGCATGATGTTCACCACTCCGCAGAGTTTCGACTGGTTACCGGGAACGAGTCACACGATCGGCGTCCCCTCGACTCAGGGAGACGACACCGAGCGTTTCCGGTTCGCGAAATGGAGCGACGGAGGGGATCGGGAACACACCATCGCGGCATCTTCGGTGACAACGGTCTTCACGGCTCATTTCTTCCAGGAGTTCCAGGTGGAGTCGGGCGCGCGGCCACCGGCGGGAGGAACGGTGACGATCGAGCCGATGTCCGCTGACGGCTTCTACGTGGCCCGTACGCCGATCAAGGTGACGGCGGTTCCAGCAGAGGGGTACGCGTTCGGCATATGGTCGGGTGATTTGCTGGAGCAACACCACGGGGTCTCGGGAAACCCGGCGCGGTTGCCCAGTGTCCCTGAGGATTTGAAGTATTTTGCGGTGTTCACGCAGTCGCCGCTCACCACGATCGATACGAACACGCCCGGCCGTTGGGCCGTCGTCGACGGCGATAGAGTGCGGCTACCGCACAACTTCGGCTGGGCCAGTGGAAGCACACACACCATCGCCATTGAGGACGAGCCTCAACCGAGTCGTCCAGGGGCGACCCGCTGGGTGTTCAGTCAATGGAGCGACGGAGGCGCCGCGACTCACGAAATTACGGTTCCCGAAGAACGGCCGACGTTCAAGGCGGACTTCAAACAGCAGTTTGTGTTGACAACCCGGGCGTCCCGTGCATGGAAGGGATCCGTTGAGGTAACCCCGGCGTCGGACGATGACTTCCATGATTCGGGTTCATCCGTGCAACTCACCGCGATTCCTAGAGTGGGTTTCCAATTCATAGCTTGGCTCGATGAGAACGGAGAGCGGATCAGCCACGATAACCCAATGACTCTGACAATGGACGATCAGGGTTGGGCGGTGGCTTTTTTCAGCGAATTGCCGCTGGAGTCGACCATTGAGATGCCGACGACAAACTTGGTCTCCGGGGCGCCGCCGACAGAGTTTTCCCTGCCGCCGGTCGGAGAGGCGACCCACTTCAACGGTGGCCCGGCATTCACGGTGGAGGTCCCCGAGGGGTCGGCGTCACTGACCGTGAAACTGGACACTCTAACTCCGAATGTCGATGTGGATCTTTACGTCCGCCACGGTGCGAAGCCCGAACTGTCGGACACCAGAATCGTCGCGGACTATTCTTCGACGCTTCCGACCGGCGACGAAACGATCGTCATCACCCCGCAATCGAAGACGCCGTTGCAGAGCGGAACCTATTTCATCACCTTTGTATTGTTTGAGACTTACTTGGAACTAACGTCGACGATATCGGCGGTCGTGGGAACCGCTCCGGCGGACCAGGCGGCGTTCGAAGCCCTGGTGCTCGGCCAGAGGATGTTGGCGACCCTAGGGGTTATTGCTGTTCCTGCGTCTACTTATCATGTGGATTTTGTGGTAGCCGGGCGTTTCGAAGAGACTACAGCCGATGGGCTCAAAGAGGGGAGCTATACCTACTCGAATACCGGTCCGGATACGGCGATGGTGGTCTTCACCTATGACGGCGGCGATATCTGTACATACGACGTTACCTTTGATTCGCGCACCTCGGGAACCCTGTCGTCCCCGTGTATCATTGAGGTAGCAATAATAACCGATGAAATTGATTGGCGGCTCGAAGAAAACCCGGATTATGTGCCGGTCACGCCGCCCGAAACCGGGACCGAATCGTTCGACATCCCGAATCTGGGAGGTTGGTCCACCACGAGCAACGGAACGGAAGCGGCCATGATGTCGGGCTATGGACGAATCAGTGCGGAGGCGGGTTCGACCACGCCTTCCGGAATCGCCATTTTCGGATTCAGGCAGGGCGGCGTGCTCATTGCCGAAGCGGGCGTTCCGGCAACCGAACCGGTCCAGGAGGGGCGGATATTCGCCGAAGTAGTGAAAGATCGGGTCAATACCGGACTGGCCATGGCCAATCCCAGCGACGCGCCGGCAACCATCCTCTTCTATTTCACCGACGATGAGCGCGAACGATTCGGCGACGGCCAATTGGTGTTGGGCGCGCACGAGCAGACTGCGAAGTTCCTCAACCAGGAACCGTTCAACAGTGGCGAGGTGTCGGGAACGTTCACGTTCACCTCATCGGAGCCCATCGCCGTCATCGCTTTACGGGGATTGACCAACCGGGACGACGAGTTCCTGATGACCACGCTCCCGGTCGCGCCCCTGTCGTCGACCTCGACC
>CAUVWY020000008.1:0-24803 GCA_963555775.3 Terriglobia bacterium | reverse complement strand
GAATCGGAAGCTACGCCCGCCCGAATCAAATACGTGCGGTCATAGACCGCACCTACAGTGGGAGGGTGCGGATCGAACTGGCACACAACCAGCGCCGGAAAGGCGACGTCAATCGTCGCGGCGCGTCCACGTTTCGAAATTCCACAGCTCCGAATCCCACGCGTTCATCCGGACACCCTCGATGTCGTTCGCGTGAGCCGACACCCTTCCGCGGTCAATCAATGGGACGATCGAATAGCTTCCAACGAGCAGGTCGTTGAGGGCAATCGTGATCTCGTTACGCCGTTCGATATCGGCCGTTCTCTGCAGTTCGGCATAGAGCCGATCGTATTCGTCGGACTGGAAGCGCTGGATGTTTCGACTGAGGAACGAGTTAGCTGCTCCTGGGATCTGGTCGGTAATCCAGGAGCCAAGGTAGCTCTCCGGGTCGACGCCGACCGCGGAGTCGGCGAACATCTGAACGTCGGCGTAGAACTTGCCCACGGTATCCGGACTGCCCAGATCGCTGCCGAAGAAGATCGCTGGATTGATATTCTTCAGTTCGGTCTCGACGCCAAGGTCCGCCCACCAACCCTTGATCAGTTCCTGAGTAGCCTGGCGCACCGAGTTCGTCGAAGTCTGGAAGAGGATCTTGAGCGGAACGCCTTCGCGCTCCCGCACGCCGTCGCCATCGGTATCGACGATCCCGGCATCGTCGAGAATCTCTCTTGCGAGATCCATGTTCTGGACGAGGCATTCATCGTTGTTGGTCGATGCCTGGGCCGGTGGCGCCGGCCAGACGTTGCACGTCGGCCGCCCGGCGTGCTCGCCGTAACCGGTCCTGACCAGGGTGTCGCGATCTATTGCCAGTGAGAGAGCCCGGCCGACGACCGGATCGGTCAGGAACGGGTGCGGGTTCGTGCCGTCCGCATACTCCGAACGAAGATCGCCCAGACTGGCATCGGGATTGGTTTGGTTGATCATCAGGCGTTCGACTAACGTGGCAAAAGCCGAGACAACGGTTCCGGCCTCGCCGACGGAGATCGAAGCAAGGATTTCGGGTTCGACCTGGAGATTCCATGCATAGTCGGCCTCGTTGAGTTGAAGAACAGATCTCGCCGCATCGGCCGCCGTCCCCCCGCCTTTCAGGACAACCTCGCCGAAATACGGAAGACCGGACTCGACGCCGCGGTAGAGCGGATTGAACCGGTAGAGAACGGTGTCGTTCGTACGGAAATCGGCCACGACGTATGGACCCGTGCCGATCGGCCTGGAGTTGGCCTCCCTACATTCGGCCGCCGCCTCGCCCAGGCAGCCCGCGAACTGCGCGGCCTGAAGTAGGGGGCTCGAAGCGGACACGAAGGGAGCATAGGGGAATGACATCGGACCATCGAACGCGATGGAGACCGTTCGCTCGTCGACTGCATCGACGGAAGCCACTTCTTCGAAGCTCGACGCCTGAGCGCAGCCGCCGCCGGGTGCGGTGCAGTATTGCCACGTAAAAACAACGTCGTTTGCAGTGAGCGGCGTGCCGTCGGACCAGACCGCGTCCTCGCGAAGATTCCAGGTAATCCGAGTCCGGTCGGACGAGACGCCACCGTTCTCGAGGGTCGGGACCTGGGTGGCCAAAACGGGGACGATTTCGCCGTTCGGGTTGTACTCAGCGAGCGGTTCGATGACGAGCGATGCCGCCTCGGCATCCTTGGTGCCGCTGCTGAGGTAGGGGTTGAGGATTGTCGGCGCCTGCCAATAGAGGAGCGTTGCGACGCCGCCCTGGCCCCCACTACGGGTGCCGCCGCCCGTCGGGTTTTCCGTACTACCGTCGCCCTCCCCTGTCGACCCCGTTTGACCCCCGTCGTCCGGATAATAGCCGGCGCCGACCAGGATGGGCAGGCCATAGGACACCACTTTCTTGACGAACGTCACCTTTCGCTCCGGGCTCCCGGTGGCGGGATTGAGCGTCGAGTAGTACAGGAAGGTTTCGCCAAACGCGTCCCCAACCCCGATCACGTCCCGGCCGGCAAAGGGTCCGTCCGGACGGGCGTTCAACTCAGGAGTTCGCGAAAAGACGCCAAACCACTGGCTATACGGATCGCCGCTGAACAGCATGTTGCCGTACATGTCCAGGCCGAACACGTAGATCGAGTTGCTCGTCCATCGCGGATCGGTAGAGAGCGACTGGGAGGCAAAGTATCCCTGCGATTCAATCTCCATCGCGGCGCAACGGACAAATTCCTGCAGCCTCTCGCCCGACGGCGAGGCTTCGAGCCCTCTGGCGTTTACCTCGTCCACCTCGCACGTGCCGGGAATATCGCGGCTGTAAATCCCAGCGCCGATCGCGGCGGGCGTCCCGTCCCAGTCGATGCGCTTGGCATAGGATGCCTTTGGCTCATCCCGGCCCGTGGCTGGATTGGCGAAGGCTCCGTAGACCCAACCTTCGTCGACAATGCTCATGACGCGATAAAATTCTTCGTAGTAGTCGCCGAAGGCGTCGGTCAGCGGTCCCCACGGCGCCCCTTCTCTCGACGGGTCGGGTGGGAAGATGAACGCCCGGGCGGCCTCGGTGTTGGCGGTCAATTCGTCGACGAAGACATAGATCGGGCCGCTTTTCCATCGCGCGTCCTCGTTGAAGGCCCGCCGGGCCTCGGCAAACCCCACTTCGACGACGTGCTCGTAGGCGCATTGAACGAATGCCTGAACATCTCCCTGTGTGCGCACGGCACCGGCAACGATGGATTTGTCCGCGCAGGTGACCGGTTCGGTGCCACCCTGCGCGCCGAAAGCCGGCGCGGCGAACATCGTTAGGGCCAGGAGAATCAGGAGACATGGCAGTCGATATTTCATTGTAATGACAATCGTCCCGGGTCCTTTGTCTTGGGTGTCGGGGCGGGCCGACCGTGGTTCAAGGCTCGGGAATTATTCCTTCCAACACCACCGGGAGTCCGCAGGAACATCGCGTCTACATATCCATGATCGCTTCCACGTCCCGATGGATGGGGGAGGATTCCTCGCCAGTGAGATGCCGGCAAAGAGAACCAGGGATACGATCATCGACAAGGGCCCCCACATCGTCCCCAGCGGCGGTGCCAATGGCGAAAAGATCAAGTCCTTTCACTTTGCGATTCAGACGGGTTGTACAGGTTCTACGCTTCCCCCGCCAAGCATGGGAACGCTATCAGGACGTAGACGGACCGGGAATACTCGCGTCGGAGACTTTCAAGTCCGTAACCGCAGCCATCACGGTCAATACGGGCAGATCCGTGTCGGGCACGCTCCCCGGTTGGGACTCCCGGACCAACCGCTGGAACTCGGGCCGCAGCGCCGTTTCCGCCTGCTCTCCGGTCATGCCGGGACTCAAGCGGCCCATGATCTCAATCCAGCGGGCTCCCATTCGAGCATGAGACCGTCCGCTATACGGTCAAGGAGTTTGTCCGCCAGCAGGTGCACACGAACGGGATCGAGTCATACTGGGCCGCGTTGAAGCGCGGATATCACGGGACGTTTCACCACGTCTCGCCGAAGCACCTTCACCGATATGTGAATGAATTTGCGACCGGTCGCAACATGCGTGCCAGAGACACTGAACGGATGATGACCGATACGGTTGCCTCAATGGTCGGAAAGCGGCTACTGTACCGGGATTTGGTGCGATAACTGAGGACTCTTAGACTTTCGCGTCAATCCCCACCTGCTTCAGTATCTCGTTGGCGGTGACCCTGCTTCTGATGTCCTGGGGTACTGAAATGGTGAAGACTCCTCCTTTGCCGTCGGGGACTGACCATATTTCGTGACTGCCTTTACCGCGCCGTTTTACACGTCCTCCGACATCGCGGAGTAAGCGTTTGATATCCCGGTCGTAGGACACACTATCTATACATAGACGACATCAGCGTCATCCTTGACAACGTACTGTGGCGAGGGCGTTCCAATCGACCGCGGTGGCTTTCTACGGACCATTTGATGTACGGATACTGTGACGTTTACGGTGTCTTCCGCTGTGGCCTGTGAGTTCTCAAACAGAAGATCGGGAACGACATCTCTTGCAGCATCAAGGAGTCCACCAAGAGTCTCGGCCTCCAGCACCAAGCCCTTGATATTGTCGCTTGTTCCGACAAATCTGCCGGATTCCGCACAGACAATTACGTCAATGCAGAAATTGTGGTTCATTTTCCATCCTCCGTTGGTGTTTTGATACGTATTCTTTGCGTGTCATGCGTATAGCATAATTCTATATTCTTCAAAATATTTTCAATTTTAGATGACTGGAATTAATGCCGTTCGAAGCCAGCTATCTCTGGATGGAGCGGTCCATAAGCCTGTAGACGAGGCGGAAGGAACCGTGGCTTGGCGGCATGACTTCACACCTGGAATGCCTGACCGGTTTGAGCTACGGCTTGAACCAGATGGCGTTTATCGCATCAATGGGCTGTCGTTCCCAAGTCGAGACTATCCCGCGAGAAGCGTCGATCACGGCAAATCTGTCCTTGATGTCAAGGCTCGCAGTCACGATCGCGTAGGCGTGCTGGGGACCCAGCGTTCCCAGAGTTCGCAATACAACGAGATCCAGGGTCCCCTGAATCAGTTCGACACGTCCCTATCTCTACTTGGCGTTCAAAGGAGGGGGGCACGCCGTGAGCCCATGTGTTGCCCGCTCTCCCTTCCCACACGCCGTGAAGAGTCAACCAAGTCGTCCACCCATTAGCTTAGGGGTCCGGATCGAATCTGCCGGAAAATTCGTGGGCGAACGGAAACCGTTCCAAGCATGGTCTCCTCCTCGATCCCCGTGCTGGGGACCAAGGAAGGCCACACTTGTAATATAAAGTCGGTCGCGAGGCTGATGCGACTCATCCCAGGGGCAACCGCGCCCCGCCAACGAGCATTTGTCATGACGCGACGCCGATCATAATGCACATTATGACCGGCTGGTCATCATGTGCAGTTTTCAGTTGCCAACGATACCGGTCCTTGTGCCATAGTCGCTTGGCTGTGCGGGCTGGACAGGCGTCGCGCCGAGCCACCCCGCCCGCGCGGAACGGACGACATGACCCAGGGACGAATCGTACGAGAGCGCATCTCGCGCGCCGAATTGGCGCGCATGGCCGAGGATCAGTTCGGGGACTGGAACAAGGCCGTTGTCGACCTGTCGCGCGGGATCATGGCCCTCGGCGGGGATCTGCACGCGGACGACGAGGCGGCACTCCTTGCCGATGGATCGCGCCAGCGAGATCTATGGGGAATCAATCTCTATCCGGGAGAGAGCGGGTCCGACTGGATCGAGTTCGATTCGATGAACAACGTGCGCCCCGCGCAGGGAAACCGTTCACGCGGCGTCGACGACGAACGGACCCGGGCTCGCATCCATGAGGTCGTCGGATCCCTCGTGGCGCCGGAATGACTTGGCCGTGACTCGAGTGATACACAAGAACGCGGCCGGCGGGGGCTGGGCGCGGCTCGAGCTGGTCGAGCAACTCGGAAACGTCGGAAGCGAGGTGGAACGCGCGATCCGGGCGTACGACGCCGGGCGGGCGGACCGGTTCGAGAGCGCTTTCGAGAGGGCCCTGGAGCTGTTCGACATGACCGCCGCCGATCCCCGCTGGCACGGCCACCGGTGTCAGGAGGTCCTGCGCGCGCGGGAAGAGTTCTGCCGTCTCTTCTTCGACGCCGACGCACCACCGGATTCGGCCGCCGGCCTCAGGCGGTACTTCTTCGGCTTCGCGTGGTACGCCCGAAAGCTCCATGATCGCCGACAATTGAAGAAATCTGGATCTTGATTCGGGCGATCTTGATTTGGGCGGTCGCGATTTGGGCGGTCGTGATCCGGGCGGTCGGAGACCGCCCCTACATGCTCAATATTGAGGGATTTGGGCTCCCTGCTCTCACTCCCAGTGTAGGGACAGTCATAGTTGATTTAGGCAGTCATATTCGGACTTGATTCGGGCGGTCGTAGACCGCCCCTACATGCTCAATATTGAGGGATTTGGGTGCCCTGCTTCCACTCCCAGCGTAGGTGCGGTCTATGACCGCATGATCTTGATTCGGGCAGTCATAGGGGATTCGGGCATGATTGAATGGCTTGGTATTGGCCACCTGTTCGAGCTTTCCCGGACGGAAGCGATCGCGGGTTTTTTCACCCCGCTGGCGATCTACGCCGTGTTTTTCCTGGCACAGCTCATACTGCCTGGAAAACGGGTTCCCGGCTACGTCATCAATCCGGAGACGGGTGAACCCCGCAACTATCGGCTGAACGGAATTCTGGTGTTCGCAATCGCGCTGACCGTGTGGGCTCTCGAGCTCACCGGGATACCGCGTGATTGGTTCTACCGGTCCTCGATCTATGCTGTGGCTGGCGGAACGGTATTCTCCACTATCTTCACAATCCTGGCGGTGTTCAGCCAGCCCCAAGGCAAGGTAAAGAATCCGCTCTTGGCGCTGTGGTTTGGGCGGGCCCAGGAGCTATCGTTCTTCAACAACCGCGTCGACATAAAGATGTATTTCTATGTCGTCGGTGGGACGATGTTGTCGCTCAACGCCCTGTCCGGGGCCGTGTACCACTACGAACTCTTTGGCGAAGACTCCAATCCAGGCGTGTTCCTGTATGCGGCGTTCTTCACATTCTACATACTGGACTACTTCGTCTTTGAGCGCGTCCAGCTATATACCTACGATCTGATCCATGAGAATCTCGGCTTCAAGTTGTTCTGGGGTTGCCTCGTGGTCTACGGGTGGCTGTTCATCCTCCCGTTATGGGGCATGGCCGCTTACCCCGACCCCGGATTCTCGCCGGCCTGGACGTATGTTTGGCTCATCGGAACGGCCGCGCTGTTCCTGTTCGGGTGGAGCATCTCGCGCGGCGCCAACTTGCAGAAATATACATTCAAGCGATGGCCCGACCGCAAGTTTCTCGGGCTCATCGAGCCCACGTACATTGAGGCCGGTGACCGCAAGATCCTGTGCAGTGGTCTATGGGGTGTCGCCCGCCACTTCAACTACATGGGCGAGGGCTTCCTTGCCCTGTCGATTGCCCTGGCATTCGGCTACTTCACCAATCCCTGGGCTTGGACGTACCTTGCCTTCATTGTCTCGATGTTCACCTACCGTCAACGTGATGACGACAGGCACTGTACCGAAAAATACGGCGCCGCCAAGTGGGCAGAGTATCGGGCACGGGTGAAGTACCGGATTGTTCCTGGCGTTTATTGAGAGGGTTCCATGCGGAGTTCATGCAGGACGCCCAAATCCCTCAATATTGAGAATGTAGGGGCGGTCTACGACCGCCCGAATCAAGTCCGAATATGACTGCTCCTACATATCCATGATCGCTTCCACATCCGGATGGATGGGGGGAGGATTCCTCGCCAGTGAGATGCCGACAAAGAGAACCAGGGAGACGATCATCGACAGGGCCCCCACGTCGATCCCCAGCGGCGGCGCAATGCCGGTGACCTGACTGCCGAGATTGATGATCAGGCTGACGATGACGGCCACGTTCGCCGCAAGCGCGGAGGCCCGCTTCCAGTTCAGACCGATGGCCACGACCGGGACAAGCGCCGCGGCAAAGGTGCCCCACCCAAACGCGCCGAGGATGGCAACCAGATCGCCTGTATAAAGCGCGACCGTTGCCGCGACGATTGCAATCAGAACCGTGGTGAGGCGGGCCCACAGCAATCGGCTGCGGACGGGTTTTCCACGAATCGCGGTGGGAATATCGTGCACGATCGCGGCGGTGCCGATGTTCAGGAAGCCGTCCGCGGTCGACATGATCGCGGACAGGAGTCCAGCGAAAACGATGCCCGCCAGCAGCGGATGGGTGTAGTTCTGCAGGAACTGCGGCGCCGCGGCGTCCGGATTGGCCAGCGCGGGATGAGCCCCGCTCACCACCAGGGCACGCATCGCCAGACCGATCCCGAGCCACAGCAGCGCAGCGATCGCGTAGGCGAGGAAATTCAGCGGAATGATGTACTTGATGTCTCGAATCCGGCGAACCATCATCGATTTTGTAATTACGTGGGGCTGACCGGCGGCGCCCATGGCGAACATGAAGAACCAGGACAGGCATCCCATAATTCCCAGAGTGCCCCACGGGCCCATGGCTTCGCGGTCGTCGGCCATCACGATTTGGCTGATTTCGGAGAAACCGCCATCGAAGGTCGTCATCACTGTAAGGAAGACCAGGATCGAAGCCACGACCATCACGGTCCCCTGAACCAGATCGGTGTAGACCGATGCCAGGATGCCTCCCGTTACGGTGTAGAAGACCAGCACGGAGCATGAGATGACCACGCACATCCCCAGACCGATGTCTTCGAGCACACCCGCGCCAATCAGGATGTCCTGCAGAACGATCGCCATCGCAAGAATCTGAGTCGCGAGATAACCGATCACCCCCAGGAGAATGACGACGGCAACCGAGGCCCGTACCGAGTCGCTCCCATACCGGGCCGCGACGACGTCGGGCAGCGAGATGCAGTTTCGCAATTCGGCAAACAATCGAATTCGTTTCGCGATCAGCGCGAACATGACGACACCGCCAAGGCTGACACCCATCGCAATCCAGATCGAGCTCATGCCCATCAGGTAAACCAGTCCCGGCCCTCCGACGAACCCGAAGCCGCTGAGCGTACTCGAAAAAATCGCGAAAGCCGTAACGACGATGCCCAGATTGCGGCCGGCCATGAAGAAGTCATCGGTCGACTTCGTTCGTCCGAACGCCCACAGCCCCATGGCCACGCAGATGGCCATATAGATTCCGACGGTCGTCAATATGATGACGTCGCGCGACTCTTCCATCAGCCGCCGTCCTTTTCGTCAGCCCGCTTTTTGCGAATCAGTGCTTCGAATGCGCGTTCGTCGTCCTTCGAAAAATACCTGTCGAAGTGGAACATGCAGACCAGAATGATCAGGAACGGAAAGAGCCACACCGCGTAGAGCATCCACGCCGTGGGCGGCGGCAATCCAAGGAACAGGCGGGTCTCGCCGCCTCCGGCATAGCGGGCGTAGCTGAAGACCAGCACCGTGAAGATGAGCCCGAGAACGAGAAATCCCGCAACGAGCCATGCGACGAGCGGGCCGGTCCGGCCATCGCGCCGCCGCACGCCGATCACGGTCGAAACGGCAAGGGTCGCAAGAAGCGCCAAAGCCATCGCATAACCCCACCACAGGGTTGCCTGCGAGCCGACGGCGGTTCGGTCCAACGACACGAAATCAGGATGCGGACCGGCAGCGGGCCAAAGCGATGGAGACACGAAGAAGGCGGCAATGAGAATCAGGAGAAGCACCGCCGGGGCCGCAAACAAAAGAATGGACAGGCGCATGGAAGTCCGGTTTGAAGACTGTCAGTTCCCTGCTGTTTCCAGGATTTCTACGGACCGGAACAGCGGGTCCGCTCCCTGAAGAACGATGCGGCGGAGACGAATCGGATAGTCCGGTCCCTGGGCGTCGAGGAACTCTCGAACGATCGCGGCGGCCTCGGCCGTGTTATGACCGCGGAGCAGGGCCCCCACCCAGTTTTGGGGAAAGAAAATGTCTCCCGTATCCCGAATCTCGCGAAGCATGTCCAACGCCTGCCGGATCTCGTCCCGCGAGTCCACGGCCCTTAGTGGGTGATTCAGATACGCCAGGCCATCCAGCACCCACGGTTCGCGCCCCCGGTTGGCCGCATCTCCGATACGCGCAAAAAACATGGCCCGGTCAAGCGGGTCGGGGGACAGCGACTCCATGATGAATTCGAACCGTTGGCGCCGGTCGGCATTCTCGATCCTGTCGAGTTGTTCGTCCAGAATCGCGGAAGCGCGAGGATGCGAACGAATGGCAAGCTGTTCGGCCATCGTCGTCTCGTCCGATTCGGACAACGACAGCCCTGCGATCGAGACCTGCCTGCTCCAGACCTGTTCGAGGAAATCAATTCCGTCCGCTGTGGTCACGACGGAATAGAACGTCGAAAAATGGGCCGACTTCAGGCTCGAAGAGCCGGACCGTTCGATGCCCGCCCGAAGCACGCTTTCCACATCCGGCACCAGAGCCTCTCGGTCCGAGGTGGACAAGTAACGCCAGAAAAGTTGCGCGACACCGCCGAGCATCAACTGAACCATTTGCTCGGTGTCCTCGACAGGCAACGCGTCAAGGGCCAGATCCATCAGCGTTCCAGGCGCCACGCGTCCGCTCAGCATCTCTTCCCAGAGCGTGATCCATACGGCTCCGCGCAGGAGCGGGTCGCCCAGTTCGGTGAAGCCATCGAGCAGGAATCTACGGCTGGCCTCGTCCAGCACGATCTCGCCGTAGGCCAGACCTCCGCCCGCGGCCAGGACGAAGTCCGCACGAATCGACTCGGCGCCATCGACCGGCGTTCGTTCCCCATCGAGTTCGACGGGAATGGTTTGAAACGCGCCTCCGGAACCGACCAGGACTTCGATTTGCTGGGTCCATAGCAGGCCGCGCCCCGCGGCGGGATCGGACTGAACGAGAGTCAAACTGGAAATGCGCCCCTCATCGTCGGTTACCAGTTCGGTCTCGATCACGGGACGCCCGGCTTCTTCGACCCACGCCCGGCTCCAGGCGGCCAGGTCGATGGGTGTCCGCGTATCGAGGCGTTCGATCAAGTCGAGCCAGGTGGCGTTGGCAAACTGAAAATCGCCGAGGTAGGACCGAATGCCTTCCCTGAACGTGTCCTCACCCAGGATTGTCTCCAGTTGCCGCATCACGATCGGCGCTTTCTGGTAAATGATCGCGCCATAGAGACTGCCCGCCTCGTTCAGATTGTCCAGTTCCTGCCGGATCGAGTGGGTTCCCGCGGTCCGGTCAACGCCATAGGCCACAGGATAGTTTTGGGTCAGGAAGAGCAGGTCGTGATTCACCTCGGGAAACGATGGGTTGACGATCTTCCCTGCCATGAAATTGGCGAACACTTCTTTCATCCAAACGTCGTTGAACCACCGCATCGTCACCAGATCCCCAAACCACATGTGGGCAGTCTCGTGGGCGATCAGGCTGGCCCGGCGAAGCAATTGAGCCTGGGTGGCCGACTCGTCGAGCAGGATGCCCGAATCGCGATAGTAGATCGAACCCGGGTGCTCCATGCCCCCGAACTCGAACGCCGGTATCAGGACGAATTCGAACTTGCCGAAGGGATAGGGAATGCCGGTGTACGCTTCGAGTTGTTCAAGCGCCGTCGCATGAAGATCGAATACGGCGTCGCGGTTGCGTTCCACTTTCCCGGCATCGGTTTCACGGTGGAACATTCGAAACGTCCGCCCGCCGCGTTCGGCTTCTTCGGTCTGGAATCGACCGGCCGCAAAGGCAAAAAGGTACGTGGAAATCGGCGCGGTCTCGCCATAGCGAATCCTCACGCGGTCGCCAACCGGCTCACGCGACGCTTCCGCACCGTTCGACACCGCGAGCCAGTCCGATGGAACCGTCAAATCGAGCGTATAGCGCGCTTTCAGATCGGGTTGATCAAAGACGGGAAATACCGTGTGGGCGAGCGCGGGTACGAACAGGGTGTACAGGAACTCGGGGTTGCGGTGCAGCGCTGGCTCTCCGGCTCGAAAGGCAATCTCCACGGTGTTCTCACCGGCATCGAGCGCGTCCGGAGCAATGACGATGTGTCCATTGACATACTGGAAGTCGGCATCGGAACCCTCAACCATCACCGAATTGACAAATCCGGAATTACCCGGCGACACCGTATCGGATGGCGGCGCAAAGTCGAATACCAGCGGCGCCGACGCGTCTTCGAGAGTGAGACGGGCTGTGATCCGACCATCGATGGGTTGGTCGATCGGTTCAGGAATGTCGAACGACAGTTCGTAGCGCAGGTTCCGGATTGTTTCCGCGCGATGGGCCGCAAGCGCGATCGGTATGCCTGGATCGGGCAAGTCTACCTCGGGCACATCGGCCGCGCACGCGCACAGCGCAACAGGGAGGAACGCGAAAAGCAAGGGCGACGATACGCTACGGGTCTTTGGCATCGCGTGATTATTACTGAAACGCGGACGGGGATCCATACCGGCAACGGCGATTCGATCGGGATTCGATAAGGCGCTCGAAGGGTAATGGTCTTGCGGGCACGCCAGTTAGCGCGCCCGCTTCGAAGGCTCAGTTCACGTCATCGTCATCGTCATCATCATCGTCGTCATCATCATCGTCGTCATCATCGTCGTCGCCGTTCTCGTCATCGTCGTCGTCAACGTCTACGGGATCGGGGATCGGCGCCGTGCCATCGAGGACAAAGGTCAACAGTTTGGGCGTGGGATTGCCAGGCTCTTCCTCGGCGTCGGGGCCTTCAATGTCGGGACCGGCCTCAGCGTCGCCCTCAGCGTCGGCCTCAGCGTCGCCCTCAGCATCGGCCTCAGCGTCGCCCTCAGCATCGCCCTCAGCGTCGGCCTCAGCGTCGCCCTCAGCATCGGCCTCAGCGTCGCCCTCAGCATCGCCCTCAGCATCGCCCTCAGCGTCGCCCTCAGCATCGGCCTCAGCGTCGCCCTCAGCATCGCCCTCAGCGTCGCCCTCAGCATCGGCCTCAGCGTCGCCCTCAGCATCGCCCTCAGCATCGCCCTCAGCGTCGCCCCCACCGCCGCCGGGCGCCGGATTCCCCGAACTGCCCTGTCCGCCCATCAACGATACGTACTGTTGTCCATCCATCAGGTAGGTGATCGGGGGGCCCATGCCGCCGCCGAGGCCCGTCTGGATTTCGAGCAACTGCTCGCCGGTGTCGGCGCGGTAGGCCATGAGCCGACCGTCGTTGATGACCTGGAACACCAGGTTGCCCGCGGTCGAGACGGTACCGCCGCCAATTCCGCCGCCGCCTTCGGTGCGCCAGCGTTCGGTCTGCGTGATCGGATCCCATGCCACCAGAACGCCGCGGACGCCTTCTACAGGCTCCGGGCCGATTGCCGGAGGCACGACGGGTTCGGGCCGGGGTTCCTCATCCGCGGCGGCTTCTTCTTCCGCCGCTCCACCACGGCCGCCCCGTCCACCGCGCCCACGCCGCAGCAAACCGATGTTGGTGCGTCCGGGCTGATATTCAAAATCCGGGTCCACTTCGAGCGTGATGCTGCTGCGGGTCGTGGTAGGCACATAGACCAGGCCGGTATTCGGGTTGTAGGACATCGGCGACCAGTTGTGGGCGCCTCCCGGGCCGGGCGATACCTCTACAGGCTGGCCCGTTCTGTCGTAATGGGATTCGGGGTTGATGATCGGCCGGCCCGTTTCCTGATCGACCCCGCTGGCCCACGTCACGTACGAAAACGGTTCGGCCGAAATGAAGGCGCCGGTCAGGCGGTCGATCACGTAATAAAAACCGTCCTTGTTTGCCTGCATGAGCACCTGGCGGTCGCGCCCATCGATGACCAAGTCGACCAGCATCAGATGCTGGACGCTGTCGTAATCCCACGAATCGCCGGGAACGGGCTGGTAGTACCAGGCCAGTTCGCCCGTCTCGCCGTGGACCGCAACGATCGAGGCAACAAACAGGTTGTCCAGCCCCACGGACTGGCGGAGCGATTCGGGCCACGGACCGCCGTTACCGGTTCCGACATAGATCAGGTCGGCTTCCGGATCGTACGAGATGGCATCCCACACGGTGCCGCCGCCGCCCAGCTTCCACCATTCCCCCGACCAGGTTTCCGCGGCGAGTTCCATCGCGGCGTTCTCGAACCCCAGCGACGGATCGCCCGGAACCGTGTAGAAGCGCCAGAGTTCATCCCCGTTCGTGGCGTCGAAGGCCGAAAAATAACCACGCACCGGGTATTCGCCGCCGGCGACTCCAACGATGACCTTGCCGTTGGCGATCCGGGGCGCCATCGTGACGGTGTAGTAGTCCTGCGGATAACCGACGCGTGTTTCCCACACCGGCTTTCCTGTCTCGGCGTTGAGACCAAACAGGCGGCCATCGATGGCGGGCGCGATGATCATGTCGCCGTAGATCGCCAGGCCGCGGCTCACAACGCCGCAGCAAATCACGGGACGCGTTGCGGTTTGATTGACTTGCGGATCCCAGCGCCAGAGTTCTTCACCCGTACGGGCATCGATGGCAAAGACAACGCTCCAGTTCGTGATCCCGTAGAGAGTATCGTTCCACTCCAGAAGCGTCGCTTCCTGGTTGCCTCCGCCGGGACCGACGACAGCCGACCAGGCCAGTCCCAGGCGGCCGACGTTGTCTTCATCGATAAGATCGAGGGGGCTGTAGCGGGTTTCTTCCGGATCCAGTCCGTAGCTCAACCAATCGCCGCCGGTCTGGCCGATATTTCTCAGTGTCTCGTCGTCAACGGTCTGGCCGGTTGCAACAAGACCCATCGACAGCAATCCGGCGATGGACAGGAGCATTGTTCTTCGAGCGTACATGCGATTACCTCGTATTTTTTATTTCAAGGAGCTTATCTTACCGAGCAAGGCGTGGGGTTCCACCCGTCGTCGCCAGGGAGTTTCTTGAAGTCCGTGGTCGTTATGGAGGGACGGCTGAAATACACCGGGTCGACGACGTGTGTGGTGACGTTGAGCCACGTATCGCCGTTGGGCATCGAATGAAGATCGTAGTACTCGGTCACTACGGTCTGGTCGCTATAGGGAGCGCCGTTCTTGCGGATATAGCCCTCGGTCAGATTGTCGGTCACGACCTTGAGGCCGCCGCCGCCGCCGGGCGCACCCTGCCACTCGGCAACGGAGTGCCCCTGCCGGGACAGTTCGCCGGGAGTGGACGCGCCGAAGTGAAACGGGCGCGTCTGGGTGCCGTAATCGGTGTCGATGCGAAGCGTTTCCTCGTCCTCCCAGGTGATATGAAAGCGCCCGGGAAGCCTCATTATCGCGGGGGCGCCATAACCCAGGCACTCCAGCCCCGCGGCTTCGTCAGCTGCCGGATCCCAGGAATTACCCACGATCCGGCCTTCGGCATTCAGCGGCAACCCATCGAAAATTCCGGGGTTTGGAACGACCATCCGCAGCTTCCAGTCCTCGGTAACGACAGAGACCCAATAGCCGGTCATGTCGATAGGAGCGGACGCCTGTGCCGTTGCGGGAGGACCGCCTCGTCCCCCCCGGCCGCCCTGGGCGTTGGAAGGCGCCGCCGCAACAAGCAAGAGCGGCACTACGGCAAGAAACATGGAAACGTCTGAAAATTTGATTCGCATCCTGTTAGTCCACGACCTCATCGGGGTTGGTTCCCCACGACAGTCCATCCGCGGGGCGTTCGAGCGTGAGCATCAGCGCCCGAAACTCGCCCGTTACGCGGGACGGATTCACGGTGAGAATGATCTCATCGCCGCTCCGGAGCGTGTCGCGCGAAACCCCCTGCCGGTTCAGCGCGCCGGGAGCACTCCATTCCACTGCCCATCGCTGCATGCCCCCGGTGGCATCGGGAGTCTGGAGATGCACGTAGGAATGCGGACTGCGAAGCTCGAAACGCACCAGCCGGCCTTCGAGCCGAACCTTTTCCTCGACGTTGTATGTCGCGGCGTAAGAATGATGCGCATAAGCTGCCGTACCGGTCAGCAATGTCACAACCACAATCGCCAGAAGCATTCGGTATTTCATTGGTTTTACTCTCCTTGAACGTCCGCCGATGTCCACGCTGGCATGGAGGCTCTTCATGCCGGACGGCGGGACATGCCGATAATACATCGGTCGCCGTCTTCGGGCGGCGGCCTGCCCCCCGAATCGGTCGCCGTCTTCGGACGGCGGCCTGCCCCTCCAACCTGTTAATTCGTCAAACTCCGATAGACGGCTTCAACAAACATACCGGTCGTCCAGTCGCCCGTGTCGGATCCGAAACGCGGATCGAAATCCATCGTCGGACGAGCCGCCTCGATTTCGTCCAGCGACATGCCCTCATCGATCAGGGCCTGAATACGGTCGGTGACGATCTGAACCATGTTCCGATAGGACGCGACATCCGCCGTGTCGGACAGCCGCCCCCGCCCGGGAATAATCCACGTTCCAGCCTGGGAGCGGTACTCGGCGACGGCCAGATCCAGTATGTGATTCAACCCGTCGATCACGCCCTGAACGCTGCCTCCCCGATCGAGATCGATCCGTGGGTAGCTTACCGTCGAAAAGATATCGCCGGCGCTGATCACCTCGGAATGCCTGAAAAACACGATGCTGTCGCCGTCGGTATTGGCCGCGGGTTCGTGATAGACAATGACGGCCTCGCCGTTGAAGTAGGCAGTCATCTTGTAAATGTCGCTGTAAAAGGACTCGGTCGGCCATGCCTCCCTGTCCATAGCCCAGGGTTCGCTTTCGCCAGCCGACATCGCGATCAACACGTTTTCGTGGGCGATGATCGCGGCGCGTCCGCCCCGTCCGATGCCTGTGACAGCGAGGGCGGCATTGCCGCCGACATTATGCGGGGCCGCACTCGTGTTCAGGATGTACCGCAACGGCCGCGGCGGTGCCGGAGAACTGATGATCGCATTCGTGTAAGGGCTCGTCCACCCGCTCGGCGTGCCGGGACAGTTCATCCCGAAACAATTGAGCGTGGACGGCCGCGAAAGACCATTGACCAACTCGGCGATGGTTTCCTGAATCCGGTCCGTCATGTCCGCCGGGCCGGTGTTCACCAGCATGACGCCGTCCGCGCCCACCGACATAGTGAAGTTTCGCCCGTTGGCCATCACCATATAGATGTTGCCCTGAACGGGCAGCACGTGAATCTCGCCGTCCGCGGGGCTCTGGGCCGCAACCCGTTCATCGGCCGGCAAAACGGTCGGCGACGAGGGAACGGAAAGGCTCGCCACGTCCACGGAGCCGTCCAATACGTCTCGATACTCGGGATAGATCGTCTTGACGCCGCCGCGGATGGCATCGAACGGAATCCAGTCTTCCGAAGGAAGCCACTCCGAAATGAACAGTTCGCGTCCGGGCAGGTGGTGCGGGACAAAATGGGGATTGACGCCGCCCGACTCGGCAAACGTTCCGGCGTTGCAGCTTTCGGCGTTCACCCGCGTCGTCGGGTCGTACAGGTAGGTGGTCGATTGAACGAACGGTTCGTCCATGTAGAGTGGATCGTCGGTCACCTGCACGATCGTGAGCATGCCGTCATGCCGGGTGAAGAATTCAGTCATCGTCAGCATGTCGCTGGTTTGCGGGCCGCCGCGTCTCAGGAATCCGTCCTTGAGATGAGTCGTCTGAACGACCAGAGTGTTCCCAACCCACTCGCCAGTGGAAAACCCGGACCAACTGTGCGGTGCCCAGGCGGGAGGATGCGGGCGGCCGTCCATGTAGATCGGCCGGTCCAGCGAACGCCAGAACTGAATGTGATAGGCCCTGACGTTTCGGCCCAGCGGGTCCACTTCACTCAGGATGCGCGCGCCGCCCAGGCCGCGCCACTGATGGGGCGCCGAGTGCGGACGGCACTGGAACTGCGCCATTCCCCAGAGCGATTCCGCGGTCGTGTCCGAGCGTTGGCGCCCGGCGTCGTTGAACGGGACGCCCAGGTAATCGTCCGGCGACGGCTGCACGCTGCCCACGGCGCCTCGATCCTCGTTCCCTTCCAGCACCCATTCACCGGCGATATCCGGAGGCGATGCCGACCGCCCGGTCGGGACCTGTGCCGATACCCGAACCCCGGCGAGCGCAACGACAACCAATAGAAGCGGAAGGCATCGAATGCCGTACCGGCAAGCCTTGCTCATTTATCCCCCTGGCAAGTATCCCTTTGACCTGACAAGCCACAGTCCGGGATCGTTGAATTCCGAGTACCATAAGTTACACCGGCAGGTGCCGAAGTGGAAGCATTGAAACAGATCCGGAGGAGTCGCATGCCCACTGTCGAATCGATCATGATCGAGCTCGAATCCATGGGACGCGAACAGACGCGCAAGATTTATGCGCGGCACGGCATGGCCGCCGATCGCAGCTTCGGCGTGAGCGTGGCCGATCTCAAGAAAATCGCAAGAACCATCAAGGGCGATCACGAACTCGCGTGCGCGATTTACGATACCGGGAATCTGGACGCGATGTATCTGGCCGGCATGGTGGCGGACGGTTCAAGGATGACCCGGAAGCAACTCGATGGATGGGCGAAGAGGGCCGCCGGCATGTCCATGATAGCGGAGAACACCGTGGCCTGGGTGGCGGTTGAAAGCCCGCATGCGCGCAAAATCGCGTTGAAGTGGATCGAGTCCAAACAGGAACACATCGCATCCGCGGGTTGGTGCACCTACTCCGGTATCGTCGCGACCGCGGCGGACCCGGATCTGGACCTGGAAGAGATCGAGGATCTTCTCGACAAGGTGGTGGAGGGTATCGACCGGGCGCCGAACCGCGTGCGGTACACGATGAACGGATTCGTGATCTCGGTTGGGGCTTATGTCGAACCCCTGACGATGCGGGCGCGGTCGGCGGCCGCCAAGATCGGCGTCGTATCGGTGAACATGGGCGACACGGCATGCAAGGTTCCGCTGGCCACCGCGTATATCGAAAAGATCGACGGGATGGGAAGAGTGGGCCGGAAGAGGAAAACGATCCGTTGCTGAGGGCCGCCGGACGCAGTATTAGTTGACGTTTATCGCAGAGCGATCCCGTCGGGCCCGCCACCCACGGCCACTCTGCCGGTTACCGTCCAGTTGCCGGTATCGATGACGTGGACCTCATTGGTACGGCCAACGGCGACGAAGACCCGGCGGCCGTCGGGAGAGGGGACGAGGCCCCCCGCGGACGACCCAAGCTGGATCGACTGAACGATCTCGCGACTGGCCACCTCGAACACGCTCATTTCACCCGATCCCATCGGAATCAGGACGTGGCGGCCGTCCGGGGTGAATGTGACGCGATTCGGCCGCTCACCCACCGGAATCGTCGCGACAACCTGCCGTTGGGCGACATCGATGACGCTGACCGAAGCGGCGTTCCGATTTGAAACCCAGATCTCGCTTTCATCCGGCGAAAGAGCAAAACCTTCAGCCCCCTGGCCCACCGGCACGTTCGCGACAATCCGGTAGTTTTCAAGATCCATGAACGAAACCGTATTGGATTCGCGGTTTGTGAAATAGGCCCACTCCCCCGCCCGATCGATTGCCGCCATGTGCGTTCCACCCTGATCCGTATCGATCGACCGGATCGCTTCATCGGCCACTGCATCGATAACGACGATCTTCCGGGCCCGCTCGCTGGTGACCAAGGCGTACCGGGAATCCGGCGTAAAGACGATTCCATGCGGAAACGACAAATCCGGGGACGCGATTTTCTTTGTCTCGGTGTACGTTTCCAGATCGACCACCGATATCGAGTTGCCGCCGGCATTCACGACGTAGGCTTTCGATCCGTCCGGGGCGATGGCCAGTTCGTGAGGGTTGCCACCCACCGCGACCGTATGTCCGACTTCAAGCGTTGCCGCGTTCAGGATCGAAATGGAATCCGCCGACTTGTTGACCACGTACACATGATGGTTCGACTGGCCGAACGCGCTTGCCGCCGTCAACAACAGCGTGAGAAGCAATCTCATAAATCCTCCAACTGGGGACTTGGTTTGGGCAGTCGGACTTGGTTTGGGCAGTCGGACTTGGTTTGGGCAGTCGGACTTGGTTTGGGCAGTCGGACTGCCCCTACATGCTCAATATTCAAGGTCCCCTTCCCCTCCGACTCCCATTGTAGGTGCAGTCTATGACTGCACGATCTCGAATTGGGCGGTCACAGACCGCCCGTACAGTAGACTGCCCCTACATTTTCGCGATTCAAGGTCCCCGCTTCCCCTCCGACTCCCATTGTAGGTGCAGTCTATGACTGCACGATCTCGAATTGGGCGGTCACAGACCGCCCGTACAATAGACTGCCCCTACATTTTCGCGATTCAAGGTCCCCGCTTCCCCTCCGACTCCCATTGTAGGTGCAGTCTATGACTGCACGATCTCGAATTGGGCGGTCACAGACCGCCCGTACAATAGACTGCCCCTACATTTTCGCGATTCAAGGTCCCCGCTTCCCCTCCGACTCCCAT
Organism: Terriglobia bacterium; assembly: GCA_963555775.3. Classification (GTDB taxonomy): domain Bacteria; phylum Acidobacteriota; class Terriglobia; order 20CM-2-55-15; family 20CM-2-55-15; genus JAJEDW01. The sequence continues at coordinate 4,903 of CAUVWY020000008.1, read as the reverse complement.
TGTAGGTGCAGTCTATGACTGCACGATCTCGAATTGGGCGGTCACAGACCGCCCGTACAATAGACTGCCCCTACATTTTCGCGATTCAAGGTCCCCGCTTCCCCTCCGACTCCCATTGTAGGTGCAGTCTATGACTGCACGATCTCGAATTGGGCGGTCACAGACCGCCCGTACAATAGACTGCCCCTACATGCTCAACATTCAAGGATTTGGGCTCCCCGTCGTGTTACTCTCGGTCCGTTACCGATGGCCTTTCAATTGAAGGCCCACGAGGGAATCCGGTGCGAATCCGGAACTGTCCCGCAGCGGTAAGCAGGAACGAACGCCGCATCAGTGCACTGGCCCAATGGCTGGGAAGCCGCGGTTAGTAGGATCGAGTTTGGTCGCCTGCAAGTCCGAAAACCTGTCGGTAGCCGGCATCTCCTGGATGCCGAATCTCGTTCAAGCCTTCGTAGGAGGGGCTGGATGGACGCCCGACTTTTCGGACACCCACCACAAAACGCGGGAGTACCCACAGTGAAAACTCTCGTGCGCGGTTCCCGCCTCGGAGGTCAACACCGAGCAGGCGAACGACCTGGTCACATCCGAGGCAGAGAACACCGATGAACAGGAACAGACGGACCCGTCTGACGATATTTTCAGAAACTCTTCATGAGAGCGTTCGTTCTTCGACGATTGAAATCGAATCGAACCGGGGAGAACGGTTTGTCGTGAGGCTTGTGAGAACTGTGGTTTCGATGGCTGTGATTGCCTTCGCGGTCGAAGCCGTGCCGCTAATGGCCCTGGCGTTTCAGGCGGGATCGATCAGCGGGACCGTTGTGGACCCTCTGGGTGCGAGCGTGGCAGGTACGATCGTCCTGTACCGGGATGGCTCGGAGGTGGCGCAGACGACGAGTGGAACCGACGGCGCGTACACGTTCACCGGGCTGCCATCCGGACGGTACCGAATGGAGGCTTCCGCGGCTGGATTTGAGGCGACGATGTCCGAAGCCGTGTTCGTGGGATCGACGGGCAACATGGCCGTCGACGTTTCAGTCCAGATCGGTCCTCTGGAGCAACAGATCAGCGTCACGGCCGCCTCGGCGGAATTGCCTGTGGCCCAGATCGGCGTTCCGGTCTCGATCATCGGCCAGGACCTCATCGAACGATTGGGCAAACCCGATATCCTCGAAGCCCTGAGGACCGTTCCGGGGCTGTCGGTCGTTCAGACCGGAGCCCGGGGCGGCGCGACTTCGGTGTTCACGCGCGGAGGTGAAGCGGACTTCACCAAGGTCCTCATGGATGGCGCACCGGCGAATGACATCGGGGGGGCGTTTTCGTTCGATGCTCTGTCAACGACCGCCATCGAGAGCATCGAAGTTCTTCGGACGGCGAACAGCGTTCTCCATGGCGCCGATGCGATGAGCGGCGTGATCAGCGTGGAGACACGCCGAGGGAAAACCCGGCTTCCGGAACTGACGTACGCGGTTGACGGAGGGAACCTGCATACATCGAGAAACGAACTGGCCTTGGGTCAGGCCGTGGGCAGATTCGACTATTTCGTCGATGCTTCGCGTTACGACACCGACAATGACGTCCCGAACAACGAATACCGTAACGACACGCTGGTCAGCCGCGTCGGATTCTTCCTTGGGAGCACCACGAACATCGACGCGACATTACGGCGAGTCGAAACCGGCTTCGGTTCTCCGAACGGCATCCTCTTGTACGGTATTCCCGACGACTCCAACTCAAGGGGCCGATTCACCTATTCGACCGTTCGATCCGTATCGGTAGTCGACAGGGTTCGCACCACGTTCCAGTACTCCTACACGGAGCAGGACGCCTTATACACAAACTCCACTCCGACCGGCGAAGAGTTCGACCCCTTCGGTTTCGGCGCCAACTATCTGGGTGACCAGATCACCATCACGGGCCAGAATGGACACAGCGTCACCGGGCGAGCAATTCTGGATTACGGAGGCGTGTATCCGTCAGTCTTCTCGACCAATTCCAGGCGGCACCTTTTTACCGGAAAGGCCGACCTGGAGTTGCTCGACGGTCTGGACCTGTCGTTTGGGGGACGGATCGAAGACGAAGCAGGATTCACGACGTTTGCGTCTCTGGCCGACCGGCGAAACCACGGCGGGTTCATTGAAGGCCGCGGCAACATCGGTCGACGCTTCTTCGTCACTGGCGGCGTCGGGTTCGAAGACAACGCGGTTTTCGGACACGAGACGGTTCCGCGTTTGTCGCTGGCGTTTTACGCCCGTCAACCCTCTTCGGTCAGCGCGTTCGGCGAAACCAAACTGATGTTCAACATCGGAGAGGGAATCAAGGCGCCGACGGTGTCCGATGACCGCTCGTCGCTGTTTGCCGTGTTGAGCGGGCTTGACAATGGCCCGGACCTGATCAATCGGTTCGGCGTCAGCCCGATTGGTCCGGAACGCGTTCGCACATTGGACGCCGGACTCGAACAGAGGTTCTGGGAAGGCCGGGTTCGCGCAGGTCTGTCGTATTTCAACAACAGCAACAAGGATCTGATCGAGTTTGTGAGTGGCCAGATACTGCCGCGATTGGGAGTACCGACCGATGTGGCCAATTCGATCGGCTTTGGCGCGACAATCAACTCGGCTTCATTCGATGCGCAGGGACTGGAGCTTTCCGGAGACTTGGCGCTGGCGAATCAGTTCCTGTTTTCCGGGTGGTACACGTTCCTCGACGCGGAGGTGACCGAATCGTTTTCGGGCGGAGCTCTGACACCCACCATCAATCCCGCCTTTCCGGACATTGAGATCGGTCACTTCGCTCCCCTGGTGGGTGCGCGACCGTTCGCCCGACCGACCCACTCGGGCGGGTTGACCTTCAGTTGGGCCCGCGGGCCGGGACAGATTTCACTCACCGGCAGCTTCGTGGGAAAACAGGACGGGAGCACGTTTCTGTTTGACGGCTTTTTTGGAAGCTCCATGCTTCTCCCCAACAAGGATTTGTCGGGGAACTACGAGAAGGTCGATTTGAGCGGATCGTATCGATTACGTCGGGGCGTCAAATGGTATGCGTCGATCGAAAACCTCTTGAATCAGAACTACAGTCAGACACTGGGCTTCCCGGGCTTGCCGTTCACGATTCGCAGTGGTGTCTCGTTTACGGTCGGTGGCGAAGGCTAATCCAGAGAGAAAGGCACCGAAATCGTCGTTATGACTTCGACTGGCTCGCCGTTCATCATGGTGGGCCGGTATTTCCACTGCTGTACTGCCTCTTGGGCCGCCGCCGCAAACAGCGGATTCCCGGTGATGACGCACAAGTGCTGAATTGTTCCGTCGCGTCCGATTATCGCCTCCAGTAGTACGATGCCCGAGATACGCGCCTGCCGTGCCAGTGCGGGATAGGGAACCTCCACCCGAGAAATGAGGTTCGCGGCTGTAACGCCCGAACTGACGCGGATACGCTGCGTAGTTGGAGGAGGCGGGCCCTGTGGGCACAGCCACTGTGGGGGCGGTGGAGGCGGTGGTGGAGGCGGTGGTGGGGGCGGGAACCCCGGCAAGGGATACTGCCCCGGAAGTTCGCGCACCACACCACGCTGGCGGCTCGACGTTCGGCCACCGATCTGGCGGACCTGCTGACGCCCCGATTCATTGACGACTTGGGCCGCTTCGTCAGGAATCTGCGGTGGCGCAATCATCAACTGCTCGGCAGGCAATGCTTCGGTATAGATCAAGGGGACGAGAATCAAGACAGCGAGTAACCCAACGTGCACCACGAGCGAAACGACGAGAGTTCCACCTTTCTTCTTGCCATCGTCAAAATTCGAATCTTCAAACATAGCGGCTTCTGCCTCCCTATGTTTCAGACACCGCATCATGTCGGGATGTTCCACTCCATTCCCGATACGCCGCCATCCAGGAACTTGCCGGAAACAGGTTGGGAATCGGGAGGGGAAGCCGGGACCTTTAATCGCGAAAATGTAGGGGCGGTCTATGACCGCCCAAATCAACTATGACCGCCCAAATCAACTATGACCGCCCAAATCAACTATGACCGCCCAAATCAAGATTTGCCGCACGTCGTTCTCATTGACACTGCCGGTTCACTCTAGTAACTAATACGGACGAGGGAGACCACACCATGGACCGTTTATCGTTTGCTTCTGTGGCGCTCGCGGCAGCGCTTTCGTTCGCGATTCCTACCCTCGGCCAGACTCCGGCGTCGACGACCGTCCTGGGCGGCCGGACCTTCGAACCCCCCCGGACTCCGTGGGACGACCCCGACCTTCAAGGGACCTATACCAGCGACGACTCGTTGCGGGTGCCCACGAATCGGCCCGAAGAGTTTGGCGACAGGCGGTTTCTGAACGAAGAGGAGTACAACGAGCGGGTCACGCAGATTAGCGAGCGGGCGGCCACGTTCGAGATCGAGTTCGAATCCGAAGATGCCAACATCGGAACGGGCCCACCGTCGCATTGGAGCGAGTTTGCGGAGGAAGCCTCACGCCAAACATCGCTGGTGATCGATCCGCCCAATGGGCGGGTTCCACCGATGACGCCGTACGGGGAATCCCGGCCGCGGATGGGCGAATTCGAACCCGAATCTCCCGGATCGCATCTGGCCTTCACGCTCTACATCCGCTGCATCACCCGGGGGGTTACCGGCTCGGTCTGGCCGGTCGTCTACGGCAACGGCACACGCATCGTTCAAGGCCCCGGCTACGTGGCAATCATGAACGAAATGATCCACGAAGCGCGAATCATCCCGCTCGACGATACGCCGTATGTGGGTGAAGGCATCCGCATGTACGCGGGAGACTCCCGCGGACACTGGGAAGGCGACACTCTGGTGGTGGAAACCCGCAATCTGACCGATCGGACCGGAGTTGCGGCGAACGGCGGCGGCAATCGCCACACCGAAGACATGGTGATTACCGAAC
>CAUVWY020000007.1:0-230560 GCA_963555775.3 Terriglobia bacterium | reverse complement strand
TGATGTCCGGTTCGGAACCGGCCGCCAAGCTTGCCGGCCAGCAGGCACGGCAGGTCCGCATGACCGTGCAAGTTGCCGTCGCCCATGCCGCCACCGTACAGGATGAGGCTGTGGTCCAGCAACGTGCCGTCGCCGTCCTGGATCGACTGCATCTTCTGCAGGAAGTAGCTGAACAATTCGATGTGGTAGGTGTCGATCTTCGCCTTCTTCTCGATCAGTTCGGCCTCGCCGCGGTGATGCGAGATGGAATGGTGTCCCTCGGGCACGCCGATTTGAGGGAACGTCAGCGAACTGAGTTCGCGTCCCATGACCATGCTGGTGACGCGCGTCACGTCGGCTTGGTATGCGAGCACCTGCAGGTCGAACATCATCCGGGCGTGTTCGTCCCACGAATCGGGAATGTCGGATGGCCGGTCGGGTAGTTCCACCGAAAGCACGCCGCGGGCTTCCGAATTCTCGATCCGCTGTTCGATCTCGCGAACCGAATCGAGGTACTCGGTCAGTTTGTTCCGGTCTCCCGGTCCGAGCGTATTGGACAAACGTCCCGTTTCTGCCATCACCGAATCCAGAATGCTGCCTCGGGATTCGAGCCGGGCCAGCCGTTCTTCGGCAGATCCGCCGTCACCGAACAGTCGTTCAAAAACGAGACGCGGGTGGACTTCGGTCAAATTTGGAGTGGTTTCATTCCGCCAGGACACCGTGTTGACGTAGAAGCAGTCGCCCGAATCGCATGGCCGGCCGCGCGCGGGACTTCCAATGTCATTTCCAGTGAAGGGAGGGCGGTTTCCCTGCCAAGTTCATCGGCGGCGATCTGATCGGCCGTCTTTGCGAGCCTTACTTCCACACCCGGTTGTGTCCGGTCGTAGACGTGAACCCCGGTCAACCAGACGGCGGATGCGCGCGGGTGGTCGCCCGTGCCGTCACCCTTGCTGTCGGCTTCGCGGTGCGCCAGGCCCGTCAGAACGTTGACATGCTCCTGCACGGGTCCGAGCCCCGCGAGAATCGGCGGCAAGTCGTATCCGGTTCCCACGATGGTGGGTTTCCACTGGTCCAGGATCACGCCGTTGGGGACGTACACGAATCCCAGCCGGGGCGTCGACGGTGCCGACTGTGCCGCGAGTGCGGGCACCATTGCGTCCAACAGCGGCAACGCAAGCGCGGTGCCGCCGAGTCCTTGAAGGAACGTCCGGCGCGATAGCGATTTCCTGGCAATGAACATAGATTTCTCCCTCAGTCAGATCTTAAATCAAGAAACGCCGAAATGCCCAATGAACAATGCACAATCAAGCCCGTTCCGCCCAAATCCCTCAATATTGAGTATGTACGGGCAGTCTACGACTGCCCAAATCAAGTCCGAGCAGTCCGCCAAATCCCTCAATATTGAGTATGTAGGGGCGGTCTATGACCGCCCAAATCAAGTCCGAAACAGTTAGAGTCAAGTTCGAATCAAGTCCGAGTTGATCGTGCAGTCATAGACTGCACCTACAGTGGGAATCGTGCGGATCGTGCAGTCATAGACTGCCCAAATCAAGTCCGAAACAGTATCAAGTCCCTACGATCATCGATCACGCCTACAGTGCGCGTCGCCGCAAAGCGGTTCATTCCCCCGCGCTCGTCATCCTCATCTGAAACGGTGCGCTCTTCACAACCCCCAGCACCAGCGATGTGAACCGGTAATTGTCTTCCCGGGCCTCGCGAACGATAGCCCGCACAGCGGTCGCATCGTAGTACTGGACGTTGCGGCCGACGGCGAACATCAGCAGCTTCTCGGTGACCGCGTTCGCGAACTGTTCTGGTTGACGCAGCAAGACCTGCTTCAGACCGTCCATTCCCTCGAAAGAAGCCCCACCCGGAAACACGCCCGCCGTGTCGATCGCGTCGCCCGCGTCGGTGTCGCGCCAGCGGCCGATCGCGTCGAAATTCTCCAGCGCAAATCCGATCGGGTCCATCGTGGCATGACAACTGGCACACACCGGATTGGCCCGGTGCTGGATCATGGCGTCCCTCATCGACAGCGCCTCGCCGGATTCGCGGCTGTTGATGGTCAGCGCCGGTACGTCCGGGGGCGGAGGAGGCGGCGGGGAGGCGAGCAGGTTGTCCAGAACGAATTTGCCCCGCAGCACGGGCGAGGTCCGCGTCGAGTAAGAAGTCAGCATCAGGATGCTGCCCTGGCCCAGGAGTCCCCCCCGGTGGCTCTCGCCGGGAAGCAATACGCGGCGGAAGTCACTGCCCGAAACGTTGGGAATGCCGTAGTGATCGGCGAGCCGTTCGTTCAGAAACGTGTAGTCGGCGTCGATCAGTTCCAGAACGCTGCGGTTTTCGCGCAGGATACTGTCGACAAACAATTCGGTCTCGCGTTCGAAGGCCTGACGCAGTGTTTCGTCGAAATGGCGAAACACCAGGGGGTCGGGTTCTTTCAATTCGACGTCGCCCAAAAACAACCACTGCGAAGCAAAGTTGGTCACCATCGACTCGGATCGGGGATCTGCCAGCATGCGGAGAACCTGCTGTTCCAGAATTTCGGGATCGGCGAGCCCCCCGTCCAGCGCGGCGTTCAGCAACTCGTCATCGGGAATGCTGCTCCACAGAAAGAACGACAGACGCGACGCCAATTCCAGGTCGCTCACCCGATACGCGGTATCCGCCTCGATTTCGGTGCGTTCTCGTTCGATGCGGAACAGAAACTGCGGACTGACCAGAAGTCGTTCAAGGGCCCTCTGAATGCCCCGGTCGAAGTCGGCCTCCTGCCTGCCGGTGTCAAAGAAGGGCCGCAAATCCTCCAAATCATTGGCCGTCGCCGGACGACGGTATGCCCGGCGCACCAGGTTCGAAAGTATCCGTTCGGCGCAATCCGCTTCTTCGGCCGGGTTTTCGGGCTGGCACAAGAAGATTTGCCGGCGCGAAGGCGTGTTCCCGGAGCCGATTACGTCATACGGTCCGCGGATCGTGGCGCTCGCGATTGCGGGTTGCGTTCCCCGGCTCCGTGTTCGCGGCCGGAGTGTTGCTTCTTCCAGAGCGGCATTCCGTTGAACGAACGTAATGCCCACCAACTTCGGCCCGGCTTCGATCGGAATTCGGAATTCGGTGGGCGGAGGGTCCTCGCCGCCAATCGTGACCAGTTCGACCCGTTCGCCGTCGATCGTGATTTCAAGCTGATGCGGTTCACGCGCCCTCCCGGCGAGTTCGACGTCGATGACGTAGTCGGCGTCGACCGGGAAGTAGATTTCGACAGCCAATCCGCCGCGTGTGCCGAAAGGCAACGCTTCAACACGTGCGTTCTGTACCGATTCGGGATGAATCCTGTGAATGTTGACCATTTCAGGCGCTGTCAAATCGCCGACCGCAAGGCGGCTGATCTTTCGTGCCGCCTCCAGGTACCGTTCCATTGTCGTCGGGGAAACGAACAGCAGGTCGGCGATGTTGTCGAAACCGCTGCTGGCGTTATCCGCGGGCAAGAGCAGGTCGTAATCCATCTCCCTGGGAAGATTGTCCAGCGCAAGCAGGTCGCGAATCGCGTTCCGATACTCCGTTCGAGTCAGTCGGTGCAGCAGGGGAAGGCGGCCGGGATTGACGTTTGCTGTAGACGCCCTGTCGAGTTCGGCTTCCAGAAACGACGCCAGCGTTTCATAGTCCTCCGGTTCGGGTCGGGGAACATTGACCGGCGGCATGGAACCGGCGCGCAGCTTTCGGATGACCTTTTCCCAAGTCTCCGCGTTCCGACCGGCATCGACCAGTTCCGCCGGGTCGAGAACGAGTCCGGCGGTCCGGGCCTGGGCGTTGTGGCATCCCGTGCAGTACTGGGAGACCACGGCTGCCGGTGCGGCGGTGTTCTGCGCTCCCGGGCTCGCGGCGCCTGCAACCGACGGAACGCCGGCCAGGATAGCGACGAGACAGAGTCTTGCGAATATGGTTGTTTTCATATGAATCCGCCCCATTATCCTTCATGGGACTCCGCCGGTACAAGAACGGTATACTGTTGGGCACACGGAGACTTCGATGAAAAAATCAAGCTGGCTTCTTTGTCTCGTGGCGTTGTCGCTGGGCAGCATTGCCTGGACCCAAGCGGGTGCGGTCCAACTGGACGATCCGATCGACGCCGTCAAACGGAACGACCCGGATGCGCTGCGCGCTCTGATCGCGCGGGCGGCGGACATCGATGCGACGGACGCGGACAGTTCGACAGCCCTCCACTGGGCTGTACAGCGCGACGACGTGGACATGGCTGCTCTGCTGCTCGACGCCGGCGCCGATCCTGCCGCTACGACGCGCTACAACATTACACCGCTTTCGCTTGCGGCGGCCAACGGCAGCGCCGCCATGATCGAGCGATTGCTCGATGCCGGAGTCGATGCGAACGGTACGTCCCACGAAGGCCAGACCGCGTTGATGACCGCCGCTCTGAATGGCCGCGTGGACGCGATTCAGGTATTGCTGGATCGCGGGGCCGACATCGACGCCGTGGAACCGTTTAGGGGGCAGACTGCTCTCATGTGGGCGGCCGGCGAAGGTAACCGATCGGCCGTTGAACTGCTCATCCGTTCGGGCGCCGGCATCCATGCGGAATCCGAAAGCGGTTTCAACTCGATTCTGTTTGCCATCCTGAACAACCGGATCGACACGGTTCGGGTCTTGTTGGAACATGGCGCCGACGTGAACGCCGTCGCCCCGGACGGCACGAGTGCCCTCAACATGGCGGCCGTGAACGCCTACTACGATCTGGCTTCCGTGCTCCTGGATTACGGCGCCGACCCGAATGCGCCCGATGCGCGCGGCTCGATCTTGCACACGGTTGCATGGTTGAAGAAACCGGGCGCAACGGGTAGTGCCGCGGTTGGCGGCGATCTGACCGGCCCTCCAATGCCGACCGGCAGAATGACGGCTTTCGAGTTGACCGAGAAGCTCCTGCAGCATGGCGCCGATCCCGATCTTCGCGTCGACTGGGAAGAGCGCCCGTTCGACAAGGGAGGCGCCGCGGTCACCAATCCGCCCAACATCCAGCTTGGCCGGCACATACTGACCTATGTCGGCGCCACTCCGTACTGGCTGGCCGCCAACCACGGGGACGTGGCGCTCATGCGGTTGCTGCTCGAATACGACGCCGACCCGTCCATACCCAACCGCTTCGGAGTGACCCCGCTGATGGCCGCGGCGGGACTCAACTACTACGAGGGAGAGACACCGGGTCCGTATACGGGGACGCCTGAAGCCGAGAGGCTCGAAGCCGTGAAACTGGCCCTCGAAGCCGGGAATGCGATCAACGCGCGAGCCGATTTCGGCGACTTCCCGATCCTGGGCGACCCCGAATACACGCTGATCTACTATCCCACCAATGTTGACGATCTGGCCGGCCTGGGCGTGGGCGATCCGCGTTGGGACGGCAGTACCGCGTTGCACGGCGCCGTCGTTTCGGGTCAGCCGTCGCTGGCGAAGTACCTGATCGAGCAGGGCGCCGACATCGATGCGGTGAACGATTCGGGATGGACGCCCCTGATGTTGTCGCGCGGCTTCTTCCTGGCAAACGCCGAGAAGGTCTACCCGGCCGTTGAAGCAGTGATCACCGAAGCGCTGATCGCGCAGGGTCTGTTCGATCCGAATCAATAGTACACGTAGTACAAATTCCCGCGGGCAATTCCAGCCGGAAGTTCTGGATGGTTCGCTTTCGTCCTTTGGCCCGCCTTTCTCACGGGTTTTCGTCGCGAAGAGTCGGAGACGCCGTCAGGGCTACGGCGCGTTCTCAGGCGGTTTCCTGGCGCCGGGAGCGCCGGATCAAGCGCGTCAGGGGGCGTGCGTGGCGGATGGATCTGGCTCTGTAGCAGACAACTCGTGAGAAAGGCGGGTTAGCCCGCCGCAGCCCGTCCGGTGATGGCCTCGCGCAATCCTTCCAGCAATCCTTCAAGCTTCGCCATGCGTTCGCGGAGGTCGCCGATCTCGCCGCGCAAGGCGTTGATCTGCGATTCCAACCCGTCGATCCTCGCAACCAGCCGGGATTCCAACCCGTCGATCTTCTCATCCTGTCGCGATTCCAACCCGTCGATCCTCGCAACCAGCCGGGATTCCAACCCGTCGATCTTCTCATCCTGTCGCGATTCCAACCCGTCGATCCTCGCAACCAGCCGGGATTCCAACCCGTCGATCTTCCCATCCTGTCGCGATTCCAGCCCGCCGATCTTCCCATCCAGCCGGGATTCCAACCGCGCCATGTCCTGCCGCAGTCCCCGATTGCCGGTCAGGATCATCCCTGCCAGGGTACCTCCCACCGCCAGCACCGCAATCAATACCCCGATGAGTTCAACACTCATTTCATTCTCCAATCGGCCAGTTCATTCTCTCACGATCCCAGCACCGGAACTACAGGGAATAGGCGCCGATCCTGGGGCCGCGACGCGCTACAACATTACACCGCTCTCGCTTGCGGCCACCAACGGTAGGGCCGCCATGATCGAGCGATTGCTCGACGCCGTCGCCCCCGACGGCACAAGCGCCCTCAACATGGCCGCCGTGAACGCCTACTACGAGGGAGAGACACCGGGTCCGTATACGGGGACGCCTGAAGCCGAGAGGCTCGAAGCCGTGAAACTGGCCATCGAAGCCGGGAATGCGATCAACGCGCGAGCCGATTTCGGCGACTTCCCGATCCTGGGCGACCCCGAATACACGCTGATCTACTATCCCACCAATGTTGACGATCTGGCCGGCCTGGGCGTGGGCGACCCGCGTTGGGACGGCAGTACCGCATTGCACGGCGCCGTTGTTTCAGGTCAGCCGTCAATTGTGGCGTACCTCATCGAGCAGGGCGCCGACATCGACGCGGTGAACGATTCGGGATGGACGTCCCTGATGTTGTCGCGGGGCTTCTTCCTGGCGAACGCCGAGAAGGTCTACCCGGCCGTTGAAGCAGTGATCACCGAAGCGCTGATCGCGCAGGGCCTGTTCGATCCGAATCAATAAAGATCGTGCGGTTATAGACTGCACCTACAATATTGAGCATGTAGGGGCTGTCTATGACTGCCCGAATCAAGTCCGGAACCACATCCGCTTCACCTCCCCGAACTTCACGTCCCCAACTCCGAAGTCCGGAATCGTGCCGTCGTAGACGTCACCTACAGGGGGGAGTCGGAATGGGAGGGGGAGCACGAATCAAGTCCGAACTCTTCCTGTAGGTGCGGGCTATGACCGCACCAATCAAGTCCGAACCCGCACCTTTATCATTCCGACACTGTACGAGAACAGCGCTACGACTGTAGCAGTCCGAGATCGTGCCGTCGTAGACGTCACCTAACAGGGGGGAGTCGGAAGGGGAAATAGGAGTGGAAGTGGGACGTTAAACTGTACTGGGGCCCTGCATTGGCTGCATTAGCTGGCGGCGGCCCGGCCGGTGATGGCTTCGCGCAATCCTTCCAGCAAGCCTTCGAGCTTGGCTTGGCTATACTCCACCCGGGCCACGCGATCCGATAGCTGCTTGATGTCTTCTCGCATCCGCGCCTCCAACCGATCGATCTTCGCATCCAACCCGTCGATCTTCGCATCCACCCCGTCGATCTTCGCATCCAGACGCGATTCCGACTCCTTGATCTTGGCATCCAGACGCGATTCCAGCCGCGCCATGTCTTGCCGAATGTCCTGTCGCAGTCCACGACTGGTGGCCAGGATCAACCCGCCAAGCGTCGCGCCCACAGCCAGGATCGCAATCAGGATGCCAGCCAACTCGATGCTCATACTTCCTCACTACCGGACGGTCCATTCTCTCACGGGCCGAAAGACAAAACCACAGAGAAGCGGCCGGAATAGCGGTAGGGCCAGTCGAGATCGTGCCGTCATAGACGGCACCTACAGGGGGGAGTCGGAATGGGAGGGGGAGCACGAATCAAGTCCGAACTCTCCCTGTAGGTGCGGGCTATGACCGCACCAATCAAGTCTGATCAGCGACAATTAAAACTCCCGACCAACGACAATTAGAATTCCCGTTGCCTCAAGAGAAATGTTACCGATCCAAGTTGTTGATTTTGCAAGATGTTTGGATGGTAACGGATCAGCAGGTGAGACGACTGATGAAGCTGACACAAAGCGAAGAGACCCTGGCCCAGGCGGCCTCGAAAGCGGGAATGGACGCAAAGACGGCCCGGAAGTACCGGGAGGTGAAGCAGCTGCCGAGCCAGATCGGGAAGGCTCATGGATGGCGAACCCGACCGAATCCGTTCGAAGAGGTATGGGGGGAGATCGAGAAGATCCTTCGGGCGCATCCGACGGTTCAGGCGAAGACGATGTTTGAGTATCTGGGCCGGAAGTACCCGGGCCGATTCCAGGAAGGTCAGCTGCGGAGTTTGCAGCGGCGGTTCAAGCAGTGGCGGGCGCGATCGGGTCCGGAGCGGGAAGTGATGTTCCCTCAGGTGCATGATCCGGGGCGGCAATGCCAGAGCGACTTCACGCACATGAGCAGCCTGAACGTGACCATCGAGGGTCAGAAGTTCGAGCACCTGGCCTATCACTTCGTCCTGACCTATTCGAACTGGGAGACGGTCACCCTGTGTTTCTCCGAATCCTTCGAGAGCTTATCGGCCGGACTGCAGAACGCGTTGTGGCAGTTGGGTGGAGCGCCGGAAGAACATCGGACCGACAGCCTGTCGGCGGCAGTCAACAACCTGAAGGATCCGGATGAGTTTACGGCCCGCTATCAAGGATTGCTCGACCACTACGGTTTACGGGCGACGCACACCCAGGCCGGCAAGGCGAATGAGAACGGCGACGTCGAGCAGAGTCACTATCGATTCAAGACGGCGGTCGACCAGGAACTGATGCTGCGCGGAAGCCGGGACTTCGAGAGCCGGGACGCATACGAACAGTTTCTGGTGGGGTTGATCGACCGGCGCAACGCCGGTCGCAGCCAGCGGCTGGGTGAGGAACTCCGGCCTCTGCGGCAACTCCCGCTTCGACGACTGGACCATACGCATCGCATCCGGGCTCGCGTATCCCGGGACAGCACGATCTGGGTGCGCAAGAACGTCTATTCGGTAGACAGCCGGTTGATCGGCGAACACGTGGAGGTCCGCCTGGATACGGAACGGCTGGAAGTCTGGTACGGCGGAAAGTGCGTCGAGCAGATGCCGCGACTGCGGGGATCGGGTAAGCACGCCATCGATTACCGGCACGTGATTCATTCCCTGGTCCGCAAACCGGGCGCCTTTCCACGCTACCGGTATCGGCAGGACATGTTTCCCCGGCTGTTGTTCCGTGTGACCTACGACTGGCTGCGGGAACACCATCCGGGGACCGCGGACCGGCAGTATCTGAAGATCCTCGAGATGGCGGCCATGGACAGTGAGGAGCGGGTCCACGAAGCGCTGAGACATCGGATCGACAAGGACTGATTTCGATAACGTAAAAGGGACCCACCAAACGGGGCTCTGATCGAGGAAAAGGGACCCACCCCTGATAGCCTCCCCGGAAGCGTGAACTGGAAGAACAGGCACGCGGGTGGGAGGCGAGGATTGATAGGGATGGATCAGTACGAGTTGATCAGAACCGCAGATCGGGTTTACAAGAAAAGCATTCGACAGATCGCCCGGGAGACCGGGCACACGCGACGGACGGTCCGGAAAGTATTGGCCGGACAGGAGCCCAGGTATCGGCGAGAGAAGGAGCCCGCCTGTCCGGTGATGGACCCGGTCGCCGGGATCGTAGATGCCTGGCTCCAGGCGGACCGGGACCAGCCCGTCAAGCAACGCCACACCGCGCACCGGGTGTGGCAACGTCTGGTGGAGGAGCATGAATTTACCGGAGCCGAGGCGACGGTACGCCGCTGGGTTCGGGAACGGAAGACACGGTTGGGCTGGAACCAGACCGGCGCTGTGGTGCCGCTGGACCCGGAACACGCCCGTGAAGCCGAAGTGGACTGGGGCACGGCCTGGGTCCGGATGAACGGTGAAGACCGTCAGGTCAAGTTGTTCTGTATGCGGTCCCGGTACTCGGGCAAGGCGTTCGTGCGGGCCTATCCGTGGGAACGGCAGGAGATGTTCCTGGACGGTCACATTCGGGCGTTCGATTGGTACGGCGGCGTATTCCCGACCCTGGTTTTCGACAACCTGAAGACGGCCGTGAAGCGGATTCTGAAGGGGAAGGCTCGGGTCGAGCAGGCCCGGTTCACGGCGTTTCGGGCGCACTACACGTTTGAAGCGCGATTCTGTAATCCGGCCCGGGGCCAGGAAAAAGGCGGTGTCGAGGGCCTGGTCGGCTTTGCACGCCGGAACTTCCTGGTGCCGGTTCCCGAGGTGACCGACTTCGAGGATCTGAACGCGCAACTGCTGGAACGCTGCGCGGCTGACGACCAGCGCCGGATCGGCGGCCGGTCCGACGATCGCACGATTGGGGAGCGGCACGCGGTGGAGCAAGAACGCCTCCTGGCACTGCCCGACACGCGGTTCGAGAACACGAAGGTGGTGGGAGTCCGGATCAGCCCGTATCAGACCGCCCAGGTGGATCAGAACCGGTATTCGGTGCCGACCGCCTATGTGGGACGCCGGCTCTGGGCCCATATCGGCTGTGACCGGGTGAGCTTTTACGCGGACCAGAAGAAGGTGGCCGAACATGACCGCGCCTTCGGTCATAGCGACTGGCGGATCGATCCGTTGCACTACCTGGAGTTGATCCGGCGGAAGGTGGCCTCGTTTGAGAGCGCCCGGCCGATCCGGCAGTGGCGGGATCAATGGCCGACCCAATATGAGACCGCGCTGGAGCGGTTGCGGGATCGGCATGGGTACAGCCGGGGCACCCGGGAGTTCATCGGCATCCTGCAACTCCACCAGGACTGGGATCTGGAACGGGTGTCCTCGGCCATCCAGGAAGCGCTCGATGCCCACTGTATCGAGTTGGAAGCGGTGCGGCACATTCTGATGCGGGAGGACACGCCGACTCGATCCCATGCGCCGCTCGAGTCCGGGTTGATGCCCGGTATCACCGACCTGACGATCGCTGGGGCCGATCTGGATCAATATGACCGTCTCCTGGCCGGGGGTGCGCGATGAGTCCGGGTCAGGAGATCGTTCTCGACGACGCACTGCGGCAACTCCGGCTCCCGGCCATGGTGCGGGAGTGGCGGGAACACGCCCGACAGGCCAAAGAGGCCGGCGAGGGGTACACCGGCTTTCTATTGGCTCTGGCCAGCCGCGAGCTGGAACAGCGGCAAGCCAATCAGGTCCAGCGTCGACTACGGGAGGCCCGGTTCCCACTGCTCAAGACTCTGGAGACCACGGACCTGAAGAAGTGGCCGGTGCTGGATGCGATCCAGGTTCGCGACTATGCCGAGTGCGGCTACATTACCCGGCACGAGAACGTCGTCCTGTTGGGCAAGCACGGAACCGGTAAAACCCATGCCGCCACGGCTCTGGGTGTGGAAGCCTGCCGGAGGGGCTACCGCGTCGGGTTCACCACGGCCGCCGGGCTGGTCAACACCTTGATCGAGTCGCGCGAGGAACGGCAACTGAACCGGCGCCTGGCCAAGCTGGCCCGCTTCGAGCTGCTCATCGTGGACGAAGTCGGCTATATCCCGTTCTCGGCCGAGGGGGCGCAGTTGCTGTTTCAGGTCTTCTCGGACCGCTACGAAAAGGGTTCGCTGATCGTCACATCGAACCTGCCGTTTGCACAGTGGACCAGCGTCTTCGGTGACGCCGCACTGACCGCAGCCCTGCTGGACCGGCTGACCCATCACTGCGCCATTCACCAGTTCGATTGGGAAAGTATCCGGTTCACCCAAAGTCTAGGCGCCGCCGGCAAACGGAAGAACAAACCCCGGTCCGCCGGAGGATCCGCGTGAAAACCGCGGGCGCAGCGGGCTGTGGAAAGTGCCGCCCCCATGGAAACCCGCTGCAAAGCCAGCGCGTTCCCACAGTGGCTTGGAAGCCTTCGGCTCCCACACTTCCCACGGCCTCGACGGCGGAATCACTTACAAACCATTAACCCGGGGGTGGGTCCCTTTTACTCGATCGGGGTGGGTCCTTTTTACGTTGTCAAAGCGAAAGGACCTGCCGATCACAGTCCAAGCGGTGCGGGAGCACATCGACGCGGACACTCCGGCGCCTTCGCCCTGGCAGGTTCGGATCGCTCCACCCGAGATCCGACACTATGACGCGTTACTGGATCCGGTCGAGGAGGAGGCATGGCTGTGAAGACCGAGATCGCCAGTTCGCTGCGCCAGTTGCACTTGCCGGCCTTCGTCGACAACTACAACCTTCAGGCCACTGTAGCGACCAACGAAGGTTGGGCCTACGACCGGTATCTGGTAGCGCTCTGTGAACTGGAACTGGAGGAACGACGGCAACGGAAGATCGAACGGCTCCTGCGGGAATCGAAACTGCCCCGGGAGAAGACCTGGGCGGCGTTTGAACAGTCCCGATTGCCCCGAACCGTCGAGCGACGCGTGGATGCATTGCTTGAAGGAGACTTCCTGGATCGCACCGAGAACGTCCTGGCCTTCGGGAATCCGGGCAGCGGCAAAACCCATCTGCTGTGCGCCCTCGGGCATGAACTCATCCTGAAGGGCCGGAGAATCTACTTCACTCCATGTGCGCTGCTGGTTCAGCGGCTCCTGCGGGCCAAGGCCGAGCTGGAACTGGAGAAAGAACTCAAGCGGCTCGACAAGTTCGACGCGCTCATCATTGACGACATCGGTTACGTCCAGCACAGCCGGGACGAGATGGCAGTGCTGTTCACCCTGCTGGCTCACCGGTACGAGCGCCGCAGCATTCTGATCACATCGAACCTGGTCTTCTCGGACTGGGACAAGATCTTCAAGGATCCGATGACCACGGCCGCGGCGATCGACCGAATCGTTCATCACAGCGTTATTCTGGAACTGAATCTGTCCAGCTACCGCATGGAAGCCGCCAAGAACGCGAAAGGACGAAACAAGTGACCGCGACGGGCCTGTGGAAAACGCCGCATCCGTGGGAATCCGTGCAAGACCCGGATTCCCACCGCTGCTTGGAAAAGCCTACGGCTTTACCACGTTTCCCACAGGCGGGACGGCGACGAACATCCCTTAACTCAAACGGGAATTCTAATTGTCGTCAACGGGAATAATAGTTGACGCTGGACACAAGTCCGAACCCGCACCTTTATCATTCCGACACTGTCGGAGAACAGCCCTCCGACTGTAGCAGTCCGAGATCGTGCCGTCGTAGACGTCACCTAACAGGGGGGAGTCGGAAGGGGAAATAGGAGTGGAAGTGGGACGTTAAACTGTACTGGGGCCCTGCATTGGCTGCATTAGCTGGCGGCGGCCCGGCCGGTGATGGCTTCGCGCAATCCTTCCAGCAAGCCTTCGAGCTTGGCTTGGCTATACTCCACCCGGGCCACGCGATCCGATAGCTGCTTGATGTCTTCTCGCATCCGCGCCTCCAACCGATCGATCTTCGCATCCAACCCGTCGATCTTCGCATCCACCCCGTCGATCTTCGCATCCAGACGCGATTCCGACTCCTTGATCTTGGCATCCAGACGCGATTCCGACTCCTTGATCTTGGCATCCAGACGCGATTCCAGCCGCGCCATGTCTTGCCGAATGTCCTGTCGCAGTCCACGACTGGTGGCCAGGATCAACCCGCCAAGCGTCGCGCCCACAGCCAGGATCGCAATCAGGATGCCAGCCAACTCGATGCTCATACTTCCTCACTACCGGACGGTCCATTCTCTCACGGGCCGAAAGACAAAACCACAGAGAAGCGGCCGAAATAGCGGTAGGGCCAGTCGAGATCGTGCCGTCATAGACGGCACCTACAGGGGGGAGTCGGAATGGGAGGGGGAGCACGAATCAAGTCCGAACTCTCCCTGTAGGTGCGGGCTATGACCGCACCAATCAAGTCCGAACCCGCACCTTTATCATTCCGACACTGTCGGAGAACAGCCCTCCGACTGTAGCAGTCCGAGATCGTGCCGTCGTAGACGTCACCTAACAGGGGGGAGTCGGAAGGGGAAATAGGAGTGGAAGTGGGACGTTAAACTGTACTGGGGCCCTGCATTGGCTGCATTAGCTGGCGGCGGCCCGGCCGGTGATGGCTTCGCGCAATCCTTCCAGCAACCCTTCGAGCTTGGCTTGGCTATACTCTACCCGGGCCACGCGATCCGATAGCTGCTTGATGTCTTCTCGCATCCGCGCCTCCAACCGATCGATCTTCGCATCCAACCCGTCGATCTTGGCATCCAGACGCGATTCCAGCCGCGCCATGTCTTGCCGAATGTCCTGTCGCAGTCCACGACTGGTGGCCAGGATCAACCCGCCAAGCATCGCGCCCACAGCCAGGATCGCAATCAGGATGCCAGCCAACTCGATGCTCATACTTCCTCACGACCGGACGGTCCATTCTCTCACGGGCCGAAAGACAAAACCACAGACGAAGCGGCCGGAATAGCGGTAGGGTCAGTCGGGATCGTGCCGTCGTAGACGGCACCTACAGGGGGGAGTCGGAGCGGGGAGCCCAAACCCTCAGTATTGAGCATGTAGGGGCTGTCTGAGGTGTTCCCCATTCTTCGGACAGAAAATCCCGGTTCTTAAGGTGGATCGCTGCCGTTGAAATGGGTTGATATTTAGCCCGTCGCCGAGCCTGTGGTAACTGTGAAAAAGCCGAGTCTCCGAGGCTGTTTTCAAGCAGCTGGGGGAATCCGCGTCGTGTGCGGATTCCCCCAGCTGCGTCAGTTTCCACAGGCCCCTGGCGGGCGTTGAAAGTAAACGGCCTCGGGTGTCCGATAATCGAATGCTTGATGGCCGCGTTCCTGATTGTAGTGCCTGAAATACAGGTTCAGGTTGGAGATCGCCTCGGGAACGCTCAAGTAGTCCTTCAGGTACACTTCCTCGTACTTCACCGTTCGCCATAAGCGCTCGACGAAGATGTTGTCCAGGAACCGGCCCCGGCCGTCCATGCTGATCGTGATGGCGCGGTCTTCGAGCCGGCTCGTGAAGACATCGCTGGTGAACTGCGCGCCCTGATCCGTGTTGAAAATCTCGGGTTGCGCCTGGGTCAGCGCCCAGTCCAGCGCCGACACGCAAAACCCGCTGTCCATCGATGTGGACACTTCCCAGGCCAGCACGTACCGGCTGAACCAGTCCATGATCGCCACCAGATAGATGAATCCTTGCCGCAGTCGGATATACGTTATATCCGTGGCCCAAACCTGATCGGGACGCACAATCTCCAGATTGCGCAACCGGTACGGGTAAATCCGGTGTCCCGGGGCCGGCATCGACAACCGCGGTTTGGGATAGATCGCTTCCAGTCCCATCAGCCGGAGCAGTCGCCGAACCCGCTTCGCATTGACCGCCCGGCCTTGCGTCTCCACCCACCAGGTCATACGCCGAATCCCGTAATACGGGGTTCGCGTATACTGCTCGTCCAACAGACGCATCAGCGCGATGTTCTCGGCGCTCTCGCCCACCGGTGTGTAGTAGAGTCCCGATCGGGACACTCCGGTCAACCGACACTGCTCCACGATGCTCAACTCGTCGTGATTTGATTCGATCCATGGCCGTCGTTGCTCTAACGGGAAAGTCCCGACTTTTTTTTGAGCCACTCCACCTCGACCTGTAATCTCCCGATCTGTTGGTAGAGTTCGGCCTGCACTTGCTCATCGGCTTCACTGGCCTGTGCCCGGCCATTGGAGAAGATCTCCGATACGCCGTCGAGCACTTGCTTTTTCCACTTCGTCACCATGTTCGGGTGAACTTCGTAGTGGGACGCGATCTCCTGGATCGTGCGCTGCCCTTTGACCGCTTCCACCGCGATCTTTGCCTTCAAATCCGCGCTGTACTGCTTCCGCCCTCGCTTCTTCATCTGCCTCTCCCGAGGCAGCGATTTTACACCTTAGCGACCTGTCCGAATTTTGGGGAACACTTCAGTCTATGACTGCCCGAATCAAGTTCGGGATCGTGCCGTCGTAGACGGCACCTACAGGTTCACCTCCCCGAACTTCACGTCCCCGAACTCCAAAGTCCGAGATCGTGCCGTCGTAGACGTCACGTACAGGGGGGAGTCGGAATGGGAGGGGGCGCCCGAATCCCCGAATATTGAGCATCTAGCAGCCTGTCGGACTTTCGGGACCTGAGTTGGAGTCGAATGTGGGAAGAATGGAAGCATGAGCGAACGATTCCGAGCTGTGGATCGAGACACAG
The DNA here is from genome assembly GCA_963555775.3 of Terriglobia bacterium. Classification (GTDB taxonomy): domain Bacteria; phylum Acidobacteriota; class Terriglobia; order 20CM-2-55-15; family 20CM-2-55-15; genus JAJEDW01. The sequence continues at coordinate 214,407 of CAUVWY020000007.1, read as the reverse complement.
CGTACTTGTTGCCACCGTCGGTGCAGGATTGGCTTCCGGAACAGCATTTGGCGCGGTTTGTGGTGGAGGTGGCGTCGAAGCTGGACCTGCATGAGTTGGAGATGCCGTACGCGGGGAGAGGCTCGAAGGCGTACCATCCGGAGATGCTGTTGGGGTTGCTGTTTTACGGATACGCAACGGGAGTGTTTGCGAGCCGGAAGCTGGAGGAGGCGACCTACGATTCGCTGGCGTTCCGGTATATCGCGGCGAACACGCATCCGGATCACGACACGATCGCGACGTTCCGGAAACGGTTTCTGAAACAGTTGAAGCCGTTGTTCGTGCAGATCTTGTTGTTGGCGCGAACGATGGGCGTTCTGAATCTGGGGAAGATCAGACTGGATGGCAGCAAGGTGCAGGCGAATGCGTCGAAGCACAGCGCGCTGAGTTGGGGACATGCGACCGAACTGGAACAGCAACTGAAGGCGGAAGTGGCGCGGTTGATGGAGATGGCGGCGGCGGCCGACGCGGCAGTGCCCGAGGGGATGGACATCCCGGAGGAACTGAAGCGGCGGGAAGACCGCCTGAAGGCGATTGCGGAGGCGAAGGCGAAGCTGGAAGCGCGGGCGGCCGAACGCCATGCCGCCGAGCAGGCCGAATACGAGGCCAAGATGGCCAAACGCGAGGCCCGGGCCAAGGAGACGGGGAAACGGCCGGGAGGGAAGCCACCGAAAGCTCCCGAGCCGGGCGTGCGCCCAAACGACCAGATCAATCTGACCGACGAGGAATCGCGCATCATGCCCGCCGGTGGGAAGAGTTTCCAGCAAGCCTACAACGTGCAGGCAGGAGTGGATACCGGGACCATGCTGGTGGTCACCGAAACCGTCACCACTCACGCCAACGACAAACAAGAAGTGGAGCCGGCGCTGAAGGCTCTGGAAGAACTGGCCGAACCGCTCGGACCCGTGGGCGGGCTGCTGGCCGACAACGGCTATTACAGCGAAGCCAACGTGAAGGCCTGCGAGGCCGCCGGCGTGACGCCCTACATTGCCATGGGGCGGGAGCGCCATCACCCGCCGGTCGAACAGCGTTGGACCGAACCTCCACCGTTGTCTTCCGATGCCGGCCCGGTCGAGGCGATGGCGCATCGATTATCGACGCGGGAAGGCCGGGCCATCTACGCCCAGCGGAAGTCGACGGTCGAGCCGGTGTTCGGAATCATCAAGTCGGTGCTGGGATTTCGACAGTTTCACCTCCGAGGACTCGACGACGTCTCCGGAGAATGGACCCTGGTCAGCATGGCCTGGAATCTGAAGCGGCTCTTCAATCTCTCCCGGCAGCGCACGTCGCCGACCGTCGCTCCGCGTTCCCGATCCCGTCCCCGGTCGGGAAAACGCCGCTCCGGATGCCTGCGCAGGCCCGGAAACGTCGAATTACAGCCTTTCCAGGCGCTTCTCCACCGAATCGCCCTGCAAACGTTCAATCGTCGATTCGTCGACGCTCAATGGGCGCTTTCTAGTCCGACAGGCTGCTAGGGGCTGTCTATGACTGCCCGAATCAAGTCCGAAACGGGACAAATCAAATCCGACAACGCCCGAATCAAGTCCGAAACAATCGTGCCTACAATACCAAGTCCGAATAATGATCGCGCAAATCTCTGAGACCGCCCGAATCAAGTCCGCCCAAATCAAGATCGTGCGGTCATAGACCGCACCTACAGTGGGAGTCGGAGTCTGAATGGGAGTGGGAGCGGGGAGCCCAAATCCCTGAATATTGAGCATGTAGGGGCGGTCTGTGACCGCCCGAATCAAGTCCAAAACAATCGTGCCTACAATATCAAGTCCGAATAATGATAGCCGAATCTCCGAGACCGCCCAAATCAAGTCCGAAACGCGTCTACGGGCATCGATCCGATCAGGCGAGCTCAATCACAACTGACCCGCTACGGCCATTGTAAGTCATCTTTAAACCCTGAAGAACTTCTCGCCCTATCAGAGCGGAATGAACGTGACCGCCTTCTTTGAGATTAACGCCGGCAAAATCACCATAAAGGGTTATGCCCATTCCTGGAATGTGGACCTGAGCCAGATAAATGTTGGTCTTGAACTTTCCGTCCGCACCTGAGAGGGGTCTTTCGTCTATTACTGGCAAGCTCAGTTCGGCGGCTAACAGGTTGTCCACGCAGGATATAGCCGCGCCGGTGTCTACAAGAGCATGATTTCCGGTGATCCCAGGTTCTGGTTGGGTCTTTCCTGGACTCCAAACAGGATCAAACCCTATATCCACTAAAACACTCGGTCCATATTGCACAAGAAGATTGGCGTTTTTAAAACCGCACTCCATTTACGCGACTCGAAACATGACTGAAGCTGGCAACGTCACGCTCTCAACGCCAACCTGCCTTATGAGGTATGGTCCGCGTCCAAATTTCTCAACCGCATCCGTGGCTGCAGCATCGAATGAATCGTATGTTCCAATATGTTTGTCGTCATGGAAAACAACCCATTTTCCCGTGTGGTCGAGCGCCAGGCTGTGTTTTATCGCTTCGTATGCCGCGATATTGGTGCTTAGATCGCTCATGTGGTCTCCTGTTGTGGACAGATCAGGTCCAACTAAGAATGATATACCATAGGATGGACATGTCTGGTACGTGTGAAGAGACCTAATCGTGCGGTCTATGACCGCCCGAATCGAGAACGTGCAGTCATAGACTGCACCTACAATATTGAGCATGTAGGGGCAGTCTATGACTGCCCAAATCAAGTCCGAAACGGAACAAATAAAATCCGACACTGCCCGAATCAAGTCCGAAACAATCGTGCCTACAATATCAAGTCCGAAACCACCGGACATGTGTAACAACGACACACCCGCGCGTACGCCGTGTGAAACAATGACACCCGCGTTGGGGACGTTTTGCAATTGTAGTGTTTTAGATTCAATAACTTGGACGTGCGTAGCAAATGGTCACCGGAATGCACTAGAGAATGTCGGCGGTCGTCTGGGACCGCGGGCCGGATGCCCGATGAATGATTTGTTTTACAGAGGGTGTAATTATTGGGCAGATCTGGTAAGGTATCGGGCGGCTTGCGCAATTGGCATGGCCGCGTTTTCTAGTTCGCCGGCAGGCGGGCTCTAACTAGTGTCCGCCAGAAAACCCCTCTCGCGGATGGAGATTTGGGAGCGACCGGGGGTGCAAGTGACGTTCATTCACTATAAATCGAACCGCAACGGGAGCGGTTGACGACTCGTGGGGAGTGATCGGCAAGAAATCGGCCCGAATGTCGGGCGTCCGGGCATGGGGCGGCTTGCCGTCTTGCGATGGCCCCGAATCGGGCATGTTCCGGGAGGACCGGTGGGTCAGGCGACGCGTGGTCGTTTGCGCTCGCGCTTCTGCAGGATCGATCCGATGCGATGCAGGTTGGCGGCCAGTACCGACAGGGCGACGGCGCGGGCGAAGCCGTCGGCGCCGTGAGTGCGGACACGGTTGAGCCCTCGATGCTCCAATCCATTGATGGCCGATTCAATCGCAGGATGCGCGCGCCGCGCGGCGGCGAAGGATTCCTCCGCTTCGCGTTCCCGGTCGACTCGGGACCGATACCCCTTTCCCGGCAGCGCGTTGAGGTCGAGGAGCGCGTCGAGATTGATCCGGTTCTCAGGACTGTGAAAGCCCCGGTCGAAGCTGCACGCCCGCAGATCGGGATACCGCGCCTGGGTTTCCCTGACCATCGGCGCCGCCACGTCCACGTCCTCGCCCTCCCACAGGATCCGGTGGTGCAGGATGAATTGATGCTGGTCCTCGATGAGAGCGACCGGCACTCCCAGTTCCACCGGCGTGCCCGCCTTGCCCTTCGAAATCCAGCGCGTGTGCTCCTGGAAGATCGAGAACACCTTCTCCGCGTGAGGAATCGTCTCGCCTCGCAGGAGCCGGCGTTCAACCTGGCCGATTTGGCGCCGGGCATGAGCGATAAAGCCTTCGATTGATTGACAGGTGGTTTCCTCGACGCCGTTGTCCCGCAGCTCGTCGAGGGTCTCCGCGATCCGGGCGACCAGTGCGCGGCAGCGCTCCAGGTACGCCTCCACCCGCTCCGGACGGCGCTTCGCCCGCCGGGTCGAGCGCACCGTGTTGAACAGCTTCCTGACCTTCCTGGATAGATGCCGCCACTGACGCCATCCGCCCACGGCGTGTTGCCCGGCCACCTCCCCAGTCTCCCGTAGCACGCACCGCATCGCGTCCCACAACAGGCTTACATCCGTCGGGTAATGCACGTCCGTTTCGACCACGAACGAGTCACACCGCCCGCGCAATGGCTCGCCAGGCTTTTTTCGGGCGACCTTGTGGCCACTCTCCACCACCAGTTGTCCGACCGCCGACAACAACTCCGGCGTCAACAACGACACGTTGTCGACCACCGTCTGGTACTCGTAGCGCGTCTTGTCGACGAAATCGCCGTGACCCAGGAACGCGCGTATCGTCGCGTGATGGTTCGCCAGGTCGTGAAGGCGGTCGAAGTCGCAGCCCAGACCCTGCTTCAGAACCCCCAGCACCAGGATCTGCCACAATTCCATCCCCGGACGCCCGACCGTGCGGTCGGCCTCCGGCAGAATATGCTCATCCAGCAGCGCAAACAGCCGGACGCGCAGCGCCTCCTCGCCCCAGATCTGCTGCAGCCCCTTCAATACCGCCGGGATGTCGTCCCGCGACTTCGGGTCGATCCAGATCTGCTCGATCGGCGCCTGACCGATCTGGAACTGCCGTCTCTGCACTTCTCTCATCGTGTCCCCGCTTCGCGAAGATTCTCCATTCAGCGGTCAAAACCCAGAACTTCACCCCCAATAATACGACATCTGAACGATCTTCACCACTCGAAGTCCACTATATGTACTGCATTATCAACTAGTTATGAGTGTTCTGGCGGACACTAACTACTTGTAAGGAGATACATTCGAATGTTGAAAACAAAATACGCGCTTTCCGCATTTGGTCTGCTGGTGGCCATGACGATGGCGACCAGCGCCATTGCGCAAAACGTCTTAACGATAGGGGATTACATCGAATAGTGACGTAATCCAATCTTTGCGGGTCGTACCACATCAACCATGAGGTAAGCCACCGGTGGAGATTTTATCAGAGACTCTCTTATTCCGAATTGCAGCCGTGCTTTTAAGCCGGTTGCGGAAACGGAATGAGGGACAGAATTCGTCGGGACGGGTTGATTTTCCATGATCATTCCTCACTGTTCTGGCGATAGGCGGGTGAGGGTGCTACCTCGCCCGCCATACATATTATAGTGATAAAAACAGGCAATGAATTGTTAAAAACACCTTGCAAACTACGTCACTACCCTGTAATATTGTATTGTAAGTAGGAGATACGCAATGGCTAACAAGGCACCTGGCAAACACTTCCGACAGGGACTTTCAACTAAGGAATTCTACCGCCTGTTCCCCGACAACGCATCCGCTGAAGAATGGTTCATCCAGAACCGCTGGTTCGACGGCATCACCTGCCCGCGTTGTGGATCGGACAACGTGCAGACTGGAACGGCCCACAAGACCATGCCGTTTCGGTGCCGCAAGAGCAAGAAGCGTGAAACCTGCGGGAAACCGTTCAGCGTCAAGACCGGGACGTTCATGGAAGCATCCAACCTCGGCTATCAGGATTGGCTCTACGCCATGTATCTGGTCGTTACCAACCTGAAGAGCGTGGCATCCATGAAGATGCACCGCGAGTTGGGAATCACCCAGAAATCCGCATGGCATCTTGTTCACAGAATCCGCAAGGTTTGGGACGTTTCTGATCATGAACCATTCAAAGGTCCTGTTGAGGCGGATGAGGTCTACATCGGCGGACTGGAAAAGAACAAGCACCAGTCCAAGAAGTTGAAGTCCGGTCGTGGATCGGTTGGAAAAACCGCTGTTGTAGGTGTCAAGGATCGTGACACGAACGAGGTCCGAGCTACAGTGGTCGAGCGCACAAATGCAGAAACCCTTCAAGGTTTCGTTCGTGCCAATACAGACCCCGAATCAACGGTTTACACTGACGAAGCAACCGCATATCAAGGCGTTGCCAAGTCGCATGAATCGGTCAAGCACTCGGTTGGTGAGTACGTCCGGGGTCAGGCCCACACCAACGGCATTGAATCCTTTTGGTCCATGCTGAAACGCGCTCACAAGGGGACGTTCCACAAGCTGTCAGCCAAACACCTTCACCGCTACGTCTGCGAGTTCGCAGGACGCCACAACATCCGCAGCATGGGCACTCTCGATCAAATGCGTTTCGTCGTTTTGAGCATGGATGGGGCACAACTTCGTTACAAGGACTTGGTAGCGTGAGCACTGCGGGCATATTCCAACAGATAGGATTGACCCCACCACCTCGCCGGGTTACCGTTCTGACTCAACCACCGGAACCCAACCCTATGGCAGAACGCAACTTTGAAAACCGGACCCTCTTTCACAGTGACAACCTGCCGATCCTCCGTGCCATGAACAGTGAATCGGTGGACCTGATTGCCACTGATCCGCCGTTCAACAAATCGAAGGACTTCCACGCCACTCCGGACAGTCTCGCAGCAGGAGCGTCCTTTCAGGATCGATGGTCATGGGAGCGTGACGTACATGAGGACTGGACCGACCAGATCACCGATGACCATCCGCGTCTCATGGAAGCGATTGAAAGTGCCCGTTACGCCCACTCGGATGGCATGGGTGCGTTTATGTGTTTCATGGCCGTCCGTTTGTTGGAGATGAGGCGTGTTCTGAAGTCAACCGGATCGATCTACCTGCACTGCGACCCAACTGCTTCACATTATTTGAAGGCGGTCATGGACGCGGTATTTGGGTGGAAAAAGTTTCGTAACGAGGTGGTGTGGGGGTATAGGACTGGCGGTGTGGGCAAGCGTTGGTTCGCAAGAAAACACGATGTGATTCTTTGCTACTCCAAGTCAACTTTCTGGACATTTAATGTCCAGCATTACCGTTCTTACCAGCAGAAAAAGTACAACTACAACAAGAAGTACCCCGAACTATGGGACAAGGAAAAGAAGAAGTGGTACCACAATTCAGTTTGCAGGGATGTATGGGAGGATATCAAATCTATAGGAACCGAAAAAGGCCAGAAAGAGGTTACTGGCTATGCAACCCAAAAACCATTAGCCCTGTACGAACGTATCATCAAGGCATCCAGCAATGAAGATGACACGGTATTGGACCCACGGCAAATTTGTTCTCAGATGGAGCATGATGTGGGGAATGAATTTCGAGTCATTCTCAAGTAGTCGAAGACGAGACGGGTATTGAAAGAGAGTTTACGCATCGATTGGGCGATCGATTGAGCGGGTTTTTGAAAGGATTTGAGAATACCGACGGCAAAGCGTCGGAGGCGGGTGATGTTTTCCGGGCCGAAGCCGGTGCGGATTCGACTGCGGTCCTCATCGTAATTCCAGTCGATGATGTAATGGACGCTTTCGATACTCCAATGACCGCGATTGATGGCCAGCAAGCGTTCGGGGGAGGCCTCGCCGGGTGAGCGGCTCGTGATGCCCAGCGCGGTTTCACACGTGAGGGCGCCGGATTTCTTGTCGATGGATTCGCGCTCGATCCGAAAGACCTGGCCCAGATGGGGAAAGTCGAGGTAGTGGTTGAGTTCGGCGCTACACCAAATGCGCCGGGTTTCGATGCGGCCATGATCGGGCGGGGTGACCTCGACAAAGTCGGGTTGTCCGCGGGTTTGGAACTGGAACGCGATATCGCGTTCCAGCGTCGGTTGGTTGCCTTTGACCGTGAAATGATAGTGCGCTCCCCGCTCGACCAAATAGCGCGCGATCGCGCGTTGGGTCAGCAGGGCATCGCCGGTGATGTCCTTGCCGGCGATGTCGCAGGTTTGAAGCAAGGGAACGGCCATGCCGATTTCGTTCGTGCGCTTGCGCTCCTCGCCGCCGGCTACAGGCAGGGTTCCCACTTTTTTTGGGTGTAGCAGCGTTTCGACTCATGCCCGACCACGCTCATGATGTGGGTCTGACGCCCGTCCGAGTCGAGGGCGTTCTTCATCGTCTTGCCATCCATGGCCAGCGCATCGTCCGGGGCGCCCCACGCCCGATTCCACGCATTGAGCGCCCGGTCCAGCGCCCCCGGTTCAATCCGGACCAGACAATCCCGAATCACAAACTCGCTGGGAACCACATAGCGGCCGTTCTCCCGCCGGCAGCCAAAACGTTCGCGGGCTTTCTGCCCCAGGGCATCGGCCCAATCCGAGATGGCTTTATAGCCGTGCATGCCGCACAGCGTCGCGCCCGCCGCGATGCCCAGCACTGCCGACAATGGATGGCGCCGTCCCTGAGCGCGGCGCGGATCGGGAATGGTCTTGAAGCACTGGGGGAGTTGGCGCATCTGTGCGGCATTGAGCATGATCTTGGGGGCTCCGGTGAGTTGAAGATGTTCCCGGCCAGGGTGGGTCAGTTGCCCGCGCGCATCACGGCACAGGGGACGCACAAAGACAAGCTTCGGGGCATCGGCTTCGGCGCTGTAGCCGTCCCGGGTGCGCCGGTATCCCCGGGTCCGTCCCAGTTCCAACCAGTTCGACGCGCGATACACGCCACCATGGAAGCGCCGGGGATCCACAAACGTTTCCAGCAGCAGCAACCCATGACCGAACCGTTGGCGCCAATCCGACCCGACCCGCCGCTCGGTCCGTGACAGCACTCGAGAGCCCACATTCGGCCGATTCCAGCCCGGCAGGATCAAAAAGCGACTGTTGTTCGCGATCAGTTTCAGCCGCCCATACTGCGAGCGGAAGTCCCATCCGATCCATCGATCCCGAACCCCGCACTTCAGCGCCGACGCCGACAGGCTCAGTTGCGCCACCCACTGCCCGCGCCATGTGGCCACGTACCAGACCGTCTCCCCGATCTTCGCCAGTGCGCCCAGATAATGATGACGCTTCATCTGCTCTTGATACTGCCCTTCCTCGCTTCGCTCCACTGGCCGTACCCCGATCTCCGACAGTTCCTGGCTGGTCAATTTCGTCCTCTCCATTCAGAGTTTTATACAGGAATCTCCCCGCTATGTCCAGCTTGTCAGGTTAAACCACTGAATTCTAGGACGTTCACTGGAAGGACAAATTCACCCTGGTATTGGACCCGTTCTGCGGTTGTGCCACAACCTGCGTTGCCGCTGAAAAGCTAAATCGTCAGTGGGTAGGCATCGACATATGGGATAACGCGAGGGATGTTGTTTTGAAAAGGCTTGAATTGGAAGGATTGATCGTGCAGGACTCAACCGACAAACTACACGGTCATCTGTTCCCATATGACGTAATCAAGATGGATGTCCCGCCGATTCGCACGGATGACACCAAAACAGCCGCACCTAACCTCAGAACCAAAGTCATCGTCTTCGAACCAGTAGGGAAGAAGATGACCCGTGCAGATATGTATACCCATCTTCTGGACCAACACGGCCGCAAGTGCCGTGGTTGTGAAAGAACGTTCGATGATTCTCGTTACCTCCAGTTGGACCATAACACTCCACGGGCTGATGGTGGATTGAACCACATATCCAACCGGGTCTTGTTATGTGGTCCATGCAACCAACTCAAGAGTCACATTTACACGTTGTCGGGCTTAAGACGTGAGAACAAGAAACGAGGGTTCATGCGTAATGGAAATTAGCTGCCAACCTCGGCCCAAGGATTGGACGTGCGCCTGTAAACATGAGGACATACCTGTAGGTTGGGGCTCCGGTGGGTTCCAGTGCGACGTATGTAATGGCATTTACTACGCTCCTATCAACCCGTCCGACAGCGATCTTTTCGACAGCTTTGCCATAATGAGGAGTGAGAATGACTAAGACTCCGAAACCAAAAACAGTTGAGATAGTGAAGTCCGACTACCAGCCGACCAAGGGCGAGTTGGAGCAGGAATTGGAACCTCTCGACATTCCTGGACCGACCGTGGATCAGCGCATCAAGAATCTGGCGCGGGCGTTGTTTCAGCCGGTCAAGTTGCGCAGGATCGACCTGCCACGGAAACGACGCTGATTCATAATGCGTCACTATTCGATATAATCCCCTAACGATAAGTCGCGGCATCGAGCCGCGGGCCCGTGAGCATGGGCAGACCGAGCTTGCGGGTGCCGTCACGGTAGTGGTGATGACTGCGAGTACTACCGAGACCGAGAACTCACATCAGGGGACTCTGAGCATCGACTACGGCGTGCCGATCACGAACCGAACCGACACGCCGCGGCCAATCGTTTTAACCCCTTCATCCAATGCCGCTTGTTTCGCTGACACAAACATCGAGACGATTGTCAGCGGCAGCACTGTCACCGTCCACGTCGGCTTGGGAGCCACCAATGTAGCTTGTACCGACAGTGACATCCTAAGAATTTCAGGCGTCCGCTTGAAGATCGCCGATGAGGGCCTGACTGGCAGCATAGAGGCCGGAATTTCGGCTTCAGGTGATTTCGCTCTGGGTTCCGGCGCAAGCCGTGTAACCGTCGTCAACTCCGTCGTGGACGAGTTGGCCGACGATGGTATTACGACCGATCTCGCCCCCGGTGGGGGAAATGAGGGCGAACTGGTTCTGGTCCGCAACTCCGGCGCACCAATGGCCGATTCAGGACATCTACTCGGAAGAACCAGAGCGTTCGTGGTTTGGATCGATGAGAATAATGTTGACTCCTTTGAGGACGCGGAACTTGATTTGGAGTTCTCCGGCATTCCGCCGGATGCGACCATTGAGTTGGATGCGTGGGCGTTTGTGCCGACGCAAATCAAAACATCGCCGAACACTGCCCCCCGGGTTACCCAAGCGATGCTCGATTCCACGGCCAACGCAGCATTAGTAAGCGCAGGTGACGCTGCCGCACTTGGCGATGACGACTTGACTGGCAATGATGAGGTCTCTGTCGAGTACGAGGCGGGCGCCGAGGGCGTGACGGCCGAGGACAACGAAGCCGTCATACTGATGATACTGGATGCAAACGGCGACGGCGTGGCGGATGACTTGGGTGACGGCGAGGACACCCCCATGGCTGCCGGTCCCATGCTTGATCCGATCAGGGCCGACCGCATCGTTCTTCGTGGCACCATCTCCTTCGCCATGGGGGCCGATTTTCCGTTGGAGAACACGCCTATCGAAATGACCGTGGACGTGGGTCCGATTGGGGCTGCCTTCGGTCGGAGTGGGGCCATTATCGAGGATGAGGATTTGGCTGTTCGGTTCGCCTCCGACAAGAGCGACCCGATCACGGTGATCGACATCGAGTCCAACCAGTCGGAGCTCACGATCCCGTACGTCACGACCGGGGGCAATTTCGACGCCGGAATCGCCATTGCCAACACGAGCCTCGACGATAGTGCCCGCACGGTCGACCCGGACGGCGCGATCACGTTCGATTTCTTCACGGGCGGCGAGATGATTATTTCCTATGAGACCGAGTCCGGTTCGCCTGGCTCGGGGCTGACTTCCCGAGGCCTACTTGAAGCGGGCGGCGTCTATTCGGTTTTGCTCAGCCAATTGCTGACGGCAGCGGGCCATGACGGTGATTTCACGGGTTACATCGTGATCACCACCGACTTCAGGCCGGCCGATGGCAACGTCTTCATTACCGACTGGGCTGGGTTCGCCGCAACCGGAACCGTCCGTCAATAACGGTCCCGTAGTCTCGGTTACAAGCAGGTCCATACAAGGGAGGGGCAGCGCCCCTCCCTTTTCGTCTTTTGCGGCGCTTGCGAACAGTATGGTAGAAATGAATGTGAGTTCAGTCTCCGGCCGAGCATCGCCCTTCGCGAGTTCAAGAAAGCGTTCACGAACACAACGATCCAATACGTGGTCCTTGGCCGCGCTCGAAGCGGAACTCGCTCGGGAATCGTCGGCACCGCCCTGGCGGCAACCGCCTGCGGCGGCTGTCGATTTTAAAGGGCTCTGAAATGAGTAGTGCAATATTCAGGGGTTCCGTGCGACGCTTGATGAGCGCGCCCGTCCTGGCGCTGATGGGGCTGGCTGCGGATTTCGCCGTCCAGTCCGAGCTGGCGCCGCTGGGAGCGCGGGCCGACGACGGATACATCCCCTGACGGCAGGGTGGAGGATTAGTCGATGAGGGGTTTTGGAAGACATGGCGCCTGGTTGGCCGTCCTGCTGTGGGCGGGTGTCCTGGGCGCCGGGGAGGCTCACGCGCAGGCCACGTTCGGCGTATCGAGCTCCTCATCGGTGGCTATCCGAACCGGGCACACCGAGCCGCTCGGGGCGTTGACATTACGGGTCGAATCAGGAACGTCGGTCGCCGACATCATCGAGATCGTTCTGGGAGATGTTGTCCTGACCAGTGGCGACACCGTCGACATTTCCACGCGCGGGAGCGTGAATGCGGCGGATTTCAGCGCCTCGGTGGACGCCGACACCGGTGTGGTCCAGCTGATGGTGCCCGCGGGCATGCAGGTGAACGATTCGGTGACCATCCAGGGGCTGCGGGTGTCGATTCCCGCCAGCGGCATCGAGACACTCGACGCACGAATCTCGACGACCCGGAACGGGCTGGGATCCTTCGGCCGCGACGTCCGGCTGATTTCCCGCGTTGACGATGGTATCTTCATCGATCCCGAGACCGATTCGGACTACACCTACAACGCGAGTGGCGCGCTCCGGGAGGATCTGGACGATTTCATTTTCGGTGAAGGGTTCGCCGGGGCGTTCGTCGAGGGTGTCGAGATCATCTTCCAGGCGTCGTCGCTGCCCCGAAACACTCAGCTCCGTTTCCCAGCCACAATCCCATCGCAGAGCGGCGCGGAGCTCATGCTGAAGGACCCCAGCGACGACGAGGAAGATAACGGGGTCACGCTGGTGTCGGGCGAACGACGCAACCAGGTGATCTACACCTTCGAATCGACGCGATCCAGCGGCGCCATCGTCGAGAATTTCAGCTTCCGCCCGATGCTGGAGCGGACCGGCTCTCCGGGGGCGGGGACGGGTTTCTACCAGGTGACGCTCGGGCCCGTCGGCGCGGCCGAGCCCTCACGCGCTGCGCCCTCGACGGCTGTGCCGCGCTATGAGGAGTTGCTGCTGCCGGAGCTGGGGGAACTGTCGAGGTCGCGGACCTTTCTGTTCCCGGTGGACCGGGGCGCGGATACCCAGACCTTCACCGTGGCGAACACGGCCGTGGGGTCGGCGCCGTTGACCCTGCGGGCCTACGACGCGGATGGCGATCTGCTGTCGGGACCGGACATCGCCAACGAAGTGTCCCGCGTGCTGGGGGAGAACCGGACCCTGACGTTCGACCTGGACCAGATGTTCGGCGACGATGCCACCACCGAAACCGTGGCGTCGGTCGCGATCGAATCCGAAAGTGACCGGGCCGTCACCACGTCCATCGGCGTCTCGGCGGGCGGCCGGTTCGCCGCATATGCCGGGGAGGCCGTCGAGCCGGCCTACTTCCCGTTTGACCGGCGGAACGCCTCCGAGGCCCCGGTTGTCAGCGTGGTCGGCGAGAGCGCCGAGGCCTTCGAGGCCCAATGGACACTGCTGGACGGCACGGGCGCCGAGGTAGCATCCGCCACCAGCGAAGTCGAGCCGGGAGGCGCGATGCGCGGCGGCCTGGACGAACTGTTCGGGATGCCCGCGGGCGGGCTGCCGCTGGCCGGATACGTGCGGCTCGAATCGGACACGGCCCGGTTCCACGGCAGTCTGGTCGACAACCCGGGCGAGGCGTCCCATGCCGTGCCGGGACTGGCGGCCTCGGGGGTCAGCCGGATCGTCTACCCCTACTTCACTGTCGCCCCGGTATACGACACTGTCGTCACGCTCGTCAACGCCTCGAACCAGGTCGCCATTATCCGGGCGACGGCCTACGACTACGAGGGCGTGGCGATGGCGGCGGCCTACCAGACCCAGATTGTGCCGCTAGGGATGGCCGAGCTGAGCTGGAAGGCGATCTTGGGAACGGGGGTCGACTGGCGGTCGGGATACTTCGCCATCGAGGTCCAATCCCAGATCTCGAATCCGTTCGCGAGTATCCCCCGTGTCGCGGGGACGGTCCGCATCGAGACGCCGGGCGTCTCGGCGGCGCCGCCGCCGTTGGCGGCCGATACCGGGAACGAATTCTTCATCACGCCCGTGGCCTCGACCGACGACGAGTTTACCGGCGTGGCGATCCTCAACCGGGGGACGGCCGAGGCGATGGAGGTGATGGTCGAATACTTCGCGGCCAACGGCAGGTGGCTGGACGTCGTCGAACTGGAGGTGTCCCCGCGGGCCCTCCATGTCGCCCTGCTGCGCGACTTGTTTCCCGAGATGGAAATTGAGACGGGCGGGTACCTTCACCTGACCTCGCCGTCGACCCGGATGGCGGCCATCTCCTACCGCGGACCGTTTGACCGGTCGTGGCTGCTCTACCTGAAGGCGCAGACCGCCCCCTAGTAAACGGACGCAGGAACCGTGGACGCACCGGACGCGGCACGTGGCCGCATAGCAGGCATGAAGCAGGTTGTCGCCGGGGCTTCTGATTCTATTCGAGCACCGATTCTTTCACTTGGTACCCGCAAATTTGGGGGGCAGGCACCCGGTTTTTTTGCCGCGCACTCGTCTCTTTTGGGCGTACCCGCGTCTATTCAATGTTATGAGTCCGTGTTTTTTTGCCGCGGCCTACTAGGTGTACATAACCGTACACGCTACGAGGTGCACATACTAGGTGCACATACTAGGTGCACATAAACGTGCACGCTACCGTGCACGCTACCGTACACGCTACGGTGCACGCTCGTCGTCCCGATACGATCCAGGAGTGAAACCCATGATACGCGTCCCATCTCGGTCCGGCCTTCGGTCGACGTTCCTGTTGGCGATCCTTCTGACGGCCCTGCCGCCAGTCTTGTCATCGGCGACGGCCGCCCCGGCCTTTGAGCTCTCCCTCGCCGCCCATTCCCAGACTCCTTCTGCCGACTCCCTCCGCGCACGTGCCGAGGAGTACTGACGGCTTCTGGTTTCGGGCGACCGCGTTGGCGCCTCCCAGTTCCTGCGCCCCGAAGACCGACCGGCCTTCTTGCAGGGCCGCGAGCAGCCCTTCAGTAACCCCGAGGTCGCAACCATCGAGTTGTCGGACGACGGCGCCCGCGCTACCTTGGAAATCACCTTCGATCTGCAGAGCCCCGTAGGCGTCTTTCCCTGGACGATCCAGCAGGAGTGGACCGGCACGGACGGCGAATGGATGGCCGAACCCCGCCGAAGCACCAACCCCTTCGCCACCCCCGAGCGCGAATAACCCGCCTGAGAACGCGGGCATCTCTTCTTTAGCGCGTGGTGGGGCGCATATCCTTGCGCCCGTATACGCGCCACGCCAGCTCTTCCTCCCATTCCCGCGCACACGATCTTTCCCATTCCCATTCCCACTGTAGGTGCAGTCTATGACTGCACGATCCGCCCCTACAATTTCGGAATGCGGACGCCCACTCGTATTCCCGTTCCCACTGTAGGTGCAGTCTATGACTGCACGATTGATCAGCGACAATTAAAACTCCCGACCAACGACAATTAGAATTCCCGTTGCCTCAATAGAAATGTCACCGATTCAAGTTGTTGGTTTTGCAAGATGTTTGGATGGTAACGGATCAGCAGGTGAGACGACTGATGAAGCTGACACAAAGCGAAGAGACCCTGGCCCAGGCGGCCTCGAAAGCGGGAATGGACGCAAAGACGGCCCGGAAGTACCGGGAGGTGAAGCAGCTGCCGAGCCAGATCGGGAAGGCTCATGGATGGCGAACCCGACCGAATCCGTTCGAAGAGGTATGGGGGGAGATCGAGAAGATCCTTCGGGCGCATCCGACGGTTCAGGCGAAGACGATGTTTGAGTATCTGGGGCGGAAGTACCCGGGCCGATTCCAGGAAGGTCAGCTGCGGAGTTTGCAGCGGCGGTTCAAGCAGTGGCGGGCGCGATCGGGTCCGGAGCGGGAAGTGATGTTCCCTCAGGTGCATGATCCGGGGCGGCAATGCCAGAGCGACTTCACGCACATGAGCAGCCTGAACGTGACCATCGAGGGCCAGAAGTTCGAGCACCTGGCCTATCACTTCGTCCTGACCTATTCGAACTGGGAGACGGTCACCCTGTGTTTCTCCGAATCCTTCGAGAGCTTATCGGCCGGACTGCAGAACGCGTTGTGGCAGTTGGGTGGAGCGCCGGAAGAACATCGGACCGACAGCCTGTCGGCGGCAGTCAACAACCTGAAGGATCCGGATGAGTTTACGGCCCGCTATCAAGGATTGCTCGACCACTACGGTTTACGGGCGACGCACACCCAGGCCGGCAAGGCGAATGAGAACGGCGACGTCGAGCAGAGTCACTATCGATTCAAGACGGCGGTCGACCAGGAACTGATGCTGCGCGGAAGCCGGGACTTCGAGAGCCGGGACGCATACGAACAGTTTCTGGTGGGGTTGATCGACCGGCGCAACGCCGGTCGCAGCCAGCGGCTGGGTGAGGAACTCCGGCCTCTGCGGCAACTCCCGCTTCGACGACTGGACCATACGCATCGCATCCGGGCTCGCGTATCCCGGGACAGCACGATCTGGGTGCGAAAGAACGCCTATTCGGTAGACAGCCGGCTGATCGGCGAACACGTGGAGGTTCGCCTGGATACGGAACGGCTGGAAGTCTGGTACGGCGGAAAGTGCGTCGAGCAGATGCCGCGACTGCGGGGATCGGGTAAGCACACCATCGATTACCGGCACGTGATTCATTCCCTGGTCCGCAAACCGGGCGCCTTTCCACGCTACCGGTATCGGCAGGACATGTTTCCCCGGCTGTTGTTCCGTGTGACCTACGACTGGCTGCGGGAACACCATCCGGGGACCGCGGACCGGCAGTATCTGAAGATCCTCGAGATGGCGGCCATGGACAGTGAGGAGCGGGTCCACGAAGCGCTGAGACATCGGATCGACAAGGACCTGCCGATCACAGTCCAAGCGGTGCGGGAGCACATCGACGCGGACACTCCGGTTCCTTCGCCCTGGCAGGTTCGGATCGCTCCACCCGAGATCCGACACTATGACGCGTTACTGGATCCGGTCGAGGAGGAGGCATGGCTGTGAAGACCGAGATCGCCAGTTCGCTGCGCCAGTTGCACTTGCCGGCCTTCGTCGACAACTACGGCGTTCAGGCCACTGTAGCGACCAACGAAGGTTGGGCCTACGACCGGTATCTGGTAGCGCTCTGTGAACTGGAACTGGAAGAACGACGGCAACGGAAGATCGAACGGCTCCTGCGGGAATCGAAACTGCCCCGGGAGAAGACCTGGGCGGCGTTTGAACAGTCCCGATTGCCCCGAACCGTCGAGCGACGCGTGGATGCATTGCTTGAAGGAGACTTCCTGGATCGCACCGAGAACGTCCTGGCCTTCGGGAATCCGGGCAGCGGCAAAACCCATCTGCTGTGCGCCCTCGGGCATGAACTCATCCTGAAGGGCCGGAGAATCTACTTCACTCCATGTGCGCTGCTGGTTCAGCGGCTCCTGCGGGCCAAGGCCGAGCTGGAACTGGAGAAAGAACTCAAGCGGCTCGACAAGTTCGACGCGCTCATCATTGACGACATCGGTTACGTCCAGCACAGCCGGGACGAGATGGCAGTGCTGTTCACCCTGCTGGCTCACCGGTACGAGCGCCGCAGCATTCTGATCACATCGAACCTGGTCTTCTCGGACTGGGACAAGATCTTCAAGGATCCGATGACCACGGCCGCGGCGATCGACCGAATCGTTCATCACAGCGTTATTCTGGAACTGAATCTGTCCAGCTACCGCATGGAAGCCGCCAAGAACGCGAAAGGACGAAACAAGTGACCGCGACGGGCCTGTGGAAAACGCCGCATCCGTGGGAATCCGTGCAAGACCCGGATTCCCACCGCTGCTTGGAAAAGCCTACGGCTTTACCACGTTTCCCACAGGCGGGACGGCGACGAACATCCCTTAACTCAAACGGGAATTCTAATTGTCGTCAACGGGAATAATAGTTGACGCTGGACACACGATCTTGATTCTTGATTTGGGCGGTCATAGACCGCCCCTACAATTTCGGAATGGAGGCGCCCATTCGTATTCCCGTCCCCACTGTAGGTGCAGTCTATGACTGCACGATCTCGAATTGGGCGGTCACAGACCGCCCGTACAATAGACTGCCCGTACATGCTCGATATTGAGGGATTTGGGCGCCCCCGAAGGCGAGTATTTGTGACACACTGGGTACTCCCGGCGCGCTGCAATGACACATCCGCGGAGCGTTTCGTCCGAGCATTTCCTCTGACGATTCAACGCTTTATAAGGGCTGCTCCCGTATGGCAGCGAGATTGCTATAATCCTTATGATCAGGTAACGGAAGCAGCGTCCCCTCGGCGCTCCGGCGCGAGGCACGCGCCTTAGCATGCGCCTGAGAACGTGCTGTTGTGTGTCTTGGGACGCGCGCGGCGGTTCTGTTTTCGTATTCGATGCCCGGGACGATTGTGCGACTGCAATTTGAGTCGATCGAAGGCAAGACTCAGGGGAAAATTCGAATGTCGAAATACCGATACGCGCTTTCCGCAGGGTGCGCGCTGGGCGTCATGACGATGGCCACCGGCGCGTTCGCGCAAGGCGTTTTTTCGGTTAGTAGCGGCGTCGAGCGCCGGGCCAGGGAACACGGGCAGACCGAACTGGCCGGAGGCATCACGCTGAGGTTGGAAACCGCCCCCAGCACCGCTGAAGACGGTGCCGGCCTCGGAATCCTGAACATTGACTATGGCGCTCCGATTACGAATGCCGTCGGGGACAATGCTGAAGAGAATGAAATCCTGGTCTTGGGCAGTGGCTGTTTCGCGCAAGCCGACGACCTCGGTGCCCCGATCCTCGATGGCAGCACCCTCACGATTCCCATTGGGGGCGGCGACCCGCGGGCGGGCGTCACAGGTTGCGGCAATAATGGCAGCGACGCCATTGGCGTTACCGGCGTTCGAGTGGCGATCGCCGGGTCGGGCCTGAGGCGCCGTATCCAGGCCAACATCGGGGTGTCGGGAGACTTCCAGCTCGAGTCCGGTGGGAACCGGGTCCCTGTCATCAACTCCGTCGTGGACGAGTTGGACGACGCTGGCGTCACAACGGTGTTCGAGGTGGGTAACAGAGACGTCGACCATAAACTGACTCTGATCCGCCACACCGGAGAAACCGAAGACGGCACGTCCGGTCCGTTCGTTTTCAGAATCACGGAGAACACCGTGGACTCCTTCGAGAGCGTAGAACTCCTGTTGGAGTTCTACGGAATTCCGGCGGCTGCGTCCATTGCGCTGGACGCTTGGGTTTCTGACGAGGATGCCGGGCCGAACACCGATGATCGGATCAATGCGGCCGCTGTCGCTGCCGCGGCCGCCGAGACTCCGCCCCGTACGATAACGGAGGCCGGCAATGACGAGGTGACGATCGACACCCCGGTGGATGCCGAGGAGAACGAAGCGAAAATAGTACTGTCCCTGGTCGATGATGAGAGCGAACCGCACGCAGATGCGGCACTGGCTGGCATGCTCGACCCGACCAGGCGCGACACCGTCACTGTTCGGGGCTTCATCACTTTCGATGAGATGGAGGGCGCCGAGTTGCCGCTGGGCGATCTGGACATCCAGGTGACCGTGGACGTGGGGCCTATCGGCGTCGCAAAGCCAGAAGGTAGTGAGACCCGGGCGATCCCCCGGTTTGCCTCCGACAGGAGCGCGCCCGTGACGGTGATCGACGTCGAAACGTCCCAGACCACGCTCCTGGTTCCGTATGCACTATTCGATGGCGTATACGACACCGGATTTGGGGTGTCCAATATGAACGCGGACGACGGCCAGTCCGGCGCGATCTCGTTCATGCTCTACCATGATGGCCATGATCCGCTCGAGTTCACCACCACCACCGCCGGTCCGCCGGGCATGGGTCTCACGAGTGGTCAACTGGAAGCTGGCGCAACGTATTCGGTTCTGTTGAGCGATATATTGGACGCGTTGGGAATGCCCGTTCCGTTCGAGGGCTACATGAAGATCACTACGGACTTCACCGGCGCCGACGGCATGGCCTACATCACGAATTGGGCCGACTTCACGGCGTCGGTAATGTTAAAGGTTAAAGGTCGAAGAGTAATTGCCGGTCAAGTTGAAAGTCGAAGAGTAATTGCCGGTCAAGTTGAAAGTCGAAGAGTAATTGCCGGTCAAGTTCGAAGAGTAATTGCTTTCGGACTTGATATTGTGCGGTCTACGACCGCACGATCTACGGACTTGATTTGGGCGGTCATATTCGGACTTGATTTGGGCAGTCATAGACTGCCCCTACATGCTCAATATTGAGGGATTTGGGCGCGCCGCTCCCCGCTATTCCGACCGCTTCTCTGTGGTTATGTCTTGCCAACCGTGGGAGAATGGGCCGACGGATTGATTGGGAGAAAGTATGAGCATCGAGTTGGCTGGCATCCTGATTGCGATCCTGGCGGTAGGCGCGACCCTTGCCGGGTTGATGCTGACCAGCATCCGTGGCCTGCGGCAGGACATTCGGCAAGACATGGTGCGGCTGGAATCCCGTCTGGATGCGAATATCAACGGGTTGGAGTCACGGCTGGATGCGAAGCTCAACGGGTTGGAGTCGAAGATCAACGGGTTGGAGTCACGGATGCGAGAAGACATGAAGCAGTTGTCAGATCGCCTGGCGCGGGTGGAGCATAGTCAAGCCAAGCTCGAAGGGTTGCTGGAAGGATTGCGCGAGGCCATCACCGGGCGGGCCGCCGCGAGCTAATGGAGGCAATGCAGACACCCAGTACAGTTTAACCGTCTATCCCAAACGAACGCCGCTAGCCCCGACCCCGAACACCGCGCCACGTCCGCTCTTCCTCCCATTCCCACTCCCACTCCGATTCCCACTGTAGGTGCAGTCTATGACTGCACGGTTACTGCACGATCCGCACAATATTTCCCAAGGTCAGTCCCCATCCTGAATATCGAGCCGCTTGGGCTTGGCCTGCTCCTGTCGTGCATTACAGGGGGAAGAAGAGCGCGCGCGGCGCATGGGAATGCGCCGTTGAACGCGCCTATCCACGCGCCGCGCCTCTCTGTATATGGCGATCGGTGTCGCCCTAGTGACCCTGGGCGAGCGGGAGAGTGGGACAGAGCGCCTTGAGCGGGCCGTGGCCGCCTTCACCTTCGGCGAGGGTCTCAGTGGGTGGCCATAAGATCGCCTCAGCATCCGGGCAAGGGCCCCGTTGACAGGCGGACCGTTATGGACCTTCAGAGACCGCCTTGATAGGGGGGATCTGCGGGAGGCACATCTTGACATCACCTATGATAGGCATCATGATGCGTCTCATGCGAACCACGCTGACAATTGATCCGGATGTCGAGCGGCTCCTGCAACACGAAATCCGACGCACTGACAAAAGCTTGAAAGCCGTTGTGAACGACGCGTTGCGGCTCGGGCTGGGGATGCAGGGTAAACCGCCTCGGGGGTCTCGCTACAAGGTGAATCCCCACCCCTTCGCCTTCAAGCCGGGTGTCGATGTCGACCGGCTCAATCAGCTTGTTGACGAGTTGGAGGCGGATGAACTGGCTCGACAGAGGAACCGGTGATCATTCCTGACGTCAACCTGCTGCTGCACGCTCACGATTCAGAATTCCAACGGCACCGGGCGGCGCGGGAGTGGTGGGAGTCGCTGATGAACGGGACCGGCAGTGTGGGTCTTCCGTGGGTCTCTATCCTGGGGTTCATTCGCATCGCCACGCACCCGAAGATACTCGACAATCCCCTCGACATGGATGGTGCTTGCACGCGTATCCGGTCCTGGCTCGTTCGACCGCAGACGATTCTTATCCACCCTGGCGTTCGTCATGCGGACATTCTGTTCGATCTCCTCAAGGCGGTGGGCGGGGGTGGCAATTTGACGACCGACGCGCACCTCGCCGCCTTGGCCATCGAGCACCAAGCGGAGCTCCACTCGACCGACGCGGACATGGCACGATTTCCGGGTCTGCAGTGGGTGAACCCCCTCGCCTGATGTACTGGCGTGTGCCCCGGCGTGTTCCTCACGCCGAGCGCGTAGCGGCGTGTGCCCCGGCGTGTCCCTCGCGCCGAGCGCGTAGCGGCGTGTGCCTTACGCCGGATCAAGCGCCGCGTGCCTCGTATCGGATCGTTACGTCGAATCCGTCGGGCGGGGTAACCAGTGGGTCCGTGCGTGCGACCCCGAACCGTAGAAACGCCGCGCCCTCTGGCCTCGTCGTTTTCTCGTTCGCCTCCGGTAGCAAGACCGTTTCGGAAGCTGGCGTGCCCGCCCTTCCGGCGGGATCGGCATTCCGGGTCTACGTCGAATTGTCGGGAACGCCCAATGAGCCGGGATCGATCCGAACCGGGCTGGCGATTACCAACGCGGCCGACACGGACAATAGTGTGACGCTGGAGGTGATGCGCCTGGATGGATCCATGGCGGTCGCCCCGGTCAGTTTTTCGCTTGCACCGTCGGGTCAGGTGGCCCGTTTCATCGACGATATCATCGACTCGCTTCCGGCCGAATTTTCGGGAGTGGTCCGGGTCACGTCGACCGAAGATGTGGCCATCGTGGGACTGCGATTGCGCTACAATGACAAGGGCGAGCTCAAGATGACGACCACACCGCCAACGGATGAAACCCAACCGACGACCATGGCGGACCGATTCTTTCCGCATATCGTGGACTCCTCGGGGTGGTCCACGCAGTTCATCCTGTTCAACGGGGCCGCGGGCCAGGCTTCGTCGGGAACATTGAGTTTCTTCGATACCGCGGGAAAACCCTGGGATCTGCCGACGACTCCACCCTGAGGGGCCCAACGGCGCATTCCCATGCGCCGCGCGCGTAGCGGCGTGTTCTCAGGCGGTTTCCTGGCGCCGGTCACGCCGGATCAAGCGCCGCGTCCACTCCCACTGTAGGTGCGGGTTCGGGGTTTGGGCTCTGTCCCATTCGCTGTTCTCATAAGTTGTCGGAATGATAAAGGTGCGGATTTCGAACTTGATTCGGGCAGTCATAGACAGCCCCTACAGGAAGAGTTCGGAGTTGATTCGTGCTTCCCCTCCCATTCCGATTCCCCTGTAGGTGCCGTCTACGACGGCACGATCTCGGACGTGATTCGGGCAGTCATAGACAGCCCCTACAGGAAGAGTTCGGAGTTGATTCGTGCTTCCCCTCCCATTCCGATTCCCCCTGTAGGTGCCGTCTACGACGGCACGATCTCGGACGTGATTGGTGCGGTCATAGCCCGCCCCTACAGGAAGAGTTCGGACTTGAATCGCGCTCCCCCTCCCATTCCGATTCCCCCTGTAGGTGCCGTCTACGACGGCACGATCTCGAATTGGGCGGTCACAGACCGCCCAATTCCGCTTCTCTGTGGTTTTGTGTCACGGGCCGTGGGAGAATGGGCCGACGGATTGATTGGGAGAAAGTATGAGCTTCGAGTTGGCTGGCATCCTGATTGCGAACCTGGCGGTGGGCGCCACCTTGGCCGGGTTGATGCTGACCAGCATCCGTGGCCTGCGACAGGACATTCGGCAAGACATTGTGCGGCTGGAATCCCGTCTGGATGAGAGGATCAACCGGTTGGAGGCGCGGCTGCGAGAAGACATGAAGCAGTTGTCAGATCGCCTGGGGCGGGTGGAGCATAGCCAAGCCAAGCTCGAAGGGTTGCTGGAAGGATTGCGCGAGGCCATCACCGGACGGGCCGCCGCCAGCTAACCCACGGCTCCGAGGCTCTGGACGCCGTGCCAGCCTCGACGTTATAGGTGGTAAAATAATCCTACCGTGTAGAAGATACGACACCTTTTGGCTGTATCCGATTCTCAAACTCTTTCACTTGGTGCGAATATGACTGATCACATGTTGGAGAAGCCAGACCCGAAACAACTTGCGGCGAGTCTTCGTGCAGTTGACGAACTCAACGCCGAACGCCGAGAAAAACTCTCTGCATTTAGAGACGCAGGGTGGAGCACGAACTCAACTCATTTTGTTTTCAGAGAATTGGCCGGTCAGAGCCTCAGTGCAAACTACAAGAATGGACAATTCGAGATGGCTTTCTTTGGGGCAGAAAAAATGGTTTATTTCAACTCGGCCATGGAAGCACTGGAATACGTAGATTCGGTCGAAAAACAGTTGGGTGGCGACTAATTCCAATTCGTCCCGATCGTGGGGATGTCAATTCGAGCCGCCGTCAGATAACGTCGCTAAAGCAGTCGCCCAGTACAGTTTAACGGTCTATCCCAAACGAACGCCGCTCGCAACCGAATTGCCTCCATCCTGAATATTGAGTCCTTTCTTGCGCGCGGTAGCGCGCCTGGCGCTTGATCCGGCGCGACCGGCGCGACGCACGCGCCTGAGAACGCCGGGCATCTCGTCCCTGGCGCGGGTACCGGCGCGTGTTGTCCAGCGTCAACTATTTTTCCCGTCAGCGTTACGCGGTGTTTTCATATTTGTCGCGTCTGGATCCCTGCGCGCCGCCAACGATGTCGATAATGAACAATACACGGCGGGGTTCGCCGATGACGTAATACGCGATATGGCTCATGATGGGCTTGGCGCGAATCTTCCACCCGCCGCGCATCCCTCGTTCGGCAAAGATCGCCGGCATGGTCTCCAGTGATTTCGATAACGTAAAAGGGACCCACCAAACGGGGCTCTGATCGAGGAAAAGGGACCCACCCCTGATAGCCTCCCCGGAAGCGTGAACTGGAAGAACAGGCACGCGGGTGGGAGGCGAGGATTGATAGGGATGGATCAGTACGAGTTGATCAGAACCGCAGATCGGGTTTACAAGAAAAGCATTCGACAGATCGCCCGGGAGACCGGGCACACGCGACGGACGGTCCGGAAAGTATTGGCCGGACAGGAGCCCAGGTATCGGCGAGAGAAGGAGCCCGCCTGTCCGGTGATGGACCCGGTCGCCGGGATCGTAGATGCCTGGCTCCAGGCGGACCGGGACCAGCCCGTCAAGCAACGCCACACCGCGCACCGGGTGTGGCAACGTCTGGTGGAGGAGCATGAATTTACCGGAGCCGAGGCGACGGTACGCCGCTGGGTTCGGGAACGGAAGACACGGTTGGGCTGGAACCAGACCGGCGCTGTGGTGCCGCTGGACCCGGAACACGCCCGTGAAGCCGAAGTGGACTGGGGCACGGCCTGGGTCCGGATGAACGGTGAAGACCGTCAGGTCAAGTTGTTCTGTATGCGGTCCCGGTACTCGGGCAAGGCGTTCGTGCGGGCCTATCCGTGGGAACGGCAGGAGATGTTCCTGGACGGTCACATTCGGGCGTTCGATTGGTACGGCGGCGTATTCCCGACCCTGGTTTTCGACAACCTGAAGACGGCCGTGAAGCGGATTCTGAAGGGGAAGGCTCGGGTCGAGCAGGCCCGGTTCACGGCGTTTCGGGCGCACTACACGTTTGAAGCGCGATTCTGTAATCCGGCCCGGGGCCAGGAAAAATGCGGTGTCGAGGGCCTGGTCGGCTTTGCACGCCGGAACTTCCTGGTGCCGGTTCCCGAGGTGACCGACTTCGAGGATCTGAACGCGCAACTGCTGGAACGCTGCGCGGCTGACGACCAGCGCCGGATCGGCGGCCGGTCCGACGATCGCACGATTGGGGAGCGGCACGCGGTGGAGCAAGAACGCCTCCTGGCACTGCCCGACACGCGGTTCGAGAACACGAAGGTGGTGGGAGTCCGGATCAGCCCGTATCAGACCGCCCAGGTGGATCGGAACCGGTATTCGGTGCCGACCGCCTATGTGGGACGCCGGCTCTGGGCCCATATCGGCTGTGACCGGGTGAGCTTTTACGCGGACCAGAAGAAGGTGGCCGAACATGACCGCGCGTTCGGTCATAGCGACTGGCGGATCGATCCGTTGCACTACCTGGAGTTGATCCGGCGGAAGGTGGCCTCGTTTGAGAGCGCCCGGCCGATCCGGCAGTGGCGGGATCAATGGCCGACCCAATATGAGACCGCGCTGGAGCGGTTGCGGGATCGGCATGGGTACAGCCGGGGCACCCGGGAGTTCATCGGCATCCTGCAACTCCACCAGGACTGGGATCTGGATCGGGTGTCCTCGGCCATCCAGGAAGCGCTCGATGCCCACTGTATCGAGTTGGAAGCGGTGCGGCACATTCTGATGCGGGAGGACACGCCGACTCGATCCCATGCGCCGCTCGAGTCCGGGTTGATGCCCGGTATCACCGACCTGACGATCGCTGGGGCCGATCTGGATCAATATGACCGTCTCCTGGCCGGGGGTGCGCGATGAGTCCGGGTCAGGAGATCGTTCTCGACGACGCACTGCGGCAACTCCGGCTCCCGGCCATGGTGCGGGAGTGGCGGGAACACGCCCGACAGGCCAAAGAGGCCGGCGAGGGGTACACCGGCTTTCTATTGGCTCTGGCCAGCCGCGAGCTGGAACAGCGGCAAGCCAATCAGGTCCAGCGTCGACTACGGGAGGCCCGGTTCCCACTGCTCAAGACTCTGGAGACCACGGACCTGAAGAAGTGGCCGGTGCTGGATGCGATCCAGGTTCGCGACTATGCCGAGTGCGGCTACATTACCCGGCACGAGAACGTCGTCCTGTTGGGCAAGCACGGAACCGGTAAAACCCATGCCGCCACGGCGCTGGGTGTGGAAGCCTGCCGGAGGGGCTACCGCGTCGGGTTCACCACGGCCGCCGGGCTGGTCAACACCTTGATCGAGTCGCGCGAGGAACGGCAACTGAACCGGCGCCTAGCCAAGCTGGCCCGCTTCGAGCTGCTCATCGTGGACGAAGTCGGCTATCTCCCGTTCTCGGCCGAGGGGGCGCAGTTGCTGTTTCAGGTCTTCTCGGACCGCTACGAAAAGGGTTCGCTGATCGTCACATCGAACCTGCCGTTTGCACAGTGGACCAGCGTCTTCGGTGACGCCGCACTGACCGCAGCCCTGCTGGACCGGCTGACCCATCACTGCGCCATTCACCAGTTCGATTGGGAAAGTATCCGGTTCACCCAAAGTCTAGGCGCCGCCGGCAAACGGAAGAACAAACCCCGGTCCGCCGGAGGATCCGCGTGAAAACCGCGGGCGCAGCGGGCTGTGGAAAGTGCCGCCCCCATGGAAACCCGCTGCAAAGCCAGCGCGTTCCCACAGTGGCTTGGAAGCCTTCGGCTCCCACACTTCCCACGGCCTCGACGGCGGAATCACTTACAAACCATTAACCCGGGGGTGGGTCCCTTTTACTCGATCGGGGTGGGTCCTTTTTACGTTGTCAAAGCGACTCCAGCGCGTCGATGCTCTCCATCATGCGGCGTAGCCAGTTGGCTGCGCGTTCAGGACCGTCGTGGTCCCTGATATAGGTAGCGGTTTTCTCAAGCGCAGCTTCGGCTTCAGGAAGATACACGACCTGATATGCCGGGCTCACAGTTCGACGCCGAGCTTGTCGGCCAGCTCACGTATGGCCTGCCGAGCGTCCTTCCCTCCTTCGCCGTTGTTAATCCGGTCAATGGCTTGATCCCAGATGTGGCCGCGTTGCAACGCGTCGATCATGTAATCGTAGGTCTCCGGGCTCATCACCACGAGGGCGGCTTCGCCGTTCTGGGTGATGGTCTCGACCGCGCCGTCTTTCACCCTGGCCAGATGGCCGTTCATGTGCTGGCGAAGGTGGCTGAGTGGGTAGGTGTCTTGCGTACGGTGCATCATTCAAACCTCCTTGGCTGTTACGAATATGTACTTAATTTAGCATGGCACGGCGGCGCTGTCGAAGCACGATATCGACCACGCGATCCGGTCCAGCCCAATATGGCTCGAAACCGACGACCTTCTGCGCAGTGTTCCCGGTGTCGGTCCTGCGACCTCCACCACGTTACTGACTCATCTCCCGGAACTGGGTTGTCTGGATCGCCGCCAGGTTGCCTCTCTGGTCGGCGTCGCCCCCATGAACCGCGACAGCGGCACTTTCCGCGGCCGCCGCATGATCATGGGTGGTCGCGCTCCTGTACGACGCGCCCTTTACATGGCCACCCCCGTCGCCATCCGCCACAATCCATCCATCGCCGACGTCTACCAGCGCCTTCGTCAATCCGGTAAACGTCTCAAGGTCGCCATCACCGCCTGCATGCGCAAACTCCTCACCATCCTCAACGCCATCGCCCGTGATCGCGTTTCTTGGCGTCAGGAGCTTCCTTGTGCTTGATTTCCAAGACTGCTCCTACATGCTCAATATTCAGGGATTTGGGCGCCCCGCTGGGACTTGATTTGGGCAGTCATAGACTGCCCCTACATACTCAATATTGAGGGATTTGGGCGCCCCGCTTCCATGTCCATGGTGCGGTATCGGACGGCTTCCGATACGTGCCGCGGCTCGATGGCCGCCGATTCGGCAAGATCGGCGACGGTGCGTGCGACCTTGAGGATTCGCGTGTAACCCCTGGCCGAGATCGACAGCCGCCGGATCGCGTATTCCATGATGCGATTGCACTCCTCGTCCAACTTGCAGTGCTCGTTCATTTGCCGGGTGGACATTCCCGCGTTGGTTCGGGCGGGGGTGTTCTTGAATCGGCCGAGTTGAAGCTCGCGGGCCGCGACCACGCGCCGCCGGATGGTGGCGGAGTCCTCCGCGGGTTGAACGTTTGTCATTTCCGAATAACTCACCGCGGGCACATGCACCTGGATGTCGATCCGGTCGAGCAACGGGCCTGAAATCCGCGATCGATACCGCTGTATCTGGCCGGGCGTGCATGTGCACTCATGGCGGTCGTCTCCCAGGTAGGAACACGGGCACGGATTCATTGAGGCGACCAGCACGAAAGCCGCCGGAAAGGACAAGGTCATCTGGGCGCGGGAGATCGTCACCCGGCGTTCTTCGAGCGGTTGCCTCAAAACTTCAAGAACGTGCCGCCGGAATTCGGGCAGTTCGTCGAGGAACAGCACGCCCTTGTGTGCCAGGCTGACTTCTCCTGGACGCGGAGTCGATCCGCCCCCAACCAGGCCGGCATCGGAAACCGTGTGGTGAGGGGCACGAAAGGGACGATGTTCCACCAGCCCCTTTCCGGGCGGCAATGTGCCGGCCACCGAATGGACGCGTGTCGTCTCGAGGCTTTCCTCCACCGTCATCGGCGGCATGATCGAGGGAATGCGGCGGGCCAACATGGTCTTGCCGGCACCCGGGCTGCCGACCAGCAGGATGTTGTGCCCCCCGGCGATTGCGACTTCAATGGCCCGCCGGGTGTGCAGTTGCCCCTGGACCTCCGAAAAATCCTCCGAATCAGACGGAGTTTCTCGCAGCGGTGTCGTCGGTTGGGCGCGATGGGGCCGCGTTTCGAGCGTGCCGTTGAGATGCTCGACGACTTCGCCCAGGGTTCGAAGTCCGTAAACCGCCACCGAATCGGCAAGCGCGGCCTCGGGGCCGTTGGCCTCGGGTACGATCAGGTAAGGAACCCGCTGGTCCCGAGCAAGCATTGCGACCGACAGCGCGCCCCGGACCGGCCGTATGCGGCCGTCCAGGGCGAGTTCTCCGATGATCAACGTGTCATCGATCTCGCGTTGAATGACGCCCATGCTCGCCAGGATCGCGACTGCGATCGGCAAATCGAACGACGATCCTTCCTTCCGCACGTTGGCGGGTGCGAGGTTGATCGTTATTCGGCGGTAGGGCAGTTCGAAACCGGAGTTGCGGATCGCGGCCTCGATGCGAGCGCGCGATTCGCGAATCGCAGTGTCTGGAAGACCGACGATACGGATCTCGCCGTTACCGCCGGGCGCCACGTGGACTTCGACATCGATCAGAGCCGCTTCGATACCGTAAACGGCACCGCTTCGGGTGCGAGAATGCATGGATTGTATGGGGTCGAAAAGGAAGGGGCGCAACCAGTGTACCGGGCAGTTTGGCCGACGGCCACCGAAAAACGGGAAATCGTGCGGTCATGGTGAGTCTTCCTGTCTTCCTGTAGTCGTCCTGTCTTCCTGTAGGGGCGGTCTATGACCGCCCGAATCAAGTCCGAACCCGCACCTTAATCATTCCGACACTGTTGGAGAGCGCTCCGTGCCTCCCGGTTCCACGGACACCCGATGGCTCGGTGGTATCATCGGAAGCCCCGGAATAATGAACATACTCTTTCTTGCCGCCTATCCACCGGTTCTGAACATGCACGGAGGCGGCGTCCGGATGTACCACAACATCCGGATCCTCGGTCGAAAGCACGATGTCCATGTCGTGTCGTTCGTCGAAAACGATGAAGAGCATGACCGTGTCCTTCGGATTTCGGACATCTGCAGTTCGGTGCGTGCCGTCCGCAGAGTCCCCGGTTCCGGACCCCGGCGTCTGTCAAGGATCCCGTCGCAGGTGCGCCATTTCGACACGGCTGAAATGCGCGATGCGGTGAACGACGCGTGCCGGCGGCATGCGATCGAGGTGCTCCACTGTGAATACGTCGAGATGGCTCAGTTCCATCGAAGCGGCGTGTTTACCGTATGGTCGGTTACCGATCCCCTGTCCCTGGGCTTGAAGGACGCTTTCCGGTCCGAATCGAACCCCATCGGCAAGGCCCGTGCGTATTACCGCTGGAAGTCGATGTTGAAATACGAAACCCGCGCTGCGCGCCGGTTCGACCGCGTTGTCACGATGACGCCGAACGATGCCGAATTCATTCGGGGATGTGCGCCCCGGTCGGATGTTCGGGACATTCCCATTGGCGTGGATACCAGGCACTATCAACCATTGGAGACTGATCCGAATGGCCCGTTGCGCGTCGTCTTTCTTGGCAACTTCAGGCACACACCCAACATTGAAGCCGCCCGGTTTCTGAGGGACAACGTGGCTGGGCACTTTCCCGATCTCAGGTTTGAAGTCGCGGGAACAAACCTTCCGGAAGGTCTGCTCGATGGATCGGCGGTTGAAGCGACGGGGTATCGGCCCGACACCCGAAGTTTGTACAGGCGTCCGAATACGATTGTGGCCGCCCCCCTGTTTTCCGGTCGCGGGCAGCGGGTGAAGCTTCTCGAAGCGTTTTCGATGCGCATGCCCGTTGTGACGACCTCGCTTGGCGCCGCCGGTTTTCCGATACGCCACGGCGATGAAGCATTCATTGCGGATACGGCGGAAGAGTTTCGTTCTTCGCTTGCCCTGCTTCGCGAATCTCGCGAATTGCGAGAGAATCTGGGTACAAATGCGCGTCGGATGATTGTGGAGCGATTCGACTGGGATGTTCTGGCAGATCGGTTTCTCGATGTCGTTGAGCCTGGGCGCCGAAACCTTGAATATTGAGCATGTAGGGGCAGTCTACGACTGCCCAAATCAAGTCCGAAACCAAAACCGAATAATGCCCCCAAATCTCCGAGAGTGCAACTGTAGGGGCAGTCTATGACTGCCCGAATCAAGTCCGAAAGGATCGTGCGAATCAAGATCGTGCAGTCATAGACTGCACCTACAGTGGGAGTCGGAGTGTGCGTTCCGAAACTGTACGTGCAGTCATAGACTGCACGTACAGTGGGAGACACATTCACAAAGGATTACCGTGCATTCCTCAGCCAGGATCGACGTTCTGACGCTCTTTCATAACGGCCGTCATCTGGTGAACTCCTACCTGGATGCGATTGCCCGTACTTCGGTTCCCATCGCGCTTCACATTCTTGACAACGGTTCAACCGACGGCACGGCCGACGCCATTGCCGCGCGCCTGCCGGCACTGGACTTTCCGGTTTACCTCCATCGTTCCGTCCGTAACCATGGTTTTGCCGGAGGCGTGAATCGCCTCGCCGGGCAGGTCGACGGCGAGTTCATGTTCGTGCTGAACTCCGACGCGCAACCATCGCCCGACTGCATTGAACGTCTCGTTTTACGCGCGCGGTCCGATCCCGAAATCGGCATTTGCGAAGCGCGTCAACGCCCGGAAGAACATCCCAAGGCCGTCGATGTTCAAACCGGTGAAACGACGTGGTGCTCGGGCGCCGCGGCGCTGATTCGCAGCGCGCCCTTCAGGGAAGTCGGCGGGTTCGACGAGAAGCTCTTCTTCATGTATTGCGAAGACATCGACCTGGCTTGGAAGATGTGGCTGAGCGGTTGGAAATGCGTTTATGTTACCGAAGCCACTGTTGAACACCGGACTGGAGCCTCGCGGAAAGCGAATCCACGAGCGGCGGGCATACGCCGGCGGGAGCACTATTTCAGTTTCAGAAACTCACTCTTCATCTATCACAGGTATCGGAAGTACGGGGAAAAACACGTGCTTCTGTCCTTTCTGTCGAAACGCTTCGTGTCCCGGCGTTACTCCTTTCGCAGCAAGGTCTTATTCGCGATTGCGTTCGTCGATCACATTCGCTATATTCCCTATTTGCGCCGAACCCGGCAGACTTGGGGGACGCGGAATCACCTGTGGATACGGCTGGAGGAGACATCGTTGGCCGAGTAAGTCTCCGAGGCAAACGTTTCCGGTCGATCATCCGTCTACGTTACGTGGGTCTGACTTGGGAACGACAACTCGCATTGAAAAATAACGGCCACCAAGGAAACTTCCAGGTTCTGTAAGTGAATACTATATCTGTAGCCATACCCACGCTGAATCGTGCAGAACTGCTGACTCGGACGATCGAATCGATTGAATCGCAGACCGTTTCCCGAAACCGGTATGAGGTCATCGTTGTCGACAACAATTCGACCGACGATACTCAGCTTGTCCTGGCAGACTGTGCGGACCGCTACCCGAACCTGCGTTTCACCTCCGAAATCAGGCCGGGAGCGGCAGCCACGCGCAACGCCGGTCTTCAGTGCGCCGATGGCGATATCGTTCTTTTTATCGACGACGACATCGAAGCGGATCCCGAATTGATCGAAGGACACTTGAGGTGCCACGACGAGTATTCCGACGTGTCGGGGATTGGAACGATTCGTACTCAATGGGAATCGACCCGCGATCCGTTCCTTCGCTATCTTCGGGACCGCCGCATCTACAACCCGCACACCTTGGGTTCCGGCGAGATGGACTTTTCGTACTACCACACCGGTAACGTGTCGACTTCCCGCGACATGTTGAATGCCGTTGGCGGTTTCGACGAACGTTTTTCGGTTTACGGAATGGAAGATATCGAGTTGGGGTATCGGCTCGAGCATATCGGTTGCCGCATGGTTTCCAGTCCGAATTCCGTCGGAACGCACCACTATTTTCCAAGCTTCGAGCAGTTCACCGCGCGTTGTGAGCAGGCTGGATTCTCTCTCGGGTTGATGATTTCGCTGCATCCCGAACTGCGAAACAGGTTTACCGAGAACAGTGCCCTGAGCGGGCTGCTTCGCCCCTTCCACAAGGCGTATAGGGTGGTCGTGCCGCTGGTCGAACCCCTGGTTCGAACCCTGAACATGTTGGAGTCGCGGCAGGGAACCGGTCCGGTGTCCGCGCCCCTGGGATTCCATTACAACTGGGCGTTGCGTTACCACTTCTTTGTAGGCTATTCGCGTTATTTGTCCGACGCGAATGCGCCGGTGGTGGCGATCAAGTCACGGCCTGTCGAGGATTTGAACGTCAAGGAGCCCGCTCCGGCAAAGATCGGAAACAGTTCAGTCGTCAGTAGTTAGCAGCCAATCAGCAGCGTTGCCAGCAGCATTGCGGGCCTGCATGGTTTTGTCGCCGGCTGCCCACCCCCATTTCTCCTCGCTTCATCCGGCGTAATTCCCCTCACCCAAATCGAACGGGATATCGTATCCCCTGACGTAAACTGAAGATCCGATCTGTTGAAGAACCGGACAATCGGCTCGACTTTTTCAGATCGTTTCGCGTCTTTAAAAATGTGAGGTCAGTTTTTGAACCTGGAACGCGCCGACGACCGGAAAATTATCGAGAGAGTGCTCAACGGAGACACCAACTCGTTCAACCTTCTTGTCTGGCAATGGGAGAAACCCATCTACAACTATATTTTTCGGATGATTGGACGTCCGGAAGATGCGATGGACATCTGCCAGGAGACCTTCATGAAGGCGTTCCTGGAGTTGGGCACGCTCAAGAACCGGGATCGCTTCTCGCCATGGTTGTACCGAATTGCGCACAACCTTTGTTATTCGCGATTCAGGAAAGACCAGGGCAAGACGTTCGTGGAACTAAATCCGAATGTGGGCGCAACGCGAATGCCGGTCGAAAACAGGCTCGCTGTTGAGAAAGCGCTTGGTGAGTTGCCCGAGGATCAGAAGGAAGTGGTCGTGCTGAAGGTGTACCACGGTCTCAAGTTTGACGAAATCGCGGCGGTGCAGGGTGCGCCGGTGTCGACCGTCAAATCGAGGCTGTACATGGCTTTTGACAAGATGAAATCGGTTCTGGGAGAAGAGACCCGCGTAAGCGGCCGGCCCAGAACTTCATCAGAAAGGTGAAACCTATGTCTCATCTCGAAGACCGGCTTGCCGAGTTTGTTTTTGAAGAATTGCCGTCCGAGGAATTGACGACTGCGCGCCGGCATGTGGCGCAGTGCCTTGAATGTCAGGGCCGAGTCTCCGACTTTCAGAAGATCCGGCATTCGCTCGAACAGTTGCCCGACGTCAATCTTCCACGGCGGATGGTGTTTGTGCCCGAAAGTCCTTCCCTCAAGCGCTCCCCGCGAAGCTGGTTCTCGTTTGCGTGGGCCGTTCCGGGCGCGGTGGCGGCGGGGTTGGTCGTTGCAGTCGTGTTGGCGGGTCCGCTCCGCATGGAATGGGGTGACCAGGGAGTCCGGATTGCCCTTGGACAGGAGATAGCCGAACAGCAGGCGGTTCCAGTTACCGCGGCAGTGGATTATGACAACCTGGATTACGAGCGGATCGGGGCGCGCCTCGAATCCGAACAACAGATCAGGGTCGACGCGCAGTTGCAGCAGTTCAATTCTGAAATCGCCCGGCTCGTCGAAGCTAACGACGATGCCAATCGCCTTGAAATCCTGCGGGTCCGATCGGATATGGCAAGCCTGTTCGATTGGTATCGTGCCCGTGAACGCGATATATACCTCCAGGGCGTCGCGCTCCAGGGCGTCGTCCAGCAAACGTCCGGACTCGAATAGGGGGCGGATCGTGATCCACCGGCGAATTTCAACTCTCTTGTTTGTGCTCACGTTCGTTCCCGCTGCCCTGGGCGGCGTTCGATCCGGTCCGGACGTCGATCTGGAACAAGCCGCGGCGTTGACCGCCGCTGTCGATGCCGGTCTTGGGGCCGTCGTCCCCAGTGTCTTTCAGGAAGCCAAGGCCACCTACCTCGAGGACTACGGGCTTGTCGTCACTGTTGAGGTCGCGTTGGAACGCCTTCGCAACCCGTTCAGTACTCCGAGGAGTCCGGAAGAAATCAGGAGTTCGAGCCATGAACGTCTCGAAGCCGTCCGAACCGCTGCCGCGGCGTTGCTCGGCGATCGGGTCGCCGACCTCGATGGCCTTCTGCCCAACGAACGGGTGAGCCTGGTCATCTTTATATTGAACCCCAGTCCTGTCGACCTGCCGGATCTGCCGGCGCAGATCGTTCTTTCCCTGCGAAAACAAGACGCTATGGATCGTCGCTCGGGGGCCTTGAGCGATGCGGACTTCCGTCAACGCCTGACGATCCGGGAACGTTGATATGAAAGGCCTCCTATCGACCGACCGCAAGCTGTTCGGTGAAGTGTTGCGCGAAAAAGGTCTTGTTTCCGAAGAAGATCTTTCGAACGCGTTGGCGCTTCAGAAGGAGAGCGGCGACCGGATCGGGAAAATCCTGTCCGATCTCGGTTTCGTTTCCGAACGCGACGTGTTGGCGGCGCTCAGCGAACACATGGGAGTCGGCATATTCAGCGGCGACTACCCCGCCGTTCCGATCGAGGCCGATCGATTGTCCTACCGTTTCCTGCGTGCCGCGACGGCCCTGCCCGTGCATCTGGAAGGCGATGTGCTTTCGCTGGCGATGGCCGACCCCCTGGATACCGAGACGCGCTCCGCCATTGGTCAGCGCACGGGGTACCGGCTCGACATTTACCTGGCCTCGGAAGCCAATATCGTCGATCAACTGGATCGGCTGTATGGCGAGGACGATTCAGACCGATTGATCGAAACGTTGGGCGAGGCGATCGGCGATGACGACATCGAGCAACTTCGGGATCTTGCGTCGGAGGTTCCCGTCATCCGGATGGTCAACCTGATCATCTCCCGTGCCGTTGAATCGCGTGCGAGCGATATTCACATCGAACCGTTCGAAAAAGAACTCCATCTGCGCTATCGCGTCGATGGAGTCTTGCATAACATGGATCCCCCGCCGAACCAACTGCGCGCGGCCGTCATTTCGCGTATCAAGTTGATGGCCAAGCTCAATATCGCGGAGCGCCGGTTGCCGCAAGACGGCCGTATCAAGTTGAAAGTTCTGGGGAAGGAAATCGACCTGCGTGTCTCGACGCTTCCAATCATGTACGGCGAGAGCGTCGTCATGCGCATCCTCGACAAGTCGAACACCGATCTTATCGATTTGCGGCGGCTCGGATTTCCGGAAGACCTGTATGCCTCGATCTGCGAGATGACTTCGAAGCCCCACGGAATCTTCCTGGTGACGGGCCCCACCGGGAGCGGAAAGAGCACCACGCTCTACAGCGCGCTGAAGCGGATCAACATTCCCGACCGCAAGATCATCACGATCGAAGACCCCGTCGAATACCAGATGGACGGAATCAACCAGATCCAGGTGAACTCGCAGATCGGTCTGACGTTTTCGACCGGTTTGCGCCACATCGTGCGGCAGGATCCGGACGTGATCATGATCGGTGAAATTCGCGACCTCGAGACGGCCGAAATTGCCATCCGCGCGGCGTTGACTGGACATCTGGTGTTCAGCACGCTGCACACCAACGACGCACCAAGCGCGGTGACCCGTCTGATCGACATGGGTGTCGAAGACTACCTGCTGGCATCGTCGTTGATCGGGATTCTGGCTCAACGACTGGTGCGCATCATCTGTTCGCACTGCAAGGCGCCGGCGCAGGTGGCGGCTCGGTCAATGGTGGACGCCGGTTTCGCCCTCGACCACGAAGGCGAGTTCGTGGACGTGTATCGAGGGCGTGGCTGCGAGGCCTGTGGCCAGACCGGATTCGAAAGCCGGCGGGGCATCTTTGAACTGCTCGACGTGGACGACGACATGCGCCGCGTCATCACAACCAGTCCCGATTCAACTGTGCTCAAGGCTCAGGCCGAAAAAAACGGCATGCGGCCCTTGAGGAATGACGGCTGGTCGAAAGTGCTCTCGGGTACGACCACACCCGACGAGATTCTTCGCGTCACGCAAGAAGTGTGATCGGATTCTTCTAATGGGTACGTTCGTCTATAAAGCGGTCAATAGCCAGGGCAGGCCGACCGAGGGACGTCTGGAAGCTGCCGACTCGCGGGCCGCTTCGTTCAGCCTGGAGAAGATGGGACTGATTCCGGTTTCGATCGCCGAGCCTGTATCCCGGGAACGTCTGAATCTGGCCCGGTTCGGTCTGAGATGGGTCAGCCGCCGCGACATTCTCTTTTTCACCGAGGAGTTGTCGACTCTGGTGCGGGCCGGCCTCCCACTGGATCGCAGCTTGAGCGTGGCCGCGGAACTGACGTCGAACCCGACTCTGAAAAACGTTATCCACGACATTCTCAAGCAGATCAAGGGCGGTCAATCGCTGGCTGAAGCGATGGGGGGACATCCAAAGTATTTTTCGCCTCTTTACATCAACATGATTCGCGCCGGTGAAGCCGGAGGCATCCTCGACGCCATCCTGGCGCGATTGACGGAGTTCGAACGGTCCTCCGACGAACTGCGCTCGTATTTGACCGCGGCCCTGGTATACCCGATT
This sequence comes from Terriglobia bacterium, assembly GCA_963555775.3. Taxonomy (GTDB): domain Bacteria; phylum Acidobacteriota; class Terriglobia; order 20CM-2-55-15; family 20CM-2-55-15; genus JAJEDW01. The sequence continues at coordinate 176,653 of CAUVWY020000007.1, read as the reverse complement.
CTGTTGACGTTGGTCGGTCTTGGATCGCTGGGTATTCTGTTCTCGCTTGTCATACCCCGTTTCGCTACGATTTTCGAAGATGTGGGCGCCGAAATACCGCCTCTCACACTGGCAATGTTGACGGTGTCGACATCGGTTCGGTCGTATTGGTGGATCATGATCCTGGCTGTGGCCGCAATCGTTCTCGCGGCGCGAGCCTGGACGCGGTCGCGTTCGGGCAGCCGGCGATGGGACGCCATCAAGCTTCGAATACCGCTCGTCGGCCCCACGCTGCTCAAGATCGAGGTTTCCCGCTTTTCGCGCACGCTGGGAACGCTGCTCGCCAGCGCGGTCCCTCTGATCATGGGAGTCCGAATCGTTCAGAACATCGCAAGAAACCAGATTGTCTCCGAGGCTATTTCGAAGATCGCCGACGGCGCCAGGCGGGGAGAGGGTTTCTCGCGCCCGATGAAGGAAGCCGGCGTGTTTCCCGGTCTGGCGACCCATCTGGTCAGCGTGGGAGAAGAAACCGGAAGGCTGGACACGATGTTGCTTCAGGTGGCGGATGTGTATGAAAAGGACGTCAGAACATCGGTGAAGGCGCTGACTTCGATATTCGAGCCCGTAATCATTCTCGTCATGGGGGTGTTGATCGGTGCGCTCGTGTTGTCGATGCTGATGGCCATTTTCAGCATCAACGAAATCGCGCTCTAGGAGCCTGTGGGGGCGGTCTATTACTGTCCACATCCTTGAATATTGAGCATGTAGGGGCGGTCTATGACCGCCCGAATCAAGTCCGAAAGCAAGTATGACCGCCCGAATCTCCGAGAGTGTAACTGTACGGGCGGTCTACGACCGCCCAAATCAAGAACGTGCAGTCATAGACTGCACCTACAGTGGGAGTCGGAATGGGAGTCGGAGCGAGTCGCCCACATCCTTGAATATTGAGCATGTAGGGGCGGTCTATGACCGCCCGAATCAAGTCCGAAAGCAAGTATGACTGCCCGAATCTCCGAGAGTGTAACTGTACGGGCGGTCTGTGACCGCCCAATTGGAGATCGTGCAGTCATAGACTGCACCTACAGTGGGAGTCGGAATGGGAGTCGGAGCGAGTCGCCCACATCCTTGAATATTGAGCATGTAGGGGCGGTCTATGACCGCCCGAATCAAGTCCGAAAGCAAGTATGACTGCCCGAATCTCCGAGAGTGTAACTGTACGGGCGGTCTGTGACCGCCCAATTGGAGATCGTGCAGTCATAGACTGCACCTACAATGGGAGTCGGAATGGGAGTCGGAGCGAGTCGCCCACATCCTTGAATATTGAGCATGTAGGGGCGGTCTATGACCGCCCGAATCAAGTCCGAAAGCAAGTATGACTGCCCGAATCTCCGAGAGTGTAACTGTACGGGCGGTCTGTGACCGCCCAATTGGAGATCGTGCAGTCATAGACTGCACCTACAGTGGGAAAAGACGTGCAGTCGTAGACTGCACCTACACTGACCCGACAGGGAGAAAAATCCATGATGAATGCTGCTACGCACCTTGGCACGAAACAACCGCGGGTTGGCCGCCACGGAACCAGCGCGGGTATCACGCTCATCGAACTGCTCGTCGTCATGGTCATTATTTCGCTGTTCGCGACAGTGGTCGGGACGCGAGTGATCGGCCGTGTGGACCAGGCGCGCCAGACGGCTGCCAGGACCCAGATTGCCGAGTTCTCGACCGCCTTCGACTTGTTTCGGCTGGACGTGGGCCGTTACCCGACCATGGAGCAGGGTTTGGGGGCGCTGCGTATCGCACCTGCCGGCGTCAACAATTGGGACGGTCCGTATCTGCAACGCGACATCATACCCGACCCCTGGGGCACACCCTACGTGTATCGAATTCCAGGAGAGCACGGCGATATTGACCTGATTTCCTACGGGGCGGATGGAGTCGAGGGCGGCGAAGACGACAATCGGGATATCGTCAGTTGGGAATAGACTTTTTCCCGATCCGCGGCGTCTTTATCCTTGTGCCGCGACTGTAGTCCCGGCCGAACGGCTCCATCATGATACCCAAGACCACTGTAGGACTCGAACTCGTCGGCGGAACCCTGCGGATCGCCGTGATCCGATCGTTCCTGAATCGGCGCCGCCTCCTGGGCACGTTTGAAATTCCCGATTTCACCTCTCTTTCCCCGGCGGATCAACGGCAGCAACTTCTCGACCTTCGGAAGAAGCACCGGTTTTCAGGATCTCGAGTGCATCTGGCGGTGCCTCATGGGGATGGGGTTGTGCGTCAGATCGAATTGCCCGTCGAGGTTCAGGCCAAGTTGGACGACGTGCTCGGCCTGCAGATGGAATCGCTGTCCCCATGGCCGGTCGACGAAGTCTACTGGACCTACTTGAAGGCGCCCCCGGCGAAGGGTGACAGGACCCTTCTCGTGACCGTAGTCGTTGTCCCCAGAACCACGCTGGACGCGCATGCGGCCCTGTTCCGTTCCGCTGGATTACCGCTCCGGGGGGCAACGATATCGGTCGCCGCCTGGGCTGAAGGCGCATCGGTTCTTTGGGGTGCCGCGGCGCCGACAATCATTCTGGGATGCGAAGAAGGTCATGTCGACGGTGTGGTCGCCACGGGAAGAAAGTTCTTTACCACGAGCGAAGCCACCGGTTCCGATGCGGTTGCCGGGGCGCGTTCGGCCGTCGGCCGGCTTATGGCGCTTGCCCGTGTGCCGGATCTTGAAGGTGTGCGCCTGGTGGCTTGTGGCCCCACGGCGGATCGGCTGCCCGAAGAGCCCTCGGTTCGGTTGCCGCTCGAGGACGCACCCGCGGGCGCCGGACTGAAGTTCGGCGTTATCGCGGCGGCACTGGCGGGAATTTCGGAATCTGGATGCGCGCCCAACGTCTTGCCCCTGGCGATGCGCTATCGGCAGAGTCAGGTACAGTTCGTTCCGATCTACGCCCTCGTGTTGCTGATCGCCATGGTTCTGCTGGCGATGGGGTTGCGGGAGCCTTTTCAGAGCCAGCTGTATGCTTCGCGGATCGACCAGGAAATTGAACGGATCGCGCCTCAGGTCGACCAGGTTGCCGACCGCGAGGCGCAGCTTCTTGCCGCGGAGGATCGGTTTAATGCTCTGGCCGGACACGTGTCGAACGAAAATCGCGCCCTGGACGCGCTGTACTTTCTTGCGACAACGCTTCCGGACACCGACTGGATTTCAGAATTCAGCTATGAAGACGGCCGCGTGACGATATCCGGACTCGCCGCGGACACCTCCCTGTTGCAGGGGATGCTCGATGGGGACACCTTGTTCGAAGAAGTCCAGTTTGCCGGCGCCGTGACGCCCGATCCTTCCGGCAGCAACCGGTTCACGCTCGAGATGACGCTGGAGGCCGCCCCATGAAGATCCGGTTACGGGACAGGGACAGGCGTGCGTTGATCGGCCTTGCGCTGGCAGTTGCCTTGTATTTAGCGACCGTTGAACTGGTTCTGCCGCAATGGGATCGCCTGCGGGAAGCGCCTGAACTGGCTGCCAACAGCGAATCGCAACTCCGGCGCTACCGGAGGGCCATATTGCGCCAGGGCCGGTACGAAGAGTTGGAAGCTCTGGCGGCTGCCCGCGACGGCGAACTCGAATCGTTGCTGATTAGCGCCGAAAGTGAGTCGCTGGCGTCAGTCGAACTCCAGTCGATCATCGAGTCGGTGGCCGCCGATATCGGGGTCGTTTTTGGAGAGAGAAACATTATCGCGCCCCGGATGCTCGACGATTTTTTCAGCGAAACGGCCATGTCGGTCGCGTTCGACTGTACGCCGAACCAACTCGTGTCGCTGCTGTCGGCCTTGCGCGATCTGGAAACGTTGATAACGGTGCGCGAGTTGAATATTCAGCCGAGGCCGCACGAGGGGCAGGATCTGACCAAGGAATGGCAGGTTTCGCTCACGGTCGGCGCGTTGATGGAGAATTCATGACACTTGTACGGAGACTCAACAAATGAACATGCGGCTCGTACTTCTAAACGCCGTTCTGGTCCTTGTCGTAGCGACTCTGGTGTTCCAGTTCCGGCGCGGATTGCTCGACTATGAAGCGACTCACGATGTCTCCTCGATTCAGGCGGAAGCCGAGATCGACATCTCGATTGCCGGTATCGAAGGACTTGAACGCGGTTCGGAAAGAAGCGACTGGAATCTGGTTTCGGCGCTGAATCCATTCAGCGCGGACCGCAACGATATTGCGGTTCTGGGGCCCGCCCCCGCATCCGAGGCGGTGGACACGAGCGAGCCCGTTACCGGGGCGCCTGCCCTGATCGGCACCCTGCTGCTTGGAGACGAACGCGTGGCCCTGATGAACTCGCGTGAGGATCCGTCATACGTGTCGCTTCGGGTTGGCGAGAGAATCGGCGGGTGGCAACTTGTCGAGATCGATCGCAAACGCGTCGTCGTCGAGGCAACCGGCAGACGCCTGGATGTCGTGATGAACGACCCGACAATGTCGGTTTCGGGAGCACGGACAAGGGCACCCGCGGTCCCCGCGACCGTTGTCGCAAGCCAGCCTTCCGCACCCGCGCCCACGCCCGGCGTTACCACGTCCGGCGTTGCCGCGCCGCAGGCGCCGCCGCAACCGGCGCCGCCCGTGGAGTGCGTTCGTGACACCCCATTCGGCCAGGTGACAAGACCTTGTTAACAGGAATAAACACAATGAAACCAGTCAATAGCGCAGGCATGATTCTGCTCGTCCTCATCCTTGCAACTTCCGCGATCGTGGCCGCGCCGGGCGTTGCCGGGCCGTTTCAGGAGCAGCAGCCCGGCGATGACGATCTGTCGCCAGTTCAACTCGATCTGATCGGTGCAAACGTCTACGAGGTCATCCAGATCATCGGCGACACCCTTGGACTCAACTATGTGATCGATCCAAGGGTTCAAGGCACCGTCAACATCAACACTTCAGACACGCTGCGGCGGTCGGACCTTCTGCCGATACTTGAAACCATTCTGAAAATAAACAATGCCAGCATGGTTCGGATCGGAAACTACTATGAAATCCTTCCGGCGGGTTCCGCGGTGCGTGCGCCGCTGGAGGTGCAGAGCGGGGCGCTTGCCGAGTCCCCCGACGATCGAATGGTCATTCAGGTGATCCGCCTCAGGTTTGTTTCAGCCACCGAAATGTCCGCGCTCCTTGGCCCCTATCTTGGCGAAGGCGCGAGCGTCGCCGTCCATGCGGGTGGAAATGTGTTGATGGTCACCGAACGGGAGAGCAATCTGCGGAAGATCATGGAGGTGATCCAAATATTCGACGCGGCCGTTTTCGAGAACGAACGTGTGCGGATGATCCCCGTCGAAAACGCGCGGGTTACGGATGTTGTGGAAGATCTGCAAGCGGTTTTTTCGGGCTATTCGCTTTCCGTCGCAACCGAGGGCTTGGGCGGGGTACGTTTTGTTCCGCTGGAACGGCTCAACTCGGTTTTGGTGATCGCGTCGGTCGAAGACACGTTCCGTGAGGTCGAGCGATGGTTCGAACGGTTGGACCAGCCGTTCGCCAACTCGGGGATCCGGAATTATGTGTACAAGGTTCGAAACTCCAAGGCCGCGGACATCCAGAGAGTATTGTCTCAACTCTATGGAGGAGCTCTCACGATACCGGGCCAACCGCAGGCTTTCATCCCTGCGAATGCGCCGCCGGCGACCGAGGGCGCCACGCCGGCACAGAACCCGTTCAGCGGGGCGCAACCGGCCGGCGGTCAAACTCCCCCGGGCGAGGATGAGACCCTCATCATTGCCGACCCGGTGACAAATTCGCTGATCATCCATGCGACGCCGCAGGAATACGAGGAAATACTCCTGACCATCGAGCAACTGGATCTTCTTCCACGGCAGGTGCTGGTGGACGCGCAGATCTATGAGGTCACCCTGGACGACTCCCTGTCGTTCGGCGTGACCCACACGCTGCAGAACCGTGAAACGTTGGGCGTTACGGAGACCACGGCGCAGTTTTTAGGGTCCCCGCCGAGTCTCGCCGCGACGACGTTCACGCTTGTCGGAAGAACCCGGCAACTCGTCACGTTCCTGAACGCGGCCGAGAACCGGTCGCGAGTCCGGACCGTGTCGGCGCCTTCGGTACTGGTCAGCGACAACATGCAGGCACAGTTTCAAGTGGGTGCCGAAGTACCGATTCCGACCTCGTCTTCGATCACTCCCGTGCAGGCAGGCGGAACGAATCTGTTCGCGCAAACCATTCAGTTTCGCCAGACGGGCGTTCTGCTGAACGTTTTGCCCCAGATCAACGAGAGTGGCCGGGTGACACTGGTGATCGAACAGGAAATCAGCCAGGCCGGGGCCAACACGACATCCAACATCGTCGCGCCCGTGATCGGAAAATCGTCAATAACATCCACGATTGTGGTTCAGGACGGACAGACCATCGCCTTGGGCGGGTTTATCCGTGAAAGTCGTGAGTTCGGGCGTAGCCGCGTTCCTATAATTGGCCGGATACCGGTGCTTGGGGCGCTTTTCGGCAACACGCGGACCATCGAGAGCCGATCCGAACTGATCATCCTGATCACAACGCACGTGATTCGGGACTTCGATGCCGCCGCGGTCGCGACCGAGGAATTGAAATCCAGGCTCGAAGAGATCCAGGATCTTCTCGACGAGGAAGATTAACTGGGATTGGGAGCGGGGCGCCAAAATCCCTTAATATTGAGCATGTAGGGGCGGTCTATGACCGCCCGAATCAAGTCCGAAAAGATCGTGCGGATCGCGGAGATAGACCGCCCAAATCAAGAACGTGCAGTCATAGACTGCACGTACAGTGGGAATGGGAACGGGAGTCGGAGTGGGAGCGAGACGCCCAAATCCCCCAATATTGAGCATGTAGGGGCGGTCTATGACCGCCCGAATCAAGTCCGAATATGACTGCCCGAATCAAGTCCGAAAGGATCGCGCGGATCGCGGAGATAGACCGCCCGAATCAAGAATCAAGAACGTGCAGTCATAGACTGCACCTACAGTGGGAATGGGAACGGGAGTCGGAGTCGGATTGGGAGCGGGGCGCCAAAATCCCTGAATATTGAGCATGTAGGGGCAGTCTATGACTGCCCGAATCAAGTCCGAAATCGCACGAATCAAGTCCTGCGGACACTATTGCGTAGCATCGTGGACATCATTAAAGAGATAGAAAACGTTCTCGATATCGAGATCGAGGGGTTGCGGGCCGCCAGGGAACAGATCTCGGCGCCGTTCGCCGAGGCGGTTGAACTCATAGCGAACACCAGCGGGCAGGTGTTCGTCACCGGCGTGGGCAAGTCCGGGATCATTGCACGGAAGATCGCGGCGACGTTTCGAAGTACGGGAACGCCCGCCATGTTTCTTCATGCCGGCGATGGCCTCCATGGCGACGTGGGCATGATCGGCGGCGACGACGTGTTGATCGCCATCGGCAAGAGCGGGGAAACTGCCGAGTTGAACCTGCTATTGCGTGCGGTGCGGGCCCAGGGCACGCGAGTCGTTTCGATGACCTCCGGTGCGGATTCCGCGATGGCGGGTCTGTCGGATCTTGTGCTTCGATTGCCCGTTGCGCAGGAAGCCTGTCCGCTCAACCTGGCGCCGACCACGAGCACAACCATTGCCCTGGCCGTCGGTGACGGCATTGCCGTTGCCTTGATGAAGCTCAAGAACATCTCTGAAGAGGATTTCGCACGGCATCATCCGGGGGGGCAGTTGGGTCGAAGGCTGCTGCTCAAGGTGGGCGACCTCATGCGGAAGGGGCCGGGCAACCCGGTCATTCCAGTCACGAGTTCGGTCCGCAATATGATGGCTCGGATCACCGCGTTCCAGGTGGGAGCGATTTCAATCGTCGATGCGTCGGGACAGTTGCTGGGGTTGGTGACCGATTACGACATCCGCAAGGCTCTGGAAACCAACCGCAACATCCTTGAGATGGCGATCCCTGAACTGATGAATACAGCTCCGGACACGATCTCCGCGGACGAACTCGCGGTCACCGCGCTCGATCGGATGCGCCAACGCGACAAGCCGACCGCCGTCCTTCCCGTCGTCGACGAGAATAGGCATCCCGTGGGTATGATTCACCTGCACGATCTCGTCGCCGCGGGTCTGTAACGCACAATCTACAGACTTGATAATGTACGGGCAGTCTACGACTGCCCAAATCAACTATGACTGCCCAAATCAAACGATCCCTCAGGGTTGGACGAACTCGGGAACAACGTCCCGCTCGATGTGATTGAGCCTCAGCGTGTTGCGGAATAATCCCAGAATCAGATCGTACTCCAGTTCGTAGCTGTAGACGCGGCGAATCGATCGCCTCGCCGTGCCGGCCTGTCCTACGGCCAGGATCGCGGGGGCCTCGGGAGGTCCGAAATTCATGTAATCCCGCGCCGGAGGATGCGTTGGGTGATGAGGCCAAAGAATTGAAAGCCGCGAACAGAGCCGTCGTGCCATGGCGCTAGTAATCAAGGGTCTGGCGTTTGAGGGCAATCCGGGACCCAGCGGTAGGATTGGAGCGGTCCAGGCTAGGAGCCTGTCCCCGTAATGCGTTCGGGCTGGCGACAGTGGAGTACAGAACTGAAATCAGTTGAACTGAAGAGCGTAGGGTGGAGCATGGTGGCTCTGTGTCCAGCATATTTACGCCCTAAGTGGTTGCGACCGGCACCGATTCGATTACAGCCCCTGAATCTGACTCTTTTCGTCCACATAAAGCACCAGAGCCCGGTCAAGCGGATCCCGATAGAGACCGATTTGGTTAGGCCGCCACACCGCCTCGCGGCGTTACTTCCCTCTCAAGGCGGTCCTCCAGGCGATCTTCAGCTACTTCGATCTCGTAAAGGGCCTGTAGATTCATCCAGTAGGTGGCAGAGAGACCGAAGTACCGACCCAGCCGTAGCGCAGTGTCCGCCGTAATCCCTCGCTTGCCGCGGACGATTTCACTAATTCGCAATGGCTTCACCGAGAGGTCCTTGGCGAGCCGATACTGAGTAATGCCCATCGGTTTCATAAATTCCTCGCCCAAAATTTCCCCGGGATGGAGGGGCTTCAAGCTCTTGTCTCTCTCTTTCATCGTTCTCTCCTTCCTTTAGTGGTAATCCACTATCTCAACATCGTAGGCATCTCCCTTTTTCCAACGGAAGCAGATCCGCCACTGTCTGTTGATTCGAATACTGTGCTGTCCCTTCCTGTTCCCTGACAATTCTTCCAATCGGTTAGAGGGTGGCACTCTTAAATGACTAAGGGATTCGGACACATGCAGAAGTCTCAGCTTGATTCTGGACGCTCGCTTGATGCTCGGGGGGAACTTCCGTGTCAGCCGTCGTAGCCAGAGTTTCTCGGTGTCCTTGCAGCGAAACCCCTTGATCATGAGCATATGATACCGTGTTACGGTATTACCGTCACGGAGTAACGCCAAGTTGGACCGAATTCCACCCGTTCGTCACGAAACGAGAAGAAAAAATCTTTGAGCAGTACACGCGCTTGACCTGCCCCGACTTCCTGGTTATCGATGGTCTAGCCCGCCTTTCTCACGGGTTTTCGTCGCGAAGTGTCGGAGACGCCGTCAGAGCTACGGCGCGTTCCCCGCGCCGGATCAAGCGCGGGCGCGCGCCCGGAGGGCACCGGAGGCGTACTTCTTACTGCCGCACGGAGGTGCGCTTTGGACGGTACGTCGAGGAGCCCGACGAAGCGGAACGCAGCATTGGCGGATGTATCCGGCGCTGTAGCAGACAACTCGTGAGAAAGGCGGGCTAGTTTCGAGGGTAGGGTCAGCAAAGAGTGGGACAAATCTCAGGGTTGGATGAACTCTGGAACAACGTCCCGCTCGATGTGATTGAGCCTCAGCGTGTTGACGAGAAATCCCAGAAGGAAATCGTACTCCAGTTCGTAGCTGTAGACGCGGCGAATCGATCGCCTCGCCGTGCCGGTCTGTCCCACGGCCAGGATCGCGGGGGCCTCGGGAGGTCCGAATTTCATGTAATCCCGCGCCTCGGTTCCGGAACTGCTCATCAGGAGGTCGATCTGATCCGGGTCGACACCCAGCCCCGTCCGACGGGCCTCCACGATCCGGTCCGCGTCTTGTTCGTCGATCCCCGGCACGGACATCAGAACGAGCTTCGGGGCGATGTTGGGATCGATCAGCGGCCCGCCGCTCCGCCCGGTTGTTACGAACGCATTCAACCCCTCCCGGACCCTGAATCGGCCTGAATCGGAGACAACACGCCGCTGCTGATCTTCGCGGCCAAGCCCCCTGATCAACAGGGCATCCGCCGTCCCGAGACCGGCGTTGCGGGGGAGATAACCTCGGTTTTGGTATGCCAGGGTCTCGGCGCCGAACAGGCTCAACTGGGTGTCGGTATCTCTCCAGTCGGTAATCGCGGCGGCGATCTGGGCACCCCGGGTTGTGTCATCGGTCCACAGGGTAAAGAAATTGGCGATGAGTTCGTCCGGCGCGGTCGAAAGATTGATCTTTCCGTCCTCGCCCTCGAGAAACAGGTCGATCGTGCCCTCGGGGAGGGTGAATCGATAGTGCCTCCCACCGGGGGCAACCGTGGCCGGCACACCGGAAAGTTGTCCGAGGTCCCGCGCCTCGACGCCCAGGGTGCGGATCTCTAGAAAGTCGGCGATGGCCAAGCCGGATTCGGCCAATAGTTCAGCCCTCAGGCTGTCTCTCCCGGCAATCGCGGTGTCAATTTCGGCGCGGATGGCTACCGCCAGACTGAGTGCCACAATCGAAACCAGGGTGACGACCCAAAGGACGACGATGAGAGCGAATCCAGGTTCCTGCGCCGATGGCCTGCGGGATTGTTTCATCGCAAGTTCCCGCCCTCACGACGGCTAGGCGCCGAATCTATGGGGATGACGATCCGTTTTGTGCCGCCGTCTTCGTCGGTCAGGACAATGGCGACGGCTTCGGGGAGCAGGTTCTGTTGGGAATTCCACGAAGTGAGCCACTGACCGGGTTGGTTGGGCGCGTCGCGCCTGAAAAAGTGGAACCGCACGCTTTCGGCCAGAGTGAGTCTCGCGGACCAATACGGATCGGTTTCCGGCCGATTCTCCGGAGAAAGGATGCGATGTTCGCTCAGAAGGATCGTCCCATCGGCCGGTCCCGGTTCCCGCGAGATAGACACCCACCGCGGACCGACTCCCGGCCCGTCGGGGATGCTGTACGGGCTGACAAAGTCGATACGCCCGTCCGTGCCAACGAAGACGAGTCGCGCCGCCGAGTTTTCCAGATCCTGGATGAACGGGAGTGCCGATCGAAGCTGTTCCCGGATCAGGTCCAGATTCATGTTCTCGTTCCGAACGCGGCGGAGTGCATCGTTTCCGCGCGACCAGGCCGACAAGGCGATATTGAGCCCCGAGAACGTCACGACAACAATCAGGCTCACGATCGTAAACGCGACCAGGAGTTCAATCAGGGTGAAACCGCGGTTATTCCGGAAGTTGGAGCGCATCGAGTTGTTCCCGTAGAGGTTGGATATCGTCAGGGATAATCTCTTGAAAACGATAGGTGTGAAACTCCGCCTGTGAACCGTCCTGTTCGAGGGCGACGGAGATCTTCAGCAAATGACCCGTGTTCGTTGGCTGCGGCGCGACAAACATCGAAGTTTCAACTTCCCATTCGGTCCCGTCGGCGAAACGGCCTTCAACTCGCTGACCCGGCGCGATTACCGGTATCAGTTGAAGTTCGGACAGCGTGTTCCGGGCATGATCGACCAGAGCGTTGGCGCGTTCAACCCGGGGGATGCCGGTGAGGGATTGGGATATCTGGCCGAACAGCACGACGAAGGCAATGCCCACAATGACCATCGCGACCACGACCTCGATGAGCGTGAAACCGGCAGATCTGGTCGTCATCGCGGGCTCGTGGGGGGTGCGGCGCCGCCTTCGTCGAAGTCGATTCGTCCGGGTTCCGGTCCCACGAGAAGCGCCATCCGGCGGCCGCGCCGGTTTTCGAACTCCAGTCGCGCCGGTCCGGATATCTGACCGGAACCGTAAAACAGATAGTTCGATTCCTCGGTGCCGACGAGTGTGATGCCTGGGTTCAATTCAAGGACTCTTGAAGCGCCGTCGTCCGACACCAGCACGAGTTCTCCGTTGGCGACCCGAATCGCCAGAGTTCTCTGCTGCGCACGGGCATCCGCCTGGACTTTTCGAAAGTTCGAAGCCACGCGCAGAACCGTCGAGCGCAGGGACATACTGTCCAGGCCCGCCCCTATGGCCGGTCCGGCGAATGCCGCTGCCAGACTCAGCAACGACATCACGATCAGAAGTTCGATCAGTGTGATTCCGGACGCACCGGGAAACCCGATCCTCATCTTCACGGTGGAGTTCTCCGGTTCGATCTGCATCGTTGTAGTTACAGACGCGGCGCCCGCCCGTAAAGACGAACCGATCCGTCGGATCGGCACCGTCTTCATTGAAAACGGAACTCGCAAATCTTTTCGATCACGCAATCGACCTCTTCGTCCCGCAGTTCGGGGAAGATCGGCAGCGCCAGACAGGTTTGCGCGGCTTCCTCCGCCCCTGGGCAGTCGCCGGCCTTGCCCGTCATCGGCGCCAGGCCTTCCTGAAGGTGGAGCGGAATCGGGTAGTAGATACGGGTTCCGATTCCATTCCGTTGCAGATGCTCCTGTAACGCGTTTCGTTCAGAAGTTCGAATAACGAACTGATTGTAGACGGGTTCGTTGGTTTCGACGGTCAGAGGAAGCGAGACGACACCTTCGAGCCCCCTCCGGTACCGACCGGCGATCTGCCTGCGTCGCCCGTTCCATTCCTCGACGTAGGGAAGCCGCACCGACAGCGCCGCGGCCTGGATGGAGTCGAGCCGGCTGTTGATTCCCAGGGTGTTGTGCTCAATCCCGTTTACGGTCCCGTGGGCCCGCAGCAGCCGAAGTCGCTCGGCGGCGCTGTCGTCGTTGGTCACCACCATTCCGCCATCCCCGATCCCCGACAGATTCTTGGTCGGGTAGAACGAGAGGCATCCGCAAAACCCCATGGCGCCGGCGTATCGCCCGCCGTGCCTGGCGCCAAAGGCCTGTGCGGCGTCTTCGATGATCGGAATACCGCGGTCCTCGGCCACGGCCTCGATCCGGGACATGTCGGCACAGTCGCCGTAGAGGTGGGTGACGATCGCCGCGCGCGTTCGAGGCGTGATACCGCGGCGGAACTCATCGGGATCCATTTGAAACGTTCGGGGGTCGATGTCGGCAAAAACGATGCGTGCGCCGAGTCTGAGCACCGAAGACGCCGTCGAGAAGAACGAAAAGGCGGGTACGATCACCTCGTCGCCCGGGCCGATCCCAGCCGCCATCAAGGACAGCAACAGGGCGTCTGATCCCGATGCCACGCCGATTCCGTGTTTGACGGAGAGGGCATCGGCGATCTCCCGCTCGGCCTTCGATACCGCCTCTCCCAGGATAAAATCATGCGAATCGACAACACGCATCAACGCTTCGGACAGTTCGCTGCCGATTCGACGGGTCTGACGGCCCAGATCGAAGAACGGAACGTTCATGGAATGCGCGCGTCCGGGATCGGCCGACCCCGCTGCCGTTCCGTTTCGAATGACTTCCGGTTTCCTTGCCGTCATCCAATTTCCCTTAAACATCTCATGAAAAGTATCGTCCAAGCCTGAGAGGGTAGCAGTCCGTGGCATAGCCCTACAAGGGCGCGCGCATCCCGATACTGTAATTGTAGGGGCAGTCTATGACTACCCAAAACCCTGAATATTGAGCATGTAGGGGCAGTCTATGACTGCCCGAATCAAGAAACAAGGACGTGCAGTCATAGACTGCACCTACAGTGGGAGCGGGCACCGGGAGCCTGCGTTCCGAAATTGTAGGGGCGGTCTATGACCGCCCGAATCAAGTCCGCCCAAATCAAGATCGTGCAGTCATAGACTGCACCTACAGTGGGAAAGATTGTGCAGATCGTGCGCTCGTAACGCGACGTTGCAGAGTCATGCCACGGGCTGCTAGCGTATTGGGTTCTTTCCTGTAAAATCAACAGGCATAAAACATGGAGTCCACAATGTTTCGAAAACCGCAGATTCTGTTTTTCCCCCTGATCGCGCTGATAATGGCCGGACTGGCCGTCGATGGCCTTGCCCAGGACGGCGGTCTCAGAGACGTGCAGCCACCCATCGCCGTCGAAGAAATCATCGAGCGGTTTGTGGCCAAGGAGACCGAATTTTCAATCGCGCGCAGCAGGTACACCTACCGTCAGGACATCACCGTCCAGGAACTGGACGGCGCGGACAGGGTTCGCGGCGAATACCGGATGGTGAGCGATATCCTGTTTGAAGATGGCGGACGCACACGGACAGAGAGAATCGTCTTCGCTCCCCCCAACACGCTGGACCGGATTTCGCTGACCCCCGAGGACCTCGAGGACTTCGAAAGCATCCAGCCGTTCGTGATGACCAACGACGAGGTCCACCTGTACGACATCGAATACATGGGGAAAGAACAGATCGATGAGATCGACTGTTACGTTTTTGAAGTCGGACCGAAAGTCATTGAAGAAGGCGAGCGGTACTTCGAAGGCCGGATCTGGGTGGACGACCTCGATTTGCAGATTGTCAAGACCTACGGAAAAGCTGTTCCCGATATCCGGGACGGAGACCAGGACAACCTGTTTCCCCGCTTCGAGACGTATCGTGAGCAGATTGACGGCGAGTACTGGTTTCCCACCTACACCCGCGCTCTCGATACGTTGAACTTCCGCTCGGGCCCGGTTCGCATTCGGGAGGTCATCCGTTACCAGGATTATCAACAGTTCGCCGCGGACGTGACATTCACCTTCGAAGACGAAGTCGTCATTGAAGAAGCACCCTCCGAAGCGCCCGCCGAAGTGCCCGCGAACTGAACGTTCGAGGTCGTTTTGGCCATGCCGGTGGACTTGTTCCAGCGGGTTTCCCCTAGTTGTCTGCCCCGCCCCGGCAGCCCGCGGCAGAACCCCGCGGGGTTGGGCCGCAAGCCGTTCGCGCCACCTTCGCTGTGCTAAACTGTTTTTCGAATTGCACGTCAAGGAGCTGTCATGTCGGGCCATTCCAAGTGGCACAGTATCAAGCACAAGAAGGCTGCCACCGACGCAAAACGCGGAAAGGCATTCACCAAGTCGATCAAGGAAATTACCGTGGCTGCCCGGCTGGGCGGGGGCGATGAAGAATCGAATCCGCGGCTGAGGACAGCCGTGGCGGCGGCGAAGTCCAACAACATGCCGTCAGAAAACATCAAGCGTGCCATCATGAAGGGCACGGGTGAACTCGAGGGCATGTCGATCGATGAGATCGTGTACGAAGGTTACGGGCCCGGGGGTGTGGGGTTGATTGTGGAATGTCTGACGGACAATCGAAACCGAACCGTGGGCGAGGTGCGTCACCTGTTCGACAAGTACGGCGGCAACCTCGGTGAGAACGGCTGTGTCGCCTGGATGTTCGACAAGCGCGGCTACATTCTGACGCCTGCCGCGGGTTTGGACGAAGATGCCGCGATGACGCTTGCGATCGAGGCCGGCGCCGACGATTTCTCCGTCCAGGAAGATCAATACGAGATCCTGACCGCCCCGGAATCCTTCCATTCCGTTCTGCATGAACTTGAGAAAAATGGTCTGAAGTTTACCGACGCCGCACTCTCGATGGTGCCGCAGAACTATGTGAAGGTTCAGGGCAATGCGGCCAGGCAGGTGGTCAAACTGATGGACATGCTGGACGACCACGACGACGTGCAGGCCGTTCATGCCAACTTCGATATCGACGAGTCCGAATTGGCTGACGCCGTATAGGCTTTCGCCAGCCTCTGGGAGCTGTTCCGCACATGCGCATTCTCGGAATCGATTGCGGTTCGAGGGTGACCGGATACGGACTGATCGATGTTGAGGGTTCCAACTATCGTTTCGCCGATTGCGGCGCCGTTCGGCCCGGCGCTTCCGAGGCGCTATCCAGCCGCCTCCAGTATATCCATCGAGCGCTGACGGAAATCATTCGCCTCCATTCACCGGACGTGGCCGCGTTCGAAAACGTCTTTTTTGCGGTGAACGCCCAATCCGCGTTAAAGCTCGGTCACGTTCGCGGCGTGTCGCTGCTGGCCGCCGCCGAGGCGGGGATCCCGATTTTCGAGTACTCCGCGCTGCAGGTCAAAAGCGCTGTCACCGGCTATGGACGCGCCGAGAAGGCTCAGGTCCAGCAGATGGTCCAGTCGCTGCTTCGGCTTGAACGGGCGCCCGCGCCATTCGACGCTTCAGACGCGTTGGCGGTCGCCATCTGCCATGCTCAGAGTTACCGTTATCAGGAGGCAGTCGCTTCCAAATGACCCACCTTCTCCTTGCCGTTGCCTTCATGTTGCCTGCGCCGCAATCCGACGGTTTCGACCGCTTCAGCTATTGCCGGGAAAATCCGGCCCTGGAAATTTTCCTTCAATGTGTCGATCTGGATGCCGATGGGAAAGGGGTGTTCAGGTTTACTCCCCAGGACGCCGACATCATCAAAGTACCCTTCGAGTTCTCGGCCGATGGCATGGAACGGTTTCTCGAATTGCTTCAGGCGACCGACTACATTGTCGAGGGCGACCGCTACGAGTCCGACAGGCGCGTCGCGAATATGGGAACCAAAACCATGGTCGCCGAAGGATCATGGGGACTGAGAGAGGCGGTCTTCAACTACTCGACGATTGACGAGGCAGCGGATCTGTCGACGTTTTTTGAGCACTTGATCGTTCAGGAGATGCTTCTGTTCGGGCTGGATGTCGCTCTCCAGTTCGATCGTCTCGGCATTCCGGACCATCTGGATCTGATCCAGCGGGAGATCCAGTCCCGTCGTCTCCCGGATCGGGGTCGTGTGATCTCGATGCTGGAGAGAATCGAGTCGGATAACCGGGTGGTGAACTTTGCGCGAACGAACGCCACTCGGATGAAGCAGGAGTTGGAAGAGTTGCTTGAATCCAGGGACTGAATCGTTCCATACCCTACATCTGTCATTCGGGTGTTCAAAGTTTGTTCAATTTCCGGATTGAAATTGGTGGCTCGCGTTCGTTTTCGGGTTCAGCCAGCCTTCCGGCAATCCCGCGCCCATGAAGATCGTTTCCGCCCTGTTTAACCGCCAGTTTGCCGCCTGGGTGATGCCCGCATGGTGTGTCGGCGAAGTGACGGATGCCTTTCCCGGCATCGACTTCGTCAGACTCGAAGGTGACGAGAACCTGTTGGAAGAGATTCGCGATGCCGATATCTTCTTTGCCTCACGCATGACTCCGGAGTCTTTTGCCGCGGCATCGAAGTTGAAGTGGATACATACCCCGATGGCGGGGTTGGACTACGTGTTGATCCCTCCCGTTGTCGAAAGCGACTTGCTTGTTTCAAACTCCCGAGGTGTCCACGCCGAGCCCATGGGTGAGCATGCCATGGCCTTCATGCTTGCCTTTTCCAGGCGGCTCCACGACTGTCTGGAAGCACAGCGGGCCTCGGAGTGGCGGCGCGATGAGATCCATGCGAAGGTTCCGACCTTCGAGGAACTGGCCGGCAAGACCGTCGGAATACTCGGGTTCGGAGCGATCGGGTCGGCGGTGGCGCGGCGTGCGCGCGCCTTCGGTATGCGGATCGTCGGGTTCAGAAGAAACCCCGAGGGTTCCAGCGGACTGGCCGACCTGGTCGAGACCCCCGACCGGTTGGACGCGCGTCTTCCGGAAATCGACTATCTGGTGATTGCCGTGCCCGGAATGCGCGAGACCGCCGCCATGATTGGCCGCAAGCAATTCGATCGCATGAAACCGACCGCTGTTCTTATCAACCTGTCGCGCGGTTCCATCGTGGATCAGGATGCCCTGGTGGATGCGCTGAACGACGGGCGAATAGCGGGCGCCGGACTCGACGTGTTCACACCCGAACCACTGCCCGACGGCCATCCGCTGTTCCAGACGAAAAACGTCATCCTGACGCCGCACATTTCAGGAACTTCGCCCATGCTGTGGCGCCGGACCATCGATTTGTTCATCGAAAACGTCCGCCGTTTTCGGGACGGTCGTGAACTGCTGAACCTGGTGGACAAGAGGCGGGGGTATTAGTGAGCGGGGCGCCCAAATCCTTCAATATTGAGAATGTAGGGGCGGTCTATGACCGCCCGAATCAAGGACGTGCAGTCATAGACTGCACCTACAGTGGGAAGGGGAGTGGGAGTGAGCGGGGCGCCCAAATCCCTCAATATTGAGAATGTAGGGGCGGTCTATGACCGCCCGAATCAAGTCCGAAGCGGGACAAGTCAAGTCCGAATATGACCGCCCAAATCCGCACCTACAGTAGTCAGTCTTCGTCTTCGGTTTCTTCGTAGTTGTAGAAACCTTTCTTGTGACGGACCTTCAGATTTTCGGACTCGCCGTCGTCGTCGAGGTCGATGGGCTCGACTTGGATCTCGATCTCGCGAAGGTCGTCGTCCTCTTCGAGGCCGGTGGGCACAAACCCGATGCTGTACTGATTTCTCATCAGAAAGCTGACACCCTCGTAGATGGAGGGATATTCGCCGCGGAATCTCGGGAACCATGCCATGCCGCCCGTATTCTCGGCGATCGAGCGAAGCGCGACTTCCGCCTGGAGGAACGACATCCGATCGATGCTCGAAAGCCTCTGTTCATAGATGGTCCGGAACATCTGCGCCATGCCGACGGCATAGATCATCGTGTTCGAATTTTCAGCGCGTCTCAGCGTCTCCCCGTAGTTTGCTCTGCTGAACGTGTCAAAACCCGTGCTCAGCAGAAAGATGGCCTTCTTGCCGTCGATGTTCTCGAGCCGGTCGAGTGTGAAGTTGACCGCGTCGTACAGGTTGGTTTCGCTGAAGGACGGGTACGTGAGCGTGCGCAGGCCGTTGAACAAGTCGTTCTGGTTTTGAGAGAAGTCCGTCACGATCTCGGTATTCAGATCGTAGGAAACGATGGCCGCCCAGTCGTCTTCGCGAAGCGACTGGATCATTCCGACCGCCGGATAAACCACGTCGTCGTAATACCAACCGAACGTGTTGGCAAACTCGATGAGGAGGACGATGGTCAGCGGGCTGTCGGTGGGACGGAAGTTGGTGATGGTCTGTTCTACGTCGTCGACGAACAGCCGGAAGTGTTCCTTCTGGAGTCCCGTGAGCGGATTGCCGTCGTTATCGGTAACCACAACGTCGACGTTGTGGACCTCCACGTCGATGGAAAGCGCAAACCGGTCGTCGATATCGAGGCCTTCCGGAGCGGGTTCGGGCCCCGGCGCGAGCGGTACGTTTCGTCCAACGTCTCTGTTCGGTCCCTGCGCGATTGCGAAGCCGGTTGCCAGAACGACGCAGGCAACGACCCCCGCCAGTCGTTTCGATGTCATGATTCTCTCCTGGTTTCTATCTCTTGAGCGTATCCCGAGGCCGGTCCCCGCTGCAATCTTTTAGCCGCCTGTTTCACTGCTTTCTGCAACTGTAGGAGACGAGCGCTCCGAATTGTAGGGGCGGTCTATGACCGCTCGAATCAAGTCCGAAACCGCACCTACAGTGGAGAACTGTAGGAGAACAGCCCTACAGTGGAGAACTGTAGGAGAACAGCCCTCCGGAGCGGAACGATGCCGGTCAAATCGTCAGCGTCAGGACGGGTTGGTGTGCACTTCTAAGGACCTTGTCCACTGTGGTGCCGTAGAAATGTTGCTCGAGGGGGCTGTAACCTTTCGCGCCCATGACAATCATTGTCGGCTCGATCTGATTCGCGGCATTAAGGATGCAATCGCTCGTGGGACCCAATTCAACCCGGACATGGACGGATTCGTCCGATATGAATTCATCCGGGATCACATTTCGCGCCTGGAGTTCGGCCCACTTGCGGGGTTCGTCCAGTGAAGATGCGATCTGGTCGGGCCGCAGCAGATTGCGCAGCATTGTGGGTGTCTTGACGGCGTAGACAAGATGAATCGGCAGGTCGAATACCTTCTTGATTTCGAAAGCATAGTCGGTGACCTTTTTCGACTGGCGCGAAAAGTCCGTCGCCACCAGAATCGACGCCGCGTGACCGAAGTGGGGGCGCGCCTCTTTCCGCTTGAGTAACTCTTCCGATTTCGAACCGGCAGGGTGGACGGGGATGGCAAGAACGGGCCGGGTCGAACTGCGTACCACTCTCATCGTGGTGACACCCCTTGTGCTTCCCATGACGACAAGATCGACCAGTTCCTTGTGGGCCATTCGACAGATCTCTTCGGGCGGTTTGCCCTGCGAGATGATCGGTCGAAAACTGGTTGCATGCTTCATGTCGTCACGCAACGCGTCCCTGATTTCCGTTTCGACGTGGAAGTCCATTTCTTTCTGAAGCCGGTGGACGTCAAACAACGATGCTCAGTGCGCGTGTTGACCGAAGAAATTGTTTACGACATGCAGGACGATGACTTCTCTTTCGTCGAAGTTCAACGCATGGAAAGCCTGGCTCAACGCCATGTTTCGATCCTTGGAGAAATCTGTCGGAAAAAGAATTCGTTTGAACATGGCGATCTCCTCTTTACTCGATAATGGCGAGAATAGACAGGCTTCGATTAAACGCGGACTTGATTCGGGCAGTCATAGACTGCCCCTACATTCTCAATATTGATGGATTTGGCGGAACGGTGCGGAAACGCCCCCGACCCGGCAGAAGCGCACGACAGCCCAAACTTTCGAACGTCGCGGGTAATATAGCGGTCAGGAGAGGGAAGCATTCCAAGGGAATGTGCCGAGGGTGCGAAGGCGGCGGGGACCGAAGCTTTCCGCTTCAGCCTCCGATGCCGTCCGCACAGGATTCAGCCACCAGGGTATCGATTTTTTGTGAAAGGTTCGATACGTGTTCCTTGAGCATGTGCCGGATAGAGACCATACCCTCGACCTTGCCGTCGCGGACGATCGGTAGATGCCGAATTCGACGGGCCAACATCATGCGGATGGCCTCGTTGACGGTAGCGCTTGCTGAAAGTTGCCACACATTGGTGGTCATGACCTTGCGAATCGGGGTGATTTCAGGGTCGCGGTGGCGCACTGCGATGCGCAGCATGATGTCACGTTCGGTCAACACTCCTTCGAGCCGGTCATCTTCGACGACAAAAAGACTGCCGACGTTTTCACGTTGCATCAATTCGATGCCTTCGAAGACGGTGGCGTCGGGCTGGATAGTTACTGCCGGTACACGAGCTACTCGCAATATGTTCATCGTCTCTCCTCCTCCAGCCCTGCGCGATTTGGTGCGATTAATGGTGTAACACTACCGCCTCAGGTTTCCCCAAGTCCAGAACAATAAAACTGCCGCCTCGGTTTGCTTCGATTGTGTGCCGGACCCCGTACCGGCGCCCGCCGCGGCAAGCGTCGCGAGTTCGACGTTCCTCCGGCGGCGCGCGCCGATCCGTCAGGTGTGCGATCCGGGAGTCGATCCTGCCGTCTTGTCTGGTCGCAAGTGGAATGATCGGACCGTCTTGCCATGCTATCCTGCCTCCACGGAGGAATGGCCGAGCGGTCGAAGGCGGTGGTCTTGAAAACCATTGTGCCGGGAACGGCACCGGGGGTTCGAATCCCTCTTCCTCCGCTCATCAACTGCGACAGGTTTCTCGCTGACTTGGTACTATTTCGGATTTTCGTCGGTCTACGGCACGCTTATCGCGCTGCTGCAGGTCGCCGGTGGCCTGCTTCTCACTTGGCCTCGAACCGCACTGATTGGCGCGCTCTTTCTCCTTCCGGTCGCCACCAATATTATCCTGATCGACATATTCTTCGGTATCCGAGGAGCATTACCGCCCGCTGTGCTCCCGTTCCTCTGCCTCATGATCGTTGTGCTACCGGATGTGCCTGGACTGATGCGGGCATTGTTACGCCACTTCGATTCCTCGAGGAGAGCCATGGTCGCCAGGGGCGTTGTGGTTTCGGTTCTGCTCGCGGGGGCATGGGGTTTCACATATTGGGCGGCCAACTACAACAATCGGGCGCCAACGCCGATCGACGGGATCTGGACGATTGAAGACAGCGCTGGCCCTCTACGTCAAATCTTCTTCGAATACAACCGCGCCTACATGGCCGTTTTTCGGTTCGAAGGCGGGCGCGATGAAGTGCATCATTTCGAGGTCGACGCGGAGGGGCGATTGCGTGTCTGGGAATAGTGGCTGCGGAAGGGCCAACTCGTGTACCAGGGTCAGACCATCAATACAGACCGCATCGAACTGTGGAGCGATGGGAACGAAGACAACAGGTTCGCCCTCATCAAGCAATAGAGACTGCTGGACCGAGTCCATAAAAGGCCATGGATTTCCTTTTCGCAGGTAATCGCCCGGAGTCCGCACCGAATGACGGCCAGGCCTAAGAAGGTCGATTCGTGAATTGGACTGGATTTGTTGAGCGCCGGAAGAGGGGTGGGTCCCTTTTACTCGATCGAGGCGGGCTCATGTTACGTTGTCGAAGCGATTGCCCGACACGCGTCGGTCACAACGTATTCAGCCCGTATCCGCTGGACATACTCAAATGTCGGGCCGAAGTCGGTGCGGGTAGACATCCCGACCCGGAAATTAGATTCTCCCAATTTCTTTACAACGCGATGCCGTCCAGATACGGGTTGCGAGCGTTCCCAAGGAGGCAGTTGCGCCGAATGACAAACGTCGACGATTTCGACCGTTTCGGAACGCACTCGATACACGATGCCGTACGGGCTCTCTACCAGTTCGCGGATATCGGGCTGGCCGTAACGTTCGACCATGCGACCCAGATGTGGAAACTGAGCCAGACGATCACCGCGTTTCAGGACGGCATCGACCGTTCCGTGAGCAGCGTCCTCAGAATCGGCTGCGATGTGGGAGTGGATATCGGCAAGAGATCGTAGCGCTCGATCAGACCAGACGGCCTTCACCTGGAGATCTTGAGCTTGTTACGGATCTCGTCACTGCTCCACGTAATGCCAACGTCCAGATCGGCGATTCCCTCTTCAATCCGTTGCCGCTCTATGACCAACCGCGCGAAATCCGTCCAGGTTGCGTCCTCGGGCAGCGCGGCAACAAGTCGACGGGCCTCTTCTTTGACATGTGCCGTTTCAGACATCGATTCTTGACTTGGCAGCAATTTTACAACTGCTCCTCCGGGATCCTCTTGGAAGAGCGGACTGAATTCCGGTGTGATTCACAGACTGCCCGACGCACTGTCAAAGCGGTACAATTGGGGATCATCGGGGGGCGACATGTCTGAAGATCTGGAGAAGTTGCGGTATCCGATCGGCCGCTTTGAACCACCAGCCCAGATAGACCAGGACCAGATCGAGAGGTGGACAAGCGACATCGAAGCCCTTCCTGCTGATCTCAGGAAAACAGTCAAGGGATTTCCGGACACACAACTTGACACGCCCTATCGTCCAGGGGGCTGGACGATCCGGCAGGTGATTCACCATTTGCCGGACAGCCACATCAACAGTTTCATCCGGTTCAAATGGGCCCTGACCGAGCAGCGGCCCGAGATCAAGACTTATTTTGAGGACCGGTGGGCGGAACTGCCGGACTACTCAGTCACTCCGGTCTCAGCATCTCTCGATCTATTAGAGGCGCTTCATCGACGTTGGGTGACGCTCTTGCGTTCCCTGACCCAGCAGGACCTTACCAGGGAGTTCATTCACCCCGAATCCGGCATTGGAAATGTGGCAGAAACCATTGGTTCCTATGCCTGGCACGGACGGCATCATCTTGCACATATTCAAGACACGATCCGCCGCGAACGGTGGAAACAGCCATCGTGACTCCGTCGTCGAAGGAAGCAAATAGTGGCGGCGGGAATCGAACCCGCGCACCACATCCACTTGGCGGATCACGCAATTGGCGGGGGACTTGTTTCTGGTGAGGTACCCGGATCGCAGAATTCCAAACGTTTCGAAGAACTCATGCTTCGATGGGCAACCCGTCCCGGTTCCCCCACTCCCCCCAGGAACCCAGATAATTGCGGACTTTCGGATAGCCGATCAGCCGCAGGGCGGTGTATATATTTTCCGAACGGTACCCTCCCTGGCAGTAGGGGATGACTTCCTTGTCCGGCGTAACTCCCAGGGCCGAATACTGGGCATCGAGTTCTTCGGAGGATTTGAAAGTGCCGTCAGGATTCAGGTTGTCCTTCCATTCCAGGTGAACCGCACCGGGAATGCGGCCTCCCCGTCTGGACCGCACCAGCGTGCCCCGGTTTTCGGCTTCGGACCGGGCGTCGACGATGGCGACCTCTGATTAGCCGAGGCGTTCGAGGATGTCGGCGGCTGTAGCCAGACGCTCACGTTGCGGGTTCGACTTGAAGTTCCCGCGGGTGGGAGCGGTGGCATGCTGTGTCTCAGGGAGACCGACCCGCTGCCAGGCGCTGAACCCGCCGTCGAGCATATGCACGTTCCGATGGCCAAGGAACTCCAGAAACCAGAAAAGCCGTGCCGCCCGTTCGCCGCTGACGGCATCGTAGACGACAACGCGGCTGTCCGTGTTTACTCCCTTGGCGCCGATCAGGTGCTCGACGATCCACAGAAAAGCGGACAACGGGTCGGGGCGCGTGTCGATCAGGCTGATTCCGAAGATGTCGAGGCTGCGCGCGTCCGCGATGTGACCGTTTGCGTAGAGCTCCGGCTGGCGCAGGTCGAGTACGATCAGGCCGGGTTCGTTCAGACGGTCGTGAAGTTCGTCCGCCGACCAGATGAGATGTGCATTCTTGTAGGCCATATTGCGGTTCCTCGGGTAATCGGAGTCGAATACCGCCGGCCGATGGATCGACCCGTGACGGCACTCCCGATGGAGGTTGAATAATTTTTCATGGCTCCGATAGAATTGCGAGAACATTCTACTGGCGGCTATCCAGCCGGATTCGCATTCCACAGGTGAACGAAGGGCGACTGAAAGATATTCGAAAGATGATCGAAGTTCGAAATCTAACGAAAAGCTACAACGGCAAGGCCGCGATCTCCGATCTCACCTTCGACGTTGAAGAGGGCGAGGTGCTGGGTCTTCTGGGTCCGAACGGGGCTGGAAAGACGACGACCATGCGGGCGATCACCGGTTATCTTCCGGCAACCGCCGGCAGCATCGCCGTTGACGGCTTCGACGTGTTCGACGATCCGATCGAGGTCCGCCGGCGCATCGGCTACCTCCCCGAGCAGCCACCGCTATATGTCGAGATGACCGTTACCGGCTATCTGCGATTCGTTTCAAGGATCAAGGGCGTACCCCGGGCCGATGTGGAGTTCGAAATCGAACGCGTGATGGAAAGGGTCAACATCGAAGACGTCGCCGAGCGGATTATCGGCCGTCTTTCCAAGGGCTATCGGCAGAGAGTCGGGTTGGCCCAGGCGTTGATCAACGATCCGCCGATCCTGATTCTGGACGAACCGACCGCGGGGTTGGACCCCAAGCAGATACACGAAGTGCGCGAGTTGATCCGGGAGTGGAAGGGAGAACACACGGTGATCCTTTCGACTCACATCCTGTCTGAAGTCGAGCAGACCTGCAGCCGCGTCGTCATTATCGACCGGGGGCGCATCATTGCCGTGGACACGCCGTCCAACCTGGTCCATCAACTGAAAGGTGCGGACCGCATCGTGGTCGAAGTTGCCGCTCCGCCCGAAGCGGTCATCGAGCGGCTTTCGACCCTTGCCGGAGTCGTTGCCGCGCGCGATCTGGGTGCGGCGAACGGACACAATCGGATCGAGGTCGAAACCGGGGAGACCGGCGATCCGGTTCAGCCTCAACTGGCCCGCGCGATCGTCGAAAGCGGCTGGGGCCTGTTCGGCATGCAATCGTCCACCATGAGTCTGGAGGACATTTTCTTGCAATTGACGACCGATGACGAAGACGACGGTCCCGAGCCGGTTGGCGATACGGGCGAATCGATTGACGAACACGCCGGTCCCGAACCGGGCGGCGATACGGGCGAATCGATATGAGAAACGTTCTGGCGATCGTGGGACGGGAACTCCGCGCGTATTTCGTGTCGCCCGTCGCGTACGTCGTGCTGACAATATTCGTCTTCCTGTCGGGAGTGTTCTTTCAGACGATCCTCGCACAGGTCGTCCGGACCGCGCAGCTCATTCAATTGCAGAGTCAAAACTTCGGAGGCGCGCCGAAACCCATCGATATACCCGGTGAAATCGCCCGCCAATACCTGGGCACGTTAAGCGTGATTCTGCTGTTCATGTTGCCGATGATCACGATGGCGCTCTTTTCGGAAGAGAAAAAACGTGGAACGATCGAACTGCTTCTGACGGCGCCGCTGACCGACATGCAGATCGTCCTGGGCAAGTACTTTTCGGCGGTGGCTTTCTACTCCATTCTGCTCGCCACCACCCTGGTGCCGACCGCCATCCTGTTCCTGTACGGTGATCCGGCCTGGGGACCGTTCGTCACCGGATATCTGGGGTTGTTCCTTTACGGCGCCGCATTGCTCGCTCTCGGACTCTTCATATCCACGCTCAGTGAAAACCAGATCGTGTCGGGAGTGATCAGTTTCGGCGCCATCCTTCTGCTCTGGATGGTGGATGTCATTGGGCAGACCGCGACCGCGACGACCCGTGCCGTGATGACGCACCTTTCGATTTTGGCTCACCTCAGCGATTTCATGAACGGCGTGCTGGCCACGTCCAACCTGATCTTTTATCTGTCGCTGGTGACGTTGGGATTGTTTCTGACTTACCGGTCGATCGATGCCCTGCGTTGGAGGAGTTGAGGTGAGCCGCTGGGTCCGAAAACTCGACTTGCCGGGACTGGTCCTGATCGTGGGCGCCGGCGTGTTTTATTCCGTGCAGTCGGTCTGGACCGTCTACCAGACCGTCGCCGTTGTCGTTGGACTTGCGGCGGTGGCCCTGTCGGTGGCCGCCAGGCGAAAGCGGATTCTTGCCGGACTCACGGGACGGCAGGGACGTCACGGCGCCAATTCGCTCACCTCGGTCGTTCTCCTGATCGGCGTCCTGGGTTTGGTCAACTACCTCGGTGTGCAGAACGACCAGCGTCTGGACATGACTTCGGAAGGTTTCAACAGTCTTGCCGAACAGTCCGTCACTGTCGCCAATCAACTGATCGAAGACGTCCACATCCGCGCGTTCTATCCCGGCGGCGACGATCGATCGGCCCGCCAACTGCTGGATCTTTACCGGAACCGCAATTCCGATATCACCTACGAGTTTATCGATCCCGACCGGCAACCGCAGCTTGCCGAGCAGTTCGAGGTCACGGTTTACGGGCTGACCAGCAATCCGCTGACCGGACAGAACGCCGGGTACGGAACCCTGATCCTTGAAATGGGCGAGTTCACCGAACGGGTCGAAACCCAGCAGGACCTGCGCGAGGAAGACGTGACCAATGCGCTGATAAAGCTGGCCAAGGGCGAGCGGAAGACGATCTACTTCGTCGAAGGTCACGGCGAAAAGGCGATCGACAGCGGCCAACAGGGCGGAATGGACGATGCCCGCGCCGGCCTAGAACGTGAAGGGTACGTCGTGGGTACGATCAACCTGATTGTGGATGAGGCCATACCCGAAGACGCTTCGGTGCTGGTATGGCCGGGCCCCCTGAATGAACCGTTCGATGAAGAAGTGGAAATGGTGGACCGATATCTCAACCAGGGCGGCAGCGTTCTGGTCATGATCGATCCGGTTCCATCGGCGTCGCTCGAAGCATTGCTCGGCCGTTGGTCGGTTTCCGTCGGCAACGATTTTGTAGTGGACGCGAGCGGAATGGGCCGTTTGCTGGGCGCCGGACCTGAAATTCCGATCGTGCTGGACTACGGGGCCCATGCCATAACGGAGGGCTTCGACGGTGTCATGACGTTTTTCCCATTGGCTCGTTCGGTGACTCCCGACAGTGGGCCTGCCGGTGACGTGCTCACGACCTACCTGTTGCGGTCGAGCGCCCGCAGTTGGGGCGAAACCGATTTCGAAAGCTCTCAGGCCAGTATGGACGCGGATGTCGATCTCCCGGGGCCGGTCAGCCTGGGTGTTGTTGCGACCAGAAACCTGGACATCGAGTCGGGCGAGCCCGCGATCGCCCGTCTGGTTGTGTTGGGCGATTCGGAGTTCGCGAGCAACGGATACTTTACGCAGCAGGGTAACGGAAACTTCTTTCTGAACATTGTCAGTTGGCTGGCTGAAGACGAGAGTTTCATTTCGATTCGTCCAACGCTTTCCGAGGACCGTCCGCTGACGCTGACGGCCGCCGGGAGCCGTGTCAGCCTGTATCTGTCGATGGTCCTTCTGCCGCTCGTGATCGTCGCGATGGGCATATCGGTCTGGTTGAAGCGGCGAAAACAGTGACACCTGTCCTCGATTCGGCATGAAGTTCAAAGGCACCGCGGTTCTTGTTGTCCTGCTCCTGATATTGACGGGATGGGTGTATTGGACCGACATCCGGGGACGGGACGAGCGAGCGCAGGCCGAAGAAGACGCCGGCAAGGTTCTTGCGGTGGACGATGAGGATATCGTTGAACTGCGATTGACCTACCCGGACCGATCCATCGCTGCCGAACGAACCGGCGACGGATGGGAGTTCCTGATTCCCGAAGATTTCGAGGCCGATTCGGGCCAATGGGATACGGTCGCAGCCAATGTGACCCGGATCGATCGTGACGAAACCATTGCCGCCCAACCCACCGACCTTGCGCAGTATGGCCTGGCCGAACCCGGGCTCAGGGTCGAAGTTCTCCTCGCGGACGGCAGCAGGGAAGAGATTCTGTTTGGAAACGAGAACCCGCGGGACACCTTCGATTACGTCAAGCTGGCTTCCAGCGACGAGGTTTTTCTTGCGGCGCCCTCGTGGGCCGGTTTGTTTGAGAAGGAAACGAATGACCTCCGGGACAAGACTCTTCTCCGATTCAATCCCGATGCTGTCGAGACCATCGAGATCTCCGGCGGCGATGGCGCGATCGAACTGCACCGAACCGGAAGCGACTGGTTTACCGGTGACGATCGGGCGGTCGATTCCGGCCAGGTGTCCGCCATGTTGGACGCATTGGAATTCGAACAGGCAACCGGCATCGTGGATGACCCGGAACCGCTGGGAATTTACGGCCTGGACGAACCGCGGTTGCGGGTCATCCTGAAGGATTCGGCGGGTTCGGTGCTGCTGGACGCCCGGTTTGGGGCGGATGCCGACGATGCGGACCACCTGTACTGGAAATCCGCCGCGGAATCGCAAATCAAGGTGTTGTCAAAAAACGTTTTCGACGCGTTTGACGTTACTGAAGACGAACTGCTCGCTCCACTGCCGCCGGCCACGACGACATCTCCCTGAGAAATGAATATTGAGAATGTAGGGGCAGTCTATTGTACGGGCGGTCTGTGACCGCCCAATTCGAGATCGTGCAGTCATAGACAGCACCTACAATGGGAGTGAGCGAGTCGCCCAAATCCCTCAATATTGAGAATGTAGGGGCAGTCTATGACTGCCCAAATCAAGTCCGAAATCCTAGATTACGGATTAACGCTATGTAAAATGGAATAATGAGCGGCGCCCCCGATTCCAAGTGTCTGATTCCATGGGACAATTTATTTGGAACCGAACGTGCATAGGTATTAGTACGAACTTGAAACAATTGGCTCGATAGATACCGATCGGCGATCGAACGGTCACGAGGCCGCAACGAACAAGTCCGGTGGAGGAATTGGCGAGTGGGATGGTGGTGACACTCTAATATTCAGTAACCTGGAGGGATTTGGCCTTCCAGGCATGGAATCGGGGCGAGACAATCAGACGAGATCGAAGCGTGGCCGCCGGAAAGCGGTCACGCTTTTTTTGTGCATTGGTCTCATGACCCACAGACATATCAATTTAAAAATAACAAGTAACAACATCGTAAACGAAAAGTAGTAACCTCTCGGTTTAGTGGGACGTATGCATTAATGGAACTAGACAGCGAACTGATCGTTCGCGCAAAGCGAGGTGAGACGGAGGCACAGGAAGAACTCGTTTCTAAACTCGCGCCGATGGTCTTTCGGTTGGGCAGTCGTTTTTTCCGGTCACGGGAAGATGTCGAGGATCTGGCTCAAGAGGCCTTTTCACGCTTCTTCCTCAAGATCGATCAGGTACGGCCCAATGACAACGTGGCCGGTTGGGTGTCCCGGCTTACCGTAAACGTCTGTTACGACAGGCTGCGGAAGCTGCAGCGGGAACGCCTGGGAATGGACAGGTACCGGGCCGAACCCGTGTTCTCGGGGGGGCGGCCTCATTTCGACGCCTACGAAGACGTGCGAGCCGCCGTCGACAGTTTGGACGCGAAGCTCCGGGTACCTCTTCTTTTGAAGGAAGTTGAAGAATTGTCGGTCAAGGAGATCTCGACAATAATGGGCATCAGCCAATCCAACGTAAAGATCCGCCTTTTCCGTGCGCGCAAGAAACTGGCCGTGGTGCTCGAGGGCCGTCGTCAACCCGAAGTCCAACGCGATGCGGGCGAGGGGAGTCGATCATGAATGGATTTCTTCCAGAAGAGTTTGTCAAAAAGGAACGCGGTAGAGTATTCGAGCCCGACGCCACCTTTGCCCGGCGGGTCGTGGCCCGGATGCGGCCGGTGAGCCGTCCCGCGGGCCTGCTCTGGGATTATGTCCCGTCGTTTGCGCGTCCGATGGTGGCTGCGAGCACCATCATGTTTCTGGTTCTGCTCAGCTATCGAGTGTTGTCGCCCATGCCGTCTCCATACAGTGACGTCGGCATCGTCGATGCCTACCTGGGAATCGACGCGGTTTCGGCCGAAGAGTGGATGTATCGTTACGCGGAACCTCCTGAAGGAGAGGACCTGTTGATCGAGATCTCCATGGCTGAGGTTTTGCAGTGACACGTTCCCGTCAGGCCAAGTTGCTGATCCTTGCCGTTTTCGTCATCGGCGTGCTGATCGGTGGCGTATCGACAGAGTTGTACGAATCCCGCGTGCCGTCAATCGTGCAATCTCCGGATGCCGATCAGCAGCCTCCCGAAGGAAACTTTCAGCGGTTTGAGGAATTTCTGGAATTGGACGAAGAGCAGACCGCTCAGTTGGATACGATTCTTCGGGATTCGAGGGAAAGGTACCGCGAGCTGCAGTCCCAGACGCGCCCGATGTATCGGGAACTGACAGAACAATCCCGCGCCGAAATCCGGGGAATCTTGACCGACGAGCAGTTGGTTCTCTACGAAGAATGGACCCGCCGGATCGAAGAAAGCCGCAGTGAGCGCGGTGGCCGCGGTGGCCGCGGGCGCGAAGACCGTTAGAGTCCGTCCAGGCGGAACACTCCGAGGTTCCGCCTTTCGCTTTTCCCGTTCTCCGTTGTTCCTTCCGCAACCGGATTGCCTTCATCCTGAATATTGCCTGGGTATGGCCCGCTTCTGTAATGCGTTACAGGGAAGAGAAGAGCGGGCAAGATGCCCGCGTTCCCAGCGGCACGCCTGAAAATTGTTCACCGCGAGACGTTGGCGGTGGCACGTGTGGGTCGTACGCGGGGGAAGAGAAGAACGGCCCGGGCGCATATCCTTCCGCCCGCAAAGGCGCATACTGTGAACGATCACCTAAAAGTGAAGTGTTTTGAACACGCGCCGCGTCGAAGATCGTCATCATCGTCCGCCGGCCGGAAATCCGCCCATTCCCATTCCCACTGTAGGTGCAGTCTATGACTGCACAATCTTGATTCTTGATTTGGGCGGTCATAGACCGCCCCTACAGCTCGGAATGCTCTATGACCGCACGACTGCCGCCCCTACAGTCTCGGAATGCAGGCCCATCAATGACCAGAAGATGTGGCATGCGGCGAAGGTCCAGATTTCTTCACTTTCCGGCGATCGCCAACAGCATACCGGAAACTATCCTCAAAAATGCTGCCAGCCCGCCGGTTCGAGCACTGATTCGCTCGACCCGGCGACCAGAACGATCCGACCCGATTGACCGTCCACTATATTTCCGATCCGTGTGATCGGTACGCCGTCGATTTCGGACGGAAGGTCTCGGGCAGTGACGATCAACTCGTAGTCTTCGCCGCCGTGCAAAGCGAGTTCGAATCGGGCGCCGGGGAAGCACGGAATCGCTTTCCGGTCGATCCGGGCGGAGACCCCGGATTCGGTCAGGATATGCGCAAGGTCGACGGATAGTCCGTCGCTGGTGTCGATCATTGCCGTGGCGCCTGCAGCAACCTGGCGGCCGATCCCGTGCCGCGGTTCGGGATACAGATGACGTCGTACGGCGTCGTACGCCGGGCGATCCGTTCCAAGTACTTCCAATCCGAGGGCCGAACCGCCGAGGCACCCCGTGATGTAGATTCCGTCATCGACCCGGGCGCCGCACCGCAGGACCGACCGTCCCGTTTCGACGCGTCCCATCATCGCGACATCCACAACGATGCGTTCCGCCGTTGAAGAATCGCCTCCAACCAGTTCCACCCCGAACCTTCGACAGGCTTGGGCCACGCCGTCCAGGAATCCATCAATCCATTCGTCTTCGATATCCGCCGGAACCGCGAGCGAAACCAGACAATGGCCGGGAATCGCGCCCATCGCGCCGATGTCGCTGACGTTCACGGCGATCGCCTTGTGGCCGATCGATTCGGGAGGATGGGACTCGCGCCGGAAGTGTGTGTTCTCGGCGAGTAGGTCGGAACAAAGAACCGCCGAAAAACCGTGCGGCAGAGAGACCACCGCGGCGTCATCGCCCACGGCGACTTCCGCTGTCGCGTTACCGAAACGCTCGCGGATCTTGCGTATGAGGGTGGCTTCCGAATACATGAGAGCGGCGGGCTAAGCCCGTTTCGCAGGTCTCTTCACGCGCGTTTTCGAAGCTTTGGGACGAGCGCGCGCCGGAGGCGCCTTCGGGCCGATCAACGCCGTGACGAGGACATCGTTCACCGATTCGGCAAATACGAATTCCATATCCTCTCGCAGTCCGGCGTTGATGTCTTCGAGGTCGCGTGCGTTCAATCCGGGAAGAATGACCTTGTGAATTCCCGCTCGCCGCGCCGCGAGCACTTTTTCCTTGATGCCGCCAACGGGCAGGACCTCGCCGCGCAATGTGATTTCACCCGTCATTGCAATGTTCCGATGCACGGGTTGGTCCGACAGAAGCGAAATGATCGCCGTTGCGATCGTGACGCCGGCCGACGGGCCGTCCTTGGGAATGCCGCCTTCGGGGACGTGGACGTGGATGTCGTGGGTGGCGAAGTAGTCTTCTTCGATTCCAAGGTCGTTTGCCCTCGAACGCGTATAGCTCATCGCGGCCTGCGCCGATTCCTTCATCACGTCGCCGAGTTGCCCGGTCAATGCCAGTGTGCCCTTGCCTTTCATCGCCGTGGCTTCGACAAACAGGATGTCCCCGCCGGCAGGCGTCCATGCCAGGCCGGTGGAGACGCCAACGACGTCTTTTTTGAGCAACTCGTCGCGGAACACCTTGGGGTTGCCGAGATAGGACTCGATCTTGCTCGGGGTGACGCGTACCTTTCGTTTGTTCCCGGCGGCAACCCTGCGTGCGATCTTGCGGCAGACTCCGGCGATATTCCGTTCCATGTTTCGAAGCCCGGCTTCCTTGGTATACCCCGAAATGATGTGCCTTACCGCCGCTTCGGTGAACTCGGCCCGCGCGCGTGTCAGCCCATGTTCTTCAAGTTGCTTGGGAATCAAGTGCCGATTGGCGATGGCGATCTTCTCTTCCTCGGTGTATCCGCTGAGCGCGATCACTTCCATTCGGTCTCGGAAGGCCGTCTGAATGGGATCGAGTATATTCGCCGTGGTGATGAACATCACGTTCGAAAGATCGAAGGGCACACTCAGAAAGTTGTCGCGAAACGCGTAGTTCTGTTCCGGGTCGAGTACTTCGAGCAGGGCCGATGACGGGTCTCCCCTGAAGTCCGCGCCGATCTTGTCGACTTCATCCATCATGAATACCGGATTGTTCGTCCCGGCCTGCCGAATGTTCTGGATGATTCTGCCGGGCATGGCCCCAACGTAGGTGCGGCGGTGTCCACGAATTTCAGCCTCGTCGTGTACTCCGCCCAGGCTCAGTCGAACGAACTTGCGCCCCAGGGCGCGCGCGATGGACCGACCCAGCGAAGTCTTGCCGACACCCGGCGGACCCGCGAAACAGAGAATCGGGCTTTTCGTCTTTTTCGTGAGTTTTCTTACCGCAAGGTGTTCGATGATCCTTTCCTTGATCTTTTCCAGACCGAAGTGGTCTTCATCGAGAATCGTTTGAGCCTTTTCGAGATCCAGGTTGTCTTCGGTGGATGTGGACCAGGGTAGTCCGACGATCCAGTCCAGGTAGTTCCGAATGGTCGCGGTCTCGGCCGAATCCCCGTGCATCCGTTCAAGCCGGTCGACCTGCCGTTCGGCTTCTTCGGCCGCCTCTTGGGGAATACCGGACTCCCGAATCCTCTTTCGGTACTGTTCTATTTCTTCCTGAAGCTCGTTGCCCTCTCCAAGTTCCTGCTGGATGGCCTTCATCTGTTGGCGCAGAAAGTATTCGCGCTGGCTGCGGTCAATTTCGCCTTTCGCTTGCGAATTGATGTCGTGCTGGATCTGCAGTAGCTTCAGTTCCTTGCCCAGCATGGTGTTCACATGCCGCAGACGGGCGACCGGGTCGGTCAACTCCAGGATTTCCTGCGAATCGTCCACCCGAAGATCCAGGTTCGACGCCACCAGGTCTGCCAGTCGTCCGGGATCTTCAAGGTTTGCCGCAATCACAGCGACGTCCTGGGACACGTTCTTGCCGAGTTCGATCACTCGTTCGAGGAGAGATCTGATGCTACGTCTCAAGGCTTCCAACTCGAGCGATTCGATCTTGATCGTTTCCTCGACCGTGGTCGACACGCGGGCGCGGAGGGCCTCTCCGGACGTTTCCAGGTATTCGGCGCGTGCCCGGGCGAACCCTTGCACGAGTACTCGAACCCGTCCGTCGGGCAGCTTGAGCATCCGCATGATCAGCGCTACGGTGCCGAATCCGTGCAGGTCCGAAGCAGTCGGTTCCTCCACCTCGCGATCTTTTTGAGCTACCAGCAACACCATGCGCTTGCCTGCCAGGGATTCATCCACGGCTTGAATCGACTGGGCACGCGTGACAAAGAGGGGCACGATCATGTAAGGGAACGCGACGATATCCGGCAGAGGAAGAACGGGGAGAACTTCGGGGATCGCAAGCTGCTGATCGTCTCGGGTTTCTTCCAAAGCCTCGTCGTCGATTATTCCCATTTGAGGATCGTCGGCCATGTGGTTCTTATTCACCTATGGGGATGATTGTCTCTTCCGGACGCTTCGCCACTTTGGGCAGACGCACTTCGAGGAGTCCGTTGCGGAGTTCGGCGGAAGACCTTTTGAAATCGACCGGGATGCCGATCGCGATATCCCGCCTGAACCCGCCATACTGACGCTCTACGCACAGGAAACGTCCCTGCTCGGCCGGAAACTCACGTTCCTTCGTTCCGGAAATAGTCAGAATGCCGTCTTTCCATCTCAGACGAATGTCCCCCTTGCGGACACCGGGCAACTCTGCCCGAATGATGATCTCCGCCGGGTCTTCGTGGACATCGGCCAGGGGTGTCCACGTCGAGCGAAACCGTTCTTCGTGTTCGAGTTCGAAATACGCCATCAATCGTGGTTCTTGAGAAGCTTCCTGAGCTCGGTCATGAACTCCTGAACGTCCTTGAAGTCCAGATAGACCGATGCGAAGCGGACATAGGCCACTTTGTCGAGATTCTTCAACTCCATCATTATTGCTTCGCCCAGAACCTCAGCGGAGACTTCGCGTTCAGGCGATTCCTGGGCCAGTAGTTCGGCATCGTCGGCGATGGCTTCCAACTGGATCATCGAGACGGGGCGCCGTTCGCAGGCCCTCAGGAGCCCCGAGAGCACCTTCTCGCGGTTCCAGCGCTCGCGGCGACCGTCTTTCTTGACGACCATGTAGGGGATCTCATCGATCCGTTCGTAACTTGTGAAACGGCGATTGCAGTCGAGACACTGTCGGCGACGGCGAATGGTCTCGCCCTCCTTGCTCTCCCGGGAGTCGACGACCTTATCGTGCGTGTGACCGCAGAATGGACATTTCATAGGCGAACCGTTCTATCTGGACAATCCTAAACAGCCGGTCGAAGAACCCTCGGCGCGACTCTGCGGCGTTTTGCCGCGGGCTTTCAAACGCGGGCATCGAAACCGGTGTGCCCGACATTCAGGGCGGACACCCGCGCATCGCCGCCTCCAACCAGATCTTTCGTTGTGATTCCTTTCCACATCATGTAGATGGCGCCGGCGGCAATCGTCGGTACGTACATGATCAGCCACGCCAGCAGAGCGGCCGCCACCGCCGTTTCCGTTGGCACCCCCGCGAAGGTTGTCGTGCTGAAAACGAACCCGGCCTGAAGTCCGCCGCCGATACCCGGGATTTGTGCCAACGATCCCAACGCGGAGACCGCCAGGATCAGGCAAACCGTACCCGCCGGGAGGTTGAGGTTCAACCCCACCAGCATGAGCCAGAATTGTAGCGCAACTACGGTCCAAACCAGGATGGAGTGCCCCAGTATGGATGCCGTGCTTCTGGGATGAGCCAGTGGTCCCGCACCCCTGGCAAAAGTTTCGAACACGTTCCGGACGCTTTCGAATGGGATCCACGCCTTGATGCGGACCACGTTCCAATGCGAGAAGGCGAACACCCCCAGCACTCCGATCGAGCCGAAAAGCAGCAGCCATGCCGCCCGTGACAGCAGGGCAGCGGCGCCGGCCGCGGTACCGGGGACATCGGTCGTGCCGAGTCCGATGGCGAGCAGCAAGAGGATCATCAGTGTGTCGAATACTCGCTCGACAACGATGGATGCGACCGACCCGGTGAGCGGAATTCCGGTCCATCGAGCGGCCCACAGCGGACGAACGACCTCTCCGGCGCGCCCCACCGCATAGATAGACGCGAAACCCAGTATCGTGCCGCTGACGAGCGGGGCCAATTCGACTGATTTCAATGGTATAAGTAGCCTGCGCCAGCGGATGGCACGGAACAAGTAGCTGACGAAGACTCCGATGACGGATGCGACGATCCAGCCCGGGCGGATCTCGGAAAGACTTTCCAGAAAAAGCTGCTGGTCAAATCCCCTTCGAATGACGACGTGCGCGGCAGCCCCAAAAGCCACAAGGGCTATAAAATACAATAACTTCCGGCGCATCTCGGGAAATTATCTCAGAAACGTTCAACGATGATGAAACTTTTCTTGAAGCCGCTGCGTTTGTCTATGGCGAGTGCCGGAACGAATCGACAGCGCAGGCTGCGAGACACTGATATTGGATCGGCCTGATCGAGAACTGGTCGAGCGGTGTCTTGCCCGAGACCGCGGTGCCTGGGAGGGCATCGTACGTCAGTACCATAAGCGCGTCTACAATCTGGCCTACAGGTACTGCGGTCGATTCGACGAAGCCGAAGACCTGACACAGGAGATATTCTTCA
This sequence comes from Terriglobia bacterium, assembly GCA_963555775.3. GTDB lineage: Bacteria > Acidobacteriota > Terriglobia > 20CM-2-55-15 > 20CM-2-55-15 > JAJEDW01. The sequence goes on along the minus strand of CAUVWY020000007.1, from coordinate 139,317 downwards.
AGGTCTATCGAACGATGCGGGCCTACCGTCCCGAGTCGGGAGAGTTTGTGATCTGGTTGTTACGAGTCGGGCGCAACCTCATCATCGACCGTTACAGGAAGTTCAGGAACGAACTGTCGCTGACGGATTCGATCGATGCGGAATTTGAGCGAATCGCGGAGAATCCAGCCCGGTTCGACCATCCCGGCGAAGCGTATCGGAAGCAGGAACTTTCGGGCGTGGTCCACGGTGCGCTGTTGGATTTGACGACGGACCTTCGGGAAGCAGTAATTTTGAGGGACCTGGAAGGCTGCACTTATGACGAGATGACGCAGATTCTGGACATCCCCCTGGGTACGGTCAAATCCAGAATCAATCGTGGCCGCACCGAATTGGGGCGTCGGCTCAGAGGAATGAAAGGTCAGTTGTAATCGATTGCCACGTTGTTGAGGGTTCGTTGCTCCCGGTGATTCATATGTCCAATTGCGTGACTACTGTGATGTTATTGATGGTGTTTCGCACCGAGTGATTCATATGTCCAATTGCGTGACTACTGTGATGTTATTGATGGTGTTTCGCTCCCGGTGATTGCGATGTCCAATTGCGCCAAGCAATCAAGCAAGATAGAAGAGCGACTTTCCGAGTACATCGAGGGAACGTTGTCCGTGGATGAACGTTTGACGGTGGAAGCCCACCTCCCGGCGTGCGTGCCATGCACCGAACTCCTTGAAAGCATCGCTGGTGTTCTTCGGTGGGCGCGTTCATTCCCCTCCGTTTCCGGTTCCCAACAGATGGTGTCCAGAATTCTGGACGGGACCTCGGATTCGGAGCAACAAGACCTGACTTGCCCAACGGTTCGAGATGGATTGACGGAGTACCTCGACGGACTGCTTCCCACGGATCGCGTTGCGGCGATTGAAGAGCACCTGGCCGCATGCAGCGCATGTGAAGAAATTCATGCAACCATGGCCGGGGCGATCGAGTGGTCCAGGACAGCTTTGTCCTACTCTCCGCCGGAGCGGATCGTCCAACGGATTCTGGCCAACACTCTGGAAGGCGGGACCGGCGCGCATATTCGTTGCGCAACCGTCGAGGAACGACTGTTCGGCCTGGTTGACGGGCAGTTGCCGCCGGATGAGGAACTGACTGTCAACACCCACTTGGCGGACTGCGACTCCTGCCAAGAAATGTATCTGAACATGATCGCGGTAGTCCGCTGGGGACGTGAGTTTCCCGTCTTCGAGGCGCCCGCGTGGTTTGCGACCCGTATCGTGGCCAATACCCGGCCGGAGTCTTCGCTTCCCCAGAGAGTGCAGGAAAAGCGGGAGACATTTTTGGACACGCTCGGCGCCGTCGGCCGCTGGATTCTGGAGCCGCGCACGGCGATGACCGTGTTCACCGCGGTCCTGATGTTGGGATGGATGACGCGCATCGCCGGTGTGCCGTTGGACCCTGCGGCATTATCGAATCCGGGTGCCATGTACTCCAGCGTGGAGGAACTGGCCGACGATGTCTACGACCGTTCCGTGCGGCTCTACTATGGTGTGCCGCATGCATTATTTGGCCAGATCCAATATCGGATCGAGCAGTTGGGGGAGGATTCACAATGAATTGCGCATATCACCCTCAAATCGAGGGCATTGCGTTTTGCGTGTCTTGCGGCAATTCCCTGTGCGCACCGTGCCGCCGCGAGGTTGCGGGGAGCGTGTACTGCGAGAACTGTCTCGGAAACATCGTCCGCCGTGGAATGCGTGAGCCGCCTCCGGTTGGCAAAAGACCCTCAACCGAGGATTCGGCTGGGGCGCGGGCGCAAGCCGGCGATACCGGACGCGATGAGTTTTCGAATCGGGATCGTCCTTCCGGGCCCAGCCCCTCGGCCGGGGGAGATAATGCCCGCGCCGCGTTTGCCTTGGGACTGATTCCCGGTGTCGGCGCGATATACAACGGTGAGTTCCTGAAGGCCGCCGTGCACATCGTTCTGTTCGGTTTTCTCCTGACTCTTGCGGATATTGGCGGTCCGGCCGATGCCGTATTTTCTCTGCTGGCAGTGGGCTTCTATTTCTACATGCCCTTCGAGGCCTACTACACGTCCAGGAAGAGAAAACTCATGGCTGAGGGCATCGACCTGGAGACGCCGATCGATCGTTTCCATCAACAGTTTGGCGATGTCCGCAACAAGGAGCTTTGGGGCGGCGTGACCATGTTGGTGTTGGGAGTCCTTTTCCTTGTCGACAGCTTCGATTTGCTTCCACTCCGCGATGCCTTGCGTTATTGGCCGGTCTTGCTGATCGTGGCCGGAGTGTTGCTCATACTGCGGCACAAGGAAGAGAAGGAAACCAAGAAAGCGAAGGAAGAAAAGGAAGTCTCGAAGCGGACGCCCAATCCACCTCCCTCCCCAACAGGCGCGGGTGGTTACGAAGACGGTGAAGAACGGACAAGATCATGACAGTGCCGATAATACTGATTACTCTGGGTGGTCTCCTCCTTTTGAACAATCTTGCCCCGGAACGGTTCGAGTTTGGGCGCATGTGGCCGGTGATTTTGATTGTTATCGGTTTGGTGAAGATCGTCGAGTATTTCGGACGGGAGGACGCAGTGCGCAACCAACACGGCGGCCGGCGCCACGTACCGACGGCTTCCCGAGTGAACGACCCGGTCAGGTCCGAGGCAGCTGGCGAAGTCGACGATAACCAGACGGAAGAACCGCGATGAGCAATCGACGAAGTTTCGGCACTCTATTCTGGGCGCTGATCCTGGTTGCTGTCGGTGGACTCTTGCTGGCGCGCAACCTCGGGTATCCGCTGCAGATATGGCAGAGCGTTGCCCTTTACTGGCCCGTCTCGCTCATCGGTTGGGGACTCGTGAAAGTTGTCGACTATTACCGTCTCAGACGTGATGGCCTTAACGGTGGGCGCACTTCGCTTTTCGGCACCGGAGAGGTCGTATTGCTGGTGTTCGTACTGATTGCCGGATCCAGCTTTACCGCTATATCGAACGTGAGTTCGGACTTGGGTTTGATCGGCCTGATTGGCGAAGAGTTCGATCTATTCGACATACTCGGCGAAAACTACGAATTTTCATCCGAGATCGCGGCCGAGATCGAGCCTGGGCGGGTCGTCGAGATCCGGAACCGTTACGGCGTGGTTGTTGTTGAACCCGGCGATGAAGGGAGAATCGATGTCGCGATCGAAAAGGTGGTGCGGGCCGCCTCCCCGGAGGCTGCGGCCGAACTGGAATCGGACCTGACATTTTCCATCGAAGAAGATAATGGGCGGTATGTGGTCGATTCGAATCGGAGTCAACTCCAGGCATCCGTTCGGCGGCGTTACCGCACCAACCTTCGTATTCGCGTGCCTGCCAACACGGCTTTGGAAATCGACAACAGCTACGGTGCCGTGCAGGTTACCGGCTTGACGGGAGATCAGGTTGTCGAGAATCGATACGGTGCGGTTACCTTGAATCGGATCGAGGGCGATGCGCGCATTTCGGACCGTTACGGTCCCGTATTCGCGAACGAAATATCGGGGGCCGTGGCTGTCGTCAACCGCTATGGCGCGGTTACCCTGAACGAGGTTGGTGGGAACGTTGCCGTCGAGAATAGATACGCCCCAGTCGAACTGATCGGCCTTGGTGGAGATACGGCGATCGACAATCGGTATTCGACCGTTGAAGTTCGGAGAGCCGCCGGCGATGTGCGTGTGGGCGGCCGGAACAACCGCGTTGAACTCGACGCAATACAGGGCGCCGTCGCCGTCGATGCTTCGTATCGAAACGTCGATGTCCGCAACGTTATGGGTTCGGTCAATGTAGCCAGCCGGCATGGCGACGTGCTGTTGCGATTCGACGAGCCCCCTACGGATTCGATTACAGTTGTCGGCGATTACTCGAACGTTCGGTTGGAGTTGCCATCGGCGTCGGGGTTTGCCCTGGAGGCACGGGTGCGGTCGGGCACGTTCAACTCCGACTTCGACAACTTTGAACGCGAGACTTCCGGACGCGATTTGCGGGTGGCGGGACAGGAAGGCGAAGGCGGCCCCCAGGTCTCGATCAGTACTGAAAATGGCGACACTCGTCTCGTGAGAAGGGACTGACACACCTTACTCACGAGTTGTCCGCTGCAGCGCCGGATCCATCCGCCCGTCCCGCGTAGAACTTCTCGCACGCCCCCTCCCGCTCCCACTGTAGGTGCAGTCTATGACTGCACGATCCGCACGATCCTTTCGGACTTGATAATGTAGGGGCAGTCTATGACCGCCCAAATCAAACGATCCGCACAATCCTTTCGGACTTGATTCGGGCAGTGTCGGATTTGATTTGTCCCGTTTCGGACTTGATTCGGGCAGTCATAGACTGCCCCTACATACTCAATATTGAGGGATTTGGGCGCCCCGCACGATCTGCCGGCATTGGATTGCACCGGTGATTCCGGGTAACCTGTCGCCATGGAGCGTGTCTATCTGGTTGGCTTCATGGGATCCGGCAAGTCAACCGTGGGATGCAGGGTTGCCGAACTCCTGGGACTGCCGTTCGTGGACCTGGACGATCTGATCGAAAAAGAAGACGGCCGCAAAATTCACGACATCTTCAGGGCGTCCGGTGAGCTTCGGTTCCGCGAGATCGAATCGGAGGTCCTGGGACGAGTCTCTCGAACCTCCCCCCGGGTTGTGGCCCTCGGCGGAGGAACCTACGCGGATCCAAAAAATCGAGCCATCGTCGACGGAACTGGAGTGGCCGTCTATCTGGAGACGGCGTTTCGAACCATCCTTGAGCGCGTTCCCTTGGACGGCACGCGTCCATTGTTCTCAAGCCGGGAACGGATTCGTGAACTCTACGACGAACGGCTTGCGTCCTACGGAATGGCCCCGGTGCGTATTGCGACTGACGGGCTCGAACCAAACGAAATTGCGGGCCGAGTGGTCATTGCCCTTCAAGCGGCGTCGACACGACTACAGGGCGAAACCGATGGGCCCGATTCCGAGCCGTGACCGTCATGAACCGGGAGACTGCTCCCCGACGAAGTTCTTGACCATCCGGAGGCGGCTTCGACCGTCAGCGCCGTCCGTCAGTTCAACGGTGTCCATGAACGACTTGATGATCAGAATGCCGCGCCCACCGGGTTTCATCAGGTTTTCGGTGTCGGTCGGATCGGGCACGTCAGAGAGGTCGAAACCGCCCCCCTGATCTTCAACGATGATCTCCAGGGCCTTTCCGTCGAATGCAATCCTCAGGAATACTTCCTTGGACGGGTCGAGGCCGTTTCCGTGCTGGATGGCATTAATGGCGGATTCGCTTACCGCCAACTCGATCCAGTGCGCGATCTCCTCGTTGAGGTTGAAGGCCCGGGTTGCCTTGTCGACGAGGTCGTGAACCGCACTCAACTCTTCCATCCGGCTGGGCACGGTCAGTTCGAAGACATCTATGTTGCTCGAGCCCATTCTGGGAGCGTTACATGGGGCTTTTTTAATTGTCAATCATGATTCCGCAAAGTGGACCTTACCTCCCCAAAGCCAAAGTAGGAGAACGCTGGAGTTGCGGACCGGCGGCGGGGTGCGCTCCCCAAGAGAGCGTGCGTGCTCGGCCGCAGGCGCCATCTCACCGGCGTGCTATCCTGAGATCCCGCTTCAACGGGATCGAACCCGTAGATCATGAGCACAGTCGAAATTCTGCCGGCAAAACGGCTCCAGGGCGACACCCGGGTGCCTGGAGACAAGGCCATAGCCCATCGGGCCGCGCTGATCGGAGCGATCGCCGACGGCATGACGACTGCCGAAAAATTTCCTCGCGGCGCGGACTGTTTCAGTACGTTGCGTTGTCTTGAAGGACTCGGCGTGGAGATCGAGAGAGTGACGGGTCCAACCGATACGGTTCGGATCCATGGGAAAGGTCTTGGGGGTCTGGATTCCCCCAAGACAGATCTCGACGCCGCCAATTCGGGTACGACCGTCCGATTGCTTTCGGGGATCTTGTCCGGAAATTCGTTCTCTTCGAGGTTCGTTGGCGACGATTCTCTGAGTTGCCGCCCGATGCAGCGGATCGTCGAGCCTCTCGCACAATTTGGCGCGCGAATCGAGACAACGGACGGGCATTTGCCGATGTCGATTACCGGAGGTGGAATTCGGGCCATCGATTATCGCCTGCCCGTTCCGAGCGCCCAGGTGAAATCGGCGATCTTGCTGGCAGGCCTGCACGCCGCCGGCACGACGATCGTTCATGAACCGATACGCACTCGAGATCACACCGAGATCGCATTGACTGCCTCGGGGGCGGCCCTGCGAGTAGTCGGTGGATCCGTGGCCAATGGCGGCGGGGTTCGGCGTATCGAAGTCGATGGCGGGCATCCGATCCGGGCACGGTCGATCCGTATTCCCGGAGACATCTCTTCAGCGGCGTTTCTGATCGCCGCCGCATTGCTGGTTCCCCGATCCGAGCTTCGGCTTTTGGAGGTCGGTGTCAATCCGAGCCGTACCGATTTTCTTTCGTTGCTGAAACAGATCGGCGCCGAAATTCGAATCGAGGCACGTCGCGAGAACGACGGAGAAGCGGTGGCCGACATTATTGTCCGTCATTCCGAGTTGCAAGAGATCGATGTCTCCGCGGAGGCGACCGCGGGGTTGATCGATGAGTTGCCTATTCTGGCCGTTCTTGGGATATGTGGGGCAGGGAGAGTGTCCATTCGAGGCGCGGCGGAACTTCGTCACAAGGAAACCGACCGTCTTCGGGCACTTGTGGTGAACCTGGATGCAATCGGCGCACACGTCGAAGAGTTCGAGGACGGGCTGGTTGCCGAAAGCGACGCTCCACTGGAGGGCGGCGCCGTGTCGTCGTTTGGAGACCATCGGATCGCGATGGCCTTTGCGGTGGCCGGTCTGGTCAGTCGAAAAGGAGTTCGCATCGAGGATGCAGGCTGCGTGGACATCTCGTTTCCGGGTTTCTTCGACCGGCTCCGCGGTCTGGTCGAGCCTTGATATCCGTTAGCCCGCTGCAAAACCCCGCACGGTTCTGCTGCGTGTGGCTAGCCTTCCTTCTTGACGTCGATTCCTTCGTCGGATTCCTTGGGATTGGCCATCCGGGTCATGCGAACCCTCATGATGCGTCGTCCGACGGCTTGTTCGATTTCGTATCGACAGCCTTCGCATTCGACGGAGTCGCCTTCGCTGGCCAACTTGCCGGTTTGCATCATGATGAAGCCCCCCAGCGTTACGTAGTATCCGTTCTCGGGTAAATGGAGCCCGAGCCTGTCGTTCAACTCGTGAATGGCGATTCCGGCGTCGATCAGGTAACTGCCGTTCGACTGAGGGATGATCTCGTCGATCTCGATGTCGTGCTCGTCCTGGATTTCTCCGACGATCTGCTCCACCAAGTCTTCCAGCGTCACGATGCCTTCGACACCGCCGTGTTCGTCAACGACCACACCCAGGTGCGTCTGTGCGGATTGGAGTACGTGTATGGCGTTGTTGAGCGGGGCCGTGTCGGGGATGAAAACAGGTTTTCGAAGAAGCTGCGACAACCGGAATGACTTGCCCCTGTGCAGGAAGGGCATCAGATCTTTCCCATGCAGGATGCCCAAAACATTGTCCAGACTTCCCTGGTACACCGGGAAGCGTGTCAAACGCGCGGTTTCGACAACCTCCAGCACCTCTTCGATCGGGGTGTTGATTGCCAGCGAGACCGTCCGGATTCGGGGAACCATGACATCGCGGACCTGCCGCTCCGAGAAGTCGAGAACCCGCTCCAACATCTTGTGGCGATCCTGGGCAAAACTGTTGATGATGGATTTCAACTCGACGTCGGAGGCCGTTGCGGCCGGCGTTTCGCGATCTTCGCGGACACTGCGAAAGAAGAACCCCGCCAGATTGATCATCAACCGTGCAACCGGATAAGTCAGCCTCATCCAGAGTTCGATCGGTATAACCAGGCTCAGGGCGATTCTTTCGGGAGACCGCGTCGCGAAAGCCTTGGGACCGAGTTCGCAGAAAAGTAATACGACGACTGTCAGAAGGACCGTTTCGAGGGCCAGGAACAGGTCGCGCTCGGCTTCCGAAACCGAACTCGTAACGACGGACGCCGCAATCGTGGCGGCTCCAATGTTGGCGAAGTTGTTCCCAAGTAGCAGCGTGGCGAGCAGTTTCTGGGGTGCTTCAAGCCATTCAGCCAGCTTCCTGGCCCTGGAATTGCCGCTCTCGGCCAGATGACGGAGCCGAAACCGGTTGCTCGAGAGCACCGCCGTCTCGGACAGTGAGAACAGTCCGGACATGATGAGGAACAAGGTCAGCAGGATGAGAAGAAAAAAGGATGGCATCGGATGCCGGGGCGCAAGCCCTCTAATCGTTAAGCAACAGGTACTTTGGCGCAGGCTTTGTTGACGCGCTGGTCGACTCGGCCTTCAATGTCTTCTTCGGGAAGACTCATCACGGATGCGAGTTCGGAAACCAGCAGGAATCGGGCGCGATCCTGCATGCGCTTTTCCCGGAACGACAACGGTTTGATCTTGTTCAGGTAAACGAGGTTCTTGTAGACCTCGGCCACATGCAGAATCGAACCGGATCGCATTTTCTCGGAGTTCTCCTTGAAACGGTCTTTCCAGTCGCGGTGCGAAAAGAATTCGTCGTTTGCGAGGAAGGAGAACAGTTTGTCCACGTTCTTGCTGTCGATGGTTCGGCGAAGACCGACTTCGGTGGCATTGGCCGTCGGAACCATCACGAGAATGTCGTTGGAGCAGATTCTCAGAAGGTAGAATCTTTGGAACTGGCCCTGAACGAGACGGTTGGAGATCTTCTCGATGATACCCACGCCGTGATTGGGGTAGACGACTTGATCTCCGATTTCAAAGTCTTCCATTAAAACCTGCCATTCGGGAATACGTAACATTTTACGTTCTATACTGATGTGCGTCAAGGGCCCGACCCGCCGAGCGACCGGTTCAGGCAGCGGTGCGCCGGCCGTTATTCGTAAACATGTTATTGATATAAAACGAGTTAATTGGATTGGACGGATGAGATGACAAGAGACTCCGCGGTTCGGGATATGACTCCCGAAGAGCTCCGGCATTGGGGACGTGAAGCTGTCGATTGGGTTGCGAACTATCTTGAAACCATTGAAGAGCGTCCGGTTCTGTCACAGGTTCAGCCGGGAGATATCCGTCGGCGCCTTCCGACTTCGGCGCCCGAAAAAGGGGAGTCGATGGATGCGATTCTTGCGGACCTTGACGACGTGATCATGCCCGGCATCACGCATTGGAGCCACCCGGCGTTCTTTGCCTATTTTTCGAGTTCGGCCGCTGGTGCGGGAGTTCTGGCGGAACTGATCGCGGCGGGACTGAACGTGAACGGGATGCTCTGGAAGACGTCGCCCTCGGCGACGGAACTGGAAGAAACCGTGCTGGACTGGTTGCGTCAGATGTTGGGTCTTTCGGACCAATTCGAGGGCGTGGTCTACGACACTGCGTCGGTCAGCACATTCCACGCAATGACTGCGGCGCGGAACGCGATTCCGGAATGGAACGTTGCCGAAGACGGCCTTTCGGGCCCGAATGCACCCCGGCTATCCGTGTATACCTCCGAACAGGCCCATTCATCGGTTGAAAAGGCCGGCCTCGCGCTGGGAATCGGGCGACGAGGTATCCGCAAGATTTCAGTCGACGGTGAGTTTCGAATGGACCCCGGCGCGCTGGCAGCCGCCATCGAACGCGACCGGGCGGAGGGCTGGCGGCCTTTTTTCGTGTGCGCGACCATCGGCACCACCTCGACGACGAGTATTGACCCGGTGGAGGCGATTGCCGACATCTGTGAGCGCGAAGGTCTTTGGTTGCACGTGGATGCCGCGTATGCCGGGGCTGCCGCCGTGCTCCCGGAACGCTCCGACCTGCTGGCCGGTTGCGACCGTGCCGATTCATTTGTGATGAACCCACACAAGTGGCTGTTCACGCCGATCGACTTCAGTGCGTTTTTCAGTAGAAGGCGCGAGGCCGTAAAGGAGGCCTTCACACTGGTTCGCGAATATCTCGAGACCGCCGAGGGCGACGCCGTGACCAACTATATGGACTTCGGAATTCCGCTGGGCCGGCGTTTTCGTGCGTTGAAGCTGTGGATGGTCATCCGGTACTTCGGCGTGGACGGGCTACGTAGCGTGTTGCGCGAACACATTCGTCTTGCGCGAGAATTTGCCGATTGGGTCGAAGCGGATTCAGGTTTCGAACTCGTGGCGCCGGTGCCTTTCAGCACCGTCTGCTTTCGTTTGAAAGGCACGAACGAAGGCAACGCCGCCCTTCTGGATCGTGTGAACTCGACGGGAAAGGCCTTTATCTCGCACACTACGCTCAACGATCGCTTCGTCCTTCGCTTTTCGGTCGGCAACCTGCGCACGACTGAAGAACATGTGCGGCGGGCATGGGCACTTATTCGGGAAAACGCCCGGAGCGTTTGAAATCGGAACACTTCAAACGCTCTCCCGCCGTTATTCCGGTGTGTAACTGGAACTGACCTGCCCGGTCCGAATGACCGCGGCGAAATCCAGGGCGACCTGGCCGAGGCGCGGTCCGACCAGCAGCAGGTAGTCTCCGGCAAGAACGTAGACGCGCCCATTCCGAACGGCCGGGACCGAGGAAAGGGCCGCCCAATCCCCCAGGCGCCGTTCCCGTTGTTGGTCCCCGCCCAGGTTCGAAGGCAACAGTTCGATGATGACTTCCGGTGCACGATCCAGAACCTCTTCGAGGGACGGCTGAAACGCATTGTCCGAAACGTCCGCAAAAATGTTTTTTCCACCGGCGATTTCGATCAACTCTCCATAGTACGAATCGGCGCCCGCGCTGTAGAACGAACCCATCGTTCCGAGGTCCCGGTAATGTGCCAACAGGACCGTTGGGGGGTTGGCCGGGCGGGTATTCCGCAATCGATCCAGTGTGTCCTGAATCTCTTGAGCCAATCGGTCGCTGTTTTCCTCCAATCCGAGTTCCCCGCCCAGGGCGCGAATCGAATCCAGGATGCCGTCGATGGTTGAGCCGGTGACGAACGGAAACTGGCGAATCCCTCCCACTGCGAGCCTTTCCTTCAGGAGAGACTGCGTGCCATAGGCAATGACCAGATCGGGCTGGAGTGCCAGAATGGTCTCCATGTTGGGGTCGATCAAGGCGCCGACTCTGGGACGGTTGAGCGCTTCCGGCGGATACGTATCGAAATCGCTGATGCCGACCACGCGATCGCCGGCGCCGATGGCGAAGAGGATTTCGGTGACTGCCGGAACCAGGGAAATGATTTTCTGGGGCGGTTCCGCTTCCGGTAGATCCCGGGTGTTCCGTGTGCAACCGGCAAGGGCTACTGACAAAACGAGTGAGACGAGTGTGAATCGAAAGGGAAGTCTTCGGACTGCACACCGACGGACGGGCGGTGTCATGGATGTTCCTCTCCCACGAAAGGTTATTCCTTCGAGAGGTATCCTGACTCGACGACGCTGAAAGTACATGTGCCTTCCCGCCGGCCTGTGCCGGCAGTGGCTTGAGCGCGGGAGTATGTCGTCTTACAGTTGCGGGGCAGTAGCGGCCTTTCACCGCTTTCCCTCATTCGAAGTACCGAGGCATCATAACACGTCCGATATAATGCCCTCCCATGATGGACACCTCGATGGAATACGTGCCGCGAGCAGAGTTGGAACGCCGTTGGGCAAGGGTCCGCCGCTACATGGAATGCGATGCCCTGCTCGTTATTCAGAACGTCGACCAGTTCTATCTGACCGGCACCGTTCAGGACGGAGTCTTGTGGTTTCCACGTGAAGGAGAACCCATTTTCGCGGTGCGGAAAAGCCACTCCCGCGCGGTGACCGAATCGAAGGTCGGGAACATCGTTCCGTTTCAGCGCTATTCGGAGCTTCCTTCCCTGGTGGATTCGTCTGCCGAACTCCTGGGGCTCGAGTTCGATGTATTGCCGGTTTCCATGTACCGCCAGATCGAGAGGGCATTTCCGGGGGCGGCGTTCATCGATCAGTCGATGGCCATTCGAAGGGCGCGCGGGGTGAAGTCTCCGTACGAGCACGACAGAATTCGCCGCGCGGCGACCATGCTCGATGCGGCCTTTCTGGACATTCCCCTGCAACTTCGCGAAGGCATGGAAGAAGTGGAACTGGGTATACGGATCGAACAGGTCATGCGAAAAGCTGGGCATCAGGGCCTGGTTCGGGTCCGCCGCTTCAACATGGAGCTTTATTTTGGCGCAGTTTCGTTTGGGGACACCGCGGCCTATCCCCACAGTTTCGACGGCGCCGTGGGCGTTCGCGGTCTATATCCCGCCATCCCCGTCATGGGCAGCCGTCGAAAGCTGGTCCGCGGCGAACCGGTCATGGTCGACATCGTTGCCGGTTTCGACGGATACCTCGCGGACGCGTCCCGCGCGTATTCGGTTGGAAAACCCTCGCCCGATATTCTCGAAACCCACCGCTTCATTCTGGAGATGAACGCCTGGCTCGAAGAGCAACTGCGGCCTGGCGTCGTTCCAAGTGATATCTATCGGCGGGCTCAGGAACGAATCGAGAACACGCCCTACAAACCCCACTTCATGGGGGCGGCCGAAAACCAGGTCCGCTTTATCGCTCACGGGATCGGCCTCGAACTGGATGAAATCCCGGTTATCGCTCCCCGCTTTGACGATCCATTCGAGGCCGGTACGGTGATGGCCGTGGAACCGAAGATTTTCTATCCGGGAATTGGCGGCGCCGGTGTCGAGAACACCTACATCATCGGCGAATCGGGTTGCGAGCGGCTATTGAGCTCCCCGATGGACTGGATTGTCGTTTAGCAACTCGCGGCGGAAGTGTACGGGGCCGCGGTCGGAGCGCTGGCGTTCAGATGCGAGGCGAGGCAACAACGGCGATGCTCCCGCATCGGTTTGAAGTGGCAATTAGGCAGATGGCGGATGCCGCCCGAACCTGAAGGGGCGACGGGGGTTCGGGGCGTATTCATTGTTGGTCGTCGGTCACGATGACAGAGCATCGCTCTCCCGCCAGATCACTCTATTAACTATTTGAATGTATTGTAGTTAAAGATAATTATACGAGGGTGATTCCACTTTCAGTCACCATTTGTGAATAGGGTGCTTGGAAGCCATTTCCGGCACATTGCACGAAGGACCGTTACGCGCGATTTGCTTCACTTTTGGATAGAGGTTCGCCCAGCTACGCCTTCAAGGGGGTGACACCGCACGCGGCGATGAATATGAACGGAAGTCAAACACGCAAGTCGTCGAGGAACTCCGAGGCAGGAGCGACGCCAGTTATCAGCAAGTGATCCCGCGCCCGTGTGCACGCGACGTAGAGCAGGTGTCTTTCCGTATTGTAGACCTCCTCGAGATCCGCATCGTCCGCGACGGTCTCGATCCGCTCCTGCAGGGGAATCACCTCATCGTCGCATGCCATGACGGTGACGGCGCGGAACTCCAGTCCTTTCGCCAAGTGCATGGTGCTGACCGACACTCTGGCGTCGTCGGGGGCGCCGCGTTCATCCAGGATCCGTACAGGGAGCCCGGCGTGACCGACCGCATCGCACGCCCGGTCCAGTTCCTTCGCCGACCGCACGAATACTCCGATCTCTCCCGGACCGACGCCGGCATCACGGTGTTCGCGCAACCATCGTCCAACAGCCTCGCTCTCTTCCGGTTCCGTCTCGAAGAGGCGTATCTTCGGATGCTCGCCGTTGAATGCCGAGACGGTTCCCCGGCGATCCTCGACGTTTCCGTCCACGTCGGCGATCTCGGAACCCAACAATCGATCCGTCTGCATCCGGATCTGATGAGACCTCCGATAGTTGAGCTTGAGCGTCTGCGATCGTCCGCGGACGTCGACGCCCAGCGCCTTCCAGGAAAACGGCGCCTGGAAGATCCGCTGTCCCGGATCGCCCGCCAGGAAAAGGCCGTTCGACCGTTCGCCGCCCGATGCGGCCAGAAATCGCAGTTGAGCAACACTGATGTCCTGCGCTTCATCCACGATGACGAAGTCGAACGGCGGATTCCGACGTTCTCCGAGCTTCTCGGCCAGCATGCTGAACATATCGGCCCGGGTCGCCAGTCCACGCGCTCTCATCTCAGTCCGGACTCGTTCGAAGATCGACCAGAGTGCCGCGCGCCGCTCCACGGGAAGGCGCTTCTTTCGCCCAAGCCTCCGGACATCGCGATAGGCTTCCCAGCTATCCAACTGCCACGCGTCGACGACGTTCTCCCATTCGCTCAGCAGAAACTGTGGGGTGAACTCGAGCGTTTCCGTTTGGCCCGCGCCTTTCGCCAGAAGCTCCTGAACTCGTTTCCGAGTCACGATCTCGTGGGAACCGCCCTGAGCACGGTGGAGGCGTTCGCCTACCGTGTCGATGGCATCGACCTCCACACGTTCCAGAAGCCGAGGTTCGTTGCTTGTCAACCGGGTCAGCTTTGTCCGAAGAAAGCCGGCGAGGGTTTCCGAAAACGTAGTGAGCAGTACTCTGGCTTCCGAGTGGGTACGTGCGAGAAACACGGCGCGGTGGAGTGCCACGACGGTCTTGCCCGTGCCTGCAGCGCCGGACACACGAGACGGACCACTGTAGTCATTCACGACGACCTGCCGTTGCGCAGGATGAAGAAAGACGGCCCATTTTTCCCATGCATAATCGAGAGCGCGTTCCAGTTCCGCGATGTCGTGCATGACGCGAAAACGACGTCGAGCGTCGGGATGATCGAAAGGGTCGGCGGGAGCAACCGGCGGTGCTGAGGGCGGCTTGCCGCTGACGGCCCACTCCAACAGCGCCTCGGCCGCTTCGCCCGGCAGATGCTCGGCCAGATCCAGAAGGCTGTCTTCGTCGGCGTTGCGCACATCGTCCAACCACTCGGCCGGTACCCCGTAGTCCAGTAGATCGCTCTGTGGGATGTCCGCGAAGGGAAGCGGCTTCGGTGGCGCGTCCTGGACGGTCGGGGCATACACAGGCACGTTGATTTCATGCACCCTCTCCCGCACCTCGACCAACTGTGCGGCGCCCGTCTTGGGGTGGGTTTCCAGCTTTCTCCGCTCGGCCCATTGATAGGCGTCGTCGTGGTGATCAACATAGCAGAGCAACAGGCTGTTCCCCCTCCGATGAACGATTATTCGGACGTCGCGGTTGGCGCGGACGGACCAGAAATTCGGATCTCTGGCCTTTCCCAGCTTGTGGAAGCTGAGCCCCGGTTGCGAGGGGTTGGCTTGCAGGTCGAAGGCCGTAGTCTTGACGGCCTTCTGCTCGTCGCCGATCAGCTTGGCGAGGCTGTCGATGAAGGTGTCGGCGATGCGGAAATCCATGACGAGATCAACAAGCTGACGAAAAACGCCCCGTAAACCGGGACTCCTTGCCGAACTCGCAGTTTCTGCGTTGGAACGCGCCTAACGGATATGAAAACCGGCCGTTTCCACTGCATCTAGCGCCGTCCCGACAGCGAGTGGAGCCGTCGCTCGACCCGAGATGGTTGTTGCAGCCCGTTTCCGCCATCATGTTTCGTATCTGGGCCGTGTTGCGGGCCGTGGCTGCGATCTTGTTCAGGGACGCGCGAAGGCACTTCACTCACATGGTCCCTCGTCTGACGTTTCGCTATCGGCAACGCTAGCCGCGGTCCGCGTCGTCGGCCGAGTGACGCGCCGTTGTTCCATGAACGCTCGTTCGCCGGCTATCAGGGCATCCTGCCGCTTTCGGATGAGTCCGACTCGGTCGCCGTTCCGAAACAGTTGGAGCGACTCTGTAGCGAAACCATGTGTCGGCAGCAGTTTGATCAACGTGTCGTCTGGCAAATCGATCAAGTCCACGAACGCCTGGCCGACGTGGTTGGCGTCCACGAACATGCGGTTTGCAGGGCTACCAAAAAGGTCCGTGGCCGACTCCAGATTCGATAGCACATAGCCCACCGCCTTTGTTCCACGAGTGGAAAGCAGTTGACCCGGATTGAGGGGTTCCGGACCGCGAAGCGAAAGAGGTTGAAGAGAGGCGAGGTATAGGAGAAATGAGCGAACACGTGCGCTTCTACCATCAAAGCGCTCCGGAAACGCTTGGGCCGGTGCATTCAAATCCACAACATTGAACCCGGTTTCCTTGCCCTTGGCAAGGTCGCGGATTTCGCCTAGGGCGCGGGTGGCTTGAGTACTGTTGACTCCGCCGAACCAGCCGGTAAAAGAGGTCACCCAGAACCAGCGCTCAAGCAACGCGGCGACTCCGGCGTCCGGAGCCGGGCACAGTCTGAAGAACTCACCGAGTAGTACGAGTTGAAGTCCGTAAGGCAGCAATCGGTCGGATGTAACTCCCAGATTCTGGAGGAAATCGAGTGCATTCTTGATCCCCTCTGTTGCCGAGTCGAAGGCTACTGGGAGTTTGGCTCGGACCTCCTGCTTGACCACAAGGCTCGCCCAATCCTTGGCGTAAATGTCGTGGCCGAGAGCCGCGAGTATTGATCTCAGAAGGAAAACGCGATTAATATTTCCGAACCCTTGGGCGTCGAGCTTTTCGTTGAACTGATCCAATTTCGCGGCGAGATGGAACTGCCCTTCCTGATAAGTCAACGCGGATACCATCTGGTCGGCCGTCATCTTACGTCCGGTACGATTGAGTCGCGCAAAGACCGTTACGGCACTGTCGAGGTCCGCCTCACGGATATGTACGAGGGGGAGCTGATAGTCTCGAAACGCGTTAGCCAGACGGTCGGCCTCTTCGAGCCATCGTTGGGCCTGACGCCGATCCCCAACTTCAACGATGCGGCGGCATGCAGCAAAGAATCCGGCTGTGTCCAACAGGCTGCCAACAGGAAAGTGTTGCGGTTTCAATCCGTCCGCAGGCTCCCGTACAAACTCCTTGTGTTCGAGGTCGCAGTAAACCCGCCAGTCGACGTCAAATACAATCGAATCAGCCCCGTCGGGTAACCGTAACGTGCCGACGAATGTCGACACCCGCTGCTGGCCGTCGAGCAAATATCCGACCGACCCGCCGAGGTGGGGACCGACCTCGATTGGCCCGACGCGTTGCGTGGTCTCGACACGCTTCTCTGTATCCCAGACGAGAATGGAGCCGATCGGAAAACCGCGTAACACGCTGTCGAGCAGTGCGTGCAGATCCGCCTGTTTCCAGACGAATGGACGTTGAAATCTCGGCACGCGGATTTTCCCGGCCACGATGCGTTCGACCAGTTTGCCCAGAAAAACGACTTCCGGGACAACCTCCGTGCGAGCCGGCTGACTGTCGGACATTGTTCTAAACTCCCTTCCGAATCATCTCGATTCCGCGCTCAAGGTCACCCTGTCCGCGCCTCCGCAGTTCGATTTTGGCCTGCCCTTCCCACAGATTCCAGCACTCGTATATATTTGGTCCAAATCCAATGGAAAAAACCTGTCTGTCGGCCGCGGGCAGATCACGAAACAGTTCCTGCTCGATGTCCGTAAGCGCAACCGGCAAACCGTGGTTCATGTCGATGAAGTTCTTCTGATCATCCGTCAGGCCGTCCCATGTTTCGACTAATCGCGAGTGGTCCGCTCCTGCGTCTTGTCGCTGGCTGAGCAGGATCCGAGGCAGATAGTTCTCGGATTCCCGCTTGGCAAGAACCCAACAGGGGACATCGTACTTCGCGCAGGTCGAACGCAGTCTCCGCGCCGCGCCGCTGTCTGTATCGTTCGGACCCTTCCGGTCGCTGTCAACGATTGCGACCAATCGCGGTCGATACCGCCTTCCTCCGGCACGTCGCTCGACTTCCTCCGGCATTTGCCCCGCGCCGTCCAAGCTGTCGAATCGGATCGGCTCGCCCGGACATTGCCAAAGTCTGTGAAGAGATTTATCCAGTTCCGTCACGACGCGCCTCACGAACGCACCGTCACTGTTCCGATTCTCAACGAGGATTACGAGCCGTTCCTCGGCAAGACGGACAGCGTCTTCGGCAGTGAGTTCATCGGCTCCGGTCGGATGCGCTTTCACTCGCACGCATCTTCCGTGTGGCCCAGAGCTCCATGCACCGCGTTGAATCGAAGCGACGAGCATCTGACGCACCCATTCGCCCTGCACCCCTCGGTCAAGAATCCACGTCGTGCCCTCTATTTCTTGGGAGTCGCGTAGATCGGTAGTTCCCCAAATGTGCCAGCCGTCCTCGATCTTGTGCAGTATGCGGTCCAACCAGCCGTGGTTGGCCGGATCATTCGCCGCGCTCCGGTCGATCTCGATGCGCACGGGCCTTATTCCCTGGAACGGGCAGCGCGCCGGATGGCCATGATCTCTTCATAGTCCTCGATGAAGACGCCGTCCGGCCAACTCTCCATCCCCCCGCTCGCGTTTATCCCGATTTTTCGCAAGACGGAGCCGCGTCCCGGTTCGGCCTGAATCCAGTAGACCAACACCTTCTCGGCCGGCAGGCGCCCCTCCGCAACCCAACGCCTCGTACGCAGCAGGATCATTTCCGAGTGCGTCTCGACGATCATGGGCCGCACGGGTCCGACAAGATTTTTGAGCAGAAGCTCGGCAATTTCCGCGTGGGCGGCCGGGTGGAGCTCGGCTTCGGGGTGTTCGACGACATCCACACCCGGTCCGGCCTTGCCGGCGGAGAGGGCGGTGGCGACGACCGGAAGAACATGCGAGAGCCCCCGGCCGGCTTGCGCGAGCCGCACGGTGGGGCCGTGGGCCGACGCTGGGACAACAAGTTCAAAATAGCTGCCTTGCGCCACCACATCGATGCTAACTCCGAAGGCCTTGCGGTACCACTCGCGAACCGATCCCCTCAACTCGTCGTCCGCCGCCAGAGCCAGGGGCGTCTCGTTCCCAGTCGGCCCAAGACCCGGAGGCGCGCTTTCGGCGATCATGAACGGCGACGCGAGGATGCTACGTGGGCACTTCAAATGGCGAACGCCGGAAGCCCAGTCTTTGATGGCCTTCGCTGGCACGCTAACCCAGTCGGCAAGATCGTTCGGCTGCTCCGGGATCAGTCCGCGCCAATCGATCTGTCGCAATTCTTGTGCCGTTCGCGGGACAACAACCTCGTAGGGGGCGCCTTTGGCGAAATTTTGCCTTTTCAGTACGACCTCATCGCTGCCATTCGCGAGACTCCACACCGAAATCTGACGTTCTGACGGAAGAGACGGCGCCACGACATTCCTCACAGTGGCGGAGAGCGACAATTCCGTGCCGTTGTTCGTCCAGTTTGCGGACAAGTGCAGCGAACCATGAACCGTACGCCCGGTCACCAAATCCACGAAAGTGTTCCCGTGGCGGATTCCCCCAGATTCCAGCGGTAACGGCTCCGATAGATCGTCTTTCGAGGGGGCCAATCCGCCCGCAAACAACTGGATCGCTTGAGCTAGAGCTGTCTTGCCAGCGTTATTGGCACCCACCAGAATGGTCAGGGGAGCGAGTTCCATCTCGACGTGTTCGGCATAGCCCTTATATCGTTCGAGGCTGATCTTTCGGAGTTCCATAGTTGATCACCCGACGGAGAGGAGCTTTGGACTGTCGAGACCCACTTCCGTAGTCAAGCTTCCGAAGTCGGTTGCCGAGATCCTGACGTCAGGGGATGCCGCGGTTGTGTGATTCCCCAGTCTATTCATTGTGACCCTCCGGTCATCGAGTTGTCTCAACGAACAGCTTCCGTCCTTTCCAAAAAGGCACCACCATCGGTTACACCCGAAACACCTTCATGACCTCGTCGCCCAAGTGATTGATCACCTTCACGGCGATTCGGCTGGACGCCGGCCTGTCGAAGGGCCGGGAGGTGTCGCTGTGAAGCGTTTCCCAGGCTTCGCGGTCGATCTCGGCCTTGAGCGTGGTCTTCAGGGATTTGTAGGGGTCGTTGGCGCCGAGGAAATAGGCGTGGCGGACCGGGCACTCGTATGGCGAGTTGAGTACCGGCTGTTCGAAGAATCGATCAGTCAAGTTGGAAATAACCTCTCAACAATGTTTCAGGACACCGTCGTGGGCGCGAGGGGCCCGACTTGGCAAGGCTTGCGCCTCAAGTATTTCGCTCACTCGCCGCTACAGCGTAACATTCACGCGGCAAAGCACGTGAGGATGGACGAGCAGGGACGCCTGCCACCTTGGTGGTGACGAACCCGACGGGCAAGACAAGCAGAAATCATCGTCGCGCCCTTTATTTGCTTCCGATAATTGCCAGTAAAGGGCCGGCGCAACGACATGGTTGATTAGCCACGGGGTCCTTGGAGTCAATCCGCTCCCGATAGCTTGAGCCACTCCCCGGCGTACCAGTACCAGACAGTCGAAGCCTTTTCAACAAAGGCGTCGTTGATGCCATCATGATCGAGAACGGGCGGCGGCTCGCGTCCGCCGTTGGCTTCGTGATGCCATCGAATGTATTCCGAATCCACCACACCGAGCGACCGTGAGAAACCGATGATTCCGCCACCCACCCCCTGTAGGTATCCTTGATCAGGTTTCTGCGCCAGCTCCACGACATCATTCGTCGACCCCCGACGGAATACCAGGATCGAGGAAACACGATCTTGCGAGCACAGCGCTGCGATATCCGCTTGATCAGATCTTGTGAACCGCCCCCAAACGACATTGCTCTGCTCAACGGCGTGCCAGACCTGCGGTATTGTGCAGCCCCTTTGTTCGAGGTCTGCCACCACGGCAGCCGGGAGGTCCATGAACGCATTGGGAGGCAACCGCAGAGTTTCCAGGTCGGCGCGGTCGAACTCGGGTGAGGTTTGCGGAAAGACCTGCCGGTGAAGGGCCGCCAAGCCCGCAGGCATATTGTAATCACGCAGCTCAGTCGCCCCCTGAAGCTCGCCGAAGGTGACTATCTCCGTGGTCGTGCGCTCCTCGTTGGCTTGTTCGCTGCTGGTTTCAACTGGGCTTTGACAGCCGAAACACCCGACCATAAGCACCAGCGCCGCCGTTAGTCGCATGTCTTTTCTCCTTTAGCCCCGGAGCACCGAACGTGGTAAAGCTATGTGGCGTCCTCTGGAATCCAACACTCACCAGGGGCGTAAGATGCCACCGCCAATAGAAAACACCCTTTGGTGTCCAGCGTCAAATATTGCTGCTGGCGGGAAACAATGATCGACGCTGGTCACGATGCCGAGTTGACGCTTGCAGTTGCCGGCAGCGCCGCAAGCGTCTCCCGAGCGAGTCCGGGGCGATTTTTAGGGCCGTGGCACCGCCGTCCTCACCGCGCTGCTGGATCTGCTGCTCGATCACGGCTACATTGACCGTCGGATGCGAGTTTTGATTTCGACTTTTGATCCGTTGACGATCTTTTTTCTCTGGTTGGCCGGGTTTACGCTGACGATTTGGGGAATGAAGCCTGGCGGCCACCGCCCTCACACGCTGCTAACGATACTCGGCAACGCGTGGTTGCTCGGATTGGCGGTGTGGCGGCCAGAGGTGCGCTTGTCAGTGATCGTGCTGCTGATCATCAGCGCACTCCACGTTGGACGCTTTCACCCAATGAGGAAGCTGTTCGAGTTTCTTGGCATTGTCCGACACACACAAAACTCCTGACACAACCCGCATTTGTGGTGGTCGCGATTGCCCGCCGCCAACACCGAGCCGTCTTACCGGTGTGATGGCTCCAGTCCTCCCTCCTCGACTCGGCCTCTGAAGACCCGTCGGCGCGACTCTACACACTTCCACCACGGGCTGCCCGCCTACTTGAACGCCATCAGCAATCCGATGATCGTCTTGGCATCCTCGATCCTGCCATCCCGGATCATTTCGAGAGCGTCATCGCGGTGGACGTGGACGACCTCGATGAACTCACCTTCGTCGAGTCGCTGTTCCCCGGGCGTGAGGCCGGTCGCTTCGTACAGGTGCATCAACTCGTCGGTGAAACCCGGGGCGGTATAGAAGTCCGCAAGCCGTCGGATCCGTGCCGCCCGGTAGCCGGTTTCTTCTTCCAGTTCCCGTTTCGCAGTGTCGATGGGATCTTCTCCTTCTTCACGGGTGCCGGCCGGCAATTCCAGCAGTTCCTTGCCCGTCGCATGGCGGTATTGCCGTATCAGGATCACTTTGTCGGGTGCGGGCAGTGCGACGATGGTGACGGCGCCCGGATGTTCCACGATGTCTCGCGTGGTTTCCCTGCCGTCGGGGTCCATGAGACGGTCGGTCCGGACCTTGATGCGCCAGCCCCGGAACCCGACTTTCGTCCCCAGAACCTTCCACATCCCGGTCATTGCGCCAACTCCGCCCGCAGCGCCCGCACGAACGTGTCGATCTGTTTGTTGCGAATCACCAGGGGCGGCAGGAATCGGAGAACGGTCTCTTGCGTGGAGTTGGCGATGAACCCGGCTTCGATCAGGCGTTCCACCACCGGACGTGCCGGGATGTTCAGCTCGAGAGCCAGCATGAGCCCCTCGCCGCGGACCTCAACGACTGCCGGCAGATCCAACAACGAGCCGAGCCGTTCTTTGAAGTGCGCCCCGGTTTCCCGGACATGTTCGAGCAGTCCTTCGTCTTCGATCACCTTGAGTGTTTCGAGGCTGACACGGCAGGCGAGCGGCCCGCCGCCGAAGGTGGTGCCATGGGTTCCCGCGCGGATAGTTTCGGCCACTTCTTCTTTCAGCAGGACCGCTCCCATCGGAATACCTCCACCGAGCGGTTTGGCAATCGATATCAGGTCGGGGAGTTCGTCGCGCGGCCCTTCGGGCGGGGCAAATTTGTGGACGGCGAACCACCGTCCCGTACGGCCGAGACCGCACTGCACTTCGTCGGCGATCAGAGCGGCCCCGGCTTCTCGTGTCAGTTCCCGCGCGCGCCTGTAGAACTCTTCCGAAACCGTTCGCACGCCTCCGTCCCCCTGCACCGTTTCGAAAACGACGGCGGCAACGTCGTCACTGAATCGCCGTTCCAGATCCCTTGGATCGTTGAACCGCACGAAATCGAAACCCGGGAGCAGGGGGGCGAACGGTTCCCTGTAGTTCTCGGTATGAGTGGCCGACAGTGCGCCCATCGTTCGGCCGTGGAATGCTCCTTCGAGCGCGAGAATGCGATATTTGCGGGGTTCGGGCCCCGCGGCATTCGAGAAAACGCGCGCGAACTTGAGCGCGCTTTCGACCGATTCAGCTCCGCTGTTTGTAAAAAAGGCTCGGTCGAGGCCTGAAATACCGGCGAGTTTCTGGGCCAGACGTCCCGTGTATTCGTGATAGAGCAGGTTCGAGACGTGCAGGGGACGCTTGATCTGTTTTCGAAGGAGCCGGACGATTCTGGGGTGGTTGTACCCGAGTGCGTTCACCCCGATACCGGCAAGCAGGTCGAGGTATCTCTTGTTGTTTCTGTCGATTATGTACGATCCGCTTCCCCGGTCGACCAGAATGTCGTAACGGTTGTAGGTTCCGAGCAGGTATTGCCGTTCCAGTTTTTGTACGTTCTTGAGAGGCATTGAAGCGGGGAGAACCTGTGGTCCCCGTTACTGACTGAAATCGCGGGACTTCGCATGGTTCAGATGCCTTGCGCGAATTCAAAATATTAGCATATGATGCACCTGCAGGAGCGGTTCGGGAATCTACGGATCGCCTCGCCGACGAGTTATGGTCGGTACCGGAAATCCGGTGTCGGAAATGGCAATGAGTAGACAACAGCCCGCCTTTTTCACGGGTTTTCGTCGCGAAGAGTCGGAGACGCCGTCAGAGCAAGGCGCGCGCCCGGAGGGCACCGGAGGCGTACTTGACGGTACGTCGAGGAGCCCGACGAAGCGGAACGCAGCACTGGCGGATGTATACGGCTCTGTAGCAGACAACTCGTGAGAAAGGCGGGCTAAGCCGGCAGTTCACCTGCAATTAATCAGCAATTTACTTGGAGGACGACCTAAATGAAGAAGGTCTTCTTGCTGCTTCCCGCCGTCTTGGCGTTATCGGCAGCCGTCTCGTTCGGTCAGTTGCAAGCGCCCAGCGAAGACAACACTCCGGCCGTCGGTCAGCCCGCCCCGGATTTTGAGGGCCCCGCCGGCATGGGCGCTGCCACACTGGGACTCAATGATTTTGAAGGCTACGTCCTGCTCGCGTTCTTTCCGGCGGCCTTTACCGGCGGTTGAACGCGCGAGTTCACCGAGTTCGGTGAAAGGCATGACGAATTCCAGGCATTGAATATCGACATCGTGGGCGTTTCTCGCGATATGGCCCCTGCACAAAACGTGTTCAAGGAGCAGGTCGGGGCGGAGAATCAGTTCATCAGCGACCCGTCGCGCCGCGTTATCGACATGTATGGCGCGGGCCGGGAAGCTGTGAACGCCGGTTCCCAGCGCTTCTATTTCCTGATCGATCCCGACGGTGTGCTGGTTTGGAAAAACGTGACAAACCAGCTCATACCGGTCGAGTCCCTGATCGGGCAGCTTGCGGAAGTTGCCGGATAACCGGCGACGGGCAGTGGAGTAAGGTACGGGCGGCGTCCGCCGCTCGTACTCGCCAATTAGCAACACTAAGTCGGAATCCCATGGGATTCCGAGCAGTACTAGTCGGAATCCCTTGTGATTCCGAGCAGCATAAGGCGGAATCCGGCGGGATTCCGCCTCGTGCCGCGGGCCCCTCATGAAGATCCTCACCGCGGCAGAAATCCGACGGATCGACCGACTATCCAGCGAACAATACGGTATTCCCGGGACGCTTCTCATGGAGAACGCGGGCATGCGTGTCGTCGAAGCCATCGAGGCCCGGATCGAGGATATCGAATCGCGATCCTTCGTCATTCTGTGCGGCAAGGGGAACAATGGCGGCGATGGTTTTGTCGTTGCGCGGCAATTGATCCAGCGTGGCATATATCCGTCCGTTTTTCTGTTTTCTGCTCCCGGGGCGGTTTCCGGTGACGCCCGGCTGAATCTCGACATCCTGACGGCCATCGGGTACCCACCCATGGTCATCGAAAACGAAGAGGCGTGGCACGCCGCGAAATCCCGGCTTCTCGATGTCGACATCGTCGTGGATGCGCTGCTCGGAACCGGACTTTCGAAGCCGGTCGACGGTTTGCTTGCCCTTGTCGTTTCCACCATTGATGACGACTTTCAAGCTGCATCCATCGTTTCGGTCGACGTCCCATCGGGGTGCGACGCCGACAGCGCCGATGTTCGAGGACCCGCGGTCGAAGCCGACCTCACGGTGACGTTCTCGGCATTGAAACATTGCCTGGTATTCCCCCCGGCCTGCAACATGGCCGGTGATGTCGTTGTCGCCGACATCGGCAACCCCGCTGAACTGGTGGATAGAGCCGACCGTGCGATCGAGTTGCTGGATGCGGACTGCTTTCCCGAGGCGGTCTTTCCGCGCGACGACGATACCCACAAGGGCGACTACGGCACAGTACTCGTCGTTGGAGGTTCTCGCGGCAAGAGCGGGGCCGTGGCGATGGCCGCGCGGGCGGCGCTTCAGTCCGGCGCGGGACTCGTGACCGCGGCGGTTCCTGCCGGCATCCTGCCGGTCGTCGCGGGACACATGCCTGAAGTCATGACCGAGGCCTTGCCCCAAACACCCGAAGGCACCCTGTCATCGGACGCCAAAGCCATCTTCGGCGAAACGCTGATCGAGGGCAAATCCGTTGTGGCCCTGGGACCGGGTATCGGAAACAGCGAAGAGACGTTTGGGCTGGTTCGGGAACTGGTGGGGATCTTGAATGTGCCCCTGGTTCTGGATGCCGACGGCATCAACGCGTTCGCCGGGCATGCGTCCGAACTGGCGGGCCGGGACTCGGGCGTTCCGATTGTCATCACACCACACCCCGGGGAAATGGCCCGGCTCACTGGAACCGCGATATCCGAAGTGGTCCGAAACCGGCTTGCCGTTTCCCGCGATTTCGCGGCCTCGCATTCGGTGTACGTTGTCCTCAAGGGGTTTCGGACGATTGTTGCCTGCCCGGATGGCGTCACCTACGTGAATCCGACCGGAAACGCCGGGATGGCCACGGCGGGCAGCGGCGATGTCCTGACCGGCATGATCGCCGGCATTCTGGGGCAGGCGCACCTGGGAACTCTGGAGGAGCGCCTTTGCCTTGCCGTCTACCTGCACGGGCTTGCCGGAGACCGCGCCGTCGAGGAACTTGGCGAAGAATCCATGGTGGCGACAGATATCCTGCGGTTCCTGCCCGGCGCATGGTCCGCGCTTCGCGATTAGACAAATGGCGATAACATTTCTGTCCCGGTCCGAGAAAGAGACATTCGAATTCGCCCGAAAACTGGCGTCTTCGGTCACCGCACCGGCTCATTTCCTACTGTATGGCGAACTTGGTGCGGGCAAGACCATGTTCACCAAGGGGCTCGCGGCCGGATTGGGGCTCGAAGACGCCGATGACGTTTCAAGTCCAACCTTCACGCTCGTCAACCGCTATCGGGGGCGGGTGCCGGTCTATCATGTCGATCTCTACCGGATCGAATCCGGAGATTTCTGCGGTTTGGATCTTGAAGGGATCTTCGCCGATCCCAATGCGGTAGCGGTCATCGAATGGGCGGAACGGTTGGGCAATCTCACTCCATCGAAAGCGATACGTGTCCAACTGGCCTATGTCGACGATCATTCCCGGAAGATCGAGGTCGACGAATCATCTCTTCGTGTCTGAGATCCGAAGACCCCCGGCGCGTTCTACGGCGCGTTCCTCGCGCCGGGCGCGCCGGATCAAGCGCGGGCTCCTCGACGTACTGTCATCGCGCACCTTGGTGCGGCAGTAAAAAGCGCACGTCCGTGCGGCAGTAAGAAGTACGCCTCCGGTGCCCTCCGGTCGCGCGCGCCGGATCAAGCGCGGGAACACGCCTGAGAACGCGCCGTAGAACGCAGCCCTGACGGCGTCTCCGACTCTTCGCGACGAAAACCCGTGAGAAATGCGGGCTAAGGGCTGCTAGGCGAGTCCGCGTACCTCCCTGTAAAATATCGGCATGCTTCTTTTTCTTGCCCTCGCGTTGCAGTCGGGCCTGTCCGTTCCCGAATTGCCGATCGGGTTCCCCGACCCAGACGCATTCGTCATCGTTGGCGGCGAAGTCGAGGGTCCGTTTATCGCCAGGGAAGATTCCGGGCAGACGACCAGAGTCATTCTCAAGAACGGACTGACGGTGATCGCCCGGGTGAACGCCGCGGTTCCGTTGACCAGCGTCACCGCCCACGTCAAGGTCGGGTATTTCGATGAGCCGGACCACCTCGCCGGCATTTCTCACGTGGTCGAACACAGTTTCTTCAATGGCACAGACGTGCGTTCAGCTGGGCAGATCGCGAAAGAGACCCGTGCGTTGGGCGGCACGGCGGATACCTACACCGACTTCGACCGTACGGTCTTTCACGTTGTGGTCCCCTCCGAAAACGCGGTCGCGGCGATCGAGATCCAGGCCGACGGGCTCTGGAATCCCGTCTTCGCAGAGGAGGATCTGGCGCGCGAAATCGAAATCGTTCTCCAGGAGCGCAACCATACCCTCGACCGCCCGGCAGCGCTGGTCGAGGAACGGCTCTTTCGGACGGCGTTCGCCCGGCACCCCATTCGGCGGGGACGGACCGCGATTTCTGACAGCCTTCGTGCACTGACGCGTGACGACGTTACCGGGTTCCATACTCGGTACTATCGGCCGTCGAACACGATCCTGGTCGTGGTTGGCCAGTTCGACCGCGAAACGATGTTGAGCGAAATCGTTCGGATTCACGGCGGAGTCACCGAATCGCCGTTCGAGCCGGAGCCGTTGCTTCCCGAGCCGCCTCAGGCGGGATTGCGTTACGACTGGGAGCGTGGGCCCATCGAAGATCCCCAGTTTGCCATTGGATATCACGTTCCGGGCGCGGATTCGGAGGGGACGGACGTTTACACGCTCGAGGTTCTTTCTTCGCTCCTGACCTCGGGGCGAGCCTCCCGAATGAACTGGTTCCTGCGCGATGAACAGGGGCTGATCAGTCATGCGGAGTCTTCCTATCTGGGATTGCCCGGACTGGGCTACTTCATGCTTCGCCTGGAAGCGCCCGACCCCGGTCCGGCCCAAATCGCGGCGTTCGGCGAACTCGACCGTCTCCGGCGGTTTGGCGTCGTCGAGGAAGACCTCGCCCGGGCCAAGGTGCTGACCGTCGAGCAGCATTACCATCGGATCGAGACGCTTGGCGGCATTTCCCATGAGTTGGCTCTTCAGGAAGCCCGTGGCGACTGGAAGCGGACGAACTTCTTTCTCGATGGTGTCCAGGCCGTCACCGCGGACGACATCCAGCGTGTCGTGGATCGATACTTCGTTCGCGAGAACCTTGCGGTTTTCGAATACCTGCCCGCTTCGTCGTCGCGCGCTCTCTCGGACGCCGAATTCGAAGCTGCCGTTCTAAATCGGGTGCCGGTCAATATCGTCGCACGCAGCATCGATGAACTGGATGTGGGGGCGACGATACAGTTGCCGAACGACCGGCTCGCGATTGAAGTCATTCCCCCGTTCCGGCGTTTTTCGATCTTGCGCGGTCCCGAGGTCTACCTCGCCGAGGACCGGAGGCTTCCGCTGGTTTCGTTCGGCATCTTCTATCCCGGCGGTCGGCTGAACGAGTCGGCCGAAAATGCGGGTATCACCGAACTCATGCTCGGTTCCGCCCTTCGAGGGACACGGCGCTACAATTTTTCCGATATTTCGCGCCGTTTCGGAAACGCCGGCGTGCGGATCGAGGTTGTCAACAAGCCCGATTTTCACGGCTACCTTCTGAACGGTGTCAGCGACGCGATTCCCGATGCCCTTGAAGTCCTGATGGAGGTGCTCCGGGAGCCCTCCTTTGCGGAGGAGGAGGTCGAACGGCAGAAGGTTCTCCAGGTGGCTGCAATTCGGAGAAGCCGTCAGGATAACGTCAGGCATCCGGTCCAGTTGTTCATGTCCGCGTTGTTCGAGGACCATCCGTACGCGCGTCCCGCCACCGGATCGGAGGCGTCCCTTGATGGCCTGACCGCGGAGGCGCTGGGCGACTGGCACGATCAATTTCAACGGTCGGCAATGCCGTTGATCGTCATTTCAGGCGACACGCCGGGCACGAGTCTGATCTCGTCCATCAGCGGACCTCTGACCAACGAAGATCTCGATTCGCGGAATATCATGACTCTGCCGCCTCCCGGAGTGCGGTTGGATGAAGAGGAAGTTGCATTCGCGACCCCGAGGCGGCAGAGTGCGTTGGTCTACGGGACGATGGTGGCGCCATACGCTGACGCGGACCGTTGGCCGCTTACCTTGGTTCAACGTGTTCTTGCCGGCCGCCTGTTTTCTTCGATTCGCGATAACCCTGCGTTCGTTCATCCGGTTCGTTCTGAAGAATATTTTCTGGCACGTGCGGGGGTACTCTTCAACTACCTGGCGTTCTTACCCGAGAACGAAGACGCGGTCCGGGAGTCGGTCGCAATCGAGACTCAGGGGTTGATCGAAAACGGGATTACCGAGGACGAGATGGTGCAGGCTGTCAATTCCTCGATCGGCGCCTACGAGGGCGCCCTTCAGACGCGCCGCGCGAGAGTTATGGAAATCGCTGGCGTGGCGATAAAGGGCGGCGAGGTGTCATTGATCGAAACCTACGCGAACTATATCAGGCGGGTCGACAGGAACGCGGTTCGCTTTGCCGCTGAGCGGTATTTGAGTCCGTCCCAGGCCAAGACGGTTTTGCTGCGGGCCGACCCGTGATCCCCCGGCGCCTTCCTGGCGCCGGGCGCGTAGCGGCGCGTGCCTCGCGCCGGATCAAGCGCGGGAGCGAGCGGAACGCGGGTGGCCCCATTGGAAATGCGAATTCGCGAATTTCCCGATAGATGAATTCGGATTCAAGCCCGCCTTTCTCATGGGTTTTCGTCGCGAAGCGTCGGAGACGCCGTCAGAGCAAGGCGCGCGCCGGGAGGGCGACGGAGGCGTACTTGACAGTACGTCGAGGCGCCTGACCAAGCGGAACGCGGCACTGACGGATGGATCCGGCGATGCAGCAGACAACTCGTGAGAAATGCGGGCTAGGATCCGGTTTGGACTGAAGAAAACAGGAAGCCGTGTGATGTCAGGCTACTGGCGCGTTTGCCGGATCTGGATCGAACCGCGGGAAGTCTCCAGTTCGACCGCGTTGCCCCCGCCATTCAGTTCGGCGGTTCGCCGGGAATCCCTGCCCCTGCCGAACGAGTTGCTCAAACCTGCGGGCAGGTTCGGTTGCGTTCCCACGTTTTCCATCGGGAAATCGGCACGAATGTGGGGTGCACTCTGAACGCCGCGCCCGGCACGGGCTTCAATGTCGGCGGGAAGATCCTCGGGTATTTCCAGGTGGATGTTGCCTGAATTGGTTGTCAGGTTGATGTGCAGATCGCCATTCAGAGAGCTTGGGACCAGGCGGGCCGAAATATCTCCGGCGCCGACAGTTGCTTCGATGTACGATTCGGCGTGCTCGACCCGGATGTCGCCCAGTTCCGTTCGGCCGACAAAGGGGCCGTGGACGATTTCGACGACAATGTTTCCCCCCGCCGTCCGGGCGTGAGTGAGCCCTGAAGTTCCGATCAGAATATCGCCGGCGTTTGTCACGGCTTCAAGCTGCCCCTGACTTTCGGTGATTCGAATCGTGCCGCCGCCTGTTTCGGCACGCACCCGGCCGGTCACGGTTCCCGCCGTAATGGGGCCCGCCCCGGTTTCGAGTTCGGCATTACCCCCGATGTCTCCGATCTCGATCTGGCCTCCTCCGGTGCTGCGGAGTTCCGCATTTCCATCGATGTTGCCCACCACGATGGATCCGCCCTGGGTAATCATCGCCGCGTTACCGCCGATATCCCCCGCGATCACCGACCCGCCCGTGGTTCTGGCGGTGACGTTCCCATCGGTCGGCGCGATGCGAATCGAGCCTTTGAATGTCAGAAGATCCAGGTTGATGGATCGGGGGACACGGATCCGCCAGTCCAGCGGAGCATAAACCCGCTCGGGAAGCGTTCCGGAGATTTCCACGTGATCGTCAAAGCACAACTCTTCGAATGCGATACCGGCGTGCGCCGCCGTGGACACTTCAACCGTCACCGTATCGGTTCCAGAGGTGTCGACCACCAGAGCGCCGCCGTCGACGCGAACGAACAACGTGCCGTCTTCGGGAATGGGACATTCGGCGAACGCTATAGGCTGTATGGCAAGGATGACAGGCAGGGCTGCCAGAAGCGCTCGCTTGCCGCGTTCGCGGCTTCGGGCCGTTCCGGCAGTCTCCTTGCGCGAGAGGTTCACCTAATTTCCACCTACAAACTGTAGTTGGCGCATTCGAATGTATTCGTTCGGTACTTCCCGGACCGCTTCCTGAATCACGGCTTCCATGGCTTCTTCCTGGGTCATCGGCGCCATGGCTTCGACCGCCTGGACCCGGATCCCGGGGTTGTCATCGGTCTCGACGACATACTTCAATACCTGACGGACATCGTCTTCCTGCGAGAACGACTCGAGCGCCTGCAGGGCCTCCAATCGAATGCCGGGATTGTCGTCATTGACGAGCGTGTCCATCAGGGTTTCCTTGATCTTCGGGTCGCGAGCGTTCGGCGACAGCAGTTCGACCGCCCGCAGACGAACGCCGGGATTGCTTAGGGACTGCAATGCTTCGACAAGGATCTGCCGTACCGCTTGGTCCTGCAGATTGCCACTGAGACGCATCGGCTGAACCATGTCGCCGGCCAGTTCGACGTCGCCGGTGTCCGGGTCGGACTCGATGATTCTCAGATTGGTTAAGGAAGCATTCTGCGGAATTGAGGGTTCGGCCGGTTGGAGGACTGGGGTTTCGATCGGGTTCGAAAGATAGACGCCCAATGCCAGGCCCATCGACATTAAGGCGACGGATTCGAGGGCCCGCATCCGGGTGAGAACACCGGTCATGCCCGGGAACCGCCACCACTGTCGCCCCTGATCGATGCGGTCGAGACTATCGGACAGCTCCCGTCGGGATTCGACCAGCAGATCCGCCGGTACTTCCCAATCGGAAAAGTCTTCGGTCAGTTCAAACTGCAGTTGCTTCTCGTGCCGATGGAATGCCTGACAGGCCTCACATCCATCCAGGTGTGCCCGAAGATCCTGGCGGGCCTCGCCGGACAACTCGTCGTAAAGAAAAAGGACAATATCGTGTTGGCGTTCTCGACAGTTCATAGGCTCTACTAAACCTGTGACAAATAAACTCGCAGCTTCTGGGTTGCGCGAAACAGGTAGTTTTTCGCAGTTTCTTCGGTGCTACCCATGATCTCGCCGATCTTTCGAAGTCGCAAGCCCTGGTAATGACGCAACTCGAAGACGAGTCGTTCCTTCTCTGAAAGTGTCTTCAGTGCGTCCTGAATTTTTTGCCCGACTTCCCTGCCATACAGACGGCGCTCGGGATTGCTGTAGTAACTCTTTTCTTCGAGAGTCTCCTTCAACCCCGGACGGTCCGGGTGGGACTCGACATCCGCTTCGTAGGAGATTTCCTCTCGCAAGGATTGCCGCTTCCGGAGCTTGTCCAGAGCGACATTGGTTGCGATCCGGTAGATCCATGTGTAAAAGCTGGATTCCGAACGAAAACGACCGAGGGAGCGATAGGCTTTCAGAAACGTCTCCTGAAAGACATCCTTGGCATCCTCCCGGTTGCCGAGCATATGAAACGCAAGGCGGAGGATATGACGATCGTGACGGTACACCAATTGGTCGAAGGCCTCGCGATCGCCGCGTTGGGCCTGCTCGACCAGCAGTCGTTCTTCATTCGAAAACGCTTCTGATTTTGGAACCTGCTTCAATGTAACCGCGTCCATGATTAGAGGTTTTGACGCCTCAAATCCAAAAAAGTTAATACAAAGTTGTTACAAATCGAGACAATGCGGTTCGAACGACGGTTCCCCGGGGGGCGCCACGGGCTTTCAGTACTTCGGGAAGATCCTCAACCGGTCCCCGGGTCGGATGATCGAGAGGTCCGAATCCAGATTCCATGACCGGATCTCATCGATCGATATCCGGTAAAGGGATGCGATCTCGAAGAGCGTGTCTCCACGCTGGACATTGTAGACCAGAGCCCTTTCCCCATCTTGCATTGTTGGGGGAGTCAATACCAGTTTGTCTCCTGCGATCAGGAGATTTGACGTCATCTGGTTCCAGCGTCGAATGTCGGCGACTTCGAGACCGAACCGATCCGCAATCTCGGAGAGCGTATCTCCACTCCGTATCCGATAGCTGGACGGCCGTCGGTCCGTTGCGGGTTCCGTGTACGCCGCCCCAGACTCTCGGTTGACGATGCCGCTGACGGGGATCATCAGGGATTGACCGAGCCGGATTGTGTAGCGGTCCGACAGGTTGTTCGCTTCGCCGATCGCGTCGATCGAGACATCGTACCGCTGGGCAAGGCGCGAAACGGTTTCGCCACTTTCCACGACGTGATGATGAAACAGGATGCGTTCGTTTTCAGGAAGCCCGGCGATTTTGTCCTCGAAGGCGTCCCCGAATCCCCTTGGCAGAATGAGTTCGAAGTCTCGAATGCCGGGGGGCGTCGCCCATCGGAGTATCTGGGGGTTGAGTTCCCGAATCCGGGCGAGCGGGAGGTCGAGGCGGTCGGCAACGATCCGCAGGTCCGTCGCCCTGTCGACGGTAACCCGCTCGACGTCGAGGGCGTCGGCCGGTTCGATGTCAAAACCGTACCGTGCGAGATCCTTTCCGATCACCGTCATCGCCAGGATCGTCGGAACGAAATTTCTCGTTTCTCTGGGGAGCAGTCTCTGTTCAGACAGGGTCCAGAAATCGCTGGAGTCCGCCTGCTCCATCGCACGGGCGACTCGTCCCGGCCCACTGTTGTACGCGGCCATCGCAAGATACCAGTCTCCGAACTGAGCATGGAGGTCCTTGAGATGGCGGGCCGCCGCCCATGTGGATTTCTCGGGGTCGGATCGTTCGTCGATCCACTCGTTCCGGCGGAGTCCGTACTCCTGGCCGCGGGCCGGAATGAACTGCCACATGCCCCTGGCGCCGGCGCGGGAAATGGCGGTAGGCTTGAAAGCGCTTTCGGCCTGCGCCAGATGGATCAAGTCGAGGGGAATTCCGACGTCTGAAAAAATCCGCCCGATCATTGGCCGATACAGCCCCGCACGTGTCAGACCGTCCTCTATGGCCGCTCGACCCGCACCCTCGGTGAAGTACTCGAGCATCGACAGGACGCGGTCGTTCAATTCGATGGGGAGATCCGAGTTCAGGGACTCGAATTCTTCTTCGGCCCGTTTCCGCAGCCGGGGATCCGGCGGACCAAAAATGTCGAGTTCGGCAAGATCGTCGATTATGGCGGTTTCGGTACGTCTCGCGGCTGCGATACCTTCGAGGCGTGCCGCCAACTCGTCGATTTCGCGTGCGGTCCGGGCATCGGACGCGTGGTCACTGCCGGCAAGCCCCCGTAACAACTCGAGTGCGTTCTCGAACTCGCTCCGTGCAGCCGGCACGAGTCCGTTTCGCAGCAGTGTTTCTCCTCGGGCCCGCCGCTGCCCGGAGTCGTTCAGAACATCCTCGACCGACGGGGCCGGAGTGGTTTCCGAAGAAACGTTCTCCGAGGCGGTCTGGGGGCCGTCGGTCGGTTCGTCCGCCAGGGGCGGCCGCTCGTGCGCAACGGGCCGGCCTCGACCGGAACAGGCAAGGGCAAATGGAAGTGTGAAGACGATTGCAAGCGCGGTTCGAGAATAGCGGTAGAGCACTAAGGGATACCCTGAATATAGTGGTGTAAGATCGAAGGCGATCGGTTTCAAACATCGGAGGAGCGACGGGTTCGTTCCCGTTAATTGCTTGCGTTCAGCAAGTTAACTTACACAAGACCCCTTCGCGAGTCAACCGCACCGCATTATTGGCCCCATTCCACCGTCTGCAGCCCGTGATAGGACCCTGCAGGGTCCTATCACGGGTTGTTAAAGCTCGATCAGAGACCTGGGAACGTCACATCGAGCCCGTCCGGATCGAGGATCACCCTGATCGAACCGAAGATGTCGGTTCGCAATGCGGGAAGCTTGCTTTCGTGGGGGTGGCCAAACGAGTTGTTGGCGCCCACGGAGATGATTGGAAGATCGCTCGATGTCCGCAGCATGGAGCTTCGACTGCCATGATGAGGCACTTTCAGAACCGTCACATGTGCCGGTGCGCCGGACAGATCCGACTCGAGATCTCCAGTCAGAAGCGCCGTGCCTCCCGGTGTGTCGAGAAGCAGGACGAGCGAGTCGTCGTTGGCGACCCGTGGGCCGGCCTGCCTTGCTGCCGGTGGATTCAAGACCGTGAACCCTCCAACCGAGTCTCCCGCCTTCAACCAACGGATCGGAACCGCGTGCGCCGACGCGTGTTCAAGAAGGTCCCGATAGCGGGGTACCATGGGATTTTTGCCGAGCCACAGTTCTCCGACTTTGAAGTTGCCGATCAGACCGAAGAGGCCGTCCATGTGGTCGTGATGGGCGTGGGTCAGAACGACGGCGTCCAGATACCGGATGCGCCGCGACAACAGATATGGCGTGAGGACGTCTTCTCCAATCGAAAAACCACCTTCGTTTCGAAGCGAGCGATATCCGCCCGAGCTTACGCCGCCGCCGTCGATCATGTATCGCTTTCCGTCAGGAAGTTCGACCAGGGTGGCATCGCCCTGTCCGACGTCAAGGAACGTGAGCGTTGCATGTTCCGGGGCGGACGGACCGAAATCGCCGGCAACGAGGGACGCAAGCAGCACGAAGGTTCCAACCGCGACGGCAATCAGACCACCTCTGTGCCGATACCGAACCACGAGCGCCGCGGCAACCAGCAGCAATGCGAAGCCGGCCCACACGGACGCCGGCGGTGACGGCACCCGAAACGTCGCGCCGCCGAATCGGAGCGATCACTCGACTGTTGTCACGAGGACATTCAGGCTGAAAACGATGACGGTGGCAATCGGACCGGCGAGGAGATTGGGTACGAGCATCAAAAGGAGACCCAGGGGAGTCACGATTCCAGCAACGACCGCTCCAAGGACGTTTAGCGGCAA
Organism: Terriglobia bacterium; assembly: GCA_963555775.3. Taxonomy (GTDB): domain Bacteria; phylum Acidobacteriota; class Terriglobia; order 20CM-2-55-15; family 20CM-2-55-15; genus JAJEDW01. Next base: position 103,503 of record CAUVWY020000007.1, on the reverse strand, counting down.
GGCCACCGGCGACAGGCGATGGTAGGACTCAACGGACCATGGCAGCAGAGAGAACTGAACGGTCGACGTCACGATCGCCGCTTCGACCAGAAAAAGCGTTAGCCGAATCGGGAGGGCCGACATCCACAACGGCCGGTTTGCCAGTTCCGATTCCAGTCGTTTGGAAACTCGCCAATCCGCTGAGTCGACCGGCAGTTTTCCGTCCAGGGACGGAAGGTCGAGGTGCCGGAGAGTGGCGTTCCAACCGCCGAATCCCCACCGAATCAACGGCATTCCCAACAAGAGAATCGCCAGGACCGCCATGAATGTCAGTTGAAAGCCCGAATCGAACAGCGTCATCGGGTCGAGGGTGAGAATGACGATGCCCGCGGCGGACAATGCGTTTCCGACAGCGTAACCGCGATCCAGCAACATTCCGACGATGAGAAACGTTGCCATGAGGGTAGCGCGGACGACGGGCGCGTCGCCTTCGACCAGGAACGCATAGGTCAGAATCACTCCCAGCGCAAAGACGAGGGAGGAGGTCCGCCCTCGGCGGCCCAATCGCAGATGGCGTCCCAGCCACAGCGCGGCCGCCGCGACGATGGCCAGATTGAAGCCCGATACCACAAGCAAGTGAATGAGCCCGGCGGCTTCGAACTGTCGCTCCGCGGCCGCCGGCAGGCGGCGCCGGTGACCCAGGACCATGCCCAGCGCCAGCGCCTCGATGGTATCGTTCGCGTTCAGGCGTTGTTCAATCCGTCGACTGGCCCAGCGTCGAAGTCTGTCGGGACCATGCCATCCCCTGGAAACAACCTGTATCAGGCGCGGGTTGCGAATCGAACCCGTCCAGTAGATTCCGCGCCGTTCAAGAAAACTCCGATAGTCGAACCCTCCGGCATTTCGGTAAACCCCGGGGCGGCGCAGTCGAACGAGGACCTCGATCCGGTCGCCCGAACCCAGCGCCAGATCGTCAAAGAGATCCGTAAGATCTTCGGCGTCGTCAGGAGGGAAGTATGTGAGGCGTGCACGCCCCTCGATCGCCGCGTCGTCAATCCTGATCGACCGAATCGTCAGGTAGTAGCCGGGCGCCCTGAACTCGGGGGCATTTTCGAGGACCGCGGTGACCCGAACGGGCAGTCCGTCGTCCGCAATGAAGGGCGGCCGGGTTTCCTGAAACGCGCGAATGCCCGAGCCAAACAACAGAACGGCGATCAGAGCGAATCGTGGACGCACCGACGCGATGGCCAGCGCCAGGGGGAACGCGATCCAGAGGTAGCGGTTGTCCAGATAGGGCGACGCCAGAATGCCGGCGACCAGTGCCAACAGCGTCAGGAATAGTGGTGGCAAGAAACACCGGTGCGTCGAACAGGAAAGGCGACTCCAGTTTAGCAAACCTCATCGGACGGGGTTCGTCGAGATTGCAGAATTTACGTCCCTCCCATGCGGATCCGTGCGTTCCAAGACCTGAAATGGGATCATTATTGTGATCGTGAAAGAGCGATCGAATGGTACGACATGGCAAGAAACCTACAGTCGCCTTCGGCCGCACCGTCGAGAAGCCCGATATCTATTGCGACGAACACGGTTTGAGTCTCCGGGGCAAGCTCTCCGGCTGCAAGCGATGGACGCAACGCATCGTCATCCGCGGGACGCGCCGTGGTTTCGGTCCGGGTACGGTTCGGCTGGTGGCACTGGCCTACGCACTGGCCGGCTACCGATCTAACTCGATATCCACTCGGCCGAGCGGCACATCGACGCCGAGGATGGATCGGAGGCGCGTTCGAGCGTTGAGGTCCTGAGGTGTTGAGGCACCGAGGCGCTGAGACGAGAAACAGGCATGTCACTTATTGCGTCATTGGTGCCGGGGCATGGCTTGGGCATGTCGTTTGTCCGAGCGTTGGCGTTTTTGAGCATGGGTTCGGCCGCAACCGGTGTCTTCGCGGCACAGTCGGACCAAGAACCAGCCGTGCTGCGAGTTGGCACTCAACTCGTACAGGTGAACGTCGTCGTGACCGGCGACGATGGCCCTGTTCACGATCTCACCGTCGATGACTTTACCGTGCTGGACGATGGCGTCGAACGCGTCATTGAAGTATTCGACATCATCCGCTCGGAGACCGCGGAACTGGACTCGGTGTCGATTCTTCCTGACGGCGTGGCGTCGAACCGCCTCGATCGGCGCGGACGGCGACCGGAATCCGCCACGATCGTCCTTATCGACCGGCTGAACACGCCAGGCCCCGATCAAGCGTTTATGGATTACCAGGTCCGGGCGTTCCTCGACGAAGCGGCGGCCGCCGGCGAACACGTCGCTGTTCTCCAGCTTGGCGAGGATGGATTGACCATGCTGGCAGACTTCATCGATGAACCCTCGGTCGTTCGGAACGCGCTCGCAACTCGTCGCCCGTCGCACTCCCTGGCGATGGAATCGAGCCTGGGTTTCTTCACGGGCGGGCTGGACCCCGTGCTTGCGGAACTGGTGGAAGAATCGGACGACGGGGGGAGTACGGGTCCGTTCACAGGCGAGCCGGACCCCGTTCCGGCGGAACGGGCGGGAGTATCGGACGATGAAGGTGACGACGAGGCAATTTCGCGAGAGTTGTCGCGCTTGATTCAACGGTATTACATGGACCGGCGAGTCTTGCTGACCGCCGCGGCGCTCGAGGCGAGCGCAAGACACCTGTCACCGTTGCCCGGCCGGAAGAACCTCGTATGGATCGCCGCGCAATTCCCGTTTCCCTACAAGCCTTGGCAGGACCGACGCTTCAACATCGCCTCTCTGACCCCCTTGCCGACTTCGACCCTGGATCGGATCGAGCAGGTATTTCGCGTTATCGTCGACAGCGACGTCGCCGTGTATCCGATCGATGCCTTGGGCCTCAGGGGCGTCAGCTTCAGCAGACTCGGTGGAACTCGCGACTTGGCCTCGGATTTGAATTTGACAATCGATCTTCCGATGAAGATCGCCGAAGTCACCGGCGGACGAGCGTCTTTCAACACGAACGGACTGACACGGAGTATGCGTGAGGCGGTCCGTGACATGAAATCGAACTATTCGTTGGGGTTTTACGTTCCGGAAGTCGCGTCCGACACGGAGTTTCACCCACTCGAGGTTCGCGTGGATCGGGAAGACGTCGACGTGCTGCACCGGAGCGGCTACTACGGATTCGGCGCCTCCCCGTCCGACGCGCGCGAAGTCAGCGAGGCGCTGGCGAGCCCTTTCGGCGCGGCCGGGATCGGCCTGCTCGCCGCCGCGGAGCCAATCCCCGATGAACCAGGCAGATTCAGGGTCACGCTTGCGGTCGACGTCAATGACATCGACCTGACTCGAGAAGCCGACCATTGGGCCGGTTCACTCGCGATCGCGATGAGCTTCTATACGCCTTCATTAGACGAGTATACGAACCGTCCGGCCGTCGTTTACGCGATCCGCCTCACGGAAGCGCAGTTCGCAGCGGCCCAGCAGTTGATGAACCTGATAGTCCCGTATGTCGTGGAAACCGATGGCCTTTCCGGCCATCTACGCGTGGCCGTGCATGATCCGGCGACGGGTGCGACCGGTTCGCTCTGGGTGCCTCTCGGCCGGGAATAGTCGATCCGGGTCGCCCGACACGGGCTTCGCGGTTATCTAATGATACGCTTCAGTTGCGGGTCAGCACCGAGGATGGATCGGACGCGCGTTCTGGCGCTGAGGTCCTGAGGCGCCGAGGCGCTGAGACGGAAAACAGGCATGTCACTCATTGCATCATTGGCGCCGGGGCATGGCTTGGGCATGTCGTTTGTCCGGGCGTTGGCCGTTCTGAGCATGTGTTCGGCCGCAACCGGTGTCTTCGCGGCACAGTCGGACGAAGAACCGGCCGTGCTGCGAGTTGGCACTCAACTCGTACAGGTGAATGTCGTCGTGACCGGCGACGATGGCCCTGTTCACGATCTCACCGTCGATGACTTCACCGTGCTGGACGATGGCGTCGAACGCGTCATTGAAGTATTCGACGTCATCCGCTCGGAGACCGCGGAATCAGAACCGGTGTCGATTCTCCCTGACCACGTGGCGTCGAACCGGCTCGACCGATTCGGGCGGCGACCGGAATCTGCCACGGCCATCCTTATCGACCGGCTGAACACGCTGGGTCCCGATCAGGCGTTCATGGACGACCAGGTCCGGGCTTTCCTCGACGACGCGGCGGCCGCCGGCGAACACGTCGCTGTTCTAGCAGCCTGTCGGACTAACACCGAATCAAAAACCTAAGTCATTCATATGACTGTGTTTACCGTTTCGGGCTAAAAAGGGCCGTTGTTGAAAACAAAGGACTTACGCCGAAAGTCCGACAGGCTGCTAGAGCTCGGCGAGGAGGGTTTGACCGTGCTGGCCGACTTCACCGCTCACCCTTCGGTCGTTCGGAACGCGCTCGAGACACGCCGCCCGTCGCACTCCCTGGCGATGGAATCGAGCCTGGGATTCTTCACGGGCGGGCTGGACCCCGTGCTGGCGGCACTGGCGGGAGATTCGGGTGACGAGGAGGATACGGGTCCAGATACAGCTGTATTTTCAACCGAAGTTCAACGGTATTTCATGAACCGGCGAATCTTGCTGACCGCAGCGGCGCTCGAGGCGAGCGCAAGACACCTGTCACCGTTGCCCGGCCGGAAGAACCTCGTATGGATCGCCGCGCAATTTCCGTTTCCCTACAAGCCTTGGCAGGACCTGCGCTTCACCAGCTCTACCAACCAGATGCCGCCGTCGACGCTGGATCGGATAGAGGATGTCTTTCGCGTTATCGTCGATAGCGACGTCGCCGTGTATCCGATCAATGCCTTGGGACTGCGGGACCCTGGCGACTCGGCTCCGGAATTTTACGTCGACCTGCCGATGAAGATCGCCGAAGTTACCGGCGGACGAGCGTCTTTCAACACGAACGGTCTGGCCACGAGGATGCGTGAGTCGGTCCGCGACATGAACTCCAGTTATTCGTTGGGATTTTACGTTCCCGAAGTCGAGTCCGACACGGATTTCCACCCACTCGAGGTTCGCGTGGACCGCGATGACGTCGACGTGCTGCACCGGAACGGCTACTTCGGATTCGGTGCCTCCCCACCCGTCGCGAGCGGCCTTGGCCAGACGCTGCAGGACCCGTTCGACGCGACCGGGATCGGCCTGCTCGCCACCGCCGAGCCAATCCCCGATGAAACAGGCAAATTCAGGGTCATGATTGCGGTCGACGTGAACGACATTGACCTGACTCGGGCAGCCGACCATTGGGCCGGTTCGCTCGCGATCGCGATGAGCTTCTACGTCCCTTCATTGGACGATTATTTAATCGTTCCGCCCATCCTTCATGAGATCCGCCTCACGGAAGCACAGTTCGCATCGGACCAGCAGTTGACGAGCCTGATAATCCCTCAAGTCGTGGAAACCGAGGGCTATTCCGGCCATCTGCGCGTGGCCGTGCATGATCCGGCGACCGGTGCGACCGGTGCGACCGGTGCGACCGGTGCGACCGGTGCGACCGGTCGCTCTGGCTGCGCCTCGGCGGCGAATAGTCGAACCGGGTAAAGGGTATGCGCGGCCACGCGCGTTTTTGTCGGCGGGTGAATACGCGCCCGCGCGCTTCTTCCTCCCTCTCCGCCTTGATTCGGGCGGTCATAGACCGCCCCTACAATTCGGAGCGGTCTGTGACCGCACGCTCCGCACGATCTTTCCCCTGTAGGTGCAGTCTATGACTGCACGATTACTGCCACGCCCGGGTTACAACTCGAACAACGAGACGGTCTCGATGTGGGGGGTTCCGGGGAACTGGTCGATGAACTTCAATGACGAGAGCTTGTAACCGTTGTCCAGAAGGATACGGGCTTCGGGCGCGAACGTTGTGGGATTGCACGAGACATGGACGATGCGGCCGGGTCGGAGCGCCGATACGCGTCTGACGATGTTCTGGCCAGCGCCGGTGCGCGGCGGGTCCAGAATGACGGCGTCCGGTTTCACCCGTGCCTTCATCAGATAGGCGCCTGCCGGGATCTTGACGAACTCCAGACCGTCGATTTCATTGTGGCGGGCGTTCCAAAGTGCGTTGGCAATCGATCGCCGGTCGATGCCGATGACCTTCGCGCCGGCCCGTGCCACCGGTAGCGAGAAAAAAGCGCTCCCGCAAAAAAGGTCCAGGACGGATTTGGAACCTTCGCACAGCCTCAGGACCTCTGACATCATCGGTTCCATGAGGTACCGGTTCGGCTGAAAGAAGCTGTCGGCCCGAAGCCGGTATTCGATCCCCTGGATTCTGGTTCGCGGTTCGCGATCGTTCCACGAAATTCGTTGCCGTCCTCTGTGAAACGTCGCGCCCACTTCTCCCGTATCGGGAGAAACAACGGCGCGAACTGTATCTGTCCCCTTGATGCCGCCCTGCGCCATCGCGCGGTTTGCATCTGTGATGAACCGATTGAGCTGAGGCATGAACGCGGAGCAACCGCCGATCGGGGCGACGTCGTTCGTCCGTTCCTTCATGAATCCAAGCCGGTCTCCGTCATCGGTGCGGGCGACGTGGAACGTCGCGCGCAGACGGTACTCGCGTTCCGGACCGATGACGTGTTCGATGGGCGGTTTCCATTCGATTCTGCCGTGACGTTCGAGTGCCTCGCGGATGATGGCTTCTTTAAGGAGAACCTGGCTTGGGTAAGCGATGTGGTCCCAGCCACAGCAGCCGACGGTGTCGAAATTGGGACATGACGGGGCTCGACGATCGGGCGACGGTCCCAACACCCTGATCAGCCGTGCATTCGCGTAGTCCTTTTTCTTTTCCACGACTTCCACTTCGACCAGTTCGCCGGGCAACGCCTTCGCCACGAACACGACGCCTTCTTCAGTGCGGGCGATGCCGGCGCCGCCGTAAACCAGCTTTTCAATTCGAATTTGCAATGCGTTCTCGATGTTGTTGTCTAACAGCCCGTGGTAGAACCCTGCAGGGATCGCGTGCGGGGTCACGAATCCGGCCCTCGCGGCGCAATATCAGATCAGGTAGAACAAGCTCAACCGCCCGACACCGTGGCGTTCCATGATCTTGCGCTTCCAGAGTTGACGCTCGAGCATGGCGAGTTGATCGACTGTCATCCTCGACCGAACTGGCGCCAGCCCGCGTTCCACCTCTTCCCGGACCTCAATCAGAGTCGATTCGTCGGCCGCGATTTCGATGATCGAGGTCAGTTTTTCTTCCAGGGCATTCAGTGCGCTTTCGCCGGCCCGCAGGTCTGAAATGTCCAGTGTCGCGATCGCGTCGGCTATCGAGCCGAAACGCGGCGCGAACTCCGGAAGCGAGTCCGCCACGGCGCGAACCTGGGACGAGAGCCCGCCGAGGTATTCCCGAATTCTCTCCGGTTTGACCTTGGGTGGCGCCGGCGTCTCGGAGCGAAGGTCCTTCTGTTCCTCGATGACTTGTGCGATGGCGTTCGCGCAGTACGCCAGAGAGCCGACCTTGGATTTTGCCTTCGAAAATGCGCGGTCCATTCCCTTGAGTATCAATCCCAGGGGGATTCCGCGGTCCTTCCACATCTCGATCAATGCCCAGTCCAGCGTTGAAAGAAGCGTGAAGCTTTCTCGTTTCGACTGGTAGTGCCGCTCGATCTCGGTGAAATAGTTGAAGTAGTTGTCCACTATCGCCGGATCCATCCCCCGCCGACGACGATGTCGTCCCAATAGAAAACCGCGGCCTGCCCGGGTGAGATGGCCCGTTGCGGTTCGTCGAAGCGGACAAGGGTTTCATTGTCCTCCAGCCACACGGTTCCGGGCCGGGGCTCGAAACGGTTGCGAATTTGAATGTCGCAATGGATCGGTCCGTTTTCGAGCGCTTCAATCGCGATCCAGTTGGGATCGCGGACCCGAAACGTCCGCTCCGTCGTGTCGTTGTCGTCCCCGATCACGACGAGATTCGGTCCAGGTTCGATTCGCACAACGTACTGGGGCCTGCCCGCCGCACCCAGGCCCTTGCGCTGTCCAACGGTGTAGTTGTGGACTCCGGAATGTGCGCCAACCACTTCGCCGTCGAGGTTGACGATGTTGCCACCGGACGGTTTCTCCGACGGCGCGTACTTTTCGACGAAGTCGGCGTACGATCCGTTCTGTACGAAACAGATTTCCTGGGATTCCGGCTTGTCGAAGGTCGGCAGGCCGGCGCGGCGTGCGATTTCACGCACTTCTACCTTTGTCAGTTCCCCGAGCGGGAAGACCGTCTTCGAGAGCTGCGCCTGGGTCAGACCGAACAGAAAGTACGACTGATCCTTCCGCCGGTCGCGTCCCCGCAACAGGATCCATCGTTGGCGCTCCTCATCGTACTGGACACGGGCGTAGTGACCGGTGGCGACGCGGTCCGCGCCGATTTGCTCAGCCTTGTCCACCAGATGATGAAACTTGACGAAGTTGTTGCAGAGAACGCACGGGCTCGGAGTTTCACCGCGAAGGTAGGTTTCGACGAACGGTCCAACGACCGTCCGTTCGAATTCATTCTCGAGGTTGAGGACATAGAACGGGAACCCGACATGCGATGCGACACGCCGTGCATCCCAAAGGTCTTCGGGCGAGCAACAACGTCCCGAACGACGGACCTGGGTTTCCATGTCCACCTGTTCCAGGCCGCTTCCGGGCGAGCGCCTCTGGTTCCAGAGTTGCATGGACAGGCCGACGATTGGCTGACCCTGCTCCTTCAGAACGACCGCGGCCGCCGACGAATCGACGCCGCCACTCATGGCGACTGCAATCATGTGACGTGTATTTCGCGGGTCATTAACCTTGAATTGACCTTGAATTAACCTTGAATCAGCTTTGACTCAGCCTTGAATCGAGCAAATGGACCAATCGGGATTCGGACAAGACGGGTTTCCAGAAAGCAGTCCGGCCAAATCGTTTCCGGGTCGGCGCGATACGCTGCCCGTGATTCCTCGGGTCATCGGCGGTTCAGAACCCCTCCAACGCCGACTGGATCGCATCCGAAGCGAGGACGCTGCAATGGATCTTGGAGGCGGGGAGGCCACCGAGTGCATCCGCAATCTGCCCGCGGGTGATCTGGCGTGCCGCGTTCAGATCCATGCCGATGAGCATTTCCGTTGCGAACGAACTCGTCGCAATGGCCGCCGGGCAACCCTGCGCCTTGAAGCGCGCGTCGGAAACCTTGCCGTCGGCGACACGGATCCACAGCTTGAGCGAATCTCCGCAGACCGGGTTGCTGACCTCCGCCGTTGCGTCGGCGTCTTCGATCTCGCCCACGCAACGGGGATTCTCGAAGTAATCCAGCAGCTTCTTTGAATACGGCATTTTATCTCCGATAGTGGGGCGACAACTCGCGCAGCCGCTCCACGATGCGTGGCAAGGTCTCCACGAACCGGTCGATATCGTCTTGGGTGGTGAGAGTGCTCAAACTCATCCGGAGGCTCCCGAAACCCTCATCCGGAGTCTTCCCGATGGCAGTCAACACGTGAGACGGTTCCATCGAACCCGAGGAACATGCCGAACCGGTCGAGACGGCGATCCCCTTGAGGTCGAGCGAGATGACCAGTCCTTCTCCTTCGGCATAGTCCACCATGATGTTCGACGTGTTGGGCAGCCGGGGCGCGTTCTCGGCATTGATGCGGATGTCTGGAATCGCAGCCTTCAGCCGGGCCTCCATGTCGTCGCGCAACTCTCCCATCCCGACCATCGCCTCGGCCAGATTCTCCCGGGCCAGCCGGGCCGCGCGCCCAAACCCCACGATACCGGGGACGTTTTCGGTGCCGGCACGGCGATTTCGTTCGTGGCCTCCGCCGGTGAGCATCGGTTTCAGCGGCGTGCCCTGTTTGACGAAGAGCGCTCCCACGCCCTTGGGTCCGTGGAGCTTGTGCGCCGACATCGAATAAAGATGGACCCGCAGGGCCTTGACGTCGACCGGAATCTTGGCCGTGGCCTGAACGCCGTCGGAGTGGAAATGGATGCCGGCCTCCGTGGCGATCCTCCCGATTTCATCGATGGGTTGGATCGTGCCGATCTCGTTGTTGGCGTGCATGATCGAGATCAGAATGGTGTCGGGCCGAATGGCTTCCCCGACCCGATCGGCCGATACCAGCCCATCGGAATCCACCGGCACGAAGGTCACCCGGAAACCCTGCTTTTCCAGATCCTTGCACGTATTCAGCACCGCGTGGTGTTCCACCGTGGAGGTGATGATGTGGCGTCCCCTGGATTGCAGTGCCTCGGCGATTCCTCGAATTGCAAGGTTGTCGGCTTCGCTTCCTCCGCTGAGAAAAACGATTTCCGAGGCCTGAGCGCCAATGAGTCGTGCAACCTCCTGCCGTGCCTCGTCCACTGCCGCTTTCGCCTCTTGCCCGAACCAGTGAATTGACGACGCGTTTCCGTAGCCCTGGAGGAAGTAGGGCGTCATCGCCTCCACCACCTCCGGACGCATTGAGGTCGTGGCGTTGTTGTCCAGATAGATGTGCATAACCATCGTGATTCTACCACGATGGCGAAGCTGGGCCTTGTCTGTCAGGAGCCTGTGCACGGCAAATTTGTTCTCAGGCACGAAGGTCACCCGGAAACCCTGCTTTTCCAGATCCTTGCACGTATTCAGCACCGCGTGGTGTTCCACCGTGGAGGTGATGATGTGGCGTCCCCTGGATTGCAGTGCCTCGGCGATTCCTCGAATTGCAAGGTTGTCGGCTTCGCTTCCTCCGCTGAGAAAAACGATTTCCGAGGCCTGAGCGCCAATGAGTCGTGCAACCTCCTGCCGTGCCTCGTCCACTGCCGCTTTCGCCTCTTGCCCGAACCAGTGAATTGACGACGCGTTTCCGTAGCCCTGGAGGAAGTAGGGCGTCATCGCCTCCACCACCTCCGGACGCATTGAGGTCGTGGCGTTGTTGTCCAGATAGATGTGCATAACCATCGTGATTCTACCACGATGGCGAAGCTGGGCCTTGTCTGTCAGGAGCCTGTGGTAGAGGTGTGCGTTGTCGCGCCGAGGGGTCTTCGGAGGCGGAGTCGAGGAGGGAGGAGAGGAACGATGCTCTTTCATCGTGACCGACGAGCAACGATGAATACGCCCCGAACCCCCCTCGGCCCAGAGGGTTCGGGCGGCATCGCACCATTTCGGGCGTTCCCGCTCCCATCCGATCAAAAAGGATCGGCGTCGTCGCGGCCCCTTCGGTCTGAGTTCGATGGCGCTCTGAACGCGGCCATGCACACCTCTACCGCAGGCTCCTATATGTGTCGCGCAGCGGCATTTGGAGTAGAAACTGCGCTTACAAATCAATAAAATGAAAGTTTTGGCGGACAGCTCGAAAGACATTCGAGAGACTGTTGAAAACAGTGGGTGCGGCTCGAGGAGGAATCTAATGTCGGCGGGACTTCAGGACGTTATCGCGGGTCGGTCCGGGATCTGCTTCATCGACGGTGAGAAAGGTCTGTTGTCCTATCGTGGCTATAACATCCACGAATTGGCTCCGAATTCGACCTTCGAAGAAACGGCGCACCTGCTCTGGTTTGGCGCCCTTCCGACCGCATCCGAATTGGACGACACCTCGTCTCGGTTGTCGGCATCGCGTGCGATTCCCGGCGAGGTCGTGGCGTTGATGCGCCACTTTACGCGAACGGCCCAACCGATGGAGGCGTTGAGAACCGGCGTTTCAGCCTTGTCCATGTTCGATTCCGAGTCCGAAGACGTATCCATGGAAGCCAATGTCCGGAAGGCCATTCGTCTGACGGCGCAAACCGCCACCGTTGTGGCTGCTGTGGCACGCATCCGTGACGGTAAAGATCCGGTCGCGCCGCGTTCGGATCTGAGCCACGCCGGCAACTTCTATTACATGTTGACCGGCGAAGCTCCCAATAGCGTGGTGGAGCGGGCACTCGACATCGCATTGATTCTTCATGCCGATCACGAATGGAACGCGTCCACTTTCGCGGCGCGTGTGACGGCTGCAACGCTTGCCGACATGTATTCGGCCGTAACTTCGGCGATCGGCGCCCTGAAGGGGCCGTTGCACGGGGGCGCCAACGCGAATGTGATGAAGCTGTTGCTCAGGATTGGCGACGACTCGAAGGTCGAAGAAGTTGTCCGGGGAATACTGGCTGAAAAGAAGAAGATTCCCGGTTTCGGCCACCGCGTGTACCGGACCGAGGATCCGCGCGCCACGCATCTTCGCCGGATGTCCATGGAAGCCGGAGAGCGGGTCGGCAACACGAAATGGTACGAGATGTCGACCCACATCGAGACGATCGTCAACACCGAAAAGAAGCTCAACGCCAACGTCGATTTTTATTCGGCGAGTACCTATTACACGATCGGGATGCCCATCGATCTGTTTACGCCGTTCTTTGCCGTGAGCCGAATGGCTGGCTGGACCGCGCACCTGCTCGAGCAATATGCCGACAACCGCCTGATCCGTCCACGGGCCGAGTACATTGGACCCGACCCAGTCCTCAAGTGGGCGCCTCTCGATCAGAGGGATAGGAGCCTGCGGTAGAAGTGTGCGCGGTCGCGCCGAGGGGTCTTCGGAGGTGGAGTCGAGGAGGGAGGACGGGAACGATGCTCTTTCATCGTGACCGACGAGCGACGATGAATACGCCCCGAACCCCCCTCGGCCCAGAGGGTTCGGGCGGCATCGCACCATCTCGGGCGTTGCCGCTCCTATCCGATCAAAGAGGATCGGCGTCGTCGCGGCGCCTTCGGTCTGAGTACGATGGCGCTCCGAACGCGGCCATGCACACTTCTACCGCAGGCTCCTTGGAGCCTGTGAGGCGGAACCCTGTGCGGCGGCCCTTCCGGGTTTCGCCACGTGCTTCCAGGCGGAACTTCCGCGAAGCAGACGACCGTCTCGGCGTGACGGTGGATCTTCGACCCGGTTCCATCGGAGCCGGGCTGGACGCGGCGCGGTTAGCATCGCGGCAAGCCTGAGTCCGCATGCCTGACAAACACTACACTCTCGGTCTGTCCGGACTCCGGTCCGGGTTTGCCGTCAGCTTGTTCGAGGACGAATCGCTGCTGTTTGCGATCGAGGAAGACAAGTTGCGGCGATTCAAAGGGGTCGGCATCTTCGAATCTGGAATGCCCGAGTCGAGGGCCGTCGCTTCGGCACTGGCATTTGCCGGAGGGGGTTCCGACAGCGTGGAGCGGGTGGTCTACACGCCGCCCATCGACGCCGAATCGAACCGGATTGCGGAGGATGTGTCGTTCCTTTCGGGATTCCTCGATCGCTGTCACTCGATCGCGGTCGACATTGCCGTTGCCGATCACGAGGCAGCGCAAATGGCGTTCGCGGCTTCCGTCGCCCCGGAAGCGAACGCCGTCCTCATGGTGGGCAAGACTCGAATCGCCAACGGAGGGTCCGACGGAATGGGCGCGATCCGGGCGGCGTCGCATTTCGATGTCGTTCGAATCGTGGAACGTCTGTCTGGATTTCTCGGACTGGCGCCCGGTCAGATTCATCACCTTGAAAACATGGCCCTTATCGGAGAACCGCGCTTTGTTGACCGCGTCGACGAGGTCATTGCGGCGGGGGTTGCGGCGCCGGTCGAGGCATTGGAACGTGCTCTCGGGAAGCCCAGGCTGCGTCCGGGACACAAGGCCTCTTCAGCCTATCTGGACGTTGCCGCATCGATTCAGGCCGTCTTGATCCAGCGTATCCGCGGGGTCGTGTCGTCTGTCATCGGCGGCAAGGCCGGTTACCATTTGGCTTTGTGCGGGGGTGTTTTTCATAGTTGGAGTTTGAATGACGCGCTGGCGGCGGAATTCCCTGACAATCGTTTCAGCATTTCGTTCGCTCCCGGCAATGCGGGCTGCGCGATCGGTGGACCCATGGCGTTGACCGGGGCCACGATCGGGAATCGCCCGCTTCCTTTTCTGGGCCCGAGTTACAGCCGGGAAGACGTTAAGGCGGTGTTGGACAACTGCAAGGGGCGGTACGAGTTCCATCCGCAGTCCGAGATCATGAACACCGTGTGCGATGCGCTGGAGCAGGGCAAGATGGTGGGCTGGTTTGGCGGTCGGTGCGAGTTCGGTTTGCGGGCACTGGGAGCGCGAAGCGTATTCACGAATCCGGCAAATCCGTATGCATGCGACAACCTGAGTTCCTATCTCAAGAAACGGCCGTCGTACATGTCCTACGGCGTGGTGATGAGGGAAGAGGCCGCACCGATGCCGTCGCCGTTCATGTCGCGTTCGACGAAGTTGCCGGAGTACTTCGGGGACAGTCCGGTTCGATTGCAAACGGTGTCGAGGACGAGTTCCCCCGTGATTCATCAATTGCTCGATTACTTCGGCGATCGTACCGGTGTACCCGCCCTGTTGAACACGTCCCTGAACTACTTCGACGAACCGATCGCCTGTACTCCCCGGGATGCCGTCAAAACGTTTTTTGCGTCCGGACTCGATATGCTGGTCATGGAGAACTTCGTTCTGAGCAAGAGTTGACTTTTCGTCGAGTTCACCCAGCCGGAAGCACTTTCGAATACCTTCCCGTTATCCAACGCCATCGAATGCGCAGCAGGTCGGCAAACATGCCGAGGCCGTCGGCGAGAAATCGAACTTTCGTCCCTTCGTCGTGACTCCAGGCCACCGGCACTTCAACTGTACGCAGCCCGCACTGACGGGCCAGGAAGAGAATCTCGGGGTCGAATCCGAACCCGTCGATGATTTGCGCCGAGAAGATCGGCACTGTCTTTTCCCGATTGAACAGTTTGAAGCCGCACTGTGTGTCCCTGATTCCGAGTCCAAGGATCGTCCGGACAGCCCGGTTGTACACGATACCGCCCCATTCGCGTGTTCGCGGTTGATGGATCAGGATCTTCGACCGGTCCACGGCTCTGGAACCGATGGCGATGTCGGCGCCGTCTCCGACAGCCTCGAGCAACCGGTTCATTTCTTCGATTGGCGCCGAGAGGTCGGCATCGGTAACCAGCACCCACTGCCCCCTGGCCTCGAGGAGGCCGCGCCGGACACTATAACCCTTGCCCCGGTTGGTCGCGTTGCTCAGTATTCTCAGCCGGGCATCCCCGAGGTAGGCGCCAATTTCGGCGGTCCCGTCGCCGGAGCCGTCGTCCACGAGAATGACCTCCGATTCGAGGCGATGGCCATCGATGAAAGCCATGATCCGATCCAGTGATGGCCCGATCCTCAACGCTTCGTTGTAGGCGGGGATAACGATGGAAACCGCGGGCGGGGCGGAACCGGGCGTCTCATTCACTGGAGTGCGCCCGGTTCGGGGTGTTTCCATAGGCGACGTATTGTATCATGCTGAATCGGCCGCCGGGCCGGGCCGACCCATCGGATCTCTTCACCGGGCTGCTGGCTTCAACGCAAGGAAAGAAGCAATCATGAACGACCTCCTGCTCCGCGCATGCCGCAGCGAAAATGTGCCCCGAACCCCCGTTTGGATGATGCGTCAAGCCGGACGTTACCTTGAGGACTATCGTTCGATTCGCGCGAAGGTTTCCTTTCTGGAACTCTGCAAGACACCGGAACTGGCCGCCGAGGTTTCGATGCAGCCGTACCGTATTCTGGGTGTCGATGCCGTGATTTTTTTCTCGGACATCCTCATCCCGGTCGAGGCGATGGGAATCGAAGTGTCGCTCACCGACCGCGGTCCCGAGATCGGAAACCCGGTCCGGTCATCCCCGGATGTCGACGCTCTCGTGTCTCCGGACGTCGATACGGCATTTCCATTCACGGGAGAGGTGCTTGGCAGGCTCCGCCGGGAACTTGACGGCGCGGTCCCGCTGATCGGTTTCGCCGGCGCTCCATGGACGCTCGGCTCCTATGTCGTCGAAGGGGGCGGCTCCAGGAATCTTTCCCGGATCAAGGGCATGGCCTTCCGCGACCCGAAGCTGTTCCACCGGTTGATGGACAAGCTTGCGAAAACGATCGGAGATTATCTGGTCTATCAGATCGAGTCCGGAGCACAAGTCGTCCAGTTGTTCGACACGTGGGCCGGCGAATTGAGCCCGTCCGACTATGAAGAGTTCGCACTCCCCTATACGCAGCGAATCTTCGAAACCGTGGGCGATCGAGTGCCCCGGATTCTCTATCTCAACGGGACCTCTCCTCTGCTCGAACTCATGGCGCGGTCCGGCGCCGATGTGTTGAGCATCGACTGGAGAATCCCCATTGGCGAAGCGCGCCGCCGAATTGGCGACGGTATCGCCATTCAGGGCAACCTTGATCCGTGTCTGTTATTGGGGCGCCCCGAACGCATGCTTGAGCGCACGTCGGAAATCCTGGAGCAAGCCGGGCCGACGGGACATATCCTGAACCTTGGCCATGGCATTCTTCCGCCGACACCGGTGGAGAACGCGCGGGCCTTCATCGAATTCGCCAAAACCCGTACGCATTAGATGTATCGGGCGGATGCGAAATTTGTAAATGAATCCACTACCCGATATCGGCTACAGCGCAATTCGGCCTTTCCCCACCATCTCCGATGCGTGACGTCGTGGTTGTCGGCGCCGGCGTTTCGGGCTTGGCCTGTGCGCGCCGCCTCCAACGAGAAGGTCTGGATGTCCTTGTAATCGAAGCGGACGCTCGTCCCGGCGGGGTGGTGTCGAGCGAACGAGTGGACGGATACCTTCTGGAATCCGGACCGAACACGATTCTCCCGACGCCGGAATCGATGGCGGCGATTGCCGAGGCTGGCATTGCCGAAGAGATGGTCACGGCGCCTCCAAAGGCGCCGAGGTTCGTCTATGTCGGCGGCCGTTTGCGGCGCGTACCCTGGGTCATGTCGCCGGCGGGGACCGTGCGAGCGTTGGCTGAACCGTTCGTCCGGCGACGGGGAAGCGAGACGGATGAGTCCCTGGCTTCGTTTTTCGACCGTCGATTCGGTCGGCAGGCGCACGAGCGGTTGGCTGCCCCGTTCGTTACCGGAATTTATGCCGGTCACACGGCCGAGTTGAGCATTCGGGGAGTCTTTCCACGGTTGGCCGAACTGGAAGCGCGCTACGGTAGCGTCATAATGGGAATGCTTCGTGGCCGTGGAAAGGGACGCCGTCACCGGTTGGCTTCTTTCAAGGGTGGCATGGGCACACTTGCCGCCGGACTGGCCGCGGGCCTGAACGTTCGATATGGAGCGGCGGCCAGGGCGATCGGGCGCGGATGGGAAGTGGATGTGGACGGCGAGTCGCTTCAAACGTCGGCGGTTGTCATCGCGACGCCCGCATATGGGGCCTCCAAACTGCTTGGTTCCGTGGACCCCGACGCCGCGGGTATGCTTGAATCGGTTTGCTATGCTCCGATCGTTGTGGCGAGCTTCGCCGTCGCCAATTCAGCCATGACGCGACCCCTCGACGGTTTTGGCTTTCTGGTGCCGCGCGGCGAAGGTCTGAACGTTCTTGGCACGCTCTTCAACAGTTGTCTTTTTGCAGGCCGCGCGCCCTCAGGGCAATCCCTGCTGACCAGTTTTGCCGGAGGACGGTTGGCGCCGGAAGTTGCCGACTGGAACGACGACCGCGTCTGGGCGGCGGTGTGTTCCGATGTTGAAAAGGTGTTGAGCCTCGGCGCGGGCGTTGCCAAGCCGATCCGGATCAAACGATACCGCCGTGCCATACCTCAGTATCTGCTGGGACATCGCGAATGGCGTGCACGGATCGAATCCCGTGTTCGGGACCTGCCCGGACTCTTCCTGACCGGAAACTATATCGACGGCGTGTCGGTCCCGGCTTCGATGGAGCACGGAGTACGGACGGCGGATGCGGCGATTCAATACATTCGGAGGACTGAATGAAACGAACGGCCATGGAACTTGCGGCGTTTCTGGGCGCCGAACTGAGCGGCGCCCCTGACGTATCGATCGAGAGCGTGGCGGAACTCGATACCGCCGGCCCCGAAGACCTCAGCTATGCCGAGCCGCGATACTCGGACCGCGTCGTCGGGAGCGGGGCGGCGTGCGTCCTTGTTGCCGGAGGCGCGTTCGAGGGAAAGACCACGATCGCGGTACCCAATCCGAAGGCCGCTTTTGCACGGGCGGCCGCCTGGCTGATGCCTTCGGTTCGGCCGAAGCCCGGAGTCCATCCGACGGCGTGTATCGGTGACGGCGTTCGCCTGGGGGAGGGCGTTCACATCGGCGCCCACGCCGTCCTTGACGAGGATGTCATCGTTGGAGACCATACGGCGATTCATCCGGGGTGTCACATAGCGTCTGGTTGCCGAATCGGAGAAGGTTGTACTATTCGTGCGAACGTCGTGTTGTATTCGGGGGTCGAGATCGGAAACCGGGTCGTCCTGCATGCGGGAGTCGTGGTCGGTTCCGACGGGTTTGGATATGTCCGGGACGGCGACGAATACGTGCAGTTTCCGCAATTCGGAGACATTCGAATCGAAGACGACGTCGAGATCGGAGCGAACAGCACTATCGACCGAGGTTCGCTCGGGTCGACGGTAATCGAGCGTGGAACCAAGCTGGACAACCTGGTTCACGTCGCGCACAACGTCCGTATCGGTTCGCGTACCGTAATCGCCGCACAGACCGGCGTTTCCGGCAGTTGCGACATCGGCGACGATGCGGTGATCGCCGGGCAGGTGGGAATTGCCGACCATGTACGGATCGATTCGGGTGGCATCGTCGGCGCCCAATGCGGGATTCCCAGTGGCAAACGGATCCGAGCGGGCCGTGTGTTCTGGGGTACGCCGGCCCGGCCGCTCGATGACATCAAGATCCAGCAAGCGTATATTTCGAGATTGCCCCGGATGGCACAGGAGTTCCAGCGCCTGAAGAAAATGGTCGAGGAACTGTCCGAGAGACCGAAAGAGAGAGATCAATGAGCGTAATCAAGACCGTACAACAACATATTTTGGACGAAGAACGGCTTCACCCGGAAGCGACCGGGGAGTTTACGTCGTTGCTGACCAACCTGACCGTTGCCGCGAAGATAGTCTCTCGCGACGTGAATCGTGCCGGTCTCGCTTCGAACGTGCTTGGGACAACCGACTCGATCAACGTTTACGGCGAGATCGTGACGAAGCTGGATCAATTTGCCGAAGACACGATCCAGCGTGTCATGGGGAACTGTGGAATGCTCTCGGTGATGGCTTCGGAGGAGAGCGACGAAATCATTCCTATTCCCAAGGGAAATCCACGGGGAAAGTACGCGATGATGTACGACCCGCTGGACGGTTCTTCGAACATCGACGTCAACACGAGCATCGGGACGATATTCTCGATTCACCGAAAGGTGACTACCGGCGAAGACGGAACCGCAGCCGATTGCATGCAGCCTGGAAGCAGGCAGGTCGCGGCCGGTTACTTCATCTACGGTTCCAGTACCATGATGGTCTATACCACCGGCCACGGCGTGGACGGATTCACCCTCGATCCCGCCCTGGGAGAGTTCATTCTGTCCCACGAGAACATTCGGACTCCTTCACGCGGCAGGATGTACAGCATCAACGAGGGCAATCAATCGAAGTGGGACGAGGGAACAGTTGCCTACATCCGTCATCTCAAGGAAAGGGACGAAGCGACGGGCCGGCCCTATTCGCTACGCTACATCGGCTCGCTCGTCGCCGACTTCCACCGGAACCTGCTGAAGGGTGGCATCTTCCTGTACCCCGGCCCCAATGCAAAGCTCCGCCTGCTTTACGAGGCTGCTCCGCTGGCGATGGTTGCCGAACAGGCGGGCGGTCTCGCCACGACGGGGACGCAATCCATCATGGACCTGGAACCCGAATCGTTGCACATGCGCGTGCCGCTGATCATCGGCAGCAAGGACGACGTGAACGAATATAAGGGATTCGTGAACAGGGAGAGCGTTCCGGCGAAGTGAGGGTGCGAGGGTGCGGGCTCGGTGCGCATGCACCGGCCGCGAAACCGCACGACCGTCAGACTTCACGCCCTCGTTAGCCAGCCTCGCCGGGAGTGCTCCGCCGCCAAGTCGCGATGTCACGTGCGCCGTGCAGGAACGCCAGGATCTGAATCTCAGTTCGCTGGACTTCGTAAATCAGACGATAACTTTGGACAAAAACTTCGCGAGTGTCAGGATTATCAACTTCAGGAACTCTGCGGCCTCGCTCGCTCAACGTCGCGAGAGATCCAGCCATATCGAGAGCTTCGCCAAGCAACCGAAGCGCTGCTTCGACGGAGTCTTCCGCAATGTAGCCGACCGCTTCGTCGGGCATCGTTCGGGCTTGGCGCGTCCAGACTACGCTTCGCGCTCGACGAGCCATTTTCGGCGGAGTTCTGCTGCAACCTGCTCATTCGGAAGGGTTTCCACAGCCCGAACTTCGGCTCGCCCATGACCGACAGCCTGAATGACATAGAGGTGATAAAGCACGTCCTCCAGACTAAAGTCGTCTGGCAGTCGATCAAGCACGGCTTTCACGGTTTCCTTTGTCTGCACAACCGGCTCCTTATGCCTGCCAATATACAGTGTTCATGTAGCTATCAGAACCGACTGGCTAAGGATTTGAGCCCCGCGACCACCGTATCGAAAACCCGACAGGCCGCCGTGACTAGCCCTGCTTGAGGTCCTGCTTCCAGCCGAGGATCCGCGCGGTGTTGCCTTCCTTTTCGGCTTCATCGATCAGGCCCTTGGATTGATAGAACATGGAAAGGCTGGTGTGTGCCAGGATGTCGTCGGGGTCGATTTCAGTCAGGCGCTTCGCCGTGGTGATTGCGCCGTCGGCGTCTCCGTTGTCGAACTGAGCCCGCGCGAGGCCGTGCAAGGCGTCCTGATATCGGGGGTCTATCTCCAGGGCCTTCCTGTAGTGCTCGACGGCTTCGTCCAGCTTGCCGTCCCCGAAGGCATCCACCGCCTCGATAAAAAACTCTTCTTTCAACTCTTCGTTCAACTCGTTCCTGGCTTCTTCGTTAGACATATGCAGTCTATTTTACGGCAGTTTTCGCGGCACCGCTACGACCTACTCGTAGCGCAGCGCTTCGATCGGATCCAGCAGGGCCGCCTTGTATGCTGGGTACACACCGAACACAAGGCCGGTGAGGACCGATGTGAAAAAGCCGGCGGCGATCCAGAAAACCGAAACCTGGGCGGGCAGGAATGGAGCGACGGCACGAATTCCGGCCGCGATTCCCGACCCGAGCAGAATCCCCAGTATTCCGCCGATCGATGTCAACGTGATCGCTTCGACCAGAAACTGAGTCATGATCTTCTGGCGAGTGGCGCCGACCGCCTTCCGAATGCCGATCTCGGGCGTGCGTTCGGTCACCGACACCAACATGATGTTCATGACACCCACTCCGCCGACCATCAGCGCGACTGACGAAATGGAGAGCATCAGGGCGAAGATGCCGCCCGAGATCTGATTCCAGAGGTCGGTCAGGGAATCCTGAGTGAAAACCGCGAAATTATTGGCTTCATCGTAGCGAACGCCCCGGCGCCGGCGCAGCAGGCCCTCGACTTGATCGATGGCACGGTCCATTCCGGCCTCTTCCGTGGGCCTGAAGACGATCGTGAGGTCTTCGACGCCCGGATACAGTTGCTCGAAGGTTCCGATCGGCAGTTCGACCATATTGTCCTGAGGGTTGGCCCCGGGATTCAGACCGGTGGGTCTCTTTTCGAGGATTCCGACGACGACAAAAACCTTGCCGGCGAGCTCGACCTCCCGTCCAATGGCGCTGTCGACATTGAGGAACAGCGTCTCTGCCGTATCGTATCCCATCACCAGGACATTCGCCCGGCGCCGATCGTCGCTGTCGCTGATCCAACGGCCGTCCCGAAGATCCAGGCTGAACACGTCCTCATAATCGGGAGTGACGCCTTCGACGATGGTTCCCGACACTGTCCGGCCGCGATACCGTAGAGAATAGGAGTCCACGCCGAATCCTCCGGACTGGGTCCGGAGCATCGGTGCAACGCTGCGAACGCTCGGCACGGTTTCGATCGCCTCGGCGTCTTCGAGCGTCAGGAAGTCGCGCGTTCGTTCTTCCTGAGTGAGATCTCCGACCGTTGGCCCGATCCGTGTGACGAAGATCAGGTCGAACCCGATATCCTGGATCTCGGATGTGATGCTCGAGTTGAGCCCGTTGATGACCGAGGACATTCCAATGACGGTTGAGACCCCGATCACCACACCCAGCACTGTGAGACCCGACTGGACCTTGTTGGCCCGGATCGATTCCAATGCTATCCGGATGATGTCGCGCACGGTCTATTCCTTTCGGAGTGCCACGATCGGCTCGAGTTGAGCCGCCTTGCTGGCAGGCCAGATTCCGAAGAACAACCCAACTGCGGTCGAGACGCCGAGTGCCAGCACCACCGCCCAAACCTCGATGATTGCCGGAAAACCCGTGACGCGGGACACGGTCGCCGCGATCGCAGCGGCCAGCCCCAGTCCGATGAGGCCTCCTATGAGCGTTAACGAGGCCGACTCGACCAGAAACTGCATCAGGATATCGACGCGCCGGGCGCCGATTGCCTTGCGGACTCCGATTTCGCGCGTTCTCTCCGTCACCGAGACCAACATGATGTTCATGACGACGATGCCGCCGACTACAAGCGAAATCGCCGCGATCGAAACGGTCACCGCAAAGAACGTTTGACTGATTCTGGCCCAGAGTTCGAGGAACGTGTCGTTGGTCTGGATCGTGAAATTGTCGTCATCGTTGTAGGCCACATGCCTGCGTGTTCGCAGTACCATTCGCGCCTGATCCTGAGCCGATTCAATGTTTTCTTCTCCGTCGGCCTTCACCAGAATCGTGACCGAACCTCGTTGGCCGAACATCTTTTCGAATGCGGAAATCGGGATGGCCACCCAGTTGTCGCGCGCCTGTCCGAGCAGCGGTCCCAGAGCCTCACCGATCCCCACAATTTCGAACTCGCGGCCGTTCACATGGATGTATTTGCCCAGAGGATCGATCAGCGGATAGAGGTTTTCGACGATGTCGGCGCCCACCACGGCCACCCGGCGGCTTTGGCGGACATCGTATTCGGTAATCTCCCGGCCCGCGTCCAATTCTTCACCGAGTATGGCCGGAATCTCGGTCGAAATCCCGCGGACCGTGCCAAACAATTCTTCGGCGCCGTACCTGAGCCGCGAACCGGCGTTTCTGCGGACGCCCAGAAGTTGGCAGGAGGAGCAATACTCCCGGACCGCGTCCGCATCGTCGCGTAGCAGATTCTTGCGTTGCCGGACCTCCAGCCACGTATCCCGGTCCAGAATTATGTTGGGCCCTCGCGTGACGGTGAAAACGTCGGCACCGAGAGTGAAGATTTCGCCCTCGACGTAATTGTTCATGCCCGAAATAAAGGCGACCACCGTAATGACGGTCATCACGCCGATGACGACGCCCAACAAGGTCAACGCCGACCTGAGGCGGTTGACCCGCAGGGACTCCAGCGCCATCTTTACGGCTTCAAGGAATAGCATTGCTCTAAACTTTAACGCCGATACGGGTTTGAAAGTTCCCGCAAAGGGCTGCCAGTTGTGAAATCCGGCCAAAGTCCAAACTGAAGAGACATCGGGTGGCCGAAATCGTTAACACGAAAGTGGCAAAAGGGGAGCGGTCTACCTGTCGGGTCTATTGAATTTTTCCTGGAGCATACGGATCTTTTCTTCCATCGAGAGCTGCCGTGGTGGGGTGATGGGCGCCTCCCGGCGTTTCGATCCCGGCTGCCGAGGTTTTTTTCTTTGGGAAACAGCGCTTTCCTTCGTCCTCGGGCGTTGCGTCCGTCCCCTACCGCCGCCGGGAACGGACTCGTTGCGTCCGTCAGTCCTTGCCGGCATTTTCCGGCGAGGGTCGGGTTGGGGTTTCGGTAGAGCGGCTTTCACCGAGAGGCTGATTCGCTTGACGGCTGAATCGACTCCGATGACTTTCACCTTGACGACGTCGCCGACCTGAACGGCTTGCCGTGGATCGGAGACGTATCGATGGGACAATTCGGAAATATGAACCAGCCCGTCCTGCCGTACGCCCACATCGACAAAGGCGCCGAAGTTGGTGACATTCGTAACCGTCCCCTCGAGTTCCATACCTTCCTTCAGGTCGGCGACTTCAGTGACGTCGTCCCGGAACCGAGGCACGGCAAATGCTTTTCTCGGGTCGCGTCCCGGCGTTGCCAGTTCACGCCGGATGTCGCCGAGCCGGTACCGTCCTACTTCGGCCTCGAAGCGGACGAATTCGATCGACCGGACCTTCTCGTAATTGCCCACCAGGTCGTCGGTCGTCGAGTCGATGGACTCCGCGAGCTTTTGAACAATCGGATAGGATTCGGGATGGATGAAGGAACGATCCAGCGCCTCGGCGCCGTTCTTGATTCTGAGGAAACCCGCGGCCTGCGCGAAGACCCGGTCATCGATGCCGTCAATCCGCCGCAAGTCTTCGCGCGTTGAGAACGGACCATTCGCGTTGCGATATCCGACAACTGTTTCGGCCAGTGCATTCGAGAATCCGGATACATACCGGAGCATGTCCGGCGATGCGCTGTTCAGGTCGACGCCAACCCGGTGGACCGCCGATTCGACGGCGGACTCCAGATGGACCTCGAGCAGTTTTTGATCGACATCGTGCTGGTACTGTCCGACACCGATCGATTTCGGGTCGACCTTGACAAGCTCTGCGAGCGGGTCCTGCAGACGCCGTGCAATGGACACTGCTTTTCTGGACGCCACATCCAGGTTCGGAAACTCCTGGCGCGCATGCCTGGACGCGGCGTACACACCGGCGCCGGCTTCGTTTACCAGAACGACAAAAACCTGCAGGCCATTTTCCCGAATCGTCGAGCGGATGAACGATTCCGCTTGCCGCGAACCGGTGCTGTTGCAGATCGCGATCCCCTTGGCTTTCGTCCGGTTCAGGATTTCGGCCAGGATTTGGCGCGCGTTCGCCGATTCGCGCCCGGTTTTCCGATCCGCCGCCTCGGTTTTCGCCGCGCCCGAGCCATCGATCCCGGTAGCGTTGGCGGCTGTTTCCGTGCTGGTCGGTTCCTGAGTAGCGTTAGCGGCCGTTTCCGCGTTGGTCGCCTCCGTCTGTGTACTGGTCGGTTCCCGAGTACTATTGGCGACAGGCTCCAGAGGTTCGTCTTTCGCCGGTTCAGGCACCGTTTCCGCGGGCGCATCCAGCGTTGTGGCCGCAGGCGCCGGCACTTCGGCTACCGGTTCGGATTCGTTCTTTGCTTCAGTGCCCGTGGCTTCGGGATCGAGGGTGGGAGAACCGTCGGACGCTTCAGACGGGGTATCCGCCAACTCTTTCGGTTCCGGCCTTGGCGCCTCGAATTTAGCCGCCCCCGAGCGATCGATCTTTTTGACAGTGACGGCTGTTTCCGTGGTGTTGGCAGAGTTTTCCGTGTCGGTCGCGTCCGTCTCCGTGCCAGTCGCGTCCGTCTCCGTGCTATCCGTTTCCGGAGTGGCGTTGTCGACGGGCTCCAGATGTTCGATTTCCGCCGGCTTTGCGGCCGATTCCGCGGGCGGCGCCAGCGTTGTCGTCTGGGGCGCCGGCACTTCGGCTACCGGTTCGGACTCGCTCTTTGCTTCGGCGTGCGCAGCTTCGCGATCGATGGTGGTAGAACCGTCGGACACTTCAGGCGGAGCGTCTGCCGCCTCTTTCGGCGCCCGTCCCGACGCCGCGTCCGCTTGCGATTTCTCGTCGGTCCGGGGGGCCGTTTCCCGTGGAGGCGGCACAACGGCGGGCTTCGGATCGGCAAGCCGTAGAGTATGGCTTTCGGCGAGCGTGCCGTCGCCGTTCACCACTGCAAGCTTTGACGCACCCTTGACGTTGGGATCGATACCGAGGACCGTGATCGAACCCGCCGCCGGCGCCAGCAGCAATGCGCTCAGATTTTCGCGGAAGACCCGGATCGCTTCGTCCTCGGACCGCTCCCGAAGCATGATGCGCACTTCGTTCTGGATCACCGGCTTCAGCAGGCGTTCATAGGCGTCGAGGATGGCTTTCCCCACCAACTCCGCCGTCGGTGACGATGCCGGCATCTCCACCCGTTTTTTCAGTTCGGCGAGGGCTTTTTCGTCGTCGATCTGGATGGAGTTGGAAAGAATCTTTTCTCTCGTGCCCCGTCGGATTGCCAGCATCCGATGCGAGGGAATTCTGGCGACCGGTTCCGAAAAGTTGTAGTAAGACGAGTACTTGGTCTTCTGGTCTTCCTTGCCCTTGACAGCCTTGGCCTGGACCGTGCCCTTGTCGATCATGAAACCGCGAAGCCACTGGCGGTAACCCGGGTCTTCCGAAATCTTCTCGGCGACGATATGCAAAGCGCCTTCGATGGCTACTGCCACCGTTGGCACTTTCTTCTGAAGGCCGATGAACCGGAGGGCCACGTCTTCGACCGGCGTCGGGCCGCCGTGTTCGTAGATATAGTCGGCCAGAGGTTCCAGACCGCGCCGCCTCGATAGGTTCGCCTTGGACTGCCGTTTTGGCCGATAGGGCAGGTACAGGTCTTCGAGTTCGTTTGAATCTTCGCAGTTTTCGATCCGCTCCCGGACCTCGGGTGTCAGGCGGTCCAGGGCCTCGATCGCCGTGAGGATTCCCGTGCGGCGTTGGACGAGCTTTCCGAACGCGAGATAGCGCGCACCGATCTCGCGCAGGCGGGCCTCGTCCAGATTGCCGGTCTCGTGTTTCCGATAGCGTGCAATGAAGGGGATGGTCGCGCCATCTTGGACCAGTTGAATCGTGGCGTCGATCCGTTGCAGGGACACACCGGTGTCGCTGTTGATCTTGCGGGTGATTTCGGACGTCATTTTGCTAATACCCGGTCAGGGAAAGACGAGGGCAGTATGCAGTAGGGAACGACCGTGAAGCAACAGCATAGGGACAATTGCCATTGAATGAGGGGGCCATGGGGGTTATCGGTATCCAATACCGGAACGGGGTCAGTTTCGCTGCCGGGCGCGGCGCTGGATGCCGTAGCTTCCGCCCTCCCGATCGACCCATTCGAAGAGGGCTTCGATAGCTTGTCTGAAGGCGGCGGTGTTTTGTTCGAGCTGTCGAACGTGATTTTCCCGGATCTCGCCGGTCCGGCGGATGTCTTCGATCAGAGAGGACTGGTTAGCCAGCGCCTGATCCAGTTGTTGGACGATGCGATTCGATTCCGGCGACAGCTCCGGCGTGTCGCGCAAGACGCCGATCGCTTCTCCGATGTCCTCGGATCGAGTCCCGTCGATGTCGCCATCGCGAATTGCCCGCCGTGAGGACTGAAAACTTTGTTGCGCCTGGTTGATGGAATCGATGAAACGATCGGCCGCGCCCGGTCCCGTGTAATTCATGGCCACCTGCAGGAAGGCGACCGCGATCGACGCGAGTGCTGCCATCTGTGCCATGCGAGCAAACTGTCCTGTTCGGGTTCCGGGTTCATGGAAGCCGAACAGGGTGGCCAAGGCCATACCCGCCACGAGCCCGCCCACGTGCGCGGCATTGTCGATCGCCGGTATCGCCAATCCGATGGCCAGGTTCAGCAGGATGACCGGCAGGATGCCCGCACCGATCGCGCGTCGCAGGAATGCCGGGACGCGGCGCCGGTTCCGGACGCTGAACATGAGCAGAACGCCGAAAAGACCGAAAATCGCTCCCGAGGCGCCCGCCGACACCGAGTCGGGGTTGAAAACGTAGCTGCCCCCGACGCCCGCGATTCCCATCAAGATGTAAAGCGTTACGAACCGCGCGCTGCCGTAAAGCCGCTCAACCTGCTGCCCGACAATCCAGAGGGCGTAGGAATTGAACGCGAGGTGCAGGATCCCGATGTGGATAAAAACCGGTGTCAGAAATCGCCAGTACTCTCCGGAATCGATCGCGGGGTTGGATTTGGCCCCAAACGAAATCAGCGTTGCGGGGTTGGTGGTTCCTCCGGCAATTTCCATCGCGATGAACACGAGAAAGTTCAATCCCATGAAAACGTAAGTGAACGGGATTCTTCGCCGCTGAATATCCCGCAGGAACAGAACGTCGGGATTCAGGGGCGGCGCCTCAAAAAAGTGCGGCCGGAGGGAAGGGGGATCGGCTGGGGACGGCGCCGGAGGCTGCGTGTCAGGGGTCACGGCGCAAGGTCTCTCCGATTTCATGCGCAACCCGTCTGGCTTCTTCTATTTCTTCGGGTTGGAAGGAAATCGCGGCCACTACCGCGTGTCCTCCACCTCCGTAGCGCTCGCAGATTCTGGCCAGATTGTGACGATGCTCGACCTGGGTCCACGGGTTGGTGCCGACCGAAACCTTTGCACGGGACGGCTCCAGACTAATACCGACCGTGTATACCGAATCGGGAAACACCTTGTACGGTATGAACTTGTTGTGCGCGTGAACGGACGACTTGCTGATGTCGAATTCGACGACTCCATCGTTAGCGGTCATGGCTTCGGTCAGCACGGCAATCGCGTGCAGGTGCTTTTTGTATAACGCGTCGAAGTGATCCCGAACCTCCGGATCGGCGCCCACCTGGGCGAGCGTTTTGGTCTGGAGATCCTCGATAATCCGGCGCATCAGCATGCGGTCGTGTATGGCCTCGACGACGGTCATGAGTTTCAGTGCCGGTTCTTTCAATTCGACTGCGGATTCGGCGCTTTCAAACTTCGCCCCGTCGATGATGTTGGCCCAATGAATGAGTTCATCGAGGCTTTCGAGTGGGCAGTTGAAGATGGTCTCGCTGATGTGCTGGATGAATTTCGTGCACGATCGGTAATTCGGATCGTGGAACTTGCGTCCGCTTCGATCGTGGTGAAAATGCTCTTTGTCTTCGGGGGAAAGGAACGCGCTTTCGTGGTGATCGAACCACCATGTCAGCCTGTTCGATGAACTGTACTTGAAGTCCAGGATGGCATTGGTTGTCCCGGTCAACATGTCGTCGAGTTGGTAACCTCCAGCCCGATGAGCCAGACCGTCGTATTCGAATCGGGCGTCCGAGTCCACGGCCAGGCGGTAGAACGTGGAGAAGACAGCCGCGGAAGCAACGCCGTCGAAGCAGTTGTCGTGGTGGAGAACGCGTACCGTTTCGCTCATGGTCAACCCATCATCGTAGCAGGTACCTGGCGATTGTCTGTAGTTGCATATTGGAAGTCCCTTCGTAGATCTTCCCGATCTTGGAGTCCCTGAAATACTTTTCGACCGGGTAGTCACGGGTATATCCATACCCCCCGTAAACCTCGATCATCAACGACGTGACGTGTTCGGCAACTTCCGAAGCGAAGTATTTTGCCATGGCCGCTTCCTTCAGGAATGCCTTTCCGCAGTCCTTGAGCCGCGCGGCGTTGTATACCATCAGGCGCGCCGCTTCGATCCGGGTAGCCGCCTCGGCAAGCTGGAACTGAATCGCCTGGAAGTCCGCAATGGCCCGGCCAAAGGCCCGGCGTTCCCTGGCATATGCGGCGCCACATTCCCAACTGCCGGCCGCTACGCCCACCATCTGCGCGCCGATTCCTATACGTCCTTCGTTGAGGGTCTCGATCGCAATCCTGTAACCCTTTCCGATTTCTCCGAGCACGTTCGCCTTGGGAACACGGCAGTCTTCAAGCAACAGTTCGCACGTGCTCGATGCCCGAATCCCGAGTTTGTCTTCTTTTGCCCCGACGGCAAAACCCGGTGTGTCCTTGTCGATCAGGAATGCCGTAATGCCTTTGTGGCCACGATCCGGATCCGCGTTGGCGAAGACGATAAAAAGATCGGCTTCGAGTGCATTTGTCGTCCAAAGCTTTCTGCCGTCGAGGACAAAGCGATCGCCGTCTTCGCGGGCCCGGCACCTCAAGGCGAAGGCATCGCTACCCGACTCGGCCTCGGAAAGTGCGTAGGCGCCCACAACGTTTTCGGCCAGGCGGGGAAGATGACGCCGTTTTTGATCGTCGTTTCCCCAACGCATGATGGCGTTGTTGACCAAGGTGTTCTGAACGTCGACGAACACTCCAACGGAGGCATCGATCCTTGAAATCTCCTCCACGGCGAGGATGGACATGAAAAACGATCCGCCGGCGCCGCCATGTTCCTCCCCGATTTCAATGCCCATGAGTCCCAGGTCGAAAATTTGGGAAATGAGGCCGGAATCGAGTTGGCACTGCTCATCCATTTGACCCACGAGCGGCCCTATTCGCTGCCGGGCGAAGTCACGACACGACTGGCGGAACATCTCTTCGTCTTCCGAAAGCATCGTCAGAGGGACTCCTGCCGCCTCTCGGTTGGTATGCATGTCTTCCAAGGCTGCCTCCCGCGCCAAGCGATCCAAAAGCCGGGTTGTCGTCCCGGTTTCCGCCGGTGGCAATTACAGGTACGCGTTCCCCGTAAAAGCCTATATTAGTGGCATATAATCGATTGTGATGTTTTCGCAAGCGGGATCGCACACGCACGGGCACGACGGAATTTCGGAAGTTCGTACCGGTGACGCGCGTGGAAGCCTCCGCGTGGCGCTCATCATCACCTCTTCTGTCCTCGTAGTCGAGTTCATCGGCGGCATCTACAGTAATTCTCTCGCGTTGCTCGCCGACGCCGGACATATGTTGACCGATGTCGGCGCGCTGGGATTGAGCTATTTCGCCCTCTGGTTTTCGACGAAACCCGCGACGCCGAGCAAGACCTTCGGTTTCTACAGGGTAGAAATTCTTGCCGCGCTCTTGAACGGCGTGTTCCTGGTCTTGATTGCCCTCTATATCCTGTACGAGGCCTACGGGCGAGTGCTGTCGCCCCCCGATGTCCGGGCTGAATTGATGTTGGTTGTTGCGTCGGGCGGGTTGGTTGCCAACCTTGCGAGTGCTTACGTTCTGTTCCGAAAACAGTCAGAGAGTCTGAACGTGCGTGGAGCCTTTTTCCATGTGCTCAGCGATGCACTGGGCTCGGTCGGCGCGATCGTCGCAAGTCTGTTGATCTTGTTTTTCGGCTGGAATCTGGCCGACGCCGTGATCAGTGGAGTGGTCGCGCTCCTGATCCTCTCCAGTTCATGGATCCTGGTCCGGGATGCTGTCGAAATTCTGCTGGAGGGGACTCCGTCCCACATCAATCCGACGGCGCTGAAGGATCGACTGAACGGTGCCGGCGGCATCCGGGGGGTACACGATCTGCATGTCTGGACCCTGACCTCGGGAGTGGTGGCGATGAGTTGTCACGTGGTCGTCGGAGACGAACCAGGGGGCGGGGGCGATATCCTTGGACGGATTCAACGGATCGCTCATGACGATTTTCTGATCGATCACACCACCATTCAGGTCGAGACCGATAAAGCCGCTGGAGAGGATCTCGAATCCTGCCACTGTCATTTCGGCGCGGTCTGAAGGCCATGACGAACGGTGTGTCTGGACCTGAACGGGCCGTGCATGAGGTTAATGTCTCCGTGTCGAATGCGGTCACCTGTTCCCTCTGGGGCCACCGTGACCGGACGCAGGTATCCAAAATAATGAGGTATCGCCGATGACGTCACAGCTTGTCTTTGTACTGGCCCTTGCGATGGGTCAAACGCCTTCCCTGGACAGTGCCAGCCCCCGGGAGCGTAGTGAAGCCGTCCGTGCAATGGCCGTCCTGGGAAACCGCGACGCCGTTCCGGGTTTGGTGGATTCCTATCGTCGCGAGCCGCGGCGTGAAATTCGCATCGAGATCGTGGCCGCCTTGGGCAGAATCCGTGACCTGTCGGCAGCCCCGCTGTTGACGGAGGCCCTGACAACCGATTTCGAACGCGAAGTGCGGCTTCAGGCCATGGACTCCCTGCTGGGGCTCTACATTCCCATTTCCGACGACGGCGGCTTCTTCTCGTTCATTGGCGGCATTACCCGTGTTTTTTCAGACGAAGAAAGTCCGCGCATATCGTCCAACGTGACCGTGGATGCTTCCGTCAAGGAAGCTCTGGTCCAAGTGATCCGAACGGATTTCGACGATGAATTGCGGCGGGTCGCGGCCCACGCCCTGGGCTCCCTGAATGCCGCCGACCAGATTCCCGCGTTGGTCGGTGAACTGGAAGGTCCGAGGCATCGGGAGTATCGGGACGTTCGAGTCGCGATGGTGCGGACTCTGGGTCTGTTTCAGGATCAGGCTGCGGGCCCGGCCCTGACCCGACTGCTTCGGGACGCGGACGAAGATGTTGCCAGGGAGGCGATTCGGTCGGTCGGGCTGATCGGATATCGGGATGCCTATCCGCAGTTGGTGAATCTGTTTCGGTCCAGATCCGACGATGGCGAGCGGGAGCGCGTTCTGCAGTCGATCGCGTTGATGAGGCATCCCGAGGCTGTCGCCCTTTTCGAGTCGTTGCTCGACAGCCGCGAAGCGAAAGAGCGGGAGTTGGCTGCCGAAGGATTGGCGAGGCTCGACTACGATGCTTCAGGATTCGCCGCGCGAATCGGCGAGGAAGGCAATGACGGCGTCCGACTCGCGCAGGCATTCGCACTGGTTGCGTCGGGTCAATCCGGCCATGTCGACTCGCTGGTAGAGGCACTCGACACGCGGCGTTGGAGCCAGGCCGAAGTGTATCTGTATGAACTCGGGCGGTTCCATGGTCAGATCGGCTTGATTTATCCTAACTTGCGGCATCCCGAGGCCGATGTCCGCGAGCGCCTCCTGCAGGTTCTGGGACGAATCGGCGATCCGGAATCCCGCCCGTATATCCAACCGCTGACCGATGACCGGAATGCGGATGTCGCCGCCGCCGCGGTTGGGGCGTTGCGTCGAATGGTCGGTCGCTAGCAGCCCCCGGTTAAACCTTGCAGGGTTCGATCAGCCTGTCGTGGAACCCCGCGTCGCACCGAGAGCGGCGAGGCGCCCGGCTGACAAGGCGCGAGGAGGGAGCATATTCCCGATATGTGACCGACGAGCAACGCAGTTCAGGCGGAATGCATCGACGGTCGAATTCAGCGAGGGTTTCACCACAAGAGCGAGGGTTTCACCACAAGCTGGTATACCGCGGGCTCTCAGGTCGACGTTGTCGATTGTGCAATCTCGCCATGTCGGATCGCCGTGTCCGATACGGCGCTTTTTTTACGAGGAGAAGCCATGAGTGTGCGCGTGCGTTTTGCGCCGTCGCCAACCGGATACCTGCATGTCGGCGGGGCGCGCACCGCCCTGTTCAACTGGCTTCTGGCTCGAAAGATGGGAGGCGTCTTCATTCTGAGGATCGAGGATACGGATTCCGAGCGGTCGACCGAGGAGATGTCGCGAAGCATCGTCGAGGCGATCGAATGGATGGGTCTGGACTGGGATGAAGGACCGTTCCGTCAGTCCGAACGCCTGGACCGATACCGGTCCCTTGCACGGCAGCTTGTCGCCTCGGGCCACGCTTACTACTGCTTCTGCTCTCCCGAAGACCTCGCGGCGCGGCGGGAGGCCGGCAAGGCCCGAACCGAATGGAAATACGACCGCACATGTTTGCCACTGCCGCGCGATGACGCCGAAACCCGGGTACGCGCGGGCGAGGCTGCGGCAATACGGTTCCGGGTTCCGGAAGGCACGAGGGGATTCGAGGACGCCGTCTTCGGCATGATCGAAAAGAACAACGCTGAACTCGACGACTTTGTTCTGGTTCGGGCCAGTGGCCAACCGACCTATCAACTCAGCGTGGTGGCCGACGATATCGAGATGCGCGTGTCCCACGTCGTCCGTGGAGCGGATCACATCGCGAACACCCCGAAGCAACTGCTCCTGTACCAGGCGTTCCGGCACGAGCCTCCGGTCTTCGCGCATGTGCCGCTGATTCTCGGTCCCGACAAGTCCCGGCTGAGCAAGCGGCACGGTGCGACTTCGGTGTTGGCCTACCGCGACGAAGGAATCCTTCCCGAAGCTTTCACAAATTTTCTGGCATTGCTGGGATGGTCGGATGGGACCGACCGCGAGTTTTTTGACCGGGACGAGTTGATCGATGCGTTTTCGTTGGGTGGCATTGCCAGGTCCAATGCCGTTTTCGACGCCGACAAACTCTCCTGGTTCAGCGGTCAGCACATCAACAGGCTTCCCATCGCGGATCTCGTAACCCGGCTCCGTCCGGCAATGGAGGCGGCCGGCGCATGGGAAGACCGCTATGCCGGTCCCGACCGCGAGTGGCTCGAACAATTGTTGGAGTTGATACGGCCGCGGTACCGGTCGCTCGACACGCTTGCCGCCGAGGTC
The DNA here is from genome assembly GCA_963555775.3 of Terriglobia bacterium. Taxonomy (GTDB): domain Bacteria; phylum Acidobacteriota; class Terriglobia; order 20CM-2-55-15; family 20CM-2-55-15; genus JAJEDW01. The sequence goes on along the minus strand of CAUVWY020000007.1, from coordinate 69,564 downwards.
GGTACATACTCGGGAGACGGCGTCGATTGCGAGCAGGCGGCGATCGACAGATTCTTGACCGAGCCCAGACTGGCCGACTATCTTCCCCGATTGGCGCACGCTCTGGAGGGGCTGGACCCGTTTGACCTGGAGACGACAGAAGCCGCGCTTCGGGGCCTAGCCGAGAAACTGGGTGTGAAGGCGGGTCTGCTGATCAACGCCGCACGAGTGGTTTTGACGGGCAAGGCCGTCGCGCCCGGAATCTTCGAAGTGATGGTAATTCTGGGCCGTCAAAAAACCGTCCAACGCCTGAACGGTTCGCCCGCACTGATAGCTGGAACCCGAATCGCACATTGAATATCGGGAGTCGTGCCCGGGTGCCAACAGCGCGAGTCTGTATAATCGGTTCCCTATGCCGTGGTTCAAACGCGAAAAAAGGTCCATCAACGTCGGGGAAGAGAAGAAGGCGATTCCCGAAGGCCTTTGGCAGAAATGCATTAAATGCAAGGAACCGGTGTGGGGCAAGGAAATCGACGCGAACCTTCAGGTTTGTCCAAAGTGTGGATACCACTACAAGATCGGCGCCATTGAACGCCTCGGTTCTTTGTTCGACGATTCCTGGGAGGAACTGGATGGGGGTCTGTTTCCGACCGACCCGCTCCAGTTCGTTGCAGCCAAGTCCTACCGTGAAACGCTGGATTCCCTCGCCGGTGGCGATGGCCCGCGCGAAGCCGTCGTTTGCGGCGCCGGGCAGGTCGGCGGTTTCGACGCGATCATCGCTGCCATGGAATACCGCTTTATTGGGGGTTCGATGGGGTCGGTCGTTGGCGAGAAGGTGACCCGCTCGGTCGAGCGCGCGATCGAGAAGCGTGCGGCACTGATCGTCGTCTCCTGCTCGGGTGGCGCCAGAATGCAGGAAGGTGCTCTCAGCCTGATGCAGATGGCAAAGATTTCAGCGGCGCTGGATCGGTTGAATCGTGCGAAATTGCCATACATTTCGTTGTTGACGGACCCAACGACCGGCGGAGTCCTGGCAAGTTTCGCGATGCTTGGCGACCTGAACATCGCTGAACCCGGGGCGCTGATCGGATTCGCCGGTCCCCGCGTCATCGAACAGACGATTCGACAGAAACTGCCCGATGGATTTCAGCGCAGCGAGTTCCTTCGGGATCACGGCATGGTCGATGCCGTAGTTGTGCGCAAGGAATTGAAGCCGTATCTGGTTCGTTCTCTCAAGTTCTTCGTCGGTTGACGCCGCGGTCCGTCATTGTTCCGCCGCGAACTGTCGGGTGAGACGTTCAATTGAACGACATTGAAATCCAGCAGCTGTTTTCCCGCAGAAACGAATACCGTAACATTCGGTACGATCTCGGAAACATCCGAGTCCTCTGCAGTGCCCTGGGCGACCCGCAAGACAGTTTTCGCTCCATCCTGATCGCCGGTACCAACGGCAAAGGCGTCGTGGCGCGTTGGATCGCGTCGATGCTGCCGGAAGCCGGACTATTCGTGTCGCCGCATCTGGTCCGCCTCAACGAAAGAATCTCGGTCGGTGGGGTCGAGATCGACAATGACCAGCTCCAGGCAATACACGATGACGTTCAGCGTGCGGCGCACGACGCCAGATCCGAACTCCTGTATCCGCCAACCTATTTTGAGATCGTGACCGCGATGGCGTTTCACTTCTTCGAGGGTAGAACGCGGCATGCGGTGATTGAAGTCGGGTTGGGCGGCAGGTTGGACGCGACCAACATTGTGGCTCAGGACGTATCGGTAATCACGTCCATCGGTATGGACCACCAGGAATATCTTGGGACGACGCTGGACGCGATAGCGGCCGAGAAGGCGGGCATTATCAAGGACAGCGAACCCGTTGTCGTCGGAAAGGCTTGCGATTACGACTCCATACGAAAAAGAGCGGCAACGCGCCTGATCGAAGCGGGAAATCTCAGCCCCACTGTTCGCGAGCTCGGAGCGGGCTTGTTCGACGTGGACATTCAAACCGAAAAGCGGCTCTATTCGGGATTGCAGCCCCTTATTGCGGGCCGACACCAGATCGACAATCTGTGCGTCGCGCTTTGCGCCGCCGAAGCGATCGAAGCGGCTGGATGGCCCGTGGATACTGCTTCCGTCCGGAACGCCATCAATACCGCCCGGTGGCCCGGACGCCTCGAGGTGTTCGACGGGCGCCCTTCGTTCATTCTCGATGGAGCTCACAACGTGGACGCGGTTCGTGCGATTGCCCGATATCTCGGCGAGTACCATCCAGACGGCGTCACACTGGTATTCGGATCGATGGCAGAGAAAGACTATCGGGAGATGCTCGAGATCCTCGTTCCGCATGCGCGGCATGTCGTCCTGACCCGGCCCCGCAACGAACGCGCCGTCGATCCGGCCCACCTACAGTCCATTCTGCCATGGGCCGTCGCAGTTCCCAGCCTGCGCGACGCCTTCGAACATGTTCGTGCCCATCATTCCGACGACACGGTTCTGGTGGTCGGATCGCTGTATCTGGCTGGCGAAGCCCGAAGCCTGCTGACAGGGGGAACCGACACTGTCTCATGATCCGCGGCCGGGCGATAGTAAGCCCAAATCGAGTGGAATTGGATATAATTTCAAGGTGATCCCTGTGAACAGACGACATATGACGGCCGGGCTCTGGATCCTGCTGCTGTTGTGCCCCATCCCGTCAACAGCACAGATTGACGCTCGGGCGCTGGTGGAGAACGCCATCCAGACACTGGGCGGGGATAATTACCGCAACGCCGTCGATGTCAAGTCGACGGGTCGATTTTTCCAGTTTCAACGGGGGCAACTCATCGGCGCCGAAGTGTTTGTCGACTATATCCAGTTTCCGGACAAGGAGCGTACCGAGTTCGATGATGATGGGGACATCGTCCGGATCAATAACGGAGTCCAGGGTTGGAACATCAACGAAGACGACGTCGAGGAGCAGATCCCCGAGCAAATCGATGTTTTCTGGGAGGAACTCAAGGTCAGCCTAGACTACCTGCTTCGCGTCGTGGTCGCCGATCCAGAGACCACGATTCAGTATATCGGCAGGGAAATGATCGATTTTACGCGTGCCGACGTGATCGAACTTCGAGACGACGATCGCACTCGCATCACTCTGTACCTTGAACGCGGTACCGGCCTCCCGTTGAAGAAGTCGGTTCGCCGGCTCGATGACCCGGCGGTGCATGAAGAGGTTTACTCCAATTTTCACGAAGTTCAGAACATAAATACCCCCCTTTTGATCCATCGTTACACCGACGGCCTGAAGACGATGGAAATCCGGTTTGACGAAGTGACTTACAACAACGCTTTCTCGGACCGACTCTTCTTGGAACCGGTTGGACGATAACGTCCAAAGAATCTTCACACGAATGTTCCAAACACACTCGACGACAATTATCTGCGTTCGCAAGGACGGGCGGGTTGCCATGGCCGGAGACGGGCAGGTGACCCTGGGCGATACGGTCATCAAACACGGCGCCAAAAAGATCCGCCGGCTGTACAACGACAAGATCCTTGCCGCCTTTGCGGGTTCCTCAGCCGACAGCTTCGCCCTGTTTTCCCGGTTCGAGTCGAAGCTTGAGCAGTTTCACGGGAACCTCAGCCGGGCGGCGGTCGAACTGGCTCGGGACTGGAGGATGGACAAGAGTTTGCGGCATCTGGAGGCCGTGATGATCGTGTCCGACGAAAAACTGACGTTTCTTATCTCGGGTACCGGCGACCTTATTGAACCCGACGATGGCATTCTGGGCATCGGTTCGGGTGGCGCCTATGCCCTTGCCGCCGCGCGCGCGCTTTCGGAACATTCAACATTGAGCGCTCCCGAGATTGCCGAGAAGTCGCTGACGATTGCCGCCGACATCTGTATCTATACCAATCACAGCCGGACGGTTGAAGAGCTCTAGCAGCCTGTCGGACTTTCGTCGTAAGTCCTTTGTTTTCAACGACGGCCCTTTTCAGCTCGAAACTGTAAACACAGTCATATGAATGACTTAGATTTTCGATTTGGTGTTAGTCCGACAGGCTGCTAGCCCGCCTTTCTCGCGGGTTTTCGTCGCGAAGAGTCGGAGACGCCGTCAGGGCAAGGCGCGCGCGCGGAGGGCGACGGAGGCGTACTTCTTACTGCCGCACCAAGGTGCGCGATGACAGTACGTCGAGGAGCCCGACCGCGCTTGATCCGGCGCGAGGAACGCGCCGCTACGCGCCCGGCGCGACCGGCGTGAGGAACACGCCTGAGAACGCGCCGAAGAACGCAGCACTGGCGGATGGATCCGGCGCTGTAGCAGACAACTCGTGAGAAAGGCGGGCTAACAGTCCGTAACAGAACCGGCGGGGTCGCCGGCAGGGTTCCGCCATGGACCGCCGACCTCGGCAACCATGCGATGGTCCGTGTGATGGTACACTCGATTTTTGACTATGTTTGCATACGATTCACTGCCGCCATCGCATCTCGACGAACTGACTCCCCGTGAGACGGTCCGGGAATTGGACAAGTACGTTATCGGCCAGACCGCGGCCAAGCGCGCCGTGGCGATCGCTTTGCGGAACCGGATCCGCCGTCAGAAGCTTTCGCCGGAAATGGCCGATGAAGTGATGCCCAAAAACATCATCATGATTGGTCCGACCGGCGTCGGCAAGACCGAGGTTGCCCGCCGTTTGGCGAAGTTGGCGAATTCGCCGTTTATCAAGGTGGAGGCGTCCAAGTTTACCGAGGTCGGCTACGTGGGCCGCGACGTTGAATCGATGATTCGCGATCTGGTCGAACTGTCCATGGACATGGTGCGGACGGAGAAGCTGGAAGAGGTCGCGGAAAAGGCGGAATCGAACGCCGAAGAACGGATTCTCGATCTGCTGTTGCCGCCGATGACGCCATCGAATACCGCCGAGCCGGAACAGCGCGAAAGCAATACCGAACAATGGAATCGGACGCGCGAGAAATTGCGTGTCCAGTTGCGCAACGGCAAACTGGACGACCGCACGGTGGAGGTCGAAGTCAAGGAGCGCAGTTTTCCCGCCTTTGAAGTGATCTCCAACAGCGGCGTCGAAGACATGGATATCAATCTCAAGGATATCCTCCCGGGATTTTTCGGTCAGAAAACCAAAAAACGAAGAATGAAGGTTGTTGAGGCGGCCGAATATCTGACCCAGGAAGAAGAACAGAAACTGGTCGACATGGATCAGGTTACGCGCATCGCGGTTGAACGCGTTGAGAACAGCGGCATTATTTTTCTGGACGAGATCGACAAGATCGCTGGCAGGGAGTCCGGACATGGACCCGATGTGAGCCGCGAAGGAGTGCAGCGAGACATCTTGCCGATTGTCGAGGGGACGACGGTCAACACGCGATACGGCATGCTCCGAACGGACCACATTCTATTCATTGCAGCGGGCGCGTTTCATGTCAGCAAGCCTTCCGATCTGATTCCGGAACTGCAGGGACGCTTTCCCATCCGTGTCGAATTGGAATCGCTGACTGTGGAAGACTTTGTGCAGATCCTGACCGAACCGCAGAACGCGTTGATCAAGCAGTACACGGCCCTGATGGAGACCGAGGGTATCGAGTTGTCATTCAGCGAAGAGGCGGTATTCGAGATTGCCCGTTTCGCGGCATTGGTGAACGAGAGCACTGAAAACATCGGTGCCCGAAGACTCCATACCATCATGGAAAAACTTCTCGACGAACTCTCTTTCGAAGGACCGGAACTCCGCGGCCAGCAGGTCAGGATCGATGCCGCGTATGTCGAGAAAGCGCTCAACGACATCGTCAAGGACCAGGATCTCAGCCGCTACATACTTTAGCAACCCGCGGTAGAACCTTGCAGGGTCGCGCACACGGGGCTTCGGGTCTCAGACGCGAAGAGAGGAGCGGAGCCCAGCGATGGTGGCTCATCGTGACCGACGAACGGCAAAGTCTGTGATCCGTGTGACGTTCCTGTTTTCGCTGACGCTGCTGGCGGTCGCGGCATGCGGAAAGGTCGGCGATCCACTCCCCCCGTTCCTCAGAGTGCCTGAATCCGCAGTGGACTTTACCGTGGAGCAGGTCGGTTACGAACTCCGATTCCGCTGGACCAATCCATCCCGCAACCTCGACCAGTCACTGTCGACGGATCTGGCCCGCGCCTTCATACAAGCCGGAGACGAGGTAATTGCAGACCTGGAGGTCGAAGGCCCCGGAGTGCAGGAAGCGTTTCGGTTGCCTTCGAGAAACCTCGTCGGCGTCGATCGGGAATACTCGGTCTTTTTCGGCACGGATCGCGGCCGTTTTTCCGAGCCTTCGCGTCCGGTGCGATTTTCGGTTGTTCCAATCCCGGGCGCCGGTCCCGTGCCCGCATCGGCAGTGGATCAGAGCCGCGTCCGGCTCGACTGGGCGCCGCCGGCCGAAAACGGGGATCTCGTGGACGGTTACCGGGTCTATCGTTCGGGAGAACTGCTCACGCGGGAACTGCTGCCGGATCTCTTTTTCGACGACCTCACGTTTGTCGAAGGAGCGACGTATGCATATGTGGTGGCGGGAGTCCGGACGATCGAAGGCCGGCTGATCCAGGGCGAGCCATACCCCGCCCTCGACGTGGTCGCCGCCGACCGGACCCCTCCCGCGGCGCCCGAAAACGTCCGGATCGTGCCCTACAACACCGGAGCTTTCATCCGTTGGCGGCAGAACACGGAGACGGATATTGCCCGGTATCGGGTGTATCGGAGGAGCCGCGACGACAGTTCCCTGGTTCCGATCGATGACGGCGGGCAGATCATAACCTTTTACGACGATGGCGAGTACCTGCCCGGATTCGCCTATTCGGTGTCCGCCGTGGATGAATCGGGCAATGAAGGACCGGTCTCGGAAGCGGTATTGGAACACTGACGAAAATCCCAGGTCCCGAATTCCTGATTTTCAATCTCTGACGCGGTAGAATCAGTTTTCATCGGGCCGTGCAGCCGCTGTCAAAACCTCGCCCGCAACACTGCCGGGTTCTGCCGCGGGCTGTTAAAATCGAAACGAATGAATCCATGACTATCCGCAGTTGGAATCGACTGCGCAGAAAGTGAGGGATCTCTCAATGAAATTCTTCCTCGATACTGCGAACCTCGACGAGATTTCCGAAGCCGCAAGCACGGGTGTTCTGGACGGCATCACCACGAACCCCTCCCTGATTGCAAGGGAAGGCAACGAGTTCGAAGATCAGTTGATCAAGATTTGTTCGATCGTAGACGGCCCGGTCAGCGCGGAAGTAGTCAGCCTGGTAGCCAAAGACATGGTTGTCGAAGGCAAAAGACTGTCTGGTATCCACCCGAACATCGTGGTCAAGTGTCCGTTTACCCTGGATGGCCTGAAGGCAACCAGGGCGCTCAGCGATGACAATATCCGGGTCAACATGACGCTGGTGTTTTCGGCCGCTCAGGCGATTCTCGCCGCCAAGGCCGGCGCGTATTTCGTAAGTCCGTTCATTGGCCGTCTCGATGACATTGCGCACGACGGAATGTCCCTGATCGACGACATCGTCAACATTTACGAGAACTACGACTACAGCACCGAGATTCTAGTCGCGTCGGTCCGGGGCCCACGGCACGTTGTCGAGGCGGCACGGATGGGCGCGGATATCTGCACTTTGCCGTTCAAGGTGTTCAACCAGTTGATAAAGCACCCCCTGACGGATATCGGATTGGCCAGTTTTCTCAAGGATTGGGAGAAAATGGCCGTCAAAGTGACCGGCGCCGAATAAATCGGTCGGCGCGGGGCACGGGGAGCAAACAGCCCAATGGCGCTCGTAACGCGATCCCTGCAGGGTTCTACCACGGGCTGCTAACTGTCACGATCTTTCGTCGCCAATCATGACCAAAATCACGGCCAGCGACAAAATCGAGGAGTTGCGGCGGCGGAATGCCGAGGCTGAACTCGGGGGCGGAACAGCGCGTCAGGAACGGCAGCGATCTCCGGGAAAGAAGACCGCTCGCGAACGTATCGACGTGTTGCTCGATCCCGGAACCTTTCAGGAATTCGACAAGTTTGTCAAACACCGCAGCACGAACTTCGGGTTGGCCTCCGAGCACTATCCCGGAGACGGTTTCGTCACGGGGCACGGTCAAATCGATGGCAGGCCGGTTTACGTATTTGCTCAGGATTTTACGGTTTTCGGTGGATCCCTGAGCGAAGCCAACGCCCGCAAGATCTGCAAACTGATGGATCAGGCGATGAAAGTCGGCGTTCCCGTAATTGGACTCAACGATTCCGGCGGCGCCAGAATCCAGGAAGGCGTGGCTTCGCTTGGCGGCTATGCCGACATCTTTTTGCGAAACACCATGGCGTCCGGCGTAATCCCGCAGATTTCGGCGATCATGGGGCCATGTGCCGGCGGCGCGGTCTATTCTCCGGCAATTACCGACTTCATTCTAATGGTCGAAGAGACCAGCTACATGTTCGTCACAGGTCCGGACGTGATTCGCACGGTGACGCACGAGGACGTGACCAAGGAAGAACTCGGAGGGGCGGGCACTCATAGCACGACCAGTGGCATTGCGCATTTTTCGACTCGCGATGATGAGGAATGTCTTCTGCTGATTCGCGAACTGCTGTCGTTTCTACCGCTGAACAACGAAGACGATCCACCCCGTGTTCCTTCGGCGGACCCGGCGGACCGGATCGACCCGAAGCTCAACGAACTGGTTCCGGCGGATTCCGACGTTCCCTATGACATCAAGGACCTCATTCACGCTTTTGTCGATGAGGGTTATTTTCTGGAAGTGCAGGAACGCTACGCGTGTAATCTGGTTGTCGGCTTTGCCCGTCTCGATGGGCGTCCGATCGGTATCGTCGCGAACCAGCCGGCATTTCTGGCCGGCTGCCTGGATATCGACGCCTCCCTCAAAGGCGCCCGTTTTGTTCGCTTTTGCGATGCGTTCAATATCCCCCTGGTCACGCTCGAAGACGTGCCGGGGTTTCTGCCCGGTACGAATCAGGAATTCGGAGGCATCATCAAACATGGGGCGAAACTACTTTATGCGTTCGCGGAAGCGACGGTCCCGAAGATTACCCTGATCGTTCGCAAGGCATATGGCGGGGCCTATTGCGTGATGTCCAGCAAGCACATCCGGACCGATGTGAACCTTGCTTTCCCATCGGCTGAAATTGCCGTCATGGGACCTGAGGCCGCGGTCAATATTTTGTACAGGAAGGAACTTGAGGAGGCTGGCGAAGAAGTCGAATCATTGAGGCGGAGCAAGGTTCGGGAGTTTCGCGACAAGTTTGCCGATCCTTATGTCGCGGCCGAATACGGCTTCGTGGACGAGATTATCGAACCGTCCGACACCAGGCCCAAGCTCATTCAGGCCCTGAGGTTGCTCGATACCAAACGGGATTCGAACCCGCCGAAGAAGCACGGCAACATCCCCTTGTAAGGTCACTCAGGCTATGCGGATCCCATTCATTGTTTCAGGTTTCCGCCATCGAGCGGCGCTACTGGCAGTGCTGTGGCCGGTATGCGCAACCTCGTACGCTCAGAACGACTGGAAGCAATTCGAGTCCGAACATTTCACGATTGTCGGCGATGCGGATCTGGACGATACAGAGCGGATTGTGGCCGATCTCGAAGGGTTTCAGGCCGCTCTGGAACAGTTTTTCCGGACCACGGCCATGCGTTCGCTTCCGCCGGCGACTCTCGTGGTTCTGGATGGAAAGGGTGACCTGAGACGGACCGGGATCGAGGACGGCGACCAGCGCTTTTTCGTTGGACCCGACCGGACGTTCGCCCTCCTGACCGACCCCGGCAACGACGAGGCGTTCGAGGATCTGCTGCACGCCTGGTTTCTGGCCATCGCCGAGCGAAGCATTCCCAACGTACCGCTATGGATGCGGGAAGGCCTGGCGGCGTTCTATCGCACCACGCGCTGGGCCGAAGACGGAAGCCGGCTCGATATCGGGCGTCCGATCGACGAATACGTTCGTTTGATCCGGCAAGACCGGGATCGCCTGGGTTTCGAGCGCCTTGCCGAGGTTGCTTCCTTGTCCGAACTGCCGGAACTCGAAGATCGATTTCGTGCCGAGGCATGGGCGCTCGCCCACTACCTGATGACGCGTGAGGTGGGGCGCGGTCATGAACAAACGGCCGAACTGGTTCGATCGATGGCTTCGGGCCGCGCCTTCGAGGAGGCGGCCGACGAGGCGTTCGGAATCGGGGTTCCGGCTCTTCTGGCCGAATTCGACGCGAACCTCGAAGCCGCGAGAACACCGCCGGGACTGACACTGGCGCTGGGTCCGAATATCGGCCGCATGAACGCCGTCGGCGAAGTTCCAAGGATTTCAGCGATGTCCACGATTGGCGCCATCCTCGTCGCGGCCGGACTGCATCGCGAAGCGGAAGCACAGTTGGGCCGCGCGGTCGCCGAGGACAGGGGGGCCCCCGAGCCATACGTCGCACTGGCGCCGTTGCTGATCGAACAGGGCCGCTTCGATGAGGTCCGGTTTGCCATCGAAACGGCCGGACGGAGGGAAGACCCCGGTTACCTTGGACACTACTACTTTGCACTCTCCCTGATTCTGGAGAATCCGGAGCCCACCCGTAATCAACTGGCTCGTATCCGGAGGGAACTGCAGGTCGCGATCGACCAGGAACCGGCGTTCGCCGATGCCTATCACCAGCTCGCAGCCAGTTATCTCGCTACCGGAGAGGTTTTCGACGATGCTCTGCGGCTGCTTGAAACCGCTCTCGACTTGAGTCCGAACAACCCGGACTACGTGTTGACCTACGGCAGTTTCCTGATCCAGCAGGGGCGATTCGACGATGCGCGGGAAATTCTGGTCGCGTTGGTCGATCGCATCGGGGATTCTGCGACTCGTGACCGTGGAGTGGAGATTCTGCAGTCCATCGCCGGGCGGACCGGGGGGCGAGGGCTTGTTGGAGAAGGTTTCGCGGAGATCAGAACGAATACCGGGCAGCCCCCGGCGCGCATCGAGGAGCCCCGGGTCGCCCCGCGGCCCCAGGCGGCGGGCGACGGGGCCGGAATTCAAGTGGTTCGGGTCGTTTCAGGCGAGCAGCAACCCGGTCTGCTTTCGTTGGTGGACTGTCGTGACGGGTTGGAGTTGACGCTTGAAGACGAGACGGGTTCGTATGTCTTTCGTACCGATTCTCCCGAGCGAGTGGAGTTTTCGAGCAGTATTGCGGGGAATATCGGGCGGGAGATCCAATGCGGGATTCAGGATCCCCCGATTCGAGTGGTGGTGACGTTTCAACCGGTAGAGTTGGGTTCGGAGTCGGACGGAGTTCCCCTGAAAGTCGAATTTGTCGAGGACTGAATGAGAACGCGCAAGTCCACATGTATCGGAGCTGTCCTGATCGTCCTGCTGGCCGTCGCCCGAATATCGGGCAATGCCGCACCCCAATCGGGCGATGAGTCGATCTGGATCGAAGTCACTGGCGAGCACTTCATTGTTCTGACGGATACAAACGAGGAAAAAGGCATTCGTCTGATCGAGGACCTCGAATCTCGATACGCCGCGTATGCGGCGACCGTCTTTCCAGTCCAGAGACGGCAGTTTCCGATTCGCGCCCTTCTGCTGGACGAGCGGCAGGAATTTGAGGGATTTCTGCCCGATTCGGTGAAGACCCAATTGGATCTCCGGAACAATGCGATTCCAGAGCGTTCCGCCTACCTGTTTCACGGGGACACGGATTCGTTCATGGTGTTGCGCGACCGCGGAGTCGATACGTTGTCCGAAGATGTGGGACATTCCCTGGGGCACCTGCTCCTTGCACGATCGGTGCTTTGGCAACCGTTCTGGCTTCAGGAAGCCGTAGGTGAGTTCGTTCGAATGCTGGGACGAGGCGACGGTGACGATCCCGTGGAAGCCGAGGATGCCTACGCTCTGGACGAGCTTCTCGACATCGTGCCGAGCGAGAACTTCAACGATCTGGGCGATGGGGGTGCGTTCAGGCGCCAGTCGTATCATTTCTTTCGGGTGCTGATGGCAGACCATCCCGCGGTTCTGACCGCATACCTGGAAGCGCTCGGAGACCAAGACGGGTACGATGCGCAGTTGGGTCTCAACGACTCGATGTTGGAGGCGGTGCGGTTGAGTGTCCTGGATTTCGAGGATTCCGGACTTCCGCTCCCCGTGCATGACCTGCAGCCGACGATCCGTGTTGCCAGCCGCGCCGAGGCCGATCTGGAGAAAGGCGACCTTGCCGCCGCGGCGGGTCTGCAAAACCTGGCCCGGGAGCACTATCAACGGAGCCGTCTCGACAACGCGCGTCTGGGCCTGGCGCGACTGTCCGCCAGTGGGCAACAGGCCGAAACCGCTTGGCGGGGCCTTCAGCAACTGGTGGAGGAACTTCCCGACATCCCCATGGTTCATTACCACTTCGGATTGCTCCACGCGGCAACGCCCGAGGAGCGCAGTCCGCAGATCGCCGCTCTCGAACGGGGCGTCGAACTCATGCCGCTGCTGGGTCGTGCCTATTCGGAGTTGGGGCGGCTCTACGTTGAAACGGGCCGTCCCGACGACGCCATTCGGGTGGCCGAGCGGGCAATCGCGCTCGAACCCGAATTCGCGGACCGTGCTTTCGAAGTCATCATGCACGCCCAGTTGGATCTTGGAAACCACGAAGCCGCCACCGCGGCGGCCCAGACGGCGGCGACACTGCCCCATGCGGATCCGGCTACGTTGGAACATTACGCGTTGCTGGTGCCGGAATTGTATCGGACGCTCGAATCAATTCGTCGGGCGGCGGACTCCAACAGGCTCGAAGAATTACGCCGTGAAGTCGAAGCCCTGGCAAACGACCGGGACCCCAGACCTCGACCGGCTACCGGAGGCGCAATCCCCGTCGGATTGGTGTTCTACGATGCTTCGTCCGATCCGCGGGCGGGTGTGAGCGAACCGCAACTGTTTTCCGGGGCCTTGCCGGAGTATTCTCCCGATCTTCGCCGCCGCAGAATCCAGGGCCAGGTGACGGTCGATGTCGATCTGGACCGCCAGGGCCGAGTCGCGGGAACGCGAATACGAAGCTCCGATGACGAAGCGTTGTCCACGGCCGTGATCGACGCGCTCGGTCGGTGGCGTTTCGATCCTGCCCGCCTGAACGAAGAATCGGTGGAGTTCTCGTTTCTGCTGACGTTCACTTTCGACCTGCAAGAGTAAATTCGAAGACCCGGTCAACGTTCACCGCACAGTCCGGAATGATTTGCGAAACCCGGCATGCGCGGAAGCTGTCCGAATTCGGCGGCAAAGCACCGGAATTGAAACGGCGGCCGGGGAAGAGATTGGAGGAATTGATCATGTCGAAACGGTCCGGGTCACAACCAGAGCCGAGGGACGCTTCGACACGAGGCGCCGAGGAGGCGGGTAGTCGCCCAAACACGGATGGGATCGATGGCCTTCGGATGGAACCCGCGCTCATGCTCGATCTCCCGCGAAAGGCTGCGGAACTCGTGGTGGAACGGATCGAGCCCGCCCGGAGAAAATGCGTGGGACGGAGAGTTCAGGCAGGAGTTGGATGGCCGGCTACTAGAGAATGCTCCCGACGAGGGACGACCCCCAATGGAGGTCATCGAGCCGGCCGCGCGAGAGATTTTGCCCGTTGCGACGCGGATAGACCACCCGCGTTGTTTCGGGTTTGTCCCATCGTCGCCCACGTGGCCCGGCGTGCTGGCCGACTTCATGGCCGCCGGGTATCACATCAACGAATGCACCTGGCTGGTGGCCAGCGGTCCGAGCCAGATCGAACTGGTTGTCATCGATTGGTTCCGGCGCTGGGTCGGCTATCCGGAGAGCGCGGGCGGGCTGTTTACCAGCGGGGCTTCGGCAGCCAGCGTCGACGCCTTCGTCGCGGCGCGTGAAGCCGCAGGGCATCCCGACCGGGCGACCCTTTTCATGAGCGATCAGTGCCATAGCACGGTCAGCCGGGCGGCGATGATCGTCGGGGTCCGGCCCGAATGCATTCGCACCGTTCCAAGCGACGGGCACTTCCGTATGGACATGCAGGCGCTTCGAAAAGAGGTGGCCGCCGACCGCGCCGCGGGGTTCCATCCCATCGCGGTGGTCGCCAACGCCGGCGCGGGCAGCACGGGCGCCATCGATCCGCTCGACGCGATGGCCGACTACTGCGAGGCGGAAGGCATTTGGCTCCATGTCGACGCCGCGTACGGAGGATTCGCGGTACTGACCGAGGAGGGCAAGCGTCTGCTCGGCGGGATCGAGCGGGCCGACTCGATCGGGCTGGACGCCCACAAGTGGTTCTTCCAGCCTTACGAGGCCGGCAGCCTACTGGTGAAGGACACACGCACCCTCGAGAGGGCCTTCGGGTTGCACCACGATATGCTCCAGGACACGGTATGGGGCGCGAACCACCCAAACTTCTCGGACCGCGGCCTGCAACTGAGCCGCTCGTTTCGGGCCCTCAAGGTGTGGATGACGATCCAGACCTTCGGGATGACCGCGCTCCGACGGGCCGTGTCGAAGGGGATGGAGTTGGCGGCCCGGGCCGAGGCATACGTGCGGGCCAGTCCGGTCCTGGAGGTACTGAACCCGGCATCGCTGGGCATCGTGTGTTTCCGGGTCAACCCCGCGGACAACGGCACAGGCGAAGCAGTTCTCGACGAGGTCAACAGGACCGTGCTCGCCCGCGTCTTCTGGGAAGATCGCGCGTTCATGTCGTCGACGCTTCTCCGCGGGACGTTTTCGCTCAGGCTCTGCATCGTCAACTACACGACGACCTGGGACGATGTGCGCGAGACGCTGGAGGTTGTCGAGCGGTTCGGGAGGGATGCGTTGTCGGCGGTTTCGCAGGCCGGATCGAAAGTTGAGGATCCATGACTGGGGAGCGTGTGCGAGATGCCAGGTTGACGGCACACCGTTGCCCGGGCCGGTACGACGGGCGCGGGGGAGGAAGAGCGGGCGTGGCGCGTATACCGGCGCGCACCACGCGCCAGGGCGCGCTGCCGCGCGCAGGAACAGGGAGAGATGCCCGCCAAAGAGATTGCATGAACGTGCAGGCCACGCGCCCTTGGACTGGGCGCATGGACATGCGCCCTTGGACTGACGGCGTCTCCGACTCTTCGCGACGAGATCCAATGAGAAAGGTGGGCTAAACCGAAGCCTGGCGGCGCCGGGCTTGTTCGGCGCTGGATTCCATCAACTCGTGAAGAGTTCGGTCGAAGCGGTCGGCGGAGCACTCTTCCCGCACCTTTGCCAATGCATTCCCGCGTATGCGGTTCCACTCGTTCGAATCGGTGTTCAGGCGCAGGCATTGGCGGGCGAACTGGTCGGGCGTATCGCCCACAAGCAACTCTTGCTCGTCGTGCCAGGCCAGTTGTTCGGCCAGCAACGAGGTCGCGACCACGGGTATTCCCTGTGCCGCGGCCTCAGTCACCTTGTGCGGTAAACCGGCGGAAAAACGCGTTGGAGCGATAAACACGCGAGCCTGTTCGTAGTGTGTCCTCAGGTCGTCCGCTGGGCCGAGGATGCGGACGCAGTCGGAAGCCAGCGCGGACACTTCCCTGGAGTTTATAACGCCGACGACGCTCAGGAAGGCGGTCGGGTCCGACTCCCGGATCCGGGGGAGAATTTCCTTGACGAACCAAAGAATGGAGTCCCCATTCGGTGTATCGGTCTCGTGGATCGCGCCCACGAACAGGAAACCCGTTCGACCGCTGAATGCCGGTTCGGTTTCGCCGACATCGTGCGCGTGTCCCAGGACGTGGACCGATTCGATCCCTCGATTCAGGAATTCGCTGGCTTCTTTGGGCGAGACCGATATGATGCTGTCCGCGACGCGGGCCAGGTCCACCTCGGCTTCGACCCGTGTTTCGAGTTCGTTCGCTCCCGCGAGCCCCTTGAATTCAAGTTGTTTGGCCTCGCGGAACGCGAACAGCGCCTCGGCGTCGTAGACCAGAGCCGCCTCCGAGACCAGGGCCGGATTCCGCTCGATCACCTGGCGCATCCGGACCATGTTGTGCGGTCTGCTTACGATGATGGTGTCGTAAAACCCCAGTCGCTGGGTGAGGAAGGACTCGAGGTTCGATTCTCCCCACTCGAGCATCACCTCGACCTCGCGGGGAATGTCCCGGTACACACGCTCCCATTCTTCAGAAATGACAGCCAGAGGGTACAGCGTTACCGAAAACCCCCAGTCGACCAGACGTTTCAGGATTCTGTTTGCCCGTGGGAAACCCGAGCCGAGGTGAGGGTGCGGAATGCGGTCGTCGATGACCAGAACACGCTTCCGTGTCCGGTTGGCGTCCCGGTTTTCGAGTACATGTTCCGGGCCGGCCGAGGAGTGTTGCCGCAGCCTTTCCCGGTGCCGGTCGGCGAATGTCTTCTGGTTTCGCCCTTGCTTCTCTGCGGCATTTTCGGGCGTACTGGAGCCGAACTCGTAGTGCAGCACAACCGAGCGCGGTTCGTAGACCGTACGGTATCCGGCGTCGCGGAGGCGAAGGCAGTAGTCGGTTTCCTCGTAGTAGACCGGTTTGAATATCTCGTCGAGCCCATTCATCCGTTCAAACACGTCCCGCCGCGTCAGCAGGAAGGCGCCCGAGCAGTAGTCGACATCCCGGCGAAACATGAACGCGGGCGCGCGGGGGTCCTCACCGCGACCGTACCCGGCGCATGATCCGTCACGCCAGACAATGTTTCCCGCTTCCTGAAGGCTGCCGTCCAATAGAACGATCTTGCCGCCGACCGCGCCTATGTCGTCCGCGCTCTCCAGCGTTTCCACGGAGGTCTCCAACGCGCCGGGCAGCAGGATCGCGTCGCTGTTGAGCAACAAAAGATACTTGCCTCGCGCGAGGTTGGCCGCCTGGTTCACGGCCGGCACGAAGTATACGTTCCGATCGTTTCGGATGTGCCGGGCGCCCTCGATTCGGGACAACAGTTCGGGCGCCTGATCCGTGGAGTTGTTGTCGACCACGAGCAGTTCGAAGGGCGGGTTCCGCAGTTCCGCGATCGATCGAATGCACTGCAGGGTCAATTCCGCACGGTTCCAGACGACAAGGATGATGGAGACCAGGGGCGCGTCGGAGGTCTCCAGGCGCATCCGGTGGCCCGATGCCAGAAATTCTTGAAGAAAGGCGTCGGCCAATGTCGTGAATCGGGACTTGGCGTCAGTCCGTGTGTCGGCAGGCGGATGTTCAACGGGTGGCGGATCTTCAGCGAGCGGCGGGGCGCCGGCGCCGGGTTTCGGAACGCCGATCAGTTTCCTGAAGCGGTTGGCCCACCTGCGCAGGTATTCGGTCCAACGCCACGACCGGGAACTGGTGATGCTTGCCAGTTCATGTTCGAGTCGCCGGACTCTGGATTGCAGGCTTTCGTTGGAAGAGTGCGTCATGGCAGGTCGGATTCCGGGCAGCGATACATGGCAGCTCCGCCGGAGGTCGCTATATTGTACACATGGTTCGATCTTCGACCGGGCTCGGAGATTGAAAACCACTCCGCCATCTTCTATGGTTGTCCGGGAGGCGTTGCCGAATGACGGGCCGCGGATGACCTTTACGGATCTCAGGTTTTTCTTGCTGCGACTGAAGTCCAGCCGCAATCTGTTGCGGAACCTCGTCCTTCGCGATCTCAAAAGCCGTTACGTCGGGTCGATCGGAGGCTTTTTCTGGTCCATCGTCCACCCCATCGTTCTTCTCATCTGCTACCACTTCGTTTTTTCGATTGTCTTCGAGCAGCGCTTCGGCCTCGAAAATTACGGCACTGAAAGCTTCGCGTTATACCTGTTTTCGGGAATCGTGCCCTGGATCATGTTCAGCGATACCGTTTTGCGGAATTGTACTTCAGTGACCGAGAACGCCAACCTGGTCACCAAGACCGTGATTCCATCCGAAGTTCTGCCGATCGCGGTCATGATTTCCAACCTGATCCATCACCTGATCGGGTTGGCGATATTGTTGGCCGTCCTCGTGTTTTCGGGAACGCTGCAACTGTCCGTATTTTGGGTGTTGCTGTACCTGCCTGTCCTGGTGGTGTTGTCTCAGGGATTGGGCTGGCTGGTGGCCAGCCTGAACGTTTTCTTTCGCGACACGGGCCAAGTGCTGAACGTCCTGATGATTTTCTGGTTCTGGTTTACGCCGGTCTTTTATCCAGCCGCCATGGTTCCCGAAAGATACCGATTGGTACTGGCGTTGAATCCCCTGTCCACGATTCTGGCCGGCTATCGCAGCGCCTTCCTGGAACTTCCACCGCCGCCGATCGAGGACGTCGCCGTGCTGATGGCGTGGACAGCGGCAGTTTTCCTCGGTGGCGCCCTTTTCTTTCGACGTTCGAAGAGGGCGTTCGCGGACGTGTTGTGAGTACCAGTCCGCCGCAGAACCCCGCGGGGTTCGGCCAGGGACTGTTCGACCGTCACCGCCTCCGATCTTTCCAGGGTGAGCCGGTATATCCATCCGGGGAAGTCGGACCATTCGAAGACCCCAGCCTCGACAGCGCCTCCACGCCGTCCGTCCGGTCAGTGCGGCAAGCCTTCACCGGTCGCTCGGCCCCGCCATACGGTAGCCGACCCGGCGCACGTTCTCAATATAGACGGGCCGGGCTGCATCATCGCCCAGCTTGCGGCGGAGCTTCTTCACGAAGGCGCGCAGCGCCTGCGGGTCGTCGGCGTTCGACCGGCCCCAAAGCTGGCGCAGGAGGGTTTCGCGCGTCACTACCCGTCCCGCGTTGAGAGCGAGCACACGGAGCAGATCGTATTCGGTGGCCGTCAATTCCACCGGGCTTCCGGCCACGGTCACCCGGCGCCGGTCGTAGTCGATGGCCAGCTCCCCCAGCACGAACGGTTCGGGCTCGGCGCGCCGTCGCAGCGCCGCACGGATCCTAGCTGTCAGCTCGGTCGGCGAGAATGGTTTCACGATGTAGTCCGCGGCGCCGGTCTCCAGAGCCCGCGCGATCGTCTCGTCCCGTCCATAGGCGGAGATGAAGATGACCGGCAGATCGGACAGCTCGGGAACACGTTCCATCAGCTCGATGCCGTCGGTTCCGGGCAGCATCAGGTCGAGCAGGACCAGGTGGGGATTCTCCGCATGGATGATGCGGGACAGATCCCGATGTTCGCCCGTGGCAATGGCGGAGTAGCCCGCGGCGGTAAGCGCCTCCCGGATGTAGAACAGCGCCAGCGGGTCATCGTCCACTACAAGGATGCGCGCCTGTTCCCGCCCTTGCCGTTGCGCCCCCGCTCGACGCGGGGCGCCCTCCGCCGCGGCGCCCTCACCGCCGGCTTCTTCGGTCACCGGAATCGTGAAAGTGAACTCCGCGCCCTGACCCACGCCGCCGCTCCCGGCCCAGATGCGTCCTCCCTGGGCCTCGACCAGCCCCTTGCAGATGGCCAGGCCCAGGCCACCTTCGACACCCCGTTTCCCACCGCCGGCGCCGGCGTATTTTCGGAACAGGTGCGGGAGTCGGTCCGGTGCGATGCCTCGACCCTGGTCCGAGACCGAGACGGCGACGTAAACGCCGCCGCGTTCGGCGGCGACCCGGATGGGCGACGACTCGGGAGAGTGCTTGGCCGCATTGGATAACAGGTTGTTCAGGATTTGGACGGTGCGCTGCCGGTCGGCGGTCACTCGGGGCAGGTCCTGCGGAAGATCGATGAGAACCGTGTGCCCGCCGTCTCCGCTGAGGAACGTGTTCCGCGCCTGCTCCGCCAGCGCCCCCACCTCCGAGGGCTCGAGCGAGACCGATAGGGTGCCCGTTTCGATGCGCCCCGCATCCAGCAGGTCGCCAATCAGGCCGCTCATGTGCTCGGCTTGTTCGTCGATGATCCGGAAGAACTGCAGCATCTCGGCCGGACCGAACGCCCGCGAGCGGCCCAGCACCGTGGCCGTCGAGCCCTTGATGGAGGTGAGCGGCGTGCGCAACTCGTGGCTCACCATCCCCAGGAATTCGGCCCGCATTCGGTCCAGCTCCTCGAGCGGCGCCAAGTCCTGTATGGTCACGACCACCGATCGAACCGTGCCGTCCTCGGCGTGGATCGGTGTGGCGTTGATCAGCGTCTTGACGCTGCGACCGTCGGGGGTTGAGAGCACGATCTCCTCGCCGCGGACCGTCTCGGCGCTGCTCAACTGGCCGGCGAGCGGGAATCGGTCGAGGGCAATCTCGCGCCCATCGGCGCGCCGGCAGGTGATCACCTCCAGCAAATCTTCCGGAGGGCGACCCGTCATGCGCAGGCTCTCCACGATCCGTTTCGACTCGCGATTGAGCGACACCAGGTTGCCGGTCTTCGCATCGAAGACCAGGACACCGACGGGCGAGGTCTCGACCAGAGCCTCCAGGTCGCCGCGCGCGCGTTGCTCGTCGCGATAGGTGCGCGCATTGGCGATGGCCGTTGCGGCTTGCGAGGCGAACAGCACCAGGATTTCCTCGTCCTCGCTCGTGAACTCCTCGCCACCCTCCTTTTCGGCGAGATAAAAGTTGCCGACGTGCACGCCCCGATGCCGCATCGGCGTGCCCTGGAAGATCTTGAACGGCAACAGGTCCGAGGAGAAACCGAGCGAGCGTACATAGGCGCGCACGTCGGGCAGTCTCAGCGCGCCCGGAAGGTCGCGGAAGTGCTCGAAGAGCCGCGGTCCGTCGGGCCACTCGCGCAGCTGCCGGTGCTCCTCTTCCTTCAGGCCGGAGGTGACGAAGTCCTGGGGTTGCCCCGTCTCGTCGATGGTCACGATGGTGCTGTAGCGGGCGCCGGTCAGCTCGCGGGCGCTCTCCACGACTTCGCGCAGTACGGTCTCGAGGTCGAGGCTCGCGTTGATGCGCAAGCTCGCCGCGCTCAGTCCGGACATGCGGTCCCGCAGCAGCGTGTTCTCTCGCCGTAGGTCGTCGGAACGGGTCAAGTCTCTACCTCATCGAACTCTGGCCGAAGACTGCCAGGTCGACGTTGCCGCTGGAGCCGGAACCGGACCATCCCGAGCTCCACGGATGCCAATGGTAAAACGTGTTCCGTTGCAGTCACGTAAAAAGCACATAATATGGTCATAACGTCATGCAAAAGTCACGAAATTTCTGTTAGTGTCGGTTGGCTGGGTCGGCATGCTTTGGCGATCGCCTTCGGTTGGAGCGAGGTTGGACGACCGCGATGGTGGGCGCGTGGCGGGCCGGCCTGCCGGGAGCGCGCCGCCGGGTCGGAGTATGGAGCGGCGAGCGAAGGGCGAGACGAGGCGCCGTTGAAGCGATGCGTCGACGGCAGCGGCTGCAACCGTGCATGCCCACACGCCCCAGGGAAACAGTTGCGATAGGAGAGACACCGTGCGGGGAATGATCGGTAGCGTTCTTGTTCTGGTTTCAATGGGTTTTTTCACAGTTGCAGCGGCCCAGTTGCCGCCGGAGATCCTCTTGGACTCCTACATGCGGCAAGTCCAGCAGGCCGTCCGCGATGGGGACCTCGCCGGCGCCCAGGCCGCAATAGACAAGATTCTCGACCTGCAGAATGAACAGGAGATGGACCTGCCGGATGAATTTCACTTCAGGTACGCTCAAGTGGCGGCCGCAGCAGACCTGCCGGAGCAGGCGCTCGAATCGATCATGACGTGTCTGGCGGCCGCGGGCCGCGACGCCCCACACTATGTCGAGGCTCTGGAATTGATGAACAAGGCGCAAGCTGAAATTGAGGAACGGACGGCAGCTGCGTTCCGGCAAACCGCGACTACGCAGGCGGCCATGGATTTTGGAGACGATAGCAGCACCTCGGCTTCACAGGATGGTGTGGCGGGGATGAGTTGCGCGGAGTGGAACACGCAAGCGTACTTCGAGACAGCGACGGTCGAGGACGTGACCGCTTGCCTTGATGCTGGCGCTGACCCGGCGGCGACGAATGATGCTGGCGTAACGCCCTTGCACTGGGCGGCCTTCAGGAACCCAAATCCGGCCGCGATCGAGGCCCTGATCGCGGCCGGAGCCATTCTGAATGTGCGGGATGAAGAGGGGGTGATGGGGACGAATCCCTCGGAGTTCTCCGGATGCGGGCAATTTCCGGTGGAAACCGTTTCCTGGAATGACGCGCAGGAGTTCATCGGGAGTCTGAACGGGCGGGCCGGGGGGAATCGGTACCGCTTGCCGACCGAGGCGGAGTGGGAGTACGCGGCGCGGGCGGGGACGACGGGGGACCGCTATGGGAACATCGACGCGATCGCGTGGCACGGAGACAACAGCGGGGATCGCACGCATCCGGTGGGTCAGAAGGTGCCGAATGCATGGGGGCTTCAAGACATGCTGGGGAACGTTCATGTCGAGGAACGGGTACCGGCCAGCGAGGAACGAGCACTGGAAATCCTCCAAGGCTTCGGGACGGCCCCACGATCCCCTGGACCCGAGATACAGTTCAGCAACAACGGGCCCTTTGGCGAGTGGAGCGATCCGGTGTTCTTTCCAGCGGGTCAATACGTCTGTGGCTTGAGACCGAGTGTCGAAGGTCGAGTCGGTGGCGGGGGTGATACCGCCATGAATACCGTGGCATTCTATTGTGGCCCATTCGATCCGAACGCCGCTCCATGTCCTGAGGCGGTCGAGAAATTCAAGCCGAAGCCAATCCAGACGGGCCCCAGGTTAACACCTGGCGGGGCTTGCCGCTCCCGACAGGAGTTGAACCGTCCCGGGTTTCCGGGAGGCTCCATTTCTTGAGAGGACGGGAATCATTATGGGAAGACCAAGCAGATATCCACCAGAAGTCCGTGAGCGTGCAGTCCGCTTGGTGTTGGGAAACCAGCGGGAGTACGCGTCGCAGCGGGCGGCAATAGCGTCGATCGCATCGAAGATCGGCTGTACAGTCGAGACATTGCGGAAGTGGGTCTACCAGTTCGAGCGAGAACAGGGACAACGTGGAGGACTGAGGACCGATGAAACGCGGCAAATGAAAGAACTGAAGCGGGAGAATCGTGAACTGAAGTGCGCGAACGAGATCCTGCGCCAGGCTTCGGCGTTTTTCGCTCAGGCGGACATCGACCGCCGATCGCGGTAACGGCGCAGTTTATCGAGACCAATAGGGACTCGACGACGTGGAGTTTGCGACACTGGATTAGGTTTACTGGGAGGGTCTCCTCATTCTTTTGACAGAAAATTCCCGATCTTGAGGTGGATCGTCGGCTGTCCCTTGATCGCTTCCAGCGCGACTTTCGAGTTCAGATCCGCACTGTACTGCTTCCGCTGCCTTTTCTTTGTCCGCCTCCGCTGCGAGGCAGCGACTCTGCACCTTAGCCACCTGTCTGAATTTTGGGGAGTACCTCAGACCCCATTCGGTGGACGGCGCCACAACCAAGTCAAGGTGGATTCCGCGGTTCATGTTCAGGCTACCGAATTCAGTGGTCGGATTCCGGCATAGGCTTCGCTCGGTGTGAGGGCGTCATCATCGCCGAAGCGAAGCGGAGGTTTCGATAGTCGCCCGAATGCGGGCGGGACGCCGGCGTTCCCAGGGCGCTCAAGCCGTCGATGAAGCGAGTGTGTTGGCCGTAGGCCGCAAGCGGGATGACCGTCTCGTCGAGACCGCCGGCCGCTTGACTAGTGCGGCACCTTGAATTCCGACACCGACCAATCCTTGAACGCCTTGATGGCTTCCTCCGCCAGTAGCCACTCGGTCGGGATGGCGCGTTCGCCGATCGGCTTCGAGATTTCCTTGTAGATGTAGTCATCGTCGAAGTCGAACCTGGAGGCGTCCACGCTGGTGTTGCCACAAAATATGCGATCGAGGCGTGCCCAGTAGATGGCGCCCAGGCACATGGGACAGGGTTCGCAACTGGTGTAGATCACGCACCCCGCCAAGCTGAATACGTTCAGTTTGGCGCATGCTTGGCGGATCGCAGCCATTTCGGCGTGGGCGGTCGGATCGTTCAAAGGGGTCACCCGGCTGACGCCTTCCCCGACGATTCGGCCGTCGCGGACGACGACGGCGCCAAAGGGGCCGCCGGTTGCATCGGCGACATTCTTCTCGGCCAGTGCAATGGCAACTCGCATGAAGTTCTTGTGATCCATGGCCTTCAATTCAACTTTACAACCACTATTGAGCCAGATTGACAACGGAGATTGAACTGCCCAGTGTCTTCCGGGCAATGTCCACGAGGTGGGAGTGGTGGGTGAAGAAGAGCACCTGGGTTTTCCTCGATAGGTCTCCCAAGACTTCAAAGCCGGCGCCGGCCCTGTCATCGTCGAAGTTGACGAACAGGTCGTCGGCCACGAACGGCAGGATGTCCGCACGTTCGAGATAATCTTCGATGGAAGCGATCCGCAGGGCGAGATAGAGCTGGTCGGCCGTTCCGCTGCTCATGCCGGGTACGGGGACGACCGTTCCATCCGGCCGCAATCCGGTCAGATGCGCCTGATCGTTTTCGTCGTAATCCACTCGAAGATCCTTGAACGAATCTCCGGTAATCGTTCCAAAAAGCTTGCTGGAGCGTTTGAGCAGCGGCGCCTGCTTTTGTTGCCGATAGCGATCGATGGCCCATTGCAGCAACATGGAAGAAGTGCGCACGCGGACGTAGCGCTCCGACACCTCGCGGATTTCCGCAATGGCTTCCTGGCGTGTTGCCTCGGCTCGTGCCGCGGCATCGTCGCCGCCCACCGACTGGAATGCGTCTCTGGCCTGGGTCCTGACTCCAGCCGCGGCCGTCAGCCGGTCGCGCAATGTCTTGAGCTCGGCTTCGGCGGTTTCTTCCTGGGCTGCAATCCGGTCGATATCGATGCCCTTGCATTCCGCCTCCAGGGCGGCTGTTGCGAGACCATCCCCTTCCTGCTCGAGCGTTTGCAGGGTTGTGGACAATTCGCCTTGCAAGGCACCGAGCGCAGCGGAATTTCGAATGGCGTTCCTCAACTCGTCGCTCGTGCGGGCGCCGGCCGTAACCTTGAGGTGGTTGACCGAATCGCGTGCTTTCCGGCGATCCTCTTCCAGGGCACGCACGTCGTTCTCGATTCTTGCTATCTCTTCCTTTTTGCTGGCCTGAAGGTCGCGCATGCGCTGAGCTTTCTCCAGACGCTTCTCGATCTCGACGATGGCGTCATCCGCGGCTGTGCCTGCGAGGTCGGCCGCCAAGCCGCCGACCATCGTGCCGACAAAGGACTCGAAGTCGGCAATGTCCCGATTGATCTTGTCGATGCGCTCATGGCGCAGATCGTTTATCCGCCGGGACATTTCCCGCATTTGATCGATGACATCGATTTGCACGGACACTGCGTCCGGGTTCGAGCCCGGTGCGAGTCCAAGTTCGACCAGGGCAGCGGACCATTCTTCCCGCCACTCGGACCACGCTTGTTCGGCGCCGGCGAGTTCGCGCCGCCGCCGCCCTACGTTGGTCGTCGCTTCCTGAAAACTACTGCCCAATTGCGCCCTCGCGTCCGCCTGTTGTTCATATTGGCGCCGTATGTCGTCCGCACGCTCCAGGATCACCGACAGGGCGTCTTTTTCCAGTGTCGCGCCATCGATTCCGAGTGACGTCAATTCCGCCAATAGGCCGTCCCTGGCCTCAAGTGCTTCCCCTTGGTGGATCTTCAGTTCGCCTGTCGCTTCGGCACGGCGTTCAACCGCTTCGAGCAATTCATCGCGTGCGTCCATCCATTCCAGCATCGCGTCCGGCGAAAGCGGCGCGAACGGCGCCCCGGCCCACTGTGCCCGCCAATCGGCATCCAGGCGGCCGCCCTCTTGAACGAGTGCTTCCTGCTGTTTACGCAGTTGGGCCAGATTGTCTTCCTGCTCGCCGATGTTGCGGGACATTTCAGCCAGCCGTCCGGCTGCTTCGGCATTGTCGAATCTACGATCGGCCAGATCGTCGGCGGTGCGCATCGCGGGTTCGAAGGCCGCCGCGAGGTCATCCAGTACGTCGGCATAACGGACAGCGTCGTCATCGGAGATCGGGACGTTCTCGATGTGTTTTTGCTGGATCAATTTCCAAAGCGCATCGCGATTGCTCCTCGCTTCGTGGAGATCTTCGATCGCGACGGCGTGTTCGTCGAGTACCGCATTCCTGAGAACAATGCGAGCTTGATCGAGTTCGCGCTCGACCGCCGTCAATTGGTGGGCACAATCACGGGATCTGCGCTCCCAGTCCTGAACCCGGTCGCGGTACCCCCGCACTCCCATTCTGGGCGGCGCCTGCATCTGGGCGGCTTCCGTTTCACCGGGGAGGGATGGGTGCAAGGAAGAAAGCAGCCGGTCAACGCGCTCTTGCGCATCCTTGACGTGCTGTTGGGCAACGCGCAGGCGGCCGCCGATGTCGCCGCGTTCACGAACCATCTTGATGACGGCTTCCAGTCCGGAGACGTCCGTCGTCTCCCCCATCGCTCCAAGCTGGGTCTGAAGCCCGGCGCGTTCGGCTTCGACCTCTTCCAACGACTCGGTTCTGTTCCTGACGTCGGAGGCCAGTTCACCGCGCCGTGCAAGCAGGGGACGCACTGCCGCGAGTCTGGTGCGTCCCGGGATTCGTGCGATCGACTCGTCGACTTCTTTCTCATTCCAGCCCAACTCCGCCGCCAGGGCGCGCAGCCCGGCTTTCGCGGCGTCGAGTTCCGCTTGCCGCTTCGGGAGGTCGGCCCGCTCGCCGCGAATCTCGATACGGCGCTCATGGAGGTGATCGATATCGTCGGCGCGGAGCACCAGTTGTTCATCGTAGGTCAGAGCTTTCAACTCTTCATGCGCCTTGGCCAAACCACCGGAGAGTGCATCGATTCGGGTCGATGCCTCGGATTCCTTTCGCTCGGATTCCTCGAGAACCTGCCCCGCATCCTCGGGCAGGGGGACAACCATTCCCAGGGCCGCGATTTTTGCCTCCAACTCAGCCTTGAGGCGGACATGACGATAGACTCTGCGAATGCGGCCAAGCCGCGTGCGTTCGGCGGATGTCTTCTCGAACTCGGCATCGACTTCCGCATAGGCTTCCTCGGCGTTATCGAATGTCCGTTTCAGCTCCTGCCATTTGCTCGCGGTCAACGTTTGCTGCCGCAGTTCGCTTTCGGCGCCCTTGAGCTTGTCATCCGCCCGATAAAATTTTCTGTCTTTCGCCCTTCTCGGCGCCCAGAGTTCATTGGCTTCCCTGGTGAGGTCGGCAAGCCGGTCGCGCAAACCTGCTATTCCAGTCCCGGCCGAGAACAGCATTTGGCCTATCTCGTCCCTGGCCTCCAATATTTCCCGGCCGCCGGATTCGAGCCGAACGTGGTCCAGACTGAACATCCGTTCGAAGGAAGCTCGGTCGGCGCCGGCCATGAACGGCCGCAAGGCGGCCTCGCCGCCCGGAATCGGCAAATCGGCGGCGCCGAGCAGCGTATCCTTCGATCCCTTTCGGCGAACGAACTCCATGGATTCCTTTCCATTCTCGAGGACCGCGCCAATCCGCATGCTCGAATAATCGTGCTTGAAGTCGTAGGGCGATCGCACCGGGATGCCGAACAAGAGATCCTCGATCGCCGAGAGCGCCGTGGATTTGCCAGCCTCGTTGGGGCCGAACACGATATGAAAATCGAGTTTGCCGGCGGGAAGCTCGAATGAACGGTCGGTGAAGTGCCCGTAACGAAGCAGATCGAGGCGACGCAGCCGCATGTCAGCCCTTTCCCGCCATCAAACGCGCGGACAGGTAAGGTATGACTTCGGCGATCATCGCCGCATGATCGCCATCGATCGCGGCTTTCAGCGCCATATCCTCAACATCGGCTCGCGCCTCGTGGGGCAGCCGCCGAACCAGTTCGCCGATATCGGTCTCAAGCTCGTGCAGCAGGCCGGCATCGGAACCTGCTTCCTGCAGCATCCGTTGCAACTCGTGGACGGGACCTTCAGACCCCGGCAAGGTTTCAGGGTCGATAGCCGATTCGGTCGCAATAACGACCTTTTCCACCCATGCGGTGTCATCCCCAAGACCTAGCGCGCTCGAACGTGCCTCTGCCAGGAGACGGTCTTCAGCCCCCAGAAGCAGTTCGTGGGCTTCCGTGCGGCCCCGGAGCACGATGCGGCACGCCAGCAACCGGCCTTCCGCCAAAGTTGCGACGGCATTCTCGA
This sequence comes from Terriglobia bacterium, assembly GCA_963555775.3. Taxonomy (GTDB): domain Bacteria; phylum Acidobacteriota; class Terriglobia; order 20CM-2-55-15; family 20CM-2-55-15; genus JAJEDW01. The sequence goes on along the minus strand of CAUVWY020000007.1, from coordinate 41,641 downwards.
TGGCGTCGCGGACGCGGTCGACAGCTTCGCCGATACTTGCCGTGTTCTCCAGATCGACCGGCACAACGGACCAACGCACGACATCGCTGTGCACGGCAACAAGATCGACGATTTCGCTGTTTTCCACCGTGACAAGGACCGCGCCCCTAGGGCCGGTCTCGCGGACGTGGCGTCCCTGCAAGTTCCCCGGGAACACGATATGGGGCCGCTCATTGAGCACTTTTGCCTGATGGACGTGGCCCAGAGCCCAGTAGTCGTAGCCCTTGTTTATCAGATCATCGAGAGAGCACGGCGCGTAGTTCTCATGGCCGCCCATGCCGCCGAGTCCCGTATGCAGGACGCCAATGTTGAAAGCGCCAGCGACGGATTCCGGATATGCCGGTACCAGATTGTCGGTGACGGCACGTTGCCTGAAACTCTGCCCGTGGAGGACAACGCCCAGGTCATCGATTTCGAAGGACTGTGGTTTTCGCGCTCCGAAAACATGGACATTGCCAGGCAGGGTCAGGCGGCGTGTGATCTGGCTTTCGGCGTCGTGATTGCCATGGAGCAGGTAGACGGGAATATGGGCATTTTGAAGGCGGCCCATCTGGTTGACGAAAAACAGGCCGGTCTTGTAGTCGCGCCAATCGCCGTCATAGAGATCTCCCGCGATAACCATGAAGGCGGCCTGCTCCTCGATGGCAAGTCCGACAAGCTGATCGAAAGCCTTGCGAGTGGCCGTGCGAATGCGTTCCGCCGCCGTTCCCTCAACCCCGGCAAGTCCTTTCAGTGGACTATCCAGATGAATGTCCGCGGCATGAATGAAGCGAAACGAGGTCACGACATCATCCTCTCAGGAGTGAGCCCGCGAACCGCGGCCGGAATGGCGTAATGCCGACGGTCCCGTGCCGCGCGAACGTGCAAGGGTACTTTCGTTGCAGGCGTTCGTTCATTGCGGCGGGTCCAATCAGGGTCGGGAGACGGTTAGCTCGCATTTCTCCCGAGTTGTCTGCTACAGCGCCGGATCCATCCGCCAGGCACGCCCCCTGACGCGCTTGATCCGGCGCGACGAACGCGCCGCTACGCGCCCGGCGCGGGGAACGCGCCGTTGCTCTGACGGCGTCTCCGACTCTTCGCGACGAAAACCCGCGAGAAAGGCGGGTTAGAATTTGAAACTCGTACTCGAGCAGGCTTCGATGCTGCATAATGGCGCCCCGATGATAGCAGAACGGGAAAGGAATGGGATCGACCCGCTCGCCTTGACCGGGCGATGAACCATGAACCTTGAACGATGAACCAGGTATGGCGTGCATTCGCGAAGGTAAACCTCGATCTCCGTATCCTCGGCAAGCGTGCCGATGGGTTTCATGAGATCCGGTCGGTTCTGCAGTCGATCGACCTGTTCGATGAGATCCGCGTTTCCAATGCCGACGAGTTTGGTTTCACCGCGACAGCGGGACCGGAAGACGAATCCAACCTCGTCGTACGCGCGGTCCGGTCTTTCGAGAAGGCAACCTCAAAGCCTGTCCGATTGCGCGTCGAACTGGAGAAACGGATTCCTTCCGGCGCGGGATTGGGTGGCGGGAGCGCGGACGCCGCGGTAATATTGATGGGTCTGGCCCGCTATTATGGTCAATCGATACCCGGTGAGCGCATGCACGGCATGTTGAGTGCCTTGGGCTCGGATGTCCCGTATTTTGCAGTTGGCGGAAGAGTCCTCGTCACGGGGAGAGGCGAGACGTTGTTTCCCCTGCCCGATACCCACGTCGAAGCGCCCTCGTGGCTGCTCGTGGTCCATCCGGATATTCGAATCGCGACTGCCGATGCGTATTCATGGTTGACGGAAACCTTTGAACACAATACCATTTCAGGTTTCTGTGCGCGTTTCGGTTCCGCACTAGGGCATGCGGAACCGACACCGGGTGCCCGTCTCAACGATTTCGAGACCGCGCTGTTCCCCCGATTTCCCGAACTGGCCGAGATAAAGAGGAAACTGTGGGAGGCTGGAGCGCGTTTGGCGTCACTGACTGGTAGCGGGGCCTCGCTTTTCGGAGAATTCGGGGGGGAGTCGGAAGCAAAACGGGCGGCTGAGGTTCTCGGCAGGGACCACGATGTCGTTCTTGCCAGACCGGTATTGAGAGCAGAATACTTTCGGCGCGTGTTCGGGGAGTGAATTCCGCCGTCCGACGCGGACCGGGAGCGGACGGCGGACGGGATGGCTTCGAGGTGCGAATTGGGGCGTGGCCAAGGGGTAAGGCACAGGTCTTTGGATCCTGCATTCGGAGGTTCGAATCCTCCCGCCCCAGTTGAATTGGCGACCGACCGGATTTGAACGATTTCATGACGAACAAGGTGAAAGTGTTTTCGGGATCGTCCAACCCCGAGTTGGCGGCGGAGATCTGCAAGAACATGGGTTGCGAACTCGGGGAATGCTCCAATACGCGATTCGCGGACGGCGAGATTTATTTTCAGATTCTTGAGAACGTCCGAGGCGCCGATGTGTTCGTGGTCCAGGCAACCTGCACTCCCGTCAACGACCATCTTGTCGAACTGATGCTGATGATCGACGCGTTCCGTCGGGCCTCGGCACGGCGTATTACGGCGGTCCTGCCCTACTTCGGTTACGGACGCCAGGATAGAAAGGACAAACCGCGGGTTCCCATTTCGTCGAAAGTGGTATCCGACGCTCTGGCCAAGAATTCCGATCGCCTGCTGACGATGGATCTCCATGCCGCGCAGATACAGGGCTTTTTCGATATCCCTGTCGATCATCTCTTTGCGGCCCCCGTACTGGTGGATTTTTTCCAGGATGCCAATATCGAGAATCTGACGGTCGTTTCCCCCGATCCAGGCGGTGTCGAACGCGCCCGGGCTTTTGCCAGACGGCTTGGGGGCGAGTTGGCGATTATCGACAAGCGCCGCACTGGCATCAACGTGGCCGAAGTCATGAACGTCATTGGAGACGTGAGAGGCCGATCCGCGCTTATCGTCGACGACATGGTCGATACTGCCGGGACACTGGTCCACACGGTTGAAGCCTTGCGCGAAGCAGGCGTGGTCGAGGTCTACGCATGCGCGACGCACGGAGTATTGTCCGGTCCGGCGGTTGAAAGGATTGAGAACTCGTCGTTGAAGGAACTGGTCGTGACCAACACGGTACCGCTCCATGCCGCGGCCAGGGAATGCGGGAAGATTCGTGTCCTGAGCGTGGCGCAATTGCTGGCTCAGGCGATCGAGTCGATTCACTACGAGACCTCGGTGAGCGTCTTGTTCATTTAGCGGGAAGATTACGGGCGCCTGCAGGCGAGCGCCCGCGAAGAGGTAGTCGGATATGGCAGAAATGATGGTCAGCGCCAGGCACCGTACGGACTTCGGCAAGGGCCCCTCGAAGAAGATGCGCAGGCAGGGCATGGTACCCGGAATCGTTTACGGCGGTTTCGCGGACAACATCCCGGTTGCGGTAAACCCAAAGGACCTGTTCCGGTTGCTGCGATCCCAGGCCGGAAGAAACACGATCCTGAACCTGGATATCGAGGGCACGAGTTCGGACAGCGTCATCCTGAAAGATTGGCAGATCGATCCAGTCGATGAATCCATTCTGCACGCGGACTTCCAGCGCATCGCGATGGACCGTACGCTGCGCGTAACGGTTCCCGTGGTCATCCGCGGTACCGCATACGGCGTCAAGGCCGAAGGCGGTGTCCTGGAAGTCGTGACGAAAGAACTCGAAGTGGAGTGTCTCCCTTCCGACATCCCGAACGAAATCGAATGCGACGTGACCGACCTCGCCATGAACCGGAGCATTCGCGTTGGCGAACTGTCTTTGATCGACAACGTCGAGGTGCTGGCCGACCGAGAGCAGGTTGTGGTCCATATTGTCGCGATGAAGGAAGAAGTCGTTGAAGAGGCCGAAGATGAAGACGTGGGAGCCGTAGCCGAGGCCTCGGATGGTGAGAGCGGAGAACCTGAGGTTGCCGCCAAGGGCAAGATGGACGAAGGAGACGGCAAATAGCCAGCCCTGCGGTTCCATTGGCTGGGATAGCCGGATTGCATGTCGTCTGGTTGCGAAGAGGTTGGAGCGCCGGGTTGCTGGATCGTCATCGGTCTCGGGAATCCCGGGGACGAATATCGGGATACTTACCATAACGTTGGATTCCGGGTCGTCGAGATTCTGGCCTCGCGCTGTGGGGTTTCGAACTGGTCCAGACCCGGTGGAATCGGGATGATTCCGGCCCGGATCGCCGAGGCGGTCATCGGACAATCCGGTGTCCGGACCATCTTGGCCCAACCGTGGACCTACATGAACTTGACGGGGCGAATTCTGCCTCGGATGTTCGAACGGTTCGGTACGGAATCGGGCCTTCTGGTGGTTTCCGATGACCTGGCGCTGCCGATCGGGAGGGTCCGGATTCGTGAAAGGGGTTCTGCCGGCGGCCATAATGGACTAAAATCCATAAGTTCGGCCTACGGTTCGGATGACTATTGCAGGGTTCGTGTTGGAATCGGCGCCGAAAGACCGGATGGTGGCACCCGCGACTACGTGCTTTCAAGGGTTAGGAAGCCCGATCGCGTGACGCTGGAACGCGCCCAGGATCTTGCCGCCGATGCGGTCGAGTATTCGATCGCTCACGGGGTAGGCTTGGCAATGTCCAAATTCAACGGGTTGGACTGCAGAGAGGCCGATAGCTGAACAAAGCAGAGAGAAAACAATATATGCGCAAGTACGAAATCATGTTCATCGTGGACCCGAATCTTCCAGAGGACGAAATCGACCAGTTGAATGCCCAGGTCGAGGGCCTTATCGCCGAGGGCGGAGGAACTGTCCTCGAGACCGAGAAGATGGGCCGGAAGAGATTGGCTTACGAAGTCTCCAGGCGCACCGAAGGGTTTTATGTATTGCTGGTCGTTGAGGCGACCGGTGAGATCCTCAGCGAGGTCGAGCGCAGATTCCGGGTGATGGACAACGTTTTGAGATACCTCACCGTCCGAGTGGACGAGACCGAAAAGAAGCTCGAAAAAAAACGAGCGATCCGACAGAAGAAAGCCGACCGGCGTGGAACAAGCATACCGGCCAGTCCGGAACAGCCGGCGGCCAACTGATCCGAAGGAGACTGGCGTGGCACAGAAGCAGTTTTATCGACGCAGAAAGGTTTGCAAGTTCTGCGTCGAGAATATCGACGCAATCAATTACAAGGACACCAGACTACTGTCGCAGTTCTTGCCGGAACGGGCCAAGATTCTCCCCAGGAGGATTTCTGGCGTCTGTTCTCCGCACCAAAGGCAGTTGAATGACGCGATTCAGAAAGCGCGCAGCATCGCGCTTTTGCCGTATACGACCGATTAGCGGTAAAAGAGGAAGACATGGAAATCATCTTGCGGGAGGCAGTCGACAGGCTGGGGAGTGCCGGCGATGTCGTCAAGGTGAAAGACGGGTACGCGCGGAACTTCCTGTTGCCGCAAAAGAAAGCCTACCTGGCGACGCCGGGCAATCTGAAGGTCATGGAGCAGGAAAACACCAGAATTCTCCGGCGCGAAGCGGCCGAACGCGGTGAAGCCGAGAAACTCCGTGAACTGCTTTCAACCGTCGAGATCGACATCGAGCGCCGCGTGGGCGAGCAGGGGGTCCTGTACGGTTCGGTAACCAGTGCCGACATCGCCGAGTCGATCGGTACGAAGGGATTCACGATCGACAAACGCAAGATACTGCTCGATGAACACATCAAGGAAATCGGGGAGTTCAGGATTCCAATTCGTCTGTTCACCGAAGTTATCGCTGAGGTGACGTTGCGGGTGGTACCCGAAGGCGGTGCCGCACCCGTAACCGGGGCAACTTCCGTTGCCGAAGAAGAGGCAACTGCCGTTGCCGAAGAAGGGGCAACTTCCGTTGCCGAAGATGATGCCGATTCGCCCACGGAAGCGGAGGCAGAGGATCCGGCAGCCGATGACGGTGCTTCCGGATAGTCCCCGCGGCCGGTGATTGTCTGCGAGGCGGCCCGTCGCGGCCGCCTTTTTCGTTACAGATCAAGCACCTACCGTTGCGCAGCAATTGCGCGTGACGGGTCCCGCCACGAAGCGGTATTCTTTCCGGCGCAATGGCCCGCGAAATCGTCGAACGTCCCCTTCCGCACAACGTCGATGCCGAAAAGTCGGTGCTTGGCGCAATCCTTGTCAACAACGAGAACTATTTCACCGTAGTTGAAGGCTTGCGCCCCGAAGATTTCTATCTCGAAGCGCACCGCACCATCTTCCGCGAGATGTCGGAGATCCTGGCCCAGTCCCAGGCCGTCGACCTGATTACGTTGCAGGATCGCATGGAGCGCGATTCGCTGCTCGAAACCTCTGGCGGCATCGCGTACCTGGCCAGCCTGATGGACGGCATTCCGCACCTGGTCAACATCGACCTCTACATCGAGATCATTCGCGAAAAGGCATTGTTCCGCCAGATGATCCACGCGACCAATCGGACCATGAGGGAGTGCTTCGAACAGGCGGATCCAGCCGAGGAGGTCTTGGACCGGGCAGAGGGATCGATGTTCGAACTCTCGGAGCGGCGGACAAACACCGGTCTCGTTTCGGTGAAGCAAATCGAGCAAGAGACCCATCAGATGCTGGAAAAGCTCTACACCGAGCGCGAGATGATTACCGGTGTGGCGACCGGGTTCAACGATTTCGACCGGATGACCTCCGGGCTTCAGCCGGCCGACCTGATTATTCTGGCTGCGAGACCGTCGATGGGAAAGACCGCGCTGGCATTGAATTTCGCCCAGCACGTGGCTTTGCACAAAGGCCAGCCGGTCGGGATCTTCAGCCTGGAGATGTCCAAATCCCAGCTCCTGATGCGTTTCCTTTGTTCCGAGGCGATGGTCGATGCCCACAAGGTGCGGACCGGATATCTGTCCCATGACGATTTCGAGAAGTTGATCGATACGCTCGGTACTGTTGCCAACGCCCCCCTCTTCATCGATGACTCGTCAACCATGACGATCATGGAGATGCGGGCCAAGGCGCGTCGGATGAAGTCCGAACATGGGTTGGGGCTGGTCGTGGTGGATTATCTGCAGTTGATGTCCGGTTTCGGACGCAACGAAAACCGGAACCAGGAGGTTTCCGGAATATCCCGAGGATTGAAATCGCTCGCGAAAGAGTTGAACGTTCCGGTCGTCGCGTTGTCGCAGTTGAGCCGTGCACCCGAACAGCGAGCCCGTGGTGACCAGCGCCCCCAGCTTTCGGACCTTCGCGAATCGGGATCGCTCGAGCAGGACGCCGACGTTGTGGCGTTCATCTATCGCGAGGAAATGCACAAGCCGACCGAAGAAAACAAAGGCATGGCTGAATTGATCGTCGCCAAGCAGCGCAACGGTCCGACCGGGAAGGTGAAACTCGCTTTCCAGGAGAAGTTCACCAGGTTCCAGACGTATCTCGATATTTGATGTCGTCGGTAACGAGGCGATTTTACGATTCATTGCTGCCTTTGCATCGCTCACTTTTATCGATCCGGTGAAGCAACGAACTCAATTTTTCTGCCGGGAATGCGGACACAGTTCGCCCAAGTGGATCGGGCGATGCCCGTCCTGTGAGGAGTGGAACACGTTCGTCGAAGAGACGGTAGGATCGTCCGTACCCGGGAGTTCGTTCCACTCCGAGTCCGTACCCATCCGTTTCGTCGATCTCGGAAGTCAGGAAACACCTCGTTTTCCTACCGGCATTGACGAGTTCGACCGGGTTCTCGGGGGTGGGCTGGTTCCCGGGTCGCTGATTCTGCTTGGCGGAGATCCCGGTGCGGGAAAGTCGACGTTGATGCTGGACGTTGCCGCGGCGTTGTCGGCTTCCCGGCCGGTTCTCTACGTTTCCGGAGAAGAATCTCCCCGGCAGATCAAGTTGCGCGGAGAGCGCATGAAGATCGTGGCGGGTGACCTGCATATTTATTCCGAAATGTGTGTCGAGCGCGTCCTTGCCACTGCCGAGGAATTGAAGGTTGGCGCGGTGGTCGTCGATTCGATTCAGACGACGTTTACAGAGAAACTGGACATGGCCCCTGGGAGTATCGGACAGGTGCGTGAAGTCGCATCCCGGTTCTTGGTCTGGACCAAGAAGCATAACGTTCCCGTGTTCCTGATTGGACATATCACGAAGGAAGGCGCCCTGGCCGGACCGAAGGCCCTGGAGCATATCGTCGATACGGTCCTGTACTTCGAGGGTCCCCGGCAGCACCCTCATCGGATCGTTCGCACGATCAAGAACCGTTTCGGGGCGGCGAACGAATTGGGCATCTTCGAAATGACTTCGAGTGGCCTGAAACCGGTGGAGGCGGCATCGGGACTGTTTCTCTCGCATCGTGAGAGTCTGGACGCCGGCTCGGCGGTGGTGTGCTGCGTCGAGGGATCGCGACCTCTGTTGGTCGAACTGCAGGCACTGGTTTCCAGAACCCACCTGGGGACTCCGAGGCGATTGACCACTGGCGTGGATCCCCAACGGTTGGCCCTGATTGCCGCGGTGATCGAGAAGCGGCTCGGCATCAACCTCTGGGATCAGGACATCTATCTGAACGTCGTCGGCGGTCTCGAAATCGACGAGCCGGCTGCCGACCTTGGAATCGCCGCATCCATTCTGTCCAGCTTTCTGAACCGGCCCCTGCCTGCCGAGACTGTCGTGTTTGGCGAAGTTGGGCTGGGTGGAGAAATCCGCTCCTGCCTCCATCCCGGGCTCCGGACCAAGGAAGCCGCGACGCTCGGTTTTCGAAACGCGGTGCTGCCCCGTCAGACAATCCCGGATTCCCCCAGCGACTTCCGCCTCCAGCCCGTTGACAACCTGCACCAGGCCATCGACCGGCTGTTCGGGCCGATTGAGTAGTTTCCCGCGGCAGTAGTGTGAATGGCCGCGTTCGGGGCGCCAATGCATCGGTTCGCACGTAGATCGTACTCAGACCGGAGGCACCGCGACTGACGGGGCGAGGCTGCCGCCGAGCGGCTTTGGAACCCAAGCTATCCTTTTTGGAATCTATTGTTTATAATTCAACATGAATTGCCTGCCTTGAGCGGACCTTGGTATTTAGAAATGGTATTTTGAGATGAATGCCAGATGAAAGATACGGAAGAATCTTCGCCAATCGGCGACGGGCTGGTCACACCCGTGAAGGAATCCAATTTTACCCTGGACATCGTGCTCGTGCGCACTGTCTTCGTGTGCATTCTCATGGTGGCGGCATATTTCATTCGGCCTTTTGGACTTCCGGGTCTTTATACGGTTTTTCTCGGCCTTGTCGGCGCACTGGGAATTATCTATTTCGAACATCGCGTTCGAAGGGCATCGCTGAAACGCCTTATCGGCGCCGCCACGGGTTCGATCCTTGGGATTGCGGGTGCGTTCATGATCAACACGATCCTGACCGAAACCTCGTTCGATCCGAGTTCCCTGTCCTTCATCAAGCTCTTCATTCTGTCTCTGATGGTCTATGTCGGGCTCGTGGTGGGCGCCAACAAGGGCGACCTGCTGAACCTTTCCGCCCTTGGCGGCATCTTCGGAAACGACCGGCCGGCGAAGCAGGCCTACAAGATTCTGGATACCAGCGTCATTATCGACGGTCGCATATCCGACATCTTCGATACGGGATTCCTGGATGGAATCCTCGTTATTCCGCACTTCGTCCTTCGTGAACTCCAGCAGGTTGCCGATTCGGCCGACGGACTCAAGCGAAATCGAGGGCGGCGTGGACTCGATATTCTCCAGAAAATTCAGAAAGCGCCGGGCATTACCGTGCAATTCGTCGAAAACGACTATCCAGCCGTGCGTGAAGTCGACATGAAGCTGATCGAACTGGCCATGGAGTTCGATGGCAAGATCGTGACGAACGACTTCAACCTGAACAAGATTGCACAGCTCCGCGGTGTGGAAGTTCTCAATATCAACGAATTGGCTAACGCTCTGAAGCCGGTGTATTTGCCGGGTGAGATCATCAAGGTGTTCATCCTGAAAGAAGGCAAGGAATTCAATCAGGGGATTGCGTATCTGGACGATGGAACGATGGTTGTCGTCGACAACGCCCGAAAGATGATCGGCAAGACGGTGAACTCTTCCGTGACCAGCGTCTTGCAAACGACAGCAGGGAAAATGATTTTCGGGCGTTACGAAGAGAAGCGCGAACAGGGGTCGCGTGACGACCGAAGCGGGCGCGACCGGATGGATGGCCAAGACCGCGGTGAAGAACGCCAGCCGAACGAAGTCCACGCTAAATGAGCCAAATCAAGTGACGAGTGCCGGGGCGGAGTCCGTCTTCGGACTCTTGTCACTCGCTATCCACTTGGACCACTAAGCCATGCCCAGCCAACCCAAAGTCGGTGTGATTATTGCCGCAGCCGGCGCCGGTCGCCGGATGAAGGCCGACAGGCCGAAGCAGTTCCTGGCCCTGGAGGGCGTCCCGATACTGGTATTGACGTTGCGGAAGTTCGACGCATCGCCGCTGGTCGATCACATCGTGATAGCGTCGCCGCACGATTCGGTCGATGAAGTTCGCAAGATGGCGGTTCAGGCCGGCCTGTCCAGGCCCGTCATGGCAGTTGAAGGCGGGGAGCGCCGTCAGGACTCGGTGGCGATCGGTCTCAGGAATCTCGAACCGGACGCTGATCTTGTTGTGGTTCATGACGGCGTACGACCCTTTGTCAGTCTTGAAGATATCGCCGCCGTGACAACCGAAGCGGGCCGGACCGGCGCCGCCATCTTGGCCATTCCAGTGACGGATACGGTCAAGGAAGTGCAGCGCGACGAGGTGAAGTCGACACTCCGGCGTGAACGGCTCGTGTTGGTTCAGACGCCGCAGGTGTTCCAGACGAGCATTCTCAAAGAGGCGTTCGCCCTTGCGCGCCGAGACGGGTACTACGGGACTGACGAGTCCAGCCTGGTCGAACGGATGGGGCACCCCGTGACGGTGGTGCGCGGATCCGAGCGCAACATCAAGATCACAAGGCCCTCGGATTTAACGCTGGCCCGTTTTCTTCTTGAAGAAGAGAGGACGCCCGCAGAGTGAAGATCCGGATCGGAATCGGCTACGACATCCATCGTCTCGAACCGGGTTCCCGGTTGATCCTCGGAGGCGTTCCGATTCCCCACGACAAGAGTCTGGTTGGCCATTCCGAAGGCGACGTCCTGCTCCACGCGATTACCGACGCTCTCCTGGGTGCATGTGGACTCGGGAATATCGGCGAACGGTATCCGGATACGGATCCGCGCTACAGCGGAGTCGATAGTCGAGAACTGCTTCGAGACACGGCGGCGCTGGTTCGGCGAAAGGGCTATCGAATCGGAAACATCGACTCCAACATCCTGGCTGAGCGACCGAGACTTCTCGAGTACTTTCCCGCGATGAAAGATTCAATCGCGGAGGTAATGGACATTTCGGTCGACGACATTCACGTCAAAGCCAAAACAATGGAACACCTCGGTGCGGTAGGCGCCGAAGACGCTATTGCGGCACAGGCTGTCGCGCTCGTATTTATCGAATCATGAGGTCCGACCGCGAAGATTTTCCGCGCGTTCGATACGCACCCAGCCCTACCGGTCAACTCCATGTCGGCAATCTGCGAACCGGGCTGTTTGCCTGGCTGTTTGCCCGGCAGCACGGAGGCAAGTTCATTCTGAGGATCGAAGACACCGACAGGGCACGGTCGGAAAAACGATTCGAAGAACAGATCTATGAGGATCTGCAGTGGTTTGGCATGGATTGGGACGAGGGCCCGGACAAGGGAGGCCCTCACGGTCCCTATCGCCAGTCCGAGAGAGGGTCGTTTTATCTGGATCGAGCGGCCCGATTGATGGGTGCGAATAAGGCCTACCGCTGTTTCTGCTCGCAAGACGAGTTGAAACTCCAGGGAAACGCCGCACGGGAGAAAGGGATTTCCTTGAAGTATTCGGGGACGTGCCGCAACTTGACCGGAGCCGAAGTTCAATCTCGTCTCAGGGCGGGCGAACCTTCGGTGGTTCGTCTCCGGGTTCGTGACGGCATCGTCGAGTTTGCCGACCTCGTCCACGGCAGAACCCGCTTTTCGACGGACGTCATCGGCGACCTCATACTGCTTCGGTCCGATTCCACACCGACTTACAACTACGCCGTCGTGGTCGATGACGCCCTGATGCGGATTTCCCACGTCATTCGCGGGGACGATCATCTGTCAAACACGCCCAAGCAGGTATTGATCTACGAAGCGCTGGAAAGCGTGACACCACGGTTTGCGCACCTCTCGACAGTGCTCGGGCCAGACCATACCAGACTCAGCAAACGTCATGGCGCCACATCCGTTGGCGAATTCCGCGATACCGGATATCTGCCTGAATCGCTCATGAACTACATCGCGTTGCTGGGCTGGTCTCCGGGTGCGGAAGGCAGCGAGATTGTTCCGCCGGAGCGTTTGGTGCGGGAGTTTCAACTCGAGCGCGTGAACAAGAACCCCGCCGTATTCGATTTTGGGAAGCTGCGGTTCATCAATCGGCATTATTTGCGTGAGAGTCCGAAAACGCCGGTGATGATGACTGCCGCGTTGAGATCATCAGGATGCCTGCCCAACGTTGAAGGGGGTGAAGGAGACTCCGCGAACGCCGAATGGGTGCGGATGGTCATCGATGTCTTGATTGGAGGAATCGATGTCGTGCCCGACGTTGTTCCCGCGCTCCAGGACGTTCTGTCGTTTCCGGTAGAGGATTCCGGCGACTGCGCTGAGACCGCTTCCGAAGATGGCGCCCTGGATCTGATTCGGGCTTTTAAACAAGAACTCGACACCCGAAAGTTCCTGACTCACGAAGATTTCAAACAGATTGTCGGAGTGCTCAAGACGTCAACGGGAATGAAGGGACGCGGACTCTTTCACCCTCTTCGGGTCGCGCTCACGGCCCGCGGTTCCGGGCCCGAATTGGTCAAACTGATCCCCTTGGTCGAAGCGGGCGCCCGTCTGGGAGTGGATGGCGTCGATTGCTGCCGCGACCGCGTGGCAGCGTTCCTTGATCGCTATGCCCGATGACACCATCGCCGGCGTTCATCCTGTTCAGGAAGCTCTGATTTCCGGCGAGCGAGTGATCGAGCGGATTCATGTTGTCCGCGGTCCACATTCGGGCCGCCTCCGGCGCGTTCTGGAAGCGGCCGAAGCTCGCCACATTCCCATTCGCCGCGAGAATCGCGATGTTCTGGATCGACTCGCTTCCGGAAGCGTCCACCAGGGAATCGTCGCCATTTCGGGTTCCCGGGCGTATGTATCCCTTGAAGCGCTCATGGAGCGTGCGGCGCCGGGCGGCGAACCCGGTCTCTATGTTGTGCTCGACGAAGTTCAGGACCCCCACAATCTGGGCGCGGTAATTCGCACTGCCGAGACGGCCGGTGCCACGGGCGTTGTCGTCACCGAACGGCACAGCGCTCCGCTTTCCGGAGCAGTGTCCAAGGCTTCCGCCGGGGCGTTGGAGCACCTGCCGGTGGCACGCGTCCCGAATCTGGCCGGCGCCCTCAAGGGAATGAAGGAGAAAGGGGTATGGGTGGTCGGCCTCGACCCGGACGCCGAAACTCCCTGGACCGGGTTCGATTATTCGGTGCCTGTCGCACTGGTACTCGGTGGAGAGCATCGCGGCATCCGAAGGCTGGTTCGCGAGCAGTGCGACGTTCGGGTCCACCTTCCGGTTCGTGGGAAAGTGGCGTCGCTCAATGTCTCGGTTTCCGCCGGAGTGGCCCTGTATGAAGTCGTTCGCCAGCGTTCGCGGGGAAAGAGTTGAGTTGCCGGTCAGGACGATTTCACGCGACCGCCGGTCACCGTTATGAGGACGGAGTGCAAGCGAGTTGATTCTGCGAGTTGGGCATGAAAGTTCCGCGTCGCGGCTCGATTTGTTTGTTGGTGGCCAGCGCTCCCCTAACTTAGAATTCCAATAGACGTTCGGAAATTCACTCTCGGTCGCAACTGATACAAAACAAGCGCCTTCGAACGTGCGTGGCGCCGCATTGGGAGATGCCTCCATGCTGACCCACGTTTCTCACGAGTTGTCTGCTACAGGGCCGGATCCATCCGCCAGTGCCGCGTTCCGCTTGGTCGGGCGCCTCGACGTACTGTCTAAACTGAAGTTCCCCTGAAGATTTCCCCACAAGTGTTTGATGCGACTAGGGAGAGTCGTCTTTCGTCGTGCATAATGTAGGCATGTATAGTTCGGGGTGTATGGATAATTATATTGATTGTTATGGTTCTATACGTGTATATAACGTAAGCATGTATGTCGCGACGATCCCCAATCGCAACTCGCCACCCGCCATCCTGCTCCGTGAGAGCTACCGCCACCACGGCCGGGTGAAGTCCCGGACCCTGGCCAATCTGTCGGCCTTGCCGCCCGCGGCCGTGGAGTTGCTACGCCGCTGCCTGAAGGGCGAACGACTGGTCGGGATCGACGAGGTCCTTGAAGTGGCGTCGGATGGCTCCCCCGCTCATGGCCATGTCGAGGCGGTACGGCAGGCGATGACCCGGCTCGATTTCGACCGGCTTCTCAGTTCCCGGCCCTCGCGGGAGCGGAACCTGGTGGGCGCGCTGGTGGCGGCGCGCATCCTGAATCCCCAGTCCAAGCTGGCCACGACCCGGTGGTGGCGCAAGACCACCCTGCCCGAGGCGTTCGGCATCGCCGGGGCCACCGAGGACGACTTGTACGCCGCCATGGACTGGGCGCTGGAGCGGCAGGCGCGGATCGAGCGGAAGCTGGCGGCCCGTCATCTGGAGGCGGGCGGGTTGGCGCTCTACGATCGGACCTCCAGTTACTTTGAAGGGACGGCCTGCCCCCTGGCCCGTTTCGGACACAACCGCGACGGCAAGAAGGGCAAGCTCCAGGTCAACTACGGTCTGCTGACCAACGGGGCGGGCATTCCGGCGTCCGTGTCGGTGTTTGAAGGCAACGCCGGCGATCCGAAAACGCTGCTGCCCGCGGTGCGGCGGGTGCGGGAGCAATTCGGCGTCGCCGAGTTCACGATCGTGGGCGAGGGCGGCATGATTACCCAGACGCGCATCGAGGAGTTGCGGCCGATCCAGGGGCTGGACTGGATTACCGCGTTACGCCCGGAGGGCATCGCCCGGCTGTTCCCCGACGGCGCGGTCCAGATGGGGTTGTTCGATCAGCGCCATCTGTTCGAGTTGACGCACCCGGACTTCCCCGGCGAACGGCTCGTGGCTTGCCGCAACCCCCTGTTGGCCCGGCGGCGGGCTCATAAGCGCCAGGCATTGATCGATGCGACCGGCGCGGAACTGGAGAAGGTGCGCCAAATGGTCCTGCGGGGCCGGTTGGAGGGCGCCGAACCGATCCGGGCCCGGGCCCGGAAGATTCTGAAACGGTACGCGGTGGGCCAGTACTACACGCTCGACATCCGCAACGACGGTTTCGACGTCCACATCGATTCGGACGCGATGGCCGCCGGCTGGGCCGGACTCGACGCCGACGCCGCCCGCCGCCGGGAGGCGCGATGGAAGCGGCATGCCGATGCGATCGACGCGGCGCTGGACCGTCTGCGGGGACGGATTGGGCAAGGGGCGCTGCACGGCAAAGACAACATTGGGGTCCGGGCCGGCAAGGTCCTCAACAAATACAAAGTCGGAAAACACTTCACGCTCGACATCGGCGACCATCGCTTCGAGTTTGCCATCGACCCGGAGAAAGTTGCCGCCGAAGCCGCCCTGGACGGGATCTACGTGATCCGCACCAGCCTTTCTCCCGAGCGGATCAGCGCCGCCGATGCGGTCCGCGGTTACAAATCGCTCACTCAGGTTGAGCGCGCGTTTCGTTCATTCAAAACCCTCGGCCTCAAGGTCCGGCCCATCCGCCACTATCGGGACCACCGCGTCCGGGCGCACATCTTTCTCTGCATGCTCGCCTACTACGTCCAATGGCACATGATCGAGGCGTGGCGCCCGTTGCTGTTCGCCGACGAGGATCAGGCGGCCAAAACCCTCCGGGACCCGGTCGCTCCCGCCCAGCGTTCCGAATCCGCCTTGCGCAAAGTCCACGCCCGCACCCTCAACGACGACAGCCCGGTTCACAGCTTTCAAACCCTGCTCGACGATCTCGGAGGGATCGTGCGGAATCTCTGCCGCCGCAAGGGCGCCGGCTCCGATGAGCCGGCCTTTGAAATGACGACCCCGCCCAACCCCACGCAGGCACGGGCCTACCAACTTCTAAAGACCATCACCCTTGCTAAGGACCAGCCACATGTAGACAGAGACGTGCACTCTTGATCCGGCCTATCTTACTGATTACACTGCGGATTTCCGTCTTTTATTGCACGGAACTTCAGCCTAAAGCGCACCTCCGTGCGGCAGTAAGAAGTACGCCTCCGTCGCCCTCCCGGCGCGCGCCTTGCTCTGACGGCGTCTCCGACTCTTCGCGACGAAAACCCGTGAGAAAAGGCGGGCTAAGGAAACCTGGTATCGTAATGTGTGTCGCTGTGCTGCTGGCCTGGGTTTCCCCGCTGGCGCGCGCCCAGGACACCGGTATGTTGAGCGGCACGGTTTCTGACAATACCGGAGCCGTGATCCCCGGGGCGGAAATAACGGCGACCAACAACGCCACCGGGGCGGATGCGGCGGGCTTGGCCAGCGGGGTAGGCGAGTACGAATTGACCCTCGTGCCCGGGGTCTACACGGTGATGGTGGAGATGTCCGGTTTCGAGACCGGTCGTGCCAGCGACATCGAGATCACCGTCGGCGTGCAGGTCATGCGCAACTTTACTCTCGAACTGGGCGCCGTCACCACGACAATCGTTGTCGGGACCCGCGCCGAGCCCCGTTCGGTGACCGAATCTTCGGTACCCATCGACGCCATCCCGTTACAGGACATAGTCAGACAGGGCGCCACGACCCTCGACTATCAGCTGCGCACGTTGGTCCCCTCGTTCAACGTTGCCACTCATCCCATCAGTGACGCGGCCACGCTGGTGCGGCCAGTCAGCCTGCGCAACCTCGCGCACGACCACACGCTGGTGCTGGTGAACGGCAAACGCCGCCACCGCTCGTCGGTTATCGCCTGGTTTGCCGGCGTGACGGACGGCGCGCAGGGTCCGGATATCTCGACCATTCCCTCGATTGCGCTACGGCAGGTGGAGGTACTGCGCGACGGCGCCTCGGCCCAATACGGCTCGGACGCCATCGCCGGCGTGATAAATTTCCTCCTCAAGGACAACCGGTCGGGTGGCAGCCTGGAGTTCAACACGGGCACCTACCGTGCGGGCGACGGCGACGCGTACACCGTTGCGGGCAACGTCGGGCTGCCGCTCGGCGAGACAGGATTCGCCAACCTCAGCATGGAGTACGGCCACGCCGACCCGACGAACCGGAGCGTGCAGCGCGGCGACGCGGCGGCGCTCATTGCGGCCGGCAACACTGCCGTGGCCAATCCGGCGCAGATCTGGGGAAACCCGACCATCGAGGGCGATATAAAGCTGTTCGGCAACTTCGGCCATCTGTCTGCCAACCAACTGCAGCTTTACGGCCACGCCAACTACGCCGATAAGAAGGTGACGGAAGGGTTCTATTTCCGGAATCCCAACAACCGGGAAAACATCTACAGCCTCGACGATGGCGAGACACTGCTGATCGGCGACGTGCTGGACGCGCGCGACGGCATCGTCGACGGATCGGCGAACTGCCCCACGGTGGGCGTCACCGACAACGTCCCGGATCAAGCGGCCCTGGCGCAGGTGTTCGCGGATCCCAACTGCTTCTCTTTTCAGGAGATCGCGCCGGGCGGGTTCACGCCGCAGTTCGGCGGCGAGGTCAGCGACATGTCGGCGGTGGCGGGCGTGCGGCGGATTGCGGCCAGCGGCCTCACCTGGGACGCCAGCGTCGGTTACGGAGCACACGAGTCGGACTTTTTCTTCAACAACACCGTCAACGCGTCGCTCGGCCCGGACACGCCTCGCGAATTCGATCCTGGGCTGTACCGGCAGGAGGAAGTGATTCTCAACTTCGACGTCTCCTACGCCGCTACCGATATGGTCAACATCGCGGGTGGCACCGAGTGGCGCAACGAGCGCTTCGAGATCGGCGCCGGGGGAAAACCGTCTTGGGAAGTCGGACCGTATGCCGCGCAAGGCTTCGTTTCCGGCTCCAACGGCTTCCCCGGATTTCCCGACTACACCGCCGGGAGCTGGAACCGCAGCAACGTGGCGCTCTACGGCGACGTCGAATTGCGGGACCCGAGTGATCGCTGGACCGTCGGCGGTGCCGTGCGCTTCGAACACTTTGACATCTTCGGGTCAACGACGAACGGCAAGCTGTCGGCCCGTTACGTGCTGGGCAACTCTGTTTCGTTGCGCGGCGGCATCAGCACCGGATTCCGCGCGCCGACGCCCGGCCAGCAGAACACGCTCAACGTCCAGACGACCATCGACCCGGAGACGCTGCAACTAGTCGACAGCGCCAACGTGCCGTCCACGTTCCGGGCCGCGCAGTTGCACGGTGGCCAGCCCCTCGAGCCCGAGACGTCGATCAACACGACGGCCGGGCTGGTCATCGATACGGGACCGTTCACGCTTACCGCCGACTACTTCCGGGTCGAGGTTTCCAACCGCCTCGCCCTGTCGCAGACGTTCACCCTCGACGACGACGAGCGCGCGCTCCTGTTGTCGGAAGGAATCACCTCGGCCGGCACGTTGAAGTTCTTCCGCTTCTTCATCAACGATTTCTCGAGCCGGAACCAGGGGATCGACTTCGTATCGACGTACAACCCGCCGGGGTTGGGCGGCAACACGGTTTTAAGCTCCACGTTGAACTACACGCACACGGAGCTGACGAAAGAGTCGGATCTACTCACGCTCGGCGACGTGCTCGGCCTCGAGCGCGGCGTGCCCCGCATCCGCTGGAACGCCGCCGTCAACCAGACGGTGGGGCGGGTGGGCGTTCTGGGCCGCCTGAACTACTTCGGCGCGTGGGTCGACCACTTCGACGCCCGGTTCGTCCGCGGCGCCGACGCACCGATCCTGGACGGACGGTACATTCTCGACCTGGAGGCGAGCATCTCGTTGACCGACAACGCGACGCTGGCGTTCGGCGGCCAGAATGTCCTGAACACCTATTCGCAGCGTCTGGACCTTTTCGCCGATATTTTCGGCCTCCCCTACAGCCAATTCACCCCGTGGGGCCTGAGCGGCGGATACTACTACGCCCGAATGAATTACTCCTTCGGCAGCACTTTCTAGTCCGCCTTTCTCACGGGTTTTCGTCGCGAAGAGTCGGAGACGCCGTCAGAGCTACGGCGCGTTCCTCGCGCCGGGCGCGTAGCGGCGCGTTCCTCGCGCCGGATCAAGCGCGGGCGTGTTCTCAGGCGTGTTCCTCACGCCGGTCACGCCGGATAGAGCGCGGTTCCTTGCGCCCGTGGCGTGCGCCCGCGCTTGATCCGGCGCTGTAGCAGACAACTCGCGAGAAAGGCGGGCTTAGTCCGAAATCGACGCAGTGGAAACAGTGTTCCATATGAGCATTGGCCTGCTCGGGAGGGCACCAGCAGACAGAACCCGGCGGTTACCGGGAAAGCGCTCGCTCGCTTGCCGCGTGGTCGCTTGCAAGGACGCCAGCTCCAGGGAAAGCGCTGAACGCCGAGTCCAGGGTGAATTTGTCCTTCCAGTGAACGTCCGAGAATTCAGTGGTTTAACCTGACAAGCTGGACATAGCGAGGAGATTCCTGTATAAAACGCTGAATGGAGAGGACGAAATTGACCAGCCAGGAACTGTCGGAGATCGGGGTACGGCCAGTGGAGCGAAGCGAGGAAGGGCAGTATCAAGAGCAGATGAAGCGTCATCATTATCTGGGCGCACTGGCGAAGATCGGGGAGACGGTCTGGTACGTGGCCACATGGCGCGGGCAGTGGGTGGCGCAACTGAGCCTGTCGGCGTCGGCGCTGAAGTGCGGGGTTCGGGATCGATGGATCGGCTGGGACTTCCGCTCGCAGTATGGGCGGCTGAAACTGATCGCCAACAACAGCCGCTTTTTGATCCTGCCGGGCTGGAATCGGCCGAATGTGGGCTCGCGGGTGTTGTCAGGGACCGAGCGGCGGTCCGGGTCGGATTGGCGCGAACGGTTCGGTCATGGGTTGCTGCTGCTGGAAACGTTTGTGGATCCCCGGCGCTTCCATGGCGGCGTGTATCGCGCGTCGAACTGGTTGGAACTGGGACGGACCCGGGGATACCGGCGCACCCGGGACGGCTACAGCACCGAATCCGATGCCCCGAAGCTTGTCTTTGTGCGTCCCCTGTGCCGTGATGCGCGCGGGCAACTGACCCACCCTGGCCGGGAACATCTTCAACTCACCGGAGCCCCCAAGATCATGCTCAATGCCGCACAGATGCGCCAACTCCCCCAGTGCTTCAAGACCATTCCCGATCCGCGCCGCGCTCAGGGACGGCGCCATCCCTTGTCGGCAGTGCTGGGCATCGCGGCGGGCGCGACGCTGTGCGGCATGCACGGCTATAAAGCCATCTCGGATTGGGCCGATGCCCTGGGGCAGAAAGCCCGCGAACGTTTTGGCTGCCGGCGGGAGAACGGCCGCTATGTGGTTCCCAGCGAGTTTGTGATTCGGGATTGTCTGGTCCGGATTGAACCGGGGGCGCTGGACCGGGCGCTCAATGCGTGGAATCGGGCGTGGGGCGCCCCGGACGATGCGCTGGCCATGGATGGCAAGACGATGAAGAACGCCCTCGACTCGGACGGGCGTCAGACCCACATCATGAGCGTGGTCGGGCATGAGTCGAAACGCTGCTACACCCAAAAAAAGTGGGAACCCTGCCTGTAGCCGGCGGCGAGGAGCGCAAGCGCACGAACGAAATCGGCATGGCCGTTCCCTTGCTTCAAACCTGCGACATCGCCGGCAAGGACATCACCGGCGATGCCCTGCTGACCCAACGTGCGATCGCGCGCTATTTGGTCGAGCGGGGAGCGCACTATCATTTCACGGTCAAAGGCAACCAACCGACGCTGGAACGCGATATCGCGTTCCAGTTCCAAACCCGCGGACAACCCGACTTTGTCGAGGTCACCCCGCCCGATCATGGCCGCATCGAAACCCGGCGCATTTGGTGTAGCGCCGAACTCAACCACTACCTCGACTTTCCCCACCTGGGCCAGGTCTTTCGGATCGAGCGCGAATCCATCGACAAGAAATCCGGCGCCCTCACGTGTGAAACCGCGCTGGGCATCACGAGCCGCTCACCCGGCGAAACCTCCCCCGAACGCTTGCTGGCCATCAATCGCGGTCATTGGAGTATCGAAAGCGTCCATTACATCATCGACTGGAATTACGATGAGGACCGCAGTCGAATCCGCACCGGCTTCGGCCCGGAAAACATCACCCGCCTCCGACGCTTTGCCGTCGGTATTCTCAAATCCTTTCAAAAACCCGCTCAATCGATCGCCCAATCGATGCGCAAACTCTCTTTCAATACCCGTCTCGTCTTCGACTACTTGAGAATGACTCGAAATTCATTCCCCACATCATGCTCCATCTGAGAACAAATTTGCCGTGACGCCGAGTCCAGGGTGAATTTGTCCTTCCAGTGAACGTCCGAGAATTCAGTGGTTTAACCTGACAAGCTGGACATAGCGAGGAGATTCCTGTATAAAACGCTGAATGGAGAGGACGAAATTGACCAGCCAGGAACTGTCGGAGATCGGGGTACGGCCAGTGGAGCGAAGCGAGGAAGGGCAGTATCAAGAGCAGATGAAGCGTCATCATTATCTGGGCGCACTGGCGAAGATCGGGGAGACGGTCTGGTACGTGGCCACATGGCGCGGGCAGTGGGTGGCGCAACTGAGCCTGTCGGCGTCGGCGCTGAAGTGCGGGGTTCGGGATCGATGGATCGGCTGGGACTTCCGCTCGCAGTATGGGCGGCTGAAACTGATCGCCAACAACAGCCGCTTTTTGATCCTGCCGGGCTGGAATCGGCCGAATGTGGGCTCGCGGGTGTTGTCAGGGACCGAGCGGCGGGCCGGGTCGGATTGGCGCGAACGGTTCGGTCATGGGTTGCTGCTGCTGGAAACGTTTGTGGATCCCCGGCGCTTCCATGGCGGCGTGTATCGCGCGTCGAACTGGTTGGAACTGGGACGGACCCGGGGATACCGGCGCACCCGGGACGGCTACAGCGCCGAAGCCGATGCCCCGAAGCTTGTCTTTGTGCGTCCCCTGTGCCGCGATGCGCGCGGGCAACTGACCCACCCTGGCCGGGAACATCTTCAACTCACCGGAGCCCCCAAGATCATGCTCAATGCCGCACAGATGCGCCAACTCCCCCAGTGCTTCAAGACCATTCCCGATCCGCGCCGCGCTCAGGGACGGCGCCATCCCTTGTCGGCAGTGCTGGGCATCGCGGCGGGCGCGACGCTGTGCGGCATGCACGGCTATAAAGCCATCTCGGATTGGGCCGATGCCCTGGGGCAGAAAGCCCGCGAACGTTTTGGCTGCCGGCGGGAGAACGGCCGCTATGTGGTTCCCAGCGAGTTTGTGATTCGGGATTGTCTGGTCCGGATTGAACCGGGGGCGCTGGACCGGGCGCTCAATGCGTGGAATCGGGCGTGGGGCGCCCCGGACGATGCGCTGGCCATGGATGGCAAGACGATGAAGAACGCCCTCGACTCGGACGGGCGTCAGACCCACATCATGAGCGTGGTCGGGCATGAGTCGAAACGCTGCTACACCCAAAAAAAGTGGGAACCCTGCCTGTAGCCGGCGGCGAGGAGCGCAAGCGCACGAACGAAATCGGCATGGCCGTTCCCTTGCTTCAAACCTGCGACATCGCCGGCAAGGACATCACCGGCGATGCCCTGCTGACCCAACGTGCGATCGCGCACTATTTAGTCGAGCGGGGAGCGCACTATCATTTCACGGTCAAAGGCAACCAACCGACACTGGAACACGATATCGCGTTGCTGTTCCAAACCCGCGGACAACCCGACTTTGTCGAGGTCACGCCACCCGAGCATGGCCGCATCGAGACCCGACGCATTTGGTGTAGTACCGAACTCAACCACTACCTCGACTTTCCCCACCTGGGCCAGGTCTTTCTGATCGAGCGCGAATCCATCGACAAGAAATCCGGCGCCCTCACGTGTGAAACCGCACTGGGCATCACAAACCGCTCACCCGGCGAGGCCTCCCCCAAACGCTTACTGGCCATCAATCGCGGTCATTGGAGTATCGAAAGCGTCCATTACATCATCGACTGGAATTACGATGAGGACCGCAGTCGAATCCGCACCGGCTTCGGCCCGGAAAACATCACCCGCCTCCGACGCTTTGCCGTCGGTATTCTCAAATCCTTTCAAAAACCCGCTCAATCGATCGCCCAATCGATGCGTAAACTCTCTTTCAATACCCGTCTCGTCTTCGACTACTTGAGAATGACTCGAAATTCATTCCCCACATCATGCTCCATCTGAGAACAAATTTGCCGTGACGCCGAGTCTTTTGGGATTGAAACACCTGGTAAGCCTGTGCTAAATTTGGATGTTTGTCGCTGGCGTAGCTCAGCTGGTAGAGCAGCTGATTTGTAATCAGCAGGTCGGGGGTTCGACTCCCTTCGCCAGCTCATCGGGCAAGGGGCTGTTGCCAGGAGTCTTCGGAGCTATCCTGGCTTCCGGATAACTTCGGACAGGTGGCGGAGTGGTTAAACGCACCAGACTGTAAATCTGGCGCTCCTTGCGGGCTACGGAGGTTCGAATCCTCCCCTGTCCACTGTGGAAACGGTTTCCGGAGATGACCGAAATCCGTTTCATCGGACAGTCAAACGGACGAATGACCGGACGAATGACCGGATAGTTGACCGTAAAATGGTTACTGGCCCACGTAGCTCAGTGGCAGAGCGCGTCCTTGGTAAGGACGAGGTCACCAGTTCAACCCTGGTCGTGGGCTCCAGAAACAAGCGGGAGTAACTCAGTGGCTAGAGTCACGGCCTTCCAAGCCGTTGGTCGCGGGTTCGAATCCCGTCTCCCGCTCCTTGGTAGGAAACGGACGGTCCCGCGCAATAGCGCGCGCCAACAAAGAGGAACACGAGGTAGAGCGAATGTCGAAAGAGAAGTTTGATCGATCCAAGCCGCACGTAAACGTGGGGACGATAGGGCATATCGACCATGGGAAGACGACGTTGACGGCGGCAATCACGAAGACGTTGGCGAAGCACGATCCGGCCGTATCGTACCGGTCGTTCGATTCGATCGACAATGCGCCCGAAGAGCGGGAGAGAGGGATCACGATAGCGACGGCGCACGTGGAGTATCAGACCGGGAACCGGCACTATGCGCATGTAGACTGTCCGGGGCACGCCGACTACATCAAGAACATGATCACGGGCGCGGCGCAGATGGACGGGGCGATATTGGTGGTGGCGGCGACGGACGGGCCGATGCCGCAGACGCGGGAGCACATATTGCTGGCGCGGCAGGTGGGGGTCCCGTCGATCGTGGTGTTTTTGAACAAATGCGACGCGGTGGAAGACGAAGAGTTGATTGAGTTGGTGGAGATGGAAGTGCGGGAGTTGCTGGATTCGTACGGATTTCCGGGGGACGAGATACCGGTGGTGAGGGGATCGGCGCTGAAGGCGTTGGAAGAGGAAGACGAATGGGTGGGGAAGATCGAGGAGTTGATGAAGGCGGTGGACGAGTATGTGCCGCTGCCGGAGCGGGCGGTGGACAAGCCGTTTCTGATGCCGATTGAGGACATATTTTCGATATTGGGGCGCGGGACGGTGGTGACGGGACGAATCGAGCGCGGGATTGTGAAGGTAGGCGAGGAGTTGGAGATCGTGGGATTCAAGCCGACGTTCAAGACGGTGATCACGGGAGTGGAGATGTTCAAGAAGTTGCTGGACGAAGGGCGAGCCGGCGACAACGTGGGATTGCTGCTGCGGGGGACGAAGAAGGACGAAGTGGAGCGGGGGCAGGTGGTGGCCAAGAAGGGGTCGATCACGCCGCATGCCGGGTTCAGCGCGGAGGTGTATGTGCTGAACAAGGAAGAGGGAGGGCGGCACACGCCGTTTTTCAACGGGTATCGGCCGCAGTTCTACTTTCGGACGACAGATGTGACCGGGTCCTCGTCGATGCCTGAAGGAGTGGAGATGGTGATGCCGGGAGACAACGTGAATCTGAAGGTCGAACTGATCACGCCGGTGGCGCTGGAGAAGGGACTGCGGTTTGCGATCCGCGAAGGCGGGCGCACCGTGGGCGCCGGTACCGTCACCGAAGTCGAAGAGTAATCCTGCGTCATGAGAGACATCATCATTTTGCAATGCACGGAGTGCAAGGAACGCAACTACACGAACACGCGGAACAAGAAGAAGCAGACCGATCGGCTCCAAACCAAGAAGTATTGCCCGCGATGTCGGAAGCACAGACTTCATCGCGAGACGAAATAGGCGTAATCTGTTAGAATTATTCGATTTTCAGCTCCTCCAGTGCAGGCCAGTAGCTCCAACTGGTAGAGCGCCGGTCTCCAAAACCGGATGCTGGGGGTTCGAATCCCTCCTGGCCTGCCTTACTTGTTAAATCGATTGTTCGCAACCCGAATCGAAAGATGAAATCGGTAGAAAAAGTCAAAGACTGGTCCCAACGGAGTACGCAGTTCTACGGCGATGTTCGTAGCGAAATCAAGAAAGTGTCCTGGCCCGGACGCGAGGAAGTCACCGGGACCACAGTTGTCGTTATTATTGCCGTGTTCTTTTTTGGCGTCTATCTGGGAGTGGTCGACTATGTGCTCGGCCAGGGCCTGGACGGACTCCTGAGCTACTTCGGTGGTGGAGGTTAAACAGCCGTTGGCAAAGAGTTGGTACATCATCCACACGTATTCGGGTTTTGAGCGCAAGGTGGCCGACAGCCTTCGTTCCCGGGCATCGGCGTTCGGGCTCGAAGCGCAAGTTTCGAACGTGCTGATCCCCACCGAAGAGGTGATCGAGGTCAAGGGTGGGAAACGAGTGGTCTCCCAGAAAATGTTCTATCCGGGTTATGTCCTGATCGAGATGGCCACCACCGAACGTGGCGGCCCTAGCGACGAAGCGTGGCACTTGGTGAAGGACACGCCGCGAGTGACCGGGTTCGTCGGGTCGGGCTCGATCCCGACGCCGTTGTCGGACGAAGAGGTCCAACAAATCGTCTATCGAGTCGAGACCGCCGCCGCCGACCGGCCCAAGCCGAAGCTGTCCTTCGATTGTGGCGAGACGGTCAAGATCATCGACGGTCCGTTCAGTAGTTTTTCCGGAACCGTGGACGAAGTGAACGACGATCGCGGTACGTTGAAGGTGATGGTTACGATTTTTGGACGTCCCACACCGGTGGAGTTGGATTTCCTGCAGGTCGAAAAGACCTAGCAGCCTGTCGGACTTTCGGCGTAAGTCCTTTGTTTTCAACAACGGCCCTTTTTAGCCCGAAACGGTAAACACAGTCATATGAATGACTTAGGTTTTTGATTCGGTGTTAGTCCGACAGGCTGCTAGGTAAATAGACATGGCAAAGAAAGTAATCGGTCTTATCAAACTGCAGCTCCCGGCCGGAAACGCCACGCCCGCGCCGCCGGTCGGCCCCGCGCTCGGCCAGCATGGTGTTGCAATCATGGACTTCTGCAAGGTGTTCAATGCCAGAACGTCCGAGAAGGATCAAGAGGGCTTGATCATTCCCGTCGTCATTACGGTGTACGCCGACCGGTCATTCACTTTCATCACCAAGACGCCTCCGGCAGCCGTTTTGTTAAAGCGTTCCGCCGGGATCGCGAAGGGTTCGGGCGAGCCGAACAAGAACAAGGTCGGTCAGGTGACCGCGAAGCAGGTTGAGGAGATCGCCAGGACAAAGATGCCGGACCTGAATGCGAACAGTCTCGATGCGGCGGTCCTGATCGTCAAAGGAACGGCCCGGAGCATGGGACTCGAGGTTGTCGGTTAGTCGGTGTCGGGCAGGAGTTGAGAGCGGATGGCGAAAGTTACAAAGAACTACAAGAAGGCTTCCGAGGCGATCGAGCCGCGGCGTTACCTCATGGGCGAGGCGCTGGCGGCGCTCCAGAAAATCAAGTTCGCAAAGTTTGACGAGACCGTCGAACTGCACATGCGGCTTGGTGTGGATCCCAGGCACGCCGACCAGATGGTTCGTGGAACGGTTGTACTTCCGAACGGTCTCGGGAAGTCCAAGACCGTTTGCGTGATCGCTTCAGGCGAAAAGATGCGTGAGGCCGAGCAGGCAGGCGCCGAATTTGTCGGCGGCGAAGAACTGGTCGAGAAAATCAAGGGTGGATGGCTGGCCTTCGATGCCTGTGTTTCGACTCCGGACATGATGAAGTCGGTTGGCAAGCTCGGTCGAGTGCTCGGGCCACGGGGTCTCATGCCCAATCCGAAGACCGGTACTGTCACGTTCGATGTCGGCAAGGCGGTCAAGGAAGTGAAGGCCGGCAAGGTGGAGTACCGGGTCGACAAAACGGGCGTCATCCATGTCCCGTTCGGCAAGATTTCATTCGAGCACGAGAAGTTGGTCGAAAACGCTCAGGCGCTCACCGATTCGATCATGAAAGCGAGGCCTGCGACGGTAAAGGGAAAGTACGTCAGGTCAGTCACGGTCGCCACCACGATGAGCCCGGGAATTGCTGTCGACCCGGCGTTGGTGGAAAGCAAGTAGGGCTGTTGTGAGGGTATTGTGAAGTCGAAGAAACAGAAACAGGACGAAATCGAATACCTCAAGAGCGAGTTTGCCGAGGCAAGCAATCTGATCGTCGTCCAGTACAAGGGACTCACTGTCGAAGAGGACACTCACCTGCGTCAGAAGGTTCGCGAATCGGGAAGCAAGTATCGTGTCATTAAAAACCGGATCGCGAACATTGCGTCCGAAGGGACTCCCTCGAACCAGTTGGCGGAATCCTTCCACGGTCCCATCGCGATTGCGTACAACGGAACCGATCCGGTCGCGTTGGCAAAGGCGTTGACGGATTACGCCAAGGAACACCCGGTTTTCGAATTCAGGACGGGAATGGTGAATGGCCGGGTGGTGGAAATCTCCTCACTCGCCGAGATCGCTGCGCTGCCTTCCTACGAAGTACTTCTGGCGAGGTTGATGTATCTGTTGAATTCCGGTGCGCAGCGGATTGCGATGGGCGTCAACGCCGTTGCCAGGAATCTGGCTGTCGTGCTGGATCAGGCTGTCGAGGAGAAGAAGTTTTCGGAATAGTTGTCCAGTGAATTGTGGAATCACTTATCCCGGGCGGTCATAGACCGCCCCCAGGAATTTTTATTGACCGGAAGAGGTAGGAGAAAGTCATGTCGGACAAAGTAGCTAGCATTATCGAAGAAATCAAGGGCCTTTCGTTATTGGAGGCTTCCGAGTTGGTGAAGGGTATCGAGGAAGCCTTTGGCGTCAGCGCCGCGGCGGCGGCTGTCGCGGTTGCCAGTGCGCCGGCGAGCGCCGCCGAGGCAGAAGTCCAGACCGAATTCGATGTCGTGCTGACGGGTTTCGGTGGAAACAAAATCGCCGTTATCAAGGTTGTACGCCAACTGACCACTCTAGGTCTCAAGGAAGCCAAAAACCTTGTCGAAGCCGCCCCCAAGGTCGTCAGGGAGGGCGTCAACAAGGACGAAGCCGAAGAGATAAAGAAGAAGTTCGAAGCCGCTGGTGCAACCGTCGAAGTCAAGTAGTCAGCGGACGCGAAACAGCGGGACGCGGAGACAGGCATCCATCAACTCATTATTCAGACGGGACCTTTCGAAAGATTCTAACAGCCGAAGCCGTGAGGCGTAGTGCGCCCGCGGCTCGGCTATTTGTGTTTGAGGTTCCTGGTTCGCAGACGAACGCCCCAGCCGCCGTTACCTGAAAGGCACGATCCGGCGGTGCTGTCGGCAGGAACTATTGGACACGTTCAATAACTCGTCGCTTCCGGGTGGCAGGAGTTTTTTCCAGATGGCCGATACCAACACGAACACCTATCGAGAACGTATCAACTTCTCGAAGATCAAGACAGCGATCCCGATCCCGAATCTCATCGAGGTGCAGAAGAAATCGTACGAGCGGTTTCTTCAGATGAACATGCTGCCTGATGAACGCGAGGACACAGGGCTTCAGGCCGTTTTCAATTCCGTATTCCCGATTTCGGATTTTCGCGGTGTGTCGACGCTGGAATTCATGAGCTATTCGATTGGGAACTGGGAATGCAAGTGCGGGACGCTGAAAGGTCTCCACCATCTGAGAAGTACCTGCCGGTCGTGCAACGCCACCATCACGACAAATCCGTTTTCGTCCGAGAGCACGGTGATGTGCCGCCAGTGCGGCACCAGCAACAAGAACTTGGTGACGTTCTGCCAGAAGTGCGGTGACCCGGTTCAGATGAACCTGAAGTACGACATGAACGAGTGCCAGGAGCGTGGGATGACCTACGCGGCGCCGCTCAAGGTAACGATCCGGCTGACCATATTCGACAAGGATCCCGACACCGGCAACAAGACGATCCGGGACATCAAGGAGCAGGAAGTCTACTTCGGCGAAATCCCGCTGATGACCGAGAACGGGACGTTTATCATCAACGGTACCGAACGCGTCATCGTCAGTCAGCTTCACCGCAGCCCGGGGGTCTTTTTCGAATCCACTCCCGCACGAAACTACTTTCTCGGAAAAATCATTCCGTATCGCGGTTCATGGGTCGAATTCGAATACGAAACCACCAAGAACATCCTGTATGTCAGGATCGACCGGAAAAGGAAATTCCTGGCTTCGATATTCCTGCGTGCCCTGGGCCTGAAGAGCGACGAAGAAGTCGTTCGGAACTTCTTCAATGTCGAGACGATCACGGTGAAAAACGGTCAACTCATGTGGCCCGTCTCGCCGTCCATCCGGGGCATGCGCGTGACCCGGGAGATTCGCGCGGGCAAGGGCAAGGACCTGATTCTGGGTGCCGGCAAAAAGATCACGGCGTCGGTGCTGCACGCGCTCAAGCAGGCGAAGGTCAAGGAGTTCGAGGTTGTTCCCGAGGATCTGGAATCCGCGTATGCCGCTGCAGACATCGTGGACACGAATACCGGTGAATTGATCGTTGAGGCGAACAACGAGCTGTCTCCCACCGAGCTTCGGTCGATGATCGATGCAGGCGTGCCGGAGGTGCCGGTATTCTTTCCGGAACGAGACGACATCGGCGTCGTTCTCAGCCAGACCCTCAAGAAAGACGCGATCAAGACTTCCGATGAAGCATTGATCGAAATCTACCGAAAATTACGCCCTGGCGATCCGCCAACCCTTGAAACGGCCACAGCCTTGTTCCAGGGGATGTTTTTCGATCCTCGCAAATACGACTTTTCCCGAGTTGGCCGGCTCAAGTTCAACATCAAGCTGGAATTGGAAACGCCGCTGGAGAAACGCGTACTCGATCCCGAAGACTTCTACGGAATTATCGGTTACCTGTTGAAACTTCGAAAATCTATCGGCCAGGTTGACGATATCGATCATCTCGGCAATCGACGGGTTCGAGCGGTTGGCGAGTTGCTTGAAAACCAGTTCCGAATTGGTTTGGTCCGCATGGAACGAGCCATCAAGGAAAAAATGTCGGTGTATCAGGAAATGATCACCGCTATGCCTCATGATCTGATCAACGCCAAGCCGGTAATCGCGGCTGTGAGAGAGTTCTTCGGTTCGTCTCAGCTTTCGCAGTTCATGGATCAGACCAACCCCCTGTCCGAAATCACTCACAAGCGGCGCCTGTCGGCACTCGGGCCGGGTGGTTTGTCGCGTGAGCGAGCCGGTTTCGAGGTCCGTGACGTCCACCCCACGCACTATGGACGCATCTGTCCGATTGAAACGCCTGAGGGTCCGAACATCGGTTTGATTTCGTCGTTGAGTTGTTATGCCTGCATCAATGAGTTCGGATTCATCGAGAGTCCCTATCGCAAGGTCAAAAACGGCCGCGTAGTCGACTACGTCACGATTCTTTCCGCTGGCAGTTCCAACTACAAGGTTGGCGACCACGTCGACCGGGAAGACGTTGAGAAGACGAATTTGGCGTTTGCTTCCGAGTCGAAGCGCAAGAAGCGGATTGAGTTCGAACCTTACTCGTTCTATTTGTCGGCCTGGGAGGAAGACAAGTATTTGATCGCACAGGCGAACGTCGATTTGGATTCCCGCGGACGGATGGTCAACGAACTCGTCAACGTCCGCCAGTCGGGCAATTTCGTTCTGAAGCACCGCGACGAGGTGGACTATGTCGACGTTTCTCCGAAGCAGCTTGTTTCGGTTGCCGCGTCCCTGATCCCGTTCCTTGAGAACGACGATGCCAACCGCGCTCTCATGGGTTCGAATATGCAACGCCAGGCAGTCCCATTGCTTCGAACGGCAGCGCCGTTTGTCGGTACCGGCATGGAAGAGATCACTGCAAGGGATTCGGGCGCGGTTGTCATTTGCAGGCGATCGGGCATCGTGGATTCAGTCGATTCCGAACGCGTCATCGTACGTGTGGAAGGCGCCGAGGACGGCTCCTTCTCGCGGGAAGTCGGTGCTGACATCTATACGCTGACAAAGTTCAAGCGATCGAATCAGAACACCTGCATCAACCAGAAGCCGATCATCAAGGTCGGGGCAAGCGTCGAAAAGGGGCAGGTACTCGCCGACGGACCCTGTACGGAGATGGGAGAGCTGGCATTGGGCCGGAACATCCTCGTCGCATTCATGCCTTGGCGTGGTTATAACTTTGAAGACGCCATCCTGGTTTCCGAACGACTCGTGAAAGACGATTACTACACGTCGATCCATATCGAGGAATTCGAGATCGAAGCGCGTGACACAAAGCTGGGTCCGGAAGAGATTACCCGCGACATTCCCAATGTCAGCGAATCCTTTCTGAACGATCTCGACGAGGCCGGAATCATTCGAATCGGCGCGTACGTCAAGCCGGGCGACGTGCTTGTCGGCAAGGTGACGCCGAAAGGCGAGACACAGTTGACTCCGGAGGAGAAGCTGCTTCGGGCCATCTTTGGCGAGAAGGCCGGTGACGTTCGCGACGCGTCGCTGATCTGCCCTCCCGGAATTGAGGGCATCGTTGTGGATGTAAACATCTTCTCGAGAAAGGGCGCAGAGAAGGATGAACGCGCGATCGCGATCGAGGATATGGAACTCGAACGGCTCGAGAAGAATTTGCGTGACGAGATCCGCATTCTGACTGACGAACGAAACAAACGGTTGGACCAGGTTCTCGGCGGCAAGACGACCGCAAACAGCCTGAAGCATGACCGAACCGGTCGGGAAATCATCTCCAAAAACACGGTTCTGACCCGCGGCGCAATCGAGAACCTGTCGATGCGCGAATTGGTGAAGTTGAAATTTACGGACAATTCCAGGAATTCCACCGAGATTCAGGAAATCGAAGGCATGACGACGCGCCAGATCGACGTACTTCGCAAGATCTACGAAGACCGCGTGTCGAAACTTCGCCGCGGCGACGAGTTGCCTCCTGGCGTCATAAAGCTTGTGAAGGTTTACGTCGCGATGAAGCGCAAACTTTCTGTTGGTGACAAGATGGCCGGTCGCCACGGAAACAAGGGTGTGATTGCGCGCATCCTTCCTGAAGAGGATATGCCTTTTCTGCCTGACGGCACGCCTGTTGAAATTGTCTTGAATCCCCTGGGTGTTCCGTCGCGAATGAACGTCGGGCAGATTCTGGAAACCCATTTGGGTTGGGCTGCGCATGCCCTCGGGCTCCATTACGCAACCCCCGTGTTCGACGGCGCCACCGAGAACGAGATAAAGGACGTGCTGACCCAGGCGAATCTGCCCACCAGCGGAAAAACACGTCTCTATGACGGGATGTCCGGAGAACCGTTCGAGCAGGAAGTTACCGTCGGCTATATCTACATGTTGAAGCTGTCCCACTTGGTTGACGACAAGATCCATGCTCGTTCCATTGGTCCCTACTCCCTCATCACACAGCAGCCCCTGGGCGGCAAGGCTCAGTTTGGCGGGCAGCGTTTCGGTGAAATGGAAGTGTGGGCGCTTGAGGCTTATGGCGCGGCTCACATTTTGCAGGAACTTCTGACATCCAAGTCGGATGACGTGTACGGCAGGACCAAGATTTACGAAGCCATCGTCAAGGGAGATGCGGCGGTCGAGCCCGGTGTCCCTGAATCATTTAACGTTTTGATTCGTGAACTCCAGAGTCTGTGCCTCGATGTCGAACTCATGAAACGAAAATCGCCGGTGCAATAAACCTTCCTTCTTTGGAGGAAACTATTTTGTTCAGAGCCAACCCGTACGAGAGAGCGGCGCCAATCGCCGATTTTGACAGTATCCGGATCAGCCTCGCTTCGCCGGAAAAAATTCGTTCATGGTCGCACGGCGAAGTGACCAAGCCGGAAACCATCAATTACCGGACGTTCAAGCCGGAGAAGGATGGTTTGTTCTGCGCGCGGATCTTCGGGCCGGTCACCGATTGGGAGTGTTTATGCGGCAAGTACAAGCGTATGAAGCACCGGGGCGTCATCTGCGACAAGTGCGGTGTCGAGGTCACTCTGTCGAAAGTTCGCCGGGAGCGGCTGGGTCACATCGAACTGGCCAGCCCGTGTTCGCACGTTTGGTTTTTCAAGGGCCTGCCCAGTCGTATCGGACACCTTCTGGATATGTCTCTCCGCGAGCTCGAGAGGGTCCTCTATTTCGAAGCCTACGTCACCGTGGATCCCGGCGAAGCACCTCTCAAGGAATCCGAACTTCTGACCGAAGAGAAGTATCGGCAGATGCAGCAGGAGCATCCCGGCAAGTTCGTGGCGATGATGGGAGCTGAAGCGATCAAGGAATTGCTCAAACGGGTCGATATTGTGACGCTCGGCGAAGAGTTGCGTATCAAGATGAAGAGCGAGACTTCCCAGCAAAAGAAGCTCAAGTTTTCGAAACGACTCAAGGTTATTGAAGCCTTCTTAAAATCCGGCAACAAGCCGGAATGGATGATTCTGGATGTGATACCGGTCATTCCTCCAGAATTGCGTCCGCTGGTTCCGCTCGATGGCGGCCGTTTTGCGACTTCCGACCTGAACGACCTGTACCGCCGCGTCATCAACCGCAACAACCGGTTGAAAAAGCTGATCGAACTGCATGCTCCCGACGTCATCGTTCGAAACGAGAAGCGGATGTTGCAGGAGGCCGTGGATGCCTTGTTCGACAACGGCCGGCGCGGCCGGATCTTACGCGGCGCCAACAACAGGCCGCTCAAGTCGCTGTCCGATACTCTCAAGGGCAAGCAGGGACGCTTCCGCCAGAACCTGTTGGGGAAACGTGTCGACTACTCCGGCCGGTCCGTCATCGTTGTGGGTCCGGAACTCAAGCTGCACCAGTGTGGTTTGCCCAAGAAGATGGCGCTGGAACTGTTCAAGCCGTTCATTTACAACCGGCTCGAGCAGGGTGGACATTGCACGACGGTGAAAGCCGCCAAGGAAATGGTCGAACGTTATGACTCCGTGGTCTGGGACATTCTCGAAGATGTCATCAAGGATCACCCCGTGCTGCTCAACCGCGCTCCGACATTGCACCGTCTCGGCATTCAGGCTTTCGAGCCTGTTCTAGTCGAAGGCAAGGCCATCAAGATCCACCCCCTGGTTTGTACGGCCTTCAATGCCGACTTTGACGGGGACCAGATGGCCGTCCATATTCCGTTGTCACCGGAGGCTCAAATCGAGGCGTCGGTATTGATGCTGTCGACCAACAACCTGTTGTCGCCCGCAAGCGGACAGCCGATCGCCGTGCCCTCTCAGGACATGGTTCTGGGTCTTTACTATCTGACGCGCGCGAAAGACGGTACCCGTGGCCAGGGACGAATCTTCGGTTCGGTCGAGAGCGTCCTGATGGCGTATGAATCCGGTCACGTAGAAACTCAGACTCCGATCAAGCTGCGGTTTACCGGCTCGCTGGTCGACATGACGACCGCCTACGATCCTCAGGCCATCAGTCACGCGGAGGCGTTGGACGTTGAAGCCCGCATGCTCGACACAACGGTTGGCCGGGTTGTTCTCTACGATGCCATGCCGACGGGCATGCCCTTTGTCAACGGCCTCCTGAAGAAGAAGGGGGTCGGGCAACTCGTCAGTTTTATTCATCTCCGCCACGGTTCGGAATTGAGTATCGACATGCTGGACCGGTTGAAGCAACTCGGATTCCGCGCGGCCACACGCGCGGGTATTTCGATTGGTGTCGACGATCTGATTGTGCCTCCGGGAAAACATGAATTCGTAAGCAAGGCGCAGAACGAAGTTGTTCTTGTCGATTCTCAATACCGCGACGGGGCAATCACCAATGGCGAGCGCTATAACAAGGTCATTGCGATCTGGTCCGACGTGACCGAGAAGATTTCCGACCTCATGTTCAAATCCATGGAGACCACCGAAAAGCAGAGTCACGACTTTAACCCGATTCTGCTCATGGCCGACTCCGGTGCACGAGGTTCGAAACAGCAGATCCGGCAGCTTGCCGGTATGCGCGGTCTGATGGCGAAACCCTCGGGCGAGATCATCGAGACACCCATTACGGCCAATTTCCGCGAGGGCCTGAACGTGATGGAGTATTTCATCTCGACGCATGGCGCTCGCAAGGGATTGGCGGATACCGCTCTGAAAACGGCCGATTCGGGATACCTTACCCGCCGCCTCGTGGACGTCGCGCAGGACGTCATTATCAGTGAGAACGATTGCGGGACGGTCGACGGAATCTACGTCGGATCGATCGTGGAATCGGGAGAGATCATCGAGCCGCTCCGCGATCGGATCATCGGTCGCGTGTCGCTCCAGAAAATCAAGGATTACGAGAGCCACACGATCGTCGAGATCAACAGCGAGATCGACGAAGATCTGGCAAATGCAATTCAGGCCGCGGGTATCGAGCGAGTGAAGATTCGTTCGGGATTGACTTGCGAGTCCAAACGCGGCGTTTGCGTGAGTTGTTATGGCCGCAACCTCGCGACGGGCAGGATGGTTGAAATCGGTGAAGCCGTCGGTGTAATTGCCGCGCAATCGATTGGTGAGCCGGGGACGCAGCTTACCATGCGGACCTTCCACATCGGTGGGACAGCCAGCCGGATTTCGGAGCAAACGAATCTGGAGGCCAAAAACCCCGGTATCGTGAAGTTCGACGAACTGCAAACCGTCAAGGACAAGGAAGGCTTCCTGATCGCGATGAACCGGAACGGCGTGCTCGCACTGGTCGATGAAAAGGGCCGCGAAAAGGAACGCTACACGATCGTTTACGGGGCGAGGCTGAAGGTTGGCGAAGGGCAGCATGTCACCGTGGGCACCGTGCTTGTTGAGTGGGACCCCTACACGTTTGCGATCCTCACGGAGTATGGCGGCGCCGTGCAGTTCAAGGATCTGGTCGAAGGCGTCACCATGCACGAGGAACTCGACGAGGTGACGGGCCTTTCACGCTGGGTTGTTACCGATTCGCCCGACGAGAAACGGCAACCCACGGTACAGATTCGCGATGCGAAGGGAAAGCTTCTCCGCAAGTACCTCATTCCATCGCGTGCCCACTTGATCGTTAGCGACGGCGACCCCGTTTATCAGGGCGACGTGCTTGCCAAGATTCCACGCGAGACCACGAAGACCAAGGACATTACCGGTGGACTACCCCGGGTGCAGGAGTTGTTCGAAGCGCGGAAGCCGCGTGAGACCGCGGTCATCACCGAAATCGATGGCGTGGTCAAGTACGGCGACATTGCGAAAGGACAGCGCAAGATCTCGGTACTCAATGAAGGCGGCGTCGAAAGGGAATATTCGATTCCGCGAGGCGTCCACATCAACGTTCAGGAGGGTGAGCGCGTCCTTGCCGGAGAGCCGCTGATGGACGGTCCGCGTAATCCGCACGATATTCTCGCCGTTCTGGGTGAGAAGGAATTGCAAACGTATCTGGTTAACGAGGTCCAGGAGGTTTACAGGCTGCAGGGTGTCAATATCAACGATAAGCACATTGAAGTGATTGTTCGCCAGATGATGCGGTGGATCAAGGTCGAAGAGGTCGGGGATACCGAGTTCCTGATTGACCAGCAGATCGACCGGTTCCGGTTCCAGGAAGAAAACGACCGCGTCCGGCGCAACGGGGGCGAGCCGGCTTCGGGCCGTCCACTTCTGTTGGGCATCACGAAGGCGTCGCTTGCGACGGATTCCTTTATTTCCGCGGCGTCCTTCCAGGAAACGACCCGCGTGCTGACTGAAGCGTCGATCAGCGGAAAGGTGGACTACCTCCGGGGCTTGAAAGAAAATGTCATCATGGGGCGCCTGATTCCCGCCGGTACGGGGCTGGATTATTATCGGAACGTTTTCTTGCTGAACGAGCAGGAGCCGGAGGCCATTCTCGAAGAAGGATTTGACCTTCTTGAAGATGGTGACGGCGAACGCCCCGCCGCCGACGCGGTGGGGAGTTCCTGACCACTTGATTACTGGAAAGCGAGATGTGGCGTTGTGACAATTTACCCGGAAAATCGACAATCCGTGTGTTGTCGATAGCAATAGTCTGGAAGTTCTAGTAATATCTTATGGTTTCGCCTGCCCGCGGCTTTGTTATCGGGTGGGTGCGTCAGGGAGAGCGATAAGCGAAGGAGTTCGACAGGGTGCCGACATTCAGCCAACTGGTTAGACAGGGTCGCAAGAAGCCGAAGTACAAGACAAGTAGTCCGGCTCTTCAGAACTGTCCGCAAAAGCGTGGTGTCTGTACGCGCGTTTACACGTCGACGCCGAAGAAGCCGAACTCGGCTTTACGGAAAGTCGCTCGTGTCCGTCTGACGAACGGAATTGAGGTTACGACCTATATTCCCGGAATCGGTCACAACCTGCAGGAGCATTCCATCGTTCTGATTCGCGGCGGCCGTGTAAAGGACCTCCCCGGTGTTCGATATCACGTTGTTCGGGGGACCCTCGACGCTGCCGGTGTCGCGAATCGCAAGCAGTCGCGGTCCAAATACGGTGCAAAACGGCCGAAGGCTTGAAGAAAACCTGATCCCAGGGCCGGATACGAGACGGGTCTGCTTTCGGGATCAAACGGGTAACAGGCCTTATTGGCCCTAAGGACCTTCATACAGAACTGGTAGGTAATTTCGGCTTCCTTCGCGAAAGCCGGCGGGAGCCCTGTTCCCCTGATTGTTGGAGGCATTCCAGAGGACCATATGCCGAGAAAAGCTCATATTGTGCGGCGCGAGGTTCTTCCGGACCCGGTGTACTCGAGCACTCTGGTCACGAAATTTGTAAACCAGATGATGTGGGACGGGAAGAAGAGCGTGGCGCAGGGCATGTTTTATCGGGCCATGAAGATCGTTGAAGACAAGGCAAACGACGATCCCTTGAAGATTTTCAAGAAGGCCGTCGAAAACGTGAAGCCTGCGCTGGAAGTCAAATCGCGCCGAGTCGGTGGTTCGACCTACCAGGTTCCGACCGAGGTCAATTCCCTGCGTCGAATGTCGCTCAGCATTCGTTGGTTGATTGGCTATTCCCGTTCCCGGGGTGAGAAGTCGATGGACGAGAAGCTGGCGGCAGAAATTCTGGACGCCGCCAACAATCGCGGCAGCGCCGTCAAGAAAAAGGAAGACACGCACCGAATGGCGGAT
Organism: Terriglobia bacterium; assembly: GCA_963555775.3. Lineage (GTDB taxonomy): Bacteria > Acidobacteriota > Terriglobia > 20CM-2-55-15 > 20CM-2-55-15 > JAJEDW01. Next base: position 3,114 of record CAUVWY020000007.1, on the reverse strand, counting down.
GCCAACAAGGCTTTCGCTCATTATCGCTGGTAGGCAGCACGGCGCCCGGAAGAAACACGCATGCCCCGCAAAGTACCATTGGAGAAGACCCGCAATATCGGCATCATGGCCCACATCGATGCCGGTAAGACGACGACGACCGAGCGGATTCTCTATTACACCGGTATCAACTACAAGCTGGGCGAGGTGCACGAAGGCACGGCCACGATGGACTGGATGGCGCAGGAGCAGGAGCGCGGCATCACGATCACATCGGCCGCTACCACATGCTTTTGGAACAGCTACCGCGTCAACATCATTGACACGCCCGGTCACGTCGATTTTACGGCCGAGGTTGAACGTTCGCTGAGGGTTCTCGACGGTGCCGTGGCTGTCTTTTGTGCGGTGGGCGGCGTCGAACCGCAGTCCGAGACTGTTTGGCGGCAGGCTGACAAGTACCGCGTTCCGAGGATCGCCTTCGTCAACAAGATGGACCGTGCCGGCGCCGACTTTGAGCACGCGATCGATATGATGCGTACGAGGCTCCGCGCGAATCCGGTTTGTGTGCAGTTGCCGATCGGGAAGGAAGACAAGTTCGAGGGCGTCATCGATCTGATCGAAGAGAAGGCGCTGGTCTTCAAGGCTGAAACGCTTGGTGCGGAATTTACCGTTGCGGATATTCCTGACGAACTAAAAGAAGAAGTTGCCGGGCGCCGGGAAAAGCTCATCGAAGCCGCCAGCGAAGCTGACGAAGTATTGTTCGAGAAGTTCGTGAACGGCGTGGCGGTAACTGTCGAAGACCTGAAGGCCGGTGTCCGGCAGGCGACGATCGACATGAAAATAACGCCGGTCCTGTGTGGATCGGCGTTCAAGAACAAAGGTGTCCAGCAATTGCTTGACGCCGTCGTCGATTATCTCCCCTCTCCCGTCGATGTCCCTCCCGTTGTTGGATTCACTCCGGACCGATCTCGCAAGATTGCCAGAATGGCCGCGGATAGTGAGCCTTTCTCCGCGCTCGTTTTCAAGATCATGTATGACCCGTTCGTCGGGCAGTTGGCGTTTTTCAGGGTCTATTCGGGTCATCTTGAAACCGGTGTGTCGGTATACAACGCGCGAAAAGAAAAGAAGGAACGCGTCGGGCGTCTACTCAAGATGCACGCCAACAAACGAGAAGAAATCAAGGAAATCTACACCGGCGACATTGCCGCGGCGGTCGGGCTCCGGAACGTTACGACCGGGGATACAATCTGCTCGGACAGCGCCCCGGTGCTGCTCGAGGCGATGGAGTTTCCCGAACCCGTCATCGCGGTTGCAATCGAGCCGAAGACCAGGGCCGACCAGGAAAAAATGGCCATGGCGTTGGCCAAACTGGCGCAGGAAGACCCGACCTTCCGGATTCACACGGATCACGACACCGCTCAGACCATCATTTCCGGCATGGGCGAGTTGCATCTTGAAATCATCGTCGATCGGCTGATGCGCGAGTTCAGTGTCGGGGCCAACGTCGGCAAGCCTCAGGTTTCCTACAAGGAGACGATTCGTGGGAAGGCCGATGCACAATGCCGTTACGTGCGTCAGACAGGCGGCCGCGGCCAGTACGCTCACGTGAAGATTATGGTCGAGCCGTCGGACCCTGGTGCAGGGTTCGAATTTGTGAACGCGATCGTTGGCGGGTCGATTCCAAAGGAATACATCAAGCCGGTTCGGCAGGGGATAGCCGGGGCTATGACGTCGGGCGTTCTGGCCGGATACGAAGTTCGCGACATCAAGGTGACCTTGTACGACGGTTCATTCCACGAAGTCGATTCGTCGGAGATGGCTTTCACGATCGCAGGTTCGATCGCGTTGAAGGATGCGTGCAGGAAGGCCAGACCCGTGTTACTGGAACCGGTGATGCAGGTCGAGGTCGTCTTGCCTGAGGAATACACGGGCGACGTGATGGGTGACCTCCATTCGCGGCACGGTCAAATTGAAGGGCATGAAACACGCCCCGGAACACAGATCGTCAAAGCCATGGTTCCACTGGCGACGATGTTTGGATATGCGACCGACCTTCGGTCCATGACGCAGGGCCGCGCAACGTACTCGATGCATTTTGGCGAGTACAAGGAAGTGCCTCGGCAGACGGCAGAGGAAATTGTTGCCAGGGCTCAGGGCCGGGAAGTGAAACCGGCGTAGGCAAACGGATGTCTGCAAGACACCTGTAGCGAGGAACACGAGGTAGAGCGAATGTCGAAAGAGAAGTTTGATCGATCCAAGCCGCACGTAAACGTGGGGACGATAGGGCATATCGACCATGGGAAGACGACGTTGACGGCGGCAATCACGAAGACGTTGGCGAAGCACGATCCGGCCGTATCGTACCGGTCGTTCGATTCGATCGACAATGCGCCCGAAGAGCGGGAGAGAGGGATCACGATAGCGACGGCGCACGTGGAGTATCAGACCGGGAACCGGCACTATGCGCATGTAGACTGTCCGGGGCACGCCGACTACATCAAGAACATGATCACGGGCGCGGCGCAGATGGACGGGGCGATATTGGTGGTGGCGGCGACGGACGGGCCGATGCCGCAGACGCGGGAGCACATATTGCTGGCGCGGCAGGTGGGGGTCCCGTCGATCGTGGTGTTTTTGAACAAATGCGACGCGGTGGAAGACGAAGAGTTGATTGAGTTGGTGGAGATGGAAGTGCGGGAGTTGCTGGATTCGTACGGATTTCCGGGGGACGAGATACCGGTGGTGAGGGGATCGGCGCTGAAGGCGTTGGAAGAGGAAGACGAATGGGTGGGGAAGATCGAGGAGTTGATGAAGGCGGTGGACGAGTATGTGCCGCTGCCGGAGCGGGCGGTGGACAAGCCGTTTCTGATGCCGATTGAGGACATATTTTCGATATTGGGGCGCGGGACGGTGGTGACGGGACGAATCGAGCGCGGGATTGTGAAGGTAGGCGAGGAGTTGGAGATCGTGGGATTCAAGCCGACGTTCAAGACGGTGATCACGGGAGTGGAGATGTTCAAGAAGTTGCTGGACGAAGGGCGAGCCGGCGACAACGTGGGATTGCTGCTGCGGGGGACGAAGAAGGACGAAGTGGAGCGGGGGCAGGTGGTGGCCAAGAAGGGGTCGATCACGCCG
>CAUVWY020000006.1:0-53237 GCA_963555775.3 Terriglobia bacterium | reverse complement strand
TGCAATTCCAGTTCAGGAACCCGCATTCGTTCGTCCAGATCTCTGCCCCCGATGCCGATGGCAACATGCAGCGATGGGCCGTGGAATGGGGTGGCGCCGGTCAGTTGGGCAGCCAGGGGATCACGAGTGGGACGCTCCGGCCTGGAGACGAGGTGATCGTCGTGGGCAATCCCGGACGCAAGGCCGGGGATTTCAGAGTCCGCATGCGGTCGCTCCGGCGGACATCCGATGGATTTGGCTGGGGCCAAGCGCCCGGCGAGGTTTTCGACTAGACAAGGAGATTCCGATGACGTATCGATTTCTCTCCGCTGCCGGAATGGCGGCACTCGCGATCGTGTTCGTTTCCACGGGCGCCCTTTCCGCCTCCGCGCAAGCGACGGAAGAATACACCGCGCCGCGAACGCCTTGGGGGGATCCCGACCTGCAGGGCACCTACACAAGCGACGACTACATTGGCACGCGGCTGGAACGCAACCCGGATCTGGGCGATCGGTTGTTCCTGACCGGTGAAGAAATCGCCGAGCGGGACAACCAACTCGAAAGACGGCAGGAACAGGATTCGGTCGCGTTCGCCAACCCCGAAGGCCGCGTGGGTACGGGCCCGCCAAGCCATTGGGGCGAACGCGGACGGCGGCCCCCGGGACAGACCTCTCTGCTTGTCGACCCGCCCAACGGTCGACTCCCGGCTCTCACCGACCTGGGCAGCGAACGGCAGGCGTGGGCCCGGACCAACCGGCAAGGCGCCAGGTCGGACCGCCCGACGGCATCCTGGGAAGACTACACGCTCTACATCCGGTGCATCACCCGCGGACCGGCAGGTTCCATTCTTCCTGTCATTTACGGTAACGGCACCCGGATCGTTCAGAGCCCCGGATACGTCGCCATCCAGTATGAAATGGTCCACGAAGCCAAGATCGTTCCCCTCGACGGCAAGCCCCACATCGGCGAAGACGTCAAGTCGTACATGGGAGACTCCGTCGGCTGGTGGGATGGCGACACGCTGGTGGTTCACACGGCGAACATCGTCGACAACGGAACGGGCCTGGGTGGAAACGGCGGGGGCATGCCCCTGAGCGATGCCGCCCGTCTGATGGAGCGTTCCACCCGAACCGGCCCCGACACGATCCAGTACGAACTGACGGTCGACGATCCCAGAACCTATGCCAGACCGTTTACCGCGACGTTCCCGATTCGTCAGGAACCCGGTTACGAGGTCTTCGAGTACGCCTGTCATGAAGGGAACAACGGGATGCGGAATCAACTCAGCGCGTCTCGTGCGGTGGACCGAGGCGAAGCGGAAGCGAACGACCTGGATTAGAGGCGGGAAGGAAATCGCCGTTTGGCAGCCCGTGGCGGAATTCCGCGGTGGTCTGCCACGGATTCCCGGGGCATCGAACGATTTGAATGTCCACTGAAGATCATCCGATTTTCAGGTGGGGATACCATATCGGCTCTCCGGAGGACAAGCTTCGGGAGGTGTGTTTGAAAATTCGAGTATTGGTGTGGATGCTCTTCCTGGTGGTGGTGGCGCGGGTGCCATCCGCCGCCCAGATGAGCATCGTCGGGGAGTGGTCGGGACGGTATCACGAGGATCGGGACGACCGGATTCCAGGAGACGTTAACGGCGACTTCACCGGTGTTCCGATCAATGACGCCGCCCGGCGTTATGCCGAATCATGGGACGTCACGCGGGTCAACGTCCTGGAACATCAGTGCCAGCCCTACAACCTTCCACACATCTACCGGGGTCCGCTGCAGTTTCGAATCTGGGAAGAAAAAAACCCGCAGACACAGGAACTCATCGCCTACAAGATCTATATCGGGACGTACATGCAGGAGCGCACGATCTGGATGGACGGACGGACGCATCCGCCCGAGTACGCTCCGCATACGTTCTCGGGCTTCTCGACCGGCCAATGGAACGGGAACATCCTGACCGTGACGAGCACCCACATCAAGAAGGAATTCTACCGCCGTAGCGGCCTCCCATCGAGCGACCTGACGACGGTCGTCGAGCACTACGTCCGGCATGGCAATCTACTGTCGCAGACCATGATCGTTACGGACCCGGTCTACCTGAGTGAACCCTACGTCAACTCCCAGGAATTTCAGCTCATGGACCGGGGCAACCAGAACTGGCTCTATAATTGCGAGTACGTCATGGAAGTGCCGCAACCCCGGCACCTGGTCCCCCACTACCTGCCCGGCGAGAATCCGTTCCTCGAAGAATGGGCCGGCAAGTTCGGGACGCCGTTCGAAGCGATTTTCGCCGGCGCCGAATCGACATACCCGGAGTACATGCCCGAAATCGAAGTGATGGTCGAAGGAGCCGGCGCCAATGATTAGCATCCCCTGGCGGAACGCTCCGGCGGCGCGCAGAGTCATCGTGGCCGCCGCCACCGGGACGCGCGCTCTGGTTGTCCTGCTCGCACTGTTTGCTGGCATAGAGCTGGCGGCTTCTCAACTGAACGCTCAGGACATCGAAACCTTCCATGTCCAGGGCAACGTCTACATGCTGGCCGGGGCGGCTTCCAATATTGCCGTCCAGGTCGGAACCGACGGGGTGCTGGTGGTGGATACCGGCGGACGGGAAACCCGCGACCAGGTGCTGGCCGCAATTCGCGAGCTTTCCGACGGCCCGATTCGCTGGATGATCAACACCCATGGTCACGAGGACCATACCGGCGGCAACGAAACGGTGTCGCAGGCCGGCATGACGCTGAACGGCAATCCGTCGGGCATCATCGCCCATGAGGAAGTTCCCGCGCGAATGGTTGAAGAAGACCGCCCCGTCACCGAATGGCCGCTCAACACCTTCTTTGAAGATCGGCGCGACTTCTATTTCAACGGAGAGGCTGTCTTCCTGTATCACCACCCCCGGGGACACACCGACGGGGACGTGGTCGTCTACTTCAGGGGCTCCGATGTCCTGGTCGCCGGCGACCTGTTCATGACCACCACCTATCCGGTCATCGACGCCGATTATGGCGGCGGGGTCGATGGATTCATCGAGGGACTCAACAACATGCTGGATATCGCCGTTCCGGCGTGGCTGCAGGAAGGCGGGACGTATGCGATTCCCGGTCACGGCCGAGTGGGCGACGAAGCCGACATCATCGAATACCGCGACACGATAGTCATCGTTCGGGACCGGATCGCCGACATGATCGGCGAGGGGATGACGCTGGAACAGGTTCGGGCGGCCAAACCGACACTGGACTACGACCCGAGGTACGGGAGAGACGACGGGCCGTGGACAACTGACATGTTTATCGAGGCGGTCTACCGGGATCTTGCGGGGGAAGAGGAATAGCGGGCATGCGGACACTTCTTGGAACAGCGGCCTTCATATGCATCCTGTCCGGCGCCTTGGCCGGGACCGCCGTAGCGCAGCGCGGTCAACCGCCTTCGGCCGAGGAGGCCGCGCCCACCGATCTGACCGGTTACTGGGTGTCGGTCGTGAGCGAGGATTGGCGTCACCGCATGATGACTCCCCGCAGGGGCGACTTCGAAAGCCTGCCGCTGAACGCCGAAGGCCGTCAGGCCGCCAACGCGTGGGATCTGGATCGGGACAATGCCGAGGGACTCCAGTGCAAGGCGTTCGGCGTGGGAGGCATCATCCGCCAACCCGGCCGCATACACGTGACGTGGTCCGACCCGAACGCGCTGCAGCTTGAATTCGATGCGGGGACGCAGACCCGCCTCCTGCACTTCGACGCTTCGACCGACCCGGGAAACGAACCGACCTTGCAGGGTCATTCGATCGCCGAATGGGAGCGGCCTCCCGGTGGACGAGGCGGAACCACGCGTGCACAGATCGGAAACAGTACCGGTCCCATCGTTCCGGGTGGAGGGGGCCGTGGAACCCGCGGCGGACCCGCGCCAACGATCGGAACGCTGACCGAAGGCGGATCGTTAAAGGTCGTAACGACGAACTTTCTGGAAGGCTACCTGCGCAAGAACGGTGTGCCCTACAGCGAAGAAACGACGATCACCGAATACTTCCATCGGCTGCCCGAGCATCCCAACGGGGACCACTGGCTTCTGGTCGTGACAGTCATCGAAGACCCGAACTACCTGACTCAGCCCCTCTATACCAGCACGCACTTCAAGCTTGAATCCGACGGGTCCAAATTCAACCCCACGCCCTGCCGGACCGCACCGCCTCCGGCGGATCCCGCCGCGCAGTAGGCCTCGCGCTGCGGCGCGGGATACCGCCCCTCAAGCTCTACTAATTCCAGTAATCGTTTACATCTGAGCGATGATGCGACCTCTTAAAGTATTCGCGAAAGCGTTCCTGCGCCTTCGGTGAATGTCAACAAGTGTGAGACACGTGGGTTCAACAATTAAGCTACCGCCTGCGATTCTACGGGTGGATTGATCCAGACCTTGTCGGGCGGCCCTGGGATCGTTCTGGGTACGTTGACGAAACGTTCTGGGTGGCGTTGCCGCGCACAATCCATGGCATGCTGCCGTTTTTGGATGACGATGTCGGTACGGGCGTGGTGAACCATAGCCGGTGTCAACCAGTTCAGTCCCGAATGGTAGTGGACATTGTTGTACCAGTGGAAGAAGTCCCTGCAGAACGCCTTGGCGTCCTGGCTACAACCGAAACGGTCCGGGAAGCCTGGCCGGTACTTGAGCGTCTTGAACTGCGCTTCCGAGAATGGATTGTCGTCCGATACATACGGTCGGGAGTGAGACTTGGTCACTCCCAGATCGGCCAACAGCAGCGCCACCGCCTTGGACTTCATCGACGATCCACGATCGGAGTGGAGTATGAGTTGATCACGATCAATCTGTTGCTTGTCGCAGGCTTTCTGGATCAACTTTTTGGCCAGATTCGCCGATTCGCAATCGGCGACCATCCAGCCCACGACTTGGCGGCTGAAGATGTCCAGGATCACGTACAGGTAGAAGTAGGTCCACTTTTGGGGTCCCTTCAACTTCGTGATGTCCCCACTCCAAACTTGATTCGGAGCCGTAGCCAACAGCTCCGGCTTTGTATAGGCGGGATGGCGTCGCTGGTTCCTTCGTTCGCGAACTTCCTGATTCGCTTCCAGGATCCGATACATCGTTCGTGGGGAACACAGATAGCGGTCCTCGTCCATCAGGGCGGCGGCGACCTGAGCCGGCGCCTGGTCCACGAAGCGATCGCCATGCAGCAGGTCGAGGACCTCCTGGCGCTCCACCTCACTCAACGCTCGATGCGATCGCCGACGGATCGGGTCTGGGGCGGGTTCGGCTCGCCGTTGCCGGTGACGATAGAACGATGCACGGGGAACTCCAAAGGCCCGGCATGCGGGTGCGGCGCCCAACTCGGCAGAGTGGGTCTGGGCCGCTTCCATCAACCGTTCTCCTTGTCCTGGATCGTATTCAGCGGAATTCCTAATAGCGTCGCAACTTTTTTTTGAATGGCGATTATCGTCTCGGCTTGCCCGAGTCTCGCCTCCAGACGCCGAGTCTCCCGTTCCAACTCCGCAATCCGCTTATCCCGCGGGTCTATCGGCTGCGCCTTCGGTCCACGTTTGACCGATCCGACGCCGGCCAACTCCCCGGCATCGAGTTGCCGACGCCAGGTGCTCAGGCTCGATGAGTACACCCCTTCACGGCGTAACAACGCGCCCACCTCACCGGGCTTCGTACACCGGTCGGCATCTCGTACGATCCGGCGCTTATACTCCGCGCTGAATCGTCGACGCGTCGCCTTATCGGCGACCTCCGGATCCGGACCGGCACCATTCCCATCGGCCGAATCGCGCCCAACTCCAGTCGCCCTACGGGCTCCTTCCGTTGCCCGCGATTCTTTCTCCTCTTCTGGTTTAATCACCAACACAGGTTATCTTCCTTCCCGCCCTGCTCACTAATTAACGTTAGGGAAGGTGTCTCATCTACATTGGCACAGAGGGCTTTGCCAGTCGAAGGCTGACTTGAGCGTGGCTTGGATCATGTTTGTACCGACCGGTACGGCTGTGTTCTCGATTGTGTGCTGGCGTTGGCTGAATGACGGGGAATCCGGCAGTTCATCCATCGTCAATCTTGGTTTGGTCATCGCCACAAATATCGGCCTGCCGCTTGCCATATGGCGCTACAAGGTGGCCGAACGTCAAGCTGCCACGGCGCAACACCCACGGCAAATTTGTTCTCAGATGGAGCATGATGTGGGGAATGAATTTCGAGTCATTCTCAAGTAGTCGAAGACGAGACGGGTATTGAACGAGAGTTTGCGCATCGATTGGGCGATCGATTGAGCGGGTTTTTGAAAGGATTTGAGAATACCGACGGCAAAGCGTCGGAGGCGGGTGATGTTTTCCGGGCCGAAGCCGGTGCGGATTCGACTGCGGTCCTCATCGTAATTCCAGTCGATGATGTAATGGACGCTTTCGATACTCCAATGACCGCGATTGATGGCCAGCAAGCGTTCGGGGGAGGCCTCGCCGGGTGAGCGGCTCGTGATGCCCAGCGCGGTTTCACACGTGAGGGCGCCGGATTTCTTGTCGATGGATTCGCGCTCGATCCGAAAGACCTGGCCCAGGTGGGGAAAGTCGAGGTAGTGGTTGAGTTCGGCGCTACACCAAATGCGCCGGGTTTCGATGCGGCCATGATCGGGCGGGGTGACCTCGACAAAGTCGGGTTGTCCGCGGGTTTGGAACTGGAACGCGATATCGCGTTCCAGCGTCGGTTGGTTGCCTTTGACCGTGAAATGATAGTGCGCTCCCCGCTCGACCAAATAGCGCGCGATCGCGCGTTGGGTCAGCAGGGCATCGCCGGTGATGTCCTTGCCGGCGATGTCGCAGGTTTGAAGCAAGGGAACGGCCATGCCGATTTCGTTCGTGCGCTTGCGCTCCTCGCCGCCGGCTACAGGCAGGGTTCCCACTTTTTTTGGGTGTAGCAGCGTTTCGACTCATGCCCGACCACGCTCATGATGTGGGTCTGACGCCCGTCCGAGTCGAGGGCGTTCTTCATCGTCTTGCCATCCATGGCCAGCGCATCGTCCGGGGCGCCCCACGCCCGATTCCACGCATTGAGCGCCCGGTCCAGCGCCCCCGGTTCAATCCGGACCAGACAATCCCGAATCACAAACTCGCTGGGAACCACATAGCGGCCGTTCTCCCGCCGGCAGCCAAAACGTTCGCGGGCTTTCTGCCCCAGGGCATCGGCCCAATCCGAGATGGCTTTATAGCCGTGCATGCCGCACAGCGTCGCGCCCGCCGCGATGCCCAGCACTGCCGACAAGGGATGGCGCCGTCCCTGAGCGCGGCGCGGATCGGGAATGGTCTTGAAGCACTGGGGGAGTTGGCGCATCTGTGCGGCATTGAGCATGATCTTGGGGGCTCCGGTGAGTTGAAGATGTTCCCGGCCAGGGTGGGTCAGTTGCCCGCGCGCATCGCGGCACAGGGGACGCACAAAGACAAGCTTCGGGGCATCGGCTTCGGCGCTGTAGCCGTCCCGGGTGCGCCGGTATCCCCGGGTCCGTCCCAGTTCCAACCAGTTCGACGCGCGATACACGCCGCCATGGAAGCGCCGGGGATCCACAAACGTTTCCAGCAGCAGCAACCCATGACCGAACCGTTCGCGCCAATCCGACCCGGCCCGCCGCTCGGTCCCTGACAACACCCGCGAGCCCACATTCGGCCGATTCCAGCCCGGCAGGATCAAAAAGCGGCTGTTGTTGGCGATCAGTTTCAGCCGCCCATACTGCGAGCGGAAGTCCCAGCCGATCCATCGATCCCGAACCCCGCACTTCAGCGCCGACGCCGACAGGCTCAGTTGCGCCACCCACTGCCCGCGCCATGTGGCCACGTACCAGACCGTCTCCCCGATCTTCGCCAGTGCGCCCAGATAATGATGACGCTTCATCTGCTCTTGATACTGCCCTTCCTCGCTTCGCTCCACTGGCCGTACCCCGATCTCCGACAGTTCCTGGCTGGTCAATTTCGTCCTCTCCATTCAGCGTTTTATACAGGAAATCCCTCGCTATGTCCAGCTTGTCAGGTTAAACCACTGAATTCTCGGACGTTCACTGGAAGGACAAATTCACCCTGGCGCAACACCAGTCCGAAACAGCGTAGCGTGGCCTGCTGAATGAATGCTATCCGAAAGGCGCTCGACTACGAGACTCGCGCATTCGGTTCAGCGCGCTCCTTGTGTCGTCATATTGGATCTTGATATCACCCCACTCACACTCGTTATTTCCCTCCTTGGCTGCGATCTCCATGTCATCGACGGCTTGGAACACGTTGCGGTCCTCTTGACCCGCTTGTTGATTCTCTTCCGGGTGCAGGTAGTCGAGTTCCCGATTTGCGTCTTCGTATGGCAGCGGCAGATTCAATATCCTAAAGTCAGAGTGGTTGTTGTCCAGGTCGTCGACTTCAGGATGCACAAAGATCCGCATGCCCTTCCCGCCGCATTTTTCGGCGTCATGCGCCCGTACTACAGCGGTGCCGATGAATCGTGATTTGCTGACCAGCATCGAGTCCGCCCCTGCATCCGTCGAGTAGCCGAATGAGTAGAACGTCCCTTTACCAATCCCCATCCGTACCGGTACGCCAGCCTTGATGAACTCCCGCATCAGATCTGTTGCTAGCGGCGCAGCTCGCAAGGAATAGCCAAGGTTCAGGAAGGCACAGTCCGAGAAGAGCATGGCCGTGATGCCGCCATGGCGAGGCTGATCATCGATACAACAATCGAGTACGCGGTTGAACAGGTTGAACTGGGTCTGCGTGGCTGCAGTGGACACGACCGTGCGGTCACAAGTGGACAGTTGCTGGTCAGTCTCGATACGGCGAGGGTGCTTTTCAGTGAGATCCGCGAAACCCAGCATGTCTACATAGATGAGTGTTTGTTCTTCGGCTTCGTCGCGATCCATCGGTGATTCTTACGGCACGGAAAACAGCACCTGATTGCCATGTCCCTGGTCAAAAGACCTATTGAAACCGGGCGTCGTTGAGCCTCCAGTAAGCATCGGTTCCTCTGAGTTGTTCGTTGTCTTCGGCGTGGTCGACAGGAAGTTCGCCATCGTTGTTCCGCACGTTCGGGTCGACACCCGATTCCAGCAGTGCCGTCACAGTTCCGGCAGTCCCAAACCTCGTTCCCGTATGCAGCGGGGTTTGGCCCATATCGTCTCGCGCGTTCGGGTCGGCTCCCGCTTCCAGTAGCGCCGTCACGGTTTCGGCAGTTCCGAACCCGGCCGCCGAATGCAGCGGGGTTTGGCCGGTGCTGAGACTGTCTTCCTGCGCTTCCAAGTCCGCGCCCGCTTCGACCAGCGCCGCGATGACTTCGGCAGCTCCACCTTGCTGCGTCGGATACCACATCTTCGCCACCATATGCAGCGGGGTCGTGCCGTCGGGTACGCTCGTGTTCGGATCCGCTCCTGCTTCCAGTAGCGCCGTCACGGCATCGAGATTCCTGACCGCCGCCGCCATATGCAACGGCGTCGCGCCATCGGGTCCGCGAGTGTTCGGGTCCACTCCCGCTTCCAGTAACGCTGTCACGACCTTGGCAGTTTCGGACACCGCAAGACGCCGCATAGGGAATCCGAATAGTCCTTCGTCGCTACCATCCTCCGCCAGCGCGTCCAGCAGCGCCGGATTCCTCATCGCCGCCAGAAACAGAGGAGTCGTGCCGTCTTCGTTTCGCGCGTTCGGATCAGCTCCTGCTTCCAGCAGGGCCGCCACGACCTCGGCAGTCCCGAACGTCGCCGCCATCTGTAGCGCCGATTCGCCGCCTTCGCCGCGCGCGTTCAGGTCCGCGCCTGCATCCAGCAGCGCCGCCACGACTTCGACAGTCCCAAACGCTGCCGCCATCTGTAGCGCCGACTGGCCGCCTTCGCCGCGCGCGTTCAGGTCCGCGCCTGCATCCAGCAGCGCCGCCACGACTTCGACAGTCCCAAACGCTGCCGCCATCTGTAGCGCCGACTGGCCGCCTTCGCCGCGCGCATTCGGGTCTGCGCCTACTTCCAGTAACGCCCCCACGACTTCGACAGTCCCGAACATCGCCGCCGTATGCAGCGGGGTCGCGCCGTATTCGCTTCGCGCGTTCGGGTCCGCGCCCGCCTGCAAACAACGAGTCACGTCCGACACGCTGGCGGACTGGAAGAAACCGGGCATGTTCCATTCCGCGCATTCGACTTGCACACAGGCCGAAACCGCAAGCGACACGGAAATGATCGTGGCCGCGACCAGAAAGGTGATTGGTTTCATGGCTGGCTGTCTATTTATTCCTACAATGAGATCTGCCCATTCCCGTTTACCAGGAAACCGTTGTTTTGCGATTCACTGAGAAGTGGATTGAGGCTTGACGAATCCTTCGGTCGCCACTTCAAGTCTGGATATGCGCTGGCCAAGGCTTGTATCCAGCTTGCCTATGCGATCGACCAAGCCTAACTCCACCTTACCCACGCGCTCACCCAGGGCGGAAATATCCTTCCGCAAGCTCTCGCTCTGAGCTGTCATATCCTTCCGCAGGCTCTCGCTCTGAGCTGTCATATCCTTCCGCAGGCTCTCGGTATCCTTCTGTGTGCGCTCGCCCAAGGCGGCAATGTCCTTCCGCAAGCCACGAATGGTTGGAACAACGATGGCAACAAAACCGATGGCCGCGCCGATGATGGCGATTAATTCTTGGCTCATGATTCCTTCAATCACAGCCTATTCTCTCATGATCCCAAATCAGGAACTAATGGGAAAAAGGGGGCAGTTCGATATCGATTACTTGAGATCTATTCTCGGCAGTCGGCCCGGAAACGGACCGCACCGCACTTCCTCCGGCGGTTCCCCGCACGCAATAGGCCTCGCGCCGGGGCGCGGGATCCGGCGCTGCAGCAGACAACTCGTGACAAAGGCGGGTCAGCCACCGCACTTGACTCATTCTCACAGTTTGCCTACAGCGGACAGTTCCGTGAGCGGCGCCGTATTATTGTCCTTCGCCGAGTGCGTTTTCCACGCTGGGCATCAGTTCGACGAGTTCGGCGCGGACCGCTGGATACTGGCCGGCAAGATCGGTGGTCTCACCCGGATCGTCCGCGAGGTTGAACAGCATCCATTCGACCGGTCCGCCGCCCCCGCCTCCCCCAACGGGGGTACCGAGGATTTTCCACGGCCATCGCACCAGTGAGCTACCCCCTCCAATCAGGAATGGAACGGCCTCATCGTGAACCGGCGCCGCGTCGCCCAGCACCCTCCCCCGGAATGATCGTCCGCGCACGGGCAGCACTTCGCGCCCCTCGAACTGGGTGCCGGACACTTCTCCTCCTCCGATGTCGACAAACGTGGGGAGGAGGTCCATGACGGTGAGAAACCCATCGTCAAAGCCGCCGGGATCGGCCACCGAGCCGTGGTGCACGAAGGTCGAGGACAGGGTACCTCCGGAATGCAGAGACCCCTTGACATCCCGATATGGGGCCATGGCGGCCTCGGCCCAGCCCCGTCCATAGGCGACGAAGGAGCCTTCGCGGCCCATGTTGGCCAGACTGTTATCCGTATCGGTCCTCGGGATCGTGCGCGGCCGAAAGCTGGAATCCTGTCCGCTGGCGCCGTTGTCCGACAGGAAGAAGATGACGGTATTCTCCATCGCGCCGGTCTCTTCCAGGTAATCGATCAGTCGGCCTACATGAAAGTCCATGTTCTCGGTCATGGCCGCGTAGATCTCCATTGCTCGAGCAGACCGGCTCTGTTCTTCGCCGTCCAGCGTGTCCCAGGGCGGCGCCTCGGCGACGTGGTTCCCAAGATCGTGCCCATCCGGCAGGACTCCGCGTTCGGTCGCAGTCGCGACTCGCAGTTCGCGAAGAACATCGTATCCGTCGTCATAACGGCCACGATAGCGGTCGATCCAATCTTCGGGCGCCTGCAGAGGCCAATGCGGCGCGGTCAAGGCCAGATACCCGAACCAGGGTGTGCCGTCGCCCACATTCCGGTCGATGTATTCAATGAGCTTGTCGGTATACAACCGGGAAGAGTACCAACCTTCCGGCGGGTCCGTACGCACGCCGTTTTCGCGATAGGCCACGTCGGACGCCGGAAAATTACTGTGTCCCAAATGGTTGTCGCCCGCCCGGACCAGTGCATAGGAAGACTCGAAACCGCGGCGAGCCGGGCTGTCGGCCTCTTCTATACCCAGATTCCACTTCCCCGCCATATAGGTGTGGTACCCCAGGGCTCGCATCCGTTCGGGCAGCGACGCGACCTCCGGAAGCAAGGGAACGTCGAGTCCCAGGACCCCGGCCTCGACGGTGGTCGTACCGGACATCAGCATGCCCCGGGTCGGCGCGCAACTGGGTCCGACATGGAAGTTCGTGAACCGCAGGCCACCGTAAGCCAGCGTATCGAGGTTGGGCGTTGCGATCTCGCCGCCGAAGGACCCGAGATCCGTGTACCCCATGTCGTCGGCAAGGATCAGCAGGATGTTCGGCCGGGTTTCAGCCGATTCGATGTCGGCGTCGTTGACGGCCCCGCAACCGGCCGAGAACATCACAAAAACAAGTGCGGCCAATTCGAACGCCCGAAATGTTCGTCCCGATAACATGCCTGTTTGCCTCCCTCTTATTTCCGTCGGCCAACTCTGGGGCGATGAAACTACAACACGGCGGCGTGGTCAATCGAAACGGCGCTCGATTATCGGAATCCAACGATTCCGTCACCCGCTGTTGCGGCGAATCTCATCGAGAAACAGGCGGGCGCCGGGCTCACCGGGAAGCATCTCGACCAAGCGTTCGGCCCACTCCAACGCCTCCTCCCATCGGGCATCCTGAAAGTAGAAGATGGCCAGGGCCTGAACGACGGACGGATCCTCGGGGCCCACGCGGTAACTTTCCAGAAACTGAGCTTCGGCTTCCCCCCGCCGGTCCATCCGCTGAAGCGCCAGCGCGTAGTTATACCGAACCCGGGGGCGGCCTGGAAGCAGATCCGCCGCGCGTTCCAGGTTTGAGGTGGCGGCCGCCAGTCGGTTCATTTCGGCTTGTAACAATCCCAGCGAGTAGTAGAGTTCACCTTCCTCGCTGTTTTGTGCGATGGCATCGATAAGGACCGGCTCCGCTTCCGGATTGCGGCCCAACCCATTGAGCAGGTTGGCCAGATTGATCGATGCCGGCGTGAAACCCGGTTCCCGTTCAAGCGCCGTCCTGTAGTCGTCCAGCGCACGGCCGGTGTCGCCCGTGGCGTTGTGTATGACGCCCAGGTTCAGGTGGGCGGCGGCCGTGTCGGCGAGCGATAACTGCACTTGTTCGTACTCGGCGAGCGCTCCGGCAAGAATCTCCCGATCCGAACCCGTAACGCTTGCGACGGCGGGGGCAAGCACGCGAGCCGCTTCCATACGGACCGCGCGCAGGGGATCCCGCAGCAGGGGCGTCACGGTCGGAAGAAGTTCATCGAGAGCGGACTGCTCCAGTCCCGACACCGCCGACGCGCGCACCAGAGGGCTCGTATCCTGGAGGCCGCGCGTCAAAGCCGCGCGGCCCTCGGCGCCATAGGCGGACAACAGTTCCAGTGCCGTCGCGCGAACGATCGCCGGCTCGCCGGAATCTTCGGAAAGGGCAATCAGCCTGGTGCCCGCTTCCGGATCGCCCGCGCGCCCGGTCGCGAACGCTTCTGCGTAATGCGGGTCGCGCCGGCGACCAGGTCCATACCATCCCCCCACGGTTTCGGCCGCCCACTCCGCCGACTCGCCGGTGTGACAGTCATTACAGGCATTCGGCGTCCCCAAAGTCACCGAAAGATCCGGTCGCGGGATGCGGAAGCTGTGATCCCTTCGAGGATCCACCACCATATAGGTACGTTCCGCCATATGACAGTTGACGCACTGGGCGCCCGCGCTTTCCACCGGGTGGAAATGATGTTCCGGCGAGTCGTAGTTCTTCGCCTCCAACGTCTCGAAACGGTCCACGGCGGCTGCCGGATCATGGCACTGTCCGCACAGGGCGTTGCCCTCAAACCGGAGGTTCAGGCTGTGCGGGTTGTGACAGTCGCTGCAAACCACACCCTGCCCGTACATGCGGCTCTGCAGAAACGAACCGTATACGTAGACTTCTCCAAGGATCTGTCCGTCGGCGTGGTAGAGGTCTTCGCGGGCGAGGGTTTCCGGAAGAAAGTGGTCCAGGAACGGCTCTCCCGTCCGATCGCTGGCACTCACCTGGCGGCGGCGCGAATGACATGCGGCGCAGGAATCGACCTGGTAGGCGGCATCGGAACCGGCGTAATCGACCGTCAGACCGCGATCTTCTCCGGGCGGGGTTTCCCCCTCACGGGAATTGGCCCATTCTACGTGGGCTTCACCGGGGCCGTGACAGGCTTGGCAGCCCACGTCAACGCTATCCC
Organism: Terriglobia bacterium; assembly: GCA_963555775.3. Taxonomy (GTDB): domain Bacteria; phylum Acidobacteriota; class Terriglobia; order 20CM-2-55-15; family 20CM-2-55-15; genus JAJEDW01. The sequence continues at coordinate 38,931 of CAUVWY020000006.1, read as the reverse complement.
AACGGGTCTCGTAACTATCCGTTTCGAGATTGAAATTCTTCTGGAGGTTCGTACTGTGGCACTCCGCGCACATGAAGTTCCAGTTCTGAAGCTGCCCTGTCCAGTGGAGTGGATCGTCCGCGCCGATTCGCTCGTCGGGATAGAGATGGAACCAACGCGCCTGTTCGGTATCCCAGGCCACGCCGAGGGTCTGGAGTCGTCCGCCGGGGAACTCCACCAGGTACTGCTGCAGCGGTTCCACGCCAAAGGTGTACGCAATCTCGAAATCGGCCATCTGCCCGTCCGCGCCTTCGGCATTGACCATGAAGCGTCCGTTTTCGGTGAAGAAACGCGTCGACACACCGTAGTTGACGAAGGCGCTGTCGTTGAAATCGCCCAGAACCGAATCCTGGTCAGCCACCTGCATCGCCAGATCGTGGTGCGAACCGGTCCAGTCCCGATACGGCATGGGGTGACATCCGGCGCAAACGCCTTCATCGACATAGGCAGGCCGGGCTGGAAGCAGAGGGTTGATTCCGGCCTCGGGACTTTCGAGCCCAGCGCCGGTGCCGCAACCCCAGGCGACGGCGAAAGTGACCGCCAACAGTACTTTGACGGCCCACTTTCGTTTCAGCGGAAGTTCTTCTATTCGATGGCTGTCAAACAAGGCAGATATAAAGAACGATTCTTGTTTTTCCACTCCACGCATACGGGTTTCTGAAGCGCTCGGCCGCGCGTTCTCGTCATCCCGAACGCGTAAGTTTCATCTCAAAACGAAAATAGTCATCTCGCATGGAGAACCCCTACCATAGCAAATTCGTATTCGGCGAACTCGTTGCGCCCTCCGAGTGGAGAAAGGCGATGACCGGAAGGGCTTCTGTCGCCAACCGGAGTACTTGGCGTGCCAAACCGTACTTTCTCATGGATGGTCCCGATTCCTGGACAGGTTTCGCGAAACTGTTTCGTATTGCGAGAGGCTTCGGCGAGAACCGGGTCGACGACCTCTTCCGAAGTAGAGGCGCGGGCGGGGATGAATCGGAAGCACGTCATTTTTTTCTCGATCTCAGTTTTTAGCAGCCTGTCTCGATCTCAGTTCGGGTCCTCGGCTAGAGTTGCCAAATGATGAAACTCCCACCGTATTGTTTCCTGATCCCGCTGAGCCTGGCAATTACCGCCGCACCGGGTTTCGGCGCCGTCCAACTTGTGCCCTGCGCGGACAAATCCGTCGTTGCCGGCGCAGTGCGCACACAGGGAGATGTTCAGGCGTTCGTTCAATGCGCCTATGAGCATGTCCTGGAAGTGGGGTTTGCCGAGGCCCAGCGGGCATTCAACGAGGACGCACGTTGGAAAAGCGGCCCGACCTATGTCTTCGTCGACGAAGTAACCACCGACACCGACGCCGCCCGGGCGTTCATCTTCCCACCCGACCCGTCGAGAGAAGGGGCGCCGTGGGGACCGTTAATCGACGCATTCGGCAACTACTACTCGGAACTGTATCGTTTGATGAGCAACTTCGATGAGGGCTGGATCTACTACGCTTTCGGAAATCCAGCCACGGGCCGGGATGAGCCAAAGGCATCATACGTCAAACGCATCGAATGGGACGGGACGCCCGCCGCGATCGGCGCGGGGGTGTACCGCCGCGATATTCCAGGCACGTGCGAGGTGGACGAGGTCAACGCAAGGGGGCTCGAAGCCTCGCCGTCGCCCGAGAGGCTGCAGGAATTTGTCCGTTGCGCCGGGATGGAAATTGAATCGAAGGGATACTTTGCCTCCCAGGCGCTGTCCACCGATCCGCGATGGACGAGCAACTCGATCTACGTGTTCGGTCTGGACATGTACGGCAACACGTTGTTCAGCGGCGATCCCTACAGCCGGTGGTTCGGCGTCTTTTCGCGAACTCCCGAGTTGAACGCGCGGATGGACGGACCCTTCGACGGCCGGGACGTGATCGGGGTCGGGAACGCGTTCGGCGAATCCTTCCTGTACTATTCGACGCTCAATCCCACCACCGGGAAGTCGGAACGCAAGGTCACGTTTGTCAAGAGAGTGCTGACCTATGGCCTGCCCATCCTGGTCGGCGCCGGCTATTATCTGGACGTTGTCGAATGATGACGCGTCGACTGCCGTGTTTCCTGATCCCCCTGAGCTTGGCGATGGCCGCCGCCGAGGCTTTTGGCGCCGTCCAACCTGTGCCGTGCGCGGAGAAATCCATCGTTGCCAGCGCCGTCCGCACACCCGAGGACATCGAGGCGTTCGTTCAATGCGCCTACGAGTATGTTCAGGACGTGGGCTTCGCGGAGGCCCGGCGGGCCTTTCACGAGGATGCGCGTTGGAATAGCGGTCCAATCTATATCTTCGTGGACGAATCGACACCGATGTCCGGGGCGGCCCGGGCGCTTGTGTTTCCCCCCGATCCGTCGAGGGAAGGGTTGCCCTGGGGGCCGCTGGTCGACGATTTTCGCAGCGATCTGGCCGTGGAAGCACATCGCGTCGCGAGCGGCTTCGGCGAGGGTTGGTTCTACTACGGGTTCACCAATCCGGCCACGGGCCGGGCCGAGCCGAAGGCGTCCTACGTCAGGAGCATCGACTGGGAGGGGACCCCGGCCGTGATCGGCGCGGGGATTTACCGCCGCGATATTCCCGCCACCTGCCAGGCGGACGAAGTCAACGCCATGGGGCTCGAGGCCTCGCCGTCGGGCCAGAGGCTGCAGGAATTTGTCCGTTGCGCCGCGATGGAGATTGAATCGAAGGGGTACTTCGCCTCCCAGGCGCTGTCCACAGATCCGCGATGGACGAGCAACTCGATCTACGTGTTCGGCCTGGATATGTACGGCAATACGCTGTTCAGCGGCGATCCCTACAGCCAGTGGTTCGGCGTCTTTTCCCGAGCGTCCGAGTTGAACGCCCGTCTGGACGGACCCTTCGCCGGACGCGACATGATCGGGGTCGCGGACGCGTTCGGCGAAACCTTCCTGTACTACTCGACGCTCAATCCCGCCACCGGAAAGTCGGAACGCAAGGTGACGTTCGTCAAGAGAGTGCTGACCTATGGCCTGCCCATCCTGGTCGGCGCGGGCTATTATCTGGACGAGAGTCCATAGCCCGGGGATAAAGCGGCCTCCCCCTGAATTGAATCCGGCTATGGCAAGGCGAAGACAAAGAGATTGGCGCTGGCGCCCTGCCGCAGTTCGGGGGTCAGCCCCGTAACCGTCCGCGCGACCAACGAAAAACCTGTCGACACGGCAACGTACTGTTTTCCATCGACGGCAAAGGTCACCGGGAAACCGCTGACCGGAGAGCCGAGGTTGATTTCCCACAGCGCTTCGCCGGTTTCGTCATCGAAGGCTCTGAAACGTCCGTTGGCATCGCCGCCGAACACCAGTCCCCCGCCGGTGGCGGCCAGAGACAACGCGCCGGCGCGCTGCTGGCGCTCCCATACGGTCTTGCCGGTTTCGGCCGATATCGCCATAACCGTGCCCACGTTGTCGGCGCCGGCGGCCAGTTCCTGCCTCATGCGAATACCGTAAACAGCGCTGGGATCGCGTTGGTCGGTTGTCGTGGTCGCCATCATGCAGAGGTTCTGCATCGGGTAATACATGGTGTTGGTGCGAGGACTGTACGCCCCGGCCGGCCAGTTCTTTCCCCCGGTGCTGCCGGGGCAAACCAGATGCTCCTGGTCGATCCGGTCAAAAAGAACGCCTTCATTCACCACGACGGCGCCCGTCGTCGGGTCAATCTCGCTGACCACGTTCTGCATCACCGTTGGACGCGCCCACAGGAATTCGCCGGTCTCCCGGTCGAGCGTATAGACGATGCCGGTCTTGCCGGGAATGCCGGTCAACACCTTCCGTTCTTCGCCAGGCGTCAGGTCGGGATTGATCCAGGCCACTTCGCCGGGATCGGGCGTCACGGCGGTGTCCACAAGCAGACGTTCGAACGGATGGTCCAGATCCCAGTGGTCCACCAGATGCTGGTAGAACCACACGATCTCACCGGTGTCGGCGTCGAGGGCCAGGGTGGAGTTGTGATACAGGTGCTGCTCGCCGTTGCCCCCCAGGATGAACTTGGGAGCGGGAATCGTCACCGATGTTCCCGTGTAGATCAGATTGAGTTCGGGGTCGTAGCTTGGAACCATCCACGTGCCGATGTGCCACCGTTGCTCATACGGCACGCCGCCCCAGGTTTCGTCGCCCGGCTCGCCCGGACGAGGAATGGTACTGGTCCGCCAGACTTCCCTGCCCGTCGCCGCATCGTGCGCGGTGACGATGCAGGCTTCCTGACCGCCCGCGGGTTGACATTGACGTCCGGCGATAATCTTGCCATTGGCAATGATCGGGCCGGAACTGGCGTTGGCCGAGACGCTGGGGTCGAGCACTTCGGTTTCCCAAACCATTTCGCCGGTTTCCGTGCTGATCGCGAACACGTGATTGTCACCGCTGGTATCGATGATCGTATTGCCGTAGATGGCCAGATTCCGGTTGGTGCCTCTGCGGGTCCGCTCCCCGAGGTCGCGCTGGTGCTCCCAAATCAGGTCGCCGGTCGCGGCATCGAATGCCTGGATGAAATCGCCGGGATTCGGCATGAAGAGCACGCCATCGTGAACCAGCGGCGTGCCTTCATGGTTGTTGCCCTCGCCCAGACCGTGCGTCCATACCATCCGCAACTGTCCGACGTTGCCGCGGTTGATCTCATCGAGCGGACTGTAACCCCACCCGTTGAGTGTTCGGCGCCACATGAGCCAATCGGCGGGATCCGCCGCCTGAAGCATCGCATCGATCACCGGGACAACGTCGCGCGTTCCCTGTCCCCATACCACCGGGGCAAGAAATCCGATTGCGAACATCAACGAGACCCCTCCACAAACGCGTTTCATGAGCCGCTCCTGTCTTTGCCGGGACTGTAACGATACGCTTGAAGATTGTCCAGAGATTAGGAATTGGACCATACTGTGTCTCTCCATGGAGGCAGTCATGACGATCCAAGGCCGACTCACAAATTCGCGCGGGTTCATGCCGGTCATTCTTTTCTTCGTTGCCACCGTCGCCCTCGCCACAGCCGCCGCAGCGCAGCAACAGGTGCCGTTTCGGGGAAATGACGCGGTCGGCGGAATCCCCGTCGCTCCAACCGGCATCGTTGTGCCCCCCCTGCCGGACGGGCCCATCGAATACCAGACCGCGGAGGGTCAGGACATACGGGTCGTCGTCCTCGCGCGCGGATTGAATCACGCCTGGAGCATGGCCTTCCTGCCCGGCGGCGACATGCTGATCACGGAACGCGAGGGCCGGGTTCGTCTTTACCGCGACGGACGGCTCGAGGCCGAACCGGTCGAGGGCGGGCCCGAAATCCGGGTCGCCGGATTGAGCGGTCTGATGGACGTGGCGCTCCACCCCCTCTTCAGTGAAAACAACTGGGTCTATCTGACCTATACCAAGCCGCTCGATGACGACGGCGTGGTTCTGACGTTGGCACGAGGTCGATGGAACGGCAGTGCCCTGGTCGGCGTCGAGGAAATTTTTGTTGCCGACCCGGGTACCAGAGGCGCCTCGCGTATCGCGTTCGCTCCCGACGGCACACTGTATATGACAACGGGCGGCAACGGCGCCCAGGATCCGAACAGCCATGGCGGCAAGGTACTGCGGCTGCACGATGACGGCAGCGTGCCCGACGACAATCCATTCGCCGGCATGGCCGGCCACAAGCCCGAAGTCTTCACACTGGGCCACCGCAACTCCCTTGGCCTGGCGGTCCATCCGGGCACGGGAAATGTCTGGCAGAACGAAAACGGGCCCAACGGCGGCGACGAAATCAATGTCCTGAAGCCGGGCGCCAATTACGGGTGGCCCATCATCAGTCTGGGCCGGACCTATCCCGGGCCGTGGCAGTCCGAAGCCTTCTGGCGGGACGGAATGGAGCAGCCCGTCGTGTACTGGACGCCCTCGATCGCAGTGTCGGGCATGGAGTTTTATACCGGCGACGCCCTGCCCCGGTGGAAGGGCGACGTGTTCGTCGGTGGACTGCGAACCGGAGAGATTCCGGGCACCGGACATCTGGAACGCATCCTGTTCAACCAAGACATGGAAGAGTTGCGCCGCGAATCGTTACTCGTCGATCTGAGGCAGCGGATACGCGACGTGCGGCAGGGCCCCGACGAGCTTCTTTACGTTCTGACCGAAGCGGATGACGGGGCGTTGCTGAGGATCGAGCCCGGAGATTGAGCGGGGGGAACCGCGCTGACCCGTTATCGGGCGCGTTCCGATAGTGCCGTACCGTCGGGAAGAACGATCGAAACGAACTTGCCGACCTTCTCGTCCGTGCGCAGCGGGTTGGCGACTATGGTGACTTCGTCGCCGTCGCCGACCGTGCTCCGGGTCCAGCCGGCCCGAACCAGGTGCGACGGGCCCGTCATTTCAATCGCCCAGGCGTCCACTCCGCCGGCCGCGTTCTCAACGCTCAACTCGATCCAGGAATGTGGATTGGTCCAGCGAAACTCGGTCACCACGCCTTCAAGCTCGATTTCCCGCGTCTGGTCGAACACCGCCGGCGAGTGGTGCGAAAGAGCGGACCCGGCAATACCGAGCAACAGCGCGCCCAGACATCCGATCGTCGAAATGGGTTTCATATCTGCCTCCAGGGTGTGGTCACCGGACCTGAGAACTCGATGTCGTGCTCCGCATGTAATCGTTGAGGTCCGGCCAACATTCCACTTCCGTGATGTCGGTTTCGTCCTGACGGTCGAACCACTTGGTCATCACCCAATCGCCTTCCCAACTCCCGGGATCGGTCATCGTGTATTCGATCTCGAGCCGGGCGCCGTCATCGATCAACCGAATACGCTCGACGATGTGCAATTGGTCGCTGGCCGGAATGGATGCGCCCCCCTGATCCATCCAGTGGTGGTGCCCGGTGAAATGGCGGGTATCGACGACAAGCGTGTCGCCTTCCCAACGGCCGATCGACTCTCCGTTGAAGCTGGGCACCACGATGTCGGGATCGGTATGCTCGCGCCCGTCCAGATAGATAATCCGCAGGCTGTTCATGAAATTGCTGACCATGTAGATCGCCGTCGGAAGTTGAATCATGGCAATCGGCCAGACCCGGGTCATGATCAGGGGCAAGCCCGAAGGCCAGCATTGTCCGATGTCGTCCCGGTAGATCTTGCCCTCAGCCATGGCGGCCTGCCCCGCATCGTAATGCGCCTGCGCCTCGGGAGTCAGCGTGAACTCGTCGGGGATGAATCGCCAGGAACCGGGCTGCCCCAGGTCGTGCTGCCAGGTGCCGGTCAGAAAGAACGGCGCCTGCGGCCGAGGCATGGCGAGATTGGCGGGCGCCAGCGCGCCCAACTGTTGCGCCACCGCCGAAATGGGTGCGACCGCAATGACAAGCAAGGCGATGGCGATGACGCCGCATCCAACGCCAACCGCACGGAACTTCTTCAATGACCCGATCATGAGTCCTCCCGATAGTTCAATCCCGAACAAAATATCACCGGCCTCGACAAGCCCGCAGTCTTTTCGCACCGTCGTGCCGCATCGGCTGCCCCGGGAAGAAAATTCCGGAAGCAGTCTCATGCAATAATGAGCCGGAGGGACATTTTCGAAGGAGTCCAACGATGTCCGTTGTCAACGTCCATCAGGCCAAGACCCAACTCTCCCGCCTCCTCGCACGGGCCGAGGCTGGTGAAGAGGTCGTGATCGCCCGCAGCGGTATACCGGTTGCCCGACTCGTCCGTTATGAGAATCGTCCAGGCGTCCGGCGGTTCGGAGCCATGAAGGGTCGGTTTACGGTCGACGAGAGTTTCTTCGAGCCACTTCCGGAGTCTGAACTGGCCGTCTGGGAGTCGTGAAACCCAGAGCGGATTCTGCTCGACACGCGAGCCTTCGTCTGGTGGCTGGCCCCCAGCCAGCGTTTGTCCGGGACCGCCCGCATACTTCTCCCAACCTTGACAACCCTTCCGAGAGGGCGTCCAATACCTCAAACGACCCCCAGGAGATGTGTCATGCCACGAGTTTCCCTGCGTCACTTCATCAGGGTTTTCGGACTGTTCTGCCTTTGCCTCGTCGTCGCCAACGGCGCGCTTGCGCAACGTGGGCGCGAGTTGGGTCCGGCGACCGAACCTATGCCGCCCCGGACGATGGACCGGCACGACGGTTTTCTTGAAATTGCCGAAGCCGGAGATATCGACCTGCTCTTTGTGGGGGATTCGATCACCGACGGGTGGGACAACCGCGGCGAGGCGGTCTATGACGAACACTTCGTACCGCTCAAGGTCGCCAACTTCGGCATCGGAGGGGACACGACTCAGGGCGTGCTGTGGCGAATGCGAAACGGCGAACTCGAAGGTTTCGAAGCCAGGCTGATCGTCCACATGCTGGGCACGAACAACATCAACCGAAATTCCAACGAGGACATTGTGGCCGGGAATCGCGCGATCGTCGAAGAGTACAAGACCCGCCAGCCGCAGGCCAGGGTTCTGATCCTGGGTGTCTTTCCGCGCGGCGAAGAGCCCGGCAATCCCTACCGCGCTTCGATTGCCGAAATCAACGAGGGCCTTGCCGGCCTGGCCGATGACCGGCAGGTATTCTATCTGGACATCGGCGATGCGTTTCTGACGGCCGACGGCACGCTGACCGAAGAGATCATGCCCGACGGCCTGCACCCCAACGAGCGGGGCTATCGGATCTGGGCCGACGCCATGATCGACACCGTGCGGGACTTGATGGAATAGTATTCCACGGCAGCACCCTGCCGGGTCGCCGGCAGGGATCTGCCAACCTCAGCCAGTCGCGCGATCCGGAACGAAAGCCGATTCCCTGTTTTCGCAAGCGCCGCATTCCGGAATGCACCGAATGCGGTCTCCGCTCCGGATCCCCGCCGCGCGGCTAATGCGCATCCATGAAGTCGTAAATCTCCGCCGCAAAATCCAGGTACGCGGTCAGGTGGACGCCGCCCGGCACGGTGGCATACATGGCCTCGACACCCGCCGCAATCGCGGCTTCGGCCATCGCGCGCGACGCTTCGATCGGGTTGCTCGTGTCCTGATCACCGTGGATGATCATCAGCGCGACATTGCCCCGAATGTTTTCGAGCGGGTAGTCGTCCAGAACGATGGGACCCGAACTGACGATGGCCCCGTTGAACCGTTCCGGATACTTGGCCACCAGATGCATCGCGGCCGACCCCGACGGGTTCTGCCCATGGACGAACACGCGCGAGGTGTCGGCATTGTATTCGGCGGCAACCAGATCGATCACGTACAACACATCCTGCTCGGCACGTTGATCTTCTTCTTCGGTCCACCCGTCACCGGGGACCGATAGCCCGCCGGCCCGCACAACCGGATACGGACTGCCGTAATACGGTTGCCTGAGCGGCCGGTAGCCCATCGGCGAAATGACGATATAGCCGCGCTCCTCGCCCTCGAGAACCAGGTCGTTGTCTTCACGATGGTTGTTGTTGACGCTGTTGCCCGCCCGCAGCGTCACCAGAATCGGCATCGAAGACTCCGGTGTCCAGGTGGAGGGGACAAACAGGCGATACGGAATCGACTCGCCCGTACCCGGAAAGTCATAGACCCGATACTGTTCGCCGGTTTGCTGGTACAGCGGCCCGTTCGGATTGGGCTCGGGTGCGGGTGGGGCCTCACCGCCGCCACGCTGTGCCATTGCGGCTGTCTGCGCCGTAAACAAAAGGACAACGACCAACCAAGGAAAATGCTTTCGCACGGGACACCTCTCTTTTGAATTGCGCTCAGGTCAAGGTTCGCGGATCGCTTCCGCCTCGATGGCGGATTCGACACCGGCAAATGTCCCCTTGCCAAGGCACTTGTAAACGCCTGTCGTCGTGGAATCGGTAACGTTCGGACCGAAGACTATCGAATGGTTCCACGACAATATCAAAACCGTTCTCCGCTATCGACACCAGTGCCGAAAACCGCGATCGGGATCCTCATCGAACACGCCCGGACGTCAGGGGCAGGCGGCAGCGATGCTCGAAAGATTGCTGACGTTGATCCGATCCGGATCGGGCTCGCGCATCAGGAAACCCTTCACCTCGATCCGATGTCCTTCGAAAGCGGCCGGATCGGGAAACACGTAGATGAGTTCGAAAGTTCCGGCGCCAAGTGCGGCCCCGGCCATCGCCTGCAACGCTTCCGGCGGCGAACCCGATGGGTCGCGGGTTCGCACCGCCTCAGTGGCCGACGTCGCCATCCACTGGCCCTGGGCGCCCCGCGACAGGCACGCCACCACTTCAACCAGCGCAAAATCGGGAACCGGACCCGGTCCATCTTCCGTTTCGACACGGATCGACGGCAGGACGTCTACCGCCAATTCCGTCTCGCCAGCCGGGAATCCGTTTGCCTCCAACAGAAAGGCGACGATTTCCAGATAGGCTTCCTCGCTGAGACTGTTGGGCTCGCGGGCAGGCATGGTGCTGCGGATGCGGTCGAACATGCTGATCAGGTCGTCTTCGCCCCATTTTTCGAGGAATTGGCTGGCATCGATCAGACCCGGCGCGGCGCCCACCTCACCCCCATCATGGCATCCGCTGCAATTGGCACTGTAATGGGCTCTCCCATCGACGGCCTGTTCGGAGGTGTAGACTCCGTCCCATATCGTCATTCGATCCTGAGCGTGGGCCCCATTGGACAACGCCATGACACCGAGAGCCAGGAATGCCCCCCACACTTTCGGAACCCCAACCCGCGTATTACTCGTCATATCGCGACCGCTCCTCACTGTAAAAATAATGATGGCGAAAATAATAATGCCGAAAAGAGTTTACCCTCTTCCAGTTACAAGCAAAAATATACACGCTGTCGGATTGAATTCAGGTTGGAATCGGAGGATGCGTTGACAAGAAGCCGGACCATGCGGGTTGGACTCATGCTCGCAGTGAGCTTCCTTCTGTCGGGAAGCCTCACCGCATTCGGTCAAGAGAGCGAAACCGGGGCCACCGCGGGTGCCGCCGAACGGGCGTTGCTGAACCAATATTGCGTCGGCTGCCACAACGGGCAAACGTTGACCGCCGGGCTCGCGCTGGATGACATCGACATCGGGAACGTTGCCGAAAATCCCGCCGTCTGGGAAAGCGTGGTTCAAAAGCTGCGCGGGCGGATGATGCCGCCAACCGATGCGCGCCGGCCCAGCGAGACGGAATACGAAATGCTGTTGTCTCATCTCGTACCCGACCTGGACCGGGTGGGAGCCGAGCAACCCAATCCGGGCCGGGTGGCAACATTCCGCAGACTCAACAGAACCGAATATCGGAATGCCATCCGCGACCTTCTGGCTTTGCAGGTCGACGTCGAGGCCCTGCTGCCCGCTGACGATTCGAGTTTCGGTTTCGACAACATCACCGTAGAAACCCTCCCGCCAACTTTGCTGGAACGCTACCTGTCGGCCGCCCAGAAGATCAGCCGGCTTGCGGTGGGCGCCCCGCTGCCGGCGCCCGGCAGCCACGTGGTCGTTCTTCCGGCCGACCGCACGCAGGAACGGCATGTCGAGGGCCTTCCGCTCGGGACCCGCGGGGGCACGACGGTACACTACACGTTCCCTCTGGACGGCGATTACGAAATCCAGGTCCTGTTGTCGAGAAACAGGAACGAAAACGTCGAGGGTCTGACCGAACCCCACGATCTGGAGATCTCCCTGGACGGCGAACGGTTGGGCGTGTTCACGGTGACGCCGAACCGCAACCAGATGGGAATTTACTACGCGGACGAGGACGTGGACCGCGGACTCCAGGTGCGTATCCCGGTCACCGCCGGTCCGCACAACATCACGGCCACATTCCTGCCGAAGAACTCCGCACTTGTCGAAACGCCCCGTCAGCCCTACCTGGCCTTCTTCAATATGGATCGTCATCCGAGGGTTCAGCCCGCGGTGAGGTCGGTATCCATCGCCGGACCGTTCGATCGGACCGCCAGCGGCGATACCCCGAGCCGCGGCCGGATTTTTCAGTGCCATCCCGAATCTCTGGAACAAGAAACCGGTTGCGCCAAGTCGATCCTGGCGACGCTGGCCAGGCGGGCGTATCGACGGCCGGTGACCGAACGCGACGTCGACGCCCTGATGACCTTCTACAACGACGGTTACCGGGCGGCTAACGGCTTCGAATCCGGCGTGGAGATGTCGCTTCGGGCTCTTCTGGCGAGCACCGAGTTTCTGTTCCGCATCGAGCGGGATCCGGAAGGAATCGCGCCGAACACGAATTACACGATCGGCGATTTCGAACTGGCGTCGCGCCTCTCGTTCTTCCTTTGGAGCAGTATTCCCGACGACGAACTGCTGGCCGTCGCGGAACAGGGAACGCTCGGCAACGCCGATGTCCTGCAAGGGCAGGTCGAGCGCATGCTGGGGGACCCCAAGGCCGATGCCCTGGTCACCAACTTTGCCGGCCAGTGGCTGTATCTTCGGAATCTGGACGCCGTCCGCCCGAACACACGCATCTTCCCGGATTTCGACGACAACCTGAGGCAGGCCTTCCGGCGCGAAACCGAGTTGCTGGTAAACCACATCAAGGATCAAGACCGGAGCGTGCTGGAACTGCTGACCGCCGACTACACGTTCCTGAACGAACGGTTGGCGAAGCACTACGGCATACCCAACGTCTACGGAAGCAGATTCCGGCGCGTCGACCTCGACCCCGAAACCCACCGCGGCGGCCTTCTGGGTCATGGGAGCATTCTGACCGTCACCTCCTATGCCACGCGGACTTCACCGGTCCTGCGCGGTAAGTGGGTCCTTGAAAACATTCTCGGAACGCCGCCGCCACCACCGCCGCCCAACGTGCCCGCCCTGGAAGAAAACGCTCCGGGGGCTCAGGTACTTTCGGTCCGTGAACGGATGGTTCAACATCGGAGAAACCCGGCATGCGCCTCGTGCCATCAATTGATGGACCCTGTCGGGCTTTCGATGGAAAACTTCGACGCGATCGGCCGGTGGCGGAACCGGAACGAGGCCGGCGCCCCCGTCGATGTCGCGGGGGACCTTCCGGACGGCTCGACATTCGAAGGGGTTTCCGGCCTCCGGGACGCATTGGTGGCCCGACCCGAGCAGTTCGTTGGAACCATCACTGAAAAACTGCTGACCTATGCTCTGGGCCGGGGCGTGGAATACTACGATGCACCCGCCGTCCGCGAAATCGCGCGGAACGCGGCAGACAACGACTATCGTTTCTCATCCCTGGTTATGGGCGTCGTCCAAAGTACGCCCTTCCATATGAGGAGGTCTCAATGATCCTGAAGAAAGCCTTGCCACGCCGCACGTTTTTGAGAGGCATCGGCGCGACTCTTTCTCTTCCCTTTCTGGATGCGATGGTCCCCGTACTGTCGGCGCAATCCGGTAGCGTGGCAACACCGCCGCGCCGGCTTGGCATTTTCTATATTCCCATGGGAATGAACGCGGCCGCATGGATGCCGCCGGAGGTGGGCCGCATTACGGAACTGTCGTCCACACTGGCGCCGCTGGCGCCGCATCTGGACAAGGTCACGATCGTCAGCAATATGGAGCTTCGAAACGCGTACACGACCGGCAATCACGCGTCTTCGAATTGTGCCTTCCTGAGTTGTGTCCGCGCCAAACGAACCGAGGGCAGCGACTATTTCCTCGGACCGACGATCGATCAAATCGCGGCGCAGCAGGTGGGCCAGGAAACAACGTTTCCATCGCTCGAACTTGGCGCGGATCTGATCGCGCAGGTCGGCAATTGCGACAACGGTTACGCCTGCGTGTATCAGAACAATCTGTCCTGGGCGTCTGCGACCAGTCCGCTGCCGGTCGAAGCCGACCCGCGAATGTTGTTCGAACGTCTCTTCGGCGACGGCGGCACGCCCGAAGACCGGCGCGCCGAACTTCGCAAGAGCGGCAGCATCCTCGACTGGGTGCGGCAAGACATGGTGCGCTTGGAACGCCAGTTGGGCGCGAGCGACCGCAACCGGGTGGAGGAATATACCGATTCGATCCGCGAGGTCGAACGCCGGATTCAGCTTGCCGAGGAACAGACGGCCAACTCCGCGCTTCCCGAACTGGAGCGGCCGACAAGCGTACCCGAGGTTTGGGAAGATCACGTCAAATTGATGTTCGATCTTCAGGTGCTGGCGCTTCAAGCGGACCTGACCCGGGTCATTACGTTCCAGTTGGCGCGCGAGACCAGCACGAGGACCTATCCGCAGATCGGCGTTCCCGAGCCGCATCACCCCGTATCGCACCACGTCAACGATCCTGAACAACTCGCGAAGCTGGCCAAGATCAACCAGTACCACGTTTCGCTCTTTAGCGATCTTCTGACACGGCTCGACTCCACGCCCGACGGCGATGGAACGCTTCTGGATCATTCGCTGTATCTGTTGGGAAGCGGAATGGGCAACCCCGACGTTCACGATCACTCGAACCTGCCCATCATCGTCGCCGGCGGCGGCGGCCGCGGGCTGCGGGGTGGATGGCACGTCAAGTACGCGGAACAGACGCCACTGGCGAATCTGCACCTGAGCCTGCTCGACAACATGGGCGTGCATCTGGACAGCTTTGTCGACAGCACGGGACGGGCCGACGAAGTCCTGCCGCCGGCTGCACTATAGTTGCGCCATGAGGAAATCCGTCCGATGAAACTGCGTTTCGGTTTTGCTGTTGCCCTGCTCGCGATGCTCGTCGTACCCGGCGCCTCGATTGCCCAGACAGCGCTGCTTGACGCCACCAGGACAAGCGATTTCGCACGGGTGCCCGGGCTTCTGTCCGGGGACATCGACGTAAATGGCGCCGAAGCGGACGGTACCACGCCGCTCCACTGGGCGGCGCATCACGACTCGCTCCCGACGGCCCGGCTCCTGATCGAAGAAGGCGCCGACGTGAGGGCGACCAACCGTTACGGAGTGCAGGCAATCTCGCTTGCGGCCGTGAACGGCAGCGCGGGCATGTTGGAACTGCTTCTGGACTCCGGCGCCGATCCCAACACGCTGCTGCCCGAAGGCGAGACGGTCCTGATGACGGCGGCGCGAACCGGGGTGGCCGACGCGGTGAGGATGCTTCTGTCGCGCGGCGCCGATGTCAACGCGTATGAAAGCTGGCGCGGTCAGACAGCCTTGATGTGGGCCGCGGCTGAAGGTCACGCGGAAGTCCTGCAGGCGTTGATCGAAAACGGCGCCGACGTGGCGGCACGCTCCACGGGAGGATTCACTGCGCTGCTTTTTGCAGCGCGCGAGGGCCGGATCCAGGCGGTGCGGACGCTGCTGGAAGCGGGTGCGGGGCTTGATCAGGCCCTGGAACGGCGCGGCCGCGGCGGAGACATCAGCGAAGGTCTCGACCCTTTCCTGCTTGCCGCGTCAAACGCGCACTATGAACTTGCGGCACTGTTGCTCGACCGCGGCGCCGATCCCAATGCCGCGCCGATGGGATGGACGGCGCTGCATCAGGTGTCCTGGACTCGCAAGATGGGCATCGCGGGCAGCAACAATCCCGCACCCGAAGGCTCCGGCGACATGGACAGTCTGGAGTTCGTTCGAAAGCTCGCCGCGAGCGGCGGCGATTTGAATGCGCTCGTCACCGACCGTCCTCCCGTCGGGCTCACAAGCCTGAACATGGTGGGAGGCACACCGTTCCTGCTGGCGGCGCGGACCGCCGACGTACCGTTGATGCGTGTTCTGGTTGAACTGGGCGTTGACCCCATGAAACCCAACGAAGAAAACACAACGCCGCTGCTGGTCGCCGCCGGAGTCGGCACGAATTCACCCGGAGAAGATCCAGGCACCGAACCCGAAGTCCTGCAAGCGGTTCAATTCGCTCTCGAACTGGGAGCGGATCTCAATCACGTCGACGAGAACGGCGAAAGCGTCATGCATGGCGCCGCATACAAGCATCTGCCGGCGGTTGTCAGATATCTGGCGGATCAGGGCGCCGACATCGAGATCTGGAATCGAGAAAACGCCGAAGGCTGGACGCCGCTACGAATCACTGAAGGCGTCCATCGCGGCATGAACATCATCAGTTCACGCATTACTGAAGCCGCCATTCGCGAAGTCATGCAACAAGCCGGGGTCACCGCGCCATAGGAAGACATTTCAATCGCGGACTCCGTCCCGCAACAGCGACCACCAGAAAATTACGACTTGACAAGATTCAGTCGTCGAAGGTCGCTCGCTTTCCATCGAGCTTGACGGACGACAACGCTCTGCAAGGTTTTCACGGGAAGGGTCGTGGATTCCTTGTGGCACGAAATGGAAACCCGCCGGCCGTCAGGATGGTTGAATCTGGGGTGGCTTCCGTTTGTTCGAACGTGAACGAATCCATCGGATTCGAGGGCAAGGATACGGGTTCGGACAGAAACGCCCGCGGTAGTTTCACACCAGGACGGTGGAAGATTCAGTGGACGGCATGAGGGCGGCCGGGGGTATTTCCTTTCCTTCCTCGACCAGTTCGTCCACGATCATGCGGAGCACCTCACCGATGTTCTTTACCGCATCTTCGAGGGTATCGCCCCAGGTCGCAGCCCCAATGGATTCAAGCTCGGGACAGTACGCCCGGAATGCAGGCCGCCCATCCTCGTGCTCGTCATCTTCAACGACAATCTTGAACTTATACTTCAAGAAACTTCTCCATATGGAAGCATGATTATCCATTCCGAACTTGCGATGAGTGTAAAACGAATTGGACCGGGCCGCAAAAACTCTCTCCCAAGCGAATGATCCGGCGCGGTCAGACGATCGATAGCGGGATTGGGTCGGATAGGGCGTCCGTACAAACTCTCGGCGAAACATTGCCCCGCCTCAGTCGCGGCAACGTAGCAAAACCTTCGAGACGCCGGGCTCCTGGCTCACCTCGATCGCCTTCATCGCATCGTCCAGCCCGAACGTCTCGTCCAGTAGCGGCGATGGGTCCACACGCCCGGATGCGAGCAACTCGATGGCCGGTGCGAACGGACCGCACCGCGAACCCACCACGGTGATCTCATCGACGACCGCCATGGTCATATCGAACGGCGTGTCGAGGCCGTGGGTGCTCTTGAGGACCAACGTCCCGGCCGGACGCACCGCGCGTCGAGCAACCGCAAACCCTCGAGCATTGCCCGTCGATTCCACCACCACGTCGAAGCTGCCGGGTTCAACATCCTCGGGCCCACAGGTGCGAGTCCCCACTGGTAGTCGATCTCTGGAACGTGCGCTGCGTGCGGCGACGGTAAGCGCGCAGGGCGTCATGGCCAGGACACGCGCCACCAGTTGACCGAGCTTGCCCGGACCGACAAGCAACACGTTGTCGGTCGGTCGAATATGAACCTGTTCGAGTATTTCCAGGGCCGCGGCCAGCGGTTCGACAAAGACGGCGGCTTCGAGTGGAATCGAATCCGGAACCGTGTGCAGGTTGACCGCTGGCAGTGCAGTGTACTCGGCAAACGTCCCGTTTCTTTCCTGAATGCCGAGAACCGTCCGGTGGGGACAATGACCCGTGCGGCCAGCGAGGCAGGCCCGACAGGTCCGGCATGACGCCGAGATCACGCCAACGACCGTCTGCCCGGACAACGCGCCGCAACCCTCTTCGACAGTCCCGACGAACTCATGACCCGGTATCCCGGTAAACGGATACATCCCGCGAATGAGCCCGTGGTCGGTGCTGCATATGCCGGCGTATTCGATGCGAACCAGCGCCTCGCCCTCGGGAGGGCGAGGCTTGGCAAGATCCTGCCGCAAAGAGACAATCCTGTTTTCGAGCCAGACGCCTTTCATCGATTCCTCTTCGGGGACCTGCCGCGGGGCAAACCGGCGACACATTATAAAGCATGACAGAATGAGACTGGAGAAGGCTCATGGAACAAGATTTACTGCTCGAACTGACCATCCTGTTCGGGGTTTCGGTGCTCGTATCCTACCTGTTTCGCGCGATACGCCTGTCGACGATCGTGGGTTTTCTGGTGGCCGGCGCGCTGATCGGACCGTCGGGTCTGGGCCTGATCGAATCCAACGAAGAAGTCCGCCGGATGGAAGAGATCGCGGTCATTCTGCTGCTTTTCTCGATCGGTGTGGAATTCTCCATCGACAGACTCCGTCAGAACAGTTGGATCGTATTCGCGGGCGGGACCTGCCAGGTTGTGGCGACGGGTATCGTCGCCGGCGCCATCGCCACCTGGATCAGCGGGTCAACACGAATCGGCATCTTTATCGGAATGCTGACGGCGCTCAGCAGCACGGTGATTGGCCTGCGCCTGCTGCACGAACGGGGTCAGATGGCCGGTCCTCAAGGAAACGTGACCGTTTCCGTTCTGATCTTCCAGGATATCGCGGTCCTACCCATGATGCTGTTCGTGCCGCTCGTCACCGGAAGCGTCGAAGCGGATCCAGTCAACATCATCCGGACCTTCTCGGTTTCTGTCGTGGCCATCCTTCTGATTATTGGCGCGGCCAAGGTCGTGGTTCCACGCCTGATCGAACGCACCGTTCAGTCACGAAGCCGCGACATCTTCATTCTTTCGGTCATTGCCATAGTGGTGGGAACGGCCTGGATCAGTTCGCGCTTCGGCATCAGCGCGGGACTGGGAGCATTTATAGCGGGACTGGTGATTTCCGAGTCCGAGTACAGCCTTCAGGTGCTGTCCGATGTCATGCCGTTCCGCGAAACGTTCAACAGCCTGTTCTTTGTCTCGATCGGAATGCTGCTCGACCCGGCGTTCATTCTTGACAACGGACTGGTCATCGCCGGAGCGGCGTTCGGCGTTGTCGCATTGAAAACGTTGATCGGCGCCGGGACGGTACGACTTCTCGGATATCCCCTCCGGATCGCAATTGCCGTGGGCGTACTGCTGTCGCAGGTCGGGGAGTTTTCGATCGTGCTCCTGCAGGCTATCCCGGACGACGGCTTTCTGTCGCCGTCGACCCAACAGTTGGTGCTGGGGATCATCCTGTTCACGATGGTGCTTTCGACGTTCGCCCAGAAAGCCTCCGACTGGTTTTCAGAACGCGACCGGGATGTTCCCGAATCGGCGGCGCACGCCGGGGACCCGTCCGTGCCATTCCACGACCACACTGTGATTGTCGGTTACGGCCTGAACGGGCGAAACGTCGCGGCGATGTTGCAGGCTTCGGAACTGCCATACGCCGTCCTTGAAATGAATCCTCATACCGTCACCCGTGCCAGAAAGGACGGCGTGCCCATCTTTTTCGGCGACGCCGTCAGTGACACCGTCCTTGCCTGGATGGGCGTCGGCCAGGCCCGGGCCGTGGTTTTCGCCATTTCGGATCCGGTGGCGACCCGCCGCGGCGTGGCCGCCGCACGACGCCTGAACGCGCAAACCTATATCGTCGCACGCACGCGTTACGAGTCCGAAATCGACCCGCTCTACGCCGCCGGGGCCGACACGGTGGTTACCGAGGAATTCGAAACGTCTCTCACGATCATTCGCCGCATACTGGATCGACTTGGCGTCCATCCCACCCGAATCGATCACGCCATCCTGGATATCCGCCAACGCCATTACGAGCCGTTTCTGAATTCGAACGTCCGCGGCATCGAAGCCAGCGAATCGATTCGCATGTTCGAGGGCACCGTGCGTCATGTGGCTGACGGCCGGTCGATTGCCTCACTCCGGGTGCGCCAGGAATCAGGCGCCACGATCGTGGCGGTCGAACGTGGTTCGGAGTTGACGACGAATCCCGGACCGGATTTCGTCCTGCGGGAGGGAGACCGCGTCCATCTGATCGGCAGCGAACAGGAAATCGCAAGGGCACTGACGCTGATCTGACAGCGCCCGAAACGGGACCGATCGAGGTGGTATGAGACGCTAATTCCGGGCGTAAGCCGGCTCGTTGCCCGTCTGCCACTTGATGTTGCAACCCACACTGGGAATCTGGTCGGAAGGGGCCGCATCGCCCGCGAGAACCGCATCGACGGCGGCCCGCATGTCCTGGCCCGTCACCGGAACATCGTTGCCCGGCCGCGCGCCGTCGAATTGCCCGCGGTACACGAGACTCCCATTCGCATCGAACAGAAAGAAGTCCGGTGTGCAGGCTGTGCTGTAGGCCTTCGCCACCGACTGATCGGCATCGAACAGGTACGGGAAAACATACCCCTGCTGGGCGGCTTCTTCCTTCATCTTGTCCGGGCTGTCATCGGGATGCGTCGTGACATCGTTGGAATTGATCGCAATGATCCGGAGGCCGCTATCCCTGTAATCCTTGCCAAACTCGGCGAGACCGCCCCGGATATGCTGGACGAACGGGCAGTGATTGCAGATGAACATCACCAGAACGGCTTCGGAACCGGACAGGTCGCTGGACCATACCGTCGTACCGTCGGTTGAGGGCAGACTGAACTCGGGCATCGGCGTGCCCAGGTCCAGCATCGTCGAAAGAGTCTGTACCATTGCGAATACCTCGTATGCGTTGTTAAGAATTCGGGCTGACTGTGTAGGGTACCGTAAATTACTCCGATGCGTGCCCGGCGCCAGGGCAAGGGCGGCACCGTGCACAGGTTTATGGAACGGCCCTCAGAAGGCGGAAGCCCAGGTTGTTGTTGCGGTAGTCGGGCATGCTGCGGAAGCGAAACGACGACCCGCAGCCCCTGGCGCCGCTGAACCAGCTACCGCCCCGATTCACCCGGATCGAGCCTGACACGGGACCCCGGGGATCCGTCATGGCGCCGCCCGGGTATGGGCCGTACCGGTCCTCCACCCACTCATAGACGTTCCCGATCATGTCATGCAAGCCGAACGCATTCGGCGCCTTGCCGCCCACCGGATGCGTGCGACCGGCAATGTTCTCACCACACCACGCGATCGCGTCGAGATTCCCATAGCGGTCCCCGGTCGTCCCCGCCCGCGCCGCATATTCCCACTCCGCCTCTGTCGGCAATCGGTACGTCCCCGCGCCATCCATCGCGTTGAGTCTCCGAATGAACTCCCGCGCATCCTCCCACGACACGCTCTCCACGGGGCAGTTCAATCCGCATTCCTGGATCGATGACGGATTGGTCCCATCATCGCCTCCCACTGCCCCTGCGTCACCTCGTACTTGCCCAGATCGAACGCCCGCCTGATGAGCACCCGCGTCACCGGCTGTTCGCCGTCGTCCGCATCCGCGCTGGCGGACCCCATCAGAAATTCTCCGGCCGGAATCCGCACGAACTCCATCCCGGCCGCTGCGGCGGGTCCCGGGCTCTCAGACTCCAACCCCGGCACATCAGCCCCCGGAGCTACTGGTTCCGCCGAATCCCGTAATTCCGGAATTTGAGACGAACAACCCGTGAAGAACGCTATCAAGATCAGAACCAAAACGCTCCCGATGGCTTCCCGCATGGTATCGCTCCCATTATCGACAAAAAATCAGGGCATCCCGCTGCGGACGACTTCCCGAATCGTAGCGACCCGCAGCGGATAGGTGCCCAGCGTCTTGAGCGACGAAGACCCCTTCCGAATCTCTGCGAGCGCCTCCGACACCAGCCGGTCGCCGGGAGTTCCAACGAAGTCCACGTGGTACATCGATTCGGCGTTCGAGCCTTCGACCGGACGCGACAGAACGTGGGTCAGCGGAATACGCCGCTCCACGAAGGGTCGCAATACGCCGAAAGTACGCCGGTCGGCGTGGGCGACGCGCAAACAAATGCTGGTCTTCGACACTCCTGAAGCGGAACGTCCGGGCCCGACGGTCCCGCTTCGACCGAACAGCAGAAATCGCGTGTAGTTTTCGGGATGGTCCTGAATGCCGTTGAGCAGAATATCTCCGCCGTAGACCTCGGCCGCCCTGGCGCTTGCGATGGCGGCGCTCGCGGGCATCCGGTCCCGTATCACCATCTCGACCGCGCCGGCGGTATCGAATGCCGCAACCGGTTCCCATTCCGAGTGGCTCTTGAGAAAGCCGGCGCACTGGGCCAGCGCGATCGGATGCGAGTGGATCCTCCGAACCTCGCCGAGCGCCGTTCCCCTGGGAGCAATCAGGCAATGAAATATCGGCTGTACGGTTTCGTCAACGATCACGAGGTCGCGAATCGACATCAGGTCGAAAGTCTCGTCGATCGGGCCGGCAAGGGTGTTTTCAACCGGCAACAGCGCAAAGTCCGCCTGACCCTGTTCGACCGCATCGAAGGCGCCCTCCAATGTCCGCGACGGCAGCAACGGCGCACCGGATGCGACAAACTCGGAAGCGGCATCTTCACTGAACGCCCCGGGTTGCCCCTGATAGGTCAGACGATACGGAGCGAGCCCTCCGGATTCAGACCGCGGCATGTATCTCCATTACATTTTTTTCCCGAAAGTTTCTTTGCCAAGCGTTTCGACGACGCGCCTCTTCCTCGGACGGGGAGATTCGCGGCCGGCGGATTCTGGATTGTAACCCATCGATTCGCAACCCGCCCGCAAGACGCGCATCGATGGCGTTGACCGGAGAAACACCCTTCCGAGTGTCAACCGCCCTCCGACCGGGTACCATGGGAAAGTAATCCAAATTCAAGGAGCACGCATGATTGCAGAGACCTACGACATGGTGATTGAAATCCAGAGCCCGGACGGTCGGAAGGTCCGCGAGGAATGCCTTGCCGTCCCTCGTGACACTCTCGTGTTGATGGGCGGCCCCGTTGCGAATTTGTTGGCCGTGCTGGAAGATACACTCGAGGAAGGGGAGGTTTGAAGCCGTCGGCTCCTCATCTTCAAGTCCTCAGGAAATCCAGGAATGAAATCTCCAACCCAGCGGGATTGGAGCGACCGGAGATTCCAGGGTTTCCGGATTCAAAGGTTGCCGACCCGCCTTTCTCACGAGTTGTCTGCTACAGCGCCGGATCCATCCGCCAGTGCCGCGTTCTACGGCGCGTTCTCAGGCGCTTTCCTGGCGCCGATCGCGCCGGGCGCGTAGCGGAGCGTTCCTCGCGCCGGATCAAGCGCGGTCGGGCGCCTCGACGTACTGTCTAAAGCGCACCTCCGTGCGGCAGTAAAAAGTACGCCTCCGTCGCCCTCCCGGCACGCGCCTTGCTCTGACGGCGTCTCCGACTCTTCGCGACGAAAACCCGCGAGAACGGCGGGCTAAACCAGATACCGCATAAGGTCGGGCAGGTCGTTCAGGTACTCTCCGAAGAAGCCCAGCGCCTTCATCCGTTCCATCAGCGGTTCGAGCGCTTCGCGGCTTTTCAATTCAAGACCGACGACGGCAGGGCCGCGTTCGCGATCGGTCTTCTTCGAATAGGCAAAATGGGTAATGTCGTCGTCCGGGCCCAGAACTTCGTTCAGGAACTGGCGCAACGCGCCGGCGCGTTGGGGAAAGCGCACGATGAAGTAGTGCTTCTTGCCTTCGTATATGAGAGCGCGCTCGCGGATTTCTTCGATGCGCCGAAAATCGTTGTTCCCCCCGCTGACGAGACAAACGACCCGCTTGCCCTGGACTTCGTCCCGAAAATCCTCGAGCGCCGCAACGGCCAGGGCGCCGGCGGGTTCGACGATGATTCCATGTTCGTTGTACATCCGGAGGATCATCGAACAGATGCGGCCTTCAGGAACCGTCACCATCCGGTCGATCGTTTCGCGGCAGATCTCGAACGTCCGGGCGCTCACCCGCCGTACGGCCGCACCGTCGGTAAAGGCATCGATCGAGTCGAGCGTCACCACGTGTCCGGCTTCGAACGCTTCGAGCATTGAGGGCGCGCCCTGGGGTTCCACGCCGACGATCCGGGTTTCGGGCGACCGGGTCTTGATCCAACTCCCGACGCCGGCAGCGAGCCCGCCGCCGCCGACCGGCAGAAAGAGCACGTCGATCGCACCGGGCGCCTCGTCCAGAATTTCCTTGCCGAGGGTGCCCTGACCTTCGATCACTTGCGGATCGTCGAATGGGTGGACGAATATCGAGCCATCCTGCGCGGATTTCTCCAGCGCCTCGTGTTCGGTCTCGTCGTATACGTCACCCACAAGGACGACCTCGATCAACGAACCGCCGATCGCACGCACACGCTCCAATTTCTGGCCTGGAGTCGTCCGGGGCATGTAAATCGTCCCCCGGATTCCGAGCTTCATGCACGCGTACGCCACACCCTGGGCGTGGTTGCCCGCGCTGGCGCACGAGACTCCCTTTTTGAGGTCTTCGTCCGAGCAGCTTCGAATCTTGTTGTACGCGCCCCGGATCTTGTAGGAACGAACCGGCTGCAGGTCCTCCCGCTTCAGGAAAACCTCCGCGCCGTATTCCACCGACAGATGTTGGTCGTATTCGAGCGGCGTTCGAACGATCACGTCCTTCAGCCGGTTCGCCGCCTCTTCGATGGCCTCAGTAGTGGGGCGCCACGCCAGTGCCGCGGTCTCAGGCCGGATCATTGGGCCACTTTGACTTCCGCCTCGGCGGGCGCGCTGGTGACTTCCATCGCGGGCCCGGGGCCGGCTTCGGGGCGAAGTTGGCGAACCTGTGCGCCGGCACGCCAGATCTCTTCGTTGCCCAATTCGGAAAGTTCCGTGTCGAGCCGGTCGCGATAGTCGTCCCTGCTGCACGATTCGATCACGATGCGCGCTTCGTTGCCTGCCTTGACGCTCGCGTACAGTTCCTCGTACACGGGGGCCACCGCCTCTCGAAACTTGTGGCGCCAGTCCAGCGCGCCGCGCTGTGCCGTCGTCGAGCAGTTGGCATACATCCAGTCCATGCCGTTTTCGGCAACCAGGGGCATCAGACTCTGGGTCAGTTCCTCGACGGTTTCGTTGAACGCTTCCGACGGAGAGTGACCGTTCTTGCGCAGCACGTTGTACTGCGCTTCGAAAACACCGGCGATGGCGCCCATGAGGACCCCGCGTTCACCGGTCAGATCCGAATAGACTTCATTCTGGAAGGTGGTTTCGAACAGGTAACCCGAACCCACACCGATACCGAGCGAGATCACGCGATCCCGGGCACGGCCGGTCGCATCCTGAAAGACCGCGAAGCTGGAATTCAAACCCTTTCCGGCGACAAAGAAACGCCGGAGCGAGGTACCCGAACCCTTGGGCGCCACCAGCACCACGTCAACGCCGCCGGGAGGGATGATCCCGGTGTCGTCCTTGAAAGTGATCGCGAATCCGTGCGAAAAGTACAGGCACTTGCCGGCGGTCAGATGTCTCTTAACGGTTTCCCACTGAGCGATCTGACCGGCATCGGACAACAGATACTCGATCACGGTTCCACGTCTTGCGGCCTCTTCGATCTCGAAAAGCGTTTCGCCTTCGACCCATCCATCGGCGAGGGCCTTGTCCCAGGTCCTCGAGCCCTTGCGTTGTCCGACGATTACGTTGAAACCATTGTCTTTGAGGTTCAGCGCCTGACCGGGCCCCTGCACACCGTAGCCGATGACGGCGATGGTTTCGTCCTTCATGGTTTCGCGGGCCGTGTCGAGGGACCATTCGTCGCGGGTGATTACGTTTTCGACGACATCGCCGAACTTGATCTGTGCCATTGGTACTCGCCTCCGTTGAATTCCGGAATTATTCCGTTCCGATCTCTTCGTGAACCATGACCGCGGCCATGGGCTTCGTGACGGTTGTTTGTCCCGATCGCACGAATTCCATGACGCCGAACGGTTCAAAACTGGTCAACAACTCTTCGATCTCTTCCCTGCTGCCGGTCTTTTCGATGACCACGTAGTCGGGGCCGGCAAGCACAACTTTCGCGCGACTCCGGCGCACGAGACGTTCCAGCGAATCGCCTCCCGATGCCAGATCGACCGACAACTTGAACAATCCCAACTCGCGATCGACTGTCGCGCCTTGCGGGTAGTAATCGGCCTGCAGCACGCCAAGCGTGGTATCCAGTTGTTTCATGGCCCTTCGGACATGATCGGGCTCGGCCCGGACCACCACGGTATGCCGGTACAGGTCGGGGCTGGCGGCCGCGGCGGATGTCAGGCTCTCGATCTGCAACCGATGCCGGCCAAGCGTCGAAACGATACGTAACAGCGCACTCGACGCCTTCTCGGTCAACATCGAAATAGTGAATTGCTCGTCCAAACTCGTGTACTCCAACCGCGCGTTCACTCCGGCAGGCCGGTGCGGTCCATCACCGGACGACCCGCGGTTTGCCGCCGACTATTCCAGACGAATTTCCGAAACCGACGCCCCGGACGGAATCATCGGAAAGACATTGTCTTCGCGTTCGACCACCACTTCGAGCAGGAACGAAGACTCGGCCGCCAGCATCTCATCGATTGCCGCGCCCAGATTTTCGCGGTCGGTCACCCGATTCCCCTGCATCCCGTAAGCAACCGCGACCCCGAGGAAGTCCGGGTTCATCAATTCGGTGGCCGAGTAGCGGCGCGAGAAAAACAACTGCTGCCACTGTCGGACCATCCCGAGATACTCGTTGTTCAGGATCATCAGCTTGACCGGGACCTTTTCCTGAAAGATGGTGCCCAATTCCTGAAGCGTCATCTGGAAGCCGCCGTCGCCAATCACCGCAACGACCGGCCGGTCGGGGCGGCCCACGCCGGCGCCAAGCGCGGCCGGCAATGCGAATCCCATCGTTCCGGCACCACCCGAAGTAATGATCCTGCTGCCTTCCTCGAACCTGTAATACCGGGCGGCCGCCATCTGGTGCTGGCCGACGTCGGCCACGAGAATCGCCTGTCCCTTGCTTCGCTCCGACAACTGGTGGATGACCTCGGCCATTCGAAGACCCCCGCCATCGGGACGAATGTCCTTTTCGATCACGCGCTCGTGCTCGATCTTGTCGCACTCCCTGAATTCCTCGAGCCAGGCGTCGTGCGACGCGGGCGCGACCCGTTCGATCAGCTTCGCCAACGCCTCCTTCGCGTCGGCGACGATCGCAACGGTCGTTTTCACGTTCTTGTCGATCTCGGCGCGATCGATGTCCATGTGAAT
The DNA here is from genome assembly GCA_963555775.3 of Terriglobia bacterium. Lineage (GTDB taxonomy): Bacteria > Acidobacteriota > Terriglobia > 20CM-2-55-15 > 20CM-2-55-15 > JAJEDW01. The sequence continues at coordinate 12,162 of CAUVWY020000006.1, read as the reverse complement.
GACCTTCGCCTGGCGCGCATACTTGGTCAGATCACCGGTCACGCGGTCGTCGAAACGCATGCCGACCGCAATCAGGACATCGCATTCGTTGGTCTTCATGTTGGGCCCGTAGTTGCCGTGCATGCCCAGCATGCCAACACACAGCGGGTGCCGTCTTGGCAGCGCCGACAACCCAAGCAGGGTCGCCCCGAACGGGAGACCGGCTTTCTCGATCAACCCCCTCATCTCATCTTCGGCGTGCGACAGGATCACACCCTGCCCGACCAGCACCAAGGGCCGCTTCGCATTGTCGATCAGTTCCGCCGCGGCCTCGACGGTCTTCGGATCGAGCGCCGGCTTGGGACGATAGCCGGGCACTTCCAGAACGGCGGTGTGCGGCTTGTAGTCCACCGTACCCAACTGGGCATCCTTGGTGATGTCGATCAGTACCGGCCCGGGACGACCCGACGACGCGATGTGAATCGCCTTGGCAATGACCTCGGAAATCTCTTCGGGCCGCGTAATCTGATAGTTCCACTTCGTGACCGGGGTACTCACCGAGATGATGTCCGTTTCCTGGAACGCATCGGCGCCGAGAAACTTGGACGGCACCTGCCCCGTGATACAGACCACCGCCGTGGAGTCCATCTTTGCATCGGCGAGTCCGGTAATCAGGTTCGTCGCTCCGGGACCCGAAGTGGCGATACATACGGCCGGCTTTCCGCACGCACGGGTGTAGCCCTGGGCGGCGTGAACCGAACCCTGTTCGTGCCGGACCAGAATGTGACGGAGTTCATGGTCGTGCTCGTACAGAGCGTCGTACACCGGCATGATCGCCCCACCCGGGTAGCCGAAAATCACCTCCACGCCCTGGTCGATCAAGGAAAGCACGACCGCCTCGGAACCCGACACCGTCCTTGCCCGCGGTGCGGAAGTGTCCTTGGCGCGTGTCGCTGTTTCCATTTCCCTGGCCACGTATTTATCCCCTGTCGCAGTCGTCAATTCACGAACCGTCGGTCGTACAGCCCTCGGAGGCCGGCGAAACCAGCCGCGCATACTTGAACAGCGCACCCGAGGCGACACGCAACGGCATTTCGGTCCAGGCGTCACGACGAGCGGCGATCTCTTCGGGCGTGAGGTCGACATCGATCGTGTTGTTCACCGCGTCGATCCTGATGCGGTCGCCATCGCGAACCAGAGCGATAACGCCGCCGTCCTGGGCTTCGGGAGCAATATGCCCGACGACAAATCCGCGCGTTCCGCCCGAGAACCGGCCATCGGTGATCAGCGCCACGTCATTTCCGAGACCACGGCCCATGATCATGGACGTTGGAGTCAGCATCTCCGGCATCCCCGGCCCGCCCCGGGGGCCTTCGTACCGGATCACGACCACGTCGCCTTTCCGAACCTTGCCGTCGCCGATCGCGTTATTGGCATCGTCCTCGCTGTCGAACACGCGCGCCGGGCCTTCGAAGAACTCGCCTTCCTTGCCTGTAATCTTGGCCACCGAGCCTTGCTCGGCGAGGTTGCCGTACAGGATTCGGAGATGCCCGCGGGCACTGATCGGGTCGTCGGGGGTCCGAACGATCTCTTGCCCCTCGGTCAATCCCGGAAGGTGTTCCAGATTTTCGGCGACGGTGCGTCCCGTAACGGTCATGCAGTCGCCGTCAATCAGATCGCGCTCCAGCAGCATCTTCATTACCGCCGGCGTACCCCCGATCTTGTGCAGGTCTTCCATGACGTACTTGCCGCTCGGTCTGAAGTCGGCAAGAAGCGGAACACGGTCGCTTATTTCCTGAAACTCGTCGATCGTCAGTGCGATCCCGATCGTTCGCGCCATCGCAATCAGGTGCAGCACCGCGTTGGTAGAACCGCCCAGAACGACTGCCAGCGTGATGGCGTTCTCGAACGCCTTGCGCGTCATGATGTCGCTCGGCTTCAGGTTGCGCTCGAGCAATCGGCGAATCGCCTTGCCCGAACCCCGGCACTCTTCGGCTTTCTCCCGGCTTTCGGCGGGATACGAAGAACTGTAGGGAAGGCTCATCCCGAGACCTTCGATCGCCGATGCCATGGTATTGGCCGTAAACATCCCCCCGCATGCGCCCGCGCCGGGACAACTGTTGCGGATGACCTGCTCGAACTCTTCCAACGTGATCTTGCCGGCCATGTGCTGGCCCAATGCCTCGAACGACGAAACGACATCGAGCGTGTTGCCGTTCAAATGGCCCGGGGCGATCGTCCCGCCATAGATCATCAGCGACGGACGGTTGAGCCGCGCCATCGCAATCACGGCGCCCGGCATGTTCTTGTCGCAACCCATGATCGTGATGACGCCGTCATAGTGCTGCGCCGAGGCAATGGTCTCGATCGAATCGGCAATCACTTCACGCGAAGGCAGCGAGTACCGCATGCCGAAGGTCCCCATCGAAATGCCGTCGCTGACACCGATGGTGTTCGAAACGAACCCGACGATGCCGGCCGACCGGACACCGTTCTTCGCCTCGGCGGCCAGATCGTTCAGGTGCATGTTGCAGGGGTTGCCCTCAAAGCCGCTCGATACGATTCCGACCTGCGCCAGGCTCATGTCGGCCTCGGTCAAGCCGGCCGCGAACAACATGGCGCGCGCCGCCGGATGCCGGTACGACTGCGTCAATTGCCTGCTGTGCCTGTTCAACCCGCCGATTTCCGTGCTGGTGTCTTTCATGGTCTATACCGGGGTTTTCATGCCTTCGGCGACGGCCCGGCCCATATCCGAAGTCGACGCGGGGATTTCGCCCGCGGCGCCGCTTTCAAGATCCGCTGTACGGTACCCTTCCGAAAATGCGCGTTCCACACCCTGCCGCACCGACGCGCCTTCATCGAACAGGCCCAGACCGAGTTCAAGCATCATCGCAATCGAAAGAATGGCGCCGATGGGGTTGGCCTTCGCGGTTCCCGCGATATCGGGCGCCGAACCGTGCACGGGCTCGAAAAGTCCGATCTTGCCGCCCGTGCTTGCCGACGGCAGCATGCCCAGGCTTCCGGTCAGTACCGACGCTTCGTCGCTGAGGATGTCGCCAAACATGTTGCTGGTCAGAATGACGTCGAACTGCGAAGGTCTGGCCACCAGTTGCATGGCGCAGTTGTCGACCAGCATGTTCTCGAACGTCACATCGGCATACCGGGAAGCGACTTCAGACGCCACCCGCCGCCAGAGTCGCGACGATTCCAGAACATTGGCCTTATCGACCGACGTCACCTTGTTGCGCCGCAGCCGGGCGGTCGAGAACGCGATCTCCGCTATCCGGCGAACCTCCTGCTCCGAATAGACTTCGGTATCCCGCGCAACGCCATCTATGGTGTCGCTCGGCTTGCCGAAATAAATACCTCCCAGGAGTTCGCGGACAACCAGCAGGTCCACCCCATGAATCAATTCGGGCCGCAACGGCGAATGTCCCGCAAGCGCCTCCGACGCCACGACGGGGCGGAGATTGGCGTAGTTCCCGAGAAGCTTGCGCAAGTCAAGCAACCCCGCCTCGGGAGCGCAACCTTCATACGCCGCACCGGCGGGACCGCCCACCGCGCCCAACATGACGGCGTCCGCCGTGAGGCAGAGCTTCCGGGTTGCTTCGGGCAGAGGGTCGCCGGCGTTTTTCAGGGCGGTCACGCCGATCTCGCCCTCGGCGATCTCGAAACTGTGGCCGTAAACCTGTTCGACAGTCTCCAGGACGCGGCGGGCCTCCCCGAGTACTTCACGTCCGATACCGTCGCCGGGCAGGAATACGATGCGGGCTTTCATCTTGTTTTCTTCACTTTCCGATCACTTTCCGATCGCTCTCGGGTCACTTTCCATCGGTGAGGTGCCTATTGGCCCGAAGCCTGCTCCACGCTGGCGGCGGATCTGCCGCCGCTCCAAAATGCCTTGTTCACGGCATCCAGATAGGCACGGGTAGCTGCGATGTTCAAATCCGTGCTGGCGGCACGGCCGGCAATCTCCCTGCCGTCGATGTTCACCGTGATGAACACCTCGCCCACGGCCTCGGCCCCTTCGGTGACCGAATTTGCCGAGTAGGACACCAACTTGCCGGAACAGCCGCTGATGCGGTTGATCGCCTGAACGCACGCGTCGACCGGACCGTCTCCGGTGGCCGAATCCGTATACATCTCGCCGTCTTTCTCCAGGCTCACCGTGACCGTGGAGTTGGCGTCCGAAGTCCCCACGATATGGAAGTACTTGAGGGAGTAGGCCTCGGGAATATGCTGCAGGCCGTCGTTGATGATCACCATCAGGTCTTCGTCGAAGATGGTTTTCTTTCGGTCGGCGAGTTTGGTGAATAGCATGTACGCACGACCCAGATCGGCTTCGCTGAGTTGGTAGCCCATTTCGCGATACCGCGCGGCCAGGCCATGGCGTCCGGAGTGCTTCCCCAGCACGATTGAATTCCGCGTCAGACCCACCGACGCCGGAGTCATGATTTCATAGGTCAGCGCTTCCTTCAGAACGCCGTCCTGGTGGATCCCCGCTTCGTGGGCAAAGGCGTTCTTGCCGACGATGGCCTTGTTGGCCTGCACCGCGATACCGGTCAGGCTCGACAGCAATTGGCTGGTGCGGCTGATCTCGGTCGTGTCCACGCCGGTTTCGAGACCGAACTCCCTGGAATGGACGTACACGGCCATCACGATCTCTTCAAGAGAGGCGTTCCCGGCGCGTTCGCCGATGCCGTTGACCGCACATTCCACCTGGCGGGCGCCGTTATGCACACCGGCAAGCGAATTCGCCACGGCAACGCCGAGATCGTCGTGACAGTGCGTACTGATCGTAACCTTGTCGATGTCCTTGACGTTCTGGAGGCCCGCGATCAACTGGCCATATTCATTCGGAAGACAGTAGCCGACGGTATCGGGGATGTTGACGATGTTGGCGCCTTCGGCAATGACGGCTTCGATCACCCGGTACAGGTATTCCGGGTCGGAACGACCGGCGTCTTCGGCCGAAAATTCCACGTCGTCACAGAGCGACTTGGCCAGTTTCACGGCTTTCAAGGCCATATCGAGGGCCTCTTCGCGATTCTTGAGGAGCTTGTACTTCAGATGAATGTCGCTGGTGGCAAGGAAAGTGTGAATTCGAGGTTTTTCGGCGTTTTCCAGCGCTTCCCAACAGCGCCTGATATCGCCGGGAACCGCACGCGCGAGTCCGGCAATGGTCACGGTCCGCACTTCCGCCGCGACACGCTTGACCGCTTCGAAGTCTCCTTCGGACGCGATCGGAAACCCAGCCTCGATAACGTCGACCTGCAGACGTTCCAACTGGCGCGCCATATGCAGCTTGTCTTCGATATTCATGCTGAAGCCGGGCGCCTGCTCTCCGTCCCTCAATGTCGTGTCGAAAATCGCAAGTCGATCCATATCCACTTCCTCAGCCCTGCGCTCCCAGGACACCGAAAATAAACAAATCCTGAAACTCCCGAACAACCTCGTTGGGCTTCACCGCGCCCGAGGGCTTGTACCACTGGTAGGTCCAGTTCAGCATTCCCAGCAGGGCCAGCGCCGCGACCTTGGGATTCACACTGCTCTTCTTGGCGCCCGTCTTTTCGAGAACGTCGCGGATAATGTCGCTTACCAACTGCACGTATTGCTTCTTGCGGCGGTTGATCTTGTTCTGATCCCCCGTGGACAGCCCCCGACATTCGTGGAGAAGCCCCGTCACCGCCAGTTTTCGTCCTTCGAGAATCAGCTTCAGATGCAGTTCAATCATCGTTCGAAGACGCAGTACCGGATCCGTGACCGACGCGAGCGGACCCATCACGTGGTGTTCGGTCATGTCCATGCCGTAGTCGAGGATCGTGTAGAGCAACTGTTCCTTGCTCGCGACATGGTGGTAAAGGCCCGCCTTGGTCAATCCGACCGCGGCCGCGATGTCGCTCATCGAAGTCTTGTCGTAGCCCTTGACGTGAAAAACTTCGGCCGCAATCTCGTATACTTTCTCCCGGGCACCGGTTGGGGACTTGTCCTTCGAATTGGGGGCTGCCGACTTTACATTCACGTTTCGAGCCGCCATAATAAACCTACCGACTGGTAGGTAGGTTAACAAGAACTTCGTTTGTTTCCAACAGGGAATTTCGGAAATCCCGGATAATGGCAACTGTGAAACCAAGAACCCTCTACGACAAGATCTGGGACAGCCATGTGGTGGTCGAGGCATCGGGCACGCCCTCGATCCTGTACATCGATCTCCATTTGATTCATGAGGTGACGACACCTCAGGCGTTCACCGGATTGCGAAAACGGGGTATCGGCGTGCGCCGTCCCGGCCGCACCGTTGCCACCGCCGACCATGTCACGCCCACCATCAGCCGTAACGTCGCTGACGCAGGGCCCATGGCTGTCCAGCAGATCGGTCAATTGGAGACCAACTGCAAGGAATTCGGAATACGGCTTTATGGCATGGGTCACGAGCGAAGAGGCATCGTTCACGTCATAGGTCCCGCACTCGGCCTTACCCAACCGGGTCTGACCATCGTGTGCGGCGACAGCCATACATCCACACACGGGGCGTTCGGCGCACTGGCCTTCGGGATCGGTACGACCGAGGTGGAACACGTATTGGCCACGCAGTGCCTGCTCGAACACAAGAGCCTCAACTTCGGAGTCGACTTCGACGGTAATCTGCGGCCCGGCGTCACGGCGAAGGACATGATCCTGAAGCTGATCTCCGAGATCGGCGTCGCCGGCGGAACCGGCCACGTCTTCGAATTCATGGGAACGGGAATCGACGCGCTTGACATGGACGGCCGGATGACGATCTGCAACATGTCGATCGAAGCCGGGGCCCGTGCCGGCCTGATCGCGCCCGACGACACGACCTATGGGTACATGTCCGGACGCGATTTCGCACCGTCGGGCGCCGACTGGGACGCTGCGATGGAACGATGGTCCGCACTCCACAGCGACCCGGACGCCAACTATGACCGGACGGTCACCATCGACACGGGTTCGCTCCAGCCGATGATCAGCTTCGGGACGAACCCCGCGATGTGTGCCGAAATCGGCACGCGCGTTCCCGACCCGGAAGGAATATCCGACCCCGCCGAACGGGCACAAATGGTGGCGGCCCTGAAATACATGGGTCTCACCCCAGGAGAACGACTTCTGGATCAACAGGTGGACGTCGTCTTCATCGGAAGCTGCACCAACTCCCGCATCACGGATCTGCGTGCGGCTGCATCGATCTTCAGGGATCGCAAGGTCCGCGACGGCGTCCGGGCGCTGATTGTCCCCGGTTCGCAACAGATCCGGGCACAGGCTGAGAGCGAAGGCCTGCACAAGGTGTTCACCGACGCCGGCGCCCAATGGCGGGAATCGGGCTGCAGCATGTGCATCGGGATGAACGGCGACCGGTTGGACCCGGGCCAGCGCTCGGTCAGCACCAGCAACCGCAACTTCGAAGGACGGCAGGGCCAGAACGGCCGAACGATGCTGGCTTCCCCGCTGACCGCCGCAGCCGCGGCCATCACTGGAAAGGTCTCGGACCCTCGAACGCTTTTGGAGAACTGAGGAAGTGAAGAAATTCGAAATATTGGTGTCGCCGGCATCCTGCCTGGATCGCGACGACATCGATACCGATCAGATTATTCCGGCCCGGTTCCTGCGAACGACCGAGCGCACCGGTCTGGGAAAGAATCTCTTCGAAGACTGGCGCTTCGATGGCAGCGGGAATCCGAAACCGGACTTTGTCCTGAATCGACCGGGAACGGCGGATGCCCACGTCTTGATTGGCGGGCGGAACTTCGGCTGCGGCAGTTCGCGCGAACACGCGGTTTGGTCGTTGATGGACTTCGGCGTCTGGGTCGTCATCGCTCGGAGTTTTGCGGATATCTTCAAGAAGAACTCACTCAGAAACGGCCTTTTGCCGATCCCGGTCGATGCGGCGAACCATGCCGCATGCCTCGAGGCGGCCGAAGCCGGCGCCAGGTTCAGAATCGACCTCCAAGCCCAGACAGTGACGGCGGCCGGCGTGTCGTTCGGCTTCGATGTGGATCCCTTTGCCCGAACCTGCCTGCTGGACGGAGTGGACGACCTGGAATACATCCTCAAGCACGACGATCGGATCGCGGAATTCGAAAAACAACATTCCTGATCGGGCCGTCCCACCCTCAGGTGGCTGCCAGCATCGGGCATGTGACCCCTTCGTTGACCTCACGTTCTTTCCTTCATACTATTTGTCGAGATTCCGACGGCACGTTCGAACGCAACCGAGATTATGCAAGCTGGCACCCAACCCGGCCACGACACGATTCTCTCTGACATCGGCAAAGGCGGCATGGGTGAAGTCTGGAAGGCGAAAGACACGAAGCGTTCGAAATCCCGGCGAACATTGCCAACGCCGAAGGCGACTACCCATCGGCGGATCTTCAAGGAGGAATGGGTGCCATGAATATGCGAAACGGCATCGCTGCAGTCATCTTCGTTATCTTCTGTGTCCCGACGGTGTTTTCGGCCCAACGACGCGCGGTCATCCGCTACGACCCGCAGGCGCCGCTCAGCGTCCTTCCGCAATCCGAGGACGAGATCAACGCCTACTATGCGATTGGCGACGCGCCGACGCTCGACCGCAAGATCCGCAGCATCAACGACTTCCTTGCCGACTATTCAGGCAGCGAGTTGACCCACCTGGTTCTTCGGCCCCGGTGGCAGGTGCGATACGAACAAGGCGATCCGGAGGAGATTATCGAATCGGGGCACGAGGCTTTGGAGGCCCAGGAGTATTTCTTTGAATCGAAGATGGGGTTCATCGACGATCCATCGCAATTGCCCGAGTTGCCGTCGGTACGGTTCGACCTTGTCAGTCAAGCGGCAACCATCTATCGGTCGTTTGTCGAAGTCTACAGTCAACTCGACGATTTCGAACAGGTCATCGAGAATGCGGAACTGGGCCTGGACGCCCTGGCAGAGGCCCGCGATCTGCTGAGCGAGTTGAGGGAGGACGATCGTTCGGTCGAACTCGACCAGATGCGCGAGGAGAACACCCAATTCCAGTTGTTTTTTCTGGATACCGTCCTTAGCGGTCACCAGAGCACCGATAACGGGGTGGGGATCGTCGAGTATGGGGAACGCATCCTGGAAATCGCCCCCAACGACCTGCAGACACTCATGACCATCTCGATGGCGATGGTCCAACAGCCGCCAGCAGCCGGGGAGGAATTCGATCGGCACATGGCGCAGGCCCTCCAATACGCCCAATCGGCAGTGGAACAGTTGGAACCTTTCCTGGCGGGGCCGGATTCCTCCCACCTGACCGAAGAACAAAAAGCGGATGCGCTCGTCCAGGCCTGGTCCACTGTCGGCATAGCCCATTTCCAGTTGGAGGATTGGGGAGCGGCCGCCCAAGCCTATGGTTCGGCTCTGGAAGCTCGGCCGGCACGGTCGGACATCTACTACATGCTGGGCTTGGCGTCGAATAACAATCAGGACCTCGAAGGCGCGCTCTCCGCACTCGCTCGTGCGGTGTTCCTCGATCCGGAGCAGGCGCAAGCGCGGGAAGATCTGGAAAACCTTTATCGATTCACAAACGGTTCCCTGGACGGTCTCGACGAGTTGATTGCCGAAGAAGGGGCGAACATCGGAGGGTAGTCGAACCTGGGTGTCCCTGCGGCAAAGAGTACCGAGCTAATCTATTGGACTGAAGCCGATCAGGCCGACGACGGGGATGCGCCCGCAATCCAGGAACAACGTTCCGATCACTTCGAAGACCCGCCGGCAAGGTCACGACCGATCGTTCCACTCGCCTCACGATTTTCCGTTGGTATTCCGACGTAGTCCCAGACTTCCTCCAGGTCGGCACTCCTGGCAAAAGCATTCTCATCACTGACGTCGCGGCCCAGAATATCGACCACCGAGTAAACGAGCGACGCCAGCCCGCCTTTCTCACGGGTTTTCGTCGCGAAGAGTCGGAGACGCCGTCAGGGCAAGGCGCGCGCGCAGAGGGCGACGGAGGCGTACTTGACTGTACGTCGAGGAGCCCGACCGCGCTTGATCCGGCGCGAGGAACGCGCCGCTACGCGCCCGGCGCGATCGGCGCCAGGAAAGCGCCTGAGAACGCGCCGTAGAACGCAGCACTGGCGGATGGATCCGGCGCTGTAGCAGACAACTCGTGAGAAATGCGGGCCAGATCAATCCGTCCAGTCGATACGCACCAGGCGGTCGCCCTGGAAACTCCCGACATAGACATCGTCGTCCAGTTGAATCGCGACCGAGACACCGCTGATGGGACTGGGTCCGCCCTCGGAACGGTACACCGTTCGGACGTTCATCGTTTCCGGATCGATCTCGGCGACTTCAAAGCCCTGAATACAGGGGACACCGCCGCAGTCGCCACCGATTCCCTGGATTCCGGCCGCGAGCAGCCGGCCATCCGCGGTCCAGGTCAGGTTGTCCGGCATGAAGCCCAGTTCGATCGTCGCCACGCGTTCACGGCGCTCGAGGTCGTACTTGATGGCGCCTTGTCAGGTCCAGACCGCGATATACGCAAATCGGCCTTCCGGATCGACGGCCACGCCATTGGGAAAACCCGACGCGGTGTCGGGCAGCACCACTTCACCCGATTCCGGAGTCCAGACCGCGACGTCGCCGCTGTTGCCGCCTCCAAACGCGTTCGCTCCCGGTTCCTGGAGAGCAGTGGGACGCGTCCCTACGAACCCGCCGTTGGGCAGCATCGCCAGATCGTTGTAGGCCACTTCGGCTGAGAGGCACCCGCGCCAGATCAATTCCCATCCTCCGCCGGCTTCAGCGACCTCGAACATCTCGATCGACTCGCGCAGGTTGTGATTGACCACATAGAGGCCCGCGACGCCGTCGGGATGCGTCGCGAGCGATAGTCCGTGGGGGTTCAGCGCCATGCCTTCGGGTTCGACGCAGGCGCGATCGCCCCAGGTCGGGCGCCGTTCGACGCGGACCGGCAAGTCCCGGAAGTCCTGCGCGTCCGGGTCGAACAGCACGATGCCGGTCCCCGCGACGGCGCCACGGCCAAACTGCGCAACGATGATCCTGTTGCCGTCGGGGGTGAGTTCAAGATCCTCCGGCGCCCGCGCACCGCATATCACTTCCACGTCGCCCTGCGGGCCGCATTCCGCGAGTGCCGGGGCCGGGGCACGCTGTGCGGTAACGATGCCCACAACCGCAAACACGTTCAGAAACAGAAGCCACACCCGTTGTCTCACCGAATTCTCCTCGTGCGGCAGGCCCTGACAGACCCGCCGAGGGTCACCTTGCGAGCGCGCTCGGGCCGCATGCGAGGCGCCGCTACGATGTCGATGTCCCCTTTGTTCGATCTGCCGCGGCCTACTTCCAGGTCACTTCCATCGCAAAGAAGTGATCGAACACTTCCCTGCCGGGGTTGTTCGCGTCGTTGGTCTCGGGACTCCGGATGAAAAAATCCAGTTGCTGCGCTGCCGGATTGACGGCGCCGGCGGCGGACGTTGTCGCGGCCGGCAGAACTTCCAGGGTTTCACGGTCACGGATGCCCTGGGTCACCATGAAATGGATCTGGTAATCCTCGTAGAGCGTCTCTCCATTCAACGTTGCCGATCCGGTTCCCCAGCCCGCCACGTAGAGCAAGCTCTTCGGCCAGTTCATGTCGCCGCATCCGGCATCTCCATGCTCGTACAGGAACGCGGCAATGCCACCGTCCTGGCACGGGTTGAACTCGACGACTTCTTCCAGGTTGACGACGTAGGTTCCCTCGGGCAACTCCAGTTCCGCACGGAACGTGCCGGTATTTTCGATCTCGTTGACATCGAACTCGATGCTGCCGCCCACTTCACGAAGATTTGCAGCGTCGTCACCCATGTGGTCCCACGGACTCTCGTCGATCAGCGTGCCGGCCTGAAAAATCCGGCTGCCGGAAACGATGAAGCGGCCGTCATAGAGATCGTGCTGTTCCGGCGTATAGATTCCCATCGTCGTATCCGGCTGCAACCGGGCAGAGGGTTCCACGGCAACCGGTTCCGACTGCGGCGCGGCGTCCGGTTCGGGCGTCGAACACGCCGCGTTGAGCGCGGCAACCAATCCAATGAGCAAGAAACGACCTGCGGTGTGTGTCTTCATTTTCCGGCAACTCCCTACGGACAGATTCTTTGACATTCAATTCATCGACGTTCAGCGTCATGGTACCCCGCCGCCTGTGCCCGATACATGAATTACTGCCCG
>CAUVWY020000005.1:0-559532 GCA_963555775.3 Terriglobia bacterium | reverse complement strand
CTGGGACGGACCCGGGGATACCGGCGCACCCGGGACGGCTACAGCGCCGAAGCCGATGCCCCGAAGCTTGTCTTTGTGCGTCCCCTTGTGCCGCGATGCGCGCAGGCAACTGACCCACCCTGTCCGGGAACATCTTCAACTCACCGGAGCCCCCAAGATCATGCTCAATGCCGCACAGATGCGCCAACTCCCCCAGTGCTTCAAGACCATTCCCGATCCGCGCCGCGCTCAGGGACGGCGCCATCCCTTGTCGGCAGTGCTGGGCATCGCGGCGGGCGCGACGCTGTGCGGCATGCACGGCTATAAAGCCATCTCGGATTGGGCCGATGCCCTGGGGCAGAAAGCCCGCGAACGTTTTGGCTGCCGGCGGGAGAACGGCCGCTATGTGGTTCCCAGCGAGTTTGTGATTCGGGATTGTCTGGTCCGGATTGAACCGGGGGCGCTGGACCGGGCGCTCAATGCGTGGAATCGGGCGTGGGGCGCCCCGGACGATGCGCTGGCCATGGATGGCAAGACGATGAAGAACGCCCTCGACTCGGACGGGCGTCAGACCCACATCATGAGCGTGGTCGGGCATGAGTCGAAACGCTGCTACACCCAAAAAAAGTGGGAACCCTGCCTGTAGCCGGCGGCGAGGAGCGCAAGCGCACGAACGAAATCGGTATGGCCGTTCCCTTGCTTCAAACCTGCGACATCGCCGGCAAGGACATCACCGGCGATGCCCTGCTGACCCAACGTGCGATCGCGCACTATTTAGTCGAGCGGGGAGCGCACTATCATTTCACGGTCAAAGGCAACCAACCGACACTGGAACACGATATCGCGTTGCTGTTCCAAACCCGCGGACAACCCGACTTTGTCGAGGTCACGCCACCCGAGCATGGCCGCATCGAGACCCGACGCATTTGGTGTAGTACCGAACTCAACCACTACCTCGACTTTCCCCACCTGGGCCAGGTCTTTCGGATCGAGCGCGAATCCATCGACAAGAAATCCGGCGCCCTCACGTGTGAAACCGCGCTGGGCATCACGAGCCGCTCACCCGGCGAGGCCTCCCCCGAACGCTTGCTGGCCATCAATCGCGGTCATTGGAGTATCGAAAGCGTCCATTACATCATCGACTGGAATTACGATGAGGACCGCAGTCGAATCCGCACCGGCTTCGGCCCGGAAAACATCACCCGCCTCCGACGCTTTGCCGTCGGTATTCTCAAATCCTTTCAAAAACCCGCTCAATCGATCGCCCAATCGATGCGCAAACTCTCTTTCAATACCCGTCTCGTCTTCGACTACTTGAGAATGACTCGAAATTCATTCCCCACATCATGCTCCATCTGAGAACAAATTTGCCGTGGTGTGTTCGCCGAGGTGCTTCAGGAAACCCTGCTCGCGGTGTATCGTCGAGGAGGCGACCCCTGCGCAGGGCAAGTCCATTTCATTTCGCCGGGTCCGGATGGTTCGTTCAAGACAACCCGGGCGGGTTCGTTCAGCCTGCCAACGCAACATGATCAACCATGGCTGATACCGCGGGCAAAAGCGCAAAGCAAGCTTGTACGGATAGCTGACGCCCTGCCGAGCCGGCTCGTCGATTACGGCTATACCGTGAGCACCGGACCCCTGGTATGGAACCGGCACAAGCCAAGCTTGCGTGATCGGCCGGGCAAAGGGATATACCCGTTGATCTGGGCCGAGTCCATTCGGTCCGACGGTGTGTTCGAGTTTCGAGCACGGAAGCGCAATCATAAGCCATTTTTTGAGCCGCAGAAAAAGGAGCACTGGGTGGTAACCGACTTCCCGTGCGTCCTGTTGCAACGGACAACGGCGAAAGAGCAATCGCGTCGACTGATCGCGGCCGAACTGCCGGCGTCATTCATCGACAAACACCGCGCGGTCGTCATCGAGAACCACTTGAATATGGTCAAACCGCTCAACGGCGTACCGAAGGTGTCTCCGGCTGCCCTGGCGGTGTTGCTGAATAGTCACGTTGCCGACTAGGTGTTCCGCTGCATCAACGGTAGCGTGGCCGTGTCGGCCTATGAACTCGAAGCTTTGCCATTGCCATCGTGGGAATCGATGAAGGAAGTCGAGCGGCTGATAGGTCGGCGCGCGACGCGCGCGACGCTGGAACGCGCAGTAGAGCGTCTTTTTATGAATGGGGCTGGTTGATGCCGTTGCCTCCACTCTCACCGGTCCCGGAAATTCACGAACGACTCCAGCTCATATTCCCGGAGGGGACATCCAATCGAAATTATGTGACCCGCGAAATCGCGGCCAAGACGGTGTTCGCGATGCTTTATGTCGGCGCGGTCGAAGGCACTGACCGTTGGCTCCGTCCCGATCAAGTGACGCGAATGACGGATCGGCAGGCTATATCGATAGACGAAGCCGCGCGGCAGGCATGGACGGTGGAATCCATGCGTTCGGTTGGGAACATCGAGGGACGTTGGTATGCGGCAAATACAAGAGAGCCAATTCGCGACGAGACGCTCCGGGAAGGATTGGTCCGCATGGGCGCCGTGAGAGAGCGCGAGGGATTGCCGACGACTTCGCGTCGTTGTTCGATCCCGCCTTGAGTGGTGCGGAACTGGAAATCAACATTCAGCAATGGCAGCAGCCGAACCTGTCCAGAGGCGCCCTTGCTCGGGTCGCGATCATGCGACGCGGTGCGGTCGCGCGTGAGGGACGGGTATTGGTTAATTTTCCGAGCGGCGAGACCCGGGATATGGAGCCGGGCCCGAGTTCCGTGATTTCCAAGGCCGTTGTCGAGGAATTTGCGCCGAGGTTCCGGGAAGACCCCGGCGTGATCTGGTTGAGCGAAAGTCGAAACCAGGTGGCGCCGCGCGATAACCGGCTTGCGTGGGACATCGGCCTGACGATCCGGCAGGACAAAAATCTGCAGGACCTGATCCTCGTTGATATCGGTCCGAGCGAACCGCTCCTGGTATTCGTCGAGGTCGTCGCCACGGCTGGACCCGTTACCCCAGCCCGGCAAACTGCGCTGATGACGATTGCGACGGAGGCAGGGTTCAAGGAAGAACAAGTCGTCTTTGTAACCGCATATGCGGACCGCGGTGACGCGGCATTCAAGACGACAGCGAGCGAACTGGCGTGGCGTTCGTTCGCGTGGTTCATGTCCGAACCCAATCACATAATGGTGTTGCATCGCGGCGCGGACGCGGAGCACGTGCAACTATCGGATTTGATGTAGCGATGATCTCAAGAAGCGCCGGTATCGGAGTATATTTCGATGACGGGTGGAAAACGGCAACTTCGTAGCGAGGAACAACGGACGACGTATCACTGATGAACAGAACAGCGGGCAACGAGGAGAAGGCAAGAGCGACTTAGCATCCAAGTTCGCAACAAGCGGCGTTGATTACGCTCGCGATTTCGCCAGTCATAGTCGGCGGTCTGGCCATCCAAAAACGACCTTCCAAAGCGTTGCAAGGAAAGCATTTGCGGCATATTATCCCAATATTTGCCCACCAAGGAGAATCGATCGTGCCGACGCGCAACGTGGTTCTTTCGGACCATCTGGCTGCCTTGGTCGTGAGGCTGGTCGATTCCGGCCGCTATCAGAATGCCAGTGAGGTGATTCGTGAAGGTCTCAGGCTGGTCGAACTTCGGGAAGTGGAGGACGCGATACGCCTCAAGGCCATGCTCGAGGCCGCAGAGGCCGGGATCGCCGACATCGCGTTGGGACGGTATAGGTCATTCGATCGTGCCGAGGTGCTGCGAGAGAGGATGTCCGCCCTCACCACCGAAACGCTCGGCGGCGGTCTATCCAACGACGACATGACGTGATGGCCGGCGGCCGCCATTGGTGCGTTAGCTTGGCAGCAGCGGCTGAAGACGACAACCGGAACATTCTCCATTGGACATCGGAACAGTTCGAAGGAGCGCAAGCGCGTGCCTATGCCGAAACGTTGACCCCGGTGATCGAAGCGCTGACGACCGTACGGGAGGTTCCCAGATCGCGGAGACGCGATAAAATCACTGATCGTTTGATAACGCTGCACGTTGCGCGCAGGGGGCGCAAAGGCCGGCATTTGGTATTTTTCCGGATCGGCAGACCAGAAGGGCCCCCCGGTGATCGATATCCTCCGGCTCCTGCATGATTCGATGGACCCGACACGCCATGTCGAGACCGGAGAAGAGGCGGGGCGGTGAAGGCTTGGGTCGTAACTGGACGATGTTTGACCGGCCGGGACACGCTGCGAGACATGCGGGACGGCCGGACGAACATGGGGCGCAGCGAAGTCTGCAAATGATTCAGTGATCGATGACTGTGTGGAAGCATCTCACTTTCCTCCACGATGCACTCGTTCAGGGTGGAAGAAAAGACGACCTACGTCGCCCGACGGACATGCACTGTGGTCAAGGAGGAGGAGCCGGAGAGTCGTTCAGAGACTTCAAGCGCGCCTCCGGATTCTGTATTTCTTCCTCTGGACATCGTGATCCTCCTATTCGGTATTCTCTCAAATCACTGTCCAAAGAAATCGTGGGGCGGGGGGCCCCAAGACTGTTTCACGCCGCGTACGACAGATTGACGGGATGGTTTTGAGGCCGGGGGACTGGCTTTTCCCGAGGGTTCGATCCTTGTCACTCGCCCAAGGGAACCTGAGCCACCACTCTCAGGCCATAACCTCTCAGAGCCACCAGTTTTCGGGGGTGATTCGTGAGAATACGCATCGACCGGATTTTCAGTGCACCAAGGATCTGAATTCCAATGCCGTATTCCCGCTGTTCCCCCTTCAGGCCGATCGTCTCGTTGACGTCGACGCCATGCTTGCAGTGGTACTCCAATTCGCGTTTTCCGGGTGCCTTCGACAGGCCGAACCCGCGCCCGGTCTGATGCAGGTAGAGGAGGACGCCGCGTGTTTCCTTGGCGATCATGGCAAGCGCACGATCGATCTGATCCTGGCAATGACACTGGACCGAACCGAAAACGTCGCCCGTCAGGCAGTGGGAATGAACGCGTACCAGGACGTCTTCGCCGTTTTCGATCTCCCCGCGGACGAGCGCGATGTGTGTTTCTCCGTCGAGGACGCTTTCGAACGCGACCATTCCAAATTCACCATGCCGCGTCCGAAGTGTCGTCTCGGCGACCTTCTGCACAAAGTGTTCGGTCCGCAACCTGTATTGGATGAGACTGGCGACGGTCACGATCTTCAGCTCATGTCGTTCCGCAAAACTGACGAGTTCGGGCGTGCGTGCCATCGTTCCGTCCGCATTCATGATCTCGCAGATCACGGCACTGGGATCGAACCCCGCGATTCGCGCCAGATCGACCGATGCCTCGGTCTGTCCGGCACGGATCAGGACGCCGCCTTCACGGGCGCGAAGCGGAAAGATGTGTCCGGGCCTGGCCAGGTCCGCGGGCCGAGTATCCGGATTGATGGCGGTTTGGACCGTCTGCGCGCGGTCTGACGCGGAAATTCCCGTCGACACGTTGTGCGCCGCCTCGATCGAAACGCAGAACGCGGTTCCATATTGGGATGTATTCGTCGGGTCGGGAACCATCAGGGGAATCTGAAGCGTGTCCAACCGTTCGCCGGTCATCGGCAGGCAGATCAGGCCGCGGCCGTGTGTCGCCATGAAGTTGATCGCCTCGGGCGTCACCTTTTCGGCGGCGATCATCAGATCGCCTTCATTCTCGCGATCTTCGTCGTCGACGATGATGATGAGTCGACCTTCCCGGAGTTCCTCGATCGCTTCTTCGACGGTGGCAAACATCAGACTTGTCCTTTCTGGAGTTGTTGCAGGTACGGTGCGGCAAGTCTCTCGACGTATTTGGCGAGGATGTCGAATTCGAGGTTGACCTCGTCGCCCGGCTTCCGGTCGCCGAGGTTGGTGTGTTCCATCGTGAAAGGAATGATTGCAATGGACAACGCGCCGGGTTCCAACGCGGCCACCGTCAGACTGATGCCGTCGACCGCGATGGAGCCTTTCCATACGAGTTGTTGCAGGGAGTCCGGCGGGACAACGATTTCGAGATTCCAGTCGTCGCCGCCTTTGTCGAACCGGCGAACGCGCCCGATTCCGTCGACATGGCCCTGAACGATGTGGCCGCCGAAACGCGAGTCGGCACGCATTGCTCGTTCCAGATTCACCTTCCGTCCGACTCGTGCGTTCCCGAAAGTCGTTCTGTGAAGAGTCTCACTGGAGAGGTCCGCTTCAAAATGGCCATCCGAGATCGCGGCGGCTGTGATGCACACACCGTCGGTCGCGATGCTGGCGCCTGGTTCCGCGTCCGTGAGCACGGCAGGCGCCAGGATCCGCAAGCGCCGAAAGTCTCCGGTTTCGCGGATACCGACGATCTCGCCGACTTCTTCAATTATTCCGGTGAACATAGCCTGTGATCATCAGGTCCGGCCCGACGGGTTCGACTTCCCAATTGGCAAGCTGGAACGCTTCGGGCAGCGTCCCCACTCCCTCGCCGCCGAAGGCCGGAATCTCCCGGCCTCCGATGATCCTCGGTGCGAGGAAGGCGACTATCTTATCAACGATGCCCCGGCGGATTGCGTCGAAAGCCAGATCGGGGCCGCATTCAATCATCGTCGTCTGCACGCCGCGGGCCGCCAGATCCTTCGTCACCTCAATCAAATCCGTGGTTCCGACGACGACTTCGCGTCCCGGTCCCGGATTCAGATGAGGCACGCGGGTGTAGACGACGACGCCGGATTCGGAGAAGATCCGCGCCTGGGGGCCGACCCGTCCCCTCCGGTCGATGACGGCCCGAATCAGAGGCCGTCGCCGCTGGCGGCCGCTTCTGTCCGTCATCAGGGGGTCGTCGTGCAGAATCGTTCCGCTTCCGGTGAGCAGGGCGTCCGCAGAGTGGCGGATGGCGTGTGTCCGTGATCGGGCTTCCTTCGAGGTGATCCATTGCGACTCGCCCGACGCCGTTGCGATCTTTCCGTCCAGAGTCATTGCAACCTTGAGCACTCCAAACGGGCGGCCGTTCCGCATCGAGTACAGGAAGGCTTCGTTGACGCGCCGCGCATCCGCTTCGCAAAAGTCGGCCTCGACGCTTATACCGGCGTTCCGCAAGGCCTCCAACCCGGCGCCGTCCACTTCGGGGTTGGGGTCAACCGTCGCCGCAACGACACGCGACACGCCTGCCTTGACAATTTCTTCCACGCACGGCGGCGTCCGACCGTGATGGGCGCAGGGTTCCAGCGTGACATAAAGGGTCGAGTTTCGCGCGTCCCCTCCCGCCGCGGTCAGGGCCTGAATTTCGGCGTGAGCGATGCCGTCCCAGGTGTAGAAACCTTCGCCGAGAATCCGGCCGTTTCGAACGACCACGGCGCCTACCAGCGCTCCGGGGCTGGCCAGGCCACGACCCTGTTCAGCCAATTCGAGAGCCCGGCGCATGAATGGCTCATTGCTCGTTCTCGGCTTGTCGTCCAGTTCACGCATTCAAATGGTTTACGCCGACACGCTACGCCGCGAACAGGGACTCGACGAAGTCGTCAACCGAAAACTCCACCAGATCGTCGATCCGTTCGCCAGTGCCGATGAAGCGAATCGGTATCCCGAGTTCGCGGACAATCGCCGTCACGACTCCGCCCTTGGCGGTGCCGTCGAGTTTGGTCAGGACCAGTCCGGTCAAGCCCGCGGTCCTGGTGAATTCCCTGGCCTGGATCAGACCGTTCTGCCCCGTCGTTGCGTCCAGAACCAGCAGTACTTCGTGGGGGGCGCCGGGGACTTCGCGGCCCGCGATCCGGGTCATTTTTTCCAACTCCGCCATGAGGTTGCGTTTGGTGTGAAGGCGGCCCGCGGTATCGACGATGACGTAATCGATGCCCCTGGCTTTTGCCGACTGGAGCGAGTCGAACAGCACGGCCGATGGGTCCGCCCCCGGCTTCTGCTTGACGACGGGGCTTCCGGATCTCTCGGCCCAGACTTCCAACTGGTCGATCGCGGCGGCACGAAACGTATCGGCCGCGCAAAGCATCACCTTCTTGCCGTCCCGGACGAAGCGGTTGGCCAGTTTCCCGATCGTCGTCGTCTTGCCGACACCATTGACGCCGACGACCACGATGACGAAGGGGTTGCCGGCAGGTACCTCCGCCGGTGGACGGAATTCGATGTCGAGAATCTTCTGCAGTTCCCGGCGCAGGGCGTCGCGCAATTGGGATGGGTCTCGTAGAACGTCGCGCGATACTTGATCGCGAATTCCATCCAGGATTTCGCTTGTGGTCCGCACTCCGATGTCGGCGCCGATCATCACGGCCTCCAGGTCGTCCAGGAGTTCGCCATCGATCTCCGTCCTGCCGGTCACCAGATCCTGAAGACGTTCGGTGAATTCTTGCTTCGTTCTCGAAACCGCACTGCGAACTTTCTCCGAAATGGTGGGATCTTTCGGTTTGGGAGACCCGAACAACGTGATGAATTCCATGGGGCGCGGTTATTCCTCTTTCAATTCGCGTTCCATCAATTCGTCGATGGCCACGGAAAGGTTCTTTTCCTCGTGGAGGACGGCATGAATCTGCTGCGCGATCGGCATTTCGACGTGCAGTTTGCGGGCCAGGGCTATCG
Organism: Terriglobia bacterium; assembly: GCA_963555775.3. GTDB lineage: Bacteria > Acidobacteriota > Terriglobia > 20CM-2-55-15 > 20CM-2-55-15 > JAJEDW01. The sequence goes on along the minus strand of CAUVWY020000005.1, from coordinate 550,991 downwards.
TCGATTCGCTGGTCTTGATGCCTTCCGCAACCATTCGCATGCTCGAGATGATCTCGGCCTTGGTTTTGCCTTCGCCAAGCGCCACTCCGACCTGCCGATTCCGGCTGAGGTGTCCAGTGCACGTCAGGACCAGATCGCCCAGACCGGCCAGACCTGCCAGGGTTTCCTTTCGTCCGCCGCAGGCTTCGGTGAGACGCATTATCTCGGCCAGGCCCCGTGTGATGAGTGCCGCCGTGGCGTTGTGTCCCAGGTGCAAACCGGCAACGATTCCGGCCGCGATCGCGATGATGTTCTTGACCGATGCGCCGATCTCCACGCCGATGATGTCCGGGTTGGTGTACAGGCGAAACCCTGGAACGGAAAGTTCCTGTTGCAAATGCTGCCGCAATTCCTCGTCCGGGCTGGCGACAACCAGCGCCGTCGGTTTCCCCCGCGCGACCTCGAGCGCGAATGTCGGCCCCGAAATCGCCGCGATCCGAGGTTCGAATACCGCGCCGATCACGTCCCCGATGACGCTGGACATTCGCATCAGGGATCCGGTTTCAATCCCCTTGGTAGCGGTCACGAGCAGCATTTCGGGGCGTACGTTCGGCAGCATCTGCACCCAGACGCTCCGGCATACGTGCGAAGGCATCGCGCTGATGACGATGTCGGCGCCGTCAAGAACCTCGGCGAACGACGAACTGACCTCGATTCCTCGAGTCACCTCCACGCCGTCCAGATAGATGGGGTTGTTCCGTTTTGTGCGAATCGTTTCGGCAAGGTCGGGCTCAAATGCCCAGAGACGAACGTTCCGGTGCACCCGCGCCATCGCGATGGCCAGAGCGGTGCCCCAGCCTCCCGCTCCTATGATGGCAACTGTGCGGCTCATGCCCGATGACTTTCCCCTGTTTCTCAGTGGTTCCCGACTGCTTCGGCCGTTCCAGCGAATCGGTACGACCGAATGACTGCCCAGAATACACGAGGCGCCCGCAGGTTCGGGAAGATGCCGTTTCGCGCAACGCGTGCGGCCAACGGTTTCCGGGGCGGATTGCTAAAGGGTTTCGAGGTAACGGCGAATCATGTCCAGCGCCGCCTGCGAGGATTGCCACCGAACACGATCTCGATCGCCGGGGAAGTAGAACTGCCCGTGTTCGGTGGCGCGCGGTCCGGCCACCGCGATGTGCACCGTGCCGACAGGTTTTTCCGGAGAGCCTCCGCCCGGGCCGGCCACGCCGGTCACCCCGACTCCAATCGTCGTCCCGAGTTTCTCCCGCACGCTTTCGGCCAATCCAACCGCAACTTCCTTGCTGACCGCTCCTTCCATTTCGAGAAGCAGCGGTGGTATCCCCGCCATGTCGATTTTCGATCGATTGCTGTAGGTGACGACACCCGACTCAAAATACCTGGAACTGCCCGGGACACGTGTCAGACGCTCGGCGACAAGCCCTCCCGTGCACGATTCGGCAACGCTGATGGTTGCGTCCTTCATTACCAGGTACAGGCCAACGACTTCTTCCATTTCCTGGAAGCTACGGGCGAAAACGTTGCCGCCGAGTTCGTTGTCGATCTGCTCGCCCAGTTCCGTCAGCAATGCATCGGCTTCGGCCTGGGTGTCCGCGCGAGCCAAAAGGTGCACGTCGACCTGACCCGGCTTCGCCAGAATGGTGGTCTCCGGATTCTTGTACTTGGAATAGATCGGAGCGATGCGGTGGTCGAGGGTGGATTCGGGCAACCCCGTCGTCCGGTACACACGGTGCCCCAGAACTGCCGCTCCGGTTTTCTTCATCAGGCGGGGTATGCAATGCCGTTCGAACATTGGTTTCAATTCCGAGGGCGGTCCGGGTAAAAGAATGAGCGTATTGATCTTGTTTTCGATCCACAACCCCGGCGCTGTTCCGTTGGTGTTTTCGAGCGGTTCCGCTCCGCTTGGAACGAGCGCCTGGCGGACGTTGTTTGGCGGCATATCCATCTTTCGCGAGGCAAAACGGCGCTTCAGCGCTTCCAGAATGTCGTCGTCAAGAACGAGCTGCCGCCGCGTCACCTGGGATACGACTTTTCGGGTGATGTCGTCTTCCGTCGGACCGAGCCCGCCGGTCGTGATCACGAACGGAGTGCGCTCCATCGCACCCCGAATCGCGTGTTCCAGATAGTCTTCGTTGTCTCCCGTGACGGTTTTCAACGGCACGGTGATGCCGATCCGGTTGAGTTGTTCGGTCAAATAAATCGAATTGGTGTCCATGAACCGCGGCGTCAGAAGTTCCGACCCGATGGCGATGATTTCAGCAGTCAGCATGGTTGGAGAACAACGGCTCTATGGCAGAGGCTTGCCCATCGTTCCGGCGTGAATCCGATAGATGGAAGAGGCGTCGGCGACGATCAGATTTCCGGAATAGTCGAAGGCAAGGCCGACCAGACCCATACCTGAAACAAAGAGTTCGGGTTCGCGATGGTCCTTCAGGAACCGGAATATCCCGCGGCGGCCGCGATAGGAGGCCACAACGTAGCAGTTTCCCGATATGTCGAAAGCGATCCCCTGGGGGCGCCCCATCCCGGTAAAATATTTTTCGACTTCACCCGTCGGAGAAACACGGTGAACGGAGTCGAAACTCGAGGTCGTCGGGCCCGTGATGTACAGGTAGTCGTCGAGACCGAATGCCATGTGGTACGCGGCCATGCTGGGTTCAAGCGTCGCGAACACGAAGATCTCTTTTTCGGCGTTGATCTTGAAAATGCTGCCGCTCCGGTCTCCCACGTAAAGATTGTGCGTCCGGTCAAAAGCCAACCCCGTGGCGATGCCCATGCCCTCGATATAGAGCTCGGTTTTTCCGTCGGTGTCGACCGTGTAGACGTTGCCCTCGTGACGGCTCGATACGTAGAGATTCCCGTAAAGACCGAGCGCCATTCCGGTCGCGTTCAGGATCTGGTCGGCGTGAGGCGTCACCGCGCCGTCGGGAGTGATCTTGTAAATCGAAACCGGCGTCTTCTGTCCCCGGCGTCCGCTATAGGTGGCGTACACGTTGCCGTCGATGTCGACGACCGGATTCGCGACCGGATGCAGATTGGTGGCGAGGCGTTTTCCTACTTCGTAGGGGACCGGCGCGCTCGACGTTCCGTTTTTCGAGACCCAGAGTTCGGATGACCCGGTTTCGGACGAGGCCTCGGGCACCTTTGCAACGATGACGTTGTTGGAGGCAATCGTTGTCTGTCCCGTATGGTTTCCGAAGTGTACTTCCGGCCTCCCGGAGCCTTCCAGTTCGATGCCGCCGTACTCGATGCGGACTTCGCCCCCTGGAAGTGCGGCTTGGGGACGTATTTGCTTGATTGTAATGTCGCTCATCTGATGTTGTTCGTTTCAGGTCGGTTACTATGTCCCGACCCTTTACAGTGTACCGATCATTCGTGCTGCCAGAGGCTCCAGAACCAGCAATACAAGCAACGCATAAAATCCGGCGCCGAGATCATCGGCCATCACTCCAAATCCTCCGGGGAGCCGTTCGAGGCGACGGATCGGGAAAGGCTTCAGGATATCGAAAAAACGGAAAAGCAGAAAGCCCAGAATCGTTCCGAGCGCAAGTGCGAACAACCCCTCTCGTGCAACCAGGGTCAGTGTCAACATCTGGCCGGCAACTTCGTCGATGACAATGCGTGACGCATCGTGCCCGTAGATCCGTTCCACACGATTTGCAGCCCAGACGCCCACAATCGTGACGGCCGCCACCGCGGGTAGAAGAAAATGGCCAACTCCCAGGGTCAGCATCAGGACATACAAGCCCGCGCCTACCAACGCACCCATCGTTCCCGGCGCGAATGGGAAATAGCCTGCGCCGCCGGCCGTGGCGACCCCGATCGCAATGCGATCCGTCAGATCCAGTCCCGAGCCTCCGGCTGGCGGATCAACGTTCGTCATCCTCGTTGTCGGTTCCGACCAAGCGCTCGAGTGCGTCTTCGTCTTCCGGTGCAAGGTTTTCGGTTGCCACCCGGTAGGTGCCCGATACCCATTTTCCAAGATCGATCGTCTTGCACCGTTCCGAGCAGAACGGCAGGTACGGGTTCTCTGCACGCGGTGCGGGTTTCCGGCATGTCGGACAAATCATGACCCTTGGTCTCAATCAAGCGGTTTGACGATCCTGCCGAGCAGATCGTACTCCAGGCAATCAGTCATCTCGGTCAGGTAGAAACGGCCCGCAACGGGTTGGGTTTCGCCCGCATCGTTGATGAGAACGCATCCGTCGATCTCCGGCGCCTGTGTTTCGAGCCGGCCCTGGAGCAGCAGATCCGATTCGTCGGAAAAGCCTTCCAGAAGAACCGGCAATGTCTTGCCGATCGCCTTGCCGAGTTGTTCGCTCGCGATCGCAGCCTGTGCCGTCATCACGCGGTCGCGTCTCTTCTCAGCGACCGCGCGCGGTACCTTCGCGCCCAGGTCGAACGCCGCCGTCCCTTCTTCGTCCGAATAGAGAAAAACTCCCAGGTTGTCGAAACGGACGTTATCGACGAAACGCATGAGTTCGTCGAAATCATCTTCGGTCTCGCCCGGAAAGCCGACAATGAACGAGGTGCGCAGACCCGCCTCGGGCACCGCTTCGCGAATGCGTTCGATCTGCCGCTCGAACATGGCGCGACCGCCGCCACGCCTCATGAGCTCGAGGACCCTCGGGCTGGCGTGCTGATAGGGAATATCGAAGTAGTTGCAGAGCCGGCGTTCGCCGGCGATTTTCTGGATCAGTCTTTCGGACAGCAGGTTCGGGTAGCAGTAGAGCAACCGGATCCAATCGAGGCTTTCGACGCCCAGGAGACCGTCGAGCAGTTTGTCGAGGCTGTTACCGTTCGATCCGAGATCCTTCCCGTAAGCCAGGGTGTCCCTGGGACACGACAATGATCTCCCGTGCGCCCCCGTCGGCGAGCCGTTGGGCTTCGTCGACCAGATCGACGATGGTCCGGCTTCGGAACCTGCCCCGAAATCCGGGAATCGCACAGAAGGCGCAAGTGTGGTCGCATCCCTCCGATATTTTCAGGTAAGCCATGTGCGGCGCGGTGGTCCGAAGCCTCGGAATCGTGGGTACTTCGCGTGAAGTGTAGAGCGAATCGATTCTGATATCCGGAATCGGCTCGGATTCGTCGAGGCGAACGGCCTCCAGAATCTGGCCCAGTTCGTCGGGTCCAAAGACGAAATCGATTTCCGGAATCTCCTTCTGAATCTCGCCGCGGTAGCGTTCGGCCAGACAACCGGCGACAACCAGTTTTCTGCACTGCCCGGTTTCCTTGAGTTGGGCCATTTCCAGAATCGTGTCGACCGACTCGGCCTTGGCGCTGTCGATGAAGCCGCAGGTGTTGACCACGATGACGTCAGCCGCCTGCGGGTCGGGTGTGATCTCGTATCCGTTGTTGAACAGCGTGCCCAGCATCACCTCGCTATCGACGAGGTTTTTGGGGCAACCCAGACTGACGAAACCGACCTTGGTTGTCTTGTGGACTGTTTTCTTTGACATATGCCGACAGGAGAACTGGGCACTCCCTTGCCTGCCTATGCTAACACGCGGCAAAGGGCAGAATCGCGCTGGCCGAGCCCGGTCGGCAAGTATAAGATAAGGCGTTCGCCGGGATACGGGAGAACGATGCCAAAACATTCGAGTCGCAGGACATTCCTGGGGGCTGCGTTGGGCGGCGTTGCGGGCGCCGGCTTGTTCAGGGCCGTGCCGGTCCGGGGCATGGGGCAGGCGGGCGACGGCATCGAAACGACGCGGCTTGCCGACAAACTGGTCCTTCTGACCGGCGCCGGCGCCAACGTGGTCGCAATGACCGGATCGGACGGTGTGGTTTTGGTGGACGGAGGCGCCGCCGAGCGGTCCGCGGACCTGCTCGATGCGGTAGCGAATTTGCCTGGCGGCGGTCCGGTGACGACGCTGTTCAACACCCACTGGCATCCCGAACAGACCGGCTCGAATCTGACGCTGGGGCGTGCCGGCGCACGGATAATAGCCCACGAAAATACGCGACTGTGGCTGACCACCGATGTGACGCGGCCTTGGGAAAACCGGACATCCCTGCCACCGCCCGAAGAAGCCCAACCGAACGAGACTTTCTACACCACGGGCGAATTGACGATTGGGGCGGATCGGATCGAGTACGGCTACCTGCTTCAGGCTCACACGGACGGCGACATCTACGTTTTCTTTCCCGAACAGAAAGTGCTGGTGGCGGGAGGCGTGCTCTCGTCCCGGGACTGGCCGCTTGTGGATTGGTGGACCGGCGGTTGGATCAACGGAATGATCGATGGCGTTCGCGCGTTGCTCGATATGTCCGACGATGAAACGACAGTCGTACCGGCCGATGGCCCGGTCATGACGCGAGCCGATCTGGAAGCGCAGGTCGTGATGTACAGCGAAATAGCCGAGCAACTCCGCGCTATCATGTACGGCGGCAGGAGCCCGGACGACGCGGTCGCCCAACGAATGACCGAGCCTTACGACGCACGGCTTGGCGGCGATGCGGACTTCTTCATCCGCCGCGCTTTCGAAAGCATGTGGGGGCACTTGACGCCCGACGCATGAGCGGCGGGTGCGAATATCCACGGGATCGGAGATTCGAATTTGCAGATTGCCATGATGCGATATTCCGGACGGACCGCACTTGCGGCGACCCTTGCTCTGATCGTCGCCGCGACCGGCATCGCCGGCGTACCCCCGGGTACTCCCGTGGTTCAGGAGAGCAGCGCCGTTTCCGCGAGCTTTCCCGGCGAGCAGGCCGACACTCATTGGGCCATGATCGATACGTATTGTGCGGGTTGTCACAATGCCACGGTCTTCGCCGGGGGTCTCGACTTCAATTCGCTCGATCCTGAAACCATACCCGTCGAGGCCGAAACCTGGGAAAGGGTGGTCCGAAAGTTGCGCGGCGGAATGATGCCGCCGCCCGGCACCCGCCGCCCGGACCAGGAACGGATCGACGCCTTCGTCGCGTGGTTGGAGGGGTATCTGGATGCCGCCGCGGCGGCGACTCCAAACCCGGGCCGCGTGGCGCTGCATCGCCTCAATGCCAAGGAATATGCGAACGCCATCGACGACCTGCTGGCCCTGAAGCTGGATCCCACCGAGTTGCTGCCTCGGGACGATCAAAGCGATGGCTTCGACAACATCGCCGATGTGCTGCAGACCACGCCCACATTCTTCAGTCAGTATGTCGCCGCCGCGCGTTCGGTTGCCGTGCTTGCCGTTGGACGACCCGACCCGGGGGCCGGAAGCCAGTCCTACGTTCGTCCCGCGGATGAGGAAGGGAAGCAGGCGGGACACGTCGACGGCCTGCCCCTGGGGACGCGCGGTGGATTTGCCGTCGAGCATTTGTTCCCCGCGGATGGGGAGTACGAGGTCAACGTCAACGACATGTTCCCCGGCGACATCTATTTCGCCGGCGCCGAGCACGCGAACGATTTGATCGTCCTGTTCGACGATGTCGAAATCTACCGGACGCGGATCGGTGGCGAGGACGATCTGCTTGCGATCGACATCGATCAGTCGCCGGCGATCGACGCGATCAATTCGCGCTTGAAGGAAATCCCTTTCACGACGACGGCAGGGCCTCACGAGGTAGCCGTCACTTTCCTGGGGCGCACGTTTGCCGAGTCCGATCAACGGCTGTCGTTGCTCGGTCCCGGCGGCGGCATGGATCGCCTGATGCGGATTACGGGATTCGAAGTCCGGGGGCCTTTCAATCCAACGGGACTTTCGGAGACACCCAGTCGCGAGAGAATCTTCAGTTGTTACCCCGAATCCGAAACTGAAGAACGCGCCTGTGCCGCACGAATCCTGTCCCGGCTTGCCCGGCAGGCTTACCGCCGGCCTCCAAACGAAGAAGATCTCCGGGTGCTGTTCGAGTTTTACGATGCTGGACGGGAACGCGGGGACTTTGACGAAGCCATCCGCAGCGGGCTCACGCGCATCCTGGCGAGTCCGTTCTTTCTCTACCGCGCGACCGAACAGAACCCCGAAAACCGGGTTGCCGACGGCATCTATCGATTGGGCGATCTGGAATTGGCTTCGCGCCTGGCATTCTTTCTCTGGAGCAGCGTTCCCGACGACGAACTCCTCGAGGTCGCCGAAGCCGGCCGTCTTGCCGACCCTTCGGTCCTCGAAGCGCAGACCCGCCGCATGCTGGCGGACCCGAAATCGGAAACGTTGTCGCGAAACTTCGCATATCAGTGGCTCCGGCTTGGAGACCTGGCTGAAATCGATCCCGATCCCAACGTGTTTCCGTTTGCGGCCAGCCATCGCACGGTCGTCGGCGTTGATGGGGATCTCCGAACCGAGATGGTCGAGGAAGTCATGCTGTTTGTCGACAGCGTGTTTCGCGAGGACCGCAGCGTTGTCGATTTGCTCGCGGCCGATTACACGTACCTGAACGAGCGCCTGTCCCTGCACTACGGGATAAACGGGATCCGGGGAAGCCGCTTCCGCCGCGTCGCGCTGGACGATTCGGTCCGCCGGGGGCTATTGGGAAAAGCGGGTGTCCTGATGGTGTCGTCGTATCCCGACCGAACGTCGCCGGTGCGCCGCGGAGCGTGGATTCTGGAAAACATTACGGGGACGCCGCCGGATCCTCCGCCTCCCGACGTCGAATCGCTGCTCGAAGACAATGAAGTGGGCTCCAAGGTCTTCAAATCCGTTCGGGCCCGGTTGGCCGCACACAGCACTCAACCCAGTTGCAACGGCTGTCACGGGGTCATGGATCCCCTGGGCTTTGCCCTGGAAAACTTCGATGCGGTCGGCGCCTGGCGCGACATCGAGATGTTCGCCGGCGTCCCGATCGATGCATCGGGAGAGTTACCCGACGGTACGCCGCTGTCCGGCCCCGACGATTTGCGTACGGCGTTGCTGCGCAAACCGGATCAATTCGTTCAGACTCTAACCGCGAAATTGTTGATGTACGCGCTCGGACGCACTGTGGAGTATCGCGACATGCCGTCCGTTCGGGCGATCGTGCGAGGTGCCGCGGACAACGAATACCGATTCTCGTCGATCGTGCTGGGAATCGTGGCCAGCGATCAATTCAGGCTGGAACAGGCGACCCAAGCCGCCGATGGCGCCCGAGTTGTGGAGTAAGGGCACAAGAAGCATTGAAAACCGGAAAGTTCCGGAATTCCAAATTTTCGGGTTCGAGATCTGAACCGGGTTCGAGGTCTGAATCGGATTCGAAATCGGAATGGGAGCAGAGGCAATATGTTCATAACGAAAAAGAATCTGTCCCGCAGGACGGTCCTGAAGGGACTTGGCGCCACAATCGGATTGCCCTTGCTCGACGCGATGGTTCCCGCCGCCACGGCGTTGGCTCAGACCGCGGCTGCGCCGATGCCTCGACTCGGTTTCGTCTATGTCCCCCATGGCGCGGTGGAGGAACGTTGGGTTCCCGATACCGCCGGTACGGATTTCGAGTTCAAACAGATTCTCGAACCGCTCGCGCCGTTCCGGGAGCACGTGACCATCGTCAGCGGACTGCGCAACAAGGCTGGCGAGAGCCCGTCTCCCCACGCGATCACGGCAGGCACGTGGTTGAACTGCGCCAAGCCCGCCCTCCAGCACAGCCCGCTCGCCGGTACCAGCGCCGACCAGATTGCTGTCGAACACATCGGCAGCGAAACGCCGTTTCCGTCACTGGAACTGTGCACGGATCCCGGCGGACCGTGCGACCCGGGTTACGGGTGCGGCTACGGTCACACGATTGCGTTCAGGACACCGACCCAGCCGTTGCCGATGGAATACAACCCCCGGAAGCTGTTCTACCAACTCTTTGGCCAGGGGGACACCCCTGAAGAACGTGTGTTGATCGTTGGCGAGACGCGCAGCATTCTGGATTCGATTTCACTCGACGCCCGGTCCCTGCAGGACAGGCTGACAGCGCCGGATCGAAACAAGGTAGGCGACTACCTGGATGCCGTTCGCGAAATCGAACGCCGTATCCAGACCATGGAACAGCGGGACATATCGAGTCTCGAACTGCCCGTCGCGCCCGTCGGGGTCCCCGCGGATTTCAACACGCATCTGGATTTGATGTTCGATCTGATGGCGCTGGCATTCCAGGCCAATCTGACGCGCGTGGTGACGTTCATGATGGGCAAGGAGGTCAGCATGCGGACGTTCAACAACGTCGGCGTCCCCGATGCCTTCCACCCGTTGTCGCACCACGGCAACAACGAAGCGAACAAGACCAAACTGGCAACGGTCCAGACGTTCCACGCCGAGGTCTTCGCCCGCTTTGTGGAAAAACTTGCCGGGATGCCCGATGGCGACGGCTCGATGCTGGATCACACGGTCATGCTCTACGGGAGCAACATGAGTAACAGCAACGAGCACAACAACGATCCGCTGCCGTCGGTTCTGGTGGGACGCGGCAACGGCAGGATCAAGGGCGGGCAGCACCTGGCGTACCCGCAGGACACGCCGCTGGCCAATTTGATGTTGACCATCCTGGATCGGGTGGGCATTCCGATCGATTCGATCGGCGACAGTACCGGCCAGTTCTCGGAGGTTTAATTTGAGGGTTCGATTCGCCGCGGTTCCGGTTTCAGTGGGTGTTCTTGCCGTCTGCCTCGGTACGGCCATCGCCGCCGATACGCTGGTTGACGCCGTGAAGTCCGGCGACCGTGACCGGGCGTTCGCCATGATCGCCGATGGCGCCGACGTGAACGAACCCGAGCCCAACGGCACGACGGCATTGCACTGGGCCGTCTATCGCGAAGACGTCGACCTGGTCGAGCGCCTGATCGAGCGCGGAGCGAACCCCTCCACCATGAACGGCTTCGGTTCCTCGCCGATGATGGAAGCGGCCGCCAACGGCAATGCGGCCATCGTTGGATTGCTCCTCGAGTCCGGCGCCGACCCGGATTCCCCGAACCCGGAAAACCAGACAGCTCTGATGGCCGTGGCCCGCACCGGCAACGTCGACGCCGCGAAACTCCTGTTGGACGCCGGCGCCGGCGTGAACCGAAGAGAGGACTGGGGCGGCCAGTCGGCGTTGACGTGGGCCGCGTCCCAGAAGCAGCCCGAAATGGTGAGGCTGCTTGTCGAGCATGGCGCGGACGTGGATGCCCGCGGCGTCGACCGCAACTGGCAGCGCCGGGTGACCGCCGAACCCCGGCCGAAGGACCTCGACCGCGGCGGCTTTACACCCTTGCTCTATGCGGCGCGCGAGGGATGCCTGGAGTGCGCTCGGTATCTCGTTGAAGGCGGCGCCGATATCGATTTGCACGACCCTGACCGAACCAGTCCCCTGGTTCTGGCCTTGATGAACATGCGTTTCGATCTGGCGCGCTACCTGATCGAGGCTGGCGCGGACCTGGACAAGTGGGATCTCTACGGTCAGTCGCCCGTCTACGCCGCCGTCGACCTGAGCACGCTGCCTCGCGGCGGACGTCCCGATGTCCCCTCCGCAGATAAGACCTCGGCGATCGAGGTTCTGGAGATGCTGCTCGATCGGGGAGCGAATCCGAACATCCAGCTCAAGATGCGCCCTCCATACCGCAATGTGATTTTCGACCGTGGCGGCGACGGTCTGTTGTCGACCGGGGCGACGCCCCTGGTACGCGCGTCCAAGGCCGGCGATAACCCCGATGCCATTCGGCTCTTGCTCGAATACGGTGCGCTGGTCGATCTTCCGACGGCCAACGGTACGACGCCTCTCATGGCGGCCGCCGGCATGGGACACGGAAACAACCCCACCCGCGGCCGGTTGAACACCGAAGACGATGCTCTCGCGGCAATCCCGATCCTGTTGGCAGGCGGCGCGGAGGTCAACGCCCAAGCCGTCAACGGTCAAACGGCCGTTCATGCCGCCGTCGAGAAGAGTTGGGGGCGTGTGATCCGTCTTCTGGCTGAGAACGGAGCGGACCTGGAACTTGCCGACCGCGGCGGACGCACGCCAATGGATCACGCAATGGGTGTCGGGGGGCGTGGCTTCGGCGGACGGGGAGGCCGTGGCGGCCCGGCGCCGGCCAATCGGGAGATGGTTGAGTTGTTGAGCGAATTGATTCGCTGACGGATTGCGCGTTTTTGGAAATCATGGATAAGTACGGCAACACGTTGTTAAGCGGCGATCCCGACCAATCGAAATAACCAACGCGCCGAGAGTCTCCTTGTCTGGAAATTTCCCGGATGCCCGGCAAGCCATTTGACCGAAGCCAACGGTTGTACGAATTCCATGTGCCAGGAATAGTGGTATACTAGCGCACATTAACGATGCGTGCATACGCTTGATTAGGCTGAAGTTCCCCCGGCATTTTGGTCGAAAACGCACCCTAACGTCTTGAATTAGGGAGCATTATGCCTCGGCAGAAAAGCGCCAGATGTTCCCATGTATGAGAATCTTTTTGCTCATTGTGGTGTTGCATTAATCAGCTATTTCACGTACATTATGTTCCCATGTACGTTGAAACTGTTCCCAACCGCAACTCGCCACCCGCCGTCCTGCTGCGGGAAGGCTGGCGCGAAGGCCATCGCGTCCACAAACGCACCATCGCCAATCTCTCCCATTGGCCCGCGCCGAAAGTCGCCCGCCTCCGCCAACTGCTCAAGGACCAACCCCTGGTCCACCCCGAGGAGGCCTTCACCATCGACCGTACGCTGCCGCACGGCCATGTCGCACTGATCCTGCACCTGCTGCGCCGTCTCGACCTGCCGGCCGTGCTCGACCGCAAACGGTCCCGGCCGCGCGACCTGGTGCTGGCGATGCTGGTCCAGCGCCTCCTGGCGCCCACGTCCAAGCTCGCCGCCACGCGGCTGTGGCACACCACCACGCTGGCTCAGGAATTGGCGCTCGACAACGCCGATGAGGACGATCTCTACGACGCCATGGACTGGGTGCTGGAGCGTCAGGAGCGGATTGAACGGCGGCTGGCCGCGCGGCATCTGACCGACAGCGGGCACGTGCTCTATGACGTCAGCAGCAGCTATTACGAAGGGCGCGCCTGTGCCCTGGCCCAGTTCGGTTACAGCCGCGACGGCAAGCGGGGACGGCCCATCGTGGTCTATGGGTTGATGACCGATGCGGCGGGGCGGCCGGTGGCCATACAGGCCTATGAGGGCAACACGGCCGATCCGAACACGGTTCCGGACCAGGTGGCGAAACTGCGCGATCGCTTCGGTCTCGAACGGGTGGTGCTGGTGGGCGATCGCGGCATGCTGACGCAGACGCAGATCGACCATCTCAAACAGCACCCGGGGTTAGGCTGGATTTCGGCGTTGCGGCATACCGACATTCGCCGGTTGTTCGAGCAGGGCGCGGTGCAAACGTCGTTGTTCGATGCGCGGAACCTGGCCGAAATCACCGTCGCGGCGTACCCGGACGAGCGGCTCGTGGTCTGCCACAACCCGGTACTGGCCGAGCGCCGCCGGCGCAAACGCGACGCGCTGCTCACGGCCACCGAAGAGGCGTTCGGCAAGATCCAGCGCCAGGTGGCGCGGCGGACCCGGACGCCGCTGACCGCGACCGCCATTGCCGAGAAAGTCGGGCGCGCGCAGAACCGCTTCAAGATGGCCAAGCACTTCGAAACCGTCATTGAAGACCACCGCTTCACCTACCAGCGCAAGACCGCCGCCATTGAACGCGAAGCGGCCCTGGACGGGTACTACGTCGTCCGCACCAGCGAACCGGCCACGCGACTGGACGCCGCCGCAGTGGTCCGCGGCTACAAGAACCTCGCCCGCGTCGAACGCGCCTTTCGGTCCCTGAAGACCGTGGACTTGCGGATACGGCCCATATACCATCGCACCGAGTCGCGTGTGCGCGCCCATATCTTCCTGTGCATGCTCGCCTACTACGTCGAATGGCACCTGCGCCAGGCGCTCGCGCCGTTGCTGTTCCACGACGAAGAACTCGACCTGCAACGCGCCACGCGCGATCCCGTCTTGCCCGCCCAGGCGTCCGACACGGCGAAGGCCAAGAAGAACCGCCGCCGGACCGATGACGGTTTGCCCTTGCACAGCATGTCCACCCTGCTCGCCGAGTTGGCGACCCAATGCCGGTGCGCCTGCCGACTCCAAACCGATCCCGACGGCCCGCCTCTCGAACGCCTCACCGAACCCACCCCTCTGCAACGGCGCGCTGCCGAACTGATCAAGACGTTCCCAGTAGCCGACATTTCCATATCCTGATTTGTTCTTATTTCTCAGCTAGATACGTCCATACTGGCGGGGGAACTTCAGATTAGGAGACCGCCATGAAGCCCCACCCCATGAACTACTTCACCGCGCGAGGCCTCCGCGAAACCTCTCCCGAGGCGCTGAACAAGGCGCTACGTGTGGTTCTCAGTGGCATGGAGCCGATTGTTTATGGAGAAGCCACGAGGGAATTGACGCTTGAGGATCAAGGTATCCTTCGTGACGGCGGCCTGACTCTTGAGCCTACACCGGGGCCGGACCCATTGGCGAAGACCGCTGTCAAATTTGCCGCCATTGTCAAGCGGAGCCTGACCAGCAAGACGGTCAGCCGCAGGCTCGGACGGACTCCAGGCCGGATTCGCCAGATGATTGCCGATCGATCGCTGTACAGCTTCTTGATCGGTCGTAACCGGCACATTCCGGATTTCCAGATCGAGGACAACCGGTTGGTGCCCAACATCGCGGGAGTCAACAAAGCGCTACCCTTACAGATGCACCCCGTCGAGGTGTACAACTGGTATCGTCTGCCAAACGTCGATCTGTACCTGGATAAGGACATCGATGACACCGTCAGCCCACTGGATTGGCTGAAGGGAGGACAAGATGTCGAGCAGGTGGTGTTTCTCGCCAACCGCCTGGAGGCATCATAGCCAAGCTTCCGAATACACCGGACCTCGAGCGACTCCGGGAACTTACTCCGAGCCTGATCTCACTGCCGAAAGGAACAACGCTGCACCGCATCTATCGGCGGGCGGGCGACCACCCCACCCTGTGGCACGATTTCAGATATTACGGACCCACTGCCGCTCGCTTCGATCACCAGGAGCATGACGACAAGGGACGAGCCCATGAACAGACGCGCGGAATCCTGTACCTTGCCATCGATGTTCCGACAGCGCTGGCCGAAGCGTTTCAAGAACGACGTACGGTCAATCGGACGGTTTTGCGGCCGTGGCTCGTGTCGATCGAGATCGCGAACGACCTGTCGCTGCTCAACCTGACCGATACGTTCTGCGCCCAGGCCGGTGGCTCGATGAAACTCGTCAGTGGACCGACTGCATATGCGCAGAACTGGTCTCGAGTCTTTTACGAACACTACAAGGACATCCATGGGCTCTACTACCCCTCCTCGCTCACCAACCGGCCCGTGATCGCACTATACGAACGCGCCCTCGCCACGAAACCATTTCCAGATACGCCGTGCTTCCATCGCGAGTTGAGCAGTGCACTGCTGATCGAGCCACTGCGAAACGCATGCAAGGAAATTGGTTTCGACTTCCTCTGATTGGCTTCCGTATGGGGGCTGCCCCGTCCACGGCTTGCCATTTTGCCAACCAATATGAATATTGCGTTGTGGGTCGATTCGATCGCGCGTCTGGCAGGAACAGCTTCTTTGCGCCGGTCGGCGCCCGATTTTCGCGGCCGCGTTTGTGCAGAAAGGCGGCCCAGGATTCGAGATAGTCGGAGAATGTCGCATCCATGCTCGCGTCCCAATGGTTCAACCAGAGGCGATTTTTCCAGCGGCTCACTCGACTGACCTTACCAGTCCCGGATAGCAATACCCCAGTGTCCCCACTCGCGCGGCATAGTGCGCATACAGCGCGCCCCACAGCCCGTGATTGCCGTAGGGCGTCAACAACCACCATGCGACGAGAAATATGCCCAGCGAAACCAGCGCCGCATTCCGCATGGCTGCCGTGCGTGTTGCTCCTATGAAGATGCCGTCGAGTTGAAACGCCCACACTCCCAGCAAGGGCGCGCCGGCGGCCCAGGGCAGATACGTCCGGGCCGCCTCGCGGGACGCGGCGTCGACGGTCAATACGTCGATCAACACCGTTCCGAACGAGATGAGCGCGAGCGCGACGAAGATCGCGACACCCCCCGACCAGAGCGTTGTCATTCGTGCGGAAGCCTGCAGGCCCGCACGATGCGCCGCTCCAACCGCGCGTCCGACCAGCGCTTCGGCAGCAAACGCCAGACCGTCCAAAAAGTACGCGCTGACCGAAACGAAGTGCATCAGAATCGCGTTTGCGGCCAGGATCACGTCACCCTGTTCAGCGCCGCGGGCCATGAACCAGACGAAGACGAAGACCAGGGCCAGCGACCGAACCATGATGTCGCCATTGATCCTCAGCATGCGGCGGAGTCGTTCCCGGATCAGTAGCCGATCCCAACGCCATCGTCCTCCGGCGCGTTCCAGGTAGCGGATGGCAATCGCGATCCCGACGGTTGCGGCGACTGTTTCCGCGAGCAGGGTCCCGATTGCGACGCCGCCCACGCCCCAGCCGAGACCGAGGACGAACAGGGCATCGAGCGCCATGTTCGTCAGGTTCAATACGAATTGCAAGGCGAGTCCGATGCCGGTGCGTCCCAGACCGATGAACCAGCCGAGCAGGGCATAGTTGGCCAGCGTCACCGGCGCGGCCCAGATTCGAATGTCGAAGTAATCGCGCGCGAACCGTTCGACCCGGTCACTGCCATCGAGAAGTCCGAAGGCGATCTCGCGGATTGGCCATTGCAACAGGATCAATCCAGCGCCCGCGATGCCTGCTATCAGGAGAGCGCGGCCGAGGATGGCCCGCAATTCATCGGTATCTTCCGCGCCCAGGGACTGGGCGGTGAGACCGGTCGTTCCCATCCGCAGGAAGCTGAAAGCCCAAAAGACGAACGTGAATACAAGGGCCCCGACGGCGACGGCGCCGATGTAGGCGGGATCCGGAATCTGTCCCACCACGCCGGTGTCGACGACGCCGATCAGCGGCGTCGAGATATTGGAGATCATGACGGGAACGGCAATGGCCAGAACGGCCCGGTGGGTCAGCGGCCGACGAGTGGTTTGGATGCCTGTCACGAGAAGAAAAGTGTGTCCATCCTGTGCGACGGCACCGGTCGGTGTCATTCCCGGCGTCCCTGCGAGCACCGGAGGAGGTATCCCTCCGAGACACCCGCGGCGCCGACCGGCAACTATCCCAGGGGAATAACCATCTTGGCCCGAGGTGAAAAACCAGGCTGGCCGTTCAAAGCGGCCTTTCGCGTTTTACGAGTTCGGTCCGCGCTGCGGTTCAGTTGAAAACTTGCGTGTACGTTTCCTCGTCGAATCCGACGATGAGCGTCCTGCCTTTGCGTAGGGCCGGCGCCCGAAGCTTTCCGTTACGGCAGACGGCCTTGAAGAGTTCTTCTTTCGCGGGCTTTTCTTTCTTCAGGTCAAAAAAGACGACCTTCTTTCCGACGCTGGCATAGATCCTGTCGATCTGTTTCACCAGATCCAGGACTTCGTGTTCGAGAACGGCCACCTTGCGTGCGTTGACCTGTTCCCGGACCTCGACAACATTGTTCGCAAGAAACTCCTGCGTTCTTCCGCAGGTCTTTCAGCCGGGCCGGTGATAGACCCAGTCTACTTGTGCCATGTCATGCTCCTTTCTGCAGCCGTTCGAGAATCTTATCAATTGAGATTAACGATCGGGGATGTTTTGTGGGTCCGTGACGTGTTGACCCCAGCGGTCACATCCCCCGCATTTCGGCCGGAAGGTCCACATCGGCCGCCGCACGCTATTTTCACGAAGTCAGGGCGCCTCCGCCGGGTACGACGGCCAGTGTCGTGAAGATCGGGTCGACCGCACCCAGTTCGAATGCCACCGCTAGAATAGTCCCGGTTCGGGCGTCATGCGCCGCACTGACCCGGCAAAGGCCGAGGTATCGGTGGCGGAGAATACATCGTCGATGAGTTAGGCGTGCGGGCCGTTGGCCGCAAGCGGGATGGCCGTCTCGTCGAGCACGCCGAAGGCCTGCACCATACAGCGAACCAGCCGAGATGGTCAGTCCCCGAGATGAGTCCAGTCCATCCATTGGATAGAGCGTGAAATAGTTCTGGATTTGTACTCGGGGTTGCTTGACGTCTGCAAGGCATCTATAGTGGCCGATGGAAAAATAGTGGCCGTTGGAAAAATACTTTCAGGAAGTGCGTACAATTGGTCAGCTTCGAACAAGCGTTCAGTGACACGGAAAGATCCGCCGAGGCGGTGCGGAAGTCCGCGGTAAGCTTAGTCTCGCAGGCCAAGGCGCTGGCGAAAGCCGCGCAGGGCGGAGACATTGCCGGCATCAGACGCGGTCAGGAAAAACTCAATCAAGCATTGACCGCGCTCCGGCAAGAGGTGTCGAACGCCAGTTCCTGCTGGCCGTTCACGGACGAGGAAGAGAAACGGCATCTCAGCGATCGGGATCGGTATGTCCAGGAACTCCGGAACGTTGCCGTCGAGAAGGGGCTGAAAATATACGAGCGGGACGGCGTTCTTATATCCTATCCGTCAATTGTCCGAATCCTTCCCGACGACCGCGCGGTGAGAGTCGACCGGAAGAAGATTCGCGCCATCAGACCGTCCTATCTGGCCGATTTCCTGCTCAGGAATCAGGGAAAGTCCAGCGGCTTTCGACCGCAACAATTTCTTGAGACCTTGTATTTCGTCTATACCGATATAGCGAGTGACGCATCGTCAGACCTCCTGCTTGGAAACAGCGGGCGCGTCGTGCCTCTGGCCAGGATCTACAGGCTGATGACCGCCTTGCCGGGGACGGCCCGCGACTACGACCGCAGCGACTTCGCCCGGGATCTGTACATTCTGGACTCGAATGGCCCCCGCCATACCAAAAAGGGCGCGGAGGTCTCCTTTCCGTCATCGACCGGGACGCGGCGGCGTTCCACCGATTTGTTCTCATTCATTGGACCGGACGGCAATAACGTGGAGTATTACGGGATCCGCTTCGGCGAGGCCGGTGGATGACAAACGCAATCCTGATCGACGAATGGCTCGGCGTCATAAGCCGCGAGTATCTGTCCACGTTCATCAAGGACGGGGGGGCGGCCGTCAAGTTCGCGGTAACCGCCGAGGAGCGGAAGCCGGTTCTGCTTGAAGCGCTGAAGCCGCGTTGCGAAGGGTTGGGCTATATATTCGTGGCGTTGGACTCGGCCACGCGTCGTGTCCACATGCCGCAGGATATCTTTTTCGGACTCGCATCTCAGATCGATTGGCGTCTTCTGGCCCGCCGCCTGATCCTGCGTCTGCTCGCGGAGAAAAACTACCGTACAGATGGCATCGACCCGAACGGCGCCGGTAACATCTTGGACGCTATCGCGCGCGCCAACAATCTTGAATCGGGGTCCGTAATCCGGGAACTAAGGCCGTTGCTTGAGAATGAGGTCGCCAAGAACGCGAAAATGGCCAAGGCTTTTCGGGTAGCCATGACCCATATCTGTCTCATTGAACAGGACACCGCGGCACAGGGTCAGTACGCGGGTCAACCGTTGCTGGACTGGCTTACCGGCGACAACACGCGAATCGGCCCGGTTCGTCCATTCCAGATCCACACCGGCATCAACCGCACGACAGCGCGCTACTTCATCGAATCGGCGCTCTACTGGGTTCGCCGCGTGGGATACTCGGGCACGGTGATTCTGCTGGACAACGCCCGCGTAACCCTGGCCCGTAATCCGAAGGACGGTCGGCGTTACTACACCAGGGCGATGACCATGGACCATTACGAGTTGCTTCGGGAGTTCATCGACGACGTGGATCGACTGTCGGGATCGCTGCTGATAGTGACGACCGATTACGACTTCATCGACGAACAATCCGCGAGAGGCTGGAGCATCTACCAGGCTCTGCGCACCAGGGTCATGGACGACGTTCGAGACAGGAACCTCGCCAATCCGGTGGCCGCGCTGGTGAAGCTTTCATAGAAGGCGGGCAACATGGCATCCCATTCAGACGGCAACACGGTGGTGGCTTCCCGGTTGGCTGTGGAGGCTTTGCGTAACGGCGTTCCAAACCGGGCAGCCGTGCGTGAATTAGGATGCAACCAACCGCGTGCGGAAGCCCGTTTCGTCAATTTGCTGGACAAGACCAAAGAAACCGGCGATCCGCCGACCGGCTCTCAGGGAATGCTGGTTTCGGGGGGCTTCGGCGTCGGCAAATCGCATCTGCTGGCTCACTTGGAGCACCTCGCGCTTTCCAGGAACTTTGTTTGCAGCAAGGTCGCGATCAGCAAAGAGACGCCCTTTTACGATCTCGGCAAGGTATTCGCGTCGGCTATCGAAAACGGGCGGATGCCCAACCGAACCGGACGTCTTATAGAAGAGCTTGCGCTGGCTCTGAAACCCGATTCCAAAACGAAACCGGCCTCCAAGGAGTACGACGATTTCTTTCATTGGACCGAAAGCGCTGCGTCGAGCGGTTTGCTAAGTCCGATCTTCCCCGCCAGCCTGTGCCTGTACGAACGATCGATGGAGTTAGATCTGAACAGCGACATCGAAGCCTTTTGGGCGGGGGACCGGATACTGATTTCCAAGGTCCGCGCCGGGCTCAGACAGATAGGAGAGGCGCAGAGATACAGGTGCCGCGCGCCCAAAGCCTCTGAACTCCCGCCGCAGCGGTTGCGGTTCGCCGTCGAACTCATCAAAGGCGTCGGCTATAGCGGCTGGGTTGTTCTACTGGACGAGATTGAATTGGTCGGGTCGTACTCGATCTTGCAGCGAGCCCGTTCTTATGCAGAGGTAGCGCGCTGGATGGGACACGCTCAAGGCGAGGATTATCCCGGCTTGGTCGTGGTCGGGGCGGTGACCGACGACTTTGCGTCCGCCATTATCAGTCCGGACGGGCAAAAGAAGGATCGAGATTACATACGACCGAGGTTGGAACGAAGCGTAAGATATGGTGCCATCCGTGCCCGCGCGGAGACCGGAATGCGTTTGCTGGAGCGGGGAAGTGTGGCCTTGGAATCTTCCAGCGAAGCTGACGTGAACGCCACCTTGGAAACGTTGCGCCGCCTGTATGGCCGAGCCTATGACTGGGACCCGCCGCCCCACGTCGCAACCGCTGGAGGCGCCGGATTCCAGGGACGGATGCGTTACAAGGTCCGTGCCGCCATTAACGAGTGGGATCTGCACAGGCTGCACCCCGGCTACCGACCCGACACAGAGATTGAAACATTCACCCCCACCTATGAAGAGAACTCCGACCTCGAACAGGAAGCCAGGGACGACCCGGAATAGAGGCTGCTGCATCCGGACCTCGGCGTGGTGCTGAATTGCCCATTCCCTTTCACGACGCAAGCGAATTCGGGGGTTCCAACGCCGTAGCTTGGCTCCGATTTGTCGAAGAAGAAAGTGGCCGGGGTGTTCGCGCGGGTCTATTCGAGACGTCGGTTCGGGGGGAACCTCTGGGGTTTTGCTTCGCTCGAATGGGATACGGATGGCCGTCCGAGGAGCATCAAAGCGCCGCTGAGCAATGTGAGAAGTCGACTCTAGTCAAATCTTTGTTCCGGGCATCTACAGCTTCATCCGTCTTGCTACTTGGCTTCGCAAATGAGATACCCACATGGGCGTTCGACGACCTTGAAGTCGGGTTGCCGTTTTGCCTCATTCGTTTAACGTCACCGCCGTCGACGGGCTCCATCTCAGACGGAAAGACCGATAGCATTTACCAGCGGTTGCTCTGGGTGACGAAACCGCCGGAACCGGTATCCGACGCCGGCGCGGCTCTTGGCGACATCATGAAATGGGACGACCCGTTCGAACCATTAGATCGAGCGGCCAAGGCGTTGACGGAAGCGTTCGGCGACGTGCGGGTCCGGGAGTTGACCAGGGTTCCAGGGTTGACGGCAGTGATAGCTCTGCCGCCGCTTACAGAACGCGTCGAGAGGCGGGAGTCCGGGACTACGCCTTCCGGTAACGCGCCGATGACGGGGTTTGGAGACGGAGCGGAAAGCGGCTTGGCCAAACGGTTGTGGGCGGTGCTGGCTGCGCGTCCAAAATTCCAGACTTTTGACCTGGACGTGAATCTCGAATGGCCCGGAGACCTGATGCCGTTCCAACAAGACGGCGTCCAGGCGCTGCTCAAAATGAATCGATTGCTACTGTCGGACGATATGGGGTTGGGTAAAACCGTACAAGCCGTCGCGGCGTTTCGGATTCTTATAGCTGGGCGGAAGATCGGGTCGTGCTTGGTGGTGGCTCCGGCCAGTGTACTCGACCAGTGGCGGCGGGAAATCGCGAAGTGGGCACCGGAACTTTCTGCGATCATAATCCGCGGCTCGACGGACGACCGGGTATGGCAGTGGGGCGCCGAGACCGACGTCACGCTGGTCAGTTACGACGTCTTGCGTTCAGACGCAAACAACCTCTCAAAGCTCCGGTCTTCCAGGGGAACGTGGGGCCTGGTCGTACTCGACGAGGCACAGAGGATCAAGAACCGCAACGACACAAGCGAAGCAGTGAAGAGAATCCCGAGAGTGCGGTCGTGGGCGTTGACCGGCACCCCCATCGAGAACCACGAAGAGGAATTGGCCTCCATCATAGAGTTCGTCGATCATGACGAAAATACACCGCCCAAGCGGTACCGTCCCGGAGCGGCGTTGCGGCAGCGACACCGAGAATTGCAACTCCGGCGCAAGAAAAGCGATGTGCTGGACGACCTTCCCCCCAAGCTGGAGACGAAACTGACAATCGCTCTGCACCGGGACCAACGCGACAGCTACAAAAAGGCCGAACGTGAGGGGATTGTTTATCTGAGGTCTCTCGGCGCCGAAGTCGGAGTCCGGCACATGCTGGACCTGATCACTCGTCTGAAACAGATCTGCAATGTCGATCCCAAAACTGGAGCGTCCAGCAAACTGGACGACATAAAGGACAGGCTGTGGAAGTTGACGGCGCAGGGTCACAAGGCGCTGATTTTCTCTCAATATACCAGCGACACTGCGGGTGTGTCGGCTGCGGCCAACTACCTGCGGGAATTCAACCCGATTACTCTGACCGGCGATACGCCCCCGGAGCAACGCCCGGAGATCATCGATCGGTTCAAGGCTCGGGACGCTCACAAGGCGATGATCATATCGTTGAGGGCCGGCGGCCTCGGACTCAATTTGCAAGAAGCGTCTTATGTGTTTCACCTGGACCGCTGGTGGAACCCAGCCATGGAGCGGCAGGCCGAGGACCGGAGCCATCGCATCGGACAGACAGTCAAGGTGAACGTGATCAAATATACCTGTGTGGATACCATCGAAGAGCGCATCGATCGGATATTGAAACGAAAACAGGATCTGTTCGATCGACTCGTTGACGACGTGTCGCTGGATCTGTCGGCACGGCTGAGCCGCGAAGAACTGTTGGGGCTGTTTGGACTGCATTAGCCCGACTTTTGCATTGGTTGTGGGTAAATTCGATCACGCCTCCGATCCCGCCGCATCTGGCAGAGACGGCTCCATTGTTTGCCAGTGTTCTTCCCCATCGATTGGCGTTTACGCTGGTTTACAGTCTTTTGACCATCTTGTTACATCCCCTTCGCGGTGAACTGTTAAGCTGTTTGAAAGTGTCCCGGGGCCATATTTTGAGCATCCTGAAGATACAGCGAACTTCGCTGCTCGTGCTGCTCACCGCAGCCATTCTGGTCGTCCTTGCCTTCTTGCAATACTCGTGTGTCGGTGACTTGAGCGACCTCCAATTCGAGCAGGCGCAACGCACTCTGAACGCGACGACGGCCCGCTTCGCGCGCGATTTGGGCAACGAGTTCAGGCGGATCCGAGCGACTTTCCGTGTTCGCAGCGACCGCCCTCTGGATCGGGAAATTCTCGACGAGTACCGGGAGTGGCTCGACTCGTCAGAATACCCGGAGTTGATCGTTGGCGCTTACTGGGTGGATATCGCGTCCATTGATTCTTCCGGTACGGAGCCCCCTCCGAATGGCGAGTTTCGTCTCCGGCGTGCGGGCCTCACCGATGCCGGTTTGGAACCCGTCGACTGGTCTCCATCATTTGACGAGATCCGCCAGATTCTTTCGGACGGCGATGGCGCGGCGCCGAGAGGCCGGTCTCGCCAGGCCAGAGAATGGTTGGCGCCGTTCGACTCCGAACAGTTCGCTTACGTTGTTCCTCAGGATGAGCGCGGTCCGTCGGGATGGGCCGTCGTGATCCTGGATCGCGAGACGCTTCTCGGGAAAGTGATTCCCTCGATCGTCGAAGAGTACTTCGGTGTGGAAGGTGAGCGGGAATATCTGATCCGGATTCTCGATAGCGACCAGGAAGGTGCGGACGTACTTTATGCTTCGGATCCGGACGCGTCGCCCGCGGTTATGGCGTCTCCCGATATCAGCCGGAACATTTCCGACGAAGGCGCCGATTGGATCGTTGAAGCCAACCACACGGCGGGTTCGCTGGAGGCCTTTGTCAGCCTGCACCGGCGGCGCAACATGTCGCTGGGATTCGGCGCGATGCTTGTTCTCGGCGCAAGTTTCTCGTTCCTGCTGGTGGCAACACGGCGGGCGCGTTCGCTGGCGAACCGGCAGATGGAGTTCGTTGCCGGCGTGTCGCATTAACTTCGCACGCCCATTGCGGGCATCTCTTCGTTGAGTCAGAACCTGTCCGACGGCGTGGTTCGCGACCTCGATCAGGCGGCGCGTTACGGAGAATCGATCAACACCGAAAGCCACCGGCTCAACGACATGATCGACAAGGTGCTTCACTTCTCGGCCATTCGTTCAGGTCAATACCAGTACGTACTGCATCCGGTCGATATCCGAACCGTCGTTGAGTCCGAGATCGAAGCAATCGGGCGGTATTCGGGCCGGGAGCATCGGTTGGCGACGATGTTCGAAGAGGACCTGCCGCTGGTGCTGGGCGATTCCCAGGCATTGCGGTCCGTCGTCCGAAACCTGATATCCAATGCGATGAAGTTCGGCAAGGATGACGCGGCCGTCTCGATTGAAGTCTGCAAGTCCGAAGGACGAAACGGAACCCGGATCGAACTGGCCGTCGAGGATTCCGGAGAAGGAATCCCGTCATCGGAGGTTGCGCACATCTTCGAGCCGTTTTATCGCGGTAACGTCGCCCGCGCGGGTCAGATCCAGGGCTCCGGGCTGGGCCTGAGTCTGGTTCGGGAGATCGTCGCGGCGCACAACGGCCGTATCGAAGTCGATTCGCAAGAGGGCCAAGGCACCCGGGTCGTCGTCTATCTGCCCGTCGTCGGCAAGGGGGGCTTGCGTGGAAGCCGGGTCTGAGCAGCCAACGGGCTCGCGAATCCTGATCGTCGAAGACGCCGCCGCCCTGCTTCTGGCACTCTCCGACCGCCTGACGCAGGAAGGATATCGAGTGGAGTCCGCCACGGACGGGAACCGGGGCGCGGCGATGTTGGCGGCCGGGGAGCACGACTTGGTCATCCTTGACGTGATGTTGCCGGGAAAGAGCGGTTTCGACGTCGCCCGCGAAGCGCGTAATCAGGCCATCGACATCCCGATTCTGATGTTGACTGCACGCAGTGAAGTCACCGACCGCGTCGTGGGGCTCGAAGTCGGTGCGGACGATTACCTGACCAAACCTTTCGAGTTCATCGAATTGCTGGCGCGGATTCAGGCGTTGTTGCGGCGAATCGCACGCGGGGCGGCCAGGGCCGCGTCCGACAGTTTCGAATACGAGGGTATTCGGATCGACGTCCGCAGCGCACAGGTGTTTCTCAACGATGAGTTGGTCCAACTGTCGACCAAGGAAATGCAACTGCTCCAGTACTTCATCGAGAACGCGGGTGTCGCCCTGACCCGTGACGGACTTCTGGATGCCGTGTGGGGTTACGACCTGGGGACCAATACACGTACGGTCGATGTGCATGTCGGACGGTTGCGGCAGAAGCTTGAATCCGAGCCCAACGATCCCAAGCTCATCATCACCGTACGCGGAGTCGGCTACCGCTTCGGAAAATGAGGATGAAGACCATCATGCGGCGTTTTCGGAGTCCTCTCCTCGTTGTCGTCCTGGCGATGGCGTCGCTCGCGAACGTCACATTGGCCGGTGGCGCGCCCCAGGCCGGTCTGGGGGGAACCGCACAACTTGCCGGAAACGTGAAGGACGTGAGTGGCGCCGTCATGCAGGCTGTCTCCGTCCGTGTGTTCGACTCCGACGATGCCGACCCGCTGATCGAAACCGCTACCGATACGCAAGGAAACTTCAGCATTCCATTGCCGGGCGGTGAGTACCGGGTCGAGGTGTCGGCGCCGAGCTTTACCACCTTCGATGAGATCGTTAGCGTCCTGGTCGGCATGGAACCGCTCGAAGTGATCCTCGGGATCGATATCGTCGA
Organism: Terriglobia bacterium; assembly: GCA_963555775.3. Lineage (GTDB taxonomy): Bacteria > Acidobacteriota > Terriglobia > 20CM-2-55-15 > 20CM-2-55-15 > JAJEDW01. Next base: position 524,753 of record CAUVWY020000005.1, on the reverse strand, counting down.
GCAGGAGGTGACCGTTACGACCGAGGCCGAAAGGTTGATTGCGGACACGACAATGAGCCTGACTTCCTCGACTCTTTCAGGCGACGAACTACTGGATCTTCCGGCTAACGAAGAAGATCTTGCCCTGTACCTCATGCTGCTCGCGGGCGCCGACACGACAGGCGATCTGGAAGACGACATCCTGTCCAATTTCACCATCGACGGATTTGAAGACGGACGGTCGCCGAGCGTCGATCGGATTGCCCAGATCATCGTCGATCCCAACTCCATGAGTGCGGACGGCAGCGGTCCGCGAATCGAGATCGTGACACGCCCGGGCACGGGCGAGTGGCGCCGTTCGGTGAGTTTCGGATTTGCCGACGAATCTCTCGACGCACTCACACCGGGTGAGATCAGCAAACCGCTTCGCCAGACCCGCGACCTCGATTTCAGCATCAGCGGCCCGGTGATACCCGGATTCCTTGAAATGGATTTCGACGCCACGACGCGGGTTCAGGAACGGGCGGCCAACTCCCTTCGTGCCGTGACACCGAGCGGCGAAATATTCAACGGCGTGGTTCGTCCCGAACGCGAAAAAGGCTTCGGTATCGAAGGCGACATGGACCTGGGTTCCAACCACAGCCTGGGTGTCGAGTTCGATTACAGTTCGAGCCGAACTGAAAACAGCGGTGTGGGTGGCTTTACCCTGCCGGAACGGGCTTCCGACGACAGGGGCCATGAATGGGACCTCGATATCCGCGACCGGACGTTCAGCGAGGACATGACCAACGATCTGCGGTTCCGGATCGGTCACGAATACGAGCAGGAAGTCCCCATGTCGTCCGGCTTGGCCTTTGATGTTTCCGACGCGTTCAACAGTGGTGGGGGAACGAACCGGAGCATCGGGAAGGTGACCGTTTTCCAGGTCGAAGACCGCTTGAGACTGGAACGCGGAGAGTGGAACTTACAATTTGGCGGCGAGTTCCAGTACAGGAAGAGCGCGAATCTGTCCGAGAACAACTACAACGGAACATACGACTTTGCCAGCCTCCACGACTATTGCCGTGCCACCGCCTTCGATGGCGTGAATTGTCAGCCGACAAAACGGATCGTGGAGGCCGCATTGGCTGAAGGTCTTGTTCCGGCGTTCCTCGACGCCCGGGGGCGTCCTGTAGAGATCACGGGCATTCCAACCACGTTTACCCAGACTTCGGGCAATGGCCAACTCAACATCGACAGGGTGGGCGGCGACGTTTTCGTTCAGGCTGACCGGGGATTCGGTGAGCGCGCAAGCCTGCGCATGGGTTTGAGCTACGCCCTCACGAACCAGTCCCGGGACTTTTTGAGAATCAATCCGACGTTGAACTTCCAGTACCGGATCGTGGAGGGCACGCTTGTCAGTTTCGGTACGCGGGTGAACTTCAGGGATTTCGGTCAGTACGAGAGGTTGCTTCGGAATGACGGATCGACCTATCAGAAGCAGTTGTCGATTTCGTCGCCATCGTTCCCAAATCCGTGCGGGGGTCCCGGCACATGCGCGAGTGGAATCATCGAAGTCGATGAATTGACGACATCTCGATACGTACTGGATCCGGATTATCAGTCACCGTACACCATCAATCCACAGGTGAACCTCAATCAGGACCTTCCAGGCGCCGTCCGGCTGACCGTGTCCTACAGTTCCAGTTTCGGGATACACCAGGAACGCACGCGTAATATCAACGCGCCATTTCCCGGAACGCCTCTGCTGGATGAGATCCTGGATCTGCCTCGCGACGAACGCCGGGATATCGTGAATCGGATGAGACCGCTGTACCCGATGATCGGCAACGTAAGGCAGATCGAATCCACGGGCCGATCGGTGAGTCGCAATTTCAGAGTCCGGTTTCAACCTCGTCGCGACCTCGCACTGTTGGGCATGCGGTTTTCCGGCAGTTTCGACTACAACTACCGTTGGGGCGAAAACGACAACGACTTCAACAACCCGTACGTCCGCGAGTGGGGGGCCAGTCAACGGCAGCACCAGGTGCAATCCCAGTTTCGCGTCCGGATGCCCGAGGAACCTGGAATCGGCAATGCCATCCTGAAAACCCTTGCACGGGCAACCTATGCCGGAACGAACTTCAACTTCAACTTCCGCGCAAACACCGGCAGCTTGTACAGCATCCGTAGCGGTCGCGACCTGAACGGCGATCAATCCACGCGGGACCGCCCTGAAGGGTTCATTCGAAATTCGGAGGTAGGACCCGGCCGGTGGAATCTGGACATGACCTTCACCAAGGAGTTCTACGTCGGGACCGCAGTCGACGATCAGGCGGCCAACAACGTCTTTCCCCAACGTGGGGGTGGCGGTGGCGGTGGCGGCAGGGGCGGTGGCCGGCGGGGTCGGGGGCCGGGCGCCGGCGAAGGTCGAGTCCGGTTCCAGGCCCGGGTGAGCAACCTGTTCAACCACAGCCAGCCCCGCGCCTACAGCGGCGTGTTGTCCTCGCCTTTCTTCGGTCAGCCCACGGGTTTCCAGGGCGGCCGAACGGTCACTCTGTCCATGAATCTGGATTTCTGAGGTTCGCGGCCGGCATTGCGGAATCGGCAATGCCGTTCTGAAGACCTTGAGCGCCGGAACGGAATTCGCCTTCAATCAGGGTGCGGGTTCGATTCGCAGGATTGCTCCGTCCGCCTCGTCCGTGACGACATAGAGCAGTTCGTCCGGTCCCATCCGTACGTCGCGAATCCGCTGACGGAGATCGGCAAGCAGCACTTCGCGCCGCAACTCTTCCATGTTCTCGTTGAACAGGATGCGATGAAGCTGCCCGGTGCCCGGAATTTCCCCATATCGCAGTCCGCCGACGAAGACGTCGCCCTTCCACTTCGGGAGGCGGTCGCCGGTATAGAAGGCCATTCCCGAAACCGCGATCGACGGCATCCAGAACACGACCGGGCCCTCGTAGCCGGTATGATCTGGCGTTTCGGCCTGCCATGGCCCCTGGTACGTGCGGCCATAACTGACGATGGGCCACCCGTAGTTCAAACCGGGCCTGATGATGTTGATTTCGTCGCCGCCGTTGGGTCCGTTCTCGTTCTGCCACACCTCGCCGGTTCCGGGGTGAATCGCCAGACCGAGAGAGGTGCGATGGCCCATCGAGTAGACCTCGGGAGCGTAGCCCTCCATACCGACGAAGGGGTTGTCGTCGGGTACGCTGCCGTCGTCATGGATGCGAATGACCTTGCCGCCGTGGCTGGCGGGGTCTTGCGGTCCGCGGCCGCCGACTGTCATGAAGATCGTGCCGTCGGGCCCGAAGGCGAAGCGTCCCGCGCCGCCGCCGGACTGTGCCACGAAAATGTCTTCGGTGCCGGTTAGCGCCTCGCCGTTCCATCGTCCCCGCGCAAGCCCGATCGTGCGCCCCTCGTCGAGGGGCTTCGTGTAGCTGAGGTAAACGTATCCGTTCTGCTCGAACCGCGGGTGCAGCGCGATGTCCATCAGGCCGTGAACCGCGCCGGGTAGTCCGGACTGTCCCTCGTAGACCGACTCCGGCACGCCGGGTACCGGGTCGGGATCGACAATGCCGTCACGCACTATTCGGAGGTTGCCGGTTCGTTCGGTCACCAGCATTTCGCCGTTCGGAAGGAATGCCAGGCTGAAAGGAAACGTGAGTCCGCCCGCCGCCACGGACACCCGGATATCCATATCCTCGGCGGTGTCGTAGGTGAGGGGACCGTTGGGGAGCGCGCGGGATTCCAGTCCGGTTGGAGCCAGGGGGATGTTTCCCTGGAACGGAACCTGTTGTTGGGCGGAAACGAAAACGTCACCGAGGAACAGCACGGTCAGACATGCGAGAGCTTGCGGGCACCGGATCTTCATGGTCGAGGAACCTCCCTGGAAACCTCCAGTATAGTGCGGGAATAGCGCGATGGAGACCGAATTCAAGTGTGCGTCCAGGGCGCCGGGCCGGCGATTCGGTTTCCATCTCGCGATGCGGACGATCGGCGCCTCCCCTTCGGCGGCGCCTCAACGCGGCGGGGAATCGGGAGACGGAACGGGCAGCGTTCGGGAAAACGATTCCAACGCATTGTTCAGCGTGGCACTTGGGCGCATCGCTTCGGAGGCGCGTACCGGATCTGGTGCGTAATAACCCCAAATGTCCATCGGTTGCCCCTGAACGCTATTCAGTTCTTCGACAATCGTGGGCTCGTTGCCGGCGAGCGCCTTTGCCAGGGGAGCGAATTGTTCCCGCAGTTCGGCATCGTCGCCTTGTTCGGCGAGTGCTTCGGCCCAGTACATCGCCAGATAGAACTGGCTGCCCCGGTTGTCCAGTTCGTTCACCTTTCTCGATGGCGATTTTCCGTTGTCGAGCAGCTTGCCCGTCGCGGCATCCAGGGCCGCGCCCAGCAACCTTGCCCGGGCGTTGTTCGTCTTTTCGCCAAATTGCTCCAGCGAAACAGCGAGAGCCAGGAACTCCCCGAGGGAATCCCACCGAAGGTGGTTTTCCTGGTTGAATTGCTGAACGTGTTTCGGCGCCGAACCGCCGGCGCCGGTTTCGAACATGCTGCCCCCGTTCATCAGCGGGACGATCGAAAGCATCTTGGCGCTCGTCCCGACTTCGAGAATGGGAAACAGGTCGGTGAGGTAGTCGCGCAGAACGTTACCCGTGACCGAGATCGTGTCCTGACCCGCCTTGAGGCGTTCGAGCGTGAACCGCGTGGCTTCAACCGGCGGCATGATGCGGAATGTCAGCCCGCTCGTGTCGTGATCGGGAAGGTACCGGTGTACCTTTTCGATCAGTTCGGCGTCGTGGGCACGGGCTTTATCGAGCCAGAACACCGCCGGCGCCCCGGTAGCCCGCGCTCGCGTCACCGCCAGCTTGACCCAGTCCTGAATCGGGGCGTCCCTGGTCTGGCACATGCGCCAGATGTCGCCGGCCTCGACTCGGTGTTCGAACAATGTGGAACCCGACACTTCGACGACGCGTACGGTACCCGCCGCGGACACTTCGAAAGTCTTGTCGTGCGAGCCGTATTCCTCGGCTTTCTGGGCCATAAGACCGACATTGGATACGCTGCCCATCGTGGCAGGATCGAATGCGCCGTTTTCCTTGCAGAATTCGATGGTCGTTCGATAGACACCGGCGTAACTGTTGTCGGGGATCACGGCCTTGGTGTCCTGAAGGACGCCATCCTTGTTCCACATCCGGCCCGATGTCCGGATCATGGCCGGCATCGATGCGTCGATGATGACGTCACTGGGAACGTGCAGGTTCGTGATGCCGCGGTCGGAATTTACCATGGCGAGGTCAGGCCGGTTCCGGCAGGCCGTCTCGATATCGGATAAAATTTCAGTACGTTTCGCCTCGGGCAGTTTCTGAATCGCCGTCAGCACACTGGCAAAGCCGTTGTTCGCGTTCGCACCCATGGCGGCCAGCGTGTCGCGGTGTTTCTCGAACACGTCTCTGAAAAATACCGTCACCGCGTGGCCGAAAATGATCGGGTCGGAAACCTTCATCATGGTTGCCTTCAGGTGCAGTGAAAACAGCACGCCCTGTTGCAGGGCATCCGCAATTTCTCTTTCCAGAAACGTTCTCAACGCTCCGATGTTCATCGTCGTGGCGTCGATAACCTCGCCTGCAAGAACCGGCATCCATTCCTTGAGGACCGTAACGTTTCCGTCTTCGGTTACGAGTTCGATCCGGACCTCGCCGGCCTCCTGGACCGTTGTCGCCTTTTCGTTCGAATAGAAGTCTCCGCCGCTCATGTGCGCGACATGGGTTTTGGAATCCGCCGACCATGCACCCATCGAGTGCGGATTCTTCCGCGCATACTGTTTCACCGCATTCGGAGCGCGCCGGTCGGAGTTGCCTTCGCGGAGAACCGGATTGACCGCGCTGCCCTTGATCCTGTCGTATCGCGCCTTGATTTCGGTTTCTTCGGCCGTCGCAGGTACATCGGGGTAATCGGGCAGTTTGTAACCTTTCGCCTGGAGTTCCGCGACGGCTGCTTTCAGTTGAGGAATCGAAGCGCTGATGTTGGGCAACTTGATGATGTTGGCTTCGGGTACCTTCGCCAACACGCCCAGTTCCGCAAGGGCATCCGAAACCCTCTGTTCGGGTGTCAGATGCTCAGAGAAGTTGGCGATGATCCGGCCGGCCAACGATATGTCGCGGGTTTCAACCGTCACGCCGCAAGTGCTCGCAAATGTCTTGACGATAGGGAGGAACGCAAGAGTCGCTAGCGCCGGCGCTTCGTCCGTGTGCGTATATATGATGATCGGTTCGTCGTTGGTCATTGCCTTGTCCACAGACCTCGGTAAGTCGTCATGCCGCGGCAACTCGAGACAGAACGCTGCACGGATCCGTACGCGTTGCCATGCACAAACTTGTAAGTATAGCCGAACATCAGGGCACGTCCGTCTTCATTGACTTCGGACTCATTTGCGGGGATTATGCCCAAAAGCAATTCGTCACCTCATGGTTTTACCGGAGGGGAGGGCTGAACGAATGGTAATCCAACGCGGAAAACGGATCGGTTTGGAAATCATCGGCATCGGGGTCTGTCTCGTTCTGTCCTCATTGCCTGCCGCCGCACAGTCGCCCGAGTACCGGGCGCCGAGAACGGCGGATGGAAACCCCGACCTGAACGGCATCTGGCAGGCCGTAAACACGGCAAATTGGGATGTCGAACCCCATTCCGCGGGTCCCAGCCTGGCCAGGGAACTCGGGGCGATCGCCGCCGTGCCGGCGGGGTTGGGCGTGGTCGAAGGCGGCGAGATTCCTTACCGGCCCGAAGCGCGCGCAAAGCGGGACGAAAATCGTGCAAGCCGCCTCGAACTGGACCCCGAAATCAAATGCTACCTTCCGGGAGTGCCGCGCTCCACCTACATGCCGTTTCCGTTTCAGATTATCCAGGGTTCCACGCACATCATGATGGTTCACGAGTATGCCGGTGCGGTTCGCACCATCTATATGGAGAACCCCACGCCGGCGCCGGCGCCCAGTTGGATGGGGTGGTCCAACGGGCACTGGGAAGGTGAGACGCTGGTTGTCGATTCCACCGGATTCAACGATTTGAGTTGGTTCGACCGGGCCGGCAACTTTCACAGCGACATGCTTCACGTCGTCGAACGATTCACGGCTCGAAGCGCGGACACGCTCCTGTACGAAGTAACGATCGAAGATCCCAACGTATTCACGCGGCCGTGGACCATGACCATGCCGCTCTATCGTCGAGTTGAGCCAAACATTGAAATACTGGAGTTCCGGTGTGTGGAATTCGTCGAGGACCTGATCTATGGGCACCTGCGCCGACAGCCGGACCAATAAGGGCGAGAGTGTCCAGGGGAGAATTCAGATGAAGCATCGATTTTCGGTTTCAGTCAGACAGGCCGCCGCGACGTTCGTCCTTATGCTGTTGACCGTGTTGCTGGTGGGATGCACCGGCCCCGCGGCCGACTATACGCCGCCGCGGACATCAGACGGGCAGCCCGACCTCCAGGGTTTCTGGACCAATGCCACCTATACGCCGCTCCAGCGGCCCGAGGACGTGACCCAGGAGTTTCTCGCCCCCGAAGAACTGGCCGAGTCCCTGGCGCGGGCCGCCGAGCGGGAAGCGGCGCAGACGGTGCCTGGAACGATTCCCGATGTCCACTACGATTTCACTCAGTTCGGTCTGGACCGCAGCCAGTCCCCCGTTGCCGGGAACCAGCGCACCTCGCTGATCGTGGATCCTCCCGACGGGAGAATCCCGCCTATGACCGAAGAAGGACTCCGAAGAGTGGCCGAGCGCGAAGAGGCCGCCAGGCTTCTTGGTGGCCGCTGGGACTCCGCCGAGAGCAACCAGCTCGACGACCGCTGCCTGATGATGCGCGGCCCGGGCCCTCCGTTAATGGATTCCGGTTATAACAGCAACTACCAGATCGTCCAGACACCGGACTACGTCATGATCCTTGCAGAGATGATCCATGACGCCCGTGTCATCCCGCTGGACGGGCGGGAACAACCCGACCGCAAGGTTCGCACGTGGATGGGAACCTCCCGTGGCCGCTGGGACGGCGATACGCTGGTTGTGGAGACGACAAACTTGAATGGCAAGAATCCGTTCAACGGATCCAGCGAAAACATGCGTGTGATCGAAAGCTTCACGCGGACCGCGGACGACACCATCGACTACCGATTCACGATTGATGACGAATCGACCTGGACCCGCCCCTGGTCCGCGGAGCTTCCGATGAAACAAACGATCGGTCCGATCTTCGAGCACGCCTGCCACGAAGGGAACTACGGCCTGATGAATACGCTGGTCGGGGCCCGTCTTGAAGAGCAACTGGCTGCCGAGGAAGCATCCGGGCAGGAACAGTGAAACAAGGGAGGGATTGTCTCATGAAGATCTTCGTTGCGGTCGCCGTTGGCGGTCTGCTGTTGGCCGCGGCACCGGCGGTAGCCCATCACGCGTTTTCAGCCGAGTTCGATGTCAACAAACCTCTCACGCTCGAGGGTACCCTGACGCGGTGGGAGATGATCAATCCCCATTCCTGGTTCCACATCGATGTGACCAACGCCGAAGGGGAAGTCGACACCTGGATGATCGAAGGCGGGAGTCCCAACCAATTGATCCGCATGGGCGTGACGCAGAATACCGTACCCGTGGGAACCGAACTGATTATCGAGGGTTATCACGCGAAGGACGGGACCAACAAGGCCGTTGGCAGGAACTTCACGTTTTCGGATGGCACGCGGCTTTTTCTTGGCGGGTCGGCGCCCGGCGCGGAAGGGAACTGACACACGCCGGGGAAGTTCCGGCGGATCCCGCACCGGTCGACTCGACCGTTAATTCGTTTCGGGCTCTGATTGCTCCGCCGCCGCTCGCCGTTCCTGTTCCCGTGCTCCCGCCAATGCCCCTTCCATGCCGTAGTTCCCCTCATGGCAGGCGTACTCGTAGACCAGTCCGTCGCTCTGGGTCAGCGGGATCTCGACGGTCCACGGCCGTTCGTACGTGGCCGGGTCGTCGACGGTGAACTGGTAAAGAAGCGTGTCCGCGTCCAGGCGGGTAAACCGCTCGGTAAGGCGCATGTTTTCGCTGGTGCCCCGGAACGCTGTCCGGTTCGAGAAATTGGCCGTCTCGACAACCAGCGTATCGCCGTCCCAGCGACCGCGCGAATCGCCCTTCCACTGGCGCACGTTTTCGGACAAGTGTGGACGTCCATCCAGTGGGACGATACGCACTTCGTGGCCCATCTCGACGAGAATCGCGACGTGATCCGGTCCCTGTACGATCTGGGTGTTGTTGTTGTATGCGGTGGGCAGCGTCGGTGGACCGGCACCCTGCATGATCAGGCATCGTTCCGGCAGGGGGCGGTTTTCCGGGCCATCGAATTCATGTCCACGATTGGCTCCGCGACGTTCGGTTTGCCGGTCCCGTCCCGCCGGTGTCATGGGCGGTATCCGTCCATCGGGCGGGTCGATGACCAGGGACGTTCGTAACGACTTGACCACTCGAGTGCCGGGATCCCACCAGAAATCGTTATACGCCCGGCGGACGTCGGCTGCGGCCGGTCCGTCCCGGCGGTCCTTGTTGGTGCGTTCCCGTGTTTCGATCTGGTATGCGAGAGCTTCTTCCTCGGTAAAGAACTCCTTGTCGGCCAGGCTGGCCGGTCGCTCCAGTGGCGTGATGGTGGCGAACGACCAGACACCCTGCAGATCAGGCTTGCCGTCCGGCATCCGAAGCGTTGACGGGGTATCCTGTCCCACCGCGGACCCCGGAATCAGGCAGACGATCGTCGTCAGGGCCGCGAAACAATACGTCCAGGCGCTCAAGCGATTCCGCATCGTGTCTCCTGTCTGTGTTTCCTGTCAGTGTCTTCTGTCAGGCGCTCGAAGTATCCAAGTGTACCAAGAGAGAATCTATGACGAGTAAGGCCGGATTCCAAGCAGTTTCGATGTGGGGCCTCGATCCCGAGGGGTGCGCGCATGAAGCCTCGGTCGGGATTCTGGAGTCGACCCGGGCAGACGTTTCAGCCGCCGCACCGTGGCGGCACCGCGGTTGACAAATGTAAACATGTCGTTTACATCATTACGTATTATTCAGTCGTTCAGCCATGCCGGGCTGAAGCGGTTCTTTGAGACAGGAAGCAAGGCGGGTATCGACCCGAAATTGGCGTTCCGCCTCCGAAGGCGTCTGCTGTTGCTCGACGCGGCCAGTTCTCCGGAAGGAATGAACGTTCCCGGATTCAGGCTTCATCCACTGAAAGGCGGGCGACAAGACGAATGGTCGATATCGGTAATGGGCAACTGGCGCATGACGTTCTGGTTCGAGGGCAAGGATGTTTGCGGCGTAAATCTGGAGGATTACCATTGAGGAGGGATTTCATGGATAGCAAGCTGTTGGAGCCATCGGGGAAGCGAGGGCTGCCGTCGATGCACCCCGGCGAGTTGATCCGAGAAGAGATTTTGCCGGCGCTCGGATGGACGCAGGACGTGCTCGCAAATCGGCTCGATGTGTCCCGGCAGACGGTCAACGGAATTTTACGGGAGCGCCGGGCGGTTTCGCCGGACATGGCGTTGCGCCTGGCGCGACTGTTTCGCATGGCGCCGGATGTCTGGTTAAGACTGCAGAACGAGTGGGACCTCGATCAAGCAGGGAAAGACAGCAAGGAGGTACACAGGAAAATCCGGCCGATTCCGAAAAGAAGGATGGTCAGTGAAGTCGTTGCTCAAAGCGATTAGATATCCAAACCCGGATACGTTTTATTCGCATCGACGCGGAACTATGCGGAGGATGCGCACGCAAACAGGTTCCTGGGGAGTTTGGTGTCTGTAAACTACTGTAAGAAATACGCCTGAGAGGGTTCGAACCTCTGACCTTTGGCTTCGGAGGCCAACGCTCTATCCAGCTGAGCTACAGGCGCGAGCGAACCTCAGTCTAGCAGCGAGCGCCAAAACCCTGCAAGATCGGGTTACGAGTGTCATTGGACCATACGCGAGGCACCGCGCTCAATCTCGCAGCCTACCATCGATCGAGGGTCGGCAACGTCGCAGTTTGCCCGATGCCGCCTTAGCGGCCCGTCAGCTGAGATGAGGCATCCTTCATCGTGGTGCGCGGGTGCGGTGTCTCCTGTGCGGGACCGTGTCGGTGGGTCAACCAGAGGCTGGGTCCGTGGACGGCCCCCGGTTCGGGTCGACGATTTTGTCGCAAATACGCGTCTGCCCGGGATGCCGGTTTCTTGATTTACGCCAAAAAACGACAACTTTGTAGTTTTTTTCCAAGTACCCACACCATTGTCGGTAGCGTGATAACGGATTTGTAATCAATATTATAGGTTCTGGTTTGAGTCCGTTTTCCCTCCGAATCGTTGTCGGTCAACGCCTGAAACGAAACATTTGGTGTTGACATCGGAAAAACCACCCGGATAATAGAAATCGATCCAGAGATACAACGGCGTATCGTTTTTGGTGACGACGAAGTCTCCGGGCCAAGCGGCTCTGGAGGCTTTTTTTGTTTTAGAGACGCTGCCGTCTCCATACGACAAGGACGTCCATTTCGCACCCCGGCTTTTCCGGCGGGAGTGATGGGCGTTTTTTTGTTTCTAGGATGAGAGGCCGGGAGATACAGCCCGACCGTTACATATCGGAAAACTGACGCACTCCAAATCAGGAGAGGGAAATCTGGAAAATGAAAGCAAATATTGTGTTGGGAACCTTCAGCCTTTTACTGCTACTGGGTTCGTTCACGGGAACGGCCGTAGCGCAAGGATCCAATTTTTCGGCTGCGGGGGATGTCGCCGTCGTCAGCAAATACATCTGGCGTGGGCAGCGACTGACTAATGACTGGAGCCTGCAGCCGTCGATGACTTTGGGCATCGGTGGCTTGGCGTTCAATGCCTGGGGTACGGCGGATATGACAGCCGTTAATCCCGGCGATGCGCTGACCATACTGCCCGGTAGCGGCCTCAAGGGCAAGTTCTCCGAGGTCGACTACACCGTTTCTTACGACCATTCTTTCAGCAACATCTCGGTCGGCACCGGGATGATCTTCTACACCTTCCCGGAACGGGGGGCCTCTCTGGCGACTACAACCGAGATTTATGGAAGCGTCAGCGTGGATAACGCCCCGTTGGCGCCGTCGTTCACGCTGTACGTCGACGTCGATGAGACGATTGCCGGAGACGGCGCGGCGGGCGTGTATTTCAACGTGGCCGCGGGGCATTCCTTCGCTTTCAACCACGATGTCTTTACCGGGTTGGACATGGGAGCATCGATTGCGTTCGCGAATGGTCACTTTACCAATTTCTATTACGGCGTAGCCGGGGGCGGTGCTCACGACGCCAGTTTCACCCTCAACGTGCCCATGGCGATCAATGACAACTGGTCCGCCGGCGCCTTCCTCACCTACAGCGGACTGCTCGGCGAGGGAATTCGAGGCGCACAGTATGGCGACCCCCGAGTCACTTCGCCAGCAGGTGGCGCCAGTTACGCCGACACAGTCTGGGGCGGTCTCAGTCTGAGCCTCTCGTTCTAGGTAAATTGAGTCAGTTTAAGGAGGAGCATGTTCATTTCACGTTGGACTCGTAGATTCCCGATGCTGTTGGCGGCCATGGCGTGCATGAGCGTCGTTGCGCACGCACAGGAGGCCGTCACCGCGGAGCACGCGGTGTTCGTCGCAAACAATATCTGGATGATGGTGGCAACATTTCTGGTGTTTATCATGCACCTGGGTTTTGCCACGTTGGAATCCGGACTGGTTCAGGCCAAGAACACGGTCAACATTCTGTTCAAGAACATCATGATCGTGTCGATCGGCTTGTTGACTTACGCCGCGGTCGGTTTCAACCTGATGTATCCGGGGGATTTCAACGGATTCCTCGGTTTTGCCGGTTTCGGGTTGACCTTTCCGGGCGCCGCCGACGGCCTGATCAGTTATGCCGACGGTGGTTACACCTACTGGACCGATTTTCTTTTTCAGGGAATGTTCGCGGCCACCGGTGCGACGATCGTTTCCGGTGCCGTGGCCGGGCGCATCAAGCTGCCCAGCTTCCTCATTTTTACAACGGTTTTCGTCGGTTTGATCTATCCCTGGGTCGGTAGCTGGAAATGGGGCGGCGGCTGGCTGGACGCGCGCGGTTTCTACGATTTTGCCGGCTCCACGCTGGTTCACTCGGTCGGCGGTTGGGCCGCCCTTGCCGGTGTTCTCCTTCTGGGCCCCAGGCTCGGCAAGTACATCGGTCAGGAAGCTCGGGCCATTCCGGGATCGAGCATGCCGCTGGCAACAATTGGCGTCTTCCTTCTCTGGTTGGGATGGTTCGGATTCAACGGCGGCTCGGTTCTTTCGGCCGATCCCGAGCTTGTATCGTACACGCTCGTCACTACATGTCTTGCCGCCTCGGCAGGCGTCGTCGCCGCGTATTTTACCTCCAGTATTGTCCAGAAAAAGCCCGACCTTTCGATGGCTCTCAACGGCGCCCTTGGGGGTCTGGTGGGAATCACGGCAGGCGCGGATGTGGTCTCAATCATGTCGGCCATCATCATCGGTCTCGTTGCCGGAGTACTGGTTGTCCTTGCGGTAATTACCATCGACAGCAAGCTGAAGCTCGACGATCCGGTCGGGGCCATTTCGGTTCACTTGGTGTGCGGTATTTGGGGCACGCTGGCTGTCGGTATCTTCAGTGCCGACCACAGCCTTGTGACACAGTTCATCGGCGTCGTTGCCTACGGCGCTGTGGTTTTTCCGGCGGCGCTGATCATCTTTGGCGTGGTCAAGGCCACTATGGGGATCCGCGTTTCCACGGACGAAGAACTCAAGGGACTCGATATCGGGGAGCACGGAATGGAAGCCTACCCCGGGTTCCAGAATTTCATTGTCCAATGATCACGTCCCGATAAGATGGGTCGAAAACACTGGGTTTGAGCCGATTGAGGAGACTGCGATATGAAATTGATTACTGCAATGATTCAGCCCCACAAGCTGCCCGACGTCAAGCAGGCGCTGCTCGATGCCGACGTTCACAAGATGACGGTATCGACGGCCGTGGGCGCCGGTGAGCAGAAGGGCTTCGAGGAGGCGTACCGTGGTGTGATCCACACCATCAACCTCCTGAACAAGGTCAAGGTCGAGATTGCCGTCAACGACGACTTTGTCGAGAAGACGGTCGAAGCGATCATCAAGGGTGCCCGAACCGGAAACATCGGCGATGGAAAGATCTTTGTACAGGATCTTCCTGACGCCATCCGTATCCGGACCGGCGAACGGGGTACAACCGCTATCGGATAGTTCATGCCGGTCTTGCCGGCGAGACTTTCGTCCATCCGAAGACGAAAGTCTCGCCGGTTCAACCAAGTACGCCCAGAGGGATTCGAACCCCCGACCTACGGATTCGAAGTCCGACGCTCTATCCAGCTGAGCTATGGGCGCACGATATCCGACGAAACTTCGAACTTGAATGCTGTGGATTCAGCGTTTTCCCAAGCATACGCCTCAGCATCGCATCTCATTATACGATTCACTTCAAACGAAAGGGTGAGCGATGGGACTTGAACCCACGACCACTGGAGCCACAATCCAGCGCTCTACCAAACTGAGCTACGCTCACCGGAATGGACTTTCGATTGTCGAGCCCCCGTGCCTGTTTGTCAACCGGGCGCCACGGCTACAATCCGAATCTATTCCTTTATTTTCTAAACCATAGCGCCCTTCGTCCCGACCTGCGATGCCACCTTGGAGGATACGCGCCTCGCCCGCTCTTCCTCCCCTCAGTAATGCGCGACAGAAGCAGTCGCGTCACCGGGGGGCTCAATATTCAGGATCGGGACTGACCTTTGCGGGCGTGGCGCGTATCCACGCGCCAAAGAAGAGATGCCCCGCGTTCCCAGGGCGCGCTGCCGCGCGCAAGAAAAAGACGCCTGCCCGGGGCGCTGGAACATGTTTGGGCATTCGGGAGGCGGAAGGGCACGCATCTTCCCCCGCGTGCGACCCGCCCCGGCCACCTCCATATCGTCCGTACCGTCTTTCGTCTCAGTCAGAAACCTTCAGGCCTTGACGCGCGCTTCATCCGGCGCGAGGCACGCGCCGCTACGCGCCCGGCGCGAGGAACGCGCCGTTGCACGCGCCGCTACGCGCCCGGCGTGAGGAACACGCCGTTGAACGCGCCGTTGGTCTGACGGCATCTCCGACTCTTCGCGACGAAAACCCGTGAGAAAGGAGGGCTATAATCAGTGCGCCGAAGGGTGGCTCGCATGGGGCAAATTATTCATTTCAGGTGCCGGGGGTGCGAGCTTGAGCTTGAGACCCCTCCCGAGGGTGCGGCCTCGTTCCTGTGTCCGGAGTGCGGCCGGGGATCGGGTCTGCGACTGACCGCATCCATTTCCGCGGGGCAAGAAGTGAACCTTTGCGCGGGGTGCGGCCATGATCACTTTTACATTCAAAAGGATTTCAGCCGCGCGCTTGGCATGGCGATCGTGGTTGCCGGAGTCGGCGTGGCGGTTGTGTTCTTCGCTCTCGACCGGCCCGTGGCCGCGATGGGCGCCTTGGTGGGAATGGCCCTGCTCGATGCCCTGATTTACTTTCTGGCCGGCTCGGTGACCGTTTGCTATGCCTGTCATACGATCTACCGTGGCTTTCCGCTGAACCCGGAGCACGGACACTTCAATCTGGAATTGCTGGAGCGGCACGGGGGCAAGGACCCCCGCCACTAAAACCAATCTGTCAACCCTTTATGGCAACCGCACAATCTTGAAAAGACGCACCCTTTAGGATATTGTGAGCCCTGAAAACGGTCACTTACGGACTCAAACAACGGTTGAACGGGCTCACTAAAACGGCAAAACCGTGAAAAGCATGAAATCCCAGTCTGCTGTCGGGCCATCCGCGCCTCCCTACCTTCCCGACGCCAAAAAACTTACGGGAATGCTCTATTACATGAAGCTGACCCGCGAGATCGAAGACCGGATCGAGCGAAAGCTGTACCGCCAGGGCAAGATTCTGGGTGGCGTGTACGTCGGTCGTGGCCAGGAAGCGATAACGGTCGGCGCGTGCATGGATCTGGACAAAAACGACGCCATCTGTGTCTCGCACCGGGACATGGCCGCCTTCCTCATGCGAGGGGTCACGCCGCGGGAGATCCTGGCCCAGTACATGGGCCGCAAGACCGGGTTGACGAAGGGGAAGGACGGCAACATGCATATGGGGTCGCTGGACAAGAACCTCATTGCGTTCATCAGCATGCTCGGCGACAGCATTCCGATCGCGGCCGGTGTCGGTCTGTCGTACAAGCTCCGCGGAATGAAACAGGTTACCGTCTGTTTCTTCGGAGACGGCGCCAGCAGCCGGGGCGATTGGCATGAGGGCATCAACATGGCCGCCGTCTTGAAGTGCCCGGTCGTTTATGTCTGCAACAACAATCAGTACGCCTACTCCACTCCGCTGCACCAGCAAATGGCTGTCGAGAACGTCGCAGACCGGGCGCCGGCTTACGGCATACCCGGTGAGATCGTGGACGGCAACGATGTCATGGCGGTTAGGGAGGCGGTCAACCGGGCCGTTCAATTTGCGCGAGACGGCAAGGGCCCATCGTTGGTGGAATGCAAGTCCTTTCGGATGACCGGTCACTCCGCTCATGACGATGCCCGCTACGTTCCCAGTGAATTGTTCGAGTACTGGGAAAAGCGCGATCCGATCGTCCGATTGGAAGCCTTCATGAAGGAACAGGGCTTTCTGAACGACAAGAAGCTCGAAGCGATGAACAGCCGTGTCGTCCGCGAAATCGACGAGGCGGTTGAACTTGCCGACAAGGATCCGTATCCGGATCCCGAAGAATGCCTGACCGGCGTGTACTTCGAAGAATAGCGAGCGCATTAATCGTGGGACTAACGACGTACGTTGAAGCGATAAGACAGGGTATCCGGGAAGAGATGGCCGCCGACGATCGGGTGTTTGTTCTGGGTGAAGACGTCGCTGTTTATGGCGGGGCGTTCAAAGTCACCGCGGGCCTGTTGAAAGAGTTTGGCGAAGATCGGGTGATCGACACTCCGATCTCGGAATCCGCGATCGTGGCCGCGGCGATCGGCGCCGGCATCATGGGCATGCGCCCGATCGCCGAGATGCAGTTCGCCGATTTCATTTCGTGCGCCTTCGATCAGATCACCAACTTCGCCGCCAAGTGCCGTTACCGTTGGGGCGCCGGCGTCCCGATCGTGGTCCGGGGGCCGAGCGGTGGAGGAATCCACGGCGGTCCGTTCCATTCACAAAACCCGGAGATGTATTTCGTCCATACGCCCGGGTTGAAAGTGGTCTGCCCCGCGACGGCCTACGATGCCAAGGGATTGATCAAGGCGGCGATCCGCGATCCCGACCCGGTGATCTTTTTCGAACACAAGTACCTTTACCGCCGCATCAAGGAAGAACTGCCCACCGAGGACTACATCGTCCCGCTCGGCGAGGCCGCTGTCCGGCGTGCAGGCTCCGACATTTCGGTGATTACCTACGGTGCCATGGTCTTCCGGGCAATGGATGCCGCGAAAGAACTCGAAAAGGAAGGAATCGACCTGGAGGTGATCGATCTCAGATCACTCATGCCCTGGGACCGCGAAAAGGTGCTGGAATCGGTCAAGAAGACAAGCAAAGTGATTCTCTTGCATGAGGACACGCGTACCGGCGGTTTTGCAGGCGAATTGGCAGCCGTTATCGCGGAGGACGCATTTGAGTACCTGGACGGTCCGATTCGCCGGATCACGGCGCCGGATACGCCTGTTCCTTACAGCCCCCCCCTTGAAGAGTTCTTTCTTCCTCAAGTGTCGGATGTCGTTCGCGTTGCCCGAGAGTTGAACGACTACTGACCGGCCGCAAAAGCAAGCGCACACAAGTTGAGGATCTGATTTCATGGCTGAAATAAAGGTGATCATGCCCCAGATGGGTGAAAGCATCGTTGAGGGCACCATCACAAAGTGGTTGAAGAACGTTGGCGAGAGAGTTGAACGAGACGAGCCGTTGTTCGAGATCTCGACCGATAAAATCGATTCGGAGATTCCGTCACCCGCGACGGGAGTGCTGAAACGAATCGTGGTCGAAACGGATGAGACGGTGGAAATCGACACGATAGTCGCGTTTATCGACTCGGGCGAAGAGTTGGGCGGCGGCGAAACCATTGCGCCGGTCGCAGACGAACCCCCGGAGGCCGTTCCTGGGGAAGGTTTCGCCGCCAAGTCCGTGACTCGTGTCGGGGCAGGCGATTTCCAGTCTTCTCCGATGGTTCGCCGGCTGGCTGAGGAACACGGCGTCGATCTGGCAATGCTTCAGGGTACCGGTGCGGGTGGGCGCATCACGAAGCGCGACATCATGAGTTTTATCGAGCAGCAGGGTGAAACAAAACAGATCGACACCGATACATCCGGCGATGACGAGCGTATTCCCATGAGCCCGATGCGCAAGGCGATCGCGGAACGCATGGTTGCCAGCCGCCGCATCTCGGCTCATGTCGTCACCGTGTTCGAAGTCGATTGTTCCGCGATCCTGGCGGCCCGTGCCTCCCAAAAGGCAAACTTCGAACGGTCCGGCGCCAAGCTGACGGTGACACCGTTTTTCGTACACGCCGTCGCCCGGGTTCTGAAGAAGTTCCCGGTATTGAATTCGTCGATAGACGGAGACGACGTGATCCACCGAGGGCACGTCAACATCGGCGTGGCGGTCGCGCTGGACGATGGGTTACTGGTTCCGGTGATCAAGGATGCCGACGATGCGAGTCTGCTGGATCTGGCCCGGGCCGTATCGGATCTGGGCGGGCGGGCACGGACCAGGACGCTCCTGCCTGAAGAAGTCCAGGGCGGCACATTCACGCTCACCAACCCCGGCATTTTCGGGGGACTCTACGGAATCCCAATCATCAACCAGCCACAGGTTGCTATACTTGCCGTTGGGGGTATTGAAAAGCGTCCCGTAGTGGTCGATGACGCGATTTCGATCCGACCCATGGCCTTCCTTGCCCTTTCGTTCGACCACCGGATCATCGACGGCGCGGTGGCCGATCAGTTCATGTCCGAGCTCAAGGACCGTCTTCAGAACTGGAAAGACTGAGAGCCGAAGGGCGGTGCCGGAGCGAAAGCTCGAATACTCCTGGAGCAAACCCATGCGGGAGCAACTCCCGAAGCGGAGCGAGATACGGAACATCGCCCAGGCGATCCTGGACACCTACGGCAAGCTCACACCGAAACTCCAGCACCTGGAGTCGACGCCGCTTCCTGACAAGACGTCCGTCATTCTGATTGTCGAAGACTTGCTCCAGGTGATTTTTCCCGGATACTTCGGGAGTAAGGATATCGAGCCCGGGAACGTGGCCGCTTACGTTGGAGAGCTTCTCGAATCAATCCACGTACGGCTCGCCGAGGAGATCTATCGCGGAGTTCGTCCGGACTGCGATGCCGGCGAGGAACCCTGCACTCATTGCGAAGCCATAGCGGACGATCAGGCCGTGGCGCTGCTTCAGAGCATTCCGGCCTTGCGGCGTCGTCTGGCCGATGACGTTCAGGCAGGCTACGATGGAGATCCGGCGGCCAAGAGCACGGACGAAGTCATATTCGCTTATCCAGCGATCTATGCCATCAGCGTATTCAGAATTGCTCACGAATTGATGCGGATCGGCGTCCCGCTTCTGCCGCGCATCATGACCGAGTATGCGCATGCCCGAACCGGAATCGATATCCATCCTGGAGCCCAGATCGGAAAGGGATTCTTCATCGATCACGGCACGGGCGTGGTGATTGGCGAAACCACGAATATCGGCGACAACGTGAAGCTCTATCAGGGCGTTACGATCGGCGCGTTGAGTTTTCCAAAGGATAAGGCCGGCAATATCGTCCGAGGGAAAAAGAGGCACCCGACTATCGAAAACAACGTCGTCATCTACGCCGGGGCCACCATACTTGGAGGCGAAACCGTAATCGGCGAGGATTCGGTCATTGGCGGTAACGTCTGGCTGACCAAGTCGGTTCCGCCCCATACGAAGGTCATGAATTCGAGGCCCGAACTTGTGATCGACAAAAAGAAGTAACCGATTGCCTTGTTCGACAGAGCGACGTTTCTCTACAGCCTGTGGTGGAGGTGTGCGCGGTCGCGCCGAGGGGTCTTCGGAGGCGGAGTCGAGAAGAGAGGAGCGGAGCGATGGTTCCACATCGTGACCGACGAGCGACGATGAATACGCCCCGAACCCCCCTCGGCCTCAGCAATCCGTGGGAGAACCGTCAGGGTCGCGCACAGGGGTCTTCGGGTCTCAGACGCGAAGAGAGGAGCGGAGCGATGGTTGCTCATCGTGACCGACGAACGACAAAGTCTGTGGCCCGAACTCCCCTGTGCCCTGCGGGTTACGGCGGCATGGGGCCATCTGCCGCGTTGCCGCTCCTCGATTGATGTTCCGGCATCGACTTCGTCGCGGCGCCTCGCATACGGCCCCATGGCGCTCGTAACGCGATCCCCGAGGGTTCTTCCACGGACTGCTATGGGTTCGGGCGGCATCGCACCATCTCGTGCGTTGCCGCTCCTAGCCGATCAATGAGGATCGGCGGCGGCGCGGCGCCTTCGGTCTGAGTACGATGGCGCTCCGAACGCGGCCATGTACACTTCCACCACAGGCTGTCTACTCCCGCAGGTAGATTTCGGATCCCGCCTTCCTGAATTCCTCGCTCTTCTGCTTCATCCCGGAATCCAGCGCTTCCACTTCCTCCACACCGAGGCTGGCGGCGAAATCGCGGACATCCTGGGTGATCTTCATCGAGCAGAACTGGGGGCCGCACATGCTGCAGAAGTGGGCCATTTTGGCGCCGTCTTGCGGAAGTGTGGCGTCATGGAACTGTCGGGCCGTTACCGGGTCGAGACTCAGGTTGAACTGGTCTTCCCATCGAAATTCGAAACGGGCTTTGCTGACTGCATTGTCGCGTTCCTGGGCGCCGGGATGTCCCTTTGCCAGATCCGCGGCATGCGCGGCGATCTTGTACGCAATGACCCCATCCTTGACGTCTTTCCGGTCCGGAAGGCCCAGGTGTTCCTTGGGTGTCACGTAACAGAGCATGGCCGTACCGAACCAACCGATCATCGCGGCGCCGATTGCGCTGGTGATGTGATCGTATCCGGGAGCGATATCCGTGGTCAGCGGACCCAGAGTATAGAACGGCGCTTCCTTTGTGTATTCCAGTTGAAGGTCCATATTTTCCTTGATCATGTGCATCGGCACATGACCGGGACCTTCGATCATGACCTGGCAGTCATGCTTCCACGCGATCTCGGTGAGTTCCCCGAGAGTCTTCAGTTCTCCGAGTTGCGCATCGTCGTTGGCATCGGCGATTGAACCCGGACGCAGACCGTCCCCAAGACTGAACGAAACATCGTAGGCGCGCATGATCTCGCAGATTTCCTCGAAATTCGTATAGAGGAAATTCTCCTTGTGGTGAGCGAGACACCACTTTGCCAGGATTGCACCGCCGCGACTGACAATCCCCGTCATCCTCGGCGCGGTCCATGGGATGTACCTCAGCAGAACGCCGGCATGGATCGTGAAGTAGTCCACACCCTGCTCGGCCTGCTCGATCAACGTATCGCGGTAAATCTCCCAGGTCAGTTCTTCGGGGCGGCCGTTGACCTTTTCCAACGCCTGATAAATCGGAACCGTTCCGATCGGGACCGGCGCGTTTCGAAGGATCCATTCGCGGGTGGCATGAATGTTGCGCCCCGTCGACAAATCCATGACAGTGTCGGCCCCCCAGGTGACCGACCATTGCATCTTCTCGACTTCCTCGTCGATGGAACTGGCCACTGCACTGTTTCCGATATTGGAATTGATCTTCACCAGGAAGTTGCGGCCGATAATCATCGGTTCCGCCTCCGGGTGGTTGATGTTCAGGGGGATGATGGCGCGGCCGCGTGCGATTTCGTCGCGCACGAACTCGGGAGTGATGCGGGCGGGAATCGAGGCACCGAACGACTCGCCGCGATGCTGGAAGCCCATACCGGACCTGGGGCCAACGCTCGAGGCGGGCGCCTCCTCGCGGCCCAGGTTTTCGCGAATCGCCACGTATTCCATCTCGGGGGTGACGATCCCCTGGCGGGCGTAGTGCATCTGCGTCACGGCGCCGCCGGAGGCCGCGCGGCGGGGACTGCGTTTCAAACCCGGGTACAACTCCAGGCGGGTGACGCCGTCGGTGGCTTCCGCGGCCACGCGATGCTTGTCGCTCAAATACCCGTCGTCCTTTGGTTGTATCGCCCGCCCGCCGTATTCCTCGGTGTCGTTGCGGCCCAGAATCCAGTCCAGACGGACCGGAGGCAAGCCCTCGCGGACATCGCAGTGGATATCCGGATCGCCCAATGGCCCGCGTGTATCGTACACACGAATCGACGCGTTCGGCTGCTTGTCACCATCCGCAAGCGCGGTATCGGCCAGATCGATCAGTCGGAACGGAACTTGAACGTCCTTGTGAATCCGGCTTTCCGCGTAAACGCGCCGGCTGTTCACGAATGTGTCTTCGGGGTGAATCGAATCGTTCTGTAAAGGTTTGGCAGTACTCATGGTGTAGTCCCTCCGTCGGTATTACCCGAATCAGGTGATGAGGGTCGACCCGCCCCGAGTCCACATTCGGGAAAGGGTCCTCTCAGCCGGTCCCGGTCTCCTTGCAACTCCGGACCGGGGATCAGCTCCCCTGGAGATGAATGCGACCCGCGAGCCCTACCGGTGCCTTCGCTTCGGTTTGCTCGTCGCAGATCGCGAACAAGATAGTGAATGATTGCTTGATCGGGGTTCGAAAGCAAGATCGATTTCCGGCCCGGAAATGCCAGAGCCCCGCGTAAGAGCGGGGCTCGGAGTCCACGGTTGGGACAAAATCAGGGGGCGGTTCGTGCCAAACGATGGCGATGAACGCGCCGGTGACCCGTTAGGTGCTGAAGGATTCCCCACAACCGCACGTTCCGGTTGCGTTGGGGTTGCTGAACTTGAATCCGGCGCCATGGAGACCTTCGACGTAATCGACTTCGGCGCCTTCGATATGCAGCAGGCTCGATCGGTCGATAAACACTTTCAGGCCGTCGAATTCGAAAACCTGATCCTTGTCTTCGCTGTAGGTCTTGTCAAAACCCATCCGATAGGAAAAGCCGGAACAACCGCCGCCGACGACCTGGATTCTCAGACCGGCGAAATCGTCCGACTGGTCGGAAAGAATCTCCTTAACCTTGTTTTCAGCAGTCTTTGTCAGGGAAATCGACATGGGGTTCTCCTTTTGCTTCTCGAAAGGTGCGACTCATCCAATTGGCATAATGTGGGATTATAGCAAACTTGTCGACGGACCGAACGCACAGTCATGGAAACTTTCGATTGCAGAGTCCGATTTGGAGAGACCCCTTCGCGCGATTTCGAGCGGTTTCGTACGTATCGGAATCGGAGTTGTGGAGGCGCTCTCCGGACAGATGCGAGTCGGATACGAGATTTGACAATCCCTGAACGATCCTGTAACACAGTCGTATTGGATTGGAGGAAGTTTGCTCTATCTCCTGCTCGTAATACCGGTAATCCTTGTAATTGGTTTTTTCTACGCCAACCGGAAGCAGGCGCGCGTGACCTTGGTGGACGCCGCGCCTGAACCGGACGTCGACTTGACGTACCGTCCTCCCACTCCTCCGGAAGACTCGAAGGTCGGTGAACTGCTCGAAAAGCCGCGTGACCCCGCTCTGGCTCGACTCACCAAGTCCGATCTGGTCATGGCGGTCCTTAGTGAGTGCTACGACCCGGAGATTCCGCTGAACATCGTCGATCTCGGCCTGGTTTACGAAGTCGCCGCCGAGAAGGATGCAACGAAGGTCAAGATGTCTCTCACGGCGCCGGGTTGCCCGTCGAGCGAAACCATCCAGATGGACATCCGAGGCAAGCTTGAAGAGGCGGGATTCCCTGCGCCGAAAGTTGAAATCGTATGGGAGCCCCAGTGGACCGCCCATCGGATCTCACCGGAAGGACGGAAGAAACTCGGAATCGATACCGCCGACGAAGCCGCCAAGCTTATTCCGACACATCCCGAACCGGGCAGCGAACAGTCGGTTGGTTGACCTGGCAGTCTGCGATAATTCGATCGATTACTCAATCCGGAGTCGGAGTTGGCGTCGATGACGATGGCGGGCGGACAGCGATACCTGGCGCCGGGAGTAGGCCGAGGGATTCCCCGGACTGCGAGAACACCCTCAATTCTCCTAAGTTTGAATATCCAGGGAAACTACCCAAAAATATGAACTTTGTGGAATAACCTCCCGAGTCGACGATATAGGGGAAATGCACGGGCCAATAGTTCGTCTCGTTACCGAGGGGAGGAGTTGGCGCGATCAAATACTCCCCCAACTCGTTGCGGCGGGCGCGAAGTCCTATCACGTATACCGTCCCTGAACTCGATAGCCGTAAAAGTCCTTCAAATGGAGTTTCAAGCGACTCGAATCCCGGGACGTCGGTCAACGACAATGCGACCTGACCGTTACCGGGCACCACAAGCGTTCCGGCCGGGCCGGTTGAAGACCCGTCGAACCGGTTGCCCTCAACCGTGACCGTCACCGGATCGGCTGCACGATTCGCGATCGCGAAAGCAGTCGCTACGGATCCGATACTTCCGGGGCTGCCCTGAATTTCCCCGTACATCCGAAACGACGTTCCGCCCACGTTACCGGCCACTCCTGCCATTGCGACGGTAGTGCCGTTGGTTTTCAATGAGAAAACCGTGAATCCTGCCGGTACCGGTTCCGCGTCCGTTGGGGTCAACTGTGCCGATCCCGACGACATGGATGCCCCACCCGAAGCCTTCAATCTCTTTGAAGCCCGCGCTGCGATTGTGTACTCAAATCTTGTGTCGGAAACGCCATTGATGGTTACTGGCGCGGGTTGCCCTGACGGATCCCAAAATTCGATCATGCCGGACAAAGGTGTATTGCCACGATTGATCAGCAGGACATCCGTGGTCCAGCCCGCGCCAACCACAAAGTGAGGGAATACAACGAGGCCGCCGCGATTCCAATTGCCCAGTCTCGCGACTGGCAAGGTCGTAAACAAGAAGTCGTTCCGCTCATTGATGAGACCCTGCATCGCGACCACTGCAATTTCCCGTGATGAGTTGAACGTAAATGATGAATCGACGGTCGAAGGTCCGTTGAAGGGTGGTTCGTTCAGGAATCCAGCGATCTGCGCGTGGGCAGGAATTATTGTTGTGCCGTGGCCGAAATCGCCGTTCCCATCCGAGAAATAGAAAGACACCGTAACCGGTTGCTCGTTCGGATTAACCATCGCCAATCCCGCATGGGTTAGCCCGTTTGCCTCTGCATGAATCCGGCCTGAAGAACGGGCCAAACTTGTCGACACCGATGTTTCTGCCACAACGACACCGTTCCGTCTCAAGCTTACAATTCCCAAGCCTTCCGGTATCGGCCCGCCACCGACAGGCTGAAGGCTCGCGTATCCCAGCACGAACTCGCTGTCGGAACCACCCACAGTATTTTGCGCGAATCCTCCATCTGGCACGACGGCGATGGGGAAGAGCCCAGGAATCGAATCAACCTCGTTGGTGTTTACCAGGTACAACTCGCGGCCAGACGTAAAGGCCAAACAGGAGGTACCGCAGAGGATCAATCTGTCTACGTCTGTGGAAACCACATTGATCGATTGCGCACGAATCTGCTGCAGCGTGTGAATGTCGAATGTCAGCAACCTCACACTCAGTTCATCTGGACTTTCGAGAAGCCAATTCACTGTGCTGGAGCTGACGGCTACCGGGCCTCGCACTGGAAGCTTCGCCGTTATTGCCGTACCGTCACGATCGAGTACCACGCCTGCCGTCGTGTAGATTCCGTTCGTCCCAGTGACCATATCGAATGGAGCAGCGCCGATTTCGACGGACGCGGGAGTGGTACGCGATAAGCCCGAATCGTCCTGGTAAAATGCCGATAAGGTTGCGTGGGTTTCCGGATTCAATGGTTCAGGCGGAACACTGCAATACAATTGTGCCTGATCGGTACCGAACTCGATTGCCGTACAGCCAAGTGATGGGGCCGTGACGATTCCAGGTCGTTCGTTCTCATCGTCAAATACCGCGAGTTTGACCGGCCCGCGATCCCGCCGCCAGCAGCACCCGTCACCCCTGTCAACGAACTCGGTTTTAGCACTGAGCACGGCCACGGATTCGCGTCGTCCTGGCACCGTTTCCATATCCAATATTCGGTGAGACTCGTGCCTGACGATTTCGTACGATCTGTCGATTTCCAAGAACTCCGATGCCGCCAAGTCAAATCCGGAAACAACAGCCCCCGACGGAAGATCCAACCTCCTTACGAACTCCGAGGCGAAGGAATAGCCACTGGCAGTTATATTGGGGACGTTTCCGGCCGTATAGAAGATCTGACTGTTATCGCTAGATAGGGCCAGAAGGCGGACGCCCAGTTCCGCCTTCAGTACCTGCGAGAATTCGCCCGATTCGGGATCGATGGCGATTATCTGATCCCCCAACGCGCCTTCGCCGTTGGGGGTGGAAGCGTAAATGACATCCCGCGTTGTGTCGTACACCATGTCCTCAACGTCGATCTCGACTACCCGGACCCCTGGGGTGAACGGCAGAACCGGCTGAATTGACGGAATTGGCACTGGCAGGAGGGGGATCTGCGTCACGTCGACGATGAATAACTCGTTGTCAGGTGTGTGAAACGCCAAGCCTGTGTCGCTGAATTTGACCAGGTTGATTATTTTCGGGTGTGTCGTTACTCGGAGCGGCAGTGAAAGCGATCCGATCTGGGCGTAGGTGTCCATGTCAAAAACCAGGATTTTGTTCTCGACACCGAAATAGACACGCCGTCCGGGGACATCCGGCAACACCGGAGCACGGCCGAACCGACTGCTGGACAGATCGAACTGGCCAACCAGTCGGGAACGTTCCGGGTCGACAACCGAGCCCGCCGTCGAATACATGAGGCCCCCGGCGTAACGCATATCTGCGGTGCCGATCAATCTTCCGACACTCGACAGCCACTCCACCCAATCGCTGGAGACTGCGAAACGTTCGAATTCGAAATACGGAGAATAATGAGGGTTGGATGCGTAGAGGATCGATCCAGTATCGTCGAACTCAAGTACCTGTATTGTCGGTCCTCCGGCAAAAGCACCCTTGGTATTCCAGTCCACCTTTGGGAGAAGGCGACCGTCTTGGAACACCGCGATAACTCCTCCGCTGTAGGCGACGGCAAGACGACTGTCGCTTCCAAGTGCGAAATCCTGGATCGCGTACGCTTGAGATCCGCCTCCCGGGTCCGCGGCGAACATCAGGTCGCGGGTGTTAATCGAAAGATCGACACCGGCGATTCGGCGCACCCCGGACAAATAGACATAGGCTCGGTCGCCGGATACTTCAATCAGCGAGGGTTGGCTCCCCACGAAGGTCTCGCTATCGACCCGACCTGTCGCCGGATTGAACGTGACGAGAGAGTTCCCGATATGCCCTGCGGTGTTTGGTGTGGCCAACAGCAGTTTTTGAGTACCAGGCATGGCGGCTATCGCGTTCACGGGAAGCATGACCCGCTCCACTCCCGGAGCGATCGATTCCAATCCTGGCGTATGATCTGGCCACGGAGACAGGCTTGCGAGGGGAACGAGCAAGACGTGTCCCGTCACTGAAATGACGATCGTGCCGTTCCCAGCACGAACGGCCGCAGTTGGTTTAGTATTGCGTGTCGAACCCTCGCGCAAGGGAATAGGCAACGTTACGAAAGGTCGCTGTGTTTCCTTATCGAATGCCGTGACAATAACCCGACCGTGGTGTCCAGAAAGGTCTCGGAAGCTGTCCGAATCGACGTAACCGATGGTCATAGGATCGGCAAAGGCGACCGGCAAGCCATCAAGACCGAATGTTCCCAACAACTGGGACGCATCCGGCAGCCAGATTTCTCCGGCGCTCGTAAAGAGTCTACCTGAGTCGTATACGAGGCCTTGTCCGTAGGGATGAAAGGCCAGCGGCGTTAGCTCGGCGTCCAGATGAATGCCCTCAGCGTCGATTCGGAGGCGAGAGACACGGTGCCGTCCGTCTCCATGGTTTATGGAAGTATCGCTCCCATAGAGCAGGTCCGCTTCCGCACCTGGAAATATCTCGCTTATCAGGAAACGCGTATCGGCAAACCCGCCGGGGTCAACATTGGAAATCTTCAGTGGCCGGGCCACTCCACTGTCAAAGACGGCGACTTCACTGGAATAACCGAAACTCCACGGTCGCGAGACGACCACCACGGAATCGCTCGTATTTGGAACGGCTGCGAGAAAACGTGGTAACCACGGTTCGGTACCGACAACAGTAAAAACCTGAACGCGGAGCAATGCGTCGGGGTCTAATACGTTGATTTCAGGAGAAGCTAGCGATAGGGCAAAGAGCCGACTACCGTCTCCCGAAAGGGCGAGCTTCGTCGGTACGTTTTCAAGTGGAATAGACCTGACTACCCGACCCGTAGCCGGATCAATTGCCACGACACTTGGGCCGTTTTCGTCCGACAACGATGGGCTCGATGCCCAGACCAGGTCTCGTGACTCATCGTATACAATGTCGTTGGTCGGTATGGAGAGGTGAATTACTCCGGAGATGTCCACGTGCGGATCTTGGGAGTAAGCCGAAAGCCAAGGCAAAGCGATGGAAAAGCCGACCTTTAACCACAGTCCACTAATGTGATTCTTCAACAGCTTATCTTCTGAAAGAGAAGTTCACGACGGGGTTGTTCTGATTTGAGGATACGCCATGGTTCTCGCAATAACCATGCGGGTCCATCGGTCAATTGTCGCTGACCGCCATTCACCTTGAGAATGTTTACAAGGTGAGCGCTGAGAATGTTCAACCGGTCGCTCGATCGAAGATGCAAGACCAGGACATCCATCGCATAGTTCGCATCCTTCGCAAGGAAGCGCGCCGGTGGGTGGTACCCGCTATCGGGCACTACGCCGACAGTCCGTTCACCACGCTGATTTCGTGCATTCTGAGTTTGCGCACACAGGACCGCACGACGATGGCGGCCAGCGCGCGCCTGTTCAGCGTTGCCGATACTCCGGAGCGGATTCTCGAGATCCAGACCACGCGGCTCGAAGAGCTTATCTACCCGGTATCGTTCTATCGGGTGAAGACGAAGACGATCCGAAAGATCGCAACGGACTTGATCGAGAAGTTCGTCGGAAAGGTCCCCGACACGCTGGAAGAACTGCTGAAGTTACACGGAGTCGGCCGCAAGACCGCGAATATCGTTGTGACTCTGGCGTTCAACAAGCCCGGAATTGCCGTGGACATCCATGTTCA
Organism: Terriglobia bacterium; assembly: GCA_963555775.3. Lineage (GTDB taxonomy): Bacteria > Acidobacteriota > Terriglobia > 20CM-2-55-15 > 20CM-2-55-15 > JAJEDW01. The sequence continues at coordinate 495,489 of CAUVWY020000005.1, read as the reverse complement.
TCGCATATCGAATCGCCTGGGTTACGTGTCCACGAAAAACCCCGACGATACCGAGATGGCCCTGCGCGAAAAACTTCCGCGCCGTTATTGGATCGTCCTGAACGACCTTCTGGTGGTCTATGGGCAAAACCTCTGCAAACCGGTCAGTCCGTTCTGCTCCAAGTGTGCGATTGCCGATTACTGCGATCGTGTGGGCGTCGAACGCAGCCGCTGAGGTCTTGGGACCAGTCCCGACTCTTAATCTTCAGATTATTCGATTTACAGCGGTTCGGTTCCCGAGAGCAATCCGGCGAGTACTCGAAGCATGGCCGGAGGCAGTTGTGCCTGCGTCGACAACGATTCAAGCTCTAGAGGCGTTGCGGTTTCGATCCGAACGCGGGGAGTGTGCCAGCACGAGTTGCAGCCATCGGTCGCGTAGACCATGCCCGACGCGGCGGCATAGGCGATAAGCCGTATCGTTTCGTTGTCGCGCAGTGCGTGCCCGCCTTTTTCGTAACCTTCGGGCTCCACGATCCAGACCGACGGTTCGGAATCTCGTTGTGCGGCCACCATCTGACGGATGGAGTCGATATCGAAATCGATCAGAGCCCTGGCTTCGTCGTGAAGTTCCCGGTCATGGGTGAAGTGGAGCGGCTTCGATTCATGCGCGGTCATGAGCGAGTGATGTTAGCACGATGTTGGCGGGAGGAAGCCGCCGATGGCGCCATCCCGCTTAGGACGGTGATACCATCGAAAAGTCCCGTCTGGACGGCATCCAATGAGCCTGGGTGGCGGAACTGGCAGACGCACCGGACTTAAAATCCGGAGTCCCTTACCGGACGTGCGGGTTCGATTCCCGCCCCAGGCATCGATTCAACCGAAACAGGAGGGTCGGCCGCTGGCGGAGGCGGTCGCCTCAGGAATCCGGATCCCGAATAATGCATCCTTGCTCTTGCGCGCAGTAGCGCGCCCTGGGAACGCGGGGCATCTCGTCTCTGGCGCGTGGATACGCGCCACGCCCGCATCTTCTTCCCCGTGCCACCCCCCGCCGTCGGTGTCATTTTCCGTTTCAGTCAGAAACATCCCCGGTTTTTCCCTGGGAACGCGGGCATCTTGCCCGCACCCGGAATGTATAAACATCCAGGCGGCGCGCTCCGCGGGCTCGATATTCAGGATTCAGGAACTCCTGTGCGGGCAGGATGCCCGCGTTCTCAGGCGCGTGCCTAGCGTGTCAATGGCAATTGAAAACTGCACACTTTTGACAACTGAAAACTGCACACTTTTTGACGATCCGGAGCGGTGCCAAGGTCCGCGTCAGGACCGTTGCCCGCTTGGGCGACGCTTTCACGCCGAACTGCTCCGGCGGCGCGCGACGGCATACAGAACTGAACCCAGCACCATGACAAGCGCCGCGGCCAATAACGCGTTGCGGCTGACCTGCAGTATCAACCAGGCGCATGCCGCAATTGCTAACGCAGGAACAGCGTACCCGCCCGGCAGGACGAATCCCTCTCGGTCGGCATGCCGTTTCCTGAGCCTGGGAATTGACACCGAGATCACGGCATATACAAAAAGCCTTGAAACTACGGCCGCTGCGGCTAGCCAAATGAAAGAACCGTAAACTGCAAGCACAAACGCGAGCGATCCAAAGAGCACGGTCGAGTTCGCGGGTGTCAGGAACCGGGGGTGCACGGTGCCGAACCACTTGGGCAAGTTGCCGTCCAGCGCGATTGCATAGCTCAAACGTGGAGTTGAAAACATCCCTCCCAACAGGTTGCCGCCCACTGAAGCAACGACGCCTAACATCAGAATGAAAGATCCCACGGGACCCATAAGAGCATTCGCGACATCCAGCAGCGGCGAGGTTGAAGCTGCGATGTCCGGCACAGCCGCGATGCTGACCATCTGGATCGCCACATAGACGAGCGCCGCGCTTCCCAGACCCAGCAATAGAGCGATGGGTATGTCGCGGGAAGGGCGCCTTGTCTCTCCCGCCGGAATCCCCGCCGATTCGAAACCGGCAAATGCATAGATCAGCAGCAAGATCGCGGCTCCGAACTCGCCGGCCGCAGGCACTTCTGTTTGGGCGTTTGGCAACAGATCGCGACCGAAATAGGCAATTCCCATCCCTACAAGCAACAGGAGCGCGGTCAACTTGGCCGCTGTCAGAACCGCCAGTGAACGGATCGCTCTCACCGAGCCGATCACGTTCAAAAAGACCAAGCTGAACCAGATCGAGACGAGTGCGACGAATCGTCCTGTACCGGCGGTGGCTCCCGCCCAGAAGAAGCCCACGCTGTCGACCAGCAACACGCTGTTCGCAGCGAGCGAGGCCAATCGGGAAACGTATAGGAGCCAGCCTGCCTGGAAGCCAACAAAGGGACCGAAGGCTTCAGTACTGTAGCGAATCGGTCCGCCCGTGCTTCTAAAATAGGACCCCGCTTCTGCGAAGCACAGTACGACCGGCAGGATTACCAGCGCACAGACTAAATACGCGGCGGGGCTGTACCCGCCTGCCAGGCTGGCCGCACCGCTGGGAAGGCCGAAGATTCCGGCACCAATCAGGCCATTGACCGTTAACAGCCAGATGCCCCAAAGGCCGATGTTACGTGGTAGCTTTTCGGCCTGCTCTGGGCGTGTCACGACCTCTCGTGTGCTTGTTTAAGTCGGGAATCGCTTTTCATCGTGATGGCTCTTTTTAGATCGTCGATTACGATGCGGCGCGCAATATAGAGTACGAGACGCCACTGTCACGTTAATCGGAATTTACTCTTTTTCGACGCGAAATCAATTCTAGCCAGCACAGAAAATCAGTGACTTAGCTCGCATCTCAATCAGGGCACCCTCCAGGAAATCAATTAACTTGACAGTACCGTCCTGGCGTATCGATGAGACTTACGTTCGTGTCCAGGGCCGTTGCCTGACCTTCCCCCGAAATCAGGTCCAAGTCGACAATCAATGTCTCAACCGCCATTGCCAGTTCTGGGCCTTTGCAGGGATTGCGTTCCACGGTAACAGTCCGGTCGCGGCAAGCGGCGCCGCTGCATTGAATCGAGAGGTCATCCCGTCATTCTTTCGCCTTCAGGTGAACAGTTTGTCTGCGCTGGCGAGCACTTGCAGTGCTTTTGCGCGTTACGCCGGGTCGTTTCAGATGGACTCGATTCCCGGCGAGCGCTTATGCTTCGTCGGTAGTCTGCTTAAACATACTCGTAAGGAGGCCTTATGCGTCTGGCATGTGCGTTGGTTGTGCTGACCGCGGCGATGGTGTCAATGTCGCCGTATGGTGCGGCGGAGCCGGTTCAGGGGGCGGGCGAAGCCGTCGAACCGTTCCGCGTCATTGGCAACATCTACTTTGTGGGTGGCCCGTATGGCTCCTATCTCATCACCACGCCGGAGGGCCACATTCTTCACGACACGGGCACCACGGAAATGCACGATCTCATCGTCTCAAACGTCGAGGAACTCGGGTTCAACGTGCAGGACATCGAAATCATGATCTCGAGTCACGCGCACTTTGACCACGTCGAGGGGCATGCGGCCATGAAGCGAGTGACCGGTGCGCAGGTTGTCGCGCTTGGCGGCGATGCCGTGGCACTCGAATCCGGCGAGGACAACTCGGCTATCGGGGCCCCGAGCTTTGAGCCCGTTTCGGTGGATCGCGTGATCGAGGACGGCGACACGGTCACTCTGGGCGGGGTGACGTTGAGCGCTCTCTGGACGGGAGGCCACACACAGGGGGCCACGATGTGGATGACTACGGTCCAGGAAGACGGGAACACTTACTCCGTCGCCTTCCGCGGCGGTGAAATCCCGAACAACGGGGCTCCGCTTTTCGACAATCCCAGGCACCCGACGGTTGTCGCCGACACCGAGAGAACGCTTCAAAGGCTGACGGAAATGGAACCTCCCGACCTTTTCCTCCACAATCACCCGCAGAACCCACCCCAGGAGTTAGACCCGGCCCTTCCCGTCGATGAGAGGTGTGTGACCTGCTTCGACGCCGAAGGATTCAGGGATTACGTGGCGGGGGCCGAGGCGGGATTCGAAGCGATGCTCCGCGAGGCGGAGGAAAACCAGTAGAGCACAGACCGGAGCCGAAGAGATTAGGGTCGGGTGGATCGTGTGTCCAGGAGCGCCCGCGTCAGAGCTGCCGCAGTAGCCGGGCGGACGGATGGAATTAGCGATTTGTTCGGTTCCTGCGCCGAGTATCAGTGAAATCTGTCGCGGCTGGCTACCTCAGGGGCGCAGGTGAACCGCAGTAACTCCAACCCCGGTGCATTGCGCGTCGTCAAAGTAATTCGCAAAAAACCGCTGTTTGGCCAAGAGACGGTTTTCACGTTATATGCCTCCAGTCCTCAGTGAGTCGGTCTGGCTGATCAGCGAGAATTAAAATCCCCCGGTCGGTAACGTTTTCAATGAGTCAATGCTCGTCGGGAGTTTTAATTCCGCCGCCTCCATCCCTTCCGCCGTATCCAACTTCGTTCGGCGAATTTCGAGTGAAATTCTGGCCGAACTGCAGATATCAGCGGGCGCACCGGAACACTCAGAAAATCATGCGCCGGTTCCGTGACTAGCGCCCGCGACCGAAAAGACACGTCGCAGACTTTTGAGCCAAGACGGGGATGGGTTCAAACTGTTTGGGTATGGGGAACATCCCCGATGACACAATTGCATTTATCGGACGATGTGCTCGCGAGCGGAAGATTCATTGGACGTATCACGTGAACATGCGGCTGGCAGGCCGCTTCCTGACGAGAGCGGAGATTTTGGATGCCGTCGACAGTTACGAGATCGTGGATTCGTATCCTGAGGATAAGTACCTGCCGAGTTATCTTGTCCTGGGAGCGTCGAGTTTCCACGTTCAGTTCGCGCTGGATGTCGAAGGAGACAACGTCCGTGTCGTAACGGTGTATCGTCCTGATCCCACTGAATGGGAAACGGACCTGAAAACGAGGAGATTCGGAAAATGAAGTGCCGCGTCTGTGGAAGCCGACTCCAGCCGACGACTACTGACCTCCCTTTCAAAATCACTGACCTCACGATCGTGATTCTGAAGCAACTCCCGGTACTGCAGTGCGGTCGGTGCGTTGAGTATTCGATCGACGACTCCGTGTTCGCAAGAGTCGAACAGCTGTTGTCCAACGCCGACACGTCGGCAGAGCTCGAGATCATTTCGTTCGCAGCTTGACGGACATGCGGATACCCGTTTCAAACGACCGTCTCGATCTGCTTACCCCTGTACCCGCACATACATGACGGAGCGGGTTCGATTCCCGCCGCCTTCCATTGTGTCTCCAATCGCTGACGTGCTTTTTTTGGCGTCTTTTGGGGCATGGTTGCACATGACACGCCAGAGATTCTCACGCTTCCCACATCCTCGTTCTCGGGAAAACCGGCCTCTCTTCTTGTGGAATTTCCGGAGACCGCTTGGCCCCCTTACGATATGATTCAGGCCCTCTCCTGACGATACAGACCCGGACAATAGCGTCCGATGCATATCTACATTGACGAGTCCGGGACTTTCATCATTCCAACACAGCGTGCCAACTACATCAGCTGCGTCGCCGCTCTTGTTATTCCGTCCGGAAAGAAGGAGTACCTGTTTCGCCGGTTCTTGCACCTGAGGACGTCATGGGGCAGCAAATCAGACGAGAAAAAGGGGAGTTCGCTCAACGAGAAGCAAGTCGCCCTCGTCATAAAAGAGCTCGCAAAATACGACTGTTTCGTCGAGATATGGGCGATCGATGGCCGCGCACAATCAGAAGCAGCCATCACCGATTTTAAGCAACGCCAAGCTGAGAAGGTGACCGAACACCTCGGGCCAGAGCACCACCCTGACGTAGTCACCAAGATGCACAAGCTCGCCCACCGGATTCGGAATATGTCCAACCAACTCTTCGTGCAGGCGTTCCTCACCACTCGCCTGTGCGAAGAGACACTTCGGATAGGAACGCTGTTCTGGAGCCAGCGCGTCGCGCCAGAGCTGGGAGAGTTTGTGTGGACGATTGACGCAAAGAACCGGTCGATCACGCAGGCCGAGGAAATGTGGCGGACGCTGCTCTTGCCGTTCCTCGAGGCAAGAAGTTTCTTAGACCCGCTCGGGACGGTTGATGACCCGCGCTTTGACTACTCCTATCTCGACAAGCTGGCAGTCACGGAGAAAGACGTGCGGTGGAAAGACCATTTCGAGTGGCTGAGAGGGATACGTCGTTTTCCGGAAGACAAGTACATCAGCGCAATTGATTTGAAAGCGATTTTCCGTAACATGGCGTTCGCGGATTCGAAGCATCATGTCGGGTTGCAGCTGGCTGATATCGTCGCGAACGCATTTCACCGCGCTTGCAAGGGAACCCTGCAGAAAGAAGGATGGAAGGATCTCGGCTCCCTCTTCATCCTCAGACGAGATGCCGTGGTGAATTTGGTCGCTCTCGCCCCTGACATCCGGACCGGCCCGGACATTCCCGTTGAGGACGAAAAGGTTGCGGAGGTCTTAGTGACTATCCGGGACGGCGCGCGTTCGATGTCACCAGCGTGAATTGTGGCGGTTGCGGATTCACAAGAGAGCGGCCCATGGAATACGTGGCCGACCTCCTTCTCGTTCGGAGTCTCCTACCGGTGCTCCTTCTCGTCGTCGTTTTCTTCACGAGCGTCTTCGAGTTTGAACTCCAACTCCGCAACAGCCTGTGTAATGGCGCGGTCGAGCGCAACTTGGCGCCGTGCGTTCCAGACTGCGTCTTGCCAGACCGTCGCATTTCGGCCTTCAACTCGCTGAGCCCAACCTGTTTTTGAGAGCAGATGATCGATTGCTTGGAGACTACCACGGTCGTCATCGGTCGTTTGGTAGAAGCCCTCGTCAGTTAAGAGCAGCTTGACGAAGAGCGGAAACGTGAATGCCGCCATCACGAGGTGTTCAAGTTCGTACCATCCCCATGTTCTTCCTTTGTTGCCGTGGATGTGCGCATTTCGCAAGTGGTAGAGTTCTTGAGCCCACATCCGGTGTATTGGCCAAGATCGTTGAGCAGCTTCGTACTGAGGTTCGATGACGATACCTGGTCGGTCAGTGATCACTTGGTCGACAGTAACGCTCTCATATGGGCGGAGCAGATTCCCGACCGCTTGGCTGAGTCCACGGGCTCCAGAAGTGCCGAGCAATTGCTCGAAACAAGCGCCCATGAGGATCAATTCGGCCGTGAAGTCCATCACGTCACTGTCGGTGTTTGCGAGACTGAAGAATGACAGGGCGGGCAGGAGCCGTCTTGCCGTAGGCGAACTACAATCGATTGAGCGAACGATTGCCAAGGCAAGATCTGAATCGACGCACACCTCTCCCAAGGACTTCGATTGCTGGGGAACGGAGAACTTTACGTCTCCATGGCGGTAGCCGCCATCCATAGTGGATCCGTCTCGTCTACGCGATCCGAAGGCGATGAAATCGACGGGAGTTGTGAAGCGCTGCCGGACAAACTGAAATGTCGTCGCGTTCGCGTAGAATCCCAGGTCCGTGTTGTAATCGTTCTTAGCGATCGCAGAAAGAATCAGTATCTTCGCGTACCGGCTGACGAGATCGTGATCATCGTCGTGGACGTTCCAGGGCGGAATTCGTTCAGCGTGAGTGACCACGACGCTGTTTCCGATCGGCTCTCCGCGCATGTCGACGTAACCCATCAGGATCGTATCGAGCGATTCCGTCAGGTCGTTCAATTCTGCTGACACGGTACCTGACTTGTCTCGAAAGGGCACGAAGCGCAGTGGTGGGAGTTCTATCGGCTGCTTGAGCGACAACCACGGAAAGAACGCAACCTGCGTGACGCAGTGTCTCACTGAAGAAGACCTCTCGTGAAATTTTCAGCGCTATCGAAGACCGATGAGGTCCAACAAGTACCTCGTCGTTTCCTTTCCTGTCTCACATATAGAAAAAGCCCGTACCCGTTCACCGGACGTGTGGGCAGTTCGGACTGAATCGATCGACTTCTCCATCGACCCTATCCTCACGGGTCCATTGGAGATATCACGCCGACGGTATTTGTTCGGCGATGGACGGATCAACCGGCTACCGAAGCCCCGACTTTCTAATTATCGATGGTCCAGTTTCGAGGGGGGCGCCAAAGGCCGGAAAATTCACTTTCGAAATGGACCGATTTATGGAGGGAAGGTCAGGGGCTGTCAGCTTCAGGCACTTGTTTTTCAGTTTCCTTCGTGGCCCGCCCAAGCCATAGGACCCTGAACGTAAGCATTTGCATTGTCAAGATCAGTGCGGTGAATGCAAGGTCAATTACGGTGACGCCGAATCTACCGGTGGTTTCCGTCTCAATGTAACCATCTCGTTCCCACCCCAAGAAGCCATGGTTCGCGTAACCGCTCCATGCACCTAAAGTGACGACAATCGCGGACGCCAGCGCCCAAAGCAACGCAGTCGTTGTTAGAAGGAAAATCAGAGCGCGAAGGGGCGTTCCCGGGGCTACTCGCCCGATCAGAGCGAGCGCAACCACCTGAACGGACATGAATGCAAAGAGAATGACAAACAGTTCGTCTCGGGTCGTCAGAACTGCATAGGTGGACCACAGCAACGCAACACTGCTCGCTAATAATGCCGTGCGGTACGACCTATTTCTCCCACTGATGATCTGCATAGGATGTGTTGCGATTCTTAAAAAGAGGCAGTAGAGCCATGGTTGGGTCGACCAGGTGCCGTCTCACGCAACCACCTCGAACAGATTGTCCCCCGCCCCAGGCATCGATTCAACCGAAAGAGCGGGGCGGCCACTGGCGGCCGCGTTCGCTTCAGGACTCCGGCGGGTTTCCCCAGGTCCGTCCCGCGATCGGCTATTGGAGTTCGGTCATGAAACCGGGGAGACTCCATTCCATGAAAAGGCTTCCAGGTGAATAGGATGGGTATTCCATACCGATGATTTCGCCGATTTCTTCCTGGCTTCGGCCATCCCGAATAAGCATGGACACGTGGTCCCTCAACTCCACCACGTTGTCCCTGTACGTGCGAAGGCCCTCGGGGTCGGTGACCCCGCCATGCCCCGGGATCACCGTGTCGAAGTCAAACTCTTCCATCATCGCGTCCACGGTTTCGGTCCACTCCACGATGCTGCCACCGCCGTTGTAATCGATCAGCGGCGTCACGCCCGCCATCATGTCGCCCATGTGAACAGTCGCGAGTTCGGGGAAGTAGATGACGGCATCGCTGTTGGTGTGGCTGCGCCCGAAGTGCCGTGCACGGACTTCCTGACCCCCGAGAAAGATCGACGCCTGTTCGGTAAAGGTGATCCGGGCGGGCATCACTCCAGGAGGCGCGTTGGATTGCAGTCCTCCCAGAATGTTGGTTCGCGCGTTCTGGGTGGACAGTACTTCGGCGACGGGCAGAAATCTGGAATTACCGCCGCTGTGGTCGGCGTGGTAGTGCGTGTTGATCACGTACCGTATGGGTTGATCGGTGACGCTGCGGACATTTTCGACGATTGCCTCGTAGTTTTGTTCGAACTTGTCGTCGACCAGGATGACGCCTTCGCTCGTGACCAGGGCGGCAACGTTCCCGCCGCTGCCGATGATGTTGTAGAGGTTGTCCTTGACCTGCTCGATGGTGAGTTGGGCCGCCTGCGGTTCGGTTTCCGCCGTCACGGCCGCGACGCCGGCGGAAAGAGCCGCTGCGAATCCAATGACCAGGATCTTTCGGCGCATTTGTCCTCCTTCGGTGGGAGCGCTATGGGAGTTGTGCCGGAGCGTCGATATGCTCGAGGTCGATATTGTATTCGTTACAGATGTACTCCAGAATTTCCCCTTCCTGGATTCGGGCGGTACCGGCGACAGTGAATGGCTTTTCGTAAGCTCCGGGGTCGTCGATCATGACTTCGATCGTCATGTTGTCCATGTCGGTTCGCGTGTACCGTTCCACGATGTGGAGTTGTTCCGTATGCGTGTGCCCCAGATAGTCGAACCAGAACCGATCGTTGAAACCCACCGAGTCGACCACCAGCGTGTCTCCGTCCCAACGGCCGATCGAGTGCCCGTACCAGGTGGGGTCCGGATCGTCGGGATGATCCCGGCCATCCATGAAGATCTGCCGGTAGCTGTGTATGTTGCCCTCGTACACGATAAAGATGTGCGTCGCCGGTTCATGTGTCGGCGTCTGCAGCATCCGCCAGGGATAGGGCGCCCCTCGAGGCACACCTGAAGGCAGGCAGTTGGCCTGCGGGTCGTTCTGGGATCTCAACGTAGTCATGTGCTCTTCGGCCCAAGGCAACATGATGAGTTCTTCGCCCGGCTTGAGTGCGCGAGAGATGTCCCCGTTGTTGGTGCCGCCGCCCTGCCACAGGCCTGCAAAATCGGGCGTTCCGTCTGGAAGGCGCGGCGCGGGCGCCGATGGAGTCTGGGGTGCACCACGTCCGCCGCGGCCGCGTTGGGCCTCAATCGGGGTTGCCGCCACCAAAATGGCCAGCGCGGCAATGCCGATTGCGTACAGGAACTGCCGGTGTTTCTTCATGGCGTCAGCGGTCCGCATTGGGGTTGGAAATAAACGTCAGTTGGTTTCCGTCGGGCAGCGTGATCAGGGCAGTGGCGGCCGTGTTGGTGCCATCGTTCGCGCGCGATCCAGTGACGTGGATCCGATCGCCTTGCTTCAACAGATCGCGCTTCCAGCCATTCCGCACCAGCATGTTTGGACTGGCCAACTCCATATCCCAATTTTCGACTGTGCCGTCGGGGCCGCTCACATCGACATAGAAATGGGCGTGGGGATTCTTCCACTCCACGCGCGTGATGACCCCGTCGAACTCTACCGGATCGTCGGAGTTGTATTGCGCGGCGAACGAATGGTGTGCGGCTGACTCCAACCCGATGGTGGGCACAAGCAAGCCCGCAATCAGGGCGGCAACAGTGATTTTCACGACAATTCCTCCCGTCGAAACTTCTAACACAGGGTCGGATTGCAGGCAAGAACGGCAGGGTTTTGCCAAGGGCCGCCTGGGAGGCTGTTGGCGATCGCCGGAAGGTGAAGAAATCGGGACCTACAGTGGGAGTGGGTGCCTGCAATCCGAACTGTAGCGACTGTCTATGACCGCCCGAATCAAGAACGTGCGGATCAGCCCGGGGTTCTGGCTGGGCAATCACGAGGTGACGCAGGCGGAATGGCAGGGGGTGACGGGAACGAACCCACCGGAGTTCTCCGGCTGCGGGCAATGTCCGGTGGAAACGGTTTCGTGGAATGACGCGCGGGCGGGGACGACCGGGGATCGCTATGGGAACCTCGATGCGATCGCGTGGTGCAGTGCGAATAGCGGAGAACCGCCCGCCCGGATGATTCGCTCGTGGAACTCTATCGCGCTGCTCGCTCCACTCGCATCCATCCGAATCCTGTACGGATTAATTCTCGTATCTTACGAGCTCGACAGGGTGAGCGCCGCTCTCTTGCGTGCTGTAGGAAGATCCGTCAGATCCGTTGTCAGGACTTTTCAAAGCAAAGAAAAATACCGTTCCCGTGCCATGCCTGCGGTACGGAGCAGGTTCTGGCCCGCATGTCTCACGAGTTGTCTGCTACAGCGCCGGATCCATCCGCCAGTGCTGCGTTCTACGGCGCGTTCCTCGCGCCGGGCGCGTAGCGGCGCGTCCCTCGCGCCGGATCAAGCGCGGTCGGGCTCCTCGACGTACTGTCATCGCGCACCTTGGTGCGGCAGTAGAAAGTACGCCTCCGGTGCCCTCCGGGCGCGCGCCTTGCTCTGACGGCGTCTCCGACTCTTCGCGACGAAAACCCGTGAGACAGGCGGGCTTGATGATAAACACGGGAACGGCAGAATACATCGGGATGACTAGCGGCCTCTTAACCTCGGGTTTGCTGTAGATCAGATGGTCACCGCGCTGGCGGTGGAGGGTAAAGCCTTCACTCTCGAAAATCTTGGCCAGCGTCTGATATGGGACGGGCTTGATCGCTGGCACGAGATCAGAGGCTCATGGTCAGTCGATCGAGGGACACGAACTCCGGCCCCTGCCATTTGCCGCCGTTTTCCTGTTGGTAGCCCGCCTCTGCCAAAATCTCTCCAAGCGTACCTTTGTCCTCTGACACTTCCAGGAAGCCTCGAACGGCATCGCGAATGTTGGCTCGGGCTTTTTCGAGCGTCTCGCCGCAGCTTGAAAGGTCAAGGTCGGGAACATAAGCGACATAGCTGTCGCCTTCACGAAACAGATGGATGGTGAACGACAGGTTGTCCACGGAATTTGCTTCTCGATCTGACGGCCTCATCCTCTCATCGTATCAGAGGCTGCGGGGGATTCGTGCGGGTTAAGCTCGATGGGGATCAAGAACGTGCAGTCATAGACTGCACCTACAGTGGGAAACGGATTGGGAGTGGGAGTCGGAGTGGGAGCGGGGCGCCCGAATCCCTGAATATTGAGCATGTAGCGGTCTATGACCGCCCGAATCAAGTCCGAAAGGATCTTGCGAATCAAGTCCGTAGATCGTGCGGTCATAGACCGCACAGTGGGATCGTGCAGTCATAGACTGCACCTACAGTGGGAGGGGTCGGAATTCCGCCCGTCGGCGCCGGATCAAAACTGAAACCGCAAGCCGGCTTCGATCTCTCTCGGGTTCATTGCACTGGTCGACCGGCCGAAGTTCGGCGACGTTAGAACGCCGGAGGGCGGACCCAGGTTGGTGCGGTTGAAAGCGTTGGTCATGTTGGCAAAGACATTCAGGTTGGTTCCGGAACCGCCGCTGCCGCCTCCCAGGAAGAACGCCTTGGATATGTTGAAGTCGGTGGTCACCGAGTTGGGCGCGTCCTCGCTTCCGCGCTTGACGCCGGGGGGTCGGTCGGTCGCTCGCGTGTCGCGGTTGTCGTCCCGTCCGGTCGAAATCGTCCAACGGCGTCCACTGTTTGCGCTCACCACGGTTGTCAGAAAAAGACCCAGGGGCAACCGCGCGTTGGCGGTGACGTCCAGGTAGTGAATCGGCGATGCGATCAGCCCCCAGTCGGCCCTCAGGTTGTAGTTGTCGACCGGAACGGCCGGATTGTTCGGGCGGGACGACGCACGAATATGTTCCCAGGTGTATTCGGCGTTGACATTGAAGATACTGAATCGCTGCCTGTAGTTCAGCCGGACGTATTGTTCCAGTTCGCCGGCAGTCGATTCGAGGTTCAGGATGTTTCCACGGTTCGGGTCCGGACGGCAAAGTTGAATCTCGTCACGGGTGGGGCCGTCTCCAAGAGCGGCCGTACACGCAGGCAACGGAGCGTTGACATCCCGCCTGCGATGGCGGTGGATGTATTTGGTGATGTTGTACGAAGCGCTGACGAACAGGTTGCTCAGGAACGTCCGCTCGAACTGGACGCCGGTGACCGCATCGTATGGGGCAGTGACGTCCGGATCGCTGATGTAGACCGATGGCAACGTTTCGCGGACCGTCCCCGCCTCGAAGGGATTGGGGAACGACGGATTGTCGATCACGATCTCGAACTGCCGCGTTCCGTCGAATCGCTGCTGATCGATGAAGACGCCGACCGGAACCCGCTGGTGGAAGAGCGCAGCGCCGCCGCGAATTACGGTGTTGGGTCCGAGCGCATATGCGAATCCGATCCGGGGATCGATGTTGTTGGAGTCGCCCAAGTTGGCCTGCCTCTCGTAGCGCACACCCAGCATCAGTGTGGCCTGGGGCGTCAGTGCAATGTCGTTCTGGGCAAAGAAGGCCACCTCCAACTGGTTCGCTTCGAGCAGGGGATTACCCAACGTCTGGCGGTAGTTGATCGGAGATCCAGCGACGAAGGACTCCAGGCTCGAGAACGTGAACGCCCCCCCGAAGTTGGCTTCGGACACCGAATGGTTGGTCTGGTATACGCCCTCTACGCCAGCTTTCAGGGTCCACGACTCACCGACGCGTGTAAACATGTTGCCGAACTGATAGTTTCGGCCGGTCACTTCGGAACGGTTCTGGGCGCCGCCCCGCACAAACGCGTCCAGCACCTGAATCTGGACACCCTCGGTAAGGGGTGTCGTCGCCTGCCGGCTGCTGGTGACGGCGAACCGGGTTTCGTAGATGCTCTGTGACGACAATGTCGAGAACTGACGAACCTCGATATCCCAATCGTTGCCTTCAGCACTGAATGCCCGCTCGGGAAGCGTGAAAAGCCCAATTCCCTGGTTGCTGCTTTCATCGGTCCGATAGGCGAGGTTCAGGTCCAGCGAATGCGCGTCCGACAGCCGCAGAGTGTTACGGGCTTCATAGAAGCGATTCGTCGTCGGTCGAGCGATGCCCAGTTCGAACAGGCCGTCGGGAAGCGTGGCGTGAACCGTGTCGATGTTCTCGGCCTCGTCCTGGCCGAAACCGAAACCGGTAGTCAGCCGCCCGGGAATGAGCGGTCCGCTCATGTCCACGCGTAGCTGGCGTTCCTGATAGGGCGGTTTGTTCGGTGCGAACGGGTTGCGGGCGTTCAGCGCGTCGTCCTTGATCAGAAACTGGACGTTGCCGTGGAACGCCCCCGCTCCGCCCCTTTCGACGACTTCGGGGCCGGGAGCGCCGTTGCCGCTCTGCCCGAATCGGTAGTCGTCGTCCTCGGCGGTGTAAGCGTTACTGTGGATGCGGACGTATTGGGTCTGCTCGCCCTCTTGCCGGATCGCTCCGGACTCCTCGATTCCAAGCGCGTCGAGCCCGCCGCCACCCACGAAATCGTTCCATGCGGCGCTCTGTTCCGCGGTGAGGTAGTCGTCCAGACGTAAGACGAATTCGCCCTGCATCCACTCGATAGCCGATCTCAGGCGGTCGTTTTCCTGACCTTGTGTGGGCCCGGCGCGGAAGTCCATAAGCGCCCCGAAGAGTTCCTCGGAGGCGCGCCGTCGATCTTCCATCATCAGGACGATCGAATTCTCTTGCTCGGCGGTAAACGCGAATCCGGCCGCGGCGAGAACCCGATCCACTTCTCCCTTGAGATTTGCGAGAGGGTTTTCCGACTCGGAGGGGGCTTGCCGCGCGGACAAGGGCGCCGCCCACAGCGCCAGGATCAGTATTGCGACTCTCAACCCGCCAACTTACAGGCGTGAATCCTGACAGATGTATTCGAAAGCTTCACCGCCTTCGATCCACGACGAATTGGTTTCCAAATTGATCTCCCAGCCGCCGGTGTAGGGCTCGGTCAGTGTGCCGGGATCGTCGAAGGTGACCTCGTAGTTGATCGTTTGCAGGTTGGGCCGCGTAATCCTCTCGGTCAAGTGGAGTTGATTTGTGGTGGGCGCCTGTCCCCGCATCCAGAGTTTTTCGTTGAAGCCCACCGTGTCGATGATCAGCGTGTCGCCTTCCCATCGTCCGATGGAATGTCCCAGGTAGGTGGGACGAAGATCTTCGGGATGTTCGCGGCCATCCATATAGACAACCCGCCAGGAGTGAGGTCCCGCGATGTTCACGATGAACAGTTTCTCGAGTTCGGGAACTTCGACGATTTCAAAACCGGGCGAATTGAAGAAGCCCGGCCCACCGGTGGGTTTGCAGTTGACTCCAGGGGGATAAACTCCCGACAGGGAACCCCGATACTCCATCAGGGCCCTGGCCCACGGACGCAAGGGCAGGTCTTCGGCGCTCGGGTAGCCGATGCCTCCCCCGCCACCGGGGCGAATCTCAAAGTAGCCGGTATTGCCCGGTGACGACCCGAGATTCGGGTGGCCGTCCGGCCAGCGCGGCGTGGCGTCCTGTCCGTACGATGGCAGGCACAGGGCAAACAGGACTGCGAGAGATAGCGCAATCCCGAACAGTTTCGCCACTAACGGCGAGTTCAATGATGAAGGCGATATCGAACGCGGCATTCAAGAATCTCCTTGGCGGCGCAGTGCGGTTACCGCAATACCATTCGCTGACCGTCGGCCAGCACCAGTGCGGACTGACGCGTCGCTCCGGCCCTGTCGCTGCCGTCCCGCGCAAGCGAAACGTTTTCCATCGTGATCGGATCG
Source organism: Terriglobia bacterium (assembly GCA_963555775.3). GTDB lineage: Bacteria > Acidobacteriota > Terriglobia > 20CM-2-55-15 > 20CM-2-55-15 > JAJEDW01. Next base: position 479,580 of record CAUVWY020000005.1, on the reverse strand, counting down.
CCGATCTTGACGGTCTGACGCTGCCAACCACCCCGCACGAGCGCATAGGGCGGTCCCAATTCGATCGAGTAGTTGGCCGTTTCGCCGTTCTCGTCTTCAGTGTTGATGAAGACGAAAGCGTGGGGATTCACCCAATCGACCTTGGTGACGATACCTGCAAGATCTGCCGTGTTGCCGGAGTCGAAATCCACCTCGAAGGCGTGGTGCGCCCATGCCGGGACCACGATCAGCGCAGCCAGCGCCAAACCGAATGCCATCAGGCTCAACGTGTACTTTTTCATCGTTCTTCTCCTAGCGGACGAAAGTATCTTCCGCCTTTTCCTCGCAGAAATATTCCTGAATTTCCCGATCCGGAACCCACTGGATCGTCCAACCACCCGTCCAGGGCCGCGTATAGGCTCGTGGATCGTCGACTGTAACTTCGTATTCCAATGTCATGTAGTCCGTGCGCGTGAAGCGTTCGGTCAGTCGCAGCACTTCGGAGTGCGGCAACCCGCCACGGGTAAACCAGAAACGTTCGTTGAAACCGACGGACTCGACGACCAGCGTGTCGCCCTCCCATCGCCCCACGGCCGTACCGTAGTACGTCGGTACCACCGTCGCCGGCTGAACAACAGGGCGTCCGTCGGTCTGGATGGAGTGCCAGTTTCGGTTCCCGCCTCCAAGCAGCACCAGGATCCGGTCGATCTCCCGCTGTTCGATAAACTGTATTCCGTACGGCGTGTGGAACTGCCGGGGGCCTCCCGGCGGCAGACATTGCGTCAACGGGTCGTCGGCCAACAGACGGCGTTGCCGGCGTTCGTAGAGTGCCTTCGCCCAGGGATGGAACGGCGCCACGCGGTCGGCATCCGCAAGGTCGAGCAGAATCGCGTCGTCGTTCATCGGGATCTCGGCGCCGGTGTCTTCGACCAATCCGGGGACACTGGCCGCTCCCCAATAGCCCGTTTCGCCCGGTTCGGGGCCGAGCCGTATCTGCCCGTCCGGCCAGCGTGGCGCCGGCACCCCCGCGGCGACAGGTACATCGGCCGGGGCAGTGAAGACCGCATTGCCGTTATCGGCCGCAACCACCGAATTGGCGAAGCCCAGAGCGCCGGTCCCTCGGGCCGGCGACGCTTCGACCCGCACGACATCGCCGAGCCCAATCGTGTCGTCGCTCCATCCGGCCTGTTCCAGGTCGAGGATGTTTCCGAATTCGAGGGCCCAGTTGACGACGTTTCCGTTGCTGTCCTCGACGTCGATGAAGATGTAGGCGTGGGGGTTAACCCAGTCGATTCTGGTTACCGGGCCTTCCAGCGTGATCCCCTGCGAATCGTCGTAGGTGGCCGTGTGCGAATGATGCGCGATCCCGGGGGTCGTTACGACTCCCAGTGCGAGAGCGGCGATCACCGCCATACGCAGCGCGGTATATTTCATCTTTTTCGGTGAAGTCGTCATATGCCACATAATCGGATAGTTTGAACTAGCAGCCTGTCGGACTAACACCGAATCAAAAACCTAAGTCATTCATATGACTGTGTTTACCGTTTCGGGCTAAAAAGGGCCGTTGTTGAAAACAAAGGACTTACGCCGAAAGTCCGACAGGCTGCTAGTCGCGGGTCAGCAGGAAATCGCCTTCGATCCCGCCCTCACGCCAGGTGCCTTCAAGAGTGCGATGGTAGGATTCCAGGTTTTCCAACTGACCTTCGGCCGTGATACTGACGGCATTGCCCCCATCGTCCTGGCCGCTGGCCTCAATCCGCACGGTCCAGTTTGTGACGTCCAGCGCGATTGCGTCGGCTTCGATCGAATTCGGCCCCGGATTCATCAGGCCGGTCACTTCGTCCCCGTCGAATTCCATCACCAACGTTAGATGATTCCGTTCGGTTATGCTTGGGCCCCAGTCGCCGGACCAGGTTCCCGTCAATGGGTGACCTTCTTGTGCCAGCGCCGGGAGTGCGACGATGACCGACACTAGAAGGCAACCGATGTGGAACGCTCGTTTCCGCATGAGCTTCTCCTCTATTTTATTCGTTCGACGATCATGGGAATCGTAACAAGTTTTTCCCTGAAGCCGAGAGGAAATATGGTCGATGGGCAGAATTGGTTGGAAGAAAAACTAGACGTGCCCAAGAGCCCGCGCGTTTTGTCGTGTCTGGTTTTCTCGTAAGGAAATCCATTCATTAGATTCATATACTTACGGTTGTAGGTCTTCCAACCGTCCATCAAACGCCATCCAAATCCCGTTTGTTCCAGAAATACAATTTATGTATTGGTGTTGTTTTCAATCGGAGTCTCCCACCCCCATGGGGTGTCCGGGAGAATGAGAATATCATTCGCCAAACCTCGGGGAACACACCAGACCAACCGCCTCACGGTCCAGTTCGTCCGGACCGCCGCGCCGGGTTTCTATGGCGACGGACATGGCCTGAACCTGCGCGTCGGTCCCTCCGGCGCCCGGCGTTGGGTGCAGCGGCTGGTCGTCAGCGGCCAACCCCGCACGTTGGGTCTGGGCGGCTATCCCCTGGTGTCGCTGGCCGAGGCGCGGGACAAAGCCTTCGCCAACCGCCGGCTGGCCCGTTCCGGTGGCGATCCCCTCGCCGAGAAGAAGAAGTCGAAAGCGATACCGACGTTCGAGGAAGCGGCGGGCGGCGCGGGGATCGGGCGCAAACAGCGCCGGGAGCCGGCCCGCGCCGGTCCGCTCCACCGGTAGCGCGGTGGCCGCATGGAGGGCGGCCGGCAGGTCTTTGGATGGTTCACGCGGCCATCGAAGTATGAATTATTATGTCCTTTATCATTCACATACAACCCCCGCGCCCGACCTGTGGAACTCCGATACTCTTGGCGAAAACCGGCGTGGGATAATGGGGGTTGCACGGTGACCGGCCTCACCGTACACTTTGGTCTTGATTGTTCTCTCCATCCGCCATCGCGGGTTGCGCGGTCTTCTTGAGGATGTTAACCCCCGGTTCCTGCCGCCGAACCTGGTCGACCGGGGGGGGCAAGATCCTGACGGCGCTGATTCTGGCGGCGGACATCGACGGGTTCATCGGTAATGCTTCGCCCGGGTGGCGCGTCCATAGGCTTTCAGGCAACCGGCGGAATGAATGGAGCGTTTCAGTATCCGGAAACTGGCGGATCACATTTGAAGAAGAGGACGGCCATATGAACGGCTTGAACTTGGAGGATTATCACTGATGGCTACCAACGGGATCAAAGTGAAGATGACCCCTTCCCATCCGGGCGACTTCATCCGAACGGAAGTCATTGAGGAACTGGGTTTGAACGTGACGAAGGCGGCGGAGATTCTCGGTGTACGCCGGGCAACGCTTTCGGACCTGCTGAATGGCAATGCCGCGTTGTCTCCGGAGATGGCGCTACGCATCGAAAAAGCCTTCGACGTGAGCATGGACATGTTGCTGCGAATGCAGGCCTGGTACGATGCCTCACAGATGCGCGCAAGGGCAAATGAGATCAGCGTCCAACGCTACGAGACCGCCTGAGAGAGACGCCCCTCCCGACCACCGGAAAACGATGTTGTCGCAGATTCTCGCTTCGCACGAGCAATTGTCGGATTGGGCAAAGTGGCTAGTAACGAGCGCAAGCACACCGGCGGTTGAATTACGAGTTTTCCTCGATCACGCACTGCGCCACGTACCCGTTTCCAATCGGGTTCGCAATCGCCTTCAACGCGTCGACGCCACCGGCGTCGACGCTATTCTCCATGAACTCTTGATGTTTGAGGTCTGTACCATCCTGCGGATGAACCCGACATTCGAACCCAACGTTGGCGAACAACGTCCCGACCTGTCGGTCTGCATTAAGGGACAGCCCTTCCTTGCAGATGTAGTCGTAGCCTCCCGGCCGATTAGCACGATGCACCCAGCCGGCGACGGGTATCTTGATTGCGGCCAGGCGGCGAAGAAGCTTGCTGACCGAGTAGCGGAAAAGGCGAGCAAATACGCACGCTTGAACCAACCCCTGATTGTATTTGTGATGTTTGGCGGGTACGACATCGGATTCGATGACTTGGAAACTGCGCTCTACGGTTCAACAGCGCAGGAACTCCTTGTAGATGGCGTGTCCTCGGAGGAGTGTCACCCTGATTGGCATGAACACGGCGTTTTCTGCCCGCCGTCGACAAACCCGCACCCGTTACTAAGTGCGGCAATTGGCTGCCAGTGGTTCGACTCTCTGACCAGGAACGGCCGACGACTCCAATGCGTCGTCTATCACCATTGGCAGCCTCGGGTCGCCCTGCCGCTCGGCGCATTTAGTCGGTTCTGCGACCTACACTGGCGATTTCATGAGCGGAATCTGAGATTGCTACCAGAATGGTGCGGCGAGCCGAACATCGTGATGAGCACAGGATCAGACGACCCTCCGCATTTTGCTCCCTACTCGTCTGACAAACCCTGGTGAATGTTCGGTTCTAATATAAGCACCGGAAAGAGCCGGTAAGTGCCTTTATCGTACGCTGTCTGGGGTGAGAGGCTTCCTGAACCGTACCGGGTTTCTCGGAAACCTCATTGCTTGGGAGGTATGGAGTCCATGCGGTTGCGACAGGCCCGCTTCGGTCACCGTCTTGGGCCGGCCCAGGGCGTCGTAGCTATATTCGGTCGTGAGGGTGTTGTCGACGTCCGTGCTGGAATTCAGCCATCCGGACGCGTCGTCCCAGTCGTAGGACCAGGTTCGGGCCAGGGGCGTGCCCGCCGCATAGGTCACCCGGTTGGGATAGGGGCCCGGCCCGCCGACGCCGGGCAGACTGTCCACGCCAAGCCGGGAACGCCGCCAGAAGTCATTGATTCTAAAAGATCGCCGGGGATCGCCGATCCGGACCTGCCGGTTGTTATCGCGAGCAACACGGCCCGACCACAACATGTTGGGGTGCCGCGCCGATGTCCGGGGCGTTTTGGCCGCGGTCCACGCCGGTCCCTTGTGGTCCGGCTGGAAGTGATCCGGTTGACTTCCAGGCCATGTCATTCCCCTTCCAGGAGGGGGTTTTTGGGCGCATAGAATTCCTCTTCGGTGCGGGCCGCAGTCCGGATCGCCCCGGCGGGATTCTCTGGGGACGATGCCGGGGGGCGCTTTATTTCGCGGATGTTACACTGGAAGTGCTAAGACCGTGGAGGAACTGAGTAGATGTATGACATCGGAGAGAAACCGGGCAAAGGTAGCTATTGCTGTACGAATTGCAGTTGGCGGGTGACACTAGACGACGACTCGGACCGTTTACCGCCGTGCGGCAGTTGCGGTAAAGGTCAGAACACTAAATACAATCGCTGCTGATTGATATGAATGCTGATGGCAACCCAGACTGAACCCACCACAAATGCTATCTTTCGCGCTCTTCGAAGTGTGGATGTGGACCCCGACCTAGCCTACGAAGCCGCCGAGGAAAGCCGCCGCCAAGCCGGGGAGAACGTCATCACCGTTATTGGAGCCCAGCTCACTGAGTTCAGGGCCGAACTGGACACTCGTCTGACCCGGATCGAGGCGGAAATCAAATCCCAAACCGTGCGGATCGACGCGATGGGAAGCCGCATTGACGTTCTACAGCGGGTGATCTGGCCGCTGATCGGTCTGCTCGCCACGACCGTCTTCGGCCTGCTTTACAGGGTCGTCACTGGTTAGGAGATAGCCTCCCGGAGGATTCCGATTACCCCCGGTCTTCACCTTCAAAGGGTTCTTTCCGACTCCGATTCCCGGTACTGTCTTGTCCTATGGTAGCGAGAATCCTCATTGGTTTGGCTGGAAGAACAATATTCTGGTTGGGCTTCCTCTTTATCGTCGGTCACGCCGGGAGTTTTAATTGTCGCTGATCAGGTAATGCCCTGTTTTCCGGAGATCGCCGCTCAGATCGAATCCTGCGCAGGTTTTTTTCGGCCCGGTCGCGCCGTTTCCGGCCGGAACGGCCCCCAGGCGCTCCAGCGCTATATCTTATTCCCGCCGCGGTCCGCTACATGTAGTCACCGGGGACCGGCGATTCAGGCCGGTTTCGGAGGCGCTAACGGGATTCCCGGTGACTATTGAAAATTGAAGCGACGGGGCCGCGTTCCTCAGTCATCCAGAAGGTTGATCACGCGCAACCCGGAATATGCTGAAAAACCGCGGTCCAAGGTCACCCATTCGCAGCCGTGCTCGATCGCCAAGGCCGCATGATAGGCATCTGGTATCCGATTGCCCGTTAGTTGGAGCGTCTCAGACATACCTCGGAATATATGCCAATGACCGGGGCCGGGACGCACTGCCGTGCTCGCGGACTGAGCAAGCAACGCATCGACGAAGGCGATGGCCGCCTTGCTGGGCGTGGGAGGGTGGAATATCCGGGGATGCGTCAATACGCGGAGCACACCGCTGAGCACGAGTTCGAACAGGCCGACCCGATCCCGACCCGATAACGCTTCGACCAGCCACGCTCGGCAGCGTTCGTGATGAACTGCGTCCTCGCGGAATGCGCTCACCAGGACATTGACGTCAGGACTCTGCATTCATAATAGCCTCGAGCGCCGCGTTGTCCGTCAAGTCCACGCCGCGTTGCACCCCGTGCCCACGGAACACCGGTATGGGCGGAGCGTCGGCAACGGCGGGAGTCGGGCCCGCCAGAAACTCGCGAAGAGCCTGCTCGAACGTTGCTTTAAGGGTCTTGCGTTCTAACGCCGCATGATCCTTGACCGCCCGTAGCAACTCCTCATTGACATCTATCGTCGTTCTCATGTGTGAAAGTATAGTAATGAATATGCTTTCGCACAATGAAGCGCGACGATGTCGGGTGTCTCGATCGCGGATGCTATATCTTGTGCTCCGTGCCCACGTGTGGATCCTGGGGCGACAGTGAAGGGCTATTGCGGCGTATGCGACAACCAGGCCCACGCCACGCAGCGCTCCAGATCGCCGGCCTCGCCGGCAGCCTGTTCCAACAAGTCGGTGTCATCCAGCGCGGCGATGCTGGCTTCCATGACCGGCCGCCCCTCCGGAGAACTGGGCCGGATGACCGTCAGGGTCACCTGCGGCGGTGACGCGGACGCCGGGACCACGGGCAGTCGGGATTCCCCGACGCGCCGGGAGAGCCAGAGAGACGCCTGGAGGCGTCCGGACACGGTTTCCACGCGCAGCCACCATCCGGACTCGAAAAGGGGCACGCAGTCGCCCGTGGCGAACCCCTCCGCGATTAAGGGATAGAGCCAGATCAGCACCTGGGGGTCGACTTCCGACTTCGGAGAAAACCGGACGGATTCGGCTTCGAGGACTCGATGGATCAGCACCGGATTCATGCGGTATTCGCGAAGGCGTGCCGGGCTAGTAAACGCGGTGGCCTACGCCGGAAAACTCGTCCAAGAGATCGGACGCAAAACCCTTGTCGGGGCTATGATGCTCAAGGCCGCCGATCAGTACCCCAAAACCAAGGATTTCATGCTCCGGAATCTGGATGCATTTCTCGAACACCCACGTGACCGCGCACTGTTTGACCTAGCCCCCCGACCTCCAAAGGAGGATTCCGAATGATGAGCAGCGACTCCTGGGACCGATTGGCGACAACACAGCTACACACGATTTATTCGTTTTGAAGCTCTCCTTGCCTCTATTCGATTCCTCAAAGAATCGAAAAATGGGAGCGTAAGCACATATGTCAGGACGATAACGCCCGAATAAAAGGCCACGGCCAAAACGATCAAGTACCAACGTCCTAAAGCAAAAAGTCCGTGATCCCCAATGAAGGCCATCGGCCCCAAAATTGCCACGCACATTCCGAAACAAAAGATCACGCGTTCCTTCTTGGTACGAGGGTACTTAAAAAGAAATCTCTTCAATTGATCTTTCATCGCCCCCCCTGTCACTTGGAACAATCTCATACCTCACGCTTGAACGCGCTTCATTCGCATCGCGCCGCGGTCGCCCACGTCCGGGTCCTCGTCGACGAACTGGACGCGATCGCCGCCGGCATCGCTGGTGTAACGTTTCTGTTGATCCGCGGCCGCCACCTCGAGTTCGGCGGGCGACCGTCGGATAAAAGCCAATTGGTCGACCCACGCCGGGCCGGAGCCGCCGCCAGAAGTCATTGATTCTAAAAGATCGTCTGGGATCGCGGATCCGGAGTGGCCGGTTGTTATCTCAAGCTAGATGGCCCGACCACAACATGTGGGGGTGTCGGGCGCATAGTAGACCTCGGCGACTTTGCGATCAATCCTTCCCAGACCGGACCGGTTGGAGACACCGGTGCGGGCGCGGGCACGGTTACCGTGTGTTTCGAAGGAGGTCCATGTTAGTAGACTTGATTTCCAACCCTTCGAAGGGACGCTTATGAAGATGATCCTTGCCTTCTTGAAGGCATGGGGCCTCGGCATGGTCACTGTCGTTTTGGTGTGGCTGGCTGGCCTTATCCCGGATCCCTGGTTCCTCAGCGATCGAATTGCAACGACTCTTCTAATTCCGAGATACCTCGTTGCGTTTGGCGGTGGCGACGGAGTTCATAGTGGCTGGCTGCCGTTCGGACCAGGGTTTGCCGAGGCAATCTTGATTGACGCACTATTGTTGGCTTGGCCTGCGTCGTGGCTGTTTAGACGATTTCAACAGCGGTGGCATAGAAGGTGACCCAAGACCTTTGCAGGCGCCAATACGCCGGCGAACCCGCCGGTGCTCGCGTCGCTCGCTTCCCGTCCGCCGGCCGCCATCCCCGTTTTCCTGCCGGGTCGGCTTACGCATCACCCGTTTCGCGGCCTGCGCGGCGTTCACTCCGAATTCGGCCCCCACATCTCGCAGTGATCGCCCGGACTGGACGGCCTCCTGCGGCCATTGGTCGGACTATTCTGGCAACAGTTTCCAGCCGAAGTTAGGCATCTCAGGGAAAGGGAAGTCCTGACCTCTCGGTCCCACCAACTCCAACTCCAAGAGCCGCATGTCACCCTTGCGCAGTTCAACTTGAATCAAGCCGCAGCCCTCATCAGAGGGACCCAGCGTGGCCAACATGATGCCTTGTCGATCCGACTGGCGAGCAGACGGCCCTGCACAAACTGGCGGACTAACTGGTGAATCGCCCCGTATTCTTTCTTGTTTCGCTGGAACGGGTTGGGAGGTACTCCGGGGCCAGTGGACGGTAGAAAACCGCTCGGGTGGGCCGTTGTCTCGCACGTCGTGTTCAGAATCTCGGCAGGGGGCCGGGCGTGGCCACCTTCATCGGCGGGGTCTTGCGGCCCGTTGGTGGATGAGGTCTGTTTCCATAAGCCTGATCAGCGACAATTAAAACTCTGCCGGCTCGGTAACGTTTTCAATGAGTCAATGCGCCTGAGACCCGAAGACCCCAGCGCGCGACCCTGAAGGGTTCTACTTCGGGCTGCTTGTTTCCGGTTGGGGCCCATTGCCCCGCTCTGCCCATCGCATCGCCAGCATGGCCAGGATGCTCAATGCCGCAAATCCCGCAACCAGAGGCAATATCGTCGCGTTATAGCTCTGGCCGATGAGTGTTCCGAGGACGAGCGAGTTCAGGGTCGACAGTGACCCCACCACCGCGGCGCCGGTTCCTGCAACGTGTCCCAGGGGTTGCATCGCCAAGGCGTTGAGGTTGCTGAACAAGAGGCCGATACAGAAAAATACAAGCATCAGGTAGGTCATCAGCATCCACAGCGGCGGATGCCCGGCCAGGGTATAGGCGATGGCGAGGAACGCTACGGACAGAACGCCGATGGTCCGCAACCCAAAGACCGACAGCCGCCGCATGCCGTGATGCATCACGAGCCGGGCGTTCGCCAGCGATGAGCCTCCTACTCCAATCGCAAGTGCCGAAAAATAGATCGGGAACAGCGCTCCAAGCGCGTATTGTTCCTGCAGTATCTGCTGCGCCGAGATCAGCCAGCCCATGAACGCTCCGAATACGAATCCCGTGGCGATGGTGTACCCCAAGGCCAACCGGTTGGTCAGCACGCTCTGAAGCGCCTGCGAGATTCGACGCACTGAAAATGGAATGCGTCGCTCCGGGGCCAGCGTTTCTTCCTGCCGCAACCCCAACCAGGCGCATACGATGACGGCGAGCGTCAGATAAACCCCAAATATCATTCGCCAGCCCGACACCATCAGAATTCCCTGGCCCAGTGCCGGCGCAATCACCGGCGCGAGGATGAAGACGGACATGACGAAGGACATGACACGGGCCATGGATCGACCCTCGAATCGATCTCGCACCATGGCGATCGTCATGGTGCGCGGTCCCGCGACGCCGACTCCCTGAAGAAATCGTCCCGCGAGCATCATCGGAAAGCTGGTGGACGCCAGGGCGAGCGCGCTGCCGCCGATAAACAGGCTCAGCCCGGCGTAGGCCGCGGGCTTGCGCCCCGTGTTATCCGAGAGCGGTCCGTAAAAGAGTTGACCCAGGCCAAAGCCGAAAAAAAGAAATGAAATGACGAGTTGGTTGTCGTTTGCACGCTCGACGCCCAGGGACGAACCTATCGCCGGCAATGCCGGCAGCACCATATCGATCGACATCGCAACCAGAGCCGTCATCATCGCCATGAGCGCGACGAACTCCCAAAAACGCAGACGGGATGACCCGCTCCCGCTGCCGTTCATTCCATGAACTGTGTTCGTTTTCGCTATCGGCACGGGCCCTCAGGCAGACGCGAGTGCAGCGAGCACACGTTCTGATGTGAACGGGTACTCTTCCATCTGAATTCCGGTGGCGTCGAAGAACGCGTTGGCGATTGCCGCGGCCGCGGCGGCCATCACCTCTTCTCCAGCTCCGGACGAGGGTTCGCCGATTCGCTGTACGACGATGGGGGTGACTTCAGGGCAGTCTTCGAAACGAAGGATGGGATAGCTGTTCCAATCCAGAGTCGTGACGTTGGTTCGGTTGAACTTGATCTCTTCGAGCAACATCCGGCTCGCGGTCTGGACCAGTTGTCCCATGATCTGGCTCTCGACGTTGCCGGGATTCACGGCAAGACCGGCGTCGATGGCACAGTAGAGATGCACGATCCGGACCCTGCCGGTGTCCTTGTGGACTTCGATATCCGCGACGGCGCCGCCCCAGGATTGCAAGTGCGTGCCCAGTCCGATGCCGCGTCCGGTGACGACGTTTGCGTCCGAAAGGTTCGACGCCGCGCGCCGCACGGTCCAGTCCGATGCCTCGGCCACCGCGTCCAGAACTCCTTGCCATCGTTCGTCGGCAATATTCTTCAACCGGAACTCGTAGGGATCCATTTCCAGATCGTAGGCCAGCCGTTCGATAGCCTGTTCGCTCGTAAACGAAAAGGACAGATCTAGCGGGGACCGAAGCCACGCGCCTTTCAGAAGCTCCAGGCCGGGTACATGGAAGTTGATCAATCGGCGGTTGGGGATCGCGTACATGGCGCCGCAAGTGCGCGGATTGACCATCTGCGCCGCCATCGTCGGCCATTCAGCCGCGGGTACGCCGGCGGCGAGTTGGACCGAGGTTTCGACGTTCGACCAGTTGTGGTGCCAGCCCCTGTATTCGTACGCGGTGAGCGTGCCGTCGGCGTCGGCCCCAACGCGGATCTCTCCGATATGGGCCGGGCCGTAGTTGTCCCACCCGTGCTCGTCCCACCGCATGAACTGGACGCGGACGGGCCGGCCCGTATCCTGCGAAAGAATCGAGGCAGCCTGGGCGGCATCGTCCCAACAACTGTGACCGTAGGTGCCCGATCCTTCGACGTATTGGACGCGGACCTGTTCCTGTTCGAGTCCCAGGACGGTGGCGAGCAGTCGCCTGGTTCCGTAGACATCCTGGGTGGAGCACGCGATTTCGGCCGAATCGGCGGTCACATCCGCGAGCGCGCAGTTGGGGCCGAAACCCGCGTGTGCCTGATAGGGGCAACGCGTCGTGTGCGCCGCGACTCGGGCCGCGCGGTCGATAGCGGTATCCAGGTCCCCTTCGTCAAGAACCGTCGCTTCCTGGACATCGGCGTTCCTCATGTGTTCGAACAGACCGTCGCTGCCTGGAAGCGAGGGCGTGGTGTCCCACGTCACGTCGAGTTGCCGGGCGGCCTGCACGGCATCCCATTCGTTCTCGGCGACGACGCCAATGAAGTCGTTTCGCCGGATGACACGCGCGCCGGGGATATCTGAAATGGAGTTTTCGTCGAGACTGACAACCGGAGCGCCGAAACCGTAGGCCGACTGACCGCGGGGTCTGACGATTCGCCCGTGCAGCATTAGGGGTTTTCTAAGGTGCTGAACGTAAACGTAGGCGCCGTCGACTTTCGAGGGCGTGTCCTTCCGAGGCACGTCGGTGGCGACAATCCGGTAGTCGGACGGCGGCTTGATGGGCGCATTGCCCGTGAACTCCAGATCGAAAAACCGATCGCCGAGGAGTTCGCCGTAGGTGACGGTGCCCGCGGCCGGGCCCGTCGATGAGACGACGCCGCGGGATACGCTGAGATTTGCCACCGGTGTGTCCAACTCCTGGGTGGCAAGATCGAGCAACGCCTGCCGGGCTTCGGCGGCAGCCCTGCGAATTTGCGGCCCTCCCCGAGCGATGGAGGCACTCGAGTAGGTGCCACCCTGGTTCGGCGTGACGTGCGTATCCAGATTGACCGTGCGGATCTGATCCATTCCAAGATCGAGTTCTTCAGCCGCGATCTGCGGCAGGGCGGTCGTCGTGCCCTGTCCAAGCTCCGCATAGCCGATGTAGACCGTTGCCGTGTTGTCGGAATGGATCGCGATCCAAGTGTCGATCGCATTGGGCGCGGGCGGTCCTGCTGTCGGCGCGCGCCGCGCACCCTGGGCCGTGGGTTGGGACCGTGCCGAGCCGACCAGGCTGAAACCGACGATCATTGCGCCGCCCGTCTTCAGGAAATCACGGCGATGGAGAGGGAAATTGGAGATTGAGTTTTTCACTTCCTCATCCCCGCATCGTTTCCGAAGCACGCTGAATGGCCTTCAATATTCGTGGATAGGTACCGCACCGGCAGAGATGCCCATTCATTGCCGAACGGATTTCGGCGTCGGTTGGTTGGGGGTTGTTCGACAGGAGTTCAGACGCCTTCACGATGATTCCGTTCACGCAGTAGCCGCACTGAACGGCCTGCTCGTCGATCATGGCCTGCTGAACCGGATGCAACTCGGGGGCCTCTTCAAGGTTCTGTTGCGAGGCATACCACACGGGCAGACCTTCCAGCGTCGTGATTTCGCGTTCGCCGATCGATGAGACCGGCGTGACGCAGGCTCTCGTCTCGACACCATCGAGCAGGACCGAGCACGAACCGCACTGGGCCAACCCGCAGCCGAAGCGCGGCCCCTGCAGTTCCAGATCGTTCATCAACACGTACAGCAAGGGCATGGCCGATGCGACGTCGACCACTCGCGTCCGACCGTTGACCCGCAGTTGAAATTCGGCCATGCGCCGCCGCACCTCAGTCGCCGCCGTCCAGGGCGAAAACATACATCATCGGCGTCTGCTCACCGCCGCCCGCGCCGAATCCGGCCCCGCCGCCGATGGCGGCAATGTACTGCACGCCGTCGACCATGTAGGTCATGGGCGGACCCATGTTCAACTGACCGAACTCGATGTCGGCCAGCAGTTGCCCGCTTTCGGCATGGAGGGCCCGCAGCGTTCCGTCGTTCAGCATCTGCAGAACCAGATCGCCCGCCGTTGCCAGAACGCCGCCGCCGCTGTGCGCGCCGCCGTTCGAGAACCAGGCTTCGGTTTGCGTGGCCGGGTCCCATGCCGACAGAAAACCGCCCCGTCCCGTCAGGCCCTCGCGGGTCGGGCCGATCTCGGGCAGGGTTCGCGGTTCGGCCGGTTCCGGATCGTCCGGTCCGGGAGGCGTCGCTCCCATGTTCGGAATGTTCAGACCCAGATTCTGATTGCCGGGAGTGAATTCGAACCGGGGTGTCGTCGCATAGGTCAGTGTGCTGTTGTCCCGGCCCGGAATGTAGACGTAACCCGTGTCGGGGTGGTACGCCATCTGGGCCCAGCTATGGGCGCCGCCGCCCGACGGCGCGATCGTCACGGGCTGTGCGTAAGTGTAATACGCGTCCGGGTTGATGTTGGGCCGTCCCGTTTCGTAGTCGTAGCCGAAGGTCCAACTCACCTGCGCATACGGTTCTGCCGAGATGAACGCCCCGGTGGTCCGGTCGAGCACGTTGAAAATGCCGTTCTTGTTGGCCTGAACGATGGTCTGCCGCATGCGGCCGTCGATTTCAACGTCGACAAGCATCAGGTGCTGCACGGCGTCGAAGTCCCAGTCGTCGCCGGGCGTCGTCTGGTAGTGCCAGGCGTACTCGCCGGTGTCCGCGTCGACGGCGACGATCGACGAGACGTAGAGATTGTCCATGCGCGGGGTGCCCGGTCCCTGGCGGATTTCCTGCGGCCAGGGGGTCGGGTTGCCGGTGCCGACGTAGAGAAGGTTCGTTTCGGGGTCGTAGGCCATGCCGTCCCAGAGCGATCCTCCACCGCCGTACTCCCACCATTCTCCGATCCAGGTTTCGGCGGCCTGTTCCATGGCCTCGTTCTCGAAGCCGTCGGCGGGGTTCCCCGGCACGGTCCAGAAGCGCCAGACCTCGCTGCCGTCATTGACGTCGTACGCGGCGAAGTAGCCGCGGAACGGCGGAAACTCGGCGCCGGCGAAACCGACGATGACCTTGTCCCGGACGATGCGGGGCGCCATCGTCAGCGAATAAGATTCGGAGTCGGACGGCACCGCGAGAATGTTCCAGAGTTCTTCTCCGGTTTCGGCATCGAGAGCGGCGATCCGTCCATCGATGATCGGCACGTAGATCTTGCCCTCGTAGATCCCTGTGCCTCTACTCACCACGCCGCAGCACAGTCGGCTCGTTCCCGGCTGGTTGATGCTGCGATCGACCCCGGGGTCGTAACGCCACAACTCTTCGCCGGTGACCGCGTCCCATGCGATCGTAACGCTCCAGTTGGTAATGACGTGGAGCCTGCCATCGTGCATCATCGGCGTCGCTTCCTGGCGTCCGGCCGGATCCGCGAGCGGCGCCGACCAGACCTCCTCCAATCGACCGACGTTCGTCGCGTTGATCCGATCCAGAGGGCTGTAGCGCGTTTCGTGGTAGTCGAGTCCCACCGTGAGCCACTCGCCGTCGGAACCGTCGGCGTTCATGAGACGGTCCGAATCGACTACGTTCCGGTTCTGTACGGCTGCGGCGATGCCAATCGTCAGAAAGATTCCGAGAAGCGGGACGTATGCGATCCGGAGTCGGTACATTGCGATTCTCCATCTGAATGAAGGCTTTCTGGATAACGAGACAGGATACAGGATAGCAAGATCGACTGTGCGGGCTTGGCCCGCACCTACAGTGGGAGTGGGCGCCTGCATTCCGAACTGTCGGGGTGGTCTATGACCGCCCGAATCAAGAACGTGCCCTGCCCTTCTTTGTCCAGGCGAAACTGCAGGGGTTTCAGGACTGATCCGGGTTACTCACGAGGTAGCTGGAACAGTTGCGGCGGCCGCAACCGTTTCATCGCCGTTGCCGCACTTTCATACTGGTTGTAAAGTCTGGTCTGATCTGCGGATAGGAGAATTGACGATGGAAAAGATTGGGGCCTATGAAGCCAAGACGCACCTGCCCCAGTTGCTCGACCGCGTAGCGCGTGGCGAAAGCCTGACCATTACGCGACACGGGAGGCCGGTTGCGCATCTCGTTCCGGTGGCCACCGACCGGGAACGGGCGAAGGAGGCGGCCGCCCGCATTGTTGAACGCCGCCGACATCTCAAACAAGCGCCTTTGGCGGAACTGATGTCCACGATTCACGAGGGGCATCGCTATTGATGCCCATCGTCATCGACAATTCTGTATTCCTCGCATGGTGCATGGGCGACGAGGAGGAACCCACGGACGTTGGCACAATGCGACGCGTTGCCGAAGAGGGCGGGGTCACGCCACATATATGGTGGTACGAGTTGCGCAACGCTCTGCTGATGAACGAGCGCCGCGGCCGGATTTCCCCGCAACAGGTGTCGGACACTCTGACTGACAGTCTCGCCTTGGGCATTTCGATTGACGAAGAGCACGACGAGGCGCTGATCCTCGATCTTGCGCGCCAACATGAGTTGACCGTCTACGATGCGGCATATCTTGAAGTAGCCTTCCGGCGCAGCCTGCCATTGGCGACGCTCGACCGCAAGTTGCGCCAAGCAGCGGAGGCAATCGGAGTAGTCGTCGTCCGGGTCGGCGACGAGGGAAGCCCGCGTTCAACGGCGCATTCCTCGCGCCGGATCAAGCGCGTCAAGGCCTGAAGGTTGTTGACGGGACGGGAAGTAGGCACCTGCATTCCGAGACTTTAGGGTGGTAATCGTGCGGTGATAGACCGCACAGGAAGAGTGGGAAAGATCGATTGTGCGGAATGGCCCGTTGGCCCGGGTGCCCGAAACACGTCACAAGCCGGCTTGGGGATTTGAGTCTTGAATCCACGTGCGACGCCGCCTTTTGTCCGGGCGAAATTGTGGGGGGGGCAGGACCGTTCCGCGTCGCTTGCCAGATAGCTGGAACCGTTGCGGCGGCCGCAACCGATTCATCGACGATCTTCTTCTGTGGCTCGCGGCCAGGCACCCCCTGTCCGTGGCGTGCGGCGCTCGGTGGGTGCGGGTAAACGGCGGCCGTGTTGACGGCTATACGGATACGGGTGGCCGAAACATGGTCGCGGCCAGCGTTGCCGCCGGGCCGGGGTCAACAGGGTTCGGCGCGCACCCGATGCTGCGCGTACGGATTGATAAATGCCGCACTTGGTGCTATAGATGTGAGAATGACGAAGGGCGTTCGCGAGGTCCCGACTGAAGACGTTTAAGACCAAGGCGTTCGCCCGTTTCGCCGACCGTGAGGGGCTAGAGGATGCCGCGTTGTGCGACGCTGCCCGGCGCGCCCGGAGGGGCCTGATCGATGCCGACCTCGGCGGCGGCGTCATCAAGCAACGCATCGCCCGGAAAGGAGGCGGCCGGTCCGGCGGGTTCCGTGCAATCGTATTGTTTCGCCGGGGCGACTTGGCGTTTTTCGTCTACGGCTTCGCCAAGAGCAGCCGGGAGAACCTACGCCGGAACGAACTTGAAGCTTTCCGGATGCTGGCGAACGAAATGTTCGACCTCACCGGGGCGGCCCTCTCGGCCGCCTTGGCGAATGGAACGATTATCGAGGTGACGTGCGATGACTAAACGGTACAAGAGCGAGTCGTTGGCGGCCGCGCACGAGACGGCGCTCGGTTTGACCGAAGCGGGGGTCATGGCGAAACGGACCATGAGAGCGTTTGACGAGTTGTGTCTCACGCCGGTCCAGGAAATGAAGCCGGAGGAAATTCGCGAGCTTCGGCTTCGCGAGCACGCGAGCCAGGCGGTGTTCGCGCGTTACCTCAACGTGACCACGGGCTTGGTGAGCCAATGGGAGCGTGGAGAGAAGAGGCCGCGGGGCGCTTCGCTGAAGTTATTGACGCTAATCGCGAAGAACGGCTTGGGTGCGGTCGCGTGACGGCGCGCACTATCGCCGGATCCTAGGAGCCCGTGGTGAAACCCCTGCTGCATTCGACCGATGATGCATCCCGTCCGGACTGCGTTGCTCGTCGGTCACATATTGGGAATATGCTCCCTCCTCGCGCCTTGCCGGACGGGCGCCTCCCCTGTCTCGGTGCGCCGACGGCGTTCCCGAAGGTGAGTAGGCCATGGACATCGACCCGAATACGTCACCGACGGACCGGAATTACCTTTATACGATTGTGCATGGCGACGCTTTCGCGTGGTTGCGAAACGGCAAGCCCGATTCACTACACGCCGTTGTGACCGACCCACCGTACGGCCTGATCGAATACTAGCCCGAGAAGTTGCGAAAGCGAGAAGCTGTCCGGGGGTGGTGTGTGGCGAATACCGCCTGGTTTCGATGGTTGTCAGCGTTCGCCACCGCGACGCTTGGCCATCTTGAGGGTCGGGACCATTACGCTCCCACACTGGTCCCCGCGCGCCGTCGCAGCCACTCGACGGTGCCGAGCAACAGCACCGCGAAAACGATCAGGAACGTCGCCGCGGCCAGGATGGCCGGGCTGAGCTGTTCGCGGACACCGGCCCACATCTGGCGTGGGATGGTGCGCTGATTCTCTCCGGCCATGAAGAGCACCACGACCACTTCGTCGAACGAGACCGCAAAGGCGAAAAGGGCACCCGAAAGCACGCCGGGGGCGATCAGTGGAAGCTGCACCCGGCGGAAGGTTTCGAACGGTCCCGCGCCCAGGCCGGCCGCCGCCCGTGTCAGGTTTCTGTCGAAGGCGGACAGCGTAGCCGTCACCGTGATGACGACGAAGGGCGTGCCGAGCGCCGCGTGAGCCAAGATCAGGCCCAGGTGCGTTTGGGACAGGCCCAATGCCGAGTAGAAGAAGAACATGCCCGCCGCCGAGATGATCAGCGGTGTGACCATGGGCGAGATCAGCAGTCCCGTCACAAGACGGCGCGCCGGCATGGCGCGGCTCGATAGCCCCAGGGCGGCGAGCGTGCCGAGCGAGGTCGCCAACACCGTTGCGGTAACGCCGATGAGCAGGCTGTTACCGAGTGCGCGCGCCCACACGTCGTCGCTGGCGATCTGCCGGTACCAGCGGAGCGAGAACGCTTCAGGATCGAGGCGCAGCATCCCCTCGGTGAAGGTGAAGTATGGCTCGGAGTTGAAGCTGAGCGGCACGATGACCACGAGCGGCGCCAGCAGAAACGTGAAGATCAGTCCGCAGACAGTCAGGTAGACGACCCTGCCGATGCGGAACCGGGGCACGGTGGCTGTCATGCTCATCCCAGCCTCATGCGCTCGACGCCGACCACGCGATCGTAGAGCAGGTACAGCACGGCCACGCATCCCAGCAGGATCCCGCCAAGCGCGCCCGCCAGTCCCCAGTTCAGGGAGACCTGCATGTGGTATGCGATGAAGTTGGAAATGAGTTGGCCGGTCTGGCCACCGACCAGCGCGGGCGTTATGTAGTAGCCGATGGCCAGGATGAACACCAGCAGCGAGCCAGCGCCGACGCCGGAAATCGTCTGGGGCCAGTAGACACGCCGGAACGCCTTTGGAAATCTGGCGCCCAGCGAGGCGGCGGCGGTCATCTGCTGAGGCGGAATCGTGCGCATGACCGAATAAAGCGGCAGAACCATGAAGGGGAGCAGAATGTGGGTCATGGCCACGACCGTACCCATCATGTTGTAGACCAGTGCGATCCGGCCGTCGTCGCCGATCAACCCGACCGCGACGAGCAGGTCGTTGATCACCCCCTGCGTCTGGAGCAGCACGATCCAGGATGTGGTCCGGACCAGCAGCGACGTCCAGAACGGCACCAGCACGAGCGCCAGAAGCAGGCCTGCACGGTTCGGGCGCGCATGCGCGATCAGATGGGCGATCGGATAGCCAAGTAGAAGGCACAACGCCGTGATGCCGAGACTGACGGCGAACGTACGCAGGAAAAGCCGCAGGTAGATCCGCCGATCCGGAGGCTGGCGGGCGATCGAGCCGTCGGGCAGGCGCTGTAGATCGACGGCGTTCAGGTAGTGCCTCACCGTGAGGCGATCCCCGGCAGTGCGGATCGCTTGCCAGGTTTGGGCATCGCCCCAGTCGGCGTCGATGTCGATCATGGCCTCGCGCCAGGGGCCGGCGGGAATCTCCCGCAACCGCCGCACGCTGTTGACGACGACGCTTCGCAGACCGCCGCGTACCCGGTTGACCCGGCTGGCGACACGCCCGAGCGTCCGCTCGTCGCGCGCCAGCAACAACTCGCGTGCGGCCGCGGCGTACACAGCCTCGTCGGGCGCCCCCTCGCCGTTCCAGTCGCGCAGTTGGTCGAGGGTGTCGGGCAACGCATCGGCGACGATCGGGTCGTAAACGCTGCGTACGAGCATTGTCGCCAGCGGAACGGCGAAAGTGACGCCGATGAACGCGACCAGGGGCAGCGCCAACCCGGCGGCTCGCAGTCGCGGCCTGTTCACCGCGCCAGCCACGCGCTGAAGCGCTCGTTCATCTCGTCCATGTGATCGCTCCACCACAGCCAGTCGTTCCGCAGGACGCGCCCGGTGTTCTCCGGGAACGTCGGCATGTGCGGGTTCATGTCGACGCCGGTCTCGGCGTGCGTCGAGATGAGCGAGAGACCCGACTCGCGCGCGGGGCTGTAGGCGATGTAGCGGCTCACACCCGCCATCGATGCCGGTGTCGTTGCGTATCTGACGAATTCAAGCGCCGTCTCGAGATTCGGCGTGCCGGCGACGATGCCCAGTTGACCGGCATCCAATACCTGACCGTCCCAGACAATCAAGAACGGCTGGTTCTCCAGCGCCTGGGCGTTGAAGATCCGTCCGTTGTAGGCAGTGCTCATCGCCACCTCGCCGTCGGCGAGCATCTGCGGCGGTTGCGCGCCCGCTTCCCACCAGACCACCTGATCCTTGATGGTGTCGAGCTTGCTGAAGGCGCGGTCCACCCCAGCCGGCGTGTCGAGAGTGGCGTACACCTGGTCGATGGGTACGCCGTCGGCAATCAGCGCGAACTCCATATTGACGAAGGGCACGCGGCGCAT
This sequence comes from Terriglobia bacterium, assembly GCA_963555775.3. Classification (GTDB taxonomy): domain Bacteria; phylum Acidobacteriota; class Terriglobia; order 20CM-2-55-15; family 20CM-2-55-15; genus JAJEDW01. The sequence goes on along the minus strand of CAUVWY020000005.1, from coordinate 459,110 downwards.
TCCGCGGCGGCCCGGGAAGCGCTCCAGATCGAAGAAATCCTCCATCGTGGCTGGTTTCTCACCTGTGATGAGCGCGTCGTTGTAGGCGTAGACAGTGGAGTACAACAGCGTACCGACACTGCATTCCAGCAACGTCTCAGGCAGGAAGTCGGCGACGGCCGGGGTGCCGTCCGGCGCCGGCGCAAGCAGCGCCGCGTCGATCGGTTCCAGAATGCCTTCGTCGCAGCCGCTGACAGCGTCGGCGATCTCGAGGTCGACGACATCCCAGTAAACGTTGCCGGATTCGACCTGCGCACGCACCTGGGCCAGACCGCCGTTGTAATCCTCCAGACGGATCTCGATACCGGTTTCCTCGGAGAAGGGATCGAGGTAACCCTTGGTGACGGCCTGCCCGTACGATCCGCCCCAAGAGACCACGGTCAGCGTTTCACCGGGCGGGCCGAAGCAGCCAGACGCCAGTGCCGCCAGCGCGGACAGCAACCCCGCGAGGGGGAAGACGGTTGCCGCTCGTCCATGTTGGCCAGTCATGATGTGCCCTCCTTCTCGTCCGGATCCAGGACCCGGCAATCGGTCGGCGTCCAGCCGACGCGGACCCGATCGCCTTCGATCAGGGCGCCGTGCCCGACCACGTTCGGGATCTTGACGATGAAATCCGACCTGCCGCATACGCTGACGCGAACGCGGAGATGGTCGCCCAGGAAGGTGATGTCTTCGACCCGGGCATCGAACTCATTGGTGTACAACCCGGGCCTGGGTGCGATGGCGACCCGCTCCGGGCGGATGGACAGTGTCGCGACGTCGCCGGGTCCGCACTCGACGACGCGTAGCGCCCGGACGATCCGCCCGTCTACCTCGACGTCGCAGATGTCATCGCGAATGGTCTCGATCCGGCCGTCGAGGCGATTGTTCTCGCCAATGAAACGGGCGACGAAGGAGCGCTCGGGCTCCTCGTAAAGCACTTCCGGCGCGGCAATCTGCTCGATGCGTCCGGCCCGGAAGACCGCGACGCGATCCGACATGACCATCGCCTCGTTCTGGTCGTGGGTGACTTACAGGACGGTGACCCCGAGGTCGTTGTGAATACGCCGGATCTCGTATTGCAGTTCCTCGCGCAACCGGCGGTCGAGTGCGCCAAGCGGTTCGTCCATCAGCACGAGGTTCGGTTCGAACACCAGTGCCCGGGCGATCGCCACGCGCTGTTGCTGGCCGCCGGACAGTTGGTTTGGCGGTCGATCTTCCAGCCCCTCGAGCCGTACAAGCTCCAGGGCGCGGCGCACGCGGTCGCGGCGCGAAGGCGCGTCGAGCCCGCGCACCTCCAGGGGGAACGACAGGTTTTCGCCCACGCTCATATGCGGGAACAGCGCGTAGTTCTGGAACACCATGCCGATGCCCCGCAGCCGGGGAGGCACCTGGTTCATGGAGCGGCCGTCGACACGGATCGCCCCCGAGGTCGGCGTTTCGAAGCCGGCGAGCATCATCAGGCAAGTGGTCTTGCCCGATCCGGACGGTCCGAGCAGGGTCAGGAACTCTCCCTTGCGGATACTCAGGTCGAGGTCGCTCACCACCATGGTCCGGCCGTCGAAGCTCTTGCTGACCTGTTCGAACTCGACGTACGCGTTGCTGCTGGAGGTGTCGTGATCTGGTTGCATCGATGAATTCCGATTCGCGACCTGACCAGATTATCGCAGAATCGTACTGAACGGTTCGGGACTCTGGATATTGAACCCCGTCCAAAGAAACAAGATGCCCATAAAGACCTTGTTGCATGGATCGTCCCGAAGAATGTCTTATCGTTTCGCGACCCGCCACAGACTATTTCAGACCGGAAACCGGCGCTTCGTAGATGACTGTCCGATCCTTGAAAAAAACACCGATCAAGGCGCCGATTCCAGCTCCGATTCCGGCTAACATGGCGGTCCAGAACACCATAAAGTCGCGACCTGCGTCGCTGCCATTCGCAGGAATTGATGTACTTAAGCCAATGGCTGTGCCGGTACCGAATCCCCACAACGCGCCATCATCCGCATGACGGCCTCGATCAAGAAGTACACGCCGAATCTCCGCTCGTGGAACGCTGCGAATAGCCCCATCCTGTTCGAGAAGAAGTGTTCGCTCATCAGCCAAACGGAATCGGCCCCGGATCCTCCCTTCGGGCTCGAGATCCACGTCAAGGGGCGAATCCAGGGGAATGGCCGCCACAAGACTCCACAACAGATCGACGCTCTGAGCCGAAGTGACTGGTGGAAATCGCATCTGGGCGCGCGAAGGGGCGCACCCGGTCAGGAATGTGCCGTTGATCAACGCCGTCAAAACCATCAGAGTGAGTATTCGCATTGTTGTTTACCCCCAAACCCGCAGTTCATCGGCCCGCACTCCTATCCCTTATCCCCAAGCCTGATCCGCATCGCCGAAAGTGTCCGGTCGAGCGATTCCCGTGCGACGCCATTGACGATAGGCCCCACAAAGGGGCGTGCCAGGAAAGGGATCGAGCGGCTCAACGTAATGGATTCGCACTCCACGACAACGCCGCCGTCGACTTCCCCGTATCGCCAGTAGGAATGGAGTCGCCAGAGAAAGCCGCGGTCTTCGCCAGGCGCTTTTTCGCGCTCGCGTTCCGTGCCGGCATCCTCGAGTTCGGCGATTCGAAGGGCAATGGTCGAACTGGATGCCCGGCCGGTTCCATGCCGTTGGTAAACCGCAAGGTGTTCGGTGTTGTATGTGGCGGTGACGATCTTTGAACGAACCAGCTTGAGGTAAACGCGGACGAACTCGTCGGTCCGTTCCAGGACTCGGGCTTCGAGAACGTCTTCCTGATGGGCGTCATTTTCTGGATGCCGGACCGCATCCAGGACTTCATCCAACGTGACGCCTGGAATGAAGACAGAGCCTCTCCAGTGGTGGATCATGCCTCCGGGCACGTCGATGTCGGACCCCTTCGGGTGTCGGGTCTTGATTTTTGCGATGATCGTCCGACCTCCCAGAACGGCCCCCATTCCTTCCGCTCCGCGTTCCGCCGATTCGAAGTCACCGGAGAAGAATTGGCTTCCGGCGCGGCCGAGTTCGCTCTCGATGCGGTCCTCGGTAGCCCGCACGTACTGGTTCCACGCCGCGAGCGTTTCGGGTTTCTGCGCCGCGGCAGCGGGCAGGGTTCCATAGGCCGCCAAAAGCGTGAGGCTGAAAGCGATGATTGGGATGCGGATTCGAAGTCTGGTCATTGGTTTGAATCTCCTCGAATGTGCGTATGGCAGTTCATGTGGATCGTTGTGCCCGGAATACCAGAAAGTCGCTGAGCAAGAAATTCGTCAGCGAACACAGGGCAATAGACAGCAGACTTCCAATCAGGTAGTGCAGTGCGAAGTACTCCACGAGGAAGCTCATCAGAAAAAGGTTCTGGACGATCGAGACGACGCCCACGGTGAGGTTGAATCGGAGAAACCGAACGGCCCTGCCATTGGGTCCTCCGGAAGGCCGGTCCTCCCAGGTCCAACGCTCGTGCCACAGGAAGTTGTTCAAAATGGCTGCCTCGACGGCCAACGCGGTCGCTGCCAGGTAATGGAGGCCCCAAATCAGCAACCACGTCATTGACGCGAGTTGCACGGCGACGCCGGTGACGCCGACCAGATTGAAGACGACCCATCGGCGAATGGCTTGGGAGAAACGGGAGTTGGGCTTCATGCTCCACGTCGCATCTCGTCGGGCGGCAGGGGTTCGGCACGATATAGAGCCCGCGTGTTTCGGATTGTGGACACCGAAAGAGTCACCGCCATCGCCGCGATAGCGCAGACGCCGGCGACATCGAACAGGAGGACGGACCCGAGGCCATCGATCTCGATTTGCGGCTTGATGAGCAGATACAACGTACCGGCTGCAAGAAGGATCCGCAGTTCCGTGGCGCCGATTCCCATGAACGAAAGCCTGAAGATCCCCAGGGCATGCGTGGCAAGGTAGGATTCGGCCGCCAAAAGGAGAAATCCGATCAGAATTCCAAGTCCGATCCACGGCGTGATGTAGCCGGAGGCCGAAAGACCTCCCAGCAGGAACAGCGCGCCCACCACATCGACCACGTGGTCGACGTAGAAACCGTACCGGGGACGCTGCCGGTTTCGTACCCGGGCCAATGTTCCATCCATGCTGTCGCCGAACCAATTGATGCCCAGCGCAATGGCCACGATCCACAGACTTCGCGGCTCCCATCGGGACCCCCAGTAGGCCAGACCTCCCAGTAACATTCCGGCCGCTCCCAGCAGTGTCAGGTGATCGGAATTCACCCATCGCGGGAGTTTTAGTGCCGTCCAGGTCAGGATCCGTTTTTCCGGCGCCACGAGAATGCTGTTGTGTTCCCTGATGTGATCGTGCATTGCCGACCTCCTATGTTGTCTCAATGGATAAGTGCGGAAATGCGCCGTCGAATGGCTCAGGTTTTTCTAGTGGGATGCGTAGGGGGGGCGAGGCGGCGCCTAGCAGCCTGTCGGACTAACACCGAATCAAAAACCTAAGTCATTCATATGACTGTGTTTACCGTTTCGGGCTAAAAAGGGCCGTTGTTGAAAACAAAGGACTTACGCCGAAAGTCCGACAGGCTGCTAGCAGTCCGTGGTAGGACCCTACAGGGTCGCGCGCGGGGGTCTTCGGGTTTCAGACGCGAAGAAAGGAGCGGAGCGATGGTTCCACATCGTGACCGACGAACGACAAAGTCTGTGACCCGAACCCCCCTGCGCCCTACGGGTTACGGCGGCATGGGGCCATCTGCCACGTTGCCTCTCCTCGATCGATGTGGGGCATCGACTTCGTCGTGGCGCCTCGCATATGGCCCAATGGCGCTCGTAACGCGATCCCTGGAGGGCTCTACCACGGACTGCTAACGTCGGGTGGAATCGGACTCGGGGAATACCGCGTTGGTCGTCGCCGGTTCGATCACCAGAAAGACCACAAGGTAAACCACGGCGACTGCGGCCAGGACTCCGGAAATGAGTTGCAGTTCGGGCAGGATCGCCGCTGCGGCGGCCAGGAGAAGCACCGCAAAACACCAGTCAATGCGGGTTGTCCATCGGCGAATCCGTTTCATCTCCGAGCCCAGGGCGGCGGCGTTGAAGCGGGAGGTGAACAGCAGATGAATCCTGAGCGTCCCGTTGCCGATCGCCGAGGCCAGAACGGCATAGAAGAGCAGTAATGTGTTGCCGCTGGATTGTTCCCGGATGTCCCAGACAACCACGACCGTCACGGCGTATAGAAGTACAACCGCGGCTTGGTGGAATGTCCACCAGGCGCGGTCAAGCCGGTCTTTCGCGGCGGGCGGCGGGACGCGCGTTTTCTGAACCGCGGCGATCGATCGAAGGTCGTCAACCAGTTGGCGGGTCGAGGAATAGCGATCGGCAGGCTCTTTCTGGAGGCAACGCCGGAGAATGGCGTCCAGCGGCCTGTCGATCCCGGGGAGGGATGCCGGTTCGTTCCGCAGAATTGCAGCCGACGTTGCAGCCGCGGTTCGATCCTGGAGCGGATGTTTTCCGCTGAGCAGTTCGTAGAGCAGGATCCCGAACGCGAAAATGTCCGATCGAAAGTCCACGGTATCTCCCCGCAGTTGTTCCGGAGACATATAACCCGGAGACCCCATCAACAACCCCGTTTGAGTCAGATGCTGCTCGATCGAATCGGAGCCGTGGATACGGGCAAGTCCGAAGTCGATGATCTTCGGCTGTTGCTGAGGCGTACGGATCACGTTCTGGGGCTTGAGGTCGCGGTGAACGATCCCCCTGTCGTGCGCGTGGGCCAGTCCCTCGGCGACCTGCAGCGCTACCTGGAGCGCGTCGTTCGGGGAAAACCCCTCTCGTTCCAGGGTTGCCGCAAGCGTTTCGCCGCGGACGTACTCGGAGACGATGTAGAAGTGGCCGTCCAGTTCCTCGAGCGCATGGACCGTGGCCACGGCCGGATGCGAAAGCGACGCCGCGGCCCTGGCTTCCTGCCGGAAACGCTCTCGTTGCCTGGTATCGGCGACCAGGTGGGCGTGGAGTGCCTTGACGGCGACTTTGCGATTGAGGCGCGTGTCATGCGCGAGGTAGACGATGCCCATTCCTCCATTTCCTATCTCACGCTTAATGGTGTAGTGGGCGATCGAGTCACCTGGGTGCAACGGCCCGTCCGCGTCCTCGATTACTCCCGATTCGAGAAAACGATCGTTTTCGCGATGGGATTCGACCAGGACACGGAGTTCCTCGTGCAACTCTTCGTTTCCGGCGGAAAGTGCGTCGATACAGGCTTCGCGGCGTTCCGGCGGCTGCTGGATGACAGCTTCGAACATTTCCGACAGCCGCTGGAACTCTTCCGGAGTCACGTAGCCAGCTCCTTTCGAAGCCAGGCTTGGGCGAACGTCCAGAGGCGCTTGACGGTTGCCGGAGAACTCTGCATGACTTCCGCGGTTTCTTCGATAGTCAAGCCGGCGAAGAACCGAAGTTCCACCATCCGGGCCTGCTTCGTATCGAGCGCTTGCAGCTTCGTCAGGGCCGAGTCGAGCGCGATCAAATCAATCGTCTCGTCCGCATTGCGCGCACCGTCCCGTCGAACCTGGAGTTCATCGTTGAATGTGACGGGCGCCATGAGGCCGCCCCGCTTCTGGGCATGACGGGCACGCGCGCGGTCGATCAACACCTGCCGCATCGATTTGGCGGCAATTGCGAAGAAATGGGCCCGGTCGGCCGATGCCAGGTCGTCTTCCGGTACAAGGCGCAGGTAGGCCTCGTGGACCAGGGCCGTTGCCTGCAGAGTCCGGGGTCCGTATTCTCGGCCGATGTGCCGCGCGGCGAGGCGGCGCAATTCGTCATACAGCAGAGGGAACAGATCGGTCAGGGCTTCCGTGTTGCCGGCGCGAGCGCGTGCGAAAAGCTCGGTTGCACTTTGGGCAGAATGCGGCATGGCGTCTGCGTTTAGCATACTATCCCGCCTTGCTCCCGAGTTGTCTGCCACGGCGCCGGCTCATGCGCCCTTGCTCTGACGGCGTCTCCCTCTCTACGCGACGAAAACCCCCAAAAAAACGGGTTGGCGGACGATTTGCGCTTGGGAAATCTGCCGTTGACTACAGTCGATCGTGACGCGGATAATCTCCCTTGAAGAATTACCCCGCGTCAGTTCTGGAGGAACCATGCAGTTGAAATCGTTGATTATGCCCGTCGTCGCCGTCTGCGCCCTGGCGGTCGCGATGCCGCTTCTCGCCCACCATTCCGTTTCGGCGGAGTTCGACGTAAACCAACCCATTGAATTCGAGGGAGTCGTCAAGCAGGTGGACTGGCTGAACCCGCATATCTACACGCGTATCGATGTCACGTCCGGGGACGGCACCGTGCAGACTTATCGTGTCGAGGGTGGCGCGCCGAATTCGCTGTTCCGGAGAGGTTGGCGGAAAGATACGCTGGCTGCTGGGGAGCACGTGACGGTTGAAGGGATTCGCGCCAAGAACCCCGAGTCCACCAACGTCGGTCGGGCAACGATTACGACGGACGATGGCACCACTGTGTTTTCGGGTAGCCCCAGATAGCCGTCTCCGTTTCAATCCCGGAGTGAAATGAAGGGCGGCCGGTGGCCGCCCTTTTCGTCCCCAGCGCCGTTCCTACTCTTCCTGGCTTATTACTCCACTGTCAAACTGCCCGACTCCTTCGGCCGCCAGCGCCGGAAGGGCGGTCACGGCGGGAGCCATGGTTTCTTCGTCAACAGCCACGATCCGTTGACCTGCCTGAACGGGCTTCCTCATGCACGAGGGGTCGGTTTCGATCCGGCTCGGATGCCACAGCGTGCTCAGCGACTTCCAGATGGCCCGGTCCCATCCGTACTGCCGGTACCAGAGTCCCTCGGTTTCGCAGAACCGCTCGACGATCCGGCTTGTTCGGGGAAGGTGGACATATGAAATTCCGGGGAACAGGTGGTGTTCGATCTGGTACTGGAGTCCCGAGCAAATCAACTTTCCGAGTCTGCCGGTCTTGTAATTGATGGTCGCCGCGGTTTGGCTGCCCAGGTAGTCGGCCTGTTTCAGGTAGCGGCTCATTCGAACAGCTTCCCGCGGAAAATGGCCGGGCGCGAGGATGGCGAACATCCCGTATCCGAACAGGACTCCCCGAAACAGGTACAGTCCGGCGACATCCAACGGGGCGAAGAAGAACATCGGAATAATCAGCGTTGCCGTCACGTGGCCCAGGATCGCTCCCGCGTCGATCCAGTGCTCCGACCGGTAATCGCGTCGGCCCACCATGACCCGGATCAGATGGACGATTCCCGCTTTTTGAAGGTTGAAATAGTTGATCGACAATGCGATGCAGAACACGTAGTACTGAAGGTGCTTGTAGTAGAACCGGCGCACACCGGACGCCTGCTGGACTACGTCGTCGGTCATTGCGAACCACGGCGACAAATCGGCGTCCTGATCCACCCCGATCACATTGGGGGAACCATGATGCAACCGATTGTGCTGGTTTCGCCAATATGTTGCCGACAGACCGAAGAAGAACGGATAGCCGAAATACGTCAGCGCATGATTGACCCATTTCCTGTCGCTGGAGGCGTCGTGGGCTGACGTGTGCGTGTTGGTTCCGACGCCCAGGCCGCCGGCTGTGGACACGATCAAACCGAGAATCTTGACGAACCAACTCTCACTTGTGGCGAACACTGCGATACCAGCGATGGTCAGCGTAACGTTGATGAGGAGTTCGGCGACGATCCTGAACGTGGGCCGTTTGAAGTACCCGAGAGCTTCCAGTTCCTTGCGTAGCCTGTGAAAAGCGTCAGCGGCCATGTTGCCGCTCGGAATTTTTCATTCTTTGTTCCCTGGTTTCTTTCTGGTTTCCCGTCTGATGGGATCGTCCGGCCTGAGTGAGGAATTCAAGCCGCAAATAGTAGCGCACACCCACGTCAGTCTGCAAGAAATCCCGATAAGCGGCCAACAGTCCGCGACAGCGCCGTGCACGCGACGGTGCAGGGTTCTGCCTGTACTGTCAAGCGTCCGGAGGCGTGAACGTGAAGTCCAGTTCAGCCGTTTCTCCGCCGGATACCTCGACCGTTGCGACCTGTTCGCCGTAGAGTTCGTGCCATGCGGCAATCTCGTAAGTGCCGGGGGGGAGTTGCAGGCCGAACGTTCCGGTGTCCTTCGACGTGGTGTGGAACGGGTGATCGAACACGCCAACCACCGTGCTCATCCACGGATGAACGTCACATCCCATCGTGACGGGCATTTCGGGTTGGGCGAAGGTCTGCGTGTTTTCCTGGTCCAGGACGGGCTGTCCGAAGTTGAATGGCGTGTTGGCGTTGCTGTCCGAATGCACGTTGTGAAACGTGTCATCGCTGTTCCGGACCAGGAGCTCTTGTCCCGTCATGATAGTCAGTGTTCTCGGGATGTAGACGCAACGCTCCTGGTCCAGGAGTACCGGTTCGGACGGAGCGGGGTAGGTGAGCGTGTCATCGTGGCCGGAGCGCACGTAAACGATGACGTTCTGAAGCCGGCCCTCTGCCGTGACCATGACTTCGTTGTCCCTGAGACCGCGTGCGTTCTGGATGCAAAAGAAGTCCGCGCCAATTTCCAGCATGGGCATCTCGGGAGGAACGCCGTCAAAGACGATATTGCCCGTAATCCGGGCCGTCGCCGACGCCGGATCGTAGACCGGGCCCGCGGGTTCGACAGAGGCCGTGTCTGTCGATGGCAGGACTTGAAAGGCATCGTCAGCCGGGGACCCGCCGGAGCAACCGGCGATGGCGAGCAACATGACGGACAACCAGATTGTCAGGCGGCAGATCACGATGAAGACTCTATAATTATTCAAACATCCTGATGACGGGACCGTGCGAATGCGTCGGTTTCCGATAAAACGAATGCTTCCATTCTCAATAATAAAACGGAGCGTGTTTTTCGGTGAACTGAAGAATTTCTGAAGTTATTGTCAGGTTTGAACCGCCGGGCTGCGGGGTTTGAGATGGTGAGTCGGGACGTGCCGGACGCCCAACCCCCCCGGGCGAGGGTCGTTATCCATCCCATGCTCCGCTCTCGACGACGGTTTGCCTAGACTACACTACTTTGGAAGGTGGACGGCGTCATCCAATCGTCATATCCTTCGTATGTTCGAGAGACGCTCATCGTCCCGGAAAGACAAACCCTGAGAGGTGTTATCGTGAGGAATCGTGCATTGGTTTTTGCAGGTCTACTGGCCGGTTTCGGATTGGCGGTGAGCCCGCTCGCGGGCCATCACGCGTTCACCGCGCAGTACGATGTGGATCAACCGATCGAGTTTACGGGAATCGTGGCCAAGGTCGAGTGGATGAACCCGCACGCGTACTTTTACGTCAATGTCGAGGAGGAGGGAGGCGAGGTCACCTACTGGGCGGCTGAAATGGGCGCTCCCGCCTCGCTGATGCGCCGGGGCTGGAACCGCAACTCGATGAAAATCGGGGACGTGGTGACTGTCGAAGGCAGCCGGGCCAAGGACGGCAGCGCGTTGATGAACGCACGGTCCATCGTGCTTGCCGAGAGCGGCAGGCGGTTGTTCGCGGGTTCCAGTCAGGATCAGTCTCAATAGTGGAGATCGGTAGCGGATCTCCGTAATAGATAGAAGGAGACCATCGATATGCGAAGCCGTGCGATTGGATTGCCGGGAGCGTCCGCGTTTGTCTTGTTCCTGTTGGCGCTGGCGCTGCCGGACGCCGAAGCGCAGCGCGGTCGGGGGGCGGCCGAACCGGCTGAGCCGACTCCGCGGTTTGCGGACGGAACGCCAAACCTGGGTCCCACTGCCGATGGGCTCGGTTTCTGGGATCGCGGCCCCGGTTCCCAGGTGGGAGGGGCCGAGTATCCTCCACCCGAGGAAATTCCCTTCCAGCCGTGGGCGCGTGCGGCATACGACTACCGGCAGGAAACACTAGCTGCCGAAGACCCTCATGTGCGCTGCATACCGCCCGGCGGCCCGCGCCAGTTCGCTGTTCCGTTCGGCCTTCAGATCGTTCAGGCCCCTTACATGAACCGGATCTTTGTCCTTTCGGGCGGTTCCACGCGCCCCTGGCGCGAAATCTACATGGACGGTCGAGATCACCCGGTCGGCGATTTTCTGAATCCCAGCTACTTCGGACATTCCGTTGGCCGCTGGGACGGGGACACGCTGGTTGTGGACACGGTCGGTTTCAACGAACGGTTCTGGATTCATCGCGAAGGCTTTCCCCACACCGAGGCCATGCACCTGATGGAGCGCATCACGCGCACCGACATGAACAGCCTTCGTTACGAGATCACGATCGACGACCCGCACGCATACACCGCGCCTTGGTCGGCGGTCTGGGTCAAAAACTGGGCGCCCGGCGAAGAGATCATCGAGTACTTCTGTCACGAGAACAACATTGACCAGTTCCACATGGTGGGACAGTAGGGACAGGTCCGTTATTTCGCTCGTGTTGTTCCGCCAACGTCGGTCTTGCCGTTCGCGCCGGGGCGGGGGATTGCTCAGAAGGGCTTTCCCGGTGAGCGGATTGACTGATTTCCCGGGGGGATTTGCATGCGTTTCAGCCGTCGCCGGTTCCTGGGCGCCGGGATCTCGCTGGGCGCCTCCCTTGCGGCCTTCCGTTGCTCGAGCCAATCCGGCGATGGTCCGGCCGGACCGGCGACTCCCGGTGTCGTGGGCTATGGACCCTTGCAACCGGACCCGTCGGGCGTAATCGACCTTCCCGAAGGATTCACCTACCGCATCGTTTCCCGAACTGGCGACACGATGGACGACGGACTTCTGGTTCCGGGCGCGCATGACGGCATGGCCGCGTTTGCCGGGGCCGGCGGCATGACGCTTCTGGTTCGGAACCACGAACTTCTGGCGGACGACGAAGCGGGAGGACCTTTCGGTCCGGAGCGCGCGCTTCGGTCGCAAATCGATCTCTCGATGCTCTACGACTTCGCCTGCGTTGGCGGCACCACGAACCTGGTTTACGACACCGGCGAACAGCGTTTGGTCGAGCACTACCTGAGTCTGGTGGGCACCGTTCGAAACTGCGCCGGCGGCCCCACGCCCTGGAATACATGGATCACCTGCGAAGAGAGCGTCCAGCGTCCCGACGAAGTTCACCAACGGGATCACGGCTTCAACTTTGAAGTCGCCGCCGATGCGGGCGGGCTGGTTCGACCGGTGGCCCTTGAGGCGATGGGCCGATTCAATCACGAAGCCATCGCGGTGGACGCGGCCAGCGGCGTCGTTTATCAGACCGAAGATCGGGACGACAGCTTGTTCTATCGTTTCATTCCGGATCGCCCGGGCAGCCTGGCCGATGGGGGCCGATTGCAGGCGCTGAAGATTTCGGGGATGGATGGCGTCGATACTTCGAACCATGAGACTGCGACTATCGAACCGGGGAGCGTTCACGACGTGGAGTGGGTGGATCTGGAAAACGCCGAATCGCCCCTGGACGATCTCCGGATGCAGGGCGCGGCCAGGGGCGCGGCCCTGTTTTCTCGTGGAGAGGGCATCGTGTCCGGACCCGGCGAGGTCTATTTCGCGGCAACCAGCGGCGGTCCGAACCAGGCCGGTCAGCTTTTCAGATACCGTCCAAGTCCGGCGGAGGGAACCGCGGGAGAACCAGACCGGCCCGGTGCGCTCGAATTGTTCGTGGAGCCCAACGACACCAACGTCCTGGACCAGGTCGACAACATCGCAATCGCGCCCTCGGGGCACCTGATTCTTTGCGAAGACGGTCCCGACGAAAACTTCGTACGGGGCGTGACTCCGGCCGGTGCGGTCTATTCGCTCATCCGGAACGCGATGAACGATTCCGAATTTGCGGGTGCAACGTTCTCGCCCGACGGCACCACGTTGTTTGTCAACATCCAGCGCCCCGGCCTGACGTTGGCCATCAGCGGTCCCGGGGTGTAGGTGGGCGTTTCTCTCGCCATCCTTGGTTGGGCTAACAGCGGGAATGGATCGGATGCACGACGCTCGACCCAGGGTGAATTTGTCCTTCCAGTGAACGTCCGAGAATTCAGTGGTTTAACCTGACAAGCTGGACATAGCGAGGAGATTCCTGTATAAAACGCTGAATGGAGAGGACGAAATTGACCAGCCAGGAACTGTCGGAGATCGGGGTACGGCCAGTGGAGCGAAGCGAGGAAGGGCAGTATCAAGAGCAGATGAAGCGTCATCATTATCTGGGCGCACTGGCGAAGATCGGGGAGACGGTCTGGTACGTGGCCACATGGCGCGGGCAGTGGGTGGCGCAACTGAGCCTGTCGGCGTCGGCGCTGAAGTGCGGGGTTCGGGATCGATGGATCGTCTGGGACTTCCGCTCGCAGTATGGGCGGCTGAAACTGATCGCCAACAACAGCCGCTTTTTGATCCTGCCGGGCTGGAATCGGCCGAATGTGGGCTCGCGGGTGTTGTCAGGGACCGAGCGGCGGGCCGGGTCGGATTGGCGCGAACGGTTCGGTCATGGGTTGCTGCTGCTGGAAACGTTTGTGGATCCCCGGCGCTTCCATGGCGGCGTGTATCGCGCGTCGAACTGGTTGGAACTGGGACGGACCCGGGGATACCGGCGCACCCGGGACGGCTACAGCGCCGAAGCCGATGCCCCGAAGCTTGTCTTTGTGCGTCCCCTGTGCCGTGATGCGCGCGGGCAACTGACCCACCCTGGCCGGGAACATCTTCAACTCACCGGAGCCCCCAAGATCATGCTCAATGCCGCACAGATGCGCCAACTCCCCCAGTGCTTCAAGACCATTCCCGATCCGCGCCGCGCTCAGGGACGGCGCCATCCCTTGTCGGCAGTGCTGGGCATCGCGGCGGGCGCGACGCTGTGCGGCATGCACGGCTATAAAGCCATCTCGGATTGGGCCGATGCCCTGGGGCAGAAAGCCCGCGAACGTTTTGGCTGCCGGCGGGAGAACGGCCGCTATGTGGTTCCCAGCGAGTTTGTGATTCGGGATTGTCTGGTCCGGATTGAACCGGGGGCGCTGGACCGGGCGCTCAATGCGTGGAATCGGGCCTGGGGCGCCCCGGACGATGCGCTGGCCATGGATGGCAAGACGATGAAGAACGCCCTCGACTCGGACGGGCGTCAGACCCACATCATGAGCGTGGTCGGGCATGAGTCGAAACGCTGCTACACCCAAAAAAAGTGGGAACCCTGCCTGTAGCCGGCGGCGAGGAGCGCAAGCGCACGAACGAAATCGGCATGGCCGTTCCCTTGCTTCAAACCTGCGACATCGCCGGCAAGGACATCACCGGCGATGCCCTGCTGACCCAACGCGCGATCGCGCGCTATTTGGTCGAGCGGGGAGCGCACTATCATTTCACGGTCAAAGGCAACCAACCGACGCTGGAACGCGATATCGCGTTCCAGTTCCAAACCCGCGGACAACCCGACTTTGTCGAGGTCACCCCGCCCGATCATGGCCGCATCGAAACCCGGCGCATTTGGTGTAGCGCCGAACTCAACCACTACCTCGACTTTCCCCACCTGGGCCAGGTCTTTCGGATCGAGCGCGAATCCATCGACAAGAAATCCGGCGCCCTCACGTGTGAAACCGCGCTGGGCATCACGAGCCGCTCACCCGGCGAAACCTCCCCCGAACGCTTGCTGGCCATCAATCGCGGTCATTGGAGTATCGAAAGCGTCCATTACATCATCGACTGGAATTACGATGAGGACCGCAGTCGAATCCGCACCGGCTTCGGCCCGGAAAACATCACCCGCCTCCGACGCTTTGCCGTCGGTATTCTCAAATCCTTTCAAAAACCCGCTCAATCGATCGCCCAATCGATGCGCAAACTCTCTTTCAATACCCGTCTCGTCTTCGACTACTTGAGAATGACTCGAAATTCATTCCCCACATCATGCTCCATCTGAGAACAAATTTGCCGTGACGCTCGACCCCTCTCGTTTTCATTTGGTAGGGTTGTGTGCTAATGCCTGTTCCGATGACCAACCGTTTTGAGGAAGCCCTCGTGTTCGCCGCACAACTCCACCGAGAGCAGCGGAGGAAGGGCAGCAGCGTTCCCTATGTCTCACATCTGCTGGCCGTGGCGGCGCTGGTGATCGAAAATGGCGGAGACGAGGACGAAGCCATCGCGGCACTGCTGCACGACGCCATCGAGGACCAGGGCGGCGCGAAGGCACGGGAAGAGATTCGCCGCCGGTTCGGCGACCGCGTGACCGGGATCGTCGACGGCTGTACGGACTCCGAAACCATTCCGAAGCCACCGTGGGGCGAGAGAAAACGGGCCTACATCGAGCACCTCGGAAACGCATCCGCGTCGGTCCGGCTCGTCTCCGCTGCCGACAAACTCCACAACGCGCGCTGCATCCTGAGCGACTACCGCAACGTGGGCGAGGACATCTGGCAACGGTTCCAGGGGCGCAAGGACGGGACGCTGTGGTACTACCGCGCGGTGCTCGACGTCCTCATCCAGGCAGGCAGGACGCCGCTTGTCGAAGAACTGGATCGGGTGGTCTGCACACTCGAACGGCTTGCCGGGCAGTCACCCCGGGCCCGACGGCCAGGTCCCGATGATGCCAGCGCTGATTAGCTGAAATCCGATCCCGGCCCCCCAGCGGGCGGACCGCCGCAGATCGTGCTCGGCGAGACGATCCGCATCGCGGCAGGCGAGGGATGGTTCCTGCCCACCGGCCCATGCCACGGGTGGATTTTTTCACCTTGCGGTGAGGCGGCATAGGGCCAAAGTTCAGGAACCGCCTCAACGCACCTTCCATGACGCGCTGGGTATCAATCCCCCACGCGGAGGAACTCGCAAAACCACCGTCTGAACTGCCCAATCCCGCTTCGGGGCTGGACAATAATCAAAATGTGTACTAAGTAGTACACATGACACACTTCGGCAACACCCTCCGAACCCGGCGGGAGCGCCTGCACCTGAAAGACAAAAGCTTTTCGCTGCGCCAAGTGGCCCTGCGCATCGGGGTCGAGCCAGCGTATCTGAGCAAGATAGAGCGGGGCGAGGTCGCGCCGCCTTCGGAGGCCACGACCGTCAAGCTGGCGCGGGAACTCGGCGAGGACCCGGATGTGCTTCTTGCCTTGGCGGGGAAGGTCTCACGTGACCTGCAGGACATCATCCGCAAGCGGCCCCGGCTGTTCGCGGACTTGATCAGGCAACTGAAGCAAGCGCCGGACGACGCCATTCTTCGCGTGGTACGTGAGGTGCGAGACGGTGACTGGTAGGAAGAAATCAACAAGGAGAAACAACGATGATCACTCTCGAAGACGACAGCCTGATGTTCCGCTTTCCCGACGTACATGACGCGGCGTCCTGCGCGATCGAGTTCCAGCGCACGTTGCGCATCCCCGATGACGGCCGGGACTATCCGCTGCCGCCGGGCGTGGGCCGCTTCCCGCTACGGCACCTGGACGACTTCAGGGCGGACGTGCCGCAGGACTGGCATCGCCGGGGCGGCGTGATCGCGCCCATGCACCAGGCGGAAGCTATGTGGATCAACTTCACGTCCGGTGCCGGTTATCCCTTCGCGGTGAAAATCGCAACCGGCAAGATCTGCGCGCTCACCGGCGACGGCTGGGTCAATCACCTGAACGGCGATCCACAGGACTATCTTGTGCTGCCCGATCAGCCATGGCTCGACGGGTATTGCGTGGAGGAAGGAGTCATACGCCAGTTCGTCGCCATGCCCTTGGGCGCCGGCTATACGGTCGAGGAACAACTGACCGGAGAGGCTCTCCACGGCGGCCTTCAGATCGTCGTCTATCCGATGAAGCCGGAACGGTACCGGCAGTTAGAGCGTCTGAGAGAGCGTTTGAGGGAGCGTCGCGACGACGTGGTGTATTGCTTCGAGGAGCCAAACCCAGAAAATGTGGCCTGCATGTTCGACATGGGGCTGGCGCCCGGCGGACGAATGCGGCAGGAAGTCTATGACGACTCTTATGGACTGGATGCGTGGGACCAGCGGAATGCCAGTCGCTGTTTCGTCACCATCGCCAATTCCGCCCAATGGATGGCAATCACGGGTGAGCGGCCGCCTACGGTTCTTCCAACGGCGAAGCAGTACACCACGGCAGGCCTTCCCTGGTTCGAATGGTACGGCGGCGACGCCGAAGCCCTCGCCGGTGCGGACAAGCTCCGATCGCTCTCCAGCGTGGCGCAGTTCGGCAAGTCCAAGGGCGAGCGGCCGCTGCCCGAGAACGAAACGGTCGAAGTGACCCACACTGTCGGTCTTCGGAGCGATGACGCCACCCGCGTGCGGGAGTTTTCTTCAGGCGAGACCGGGGGCTGATGCGGTACCGGAGTTCCCGCGTTCGTTGGCGGCTCTCGAGTGCCTGAACCTTGCCCCCTGGCTTCCCGGTATCGGAGTTGCCGTCGAACTCAAACACCTCACCCGGGAGTTGCACTTCGAGTACTGTGGGGAGTCATTCGCGCTACGCGATCAATCAGCGCACGACTTCGGCCTATCCGACTTTCTGAGAGGCGTTCAAAGATTGGAACGGGTATCGACACTGCCGTCCGCCCGATCCTGGTTCGCGCTCCAGCAAACGAACGACGGTTCTTACCGGAATCGTCTGTCACGGGCGGTTCCGCTGCCTCGCGGTCCAGTCGCCCGTCTAAATTTCGTCGCACGGTGATACCTCGTCGACCGGTACGGCGATCGAAGCGGTCCCGGATACCCCCGTCGTTCCTCTGGACATACTCTTAACCCTCCTCGCCTGTAGTTTCCAAGATCACCGTCCAAAGAAATTGCGGAGGAGTCAACGGTCAGTACCGGTCATGATAGCGGACATTATCGAGGCCTTAATGGTGATTGACTTGATAATAAAAGATTGATAATAAAAATTATATGAGTGATTCGGATACGGACACAGAAACGGACATCACGGCGGCTTTAGATCGGGAGGAATCCATCGGTTTGATGGAACCCATGGTCGTTCGCGATGGCTCGCCGCACACGGCTGGATTGAACGATCTGGCGGTCGAACTGGCCTCCCGGTCCGCGGGTTTTCGACGGAGCTTGCCCGAAGGTGTCGTAACGGCTTTGTCTGATCTTGTCCGGGCGACGAACTGTTACTACAGCAACCTGATCGAAGGTCATGACACGCATCCCGTCGATATCGAACGGGCCATGAACAACGACTACAGCGCCGAACCGGAAAAGCGAAATCTGCAGCTCGAAGCCCAGGCGCACATGGCCGTCCAGAAATGGATCGATGAACAAGGGGGCCTGCACGGCCGTCAGTTTTCAGCCGGCGGTATCTCCGAGATTCACCGTCGCTTTTGCGAGCTATTGCCGGATGACTTGCTTTGGGTCGAAGATCCCGAGACTAAGGAGCGCCTCAAGATCGTTCCCGGCCGGTTGCGTCACATAGATGTGAAAGTGGGCCGGCATACCCCGATCAGTCCCGGTGCTATCGGCCGCTTCCTGGATTGGTTCGAGCAAGTGTACGGTTCCCTTGGCAAGGCCGGTACGATTCTGGCCGCAGCCGCGGCGCATCACCGACTTTTGTGGATTCACCCGTTTCTCGACGGGAATGGCCGTGTCGCGCGGCTGATATCCCATGTGACGTTACTGGAAGCGCTCGACACGGGTGCCGTCTGGTCTGTTGCCAGAGGCTTGGCCAGGCGGGTCGTTGATTACAAGCGCCATCTCGCTGCCTGCGATCGCGAGCGTCGCCACGATCTCGACGGACGAGGGCGCCTGTGCAATGAGTCATTGGCAGCATTCTCACGGTTCTTTCTGGAAAGCTGTCTCGATCAGGTCAGGTTCATGGAAAGTCTGGTCGAGCCCAACAGGCTACGCACGCGTATTTTGATCTGGGTTGAGGAAGAGGTACGGCTGGGCGCCCTGCCACCCAGGGCCGGCAAGCTTCTTGAAGCCGTGCTCTATCGGGGGCACTTGGCGCGGGGTGAAGTCGCCGAGATACTTGGGACGAGCGATCGGCATGCGCGTCGCGTTGTCGCTGCATTGACCAAGCGCGGCGTTCTCACCTCCCGGAGCCCGCGCGCGCCTCTCCATATCGCTTTTCCGGCGACACTGGCCTACCGCTGGATGCCGGGGCTCTTTCCTGAGCAGCCGTGAAGCAGGCCCACTATCGATTCGCTTTCCATGACCAGGACCAAGGGACTGCTACGGACCGCGGTATTGTCAAGTGTTGTGGATCGGTGGTCGCCGCGAAACTGATCTGGCTGGCCATGCGCCACCTCACCGCGAAGTGGAAGAATCCACCTATCGTATAGGCGGCTGCACGGAGAATTCGACCCCTGAATTCGGACAGCATTGTAATGTGGACTCTGCACAGATGAGAGGACCATCCGACGATGGCAAAGCGACGGAATTTTTCTGCGGATTCCACCTGAATTTGGCTGCCGCGCTGTCCAACCACTGGGGTCCACTTCTCGAGAACAATTCGCGATTCAGTTCGCCGATCGATTCAGGCGCGATGACCAACTAACGAATATGGCTGACACACAAGATTTCTGTCACTGCCGGCCTTTTGTTTCTGTCGACCGCCGTTGGATCAACCGAGGACATAAATAACCGTGCTCACCCTGACACACCCTGCGATTGTCGGACACGTAGCCTCACTACCCTGCGGTCTCCATCCCGTCCCCTATCCTAACGACGAAGGCACGATCTTATTGATCAAATGCCCAAAAGAAATGATCTTGGCAGCAAAGGTTTGCCACGAATTGCGTATTTATCTTAGAACGTTGGATGCCGACAACGTAATTACGCACGGCCTCGTGACTGCTTTTTTTGATGATCCAGACGAACCTCTGACCATTCGATCTCCGTTGGTTGATGATGAGATGGCGGAAGGACTCTTCGCTCTATTGTCGTCGAAGAATTTCAAAATTTACTTTTTCGATGAACACAATAGAGAGCTTCTAGGATATCGGGTGCGGAATCTGGGCGTCGACAAGTTTATCTCGATTCTGAAGGAAATCCGATTGGCACGCCCTACCTATGTTCCGTCGTCCAAGATTGACGATCAATTAATGAATTGGTTTTCCACTCGTAATTCCGAAGATGACGCCAAAGCGTTGGTAATTGAATTCATGGAACCGTTGTTTCCAGCGGATCTATGCATTTTGGACGGCCGACCCGCGGATAATTCCCATCACGGCGGCAACGCGCCCATGGTCACGATGCTAGAACGGAAAGATCCTGGCATATTTTTTGAACTCGATATAGTGAAGTGTCTTCATCGAGTGTTTGCGAGTGAGCAGATATTTCTGAATCCATTCCGGACGGACAACGGAAAGGAATTTGTGGACGTCATGGTCGTAACGTCCGGGAATATTCTGTTGATACAAGCGAAAGACAGTCCGAATACGGAGGACACGTTACGACGGCCCATTGATCGAAAGATTGACACTGTTTATCGACATCTTAAGAAAGCCACACGACAAATGACAGGTGCTATTTCTCGCACGCGAACAGGCAAGTTTCTTGATGTCGTTTGCGGAGGAACACGGCATAAAATCATGCTGGATAGTCGCAAAATAACGGCGCTTATAGTTGTAAGGGAGCTGTTCACGACCGAATATAGGACCTATAGTCGCTTTGCTTTCGAACTATCCGAAGACACCGGTGTTCATACCTTCATACAGGATTACTGGGAATTTGGTGAGTTAACCTATTACCGAAGGACGGAAAAGAGCTTCTTTGCCACTCTTGATCATATTCGGGCATTCGCCCTGATGCAGGGCGAGTTTCCGCGTTCCAGATTTTGGATTTAGAAGAAGTGATCAATGCCAGTTTGCGGGTTGCTTCTTCAGGCCTAGACCTTTTGTCGTACAAGTTTAGGACTTTCCCCAACACTTGTAGGATCTTCGAGCTCGCATCAAGCGACGAGTTGCGGCGTGTCCGTGTCAGTGATCGGAATAATGGGCGGGAGATTCTAGCGGCCGAGCGCCTCACGCAATGCCTGAACCGTGGGGCGGCACGCGTCCATGTGGTCTTGGTCGAATCGCCGTCCAACGTAAGAACGGTCCGATGTTATCGGGAGGGCGACTCCCGGATCCGGGGCAATGCTGGGCAAGTGAGCGAACGGCTGTTGCGTACTTTGGTCCATCGCCGAGGCGCTAAGACAAACCGACGGCCTGATTTTCGCCACCGATTGCGCGCTGGGACGGGTGCAACGAGGCATCGATCCACCAAAATACCTGGAATCGGCCTTCTGGGAGGCGTCCGTGTTGGTCTCGGGCGTAAAGTAGAAGTTCTTGAACTCGAACCGCCGTCCGGCCGTGTTGTTGATGGTCTGCCGGATAGCGTCTTCCGCGGCTGGCGGATTAGGGCATGATCGCTTGAAGCCGTGTTTCTTTAACGAGACACTCCCAGCCGCTCGTGCACCTCCCGTACCGGGCGCCCCTTCTCGATGACCTGCCCAACCGCCTCCCGCTCGAACGCGTCCGTATATCGTTGCTGCCCCATGAAATTCACTCGTGAAAGCTGCTTCACTTTAGATCTCAAAAGTGTCTACAAAATTCTGGCAGTCCATAGTCTGTCCAGCAAACCCGGGACGCTACACAGAGTCGCTCGGTTTGATTTCGATCTTGAGATGCGGGAACACCTCGGCCAGCGAATCCGCGGCTTCGCGAGTTCTATCGCCCCATTGGTTGCTCAGCACATAGGTCCTGGCATCCGCGTGGAATAGTTCACCATCGTTGCAGAAGTACCGCTTCGCTCTGGGCACCTTGCCGCCGACATCATCTCTCATGAGTTGGTCGTAAACTTCCTCGACGCTTAAATTTCCCTCGAAAACCTCAAAGAGTCGGTTCTTGCGCCAAGGGATGGCCTCCATTACTTGCTGCGCTGTGCCCCCATTCGCCAGAACGGCGGAAACCAATTGGAACATCATCCAACGTTTGCTCTGGCCGGAATGGTGTTTATCGGCAATAGTCACGTCATATTTGGTCAAGTCCCGGACGCTCTCTCTGGATTCCCGCTCTTTCTGTTTCTTTTCGCGTATAAGGACCTGGTAATCGGCGACTTCAGGAAATCGGTATAACGGTTTGTACATCGAGGAGAACCTGTCCGTCGCTGCGGTACGGGTGCATGCGCACGCAGCGGATATCGAGCCCGAAATCATTCAGCCACATCACCGATGTGGTCAACTCCTTCGAGAATTCAGCCGAAGCCAGGACGATTTTCACTTCCTGGCCGAACTGCTCTTCATCGGGTTCACTCCAGTCCAGGAATTCCAGCAAACTCTCGGCGGAATCCACTTCGATATGGTTGTCGCGCAAGTACCGCCCATAGATCGTTACCAGTTTGTCGAAGGTCAGCGTGGCGATCATTGCGGCATAGCGGATAGCCTGCAAATCCATATGCCCGCCGGTTTCAGTGCGTTTCAATTCGATAACGACCAGGTTGGCGCCTTTGTCGATGCCCAGCAGATCGATGCGCCGCCGACTGTCTTCCCATTCGCCGAACTCTTCGGCAACCACCAGCGTGTCTGGCGCGATCACGTCTATCTGGGCCTTCAGGAGGGTCTGCAGATCACTACGCTCTTGCAGGCCCTGTTGTGCAAAAGTTGTGCGTTCGATGGGCTCGATCTTGTCGCTGTCGATGCGGTAGATTGGCATGAAATGAGCTCTCTGCGTCTGTTTGATCGTTGAGCAATCCGATGCGTCGGGAAACTTGCGGCTTCGATTGCTACTGGAATACGCGGGAAGTCCGCTCACCGATCTTCTCTTAGATCTTGGTGGATCGTCCAGCCAAGAAACTGGGTCTAACCGGTCGAATCCTCAATCGCCGGCAGCATCGTATCAACCGAAAAGTTGTCGAGCACGACGCGGTTGGCGGTATGTCGGTGGCCGATAGGGTCCGGCATGTCAAGGCCCGGCAGCGCGAAATTCGTCGTTTCGTATGCGTCTCGGATACGAGCGTCGGGACTCACGTTGCGTGACAATCTTGCTTCTCCCCTTGGTCAACGGGTCGGGCGCGAGACCCGATCAATGAGCGTGACCTGAGGAGATCCGGCCCTCATCGTCGATCAGGACCACGCGGCTCGGCCCCTCGGCGCTCCATCTCCACAACACTAGATTGAGATCATCGGCGCTGGTCCCGGCAGCGAAGCTTCGGACCCGCATGCCCACGTATCTGGCCGCGATCAGGCGATCGGCCAGGGTCTGCGACGCGGCGACTGCCCCGGCAAGCATTTCAGCTTCCCACGTGGGGCAAGCGAGGTCGGATTCGCTCACATTCAACGCCCGGCAGTGCTCTGGGTCCAGCGCATCGAAAACGGGATCGGCATCGACTTCGTACGCGCAAAGGGTGAGCGGCTGCATCGGCCGGCCCAGTGGCTGGGCTTCGCGTATGGCGGTCAGCGGACCGATCGAGGTATAGAGCGCCGGGATACCGCGACGGTTGAAGCGCCCGCCGTGACGGCGCGCGCCCTCGCCGGACAAGGGCGGCCAAGACCATTGAGGATTGTGCGCCCGGTAGACCAGACCGCGGTACCGCATCAGGAGACCAGGAGTTCAGGCATAGCCGCCCGCCACGATCCGATCGAGGTAGGCGTGAACGTGATCGGCCTTGCCTTCGCGCACCAACAGGCACGGTGTCGCGCCGCCAAAACCCGGCAGAGGTTCGCCGCGGAACCAGGCATAGGCGGCGAGCGGCGATCCGGTTTCGGCTTCGACGCGGTTGAGGATCTCGATCATCTGCCGCAGGCGGGACTGAGTCTTCCGCGCCCGGACCCGCGATGCGCGCGAGAACGCGTCCTTTCCGAGGCCCAACGTCCCGGCGATTTCAGACTTGGTGGTGCGCAGCGCGTCGGCGATCAGCGTCGGCGAAAAAACCTGATCCTCGGCGAATTCCTCAAATCGCATAGCTACACCTCACAAGTTGTCACATATTATAGCGTGATAAAACACGTTATTGCAGTGTTCCAAAGGCATGCCTAATGCGCGTGGATGGATCTGGGCCTGCCATACCTGCGCTGCGGGGCGACTTTGTCAGCGTCGGGCGTGAACCGTGTTAACTCATCGAATCCGTTGTGTCCACAAGCGGAAGTTACGGACACCATCGGAAGCGACCTCACGCAGCGGCGACTGCGCCGGCGATCAGTGTGTCGGCCAGGTTCCAGGGTGACAACTCGTCAATGCAGCAGACCTCCGTTGCCCGGCACAGGTGAGATCTGGTTATACGCAACTGAGATCCGGTTCTAAAGGTCGCGCAAGAACGCGTCCAGCGCGGCGACGCACTCGGGTTCGGTCAGGGTTGGGGCGTGACCCGTGCGGGGAACGGTCACCAGGCGGGCTTCGGGATATTCTCGGCCCATCCGAGCGAAGCATTCCTCGGACAACAGGTCCGAGACCTCGCCCCGAAAGGCAAGCAGTGGAATTGGGCGCAGTCCCCGAAAAAAGGTCCAACGGTTGGGTGTCGCGTCTCGAGTTCCGATGATCGGCTTGACGATATTCACATCCCAATCGAAGTGCAGTAGTCCGTCCTCGCCCTCGCGATAGGTATTGCGGACCATCGCCTCGAACATCGCCTCGGTTTGAAATGCGGCGCCGGGCATCAGCGTCTTGATCGCCTCCACCGCGCTCACCCAGTCGGGCTGTGGGCGGTCGACGCTGATATAGGCAAGGGCGGCGTCTGACCTGCCCTGTTCAACCTCCGGGCCCATGTCGTTGAGCACCACGCTCGCGAGAGCGAACGGCATGAACGCCCCGATCGCCATCGCCAGCACGCCGCCGAACGAGGTTCCGATCACGACAAACCGATGGGCATTGGCAACGGTAAGCAAATGGGCGATGTCGTTCAGATAGGTTCCCGGTTGGTAGTTGCGCCAGTCCGGGTCGTAATCCGACCGTCCACGGCCGCGAAGGTCGGGGCACAATACCCGCCGCTCTCCAGCCAGCCTGCGCGCGAGAGCGTCGAAATCGCGGGCGTTTCGCGAAAATCCACCAAGGCAGAGCACCGGCGTCGTGGCCGAGGCCGGATCGCCGTATTCGCGAAAATAGAGGCTGAGACCGTCTGGGGCGGTGAACCGTCGCTCGATATACGCCATAGCGCCTACCGTGGTCCCTTGGTCAGGAGTCCCGAGCCGGGATCAAGCCCAACAAGATCAGGTCGTGTACCCATGACGTGAATCAGACTGCGTCGGAACCGGCTGGAGTGGACCTGAGGGGGATCGAACCCCTGACCTCCTGACTGCCAGTCAGGCGCGCTCCCAGCTGCGCCACAGGCCCATGGAATGAATTCATCGTAGCCGAAAGCGCCGGCGCGGGTCAATCGGAGGCGCGGGGCCATGTCGATGCCCAATGGACCATCCCGCCGTCTGGCGGCATCGCTTCCTTTTCGGGAGGAGAATTCCTGAATGTCCTGGGCCGCGTCCCCCTTGCGTTCACCGGTCAAGCCAGATCAGGGGTTCTGATATCCTGAACCGGCGCGAGGCGCCATGACGGTAATTCTTACCATCTTCCTTATCGGGTTCGTCATCCTGCTGCTCTGGTATTGGATCGTGTCGCGAACCGGCCTTCCCGGCGGCGATGACAATAACGACTGACGGCTTTATTCTGTCCGGACGCGTCCGCTGCGGCCGACGATAAGCCGGCGGTTCGCGCCGCGCTCGTTCCATATAGTGATCGTTGCCATGGGGCCTGCGTTGCCCAGCGGGTGAAACTCGGGACGGTTGTTTGCGGTGATGGTAAATCCGGTATCGAGTTGGTGGAATGAGATCGACACCCACCGCGGCGTCTGGCATTCAATCAAGTAAGTGGCGGGCGATGTCACACTCAGCCGGCAATCCTGATTGCGCACGATCGCAAGGCTTCGCGTTCGATGTAGTTCGGAACGCACTTGGCCGGCAACTGCAAGCAGGCCGAAGGTCTGCCGCGCTTCAATCATTTGCGGCAGGGCAATGGCTGTCAGCGAAACCACGATCGCAAGGACCAGGCAGGTTTCGATCAGGGAGACTCCTCGGGACGCGGGGCGTAACATCGGCCCTTCCTCATTGGAAGGGAAAAGGCGATTCCAATCGTAGCGCCCATCGGGAACAGTACGATAGGACAATTTCAATAATTTACCTATAATCGGGCCAGACGGAGACCTCGTGGCCTTTCACATCCTCAAGCTGGCGGCGCTCGGTGTTGCCGCCGCCACACTCGTTGTCCTGCTGTCCTGGCAGAGTTTCTTTGAGCAGGTCAACAACATCGCATACGACTTCACCCAACGTCTGGCGGGTGAGAGGCCGCCCGGCAGCGGCGTGCTGATCGTGGCGATCGACGAAGAAAGCCTCGATCGCGTGGGCGGCTTGCCGTGGTCCCGAACCGATCTGGCCAAACTGATCGAACCTGTGGACGCCGGCGCGCCCGCGGCGGTGGGCATCGACATCCTGTTGGACGATCGCAGGACGCCGGAAGAGGATCGGGTCTTGGCCGATGTCCTCGGGCGTGCGCGCAACCTGGTACTCCCGGCCAGAGTCGACGAAGGATCCGGGACGGATCTGAGGTGGCTCTTGCCCCTCGAAGAATTTCACCGGGACGGCGTCAGGCTGGGCCACGTTCACGCCGACCCGGATCTGGATTCGGTGATGCGCCGCGTGGTTCCGGCAAAGTATGCCGAGGGCCGGGTCCTTCGCGCGTTTTCGATGGAAGTCCTGGACGTTGCCGGAATGCTTCCCGCCGCGTACAACGAAGATATTGGCGGTGCCATTCGAATTCAGACCGACCCGATTCGGATTCGCTACTCCGGGGACCGCGGCGCCTTTCAACAGGTGCCGGCATGGGAAGTTCTTGCCGGTAGCGTCGACCCCGACCTGTTCCGGGATCGGATCGTTTTGATCGGGGCGACCGCGGAGGCATCGGGCGACGACTGGATGACGCCGTTTTCGGTTTCGGGGCGGCCCATGAGCGGCATCGAAGTGCATGCCAATGCTGTCGAGTCGATCTATTCGGACCGCAACATCCGGGAAGTCACCGAATGGATTGTCCTGATAGCCCTCGCGGGCCTGATTCTGGGTCTCCGGTGGATTGAACGCCGCTTCGAAGGATTCCGCTTCTACCTGGCATCGGTGGCCACGATTCCGGCGGTTGTCGCTGTGTCGTGGCTCCTGATGAACTCGGGATTCTGGCTGCCGTTTCCGACATTCATTCTGGGCGTCGCCTTGACGGTGCCGACGCTGGGTGTTCGAAAGCTCGTCAAGGTCAACCGCAACCTCGATCAGAAGATCTCGCGCCTGTCGGTCTGGGCCGCGGAGTCTCGTGTGACCACGTCGCCTCTGACGTCGCTTCGGACGCGATTGGATGCGGAACTCCACGAGTCCGATCTTAAACGCCAGTGGCTCGACGTATTGAACGCGTTTGAGCACGAACGCGAGGGGCGAAGCGAACGCCGCGAACGGCTGCTTGCGAAGCGGCGCCATAACGCTCCCTGGAAACTGGACGCGGTGGACTTCTTCAATGAACAGCTCTATCGCTTCGTATCCTTCAACGACTCGGTGCTCGCCGGAATCGAAGACGTCATCATTGTGAGCGATCCGGCTGGACAGGTCGTCTACCAGAACACCGCCGCGCGAAATCTCGAGAAGTTTTCGGACGAACCGGCGGCCCTCTGGGACTATTTGTCGTCCTTGTTGGACGGGCGTTCGTTGATGGAATCGTTCGCCCGCGTCGTGACCCTGGACGAAACGTTCCACGCCGAAATGGCGCCGTCTTCCACCGAGTCGCGGTTCTACACGTTGACGATCAGCCCCATCCCTCGAATTGGCGTCACCGCCACGCTGCACGACGTGACCGCCCAGCACGAACTGGACCAGGCCAAGAACGACATGGTGTCGCTGGTGTCGCACGAACTGCGCACGCCGCTGACGTCGATCCGGGGTTATGGGGACATGTTGGCCAGGTACGGACTTGTCGAAGAGAAGGGGCAGGATTTCCTGCGGTCGATCCAGGCTGAAAGCGCGCGGCTCAACGACCTGATTCAATCGTTCCTCGACGTGGCATCCATCGAGTCCGGCCGCAGGAAGCTGGACGTGACGGAATTCGAAATCGAACCGCTCGTCAAGGAACTGTTGTCGAGCCTCGAACCGGTCGCCCAGGCGAAGCGAATTGTCCTCGGGAACGCGGTCCCGCCAGACGCGGGCGTGATGCGCGCGGACCGCGTATTGCTGTACCAGGCGCTGGCGAACCTTGTTGCGAACGCCATCAAGTATTCGCCCGAAAACACCCCGGTGCGGGTCGAACTGGACAACACCGATCGCCGGGTTTGTTTTCGTGTCGTGGACCGGGGGCATGGCATTCCTCCCGAAGATGTCCGTCGGATCTTTGAAAAGTTTTATCGCCGGTCGAACGAAGAAACCCGTTCCGAGACTGGATTCGGCCTCGGTCTGCCCTTTGTCCGTCAAGTGGCCGAGCAGCATCGAGGCGGAGTGGACGTGGAGAGTGAAGTGGGGAACGGTTCGGTGTTCGCGTTGTGGATTCCTGTACCTTGAGAACTCTGCTGGGCTGGTCGCGGGTTTATCCTGTCGAATGGCGGTAATGGCGGTAATGGCGTGATGGCAGTGATGGCTGAGAAATTGAAAATCCTGGTGGTGGACGACGACAAGTCGATCGGCAAGCTGCTCGCGTCGCTGTTCGACATGGAGGGCTATCCCTACCGTGTTGTCGGTTCAGGCGAAGATGCGGTCACGGCACTGCAGTCCGAAGAGTTCGACGTTGTCATCAGCGACATCTATATGGGCGATGTATCGGGTCTCGATGTCCTGGACGCGGCGCGCCAGTCGCGGGCCGAGACCGAGGTCATCATCATGACCGCCCACGGGTCGGTGGAGACGGCCGTACGCGCGGTCCGAAACGGGGCATTCGACTACGTCAGCAAGCCCTTCGCCGTCGAAGACATCCTTTCCATCCTCGAGCGCATCGAAGAGAAGAGCCGCGTTCTGGCCGAGGCCACGGTCGGGCCCGATGCTTTCGACGGGTTTCCGGATACTGAAATCGTGGGCGCCAGTCAGGCGATGGTGGAGATCTATACCAAGATCGCCCGCGTGGCTGCCATCGATTCACCCGTTCTGATCTATGGCGAAACCGGCGCCGGCAAGGAACTGGTCGCCCAGGCGATTCATCGGAACAGTTCGCGCAGTTCCGGCCGGTTCACCGTAATCAACTGCGGCGCGCTTACCGAAACGCTGTTGGAGTCTGAGCTCTTCGGCCACGAAAAGGGGGCCTTTACCGGTGCCGAGGGCGTCCGCAAGGGTCTTTTTGAGGGTGCCGAGGGCGGTACGGTCTTTCTGGATGAGATCTCAGAAACTTCGCTCGCGTTCCAGGTGAAGCTGCTTCGGGTGATCCAGGGAAATGAAATTCGTCGTGTGGGCGCCAACGAGACCAGGAAGGTCAATATCCGTACGCTGGCCGCTACCAACCGCGATTTGCGCGAAATGGTCCGCAAGGAGCAGTTCCGCGAGGATCTCTTCCATCGGTTGAACGTCTTCAAGATTTCTATTCCGCCTTTGCGCGAGCGCGCCTCCGATATTCCCGCCCTGGCGTCGTATTTTCTGAAGAGATACGGGGAGGAGTATGGTCGCGAGGCACGTCTGCTTCCCAATGCGCTGGCGGCGATGCAGCGCTACGAGTGGCCCGGAAATGTGCGCGAGTTGAGAAACGTCATCGAGCGCGCTTTCGCCTTCTGCGAAAACGGCGTCATCGGCGTGGACGACCTTGAATTGACGACTCTCATGTCAAAAGACGATGAAGAGGTCCGAGCCGAAACCGGCTCGTTGGAAGAGATGGAACGCGATCACATCGTCAAGACCTTGCGTCAAACCGGGGGAAACAAGAAGAAAGCCGCTGAAATATTAGGCATAGAGCGGCGGACACTCTATAACAAGGCCAAGCGTTTGGGTATTGATCTGAAAGGACCTCGGGGATAAAATTTTCCGGTTACGGACTTGTCTGGTGCGACGGGCCGGATCCGGCAGTGGAGTTGGACGCCGTGCTAAGGATGTCAAGCCATGTTCAAGCTTGAGAAAAACATCCTGGTTGGGGTATTGGGTTGCCTGCTGGGAGTATCGGTGCCGGCGCATTCCGCGGACGGGGAAACCAGCTTCGATGACCGCGTGGCGAATGTAGTCGGTCAACTCGATGCCGATGTGGCTGCGGATGCCGGATTTCCCGGAGTCCTGGCGGTCTTGCTGGCGGCCGAATACGGGACGCCGCAGGCGGATTTCGCATGGGCGTTGGAAGAATCCATCTCCTGGGGCCACATCGCGGTTCTGTCTTACGTGGGAGCGACGACCGGACGAAAGTTCGAAGAACTTGCCCGAGAAGATGCCCACGGCAATACTTCCGGGTTTGTGGTTCGAATGGAAATGAGCCAGGACAGGATGGTGAACTCTCTTGAGGCGCTAGCCGGTACGGCGGTTCGAGAGCGCAATTCAAGAATTTTCGACCGGCTTCGATCAACGCGGCGTTTTGACGTTCTGCCCGATCTGGGCGCCGGATTTGGCCTTTTCCAGGAGGCCCTCGACTTTCGACAGATTGGACCTCCCAGTCCGACGAAAGTGCATGTTGGACCCGCATTCCTCGAGTGAGGGTGATGGTGGAACGAGGTTGACAGCGGTTGAAGGCGCTCGGGGGAAAATAGAAAGCGCTAATGAGTGAAATTTAGAGCGCTTGCGAGTACGATTGAAAGCGCTTGTGAGTAAACTCTTAAGTAAAGACTAATGAGTAAGACGGCTCAGCGATACGTATTTGTGCTCGGTCTTCTGCTCGTGCCCGCAACGGTATCGGCGCAGAACATTCGGGTGACCTCTGTGTTCGGCCCCGTCGAAGTGATTTCGGCCTCTGGCCCGATGTTGACCCACACCGCTACGGGTGTGACGACGGCTGGACTGCCCGTATTGAATGCGGGCGACACGGTTCGCACTGGCCCCTCCGGCCAAATGACGTTGCAGCTCCCGGACGCATCGTACGTTGTAATTCACGAGAACACGACGTTTGAAGTCGGAGAATACCAGGGCTCCGGTGTTCGCGAATTGATGCGCGTCATCGTGGGCAAGGTCCGCTTCCATATTCAGAAATTCGGCGGCCGGCCAAACCCCTACCAAGTGAATACCCCGACGGCATTGATCGCCGTCCGTGGAACGGATTTCGACGTTCGTGTGGATGAAACAGGCCAGACCACGGAGGTATGGACGTACGAAGGTCGTGTGAGGGTCGAAACCGTTCGTGACGCAGACCGTGAAGTTGTTCTCGATGCCGGTTTCAAGACGCTGGTTCGTGCCGGACAGAAACCGTTGCGGCCCGTTGGACTGGAATCGGAATTTGGCCCGTCCCGATCCCTGCAGGTGGTGCGGGTGGACGACCCGAACGGACAGGATGGTACGTCTGTCGGCATGCGTTCCATCCCGGACCGCGCGATACTCGGAATCGATAACGATCGGTTGAACCGTACCATCGATCCGCTTGCCAATCCCAATTTGGGCCGATCGGCGCCTCGGATACTCCGTGGCAAGGGCAGCGCCAGGGGCGGACTCATTTACCCCTGACCCGTCCGAAATTGGCGCCAAACCAAAGCCGCTCCATGCCCATGGCTGGAACGCGGCTTCCCCCAACCCCGGGATCTTCAAAGCGTCTTCACGCACCCTCCAAACTTCGCAGGCATCTTGATCGCTTTCTTCGAGACTTTTCCAGAGAGGAGCATCTTGCGATGGATCCGGTGCAATTCGTCCATCGCTATTCCAACGCCGCCGACCGCGAGGTCGTGGGCTTTATCGCATCGGCATTCGCCTATGGCAACGTACGCAGCGTCCTGAGATCCGTCGACGGAATCCTCTCGAGGATGGGTGCCCAGCCATCGGAGTTCGTTGTCGCTTTCGATCCCGATCGCGACGGAGGCGCTTTTCGCGGCTTCCGGCATCGGTGGAACAACGACCGCGATTTGACGACGTTGCTTTGGATTCTCGGACGTCTCATCGAATCGTTTGGATCGTTGGAGAGGGTTGTCGCCGGCAACGCTCCCGATGAGGATTCGTCGATGGAGGCGCGCCTGGACCGTTTTTCGGCTTGCGCGCTCGGTTTCGGCCACGAACGGTTTTACTCCAAGGAGGATCTGGCCGCGAGACGGGGTGTCCGGTATTTCTTTCCGCGCACCTCGGACGGGAGTGCGTGCAAGCGCCTCAATCTGTTTCTGCGTTGGATGGTGCGGCCCTCGGACGGCATCGATTGCGGTGTCTGGTCCGATATCGGGCCACATGAACTTGTCATCCCTCTGGACACGCATATCGCCAGAATATCCCGCTACATCGGCCTGACCGAGATTGCCAGTCCCGGTTGGAAGATGGCGGTGGATGTCACGGACTCGCTCCGGCTGCTCGATCCGGCCGATCCCCTGCGATACGACTTTGCGTTATGCCACCTTGGAATCGCGGGAAATTGTCCGAGAAGCCAAGATCCGGTCAAGTGCCGGGAATGTCCGATCCGCATGGTTTGCAGGCTATGAGGAACGCGGGGCATCTCTTCTATGGCGCGTGGTGGGGCGCATATCCTTGCGCCCGTATACGCGCCACGCCCGCTCTTCTTCCCCAGCGCCGCCCCCACATCGTCCGCACTTGCTTCCAGTTCAGTCAGAAACCCGCAGGTTCCGCGCTTGATCCGGCGCGGGGAACGCGCCTGAGAACGCACCGCGGCGCGTGTCCTCGCGGCCGGATCATGCACCTCCCGAAACTTAACCGATTGACCTCCAGACCCGCTTGTAGTTTGATTTACGTGGGACTCGGTTCCGTACAACGGGTGATTCGGTTCCGTACGAATGGTGGCCCACACTCGGTTGAGGAGACTGGCTTATGAAAAGGGGATTATATCGAATAGTGACGCATTATGAATCAGCGTCGTTTCCGTGGCAGGTCGATCCTGCGCAACTTGACCGGCTGAAACAACGCCCGCGCCAGATTCTTGATGCGCTGATCCACGGTCGGTCCAGGAATGTCGAGAGGTTCCAATTCCTGCTCCAACTCGCCCTTGGTCGGCTGGTAGTCGGACTTCACTATCTCAACTGTTTTTGGTTTCGGAGTCTTAGTCATTCTCACTCCTCATTATGGCAAAGCTGTCGAAAAGATCGCTGTCGGACGGGTTGATAGGAGCGTAGTAAATGCCATTACATACGTCGCACTGGAACCCACCGGAGCCCCAACCTACAGGTATGTCCTCATGTTTACAGGCGCACGTCCAATCCTTGGGCCGAGGTTGGCAGCTAATTTCCATTACGCATGAACCCTCGTTTCTTGTTCTCACGTCTTAAGCCCGACAACGTGTAAATGTGACTCTTGAGTTGGTTGCATGGACCACATAACAAGACCCGGTTGGATATGTGGTTCAATCCACCATCAGCCCGTGGAGTGTTATGGTCCAACTGGAGGTAACGAGAATCATCGAACGTTCTTTCACAACCACGGCACTTGCGGCCGTGTTGGTCCAGAAGATGGGTATACATATCTGCACGGGTCATCTTCTTCCCTACTGGTTCGAAGACGATGACTTTGGTTCTGAGGTTAGGTGCGGCTGTTTTGGTGTCATCCGTGCGAATCGGCGGGACATCCATCTTGATTACGTCATATGGGAACAGATGACCGTGTAGTTTGTCGGTTGAGTCCTGCACGATCAATCCTTCCAATTCAAGCCTTTTCAAAACAACATCCCTCGCGTTATCCCATATGTCGATGCCTACCCACTGACGATTTAGCTTTTCAGCGGCAACGCAGGTTGTGGCACAACCGCAGAACGGGTCCAATACCGTGTCATCTTCATTGCTGGATGCCTTGATGATACGTTCGTACAGGGCTAATGGTTTTTGGGTTGCATAGCCAGTAACCTCTTTCTGGCCTTTTTCGGTTCCTATAGATTTGATATCCTCCCATACATCCCTGCAAACTGAATTGTGGTACCACTTCTTCTTTTCCTTGTCCCATAGTTCGGGGTACTTCTTGTTGTAGTTGTACTTTTTCTGCTGGTAAGAACGGTAATGCTGGACATTAAATGTCCAGAAAGTTGACTTGGAGTAGCAAAGAATCACATCGTGTTTTCTTGCGAACCAACGCTTGCCCACACCGCCAGTCCTATACCCCCACACCACCTCGTTACGAAACTTTTTCCACCCAAATACCGCGTCCATGACCGCCTTCAAATAATGTGAAGCAGTTGGGTCGCAGTGCAGGTAGATCGATCCGGTTGACTTCAGAACACGCCTCATCTCCAACAAACGGACGGCCATGAAACACATAAACGCACCCATGCCATCCGAGTGGGCGTAACGGGCACTTTCAATCGCTTCCATGAGACGCGGATGGTCATCGGTGTGATTTCGATAACGTAAAAGGGACCCACCAAACGGGGCTCTGATCGAGGAAAAGGGACCCACCCCTGATAGCCTCCCCGGAAGCGTGAACTGGAAGAACAGGCACGCGGGTGGGAGGCGAGGATTGATAGGGATGGATCAGTACGAGTTGATCAGAACCGCAGATCGGGTTTACAAGAAAAGCATTCGACAGATCGCCCGGGAGACCGGGCACACGCGACGGACGGTCCGGAAAGTATTGGCCGGACAGGAGCCCAGGTATCGGCGAGAGAAGGAGCCCGCCTGTCCGGTGATGGACCCGGTCGCCGGGATCGTAGATGCCTGGCTCCAGGCGGACCGGGACCAGCCCGTCAAGCAACGCCACACCGCGCACCGGGTGTGGCAACGTCTGGTGGAGGAGCATGAATTTACCGGAGCCGAGGCGACGGTACGCCGCTGGGTTCGGGAACGGAAGACACGGTTGGGCTGGAACCAGACCGGCGCTGTGGTGCCGCTGGACCCGGAACACGCCCGTGAAGCAGAAGTGGACTGGGGCACGGCCTGGGTCCGGATGAACGGTGAAGACCGTCAGGTCAAGTTGTTCTGTATGCGGTCCCGGTACTCGGGCAAGGCGTTCGTGCGGGCCTATCCGTGGGAACGGCAGGAGATGTTCCTGGACGGTCACATTCGGGCGTTCGATTGGTACGGCGGCGTATTCCCGACCCTGGTTTTCGACAACCTGAAGACGGCCGTGAAGCGGATTCTGAAGGGGAAGGCTCGGGTCGAGCAGGCCCGGTTCACGGCGTTTCGGGCGCACTACACGTTTGAAGCGCGATTCTGTAATCCGGCCCGGGGCCAGGAAAAAGGCGGTGTCGAGGGCCTGGTCGGCTTTGCACGCCGGAACTTCCTGGTGCCGGTTCCCGAGGTGACCGACTTCGAGGATCTGAACGCGCAACTGCTGGAACGCTGCGCGGCTGACGACCAGCGCCGGATCGGCGGCCGGTCCGACGATCGCACGATTGGGGAGCGGCACGCGGTGGAGCAAGAACGCCTCCTGGCACTGCCCGACACGCGGTTCGAGAACACGAAGGTGGTGGGAGTCCGGATCAGCCCGTATCAGACCGCCCAGGTGGATCAGAACCGGCATTCGGTGCCGACCGCCTATGTGGGACGCCGGCTCTGGGCCCATATCGGCTGTGACCGGGTGAGCTTTTACGCGGACCAGAAGAAGGTGGCCGAACATGACCGCGCCTTCGGTCATAGCGACTGGCGGATCGATCCGTTGCACTACCTGGAGTTGATCCGCCGGAAGGTGGCCTCGTTTGAGAGCGCCCGGCCGATCCGGCAGTGGCGGGATCAATGGCCGACCCAATATGAGACCGCGCTGGAGCGGTTGCGGGATCGGCATGGGTACAGCCGGGGCACCCGGGAGTTCATCGGCATCCTGCAACTCCACCAGGACTGGGATCTGGAACGGGTGTCCTCGGCCATCCAGGAAGCGCTCGATGCCCACTGTATCGAGTTGGAAGCGGTGCGGCACATTCTGATGCGGGAGGACACGCCGACTCGATCCCATGCGCCGCTCGAGTCCGGGTTGATGCCCGGTATCACCGACCTGACGATCGCTGGGGCCGATCTGGATCAATATGACCGTCTCCTGGCCGGGGGTGCGCGATGAGTCCGGGTCAGGAGATCGTTCTCGACGACGCACTGCGGCAACTCCGGCTCCCGGCCATGGTGCGGGAGTGGCGGGAACACGCCCGACAGGCCAAAGAGGCCGGCGAGGGGTACACCGGCTTTCTATTGGCTCTGGCCAGCCGCGAGCTGGAACAGCGGCAAGCCAATCAGGTCCAGCGTCGACTACGGGAGGCCCGGTTCCCACTGCTCAAGACTCTGGAGACCACGGACCTGAAGAAGTGGCCGGTGCTGGATGCGATCCAGGTTCGCGACTATGCCGAGTGCGGCTACATTACCCGGCACGAGAACGTCGTCCTGTTGGGCAAGCACGGAACCGGTAAAACCCATGCCGCCACGGCTCTGGGTGTGGAAGCCTGCCGGAGGGGCTACCGCGTCGGGTTCACCACGGCCGCCGGGCTGGTCAACACCTTGATCGAGTCGCGCGAGGAACGGCAACTGAACCGGCGCCTGGCCAAGCTGGCCCGCTTCGAGCTGCTCATCGTGGACGAAGTCGGCTATATCCCGTTCTCGGCCGAGGGGGCGCAGTTGCTGTTTCAGGTCTTCTCGGACCGCTACGAAAAGGGTTCGCTGATCGTCACATCGAACCTGCCGTTTGCACAGTGGACCAGCGTCTTCGGTGACGCCGCACTGACCGCAGCCCTGCTGGACCGGCTGACCCATCACTGCGCCATTCACCAGTTCGATTGGGAAAGTATCCGGTTCACCCAAAGTCTAGGCGCCGCCGGCAAACGGAAGAACAAACCCCGGTCCGCCGGAGGATCCGCGTGAAAACCGCGGGCGCAGCGGGCTGTGGAAAGTGCCGCCCCCATGGAAACCCGCTGCAAAGCCAGCGCGTTCCCACAGTGGCTTGGAAGCCTTCGGCTCCCACACTTCCCACGGCCTCGACGGCGGAATCACTTACAAACCATTAACCCGGGGGTGGGTCCCTTTTACTCGATCGGGGTGGGTCCTTTTTACGTTGTCAAAGCGATCGGTGATCTGGTCGGTCCAGTCCTCATGTACGTCACGCTCCCATGACCATCGATCCTGAAAGGACGCTCCTGCTGCGAGACTGTCCGGAGTGGCGTGGAAGTCCTTCGATTTGTTGAACGGCGGATCAGTGGCAATCAGGTCCACCGATTCACTGTTCATGGCACGGAGGATCGGCAGGTTGTCACTGTGAAAGAGGGTCCGGTTTTCAAAGTTGCGTTCTGCCATAGGGTTGGGTTCCGGTGGTTGAGTCAGAACGGTAACCCGGCGAGGTGGTGGGGTCAATCCTATCTGTTGGAATATGCCCGCAGTGCTCACGCTACCAAGTCCTTGTAACGAAGTTGTGCCCCATCCATGCTCAAAACGACGAAACGCATTTGATCGAGAGTGCCCATGCTGCGGATGTTGTGGCGTCCTGCGAACTCGCAGACGTAGCGGTGAAGGTGTTTGGCTGACAGCTTGTGGAACGTCCCCTTGTGAGCGCGTTTCAGCATGGACCAAAAGGATTCAATGCCGTTGGTGTGGGCCTGACCCCGGACGTACTCACCAACCGAGTGCTTGACCGATTCATGCGACTTGGCAACGCCTTGATATGCGGTTGCTTCGTCAGTGTAAACCGTTGATTCGGGGTCTGTATTGGCACGAACGAAACCTTGAAGGGTTTCTGCATTTGTGCGCTCGACCACTGTAGCTCGGACCTCGTTCGTGTCACGATCCTTGACACCTACAACAGCGGTTTTTCCAACCGATCCACGACCGGACTTCAACTTCTTGGACTGGTGCTTGTTCTTTTCCAGTCCGCCGATGTAGACCTCATCCGCCTCAACAGGACCTTTGAATGGTTCATGATCAGAAACGTCCCAAACCTTGCGGATTCTGTGAACAAGATGCCATGCGGATTTCTGGGTGATTCCCAACTCGCGGTGCATCTTCATGGATGCCACGCTCTTCAGGTTGGTAACGACCAGATACATGGCGTAGAGCCAATCCTGATAGCCGAGGTTGGATGCTTCCATGAACGTCCCGGTCTTGACGCTGAACGGTTTCCCGCAGGTTTCACGCTTCTTGCTCTTGCGGCACCGAAACGGCATGGTCTTGTGGGCCGTTCCAGTCTGCACGTTGTCCGATCCACAACGCGGGCAGGTGATGCCGTCGAACCAGCGGTTCTGGATGAACCATTCTTCAGCGGATGCGTTGTCGGGGAACAGGCGGTAGAATTCCTTAGTTGAAAGTCCCTGTCGGAAGTGTTTGCCAGGTGCCTTGTTAGCCATTGCGTATCTCCTACTTACAATACAATATTACAGGGTAGTGACGTAGTTTGCAAGGTGTTTTTAACAATTCATTGCCTGTTTTTATCACTATAATATGTATGGCGGGCGAGGTAGCACCCTCACCCGCCTATCGCCAGAACAGTGAGGAATGATCATGGAAAATCAACCCGTCCCGACGAATTCTGTCCCTCATTCCGTTTCCGCAACCGGCTTAAAAGCACGGCTGCAATTCGGAATAAGAGAGTCTCTGATAAAATCTCCACCGGTGGCTTACCTCATGGTTGATGTGGTACGACCCGCAAAGATTGGATTACGTCACTATTAGATGTATTCCCCTATGAAAAGACCTCGTTTGTTGACCCTTGTTGCCGCCGCCGCGTTCTTGCCGGCTGTTGTCATCGGTACGGTTTCGGCGCATCACTCCACGGCGATTTACGATTCCGACAATCCCATCGAACTCAGTGGCACGGTGGTCGAATGGAGGTTTACCAATCCGCATTGCATCATCATATTTGAAGTAACCGACAGCAGCGGAGACTCCGTCATCTGGAGCCTGGAAGGTGGAAATACAGCCGGTCTGTTTCGTCGCGGCTGGACACCGATGACGTTGAAGGCGGGTGATAAACTGACCGTCAGAGTGAGGCCGTTGCGAAGCGGTGTCCCTGGAGGCAATTACAGTAATCCCCGGTGGGAAGACGGTACTCCCGTGGATCCACGATCGGATGGTTAGCAGAATGAGTAAAATCCCCAAGCTCGCGATTTTGACATTTTTCGTCATGGTGGCTGGTATCGCAGCTTCGCCACGGGGCGGAGAGCAAGACGACACACGCGCTGCGGCCGCCGCCTATCCTGACTGGAGTGGGCAATGGCAGCGCATCGGCAGTCTGAACTGGCCCCCGGAAGGATACCGGGAAGCGGGTCCAGCGCCCTTGACCGAGGAGTACCAGGCAGTCTATGAGAGGAACCTGGAACTGCGCAGCCAAGGCATTCTGGCTGGCGACCCGCCTGCGACCTGCCTCCCCCCGGGTATGCCCAGGGTGATGAAAATGAGTTTCCCGATGGAAATTATCGTGACGCCCGACCTTACCTACATCATTGCGGACTGGGAAAGTCAGGTACGCCGGGTTTATACGGATGGTCGCGACTGGCCTGACTATATATTGCCGGAATTCAACGGTTATTCCATTGGCGAATGGCACGATGAAGCCAATGACGGCGTCTATGACATGCTTTCAATCGAAACCCGCGGCATCAAGGGCCCGCGTTCAATCGATTCAACGGGAGTGGTCCTGCACGAGAATGATGGGACCGTGGTATTTGAAGAAATGCGTCGCATCGATGAGAACACGATGGAAGACAGGATTACCACGATCGACGATGCCTTTACCGGGCCATGGACGATCAATCAACAGTACCGCCATGTCACCGAAGACATCATCTGGGTGGAATACGCCTGTGCCGAAGGCAATCGCCACATCAAACTCGGCGATGAGTGGTATTTCCTGAACGATCGCGAAGGAATTCTCGAGCCTACTCGCGAAGAACAACCCAGGCTCGTTCCTGATACTCAGGTGAATCGATAAGGACCCGGATCACGATCCCGGCAAAGCCCCAACTGTAAGAGCGGTATCGCCCCGTCCGGTGGCGCCGCGGGTTTCCCTTGTACGGCAATGGCATTGATCCGGTCAATTAGCCTCGATACCTGCAAACGCCGATCACGCAGGCGCGGTCAGGTTCGATTGTTCCAATCCTGACATCCGCCCCGGCATTTCGACCATTTCCAATTCATTTGGCGATCGTTCGCGATTCGGAATCGTACTTGCAAGGCAAGAAAGGCAACCGTGCTGTCGGACCGATCGGGAGAGCCAAGGGGAGGACCACCGAGATTCGCTTGTTGCGCGCTTACCGCGGGCATGCTGCCTTGATTCCAAACCGGCCCGCCCTTATTCTTGCCGGCACATGCGCAGTGGTCGGGCTTGCCGAAGAAACCGACGAATTCCGACGGAGTACCGAGGGGACAGGAAGCGATGCCGAATTTCTCGTTCAAAGGGCGTACACGCGACGGCGAAGAAACAAGCGGTACACGAGTGGCGGAGAGCACGCCCGCTCTTGCGGCGGCGCTTCGGGCGGAAAACATAGTCCTGGTGGAAGCCAGGGAGAAAAAGACCTTCAAACTCAAGGACTTCGAGATTGGCGGAAATCCCACGCAAAAGGATTTGGCGATTTTTACCCGTCAATTTTCGGTCATGATCGATTCCGGGCTGCCCCTGTTGCAGTGTCTAGAGATCCTCGGCGCCCAGCAGGACAACAAGAAGTTCGCCGCGGCGATCCAGACGGTGACACGCGAAGTCGAACAGGGCAATACTCTCGCTGGGGGTATGAAACTGAACCCGAAAGTGTTCGATGACCTGTACACCAACATGGTCGCTGCCGGTGAAGCGGGCGGGGTTCTGGACACCATTTTCAGCCGTTTGTCGATCTACATCGAGAAAGCCGTGAAGTTGAAGGCCGCGATGAAGTCGGCCATGGTCTATCCGGCAGCCATCGTGTTCGTCTCCGGCGCAGTCATTGCGCTGATCCTCTGGAAAGTGGTGCCTGCATTTACCGAGTTGTTCGCCAGCATGGAAGTGGAGCTTCCTTTGCCGACAAGGATCGTGATCGGCGCCAGTTCGTTCGTTGGAAACTTCGGACTCTTCATCGTCATCGCCCTGGGGATTGTCGCCTTTCTGTTCCGGTCCTGGTACGGGACGCCGAAAGGCCGTTACAACGTCGACAAGGTCATCCTGAAGCTGCCGGTGTTTGGCATCCTCGTTCGAAAGATTTCAGTGGCCCGATTCACGCGGACGATGGGTACGTTGATTTCCAGCGGCGTTCCGATTCTGGATGCGCTCGGCATTGCGGCGCGGACCTCGGGAAACGCCATCGTCGAAGAGGCGATCGATAACGTGAAGAGTGCAATCGAGTCGGGGCGCTCCATTGTGGCGCCATTGAAGGAGTCGGGCGTGTTTCCGGGCATGGTGACGCAGATGATTGGAGTCGGCGAGGAGACCGGTGCGCTCGATACCATGCTGAACAAGATAGCGGACTTCTACGAGGAGGAAGTCGACACGGCAGTCGGGGATTTGATGACGGCCGTTGAGCCGGTGATGATGGCGACTCTGGGCGTGGTGGTCGGTGGAATCGTGATCTCGATGTATATGCCGATCTTCAGTCTGGTCGGTCAGTTGAGCGGGTGAGTCCGTGACGGGCGCAGTGGCGCCAACATGCCGTGATCGTCACGGCGTCCGATATTCTTCCAGCCGCGGCCTTCGGTATGGCGTCCGGATGTCCGCCTTGTTTCGCGTAATGAAAGGATTATAGGAATGTTTCGACACCATCCAGAACGACACTATGGCGAACGCATCGGCTGGCTGCGCGCCGCCGTCTTGGGCGCGAACGACGGGGTCGTGTCGATCGCGAGCCTGGTGGTCGGCGTGGCAGCGGCGGACACTTCGTCGTCCGGAGTGATGGTGGCCGGAATCGCGGGCCTCGCGGCGGGTGCGATGTCGATGGCCGCGGGCGAATACGTCTCGGTCAGTTCGCAGGCCGACAGCGAAAAGGCCGATCTCGATCGCGAGTCTCATGAACTCCGAACCGATCCCGATTCCGAGCACAGGGAACTTGCAGGAATTTATGTCGGGCGGGGACTGGATCTGGATCTGGCCAATCAGGTCGCCGTTCAGTTGATGGCACACGACGCGCTCGGGGCACATGCGCGAGATGAACTGGGGCTTTCGGACTTTCATAGCCCCAACCCGATCGTCGCGTCTCTGGTGTCAGGCGTTTCCTTTACGGTCGGCGCGGCATTTCCGCTTCTGGCGTACGTCTTCAGTCCCGTGTCGATCGAAATTCCGGTCGTGGCCGGTGCTTCGTTGGTCTCACTGGCTCTTCTGGGCGCGAGCGCGGCTGGCGCGGGAGGAGCGAACCCGAGAATAGGTGCGGCCCGCCTGACGTTCTGGGGTGCGCTGGCGATGGTGATAACCGCCGCGATCGGCGCGGCCGTTGGAACGGTTGTTTAGAGCGCCGGGTTCCCACTGTTTGTCTCGTCGGAATCGGGCAGTCGCGGTACAGAAAACTTTTTGTCTGGTTGGAGCAAATCAATGAATGGATTTTCAATCTTCGCACCCCTCTATCACTCCTTTTCGTCAAAGGCGCTATATCGGGATGTCGCCGCAAACTGGCGGGGAAAGGCGTTCGTCTACCTGCTGATTCTGCTCGCGTTGACGTGGCTTCCCGGGACGTTCGGGTTTTACACTTCGTTCAACGCCTTTCTTGCTGACGAGGGGCGCGATTTTTTTGCCCAGGTGCCTCCGATAACGATCGAGGACGGGTTGATGTCGATCGACGCCGAGGAGCCCTACGTGTTACGCGGCGGTCCGAATGGTGATCAGGACATCGTGATCTTCGACACGACCGGCGCCATTACGTC
Source organism: Terriglobia bacterium (assembly GCA_963555775.3). Taxonomy (GTDB): domain Bacteria; phylum Acidobacteriota; class Terriglobia; order 20CM-2-55-15; family 20CM-2-55-15; genus JAJEDW01. The sequence goes on along the minus strand of CAUVWY020000005.1, from coordinate 416,477 downwards.
CCTGGAAGGCCAGGATGCCGGGGTGCTCGTCACCGCGTCGGATGTGACGGTCAGGCGTGGACCGGGTCAGGTGCAAACCTTCAGTCTTTCAGAAGTGGTCGAGTTGTCCATCGATGGCGAAACCCTGGAACAGTGGGCCACCTCGGTCGGTTCGTGGATTCCGATCGTAGCGTACCCGTTCGCCCTGGTCTGGTCTTATGCATACCGGTTGCTGCAGGTCTTGATCTATTCCTTGTTTGCCGTGCTGATCGCACGGCAACAGCGGCTGCCGCTCGAGTTCCCGGCTCTTTATGCAATCACGCTCGTTGCCATTACCCCCGCTGTCTATCTGAAGACCATCGTGGAGCTCAGCGAATTTGACATGCCGCTCCTTTTCGTTCCGCACATCGCTCTGGCACTGGGCTACGTTTACTTTGCGGTGAATGCGAACAAGACCGACGATTCGCAGTCCGCGGGGATGGACGTTGCAACCGGCGGATAAGGCTCGTGGCCGTCTTTTCGTCAATCGAAGGACAAAGTTTGTCATTTTTTCGGGGTCATTGGGGGTCGTGGCGTGCCTATGTCGATGATTCCATGGGTTCTCATTGCGATGGCATTCCAAATGCTGATCCCACGTGGGTAAGGACGGAATCCACCGGATTCGCGTTTCCGGAGGTCCATGCGGGCGCCTCGCGGATAGACCGAGGGAATGGACTGCGGAAGTTGACACTACTATGCCGCACTTGTAGCATTCATCGAATCGAAGGCTTGCGGCGGTTTTCTGGATGACGACGTCTCGGGGAGGGACTTGTTCGATGAAAATGAATCGTGGATTTTCGCTCTTGGAACTCTTGATCGTGGTCGCGATCATCCTGATCATTACAACCATTGCTCTTCCGAGCCTGATGCGGGCTCGTCAGGCCGCTAACGAATTGCGTGCGGTTGCCAACCTGCGGACGATCAATACCGCGCAGATCACCTATCAGTCCGGTTCGGGCGGCAACTTCGGGTTGATCGAAGAACTCGTTGCCGATGGCCTTCTGGACAGCCGATTCAGTGCGGAGGATTTTGGGGGTTACACTTACGCCATTACCGATACGCCGACCAGCTATGAGGCAACGGCCGTGACCACTTCGTCGAACGCGGGACGGTTGTCTTACTTCAGCGGCCCCGATGGTGTCGTCCGCTATTTTTCGGGAGACGGCGTCACCGTCGGCGATCCGGTCCAGTAATCGAACCATTCTTGTTTGAACCACTCACGAGGATGCTTGCCGCTTCGCACGAGGCGGCGGGCATCCTGGTTGCACGTCCGGCTCGTTCGGTTTATCTGTCGGATTGGCGCTTTCGACGAAAAGACCTGGTTCGCCTTCGGGGCGTATTCGTTGTCGGTTGTCGGCGGCGATGAAAGAGCATCGCTCGCGTCCGCCTGCCGCGACTCCCCGCCGAAGACCCCCTCGGCGCGCCCGTGCACAATTCCACCACAGGCTGCTAGACTGTTCTTTCAGACAGGAGGAGTTGTGCGTAAATGCTTCTTCGTATTGGCGATAGTCGTTTTTCTGATCCCGGCCGAGGCCGCCGCTCAATGTGGGGTTCCCCTGAGGACACTGGTCGATGAGGTTGAAGCGAAGCTGGAGAATCTCCGGGACCTTTCGGCCGAATTTGTGCAGTTTCAGACGGATCCATTGAACCGAAACACCCGTGAGGAGGGTCATGTATATCTGAGACGCCCGCGCATGATGCGGTGGGAGTACCGGTCGCCTGAGGAAAAACTCTTCGTCGTCAATGGCGACACGATGTACACGTATGCGCCTGCCGACAGGCAGGTCAGCCGCGACCGGGTTGACGAATCCTTCGATGACCGCGTTCCGATCATGTTTCTGCTGGGACGGTCGGATCTGGAAAGCGAGTTCGCCGAAATCGTCAACGTGCCCGATGTGGAGGTGGCCGACACCTGCGGGATGATGCTGACGCCGCGGCGCGAATCCGATGTGGAGGCAGTTCTGCTCGAAGTCGATCCGGAGACGTTCGATATTCGCCGGCTCAGATTGAGTTCATTCGACGGATCGATTTCGGAATTCGTGTTCGACGCGGTTCAGACGAATCGCAACCTGAACGAAGAGTTGTTCGATTTTGTTGCGCCGCCGGGCATTCGGATTGTCGACGGGTTCTGACACGATTGGTATCGGCATCGACGCGGATGACCCTGTTCCACGCCCGACCGAACGATCGATCGCGCCACATGCCAGAACGCGCCGCATGGATCGGATGCGCCACGTGCGATAAGACGATCCGTTATGGAATTCAACTGCAGATTCAGCCGTCCAAGCGGCAAGGTCGAAAAGGCGGTTTACTCCGGTCAGAACGAAGCGGAAGTCCGCCACAAACTTGAAGAACAGGGTTTTCTGCCCATGTCGATCGTGCCGGCCCGGTCGTTCCTCAGGGTCGGTCGCTGGAGCAGGAACATCGGTTTCAAACAGGACGAATTCCTGCTGTTCAACCAGCAGTTCGTGGCGCTGATCCGTGCCGGTCTTCCGATCGTGCGTTCCCTGGAGCTTCTACGCAGCCGAATCTCAAACCCCGCGCTTCGTTCCCACATCGAGTCGGTGTTGGCGGAAGTGAAAGCCGGCTCGTCCCTGTCCGACGCTCTCGAGGCGCAGGGCGTCTTTCCCCGCGTATATACCGCTTCGATATTCGCCGGAGAGCGCAGCGGCAATCTCGTGGACGTGATCAATCGTTACGTCGGGTACCAGAAGACCATTCTCAGTGCCGGCAAGAAATTCCGCAATTCGTTGATCTATCCGGCCTTTCTCGTTGTCATATCAATGGTGATGGTGGCCGTTATTCTGGCCTACGTGATTCCGCGTTTTGCTGAATTGTACGAGAGCATGGGTACCGACCTGCCGTGGCCGACACAACTCCTGATTGCCGTATCCGGTGCGATTCAGGACGGCTTCGTTGCGTTTCTGGTCATCTTTGTCGTCGCGGCGGTGTCGCTCCGGTTCTGGATACGGTCCGCCAGAGGCCGGAACTGGGTGGACAATCTGAAACTTCGGATGCCCGTGTTGGGGACCGTCTGGTCCATGTTCGCGGTTGCCCAGCTTTCGCGGACCCTGGCGACGCTGCTCGAGGGCGGGATCCCTCTGGTTTCCGCCTTGGAGGTTGCTCGCGATTCATCCAGCAACCGTGTCATCGGCGACGCGGTCGCCAACGGAACAGTCCGGGTCCGGGAGGGGATGGCGCTTGCCGAGGCTCTGGAGGGAACGGGGAAGTTCCCGGAACTGGCTCTCGAAATGATCGGTGTGGGCGAACAGACGGGCGCGCTGCCGGACATGTTGAATCATGTCGCGGACTTTTATGACGAGGACCTGGACGTTCGGCTCACCGGGCTTCTGAGTGTGGTCGAACCGATCATCCTGATTTTTGTGGCGATTTTCGTGGCGATGATTCTGATCTCGCTCTACCTGCCCATATTCAGCATCGGGGCACGAGGAGTGACCGGTTGAAGTTTCACTTCGGCGGATAACGCAATGGCGAAAGAGATAATGGGCAGCGAATCGGTTGCAGCGACGAACGCGGAGTCCAAAGCGGCTGACCGTGACCGCGCGCGTGAACTGGCCGCCCGATACCGCTACGAGTTCGTTGACTTGAGAGACGTCCATCTCAATCTCGAGTTGCTCCGGTCGACGCCCGTCGATCTCATGTTCCTCTACAACTTCGTGCCGTTGGCGATGCTTGGCGACGCGCTCGTGATCGCAATGGCCGATCCCAGCGATCTGGTCGCTGTCGACGAAGTGTCCGCGCTTCTGGACCAGCCACTGGTCATCAAGGTTGCCGCGCAGTCGGAAATCAGGGAATTGCTCAAGAGGTCCGAATCCTCACAGAGGGTCCTGGACGAGGCCACTGAAGGTTTCCGGCTCGCGCTGATCCGCGAGGACGAAAGCGGCGAGGAAACCATCACGATCGAGAAGATCACCCAGGACGAGTCCAGCCCCATTATCCGCCTCGTGGATACGATCGTATTTACCGCTCTGGGGCGGCGGGCCAGCGATATCCACATCGAAACCGGGGAATCGCAAGTGATCGTGAAGTACCGTGTCGACGGATCCCTCGGTCAGGCGATGGACCCGATCGCGAAGGAATACCACTCCACCATCATCTCGCGTATCAAGGTGATGTCCGAACTGGATATTTCGGAGAAACGCGTGCCCCAGGACGGCCGCTTCAAGACCCGCTACAAGGGACGTTCCATTGACTTCCGCGTTTCGATCATGCCGTCCATCCACGGGGAGGATGCGGTCATTCGTATTCTCGACAAGGAGTCGATCAACGAAGAGTTCCGAACCCTGAGTCTGGATGTCGTCGGTTTCGCCGAACGGGAAGTGCGCCTGTTCCGGCGCTACATCAACGAACCCTACGGAATGGTCCTGGTGACCGGGCCGACGGGAAGCGGAAAAACGACGACGCTGTACGGGGCCTTGATGGAGATCCGGAACGAGGAAGACAAGATCATCACGATCGAAGATCCGGTGGAATATCAAATACCGGGGATCACCCAGATACCGGTCAACGAGAAAAAGGGCCTGACCTTCGCCCGCGGTCTTCGATCGATCCTCCGGCACGATCCAGACAAGATCATGGTTGGTGAAATCCGCGATATGGAAACCGCGCAGATTGCGATTCAGTCGGCGCTGACCGGCCATCTGGTGTTCACGACGGTTCATGCCAACAATGTTGTGGATGTGTTGGGCAGGTTTCTGAACATGGGCGTCGATCCGTACAACTTTGTTTCGGCGTTGAACTGCATTCTTGCCCAACGGTTGGTGCGTCTTATCTGTCCCGACTGCAAGGAGGTCGCCAACTATTCTCCCGAGTTCCTTGCCGAGTCGCGCCTGGACGGCCGAGAGTACGCCGGCGCCGTCTTCCATGAGGGGAAAGGATGTCTGGAGTGCAACGGGACCGGGTTTCGCGGTCGGACTGCGATTCATGAACTCCTCGACCTGTCGGACACCATTCGCGAGATGATTATCGACAAGAAACCCGCCTCTGAAATCAAGCGTGCCGCGCGCGATGATGGAATGCAGTTTCTACGGGAGTCCGCGGTTGCGAAGGTTCTGGAGGGGCAGACCACGCTTCTGGAAATCAACAAGGTGACGTTCATTGAGTAACGGATACTTTTCAGGATTGACGTCGCTTTGGGGTTCGGACCTCCCGCGCTGGGCGTGTGAGTTTACGTCCGATTCGGTCTCGGTCGTACATGCTTCGGTCGATCGAGGGCAGGCGATTTCCCGGGCTTCGGTTCGTGTTCCCGGAGGCGCAATTTTGCCCGGCCTCAAGGCGCCGAACATCCCGGATCCGTCGTTGATCGAAGACGCGCTGAAACGCGCTCTCGACGAGTCCGGGTTCTCGGGGTCGGATCTTATCGTGGTGATCCCGGACGACGCGGTCCGGATCACCTTGATCGGAACAGAGTCATTTCCGTCCACGGAATCGGAACAGGACGCGTTTATCCGATGGAAACTCAAGAAGAACGTACCGTTCGACGTGGCCGAAGCCAAGGTCGACTACATGAAACTGGGCGAGAACGGGGTTGTCGATATCCTTGCGCTGCTGTCGCCCGCAACCGTTACCTCTCAGTACCAAGGCGTCGTCGATCGGTTGGGGCTGCACCCGGGCGTCGTGACCCCTTCAACCCTGTCCGCACTGAATCTGTTGAATATCGATCGCCTCGCCTCGGACGCGCTATTCGTCAAGGTGAATCGAGTTTCGGTTGTCACGTCGATCCTCCGGAACGGAACACTTCGCTTCTACAGGAAAGTGGTCCGGCCGGATTCTCTGGAGCAGGCGATCTATCCCACTCTGATGTACTACCAGGACAAGCTGGCCGAGACGTCGAATGACGGTTCCGCTTCGGGATTCAAAGAGATGACCTTGTGTTCGGAGATCGACGAGTATGTCAGGCCTGCGACCCGGAAATTGGGGCTTGCGGTGCGTCCGCTTTACTCCGCCGGTCTCGAGGATATCTACAAGCCCGCATTGGGAGCACTTCAGCAATGACGGCCCGGTACCATCTGAATCTGGCGAACCGGCGGTTTCGACGATATCGGCTCACGAATCTCGTTCTTGGCATCGTGCTTGCCGGGATCATGGGCTTCGGTGTCTGGGAGGGTATCGGACTTTCAAGATATTCGACCGGGCTTGTCGAATTGAGGGCTCTCGAGCGGGAAGCGCGAGTCGAGTGGGAGTTTCTGGGAGCGCGGACCGAGGAACTGCGGGATCAACTGCAGCGGCCGGACGCACTTGAAGACATCGAGGAGATTCGGTTTCTCAATACAATCCACGAACGCAAGCGGTTCTCGTGGACGACGCTCCTTCGCGAGATCGAACAGGCCATTCCCCGAACCGTCTACATTGTCAGCCTCGCGCCCAACATCGACGAAGACCGGTCGTTCTGGATCGAGATGGAGGCTCGGGGACGGAGCGTCGATGCCCTCTCCCTTTTTCTGTCGAATCTGGAGGCCAGTCCGTTGTTCAGTGACGTCTCGGTTGTTCTGGAAGAACAAGGGGACGATCAGGATGGCGAAGTCAACAGCGCGGAAAGAAGAATGCTTATCCAGGTGGATTATCGCCCGCCTGGAACGACAACCCAGGTTCGGACACAATGAGACGAATGTATCGTCGTGAGAAACATCAGCTTGTATTCGGCGGTTTCGTCGCTGTTGCCGGCATGGTGGCGCTCCTTTTCTTTCTGATCCTCTATCTCCCTTCGCGTTCCGAATACCGTGCCGTCGGGGAGTCCATTGAGCGGCTCGAAGCGGAAACGGCGGCCCGCAAGGTCGTGCTGGAGAGCCTTGAAGGCGCCGCGGGGGAGTTCGACCTCGCCCGCGGGGAATGGTCCCGGTTTCTGGGGGCTCGCTTGATACCGCGCGAGAGCGGCTTCGCGGCGATGATCCCCGATCTGGAACGCCTGGCCGGTATCGCCGGAGTCAGCCGGGATCGGGTGGCATACAATATCAGTCAGGAGACCCAATTCGGATTGTATGCGGTGATCATCAACATGCCCGTTCGCAGCACGTATGCATCGTTGACGCGGTTCATCGAGGCATTGGAAGATGCCGACATATTCCTGATTATGGATTCGATCTATTTGGGCAGGACGGAGGATGAAGAACAAGGCGATCTGGATCTGACACTCAATCTGACGACCTTTTTTTCAAGGGAACCATGAACGCGACCGACCGGCAGCGACTGAAGATACTGGGCATCCTGGTGGTGCTTCTGGGTATCACGTTCTGGGTCGGGCGGCAGATTTATGACGTGCCCGCGTTGACCAATCCGGTCGCCGGTCCCGGTTCGATCGTGTCGAGTTCGGAGACCGCGTTGGCGGACCTCGATCTATCGGTTGAGTGGACAGGCACGGCAGCGGACGCGTGGCCTTCCGCATCGCAACGCCGCAATCCTTTCGAGTACGGGCCCGAGCCCGCCCCCGAAGTGCCCGTACAGCCCGCCCTTCCATCGGTTACGGCAGCGCCGCCGCAGCCGTTTCAGCCCGCATTGCCGCCTTCGGAGCCTTCTCCACCTCCCATTCCGTTCCGTTACAGCGGCTACTCGACCGTCGGAGACTCGGGACAACTCAAGGCTTGGCTGTTCGACGAGGGAGATTCGTACGGGGTTATCGAACAGGAGGTTCTCATGGGCCGGTACCGGATCGACGTCATTACCGTGGAGTACGTTGACATCGAGGTTCTGGAAGACGGACGGCGGGAACGGTTACCCTTGTTCGTGGAGTAAGGGGGTTTGGCATGAGCCGTCCGATCCATTCCAATGACGAACGCGGGTTTGCGCTGGCGGCCCTGATCATATTCCTGACCGCATTAACCATTGCCGCGGCCGCGGCCGTCCCGGCCTACCAGACCCAGGCACGACGGGAGCAGGAACAGGAAATGATATTCCGTGGACAGGAATACGTCCGCGCCATCCAGAAATATCAGCGCAGCTTCGGCATCTATCCTCCCGACATCGAATCCCTTATCGATACCAACGGCATCCGGTTTTTGCGTCGCCCGTACACCAATCCGATTACCGGCGAAGGATTTCGTCTGCTGACGATCAATCCCGATGGCAGCATCAATGGGTCGGTTACCTATGAAGCGATGATGGAGAATCCGGATCTGTTCATGGGAGGCGATCCCCGGATGTTTGGAGAAGGGCAACCCACCAACTCGTTTGCGAATCAAAACCTCACCGTCGGCGGGGGGTTGAGCGGCGCTCCCCGGCAGGGTGGTCCGCAGGGTGGCGGGGGTACCCAACAGGGTGGTTTCGGAGGTCTTGGGGGCGAGGACGGTGGCTTTGGGCAGCAGAATCAGGGTTTCGGCCAGGCCGGTGGGTTCGGTGGCGGCTTCGGTGGACGAGGGGGCCAGCCGCAGGCCGGCCTCGGCCAGAACACCGGGTTCGGTGGCGGCTTCCCTCAGGCCGGTGCGGGTGTCGGGCAACAGAATCAGGGCTTCGGCCAGGCCGTGGCGCCGAACAATCAGGGCGGTCGCGGCAACTTTGGGCAGAGCGGCTTCGGCCAGGGAGAGGGTCGAGGCGGTGGACAACAAGGACGAGGCGGCGCGGGTGAATTCGAGGCCCGGCAGGGAGGCTTCGGCCAGGGAGGCGGCTTCGGTGAAGGAGGCGGTGTCGGCAGCAGTCCTTTCGGCGGCGATTCTTTCGGGAACACACCGACGACTCCGACGGACTCCTCGGGCGCAGGCGGCCTTGGCAATGCGTCCTTTGGATCCAGTGGCGTCGTCGGAGTGGCTCCGTTGGATGAGAGCCCGTCTCTGATTGCCTACAACAATCGGGAGATGTACCACGAGTGGGAGTTCATCGCGATGCCCGGATTCGGCACGGTTCCCATGACATCGCCGTTTGCCGGGCAGCAGAGTGGATTCGGCGGCGAAACTCCCTTTGGGCAGACTCAAGACAATCCGTTCGGCCAATCTCCATCAGACAATCCGTTCGGCCAATCTTCACCCGCGAATCCCTTCGAACAGCCCTGAGTTTCGGCCGCGCGCAGCGGCCATCCCCTGGGCGCGCGCTTCTTGCGAAACTCTTTTGAAACGTTCTCGATTGGGTTGCGCAGCGGCCGCTTGCCCTCCTGGCGCGCTTGGTCCGGCGCGAGGATACGCGCCTCGCCCGCTCTTCTCTTCCATGTATCGCACGACACACGCACGCACGTCCTTGGGCTCCCCGGCGGGCTCCCGCCGCTGGGCCGCGACCGACTCAAATTCACCCTGTCGGATAGATTGAAAATGCCCATCCGGAGGTATATTGTTTCCTTACATCCTTACAATAGGAGATTTGCCATGCTTGCCAAGTTGACGTCCAAGAACCAGTTGACCCTGCCCAAGGCGGTGTTGTCTTCGTGTCAGGGGACGGAGTATTTCGATGTAACGGAGGACAACGGACGTATCGTGCTGACGCCCGTGCGCCTGAACCGCGCCAACGCTGTGCGCGCCAAACTTGCAGAGTTGGGAATGACCGAGGGTGATGTAGCCGACGCGGTGGCCTGGGGGCGTGAAGGGGCCAAGAGCGGCGGATGACCCAACCGCGGCTCGTTCTCGATACCGATGTCCTGCTTTCCGCCCTGTTGTTTCATGACGGGGCTTTGTCGTGGCTGCGCCATGCATGGCAATCGGACACCATCCGTCCGATTGCCAGTCGCGACACCATAGCGGAACTGATTCGGGTTCTGTGCTATCCCAAGTTCAGGCTGACGGACGATGAGCGCGAAGACTTGCTGGGCGACTATCTTCCGTGGTGCGAAACCGTCGCAATACCAAACCCAATCGAGGTTCCCGAGTGCCGCGATCCCTTCGACCGCCCGTTCCAGGAACTGGCGCTCGCCGCAAGGGCCGATGCGCTGGTCACCGGCGACAAGGATCTGCTGGTTCTGGCGGAAGTGTTTTCGGTGCCGATCCTGACGCCCGACGCGTTTCGAAAACGCCTTCACGACCGATAGAATCGTGCCAACCCGCGCGCTTGCCGCCCTCGCATAGCGGCCATCCCCTGGGAGTGCGCTTCTTACGAAACTCTTTTGGAACGTTATCGATTGGGTCGCGTAGAGGCCCCTTGTCCCCCTGGGAACGCGGGCATCCTGCCCGCATCTTTCTTTCGCGTGCCAGCCACGTCCATCCACGGCCAATCTCTAGCGACGAGCAACTTCTAGGCATAAATGACGCCGGGCAGTCACCCATGGCGCGCTCATCGTTCGGACGTCATTCCGGGAACCAGCGTCCGAACTACGCGGCTGGAAGGCCGCAAATACAGGCACTGCTGCGTAAACTGATTGCCGGAGGAATGCAGGAGCAATCGATTCGGGAAAAGCCAAAGTTCCGTCTCTGGTGGTGAGAATCACTCGTTTCCTTGGTATTCAGTTCGGTCCACGGATAGCACCAAGAATACTCCCGAGCGGCCCGGTTGGCATTGTAGGCCCCCCGTCCGTCTTCAACAGTCCGGTATCAGCACGGCTGAAGAGTGCCTGCAAGATGATTTGGCGGTCTTCCTCGTTGGTTGCTTTTTCCTTGATCATGGCAAGGAATACATGGGTCAACTGATAGCGTTCCCGGGCGTCGCGGGAAAGGTGGTACGCACTTGTGGAAAGTTTTACGAACAGGCGGATGAAATAGATGAGAACGGATACAGGTACGGCCAGTAGCAGGGTTCCTCTTATGCTTCCTGCCGTCAATTCCGACGCAAGAAACCAGGATGGCGGTCTAGCAGCCTGTCGGACTTTCGGCGTAAGTCCTTTGTTTTCAACAACGGCCCTTTTTAGCCCGAAACGGTAAACACAGTAATATGAATGACTTAGGTTTTTGATTCGGTGTTAGTCCGACAGGCTGCTAGCCAGGAAAGATGGCGCCGTCCCTGAAGTGTCACGACAAGAAGAACCGCCGCCGCTACCAGCGCCCAGTTACGCCATCGCCTCCCTCTCTGTTCGTAGTCATCTGCGAACATATTCCAGTATTTCGCTGGACTCTCCAACCTGAGCTTCTCCTTAAAAGTGATTTCCAGGTCGCTTACTTTCTGTTGGCATTCCTCAAAAAACTTAGTGAATTGCTCCTTCTTTGACTGAATCCATTTATCAAACGTGTTCTGCAGACCATCCCGCCATGTTCTGGTCGTGTCTTCGAATTCCTTTTTCCAAGCAGTCGTATCGTTACCGAACGTCTTCCACCAACTCCCTATTTCGGCCAACAATTTGTCAGCTTCTTGTTTCAAGTCATCTTTTACGGTTTGATGGTTCTCTGCGAGCTGTGTGAGGGAGCTTTCCGTTGCAGCAATCTTGGGCCTGAAAGCATCAGCATTACTGAAGTGAAAAGCAAGGAGAAGCCCATCGAGGGCGTCTCTGTTCTTGAAACTGGCTCGGATATCTCCCTGCGTCAAATAGTGGTATGCGGATTCTGCACTTACTGGGCTTCGGGCGTGTAACTCTCCCAGAAACTTTCCCAGGGCCGTTTCTGAATAGGGCAAGGGAGAGTGTGAGCGGCCCGCTTCAGACACCGCATCTCTAACCAGTTGTCGCGCCTCTTGCTGATTCGATGTCTCGATGGCCTGCTGAAGAGAGGATTGTATTTGCCGAAACGCGATTAAAACAAATCGCATCCCGTCGGGGTGCAGGGGCCTCCAGAATTCCACCTCTTTCTCTATGAACTTCTTCAGTGAATTGAACTTCCTGAACTTTCGTCTCTGATTACCCGAAAAGAGCGGGATCTCAACGTTCAGTTCCTCAACGATTTCATCGAGCAAGTTTTCATCAGCCATAAAACCTCGCAACGGAAGACTGGGAGAGACCGTACGAATTCTAGCCACCAGATCCGACAAGTCGCTGATCGTGATATGCAGGAGCTAGTCGGACAGTCAGTGAAACGATTGTAAGCGATCTCGGAGCGCCTTATAGGTAGGAGAGCTGACAACCTGTTGCGTCGACGGTTTTGGACTCACGAACTCCAGCGTTGATCGCTCGACAACTGTCCGGGGACGTCTACGACGGTCCAATGGATTCCCGTTCACAAAGAGGGATTCGATTCGGACGACAGTCCGGGATCCAGCCTCCGAAAGCCGCGGTTGGAATACGGCCGCTACTTCAAGGTTTCGAGCACTTCCTCGAAATGGCCATTGACATTCACATTCGGGAAAACCTTGAGCACCTTGCCGTCTTCGTCGATGATGACGGTCGACCGTACGATGCCCATCGACTTCCTGCCGAATCTGCTCTTCTCCTGCCAGGCGCCGTACATTTCAACCACGGTCTTCTCCGTGTCGGCGAGAAGCGGGAAGTTGAGGTCGTACTTCGTCGAAAACTTGCGATGCGAAGCGGCGCTGTCCGTACTCACGCCTAGAACGACGGCCCCGTGTTCCGCGAGTTTTTGCATTCCGTCCCGGAATGCTATGGCTTCAAGCGTTCAGCCAGGAGTGTCGTCGCGAGGGTAGAAGTAGAGAACGACTTTGTTTCCCTTCAGGGACGACAGTTGGACCATGTTCCCGTCGCCGGTCTCCAGGGTGAAGTCGGGCGCCTGTTGGCCGGGTTTAAGTGTCGATGCCATTAGATTGTTCCTCCTGGTTTGATGGTTCGTCGCATCGCGATTATATAATCATCTGCGATGACTTCCAGAAACACCGGCAGCGTTTCGATTATCCGGTCGGACGAAGCCGGAAATCGCGGCCTCGACGACCGCGTCGTCGTCGAAGAGCCCCTGGAGATCCGGATTGGCGGTGAGAGTTTCGTGGTGACCATGCGGACGCCGGGGGACGATCTGGATCTGGCGGCCGGTTTTCTTCTGACCGAAGGATGGATTGACAACCTCGGCGACATCGGAACGCTTGCGTACTGCGCCGACGAGAAGAACCCGGATTTTAAGAACATCGTCGACGTTCGGCTCATGGGTTCGAAGATACCCAGCGAAGCCGCTCGGGTTGCGCGAACAACCTGGGCCAACTCCAGTTGCGGCCTGTGTGGAAAGGCGACTCTGGAGTCGATTCGACAGATTTGCCGGAACCTCGAAGATGATGTCCGCATCTCCCGGTCGACGATCGTCGGCATGCCGGCGGCGCTGTTCGGGCGGCAGACAAACTTTCAGGAAACCGGAGGCATTCACGCTGCCGGTCTCTTTGACAGCCGGGGACGGTGTCTTTGCGTGCGCGAAGACATCGGGCGTCACAATGCCGTCGACAAGGTCATCGGCGGGGCGCTGCGCGGCAACTTTCTGGGCGATGCGGTGGCGATGATGGTCAGCGGCAGACTCGGCTTCGAAATCGCGCAGAAGGCCTTGCTCGGGCGGATCCCGGTCGTCGCCTCGGTTTCGGCCCCGTCCAGTTTGGCGATCGATCTTGCGAAGGACTTCGGCCTTACGGCGATCGGATTTCTCAGGGGAGAATCGATGAACGTCTATGCCCACCCCGAGCGGATTTTGGATTTGTAACGGCGAAACGGGTCAGGGCACGAGTACGATCTTGCCGAAGACCTCGCGGTTTTCAAGTGCCCGATGGGCCGTTCGGGCTTCAGCCAACGGGATCACACGGTCGATAACCGGCTTCAGACGGCCTCGAAAGACGTTCTTCATTACATCCGTAAAATCTTTTGAGCTTCCCATCGTAGACCCGATGATCTGAAGCTGGCGGAAGAATATATGCCTGAGATCGGTCTGGGGGGTCGGTCCCGTGGTTGCGCCGCAAGTCAGAATGCGCCCACCCCGCCTGGCGGCGCGGAGACTCTGGAGCCACGTATCGGCGCCGATGTAGTCCACCACCACATCCACGCCCCGCTTTGAAGTGCGGTCGCGTACGGCGCGGTCGAACGCTTCGGTTCGATAATCGATCAATTCGTCGGCGCCCAGTTGTCGAGCGCGTTCCAGTTTTTGGTCGGATCCCGCGGCCGCCCACACGCGGCACCCGGCGAGCCTGGCGATCTGAATGGCGGCTGTTCCCACCCCGGCGCCCGCGCCGAGGATCAGGACGTCCTCGCCGGGCTGAATCCTGCCCTTTGTGATCAGCATGCTCCAGGCGGTCAGAAAGACCAGGGGCGCGGCGGCAGCCTCTTCGAAGTTCAGGTGGTCCGGTATCGGAAGGACGTTGTGGGCGGGCACCGCCAGCAACTCCGCGTAGGTTCCGCTCCGATGCTCACCCAAGATTCGGTAGGTCAGGCATTGGCTGCCATGCCCACCCGCGCAAAACTCACACCGCCCGCAACTGATTCCCGGGTTGATTGTGACTCGTTGACCCGTCGTCACGTCCCGGACGGCGCTGCCGACTTGCCTGACGATACCGGACGCGTCCGCTCCGGGAATGTGAGGCAGGTCGAATCGGATTCCGGGTATGCCGCGGCGCACGAACAGGTCCAGATGGTTCGCCGCCGCCGCCCGAACCTCGATCAGGACTTCTTCAGGCGAGATCTCGGGGTCCGGTGTGTCTTCGTAGTCGAGGACATCCGGCCCACCGTGCCGGTGGAACAGGACCGCTTTCATGATCGCGTAGTGTATGTTTTAATCGCGCCATTTGGAAACATGCAGATATCAGGTTCAATCGCCCTTGTGACCGGGTCGGCCCGCAGGATCGGGCAGGCAATCGCCTTGGAGTTGGCCCGCAAGGGAGCCAAGATCGCGATTCACTACCGATCGTCCGAGGAGGACGCCCGCCGAACGTTGGAAGAGGTCCGGGAGCTTGGCGTCGATGCCGGACTCTTCAAAGCGAATCTGATTGACGATGGCGAACGCGATGCACTGGTGAACGATGTTCGGACACGTCTTGGCGGACTCGATATTCTGGTGAACAGCGCGTCGGTTTTTGGGCGGGCAACGCTTGACGAGACGACCCCGTCGCTGTGGGACGAACAGATCGACACCAACGCGAAGGCGCCTTTTTTCCTGTCTCGTCTCGCCGGCAAGGCCATGGTCTGGGAGGGAAGGGGCAAGATAGTGAATATTGTCGACCCGGCGGGGGAGTCCATCTGGCCGCAATACCTGCCTTACAGCATCTCGAAGGCGTTGTTGGTGAGCGTAACCCGCGGTCTGGCGAAGTCCCTTGCACCCGAAGTCCAGGTGAACGCGGTGGCGCCAGGTCCGGTATGTTTCCCGGACCACTATACCCAGGACCAGAAAGACTTCGCCGTTCAGCGAACGCTGCTGAAACGTCCCGGTTCCTCAGGGGACGTGGTGCGTGCGGTCATTTTTCTGATCGAGAACGATTACATCACCGGTGAGGTCCTGCACGTGGACGGCGGACGGCATCTACTGTAGCTTTGGGCCGCTCGAACGCTTCGGGCGCCGATCTTGAGCATCTTCAGCCGAATCGTTTGACACGGGGCACGGGCCAGATCGGTCCCATCAGACCCAGCCGGCGCAACGCATCAATGAGCATGCAGGAGGCCGAAGACAGGTACAGCCGGAGTTGATTGGCGCGCATCGTGACGGCGCTGGTCGACTTCGGCTTACGGAAATGTCTTGCTTGCGCCGTTCGCGGCTGAGCGGCAAGCCGTTATGCCGACGGAGCATGAACGATACACCTGAAAAGATCCGCGGTATCGTTGCATTCGATCTTGATGGGACTCTTCTGCGCGGCGATACAGTTTGTGAGATCTTGGCAAAGCCTCTCGGTCGATTGGAGGATATGAAACGATTCGAGGCCTTTGCATCGGAGACCGAGATTGTTGCTGCTCGGAAACAGATGGCAGGGTGGTATAGGGGCTCTGCTGCCCATGAGCTGCAGGCTTCCCTAAGCCACGTCTCCTGGGCTCCTGGCGCACACGAGGCGATCCAACAGTTACACGCCGCCGGAATCGCTGTCGGGATTGCTTCGATAACGTGGGAATTTGCTGTTCGATGGTGCGCAGATCGACTGGGGATCCGCCACTATTTGGGCACCGATCTAACGCCGGAGGGCGATATTCTTCACGTCTGGGGCCGCGACAAAGCTCAATGGCTCAAAGAGTTGGCTGATTCCTACGGCATCCGGAAGAATCGTATCGCGGCAGTCGGTGACTCCAGAAACGATTTCGAAATGCTGCGTGTGGCCAGTCTGCGCTTTTTTGTGGGCGAGAAGCCGCTCCCACGAATAGGCTCTCTTGTCCATTTGCCGGCAGCCGATCTTCGCGCCGTGGCGGCGGGCATCATTGATGAATGGGCGGCATAACAAAAAGGCTGGAGCCGACGACTCAGGTCCGGCAGGTGTTATGGGCCATCCGACGATTAGAAGCCAATGGTGAAAACCGCTGATCGATATACCTATCGAGTCACTTGGTCCGAAGAGGATCAGGAGTACGTCGGCTTGTGCGCCGAGTTCCCCGGTCTGAGTTGGCTGGCAGATACGCCCGAAAAGGCTTTACAAGGGATTCGCACGCTTGTCAGAAAAGTCCTGACCGAAGTAAAACGCAGCAAGGAACCCGTGCCCGAGCCGATCTCGACAAAGGCATACAGCGGGAAGTTCGTGGTACGTGTCCCGCCAGAAGTGCACCGTATGCTGGCAATCCGGGCGGCCGAGGCCGGCGTCAGTTTGAATCGTCTGGTGTCGAGTAAGCTCTCGTAAAGGCGTATGACAAGGCAAAGAAGCTGCCAGTCCGTGAACGCGATGGGCGCAGCCTGTTCGCTTGGCTACTGACGGTTGGCAGTGCCCATCGCGCGGCCTGAAGCCTATCGCCGAACCGTTAGCTAAAGCGCCTCGACAATTGCACGCGTGAAATCGGTGGTTGAGGCCGTTCCTCCGAGGTCGCGCGTCAGGGTCTTACCGCTTTCCAGAACCGCGTACAGCGCGGCCCTTATGCGCCCGGCCGGACCGGTCTCCCCGATGTGGTCCAGCATCTGGCATGCCGACAAGAGAAGCGCCGTCGGGTTGGCCACGTTTTTTCCGGCGATGTCGGGTGCGCTGCCGTGGACGGCTTCGAAGACCGCGGCGTCTTCACCCAGGTTTGCCCCCGGGACGACGCCCAGACCCCCCACCAGACCCGCGCAGAGGTCGGATACGATGTCGCCATACAGGTTTTCCATCAGCAGAACGTCGAACTGCAGCGGGTTCATCACGAGTTGCATGCAGGCGTTATCGACGATTTTTTCGTCGCGGTCGATATCGGGATATTGTTCGCCGATTCTTCGGAAGCACTCCAGGAATAGCCCATCGGACTTCTTCATGATGTTTGCCTTGTGAACGGCCGTTATCCGTTTCCGTCCGTGCCGGCGCGCGTATTGGAAGGCGAAGTGCGATATCCGGTTCGACGCATGTTCGGTAACGATCTTGAGCGATTCCACGACGCCGGGGACGACTTCGTGTTCGAGCCCCGAGTACATTCCCTCGGTGTTTTCCCTGACAATGACGAGGTCGACGTCCTGGTAACGGGTGCGGACCCCGGGCAGGTTGGCTACCGAGCGGAGGTTGGCGAAGAGTTGGAGCGTCTTTCGGAGCCTGACGTTGACGCTCTCGAAGCCTTCGCCGATGGGTGTTGCCACGGGCCCTTTCAGGGCCACCTTGTTCCGACGGATTGAATCGACCGCTTCCTCGGGCAGCGTGGCGCCGAATCGTTCGAGGGCACGGCTGCCGGCAACCTGGCGATCCCACTCGATGTCGACGCCTGCGGCCTCGATGATTTGGAGGGTGGCCATCGACACTTCCGGCCCGATCCCGTCGCCTTCAAATAAGGCGATCTTGTGGCTCATCGTTTTTCCCCAGTAAGGTCAGGTCGCTTCCGACATCTTCAGGATGGGCCGCCGGGCGCGGTCCGCGGCCGTGGTGAGACTCAACGTTCGCCGTCCCCTCAGTGCTATTCGGGTATGAACCTGTATTCGGTTCGCGATTGCCGGATCTCGTATGGCAATCCGGGGACCCGGACTTCGATTCGGCGCACCGGGTCGCCGTCCCTGCGTTCAGGCGCGTATCCCAGGCTGTAGGCTTCGTTCAATGCCGACGCGATCTCTCCGAACGGGGTCTCGACATCGGCAATCGACCGCGGAAAGAAGACCTTTCCCCCCGAAACCTCGGCGAGTCTTTCCATTCGCAACCGGACCGCTTCCAGATATCGTTCCGGCCAGGGCGAATCTCCGAAAATGATTCCGAGGTTCCGGTATTCGTCGGCGCCCGCGTTGCCGCTTTCCAGGTTCTGGTCGGTGTTGACCGCAACGAAGAATACCGTGACGCCGCTTTCAGCGACGCGTCGATACGCCGATCGGAATTGCCGGTCGTCTTCCATTTCCCGAAGCCGGTTTCGTTGTGCGAGTTCCAGATATAGCGACGTGTCGCGCCCGTCCGTCAGCACGATGATGGCTTTTCGCTCGGTGATCTCATCGAAGGCGTCATCCACGACCTCCTCCAATGAACGGTATAACTCGGTCGTTCCTCCGAGCGGTTCGAGTTCGAGTATCGGCTCCAGCGCGCTCAAGGACTGGGAGCCAGGCGGGTTCCACGGGCTCAACGTCGTCAGTGTTTGGCCGAAAACTCCGATCGAGATCCGGTCCCACGGGGCCAGCGTTGCCACGAACCTGGAAATCGCCCGGCGCATGAAATCCCACTTGTTCTCGGTGCTTCCCGAAACGTCCACCAGAATGTATGTGTGGTAAGGGGCGGTGCTTGGACCGAAATACTGTATCGATTGCGGAATTCCGTTCTCGCGAATCTCGAAATCGTCCGGGGCGAGGCCGGCCACCGGCCGTCCGTCATCGTCGGTAACCGAGATATCGACGCTCACCACGGGAACTTCCACGCGCAGCGTGAAGCCGTTGTCCTGGCCGCCGGCGGTGAGCCCGGTCAGCAGGACCAAAAGCAGGGTTCTAGTCATCTCTGTCACGGGCCGTCCACGGTGCATGCTATTTTAACCTAGCGTGATTGCTTTTGATTTCGGCAGGTACCGTCGGGACGGCGTCGGCGATCGTTTCAACCTGAATAGTCATGATCCATACCCGGTCTGATTTGTGAGAGGCGTCGAATGAAAGAAACGCGAATGGCCGGTATTGCCGCGGTTGGCGTGGCCTTGTTGGCGGGCGGTCTGGCGCAGGGACCGAGGCCGCGGGCCGAGGCTTCCGTTCCAGCAACGATCGAGATAGCCGAAAAGGAACGCCGGAGTTGCGTGACCTGCCACACCGCCTTTGGGCGGCCCGAACTCAACGAGATCGGAGAATACTACCAGCGTCAAGGTACGCTCGAAGGCTATCCAGGCGAATTGCCGCCCCCTGAAGAAGAACCCGAACCCGAACGTTAACGCCCCGAGTCAGCGCCCCGCGGCAAAACCCGCAGGATGCGGCCGTGGGCGGTCACCCACCGCCGGCCGCTTATTGCATCGTTGCCTCGATGGCTTCCGCCAGGACGTCTTTTTCCTGAAAATTCAGAAAGTGACGGACGACGGTTCCGTCCCGGTCGATAAAGAACATCGTCGGAAAGATGCTGACTCCGCCGAACGAGTCATGCATCTCGGTTGTCAGATAGGTTTGTGTGAACTCCATCCCCAGGCGCTCCACGTAGTCGGCTCGCATCTGGTCGTCATATGGCAATTCCAGGTACCGATCCGCATTGGCGGCGACTATCTCGAAGTCCGTTTCCCCGTATTCTTCGTCGAGTTCGACCAGAAGGGGTCCGGTTTGAACGCATGGCGGGCAGTTCGAAAACCACACGTAAATCATGTGGGGCGTCCCCGCAATGTCATCGGAAACGAACGGTCGTCCGTCGAAAGTCTCTGTCGCGAACTCGGGCATCGATCGACCTTCCCATCCCGTCAGAGTTCGTTCGATCGCCTGCCCGAATTGCGGATGGTCGATCACAGGCTGGGGGTCGATACTGGCGATTTCTCCATCGCCGCCGCGTTCGAAGAACCTGGGAACTCGTGGATCCGCCTCCATCAGCGCAAGAATGACATCGGCCGTTTCCGGACCGTTGAATGCGAACTGTTCGGCGATCTCCCGCAGTGTCGGAATTTCTCCACTGCTGGATTGGTATTGAACCAGGAACATCGGCACCTTGAAAAACGTGTCGTAGAGCCGTCCGACCGCGGCCATTTCTTCCGGGGTCGTGAATACCTCGTTGACCAACTGGGAGGGTTCGACGCGTCGACCCTGCTCCACACTATCCCTCAAATATTCAACAACCCGCGTTTCGGCGTCCGGCTGCTGAACGAAGAGCGTCATCGCCGCCAGCACAGTCCATGCATGCATTGGGATCTCCTGACAATGGTTTCAGAGAATGGTTTCAATTGAGATTGTTTCATTTCGTCGTGACGGATGCCAGTAATCCATCCGACCTTACCTCAACGCGACATCGGATTCGTCCCGCGCGCCATCCGGATTTCGGCGCCGGAGCTTCGATACTCTCTGGAATCCTTGTGAATTTCAGAGGTGTTTGGCACGATGAAAAGTGAAAGCATCCGAAACTTTCTTGAAACTTAAGCTATAGTTGAGGGTTGTTCATGCGTTGACGTTTGCAGACGATTTTGGATGTCGTTCAAGGAGGAAGCGGAATGAGTCTAGGGATCAAGACCCGCAAGGTCGATGACATCGTTGTCGTCGATCTGTCGGGGCGGCTGACGATTGGCGAACCGGTCCAGTCCCTTCGGTCAACCGTTCGAGGATTTGCGGATGACGGTGACAAACGGTTTGTGCTGAACCTGAAAGACGTGGGATATATAGACAGTTCGGGCCTCGGTGAATTGGTGTCGACCTATACGACCATTCGCAACCGGGAAGGCGACGTCAAGTTGCTGCATCTGACCGCCAAGGTGAAGGGCTTGTTGCAGGTCACCAAGCTGCTTACCGTTTTCGATACCTACGACGACGAAAGCAAGGCCATCGCTGCAGCCAAGGGCTGACGATGGAGTCGAGATCGGGGAAATCCGATCCCGGACGGGAGCTGGCGGAAGTGCGTGGGAGTCGAACCCACCGAACGCCGGTTCCCCGACGTCCCACTGGCTTTGAAGGCCAGGAGAGTCACCGGACCCTACTCACTCCCCCATCCAGATTATAACTGCCACTCCGTCGGGCGCGAACACGAGATTCGCGCCTTTTCGCGGGCCGTATTACCTTGTACTGCTCGATGCGTGAACGCATCGCCTTTGTTCTGCTCGATGCGTCCGTTGGGCGGCATCGCCTTTGGTTTGCGCGATGCGCCGGCCGAACCGCATCGCCATTTCGTCTGCTCGATGCGTGAACGCATCGACTGTAGTCTGCTCGATACGCCCGTTGGACGCATCGACTGTAGTCAACTCGACGCGCCGGCTGAATTGAGTCGATCCACGTACCAGTCGGTCATCTTGCGGCTGAATTCTTCGGTCACCCGAGGGCAAGCGATTCCAGTACCTTCCAGCGCGCCGAGGGTATTGCTGCAATCGAATCGGGGTTCTCCGGTCAGATACCGATAGTAGAACGCCATCTGACGGTGGAAGATCGTTTCAAGCCGGGTCATGGGCTGCTTGTCGAAGGCGTCGTCTCCAACCAGTTCGATCCCGCAAACGCCCAGTTGTTCGCAGACGATCCCCAGCCAGTTGCCATTCGATGTCGCTTCGGGATTGGCCATGT
This sequence comes from Terriglobia bacterium, assembly GCA_963555775.3. Taxonomy (GTDB): domain Bacteria; phylum Acidobacteriota; class Terriglobia; order 20CM-2-55-15; family 20CM-2-55-15; genus JAJEDW01. Next base: position 394,983 of record CAUVWY020000005.1, on the reverse strand, counting down.
GATAGGTCTGTCCCGCGCTTTCTTCCATCGAGCCGACATGCCGCATGGCGGCGGTGACGTAGTCGATCGGAACGAAGTTGAGCGTCTCGTTGCTGGAGCCGCGTATTCGCAGGGGAAGCTCCACCACCTCCTCGCCCGTCTTTTTTCGCGTCCGATCCACTACCGACCAGAGTCCGCGAATGAAAGCGTATACGCCGTGCAGGTGCGTCGCCCGCCCGGTTTGGGACTCGCCGATGACGACGCTCGGCCGATGCACCGTCACGACGATGCGTCCGTCCATGTGGTCCCGCCGGATCATGGTTTCGGCCCGGCACTTGGATTCCTCGTACGGGTTTCTGAACTCCTGGCCCACGTCCAGTTCGGATTCGCGAACGGTGCCCGAACGCATTCCCGCGACATACGCCGTGCTGACATGCTGCAATCTTCGGCTTCGTGTCCGCGAAGTCAATTCGACGATGTTCCGTGTCCCGTCGACGTTCATCCTGAAGATTTCCGGTCGATGCTCATCAATAAAGGACAGCGAGGCCGCGGAGTGCCACACTTCATCGATGCCGTCCGCGAGCGCTTGGCGCGTCCTTCGGTCGAGACCGGCGTTTGGCGCCGCGATATCCCCTTCGACGGTCTGGAGCCGGCCGAGGACCTCGGATGCTTCGTCCGGGTCGGCGGGAACCCGGCCGAGGGCCTCGACAAGCCGGTCGCCGGCGGACCGGGTTTCGGATGAGCGCGCGAGCGCGACCACTTGATGCCCGTCCCGAAGCAGCGAGTACGCCAGGTGGCTCCCGAGGAAACCGGTCGCTCCAGTCACGAGGACGCGTTCAGGGCCGGACATGAGACGGTAGGATCCTTTCGATCAGTTCGGGCGCTGCGCCGGGACGATAAAAATCGGCGATGGCGTCGCGTTTTTTTTGCCAGTCGTCCACACCCCTGGAAACGACGCTCCGCAGTTCATCCAGGGTCCGGACCGCGAATCCGAATCCCCGATTGCGGGCCGCATCGAAAAGTCCCGATTCCTGCGGCATCAGACCGCCGATGGCCGTCAGCACTGCCGGAACACGGGAGGCCAGAGACTCGTAGGTGGTGAGGGCGCCGGGTTTCGTCACGACCAGATCCGCCGCGCCCAACAGCGAGTGGATCTCGTCGACGTAGCCGAAGGTTCGGATTCCGGGATCCCCGGCTCGATCCAACCGGCGTCGCAAAGCGGCATTGTGGCCGCACGCCGCCAGGACGTTGAGGTTGGGACGGCACTCGCGGATGGTGCGGATCAGCCGTTCCACGGGACCTCCTCCGCGTGCGCCGCCGTTGACCAGAATGACGTCTCCCTCGATCCGAAGGTCCGATCGGAGGGCGGCCACTTCCTCGGGCGTATGCGGCCGAAATACCCGGCGCAGCGGCATCGAAACCTGCTCGATACGATCCCTGTCGACCCCATTTTCTGCCAAAGCCTCTCCCGCTTCCTCAGTCAGCACAAAATAGCGATCGATGTACGGTGAACTCCATCCTTTCCAGAATGGAGGGAACGGATCCGTAACGAAGGTGTAGCAGGGGATTCCGAGATCGTGCTCGACGACCCAGCGCTGAATGAAGTGGTTGAGCATGGGGTGCACCGACAGGATCGAATCCGGCGCTTCTCGAGTGATCAATCGGCCGATGTAGTCGCGGACCCGGCGATAGCAGAAATCGACTTCGTTGGGTTTCAGAAGATCGATCGCCTTGAACAGCACTCCCACCAGTCCGGGGCGATGCGTGAGAAGGAAGTTGTAGAAACCGTTGAGCGTTCGATTCCCGGCAGAAGAATCTTCGGAAGGTTTCTTGATCGAAACCTGCCATCCGGCTTCGAGCGCCGATCCCATGATCGCCGCGGCGGCGGAGTTGTGACCTTCGCCGGTGTCGGAAGTGAGGATCAGCAGCCGCCCCATTCGGGCGAGAATAGCACATTCGAATTGGCGGTTCCCCTCGCCCGGTCGTCCAACATTGGGCACAAAGCGGCCGTGCTAAGATCGACTCGATGGATTCGGTCTACAAGAGCGAATTGAATCGGTCCGTTCCCGCAGCGAAACCCGGCGAATTTCCGCTGCTCGAAGTGGGTCCGATCGCGGTGTGGCCGCCCGTGGTGCTGGCGCCGATGGCCGGGGTCACAAACTATCCTTTTCGCTCGATCTGCCGCCGTTTTGGCGCCGGGCTGTACGTTAGTGAAATGATCGCCGCCCGTCCCTTGGTGGGTAGTAGTAAAAAAACATTGAAGTTGGCGGATTTCGGCCCTGACGAAAAACCGCGAAGTTTGCAGTTGTACGGGACCGACCCCCACTACGTTCGCGAAGCGGTACTGCGGTTGGTGGGCGAGGGAAGGGTCGATCATATCGACATGAACTTCGGATGTCCTGTGCGCAAGGTTACCCGCAAGGGGGGCGGCGCCGCCATTCCCCTGAAACCGCGGCTGCTGTCGTCGATCGTCCGGGCCGCGGTCCGGAGCGCGGGCAATGTGCCGGTCACCATCAAGTTCAGGCTCGGCGTCGACGACGCGCACATGACGTATCGCGATTCAGGCCGCGTGGCCGAAGACGAAGGATGCGCGTCCGTCGGGCTCCACGCCCGAACGGCTGCCGAACTGTATTCAGGCGAGGCGCACTGGGATTCCATCGGGGAACTGAAGGCATCGGTGGGAATACCCGTCCTGGGTAATGGGGATATCTGGGAGGCGCACGACGCGCTCCGGATGATGCGGCAAACCGGTTGTGACGGTGTGATCGTGGGACGGGGTTGTCTGGGCCGGCCCTGGCTCTTCCGGGATCTGGTGGACGTGTTCGACGGACAAGACCCGGTCGATCCGCCCGGGTTTGCCGAAGTTCTGGACATCATGTTCGAACACGCAAACCTTCTGGCAGAGTGGTTCGGCGAGCCCGGGGCCATGACCGGATTTCGGCGTCACATTTCCTGGTATACGAAAGGTTTCAGCCTCGACTCCGGGACCCGGCAGAACATGATGCGAGTCCGGACAGTTCGGGAACTGAAAGACCTGTTCGACGGGGTGGACCGGCATCAGAGGTTCCCGCCTGCCGCGATGCGCGTGAAGCGGGGCAAGAAGGGAGGCATCCAGAAGGTGGCCCTTCCCGAAGGATACCTCGACGGTCTCGACGATGCGACGCCGCCCGGCGTGGCGGCCGAAGCCCTGGTGTCAGGCGGGTGAGTACAGAGCCAATCCGATCTTCAAAATCGGCGCAGTTCAGAATGCTCGCGGTCCTCATCGCGGTCGCCTGCATGGACATGCTTGGCTTCGCGATGATCTTTCCGTTGTTGACGTTCTACGCCCTCGATTTCAATATTTCTCCGTTCGGGCTGGGCATCGTCATCGCGTCGTTCTCGCTCGCCCAGTTGCTCGCTTCGCCTCTCTGGGGACGGTTTTCCGACCGGTATGGACGCCGCCCCGCCATTCTGATCAGCCTTGGCGCGTCCGCCGTGTCGTTCGTCGTTTTTGGATTCGCCGGTTCCTTTTGGGGGCTCCTGTTGTCTCGGATGATCCAGGGAGCGGGAGGCGGAACCACGGGTGTGCTGCATGCGTATGTTGCCGACACCGTTCCGCCCAGGGACCGGACGCGTTCGTTGGGTTGGTTGTCGGCGGCGACTTCCGCCGGTACGATGCTGGGGCCCGTCATCGGTTCGACCGCCTCGGCCTGGGGGCACGCCGCACCTGGGCTTATCGCCGCCAGCCTGTGTGTCGTGAACATGATTTTTGCCTGGACCTGGCTCAGGGAATCCTCCGATGCCGGAGAGGTGAGCCGGACCCGAAAGCGAAAACCGGTATGGCATACGGCTTGGGTGGTGGTGCGCCGGCCCCGGAAAATCGCGTCGCGCCTGGTGTGGATCTACGGTTTGGGCATGTTTGCGTTTTCCGCCTTTACCGCGGTGGTGACGCTTTATATGGCAGCCGAATTCGGGATCGACGCCGGAAACATCGGATACGTGTTCCTGTACACGGGCTTCCTCTCCGTTGTGTTGCGATCCCTGCTTCTGGGTCCGATCGTCAATCGTGTTGGCGAGGCATGGACGATGCGGCTTGGAGCGTTGAGCCTGATGGCGGGCTTCCTGAGCTTTCCCTTTGTCGGCAATTTCTGGCTGTTCATGGCCCTGATGTCGCTGATTCCCGTCGGAACGGCACTGGCCTTTCCCTCGACCACAGCCTTGATTTCGCGTTGGTCGGACCAGTCGGAGTTGGGGACGATGATGGGTACCGCGCAGTCATTCGCCGGGATGGCGCGAACCGTTTCACCATTGATCTCGAGCGCGCTTTTTCAGCAAGTTGCGCACGGCGCGCCTTTTTTCGGGGGTGCCTTGGTAGCGGGTGTGGTGATCGTGCTGTCTCTGAGGGTTTCGGATTCGACCCCGGCACACGAAACGGTTTCGAGCATGCAGGGCACCGGGGAACTGCGCGAAGAACCCGCCGAGAGCCGGTAGGCGGACGGACGGTTCGATAGACGCTAGTCCACCAACCGCGACCGAATACTGATCTCCGAACTCAGTGTCCGCTTGACGGGACATTTCTCGGCAATTTCCAGCAACCGTTGACGTTGTTCCTCGGTCAACGGGCCTTCCAGTTCGATGGCCCGTTCGATGCGGTCGACCTTGCCTACCCGGGTTTCGCAATCCGCACAGTCTTCGGCGTGAATCTTGTCGTGGCGGAGCACCACGGTGACGCTTTCCAGGGGCCACTCCTTGCGCTGGGCATACAGCGTGAGCGTCATCGACGTGCACGCGCCAAGCGCGGCTGCCAACAGGTTGTAAGGGGTTGGGCCCGTGTCGGTACCCAACGGTTCGGGTTCGTCGGCGGTCAGGATGTGGGTCCCCACGACGATCTCCTGTCCCAGGTCTCCTGTACCTTTACGGACCATGACGACACGCGCCTCCGAACTCCTGTCCTTCGCGCGCGCTTTCTTTGCTATGGCATCATTCATCGATGGCACACCTCGAGAACGTTCGTACATTGGCGTGGAGCGATCCGATTATGCCAAAGACCGGCGGCGTAAGCACTAATCAAGTGTGCCGGGGAGGATATGTGATCGCGATGTGATCGCGGTGTGACCGCCTCGCCCGTAATCCGGCGGCGGCATCCGGCGTCTGTTATGTTTCGACTCCGACGGAAGCGGAAGCGGCCTGCATCCGGGTTGTAATCTCCATCTTGACGGCGGTCTCTTCGGCCTCTGAAAAACGTACCAGCAAAGCAAGACTCGACACCGAGACCACCACAACGCCCAGGATGAACAGCGCTGTCGGCCATGGCAAATCGGGGCTTCGGAACAGAAAACCCGCCGCAACCGCCCCGGCATTTCCACCCGCGCCGACGATTCCCGCCACCGACCCCAGCGCCCGCTTGTTGATGAACGGAACGACCGAAAACGTGGCCCCGTTCGACATCTGTACGCACAGGCCCGTCAACATCATGGTTCCGATTGCCAGGGGAAGGGTGGTCATCTGCGAGAAGAGCATCAGTGCGATGCCTTCCAGGAAAAGGATAATTCCCATGAATCGAACGCGGCCTTTCAAACCCCAGCGTCTGCCACACCGGTCCCCGGTAACTCCTCCGAGGGTACGGGTAAAGATGTTCATGCCACCGAATAGCGCCGCAACCAAACCGGCGCTCTGCAGGTTGAGGCCGAAATAGTCGAAGTAGTAGAGGGCCGCGATGTTGTTCATCGTCAGTTCTATCCCGAAGCACGCACCGTAGATGACGAATAGCGCCCAGACGCGGACGTCCCCGGCAGCCTCCCAAATCGTGCCGTTGACCGACTCTCCGGACGCCATTGCTTTGCGCTTGCGCAGGTCCGCGTAGTTGCCGTCGGGTGAGTCGACCGTGAACCGCCAGTAAATATACGCTGTCACCAGGAGCGCAATCCCGGGAATCACCATGGCGATGCGCCAGCCGAGCGACTCGGACGCTACAAACATCAGGATCATTGAAAGGATCAGAGGCATGGTCGCCTGGGTCACACCGCTCCCCAGGTTTCCCCACCCTGCTGTCGTGGCATTCGCCGTGCCGACGACATTCGGCGCAAACATGACCGAGGTGTGGTACTGCGTGATGACAAATGAAGCGCCGATTCCGCCGATCGCGAGCCGGAACAATAGAAAAGTTTCGTAGTTCGTTGACAAGCCGATGCCCATGACGGGCAGGGCGCCCAGCACCAGAAGGTAGGTGTACGCTTTCCGTGGCCCAATCTTGTCGCACAACCATCCGACCAGGATGCGGCCAAAGACCGTGATCAGTACGGACGCGATTACGGTGTTGCCGACCTGTTGGGCAGTCAGGTTCAGATCCTCGCGCACCACCGCCATGAGCGGGGCGATACCGAACCAACCGAAGAAACAAAGGAAGAACGCGAACCAGGTCATATGAAACGTTCGCATCGGAATGCTGTTCAGGCTGAATAGTTTGATCTTCGTGGCTTTGTTCTTGAATTCCATGTCTTTCCTTTCAACAGTTCAACAGTGCGTCCCCGCTCTCAGGGCACTCGAATGCCTCATCGATTTGCAAACGGAGAACCATTTCCACGGCAAGGCGGTATCTCTCTGTCAGTCAGTCGGATAGCTGGAGCGCGACAATTTTGTCGAATTGGCGGAAATACAAGAAAGTAGCGAAATCAGGGGTGGAGTTACAAAAATGTATCAACTGTCCACGTCTTCCGGGCTCAACAGGATCTTGCCCTCGACTTCCCGTACGGTGTAGACGCGCAGGCATTCGTTGGGCTCGGTTCCCTTGCCGGTGTCCAGATTGAACTTGTGGGCGTGCAACGGACAGATAACGTGATTGCCCCCGAGCAAGCCTTCGGCCAGTGGACCCGAGCGGTGCGGGCAGCGATTCTGGGCGGCGAACAACCGGCCGTCACGCTGCCGGAATAGGGCAATTTCCTCGGTGCCGACAATGTAGCAGCGGCCCTGCCCCATCGGGATTGCGGTGATTTCGCCCACATCGATCGGGCGGACCTTGTCTAATGTTTCAGCCATTGTTTTCAGCCACATCCAGCACGTACGCCAATTCCGGCCCGCTGAACTGCGCGGGATGATCGGGTAGATCCGCTTCTTTCCACGGATCATGGTAGGCGTCGACTGCCTTCTGGATCTCTCGATCCAATTGTTCGCAGATGCCGAGGCTGTCCTCGACCAGAATCTTTCGCAGATTTTCGATACCGAGCCGTTCAACGAAGCCGTAGGAGCGTTCCAGGTACTTGCCGTGTTCGCGGTAGTACTGCATGAACCGGCCCATGTACAGCAGCACCTCGTCGTCGGTGTTGACCGTCGTCAGCAGGTCGCCCTTGCGCACGCTGCCGCCCGCGGCGCCTCCAACGTAGATTTCCCACTGTCCGCCTTCGATGGCAACCGCCCCGAGATCCTTGACGTAGGCCTCGGAACAGTTGCGGGGACATCCCGCGGTGGCCAGCTTCATCTTGTGAGGCGACTCGACACCCTGAAAGCGGCGTTCGATCTTCTGGGACATCGCGATCGAATCGCCCACGCCATACCGGCAGAAGTCGGTGCCGACACAACTCTTGCAGGTTCGGAACGCCTTGGTGTAGGCGTGGCCGCTGGGCATGCCGAGTTCTTTCCAGACGCCCGGCAGGTTTTCTTTCTTGATGCCCAGCAGGTCGATGCGCTGTCCCCCGGTCAACTTCACCATCCGCACCTGGTACTTGACGGCAACCTGGGCGATGCGCATAAGTTCGTCCGGTGTCGTGACACCGCCGTAGATGCGCGGGACAACGGAAAACGTTCCGTCCTTCTGGATATTGGCGTGGACGCGGTCGTTGATGAAGCGTGCGTCGCGCTCGTCTTCGTACTCACCGGGCCACAGGGTCTTCAACAGGGAAGCCAGACCGACCTTGCTGGCGGCGTCTTCATTTCCGCCGGCCAGTTCGCGGAACACGTCACTCACGGATTTGAGACCGCGGTTCTTGATCTCAGCGACGAGTTGGGATTTCTCAAGGGCGATGCCGGGAACGTAGTAATGTTCTCCTGGATCGAAGCCCACCTCGCCCAGACACGATTCGAGCAACTGGGCCACCAGGGTCTTGCACGAACCGCATCCCGTCCCGGCCTTGGTCGCCGCGCCCACCCTGGAGACGCTCTGGCAGCCGCCGGTCTCGATCGCTTCCACGACCTGGCGCTTGCTGACGCCGTTGCAATTGCAGATCTGCGCGTTGTCGGGCAAATCCGATACCTGCAGCAAACCGACGCCCGTGGGGGTGCCGAACAGCAGATCGGCCCGGCGTGCGGGCACCTTGACCCCCGCCCGGAACATCTGCAGCAGGGTATCGGCGGCCTCGATGTCCCCAAGGAGAATGGCCCCGGCAATCCGGTTGTTCCGAACGATCAGCTTTTTGTAGATGCCTCCGACGGGTTCGCGATAGACAACCACTTCGTCATCCGGACCCGCCGGCCGGGTCTCTCCCATGGAGGCCAGTTCCACGCCCATGACCTTCAATTTCGTGCCCAGCTTGGAACCGCGATACGCGGCATCGGGCCGGGTGCTGGTGATCACGTCCGCCAGCACCTCGGCCTGCTCCCAGATCGGATCCACAAGGCCGTAGAGCTGACCGCAGTGCTCGACGCATTCTCCGAGAGCGAAGATGGCGGGGTCGCTGGTTCGCATCTGGTCGTCGCAGACGATAGCCCGGTTCACCTTCAACCCCGAGGCTTCAGCGGTTTCCGTAATGGGACGAATGCCCGCGCTGACAACGACCATGTCGGTGTCCAGGGTGGCGCCATCCCTGAATTCGAGATCGGTGATGCGGCCATTCGGACGGACGATGCGGGTGGTGATGGTGTTGCACAGCACCTTGATACCCATCGATTCGATTGTCTTGCGAAGTATGTCGCCCGCTTCGGAGTCGAGTTGAGCGCCCATCAACTGCGGCGCTGCTTCCAGTACCGTGACTTCGACTCCATGCGTCATGAGCCCGCGCGCGGCTTCAAGCCCCAGCAAGCCACCGCCGATGACAGCGGCACGCCGGCTGGCGCGGGCATAGTCGGCGATGCGCGCGCAATCGTCGATGGTGCGGAACACGAAAGTTCCGGGTCCGCCGAAACCCTCCATCGGCGGGACAAAGGGCCGCGAGCCGGTAGCGATGATGACGTTGTCGTAAGGCTCTTCGATCTCGGGCACGCCCCACTCTGCGGCCGCGTCGACACTGTAGGCCATGGCGTCTTTCTGGAGCGGCACGCCCACGACGACACCGCGCTCGCGGTCGATCAGGATTGCCTTGACACCGGCGTGCAGCCGGATGCCGTTGTCCCGATACCACGCCAACGAGTTCATGAAGATGTCCGTTGCGTTCTGGCTGCCGTTGAGCACGTTGCTCAACAGGATGCGGTTGTAATTGCCGTACGGTTCGGCCCCGAACATTACGATGTCGAAACGCTCCGGCGCCCGTCGCAGAATCTCCTCGACGACACGAGCTCCGGCCATACCGTTGCCGACCACCACCAGTTTCTGCTTCTTGCTGTTCACAATATGAAGGCGCTCCCGAGTTGAATCTCTATGACTTCTCCGCGCGTAAAAAGAATCGGATCAACAGCCACACCGCCGAGCAGCCGAGGAACGAGACAACCAGCGCGGCCACGACGATCGTCTCCGGCGCGTCCCGGCTCTCCATGGCTTCGAGCGCAACGGTAAACAGCCAGAGCTGCGCCAGTAGAATGGTGATGACAAAGGTCATGGCCATGTGCAGCACGACGTGCATCCGATGACGCAGGCGGGTATGTGGACTCATGCGAATTCCTCCGCCGAAGGGGGCTCGACCCACACCTGGCCGTCCCGCACCGACACCGTGAATTTTTCAAGTCCCCGCCTGGGCGGCCCGGCAAGGGGACGCCCGTCATCGGCGCTGAAGACGCCGACGTGACAGGGGCACAAAAGCTGTCCGGCGGCAGCTTCGAAGTGGACCGGACAGGCCAGATGGCTGCAGTTCTGATTGAACGCGACGAACTCGGACGGACCCCGGCGCAGCAGAATGCAGGGATCGTCCACGCTCGGATAACGAAAGAGCTTGTAGCCGCCGACTTCCAACTCGGAAATCCCGGCGACGGACGTGCTTGCTGACTGTCGGGCCGCCCACCGCCGCCATGTCTTCCGCCCGGCAGCGACAAAGGTTCCGAAGAGGAAAGCGATGGAGGTCAACCCCAGGAACTTGGTAAATTCCAGCCGTGTGGCGTAGCTGTCGTCATCGGAAGAAATCGGAAAATCCTGCCGCCAGCGGACCGGGCCTGACGGATGGGACCCATGGCCCAAGGCGTCATACTCCTGTTTCGGCATATTCCTCCGTCCAAACGGCAAGGTCCTCGAGATCGACATCGGGTTTGGCATCGGCCATGAACCCGACGACGTCGAAGTCGAACCGTTCGCTTTCACTTGAAGTCATCAAATTCACCTTGGTCCGCACCGTCTGGCGCCCGAATTGAAATTTGTTCACCGGCGTCTCGCGGCGAAGGCGCACAAGTTCTTCGCGGGTACCGTAGTAGAGCGCCTGACTGGGGCAAACCGTGGCGCACATCGGTTTCTTGCCGATGCTGGTCCGGTCGTAGCACATGTCGCACTTGACCATCTGGTCGATGGCCGCGACGTAGCGGGGCACACCGAACGGGCACGCCAACACGCAGTTGGAACAGCCGATGCACCGCGATTTCATCGAGCTGTGGACCACGCCTTCCTCGGACTGCTTGATCGCGTCGGCCGGGCATACCTGGGCGCACGTCGGGTTTTCGCAGTGCATGCAAACCACGGGTCCGGTCTGCGTGCTGACGGCCCGGTCCACAAACTCCAGGTGGATCAACGATTGGCCTCGATGCGTGTCGCATTCCATGCAGGCGGCCACGCACGCCTCGCAGCCGATGCACCGGGAAGGATCGATGAAGAATTCGGATTCAATCATGTTCGGCTCCCAATGCTTTCTCGACCCGGCACGCGCAGACTTTGAATTCGGGTATCTTCGAAATCGGATCCAGGGCGCGATTGGTCAAAAGGTTGGCAGACTTGTTGCCTGGCCAGTGGTAGGGCAAGAAGACCGTGTCGGGCCGTATCGTCTTCACGACGCTGGCCGGGACAACGATTTCTCCTCTTCGCGTCACGACACGCACGGGGTCGCGATCCGCGATTCCAAGGCGGGTCGCAAGCCGCGGATGCATCTCGCACAGCGGCTCGGGATACTGATCGACCAGACCGCCGATCCGGCGCGTCTGATTGCCGCTCAGGTACTGCGAGACCACGCGTCCAGTGGTCAGAAAAAGGGGATATTTCACATCCACGTCTTCGGCTGGAGGCCGGTATTCGAATCCCCGGAACCGTGCCTTGCCGTCGGGATGGTGAAACCGGCCGCCTTCGAACAGACGCGGCGTGCCCGGATGGTTCCGGGCTGGGCAGGGCCAGAAAATGCCCATATTCTTTTCGATTCGGGCGTAGTCCATTCCACTGTAGTCCACGTTCCCGCCCTCGGAAGCGGCGCACAGTTCACGAAAGATGTCCTTGGTGATGGCATATGGAAAATGTTCGCCGTATCCCAACCGGCGCGCCAGGTCGACCAGAATCTCCCAGTCCACGCGGGTATTGCCCGGCGGTGGCACGGACTGTCGCAACCGGACACAGCGCCCTTCTCCCGTGGTGACCGTGCCCTCGTCCTCCTCCTGGAGCGATCCGGCAAGCACGACATCCGCATAGCGGGCCGTTTCGGAGAGGAAGAAGTCAATGCACGTGAAGTGTTCCAGTTTCTCCAAGGCCACGCGCGTTCGGTTCGCGTCCGGAATGGAGACCAGCGGATTGAAGCTGATCGCCAGGAGGCCCTTGATCTCGCCCGATTCGATGGAGTCGATTATTTCGCAGGCCGTCAACCCGGTGTGCGGGATTTCGGGCTCGGGCACCTTCCAGAAATCGGCGATAAACTGGCGATGTTCGGGATTTTCGATGTCGCGGCCGCCGGGCAACTGGTTGCAGCGCTGCCCGTGCTCGCGGCCGCCCTGCCCGTTGCCCTGTCCCGTCAAGGTCCCGTAACCGCAGCCCGGCTTGCCGATGCGGCCGGATGCCAGCACCAGATTGATATAGGAGAGGCAGTTTTCGACGCCCTTGGTATGGTGTTCGACACCCCGTGCGTGCAAGAGCATCGAAGTCTCGGCAGTCCCCCAGATTTCGGCCGCCTTGAGGATGCTCGATGCGGGCACCCCCGTGATCTTCTCGGTTACGCCGGGAGTGAAGTTGCGGACGACTTCCTGTACCTGGTCGAAGCCTTCGGTGTGGGCTTCGATGAATTCCGGATCGATCCATCCGCGCTGGATCATCACGTGGAGGATTCCGTTGGCCAGCGCGCTGTCGCGTCCCGGCCGGACGGGCAAGAAGAGGTCGGCTGTCCGAGCAATCGGGGTCATGCGAGGGTCGATCACGATGATCTTTCCGCCGTTGTCGCGGGCGCGCCAGACGTAGTCGGTCAGAATCGGAAAACACTCGCCGATGTTGGCGCCACTGATGATGAGCGCCTTGGCCAGTGGAATGTCGCTCCAGGGGTTCGCCGACCGGTCGACTCCGAAAGCGATCTTGTTCGCCGCTCCGGCGCTGACCATGCAGAGCCGGCCGTTGTAATCGATGTTGGCCGTCTTGACGGCGACGCGGGCCAGCTTGCCCAGCAGGTACGCCTTTTCGTTCGTCATCGAGGCCCCGCCCAGGATGGCGAACGAGTCGGGTCCATGCTGGGCCTGAATCCGCCGCATGTCCCCAACCAGGCGTTCCATGGCCTCATCCCAAGCCGCTTCCCTGAAGCCCGAGTTGTCCCGGATCAACGGGGACAGCAGCCGGTCCGGATGATCGTTCTGCATGTAACGCTTGACGCCTTTCGGGCAAAGCATTCCACGGTTGACGGGAAACTCCTCCCACGGCTCGAATCCGACCACCTTGTCGTCTTTGACCTTGAGTTGAATGCCGCACTGGATACCGCAGAAGCAGCAGTGCGTCTTGACCAACTTGTCGGGCTCTTGCGACGACCAGCCCTCGGCCGGTTCGTAGTGGAGGCTCGGACCGAATTCGGCGATGAATTGTTGTTCGTTTAACGTTGGGATTGCCATGGGATTGCTTCAGCGCCCGAGCGCGGCCCCCTGATTCAGTGCAAGAAGACGCCGGCGGCAAGCGGGACACACATCCTGGTAGTGCACCTCGCCCGAAGGCGTCGAGAATCTGTAGTCGAAACCGAGTTGGTCCAGCACGGTCTTGAGGTCGTCGATGTGCAGACGCGACGCGTAGTCTTCGCCGCACCGGTGGCAGGACGCGCGCTCGCCGGTCTCGCCTGCCTGCTTGTAAAAGGAAACGCCGAGAGACAAAGGCCGTTGTACGACATGAAACAGCTTTCCGAACGGCAGGTACAACAACAGGCCGATCACGCTGGCGGCATGGGCCAGACCGATGAACGCAAAACCGTAACCGGCCATGAACTTGGCGCTGACGGTCAGCATCAATCCCGTCACGCATACGGTGAACAGTATGAACAACGGGAATATGTCGTCCGCGAATGTCTGGATGGCCAACTCGCCCCGGTCGCTCATGCGGAGCTTCACCGACAGCGCCAGACCCACCAGCATTACGATGGCCGAAAAATTGAGGACGTTGAAATGGAGGAACGCTCTCAGGCTGTTTACCGAAAACTGTTCGACCGGAAACCCGAACATGAAAACCCGATAAATTTCGGCGTTATCGGGCAGGGTCTCGAAGTGGATCCATCCAAATACAAGAGGGAACGTGACGGCGAAAGCCAGCATCCCTCCCCAGGACAGGCACGCATGCATTACCCACCGTTCGCGGCCGCGTTGAGTGATGAACTTCTGCAGAAGGAAGTTGTCGAGGAGCAACCGGCCGAGTCGGCCCGTGTTTCGGGTGAGAGACACCATCCGGCGGCTGGCCGGTTGCTGGAAGCCCGAACGTCTGCGGCGAATGAACGCTTCGAGGCCGCGTTTCAGATACATCCAGGTGGGCGGGCGCTGGGCCCATACGGCATACCGGTATACGACCGCGAAAGCCGCAAAAATACTGGCGACGGCGTATGTCGTCAGAGCCCAATCGAAATTCCGCAGGCCCCGAGAGCCCAGATAGATCACGGCGATGACCGCGAGAGCGGCAGCCACCCCAATCCAAAACGCTTTACGGTCGAAGTATTTCACTTTCAGTAGATCGGTTTTCCGTCGAAGCGGCGGATCGCACCGATTCCTCCGCCCATTTGTTTAGCACGCAGGCTGCCAGTCCGAGGCCTTAGGCCTATGTGTATGAATTAAAAAGGGAATTCGCTAAGGCGAAGCCACGTGGAGACGGATACCGCGCTTACAAAATTGTCGCGGGGTTCCAAAATGCCGAACATAAATGTCGGATGGGATGGGGTGAGCGTGTCGCCGGGCAGTTCGATCGCTGTCCGGATTTCGGATCACGCCCCTGGTCACCGCAAAAGCTCGAGAGTGACTGGATCCCAAAATGTGACGGAAGGTCCTCGCAGACACGGTAACGGCCACAGGCTGGATCTTTGCCGCAATCAAACGAATTGCGCGGGAGAACTCGGATGAATAAGGTTGCTCAGCTCTCCTCCGCTGAGCACTGAGATCTGTTTCAGGAAACTGCGAACCGGCGTGGCGTGAGCGCAGCCGTCATCGAGAAGGACTTTTGGGTCTGCTGGTTCCTTCCTGCGGAGTTTGAGCAGATGTACTATCAGGATCACCGGTCCGGCCTCATTGAGGCCGGAATCGACTAAAACTGTCTCCGGTAAACTCGGGGCGGTTCATTTCATGAAACAGATCACGAAAAAACAACACTTCGTTCCAGAGTTTTATCTCAAGCGCTTTGCAAGCGAGGGACAGATTCAGGTCTTCGATGTGCGGGCTGAGCGAATCGGAACGCCCCGCCCCTACGGGTCGGTGTGCTACAAGAAGTTCTTCTACGCCGCCGAGACCGGCGTTCAGGATGAAATCAGCCGAGCATTCGAAGATGTGTTCGGCCAAATCGAGACTCTGATTGGGGATGCTCTACCAGGAATCATCGAACGTGCTGTCGCCCAGCAACTAACCAACGGTGACTTGTATAAGCTCGCGTATTTCATGGGCCTCCAGTGGCTTCGGACGCCCTCCTTCCGGGAGCGGCTGCGGAAGATACAGTCGGAAGAAATGAAGTGGATTATCCAGGTGCGAGCAGCCCACTCCGCGCGATTTCAAGACCACATCCAGGAAACGGCCGAGGCGCACGAGATATCGGAGGAGGAGTTGAAAGAGGCCGTGAACCGACTCATCGAATCAGGTGAATACGACTTTCGAGAAACCAACAACGCCCAACACCTAAACTTCATCGGCGAGGAGCGGGTCAATGGATTCTGCAACCTCCTGTTGGCGAAGAAGTGGCGAATATATCTCTCGGAGGGACCCTACCACTTCATCACGTCTGACAATCCGGTTGCGGCGTGGATTCCACCTGGAACAGGACTAATTCCCGTGACCTTCATGGACCGGAGGCACCTTCTCGCCCTCACGCCCAATATCCTCATTGAGACGGGACGCCCTGATAGTATGAACCCTGAACAACAGCCAGTTGACCGCCTGTCGTATCACGCTGCCAACGAAAAAGGGATTCTCATATTCAACAAGGTGCTCGCCAACGATGCACACGAGTATGCCTACGCACACCAGAGAGACGAATTCGAACAACTCCTGAAAGCAATTTGAAGGGCCGGGCACTCCGCCCCACGATTAGTCTCATACGATAAGTCCGGATACTTGACGATCCTTGGTAGCGCAGTACTGAACTGTCTCGGATTTTCCAGAGACGTGTTTTGGTTGAGTCCGGCCTCGATCGGGGTAGACGCCCGTCGCTGGCAATAGAGCTACTCAACCTTGGCGGAGGAATCTAGTCGATCGAATCGAGCCGCTCACATCGGCAAGCGTTCGCCATCACGGGCGTCGGCGATCACGATCATGGGACACGGCGACAGCGGACCCATTCGACTTCGAGACGATGGAGACGTGGATCAATGAATTCGAACAGCGTTGTTATGATGGCGGCTACGTTGAAGGGGCAAATGGGCAAGGGCGTTCGCATTGAAGTCCAGGCAAACTTTCCCGTGAGGATTGGGGAGCAATTATCCGGTTTCGCCAGTTTGGTTTTCCTCTGCTCGTTCACACTGTCTGGCTTGCTGGAGAAAGCTCAAGAGAAAACCGGAGAGGAGCCGCTGTATGGGAGGGCAGGGGCATGGACGAAGATTCCCTTAATCCCTGCCCATAACAGGTTTCAGATCATCGAGATACGCTTTTCTCCAGCGCTTGCACGATCCATCTGTTCAGGCTCAGGCCGCTCTCCGATGCCGAGAGCGCAACGCGTTGATGCAAGTCTGGCCCGAGCCGAACGTTAAGTTTGCCTGAGAAAGGCTTCCTGGGCTCAATGCCATCTTCCTTGCAGGAAGCGAGGTATTCGTCGATGGATCGATGTAACTCACGCCGAATTCCTTCGACGTCCGTCGCTTCAAAGGTGGCGATCGGATAGGCGCCGCTGTTGACGACCCGCCCGTGAAGCAGGCCCACGGAATCGTCGAATTCTACTTCGGCAGCGTATCCCTTGTATTCCATCATGGGGTGACTCCTACGGCTTCGAGAAACGCGACGATGTCGCGCACCGTCGCTCTGCCAGTCTCTGTCTCCGGATGGGGCCGGTGAACCACCATCCGTTCCATTCCCTTTTTCAGAAGCACGCGCGACCCCGAACGCTGGGTGACCTCCACGCCTGCCGCTTCCAGCATGGCGACGAGATCCGCCCACCGAATGCCAGCCGGCGTGGGCCTCTTGAACATGCTCTCCAAAGTGCGCTGGTGTTTGGCGCGCATGACAATCAATTTAGTACCAAACCAGGTACCATTCTGCAAGCCGTTTGTTCATGGGCCAGTAGCCCTGAGATGGTTTCCGGGATGGACCTTGAACGGGCGCATCGGACCGGACGCGGTTCCGTCCGCACAAGGGGCTCTCTGGTTTATCGGTATAATCTCGGCCCTCGCTTTCAGTCCGCCGAGGTATTCGACCGAAGCCTGCATCATCTGACGCTGTCGCGGCAAATAGGCGCGCCCTCGCTCTCGCGCTGATCGGAGTCAATGACAGTTCAGGAGGCTATCCCTCGATCCGGCTCGAACGTTAGCTCCGGGACGATCACTTCCCAGGTATCGCATTTCACGCCGTCGCGATATTCCGGCTTCGATGCCTCGCGGCTCCGTCCCACGATGGCCAGTACCGTGGCCGACCGGCACCGTGTTCCGCCCGGGGGGGCGAAGCTCTTGGCCAAGCGCCCCACCAGCGTGCCTTCGCTATTCAGCAGTTCCCAGCGCCCGGCGTTCACGACGCGCGTTTGCAGTGGGTCGCCTGACGACAGCGCGGCGATGGCGCGATGCACCGGTTGACGGGCGTCCTGTCGTCCCGCGAAACCGATATCGACGTCTCCAAGGCTGGGCTGGACAACGTGGTATTCCAGTGCCGCGGGGGCGGGCCCAAGCTCACTCGGTTCGCGATGAAAGACAAAGGGATTGTCGAGCAACGCCCCCTGCAACCGATGATGCCCATTGAACCGCGCGAGCGCCAGGGTCTCCCTGGCGCGCGTCATGGCTACGTAATAGAGTCTCCGAGTCTCGTCCGGGTCCTCGCCGTGTCCGACGCGGTTCCAACCGCCGTCCAGCACGGCCACATGGTCGAACTCTAGACCCTTGGCGCGGTGCGCAGTCAGCAGCAGCAGCCCGCGCTGACGCCGGCGGATTTCCTGGCCCCATTCGGCGAGCCATTCAATGAAGTGGCCCACAGGGGTTTCGGCCCCATCGGTCTCCAGGGCATGCTCGTCGATGGCTTGCCGCAACAACTCGTTCCAGGGGTCGGACGCGCATGCATCCGCCCAGCGGCGCAGGGTTCGGCCGTCGACGACGCCAGTCTCCCGGCTGCGCAGCCATTCCACGAATGCACGGGTCTCGCGCAGGTGCCAGAAACCGGGGATCTCCTCGTTCCCCATCTGCGCCGGGATATCGTGCATCTCGCAGAACGCCCGCACCGGAACCAGATACTCCCACTCGCGCGCGATCACGGCGCATCGTGACCAGTCCCAATCTGACGACAGGGCGGCAAGGCGCAGCAACTCGGCCATGGTGATTCGCGCCTGCGAGACCGAATCGCGACCCGAGGGCAGGATCTGCACCCGCCCACGCGCGACCGGATCCAGTTTCTGCCACGTTCCGCCCGGCGGGTTCTTCGCACGCGCACGGTTAATGTGAATGGGATGTCCGGCCTTCATCCGCTCCCGCGCTGGCTCGATCATCGCGTTGGCCGCGGCGAGGATATGGCCGGGGGAGCGGTAGTTGTCGGTAAGGTAAATAGGTCGGGGTCCGTAATCCGCCTCGAAACGACGTATGAACTCTACCGATGCGCCGTTGAAGGCGTATATGTTCTGATCGTCGTCGCCGACCGCAAACAAGGTCAGCTTGCCGGCATCGTCATCGAGCGTTCGCCCCGCAAGGGCCGATATCAAGGCGTATTGGTCCGGGCCAACGTCCTGGTATTCGTCCACCAGAATCCAGCGAAACCCCGCCAGCAGCCGCTCCCGCCGTTCGTCTGCCTCCTCGGGCGGAAGACCCTCGCCGCGAAGAAGCGCTACCGCCTTCTGAAGCACTTGGCGAAAGACATCGTCGTCCGGGCGCTCCGCCCGACCGGTGAAGCTGGCGCCGGCCAGACGCATCGCCAGCGCGTGGCAGGTGAGGACGGTCACTCCCCGCGCATCGCGGCCGATCAGGTCCCTCAGGCGGCGGCGGATATCGACTGCCGCGTGCCGGTTGTAGGCCAGTGCCAAGATGCCGCGGGCGTTCTCCCGTCTTGCGCGGACCAGATAGGCAATGCGATGCACCAGCACCCGCGTCTTGCCGGAGCCCGGGCCCGCCAGCACCAGCACGTTCGTCTGTTCCCGGTCATCCGCGACGATGCGCTGCTGGACGGGGTTCTTTAAGCTTTCGACGATAGCCCGCCATGACTCGGGAGTGGTCTGCCGGCCGATCTCACTGTCGCGGCCCGGCAGCCAGCGGCGGCGGAACTCGTCCGCCTTGAGAGTGAAGTAATCCATCGCCAGGCGCAGCGCGTCGGTCATGGCGGCGAGGCCGCGCTCGGCGAACTCCACCATCACGTGGATCTGCAGAACCTGTCCCTTGTAATGAAGGGCGAGCGGCTCGAAGTCGGTACTCGCGAAGCCACGGCGGTCCCGCCGCTCCAGGCGGATGGTCATCGCCGGTCGGAACACCGCGAGGCCCTTGTTGAGGCGGATGACTTCCTGCTCGTGCAGCCATAGCAGGGCGCGGTCCAGCAACTTGCTAAAGTTCCTGACCTTTGCCTTTAGAATCAAATCGGACTCAATCGCCTCGTTCAGCTTGCCGAGCGTGGTCTCGGCCAGCAGATCCGTGCCCCGGCTTCCGGCCGGGAGGCAGGCGAGCAGATGATTCAGCAAGCGCCACGCCGCCTCACGCCGGATCCGGGCGGTGTCCTCCAACGCGCGCCACTCGCGCTGGAGCGTCACCCGCGCCGTTTCCGCGTCCTGCTTTCGCACAGTCAGGCTCCCCGCGGCGCCATCCTCTCCGCGGCCGTCGTAGGCGATGCTCCGTAAAATGCGCCACAACCGCTCGGGCAGGGGATCGGCAAGACCTTCGTCCCGCAGGACCTGCGAGGCGACGCGCAGATGAAGCGATGACGTGTCTCCCTTGCCCAGGTCAGGCGCAGCTTCGCGCATGTGAGCGATCAGGGCGGTCTCCAACTCCGCCGCCTGTTCGAAACGCTTGAGTGAGGCGCGCTCCACGCCGGCGTGGACGAACGCGGTCAGAACTGTGTCGTTGCTGGCGATGCCCAGCCGTTCCAAATCGTACAGCGCGCGGCGAACGCCCTCGGAGCTCAGTCCCGATACGCCCATCAACTCGTCGGTGGTGACGCCTTCGTCGGCACTGGCCTCCATCAGCGACTCGGTGATCCTCAGGAGCCGTTCGCGATAGGTCGCCGCGACGGATCTCCTCTCCAGTTTCGCGCGGGCTTCTTCGACCGAGTTTACCCGGAGAGATGAAGGGAACACCTGGACCACGTTCTCTTCCCGGGTCAGCAACTCCGCCTCCTCCAACCAGGCGACGGCGGTACGCACGCGGGTATCGTCCGTGACGGAGTCGCGCTCAAAAGCCTTGTCCTCGTCCTCGCCGAGTATCTCGCCTGCTGTGGCCACCACCTCGCCGCCCAGGCGCTTCTTGCGGTCGAGGTTGCGCAGCGCTCTGAGGATGCCGTGGATCTCGGCCCTCGTGAGGCGCGAGTAGGCCGACATGCCGAACTGATGCTCCACGTCGTCCGCCGTGTAAAGCAATACGCAGCGAGCCGATGCGCGGTCCCGTCCGGCGCGCCCGGCCTCTTGAAGATAGTTCTCCAGCGATCCCGGAATGTCAGCGTGGACCACCAGCCGCACGTCCGGCTTGTCGATGCCCATGCCGAAGGCGTTGGTCGCCACGATCGCGCGCAACTCGCCGCCGACGAAGCGGTGCTGCACATCCTTCTTCGTCTCCGGCGGGAGGCCTGCGTGAAAATGCTCCGCCGCTACGCCTTTCAACTGCAAGAACTCCGCCACCTCCTCGCTCTGACGGCGCGTCGCGCAATAGACGATGGCGCCGCCCGGCATCTCTGGTGGCAGGTACGACGCAAAAATCTGGTGGATGTGCGCGAACTTCTCGCCTCCCGATGTCGGGACCACCTCGAACGTCAGGTTGGGACGCTCGGCGCCGCCGTCAAAAACCGTCAGCCCGATACCGAGCCTGTCCCGGAAATGACAGGCGATGTCCTCGGTCACGTCCGGCTTCGCGGTTGCGGTCAGGCACAACACCGGCGGCATCGGCCCCGAGCCCGCCCTCTCCCCGATGAAGCGGCCTACGTAGCGGTAATCGGGTCGGAAAGCGTGGCCCCATCTCGACAGGCAGTGCGCCTCGTCCAGCACCCAGCCGCCGATCTCGCGCTGGTCGAGCGCCCGGCGCAGGGAACGGGAGCGAAGTTGTTCCGGAGAGATGATGAGAATGCCGGCGTCGCCCAGCCGGACACGGTCCAGCGCGTCGGCCCGCTCGGGCATCGACAACAGCCCGTTGATCGTCACACACGAGCCGACACCGCGTGCTTCCAATCCCGCCACCTGATCCGCCATCAGCGCTACCAGGGGTGAGATCACCACCGTCAGCGCGCCCGTCTTGTCGTAACGCGACAGGGCCGGAATCTGATAGCAGAGTGATTTGCCCGTACCGGTGGGCAAAATTCCGAGAACGTGTTCTCCCGCCATTGCAGCCTCGACGATGGACCGTTGCATGGGGCGCCCGTCGACGCCTGCTGGTTCCGGGCGAAAATCGCTGAAGCCGAACCAGCGCCTGAGCTCCTTCGGCGCATCGTGGCGTTCCCGGCACCAGCCGCAGGCGGAATCGGCGCAGGCGGTGTCTCTGAGCCGACGCACCAGGCGGCCCGCCTCCGGGAACTGGTGACCCACCCACGGCGGCATGACCGAATTGCCGCCCGCCACCGACAGCCATGCAAGCGCATAGGACAGCGACCACCCGTAGGCCCGGGCTTCCGCCGCGATCTGACGGCCTTGGGCGGCGCAGGCGGTGCCTTCAAGCCGCTTGCCGATCGCGGCGAGGGCTTCGGTGTCCGAGGGGCGGCGCGAGGCACGAAGCTCGGAGAAGAGATCGTCGAGGGCGCGCTCCTTGCCCTCCGGCTCCGGCGTGCTCAGCCAATGCCACGCCGCCAGCAGGTCCGGCGCGGCTTCCCGCAGCGCTTGCCGCTGATCGCCGAAGACCGTCAGAGCGAGACGGGCGTCGAGTTCCGGGTCGTTCAGTTGTCCGCGTTTGAGCCCGCCGTCCTTGTAGTGCTTGACGAGGTGGTGATAGGGATTGCGGGGAAAGGCGAGGGGACTGAGACGCAACGTATCGATAGTCGGGAGTGTCAGCAGCCGCAAATCGGGCTTCGCCGCCCTCAGATGCGGTAGATCGAAGGCGATCAGGTTGTGGCCCAGAACAAAGGACGCCCCATTGGCGAGGTCGTCCAGTTTCGCCAACGCCGCCGCCACGTTGCCACCGGTAAACACAAAGCGCCGGCCGGTATCCGGGCGCACTCCGGCAAAGGCGTGAATCCGGCTGTCCGCCTTGCCGACCTCGAGGTCCAGCGAGATGCAGTTAAGGTGAGAAAATTTCGAAGCGGCTTCCTCGTGAGGAGATAAGCTCGTCATCGTGTGCGCCGCCGGGCAGGCGGACTTGGCAGTCGTAGCCCGCGGACCCATCCGTACCGAGGGGTCGTACATCCTCGAGGATCACCGGCACGTCGAAGTGCCCCTTCAGGGATACTCGGCTTCCGACCTGCGCCGAAAAGGGAATTCTCGGCCATACTTGATGATTACTCTCTTTTTTCGCCGTCTCATGGGCTGTGCTGCTTTACACTATTCTTCCAGTATCCGGTTCACGCGGTCGTAGAACACGTGTTCCTTCCGCCGCGGCAACTCCTCGGTCGCCACCCACAACGTCTCCTGACGCTGTCGCTTCCGTCCCATCCCGATGGCGCACTCACCTTCCACCAGCTTCTACACCACCCGGACGATTCCGGTCCCTAAAAATTGCAAGTGAGGAGAAGGTCCACGATATTCTCGAACAGAAAGATGCGCTTTACGGGAGGAGTGAGTTCCACTTGACAACAACGTCTCAAGGTATTGCCTGTTGAGTATGATCATACTTTGAATCATACTTCTTGGGTGAGTAATAGTGCTCGCGTCACCATCACGCTTTCCGGCGACCTCGTCGAGGGGATCGATCGGCTTGCTCGGAATCGTAGCCGCTTCATCGCCGAAGCTGTCCAGCACGAGTTGGCCCGGCGGCAGCGCGATGCCCTCCTCCAGTCGCTCAGCAGCCCACATCCAGAGATCATCGAACTCGCCGACATAGGCTTGGCCGACTGGACTTCGGACCTGCCCAACGATGATGAGGGCCTCGTCGATGCAAGAGGCGGAACCGCCGTCCGCTGGATTGAAGACCGCGGTTGGTTGAAAGAACCGACGTGAAGTTTGCGCGAGGCACCGTTGTTCTCGTTGAGCTTGATCCGACCGTCGGCCACGAGCAACGTGGTTTTCGCCCTTGCATCGCGGTTAGCGATCCGACCGTGAATGAGGATCAGCGGTTTCCCTTGATTGCAGTGGTCCCGGTCACCGGTACCGAAGGAGCGGGCGCACTGTATCCCACGTTAAGCCCGGGAGTCAGTGGCCTCACGAAACAGTCGTGCGCCCTCGTGGACCATCTCCGTTCCATCGACAAACGCCGCATCCGGAGGATTTTCGGACAGTTGTCCCCGGGCGAACTTGCCAACATCGACCAAGGCCTCACACTGTTTCTTGGCCTCGGGGATGGTACCGTCGAGTTGACGCAAAGCTAGCTGAAAGCGCGAGAACGGACATTGAAGGCCTTGCACAGGTCGAAGACACTCTCCACCGAATGTCGATATGGGCGGTCGTGCCTGGTGAAGGGATCCCCAAAATTCGGACAGGTCGCTAAGGTGTAAAATCGCTGCCTCGGGAGAGGCAGATGAAGAAGCGAGGGCGGAAACAGTACAGCGCGGATTTGAAGGCAAAGATCGCGGTGGAAGCGGTCAAAGGGCAGCGCACGATCCAGGAGATCGCGTCCCACTACGAAGTTCACCCGAACATGGTGACGAAGTGGAAAAAGCAAGTGCTCGACGGCGTACCGGAGATCTTCTCCAATGGCCGGGCCCAGGCCAGTGAAGCCGATGAGCAAGCGCAGGCCGAACTCTACCAACAGATCGGGAGATTACAGGTCGAGGTGGAGTGGCTCAAAAAAAAGTCGGGACTTTCCCGTTAGAGCAACGACGGCCATGGATCGAATCCAATCACGACGAGTTGAGCATCGTGGAGCAGTGCCGGTTGAGCGGAGTGTCCCGATCGGGACTCTACTACGCACCGGTGGGCGAGAGCGCCGAGAACATCGCGCTGATGCGTCTGTTGGACGAGCAGTATACGCGAACCCCGTATTACGGGATTCGGCGGATGACCTGGTGGTTGGCGACGCAAGGTCGGCCGGTCAATGCGAAGCGGGTTCGGCGACTGCTCCGGCAAATGGGATTGGACGCGATCTATCCCAAACCGCGGTTGTCGATGCCGGCCCCGGGACACCGGATTTACCCGTACCGGTTGCGCCATCTGGAGATTGTGCGTCCCGATCAGGTTTGGGCCACGGATATAACGTATATCCGACTGCGGCAAGGATTCATCTATCTGGTGGCGATCATGGACTGGTTCAGCCGGTACGTGCTGGCCTGGGAAGTGTCCACGTCGATGGACAGCGGGTTTTGCGTGTCCGCACTGGACTGGGCGCTGACGAAAGCGCAACCCGAGATTTTCAACTCGGATCAGGGCGCGCAGTTCACCAGCGATGTCTTCACGCGCCGGCTCGAAGACCGCGGCATCACGATCAGCATGGACGGCCGGGGCCGGTTCCTGGACAACATCTTCGTCGAGCGCTTATGGCGAACGGTGAAGTACGAGGAAGTGTACCTGAAGGACTACTTGAGCGTTCCCGAGGCGATCTCAAACCTGAACCTATATTTCAGGTTTTACAATCAGGAACGCGGCCACGAAGCATTCGATTATCGGACACCAGAGGCCGTTTACTTTCAGCGCGCGCCAGGGGCCTGTGGAAACTGACGCAGCTGTGGAAATCCGCACACGACGCGGATTCCCACCGCTGCTTGAAAACAGCCTCGGAGACTCGGCTTTTTCACAGTTACCACAGGCTCGGCGACGGGCCAAATATCAACCCATTTCAACGGCAGCGATCCACCTTAAGAACCGGGATTTTCTGTCCGAAGAATGGGGAACACCTCCCATGGCGGCGACACATAGAGCAGTATGAAGAAGAGAAGAAGGACTGGCTCATTCGATACCGGGTCGAAAACAACGACCTACTGAAGAAAACAGAACAACCATGAGAGGACGGCTGAAGTCGGTGACCCCGGAATTCGTCGAGCACATCCCGGCAGATGGAAAAGAGTTGGTACCGGGAATTGTGTACATCAGTATGAAGCACAAGACGGTTGTACATCGGTGCCCCTGTGGATGCGGAGAACTCTCAGAATTTATGTTAGATCCAATCCGATTTCGGATCGAGTATGACGGCAAAAGCGTGACGTTCGATCCGTCAATAGGGAACTCTAATCTACAGTGTCGCAGTCACTACTGGATCCGCCGAAACGAAATCCGGTGGTGCGCGCCGATGCAGGAGTGGGCAACGGAACAGGCTCAGAGACGGGAACTAGCCCCAAAACAAGCGCATAACCAGATGGCGAACGGCCGGTTCCCAGCCATAAAGTTGGAGGCATAACCTTCCGTTCCGGGATCGTTTTGTCCCGGCCTCCGGTTCGAGTTGCGTCTGTTCCAGTGGGGGCCTCGCCGTGTCTGTTTGAAGGGTTGACAGCAACCGGGACCTCGACCGCCCGGGCTCAGATCCATGATCGGGTCAGCATCGCAGGGGACGACGCAACACATCCACGGCACGGAACAAGACGGACAGCCACGGGTTCCAGGCCATGAGCCGGAAGACGATGCGCCGGCCGGTACGCACGAGTTGGCACGGCAGGAGGATGAAGGCGTTCAGGAACGTCTTGAACTCCATGCGTAGAACGGTCTGCTTCTCGGCCCGATACTTCGGGGCCCAGCGTCCGGTTTCGGGAAGCAGCAGCGCAAACCACGCCTTCAGGGTCCAGGCCAGCGACGCCATCACCATGTAGGCCCAGTTGCCGGTCCGGTCGCCCACCGGCATTTTCAAGGCCCGGACGCCGTTCTTGAGTTGCTCGATGAGATTCTCCTGATTGCACCGTTGATTCGCGCGCTTCACGATCCGGTCGGCGGGACCGGCACGGTTCGTGATGTAGAAGAAGTACCGGATCTTGTCGAACAACACCCACTCCCCTTTGGCCTCCGACAGATTCTTCCGCACCACCACGACGCGGTAGTCCCGCTTACAGGCGCCGGGCCGGTAGGCGAACTCGGCCACGTCTTCGCCCCGCAAGCGAACGTTCTTGAAACCGCGTTCCCGAACGATCCGTTCCTTGACCTTGTCGGGACGCTGGCGGGGCTGGGTGGCCACCTCGTATCTGGCCTCACGCTCCAGAACTGCCCAGCAGTCCGGCTCCAGCGCATCGGCCCGCGCCACCAGGTTCGCCCTCGCGTCGATACCGAAGATGAAGTCCACGCCCTGGCCGTCCCATCCATCCAGATGCCGGGTCTGGCTGAAGTCGGTGTCCCCGCGCAGCAGGATCCGATGGAACCCGGCGCGCTGGCACAACCCGATCGCCTGATCGAACCGCGGGGCCGCGCCTTCATGCGAGGGCCGGTTGCCGCTCCGGTTCACCAGGTATAACGGCTCGGCGGTGTTCGCCAGTGAAATCAACAACGGGTGATAGCCCCATGTCCCGTCGTAGGCGATATCCATCCCTTCCTTGCATTCCCCGCTGGTCGGCGCCAGGGTCCCATCCGCGTCCAACACCGCCTCGTCGAAAAAACCGGCCGGTTGCTGCCGCCACACATTCAGCCGCACTTCATTCGCCGCCTCCATCAGGTTCTCCACGTCGCCGGGCTCGAATCGCCGGCAGAAGTCGCCCGCCGTGGTCGGGTCCGGTATCCGCTGCGCTCCCAGCGCATCCAAATACACTTCGTCGTTGCGCCGCAACTCGATGTCTTCCAGACACGTCCCTCCCGTCAACGCGTTGTAGGCGATGTTCAACACGTGATCCGACTCGTGATACGGCAGATGCCGCTTCAGCACATCCACCCGCGCGTCGATGGCCTCGATCAGACCCGTCTGCCGCGCCACCCGATGCATCGCCCCAAGACCGCCCACCGCCGTCCCCCGCGTCCGCTTGCCCATCTCATAGTGCATGTTACTCGCCGAAAACATCGGTGCCGACTGATCCTTCCAATGCCGCTCTCCAAGCCGACGCTCGATTCGCCGCTTGCGATTCCTCATGTTCTTGCGCGTATAATCGTTCATCCGAAATGCCTCATTTTCCGTCAGGATTCTGCAAATTCCTTTTCGCACGGGACGGGGACATTTCGGGTACTTCCGCTACTTTTTCACTATCGATACTTCCTCAATCGCGCTTATTCAGGGACTAGCTAGTGCGACGAAGAAGCGTGAAGCTGAGGAGATCACCGGAAAACCAAGTAGGGAGAACTTGTGGACCAGTTTCATCAAATGGTGGAAGAGGTGAGCGTTGAGATCGTTGCCGGCGCGGGAGGCGGCAGTGTCAGGTGATCCCAATCTCGAGTGGCGCGCACCGGTCGGCCGCATCGTCGCCGAATTCAAGGCCCAAGCTACGCCGAAGGCGCTCCGCGTGGCCATCGAGTCTGCCCACTCGTATGCTTAGGCGACGGAATCACGTCTGTACCGCACTTGGTTTCTTGGATTGTCCCTGGTTGCACCGGTCAGGAAAGCGCCCCACTGGTCCATCAACCGGCGGCGCTTCACAAACAAATCGGAACGGAAGTAAGCCCCCTCGACGCCGCCGACAACGTGCGCCAAAGCCGCCTCGGCAATCTCGAGCGGCTTGCCCGTCTCGGCGCACCAATCCCTGAAGCTCGATCTGAATCCGTGTACGGTCGCCTTGTCCGCGAGACCTCGATCCCTCAGCACCTTTGTCAATGTCACGTTGCTCAGCGGCTTTCTCCGCCTCAGCGGTGACGGGAAGACCAAGTCGGAACCATCATTGAGTGCCTGCGCTTGTTCGAGCACGCCGAGCACGGCATCGCTGAGCGGCACGCGATGCTCTCGCTGGGACTTCATGCGCGTTGCCGGGATCGTCCACATGGCTTGATCGATGTGGATCTCGTCCCAGTGCGCCGATCGCGCCTCGCCGGATCGTGCCGCCGTCAGTACCAAAAACCGAAGGCACAGTTTTGCGGACATGGACGCCCCGGACGCTTCCACGGTTTCGAGCGCCGCGCTGACATCCTGATAGGGGAGCGCCTGAAAGTGATCCCTAACGGCAGGCATGGCGGGTAGTGCGCCGCTGATCGCATCACCGGCGACGTTACGATCGATATAGCCGTGAGCCTCGCACCACCGCAAGACGGTTCGAATACGCTGCCGAACGCGGCCAGCGGTTTCCATGCGGGTGCCCCAGATCGGCGTCAGGACGCGCAGGACATCCTCCCGGCCGATCCGGTCTACAGGCATATCTCCCAATACTGGGAAGGCGTGACGTTGAAGTGTTTGTATCCAGGAAATCGCGTGGTGGTCATTGCGCCAGCGCGGCTTGAGCGTCTCATGGGTCTTGTCAATGGCCTGTCGAAACGTTGGCGTCTTCGCCTTGCGTTTCTCGGCCAGCGGATCGCCGCCGGTTCGCGCGAGCTTGCGATTCCGGAATGCGGCCTCCCGCGCCTCTGCCAGACTCACCAGCGGAAAACCCCCAAGACCAATGTCGCGGCGCTTGGCGTCAATGGTCAGTCGCTGCACCCAGCTCTTCTATCCGTCGGCCGCGACGCGCAAAAACAATGTGGCGCCATCGCCGTGTATGCCCGGTTTTTGGATTGATTTTGCCTTAGCGACCGTCAGCCTTCCCAAGTCTTATCCCACGTTATTTCCAACGTTCTATCAGGGATATTTTGGGAATAGAACGAACGTTACAAGCCTCAATTTAACGATTAAGTCCAATAAAACCATTAGTCTAATGGTTTTATTGGGACTCTACGGGCGCCACTTGGACAAGAAGAAATGATGGAGGCGGCGGGAATCGAACCCGCGTCCGAATACGTTCAACAGAAGAATCTACATACTTGTCAGGTTCCTGTTTGTCTCATGCCTCGACCCGAAGGCACCTGCAACCCGGTCGAAACACCAGCCCGTTGATCTCGCCTCCGCCGCCGGGCCAGCAACGGAAAGCCATCCTGCATGAATGACGTCCGTCGGCCAACCTACAGGCGAATCGACCGGGGACGCTGGCCGGTGTTAGGCGGCCAGTGCTAACTGATTGTCAGCGTTTGATTGTTTTCCATGTTTTTAACGAGGAGCACGGGCCTCGGTATGCATCTCCTGCATCATCGCATCCGTCGAATCCAGGACGCCCCCTGGCAAGAATGTTCCACGAACAAACGTTTCAGCAGTTCACATTCAATGTACAGGCCTCCGCTGAAGACTGTCAAACCAACGCCGAGTGCTATCTACCCAATGCGGCAGGTTGTCTATTCATTGAAGATGGCATCGGAAATTGGAGATCTTCGGATTGCCGCATTCCAGATTGTTCCGAAGGCGCATGTTCCCGGTTTCCGATCCGGCAATCGAGCTACCTGAATCCCCCGTCGACCAATGCCAATCAAGTGCCTGCCCCGGCAGGGTTTACGCGTTTCCTCATGCTATAATCCACGCTTTCGCCGGAGGTAGTCCACGTGTCCGCCCAGCCTTCCGAGTCCAGCGATACCAGATTTTCCGCGGATCGTCTTCTGAATGCGGCCGAGCCTGCGCTATCGGACGAACTCGGCAGGATGTTCCAGGATTTTCGCGAGTCCATCGAGGCGGAAACGACCGAGCGACTTCGAAAGGCCCTTCTGGACGAGGAAACCCGGCGCTGGAGAGCCCTCGCCGAATATCAGCAGAAGATCGGCGAAGCAACTTCGCAATCGCAGATTCTTCGCCAGTTCCTACGTACCGCCGTCCGGTTTGCCGAGAGTTCCGCCGTATATCTGAACAAGAATGACGGTCTGACTCTATGGGGTTTCGATGGCGAGTCCGGCGTCTTTCCCGAAGCGGTCGACGACGAGACGATCGACCTGGATTGGTTCTTCTCGCGCGTCGTCGTCCGCGGCAGGATTGTGGCCGGGGTGGGGGCGGCCGGACCGTCCGACCTCGAGTCATTGGCCATCATGGCCGACGCGTTGAGGCGCGCCATCGAGAACTTTGGCTTGCGCCTGCGCTTTCTGGCGGATAGCGATTCCGATGCATTGCTCTTGACGCCGGTCGAAAAAGCGGCGCCGGAACCACCCGCTCCGGCCGATGCGGGACCGCGGCAGTTGGCGCAGGCCATCGTTTCGGGGATCGCCTTGGGACACGAGACCGAAATTCTCGATGGGCGGCTTCACTCCGATCTCTACCGACGCTTCCGGAAGGGAATCGATGAAGGCCGGGCTACCTATGATCGGCAACTGTCCTCACCGCCGGACCGGGACTACTTTCACGAAGAAGTCGTCCGGAGCCTTGCCGGCAACACGGCTTCGCGGTTGGGTGCGGACTATCCGGGCCCCGTGGCTAACGCCTGATCTGGCTTCATGTCGAAAAAATCTTCATGCCCAAAAAGCTGACATCCGACAAAACCGATCGTTTTACCGAGTCCGTCATCCGCGAGATGACGCGCCTGGCGTTCGAGCATGGCGCGATCAACCTGTCCCAGGGGTATCCCGATTTTCCGGCGCCGGAAATGCTCAAGCAGGCCGCATCCGATGCCATCTTCGCCGACATCAACCAATACACCCTCACATGGGGCGCCAAGAAGTTCCGCGATGCGTTGGCAAGCAAGACTCGACGTTTCCTCGGGATCGATGTCGATCCCGAACGGGAGATCACCGTGGTGTGCGGTTCCACCGAGGGGATGGTGGCATCGATGCTCGGACTGATCAACCTCGGCGACGAGGTCATCATCTTCGAACCGTTCTACGAAAACTACGGTCCGGACACGATCATCTCCGGGGCGAAGGCTCGATATGTCGAGTTACGGCGTCCGGACTGGTCGTTCGATCCCGCTGAACTCGCGGCCGCGTTCAACGACCGTACCAAGGCCATCATCATTAACACGCCGAACAACCCGACGGGCAAGGTGTTCACGATCGAAGAACTTGAGCAAATCGCCTGGAACTGCCAGAAGTGGAATGCCCTGGCCATTACCGACGAAATCTACGAACACATCCTTTATGACGGCCGCAAACATGTCTCGATCATTACGGTCGATGGAATGCGCGACCGCACGGTCGTGGTCAACAGCCTTTCCAAATCGTACAGCGTGACGGGTTGGCGCGTGGGATGGGTGATCGCCGCGCCGCATCTGAGCGATTCGATCCGGAAGATGCACGATTTTCTGACGGTCGGCGCCGCCGCGCCGCTCCAGGATGCCGGCGCCGTCGCGGTTGGGCTTCCCGAAGTGTATTACCGCAAGCTGGCCGCCGACTACACGGTCCGCCGCGACCGCCTGATCGGAATTCTCCGTGAAGCGGGTTTCGATGTCATGGTCCCCGAAGGCGCTTATTATTTGATGTGCGGGATTTCGAACCGGGACATCCCCAGCGATGTCGATTTTTGCCGCTACCTGATCGAAAAAATTGGCGTTGCCGCTGTTCCGGGTAGCAGCTTCTTCAAGAACCCCGAATCGGGGCGCGATCTGATTCGTTTTACGTTTTGCAAGAGTGAAGAGACATTGGCCCTGGCGGAAGCCCGATTGAAGGGTGTCCAGGCGCCGGTTCCCCGGCATTGACAGCCCGGAGCCATTCCGGGATGCAAATGACGCTACGATTCCGAAATTGGCCCGTCCAACTACTCGTGGCATATAATCGCCGTTACCGAATTCGATGAAACTGAGGGTATGAAGCCATGCAACAACCACGACTACTTTATTTCGGCTTGATCGCGTTGACCCTCGCGATGGGAGTGGCGATCGGGACCGTCGTATCCGAACGGGCGACAGCGACTCAGGAAGGCCCCGCGCCCCTGGTCATTCCCGACCCTGTCGCGCTGTCGAACGGTTTTGCGGCGATCGCCGAGGTGTTGGGACCCACCGTGGTCAATATCGAAGTCGAGACCGAGGTCGAGAACGACATTTCGGATCAATTCTTCGATTTTTTCGGCGGCAATCCGTTCGGTCTCAATCCCGACATCCCCGACCCGGAAACCACCCCGCGCCGGAGTACTGGTTCCGGATTCATTGTGGATGCCGATGGCTACATCATCACGAACAACCATGTCATTGACAACGCCTTGAGCATCGTCGTCCAGCGACCCGACGGAAGCGAGTACGAAGCCACGGTTGTGGGCACCGATGAGGAGACCGACCTGGCCGTCATCAAGATCGAAGCGGATGGGCTCCCAACCGTGCCCATGGGCAATTCCGATGCCACGAGCATCGGTGACTGGGTTCTGGCCCTGGGGAGCCCGTTCGGATACGAGCAGAGTCTGACGGCGGGCATCATCAGCGCCAAGGGACGGGACGCCGGTAGGCAACCGTTCCAGCGCTTTATTCAGACCGATGCGGCAATCAATCCCGGAAACAGCGGCGGACCATTGGTGAACATGGCCGGGGAAGTGATCGGCGTGAATACCGCGATTGTCTCCGGGACGCGGCAATTTTCAGGAATCGGTTTCGCGATGCCGTCGAACGTCGTTGTCGACGTCTACAACCAGATCGTCGCAACGGGCAGTGTACGCCGCGGATTTATCGGGATTTCGATGAATCCGGGCGTCGACGCCTCTCTGGCCTTCGGCGTGGAAGAAGGCGTTGTAGTGGATGAGGTGACGCTTGGCGGACCGTCCGACCAGGCCGGGATGCAGGTGGGCGACGTCATCGTGGACGTCAACGGAAATCCCACACCCGACAATACCGCTCTGCTGTTGGCCGTAGCCAGCCAGACCGTTGGGGATACGATCCCTGTGCGGGTCATGCGCGAGGGTGAGGAACTGACGCTCAACGTCAGGGTTGCCGACCGCGCCGAGGGACTGGCGGCACGCTTTGACCGCGAGCCTTCACCGGCCCCCGACCGGGCCATCGATATCGTGCCCACCCGCCTTGGTGTGCGGGTGGCCCCGGTGACCTCTCAGTTGCGTTCATTGCTGGGAATCGGGGACCTTGAAGGAGTGATGGTCGTCTCGGCTGAACCGGGTAGCGTGGCCGACCAGGCGGGCTTGCGGCGAAACATGGTCATTTCGGAATTTGTCGCCGCCGGCCGACGTTTCGAAATCGGCAGCGTCGATGATTTCAGCCTCGCCGCGCAATCCCTGGAGTCGGGAATGATAGTGGCGTTCCGGGTGCACACCCTCAGGGAACAGGACAACACACTGGTGCAGACCTATCTGCCCGCCACGATTCCATAATGACAGCCTGTTTTTTGACCTGACGAAGGGGCGCCTCCGGGCGCCCCTTGTTTGTGTTATGACGAACCGTGCCTGGGACCTCATTCTCGATCCTCCGCTCGACGGCAAGACGAACATGGTCGTGGACGAGCGGTTGCTTGCCGAGGTCGAAGCGTCGGACTCCCCGCTGACGATTCTTCGCTTCTACTCCTGGAACCGGCCGACTGTATCGCTCGGCCGCAATCAGAAAAGGGAAAGGGCGGTCGACCTGGACTTCTGCAGCCGGCAAGGCATGGACGTCGTCCACCGCCCCACCGGCGGACGCGCCGTATTGCACGACGACGAACTGACGTACGCGGTTGCGTCCAACGATCCCGCGCAGTTCGACGGAGGTTCCGTGTATGGAACCTATCGCAGGATCTCCGAAGCGCTCATGGCCGGTTATCGCCGACTGGGAGTCGATGCGGTCCTTGCGCCGGACACGAAGCGGCCGACGGGATCTCCCGATGGTCTCGAAGACCCGTGTTTTGTTTCTCCGTCGCGATACGAGTTGATGTGCGGGGGACGCAAGATTGCCGGAAGCGCGCAACGCCGGCTGCGCCGGAGTTTTCTGCAGCACGGCTCGATGCCGATCACTTGCGACCGGGAGCTTCTGGCAGGTGCGACCCGGATGGTGGGAAGCGACATCCTGGACGACGAGATGGCGGGTTTGGCCGAGTGTCTTCCCGACCGGCCGGCGCGCGACGCGATCAGGGACGTTTTCGTGCAGGCTTTTTCGGAATGTTTCGATGTGCGATTCCGCGTGCGCGATTTCAGTTCGTAGACGTGGGTTGCCGCCAATCGACGGTTTCACCATGCTGGCGGGCAAAACAGGGGATTCCGAAGGCGGTGTGCTCGCGGCCCCGCCCGCATAGGGGAACCCTGACACGGTTTGACACCCACCGACCCTGATGTTATAGGTGCATGATGGTTGCCAGGTCACGAATCGGCGAAGTCGAGGATCGGGAAAGCGAAATCCTGAAGCTCGTGGTGGGGTTGTACATCCAGTCGGGTGAACCAGTGGGCTCGCGCACCATTTCCAAAACCATCGATCGCCGTCTGTCTCCCGCAACGATCCGCAATATCATGTCCGACCTTGAAGACGCCGGCTATCTAAGTCAGCCGCATACTTCCGCGGGCCGCGTGCCTTCCGAAAAAGCTTACCGGTTTTACGTCGATTGCCTTGGCAGTTCGCCCAAGCCCACTCCTTCGGCCGAGGAATACATCAACGACAAGCTGGCCCGGGCCAGCACTACCGACGAGTTGATGTCGACGGCGTGCTGTCTGCTGTCCGACATCTGCAACCATGTGGGCATCGTCGTCTCCGCGCCGATCGATCTCAGCGTGCTTCAGCACATCGAGTTCGTTCGGCTGGATGACGCCAAAATCCTGGTGATCCTGGTGTCGCAATCCGGCCTGGTCCAGCAGAAGGTCATTCGTGTCAACGTGCGGTACAGTCACGACGAATTGGTTCGCGCCGGAAATTACCTCGTGGAACAGTTTTCAGGCAGCACGTTGCCCGAAATTCGCCGGGAGCTTGTTCGTCTCATGGAGGAAGATCGCAAGCAGTACAACAGGCATCACGACAGGTACGAAAAAATGATGCGGGACCTGATCGAATCCTGGAGCGAGACGCTCGATGAGACGGATTCCGCGGCCAACTCGGTCTATGTCCATGGCACGGGAAACATCCTGTCGAACGCGGAACCTTTCGACGTGTCCAGAATGCAGGAACTGTTCAGGGTTCTTGAAGAGAAGGGCCGGTTGGTGAAGATTCTGAACGAGTGCCTGCGATCGGAATCCGACGACGGCGTCCAGATCATGATCGGTTCCGAGTTGGGCGATCCCTGCCTGGCGGGATTCACGGTCATCACCTCTCCGTACCTGCGCCGGGAATCCTCTACCGGCTTCATGGGTATCATCGGGCCGACCCGGATGGAATACCGGAAAAGTATTTCCGTTGTCAGCTATCTCGCCGGGGTTTGCGGACGCATGATCAATGCCTGAGGGCGTCCAACGCTCTACGTTCCCTCACCTGTTTTTCCCCTGCTATAATGTTTGATCGGTCCAGTTGTTGAATACCGCCCAAACAGGAACACCTTTCAGGAAACGATGGCAGAAAAGCTCGAAAACCAGGAAATGGCGATGGAGTCCGAGTCGGACGGCATCGTCGAAATGCCGACCGAACCCGATGCGCTCGAGGTGCCGGAAGGCATCGATGAACTGACACGGGAACGAGACGAACTCAAGGATCTTCTGCTTCGCAAGCAAGCCGAGTTCGAAAATTTCAGGAAGCGAACCGAGCGGGAGCGGTCCGATTTCGTCCAGTACGCGACGGCGGAAGTGATGCGCGAGATGCTTAACGTTCTCGACTCGTTCGAACTCGCCTTGAAATTGGGCGATGCCGAGGCCGCGGCCAGCTACAAGGGCTTCGAGTTGATTTACAAGCAATTGGTCGACAGCCTGTCGCGCGGGGGACTTGAAGTGATCGATGCCGAAGGCAAGCCCTTCGATCCCAACTTTCATGAAGCTGTCAGCACCCAGCCCGCGCCCGAAGGCGTCGGCGAAGGCATGGTGCTGGCGGACCTCCGCCGGGGTTACATGCTCCGCGGAAAACTGTTGCGTCCCACCATGGTGACCGTATCCGAGGCAGCCGGTGTGGATGGTGGCAATTGAGGAACGCCTTGTGAGCTCAATCCGCGATTACTACGAAGTCATGGGCGTATCCCGCGGCGCATCCGAGCAGGACATCAAGCGCGCCTACCGCAAACTCGCTCTCAAGTACCACCCCGACCGCAATCCCGGAGATACCGAGGCCGAAGAAAGGTTCAAGGAAGCTGCCGATGCCTATGCCGTGCTGAGCGATGCACAGAAGCGAAGCCAGTACGACCGTTTCGGCCATGCCGGCGTCGCCGGGGCCACGGGTCGGCCCGGTGCGGGATTCGATCCCAGCGTGTTTTCGGATTTCAGCGATATTCTTGGCGATTTGTTCGGCGGTGGATCCCGGCGCGGCGGACCCGCGGCCAATCGAGGCGCCGATCTTCGCTACGACCTGGAGTTGAGTTTCGAGGAGGCGGCATTCGGGAGAAAGACTCGAATCAAGGTGCCTCGCCATGAGGGTTGCACTGAATGCGGCGGTAACGGGGTTGCACGCGGGAAGGGCCCCACCACCTGTTCCACCTGCAACGGACACGGACAGGTCCGGTATCAACAGGGTTTCTTTTCGATCACACGGACGTGCAACTCGTGTCATGGAAGCGGCAATCTGATCACAGATCCTTGCAAGAAGTGTCACGGGGATGGACGTATCGCGAAGGAAAAGACCCTCGAGCTCACGATCCCGCCTGGAGTCGACACGGGTTCGCGCCTGCGCTTCACGGGCGAAGGCGATGCCGGTGGTCGCGGGGGGCGTCCGGGAGACCTCTACGTTATCATCCATGTTGCCGACCACGAGTTTTTCGAACGTCGCGACGACGATCTTTACTGTCAAATTCCTATTTCGTTTGCGCAAGCCGCGCTGGGCACCAGGATCGATGTTCCGACCCTGGTCGACGAAGAGGTAGTGAAGATTCCGGCCGGTACTCAGCCCGACACGGTGTTCAGGATTCGAGGCGCCGGTATAACCCGCACCGACGGCCGCGGTGTCGGCGATCTCTACGTCAACGTCAGCGTCGAGGTGCCCCGAAAGCTCACGAAGGCGCAGCGCGAGATCATTTCGAAATTGGCCGATACCGAAAACACCGAAAATCACCCAATTCAGAAGAAGATCCTGGAGAAGGTCAAGGACATCTTCGGTTGATGCGTGTCCCGCAAGCCGCCATCACTCTTGGTTTTCGAAGAATTGATGACGCGATCGAGGTCGTATCCGCCAGCCCTGCCGTGCCGGTGAGCAATGGCAATCAAGTCGGTATATTGGCCCGGCCTTGAAATTCGCGACGATCTGGTTCGCGTGACAGGCGATGAGCACCGGCATTTGCGTGTATCCCGAACAGTGCCCGGCGAGCGCGTCGAACTGTTCGACGGAGCGGGTCGGGTGTGGACCGGCGAGATGGTTGGAGGCGGCCGGGCCGAAACGCGATTTCGCATCTTGGACGAACGTTTTGTCCCGGCGCCTGAAACCGAACTTGCCTGGGGCCAGAGTCTGATCAGGAACGCCGTCTTCGAACGCGTTCTGGAAAAAGCCGTCGAGATCGGCGTGACGCGGATTATTCCGTTCCGGGCCCACAGGTCGAACGACCGGGGGCATGGGCGCGCCGCGCGTTGGAAGAAGATCATTGTCGAGGCCTCCAAACAGTCGAAGCGTTATCATCTTCCGCGGCTCGATCCGGTGACGGACTTCGAGGGTGTAATCCGGTCCGATGCCCGTTCGAAGATCATCTTTACCGAAGGGCGGGAAGGGCAATTGGATTCCGCAGTCCAGGGCGCGCCGGTGCTGTATCTCATCGGTCCGGAAGGCGGATGGACCGACGATGAAGTCGAAGCCGCCTCCGCGGCCGGGTTTCGTTCCGTTCGGCTTGGCTCACACATCCTGCGCGCCGAGACGGCGGCAATCGTTGCCCCGGCTTTGATCGCGCGGCAACTTGGAATTCTATAGCGTGAAAGTCACGAAGATCCTTACCTGCGCGTGCGTATGTCTTGCCGCCGCGTTATGGAATCCGGCGCCCGTGCGCGGTCAACAAAGACCATTGTTGACTGAAGATCCACGGCTCATACCCGAAGGTGCGATGGAGTTGGAGAACGGTATCGGTTACTTCAACCGAGCCCGGTTCCCGGTGACCGGCCTGGGTGGAAACCAGTTGTCCATTCTCGATGGCGGCGCTCATTTCGGGTTCGGGCGCGCTGAATTCCAGATGCGGGGGACGCTGCGGAACAACGTCTGGCTCACCGAAGGCGGGGACGGGTTGCGCGCGGACTGGGGTGACGGCGAGATCTCGACGAAGATAGCGCTCCTGACCGGGTCGGGAAGGCGCCCCGACGTGAGTTTCCAGCCCACGGTGGTGTTGCCCAACGCGAGCAACGAAGACGGATTGGGCACCGACGGTACGCATTTCTTTGCGGAGATCCTCGTCGGCAAGTCCGCCGGACCGGCCTATATCTTCGGCAACATCGGGCTGGGCATTCTGGACGATGCTGAGCGCGCCGCGGCGCAACAGGATGTCATGACCTACGGTATCGCGGCGATCGTTTCAGTTTCCGAACGTGTGCACGTTGCGGCGGAGATCAACGGTCTGACCAACCCGCAGTCCTATCCCACCCGCGGCGGCGAAGATCGGGCACAGACAAGGATAGGGATTCAGTGGGAAGCTCTTGGCATGAGATGGGACGCGGGATTGACCGCGGGATTGACCGGCGTGGATCACCGAGTGGGTTTTGTCATCGGCACGACACGGAGATTCACGCTCTGGCAATGACGCTGTCCATCGAATGGACAATGACCAAAGAACAATGCCGAGGGTTCGATTACCGATTTCATTCCGGAGTTCCCTGAGTTCCGGTTCGTCTGGTGAATCCTTCGAACAGTCCCTCCAGTCGGGCCATACGCTGGCGCAAGTCGCTTACCTGTCTTTGCAACTCGCGCTGTCCTGGAACAAGTAGCAGGGCGAGTGTAATTCCAGTCCCAATAATTGTGACCAGTACCAGAATGATGCCGATCGGTTCCTGATTCATTGTTTCTACCTTGGGTTTGGTGCAGGGCCTGCACTGTAAAAATATAATAACATGCCGCCTTCCCTCCTCATCCGAGGACTGGTCCTGACTTGAAATAGTCCGTGCCCGAACCGGCGCCGCTCTTTCGATTCTCTCCCAAATCCTCTAGAATGAACCTTCTTGCCCGATGATTAAGCCCGAACATCCTGTCGAGGGGGAATCCGCAGCCCCGGAAGCGGTCGACAACCCCTATCAATCCAGTGTTTTAAGTGAGATACGGTGGTGGGTGCGCGACTTGTTGTTCGCGGTCGGCGGCGCCGTCATTGTTGTTGTTTTCCTTTACCAGCCGGTCAAGGTCGAAGGCACCAGCATGTTGCCCGAACTGGTGGACCAGGAGCGCATCTTCGTCAACAAGTTCCTGTACCGGATCGACGACATCGAACGGGGCGACATCGTGGTCTTCCGGTATCCGCTCGATCCTTCCCGCTCCTATATCAAACGGGTGATCGGTCTGCCCGGAGACGTCGTCGAGATTCGGTCGGGACGCCTCGTCGTTAACGGCGCTCTCCTCGATGAACCCTACGTTCCGCCGAATTTCATGGATCGACGCTCCTACGGTGCGGTCACAGTGGATGAGGCACACTATTACGTGCTCGGCGATCACCGCAACCAATCGAACGACAGCCGCATGTGGGGTCTGGTGCCCCGCGAAAACATCTACGGAAAGGCCGTATTCCGTTACTGGCCCGTCGCCAAGATGGGTGTCCTCGATTGATGAAAGCGACGTTGCTCCTCGAAGACGGCCGGGTGTTCCATGGCGAAGGTCACGGTTTTGAGGGCGAGGCCGTCGGTGAAGTCGTGTTCAACACGTCGATGTCGGGATATCAGGAAATCCTGACCGATCCTTCCTATGCCGGCCAGATCGTTACGATGACCTATCCGCTGATCGGAAACACCGGGGTCAACCTCGAAGACGTCGAGTCCCGGCGGCCGTTTCTGGAAGCGTTCGTGGTCCGCAGAATGACGCCCCACCCCAGCAACTGGAGAATCTCGGGATCGCTCCAGGACTACCTCTACCGGAACAGGATTCCCGCCATCTCCGAAATCGACACCCGTGCCCTGGTTCGCCATATCCGCGAAAAAGGCGCGATGCGCGCGGTGGTGTCCCTGGTGGACCATGACCTGGATTCGCTGAAACAA
This sequence comes from Terriglobia bacterium, assembly GCA_963555775.3. GTDB lineage: Bacteria > Acidobacteriota > Terriglobia > 20CM-2-55-15 > 20CM-2-55-15 > JAJEDW01. Next base: position 354,943 of record CAUVWY020000005.1, on the reverse strand, counting down.
AAGGTGAGTGCCGCCCCCGAAATGATTGGGCGGGACCTGGCCAGCGTGGTGACCACGGACGAGGGTTACGAGGCATCGGGCGAGGCGCTCGACTTCGTTGAGTTTGCCGACATCGCAAAAGTCGAGGGCCGCCGCTATCGTGTCGTGGCCTACGACTTCGGAATCAAGACCAACATTCTGCGCGATCTGATCCACGTTGGCGCGGATGTACGGGTGGTTCCGGCGTCCACCTCCGCCGCCGACGTTCTGGCGCTCAATCCCGACGGGATCTTTCTCTCCAATGGTCCCGGAGATCCGGAACCTGTGGAATACGCCGTCCGGAACGTCCGGGCGCTTCTGGGCAAGAAACCGGTTTTTGGCATCTGTCTGGGTCATCAGATCATGGGGCTGGCGTTGGGCGGACGTACCTTCAAGCTCAACTTCGGTCATCACGGCGGAAACCAGCCGGTCCGGAATCTCGATACGGGACGAGTAGAAATCACGGCGCAGAATCATGGTTTCGCGGTCGATGCGGACAGCCTTGACGACAACGAGGTCCGCATTACCCATCTGAACCTGAACGACATGACAATCGAAGGACTGGAGCATCGAAACCTGCCGGCGTTCAGCGTGCAATACCACCCTGAAGCGTCCCCGGGGCCGCACGATTCCTTTTATCTATTCCAGAAGTTCATCGACATGATGCGCGATGCCTAAACGCGACGACATCTCCAGGATCCTTATCGTCGGGTCGGGCCCCATCGTCATCGGGCAGGCTTGCGAGTTCGACTATTCCGGGACCCAGGCCTGCAAGGCCTTGCGCGAAGAAGGCTACGAGGTGGTTCTGGTCAACTCGAATCCGGCGACGATCATGACGGACCCGGAACTGGCCGAACGGACTTACGTCGAGCCGCTGACTGCCGAGTTTGTCGCCCAGGTGATCGAGCGTGAAAAGCCCGATGCGATTCTGCCGACCGTTGGCGGGCAGACCGCGCTGAACATTACGGTCAAGCTTGCCGAAGACGGAGTGCTCGACAAGTACAACGTCGAGATGATCGGCGCAAAGCTCAACGCCGTGAAGGTGGCCGAAGACCGGTTGCTCTTCAAGGAGGCGATGAAGGAAATCGGGCTGGCCACGCCCGAAAGCGCGGTCGTCGACAACATGCGCGATGCCGAGCGGATCATCGACCACATCGGCTTTCCGGCCGTGATTCGGCCGTCGTTCACCCTCGGAGGAACCGGCGGAGGTATCGCGTTCAACAGTGAAGAGTATGCCGACATCGTCCAGAACGGGTTGGACTTGAGCCCGGTTCATCAGGTTCTGATCGAAGAGTCGGTCCTCGGGTGGAAGGAATTTGAATTGGAGGTCATGCGCGACCTCCAGGACAACGTCGTCATCATTTGCTCCATCGAGAACTTCGATCCGATGGGAATCCATACGGGCGACTCCATCACGGTCGCCCCGGCACAGACTCTGACCGATCGCGAATATCAGCGGCTGCGCGACGCCTCGGTACGGGTGATCCGCAAGGTTGGCGTCGAGACCGGGGGTTCCAACATTCAGTTCGGAGTGCACCCGGAAGACGGCCGCGTGGTGGTCATCGAAATGAATCCGCGAGTGTCCAGAAGCTCGGCTCTGGCATCGAAAGCCACCGGATTCCCGATCGCCAAGATCGCGGCCAAGCTCGCCGTCGGATACACTCTCGACGAGATTCCCAACGACATCACCAAAAAGACGCCGGCATCGTTCGAGCCGATGCTGGATTACGTTGTCGTCAAGATCCCCAAATGGGCCTTCGAAAAGTTCAAGGAGGCCGAACCCATCCTCGGCACGCAGATGAAGTCGGTGGGCGAAGTGATGGCGATTGGACGGACGTTCAAGGAAGCTCTGATGAAGGGTCTTCGGTCGCTTGAGATCGGTGGCCGGATGGGCTCCGAACGCGTCGATCCCGACAAGTTGATGCAGCATCTGACGACTCCGAATCCGGAGCGGATTCATTACGTGATCCACGCGCTCTCCAACGGAATGGAGATCGCTGAGGTTGCCAGGCTTACTTCGATCGATCCATGGTTTCTGCACGAACTGCGCGAGGTGGCGGAGCTGGACCAGCAGCTTGCCGCGCAGCAAGGCGGGGAGCTGTCCGCCGAATTGCTTGAAACGGCGAAACGCAGCGGTTTCTCGGACCGCCGGATTGCGAAACTGCTCGGCGTCGATACGGCGGCGATTGCCGGGCGCCGCCGCGAACTCGGTCTTAGACCGGTCTACAAACGGGTGGACACCTGCGCGGCCGAGTTCGAATCCTTCACGCCGTACATGTACTCCACATACGAAGACGAAGACGAGGTCGAGCCGACGACCGAAAAGAAGATCATGATCCTGGGCAGCGGCCCGAACCGGATCGGGCAGGGCATCGAGTTTGACTATTGTTGCTGCCATGCCGCGTTCGCGCTCAAGGACGACGGATTCGAAACGATCATGGTCAACTGCAACCCCGAAACGGTTTCAACCGACTACGACACGGCGGATCGTCTGTACTTCGAACCGTTAACGCTCGAAGACGTGCTGCACGTGGTCGAGGCGGAGAAACCGACCGGGGTGATCGTGCAATTCGGGGGGCAAACGCCGCTGAATCTGGCGTTGGATCTGCAGGCGGCCGGTGTACCCATTGTCGGCACCTCTCCCCAGTCCATCGACCTGGCCGAAGATCGAAAAAGATTCGGCAAGTTGTTGACCGAGTTGAATATTCCCCAACCTGCGAACGGAACGGCCGTTTCGCTGGAAGAAGCCCGTGCGATTGCCGACGAGATCGGTTATCCGGTTCTGGTTCGGCCTTCGTACGTCCTGGGCGGGCGTGCGATGGTCATTGCCTATGACGAGCGGGCCCTCGACGAATACATGAAAGAAGCCGTCGAGGTGTCGCAGGAGCGTCCCATTCTGATCGACCGGTTTCTGGAAGACGCCATGGAAATCGATGTCGATGCGTTATCCGACGGCGACCGCGTGGTGATCGGCGGGATCATGGAGCATATCGAAGAAGCCGGAGTCCATTCCGGCGACAGTTCCTGCGTCCTGCCCGCCTATCAGTTGAGCGAGGAGCATCGGGAGCAGATCAGGAAATACACCGTGGAGCTTGGCGGAGCGCTCGACGTGATCGGGCTGATGAATGTCCAGTTTGCGGTGCAGAGAGAAACCGTATACGTCATTGAAGTGAACCCACGCGCTTCGAGGACCGTTCCCTTCGTCAGCAAGGCGACGGGTGTTCCGCTGGCGAAAGTGGCGGCGCGCGTGATGGTGGGCGCGAAGCTGGATGATTTCAACCTTCCCGATGAACTGCCGGTGTACCAGTATTTCGTCAAATCTCCGGTGTTTCCCTTTTCCCGTTTCGCCGGAGTCGATCCGATCCTTGGGCCCGAAATGAAATCCACGGGCGAGGTGATGGGGATCGACGATACGTTTGGCAAGGCGTATGTCAAGGCGCAGATCAGTGCCGGTACCGTTCTGCCCCGATCGGGAACCGCGTTCCTGAGCGTCAACCAGCAGGACAAGAGGTTCGTGAGCGAGCTTGGGCGCGAACTGAAAGCGATGGGATTCACGATCCTGGCGACTTCCGGGACCGCGGCCGTCCTCAACGCCGCCGGAGTCGAAGCCACCCCGGTCTACAAGGTCAACCAGGGCCGCCCGCATGTGGTGGACAAGATCAAGAGCGGCGAGGTGGATCTGGTAATCAACACGCCCCTTGGACGCGAATCCTTCTTTGACGAAAAGGCTATCCGGCGTGCCGCCATGCGTTACCGCATTCCGTGCATCACGACGTTTTCGGGCGGAACCGCGGCGGTCAACGGTATCCGTGAACTCCAGCGCGAGTCGCTGACGGTCCGAACGCTTCAGGAATATCACGCCCAGATCACTCGCGGTTGACGACCGTTCGCGGCCGCGGGGGCCGATGTCGGTCCGGCAACTCCTGTTCCACTTCCGCACATTGATACGTATCGTTCCGCAGGACGATCTTGTCCGGGTAGTCCGCGACAAAGACGACCTGGCCCGCATTTCTCACGAGTTGTCTGCTACAGCGCCGGATCCATCCGCCAGTGCCGGGGTGCCTGGCTCGCATCGTCCTGCCTTTCCCACCCATCGACTGCGTCTTCGTTCAATTCAATCAGAAACTTTCAGGCACGCCCCTTGGCGCGCTTGATCCGGCGCAAGGAATTACGCCGCTACGCGCCCGGCGCGAGGATACGCGCCGTAGCTCTGACGGCGTCTCCGACTCTTCGCGACGAAAATCCGTGAGAAAGGCGGGCTAAGTTTCCAAGGCGCCGATTCGGGAACTCCGGATTCCGGTGGAACCGCGGTTGTAGGGCAACCGCCGGCTTCGCAACGTTTGGCATCGGACGTGCTATTCGAAGGCGGTAATCCGTCCCGGCGGTTACAAATCCCAACGGGATTGCGCCAGATGTCGACGATAAATACAGATTCAGGTATTTCCTATGGCCGCGGCTTTACGCTCATCGAAACCATGATCGCGACCGCGATCATGGTGCCGGCGCTGGTTTCCGTGGCGTCCATTTTCGCCTATTCGTCCCGCACCAACCTGTTGACCGAGCAGCGAACGATAGCCGCCTTGTTGGGGGCATCCAAGATCGAGGATCTTCGATCCGTTACGCCGATCCGCGAATTAACCCCAGGCGGCGGACTCGACGCGGCCAACCCCACGGCCGGTTTCTTTGAATACGTTGAGATCACGCCTTCCGGGACGATTACGACCGGCGCGACGGCCGGATCGAGCCCGTATTTGCGGCTGTGGCAGGTCTCGGGGACCGATCCCCGTCTGATTACCGTTGCGGTATACGCAATGCGCAGCGGCGTCACTGGAAATCGGGTTGAGTTGTTTCGTGCGGCGACGAGCCTGACCGACGGATTCTGAAGCAATCTCCAAAGCAATGTCTGAAGCACTGTCCAAGGCAATGCCCGACCGGAGGCAAGACAGCGGTTTCTCGCTCCTTGAACTGTCGATTGCCATGGCGATTACCGTTGGGATGGGGGCGGTGGTCTTCACCCTGTTGTTTCAGAACCAGAATCTGTTCCGTGACCGGAACCTGACGATCGAAATGCAGCAGAGCGCGCGGGCCGTTGCGTCCATGATGGCCGACGAGATCCGGATGGCGGGTCAGGGTGTGCCGGCGTTTGCGGCGTCGATGGATACGACGGCCGTCGAATCCGTCCAGACGTTCCTGAACGGTACCGATGCCGATACGATCGTGTTTCGAGCGGGTGTCCGAAACGGGATCGCGGCAATCACGAGTCCGCCGCCCCTGGCGTACCTGGTCCTGACCCCGACGACGGTCGCCGTGGACGACGTGGCCGCGATATCCGGGATCGTGGGCGACAACACCGACCGCTTCGTCTTTCTTTGGGGCCAGACGGCGGGTTCGTGGACCTGGGTTCGGGCAAGGATCGACGCGATTGACCGACGGGCCGATACCATCGCACTGACCCCGGTGGCCATCGCGGCAGGTGGCGGGACGTTCCCTCGAGTGCCCAACATCAATGCGGAGGAAGCCCTGGCCTATCGTTTGAACTCCGGCAATATTCAGCGGGCCACCTCCGGCGCTTTCACGACGCCAACCGCGCCGGCCCTCAGATATGCCACGGTTGGGGGCAACTTTACGGCATTGTCGTTCGTCTACCGCGACATATCGAACAATGTCGTGACCGTTACGAATCTCGACGACCGGGCGGCCATCCGGCGTGTGGACTTTACCCTTGCGGCGCAAACGGCTGAGGCACTTCCCTCGACCGGAAATTTCGCAACGTTCCAGATCGAGATGACCGTGTATCCCCGGAACATCCAGATCTATCGATAGCGGCTTTGGACATGAGAATTTCGAAAGACGCGGGCCAGCGGCCCCGGGTCATTTCGCGACATCGGTGGAACGGCATGGAGAGATCCGCCTCCTGCGAGAGTGGCCTTGCCCTGATCACGGCTCTGATGGCGCTGGCCTTCTTGACGATCCTGGGAGGAGCGTTGCTGACCACGATCCAGATCGACACCAGAATCAGCCACAACTACGTCACGCGAACCCAGGCTCAATACCTTGCCGAAGCAGGTATTGAAGTCGCGCGCGCGACATTGCGGGGTTCGGCCCGCAGCCTGTCGGCGAACCTGACGACCGCCGCCGGCGCCGACGGAACGCTGTCGACATCGGGCAGTCTGCGAGCGCTCCTGGCTTCGGACGACGCGCCTCTGTTGCCTGAGGCGGGCGCCCTGCGGATGGACGGGTTGTCCATGATCGATTCCACCGGAAACGCGATCGGAACGTATCATGTGTTCATCCGCAACGATTCCGCCGATGGAGAGACGGCGACGGTCGATGGCAACGGCGTTGTGGCGTTGTTGTCGGTGGGCCGGGTCGGCAATGCGTCCAGGACGATCGGGGCATTGGTCAAGCGAGGTTCCTTTCCGCCCATCCCCGCGGCCCTGACGCTCGACGGAGGCGTCGGACTTTTCGCTCCGCCCGATGCCATCCTGTTTCAGTTCGACGGAAACGACCATGGTGGAAGCGGTGACAGCCGGAAAGCGATCGGCGTGATATCCGACGGCGATGACAGGGGAGTGAGGAACGCGATTCCCCTCAACAGAGTTGCGAACTACACGGGCGACGGCGGCCTGACACCGGATGTCGCCGATGTTGGCGGCGATCTGTCAGGAACGCTGACGACGGTGTCCGGATTGGAATCGATGGTCGATGCGATCTCCAATCTTGCTACGGACACCTATACGCCCGGCTTCGGCAACAAGGCCGCGATCGGCGATATCGGTTCGGCGTCCGACCGCCGGGTCGTCGTGGTCCACGGCGATACCGATTTCGGGCCCGGAAACGGTTACGGGATTCTCCTGGTCCGGGGCGTGGCAAAATTCGTGGGCAACTTTTCGTGGAATGGGCTGGTTCTGGCGATCGGCCAGGGCGAAATCCACTGGAACGGAGGGAGCAACGGCAGCATCCGTGGAGGGATGTTCATCGCGAAAACCCGTGACAGAGCGACGGCGCTTGCGCCGATGGGACCCATGCGCGCGACGCGGGGAGACGTGATGGCGGACTTCAACGGCGGTGGCGGAACCGGAATTCTTTACGACACGGGCGCGATCATGGACGCCGCCGGGTCCTTTCCGTACGTCCCGATCGCGATTACCGAATACTGAGCGTGCCCCCGTGGCAGCACCCTGACTCGATCGCACACCGGTTCCTAAACTTTGCCCGCCGCTACCCTGATTCCCGGTGTTGGGCGCCGCGGCCGTAGTGATCGAGATCGGCCTGGACCATTTCGCGAATCAGGTTTTCGAACGTGAGACCGCAGGTCCATCCAAGCTTTTCGCGGGCTTTCGAACTGTTGCCCACAAGCGTGTGGACTTCCGCGGGCCGAAGAAGGCCGGGATCGACCACGAGGTGCGCGTAGGGGTCCAGATCCACCATTCCAAACGCCAACTCAAGCAGTTCGCGAACCGACCGGGTTTTTCCCGTGGAGATGACGTAGTCCCCGGGCTCGTCGCAGTTCAGCATCAGCCACATCGCCCGGACGTACTCGCGGGCATGGCCCCAGTCTCTTTTCGAGTCGAGATTGCCCAGATGGATTTCACTTTCGATCCCGAGTTTGATCCTGGCGGCCAGAGAGGTGACCTTGCGTGTGACGAATTCGAATCCACGCCGCGGCGATTCATGGTTGTACAGGATGCCGTTGGATGTCCACAAACCGTACGCTTCCCGATAGTTCTTCGACAGGTGGTAGCCCGCCAGCTTTGAAATGCCGTATGCCGAACGCGGATTGAAAGGCGTGCTTTCGTTTTGCGGAGACGGTGCGTTCCCGAACATTTCGCTCGACGCGGCAAAATAGAATCGAGTCTTCGGAGACACTTCCTTGAGCGCGGCGAGAACATGGTGGGTCCCGTCGATATTTGTCGTCAGGGTCGAAAACTCGTCCTCGAACGAATAACCGACGAAGCTCTGTGCGGCGAGGTGGTAGAGTTCGGTCGGCTGCACGCGATTCACGACCTGGAATATGCTGGGAAAGCTTTCCAGGGATGCCGCGTGAAGCTGAATTTTCGGCAGGATGTGGCGGATTCGCCACAGACGGTGCTCGGGGTCCTCGATGGCGACGCGGCGAACGATTCCGTGAACCTCGTAATCCCTCTCAAGAAGGTATTCGGCCAGATAGCTTCCATCCTGGCCGGTAATGCCCGTAATTAACGCTCGTTTCTTGCCCACGGCTTCCTCTGAAACACCAGACTGCGGTGTTTTTGCCACTGGCTGCCAATCGATACAGTCGTAGCGACGGTGAAACATAACACACCCCACCGCACCGTGTTCGGGAACTCCGCGGGCGGTCATCGAAGAAGCAAATGTTTCCGATCGCGACTTCCTCTTCCGGTGAATGGTCTGGACGCATTCGCCTTAGCCCCGCATTTCTCACGAGTTGTCTGCTACAGTGCCGGATCCATCCGCCAGTGCGCCCCCTGACGCGCTTGATCCGGCGCGACGAACGCGCCGCTACGCGCCCGGCGCGGGGAACGCGCCGTAGCTCTGACGGCGTCTCCGACTCTTCGCGACGAAAACCCGTGAGAAAGGCGGGGTAGCCGCCCCATTGTTTTGCTGGGTTCCGGAGGTGGCTCGGCAATCATGTTGTAAGATGCCCAGATCCGTTCCTGTCCTGGATCGGCCCGACGGCGATCGATTGGAAATTCATGCGTTTCGACACACTGCAAGATTTCGTGAATCATCTCGAACGCCAGGGTTGGCTCTGCCGCATTTCGGCCGAGGTCGATCCTGTTCTCGAGGCCCCCGAGATCGCACAGAGGGTTCTGAGGGAAGGCGGGCCCGCCTTGCTTTTCGAACATCCCAAGGGCGCCGATTTTCCGCTCCTGATGAACCTGTTCGGGACGCGGGAGCGGGTGGTTGCCGCCATCGGACGTGAACCCTCCGGCGTTGCCGAAGAACTGCTCCAAACCATTGCGCGTGTGAACCCGCCTTCGGTTGGAGGCCTCTGGGAATCCAGGCACACCATCTGGAAGGGCCTTTTCGCCCAACCCCGCGTATCCGGCCGTGCACTTTGCCAGGACGTCGTGGAAGCCCCGAAACTGGGGCGGCTGCCCGTTGTGCATTGCTGGCCGGGGGACGCGGGCCGGTTCATTACCTACGGCATGGTGATTACCAGACATCCCGAAACCCGCCGTCGCAACCTGGGATTGTACCGGCTTCAGGTGTTCGACGACACCTCGACCGGCATGCATTGGCAGAGCATGAAGGGAGGACGCGGACACTACTGGGAGGCGGAGCGGCGGGGCGAAGACCTGCCTGTCGCGGTGGTTATCGGGTGCGATCCCGTTCTCATGCTGGCTTCGATCCTGCCTCTCCCGGAAGACGTGGACGAAATCCTCTTTGCAGGTTTCCTGCGTGGAAAGGGCGTGCGGATGGCACGCGCCGCGTCAATCGACGCGGTTGTCCCCGCCGGCGCCGAATTCATTCTCGAGGGGGTGGTACGTCCGGGCGAACGGCGTATGGAAGGGCCGTTCGGGGATCACTTCGGTCACTACTCCGAAGCGGCCGAGTTTCCCGTTTTCCACATCAACAGAATCACGCGGCGGCGAAACCCGATCTACGTGGCAACCGTGGTTGGAAAACCGCCGCAGGAAGACAAGTTCATGGGAATCGCCGCTGGCGAGATGATCGGCCCTCTGATCCGGCTCATCAATCCCAACATCGTGGACCTGTCCGCGTATGTGGGTGCGGGGTTCCACAACCTTTTGGTGGTGGCGCTCCAGGAAAGACACCCCAGAGAGGTGCTCAAAACCGCGATGTCCCTGCTCGGTACCGGGCAGTTGTCGCTCACGAAGGTGATGATACTGGTTCACGAGGATCGGGATCCGAAGGATTTTCGTGCGGTTTTGTCCGACATATGGCATCGCTCGAGAGCGGAAGATCACTTCCATTTATTGCCCGTTGCCCCCCTCGATACGCTGGATTTCACTTCCGGCACCATGCATGTAGGCAGCAAGCTGATCATCGATGCCACCGGGGATGCGATCCAACCCGAACCTTGCCGCCTGCGCGACGATCCCGACCGGTTCGACGCCCGCATCGATCGGTGGAAGTTGCTTGAAGGAGGTTTTCTGGTTGTCGTGGTTCGCGGGGAACCGCGCGAGGTGATCGGGAACCTCATCGCGGCTTCGCTCGGCGTGCGGATTATCGTTACCGTGAGTCCGGACGTGGACATCGAAGACGACGAGAATCTGCAATGGGGCATATTCACCCGGTTCGATCCCGTGCGCGACATGATTTTCGAGTCGCAGGAGTTTGTCGGTGCGCGGCCCGTGTACAGCGGAACCGTGGGCATCGATGCAACCTGGAAGGAAAGTTATCCGAAACCCCTCGAAATGGATGACTCCATTGCCGGTCTGGTGGATCGCCGGTGGTTGGAGTACTGGAAGTAGACGAGGGGCTGAACCCTAGCAGCCCGTGGCAGGACCCTTCAGGGTTCTACAACGGGCTGTTCGCGACGGATCGCTATATAATGCCGCCATGTCCGACAGGAAAAAACTTCAGGTCAGGTGCACCTGCTGCGATGCGACGCTGACCGTCGATGCCGGGAGCGGTGAAGTGCTCTTCACCAGACAGCCCGACAAGAAATCGGTTTCGTTCGAGGATGCGTTGTCGCAGGTGAAGCATCGGCAGGCAACCGCCATGGATCGTTTCGACGAGGCATTCCAGAAGGAAAAGGGCCGAAAAGATCTGATCGACGCCAAGTTTCAGGAAGCCATGGAACACATCGACGAACTGGAAATGCCCATCCGCGACATCGACCTCGACTGAATCGGGCGACAACCGATTGTCGTCGCCCGGCCGCGTCGATTGAAACGCGATCGAATTACCGGTTGTCCGGCCGCCTCCTCCGGGGCCGGCCCCGGCCGCCGCGGTCTCCCCGGTCGCCGTCGGGCATGCGGTTGCCTCCCCCGTCGTTGCCGCGGTCATTCCCGCCCTGACGTTCGCCGTCGCGACGTTCACTGCCGCTGTCGTCCTCGGGAGACTCGCCGCGCTGCTCGCGCAGTACGGCCTTTCGCGACAGCTTGATCCGGTTACCGTCAAGGGCAATGACCTTGACCATGATTTGGTCGTCTTCGTTCAATTCGTCGCGGACCTCGCGAATGCGCTGTTCGGCGATCTCCGAAATGTGAAGCAGTCCGTCAGTGCCCGGGAATATTTCAACGAATGCACCGAAATCGGCGATTCGAACCACCTTGCCCAGGTAGGTCTTGCCGACTTCGGGAACGGCCGTCAGGTTCTGAACGATCTCTATAGCCTTCTGGGCCGACGGTCCGTCGTTCGAGGCAATGTTGACACGCCCGTCGTCGTTGACATCGATCTTGACGCCGGTCTGTTCGACGATCGAGCGGATCATCTTGCCGCCCGGTCCAATGACATCGCGGATCTTGTCGGTCGGAATCTCGATCGTGTAGATCCTGGGTGCGAATTCAGACATCTCTTCGCGAACGGCCGGTATCGCTTCTTCCATCTTGTCAAGGATGTGCATGCGGCCGCGTTTCGCCTGCTCCATGGCTTTGGCCATGATTTCGAACGAGACGTTCGTAATCTTGATGTCCATCTGAAGGGCCGTGATGCCTTCGCGCGTGCCGGCGACCTTGAAGTCCATGTCGCCGTAGTGGTCCTCAGCTCCTGCAATGTCGCTCAGGATGGCGTACTTGTCGCCTTCGGAGACCAGTCCCATGGCGACGCCCGCAACCGGACGTTTGATCGGAACGCCAGCGGACATCAACGCCAGACTGCCCCCGCAAACCGTCGCCATCGACGACGAACCGTTGGATTCGAGAATTTCGGACACAACGCGAACGGTGTAGGGAAAGTCTTCTTCGCTGGGCATCATCGGCAGGATGGACCGCTCGGCCAGGATTCCGTGGCCGACCTCCCGCCGGCTTGTGAAACCCATTCTGCGCACTTCGCCAACCGAAAACGGCGGGAAGTTGTAGTGCAACATGAAGTGTTTGAAGGATTCGCCTTCCAGCCGGTCGAGCCGCTGGGCCTCATCCCCGGTACCCAGCGTTGTCGTGACCAGTGCCTGCGTTTCGCCTCGGGTAAAGACCGCCGATCCGTGCGCGCGCGGCAGCAGGCCCTCTTCGATCCAGATCGGCCGGATTTCATCGGTTGCACGCCGGTCGGGCCGCGTATTGTCGTGAAGAATCTGATCGCGGAAGATCCTTTCCTTCAGCGCGTTGAATGATCTCTTGGCGAGCTTGACCGTTTCCTCGCTGGCATCCGCACCGAGGCTCTCGATGACCTTGGTCTTGGCGTTGCCGATTTTGGCGTAACTGGTCAGCTTGTCGTACTTCTGGGTGTTGAGCGCGTCTTCGAGTTCGGTGCGGATCGACTCTTCGACTTTGCGGTCGATTTCCGGATCCGAAGGCGGCGGATCGTACTGAAGCTTCTCCGGACGGATGATGTCGTAGAGTTCTTTCTGCAATTCGATGATTTCCAGAATTGCATCGTGCGCTACTTCGAGTGCCCGGACCATTTCTTCTTCGGAGATTTCCGTGGCGCCGGCTTCCACCATCGTCACGCCGTCCTCGGTGCCGGCAACCAGGAGGTTCAGACGGCTCTCTTCAAGTTGCGGATATGTCGGGTTGATGACGTACTCGCCATCGATCAGGCCCACGCGAATCGCCGCGATCGGCTGAGTAAAGGGCAGGGGAGACGTGTACAACGCCGTCGATGCCCCCGTGATACTGAGAATGGACGGGTCATTGTCCTGATCGGCGGACAGGACCATCGCGATCACCTGAGTCTCGTTTCGGTAGCCTTCGGGAAACAACGGCCGGATCGGCCGGTCGATCATTCGGCTGTACAGGACTTCGCGTTCGCCCGGTTTGCCTTCCCGTTTGAAGAATCCCCCCGGTATCTTGCCGGCAGCGTAAAAATTGTCTCTGTGGTCACAGGTCAGGGGAAAGAAATCGGCCCCTTCCCGGGCTTCTCTGGCACCACATGCGGTAACCAGAACGATCGTATCGCCGTAGCGTACAAACGCCGCGCCATCGGCCTGTGTGGCAAGCTTGCCAATTTCAATGGAGAATTCACGACCTCCGATTGTCGTGCTGACTTTATGCACATTCATAGTGTTCGATACGTCCTTTCGTCAGTATGACGAGGGAATGACGAGGCGGGATCCAGCCACCTATCGACTCATGATGGTGTCGCAGGTAGACTTCGGCCAAAACAGGTTTCGGGGCGTCATGCTTGAGGTTGGGCCGTTGCTGGGAGTTCGGGGACAGTACCGTGTCCGGCTACTTTCGAAGGCCAAGCTTCTGAATGATTTCCTTGTAACGGCCGACTTCGTGGCTCTTCAGATATTCGAGCAATCGCCGCCGCCGCCCCACGAGCTTCAGAAGCCCGCGCCGGGAAGCATGGTCCTTCTTGTGCGTCTTGAAATGTTCGGTCAGGTAAGTGATTCGTTCACTGAGGATTGCGACCTGAACTTCCGGCGACCCCGTATCCGAAGGATGGATACGATATTGGTCAATGATCGAGCCCTTTGATTCCCTCGTCAGAGCCATTCTATTCTTTCTTCTTCCTCCAGTAATTTGGAGCGCTTACAGTAGCACAACTTCAGGGTTCGCCCAACCCTCATTTCGGGTACCGACGGCGATCAGCCGATCTTTGCTGTTGAAGATGCAGACCTCCGCACCTTTCCCTTGCTCTTGCATGCCGATGTCCACCGGTCTTCCATGACGGATGAATTCCGCGCCCGCATCGTCGACCTGAATTCGCGGCAGATCCGAGAGCACATGCTCGGGCGGCAGAATGTCGGCCGGCTCGGCTTGGTCCGGCCCGGCGGCATCCTCGATCCTGAAGGGACCGGACCGGATGCGGCGCAACGACCCCAGGTGCCCTCCGGTTCCCAGCATCGATCCCAGATCTCGAGCCAGGCTTCGGATATAGGTTCCGGGCGAACAAACAGCGCGAAAATGGAGTTCCGGGGAGGTCCAGCCGAGCATTTCGAACGTCTCGACGAACACCTCCACCGGCTTCATCCGAACGTCGACGCCCCTGCGTGCCAACCGATGTGCCCGGACCCCCGAAATCTTCTTTGCCGAGTAAGCCGGCGGAATCTGCTGGAGGTTCCCAAGAAACGAAGCCATTGCTTCGGCAACCTGTTTGCCGGTCACCTCGACAGGGCGGGGCTTTCCTGCCGGCTCTCCGTCGGCATCGCAAGTGGATGTGTCCTGCCCCAGTCGGATTCGGCCCGTGTACTCTTTTGGCGATCCCGAGACGAACCGCACCAGACGTGTGGCTTTTCCAATTGCGATCGGAAGAACCCCGGTCGCCATCGGGTCGAGCGTGCCAAGATGACCCACCTTCGGCGTCGCGAACCGCTTTCGTATGCGGCTGACGACATCGTGCGAGGTGATGCCGGCCGGTTTGTCGATGACAAGAAATCCGATCGGCGCCACGGAGGAATCGTCCGGATTCGAATTTTTCAATGGCGATGCTCACTCCTGGTCGTCGCGTATCTCGGCGAGGATCTCTTCGACTCTCATTCCACTTTCGACCGTATCGTCGTAATCGAAAGTCAACTCGGGCGTTCTTTGCAGGTGAGGCAACCGCAGGCTGAGTTGCTGGCGCAGAAACCCGCGTGCGGAGTGGAGTCCGGCCATCGTTTCCTCGCGGTCGGTTTGGCTCCCCATGCCGCTGACGTAAACACGGGCATGGCGCAGGTCCTTCGACATCCGGACATGGGTGACGCCCACCGGACCGATTCGCGGATCGTCCAGTCCGGTTTCGATCAGAAAGCCGAGTTCGGTCCGAACCTGTTGCCCCACCCGGTCGAGTCTCCGTTTCTCAGCCATTACAGGAATCCGATCCTGCTGTTTATCTCGCAGTCGGGCAAGGTCCGTTCCGCTTCTTCAAGAGCCAGAGCGAGTTGCCGTTCGAGGTAGGCGGAGTCTGGGCCGATGCTGACGACTCCGATCGCGGCCCGTTGCCAAAGGTCCTGGTAGTCGACTTCGGAGACAGACACGTTGAAACGCTTTCGCAAGCGGTCCTTCAGGCTCCTGACCGCCATTCGCTTGTCTTTCAGGGAATGTGCGTGCGGGATATGAAGGTCGAGTTCGAGCAGGGCAACATGCATGGGGAAAAGGGCGGGAAGTCCGAAGATATGTCGAGCGGATGTCGCTCGAAACCCGCCGCTACACTCCGATATCCGCGGCAACCTTTTCTGTCGTGAACGCTTCGATCACATCACTGACCTTGATGTCGTTGTATCCCTGAATTCCGATGCCGCATTCGTATCCGGACCGCACTTCGGAAGCATCGTCCTTGAACCGCTTGAGCGAAGCAATCCTGCCTTCGAAGATCACGACGTTGTCGCGAAGCAACCGAACCTGGGCATTGCGCGAAACCAGACCGTCGGTCACGTAGCAACCGGCGATCGTTCCGACCTTCGGAACCTTGAACGTGTCCCGCACCTCGATCGTTCCCTGGAAGACTTCTCTGGTCACCGGGTCGAGCACGCCCGCCATGGCTTTCTTCAGTTCGTCGACCACGTTGTAGATCACCGTGTGCAATCGAATATCGACCTTCTCGCGAGTGGCGATCTCGGAAGCCTTCTTTTCGGGCCGGACGTTGAAACCGATGATGATCCCGTTGGAGGTGGCAGCCAGGAGCACGTCATATTCGGTGATGGCGCCGACCGCGGAATGAATGATCCTGATGCGCACCTTGGAGGTCTCGAGTTTGACCAGCATTTCGCTGAGTACTTCGGTTGAACCCTGAACGTCGGCCTTGAGAACGACTGGGACTTCCTTGACCTCGCCCTGCGCCATCCGGACATGAAGTTGATCCAACGTGAGCCGCGACTTCTTCGCCAGATCCCGTTCTCTCTGGGCATCCTGACGGAAGCTGGCGATTTGGCGGGCCTTGCTGTCGTCGGTAATCACCTGCAGCGAATCCCCGGCCATTGGCAATCCCTGAAGGCCGAGCGTTTCGACGGGAGCCGACGGCCCGGCTTCGATAACCGGGACGCCTTTCTCGTCGTACATCGCGCGGACCTTGCCGTAGACCGATCCGGCAATGAAGTTGTCGCCCACCCTCAGTGTGCCGTTCTGAACCAGAACGGTGGCAACGTTGCCCCGGCCCTTGTCGAGCTTGGCTTCCAGCACTGTTCCCATCGCCGGGAAGTTGGGGTCGGCTCTCAGGTTCCGCATGTCCGAGACAAGAAGAATCATTTCGAGCAACTGTCCCAGATTGGTCTTCTTCTTTGCCGAGACTTCCACGCTGACGACATCGCCGCCCCAGTCTTCGACCAGGACTCCCTTCTCGGCCAGATCCCGCTTGACCTTGTCGACGTTGGCATTCGGCACGTCGATCTTGTTGATGGCAACGATCAGCGGCACCTTGGCCTCACGCGTATGCGAAATGGATTCTATGGTCTGCGGCATGACTCCGTCGTCGGCCGCGACTACCAGAATGACCACGTCGGTGACTGAAGCGCCGCGGGCACGCATCAACGTGAAGGCCTCGTGGCCGGGCGTATCGAGGAACGTAATCTTGCGATCTCCGGTTTCGACCTGATACGCGCCGATATGTTGGGTGATGCCTCCGTGCTCGGATTCGGTCACGCGTGTTTTGCGGATGGCATCGAGCAGGGAAGTCTTTCCGTGATCGACGTGCCCCATGATCGTAACCACCGGCGGCCGGGGAGACAGGGCGCCACTTTCTCCCGATTCGATGACCTTCTCAACGGCTTCCAACTGGACGGCCTCTTCGAACGTGACGAAGTCGATATCGGCGTTGAATTCCTTGCAGATCTGTTCGGCGAGTTCCTTGTCCAGCGTCTGGTTGATTGTGGCAAACATGCCGCGGTCCATCAGTTTCTTGATAACGTCCTTGGATCGAGCGTCCAGCTTTTCTGCGATTTCCTTCACGGTGATGTTGTCGGTCAGGGTGATGGTACGGTGTTCTCGCGGGGCCTCGGCCTTGGGCTGCGGGCGCGGCATCGGGCGCCGATTCATCGTGCGTTCCACTCTCGATGCGCGAGTCGGCCGCGGCCTGTCTCGTCTTGGATCCCGTCGCGGTCCCGGAGGCGCCGTTTGGCGCGGTGGGATGGGCCGCGCATGGGTCGGTCGCTGGGTGGGGCGCGTGTCCCTGGAGGGATGCGGAGGCGCCTTGGGGATCGGTCGATTTTGCTGGCGCAGCCGCTCCTGAGCCAACTGCTGCATGGTTTTCCGTTGTCCCGGTGGCGGCGCGGTCGCGGCCGCGGGCCGTGCGGGCGCTGCCTTCGGCTTGATGGGAGCGGCGGGTGGCGCAATCGATGCGGCGGGACGGGCCGGAGGAGCGGTTGCGACCTGAGGAACTGGCGGAGGTACGGTTCGCGCCTGTGCGACAGATGCTACGGGCCGCGGCATGGCAGGCGCTTCAGCCGGCGCCGCTTCCATGGGCTTGGGCCGGGCCTTGACCAGATTGGGTTCCGGCATGTCGGTTCTTGGCTTTGCCTGGCTGGCCTTGTCTTCCGTTGCAATCACAATGCTCTCGTCAAACTCGAGTACTCCAAGGGTTTTGCGCAGATGTTTGGCCATGCGGTCTTCCACAGTGTTCGAGTGCGAGGTCACCGGGGCGCCAAGGTGCTGCAACTCTCGAATCACTTCGCTATTGTCGCGGTTCAACTCCCGCGCTAGCTGGTAGACACGAATCTTTGGCATCGGACTACGTTTTCCCCTTCAGCAGTGCTCATGTGAGCAATGGAAACCAACAGAATAACATGCGGGGCGTTCCGGGAACTCAGCCGGAGCCGCCCTCAGGTATTGGCGTTTTTACCTCGTCTTCGTCTTCCGCGCTTGCCGCTTCGGCGGAAGCATCGCCGGCGATCGCGGTGCCGTCGCCGCTCGCCGAAACCTCGGCTTCGCCCGCGGGTCCGGTTTCATCGGATGATGTCTCGATGTGCTCTTCGGCCGCGCTGTCGTCCTCGACCGCTTCTTTGTCTTTCGAGAACATCCGTTCCTGCATCGATCGTTCCAGGTCGTCCTGGTAGGTCGGCATCGTGGCGTAGTACTCCGACAGTTCGTCACGGATCTTGTCGATGGTCTTTCCGCCGATACCCGGCAAAGCCTCCAGATCCTCGGGTGAGAGATTGGCCACTTGCTCCACAGTGGTGATGTCTGCGGAATTCAGCTTGGCGATGATCCCGGGAGTCAGGCCCTTGATGGATTCCAGAGGCGTCGCCGCCTGCATTCTCTCGATCTCGTCTTCGATCTCGGCCCGTTTTTCTTCATCGCTCTTGATTTCGATCCGCCAGCCGATGAGTTTGGACGCGAGGCGGACGTTCTGTCCCTTCTTGCCGATAGCCAGCGATAGCTGACTCTCTTCGACGATGATTTCCATGACGCGTACGGGCGACTCCGCGTCTTCGCCACCCATCGTTTCGTAGTCGGTCGCGGGTCCATCCAGGATCGAGACCCGGCTGACCTGAGCCGGGCTGATCGCGTTGGTCGCGAACGTCACGATGTCATCGGACCATTGGATGATGTCGATCTTTTCTCCCCGCAGTTCGCGGATGATGGACTGGACCCGGCTACCCTTCATGCCAACGCAGGCCCCGACCGGATCGACGTCTCTTTCTCGTGAAGCCACGGCGATCTTGGTTCGTTCTCCGGATTCGCGCGCGATGCTGCGGATCTGGACCGTGCCGTCGTAGATCTCGGGCACTTCCGTCTGGAAAAGATGCTGTACCAGGCTGGCATCGCCCCTGGAAACGATGATCTGGGGCCCTCGAGTCGTCTTTTCGACCCGGATGATCACCACACGCATCCGCTCGCCCGGGGCGTAGTTTTCCAGCCTGGACTGTTCGCGGCGCGGCAGCCGGCCTTCGGTTTTTCCGATATCGACGATGATGTCGCCGCTCTCGAACCGCTTGACCACACAGTTGACGACCTCGCCGACGTGCTCGCGGTATTCCTGGTACACACTTTCCCGTTCGGCTTCTCGAACCTTCTGAAAGATCACCTGCTTGGCCATTTGCGCCGCGATTCGGCCAAGGCCATCGGTCGGTTTCGGGAACTCCAGTTCGTCGTCGACCTGCACGTTGTCCTTCAGGGACTGTGCTTCCTGCAGAGAAATCTCCAACGTCTCGTCTTCAACGGTGTCGACCACTTTGCGTACCGCGAACACTTCGATCTCCCCGTTCTCGTGGTTGAGGCGGGAACGGAGTTCTTCGTTGGTCTTGAAGTACTTGCGCGAGGCGACAACGATGGCATCCTCGATCGCATCGATAACGATCTGGGGGTCGATCCCTTTCTCTCGGCTGATCTGGTCGATTGTCTGAAACAGCAGATTCGAAGACATCGCTATCGACTCCTTGAACTCCGAGATTTTTCCATTTCCCAGTCGATTTCCAGCCGAGTCTCCCGAACGACGTCCATCGGTATCTCGACGACGTTCCCGTTCGGTGAAACCAAATGGATCCGGTCATCGGTCAGACCCTCGATCCGGCCCCTGAAAATCTTCTGGTTGTGAAGCGGCACCGTGGTCTGGATTTTTGCGAGGTGTCCCTTGAAGCGAGTGAAATCGCTCCTCTTCACCAACTTGCGATCCAGGCCCGGCGAGGAAACTTCCAGCGTATAGGCAAACGGAATCGGATCCTCGACATCCAGAACTGTTCCCACCTGCTCGCTGATCAACTTGCAATCCTCGTGCGATATGCCATTTTCACGGTCGATGAAGATTCTGAGGATGCGGTGTTTGCCCGCTCCCTTCAACTCCAAGTCTACGAGTTCATAGGCCTCGGATTCGACGACATCCTCGACAACCTTGCGTATTCGATCCAGTTCGACTCCCACAAAAAAGCCCCACAACAAAAAAGTGGGCGAAACGCCCACTCTTCGGCCCAACTCGAAATTATAGGTTCCGACGTAGGTTAAAGCAACCTGTTAATGGTCACACAAGGGCCTTGAGCACCAGCAGGATAACTGTGGCGAGAAGTCCGATTCCGGCGTTGTACTCGCCGTTGGCTCGATACCGTTCGAACGAAAAGGATTCGAGGATTTCGGATCCAATCCCGCGCGGGAAAAAGACGGGCACGCTCCGCCTGAACCGTTCGTATTCTTCGCCGAACAATTGTGACAGGTGCGATTCTTCCCGCCTCATGACGCCGGGATAAACCAGTCCGAACGGAACCAGGATCAATAGCGCACAGACCAGGTTGCCGCTCATGACGGAGACGCCCAAAGCCAGCAGGAAACTGCCGAAATACAAGGGGTTGCGGGTGAAGCGATAGGGCCCGTCAGTCGCGAGGTTACGATCCTTGCGGATGACTCCGGCTGCGGTTGCGCGCCAAAGCAGTCCGAACAGAGCCAGAGGTATTCCGGCAACGATCAGTTTCAGCGCGGGTGTGGACAGGTACAGGGCCAGGGCCCCGACGGCGAACCCGAGCGGGACGCGTATGCGGGAAAGGGTCATGTCTCAATAGTCGTGGCGTTTGGATACATTAGCAGCCCGTGGTAGAACCCTGCAGGGATCGCGTTACGAGCGCCATTGGGCCGCATGCGAGGCGCCGCGACGAAGTCGATGTCCTCCATCGACTTGGTCGATGCCCTCCATCGACTTGGTCGATGCCCTCCATCGACTTGGTCGATGCCCGCATCGATCAAGTCGATGACACCATCGATCGAGGAGGGGCAACGTGGCAGATGGCCCGATGCCGCCGTAACCCATAGGGCGCAGGGGGGTTCGGGTCACAGACTTTGTCGTTCGTCGGTCACGATGTGAAACCATCGCTCCGCTCCTCTCTTCGCGCCTGAGACCCGATAGACCCCCGCGCGCGACCCTGAAGGGTTCTACCATGGGCTGTTAGACGCCTCGAAAGCCAATCGTTTGCGACAGGCCTCGTGAACCATATCGACAGTGATGTTTCCCATGCATTCCAGGTGTTCCAGTGGACAGGCGTCGCGTTCATAGCAGGGGCGGCAGGGCATCCGCAACTCGACGACCACGTCTTCACGTTGGAACGGCCCGTTTCGGTCGCTCGACGTCGGTCCGAAAAGCGAAACGATCGGCGTTCCCGTCGCAGCCGCAAAGTGCATCGGGCCGGTGTCACCGCCCACGAAAAGACAGGACCGCTCGCAGAGCGCAACCAGTTCGGGAAGTGTCGAATCGACCATCAGGAGATCGTCGCCGGCGATCTCGCGAATCGTTCTGGCGGCGTCTTCTTCTCCGGGGCCCCAGGTCACCGCCACATCGAGACCCTCATCCATGAGGCGCCGGGCGAGCGCGCCGAACCGGGACGGTTCCCATCGCTTGGTCTCCCAGTTGCCGCCGGGATTGATCAGAACGAAGCCGCGCCTATCGCCGATCTTGCGCTGGATGCTTGCTCTCGCGGTCGCTGGCGCTTCGATTTCGGCAACGGTGTCCCAGTTGGGTTCGATGCCCAGCGGTTTGAGCAGTTCCATTTGCTGGTCGATGATGTGGACGCGCCGTGGTTTGACGACTTCGGTATAGAAAAAGCGGCTGGTGGATTCTTTCAGAAAGTCCCGCTCCCAACCGATCCGAACCGGCGCCGCCGACAGGTATCCGACGAAGGCGGATTTCAGCAGACCCTGGAAATCGATGGTGCAGTCGTAACCGTCGGTTCGCAGCGCCCATACGAATTCCAGGATTTCCCTGGCGCTCCCGATACCCGGACTGTACCGCCAATGATAAGTGTCGATCGGAACGAGGCGAACGCCGAGGCCGCTCATTTCGACGACCGCTCTGTTCTTGCCTTCGATCAGCCAGTCGATTTCGGCCTCCGGAAACCGTTCCAGAAGCTGGCGGACCGAGGGAAGACAGTGGACGATATCTCCCAGGGATCCGAATTTGATGACGAGGATTCGCCGGGGACTCGGCATATTCGCATGCACGCGGTTCATCGCACCCCGAACTTACCACATTCCGGTCACTCGGCACCCACGTCACCGAAGCGCCCGTGGCAGATCCCCGCGGGGTCGCGCCCAGGGTTCTGCCAGGGGCTGTTAAACCTCGCCGGCCAAGACCCATCGGCGTTAGGCACGTTATTTGTGGGACAGGGCACTAGCAGCCTGTCGGACTAACACCGAATCAAAAACCTAAGTCATTCATATGACTGTGTTTACCGTTTCGGGCTAAAAAGGGCCGTTGTTGAAAACAAAGGACTTACGCCGAAAGTCCGACAGGCTGCTAGAGTCCCAGAATGCGAGAAAGAATGTCCCGTGTCGAATGGTCCTTGGGATCGCCCGCGATCCGGACCTCCCCCCCGTAGGCTCGAACCCGATCGCCCTCGGGTACGTTGTCTTCCGTGTAATCGGTTCCCTTTGCCTGTACCGCTGGTTTGAGGACTTCGATCACCCGTCCCACGTCGGGCTCGGAGAATGAGAAGACGTAGTCCACGCATTCCAGTGCCGACACCAGAAGGCAACGTTCTTGAATACTCATGATGGGACGGCCATTCCCCTTGAGGCGGCGGACCGATTCGTCATCGTTGATCGCGACAACCAGGACGTCGCCCAGTTGCCGGGCCGCCTCCAGGTAGCGGACGTGTCCGACGTGGAGGATATCGAAGCATCCGTTGGCAAGCACAACGCGACGGCCGGCGACGAGGGGCAAGATGTCCTCGACGGAAACCGGCTTCATGTCAACGGATCCGGGCGTACGGCTGCTGCGAGTTCGGCCTGCGTTACCGGTTGGGTCCCATGTTTCATGACGGCGAGTCCTCCGGCGTAATTTGCGAGCCGTGCGGCATCCTTGAAACTGCTGCCCGCGGCGAGAGCGAGTGTGAATACCGATATCACCGTATCGCCCGCACCGGTTACATCGGCCACCTCATCGCTGCCGTGGATGGGGATATGCGTCGTCTCGTTCCCGGGTTCGAACAATGCCATACCGTGGCGCCCTCGCGTAATCAGGAGCGCCTTGTGTTTCAGGCGGCGAAGCAGCGTTCGGCCCGCGTTTTCGAGCTTCGAGGGGTCGTCGTCGATCGCGAGATCCAGTGCCGCTTCAACTTCAGGTTCATTGGGGGTGGCCGCGGTCAGGCCGGAGTAGTCGTTGATACGAAATCGCGAATCGAGGGTGACCGGAACCTTGGCTCGGGAAAGCTCCGGGGGTAACACTGGGGGCACGGCGCCATACCCATAGTCGGAGATCAACACGGCATCCGCCTGATCGAGCCTCGCGTCCAGAGACCGTTGGATGGCCCGGCCGACGGTCTCCCGGTCGGCACCATCGAGGGGATTTCCGCGGTCGATCCGGAGAACCTGCTGGCGGATGGCGTGGGAGGCGCCGGCCAATATCCGGGTCTTGGTTGGTGTGGAATACGATCCGATTGGTTGAATGCCGGAGGTGTCGATGCCATGCGAATCGAAAAATTCAACCAACCGGCGGCCTTCGTCATCGTTTCCGACCAGCCCCACGGGCACCGGACGGGCGCCGAGCGCCCAGAGGTTATGGACAGCGTTCGCGGCCCCGCCGGGGACGACTTGCGTGTCCCGATGCGACAGGATCATCACCGGAGCCTCCCGAGAAATGCGGGAAATCTCTCCGTACACGAAAACATCGGCCACAAGGTCGCCGAGCACGACGACCTTGCGGTCCTTGAAGTCCCGAATGAGCGAGGAAAGTTTCATTGGCCGCGTCGAGATTCCGACTGTCTTTCAGCCGAATCCACGTCCTCCAATATCCAGTCGACGGCATCGCTGAGCGTATTCGCGAAGTAATCGGGCTGGACCTCGGAATCGCGATATAGATCGCGTTGGTTCCGGCCATCTCCGGTCATGACCAGAATGGTCCGTGTTCCAGCCGCCTTTCCGGCCTGCACATCGGTTTGGCGGTCTCCGACCATATAGGACGTCTCGAGATCGACAGCCATCTCGTCCCGGGCACGATACAACATTCCCGGATGGGGTTTTCGGCAATCCCGGCACGAATCCTGGAGGTGCGGGCAGAAGTACGCGGCGTCCAGACGCCCACCGGAACGGCCTATTTCGTCGGACAGATTGCGGTGAACGCGGTGCACCATGTCTTCAGTGAAGTAACCGCGCTCGATGCCCGACTGGTTGGTTGCCAGGATCACATGGAGGCCCTTCGCGTTGAGCCGTTGGATTGCCGTTCCGGTCCACGGAAAGACGCGATATTGGGAAGCGTCGTACACGTACCCGATTTCTTCGGACACCGTACCGTCCCGGTCGAGAAAGACGGCGCTCCTGGGTTCCGCCACGGTCGTCGGCATTTTTCCGGTCATTGTCCGGCCGGGGCGGTTTCTACGATTTCGCGCGCGGCGGCCACCACTTCATCCACGGTGACGGCATCCATGCACCGGTGGTCGATCGGGCATTCGCGCAGCAGGCAGGGACTGCACGCCACATCGTGGCGCACGAGGCGTGTCCGGGCACCCACCGGGCTGGTCACCGACGCGTCGGTCGATCCAAAGACAGCGACCGTGGGAACCCCGAGTGCGGCCGCCATATGCATGGGTCCCGAGTCATTCGTGACCACCACCGAAGCTCCGGCCAGAACTCCCAGGAGCGTTTCCAGATCTGTGGCCCCGCAGAGAATCGTCGACGGCCGTTTCATGGCCGCCTGAATCCTGGCCGCGATTTCGATTTCGTTTGCCGACCCGACCATCACGACTTGCAGGTTCATTTCTTCGCCAAGACGGTCCGCAACCTCGGCGAAGCGGTCCTCGAACCAGCGTTTCGCGGAACCGAACGCCGCACCGGGGTTGAGGGCCAGAATGCCGGCGGATGGATCCACGTCGTGGCTGGCCAGCAGTCGATGCGCGCTGGAAATCTCGTCTGGAGCCGCCGCGATCCGAATGTCGGGCCGGCGCCCGGCGCCGAACGCATCATCGAGAAGCCGCAGGTAGTACTCCACCTGGTGCCCCTTGTCGGGGGGCACGCGAACCGGTCGGCTCAGAAGCCAGCTTCGCCAGTCGGTGGAATATCCGATGCGCGAGGGTACTCCTCCAACGAACGCGGTCAATGCGGATTCAAAGGAATTTGGAAACAGCAGGGCCAGATCGAAACGACGACGGCGCATCTCGCGAGCCGTGTCGATCCATTGAGTGAAACCGGGTCCGGGCCGGGTCCACACCTCATCGATGAATGGCGCCCGACGGAACAGGCCGGCCACCCAGGGCCGGACCAGCAGGGTGATTTCGGCGTTGGGAAAGCGCTCGCGGACCGCCTTCATTGCCGGAACCGAGAGCACCGCGTCACCCACCCAGTTCGGGCCGCGGATCACGATCTTTTCAGGCATCGTCACGTTCGATTCGTTCGTGGATCAGATCATGTAGCTCATTGAAACGCTTAATGTTAGCAGATATCCGCAGGAAGTAGAAATCGTCGCCGGGCAGTCGCATCGCGTCCTTTTCGGTGGTGACCAGGGTTGGACCCGCAAGGCGCTGGAGGTCGCTGGAACGGTACGCGTGGTGGTCGGGGAAGGCTACCCGCGATGCGATGGTGAGCCCCTGGGTTTCGAGCAGATTGAAGAAGCGATCGGGTTTGGCGATACCGGCGAACGCTGTCACTGGCGTGCCCTTCAGAGATTCGATCGGGACGATCCGCCCGTTTCGGCTGAGACCGTCGACGATCGTCTCAACCTCGAAAACGGGAATGCCGGGTTCGAACGCGCCCAAACCGGGTCCGGCCTGGACACAGGCCGCGTGAGCGCGTCCGATCGCGCTCTTCGGCTCACGCCATGGCCCGCGGGGCAGCAGTCGAGCCTCGCGCGCCCATTCATTCGGGTCGATCGCGACGATGTCGACATCGCGATGGAGTCGACGGTGCTGGAACCCGTCGTCGAGCAGGAACAGGTTCCCCAGGTCTTCCTCTTCGGCCTTTTTCCCCGCGTGGAAACGGTCGTTGCAGACGACGACGGCCACACCGGCGAGGCGGACCGCCATCAATTGCGGTTCGTCTCCCGACTGTGTCCAGTCGATCTCGGGTCCGCGGCCTCGGCTGACGATGGCAACTCCGCGGCTCTTGCGGCGATAGCCTCTCGATAGAATGACCGGCCGATAGCCCTTGTCCCGGAACTGTCTTGCGAGTTCGATCACGAGCGGTGTTTTGCCCGTGCCTCCGGTAGTGAGATTTCCCACACTGACGACGGGATGATTCAAACGGCGTATCGGCAGGATTCCGTTGTCGTAGAGGCGTGTCCGAGCCGCGACCAGCGTGCCGAACAGCCGGCTCATGCCGTCTCTCCTTGCATGGCCTCACGAATGGCGGCCAGCGCCCGGCCGGTGGCGCCGGCGTTCCGCTCCGCAACGGCTGCCGCCTTCCGCCCGAGTTTGGCCGCCAGAGCCGGATCGCTCAGGATGTGCCCGACCCGACGCGCGAACTCCGAGGCATCGGGGACCTCGATTGCCGCTTCGTCATCCAGAAACGTCCTGGCCATGTCGCGGAAGTTTTCCATGTGCGGACCGAAGACGACCGGTTTTTGAAACCGGGCCGGTTCCAGGATGTTGTGGCCGCCGCGCGGGACCAGCGTCCCTCCCATGAAGACCACCGTCGCGTGTTCGAAGACGGCCGTTAGTTCTCCAATCGAATCCAGAAGCAGCACGTCAGAGGCATCGTTCGACGACAGCCTGGATCGCCGCGCGAGGCTGAACCCGGCCGATTGAATCGTGTGCTCCACCTCGTCGAACCGTTCGGGCCGTCGAGGCGCGATCAATAGCTTGAGCGCCGGATGCTTTCCGCGGAGCCGCCGATACGCTTCCAGGACCAGCGGTTCCTCGCCGGCCGCGGTGCTGGCGGCGACCAACAGCGGCTGCATCCGTGACAGTCTGTCGTTGAGGGTCGAATCCAGGCGTGGCGTGAAAGTGGGTGCGTCGTACTTGAGGTTGCCGAGCACGACCGTGCGGTCTCGGGGCGCTCCCAGCCCGCGGATCCTGTCGGCGTCGAGGTTCGATTGCATTCCCAGCATTCGGTAACCCTCGAGGACGCGCCCGAGCCAAGGGGATCCCAGCTTGTACCGCCGGTACGATTTATCCGAAATCCTGCCGTTGACCATAAAGACCGGGACGGCCTGCCGGGAACATCGGCGAAGAAAGTTGGGCCATATTTCCGTTTCAGCCACGACGACCAGTTCGGGACGAATACGGTCCAGGCTACGGCGAACCGTGCCGGGCAGGTCGAGAGGAAAATAAATGACGCGGTCCACGTCGCCCCGTGCCAGAGCCAGCGCGCGTCCGGTCGGCGTCGTCGTCGACACGACGAGACGGCTTTGCGGAAACGCGCGCCTCATTCCGGCGATCAGGCCGTCGATCGCTTTGACTTCACCCACCGAGACGGCGTGAATCCAGATCGCCGTCCCCTTGGTCTCGGGCGCGATGAAGCCGAGCCGTTCCTTGATGGTGGGCATGTACTTGCGAAATCGGATCAGGTAA
Source organism: Terriglobia bacterium (assembly GCA_963555775.3). Classification (GTDB taxonomy): domain Bacteria; phylum Acidobacteriota; class Terriglobia; order 20CM-2-55-15; family 20CM-2-55-15; genus JAJEDW01. The sequence goes on along the minus strand of CAUVWY020000005.1, from coordinate 327,522 downwards.
TACGGGAATGTCAGAACAAGCCCCACCGCAAGCGCCGCCGTATAGAGCACGTACATCGGGACGAGTATATGAGAATTCCGGTGGCCCGGACGAAATTCGGGGCCGAACCGGACATGCCATGAATCTGCTACTATAAGTGGTTTGTTCGGGCATGTCGTGCCCGCTCCGTGACCTCATATTTCCAGGAGATCCGCATGGCAATCAAGATTGGTATCAACGGTTTCGGTCGTATCGGCAGGAACTTTTACAGGGTGTGCCGGAACGATGCCGATATCGAAATCGTCGGCGTGAACGATCTGACGGACCCCGCAACGCTGGCTCACCTGCTCAAATACGACTCGGTACTTGGCAATCTTGACGCGGATGTTGCCGCGACCGATGACGGGTTGTCGGTGGACGGAAAGTCCATCAGGGTCTTCAGCGAACGCGATCCCGCCCGCATCGACTGGCCGGACCTGGGCGTCGATCTGGTCCTGGAATCCACCGGGCTCTTTACCAATGCGGAAGCGGCCGGCAAGCACATGCGCGGCAGTGTCAGGAAAGTCATCATCTCGGCACCGGCAAAGGGCGAAGACATCACCATCTGTGTCGGCGTCAACGACGACAAGTACGACGCGTCGCAGCACCACATTGTTTCGAACGCGTCGTGCACGACCAATTGCCTTTCGCCGGTGGCCAAGGTGCTTCACGAATCGTTTGGAATCGAGTACGGGCTGATGACCACCGTCCATTCCTATACGAACGACCAGAAGCTGTTGGACCTGCCGCACCCGGACCTTCGCCGGGCGCGCGCCGCCGGGTTGTCGATGATCCCGACCTCGACGGGGGCTGCCAAGGCGATCGGTTTGGTAATGCCGGAGTTGCTTGGAAGGCTGGATGGTATTGCGATCCGCGTACCCACATCTAACGTGTCGATTGTGGACCTCACGGTACGGACTATGAATCCGGTTACCGCGGAATCCGCGAACGAAGCGCTGCGGGAAGCAGCCGCGGGGCCGTTGAAGGGCGTGCTCGAATATTCGACTGCGCCGCTGGTTTCGATTGACTTCATGCGGAACCCGCACTCGTCGATCGTCGACGGCCCCCTGACCAAGGGGCTGGGAGACAACATGTTGAAGGTCTTCTCCTGGTACGACAATGAATGGGGGTTCAGCAACCGATTGCGGGATCTTGTCAGGATCGTGGCCCGGTAAGCTGGACGATGAAATGAACCTGGACGGGCGGTCACCCGCCCGCCCGCACTTCCAATCTCGTATCCGGATTCCTCTGCCCACGCGTCGATGAACAAACTGTCCCTAGCCGATCTCACCCTGTCCGGGCGCCGAGTCCTGATGCGTGTCGATTTCAACGTCCCCATGTCCGGCGGCAGGCTCGGCGATGACTCCAGGATCAGTGCGACTCTGGCTTCGATCCGGTACGTCACCGATGAGGGTGGAAAACTGATACTCGCGTCCCATATGGGGCGGCCCCGGGGTCGGCCCAACCCGGAATTCAGCCTCGAACCGGTCCGGGACCGTCTGGCGGCGATGTTGGGGATGGACGTCGCTTTCGCCAGAGATTGCGTTGGACCCGAGGCGGTGGAAGCCGTCGCCCGACTGAAGGACGGTGAGGTCCTTCTGCTTGAAAACCTGCGTTTTCACGCTGAAGAAGAAGCGAACGATCCGGATTTTGCCGAAGCGCTGGCAAGTCTGTGCGACCTATACGTGAATGACGCTTTTGGCGCGGCGCATCGTGCGCATGCTTCGACGGCGGGTCTGCCCGCGCGCGTCGGGCAATCGGCCGCCGGATTTCTGTTGCAAAAGGAACTGGAGTCGCTGGGTCGCGCGCTCGAAGGCGCCAAACGGCCCTATGTATCGATCGTTGGCGGCGCCAAGATCTCGGGCAAGATCGAACTCATCGAAAATTTTCTGAATATTGCCGACGATATCCTGATCGGCGGCGCCATGGCGTATACGTTTCTGCGGGCCGAGGGCGTCCAGACCGGCAAGTCCCTTGTCGAAGAGGACCGTGTGCCGCTTGCCCGCGATTTGCTGGAGGCGGCACGGCACAGCGGTCGGCGAATCCGGCTGCCCGAAGACCACATTGTTGCCGCCAGCTTCGATGGCGATGCCATGAGGACGACTTCGATCGGGGAAACAGCGGCCGGGGAAATGGGGCTGGACATCGGTCCGCAAACGGTGCGGACCTACAGCGATGTCATCGCCACGGCAGCGACCCTGGTGTGGAACGGACCGATGGGGGTGTTTGAAAACCCGAGGTTTGCCGAAGGGACGTTCGCGGTGGCTCGATCGGTGGCGTCATCGAGCGCTTTCTCGATTGTCGGGGGAGGGGATTCGGCCGCGGCCGTGAATGAGTCCGGACTTGCCGACAGGATCGGTCACATATCGACCGGTGGGGGCGCGGCGCTCGAGTTCCTTTCAGGGCGGCGGTTGCCTGGCGTTGAAGCACTGACGGACAAGAACTGAGAGGATGACCATGCGACGACCCCTCATTGCCGGAAACTGGAAGCTGTTCAAGACGCAGGCCGCCACGCGTGACTTCTTCGCCGCGCTGGTTCCGGCCATTGCCGGCGTGGACCATTGCGACGTGGCGATCGCGCCCCCGTTCACGTCACTGGCGTGCGCGGTTGAAGCAGCACGGGGAAGCAACGTCGCCATCGCGGCTCAGGATGTCTACTGGGAGTCCGAAGGGGCCTTTACGGGCGAGGTCTCGGCGCCGATGCTTGCCGAGGTGGGTTGCGCGTACTCGATCGTCGGGCATTCGGAGCGGCGTCAACTTTTCGGAGAAACCGACGAAACCGTATCCCTGAAAACCCGCGCGGTTCTGGACGCACGGTTGAAGGCCATCGTGTGCGTGGGAGAAACGCTCGAAGAACGTGATAGCGGCAACGCGGAAGCCGTGGTCCGAAAACAACTTAAGGGTAGTTTGGCCGAATTGACTGGTTCGGGGCTTTCCAATATCATTGTCGCTTACGAACCCGTATGGGCCATCGGCACGGGACGCACAGCGACGCCGGACATAGCGGAAGCCATGCACCGCACGATTCGGGATTATGTGTCGAGCGCGTTTGGAGCGGGAGAAGCTGACGGACTCCGGATCCTCTACGGCGGCAGCGTCAAGCCGGATAACGTTGCGGAATTGATGGCTCAACCGGATATCGATGGTGGTCTGGTTGGAGGTGCGAGTCTGAAACCGGACTCGTTCGAATCTATCGTCAGATACAACTGCGGATAGCCCGCCTTTCTCACGGGTTTTCGTCGCGAAGAGTCGGAGACGCCGTCAGGGCAAGGCCCGCGCCCGGAGGGCGACCGAGGCGTACTTGACTGTACGTCGAGGAGCCCGACGAAGCGGAACGCGGCACTGGCGGATGTATACGGAGCTGCAGCAGACAACTCGTGAGAAATGCGGGTTAGGGTCTATTTATATGATTGGTTTCTTGACAGTGATTCACGTGATCGTGTCGTTCTTTCTGATCCTGGTGGTCTTGCTCCAGCAGGGTAAGGGGCAAGACATCGGCAGTGCGTTTGGCGGCGCCGGAACACAGGCCACCTTTGGTGCGCGCGGCGGCGCGACGTTGCTGACCAAACTGACAACGGTGGCCGCGGTGATGTTCATGCTCACTTCGTTGACTCTGACGATCATGATCTCGCGGCCCGGTGTGAATTCGGTCATCGACGAAGACGCGCTGGCCACTCCGGCGATTCCCCTGGAGGAACCGCTTCTGGGCGGCGACGTGGAATTGACGCCCGAAGGCGTGGACGGCCTTCTGGCGCCGGCCGATCAGGCCGCACCTGAAAACTAGACGTTGAAGCAAGCTTCGCCGAAGTGGTGGAACTGGCAGACACACCATCTTGAGGGGGTGGCGCCGCGAGGTGTGCGGGTTCGAATCCCGCCTTCGGCATTTAGAAGAAAGAAGTCGTAGAAAGAAGCTGAAGGGAAGCGGAATACGCATGTGACGCGTGTTCCGCTTTTTTTGTGTATCAAAACGGTAGAGGTTATTTCGCGCGTCCCTTGAAGCCTTCGGCAATCATCGGAATCTTGTATAACGACCTGGCGTCCGCTTCGCCGCCGCCGGGACCATCGTGCCCACGCCCGATCAGGTAGAGGGTTTTCTTGTCGGGTCCAGCAAAGGCGATGCTCGTCACGTCTCGTGGCGCCGGAATCAGGCCGAGGTGCCGCCCCTCCGGAGTGTACGCTTGGACGCCGATGTCGCTGGCGATGTACAGACGGCCGGCCGCGTCAATGGCCAGTCCATCCTGACCGCCTTCGGGTTGAGCGAATGCGCGTCGGTTTCGGATGCTCCCGTCCGGTTGGACGTCGAAAGCCAGGATGCCGGCCTCCCTATTGGTGACGTAAAGCGTTCGCTCATCCGGACTGAGCATGATTCCATTGGCGCCCGGAATGTCCGGGCCCACGCGGGAAAGCTGCCCTTGCGGGTTCAGGTAGAGCACTGAACTTGTGGGGAGTTCGGTAATGTAGACGCCCCCTTTGGAATCGGCAACGATGTCCGCCAGCCGCCCAATGGGCTCGCCTTCGAACGTGTCCGCCAGGACCCGGCGTTCCGGATAAAGAACGCGCACGCCCGGAACATCCCTCTCCACGGAGATATAGCGTCCGTTGGGATCGATCGCGATGCCCCCGACCTCGTTCGTGTCCTCGAGCCACAGGGTGAGGCTTCCATCAGTAGTCATGCGGTTGACGCGATGGGCTTTGGGCTCGATCAACAGGACCGTGCCGTCCGCATCACCGATGACGCCGTCCGCGGACAGTTGTCCGGTCCAGATACGCTCCATTCTTGCGTCGGCTGAAACGACACCCGGTATGGCAGTCATGGGTGTTGGATACTCCGGAGCTGGTCCTTGCGGCGGCCCGGCCTGACCAAGAGCGAAAGCCGATCCGACGAGACACGTGATCATCACTACCATTCCATTCGTTTCCATTGAATTCTCCAGAGTGTCTACGCTTGAGGGCCTATCATCGATCTGCGAGATTGAGAGCGTCAAGAGATTATTCTCCAAAGCCATGACGGGCGGAAATGCGAAATAAGCGGGGTCTGACGCATACGGCAGCGCTGCCAATGTCGGCTTCCGAGCGGTGTTCAGAACCAACTCCAACGGAGTAGGATGCATGGAGGAGGCGGCAACAGGCGGTGGACGCGAGGGTAGACCGGTCTTGACCCCGGTCACCGGCAGCACCCGGAGGTTGGCGCGCCATTGATCGAAGCCATCGTGGAGATGGACGCATCGGCAGATAGCCCGGACCGGCCAGAACTCGGCCGGAAGGTCTCAGGTTCGGTGGTCGTCGCCGGGAACGATTCAGATTCCCGGCTCTTTCAGGACTGGACACTTCACTTGCTACAATCACCGGACAGATCATATGCTACCGGCACATTGAGGCGATCTTGTCGTCCTTGTACGATAAGCGCTTGAAAGGAGGAACCCCCATGAAGCCGATGCTTCCAGTTTTGCTCTTGTTGCTCTTCATTCCAGCTTACGGTCAAGCGCCCTCCGCCGAGGATATTCGGCAGGGCAGACGGATCTGGACCGGCTATTTCACCAACGAGAACGATTGCAAGAACTGCCACGGAGTCAATGGAGAAGGTGGATTCGCCAGCGCTTTGGCAGGACATCAATTGACAAACGAGCAGTTTCTCCGCACTACTCGCGAGGGAGCGGGAATGACGATGCCGGGATTCACCGCAGATAAGAATCTGTCGGACCAGGAGATATTTCAGATTGCGGCTTACCTGAGGAGTCTGCCCGGATATACCGGCCCACGGCCCAACTGGCGCACTCCGATTCTTCCGAGCTACACCACCGCGCAACAGACCTATATTGAGGCCGGCTGCGGGCAATGCCATGCCGCATGGGCCCACAATCCGCGCAGAGATATGGGAGCGCTTGGCCCCGACGCTGACTTCGAATGGTTGCAAAGAGAGGTCTATTCGCACACGACATCACCGGACTTCGCCAACTCGAGCCACCTTCGGATGGGAAATTACAGGAGAGACCAGGTTTCAGAGGAGACGCTGCGGGAGATCTGGAATTTCATGATGGAGGAACAGGGCCCTCGAGTGCCGATGGGCGCGAGCATCAGTGAAGGCGTTTTTACCGATCGAGGGATCCAATATACGATCACGATCAGGAATACCGGCGTACCCGGCAATGGACTGTTGGCGGAGCATATCAGTGTGGTGCTGCCCGTACTACGCGCGCGTGATCCCGAGGAAGAAACGATTGTCGTCGAGGCTACAACCGGCGGAGGATTCGTCGGAAAGCAGCGAGATCTGCTCTCGAATACTAACTCGGCAGTTTTCAACATCCCGAGACTGGGACCTGGCGAAATGCGTGAGTTAACCATCACGGTTTCTGGAGTAGGCGCCATGGTGGGCTTTCCCCGAGCATCGGTCAAATGGGAACTGCCAAAGATGAACACCGGCGGCACCGATATCATTATGATTTCGCAGCCGTTCGGGCGGTGAACTGATTCGCGGACAAGCGAAAAAAGTGGGGTCTGACGCATACGGCAGCGCTGCCAATGTCGTCGTATAGGCGTCATGTCGACCCGCGCCAAGCCGCGAGCCGGCGCGCGACCTCGGAGGTCGCAAGGATTCCGGTGTCCGATGTTTCCCGGTGCAGGCTCCAGGTCACATTCTGCTCCTCAGTCGAGTAGTCTTCGAGCCGGAGGAGGAACTCGCCCCGCATCCACTCAATGGCCGAGTTGAGCCGATCGGCATCCTGACCTTGGGTGGGTCCCGCACTGAAATTCAGGAGTTCTCCGAAAAGCTCCTCTGACGCCCGGCGGCGGTCCTCCATCATGAGGACTATCGCATCGTAATGTTCCTCGGTGAACGGAAGTCCGGCATCGATCAAGACGTTTTCCAGTTCGCCTTTGAGTTGAGCCAATGGGTTCTCGGCTCCCAACGTCGGGTCCTGGGGAGAACCAAAGATCGGGACAGACAATAAAACTATTGCAATGAATGGCTTCAAGGGATCACCTCGATGTAGCGATCTTGTGATCTTAGATGGTGCCCCGAAATGACGGAAAAGAAATTGGGACAGAGGACAATTCCGCTGCGCGGCGTCTTGCGGTCGTCGCCCGAGCGACGGGCTCCCGATGAGAGCCGATCGCCGAATTTCACGCTCGAACGCCCGACCGATCTTCGAGGCTGGTCGATCAGAACTGAAAGCGAAGCCCGGCTTCGATCTCCCGCGGCGCGCCGGCGCTGGTGACCCTTCCGAAGTTCGGCGAGGTCAACACGCCGGACGGCGCGTTATAGTTCGGCCGATTGAATGCGTTGGTCATGTTGGCGAAAAGGTTTACGTTCGTTTGGGAGCCGCCGCTGCCGCCGTTCCCGAAAAAGAACGCTTTAGAGATGTTGAAGTCGAATCGAAGCGATCCTGGGGCCAGTTCTCCGTTTCGAACGACACCGTCGGGACGGTCATTGGCTTCCCCGTCCATGTTGTCGTCCGTCCCCGTCGTAACCGTGTAGCGCCGGTTGCTGTTAGCGCTCATGACCCCGGTCAAGAAGACCCCAAACGGCAGCTGCGCGTTCACGGTCATGCCACCCTGGTGGGTCGGGAAGGTCAGCCGCGCCCAGTCGACGCTCAGGTTGTAGTTATCCGTGGGCAGAACCCTGGGGCCATAACCGAAGTTCTCGCCCCCTCCGCCACCACCACCCGCAGCGCCCCCCCCGCCAAAGCCACTGTCGACGGCGCGGGCCCGGATGAGAATATTGCTGGGGACGGCATCGGCGTGGACCGTCGTCAGCGAGTAGTTAGCCGTCACATTGAAGATGCTGAACCGTTGCCGGAAGTTCAGTTGGAAGGTGTGACGTGACTCCAGCCCGGTGGATTCAAGATTGATGATATTGCCTTGGTCGGGTTGCGGCCGGACGCACGTCTCGGCGCTCTGTCCCGGCCTGCACGATGCCGGAACCGGCGCCGTGATGTCCATGGGCGCGTTCATGTTGCGGAAGCGCAGGCGATGCACCTCACGGTTGAAATCGTACCGCGCTTGGGCAAAAATATTGTTGGAAAAGGTCCGCTCGAACGAACCCATCACCACGAAGTTGTAGGGTGACGCCAGATCTGGATCCAGAACCCGCGTCGACGGCCTGGTCTCGATCACCTCGCCGACGGATGCAAACGGATCGGGATAGGACGGATTGCTGATGAAAATCTCGCTCTGTCGGCTCCCATCCAGGCGTTCTTGCGCCTCGATCAGATCTAGAGCGATCCTCTGGTGAAAGATCCCCGCGCCTGCCCGAATGACGCTGGCCTGGTCGATCGCCCAGGCGATCGCGAACCGGGGAGCAAGGTTGTTGTGGTCCTCCAGGTTGGTCTGCATCTCGTAGCGCGCGCCGTAGAGAAGCGTCAACTGCGGCGTAATCCTGAAGTCGTTCTGGAAGAAGAACCCGACTTCCCACTGGTCGGTTTCAATCAGCGGATCTCCGCGGGTGACGCGGTAGTTGAGCGGCAGCCCTATTTCGAACGCCTCGAGGCTAGAGAAGTCGAACGTACCGAGAAAATTATCTTCAAAATACGAGCGCTGCGTACGATACGCGCCTTCAACGCCGGTCTTCACGGTCAGTCTCTCGCCCAATCGCGTGTACAGGTTGCTGAACTCGTAGCTGCGGCTCGTGTTTTCGGCCCGGTTCTGGGCGCCGCCACGGGAGAAGGCGTCGATCACATTGATTCGAATGCCCTCGCTTACCGGATCGGTTTCGTCGCGACTGCTGCCCAGATTGAATCGGGTTTCATAGATACTCCGGGAAGCCAGAGTCGAGAACTGCGCGATCTCGACGTTCCAAAAACGGCCGCTCGAGGTGTATGCCCGTTCAGGCAGCCGGAATCCTCCGATTCCCTGGTTTTCACGCGTATCGGTCTCGTATCCCAGATTGAGCGAGAGGGAATGCGCATCGGCAACTTGGTAGGTATTCCCGACTGCCGCCCGACGATTGATCGTGGGACGGGTGATGCCCAGCGAAAACTCGCCGTCCGGCAGGGTGGCGCGGATCGCATCGACGTTCTCGGCCCTGTTGTGGCTGAACTCGAAGTCCGTCGTCAGTCGCCCCGGGATGACCGGACCGCTCAGGTTGAAGCTGGCCTGCCGCTCCTGGTAGGGCGGCTTGTTGTTCGCGAATCTCCGGCCAGCGTTGAGAGATTCGTCTTTCATCAAGTATTCGGCCCTTCCGTGGAATTCGCCCACGCCGCCCCGCTGGATGACTTCAGCGGTCTGCCCGCCGCCACCGCCAAAGCCGCCTCGGCTATACGAATCGAACTCGGCCGTAAACACGTTGTTGTTGATCCGCACATACTGGGTCTGGCTGGATCCCTCAGAACCCATTACCTGAGACCCGGTGATCTCCAAAAACCGGCTCCAGGCCGCGGATTGCTCGGCCGTTAGGAAGTCTTCGATCCGGACGAGAAACTCGTTCTGCATCCAGTCGATCGCCGAGCGTAGCCGGTCGGCGTCCTGACCCTGAGTGGGGCCCGCGCTGAAGTCGAGGAGACCGCCAAAAAGCTCCTCCGAAGCCTGGCGACGATCCTCCATCATCAGGACGATGGAGCTGTCCTGCTCCGCGGTAAACGGAAGTCCCGCCTCGGCCAGGACATCTCCGAGCTCGTCCTTGAGCTGGGCCATCGGATTCTCCGTTGTGAGCGATCCTTGCTGCCCGAACACCGGAACCGTCAAAGCTAGAATCAATGCAATAGCTCGCACAAAGTACTCCTTACACGGGGTTTCCAGCTTCGCGGGCCACACGATGGGAGCGCATTGGACTCAGCTGGGATCATGACGTGTTTCCTCTATCTTATACGTCGCCCCCCTCGAGGGTTACCAGACGCCGCGATTGTACAGCCCGCGGTCGGGTTCCAGCGCCGAATATCCCCATGTCCGCTACAACAAGTTCCAGTGGAAAACCTGACACTGGTGACGTTGATCCAAGAACTGGGACGGGTCGCGCCGGGGCTTGGCGTCGGCCGGATCACGCAGCACCACCGAAACGGCTTCATGTTTCAGACCCGCGGCTCAAAAGTACCGGCGCTGAAGTTTTCGCTCGACTCCCGCTGCCCGGCCATCTACGTCTCTGGGGTCCGGCCCCCGGTTGAAACTGTGACGACCGATTTCCTGATGGTCTTGCGCAAGCATCTGATGTCCGCCCATTTGCTGGAGATCCGGAAGCCATTGTCCGAGCGCGTCGTCGAAGTGACCTTCCGGACGCGTTTGCCCACGAAGGGACTGGAAAGAGTCGTTCTGGTTGCGGAACTGTTGACCCATGCGCCGAATCTGTTCCTGTTGGATGGAACGCGGCGGATTCTGGCTGCGTTTTCATCCGCCACCGCCGAGCGGAACGGGGGCCTGTACGAAGAATATCGATGCCCGGCAACCCGCAAGTTCGCTCTGGAGGTGGCCTTGGAGGATCAGACCTGGCTTGACGAAACGGCCGTTCAGCAAGACCCGAAGGCCTGGCTCATGCAAACGCTTGCCGACGTCGGCCCCGTCCCGGCGGACGAGCTTGCCTACCGGACGGCGATATCCGGCGGTGGGCTTGCCGAGGAGATCCAGCGGGTCATCTGGCAGCTACGGCAGCCTTCCCGCACAGCCTGGATTTACTCGGAAAGACCCCGGAGCTACCTGCTCGAGCGCAACGACGTCGAAGGTTTGCGGAAGGCCGTCATCAGCCCGATTGAACTCGAGTCGCTCCGAAGAACCCACAGCTTCGAAACCTACTCCGGCATTGTTGAGGCCGCGCGGCACGTTCTTGATTAGCTGGAGTCGCGTCTGCTTCTGGAACGCGCGAAGTCGCCCGTGCTCAAGAAACTTCGCGGCCACGCAAGGCGCCTCAGAGAACAAAGGCACCGGCTGGTGGATCGGAAGCAACGTTTCGAAGAAGCCCTCGGTTTCCAGGCCGAGGCCCAGATGCTCGTCGCCAGCGGCTGGGCGATGAACCGCTGCTACGAAACCGTCGACGTGACCGACTACTTCGATGACAGGCCGAGGAAGCGGACTCTCCGCCTGGACCCGACCCGGACGATGAGGGAAAATATCGACCGGATGTTCCAGCACTACCTCAAGGCCGAACGCGGTTTGAAGATGGTCGAGAAGGAGCTGGCAACGCTCGTGGCGCGCGAGGGGAACCTCGCTCAAGACGCTGAGCGGATTCGATCGATTGGCAACTGGGATTCGTGGAACGCGGAGTTCGGCAGCCACGCCAAGCCGCGGTCCGGCTCTGGGCACTGTGTGGCGCGGCCGAAAACAGGGGCGTCCTCCCAGTCTTCGCGCCGCCGGTCGATCCAGATTCTCGGCCGCGAAGTCCTTGTGGGCCGCAACATTCAAGAGAACGACGAGCTGAGGTTTCGCATCGTGGCGGATAAGCGAAAAAAGTGGGGTCTGACGCATACGGCAGCGCTGCCAATGTCGTCGTATAGGCGTCATGTCAACCCGCGCCAAGCCGCAAGCCGGTGCGCGGGGGATTCAAGGCAGGAGTTTTCGGGAAGGCTGCAGATTCTCTTCGAATTTCGGCCTTGCGGAGGCACACTTGTCCCTGCGTGTCTGGACGGTGGCGTTCAGAACGAGTCCATCTGCCAGTTGAATACGGATGAGGCTGGCGCCAGGGGTGGGGCGCGGGAAGGCAGGCCCAGACATTCCAGAATGCTTGCCGTAAGAGTGGGCGGCCGAATCGCTACAAGGATTTTCATTCTGCCGCCACAATGCGCGCACTGAACAACGTCCACCAGAAAGACACGTTTCATTGGCTCCGCCCATGTGTAGTTGCGATCGCTCCGGGACTCCGCGCGCGGTTCAGACTCAACAGCCGGCGCGGCTGTCGGCGCGACTGACTGTCGGACATCAGGCTTGGGCTGCGGTTCCGCTTCGGTTTCCCTGCGGTCGCCATGCCCGGCTGGAACGATCAGCGATCTCCAGGCGGCGGCTGGACCCAATACGCCGTGATACCGGGTCAGGTGGACGCGCGGCGCCGGAACCAGGGCGGAAAGTTTGGCAATGAAGTCCTGACGCTCGAAAACGACAGCAATGGTTCCGTCGCGCCATGGACGTTTCAGACGGTAGTGGAGCCGGCCATCGGCGAGTTCCGACAAACGGTCCGTGGCGACCGCGGGGCGAGCCGCATAGCGCAGAAGCCTTTCCAGGCGCATCCGGTCGCGAGCCTCCACCGCGACATCGGCGTGGACACTGAAGCCGGAGACCATCGCGCAGCGGTGACTCTGGATGGCATCGATGCTGTCGGGATCAATCCAATCGCCCGTTCGGGCAACGCCTTAACCGGCATTGAGACAGAAAGCAATCCGGCGGCTGACGGAACGGGCCAGCAACGCGGCCATACCGGGGCCGTCTTGTAACAGGGGGTCTGCTTGTTCGGGAACTGCCTCAGCGGAAAAGTGCCCTAAACCCGACACGTGCCAACCACGCATCGGCCCGATTCCGTCATGCCTGCACCATCCGTCCATCTCAACGCATCCGACATCGAGCGAACAGAAAGTTGAATCGCCTAAAATGAGAATTGCTGGCGCGGTTGAGCCTTCCAATGCTTCTTATTGTCGGCTGGAGTAGAATCGTCTGTCCGAGGCAAATCGTGAAAAACATGTTCGATCGCATTACGCACAAGCCGAACGTACTTGGCGGACGGGCCGCGATCCGCGGTCTTCGTATCTCCGTGTCGCATGTCGTTAATCTGGTTGCCAACGGTATGACGGTGGCCGAGATCGTCTAGGATTTGCCGGATCTCGACGAAGAAGACGTTCGACAAGCGCTTGCCTACGCTGCTGCTCTCGCTCAAGACGAGCTTCATTCTCTTGGCGCGTGATTGGTGCGATTCCTGGCGGATGCCGGTATTTCTCCGAAGACCGTTGATTTTCTGAAGAACCTCGGTCATGACGCCGTACACATTCGTACGCTGGGTTTGGAACGGGCTGCCGACTCCGAACTCGTGCGGCGTGCACGGGTCGATTCCAGCGTTGTCCTGACGTTCGATCTCGATTTCGGCGACATTCTTGCCTTGGGCGTGTTGGACAAGCCAAGCGTTATCCTGTTTCGACTTGCCGATGAACGAGCGTGTGAGAGGAATCAGTAAGTTGATGATAGCAAAGGATACCCGGAGGGTCCGAATCCCGCCTTCGGCATTATTTGGCAAGAAGTAGTCGCAGAAAGAAGCTGGAAAGAAGCGGAATGCGCATGGGACGCGTGTTCCGCTTTTTTCGTGCATGAAAAGGGCGTTTGCAATTCCCGCGGTGGGGGGCGCGAACGGCTATTGACGCTGGACACGTGGTAATTGAACGGATGGAAACGCCGGCCGGCCAGTCAGCGTCGGCAGTCCCATCTCTCGTATCGCCCACGGAAGCGCGACCGTCGGTTGCTGGAGTCGAGTGGAAACGCTCACGTACGGTTCCAGGAGAGACTCGGGATGGGACTCCCAAGGCCTACTCGACTCTTCGAGGCAAGTGGGACCTGTTGAAAGGGGAGATCGGGTCTGCCCAAATGGAAAAACAGTGAGGTAACAACAATAGGCGGGGGCTCTTTGACCGAGTGCGGCCGTCTGCAAATTACGAAACGCGTCTCAGGACTTTCTCCACGGCATCGGGGAAATCTACAAGAACAAAGCAGGACGCCGGATACAGATAGTCTTCTCCCTCGTCATCGACAATCCGGATGTAGTTTGACTTTTCCGCTGACGCGTCAGGAAGGACTTCGTAGATTTTCTTCGGCGTGAGCAGATAGGAGTCATCGGTCGCAATGCAAATCGCGTATCGCCGTTCCTTGATTGGACCTGGGGCCATATTCAGTCCAGGAATCGCTTCACGAGCATCTTCCTCCGTCCGATTCCATGAGCCTCGCACCGGTGTAGCTCGGCCGGGCGAACGCTACCATCTTCTAATCGTACCCGACCGATGCCCTTCAGTTTCCGCCAGCGTCCACCGCCGAAACGCTTCGCGAGCATCTGACGTACACGAACTCTTTTTCCAACAGCGATAGGCTCGATGTCGGCAATATCGCCGACGATCTCGAAGGACACTGTCGATTATTGCCCACATCGATATGACGTTCAATCTTGCTTCCGATCGAACTTGTGTTTCCGCGAGTCCCCTCCGCCGTTGGATTGTGTTCGATCAACCGTCGCGATGCTGACGCGATCATGTATCTGCGGCGCGCGGGCAAGTTTCCTTTGCTGTCGACCCTTTCTCAACTTTCCGCTTTCCCACAGTCACGAAGGCGGGAACGTCATCTCCTTCCAGATCTCTAAGTGGGGCCCTCGTTCGTATCGATTCACGAGATTGGAATACGCCGCCGTTTCATTCTCCTTATGGGATTTCCCTGAGCTACAACTTTTGGTTATATTTCCTTGCCGATGACGCCGCGCCGCCGCGCTCAACCCCATCTGGCACGTCTCGATCTGCTCCACCACGCGCCTCTTGAACTCCACCTCAAATTTCCGTCGAATCTTCCCCATTGGTGTCGAAATCCCTGGTCCCGCCGTCCGGAAATCCGCGCGTGTAATGCGCTGTGGGAACCGTGGAAAAGCTCCGCAAAACACGCTCCGCTTTCCCACCGTTCCCACAGCGCCGACGGCGGGAGGTCCAATCCCTCTTCCGACGGCACAACCGGTTAAGCCGATTGCCTATTCTCTAATTCTTTAGGAAATTGTCCAATCAAGGGGCGCAGTTCAGATGACGGCGTGGTCAGGGTCGCCGGACGGCTGCCATGGCTCATAGTCACCTTGCCACAGGCTCGGGACGTCTCTCCGAGGCGGACAGCAGCAGGTATTGATGTTCTCGCATAGGGTAGCTGTTACCCCGGATATTGACGATGTGGCAGGGGTGCATCAGGCGGTCGACAAGAGCCGCCGCCATCACCTCGTCACCGAGCACGTGTTGCCACTCCTCGACGCCCTTGTTCGAGGTCAACACCGAATCTGGTGTTTGAGAGATTGAAGAAGAGCGGCGTATCGGGATGATTTCTTGTTTATCGGACTGCAAAGCAACCAAGGGAGACAAAGGCGCCAGCGCACGGCGCAAAGAATCAACTCGTGCTCGGTTTGTCGCCACTAGAAAATCGCCGGTCGGATTGCCGTCTTCATGATCTCTTCAGGCTACCAGCCGCCGCTGGCCTAAGTTACATGGCTGTCTGCACCAGAACCCGCCTCTGGTCAAGAAGGTTAACCATGAACACCGAGACACCCAGCACCAGCTTCGTCAAGCATTCGGTCCCGTGTTTCTTTGATTTCGTCAATCACGGAGTCGATTTCCTCATGGCATCGCCACGCCGGTATCCGCAGGACAGTCCAACCAAGATTGGCCAGGACGCGGTCTCGTGCAAGGTCCTGGCGTCGTTGTCGCCCTCGCGCGTCCAGGTGCTGATCGCCGTCCACCTCGACGTTCAGCTTGATCCCTTGTTCCAGTAGTGCAAAGTCGAGCTCGTATCCTTCCACCTCGAGCTTGGCGTAGGGCAAGAGATCCCCGAGTTGCATGGCGTCGAGCAGGAATCTCTCAGGCGTGCTGTCCGTTCGGAAATCAGCGACCGGCTTGCCCTCGCCCTCATTGCGTTTGACGTCATCGCGCAGGTAGGCTCGCAGTGAGGCCAGCGTTGGACTCCCCAAATCTCCAATGAGCGGGTGACCGAGAACGATCAGGGCTCGACGCGCGCGGCTGACAGCCACGTTCAGGAGGTTTCTTTCCTTTTCTATCCACCGGGCGCCGCTTGAGGCCATGCCGGGAGAAAGCACGGAAGAAAACAAGATCGCCTGACGCTCGCCTCCCTGAAACCGGTGTGCGGTTCCGCTAGCAAACTTGATTTCGTTCATGCAATCCGGGTCGATTTGCGTCTTGGCGATCCGCTCGATGAGTTTCGCCTGTGCGGTGAACGGAGTCACCACGCCAACAGTCTCATAACCGGATTCGATGACAGCGCGAAGTTGTCTCACGGTTTGCTCCGCCTCCGCACGGTTGAACCAGCTTCCAGCGGCGGGCCGTGTTGCCGCGCCGTCGACATCGACCCAGCAGATAGCGCGATCCCGCCGGGATGTATCGGAAACATCCGTCAACACGGTGAGTTTATCGTTATAGAACGTCTTGTTGAACCACCGGGCGATGTGTGGGTGGCAGCGGTAGTGCTCGTTGAGAAGAACCGGTTTTTGAGGTCTCGCCGCAAACTCAAACGCGGAGTAGGCCGAACCGTATTTGTGGTGGATGCCGCGCTCGCGCAGATCGTCGTTGTCGAACCCGGTTTGCCTGGCGATCTCCTGCAAGAGTCCATCGCTGAGGGAAACGATCGGATTCAGTTGGCACGGGTCTCCCACGACCGCCAGACGTTTGGCGCGGTAGGCCAACGGCAGCACGCCCGCGAGGCTGCACTGGCTGGCCTCGTCGACGATCACGAGGTCAAACAGCCCGGATTCCAGTGGGAAGTTGGAATCCGCCGTGAGTGCCGTGCATGCCCAGCCTCGTAAGTGACGAAACGAATTGCCGATTGCTCGTTTGAAACGATCACTGTGGGCGGGAATCGTGTTGAAATCCGCGAGACGGTCGGTGCCAGCGGCGATTCGCGTTGCGGCGTCCACGCGGACCGCGCGGAGGCTTGCATCGGCCCATTTTTGCTCGGCGTCGCGCACGCTGATCGCCGGGTCGCCGACTGCGGACTTCAGTTGTTGACGTTCGGTTCGTTTGTTTGCCAGTTGCGTGGCCAGCGTTGCCTTACGCTGATCAATCCGTGCCCAGTTGGCGAGTTGCTCCAATTGTGCGGTCTCCAGGCAGCCGACCCGTTTGCGTAAGCGCCGCGCCCGGAAGCGACGGAACCACCACGTGCGCAACAGCCGTCTGGCTCGCCGCTCGATTTCACGGGAACTGATGGGCAGTGCAGGAGGGTGTGCGTCCGTCCAGAGTGTTCGAGCCGCCTGTTTCGAGCTGATCAGAAGGTCCTCGCGCTCCTCGACGACCCGCAAGAGTTCCGCGTCCAGTTCGTCCAGCCGCGCCAGTGTCTCCATCAGTTGCGCGCGCTCGGTAGCGGCGCGTTTCAACCCGGCCCGCGCGGCCGCCGGGTTGCCGCGGTGCTCGGACGCCTGTTCCGACGCCGCAGCGATGCGGCCCGGCACGGCCACGCGCTCATCGCGATTTCCCGTGCGGACCAGCAGGCCGCTACTCACGTCCTTCGCCGCGCGCTCGACGGCGACGTCAACCGCGCCGTTGTTGGTCGAGGTCACCAGGACCTTGTCGCCGTCCAGCCAGGCGTTCGCAACCGCGTTCACAACGAGTTGCGTCTTGCCTGTCCCGGGCGGTCCGGTCACGGTCGTCAGAGGAGCCCTGCGGAGACACTCCAGTGTCTCCTCCTGTGACTGGCCGCATGAAAGTGGGGCGGCAAGAGGCCCGGACGCGTGCCCCGTGTCGTCCTTCTGCGCTAGACCGTCGGGGATAAGATGCGCCGCGGCCGTCGTCGACCAGTCTTTGCGGGTCTGCAGTTGCCGCAGCTCCTCGCGAAGTTTACTGGTGTATGAGGACCATTCGGCCGCGACTGAAATCGCCGCATTGTAGACGCCTGGTTCGCGACTGATTACCGATTCGAGGCTTCTGGCGTTGAGAGGCGACATGATCTGTAGCCCGAGAAGGTCGGCCGTTCGTCCGGCGAGGGCAGCGAAAGCGTCGGCGTCGCCGAACGGCAAGCCCTGACTCAACAGGTCGTTGATCTCTTCGGTGATCGAAAAGTCGAAGATACCGCTTGCCGTGACGGCCAGGTTGAATTCTGGTTCCGTTTTTCCATGAACCGCCCACTGGTTGTCCGAACCTCGTTTCGTTTCGATCTGGACCGCGAAAAGAGGGGCCACCTTGGGCATATGATTGCGGTCGATCACAACCACAGTCGGCCAGCCGTAGATCATCGACCGTGTACGAGACGTCAGTCTCTCGGAGAGTTTGCCGGGCGCCGGCATCGAGTCGCTCGTCCCGACAACGAGTTTCTCGTCCCCGCGGTGCAAGAACCACAGAGAGTTCTCCTGGACATACGGGACCAGCGATTCCGCTGCCTCCGCTTCAAGGCTCCGTTGCAAGTACCTGCACAGTTGCCGCCAGGCAGCGTGCGTGCCGTCGTCAGCCGGCTGTAATGAGCTCGACTGGCTGGGACCGGCGCCCGACGCGCTATTCCGTGCTCTGCCCGCGACATGTTCCGATGCGGCTCGGACCGAGGAGTCCGCAACACCGGCGCAGTTGACGCACCACACCTTCTTCGACGATCGTGACCAGTGGGCGCGATCGCCCGCCGACAGGCTCGTCCCGCACGACCGGCAGCGTCCGGCGTACTTCAGCGGTACGAAACGTAAATCCTTCGGGAGTTCCATCAACGGTCCTCCGTAGATCGAGCTTCACATCGGCGGGGAGGTTGCGACTCAGAACCGAATGGACAGCTGGCTGTGCTTCGCCGCGCACTCCGGCATCTCATCCTCTTCCAAGATTGATGGGAGGTGAGCAATCCCGGGCCGCTTCGATAGTTCATTTTCGACGCCTTCCAGTTCCTGGAGTGCTGCAAATATGGTGGCGGCTTTAGAATCCTGCATTGTTACCTCCACCTCGCGAATGGTTCGCTTTGGCGTCAGCCTGGCCTGTCCAGAGTGATGGCCTCACGCAATCGTTCCAGCAGCCCTTCAAGAAGATACGCCCATGCGCTCGCGGATTTCACCCATTGTGAAGGATCATCCAACCCAAGTTCACTCCCGCAGCCAGTACCGCAATCAAGACGCTGATTCGTACAACGCTCGCTTCCAGATCGCGCGCGCTCTGAAAAATATCAGAAAACCGAGGCCCCAAGATTGCTTCATCTACAGCATGTAGGCGCGCATTAGAGACCGCGGTTTCTAATGCGCGCCTGGGTCCGAAAGAACCATGGCGTTACGCGTCCAAGAACCCTTCTGATTGACGCGATCTCTCTGCTGTAGTGTTATTTACGTGTGATTGAGCCCGTTTTAGCATTCGCGCACGACCGAGGGCTTCCCGGCGTCATCTTCAGCCGCTCCGTGGGTACGCGAGTCGTGCCGGCAACGCGGCATCAGACTGGTGTCTTCTGCCCGAGATTTGACCGCCCATGACGAAATCCACGACCGCCGGGGCGTTCATTGTGCTCGTCATTCTCGTCCTGCTCGTCCTGTCCAGCGGCCGCCGGAACCCGGATCTGGACGTCGCTCTCCCCGTGGCCATTGCGCCAGCGATCCCTCCCTCGACCACGGCGGCCTCCGAGGCACACCAGGGCTTCCTCTACGGGCGGGTCATCACCGATGACGGCGCCACCTACGAGGGGCGGCTTCGGTGGGGGGGTGACGAAGAGGCGTTCTGGGGCGACTACTTCAACGGCTTCAAGGACGAGAATCCCTGGGCTGCCCACGTGCCACCCGAGCAGCTCAGGGAGCGCCGCCCGATCGAGTTCTTCGGCATCAGGATTGTTGAACGGGAGCGCCAAATCGAACTCGGCCGGCCTTTCATGGGGCGATTCGGTGACATCGCGCGCATCGAGGCTCGGGGGCGCGACATCCGGGTGACGCTGAAGACGGGGACGGCCATCGACCTCGACCGCTTCGCCGCCGACGACCTCGCCGACGGATTGCGAGTGTGGGACTCCAGCCGCGGCGTCATGGACTTCGACGAATGGCGGATCCGCCTCGTCGAGTTTCTCCCCACCGCCCAACTGGGCGCCGCTCCCGAGCGGCTGTACGGTACCGTGCGCACGCGGCAGGGCGACTTCACCGGCTTCGTCCAGTGGGACAGGCGGGAGGGCGTCAGTACCGACGATCTCAATGGCCGCACCGCTGACGGGGAGTTCGACATTCGTTTCGACACCATCCGTTCTATCGCGCGCAACTCGGGCAATAGCTCCATGGTGACACTCCTCGACGGCCGTCGGATCGTGCTATACGGCACCCGCGAAGTCGGCCAGGGCAACCGCGGGATTTACGTCGACGACCAGCGCTACGGCCGGGTGTTGATTTCCTGGGAAGCCTTCGAACGTGTCGACTTCAGTCCCAGCGGCAGCGGGCCCGCCTTTGGCGACTTCCCGCCGGGGCACCCACTGACGGGCAGCGTCACCACCCGCGCCGGCCGCCGCCTCGCCGGGCGGCTGGTCTACGACCTCGATGAGAGCGAGACCACCGAGACGCTTGACGCCCCATCCGAGGGCGTGAACTACACCATCCCCTTTGGCTTGATCGCCTCGATATTGCCCCCCGTCCGCGACGAGGGCGGCCCCGGGCGTGCCACGGTGATCCTCCATAGCGGCGAGGAACTCAAGCTAGAGACCATGGGCGACCTCGGCGAGGGGACTGCCGGCGTGCTGATTTTCGTCGACGGCAGTGGGCACCCCGACTATGTACTTTGGGCCGATATCGCGTCGGTCGACTTCGAACGCCCGCCGACGATGTATCCGCAGCTCGGCGGGCGCTAGATCACCAACCGCTCCGGACTGCCGCCAGGCACCCGGTCGCGTTTGAAACAGGTTTGGGCTGAGGAGTAACGCCGCGAGTGCGACGTGCGCCTGGATATCGACCGATGGGTTAATGTCTGGGCGGACGGTATCTATGGCGGGCCGAGACCACGGTAGACGCCGAGAAGGCATTCGACCTGTTCGTTGAAACCTATTAGCCGATGTACCCCAAGGCGACCGTCTGCCTGCAGAAAGACTGCTCAAACAGTCGCCCCCTTTGGAGCGGTCATCGAACGCTCGTCACCCCCAGGGCGCGCGGGCATCTTTTTCGGGCGCAGGATACGCGGCTTGGGCCGCATCTTCGTCCTTTGCCGTCGTACCAGAAGACAGCTCGCCGCAACCGTCAGGTCCGATGACTCGTGCGAAACTGATTATGCCACCAAGCTGATCTGGAGTGCCTCTTCCAGCGCTTCGGAGATTGCAGCAAGCGTTTTAACGGTCGGGTTGGACCTGCCCGGCGTCTCCAGCTTTTGAACCTGTTGGAGCGTAATTTCGAGGCGCTTGGCCAGCTCTTTTTGGGTCAGTCCTCAGGATAGTCTAGCCTGACGAATCATGAGTGGGATGGCAACGTCGACAAACGGTTGGACCCAGACATACCGTCTGCTCCTGCGTGACTTTGGCTTGGGGACCTCCCACTTAGGATCGCGGGCTTCTTCCAGGTAGAGACTTAGAGCCTCACGCGCGTTTTCGGCGGCATCGTTTCGGGTGTCGCCACTGGAAAAACAACCCTGCAGATCCGGGAAGGAAACGCAATAACTCGATCCATCTTTCTCAATAAGCGCCTGGTAACGAATCATATGAGCTTAACTCCCGTCACCTTTTCAATCGCCTTGACGAGTCCTTTGCCGAGGTCTTTGTTGCCGTGGACTGGGAACCACGACGATCTCGGAGCATTCGTTTTCGAGCTTCACGTGAGAGCCAGACCGGCTCTTGACCGTCCACCCCTCCTGCTTCAGCCTCTTCACAACCGCTTTCCCCGATATCGGCACCAACCAAATATACAGCATATATGCTGACGCATTGATATGCGCCCATGGCCGCATCTTCCTTTGCCTTCGTGACGCATGACAGAGGCAAGCCAACCCCTGAGAACGCGTTATTTAGGGTCGGGGCAACCCGGGTGCGGGCGTGGCGCGTATCCACGCGCCAAAGAAGAGATGCCCGCGTTCCCAGACCTTGTCATTGATCCGTCGGCTTTCCCGCCTCAGCCTGGCCAGGGCTCATGGGGCGCTTCACGAAGCCGCAATAGGCGCCCCGTGGCAGCTTCTACAAGTTAGTATGGACTTCTAGTGGTGCGGCCATGAAGAGCCTGAGCGAGCAACTTGCAGCGACGTTAAATGAGACACGCTTCGATCTCGAGTACACAGAGGTCAGAGGGGACGGCAGGCGGAAGCCGGTGGCAAGGCGCGCCTTGACCCCAACTGCGCTTGCTGAAGCCTGCCGCGCTGAGATGCCCGGAATTGTCAACAGGAGAGCGTACATCCATGCGCCGGAGACCAGAATGTCGCAACTGGTCGGGGAGCTTCGAATCGTCTTGGATCCTTTCATCGATCCGGAGTCAGACCATCTAGCAGCCTGTCGGACTAACACCAAATCTAAAATCTAAGTCATTCATATTACTGTGTTTACAGTTGCGAGCTGAAAAGAGCCGTCGTTGAAAACAAAGGACTTACGACGAAAGTCCGACAGGCTGCTAGGACACGCATTCCCGATCGACGGGCCTAGTGGCGGAGCGGTGCACAGGACCCGACGGGATGGGCTTTCTGAATTCGAGTTCAAGTCGAAGGTGCAGGACTTTGCTAGTTCTCTGGTGCAAGCCGCTGCGATGATCGGGGTCGAAAGGACAATACAGTTATTGGCGGACTGGCAGGCTGGAGACCCGATCCGATTTCGAACATCAACATTTGTCAACGGCTTGATACTGGACAGTCCACTAGCGCCACGGGAAGACATCGAAATAGTTCCATTGCCCTTGACGACGACCGAATTGCCTCGTTTGCCGAACCGGGATCACCCTTCCGGTCGGGACTACCTTGGCCTGACTGTCTTGTCGTTGGCGATGACCGCGTCTCCCGCCCTGTTCCGCCCCAAGCCAGATGGGACAGAAGCTGTTCGTTCGTATACGCAAAAGGACATCAATATCGAGGTCGTGTGTGATGCCCTCTCGTTGCAGGCGAATCGCCATCTATCGCAGAGCTTCCTGCGGACCGAATACGATGACGCGGCGCCTTTCTCGCTCAAGGACCTGGTACACATGGGGTCTAGGTAACAGATCTCTTGAACGTGCGTTCTGGAAAAGCCAAAGGATTGACCTCAGCACCGGAGAAGTGAAGATCGAGCGGACGGATGGGGCATCAATCGCCAGTCTGGACTCCGGCGAGATCCTGCAAACGATCGAGGCGATGCAGGGCGGCAGCGGGAATTTGCGCATTGCGATTGATCGTTGGAAGCGGTCGAAGCGGCGGAACACGCCGTTGGAGGATCGGTTGATCGACCTTCGCATCGCTCTCGAGACGCTTTACTTGAAGGACTTCGTCAATGAACGAAGCGGGGAAATGCGCTTCCGCTTGTCCCTCTTCGGGGCGTGGCATCTGGGTGCGACTCTTGAAGATCGGCGAGATATTCGCAAGACCCTACGCGATGCGTACGGCAGGGCCTCCGGAGCCGTACACACTGGAGTGGCTCCAAAAAAGATAGCGATGGTTGCTTCGCAAGGGCACAAGAGCTTTGCCGCAACGGGATCCTCAAGCTGATTCGCGATGGCGAACCGGAGAACTGGAGTGATCTGATTCTTGGAGCCTCTCCTTGATACGCCCGATCATGAATCGCGGGTTGGGAGCTCTTAGTATTGCCAGATAATCGCGCCCCCGCCGCGTCCCCAGGCGCGTTTCTCGCGCCAGTCGCGCCGCTAAGTGCGTTTTTTATCGGCGCAAGCGGGCGCGCCTTACCCGCATCTTCAGTTGTGTCAGGCAAGTTCGGCAACTTGGGAGCCGGCATTTCCGTCCGAGTTGAAGCCGCAGCCGGAATGCCCGCTGAAGACCTCGCTCAACTTCAGGTGTTCACCCCTCCGATATCATTCATCGGGCAGGCTGAAGGTGAACAGCGTGTGGCCCACCATGATGCTGACGTACTGCTTGTCCTCTATCGCATAGGTCATCGGCCCGGCTTCGACCGAAGAGCCGAGCCGCCTTTCCCAGAGCAATTCTCCCGAGCGCGCGTCGAGCGCATAGAAAACGCCGTCGCGCCCGCCGCTGAACAGGACATCGGAGGCCGTCGTCATAATGCCGGCTTCGGTGCGGGGCACGTTCAACCGGAAGTCCCACACGCGGTCGCCTGTCACCGGATCCAGCGCCCGCACGGCGCTGTAAACATCGTCCTCCGTACTTCCCCCCCTGGGAAACACGCCCGCAAACGTTCGGCTTTCCCCGAATACCGGCGGCTCCTCGCCGAGCACGTAGGTCGTGGACGAGTTCTCCCACGTGGGGACATAGAACAGACCCGTGGAGGGACTGTAGGACGGCGGATACCAGTTCGTGCCGCCCTGGTTTCCAGGATAGATGAGAGTTCCTTCCTGCGAGATATGGGCGACCTGATTGGGTCTCCCGTCGCTGTCGAAACCGTCGACCCAGTTCGTCCTCACGAACGACCGGCCCTCGAGAAACTCGCCCGTCACACGGTCCAGGACATAGAAGATGCCGTTCCGGTTCGCAAAAAGCATGAGCTTTCGCTCTGTGCCTTCCCACTCCATGTCGACCAGCACTGGAGTTTGCGTGGCGTCCCAGTCGAACTCGTTGTGCGGAGAGAACTGGAAGTACCAGACCAACTCTCCGGTATCCGGATTGATTGCGATGACCGAGCAACTGTAAAGGTTATCGCCCAGGCGCGCCCGGCCGTCCCAGTCCGGGCCCGGATTCCCGGTACCCCAGTAGGTCAGGTTGGCCTCGGGATCGTAGGAGCCCGTCACCCAGATCGGCGCCCCGCCGTGCATCCACGAATCCCCGCTCCAGGTGTCGCCCCCGGGCTCTCCCGGCGCGGGAACGGTGTGGAACCGCCAGAGTTCCTCACCGGTGTTCACGTCCCAGGCGGCAATCCATCCACGGACGCCGTACTCGCCACCGGCGGTTCCCGCGATGACTTTGTCGCGGACAATGAGAGGCGCATGGGTGAACGCATATCCCAGCGCGGGGTCGCCAGCGGGCTCAGTCTTCCACAACTCACCGCCGGTTCTGGCGTCGATGGCCACTATGCGGGCGTCCAGCGTGGCCAGAAAAAGCGTATTGCCCTGTATCGCCAATCCACGGGAGAGGCGCCCGCAGCAGTTTCGGGCGTCCTCGCCGGGGTCATGGAGGTACCGCCAAAGCGTCTCGCCCGTTGCCGCGTCCAGCGCATAGACGTTGTTCGGGCTCTCGATCGTGCACATGATCCCGTCGACCACAAGCGGCGTGACCTCGTGTATTTCGAGCGACCGGGACTGGAAGACCCACTCAAGCTCCAGGTCGCCGACGTTTCCGGGGGTGATCTGGGTCAACTGGCTGTGGCGCTGGCTGCTCATCGAGCCGTTTTAGGTGAGCCAGTTGTGGGGTTCGGAGTCCGCGTTCACAATCCGTTCGAACGAGACGTCCGGGGCGGGAAGCTGAACCTGGGGCTCACCCCCGCGTCCCCCGCGTCCCTGTGCCGAGACCGTTGCCGTCAGCGAAACGAAAACAATAATTCGTACGATCGTCGTTGATTTTTTCATTTGAATCCCACTCCTATTGCGGAAACGGTGTGAGCGTCTGCGTCGCGTTCGCCGGAGTCGGCGACCGGGCGACGTTCATCAGCATCGCCAGGTAGGCGTAATATCCCTGGAGGCTGGTGGCCTCGACGATACCTTCTTCGCCGAACTCGGCCAGCGCGCGGGCGTAAGTTCGATCGCTAACGCTTTTGCTGCGCAAGAGTTCGATGCAGAAATCGTAAATAATTTCTTCGTCCTCAGCCATGCCCTCCGGACGGCGTCCGTCGCCGATGGCTTCGATGATGCCGGTGTCGAGGCCGCCCCTGACCGCCGCATTGTAGTGGGCATTCCATTCGTAGCTGTTCGACCAGTGACGCGCCGCGATCAGGATAGACAGTTCGGTCAGCTCTGGACTGAGCGCACTGTTGTTGGCATTGTGCAGTCTCAGCTGCAACGAGGGGATGACGAGATCGGGGACTCGCAGAATCACCGACCACGGCGGGCCCGCCAGAGGGGACCCACGGAGCTCCATGTAGTCCGCGACGGCTTGCGCCTGTGCTTCAGTCATCTCTTCGGGTGGCATCAGCGGCATTCGATCCTGGGCCATCGCGTTTCCGGACAGCAGGACTGTCAGCACCAGCAGAGCAAACGATTTTTTCATTTCCACTTCCTCCGTTCCGACGATTCATTCGGGCAAGGCGAACACCCAGACCAGGCCGCTTCCCAGGGGAATATCCGCACCGGTCAGCGGGGCATAGGATGTTGTCTGCGCGATGCGGCCTCCGGCGCCAACAGCGACGTACTGCCGTCCTTCGACTTCGAAGGTCACCGGAGCGCCCGAGATGTCGCCGTTCAACCGCATCTGCCAAAGCTCTTCTCCGGTTTCGGTATCGAGTGCGAAAAAGTAACGGTCGGCCGTGCCGCCGAACACGATACCGCCCCCGGTTGCCAGCGCCGAGGCGGTCATGGCGGCGCCGCCCGGACGGCGGTGCTCCCAAGCCCGTTCGCCCGTGATCGGGTCGAACGCAACGAACTCCCCAATGTAGTCGTAGCCGGGTACGCGTTTGGGAGTCGAGGCCATCCCCACGTAACGGCCGCGCGGATCGTAACCCGATACAAAACGGACATCCATGCAGGTGTTGTTGATACCGAGGTAATACAATCCGGTATCCGGGCTGTAGCTCGGAGAATTCAGATTGCGGGCGCCATGATAGTGCGGGCAGACTTCGAAGACCGTGTCCGTGTCGACGTCCTCGGGGCCGGGAATGATCTCCGGGTTGAAGATCGGGCGACCCTCGTCGGTCCAACCCGTAAAGATGTTGTCATGGGCCGTCCTGAAGGCGTGAATGAACTCGCCCGTCGCCCTGTCCAGAACGACGCCCCAGCCGATCTTGCTGGTCTCGATCAGCGCCTGGCGGGTTTCGCCTTCGATCACCAGGTCGACCAGCATGCTCTCGTAGGGCGTGTCCATGTCCCAGTTGTCGGCGGGAACGACTTGGAAGTACCACTCTATCTCGCCGCTGTCGATGTCGATCGCCAGGATGGAATTCGTATACAGCGCGTCCCCGGGCCCTCGCAGGGTCGTCGCCCACGGTAGCGGCTGGCCCGTGCCGACGTAGACCAATCCCAATTCCGGATCGTAGCTGAACGTGCCCCACGTCATCCCGCCCAGCGGCGGCAGCTCGCTCTGGGCCCAACTCTCCGAACCCGGCTCGCCTGGAGCAGGAACGGTGTAGATCCTCCAGAGCAAATCGCCCGATTCGGCCTCGAATGCGGCGACTTCGCCGCGTGACCTGCGGTCCCCCCCGTTGAAGCCGATGACGACCTTGCCGTCGGCCACCAGTGGCGGATGGCTGTGGCCCTGCCCCGTCGTATAGTCCCCAGTCCGGACCTCCCACATCTGTTCGCCGGTCTGCGCATCCAGAGCCACCAGGTACGAGTCCGCGGTCCCCCAGAACACCTTGTCCTCGTACAGGGAGACGCCCCGATGCCGGTTGAAGGCCTGCGAGCTTCCGATGTCATCGGGATAGCGTCGCTGATGGGTCCACTCGACTTCGCCCGAAACCACGTCGAAAGCCACGACGCGGCCGCTGCCCTCGGAGACGTACATGAGCCCGTTGGCGACGACCGGTGTCGGCACCCATCGGCTGTTGTCGCGCATCGAATAGGCCCAGACAGGACGAAGATTGGCGACGTTCGTTCGGTTGATCTCGTCCAGAGGGCTGAAACCGAACACGTCGTAGGTGCGGCGATAGCTCAACCAGTCGCCGTCTTCGGGATTGAGCAAACGTTGCTCGGTGACCGGTTCCCATTCGCGTTCCCCGGGCTGAGCCCACGCCGTGGCCCCGGTCGACAGGACGGCAAGGACTGCCAATAAGACGCTCCGTTCAAACATGTCATCTCCCATGCGAAGTGCTCTCCGCGGTCACTATAACCTTGTCGGGCTTTCCGATATAGGTTTTCGAGGGCCAGCGAGTTTCCGACGCGGAAGTGCCGTTGCGAGAATGCTTGCGGCAAGCAACCTCTCCAGGAGCGATTTCCTGTCAGAACAGTTTGGGAGAACCCCCCGGAATTCTGCCACGGGCTGCTAATCCACGGTCCAATCGCGCTCGAGACAGTTGTAGGGTACGACGGTCATCTCGGGCTTCCACGTGAAGTACCGGGTCAGATCGAACGGTTCGGAGAAGTACACCGGATCGGTCACGGTAATACGGTAATCGAGTCGGCTGTAGTCGGCATTGGGAACAAAACGCTCGACCAGGCTCATGCTCTCGCTCTGTGGGACGCCATCCGGGTCGAAGTACTGCTCCTGGATGTGATCGGTCTCGACGACCAGCGTGTTGCCTTCGAAGCGGCCGCGCGAGAAGCCCATCTGCGTGTACTCGTCGGGCGCCTCCGCGTCCGGATTCATGTGGAAAACACGCAGTGAATCGTATTCCTCGATGCGCATGAGAATCCGGTCGCCGTCGCGAACGAACTCCACCGGCGCCGGCGTAATCATGATCAGCGGCGCGCCCTTGGTGCCGCAGCGGAGCAGATCGTTGTCGAGCGGATTCCATTCGGCCACAACAGCCTCGGCGGCCGGCGTCAAGGGGTATCCCCCCTTGAACATCGGGAACGCTTCAGGATCGGTCATGTTCGTGGCCCAGGCGCGGAAGATCCCGTCGGCGTCGGCAATGGCTTGTTCGACGTTCGAGTCGTCGTAGGAGCGGCCGACAAGGTTGCCGTTCTTGCCGGCATCGAAGTGCGGCACGTTCCGGCCGAACGCCAGTTCGTAGCCGCTCGAGAGCAGAATATTGCGCGCGTTCATTCCATGAGGATCGCGGCGGGCCGGCGGGCCGGCGATCGTGATGCGGTCGCCGGGCTCGATGAAGCCCTGGCCGATACCGAGAATACGAAGAACGACGACTGCCGGCGTTTCGACCTCCCACTGGACCGTCTGCCCCGAAGTGTCCTCGGCGTCGAGCAGGATCTGGCCGTGCGGGTTCCGCCAGTGAATCTCATTGACGACTCCGGTGACCTCGATGGTCTGGTTCTGGTCGTATATGGCGACGGTGCTGTGGTGCGCCGCGGCGCTGGTGGCCAGAAACACCGCCGTTATGAACAAACCGAGTCGATTCATGGGATTTTTCCTCTATCCGTACGATTCTTCAGTTGTTTTTCGCGCGAGAAGCCGTTGGAGCCTGTTGCGTCTGCTTCTATGGATCCGAGTTTTCTTCGGCCGCGCTTTCCATAAGCCCCAGGGTTTCTATGCCGGAACAGTCCAGCGGCAGGAGTTGGTCGAACGGCGCCAGTTCGAGCGTCTGCGTCGGGACCGTCCACGGCCCCGTCAGGACTTCCGGATCCTCGATGGTGGCTTCGATCTGGAGGGTATTGGCGTCGAGGCGGCGATAGCGCTCCACGATTGTCAGGGCGTCGGAGTGATGCGACACCCGGCCTTCGGCCCATATCCATGTCTCGTCCGTGAAATTGGTGGTTTCCACGACGAACGTTTCGCCTTCCCAATGGCCCACGGAGTCGCCACGGTAAGACGGCGGCACAACACTGCGGTGCGGCCTTCCGTCGGTCGGGATGAGTTGGTAACTGTGGTAGGTTTCGGTCAACATCACCACGAAGTCCGGCCTCGATACGATCTGTCCCACGGCGCCCACGTCCCAGAGCCTCACGTTCATGGTGCCGAAAGCTGTTGGAATGCATTTGAGTGTCGGGTCGTCCTTGTCGCTCAGAGTTTCCGCAAGGGTCGCTGCCGATGGTCGATAGAGGCTGGTAAAGGTCGCTGCCGGAGGGCCGCCCCGGCCTCCGCCCCCACGCCCGAATCCCGGTCCGCCGACATCGGCGCCACCCCACCACACGCCAGACAAGTCAGGGCGTCCGTCTGACAGGCGCGGGATCTGGGAGTCGGCATCGGCGGGGCCTTCCTGCCGAGTGGCATGTCCGACAGTCGCCGGCGCGAAGCACATCAGCAGCACGGCCGCCAACGTCACGAGCGATGCGACCGGAACACGTTTCAACTTCGCGGCGCTCCCTTCGAAAGTTCTCACCGGCCACCCTCCCGGGGTCCGAACAGCCCGAATTCCTGCCCGTCCGAGGTCACAAGTTCTCTCATCATGCCCATGGTTTCGTTGTCGTCAAAGGCGCGAAAGCCTCGGATCGTCACCTCCGCGCCGGGTTTGATAATGTCCGGGCTGTAGCCGTTGCGAATCATTCCACTCGGCGTCCCGGCTTCGAACGCCCAGCGTTCGAGGTCTCCCGCGTCGTTGGCCACATCCAGAAAGAACCATGAATGAGGGTTTGTCAACCGGACCTCAACGATCACGCCTTCAACCTCGACCGGATCGTCCAGATCGTACGCGGCGGCGAACGAGTGATGCGCCCACACTGGAACGGCTGCGCCGAACAGAACGATGCTCCAGACCAATGCGGGGTGAACCAATCGTTTCATTGAAGACCTCCTTTAACCCGAGAAAACACTATCTTCGTATTCCCGATTCTCCGTCAAGGCAGACATGGTTGCAACGGAAAGGCGCAAATGACTTCAATGGCAAGCAAGTCCTCCGACTCGGCTGGCAGCCCTCGGTAAAAGTATCTGCACGGTTTCGAAGCAAAGCTATCCGCCGAATGAAAGTTGCGTCGGCTTGCCGACATCGGATCTGCTCTCAAACTCCCGCAACGATTCCTCCGCGCAATGACCCATGCGTCAGAACCCGACGGATTTCGATAACGCCTGCCTTGGGGTGCAAAACCTGTACCCCGCGGCGGTCCGAGACGAGGAAGTCGCCGTGTCAAGCCATTTCTGTTACTTTTACTGATAGCGCACTTTCAAACGTCGTCAGCAAGATCCTCAACAACGCTTGATCGGATACCAGGGAAACACCGGGAGGCCTGTAGCAACCGTGAAGACCAAATGGAAGCGTCGAGTCGCCCTGGTGATGGTGCTCGGATTCGTATCGGCGATCTTGATTGTCCGGTCCCGTGCCAACCGGGAGGAGACCTATGAGCTCTTCACGGCGACGGTGGAACGGACAATGCTTGAGAACACGATCATCTCGACCGGGAAAGTGGATGCGATGGTGACCGTTGACGTCGGATCGCAGGTGACCGGGCAGGTTCAGGAACTCTACGCAAACTTCAATTCGATCGTTACGGAAAATCAGATTCTGGCGCAACTGGATCCGCGGAATTTTCAGGCGCAGTTGCGGAACGCCCAGGCGAATCTAGCAGCCTGTCGGACTAACACCGAATCAAAAACCTAAGTCATTCATATGACTGTGTTTACCGTTTCGGGCTAAAAAGGGCCGTTGTTGAAAACAAAGGACTTACGCCGAAAGTCCGACAGGCTGCTAGGCTCGGCGCGCTCGCGTATCGCGACCTCGCGTGCTGACCGGATTAACGCCGATGCCGGTTTGGCCAGCGCGGAGGCGAACCTCGAATCGGCTCGGCTGGAATTGGAACAGGCCGAGACGAATCTGCGGAGGGCCGAGGCCCTCCATGCCGAAGGTTTGGTTCCCGATACCGAAATTGAGAGTGTTGCCGTACAACTACAGACGGCACGCGCGCGGCTGACCCAGCAAGAGGCGGCCGTGGAACAGGCCCAGGCCCAGATCATCTCGCGAGATGCAGCGATCCTTCAAGCCGAGGCGGCGCTCGAACAAGCCGAGGCGGCACTGGAGGAAGCCCAGCTCAACCTCGGATATACGACGATCCAGTCACCAGTGGCCGGAGTCGTGATATCGCGCGAGGTGGATGTGGGACAGACGGTTTCTGCCAGCACGTCGGCGCCGACGCTGTTCAAAATCGCGAACGATCTGTCGCGGATGCAAGTAGAGGCCAGCATCGACGAGGCCGATATTGGTCTGCTGGGTCAGGAAAACCGGGCCGATTTCACGGTAGACGCGTATCCAGACGACACTTTCGTTGGGCAAATCGAACAGATACGGTTGAACCCGTCAACGACCCAGAACGTGGTGACCTATGCGGTGATCATCACTTTTGAAAATCCCGGCCTGAAGCTCAAGCCGGGAATGACGGCGAATCTTGAGATCACCGTGTCCCGCAAGAACGATGTGCTGACTGTGCCGAATGCCGCGCTGCGATACGATCCGCCACCGGACAAGCCCGGTAACGAAACTTCAGGGGATGATGCCGAGCGTGTACCCGAAGACGGCGAGGAGGAGGCCGAGCTTTCGGAATCGGGTATGAGCCGTGCTTCTGCTGTCGTCGCGCCGGCGACGTCGTTGGTGTCCATGCCCGGGCAACTGTGGGATAGGGGAGACATGATTCAATTTCGGTCTTCGCCCCAGCCTCCCCCCCGGGTCGGCCACGTCTGGGTGGTAACCGACGCTGAGAGCCCGCCCGAGATGCGCGAGTTGATGGTGGGTTCTTCCGACGGTAGTCGAACCGAGGTCGTTTCCGGGGACCTCAAAGTGGGCGAGTCGGTCGTCATCGCCGATTCCATGGACCGTCCAGAGGAGGATGAGGATGACGACGAGGACGGCCGACGGATCTTAACGATGAGGGGCCCTTTCCGATGACGGTTTCCCTGGTTGGACTGCAACAGTCCCGGCTACCGCGAACAATTGGTCCCTTACTCGGCGAACCGGGAGACAGACCATGAGGTTCATGGCCGTTCTCAGGATGGCGTTCTGGGCTCTGGGACGCAACAAGCTGCGATCGGCCCTGACGATGCTCGGCATCATCATCGGCGTTGGCGCGGTCATCTCGCTGGTCTCAATCGGCGAGGGCGCACGCTCACTTGTCGAAGAGCAGCTTCAATCCATCGGAACCAACATCATGTACGTCTCGCCCCGCGCCGTCCGAGGCGAGGGTGGAGCCCGGGGAGCGCCGGTTCAGCAAGGTACGCTAACCCCCTCCGATGTCGCGGCCATCCGACGCGATGTCCCCGTCATCGAGGCCGCAAGCCCGATCGTCACGTCATCCGGTCAGCTCATTTTCAGGAACCGGAACCGGTGGGCCCAGATTCAAGGCGTCGGTGAAGAACTGCCGACAGTCCGTGACTGGGCCGTGGATGACGGAGTGTTCTTTACGGCAGACGACGTGGCGCGAAACCAGCGCGTGCTGGTGATCGGCCCGATGATCGCCGATGAACTTTTCGAAAGTGTCGATCCGATCGGGCAAACAGTCCGGCTTCGGGACCAGCCGTTCAAGGTCATCGGTGTTCTGGAAAGCAAGGGGCAGAGCAGCGTGGGTCAAAACCAGGATGAGGCCGTTCTGACGCCCTATACCACTGTCCAAAGGAAGCTGTTGGGTCAGACGCTGCCTCGCGTCAATCAGGTCATGATCAAGGCTTTGAACGCCGAAGCGATGCCAGTCGCCGAACGGCTCATCGATGAACTGCTTCGGGAACGGCACGACCTGGCTCCGGGAGACGAAGCGGACTTCGGGATTACGAACCTTTCGGAAATCTCGGAATCCGCTCGGCAGATCACGTTGATTCTCACGCTGACACTGGGGAGCATCGCCGGCATTTCCCTGCTCGTCGGTGGAATCGGAATCATGAACATCATGCTGGTTTCCGTGACCGAACGCACGCGTGAGATTGGTATCCGGATGGCCGTCGGGTCGCGGCCCGTCTACATTCGCATCCAATTCCTGGCCGAGTCGGTCATCATGAGTATTACGGGTGGGTGTATCGGTATCCTGATTGGGGGAGCGCTTGCTACGGTGATCGGGCTTGCGATCGGGTTCGATACAACCGTGTCGATAGAGTCCGTGTCCATCTCGTTCGGATTTGCGACGATGGTTGGAATCTTCTTTGGGTACTATCCTGCCCACAAGGCCGCGTCTCTGGACCCGATCGATGCACTGCGTTTCGAGTGATCCCTAAAACCACCCGGCCCCGCGAGCGGAACGCGTATCGAAACCGCATGTCCGGTTAGATGAGCGGGATGTGGAAACGGGCCACGGCCGGGCTCGTCAGGCACGGCCAGAAGAAAGAGGCGGCAACAGATAGGCCCAACCTGCCTTACCGCGCCACATTTCGACTTTGCTGCCAATTCGTCACGCATTGAACACCAAGAACGGCGCGAGATGATAGCCTTGCGCCCTCGGCGATATCCGGTACGGACCGGGGTCCTCGTTATGAGCGTGAATGGAGAGCAGAGGAGAGCCATCGTAAGGGATTCACTACGAAGCGTGCTGCGTCATCGCGCGTTCGCCGCCACCGTCGTGTTGATTCTCGGGCTTGGGATCGGCTGCAGTACGGCCATGTTTGCCGTGATCCATGGGGTCTTGTTCAGGCCGTTGCCTTATCCGGAGTCAGAACAGCTTTTCCACGTGAGCATGGGCGGCGACGATCGCGACGACGGGCGATTCTCACTGGGGCTCTACGAGGCAGTCCGGAACGCCGAGTCTATCGCGATGAGTGCATTCAACGGCGGGCTCGAAGACACTACATTTGTGCTCGACGGCCAACCCGAGGCGTTGGCCTCGGCAAGAGTGTCAGCCAACTTCCTGGGTGTTCTTGACCTCAACCCGGTGTTGGGCAGGAGCTTTTTCCCCGACGAAGGACTGAACGGCGGACCCGCGGTCGTAATGATCGGCAGCGATCTGTGGCGGCAACGCCTTGGCGCCGCTACTTCGGCGATCGGTCGGCAGGTCATGCTCGGTGCCGTCCCGCATACGATCATTGGCGTTCTGCCCGACGGCTTCGAGTTTCCGTTCCCCGGCGTTGATGTGTGGGTTTCGCGGCCAGCGGAAACCAACACGCTGAATCCGCGTTTCTGGCCGTTCGTGAACAGCTTGTACGGTGTCGGGCGTTTGCAGCCTGGAGTTACGCTCGATCGGGCGCGCGCGGAACTGCAAGTACTGATCGGGAACTATGCCGCGGAAACGTCCAGGAACACGAACGCGGCGGATCTTCGCCTTGTACCTTTGAACGAAGATCTTGTCGGGGACGCGAGGACGCCGTTGTGGCTTCTGTTCGCAGCATTTGGGTTGGTGCTGACGATCGCCTGCAGCAATGTCGCAGGTTTGATGCTGCTGAGAACAACGCACCGTACCTCCGAGCTTGCTATCCGACGCGCTCTTGGAGCGCCTCGTTCCCGAATTGCGTGGCAGATACTTGTCGAGAGCGTTTCGTTGGCGCTGATCGCAGGGTTGCTCGCGGTGGTTGTGATCGTGGTCGGCATTCGGGTCGTCACGATAAGCGCGGACCTGCTTCCAAGGGCTGCCGAGATATCGGTGGATCCGGTCGTGCTCGGCTTTGCGCTCGGTGTATCGCTACTGACCGGGATAGTGTGCGGCCTCTTGTCATGTCTTCAGTTGCGGTTTGTGGACGCGGGTAGCGTTCTACGAGAGGTCGGCGCAGTGGCTCGGAAGAGTCGAGGCTCTGGCGTCTGGCGACAAATCGGCGCCAGGGATTTCCTGCTCGTGGCTCAAGTGGCTCTGTCACTCGTTCTGCTTGTTGGGGCGGGATTGCTCCTGATGAGCTTCGGCCAGATCATTGGAGTCGAGCCCGGTGTGCGCGTCGACGGTCTCTTGACAAAGAAGGTTGCTCTTCCTGTCGCCCGTTACGATACGCCGGAACGACGCGCTGCGTTCTATCGAGAATTGGTCGGCCGTGTCGAGTCACTCCCAACAGTGGATAGCGTCGCGGTTTCGCTCTCGGTGCCGACATCATCGAACTGGATCGGTACGAACGTCCTGGGGGAAGGGCAGCGGGAGGCCGACCAACTCAATGCGTTCTTGCAGAGCGTGACACCCGGTTATTTGGCGACATTCGGGGTGCCTCTGCTCGAGGGACGCGACCTCGAGGAGCGAGATCATATTCGAGGCAGCGTCCCGACGATGCTCGTCAGCGAGGAGTTCGCATCTCGCATGTGGCCCGACCTTGGGGACGACTCCAGCGTGACAGGACGGCGCGTAAGAGTACCGCTATTGGGAGTAGGCCCAGTTACGGTGGTTGGGGTCGTAGACGATGTTCAGGACCAGGGGTTGACTGCGGGAACGAGTCCCTACTTTTTCGTGCCGATTCACCTCTATCCGCCGCAGACAGGCTACCTCTCGGTGCGGACCGCGGGCGATCCCCTTTTGGCGGTCGAACCGGTCCGCCGGGAGCTACTGTCTATCGATCCTGCCCAACCAATTGCCGAGATAAGGACGATGGAAGAGATCTTTCGCGATTCGGTGGCCGAAGAGCGATTTGCGATGGATTTATTGGTGGCGATGGCCGCGATTGCGGTGATGTTGACGCTGACCGGTTTATATGGCGCCGTGGCTCACCTGGTTGCGGAGCGGCGCCGCGAGTTCGCGATGAGGGCTGCGCTGGGTGCGACCCGGCGGCATATCCTTTGGCTCGCCGTACGGCGGAGCACTCTGCTGTGCATGGTTGGGTTGATGCTGGGAACAGCGGGAGCGAGTGTTGTCGGCCGCGCCTTTGAGAGTCTGTTGTTCGGCGTCGGTGAACGGGAGCCTGCGGTATTGATCGCATCGCTGTTGTTGTTCACGATCGTAAGCGTATTGGCTGGGTATGCGCCGGCGCGAGGCGCAGCCGATCAGGATCCGGCCGCTGTCTTGAGGTCCTGACTTCATCGCTTATCGTGAAAAATCAGTGAGTATGAAGTTCAAGAGTTGCGGAAGGAACTCCGACAAGACATGGAGCCGACCCGGCCGGCTGCGTCATACTGTTGAACCGCACAAGCCAACTGCTGGCCACCTTACTGTTTGGCCTTACATTACAAGGGGGAGTCCAAATGAGTGTGATCGACGAATTGCTCGGCAATAACGCCCGGTACGCGGAGAGTTTCGACAAAGGCGATTTGCCGCTGCCGCCGGGGCGCAATCTGGCTGTTGTGGCGTGCATGGACGCCCGCTTGGATCCTCACCGGATCCTGGGTCTGGCGGAAGGTGACGCGCACGTAATACGAAATGCGGGCGGCGTGGTTAGCGACGATGCCATGCGGTCAATTGTGATTTCGCAGCGTTTGCTGGGCACTCGAGAAATCGTGTTGATCCACCACACCGATTGCGGGATGTTGACCTTCCGCGACGACGACCTCAAGGACGCCATCGAAGCCGATACCGGCTTGCGGCCGGCCTTTGCGCTCGAAGCGTTCGGAGATCTGGAAAAGGATGTCCGTCAATCCATGGCGCGTATTCAAGCCAGCCCGTTCGTCCCTCACAAGGATCAGGTGCGAGGCTTCATCTACGACTGTGC
This sequence comes from Terriglobia bacterium, assembly GCA_963555775.3. GTDB lineage: Bacteria > Acidobacteriota > Terriglobia > 20CM-2-55-15 > 20CM-2-55-15 > JAJEDW01. The sequence goes on along the minus strand of CAUVWY020000005.1, from coordinate 290,665 downwards.
CACGGGACGGCTGCGGGAAGTCTCGCCTGCGTGAGTGTCGGGCTTGGGGATAGTTGAACCTCCTCGCCTTCAAGGCGAAGAGTAGATCGGCGATGTCGGGGAGCGTACAAGCTATCCGCGGGCTGAAATCGACGGGTTTGAACGAATCGGTACTCTGTTCTCAAAGCGGGCGCAGTCGGGCAAATTCGATTCGGGACTCCGCAGTAAAGTCCTGCCGCCGGGCCTTGCGGCATGGCGACGCCAGTTGCGCGGAAGGGAATGCGTAAGGGAATAAGGAGCGGTTAGCGCAAAATCCTCGGCCGCGTTCCGACCTGTTCGTAGACGAAACCGTCGGCCCGACGGTGGAGTCGGCGGATGTAGAGATGCTGGGGTTCGGTACGCGAAAGGTTGCCGGCGACAACGACTCGATCGCCCGGCTTGAAGGTTTCCGCGGTCATGCCGGCCCCGGTCAGTTCTCTGCGATTGTCCATTTCGAGCCGCCACTGGGTTCCGCTGTCGTCGATTCTCACGTTCAAAAAAGGATGCGGATTGACGTAGTGGAATTCGGCCACCGTTGCTTCGATGGTGATCTGGCGGTTGGTGTCAAAGACGCCGGCAATCGAATGATGGGCGTAGACGGTGTAGGTGCAAATCGCGATTGCCGGAACCGATAGCAGAATCCGACCGATTGCCTGAAGGTACAGACGCATGGACAACACGACCTTGGACCGGATGAACGATCATCGGCGCCATCTACGAATTTAACCCGTATGCGGTCCGAATCAAAGGATACCCGCGGGCCGGGGGAAGGCGCTCGACATCGCCAAGCCCGGTTCCATACGAAAGATCCCAGATATTCGTCAGAGACGACGCAGGTACACGAATGAGACCAGCGTCCCGATCAGGAGAGGTACGACCGTTGCAATAGCCATCCAGCGCATCAAAATACCCGAACTCACCGCGGGTCTCCCAACTGCTCGGTTGCAAAGAAAAGGGAAAGTCCAAATAGCACTTGAACCGCGACGCTGTCTGCCGCTATGCCAACGGCGATCTATTCCAGCTTCGTCGTTTCAGCACGATCAGTCGGAGCTGTTTGATTTGGCTTTGTGTCAACCGGAGTCCTGCGATTCAGGTGTTGTCATTCCACAATCCGATTCGCGACAATGCCGTCTCCGTCGGATTCCAAATGATGTCGGTGACCGGGATACAACCGTGGCGAGCCGTTCTGCCGCTCGCCTTTATCAACGGCGCTCGGCCTTCGGGCTGGACGGCTTCGCTTGCAATAGGAATAGTTCGTTTTCAGAATTCCGGCAAGCTCAGCCGTTGCCGTCAACATCGCGGGGCAATTCTGTAGAGTCGTCCTCGAGCCGTGGATCGAGATTCTCGAGGTATGGGTCGAAGACACGCTTCATTTCGGCCGAGGCTCGGTTGAGTTCGCGCATCTTGGTCGAGTCGGTCTTTTCCTGCCAGTTGACCTCGACCGTGTAGCGGATGGCCCAGCGGCCTTCGATCACCTGCTGGGACCATACGAGCGTGTTCGCCAGGCCAGCGGCGGTGATGGCGTGATCTATATCAGTTCGATGTTTGGCCAACTCGTCGAATACGCCCAGCCATCTGCCGCGCTTGTTTGTGACGACGACGCGGGATCCCGTGCGATTGACCGCGAGGCGGTAGACAAGCCCTGGACCTTGCGCTGGTGTGTGAAGTATTCCATGGATGCTTGGCGCGAGGTTCCTGAACGGCGAATCGATTCGTTCAGCTCGAGCTTGCGCGAATAGACGGTCCATGAACTCACGTTTCTTGATCTGGCTCGGTGTGGGTCCATCGCCGTTCGGTGGTTTGGGCGGCGGGATCTCGGGCGGCTCTGCGACAATCGTGAAGAGCGGAGCTGCCGCCGAGTCGCCAATCCTGACGGTTCGCACGGTGACCATCCAGATCTGAGCCATACCGCTTTCGTTAAGCCTTTGCACCGCCTTGACGTGCTCCGGCCTTCCTTCCTCTACGACCCAGATCGCCTGCTCGACATCTCGGTGTGACAGATAGGTCACGAGCTGGCCGAGGTGGCGGTGGTCGCTCTTTCCGAACTGGTTCTCAATGACGACGTCGCCAACGTTGGTTTCCGCCACAAGGTCGACGCTAAAGGAGCCGACACGGACCTCACACTGAGGGTTGCCCAAGTCGAGTCCGAGAACTTTGTCGAGTTCGCCGATGTGATCCCGGAGCCAAGGAGTAAAGTTGGCATCCTCTTTCGGCCAGACTGTGCGGATCGCAACAGTTTCGATGATTCCGACTTTCGATTGCATGTCGTCAGGTTTGCGGGTGAAGTCCGTTGGGTCGGTCGAATTGTAAGCACCGCCGCCGCCGATGGTCAACGCGCATGGGCGTTGGCTGTTATGTCCCTCCCTATCCAACGGTCATCGGCGTCATACAGATTCATAGCGCCGGCATCGAGGCCGGCGTCCGCCCGTCGCGTGCATCACTTCGAACCAAACCGGGTGGCGATGTACTGCGCGGCATCCGCCTCGCCGAGCCGCACGGTGCCCGGGCCGCTCCGGACGTAGAGGTCGCCCTCGGTGGCCTTTTCAAGACCCTTCCAGCGCAGGTACACCGGCTCGGGACTCCGCTGGCAGCTCACCAGGCAGACGGCCTTGCCTTCGACGATCTGCGTCTTGGGATCGATGCAGGTGCCGGCACGGTCGCCCAGGCCGTTGCGCACCGCTTGGGCCAAGTGCAGCATGAACTTGTCGTCGTTGTTCAGGCGGTCATGCTCGATGCCGAGGACCTTGCGGTCGTCGTCCACGCCGATCAGCAGGTCTCCGCCCTCCGTGTTGAGGAACGCGGCGATGGTTTTGAGCGCCGCGTGCGTCACGTGCTTGTCGTCCTTGCGATCCTCCTTCAGGTTCCAGCGCAGGCTCGACTTGAACTCCAGCGTCTTGGACTCCCGGAGCTTGAGCAGTTCCTCCGCTCGCCGATGCCGCCGGATGTAGTCGTCGAAGAGGAAGTTCTTGAGCGCCCGGCCGAAGTCGGGGTCGTCCGTAATGCGCTTGTAGAGGTCGAAGTTGGTCTCGACGATCTCCTGAATCCTGTCGTCGACCTTGGGGTCGAACGTCAGCCTCACGTTCTCGCGGGTGTTCACCCGGGCGCTGGCGTCGAGGCCGGCGTCCTGGTCAAGGGCCGAGCGGAGGTGCTCCAGCGTGAGGCGGTGCTCGCGGCCGAGGTTCAGGCCGAATCGTTCGTTCAGCGCCTCGATGATCCTCGAGAGCGCCTCCAGTTCGTGCGCGCCGGGGCCGCCACGCGACTTGCTCCCGGCGGGTTCGAGCGGCTGACCCCGCCGTTCCAATCCGATCCGGCCGCGGCTCGTTTGCTGGATGCGGAACGACTCCATGTCGATGTTCTGCTGGACCTCGCGAGCCAGTTCCTCGCTCTTGGCCGGCAGCAGGCGCCGGAGGTGCCGAGCGAACACGTAGAGCTTTTCGAGGTCGGGGTCGGCGAAGGTCAGCACCTGGGAGAGGAAGGCGTACAGGCGCACGTAGTCGGTGATCTGACCCCGAAAGTCGCTCCCCTCATCGGGGGCGAGTTCGGCGAATCGCCGGCGCGCCGGTTCCAGCGCCGCGTAGAGCCTGTCTTGCGCCGCCCGTGAATCGAAGTACACACGTGCAAACATCTCGACATCGTCCGTCGTGAACACGCCGAAGTCGAGCAGTCTGCCTTGGACCTCATAGAGGAGGTTGGGGTCGGTTTCCTCCGAGAGCAGGGTGGTCTCGTAGTACGGCTCGAAGGCCTTCCTGATCTCCTCGGCTTCATTGGCGAAGTCGAGCACCATGGTGCCCTTCTTGCCCGGGTGCGTGCGGTTCAGGCGGGACAGCGTCTGGACCGCATTCACGCCGCCGAGCTTCTTGTCGACGTACATCGTGTGCAGCAATGGCTGGTCGAAGCCGGTTTGGAACTTGTTGGCAACCACCAGGAAACGGTAGTTGGGCTTCTCGAACTCGGCGGCCGTCTGCCGATCGCCTATGACGCGCTCCTGCCCGGCCGAGTTCATGCCGGACTCCGTGTAGGAATCGCCGCCGTCGTTCACCGTTCCGGAAAAGGCGACGAGCGCCTTCCACGGATGGCCCTTCTCCGCCAGGTAGCGATCAAGGGCTAGCTTGGTGCGCACTGCGTGCAAGCGCGAGCGCGTCACGATCATCGCCTTGGCCCGCCCGTCGATCTCGCCCGCGACCTGCGCGGCGAAATGCTCCACGCAAATGGCGATCTTTTCGCCGATGGCGTGCGGATGCAGCTCGACGAAGGACTTGAGCAGATGTTCGGCCTGACGCTTGTCGTACCGCGGGTCGTCCTCGATCTTCTTCAGCAGACGCCAGTAGGCCTTGTAGGTGGTGTAGTTGGCGAGCACGTTCAGGATGAACCCTTCCTCGATCGCCTGCCGCATGCTGTAGCGGTGGAAGGGCTCGAACCTCCCGTCCGGCCGCTTCCTGCCGAACAGCTCCAACGTCTTGGGCTTGGGGGTCGCCGTAAAGGCGAACGTCGAGAGGTTCGGCAAGCGCCCGCGGCTGCGGATCTCCTCGAGGACCCGATCCTCGATCTCTTGCTCCGGGGTCGGGGCACCCGCTTCCTCCTGTTCGGCCTCCTCCAGGCTCCCCACCGCGAGCACCGCCTTGAGGCTCTTGGTGCTCTCGCCGGACTGAGACGAATGCGCCTCGTCCACGATCACCGCGAAGCGCTGGCCGGGCAACTGGCCGATCTGCTCGGCGATGACGGGGAACTTCTGCAGCGTGGTGACGATGATCGTCCGCCCAGCCTCCAGGGTCTCGCGGAGTTGGCGCGAGGTCTGGTCAATGTTTTCGACTACGCCGAGGGTCTGCTCGAACTGCCGGATGGTGCGCTGGAGCTGACGGTCGAGCACGCGCCGATCGGTCACCACGACGACCGAGTCGAAGACGCGCCGGTCGCCGCGGTCATGCAGCACCGAGAGCTGGTGGGCGAGCCAGGCGATGGTGAAGCTCTTGCCGCTGCCGGCCGAGTGCTGGATCAGGTAGCGCTGGCCGGGGCCGTGGTTTCGCGCGTCGCGCACGAGCCTGCGCACGCAGTCGAGCTGCTGGTAGCGCGGAAAGATCAGGAAGCGCTCGCCCGTCTTGTGCCCGCGATCATCTTCCACCTCGACCTCGTGGATGAACTGGCGGACCAGGTCGAGGACGCTGTCCCGGGCCCAGATCCGCTCCCAGAGGTAGTCGGTCGGGAAGCCCGGACGGGTGGGTGGGACAGGCGGATTCCCCGCACCGCCGAAGCGCCCCTGATTGAATGGCAGGAACCGGGTCGCGGGTCCGGCGAGCCGGGTGGTCACGTACACCAGTTCCGGGTCCACGGCGAAATGCGCGAGGCAACGTCCGTCGGCGAAGAGCGGCTCGCGCGGGTCTCGGTCGTTCTGGTACTGCCGGATCGCGTCCTCGACATCCTGCCCGTTGAGCGGGTTCTTGAGCTCGGCCGTGAAGACGGGGATGCCGTTCAGGAATAGTGCGAGGTCGAGGCTCTGGTCGCCAGGCTGGCTAAAGTGGAGTTGGCGCACGACGGCGAACAGGTTGGCCGCGTGCAGGCGCTGTGACTCCTCGTTGAGCCCGCTCGCCGGCCGGAAGTAGGCGAGCCGAAACTTGCAGCCCGAGTCCTTGACGCCATTGCGCAGCACTTCGAGCGCCCCGCGCCGCCCGATCTCACGGGAGAGTCGGCCGAGGAAGCGCGGCTTCACGTCAGCCCCATGGTGCTGCCGGAGCCTCTCCCACTCCTTGGGCTGGGTGGCCAGGAGGAAGTCGACAACGTCGGCCGAGATCAGGCAGAGCGCGCGGTCGTAATCGTCCGTCCGGCGCTTGTGGTAGCCACCTATGGGTTCGTCGCCGAACCCCGGCCCCGCCCCCCACACCGCTGTCAGATTTTCAGGGCACGCGTCGGGCCCGTGCCGCAGCAGGGCGCATTCGATCGCCTCCTCGAAGGCCCGCTCGGATACCTTGGGGCTCATGAGGTTTCCCCCTGACCCGCCGTCGCGTCGTGGGAAACTGTTCGCACGTCGATCTTGCCGGTGACCGCCGCGGAAATAAGCGCGGTGCGGAACTCCTTGAGGTGGTCGATAGCTTGGCGGACCTTGGATGCTAGAGCAGCAAGGTGCCTTTCCTTATCTCTGAATGCTGCAACGATCGCTCGCTGCGCCTCGAGAGTCGGAAGTGGAAGTTCTTCGTCGAGGAACTGGCCGATCCTGAGTGTCTTGTTGCGTCCCGCTGCTCCGGGGGAATTGATCTCCATGAGACTACGACCTTGGTCACTTTGAAGGACCATAAGGAGATAGTCGAGGTCTACGTGCTCAGACGGACGGAAGGTTGGAAACCGGTGAGACGCAATCATTCCCGTCTCACGCTGAGATACCACCGCGACGGCACCCTCCCACGCGAAGACGATGTTTAGCACGAAATCGCCAGGTTGCGGGAGAAACACGCTCTTTTCACCCAGCAAGGAGCCCCTGACAGGATCCTTGTGGAAGATCCCTTTGCCCCATGACCGGATCCCTATCTCCCGGTAATTGGTGTCGGGCCTGATAACAATTGGACGTCTTACCTGTCGAATAAGGCGTCGTATCTTCCACAGAGTCCAATCCTTCGGAACAATCGGGAACACATGAGATCCTGTTGCGCGTGTGTCGGTGAGGGGCGCGAGGCCCCGGGTGACGGCGCGGGTGATGAGGGCGGTGCGTTTCTCTTGGAGAAGCTCGATCAGCCGCTCCTTCCTCGCGACCAACCCATCGATCTTCGCCGTCTCGCGGTCGAGGAAGTCGGCGATGGCGCGTTGTTCCACGATCGGCGCGATCGGAAAAAGGCCGGTTCGGATAGCATCCCCACCCAGGCCGAACCGTGTTATTCCATGAGCCGCAACGTGAAACTGATCCCGCGTGCCAATCGCCGAGAACTGGCGGGCAAGAAACCTTCCATCGAGGTCCGGCCCCGGCTTGATGTGCGCCAAATGGTACCCACACAGCACATCCGACAGGTCTTCTCCTACCATGGCAGGAACGGCGATGTCAGTCCAGGATTCCGAATCCTTGGTGATCACCACGTCGCCGACGCGAAGCCGGAATCGCCGCGCCTGCTCCGGTGTGGCGGTTGCGTTCATAAACTCGAGCTCGGCCGTGATGAGGTCGTTGTAGTACACGTCGACGTAGTTGCAGAGCTTCACGGGTATCTGGCCTTCTTCGGAATGCTTGTCGACATTGCTCAGTTGCACCGAGGCCGTGGTCTTGAGCCGTTTTACCTCCCAGTGTGCCGGGATCTCGCCCAACCACTCGCTGCCGGATTCCTTGTATTCGGGGTACGGCCGGAAGCGTCGGGATCGGGTTTTCTTGAGCCGATTTGTCATCTCAGTCACCAATTTCGCCTCCCGTCCTCGCCTGAATCCCAGTCCGCCACGGACCGCCGGCGGACCAGGCCAGCGTGAACGGACTCTCATCGATCAGGGTGTCGCAGACCGGCCCCAAGAAGCCCCGCAGCTCCTCGCCGGCGTCCACAAGCCGGGCTGGACCGTCGGCGTCCGTCCCGACCTGCCGCCGCAGTTCCTGCCAGCGCTTCGCCCGCGTGGTGTCCTCGTAGTAGCCGGGGAGTAGCGCTACCGGCCTGTCGCCCGCGAACGACGTCCGCCGCCGGCGGAAGGTTGCCTCGATCGCGGTCCGCAGGGTCTCGCCGTCGAATGCGAATAGGCGCGCGAGGCAGGCGAGGTCCCACAAGTCCTTCACTCGGGAGTTGGTCACGCCCAGACGCACCATCGACTCGAGCTTCTCGGCGACCATTGTTTCACGCGGGTAGGTCCATAGGCGGGGGACCGGCAGGTCGAGGAGCGTAGGGTAGTCCTGCTCCTCGCGCTCGGGCGTGATGACGTCGCCGAAGCCGATGTCTATTTGGATGGCGAGCCGCGCCTGACCCAGGTTGCCCTGGATCCGCACACGCAGGCCGCCGTATTGTTGCTCATCGCGGATGTCGTCGATCCGGATCGTGGCCGCGTCGAAGACGGCGCCATCCTCGGGGCAGGGAATGGGGCAGATGGCCTCCAAAGCCGTGCGAATCGTGCCATGGTCATCGAGACCGACGGCAAGGAAGTCGATGTCCCGGGTCGGCCGCAGTTCTTGCCCGGCCCAAACCCTGAAGAGCGCCGCGCCCTTCAGGGTGAATCGGTCCACCTCGCCCGAGGCAGAGATGCGATAGAGGAAGCGCTCGGCCGCGTAGCGCTGCAGCACGCGGTTGTAGTCGACTCGGTCTTCGCGGGCGAGGTTCAGAAGGCGTTGCCGGACGGAGGCACCCTGATTTCGGATCTCGTGGTCTGGCGTCATGGAGTCAGCGTTGTAGAACGGTGATTCGGGTCGGACGGACGACTAAGTGCCTGCGCCGTATCGATTCGCCCGTCGAGTGTGATGAAACGCAGGACCCGGCGTGCGTAACCGCGTAGCGCTTGGGTGTTCACGTTCGCGAGTGCCTCGAGCCACCCTGTCTGACGGGTACTGTGGTGGAAGAGCCGGGCATACTCATTGAGATCGGCCAGCTCCTGGATCGCGTCCTCGGAGAGAATCGGCTTTCCCTCTGCCAGCAGCTGTTTCGCCCGATCGATGAATCGCCCAAGCTGCCACCCCGGAGGGAAATGCGTGACGAAGCCTACACGGAGGAACGACTCCAGCAGAATTCGGAGTGCCGGGGCGACGTGATGCGGATCGCCTTGGGAATCTTCGGCGTAGTTCTCCACGAGCCGGTAAAGCCGATCGAATTCAGTCGCGGCGACCGCCTCTATGTTCCAGCGCGCAATAGTCGAGCCGTCGGTGCCCGCATCGCAAATCTCGAGAGTGGCCGTGGTGTCCTTGTCCGCCCTTTCCCAGAGCTGGCAAAGGAGGGGTCGCGAATGCGAGAGGACGATCAGTTGCCGGCACTTTCCCTCGAGTTTGCTGATCTCCTGAGCGGTCGCAAAGGCACGAGCTTCGTCGAGGCTTGAGATAGGGTCGTCAATAACGACTATGGTGTCGCGGAGATCGCACTGCTCCAGGGAGGCGAAGAAGAAAGCCAGCGCGAGCGTGCTGCGGTCCCCCGCGCTGAGAGCGGTTCGGAACGAGGGGCCGGGGGGCCACGACGGGATCAGGGGCACAGAGTGGTTGTCGATACGAACGCCGTAATTCGAGCTTGGCACTCCGCGCGCATCGGAGGGTCGGAGCTTGTCGAGCGTGAAGTCCGCAAAAAAGATGTCGAGGAAGCGGTTGATCGCCGTCTCCGAATTGCCGAAGACGGAGTTGCGGTGGTTGTCCAGTTCAGTGCGGACGCGGGCCTTCTGCTGCTCCGCCTCGGTCTTTTTCTCCTTCGCTGCCAGGTAGTCCCTGCAAGCGGCGTCGACTTCCGGCTGCAACCTGCGTTGAATGGCCTGCAGGTGTTCCAGTCGTACCTGCGCAGTCACGGCATTCCCTTCATTCGAATGCGCCTTGGCCTTCTTGACCGCGGCGTTCTGCCCGACGAGGGACGCACTCAGGATGCGCACCTCCTCCTCGATCTGTCGGTAGCTAGCCATGGCGCCGCGAGCCCTCTTATCGAACGATACTGGCTCTAGCAGCCTGTCGGACTTTCGGCGTAAGTCCTTTGTTTTCAACAACGGCCCTTTTTAGCCCGAAACGTAAACACAGTCATATGAATGACTTAGGATTCGGTGTTAGTCCGACAGGCTGCTAGCGGCGCGGCTGCCTTCTGATCCAGTGCGGCGAGGAGATCACGACGGAGGTCGCTCCAAGCAGTCGCAACGCGATCCAGGTCCAGGCCGAAAACAGGGGGTTCAAAATAGCGGGCCCAGAACTCGCGTTTGTCGCGCACCTGCTGCAGCACTCGCTGGAAGGCCGCCAGCTGATCACCGCTGAGTTCCGAAGCGAGCCTGTTCCGGGTTTCCTGAATCCGCCGTTTGTGGGCTGAGTAGGACTCAGAGAAATACCCGCGGTAGTGGCTTATGAGCACTGATCCCGAGACGCTTTCTCCGCAGAAAGGGCATTCCTTCGCATCGCCTAGACCCTGAATAAGCGCGATTGAGGAAGTATCGATAGTGAAAAAGTAGCGGAAGTACCCGAAATGTCCCCGTCCCGTGCGAAAAAGAATTTGCAGAATCCTGACGGAAAAGGAGGCATTTCGGATGAACGATTATACGCGCAAGAACATGAGGAATCGCAAGCGGCGAATCGAGCGTCGGCTTGGGGACCGGCATTGGAGGGAACAGTCGGCGCCGATGTTGTCGGCGAGTAACATGCACTATGAGATGGGCGAGCGGATGCGCGGCACGGGGGTTGGCGGTCTTGGGGCGATGCATCGGGTGGCAAGACGGACCGGGCTGATCAAGGCCATCGACAAGAGCGTGCATGTGCTGAAGCGGCATCTGCCGTATCACGAGTCGGATCACGTGTTGAACATCGCCTACAACGCGTTGACGGGAGGGACGTGTCTGGAAGACATCGAGTTGCGGCGCAACGACGAAGCATACCTGGATGCGCTGGGGGCGCAGCGGATACCGGACCCGACCACGGCGGGCGACTTTTGCCGGAGATTCGAGCCCGGCGACGTGGAGAACCTGATGGAGGCGGCGAATGAAGTGCGGCTGAATGTGTGGCGGCAGCAACCGGCCGGTTTTTTCGACGAGGCGGTGTTGGACGCGGATGGGACCCTGGCGCCGACCAGCGGGGAATGCAAGGAAGGGATGGATATCGCCTACGACGGGACATGGGGCTATCACCCGTTGTTGATTTCACTGGCGAACACCTCCGAGCCGTTATACCTGGTGAACCGGAGCGGCAACCGGCCCTCGCATGAAGGCGCGGCCCCGCGGTTCGATCAGGCGATCGGGTTGTGCCAGCGCGCCGGGTTCCATCGGATCCTGCTGCGCGGGGACACCGACTTCAGCCAGACCCGGCATCTGGATGGATGGGACGGCCAGGGCGTGGACTTCATCTTCGGTATCGACGCGAGGGCGAACCTGGTGGCGCGGGCCGATGCGCTGGAGCCGGACTGCTGGGCAGCTCTGGAGCGTGAGGCCAGATACGAGGTGGCCACCCAGCCCCGCCAGCGTCCCGACAAGGTCAAGGAACGGATCGTTCGGGAACGCGGTTTCAAAAACATTCGGTTGCGGGGCGAAGACGTGGCCGAGTTCGCCTACCGGCCCGGCGCCTGTAAGCGGGACTACCGCGTCGTGGTGGTGCGGAAGAATCTGTCGGAGGCCAAAGGGGAGTGGGTGTTGTTCGACAAGATCCGGTACTTCTTCTACATCACGAACCGTGCCGGTCCCGCCGACCGGATCGTGAAGCGCGCGAATCAACGGTGCAATCAGGAGAATCTCATCGAGCAACTCAAGAACGGCGTCCGGGCCTTGAAAATGCCGGTGGGCGACCGGACCGGCAACTGGGCCTACATGGTGATGGCGTCGCTGGCCTGGACCCTGAAGGCGTGGTTTGCGTTGCTGCTTCCCGAAACCGGACGCTGGGCCCAGAAGTATCGGGCCGAGAAGCAGACCGTTCTACGCATGGAGTTCAAGACGTTCCTGAACGCCTTCATCCTCCTGCCGTGCCAACTCGTGCGTACCGGCCGGCGCATCGTCTTCCGGCTCATGGCCTGGAACCCGTGGTTGTCCGTCTTGTTCCGTGCCGTGGATGTGTTGCGTCGTCCCCTGCGATGCTGACCCGATCATGGATCTGAGCCCGGGCGGTCGAGGTCCCGGTTGCTGTCAACCCTTCAAACAGACACGGCGAGGCCCCCACTGAAACAGACGCAACTCGAACCGGAGGCCGGGACAACACGATCCCGGAACGGAAGGTTATGCCTCCAACTTTATGGCTGGGAACCGGCCGTTCGCCATCTGGTTATGCGCTTGTTTTGGGCCTAGATAGTGCAGGCCCCGGGAAATCCAGTCCTCTGCGTCGGCGCCGAGGCTGGCGACGTGCCGGGTGACGGCCTCGAGCGCCGCTGACTCAAGATCGGAGAGCGTGACCCCGAGCAGGCCGGCGATCTCATCAACATCGACGGACGGCAGGGCGAAGGGACGGAACTCACCGGTCGAGCGGATGGCCTGGCTGTCGCGCAGCACGGATAGGCCTCGCCTGCCCGCCTCGATCTCGTGCTCGATGTTCTCGACTGGGCGCACGGCGCAGAATTCGTCGACTGAGAAGGAACCCAGCGCCGCAGCGGGGACCTTGCGTTCCGCCGTACGGAGTTCGGCCTGCAGGGTGGAGATCTTGGAGTTGAGGGCCTCCACCTGGCGCTGGAGGTGGACTCCTTGCTCGCCGACCACGAGTTCGTGGACACCCTTACGGTGGCCCGCATCCACATTCAGGCCGGAGTGGACGTTGGCGTCGATGAAATGCTCGTCGAAGATCGCGATCCGGGGACCAGCCTCCGACCAGCGGTCGCCGTCGAACGACACTGAACCACCGTCGATGCTGACGACGGCCTTGGCTTCAGTCGTCGCGGACAAACGTTTGCGTTCGAGGATGGGCGTCGGGTCTCCGCTTCTCAGCGACCGCAGGATTGCACAGAGCGTGGTCTTGCCCTTTCCATTCTCCGAGTAGATCAGCGACAGCGGACCGAACGCGGTGTCTGCCTTCCCGCGGACCGAGTCGAAGCGTCCGATGTTCTGGACGTAAACAAGGCCGTCGATGTGTGGAGCAGGTTGAGTGGTCGCTTTGCTCATCCTGACAGCGCCTCCAGGACCGGGCCGACGAGCGACTTTGCGCGGCAGACCTCAGCCGTACGCCAGATCTCGTCGGCGCTTGCCTTGCGTTCACGCAGGGCCTCGCGGAGCGCCTCGATCGCCACATCCTTGCCGACCAGCCGGCGGAAGCGGAAGCAGTCGACGACTGTGCGCGCCGGGCTTGTGATACGGGCGGGAACACCCTCGAAGGCTGCGTCTGCGACGCCGTAGCGCAGCGATGCTCCGGAGAAGCGGACCACCTTGATCGGGAACTCGGGAAGGCGGGGCGCACGGGCCTTGTGCGGGATGGCGATCCAGACCTCCCGGGGGAGTTGGGTGCCCAGGCCATGGACAGTCAGGGCGGAAAGGAGGCAGACGATAGCGCCCGGGACCCGCGCGCAGACGGCCGCCAGGGTGTAGTGCTCGGTCGGTTCGACCTCGGCGAGGCGGTAAAGACCGCGCGCCACGCGCTCGACGAATCCATCGTCCACCAGGCGACGCAGTTCGCGGGGGTCGATGCCCTGATCGGCGGCGTCGCGCGGGCGGAAGAAGGTCATCGGGCCGAGACTTTGTAGTGCAGAGGTGCTCCGTGGGGAGTGCTTCTCTGAAATGTCGGCAAACCTGACTGGTTGTTTGCGTTTCGCAGCAGACACGCTCGAAGTCTAGCAGCTTGCGCGCGGTGTTTTCAAATTGCCGGCAGACGTTCATGATTGCCGACATTAAATGGCATTAGCCCGCTACGTCCCGCAGCATGGCCATGATCTCATTTTCCATTTGTTGGATGTCGGCCTCGATTTCCTCCAGCGGGCGGGGTGGGCGGTACTGGTAGAAGTACCGATTGAAGTTGATCTCGTAGCCCACGAGCCCGACTTCACCGTCCTGAGGATCCCGGCGTGTGGTGTCGATCCAGGCGTCGGGAACGTGGGGCCGTACCTCGCGCTCGAAGAACGACTCGACGTCCTCCAGAAGGGGCACGTTCTCCGTGTCGCGGAGTTCCGGATCGGGTTCGGCGCGGCCCTCCCGATCCCGGCAAATCTCCGCGGCTTCGTTGCGCTCGGACAGCGCGGAGAGAATGGCCTTCCTGATGGGTGCGGTGAGCTTGAGCTTCGCCTTCTGAGCCGACTGGGAAAGCTCGGCCTCAAGGGTTGCCCGATCCAGATAGAGCCTGTCCGGCAGGCTGCGCAGCATGGCCCGGATCGCTGCCTGTTGCTCCCGGCCCGCGGCCTCGTCCTTGTCCTTGGCCGCGCCCTTCTTGCGGGACGCGGCCAGATTGACGAATGCGCGCTCGTCGTCGAGGCGCGCGATCCGTTCGGGGCTGGCCTGGAAATCGAGCCTGAGCGGTCGTTCGACCGTTATCTTGCGGAAGCCGAAGTGCGTTGTCGGGTAGACGCGGCTGACGACGGCCTCGCGCTCCTCACCGGCCTGGACGACCTTGCGGGTCGCGCCGTCCTCGAAGTCCGCCAGCAACCGCAGGATGTCACCCTTGCGCTCGAAGGGGATCTCGCGGCGCTTGGCGCCCAGGCTCTTGCGCAGCGGGATCCAGAACGACTTCGCGGTGGCGTCGATGATCTGAACCTGGCCGTGCCGCTCGGGCCGTTTGCGGTTCGTGAGCACCCAGACGTAGGTCGCGATGCCCGTGTTGTAGAAAAGCTGCTCGGGCAGAGCGATTTGCGCTTCGAGCAGGTCGTTCTCGAGGATCCAGCGGCGAATCTCGCTCTCGCCGCTGCCGGCGTCGCCGGTGAAGAGCGGCGAGCCGTTCATGATGATCGCTACCCGCGAGCCGCCTTGGGCCGGATCCTTGAGGTGCGCCATCATGTGCAGCAGGAACAGGAGTTGGCCGTCGCTGATCCGCGGCAGACCCGGGGCGAAGCGGCCGGGGTCACCTCGGTCATGCTCGGCCTGTACAGCGTCCTGATCGCGCTTCCAGTCCTTGCCGTAGGGCGGATTGGCGATCATGTAGTCGAAGGCGGTGCCCGCGTGCCGGTCGTTCGAGAGGGTGCTGCCGAAGAAGACGTGCTCTGCGTCGCGCCCATCGATCGACTTCATGAACAGGTCCGACTTGCAGATAGCGAACGTCTCCGGGTTCACCTCCTGGCCGAACAGGTGGATGTCGGCCTCAGGGTTCACGGCGTGTTCGATGCGCTTGCCCTCGCGCCTCTCTCCGAAAACGATATGCTCCTTGGCGATGGTGAGCATGCCGCCTGAGCCGCAGCAAGGATCGTAGACGCTGAGCACGACCCCCTTCGTGTGCAGCCGTTCCGCGTCGCCGGCCACCAGAAGGTCGACCATCAAATGCACGACGTCGCGGGGCGTGAAGTGCTCGCCGGGGTTCTCGTTCAACGCCTCGTTGAACTTCCGGATGAGTTCCTCAAAGATCGTGCCCATCGTGGGGTTGTCGACCGCGTGCGGGTGCAGGTTCACCTTCGGATCGCCGAACCGCTGCACGACCAGGAACAGCAGGCCCGCCTCGTCGAGTTTGGAGATGGTGTTGTCGAACTCGAACTTCTCGAGCACCTCGCGCATGTTGGAGCTGAACCCGGCGATGTAGTTGCGCAGGTTCTGCGCGATGTGCGGCGCGTCGGCAAGCAGCCTTTCAAAGTCGTAGCGCGACGTGTTGTAGAACTTGTATCCGGAAGCCTTCGCGAGCAGCCCGTCGAGGTTCTCGATCTTGCCCTTGTACTCCGCCTGGACCGCCAGCACCTCGGGCTTGGTAGGGGCAAGCACGCAGTCGAGGCGGCGCAGCACGGTGAGCGGCAGTATCACGTCCTGGTACTTGCCCCGCTTGAACGTGTCGCGGATCAGGTCCGCCACGCCCCAAATGAAACTGACAATTTGGCTGTGGTTCATGTCTCGTCCGTCCCGAATGTAACACGCGTCGCGCCTTCGCGGGTTTCGAGCCGGACGGCCATTCCGATCAAGAATCCGCCGCATCCGGGACGCATTGTCCTGCAGGATTGTATCGAGGCTCTGGAACGGACTGTCACCAAGACCGCCGTACTTATTGGACTGACGCGTCAGGTGTCCAGCGTCAACTATGTTCCCCGGAAAGCCGTCCTCGATTTCTCGCGGGGCGGTATATCCTGTTTATGATTGATGGAGCGGGCGCCGCAGGCGAGCCGTTATCCGTCGGGCCGACGCGAATCCCGATGGATCCACGTTCGATCATCCGGGGCGTCATGCCATGCACAAAGGGCGCAACAACCTCGCGAAGCGGCCGATCGTGAAGATCGCCGCACGCCTTCTCATCGCGATTGCCCTGCCGGCGGCCTCAACCGGACAAGACACGACGTCCGTGCCGGTACCAGGTGTCGATGATCCCGAGCTAGCCGAGCTCATGGAACGCGTCGGCGAACGGGTGCGAGAGTACTACCGTAATCTGGAGAACCTCGCGTGGACGACCACGGCCCGGCATGAAGTCTTCGACGACGACCGGAGCCCGAAGGAAGAACCGAGAGAGCTGGTCTTCGAGTCCATCGTCCTGCTCGAGACGCCGCCCGACGACCTTCCCGTGTCTTTCTTTGTTCGGGAAGCGAGCGATCTGACGCAAGTCGACGGAACGTCCGTCGGTCCGGAATACGAACTGGAATCGGACTTCCTTTATCGCTATCAACTGCCCCGGCTGCTCATGCTACTCCCCGAATACAGAGCGACGTCGGACTTGGTCTTCTCCTATGCGGGCCGGGCCGAACTTGAAGGCCGCCCCGCATTCGTGGTCGATGTCGAGCAACCTCGTTCGCCGGACGACAAACCTCGCAACGTCTGGCGAGGGCGCCGCTTTTCGATTTACAACCTTGTTTACACTCAGTGAATCTGGATCGATCCGGAAACCTATGATGTGCTGCGGTTCGACACCGAGACCGAGCCGGTGAGCTTCCTCCGGTCCCTGATATTCGGCAGTATCGGTTACGAGGAAACGTCGACGACGCGTTACACCACCGTGGCGTTCGACGACACGGAGATGGAGTTTATCGTGCTGGAATCCCACGAGTATCTTAGGATCATCGAAGGAGCGCGAGACAGACCGATCGTCCGGACGCGGCAGAGCTACTCGAATTATCGGAGATTTGCGGGAGAGGTGAGGATCGATCCGTCGGAAAGCCCGAATTGAAATCGATTCCGGTGGCGGATCTGTTTTTCGTGGAAACGAGGCAACGCATACTACGTTGAGATCGTGGATTACCGTTGACGATTGCAAGACTCCGAGCGACCGGGGGTTGGAGACATGAGTGCGCCCATTCCCGTTGTCGCGTCGGCTTCATGGCTTTTTCTTGACGACATCGGTCAGGATCTGCTTGTCGAGCGTTAGATCCGCCACCAGACGCTTCAGCCCAGTGTTGTCTTCCCGAAGTTGTTTCAATTCACGGAGCTCGGAAACCCCTATTTGCGCGTACTTCTTAGTCCAGACCCAAGTGGCCCAGTTCCCAATCCGCACGGCCCGCGCATCGAAACCAAGTCGACCCGTGAACTTCGGGCGATTCAGCTTGATGCGCTTCCGAAATGCGAAAATGTGCTCTGGGGTGGGGATCGCCGACAACGCGGCAGAGAAGATCCACTTTGACGCGCACGTAGGCCAGAACCTCACCCAAGGCTCTTTCCACCTCTTGACGCACCGGGGTTCGTTCCATCGTCATCGGCTTGGTGCGGCTGTTGCATTTGTGGGTGGGCATTTTCTTCGGTATGATGATACATCATACTTCCGACGGGGTGTTCATGCCGAAGAGAAAAGTGGCGCTCACGCTCGACGCCAAGCTCGTCCATCGGGTGGATGAGCTAGTCTCGAAACAGCAATTCAGAAACCGCAGCCAAGCCGTAGAGGCTGCTCTCGCCGAAAACCTCCAGCGACTCGATCGGACTCGACTTGCTCGCGAGTGTGCGAAGTTGGATCCAACCGAAGAGCAGCGACTCGCCGACGAGGGGTTTGCCGCTACGGCTGAGACGTGGCCCGAATACTGAGAGGCGACATCCGTTGGGCTGATTTGGATCCGGTTCGCGGACGCGAGCAGGCTGGGCAGCGCCCGGTCGTCATTCTCAGTCACGATGTCTTCAACGAACGCTCCGGTACCGTCATCGCGGTCGCTCTAACGAGCCAGGAGCCTCGAGCCCAGTTCCCACTGACATTTGAACTGACTACCGCAAAACTGCCGAAACGTTCTTGGGTCAAGATCGGCCAGATTCGAACGCTTTCGGTAAATCGCATCGGGCAACGACTCGACCGCGTGTCAGCCGAGGAAATCGAGGCGATACTTGAAGGTCTTGGCGAAATCATCGGATAGCTTGTTCGACAAGATCCGGAAAGTCCCAAGACAAGCGTCAAGCCGATGGGAAACGCGGACATCCGCGCCAATTCGTCGGCTCAGCGGTCTTCCGAGTGTGTTATCAAGTTAAATTCAGTCGGTTAACTCTATTCATTGCCGGAGAGTGCCCGTGGTTCCCCAAGACTACATCAAGCTCAGACGAGTGACTTCCATCGCGCCCTCTCCAGACGGGGACTGGCTCGCCGTCTCTTGCGAGAGGCTCGACCGGGACGCCGCGAAATACGTCAGCGACCTCTGGAGGGTTCCGACCGACGGTTCGCCCCCGGCGCAGCTTACCCGTGGCGACACCCGGGACACCTCACCCTGTTTTCGGCATGACGGCGCCCTCGGCTTTCTCTCCAATCGCCAGCCGAACGAAGTCGCGCCCGACAAAGACGCCGAAAAGCGGATGCAGATCTGGATCCTACCCGCCGCTGGCGGCGAACCCCTGCAACTGACCGACGAACCGCTGGGCGTCGCGGCCTTTCGGTTTGCCCGGCATGCGGACCGTCTCGTCCTGTTCGCTCCCGTCATTCCCGGCGTGGATCATGACAAACAAAGGGACGCCGCGACACAGCGCGCCAAAAAGGGTCCGAGCGCGCGGCGTTTCGTTCAACAACCGGTCAGGCACTGGGATCACTGGCTGCACGACGACTCGGACCGCGCCACGACGCATCTGATCGCCTGTTCGTCTGATGGCAAGGATCGAATCGACCTGACACCCGACGCGAAACGAGAATTTGCGGTCGAACCTGAACTGGCGCTATCCGATGACGGAAAGTGGGCCGCCGTCACATGGCAGACTCCTGGCGATGACCGGGAGATGGATACGGCCGTGCTCTTGGTCGAAATCGACACGAGAGAGCAATCCATCCTTGGTGTGGCCCCATGTACAAGCAATGACCAGCTTCGGTTGTCCCCGGACGGCACAACGCTGGCCCTGGTCCGCAGCGTGCGCTCTCCAAAAAAGGTGATGCGCCCGACACTGACTTTGATCGACCTTGCAAGCGGCGCCGAACGGACTTTGGGAGAGGATTGGGACCGATGGCCGCAACTGGGTTGCTGGACCGGCGACAGTCAGTCGCTCGTTCTGACCGCCGATGACGAGGGAGAGACGCCGATTTTCAGGATCGGGGCCGCCGACGGCTCGATTCACCGTATTACTGCGCAGTCCCATCCTGGCACCCATTCCAAAATCGAAACCCTTTCGGACGGACGGATCGCCGGCATTCGGGCGACGCTGCTTGAAGCACCGGATTGTTTTGTGATCGACCCGGTCGAAGATGCCGTCCCCCGCTTGCTGGGACGCCTGTCAGGCTTCGAGCCGGCCGGCTGGGCGGAGGTGGAGCGCGGCAGGGTCGCTTCGACCGACGGCGAACCGATCCAGTTCTTCATCGTCAAGCCAAAGGACGGAGCCGGCCCCTTACCCACTCTTCTGTGGATCCACGGCGGCCCCATCCACGCATGGGGCGACGGATGGCAGTGGCGTTGGAATCCCCTGCTCGCGGTGGCCCAGGGCTATGCGGTCGTGCTTCCCAACCCGCGCGGTTCGACAGGGTTCGGACAGGATTTCGTTCAGGGCATCTGGGGCAATGTGTGGGGCGGTCAATGCTACGAAGATCTGATGGCCGTCACCGACGCACTCGAACAGCGCCCCGACGTGGACGAGAAACGCATCATGGCCATGGGCGGCTCATTCGGGGGCTACATGACCAACTGGATCGGAACGCAGACCGATCGGTTCAGGTGCCTCGTGACCCACGCCAGTATCTTTACGATGGCCCATTTCACGGGAACGACGGACCATCCTCCGTGGTGGTACTTGGAAATGGGAGGCGAAGACCCCTTTGCCGATCAGGCCCGCTTCGACCGTTATGCGCCGGTCCGACACGTCAAGAACTGGAAGACGCCCACGCTCGTCATCCACGGCGAACGGGATTATCGTTGTCCGCTTGGCGAGGGCCTGAACCTGTTCGAAGCGCTCCAGTATCACGGGATCGAATCCGAACTCCTGATCTTCCCCGACGAGAATCACTGGATCCTGAAACCAAGGAACGTCGTCGCCTGGTATGAAGCGGTGTTCCAGTTTCTTGCGCGCCATATGAACTGATCTTCGGGAACCCGCCACTCGGGCGCGATGCTAGAACTGGAGCGCGCCGCGCACCCTGAACGCGTGGAAGATCGTGGCGGCGACGTACTCCCGGCGCTCGGCCTCCATGCTCACGGTGGCCGAGGACCCCACCGCCAGAAGACCTCCGATTCGATAGCCCCGCCGAGCTTCGCCAGCCAGGCTCACGTCGGCGTAGGGTGTGAGCACGCCGCGGCCGCGTAACGTCCCGAAGCCGTACCCGAACCGCGCATCCAGGCGCATGCCCCGCACGTCTGGCAGCGTCGGGTCATCCGGGCCGCGTTCCCACAAACGCTGCACGCCGCTCGCGGTCTGGCCAAACGCCGGCGCCAGGCTCACCGATGGGCCGCGGCCGGAAGCCCCGGGGTCGTAACGAAGCCGCCCGCCGAGGCCCCATTCACGGGTCGCGCCTTTGTGCAGTGCCAGCCAACGGCCCTGGCTCTCGGCGGTCAACCCCACACCCGCGTGGTGATAGCGCAGTCCGCCGCCCATTTCCAGGCCGGCCCCGGTCGCACCATCGCCTCCGTCGTGCCGCAGGCCAAACTCCCCCCAGGGGGTGAGCGACTGACCGAAGGAGAATTCGTACTGGTGGCTGGCCTCGGTTCTGAAGCGCAACCGCCGCACGTTGACCGCCATCGCCTCGAATGTCGATCTGCTGCCCGAGACGTCCATACGCGCCAACGCCCACTCGCCTTTCAATCTCAAATTTGTCGCCCCGCGTGCCAGTACCCGGCCGCTCACGCCCACGACGCCCGAGTCCAGCGTCGCGGGACTCGTCCGGAGTCCGACGGCGAAATCGTCGGCAATCCCAAGCTCGCCCCAGCCGTGACCGAACGTTCCCCAGACGTCCAGGTCGGGTGTCACCGACCAGGCGAGATAGGGATGTATGCCGGTCGACTGCAGTTCGTAAGTACCGCCCCCGGCTTCCGCGCCCGCGTCGTAGTTGAACGAAACATTCGATCGGGACACGGACAATCCCACCAGGACGTTGGCGCTGAGCCGGGCGTCGGCCCCGACGTGCGAACTGAACACGCTGCCGTCCCACGCGACCGGTCCATCGTTGCCGCCGCCGAGATTACGGTAGTCGGCGCAGCCCCATGCCGCGAAACGCCCACCATCGCCTTCGTCCTCCGACGATATCAGCAACAGCGAGTCGTCAAGCGCCTGTTCCAGGGTCAACGGCCGGGCGCCGGGGGTGCCCCCCCGCGCGGAGATCAGTGCTGGCGAGAGCGACAGACGGGCTACCGGCTCGCCCGGGTTTCGGGGGATGCCGGAATCGGAGAGTGCCTGATCGATGCGGCAGTTGACCGCCGTGAAGGCCAACGCCCGTCCTATCTCGGGAAGAACGACCTGGTTGATCAGGCCTATTCGCCGCTCCGCATCGTCACTGATCGTTCCGACGCCGACCCCGTCAGCGACTGTCGCCCCTGACACGTCGCTCAATTCCACCGAAAACCGCTCGTCGCCCTCCAGCACGTCGTCAGGCAGCACCGGGACCCCGATCGTCCGGATCGTCTCCCCAGGCTCGAAGCGCAACGTCCCGGACGTCTGCGTGTAGTCCGAACCGGCAACCGCCGTCACATCCACCGTCCGGTAGGAGGCCGAGACGGCCAAACCGCTCACCGCGCCCAACCGGACCGTGAACTCCGCCGTCTCGCCTTCACTCACCACCGGCGCGTCGTCAATAGTCAACTCCGGCGGTTCGTCGTCATCAATGATCGACGCCGTCCCCGTTCCGTTCGCAACCGTTGCCCCAGTCGGAGCGTGCAACTCCACCGTGAACGCTTCGGTCGCCTCCGCCAAGTCGTCCGGAAGAGTCCGCACGCGGACGGTCTTCGCCGTTTCCCCCGGCTCGAAGCCGAGCGTCCCGGACGTCTCCCTGTAGTCCGAACCGGCAACCGCCGTCACGTCCGAGGTCCGGTAGGACACCGACACAGCCATACCACTCGCCGTGTTCAGACGTACCGTGAATTCCGCCGACTGGCCTTCGCTCACCGCCGGCGCGTCGTCGATTGTCAGGTCCGGTGGATCGTCGTCATCCGTGATAGACGCCGTCCCGGTTCCGTCGGCCAAAGTGGCTCCCGACGGAGTGCGCAACTGCACCGTGAACGTCTCGGTCGCCTCCGCCAACTCGTCCTGAAGCGTCTGCACCGGGATCGTCTTCGTCATCTCTCCCGGTTCGAAGCGCAGTGTTCCTTCCCCCGACGTGTAGTCGAAACCCGCCACCGCGGTCCCATCGGAGGTCAGGTACTCCACGGTCACGGGCAGGCCGCTCTCCCCGCTGAGCGTCACCTCGAACGTGGCCGTGTCCCCTTCCGTCAGCGCCGGCGCGTCGTCAATTGTCAGCTCCGGTGGATCGTCGTCATCTGTGATCGACGCCGTCCCGGTTTGGTCCGCCAACGTGGCCCCCGACGGCGCGCGCAACTGCACCGTGAACGTCTCGGTCGCCTCCGCCAAGTCGTCCGGCAGTGTCTCGACCGGGATCGTCTTCGTCATCTCCCCCGGCTCGAATTGCAGCATTCCTTCCCCCGACGTGTAGTCGAAACCCGCCACCGCGGTCCCATCGGAGGTCAGGTACTCCACCGTCACGGGCAGGCCGCTTTCCCCGCTGAGCGTCACCTCGAACGTGGCCGTGTCCCCTTCCGTCAGCGCCGGCGCGTCGTCAATTGTCAGCTCCGGTGGATCGTCGTCGTCCGTGATCGACGCCGTCCCGGTTCCATCCGCAACCGTGGCCCCCGACGGAGTGCGCAACCGAACCGTGAACGTTTCGGTCGCCTCCGACATGTCGTCCTGAAGCGTCTGCACCAGCACTGTCTTCGACCTCTCGCCGGCCTTGAACGTCAACGTCCCACTGGTATCTCTATAGTCCGACCCCGCCTCCGCCGTCCCGTCCGTCGTCGCGTAGGCGACTGTCACCGTCCCGTTCGCCGCTTGGCTCAATGTCACCTCGAACGCCGCACGTCCACCCTCGGAAACTTCCGCGTCGTCAACCCTGAGGCGCGGCAGGTTGTCACGACTGGAGCCAGTGCCCCCGGAATTACCGTTACCGTCGACGGAATTGCCGTTACCGTCGCCGTTGCCATCGCCGGGATCGACCACGGGATCGACGACGGGATCGACCACAGGATCAACCACAGGATCGACCACAGGATCGACGACGGGATCGACCACAGGATCGACCACAGGATCGACCACAGGATCGGCAATCCGGTCGGTGTCGATGATATGCAAGGTCACCGGTGCTACACCGTGCAGGAACGCTGGGCAATTGGCGTGTTCGTCCATCACGCCGTGTGTGATTGTTAGGAACTCATCCTCGTCGTCGGCGTCCGGGAGTGCCGTGAACCTCACCCCTCGCCATTGGGTTGGACCGGAGTTGCCCGACCGATCGAACGGCCAACCGACCGACGGCACCCACGTGAGTTTTTTCTCGAGACTGCCATCGCTGAGTTTTTCCTCGAGGACGCCGTCGATGTAAACCACTCCGTCAACGTGCACCCGGACCCACCATCCGTCGGCGAGGGGTTGCTCACTGAGCCTGAGGTTGTAGGTGAGGGATTCTCCCTCCCTGATCGTCAGCGTGGACGTCGATACTTGCAATTCCCCTGGCCACGTAAAGATCGGGGCGTCGTTCTGGGCGTGTGCCGGCGGCGCGGCGAGGCCGGCCAGGAGCGCTGAGAGCAGGATTGCGAGGGCAGGGAGGCACCGAGGGCGGGAACGGGAAGACACGGACCTGAAGCGGGCACGCGAGCCAAACAATTCAGGCAACCGAACCGGCGGTCGTGAACGCCACGCGCGGGCCTCGTTGCCGTCGCACACGGCCATGTCATTGCTCATTGTGGCTCCCGATGGCTCATCCCTTCAAGGAAGCTTGCCGCCATCGTCCCGCACGAGACTGATCGTCCCCGACCTTCCTCCGAACCGCACAACCCGCGAGCTATTCTCTTCGAGTCTCGAGCTACGTTGGTCGAGGCCCCGGCTCACTCGGTCCTGGAAGACGTGCCGTGCGGTTCGCGGCAATCGCCGCGTCGCCGCCCACGGCGATTCCTGTTGCCGCATTTTTTGCGCCCCATGGCCATTTCAGGTACTCCACGCATTATTTTCTTAACTACATGGACGAATCAGGTCCGTTTCACATCAGAAAAGCGAATGGCGCCCGGTTTTTAAGGTCGAATTGGCGGGTGGGGAACCGGCGAATTATCGGCGTGGACGGCAAGATACGATCAATCGATTGTTCCTTCCGAGTTTGCGGCGATGGATGGATAACCGCTCACTCCAGCAGTTCTCCACCGAAGCCGATCCGGCCTCTGGCGACCGGTGCGTAGAGCACATGCACGTTTTCGCGCGGGCGGTCGAGGGTTCGGGCGACGATTTTTGCGATCTCGGCCATTTCAATCCGTAACGCGCCGGTATCGGGCAATTCGCTCCGCAATACGTTGACAAAGGTGGGACGCACAGCCGAGCCGATGACGGTTTGATTCTCAGCGTATTCGTCCCGGTCGATCGACCGCAGTCTGACCCAGGTGCCAGCGGGTTCGCTGTCGAACAAAATTCCCAGTTCGTCGGCAAGGACTTGCAACTGCGCCCTGCTTCCCACATTGGGCTCAGCCTTACTTGTCACAACTTCGACATCAATGATGGGCATATCGCTCGTCAATTCGTTCGGAACGGACCAAGTTACCGGCATCGTCGCGAATCACGCAATCTCCATCTGGATTACCGGGATGTGCAGGCGCGGTTCGTGATCGACGAGATGGTATCACTCTCGAAGCAGACCGATTTATGGGGGAAGGTCAAAGCAGGAAGGGGTATGCGTTTCCAGTTTGAAGCACGGAAGTTTCCACCTCCTCAGAATCCGTAAAACCAATGCATTGCGGGACTCGACCGAACGCACGAGGTGCCGCGTTTCAAAATGTCCAGGAGAACAGGCGACGACGCCTGCGGACTGGCGTTGCCGTAGCGGATACAGGTGAATCCCGAGAAGATGTGGCGATTGATTCCGTGAACCGTCAGGCTGCGAGTACTACATCACTTCGGTTATCGGAATCATGGGCATCGTCCCATTATGCGCCGCAGACATCCGACACCGGGATTGAGATCTGAAAAAGACTGGGGTCGGGCCAGTGGAATCAGGGACGCCAGAGTTGTCCGCCCACGGGCGTCCACGCGCCATCCACATGAGTCATTGTCTTCAGCGATGGCCGCGTTTTCGGGTTTTGTCCCGTTTTGCAACGCCCGGGCAAGGTGCAGACCGGCTTACCGCTCCTGACTGTCCGGGTTCGAACCTCCGAGAAATGTCGTGGTCCCGTCGGACACCGTAATGCTCCCGCCATTGGCTCTCATGCTACCGGACTTGGACCTGTAACCTCGGACCGTGACCTCTGTGCCGACCGGCAGGGAATCCCTGGTAAACCCCCGACGGTACAGTCCGTTAGGCGCGCCGGCTTCGATTTCCCAGATCTCCGCCGTGCCGTCATCGGCCCGGACCTCGATGGTGATCCAGCTGTGCGGATTCGTGAGTTCGACTCTAGTGATCGTTCCCTGCAACTCGATCGGCCGAGTGGCGTCATACTCTGCCGAAAACGCATGGTGCGCATGCGCCGGCGAAGCCGTCAGGAACAGTAATCCAGTCAGGCTCAAAAGGATCAAAAGCGGTTTCCTGATTCGCATCCGTTACCCTCCTCCGGGTCGCACTGACACTACTCGGGTCGAAGGCTTCAGTCCTGGCCCAGCTCAAGCAGCGTGCGCGACCCCTTGAGCACTTCCTCCATCATTCTGTAATTACCTTCGTGACAGGCGTATTCGTACAGGTCTTCGGCAAACTGATATAACTCGTCGTCTCCCCTCAAGGGCAGCATGAACGTCCAGGGCGCGGTCCACATCGTCGAGTCGTTGACCGTGACCTCGTAGGCGAGGGTGTGCTCGTCGACCCTCGTGAAGCGTTCAACGAACTCCATGTTACCCATCGGAACCCCTGAAAACGCCGTGTCATCCGTAAAATTCGTGAGATGGACAACGAGTGTCTCGTCCTCCCAATGGCCGCGGGAAATGCCGTTCCATTGGCGGATGCTGGCATCCGGCGCCGGACCTCGGTCCAGGGGAATGATGCGGGCATCGTGCATGCTTTCGTAGCGCATCACGACGAATCCCGGCGTCTGCACAATCTGAACCCCATGGTTGTACGCTCCCCCGGTTCGTGGAACCGTCCGTGCCTGGCAACGGTTACCCAGCGAAAGGTCGGTCCAGATGTTGAAAACCGTGTCCACCACCGCCTCGCCGTCATCTCCAACTCGCGAGACACGCCTCGATTCGGCATCGGCCCTTTGCTCGGCCAGCAGCGCCAGCGCATGGGGTGTCATCGGAGGTATGCGGCCGTTTGGTGGGTCAACCACGAGCGACGTGCGATCGGTCAGCTTCCCCTCCTCACCAGGGAACCAGACCGTGCGGTCATAGCCGTCGTCGGGTGGACCTTCCAGTGCTCCCTCGCGAGCCCAGCGGATCGCTTCGGCTGCCGCGAATTGCGCTTCGGCTTCGGCCAGTTCGGCCGGGGTGTAGCTTTCCTTGTCCGCAAGCTCCAAGGGCCGTTCCATGGGTGTGGGCGTTGCGAACGTGTACACGCCCTGCAGGTTCGGATCGCCCCAGGGCGTCCGTTCGGTCTGACCGGCCGCGGGTGCCTGGACCAGCACGGCCACGGCCACAACCGACGCCAGCGCGCCCAGATTTATCGATCGATCACTCATATGAAGCCTCCCGTCCGTTTTTCCGAATGCCGTCTCAGTCGTTCGAATCGTCTATGAAGTGCCCGTACATGAACTCTTCAGCGAGTTCCACACACTTGAATTCCCCGAGCTCCGCGTTGTCTTCGATACGCCGATAGAGCGGCATGCGGATGGTCCAGGGTCTTGTAAACACGGTCGAATCTTCGATGGTCGCTTCGTACATCAGGTGGTCCGGGCCGATGGGTGTGTAGCGTTCGACCACATGCGCGTTCTCGCTATAGAAATTTCCCGCGCGGTCGAGCCACGTCCGGCCGAGCTGATCCGTCACGTCGACCACCAGCGTATCCCCCTCCCAGTGGCCGATCGACCAGCCCATCCATGACAGATTGGGACTCGGGGGCTGGCGGTCGAGATGGATCGTGCGAGTCGCACTCGCATACTCGTACACGGCCAGAATCAGTCCTGGAGTATGGAAAATCTGAAATGGAAAGGGCATATACGTGGCGCGCGGCACTCCCGGAAGGTAGCACTTCGCCTCTGGATCTCCAGCGCTCTGATTCGTGCCAACGTCGGTCGGTCGAGTGAGACGACCTTCGAAGTTGGCCCGCTGTTGCTCGGCTGCCAACGGTTGATACGGGATCTCGTTTCCTTCGACGACACCCTGCCCGGCGGGCACTGCCCCGAGGGCGCCCAGGAGTTCCGGAAAGGGCGAGGCGGCTGCGGTGTGGGGCCGGAGGTCCCAATTCGCAGTGTTGAGGGTCTGCCAGATGCCGTTCAAATCCGGGTTTTCTGTCCCCGCCAGGCGCGGTGCGCGATAGGACGAATCCTGAACGGCCGCCATTACCGGAACCGCCAGCGCGAGAGACGCGTACAGGACAACCAAGTTTCGAGGCCAGTGGGGCATTCAACGATCCCTCCAACAACTGTCCGGCAGCAAGCGGATTACCGCGGTCTGGACTGAAACGAAACCACTCGATCGCCCGCGTCCGAACCGAAGCTTGTGAGGAAATCCGATTCTCTTTGTCCGGACTATAGATCCCACGAATGTCCAAGTCAATTGAACGTTGCCACCCGCCACGGACGCGCTTTTCTTGGCCCGTCCCGCGCATTGTGATGCAATAGGTTCTAACACTCAAAGTGAAGGAGATTACGACATGACGACCGGCGTGGCGTTGGCGCTTTCCAGCATGTTCTTCGGGTCCATCTTCCAGCAGGGAGGCTGCGAGAATCTGTCATCGTTGTCGCTTCCCGATACGACCATCACCACGGCCGAGATCGTGCCCGCCGGGCCATACCCGCCGGGTGGTGGCGTTGGCGGCGCGGAGATGCCGGGCAACCAACTTCCGGAACATTGCCGCGTGGCGGCGGTTCTTTCGCCATCGCCGGATTCACACATCGAAATGGAACTCTGGATGCCGACCGTCGACGACTGGAACGGCAAGTTTCTGGCGGTGGGCAACGGAGGGTGGGCGGGATCCATCAGTTTTGGCGCGATGGCGGACGGACTCGCCGAAGGCTACGCTACGGCGTCGAACGACACCGGCCACCAGGGAAGCGGCGGCGCGTTTGCTCTCCAGACAGAGAAGCTCGTCGACTTCGCATATCGCGCTATGCACGAGATGACGGTTCAGTCGAAGGCCATCGTCGAGCGATTTCACGGCCGGGCGCCGCGCCTGTCCTATTACGAGGGATGCTCGACCGGCGGACGACAGGGCCTGATGGCCGTCCAACGGTATCCGGCCGACTTTGACGCGGTGATCGTCGGCGCGCCGGTCAATCCCATGGTGTATCTCGACGCCAGCCACATGCGGCGAACCATGTTCGTGACCTCCGATCCTGCCTATCTGGTGCCGCCCGAGCAGCTCGATCTGGTGACCCACTCGGTTACGAACGCCTGTGACTCCCTCGACGGCGTCGAGGACGGGCTGTTGACCGACCCGCGGATGTGCAAATTCGACGTTGCCACGTTGACCTGCTCTGAAAATGGGAGCGAATCCTGCCTGACGCCAGAACAGGTAGCGAGCGTTCGGTTCGGGTATTCCGATACCGTACGACCCGATGGAGAGCTGATATTCCCCGGCTTCCCCATGGGCAGCGAGAGCGTCTGGGTGCACACCAGCATCAACGAAGGTTCGGGCATTCCACGCGGATCGGAGATAGCGGTCGATATGTTCCGGTTCGTCGGCCACCGGGACTCCGAATGGGACTGGAGAGACTTCGACCTCGAAGACGATCTGGCTCTAACTGTGGAAAACGGCGGTTATATTGACGCCATGGACACGGATCTATCCGCGTTTAAGCTGCGTGGCGGCAAACTGCTGCTGTACCACGGTTGGAACGACCAGCGGAACCCCGCCGAGAACACCGTCAATTACTACTCGAAGGTAGGGGACACGATGGGCGGCGACCAGGACGACTGGATGCGCGCGTTCATGGTTCCGGGAATGAACCATTGCAGCGGTGGCGTCGGCCCGAACCAACTCGATTACCTCGGCGCCATGGAACGCTGGCGCGAGTCCGGCCAGACGCCGGACAGTATCACTGCTTTCCGCGTGCGGGGTAATCAGGTGGATATGACCCGACCGGTCTGCGCGTATCCCCGTCTGGCAAACTGGACGGGTGTCGGATCAACCAACGACGCGGCGAACTTTACTTGTGAGATGCCTTAGTCCGCCTTTCTCTCAAAGGACCGACTACCCTCTTTATCGCTTCGATCACTGCCGCGGGATTCCCAATACCCTTTCCTGCGATATCCAATGCGCTGCCATGCGCTACTGACGAAAACAGGATCGGGCTTCCGATCGACAGAGCCGCGGTTCGGTGGGGCGCGAGGAGCTTCGCAGGAATGTGCCCCTGGTCGTGCGTCATGACAACGAATGCGTCGATATCCTTCTTGTGAAGCATCAGATCGGCGCCGACGGGTCCATCCACATCGATACCGTCAGATTTCGAGCTTTCAATCGCGGGCGCGATGATCTGGATTTCTTCATCGCCAAACAGCCCGTTTTCGCCGGCATGCGGGTTGATGCCGGCAACCAAGATTCTCGGGTGGGCCAGTCCGGTTTTCGTCAGAGTGTCCTCGACAGCCTTGATCACGGCCTTTATCCGGCTGAAAGTGATCAGTTCGAGCGCTTTCCTCACGCTGACATGAAGCGTGCAGTGCGCTATCCGGATATCGTCAAGGCAAAGCATCAAGAACACGTCTTCGGGACGACAGCCCGTTTCCCGAGCGACAAAGGAAGGGTAACCATCGAACCGAATGCCTGCCCTGGCAATTGACGTTTGAGTGTGGGGACAGGCAACGACTGCATCGGCATCACCGGCTAACGCCGCGGAAATGGCAGTCGAGGCAGAATCGAGGGCGGATCGCCCATTCGCGGCATTGATCGTGCCGATTGAATACGTTTCCTCCAAAAACTGGTCGCGCGCGACCACGCCGATCCGGTCTGAGGAGCGATCCACATCGGCTGCTCGTTCGTAGATAGCGACGTTCCATGGAATCCCGGACCGAATGGCCTGATCTTCCAAAACCGTGGGGTCGCCAACAATGACAGGCAGGCAAATATCACGAACTTCCCTGGATACGGCGGCCTTGAGGCAGAGTTCCGGTCCGATTCCTGCCGGATCGCCTACTGAAAGTGCCACGGTGGGTAGATTCGGACGAGACATTGTTATCTCTATTCTATAGTGCTAACGAGTGCGTTCCACGCGGTTGCGATTCTGGAAGGAGGCAATATGCCGGATCGTCTTTCACAGTCTCCGGCCCCGGAAGATACTTCCTGGTCCGAGGGTTTGACGCGCGTTCCTTACTGGGTGTTTCAACGTGAGGACGTGCGCAAGTTGGAGCAGGAGCGTTTGTTCAAGGGCGAGTACTGGAACTATCTGGGTCTGGAATGGGACGTCCCTGAACCGGGAGACTATTTCACCAGCTTTGTCGGAGAGACGCCGATAATCGTCGCTCGCGATATGGACCGCGAACTGGTTGCGTTCGAGAATCGCTGCGCACACCGCGGCGCGTTGCTGGCCTTTAATGAAGCCGGTAACACCCGGGTGTTTTCATGCGTCTATCACGGGTGGGTCCACAGCCTGCGCGGCGACCTCGTTGGCGTGACTTTCAAGGATGGTGTGAATGGACGCGGGGGGATGGCGCCGTCATTCTGCATGGAGGCGCATGGTCCACGGAAACTCCGTGTTGCGGTAGTTCACGGCCTTGTTTTCGGCAGTTTTTCGGACCACGCGCCGCCAGTCGAAGAGTACCTTGGCCAGGCAATCATGGATCGGGTGGGCCGGGTTCTTGCAGGAAGGAAGGCCGTCGTGCTGGGGCGATTCACCCAGGTCTTGCCAAACAACTGGAAGCTGTATGCGGAGAACACGAAGGACTCATATCACGCCAGTATTCTCCACCTCTTCTTTACCACGTTCAAACTGAATCGATTGACCCAGCAGGGTGGAGTCATCGTGAGCGATACAGGCGCCCACCACGTCAGTTATTCGCTGGTTGATCGACAGTCAAAAAGCGACACGACCTATTCAGATCAGAAAATCCGGTCGGATTCCAAATACAGCCTGGCCGATCCTTCACTGCTCGAGAGTTTCCAGGAGTTCGGTGACGACATTACTCTGCAGATTTTGACCGTGTTCCCCGGATTCGTTCTTCAGCAGATTCTGAACTCCGTGGTTGTGCGCCAGATCCTGCCCCGCGGCGCCGATCGAACGGAACTGAACTGGACGTACCTGGGTTTCGACGGCGACACGCCTGAACAACATCGAATTCGACTGAAACAAAGCAATCTCATCGGGCCATCGGGATACGTTTCGATGGAAGATGGATTTGTGGGAGGTCTGGTGCAGCGCGGTACTTCTGGTGCGTCCACGCACTCGGCCGTGCTGGAAATGGGCGGCGTGACGGCCGACTCAAGTGACGCGCGAGTCACTGAAGCGGCTGTGCGGGGATTCTGGAAGGCATACCGCGCAGGAACAGGACTTTGAGGAGACTCAGAAATGCGGCCGGACACAATTTATCGCATCGCGATTGCTCAGCTTGCCTACGCCCGTTGTATCGATGATGGAAGACTGGAGGAATGGCCGGATTTTTTCGTTGCCGACTGCAAGTACGTCATCACAACCGATCGCAATCATCGTCAGGGTCTGGAGGCGGGAATCATATGGGCGGATTCACGGGACATGCTCAGGGACCGGGTCTCGTCTCTCCGGGAAGCCAACGTTTACGAGCCCCACAAATACCGCCACATATTGAATCAGCCTTATATTTTGAATGAAGAGAAGGGCGAGGTGCGGAGCGAAACATCGTTTCTGGTTATCCGGGTGATGCGCGACGGACCGATGGATGTGTTCGCGTGCGGGCGGTATCTCGATCGTTACCAGATCGACGGTGAGGACCTCAAGCTCAAGGAACGCCTGGTCGTTTGCGATAGTTCCAGTTTCGATACCCTGCTCGCGATCCCTTTGTGATTCCGATGATTGCAGAAGCTTGTCCAAGTAGGAGCCTGTGGTAGAAGTGTGCGCGGTCGCGCCGAGGGGTCTTCGGAGGCGGAGTCGAGGAGGGAGGACGGGAACGATGCTCTTTCATCGTGACCGACGAGCGACGACGAATACGCCCCGAACCCCCCTCGGCCCAGAGGGTTCGGGCGGCATCGCACCATCTCGTGCGTTGCCGCTCCTATCCGATCAAAGAGGATCGGCGTCGTCGCGGCGCCTTCGGTCTGGGTACGATGGCGCCCCGAACGCGGCCATGCACACTTCTACCACAGGCTCCTAGCCCGGCCAGGGGAACATCCAGTCGGCGAGCCTGAACCCGAAGAGCAGGAGAATCAGCGTGCAGAGCAGCGATAGCACCGTTCCTCCTTTCGCCATGGTGCTGCTGCGCACCTGACCGCTCGCAAAGACGATGGCGTTCGGAGGCGTTGAGATGGGAAGCGAGAACGCCACTGAACTGGCGACGGCGACGGTGGCGACAAGGGCGACCGGGTTGACCCCGGTGACGGGTGCCACGGCCAGCGCGAGCGCGGCCGCCATGCTCACGACGGCGTTGTTTGAAGCCAGGTTGGTCAGCAGGACCGTGAAAACCACGAATGCAACGATCAGGAGAACCTGGGAACTGCCGGGTGCGGCCAGCCCCGAGAGGCTTCGCTCGAAGAGCCGGCCCAGTCCGAGTTCGCGGTCGGCGATCACGTTGCCCAGCGCAAGCGCCGAGGCGATCAGGCTGAGCGTACCCCAGTCCACGCCTTTAATTGCCTCACCCCAGGTAAGGACAAACCTGCGTTTTTGCCAGTCGATAGGGATCAGGAAGAGCGATGTGGCCACCAGGATCGCCGAAACCGACCAATCGAGCCGTTCGTAGAGCCACACGACAGCCGCATGTTCAGGGGCCACCAGCCGAACCAGGTCCGGTAGTATCCAGAGAAGGATGGCCACTCCGAGGGCGGCGGCGGTAATCTTTTCGCCCCGACCGAGTGGCCCAAGCTTTGCGAGCGCGTCCTTCGCGTAGGTCGTCGAAACGGTCCATCCGGCCAACTGCGGACGGATGACGTACCGCATCACGACGAACATGGCTACCGATGCCACGATGGCGACGGGAAGGAAAGCCTCGACCCACGGGAGAAATCCGACCCGGTAGCCGAGTTGCTCGCGCAGCATCCCGACGACGATAGCGTTCGGGGGACTGCCGACAGGAGTGATCATTCCCCCGATACCCGCTCCCCAGGTAATTGAAATAAACAGCGCCTCGCCATACCGACTCTCTCTGGGAATCTTGAGTTCCTGGACCAGGCCCATCGCAATAGAGAGGAAGATAACCGTGGTCGCCACGTTGGAGAGTACAGAACTGAACATCGCTGTTCCGAGGCCGAACACCATGAGCAGGCGCCACGGGCTGCCTTTGAGAAAGCGTGAAGCCATCATGCCGAACGCGATCCGTCGGGGGAGTCCATGAAGGGCGATCGCGTGCGCGATGATGAACGCCCCAATCAGGAAGATGTTGATCCAGTTGGCCCAATAGGCGAACGCCTCCTCGACCGGGAGGACTCCGCAGACAACCACCAGTGCAAGCGCAAAGAGCGAAGTGACGGGGATCGGAACCGGCTCGGTCACCCACCAGACCACCGCCCAGAGAAAAATTCCCAGCGTGCGCATCCCGACTGGAGCGACGTCGGTGAACGGCGGCCAGACCAGCGCCAGAACAAAGAGCGACGGGCCCAGGATGAGTCCAACGAGCCGCCGTTGTTTTTCAAAGCGTATTTCAGCGTCCGACAGCGTCGGGACCAGTTCGGACAAGTCCTTCCAACTCACTTCATCTCCCGGAGGCTCTTTTCGGATTCAGGTATCGAGTCGGTTGAATGAACGAGCCTGCCATGATAGTCCATGTGAGGGTCACTACGGAGAGGTCCGCCAGCAGTTGGCGAGCCAGGGGACACCCATGGGCCCCAATGACATATTGATATCAGCGCAAGCTCTCGCACTGGACCTCACGATCGTGACGGCGAATGTAAGGGAGTTTTCCGGCGTGCCTGGTCTGCGGGTTGAGAACTGGCTAGCCCCATGACTGTTCTTTGTGCCGCCGGCTGCCGCTTTACCTTCTTCTCAGGCGGTTGCGCGCGTATTTCGGCTCGCAGTTCTTGCTGAATCGGACGGTGGGGCCAGCAACCCGTGGTAGAATCCTCCTGGCCGCCCTGGAATGCCCCAGCCCCCCAACTGTCTCAAGTTTTCGACGCGCTTCAGGGCGCGGGTTACGCGGGAAATCTGTCGTTCAGACGCGGGTACACTTTGCGGGCATTGTTCTCGAAGACGTTTTTCTTTTCGGCGGCGCTCAACCACACCGCCTGATCGACATACCGCTTGGTATCGTCGTAATGATGACCCGTTTCCGGATCGATGCCCCGGACGGCGCCGACCATCTCCGATCCAAACAGGATGTTGCCCACCGGAACGATCCTGGTCAGCAATTCGATTCCCGCCATGTGGTAGACGCAGGTATCGAAAAATACGTTGTCGCGAATCAGGTCGTTCAGCATCGGACGCTTGTTGTCCTGAGCCAATCCCCGGTACCGGCCCCAGTGGTACGGCACGGCGCCCCCGCCGTGCGGTATAACGAAACGCAGCGTCGGAAAGTCCTTGAATAGATCGCTCATCAGAAACTGCATGAAGGCCGTGGTGTCCGCGTTCATGTAGTGGGCGCCGGTGGCATGAAAATTGGGGTTGCACGATGCACTGACGTGAACCATTGCCGGTACGTCCAGTTCCACCATCTTTTCGTAGAACGGGTACCAATACCGATCGGTCAGCGGAGGGTCGGTCCAGAGTCCGCCGGAAGGATCGGGGTTCAGATTGCAGCCGATCATGCCCAATTCGCTTACGCACCGCTCCAACTCGGGAATGCAGTTCGCCGGAGGTACTCCCGGAACCTGAGGTAGCTGGCAGACGCCCACGAAGTTTTCCGGAAACAAATTGCAGATCCGGTGAATCATGTCGTTACAGTGCTCGGCCCAGTACCGATTCGTTTTTACGTTACCGACGTGATGACCCATCCGCGAAGCGCGCGGCGAAAAGATCGTCAGGTCGCTTCCGCGTTCTTGCTGAAATTTGAGTTGGGCGGCTTCAACGCTTTCCGCGAGCTGAGCATCGGTGATGTCGACCGAGCCCTTTTCCGGCACATGGCCAGGATTTTCGAGGTCGGCGATCTGCTTTTTGCGGTAGTTTTCCAGCGCCGGAGGCGCGGTGGTGTAGTGGCCGTGGCAATCGATAATCATGAGGCTTTTTTCGCTATGGGAATGGGTTGAAAAAAGGTCGCCGAATGGCAGACTGGCGCCCAACGCATTCGACGCTAACTGTTCAAATCACGATGCTACCACGAAAGCCGATCGTGGTCGTTCAGGCCTTTATTGCCGCAACAGCGTCCGTTCCCTGCCTGAACTTTTCGAGGTGTTTCCGTTGTGAGCCGGACAGATCCGGAACGCTGAGGACCCGATCCAGAAGTGGGCGCTCGGAGGGATCCCGGAGCACCCGATTGACGTCCGAGACCGATACGGCGTGCGGGGACTGTCGTACCCGCTCGACGGTGTCTCCACGCCCGAGATTACCGATTTCGACCACTTTCAGGTAGAAACCCGAACGGCCGCTCGCGCGTACGAGACTGACGGTATCCGCGTGAGCGAGCCTCGTTGCGAGTTTGTAACACGGTTGGCGCGGTGAGGTGACTACCAGAACAGCGGTTCCGATTCGGTATTGGTCCCCGATACGAACCTCGGATTCCAGCAGCCCCGAGGTGGTCAGGTTTTCCCCGAAAGCGCCCCAGTTCAACGTTTTCC
This sequence comes from Terriglobia bacterium, assembly GCA_963555775.3. Taxonomy (GTDB): domain Bacteria; phylum Acidobacteriota; class Terriglobia; order 20CM-2-55-15; family 20CM-2-55-15; genus JAJEDW01. The sequence continues at coordinate 254,502 of CAUVWY020000005.1, read as the reverse complement.
CCAGCGTTTCCTGCCAGTATTCGTAGTGCTCGGACGGATAGGCATACACGGCCTTGTCCACCCCCCCGTGCACCGAGAGGTCGCCCTGCCCATCCCCGTCCAAATGTTCGTTCCTTACGTCCACCCGTCCATCCACCGGATGCTTGAAGATTCCCGTCAGGATCTGACCGTCGCGGTAGGGGACCGATTTGGGCAAACCGACATTGACTGAAACGATTGAACCGATTTTCATATGGCGAATTCCTCGTCCATCTGCGACGTGGCGAAACGGCGTCGAGCCGCTTCGAGAGTCCTGAATCCGGATTTCTCGACCGAATCGCAGCTTTACGCCTTGCGGTTTCAAATTCCGCCACGCACAATCATAAAAGTGTATGTTGCCCCTGTCGAATCACTAGTTTAGACATGCCTTTCGCCGCAGCGATCAAAAAATTTCTAAATTGGTGGAACGCTCAGGCACCCATCAAGACGCAGGCCCGAAAGCTGGCGATTCAGATCCGTCATCGCGAAGACCAACTTTTCATGGTGCTGACGCTGGTGATCGGCGCCGTGGTGGGTCTCACCATCGTTGCCTTCATCGTTCTGACCGAAAACCTCGGTTCACGTATGTATCCTCCCGGCGACGATGCGCAGTTCCGCCGGTTGATCATTCCCGTCCTCGGGGCGCTGGTGACGGGTATCCTGCTCTACAAGTTCTTCCCGGACGCCCGAGGCAGCGGCATCCCGCAAACCAAGGTCGCGCTTGCCGTTCATGGCGGCCGCATCACATTGCGCACCGTTCTGGGGAAGTTCTGGATTTCGGCAGGTTCGCTGGCGAGCGGTATCGCTCTGGGTCGCGAAGGCCCCTCGGTACAGGTCGGCGCGGGTATTGCCTCCGTGATGGGGCGTGCCCTGGGTCTCAAACGCGAGAAAGTGCAGTCGCTTGTGCCTGTCGGGGCTTCGGCGGCCCTGGCCGCGGCATTCAACACCCCGATTGCAGCGGTTCTCTTCTCGCTCGAAGAGGTGATGGGGAACCTGCACGCGCCGCTTCTGGGGTCGGTCGTTCTGGCATCGGCGACTTCATGGATGGTTCTGAATCTGGTGCTTGGCGACGAGGCGTTGTTCAGCGTCCCGGACTACCAACTCGTACACTTTTCGGAACTCGCTATCTACGCGATTCTCGGCGTGCTCGGCGGTCTGGTTTCCGTGTTTTTTGTGCGGCTGTTGTTGCGGATTCGTCAGTACTTTCTCGATCTGCCCGAACGGACCCGATGGGCTCAACCCGTCGCAGGGGGTTTGCTGGTCGGCGTGCTCGGTTTCTTCATGCCCGGAGTGCTGGGCGTCGGATACGGCGAGGTCGGCGAGGCATTGAATCGTACGGGCACCCTCTCCGTGGCGATCGTAGGCGGGTCGGCGGTCCTGCTCGTTTTGAAGCTGGTTGCGACCGCCACTTGTTACGGGTCTGGCAATGCCGGCGGGATTTTCGGCCCCAGCCTCTTTATCGGTGCGATGCTCGGAGGGACGGTGGGGGGCGTCGCCAACTGGATCTTCCCGGATTTCACCGGCGAGCCCGGCGCCTATGCCCTGGTCGGGATGGGGACGGCGTTCGCCGGTATCATTCGCGTCCCGTTCACTTCCGTCATCATGATTTTCGAGTTGACGCGCGATTACTCGATCATCGTTCCTCTGATGATTTCGAACACGATCAGTTACTTCATTTCCAGACGTTACCAGAGGAAGCCCATCTACGAGGCGCTCGCCGAGCAGGATGGCATTCACCTTCCCACCGCGGCCATGCAGCATCGGCAAGGGAGGCTCCGGGTACGGCGGGCGATGCGTGTACCGACTGAGGTTCTCGAAGCCGACATGACGCCCGCCGAAGCACTCGAACGGGTTCGAAACAGTCCGTGGAACGCATGGCCGGTCATTGACAGCCGGGGTCTTGCAGGGATGCTAACCTCCGAAGAACTGACTGCAGCCGAGCAAGAAAAAGCGGATGGAATCCTGGCGGATGTGGCCGGTGTTCAGATGGGTCCGCATCTTCACGACGACCACCTGCTGGACCTGGCGCTGGAACGAATGGGCGCGGCTCACGTCAGTGTTCTTCCAGTCGTCAGCCGGCTCGACGCCCGGAGGCTCGAAGGGGTTGTCGGTCTGGAAGACGTGATGCGCGTCTATGGTTTCAACGAGGCCTCGGAAGACGATCCGTAGCCGATGGCCGGACCATGTCTCGTCTCCGTTCGATGTGGGGATGGGCTGGCGCCGGCATTTTCGACCGCCTCACATACGGCCCCATGGCGCTCGTAACGCGATCCCTGCAGAGTTCTACCACGGGCTGCCGAGCCCCCATGGTGTCTCGATTCGGCATTCCCAGTGCGTGGTACGATGACTTTTTATGCCGAAATCGCGCAAAATCCGGCTCGCGATGGCCCAGATCAATGTCGTTGTGGGCGATCTTGAAGGAAATACGCGCAAGATCGTCGACTGGATCGGCAAGGCCAGAGACACGGGTGCGGATATCGTCACGTTCCCCGAACTGGCACTCACCGGATACCCGCCCGAAGACCTTCTGCTCAAGCCCGGGTTCGTGGACGCCAATCTGGAAGCACTCCAAGAGGTTGCCCGGGCGGCGACCGGTATTTCGGCCGTGGTCGGGTTCGTGGATCGCTCCGACGACATCTATAACGCCGCCGCGCTGCTTCGGGACGGAAGAAACGCCGGCGTCCATCACAAGGTCTACCTTCCAAATTACGGAGTCTTCGACGAGTTTCGCTACTTTCAGGTGGGCCGCCAATCGACCTTGCTCCGTTTGGGCGAGACGTTGGTCGGTCTGAGCATCTGCGAGGATATCTGGTATCCGGACGGACCGGTTGCGGCGCAGGCGATGGGGGCGGGCGCCGAGGTCATTCTGAACATCTCATCGTCGCCGTTTCACGCCGGAAAGCGTCAATGGAAAGAGCGGATGCTGCGAACCCGTGCCGCGGACAACGCGGTCATTGTGGCCTACAACAATCTTGTCGGCGGACAGGATGAACTGGTCTTTGACGGCGACAGCATGATCTTCGATGCCACCGGTGAACTGATTCTACGCGGACCCCAGTTCGAAGAAGAGTTGCTCGTGGCCGATCTGGATCTGGATGCTGTCTTCCGGCAGAGGCTCCGCGAACCGCGCCGGCGGCAGGGCGCCGCGGCCGAATCCGCTACCGTCATCTCGCTCCCCGAACCCCAATTCTCTCGAAAGCCTGTAATCCGGGCTCAAATTCGGGTACCGCTGGACGGTGAAGCCGAAATATACCGGGCCCTGGTGCTCGGCACGAAGGACTACGTGCACAAGAACCGGTTTCGAAAGGTTGTGATCGGGTTGAGCGGAGGTATCGACTCCGCGCTCACGGCCCTCATCGCCGTGGACGCGCTGGGTCCCGAAAACGTCGTCGGTGTCCTGATGCCTTCGGAACATTCTTCCGAAGGAAGCCTTACGGATTCGGATGCCCTGGGCCGCCGTCTGGGAATCGAACTGATCACGATCCCGATCTCGGACCTGATGAAGGCGTATGGCCGCGCCCTGGCGCCGTCGTTCGACGGGCGCGTTCCCGACGTCACCGAGGAAAATCTCCAGGCACGCATTCGCGGGAACCTGCTCATGGCGCTCTCGAACAAGTTCGGTTGGCTCGTTCTGAGCACGGGAAACAAGAGCGAGGTCAGTGTGGGTTACTGCACGTTGTATGGAGACATGGCGGGCGGTTTTGCCGTGATCAAGGACGTTACCAAGACGATGGTTTACCGGTTGGCGCGTTACTGCAACCAAGTTGCGGACGCTGAACGCATTCCCCGCGCGATCATCGAAAAACCCCCGTCGGCGGAGTTGAGGCCCGACCAGAAAGACAGCGATTCGTTGCCCGAATATGACGACCTGGACCCGATCTTGCTGGCATACGTGGAAGAAGACCGTAGTATCGATGAGATGGTCGGGATGGGGTTCGACCCGGGCACGGTGCAGAAAGTGGTTCGCCTTGTGGATCTCAGCGAGTACAAGCGGCGGCAGGCCGCCCCCGGAGTCAAGATAACGCCGCGCGCTTTCGGTCGGGACCGGCGAATGCCCATTACCAAGTCGATGCATTATGAAAAGCCGTCGAAAATTGAAGAGTAGGCGGTAATTGTTCAGGAGGCGCCGAGGTGCACCGGCCCTTCGAGATACTTGAGGATTGGGTTCGGGAAGGCAGACTGCGCGTGTCGGACACCGGAGAAGCCCGCACCGATCCGGAGCCGTCCACCCCACCGGTGCCGGTTTTCGAATCTTTGCCGGAAGCCACGGACCGGGAAGCCTTCGAAGCCGCCATGAAAGGGGTGACGCCTCTGAAATGGAACGAGGCGCCGGCGTTTCGTGCACCTCGGCTGCTGGATATATCTCCACGCGATGGCGAAGCCGAAATCCTTCGGATCCTGGAGGACTTCTGCCGCAACGGTCCCGTCGGACCCGAACAGACGCGGGAGTACGTTGAGCACTTCTCCGATCCGCTGGGCCGCCTCTATCTACCGGATCTGCGTTCAGGGCAATTTGCCGTTCAGGCGCACCTGGATCTCCATGGACTGACGCTGGAGCGGGCCCGCAGGATTGTCGATCTGTTCGTGCGTGAATCCGTGAATGCCGGTTATTCCTGCGTCCGGATTGTCCACGGTCGCGGTCGCCATTCCGAAGAGGGGAGGCCGCTACTGAAGGAAAACGTCGAACGTTGGCTCCGCCACCGCCGAATGGCGCGATGGGTCATTGCCTACACGTCGGCCCGCGCGGTGGACGGGGGCGGGGGCGCTGTCTATGTCCTGCTGCGTCCAGCGACCTGTTCGTGAGCCGGATCTTCGTAAAGGTATTTCACCCGTTCCTTGTAGATGAACAGATTCGAATCCTGGTCCCGTGTAAGCCGAATGATGTTCCGATCGAAGTACTCGATCCAGCCGCTCACCTCTTCGTCGTCCACCATTTTGACGACAACCGGCGTTCGAGTTTTCGATAGCCATGCGATGTATGCCGCTTCCTTGTTGGTGGATTCCGACGGACTGTGTTTCCTGCGCGACGGTTCGTTTCGGTCGGATGAATGTGTGCGAGCTCCCATGTGTGCAAGTATACACACGGACGAGAGGAGCGGTTGGGGGAGCATCGGCATCGATCCATGCGACCCGCGTGCGAATCCGAGGCGTCATCGTTGAATCGATCTTCTTCAATTGTCCGGTCCTCGGCGATCGGGTACGGCGGTCTGTTCGCGGTGACCCTGGTGCTGGCATGGTGGCAGGGGCGGCTTCCGGAAATGTTTCCATTGCCGACGTGGCCCGGCACTGGCGTGAATCTGTTGATCGGAGGCGTGCTTGCGGCGGGCGTCCTGTCGGCCGGGGCCGCGTTCAGGGGAACCTTCGTCTGGGCGCGTCGCCTGGAGGACGAGTTTCGCCTGGTTCTGGGCGATCTGGGCCCTCGGGGGGCGCTGGTCCTTGCAGTTACGAGCGGGGTCGCCGAAGAGGCGTTCTTTCGCGGTCTGATGCAGCCCGCCTTCGGACTGACACTGACCAGCATCGTGTTCGGGTTGCTTCACTACCCCGTCAACCGGCGGCTGATTCCCTGGACCGTCATTGCGATCATTGTGGGTTTTGCGCTCGGAATCGTGTATCGGGAGACCGCGAGCCTTCTGGCCGTCGCCTTTGCCCACGGATCGATCAATTTTGTCGAACTCCTCAATCTGGGGCGCGGAGACGTTGCGATCGGGCCCGCGTCCAAGTCGTTGTAGTGGTTGTAAAGGCGCTGTAAAAATACCCGGCCAGCCAAAATGTTTCGTTGAGATTTGCGGTTAGAATGAGTCAGACTGAGGCCACGGTCCAAAGCGATTCAAGGCCACGACGGAAGGACGCTGTAGGTAAGTGCAAATGAAGCGACTACTACTGGTTATCTGTCTGGCAGCCCTGCCGCTGCCGCTGCTGGGTCTTCAGTTCTCGTCGCTGATCCGCGATGCATTGCCCGGCCGGCAACTCGGGACTTACGGCGGCGCCGACGGTTCCGAGTTTGTCTTCGCCCGTCTCATCTATAACGACGGACTCCAGAATTTCGGTCGTTTTCGCGGCGGGGGTTCCTGGAGGACCGACTGGCCCGCCGCGGACAAGCACCTGATTTTCGCAATCGATCGAATGTCGAATATCCGGGTGGTCATGGACCAGGATGTGGCCGTGGAGATCATGGACCCGGCACTGTTCAGTTATCCCTTTGTCTATGCGCTCGAAGTGGGACGGGGGATGGACCTGAGCACCGAGGAGGCGGAACGTCTGCGCGAATACATGGACCGTGGCGGCTTTCTCGTTATCGACGATTTCTGGGGCACGCGGGAGTGGAGTAACTTCGCTTACCAACTCAACAAGATCTTTCCCGATCAGGAGCCCGAACAGATACCGATTTCCCATCCGCTTTTTCATACGTTCTTCGATATCGACGAAATCCTCCAGGTGCCGAACGTTAACAATGGATGCCGGCGCGGGCCGACGTATGAGCAAGACGGCTATGTGCCGTACGCGCTCGGGATTTTCGATGACGATCGGCGGTTGAAGATGCTGATCAACTACAATACGGACATCGGCGACGCATGGGAGCACGCGGATCAACCATGCTATCCGAACGAGTTCGCGAATTATGCGTTCCGAATCGCGATCAACTACGTCATTTACTCGATGACCCATTGACCCCGCGACCGGACGAGAGGCCGGAATCGGTGGAATCGATGCATGCGGAGTTGATTACCGCCGGCGGGACATTGACGGAATTGTCCTTGTCCAGTCGGTATGGGTGAACGAAATGAACTGGTTCGAAATTATTTTCAAGTACGATCCCATCGTTTACGATCGGGGCACGCTTGCGTTTCAACTCCTCGACAACCCGGCCCTTTTTGCGCTGTTCGCGGCCGGTGCGTTGGCTGGGGCGTTCCTGCTTTACCGGACGCTACGGGGGGATTCGCCGTGGGGAATGGTCGCTCTACGCGCCGTCACCTTCGCCATCCTTCTTTTTATTCTGCTCCAGCCTGTCCTGAACATTTCGACGGTACTCCCTCAGGAGTCCTACTTCGCGGTCGTTGTCGACAATTCGCAAAGCATGCTGATCGAGGACGACGGGGAGGTAAGCCGCGCGGACCTGCTCTTGGCGGAACTCGAGTCGACCCAGTTCTTCTCCCGGCTTGCGGAAAAGTTCCGCGTTCGCGTGTATCGGTACGATCAGGAGGCGGAACGCATTGACGGTATGGATCGGGTGACGTTTGCTGGAACGCGGACCCGGACGGAAAGCGCGATGGATATGCTTTACCAGGAACTGGGGACGGTTCCCCTGTCCGGTATCGCCTTGATCTCCGACGGAGTCGACAATTCTTCGGAGCAATGGACAGAATCGGTTTCACGGGTCCAATCGCGCGGAATTCCGATCTATACGGTCGGAGTTGGAGAGGAGGCGATCGAACGGGACGTTGAACTGACGCAGGTCGTTACACCGCGCGAAAGCCTGAACGACGCAACGACTGTAGCGGACGTGTCATTTCGCGGGCAGGGACTGGCCGGCCGGTCGGCCACGCTTCAGATCCGCGAAAATGGCGTTCTTTTGAAGTCCGAACAAGTGACTGTGCCGCGAGATGGAGAGATCGGCGAGGCATCGGTCGATATTCCGCTCACGAATGAAGGCGCCCGCGTGCTGGAATTCACGATCGAAGCTCCCGACGACCGTATCGCCGAAAACAACACGTTGCAGACACTTATCGAAGTGAGCGACGAGACCCCAAAGATTCTTTACGTCGACGGTGAACCGCGCTGGGATTACAAGTTTATCAATCGTGCGGTCGAGGACGACAACAGTCTCCAGTTGGTTACGCTGCTTCGGACTTCTCCGAACAAGTTCTTTCGGCAGGGTATCGAATCGGAAGAAATTCTCGCCAACGGTTTCCCAACGACTCGCGAGGAATTGTTCGAGTACAAGGGCCTGATTCTGGGAAGTATCGAATCGACGTTCTTCACCCAGGAACAACAGGAAATGATTGTGGAGTTTGTCTCGGAACGCGGCGGCGGATTCATGATGCTGGGAGGCCGCAACTCGTTCAGTGACGGGCGATATCAGAACACTCCGATTGCCGACATCCTTCCGGTCCGGCTGCCGGCATCCGAATCCAGCTTTGTGGTCGGCAATGTGGCGATCGACGTGTCCGATTACGGACGTTCGCATCCGATGATGAACTTGAATCCGAACGGTGCCGAACGCGTGGTCGAGTGGGATGAACTGCCGCCGCTGACCGAGTTCAACCGTCTCGACGAAGCTAAGGTCGGTGCGATCGTTCTGGCCTACGGAGACGTTGAGACGAGCCGCGACCGTCCGGTTCTGCTGGCGTATCAGCGCTATGGCCGCGGCCGCAGCATCGTGTTTGCGTCATCGAGCAGTTGGCGATGGCAGATGGAGATGGACCACGAGGACCAGACGCACGAGTTGTTCTGGCGGCAGATGATCCGGTGGGTCGTGAACGGCTCTCCGGACCCCGTCGAAGCCCGGGCGGAGAACGACAGTTATGTGCCGGGCGAAACGGTTCGCCTTTTCTCGGACATTTCCGATGCCAGTTTCGAGCGAATGAATAATGCCGATGTTTCGGCCCGGGTGATCGATCCGGACGGCAACTCCCAACAAGTTCCTTTCGAGTGGACGGGCCTGCAGGACGGGACCTATCAGGCCACCATTACCGGGAGCATTCCGGGTATCTATACCTTGGAGGTCGAAGCCAGTTACGCCGATACCACGCTTGGAACCTCGGAAAGCACGTTCCAGGTGCGTGACCGTCCTGTGGAGTTTTACAACGCCGGATTGGACCGGAGGTTTCTGGAATCGGTTGCGGAGCAGTCGGGGGGACGGTATTACGCGTTGGACGAGATCGGTAGCCTTCCCGACGATGCCGTCTACGTCGAAGGGGAGTCGTCGATCATCGAGCAGCGCGAACTCTGGGATGTCCCTCTGCTGTTCATCCTGCTGACGTTGTCTCTTGGCGGCGAGTGGTTCTGGCGAAAGGCGAAGGGGTTGGCTTGATGCGGGCTCTCGGCCGGGCCGGACGATGGGCTCTGCTTTCGGTCGTCCCGGCGCTTCTTGCGGCGCCGGTTGCTCTCTGGGCCGATTCCGTGGCGTTGATCCTCGGTGGCCTGCCCGGCAGCCCCAGGCACGAATCTCAATTCGCGGTATGGACCGCGACGACCCGGAGCACCATGGTCGACACGTTCGGTTTTGTCGAAGAGAACGTGGTTGTTCTGGAGAATCGCGGCGCGCGGGCCGAGGCGATACGCGGTGCCTTTATCGATGCCGCCTCTCGGCTGGGACCGGACGATACCTTTTTTCTTTTCCTGATCGGCCACGGATCCTATAACCGGGGCGAATACAATTTCAATATCGCGGGTGCGGACCTGTCGGCATCGGACTTCGCGGAGATGATGGACACGATCCCGGCGGGTCGAATCGTGATCGTGAACGGAACGAATTCGAGTGGCGCCTCGATCGAGGCATTGGGAGCGCCGAATCGGGTGATCGTTACCGCGACGCGAACCGGTACCGAACAGAACGATCCGCTCTTCTACGAATATTTTCTCCAGACCCTGGGCGACGAAGCCGCCGACGAGGATCGCAACGACGAGTTGTCGGTATGGGAAGCCTTTCGCTACACGACCCTCGAAGTGGAACGGTTCTACGAGGAAGAAGGCCGGCTGGCGACCGAGCATTCCCAGATCGCCGAGAATGGCGCCGAGCAGACGGGGGTTGAGCCTGACGAAATGCCGGTTCTGGCCCGGATGATCAGCTTCAATCAGGAGGCTGAGGTCACGGTAGATGATCCCGTCCTTCAGGCGCTCCTGGACGAACAGCGATTCCTCGAGGCCGAGGTCGATGCTCTGCGCCTGATCGAAGATGCGATGCCGGCCGACGAGTTCAATACCCGGTTGGAATCGCTGCTGATCGAACTGGCCTTGAAGAGCCAGGAAGTACGGCAGTATGAGGAGCAGCCGTGATGCGAGGTCGAAGTTTGAATCCGGGCTTGCGCGTTCTTGCCCGCGTGACGTCGCTCCTGCTTGTGGCAGGTTGCGGCGCCTCGGGGCAAACCGACGATCCAGGGCCGCTTGAACGTGCCCAACGCGGCGAATACGCTGCCGCCGCCAGAGGGCTGGCGGACATGGTCGCCGAGGGCGACTTCTCGCCCGCGGTGGTCGAGAGCCTGTACCACTCTCTGATTCGGCAGGGGCAATATGAACAGGCCAGGGAACGTTTCGAGGAACTCGCCGAAACCAACGGCGATTCGGGGCCCGTAGTACTCGCTGCCGCGCGTTCCAATCGGCTCACCGGCAACTACGAACGGGCTCTCGAACATGTGGAACCGATCCTGACGTCCGCCGATGTTGGCGTCGCGGCGATGTATGAGAAGGGCGTCCTTCTGGAAACCGTCGGCCGGCTCGACGAGAGCGCGGCCATCCATGTCGAGCTCGTCGAGCGTTTCCAGGACGGAATCATCACGAATACGGACCAGTTGGTTTATGTGGCGCGGTCGCTGTGGGCTCTGGACTACATCCAAGAAGCCAATGAACTGTTTCGGTTTATCGTGGGACAGAATCCCCGGGACAAGGACGCGCTTGTTGCCTGGGGGGATATGTTGGCCGACAAGTACCAGAATCCCGAATCTCTGGCCAGTTACGAAGACGCCCTTGCGATCGATCCGAACATGCCCGAGGCCAACCTCGGACTGGCCAGTCTGCTGGCACAGGAAAACCTGGAACGAAGCGAAATGGCTCTGGAGGCGGTTTTCGATGAGAACCCGAATCATCCGGAAGCCCATCTGCTGGTCGCTCGCCAAAGAATCGCCGCCGAAGAGTACGCTGAAGCCGACGAGGAGACCGGAAAAGCTCTCGAAGTGAATCCCCGCCTCGCCCCGGCCCTGGCCCTGCGTGCGGCCACCAGTTTTCTTCGTGGCGATTCGGAGCAGTTCGAGAGCCATGTTGCCGAGGTCCTGGAGACCAATCCGAGCTACGGAGAGATGTACACGATTCTGGCCGACCAGAGCGTCATGGTCCGGTTCTATGGGCAGGCGGTCGAATTTGCCCGCGAAGCGGTCCGGCTCGACCCCACCGACTGGGATGCCTACAGTCTGTTGGGGATCAACCTGATGCGGATCGGAGAAATAGACGCTGGCAGGGAAGCGCTGGAAACGGCTTACGCGAACGACCGGTACAACATCTGGACTGTGAATACCCTGACGCTGTTGGACAGCTTCGAAAACTTCGAGCGTCTTGAGACCGAGCACTTTCGGATCATGCTGCATCAGGGAGAGCGGGCCGCCCTGGCGGGGTATGTGACGGAACTTCTCGAAGAGGCCTATGACACGCTCAGCGCCAAGTATCGCTTCGAGCCGGAGGGGCCGATAGTCTTCGAAATGTTTCCCGAACATGACGATTTTGCCGTACGGACCCTCGGTCTGCCGGGTCTGGGCGCCCTCGGCGTTTCGTTCGGAAAGGTTGTCGTCATGGATTCCCCGTCGGCCCGTCCTCCGGGAGAGTTCAATTGGGGGGGTACGCTGTGGCACGAGTTCGCACACGTGATTACCCTTCAGATCACCGATCACAAGATTCCGCGATGGTTTTCGGAGGGACTGTCAGTCTTTGAGGAAAAGAGGGCGCGCCCGGGTTGGGGCGAGGATCTGCGGCCCGACTTTCTGTCTGCCATTCGGGAAGGACAGTTTCTCCCGATCGCGGACTTGAACAATGGATTCATCCGGCCGCGATTCCCGGGCCAGGTCCCGCTTTCGTACTATCAGGCTTCCCTGGTCTGCGATTTCATCGAAGAAATGCATGGTTTCGATTCGATCCTCGACATGCTGGCGTTGTATAAAGACAATCGCGGCACGGCCGAAGTATTCGAAACGGCGCTTGGCATTTCACTTGCGCAGTTCGACCGGGAGTTCAATTCGTGGCTGGATGTGAAGACGGCCCTGGTCGACGCTGAGGGTTTCGGCGAAAGAACGGCGGCCGGACACCAAGCCCTGGTGGCGGGAGATCTGCCCACGGCGATCGAGGAACTGAGTCGTGCGGTCGAAATGTTTCCCGAATACAGTGGCGAACAGAATCCCTACGAGGGGCTGGCCCGGGCCTACGAAATGGATGGGAATACGGCTGCGGCGATCGAGACTCTGGAACAGCTCATGGCGTATTCGGAATACGGATATCGGCCGCTGCTGGAACTGGCGCGTTTGAAGCGTGACGCGGGCGACATCGAGGGCGCGGCCGAATCACTGGGGCTCGCGATGTACATCAGCCCGATGGAGTTGGAAGCACACCGTGAATACGGTGAGGTCTTGTTGGAAGGCGGTAGGTTCCTGGAGGCGGCTCGGGAGTACGAGGTCCTGCTGGCGCTCGATACGCCCGATGTCGCGACGACCTATTATCAACTTGCGTCCGCGCAGTATGGCGCCGGTCAACTGCCCGAGGCGCGCAGAAGTATCCTGGAAAGTTTGAAGATCGCACCTTCTTTTGAAGAAGCGCAGGGGTTGCTGCTGCAGATTGTGAGGTAATTGAATGGACCCGAGTGTTGAAACCAAAGTGGATGAACAAGAACTGGAGACGGTAGAGAAGTTTCACAAGGACGTCGCCGCCATCGATCGCGAGGTCAGGAAGGTCATTGTCGGGCAGGACGAAGCCGTCGATCAGGTCCTGATTTCCTTGTTTACCGGCGCCAATTCGATGATTACGGGAGTTCCCGGACTCGCCAAGACGCTGCTGATTCAGACGGTGGCCCAGGTGCTGCACCTGGACTTCAACCGGATTCAGTTCACGCCCGACCTGATGCCGGCCGACATTACGGGGACCGAGATCATCGAAGAAGATCGTACGACCGGACGTCGGGAACGAATCTTCGTCAAGGGGCCGGTTTTCGCCAACGTCATCCTCGCGGACGAAGTCAATCGCACCCCGCCGAAAACCCAGTCGGCGTTGCTCGAGGCGATGCAGGAGCGGTCAGTGACGATCGATGGGAAGACCTATATCCTTCCGAAACCGTTCTATGTGCTGGCCACGCAGAACCCGATCGAACTCGAGGGAACTTATCCGTTGCCCGAAGCGCAGCTTGACCGCTTCATGTTCAACATCATCATCGGGTACCTCAGTGAAAAAGACGAAATCGACGTGGTGAACCGGACGACGTCGCTCCGTGAAGTGAATTTCGTGAAGACCATCGGCGCCGAAGAGATTCTTGAATTCCAGCGTCTGGTTCGAAAGATGCCCGTGGCCGAACCTGTCTTGCGCTACGCGGTGATGCTTGCCCGGTCGAGCCGTCCGACCGGCGAAGGCAATATTCCCGATTTTATCAAAAAATACGTCAACTACGGCGCCAGCTTGCGTGCGTCGCAGTTCCTGATACTCGGCAGCAAGGCGCTCGCCCTGATCAACGGCCGTTACAACGTCGCGGTCGAGGACATTCAGAAGTTGGCGTATCCGGTGTTTCGGCACCGCATTTTGACCAATTTCCATGCCGAATCCGTGGGGATTACCTCGGAAGAGATCGTCCGACTGCTGCTGGAGGCCGTGCCCGCGCCCGAGTCGGGGATGAAGGAATAGGCGCCCGTGGCAGACCCGGGCACGGTGCCGTGCCGGGGTCTTCGGGGTTCGGACGCGACGAGGGGAGCGAAGCGATGGGTTCTCAATTTAATGAAAACAAGGGGCGTGTATCGAAAGTCCCAGTGGCTGCAAGGAGCGCCGTCAAGTCATGAGCGCCGTTGAACAGTCAGCTCCCCTCAGTCCGATTCGATTTATCGATCCGACGGTTCTGTCCAAGATCGAGAACCTCGAATTGCTTGCGCGGACCGTGGTCGAGGGATTCGTTCAGGGACTCCACAAGTCGCCGTTTCTCGGCTTCAGCGTCGACTTCGCCGAATACCGGCAGTATCAGCCCGGCGACGTCATGCGAAGCATCGACTGGAACGTATACGGACGCCTGGACAAGCTTTATGTCAAGCTGTTCGAGGGTGAAACCAATACCCACGTTCACTTCTTGCTCGATGCCAGCGGTTCGATGGCGTACGGATCCGGCGAAGTCTCCAAGATGGAGTACGCGAAGTACCTGAGCGCATCGCTGATCTACTTCGCTCATCGTCAGCGGGATGGAGTGGGACTGATCACCTTCGATGACGGGGTCACGGATCACGTCCAGGCGGGGCGCCGTCAGGGCCAGCTCATGCGCTTGCTGACAACGGTCGATCGCGTTGAAGCCTCCAAGACAACGGAGTTTCGCAAGCCCCTGAACTACATGGCGGAGTTTCTGAAGAAGCGGGGCATCGTCGTGTTGATTTCGGATCTGTATGACGATGTGGACAACATCGTTTCCGCTGTCAAGATGCTTCGCGCGAAAGGAAACGACGTCATCGTCTTTCACGTTCTCGACGATCATGAACTCGATTTCCCATTTCAGAACATGACCGAGTTCGAGGACCTCGAGACCACCAAGAAACTGAACGTGATTCCGGGCAACCTCCGGAAGGAATATCTGCAACTCATCCATGGCCACATCGATTCGCTTGAAACAGAATTCGCTTCGGCGGGCGTCGACTACATACTGATGAACAGCAGCTTGCCGCTCGACCATGGTCTGTTCCGGTATCTGGCGAAACGCGCCAAGAGCGCGAACCTGTGAGTGAGACAACATGGGACTACTGAATCCGCTTGCCCTTCTCGGAGCCCTGACCCTGGCCGTACCGATCCTGGTTCACCTGGTGCGGAAGGACAAGGCCGACATCCTGAAGTTCAGTTCGCTGATGTTTCTTCTGCGGATTCCCCGGAAGACCGTGCGACAGCACATATTGCGGAATCTGCTCCTGATGGCTCTGCGATTGTTTCTGCTGATTTTGCTGATCGGCGCATTTGCACGGCCATACCTCGTTGATGTCGACGGCGCCGCCGCGACGACCGAAGATTCGCGAGGCATGGTCGTGATGATGGACAACTCCTACAGCATGACCTACGGAACCAACTTCGAACGAATGTTGGCGGAGACACGCGATCGCATCGCCACGTTGACGCCGAGCGATCGCGCATCGCTGATCGTGTTCAGCGACAGTGCGGCGGTCCTGGGCACGCCGACAGGCGATTCAGTGGATCTGAATGCCTTCGTCGATGCGGTCGAACCGAGTCCGAATCGCACCGGCTACTACGAAGCGTTTGCGATGGCGGACCGGGCCCTGGCGCAGTTCGAAGGCTCGAACCGGGAACTGGTGGTCATCACGGATTTTCAGAGGAACGGCTGGAACCGGTCCTCCCGTGAACCCGTGTTGGATTCGGATGTGCAGACCGAATTGGTCGATCTCGGGACCGAGAATCCCGATAACGTCGGTTTCGAAAGCGTCAGCGTCGACGCAACCGTCTTTTCACGCACCTATGAAGGTCAGTTGCTCGCGCGAATCAACAATTACGATCTGGCATCGCCGAAGACGGTCAATGTCCAACTCGAAATCAACGGACGCGACGTCGAGTCCAGGCCCGTCACCATTCCCGCGGAATCTTCAGAGCTCGTGGAGTTCACCGGTTTCGAACTCGCGCTTGGATATTCACAGGGCCGCGTTTTGATCGAGAATGAAGATGCCCTCATGGCGGACAACGAGTTTCTGTTTTCCGTCCTGCGGCAGGACCGGTTGGGCCTGCTGGTGATCGATGAGGGAGATCCCGATCAGAGCCGCTTCTTGCGTGAAGCATTCGCGTCTGCGCCGGACTTTCCGTTTGCCGTCGAGATTCGGAGGGCCGGCGATGTGACCCCCGACGATCTGGATGACTATGAGGTGGTGATCGTCAACGATGTCGGGCGCCTGGCCGAGACCTTCAAGGCGAAGTTGGACGAACGCCGGGCCGAAGGTCAGGGGCAATTGGTGTTTTTGGGCGACAATGCCGAGGCGATCTGGTGGAACACCTACGAGGCGCTGCCGGTGACGTTCGGCGAAAGCGTTTTCGTTGAACGTGACCGCAATCGGCCTTTCTATTCCATGACCACGTTCGAACGAAGCCATCCGGTCTTCGACGCTCTTGAGCAGAACGCGCGTCTAACGTTAAATACGGCGCAGTTTTTCGCTTTTTCGGACCTGGAACCGAAATCGGACACGCTGGAGTTGGTCAAGTTCGAAGACGGATCCGCCGCAATGGTCGAGTCCGGGGAGGGCGACCGCGGTCTGATCGTAATGGGATCGACCGTGGACAACCAGTGGAACGATCTCCCGCTGAGACCCTCCTTTGTACCGTTGGTGCACGAGACGGTCCGTTATCTGGCGGGTTATCAGGACCAGCGATCCTCCTATCAGTTGGGCGAGGCCGTGACGGTTGCAGCGAATGACGATGGCGTCGCGGTGATCACTCCCGATGGCGATCGTCTGAATCTGGGTAACGAGGACGCGGCCGGTCCGCGCTTTTTCACCCCCGGTCAACCGGGCTTCTATGAAGTCCGTGCCGGACCGGAAACGGCGCTAGTCGCAGTGAATGTGCCGCTGACTGAAAGCCAGTTCGATCGAATTCCGGCGGAAGACCTGATCGCCAGCGTCCAACGCGTCGAGGGTGAAGCGCGCAGGGCGGCGCTGCTTTCCGAGACCGAAGGCGATAATTTTGCCCAGCGCCAGAACTGGTGGTGGTATTTGTTGCTGTTGGCACTCCTGGCGGGAATCGGCGAAGTGTACTTGGGCAACAGGGTGACGCAGACCAGCCGGGCGCCATTTCCTGCGGCCAGCGGGAGAACCGCCGGATAGATTTCTATTCAAGGAATAACAAGAAGGTTATTATTTGTGGGAGTCCGTTGGATGGGCAGGGCGCGCCGGTCGAACCATTCGCCCCGAAGTGTATTCGATCCTGAATAAGATCTTGAGTCGATAGGAGTAACGATGGAACCGAAACAAGAGCTGCTGCGACGAATCGGGAAAGTTCGGAAACGCTGGAACCGCTTCATCTGGTTGAAGGGACTCGCATGGGTGCTCGGTGTCGGTATCGTCGGTCTCCTCGTGAGCATGAACCTTGCCGAGTCGGAAAGTATCCCGGGATGGGCTGTCGTCGCGCTCCGGATCGGAATGCTCGGCGCGTTGATCGGCACCGCGGTGAAGATGCTCGTGTTGCCGCTGAGGCACCGGCCGGACGAGATTCAGCTCGCCCGGTTCGTCGAAGAGAAAAACCCGGGGTTGGAAGACCGACTGGTCAGTGCCGTGGAGTTCGTGAAGAAGCCCCGTACCGACAGCGGTCCGTTTGGAATTCTGCTCATTCGCGATGCCCTGGATCGTACGCGCCGCATTCGGTTCGACGATCTGGTGAACCACCGGAAATACAACATTTTTGCAGCCTTGTCGGTGGTCTTCGTTCTGGCGCTCATTTTTGGGCTGTATTTCGCTGCAACGTTTTTCCCATATGGAAGTTCCAGATTGTTTGCGGGTTTGGTGGACCTGCCTCCCGGTCCGGAATACGTTATCGAAGTCACTCCCGGAGAAACGACTGTTCCCAGCGGGAGCGATGTCGTTATTGAAGCGGTGATGATCGGATTCGATCCGGAACGTGCGGAGGTCCAGCTTCGTTACGACAACAGCTCGCAGTGGGAATCGTACACGATGGAAGTCGCTCCGGAGACCGTTCCGACCTTCCGCCACCTGCTGTTCAACGTCCGTGAGCCGATCCGGTACTTTGTCCGGGCGGATGGCCGTGAATCTCCGGAATACGTGATTTCGGTCGCCGATCTGCCCCGGGTGGAAAGCGTCGATTACACGTACAATTTCCCGGCCTACACGCAGTTGCCTTCGCGGACCGAAGAAGACGCGTTTGATATCGTTGCGCTGCGTGGGACCGACGTAGATGTTACCGTCCATGCCAGCCAGGAGTTGGACGGCGGCCGGCTGGTCTTTTCCGATGGCCAGGAACTTGCTTTGACGACGGGTCCCGAAATGACGGCTTTGGCGAGCCTGACCGTGGATCGTTCGACCACGTTCCGCGTGGAGTTGGTGAACACCGACGGTCAACCCTATCTGAGCCTGACCGAATACGCCATTGAAGCGCTCGACGATCAAAGGCCGATCGTTCAGTTCACCGAGCCCGGGCGCGACTATCGCGCGTCGACGGTCGAGGAAATCTTTACGGAACTCGAAGCGACCGACGATCTGGGCGTCGCCACGCTCGAATTGTATTTCGGTGTGAACGGCGGTGAGGAGCAGCAACTCGACCTGTTTGCGAATGCCGGCACTCCCCCGAAAGAAATCTCGGGTTCGTATACGTTCTTCCTCGAGGAGTACGAGATTCAACCCGGGGACTTCATTACCTATTACGGCAAGGCGACCGATTCGGCCAACCCCCCGAACATGACGATGACCGACATCTATTTCATCGAAGTTCGTCCCTTCGGTATGGAATATTTCCAGGGGCAGCCGGGCGGTGGCGGTGGTGGCGGTGGCGGTGGCGGCGGCGACTCGGCCGAGGCGCTGTCGGACCGGCAGAAGGAAATCATCGCAGCTACGTTCGCTTTGGCCCGCGATGTCGAAAATTACGAAGCCGGGGAATACTCGGACAACATCCAGGCCGTGGCCGAAAACCAGAGCACGTTGGCGGAGCAGACGCAGACATTGATGCAACGGCTGACCGCCCGTCAGCTTACGCGCGACGAGATGATCGCGCAGATCACCGAGAACCTGGCTCTGGCGCTGGAGCAAATGGGGCCGGCCGCGCAGGCATTGCGCGATGAGGATCTTGAGGCGGCGACGCCCTACGAGCACAAGTCGTTGCAGTATCTGAGCCGTGCCGAAGCGTTGTTCAATCAGGTTCAGGTGAGCCAGGGTCAGCAAGGCGGCGGCGGTGGCGGGGGCGGTCAGAACGCTCAGGACCTGGCTGACTTGTTCGACCTTGAATTGGACCAGAGTCAAAACCAGTACGAAACGCTGGAGGCAGCCGAAGGTCAGCAGGCCGAGAGCGAGGAAATCAACGAGGCGCTCCGGAAACTTCAGGAATTGGCCCAGCGTCAGCAACGCGCCCTCGAAGAGCAACGCCGTCAGCAGGCTCAGGGGAATGGGAGTGGCACGGCAAGCCAGCAGATGACGGCTGAAGAAATTCGCCGTGAGACCGAACGCCTCGCGCGTCAACTCGACCGCCTGTCCAGGGAGCGGAACGATCCCCAGATGGCAGAGGTCAGTCAGTCTCTGCAACAGGCTGCGCAGAACATGAGGAATGCGCAGAACGGTACCAGCCAGCAACAGCAGCAGGCCGCCCAGGAAGCACTTGAAGAATTGCAACGAGCGGAACAAATGCTGTCCGGTGCACAGGGCGGAACTCCTGAGGAGCGTTTGGCGAGCGTGCAACGCGATGCCAGTGAACTCGCGGATCAGCAGCAGGATATTGCGGATCGAACCGAACGTCTGGATGCCGATTCGCAGACCGATGCCGAGCGGCGGACCCAGCAGATTACCGAACAGAAAGATGAAGCGCTCGAAAATTTGCGGGAACTGCAGGAAGAACTCGACTCGCTTCAGAATGCCGATTTAAGCCGGGAAACGCAGCGTCAGGTTCGCGCGGCGGCCAACGCCGTCCGGTCCAACCGGCTGACGGACAAAATGCTCAACGGTCAGCAGTACCTGGATCAGGGGCGCTACGACTACGCGGCGCTTCGTGAGCGTGAGATTTCGGATGCCTTGGAGGATATCGAACAGCAGTTGTCTCAAGCCGTTGCCAGCGCCGCCGACACCGAAGAGCAGCAGTTGCAGGCCGCGCTGAATGAGACCAGCGAAGCGATCCGCCGGCTCGAAGCCATGCAGCGCCGGCTCGAGGACGAACAACGGAACCGTCAAGGTCAGCAAGGTCAACAGGGTGAGCAAGGCGAGCAAGGCCAGCAGGGCCAGCAAGGCGAGCAAGGCCAGGAGGGTCAGGAGGGCCAGGAGGGCCAGGAGGGCCAGGAGGGTCAGCAGGGCCAGGGGGGCCAGCAAGGTCAACAGGGCCAGGGGGGCCAGCAAGCGGGTGGCCAACAGGGCGGACAGTTTGGCGGCCCCGGTGGTGAACGAAACGACGGCAACTTCTTTGGTCCCGGCACCGACTTCCGGCAGGTGACGCGTGAATTGGAGCAGCGCCTGCGTGACCTTGAAGGCATTCGGAATCTTCTGGGTCCCGACAACGCCCTGGTTTCGGACCTCAACGTCACCATGAACGAAATCCGGCAGCGGTTGGAAGAGTTCGACATGACCGATCTGGATCAGATCCGGTCAATCACCGATGACATTATCGATCCGCTCCGTACCACCGAACTGGCACTCAGCCGGGAACTCCAGCTTCTGCTCGGTCGGGAAAACATTCGGATCGCCCCGGACGACGAGATTCCGGCCAATTATCGGGACATCGTTGAGGAGTACTACGAAAGACTCGGGAACGAGAATCAGTAGGGACGATTGTAATCGTTGCAAACGGCGATCGTCGGTAGTGACAGGAAAGGCGGCTCCAACGAGCCGCCTTTCCTTTTCTTCTATTTGAAATTTCCTGAATTTTCGGATTGAAAAAAGGAAACCTCCCCGCCTCAACCCTCGCGTTTTAGGTACAACGGAAACTTCCGGCACAAATCGCGGATTTCAGCGCGAATCCTTGTGATCGTCGTCTCGTTTTCGACGTTTTCCAGAACGTCGGCGATCCAGTTTCCAATCGCGACCATTTCGGTTTCCCCCATTCCACGAGTCGTCAATGCCGGCGTTCCGATCCGAACGCCGCTGGGTTTCATGGGAGGGTTCGTGTCGAATGGAATCGTGTTCTTGTTTACCGTGATACCGGATCTGTCGAGCGCCTTCTCGGCCTGACTCCCATCCAGACCCTTCGAAACCACGTCGACCAGCATCAGGTGCGTGTCGGTTCCGCCGGAAACGATTCGAAAGCCGCGTTCGGCGATTTGGCGCGCAAGCACTTTCGCGTTACGGACGACTTGATCGATGTAGGTCTTGAACTCGTCCGTCCCGGCTTCCTTGAAGCACACGGCCTTTGCGGCGATGACGTGCACAAGGGGGCCACCCTGCATTTCAGGAAACACGCTACGATTCAGGTCCTTTGCATACTGTTCCCGGCACATCACGATTCCGCTACGCGGACCGCGCAACGTCTTGTGCGTCGTGCTGGTCACGAAATCGCAGTGGGGGATCGGGCTGGGATGCGCTCCTGTCGCGACCAGGCCTGCGATATGCGCGATGTCCGCCATCAGCAGCGACCCGGTGTTTCGGGCGATTGCGCCCACCCGTTCAAAATCGATGATACGCGGGTAAGCGCTGCCGCCGGTGACGATCAGCCGCGGCCGGTGTTCGCTGGCCAACCGTTCCAGTACGTCGTAGTCGATGACTTCAGTGTCCCTGCGGACGCGGTAGGGGACGAAGTTGTAGTACTTGCCCGAGAAGTTGAGCCGGTGACCGTGTGTGAGGTGGCCGCCATGGGAGAGGTCCAGACCCAATACCGTGTCGCCCGGAGCGAGCGCGGTCAGGTAGGCGGCCATATTGGCCTGACTGCCCGAGTGCGGTTGGACGTTGACATGCTCGGCGCCGAACAATTTCTTCGCCCGGTCGATGGCGAGTTGTTCGACCGTATCGACGAATTCGCAGCCGCCGTAGTAACGCCGCCCCGGGTAGCCTTCCGCGTATTTGTTGGTGAAAACCGAGCCCACGGCCTCAAGAATGGCTTCGGAAGTGAAGTTTTCCGATGCGATCAGTTCCAACCCGTCTGCCTGACGGCGTTCCTCGTTCACGACCGCTTCGTAGATCTCCGGATCCAGATCCTCGAGTGACGCCTGAAATCGTTCTCTGACAACATTGCTGTTCATCGCTGAATTCCTCGACGACCAATCTAACATGGACCGGAAACCGGGCCCGGCAGGATTTTGGCAGCCCGGACCCCCCTCGATTCGGAGGTGAAATCTTCCGACTGTAGATCTCTTTATTTGGGCGGTCGGTGCGGTCTACGACCGGACCTTGTTGATTCGGGCGGTCATAGACCGCCCCTACAATAAGAATTTGGCCCCCCCTACAGTTTCGGAATGCAGGCGCCCACCGCCTCATTGGGTGCAGCAATGGCGAATTCCTCCCGGTATCTTCTGCTATAATTCGCCAATGTTCGGCCTGCTTTCCCCCGGTATCGCGCACGTAGCCCCTATCCCGAAACCGCTGTTTTCAGGCATCGGTTACGTCTCCGTCTTGCCTGGACTTCCGCACTTTTAAACGAGGATTCCGAGGCGAAACGTTCGAAGAATGATATCCATCGAGCATGGCCTGGAAGCGGTTTTGGCACGGGCCAATGCCGTGGCCGGCGGCGATTTCATGCCATCCGAGCCCGCACCCCTGGCAGATTGTATCGGCCGTGTCCTGCGGCAGGAAGTTCGAGCCGACGCGGACTCACCACCCTTCAACCGTTCCATTCGCGATGGTTTTGCCGTGCGGGCGTCTGACGTTCGGACAGTTCCCGCGGATCTCGAAATCACCGGCGAATCCCGTGCGGGACTTTCGTTCGTTGGGAGAATCGATGCCGGCAGGTGTTGCGAGATCATGACCGGCGCCGAAGTTCCGGAGGGGGCCGATGCTGTCGTGATGGTCGAAGACACCGAGCGTCTTTCCGATGGACAGGTCCGTATCCTGCGATCGGTTACGGCCGGTCGCAGCATTCAGGCCGCCGGTACGGAGTGTCATCGAGATGATCTGATACTGGCGCCCGGGAGACGCATCGATGCGGTGGAAATCGGAATCCTGGCGTCGCTCGGCTGCGCCACTGTCCAGGTATCCCGCAAGCCCCGTGTTGCAATAGTTTCGACTGGGGACGAACTTGTTCCCGTGGACGAGACTCCGGGTCCGGCCCAGATTCGCAACAGCAACAGCTTCACGTTGATGGCTCAGGTTGTCGAGGCGGGCGGCGAGCCTTCGATGCTTGGAATTGCCAGGGACACCCCCGATCACCTGCGGCGGAAGTTGTCCGAGGCCTTCGAGCATGACATTGTGATTACGTCCGGCGGCGTGTCCATGGGCAAGTACGATCTGGTCGAAGGGATTCTGGAGGAGTACGGTGTCGAGATCGCGTTCGAGAAAGTGGCGATGAAGCCGGGCAAGCCGACGGTGTTCGGATGGCGGGACCGGACATTCGTTTTTGGACTACCCGGAAACCCGGTGTCGACGATCGTTTCATTCCAGTTGTTCGTTCGCCCACTGATCCAGCGACTGCTCCAGGTACGGGAAACCGGCAATACGTTCCTGGACGCGGCGCTCACCGAAGACGTTCGTTGCGATCCCGCGCGAGAGGCCTGTGTGCCGGCACGGGCGTGGTTTGAAAATGGGGGGTACAGCTTGGCGCCTGTTGTGTGGAAAGGTTCATCGGATCTGGTCGGACTGTCGCGTGCCAACGCGTACGTTTTGATTCCCCGACAGGACGGCACGCTTCAACGGGGCGCACGCGTTCGTTTCATTCCGATGCAGGGCGTGGCCGAAGGGATGTCCGGGTGAGCGGTGAATTCAGTCACATCGATGAGCGGGGACGCGCCCGGATGGTGGACGTCAGCGGAAAACCCGCAACCTCGCGCTCGGCCCGGGCCGAGGCCCACGTCGTCATGAGCGAAGCGCTTCTCGGAAGACTCCGGGACAAAACCCTGCCCAAGGGCGACCCGTTCGAAGTGGTTCGAATCGCCGGTATTCAGGCGGCCAAGAAAACATCCGAATTGATTCCGTTGTGCCACCCTCTGCCCCTGTCCCAGGTGGAGGTGGAGGTTCAGTTGACCTCCGGAGGCGTCCGTATCGAGACCGTTGCGCGAACCACCGCGGAAACGGGCGTCGAGATGGAAGCGCTCGTCGCTGCTTCGGTTGCCGCGCTGACGCTTTACGATATGTGCAAGGGCGTCGACAAGGGCGTCGAAATCGGGCCGCTGCGCCTCCTTGAAAAGACCGGAGGCAAGAGCGGTGTCTGGCAGCGAAGCTCATGAGTAACGATCCGAGCATCGGCAAGGCTGTCGTGGTGACGGTCAGCGACTCTGCTTCAGCAGGGCAGCGCGAGGATCTGTCGGGCCCCGAGGTCCGGGCCATTCTCGAAGAAATCGGATTTGAGGTCGTGGAGATGATTGTGGTTGCCGACGAACTGATCGGGATTCAGGACAAGTTGCGGTTTGCCTGCCAACTCGATGAGGTTCGACTGGTCGTGACCACGGGCGGGACCGGCCTCTCTCCGCGCGACGTCACGCCGGAAGCGACGCGGTGCGTCATCCACAAGGAAGCGCCGGGAATGGCGGAATTGATGCGGATGGAAGGACTGAAGAAAACGCCGAAAGCTGCGTTGTCGCGGGGAATCGTGGGAGTTCGGGACAATACGCTGATCGTCAATCTCCCGGGGAGCGTGAAGGGCGTTCGGGAGTCCCTGGGGGCCCTGACACCGGTCCTTCCACACGCGATACAGGTGATCGGACAGTCTTCGCTTGAGTGTGGCGAGTAAGCGGTTTATTCTAGTATCTTGTCTCGTGTCCGGTCCCGTGTCCGGTTGAGATGACAGCGAGCCGCGAGGTAATTGAGCACGCATGCCCGATAACGTACTGCCGTCATATATTCCGATCTTCCTGTTTCTGGGGCTGGCCTTCATTTTTCCGGTTGCCACGCTGTTGATCGCGAAGCTGCTCCGTCCGTCGACAGGGGGCGTGGGCAAGCTGAGTCCGTACGAGTGCGGTGTGGACCCGGTTGGAGACGCCCGCGAACGCTACGCGATTCGGTACTACCTTGTCGCCATCCTCTTCGTCATATTCGACGTCGAGACGATCTTTCTCTTCCCGTGGGCGATCATCTACGATGAGTTGCTGTTGTTCGGTCTGATCGAGATGTGCGTGTTTCTGGGGATTCTGATCGTCGGTTACGTCTGGATCATCAAGAAAGGCGCGATCGAGTGGGCATAGAAGGACCTGGCAATTTGCCGGTCAGGAGTCAGAATGGCCTGGATTGAGAACCGTTTCGAACAGAACATAGTGACCACAACCGTGGACTTCGTGTTCAATTGGGCTCGCAAGTCGGCCCTCTGGCCCATGACGTTCGGACTGGCCTGTTGTGCGATCGAAATGATGGCCACGGGGGCATCCCGATTCGATATGGACCGGTTTGGCGCCGGAATTTTCAGGCCGAGTCCGCGGCAGTCCGATCTGATGATCGTTGCGGGAACCGTCACGCTCAAAATGGCCCCCATTGTCCGTCGCGTGTACGACCAGATGCCCGATCCCAAGTGGGTCATTTCGATGGGCGCCTGCGCGAACGTCGGCGGCCCATTCGATACCTATGCCACGCTTCAGGGCGTGGACCATGTCGTTCCGGTGGACGTGTATGTTCCCGGATGCCCTCCCAGGCCCGAAGCCCTCATGTACGGGCTCATGCGTCTGCAGGACAAGATCGACCGGATGACGATCGCGAAGAAACCCACCGATGTACGGCTGGACGACGTAAAAGACGACATGCGAATATCGCAGGCCGCCCTGGAAGAAATGGACCGGATCGATCTCAAGATCTGAGAAATCCCGATCGGCACACTGCGGAAAGCCCGGCCGTTCGCCGGGCTTTTTAATTTTCGGACATCCGTGAGCGGAAACCCACAGCTCATTGCCCATCTCGACGCGCTCTTGGCCAACCGGGGCCGCATCCCCTTCAGCGATTACATGGAAACGGTTCTGTACCACCCGGAATACGGCTACTATTCCCGTCCCGATAACCCGATCGGCGCCGAGGGCGACTTCTTTACCGCGGCCAATGTCGATCCGGCAATGGGACAGTTGCTCGCGAAGTTGTTCGGCCAGATGGCCGACCGCATCGAAGGCTTCCGCGTTGTCGAGATCGGGGCGGGGACCGGCCTTCTCGCGCGCCAGATTCTTGAAACCCATCCGTTCCCCTATTCGATCGTCGAGCGAAGTGCTGCGATGAGGACGCGGCAACGCGAAACGCTCAATGGTTACGCCGTGGAGTGGAGCGAGACGCTTCCCGAGGGGATCCGTGGCTGCGTGTTCTCGAACGAGTTCTTCGACGCCCTGCCGGTACGCCGCTATACCCGGAAGCGCTCGGAACTGCGCGAACTGTTTGTCGGAGAGGGCATTCGGGAGGTCGAAGGCGAACCTGAAATTCCGATTGAGCTCCCGCTGCTCCAGGACGACGCTGTGGTCGACCTCAGTCTGGAGGCTCGCCGATGGATCCGGCGGATCGGCGAATCGATCGAGCAGGGCTATCACCTTGCGATCGACTATGGCTACCTTGCCGAGGAGTTGTTCGCGCGAACCAGCGGGACGCTGATGTGTTACCGGAACCATCGTGCCGATGAGGACCCGTACAGCAACATCGGTTTGAAGGACATGACGGCGCATGTGAATTTCTCGGATCTCATATCGGAAGGCGCCGCAGCGGGTCTTGAACAGGCGAGTCTGCGCTCGCAACGGGAATTTCTGATCGATCTGGGACTCCTGGAGATAATGGAGCCCCTGGCGCTTGCCGCCGATACCGCCTCGGTAAGGCGTCTGCAGGCCTTGAAGAACCTCTTGTTGCCGCCGATGATGGGGGATCGATTCAAGGTGTTGCTTCAGCAAAATGGACTCGTTTCGGGTCGGCTGCCGGGGTTTGGAGGCGAATCGGTCCGGCGCTCCGATTGAGGCGTCGCCGGGGCAAATCCCGACTGTTTTTCCAGTTCGATCTGCGTTAATATTGCATATTTGCTGGGCCGTTGCAGGGTGACTCGCCGCCTTGTGAGTGGCGGCACGGACTTGGCGTGCGAGAGGCAACATCCTTCCCCGGAACGACTGCGAAGTGACAGAAGACAACGAAAAGAGAACAGGCCCGGAGACTGGTCCGGAAGAATCCGGATCCGCTGGTTCCGAGGGAATGCCGAGCCCGCGCCCTCGGGAAGCGTCCAGCACGGAGAGCCCGAAACCGGAAGCTCCGAGCGCTGAAGACAAGCCGACCGCAGCCCCACAGGCCCCCGAAGCGACGAAAGAGACGGTCATTCCGGCGAAACCCGCCGTTCCGAAACCTCCCGCCCGGCGCGACGCTCCGCGGAAGCCCAAGGGGCCCCAGAAGACGCCGTATTCGGGGCCACTGGTCGACGCACTGAACGAGAAGTTTTCCGGCGATCTGGTCGAATCCTATACCTATTTGGGTCTCCGACATTTCATCATCGGGAAAGACCGTCTGACAGCGTTGATGGCCTTTCTTCGCCGCAATGATGTTGAACCGTTCGACTTTCTCAGCGATGAGACCGCGACTCATTGGCCCCAGGAAGAAGAGTTCGAGTTGGTTTACGTACTGTTCTCGTTCGAGACCCGGCAGCGCCTTATCGTCAAGACCAGGACGAAGGAGTGGGAAACGATCGAGAGCCTCGTCGCCGTCTGGCCTGGAGCGAACTGGCTGGAACGAGAGATCTACGACATGTACGGTGTGCGTTTCGTGAACCATCCAAACCTGAAGCGTATCCTTCTACCCGAAGACTGGGTTGGCTTTCCGCTACGCAAAGACTACGACATACGCCTTCAGGACGTCGAGTGGGTCCGCAAGCACCTCGGTATCGAATCGGGGCAGCGCTTTTACGTCGGCAAGGCGACGCACGACGACACGTAGGGAACGGCATGGCTACAGAAGAGCGGACGCTATTCGATTCCAGCGAAATTACGGTCAGCATGGGGCCGCAGCATCCTTCGACTCACGGTGTGCTGCAGGTCAAGCTCAAGCTCGACGGTGAGCGTGTTCTGGACGCCGAGTGCGTGATCGGTTATCTGCATCGTGGCGTCGAAAAGCTGGGTGAGAACCAGACCTACGGCCAGTTCCTTCCGACGCTGGACCGGATGGACTACATCGCGGCGGTTTCGAACTGTCTCGGTTTCTGCGAAGCCATCGAGAAAATGCTCGAAGTCGAGGCGCCGCCGCGGGCTCAATACGTGCGTGTCATCATGACCGAGTTGAACCGGATCAGCAGCCACCTGCTCTGGTTGGGCACGCACGCCCTCGATATTGGCGCGATGACGGTCTTTCTGTACTGCTTCCGCGAACGCGAAGAAATTTTGAAGATCTTCGAGAATTATTGCGGTGCGCGCCTGACCACGCACATGTTTCGCATCGGCGGTCTTCAGTACGAGATCTACGACGGTTTTGAAGAACAGGTTCGGACGTTCATCAACGACTTCCCGAGCAAAATCGATGAGTACGAGACGCTGCTGACGCAGAATCGCATCTGGGTTGCCCGCACTCGCGGCGTTGGCGTTCTCACCACGGAAGACGCGATCGATATCGGTGTGACGGGTCCCTGTCTGCGAGCGTCCGGCCTCGACTGGGACATTCGGAAATCCAACCCCTACGCCGCGTATTCGGAATTCGACTTCGACATTCCCGTTGGCGAACACGGCGACACCTACGATCGCTATCTGGTCCGGGTCGAAGAGATGCGGCAGTCGACGCGAATTATCCAGCAGGGCATCGACAGAATTCCCGAGGGACCGATTCGGGCGAAGGTCAGCAAGATTCTCAAACCTGCCCCCGGCGATGTCTACCACTCGATCGAAGCGCCAAAGGGCGAGTTGGGCTACTACGTGGTCAGCGACGGAACGACACAACCGTCTCGCGTCCGTGTCCGCCCGCCATCGTTTGTCAACCTGCAGGCGTTGAAGCAAATGGTGATAGGGCACATGGTGGCCGACGTGGTGGCAATCATCGGGACCCTGGATATCGTTCTGGGCGAGATCGACCGCTAAGGGCACGCGAATACATGGATTTCTTCGTCGATTTCATTCTTGAACCGGCCATCAAGATCGGTGTCGTCTTCCTGGTGGTTTCCGGCGTCGTGGCCTATTTGACGTTTCTGGAACGCAAGGTCATCGCCTTTATCCAGGTCCGGCTTGGCCCGATGCGAGTCGGACCGCATGGATTATTGCAGCCGATTGCCGACGGGTTGAAGCTGATGCTCAAGGAAGACATTATTCCCTCCGGCGCAGACCGCATGGTGTTTGCGATGGCGCCGATCATCACCCTCATTCCCGCGTTCATCGTTTTTTCGGTCATTCCGTTCGGGCCGACGGTCACGCTGCCCTTCATCGACAGGGAAGTGGACCTGTTCATCACCGATCTGAACATCGGTATTCTGTTCCTTCTTGCGGTGTCCTCGGTCGGAATTCTTGGAGTGATTCTGGGTGGCTGGGCTTCCAACAGCAAGTATCCCCTTCTGGGGGCGTTGCGGTCGGCGGCGCAGATGGTGAGCTATGAGGTCGCCCTGGGCTTTTCCATCATCGGGGTCCTGCTCCTCTCGAGTTCACTGAGCCTGGTCGACATCGTGCATGCGCAGCGGGATTCCGGGTACTGGTTCGTGTTTCTACAGCCTGTCGGTTTCATGATTTTCTGGATTTGCGGCGTCGCCGAGACCAACCGGGCCCCGTTCGACCTCCCCGAAGCTGAAACCGAACTGGTGGCAGGGTTCCACACCGAGTACAGCGGCTTTCGCTTCTCGCTCTTTTTCATGGCCGAATACGCCAGCATGATCATTATTTCGTCGATGGTCGTCACGCTGTTTTTCGGAGGCTGGCTGGCGCCGTTCGGTCTGACGTTTCCGTTGATTCCCGTGGGGTTGCAGGGCGTCGGCTGGTTCTGTCTCAAGGTTCTGGTTTTCTTGTATTTCTACCTTTGGTTCCGGGCTTCGTGGCCGCGCTACCGGTACGACCAATTGATGAATATCGGATGGAAAGTGTTGTTGCCGATCGCGATTGCCAATGTTGTGGTCACTGCGGTTCTGATACTGCTTCTCAGGGGGTAGGGAGATGAAAGTCGTAAGTGCTGAAAAACTTTCGCTTCTGAAGAAGATCTTCATGGTAGACCTCATCAAGGGCCTGCTTCTGACCTTCTCGTACCAGCGTCCCTCGGCGAACTATACCGAGCAGTATCCGAAAGTGCGTCCGAAGGTGTCGGAAAGGTTCCGCGGCGCGCCGCAGCTGAACAACGACCCCGTCGACGGTTCCACACTTTGCATTGCATGCAACTTGTGTTCGCTTGCCTGCCCGGAACATTGCATTGAAGTGGCCTGGGACCGCAGCGAAGCCGGCAAGAAAGTCCTGACCACATTTACATTCGATATTTCGCGTTGCATGTTCTGCGGGCTCTGTGAAGACGCCTGCCCGACACCCTGCCTGGAACTGACGCAGGACTTTGAACTTGCCCTGTATGGCCGTCGCGACATGAAGTGGGACCGCCAGAAGCTGGAACAGGGGAATCAGCCCGTAATCTACACGCGATAGGGAAGGCAGTCGAACATGCTCGAGCTCGTCATCTTCTACCTGTTTGCGACGATCGCTGTCGTTTCGGCGATTCTGGTGATTACGCGGCAGAGCGCCGTGCATAGCGCCATGTTCCTTGCGGCGACACTTCTATCCGTTGCGGGCATTTTCCTGAGTCTCCAGGCCGAGTTTCTTGCCGGTGTGCAGGTGCTTGTGTATGTCGGTGGCATTCTGGTGTTGTTCGTGTTCGTGATCATGCTGGTCCCGACGGATCGGGCGATGTTCGAGCGCAGGTACAACCGCCAGGGCAAGATCGCGCTGGTGACGGCGGCCATTCTGATCGCCGAGTTGGGTTACGGCGTGTATCGTGGCAGCGGCTCGTTCGTCTTTCCAGCCGGAGCCATAGAGCCGGCCGTGGAAGGCAACAGCCAATGGGTTGGAACCGTTCTGTATCAGAACTATCTGCTGCCGTTCGAGATTGCGTCGATACTGCTGCTGGTGGCGATCATCGGCGCGGTCGTCTTGTCAAAAAAACCATCGACGGCAGATGAAAGTGCCGTGGGGGAATAGCAAGGAACCAAGAGAACGCCATGGTCTCTTTACACCACTATCTGATCCTGAGCGCCGTGCTTTTCACCATAGGCGTTATCGGCGTACTGACGCGCCGGAACATCCTGATCATCCTGATGTCGATCGAGCTCATGATGAACGCCGTCAACATCAACCTG
This sequence comes from Terriglobia bacterium, assembly GCA_963555775.3. Lineage (GTDB taxonomy): Bacteria > Acidobacteriota > Terriglobia > 20CM-2-55-15 > 20CM-2-55-15 > JAJEDW01. The sequence continues at coordinate 223,545 of CAUVWY020000005.1, read as the reverse complement.
ATCGCGTTTTCCGGGCAACTTCAGGATGTCATCGGTCAGGTTTTCGCTATTTTCGTAATCGTTGTGGCCGCGGCCGAGGCCGCTGTCGGACTGGGAATCGTCATCGCAATGTTCTCCAACAAGGAAACGGTGAACATCGGCGAGATCGATCTCATGAAATGGTAACTGCATGTGCGGTCCGTGACGGAATGCCCGAATAAGATATGAATTTTCTCGATCTCATCTGGATCGTCCCCTTGTTTCCGCTGGCCGGTTTCGTAATCAACGGCCTGTTCGGTAAGGGCCGGGGAAAGACCTTTATCGACACGGTCGGTTGCGGCACCGTTCTGCTTTCATTCATTTTTTCTGCCGGCGCTGTCCTGCAGTTGACGGGGCAGGAGGAGTCAGGTTTTACCAGGACGGTATTCCAGTGGATCAATGCCGGCGATGCGATCACCTCAGAGGGACTGCTTTCGCGGTTTGCGGTCGACTGGGGATTCCTCCTGGATCCGCTCTCGTCGGTCATGGTTCTGTTTGTGACCGGAATCGGTTTTCTGATCCACGTGTACTCGACCGGGTACATGGCTGGAGAAGACGGCTACTACCGGTACTTCGCGTATCTGAACCTGTTCATGTTCTCGATGCTGACCCTGGTTCTGGGAAGCAACTACCTGATGATGTTCATCGGTTGGGAAGGTGTCGGTCTCTGTTCGTACCTGCTCATCGGGTTCTTCATCGCCAAGAAGAGTGCGGGAGACGCGGCCAAGAAAGCCTTTGTCGTCAACAGGATTGGGGACTGGGGGCTGTCGGTCGGCATCATGCTGATCTTTTTCACGTTCGGGACGCTCGAATTCACCGGCGTGAGGGAGAGAATTTTCGGTGGCGTGGAATCGGGGCTCTACGTCGTCGGAGATCCCGTGTTTTTCGCCATTTGCATCGCGTTGTTCATCGGTGCTGCCGGCAAATCGGCCCAGATTCCCTTGTATGTCTGGCTGCCCGACGCGATGGAGGGTCCGACGCCGGTCAGTGCGCTGATCCATGCGGCGACGATGGTCACCGCCGGCGTGTACATGTTGGCCCGCAGCAACTTCCTGTTCCAGATGTCGCCGGACGCGATGATGGTGGTTGCAGTCGTCGGCGCATTGACGGCTTTGATGGCGGCCACGATCGCTCTGGTTCAGAACGACATCAAGAAGGTTCTGGCCTATTCGACGGTAAGCCAACTCGGATACATGGTTCTGGCCATCGGCGTCGGCGCCTTTGCCACCGGTATCTTCCACGTCATGACACATGCCTTCTTCAAGGCACTGCTCTTTCTTGGCGCCGGCAGCGTGATTCACGCCCTGCACCACGAACAGGATATGAGGAAGATGGGTGGGTTGCGCCCGAAGATACCCATCACGTTCTGGACCATGACGATCGGGACCGTCGCCATCGCCGGCATTCCGCCCCTTGCCGGTTTCTTCTCAAAGGATGAGATTCTCTACCTGACGTTGACCAATCCCCAGGGAAGCTTCTATCTCTACGCGATCGGCCTGTTCGTTGCCGGACTGACCGCGTTCTACATGTTCCGAATGTTGTTCATGACCTTTTTCGGTGAATCGAGGGTGGATCCTCATGTGCATCCGCACGAGTCTCCCAAGGTCATGACGGTTCCGCTGATCGTTCTGGCCGCGGGGTCCATCGTCGCGGGCTGGATCGGCCTTCCCGCATGGCTTTCGGAGACCAACCAATTCGAGCATTTTCTGGAACCGGTGTTCGAGGCCGTCACCGTTGTCGCGGTGGAGGAACACTCCCACGCCTTTGAAATCGGTTTGGCTGCCCTGTCTGTGGGTGTCGCGCTGATCGGCATATTCACGGCCTACACGATGTACTACAAGAAGAGCGATCTGGCTGCCCGGCTGTCGACCCAGTGGAAGACCACCTACGCCATGCTGCTCAACAAGTACTACATCGATGAGATCTACAATGCGGTCTGGATCAACGGCGCCAAGGGGGCGGGGACCGGTCTCTGGCGGTTCGATTCGAAGGTTGTGGACGGCGGCGTGAACGGCGCGGCGAATGTGACGGTCCGCAGTGCGCTTGGCTCGAAATGGTGGGACCACTGGATTGTCGATGGCTCGGTTCGATTCATCGGCGGTTTCGTCGACACCATGAGCTGGCCCATACGACTGGTCCAGACCGGATATACACAGAACTATGCGTTGTTGATGATTCTCGGCGTTCTGGCTCTGATTGGATACGTTTTGTGGGGCTGATTGGAGATTCGATTAATGGAATTCTTTAGGACACACATCCTGACCATCGTGGCGTTTCTGCCACTGGCGGGGGCGATCGCCCTGCTGTTCTTCCCGAAAGAGCAGAAGATGCGGATTCGGCTGTGCGCGAACGTTATCGCCATTGTGAGCTTCCTGGTGTCGGTGCCTCTGTTCTTCTGGTTCGACTACGACAATAGCGCCACCATGCAGTTCACCGAGAGTGCGAGCTGGATCGAGTCTCTCGGCGTCCGGTACTCTGTCGGGATCGATGGAATCAGTCTCTTGCTGATCCTGCTCACGACGCTGCTCGGTGCGATTGCCATCTTGTCATCCTGGGAATCGATCCAGGATCGGGTGAAGGAATATTACGTCTTCCTGCTATTGCTTCAGACCGGAATGCTCGGCGTGTTCGTCACGCTCGACTTCTTCATGTTCTACGTGTTCTGGGAAGTCATGCTGGTGCCGATGTATTTCCTGATCGGCATCTGGGGCGGACCGAGGAAGTTGTATGCGGCGATAAAATTCTTCCTGTATACGCTGGTCGGTTCCGTTCTGCTGTTGCTGGGAATCCTGGCGCTGTACTTCCAGTATCCGGGCATTGCCGCCAGTGTGCCCCAACTCGCAGCCGACTTCGGTCTGGACCGGACTTTCGACATCATGGCCTTCCAGTCCATGGCGCCCAATCTCCCCTTCGGAATCCAGTACTGGGTCTTCCTCGCATTTTTTGTCGGTTTTGCGATCAAGGTGCCGATGTTCCCCTTCCACACGTGGCTGCCCGATGCCCACGTCGAGGCGCCGACAGCCGGTTCGGTCATTCTGGCCGGCGTTTTGCTGAAGATGGGAACTTACGGATTCGTCCGGTTCAGCCTGCCGATGCTTCCCGAAGCTTCGGTGTACTTCACGAACCACATGATCGTGCTGTCCATCGTCGCCATCATTTACGGCGCCCTGGTCGCCATGATGCAGAAAGACATGAAGAGCCTGGTGGCTTACTCGTCGGTCAGCCACATGGGCTTCGTCATGTTGGGGATGTTCGCGCTCAATCCCAACGGTCTGAATGGCAGTTTGCTGCAACAGATCAACCACGGGATTTCCACAGGGGCTCTGTTCCTGATCGTTGGCATCATCTACGATCGCCGGCACACGCGTGAAATCGCGGAGTTTGGCGGACTCTCGTCGATCATGCCGAAGTACGCAGTGATTTTCGCGATCATGACGATGTCTTCGATCGGTTTGCCGATGCTGAACGGCTTCATTGGAGAGTTTACGATTCTGGCGGGCGCCCTGCAGGAAAACCTGTGGTGGGCCGTTGCGGGAGCTTCCGGAATCGTTCTGGGCGCCGCCTACATGCTGTGGCTCTATCAGCGGACCATGTTCGGCAAACTCGACAATCCAAAGAACGAAGGGTTGAAGGACTTGAACGCGAGGGAAATGGCGACGCTGATTCCGCTGGTGATCCTGGCCTTCTGGATCGGCATCTATCCCGCGCCGTTCTTCAAAGCGCTCGATGGGCCGGTCAATAAGATCGTTGAAGCCGTGCGTCCGGGTTATTTCGATGCGAATCCGATTGAAGCCGCAATCGAGGGCCCCAGAAATGGGGGTCTGAACACTTTCGAATCCATTGCGGATTCGGGCGCCGGTGACCTCGGCGATGCCAATGGAACAGTTGCCGCTCTAGCCACTGTCGCGGAGGAGACCGTTCGGCCGGCCGCTCCGTTTGACGCCGGGCGTGTCGTCGCCGTACTGTCCGAAGCTTCCGGAGAATTGAACGAGGCTCAGGAATAATGGGCGAGTTCTTTCAAATTTCGGATCTGACCGCCATCGCTCCCGAGTTGGCCCTGACCGTCTTTGGCCTGGCCCTGCTGGTGTTCGACCTGATCGTCCCCGATAAACGCAAGCTGGGATACTTCGCCCTTTTGGGATTGTTCGTGTCCGCTCTACTCCTGTTCAGGAACAGCGACTTGGGCATCGTGTCGGCGTACGGCGGACAGATCGTCGCCGATCCATTTGCGGCGTATTTCAAACTCATGTTTCTTGCCGCAGCCGCCTTGACCGTGGGTTTGTCGATTCGGTACTTCGACATCGAGGGCGAGCAACACGGCGAGTTTTATGCGCTGCTCCTGTTTGCCGTGATGGGCATGATGTTCATGGCGGGCGGAACCGACCTCGTGACGCTGTACATCGGTCTTGAAACCATGGCGATCGCCACGTACATCCTGGTCGGCTTCCTGCGCGGGAGCGCGCGGTCGAACGAAGCGGCGATCAAGTACTTCCTGCTCGGCGCGTTTTCTTCGGGTATCCTGCTTTACGGAATGTCGTTGTTGTACGGCATTTCCGGTTCGACCAACCTGACCGCGATTGCCGACGCGTTGACGCGCCGCGACATCGCCGATCCCGTTTCGATGATCGCCATGGCGACTGTGGCCGCCGGGCTGTTTTTCAAGATCGCCGCGGTTCCGTTCCACCAGTGGACTCCGGACGCGTATGAGGGGGCGCCCAGTCCGGTGACGGCTTTCATGTCCGTAGCGGTGAAAGCGGCGTCGTTTGCCATGATGGTTCGTGTGTTCATGGTGGCGATCTACCCGCTTCGGGACCAGTGGGTGCCGCTGCTCGTCGCCGTCGCCGTCATGACGATCACGCTCGGCAATCTGGCTGCCTTGCGCCAGACCAACGTCAAGCGCCTGTTGGCGTACTCATCGATCTCCCATGCGGGGTTCGTGCTGCTCGGTCTCATCGCCGGAAACGACACCGGCATGACCGCTGTAGCGCTCTACCTGTTCGTTTACACCTTCATGAACGTTGGAACCTGGGCCATTGTGGTGGCTCTGCGCCGGAAAAACGTCATTGGCGAAAACATCGATGAGATGAACGGCCTGTTCTTCAGGCATCCGGTCGCCGCCGTGATGATGCTGATCTTCATGCTCTCGCTCGCGGGCATCCCCCCTACGGCCGGTTTCGTTGCAAAATACTACCTGTTCTCGGCCGTCATCGAGACCGGCCATATTACCGTTGCCGTGATCGCGGCCCTGAACATTGCCATTGGCCTCTACTACTACATGCGCGTCGTCGTGGCGATGTTCATTACCGAGCCCGGCGAGGAAACCGGACGACTGGCCTTGTCGGGCGGTGTCGTTTCAGTCTTGGCGATCACGATTTTGCTGACGATCCTGATCGGTCTTTATCCGGATCCTTTTATCGAAATGGCACGGGAAGCGACAGCCACCCTGGCGTTCTGATTCTTCTCTGATTCGGATCCGGGAGGAGAACTGGGGATGGAAGGGGAGCGGGCGGTCATGGACCGCCCGGATTGCCAAGTTCTTTCTGATGCTTCTACTGCATTTCGCTGAAGCGAACCGCGTAGAAGTCCTGCCCGTTAATGACGCGCTGTATGAACCGTAGGCCTCGGGAATCGTACCCGAACTCGGTCGCGTTGTTGTCCTCAGGAATGCTTGAGAGGCTCTCTTCGGGTCCGAGCCACTCGCGGAGGACGGACTGATCTCCATCTTCGAGCCAGGCTTTCAGGTTCGGGTCGACGATTTCATCGGCGAGTTGCGACGTCACTTCGACAGCCCGCGTGATACCCGTCAGTTTGAGTGTGTACAGAAAGATGCCGCCGGTCCGATAAGCCGTGATGTAGTCTTCTTCGCCCACGACGGTATCGCCGATTAACTCGCCCAGGTTCCCGGCAACCGCATTCGTTGAATCGCCGATTTTGACGCCCAGCACTTCGACGTTCCGGCTTGTGAAGTCCGGAATTTCTTCGGAGATGGCGACCTCGGTCAACTCATGACGAGGAGGCGGCGGTGGTGGCGGCGGGGCCTCTTCGACGACCGGTTCCGCTACCGGTTCCTCAGCAGCAGGAGCGCACGCGCCCAATGAGAGGGTAAGGGTCGAAAACAAGACAAACAGCGTGAGGCGGTTATACATAAGTCCTCCTGACGGGTCTCCTGTCGGATAGACAGTTGATCAAAGAAGCCGGTCCTATTTTCGGGTGAATTATATAACAATCGAACGGGGGATGGACAGGAGAAACGGAGCAGTCATCCCCCTGTCATGTCGGGGCCGGTGAAGCATGTGGACGTCGGGTTTTCAGGAGTCTTCGCGGCAGAGAAGATACTCGACGCTTAACAGCCCGTGGCAGAATCCAACAGGATTCTGCCACGGGCTGTTAACGATCGCTGACTTCAAAATGCCGAAGCGTGTCTTCGACGAGCTTGACGTTGTCTTCCCTGGAGAGATTCCGTTCCAGGAGCTTCGAAGCGATGGTCACCGATAGATCGGCCACCTCGTTCCGGATTTCCCTCAGGGCCTGACTCTTCTCGGTCTCGATCTGTCGTTTGGCAGCGCGGACAATCGCTTCGGCATCGTTCCGGGCTTTTTTCGCGAGCTCTTCTCCCACGAGGGCGGCGTCGGATCGGCTCTTCGCGATGATTCCATTCGCTTCGACCCGCGCGCCCCTCAGGATTTCAGCAGATTCGTTCTGTAGCCGCTCCAGTTCCTGCTTGGCCCGATCGGCGTCTTCGAGTGACTTCCGAATCGTTTCCTGACGGTTCTCAAGCGCCTTGAGAAGTGGGCCCCACGCGAACCACCAGAGCATGCCAAGCAAGCCCAGAAACGTCAGGATCGACCAGATGAACAATCCCGGATCGATCTGGACCAGTGGGTTTTCCATTCGATATTTCCTCGGCTGTAGCGCAAGTGCGCTGCTTCAAGAACGGCGAAGCCTATCTTATGAGTATGACCAATCCACAGAGGACTGCCGCGATGATCGCGATGCCTTCGAGCAGGAACATCGGCAAAAGAAATGCTCCCGTGATCTGGCTGGTTGCGGACGGTTGCCGCGCGATGCCTTCGACTGCCGCGGCCGTGAACTTGCCGATTCCGATAGCAGCGCCGATGACGACCAGGCCCAGTCCGATGGCGGCGCCAAAGTAGTGGTGCAGGACTGTCGAGTTGCCCACGACATCTGCGGCGCCTTCAACCTGAAAGAGGGCTAAGCCCAGGTAGTGCAGAACTTGCATGCTGTGTAGTCTCCGTATACTAGTGATGTGCGTTAATGGCCATGCCAATGAACACGGCCGAAAGAAGTGTAAAGACGTAGGCCTGTACCAGAACGACGATGATCTCGAGGGCCGAGATCCCGATGGCCAGCGGTAACGAGATGCCGAAGCCCACCGCCAGACCGGCCACTGCCGATCCGAATACATCGGCGAGCAGAAAAATCATAGAAATAATAGCGAGGATCGCAATGTGGCCGCCGGTCATGTTGGCGGCAAGACGCATGGTCAGAGCGAACGGTTTGATGAATAGCCCTGCGATTTCGATGGGGATCAACAAGATGTAGACCGGCTTCGGCAGCCCACCTGGAACCAGATTCTTCCAATGCCCGACGAATCCATGCGCCAGGGTGCCCGCCATGATGATGGCAAAGAAAGTCACCGTTGCCAGGCCGGCGGTGACGTTGAAGTTGGCCGTCGCCGTCGTGCCGCCATGTACGACGTTAGTCAGAAAGGCGTCTTCGCCGGGGTGCAACACCCAATGGTTCAGCAGGCCCAGGAGATCGAAAATTGGAATCATGCCGATTGCGTTCGCGCCGAGGATGAACACGAAGAATGTCAGGAGGCACGGAGTCCAGGCGTTCGTCCATTTTTTCCCAACGTTGGGCTCGACGACTTGGTCCCTAATGAACAATACCATCGCTTCGATCGCATTCATGAGGCCCGACGGGACCAATTGATTCTGTTTGAGGTACCTGCGGACACTGAACGTGACGATCAGGAACACGGCGGCGGCGACAATCCACAGCATCAGGACGTGTTTGCTGACGGACATGTCGATTCCGAGGATGTGGGGCAGGTGGATCAGGGGATGTTCAGGATCGCTGTTGGTGACATGCTCAATGATGACGTCCCCAACGCTAAGAGCCTCGGGTTCGACTTGTTCGATCAATTCTTCCTGAGTGGCTAATCGCATTGCACGCATTTCGGTCGTCCCGGTTCCCCTCGCCCGGTTGTCATTCCTTTGTGAATCGAGGCTGTATCAAGCGGTATAGCGCGATCGCCTCTACCCCGTACAGCACCAGAAAATAACCTGTAAAGCTCACCGCGAACGGGACCGGACGAGCCGGACTCATTTGGATTATGGCGGTGACGTACCCGCCCACAAAGACCATCTTTGCAACCAGGAGTCGTATCTGGATGCGGGTCATGTTCGCGGGTTGCCGTCTCTCAGTACGTTCAACGACGATCCAGCCGGCGACGACGATCACGAGCGGCCCTAACATTCCAAGCCAGATTTCAAGACTGGCGTCGACCCCGGGAAGCAGCGTCAAAAGGAACGCGGATGCCGCGGAGCCCGTCGTAAGCCACCCAGCCAATTTCATTTTCGCCGGGTAACGATGCGCGCCAGTTCAACGAAACCGACGACCATACCGATCAGCAGCCCTCCCGTCAGGAGCCATGGCTCGGTATCGAGCCAGAGGTCCAATCCGTAGCCGATCCCACCGCAGACCAGAATAGCCGCCATCATCGTATAGCCTGCCATCATCTCGGGTCCCGACTTCCGCAAGATCTCCTGAAGTTGCCGCAGGGACCGTGCAAGTGTCGGGATCTGGTCGTCGTCGGGCATAGGGACCGTCACCATACTCCAGATCCGCCAAGCGGCCGGACTGTCCAACAAGACTGTCTCTCAAGGTTGTCCTTCGACCCCAATTCAAACCAGACATTATACCAATCTGAAGGACAATTTTGGACCCAAACTCCGGCCGAATCGCCATTCAATTCGGCGGATTCGTGAACCCTGGAATTAAGGGATGCCGCCGGGGAAGGCTTTACGGGCCTGACATCAGGCGGGACCCGATGTTGCCGGTATGAATGCCGGACGTGTTTTGAGACAATCGTTCGAGGACCCTGTGGATATTCCTCGGGCCGACTTCACATCGAGATTCATGAGACGTCTACTTTCGAAAATATTCCGCAACCTCGGCAGGCCCGCGACGTTGTTGCTGGCACTCGCCGTCTGTGGTTGCGTTCGCGCGCGGCCGGCCGGGCCGGGCATCCAGGAAGTGCTCTACCGCGATGGGCTCCGTGCCTTTCATCTGGGCACGCCCGAGGGGTATCGCCGCGCCGCGACCGCGTTTCAACGGGCTTGGCGGATCGAACCCGAAAACTGCGACTACTCGCTCAATCTGGCGCAGTCCCTGGTCTTTCTTTCCGATGAAAAACGTTTGAACCTGGAAGAACATGAGACGAGCCGGTCCGAGGCGATCACGGCGGCGGATGGCAATCCATGCCCGGGATACGAGAGCTTCAGAATTCGTTTGAGCGCTTTACTGGAGCATCCGGCAGACTCGGCGGTAGAGACCATCGAACGTGCCATTCGGCTGGACCCCCTGGACGCGATGAATCGCGTTGTCTACTGGAAGCTTCTGGCTGGCGCCGACGAGGGTTCGGACTTGAGGATCGAGGACCCCGAGGAACTGGATAGAGGCTCGGCGCTGTTTCAATACGAGTCCGGGGAACTCCATAGGAGGCGAGGCGATGCCGATCGCGCGGCCGAGTCGTATCGTCGCGCGCTGGAACTGAATCCATCCCACTACCGTTCATATGTCGGCCTGGGCCACATGGCTTTCGAAAACGAGTCGTCGTCAGCCGAACCACTTTACGGAGCTGCCGTCCGGCTGGCGCCTGATTTTCTGGAGGGACGGCTCGCGTTGGGTAACTACTATTCCGCGATCGATGAGGTGGAGCCCGCGCTGGCGCAATATCGGGCCGCGCTCGAAACCAATCCGGACTTTCACCCGGCCCACTTCAGCCAGGGGGTCCTGTTGCTGGACATCGCTCGCCCTGACGACGCCGAGCCGCATTTTCGCGAGGTCGTTCGCCTGGACCCATCAAACGCCGACGCCTACTACTATCTTGGGAACATCCAGTATGGGCGTGGGCGCTTCGGCTGGGCGCAGATCCAGTACGAACTGGCTCTGGCGTGGGATCCGTCGCATATGAACGCGGAATACGGGTTTGGCAAGGCTGCCCAGGAATCAGGCGATCTCGACGAGGCCTTGAGACGCTATGAACACGTCGTTGAAATGGCGCCGGGGTTCCCCGACGGTTACTTCTCGAGGGCATCGGTACGGTCATTGCGTGAAGAGTATCTCGACGCATTGAGCGACTACGCGACGACGACGTCGGTTGGAGAGCAGCAGGTCATACAGACCGAGTCCCGCATTCGTCTCGCGGCCGCCAGGGCGTCAGTTTTCGCCCGTGCCGAGCGCCGGCGGCTTGAGGAGTACGCGGCCCACATTGAAGAAATAATCGGCTATGCCACACAGAATCGCGCGGCCGTCGAAACGTATCTGCGTCAGATCGAAGCGTTTGAACGGGAACAGCGCCGGGCACCCGGGCCGCGTTGACTTCGGACGGCAGGCCGTCCGCACCCGGGTTGCGTCCACCTGGAATACAGCAGCCTGGCGCCGGTCGCGCCGGATGAAGCGCGCGCTAAGGCCTGAAGATATCTGATTGAACTGGAAGTAAGCGCGGACGACGACGGGGCGGTGCGGGTGAAGAAGATCGGTCGTGAAATAACGAGGTCTGGTGCGATCGCCAAAGTAAAAAAGGCAGGTTCCGGTTTCGGCCGGAAGACCTGCCCTTTTCGAATTCGTCCGGAATTCCGATTTTCCTACTGAGCGCCGTACGTTTCGGTCAGGTACCGGACCAGGATGTCGATTTCGTCATTGCTCAAAACTGCCCCGTGACCGAGCATCCGTTCGATGGTCTCCCTGAAATCGGCTTCGGTGTACGTGCCGGGTGCCGACGTGATCCCGGTCAGGTCGTGACAGGTCGTGCATGCGGAGTTGAGTAGCACTTCCGCCGCAGCGGCATCGTAGCCGTCATCGCCGTCTACGGCGTCGGGGGCCGTGCCCAGATACGTGACGATGGTCTCGATTTCCTCATCGGAAATGTTGAGCCCATAGCCCAGCATGCGGTTGACGGTCTCTCTCCATTCATCGGCGGGATACAGGCCCCGCTCGATGCCGGTCAGATCGTGACAGGTCGTACACGACGCGTTGACCAGATTGGAGGCGGCCGCTTCGTCGAAGGCCGGGGCTGCATCCGCTTCGGCTGTGTCCGGAGAGGTGCCCAGATACGTGACGATGGTCTCGAATTCCTCATTGGAAATGTTGAGTCCATAGCCCAGCATGCGGTTGACGGTCTCTCTCCATTCATCGGCGGGATACAGGCCCCGCTCGATGCCGGTCAGATCGTGACAGGTCGTACACGACGCGTTGACCAGATTGGCGGCGGCCGCTTCGTCGAAGGCCGGGGCTGCATCCGCTTCGGCTGTGTCCGGAGAGGTGCCCAGATACGTGACGATGGTCTCGAATTCCTCATTGGAAATGTTGAGTCCATGGCCCAGCATGCGGTTGACGGTCTCTCTCCATTCATCGGCGGGATACAGGCCCCGCTCGATGCCGGTCAGATCGTGACAGGTCGTACACGACGCGTTGACCAGATTGGCGGCGGCCGCCTCGTCGAAGGCCGGAGCTTCGTCGTCTTCCGCGACAGCCACTTCTTCGTCCTGTGCAGCCGGAGCGGAGCCCAGATACGTGACGATGGTCTCGATTTCCTCATTGGAAATGTTGAGTCCATGGCCCAGCATGCGGTTGACGGTCTCTCTCCATTCATCGGCGAGATACAGGCCCCGCTCGATGCCGGTCAGATCGTGACAGGTCGTACACGACGCGTTGACCAGATTGGCGGCGGCCGTCTCGTCGAAAGCCGGGGCAGCGTCCGCCTGTTCGTTACCCAGAAGGTATGCGACCAGGATGTCGGTTTCCGCGTCGTTTATCTGGGCGCCGTAGGAGATCATCGTGGCGACGAGCTCGCGAAGAGAGTTCTCGTCGTAGGCTGCCTGAAACTCGGCAACGCCACCCAGGTCATGGCAGACCGCGCACCGTGCCTGCAAGAGTTGCTCGCCTTCGGATTGAACGGGCGCCACCCCCGCAAGCGCGGGAGTTTCTGGTGTTCCCGCCGCCAGGACCGCGGTCGAATTCGTTCCCACAATAGCGCCCGACACGACCAGCGCGACTGTAAGCGTGAGGCCGACAATTGGAATGGAAAGTTTCATGGCAAACTCTCGTTTTATCTATTCAGTCAGATAGTTAGATGACAATCGGTCAGACAGTAAGCAATCGTTTGACAATTTCGTAAATCGCTCGCGAAGTGCACGCCTTCCCGTCAGGCGCACATGCGACCGCGTCAGTATAAACAAACCACTGACTTCAATCAACTTATGTGGTGTCTTGACTGGGAGGTTTCCGTCGCGTTTGGGGATCTCGGTGACAAGGAAATGGAATCGCCGCAGATGGGCTCTTTCAGCCTCCACCCCGCAGAACTTTCACAGTCACGAGCAATTGCCCCAGATGGCGTTGCGCGTGCTCAGCAGCGTGGAACAGCAGGCCCTGGACCGTGGATGGAAGGCCCGCGCGCCCGACCTTTCTGGAATCCCTGAGCGTCGCTTCCCGAGTGGCACGGAGTTGGCCGAGTGCGGATTCAACCTGACTTTCAAAAGCTTTGTATAAATTCAGTGTCGTGGTGCCGGATCCGTAAGGCGAACCCTCGGCTTCGAGCGCGGCCAACTGGCTGTTGTCGAGGGGTTCCCCTCGGGCATACGTAAAGAGGCGATCGAGGACCCCGGACAGGTGCTGGAGGTGGAAGCCCGCGGACGCCGCGCCGGCAGGCCGGTCCCACAGTCTATCGTCGGGAAGGTCCCGTATGATTTCGCGTACTTCGTCCCGCGCCTGGATCAGGGAATGCCCCACGGGTTGCAGAAGCGGAGGAACTCCGGGGACAGGCCCCTGAAGCCACGCTTCGGTCATTGCGCCTCCGTCTTGGTTATTCCGTATGCCTTCATCTTCCGGTAAAGGTGGCTGCGTTCCACACCGAGTTCGCGGGCGGCCTGGGATACGTTCCAGCCGCTTGCCTGCAGTTTGGAGAGGATCAGGCCCTTCTCGTACCGGGCTCGGCCGTCCTGAAGCGTATGCCCGTCTGTGCCGCCGACAGCCGGAAGAGCCAGATCCGTGGCTTCGATGTTGTCTCCCGAGACCATGATCACAAGCCGCTCAATCTCATTGCGAAGCTCCCTGACATTTCCCGGCCACGAATAGCCGGCCATCGCTTTCAGGACACCGTCGCCAAAAGTCTTTGCCGGGCGTCCGTGCTCGGCGGCGAATACCGAAAGAAGGTAACGGGCAATGGCTGCGATGTCGGCTTGCCGTTCCCGAAGCGGCGGTACGAAGAAAGGGATCACGTTAAGTCGATAGAACAGGTCTTCCCGAAACCGCCCGTTCTGGATCTCACCCGCAAGGTTTTTGTTGGTTGCGGCAATGATTCGTACGTCCACGCTACGTGTCGATTGCGCGCCGATCGGCTGGAATTTCTGTTGTTCGATCGCGCGCAGAACCTTGGCCTGGGTCTTCAGGCTCATGTCGCCAACTTCGTCCAGAAAGATCGTGCCGCCCATCGCCAACTCGAACTTGCCTTTCTTGTTTTCCGTCGCCCCGGTGAAGGACCCCCGCGTGTGGCCGAATAGTTCGCTCTCAATCAACTCTTCAGGAATCGCGGCACAGTTGACTTCGACAAAGGGTCCGTCGCTCCGATTGCTCTGAAAGTGGATGTTGCGGGCGACCAGTTCCTTGCCTGTCCCGCTCTCTCCATAGATCAGGACACGGCTGTTGGTGGGTGCAACGACGGCGATCTGTTTTCGAAGCGCCTTGATGGGAATGCTCTCGCCGACAATGTTGTAGCGACTCTCCAACTCGCTTCGCAGCTTTCGGTTGGTGGCTTGGAGTCGACGGTGGGAAAGTGCGTTGCGCACTGTCAGCATCGTGTGTTCGATCGACAGAGGCTTTTCGATGAAATCGTAGGCGCCGAGTTTGGTTGCCGACACTGCCGTCGCGATCGTGGCGTGTCCCGAAATCATGATGACCGCGGTCGAGGCGTCCTTTTGGCGAATTCGTTTCAGGGTCTCGATGCCATCGATCCCGGGAAGCCAGACGTCGAGCAGGATGAGGTCGAATTTCTCCCGTTCGATGCAGTCCAGACACTCCTCTCCCGATGCGGCGACATCGGTGGTGTAGCCTTCGTCTTCGAAGACGCCTTTGAGAGATCGGCGGATGCCTCTCTCGTCGTCCACGATCAGGACTCTTGACATACAGGTAATTCGACAATGAAACGGGCTCCGTGTCCGTTGGACTCGGCGCCAATGTAACCTCCGTGGTCGGCCACGATACGGCTGGCGATCACCAGTCCCAATCCGGTGCCGTCCTTGCGGGTAGAAAAGTATGGCGTGAAAAGGCGGTCCTTGTCTTCAGGTGAAATCCCGTGCCCCGAGTCGGCAATACTCACGCGGGCCATCGTGTTGTCCCGGACCAGTTCGCATTCGATTCGAAGTTCCTTGTCGATCTGTCCCGACATCGAATCGAGGGCGTTGTCGATCAGGTTAATCAGAACACGCTTGATTTGCAGTCCGTCCAGCATCAGCGGGGGCAGGCCTTCGGGAATCTCGGAACGCACGCGCGTGCCGTTGAAACGATCTTCGTAAAGGGCGAGAGTCCGTTCCATCAGCGCCTTGAGCGGCGTGGGCTTCCTGGAGATCGATGGCAGTTGAGCAACCCGCCCGAACTCGTTGACGAGGGCCTTGAGGCTTCCAACCTCGCCGACGATCGAATCGACGCATTCCCGGATTACTTCCGCGGTATGCGTGTTCATGGCCGGGTTCCGTTCGACATTCCGCGCGATGCGTTCGGCGGACAACTGGATCGGTGTCAGCGGATTCTTGATTTCGTGCGCCAGTCGACGCGCGACGTCGCGCCATACCGTGGCTTTCTGTGCCTTGGCCACCTCGGTCAGATCTTCCACGACAATCACGTAGCCTCCCGCGGCGAGTTGGCTTGCATTGACCGCGCAGTGGGCTCCGCCAGCGGCGCCGGCGTTTGGCACCGTTGGGTCCGTCTGCAAAGCCAACTCCCGGGTCGAGGTGCCTTCCTGCCGGCAGAGTCTCAGGAGTTCTCCGATCTGCTCCAGATCGTTCGGGTTCAGGATGTCCTCCAGTGTCTCCGCGTTTTCGATCGAGAACATCGTCCGCGCGGCGCGATTGATTTTGGTGACCCGGTATTCCTCGTCGACGGATATGACTCCGGTCGGAATGGATTCGAGAATGGTTTCGGTATAGCGCCGGCGGTCTTCCAGTTCCGCGGTCGTGACCTGGAGCCTGCCGGCCATGTCATTGAACAGACCTACCAGCATTCCCAGTTCGTCTTCGGCTTTCACATCCACGCGATGGTTCAGGTTGCCCGCCGATATCTCACGTGTGGCGCCCGACAGAGCCTCGATCGGAACCGTGATTCGTTTCGACAGAAACAGCCCGGTCCAGACCGCCGCGAACAGCACCATAATCGTCATGAGCGCCAGGATTTGAACGTAGATATCCCGATAGAACCAGCGATTCTCGATCAGTTGTTGGTAGTTGCTGAGCTCGGCCGAAATTGTCTGCGTCAGATCCTCGAGGTGGTCGGGCCTGTGAAATGCCGCCGCAACAAACAATTGGGCTTCGGATCCGGTCACGGGCACCAGGCCCACCAGGCTACCGTCGGGCTGAGCCACCAAAATCGGAGGCGCCGCGGCGCGCGTTTCTCCATTCGCCTGAATCAACTGTTCGCGGAACACTTGGGCATATGCAGTCGCGTTCGAAGAGCTGCGGATAACGGCGCCGGTTCCGTCCAGCAGGGCTACGGCATCGAGTCGGAGGTTGCTGGCGGTCCGGTCCAGATCCTCCGGAAGTTCCGCCGCGATTTCCATCAGGGCCCCACGCGCGGCAAACTCATGTTCGGTTGTCCATTCGGTCTGGATGTCGGACGCGGTCTCAAACACCCGGTCCACGGGTACGCTGAACCACTTGTCGATGCTGCGATTGACGAGTCCGAAGGCGAAGGCGAACAAGGCGATCGCCGGAAACAACGTCAACAAAATCATCGACATCACCAATCGTGTCTTGAAACGCGCGCCCGGCTTTTCGCTTCGGCGCTCCATGAGGAGCTTGAACAGACTGCGCGCCAGAATGAAGGCAGAGACGGTGAGCACCAGGAAGACGATCGTCGAAAGCGTAAAGAACAGGACGATCTGGCTTGGGAACGATGGGCTGAGGAAGGATTCAAGGTTGAAGGCCGCCTGAACGAAGACCGCCAGAGCAAGAACGAGCAGGGCGAGTCCAGCCAGATACAGCCTTTTTGGCGCGAACGATGCCTTCATGACATTCAACATGTTATACGGCTATCGCGAAAAGTGGGTATACGGCTAGCGCGCAAAGTTGGAATCGCGGCGGGATTGGGGGCGAGTGGGGTCGTGCTGGGTTATCCCAAGGACTGCCAAAAATCTACACCGGTTTCAGCCCACGATTCGGACCAGGCCCGAGACGTACCGATCGAGGGCTGTCGGCGACTGCGACAGAAATAATGTGGGTTCGATGACCTCCACCTCCGATACGCACATCCGGCCCTCGTCGTCCCGTATCAGATCGATGCGTATGTAGAACACTTCTTCGGGGATGGAATCGAGGCAGCGATCCGCGATTTCGGCTTCTTCGTCGGAAACGGCGACAGCTTGCGACACGTTTTCGTCCTCTCCCTCGAAGCGCGGAGCTTTGCGAATGGTGTGTGTCCAGGCGCCGTCGATGCCGATGACCGAACGTTCTCCGTCGGTCGATTCCACGCTCGACAGATACGGCTGGATCATCATGTCCCGGTCTTTCAGCAACCCGTCGAGGAAGCGTTGAGCCCGGTCGATCTGCCCGGGCCGGAATCGTTCGGTTCGGGACGAGTTGGCGGAAATAGCGGGCTTGAGGACGATGTCGTCCCAACCTTCCTTCGCGAGAATTCGATGCAGGTCCATCTTCTGCCCCCTCCATCCGAAGACCGTCGGAACCGTCCGAATGCCTGCCGCCTCGAGAGAGCGAAGATAACGTTTGTGAATGTTCCACCGGACGACTTCGGCCGGATTTGCCAAACCGACGACTCGTTCCGCGTGATCGACCCACCGCAGGAACGCATCGATATGTTCGAAATAGTTCCAGCAGGAGCGAAAGACGCAGAGATTGTAGTCGGACGGACGGGAAGAGTCGTCGTCCCAGGGAATCAGTCCGGTTGCGATTCCCGCATCGGCCAGCGCATTCGAGAGCACCTCATGATCCGGATCCGGTTCCGGTAAACGGCGGCATGTGATAAGACCGATGTCGGGCATTGGCCGCGCTGTCCGCGCCAGGTCCTTTCAACAGGAGATTCCGGCCGGCGAGGCTTGAGACCATCGCCGGCTGCCTGGAAACTATATCAGCCCGCGGTATATCCCTGCAGGGTCCTGCCACGGGCTGATGGGCCCCAAAACCGCAATGCCAACACTCACAACACTGGACTGGACGATTGTCGGCGTGTATTTCATGGCCGTCTTTGCGATTGCGTATCGCGCGACCCATGGCGAGCATACGCGCGACTCGGCAGGAAACTACTTTCTCGGCGGACGCCACACCGGCTGGTTCGTGATCGGCGCTTCGTTGTTTGCATCCAACATCGGCTCCGAGCACCTGATCGGCCTCGCCGGTTCCGGGGCAGCCGGCGGGGTTGCGGTGGGCCAGTTCGAGGTGCAGGCCAGCCTCGTGCTCCTGGCGTTGGGCTGGTTCTTCGTTCCGTTTTATCTGCGGAGCGGCGTTTTCACGATGCCGGAGTTCATGGAGCGGCGTTACTCGGCGGCCACGCGGTGGTATCTGGCCGTTATCTCCATCGTCGGATACGTCCTGACCAAGATCTCGGTGACGGTTGCCGCGGGCGGGATCATTTTCCAGACCCTCATGGGGATAGACTTCTGGACCGGGGCGTTGGTGGTGATCCTCGTCACCGGGGTGTATACGTTGCTGGGCGGACTGCGCGCCGTGCTGTACACGGACATGCTCCAGATGTTCGTCCTGATCGGTGGCGCCTTGACGGTCACCATTGCGGGCCTCTACGCAATTGGCGGGTGGGACGAGATGGTGGCGATCGTTGGCCCCGATTTCCTTACGGTCTGGAAGCCGTCGTCCCATCCCGACTACCCCTGGACCGGCATCCTCACAGGTGCGCCAATTCTGGGCGTCTGGTATTGGTGTACCGACCAGTACATCGTCCAGCGTGTCCTGGCCGCGAAGAACATCGACAACGCGCGCCGGGGAAGCCTCATGGGCGGGTTCCTGAAACTGACGCCGATCTTCATCTTCGTGATTCCCGGCGTTGTGGCCTACGCGTTGTCCCAGCAGGGCCAGTTGACTCTGGACACGCCGGACTCCGCTTTGCCGGTTCTGATCGCCACGCTTCTTCCGTCGGGGCTGCGGGGGTTGGTCGCGGCGGGTCTGCTTGCGGCGTTGATGAGTTCGCTGTCATCCGTGTTCAATTCCTGTTCAACGCTGGTCGCGTGGGACATCTACAAGAAGCTGCACCCCACTGCGCACGATTCGACCCTCGTTCGGGTCGGACAGGTTTCGACGGTTGTACTGATCGGTACTTCGCTCGCATGGATTCCGATGATGGAACTGATTTCGGGACAGATCTTTCAGTACCTGCAGAGCGTGCAGTCGTACATCGCGCCCCCGGTCACCGCGGTGTTTGTCATTGGCCTCCTCTGGAGCCGGGTGAACGCCCAAGGAGCGATCGTCAGCCTGGTGGCAGGTTTTCTGCTCGGCGCCGCGCGTCTGGTGGCGGAACTCAATCGGGACATTCTGGGAGACGGATTGCTGTTCTGGTATGCCGATATCAATTTCCTTCACTTCGGAGGGCTCCTCTTCCTCGCCTGTACGGGGATATTGATCGTGGTGAGCTTGCTGACCGCCCCTCCGTCGAGAGAGAGGATTGCGGGGTTGACGCTGACGATTCCCGCTGCAGCACCGGCCGACGGCGAGGGCGAAGATATGCCGGACGCGGTCGAACACCGGACGGAATTGGCGGGCGATCCTGCCTGGCGGCGCCGCGACATCCAGTTGAGCGTCGTCCTCGTGGCGGGTGTGCTCCTGACATGGCTCTTTTTCACGGGTTGAGATCCGAGCTCTTATTCTTCGTTCATGAAAAAGGTGTCGTGTTCGCTGACTTTCCGGTGTCTCATGTACGTCGCTGAAGAGTGAACACAATGGCGGTTCCCGCCTATTTCGCCGAGGTTGATCGGCAGGGGGTTCTGGAATGTCCTTTTTCGGCTTTCGTCCGAAAGTATCCCGATATGTCTTGACGCTTGTGTTCTGTCTGGCCGGCACGGCGTCCGGTTTTTCGCAACGGATTGTCCGTCCGGATATTCCCGATGTCTACACACGCCTGAACGCGTTCCAATTGGATGGCGGAAGCCGCAGCGTCGACAACCTCGTCATCTCGCGTGACCGAGTCGAACTGACTTTCACCGGCACGTTCTACTTCGAGTCTCCGACCGAGGGAGAGGTGCGGGGGGCCGTCTTTGTGGGTGACGGATATTTTCGGAGCGAGACGCCCCAGGAGCCATTCGAACGCGACAACATCGAACGCCTTCTCGGTGCGGCGAACGTTGAATCGGATTTCTCGACCGCGGTCCTCAGATTCACGGACGATACGTTCGACCAGGTCGGTCCCGCTGACGGGAATGCTTTGGTGCCGGAGGACGTCCAGGAACTCGCAGATGAGTTCGAGGCACGGTTTCTGGAGGAGACCGGAGCCAATGTATCTTCGAGATTGGCGGTGTCGATCCTGAACGGGGAGGCCCCCGGATTCTTCGTCGGCGAATTCGACGGAGGCGATCTCGACCGGTTTGCCTTGGTCCTCGATCGGCAAAGTCGAATTCCGGCCGCAGGGGGAGTCAACGCCGGCGAAAAGGGATTCATTTTTGCCTACCGCGGCAGGAGGATTGGTGTCGAACTCTGGACGGCTTTCTTTTCGGCCGAAGACTATGAGCGCGGCGTTTCGGACTACTCGGACGCGTTCGATCTGGTCGAGACTCCTCACTACGCCATGGAGATCGATCTCAGGGAACGGAGCGACACACTTCGACTCAAGACCGAGATCGACTTCATCGCCTCGGTCGACAATCTACGGACGATTCCGATGTCGATCAACCTTTCTCTCCCCGAAATCGACAACATTCGTCGAGACAAGTCCATGTTCGTCACTTCGGCGCGGCTTTCCGACGGCACTCCGATTGAGGTCGTTCAGGAGCAATGGGAACGCGGCCTGACGTTGTTTCTTCCCGCGCCGGCGAATGCGGGGGATTCGTTTTCGGTGGTTCTCGAGTTCGAGGGCGAGAACCTCACCGATACGCTGAATTGTTACTATCCCCTGTCCAATAGCGACTGGTATCCCCGGCACGGTTATCTAAAACGGTCCACATTCGATCTTGTTTTTCTCCACCACCAGGATGACAGCGTCGCGACCGGTGGCGTCTTCGTCGACGAGCAGGTTGCGGAGGAAGACGACGATGAGAGGGTTTCGCGGTTTCGAATCGAGGACCCCGTGTCCCTGGTCACCTTTGCGGCCGGGCGATTCAACGCGTACAGGGACGAAAGCCTCGTGGAAGATTTGCCCATCGACTTCCTGTCGATACGGGGACAGGCCATCAATGAAGATTTCATCATGGCCGAGATGGGAAACGCCATCAACTACTTCACGCAATTGTTCGGAGATTACCCCTACCCGCGGTTCGGAGGCGTGCATCATCCATTCCCCTTCGGTCAGGGATTTGCGTCGCTGCTGCTCATTCCAACGGTCGACCGTTCGAACAACGAGACGTTCGCTTTCATTGCGCATGAGACGGCTCACCAATGGTGGGGCAACATCGTCGCCTGGCGTTCCTACCGCGACCAGTGGCTCAGCGAAGGATTTGCCCAGTATTCAGGCGTTCTCTACACCAAGGCGCGGGACAACCCTTCGGGTGCGATGGAGTTGATCGACGCCATGCGTTACGCATTGATAAACAATCCGCGCACCACCACGGGTATTGGTCCCGGCCGCCTTGCGGACATCGGTCCACTGACGATGGGCATTCGGCTCAACACTCCAAATACACTCGGGGCCTACCAGCGGTTGATCTATGACAAGGGCGCACTCGTTTTACGCATGCTCCACTTTCTTCTGTCGGATCCCAGCACCGGAGAAGACATGGCCTTCTTCGAGATGATGACCGATTTCGTGGAACGCCACCGTGGACAGAGCGCGACCACGGATTCGTTCCACGAGATCGCGAACGAGTATTTCGCAAGAAGCCCGATCGCCGCCACGATCGGCGTGGACCATTTGAACTGGTTCTTTGAGCAGTGGGTTTATCAAGCCCAGCTTCCAAAATACCGGATGGAATACGAACTCGAAGCGGAGGCAGACGGCGCGGTATTGGCCCGGGGAACAGTGTTTCAAGAGGATGTCGGCGAACAGTTCTTCATGCCCCTTCCCGTACGAATTCGTTTCGATGGCGATATTGTGAGTCGAGCCGTCTTGTACGCCAACGGTCCGGAAAGCCAGTTCACCTTCCGGCTGCCTCAGCGGCCGCTGGAGATCGAACTCGATCCGGAGAAGTGGATTCTGTCTTCCGACACCGAGACCGACAGGAGATAGCAACGCGATTCCCGCGCTCTTTGCTCCCCTGGTTTTCGTTCGGCCGCTTGCCGCTTTTTGTGTGAGCGGTTAATCTGGTCTTCCTCAAGCGGGGGAAGTCGGCATGCTTTCCAGCGAAGACAATAGACGTTTGACCGAAGTCGGTCCCGGCACACCGATGGGCGAACTGATGCGCCGGTATTGGATGCCGATCGCATCCGTCCATGAGTTCTCCTCGATCACGATCAAGCCGATCCGCCTGATGGGTGAAGATTTGGTCCTGTACCGGGACCGGCAAGGGACCTATGGGCTGCTCGACCGGCACTGTGCGCATCGGCGGGCCGACATGGCGCAAGGGTTCACTGAGGACTGCGGGCTGCGTTGCAACTATCACGGTTGGCTCTACGACGAAAACGGAAAGTGCCTGTCACAGCCCTATGAGGACATTGCGCATCCCGAAGCCAACTTCAGAAACAAGATCAGGATTTCCGCGTATCCTGTTGAAACGGCAGCGGATTTGATCTGGGCCTATCTGGGTCCGGAGCCCGCTCCTCTCGTGCCCGACTGGGAAGTTTTCCACTGGGAAAACGGATTCCGTCAGATTGTTTTTGCCGACGTGCCTTGCAACTGGTTCCAGTGTCAGGAGAATTCGATCGACCCGGCACATTTCGAGTGGCTTCATCTGAACTGGTCGCAAAGACTCAGGGGCGGGGATGGTCCGTACTCTCCGCGGCATCTGAAACTGGGCTTCGAGGAATTCGAATACGGGCATATCTACAGGAGGCTGCGGGAAGACATTGACGAGGCTCATCCGCTGTGGAAGGTCGGTCGCGTCTGTCTGTGGCCGAATGCGTTGTTTACGGGGACGCATTTCGAATGGCGGGTTCCGGTCGACGATGAAAACACGCTCAGCGTCACATGGTCCTACGCCAAGGTTCCAAAAGACTGCGAACCGTACGTGCAGGAGGGAACGATTCCTTCTTGGCATGGGCCGATCAAGGCGCCGGATTCGGGCCGTTGGATCACGAGTCACGTCATGAACCAGGATTTCGTCGCCTGGACCGGGCAGGGGGTCATCGGCGATCGGACGAAGGAACATCTGGGGACCAGCGACGAGGGAATCCTCATGCTGCGGCGGCGGTTTCTTGAAGATATGGATCGCGTGGCGAGAGGCGAAGACCCGAAGGCCGTTTTCCGCGATCCCGAAGCGAACCGTTCGGTGAGGCTTCCGGTGGCCGACCGCAGGGCTGTCGAAGAAGGGATCAGCCGCGAAGATATGCTGAAACACCCGTTCATGCGAGGTTTCCTCGTTGACGGGTATCCGTTTCAGGCGGGACAACCGGATCCGATTCGGGAGGAGTACGAGAAAGCCCTCGGAATTACTTCATGAGTCGACCGGTTTCCCTTCGAATCGAAGCAACAAAAAAGGAGCGCGATCCAACCGCGCTCCTTTGTCCCGTTTGCTGGCGTCCGTAGCAGACGCCTGCCGCCTTCTGCAGCGGGTTGCTAGAGGCTGTAGTACATCTGGAACTCGACAGGGTGCGTGGACTGTCGGAGTTCGGTGACTTCTTCCATCTTCAATCCGATATAGGCGTCGATCAGGTCGTCGGTCATGACGCCGCCGCGGGTGAGGAACTCGCGGTCGTTGTCCAACGCGTCAAGCGCAACCTCAAAGGAGGGCGCGACGGTCTTGAGATGCACTTCTTCCTCGGATGTCAACGCGTACATGTCCTTGTCGACGGGATCGCCAGGATCGATCTTGTTCTGTATTCCGTCCAGTCCCGCCATCATCATCGCCGTAAAAGCCAAATAGGGATTCGCAGTGGAATCGGGGAATCGGACTTCAACACGCCGCTTGTTGGGATCGACCACATGGGGAATTCGAATCGCCGACGAACGATTCCGGGCCGAATAGGTCAGAATCGTCGGCGCTTCAAAACCGGGTACCAGACGTTTGTAGCTGTTCGTGCTCGCGTTGGTGAACGCGTTCAGGCAACGGGCGTGCTTGATGATGCCGCCGATGTAGTACAGGGCCAACTGGGAAATCCCGCCGACTTCATCACCGGAAAAAAGGTTCTTGCCCTTCTTGATCAACGACTGGTGGACATGCATTCCGTTACCGTTATCGCCGACGAGAGGCTTCGGCATGAACGTCAAGGTCTTGCCGGCCTGGTGAGCGACATTGTGGAGAACGTACTTGAATATCTGGATCCCGTCGCCCTTGTCGACGAGCGATCCGGCGTTAACGTTGATCTCGCCCTGCCCGGCCGTTGCGACTTCGTGGTGGTGGACTTCAGGTACGAGGCCCATCGCGCTCAGCGCGAGACACATGTCGCCGCGAAGGTCGCTCAGTGAATCGACCGGCGGTACGGGAAAGTAGCCGCCCTTGACGCCGGGACGGTGCGCCAGATTGCCGCCGGGCAATTCGTGACCCGAAACCCATGCGCCTTCTTCGGAGTGGATTTCATAGAAGGCGCCATGCATCTCGGAACCGTATTTTACGTCGTCGAAGATGAAAAACTCGTTCTCCGGGCCGAAGAAGGCGTCGTCGGCAATACCGGTCGACTTGAGATACTCGAGCCCGCGTTTGGCACAGGTCCGCGGGCAGCGTTCGTACCCCTTGCCATCCAGTGGTTCCACCACGTCGCAACGGATATTGAGCTGTTTGTGTTTCGCGAAGATATCCACGACTGCAGTCTTCGTCTCGGGCATCAGGATCATGTCCGACTCGTTAATGAACTTCCAGCCGGCGATGGACGAGCCGTCGAACATCTTGCCGTCCGTCAGGAAGGTCTTGTCGACTTCAGCGGAAGGGACCGTAACGTGCTGTTCCTTGCCCTTGGTGTCGGTAAAGCGCAGGTCGACGAACAGCACGTCTTCCTGTTTGATTAGTTTGAGTACTTCAGCGGATGTCATCTTTCGGTGAAACCTCCGTAATAGGAACCGTGTTTGTCTTGAATTGCAGGTCGGATACCGCGGAGCGACCCAAAAACGAACTAGTTTAACATCAGATACGTGGCAGGGCGCAAGATAGGTGGTCGGGCGGAAAGGGAACGCCTGTTTTTAGCTTCTCGGCGCGCACAAGGAACGCCGTTTTTGCGCTTGGAAGGGATGGGTTCGGGAGAGTGTCTATCTTCCCCGAGCTCGCCGGTTGATCGTCTTGGCGAGTTCTTCGATCCTCTTGCCCAACTCCTCGACACGGACGCTGTATTCGAGGATTTTGGCGTCCGTGGTGTAGCCGTCCGCCTTTGCCACCTGCTCCACCAGCACTTCGGTCAACTCGACGAGTTCGTTCGTCGCTTTCTTCAGTTCTTCCTGGGACTTGTCTCGCAGGGCCTGCTCCATGCGGAGGCGGGCGCGGGTCTCGAAGTCCTGAGCCCCTTGCGACGGGGCGGGAACGTAAACCAGGAAGCAGAGCAGCACCCCTGCCAGCACAGTTGCACGATAGTTCATGGTTTCCTCAAATATGAAGCCTGACTCGAATTTTACACAACCGGCGGTCGGCAGAGTAGAAAATGCCGCGAAGCGCAGCGTCGTTCCGGTCGGATAACCATGCTAAAATCATCACTTTCGAAATTTGCAGCCGTTTCGGCCCATCGATTCCGGTGGCGGGATCAGGGATTCGATCGGTGTCCGTAAGCCGTATCCAAAAAAGCGGTATCCAGAAGGGACTGCTGTGAAACATGGAATTCCTGATTACTCTGGCCGCATGGCTGGAACAGACGCTGTTGCCCTACGGTGGCGTTGGGCTGATGCTGCTGGCGATCTGCGATTCCTCTTTCCTGTCCCTGCCCGAGGTCAACGACATTCTGTTGATCACGGCTTCGATTCGACAGCCGGAACGGATGGTGTTATTTGCGGGATTGACGACCGCCGGATCGGTCATCGGATCTTCGATGCTTTTCGCGGTTGGACGCGGAGGAGGCGGAGCGTTCTTGCGGAGGCGGAGCGGGCAGAACCTGCCCTCGGCGCGGATGCTCAAGATCAGGGGTTGGTACCAGCGATACGGCTTGCTGACCGTCATCGTTCCGTCCCTGTTGCCACCGCCCGTTCCGTTCAAGGTATTCGTCCTGTCCGCGGGGACTTTCGGAACCTCCTGGCCCCGGTTCATCGGCGCCGTCACGATTGGCCGAAGTATTCGCTACTTTTCTCAGGGAGTACTCGCGGTCATGTACGGAGAAGCCGCAATCGCGTTTGTCCAGGCGAACTACTTCAATATCGGGATCGCCTTTTCGATTGCGATCCTGTCCGGTGCGGCCGTATACGTCCTTTGGAAGCGACAACAAATGGCATGAGGCGCATTCCGAGGAGCGCGCAGTGATTCGTTTGACGCCAGGACGGGACGCGAGAGACTGGTGTCTGGCGGCCGCGTTTGCGGCTTCGCTCCTCTCCATCGGTTGCAGTGCCTCTCGGACACGTTTTGTTCCCCCCGAAGAATTGCCGTTTGAAGCGCTGAACGCCTCGCGGGACGAATTGCTTCAGAAACTGGAGTTGGATAGCGGGAAGGTGGACACGATTCGCGCCACGGTGACCTATGTGGCGTCGGGCGATCTTCGAGGAGAGGGCGGCGATATTCTGGAAAGGACATACGATCCGATCCGGGGTGGGCTCGTCGTGTCGTTGCCGTCATTGATTCGGATGAACGGTATCGCGACACTTGGCCTGGTGTCGGCCTTCGATATGACGGCCAACGGAGAGGAGTTCCGGCTGTCGGTTCCACCGCAGGGCAAGTTTTACCACGGCCCCAACGACGGCCGGATCGAAGGTGAGGGCGACAATCCCTTGCTCAAGTTGCGTCCGCATCACGTGATGCAATCCCTGTTCGTCGATATTCGTCCGTATCTGGCGGAACCCCGGGTCGTCCGCTCGTTCGAGGAGATGTCCGAAGGTCGCGAGCGCTTTTATGTGTTCAGCTTTATCGACGCGAGCGAATCGGACGGCCATCTGCTGGAGCGAGTCTGGATCGATCGCCGGAATCTCGAGGTCGGCCGCAAGCAGATGTTCGGTCCGGATGGCGTTATCGACTTGCAGGTGAACTACGACTTTTACCAGGATGTGGGTGGTGTCCAGTTTCCTCAGCGGGTAGCAATCGAGAAACCCGTTGAAGGCGCGTCTCTGCAGATCGATTTTATCGACATCGAATTGAATGCCGAACTCGATCAGGCATTGTTTCAACTCCCGTTCCCCCAAGGTAGTGAATCCATCCGTGTCGGCGAACCCATCTCGGCGTCCAATAGTTCTGGATTGGGAGCCTTGGGATCGCCGGGCGCCGGACCCACGGCGAACTGACGGCGCCTTCCATACCCGGAGTCCCTTCTTGAACAGAGAAATCATTCTTTCGAACTTTGCCAAACGGCCGGTAAGGACCGGAGTCAGCATGCTTGCGGTCGCGATCGAGGTTTCGCTGATTCTTCTGATCGTCGGCCTCGTGACCGGCATCAATACCGAAACCGGAGAGCGGATGATCGGCGTCGGTGCGGACATCATGTTCCAACCGCCCGGCGCATCGGTCTACCTGGGAATGAACAGTTCGGTAATGCCGATCGAGATCGCGGACCTGATTCTGGAAGTCGACGGTGTCGAGGCCGTTGCGCCAATCGTGACGCAGTTCAATTCCCAGGGCGGTTTCGATGTCGTGTTCGGCCTGGAACCGGAAAGCTTCAATACGGTCAGCGGGGGTTTTCGCTTTATTGAAGGCGAGATATTCGACAGCCCCGAAGAGATCGTGATCGACGACCTCTACGCCGAAGCCAAGGACATCGGCGTGTCCGATGAACTTGTCATCCTGAACCACACGTTTACGGTTTCCGGAATCGTCGACAACGGGAAGGGCGCCCGCCTGTACCTGGATCTGGCCGCGGCGCAGGAAATGTCCGGGAATCTTGGCAACGTTTCGTTGTTCTTTGTCCGTCTGGTCGATCCCGACCAGGTTTATGTCCTTCAGGAGGTTCTGGAAGAGCGGTTCCCGACCTACCGGGCCCTGCCGATGCGGGACATGGTTTCGATCATGATGAACACCAGCGTGCCCGCGCTGGATGCTTTTCTGACGTTTATCGTCGGTGTGTCCGTCGCAATCGGAGCGCTAGTCATCTTTCTGTCCATGTATACGACGATCAACGAGCGGACGCGCGAAATCGGGATCCTCCGGTCGCTTGGCGCCTCCAAGTCCTTTGTCGTTGTGCTGATCCTGCAAGAGACGCTCTGGTTGTGTATTGCCGGCGTGTTCCTTGGTATCGGTGCGAGTTACGTGGTCGTGCAGGTGGTCCCGGCGCTGTATCCGACTCTGCAAATCATGATTTCGGGAGAATGGATCATTCGGGCTTCGGTTCTCGCCGTCGCCAGCGGCATACTCGGAGCGGTCTACCCATCGTTCCGGGCGGCGGGCCAGGACCCGGTCGAGGCTCTTGCCTATGAATAACGGTTTTTATCAGCCTGTGGTGGAGCGCCGCGTCGCACCGAGAGCGGCGAGGCGCCCGGCTGACAAGGCGCGAGGAGAGAGCATATTCCCAATATGTGACCGACGAGCAACGCAGTTCAGGCGGAATGCATCGACGGTCGAATTCAGCGAGGGTTTCACCACAGGCTGTTATGCCGGGACCGACGGGAAGGACGTGCCAATCTGATGTCTCCGTTGCTTCAAGCGATTGATCTCAAAAAGATTTACAAAGTTGGCACCGTGCAGGTCGAAGCCCTCCGGGGCGTCAATCTTGCAGTCGAAGCGGGTGAAATGATTTCCGTGATGGGGCCGTCGGGATGCGGCAAGTCGTCGCTCATGCACATTCTTGGGGCGATGACCCAGGCGACCGCCGGAAAGCTGCTGATCGAGGGTGTGAACGTCGCCGCCATGGGAGACCGCCGACGGACGGAGTTCCGTCGCGACAAGATCGGATTCGTGTTTCAGAAGTTCAATTTGCTGCCGACCGTAACGGCGAAGGCGAATGTGAAGCTGGCTCGCAAGATCCATGGGAGTGATGGCGACCCCAAAATGGACGCCCGGATGCACGAAGTGTTTGAACTGCTTCAGATTCAAGACCTTATGGACCGCCGGCCGGTGGAACTGTCGGGCGGGGAACAGCAGCGTGTCGCCATCGCGCGTGCGGTTGTGAAACATCCGGCGATTATTCTTGCCGACGAGCCCACTGGAAATCTGGATTCGAAGAACTCCGAAATCGTGTTAAACATGTTTCGAGAACTGAATCGACGGTTTGGACAGACGATCATTCTGGTCACGCACAACCCGGATCTGACTTCCTACACAGACCGGGTGATCGAGATGATCGATGGGTCGATTGTTAGCGACCGGGCCTCGGGCGTTCCGGGCACTTCAGCCCTCGTTTAGCAACGGGAACTCGCAGCCCATGGAAAAACCCTGCGGGGGCGCGCAGGGCTCTTCGGGTCTCGTACGCGAAGAGAGGCGTGGAGCGCTGGCTCCACATCGTGACCACTGCTGGCAGGCGGGATAATGAAGAAGTGGATATTCTGGTCTTTCGGTCGCGGTTCCTTCCAGTATGACGTTCTGTGCGCGCTGATTCTGGTGGCGATGTTCGCCATCCCTCCAGCCGTTTTCAACGATCGGCCCGACTACATGCGAATTCCGGATTTCGGTGTGGAACCCTCCGAGGACGACGACGGAAACCCCGTGTACACGGTCAGGGTGGCCGATGCCGTGGATGGGGCTGCCGCCGAAGTGACCGCGCGCGAACGGCTTCAGGCCTATCTTGAATCCGATGAATCGCCGGACGTTGTTCGCGTCGAGGCGGTCTACGACACCCGGGGCGCCCTCGCGGCCTATGCCTTCTGGCTCCAATAATGCGAATGATGCGGATCATGCGAATGACGCGGAGTATGCGATACATTGCGATTCTCTTTGTCGGGTGGATCGTTGCGGCCCCGGGCTTCGGCCAAGCGACGTTTTCGCTCGAGGATGTGCTCGAAAGGATGGCTGGCGCGGGAAGGGAATTCCAGACGCTCGAGGCGCGTGTCGACCGAGACACCGTGAACGGTCTGGTGAACGACCACGACCTCACTTCCGGCATCGTCTATTTTGAAGTTCGTGGCGCCGAGAGTCGAATCCGGCTGAACATCACCGACCCTGAAATCGCTCGGCAGGAAGTGCTCGTCACCAGCAGCGAGTTCCAGAGTTACAACCCACGGACCAACCAGGTTTCCCTGGGGACCCTCGGAGGCGGCGCCGATGTCGCGCAGTTTCTGGTGGTGGGTTTCGGTCCCGGGAACGCGTCACTGGCTTCAAACTTTGAAATCGAGCTTGTCGGAGACGAAGATCTGGACGGCGTACGCACGTCGCTTCTCGAACTCATACCGCGCTCGGATGAGGTCCGCAGCCGGATATCCAGAATCCGTCTCTGGATAGATCAGGATCGGTGGGTTCCACTCCAGCAACGACTCGACCAGCCCAGTTTGAACTATCAGGTCGTCAAGTATGTGTCCGTGACGATCAACGGCGGAATACCCGATTCGACTTTCGAACTGGACCTGCCCGACAACGTCGAAACCCTTCGCATGAACTGACAGCGGATACGACGGCGAATACGTTGAATGTTCAGGAGGTCGGCAGGCTGGCGTCTATTGCGCCGGCTTCCGGCTTGTGCGATTCGACCTCCATTTCCTGACGTTCCAGCCGCGACAGTTCCCGGTACGTAAACCAGGTACGATGAATGGCGGTCCAGTTGGTAAGGATGGCCAGTATCCAAAGTGCGACGGCCATGCGATCGGTCAGTGCGGCGATAATCAGCAGCACGACGCGTTCAGCCCGTTCCAGAAACCCCACCTTGCATTTGGGGATCAGCGACTCGGCGCGCGCGCGTGTGTAGCTGATCATGACCGATCCGATAATGGCCATTCCCGTCAGCCCGACGTAGGCGAGCCGCTCGACCTTGGCGTACCAGATCAGCAGTCCAAACAGCATCAGCATGTCCGAATAGCGGTCGATGACCGAATCCAGGAATCCGCCAAAACGCGTGACCCGTTTGCTGACACGGGCAACGGCGCCGTCGAGCATGTCGAAGATGCCTCCGAACAGCATCACCAGGCCCGCCCAGAAAAAGAGTCCTCTGGCAAAAAGGACCGTCGCGAGAATGTTGATGCCAAGCCCGATAAAGGTCAGGACGTTTGGGTCGACGTTGAGTTTCGAAATGGGGGTAACCAGGAAATCCAGAACCTTCTGGCCGGCGGTTCCGATCTTGCCGCTGATGGTGTGGAATGACATGAACCTTCGATTGCGTGTTACTGCTAACGCATTCTGATAACGGATTTTATGTCAATTCCGTCCCCGGAACAAGGTGACCTCGACCCACGAGTACCGGTCTGGAGAGAGAACATGAGATGGCGACCGGGGGACCTTCAACCGCCCCTTCTCATTGATCGGTTTCGACCGCTTCTTCCGGTCGTCCCTTCCCATCGTGGATGGTCTTGAAGCCGATGACCTCGAAGCTTCGCATGCCGGAGGGAATCCGGATCTGGACTTCATCGCCTTCGCGCTTGTTGAGCAGGCCTCGACCGATCGGTGAGGTCGTTGAAATCGCCCCGTGCTCGGCATCGGAATCCTCGCTCGTGACAAGCTTGTAGGTGATTTCCTCTTCTTTCTCGATGTCGAACAGGATGACGGTCGAACCGAGGGAGATCCTGTCGTGGGGAATCTTGTCGACGTTGACCATCGCGAGATCGAACAGGCGGCGCCTCAGTTGGCCGATCCGTGCCATCACGTAATCGCGGCGATCCTTCGCCGCGTGATATTCCGCGTTCTCCCTCAGATCGCCCATCGCGATCGCTGTTTTCAGCGCGCGAGGCAATTCCGTCGTCAGTTCCTTTTTGAGGATCTTGATCTCGCCTTCGAGTTTTTTCTGAGCGTCAAGTGCCATCGAAAGTCTCCAACTCGGTCGGATCGCCTAGCCCGCGTTTCTCACGAGTTGTCTGCTACAGCGCCGGATCCATCCGCCAGTCACGCGCCCCCCGGACGCGCTTGATCCGGCGCGACGAACGCGCCGCCACGCGCCCGGCGCGGGGAACGCGCCGTAGCTCTGACGGCGTCTCCGACTCTTCGCGACGAAAACCCGTGAGAAAAGCGGCCTAGCAGCCTGTCGGACTAACACCGAATCAAAAACCTAAGTCATTCATATGACTGTGTTTACAGTTTCGGGCTAAAAAGGGCCGTTGTTGAAAACAAAGGACTTACGCCGAAAGTCCGACAGGCTGCTAGAACAATCTGAAGTTGATCGTCAGGAATTTCCCGGGGTCTTCCCTGAAATCGTACATCAGCTTGAGGAGTTCCGAGATTGTCTGATTCAGGTTGTCGTACAGCGCCGGGTCATTTATCAAACGTCCCGCCGTTCCTTCGCTGTTGGTAATGCTTGTGACCATCGCTCTGACTTCTTCGGTGGTATCGTTCATGTTCTCGAACAGTGACGCGTCGGTGAGCATGCGACCGATCGTGCCTTCGCCGTTCTGGACGCCGGCGACGATGGTTTCGGCTGAAGCCACCAGGTTGTCGGCGCGGTCGTAGAGAGAACGGTCGTTCACAAGTAGTCCGATCGTGCCTTCGCCATTCTGGATCGATTCGACAATGGCTTCCAGATCCTCCACCGCTGCGGTAGCGCGTTCGTAAAGGGCCGGATCGGAAATGAAGCGTCCCATGGTGCCGTCGCCAGTCCGTGCGTTTTCGACCAGGAGACGGGCTTCCATCACTATCGCATCCAGGTTTTCGAAGACCGACTCGTCGGTGAGAAGCCGGCCCAATGTCCCTTCTCCCCGTTCGATTCCAGCTGCGATCTCGGTGACCTGTTCGCTCAGGATGTCGAGATTGGCGACAACGTCATTGGTCTGTTGAATGATCGCACGGATGTCGCCTTCGGGCTCTCCCTGAATTTGCCCGCCGTCGGTCAACGGTGGGCCCGACGTGCCTGCGCGTGTCATTCTTATGATGGAATCGCCGAGCAGGCCGATCGTGCCGATAGTCAAAACGGTATCCGAGGGGATCGTGAAACGCCTATCGACCCTCATTTCGATTGCCGCCAATCGGTTGGGATCGGGGTCATTGGTCACCTGAACGCTGCGGACGTTTCCAATCGTCACCCCTTCAAGATGGACCTCGGCGCCGGCCTTCATGCCGTTGGCCGATGCGAAATAGGCCGTGATCGTGTTTATGGGCTGAAAGAAACCGATTTGCCCGCTCATGAAGAAAATCGCGACGGCCAACAACGCGAAACTGGCGATCACGAGAATACCGACCCGAAGCTCGGCCCACGAAATTGATTGACCCCTTGCCATTTGTCCTCCTTTCGAATTCAGGTTATGCGATGAACTTCTTCTGGCTATGCAATGAACTTTTGAATGTATGGATCCGTCGATTTCCGAAGTACTTCGTCCGGTCCCTCGAAGATGATTCCCCCTTCGTGAAGCATGACGAACCGGGTATGAGCGATGCAGAAGGTGCCGTCTTCACGAACGAAGCGGACTTGGCCGTCGGCCTCCGCGGCGTATTGGCTGGCGAGCGTGAAAGCGTCGCGCAGCCGGTGGGTGACGAACACGCTCGATACATCGTCGGTGTCCCGGAGACGGATGATCAACTCATTGATCTTTCTGGACGTGATCGGGTCGAGACCGGCTGTGGGTTCGTCATACAGCATCGCCTTGGGCTGAAAGGCCAGCGCACGTGCAAGCGATACGCGCCGCTTCATTCCTCCCGACAGCTCCGAGGGCATTTGATTGATGGCCTCCTTGAGCCCGACGAAACCCAGGATACGTTCGACACGATCCTCAATTTCTTCTTCGTCCATGTTGCGTTCATACAGGCGATAAGCCACGTTCTCGAAGACGCTTAATGAATCGAAGAGAGCGGACTCCTGAAACACCATCCCGATCCGGGGGCGCAGAAGGTTGAGATCGCGCTCACTGGCTGTCGTTACGTCGACACCCTCGATCAATACTTGTCCCTCGTCCGGACGTTCAAGTCCCATCATCAGCTTCAACATCGTCGATTTGCCAGACCCGCTGCCGCCGAGAATGATCTTCGTCTCGCCACGGTACAATTCAAAGGACACGTCGTTCAGAACTCGCGAATCCCCGTAGTATTTGGAGACGCGGCGCAATTCCAGCAGCGGCGCCGCGGACGCGGGCGTTCGGTCACTGGAACGGTCTTCCGATGCCTTCATGACGTATAAAGCAGAATAAGGCGGGTCAGAAAAAAGTCGGTGACGAGAATGAGCACCGACGACACCACCACGGCCTGTGTCGTCGAGCGACCGATGCCCTGAGTGCCTCCCTCGGTTCGCATCCCGCAACGGCAACTGACGACGGCAATGATGGCGCCGAAAACGATGGGTTTGATCAGGCCCCCGAGAACATCGTAATAATTCAGTCCGTTCCACGCGGAGCTAAGGTAGAGGTTGGCACTGATTTGGAGCATGCCGACCGCAACGGCCAGACCTCCAACGATCCCCGTTGCGTCGGCGACGATCGTGAGCAGCGGTTGCATCGTCACGGTTGCAAAGAGCCGCGGGACGACGAGTTTCTTGATCGGATCGGTTCCCAGTGCCCTCATTGCGTTGACCTGTTCGGTCACTTGCATGGACCCGAGTTCCGAGGCCATGCCCGAACCCGCACGGCCGGCGACCAGCAATGCCGACAGGACGGGGCCGAGTTCGCGCACGAGCACAACGGAAACCAGCGACCCTGTCAGTCCCACCGCACCGAAGCGGGACATTGCCGCGGAACTTTGCAGAGTCAGGACGGCGCCGGTCGAAAACCCCGTCAGCATGATGATTGTGAGGGACCCTACGCCGATATGGTCCATCTGGATCAGGATATCGCGAAAATAAAACGGGCGCCGGAAAGCGCCTCGAATGGAGCGTACGGCCAGCAACGCTGTTTCCTGGACTTCGATAACCGCCGCTTTCGGGCCGAATGGCATAGGCGTCATCGTATCGGAATACCTGTAACATGGTCAACGCCGCCGCCGGTACCCTCACGGCAAATTTGTTCTCAGATGGAGCATGATGTGGAGGATGAATTTCGAGTCATTCTCAAGTAGTCGAAGACGAGACGGGTATTGAAAGAGAGTTTGCGCATCGATTGGGCGATCGATTGAGCGGGTTTTTGAAAGGATTTGAGAATACCGACGGCAAAGCGTCGGAGGCGGGTGATGTTTTCCGGGCCGAAGCCGGTGCGGATTCGACTGCGGTCCTCATCGTAATTCCAGTCGATGATGTAATGGACGCTTTCGATACTCCAATGACCGCGATTGATGGCCAGCAAGCGTTCGGGGGAGGCCTCGCCGGGTGAGCGGCTCGTGATGCCCAGCGCGGTTTCACACGTGAGGGCGCCGGATTTCTTGTCGATGGATTCGCGCTCGATCCGAAAGACCTGGCCCAGGTGGGGAAAGTCGAGGTAGTGGTTGAGTTCGGTACTACACCAAATGCGTCGGGTCTCGATGCGGCCATGCTCGGGTGGCGTGACCTCGACAAAGTCGGGTTGTCCGCGGGTTTGGAACAGCAACGCGATATCGTGTTCCAGTGTCGGTTGGTTGCCTTTGACCGTGAAATGATAGTGCGCTCCCCGCTCGACTAAATAGTGCGCGATCGCACGTTGGGTCAGCAGGGCATCGCCGGTGATGTCCTTGCCGGCGATGTCGCAGGTTTGAAGCAAGGGAACGGCCATGCCGATTTCGTTCGTGCGCTTGCGCTCCTCGCCGCCGGCTACAGGCAGGGTTCCCACTTTTTTTGGGTGTAGCAGCGTTTCGACTCATGCCCGACCACGCTCATGATGTGGGTCTGACGCCCGTCCGAGTCGAGGGCGTTCTTCATCGTCTTGCCATCCATGGCCAGCGCATCGTCCGGGGCGCCCCACGCCCGATTCCACGCATTGAGCGCCCGGTCCAGCGCCCCCGGTTCAATCCGGACCAGACAATCCCGAATCACAAACTCGCTGGGAACCACATAGCGGCCGTTCTCCCGCCGGCAGCCAAAACGTTCGCGGGCTTTCTGCCCCAGGGCATCGGCCCAATCCGAGATGGCTTTATAGCCGTGCATGCCGCACAGCGTCGCGCCCGCCGCGATGCCCAGCACTGCCGACAAGGGATGGCGCCGTCCCTGAGCGCGGCGCGGATCGGGAATGGTCTTGAAGCACTGGGGGAGTTGGCGCATCTGTGCGGCATTGAGCATGATCTTGGGGGCTCCGGTGAGTTGAAGATGTTCCCGGCCAGGGTGGGTCAGTTGCCCGCGCGCATCGCGGCACAGGGGACGCACAAAGACAAGCTTCGGGGCATCGGCTTCGGCGCTGTAGCCGTCCCGGGTGCGCCGGTATCCCCGGGTCCGTCCCAGTTCCAACCAGTTCGACGCGCGATACACGCCGCCATGGAAGCGCCGGGGATCCACAAACGTTTCCAGCAGCAGCAACCCATGACCGAACCGTTCGCGCCAATCCGACCCGGCCCGCCGCTCGGTCCCTGACAACACCCGCGAGCCCACATTCGGCCGATTCCAGCCCGGCAGGATCAAAAAGCGGCTGTTGTTGGCGATCAGTTTCAGCCGCCCATACTGCGAGCGGAAGTCCCAGCCGATCCATCGATCCCGAACCCCGCACTTCAGCGCCGACGCCGACAGGCTCAGTTGCGCCACCCACTGCCCGCGCCATGTGGCCACGTACCAGACCGTCTCCCCGATCTTCGCCAGTGCGCCCAGATAATGATGACGCTTCATCTGCTCTTGATACTGCCCTTCCTCGCTTCGCTCCACTGGCCGTACCCCGATCTCCGACAGTTCCTGGCTGGTCAATTTCGTCCTCTCCATTCAGCGTTTTATACAGGAATCTCCTCGCTATGTCCAGCTTGTCAGGTTAAACCACTGAATTCTCGGACGTTCACTGGAAGGACAAATTCACCCTGCCGGTACCCTGCAGTCATAGTCGGAGACCCGTTTTGCGCCTGTTTACAGTGACTTGTCCTCGGATTACCCGGCTTTCTTTTCAGCTATACTTGAAAGATGTTCAGTTTCAGGACTTCGGGCGAGTCGCATGGGCAAGCTCTCATCGCCATGGTTGACGGCCTGCCTGCCAACCTCGAATTCGATGTCGAGTTCATTAACGGAGAATTGGGTCGGCGGCAGGGAGGCTATGGCCGGGGCGGCCGGATGAAGATCGAGACCGACAAGGTTCGTGTTCTTTCCGGCGTTCGACATGGGCGCACGCTCGGAAGTCCGATCTCGATGATGATCGAGAACAAGGACTGGAAAAACTGGGAAGACATCATGTCGGTCCTTCCCGTATCCGAAGAAGTGGCCGGCAAGCGGGTCGTGACGCGCCCGCGTCCGGGACACGCCGATCTGGTTGGTTCCCAGAAGTTCGACCAGTCCGACGCGCGCAATATCCTGGAACGTTCCAGCGCGCGGGAAACCACGGCGCGAGTTGCGGCCGGCGCCGTCGCGAAGCTGTATCTCAAGACCTTCGGCGTTGAAATCCTGAGTCACACCAGATCGATAGGCGAGGTTCGGATTCCGGACGACTTCCGTGTGTCCTGGGGGCAGTTGGAGTCGGTCAAAACCGACAAGGTTGTTCGATGCGTCCTGCCGGAATATGCCGACCGCATGGTCGAAGCGATTCAAGGGGCGCAGAAAGACGGCGATACGATCGGCGGAACCTTTGAAGTCGTTGTGCGCAATCCGCCCCTGGGGTTGGGTTCGCATACGAGTTGGGAGAGGAAACTGGATGCCCGGCTGGCTCAGGCGATGATGTCGATCAACGCCATCAAGGCTGTAGAGATCGGCGACGGGGTTCGTACCGCGGCGGCTCGAGGGTCCCTGGCGCATGACGAAATATCGTTCGATGCCGATACGGGGCGTTTCGATCGCCTGTCCAATCGAGCGGGCGGAATAGAGGGGGGCATGTCCAACGGCGAGGAAATTCGCGTCGTGGGCTATCTGAAGCCCATTCCAACCCTGAAAAAGGCGTTGCGGTCGGTCGACATGATTTCCAAGGAGCCGTTCATGGCGCAGCACGAGCGTTCCGATACCTGTGTCGTTCCGGCCGCGGGAGTAATCGGCGAGGCGATGGTCGCGCTGGTGCTGGCCGACGCCGTCACAGAGAAATTCGGCGGCGATTCCATCGGTGAGGCACTGCGTAACTACCAGAGCTACCGCGAACAATTGCAACGTTTCTCCGCCGTCCCAACCCCGGCGATTCGGGACTGATGGTACGATAATTGCTGGCCCCGCAAGGGAGGCCAACGAGAAAGATATGGACAGACCGATTGTTAAATACGGCGCCGAAGTCCTTCAGAAGATCGCCAAACCCGTTGAAAACATTACCGGGGCCGAGGCGCAACTGGTTCAGGAGATGGCTGAAACCCTGTACTGTGTTCCCGGTGTCGGGCTGGCCGCACCGCAGGTCGGGGTATCGCAAAGGATCATGTTGACCGATACCAGCGCGGGTGAGAAGGCCGACAGCCTGTTGGTGATCGTGAACCCCGAGATCGTCGACACCGACGGGGAGCAGTACGAGGAAGAGGGTTGCCTGAGCATCCCCGGATTCAGCGAGTACGTTCGCCGGCCGAAAAAAGTCGTGCTCAAGGGTATCGATCTGGACGGCCGCGAGTTGATTCTGGAAGGATCGGATCTGTTGGCCCGCGCGTTCTGCCACGAACTGGATCATCTGAACGGCGTCATGTTTCTCGATCACCTCAGCTTTATCAAAAGGGATTTGATCAAACGCCGCATTCGCAAACTCGTCAAGCAGGATGAATGGTAGCCGATGCGGCTGGTCTTTATGGGGACCGCCGCCTTCGCAGTACCGTCCCTCGAGGCTCTTGTATCCACCGGCCATGAAGTCGCAGCCGTCGTTACTCAGCCCGACCGCCCCGCGGGACGTGGCCGAAATCTTCGTGCGTCGCCAGTCAAGGAGGCCGCGCTGGTTACAGGTATCGACGTATACCAGCCTGAATCCCTCAAATCGGATGATGCGGTCCGCGCTTTCCAGCGTTTGAATCCGGATCTTCTCGTCGTTGTGGCATACGGCAAGATCATTCCGGCATGGTTGCGCGAGATTCCCGAACATGGAGCGATCAACGTGCACGGGTCGCTGCTTCCGCGATATCGCGGGGCGGCGCCGGTCCAGTGGGCGATCGCCCGGGGCGAGTCCGAAACCGGTGTCTGTACGATGGCGATTGACGCTGGGCTCGACACGGGACCCGTTTTCGATTGCGAATCGACCCAAATAGGACCCAACGAGACGGCATCGGAAGTCTCGGCGCGGCTTTCCGCCTTGGGCGCACGACTGCTTGTGCGAACGATTCAGGCGGTGGTTCGGGGCGATGCCGCGCCGCGGCCGCAAAACGACGCGTTGGTAACGATGGCCCCGTCGCTTCGCAAGGAGGATGGGCGGATTAGGTGGGAACTGCCGGCCCAAACGATTCATAATGCGGTGAGGGCATTCCGGCCCTGGCCATCGGTCGCTGTGGCGTTTCGCGGGACTCCCTGCCGGATTCTCGAAACCCGTTGCGGTTCCGGTCCCGTCGCCGCGGCGGACCCTGGCGCGATCGGATTAACCGGCGGAAAACTTCAAGTCTGCTGCGGGGACGCGAGGCTTCTGGAAGTGGTTCGGTTGCAGCTCGAAAATCGGAAGGCCGTTTCCGGTCCCGATTTCGCGCGCGGCGTGAGGTTGCAGCCTGGAGACCGGTTTACGAGTATTGGGGAGTAAAAGCCCGTAGCCGAACCCCGCGGGGTCGCGCGAAGGGGTCTCGGACGGACTAGCGGCGGCGCGATCGCACCGGGTTCACAAGGAGCTGAGAGAACATGGCCCGACAGCCTCATATCGAGGAAGGAACGCCACGGCCCACGGGTTTCTGGGAGCGTTTTTCGGTGATCCTGTTGATGGCGATGGTGTTGTCGGTGGCGGGACTCCTGAGCGCGATGACCGCGATGAGATTTACGATCCGCGGACGCGAGGTCACCGTTCCAGCAGTGGCCGGCATGACGCAGGCCGAGGCTGCCGAACTCCTGTTCGAAAACGGGCTGGGTCTGGATGTGGAGAGTACCCGGTTCAGCGCCACGGTTCCTGAAGGGCGGATTATCGATCAGACTCCTTCTGAAGGGGTTTCGGTCAAGACTTCCCGGTCCGTTCGGGTTCTGCTCAGCCTCGGAGAGCGTCAGTTCCCGGTGCCGGACGTGGAAGGGAACAGACTGCGCAGTGCACAGATGCTCCTTGGGCAAAGCGGGCTCTCGGTCGGCAACACGCTCTATTCCCATACCGGTACGGGCGACGCTTCGACAATCGTTTATCAATCGCCGCCGGCGGGAGATATGAGTGGCACGGCCCCAGAGGTGAACGTCCTGGTGTCAATGGGACCGATCGAGGACTACTACATCATGCCCGATTTTACCGGCGAGCCCGCAAGCGCGGTCACGGCCCGTATTCGGAACGAAGGTTTCCGGCTTGGCGACATCACATATACCGCTCAGGCCGGGACGGTCGGCGGACGCGTGCTGGGACAGAATCCGCAAGCCGGTCATAAAATATCCAAAACCGACATCATCCGACTGGAAGTGAGCGAGTGAATCCACGAATCGCACCGTCGATCCTGGCTGCCGATTTCTCACGATTGGCCGAGGGAATCCAATCCGTGGAGGCCGCCGGAGCGCATTTGCTCCACGTGGATGTGATGGACGGCCACTTTGTCCCCAACATCACCATTGGGCCTCCCGTGTTGAAGAGCTTGCGCAAGGAGACGGCGCTACCCTTCGATGTGCATCTCATGGTCAGCGAGCCCGATCGGTTTGTTGACGAATTCGTAAAAGCGGGGTCCAACAGCCTTACGGTCCATGTTGAAGCCGTACACCATCTGGATCGTACGATCGACCTCATTCGATCCGCGGGTGTCGGTGTGGGTGTGGCCCTGAACCCGGCGACGCCGCTGGGTTCGATCGAACACGTGCTGGATCTTGTGGATATGGTGTTGATCATGAGCGTCAATCCGGGTTTTGGGGGGCAGAGTTTCATTCCCTACACGGTTGGCAAGATCAGGCGGTTGAGAGCGATGATCGAAGATGCCGGCTTGAAAACCTCGATCGAGGTCGATGGCGGTATCAACGACGACACAATTGAAGAAGTTGTCGGCGCCGGCGCCGATGTCCTTGTCGCTGGTTCCGCAATCTTTGGATCGGGTGATCCCGGTCAACGCGTCAAGGAATTGATGGAAAAGGCCCGGTCGGTCGGCTATCATTTTTAATTACTTTCAAACTAAGGATTTGCTGTCGAATGGACCGCATGAAGCGAAATATTTCCGTCATCGTCCTGATGTTGTTTGCCGCTGGTTGTGGGGGGTATCCCGACGACATCGATCTCGATGGCGGCTTGGACGAGCCGGATCGAGTCCTGTACACCAGGGCGGTCTTCGATCTTGACCGCAGTCAATTCACCCGGTCCCGTCTTCTGTTCCAGAATCTGATCAATACCTATCCCGATAGTGAGTTTCTTCCGTTGTCCAAGTACGGGTTGGCCGAGACGTTTTATCACGGAGGAAGTCGGGCGGACATGATTCAGGCGCAAAGGGAACTCAAGGATTTCATTACCTTTTTCCCGACCAGCGAAATGGCGGACGACGCGCAACTCCTGGTTGGGATGACCCACATCAAGCAGATGGAAAAGTCGGACCGTGACCCAACCCAGGGGCAACTGGCCGAGGTGGAACTCACGAACATGATCCTGAACTATCCGGACAGCGATCTGGGAGTGGAGGCCCGGGAAAAACTTCGGGCGGTTCAGGAAGTGCTTGCCGACGGGATCATGAAGGTGGGTAATTTTTATTCGACCACGGGTAATTTCGTCGGTGCCTTGGATCGCTACCTGGAGATCCTTGACGACTATCCCGATTACAGCGATCTTGCAGAAACCCTGTATCGGTTGGGTGACACGATGCAACGCGGCAGGAACGAGGGTGAGGCGATCGTCTATTACAACCGGGCCATTCGAAATCACCCGCTGTCGGAAGCCGCCGAGAAGGCGGCCGAGCAGTTGGTGGAACTGGAGCAGCCCATTCCGGACAGCAATCCGGCGGCCCTGGCGCGCGCCGAAGCCGCGCCCCCGCCAGAGGGCAAGGGATTTTTCGGAAAGATGTTCGGCCTGTGGAGCCGGCGCCCGGACATTTCGACCGAGACCACGGCGGCTTCGATCATTCCCGGCGAGGGTGAGGGCGAGGGCGTCGGCCTCGGTGTAGGTACGTTCGAAGTGGAGGGCGCCGTACTGGGCACCGAAAGTCCGCCAGGCCAATGACCGCGAAACAGGAAAAGAACTTCAGCGGGCGGCCGTCAGGCCGCCCGCTTTTGCGAATGGCGCCGAAAATCGTTGCCGGCCGCGTTCCAAGCACGGAGATGTCGTGAAAAAGACCATCCTGCTTGCCGACGACAACACGACGATTCAAAGGCTGGTGACCGAAACCTTCAGCGATGACGGTGACTTCGAAGTCGTATCGGTCGGCAACGGCGATACCGCAATCCGGAAAATCAACGAATTGCGGCCGAGTATCGTACTGGCGGACGCGCTCTTGCCGGGCAAGACGGGTTATGAGATTTGCGAGTTTGTGAAGGAACATCCCGTGCTCGAACCGACGCCGGTGTTCCTGCTGGTGGGCGCCTTCGATCCGTATGACGAAGTAGAGGCGGCGCGGGTGGGGGCTGGCGGTCAGGTCGGCAAACCCTTCGAACCGCGGGAACTGTTCGAACTGGTGACGGGCGCCATTGACCGGACGGTGCCCGCGCCCGCCGGTCAAGCGGCCGCCGAAGACGACATTCTGGGGTTGACGGCGTTGTTTTCCCCGAAACAGCCCGATTCGGAACGCGCGCCGCTTTCAACGGACGAGATTGAGGCGATTGCGGATCGGGTGATCGCCCGCCTGTCCGCCGAGGTCATTGAGAGCGTCGCCTGGGAAGTCGTCCCGGATATCGCAAGGAAGTCAGTTCGAGAAGAGATGAGTAAGCGCATGAGTATCGAGATTCCCAAGACATACGATTTTTCAAGCATCGAAACCCGTTGGTACGAGACGTGGGAATCGCGCGGCTACTTCAAGGCCGACGCCGAATCCTCCCGACCGCCATTTTCGATTGTCATCCCGCCGCCCAACGTGACCGGTTCGCTGCACATGGGTCACTTGCTGAATCACACTATTCAGGACATCGTCGTGCGCCGCAAGCGGATGCAGGGATTCAACACCCTGTGGCTCCCCGGGACCGATCATGCCGGTATCGCGACTCAGGTCGTTGTTGAACGGCAACTGCGGGAAGAAGGATTGAGCCGGCATGATCTGGGCCGTGAAGAATTTGTCAAACGCGTCTGGGCCTGGAAGAAGGAATCC
Source organism: Terriglobia bacterium (assembly GCA_963555775.3). Lineage (GTDB taxonomy): Bacteria > Acidobacteriota > Terriglobia > 20CM-2-55-15 > 20CM-2-55-15 > JAJEDW01. Next base: position 180,347 of record CAUVWY020000005.1, on the reverse strand, counting down.
GGAGACTCGATCACGCGGCAGATGCGCCGCCTGGGCATCTCGTGCGACTGGTCCCGGGAGCGGTTTACGTTTGATGCGGGATTGTCTCGTGCCGTTCGCGAGGTGTTTGTCAGCCTCTACGAGGAAGGGCTCATCTATCGCGGGGAGCGGTTGATCAACTGGTGTCCCCGATGCCGCACCGCACTGTCGGACCTTGAAGTCGAACACACCTCCGTTCAGGGGGGGCTCTACCGCATCAAGTATCCGGTTCGAGGCGGCGCTGCCGATTACGTCGAGGTGGCGACGACCCGGCCCGAGACGATGTTGGGAGACACCGGGCTCGCCGTTCATCCGGACGACGAGCGATACGCGGGGTTCGTCGATGCGAGGGCCGAGCTTCCCTTGGTGGGCAGGGAATTACGTTTTGTATTCGACGAGATTGTCGACCGGGAGTTCGGAACCGGTGTGGTGAAGGTGACGCCCGCCCACGATCCCAATGACTTCGATATCGGCGAGCGTCACGGTCTGGAACGGATCGGTGTCATCGACGAGGAAGGCAGGATCGGCCCCGCCGGTGGAGACTATGCCGGCCTGGACCGTTTCGAGGCGCGCGAGAAAATCGTTCACGATCTCGACGATCGGGGGCTTCTGGTTTCCGTAGAGGACCATGTGCACAACGTCGGCCACTGTTCGCGCTGCCGAACCGTTGTCGAGCCGCTGCTGTCAACGCAGTGGTTTGTCGAAGTCGCCCCCCTTGCCGCGGATGCCATTCGGGCCGTAAACGAGGGCGAGACCCGGTTCATTCCCGAGAACTGGGCCAAGACCTACTTCGAGTGGATGAACAACATCAGGGACTGGTGTATCTCGCGCCAGCTCTGGTGGGGGCACCGGATCCCGGCGTGGTACTGCGATGCCTGCGGCGAGATCGTGGTTTCGCGCATGGACCCGGACTCCTGCCCGAAGTGCCAGTCCAAAGCGCTCCGTCAGGATGACGACGTGCTGGACACATGGTTCAGTTCCCAACTCTGGCCGTTTTCGACAATGGGTTGGCCGGAGGATACGACGGAATTGGAGACCTTCTATCCGACGAGTCTTCTGGTTACGGCCTACGACATTATTTTCTTCTGGGTGGCCCGCATGGTGATGGCGGGCAAGAAGTTTACCGGCAAGGCGCCGTTCAGGGAAGTCTACGTCCACGGTCTGCTGAGGGATGCCGCGCGGCAGAAGCTGTCGAAGTCGAAAGGCAACGTTGGAGACCCGCTTCTGGTTTGCGACGAGTATGGGACCGACGCCGTTCGCTTTACGCTGGCCAGTCTGGGGGCGCCCGGATCGGATCTGGTTCTGGTGGAATCGCAGTTGGACAGCTACCGTTCGTTTGCGACAAAGATCTGGAACGCCGCGCGATTCATTCTGAGTCACGTCGACGAAACGGCGCGTCCGCCGTCCGACGAAGCAATTCGCAAACTCGACCTGTCGCTGGCGGATCGCTGGATTCTGTCTCGGCATACGCGGGCCGTCCGGTCGGTCAACGCATCGTTGGATCGCTATTTCCTGCATGAAGCCGCCAAAACGATCCGCCAGTTCTTTTGGCACGATTTTTGCGACTGGTATCTGGAGATGACGAAGCTGCATCCCCAAAAGTCGAGACCGGTATTGCTGTACGTGCTGGAAGGTTCACTGCGGATGATGCACCCGTTCATGCCGTTCCTGACCGAGGAACTCTGGCAACGGATGCCACACGACGGAGAATCGATCGTCATCGCCCCCTATCCCGAGTTTCAGGAGTCCTGGGTGGACGAAAGCGCCGAAGCGCATGCCGAATTGATTCAGGAAATCATTGTAAAGGTCCGGAATATTCGATCGGAGATGCACGTCGCTGCGAAGGATTTTGTCCCGTTGCGTATCGCACAGGCCGACGCAGAAGTCGCTGCGATGCTTGCGGACAACGCCGAGTACGTGCGTCGTCTTGCCCGTGTCGAGGCGATCGAAACAGTCGAACGGCTTTCTGGCGAGAAGGCCGCCGCGCAGGCTGTTGCCGGCCCCCTGTCGATCGAAGTCCCTCTGGCAGGCATCCTGGACATCGAAACCGAGCAGGCGCGGTTGAACAAGGAAGTGGAGAAGGTCCGCAAGGAAATCGCCGGTCTCGAACGAAAGCTCGAGAACGTGAATTTTGTCGAGCGGGCGCCCAGGGAAGTGGTTAAAGAAAACCGCCAGAGGTTGGCCGACTACCAGGCACAGGAAGTCCGGTTGTCCCAGGGTCTGGATCGGCTTCAGTAGGCCGACTTCGGCGTGGACTTCATGACCGACCTTTTTCTCTCCGGTATTGGCGATTTGTTGGCCGCATCCCTTCGCGAAGACCTGGGCTCCGGAGATGTGACCTCGGACGCCCTGGTTCCCGAAGATGCCTTGGCACGGGCAGAATTCGTCTCGAAGGCATCCCTGGTCGTTGCCGGCATTCCCGTCGTTCGCGAACTGGTTCGCATGTACGATCCGGCGCTCAAGTTTCGCGCACTCGCATCCGATGGCGCCCGGGTTTCGCCCGGGTCGGTGTTGATCGAGGTCGAAGGAAGGGCGAGAGCGATTTTTGCCGTCGAGCGATTATCCCTGAATTTCCTGCAGCGGCTTTCGGGGATCGCGACGCTTACGCGCCGTTTCGTTACAGCGGTCGAGGGGACGAAGGCGGTGATTGTGGACACCCGGAAAACGATTCCGGGACACCGGCTGCTGGACAAGTACGGAGTGCGATGCGGTGGAGGCGCGAACCATCGCGTGGGGCTCTTCGATGCGGTCCTGATCAAGAACAACCACTTGGAGTTCCATCCCGACGCGGGTGCGGCGGTCGCGCTGGCGCGAGAGCGGGCCGGCGAGATGACACTCGAGGTTGAAGTTCGTGATATGAATGAGCTGGAGAGCGCTCTTGAGGCGGGTCCGGATGTCATCATGCTCGACAACTTCACGCTTGAAATGACCTCAAAAGCCGTTGAATTCGTCGCGGGCCGGGTCGTCCTGGAATCTTCGGGGGGAATCGACATCCTGAACGCGCGTGCCTACGCGGAAGCGGGTGTCGACAGGATTTCAGTGGGCGCACTGACACATTCGGCGCCCGCATCCGATATTCATCTGCGAATGTTCCCACTGTCGTGAGTCCGGACGCCCAACGCCAGGACCTTCGCATGGACCGCGTTGTATCGTCTCTTATCGAGAACATGACTGTCCCGGTTTCGGGTAAACAACTTGCCCGGGAACTTGGCGTGTCCTATTCCCGCGTTTCGGGGGCCGTTGGCCGTTTGCGAAACGCGGGGGTCGAGATTCTCGGGGAGCCGTTCACCGGTTTCCGTCTTGAGCGCCTTCCCGATGTCGTTCTGCCTGAAGTGCTTCGAAACCGCCTTCATACCGGGGAAATCGGTCATCCCATTCATCACCTGTACACGGTCGATTCCACCAACGCATTCGCCGTTCGACTCCTGGCCGGAAACAAGCCGCCGCCTCACGGAACCATCGTGGTCGCCGAGCAGCAAACTGCCGGACGGGGCCGGTTGGGGCGAAAGTGGATTTCAGCGCCGGGCCTGGGGCTGTACCTGACCGTCATCGTCCGTCCCGAGATCCCATCGTCACTGGGTCCGTTGATGACGCTGGCAGCCGCTGTCGCTGTCCACGATTCGATAGAGCGCGTAACCGGTCTGGATGTCGATATCAAGTGGCCGAACGACCTGCTTGTCGGGAACAAAAAGGTTTGCGGCATCCTCTGTGAGTTGCAGGCGGAACTGGATCGCGTGTCGTCGATCGCAATGGGCATTGGAATCAACGTCAATCAACCGGAGTTTCCGGATGAAATTGCGCCGATCGCGACATCTCTTTCCATCGCGTCGGGCCGCCGCCAGTCCAGGATCGAGCTGCTTCTGGATTTCCTGGCCGCGTTCGAAAGATTGTATCGACGGTTTCTTTCCGTTGGGCCCCAGATCGTCACGGATGCGTGGACCCGCGCGTCCAGCTTCGCGTCCGGCCGGCGTTTGGAGGTTCAGGACGGAATGCGCAGGATCAGTGGGGTGACCGCGGGACTGGAGTCGCTGGGAGGTTTGCGGCTCCGACGGGACGACGGGAGTGTCGAAGTTGTGTACAGTGGCGATGTGATTTCCTGGGAGTAATTCCGGGCGTAAGGAAGGAAGGAGCAGGCGTGCTACTGGCGATCGATGTCGGCAATACGAATACGACTCTCGGGGTCTATCGAGACGACCGTTTGATCCGGAACTGGCGGTTATCCACCGAACGGAACCGAACCGTCGATGAATACGGCGTTTTGCTCAGAACCCTGTTTTCTCTCGACAAACTGGATGTCAAGGCGGTTCGGTCGGTGATCGTGGCTTCGGTCGTCCCGCCTCTGGACTGGAAGGTCGCGGAGATGGTCGAGCGGTATTTTTCGCTGAAGGCCGTGTTCGTGACGCCCGACAATGCCGGGATTCCAATTCTTTACGACGATCCGCGAGAAGTCGGCGCCGACCGCATCGTCGACGCTGTGGCCGTGTTGGATCGGTACAGCGTTCCGGCGATCATCGTCGATATGGGAACGGCGACGACGTTCAATGCGATTACCCCCAAGGGAGAATATCAGGGGGGGCTGATCGCTCCGGGTATCGAACTGTCTGCGGCAACTCTGATCGAGCGAGCGGCCAAGTTGCCGCGAATCGATATCGGCAGGCCGCGCACCCTGATCGGCCAGTCCACCGCGGAGAGCATGCAGAGCGGTTTTTTCTGGGGGTACGTCTCGCTTGTGGACGGGATCGTCGGAAGGATGATTGAGGAACTCGGCGAGGACACCGTCGTGATTGCAACGGGCGGTATGGCGCGTTTCATCGACGGCGAGTCGAAGTTCATCACGAAGATCGACGAGAATCTGACGCTGGACGGCTTGTTCCTGGTTGGCCGCAGGCTTGGAACGATATGAAAGTTGGGCGCAGGCCGTGACTGCAACGAACGGCATGAGACCGGTACACCCGGGCGAGGTATTACGCGACGAACTCGAAGCACTAGGCCTTTCGGCCAATGCGTTATCGAAGGCGCTGGATGTTCCGGTGAACCGCGTCACGGCGATCCTGCACGGTCAGCGTGGTGTGACCGCCAACACCGCGCTGCGCCTGGCCCGCTATTTCGGGACGACGCGGCAGGTATGGTTGAATCTGCAAAAGACCTGCGAGCTTCGTCGTGCCGAGATCGAAGCGGGGCGTGATATCGCCAAGCGCGTCAAGCCTCTGTAGACGGTGGTGTAGGCGAAACGAAGGAGCAGCGATACCCCCATGCCCATTCCCGACTATCAATCGCTCATGTTGCCGGTTCTCAAGGCGCTGGCTGGCGGAGCGGAAACGCCAATCTCCGCAGTGCGCAAGAACGTTGCCGCCGCGGAAGGGCTGACGCCCGACGATGTGCGGGAACTACTGCCCAGCGGTAGGCAAAAGGTGTTTTCGAACCGGATCAGTTGGGCAGTGAAGTATATGGTGCACGCAGGTCTGTTGGAAAGGGTTCGGCATGGCGCGTATCGACTGACGGTGGAGGGCGAACGATTGTTGGCTCAAGCGCCACCGCGGATCGACATCAAGGTCCTTCGTAACTATCCGGCCTATGTCGAGTGGTCGGCAAATAAGAATGTCCGGTCGCCAAACAAGCATACTGCGCCCGCACCCCCTGACGATTCGGCGGATACGCCGGAGGAAGCGTTGGACCGCGCCGCTCGGCAAGCACGCCGTGCCCTGGAAGCCGACGTTCTGGACCGGGTTCGTAGAGCCGTGCCCGAGTTTCTCGAACAGGTGGTGGTCGACCTGCTGATCAAGATGGGCTATGGCGGCGGCGATGCCGCGATGGGCCGGGTGACTGGCCGCTCGGGCGACGGCGGGATCGACGGTACCATCCGGGAAGACGCGCTTGGCCTGGACGAAGTTTATCTTCAGGCCAAGAAATACGCCGATGGAAACACCGTGGGGGAAGGCGACCTGCGTAATTTCGCCGGGGCAATCGATGCTGCGAACACGACCAAGGGTGTCTTCGTCACTACCGCCGGTTTTACGCGCGCTGCCCGGGACTATGTGGCGCGGAGTCCGAAGCGCATCGTCCTGATCGACGGGGAAGAACTGGCCCGCCTGATGGTCGCGCACGACGTCGGCGTACGCATTAAGATCAAATATGAGATCAAACGGATCGACGAGGACTATTTCGAACCGGAAGAGGTTTAGTCCATCCGCCTGTGCTGCCGACGTGCGTCCCCGTCTTGCTGCATTCGCCGTTTAGTGGAAGATGCGGTAAACGCTTGCTTGATCCAGTTCCGGATTGTCTGTGAGGAGCGCTCGAATTTCCAAGCCAGTTCAGGCATGCGACCCGACCGAATCAGTTCGGTCATCTGCCGTTAGATCTCTGCGGATACGCGTGGTATGTCTTCTCCATAGTGGACACCTTTCTCAAAAGGACCATGTGTCCACGAGAACGGCCCAACTCCAGCGGCAGCATGGCGTCAAGCCGTCAGTTCGAGGCGCAAGACAGTCCGACGCTATCGGTGTAGCATACGAATATGAGCCCCACTGTCTTCCGTGAAGGTGGGTTGCGGTTCTACTTCTTTTCCCGGGAGGAAAAACGCAAACATATTCACGTCCAAGGGGCCGATGGAGAAGCGAAGTTCTGGCTTGAACCGAACATTGAACAGGCTCAGAACTATGGTTTGAGTCGGCAGAGTCTTAAGAAGGCGCTTCACCTTATCAAGGAACATGAGGATGAAATCCACGCAGTCTGGAACAAACACTTCACCAGTTGAGATCACCAATGTTTCGAAGCACGGGTTCTGGATGCTGATAGAGGAGCGTGAAGTGTTTCTGCCGTTTGAAACGTTTCCCTGGTTTCGCGATCTCCCAATAGGTCACTTACGCAATGTCACACTGCCACAACCCCATCATCTTTACTGGCCCGATCTTGACATTGATCTTGCAGTCGAGTCCATTGACCACCCGGAGAAGTTCCCCCTGGTCAGCAACTGGCGACCCGATCGATAGACTTCCACTGCTGCGGCGATCCTGCACGGTCAGCGTGGCGTGACCGCCAACACCGCGCTGCGCCTGGCGTGCTAGTTCGGGACAACGCCCGGGGTCTGGTTGAATCTGCAACAGACCTGCGAGCTTCGCCGGGCCGAGATCGAAGCGGGGCTTCATATCGCCGAGTCCGTCCGCCTTCAACGGTTCAGGAATTTCTTCGCGACCTGACGCGCGTCGTCCAGAGTCTCGACTACGTGGCCTTCCGGCACGTCTTGCAGAATATCCAGCGCGTCGAGGGTGTGCGCAACAGGACCCGAGAGACCCGCAACGACAATCTCGGTTTGCTCCTTTGCCGCGAAGTCAATCAACTCCTTGATTACCATGGCCGCGCTGTCGTCGAGGTACGTGGCGCTCGAGAAATCGAAGATGACGACATCGTGGTCCTTGATGTCCATGCTGATTACCGCGACCAGCCTGTGGGAAGAGGCGACGGTGAAACTTCCCCTGAGCGCCACCAGACCGGCATGCGCCGCAAATGGGTCCACCGTAGCGCTCTCTTGTTCGGAGAGGACCATCCGGTCCAGCAGCGGCACGGAGACCACGCTGTCGAGTTCCAGGTATTCCAGTTGCCGCGCATGTGCCATCCCCGCCGCGATCAACCCGATCGCCACGGCGGTTACCAGATCGACGAACACGGTCAGGCCCAAGGTCGTCAGCATGACAAAGAGGTGTTCCCGCGGGATGCGGTGGATTCGGGTGAGAAAATGCCAGTCGATGATGTCCCAGCCGATTTTCATCAGGACCCCGGCAAGAGCGGCGAGAGGGATCGGTTCGACGTACCGGCCCACGCCCAGCACCAGCGCCAGCAGGAGAAAGGAGCGCAGGGCGCCCGAAACCCGGGTCAACCCGCCTGCGCGGATGTTGGTCACGGTACCAACGGTGGTCCCGGCGCCGGGCAGCGCTCCGAACATTCCCGCGACCATGTTGCCGATGCCCTGACCCACCAGTTCCCGGTTCGGGTTGTGCTGGGTACCGGTCAGGGAGTCGGCGATCAGGGAGGTCAGCAGGCTGTCCACGGATCCGAGCAGGGCCAGAATGATCGCCGGTTCCATGGCCTGCAGCAGGAAGCCGGGGGACGGCAACCCCAACTGAACTCCAGGCAGGCCGATGGGCACCGACCCGATGATCGGAGCATCGTTCAACCACAGCACACCCAGCAGCGTGCCGGCAGCCAGCGCCATAAGCGGTGCGGGCATGAATCTTGCCAGCCGGTGAGGCCAGAGCACGCCAACGGCGAGAGTGACGGCCGCGATGGCGAAGGCGCTGATGCTGACGTTGCTTACTGCTTGCGGTAGTGCGGCAATCGTTCCCAGAGTTCCGCCCGCCGCGGGGGGCGCTCCGAGGAACGGCAAGGCCTGGATCAGAATGATGATGATGCCGATACCGGACATGAACCCGGACACCACCACATAGGTCGTGTAGGCCACGAAGCGCCCGACCCTGGACAGGCCCAGAATCACCTGCAGCAGACCGGCCAGGACGACCACGGTCAGGGCTTCAGTCATGTTGCCCGCGTACCGGGCGATGATGACCGCCATGGCTACGGTCATGGGCCCCGTCGGTCCGGATACTTGAGACCGCGTGCCGCCGAACACCGACGCGAAAAAACCGACTGCGATCGCGCCGTACAGGCCCGCTGCCGCTCCCATGCCCGACGCGACGCCGAAGGCCAGCGCCACCGGCAGCGCCACGACCATTGAGGTGAGGCCGCCGAAGAAATCTCCGCGGAGCGTGTTGAAATCGTAATTCACGCGGCAATGCTCCCCGGCTCTTCTGCCAGGCCGCAAGGCGTCCCGCACCCACAAGCGGTTCGACGCCGCTCATGCCGCCATCCCGACCCAGGAGCATGGCTCGGGTGCCGGGGTGGGATCGACACGGCGCGTTTCGCCTACCGGTTGCGGCCGCGTCGACATCCCGAAACTCCGGAGACCGAATCCTCTCTCGGACTAGGGGTATGACGGTACCCGTACGATATAGACACCGAGCCTTGATGTCGATTTCGATGGCACGGGTCCGAGGAGGCGAATCGTTGGAGGTTGACGGTTTCCCGGCGTAGCGTCCGGTGGAGGCCGATTCCCCCGCCCCACGATTTCTTTGGACAGTGATTTGAGAGAATACCGAACAGGAGGATCACGATGTCCAGAGGAAGAAATACAGAATCCGGGGGTGCGCAGGGAGCCCGTAGGGCGACCGAAGCGGCCCCGGATTCAGCGCGACGCGGGAAGGGCCGTTGGTCGGCCCGGCGTCGGCGCTGTGGGAGCAGTGGGAAAGCGGAGCGTGTTTTGCGGAGCTTATCCACGGTTTCCACAGCGCATTACACGCGCGGATTTCCGGACGGTGGGGCTAGGGAGTTCGACGCCAATGGGAAAGATTCGACGAAAGTTTGAAGCGGAGTTCAAGAGGCGCGTGGTGGAGCAGATCAAGACGGGCCCGATGGCCGCCATCACATTCCTGCTTGGCCCGTCCGTCGCGGAGTTATGATCCGGAGAACTCGTTGCTTCGAGAGGACACGGATGAAACAACTGCCCGGTTTGCCTGCCGAAGCCGATCTTATAGTCGAGACAGATCGGCTTCGGTTGACCCCGATTCTTCGAGACGACGCGCAGACTCTGTTCTCTGTCCTTTCCGACCCGGCCTTGTACGAGTACACCGGCCAGGCGCCACCGGAGTCGGTTGATGCGCTTGGCGAAACTTATGCGTCACGCGAGGGACGCATGTCACCCGATCGGAAGGAGTTGTGGTTCAACTGGGCAGTGCGAGAGATGGCTTCGAAAGAATCCATCGGGTACATGCAGGCATCGGTTGCCCCGACTCAGGCCGATGTGGCATGGGTTATCGGCTCGCGGTGGCAGATGTGTGGCTACGGATCGGAAGCCGCGAAAGCCGTCATCCAGTGGCTGTTTGCGTTGGGTATCCTGCAGGTTCGGGCTCGGATCAATCCCCGCCACTTTGCGAGTCGAAAGGTTGCTCTCAATGCTCGACTGCGGCGAACGGGCGATTTTGCCGACGGTGAAGAGGTCTGGATATTGGCGGCGGGCTGACAAATCGTGACCTGTGAATCTCTATCGACGGGCTCTGATCCGGCCTGCCTTCCATACCCACCGACGAACTCATGCGTATAGAAACCGAACGCCTTGTGATCAGACCGTTTCTGGAATCCGATGCGCACGCTTACGCGGCGATTGCAGCCGATCCTGACGTGATGAAACACACCGGCGAAGGCCTGCCGCAGTCTTTTGATTCGTCGAAAGATTATGTATTGCGATGCATCCGGAGCTATGAAACCCGAGGTTATGCGCGATACGCCGTCTGCCTGAAAGCAGAGAACGGGCTGCTGATCGGATTCTGCGGTTTCATGGATGACAACGGCGAACTGGAATTCGGATGGCGCTATGGCAAGCCGTACTGGGGTCGGGGGTATGCTACGGAGGCGGCGATGGCCGTGCTCGATTACGCTCTTCAGACTCCCGCCATTCCTCGGATCGTCTGCCTTTGCGAATCCGAGAATATCGCTTCGATCCGAGTAATCGAAAAGCTGGGGATGGAACTCGTCGGGCAGGACACCTGGAAAGGCAAACCGCTCTATAGGTACATGCCAGCAGCAAGTTAGGACTTCGAGGCGGGAAACGGGCGCAATCCTTCGAGAACCCACAAAACCAGTCAGCCAGGTTTGTCGCGAGAAGTGCCCTTTGTTCCGGAATCGGAGCAACGGCAAAACCCGCGAAGTCGTAAGCTTGCCGGCCGCTGGTTCACTCGTGGCCGCCTGAGAACCTCGACCGTTTCGTTTCCGATCATTGGGCGTCCCCATCACTATTGTCCGAAAGACGGGCACCGGGACTCGGTTTGAGCTTCCGTCGAATCGCGGCCATACTGTTGGATCAGGAGGACTCATGCGCGCAAACCGATTGCTCTTTCGTCTCTCGATTCTAGTTTCCGCCTTCGCTCTCGCCGTCCCCGCCCAGGCGCAGGATCCCGTCCGGATGAACGAAATCGTTGAGGCGCGAATCGTGGGTTCTGGTTTCATGGGTGCCGTCCTGGTCGCGCGAGGCGACGATGTACTCCTCAACGAGGCCTACGGCTTCGCCAATCTCGAGTGGGGGATCGCGAACACTCCCGACACGAAATTCAGGATCGGTTCGATTACGAAGCAGTTTACCGCGGCGTCCGTTCTGATCCTCGAGGAGCGCGGTGTTCTGGATGTGGACGATCCCGTTAGCGCGTATATCGAGGATGCGCCCGAATCGTGGAGCGACATCGCGATATTTCATCTCCTGACGCACAGCGCCGGTTTGCCCAACTACACGAGCCTTCCCGGATACGGGGCAGCCATATCGGAACCGTCTTCGGCATCCGAAACTGTCGCGAGTTTTCGCGATCTGGATCTCGAGTTCGAGCCCGGGGCCGAGATGCGCTACAGCAACTCGGGCTATGTGCTGCTCGGCCACATGATCGAGGTTGTCACCGGTATGAGTTACGAAGAGTTCGTCGGAAGCAACATTTTCGAGCCGCTTGGGATGGACGACTCCGGATACGATTCCAACTCGCAGATCATTTCCAATCGCGCGGCGGGGTATTCGCCAAGCCCGGATGGTCCGCTGAATGCGCGGTTCTTGCACATGAGCCGTCCGCATGCCGCCGGCGGGCTCTACTCGACGATCGGGGACTTGTTGAAGTGGAATCGTGGCCTGTTCGGGAGAGAGTTGTTGTCTGAGGCTTCCCTCGACCGGATGGTCACTCCATACCTGAACGACTATGCGTTTGGCGTTATCGTGATGGAAGACAGCGGCGGACGGACTGTCATCCAGCATGGTGGCGCAGTCCCCGGTTTCAATACCACGCTCCGCTACTACCCCGGATCGGAAGTCACCGTCGTCGCCCTGGCGAATATCAACGGGAACGCGCCCGAAGAAATTGCCGCCAGCCTCGGAGCCTATGTCCATGGCGAGCAAGTGGTCCTCACCTCCGAACGGCAGGAGATCGAAGTGGACGCCGATGTCCTTGCCGACTACGTCGGGATCTATCGGCTCTTGCCACAGGCTCAGATGACAATCACGCTCGAGGCCGGGCAACTTGTCAGCCAGGTGTCGGGTCAGGGCAAGGTGCCGATCTTCGCCGAATCGGAAACGCGTTTCTTCGTCAGGATCGTCGACGCCCAGATCGACTTCGTCAGAGACAGTACTGGAGAGGTCACCCACCTCGTGTTGCATCAGGGAGGCCGCGATGTGACCGCGCCGCGCACCAGCAATGAAGTCGCCGTCCGAACTGAAATCGAACTGGCCGCGGAAGTGCTCGCCCAGTATGTGGGCGTCTACGAACTGGCGTCAGGGTTCGACCTTACTCTCCGGGTCGACGGCGGGCAGGTGACGGCTCAGGCGACCGGCCAGGGGGCGTTTCCGATCTTTGCCGAGACCGAAGACCGATTTTTCGCCCGTGTGGTCGACATCGAGATCGAATTCGTCCGTGATGCGGGAGGGGAAGTGTCGGGCCTGGTCTTGCAGCAAGGACCCGTCCGAACCGAGGCGGCGCGAAAGTAAATACGCCCGCCCGGCAGCGGCCCTGTGCGGTCATCGTGCGGTCATAGACCGCACCTACAAAGGGAGTGGGAGCCGGGAGCTCAAATCCCCGAATATTGAGAATGTAGGGGCGGTCTATGACCGCCCGAATCAAGTCCGATGCCGGGATTGCCAACCGTGACACGCTTTCCCTCGATATCGGTCAATGTAAGGATGCCGCTGGGTTCGGTCCAATCAGCTTCTCGGATTTAGCCCGTGTGAACAACCTTCACAGAATTCACAGCTAGTTCAGACGGTTGGCAGACAGAAAGTACCCGTCGCCAACGATGGGGCGGGATGCCGGGCGCACCTTCGTCTCCGCACGAGGAATCGAGTCAGGTTACCGCCATGGCATTGCGGCGCGGAAAAGCGACTCGACCCCCGTGTGGGGGTCGAGTCCGTCGACATCGGGGGTATTCAGAAGTCGATTCGAGCGTTCAACGTGAACGTGCGCGCTCCGCTCGCCGAAGTGATTCGGCCGAAGCCCGACGATCTGATGTTCAGATTGGGATTGCCCCAAATCGGCGTGTTCAGCAGATTGATCGCGTCCATGCGTATGGTGAACATAGTCCCTTCCCGTATCTGTATCGCCTTGGACAGGGCGGCGTCCAGTTTCATCCGCCCCGGACCTTCCAGCCAGTTGGTGGCCAAATTTCCCGTGGTCCCGGGACTCGGATTGCGCAGGACAACGTTCCCCGAACTGTCGACGATCTGCCAGAGGTCGGCGTGGGACTGCAGACCGTCCGGATTGCTCCCGTAATAGGAAGTCACCGGCTCGCGTTCGCGCCGGAACCCGTCCAGGTAAGTAATGACGCCATCGCTCACATTCACTTGGCCGAGCGATTTCGGAAACGCATCGATGCCGCCGATCAGATCCGGGGTATTGATGTCGTATATGGCCGAAAGCGTCTCGATATTCGTGCTCACTGGAATCGGTTGCCCGGAGGACCAGGCAAAGATCGAGGAGACTTGCCATCCCTCGATAATCCGATGGGCCCAGGACGGCGCACCCGCGCCCAGCAGCCGACCCGGTCCGAAGGGTAGGCTCCATGTCGCATGCGAGTTGAACCCGTGCGTCCGGTGGAACGGAACCACGCCCTTTTGCAGCCGAATGTTGTTCGGGTCGCGGGTATTGAAGCTCTTGTCTTCCTGGGATCGGAACGTATTCGTGCCGCTGTCTCCGATGGCTTTCGACCATGTATAGGCGAACTGGCCGCTGAGCCCGTTCGACAGCCGCTTCGTCACCTTGGCCTGCAGGGAGTGATAGGTCGAGGTGTCGCCGTTGTCGAAGTAATTGACCCTCCGGAACTGGGGGTTCAGGACGATGAAATTCTCCGGATAACCGTTGGCCCGCACCAAGCCCCCGAATTCGCCGGTCGCGGCGTTGGTTTGATTGATGAACTCCGCAAAACCGCCCGATTCGCCGTCTGCGAAGTAGTCGTCGGTCCGGCTCCACTGCCGAAGCGCCGTCGAGGCGGTGCAATTCACTCCGTCGATGACGCCGCAGGTACCCCTGCCGAAGTTCACACCGCGGAACATATTGTCGAACAACGCGGCGTCGCCGCCTTCGCGTGTGGTGATGAACGCATCGAGGATGCCATTGGTTGCGATCTCCGGCTCGTTCAACTGCCGGCCCCCCCATAGGGCGGTACCCTGAGTTCCGACCCAGGCCACTTCCAGGTTCGTGTCCGGCGCGACCTCCGCCTGGATTCGAAGGTTGAAGTTCTGAATATAGGGGACCCGCCGGTCCTCAGCCCACAGGGACAGCGTCTGGAGCCGGTCGGTCAGCGGGACGGTCCCGAACGGCTCGATGGTCACCGGCAACGGCAGCCCGACGTCCGCGGCAGCGGGATTGGTGGATCCGGGTACCGCCGTGTACTCGGTGGGTTCGATTTCGGCTGTGAAAAGCCTGCCGGGATTGCGAGAGGGATCCCGAACATCCAGGAACGTCGGCGCGCCCGGGTAGGTAATGCCGTAACCGCCACGCAACACGATATCCCGGTCCACCCACGGGACCCGGTAACTGAAGCCCAGCGACGGGCCGACGTTGTTCCAGTCCTTGGGGTAGGCCCGCAGATGCGGGTTGGGACTGTTCTTTCCGACCGGCATGAGTTCGGTCAACTGGCCGGCGGGACCGGAAATACCGAGGTAATTTCCATCCCTGGGCAGCGTCATCAGGCCCTTGCCCTCGTAGGGCACACCGTAGACGTCCCACCGGATGCCCCAGTTCAACGTCAGGTTCTGAGTCACGTTCCAATCGTCCTTGAGGTACGCCGACCAGTCATCCTGATGGGAGTTGGTATTCAGCCTGTTGGTCTCCAGGAGGTCGGCAAAGGCCCCGCTGGCGGGTTCCGTGACGCCGTAGCGCTGAAACACGTTCTCGACGGATCCGCTCAGGTCGTTCAGGATACTTTCGGCGCGGACTGCGTCGGCGCCGGCGATCCCGTCAAACCGGTCCTCGATCACAACGGGGAAATTGCCGCTGCCCAGGTACACCTGCGGCCAGAGTCCCCCTTGACTGAATCCGTCGCTGTCGGCCCAATTGCCCTCCCAGCCGGCCTTGAAGCTGTGGTTGCCGAACACCCAGCTAACGTCATCGCTGAAGTGATACAGTGGGCTGGTTTGCCCGCGAGTCCCTTGATTGACTCGCATCCAGAGGTTTCCGCTCAATGACGAGACGATCGGGGGGCGGTATGGATAACCGCCTTGGGTTTTCGGAATGAAAGTGTCCAGTGTTTCCCTGGCCTCCGGGGTAAGACTTTCCAGATCGTCGTACAATCCCTTGTTGCCAAAGCAGCATCCGACTTCAAAGGCGGTTCGCCCGTGCCAGTTGGTTTCCCGGTAGCCAAAGCGGAAGCTGTTCAGAACCGAAGGTGTGATGGTCGAGGTCCATGTGGCCGTGTAGATCCGCGGGTCGCGGTTCTGCGCACCCGCCAATCCGCCCGGCCACGTGGGTTGCGCGTCGGCATTGAAGTTAGCTTCGCGGCTCATGACAAAGCTCACGCTGTTGCTGGCGGTCGCCTGATAGTCGAGCCGGATATTCAAGTTGTCGCGATTCGTGTTCTGGGAGGTGCCCGCCGCGTTGTCTTGTCCGGAGGTGCGGCGCACCCAGTTGTGCCCTGCTGTGTTAAGCCCGTCTCCGACGGTAAAGTCGTTCGGCATGGGCATGCGCCGGAACGTTTCCTGCAGATACGCATTCTGTGAGGTCCCGGTTCGAAACGGGTCGTTGACATCGTTGAACAGGTCGATCGTCCGAAGATCGTGTGTGGCGCTGTCCGGCCGGACCGGATTGCCGTTGGTATCCACTGAGCGCTTCCCCGGCCCCGCCAGGAAGTTCTCGTTCTCGGTGCCGGGCCAGTACCGGAAGAGTCCCTGGCGGGCCTCCGCGGTCCAGACTTGTCCGATCACGTTGCTGCGAGTCCGGTACCGTTGCTCGTCGAGGAGGACGAAGAAAAACGCCTTGTTCCGGATGATCGGTCCGCCGATCCGCCCTCCGAACTGCTGCCGGTTCTCCCAGTCTTTTTCCTGGCCGCGAAAGTTGGCGAACCAGTCGTTGGCGTTCAGGGCCGAGTTGTTCGTGGTGTAAAACAGCGCTCCCCGGAAGTCGTTGGTGCCCGACCGGGTTTGCAGCCGGACCTGGGCATTGCCCCTGCTGGCTTCGGCGTCGATGGTTCCGACCGAAATCTGGACTTCTTCGATCAGGTCGGGACTCGAATAAGTTGCCGAATACGCCGCGTTCCAGTCCAGGTACCGCCCGTCGGTGACGGGGACGCCGTCCCGTGTCGCGTTCACGGCACTGTTGCGCATCCCGGCAAAGTGCTGCTCGTCACCGTCGCCCGAGTAGACAAGTCCCGCCGTAGTGGCGAGAAGATCGAAGATGTCACGGGTTGCAAGCGGCAGGGACACCAGTTCGTTTTCGGGAAGGGCGTCACCGACCGATGCGCCCGTGGTGGCCAGCAGCGCGTCGGCGTCGGATATCACCTCAACCGTCGTGGCCACGGCCCCGACCTGCATTTCGATATTGAACCTGAAGGTCTGGTTCGATGTGAGCCGGACCTCGATCGACGAATCGCTGAAACCCGGAAGCGAGGCGGTGATCGTATAGGGGCCGGGTTGCAACGCCGGAATACTGTAACCGCCGGCCTCTCCGGAAACCCTCGTCGTCGAAATGCCGGTGTTGTTGTTGATCGCGGTGACCTCCGCACCGGGGATCAATGCTCCGGTCGGGTCGGTCACAGTACCTGTTACCGCAGCCGTCTCCTGCGCCATCGCGGCCGGAGACAGGCTTAGAAACAGAGCCGCTATACTTGTTGCCAGAAGCCTCTTCATGTCCTTAATCCTCCCTGATTCCCTTATAACCTCATTCTTTTATAACCTCATTCTTTTATAGCACTGTTCGATTACTTTGGCCGGCCGATCTTGTCAATCGACTGCGACAAATTGCGACATCTCGGAACAGCCTGTGCGAATTCCGGCGTGGACCCGCTTTTTGTATCAGGTTGTACCATTAGATTGACAGCCGAATCGGGAATACATAAGATCGGGATCTCGAAGCTGCCAGGCCAAGGGTTTCGTTCCGAATCGCTTTCAGGGTCGCGAGTGGCTTGTGAAGAGGGTTCGGACAGAATGTCGAAACGCTTTCTCACTTTATTCCTTGCAAGCATTCTTGCTGGCGCGTTATCTCCCATTCGTGCGGCGAGTCAGGACCGAACGGAGGTCCAGGCGCGACCCGCGCCACGCGGGCCGGATGGCAGAATCGACCTGGGTCCGCCACCGGGCGAGAAAGGCCATTGGAGGCGCACGAGGCGCGAACTGATCATCGGGGATGCCGAGAACTCACCGGAGACGCACCGGCCGAGCGATCGGAACCTCGCGGAGGTTCCGTTCCAGCCATGGGCGCGAGCCATGTGGGATTACAACCGGGTGCATTCGGACCGGGATGCGCCACACGCGCGCTGCAAACCTTCAGCCGGACCGCGTCAGATCGGGACGGCCTACGGCTTCGAGATCGTCGATCTCCCGGAACTCGGACGGGCGTTTATCTTCGACATCGGGGGGCCGCATACTTTCCGCACTGTCTACATGGATGGACGGCCCCATCCGGAGGATTTTGCGCCCACCTATTACGGGCATTCCATCGGATCGTGGGACGGGGACACGCTGGTCGTGGACACCGTTGGCTTCAACGAGAGATCGTGGATCGACACTCAAGGGTTGCTGCACACGGATCGGCTTCACCAGATCGAGCGTTTCACACGTAACGATTTCGATTCTCTCGAATACGAAGTGACGATCGACGACCCCGGTGCCTATACCGAGCCGTGGACAGCGGGTTTCCTGCTGCGGTGGAGTGATGGTACGGAGATCTTCGAGTACATCTGCCAGGATAACAATCAGAATCCGATGATGACCGTGGGTGACGATGGGGAGCCCCTCTCCCGTGACAACGGTATCGTTCCGTGACGGACCGGAGTACGGCGCCGCAACCAACTTGCATGGTTGTCCGGTCTTCCGGCTTGAGCGGTTGTCCATACCCACCGGGATGGGTTGGAGACCTTGCCGCAATACTGTTGCGGGCAAGGCCTCACTCCGCGGACGCTCCCCCGGATGAGATGTTCCATCCCGCAATCTTGGACCTGTGACCACGTGGGAACCGGCCCGCTCTCCGCGGTCGCACGACTCACGGTATGTCATTGAACAGGAGGAGCTTTCTCCTGAACCGGATGTTGTATTTAGTATTTATTTGTCTCAGCGGGGTCGACGGAGATTGACGGGAGTGGATACGGGGATACGATTTGGTTAATAATCGTAGCTTAAAGGAACCGCCAGCCAGGATGCGCTTGGGTATTCCGGGGGCGGCAGAATCATAATCCGGTTGAGTGACCTGTCCTGAGGGCTGGGTGTGCAGGGCCTTCCGACTGGGGGTGTCCTGAATTCTTCACCTGAAGTTGCGAGCTGCGACCGCACTTGGACGCTGAAATCCGTACTCGACCAAGCGGGTAGCCGGGGGACCGATGGTGGTTAAACAGTGCCTCCGCCTGATAGTGTTGGCGGCAATCGGCTCGATGATTGTGTTCGGGGCCGGGCGAGCGCCCGCGGCCGAAGCTCGAGGTGCGGCGCAATCCGCGGCCGAGGCGATCGGATCTCCTGCCGAATTGTCGGGCGTTCTCGATCGATACTGCATTGCCTGCCACAGCGATACGATGCGGAGCGGCGGGTTGGTGCTGCAGGGGATCGACGCAACCCGGGTCGAACAGGATCGGGAAAGCTGGGAGAAGGTCGTTCGCAGGCTTCGGACGGGCATGATGCCGCCGGCCGGCATGCCCCGTCCGGATCGCGGAGTCTACACCAGCGCCGTCACCTGGCTCGAAGGCGAGTTGGACCGTCAGGCGATGCCGTATCTGCCCGCGCCCGGCCTCCACCGTCTCAACCGTACCGAGTACGCGAACGCCGTCCGGGATCTCCTCGGCCTTGAGATCGATCCCGCTCAGTACCTGCCTTCCGATGACTCGAGTTACGGATTCGACAATATGGCCGGCACTTTGGGACTGTCCTCCACGCTGGTCGAAGCCTACGTTTCCGCCGCCGACAAGATCAGCCGTCTGGCGGTCGGGGAGGCTGCTTCCCCCCGTCTTGCCCTCTACCGCGTTCGCGAAGATACCTCCCAGGACTACCACGTTCCGGGACTGCCGCTCGGGACCCGTGGGGGACTCCTGGTGGACCACATCTTTCCGTCCGACGGCGAGTATACGGTCACCGTGATACCCATATTTGGCGACAACATGTCACCGCAGGGTTTCGGTTCGGTGGAAGGCGAGAAGATCGAAGCCCTTCTGGATGGCGAGTTGATCGATTTGATGGACTGGGTTGGAAACCGGCGCGGCCAGGGAGTGGCCGTCGGAGGGTCGGCAGGGGAAGACGACGGGAACATGCGGGTGCGCTTCAACACCACCGCCGGTCCGCATCAGGTGGGTGTGACCTTTCTCGAAACCAATCTGGCGCCTCTGCCCGACCTGAACCGCCAGTTCGAACGCAAGACCCTCCAGACCGGGCCGACGCCCGGCTACACTTTTTTCCCGCATGTCGGCAGCATCCGGATCGAAGGTCCCTTCAATGCCGTTCGTCCGGAAGATTCGCCCAGCCGGCGCCGGATTTTCGTCTGCGATCCGGGGGAAGGCGCCGATGAAGAAGCCTGTGCCGAACGTATCGTGATCGATCTGGCGGGGCGCGCGTTCCGACGCCCGGCGACCCCCGAAGACGTCCTGCCTCTGATGGAGTTCTATCGCCGGGGACGTTCGCAGGGAGACTTCGATCGGGGGATTCAGTTGGCGCTTGCACGGATTCTGGCCGCGCCCCACTTCCTGTACCGAAGAGAGGTGGAACCCGGGCAGTTGGACCCCGGCGATGCCTACCGCATCGGCGGTTTCGAACTCGCATCGCGATTGGCGTATTTCCTGTGGAGCACGGGTCCGGACGAGGAGTTGATCGAGCTGGCCGGCAGCGGAGCGCTCAGCGATTCGAACGTGCTGGAACAGCAGGTTCGCCGCATGCTGGCCGATCTGCGGTCACAGGCACTGGCCGTGAACTTCGCCGGGCAGTGGCTGAATCTCCGGGGATTGGAAAGCCACAACCCACTGCCCATGGTGTATCCCGACTTCGACGATCCCCTGCGCCAGGCCATGCGAGCGGAAGTCGAGTTGCTGTTCGACAGCATTGTCAGGGAAGATCGCAGCGTCGTCGAACTGTTGACGGCGGACTACACTTTCGTCAGCGAGCGGCTGGCCAGACATTACGGCATTCCGAGTGTCTACGGCAGCCGGTTTCGACGGGTGGAACTTGGCGAAGACTTCGACTCACGCCGGGGCCTGCTCGGAAAGGGCGCGATCCTGGTCACAACGTCAAAGCCGGACCGAACCTCGCCGGTGACCCGCGGAAAGTGGATCATGACCAATCTGCTCGGTGTGAGTCCCCCCGATCCTCCTCCAGACGTGCCTCCCCTGCCCGAACGGAACGACGACGCCCGGGGCAATGCTGTCCAACTCTCCATGCGCGACCACATGCTGGAGCACCGTGTCCGGCAGGATTGCGTCCAGTGCCACAGGCTGATGGATCCGATCGGTTTCGCGTTGGAGGGTTTCGATGCGACCTCCCTCTGGCGGACCGAGGATGGGGGCAATCCCATCGATGGCCAAGTGACTCTGTTCGACAACAGTGTGGTCGATGGCCCGGCTCAATTGCGAGAATGGCTGGTGGGCTATTCGGACCAGTTCGTGCACGTCGTGGCGGAGAAACTGCTGACTTATGCGCTGGGCCGTGGAGTGGAGTACCAGGACATGCCCGTAGTTCGCGACATCGTGCGTGGGGCCGAGGACGGCGACCACCGGTTTTCTGACCTCGTTCTGGGGGTTGTGCGTAGCGAGCCGTTCCGGACCAATATGAAGTTGGACGATACGGCGGGTATCGAATAGTGTTCGAGAAGGAGGACCGATAGAATGTTCCTTTCCAGGAAACACGTTCCGCGGAGGCTGTTCCTCCAGGGTACGGGCGCGACGCTGGGCTTGCCGCTGCTTGAAGCGATGATCCCTGCGGGCACCGCTCTGGCGCAGACGGCGGCCAACCCGGCGCCTCGTTTCATGGGTATCTTCTACCCGCACGGAATGGCCTATGGTTACTGGGAACCCGAACGCGAAGGGGCCCTCCCGGAAACCCTGCCGTACACCCTCGAGCCGTTAAAGCGTGTCCGGGACGAGACGGTGGTCATGACCGGGTTATGGTCGAAATCGGCGGAACCACCCGAGGGGACGACCGGCTCGGATCACTGGGTGGCGGCTGCCTACCTGACCGCGATCAAACCCAAAAAGACGGCCGGATCGGATGCCACGGTGGGGAGTCCCACCATCGATCAGATCATTGCCGGCCATATCGGACAGGAGTCGCTGCTGCCGTCGCTCCAACTCGCCGTGGAGGACCCCGGTACGAACTCCAGCAACTGCGGCGAGGGTTACAGTTGCGCATACACGAACTCCATCTCGTGGGTCGGCCTCGAAACGCCTCCAGAGTCGGCGATGATGCGGACGCGTCCTCTCCCGATGGAGCGAAACCCGCAGGTCGTCTTCGAACGGCTGTTCGGCAGCGGGGCTACTCCGGAAGTTCGGGCCCAGCGAATGGCCGACAAGAGAAGCATTCTGGACTCGCTCGTCGGTGAACTGAGTTCTTTTAAACAGGACCTTGGGACCAGCGACCGCCTCACGGTCGACCAGTACGCGGACGAGGTACGGGAGATCGAGCGACGGCTTGAGTTGGCGACCAACAAGGCGCAAGCCGTGCCCTCGCTGGATGAGCCGGCTGGGATTCCGGCGTCGTTCGACGAACACATCAAGCTGCACCTGGACCTCACGGCTCTTGCTTTCCAGGCCGACATCACTCGTGTGGCGACGTTACTGGGCGCCCGCGACCTGACGGGAAAGGTGTACGGGTTCCCGCAGAACGAGTTCTTCCCGAACGGGGGAACCAGCGTGAGCTTTCACGGGGGATCGCACCATCAGGAGGATACCCGCAATCTGCGGCGTTACGCCGAACTCAACCGATACCACGTCTCGACCATGGCCTACTTCGCCGAGAAGCTCAAGTCGATACCGGAAGGCGACGGAACGCTGCTGGATCGCTCGTTGATCCTCTACGGCAGCAACATGGGAAACTCGAATCAACATCACCATTACGACGTCCCGCACATCCTGGTCGGGAGAGCGAACGGTCAGCTCGAGGGGGGACGGCATCTGGCCTACGAACGCAAGACCGCCACGACGGGCAATCTCCTTCTGAGCATCATGGACATGTACGGGATCCATCTGGAGCGGCAAGGCGACAGCGCCGGGCGGCTCGACAGACTCTGAGTTCGGGACTGACTTAATGCAACAAACACGACTGATCGCTTGCTCGCTCGCTTTCGTCATTTGCGGCCTGGGAGCTGCCCAGGGCCGTCAGGTCAGCGAGATCGCCGAGGCCTCGTATCGGGGAGATACCGCGGCGATTGAGCGCCTGCTTCAGGAAGGGGCCGATGTCAACGCGTCACGAGTCGATGGTTCGACGGCCATCCATTGGGCCGTGTACCAAGACGATCTGGAAACGGCCGAGCGGTTGATCGATGCCGGCGCGGACGTGACGCTCGCGACGCGCGAAGGCGTGACGCCGATACACATCGCGTCGCTTCACGGGAATACCGGCATGATTGCGGCGCTCCTGCGAGCCGGAGCAGACGCACGGCAGCGCGGACCCAACCAGATGACGATGCTCATGCTTGCCGCCCGGAACGGCAATCCCGAGGCATTGAGATTGCTGATCGATACCGGTGCCGAAGTCAACGCCACCGAGATCCTGCGGGGGACCACCGCACTCATGTGGGCCGTCGAAGAGCGCCACCCCGAAGCAGTCGAGATCCTTCTGGATGCGGGCGCGGATCCTGCCATCCAGTCCTCGGGCGCCGGGCTGCCTCGAATCTACATCGCGCGCCCCGTAAACGTGGACGCGGTGGAAGAGGCTCAGGAACTGCTCCAGGCGGCCGTGGACGCGGGCCTGACGCTGGAGCAGTTCCGGGACCGACAGGGACAGTCGAACGCGGAGCTGAATCTGGATGCGGTTGTGGCGTTCCTGACCGATCAGGCCGAGGAAGGGGGCGTTGACCTGCTTACGGCTTTGTCCCGGGTCGAGGTGGAGTTGGCCAGCTTCGGCGTCGACCTGGATGAACTGAGGGCGCTCCTCGGAAGCCGTGGCGATACGGGGCCAGGGGCCGCCACGAATAATGTGCCGCCAGTGGTTCGCACGGATCTCGGTGAAGATGACGACGATGCCAGTGTGGAGGCCGGCCTCGTCGGCGAAGGCGGAGGCGGCTTGACGGCGCTGGTACTGGCCGCGAGGGAGGGTGACCTCGACTCGGCCCGAATCCTCCTGGATCATGGCGTCGACGTCAACCAGGTGACCTATTACGGATGGAGTCCCGTGCTCGCGGCGACGAACAACCGCAACTACCGGCTCGGAAGGTTCCTGATCGAGAGCGGCGCCGATGTCAATATTGCCAACGCCGGCGGCATGACGCCGCTGTACCTTGCCACGGACAACCGGAACATCGAAGGCGGCGATTATCCGGTGCCGAGGCCGGACATGGATCATTTGGAGTACATCCGAATCCTGCTGGAGAACGGGGCGGATCCGAACGCACGGGCCGGGTCCAATACGGAAAACCGGACGATCTTCACTCAACAGTGGTTCTTCGAACCGGGCGCGACCGCCTTCGTCCGGGCCGGGCAGTCCGGCGATACCGCGCTGTTGCGTTTGCTCATGGAGTTTGGCGCCGATCCGGCAATTCCGACCGACTTCGGCGATACGGCCCTGTCCGCGGCCGCGGGAATCGGTTGGGTGGATGGTGTCACGTTCGAATGGTCACCGGAGGAAACCGTGGAGGCCGTCCAGTTCCTGCTCGAACTGGGGTTGGATCCGAATTCAATCAACGGTGACGGCCGGACGCCATTGATGGGGGGAGCCCTGAAAGGCCGAAACGAGATCGTCCGGCTCCTCGTCGATGCGGGCGCAAGGCTCGAAACGCGCGACTGGGGGAGCCGGGATACCGACCGGCTAGGCGAGTCGAAGCTGGCCGGGCACACATGGCAGGCCATCGATTATGCCGACGGGCTCGTCAGGGTCGGCGTGCAATCCGCGGTCACACATCCCGAGACGGCGGCTTACATCCGAGAGTTGATGATCGAACGAGGTTTCCCCGTGCCACCTGCCGACCGCACGGTGGAATCGATTTGCATTGTGGTGATCTGTCAGCAGGGGCCGGAGGGTCCCCTGCAATAGAGGTTAGCCGTTATGAATGACGACACGAAGGTTCCCAAGACACGCTCGACAGGTCTGTCCCGCAGAAAGTGGCTCTCGGGAGCGGCGGGGGCGGCGGTAGCGGCTGTTCTGCCTTCGCGTGCTCCGTCATTGGTCGCCGCGCCGGCCTTCATCCGGAGTCGCGCGATGGCGGATGTCCAACTGAGCATCGGCCTTTCGGGGAACGTTCGGTTGCGCCCCATCGTTGAGGGGCTGGTCAAACCGGAGGGCATCGATTTGACGGTCACTACCAGCGGAGTGACGGAGCTTTTCTGGCGGCAGTTGCATTTCGCGGAGTTCGACGTATCGGAAATGTCGAATTCCTCCTACATCATCACCGTGGCCAACGGCGATACGCGATTCGTCGCGATTCCGGTATTTCCAAGCAGAAGGTTCTTCCATACCGAGATCACGGTTCGGGAAGGCAGCGGCATCTCCAGACCCGAGGACCTGAAAGGCAGGCGCGTGGGCGTGCCGGAGTATCAGCAGACCGCCGCTCTCTGGGCTCGATTTGGTCTCGAGCATGAATTTGGCGTGACCCCTCAGGACATGGACTGGCACATGGAGCGCCCACCGGAGAGCAGCCACGGCGGCGCCACCGGTTTCGAGCCGCCCGACGGCGTCGGCTTTCAATATATTCCGGAGGGAGACAGCATCGCATCGATGCTCGCCTCGGGAAGGCTTGACGCCGCTTTCCCCACGTTCCGTGCGGGCGATCGCCCGGGACTGCAAGGGTTGTTCCCCGATCGGCTGGCGGAAACGGAGCGCTTTTATCGGGAGACCGGCTTCTTTCCCTTCAACCATTGCATCGTGATCAAGCGGGATATTGTCGAGCAACACCCATGGGTGGCAATGAACCTGTACAACGCTTTCGTCGAAGCGAAGGACCTGGTTCATCAGCGGACTCAAGAACTCGCGGCGGTTTATTTCGAACTGGGCCTCTTGCCCAATCGGCAACAGGGGATCATCGAGTCCGATCCTTATCTGTACGGCGTTCAGCCGAACCGGGACCTGCTGGAAGCGATGACCCGGGCCTCCAACGAACAGGGATTGACGCCTCGGGTGGTGGGCCTGGAGGAACTTTTCCATCCGGCAACGATGGATCCGGCTGCCGGTTAGCCCGCCTTTCTCACGGGTTTTCGTCGCGAAGAGTCGGAGACGCCGTCAGAGCTACGGCGGGTTCCTCGCGCCGGGCGCGTAGCGGCGCGTTCCTCGCGCCGGATCAAGCGCTCATGCCCGCACGCGGATTGCCTCCACTGGGAATATAGCGCCCCAGCACTGGCGGATGGATCCGGCGCTGTAGCAGACAACTCGTGAGAAAGGCGGGTTAGTGGCCGATACGCCGGCAACGGCCTGAGCCGGCCGGTTGTCCCGCTCGCGCTAACAACCCGTGGTCTTGAACCGAGACCATCCTCACCGTTCCGACCCGCATCGGAGCGAATGAGTTTCAGAAACTGGAAAAGGCGCCCAGAGCGGGAACCAGAATCATGCTCAAGAGTGTGATGGCGACGGCGGTCAACACTGTCGCGATGATACCTATGCGGAACATCTCGCCGAAACCGATCGTTCCGGATGCAAATGCAGTGCTCGACGCCGCGCCAGCCCACGGGAGCGAGACCGCCAGGGCAGTCCCGGCGATGATCCGCGCCAGGATCGCGGGATTGTAGCCGAGACTTTCCGAGACTGGAAACAACACGGTCGATACCATTGATGTCGTCGCCGTGCCGCTTGTCAGATGGCTCAGGACTGGAGTCACCAGCCCGGCGAACCAGGGTAGCGCGGCCGACGACACGCCATCCTCGACCAGGCCCCCGAGCCATTCAGCGACGCCAACCTGGACCAGTGCGCCCGCCATCGCGGTTCCGCTGACCACCAGGAACACCACGTTCCAAAGCACGCCGTTCTGGAAATCATCGGTCTCCAACGTCATTTCCCTGGTCTTCCATCTGACCGGCAACAGAAACAGGAGGACCATCGCGATCGTGGGCACGATCCACAGGTCCAAAACCGGCACATTGACCACCGATGGCGCCAACCACAGCACGATCATGACGACCAGGACCCCGAGGACGTTCTTTTCTCCCGGACTCAGGGGTCCGAGTTCCTTTCGTCGCGCGGAGAAAAATGCGGCCCCGCCTTCAACCTTGGCGACTTCCGGAGCACACATGACGACGAGGACGAGGTAGTAGATCGGAACGACAGCGATGGCCATCAGCGTGCCCGTCATTGTCCATTCCAAAAAGCTGATCCGATATGTCGTCAGTTGATCCACCAAGGAGATTGCCAGTGGATTGAACGGGACGCCTACAGGCGTCGCCATCCCTCCGGCCGCCGAGCCGTAGAGCACGGCCAGACACGATGCGGTCTGGAGCTTCGGCGCCGAAGCGAGGCCTTTCCGGATGTTCGAGCCCGCATCGCCGGCGAACTGCGTGACCGAAACTGCGATCGGGATCATGATGGCCACCGCTGCCGCGTCGTCGACGAGTGCGGACAGGACGGCAGTGACGGTCAATATGGTGAGAATCAGGCGGGGACCCGACGTCGCGATGCCCGGAAGGCTCAGAATGCCGAATGCCATGCGCTTGGCCAGACCGTGTTTGCGGAACGCGTAGCCAAAGAGCATGACGCCCAGCAGGAAGGGAAGCACACGCTGAGCGTACAGCGCTGTCGCATCTCGAAATGGCATGACCGAGCTCAGGGGAAAGATCAGGAGCGGGAGAAAGCCGGTGACCGCCCAAGGGACCGGACGAGTGGCCCACCACGCGACCACCCAGGCATAACAGCCCAGCGCCATCTGGGCGCGACCATCGAGACCCTCGATGGGAAGGAGCCAGACGATGCCGAGAGCCGCGGGCCCCGAAAGTATCCGGAGCGAGAGTGAGAGCGTATGGCCCCCGGAGGCCGATGCGGGTTCGACAGGGCGTTGAAATTCGGTCACGGCAGTCTGCGGCAAGCCCTCACGTTATCCCGTTCAACCCGCCGGGGTTCGCCCCAGGAGAAAGGTCTAACGGTTCATTGTGTAGCGGAGGGCCGGCGGTCCTCCGCGGTCATGGCGGCGTTTGCCCCTTGGTCCTTGAGATCGATCAAGAAGTTGGCAGCCCGCGGTACAATCCTTCAGGGTCCCGCGCGCGGGTCTTCGGGCTTCAGACGCGAAGAGAGGAGTGGATGTATGGTTTCATCCACTCCATTTCCGTCCCTTCTCCCATCATGCCGACCGGGATAGTCTGCCGGTCAAGCTTGTTCTTCAACGCATATCGAAGGCTTCGCCTCCGATTGTAACAATCTCGGCCCGAACCTCGTCGCTGGTCTGCCTGGCGGGAAGGCCCTGAACGGTGATCGTCACGCCCGGACGCAGACGAACTTCGGTCAGGCGGCGGAAGTCGAGTCGCGATGGAGGGGCTAGCACGACAGTCACGATTCTGCCGTCGACCTCGATTGTGGCGACACCGTGAGAACCCGCGTAGCTGGTCTCTCGGACCACTCCGGTCAGTTCCTGGCGGCCCGTCTCGTCATAGGCCGTCCACTGGCGTTCGGGCGGATACGCCATGTTGGTCTCGGAATCGCTCGGTCCCAACCAGGGAGTGATCACCTCGGAAATCAGGGCGCTCAGGTTGCCCTCCATACACGCGTACTCCATGAGTTCAACGTCGGTCGTCAGAACGAAGACTCGCTCATTTGAAATGGGCCGCGTGTAGGTCTTGGGGTCCTCCACAACCCAGCGGAAGCGGATGTGCCCCAGGTCGGGTCGCTCGAATGACATGGTCAGCGTCGCCTCATCGCTCATCGGATGGCCAATGGTGCCCAGCTTGGCCCAGCCGTTGAAATTGACGGCCTCGATGATCAACGTGTCGCCATCCCATCGGCCTCGCGAATCGCCAAACCACGTAGGCGGCCAACCGTCTCGGTGCTCCATGTCCTCGGTGTTGACCACCTGGAACATGGTGCTTTGTTCGAACAGAAACGCGATGTATTCGTTGTTCTGGAGAATCTGCATTGGATGCGGGTGGAACGACCGTATCCATCCGAACGGCATGCAGCTTCCAGCGTAGTCACCGTTGGCGACGGCGTCGTAGTTGTCCCACTGTGCCTGTCCCCACGGGGTAAAGGGAAGGGGATTAGGCTCGCCTATAACGCTGGTTCCGTTGGCGTTGGTCGTCGACCGGGTCATGTCTTGAGCACTGGGCCGCGCCCACACGCCGCTCAAGTCGGGCTTGCCGTTCGGAAGGCGCGGCGCAGGAGCGTTCATGTCAACGTCCACTCTGAGTGACTGTAGGGCGGAAGCGGCAGGCTGCTCGAATCCGATGCCAAGGGCCGCCACCATCGCGCCCGACCAAATAGATATCTTCACTGTAACCTCCATGCGGTCATGCAAAACATAGGGCGCCCCAGTCAGACGACATGCACATCGCCTTTGGCGACGGGTGGCGCGAACACACGTCGATCGCCGCGCCGGGGCTCGGGGGAGCTGTTGAACCGACGACTTGAGCCGGTCCTGCGTCTGGAGAATCGCTCCGCACATTCCTGGACTACAAACGCGGCCACACCGCCTCCCCAAGTCGAGTCCGAATCGCGCCTGAATGAAACTACGGAAAGGGGCCGGGGTCAACCAGAATGTCAACACGAGATTGCCGGGACGTCCGGCCCTTTCGCGGGAAACGCGACAAGGCCGTGGACAAACCTCTAGTCGGGAGACCGCCTTTTTCTGCAGCCATGCGGCCATTGAACGGGACAAATGGTCACTCTGAGTGCAGGTGGAAATTTCCGGGCCGCGGCCGACACTCCGTCTGAAGTCACCCCGTGCGCCTGAACAAAGGGTTTCGGGCCGGACCTGTCTTTCCTATAATTCAAATATCGGTATGGCCAAGATACGCACCTTCTACGATGAACTCGGCGTTGGGCCCGATGCCAACGAGACCGAGCTCAGGCATGCGTTCAAGGAACTGGCCAAGGAATACCATCCCGACCTCAATCCACGCGACAAGCAGGAGTGGGCCCACGAAAAAATGAGCCGGCTCAACTTCATTCTCGATACCCTGACGGATGACACGACACGAAGAGAATACGACGAACTGATTGATAAGGCTCAAAGAGGCCTGGACCATCCCCGTCGGACAGAGCGTCAGGAATATGCCCTCCACCGAGAGTACGCCCGTGTTTCGGTCGAGATTATCAACCTGGCCGAAAAATATTCGAACTGTCGTCTCAAGATTCTTATTGGTGGATCGACTGTCGTTGCGGGAATTCTGAGCCTGGTGATTTTCGAGTTGGTCGGAATCACCTCGACGTTGCTGATCGCCTTCGGCGAGTTCCTGCCCTTGGTAGGACTCATCATGGCAGCCTTTGGGGCGTCCGATTATCTGGGGCGAGGGCATTACCGGGCGCGGATCGATGAACTGGAGTCGCGGCGGTCGGATCTGAAGCGCCGGATGTTCGAGGTCTGGTCTCCCTACTGAACGGCGCTTGGCTATTTTGCCAGGAAGACGTTCTCGGCGAAGGCCCATTCTTCGTCCGTCCACTGGGCGACACACCGAAAACCCGCGTCTTCAACCATTTCGATCACTTCGTCGCGATTGAATTTGTGGCTGCTTTCGGTCCAGATCGTTTCCCCCTTGACGAAGCTGACGGAGAGACCCGCTTCCGCGATCCGTACTTCCTGGTCCTCCAACGACTCCAGATGCATCTCAATGCGGCGTTCGTTCTGGTTCCAGCGTGCAACGTGACCGAATCGTTTCAGATCGAAGTTGCCCCCGAGTTCACGATTGATGCGTGACAACAGGTTGCGATTAAAAGCCGCCGTGACTCCGATTTCATCGGCGTAGGCCGCGAGAAGTTGGGGGACCGGCTTCTCGAGATCCGTGCCAAGGAAGAGCATGTCGCCGGTTCTCAGGATGTCCCGGATGCGGGACAGGAACGCGCACGCGACCGGCCTGTCGAAATTTCCGATCGTGCTGCCCAGAAAGAGCAGCAGCAGCGGCGTGTCGACCGGGATGCTGTTAACGGCTTCCCGCAGCCCATCCAGATAGGAATAGGCGAGGGGCTCCACGCGGATACCTTCAGTCTGACCCAGGTCGATGCGGCAACGTTCGAGAGCGGCGACGGAAATGTCGATCGGATAGTAGAGAATGTCTTCGGTGTTGTCGAACGCGGATTCAAACGCGGAAATGATGCGGCGCGTCTTGGTTCCCGTACCGCTTCCCAGTTCCGCCACAACCGGCGTGGATTGGAAATATCCCGGCAACTTGTGGGCATAGCTGTCAAGCAGTCGTTCGTCCGCACGGGTCAATCCGTATTCGGGGAGTAGCGTGATCGCTTCGAACAGCGCTGATCCCGCCGCATCGTACAAATATTGCGACGGCAGGTATTTCTGGGTTTCATGGGTAAGTCCGCGTGTGACATCGGCAACGAACTCTTCCATTGCGATTGCCGTTTCGGGCCGGGCTGTCGAGGGGCTGATCATGCATTCACCAATCTGAAAGAGGAGTAAATGTGGGGGTAGTGAGGCTGGAACCAGTTCCGAAAAGAGCGGCGCAGCATCGAGGCGGCCGTTCGCGGGGAGCCTCCCTTCATGACATAGTGCTTTCCGTCGAAGAAATCGGCCGAATAGCCCGGGTAGAAGTGAAATCGCTCGAAGCCGGGCAGCGGCCCGAATACGGTCGATGTCCACTCCCAACCGTTCCCGAAAAGGTCGGCGACGCCGAATGCGCTGTCGCCGCTCTGAAAAGAACCGACCGGCGCGGGGTCCCAGCGCGCGAAATCGAAATTTCCTCGCGCGGGTGTCGGCGGCGCCGCGCCCCACGGGTACGATTGTTCCACCCCGCCATGCGTGCCGTACGCCGCGCGGTGGAATTGGGCTTCGGTTGGGAGCGTTCGTCCCTTCCAATTGGCGTAGGCGGACGCTTCGGCATGACTCACGTAAACCGGCCAGGACTCGGGCAATGGGCGTACGTCGAACATGTTCCGCAGTTCCCACACGTCCGAATCGTCGTTCGCTCGTTGCCAGAAGCGGGGATGACGAACGCCCTCGGCCTCTTTCCAGTTCCAGTCGTCAGCCATCCAGAGCGAGCGGTCCTGGTAGCCTCCTTGACGGATGAACTCCAGATACTCGCCGTTGGTCACGTTGTGACGGTCGATCGCGAAAGCGGGTACGGCCTTCCGGAGTTCGCCGAACTCGTTGTCCCAGCCGAAGGATTCGTTTTCGGGTTGACCCAGGGTTGCATGCCCGGCCGGGATTTGGACTGTGGCAGACCCCGATTCGCGCGCCGGTTCCAGGTCCGTACGGGTACGGTCATGCCGAGGAAGTTTGCACTCGACGGGCAGCCAGTGCAGCATGTATGCGAGTGTCTCGGCATGCATCAAACGATGTTCGATCGCGACCTCGAAGACGAGGCCGTTATCCAGATCCTCGGATTCGTCGAATCCCGTCCGATCCAGAAGGGCGTCCACGGTTTCCCGTATGTGCCTGTTGTAGCCCCGGATCTCGGCAATCGACGGCCAGTCCGATGGTTTGTCGGTCGGCATATCGTCATTCGCCGGATCGATCCCGAATGCGAAGAGTTGGTCGAAGGGTTCGTTGAACGGGTCCAGACCCATCGTCGATTTGCAGAGGAGGTTCCAATCGAACGCCTCGATATGGCCGAGATAGAATAGGACGCGATGCCGTTCGGGTATGGGGCGTGCGGTCATCGCATCGGGAGTCAACATCGTGAACAGCGCGTCGGTGGCATTTCGGGCGGTGCTCAGGCGCTTGGCCAGCGAGGAACGAAGTGCATCGGTTTTGGAAGGCATCGGTCGATCTTCAGGGGGTTGATTTGCGGATTGCCATTGGTGGCGCGAAACGGTTAAGTGTTTCAGGTTGGTTGGAGTAAAGTCAACCCGGAGCGGCGTTCGGCGGCGAGATCGGCGACCCTCACTCGTTCGATCCGCGGGGCCTGCCTGAACCGCAAGCTCCGAAATCCGTAGGTCGGATCGGTGCGGTACGGGAGTTGTTTCATGAAGCGGATTCATCGGTTGGTTCTATTTGGAGTCGGTGTGGCAACGATTTGTTGTCCGGCCACGGGGCAGGCACAGGACGCCGGAATCGATCTGTTCCTTCGAGCCGTTCAAGCCGACGACACCGCGGCCGGAGCGGCCCTGGATGCCCTCGAAAGGGAATGGAGCGACGACTACCCCGCCATGCTCGTGGAACTGGCCGGATTCGTCTCGCCGCCGGTTCGTGACCGTGTTCTGGGGTTCCTCGAAGAGCGCACCGGTCAGCTTCTCGGATCCGATATGAACCGATGGCGCCAATGGGTCTGGAGCAACCCTCACACGGCGCATCCCGGGTACATCGATCTGAAGCGCCTGCTGTTTTCGCGGATCGATCCGCTGATGGCGGAATTCCTGAGACCCGACAGCCCCCGCACGATTCGACTCGATGAGGTTCAGTGGGGCGGCGTGCGCGTCAACGGTATTCCACCCCTCGATCATCCCGTACATATTCCCGCATCCGACGCCGGATATCTGAATGACACCGATATCGTATTTGGAATTGCCATCAATGTGGAGGCGAAGGCCTACCCCAAACGAATTCTTGCATGGCACGAGATGGCCTTGGACCTGGTCGGCGGGGTGGAGTTGACGATCATCTACTGCACTCTCTGCGGGACGGTGTTGCCGTACGAGAGCGAGGCGGGAGGCCGCCTGCACCGGTTCGGTACCAGCGGCTTGCTATACCGGTCCAACAAGTTGTTCTTCGACCACGGGACTGCAAGTCTGTGGTCCACGCTGGTAGGCCGTCCGGTGATCGGCCCCCTGGTCGGCCGGGCTGATCTGGAACTCGCACTCCGTTCGTCGGTGACCACGACCTGGGGCGAGTGGCTGGCCCGCCATCCGGATACAGTCGTCCTGTCACTGGAGACCGGATACAACCGCGACTATTCGGAGGGTGCCGCCTACGCGGACTATTTTTCAACCGATGAGTTGATGTTCGATGTTCCCCTGAAGGATGACCGGTTGCGAAACAAGGACGAGGTTCTGGTGATGCGAATCGAGCCATCCACTGGCGGTGAATGGGAACCTTGGGCCATCGCTGCCGATTTCCTTAACGACAATCCCGTTTATCGGTTCACCGCCCGGGACCGGTCGTTCACAGTGGTGACGTCGGAAGCCGGGGCCAATCGCGTTTATGAAACGGGAGACGTGACCCTTGATGCAGGCAACGACGCGGGTTCTCTGGTGGACGAGGCCGGCGGGCTGTGGCGGCTTGACGAGGACGCTCTTGTGGCCGTCGACGACGATACGCGTCGTCTTCCGCGATTCACCGCGAATCGTGCATTCTGGTTCGGATGGTACGCCCAGTTCCCGGAAACGGAACTGATCGATCGGTAATCCTTCAGGAAGGAAAGTGCCGAGGGACGGAATTGAACCGCCGACGCCGGCCTTTTCAGGGCCGCGCTCTACCGACTGAGCTACCTCGGCTGAGGCGAATACATAATGTAGCTATTTTGGGGGGCTACGTAAAGGCCCCCATTGGATTCCGTATTGGTTTAACAGGCTGTTGCTGACGTGAATGCCGTGGTCAGATGAATTGTTGTTTCAAAGACCAAATCTCCCGGGTTTCAGGTGAGGGCGCGTGAGGCTGGCCGTGGGGGTCTGGTCAACGCATGGCGCGCGGATTTCCGAATTCCAGAACGTCATTCCCTACTTGGGCTTCACAAGACGGTCCAGCATTTCCTTCTTGGTCATCCCCAAGGTCCTTCCAATTCCAAGAACGATATCTTCCTTCAAGGCGCGCCTCTTTGGAATTGCGATAGGGCGAATCAATCCAGACTTGACCATGATGAGTGGCTACCCCTTTGCCGGTCAAATACGCAACCTTCCAACTCTCAGATTCGAACCAGTTCCTTCCAGTCAAACGCGCGCATAGGCGTTCTTGTCTGGGCCGTGTCCGACCAAACCGGACGGGAGAGTACCCTCGACATAGTCTGAACGCCGGTCATGCCCAAGCGAAAACTTGGGTTCAGGAACTTGAGACGCAGATGTTAACTGCGTGATCTGAATGAAGTTCGACTCGTGGATTAGCTCGGCATCGGAAAGGTGAACCAACTTGAATCCGGCATCCTCCAGTGCATCCTCCAGAACGCCGCGATCAATACAGGACTCGAACCAAAGCTCCACCGCTTCTTTGAGGGACACGAAGGCTTCTTTTCTGGTTCTGGCTTGCGTCATCACGTCGATCAAAGGGCACCACGCAAGCCACTGCGTCCCATCCCTCCGAGCCCATGCATCGAGCTTTATCCTGTACGCTGAAAATTGACCTTCCATGGTTGACGTGTCCTCTGGCGAGGATTAAACCATGCAGGATCTGGCGGGTCAATTCGGGGGACGCGTTAATCCCACCGCATCCCTTGGCAGTCCGTGGCAGAACTCTGCGCGCGACCCTGCGAGGTTCTGCCATGGGCCGTCAGACCACCCCATTGGATTTCAGATCGCCCTGGAGATTCCGATCTCGCAATCCTCGCTGTCGATGTCGAAACGGCTCCGGTGTTCGGTGCCTTCGAGGGTCGGTTCAAGGCCGATGGCGAGGGTTTCAGTTCGAACGTGATCGGACATGCTCCGGATTGCCGCGCCGATTCGCTCGCTCGCGGAAAAACCCAAACGGATTCGATCGACAACCTCCAGGCCCGCGTCCTTGCGCATGTTCTGGACTCGATTGACGAATTCCCGGGCGATTCCCTCATCGATCAATTCCGGTGTCAGCGTGGTGTCCATGGCGACCGTCAAGCCGTTGGCGGAATCCACCGTCCATCCTTCGATGTCCTTTGCCGTGGTGGTCAGATCGCCGGTTTCGAGCACGACGGGAGCTCCCTCGACCTCGGTCCGGAAGCGGCCGTTCGTTTCGAATTCGGCGATTTCGTCCTGGGACATGGTCCTGATCCGTTTGGCGACCGCGTTCACGGATTTGCCGAATCGAGGGCCCAAGGCCCTGAAATTGGGTGTCGCGCTCTTCTGCACCAAGGGCGACTGCGCGTCCACGAACTCGATCCGTTTCACGTTGATCTCATCGAGAATAATCTCGCGGGCGCCCTCCACCAGCGTGCGGACCTCGCTGCTCGCCGGAACCGCGATTCGTCCCAGGGGCTGGCGGACCTTCAGGTTGTTTCGGGCCCTCATCGAACGCACGAGAACGACGATGTTCTGTGCCAGGGCCATCCGATGCTCCAGGGCCGTATCGATCAGGTCCGGCCGGGGGTCAATCATGGGAGCAATGTGTACCGAAGCGTAGGGCTCCTTCCGAGTCTTCTCCATCAGCAAAGTGTAAAGGCGGTCGGACAGGAACGGAGCGATGGGCGCCATCATCTTCACGATTCCCACCATGCACTCGAACAGCGTCTGGTACGCCGCCACCTTGTCGCGGTTCAGGTCCCCCTTCCAGAATCGCCGCCGGTTACGGCGCACGTACCAGTTGGAGACCTGTTCAACGGCAAAGTCGTTGACACATCGCGCGGCCCGCGTGGGATCGTACGATTCCATCGCGGCGATATATTCCGTTGCCGTCGAATGGAGCAGCGAAAGAATCCATCGGTCGATATCGGGGCGCTCCCAGACCGGAATGTCCGCGTCAGCGTGGTCGAAGCCGTCCACGTTTGCGTAGAGGGCAAAGAATGCGTACGTGTTTAGCAACGTATTGAACAGTTTTCGCTGGACCTCCGCCACCGACTCGGTATCGAACAACTTGGGCTTCCATGGCGGGCTTGACGCGATCAGAAACCACCGCACGGCATCGGCGCCATACTGTCGGATCACCTCGAAGGGGTCGACGGTATTGCCTCGGGACTTGGACATCTTCTGGCCGTTTTTGTCCAGCACCATGTCGTTGACGATCACGTTGCGGAAGGAAGGCTCGCCGAACAGGTGTGTGCTGATGGCGTGGAGCGTGTAAAACCATCCCCGGGTCTGATCCACGCCTTCGGCAATGAAATCCGCGGGGAATGCGTGCTTGAACGCATCCTGGTTCTCGAACGGATAGTGCTGCTGCGCAAAGGGCATGGCGCCTGAATCGAACCAGACATCGACGACTTCGGGGATGCGCTTCATCGTGCCGCCGCAGGCGCATGCGATCGATATCCGATCGACGTGCGGTTTGTGCAGATCCAGGGTGTCGGGAACGTCGGTGCCGGCTTCGCGCAGTTCCTGAACGCTTCCGATAGAACGTCGTTCGTCGCAATCGCCGCAAACCCATATCGGGATCGGAGTGCCCCAGTACCGGTCCCGGGAGATCGCCCAATCCTTGTTTTCTTGGAGCCAATTGCCGAAACGGCGTTCGCCCACCTCGGGGGGGTGCCAGCCGATCTCTCGGTTGGTTTCGATCATTTTCGGCGCGAAATCAGTTGTCCGGATGTACCAGGAACGGCGTGCGTAAAACAATAGAGGCGTATCGCAGCGCCAGCAGTGCGGATAGCTGTGGCGGATGGTTTGCCGGGCGTGAAGAAGCCCCCGTTTCTTGAGGTCGGAGGTGATTTCGGGATCGGCTTTCTTGAAGAACATGCCGGCGAACGGGCCGGCCTCGGCCTTGAAATTTCCCTGGGTATCGACCGCCTGGATCATCGGAAGGTCGTGGTCCCTGGAGGCGTTATAGTCGTCTTCGCCGTATGCCGGCGCCATGTGTACGATTCCGGAACCGTCAGTCGTTGTCACGAAATCCGCCGCGATCACCCTCCAGGCTTTCTTGTCCACCTGAAAGAAATCGAACCAGGGCACGTATTCAAGGCCGACAAGTCGAGACCCCGGAAATGAATCGATGACCTCGGCTTCGTCGTCGAGCACTCCCAGGCGTTCCCTCGCGAGAATGAGAATTTGCCCGTTCAGACGGACCTTGACGTATTCCACGTCGGCGCCGACGGCGAGGGCGACGTTGGATATCAGGGTCCAGGGTGTGGTGGTCCATACCAGAAAATAGGTGTTGTCTTCGCCCTTGACGCGGGCTTTGACATAGACCGAGGGATCATCGACGTCGCGGTAGCCGAGGGAGACTTCGTGGGACGACAACGGCGTGCCGCATCGGGGGCAGTAAAGCTGAACCCGGAACCCCTGATAGATGAGACCGTTCCTGAAGAAGGAATCCAGTGCCCACCACACCGATTCGATGTATTCGTTCTCGCAAGTGACGTACGGCGCCTCCATGTCGACCCAGTAGCCCATGCGTTCGGTCAGGCTCTCCCAGAGGTCCTTGTACTCGAACACGGACTTGCGGCACTCGGCGTTGAAGCGGTCGATGCCGTATTGCTCGATCTCTTCCTTGTGCCGGATCCCGAGCTTTCGCTCGACCTCGATCTCCACCGGCAATCCGTGCGTGTCCCATCCGGCCTTGCGGTGTACCTGGTATCCGCGCATCGTCTTGTAGCGGCACACGAGGTCCTTGATCGTTCGCGCCATTACATGATGGATGCCGGGCTTGCCGTTCGCGGTTGGCGGTCCCTCATAAAACGTGAAGTCGGGAGCATCGGGGCGGTCCATGCTCTGTTCGAAGATGCGGTGGGCCTTCCAGACCACGAGCGTGTCTTCTTCGAGAGCGGGAAGGCTCGGTTTGTCCGGCAATCGCGTGAACATCCCACTAATCTAACATGGCGCCGCGTCCGGTTTTCACCACTCGTTGCGGAGGCTGGTTTCGGCGG
Source organism: Terriglobia bacterium (assembly GCA_963555775.3). GTDB lineage: Bacteria > Acidobacteriota > Terriglobia > 20CM-2-55-15 > 20CM-2-55-15 > JAJEDW01. Next base: position 142,226 of record CAUVWY020000005.1, on the reverse strand, counting down.
GGCCGCTTTCCGAATAACAGGGGCTCAATGAAAAGGGCGCTCGAAAGAGCGCCCTTGGGGGTTGCGAAATTTTGGAGTTCGTGTGGTCAGCGAACTTGGAGTTCGCGTATTCAGCGGATCTTGCCATTCCCGGTTGCCGCCACGGTAGGCTTGTCAGTCGTGGTCTCGGTTCCCGCCACATCGAGCCCGAGCGCAACGCGAACGCCTTCCTCGATGCGTGCATAGAAGTCCTCGTGCTCGATGAGGAATTGCTTGGCGTTCTCACGACCCTGGCCCAGGCGTTCAGAGTCGAATGAGAACCACGATCCGCTCTTTTCGACGATGTTGTGCTGAACGGCGAGATCGAGGAGTTCTCCTTCACGGGAGATGCCCTTGCCGTACATGATGTCGAATTCGGCATCGCGGAAAGGCGGCGCGAGCTTGTTCTTGACCACCTTTGCGCGCGTGCGGTTTCCGACGATGGCATCGCCGTCCTTGATCGAACCCGTTCGGCGGATGTCGACGCGAACCGACGAGTAGAATTTGAGGGCACGTCCGCCAGTGGTGGTTTCGGGGTTTCCGAACATCACACCGATCTTTTCGCGGATCTGGTTGATGAAAATGAGGCTGGTTCTCGATTTTGAAACCACGGCGGTCAGTTTCCGGAGGGCCTGGGACATCAGACGCGCCTGAAGCCCCATCTGGGCGTCGCCCATCTCGCCTTCCAGTTCCGCACGGGGTACCAGAGCGGCGACGGAGTCGATAACGACCACATCGACGGCGCCGCTCCGAACCAGAACCTCCGTGATCTCCAGCGCCTGTTCCCCGTTATCGGGCTGGGACACCAGCAGGTTGTCGACATCGACACCCAGCGCACGCGCGTATTTGGCATCCAGGGCGTGTTCCGCATCGACGAACGCGGCGGTTCCCCCTGTCTTCTGCGCTTCGGCCACGACGTGGAGGGTGAGCGTGGTTTTGCCGCTGGACTCCGGTCCGTAGATCTCGATCACGCGGCCGCGCGGGAATCCTCCGATTCCGAGTGCGGCATCCAATGCGATCGATCCCGAGGGAATGCGTGCGACAGCGGGAATGGCGTTTCCATTCCCGAGCCGCATGATGGACCCCTTGCCAAACTGCTTTTCGATTTGCGACACGGCCAGATCGAGCGCGCGCGCTTTTTCGGTGGATTTGTTTTCAGCCATAACTACCTCTATTCGATTGGGCCGGTCAGGTCTTCATTTACTTGATTAATTTGCGATAACTTGCGATGCCAGAAATCTCATCATGCGGAGATGGCGCGGTAAAAAACTACCCGGAACGTTTCGGATTCAGGAAGGCGTCTACGTGCCGCTCGCCCCTGGCCCGGTCCTCAGAATGCGACCGGGCTTGTTTCGGATTCCCGGGAGTCTTTTCGAGACGCTCCATCGGAAGACTGGCCTCGAAACGATCCGGTGGGGAGTCCAACACCTGGGAAAGGCAGTGTTTGGCCGACTCGAACTTCTTTGCCTGAAAGAAGACTTCAGCCAGAAGCATGCCGAGAACCCGGTTGGACGGATCCTCGGCGAAGGCGGATTCGAGTGAACTCAGAATCTCGGTCGGGTGTTCCGACGCAAGCAGTTTGTGGGCGCGCTCCATCCAGGCAATGAATTGTTTTCGATGTTCGCCACGATAAGCCGAGACGATCTGTTCCACGCGTTCGCCCAGCCGGTCGGCTTCGTCATCATGTTTATTATGTTCATTACCTTCATTACCTTCATTACGTTTACCACGGTCGTTGCGTTCAGCATCTTCCACATGTTCAGTACGCGTCCCATCTTCGTTGCCGGCCAGCCAGAAATCGATTCTCTTCTGACAGTCGGATTCGCGATTCGACAGATCGATGTCCGTCGGCTCCAGTGGTTCGGCCAGCATTTCAATCATGGCACGATCGATGAGGCGGTTGACCTCGCCTCGTTCGACGGTTTCCGAAATGGTGTCGATTCGCTGGGCGATAGTGGACAGGGCATATTCCATGGCACTGATTCGTTCCAGCACGTGCTCGTCCATTGGGCTGAGGGTCATTGTGTAAGAGGCGGCTCCCGGCATCACGAACAACTCCGTCCCGCATTTCCAGCAGTACCGGCGACTCAACGCGTTTCGTACCGTGCAACTCTGGCAGAGGACCATGCTCAAGAATGCGCGATTCACCGGACAGGCGAGGTCCAAAGACTATCAAGAAGTTGGCTGGCGCGGATAGGAGTAAAAACCCTGTCCGGATTTGCGCCCGAGATGCCCGGATTCCACCATTTCGACGAGCAGGGGGCAGGGTCGATACTTCGAATCCCCGAATCCCCGGTGCAGGACTTCCATGATGCTGACGCAGACATCGAGTCCAATGAGATCCGCGAGCGCAAGCGGTCCGAGAGGATGACTCATTCCCAGTTTCATGATCGAATCGACGGCCTCGGCAGTGGCTACCCCTTCCATAAGGCAGAAAGCCGCTTCGTTGATCATGGGGATCAGTACCCGGTTCGAAACGAAACCAGGCGAATCGTTCACCTGAACGGGCGTTTTTCCCATGCTGCGGGCGAGGCCGACCGTTCGATCGAGCGTTTCGGGCGATGTGTCGCGTCCGGAGATTACTTCGACCAACTCCATCATCGGGACCGGATTCATGAAATGCATTCCGATGACCCGCCCAGGGCGGCTGGTGGTGGCGCCGAGAGACGTGATCGAAATGGACGAAGTATTCGATGCGAGAATCGTTTCAGGGCTGGCGATTTTATCGAGATCTCCGAAGATGCGGGTTTTCACGTCGAGGTTTTCCGAAACGGCCTCGACGACGAAGTCAACTGTCTTGAACGTCGACAGGTCTCGAGTGGTTTCTATCCGTTCGAGCGCCTGGACCTTCTGCCCTTCATCGAGGGCGCCCCGGGCTACCTGCCGCTCCATGTTCCGGGAAATCCCGGACAATGCCCGCTCCAGAAGTCGGTCTTCCAAGTCAAAAAGCAGGACTTCGAACCCGTTCTGTCCGGATACGTGGGCGATGCCGCTGCCCATCGTCCCCGCTCCCACCACGCCGATTCTCCGAATGGCATTGGACGTATCGGAAGACACTATCGTTCGACCGCCAGGGCAACGGCGTTGCCGCCGCCGAGACAGAGAGCCGCGAGTCCCCGTCGACTGTTGCGCCGGCCCATTTCATGAAGCAGGGTCACCAGAATCCTGGCGCCGCTGGCGCCGATCGGATGTCCCAGGGCGACGGCACCTCCATTGACGTTGACCCGTTCGGGCGGCAGATCCAACTGCTCGATGACGGCAAGGGCCTGCACGGAAAAGGCCTCGTTCAGTTCGATGAGGTCCACGTCGTCGATGGACCATCCGATTTTGGCGATGAGCTTTTGTACTGCTTTGACGGGCGCCATCATTGCCAGCCGTGGCTCGATACCCGAGACGGCTTGTCCGACGATTCTTGCAAGTACAGGCCGGCCCAACCGGTCGGCGTTTTCCGATGAGGTGATCGCCAACGCCGCGGCGCCGTCATTGAGGCCGGGGGCATTGCCGGCAGTCACCGATCCGTTGTCTCTGAAGGCGGGGCGGAGTTTCGCCAGAGCCTCGAGAGATGTTTCGGGTCTTGGGCCCTCGTCGGTATCGAAAACGATGGGATCGCCCTTTTTTCGCGGAACCGGGATCGAAACGATCTCGTCCCCGAACCGCCCGGCGCGGATTGCGGAGACGGCCTTCATGTGGCTGGCGAAAGCGAATTCGTCCTGTCGTTCACGGGAGATCCGATATTCGTCAGCGACGATTTCTCCAGTGCATCCCATGTGAAAGTCTTCGTATACGTCCCACAGGCCGTCGCGCAGCATGGAATCGACGAGTGAGCCGTGACCCAGTCGGTACCCCTGCCGAAGTTTTTCGACCAGGTAGGGGCAGTTGGTCATGCTCTCCATACCGCCGGCGACCACTATTTCGGCTTCGCCGGTCTGAATTGCCTGGGCCGCGAGGCCGACCGCTTTCAGGCCCGAACCGCAAACCTTGTTGATGGTGAGCGCGGCCACTTCCGGCGGGAGTCCGCCGCCGAGAGCCGCCTGTCGGGCCGGATTCTGCCCGAGCCCCGCCGAGACCACGTTGCCCATGATGACTTCATCGACGGTTGGCGGGGAAATGTCCGCTCGCCGGACGGCCTCCCGGACCACGACGGCGCCCAGTTCAGTGGCGGAAAACGCGCTCAGCCCTCCCAGGAATTTGCCGATCGGCGTTCGTACCGCACTCAGAATGACAGCCTGCGTCATAAGGCAAAGTTACCATATCGAGGGACTTGCAAAATTATCGGATCGTCCGAGGAAGCTACCGCATATAGACGACGCAGGCTGACAGTTCAACAATATTGATTTTAAGCCATCGTCCGCACGAGTTTTGCAAGTCCCTCACATCGAAAATGAAGGGAGACGAAGTCCAGAAAAATCCGTTCGGGGAAGGCGACCCGAAGGTGGGCCGTCGGTCTCTGCCACTACCGGCGGTAATCGTGCGGTCATCGTGCGGTCATCGTGCGGTCATAAACCGCACCTACAAGGGGAGTGGGAATGGGTTGCCCGAATCCCTGAATATTGAGCATGTACGGGCAGTCTATGACTGCCCAAATGAACTATGACTGCCCAAACCAAATATGACCGCCCAAATCAAGATCGTGCGGTCATAGACCGCACCTACAGTCGTAGGGATGAAGCGCGCGTCTGTTGACCGCGGACCGGGGCCAGTCAGCGGAGATTGAAAGTGACTTCGATATTCATGCTGACCGCGACGGGTTCGCCATTGCGCATTCCAGGTCGGAACTTCCACTGCTCGAGCGCCTCGATTGCTTTTTCGTCGAGGCCGAAGCCCAGGCTTCGGAGAACGCGAAGGATTTGGATCGATCCATCCTTGTGGATGATGGCATCGAGTCTGACAACGCCTTCGTACCGTGCCTTTCGAGCCTCTTCCGAGTACTCGGGCTGGACCTGCCAAATGACCACGGGTTCGGAGACACCGCCGCCGACCTGGTAAATGCCGCCCCCGAAACCACCGCCCGTGCCCTCGCCAAGACCGGTGCCGTCACCTTCACCGACACCCGTGCCTTGTCCTGTACCGATGCCTCCACCGGTGCCGGGGCCCGCCGCCGGGGGTCCGGGAATACCGTCCGGAGCGCCCAACATCGCGAGGTCGATGATCCTGTCGGGATCGGTCAGTTGAGGTGCGATGATGGTGGGCGGCATGACGATCAACGGCATTCTGGTGGGCAACGGTTCCACGGTCGGCGGAACGAACTGTTGTTCAGCCGCCTCGGGAATCTCTCCCAGCAATGGAGGCTCTTCCGTTTCAAGTCCGCCACCTCCTCCGCCGCCGCTGAGATCTTCCATCGGTGGCAATTCCAATCGGACCGGCGTAAACAGCGGAACGTAGGTTTCGGTAACCTGAATGGCCTGCCGTGGGGGGAACAGCAAGGGGACGAACAGGAGTCCCAACATGGCCAGATGAACGCCGAACGCGAGTAGTCCGGGAACCCGTGGGTTGTATGCCGAAGCGGACCAACTTCGATCGGTCTCGATCGGTTGGGCCGTTGGTTCGAATTTTTCTCGGGGGTGACGAAATTCGTCGGCTGCGGCCCGGACCTGCGCGACCACGGACATGAATGGATTTTCCATGTCGATGAGATTTTGGAGCGCTTCAGGGGCCGGCTTTGCGGAGAGTTCGATTTTTTCGGAAGGGTGCTTGCGTTCTTCAGCCGCTTCGCGTAACTGAGAGCGGAGGGAGTCGATCCAAGAACCCCGGCCGATTTCCTGGAAACCCGGGACGGTTTCTCTATTTTCGGGTGCGTTCATTGCTCACTTCCCGCGGAACTGTAATTACGGAAAACCCGGTTTCTTCTAGGGGGTTCCCTTAGCGACCTTGCTTTTCCATCATAATGATGATCGCTGTCCGGAGCATAACATATTCGATTGATTCGTCCGCAAACCGTTAGCAGGTCAATCGGGATCGTCAGGTCGTCATGAATCAACGCGATATTATCGAGAAACTGCGAGGCCGCATGCCGTATCTCCTGGGCGTGGCTGCGATCCTCTTTCTGGACCGTCTTTCCAAGGTTGCGGTTCAGCGGGTCCTCACGCCTGGAGGCGCGCGCCAGACTGTTTCGGGGTTCTTCGATCTGGTCCATTTTCAGAATCCGGGGATTGCTTTTGGCGTGTTTTCCGAGGGCAGTTCCCCAGCGAAAGTCGTGTTGTTGTCCGGTCTTGCGCTTGTCGCAGTGGTGGCGGTTCTGGCGTACAGCCTTCGCAGCCCCGTGACCGACCGGCTTCTTCAGAGCGGGCTCGCGATGATCCTGGCAGGTGCCCTGGGAAATTTGTACGATCGTCTCAGCTACGGGTACGTGATCGATTTTCTGTATTTTCATGCCGGCGAATACTACTGGCCGGCGTTCAACTTTGCGGACAGCGCGGTTACCGTTGGCGTCGCCTGTCTGTTGGTGGTGGTCGTTCAGGATGAAATTCGAGCCCGGTCCTGACGACATCGGCGAACGCCTCGATGTGTTCCTCTCCAGGCGCCTGCCCGATTGGACGCGGTCCCAACTAAAGCTTTTGAACAGCCACGGCGGAGTTCGGGTCGATGGGCGCCATGAAAAGGGCGGCTACCGGCTTCGCGGAAGCGAAGATGTCGAGGTTGAGTTCCCGGATCGATCCGAGGCGGATTTCGAAACGATCGGTCCTGAGCTCATCGCGCTCGATGTGCTTTTCGAGGACGACCACTTTGCTGTTGTCGAGAAACCCGCCGGGCTCGTTGTGCACCCGGGCGCCGGAAACCGGGAGGGGACTCTGGTTCATGCCCTGCGGGCACGTTTTCGAAACCTGTCCGATGCCGCCGGCGCCGGGCGTCCCGGAATCGTCCATCGGTTGGACCGCTGGACCTCGGGTCTGATCGTCGTGGCCAAGTCGAATGCGGCGCACGCCCGAATTTCACGCAGTTTTCAAAACAGAAACGTTCGAAAGACTTACGTTGCCGGCGTGCACGGGCGGATGGCCGACGAGAGCGGGGCGATCGATTTACCCATCGGGCGGCATCCGACGAAGCGCACCAGAATGTCCGCCGGGCGTCCGGGCGGTCGGGAAGCCCGCAGCGACTACCGCGTGCGCGATTGGGTACCCGGTTTTTCAATGCTGGACGTGTCGATTCAGACCGGCCGAACGCATCAGATTCGAGTCCATCTTGCGGCCATCGGACACCCCGTATTGGGCGATACGGTTTACGGCGAAAAGTTGCATCGAACGTTTGAACGGCGGCATGGCCGGTTCGACCGCTATTTCCTGCATGCCGCACACCTGGCTTTTGCTCATCCCGAAAGCCGGGAGCCGATGGAGTTCGCATCCGAGATTCCCGGCGAACTCGTTCAACTGTGGTCCCGGTTGTCTGGCCGGAAGTGAATCTTTCTTTCCGGCAGGCTTGGCGTCCGAGAGGTTTCCCCATATATTGAGACCGTCTGTCAGCGCGGGTGAGCGGGTAATCGCTTCCGGTTACGCGGGCTTTGGTCTCGGCGCCGGGAGAGGAAAGTCCGAACTCCACAGGGCAGTGTGCCCCGTAATCCGGGGGCCCGAAAGGGACGGAAAGTGCCACAGAAAATATACCGCCCGGGAGGGCGCCCGATTTCACCGGAGACATTTGCTGCCGCCCGACGGGTCCGTGGGCGCGCTCCAGGGCGCCGACGGAGCGACCCTGCAAGTTGCCGACTCTCCGGTTTCATCGGGCGCCCTGCCGGGTAAGGGTGAAATGGTGCGGTAAGAGCGCACCAGCGGTCCGGAAACGGGCCGGCTTGGCAAACCCCACATGGAGCAAGGCCAAATAAGGAAGCGTGCGGTGCGTTCAGGCGCGCCGTGAGGACGGCCCGTCCAAGTTTCCGGGTAGGCCGCTAGAGTTCCGGCGAAAGCCGGAGCCCAGACGAATGATTGCCGCCCCGATGGCTGTGTCTACGGCGCCGCCGAACCGGGGTACAGAATTCGGCTTATAGCTTGCCCGCCGGCAGACGCTCTCCCCGAACCGATAACTGGCTTGATTGAAGTCGTACGCCGTTGCCGGCGGAGCTTTTTTCAAGGCCGCCTGGCGATGACGACTCGCGGAATTCCCTGCAGGTCGGGGCAGGTCGGCAACAACGACCAGGTATCGTCGAACAGGCCCCGCACGGCGTCCTCCATCGAATACCCGATTTCCATCACCAGAAAGCCACCGCTGACGAGTCGCTCCGAGGCATCGGCGACGAGTTGCTCATAGAGGCGAACCGGCTCGACGGTTCCGGGAACCAGGGCAATGCGAGGTTCGTGTTCACGCACTTCCCGTTGGAGCCCCCGATATTCCCGGGCGCTGACATACGGGGGATTCGACACGATGAACTCGAACCGGCCGGCTATGGCCCCCAGCCCGTCCATCGCGAGGAACGCGACGGGGGCGTTGAGTTCCGCGGCGTTCTTGCGGGCAACCTCCAGTGCGTCGGTGGAGATGTCGGTCGCCGTCACCCGGCTGTTTTCCAATTCAAGTGCGAGGGCGATCCCGATACAGCCGGAACCCGTGCCGACGTCAAGGATCCTCGGTGTCTCCCATTCATTCATTCGGAGCACGGTTTCGACGACGAATTCCGTTTCGGGTCTTGGAATCAGGACCGAGGGCGTGACGCGGTATCGGCGGCCGTAGAACTCGCAATAACCCGTGATGTATTGGAGCGGTTCGCCGAGGGCCCTCCGGTGGATGAATTCCCGATAGGCACGTTCTGTACCGGGCTCAATGGCGCTTTCATGTCGAGAGTAGAGACCCGGACGTTCGATCCGCAGGCAGTGTGCGAGCAGTATTTCGGCCGTGAGTCTGGAAGACGGGACCCGGTTTCGGTCAAGCGTTTCGGTTGCCGCCGCCAGGGCTTCGCCGATCGTCATGCGACTTCTTTCTTGAGGCGCTCCGTCTGGAAATGCGTGATCAGCGCGTCGATGATCTCTTCGAGATCGCCTGCCATAATTGCTTCGAGCCGATGGAGAGTCAGACCGATCCGGTGATCGCTGACACGATTCTGGGGGTAGTTGTAGGTGCGGATCTTCTGGCTCCGGTCCCCGGTTCCGACCATTGTCTTGCGTTCATCGGCGAGCGCCTGATGTTTTTCTTCCATCTTCAGATCGTAAAGACGGGACCGCAGGACCCGCAGCGCCTTTGCCTTGTTCTTGATCTGCGACTTCTCGTCCTGGCAGGAGACAACGAGATTTGACGGAATGTGGGTGATTCGGACAGCCGAATACGTTGTGTTGACACTCTGACCGCCCGGCCCGGACGAACAGAACGTGTCGATTCGAAGTTCTTTTTCCTGAATGTCGATCTCGACCTCGTCCGCTTCCGGCAGGACTGCGACCGTTACCGCGGACGTGTGCAGGCGCCCACTGGTCTCCGTGGCGGGAACGCGCTGGACGCGGTGGACGCCGCTCTCGTATTTGAGTTGGCTATACACGCCCTTGCCTTCGACCAGGACGATGATTTCCTTGAATCCGCCCACGCCGGTCGGATTCGAAGACATGATCTCCACTTTCCATCCCTTTTGTTCGGCGTAACGCACATACATTCGAAAAACGTCGGCGGCAAACAGAGTGGCTTCATCCCCGCCGGTGCCGGCGCGTATCTCGATCATCACGTTTCGTTCGTCATTCGGGTCTGTGGGAAGGAGCAGAATCTTGACTTCCTGACGGCAGCGGTCAAGGCGCTCTTCCAGGCTGGCCAGTTCTTCTTCGGCCATCGCCTTCATTTCGGGGTCATTGCCACTGTCGGACAGAAGTGTCCGTGTTTCGCGCACCGAATAGTCAAGCTTCTTGAATTCTTCGAACTTGGCGACGATTTCGCCGACTTCCCTGAAGGATCTGGCACGCTCCCGGTACTTTTGCCTGTCGGCAATCAACTCGGGATTTCCGAGTTCTTCGATCATCTCGCGATGACGCTGTTCCAGGGTTGTCAGCTTTTCGACCAGGAGTTCGTCGTTCATGTTGAACCAGTGTCCTCGACGGTCTGGGTAGGGTCGATCGAAGGCCGCCCGAAAGGGACCGACAAGGTTGCCTGAAGCGCCGTGGCCGGAGCCCGACGCTTCAGTCGGCGTTGAAGTTCCCGGGGCTAATTGTCGTACTTGCGCTGGCCGCTCGACGCGGCCTGCAGTGTCGACCAACTTCTGCTTGCCCGTAAAGAAGGGATGACACCTGGAACAGATTTCCAGGTGAATCACCGGATTGGTGGATCGCGTCTTGAACGATTCGCCGCATGCGCAGGTGACCATGGCATCGACGTATTTTGGATGGATACCCTGTCTCATAGCATTTTCATTATAGGTGGGAGACGCGGTTGCTACAAGTGACCGTACTGGCGTGGCACGGCAAATTTGTTCTCAGATGGAGCATGATGTGGGGAATGAATTTCGAGTCATTCTCAAGTAGTCGAAGACGAGACGGGTATTGAACGAGAGTTTGCGCATCGATTGGGCGATCGATTGAGCGGGTTTTTGAAAGGATTTGAGAATACCGACGGCAAAGCGTCGGAGGCGGGTGATGTTTTCCGGGCCGAAGCCGGTGCGGATTCGACTGCGGTCCTCATCGTAATTCCAGTCGATGATGTAATGGACGCTTTCGATACTCCAATGACCGCGATTGATGGCCAGCAAGCGTTCGGGGGAGGCCTCGCCGGGTGAGCGGCTCGTGATGCCCAGCGCGGTTTCACACGTGAGGGCGCCGGATTTCTTGTCGATGGATTCGCGCTCGATCAGAAAGACCTGGCCCAGGTGGGGAAAGTCGAGGTAGTGGTTGAGTTCGGTACTACACCAAATGCGTCGGGTCTCGATGCGGCCATGCTCGGGTGGCGTGACCTCGACAAAGTCGGGTTGTCCGCGGGTTTGGAACAGCAACGCGATATCGTGTTCCAGTGTCGGTTGGTTGCCTTTGACCGTGAAATGATAGTGCGCTCCCCGCTCGACCAAATAGCGCGCGATCGCACGTTGGGTCAGCAGGGCATCGCCGGTGATGTCCTTGCCGGCGATGTCGCAGGTTTGAAGCAAGGGAACGGCCATGCCGATGTTTCGCGGACACTTTTTTGGCGTACTTGCGCTGGAACCGCTCGACGCGGCCTGCAGTGTCGACCAACTTCTGCTTGCCCGTAAAGAAGGGATGACACCTGGAACAGATTTCCAGGTGAATCACCGGATTGGTGGATCGCGTCTTGAACGATTCGCCGCATGCGCAGGTGACCATGGCATCGACGTATTTTGGATGGATACCCTGTCTCATAGCATTTTCATTATAGGTGGGAGACGCGGTTGCTACAAGTGACCGTACTGGCGTGGGCTCGGCAAGACCGCAATAGGACCATGTTTCCCCAGTTCCGTTCCACGCGCCGTGGCGTGTCCTCCGATGACACGCCTGAATCGCGATAAACCCATCGCTATCAGGCAAGTGTGCGGCACACATTGTTGCATTAGACCGTGAAATCCAGTACCTTAGCCCCTTTGCAATTACTGCAGGAGGAACACAAGTCCAATGGTTAACGAATCCGAAGAATTGACCGGTGCCCCACCCACAGAGGAAGCAGGGGCGGGTCAATTTGCCACTTCCGGAGGAGGCGAAGAAGAAGAGGAGAGTTACGAAAAGCTACTGGAACGTTATGGTGGAATTCGCAAGTTTGTTGAAGGCGAGGTTCTGCTGGGAACTGTCCTGAAGATCACGGACACCGTTGTGGTTGTTGACATCGGATACAAATCCGAAGGTCTGATTCCCGTGGATCAGTTTCGGGACTATTCGGGCCAGCTCGGTGTCGCGGTGGGCGACACGATCGACGTGTTCATCGAGAACACCGAGGATTACGAAGGACATATCGTCCTCTCGAGGGAAAAGGCCGAGAAAGTAAAAGTTTGGGAAGACGTTGAGAAGGCACATAACGAAGGCACGATCGTGACCGGAAAAGTCATCGAACGTATCAAGGGTGGACTCTCCGTCGATATCGGCGTTCGGGCATTCCTTCCAGGATCCCAGGTGGACATTCGGCCAATCAAGAATCTGGACTCCCTCCGTGGGCAGGAAATCCAGTGTCTCGTCATCAAGTTGAACCGAAAGCGCGGAAACATTGTGCTCTCGCGCAAGTTCGTTCTTGAACAAAAGTTGAATCATCTGAAGGCGTCGACGCTTGAATCCCTCGAAGAGGGCATGGTGATGAAGGGGGTCGTCAAGAACATCACCGACTATGGCGTGTTCGTCGACCTGGGCGGCCTCGACGGGTTGCTCCACGTGACGGATCTTTCCTGGGGACGCGTCAATCATCCTTCTGAAATGTTCAGCGTCGGCGACGAGATGACCGTCAAGGTCCTGAAGTTCGACCGCGAGAAAGAGCGAGTTTCCCTAGGTTACAAGCAGCTCACGCCGGATCCATGGACCCTGGTCCACGAACGTTATCCCATTAGGGCAAAGGTCAAGGGAAAAGTCGTCAACATTACCGACTATGGGGCCTTCGTCGAGTTGGAGACCGGTGTCGAAGGCTTGATCCACGTTTCCGAGATGTCATGGAGCAAACGGGTCAAGCATCCTTCCAAGGTCTTGCAGGTGGGGCAGGAAATCGAAGCCGTCGTGCTCGACCTGGACGGCGAGAGCCGGCGGATTTCGCTCGGTCTCAAGCAGATCGATCCAGATCCATGGTCGACCTTGGCCGAGCGCTACAAGGTCGATTCCACGATCACTGGCCGAGTTCGCAACCTGACAGATTTCGGAGCCTTTATCGAGGTCGAGGAAGGGATCGACGGTTTGGTCCACGTGTCGGATATTTCCCACCGGCGGATCAAGCATCCCTCGGAAGTACTCAAGAAGGGCGATGAGATCGAAGCGGTAATCCTTAACATCGACGTGGAAAACCATCGACTGTCACTCGGGATTCGCCAGTGCGAGCCCGATGCCTGGGTCACGTTCTTCGATACCTACAAGGTTGGAGACACGGTCAAGGGACGGGTGGCGCGTCACGCTCCGTTTGGCGTCTTTGTCGAACTCGATGAAGGTGTCGAGGGTCTGTGCCATGTGTCTGAACTCGACGACAATGCCAGTCAGAATCCGGAATCGGTTTACAAGGTCGGCGACACCGTGGACCTCAGGATTATCAAACTGAACCCCGCCGAGAAGAAGATCGGGTTGAGTTGGAAAGCCATGAGCGAGTATGCCGAACGGCAGGAGTTGAATCAGTATCGGGCGAGTGCGGACGGCAGCGCGACCTTGGCGGATCTGTTTCAGACCAAGGACGCAAACGACAGATAACGAAGTTCCCTATCGAGGCTTATGCGTAACCGCACGATTATCTGGCTCCTCATTGCCGGGGGCGCGTTCTGCCTTTTTCTGGTGACCGTGGCGGTGCTTGTATTCACGATCGGTCGCGATGGCGGCGGTGAATTCGGCTTCGGCGATCGTATTCAGGTCGTGGATATCGAAGGAGTTCTCGTTGATTCGCGATCGATTGTCGAGCAGTTGAAGCAATACGAAGACTCGCCCTCGGTTCCCGCCATTCTACTCAACATCAATTCGCCTGGCGGCGCTGTGGCCCCGTCTCAGGAAATCTACGCCGAGATCGTCAGGCTTCGCGAAGACAAGAGCAAGGTCGTTGTTGCGTACATGTCCTCGGTTGGCGCTTCGGGCGCCTATTACATTGCCTGCGCAGCGGATCGGATTATTGCGAGTCCCGGGACAATCGTTGGAAGTATCGGAGTCATTGCGGAATGGGTCAACTACGGCGAGTTGCTGGATTGGGCGCGCTTGTCGACGGTCACGCTTAAAAGTGGAGAGTTCAAGGATACCCCCTCGCCGGTCCGGGATATGTCCGATGTCGAGCGCGAATATTATCAGGGCCTGATAGACGATGTTTACTCCCAGTTCATTGAAGCGGTCGCTGACGGCCGTGGAATGGAAATCGCCCAGGTTGAGGAATTTGCCGATGGGCGAGTCTTTACCGGACGGGAAGCCAGCGCGTTGAGCATGATCGACGGGACTGGCAATCTTCAGGACGCTGTCGATCTTACCGCCGAGCTTGCAGGGATTTCAGGAACTCCGCAATTGATCGAACGCCCTCGGCGCCCTCAGTCGCTACTGGACGTACTGACGGGCGACATTTCCGAGATACTTCCCTGGAGTGACGGAGCTGCGGCATCGACGATACGGATTCAGTATCTGTGGCGGTGACCTTCCGGCCTGAAAGTGGAGTCGCCTCCATGAAAGCAGGACTGCCGTTGACGGGCGGTTGACAAAGGAGCGAGCAGCCAATGACGAAGGCAGACCTGGTTGAAGAGGTGGCCAGGATGACGGAGTTGACGAGAAAAGACTCGGAAGTCATCGTGGACACCCTGTTCGAGAGTGTCATCGAGGCGCTCAAAGCCGGGGACAAGCTCGAAGTGCGTGGCTTTGGAAGTTTCCGTGTTCGGCAGCGCAACGCCAGGGTCGGGCGCAATCCCAAGACCGGCGAGAAAGTCGAGGTTAACGCCAAGAGGGTGCCTTACTTCAAGCCGAGCAAGGAATTGAAAGACCTGATCAATCACAAGAACGCTGCACTCGGCGGGCTTGCCGCACCCGCACAACCAAGAATGTAGTCCATGGATATTCTCCGGAGTCCGTGGCGGTACGATTACGTATCATCCGCCGCGAAACCCCGAGCCTGTATCCTCTGCATCGATACCACTCCGCCGAAAGCGGCTCTGCCGCACTCCATACGGGACGAAGAACTCCTGATCCTTCATCGCGCCGACCTAAATTTCGTCATCATGAACCTCTATCCCTACACCTCGGGGCACCTGATGGTAGCGCCTTATCGCCATGTCGGTGAGTTGGGGGACGCCGACCCCGCGCAATTGGCCGAGATGATGTCGCTGGCACAGCGGTGCGCCGGAATTCTCGAAGAGGCTTATCGTCCGGAAGGTTTCAACATCGGAATGAATGTTGGACAGTGCGCCGGCGCCGGCGTTCGTCACCACCTGCATCTTCACATCGTGCCGCGCTGGTGCGGCGACGTGAACTTCATGACGACGACCGGAGAGACACGGGTGTTGCCTGAAGGCGTCAGCGAGGGATATCGAAAGCTCAAGCCCATGTTCGACGACGGGGCAGGGAAGCGTTAGACGGGAAGTCTCACGCTTATGGAGGTGGAATGACAACGATCGTCAAGCGTGACGACTTGGGTCGGGGGGAAGTCGATTTTTCGGACGTAGTTTCGGGGCAGCGGCTACCGCTGGTGCATCCCGGCGAGATCCTGCGCGATGAATTTCTGACGCCGATGGGACTCAGTGTGTACCCGCTTGCCCAGGCAGTCAGGGTGTCTCGCCCGCGATTGAACGATATCGTTCTCGGACGCCGTGGCGTCACGACCGACACTGCATTGCGCCTTGGCCGCTATTTCGGGACGACACCGGAGTTCTGGATCAATCTTCAATCCCGTTACGATCTCGACGTCGCGGAACGTACCACGGGTGCCAGAATCGAAAAGGATGTCCAACCGCGCGTCGCGTGACGTTTCCTTGCCTGTGGTATGACTATGCGGCGATGACGATCCCTTTCTCGAATGCGATCCTGCGACTGGCGGCATCGGGCATCGGTGCCCGGGCCAAAGCCGTGCTCCAACGCTTTCCCGCACTGGATCGATGGGCGCGCCGCATTCATGCACGTGCGTCGGAGCAACAAGAGACTCCAGAGGTGCCGTCAGTTCCGAGCCAGACCGCGCCCGGGGTCCAACAAAGGACTTACGGGGTCGTTTTTGCGAGGCTCCTTTCCGCCAGTTGGATCTCTACGAGACAGGCAAGGTGCACCTGTGTTGCTAGCAGCCCGCGACAGAACCCCGCAGGGTCGCGCGCAGGGGTCTTCGGGTCTCAGGCGCGAAGAGAGGAGCGGAGCGATGGTTTCACATCGTGACCGACGAACGACAAAGTCTGTGGCCCGAACCCCCCTGCGCCCTACGGGTTACGGCGGCATCGGGCCATCTGCCACGTTGCCACTCCTCGATCGATGGAGGACATCGACTTCGTCGCGGCGCCTCGCATATGATCCAATGGCGCTCGTAACGCGATCCCTGAAGGGTTCTACCACGGGCTGCCTGATGGCTACCGACGCCGACTGGCGACCTGAACGAGCAGAGCGTGAACGAAGCCTGGAACTCGCCGGAAGCAAGAGAAATCCGAGAAAGCATCTTCGACGGCAGTTTCAGATTTTGCAACCATACGCTTTGCCCCAGAATTCAGGCCGAAACGCTACCGACCATTGAGGAAAGCGAACTAAACCCCGAAGTGGGCCGATACGTTCGCGAACGGCGCGTCCGGTTGGACCAACCGCCGACCCACATCAACCTTTGCAACGATCCTTCCTGCAACCTGCAATGCCCAAGCTGCCGGACCGAACTGATCAACTACACGGAAGGCCCCGAGTTCGAACGTCGCAAGAAATTGCAGGATCGCCTGACCCGGGAATTGTTTGCTGTCCCGAGCACGCGGCCGTTTCTTCTAAGTGTCACCGGTTCGGGCGATCCATTCGCCTCCCGCATGTTCCGGGAATTCCTTTTCGATATTGACGGCGCGGATTTCCCAAGCCTCAAAGTGAACCTGCAAACCAACGGCCTCTTGTTGACACCCCGAAACTGGAGTCGCATCCGCAGAATTCACGGGAATCTTGGAGAAGTGATTGTTTCCTTCGACGCCGCGAGCGAACCGACCTACGGGATTACCCGGCGCGGTGGACGTTGGCAGACACTGCTGGAGAATACGGCTTTTCTGGGTGAACGCCGTCGTTCCGGCGATCTCGACTTCCTGAGGTTGGACTATGTGGTGCAGAAGGACAACTTCCACGAGATGCCCGATTTCGTGCGTCTCGGCAAGCAACTCGGCGCGGATCAGGTCGCATTCGCTCTGGTAGTGGATTGGGGGACCTGGCCCGCGCAAGTGTTTCGCGACAAATGCGTTTGGCGAAGCGATCATCCGCAGTTTGGCGAGTTTCTTGGGGTCCTGCGAGACCCCACTTTCGACGATCCCATTGTCGCATGGGGAAACGTCACTGAATACCGCGGCATGGCGCTGGAACTGACGCCCCCCATAGTGGCTTGGGGGAATGTCACCCAATATCGCAGGCTGGCGCTCGAACGGACATCCACCTGACGGCGGCGCCTGTCGAGAAATGGGGCGCCCAAATCCCTGAATATTGAGCATGTAGGGGCAGTCTATGACCGCCCGAATCAAGTCCGAAACAGCCCAAATCAAGAACGTAGGGTTTGTAATGT
Source organism: Terriglobia bacterium (assembly GCA_963555775.3). GTDB lineage: Bacteria > Acidobacteriota > Terriglobia > 20CM-2-55-15 > 20CM-2-55-15 > JAJEDW01. The sequence goes on along the minus strand of CAUVWY020000005.1, from coordinate 124,961 downwards.
TTCTTTTACATCCCGGCCGGCGCCAGTCCGTTATCCTCGGTTGGATAGACGTTTCCGAACAGGTGGGCTTCCCTCACGGGATGGACGTACACCAACTGCGGAAAAATGGAGTCATGCCATGAAGGTCCGCGTCGCTCTCCTCAGTCTCGTTGCCGCTTTCGCGGTAGCTTCCATGATTCAGACGGCGAGTCCAATCCAGGCGCAGAACCCGGTCGAACCTGCCTCGCCAACGGCCGTCGAGGAACTCGGACGGCTCCTTTTCTGGGATCCGATCCTGTCCGGCAGCCGGGACATTGCCTGCGCAACGTGCCATCATCCCGATTTCGCCTATGCCGATGACCGTGAACTGTCGCTTGGAACCGGTTCGATCGGGTTGGGATCCGCACGCGCGGACATGACCGATGGCGTCATCCCCGTGGTCAAGCGGAACTCTCCGACCATTCTCAACGTGGGTTTCAACGGGGCGAACGACAATCGCCGCCGCCGGCGGTTCAACCGGCAGTTCGACGGTACACTCGCTTCGGTCAATCAGGAGAGAGCTCCGATGTTCTGGGACAACCGCGTCCGGAGCCTCGAGGTGCAGGCGCTCGAGCCGATCAAGGCATTCGAGGAGATGCGCGGCACCGCATACTCCGAGGAAGCCGCCGTGGACACGGTGGTCGCCAGGCTTCAGGCGATTCCCGAATATGTCACCCTCTTTGAGCGCGCGTTCGGTTCTGGCGAGTCCGTCACCGCGTCAGGCATAGGCCGGGCAATCGCGGCTTTCGAGCGGACCCTGGTGGCGATGAACAGCCCGTTCGACCGGTTCCGTGCCGGAGATACGACCGCATTGACCGCCCAGCAGCAACGCGGTATGGAGGAATTCGACGACGCGGGTTGCGACCGATGCCACGACGGCGTGATGTTCTCCGACTTCAATCTGCACGCCGAGGGTGTGGCCGAGCACCCGCGGTTGTCGGAACCCGACGCTGGCGGCGGCCGGTTTCGATTCCGGACGCCCACGCTCCGCAACGTCGCGCTGACGGCGCCGTACATGCACAATGGCACGCTTGCGACCCTCGAAGACGTGCTGGACTTCTACGACAATGGCCGGTCCGAGAACCCGAATGTTTCCGACGCCGGCCGGGGCAGGCGGGACGACGGTCTCTCTCGTCTCGACAGGAACTTCCGGCGAGTGGACAACATGAGCGACCGCGAGAAGCGGGAAATCATCGCCTTCCTTGAAGCGCTTACCGATCCGGATTTCGATCGGACCATTCCGTCCGCGGTGCCCAGCGGGTTGCCCCCAGGGGGCGCCATCGGTAATCCCTGATCCCGCCGGAATGGGCCGCTCCCGCATTCGTGGCGAAATACGGGTCCGCATTCGTGGCGCTATACGCACCCCGTATTCGGGGCGTTAGAGATGGGGCCTCTCCCGACTCTTCGCGCCCACAACGCGTCAGAAAGGCGGGCTATCGGATGACCAGAACGGGAACGTCCAGATGTGCCAGCAACTGGAGTGAGCCGCCCGAGAGTTCTCCGTTGTCGGGAAGGATGAGGATTCCAATCCCTTCGGCGCCCACCGATGCCGCCAGCGTGGACGGTTCCATCCTGGGAATGCGGCGGTAGGACGCCGCCCTGTGAATGTCAAGCCGCTGGAGTTCTTCCTTGGCCGAGACCGCCAGCCCTTCGGCCGTTCCATGATCGGGGCCGGGGACGACGATCACCAGCGGAGTGATGTCTTCGCGTGCGAGACGAACCGCGAGTCCCAGTCCCGTCCTGGCCTTCATGCTCCCGTCGTAGACCGTCACGATGGCGCTCCCGGGCCGCAGGTTGCGCGGGAGCAGCAGTACGGGCGTTCCGGTGCGGGCCAGGATCGCCTGACTCGTCCGTCCGACGTATCGTGTTTCGACGAGCGACCACCCGCAGCGGCCGAGGCCGATCATGTCTGCCTGAGTCGAAGCGGCGATAAGTTCTTTTTCGACGGGACCGCGAGCAACCCGGAAAGACCATCGAACCTGCGCGTGCCCCGCGACCGATTCCAGGGCTTGCCGGGCCCGTCTTGCCTGAATCCGTAACGACTGTTCGACTTCGCGGCGTTCGATCGGGCGGATCGTCCCCGAAAACGATCCCACCAACTGGGTCATCGAAATATCGGCCCCACGCAGCAACGATTCGTCCTCGACGTATAAACCCAGAAGTTCGGCTTGCAACAATGCGGCCATGTGCGCCGAGGCTTTCAGTGCCGCCATGCTTCCCGGGGATGCGTCCAGCCCGACCAGGATCCTTCGGATGGGTGGTGTATCGGTCATTGCGATTGTTCCGCCGAATCTGGTTCGGCGGCGGCCGGCGCGGCAAACGATCGCTGCAACGCGGTCATTTCCCTGAGCCGTTCGGCCACCTTGCCATTGATGCTGTCAGCGGGGTATTGGCCGTTCTCATCCGGCGCACCCGACTCGACACCGGTCAGGAGTTCGATTCCCTCGTCGATCGTCCGAACGGCATAGACATGGAATTGTCCAGCTTTGACCGCGTCGACCACGTCCTGGCGCAACATCAGATGCTTGACGTTCGATTCGGGAATCAGAACGCCCTGATCCCCGCTCAGGCCGCGCGCGGCGCAAAGGTCGAAGAACCCCTCGATTTTCTGGTTGGCGCCGCCGATCGCCTGGACCTGTCCGAGTTGGTTGACCGATCCGGTCACGGCAAAGGACTGCATGATCGGCACTCCCGAGATGGCCGACAACAACGCGTAGAGTTCCGTCGATGAGGCGCTGTCGCCATCGATACCACTGTAGGATTGTTCGAACACCAGGCTGGCCTGAAGCGAAAGCGGCCGGTCAAAGGCGTATCTAGAACCCAGAAAGCTGGACAGGATCAGAACTCCCTTCGAGTGAATGGGTCCGCTGAGTTCGACCTCTCGTTCGATGTCGACGACCTCGCCCTTACCCATGCGGACCCTTGCGGTGATACGGATTGGCCTTCCGAACGAAAAGCTGTCCAATTGGAGTACCGCGAGTCCGTTGATCTGCCCGACGGTGGCACCCGCGGTGTCGATCGAAACGGTTTCGCGCAGCACTTGTTCCTGCATTCGCTCGCGCATCAGGTCCACTCGGCGGATCCGGGTTTCAATCGCCGTGTCGACGTGGTCTCGCCGCACCTTGTCGGCGCCGTCCATCCTGGCCCAGTAGTCGCATTCACGAACCAGGTCGGACAGGTGCCCGATGTGTCCGCTCAGTCGTTCGGAATCCTCGGCACGACGCGCGCTGTCCTCGATAATGCGGGCCATCGCACCGCGGTCGAACGGCCGGAGACCGTGTTTGCGCGCCAACTCCGCGATCAGCCCCGCGTAGAGCCTTTCAGTTTCGGGATCGCGATCGACGATGCGGTCGAAGTCGGCAACCACCTTGAACAGGCTGGGGAAGTCCGGATCGTATTGGCAAAGCAGGTAATACAGCTCGGGGTCTCCGATCAGAACCACCTTGACGTCGATGGGGACGGGTTCCGGATCCAGCGACAGCATGCTGATAAATCCAGCCACCGGTTCTATCTTGATCTCCCCTGCCTTCAGAACACGCTTCAACCCTTCCCACGCATAGGGCTGCATCAACACCCGTCGTACGTCCAGAATCAAGTAACCGCCGTTCGCACGGTGAAGCGCGCCCGCCTTGATGAGAGTGAAATCGGTGACGAGCGTGCCCATTTGGGACACGTGTTCCACGCGTCCGACGAGGTTTTCATACGTCGGGTGATCTTCGTTGACGACGGGAGCGCCGTCCTGCGATCCGTTGTCGACCAGGACGTTGATTCCATAGCGGCGGCCGAGCGGTGAGCCGTCCGGGACAGGCAGGGGCTGACCATGTGGATCCGGGGGTTGAAGAAGATCCCGGGCATGCTGGATGAGATCCTTGTGGACGGAGTCCAGAAACTCGGTGACCGGTGCGAAGTCGCTGTATTTCTGGCGGAGTTCCTCAATGAGATGCCCGATTGCGATATCGGTCAGTTCCCTGTGCAGTTCGCGCATCCGTCCACGCAACTCCCGTTCAAGCCGGGGGACGGTTCGCAGGATCGACTGCAGTTCCAGTTGCAATGCCTCGATTGCTGTCTCAAGCCTCTTCTGGTCCTCGACGGGTAGCTTCCGGAATTCTTCCTGCACCAGGACTTCGCCCTCGTTCATGGGAGCAAACACGATCCCCATCGGCGACTGCATCATCGAGAAGCCCTGTTTTTGCGCCCTTGCCTGAAGTTCTTCGAGCTTGTTTTCGTGCTGTTCCTTGAATTCCTGCTGCGCCGCCTGGATTCGGGACTGGTATTCCTCGCTCTCGAACGCCGCGGGAAGCGTCGTTGCGATCTCTTCGACCATTTCCTCGATGTCTTGTTTGAGGAGAGCACCCTTGCCCGAAGGAAGCAGAAGCAACCTCGGACGACTGGCATCGGTAAAATTGTTGGCGTAACAGATGTCGCCGGGTACGTTCCGGCCCGCGGATTCGCTCTTCAGAAAACGCTCGACCAGGTGGCGCTTGCCGGTCCCCGGGGGACCCAGAACGAACAGATTGTAGCCCTCGTGCTCCATACCGGCGGCGAAACGGATCGATTCGACGGCCCGCGATTGTCCGACGATCTCGGGTGGATTGTCGATCTGGCCGGTCGTCTCGAAGTCGAACGATTCCGGGTCGGAGCGCTTGTAGAGTTCGTTCGATGTCAACTTTCGGGGCAAGCCCATCTAGTTCTTCCTCCTGGCCGTTGTGGAGTTCAGTTTAGCAGCAAGAGAAATGCGGTGTCAGAGAGGTGCTCACGCGGGAGATTGAGTTCGCGCTCGTAACGCGTAGGGCGCAGAGGGGTTCGGGTCACAGACTTTGTCGTTCGTCGGTCACGATGTGGGAGACAGCCTGCCGGGTCCAATAAGCACCCCGATATTCCAAAGAAATCCATTCAATAGATTCATATAATTACGGTTATACGTCTTCCAACCATCCACGAAACGCCATCCAAATCCCGCCTGTTCCAGAAATATATTGTATGTATTATTGTCGTTATCAATCGGAGTCTCCCACCCCCATGGGGTGTCCTGGAGAATGAGATTACCAGGCGCACCGAACCTCGGGGAAGACACCAGACCAACCGGCTCACGGCCCAGTTCGTCCGGACCGCCGGGCCGGGTCTCTATGGCGACGCACATGGCTTGAACCTGCGCGTCGATCCCTCCGGCGCCTGGCGTTGGGTGCAGCGGCTGGTCGTCGGCGGCCAACCCTGCACTTTGGGTCTGGGCGGCTATCCCCTGGTGTCGCTGGCCGAGGCGCGGTTCAATCCCCGCCTTCCGGAGGGACTGGGCATCGGCCTCCCAGCGTGGCAAGCTCGATCACATCTTCAGGATGTTCGGCCGCTTTCTGGGTCGACATAGAAAAACCCCGATCGCGCTAACGGTCGGGGTTTTTTACTTTCCGCCTTCGGTTCCCTACCTTACCAGAGCCTCGCCAAGCCTCGGCGATGATGACGAATCAACCTCTCAATACTGGCGCTCCTGCAAAAAGCCGCGGTTTCTAATGCGCGCCTACACCCGTTCCGGAACAGAGGGCGGTTCTCAGCCCGATGCGTTTCATTTTGCGGGGCGGGCGTTGTGTAGGCACATCGACACCAGATCCGAAAGATTCGCTTCTCCTGCGCACATGACGGTGTCGGCCCCTCCCCAGTAGATTTTCACTGTTCCATCGGATTCGGGAACCGCTCCACAGGTGAACACCACGTTATGGACATAGCCGACTGTCTCCCATGGATCTTCTGGCTGCAGAATCCACGAGTCGCCCACACCGATGACCTTTGCTGGGTCATACAGGTCGTGCAGAGCGACTCCCAAACGATACATCGAGCCGTCCATCGTCTTAAAAACTCCGTGGTAGATGGAAAGCCATCCCCTGTCGGTTTTTATCGGGGGTGCTCCGGGGCCGATCTTCATTTCATCCCAATGATACGGTGCAGGCTTCATGACGAGTTGCGAGTCACCCCAGAAGCGCAAGTCGGGAGAATAGGAAATCCATATGGACCACGGAGCAATCTCCGAGTGAGGCCGGTCGAGCCTGGCATAGAGACCATCAAACTTTTCTGGGAATATGACCACGTTCCGGTAGTCGGCCTCCGTGATCAACGAAAGCCTCTCCACCTGGGTAAAGTCTTTAGTCCTGGCCAGGGCGATGCGCACGCCATTTCTTGAGTATGCGCTATAGCTAATGATGTATTCACCATCCAGGCAGCTCACCCGCGGGTCCTCGACGCCAAACTCTTCATAGTCGGCGAAAGGGCCGTCTTGTTCTGGAACGAGGAAAGGTTCGGAATGCGCAACGAAGTTGAATCCGTCTGCACTGCGCGCGCAACCGATGATGGACCGTCCCGTCCTGAGATGGGAGCGAAACAGCATGATGTATTCGCCTTCATGCTTCACGACAGCCGCGTTATGAACGGTCTCAACCGCGTACGGAATATCCGCCTTGGTCAGAATGGGGTTCTGTCCGTATCGTCTGACTATGTCCGCCTTTATCGTTGGTTACTCCCTGTAAGTTCAAGGATCGTCGAGTAAACCCGTTCGTATCCATCCACCATACTATCGATTGAGAAACACTCCTCGACGCGGCGGCGGCACGCGCGGCTATCGATTTGAGAAATCCGTCCAAGCATTTCCACGGCTTGCACGGGGTTATCGACCAAAAAACCAGTATGACCCTCCTTGATGACCTCGCGGCAGGATCCCAAATCCATGGCAATGACGGGCACACCAGCAGCGTTGGCTTCAGCCAAAACAAGTCCGAACCTTTCCGGAATAGTATTCAGATGCAGTAGTGCGAAGGCCGTTGAAAACAGCTCGTTCTTTTCTCGAACGCCGACCGGTCCAATATAGCGGATATCTGTACTTCCCAGATACGGCTCCACCTGTTCGCGAAAATACGTCTCATCCTGGATGATCCCGGCGATGATCAGAGGTCTCCCGCTCAGACGAGCAACCTCGATCGCCAGATGAACACCCTTGTCCGGATGAATCCGGCCCAGGAAAATCAATGCGTCGCCACCGCTCTCCCGAAGCGGATACAACGAAAGGTCGATCCCGTTGTAGACGGTGGCCAGGTAGTTCAGCCCGGGGGCGCGATCAGAGTTACTGATCGAAACGAAATATCCGTCCCGATACTTCTGATAAAGGCCCATGATCTTGGGAGAGGAGAACCCGTGGATCGTAGTCAGGACGGGTGTATGGACCAACCTTGTGTAAGTCAGGGCCATGAAGTCGTAGTGGCTGTGAACCAGATCAAATTCAGCAGCGTGCTCGAAGACCTCTGAAATGTGCAGGTACTCGGCCACCTTGGGATCGATGGTGGAATCTTCTTCGTATCCTGTGTCTACAACGGCGTGCAGATGGGCGCGTGTGAGCGAATCTCGGGTGGCGAACAATGTCACGTCCCACCCGCGGGCAACGAGGCCTTCAGTGATGTTGCTAGCCACGGTTTCCCAAGCGCCATATTGCCGGGGAGGCGTGCGCCACGCGACAGGAGACAGGATCGCGACCCGCTTATCGTGCCTGATGCTTGTATCGAACAATTCTTCCTATTGCATGGCAGCGAGCAGGTCGTCGAGCGCGACCGTCGCAAAAGTGGTGGCAGAGTCGGCAAGGCTGTACGGGATGATCAGTTCACCATTGTGAATCAGACTGCCACAGGAGTACACGACGTTGGGCACGTAGCCCTTGCGTTCGCTCCAACCCGGCTTGAGTAGAGGCTCGGTGAGGCGGCAAATCACTTTGACCGGGTTATCAAGATCAAGGAGAAAAGCGCCAATGCAGTACTTTCGCATTGGGCCAACGCCATGGGTGAGGACCAACCAGCCCGCCTCGGTCTCAATGGGTGACCCGCAGTTCCCGAGTTGGACGAGTCCCCAGGGGAAACGCGGCGTCACGATTTTTGTGGGGTTATTCCAGCCGTGAATGTTGTCGGAGAATACCAGGTAGAGGTTCTCATTGTCTTGGCGGGAGATCATGGCGTAGCGTCCATTGATTTTCCGAGGAAAGATTGCCATGCCTTTGTTCTTGGCGGCACGACCGTTCAAAGTGTTGAACCGAAAATGGAGGAAGTCTGTCGTCTCCACCAGCTCTGGCGAGATCAGATTTCCATCGTAGGCGGTAATGGTGGCGTAATAGATGTGGGTGTCGTCGTCGTTCTGAAACCGGACAAACCGGGCGTCTTCAATACCGTTGCGTTGCGCGCGAGAACCTGGAAAAATGATGCGCTCCGACATCCGCTGTTCGGGTTTAAACTGAACTTCATAATTGGAGACTGCGAACATCCAGATCGCCTCAACAGTCATCTGAAACGCTGCTTCCGTGTCCGGATCGTGGGCCGCGGTCGATTCGGCATCGAGCGCGGAGCGCAACTGTTCCAGCGAGAACGACTCCTCGAGCCTCCGCATAACCCCGCGCGTGACCTCGCTGGCCCCGTCCAGTTCCTGGAGCCTCTCGATGAAGGATGCCTTCTGGTAGCAGGGATTCGGAATCTGACGCGGCCCGCTGAGGTAGCCCGTTGGGCCATTGATTTCGATCCCATGGTCGGCGTAGATGATCCCGGACCGGAAAGTCAGGGAGGAAATGTGCCCCTCCCCAACGGCGCGCAGGCTCAGGACAAAACGTAGAGCGCCCGGATCCAGATGCGACTGGTCGGGGTGCGGGACGATGGATGGATTGCACAGGGCTGCAGATTCCGGGGAGAATTCACAAGATAAATAGGATCCGATCAATTGTTGTCGTTGTTTCGATGGTGCCGTAGTCACTAGACTCTCGCGGATCAGATCGAAGCGTTCTTGCAAATATTCGGGGATCTGCTTGTGCCTCTCGCAAAAGTCCTCGCAAACCTCCTCAAGAAGGCGCTCCACTTCGCTTTCGGGAAGCGCCATGATTCTAGCGATGATGTTCCCGGTCCGCTCACCCAGATCGATCGGCCGTAAGAGAACGCGTGACTGATCCGGCCTTAGGAGCAAGGCTTTGCGCTTGACTTTAAGATGCTTCACGGACTCGTAGCCCCCGGAAACGTGGCTGAAAAGGGTGTCTCTACGCTGTCGCTGATCGGTTCTTTAAAGTCTGTCAGCATATTCTGCATCTGGCGCATTTCAGCCAGAGAAAGCAAGAAAGCCAGGGTCGATTCCGCCCCCATGTTCCAGTTGACTCGGTCCACGAGCAGCCCGTCCCTGCATCCGCCGGTCTCGGGAGAATACAGTTCCAACCCCAGATCGTTCCGGCCAATAAACCATTCGAACGCCAGTTCGGCCTGCGCGTACCACCAGGGCTCCGATGTGGCCCAATAGGCCTGGAGGCAGGCCGACACGGTTGCCTGGACATCGATCGGTTGCTGGTCGAAGTTGGCGCGTTCACCGCCCCGCCGATAAAAGCCGTCGTTCCCAATGGGTCTCAAGTGGCCCTGTTCACAGGTTTGCACTTCCATGAGCCAACGTAGTGCCCGCAGGCCTCGTTCCAACACCTTCTTTTCCTTTGTGGCATGTCCGCTGAGAATCAACGCATGGGCAAGCTTGGCGTTATCGTAAGTCAGGGTGTCTTCAAACCACAGCCAGTCTGGAGCAGCCGTCTTGTCGAACAAATCTATGAGCTTCGCAGTGAGTATCTGATGGACACGCTTGACCTCAGTGTCGCCGCTCAGGCGCCGCAAGTATTCGTTAATGCCGAGAAGACTGAACGCCCACCCCCGGGGTGACGTGAACTCCGTCACCACTGGCAACGCCTGCGCGAAGAGTTGTCCGGCCATGATCTGGAAGCTCGGGTACGGTGAACGGCCGACACATACGCCGAGTGCCCAAAGAGCCCTGCCGTGAGAATCTTCCGAACCTCGTCCATCGAGCCACTGACGGTCGAAAGTCAGGAAATTGTGAAACCGGCCGGCCTTGCGATCAAATGCGTGTTGCAGGAAGGCTGCGTAGGTCGTCGCCAGCGTCCGCGCACTCTCTGGTTTCTCCCCTAACTCATCGAGGAGTGTCATGAGAATGAAGGCCCGGGCATTGTCGTCGGTGCAGTAGCCCTCTGAAAAATTGGGAACGCTGAAAATGGCGTGCTGAAAGATGCCTGTTGAGTCGGTCATCCGCGAAAGATGATCCAGTTCCAAGCGTGGCAAATCTAATGGCGTGTTATCGAGTGTTTTTGTGGCAAACACTTTCCGAGTCGTCACCGCCCCATCCAGCCGCGCCGACTCGAAGCAACCCGCATACGATTTCGCCACATTACTCCAGATCATTTCCCGGCCCAGCTTGTACGCACGTTTGCGCAAGGAGTGCCGCGCATTGTCGTCTCGCAACAAACGGATCACGTTGTCCGCAATCGCCTGGGCGTTAGCGAACGGTACGAGCACGCCGCGACCATCCGCAAGCAACTCGGCGGCATGCCAATAGGGCGTCGAAATCACGGCCTTGCCCGCGCCAAATGTATACGCCAGCGTACCCGACGTGATCTGCGCTTCGTTGAGATAGGGGGTAATATAAATATCAGCTGCGCCGATAAACTCCTTCAGGTTTTCGAGTTCGACAAAGCGGTCATAGAAGATGACATTCTTTTCGAGTTTGTTCTTCTTGGCGAGAAGTTCAAGGCTTCGACGGTAGGCCTCGCCGTGCTCTCGCAGTTCGTTTGGATGGGTGGCGCCGAGAACGACATACACGACGCTGGGGAATTCCTTGAGAATCTCGGGCAGTGCATTGAGCACCTGTTCGATCCCTTTGTTCGGCGAAAGCAACCCAAAGGTCAGCAACACCATCCTTCCTTCCACGCCGAACTGGTCCTTGAAGTAATTTGGATCGACAAACGCTATGTCAGGAATGCCATGCGGAATGAGTGTCACCTTTGCTGCCGGAGCCTGATACAACTCCTGTAACATCGCCGCCCCCCGCTCGCTCATAACCACGAGACGGGTTGAACGCGCGATCAGCACCTCCATCACACGCCGCTGGTCAGCTCTAGGTTCAAGCAGGAGTGTGTGGAACGTCGTCACGACGGGCATTCTCAGCTCACCAAGGAGCGCCAGCACATGGCTGCCGCTCGGCCCTCCGAAAATGCCGAACTCGTGTTGCAGGCAGACGATATCCACGTTGCTGATGTTGAGGAAATCGGCAGCCCGCAGATACGATGAAACATCCTGCTCTTCAATCTCGAACCGGACTTCGTCCGGATACTTGTAGCCATCCCTCGTGTCGTTGACTGCAACGGAAAAGCACTCGGTTTTAGATCGCTCTAATGCTACGGCTGTCAGTAGATCGGTCGTAAATGTAGCGATACCGCACTTCCGCGGTGGATAGTTGCCGAGAAACGCAATCTTCTGGATTTCAGAATCTTTTTCCATACCCTGACCCTTTATAATATTTCGCGTACGAGTATGCACTCTGTTTTCCGCGAGTGACGCTGTTTGAAATGGACGTAGGGCTCAGTTGATCCAGGAGCCGACAAGGTCGGAGCCGGTCCGGACTGCCGCCGGAAGCCGTCTCGCGAAAGCGGGCTCGCATCCAACATCTTTCAAGGCTGTGTCTTCGTTTTCGGTGGATACGCGAGCACAATCGATTAGTGTAATCGATTAGTGTTGCACAAGTGTCCAGCGTCAACTATTTATCCCCCGCCCCACGATTTCATCGGACAGTGATTTGAGAGAATACCGAACAGGAGGATCACGATGTCCAGAGGAAGAAATACAGAATCCGGGGCCGCGCACAGAGCCGGTAAGGCGACCGAAGCGGTCCGCGAATCAGCGCTACCCGGGACGGGTCCTTGGTCGGCCCGGCGGAAGGTAACGGTGGTGATGGAGCTCATGCGTGGCGCCGTGCTGGAAGCGACGAGCCGGAAGTCCGCGGTGACGGCGGTGACACTGACGGATTGGCGCGATGCGTTTCTCGAAGGAGGCGACGACGGGCTGAAGAGCCGGACCGGGGAGGCCATCACGGTTGAGCACGTGAAGGATTGGCTTGCCCCACGGCCCACCGCCCTGACTGGCGAAGCAAGAATTCGGCGCGACGAGCGGCTTCGGTCCCGTCGATTCCGCCAGCCCGCATTTCTCACGAGTTGTCTGCTACAGCGCCGGATCCATCCGCCAGGCACGCCCCCTGACGCGCTTGATCCGGCGCGACGAACGCGCCGCTACGCGCCCGGCGCGGGGAACGCGCCGTAGCTCTGACGGCGTCTCCGACTCTTCGCGACGAAAACCCGTGAGAAAGGCGGGCTAGAAAAATGTGCAATTTATCGTATTCAAAAGAAATGCGTAGTCTTATAAACCACTGTAAAATAATGATTTAGAGATATCTCCAGCGTCACGATGTGAAACCATCGCTGGGCTCCTCTCTTCGCGTCTGAAACCCGAAGACCCCCGCGCGCGACCCTGAAGGGTCCTGCCACGGACTGCTAGTCAGAGCTTCGTTCAGATCAATGGAATCAGGGTTGCCAGAACGATTGTGGCAACCATGCCCGCGAAGCCAACCACCGCCGCGATCGCCGTCCAGGTCTGAAACGTCTCGGCCTCGGTCAGAACTCCCATTCGGGAAACAATCCAGAAACCGCTGTCGTTCATCCACGATCCCACCATTGAACCGCTTCCGATAGCCGTTGCAACGTATACGGGATGAAAGCTCATGCTTTCGGGGGCGATCATCGAGCCCATCATGGCCGAAGTCGTAATGATTGAGACCGTGCTCGATCCCTGGGCAACCTTGAGCAGGCTCGCGATCAGAAACGAAACGATCAGTAACGCGAATCCACTCGACGCCCTGCCGCCGAACATGCCCTGAATTGCCGGACCTATTTCGGCGGCCTGAAGCATGGCGCCGAAAGCGCCGCCCGCGGACGTGATCAGAATGATCAACCCGCCGCTCATCAGCGAGCTTTCGACCCGATGTTTGAACAGCTCCGACTTTGGCCGCCGGCGCGCGACGTAGAGCCCGAGTGCGATAGTTGCCGCAACCAGCATCGCCAGGTTCGGGTTGCCGAGCATCGCGGTCCATTCCCCGATCGCCCCTCCGGGCGCCACGGCTTGCACGACCGTGTTACTGGCAATCATGACGACGGGCAGAATGATCGGAAGCAGCGACACGCCGAGGCCCGGGAGTTCGTCGTCGCTCGGCGGTTGGGTGTCCGAGTTCGAATCGCCCAGCGGCCGCATCGGTATATCCAGGCGGTCGTTGAGCCATCCCGCGGCGAGTATTCCGGCCAGAGCGGCGGGCGCGGCGACCATCAGGCCGACCATCATCATCGTTCCGAGATCGACTCCCAGATTCTGAGCATTGATCAGCGGTCCCGGCGTCGGCGGCACCAGTCCGTGCGTCACGAGCGCGCCGCCAGCGATCACCATGACGTATTTGGCGTAGCCGGTACCAGTCCTGCGGAACATGGATCGGGCGAGCGGAATCAGCAGATAAAAGACCGTGTCGAAGAAGACGGGAATCGAGAGGACGAAACCGCTGGCCAGCAGCGCAACATCGCCCCGTCCGACTCCGAACATTGACAGAAACCAACGCACGATCCGGTCGGCGGCATGGCTTTCGAGCATGCACATGCCGATCACCGCCGCCAGCGCGATCACGATGCCGATGCTGCCCGCGGTCGATCCGAATGCCGCGGCGACGCGTCCAACCTTTTCGGAGAGTTCTCCGGGTGCGAGAAGACTGACGACGAGAGCCGCCGTGATCAGGGCGAAGAACGCGTTCAGGCGCAAAGCCATGATCAGGCCGATGACCGTAGCCATGCCGATCAACAGGATGATCAGGGGGGGAATTGTCACGTGCCGGCAGCCGGTGGCAGAACCCTGCGGGGTTTCGAGCAGTACACTAGTTTGCCGGCTCCACCCTGAGCAATGCCGCGTCGTTCTCCTCGGTCAACAGGTAGAGGTATCCGTCGGGGCCGTCCTTGATGTCGCGAATTCTCTGACTCAATTCTGTCAGCAGCGTTTCCCTCCGTCGCTCGTTTCCGTTTTCGTCGAAGAACAATCGCACCAGGCGTCCGGTTCCCTGAATCTGCCCCACACGCAGTCCACCGATAAAGACGCTGCTGTTCCAGGCAGGCATCCGGTCGCCGGTATAGAACGAGAGCCCGGAGGGTGAGATCCCCGGTACGAAGTAGGACACGGGAAGCGTGATGCCCTCGCGCCATGGAAGGGCGGATTGGTAAGGTCCTTCGTAGGAACGTCCGAAGCTGATGTCGGGCCAGCCGTAGTTTGCGCCCGGCTGGATGATGTTGACCTCGTCTCCACCGTTCGGACCCATTTCGCTGTTCCACGGTTCGCCGGTCACGGGGTGAAAGGCCAGACCCAGCGAATTGCGGTGACCCATGGAATAGACTTCCGGGGCGTATCCTTCACGGCCTTCGAAAGGATTGCCCGGGGCCGGACTGCCGTCGTCGGCAAGGCGGAGGATCTTTCCCCGCAGGTTCGACGGATCCTGGGCGGCATTGCCGTTCGATGCTCCCGTGGTCATGTAAAGGTAGCCGTCGGGTCCGAACGCGATACGCGAGGCGGAGCCGCCGTTGCCGGGCCAGGAGTCGGCGACGAGGATGTCTTCGACGCCGACAAGGCGGTTGTCGACCAGACGTCCACGGGCGACAGTCGTGGCCACTTCGAGCGGATCCGGGTTGAGATTCTTGGTGTAGGTCAGGTAAACGAACTGGTTTTCACTGAAGTCCGGATGAAGTTCAACGTCCATCAAGCCGGACAGCCGGACGGCGTGAATGGTTGGAACTCCGGGAATCGGATCCGGATCGAGTACTCCGTCCCGGATGATTCGGAGTTGACCTCGGCGTTCGGTCACCAGAATGTCGCCGTTGGGAAGGAACGCCATGTCCCACGGATGGAAGAGACCCCGCGTGACGATGGAAACCTTGATACGCATCCCCTGTTCCGAGGTGGCGAATTCCCACGGTCCGTCGCCGAGCGGTTCGACGGGCAGCCCGCCACGCTGTGCGAAGCCCGCAACGGTAGTTATCGAGAGAATGGCGATAACGGGTAAAACCCGCAGCACGCGACACATTTGAGATACCGTCATAACGATGGACTCCTGTTGAAATTCGGAACCCTGGCCCGGGGTCCCACTGGTGGGGACCCCATATGATATGCCAGACATGGCGATTGAAGTCATCTGTTCTATATTTCTATATTGTTCCGGGAGTTCATCCCATTTTTGAGGAGAGTATCGTGAAGAAATCCACCGGTTGGAGTTCCGTTCGCACCGCCACGCTTCGATTGCCGCCGATCCTGGGATTGAGTCTGATCGTCGTTTTGGCGGCAGGCTATCGGATGCGGGCGCAGGATGCGGCTGAAATCGCGGCGAACGCGGATGTCGAGATCATCAACGCTCCGGCATTTTCCGCGACCGATCTGGCGGCCCTTCCCACCGACGGTTGGGTGACCAATGGCGGAAACCTGTTCAACCAGCGATATTCGCCGCTCACCCAGATCGACCGCGGCAACGTGTCGGAGCTTCGGGCCGACTGGCGGACGCATCTGGATGCTTCCGGCGCCGGCGCTCGTTATTCGGGGGAGGCCGAGCCCATCGTCCACGAAGGCGTCGTGTATATCGTCACCGGCGATAACGACGTGTTCGCATTGAGCGTTGAAACCGGCCGGATTCTGTGGAAGTACCAGGCGCATCTGGACCAGTCGATCGACAGCGTCTGTTGCGGCTGGTTGAGTCGCGGCCTCGGCCTGGGCGACGGCAAGGTATTTGTCGGGCAACTCGACGGAAAGCTCGTCGCCGTCGATCAGCAGACCGGTGACTTGGCCTGGGCGGTGCAGGCCGAACGTTGGCAGGAAGGCTTTTCGATCACCGCCGCGCCGCTGTATTACGACGGCCTCGTGATCCAGGGATTTGCAGGCGGCGACCGGGCCACTCGCGGGCGGATCAAGGCCTACGACGCCGAGGACGGTTCGCTGGTTTGGACCTTTTATACGATTCCCGAGCCCGGCGAATTCGGTTCCGACACCTGGCCGCCCGATACCGACGCGTGGATGTATGGCGGCGGCGCCATCTGGCAGACGCCCGCCGTCGATCCCGATCTGGGAATGATCTACTTCTTTACGGCCAACGCCAGCCCCGATTTCAACGGTTCGGTCCGCGAGGGCGACAACCTGTTCACGGCGTCGGTCGTTGCGCTGGACGCGGCGACCGGAGAGTACCGCTGGCATTTTCAGACCGTTCACCATGATCTGTGGGATTACGATGGCGCGAACCCCATCGTTCTGTTCGATATCGACATCGAAGGGGAAGAGCGCCGGGGCTTGGCTGCAATCGGGAAGACCGGATGGGTCTATATCCTGGACCGAACCACCGGCGAGCCGCTCGTCGGCATCCAAGAGCGCCCGGTTCCGCAAGAGCCGCGTCAGTTCACGGCGGCGACGCAACCCTACCCCGTCGGCGATTCGTTTTCTCCCCAGGAAATCGATATCGCTCCCGAAGGGTACGAACTCGTCAATCAAGGCCGGATCTTCACGCCGTTCTGGGAAGACCCGGTCGTGATGAAGCCTCGAGGGGCCAACTGGCCGCCGTCGTCTTACGATCCCGAGACCGGAATTTTGTATGTCTGCGCGGTGGATCGAATCATGGCGATCGGCGCGCGTCCCGTCGATTCGAATCCGGTGCCGGGCGAGGCACGGATGGGCGGGCCATTCAGCGGCATCGATATTCCTGCAACCGGCATTTTCGCCGCCATGGACATGAGGACCAACCGGATCGTCTGGCGGCAGCGCTGGTCCGACACCTGCTACAGCGGTTCGGTGACCACCGCGGGTGGATTGGTGTTTGTCGGCCGGAATGACGGCCGTTTTACCGCTCTCGATTCAAGCGACGGAAGAATGCTTTGGGAGTTCCAGACCGGCGCGGGAGTCAACGCCACGGCCAGTGTCTTCGAGCATGAAGGCACCCAGCACGTCGTGGTCTATTCGGCGGGCAACCTGTTTGCGGGAAGCCCGCGCGGCGACAGTGTCTGGATGTTTTCGCTCGACGGCACGATGGGGCCGGCCCCTGCTCCGAGGGCGGACGCGGGAGGCCGCGGCGGCGCGCCGCCGGCCCAGGTACCCGGTGAGCCCGAAAACGTCAACCTTTTGTCGGGCCGGCAGGTGTACATCGAGGCTTGCGCGTTCTGCCACGGAGATCGGGGCGAAGGGGGACAAGAGGGCATCTCGCTGGCGGGCGCAACCGGCGCCGCGGTGAATCGCGCGACGATTACGAACGGTCGAAACTCCATGCCCGCGTTCGGAAACCTGTTGACATCCGGGCAGATTCAGGACGTGGCCGCGTATCTGGCTGAAGAACTCGCCCGCTGAGCGCCGACGCAAGCGGGGTCCGGAGAACGTACGGACATCGCATCGCGAGCATGGGTGCGATGGGGAAGAGTTGACGGGAGCGAGCGGGCGCCGCCCCCGTCGATGGGGTTTACACGTTCATGATATCGAAAGCCTGTTGCAGGCTTTCGATCGCGTCGCGTCCCGGCCCGGGCCGGTGTTCGTGCGCGACGAATCCGGTGTAGCCCAGGTCGGCGATGACGTTGGCGATGAAACGGTAGTTCAGTTCGTTGGTATCGTCGATTTCCTGGCGGCTCGGCACGCCCGCCGTGTGGATGTGGCAGATCATGTCGATGTTGTCCTGCAGGTTTCGGGTGATGTCTCCGTCGGTGATCTGAACGTGATAGATGTCGAAGACGATCTTCACGTTCGGAGAGCCCGTCCCCCGGCACACATTGAGTCCCCAGTCGAGGCTGCTGAAGATCTGGTCGGTCCGGTTGTCGGACTCCACCTTGGCGTTGGTGATCTCCATGCAGAGGATCACGCCCCTTTCTTCGGCGTAGTCGGCGACACGATCGAACATGGCGATCGCATTGGCCATGCCTTCGTCATAGGGCATTCCGCGGCGCTCGCCGGGTAGCGCGATCAGATTCGGGCATCCCACCTCGGCGCACATGTCGATGCCTTCGATGAACGCGGGTTCAAACTGGTCGTGTAGTTCACGCCGGATCAGGCCATCCTGAAATCCCGTACCGGTACCTGTCATCAGTGTGGGTGTCAGACCGTGGTCCCGAAGAATCGGCGCCTGCTCCGCGCGTGTCAGATCCATGCCCAGAAATCCGATGCGCTGGAGCTCTTGGCACCGTTGTTCGAAGGTCAGGTCGGAGCCGCCCCAGACCGAACCCATGACGCTCTGTTTGATCGGTGCACGGCCCGCGATCCGCTGCTGCGGAAGGGCTGCCGCCGCCGTTGAGGTTGAATTCAAGGACGCCACCGCAAGAGGCGCCGCCGCCAAGCCTGTCAGGAAGTCTCGTCTTTTCATGCCCGCACTATACCCCCTGTGCCGCTTCTGGGCAAAGCGTTGAGAGATTCCGCTTCGTGCATCCGGGAACCTTCATCGGGAGTCGCCGACCCGATCATTTCCTTTATCGTCATGGTCCGCCGGCCGGAAATCCCCACGCTCCGACTGTAGGTGCAGTCTATGACTGCACGATCACCGCGCGACTATCGCTACAGTCTCGGAATGCAGGCCCCTCAATGACCAGAAGATGTGGCATGCGGCGAAGGTCCAGATTTCTTTACTTTCCGGCGATCGCCAACATCTTCCGCCCCGCCTCTTCAGACGGGACACATCATGTGCTATCGACAACCGGCATCCTCTGAATTGATGATCTCTGAGTAAGACGTTATCTTACGCACAATGAAGACTGTAATTTCATCCAAGGGTCAGATCGTCATACCGGCTGAGTTTCGCAAACAGGACAGAATCGAGCCGGGCCAGGCGTTCGATATAGAACGGGTGGATAAAGGCGAATATCGTCTCTCAGTCGCCGGCCCACCGAAGAACCAGGGCCTGATGAACACACTGCTCGCGTGTCCTGTGAAGGGCTGGTTCGTACCGATCGAATCGGAGTCGACCGATTCACTCGGATCGCTGTCGTGACATGTCTTGTCGACGCGAATGTGCTGTGCGAGGCGGCAAGACCGAGTCCGAATCCAAGGGTGATCGAGTGGTTGGTGCGTAACGAACGCGACTTGGCAAAAGGCTATCTGGCGGAGCAGGGTTGGGGGTCCCATCCGGAACCGTCCGGTTCCTTCTTGAACTGGGTTGAAGTGACAAAATGTTGCGGTGTCGGCACAGCCCGGTCGTTCAGGTACCGGGGGTCGTCGACGACAGTCAGCACCATCAGCCAGATGTCCCCGTTAGGTGCGTCGAGGATGCGATATGTCTCAGTCAGGCGGGCGTCTTCGCTGTAGGGTACCCCGTTTTTTCGCAGGTATCCGGCACGCATGCCTGTGGTTGTGACCGTCAGTTTGCCGAAGCGGTTCGCGCCTCCCCCGCCGGTCGATACCCATTCGGCCACTGAGTGCCCCTGCCAAGTGGGCTCATCGCTTTCGGTTGGAACGTCTCCGAAATGGAATCGGCGGGTCTGCATGCCCGCGTCGGTATCGATCCTGAGCGTCTCGTCGTTCTCCCAGGTAATGTTCAGTCGACCCGGTACGCGCATGATTGCCGCCGCGCCATACGCCTTGCACTCGTTGCCCTCGGCTTCGTCTCGGTCCGGATCCCAGTTCTCGACTGCCGCGACGCCTTCCGGCGTCAACCGCACTCCGTTGAAGTCGCCGCGGGGAGGAGTCACCATGCGGAACCGCCAGTCTTCGGTCACCACCGACACCCAGTATCCGGTCATGTCGAAAGGCGCCCCGGCTCGGCCTGGCGCCGGCGGCGCTGCTCCACGCCCACGCTGGGCTCCGGCATGAACGGGAGTTGCCAGTCCAATCACGAGCAGGGCTCCACACAGGGTCAAGAGGGAATAGAGGTGTCGACGTTCAAAATGCATCGTTGCTCTCGATCACTAGGATAACAGCCTTTCCAGGCTTTCAGGGAATACACGCCGACCCTCGGTGGGTATCCTGGTGTCGTCGGCTGCGGGGTGGGCTGCGCAACCTGAAAATTGGAATCCGCGGCACCCCGGGGGCGGTGAACCGGGACGTTGTGGGGTCGATGCTGCGCCAGACCATGTGTCGGCAATGGTGGGTCCGCGGTCAGACTTCTTGCTTACTTCGGACTCGCGTCGTGCGGACCTTCCCCAACGAGGACAGTTGTCTTCGACTGATCCGCGCACTGGCCATTGGAACTCACGAAAACTGGATCGAGGCGACCCGGTACTTGAATACGTCCCTTCTAATGGAACAAAAGAAGGGGTCGTTGCGAAACGCGGCGGCCTGAACCCCGATGGAGATGCCGAATCTCAATTTGCAGAACTTGACGCACACTACTCCAGAAATATCGTTTCAAGACTAGCTGCCGAACCGAAGTCACGTTGCGATCGGCGTAACACGTCTCGGTGTGCGCGGGGCAGTCGGGGCAAGGCGTTTGGGTTGACAAATCATGCCGTACAATCCGCGCCTTGCGCGGAGTTCTCGATCTGATCTGGGAAGCGGACTAAATTCATGTTGACAAGTCCGCACGTACAGCGGAAAATATAGCATGGTTCACGACCGGCGATCCGCGTTGTCAAGCTATGTCAGTGGGTTGCTCTCCGCGGGCCGGGCGGTGTTCACCGCCGAGGAAGCCGAGCAGGCGATCGGCGTCGGACGTGGTGCGTTCCTGGATGCCGCCGAACGGCTACAGCGCCGCAAGGCACTGTTGAACCCGCGGCAGGGATTCTATGTCGTCGTCCCACCGCAATATGCATCCTGGGGGGCGCCGCCACCGGCCTGGTATATCGACGCGCTCATGCGCCATGAGGGCCACTACTATTACGTTGGGCTCCTCAAGGCCGCGGAGTTGCACGGCGCGACGCATCAGGCTGTCATGGAGTTTCAGGTCATCTCGGCCAAGCGACTTCCAAAGATCCGCGCCGGCCGCAACCTGATCGTTTTCTACTACCGCAAGGATCTGGAAGCGGTGACGGCAGGGATCGAGGGCCGTAAGACCGATACCGGCACGATGAAGATCTCGTCGGCCGCGCTGACGGCTCTCGATTTGCTGCGTTATCCGCAGGCGTCGGGCGGCATCGACAATGTCGTCACGGTCCTCTCCGACCTCGGACAGAAGATCGATCCCGAGCAACTCGCCGCCCTTTCGGCGCTGGTGGAGCGGCCGGTTGTGCAGCGTCTAGGGCATCTGCTGGAGCATCTTGGCCATGACGCCCTCACCGGGTCGATGCTGGCGGCGTTGCAGGCGCGAGGATCGCTGCCCTGGACCGAGCTCGACCGGCAGGAGGCGCGGGACCCGGACTTCGCGCCTGAACCGCGGAAGCGCGATTCCCGATGGCGCGTCATCGTGCGGCGCGTGCCGGAACTCGACGAATGATCCCGGCGCAGAACATCGTCGCTTGGGGCAATGTCGTTCCCTGGGCCGACCAGCGACAGGTCGAACAGGACCTCATCATCAGCCGCGCACTGGTCGAGATCTTCTCGGACGAAATGCTGCGCGAAGCGTTGCGATTTCGCGGCGGGACGGCGCTCAACAAGCTGCACTTCCCGGCGCCGCTGCGCTATTCAGAAGATATCGATGTGATCCGTACTTCCGTCGGTCCGATCGGTACGATCCTCGATCAGTTGCGTGTCGTGCTGGAGCCCTGGCTGGGGCGGGCGCAGTTTAATCAGCGCCAAGTCGCGCCGAAGTTTCGTTTCCGGGTGGAGCCCGAGGATGGCAGCGGAGTACGGCGGCTGCACGAAGCGGGTAGGCGCGAATTGGCCGTGGGTCTCGGGGTCGAACTCCAAGTACGGGTGCGTCATCGTGCGCGTGAGCGCGAAGGGCGCCATGAACGAGACGCGCTCCCCCAAGTGGGGCGGCAAGCGGCGGGCGCCGGGGATCATGTACTCAACTCCTGACTACAAAGGGTGGCTGGTGCAATCGGTTGGGATTCTGGACCACAACAAGGACGCGGTGTTTTGCTCTGGTAATCGCGTTGTACAGCAGGCGTCGCTGGCGCTCGATGGTGCCAGCAACTTCGTAGGGCCATAGGAGGATGACCGAGTGGAACTCGCGGTTCTTCGCCTGATGGATCGTCATCGCCCGAACGCCGCCGCCCCTCACCCGGCGATACGCTCTGGACCTTTGATGGATACGCCGCGCCTCGCAACGGATCTCTTCAGCTGTGAACTTCGTCCTTCCGGCGACACGCGTCTGCCGCTCGATCCAATGGCGAAGTCCCTGCCATGGCCCACCGACATCACCGAACGAGAGCACATCACAGCAGACCTCAGCATTGGGATTGTCGGGCAGCTCAAGTCCTTCAATGAACCTGTCGCACTCCTCTTCGTGCGACTCCTCCCACGGTACAAGGTGCGGCCCCACCGGAGGGTCGCTAATCGGCTTGTCCTCCACTCGGGCGACGAGATCGCGCACAAACGCCGAGCGGGGAGGTCGAACTGGAGTTAGAACCGCGACATCGGCGCAGCTACTCCACCACAACAGGTTCTTGGAAACGAAGCTGGCCCCGACGTTGTGATTCCGTGCGCCCAGCACGGTGAAGCCATCCCCCTTATCAGGAACCTTGCGTCCTGCCCGAACGGCTCGACCCGCTTTTAGGAGACCTGAGGCTGAGGTCCGATGAATGTCACTCAGACTCTTGCTCTCGCCGTTGCTCCGCGCCCACGCGACTGCCGGATTCGCCTCGGTGTCTTCCAGATCCTGAAAGTCATCGGCCGCTACGATGCAGGCCGTCAAGCTGGAAAGCGAGGAAATCATCGCCAGTTGCCCACGCTTGCTATCCTGGAA
Source organism: Terriglobia bacterium (assembly GCA_963555775.3). Lineage (GTDB taxonomy): Bacteria > Acidobacteriota > Terriglobia > 20CM-2-55-15 > 20CM-2-55-15 > JAJEDW01. The sequence goes on along the minus strand of CAUVWY020000005.1, from coordinate 102,257 downwards.
CTCGTCGACAACAACGATCGGGAATACGCGGACAACCCAATGCGAGACGGCCGCCTCGGCCAGCAGATCGCCAGCGAGCGAACAGACCTGTTCGTAGTCGTCCTCGACCAGCTCCGATGCCGACTTTGTGCGAGCAAGTGTTCGCCAGCGCCGCGCGATGCTCCATGCAAAGCTATCGGCGGTGCAGCAGCGGTACCGCCCTCGAAGACCTGAAATAGCTCGAAGTCGACCGTCCATGCGCCGCCTCGATCCGTGCATCTTGGTCAATGCGAGAACCTGCTGGTGCTCCTCCAGCGGGCACGCCTCCAGCACACGCTCGAGTTCCTGAAACAACTGCGTCGTCTTGCCGGTCCCGGCGGGACCCTCGATGAAGTAGAGGCTCATGGCTCGAGACGGAACACGGCAGACTCCACCGTGGTGCGCTCATCGTCCCTTCGGATAGAGTCACAACCTTCCGCTCTTCCTACCGTGGCAAGGGTGACGGCCTTGAGCAGAACTGTGGCGCGAGTCCGGCAGCCGGGAAGACTACCGATGACCGAGGCCACTTCCTAATAGGCGAGGTAGTCGGTCTTCAAGCGGCCGCGACCGGCGTTGACCTTGAACAGACCAACCAGATCGTCGATGGACTCGAATTCACGGTCAATTCGGCCGTGCAGTTCGGCACGCGCGGCGGCCTCGTCCCCCTTAAGGATCCAGCCGATCGCGTCCTCCATCGTCCAGCCGTCGCGCCATCTCAGGATGACTTCCGGCATCCGGTCGGAACTGTGGACTTGGTCGATCTTCTGGGCTCCGGCGTCATCCCCGTCCACGAGAGGAACCAATCCACCCCGTAGCGTCCGCAGAGCATCGTAGACTTCTGCCACTGCTCCATCGTGGGTCGGTATCACGCCAATCACGGTGCCGAAGGCGGGAGCCTCGGCATCGGCGGGGTCGAGTGCGCCTTCACCCGTCTCGAGCACATCGCTCAACAGCCGAAACCACTCGTACTCGCTACGTCCTTCGGGGATGAGCACTCTGTGGTGCATCAGCGCCTCGACGAGCCGCGCGCGATCATCCTGAAAGAGCTTGCGTCGCGCGTTGGTCGCGCTCCCGTCCAAGGGCGCTGGCAACACGGGGGTCGCTACGAGACGCGCCGGGTTGCGATCGAGGATCTGAACCGAGGTCGCGGGGTAGTAGGCGGCGACGCGAGGCGAGTGGGTGGTGCAGATCGTCTGCTCGGCGACCGTAACGGCTTGTGAGATTAACCGGCGTTGCATTCCTGGCGGGATATGCAACTCGGGCTCCTCCATCGCGAACAGAAACGGCTTGCCGATGCGCACCCGCTCTCGTCCGAGTTCGAGCAGAAGAATGAAGGTCTGAAGCGAGAGCAAACCCATCCCATGCCGCCCCACCGGGAGTGGAACACCGTCGCTGCCAGCGTAGTGCGGAACGAGCGCGCGAAGCAGGGATTCGGAGTCCGTCGCCGTGAGCCTTAGCTGAAAACGGGGTGCGACGGGAAATAGCTCCGCCAACTGCCGGTTGATGCGCTCCACCAATGGCGAGAGGCCGGCCGTTCCCTCCAGTGGTGCAGCGGGCGAACGCAGGCGGTCGCGCTCTTGGAGGATGGTCTGTGCGGGGATGCCGCCCACGGTCGCAACCGCCTTGCGGAACAACTCCGAGGCGAAGGATGTTGCTGCTTCCCAGGTACGGCGCGCCGGCAGGACATAGTAGCCGATATCGTCGAAGAGCCGCGTCGGAATGGGCTGGACAGCATCGTCCAGGAATGGATCTTCAACCTCATCATCATCGTGGAAGTAGCGAATCGATTCGACCACCAGTTCCTGGAGATCGAACCGCGCCGCAAAGGCAACCTGCGCGCACAGGGTTTCGGCATGATAGTCAGGCTCGGGCTCGATCTGGCCTGTCGAAGAGTTCCACCATTTGGGAACTGCTCGTCCCTCGCGAAACCAGGTGTCGTTGCGCTCCGGGTCGTTACCATCGAATCCCGCCAAGGTGGCGACTATTAGGATTCGGCTCGTCGCTTCAGGACGGCTGCCGTAGAAGTCGTGCTCCGTAAGGTCACGCACGAGACGGGTGCGGCCGAAAACGAGCGAAAGCGCGTCGATGATCGTGCTCTTGCCCACGCCGTTGGGACCCACCAGTACATCGTGCTGGCCGAAACGCAAGTCGGCCTGCCGAACGCCGCGGAAGCCGCGGATGGAGAGGGCGAGCAGCTTCATCGGAAAGTCAGTCTCCGCCGAACGAAGCCTTGCGTTCCAGAACCGCAACCGGATCTGCGATTACTTGGAACTCTCGTTCGGGTGCGCCGGTGAGCACGATCGGCTCGAAGTCGGGGTTGACAGGCTCGAGGGCGATCTTCTCGTGACGCCAGAAGTCGCCCTCCTTCGCCTTTTGGCTCTTGTAGCGCTTGACCGTATAGCGTTGACCGGTCTCTGGATCGGTGAAGTTCTTCTGCGCCTTATCCGGCGGCGTTTTCGGTTTCCTTCCCCCACGGTATTTCGGGGGTGTTTTCTGCTCATCTTCGGCCCCGGCTTCGGCTTCCAGTTCCGCTTTAGCCTGCCGGATCTTCTCCAATCGCTTCTGTTTGTCGGCGACCCAGTCCGGCAACTCATCGCCCCGCCGGTCGGCGCCATATTGCTCGTCTTCCAATCGATCGATCTCTTCAGCCTCCTCCAGCCACTGGTCGACTTGCCGCGCGATCTCGGTCTCGGCCTTCTTCATCCGGCCGCAGCTCATCGCCTTGTGCCGCGACGCATTGGTACGCATCTTCGTTCCATCCAACGCCACGTGCTCCATCTGCGCCAGATCCATCACATTCGGCGAAAACAGCACACTTTGATCCACGTCCCATTCTCGAAATTTCTTGGCCATGTCCCAACTCTCTCTCATTCCCTGGCCGGGTTGGGTCCAGCCGAAATGGGATTACGGGGACAGGCTCCTACGCCGTGGGCGGGCTGCAGACAGGCTATAATACGGGTCGCATGCCCGTTGTGAAGATTGATCCGATCAGGATATCCGGCCCTTGGCACGACGGCTACGTGCTCGAGCGACAGCACACTCTCAGTAGCGAGTTGGGCGAACTCGTGTTCCGTCTGAAGAACCGGGACGACAAGAACACCCTCGATCCGATCGCTGACACGGCGGTACAATTCTTGGGCAGATAGCGTCCTGGCGTCGAACCGATCGTGCCGATGCCGCCGTCCCGCAAGCGGACGGCGTTTCAGCCCGTAGCCGAAATCGCTCTGGCCATTGGGGTTCGCTTGGAGACACCCGTGGACACTAGCGTCATCGGCAAGACCAAGAACACACCGGAACTGAAGAACGTATTCGACTATCAGGGGCGTTTCAAGTTGCTCGACGGCGTATTTCAGGTCAACGACGAAATCGCACGCGGCAAGCGCATCTTGCTGGTCGATGACCTGTATCGTTCGGGTGCAACTGCTACTGTTGTGGCGCAGAATCTCATCGCCGGTGGTGCCGCAACGGTATTCATGCTCGCCATGACGAAGACACGGACGCGAATATGACCAAGGTGTTCATCGCCGGCTCTCGCCACGTGTCGCGTCTCACCACCGACGTCAAGCGTCGGATTGACACCATGATCGACAAGGGTTTCACGATACTGGTCGGCGACGCGAACGGCGTGGACAAGGCAGTCCAGCGGTATCTCGCAAACAAGAGGTACAGCCATGTTGTCGTCTACTGCATGGCCGAGAACTGCCGGAACAACGTGGCGAACTGGCCCACACGGGAGGTGGCTGCGCCGCCAGGCGCGCGGGGCTTTGCGTACTACGCGACGAAGGATCAGGTGATGGTCGATGAGGCCGCCTACGGCCTTATGTTGTGGGACGGCAAGAGCAAGGGGACGTTCAACAGCGTCATTAACATGTTCCGCCAGGACAAGCCGGTGGTCGTATACCTCACCCCGACGGAGGCCTTCCAGAATGTCAAGTCCACCGAGGACGTTATCGGGCTCCTGGGCCAGTGCACCAGAGAGACGGTGGATCGGTTTGAGCGGGATCTGAAACTCGACCACGTGCTACGGCGCCAGTCGGCGACATAAGCTCCCGAACCGCGCCGAGTTCTTGGGACCGCGAATTCGTTAACCCAAGGCCGGGGCGGCCTGCTGATAGTAACGCGCCTCGTACTCCGCCAACGGCACGCAGCAAATCGGTTCGAGCAGCCGCCGGGTGTTGAACCAGTCGACCATGGGTAAGAACTGGTTAGCTCTTGGTTACCCTCATTCCGCCGGTTTTGAGACGTCAATCACGCACACTGAAATCATTTGCCGTTCCTGCTCGGAGAGCGTCTCCGTGATCTTCAGCTTGAGCGCCGCGGCATTCGGCGGAGTCCAGCGGGAGCGTTGTGTTGGACGGCATCTTTTCGTGTCACCGAACCAGAACACCACGAAGATTCCGTATCCGTTTGTCCCAGGATCTTTCGTGTACTTGGCAATCAATTGGACTTTGATGGCGCTCCCGAGGTCGCGATGGCAGCTTCGCTTGATCTCGATCGGGACATTGAATCCACCGAAGCTGGCGCGGATGTCTGCACTCTTGTCGGCAGCATAGGTCCCCTCGGGTTGGGCGTCGATCCCGAAACGGTCAATGCGGTTTCGAAGATCGGACAACAGGGCATCTCGGCAGGCGTTCTCCGGCTTCGGATTCGTAGCTCGGTTGCTGCTATTGACATTCCAGTGCTGGTGCCAGTCCGACGTGCTGTCGTCACGGATTCTTTTCGACAAATCCTCGAGCTCATCCACCAGGAGCGCGGCGAGGTCCGCTGCGTTGGCCGGGTCTTCATTGGCGAGCGTTTTGGTTGCTTATCGAATCTCGCAGTGCCGACAAGAGTGAAACTCAACCACCGACGGCTCCAGTGTCAATTCAATAATTTCAACGACTTACGGTTGAGTTTCGGGTCAAGAATGCATTTTTAATCATCGGAGGAGTTTCACGAACTCCTCTCGGGTCACACCAGCGTCGCGGATCAACGCTCTCAGCAGACCACGGCCCAGCTCCCGGTGTCTGGGAACCGAGAGCATTCGGCCGGTCGGTCGGATCAGAATCATGTGGCTGCCTTCCGTGCGTTCAAGCGAGAATCCGATGCGCCGAACCGCGGCGACGAAATCGTCTCCCGAGATGACCGGTAGTCGCGCCACTCGTTAAACGCGCACCTCAACGACCTGAAACTCGGACGACGAAGGGGGTGGAGCCTCGTGCTCGCGCATGCTCGCCACGTACCCACGGATCGCCTCGCGGATGTTGTCGAGTGCCTCCCGCCTTGTCCGTCCCTGACTGTGGCATCCCGGCAACGTCGGACAGCTGGCCACTTCCCAACCATCCTCGTCTCTCTCGAAAACCACTAGCAGCTTCAACGCCTCCTCGCCCTGGGCTGTGGCTTCCTTGCGTCCAGGCCGTGGCGGGTGAGCGACTCGCTCGGAGATGTCAAACCCCAAACGCGAGAGAATTCTGTGGGCGTCCTGCGCCGTGAAACCAATGGACGGCAAGCCGGTGACCAGCCGGATGACCTGCTTGATCGGGAACTGCCGCTTATGGAGCGTGACGAAGTACTTGTTGCGGCCATCCGCCGGGTTTGGCGTAACGTTCTGCGTTGCATTCAACACGGCGGTCGGTGTGATGGAGAAAGAAACGCCCCGAATCTGGAAATCCATAATCGATACCCCTACTTTCTGATACTTCTATCATAATCGGCCCAGAAAAAACTTCTCCGACGCGCTGGAGTTCGAGCACAGGTACACCTCAAGCGTCATCGAAATCCACCGTCACCTCGGTCCGCGGTCGAGTTTCGCCTAGGCGAAAAAGGGGGTTCAAAACTCATGAAGCCTGCAAATCTCCCGCAGATTCGTGATCTTTACTTGGAAGGTCCGATGCTCCGACGGATTTACCGCCTCGCTCGGGTTGCCCTGCACGAGACGGGTGTCAACATTTTCGAACGCAAAAGCGTCGGTCAGCGTAAAGACGAGCCGGAATTCATCCTGCCAAGTGTAGGTATCGAGTTTCGATGTGGCGATCATGTCAGGTAGTGCCCAACGTGGGGCGCTGCCTTCGGTCTCGCCGTAGTACTTGACACGATGACCTATGCGCGTCTTTCCGTTCGGTCCCGGAAACGTGGCCTTAACCGGCAATGTCTCTGTAACCCGTCGGCAGAATGCCGGAATATCCAGGATCTCGGCGACAACGGATGCCTCAAACGTTTCGCGGAGTTCGTCGGTCAGTGATCTGCTCATGCAGAATACAAATATTTCCTCTTGCTTCGCCGCTGACTCGGATGCGCTGTTCGGAAGAGTAAATGTTGTTCCCCGAGTGACATTATTGGTGATGAGGCCATCCGCCGGCCTGAATACCGCCGTTCCCTCGTTTCGATCCTCCCTGACGTTTCCGTCCTCATAGTCGCGGAAATACGCAAGCGAACGAAACAGAATTGAACCGTCCAGAAAACATTCCGCCCACTTCCTCTCGCGGAAGTATTTGTACGGGCTTCTGCGGCGCATCACCGACCGTAATATTTTGCGGGAATGCAGGTTGAACACGAGCTAATACCGGTGCCAGGGCGTGCCTGGTACCAGCTCGGTGCGGCGACCCGTTGAAAACCCGGCCCCAGTGATGATCGGAAACCCGACGGGAGGATGCTAAAGGCCCATCCAAGTGTGTTTATTATCCCGAGCTGGCTCCGGGATGCGGGCGTGCGCAGCGAATATCCTGGCAGCTCGGTCCCCGACCGAGCTAGTGGTCGCCGTTTGATCAATGACTTTGCCGGTCTCCTTGTCAACCTTGGTCGTGAGGCCTTCCGTCGATTCTTTCATGCACACGCATGGGGCGAAGTCGCAATAAATGCCGGAACTCCAAATTGGTACACACTGCGGCGTTTTTCGTGGGTAATCCCATTGTGCCTCCGATCCTCATCCGCATTCCATCGAAGTTAGAACCTTTGGAAGGCAAGGAAGGGATACTTTGCTTCAGGAAGATCGCGGAACTGTGGCGGCAGGCTCGCCTTGCATGCCGGCCTGCACCAGCTCGCCAAGGAATTCCGCGAACGGTTTGATGTTCTGTTCGACACTGGCTGCCTCCAGCGCCGCCATGTAATCATCCCGACGTTCTACAGGGATAATCGTCCACGGATAACCGCCAGAGGCCAGCACCACATTCATCAGGAATCGCCCCATCCGGCCATTCCCATCGAAATAGGGATGGATATAGACGAATATGAAATGCCCGAGTAAGACACGCACGGATCCTTCAGCCTCGCTTTCGAGCAGATCGAAGAGAGCGGGCATGCAATCGCGCACGGCCTCTCTCGGGGGCGGCACATGCATTGAACGTTTGATGAAGACCGGGCCGTTTCTATAGCCTGCCAGAACGGCAGGCTCAATGATGCCCGCGACAACACTCGGCCCGAAGAGCTGTCTGTACCACTCTGAATGATTGCTGCGGCAGGCCGCGCCGGCATTCTCGCCGGCGAGCACTTTTCGAACGCTCACCTTGACGCTGCCAAACGCATCGTAATAGCCGCGCGCAGCAAGCGCGTTGCGATTCTCACGGCCCTCCTTATTCTTGTCGGGATTCCATGCCCCGCTGCGCACCCGCTCGATCAGCGCGGCACTGACCCTGTAGCCCTCGATTGACAGCGAGTGATAGGCGTCATTGACATAGATTTCATCGACGGACTTGAGGTATGCCCGCGCATTATCACGGATTCCCGGCGCTTTCGGAAAGAAATCCATTACAGGCGCCCGCATCGCTTCCCACATCAGCCGTATGCGGTTGACATAGGGTGATGCTTCACGCAAGGAGATCATGATCCCCGACTTGTCTTCAAACGGATCGGATTCACGGATCGTGTAACCGGCAGCCTGCATGGTCCGGACGATCTCATCGGCAATGCGCACACGCCCTGCGTTGCGGAACGCGCCGGCAAGACGGCCGGCAACCGTGCTGTGGCCGCCCTCGAGCAAAAGGGAAAGCACGTCCGACGCATCCTTGACGATTGCTATCGCCGCGCGCGCATCCGTTGACGCGCGCCTGAAAAACTGTCCGGGCGCAGCCACCAGTGCGGCGGCTACGGAATACCGCCGCAAGCCGTCACGTTCGATGATCTCGCTCTCCTTCGGCATCGGGTAGCGCACATCGAAAACAGATGTCCCGTGCGGCAACGCCGTCGGCTTGTTCCCGCCTTTCGGCGTGCGCACAAGCAACTGAACCGGCACCGTCCGGTTGCCGGCATGGAGCAAGAGCGACTGCTCGGGCGACAGACACCAGTTCTGGCCAAACCGGGCAGAGAGATAGGCAGCGCAGAAGTCCCAGAACGAGGCATACCAAGTCGTACTGTCCCCCGGCGCTTCATCCGGGCGCGAAGGCATGTACCAGCCCTTGATGACTTCCTTGAGAAAGCCGTTCCTGACAAGGCGTTCCCGATGGGTCCGGCTCAGATCACCGGACCTGATAGCAACAGTGCCTTGCCTCTGCAACTCTTGCAAAGCTGCAAGAGAGTTGGCCAGTTTTTCCTTCGGATCTGCCATTACGAACAACTCTTTCCAAAGTTATGCGCTATACGAATCATAGGGTTTAGCGCTGAACGAATTATAGGTTATTAAGGGTACGCGACGGATGTCCGCTGATGACGACGACATTTCCAACTCGAAGCGTATTACGGCGACAAGTAATCCCTCGCCTCGCATGTACCGACGGTCCCCTTATCGGACAAGCGTTCGCGTCGACAGATCGTCGATCAGTACCGTTCAAAGGTGACGTGGGGCGTCCCGGGCGACGTGCAAGAAGATGTGAACGATCAGAATGCCTCCCGCGTCCTCGGCATAGAAGACCGTTTGTGAACGATGCTCAAAACGCCGCAGGCCCGGCGCGAGCCGTTCAGCGGTGCGCCCCAGTTGTGGGTTTGTCCGCGAGGGTTTGCGAGCAAGCGTCCGGAGAGTCCCGATACAGGCGCGCCTGCTCGATGCCAAATGTTTCGATGGGGCAGTCGGCGATCCCGAAAAGGTCGGCTTCGGCACGGGAAGACAGACGATAGTCAGCCATGCCTTGCCGTGTAACGCTGCTCCGCTTCGGCCCAGATCTCCTTTACGGTCTTGCCGCAAACGCCGCTTTCCAGCCCTTCGTGAATCGCTTCCTTCAAGGCACGGATTTGCGCGTTCTGTTCTTGGTCGCGGCGGATCAAGTCGCGGAAGTATTCGCTGTCGCTGCCATATTCGCCGCTCGCGATTTGCGCCCTGATCCACTGCTCCTGCCGATCCGTCACGGTGATGCTCTTCTTGACCAGCGCCATCTTCGCCTCCAAGTGGAAATACGAATATATACGATAATCTCCGAATAAATCGCCCATCGCAACGAGGTGGCTTGGTCTCCCTTGACCGACCCGGTGTCGGCGTTAATCAGCCGCAAGACTGGCCGCACGAGTCGATCCGATCAGGGTGCTTCGTCGCGCCTAATGCTTCGATATTTTCTTTTTGGTTGCCGCCTGAACGTTATGTTACATTTTGTAGCGCTATGACACGTAACAGTCCTGCATCCGACCGCCTCAGCAAGCTAGAACACTTGGTTATGGACTTCGTCTGGTCGCGGGGTGCGTCCACGTCCGAACAAGTCCGCAATGGTCTTGCCGATGAATGGCCCATGAAAGATTCGACCGTGCGCACCGTGCTTCGCCGCCTCGAAAACAAGGGCTTCCTCAAACACGCGGTCGATGGGCGGACCTACGTATACGAAGGCGTCGAGGCGCCCGAAAACATGGCGATGCGGGCCGTGCGCCAGATCGTCGACCGCTTCTGTCACGGTTCGGTCGAAAGCCTGCTGCTTGGCATGGTCGAAAACGAGGTTATCGACAAGGACCAGCTTGAACGGCTGGCCAGGAAAGTCAGGAAGTCGAAGGGGACCGAGAAAGGATGATCGAACTTCTCATCGAGTCCTCACTCCGCACATGGATGCTCGCCGCCATCGTCGGGGCACTGCTCGCCGCGTTCCGTGTTCGGGACCCGGCGCTCCTCCACATCTGCTGGACAGTGGTGCTCGTGGCCATGCTGGCAATGCCGCTGCTGGTGCAGACGCTGCCGCCCATGGAGCTTCCGATACTTGAAGCGCCGCCGGTATCGGAGGCGCCATTCAAGACGCCACTCACGACTGTTGACGTCTCGCCAGTTTTACCGGTACGAGCGACCCCGGTCGATCCCGGAATTCCGTTTCCGGGATTGGAATGGATGTATCTGGCAATCGCACTCCTGCTTGGAACGCGTATCGCGATCGGATACGGCCTTGGGATACGCCTGGTGCGCTCCGCTGAATCGATCGGCCGCAAGGAGCTTACCGGGCAGAAAGCGAACGTCCGCTACTTGTATTCCGAACACGTCGCCGTGCCGATGACCTTTGGTTGGCTCCGGCCGGCGGTACTTCTTCCCGCGGGTTTCCGATCCTGGGAGACCCGGAAACTCACCGCCGTACTCGATCACGAGCACGCTCACGTGACCCGGTGGGACTTCGCGACGGCATTCGTCGCCTCGCTCGCGCGAACGGCCTACTGGCTGAATCCGTTCGGGTGGTGGCTGGAATGGCGCCTGCGGACCCTTGCCGAACGCGCCGCCGACGACAGGGCTGCCCGATCGGACCCGACGACCTATGCCGAAGCGCTTCTGGGTGTTGCCGGGGAAGCGGGGCCGCGCCGGGTCCAGAGTCTGGCGATGGCCGAAAAACGCGGTCTGACCGCACGGATAAACCGACTCATGGACCCGAGGTACAAACCGATGTCTGAACCAAAACCCATTCACGCGCTGGCAGTTTTGCTGATCGGCTTTGCTCTGGTTGGCGTCTTGTCGACGATCGGCGTCACCGAAGCCGCACCGACGCCTCTCGTCATGCAGGAGCTTCCACCTGTGCCGCCCGCGGGGCCGCCGCCTGAGCCCGCGCCTCCAGCGCCGCCCGCACCTCCGCCGCCACGCCTTCCGGTGGGTGACGACTTCGACGACGAAGCACACGAAAAACTACTGTGGCAGGCGTTTGCACTACAAGCCGAGGCGGGGGAGTCCCTGATGCGAGCACAGGCAACGCTGCGGGCAGCCACGCAACTCGTGAACGTAGACGACCTTCTGCGAATTGAGGAGGAACTCAATGAGGAACTCGCACGTTTACAGGAGCACATTCAGATCCTCCCCAACCAAGAGGATAGCGTGAACCGCTTCGGCGAAGAGATCGAGCAGGCACGGGAACGCATTGCCGAGTTGGAGGCACGACGCCTTCAGCAGGACGGACCGAAGGGCATCTATACCGAAGAGGTCGAAAGGGGGCTGCAACGGTCACGGGAACGCATGGCCGAGGTGATGGCACGATTCGGTCAGATGGACGGATTGAATGACATCGGCGCCAACGGCGAACCGGTTATAGTTTCCCCGCGGATCGCGGGTACGCGCTCGATGCCGGAGTGTACGAACTCGGCCCGCCTGAACCGGATCGACGAAACACTTGTTTTGGATGCTGTCGTCAGGCGCGATGGAACCGTCGAAGTGCAGGGTATCGTCAACGCGGGGAACATCCCTCAGGACATGGTGGACGCGGCGGCCTCAACGGTCCTGCAGTGGGATTTCGAACCCGGCTCGCTCAACGGAAGTCCCGTGGATGTTTCCTTGAATATCGAAGTGAATATCGATTGCGATTAGACGAAACAATCGGCCGCGGCCGGTGTCCAATCAATATGCACGGATCGCGGCTACCGATCTTGCTGGCCGTCTGCCTCGTTGCGGGCGTCACGCCATTACTGGCACAGGAACCACCTTCGTCCACTGCATTTTCTCCGGCCCAAAATCCGGACAGCCTTCGGGATTACGTTCAAACGCTACGGGGACGCATGGCCGTCGCCGGTCGTGAGCTGCAGATCGCGGAACGGGACCTTGAGGCGGCCTCGGCTGAACCGATCGCAACCCCGGACGAGGTCCGCGGACTGGCAGGGAACCGGGATGAACGGCTTGAGGTACGCGATCGTCTCGCCGGAACGATCCAGAGTCTGGAGGAGGTCATCGAACGCATCGAGGACGGCCTGATCCAGCCTTCCGACCGCGTTCGAATCCCTCCCGAAAGACGGTTGGGATGCACCGATGAGCTTCGTGCGGCGGGTCTGGATAGCGTGTCGGATTTTCTTGTCGTGGTTTCCCCGGAAGGAACGATCGATCGGATCATCCGTATGGAGAGCGGACGGGCCTTACCCGACAGCCTCGATCCCGAACTGGACGATGCGATAAGAACGATTGCGGCGTCCCAGTTCGAGCCATCGCTTCTGAACGGCGAGGCCATCACCGCGGTCTATGAAGTCACGTTTGACTGTAGCGGCTGAGCGGGTTCAACTGCAGGTTCGAGTGGACAGCCCTATTCCACCACTTCGCCGGGCCGCGTGCCCCAACCGAATCCATCCGAGGTCCGGTGCAGCGTGTTCATTTTGAGCCGGTGATCCTGATCGATGGTACGCGACGGATGTCCGGTGATGACGACGACATCCCCAACTCGAAGCGTGTTGCGGTTGACCCCCTGGCGTGTCAGCGCCCCGGCGCCGCCCCACTCGAAAGACCATGTCTGCATGACGCCGTTGTCGTCGGGCGCTTCGATGTGGACGAAAGAGTGCGGATTCCGGAACAGGAATCGCGCCAACTTCCCCTCGATTTCGGCGTCCTTGTCGTAATCGTAGGTCGCCACCAGCGAGTGGTGGGCCGCCAACGTCGCGCCGCACATCAGGATCATGGCGCCGGCCATACGAGCCATGGCGTCCGCCATCAGAATGATTCGATTCATCGTCGACTCCTTCCCGGAGGGATTGTCAAAGCCCTCGCGAGACCCATCTTACCTGTTGAGGCTTCGGTACACCGCCTCAACGAACATTTCCCCGGTCCAGCCCGCGTCCGAACCGTAACGGCCATCATAGTCCAGTGTGGGTCTGGCGGCCTGTACCTCGGCCAGCGACATGCCGTCGTCGATCATCCTCTGGATCCGGTCGCGGACGACCGAGACCATATTGCGATAGATGGCGACGTCTCCGGTATCGGAGAGCCGTCCGTGTCCGGGGATGATCATTGTCCCGCCCTGCGACCTGAATTCCGGAAAGGCGAGGCCGAGAATGAAGTTGAGCCCGTCGATCACGCCCTGAACGCTGCCGCCCATCTCCAGATCGATCCTGGGGTAGGTGGTCGTCGAAAAGATGTCGCCCGCGACAATCACGTCGGAGTAGCGGAAGAAAACGATGCTGTCGCCGTCCGTAATCGCCCTCGGTTGGTGGAAAAGCTGGATCCCCTCGCCATTGAAAAACTGGCTGAGCTTGTGTGTCTCCAGATAGTAGGTTTCCGACGGCAGTGCATCGAAGGAAGGGGGATTCGGGCCATCGGTCTGGTCCAGCATGCGGTTCAAGACGTTTTCATGGGCCAGGATCGTCGAGGGGACGGCTTCCTCCAGGCTGCTCGCCACGTTGCCGCCCAGAAATGTTTGGCCCCCCAGCGCGAGAGTTTCGTTGCCTCCCGTGTGTTCCGGTTTCAGGCTCGTATTCAGGATGTAGCGAATCGGCTTCGGCGGTGCCGGTGAGCCGATGGTCGCGTTGATCCCGGGGCTCGACAGCCCGTATGGATTGCGAAACTCGCCGCAGCGGACACCCACGCATGGGGTTACGGGTACGGCCGGCGCCGTGACGGCCCGTGCAAGTTCCTGGATCGTCTGGAGCACTGTGGCGCTCATGTCCGGCGATCCCGTGTCGACCGCCAGCACTCCGTCCCGGCCAACCGAAACCGCGATGTTTCCGCCGGCGCCGACCAGCATATAGACGTTTCCCTGAACGGGAAGTATCTGTATCTCGCCCTCGTCCGCCGGATTCTGTACGATCGGTGCACCGAATACGGCCCATGGGCCGAGGCACAAAACGCACAGCGTCGTTGTCAGTTGCCTGGGATTCAATTGGTTTCGTTTCCTGTGTCGGTTTCTATCGTCGATCGATATTCCGGATACAACGTTTCGGCGCCGCCCCGCGTGCCCTCGTACGGCAGGCCGTACTCGTCCGCGAATTCGGACAGGTACGGATTTTCTCCCGGAAAGAAATGGGGAACGACCGTGGTGGCGTTCTCTTCGATAATCGTGCACGGGAAGAGGTCCAGCGTGGACCCGGTATCCAACTCGTAGCTGACCGACTGAATCAAGGGTTCTTCAAGGTAGATTGGATCGTCGACAATAACCACGACGGTCAGGTACTCGCCGTCCCGCATGATGTATTCGGTCATCACGGCCTGATCGCTCGCGGTCGGACCATTGCGCCGAAGATAACTTTCCTTCAAATGCGTGGTGGTGACGACCAGAACGTCCCCCTCCCATCGGCCTGTCGAAAAACCCGACCAGGAATGCGGCGCGTTAGCCGGCGGATGCGGGCGTCCGTCCATGTAGATGGGGCGGTCCAGCGAACGTACCCATTGGACATGGTATGCCGCCAGTTCGCGGGTGACCGGATCCACTTCCTTCAGAATCCGCACGCCCCCAACGGCGCGCCACTGGTAATAGGCCGGATGCGGGCGGCACTGGAATGCGGGCAGCCCCCATTCCGAATGGCTGTGCGTCTCGGCCCGGAGCCGGCCCGCCTCATTGAGGGGGATGCCCGTGAAGTCGCCCAGCAACGGCCCGATCCCCCTTGGAAGCTCATCTTCATGATCGATCTGGGCCCACTCCCCGGAAAGGTCGATTTGGCCCAGCGCGATCCCGGGAACCAGCATCGCCGTCATGGCCGTCATGGCGAAAAAGACCATTGTTTTTCCCGACCGACCACGTTTATGCATTGCTTACCCTTTGTGAGTTCTTGGCGTGCCCGTCACGGGCGCGCCGTCCGCGCGTCCTCTGTCGATCATTGTCCATTGGATCCCGCATGTTTTTCCACGACAAATTTCATGACAATTGGCAGCGGATCCGGCGACGCCTCCCTCTGCGGACGTCTCCGAACTCTTTCAATCGAGTACCATGCCGATACCGAACTGATCGACGGTGCGAACCGGTTGGCCATCCTCGAACAGGACTTCGATCATCTTCTCACTTCGCACCGTATTGCCGAACTCGTCGGTCAACCCGGCAATGATCTCCTTTGTGGCGGCGTCGATCACGTCGCCCGACGATGGGTAGACGAATTCTCCGTCCAGGCCGAAGGTGAGCCACGCCGGAACGTCGCGCGTCGGGATGCTCATCATTTGTTCGGGGGGCATCGCGGTGGCGTCGAACACGTGGACATAGCGGTTGACGCCGTCAACCACCCAGATTTCCGTTTCGTCCGGCGAGAGCGCAATGCCATGACTTGGAACCTGATGGGGGAGCCTGCGGTTACGGCTCCACCCATATCCTTCCACTTCCACCCGATGGATCATCTCGCCGGTTTCCAGGTCGGCCACTTCGAAGCCGAGCAGGTCGTTCACGTTGGCAAACAGGAGGGTACCCCGGCCGTTGATCGTGAACGGGCGGACGACGTTGCTGAAGGGGCCGATGGTTTGAACGACTGTGTGCGTCGCGGGGTCGGCGACCGATATGATCGGCGATTGCTGTCCCGACATGAAGACTCGCGAACCATCGAGAGCCCATACCGTGTTGTGGGCGCCATTGCTCTCAGGCGTCGCCACGGTGGCGATCAAGTCGCCCGTCGCCGCGTCGATGACGTACCAGGTCGCGTTGCCGTCCCCGGGGGCATATATCGTCGTGCCATCCGGCGATACGGACAGTCGGTCGCAGCACTGCCCGTCGTAGGTCTGCTCCCAGACCATCTTGTCGGTGGTCAGGCTGAACGCCGCCAGGCGCGTGCGCATGGCGATGTACAGCAGACCGGCCGGAATGCTGACTTCGATTCCGCGCATCGCCTCAGGTTCCACGCTCGCGGGATAATCCCACGTCGGAATCCGTTTGACGAATCGATAGTCGCTGCGCACGTCGAAGACGAGGATGCCGACGCCTCCATAGTCACCCATGAACTCGGTGCCGCCCGCACGGTTGGGCACCGCGACATACAACAGGTCCCGTTCCCGCGCCGCTCGCGGTTGGGCCATGGCCTCCCCTGCCGCCGCCGCAAGAACCGCGGCACACAGGATGATGCTTGCGAATCGCCCCAGGCGCATTGTGCCTCCCCTCTCGTCTTTCGTTGCCGATACCCGAAACTCTATCCCATGCGGGTGCGGTGGGACAATCGATCGGGACGGCAACGGCGTCGAAAACGTTCAGACCCGAACTTCAGACCGTTGAAGGGCGACCTCGAACTACGGGTTGACGCGCGTGTTGACCTTGACCGCCGCATGTAGTCTGATTAACCGATGATGAAAACCGGTATTCGACCAAGCCAGGCGCGAGTGGCGCTCTGGTTACTGATGGGACTGGCCTTGATTCCCTGGGCCGCCAGCGGCCGGCAGGTGCAGACGATCGATGACCAGGCGCTCCGGAACGCGGGCGCGACGGGGGAAGAATGGCTGAGTTACGGCCTCGACCCCGAAGAGACTCGCTATAGCCGGCTCGATCGGATCGACGCCGGCAACGTGGACCGTCTTGGACTCGCATGGTCCTATGACGTGGGAACGGGCGGCGGACCGCAGGAAGCCACACCTCTGGTCTGGAATGGCGCCATCTACGGAATTACCAACTGGAGCGTCGTCTTCGCGGTCGATGCCCGCACCGGAGAGGAACTCTGGCGCTGGGACCCCGAAGTCAACCAGGAGACGGTGCGGTCCAAGGTCTGCTGTGGCGTCGTGCAACGCGGCGTCGCGCTGTATAACGGAATGATCATCGCGCCGGTACTCGACGGGAGGCTCCAGGCCCTGGATGCGGAGACGGGAAGACCGGTATGGGAAGCGCGCGTGGCGTATTCGCAAGACAACTACACGCTCACGATGGCGCCTCGCATCGCGAACGGAAAGGTCATCATCGGCGTTGCGGGCGGAGAGTTTCCGACGCGGGGCTTCTTTTCGGATTTCGATGCGAATACGGGGGAATTCGCCTGGAAGTTCCACACCGTCCCCGGAGATCCCTCGTTGCCGTTCGAAAGCGAGGCAATGCGGTTGGCAGCGGAAACATGGGACGGTGAGTGGTGGAGGTTTGGCGGCGGGGGTTCGGTCTGGGACAGCATTGCGTACGATCCGGAAACCAACCTGGTCTTCGTCGGCACCGGCAACGGCGGCCCATGGCCGGAGTCGTTGCGCCAGTCCGAAGGCATGGACAACCTTTACGTTTGCTCGATCGTGGCCGTCAACGCCGACACCGGGCAACTGGAATGGTATTACCAGAACACACCCGGCGACTCCTGGGATTACGACAGCGTACAGGGCTTTGTTCTTGCCGACCTTACGATTGACGGGCGTGAGCGGCGGGTGCTCATGCAGGCCAACAAGAACGGCTTCTACTACGTTCTTGACCGCGTGACCGGTGCGTTCATCACCGCCGAACCGTTTGCCCGGATCAACTGGGCCAGCGGCATGGATCCGGAAACGGGACGCCCGATCGTCAATCCCGACGCCCATTACGACCACAACGGCGGGGCCGCGACGATATTTCCGTCCAACGGGGGCGCTCATAATTGGGCGCCGATGTCGTTCAATCCGAACACGGGTCTGGTCTATATCCCTGCGTCACTGGGTGGAAGCCGGACGTTTGCGGTCGATCCCACGTTCGATTTCGACCCGAGCCGGATGAATACCGGGGTCCCGCGCAGAGGCCGCGGCGATCCGGAACTCTTGGCAAACCCCCGCGTTCCCGATTCGATTGGGCCGGACAGGGTCGGGGACGTGCTGCTCGCATGGGACCCGGTCGCGCAGGAGGAACGGTGGAGCGTGCCCGGTGGGGGACGTTCCGGAGGCGGAACGCTGACGACCGCTGGAAATCTCGTGTTCCAGGTCATCAACGACGGGCGGCTGTTGGCCTACTCGGCGGATGGGGGCGAACAACTGCTTGAAATTGAAACCGGATTGCCCGGGGGGATGGCGCCGCCGATCACGTACATGCTCGATGGCAGACAGTACGTGTCCTTCATGGGCGGCGCCGGGCAGGGCGAAACCGTGCCAAAGTTGTTGACGTTCGTTCTTGACGGTAACGAACCGCTGCCGCAATAGCCCACAGCCGAGGGGTTCGACCCGGCCGCCGCGCCACGGGTTGGGCGGCGGTTGCAAAGCCATTGCAGTCCGCAGGGGTTCTGAAGCAGAATCGTGTCTTGAACCCGATGCGTTCCGCGAAGAAGCAGGGAAGAAGTGAGCAAGAAGTGAGGATGACGTGAAGAAGTTGATGCAGTTGAAGTCGTTCTGTCTGTCGGCAGGTTTGCTGTCGTTGACGTTTGCCGCCGCACTGGCGGCGCAGGAAGGACATCCGTTGGTCGGTTCATGGCATGGGACAATGGGCGAGGGTGCCAGTGAGAGAGATCTCACGGTGATCATGGATTGGGACGGGAGTGTGCTCAGCGGGCTTGTGAATCCAGGTTTTGAGCACGCCGACCTTCAAAACGCCAGACTCGTTTCCGCGGACTGGACGGTGTACTTCGAGCTGGATTTCGAAACCGAGCCCGGACAGGAAGAACGTTGTGTCGTTAACGGTACGATCGACAGATTGGGTTCGGACCGGCGGACCATGTCGGGTACCTGGAATTGCGGTGAAGCGACGGCACGGTTCGAGATCGTTCGCGACCGGGATTATTGAGCGGTGAGTCGGATAACACGATTGTTCGATGGGGAGATGTTGGCGATGAAATATGTGAAATGCGCATCCTTGGTTGTCGTATTGGCGATGGTTGTCACCGTGCTCGCGATATCGTCGGGAGCGCACCATTCGTTTTCGGCGCAATACGACAGCAATCAGCCGGTCAGTCTGACCGGGGCAGTCACCAAGATCGAATGGATGAATCCGCACGTCTATTTTTACATTGACGTGCGGAACGAGGAGACGGGACGGGTCGAGAACTGGGCACTCGAAATGGGTGCGCCGGCCGTGATCCAGAGAAACGGCTGGAGGCGCAATACCATGAAGATGGGCGACATGGTGCGCATCGAAGGCACACGGGCCAGGACCGGAGACCCCCATGCCAACGCCCGGTCGGTGGTCATGGTGAGCACGGGCGTCCGTCTGGGGGCGGGGTCGAGCGAGGACGTCACGCCTTAGGGTTGACGTCACGCCCTTGGGTTATATCGAAGCCTGGCGACACGGATTGGCAGAGACGAGGAGGAGTATCGTGCGGAGTTTGAGAAGCCACAACTGGGTAGGAATGACCGTACTGGCAGGGCTGGCCCTGATTTTTCTGGGATCGGTCGAATCCCTCGAGGCTGGGCAAAGAGGCCGCGGGGGACGTGGAGACGCGCCCGCACCGCCATCGGCGCCAACCCCATACTGGTCCGACGGACGGGTGAACCTGGACGCCACGCCTGGAGAAAAGGGATTCTGGAACGTCATGAGAGGTTCGGTTTTCGGCCGTAACGGTACGGGTCTGGAGACCAATCTTCTGTTCGAGGAAATTCCGTTCCAGGACTGGGCCAGAGACCTCTACGAATACCGCCGGTCCCGAAACGGCCTCGACGATCCGCACGCCCGCTGCTTTCCCGCGGGAGGCATGCGTTTTTTCACTGTGCCCAACGGGCTCAACATCGTCGACCAACCTGAAATGAACCGCATCTTCCTGATATCCGGCGAAAACCGCGACTGGCGCCGTGTCGCCATGGAGCCGGGCCGCGAGCATCCTCCCGAGGACGAAATCATACCCAGCTATTTCGGGGATTCCAACGGTTGGTGGGAAGGCGAGACGCTGGTGGTCGACACCGTCGGTTTCAACGAACGGTTCTGGATGATCCGCGGCGGTCTGCCCCACACCCGCTACCTGCACTTGATCGAGCGCTTCACAAGGCTCGATTACAACACGATGCGGTACGAGGTGACCATCGACGACAAGGGCGCCTATACAAGCACTTGGTCGGGCGGTTGGACAATCCCGTGGCAGATCGTGAACTACGACGAGTCCGAAGGCGGAGAGATCCACGAATACTTCTGCGGCGACAACGAGCGCGATTCGGAACAGTTCGACGCGTTGATCAACCAGTAGCGCGGGAGTCGACCAACCGTTAGCGCGAGAATAGGTCCGGACCGCGCCGCCCCTTGGCAAACGCGCCACAGGGAGGCGCAGGCGTCTTTTTCTTGCGCGCGTCAGCGCGCCTTGCCCGCATCTTCCCGTTGTTCCCGCCCATCGTCCGGGCCATCTTTCGTCTCAGTCAGAAACCCTACAGACCGCGCGCTAGATCCGGCGCGACCGGCGCCAGGAAAGCGCCTGAGAACGCGCCGCTACGCGCCCGGCGCGAGGAACGCGCCACGCCCGCTCTTCTTCCCCGCCGCGTGGAACCCACACCGGTCACCGCCAACGTCTCGCGGTGAACAACTTTCAGGCGTGCCCCCTGGGAACGCGGGCATCTTGCCCGCTCTTCTTCCCCGTCGCGTGCGACCCACCCCGGCCACTGCCAACGTCTCGCGGTGAACAACTTTCAGGCGTGCCCCCTGGGAACGCGGGCATCCTGCCCGCTCTTCTTCCCGGCCGCGTGCGACCCACCCCGGCCACTGCCAACGTCTCGCGGTGAACAATTTTCACGCGTGCCCCCTGGGAACGCGGGCATCCTGCCCGCAAGGGAGTTCCTTGATCCTGAATATTGAACCCGTGGGAACGCGAACCTGCTGGTGTCGCGCGTTACGGGGGAGGAAGAGCGCCCAAGATGCCCGCGTTCCCAGGCCAATATGGCGAAAATTGCAGCCGGTCATGCGATAGATGCGTCAAGATGGGTTCGAACTGAATCCGATGGAGCGCAAGAGCAATATTCTGGGTTCCTGGACGCTGACCGCACTGGTTGTGGCCAACGTGATCGGCGCCGGCGTGTTCGCAACTTCCGGACTTGCCTTGAGCGACCTCGGGTCGCCGCTCCGGGTCATTGCCGCATGGTTCATTGGAGGGCTCCTGGCTCTGTGTGGGGCGTTGAGCTACGGCGCCCTGGCGCGCCTGATACCGGAATCGGGCGGCGAGTACCTGTACCTGAGTCGCGCTCTCCACCCCGCCACCGGATTCATCGCCGGCTGGATTTCGCTACTTCCTGGATTCACAGGCGCGATTGCATTCGCCGCCTTGACCTTTGCCGCCTATGCGATACCGAGCGCCGCGACACCGCATGCCACCAATCTCGTTGCGACCGGCGCCATTGCCGTCGCCGTGATTCTGCACGCGCTGGGCGTTCGTCAGGGCGCCGCGGTGCAGAACGTTGCGGTCTTGCTGAAGCTGATTCTGATCCTGGGATTCTGTTCGTTTGCGGTGTTCGGATTCGGCATTTCGTCCTGGTCAGGCCTCGCCGAAGTCTCGACCGCGGCTTACGAGATTCCTCCCTTTTCGATCGCGACGTTTGCCCTTTCGTTGATGTGGATATCGTTCAGCTATTCCGGCTTCAACGCGGCCGTCTATCTGGCCGGCGAGGTGCCCTCGGCACGCGAACGGATCCCTCGCGCGTTGTTGCTGGGCACGGGGCTCACAATGCTGATCTATCTCGCACTGAACGCCGTCTTTGTGCTGGCGCCGTCAATGGACGCCGTAGCCGGTCAGGAGGACGTTGCGGCAGTCGCCGCCGAAACCGTTGGCGGCGCGGCCATGGCTTCAGCCGTACGAGGGGTTGTGGCGCTTGCACTGTTTACGTCGGTTTCAGCAATGGTCATGGTCGGTCCGAGGGTCTACGCCAAGATGGCCGATGACGGATTGTTCCCGTCCTTTTTGCGGTTCGAAGGCGAAACGCCCGTAGCCGCTATCCTGTTACAGGGGATGCTCGCCGTGGTCGTGGTGTGGATCGCGGAATTGCATGAACTGCTTTCCTATCTTGGATTCACATTGGGATTGAGCACCGCAACCACCGTGGTGTCCCTATTCGTGATGGCCCGCCGCGATCCGAGCCGTGCCCGAGGGTTGACCGGCTACCCCTGGGCGCCCGCCATCTTCGTCCTCTTCACGTTGCTGTTCGCGGTGCTGGCCGCAACGGTGAATCCATGGGAGATGCTCGCGGCACTGCTGACAGTCGCCTCCGGCGCCGTGCTGTATTGGGTCGTCTCTCGACGGCGGTCACGGTACAATGATTCAGGCTGACCCGTCTTTCTCACGAGTTGTCTGCTGCAGCGCCGGATCCATCCGCCAAGCACGCCCCCTGACGCGCTTGATCCGGCGCGACGAACGCGCCGCTACGCGCCCGGCGCGGGGAACGCGCCGTAGCTCTGACGGCGTCTCCGACCCTTCGCGACGACAACGCGTGAGAAAGGCGGGCTAAACCTTCGCGAGCTTTCGGAGGTCACACACAATGTCCGCTTTTCGCATCGCGATCTGGATTCTCCTGGCAGTACCGCTTGCCGCATCTCCGGCATTTTCTCAGGGTTCGTTCGAGGATCAGCGCGCCGCACTCATCGACGAGATCGAACGCCATGTTCTTGAAACGCAGTCTTATACCGGCAAAGCCACTCTTGCGGACGCTGTGATGGCGGCGATGGCAACAGTTTCGCGGCATGAATTCGTCCCTGAAAACGTGCGTTCGCGGTCGTACGAAAACCGGCCTCTTCCGATCGGGGAAGGGCAGACCATTTCTCAGCCGTACATCGTCGCCCTGATGACGGACCTTGCCGGCGTGGGACCGGAATCAGTCGTTCTGGAAATAGGCACCGGGTCTGGATATCAAGCCGCGGTCCTGGCCGAGATCGTCCAACACGTCTACACCATCGAGATCGTCGAACCGCTCGGGCGCAGGGCGGCCGAGACCCTGGAACGACTTGGATACGACAACGTGACGGTTCGGGTTGGCGACGGTTATCAGGGATGGCCGGAGTTCGCGCCTTTTGACGCAATCCTTGTGACGGCGGCCCCCGAACAAATCCCGCAACCTCTGATCGAACAACTCGCAACCGGCGGCAAACTGGTCGTACCGGTTGGGGAGCAGAATCGATCGCAGTCTCTTCAGGTCCTCGAAAAGGCGCCCGGCGGCGACATCGGCGTTACCGACGTCCTGCCCGTCATCTTCGTGCCGTTCACGCGCCAGAATTGATCCCGACTCGTTGGGTGAGCCGTGGGGCGTGCCGTGTGCCGCTCACCGCTCCGGGAATCTGTTGAAGGTCCGAGAGCTTTCTGCCCTATTGGGTTGCGGCCGTGGCTTCAGTGTTGGACGTAAACCCCTGGTCGATCCATTCCTTCCATTGCTCGATGTTGGCCTCGTTCCCGTTGCATCCACCATCGCTCGGGTTGATGTAGGAGCCGTCTGCCAGCCGCGCCCATCCAAGATGACCGCCCGGACGCCCATCGACCATCGGACAATACATGAACGTTAACGTGTCACCCGGCTCGAACGTGCTGCCGGTGATACCCCGGCCAATCAACGAAACGGGACCCGAGCCCTCGAAACTCCACAGCGTTTCGGAACCGTCGTCGTTTGCAACGTTCAGGTACAGCCACGAATGCGGGTTGTTGAACGCCCAGCGCACGACTGTGCCGGTTTGGACCATCTCGGTGTCGCGGTCGAACTGAGTAAAGGAATGGTGGGCATGGACCGCGGTGGCCATCGCAAGGCCGGCGGCGAGTGCGCCCAGCGTCAAAACGTACAAGCTCTTCATCTTCGTCTCCTCTTGTCTTAAGCAGCCTGTGGTGAAACCCTCGCTGAATTCGACCGTCGATGCATTCCGCCTGAACTGCGTTGCTCGTCGGTCACATATTGGGAATATGCTCCCTCCTCGCGCCTTGTCAGCCGGCTGCCTCGCCGCTCTCGGTGCGACGCGGGGTTCCACCACAGGCTGCTAGTTGACCGGCAGCGTGGTGTTGTAGATGGGGTCGCGGGACTGTCCCGGCAGATCCGGGAACAGCGTGAAACCGCGCGGGTCGATGTATCCTTCGTCGCCAGGCAGTCTGTAGTCCGTCCCGCCGCTGGCGTCCATATAGGCATTGTTGCTCAATTCGCACTCCCAGTGCTGGACGCGATGTCCGGCTTCTTCCAGCACCGTCGCCCGCCTGTAGGCGTAGACCGCATTTACCGGCTTCACGAATGCATGCGAGTCGTAAAAGGTGACCTGAACCTCGAGCCTCTCCGTACCGTCCGGGTAGCTGTGCATCTCCCATACCTCGACCGACTCGAACTGGTTGCTCGTCATCGGCGCCCAGCGCGTGAAATCGACCGGCAGCAGGTCGACCGTGTGGGTGACGAGACGGTCGCCGTCCCAGAACCCGACGATGTCCCCAAACCAGGAGTGGGTGCCGGTGAGGTTCTTGTGCTCTTCGCCGATATAGATGCGGCGAACGGAGCTGTCGAAATCGTTGATCTGGTAGGACTGGTGCGGCAGGTTGATGAACTCGTGCGTGTAGGGTTCCAGCAGGAAGCGGGGATAACCCGGCGGCTCGCAATGCGTGAGGCGGTCATACTGGACTTGGCCCATCTCGGTCTGTTGGCGCCAGCGTTCCTTGTAAGCCGCGTCGTAGGCCGGCGTCAGAACACCTTCACGGACTTGCCCGCTGAACCCCGGGGCGTCCACAAAACTGTTCATGGACGTGTTGCCGGCGGTCTGCCAGAGACCGTCCCACCGCGGCACCGACTCGATGGTGTGCGTCGTTCCGCCGTTGGCCTGTTCCAGCAGGTAGGCGTAGTGTTCTTCCGAGGTTTCGAACTCCATTGGCGGTGGAACGGTGACCAGCGGGGGTCCATAACCGGCCCCGAACTGTGCGCTCGCGGCCAATGGCACGACACCCAGGATGCAGAAGGCGGCGGTGGCCCACGACAGAACTCTATTGGCTTTCATGAAAAACCTCCCATTTGCCGATAACCAAGTCATCTGCAAATCAAACAACAGGTCGAGACGGAACGCAATCAAAGAGTCGCCCGCCGCCCTGGGAAGGGCTGGTGAGGCCGGATCCCGGGTGAATGAGACGACGGGCCGGGCGGGCGCAGCCACGATCTTTCGCCATATAATACTCCGATGCCAGTGAACCGTTGCCTGCTCTATGTCTATCTGATGTTCGTGTTCTCAGGCGCCGTTTCGGCGCAGAACCCACCCATCGACAATGATTCCACCAAGGTCGTGCGCGTCGTGCGTGTCGACACACCGCCCGTAATTGACGGGCGGTTGGACGATGCGGTCTGGAACGCGGCCGAAATCATCGACGATTTCCACCAGATTCGTCCAGGCGACGGCGCCGAGCCTTCCGAAGTCACTGAAGTGTACCTGCTTTATGACGACGATGCGCTCTACATCGGTGCGCGCATGTACGACAGCGAGCCCGAACGGGTCGCCGCGCCGACGATGAGGCATGGCCAGGGTCTGGGAGACGACGATCGGTTGGTCGTCATCCTCGACCCGTTCAACACGGGACGCGGAGGCTACCGATTCGAGACCAACGCCAATGGCGTCAGACACGATGCGCTTTACGAGAACGTCAGTTCCTTCCAGAGCGAGTGGACGGTGATATGGGACGTGGCCGCCTCGATCTTCGAGAGCGGATGGATAGCCGAGTTGGAAATTCCGTTCAAGACTCTGCCCTTCGATCCGGCAATCGACACATGGGGGTTCAACTTCGGGCGGGGAATTCGCCGCCGGGGCGAAGAGGTGGCCTGGGTTTCGCGCAACCGCAGCTACAACCCCAGCATCCTGGGACTGGCGACCGGCTTCGAGGGAATGGATCAGGGGTACGGGCTCGACATCGTGCCTTCAGTGTCGATCAACCACTTGAAGGCTTTCACGTCGCCGATGACGGACTCCAACCTGGAACCATCCCTGGACGTCTTCTACCGGCTGACGCCGTCGCTCAACGCTTCGCTGACTCTCAACACCGACTTTTCGGCCAGCGAGGTGGACGACCGGCAGGTCAACCTCACGCGCTTCAACCTGTTCTTTCCCGAGAAGCGCGATTTCTTTCTGAACGACGCCGACCTTTTCGAGTTCGGAAGAATCGGCACTGAAACGTCGCAGGCCGGATCAACGTCCAGCGACAACAACGGGCGGCCGTTTTTCTCCCGGCGCCTGGGGTTGAGTCCGGGAGGCCTTCCGGTGGACCTTTCATCCGGAGGCAAGCTGAGCGGCCGGATCGGGCGTTTGAACATCGGCGCGCTGGCGGTTCGACAGGACGCGTTCGGGCCGGTAGAGGCAAGCAATGTATTCGTGGGGCGGGTTTCGGCGAACGTGCTTGCCGAATCGAGCCTGGGAATGGTCGTGACCGCTGGCGATCCAAACTCCAACCTCGACAACTCGCTGGTGGGTTTCGACTTTCGTTATCTGAATACCCGCGTCGGAGGCGGGCGCGTTCTGGAAGCAGACGCGTGGTTTCAGCGATCCGACACCACGGGGCGGGAGGGCGAGAGTTCGGCTTTCGGTTTGGGAATCCGCATGCCGAACAATGCGGGATGGCGCGGTGGATTCAACATCAAACAGTTGGAGGCCAACTTCAATCCCGCCCTCGGGTTCGTGAGCCGCACCGGCGTCCGAGACACCACGACCGATGTCGGTTACACGCATTTCACCGGCGGCGGTTTTCTGCAGTCGGTCTTCTCCGGCGTCGACGTTCAACGGATCGGCTTCCTGGACGGCGGTCTCCAGTCTCAGGTCATCCTGGGTCGACTCGTCGAGATGCGGACCACCACCGGTGAACGGTTTCAGGCCCATTACAGCCAGACCAGGGAGGCGGTGATCGAGCCGTTCACGATTTACGACGACGCTTCGCGCCAGGTCATCGTTCCGCCTGGCGTCTATTCATTCGGCGAGACCGTCATCAACGTCCAGACCGGTGGCCAGCGCATGTTTTCAGGACGATTGACGTTCCGGTCGGGCGGATTTTTCGGCGGTACCCGAGACAATATCGGCGGCCAGTTGTCCTGGAAGCAGTCGCGAAACTTCATCCTGACGCTGAACTACGATCTGAACGATATCAATCTACGCCAGGGCGACTTCATTACCCGATTGATGCGATTCACGACCGAGACCAATTTTTCTTCGAATCTGTCCTGGATCAACCTCGTCCAGTACGACAACGTTTCGGAAGTACTCGGCATCAACACGCGCCTTTCATGGATACCGGCGGCGGGGCAGCAGGGTCTGATCGTCCTGAACCACAGGTTGCAGGATCCGGAAAACGACAACACGTTCAGGTCCCGGTTGGCGGACGTCAGCGTCAAACTGAGTTACACGTTTCGGTTTTAGGGAATCCGTCGGTTTATTGTTGGACCGTGTGGAGCGCCTGCCCGCGGCGTCTTGGATCTTTGTGGGTTGCCAGCCCATTCGGCCTCAAGCCGATGGCAGGTGGCCAGATATCCTGTCCGTTCAATCGTGCAAGCCGAGTCTCGTGGGTCCCTCCTGGATGCGGCCAGCCCGGCGGTCCTTGACATACGTGAACAATTTCACAGCGCCCACGATCACGACGACCACCGTCACGGAATACGGCAGAAACCTTATCGCGATAAAGCCCGGAGCAATCGCAGCAACAAACCAGAAAATGAACCAGTACTTCTCATCGAACGTATGAGGGAGAACACTATCGTAGCTATTGTAGTTGCTAAAGTCGTGTGGTGTTGGCCGGTACTGTTCGAGCGGTGCCTTGGGTACAGGTTCCCTGGGCTGAAGATTGAGCTTTGCCATATCCGGCGGTTCCATGGGCACACTTTACCATTCGACCTGATCAAGACACTTATCGAACTCGTGGAATCCTTCTCACGGCCATACTCCCTGTCACTTTCGCGCGGCCGAGAGACCGCATCGCCGCCGTTTATGCCGCCAGCGTACGGACGCCGTAGCGAGGAATGCGGGCATCTCTGGTGACCAGGACGAGCCCTTCGGCCTGGGCTTGGGCAACCAGGAGCCGGTCGAACGGATCCCGGTGATGCATCGGGAGATTCCCCGCCAGTTCCGCGTGATGAAAGGTCAACGGCAGATGGGTGAAGCCCCGTTCTTCAATTATCGCCGACAAATTGTCGGGGGCCCTCATGCGCCCTTTCGCCCGCTTGACCGCGATCTCCCATCCCGTAATGGCGCTGACGAAGATGTCGTTGCGCGGCGACGCGATTGCGGTGCGAGCGCCTTCCTTCAGTTTCGAAGCATCGGTCAGCCACCATACGAACGCGTGGGTGTCCAGCAACAGGCCCTGCATTCTCAATCCTCATCCGGAAAAATCTTCGAATTCTCAAACGCCTCAATGAGTTCCTCGTCTTCGTCGTCGAAGTCCGGAGACATCCAGATCTGTCCTTCCAGTCCGCCTGGCTTTCGTTCTTTCACGCGTTCACGATATGGTTCCAGCCGCAGATAAGGCTCGCCGGCCCTGCAGATCACGACCTCCTCGCCCTGGCGGGCCAACTCGGCCAAACGCGAAAGCTGCGATTTTGCCTCGTGCATATTCACCCTCATTCATTCGCCTCCTGCCGTACGACTGGACTAAGATTAGCTAAGTCTGATTGGGTTTCCGAAATCTGTCAAGGCGCCGCCCGCCGTGGGCCACGGCAAATTTGTTCTCAGATGGAGCATGATGTGGGGAATGAATTTCGAGTCATTCTCAAGTAGTCGAAGACGAGACGGGTATTGAACGAGAGTTTGCGCATCGATTGGGCGATCGATTGAGCGGGTTTTTGAAAGGATTTGAGAATACCGACGGCAAAGCGTCGGAGGCGGGTGATGTTTTCCGGGCCGAAGCCGGTGCGGATTCGACTGCGGTCCTCATCGTAATTCCAGTCGATGATGTAATGGACGCTTTCGATACTCCAATGACCGCGATTGATGGCCAGCAAGCGTTCGGGGGAGGCCTCGCCGGGTGAGCGGCTCGTGATGCCCAGCGCGGTTTCACACGTGAGGGCGCCGGATTTCTTGTCGATGGATTCGCGCTCGATCAGAAAGACCTGGCCCAGGTGGGGAAAGTCGAGGTAGTGGTTGAGTTCGGTACTACACCAAATGCGTCGGGTCTCGATGCGGCCATGCTCGGGTGGCGTGACCTCGACAAAGTCGGGTTGTCCGCGGGTTTGGAACAGCAACGCGATATCGTGTTCCAGTGTCGGTTGGTTGCCTTTGACCGTGAAATGATAGTGCGCTCCCCGCTCGACTAAATAGTGCGCGATCGCACGTTGGGTCAGCAGGGCATCGCCGGTGATGTCCTTGCCGGCGATGTCGCAGGTTTGAAGCAAGGGAACGGCCATGCCGATTTCGTTCGTGCGCTTGCGCTCCTCGCCGCCGGCTACAGGCAGGGTTCCCACTTTTTTTGGGTGTAGCAGCGTTTCGACTCATGCCCGACCACGCTCATGATGTGGGTCTGACGCCCGTCCGAGTCGAGGGCGTTCTTCATCGTCTTGCCATCCATGGCCAGCGCATCGTCCGGGGCGCCCCACGCCCGATTCCACGCATTGAGCGCCCGGTCCAGCGCCCCCGGTTCAATCCGGACCAGACAATCCCGAATCACAAACTCGCTGGGAACCACATAGCGGCCGTTCTCCCGCCGGCAGCCAAAACGTTCGCGGGCTTTCTGCCCCAGGGCATCGGCCCAATCCGAGATGGCTTTATAGCCGTGCATGCCGCACAGCGTCGCGCCCGCGGCGATGCCCAGCACTGCCGACAAGGGATGGCGCCGTCCCTGAGCGCGGCGCGGATCGGGAATGGTCTTGAAGCACTGGGGGAGTTGGCGCATCTGTGCGGCATTGAGCATGATCTTGGGGGCTCCGGTGAGTTGAAGATGTTCCCGGCCAGGGTGGGTCAGTTGCCCGCGCGCATCACGGCACAGGGGACGCACAAAGACAAGCTTCGGGGCATCGGCTTCGGCGCTGTAGCCGTCCCGGGTGCGCCGGTATCCCCGGGTCCGTCCCAGTTCCAACCAGTTCGACGCGCGATACACGCCGCCATGGAAGCGCCGGGGATCCACAAACGTTTCCAGCAGCAGCAACCCATGACCGAACCGTTCGCGCCAATCCGACCCGGCCCGCCGCTCGGTCCCTGACAACACCCGCGAGCCCACATTCGGCCGATTCCAGCCCGGCAGGATCAAAAAGCGGCTGTTGTTGGCGATCAGTTTCAGCCGCCCATACTGCGAGCGGAAGTCCCAGCCGATCCATCGATCCCGAACCCCGCACTTCAGCGCCGACGCCGACAGGCTCAGTTGCGCCACCCACTGCCCGCGCCATGTGGCCACGTACCAGACCGTCTCCCCGATCTTCGCCAGTGCGCCCAGATAATGATGACGCTTCATCTGCTCTTGATACTGCCCTTCCTCGCTTCGCTCCACTGGCCGTACCCCGATCTCCGACAGTTCCTGGCTGGTCAATTTCGTCCTCTCCATTCAGCGTTTTATACAGGAATCTCCTCGCTATGTCCAGCTTGTCAGGTTAAACCACTGAATTCTCGGACGTTCACTGGAAGGACAAATTCACCCTGCGCCGTGGGCCGCGTTCGGTTCCGCGACGCTTGGCCGGGCCGTGACGATCGACCCAGACTTTCAGTCCACCAGCCGGTCCATCAGTTCCGACGCCCGTTCGGCCTCGTCCAAGTCGTGGATCCATTCCAGGCTCGCATCGATACGGGCCGAGGAAAGGCCCGCGGAAGGCATCAGGGCCCGGTACTTGGCATCCACGTCACTCCATTCGATACCGCGCGGTCCCGATCCACGGGGGGCATCGACCGTGCTCGTGTACCGCGTCCCCGAGCGGGTGACGATCGTCACCGTGCCTCCCCAGCCCCACTCGTAGCGAATATCCGGGGGAGACGGATCGAGAGTCACCCTGTCCATCAGCGGATGGATCGCCGGATCGAACATTTTTTCCGGGGTTCCGTGACTCCAAGAGAACTCGCCGTCCGCGATGGCCGAGGCGACGAAGTAAGGCAGGCTGGTGATCCCCTCGGTATAGTTCGCAGGCCGGCGGCTCCCGCCGACGTTCGTACGGTTGGGTCCGGAAACCAGGATGGCCTCGATCTCCTCGATCGGCACGTTCGCCTCTCGGCTTGCGTTCCCGGCCGCTTCAACCGTGCCGGAGTATGGATGGGCGCCCGGCCAGAGCTTGATGGCGAGATACCTCACGATGTCCCACTCCTCGTCCTGGCGCGTCAGAGCCCCCGGGTCACCGCTCCCATAAACGCCGATCCATCCGCCGGGCGGCTCCAGAACGTTCTCGTTGACGGTGTAGCCGCCCCTGGCCGCCAACGCGGAGTAGGCGCCCGAAAACGCCGCATTCGCTCCCATGTACTGCCGCGCCCAGCTGAACGTGCCGATCGACAGTCCCCCCATCGTGAATGCCGCCAGACCGATGGCATGGGCCATCTGCTCATCGTTCAGGTCGAGCAGACGGCCTCCGGCGACGGCGCCGGCAAACCCGACGATCTGCGAAGCGTGGATGCCGCCTCTTCCGCCGGCCCGAGCCTCTCCAAGCCGCCCGGCCGCCTCGTAGCCTGTCGCGATAGCCAGCAGCAGGTCTCGGCCCGTTGCGGCGGTGCGCTCGGCCATCGCCATCCCCACCGAAACCAGCGCCGTTCCGTAGTGGGCTGTGTTGCGGATGTCGCTGTCATCGGAGGCGGCCGCGTCGCTCATCATGGCATTGACCCGAGCCACCTCATGCGCGGGTAGGCGCGTCCCATCGAACCAGACCGTGGCGTCCGGCCGGCCCGCATGCTCGAGGGCCAGATCCCGGATGATGTTCGAGGGTTCCAGAACAGAACCGCGGGCCGCGCTGGCCAGCGTGCTGGCCACGACCATCTTCGCGTGCTCGACGGCCAATTCCGGCAGATCGTCGAATTGGACGCGGTTGAGCTCCTGGGCCAGCGCCAGGGCCAGGTTGGGGGCCGCCGCCGCGTCTTCCTGACCGGCCCAACCCCTTGGCTGCCCCGCGGCGAGAAGACCGCCGGTGGCGGCGACGCGGTGCAAGAACCGGCGGCGTGTCAGCATGAGGTCCCCGCTAAATGCACGGCCCGCGCGGACACGGCGCAAGACGAAGTCAATACCGCCGCGAGTGCCAGCGTCGCCGAAAAGACATTGGGCTCCATTCGAGACTCCCTTTTCCGGATCGCGCGGCCGAGCGAATCCGCTCGCGCCAATATATCCTTGAACGGGTGTTGCAAGGAACCGTTTCCTATGTCGATTCGCTGTATGGTTCGAATCCGATGAAGCTCGTCCTGGTCGCGTTCGTCGCCTGCGTCAGCCTGCTGTCCGCCGGCTGCGCCTTCTCTCGAGGCCAGCTTTTCGTTCATTTCTCGACGTCGACGCCCGTCGAGAACGACGACACGCTGATCCTCGGCTTTCTCGGCGGCCGCGACTCGTGGGACGACGTAGAGGTGGGCGTGGGACGGCTCGCCGCGAAGCTCCGCGGTCTGGGCCTCGCCGGAGTGCACGTCGAGACCGTCGAGAACCGAAAGCGCGACATCGCCGTCGAGCTCGTCCGCGACTCCTTGGACCGGAATCGAGACCGGACGCTGGATCCGACGGAACGCGAGATGGCGCGGCTGATCCTCTACGGGCAGAGCTTCGGCGGCGCCGCCGTCGTCAAGTTCGCCCGGCAGATGGACGCTCTCGGGGTCCCGGTGCGGCTGACCGTGCAGGTCGACAGCGTGGGCATTGGCGACGAAGAGATCCCGCCGAACGTCCGGGCCGCGGCAAACCTGTTCCAGCAGAACGGGTTCCTGATCCGCGGCGAATCCGAGATCAGGGCCGCGGACCCGACTCGAACGCGAGTGCTGGGCAACTTCGAGTACGACTACGACCACAAGTATATCGACCTGTCGGGTCTCTCCTGGTTCAAGACCGTCGGGCGCGTCGCGCACGCCAAGATGGATCGCGACCCTGAAGTGTGGGCCCGAGTCGAGGCGCTCATTCTGGAGGCCATCGCGATCGACTGAGCCGATGTCCATTGTGTCGAGTATGATGAGCAGCTTGGACATAATGCCAATCGCAGGAGGAATCGGAACGTGAAACGCCTATTGACGTTCGCTTGTGTGTGTGTCGGTGTTGTCAGCGGTTCGCTGGGTCTCGCCGCCCAGAACCTGGTCATCACCAACGCCCGCATCATCGATGGAAACGGAGGCGTCATTCCCGACGGGAGTATCGTCGTCGAGGACGGACGCATCGTGTCGGTCAGCGCGGGCGACGCCTCCGGGCCCGACGACGCGCTCGAAATCGACGCCCAGGGCCGGACCCTCATGCCGGGCTTCATCGATGCCCACCGGCACATCATCGGCGGTCCGGCGGATCAGTGGCTGCAAACCCAGGCTGCCGACCGCATGCGCGAGTTTCTGGAAGCGGGCTTTACCGCAGTTCAATCGGCCGGCGGCGCGCCTCCGGGCCAAGTAGAGCTGCAGCGGCGCATTAACGAAGGGGAGTTGGACGGCCCGCGCATCGTCGTTGCCACCTTTGCCCAGCTTGCGGCCCCGACCCCTGGTGGACGGGGCGGCGGCGGCCGGGGTGGAGACCCAGCGCGCACCGATACCGCACGACCCGGATTTCGTCCGACCGCGGCCGCGCCCGCGATACCGGAAGAGGAGGTCCGCGCCTTCGTCCGAAACGCCGTGGCGTCCGGTGTCGAGGCCATCAAGGCGGTGATCCTTGTAACGCCAGGCGGTCCCGAGGCCGACACCCTCGCCATCATCGTCGACGAGGCCGAGCGGCTGGGCGTTCGCAGCGTTACCCACGCCACCAGCGTCCAGGACACCGTCGCGGCGGTCGAAGCTGGAACTCATGTCCTGATGCACACTCCGCACACCGACCTGATGGATCTGGAAACCGCCCGGATGGTCGCCGCCGCGGGCATCCCGATGGTGTCGACGTTGGGCGTGTTCACCCCGACCTTCGCCGAGGACAACCAGGCCATCCGTGCGGCGACGGGCTTCGATAACGAACCCCGCTTTCGGGATCTTCTGCCCTACCCGGAAACCGCCGAGCCTTGGTACAGCGCGGGCCAGGGAGGGATCAACGCTAGGCTGTTCTGGAATGCGGGGGGTGTCTATGCTTTCGGAACGGATACCACCTATCTGCCAAAGGACACGCTGAAGCATGAACTGACGGCTCTGAATGCCCTCTTCTCGCGGCAGGACATCATCCAGATCCTGACCAGGAACGCGGCGGCGGCCATCGGTCGCAGCGAAGACCTGGGCACTCTGGAACCTGGAAAGCTCGCCGACATGGTACTCATCGACGGCAATCCGCTCGCGGAGCTCTCGGATCTGTTGAAGGTCGTTCTCGTCATCCGTGACGGACGCATCGTCGTGGACGGGATGTAGCCCGTGCCTTTCGAGGAGGTAGGATGACAGATTCCTCTCAACCGACATTGCTCGTTACGGGTGCGAGCGGCCAGTTGGGGCGATCGGCCGTCGAGCTACTACTAGAAACCTGGAGCGGCAGGCTGATTGCCACGACGCGCTCGCCCGAGAATCTGGACGCCCTGCGGGAACGCGGCGTCGATGTTCGCCACGCGGACTTCGACGAACCCGCGACTCTGAAGGCAACCTTTGCGGGAGCGGATCGCGTACTGCTCGTCAGCACTGACGCCCTGGACTTACCGAACCGGCGCCTGACCCAGCACCGCAACGCGATCCGGGCAGCGGAAAATGCCGGCGTGAAGCACGTTGTCTACACTTCGGCGGTGGCACCGTGTCCGACACCTGAAAGCTCTCTGATCAACGACCACTACTGGACCGAGCACGCGCTGGGGACCACCGGGCTCGACTGGACGATCCTGCGGAACAACCTGTACACGGACTATCTGCTTATGAGCTTGCCTCACGCGCTGTCGACAGGACAGATGTACACGGCGACCGGCGAGGGCGCCCGCAACTATGTCACGCGCGATGACTGCATGCGATCGGCCGTGGGGGCGCTGGTGTCCGCCAGCGGCCGCGGTATCCACGATATCAGCGGTCCGGCGCCGTTGACGCAGGATGAACTCGCCGCCATCGTCAGCGAACTGACGGGTCGTCCCCTCGCCCACGTCGCCGTTCCGGGCGACGCGCTGCGCGAAGGCTTGCTCGCGGCCGGGCTGCCGCCCCCCATGGCCGATGCGCTGGTCGCTTTTGACGTGGCCGCCGCCGAGGGCTACCACGCCATCCGGTCATCGAGCGTCTACACACTCAGCGGTCGGCCTCCAACCTCGGTCCGCGAGTACCTGACGGCGAATCTCGATGTGTTGACGGCCGAGAGCTGACGGGGCCGCCCCGGCTCATTCGATGGCGTGTTTCTCCAGCAACTGGCGTGCGATGATCAGGCGTTGGATCTCATTGGTGCCGCCCCCGATCAGGAGCAACGGCGCGTCCCGGTAGTGGCGCTCGACGAGAAAATCCTTGGAGAAGCCGTTGCCGCCCAGGATCCGCATGGCTTCCAGGGAGACTTCCGACGCCGTTTCCGTCGCGAACAGCTTGGCCATGCCCGCTTCCAGATCGCACCGCTCGCGGCGGTCCTTCTTGGCCGACGCCGAATAGACCAGCAGGCGCGAGGCCTCGATCCGCGTCGCCATTTCAGCGAGCTTGATCTGAATCGTCTGGTGTTGCGCGATCGGTTTGCCGAATGTGTGACGCTGCTGCGCGTACCGGATGGCCTCCTCGAACGCCGCGCGCGCCACGCCGAGGCCCCGCGCGGCGATGTTCAGCCGCTCGGCTTCGAGTCCGGTCATCACCTGCTTGAACCCCGCGCCTTCGATCCCACCGATGAGATTGGCCGCCGGGACGGGAAAATCCTCGAAGTGCATGTCGACGGTCTCGACCGTCTTGTACCCCATCTTGTCGATGTCGCGGCCCACGGTGAGCCCGGCTTTCCCCTTCTCGATCACGAAGGCGCTCATGCCGCGATGCGCCGGCTCGGCCGCAGGGTCCGTCTTCGCGAGCAGCAGGAAGATCTGCCCGTGCCGTCCGTTGGTGACCCACATCTTCGACCCCGTGACGCGGTAGCGGTCGCCGTCGCGGCGGGCAACGGTCGCTATGGCCTGAAGATCGGTACCCGCATTGGGTTCGGAAAGGCAAATGCCGCCGCGGGGCTCCCCCCGAGCCAGGCCCGGCAGGAACCGCTGTTTCTGCGCGTCGGTCCCAAAACGGGTCAACACGTCGCATAACACCGAGTGCGTTCCGATCACCCCCGCGAGGCCCATCCACCCCCGCGATAGTTCCTCGAAAACCAGGGCGAACGCCGTGTAGTCGATGGCGCTGCCCCCGTACGCCTCCGGCACGTTCAGGCCGAACAGCCCGAGCTCCTTCATGGTTTCGACCAGCGCGTGCGGGTACTCGTCGCGGTGCTCCATCTCGGCGGCCACGGGCATGACGTCCCGCTCGACGAACTCGCGAACGGTTTGCGCCACCATCTGTTGATCCTCGGTCAATTCGATCATGGGTACCTCACACGTCCGCTATATTCGCTGCATGGGCGCTTGCATTCGCGGAATGTCTCGCTGGCGATCGGATCGGTCCAGAGTGTAGATAGCCGGCGTTTGCATGGGTCCGTCCGAGGTTGCTCAGGGTCCATCCGCGGCAACTCCCATGACGCGAAGCCCTGGCCGTTATTCCTGCCGGAACGTGACCGCGGGATCGATGCTCCTGGCGCACCGCACGGGAACGTAGGCGGCAATCAGCGCCGGTATCGCCTCCCGCACAAACGCGCTGCGGCGCCTCAGGCCGGCGATGGCGTCCATTTAAGTGATTATCGTGTCATCAAGCTCAATGTGCATCCGCGTGTGTAATTAGATAACACAAATAGCGGCACAAAGACGATGATGCGGCCGTGGGTTCCGGAAGGCCCCGCGAGGGGGAACGCTGCCATGACGCCGTTGCGCAGGAAACGGCATGGAGCGCCTCATGTTTGTGCTCAAGTGCGTCGCGGCGCCGGAGTCCGCTGTAACTCCGGAAGTCGGATGGGGACTCAAAGCTCGATCATCCCCAAGCTGATCTGCAGTGCGTTGTCGACCCGCGTAATCGTGGAGGTCCGGAGCTTGCCCATCCGCTTCACCAATCGGCGTCGGTCGATCGAGCGGATCTGATTCAGCAAGACGACAGAATCGAAATTGAGCCCGCCCTCCCGGGCCTTTAGCAGGACCTCGGTGGGATACAGTTGATCGTCAAATTTCGATGTTATGGCGGCAACAATTGTGATCGGACTGTGTTCGTTTGCGATGTCGTTCTGAAGAATCAGGGCGGGGCGCGTTTTTCGAATTTCCGCGCCCAGCGTCGGATCGAAATTCACCAGGTAGACTTCACCGCGAACCGGCGGACCTACTCTGCCGCCGGGCACGTTTCCTCATCGATATCGAACCAGTCGGCGACGAGGCCGAGGTCTCGGGGGGCGCGCTTCCGCGCGCCTTCTTCCAACTGTTTTCGCAACCGCGCGCGCCCGAGAACCCGGACATACTCCTGGACGGCTTCGTCAATCAAGCGGCTTCGCTGCCCCTTGGTTGCGACCCGATCCATGAGCTCGACGGTCTCTTCTGGAAGGATGACGTTGATCCGTTTCATGAAAGTCCGACCCCCGGACCGCTTCTAAACGCACGATACACACGAAACGTGTGTTTATCAAGTCAAATCTGGAGATAACTCTATCAATATATTATACTTATCTGGGTCGAGCTGTGACCGTGGGAAACGCTTGGAGTTTTCCACTGTCCCCCAGTAATAACGGTCGGGATAATTCGTCGAATATGTCACTCTCGGCTCGGACCTGATTTCGTGGAAACGCCGATCACACAAGTCGTGATCTCCATCGCTCGCACATCTTCGGCATTTTCCGATGCTCGACAACTGTTCCAGGAGTATGCCGCGGCCTTGGGTATCGACTTGTGTTTCCAGAACTTCTCCCGGGAGCTGGAGAATCTAAGCGAAATGTACGCTCCGCCGCGGGGTTGCTTGCTCCTGGCTCGTCGCAATGGGATGGCGGTCGGGTGTGTTGCGGTCCGCCCGTTCCAAAACGACGTCTGCGAGATGAAGCGCCTCTATGTCCAGCCGCAAGAACGGGGAAACAGGCTGGGCACGGAACTGGGAAGACGAATTATCGAGAGAGCGCAAGCGGCGGGATACAAACGTATGGTCCTTGACACGCTCGATTCGATGGAACCGGCGCGTGCGCTGTACCGTTCCCTGGGTTTTCACGAAACGCAGTCCTACTACGAAAATCCGATCGCTGGGGTGGTCTACATGGAGTTGGATCTCGTAGAGAAGGCCGAATGACAGGTATCTCGAACGGCGGCAATTCCCGGGTGAGCCACGACAATCGAATCTCCCGGAAACTAATGATGGACGCTGGCCAGCGCGGGGACTTCCGCTTGCGCGCCGAGATCCGGATCGATTGCGATTGAGGTCAGTCCCGCCCCCGCCTACGGCTTATCATTCAGGGCAAAACTCAACCACTTAAGGCTCCGATCTAAAGTCAATAAAATCAATGACCTACGGTTAAGTGCACGTTAGTTCGCTCTTCCTCGCCCACGCCTTACTGCCAGTTGAATCAGAAACTTTACGGTCTTCGCGCTTGATCCGGCGCGAGGCACGCGCCGCTACGCGCCCGGCGCGTTCCTTGCGCCGGATCAAGCGCGCCGGGGGCGGCCGTTATTCATTGGGGGCCGGTGATGGCCTCGCGCAATCCTTCCAGCAACCCTTCGAGCCTGACTTGACCGTGCGCCACCCGCGCTGCCTGCGGGCGGTTATTTGTTCCCTTGCAACGAAGGTCGCGCCGCTGCATTGACGGGGGGTAGTCGGGATTGGGGGCGGTCACTGAAGGAATCGCTCGAACAGACCGCCACCGAGGCTCGCACTATGGATCGTCGTTGGGACGCATCCAAATCGCTACGCTACTGCTTTTTCGGAGGCGGAGGCGGAGGCGGAGGCGGTTTAACCCCAGGACTGGGTTTGGGCTGAATGCTGTTCGCACTTATATCGGCCACGCGTGGCGTCCGAATGCCTTTTCCCGGATCTTGTGGTTTTCCGACTGCGCCTGGCGGCGGGGTGGGTTCCTTGGCCATGCTTTACTCCGTGGTTTCTTCAGCAGGAACGATATGCAGAAATTCTACCATTTCGACTTCAGAAGCGGGTGCCACAATCGCGGAAACTCCGGTCGCCGGCCGTCGGTCATCGTCAATCAGCCACTCACCCTCCGCAATTCGAAAATGCCCTTGATCTGAATGGCTGGGCCACTCTTCCGGCCATCCGTAAAGGCGGCGTTCACCTTTCAGGTGCAGCACAACGTAGCAGTCGGGATTCCGCGCGAAAGCGGAATACCATTCAGACGGGTAAGACGTCTCCTTGGTGAAACCCATGTAACGAAGGACGCGGTGCGCCAAATCGTGGTTCGAAACACCCGCGGCTATCAATCCAATAGCCACTGCAATCAAAACGGGTACCAAAAGTTCCCAGCCTCGGTCGAGCGGGGGGACGCCAATTAAGAGACCCGCCGCTATTATCGCTTGCCCAATCAGCGTAAATATCAATGCCTGGATTACACGTTCGAACTCACGGGGTTTCGGATTTGATGTGAGCGAAAAGAAAATCGTCGCAGCCACAAATCCTGGTAGAAGAAATACAAGTACGCTGACTACTTCATTGGCCACCAAATTCATGCTCGCCGTAACGCCGCCACCGCCTGATCGCGATACTGGACCGCAGGGCGGTTCACCTGCATGAAGCGAGTGAACTCGCCGTGCGCCTGTTGGGCTAGTTTCAGCATGGCTTTATACCCCTGCAAATCAGGCCCAGAACAGGTCCGAACGAGCGCCACCAGCAAACGCCTCGGACTTGTTCAGCTGCAGCAGAAGCCGTGTCCTTTCTCCCGCTCGGAAGCGCGTTCTGGGAACGCGGGGCATCCTGCCCGCTCTTCCTCCCTGCGCCCGGCGCGTTCTCAGGCGTGTTCTCAGGCGTGTTCCTCACGCCGGTCACGCCGGTCGGGCCGGATCAAGCGCGGCAGGGCACCGAATTCCAGGTGGAGGCAAACCGGATTCGGGCAAGCCGTGCTTCCGCCTGCGGCGGATCAATCAAGGGTGAAACTCAACCACTTACGGCTCTCGTGTCGGAGCGATACGGCTTCAGATCCGGGTCAATAAAATCAATGACTTATGGTTGAGTTTCAGATCAGCTCCCCCGATTTCAAGGAGAGTAAACTCACCATAATCAAGCCGCCGAGCCGAGAGCAAGATGTTTCCGTGCCTGGTCCATTCCCGTCATTTACTCGGGACGCAGCGTTGCCGCCGGGTCGACACTGAGGGCGCGGCGCATTGGAACCAGCGTGGCGGCCACGGCCGTGGCTGCCAACAGAGTCGCCACGGAGACCCAGGCGACCGGGTCTGCCGGCTCGATCTCGAAAAGCAGGCTTTCCAGATAGCGCGTGAGCCATGCGGCGCCCAGGAGGCCCCCGCCGATTCCCAGACCCATGAGAAACATCGTTCGCAGACAGAACAGCCCGGCGATTTGCAACCGACCGGCGCCCAACGCCATCCGGACTCCAATCTCATGCGTCCGCTGCTCCACCGAGTAGGCAATAACGCCGTAGACCCCGACCGCGGCGACCGCCAGCCCCAGAAAACCAAGACCGCCAAACAGCAGGACGTAGAAGCGCGGCTCACGGAGGTATTCGTCGTACAAGGCTCGGAGCGGCTGCAAATTTCGGGGACTTAATGAATCGTCGACACCTTCATTCAAACGCGTCTCGATCTGGGCCAGGATCGGTTCCGATTCTCCGTCATGCCGCACCAGGACCGCGCTTCCGAACGTCCCTCCACCCGGGCGGTCGAGCACGTGATAGCGCTTGGGACGCATTTCTTCAACCAAATTGCCGTAACGTATCGGTTCGACAACGCCGATGACCTCGGATTCATTGTCGTAAAATCGGACCCGCTGGCCCACGGCCGACTCGTCCGGCCAAATGATTGCTGCCATGTTGGCATCCACCACGACCACACTTTCGGCGCGGGCCGCATCCGCGGGTCCAAACAATCGCCCCGCAATTGGCGTGCTGCGGAAAAACTCGAAAAAGTTTTCAGTCACGCCCACCATATCCACAAAAGATTGCGTCTCTCCACTCCGCAAACCGCTGACGATCTCGATGCTCCAGCCAGGGCCTGAACGCGTCAACGGCGCCTGGCTGGTCAGAGTCGCGCCACGGACCCCGGGAATGGCTCGTACGTGATCGAGCGCTTCCCGGAATTGTTGAATCCGCGCAACTCGGGCCGGCCCGGAGGGGCCTAACACGAATGATTCGAGTCCACCTCCCAATGAGAAGGTGACGATCTGCTCGGGATCGAAACCGATCGGAACGCCTCGCAACGCCAGAAAACTGCGGATCATAAGGCCGGACCCCGGCCAGAAGCATGAACGAAAGGGCGATCTGACTGACGATCAGCCCGGATCGAAACCAGCCCCGGCCGCCAGCCGGTTCGCCGCCGGCCGCCCCGCCTTTCCACATCGGGACCTCGTGGAGGAATAGAACCGGCGCCAGGCCAAAGATCAGACCCGAGACGATCGCAACCCCCAACGCCGCGGCCAGGACCGTGCCATCGAGTGCGATCTCCTGGATTCCGGGGATCCAGGCCGGCTCAAGGGACACCAGCGCCCGGATGCCGGCGTAGCCGAGAACGACGCCTCCGATGCCTCCCAGAAGGGAGAGAAGGACCGATTCGGTCAAGAGGAAGCGCGCCAGTCTCAGGCGGCTCGCACCCAGCGCGGACCGCATTGAAAGCTCGGGTTGCCGGACGCT
Source organism: Terriglobia bacterium (assembly GCA_963555775.3). Lineage (GTDB taxonomy): Bacteria > Acidobacteriota > Terriglobia > 20CM-2-55-15 > 20CM-2-55-15 > JAJEDW01. The sequence continues at coordinate 60,605 of CAUVWY020000005.1, read as the reverse complement.
TCCGCGCGCCAGAAGGATGTTGGCGATGTTGCTGACGGCGATCAGAAGAATCAGCCCCGTCGCTCCAAGTAGCGCTATCAGCGCCGGGCGGGCGGGGGCCACCGTCGCATCATGGAGCGAGACCGCGACCGGAATCGGCGATGCAGTCTCCGGTTGCTCTTCGCGAAGATCGGCCCGAATCCGCTCCAGTTCCGCCTGCGCCTCGGCCACCGAGACACCCGGCCGAAGTCTGGCCACGATCGGCAGGATCGAGTTGCGTCGGCCGTCTCGTTGGGAGTCGGTCTCGATGACCCAGGGGACCATCGCCTGGGCCGTGTCAGGCATTGGGCCGTCAAAGACTCCCAATGGGCCGTCAATGCGTCCCAACGGGCCGCCAATCGGTGCGGCGACTCCGATGACCGTGTGGACAGCGAAGTCGATCTCTTCGCTGACGATGCCGCCTGAAAAGACCGGTCGACCCTCACCCAGGCGAATCGATTGCCCCACGATGTCCGGATCGGCGCCGAAGCGGCTCGTCCAGAATTCGTGCGACAGCACCACGACCTGAGGCGCATCGGCGCGTATGTCGTCGTCGCCAATCAACCGCCCCAGCGCCGCGCGCGCGCCGATCAGATCCAGAAGTTCAGGCGTGGCGCTGACCACCGGGATGCGCAGATCCGGGTCCCCGTCCATGACGAGCGCGCGTTGACGAATGCCTTCCATCGCCTCGAAACTCGTCGCGCGCTCCTTCCAATCGAGATAGGCGGGAATCGCCGAGGCACTCCTGTTTCCGCCTTCCGTCCGAACCGTGTAAATGCGGACGAGGCGATCGGCATCGGGATAAGGCAGGGGGCGGATCAGAACACCATGAACGGCGGAAAAAATCGCTGTGTTCGCACCGATCGCAAGCGCCAGGGTCAACACAACGGCTATGGCAAAACCCGGACTCCTGGTGAGGATGCGGCACGCGTATCGAAGATCCTGTATCAGGTGCTCGAACCACCGCCAGATCCATATCGCGCGGGCGTCCTCACGGGCCGCCGTAACGTTTCCCATGGCGCGCCTGCTCGCCTGTGCCGCTTCCTTGTCCGGCATTCCGGAACGTTCCAGTTCTTCCTGCCGCATCGCCCGATGAAGCTCCATTTCTTCGGCGAGTTTCCGCTCGGCGTGCTTCTGCCCGGTCCAGTAACGGAGCCTTTGGATAAGTCGGCGCATGAATACCTCCTACGTCGCTTCAAGGACCTTTCGGATCGCGGCGATCCGTTCCTCGAACTGCTCATGCTTGGTTCGCAACTTCTTGCAGCCGGCGGCCGTCAACACGTAGTAGCGTGCCCGGCGATTGTTCTCCGATAGTCCCCACTCCGCCTTGACCCATCCGTTGAGCAGCAAACGCTGCAAGGCGGGGTAGAGAGAGCTTTCGCCAACCTGGAGCGCATCGTCCGAGGTCGACCTCAAAAATTGCACCCGTCTATTTGCAGGTCGTCGCAGTGACGGGTCTGAACGCCATTTCTGCTTCAGGCGCTGGACCGTTTCCTATACATGCTGACGCTTCTTTCCTTTCTCAATCGTTCCGCAAGACAACCGTCGGGTCGACTTTCATGGCCCGTCGCGCGGGAATCTGGCAGGCGAGCAGCGCGACCAGGATCAAGACCACCGGTGCGCCTGCCATCGTAAGGGGATCATTGGGCGACACTCCGACCAACTGCGATTGCAAGACGCGATTTACAGCAAGCGATGCCGCCAGGCCAAGGATCGTACCAATCGCCACCGGCAACATGCCATCGCCGAGCACCATCCTGCGGATGTCCTGTGCGGCCGCGCCAAGCGCCATGCGAACGCCGATTTCTTTCCTGCGTTGGTTTATCGAATGCGCGACCACCGCATAGAGCCCGATGGCGGCCAGCAGCAGGGCAATCGCGGCGAAGATGGGCGCCATCGCCGCGTTTTTTCCCAGTTCGGCATGTGCCAGAGGCATGCGGTCGCGATTAAACGCGAAGCTGGCTTTCAATGTGGCGAAATCCTGCAAGGTCACACCGGAATCCGATTGCTCCACCTCGGCTCGAACCACTTGCATCACTTGGTCCGGAGGCACGCCCGTTCGCACGAGAAAGGACGCGGGACGCTGATTCGGGGGCGGTTCCTGCCGGAAAGGTACGTAGATCAGTGGGTAGAACTGCTGCCGGAGGGGGTCTCCCTGCATGATATTCGAGACGACGCCCACCACGATACGCCACTCCCCATCCTCCGCACGCAAACGCTTGCCAAGCGCTTGTTCGCCGGGCCAGAAGTCGGCGGCAAAGCGCTGGTTCACGATTGCGACGGGCAATCCCTCTGGACGATCATCTCCGTTGTTGAAGTCTCGGCCGGATATCGCGGATGCTCCCACTACCCGGAAGTAGTCCGGCCCGACGGCCAAGAGGCCTACAGGTTCGCTGCCGTCCGGGGGGCTGGGCCTTCCCTCTATCTCGATCGCCCGCGGATAGCGATTACCGACGGGAAGGCTGACGGCCAAGGCTTCGGCGTCAATTCCCGGTATGCTCGTCAGTTGCGCTTCGAGCCGGTCGAAATACGCAAGCCTCGATTCGGGGCTCGGGTACCGGTCAGGTGGCAATCTCAACGTTCCAACCACGATGTTTTCAGGATCGCGTACGCCGGTCTCGGCGCCTACGATGTTGAAGAGGCTCCGCACCAGGACGCCGGCCCCCGACAGCAGCACAACGGCAAGCGCCATCTGGGTCGCAACCGTGACCGCCGCCAAACGTTTGCCGCGCGGATCCCGGGTTACGCCGCGGGCGTCGCCTCTCAGAGGGCCGTTCACGCCAAGCCGCAAAACCCTTCCGACCGGCGCCAGGGAAAACATGATTGCCGCGGCTACCGAGATCGCAACCAAATAGGCCAGCCTGCCGGAATCCACCGTGTGGTCGAGTATCTGGTAGGGGGACGCGGTTGCCGCAGCCCATCCCCGCACGCCCCAATTGACGATCCACCAGCCGAGCGCTCCAGCGACGATCGCAATCGTCAGGCTCTCCACCAAAATCCGGCGTATCATCCGCCCCGAGCCCGCGCCGAGCGCGATCCTGGTCGAAAACTCGCGCCACCGCCCAACGGTCCGCGCCAGCACCAGATTGGCCAGGTTGGCGCAGGCGATCAGCAAGATGAACCAACCCGCCGCCCAAAGCAGGCCATAGATCATGGGCGCATCCTGGCCGACAAAAAACTGCGAATGCGTCTTCACTGTCGGGACAACACGGCGATTCGTCTCTGGATACTCCGCTTCGAGGCTGCGATTGATTGTTTCGAGTTCCGCGCGAGCCTCGTCGAGGTCGGCGCCGTCCCGCAGTCGCCCAAACGCCAGGAAGCCTCCAGGATCCTCGAATATGGCGAGCCCGCTCCTCTGGTGCAACTCGGGGGTGTGGGCCAAAGGCATCCATATGTCACTTTGCGTCGGAAAGTCGAAACCATCGGGCATCACACCGATGATGGTGGCGGGCGCCCGGTCGAAATAAACGGTCGAGCCAATAATGTCGTCGCGTTTGCCAAACCGGCTCTCCCAAAACCGATAGTTGAGAATTGCAACCGGTGCGGCTCCCGGACCTTCATCCGCCGACACGAAATCTCGCCCCAGCATTGGCTGCACGCCCAGCAGCTCGAATGTGTTGGCGCTCACTGTGAACGGGACAATGCGGATCGAACTTTCGCCGCCGTCGCTGAAGGTGACGGGCCTTTCCGCAATGAATGCCATGCCTTCAAACGCCTGCGCCTGCGAGCGCCAAACCTCGAAATCCGGATACGACATGCAACACCCTGACGGCCCCTGCTCCTGTATGTAAACCAGCCTGTCGTTCTCCTGGACGAGCGGGAAGCCCCGAAACAACATGGTGTTCATGACCGTGAACATCGTGGCATTCAACCCGACAGCGAGCGCAAGCATTGCGATCGCAGCGAGAGCAAACGCCCGGTCTCGCCGCAGTCCCCGTAGCGCGAATCGCAAATCGGAAAAGAGTCCCTCCAACCATGGCCAGATCCATATCGCGCGGGCGTCTTCACGCGCCACTGAGACGTTTCCCATCGCGCGCCTGCTCGCGTGTCCAGCTTCCTTGCCCGGCATTCCGGAACGTTCCAGTTCTTCCTGCCGCATCGCCCGATGAAGCTCCATCTCTTCGGCAAGTTCCCGCTCGGTGCGTTTGCGGCCGGTCCAGTAGCGGAGCCTTTGAATGAGTCGGCGCATGAATACTCCCTACGTCGCCTCAAGTACCTTTCGGATCGCGGCGATCCGTTCCTCGAACTGCTCATGCTTGGTTTGCAACTTCTTGCGGCCCGCGGCGGTCAAGACGTAGTAACGTGCCCGGCGATTGTTCTCCGATAGTCCCCACTCCGCCTTGACCCATCCGTTGAGCAGCAATCGCTGCAAGGCGGGGTAAAGAGAGCTTTCGCCAACCTGGAGCGCGTTGTCCGAGGTCGACCTCAAATGTTGGGCGATGGCATACCCATGCCGGCGCTCGCGCGTGAGGGTCTTGAGGATCAGTAGATCAAGGGTTCCGGGTAGAAGGTTCAACGAATCGTGGGTTGGCGGCATCTCGACACTCCCATCGTTTATCGATGGAAGTAAGCATGGTCCGGGTCGATGAGAATGTCAAGCCCCATCGATAAACGATGGGTGTGGCGCGTGCGGTTTCCGAATCCGGCGTGCAAAGAATCGCGACCCTGACTCACACGCGGTACAATGCCGTGTCACACGCTGTACATCCGGTCGCTCGAACCCGGATCGAGAATTTTTCCTGGAGAGGCCCAAATGACTCACGTGCAACCCCAGTTCTTCCAAGCCGCAGCCCGCATCGTCATCGCCGTGGCGGTGCTGGCCCCGCTGACCGTCATCGACAGCCGCGCCCAAGCGCCCATCATTCAACCGGGCGCCCCGGGCGAGCCCAGCCGGACGATTTCCGCCGAGGATGCCGCCGATTTGGCGAACATCCAGGTCACGGACGCCGACGTGAGGTTCATGCAGGGCATGATCTCTCATCATGCGCAGGCTCTGGAGATGACGCCGCTCGTCGAGGAACGGAGCGACCGCCAAGCGATGAGGCTTCTGTCCGAGCGCATCGAGCTGTCCCAGGAAGACGAGATCGCGATGATGCAGGGCTGGTTGCGCGACCGCGGTCTCGAGGTGACCGCGACGGACGCGCATCGCGCGCCCGATTTCGTACGAATGCCGGGCATGCTGACCGATGAGGAAATGGAGCAACTGGAACAGGCCGCGGGTTTCGAGTTCGACGCGTTGTTCCTGGAGCTCATGATCAAGCATCACGAAGGCGCACTGACGATGGTCGCCAACCTGCTGAACCAACGCGGGTCGGCGCAGGACTCGGTCCTGTTCGCGTTCACGTCGGACATCCGGTCGGACCAGAACAGCGAGATCGAGCGCATGACGGCCATGCTGGAAGGTTTCTCGCCGGACCCGCGCATTAATCTGGCGGCGGGATACGCCGACGCCGGTCAGGCTCTGTCGAACATGGAGCTTGTCGCGGCACTTCCCAAACCGGACGGCTTCTTCGACCCGGACAACCCCGAGGGATTGCCCAACCCGGACGCGGACGACGACGCGGACGACGCCGAAGATCGGGAACCGCGGCCCAGCCTGCTCAACTTCGGCAACACCGACATGGCCTTCGCCGGAGACCTCCTGATCGCCGGGAACTATCACGGCTTCAACATGTACAACATCGGTTTTCCGCGCTCACCCGAGTTGCTCAGCTCCGTCGTGTGTCCCGGCGGGCAGGGGGACGTCTCCGTCGTTGAAAATCTGTTGATCTATTCGGTCGAGCAGACGCGGGGACGGTTGGACTGCGGTCTGCAAGGGGTTGCCGACCCGGCCAGCGACGAGCGCTTCCGGGGAATCCGGATCTTCGACATCACCGATTTGCGTGCGCCACGCCAAGTGGGCGCCGTGCAAACATGCCGCGGATCGCATACCCACACGGTCGTGGGCGAGCCCGACAGCGACGGCAACGTCTACGTCTACGTTTCGGGAACCAGTTCGGTGCGTCCCGGCGAGGAGCTTGAAGGCTGTTCGGGCGATTCGCCGTTCGAAGATCCCGAAACGGCGCTCTACAGCATCGACGTGATTCAGATCCCCATGACGCGGCCCCAGGATGCCCGCATCGTCGGCCGTCCCCGAATCTTCTCGGACCCCGCCTCCGGCGTCATCGCCGGACTTTGGGACGGCGGCGACCACGGGGACGGGACACAATCCACCAGCGTCACCGACGACTGCCACGACATCACATCATTCCCTGAAATCGGCATGGCTGCCGGGGCGTGCGCAGGCAACGGAATCCTGCTGGACATCAGCGACCGGGCCAACCCGGTCCGCGTGGACCAGGTGATCGACCCCGGGTTTGCCTACTGGCACTCGGCCACGTTCAACAACGACGGGACCAAGGTGATCTTCACCGACGAGTGGGGCGGCGGCGGCCGGCCGCGCTGCCGCGCCTCGGATCCCAGGGAATGGGGTGCGAACGCGATCTACGACATCGTGGACGGAAGGTTGCAGTTCCGGAGCCATTACAAGCTGCCCGCGCCTCAGAGCGCGCAGGAAAACTGTGTGGCGCACAACGGCTCGCTGGTGCCCGTGCCCGGCCGGGACATCTTCGTACAGGCCTGGTACCAGGGAGGCATATCGGTCATCGACTTCACCGACTCGGCGAACCCGGTCGAGATCGCCTTCTTCGACCGGGGACCTCTTCATGACGAGGAGATGGTCATGGGCGGGTACTGGTCCGCCTACTGGTTCGGCGGGCTGATCTACGGCACAGAAATTGCCCGCGGGCTGGACGTGCTGGCGCTCACGCCCAGTGAGCACCTGACCGAAAACGAGATTGCCGCGGCTTCGCTCCGCGACCCCGATGCGCTGTTCAACCCCCAAACTCAAACGCGCCACGTCTGGCCCGCCGAGCCGGTCGTCGCCCGCGCTTATCTGGACCAACTCGGCCGGAGCGATGCCGTTCGAACCGCCCTTGTCGAGGAACTGACCTCGGCCCTCGACCGCGCCGAAGACGCGCTTTCAGTCGGCGAAACGGAACCGGGCACGGCGGAGACGCTTGAAACGCTTGCCGAGACCATGACCCGCGACGGTGCGGAACGGAGCGGCGTCACGGGAAGCCGATTTCTCGCGCTGGCCGAGACTCTTGAAGGGATGGCGGACCGACTGCGTTAGCCGGGACGCACGCGCCAACCGGCACGTGACCGGGATCGACTGGATGTGGGCACCGGGTGCCTGAGCGCAGCCGGGAGTCCTTGGCAGAACCTTTCCCGGCGTCGGTGTGGCCGATCGAACGGCTGACGCCATTCTGACTGTCGTCGACAGAAAGAGCGATGGCGCCTTCAATTCCTCGAGTTGAAGGTGACCTCGATGTCCATCGTCACGTCCACAGGCTCGCCGTTGCGCATGCCCGGACTGAAACGCCATTGTTCGATAGCAGCGACGGCTGCTTCCGCGAACGCGGAGCTTTCACTGCTGATAATGCTCTGAACCTCGACCGAACCGTCCTGCCGGATAACCGCTTCCATTTCGACACTTCCGCCTGCCCCGGGTCCACGGGCCTCCGGCGGGAATTTGGGTGGAACCGATTCGAGAATCTTGGGTTCGGACACCCCTCCTCCGACACGATACAAAATCGGCGCCGACTGGGATGCCGTTTCGACGGCGTCCGGAAGCACCACGGCGTCTGCCGCTTGTTCAACGGGAGCTTCCGGGATTTGTACAAGTTCGACACGAAGTTCCAGTTCCGCCAAGGAGTCGGCCGCCTGCTCGATGGGAGCTTCCACGTTGGTCGCCGGCGTTTGAAGCCCGTATTCGCCCGTGCGGTTCACGTCCACGAAGGTCAGATCGGCATTCTCGCCCAGTCCCTCAATATAGGAGTATCGCCACCGCTCCAAGGCAAACGAAGCCGGTTGGCCGGCGCCGGAAACGCCGCTTTCGATGGATTCGGGCTCGCCGTAGACGATATAGATCCTGCCGCGGTCGCTTTGCCACCCGCTGGTGCCGCCGAACGAAAATCGCAGATTGGCCTCACTGATCCGCCGGTAGTGTTCTTCGCGGTATTCGTTGGCGATGGTGCCGGGCGTCGGATCACGTCGCAACCAGAAGGATTCGATGAACTGCTCCCGCTCCTGGTCGGTCCGGAGGTCTTCGAACGCCGTGCGCTCCTCGTCCTGGATGATATACACCGCGTCCTGGTCTAACCAGCGTTCGAAAGTGCCGGGCGTTGGATCGCGCCCCAACCAGAAGGATTCGATGAACTGCTGCAGTTCCTCCTCGGTCTCGAGGCGTTCGAATGCCCGGCGCTCCTCGCCCGAGGGAACCTGAGGCTCCTCGGGCGCCGGTTCCTGGATCGCAGCCGGAAGGAACCCAGGCGTGCCGGGAGGGGAAGGACCGAAGAAGCCGCCGACGACCGGTCCGGACAGGCTCAGGAGCAAGAACGCCGCGATGACGAGGCCGAGAAGGGGATGGAGTGTGCGAGTTTGGTCGTATTTCATGATTCCCTCAATGCGTGTTTTAAGATTGGAACCGTGGACGCCGGCCGCGCAGGCTCGCGGCGTACTCAGGGCCGAGCGACCGACTTTCAACAAGACTTCGGCATAGACTAGTGGGGAGAACCCGGCGGTGACGGCGGCTTCGTCGGAGGCCCGTTCCCGTTCCTCGATCAGGCGTTTCCCGATCCACCAAACAAATGGATGAAACCAGAACACGGCGGTCACGATCCGGTGGAACGCGGTCGTGAGATTGTCGTACCGCCTGACGTGCGCCCTCTCGTGGGCGATCACGGCGGACAGATCCTCGCTCGTCAACTGCTCGTCAATCCGGGCCGGGAGCAACAGTACGGGCCGTACCAGGCCGAAGACCGCCGGTCCCTCGGCCTCGACGGAGACGCGCACATGGGCCCACCCGGGAACAGGTTCGTGCCATCGTGTTGCGGACCGGACCTTTCGATGCGACCGGCGCCAGGCGTGACACCATCTCAGAAGGATGACCGTGAAACCGATCAGCCAAACCGATCCGGCGATCCAAGTCAGGAGACCGGGCCCGGGGTTGGCGGCCGACACGGCAACAGGCTCGGCCACGATACGAGTGATTTCGAAGAAATTCGGGGTATATGGGAGCGCCAGCGGCGTTCGCGGCCACTCGATAGCGCTTCCCACGGCGACCAATAGCGAGAAGGGAAGCGCGAACTTGACCGACGCGGCGAGCCACATCGCGTGCCGGACGCATGCGCGATTCCGGCGCATGGCACGAGTGATGGCGATGACGATTCCGACGAAAATCGTCGTTTGCCACATGTGATTGGCCAGCTCCGACAGGAACCAGGACGATAGCAGCGCGGTCATTTCCGGGCCTTCCTTTCGGCGGCCTTGCGCAGCGCCGCCTCGGCTTCCTTGATGTCGTCGAGCGTCAGGCTGCCCGATTCGATCAGGTAGGACATCACGGGTTGGGAATGTCCGTCGAACAGCGACAGCAGATCGTCGACCAACCGGCGCTCGGCCTCGCTCCTTGACGCGACGGCCGTGAAGATATGCGCGTTTCCGATTTTACGGATCCGCTCGACGGCGCCCTTGCCTTCCAGCCTGTAGATGGTGGTTTGAATCGTCGTGTACGCCGGACGGTTGCGGCGGGGAAACGTTTCCTGGACTTCGCGGATCGAGAGATCTCCCTGTTTCCAGAGGATTCGCATAATGCGGAGTTCCAGCTTCGACAATCTAGGCAACGTCATGGCTCGTTCTCCTATAGACGTCATTAATACTACTACATATGTATGTGTATCAATTTTTTTTGCGATGCGGTGACACGATCTCTTATCTTTAGTTACCGAGAGGAATTCTGGATCTCTCCCCTCGATAGCGACGGAGAGCATTCACTAACAAGCCTACGGGCCGGATCGAGGGCGCGGGGATTCTGACTAACAAGACGTTGGACCTGGCGCAGATGAACGGTTGGATGGTCAATCAGCGTCTGAAGACGGTCTCGGGCGACCTCCCGCAGATTGGCGGCGGATTGACCCTCTCCCGATCCCAGGTCTTCGTGGTTAGTTCAGGCGGACGCATGCGTTTATCTTCGATTCGGGTGACGGGATGAAATTGCGGCTGCGGCACGGGCAGGCTCCAACCGCGGGCAGGCGGCGTTTCCGCCGGTTGGCGGTCCTGGGCCTCAAGGCCGCGCTGGCGTTCGTTGTGCTGACGGTCGTGCTCGTGCTGCCGTGGCGCTGGCTTCCCCCGCCGACCACGGCGTTCATGCTCCGCGAGCGCATCGTGGGCGAAGCGCCGGTTCGCTACCAATGGGTTAGGTGGAGCGAGATTTCGTCCCACCTGCCCATCGCCGCTGTTGCGTCCGAGGACCAGAAGTTCCCGGGGCATTTCGGGTTCGATCTGGACGCCATCGCCGACGCGGTGGAGCAGAACCGGCAGGGCGGCCGCATACGCGGCGCGAGCACGATCTCGCAGCAGGTAGCCAAAAATCTCTACCTGTGGCCCGGTCAGAACCTCGTCCGAAAGGGCATCGAAGCCTACTTCACGCTCGCCATCGAGTTAATGTGGCCGAAGCGCCGAATTCTGGAGGTCTATCTGAACGTCGCCGAGTTTGGTCCCGGCGTCTTCGGTGCGTCAGCGGCCAGCCGGCACGCCTTCGACAAGAGTCCGGACGCCCTGACAGCCCGCGAGGCGGCCACGCTGGCCGCTGTGCTACCGAGCCCCAAACGCATGTCGGCGGCGCGCCCCTCCGAATACGTGATCAACCGCGCCGGTCAGATCCAGCAAGCCGTATCCAGCCTCGGAGGCACCGGCTACCTGAGCGGCCTCTGATAGCCCGTCCCATGCCATGGCAATGAAGAACCCATCCCATCCCGGCCGCAGCATCAAGGAGAACTGTCTGGACCCGCTCGGGCTCAATGTCGCCGAAGCGGCCCGGGTGTTGGGCGTGGCCCGGCACACGCTTTCGCGTATCCTGAATGGGCCCGCAGCACCAGACTGTGCGGCAAGGTTTGGGAGCGGGCGAGACTTTACCGTTCCGATTCCTCGCTCTCGCTGAGCATGATTGGAGCCACGGGGCGACCGAGTGCCATGGGCATACTTCCAGACAACAAAGGTTGCCCATCGATATATCATTTAATTATGGGACATGACACTGCGCCCGCGGCGGACGGGCATCGGGTATTCGCATGAGGGCACTCGGGGCCATCCTGCCGGCGCTTCTCATGATGGCCGCCCCGGCTTTCCCGCAATCCGCCGAACCTGGAGCGGTCCGCGAGCCGATCGATTATGAGACGGCCCGCTTGAGCCGGGTCGTCCGTGCGGTCCGGATCACCCAGCCCATCACTGTCGACGGGCGATTGGACGAGCCCGAATGGGACCTGGGCGTTCCCGCCGAGAACTTCACTCAGAGAGTGCCCGACACCGAACAGCCGGAGTCGGAAATCACGCGGGCTTGGTTCCTGTACGACGATGAGAATCTCTACGTGGGTGTCCGCTCCCTGGATTCCGACGCAGGCAACCTGGTCGTCAACGACCTCACCGAGGACTACAACTTCCGGAGTTCCGACGCTGTCTCCATAATCATCGACAGCCTGCGCGACTTTCGGTCCGGTTTCCTGTTCACCACGAACCCGGCGGGTGCCCGGGCCGACTACCAGATCATCGACGGCGCGTTCAACGTCGATTGGGACGGTGTCTGGGACGTCGAAGTCTCGCGGAACGCGGACGGCTGGATCGCGGAATTCCGGATTCCTTTCAAGACGCTCCGGTTCTCGATGGCGGAGTCTCAAGTCTGGGGCGTGAACGTGAGCCGCCGGATCCTGCGACGAAGCGAGGAAACCTACTGGGCGCCCATCCCGTTCCGCTACACCATCTCCCGGGTCCAACTGAACGGCACTCTCGAAGGTCTCGAAGGCATCCGCCCGGGGCGCAACCTGAAGATCAAGCCTTTCGTCACGGGCGGTTTCACCGAATCGCGCCGGCCGGGGGCCGTCTCCCGGCTCGACGCCGACGCGGAATTCGACGGCGGCGTGGACGTCAAGTACAGCCTCACGCCGTCATTGACGCTGGACGCCACCTACCGCACCGACTTCGCTCAGGTGGAAGTCGACCAGCAGCAGGTCAACCTGACACGCTTCAACCTGTTCTTCCCCGAGAAGCGCGAGTTCTTCCTGGAAAACCAGGGCATATTCGCGTTCGGCCAAGGCACGAACAGTTTCGGTCAGGGAGGCAACCTGGTCCCGTTCTTCAGCCGCCGGATCGGCCTCAGCGGCAACGGAACGCCGGTTCCGATCGTCGTCGGCGCCCGGGTCACCGGAAAGGTGGGCCGCTACGACGTCGGCGTCCTGAACATGCAAACCGCGTCTCATGACGGCGCTCCCTCCAACAACTACGTCGTCGGCCGCGTCAAGCGCAACCTGCTGACGAACTCGTGGATCGGGGCGCTGGTCACGAACCGGGACTCCGCCGTCGCCGGCGACTACAATCGGGTCTACGGACCCGACGCCCATTTTCAGTTCTTTGAACGGCTGGAGTTCGACTCGTTTCTGCTGATCAGCGACACCCCCGGCCGGGAAGGCCGGAATCAGGCTCGGCAATTTCAGACCGCGTGGCGCGACGACGAGTTGACCATCGTGGGGGCCTACAACGCGATCGAAACTGATTTCAATCCCGAGATGGGATTCGTTCGGCGTGACGATAATACCCACTACAACGGGGAGTTCGCCTGGCATCCGATTCTGGAGGACCACCCGCTCGTGCAGCGTTTGAATTTCGGAACGCGCTACGACTACTACAAGAACGGCACGACCCAGGAGATCGAGACGCGTTCCACGACCTTCACGACCGGGATCGTGTTCCGGAACACCAGCACCGTCGACTTCACCGTGACGGACACGTTCGACCGGTTATTGGAACCGTTCGCGATCCGCCGGACCCGGCCAGCGGCGGATGGAACCGTTGCAAGGGAAGCCGTCACGCTCGCGCGGGGCGATTACCGCTACCTGGACTATGACGTCAGCTTCTCCACGGACCCGAGCCGCAAGATCAGCGGCAGCGGATCGCTGAACTGGGGCGAGTTCTGGGATGGCCGCCGGACTTCGGCGGGCGGCTCGCTCGCGTGGAAACCCAACTTTCACATGAACATCGACGTCGGGTACGAGCACAACCGCGTCCATCTGCCCCAGGCCGAATTCACGACCGACCTGCTGGCGACGCGCTTCACCTACGCCTTCACCAGCCGCGCGTTCCTGAACGCGTTCGTGCAATACAACGTCGACACGCACCAGGTGAGCTCGAACATCCGCTTTCACCTGATCCACCGGCCGCTGAGCGACCTGTACATCGTCTACAACGATCTGCGGGAAACGCGGGGAACCGGGCTCGTGGAACGGGCGCTGATCGTCAAGTTCACGAACCTGTTCGACTTCTGAACGTCGAAGCGGCCGGACAGGATTCGGTCGCGGGCGGACGAATCAACCCCACGCATGCCCCAGATCGATGCCGATCGAAAGCAGCGAGGGCTTCACCACAGGCTGTTAGCCCGCATTTCTCACGAGTTGTCTGCTACAGCGCCGGATCCATCCGCCAGCGCTGCGTTCTACGGCGCGTTCCCGCGCTTGATCCGGCGCGAGGAACGCGCCGCTACGCGCCCGGCGCGAGGAACGCGCCGTAGCTCTGACGGCGTCTCCGACTCTTCGCGACGAAACCCCGTGAGAAAGGCGGGCTAGTGGGCCGTCCCAGAAGTACATGGAATATCGATGGGCAACCTTTGTTGTCTGGAGGTATGCCCATGGCACTCGGCCGCCCGGTGGCCGGGCACCTGGCGTTTGCATCGCTTTTCACCTTGACATTCTAGGTGAGTGTTTATAGCCTTCACCTAGAATGTCTATTAGAGGCAAGAAAGACCGCATCGAGCTGCTCCAAGGCACGCTCGACCTGCTCATCCTTCGCACTCTCCAAATCGGTCCGGCTCACGGTCATGCGATCGCGAAAGCCATCGAACGCGAATCCGATCGGGTCCTGCTCGTGGAGCAGGGATCGCTTTACCCCGCACTGCATCGTTTGATCGAGCGCGACTGGATCACGTTCAAGGACGGAACGTCGGAGAACAACCGGCGCGCGAAGTACTACCGGCTGACCGCGAAGGGGCGGCGGCAGCTCCGGGTCGAGTCGACCCATTGGGAAAAGATGGCCGCCGCGATCTCCCGCGTCCTGCGGCAATCCGAACAGGAAGGGCGGTAAGCGATGTTCGGCCGCTGGAGGCGCAAGCGGGCCGCGCTTCGATTCCTCGAAGACGACATTCGCCAGCACATCGCCGAAGAGATTCAGGACAACATCGCTCGCGGGATGTCGCCCGCCGACGCGAGGAGCGCCGCCATGCGCCGCTTCGGCAATGTCGCGTTGACCAAGGAGGACACTCGGGCCGTATGGGCACGGGTGTGGCTGGAACAGGCGATCCGCGATGTGCGTTTCGCATTTCGGACGCTCGTGAAGAAACCCCTGTTCGTGGTTGTCGCCGCCGCGACCATCGCCTTGGGAATTGGCGCCGCGACGGTCGTGTTCAGCATCGTGGACAGCGTTCTGCTGCGTCCATTGCCGTACCGGGATCCTGACGACATCGTCCTTCTGCTGGGTGGAACGGGCCTCGAGGATCCTTCTCCCATCAGTGTCGATGACCTGACGCGACACCGGAACCAAAACACGGCGCTGGAAGGGCTGGCGTTCTACGGCCCGACCCGAATGGAGTCTCCAGCGACGGATGCGCCGGTCGCAGTGGCCCCCGTCGACGCCAGTGTCTTCGACGTTCTCGGCGTCCTCCCGCTCATTGGAACCGTATTCCCCAGGGTAGAGGTTCCGGCACCGGAAGTTGTCTTGGCAGCACCGGATGTGGTGCTCCTGAGCTACGGTTTCTGGCAGACCCGCTTTGGCGGCGATCCGGACGTCGTCGGGCAAACGATTAATCTGAACTCGCAGCCTTACGAGATCGCCGGTGTCATGCCTCGGGGATTCTTCTTCCCGGCACACGATGTCCAACTCTGGCGGCCGATCGTCGTATCCGTCTTTACCACCACGACGCCATTTGGCTCCACGCCATTGTCGTCGTACTACGCCGTCGGCCGCCTGAAGGCGGACACCCCGCTGGCAGCGGCCCAAGCCGAGATCGACGTCATCAGCCGGCGACGGGATAGCGCGAATCCCACGTTGCCGGGGCCACGAGCCAATCCGCCTGACGATCGGCTTGCGGCCACGCTATATCCGATTCACGATGTTGTCTTCGACAACTACCGGGCGGTGCTCTGGGCCCTGATGGGCGCCGTCGGACTGGTGCTCCTCATCGCATGCGCTAACGTCACCAACCTTCTGCTGGCCCAGGGCGTCGCGCGGGGCGAAGAGTTCGCTCTCCGGACAGCCCTGGGCGCGGGGCGCATGGCCCTGATCCGGCAACTCGTAACCGAGAGCCTTCTCGTTTCCGTCCTGGCCGGGACCATGGGAGTCGGGTTGGCTTTCATCGGGCTGCGGTTCCTTTTGAGCCTGGACCTGGTCGAAATCCCTCGACTCGAAACGGCCCATATCAGCGTGACGGTGTTGCTGTTCGCAACGGCCGCCTCCGTCTTCGCGGGACTTCTGGCGGGGCTCGCGCCCGCCTGGAGGGCCTCGCGCCCGGTTCCGACCGAAACGCTCAATCAGGCGACCCATGTTTCCACCACGGCCCGCGGCGCGCGCGTCGGCAACGTCATCGTGGTCGGAAAAATCGCCCTCGCCCTGGTCCTGCTCATCGGCGGAGGCCTGCTCGTTCGCAGCGCGATCGGGCTCAGTCGAATCGACTGGGGCTTCGACTCGAACGACTTGGCGGTGGTTGCAGTGCGGCCGGGAGAGGGTCGGCGCCCGCTTTGGTCGTCGCGGGCCGACGAAGCGCAGTTCGCAAGTTCGGTTCTCGAACGGCTCGAAGGCTTTCCAGACATTCAAGCTGTCGGCGTAACGAACATGGCGCCCCTGGTTCCTTCGGGCACTACGATCGGCGAACGCGTGGTCGCCGATGGGCGCCCCCTGACAACGGCGGTGACCGCATCCCGAGCTGTCGTCAGCGGCGGGTATTTCAGAGCACTCGGGATGGAGGTTCGAGGCCGGGCGTTCACCGAGAGCGACAACGCGCTGGCGCCGAAGGTGACGGTCTTGAGCGAGAGCCTGGTCCGCGAGCTCTTTCAGGGGACCGAACCGATCGGGCAGACTGTGCATTTTGCCACACTGAAGGACTCGGCGATCGAGGAAAGAGGTACCGGGACTCTAAATCGCGACACGATCGCCGCCGGCGGCTCCGAGGACATCGACGACTTCGAGATCATGGGGCAGACCGCTCACACCGTCATCGGAGTGGCCAACGACATCCGACTGAGCGGGGATCCGACGGCAGGCGGTTCAGGCCCGACCGCATACGCGGACTACCGTCAGCACGACCGGCGTTCGGATCCCGCGACCCGCGGCTGGCTCTCTGGAACTTCCTTTAGAGATGGTATCGGCAATCCCGATCTACTCCACACCTTCGTCGTTCGCGCCGCGGATGACCCGCAGGCCGCGATCGAAGCGACAAAGCGGGCCGTCGGCGAAGTTCAGCCGAGTCTGAGCTTTCAGGAAGCCGCCGCGATGGACCAACTCGTGTCGCGCGCCCTCGGCGACGCCGGACAGAGCCGCTTGTTGCTGGTGCTGTCGACCGTTTTCGGAGTCCTCGCCCTCACGCTGGCAGGCGCCTGGGTTTACGGCGTCGTGGCCCACCGTGCCGCTCAACGCACCTACGAAATCGGCGTCCGCCTCGCCATCGGCGCCCGCCCGCTTCACATCGTCGGTCTGATCTGCAGGCAGGGATTGGTTCTCACCGGCGTGGGCCTGGCTCTTGGATTGGCTGGAGCCGTCGCCGGGAGCCGCATGCTCGAGTCCTGGATTTTCGGGATCACGACGACCGATGCATTCACGTTTGCCGGCGTCACGATCCTGTTGGTGCTGGTCGCCCTGGCGGCCAGCCTCATACCGGCGATTCGCGCAACGAGAGTCGACCCCGCGGTGACAACCCGCGAGGCGTAGCCTACTTGACCGGTCGGGCTGACGTCGGCCCCTACCGTACCAGGTTCTGGTTCACCCGCTGCTCGAAGCCCTGGTACGCGGCCATCGCATCCTCTCCGTAGAAGGGAAGCTGCTGCATCAGAATGACCGCGACGATTCCGCGCTCCGGATCGCCCCAGAAATGCGTGTTGTTGATGCCGGCCCACGTGAAGCTGCCCGTTGAGCGCATATCCGGCATGGCCGATTCCGGCGCCGTGATCTGGAAACCCAGGCCCCACGTGTCCGCGCCGGCCCCGACCGGAAAGTCCAGCGACCGTGCCATGTTCGTCGAGACCTGTGTCTCGACGATGATGTCGCCCATCTGGTTGGTCAGCATCAGCTCAACCGATTCCGGGGAGAGAATGCGCGTCCCATCGAGCTCGCCCCCGTTCAGTATCATCCGAAGGAACCGGATGTAGTCGGCCGCCGTCCCGTAGAGCCCGCCGTCGCCCCGGACCCCCGACCCCACGGTCTCGGGCACCTCGTCTTCGACCAGTTCGCTGTCGACAGCGCGGTGAACCGTGACAACCCGGCCTCGCTTCTCGTCGGGAACGCTGTAGGCCGTGTCGACCATTCCCAGGGGCTCGAAGATCCGGCTGCGAAGGAACTCGTCGAGCGGAACGCCGCTGACTTCCGCAACCAGGTTCCCCAGCACGCCCGTGCTCCCCGAATAGTTCCACGCCGTTCCGGGATGGTCCACCAGCGGCAGGTTCATGAGGTTCCTCTCGCCGCTGATGTCGATCATGGCCTGCATGGTGGGGTTCGCAAAGTTGTACGCCAGACCCGAGGTATGGGTGAGCAACTGGCGTATGGTGATCTCACTCCGCGCCGGCTCGGTGCGATACACGCCCGCCTCGGCGTCGATCTCGGTCACGACGTCGCGGTCCGCCAGGTCGGGAAGGTACATCGACACCGGATCGTCCAGGCCGAAGGCCCCCTCTTCGGCGAGCATCAACGTCGCGACCGACGTGATGGGCTTGGTCATCGACGCGAGGCTGAAAATGGAATCGAGCCGCGCGTCGATGCCGTCGGCAACGCTCTGCTTCCCGTAGGCGCCCTCGAATATGATGCCGTCGGCGTTGGCCACCATTGCGACCACCTTGGGAACGCCCCTGTCGACCACGGTTTCCTCGATGAACGCGTCCAGCGCGGCGCGTCCCTCCTCGGTAATCGCCGGTTGCGCGGCCGGTGCAGTTTCGACCGCGACGGGCCCGGTAGCCTCGGGCGCGCAGGACGCGGCCAACAGAATCGGAAGCAAGAAAAAGATTCGTATGCGACTCACGGTGACACTCCTTATACCGAACGACCGTCCAGCGGCTACCCGTTCTCCGGAACGGCGGTCATGCGATCGACACCCCGGACGATGCGTTTGAATCCGAGCACGACGCCGATGCCGCTGAGCAGCGCGCCGCCCAGGCAGAAGACGATGATGACCGCGTCCCAGAGCGGGCGCCTGTTGTACAGAAACGGAAAATCGAATGTATGCAGACCGGCGTAGAGCCATCGCTCGACGCGGTTCGCGCTGTTGACGCGTCCGACGACCTGGGCGACATGGGGATCGATATACAGCCAGGTCTTGTCCGGGTCATCGAGCTTAACGCGCAGTACGGGAAGCGGCGACCGCTGCTCGCGCGAATAGTAATAGGCGTCGTACGCGTGGAGCATGTCAGTGGCCAAGACACCGGCATCGGGTATCGCCCGCTGCAGGCTCGACAGCATCGTCTCCGTTGCGATCGGTCGGTTTCGAAGCTCGATGCCACGGGCGGTGAGCACGTTGCGTTGCGGGTCGACGCTGCGTTCGACGAAGTAGGGCTGGTGCCCGCCGTCGGGCCAACCCACGACCGCCGGGACGGCCGGCGCGCCCCGCGCCACGAAGTGCGGCTCGCCCAGAATGCGCGTGAACGCGATCTCCTTGATTTCGGCACAGCCTAGCGCGCCCCGCCACGCCGCGGCATCGATGGGAGCGTAGTCTTCAAGGTTGCCCGTGCCCGATGGGAACGCCTCGCGCGTGCCGTCCTCGAGGCTGAAGTCGCGCATGTTCCACTCCCAGGGTTCCAGCGACAGGAGCCCGCTGAACGCGAACGCCAGCGTGACGACGCCGAACACGAGGCCCGCCGCGTGGTGCCATCGGAGCCAGCCCCTGAACGGGATGCCGGAAGGGACGCTCGAGAGCCGGAACGGACGCTTCGGCCGGAAATGGAGGACACCGAGTACGATCCCCAACAGCGCGACCGCGACGCCAAGACCGGAACCCCAGGTCATGATCCCCAACCACAGGTCGGCGTTCATGCGCAACGCCTTGAAGTACATGAAGTGCGGAATGACCGAGATCCACGACAACGCTCGTCCGCGCCGCGTCGTGAACTGAACGACTTCGCCAAGCCGCGCCGAAACGTAGACCTGGCTTCCAGCCTCGTCGTCGACCGACAGCTTGTACATGGGGAGCTGACGGCCCTGGGTCATCGTCCACTGGTCGGGCTCTGTCAGGAGTGTGTCGTAGCGAACCCGTTCCTCGGGAACGTCCACGAACCGCGCCGCGATGCGGATGGCGTCCCCGAGCTCGAGCTCGACGAAGCGCTCGCCCGTGTCGGCGAAGACGATGTCCGTGCCGCGCCCGTCGTAGCGGTAGGCCGGCCGATCCAGAACGGTCAGCAGCGTCGTCTGGGGGCCGGGACCGATCAACCCGGCCTTGGACACCGCCTCGATGGGAGTGAATCGAACGGCGTCCAGGTCGATCGGCGCCATGCGGGCCAACCGCGTCTCCGGGGTCAGCCGCGGCATCCCGCGCGAGTAGATCATGCCGATCCCGGTCAGAAACCACATCAGGAACAGCAGGCTCAGCGCCATTCCCAGGTATCGGTGTCCGTAGATCAGAAGCTTGCGCAACGCGGCTTTCATCACTTGATCCGTCCGAATGGAATCATACGACACGGTCCCGGCCGCGCCGGTATCTTTTCGTTCGTCGAACGATTTGCCCAGCCGTGCGGAGATCTTCGGAAAAAATGTCGGGCTCCCGGGAGCCCGGAGTAGCCTATGCTTCGAGAGTGTGCACGGTTGACAGTATCAATCGGACTCCGAAAAGCCCCGCCCGAACGCTGCTCTCCTGGAGCAGCGGGAAGGACAGCGCGTGGGCCCTCCACGTGTTGCGGCGGGACCCGGCGGTCGAGGTCGCCGGACTCCTGACGACGATCAATGAGGCTGCCAATCGCGTGGCCATGCATGCGGTCCGCGACGCGCTGCTCGACCGGCAGGCGGGGGCCGTGGGCCTGCCCGTGGTGAAGGTGCGGATTCCCAGTCCCTGCTCGAACGCGGACTACGAGACGGCCATGGACGAGGCGATGCGAGACGCCCGGATGCGGGGCATCACGTCCGTGGCGTTCGGCGATCTCTTTCTTGAGGACATCCGGCGATATCGTGAGGAGAAACTGGCCCCGACCGGTATGACGCCGCTCTTCCCGATCTGGGGAAAGGATACCGCGGAGCTCGCAGCCGAGATGGTCCGTTCCGGGCTCCGCGCCGTGATTACGTGCGTCGACCCCAAGCAACTGGACCCGTCGTTCGCGGGGCGACTTTATGATGCGCGGTTTCTGCGTGACCTGCCCTCTGGCGTGGACCCGTGCGGCGAAAACGGCGAGTTCCACACGTACACGTTCCAAGGCCCGATGTTCGATGCTCCGATCCCAGTCGCCACGGGAGAGGTGGTCGAACGCGACGGGTTCGTCTTCGCCGACGTGACGCTCGCGGACGCCGCCGGGCCGTCGATCTCCGGGTCGCGGGCGCCGTGAACTGAATGGTTCGCAGATGGCCGCGGCCGCCGCTCACATCGTCAACAGATCGTCCAGGTATCGCACCAGCAGATCCGCGCCATCGGCCGGGCATTTGAAGCCGACGTAGCCGTCCGGACGCACCAGATACATCCGGCCGTCCTCCGGCCCGTAGACGGCGGACAACGCGGGAGACCTCGGCATCGTCGCCACGCGCATGACCGCACCGAAGCGCTCCTCGATGCGGCGGGCCGCCGTGCCATCATCGCCACCGGACATGGTTAGCAGCGTGTAGTCCGGGTGACGGCAGTAGTCCCAGAGCGCGCCCCCGCCTTCAAAGTCCACGTCCGGCGCACGGTCGCCGATGGCGGGACCGTCCATGTCGTCCACCCCGGCCACCTTCTCGACGTAGTCCTTGTAGGTGTAGGCGACGCCCGAGCAGGTGTTGACGACCCGTTCGGTGTAGCCCGGCTCGAACATCGCCTTCTCGCGCGCAGCGATGCTTTTGCCGTGCGCCATGAAGATGTCGTGCAGGGACGAGGCCGCCCAGATCACCTGTTCGGCGACCGGCCGGCGTTCGGCCTCATAGGAATCGAGCAACTGCGGCTTGGCTTGGCCCTTCACGACCATCGCGAGCTTCCAGCCGAGGTTGAAGGCGTCCTGCATGCAGCAGTTCATGCCTTGTCCGCCGGTCGTTGAATGCACGTGGGCGGCGTCTCCGGCCAGAAACACGTTGCCCAAGCGAAACGTGTCGGCCAGACGTTCCCAGGTTTCCCATTTGGAATGCCAAACGACGTCCCCGAATGTGATGCCATCGTAGTGCTGGTCGAGCAGCCGCCCGAATGCCTGCTGCGGCGTGAGATCGGGATCGGCGGCTTCGCCCCGGTCGCTCAGGAGCAGGCGAAAGTGCCCGCCCGGCAACGCCACCACCATCAGGAAATGATCCGTGCCGACGCAGTAGTGAAAATGATCTGTCCAGTCGTCGAAACCGTTGAGGAAGATGTCGAGGTTCTGGAAAGAGCTCCCCTTGTAGTCTTTCTCGCGGAGCGAGAAGCCGAGACCCTGACGGACCCGCGAGTTGATGCCGTCGCCGGCGACCAGATACCGGCACCGGATCACCTCTTCGGCGTCACCTTGATCGGCATGGACGACCCGCGCCCGCACCTCGTCACCGTCCTGGTCGAGACCGACGAAGCGGGTGTTGTATTCGATCGCGGAGCCGAACTCGGAACTGGAAAAGTCCCGGATAAAGCCTTCGGTCTCGCTCTGATTGTGCGCCATGATGCAGTTGTAACGCGACCGGACGGGAGTGTAGTCCAGCCCGGGCCTCACCTCGGAGCGCTGGCCATCTCGCACGAAGTGCATGACATAGCCCTTGTGCCAGAGATTGCGGTCGAGACATCGCTGGCTGAGCCTCTTGTCAACGCGTTCAAGAAGTTCGATCGTGCGGGCATGCAGGGCGATTGCGCGCGACTCGCCGGCCGGGCCGGGCATGCGGTCGATGCATCGAAACTCGACGCCTCGCCGCGCCAACTCCATCGACAGTACGCAGCCCACGGCGCCGCCTCCGACGACAAGCACCGGCACCTCGCTCGTCCTTGCCATTGAGGACCCCATTTCCCGAAGGATCGTGTGTACACGAAAACCGGTCAACCCCGGTGCATTGTAACCGCTTGCTGGATGTGACTTTTCGATAGGGCGTCCACGCCGTCCCGACGGAGGAAACTGCAAGGCACATCAAACCGGGTTGCTTCCCTCTGAAATACGGTGCCCTGGCGCGCTTCATCCGGCGCGACCGGCGCGACCGGCGCGAGGAACGCGCCTGAGAACGCGAGCATCTTGCCCGCACCCCAATTGCCCATATCCGTAATAATGAGACTTCAGGGGGCGTGGCCTGGAAGTTCATGCAATCTCTTTGCGGGCAGGATGCCCGCGTTCCCAGGGTGATCAGCGACAATTAAAACTCCCGACCAACGACAATTAGAATTCCCGTTGCCTCAATAGAAATGTCACCGATTCAAGTTGTTGGTTTTGCAAGATGTTTGGATGGTAACGGATCAGCAGGTGAGACGACTGATGAAGCTGACACAAAGCGAAGAGACCCTGGCCCAGGCGGCCTCGAAAGCGGGAATGGACGCAAAGACGGCCCGGAAGTACCGGGAGGTGAAGCAGCTGCCGAGCCAGATCGGGAAGGCTCATGGATGGCGAACCCGACCGGATCCGTTCGAAGAGGTATGGGGGGAGATCGAGAAGATCCTTCGGGCGCATCCGACGGTTCAGGCGAAGACGATGTTTGAGTATCTGGGCCGGAAGTACCCGGGCCGATTCCAGGAAGGTCAACTGCGGAGTTTGCAGCGGCGGTTCAAGCAGTGGCGGGCGCGATCGGGTCCGGAGCGGGAAGTGATGTTCCCTCAGGTGCATGATCCGGGGCGGCAATG
The DNA here is from genome assembly GCA_963555775.3 of Terriglobia bacterium. GTDB lineage: Bacteria > Acidobacteriota > Terriglobia > 20CM-2-55-15 > 20CM-2-55-15 > JAJEDW01. The sequence goes on along the minus strand of CAUVWY020000005.1, from coordinate 37,309 downwards.
CCAGAGCGACTTCACGCACATGAGCAGCCTGAACGTGACCATCGAGGGTCAGAAGTTCGAGCACCTGGCCTATCACTTCGTCCTGACCTATTCGAACTGGGAGACGGTCACCCTGTGTTTCTCCGAATCCTTCGAGAGCTTATCGGCCGGACTGCAGAACGCGTTGTGGCAGTTGGGTGGAGCGCCGGAAGAACATCGGACCGACAGCCTGTCGGCGGCAGTCAACAACCTGAAGGATCCGGATGAGTTTACGGCCCGCTATCAAGGATTGCTCGACCACTACGGTTTACGGGCGACGCACACCCAGGCCGGCAAGGCGAATGAGAACGGCGACGTCGAGCAGAGTCACTATCGATTCAAGACGGCGGTCGACCAGGAACTGATGCTGCGCGGAAGCCGGGACTTCGAGAGCCGGGACGCATACGAACAGTTTCTGGCGGGGTTGATCGACCGGCGCAACGCCGGTCGCAGCCAGCGGCTGGGTGAGGAACTCCGGCCTCTGCGGCAACTCCCGCTTCGACGACTGGACCATACGCATCGCATCCGGGCTCGCGTATCCCGGGACAGCACGATCTGGGTGCGCAAGAACGTCTATTCGGTAGACAGCCGGTTGATCGGCGAACACGTGGAGGTCCGCCTGGATACGGAACGGCTGGAAGTCTGGTACGGCGGAAAGTGCGTCGAGCAGATGCCGCGACTGCGGGGATCGGGTAAGCACGCCATCGATTACCGGCACGTGATTCATTCCCTGGTCCGCAAACCGGGAGCCTTTCCACGCTACCGGTATCGGCAGGACATGTTTCCCCGGCTGTTGTTCCGTGTGACCTACGACTGGCTGCGGGAACACCATCCGGGGACCGCGGACCGGCAGTATCTGAAGATCCTCGAGATGGCGGCCATGGACAGTGAGGAGCGGGTCCACGAAGCGCTGAAACATCGGATCGACAAGGACCTGCCGATCACAGTCCAAGCGGTGCGGGAGCACATCGACGCGGACACTCCGGTTCCTTCGCCCTGGCAGGTTCGGATCGCTCCACCCGAGATCCGACACTATGACGCGTTACTGGATCCGGTCGAGGAGGAGGCATGGATGTGAAGACCGAGATCGCCAGCTCGCTGCGCCAGTTGCACTTGCCGGCCTTCGTCGACAACTACGGCGTTCAGGCCACTGTAGCGACCAACGAAGGTTGGGCCTACGACCGGTACCTGGTGGCGCTCTGTGAACTGGAACTGGAGGAACGACGGCAACGGAAGATCGAACGGCTCCTGCGGGAATCGAAACTGCCCCGGGAGAAGACCTGGGCGGCGTTTGAACAGTCCCGATTGCCCCGAACCGTCGAGCGACGCGTGGATGCATTGCTTGAAGGAGACTTCCTGGATCGCACCGAGAACGTCCTGGCCTTCGGGAATCCGGGCAGCGGCAAAACCCATCTGCTGTGCGCCCTCGGGCATGAACTCATCCTGAAGGGCCGGAGAATCTACTTCACTCCATGTGCGCTGCTGGTTCAGCGGCTCCTGCGGGCCAAGGCCGAGCTGGAACTGGAGAAAGAACTCAAGCGGCTCGACAAGTTCGACGCGCTCATCATTGACGACATCGGTTACGTCCAGCACAGCCGGGACGAGATGGCAGTGCTGTTCACCCTGCTGGCTCACCGGTACGAGCGCCGCAGCATTCTGATCACATCGAACCTGGTCTTCTCGGACTGGGACAAGATCTTCAAGGATCCGATGACCACGGCCGCGGCGATCGACCGAATCGTTCATCACAGCGTTATTCTGGAACTGAATCTGTCCAGCTACCGCATGGAAGCCGCCAAGAACGCGAAAGGACGAAACAAGTGACCGCGACGGGCCTGTGGAAAACGCCGCATCCGTGGGAATCCGTGCAAGACCCGGATTCCCACCGCTGCTTGGAAAAGCCTACGGCTTTACCACGTTTCCCACAGGCGGGACGGCGACGAACATCCCTTAACTCAAACGGGAATTCTAATTGTCGTCAACGGGAATAATAGTTGACGCTGGACAGCGTCGGCCTGACCCGCGAGTCGAGCGAGGACACAGGCAACAACCAGCCCTTCTGGGACATGCCCGGCGTTGATGAGTTTATACAGGACGACGGTGCGGCTCGCCAGGCCATCGACACATGGAACCTGACCTACGACACGAGTTACCTCAAGGGGAACCACACGATCCAGAGCGGTTTCAACTATCGCAACATCGAGAACTACCTGGTTTCGTTCGACGCGGTGGTGCCGGGAACCTATGGGAGTGACGCGAACCTGACCGGCAACGACCTGGGGACGGCCCAGAGCCCGGCGCTGTTGCGGGCCTTGGGCGCGGATGAATTCGCGCGGGTTGCCGATCCCGGCGTCACCGGCGACGCGTTGATGTTGGCGACGGGTTCGATCTCGCAGTATCGGGGCGATGTCCAATTCAACATCGATGGCTCGCGGATTCCCGGCGGGACACCGCTCGATCGGACGTTCCTGCTTCGGGAGTACGACTTCTACCTCCAGGACGTTTGGCGGGCGGCTTCGAACCTGACGGTAACCTTCGGTGTCCACTACGGTTACCAGACGCCGCCCTTCGAAAAGGATGGGTTTCAGGTAGGCTGGAGCAACGATTTGCTGCTCCGGTGGGAGGAAGGCCGCGGCACCACGAAGACGGTTCCCGAGCAGGAACTGTTCACCACCCAGGCCAACGGCCGCACGAACGGGTTGCCGGATTTCTACCAGCCCGATGCGAACAACTGGGCGCCCCGCGTATCGTTAGCGTGGCAGCCCGATTGGGGATTCGCGACCGCCGGCGGCCCACTGGTCGTCCGCGGCGGTTACTCGATGCTTTATGACGGCGTCGGCCGCCGCTTTGCCCGCGACGCGGCGACGCTGGCATCGATCGGCCTGTTGAGCACCGTCCGGCAGCCCGGATTCACCAAATCGATCGACGGGTTGAACGCGATCGAGCGCGCACCGCGGCTGGACTCGACGCTTGCGCTGCCGCGCGGGGAGTTTGTCGACTTGGCCGAGAGCGCGTTCATCCTGGGCGCGCCGTTGCCGGGGTCCGGCTTCGGCAGCGGTAACACGACGGGTATCACGCAGAGCCTGGTTTCGCCGATCAACAGCTTGGTCAACCTGACGATCTCGAAACAGTTGTCGGCGAACCTTCTGGTCGAGGTGTCCTACGTCGGCCGATTCGCGCGGGACCTGCTGGGGCAGGTGGACATCGCGAGCCCGGTGAACCTGATCGATCCGGTCAGCGGGCAGAGCTACCAGGAGGCGATCCGCGAGATCTACGGTCAGTCGTTTGCCCGAGTTCCTTGGAGCGACGCCCGGGCGATCCCGTTCTTCGAGAACGTCTATGGCCCGGAGTTGATCGATGCCGCCGAGGCGCGGTTCGGTGAGTCCTTCACCAGTGCCGGTCAGGCCTTCTACCGCTGGCTGCACGGCAACCTCCAGCCGGAGCCGAACGCGGCAATCAGCCTGGCCGACCAGTTGAACATCATCGAGAACACGCTCGGGCGCGCAATCATCGTGAACAACCAGGCTCAGTTTTTCGGCCTGTTCGGCAACTTCTCGAAGTCGAACTACAACGGGCTGAATGTGACGGTACGGAAGCGCTTTGCAGACAGCTTCGGGTTCGACCTCAATTACACTCTTTCGAAGTCGCTGGACATCACGTCCGCGTCCGAGGCATTCGGAAACCGGCCGAACGGCCAAACGGGTATCGGATTGGCCGAAGATCCCTGGAACCCCGAACTCTCATACGCGCTTTCGGACTTCGACCGGCGGCATCAATTCAACGGGAACTTTCTGGCGCAGCTTCCGTTCGGGCGCGGTCGCATGATCGGCGGCAACGTGTCCGGCATTGCGAGCCACATCATCGGCGGTTGGGAGATCGGCGGCATCCTGCAGGCGAGCACGGGTCGTCCGTTCAACTTCACGGCGTCGAGCCGGTTCAACCACCACTTCTTCGGCCGGTCCATTCCGCACTTGGTGGGCGACGTTCCGTTCGGTCTTGAAAAGGGCCAAGACAATCGGGTGTTCCTGATCGAAGGCGGTCCCGAGACCCGAACGCGCGTGAGTCAGCAGAACTTTCAGAACACGTTTCCGGGCAGCGCGATTGCCCGGAACCAAGGGCGGGGACCCAACTTCGTCAACATGGATCTGTCGCTGGGGAAGAGCTTCGACATCGGTGAGGACATCCGGGCCAAGTTCCGTTGGGAAGTGTTCAACGCGATGAACCATCCCAACTTCGGTATTCCGCAGAACACGGGCGGGACGAGTATCGACCGCGGCCAGTCCAACACCGGCGAGGTCATCGAGACGCGCGGTACCGAACGCGTGATGCAGTTCGGTTTCCGCCTGGAGTGGTAGCGCCGGCCTGTTGAGACGGGCGTTACGGCGGCGAGTGCCCGGGGCTGTCAAGCTTCGGGCGTTTCACCCAATACGATGTCGAAACGTGCGCCCAGTTCGCCTATCCGGGATCCCTCCAGCGGAACGAAATCCGCGATCACGGTTTCCCGAGCCTGCGGGTCCCTGATCCGATTCAGCAGGTTGTCGGTTTCGTTTCGGGCTTCACCCCGAACGTAACACTGCGTAGTCCAGGTTTCACGGCCGGCGATCTTGAGGGCGAAATGAACGTGGGGCGTGCGGTTGCCGTATATGACGGGCCGAATCGTCCTGAAGTAGTATTCGCCCGTCGAGCCGGTCATGAAGCGGCCGAATCCCTGGAAGTTTTCGTCCATCGTGCCCTCGTCGTTCGAGTTCGAGTGCAGGTAGATCCCCTTATTGTCCGCTTGCCAGATTTCGACAAGGGCATTTCGGATGGGTTCGCCCGAGGCGGTGATGATGCGGCCGCCGAGGTGCGTCACCTGGCCCACGGCGGGGGTGATGCCGTCGTTGACCGTCAGCAGGTCGTTGTCGGTGTCCAGTGGCAGATGGTCGGGATAAAAGGGACCTTCGCCCTGACGCGCCGTCAGCGTCAGTTGCTCCGCAAAAAGACCTCGAACGTTGAAGAGACTCGATACGGTGAGTCCGGTGGCCCCCAGAGCCATTCCGCGAAGAAAACGTCTGCGATTGCCGGGCGTTCTGGATTCGTTCATCGTGATGCTCCTCAAGAGTGGCGTTCGGTTTGCCTTACTCTCTACTACCTTACCAGTACGTTCGATTGGACACGAAGCGTTGCGGTACCCCGTGTCAAGAGTTGTTAAATTGGCAGTTGCCGGATGTTTCGGTCGACCTACGATCGAATAGCCGGCGTGGCCTTACCCTTGTTGGAGCACATGCTGGACCCGCTGATGGATGCTACCACTGTCCCGTTCGAGTCCTTGATCCGAGGGAAGCACCAAGGAAGAGATCTCCCTCATATCTCGTTTGTACATGCGATAAGTTTCTCAATGGAAGATGGTGCTTCCCATATTTTCTGAATGATGCTCTCGGATATACAGATCCAGAGCGGATCAAATTGATGAGAGCGTTCTCGCCAAAGCGTAGAACGCCAGCTTATTGTCCGCACTTGTGTGCAACCGGCAGAACAATAACGGCGAGGAAACGATGGTTCGATTAGGATAGCCACGACAAATCGTCAACGGAAATTAGAAATAAGTTTCCGTTTTTGGAGGAGAGTCAAGATTACAGCGGGAGTGACTCTAGACCTGCTTGGCTTCGTGTCATAGCTTTAGGGCGGCAGTTCCTCCGTGAACATTCGAATGCCACAAAGCCGCGAGAACGCGACGAAGGTTGAGCATGTCAATTTCATTCGGTCAGGCAACTGGACGTCTCTTGTCAGGTTCCAAACTCTCCTGGCCGGCTTCCGGCGGGGCGCGTGCCGGTTCGATCACGCTCTCGACGCCCGGCCAACGGCGGCTCTTCGACTACCTATTGAATGCCGATTCTGGGAGTGTTGCTGAAGTTAAAGACACACTTTTTAAAGGCATGATTGCTGCTTGGAAGGATGAGGACTCGGATCCGACTCCTGAAACTTTCGAGACTAGTACTGGCGCAAGCAGTGGCCCGTGGCGTCTCGAAAGGATCGAAACAAAAAATTTGGAGGTCTGAACACCTATAACGGTCCTGCATTGACGCTGGAAATCGGAGGCGAAAACTGGTGTTTGGAAGGGAGCAACGGATCGGGAAAGACCATGCTCGCAAGCGCGATCATCTGGGCAATGACAGGCTATCGCCTGCGCGAACATGACGGCCTAGATTTGAGAGGGGGCGTCCGGGAGCCCGTCTACAGCAAGGCCGGAGAGACAATCGGGAATTGGCCGCCGTTGGTCACTTATCCAGAAAGCGGAAGCGAACTCGGAAATACGGCGACAGTTGAGGTAACACTAGTTTTTTCGGATTCGTCGGGAGACCAAGCACTCGTAACCCGGGCGTTGGCCTCCCCGGCTGCCGGCCACGCGGAAACCGAGGTGGACATCGATCCGCGGCTAACAGCAACGGCGGAGCTCATCGAAGCTGGACTCCTTATGCCGGCGCGGCTTTCCCATATCGGCTTCGGATCAAAGAGTGGGAGTCTTTATGAGGCATTGAAAATGCTGACCGGGTTGGATCGATTAGCGGATGTTGCACTCGGAGCTTCTGCCTTATGCGATAAAAGGCGCCGGTTTCTCAAATACGCTAACGATAGCGGGATTGCCCGGCTTGCAACCAGCTTTACATCTGATCTTGGGAAAGCCCGGGAACTGGCGGAAGATACCAATTTTAAAATTTCCGAGAAATTCATCCTCGGGGACGAGAATCTCTCCAAGAATCTTCAAGAACTTGCGAGCGTAGCCTCAGCCCATGCGGGAAAATTGCTTGCTTTGCTGACATCAGAGGTTTCCGAAGAAATCGGCCTCGCCATCACCGACGGTCGACGCCGATTGTCGCGAGCCGTGAACAGCGCGCGCGATATTGTAAGGAAGAAGACCGAAGGTGTGGCCCTTTTTACTGCTTGGACCGCGCTCAAGAATGCACCGGACGATGATGCGTTCAGTCGTCTACCCGGTCGGTTGGTAGATTTTGAGAAAAAACTAGAGGACGCACTCGAATGGCATGCCAAACAACTCGTCGATGAAAGGCTGAGATTGAAGGCGCTGGCATCACGCTTCTTTCTGCCCGCCGATGAACTTACCGGCTCAGAATCCTGTCCGCTCTGCGCTCAACACCTGAAAACGGATGAACAACGTGCCTTGGCAGCAGAGCTAGGTACTCTAAAAGCGAATGCGGAAGCCGCGGAACGAAGCATCAACGACGCGTGTTCAGACATTGACAAAACTCTTCGCGCGTTGTTACCCCAGTCGATTCAAGACCAATTCCAGATGCTTACGTCAATGGACCCCGCCGCCGATTACGGGGCGGCGGTTCGAGACCGATACGTTAGATCTGCACCTTTCTCTGACGTACTTGTGGGTGTCGCTCAGTCGGTTGAGAAACAGATCGCTTTGCAGACAGAAACGCTTCCCCACTTTTACTATCACTCATTTGTTCCGCCGATGACGACCGAACCCGCCCCGGCAAGAGAGTTACGGCGGTTCATCCACGATGTTCGACGCGTCGTCGCTCTCGCCGATTGGTGTGCAGACCACCGTGGCGCATTTATCAACGCTTGGTCGACCCTTCTTGGCAAGGTCGGTGGAGACGGCGAGTGGCCACCGAAAAGCATCGAAGGCATGCTTAGCAAGCTCGAAGAAGCCAGTCAAAAAGCCGAACCGCTCGACAAAATCGCGACTCACGTAAAAAGTGCCAGAGAAAATGCGGACCAGTGGCGAAAGATAAATATCGAGCAAGAAATGCGGGAAGCCATCGCAGAGGCACTTGAGCCTCTTAAGAAATTGAAGAACCTTGTCGACGCGGAAACCCGTCGGTCCATTGAATCGCTTTCAGGCCGTGTCGGTGCGATCCTTCATGACATCCGCCTTAAAGATCGATTCTATTTTGAGAACACGGAGTTGGATAAGCGTCAGGTCACCGTCCACGGTCGCTTTGAGGGGGACTACAAGATTGATGCGCAACTTGTCGCCAATGCCTCGTGGTTGCGCGCCATTCTCTGGGCGTTCATTTTCGCCATCCGCGAAGAAGCGATCTCGGATCGGAGCGGTTGTGCCTTCCCCCTCGTGGTGCTAGACGATCCTCAGTTGACATTCGATCCCAAGAACAAACGGAAGTGGGCGGAAAAAATTGTGAAATTGGCGAACGCCGATGCCTCGCGGTTGGATGGCATGCAATTGTTCCTTGTCACCCATGAGCGCCAATTCTTCGATATTGTCACCGGTGTTAGTGGTTTCAGCGGCCAGAAAGGCATGATAGCCCGGCCTCATGGGGAGACGGGCGTAGCGCAAATCTTGAACGGAACGAAGTTGGAGCGCGGCTTCGCCAAAGCCAAGGCCGACGTTTGCGATGAGCAAGCATACAATTATGTCCGCGACGTTCGAGTGTATTGCGAGGACTTGCTGCGCATCATGCTTCGCCCCGAATCGTACGAACTTACAAAGAACACGCTCGGAGCACTAAAGGAGCTTCTTGTTCGGTACCAGCTCGAACGCGTTCCACCATATGATCGTCCAACCTTCACAAGGCTTACAAAAGCGCTTAACGAGAAAGAGAGTCGCGCCGTGGTTCACATGAATGCGACGAGCCATACAAATGACGGAACGATTGGTCTCGCCCAAGCCGAAGACGTGGAGTGCTATTGGAAAAAGACTCTTGAAAAACGGTTTACGGACGCTTTCATGCTGGCGGCCGATTATGACGCCTATGGCGGCGACTCGCGGCTATACGCTTATCCGGAATCCGTCATTGAGTTTCCTTTATCTCCGTCCGACGCAATCGCCGGAGCGAACCTGCTAAAAACCGGCATCGCGGCTGCGGCTGCAAGTGATAGCCGAGTCGGGGATGGGACGATCTCCATTGAAGAATGGGGAACCGCAGAACCGTTGAAATTACACAATCATAGCCCCTACCGTATCAGTAGATCGACGCTGGAACCGGTTGCCACGATCGGCGATGTTGTACTCGTGAGAAATTACGGGGAACCGCAAGCTCGGAACCTTGTAGTCGCCGTCCACGGTGACCACTTTGTCGCCCGGAGGCTCAATCTTCCGGAAGAGCATCCCGGGATGGCGGTGCTTGAGGTGTTCCCCATTCTTCGGACAGAAAATCCCGGTTCTTAAGGTGGATCGCTGCCGTTGAAATGGGTTGATATTTTGCCCGTCGCCGAGCCGGTGGTAACTGTGAAAAAGCCGAGTCTCCGAGGCTGTTTTCAAGCAGCTGGGGGAATCCGCGTCGTGTGCGGATTTCCACAGCTGCGTCAGTTTCCACAGGCCTCTGGCGGGCGTTGAAAGTAAACGGCCTCGGGTGTCCGATAATCGAATGCTTCGTGGCCGCGTTCCCGATTGTAAAACCTGAAATACAGATTCAGGTTCGAGATCGCCTCGGGAACACTCAAGTAGTCCTTCAGGTACACTTCCTCGTACTTCACCGTTCGCCATAAGCGCTCGACGAAGATGTTGTCCAGGAACCGGCCCCGGCCGTCCATGCTGATCGTGATGCCACAGTCTTCGAGCCGGCGCGTGAAGACATCGCTGGTGAACTGCGCGCCCTGATCCGAATTGAAAATCTCGGGTCGCGCCTGGGTCAGCGCCCAGTCCAGCGCCGACACGCAAAACCCGCTGTCCATTGTCGTGGACACTTCCCAGGCCAGCACGTACCGGCTGAACCAGTCCATGATCGCCACCAGATAGATGAATCCTTGCCGCAGTCGGATATAGGTAATATCCGTGGCCCAAACCTGATCGGGACGGACAATCTCCAGATTGCGCAACCGGTACGGGTAAATCCGGTGTCCCGGGGCCGGCATCGACAACCGCGGTTTGGGATAGATCGCGTCCAATCCCATTAGCCGGAGCAGTCGCCGAACCCGTTTCGCATTGACCGGCCGACCTTGCGTCTCCAACCACCAGGTCATCCGCCGAATCCCGTAATACGGGGTTCGCGTATACTGCTCGTCCAACAGACGCATCAGCGCGATGTTCTCGGCGCTCTCGCCCACCGGTGCGTAGTAGAGTCCCGATCGGGACACTCCGGTCAACCGGCACTGCTCCACGATGCTCAACTCGTCGTGATTTGGTTCGATCCATGGCCGTTGTTGCTTTAACGGGAAAGTCCCGACTTTTTTTTGAGCCACTCCACCTCGACCTGTAATCTCCCGATCTGTTGGTAGAGTTCGGCCTGCACTTGCTCATCGGCTTCACTGGCCTGTGCTCGGCCATTGGAGAAGATCTCCGATACCCCGTCGAGCACTTGCTTTTTCCACTTCGTCACCATGTTCGGGTGAACTTCGTAGTGGGACGCGATCTCCTGGATCGTGCGCTGCCCTTTGACCGCTTCCACGGCAATCTTTGCCTTCAAATCCGCGCTGTACTGCTTCCGCCCTCGCTTCTTCATCTGCCTCTCCCGAGGCAGCGATTTTACACCTTAGCGACCTGTCCGAATTTTGGGGAACACTTCAGCTGACGGGCCAAGGCACGAACCCTTATTTGTTATCTGAGCCAATCATCGTTCCTCTCAACAAGCTTCTCATGAGGAAGATCGTCGGTACGCTGTTCATGTCGGCGAAAACGATGCTGCCAGTAGCGTCGGGCGATGTTACACCTTTCGACGATACTTCAAGAATCGCAAGCAAGCTCGACGGTACAAGGCTTTTCAAGGTCGCTGGACGGAGCATGGAGCCGATCGCCCTTGAGGACCAGTTTGTCATCACGCGGGAAGAAATTGTCGACGAGAATACATTGAGACGCCTCAATGGCACCCTTGTTATCGCCATAGACGATAACGGGGCGAGATACTTCAAGCGCCTGCGGTGTCGGGACGACCTAATCATCCTTGAGAGTGCAAACTCAGATGCGTCCACACCGTCCGCACTCTTGTCACTTGGCGGCGGCGACCACCCTGAACTTATAAATATCTTGTCTGTCGTCGGTATTCTCTTTGAAGAACCGTTTTTGAGACCGTAATTTCATTGATTGTTCATCTGACCTTCCTGCGAAATTTCGTCCGAGTTGGACCTATTCTTAGTGGTCGCATCGGGATGGAGTTTGGGCCAAGGTAATTTTCGCTAGCCGATGGGGAATGCGAACGTCTACATGACCCTGAATGTATACACGGAGGCGATGGATGAATCCAGGCTGGCAGCCGCCCACGAGATCGGAAGGGAATTGTTCAGTGTCGCTCTGTTTCCGGGGAAATCGTCCAGGCAACAGTCAGCTTTGGAAATGGTTGAACTGATAGAATAGAGCCGTTTTTCCGATCAAGGGATCGTAGCTCAGTTGGCAGAGCGCCTGCTTCACACGCAGGAGGTCATCGGTTCAAGCCCGGTCGGTCCCATTTGTCTTTTCAATGAGTCAGACATCGAGCATCGATCCGAATCGAGGGATCGTGTCACGGATTGTGACATAGCTTTCTCAGACCACCTTTGTGGTAACTCTTGCGTCTTGTGGTGTTTCTGGGAGTATGGTGACGTCGTCGGGGTGCTGCATTCGAAGAAAGAAGGCGCCCGTTCGATGCCCGTGAGTTTTACCGCTTCAGCGACTCTTCAATGCGGACCAGCCGCTCTTCGATACGGGCCAACCGGTCGTCCGAGTCGGATTCGATGAAATATGCGGCGACGGATGCCCCCAGCGTAGCGAATAGGCTGATCCCAAGGACCATCAGTGCCACGCCGACGAGTCGGCCGGTGAGCGTTGCCGGGGCAATATCCCCGTATCCAACCGTTGTAGCGGTCACGACAGCCCACCAGACGCCTGTCCAGAAGCCGCCTACGGATTCCGGTTCAGCGAGAAAGAAAAGTCCACCACCCGACACCACTGCGAGAACGGTCACGACGATCATGTGCCGGACTCCACTTCGGCCAGCGATCCTCTGAAGCGCTATCTGACCTTTTGCGACCGCTGACGCGACAAGAAGAACCCGGAAGAGTCGGCCAAGCCTTGCGAGCCGGGAGAGCGACAGGATTTGAGGAAGCGCGGGGAAGCTCAGGGCGACGATGGCGAAGCTGAACAGCTTCCGGCCGGTTCCGGCCTTTCGGGCGAAGTCGGCCACGAAGTCGGCAAGGAACACGAGCCATACAGCCCAGTTCGCGGCCAAGAGCCATGAGGACCTCACACCCTGCGCGTCGAGCACGACGATCGGAAGAGTTACGAGAGCGGCAATGATCACGGCCCCGTCGATGCGCCGAAGCATGGAGTCGTTCATTCGATCATTCTACCAATCCGCCAGGAAGCTCTGCGGTTGCCCTTCGCTGGACGAGACAGGACGGCATTGTCAACTTACCCCGCAAGACCGAAAGCGTGCCGTATTAGCCAAGTCGATCAGGCCGCCGTTTTCACTTCTGAGATGATCCAGCGTTAGCAAGGACGTGTTGCCTTTTTGCGATTCAGCTTTAGTCACTGAAACTTGACTGCTGCTTTTCCAAAGTCCCTCGCCCGGCGAGCGATGTGAACGGCCCGGGTTTTCCGGAGACCTATTTGGAGAGAGTCGGACTAGCAGCCTGTCGGACTAACACCGAATAAAAAACCTAAGTCATTCATATGACTGTGTTTACCGTTTCGGGCTAAAAAGGGCCGTTGTTGAAAACAAAGGACTTACGCCGAAAGTCCGACAGGCTGCTAGCTGCGACGCCATCCGTGCCGGCCGATCGCCGTTGTGATGTGAGCCAGATCCTCAGTGGTCACTCTAAATCCGGCCAATGAGGGTCACTGCAAACCGGGCCAAACGGATGGCCCGGGACGGATGTCGTCTTAACCCTTCTGGAGCGGGCCCGGCAAGCCCGCCTGCTTCACACGCAGGAGGTCATCGTTTCAGTCCCGGTCGGTCCCATTTCCAACCCCTGCTTTTTCAACATTTTCGAGCCGACGACTTCATGCCGGGAGTGCGAATTTAAGCACTGCAAGCCAATACTTGCATGAAATAGGGGGGGAGCGTGGCGGCGCAGCATTGCCGATCGGGAATGGCGCTTCGATCGGTGAGGACGGTTTCTGAACTGTGTATTGGTCTTGGGGGGCGGGATTTCATGAACCCCGGAAGGGATTCCCCATCAGGTGTGTATTCGGGGCACACAGTTCGGGAAATTCCCAAAACCGTGCGCCCCTTCGGAACCAGCAACTCGACTCAGTATTCCCGCACCTCTTGCCCGATAATCTTGGCCGGGTCGGCGGTCGGTCTTGGACTGAATTTCTGTACACGTCCGCCGAAGACTTCGGCAATGTACAGATTCCCGTCCTGATCGACAGTCACGGAGTGCGGTCCGTTGAACTGACCGGGCAAGCCGCCTCGTGCGCCCCAGCCATACAGGAAATTGCCGTCCAGATCGTATTTGACGACATTGCTCGTCCCGCCGTCGACGATCCACAAATGTTGATCCTGTGTTATCACGTGGCCATACGGTAACGACCGCATGCCGGTGTTCCACATGTCCAGGAACGTGCCGTTTTCGTCGAAAACCTGAATCCGGCGGTGTCCCCGGTCCACCACAAACAGCCGCCGGTCGGCGCTGACCTGGATGCTGTGGACGGTGTTCCATTCATTCGGCCCCGGGTTGTCGGGATCCGCCGGGGGTCCGCCCCAGTCCATCAGGAAGTTTCCGTCGGGGTCGAACTTGGCGACGCGCGTTCCGGCGTATCCGTCGCTGATGAAGAACGTTCCGTCCGGAAGCCAAGCGATATCGGTCGGCCGGTTAAAAAGCAGTCCCGCGTCCCGTCCATTCTGGCCCTTGGTTCCCAAGGTCATCACCAACTCACCGTCATAGGTGAACTTGTAGATGACGTGCAGCTGGTCGTCGACGACCCAGACGTGCTTTTCGGGATCGTACGGACTCATCTTGATCTTGTGCGGGCCGCGTCCGCAGGTCATGTCGAACAGTTCGTCATGCTGCGTCCACGAATCGACCATGTTGCCGTCGCCATCGACCACGAAGATCACATGGTGATAGCGCCGCTCCCACCCGCGTTCCGCGGCCGGCTGACAGGTTGCGCCCAGTCCGTCGTCGTTCCCAGTCGCGTTGCCGACCGAGGGGTTGAGCGTGGCGTACGGCGTCCACGGATCGTTGCCTTCCGGCAGGGGGAGTTCGCCGCGCTGGGCGATCCAGATACGATCGGGCGACTCGGCATACACCGCGCCCACCGACCCCCAGGTCCAGCCGTCGTGGGATATGCCATCCGATTCATCCGGTAGCGGCATTGGCCAGTTTTCAACCAGTTCATAAGGTCCGAACTCTTCCTGTCCGCCCTTCTCCAGAATCATGTCCGGAGTTGCAGGAGCGTCACCGGGTTCGCCTTCGGGCATACTGCAGGCGCCCAGTCCCGCGGCCAGCGTAAGGATCAACAAAGCTCTTGTCATTGGAAACGTCGAAACGCGCATCGGATGCTCTCTTTCCACGCGTTTGATTTGGCAGGTCAGCCTGAAGCTGTCCGCTTCACGCGTGAGACGTGCAGTATAACGTCAGCCCTTTGCGCCGCAAAAGGATTTCGGATGGTTTCGGAATTCGAATAATTCGCCACTGGTGCCTCTTCAGTCGATGCGCGTATTCAGGACCGAAATACAGGCGCCATCAAGACGCTCTCCAAAGATCTTTCCCACGACAGAATCCCTCGAGTGCAGGCTTGGACCGCACGCCGCCTCTGACCAAGAATTCAGAAACTCTTCAGTGGTAGGTACCGTTGGTTGGAACTTACGATTGCATCTGGACGCTGGCGGCTTGCCGGAAACTCGGTGTAAGTCCGATGTCTTTTCAACCGTGACGAAAAGGTTACCGACAGTGTCACCGGCGATCCGGTACCGGACGCACAGATCAGCATTGAAGGTTCAGGCATCAGCACGACCGCAAACGCGTTTGGACGCTTTGAATCGTCGGGTATCGCGACCGGACAATCCATCGTCCTTACCAGGCCGTTTCATTCTTTCGGCGGGGGGGCGTTACGATCGGATCCAACTCGACAACGTGCGTTCGCTCGATGCCGGTCATCCGATCAATACGATGGGGAAGTAGTGGCTATTTATCACCTAGATGTGAAGACCGGATCGCGGAGCGGTTTTGCGGACCGGCCGGATCAGCATCGGAGTGTATTGGCCTGCACCCAACCTGGTTGGTGCCCGACATTAGAGAATCTGTGAACCGTCAACATCGAACGCACGAAGTTCGCATCTGGAAGCCGGGCTACCTGCATATTCTGCCCGGGACATGACCCAGATCATCTTCTCCAAGCCGTCGGGTTCGGTGTGAAGCCTGGATTCGTGTGTGAACGCGAGTTTCCTCGGGACGGCCGCGCTTCGGAGATTTTCCGGTGAGCAGTGAATCTCGACGCGCGCGACTCCGTCCACAAGGAAAGCGACTTTAGTCAATGCGGCGCTGGCTTCGGTGGCCAGACCGCGGTTGATATAACCCTTGTGTATCCAGTAGCCGATCTCGCGGGCGTCGGCTCCAACGCGTGTATGCAGCCCCGTGCCCCCGAGAACCCGCTTCTCATCGGGACTGAAAATACCGTACACAAAATCTCGCCCGGCGTCGAAATCTTCCTGAAATTGGGCAATCCGGCGCGTCTTGGCTTCGACTGTCTGGGGCTCGTCTCTCGCCCAAGGCATCCACGGACGCAGATGTCGGAGACTTTCCTCGATCGCTGCGTTCAGAAGGGGCGCGTCTTTCGGGATCCAGCAACGCAGCACCAACCGCGGGGTCTCGATCCTGTATGCGGGGCCCTCTGCCATTTTCAAGAGGATAACCTTATGTCGGCGCGACTTATGGCGCGACCAGGTTGCTGAAGCGCGGCGAGTTCATTTTTCTTGGCGGCGTGCTGTTGTTTTAGTTGCCTCGCAAGCTCAGCTAGCCGGTTCAGTTCGTCGGTAGAATCGATTTTATTGGCTCCTGTCCATTGTCATGGTTGCCTACACGATTATTTTGACGTGAGGCTGTTTCGAATCGGGACCCGAAAGAAGACAGCGCACCTCAGCGTTTCCGCGATGAGCAAACTGACCCGTTATCTCTCGCAGAGTTCAAATGTGTCCTGCCCTCGGTCGAAACAATCCTGTTCAGAAACTCATCGGGTGGCCGCATCGTTCCGGGCCGCAAAGCGGCGGGGGGATCTCAGCGGCACCGGCAAATTCCCACGCGCCCCGAATGGCGGCCTCGGCTTCACGAATCGCCGCCTCGTCGAATAGCGGGCGCACCGGCTTCCGACCTTGAAAATAGGGTGGCAAATTGCTACCTTTTTCACTATGAGTCAACCCGTGAAGCTTTCCGATGAGTTGGTGTTGGACGCACGCCTGATCGGGAAGGTCGTCAAACGGTCGATCGCTGGACAAATCGAGTTTTGGGCCGATTTGGGGCGCGCGATCGAACCCCTGTTGGATGGCGATCGGGTGCTTGCCCTGCAGAAGGCGGGGAAGATCAAATCCCTTTCGGACTGCCTCGAGGCCGTGGACAATCCCGAAGTCCGTACCCGCGTGATGGAATATCTCCGGAACCAGCCCTTTCCCCATTACGAGCCCCATCCGAAGAAAGCCGGCCTGTTGATCCGCATCGACGCGAAGGGAACGCGCACGGTTGGGCGGTTTGTCGGCCGCCGGTTCAAGGCCGTCGATTGACGGAAATCACTCAGTTTGACCAACGGCCTATCGTGGTTGCGGTCGCCGGACCGAACGGGGCCGGCAAAACCACCTTTTATCATTCCCACCTCGAACCCGCGGGTTTGAGGTTCATCAACGCCGATGTATTGTCGCGGGAATTGGCGAGCGATCCGTATGCTGGCGCCCGGTTGGCAGACGCCCTGCGGCGTCGGCTTGTGAAGCGCAACGAGAGCTTTGTCTTCGAAACCGTTTTCTCCGATCCCGCCGGCGGCAAGCTGGCGTTTTTGCGGCAAACTCAACAAGCCGGCTACACCGTCGTTTTGTGCTATATCGGCCTGTCCCGGGCTGAAATCTCTGCGGAACGTGTCGCTATGCGCGTTTCGCAGGGCGGCCACGATGTGCCGGCCAGGAAGCTGAAGTCCCCTTACCCGCGAACGCTGGCGAACCTCAAGGCCGCGATCGGGGTGCTGCCGCACATTCTTATCTTCGATAACACGGATCTTGGTCGCCCGTTTCGTAAAGTCGCCGTGTTGTGCGAGGGCCATTGGGTTTACCGGTCGCGGCCATTGCCGGAATGGTTGAAGCCTCTCATGGGTTGATTGGGGATTCCGGCGATCGTCTCCAGACTCGCTACCCCTCCGTCGCCCCCGGCAGTTGCCTCCCCCCGGGTGTTATAGTCGTCTGTTTGGAGATTCAGGTGAGACGAGAACTTGAGGCCGCCCGGATAGTCGTCATCAAGCTGGGCACCCACATTCTGACTCGGGACGACGGTTCGATTGCCACAGCCAGGCTCCGGTCGCTCGTGAGGCAGTGCGCCCAACTCGCGGCCTCCGGCAAGAGCATCGTTCTGGTCTCGTCCGGCGCGGTGGGGTTGGGACGAAACGCCCTGCGTATTCAGGATGTCCGCGAGACCATGACCAAGCAGGCCTGCGCGGCCGTGGGTCAGAGTCTTCTGATGCGCGAGTATCAGCGGCTCTTTGCCCGTCACAATCTGGTGACGGCTCAACTGCTGGTTACGGCCAATGATTTTTCCGACCGTCAGCGCTACCTGACACTCCGCGGAACCTTTGAAAAGCTCCTTTCCTATGACGTCGTTCCGGTCGTGAACGAAAACGACAGCGTGTCGACCATGGAGATCGAAGAGGACACACAAACGCACAGCTTCGGCGACAACGATCTGTTGTCGGCCCTGGTCGCTTCCAAGTTGGGAGCGGACTTTCTGTTGATACTCACCAACGTGGACGGCGTGTACCACAGCAACCCGCATGAGAATCCGGATGCGGCCCGGATCGAGAGTCTGGACGATTTCGCATTGGTGAAGCGTCTGGGCATGAAGGGGCAGTCCTCGTATGGCCGCGGCGGGATGATTTCCAAGATCGAAGCGGCGCGGCTGGCGTCTTACAGTGGGGTCCATACCGTAATCGCATCCGGACTGCGCCGTAACGCCATCCTGAACTGCGGCGGTACGTTGGTGGCTTCCAGGCTCAAGCTTCGGGACCGCAAGCGCTGGATCGGACTCTCGTCCGGATACCGTGGCGTCGTGCGGGTGAACAGCGGCGCCGCCGAAGCGCTGACCGGTACGAACGCCAGTCTGTTGCCCAGTGGCGTCATCGAAGTTCAGGGCACGTTCGAGGCCAACGACGTGATCAGCGTCGAGACTTCCGAAGGGCACGAGATCGGCCGCGGCATCGCTTATTTCTCATCCGACGAAGTGCGGCGGATTCAGGGCTGCCACACCCGCGAGATCTCTGCCAGAATCGGCGGCACGTCTCGTCAGGAGGTGATCCATCGCGATCATCTGGTAATATATTCGCCGAAGGCTGACTCATGAACCTCTCACTACAGACCGACGCCGTCCGGGTCAACCGGACCCGGGATCTGGTTCGAGCGGCGAAAGACGCTTTCTACAAGGTCAGCGTTCTTCCCCTCGACATCCGCAACCGGGCACTGGAAGCGCTTGCCGCGGGTATCGAAGCCGACCGGGACGAGTGGCTGGCTGCGAACCTGAAAGACCAGGACGATTCGGCCGGCAAGCTGGCCGCCAGCCTGTTCGCCAGGCTCAAGCTCGACAAGCCCAAGATCCGCGATGTTGTTCAGGGTGTCCGGGACATCGCCGCTCTTCCCGATCCGGTGGGGACGCCTGTTGGACCGGACCAAGCTCGACGACGGCCTGATACTGGACAAGGTGACCGTTCCGCTTGGCGTCATCGCGATGGTGTTCGAATCGCGGCCCGACGTGTTGCCGCAGATCGTGTCGCTGGCTTTGAAGAGCGGGAATGCCGTGGTGCTGAAGGGGGGGGCGTGAAACGCTCGCCTCCAACCATGCGTTCATGAAGATTCTGAAGAAGGTCGAGGACGAGATCCAGGAGTTGCCGTCGGGATGGGCACAACTGATCGACACGCGAGAGGACTTTCACGAACTGCTGCGTTACCCCGAATACGTCGATCTGGTCATTCCGCGCGGGTCGAACGAATTGGTCCAAATGATCATGGATTCGACTCAGATCCCGGTTCTTGGACATGCCGAAGGCCTGTGTCACGTCTATGTTCACGAGGCCGCGGACCTGGGGAAGGCCGTTCGCGTTGCGCTCGATTCCAAGACCCAGTACACGGCGGTCTGCAATTCGGCCGAGACGTTGCTGGTGGACCGGGCGGTCGCGGCCCGTTTCCTGCCGGAGTTCCAGGAAGCGGCTCGGTCTTGCCACGTGATGCTCAGGGGCTGTGACGGAACAAGGGAAATACTGGACGGCGTCGAAGCCGCTACCGAAGAGGATTGGCGCGCGGAGTATCTCGATCTGCGGTTTGCGGTCCGCGTCGTCGGGGGCCTGGACGACGCCGTCGAGCACATCAATCGCTACGGCTCGCATCACACCGACAGCATCGTCACCGAAGATCCGGAGGCGCGGGAAGCCTTTCTGGCGCGGGTGGATTCGGCGACGGTGATGTCCAATGCTTCAACGCGATTCGCCGACGGGTTTCGCTTCGGACTCGGCGCCGAGGTGGGAATCAGCACCCTCAAGACCCATGCCCGCGGTCCGGTCGGACTCGAAGGCCTCACCATTTACAAGTATCTGCTAAGGGGCGAGGGGCAGGTTGCCGCAGACTACGTTGGTGAGAATGCCCGTCCGTTCGTCCACGAAAAGATCTGAGCCCTAACCAAAAGATCTGACCCGTTCGTTTGGCCCGCCGTCGGGCTGGTCCGCTTCAGCTATTTCCGGCCAACGCGGCCTACTGACACCGGGCGGTGCCGCCCCCCTCGGGGCCGTCGCCGTCACGGTACGCCATGTGGCAGTTGGCGCACGATGCGTTCAATCTGGTGCTGACCTCGTCGAAGGCCTCGTGATCCCTCGCCTGCGATGCGCGGCGAGCGAACCTCGCTGCTTCGACCATGTCATCGACGTACTGTTGCCAGTCGGCACGATCGACAGGCACGGGCCTGCCGTTCTGGCACCGGCGTCCCGACACCAGGAGCAGTGGCGCCGTCTCGACGATGGCCACGGCTGCCTGATCGACGGCCAGCCATCCCGGATAGATTGTGGCGCCCCATTCGACATAGTCGAAAGACAGGGGCGACGGCTCTCTCGGCGGCCGGGTCGCCGGGTCCCCGAGTTGAACGTTGAATATGACGTTCGCATTGGGGAATTGGATCGCCCTCATCAGCTCGGCCAGGTTCCCTTCGGGCGGAACAAAGGACGCCGTTCCGGCAGTGGGGCCGGGGCCGTCCGCGGCGGCCACGACGGGGAAGCCGATGCCGGGGAGCGTGGCGTCGCTCAACTCGGCTTGTCCGGCGGGAAACTCGCCGGCCTGGAGCATGTAGGCCACCAAGTCCGTCGATTCCTGTTGGGAGAGGGTCATGGGGGTTTGGAACGGCATCGTCAGGCGAGTCTTTTCGATCAGCTCTGCCAGCGGCCGTCCGCTCCAGTTCGAAAGGAAGTTCTCGCCAACCAGCGGTGGGCCGACGGCGCCTTCCATCGCCCCTCCGTGACAATCGGCACACTGAGCCCGATAGATCTGCTGGCCGCGCACGGCCTGCTCGGCGGAGTACACACTGTCCGCGATCGATCGCGGCTGTTGTGCGTATCCCCCAATCGACAACGCGCCGGCGGCCAATCCGCAGATACACCACGCCACACCGAGGGCGCGACCGGACCATCGGTCAAGCGTCCAGCGTACGATTCTGTTCACGCGCCGCTAATCCCACTCGAGTGAGACACCGTGGCCCCGCTCCGTATCGCCATGCATGGGGGTGACAAACCCCAGCAGGCAGCCGTTGGACCCGTCGACCAAAAGATGACATCGCACGCCGATGGTGTCGCCCGGCAGGACATCGTCGCGATCGACCCCGTTGCCTTCGATTCCCGTCGGACTGGCCGCTTCCAGGGTCCACACCGCGGATTCGCCCGCCTCGTCCTCGATTTCCATGAAGACAAAGGAATGCGGGACCAGGAAATGCACCTGCCGGACGGTACCCTCGAATTCCGTCCATGTTGTCAGATCGTAGTTTCCGTGGGAATGATGGGCCCACGCCGGCAGACCCAGAAGAATGACTGCGATGACAGCAACAAGGCTGAAGTGTCGAAACTGCATGTGTCCCTCCCGATACTTGATATTGGATAGAAGCGGTCGCGGAACGTTGCTCCGATACCGTTCACGTGCGGTCAACGGTTACGGTCCGGCTGGGTCAAGCCGTTGGCATATGGATTTCGATATCGGATCCGCTGGCCGTTCTCGTCGAGAAATCCCATGCTCTTGTAGAAGAGCGTCGGCGGAGGCGCATCTCCGGGTACAGTGGCCTCCAGAATATACAGGAGGTTTTCGTGCATGTAGGCCGCGGCGATGGTCCGGGAACCGTCGTCGTTGTTGACGTACATCTCCTGTCCCTCAACCAGATCGGTTCGTGAATACGCCAGAAAGGTCACCTCGCCGCCCCGTCGCATGATGTTCCACATCGCATGGATGACCGCTCCCCGCATATCGTGCATATAGTGGTCCTGGCACAGGTCGCCGTCGTTGCCGTCTTCCTGGCAGATCCGGACCCGCTCGGCTTCCAGTTCGTCGAGCTCCCTGTAGTCGACCGCGGTGACCGAGTAGCGGTTCGGCCCCACATCGCGTCTGTACACCCGGCCCGGGATGGTCATCTGATATTCAGTCGTGTAGACGATATCTTCGACCGTCGGTTCACCCGGGAAACTCACACCGAAGGCGTCGATCTGGCTTTCGTACTCCTTCCATTCCAGCTCGAACCATTGCTGTGCGAAGGACGGTGTTGAAATCGACAGAACGAATATCGCCGCTGCGAGTGATGGCAACCTCATCGTTAATCCTCCCAAACTCCCCATTGCTTCGCGCAACTCGGGAAAGTTCCGACCGTTTATCGGTCTCAGGTCAAGCATGCTACAGGTTGCCGTTGCGGTCCAGATTTCTGGACCCCGTTCCGCGGTCGGAGCCGCAGTCGTTCCGATAAGCCGGAGAAAAGATCCGATCGGTTCTTGTGGCCTGCCGTTGGGTTGTTCCGCTTCGGCCGTTTCGGACTATTTCGGGCTATAGCGGACTTTCGATTCCATCCGCCTCCAGTTCCGCGTCACCGGCCAACCGCGCCACCGTGCCCTCCGGATTCCGGTGCCAGCCGGGGTCGTCGTAGCTGGCGATGTCGCCCACGTTTGATTTCGACAGCGGGTTACCGGTCCACCACGCAAACAAGGTACGGTCGCGCCGGCTACACCTCCACCGATTCAGTGGAAGTCTGAGCCTCCGGGATCGGAATACCGTCTTCCCTCAGACCTTCAAGGTGGAAAGCAATGGCTTCCTGTATCTGCCGGGCGGCTTCTGTCCTGGTCTTGCCCGTAGCCACGCAGCCCGGCAGGTCGGGCACATAGGCCGAGTAGTTGTTTGCCGCCTTCTCAATGACTACCGCGTATCTCATTGGTCGTCTCCCTTCAGTCCAGCCTGCTTCAGAATGCTCTTCCACGTTCCTGGCGCCAAGTCATCGCTGCGGCGACCTGGGACCGTAACCCGTCCCTTCTTTTCTGGATGCTTGTACTGCCGGTGACTTCCGCGGGTCCGCACAACCACCAGCCGTCCTTCTCGATCAACCTGACAGCGTCGCCGGAGCGTTTGCGGCGCTCGCGGTTCCCATTGCGCAACACTCGGAAACATCGGTGTCAGGAGTCTCGGACGTATCCGCCGCATGCTGGGGGCAATGCTCGGAATCGGGCATGCGCGCACGAATCGGCATGGGAAATTGGCAATGGCACATCAATGCAGCGATCAGGCCGGCAATCGTGGCGACGGACAACGCATGGGACTGAAGAGGTAAGACATCGCTCAAACTAAAGTTACTCTTGAAACCTGTTGGCACAACCTTGCGGTGTGGGGCCGCGGCCAGATGCGTATCCGTGAAGTGGGGTGCTATGCGGCCGGGATGCGTTTGACCTTGATCTGTCGCT
This sequence comes from Terriglobia bacterium, assembly GCA_963555775.3. Lineage (GTDB taxonomy): Bacteria > Acidobacteriota > Terriglobia > 20CM-2-55-15 > 20CM-2-55-15 > JAJEDW01. The sequence continues at coordinate 14,262 of CAUVWY020000005.1, read as the reverse complement.
CCAGATCACGGGATTGGGCCAGATCGAACGCCAACTGCATGCCAAGCCACGTTTCGGGAGTCGAGCCGAACGCCTTCGACAATCGGTAAGCCATCTCGATTGAAACGGACGCCTTTTCATTCACCAGGTTGGAAAGCGTTTGGCGCCCGACGCCAAGCTTCTTTGCACATTCGGTGACCGACAGGTCCAGGGCTTTCAGGCAGTCTTCGCGCACAATGGCGCCTGGATGCACAGGGTTTTTCATCGCCATATCGGGCTCTCCTCAATGATAATCCAGATAGTTGACATCGACGGCGTGTCCATCCTCGAACCGAAATGTTACCCTCCAATTGCCCGACACGGAAACCCCATGATGGCCTTTCATACGGCCTTTGAGCGGATGCAATCGAAAGCCTGGAAGGTCCATTTCTTCAGGGCCGTTAATGCGGTCCAATGCGGTCAGGATACGCTTGAGTTTCGCGACATGGCCCGGCGCGACCTTTGCAGATCGTCCTCCCTCATATAGCTTTTTCAAGCCATGATGGCGAAACGATTGAATCACTTTTCAAGTGTATGGTGGCAATCGACAGGCGTCAATTCATGGATTGCGGCTCACAGGGGATCCTGGCAGGTACGCGTACGCCGCACTCATGGATGGAGTCTGAAGTCTGCGTTCGTTTCCCCCGAACTCGACGAAGGCTCCCACCATCGGCCGGCGCGGTTCTTGTCCGATTTCTGCGCGATTCGATCGCGGATCGACAGCGGGTTTCGGCCTGCGCGAACCAAGATGGGCAGGATGATACGCGAAGACACAGAGCTCAGGATACGCGGCAAAACTTGCCCTGAACCGCTGAACAAGACTACTATCTGGCTATTCGACCGGCGTCCCAATTGAATCCGTTTCAATCGTCATGCCGGACTGGCTGTGAATAAGAGGCGTCCCGAAATCGGGGCGGTTCGGGCCGGGAGCGCGATTTTTCACACCGAGGTATAAAACCCATGCGAAGCAGAGCATTGTCGATCTTGATGGTGGTGGCGTTTGTTTGTCTCGTAACCGCATCGCCGGCCGAAGCCCAACGGGGAGGCCGCGGCGGTCAGATCGAGTTGCCGCCCGGGGCGGGACAGGCACTCGTCCAGAGCCAGTGCACCGCGTGCCACGGGCTGAACCAGATCGTGAACTCGGCCGGGTACGATCGAGACACCTGGGCCGCGCTGGCGGCCACGATGGTGGCGCTGCCGGACGCCCAGTCCAACACCGTGGCCCAGTATCTGGCCGAGCATTACTCCGAGCGGCCGGGACGGCGTCCCACTCTGGTATCGGGGGACACAACGATCGAGATCACCGAATGGATGGCGCCGACTCTCGGTCAGCGGTCGCGCGACCCGATTGAAGCCCCGGACGGCTCGATCTGGTGGACGGGGATGTGGGCCAGCCTTGCGGGCAGGCTCGATCCCGAGACCGGCGAGATGGAAGAGTTCCGCCTGCCGCCCGAAGCAAGGCCGCACAGCATCGTTCCCGACGCCGACGGAAACATCTGGTACATGGGCAACAGCAACGGGACCATCGGCAAGCTCGATCCCGCCACCGGCACGATCACCGTGCACGAGACTCAGGCCCGGGACCCGCACACGGCGACCTTCCACCCGAATGGCCGGCTGTATTTCACCGCGCAGAACGCTGGGATGCTGGGCCGCCTGAGCCCGGAAACCGGCGAGGTCACCGAAATTCAGACTGAACCCCGGCCCTACGGAATGCAGGTGGGACCCGACGGCACGATCTGGGTCGCTTACAACGGTACGAACAAGATTGGGGCTCTCGATCCGGAGACCATGGATGTCCGTTACTACGAGGTGCCCAACGAGGCGTCGCGCATTCGTCGGCTCGGAATTACCAGCGATGGAATGGTCTGGTACGGAAACTCCACTCAGGGCCGCATCGGAAGGCTCGACCCCGAGACGGGCGAGATTCAGGAATGGCCGTCACCCAGCGGGCCGGATTCTCATCCCTATGCCTTCGCTGTCGTGAACGACAAGATCTGGTACAACGAGTCGGCGATGAGGCCGGACACGCTGGTGCGCTTCGACCCGGAAACCGAACAGTTCCAGAGTTGGGCCATTCCCTCCGGCTTCGGCATAGTACGGAACATGTGGGTGACCGAAGCCGGAAACCTGCTGATCCATCAGAGCAGCAGCAACCGGGTGGGTCTGGTTGAGATCGGGGATTGAGAGACCACCGCGAACCATCGCGCGGCGGTTAGTCTATCGAGAAATCAACCCACAGGGAACTCAACGGTCCCGGTGGCGCGCTTGATCCGGAGCGACCGGCGCGAGGAACCCGCCTGAGAACGCGCCGTTGAACGCGGGCATCCTGCCCGCATCCGAGTTGCCCATATCCGGAATCGTGAGCCTTCAGGAGGCGGAAGTCCAGATGGAGGCAACCCGGGGTGCGGAAATAGCGGCTTGCTCTGGCGCAAGGATATGCGGCTTGGCACTGGCGGCGTCTCCGACTCTTCGCGACGAAAACAGGGGAGAAAAAAAGGGTTAGAAACTCACCCGCAATGCCACCCGTGCCGATCTGGGAATAGCCGCGTGCAGGTGGATGTCCTCGACGCCTTCGAGCGGCTCGCCGGGAAGCCGCGATGCGAAGAAGTAGTCGATGTCGGAAACCTCGCCGTTGAAGATGTTAAAGCTTTCCAGGACCAGCCGGAACCGGTCGTTGAACTTGTAGCCGACCTCGCTGTTAACGATCGAGGTGGATTTGGATCGAACGCTCGCGTCTTCGATAAGCGGCCGCGGCCCGAAGTGCCGGAGCCGGATGCTTCCAAACGGGCCCGCACCTCTTTCCGGGGGTGGTTCCACGGTCAACCCTCCTGAAAGGACGCGGTTCAACGAGCCGGTTACGAAGTTCTGTCCCGCCGGGACGCCGGCGAAGCGCGCGCGGGAGAACGAGACATCCAGGTCCACGGTCGTCCACGGGTTCGGCCGGAAATAGTTGGTGATCTCCACGCCCATGCGCCGGCTGGCCGGTCCGGCTTCGGTACTCCCCGAATCGCCCACGTAGATCAACTCCGAATCGAAGCCGAGGTACCAGACCGTCGCCGTGGTTTGCAGGCCCGGCACGGCCACGGTACGGACCCCGAACTCGGCGCCGTTGGCCCGCGCGAACGCCGGGGCACGGTCCGCGGGTTCGCCCGTGAACGGGTCGACCTTGAGCGTGACGCCGAGGCCGTTATTAGAGTGGAAGCCCAGGCCCCAGTTGGCATAGAACTCGGTGCCGCCCCAGGGACCGAATACCGCGGACACCTTGGGGCTCAGGATGCCCGAGGTGGACCTGCCCGAGTTCAGGGGATTGTTGGCGCGCACGTTCCAGTGATGGACGTCGCCGCGTACCCCGAAGGTGGTTCGGACGACACGGCGCCATTCGATTTCGGTTTCTCCGAACATGCCGACCGAGAACTGGTCGACGTCGTCTTCTCGCGCGGTCGAAAGCCGTTCGGTGTTCCGGGTCAGATACAGTCCGAGAGGGGCGATGGAATCGTTCCTGAACTCCACGCCGAAGGCGCTTTCGGCATCGTAGTTGCCCACGTGTCCCAGCCGCCGGTGGGTCACCTTGGCGCCCGTCGTCCAGCGTTCCTCGAACTGTTCGAACTGGTCGCCGTTCACGGGATCGTTCAGGAAGTACGTGAAGTTGTGAAAGAGTTGGACGTCGTAACGCATCGCGTACAGGGTGACGCGCGTCGAATCGACGGTACCCGACCGCTGCCAGTCGCCGGCAACGCTGTAACGGGAAGTCTCCCCCCCGTCGCTCTCCTCGATGAACCCGAAACGGCCGATCCGGCCGCTGTCGATGGCCCGCTGCGGGATCTGGTCGGTCGAATGCCAGTGATTCGAAAATCCCATGAATGTCATCGAAAACCCGTTCCGGGAGTCGCCCTGGCTGTATCGGAGAATGGCATTGTACTTGTCGGCCTCGTTGGGACTCTCCCAGGGACCGTCGTCCCGCACGAATTCGAACGCCGTGAGTAAATTGCCCGGACCCACGCGGGGAGAGGCCGCGCCCAGGAAACGGAGGTAGTTGAAGGAACCCGTGCTGAGGCTGACGATGGGCCGCTCGAGACTGTTGAAGTAATTGATGTTCGCGGACCCTGCCGACGAGAAATCGCCGCTTTCGGCGTAGTAGGGCCCCTTCCGGAACTGCACGCCGCTGACCAGTTCGGGGATCAGAAAGTTGGAGTCGGCATAGCCTTGCGCGTGCGCGTGCGTCGGCATGTTCACCGGAACGCCGGCGATGGTCTGACCGAAGTCGAAGCCGTGGTCGAGGTTGAAGCCGCGCAGGTAGTACTGGTTGGCCTTGCCTTCGCCGCTGTGTTGGCTGATGACCATGCCCGGAATGGTTTCCAGCACTTCGGCGGCCCGGTTGATCGGACGGGCCGACAACTGAGCCGCCGTGATCGCGCCCTCGCTGCCGGCGCTGGCCACGCCGACCAGATTTTCGGCGGGGTTCTCAAGTTCGGCCAGGTTGCGGAACGTCGCCGGGGCGGTGATCGTGATGTCGGCGCTGGTTGACACCACCATGATGGCGTCGGCCCTCACCGTTTCTCCGCCCGTTACGACCAGTTCGCGGCGTACCGTGCTGAAGTTGATCAATCTGAATACGATTTCGGCCGGCCCGGCCGGCACGTTGTCAAAACGGTACGTGCCATCGCCTTCCGTGAGAACTTCGATGTGCTCAGCCGCGCCGGCGGGTTGCAACTCGATGCCGACACCCGGAATCAGGGCTTCGGTCTGATCCACGACCCGCCCCGCGACCGATCCGGTCTGAGCCTCGGCCGCGGCCGCAAGAACCAGAACCAGCGCAGTTACGAAGAGCCCACGTCTGCGGTAATTCATGTATCGAGAATATGTAATCCCAATACCGGCGCTGCTTAAGTTTTTCTGAATTTTCTGTAAGGTTCGGCGGGTGCGTCCGAATTTTGCAGCCGGACACGGGTAACGGAAACGTGCCGGGACACCTTCTGACAACCGTCTATTCAGTTGCCGCTGACGGTACAGGCGTAGGGTTGAACCTCGACGCCCGGCACGTATAGAAAGTACTTCCCCACCTCGATGGGTTCGGCGAAGGTTGCGCGGTCCGTGACCCGCATACGCCAGTCCAGGCGGCTGCCGTCGATCGCCAACGTGAAGAGTTCGACGATCCGGGCGTCCTCGCTCAACGGGATGCCCACCGTGTCGAACCAGCCCCAGTTGACGTCGGTCGTTTCGACGATCAGGGTCTGTCCGACCCAGCGGGCGACAGAGTGCCCGAGTATGCCTGGAACCGGTTCGACCTGCTCTGCGGCGGACCCCATCAGGAACGTTCGCATCGTGTCGTATTCTTCCATATGCATCACGATGTTGCCGTCCTGTTCGAAGAACCGCATGGGATACGGTTGCTCCATGATCGTGGGCATGCCTTTCAGGGCGCAATCGTTGATGGGGTTGTCATCGATGGGGTCAAAGGCTTCCAGCGTCCGGCGGGCGGAGGCCGTGAGGGGGAAATCGGTGTGGGCAAGGTCTGGATTCTGGTCTTCCGGAAACGGGAACGGACTTGCCGACGGCGTGCTCCACACACGAAATATTCCGCGTTCAGGTTCCGATCCGTCGCCCTCGGTCGCAAACGTTGGACCTGTACTTTCGGCGACCCGATCGGTAAAACGCGGTTCGTTGCCGCGCAACACGAGTTCGGTGCCGTCCTCGAGGAGAATGTTGCTGAGATAGAAGTTTCCGGTGTCGCGCCGGGGAGGGTTGCCCGCGACCCGCACCGTTTCGCCGATCGCTATGAAGGGTTCCGTGATGTCCCTGCGGCGGAGCCCGCTGATCGCCAGGCTCTCAATGATCCGGACCCGCTGCCGTCCGCTTTCGTCGAGCGTAACGATATCGAATTCGATGTGGGGGTTCTGCCACCGAATTTCAACCACTTCGCCTTCGAGTTCCTCGATGACGTTGACTTGAAAACTGGCTGCGAAACTATGGTGGGCCGCGGCGGCCGGGGGGATTGTTAACAGACACGCCATGACCGCCAGACCGGTCCCGCAGACAACGCTTCGTTTCATGAAGTCCACTCCGTTCGATTGCCCCTGGATGCGGGCTGAAGACGAATTGTACCGGACAATTCGGGTATTGTGAGCCCTGAAGAGGGGCCCCACGGGCCAGGGTGAATTTGTCCTTCCAGTGAACGTCCGCGAATTCAGTGGTTTGGCCTGGCAAGCTGGACATAGCGAGGGATTTCCTGTATAAAACGCTGAATGGAGTGGAGGGAAATGACCAGCCAGGAGTTGTCGGAGATCGGGGTACGGCCAGTGGAGCGAAGCGAGGAAGGGCAGTATCAAGAGCAGATGAAGCGTCATCATTATCTGGGCGCACTGGCGAAGATCGGGGAGACGGTCTGGTACGTGGCCACATGGCGCGGGCAGTGGGTGGCGCAACTGAGCCTGTCGGCGTCGGCGCTGAAGTGCGGGGTTCGGGATCGATGGATCGGCTGGGACTTCCGCTCGCAGTATGGGCGGCTGAAACTGATCGCGAACAACAGTCGCTTTTTGATCCTGCCGGGCTGGAATCGGCCGAATGTGGGCTCGCGGGTGTTGTCAGGGACCGAGCGGCGGGCCGGGTCGGATTGGCGCGAACGGTTCGGTCATGGGTTGCTGCTGCTGGAAACGTTTGTGGATCCCCGGCGCTTCCATGGTGGCGTGTATCGCGCGTCGAACTGGTTGGAACTGGGACGGACCCGGGGATACCGGCGCACCCGGGACGGCTACAGCGCCGAAGCCGATGCCCCGAAGCTTGTCTTTGTGCGCCCCTTGTGCCGCGATGCGCGCAGGCAACTGACCCACCCTGTCCGGGAACATCTTCAACTCACCGGAGCCCCCAAGATCATGCTCAATGCCGCACAGATGCGCCAACTCCCCCAGTGCTTCAAGACCATTCCCGATCCGCGCCGCGCTCAGGGACGGCGCCATCCCTTGTCGGCAGTGCTGGGCATCGCGGCGGGCGCGACGCTGTGCGGCATGCACGGCTATAAAGCCATCTCGGATTGGGCCGATGCCCTGGGGCAGAAAGCCCGCGAACGTTTTGGCTGCCGGCGGGAGAACGGCCGCTATGTGGTTCCCAGCGAGTTTGTGATTCGGGATTGTCTGGTCCGGATTGAACCGGGGGCGCTGGACCGGGCGCTCAATGCGTGGAATCGGGCGTGGGGCGCCCCGGACGATGCGCTGGCCATGGATGGCAAGACGATGAAGAACGCCCTCGACTCGGACGGGCGTCAGACCCACATCATGAGCGTGGTCGGGCATGAGTCGAAACGCTGCTACACCCAAAAAAAGTGGGAACCCTGCCTGTAGCCGGCGGCGAGGAGCGCAAGCGCACGAACGAAATCGGCATGGCCGTTCCCTTGCTTCAAACCTGCGACATCGCCGGCAAGGACATCACCGGCGATGCCCTGCTGACCCAACGCGCGATCGCGCGCTATTTGGTCGAGCGGGGAGCGCACTATCATTTCACGGTCAAAGGCAACCAACCGACGCTGGAACGCGATATCGCGTTCCAGTTCCAAACCCGCGGACAACCCGACTTTGTCGAGGTCACCCCGCCCGATCATGGCCGCATCGAAACCCGGCGCATTTGGTGTAGCGCCGAACTCAACCACTACCTCGACTTTCCCCACCTGGGCCAGGTCTTTCGGATCGAGCGCGAATCCATCGACAAGAAATCCGGCGCCCTCACGTGTGAAACCGCGCTGGGCATCACGAGCCGCTCACCCGGCGAAACCTCCCCCGAACGCTTGCTGGCCATCAATCGCGGTCATTGGAGTATCGAAAGCGTCCATTACATCATCGACTGGAATTACGATGAGGACCGCAGTCGAATCCGCACCGGCTTCGGCCCGGAAAACATCACCCGCCTCCGACGCTTTGCCGTCGGTATTCTCAAATCCTTTCAAAAACCCGCTCAATCGATCGCCCAATCGATGCGCAAACTCTCGTTCAATACCCGTCTCGTCTTCGACTACTTGAGAATGACTCGAAATTCATCCTCCACATCATGCTCCATCTGAGAACAAATTTGCCGTGGTGTAGTCGCCGGGCTGCATTGCCAGGAAGTTGTAGGCACCGGTATCGTTGGTGATGACCAGGGCCTCGACGCCGGTATCCTGGTTGACGGCCATGACTTCCGCGCCCGGAATCAACGCACCGGTCTGGTCCTCGACGGTTCCCCCGAGCGCACCGGTCGCCTGACCGAAAGCGTGAGTCGCAAGCATCGGCGGCAACAGCAGCAAACATGCCGCGACGGTTAGACGTTTCATCTTGATCCCCTCCAACAATTGTTTTTTACCAACGCAGATTTCTGAAAGACGGCGCACTGGGCGCTACTTTTCAGTAGCGGACAGCCGCTTCAGGTTCCCGAAAATATGCATGAAAATAATCGATAGTGGCAAACTACATCACCTATGGATTGTGCTGTCAACACCTTGTCATTAGGAAAAACCCAGGGTGAATTTGTCCTTCCAGTGAACGTCCGAGAATTCAGTGGTTTAACCTGACAAGCTGGACATAGCGAGGAGATTCCTGTATAAAACGCTGAATGGAGAGGACGAAATTGACCAGCCAGGAACTGTCGGAGATCGGGGTACGGCCAGTGGAGCGAAGCGAGGAAGGGCAGTATCAAGAGCAGATGAAGCGTCATCATTATCTGGGCGCACTGGCGAAGATCGGGGAGACGGTCTGGTACGTGGCCACATGGCGCGGGCAGTGGGTGGCGCAACTGAGCCTGTCGGCGTCGGCGCTGAAGTGCGGGGTTCGGGATCGATGGATCGGCTGGGACTTCCGCTCGCAGTATGGGCGGCTGAAACTGATCGCCAACAACAGCCGCTTTTTGATCCTGCCGGGCTGGAATCGGCCGAATGTGGGCTCGCGGGTGTTGTCAGGGACCGAGCGGCGGGCCGGGTCGGATTGGCGCGAACGGTTCGGTCATGGGTTGCTGCTGCTGGAAACGTTTGTGGATCCCCGGCGCTTCCATGGCGGCGTGTATCGCGCGTCGAACTGGTTGGAACTGGGACGGACCCGGGGATACCGGCGCACCCGGGACGGCTACAGCGCCGAAGCCGATGCCCCGAAGCTTGTCTTTGTGCGCCCCCTGTGCCGTGATGCGCGCAGGCAACTGACCCACCCTGGCCGGGAACATCTTCAACTCACCGGAGCCCCCAAGATCATGCTCAATGCCGCACAGATGCGCCAACTCCCCCAGTGCTTCAAGACCATTCCCGATCCGCGCCGCGCTCAGGGACGGCGCCATCCCTTGTCGGCAGTGCTGGGCATCGCGGCGGGCGCGACGCTGTGCGGCATGCACGGCTATAAAGCCATCTCGGATTGGGCCGATGCCCTGGGGCAGAAAGCCCGCGAACGTTTTGGCTGCCGGCGGGAGAACGGCCGCTATGTGGTTCCCAGCGAGTTTGTGATTCGGGATTGTCTGGTCCGGATTGAACCGGGGGCGCTGGACCGGGCGCTCAATGCGTGGAATCGGGCGTGGGGCGCCCCGGACGATGCGCTGGCCATGGATGGCAAGACGATGAAGAACGCCCTCGACTCGGACGGGCGTCAGACCCACATCATGAGCGTGGTCGGGCATGAGTCGAAACGCTGCTACACCCAAAAAAAGTGGGAACCCTGCCTGTAGCCGGCGGCGAGGAGCGCAAGCGCACGAACGAAATCGGCATGGCCGTTCCCTTGCTTCAAACCTGCGACATCGCCGGCAAGGACATCACCGGCGATGCCCTGCTGACCCAACGCGCGATCGCGCGCTATTTGGTCGAGCGGGGAGCGCACTATCATTTCACGGTCAAAGGCAACCAACCGACGCTGGAACGCGATATCGCGTTCCAGTTCCAAACCCGCGGACAACCCGACTTTGTCGAGGTCACCCCGCCCGATCATGGCCGCATCGAAACCCGGCGCATTTGGTGTAGCGCCGAACTCAACCACTACCTCGACTTTCCCCACCTGGGCCAGGTCTTTCGGATCGAGCGCGAATCCATCGACAAGAAATCCGGCGCCCTCACGTGTGAAACCGCGCTGGGCATCACGAGCCGCTCACCCGGCGAAACCTCCCCCGAACGCTTGCTGGCCATCAATCGCGGTCATTGGAGTATCGAAAGCGTCCATTACATCATCGACTGGAATTACGATGAGGACCGCAGTCGAATCCGCACCGGCTTCGGCCCGGAAAACATCACCCGCCTCCGACGCTTTGCCGTCGGTATTCTCAAATCCTTTCAAAAACCCGCTCAATCGATCGCCCAATCGATGCGCAAACTCTCTTTCAATACCCGTCTCGTCTTCGACTACTTGAGAATGACTCGAAATTCATTCCCCACATCATGCTCCATCTGAGAACAAATTTGCCGTGACGCCGAGTCCAGGGTGAATTTGTCCTTCCAGTGAACGTCCGAGAATTCAGTGGTTTAACCTGACAAGCTGGACATAGCGAGGAGATTCCTGTATAAAACGCTGAATGGAGAGGACGAAATTGACCAGCCAGGAACTGTCGGAGATCGGGGTACGGCCAGTGGAGCGAAGCGAGGAAGGGCAGTATCAAGAGCAGATGAAGCGTCATCATTATCTGGGCGCACTGGCGAAGATCGGGGAGACGGTCTGGTACGTGGCCACATGGCGCGGGCAGTGGGTGGCGCAACTGAGCCTGTCGGCGTCGGCGCTGAAGTGCGGGGTTCGGGATCGATGGATCGGCTGGGACTTCCGCTCGCAGTATGGGCGGCTGAAACTGATCGCCAACAACAGCCGCTTTTTGATCCTGCCGGGCTGGAATCGGCCGAATGTGGGCTCGCGGGTGTTGTCAGGGACCGAGCGGCGGGCCGGGTCGGATTGGCGCGAACGGTTCGGTCATGGGTTGCTGCTGCTGGAAACGTTTGTGGATCCCCGGCGCTTCCATGGCGGCGTGTATCGCGCGTCGAACTGGTTGGAACTGGGACGGACCCGGGGATACCGGCGCACCCGGGACGGCTACAGCGCCGAAGCCGATGCCCCGAAGCTTGTCTTTGTGCGTCCCCTGTGCCGCGATGCGCGCGGGCAACTGACCCACCCTGGCCGGGAACATCTTCAACTCACCGGAGCCCCCAAGATCATGCTCAATGCCGCACAGATGCGCCAACTCCCCCAGTGCTTCAAGACCATTCCCGATCCGCGCCGCGCTCAGGGACGGCGCCATCCCTTGTCGGCAGTGCTGGGCATCGCGGCGGGCGCGACGCTGTGCGGCATGCACGGCTATAAAGCCATCTCGGATTGGGCCGATGCCCTGGGGCAGAAAGCCCGCGAACGTTTTGGCTGCCGGCGGGAGAACGGCCGCTATGTGGTTCCCAGCGAGTTTGTGATTCGGGATTGTCTGGTCCGGATTGAACCGGGGGCGCTGGACCGGGCGCTCAATGCGTGGAATCGGGCGTGGGGCGCCCCGGACGATGCGCTGGCCATGGATGGCAAGACGATGAAGAACGCCCTCGACTCGGACGGGCGTCAGACCCACATCATGAGCGTGGTCGGGCATGAGTCGAAACGCTGCTACACCCAAAAAAAGTGGGAACCCTGCCTGTAGCCGGCGGCGAGGAGCGCAAGCGCACGAACGAAATCGGCATGGCCGTTCCCTTGCTTCAAACCTGCGACATCGCCGGCAAGGACATCACCGGCGATGCCCTGCTGACCCAACGTGCGATCGCGCACTATTTAGTCGAGCGGGGAGCGCACTATCATTTCACGGTCAAAGGCAACCAACCGACACTGGAACACGATATCGCGTTGCTGTTCCAAACCCGCGGACAACCCGACTTTGTCGAGGTCACGCCACCCGAGCATGGCCGCATCGAGACCCGACGCATTTGGTGTAGTACCGAACTCAACCACTACCTCGACTTTCCCCACCTGGGCCAGGTCTTTCGGATCGAGCGCGAATCCATCGACAAGAAATCCGGCGCCCTCACGTGTGAAACCGCACTGGGCATCACAAACCGCTCACCCGGCGAGGCCTCCCCCGAACGCTTACTGGCCATCAATCGCGGTCATTGGAGTATCGAAAGCGTCCATTACATCATCGACTGGAATTACGATGAGGACCGCAGTCGAATCCGCACCGGCTTCGGCCCGGAAAACATCACCCGCCTCCGACGCTTTGCCGTCGGTATTCTCAAATCCTTTCAAAAACCCGCTCAATCGATCGCCCAATCGATGCGTAAACTCTCTTTCAATACCCGTCTCGTCTTCGACTACTTGAGAATGACTCGAAATTCATTCCCCACATCATGCTCCATCTGAGAACAAATTTGCCGTGCCCCACGGGCCAGGGTGAATTTGTCCTTCCAGTGAACGTACGAGAATTCAGTGGTTTAACCTGACAAGCTGGACATAGCGAGGAGATTCCTGTATAAAACGCTGAATGGAGAGGACGAAATTGACCAGCCAGGAACTGTCGGAGATCGGGGTACGGCCAGTGGAGCGAAGCGAGGAAGGGCAGTATCAAGAGCAGATGAAGCGTCATCATTATCTGGGCGCACTGGCGAAGATCGGGGAGACGGTCTGGTACGTGGCCACATGGCGCGGGCAGTGGGTGGCGCAACTGAGCCTGTCGGCGTCGGCGCTGAAGTGCGGGGTTCGGGATCGATGGATCGGCTGGGACTTCCGCTCGCAGTATGGGCGGCTGAAACTGATCGCCAACAACAGCCGCTTTTTGATCCTGCCGGGCTGGAATCGGCCGAATGTGGGCTCGCGGGTGTTGTCAGGGACCGAGCGGCGGGCCGGGTCGGATTGGCGCGAACGGTTCGGTCATGGGTTGCTGCTGCTGGAAACGTTTGTGGATCCCCGGCGCTTCCATGGCGGCGTGTATCGCGCGTCGAACTGGTTGGAACTGGGACGGACCCGGGGATACCGGCGCACCCGGGACGGCTACAGCGCCGAAGCCGATGCCCCGAAGCTTGTCTTTGTGCGTCCCCTGTGCCGCGATGCGCGCGGGCAACTGACCCACCCTGGCCGGGAACATCTTCAACTCACCGGAGCCCCCAAGATCATGCTCAATGCCGCACAGATGCGCCAACTCCCCCAGTGCTTCAAGACCATTCCCGATCCGCGCCGCGCTCAGGGACGGCGCCATCCCTTGTCGGCAGTGCTGGGCATCGCGGCGGGCGCGACGCTGTGCGGCATGCACGGCTATAAAGCCATCTCGGATTGGGCCGATGCCCTGGGGCAGAAAGCCCGCGAACGTTTTGGCTGCCGGCGGGAGAACGGCCGCTATGTGGTTCCCAGCGAGTTTGTGATTCGGGATTGTCTGGTCCGGATTGAACCGGGGGCGCTGGACCGGGCGCTCAATGCGTGGAATCGGGCGTGGGGCGCCCCGGACGATGCGCTGGCCATGGATGGCAAGACGATGAAGAACGCCCTCGACTCGGACGGGCGTCAGACCCACATCATGAGCGTGGTCGGGCATGAGTCGAAACGCTGCTACACCCAAAAAAAGTGGGAACCCTGCCTGTAGCCGGCGGCGAGGAGCGCAAGCGCACGAACGAAATCGGCATGGCCGTTCCCTTGCTTCAAACCTGCGACATCGCCGGCAAGGACATCACCGGCGATGCCCTGCTGACCCAACGTGCGATCGCGCACTATTTGGTCGAGCGGGGAGCGCACTATCATTTCACGGTCAAAGGCAACCAACCGACACTGGAACACGATATCGCGTTGCTGTTCCAAACCCGCGGACAACCCGACTTTGTCGAGGTCACCCCGCCCGATCATGGCCGCATCGAAACCCGGCGCATTTGGTGTAGCGCCGAACTCAACCACTACCTCGACTTTCCCCACCTGGGCCAGGTCTTTCGGATCGAGCGCGAATCCATCGACAAGAAATCCGGCGCCCTCACGTGTGAAACCGCGCTGGGCATCACGAGCCGCTCACCCGGCGAGGCCTCCCCCGAACGCTTGCTGGCCATCAATCGCGGTCATTGGAGTATCGAAAGCGTCCATTACATCATCGACTGGAATTACGATGAGGACCGCAGTCGAATCCGCACCGGCTTCGGCCCGGAAAACATCACCCGCCTCCGACGCTTTGCCGTCGGTATTCTCAAATCCTTTCAAAAACCCGCTCAATCGATCGCCCAATCGATGCGTAAACTCTCTTTCAATACCCGTCTCGTCTTCGACTACTTGAGAATGACTCGAAATTCATTCCCCACATCATGCTCCATCTGAGAACAAATTT
>CAUVWY020000004.1:0-257859 GCA_963555775.3 Terriglobia bacterium | reverse complement strand
GTCGTGCATGACCTACTACGCCTGGGAACAGGAGTACGTCCGCGGCGAGCGGTTTACGGGCGGCGCGGGCGAGCGCATTCGAGACAATCCCGAAATGCCGCTCTACGGAGCGTTGCGCGCGATCGACCCCACCACGGGCGACCGTCTGTGGGAATTCCAATATCCGAACCCGTCCACCTCGGGACTGCTGACAACGGCTTCGGGCCTCATCTTCAGCGGCGACAGCGAAGGAAACTTCCTGGCGCTCGACTCGCGCAGCGGAGAGTTGCTGTGGCGGTATCAGATGGGCTCGCCGCTGCACGGCACCTCCGCCATCAGCTATATGCTGGATGGCCGCCAGCACATCCTGGTGCCGGCCGGAACCAACCTGACCGCCTGGGCGTTACCTGAATAACGACGGGTTACTTCAATTTCCGTCAACAACCTTCAGGTCTTGGCCTGGAAACGCGGACCCTTGCCCGCACAGGGTTCGCATCAACTTCCAGGTCACGCGCCCTGAAATCGCCGACGTCCGCGCCATCTTCCACTTCAATCAGAAATCTTCAGGCCCCGCGCTTGATCCGGCGCGAGGAACGCGCCGCTACGCGCGCAAGAATAAGGACTCCTGCCCGGGAAGGTGGAACATTCTTGGGCATTTGGAAGACGGAAGAGCACGCATCTTCCCCGCCGCGTGCGACCCACCTCGGAGCCGTGCACGATCAGCGGTGGACGATCAACCGTGCGCAATCACCTGTTCCATAGACCGCTCAATGGCCGTATCCTGCTTCTCGTCGCATGTTTGGTTCTCCATGGTTGATTGTCTTCTTTCATGGAATACCTGAACGTGCGACAGCCCCCCGAGGGGCGTGCCCCTCCGGAGGGGCCAGCGCAAACTCCGATCGAATTTCCATACTTCACGTTACACAACCGCGTCCGACCTCGGCGAAGAGGTATTCAAGGCTCGAAAAGGTTACAGATTGGGAAGTCTTCTGGCCGTGGGCCGGTCGGTGACCGTGTGCCTGTCGGCCGAGCTCTGGGAGCACGCCGTAGCCCCGATCGTTCGCGTCTTCACCGTGTGCGGCACGTTACGGTTCTCGGCGCAACGGACAACTGTTCTGATTTGTAAAGCTTGAGAATTCACAGCCAGGGGTAGAAAGGGCGTCGTCGATACTCGACATCCCTCAAGGACCACTCAATGGAACAACGAATGGCGAAAAGAACAGTAATGATGGCTGCTGCCCTGTGGCTCGGAATGGCCTGCGGAATTGGAGCCAGGGCGCAGGGACGCGAGGTACTTCTGGGCAGCCTGGGAGCGGACATGGAAGTGGACGCGGCCCGGCAGCGTCTGTACATCTCCGTCCCTTCCCTCAACCAGGTCGTGGTCATTTCCACCGAGACCTACGAGATCATCGAACGGGTAACGGTTGGAACCGAGCCTCGCGGAATCGACATCAGCATCGACGGCAGCCTGCTGTTCGTTGCACTGGGCGGGAGCAGTTCCGTCGTCTTCCTCGATCTGGAAACATTCAACTTCAGCCAAGTCGAAATCGGCACGGAATTGGGTAGCCCTCACACCTGGGACGTGATTGAAGGACGCCCCCGTCGCGTGTTTGTTTCCCCTGACAGATCCAGCGGAGGGGTAGCCTACATTGTGATGATCGATCGTGATGCGAACAACGCGGCGATACGTGTCGCCGACGGCAGGTACTATTGGAATCGCCCGATATTCGCCAGCAGTCCCGACCGGGCCGCTGTCTATGTCGGAGAGTGGCGTTTCCATCCGAACTCGCTTTACAAGCTGGATATTTCCGACGATCCGGTCTCGGGTACAACGGTGGGACCGGTCATCCGTGAAAACGATCACGGTTCCGTGTCGGGAACCCACGAACTGGCGGTCAGCCCCGACGGCAACATCATCCATACGGCGAGTGGACAGGCTCTCAGAACCGACTCGTTCATTCAGGTCGGCAAGGTTGGCGCGGGCGTGCCGCGCATCAGCGACGATGGTTCCCTCGTGTACGTCGCCCAGGCACCCGACACGATCTCCGTCTATGAGACGACGACGTATGCCCTGGTGGGTTCGGTGACCACACCGTGCAGCATGGACTCGATCCATGCCTTCGACATCCTTCCGAACGGAGCGGACTACGTCATTCAAGCTGACGATATCGTCTGCACGGGACCCCTGGACGTGATCGAACCTCCGGCCGACGGCATCTTCGCGAAGGATTCTCTGGGGGGACTGGGTGCGGACATGGAAGTGGACGCGGCCCGACAGCGTCTGTACGTATCCGTCCCTTCCCGCAACCAGGTCGTGGTCATTTCCACCGAGACCTACGAGATCATCGAACGGGTAACGGTTGGAACGGGGCCTCACGGAATGGACATCAGCATCGACGGGCGCCTGCTGTTCGTTGCACTCGACGGGGGCAGTGCCGTCGTCTTCCTCGATCTTGAAACGTTCAACTTCAGCAAGGTAGAGATCGGCACGGAATTAGGTAACCCCCGCACGTGGGACGTGATCGAAGGACGCCCCGGTCGCGTCTTTGCGTCCGCTAACCCATCCAGCTCAGGGTCATCCTACATTGTGATGATCAATCGTGATGCGAACAACGCGGCGATACGTGTCGCCAACGGCTGGGGCATTCGGGCCCGCCCGATATTCGCCGGCAGTCCCGATGGGACCGCTCTCTATGTCGGAGAGGGCTTCTTTCCGAACTCGCTTTACAAGCTGGATATTTCCGACAATCCGGTCTCGGGTCCAACGGTGGGACCAATCATCCTGGAAGACGAACACGGTTCCGTGTCGGGAACCCACGAACTGGCGGTCAGCCCCGACGACAACGTCATCTATACGGCGAGTGGACAGGCTCTCAGAACCGACTCATTCATTCAGGTCGGCAAGATTAGCCCGGGCGTGCTGCGCGTCAGCGACAATGGTTCCCTCGTATACGTCGCCCGGGCGCCCGATACGATCTCCGTCTATGAGACGTCCACGTTTACCCTGATTGGTTCGATCACCACGCCGTGCAGCATGGACTCGATCCATGCCTTCGACATCCTTCCGAAAGGAGCGGATTACGTCATTCTGGCCGACGACTCGATCTTGGAGGACTACGTCATTCTGGCCGACGACTTCGTGTGCACGGGAACCCTGAGCCTGCGGCGTCCGGCGAGTAAATCGTTCTTGGTCCCGGATCGCGGAGGGCAATCCAGCACGAGCAGCGGAACGGCAGAGACGATGAGAATGGGCTATGGGCGCATTCGGGCCGCGGTCTCTTTGACCACTCCTTCCGGAATCGCAATTTTTCAATTCCGGGACAGCGAAGGCGTACTCGTTTCCGAAGCGGGCATCCCGGCATCCGAACCCCTCCAGGAGGGGCGGATATTTGCCGAAGTGAACGGGCCCGTCAACACTGGTCTGGCCATCGCCAACCCCAACGACACGCCAGCAGGCATCAATTTCTTTTTCACCGACACCGATGGCGAACGTTTCGCCGAGGGCTATATCGAGTTGGGCCCGCACCGGCAGATCGCGAAATTCCTCGACCAGGAACCGTTCAACAGTGGAGAGGTAGAATCGGGCACCTTCACGTTTACCTCATCGGCACCTATCGCCGTCATCGCTTTACGGGGATTGACCAACCGGGACGGCGAATTCCTGATGACCACGCTGCCCGTCGCGCCTCTGGCCCCCCCGCGCTCGGCGTACACTTCGTACAGAGGCCCTTCCGATACGGTCTACTTCCCCCATTTCACCGATGGCAACGGATGGGTGACTCAGGTCATTCTCGTCAACCCTCTAGCAGCCTGTCGGACTAACACCGAATCAAAAACCTAAGTCATTCATATGACTGTGTTTACCGTTTCGGGCTAAAAAGGGCCGTTGTTGAAAACAAAGGACTTACGCCGAAAGTCCGACAGGCTGCTAGATGAAACGATCTCCGGAAAGATCCAGTTCGTTGACCAGGGCAGCCGAACCGCCCCCGCAATCCTGACGCTTGACGATGGCCAGACCGGATCGGAATTTCCGTATTCGATTCCTGCCCACGGTTCCCGAAGATTCACCACCTCGAATCCCACTGGAAGAGCCACCATGGGCTCCGTGCGCGCGACTCCCGACGATGGGAGCGTCTCGCCCTCGGGTCTGGTCGTCTTCTCGTTTACCACCGGTGGAAAAACCGTTTCCGAGGTCGGCGTCAACGCGCTGACGGCGGGATCGGCATTTCGCCTATACGCCGAATCCTCCGGAACGCCCGGACAGGCGGGCTCGATCCGAACCGGACTGGCCATTGCCAACGCGGCGGACACGGACAACTTGGTGACTCTGGAAGTGACGGGCCTCGATGGCTCCATGGCGATGGGGGTCGCCCCGTTCCCCCTGACGCTTCCACCGTCGGGTCAGGTGGCCCGTTTCATCGACGAGATCTTCGACTCGCTGCCGGACAACTTCTCGGGAGTGCTCCGGGTCACCTCGACTGCCGACGTCGCGATTGTTGGATTGCGATTGCGCATCAACGACCGGGACGAACTCAAGATGACAACCACCCCGCCGTCGATCGAAACCGGCCCCGCCGATCGTGGGGGACAGTTTCTTTCCGCATATCGTGGACTCCGCGGGGTGGTCCACGCAGTTCATCCTGTTCAGCGGGACCGCGGGCCAGACCTCTGGAACATTGAGTTTCTTCGATACTGCGGGGGAACCCTGGGATCTGCCGACGACTCAACCCTGAGCGACTGCGGCGTATCGGAACTGCACCGCGACAGATAGGCGGTAGACGACGATGGTGCGATGTTGTGGCGGGATCCGGCATAGCCCGCGGGCGTTCTTTCGTCGTTGGCAGTTCGCGCCGCCTTCCAATTCAATCAGAAACCTTCAGGTCGCGCCCGTCTCCCCCACCGTCCGCACCTTGGGAAAACGGTCCCGGCGCGCAGTTCCACGCGCAATAAAGAACGCATTATTTTTGAATCCCGCCTTATAATTCGGCACTTGCGCCACGGGCTGCTAGGTTAGGGGGAATGGCCGGGGTCTGGCATGCGCGGGATACGAAGTTGGGGCGTGATGGCGGGGACCCGAATACCTTTGCCGTTGATATCGATTTGAACAATTCAAGGAGACGAACCATGAGATTCCGGAAATGGATTCTATGCGGTGTCCTGGCGTCATTGGTCGGCTTGCCCGGCACGGGAAACGCTCAGCAAGACGACGCGCCGAGCCTGGAGGGCGTCATCGATCTTCACGCGCACGTGGCGCCGGAGACGGCGGCGCTGAACTTCAATCGCGCGTTCGACGCTATCGAGGCGGCCCAGCTCGCCCGCATTTACGGCATGCGGGGAATCGTGTTCAAGGAACACCATACGGAGACCGCGTCCTGGGCCTATCTGGTGTCTCAAATGGTTCCGGACATCGAACTGTTCGGGGGTATCGTCCTGAACCGCGCGGTGGGCGGCATCAATCCGGTGGCGGTCGAGGCCATGGGGTTGTCGCGTGGCGGGCATGGCCAGGTTGTGTATATGCCGACAATCGACACGGCCGCGGTCCCGGTCTCGCGCGATGGAGCACTGGTGCCCGAAGTGCTTGAAGTCCTCGAGGTCATGGCAGAGCATGATCTCAGCTTGTCCACCGGACACATCACTAATGAGGAGTCTTTCATGCTGGTCCGGGCGGCAAGGGAGGCTGGCGTCGACAGAATCTACGTGCAGCACCCGAACCACGGGGGGGTCGTGATGTCAATGGCGACCATGAAAGAGCTGGCCAGTATGGGCGCCTTTATCGAGATCGTGCTGAGCGGGGACGGCCTCACCGGTGGAGGACCCGCGGAAATTGATCTTGTGAATCCAGTGATGGACTTCGGGCCGCAAAAACTTTCGGATATGCGAGAGCTCGGTCCGGAAAACATCGTGCTGACCTCCGATCTCGGCCAGCCCGGCAGGGTGGACTACGCCCGCTCCTTTCAACTGGCTCTGGTTGCCCTCGCAGAAGCGGGATTCACCCAGGACGAGATCGACACGATGACCAAACGCAATCCTGCCCGCTTCCTCGGCCTCGAATAAACGGCACGCGCCCTGGCAGCCCGTGGCAGAACCTTACAGGGTTCTGCGACGGGCCGCTATGGGTTACGGCGTCCGCACCATCTTCCACTCCAGTCAGAAAACTTCAGGTCCGCGCTCCGCGCCGTCCCCACATCATTCATTGCTGAGAGACGCATATCCACTCCCACGCACTTCCACTTCGATTTCCCTTGACCACAAATCGTCTATTTGTACAATTAATACACATTGTACAATTTGGAGATAGTCCGGTCGGCACAAAGAGATATCACGCGATTGGACAGACCTGTTCGGATCCGCGTGTTGGACGCTATTGAGCTGTTGGTCGTCGATCCCTATCGCCAAGGCGTACGCCAGTTGGTTCGCGGGGTTTTTCGATACAGGGTTGGTCACTACCGGATCATTTACAACGTCGACAACGACACGGTGACGGTCAGAATAGTCCGGGTCAGGCACCGGAGCAACGTATACGATGTGTAAGACGAATACGATGTATGGGACGTGTGCGATGTACGGGACGTATACAAGGAAAACAAATGAACACGGAACTTGAAGCCACCGAGGTCGCCGCTTCCGCGGTTCGCCAGAATTTCTCCAGGATCATCGATGAGGTTCGTGTGGGAGGAGAACGCATCCTCGTCACGCAACACGGGCGGCCCGTGGCCGCTGTCATCGGCGTCGAAGATTTGGAGTTGCTCCAACTCCTTGAGGATCGCATGGATGTGGCCGAAGCACGCCGCCGGATGAAAGAGCCTGCCGACAAGGTCAGCCTCGAAGAGTTGCGGAGCGGATCGTTCCTGAAAAACCAGTCGAATCGGCGAAAATCCGGAAAGCTGGGGCACGACCGGAAGGCGGTTACGGCCGGATAGGGCATCCTGCCCGCTCTTCCTCCCCCGCACCGCCCCCACACGGTCCGCACCCTTTTCCAGTTCAGTCAGAAACCTTCAGGTCGGCCCGTCCCCACCCGTCGCCCGCGCTTACCTCCACTTCAGTCAGAAACCTTCAGGTCCCGCGCTTGATCCGGCGTGAGGAACACGCCGCTACGCGCCCGGCGCGAGGAACGCGCCGTTGAACGCGGGCATCCTGCCCGCTCTTCTCTTTCCCCCTGACCTATTGCAGAAGCAGGCCGAGCCCGAGCGGCTCAATATTGCCGGATCACACAATCCCTTTGCGGGCGTGGCGCGTATCCACGCGCCAGAGAAGAGATGCCCACGTTCCCAGGCGAAATACTCCAGGTCGTCCCAGTACTGAACTATTGAAAACCTGGGTACAGAACAAAGATGGCGCAAGACACCGCAGGATCCGGATGACGATTGTCGCTGATCAGATGATGAATCCGGGCACGGTCAAGTGGGCCGAGCCGTCACCAGCCGCTCCGCCCATGCCTGAATCTGGTCGCCCAGGACGATCTGCCCACGCCAGCGCTCCGGAATGCCTCCGACGCCGAAGTACGCCCCCGCCAGCTGACCGCACACGGCGGCCGTCGTGTCGGCGTCGTCTCCGAGGTTCGCCGCCATCAGGACAGCGTCTTCGAAGGAGGTAGCCCGCAGAAAGCACCAGAGGGCAGCCTCCAGACACTCCACAGCATACCCACTGCCCCTGATCTCGGCTCTGGCTTTCGTCCGGTACCCGCCGCTTGCCACAGCCGAGAGCCTGTCCGACATCCACGGTTCGGGCTGCAAGGCACCAAGCGCGTTCTCGCGGGTCTGCCCCGCCGAGCAGCGCGTTCAGCACGGTCGCCAGCATCCGGCAACTCGCGACAGCCTCCTCGGCGCCGTGGGTCGTCCGGGAACTTTCAGCAGCGTAGTGATCGATACGCTCGCGATCCGGGTAGTAGAACAGCACCACCGGCGCCAGCCGCATCAGCGAACCGTTGCCCGCCGTGCTCGGATCGGTCGGCCCGCTCGCGGGATCGCCGGTGCTGGCAAACCGGTCGAGGGCCTGACGAACCGTCCCACCCACGTCAAAGCACTGCCCGGTGGAGCTGAGATACCCTTCCCGGCGCCAGCGAAGATAGCGCTGCAACTGGTCCACGGCATCGAACGTCCCCCGCGTCAGCAGGCTGTCGGCCAGGCACAGCGCCATGGACGTGTCGTCGGTCCACTCTCCGGGGGCCAAGCCAAACGGGCCGCCGCCCACCATGTCCGTCACGGGGTCAAAGGTGTCGCGCGGCGAAAACTCGACCGTCGTCCCGACCGCGTCTCCACACGCCAACCCCAGCAGGGCACCGCGAGCCCGATCGATCTCCATCGTCATATCCCATCACCGTAACGCGCCTTACTTCCACTTCAGTCAGAAACCTTCAGACCTTGACGCGCACTTCATCCGGCGCGACCGGCGCGAGGCACGCGCCGCACCACGCGCCACGCCCGCTCTTCTTCCCCCACGCCGCCCCCACATCGCCCGCACCGTACTCCAGTTCGTTTGCGAAGCTCCAAGCCGGGAGCAGTTCCGTTGCCAGCCGGAACTACCTTGCGAGAACGGCTACGTTCGAGAGTTTCAACGGCAAGCTCCCCGACTAATTGCTGGATCGGGAGATCTTCTACTCGCTGAAGGAGGCCCAGATCGTTATCGAGCAGTGGCGTCAGCAGTACAACAACACAGTACGGCCGCACCCCGCGCCCGGGTATAGGCCCCCGGCGCCGGGAGCCTATATCCCTGCCTGGAAACCAGTTTCACAACCCCAGGTTGTGATGTAAACACGGATTCTCAGGATGAGTTACTCGAAGTGGGGGGCGATGGATAATCACGCCGATGAACAGAGGCTTCGGGCGGTTGGCGGCCGAGATGAATGTGAACCCTAGCATGCATATCGAAGAACTGCTTGGAAAGGAAACAGCGCAAACTCTATGTTAACTTTTCCCCCGAACCCCCTTACCGGTGCGCTAATTTAGAAGAACCGTACCGAGTAGCCGAACTTGACGCCTCTACCGATTTCGGGCGCAAGGTCCTTGATGAACGAGGTGTGGCTCCGGTAGAGCCTATTCGTCCAGGTTGTACGCGGTGAAGGATAGTACGTGCGCCAGGTGCTGCCGCGGCCAGACGTACGACGCATCCAGATTCACCAACGCGTAGCCGTCCGTTTCCGTTTCGTCGCGAAACACCCGATCCTGGCGGGCCGCGAATGACAGCTCCGGGCTGATGTGGAACGAGCCGAAAGGGATCTCCACACTGACGGTCCCGCGGAGCGGCGGTATCCGCGGCAGGGCCTCGTTCGCCGACGTCAGCGTCGCGTCGACATAGCCAATGCCCACCGTGGCCTGGGTCTGACCCGCCAGCCGCACGCTGCCCCGCGCGTCGAAGCCCGCGAAACGGCTGTTGCCCTGAATCGTGTCCAGGACCCGCAGGTTGTCCGCCACCTCGTTGGTCTGATCCCCGAATATGAAATTGTCGATGTCGTAGACGAAGAAGTTGAGATCGCCCTCGAAGCGGCCGGTCTGGTGCCTGAGGCTGAGGTCGAGACCCAGCGTGGTCTCCGGTTCGAGATCCGGATTGCCGACCTCGAAGTTTCCGAGGTGCGGACCGAAGTTGTACAGTTCCTGGAGCGCCGGGACACGGTGCGATTGCGTGAGACTGGCGACGAAAGTGGTGGCTGTCCCGAGCTGGGCGTGAATGCCGATGGATGCCGATGCGCCCACGAACTCCCGATCGCGCGGGTCGGGCGGCTCCAGGGCGTGTTCCTCCTCGCCCTCCTCGCCCTCGTGGTGGTCGTCGTCGACGTCTTCATCATGTTCAGGGTCATCGTCGGCCACGTCACCGTCGTCGTGGACGGACTGGCCGACGCGCATGCCCGTACGGTAGTCGTTACGCTCGACGCGCGCGCCGAATTCCAGGCCGATGCGCCCGAACCGCACCTCCTCGTAGGCGAACGCCGCGAACGTGGTCTGGTCCGTCCGCGGCGCCAGCGCCTCTGTGCCGACCGCCTGGAAGTTCCGGGTCTGCAATTCGGCGCCGAACCGCCCCGATAAGTGCTCCTGCTGGCGCTGATATACCAGCGCGCGTGTGACGTAGGTCCGGTTGCCGAACCGCGTATCGATGTTTTCGATGCCGTCCTGCGTATCCACGTGGTCGTCGTTCAGGTCGATCGCGGTAAAGGCGGCCCGGACGCCCTGAATGAAGCTGCTGTCCAGGTTACGCAGGCCTACGTCGAACCGCGCCACCCGCCGTTTTGAACGGAGGTCTATCTCGAGGTACCCCTCTGGTTCGTCGTCGTGGTGGTCTTCTTCAACCTCCGCCTCGTCCTCGCCAGTGAGTGGAAGCGATCCTCGAACGGCAGGCCGTAGCGTCCGTCTTCCATCGTCAACGAGGCACTCGCGAACAACGTGTCGCCGAAGAATCCAAGTCCCGTACGCGCGTTCTTGAGTTCCGCTGCCGAATTCCGGACCGGCCCTTCCGGGGTGTCGTAGTCGCCCGACTCGCGGTAGCCGCCCGCGGCCCAGTAGAGAAGCTTCCCGCGCGAGTGCTGCAGGCTGGCGTTAGTCCCGACTTGGCCGTTGGCGCTGGCGGTGTCGGCGCCGAACTGCCCGCGCGTGCCGTCGCGCAGGGTCTCGCCGTAGCTTTCGGGCGGCGTCAGCAGATTGCGGTAGGCGGCGTGCGGAGTGATGATGTTGATCAGGCCGGCCACGCTGGATCCGTACAGCAGCGTCGCCGGGCCGCGCACGATCTCGATCCGCTCGGCGCTCTTCGGATCGATCGTCATTCCGTGGTGATCCGACGTGCTGGACAGGTCGCCGGTGCGGATGCCGTCCTCGATGATCAATACGCGATCGCCGCCGAAGCCGCGGATGATCGGTCGGCTGGCGCCCGGACCGAAGCTCCGGTTGGCGATGCCCGGCTCGTGCTCGAGCGCTTCACCCAGGCTGCCGGCCGACTTCTGCGCGATCTCGAATGAATCGACCGTCGTGACGGTATTGAAGGCCTGGAGCGTCGCTTCCGCACCGACTGCCGCCGGGGTGACCGTTATTCTCCTGGCGCACCGGCGAGAGGCTGAGATCGAAGTCTGCAATCGCCGTGCCGCCCGCTGTGACGGTGACCGTCTGAGAGTCGGCGGTGAGGCGTTCACGCTCGGCGACGACCGTGTACGAACCGACCGGGACGTTCGTAATCTCGTACGTCCCGTCGTCGGTCAACGCGAATCCACCGGTGCCGACGATCTGAATCATTGCGCCGTCAACCAGACCGCCGTTCTCCCGCAGGATGACCGTGCCGCTCACGACGCCGGTTTCCTGCGCTACAACCGGCGTCGCCGCCAGGATGCATGCCAATACCATTGCTGCCCTCAACTGAGGCTCCGGTCCACGCATTCCCTTCATTCCCTTCACTCTGCCCGCGTTCGTCCCAATCAACCCGGGATTTCGGTTTTGGCCCTCAGGCGATTGAAAATATACACCCACCTGGGTGCAACCGAACGCGCTTTTTCTCCAGGTGGGTACACCGGCTGCCCAAGACCTCTCCATAGCTCCTGAGCCCTCGTCTGCGGGTCATCCAGAAACTGTTTTTTTCAGACACATCTGCATTCCTGGAGGATATCGTAATCGCTTTTGTGGCAGAACTCCGTGGCGCTCCCAGAGCGGGCAAGATGCCCGCGTTCTCAGGCGTGTTCCTCGCGCCGATAAAAAACGCGCGCTTGATCCGGCGCGTGCCTCGCGCCGGATCAAGCGCCAGGGCGCGCTGCTGCGCGCAAGAAAGGGAGGGAAGAAAAAGAAGAGGAGCGGGAAGGGACGCGCCACGGAAATGCGGGTGGGGTGCCCGCATTTCCACGCGCTCGTTACCTCGCGCTCCTCATCCCATCACGGTAAGGTGAACACCATCAAGGTCGGGTTGCCCGACTCCGGCAACTCGAATGCCGGGGGGGCCGTCGGTTCGGCGGCGCCACGGCCGCGGCCGCCGCCTCGGCCGCCCAACTGCCCCATGCCTCCCATCAACGCCACATACTGCTTGCCGTCGAGTTCGTAGGTCATCGGAGGACTCATGCCGCCGCGTTGGCCGGTCGCGACCTCCAGGAGCAGTTCGCCCCCATCGGCGCTGTAGGCCATCAGACGGCCGTCGTTGATCACCTGGAACACCAGGTTGCCCGCCGTCGACAGCGCGCCGCCGCCGCTCTGTCCGCCGCCCAGCCCGAACCAGCGCTCCTGCTGCGTGGCCGGGTCCCAGGCCGAAAGAATGCCGCCGCGCGCGCCCTCGGGAAATTCCCTCTCCGGTCCCCACGAGGGGGGCACCGCCAGCGGGGGCGCGTCGGCGCCGCGGCCCCTGTTCAACCCGAAGCTCTGGCTTCCCGGAGTCGGCTCGTATTCCTCGGCCGCGGTGAAACTGAACTGATTGGAATGGGCCACGGGGACGTACACCAGTCCGGTGGCCGGGTTGAATGCCATCTGGGCCGTGTTGTGGGCCTGCACCGGACGCACCGTCACGCCCTGCTGGGCGGTGTACCACGCGTCGGGATGAACCTCGGGGCGCCCGGTGACGGGATCGATACCGGTGGCCCAACTGATCTGCGACACGGCGCCGGCCGAAATGAACTCGCCGGTGATCCGGTCGATCACATAGAAGAAGCCGTTCTTGTTGACCTGCATCACCACCTGGCGCTCGCGGTCGTCGATCTCGATATCGGCGAGCATCAGGTGTTGCACCGCGTCGTAGTCCCACTGGTCGCCCGGGGTGGCCTGGTAATGCCAGGCATACTCGCCGGTGTCGGCATCGACCGCCACGATGGACGCGACGTACAGGTTGTCCAGATGTTCGGTGCCCACGCCCTGCCGCACGTCCTGGGCCCACGGCGCCCCGTTCCCGGTTCCGAAATAGACCAGGTTGGCGTCGGGATCGAAGGCCATGCCGTCCCACACCGAACCGCCGCCGCCGTATATCCACCAGTCGCCGGCCCAGGTCTCGGCGGCCCGTTCCATGGCTTCGTTTTCGAACCCGTCGGCGGGATTCCCCGGCACGGTCCAGAACCGCCACACTTCGCTGCCGTCATTCACGTCGAACGCGGCCACGTAGCCTCTGAAGGGCGGGAACTCGGCGCCGGCGGTCCCGATCACGATCTTGCCGTTCACGATGCGCGGGGCCATGGTCAGCGTGTACGACACCGAGTCGGCGGGAACGGCCAGAATCTTCCACAACTCCTCGCCCGTGGCCGCATCCAGCGCCGCGATGTGCCCGTCGACGACCGGAACGATCACCTTGTCCTCATACAGGGCAACGCCGCGGCTGATGACGCCGCAGCAGAGGCGGTCCGTTCCCTGCTGGTCGATCATGCGGTCGACCTGGGGGTCGTAGCGCCAGATCTCTTCGCCGGTGCGCGCGTCGACGGCAAACGTGATGCTCCAATTGGTGATGCCGTAAAACACGCCGTCGGCAATGAGCGGGGAGGCTTCCTGAGGCCCGCCCCCTTCGCCGGTCTCGAACGACCACGCGGGCGCCAGTTGGCCGACGTTCGACGTGTCGATCTCGTCGAGCGTGCTGTAACGCTGCTCGGAATACCCGTTGTTGATCATGAGCCATTCGGCGGCGTTGTCGTTGGCCAAGCGGAGCGCCTGGTCGTCGATCGCGGGGGTCCGGACCAAAACCAGGGTTCCCGCCACCACAACCGAGACCAGGGCGATCAGCAGAAACAACCGCATTGGATGAGCGCGCATTCGTCCTCCTGTGAAATTCCGGTGAATCACTGACTATCAGACCAGCCGTTGGAGCGGGATGTCAAGGCGGGGGGAGGGGGGAGACACGGCAAATTTGTTCTCAGATGGAGCATGATGTGGGGAATGAATTTCGAGTCATTCTCAAGTAGTCGAAGACGAGACGGGTATTGAAAGAGAGTTTGCGCATCGATTGGGCGATCGATTGAGCGGGTTTTTGAAAGGATTTGAGAATACCGACGGCAAAGCGTCGGAGGCGGGTGATGTTTTCCGGGCCGAAGCCGGTGCGGATTCGACTGCGGTCCTCATCGTAATTCCAGTCGATGATGTAATGGACGCTTTCGATACTCCAATGACCGCGATTGATGGCCAGCAAGCGTTCGGGGGAGGTTTCGCCGGGTGAGCGGCTCGTGATGCCCAGCGCGGTTTCACACGTGAGGGCGCCGGATTTCTTGTCGATGGATTCGCGCTCGATCCGAAAGACCTGGCCCAGGTGGGGAAAGTCGAGGTAGTGGTTGAGTTCGGCGCTACACCAAATGCGCCGGGTTTCGATGCGGCCATGATCGGGCGGGGTGACCTCGACAAAGTCGGGTTGTCCGCGGGTTTGGAACTGGAACGCGATATCGCGTTCCAGCGTCGGTTGGTTGCCTTTGACCGTGAAATGATAGTGCGCTCCCCGCTCGACCAAATAGCGCGCGATCGCACGTTGGGTCAGCAGGGCATCGCCGGTGATGTCCTTGCCGGCGATGTCGCAGGTTTGAAGCAAGGGAACGGCCATGCCGATTTCGTTCGTGCGCTTGCGCTCCTCGCCGCCGGCTACAGGCAGGGTTCCCACTTTTTTTGGGTGTAGCAGCGTTTCGACTCATGCCCGACCACGCTCATGATGTGGGTCTGACGCCCGTCCGAGTCGAGGGCGTTCTTCATCGTCTTGCCATCCATGGCCAGCGCATCGTCCGGGGCGCCCCACGCCCGATTCCACGCATTGAGCGCCCGGTCCAGCGCCCCCGGTTCAATCCGGACCAGACAATCCCGAATCACAAACTCGCTGGGAACCACATAGCGGCCGTTCTCCCGCCGGCAGCCAAAACGTTCGCGGGCTTTCTGCCCCAGGGCATCGGCCCAATCCGAGATGGCTTTATAGCCGTGCATGCCGCACAGCGTCGCGCCCGCCGCGATGCCCAGCACTGCCGACAAGGGATGGCGCCGTCCCTGAGCGCGGCGCGGATCGGGAATGGTCTTGAAGCACTGGGGGAGTTGGCGCATCTGTGCGGCATTGAGCATGATCTTGGGGGCTCCGGTGAGTTGAAGATGTTCCCGGCCAGGGTGGGTCAGTTGCCCGCGCGCATCACGGCACAGGGGACGCACAAAGACAAGCTTCGGGGCATCGGATTCGGTGCTGTAGCCGTCCCGGGTGCGCCGGTATCCCCGGGTCCGTCCCAGTTCCAACCAGTTCGACGCGCGATACACGCCGCCATGGAAGCGCCGGGGATCCA
Source organism: Terriglobia bacterium (assembly GCA_963555775.3). Classification (GTDB taxonomy): domain Bacteria; phylum Acidobacteriota; class Terriglobia; order 20CM-2-55-15; family 20CM-2-55-15; genus JAJEDW01. Next base: position 242,705 of record CAUVWY020000004.1, on the reverse strand, counting down.
CAAACGTTTCCAGCAGCAGCAACCCATGACCGAACCGTTCGCGCCAATCCGACCCGGACCGCCGCTCGGTCCCTGACAACACCCGCGAGCCCACATTCGGCCGATTCCAGCCCGGCAGGATCAAAAAGCGGCTGTTGTTGGCGATCAGTTTCAGCCGCCCATACTGCGAGCGGAAGTCCCAGCCGATCCATCGATCCCGAACCCCGCACTTCAGCGCCGACGCCGACAGGCTCAGTTGCGCCACCCACTGCCCGCGCCATGTGGCCACGTACCAGACCGTCTCCCCGATCTTCGCCAGTGCGCCCAGATAATGATGACGCTTCATCTGCTCTTGATACTGCCCTTCCTCGCTTCGCTCCACTGGCCGTACCCCGATCTCCGACAGTTCCTGGCTGGTCAATTTCGTCCTCTCCATTCAGCGTTTTATACAGGAATCTCCTCGCTATGTCCAGCTTGTCAGGTTAAACCACTGAATTCTCGGACGTTCACTGGAAGGACAAATTCACCCTGAGGGGGGAGAGGGGGCGAGGGGGTTGACCGGCGGGCGGGAGGATGCGGCGCGGAGGCGGGGGCGAGTTCATGACCAGGCTTGGAGGGCTCCAGAAAAGTGATCGCTTGATAAAAATCATCCAGCGCAACGAAAACTCCGTTCTCCTCGGCCCACCGGCGCATGCGTCGATTACAGGAATGTTTCCACGACAGTATTTCCAAACGCCACCCGCGTTTGTGCATTCGTTCCAAAGTGCTGTGAAAACCGGCGCCGTCCAGATAGCCCGCGCCGTCGCCGGTCAGCAATACGACGATGCCGGGGTCGCCATTGTAGTCCAACGCATCTTCGAGCATTCGCAAGTGGAGTATCCTGTCGGGCATATCCTGTTCTCCCCGGTTGGGGTCGCCGCGGTCGAACAACTTGACCTCCACTCCGTTGTTCTCCATTCGATTCCACAACTGCCGCATCTCCGGTGGTAGCGAACCGGCGGCAAGCGCCTTTTCGATGGGGCGGCCGGCGTGCGCCAGTTGCAGCACGTTTTCGAAATGGATGCGCACGCGGTAACGAGCGTCGGCACAAGGGCGCGCTAGTTCATGCGGCCGCTGACATATCGTCCATTGATGAAGTGGGTGAAGTAGACCTCGACCATGGGATGCTCGACGGGGGCGCCGGACGTGTCGGGTTGGAGGTTGCGGTCGGCCACGTAAGTCTGATGAGTGGCTCCGTGAGGCAACACGCGGTACCAGGGGCGGTTCTTCGGCGGCCTGGACTGCGCCACGGTTTCGTACCAATGGTCGCTTCCCGTGAACTTGGGGTCGGCGCCGATGACCACGCCCCTGTAGCCGAACAGTTCATGTTGAACCACGTCGCCCATCGAAAAGCGGATACTCGACCTGGATTCCGATTCATTCATTCGATAGTCTCCAGCAACGGCGGCGTTCCGCGTTCGGTCAGTTGTTCGGGCCGGCGGGTTGGCAGCGCGGTGGACGAGCGTGGGCGCCACGTTGGCGCCTTACATCAACGGTCGCCGGATTGACGCCTGACGCCGGGTCCGCCATGCCGGAGATCGGGCGATGCCCCCGAAATGCCGCCGCCGCCTCTGCTGCGCCTGTGTCCCCCGTCGGCTGATTCGATGTCGCCGGACTCCAGGAGTTTCACCAGCGCCGGGTGCTCGAGTGCTTTTGGCGACACCTGTCCGGTCTTGCCGGGCCCCAGAAACAGTATCTTCCCTCCAGGCAAGGGCAGGCTCAGAGGTTTTTGCGTCTTGTTGGTAACGTCCATGGGCATCTCCGCGTGAGCCGCAACGGCTCGGTGTCCGGGCACAGGTTTGTCGTACCCTCAGAATGCCACAGAACCAGTCCACGGCAACAGCACTCCTTCCCTCCCGGACTGGATCGGGGATGGAGTGATGCGGAGGCGGCGGCCCTGGGGGAGGCGGGCGTCTTGGCGCGATTCTTGTTCTTCGTGCCACTCCCCCATCGTCCGCACCTTCTTCAGGTTCAGGCAGAATCCTTCAGGTCCCGCGCTTGATCCGGCGCGAGGAACGCGCCGTTGAACGCGGGGCATCTTGCCCGCTCTTCTCTTTTTCCCTGGCGCGTTACAGAAGCAGGCCAAGCCCAAGCGGCTCAATATTCAGGATCGGGACTGACCTTTGCGGGCAGGATGCCCACGTTCCCAGGGCGCGCTGCTGCGCGCAAGAAAAAGACGCCTGCACGGAGAGCTGGAACATGCTTGGCATTTGGAAGGCGGAAGGGCGCGCATCTTCCTCCCCCGCGCCGCCCACCCACGGTCCGCGCCGCCTTCCCATTCAGTCAGAAACCTTCAGGCCCCGCGCTTGATCCGGCGTGAGGAACACGCCGCTACGCGCCCGGCGCGAGGAACGCGCCGTTGAACGCGGGCATCTCTTCTCTGGCGCGTGGTGCGGCGCGTTCCTCGCGCCGGCCGCGCCGGTCGCGCCGGATGAAGCGCGCGTCAATTACGGAAACGTTTCTGCATGAATTTGAAGATGGTGCGGACGATGGTTTCACCGTTCGATTCCGATCGGGTCCTGGGAAACACGTTTAAGCTTTTCCTGATATGATCTGGACCATGAGCATCAAGGCCGAGTACAGGAACGGGGTCTTCGAGCCCCTGGAGGAAGTGAGCAACGCCGATCCGGGAAAAATCTACCAGGTCTTCTCGCAGGATGAGTTGAAGCGACTCGCCGAGGACCTGCCGTGGCTAAAGGGCTCGGAGCGGAGCTTCGAGTTCTGGGAGAATAAGGAGGATGCCGTCTACGACAGTTTATAGACAGGGCAACATCGTTCTGGTTTCATTCCCCTTCACCGACCTCACCTCGTCCAAAAGACGTCCCGCGCTGATCATTTCCCCGGATTCCTTCAACGCTGCCGGAGAGGACCTCGTGCTGGCCGCGATCACCTCGCACATCACGGACGACCCCGATGCGATCCAGCTCACCGGCGCCGACTTTGCCGAAGGCCGGCTACCGAAGAAATCGATCGTCAAGACGACCAAGCTGTTCACGATGCACTCGTCGCTCATCGTAAAGAAACTCTGCGCGCTCAACAGAGAGAAGACAGAAGAAGCCCTTCGGTCGGTGCGGGAATTTTTTTCATAAGCGAAACGAGATCTCGCAAGCCTTCCTGGACTCAGTGGATACGCGCCACGCCCGCTCTTCTTCCACCGCGCCGCCCACCGATCGTCCGCACCGCCTTCCCATTCAGTCAGAAACCTTCAGGACTTAGCCTGGGAACGCGGGCATCTTGCCCGCACAGAAATCGCATGAACTTCCAGGTCAAGCGGCCCACGGGTTCAATATCCAGGATCGGGACTGACCTTTGCGGGCAGGATGCCCGCGTTCAACGGCGCGTTCCTCGCGCCGGGCGCGTAGCGGCGTGTTCTCAGGCGCGTTCCTCGCGCCGGTCACGCCGGATCAAGCGCCAAACTGGCAGGTTTCTGACTGAAACGGAAAATGACGCGGACGGTGTGGGGCGGCACGGGGGAAGAAGATGAAGAGCGGGCGCGCCGCCTTGCGCTACCGCGCAACCGCGCTGGCGCGCGGCCGCCAACCCCATTCGGATTCCGAAATGCGGGCGAAAATTTGGTATCCTGAACGCCGGTGGAATGTCCCGGCAGAGCAGACGGACACCCACTCCGTTGTCAGGCTCCAGGGGGGCTGTGCAATCGGCGCCCGTGAACCCCGCCAGGTCCGGAAGGAAGCAACGGTAGCGGGTTACCCGATGTGACACAGTATCCCCCGCGGGCCTGGCCCTGAAGAATTCGAAACAGGGTCGCTGGATGTTTTCCGGATCGTCTATCGCTCGAACTCCCGATCGGTTAATGAAACACATTTCAACAGGACATTCCGCGATGCGCTTTTCAACACCACATCCCGCGATGCGCATCCATCGACGCCGATGAAATATCAGGTCATCGCGCGCAAGTTTCGGCCGCAGACCTTCGAAGAGGTCGTCGGGCAGAAACCCATCGTCCAGACGTTGAAGAACGCGATCGAGATGAACAGGACCGGGCATGCCTACCTGTTCTGCGGGCCCCGGGGGGTGGGAAAGACCACCACGGCGCGGCTGCTGGCAAAGGCGTTGAACTGCGCGAAAGGGCCCACCGCGACGCCCTGCAACGAATGCGCGTCGTGCAACGAGATCTCCGCCGGATCGTCGATCGACGTCCTCGAAATCGACGCCGCGTCGAACACCGGCGTGGACAGCATCCGGGAACTTCGCGAGAACGCCCGTTACGCGGCGTCCCGCGACCGCTTCAAGATCTTCATCATCGACGAAGTGCACATGCTCTCGACGTCCGCCTTCAACGCGCTGCTGAAGATACTTGAAGAACCTCCCGAGCACGTCGCGTTCATCATGGCCACGACCGAGCGCCACAAGCTGCCGGCGACGATCGTTTCGCGGTGTCAGCAATTCGTCTTCAGGACCATTTCGCCCCAGGAAATCAAGGAACATCTCGGCATGATCGCCGAACGCGAAGGCGTCACGATCGGGGACGGCGCACTGAATTACGTCGTCCGGGCGGCTGAAGGCAGCATGCGGGATGCCCAGTCCCTGCTGGATCAGATCATCGCTTTCGGGGGACAGAAGATCGCCGACAGCGACGTTCGCGACGTCCTGGGCTCCATCCCGACCGAACTGTTGGACCGCTCGGTGAACGCGCTGATCGACAGAAACTCGAACGCCTTGATCGAGGTTGTCGAAGTGGTCGTCGATCAGGGGTTGAATCTGCAGCAATTCGTCCGCGAGTTCCTGGCCCGCATTCGCGACCTGCTTCTGGCCAAGCTCGGAATCGAGGACAAGATCCTGGGAAGCCGGGACGACCGCGCTTCGATAGCGGCACAGTCCGCGGGGTTTTCCGAACAGGATCTCATTCGCTTCTTCGACATGCTGCTCAAACTCGAAAACGACCTGCGATGGACTTCGGAACCGCGCTTCCACCTTGAAATCGGCTGCATCAAGCTCACGCGGGTGGGGAAGCTTCGGGACATCGAAGATGTCATCCGGGAAATCAGAAGCGGGGCGGTGGCAGTGGGTCCGGAACCGGAGCGCACAACCGAACCGGCCGACGCACGGCGACCGGCGCCCGCGCCGGCAGTCAAGCCGACAGTCAAGCCGACAGTCAAGCCGGCAGTAGAAGCCACGCCCCCACCGGCAGTCATCGCCGCGCCCGCGCCGGCAGTAAAAGCGGTAAAAGAGGCCGAGGACACGCCGCCACCGGAGGCGCCTGGTATTGAACCGGCGCCGGATTCGGTGCGGGATTCGGCAGTGAACGAACCGCTGATAAAAAGCTTTCTCGATGTTTTCAGAGGCGACATCGCGCACGTCAAAGCGACCAACCGCCGCGCGGATGCGCCCGCGGACGGAAATCAACCCAAGGAACCCTTCGACTAAAGAGCCCTTCGAACAAGGAGTCTTCCAATGAAGAACATCCAGCAAATGATGAAGCAGGCCCAGAAGATGCAGGAAGAGCTACAGAAGCAGATGGAACAGACCGTGATCGAAGCCAGTTCCGGAGGCGGGATGGTTTCGGTCCGGATGAACGGCAACAAACTTCTGCTGTCGATCGAAATCGACCCCGAAGTTCTCGGCGGCGGCGACGCCGAAATGCTTCAGGACCTGATCGTCGCGGCCGTCAACGAGGCCTCGCGTCGAGTCGATGAGGCCATGCAGGGCCAACTCGGAAACCTGACCGCGGGACTCAAGATTCCGGGTTTTTAGCGTCCTGTCCGGTAAATCAGACCAATGGGAAATCTCGCGGAACCGGTCGAACGGCTCATCGAAAATTTCAAGAAGCTTCCCGGCATCGGCGCCAAGTCCGCGCAACGGATGGCGTTTCACATTCTGAAGATGGAACCGGAGGGGGCCGAACAACTGGCCCACGCGATCGTGGACATGCGCACGCGCATTCACCACTGCACGACCTGCGGCAACATGACCGACGTCGACCCCTGTCACTTCTGCACCCATCCAGGCCGCAACGACCGCCTCCTGTGCATTGTCGAGGAGTCGCACAACATTATTCCCATCGAGAACACCCACGATTTCAACGGACGGTACCACGTGCTCATGGGTGCTATTTCGCCGCTCAAGGGCGTAGGCCCCGACCAGTTGAACGTCAAGTCGCTGCTGGCGCGGCTGCAGGAGAATTCGATCGACGAGATTATCGTCGCCACGAACCCGAACGTCGAAGGCGAAACCACGGCCCTGTACATTTCAAAGCTCGTCAACCCGCTCGGCATCAAGGTAACGCGCCTGGCGATGGGGCTGCCCGTCGGCGGAGACCTCGACTATGCCGACTCGGTGACGATGAGCAAGGCGCTCGAAGGGCGCCGTCAGATCTAACGGTGCGTGGTCGAACCCCGCGGGGTTCTACGGGCTGACAGGACCCGCGGACCGTCGGGTGAGAAAGCCGCGCAAGCAAATTCGGAATCGTTCATCGCATTCCGGATGATCGCGTGTTTTGTCTTGTGTGACGCGGGAGAATACGAAAAACTGGTGGAGGAAACATGAGCGGCGAAATCGTTGCAATTCTGGGTGTGGGTGTCGCGCTCGCGGGGTTGATCCTCAACGCCACAGGCGGATTGCGGAAGGAGATCAACGACTTGCGCGGCGAGGTCCGTGAACTCCGACAACGCGTGGAGCATGAGGTCGGTGAACTCCGAGAACGCATGGCGCGCCTGGAAGGGTTGCTGGAAGGGCTGCGCGAGGCCATCACCGGACGGGTCTCGGCGAGTTAGAACGACGCGTTTGGAGATTCCCGAGATTACGGTTTTTCAGATCGAATCGGTCGGATCGGAATCAGGCCGGGATCAGATGGGGATCAGGTCTTCGAACTCGGGAATGGCTTCCTTGATTTTCCTTTCGATTCCGAACCGCAGGGTCAGGGCGGCGCTGGGACACCCGTCGCAAGCGCCCTTCAGCCGCACCCGGGCCGAGTTGCCATCCACTGAAACCAGTTCGATGTCGCCTCCGTCGGCGTGAAGGGCCGGGCGAACGCTTTCGAGCACGGCTTCGATTCGGGCTTCGAGGCTGCCGCTGGGATGCCCGACTCCCGCCGCGGTGGGCGGCGTCACCCGTTCGGCCGGTTCGTCGAAGTCGACTCCCAGAATCCTTGACAGGAACCCCATGGCCGTCAGGCCCCCGCCGCCGTTTTCATCATGTCCGCAAACACGTCTTCGGCATGGTACGAACTGCGCACGAGCGGACCCGAAAAGACCCAGCGAATACCCGTCCCGCGCCCAATCCGGGCCAGTTCGTCGAATTCGTCGGGCGTGTAGTACCGCTGGATTTCAGCGTGCCGGGCCGTGGGTTTCAGGTATTGTCCGATCGTCAGAATATCCACTCCGGCATCGGCGGCATCCCGAATCAGATCGACGATCTCATTCCATTCCTCGCCCAGCCCCACCATGATCCCGGTCTTGGTAAAGGCGACCGAGTCCCCTTCGCCGGCCGACCGCAGCAGCCCCAGGGCCACGCGGTAGTCGGACTTGAAACGGACATCCGGGTACAGGCGCTCGACGGTTTCGACGTTGTGCGAAAAGATATCGGGTCCCGACGCGAGGACGGTATCGAGCGATTGCATGGATCCGCCGAAATCCGGAGTCAGCAATTCGATTCTGACCGAGGGGTCGAGCCGTCGAATCTGCCGCACCGTATCGGCAAAAATGGCCGCGCCGCCGTCGAGCAGGTCGTCGCGGTCCACCGAAGTGATCACGGCGTGCCGCAGGTTCAGGTCCGCCACGGCACGGGCCACCCGCAACGGCTCTTCCCTGTCCAACTCCGTGGGACGGCCCGACCGAACCGCGCAATAGGCGCAGGCCCGGGTGCAGATATCCCCCAGAATCATGAACGTCGCGGTACGGTGTTGGCCCCAGCACTCGGCGATATTGGGACAACGGGCATCCTCGCAAACCGTATTGAGCCCGTGGGCACGAACCGTCCGGCGCACGGCCGCATAGTTGTCGCCGCCCGGCAATCGCACGGTCAACCATGGAGGATGACGTCCCATACCGCTAGTATACTCCCCGAAAGAATCGGGCCGGAACCGGCAAACCGACGGGGCATGGGGTTCGCCGGCCCGGACTTCGCGCGGTAGTATTGCGTGCGGCTCAATACGGACACTGGCTGGAGACAACCATGAAATTGCGAAAGGCGATTCGAATCGTTCCGGGAAGTGATACGTCGGACGGCGCCGGAGTCCGGCTCAAGCGCAGCGTCGGCACGCCGGCTCTCGACCACCTGGATCCGTTCCTTCTCTTCGACGAATTCAAATCGGACCGGGCCGGCGATTACATTGCCGGATTCCCCGATCACCCGCATCGAGGCTTTGAAACCGTAACCTACATGCTCGCGGGCAGGATGGAACACCGGGATCACCGGGGCAATCGGGGCAATCTGGTGGCCGGCAGCGTTCAATGGATGACCGCGGGGCGCGGTATCGTCCATTCGGAAATGCCCCAGCAGGAAGACGGGCTGATGTGGGGTTTTCAGCTCTGGGTGAACTTGCCCTCCAGACTCAAGATGACCACCCCGCGATACCAGGACATCCCCCCGGAGGACGTTCCCGAAATCGAAATCGACGGCGGACGAATCCGTATCGTCGCCGGAGAATCGGGCGGCACGCGCGGCCCCGTCGAAGCCGCCGGCACGGCGCCCACCTATCTCGACCTCCAACTCCAGGGCGATGCACGGCATACGCAGCGAATACCGGACGGCCACAACGGATTCATCTACGTCTACGAAGGCGCCGGCACGGTGGGTGAAACCGGCGACGGCGACGGCGCGTCGATCGAAGCGGGCACCCTGGCCGTTCTGGGCGACGGCGACGGTGTCCAGGCCGCGAGCGGCCCCGATGGCATGAAGTGCCTGATTGTCGCCGCCAAACCGATCGGCGAACCCATCGCCCGTTACGGCCCCTTCGTCATGACCACCCGCGCCGAGCTGGAGCAGGCGTTCGACGACTACCGAAACGGAACGTTCCTGGATTAACCCGTTTCTTGCCCCGGTAGAAGGGTGCGCGGTAGCGCGTCTGGGAACGCGCCGCGCCCGGTCTTCCTCCCCCGCGCCGTCTTCCACTTCAATCAGAAACCTTCTGGCCCCGCGCTTGATCCGGCGCGAGGAACGCGCCGCTACGCGCCCGGCGCGGGGAACGCGCCGTTGAACGCCGGGCATCTTGCCCGCATCCCCACGAGCTACCCGCAACCCGGAACGAAGCCTGGCGCAGCCGCGGATACCTTCCCCACTTCGATCAACCGGGCACGGTTCAATTTCTCACGTTCCGTCTCGCCGACGCAGTTCCCGCCGACACGGTGGCTGCCTGGAAGTCCGAACTCAATATGACAGGCCACTACTGTCCGGTTAGAAGTTGAATAGATTCAACTGTTTAGCGGAAGGGTCCGGTTCTGTTCTGTAATCTTCCGCGGTAAGTGCCTGGTATAAAGGCACTTGTTCGAACGGCATGACCGACAGAATCTGTAGCATTGTGTAGAGTGGCGTGGTGATTTCGAGCCGTTTGCGAAGGATGGCGGCCAGCACATAGACCGAGACGGCGATCCACAGTTGTGATTTGACAGCGTTCTCCGAGACGCCCAGGAAGCGCTTGATCCGTAAGTGTTGTTTGATCCACTTAAAGAACAACTCCACTTGCCAGCGGCTCTTGTACAGGCTGCAGACAGTCGTTGCGTCGAGGCCGGTTCGGTTGGTGAGGAACACCAACGTTTTACCGGATTTCGGATCTTTGTAGCGGATGCGTCGCAGGCGGTCGGGATAGAGGCGCCTGGTGCGAACGCCGTCGAGGGCGATGGTTTGGTCGGCGATGACGCCGATAGTGCGGTCCGTCGGCGCCGAGTAGAGGCGATGGGCGTGAAAGTTTTTCTTGGCGCGGGTGACGAAGAAGGCACCGGCCTGGTGCAGCAGGTGCAGGCGCTCGAAGTCGATGTAGGCGCGGTCCATGACGTAGGTCGCGCCCAGTTCCGGCACCAGCAAGTCCAGCACGTTCACGTCGTGGAGCTTGCCGTCCGAGATGTGGATGAAGCTGGGGATGGAGCCTCGTAAGTCCAACAAGGTGTGCATCTTGACTGCCGCCTTGGTTTTGCGGAAGGTCGCCCAGGGGAACATCGACAGGCAAAGATCGATGGTCGTCGAGTCGAGCGCGTAGGCGGTTTCATGCAACTCGATCGCCAACGGTTCGTCGGCATACAGGGCGCGCGCCTGGGCGATCAGGCGCTGGGCGAAATCCGCGTAGATGCGCCAGTCGCGGCGCTCGTTGGCGTCGGCTAGGGTGGAGCGCCGCACCGGCGCACGAAAGCCGGAGTGGTAGAGCTTGGAAGGACGGGCTGCGAGGCAGGCCTCGAGATCGCGCAGGCTCTCGCGACCAGTGAGTTGGGCGAAGGCCATCGCGCGGTAGTGCTCGGTGCTGCGCAGCGTGCGGACGAGGCGGTCACCCCGGTAACGCTCCACGATCCGGGAGAACGTCTTCCACGGCAGGAAACTCATGACTTGAGCGAACAGGGTTTTGCCAGCATACATGGAGCCAGCATACGAAGCCCCTCGCCGGACACCAAGTGGGGCTAGTAAGTCCGGTGCCAACTGGACACGGGGAGGTGTCTCCCGTTCAAGTCGCGGACACCAAATTATCCTTTTATATAACTGATATACAATTAGTTATAGAGATCATCCAGCCAGCGAACCGGACAGTAGTGATGACAGGCCTCGAATCGGCGGACGATCCCCTATGCGCGAAGCTTCGCAAGCGAATCGATCGTTATGACGACCAAGGACACGGCGCATGCTGGCTCAACGACGACCGCGTCGCGCGGGTCGTCCAGGACGCGCTGCTGCATTTCGACGGGGAGCGTTACCGGCTTCTGGCATGGGTCGTCATGCCCAATCATGTGCACGCGCTGATCGAGACGCTACCGGGCTTTCCATTGGATGGCGTCATACACTCCTGGAAGTCATTCACCGCCACAGAGGCGAATCGACTGCTGGGACGGATCGGGCCATTCTGGATGGAAGATTATTTCGACCGCTATGTCCGAGACGTGAAGCACTTCGCGGCGATAACGAATTACATTGACCAAAATCCCGTCAAGGCGGGTTTGGCGCGCTCCGCCGGGGATTGGCGGTGGATGGGGGTGGCGCGCCCAAGGGAATGAAGGTGCGAAGGCGGGCATCTCCTCCCGCGTGCGAACCACCCCGATCACCCCCGTCGTCTCGCGATGGACAACTTCCAGGCGCGGAACTGGAAGGTCTCTGATTGAACTGGAAGATGGCGCGGACCGTGTGGGGGTGGCACGGGGGAACAAGATGAAGAGCGGGCAGGATGCCCGCGTTCAACGGCGCGTTCCGCGCGCCGGGCGCGTAGCGGCGTGTTCCTCACGCCGGATCAAGCGCGGGGCCTGAAGGTTTCTGACTGAAACGAAATATGACGCGGACGATGGGCGCGGGAAGGGGCGCGACCTGGAAGGTTTCTGACTGAAACGAAAGATGGCGCGGACCGTGTGGGGGCGGCGCGGGGGACGAAAACAAAGAACGCTCAGCCCGCTTAATCCGGCCGCATACGCCTATTCCGGCCGCAAATAGTTGATTGCGTATATCTTCCCGAGTTCCGAATCCTGTTCGGTCAGCAAGACCCCGACGTCGAATTCATCCACTTCGACCGTACCGATCACGTAGGCGAATCTCAGGGGTTCGATCCCGATTTCCTCGGTTGAAAACGACTCTTCGATCATCCCGAGAGCGCGGGACCACATTCCCGGGCTTATCACGACGTGGACATTTTCCAGAACATCGAGTTCGCGATCGAAAAACAGGGTGATCGATACAAAGGTTTCGGGAAACCGGGTGACGTATCCTTCGGTCACCTCGTCGCCTCGCGTCTGCGACCCCAGGTACTGGAGTTGATCCGACCAGGCCTCCATGCGCTGACGCGACAACTCCTGCGTGGAGTGTTCGCGCAAGAGCTCGACCGCTTCATTCATGAAGAACGCCGCCTCCAGAACGACACGGGTGGTGCCGGGAAGGGCGGGTTCGGCCTGGCGTCCCTCGAGCGGCGATACCAGGGCAAAGCACGATGCGACACAGAAAGCGGCGATCCTTGACGTCACATTAGCGACTATATCCCACCGGCGCGCTTGTGCGACAATCGCTTGTTCCAAAGTAATACAGGAAACCGAAACGTCCCCCGACAGGCTCACTCCCGGATGGGGACCATGGCACGAACCCAGGCGCGATTTCCGGACGCCGGGGGACGTAAGCCCGGAGGCTCGAGGTCCAATGGTTCCGATATATAGACCCAGGAATAGACCCAGAAAATCCCTTATCTTTCCGTTCACCGTGACAACGGCTCTGCTTACCGTAACCATTCTGGCGTTTGCCCCGGTGGCCTTCGGCCGGCAAGATCCGCCGGCATTGCCCGAAAGCTTCAGTGAACCGATGCCCCTCTACACGAAGGCTCTCGGCAGCTTCAGCCGCCCGATCTCTTCGTCGAATCCCGAGGCTCAGGCCTACTTCGACCAGGGATTTCAAATGATGTACGCGTTCGCCAAGGAAGACGCCACGCGCGCATTCCGCGAAGCGGCGAGGCTCGACCCCGACTGCGCGATCTGCTTCTGGGGCGAGGCCTGGACCTGGGGCTCGTATCTGAACGGCGCGATGCTTCCCCGCGAAGCTCCCCACGCCTATGCCGCCATACAAAGGGCGATGGAATTGGCGCCGGACCACGCATCCGAAACCGAACGGGCATTCATCGATGCCATGGCCGTCCGATACGTCCCCGACTTCGATCCGGAAAACCGCCGGGACCAGGACCAGCCGTACGCCGAAGCCATGCGCGGGCTGTACGAACGGTATCCGGACGATCTGGACGCCGGGACGCTGTACGCGGAAGCGCTGTTCCTGCTCGAGCCCCGCCGGGGCACCCGTGAACTGGACGACCCCAACCTGCAACAAATTCACGGCGTGCTCGAAGGAGTTCTCGAAAAGGACATCCGCCACGTGGGCGCATGCCACCTTTATATTCATGCGACCGAGTCGACGCCCGATCCCGGGTTGGCCGAGGGGTGCGCCGAATACATCGGAAATTCGATCCCGGGCGCCAGCCACATCAATCACATGCCCTCGCACACCTGGAACGAAATTGGCCGTTGGGGCGATTCCGTCCGCGCCAATATCCAGGCGTGGCACTCGGATCTAAAGGCCGACGTCGGCGAGGGATTCGCGATCTATCCCCAACACAACCTGCACATGTTGCTGTTCGCCGCATCGATGGACGGCCAGGGGGCCATCGCCATCCAGGCCGGGAAGGATTACGCCAAGTTGACCGGGAGCAACATGTTCCACGTTCTGACGCTGGTGCGATTCGGACGATTCGACGAAATCCCCCAGGTCGCCGACCGGGGCGAAGACCCGATTGCGGCCGGCATGTGGGATTTTGCCCAGGGTTATGCCCAACTGCGCAACGGCGACATCGGGTTTGCCCGGGCCTATCTGGACCGGGTGTTGGACGGGACGGAATCCGAGGTGGGCTTCAGGAATCATTCCGCGGAAAACCTTCTGGGCACGGTCGCGGGCATCCTCGAAGGTGAAATCCATCGGGCCGAGGGCGACCTTGACGAGGCCATTCGGTCTTTCGAGCGTGCCGCCGAACGCTATGACGCGCTCGAATACGACGAACCCGAGCCCCTGCCCTTCGCGGCGGGCCATTGGCTGGGCGCGGCCCTGCTCGAAGCCGGACGATATGGCGAAGCGGAGCGCGTTTACAGGGACGAACTCGACCACCATCCCCACAATGGCTGGTCGTTGGTGGGGCTCAAGGCGGCCATCGAGTCGCAGGGTCGGACTTCACCTGAAGTGGATGCGGATCTCGACCGAAGCTGGGCCCGGTCGGATACCTGGATTCGGGGTTCGAGGTTTTAGCCTCCGGCATTTGGAGCCCCCGCTGGTGAGGGGGCTCCACCCATCATCTATTCCTGCATCATCGATTCCCGGTCGACCATGTCGCCCATGATGTAGACCGAAGCGATCGAGCGGGTGTTGGTAATGTCATCGAGAGGATTGGCATCCAGAACGATGAAGTCGGCGCTCTTGCCCGCCGCAACGGTACCCGCGTCGTCCACTCCCAAAAATTCAGCGGCGTTGCCGGTCGCGGCCGCAATGACTTCCGCCGGGGTCATTCCCGACGCCACCATGTCCTCCATTTCCAGATGGGGCGCATAGGGCGTGCTCCCGTCGGTGCCGAGGGCAATACGCATTCCCGCCTCGTTCAGCCGCGCCAGATTACGGGCCTGAATACCGAACGTCTCCTGGGCCTCTGGCTGGTCGGTTGAGTTGGCCTGCATTTGCTCCAGTTGTTCGGCCGGGATCGCGCCGGCGAGCCAGCTGAGATCCACGGCGACACCACGGTTGGGCATGTTGGGAACAAGAACGACGTCGGGACGTTCCTGGACCATGGCGACGAACTCGTCGTCGACATCCTGATCCCGCACGCCGTGCGCAAACGCGTCAATGCCGGCTTCGAGCAGACCCTTGGCGTCTTCGAGCGCGAAGATATGGGCCGTCACCCGGAGGCCGTTGTTGTGCGCTTCGTCGATGATGGCGCCGTAGAGCGCAGGACTCAGCTTTTCGTACGTTCCATTTCGGTCGTCGACCCAGATCTTGATGAGATCGACGGGTTGGGTGGCCAGTTCCTGGACCGCGGCGCGCGCTTCCTCTTCATTCGAGACCCAATACGGGGCTTCCGACCGGCCGGGTTCCGGCATCGTGAGTCCCCGGCCCGCGCTGAGAAGTCTGGCGGCGCCGGGGATGCGTTCCTCCTGCACCTCGAACGCCAGTTCGCCGTCCTGTCCCAGGCTCATCACGACCCCGACTCCGTGGTAGGCAAATTGCTCGAGTTGACCGACCAGTTCGTCTCGCGTGGTGGCCACGTGTTTATGGGCATCGACAATGGCCGGCATGACCGTCTGTCCCGTCAGGTCCACTCGCGCGGCTCCGTCGGGAACATCGAGTTCTCCGCTGGCGCCCACCGCGGTGAACATGCCATCCTCGACCAGGAAGGCGGAGTTTTCGACCGGGGCGCTGCCATCACCGACGATGAGCGTGGCGCCCTCGTACAGCGTGGCGTTCGAACCGTCCTGGGCGTCCTCGGCCGGCTCGGGCGCACAGGCTGCCGCGACCAGGACAACTATCGAAAGCAGTAAGACAATCATGGATCTGGCGTGCATGGAAACCTCCGGGTTGTCTGCGACTGCAGCGTTTTCCCGTTCGGGCCGCATTCGCGGGTTACGCAACTGATTCGGCACATGTTAAAGACAGACTCCACTTCGAGTCACGCAAATTCTGGGGCCGCGGCATCTTCCACCTCAATCAGAAACCTTCAGGCCGGCCCGTTCCCACCCTTCGTCCGCACCGTATTCCGATTCAGTCAGTAACCTTCAGGCCTTAACGCGCGCTTCATCTGGCGCGAGGAACGCGCTGCTGCGCGCAAGAATTTGCGGGCAGGATGCCCACGTTCTAAGGCGCGTTCCTCGCGCCGCGCGCGTAGCGGCGTGTTCCTCACGCCGGATCAAGCGCCAGGGCGCGCTGCTGCGCGCAAGAATTTGCGGGCAGGATGCCCACGTTCCCAGGGCGCGCTGACGCGCGCCTGGTGGTAACCTTCTGTGAGCAGACAAATTCAACGGGGGTTGATATGTGGAACCGGATACGAAAATTCCTGGGTCGAATCGACCGCGCCCTCACAGCGTTTTATTCACGCCGGCCTGGGTGTTGCGCTTCGGGCGGCTTGTCGGTGGCCGAACTGCAGGGTGAACGAAAGCGCACCCGTCCGTAACGTGAAGGTTCTTTGACTTCCCGGATGCCATGCCGATAACATCGCACCGCACTCCGATAACGTCGGGGCGCTTGTTCCCACTGTCTCCATTGGTGGTTTCTCTGTGACCAGACTCAAACTGCACTGGCAGATTCTGATCGCGATCGCGGTGGCGATTACGGCCGGCCTCATTACGGGCCCCGACGCGACGTTCCTGGGCGTCTCGGTGATAGCCGTATACGACTTTCTCGGCACGCTCTTCCTCAGGGCCCTTCAGATGTTGATCGTCCCGCTGATCATGTCGTCGATCATCAGCGGTGTTGCCGGTCTCGGTTCCGGAAGCGACCTCGGCCGCCTGGGTCTCAAGACCGCCGGCTATTACATCGCGACGAGTTTGTTGGCGATCTCCTTGGGTCTGCTGGCGGTCAATCTCATCGCGCCGGGCATTATCGACGGCCAACCCGCCGGTCAGGTTCTCGGCCTCGAAGAATCCACCGACGACGTGGTCGCGCAAGTCGAAGGCCGCGGCGCCGGAGACCTGGCCGGGCTCTTCCAGAGGATGATCCCGGTCAACATCGTCAGTGCGGCGGCGCAGGGCGAAATGCTGGGCCTGATTTTCTTCAGCATCCTGTTCGGCTACTTCGTCAACTTCGTTCCGGGACCTCTGTCCGAAACCATCACCCATTTTGCGAACGGCATCTTCGAGACCATGATGCGTATCACGATGTGGGTGATGCGGTTCACGCCCCTCGGCGTTTTCGGACTGGTGGCCGAAGAAGTCGCCCAAACGGGGTTCAATGCGTTTCGACCACTCCTGGCGTTCTTCCTGACCGCCTTGTTCAGTTTGCTGGGCCACGCATTGATCACCCTGCCCCTGCTGCTGTGGCTGGTTGCCCGGGTCAACCCGTGGCGCCACTACCGCGCGATGTCGTCGGCCATGCTCACGGCGTTTTCCACCGCGTCCTCTTCGGCCACTCTTCCCCTCACCATGAAGTGCGTCGAACAGAACGCGGGGGTCTCCAATCGAACAACCAGCTTTGTCCTGCCTCTGGGGGCGACCGTCAACATGGACGGAACGGCGCTCTACGAATGTGTCGCCGCCATGTTTCTCGCCCAGGCCTATGGACTCCAACTGGGTTTCACCGAACAGTTCACGGTCGTGTTCCTCGCCCTGGTCACTTCCATCGGCGTTGCCGGAATTCCTGCGGCGAGCCTGGTGGCCATCACGATCATCCTGTCGGCCATCGGACTGCCGATCGAGGCCGTGGGACTCATTCTGGTCACGGACCGGATTCTGGACATGGTCCGTACGTCGATCAACGTCTTCAGCGATTCATGCGGCGCGGTCATCATCGCGAAAACCGAAGGAGAGGAAGGCATCCTCACCGACTCGCTCGGCGCCCCCGAGGGACCGGTCCGCACCGCACAACCGGGTTGAGCGACTTCAACTCGCCCGCGCTGACTTCCAGTTCGGTGAGAAACCTTCAGGCCTTGGCGCGCTTGATCCGGCGTGAGGAACACGCCGCTACGCGCCCGGCGCGAGGAACGCGCCGTTGAACGCGGGCATCCTGCCCGCTCTTCTCTTTCCCCTGACGCATTGCAGAAGCAGGCCAAGCCCAAGCGGCTCAATATTCAGGATCGGGACTGACCTTTGCGGGCAGGATGCCCGCGTTCCCAGGGCGCCATATTGAGGATGGAGGCAAGCCGGGTGCGGGCAAGAGGCCCAGGGAGAAACCAGCCCGGCCCCCATCTCCTATCCTCCTTCGGTCAACCTTCGGTCCAACTTCCGTCAACCTTCCGTCAACCGGCGCGTGCTCCAGCGATGGATCAGAAAGAACGAGGCGATGAGGACGGCGGCGGCGATGAGCCCCGCAACGAGGTTTTCCGCGATGAGGTCCGTCGTTCGCGGGCCGTACCGCACGGCAACGAAGGCTTCTCCAAAATAACGAACGCAGCGTGCAAGGCCGACAGCGGCAAGAAAATGCACGCGCTTCATCTGAAAGACACCGGCGCCGATCACAAACAACTTCATCGGCAACGGCACTGGAATCATCGTCGGAAGGATCAATACGAGAGCCCCGTACCGGTCGATCTGACGCCGGATGTTCTCGACGCCTCCCGTGGACGCCTTCTTGCGCAATACGATTTCGCCGCCGCGGCGGGCAATAGAATAGAGAATCCAGGAACCGAGCAAGGAGCCCGAAACCGCCAGGGCCGCGGCAAAATAAGCCGTCGATGGAGCGGCAATCGCCTGCGTGATGAGCAGGAAGTCCACACCCTGCGGCAGCGGGATGAAGGCGGAGTCGCCCAGCGCCACCAGAAAAAGTCCCCACGGTCCCAGGGTGGCCACGCTCCCGGCCAACCAGTTGCCCAGTCTGTTCACGATGCCCACTATGCAGTTTGCCGCCGCCCGGCGCAACCGGGGCTGGAAACCGCGGACCGTATCGGGGTGCCCTCCATGCGCTCTCGAACGCGCTCTCCCGGGCTCCCGACACGGCGGTCGTCGCAGCTACTCCCGATCGAAGAGACTTATCGGCTTGGCAATATCCTCCGGTGTCGGCACCTGACCAAAATGGTCTCCAAGCATGACGAACACTAACCCTGCAAACATCGCATAGAGGGGCACATGGTCCCAGGACCAACCCATCCAACTCGTAATGACCGTTCCAACCGCGAGGGAATAAAGGAACCCCATATTTGCCCACAGAATGCGTCTGCCCCAACCCCCCTGAGGCTGCAATCCCGTCACCTGCAGGCGCTGGCGTATCCGGAAAAAGAGCCCCCAACCGATCGAAGCACCCGCGACTGCGATTGTCATCGCAACGATCCCGGGCTCAAGGCCCCCAACCGGGATGCTCTGGGACCCGTAGACAAACCCATGGATAATCAAAGGCACGGTCGAAAGAACCAGGGAAACGCCCATAAGCACGTTCATCTTCGATAGAAGCCTGCACGTTCGATCCAGAGCTCGCTTCTCCTGTTCGTCGGAATCCAGCGTCAGCGCCAACTGGGGCAACGGCGAGCCCTCGGCCTCGGCCAGTTCGCGCAATTCCGGATCCCTGGCCAGGAATTCCTCAACGAGGGATCGGGTTTCCCTGCTCGCCTCTCCGGCCAAATAGACCGGCAACAGATCCCGAATGACGTTTCGACTGATTTCCTTCATGTTCCACTCCTTGCCCGCACCCTCGCCAGCCGCATGCGGGCCCGATGCACTTTCACCTTCGCCGCCGCAATGGTGATCCCGAGGATTGCCGCAATCTGGTCGTACGGTAATCCGTCATTGACTCGCAGCAACAGGGCAGACCGATCGACCTCCGGCAACACTCCCAGTTCCGTCATCACAGTCCGCAACTCTTCGCGCGCTTCGATTTCTCTTGATAAAGACCCA
Organism: Terriglobia bacterium; assembly: GCA_963555775.3. Classification (GTDB taxonomy): domain Bacteria; phylum Acidobacteriota; class Terriglobia; order 20CM-2-55-15; family 20CM-2-55-15; genus JAJEDW01. Next base: position 223,500 of record CAUVWY020000004.1, on the reverse strand, counting down.
GCCTGTGGCATCGGGTCGGCCAAGGGACGGTTGCGGCGAATATGCCGAAGTTCGTGCAGATAGAGATTGCGGACAATCGTCAAAAGATACGCCTTGACGTTAGCGGCCCGGCTCAACCCGCCCCCCTGCCACATCCGGAGAAAAGCTTCAGCGGTGAGATCTTCGGCCATCCCCGCGTCGCCCGAGAGATATAGTGAAAATCGGTAAACATCCTTCGAGTACTTTGCGTAGACATCGTGAAAACCGATCGCCGTTGTCTTTTCGCTCACGTCTTAGTGATCCACGTTGTCCGAAGAAGTTACAAATTTTTTGGCCTTTTTGTGAATTGCGCCGAGTGAGTGGACCGATGGACGAACAAGCGCGGGTCGCCGACAAATCTCGCTCGCCATGAAATTGCCACAGGATGAAGGCCGCTATCCGAACGGGACCGTAGCTACCCTACCCTTGCCAGTCGATCAGCGCGGATGCGGCGGCGGCGATGGTTTCGGTCGACTCCGCGTAAGAGAAGCGAATGAAGCGGTTTCCCCGATCCGGGTCGAAGTCGACTCCCGGCGTGACGGCCACTCCGGTTTCGTCGAGGATCCGGGTGCAATAGGACACGCTGTCGGTGGTCCGTTCGCCCACGTCGGCGTAGATGTAGAAGGCACCGTCGACCGGCGCCAAGCGGTCGAAACCCGCCTGGGGCAGTTCCCCCAGAAGCAGCGCCCGATTGGCGGCATACCGGGTGACATTGCGGTCGAGTTCATCGGCGCAGTCGAACGCCGCGACGGCGGCGAACTGCGAAAGCGACGGCGGCGAGATGAACAGGTTTTGCGCCAGGCACTCGACCGCGCGGAAGATGTCCCGGGGAACGATCATCCATCCCAGCCGCCAACCCGTCATCGAATAGTACTTGGAGAAGCTGTTGATCACGATCGACTGGTTGCCGAAAGCAAGTGCCGTCGCGGCTTTTTGGCCATAGGTGATGCCGTGGTAGATCTCGTCCGAAATCAATCGGATGTCGTTGTCCCTGCAATACGACGACAAGCCGCCGAGCGCCTCCGCGTCCAGCATCGTGCCGGTGGGGTTGGACGGACTCGCGACGATCAGGCCGTCGAGTGGCCCGCCCCGCCGCTCGGCCTCGTCGAGCAATTCAGGCGTGGGCTGGAAGCGATGCTCGTCCCCCACCATCAGCAGGACCGGGTCGATGCCGAGTGCGTTAAGGATGTTGCGATAACACGGGTATCCCGGTGACGCCATCGCGACCCGGTCGCCAACGTCGAATGCCGACAGGAACGACAGAAGGAAACCCGTGGACGAACCGGTCGTCACCACCACCTGTTCCGAATCGACATCGATACCGTAGTAATCCCGATAATGCGCGGCAATGGCGGACCTCAGTTCCGGTATTCCCAGGGCGACCGTGTAACCGAGACGATGCTCGCGGAGGGCGCGGTGCGCGGCATCGAGTACCCCGGACGGCGCCCGCGTTCCCGGCTGCCCCACTTCGAGGTGGTAAACCGCCTTCCGCAGGGCTTCCCTTTCCGAAGCGGCCTGCATCACGTCCATCACGATGAACGGAGGGATCGCTCCCCTGTTTGAAACTTTCAGCGTCAATTTCGATGTCCTTCGGCTCGGTGCTTCACAAGTACATGCTTCACGAATACAGGTGCCGGATGCTTCGCCAATATCGGATGCTTCACAAATAGTGGATGCTTGCGGAAGTACACGTTACGGTTCCCGATTCGGCGCATTCGCGCGATCAACCCTTTCGAATGGATTCGTAAACAAGATTCACGATGGCCAGGTCCTGCGCGCCGAGGCCGGTCGAGTCAAACACGGTGATGCTTTCGGGATCGGTCCGTCCCGGCTTGTCGCCGGCGACGATGGCCCCGATTTCGGCGTGGACGTCGTCTTCGGTCATGACCCCCGCGGCCTTGGCGTGCTGCAGTTCCCCGTTTCTTGCACACTGGGCGGTGCTGTCGGTCACGTAGACGGCTTTCTTCAACAGGGCCGGGTCCAGTTCCTGTTTGCCGGGATTGTCGCTGCCGATGGCGGTCACGTGCGTTCCCGCCCCAATCCAGCCGGCCATCAAAAGCGGCGCTCGGTTGGGCGTCGTCGTCACGACGATATCGGCCTGCCCACAGGCCTCGGCAAGATCCCCGGCCGCTCGAAACTCGACGCCAGGGTGTTTGGCCGACTGACGGGTCAGGTATTCGGCGACTGCATCGTCCCGGCGGGCGTACGCAAGCACCGTCTGGATGCCGCACACCCGGAGCAGGTAGTCGATTTGCAGGGTGCCCTGGGTGCCGACGCCCACCACCAGCGCGGTCCGGCTGTCGGGACGCGCGAGCAGGCGTGCGCCCACCGCACCGGCCGCCGCGGTCCGGTGATGCGTCAGGAGCGCGTTGTCGAACAAAATCACCGCGGGCTCGCCCGTGTCCCCGTCGAACAGCATGACGAGTCCGAGAATGCTGGTCAGCCCCTTGCCGGGATTGCCCGGAAAGTAGGACGCCACCTTGATCACGTACCGGTCCCCGGAACGGACGGCGCTCTTGATGTGCACGACGCTTTCGGCGGTGGGTTCGAAGTGATACGGGAACGGCATCTCCACTTCGCCCCGGTAGAACTGTCCGTAAATGTCCTGGATGGCGTCAATGACCTTGCCGGGTTCGATGGCGGCGGCGATTTCGTCGTACTGAAGAGTCAATGTCGGCATTCGGAATCTCCTGAGACCGGGCTTCGGGGCGGCGCCCCCGATACCGTGGAGGGGTTCGGCGACTGGCGCAAAAGTCCTGACGATACCGTAATTCAAGAAATGCTTCCAGATGGAGTTTCCACCGGGCGGGATAAACGTCGATGTTCGGTTGCGAAGTCCGATGGGCAGCGAAAACCCCCGAAGTCGATCGACCTCGGGGGCATGGCTCTTTCCGCTTCGTGCGTCCGGGGGCGGCGGCCCACGGCCAAACTTCGCGCTCGGCTATGGGACATAGGGCCGTTCGGCCGACTCCAGAATCCGCTGCAGTGTGGGCACGTCTTCAATATCGGGCGCGCTCAGCCGGAACGAGCGAATGAATGCATACAGGTCGCTCGCATCCGCGTTGCCGAGTTCGCTTTCCGGATAGTTGGGCATTCGCGTGGAAGGGAGCAAGGGCGCCACGTCCGCACGCAGACGCAGGAAACGGACAAATATTTCTTCGTTGGCCAGGACCGGGCTGTTGGTTCCCACCAGATCGCGGGCGCCGGTTTCACCGTTGAAGCCGTGGCAACCGTAGCAGGACTGCTCGTAGTAGATCCGGCGTCCGTTTGCGGCGCTGCCGGCTACCGGGCCCAGCGCGACAGGAGAGGCCGCGGTGGCTTGCGCGTTTCCGCCGCGTCCCCCACGGCCCTGGGCGGCGGAGTCGAGGGCGGCGGCCAGGGCCGCAATGGCGATCGCGGCCAATAGCGAGACTGTTTTCGATGTGCTCTTCACGCCGATACCCCCCGGTTCACCGCGGTTGGGTGACCACGTCGATCATGTACGGTTCGCCGCGTTTCACCGAGTTGACGCCGCGCCTGAGCGCCGCCTGCAGTTGGGCCGGATCCTCGATCGGGCCCTCGCCGGCCATGCCGTAGGCCTCGGCCATCTTGGCGTAGTCGATGAAGGGATCGCGGAAGGTCGTGCCGATGTGCCCGCGATCGGTTCCCCGCCCGCGGACGCCGGCCATGTACTCGAGGAACATGAGTTCCTGATGCCACGCACGGTTGTTGTGCATGACCGTCAGCATCGGGAGCCGATGGTGGGCCGCCGACCACAGGACCCCGGGCGTATAGTTCATGTCGCCGTCGGTCTGGACGTTGACCACGAACCGGCCGCGATGCTTTGCCGCCAGCGCCGCTCCTCCCGAGGCGCCCGCGCCGTAGCCCATGCCGCCGGCGCCCTGCCCCCCAAGGTAGCTGTAGGGCTTGTTGTGTGCCCACAGTTGGCGGTGGTGACCGCCCGAAAACCCGCTCGGCGAAGAGAGACACCAGTCTTCGTCCATGATCAACGGCCACAGTTCAGAGTAAATTCGCGCCGTGCTGACGGGACTGGCATCCCAGCCGATCTTCTTGTCCTCGATCGCGGCTCTCAGGGCCGACACGTAAGCCTGCTGGTTTGCCGTGGCATGCCGGGACTTGCGCTCCTCGATCGTTCGACGATGGTCGGCCGTCATCTCGCGCGCGAGGGCGGCAACGATGGCCGGAATGCTGGCTTCGGCATCGACCGAAATCGTTCGGCCCGACTGGGCGCCGCCGCCACCGCCGCGACCGCCGCCGGCCGGGGCGTTGGTTCGCAAGCCCCCATAGCCGATACCCGTGACGTCCCGGTCGGGCGCCAGAGTCGCTATCGCGGGGCCCCGCAACGACACGGTTCCGTTCGATTCGAGCCCCAGAGTGTAGTCGTATTCGGTATCGGCGCCCGGGCCGCATAGCGGATGCCTCTGGGGAAAGCTCATCGGCCCGGCCGTCGCACTGGTACTGACGGACGCGCCCACCAAATCGGCAAGTTCGACCGCGCCTTGGACACCGTCGAACGTTCGCAGGCTTCCGACGGCGATTCGCGGATTGCCGGCGCCGAGGAGTGCCTGGGCGATCTCTCGCGCAGTCGTCGAATCGACGCCCGAAATTTGAGGCGGGCGGTAGGCCGGCACCGCCATGTCGCCGGCTTCTTCCTTCTGAAGCTCCATGTCGAGAACGACGAGGGTGGGTGCGGTCGGCGGAGTGATCGCCTGCCGGTAGGCTTCCTGAATGGCTTCCAACGATCCCATCAACGTTGTGGGTTGGGCGTCCCACTTCGTGATGTGCCGCACGATTCCGGCCATGTCGTTGGCGGTATGCGCCTGGATGAACCCGTCGTCGCGCCCGGCCAGCAGCAACATGGGAGTCCCCGCGTAGTAGGCCTGGTAGATGGCCATCGCCGCATGCTGAATTCCGATGGTGCCGTGCAGCATGGCGCACATGGGCCGGCCTTCGGCCTTGCCGTACCCGTTGGCCATGTCGACGGAGGTTTCCTCGTGCAACGCCGTGATGAATTCGGGCATCGTGTTGGGCGGATTGCCGTAGTTGACGATGGATTCCTGTATGCCTTCGAAGCTCGATCCCGGGTTGGACGCGACGTATTCGATGCCGAGGTCTTTAAGGACCTGGACCATCAGGTCCGAACCGGCGCGCTGGACCGCCCGCACCTGGGCCGGAGGCTGGGCGTTGCCGGCGTCGCGATCGATCTGCTGCGCGGTCGGCGGCCCGATAGCGGGCGCATGGGCGGCTTCCGCGGAGGCCGGTGCGCCAGCGCCCCCGACTCCGGCCACCAGCGCGGTTGCTCCGCTGGCCGCGCCAACAGCCGCGCTCTTGAGAAAACCGCGACGATCCACGCCCTTCGTCGATTCTTTCTGTTTTGGTGATTTGGCCATCGTTCACTCCCTCCAGGGTTGTCCGAAGTTTTGAGCATCTTCCGAAACGAACCCACTGTCAAAGTATTTGGCCCGCTCTTCTTCCCGCGCCGCCCACCCAAGGTCCGCACCTTACTTCCAGTTCAATCAGAAACCTTGAGGCCCCGCGCTTGATCCGGCGTGAGGAACACGCCGCTACGCGCCCGGCGTGAGGAACGCGCCGTTGAACGCGGGCATCTTGCCCGCATCTTTCTCCCCCCAGTAATGCACGACAGGAGCAGGTCGCGTTCCCACGGGCTCAATATTCAGGATTCAGGAACTCCTTTGCGGGCAGGATGCCCGCGTTCCCAGGGCGCGCTGCTGCGCGCAAGAATGGATGCGTTATTCAGGATTAAGGAAGTCCTTTGCGAGCATCTCTTCTCTGGCGCGTGGTGCGGCGCGTTCTCAGGCGCGTGGTGCGGCGCGTTCTCAGGCGCGTGGTGCGGCGCGTTCTCAGGCGCGTGGTGCGGCGCGTTCTCAGGCGCGTGGTGCGGCGCGTTCTCAGGCGCGTGGTGCGGCGCGTTCTCAGGCGCGTGGTGCGGCGCGTTCTCAGGCGCGTGGTGCGGCGCGTTCTCAGGCGCGTGGTGCGGCGCGTTCTCAGGCGCGTGGTGCGGCGCGTTCTCAGGCGCGTGGTGCGGCGCGTTCTCAGGCGCGTGGTGCGGCGCGTTCTCAGGCGCGTGCGGCGCGTTCTCAGGCGCGTGGTGCGGCGCGTTCTCAGGCGCGTGGTGCGGCGCGTTCTCAGGCGCGTGGTGCGGCGCGTTCTCAGGCGCGTGGTGCGGCGCGTTCTCAGGCGCGTGGTGCGGCGCGTTCTCAGGCGCGTGGTGCGGCGCGTTCTCAGGCGCGTGGTGCGGCGCGTTCTCAGGCGCGTGCGGCGCGTTCTCAGGCGCGTGGTGCGGCGCGTTCTCAGGATTAAGGAAGTCGCTTGGTGCGGCGCGTTCTCAGGCGCGTGGTGCGGCGCGTTCTCAGGCGCGTGGTGCGGCGCGTTCTCAGGCGCGTGGTGCGGCGCGTTCTCAGGCGCGTGGTGCGGCGCGTTCTCAGGCGCGTGGTGCGGCGCGTTCTCAGGCGCGTGGTGCGGCGCGTTCTCAGGCGCGTGGTGCGGCGCGTTCTCAGGCGCGTGGTGCGGCGCGTTCTCAGGCGCGTGCCTCGCGCCGGTTGCGCCCGTATACGCGCCACGCCCGCTCTTCTCTTCCCTGTAAGGCATTACAGAAGCAGGCCAAGCCAAAGCGGCTCAATATTCAGGATCGGGACTGACCCTTGCGGGCCGGATGCCCGCACTTCCTCCCCTAAATATCGCGCCCCCACGCTGCCGAAACGTGCCGGGCAGGCAGTTGTTAATACCTTGACTCGCCCCACGTACAGGCAAAGACTTCCACTGTGACCCCCGACACAATTGAATAGCGAACCGCGGCTGCCAACGGACAATCGGCGTCGAACCGATCACGCAAACGATCGAAGTCCGCTACAGCCGCACCATCCCTTTGGGAAGTGGAGGTTGAGATGACCCTGCGGAACTTTGCGATGAGCGTTCCCGCGGCTCTGGTACTGTGCCTGAGCTTGGCGACAACGACGTTCGCTCAAGTCAATGCGACTGCGAGCGGCACGGTTACCGACGTTACCGGCGCCTTGATTCCGGGCGCCGAAGTCGATGCCACCAACGTCAATACCGGTATTGTGACCTCGACGGTCAGCAACGAAACCGGGTCCTATAATTTTCAGAGCCTGCAACCTGGGACCTACGACTTGACCGCCTCGCTGCCCGGCTTTCAGACCGCGGTCCTTAGCGAAGTGGTCTTGAATCAGGGGTCGCAGGTGCGGCTCAATTTCGAACTGCAGGTCGGCCAGGTGACACAGACAGTGGAGGTCGTCGTGGATGCCGACATCTTGTTGGCTCAAACGTCGGCCTCGGTCGGAGATGTCCTGCCGGACCTCGAGGTGTCCAGCCTGCCCTTGCCGACCCGCAACGTGATTGACCTGATCAGTATCACGGCCGGAACCGTCGGCGACAACTTCGGCGGCGCCCGGATGAGCCAGATCAATACGACGCGTGACGGCCTGCCGACCAACGACGGACGGTTCAGCGACTGGAATGGCGCATATTCGGCCATCTTCACCAGTCCCGATCTGGTCGAGGAAGTCCAGATCAATGTCACCACCGTCGACGCCGCGATGGGCCGGGGCTCCGGACAGGTCCGGCTCCGGACTCGTTCTGGAGGCAACGACCTTCACGGCGCGCTCTTTTACACCAACTTCAACTCGGCCTTGAGCAGTCAGGGCTGGTTCCAGAACCTGGTGGGCGCACAGAAAAGCTATCAGAACCGGAACCAGTTCGGTGGCCGGATCGGCGGACCCATCGTCCGCAACAAGGCCTTCTTCTTTGTGCTCTATGACGGGCAGCGCTATCTGGAAAAACAGAATATCCGGACCACCGTTCTGACTGGACCGGCGCGGCAAGGCGACTTCCGCTATTTCCCCGGACGCAGAAACGGCAATGCGTTTTCAAGAACGGCATCGGTGGATCTGAACGGAAACCTGACGCTCCCCGCCTCCGAACTGGCCTCGTTCAACCTTTTCGACGACGTCGACGACCCCAACCGGACGGGAATCGATCCGGTCTGGGTCGGGCCCGAATACCTGGCGCGAATGCCGTTGCCTAATGACTGGACCGTCGGGGATGGCCTCAACACCGCGGGTTACCGATGGCTGCGGCGCCACTCGGGCACGGACAGTTCGACGGGGACCGACCCGAACACGAACCGGGACCACCTGACCGTCCGAATCGACTATCAGATCAATGACGCCAACAAGATCTCCTACACGATGTCCCGGGAAGAAAACTGGGCGGTCACCCGACAGACCGGCCTGCCGGATTTCCCGGACGGCTACTTCGGGGAGGTCAATCGGGTTCCGGATTTCTACACGGCCAACTGGACGTCCACGATTTCTCCGACCGTGTTGAACGAATTCCGTTGGGGATTCAAACGGGATAGCTGGGTCGGATGGTCCTCGCTGTACAGGGGATTCAAGTTCGGCGCACCGCTGGCCGAGCAGGAATTCGATGAGATCGCCACCGAGGCGCGCGCCAGTTTTCCCGAAGTCCTGGGGACGCCGTTTTATATCGCGCAGAGCATGGGCCTGGGCAATTATGCCAGCTACGGCAGCGCGGCGCCGCGGAACGGCCTGAGCCCGCTCTGGCAGTTTGCCGATACAGTGAGCTGGATCCAGGGCACCCATTCCTTCCAGACCGGTTTCGAGTGGACCCGGGCCGACTCGCTGCAGTACAGCTCGGGCGCCGGCGCGACGATCAATCCCAGCACGACGCTCGGGGTGGGCAACGTCCCGGTGCCGGGCATCAACAGCGACAACTTCACCGGCCTGAACGCGAGCGATATCGGAACAGCCGAAAACCTGCTCGCGACCCTTGCCGGCACGGTCCAGCAAATTACCCACGGGAACTTCCTGAACAACTCCTTCGATACCGAATTTTCAGACTTTCGCGACAACACCGTGAAGATCAGCAACTGGCATCAGATCGACTTCGCGGGGTTCATCAAGGACAACTGGAAGGTGACCACCGACTTCACGTTGAACCTGGGCCTGCGCTACGACAAGTACGGCGTGCCCTGGGACTCGGACGGTCTCGCCGGATATATCAACGGCGGCCAGGCCGGGATGTTCGGCATTTCAGGAACGGGCTACGACGCCCTTTGGGATCCGTACGCCTCCGGGGGCGCCCTGACCACCGTCCAGATGGTCGGAAAGAACTCTCCCAACCCGGATATCACCGTGCATCAGAACGACTGGAACAACATCGCCCCATCGATCGGTTTCAGTTGGAGCCTGCCGTGGTTCGACCGCGAAACGATCGTCCGCGGCGGCTACGGGATCAATTACACGGGAGCGCCGACGTTCCTTCAGTACACCAGCCAGACCACCAACATGCCGGGCGTGTCCCTGGCGCGGCCCTTGAGGCCGGCCACCTACCTGGATCTCCAGGCGGCCACCGATCCCAACGCGAACATCCTTCCTCTGGACCTCGGAGGCGCAGTGCCGCTCTCTCCGGTTCCGCTCACCGCACGGAACATCAACATTCAGGGGTGGGACGACGACCGCGTGGTTCCCTATGTGCAGAACTTCAATCTGTCCGTCCAGCGGGATCTGGGGGCCAACATGATCTTTGACGTGAGCTGGATCGGCACCAAGGGCACCAAGCTGCGCGGGGCAATCGAGTTGAACGAGCCCAACCTCTTCGAGAACGGGCTCCTCGATGCGTACAACATCACGCGGGCCGGAGGAGACGCGGCCCTGTTCGACCGGATGCTGGACGGCATCCGGATTGGCGGCACCACGGTCGGGACCAACGGCACCGGATCGGCAGCGCTCCGGGCATTCGCCGTGACCGACCAGTGGTTCGCCAACGGCGACGTGGCGTCCCTGGCCGAATGGCTCAACTCGACGCCCACCGGAACGGGCCGGAACGGCGGATTGCTCCGAACGAACGGCTTCCCCGAAAACTTCATCATGGTCAACCCGCAGTTCGCCGACGCCCGGCTCCATGGCAACTACGACAATTCGATCTACCATTCGCTCCAGGCGAAGGTGACCCGCCGGTTCTCCCAGGGTTTGAGCGGCCAGTTCAGCTACACCTGGTCCAAGAACCTGGGATACTCGCTGGGGGGCAACGCCAGGGCGAGCGACACCACGCGCAACGCCCGCGATCCCCGCAACCGGAGCCTGTCGCGCGGGCTGCTCCGCTTCCACCGTTCGCACGGTTTCAAAGGTCACGCGACGTGGGCGCTGCCGTTCGGCCCGGGCCAGACTCTACTCAGTCAGGCGCCGTCATGGGTCAACCGGGTCGTGGAGGGATGGCTGGTATCCAGCATCTTTTCGTGGACCTCCGGCGTACCCATGTCGTTCACGAGCGGCAGGGAGACGCTGGCCGGGAACGCCGATTCCAACACGGCTGATCTGGTCGGGAACCTGCCCGAGGGTCTGAGCGGCGTCCGGGTCGGCGATCGGATCGTCGAATACTTCCCGAACCTGTCGGTGCAGGATGCGCCGTTACCGAACTTTGGCAGCGACCCCAACCGCCTGTCCGGCGACTTCGGCAACCAGGTCGTCGTGGACGCCTCCGGCAACATCGTTCTTCAGAACCCGCAGCCAGGAACGACCGGCAACACGGCCTTCAACTTCCCGGCGCTGGAAGGTCCGGGAGGCCTCGGACTCGACGTCGCGTTGAGCAAGAGTATTCAGCTCAACGAGACGACGCAGTTCACCCTCCGGGCGGATGGCATCAACATCCTGAACACGCCGCAATGGGGTAATCCGAACACGGACATCAACTCCGGCAATTTCGGCCGTATCACCAGTGCGACGGGGCAGCGGACGTTCGTGATTAACGCTCGCGTCGAATTCTAGCAGCCGATGGCGGAACCCTGCAGGTTTGAGCGCAGGGTTCCGCCAACGCTGCTGGATCCACTGAATCAAGAAGAATCCCCCGTACTCAGAAGGTGCGGGGGATTTTCATTCGTGCGTGGCGTCCGAACGTTTCGATGCGATTTGCCTGCCTCACGGCGCCAGGCAGGTGTGACCCCACATTCTCCCGGAGGGAGTCGAACCATGCGACAGGTGCTTGCCGTCATTCTGGTCTGGGGTGGCCTGGTATTTTCCGGAACTGCCCAGGGGACGTTCGGCGGCCGGGTTATTGCCGGTCAGGAGCGACCCGGAATTCTGGTATCGCTGGTGCGGGAAGACGGTCAGATTCTTTCGCAAGCGTTTACCAACGTACGCGGGGCCTTCCGTTTCGAGGGAGTGACGCCGACCGGTCTGATAAACGACAGCTATGTCTATCTTGTCGTTGACGAAGAAGGTTTCAAGCCCCATCGGCAACGTATCAATCAGGTCGACATCCGGGGCGCGGGCCTCTTGACCGTGTTTCTGGAACCCGAGGATTCTCCGGCCGGGTTGGCCGGAGGCGGAGATGGGGAATTCACGGTCGATTTGAATCAACTTCAAGCCGAAATCCCGGATGAGGCGCGGCAAGAGTACGAAGATGCGCTCGAAGACATCGCGGACGGAGATCGCGAGCGCGCCGTCGAACGCCTGGAACGGGCCGTCGAACTGGCGCCCCTATACTACGAAGCGTGGGTGGATCTGGGCGCCGTGTACAACCAGCTCGGTCGATACGACGACGCCAGGACGGCTTTCGTGGAAGCGTCCGAAGTGAATCCGGCCGGAGCACTGGCGCCGACCAACCTTGGCGCCATGCTCTTTCAACAAGGAGACCGGGAGGCAGAGGCAGGGAACGAGGCGTCCGCCCAGACGTTCTCGGATGCACGCGACTGGCTGGAACGGTCGATCCAACTCGATCCGGGCTCGGTCGATGCACGTTATTACCTGGGTGCGGCCTTGTACCGGTTGGACTTGTTCCCGGAAGCCGAAACGATGCTCCGAAGCGCGGTCGCGATCGACCCGCAGGAGGGGCAAGCCCGGTTGCTGCTCATCAACGTCTACGGACGCCAGAACCGCCTTGAAGACGCCCTCGCAGAGGCGACCGCCTTTATCGACGAAAACCCCGACGCACCGCAACGGATCGCGATCCAACGGCTGCGAACCCGGATCGCAGACGCTCTGGAGCCCTGAACCCGGGCCGCCGTACCGGGTTGCCCATATCCGCAATAGCGAGCCTTCAGGGGGCGTGGCCTGGACGTTCATGCATTTTCTTGAGGGCCAAGGCGCGTAGCGGCGCGTTCTCAGGTGCGTGGATACGCGCCGCGTCCGCTCTTCTTCCCCCGCGCCGCCCCCACATCGTCCGCACCATCTTCCACTTCAATCAGAAATCTTCAGGCCCCGCGCTTGATCCGGCGTGAGGAACACGCCGCTACGCGCCCGGCGCGAGGAACGCGCCGTTGAACGCGGGGCATCTCTTCTCTGGCGCGTGGATACGCGCCACGCCCGCTCTTCTTCCCCGCACCGCCCCCACCTCGTCCGCGTTTACCTTCAGTTCTGCTAGAAACCTTCAGGCCCCGCGCTTGATCCGGCGCGACCGGCGCGTGGTGCGGCGCGTTCCTCGCGCCGGTATACGCGCCGGGCCCGCTCTTCTTCCCCCGCGTGTTCCCCCGCGTGCGCGCCGCCGCCGCACAGACAACTCTTGAGAGATACCGCTAAGCCAGGGCCCCTTCGAACAGGACCAGCAACCGGCTCCATGCCCGCTCTGCCTGCGCCTCGTTGTAGACGGCCGAGTCCGGTGGACACCAGCCGTGCTGGGCGCCTTCGTAAACCTCGATTTCGGCCTGCAGTCCGGCGCTGTCGAAGGTTTCGCGAAGCACGTTCTTGGCTTCCGGGTCGCTTTCGTCGTCGTTCGCCGCAATCGCGATCAGAAAGCTCGCGTTCATTTCAGGTACCAGAAGATGCGGGCTGTCTGGCGCGTCGGTCACCAGGCCGCCTCCGTGGAAGGATGCGGCTGCGGCAATGCGTCCAGGCACAGCGGCGGCAGTGCGCATGATGATCGGGCCCCCCATGCAATAACCCGTGGTGCCGATTCCCCGGTTGGTGTCGACGGCGGCCTGCTGGTCCACAAAGTCGACAAAGGCCCGGGCGTCCGACGCGTGGGTCCCGGCGTTCAGCGCCCCCGCCAACGGGAGAACGATGTTGCGGGTCTCGTCATCCTGAAAGCTGGCGCCTTCGGGAATGACCGGCGCCCGGCTGCCCCGATAGAAGGGGTTGACAACCAGTACCGAATAGCCCGATTCGGCCAGCCGCCGTCCCATCATTCTGAAAGCGGGACGGAGTCCCAAAATGTCGGGCCAAACAATCACCGCTGGATATTGGCCGCTCGACGGATGCACAAAATAACAATCCGCGGTGCCGTCCGGCGTTGGAACGTCCACATCCGTTTCGGTCACGTCCTGAGCATTGGCAGCCCTTGGCAGGAGCATGGCCAACCCCGCGCCGGCCGACAGCGTACCGAACTGACGCCGCGTCAGCCCCGAGCGGTCCAGAAACCTGTCTGTATCCCTAACCGTTTTTTCGTCGCACATGATTGCCTCCTTCGGTGAAAGTCGAATTTTTGAGTCCCTTTCGGATAGATCAAACTACAGATGGAGTGCGAGGTCAATCGGCGAGCAAGGCGCAAAATCGACAGGGCGGGATTCGAAGGCGATTGCGCAGGTTTCGAAATCGAATGTGAACGGATCTCCCGCCGTGCGGGACCGGTTCGAGCTGCTTGCATCAAGGGTTAAACTTTAGGCGCCATGTCCCGATCGACCCGCGACAACCTTCTCGACCGAGCCCAGGAGTACCGGTTTTGCCAAGCCGACCTGAAAGCGCTCCAAAGCGAGTTGCCCGCTGGCGACGACGAGATCGATCGTCTCTTGAGCGAAGCCGTCGACAGGCGAGACGAGGTCGCCTTTACCCACATTGTCCTGGCAGCGCTCGATCTTGAACGTCGCGTCGATGCGAAGCATCTTGCGGGCGGTGCGGCACTGCTTCCCGACCCGGGCATCCTGGCCGGCGTGGCGATGCGTTGTACGGGCGATGCCGTTTCGCCGCTGATCGAAGCGGTCCGGCGCGGCGGAATGGGACGCGAGCGCGAAGCCGCGGCACTGCTTATCTGCGCCTTGTGGTCCCGGCGGCAGGGCGAGGGAGCCGTATCCCGTGACCTGGTGGCGCAAGCCCGGATCCTGTGCCGCCTGAGCGCCGCGAATCCCCCAGCCCGGTCCCTGTTGGCGAGTTTGGCCGATTTCATCGACGACGAAGGAATGAAGTCGGCTCTGGGCGGCCACGACTCGATGTGGACGAACGCGCACGAGATTCCGGAGCTCCTCCGGAAACAGTACGAAAAACCCCTTTTCGACCTGGTTCCCGAACGACCTGTGCCTTCCACCGCGGACGGCCATACGATACGGCGCGCCGTCGCCAGAGTGGGCCGCAACGATCCATGCCCCTGCGGCAGCGGCAAAAAGTACAAGAAATGCTGCATCGACAAGGACCACGAACGATTGAGCCGTTCCTCCGAGGTCCCGGGCGTGACGGTCGACGAGTTGCGGCGGAACCCCGAACGTCACCTTACCGAACAGCGTCTCTTCGAGATGCGCTCGTACGAACTGGTCCGGCTGGACCCGTCGCTGGTCCGCGAAGATTTTCACCTGCCGCTTGTGGAGCGACTCCTGCTTTACCGGGAATTCGAAGCCGCGGTTCGGCTTTTCGAGACCGTGCGTTTCAGACCCGATTTCAAATATCCCCTGGAAGAGGCTTTACGGAGCGCCGCGCAGGAGGCCCGAAAGGACCTGGTCGAGCGCCTCGTCGCGGTACGGCAGGACGCCGGAATGGCTGTCGAACCCTTGAACCTGGGCGCCCGCCTGTTGCTGGCCGATCGGAAAAGCGAAGCGCTCGACTTGATCGAAACGGCCGTTCGGAAGGCGATCGAGACCGACGACGTAGTCGCGATCGTCGACTTTGCCTATGACCTGCTTCATAGCGGGACTCCGGCGCTGGGTATTCTGGTGGCGCGAAGCGTCTTGCCGATCTGCAGCCCCTTGGATGCGTCGATGCTCATCGAAGAGCTTCTCTCGGTCCGCGACGAGATGTATCTGGCGCCTGGGGATCCGTTCGAGGAAGTCCTGGACGCACTGTCTTTGGAAGACTCCGGCCGGTACCGCGAGGAATCGAAGGCGTCCAGCGCGGCGCTCGACCGGCTTGAAGAGAAACGTGCCGAGGCCGCTGGGCTGAGGAAGCGACTCGCGCGGCTTCAGGCCGAACTGGAGCAGCGCGAAGCCGAGTCGGCAAGAAAGGCGTCGACGCCCACGGCCCCGGCGGCGCCCACCCTGCCGGCCGAACGCGAACCCGAACCGGTCGTTCGGGAACTGCGCGCAAAGGTGGAGTCTCTCAAAACCGACCTGAAACAACGTCATCTTGAACGGAATCGGCTGCGCAATGAACTGCGCGAGACCCACAAGGATCTTGCGGCGCTGCGCAACGCCGCGGAGGCCCCGGCGCCGACGGACCGACAGGCGGAGGACGCCAGAGAGGAGTCGATGCTCGTGGAAGAGCAGTTCCTGGGCTCCCAGCCCATCCGAACGCCATCCTATCCCGGACGATTCCGAAACGATCTGGAAAACGTACCCGAGCACGTGGCGCGGCTGGCGATGCGGCTCATCGGCAAACTGGCGGCGGGGGACGTTTCGGCCTTTGTCGGCAGCAAACGGCTGACGGCGCATCATGAGGTTCTGAGACAACGGGTTGGCCAGCGGCATCGCCTCCTCTACCGCCTGCATGACGAGACGCTCGAAATCGTGACACTGATCCATCGGCGCGACCTGGAACGGACGATCAAGCGGCTGGAATGATTCGCCGGAAGGGTGGCGCCGGACTGCGCGGCCGCCGATACTGATCCATCGGCGCGACCTGGAACGGGCAATCAAGCGGCTGGAATGATTCGCCTGAAGGGTCGAACCGGACTGCGCGGCCGCCGATCGGAACGTCAACAGCCCGCTCGACGACTGTTCCGAAACGTGGCTATGCTACACGACCTCCAGCATTTCGGACCTCTCTGAGGATCTCGCCGATCTTTTCGGTCACTCCAAGGGTCCCGTCGGCACCCAGCCAACGCGGTATCCGATCGATTTCGGGTGCAATGGCGTTACTGGCAGGGTACGGAATCGTTGACACCCACCCCTATCGCTCACAGCATATTCACAAGCTTCGTTCGCTATTGAAGAACATATTAGAGATCGGTAGGAACCTGGCTTTGAAAAGCAGTTCATACCTATAGAGGTGGAGGAAAAATGAAACAAACTTTGACGATAGCGACAATCGTACTACTGCTGTCCCTAGCAGCCTGTCGGACTAACACCAAATCGAAAATCTAAGTCATTCATATGACTGTGTTTACAGTTTCGAGCTGAAAAGGGCCGTCGTTGAAAACAAAGGACTTACGACGAAAGTCCGACAGGCTGCTAGCAGCCTGTCGGACTTTCGGGACCTGATTTGGACGTCGAGTGTGGGAAGAAAAGGAGCATGAGCGGACGATTTCGAGCTGTCGATCGAGACACAGCGTATTTGTTGCCACCGTCGGTGCAGGATTGGCTTCCGGAACAGCATTTGGCGCGGTTTGTGGTGGAGGTGGCGTCGAAGCTGGACCTGCATGAGTTGGAGATGCGGTACGCGGGGAGAGGATCGAAGGCCTACCATCCCGAGATGCTGTTGGGGTTGCTGTTTTACGGATACGCAACGGGAGTGTTTGCGAGCCGGAAGCTGGAGGAGGCGACCTACGATTCGCTGGCGTTCCGGTATATCGCGGCGAACACGCATCCGGATCACGACACGATCGCGACGTTCCGGAAACGGTTTCTGACCCAGTTGAAGCCGTTGTTCGTGCAGATATTGTTGTTGGCGCGAACGATGGGGTTTCTGAATCTGGGGAAGATCAGACTGGATGGCAGCAAGGTGCAGGCGAATGCGTCGAAGCACAGCGCGCTGAGTTGGGGACATGCGACCGAACTGGAACAGCAACTGAAGGCGGAAGTGGCGCGGTTGATGGAGATGGCGGCGACGGCCGACGCGGCAGTGCCCGAGGGGATGGACATCCCGGAGGAACTGAAGCGGCGGGAAGACCGCCTGAAGGCGATTGCGGAGGCGAAGGCGAAGCTGGAAGCGCGGGCGGCCGAACGCCATGCCGCCGAGCAGGCCGAATACGAGGCCAAGATGGCCAAACGCGAGGCCCGGGCCAAGGAGACGGGGAAACGGCCGGGAGGGAAGCCACCGAAAGCTCCCGAGCCGGGCGTGCGCCCCAACGACCAGATCAATCTGACCGACGAGGAATCGCGCATCATGCCCGCCGGTGGGAAGAGTTTCCAGCAAGCCTACAACGTGCAGGCAGGAGTGGATACCGGGACCATGCTGGTGGTCACCGAAACCGTCACCACTCACGCCAACGACAAACAAGAAGTGGAGCCGGCGCTGAAGGCTCTGGAAGAACTGGCCGAACCGCTCGGACCCGTGGGCGGGCTGCTGGCCGACAACGGCTATTACAGCGAAGCCAACGTGAAGGCCTGCGAGGCCGCCGGCGTGACGCCCTACATTGCCATGGGGCGGGAGCGCCATCACCCGCCGGTCGAACAGCGTTGGACCGAACCTCCACCGTTGTCTTCCGATGCCGGCCCGGTCGAGGCGATGGCGCATCGATTATCGACGCGGGAAGGCCGGGCCATCTACGCCCAGCGGAAGTCGACGGTCGAGCCGGTGTTCGGAATCATCAAGTCGGTGCTGGGATTTCGACAGTTTCACCTCCGAGGACTCGACGACGTCTCCGGAGAATGGACCCTGGTCAGCATGGCCTGGAATCTGAAGTGGCTCTTCAATCTCTCCCGGCAGCGCACGTCGCCGACCGTCGCTCCGCGTTCCCGATCCCGTCCCCGGTCGGGAAAACGCCGCTCCGGATGCCTGCGCAGGCCCGGAAACGTCGAATTACAGCCTTTCCAGGCGCTTCTCCACCGAATCGCCCTGCAAACGTTCAATCGTCGATTCGTCGACGCTCAATGGGCGCTTTCTAGTCCGACAGGCTGCTAGTGCCAAACGCCATGGCACAGCAGACAGCAACGGTCTCGGGCACAGTGACGGACGCCACCGGCGCACTGATTCCCGGCGCCGAGATCACTGCGACGAATAACAATACCGGCATTTCCAGACTCAGTGTCTCGGGTGAGACCGGAAGCTATGCGCTTCAGGCCCTGCAGCCGGGGCCCTACAACATCGTGGTCTCGCTGACCGGCTTCAGCGACGCGACGATCGAGGTGAATCTGACGCCGAACCAGACGTTCCGGTTCAACTTCGAACTACAGGTGGGCGCTGTGGCCACGACGGTCGAGGTCGTCTCCGACGCCGACGCCCTGCTGGCGACCACCGGCGCATCGGTCGGCGACGCGCTTCCCGAAAATGAAGTGCTCGCGCTGCCGCTCTCCACCCGCGATGTATTCGACCTGCTGAACACGACGGCCGGTCTGGTCCGCACTGCCAACGGCGACGCCACCAACTTTGTCGGCACGAGAAATTCCGCGGTGGCCACGACCCGCGACGGTATCCCGGTCTCGGACGGCCGCTACAGGAACTGGAACGGTGCGTTCTCGGCCACGTATTCGAGCCCCGACCTGATCGAGGAAGTCCAGATCTCGGTCGGCACGGTGGATGCGGCCGCCGGCCGCGGCTCCTCGCAGGTGCGGCTGCAGACCCGCTCGGGAACCAACGAGTACCATGGGGCCCTGTTCTGGACGACCAACAACTCGGCGCTCAATGCCAACGACTGGTTCGACAACCTGCAAGGCAACGAGAAGGACTGGACCAACCGGAACCAATACGGTGGCCGCATCGGTGGCCCGATCGTCCGCAACAAGGCGTTTTTCTTCGTCCTGATCGACAACCAGGTGTACCGGACGCGTGAAAACGTCACCGGCCCGGTCCTGACCGAGCAGGCGCGTCAGGGCATCTTCCGATACTTCCCGGGTACGCAGAACAACGATTTCGGTGCCCCAGAGGGTCAGCGCTCGGTCGACGACCAGGGCAACCCGATGGACTGGACGCAGATCACGAACGCCACCGGTCCGATCCGGTCGCTCAATCTGTTCTCGGACGTCAACGACCCCAACCGGGGGACCGGCATCTCCCAGAACTCCTACCTCCAGGAGACGTTGCGGCGCATGCCGGTGCCCAACAACTTCCGCACGGGCGACGGCCTGAACACGGCCGGGTTCAACTGGGTGCGGCGAGTTGCCGGTGGGGACAACTCCGCCGGCACGTCCCAGAACACGAACCGGAAGCAGTTGAACACCCGGCTGGACTACCAGATCACCGACAACAACAAGGTCAACTTCGTGTTGTCGCGCGAGAACAACCAACAGGACGGCCTGCTGCCGACCTGGCCGAGCGGAATTTATGGCAAGCAGTGGCGCACGCCGAAGGTTTACTCGGCCCAGTACACGGCCTCGATCACGCCGACCATCCTGAACGAGTTCCGGTGGGGCTATAGCCTGACCGACTGGTACACCATCGCCCCCGCCGGCGAGGGCTGCTGTATCGGCGACGACGAGTTCGTCAACCTGACCCCCGAGGCCCAGGAGCTGTTCGATACGTACTATTCCGTCAGCAACGGATACCCGTACCTTCCAGCCTTCAACACGATGGGTGGTTCGTTCGGTAGCAGCCCGTGGTTTAGGAGCTTCGGCAGCAGCCGGGGCCAGCGCAGCCCCCGGTCGTCGATACAGGACCATACCAGTTGGGTGATGGGCGCGCATTCGTTCTCCGCCGGCTGGGAAGGCGACTTTTCCATCACGGACGGCTGGACCAACGGCGGCCTCTGGCCGGGCATCAACCTGGACAACGGGGCCTTCCCGCTCGACCTGCAGACCCGGATTCCCGGCATCGACCAGAACGCCGGCCTGGCCGAGGATCTCCTGAACGATCTGTCCGGCTCGGTGGCATCTTACGGACACAACTATTTGGTCAACGACCCGGCGAAGGGATTCGACACGGCCCTGGACGCGGCCAGGTCGCGGTTGATATACCACCAGGACGACTGGGGGGCCTACTTCAAGGACGATTGGAACGTCACGCAGAACCTGACCTTGAACTACGGCGTGCGGTGGGATGTCTATGGCGTCCCGTACGAATCGAAAGGTCTGGCCACGTACCCCAAGGACTACAATATCCTGGGCATCTCGGGGAGCGGCTCGCTGACACAGATCATCTCCGTCGGGAAGAACAGCCCGAACCCGGACATTCAGGTCTATCCGAAAGACTGGAACAATTTTGCGCCCAGCTTCGGTTTCAGCTACCGGGTGCCGTGGGTGAACCGGACGACCGTTGTCCGGGGCGGCTACGGCCACAGCTACTCGGGTTCGCCGTCGTTCTTTGACATCTACTACTTTCTGGGCGGCAACCCCGGCAGGAGGGCCAGGGGCGACGTGACGAACCCGGGAACCTACACGGCGCTTCCGGGATCGACCAATCCCAACGCGGTCCTGGTCGAGTTCCCGATCGCGCCCACTCCCCCGGTGCCGTACGGGACGGTCCAGTTGACCGACAGCAACCGCGGAACCGGTTCTGATTTGAACGCGTACGCCGCGGACCGCCGGACTCCGTACATCCAGAACATGAACGTGTCGATCGAGACCGAGGTCGCGCCGAACACCAACCTGAGCGTGGCCTGGATTGCCACCGCGGGCGTGTCGCTCTGGGGCGCCCGCGACCTGAACGAACCCGACATCTTCGCTTCGGCGCACGGTGAGACGTTCCTGGAGGCGTTCAACATCACGCGCCGGGGCGGTGACTCGGTGCTCTTCGCCGACATGCTTAAAGGTCTCAGGCTGGGCGGGCAGGCCATCGGCACGGGTTCCGGCCAAGTAAGCGCATCCACTGCGCTCCGCGACTGGTCCTTCACTGACGACTTCTTCGCCGACGGCGAAGTCGCCGGGCTGGCCGAGTTCATGACCGAGACCAACCAGGGAACCGGCCGGTTCGGCGGCCTGCTCCGGGCCAACGGCTATCCGGAGAACTTCATCAAGATCAACCCGCAGTTCGACGGAATCGACTACTACGACAATGGAGATCACTCCACGTACCATTCGCTCCAGACCCAGTTGACCCGTCGGTTCTCCCAGGGCTTCAGCGGCCAGTTCACCTATACCTGGTCCAAATCCATCGGCAACGGCGTCGGGGCCACCCGGTTCAACGAAGACGATACCTTCCAGACGCGCGACCCGAAGAACCGGAACCTGCAGAAGGGACTGGTGGGTTTCCACCGCAGTCATGGCTTGAACGCGCACGGCGTGTGGTCCCTTCCGTTCGGTCCCGGCCGCCTGCTCGGCTCGGGGGCCCCGTCAGCCGTGGCCCGGATCATCGAAGGCTGGCAGCTCTCGTCGATTTTCAGCTACTCGACGGGCGCGCCGCGGACCATCACGGCTGGCGCGCTGCAGACGCTGGCGGCCGAGGCCGTCGTGACTACGCCAAACCTGCTTGGGAGCTTGCCGAAGTCCACCGGCGAGGTCGTTGTCGGCGACGGTACGGTCGGGTACCTGACCGGATACACGCGTGAGCGCGAGCCCACGCTCGACTACTACGGGACCAATCCGGACGGGTTACAGAACCATGACGATCTCTGGCAGATCGTCGATTCTTCCGGAAACGTTGTCCTGCGCAGCCCGGAGCCGGGAACGACCGGTGACTTGGGGACCGGGTGGCTCTCGGGTCCGGGCAGCCTGGGTCTCGACGTCGCGATGTCCAAGTCCGTCCAGATCCGCGAGGGCCTGGATTTTACGGTCCGGATGGACGCGATCAACGTGCTCAACAAGCCGCAGTGGGGCAATCCGAACCTGAACATGTTCTCGAACAATTTCGGGCGGATCACCAGCGCCAGCGGCGAACGCACGTTCACGCTGAACGCGCGTATCGACTTCTAAATCGAACGCTTTTTCGCCGTTCGATCGAAAAACGCCTCGGCCTTTGCCGGGGCGTTTTCTTGCCTGTTCACATCGAGCACAACCGAGCATGTTCTCGCTCCCTCGGCCACGAGAGAACAACGAGCAAATAGCTGTATCCTGTTGATTCCAAAAGTAGGAACAAGAGGATTTGAACCTCCGACCCCCTGATCCCGAACCAGATTCAAGTCCATGTGAAAGTCTGTTGAAAGTTGTGGTTCCTTGTTGCTCTTGTTTGAAGCATTTGCGCGAATCAGCCGCGGCCTTGTCGAAGTCTGTGGAAATCGGGTGCTTTGACGTCTACAGAATTGTCTACAGTCGGCTGGGGTGAACCCCTCCAGTGAGACAAATTCGTTGCTACACCCGCAGATTTCACCGCTCAGCGGCGATCACAACGGATTCCTCAAGCTCTTGAATCAAATGGACTTCAACAATTCGCCACCCACACGTCAGGACGCATCGCCCGCAGCGGATTGGTCACTCGATTCCGAGCCGATCGGCGGTATTTGAGCTCCAAGACGAAAGATCTGGGCTGCCGGCAGGGCGTCGGAGTATAAGAGTCGCGATCGGAGTATCCAAAACGAAAATCTCAGTTGAACAGTTAAAGGGTGACAGAATCATTGAACAATCAGACGAATCGAATTATCGTCTCAAATAAACGGGGCGCGCGCGCGATGGTACGTTCCGGCGGCAATGGACCCGTCTTCCATGCGCGGCTACATAACGACATCTTGTGTCGACCGAGATTTGAGGAGAAGCACGGATGATTAAGCGGACTTTCGGATGTGTCGTCGTTTGCGGGTGTTTGATGGTCGGTGGATCATTGCAGGCTCATCATTCGCTCTCGGCCGTATACGAGATACGACAAACAGCGGAGTTGACTGGCGTGATCAGCAAAGTGGAGTTCATGAATCCCCACGGAGCGATGGCCGTCGAGGTGGAGAACGAGGACGGCTCAAAAACCGAGTGGGTCTTGACGACCGGATCCGCCAACGTCCTATCGAGTCTCGGGTTCGGTCGCGGCGGAACGAATACCGTCTATGCCGGGGATGTGGTCACAATCACGTACTTTCCGGCGAGAAGCGGAAGTCCGTTGGGGTTTATCAGGTCGATCACCTTGCCAAACGAGCGCCAGATCGAATTTGAAGCCAACGACTAGCAACAGGATGGAGTGGAACTCGAACTGCCCGGAGGGCAGTTGCGACGAAGCGGCACGCGGCACTGGCGGATGGATCCGGCGCTGTAGCAGACAACTCGTGAGAAATGCGGGTTAGGGAGACTAACTACCATGGCCTTTCGACAAAGAATGATTGGGACAATTGTCGCGCTGGGAATCGTCCTCATGATCAGCGCACCGATGACGGCGAGTGCGCAGGGCGGACGCGGCGGCCCTCCGCTCTTCACACCCGAGCCCGACGCACAGGACCTGAAGTCCGTTCTCGTCAACTGGACGTGGCACATGGGCATGCTGCGCGGCATCGAGGAGCACGAGCTCATGGTCTCGCTCGAGTATCGGGCCGAAGGCACGATCCAAGTCAACGGTCAGGCCTGTGCGATCACGCCGTTCGAGGAGGCCGCCAGGGAGGGCGAGCTCGGCACGTCGGGATACCGCATCAGCGCCAGTTACCAGCAACCCGGCTACCGCACCCAGATTGAATGCACGCTGCCGAATGGTCAGACGTATTCCAACATCGAGGTCGTCAGCGGCGAATACGTGTGGAACGAAGACATTCCGGGCGCCGGTCTGGTGGCAGGCGAAGGGATGGCCACGCCGACGCCGGATACGCTCGACGAACGTTTGATTCGTCTCTGGGCCGGCCCAATCGGTGCGCCCAAGGCAGCATTGGCAGGCGCCGGAATCCCGCTGCGGAGAGTGTGGCGCAATCCCGGCGGGCTGCTCGATGGAGGAACCTCGACCCTCGGCGAAACGTCAGTGGCCTGGGACGGTGACACACCGGTCATCAGCTATCCGATACCGGGCGTCGACGGCGCCACGGCCGTTGCCCGGCTCGACGACGATCGCTTCATGGCCGAATCCGTTGTCGTCACGCACGGCAGCGATACCTATGAGTTCACTTACAGCGACTATGACGATCACAACAATCCACTGCATCTGATCGAAGTCTATACGGCCGGCAGAATGACGGAGAGCAAAAACGGCGAAGTCATGCGCGACCTGAACACGATCCAGACGGAAACGGGCAGTGTTTACGTTGTCGTGCCCGTGCCGGCGAGCGTGGGCCCCGCCACAGAGGCCGTGTCGATGTACGGCCCCGATCAGGAACCACCGGTGCTCGATTCTACCGCGCCGACACCGCGTTTGGCCGACGGCAGACCTGACCTGACCGGTAACTGGAGAGGCAGCAACAAGTTCTTCATCTGGCGCTATGGCAGCCGCCGCTGCGCACCGACCCAGCTCGAAGGCTGCAGCACGCAGTGGAATCAGACGATTGATTTCGCATTCGAAGCCGCTTCGCGCTTCGGGCCGAATCGCCCGCTCTACCGGCCCGAGCACTGGGACGAGGTTATTTATCTCGATATGTGGACGAATCGCTACGATCCGATCATGACCTGTCAGCCGATGGGGCTTCCGCGGCAGGGAGCGCCCGGGCGGATCTTCCATACCGAAGGCGACATCACCTTACTCTATGGTCGCGGCGGCGATGGCGGTGGCGGTTATTCGGACTTCCGCGTAATCGCAACCGACGGCGGCGAACTGGACGAAAGGCAGCTCATCCAGACCAAGTACACCGGGCATTCCGTCGGCCGTTGGGAAGGCGACACGCTCGTGGTCGAGTCGATCGGCTTCACGCCGGCGACCTGGCTGGCGCGCGGCGGCTTCTTTCACTCCGAGGACATGAAGGTCACCGAAAGATTCACGCGGCAGGGCGATCAGATGCTCTACGAGGTGACGGTCGAGGATCCCGAGGTGCTGCTCCATCCCTGGACGCAGAACCCGATGCTGCTGACCACTGGCGATGATGGCGGCGGATTGGTCGGCGTTGAGCGCGGTACCTGCTCGGCGTACGAGCTCGACGACATCACTACGCAGTATCGACACTAACCTCAGCCGCTTCGTTTCCACAGCGGGGGGCGCCGAAAGGCGCCCCCCGCTATTTCTTGTCCGCCCTCCGCAGTAACGCTTTGATGTGAGGAACCTCGAGTTCCTGGTCGTAAGCGGCCATCAAGAAGACGGGCTCAAAACTCGCTCCGCTTTCCCACCGTTCCCACAGCGCCGACGGCGGGAGGTCCCATCCCTCTTCCGGCGGCACAACCGGTTAAGCCGATTACCTATTCTCTAATTCTTCAGAAAATTGTCCAATCAAGGAGCGCAGTTCAAACGTCCCCTTCTTACAACCTTCAAATGTAGATAATTGCGATGGCTGCCCTTTCCGCCACGGTTTACAAACCCGGCGACTACAAGAACTTCAACAGCCCGTTTCGGCGTAAAGCCAAAACGGGCTGTCTGTTGTTGATTTCGATTGATTCCGAAAGTCGGGACGAGAGGATTTGAACCTCCGACCCCCTGATCCCGAACCAGGTGCTCTACCAGGCTGAGCCACGTCCCGACGTCAACCCGATGATTCTAGCATAGCGAGTTGGGAGCGCGTGCCGTGAACAAGTTCCAGGCCTTAACGCGCGCTTCATCTCTGGCGCGTGGATACGCGCCACGCCCGCTCTTCTCTTCCCCCGCTGCGTGCCATTCACTCTAACCACAGCCATTGTCTCGCGGTGAACAACTTTCAGGCCATAGCCTGGGAATGCGGGCATCTTGCCCGCATCGTCTCTTTCCCCTTGATGCATTTCAGAAGCAGGCCAAGGCCTGAAGGTTTCTGCCTGAACCTGAAGATGACGCGGACCGTGGGTCGGTGGCACGGGGAAGAAGATGCGGGCAGGATGCCCGCGGTCCCAGGGGGCGGACCTGCAGGGTTTCTGCCGAACTGAAACATGGCGCGGACGACGTGGGAGCGGCGCGGGGAAAAGAGCGGGCAAGATGCCCGCGGTCAACGGCGCGTTCTCAGGCGCGTGCCTCGCGCCGGTCGCGCCGGGCGCGTAGCGGCGTGTTCTCAGACGCGTTCCTCGCGTCGGTCACGCCGGATCAAGCGCGGACCTGCAAGGTTTCTGCGTGAACCTGAAGACGGCGTGGACGATGTGGAGTTGGAGCGGGCGAGGAAGAGCGCTCCTGCGCTGCCGCGCGCCGAATCAAGCGCCAAGGCGCTTATCCGCCGACCAGCCGCAAAAGGAAGCAACCGTGCAGAGGAAACAGTCGGGACGAGAGGACTTGAACCTCCGACCTCACCCACCCCAAGGGTGCGCGCTACCAGGCTGCGCCACGTCCCGATGGAATGCCGGGGCGGAGACCCGATTCGGCCCCCGCTCCCCGCAATCCGCAGAATACCCCGAATTCGACTTCCATCCCCTGAATTTCACGTCTCGCCGTCGAGAATGGCCAAGATGTCCTCCAGACCGCTCCGGACTTTCTGGAGCGTTTCCTCGGGAGTGTCCAGCGCGTCCGGATCGACGCCGCGACTGCTCAACCGCTTGCGCGCGCCCGGGATCGTAAAACCCTTGGTGTAGAGCAATTCCTTGATGCGAACGACGGTTTCGACATCTTTCCTGCGGTACACCCGGTGCCCCGAATCCGTCTTCTTCGGGGTCAACGCTGGAAATTCGGTCTCCCAGAAGCGCAGCACGTAGTTTTCGACGCCGGCGATTTCGGCGACTTCACCGATCTTGAAGTAAAGCTTGTCCGGGATCTCGGCCAATGTCCTACCCCTGCCTCGCGTCATTCCAGCTTTTTTTCATGCGTCCTTTCGACTTCTTTCCCGAGTCTTCCCTACCTCTTCCGCGACTTCCTCATTCTCTGCTTGATTATAATCGGCGTCCCCTCGAATGAGAATCGCTCCCTGATTCGATTGGAAAGAAATCGTTCGAACGAAAAGTGGAACTTTCGCGTCGTGTTGGAGAACACGACGAACGTGGGGGGCGCCACGCGCACCTGCGCGATATACCGCACCTTGACCTCCGATGGGAGCCCGCCCCGATGGAGGTTTGTCTGGTTCAGAAACTGGTTCAGTTCTCCGGTCCCGATCCGCCGGCCCCGCGCTTCGAAGATCTCCGCGGCCAGCCCATACAGCTTGTCGACGCGCTGCCGGGTCTTGGCCGAAATGAAGACCATCGGGGCGTAATCCAGATACTTCAACTTCTCGCGGATTCGCTTTTCGAAGTCGGCGGTAATGGTTGGCCCCTTTTCAACCAGGTCCCATTTGTTGACCGCGATAATCGCCGAACGTCCGGCCTCGTGCGCATATCCGCCAATGGTCGCGTCGATAGCGGTGATTGGCTCGGTGGCGTCGATGAGGATAATGGCAAGGTCGCTCCGCTCGAGATGTTTTTTGGCCATCGCCACGCTCAGCCTCTCGGCCTTCATCGTGGTGCGCCCGCGATGCCGGATTCCGGCGGTGTCCACAAACCGGTACCGAATGCCCTCGCGCTCCACGACGCTGTCTACCGCGTCGCGCGTGGTTCCCGCGATCGACGAAACCATGGAGCGTTCTTCCCCGACCAAGTCGTTCAGCAGAGTCGACTTCCCCGCGTTCGGACGCCCGATAATCGCGACACGCACCTCGCGGATGCCGCTGTCGATCTCCGCGACGGACGGCAAAACCGCGGCCATGGCGTCGAGCAACTCCGTGAATCCCAGGCCATGCTCGGCCGAGAGCGGAAACACGTTGTCGAATCCGAGCCGCGCAAACTCGCCCACATCGACTTCCTGCTTCCCCGAATCCACCTTGTTGACCGCCAGAAACATCGGGCGGCCTGAGGACCGCAACAGTCGGGCAAGGTCTTCGTCCGCCCCTGTCCGTCCGGCACGGCCGTCCACCGCCATGACGAGCAACGACGACGCTTCGATCGCCACCTGGGCCTGCTCGTATATTTTCCGGGGTATTTCGGACTCTTCTCCGGGAATAATGCCGCCCGTGTCGACCACCTCGAATTCGGCGCCGCCCCATTCGAGTCGGCCGTAAATGCGATCGCGGGTCACCCCGGGCTCATCCGAGACGATGGAACGGCGTTGACCGACGAGGCGGTTGAAGATGGTGGATTTGCCGACGTTGGGCCGCCCGACGATGGCAACGAGAGGGACGACGGCGCGTGAGCCTGTTTCGGTTTGAGAAGTGTTCGACACCTGAAAAACACGGCCGCGCGAACGCCGCCGGGCTGAACGGGACCGGGCTAACGGCCGCCCGCGATCGATGGCAGGATCGAGATGGTATCGCCGGACTTGATTGCCGTGGCCAGATGATCCTTGTCCTTGATGTTGTCCTGATTGACGAAGATGTTGATGAACCGGCGGACCTGCCCGTTCTGGTCCAGGATCCGATCGCTCAACCCGCCGTATTCCGCGTTCAACTTCAGGAGGGCCTCTCCGACAGTCGCAGCCTCGACGGCAACTTCGCCTTGGCCCGCGGTCAACGTCCGCAACGGCGTCGGTATCTTGACGTTCACACTCATCGTCTAGCTCTCCTCCGGTCCCATGGGTTGGACTTCGATGGATTCTTCATCGAACCGGTCTCCGGCGTCGTTCAGTTCCCAACTCTGAACCTTCGAGACGGTTCCCTTTTCCACCGATCCAATCATATAGGACCAGCCCGGCCATGCGTGGTTGAGATCGGTCTGGGACGGTCGCGACGGATGGTCCGGGTGCGAATGATAGATGCCGACGATATCCCACGGACCGCCGTCCAGTTCATGCTGAGCAGCCAGCATGTCCTTCGGATCCAGTTCGTATCGATCCTCCGCGCGCTCGGTGTTCAGGTTGCCGCAGCGGCGGGCCGCGACGGCGACCCGCGCGTCGCCCTCGACAGCGCCGATGATCAGGCCACAGCACTCATGAGGATAGGTTTCCTCCATGTGGCCATGGATTTCATCGAGAACGGTCATGGGTATTCTAAGCACTGTTCCATTCGATCCGGGTTTGGCTGAACCCGCTCGGATTCAGCACCGGTCCGATTCCAAAGGAGACATCATAAAGGTTTTCCAGGGGCCGGGCCAATCCCCTGGCCACAATTCGGCGCAAAGGTCGAATTCTGGGAACGCCGCGGCCCCACTCCCGTCCCGGATTTTCGCTACACTGAACCTGCATGCTCGATTTTTTCTCTCCCAACGGCCTTCTTGCCCAGAAACTCGAAGGCTATGAATCCCGTCCCTCCCAGACCCGGATGGCCGAAATCGTTGCCAATGCGCTCGGCAACCGAACGCACGCGATCGTCGAAGCGGGCACCGGGACCGGCAAGACCCTGGCCTACCTGGCGCCGGCCCTCATGCATCGGCAGCGGCTGCTGGTCTCCACGGGAACCAAGGCCCTTCAGGATCAGATCTTCTACAAGGACATTCCGCTTCTCGAAAAGCTGCTGGATCGTCCCATACGCGCGGCTTACCTGAAAGGCCGCAACAACTACCTCTGCAAACTCAAGCTGCACACCTTTCATCAGGAGGGCCTGTTCACACCGAATGAGCAGGATGGTTTCGAGGAAATCTCCGAATGGGCCGGCGAAACCGAAACCGGCGACCGATCCGAGCTTCGCACCGTTAGCGACAGCGACGAACTCTGGTCGCAGCTCGACGCCAGACGAGAGCGTTGCCTGGGCTCGAGTTGCGAAGAGTTCGATACGTGTTTCCTCACGCTGATGCGGCAGAAGGCGATGGAATCGGACATCGTCATCGTGAACCACCACCTGTTTTTCGCGGATCTGTCGATTCGCGAATCCGAGACGGCCCAGATTCTGCCCGACTATACGGCGGTCATCTTCGACGAAGCCCACGAACTCGAAGACGTGGCGACCGGCTATTTCGGATTCCACGTCAGCAACTACCGGCTGCAGGAACTTGTGTTCGATGCCCGGTCGACGGCCGAGGGATCGGAAGCGCGGATCGAAACCGACATCGCGGAACTGATGCGGGAATCGGATAGTTTTTTTGGACGCTTCCTGCTTCTGAACGAGGGCCGGCACCCCATGCCCGACCTGGCGGGTATCGACCGGCTCATCGATGCTCTCGCCGACATTCGCAAGACGTTCAAGCACCAGCTCGACGCCGGAGGCGAATGGGAAAATCTGGCGCGGCGGGCGGGCGAACTGCAATCCGAGCTTCAGGTATTCAAGGACGGCAACCCCGACAACTACGTGTCCTGGCTCGACCGAAAAGGGCCTGGCGTGTTTCTTGAAGCCTGCCCGATCGACATCGCGCCCCTGTTGAAGGAGAACCTGTTCGACAAGATACCGACCTGCATTCTGACCTCCGCGACCCTGACCGTCGGGGGATCGACCGACTACATCCGGAACCGGCTGGGGCTGCGAGAAGCCGAAGGCGAGGCGCTGTCCACCGAGTTCGATTTTCAGAAGCAGGCGGCCCTCTACATTCCGCATCGGCTGCCGGACTATCGAACCCCCGGATATCTGCCGAAGGCCGCCGACGAGATTTTTCAAATTCTGGAGGTATCCGAAGGGCGCGCTTTCGTTCTGTTCACCAGTTACCACCAGATGCAGGCCTGTTACCAAATCGTGGCCGACCGGCTGCCCTACCCCACGCTGCTGCAGGGGGGAACCAGCCGCAGCCGTCTGCTCGAACAGTTCCGAACCAAGGAAAACGCCGTGCTCTTTGCCACGTCGAGCTTTTGGCAAGGCATTGATGTGAGAGGCGAGGCGCTGAGTTGCGTCATCATCGACAAGCTCCCGTTTCAGGTCCCCTCCGACCCCTTGGTGCAGGCCCGGATTCGGCAAATCAAAGAAGCCGGAGGAAACGCTTTCGCGGACTATCAGGTTCCGGCCGCCATTCTACGGCTCAAACAGGGTTTCGGACGGCTGATCCGCTCGCGCAACGATCGGGGAATTCTGGCAATTCTCGACAGCCGGCTGAGGACGCGCGGGTACGGCAAACTTTTCATGGCCAGCCTTCCCGACTACGCGATAGTGGACCGGGTGGAGGGGCTCCGCGATTTTCTGAAGGGTGATTAGTGCCGTCCCGGGGCGTGCGGATAGGCGCCGGTCGCGCGTAGCGCCGCGTGGATACGCGCCGCACCCGCTCTTCATCTTCTTCCCCGCCGCCCCCACATCGTCCGCACCATCTTTCGTTTCAATCAGAAACCCTCCAGGCCCGCGTTCTCAGCCGCATTCCCAGGCGCGTTCCTCCCGCCGGATAAAGCGCGCCAGGACGCTCGGCCGCGCGCAAGACCGGGAACCGCAGCTTGCCGCCGCGCGTAAACAATCCCGACCCTCGGGCGCCGGCGGCAAAACCCTAGTCCCTGAATAAGCGCGATTGAGGAAGTATCGATAGTGAAAAAGTAGCGGAAGTACCCGAAATGTCCCCGTCCCGTGCGAAAAAGAATTTGCAGAATCCTGACGGAAAAGGAGGCATTTCGGATGAACGATTATACGCGCAAGAACATGAGGAATCGCAAGCGGCGAATCGAGCGTCGGCTTGGGGACCGACATTGGAGGGAACAGTCGGCGCCGATGTTGTCGGCGAGTAACATGCACTATGAGATGGGCAAGCGGATGCGCGGCACGGGGGTTGGCGGTCTTGGGGCGATGCATCGGGTGGCGCGGCGGACGGGTCTGATCGAGGCCATCGACGCGCGGGTGGATGTGCTGAAGCGGCATCTGCCGTATCACGAGTCGGATCACGTGTTGAACATCGCCTACAACGCGTTGACGGGAGGGACGTGTCTGGAAGACATCGAGTTGCGGCGCAACGACGAAGCATACCTGGATGCGCTGGGGGCGCAGCGGATACCGGACCCGACCACGGCGGGCGACTTTTGCCGGAGATTCGAGCCCGGCGACGTGGAGAACCTGATGGAGGCGGCGAATGAAGTGCGGCTGAATGTGTGGCGGCAGCAACCGGCCGGTTTTTTCGACGAGGCGGTGTTGGACGCGGATGGGACCCTGGCGCCGACCAGCGGGGAATGCAAGGAAGGGATGGATATCGCCTACGACGGGACATGGGGCTATCACCCGTTGTTGATTTCACTGGCGAACACCGCCGAGCCGTTATACCTGGTGAACCGGAGCGGCAACCGGCCCTCGCATGAAGGCGCGGCCCCGCGGTTCGATCAGGCGATCGGGTTGTGCCAGCGCGCCGGGTTCCATCGGATCCTGCTGCGCGGGGACACCGACTTCAGCCAGACCCGGCATCTGGATGGATGGGACGGCCAGGGCGTGGACTTCATCTTCGGTATCGACGCGAGGGCGAACCTGGTGGCGCGGGCCGATGCGCTGGAGCCGGACTGCTGGGCAGTTCTGGAGCGTGAGGCCAGATACGAGGTGGCCACCCAGCCCCGCCAGCGTCCCGACAAGGTCAAGGAACGGATCGTTCGGGAACGCGGTTTCAAGAACGTTCGCTTGCGGGGCGAAGACGTGGCCGAGTTCGCCTACCGGCCCGGCGCCTGTAAGCGGGACTACCGCGTCGTGGTGGTGCGGAAGAATCTGTCGGAGGCCAAAGGGGAGTGGGTGTTGTTCGACAAGATCCGGTACTTCTTCTACATCACGAACCGTGCCGGTCCCGCCGACCGGATCGTGAAGCGCGCGAATCAACGGTGCAATCAGGAGAATCTCATCGAGCAACTCAAGAACGGCGTCCGGGCCTTGAAAATGCCGGTGGGCGACCGGACCGGCAACTGGGCCTACATGGTGATGGCGTCGCTGGCCTGGACCCTGAAGGCGTGGTTTGCGCTGCTGCTTCCCGAAACCGGACGCTGGGCCCCGAAGTATCGGGCCGAGAAGCAGACCGTTCTACGCATGGAGTTCAAGACGTTCCTGAACGCCTTCATCCTCCTGCCGTGCCAACTCGTGCGTACCGGCCGGCGCATCGTCTTCCGGCTCATGGCCTGGAACCCGTGGCTGTCCGTCTTGTTCCGTGCCGTGGATGTGTTGCGTCGTCCCCTGCGATGCTGACCCGATCATGGATCTGAGCCCGGGCGGTCGAGGTCCCGGTTGCTGTCAACCCTTCAAACAGACACGGCGAGGCCCCCACTGGAACAGACGCAACTCGAACCGGAGGCCGGGACAAAACGATCCCGGAACGGAAGGTTATGCCTCCAACTTTATGGCTGGGAACCGGCCGTTCGCCATCTGGTTATGCGCTTGTTTTGGGCCTAGTGAGCGCGGGGTTTAGCCGGTTTGGGAACAGCGATTCCCGGCTTTGACTTGGGCCAAGTTAGCGAATACACTTGTGGGATTCGGAACCGACATCGAGTTCGCCGATAGCCCGTGACCGTTGATAGCCCATCGACACGATCCAGGTCCGTCGTTCTGATGAGCGGCGGACTGGACAGTTGCGTGACCTGCGCAATCGCCCACAAGTGTCATGAAATCTGTGCGTTGCATGCCAATTACGGGCAACGTACCGGGCAACGCGAATTGGAAGCGTTCGAGCGTCAGGCCGATTTCTATGGGATCGAGGCGCGATTGGTCGTGAATCTGGATTACTTCGCCGAAATCGGAGGCTCCAGCCTGACCGACCCCGGGATCGAAATCCCTGACGGAGATCCGAACGAACGAGACATTCCAAACACCTATGTCCCCTTCAGAAACGCGCATTTCCTGGCCATCGCGACATCATGGGCGGAAGTCATCGGCGCGAAACGGATATTCATCGGAGCGGTATCGGAGGACAGCTCAGGCTATCCTGACTGTCGGCCCGAGTACTACGAACGGATGAACGCTCTGATCGAAGCTGGCACACGACCCGGAAGCGGGATTAGAATCGAAACACCGTTGATCCATATGCGGAAATTCGAAATCGTCAACATGGGTTTGGAATATGGCGCTCCGTTGGACCAGACATGGTCGTGCTACCGGCACGACGGCCGGGCCTGCGGGACGTGCGATAGCTGCCGATTGCGGTTGGAGGCATTCAAACACGCCGACGCAATCGATCCAATTGTCTATGACGAACGACTAGCTGAAGTATAAGAGACGGAGGTTTTCATGAAACTCGTCAGCCATATGTTGCCCTATCTCCTGCTGGTCCTTGCCTTCGCCATTCCGGTTCAGGCGCAAGGAACTGGCGAAATCACAGGTACCGTCCTGGGTTTTCAGTCCGAACCGCTGGCGTCCGCTGCCATAAGAATCGAGATCGATGGCGAGCAACGGGAATTTCCCACCGCGGAAGACGGCACCTATTCGGCCACCCTGCCCGCGGGCACCTACACCGTGACGCTGTTGGTCCAGCGGCAGGCGATCACCACTGTCGAGGCCACGATTCGAGCCAACCAGGAGGTCCAGGGAAATTTCGATCTCAGTTCCTTCGGCGATGAAGACCAGCAACGCGCGATCGAGATGCTGGAAGCGGGCGTCGACGCGGACGCCGTCCGGGCGGCCTTCGACCTGGGCCGCGCGGCCATGACGGCCGGCAACTTCGACGAAGCGGTCGAACAGTTCACCGTGGCGGTCGCTAACGACGACCAGCACGTGATTCTGGCCAACCTTGCCCAGGCGCTTTCAAGCGCGGGACGGCATGACGACGCCGCCGAAAATTATCGGCTGGCTCTCGTGCAGGACCCCGAAAACCCCATCTACCTGCAGAATCGAGGGATCGCGTTGGGTAATTCCGGAGACGTGGGCGGCGCGGTCGAATCCATTACACAGGCGGCGGTGCTGGATCCTCTCATGGCGGGTCCCGGCCACTTCAACCTCGGAATCATCTTCATCAACCGCGGCCAGTTGGCCGAGGCGGTCGAATCGTTCCGAAGTAGCATCGAAGCCGATGACAGCTATGCACAGGCGTACTACCAGCTCGGACTCGCCCTGGTGGGCACGGCGCCGGCCGATGCCGTGGAACCTCTGGAGCGGTTTCTGGAACTTGTCCCCGACGATCCGAACGCGACCACGGCGCAGGGATTGCTGGAATACGCCCGGACACAATAGCCGCCGCGATAGTGCCGAAAGAGCGTCTCCGGATGCTCTTCCGGCTTTTTCCGGCCGCTTGACAACGTTCCAACGATGCTCAACTCCAAGACGATCCACTTGATCCTGCTCGGCGTTATCGTCGGCTCGGCAGCCGCCTACATCTATGGCAGCTACCGGACGCACCTGGAGCGGCAGGCGGCAATCGAAGAAGCGTTGAGCGCAAGAGGGTTGCCCGACACACCGGAACATCCGGACTTTGCCGAGGAAGAGATGCTGGCCCTCTTCGCCCAGGCTCTCGCCGTCAGCCCGAACGATCCCGAACTGCTGTCGCGGCTGGCGGCATACCTGTTCGACATCGGTCGATACGGGGAATCCGTCGACTGGTTTGCCCGCCTCTTGGAAATCACGCCCGACGATGCCACGACGCGGACACGGTACGCGACGGCGCTTTACGGAAGCGGGCGCGTGGGCGACGCGATCCAGGAATTTCAACGGGCGCTCGAACTCGATCCGCTTC
The DNA here is from genome assembly GCA_963555775.3 of Terriglobia bacterium. Classification (GTDB taxonomy): domain Bacteria; phylum Acidobacteriota; class Terriglobia; order 20CM-2-55-15; family 20CM-2-55-15; genus JAJEDW01. Next base: position 188,183 of record CAUVWY020000004.1, on the reverse strand, counting down.
AGACTCTGGCGCTCCACAATCTCATCCTTGCCTACCTGGAGCCACCGCGTAACATCGACGAGGCCGCCACGGCGCTGGGTCGACTCGAAAGCATCGATCCAGCCTACGAGGCCCTCCCAACGCTGCGAAACCGTCTGGCGATGGCACGCACCGGCGCATGAGCGGCCTCCTTCGAATCCTGTTTCTGGTGTTTATCGTGATGGCCGTGCTTTCGTTCGTCCGCGGCATCGTGGCATCGCCCAAGTCCGGCGGTGAAAGAGGCCCCGAACCGAACGAGCCCGGCGCCGCCCGGGCCACCCGCACCGGCAAGCTCTTCAAAGACCCCGTGTGCGGCACCTACGTCACATCCGAGGGTTCCCCCACCGCCGTGCACAACGGCGAAAGCGTGTACTTCTGCTCGGACGACTGCCGGACCAAATTTCTGTCCTCCGAAGAATGACGAAATCGGAATTCCCCGGCGGATTCCCCCCCCCTGACGGCACTCCACGGATCCGCATCTCGCCCGCTCTTCCTCCCCCTGTAACGCGCGCCCGCAGGGGCGTTCTCAGGCGCCTCCCCTCGCGCCAGACAGGAAGCGCGAGTTACAATATTCGGTTGAACCGGGAGGAACAGGTGGTATGAGCACTGCGGAAAAGATGCAATTCCAGGCCGAGGCCCGTCAGGTACTCGATCTGATGATCCATTCCCTGTACACGAACAAGGACATTTTTCTTCGAGAATTGATATCCAACGCCTCGGACGCGCTCGATCGTCTCCGGGTGGAGTCGCTGACCCAGAAGAACATCCTCGGAAAGGACGAGATCTTCGAAATCGTCATCGAGACCGATTCGGAGTCGCGCACCGTCACCGTTCACGACAGCGGCATCGGCATGACCCGCGAAGAGGTCATCGAGAACATCGGAACGATCGCCAAATCGGGCACGCGTGAACTGTTGGAAACGCTGAAGGACAAGCCCAACGAACTGGCCGGCAAGTTGATCGGACAGTTCGGCGTCGGGTTCTACGCCGCGTTCATGGTTGCCGACAAGGTGTCGTTGCTGACCCGGCGCGCCGGTCAGGACGGGGCGACCTTGTGGGAATCGGAAGGCAACGGCGAGTACACGATTTCCGAATCCACCAAGTTCAGGCGCGGCACGTCGGTCACGCTCCACCTGAAACCCAAGGACGAGGAGAGCGGCGTCGAAGACTTCACCGCGGAATACGTCGTCGGGCGCATCGTCAAGCAGTATTCGGACTTCGTCGCCTATCCCATCACGCTCGAGGCCGCCGGGAAGAAAGAGAAAACGGGCGCGGATCCGAAACCGATCAATTCGATGAAACCCATCTGGTCCCGTCCAGCATCGGAAGTGACCGAAGAAGACTACACGGAGTTCTACAAGCACATCAGCCACGACTGGAACGAGCCGTTGACGCATCTGTCATTCAAGGCCGAAGGGCGGATCGAGTACCAGTCTCTGTTGTACCTGCCTTCCAAGGCCCCGATGGATCTGTTCTTCGATAGCGGGAAGTTCGGACTTCAACTCTACGTCCGCAATGTCCTGATCATGGAGAGTTGCGAGGACCTGCTTCCCCGCTACCTGCGGTTCGTCAAGGGCGTGGTCGATTCATCGGATCTGCCTCTGAACATTTCGCGCCAGCGGCTTCAGGAAGACCGTCACATCGCGCAGATTCGCAAGTGGATTACGAAGAAGATCATCGACGCACTGTCGGACATGGCGCGCGACGCCAGGGACAAATACGAGGACTTCTGGGGGCATTTTGGACGGGTACTGAAAGAAGGCGTCGGCTTCGACTTCGGAATCGACGCCGGAAACGATTCTGGCAGCAAAGCCAGGCTCACGCCCTTGCTGCTGTTCGACTCCTCGGTTGAAACCGGCAAGAAGACCACACTGGCCGAATACGTCGAACGCATGCAGCCCGAGCAGAAGAATATTTTCTATCTCACCGGCGAATCGCGCGAAACGATCGAGAACTCGCCCCACCTCGAAGCGTTCAGGGAAAAGAAGATCGAGGTTCTGTTTCTGACCGATCCGATCGACGAGATGATGGTGCAGGCGCTGTCCGAGTTCGACGGAAAGGCGCTCAAGTCCGTCGGCAAGGGCACCGTCGCCCTTGGCAGCGATGAGGAGCAGAATCAGGCGCGCAAGGACCTGAACGCCCGGCAGGTCGAGTACCTGGATCTGATGACGCTGCTCAAGGCCAAGCTCGACAACCACGTCAAGGAGGTCCGTCTGACCAACCGGTTGACGGATTCCCCCGCGTGCCTCGTGGTCGCCGAAGAAGACATGAGTCCTCGACTCGAACGTATCCTCCAGATGCAGGGCGGCACGGCGCCGAAGCAGCGGCGGATCATGGAACTCAACCCCGATCACGAGATCGTCATGAAGCTGAAGGAACGCGTCGACGGCGACAAGGACGACGAAGCGATCGACGACTTTGCTGAACTGCTTTTCGGGGGCGCCCTTCTGGCCGAAGGATCGGAACTGAAAGATCCGGGCCGGTTCAGCCAGTCCCTGTCCAGGCTGATGACCCGCAACCTGTAGGCCGCCGATGATCGACCCCAAACAAGCGCGCGCGAACGCCGGCCGGTTGAAGGAAATCGTCCGGCTCCGCAAGGTCGACCCGGCGCGGGCCGATGTCGACCGATGGTTGGAACTGGACGCGCGGCGCCGCGCTCTTCAGACCGCGATCGATGGCTTGAACTCCAAAAAAAAGAAGATCGCCGCCCTCGGTAAGTCCGATCCAGACGCGGCGCGCCAAAAGGGCCAGGAGATCCGCGAGAAATCCAGGGCGCTCGATGCCGAGGCCTCGGAGGTCAACCGGGAATGGTCCGCCCTGATGGACTGGTTCCCGAACTTCATCGATCCCGAAATGCCCGAAGGCCAGGGCGAAGAGGACAACGTCGAGGAGTGCGCGTGGGTTCCGGGAGACGGATATCTCGACTCCGGAAAGCTGGGCAGGGCGAATCGTTCCGCGGAGTTCATGCCCCCCCGGCCGCCGCATTCCGGAGACGCCGACTTCAAACCGCTGCACTATACCGAACTCGGCGAAAAACTCGGCGGCATCGATACGCTCCAGGGCGGCAAGGTTTCCGGATCCCGATTCGCGTACCTGCTGGGTGACATCGCCCTGATGCAGATGGCGATTCATCGACTCCTGACCGATGAACTGCTCCGGCGCGGATTCACGCCCATTATTCCTCCATTGCTGGTTCGCGAGCGCTCGCTGCACGGCACGTCGCAGTTTCCGGAAGGCCGCGATCAGGTTTACGAAATCAAGACCCACAACATCGAGGAACCGTTGCCGCTGTTCCTGGTCGGGTCGTCGGAACCGGCGAACTTCAGCTACTTCATGGACCGGATGCTCGACGAAGCCGAATTGCCAATACGGGTCTTCGCCGCGACGCCGTGCTTCCGGTCCGAGGCCGGATCATGGGGAAAGGACGTCCGGGGCATCAAGCGCGTCCATCAGTTCGACAAGATCGAAATGAACGCGGTATGCGCACCCCAGCAGTCGGCGGATATGTACAGGCAGTTCCGGGAAGTGAACGAATGGCTCATGCACCAACTTGCCCTGCCCTATCGGATCGTCGACAAATGCACCGGCGACGCGGGTTATCTGGCTAGTTATCGTCAACGCGACGTCGAAGTCTGGATGGCGGGATCGCAAGAGTTCATGGAAGTGATGACCGACACGAACACCTCGGACTATCAGGCACGGCGCCTCAATATCAGGTATCGCGGCAACGATCGAAAGGTGCGCCACTGCCACACCGTCAACGACACCGGATGCGCGATGGGGCGCATGCTTATCGCGATACTCGACAACTACCAGCAACCCGAGGGGTCGGTTCGGGTACCTGAAGCGCTTCGCCCGCTGATGGGAAAGGACCTGCTGAGTCCCGGCGCCACACCCGTTCCGTAGGCGGCCGGACAAGGGCGCGGGCCGGTAAACGCGCGCCAACCCGACCGCGTTCCAAGGCCGCGAACGGCCGGGTATTCAAGTGATCCCTGGAAGGCCTGGGTCCAGGACGTCGCATGTCTTCCACGTATGACGTTATCGTTATCGGCGGTGGCCACAATGGCCTCATTCACGCCGCCTACCTCGCTCGAGCCGGCTGCAGGGTACTGGTCCTCGAGCGGCGGCACATCGTGGGCGGCGCGGCGGTCACCGAAGAGATCGTTCCCGGTTTCAGGTTCTCGGTTGCGTCCTACGTCGTGTCGCTTCTTCGGCCTGAGATCATCCGCGAACTGAATCTCTACAGGCACGGTCTCGAAATCCTCCCCCTCGACGGTACGTTCACCCCTCTGCCCGACGGGGACTACCTGTGGCGTACCGGCGATCCGGAACAGACCCGGCGCCAGATCGCCCGCCATTCGACTCGGGACGCCGAAGCGTATCCCGGCTACGGCGAAACGATGGCGCGCATGGGCCGGTTCGTCAAACCGATGCTCGGCATGACTCGCTTTGACAACGTAAAAAGGACCCACCCCGATCGAGTAAAAGGGACCCACCCCCGGGTTAATGGTTTGTAAGTGATTCCGCCGTCGAGGCCGTGGGAAGTGTGGGAGCCGAAGGCTTCCAAGCCACTGTGGGAACGCGCTGGCTTTGCAGCGGGTTTCCATGGGGGCGGCACTTTCCACAGCCCGCTGCGCCCGCGGTTTTCACGCGGATCCTCCGGCGGACCGGGGTTTGTTCTTCCGTTTTCCGGCGGCGCCTAGACTTTGGGTGAACCGGATACTTTCCCAATCGAACTGGTGAATGGCGCAGTGATGGGTCAGCCGGTCCAGCAGGGCTGCGGTCAGTGCGGCGTCACCGAAGACGCTGGTCCACTGTGCAAACGGCAGGTTCGATGTGACGATCAGCGAACCCTTTTCGTAGCGGTCCGAGAAGACCTGAAACAGCAACTGCGCCCCCTCGGCCGAGAACGGGATATAGCCGACTTCGTCCACGATGAGCAGCTCGAAGCGGGCCAGCTTGGCCAGGCGCCGGTTCAGTTGCCGTTCCTCGCGCGACTCGATCAAGGTGTTGACCAGCCCGGCGGCCGTGGTGAACCCGACGCGGTAGCCCCTCCGGCAGGCTTCCACACCCAGAGCCGTGGCGGCATGGGTTTTACCGGTTCCGTGCTTGCCCAACAGGACGACGTTCTCGTGCCGGGTAATGTAGCCGCACTCGGCATAGTCGCGAACCTGGATCGCATCCAGCACCGGCCACTTCTTCAGGTCCGTGGTCTCCAGAGTCTTGAGCAGTGGGAACCGGGCCTCCCGTAGTCGACGCTGGACCTGATTGGCTTGCCGCTGTTCCAGCTCGCGGCTGGCCAGAGCCAATAGAAAGCCGGTGTACCCCTCGCCGGCCTCTTTGGCCTGTCGGGCGTGTTCCCGCCACTCCCGCACCATGGCCGGGAGCCGGAGTTGCCGCAGTGCGTCGTCGAGAACGATCTCCTGACCCGGACTCATCGCGCACCCCCGGCCAGGAGACGGTCATATTGATCCAGATCGGCCCCAGCGATCGTCAGGTCGGTGATACCGGGCATCAACCCGGACTCGAGCGGCGCATGGGATCGAGTCGGCGTGTCCTCCCGCATCAGAATGTGCCGCACCGCTTCCAACTCGATACAGTGGGCATCGAGCGCTTCCTGGATGGCCGAGGACACCCGTTCCAGATCCCAGTCCTGGTGGAGTTGCAGGATGCCGATGAACTCCCGGGTGCCCCGGCTGTACCCATGCCGATCCCGCAACCGCTCCAGCGCGGTCTCATATTGGGTCGGCCATTGATCCCGCCACTGCCGGATCGGCCGGGCGCTCTCAAACGAGGCCACCTTCCGGCGGATCAACTCCAGGTAGTGCAACGGATCGATCCGCCAGTCGCTATGACCGAAGGCGCGGTCATGTTCGGCCACCTTCTTCTGGTCCGCGTAAAAGCTCACCCGGTCACAGCCGATATGGGCCCAGAGCCGGCGTCCCACATAGGCGGTCGGCACCGAATACCGGTTCTGATCCACCTGGGCGGTCTGATACGGGCTGATCCGGACTCCCACCACCTTCGTGTTCTCGAACCGCGTGTCGGGCAGTGCCAGGAGGCGTTCTTGCTCCACCGCGTGCCGCTCCCCAATCGTGCGATCGTCGGACCGGCCGCCGATCCGGCGCTGGTCGTCAGCCGCGCAGCGTTCCAGCAGTTGCGCGTTCAGATCCTCGAAGTCGGTCACCTCGGGAACCGGCACCAGGAAGTTCCGGCGTGCAAAGCCGACCAGGCCCTCGACACCGCCTTTTTCCTGGCCCCGGGCCGGATTACAGAATCGCGCTTCAAACGTGTAGTGCGCCCGAAACGCCGTGAACCGGGCCTGCTCGACCCGAGCCTTCCCCTTCAGAATCCGCTTCACGGCCGTCTTCAGGTTGTCGAAAACCAGGGTCGGGAATACGCCGCCGTACCAATCGAACGCCCGAATGTGACCGTCCAGGAACATCTCCTGCCGTTCCCACGGATAGGCCCGCACGAACGCCTTGCCCGAGTACCGGGACCGCATACAGAACAACTTGACCTGACGGTCTTCACCGTTCATCCGGACCCAGGCCGTGCCCCAGTCCACTTCTGCTTCACGGGCGTGTTCCGGGTCCAGCGGCACCACAGCGCCGGTCTGGTTCCAGCCCAACCGTGTCTTCCGTTCCCGAACCCAGCGGCGTACCGTCGCCTCGGCTCCGTTAAATTCATGCTCCTCCACCAGACGTTGCCACACCCGGTGCGCGGTGTGGCGTTGCTTGACGGGCTGGTCCCGGTCCGCCTGGAGCCAGGCATCTACGATCCCGGCGACCGGGTCCATCACCGGACAGGCGGGCTCCTTCTCTCGCCGATACCTGGGCTCCTGTCCGGCCAATACTTTCCGGACCGTCCGTCGCGTGTGCCCGGTCTCCCGGGCGATCTGTCGAATGCTTTTCTTGTAAACCCGATCTGCGGTTCTGATCAACTCGTACTGATCCATCCCTATCAATCCTCGCCTCCCACCCGCGTGCCTGTTCTTCCAGTTCACGCTTCCGGGGAGGCTATCAGGGGTGGGTCCCTTTTCCTCGATCAGAGCCCCGTTTGGTGGGTCCCTTTTACGTTATCGAAATCATGGGCCGGTTCGTCAAACCGATGCTCGGCATGACTCCCCCCGACATCGACGCCCCGGGCTGGAGCGGCCTGCGGGACATGGGCGGGTTGCTCTGGCGGTTTCGCCGGATGCCGGCGTCGGACCGCGACAGCCTTCTTCGATTGATGACGATGAGCGCTGCCGATTTTCTGGACGACTGGTTCGAATCCGACCCGCTGAAAGCCACGATGGCGGCTTCGGGGATTATCGGCACCTTCCAGGGGGTTCGTTCCCCGGGAACGGCCTATGTCCTGCTGCACCACTACATGGGAGAGATCGACGGCGTGTTCCGGCGGTGGGGACTGCCGCGCGGCGGCATGGGCGGCGTATCCGGCGCCATCGCCCGGGCCGCCATCGAGGCCGGGGTCGAGATTCGAACCGAGACACCGGTTTCCCGCCTCCGAATACGTCATGGACGCGCCACGGGCGTCATTCTCGACAGCGGAGAAGAGATTCGGGCGTCAGCCGTGTCGTCGAGCCTTGACCCGCGCCGGACGTTCAGGCATATCGTCGGCGAAACGCACCTGCCGGCCGACTTCGTGTCGGCTCTCGAACGTTACCGTTTTCGAGGCTCTTCGGGAAAGGTGAATCTGGCCCTGGACGGCCTGCCTCGATTCACGTGCCTTCCCGAAGGATGGGCGCATCTGTCCGGGGCGATCTCGATATCCCCCGGCATGGACTATATGGAGCGGGCTTACGATGATGCCAAGTACGGAGAGTTCTCCAGGCGGCCGTACATGGACATCGTGATTCCAACGTTGACGGACGACTCCCTGGCCCCGCCCGGAAAGCACGTCATGTCGTGTTTTGTGCAATACGCGCCCTACGCCATCGAAAACGGAAACTGGGACGAGCGAAGGGAAGAATTCGGACAAAACGCGATCGACACGCTATCCGAATACGCGCCGAATCTGAGGGAGCTGATCGTGGGATCGCAGGTTCTGACGCCTCTCGACATCGAACGGACCTTTGGGCTGTCGGAAGGAAATATCTTTCAGGGAGAACTCTCTCTCGAACAACTCTTCTTCAATCGACCCCTGCCGGGTTGGGCCCAATATCGGACGCCGATACCGCACCTCTATCTCTGCGGCTCGGCCGCGCATCCGGGAGGCGGGGTGATGGGCGCGCCCGGACGCAATGCCGCGCGAGTCGTGCTTGGAGAACTGAGGAACTGAGGAAATAAGGAGTGGACGGTAAGGGGCTCGAACCCTCGACCTCGGCATTGCGAACGCCGCGCTCTCCCAGCTGAGCTAACCGCCCTTTCAGATGCCGCCGTCGGCGGCGTTTTTCATTATAGGCTATTCTGATGGGCCCAGCGCAGGACTCGACCGACCTGCCCTCAGAGTTGGGTCAGAACCACCGAACCGCCAGCCGTCACGGCGACGGTGTGTTCGAAGTGGGCGGATGGCTTTCCAGACAGTCGTCGCAGAGCTCTGGATCAGTCCCTTCAATTACTTCTCCACAACGTGAACAAGTTGGTCCCAATAATATCTCCTCAAAATTACCTAAATTAAGGGGATTATATCGAATAGTGACGCATTATGAATCAGCGTCGTTTCCGTGGCAGGTCGATCCTGCGCAACTTGACCGGCTGAAACAACGCCCGCGCCAGATTCTTGATGCGCTGATCCACGGTCGGTCCAGGAATGTCGAGAGGTTCCAATTCCTGCTCCAACTCGCCCTTGGTCGGCTGGTAGTCGGACTTCACTATCTCAACTGTTTTTGGTTTCGGAGTCTTAGTCATTCTCACTCCTCATTATGGCAAAGCTGTCGAAAAGATCGCTGTCGGACGGGTTGATAGGAGCGTAGTAAATGCCATTACATACGTCGCACTGGAACCCACCGGAGCCCCAACCTACAGGTATGTCCTCATGTTTACAGGCGCACGTCCAATCCTTGGGCCGAGGTTGGCAGCTAATTTCCATTACGCATGAACCCTCGTTTCTTGTTCTCACGTCTTAAGCCCGACAACGTGTAAATGTGACTCTTGAGTTGGTTGCATGGACCACATAACAAGACCCGGTTGGATATGTGGTTCAATCCACCATCAGCCCGTGGAGTGTTATGGTCCAACTGGAGGTAACGAGAATCATCGAACGTTCTTTCACAACCACGGCACTTGCGGCCGTGTTGGTCCAGAAGATGGGTATACATATCTGCACGGGTCATCTTCTTCCCTACTGGTTCGAAGACGATGACTTTGGTTCTGAGGTTAGGTGCGGCTGTTTTGGTGTCATCCGTGCGAATCGGCGGGACATCCATCTTGATTACGTCATATGGGAACAGATGACCGTGTAGTTTGTCGGTTGAGTCCTGCACGATCAATCCTTCCAATTCAAGCCTTTTCAAAACAACATCCCTCGCGTTATCCCATATGTCGATGCCTACCCACTGACGATTTAGCTTTTCAGCGGCAACGCAGGTTGTGGCACAACCGCAGAACGGGTCCAATACCGTGTCATCTTCATTGCTGGATGCCTTGATGATACGTTCGTACAGGGCTAATGGTTTTTGGGTTGCATAGCCAGTAACCTCTTTCTGGCCTTTTTCGGTTCCTATAGATTTGATATCCTCCCATACATCCCTGCAAACTGAATTGTGGTACCACTTCTTCTTTTCCTTGTCCCATAGTTCGGGGTACTTCTTGTTGTAGTTGTACTTTTTCTGCTGGTAAGAACGGTAATGCTGGACATTAAATGTCCAGAAAGTTGACTTGGAGTAGCAAAGAATCACATCGTGTTTTCTTGCGAACCAACGCTTGCCCACACCGCCAGTCCTATACCCCCACACCACCTCGTTACGAAACTTTTTCCACCCAAATACCGCGTCCATGACCGCCTTCAAATAATGTGAAGCAGTTGGGTCGCAGTGCAGGTAGATCGATCCGGTTGACTTCAGAACACGCCTCATCTCCAACAAACGGACGGCCATGAAACACATAAACGCACCCATGCCATCCGAGTGGGCGTAACGGGCACTTTCAATCGCTTCCATGAGACGCGGATGGTCATCGGTGATCTGGTCGGTCCAGTCCTCATGTACGTCACGCTCCCATGACCATCGATCCTGAAAGGACGCTCCTGCTGCGAGACTGTCCGGAGTGGCGTGGAAGTCCTTCGATTTGTTGAACGGCGGATCAGTGGCAATCAGGTCCACCGATTCACTGTTCATGGCACGGAGGATCGGCAGGTTGTCACTGTGAAAGAGGGTCCGGTTTTCAAAGTTGCGTTCTGCCATAGGGTTGGGTTCCGGTGGTTGAGTCAGAACGGTAACCCGGCGAGGTGGTGGGGTCAATCCTATCTGTTGGAATATGCCCGCAGTGCTCACGCTACCAAGTCCTTGTAACGAAGTTGTGCCCCATCCATGCTCAAAACGACGAAACGCATTTGATCGAGAGTGCCCATGCTGCGGATGTTGTGGCGTCCTGCGAACTCGCAGACGTAGCGGTGAAGGTGTTTGGCTGACAGCTTGTGGAACGTCCCCTTGTGAGCGCGTTTCAGCATGGACCAAAAGGATTCAATGCCGTTGGTGTGGGCCTGACCCCGGACGTACTCACCAACCGAGTGCTTGACCGATTCATGCGACTTGGCAACGCCTTGATATGCGGTTGCTTCGTCAGTGTAAACCGTTGATTCGGGGTCTGTATTGGCACGAACGAAACCTTGAAGGGTTTCTGCATTTGTGCGCTCGACCACTGTAGCTCGGACCTCGTTCGTGTCACGATCCTTGACACCTACAACAGCGGTTTTTCCAACCGATCCACGACCGGACTTCAACTTCTTGGACTGGTGCTTGTTCTTTTCCAGTCCGCCGATGTAGACCTCATCCGCCTCAACAGGACCTTTGAATGGTTCATGATCAGAAACGTCCCAAACCTTGCGGATTCTGTGAACAAGATGCCATGCGGATTTCTGGGTGATTCCCAACTCGCGGTGCATCTTCATGGATGCCACGCTCTTCAGGTTGGTAACGACCAGATACATGGCGTAGAGCCAATCCTGATAGCCGAGGTTGGATGCTTCCATGAACGTCCCGGTCTTGACGCTGAACGGTTTCCCGCAGGTTTCACGCTTCTTGCTCTTGCGGCACCGAAACGGCATGGTCTTGTGGGCCGTTCCAGTCTGCACGTTGTCCGATCCACAACGCGGGCAGGTGATGCCGTCGAACCAGCGGTTCTGGATGAACCATTCTTCAGCGGATGCGTTGTCGGGGAACAGGCGGTAGAATTCCTTAGTTGAAAGTCCCTGTCGGAAGTGTTTGCCAGGTGCCTTGTTAGCCATTGCGTATCTCCTACTTACAATACAATATTACAGGGTAGTGACGTAGTTTGCAAGGTGTTTTTAACAATTCATTGCCTGTTTTTATCACTATAATATGTATGGCGGGCGAGGTAGCACCCTCACCCGCCTATCGCCAGAACAGTGAGGAATGATCATGGAAAATCAACCCGTCCCGACGAATTCTGTCCCTCATTCCGTTTCCGCAACCGGCTTAAAAGCACGGCTGCAATTCGGAATAAGAGAGTCTCTGATAAAATCTCCACCGGTGGCTTACCTCATGGTTGATGTGGTACGACCCGCAAAGATTGGATTACGTCACTATTCGATGTAATCCCCTAAATTAAACGCTGCCCAGTTACCAAGATTAAAGGGAGTCATGACGCTCTCAAATCCTCCTTTTGCGGGCACAAGGATATGCGCCTTTCTTGTGGGCGCAAGGAACTGCGCCCCAGCTCTGACGGCGTCTCCGACTCTTCGCGACGAAAACCCGTGAGAAAGGCGTGATAGAAGATTCGCTCGAAAAACACGGAAGTTACAAGAAAAGAGTATCCGGCTGCGAATCGTTTTGACAGTCGGTCTTGGTCACGCGGTGCCCGATCCGGCGTCACGACCATCCCTCGACCACGGCCCGCACCTGGATCAACTGCCCCACCACGGGCATGTGCACCCACGTTTCGACCTCGGCCGGCTCCGCCGCTCCACGAACGACCGAGGCATAGAGCGCGAGTTGAGCGGCGTGGCCCAACGCGTTGGATTCCCACGTATCGAAGGTGCCCGGATAACTTTTGTGATCGATGACGACGGCCCGTGCGCCGTTCGTAAGCAGCAGATCGATCCGGCCCGTCAGGCGCTGCCCGTCCCGTCGCCCGAAGACCGGCACCTCGGCGCGGATCGTCATGCCCGGGAACGCCATCTCCAGATGGGCGAACAAACGGTCGCTCATCTCGACGAGGTTTTCGGGCCGGAGGCCGCCGACGCCCCACCGCGCCAGCGTTTCCGCCGCGCGGTCCCGCCGTTCGCGCGGACCCTGCCCGGGGCGGTCGAAGGCCAGGAACGCGTGCACGGCTTCGCCCAACGCGGTCATGTCCGGACTGCCCGTGATCGGGATGCGCGCGCCGAGTTCGATTCGCGAAACCACCGCCGCCGAGGCGGCCCCCGACGGCTCCAGCGCGCTGGGCGCGATCCGGTAGGGCGGACGTTCCGTTTTCTCCAGTGCCTCGGGCATTCGCCAGGCCGTGTCGGGTTCCCTGGCCCGCAACTCACGATCGACCACCCTCGTTTCGGAATACCGGACGGGAACCGTCGCGCCCTCGGCGGTTACGGCCAGGTCCGCCCCCTCGCGCGAGAACGCGAGGACGGGCTGTTTTTCCTTGTCGACGAGCAGATCCAGCCACGACATTCGAAGCCCTTTCTTCCCGAAGTCCCGCGGCGCCAGAACCAGGTAGTCGCGCGCCCGGGTCATTCCGACATACAGAAGCCGCACGGCCTCGGTGCGCTCGCGCCGCTCGGCGTTCCGGTGTTCGTCGGTCTGGACCACCGACACATCGATATCGACGCCCTTGGCCTGTTGACCGTACGGCCACGGCCAGAAACGGACCCACCGGCCCTTGAGCGGCCGCCACACGTCGAAATCGCCGTCGGACTCGACGTCGAAACCGAAGGCCGAAGGCTTCCAGGTATTATCCAGGTCCAAGAGCACGACCATCGGCCACTCGAGACCCTTGGCGCGGTGATAGGACAACACGTTCACGGCGTCCGGATCCGCCGTGGGCGGCAGCTCGTTGTCCAGCCGCGCCGAGTCGCCGAGCCATGCGATCAGACCGGCCGCGGTGGCCGCGCTTCGAATGGTCCTGGCCTCGTCCTCGTACTGCACGGCGAACGCGCGCAGGGCGTCGAGGTTGCCGATTCGGTCGAGCGCGTGGTCCCAGGCGCCGACGCGGTCGAGGATGCCCGGCGCCGTGATCGCCCTGTCGAGCGCTTCGGGCGGCGTCAGTTCCGCGAGCTCGGCGCGTCCCTCGTCCAGTGCCGCGAACACCGGCAGTTCCGAAACGAGCGAGGCGATCCGATCCTCGGACAGGCTGCGCGCGAACCAGGACGGCTGATCCTTCGCGTCGTGATGGAGATGCGCGATCTCGGCGATCGCGAGCGTGTCGCCGGGATCCACCAGGTATCGGAGCGCGGCCATCGCCAGAACTGCCTCGGGCGTCTCCAGTAGCCCTGGGCGCGTGATCGAGACCCGGACTCCGGACGCCGCCAGCGCGTCAGCCACGGCTTCGGCGTGCGCGTTGGTCCGGCACAGAATGGCGACATCCGAACCCCGAATCTCACGTTGTGTGCCGGTCTCCGTGTCTTCGACGGGATGCGCTGGCGCGTCGTCCAGCACGCTTCGGATCTTTTCGGCCAGGACGGTCATCGCGTCGGCCACGGTAGCGCCTGCAATACCCCACACCTCGATCGGCGCCGTCTGGCCATCGCCGTCGCCGCGATGGCATTCCTGGATTCGAATGCCGCCAGGTTCGAAATCCAGGGCCTCGAATGCCGGACCGAAGGTCAGGTTCGTGAAATCGACGAGTCCCGGCCGCGCCCGGTAGGACCGTGGGAGGGTTTCCTGTCGGCCCGCCGATTCGGGGACGATCGTCCGGGCGGCCTGAAGGATCAGATCCGGATCCGTGCCGCGAAAGCCGAAAATGGCCTGCTTCGGATCGCCGACCCAGAACGACCGTTCGGCAACCTGCGAGACCTTGAGAAATAAGGCAAGCTGAATGGGGCTGGTATCCTGAAATTCGTCGACGAATACGCGCGACAGCGTCTCCCGCAAACGATCCGCCACTGGGGCGTCATCCAGGAGTTGAAGCGCCAGGTGCTCCTGATCGATGAAGTCGACCAACCCATGCGCGTCCTTGTATTCCGCGTACAGCGCAAGCGCGTCGGCGGCGGTCCGGTAGATCCCGCGAATGTAGGATTCGAGGTCCGCGCGCAGTTTCGGATGCGCCGCATGCTTCGCCGCGGCGTCGACGAGGGGTTGTACGACGCCGGTGCTCGGTTTCGCGGGATTCAGCTTGGCCAGGCGCGCCCACCAACTCCAGGAGAGGTCGCGTCCGGACTCTAGAACAGCGACGGCATCCTCGACTCGCTGCTTGACGGCGGCCGTCGTCTTGGTCGTATCGTTGCTGTTCTTCAGTGCATCCCGGGTTTCGGCCAGGGCGTCCCGAAGGCGGGCGTCGAGCGCGTCGCCGGTCTCATCCGACAACGGCGGAAACAGGGCGAGGCAACCCTTCCAGGAACGGTCCGCGTGATCCTCGAGCCGGGCGGAGTCGATGTCGTTCTGGCGCACGAGGCCGGCCAACCTCCGGACGTCATCGGTCCAGTCGTCGATGTCGAGGCGTTGCGCGATCGGAATCATCTCGCGCGCATACCGGCTGATCGCGGATTCCGCCGCGATCGCAAACACACGTCCCTGGCGCTCTTCCGGAATCACGTCGGTCACCGGCGAACGCCCGGCGTTCACGGCGAAGTCGCCGACGATGCGCCCGAACACCGAGTTGACGGTACCGACCCGGGCCCACAGCAGGCCGGCCGCCTGATCTGCCTGTCCTTGACCGATCAGCTTCGACCGGGCGCGTTCCACGAGTTCGGCGGCGGCCTTGTTCGTGAACGTCGTTGCCAGGATCGATCCGGGCGCCGCGCCGGCCGCGATCGCCGCCCCGATCTCCTCGACCAGGCGGAACGTCTTCCCGGTGCCCGCGCTCGCAACCACGATATCGACGGGTTTGCGGTTGTCGGAAGACGCCGTCATGACAGTGCCTGCTTTCCACAGAGCCGTCCGTAATCGCAGAAGCTGCACGGGGGTTCGACAACGATTTGTGCGCCGGCGTTCGCGTCCGTGTCCCCCGATTCGGATCCTTCCGTCCGAACGCCCGCCGCCACGACACGGCCGGCGCCCATTTCCCCAAGCGTCCGCTTCCGGGCCTCGACAATGGCGTTCCAGACGCTCGGGAGGCTCGGGCCCTCGATCAGCGATTCTAGGGGGAACGGCGCCGAATCGACGGCAAGCATGCGGCGCTGCTTAATCATGAAATAGGCTGCCGGCGCGAAGACGTTCGCTCCGTCGCCCTTCACAAAAAACGCATAGGCGGCGAGTTGCACGGGTCGTCCTTCGGCGATTTCATCGCGGCGGTAACGGTCGCGGTTCGACCATTTGAGCTCGACGACGGCCGGGGCCCCACGTTCATCGGTCAGTTCCACGTCGACGATGCCGGCCAGATCCATCTGGTTGTCAAGGGAACACTCCGACCTGCGCTCGGTGGCGGCCACGGAGAGCCCGCATTGCTTCAGAATCCGGGACAGCGCCACCGCGCTCTCGATCGTGTTCCGGTGCAGGTCATCCAAATCCAGCCGCCGTCCGGGCAACAGCAGCGGCGACCCGATCTCCGGCAGCACCGCGTCCAGGATTGTTTTGACGGCGCTCCGGATGCCGGCTTCGTCATCGGGCCGCGGGCCCGAGAGGAAGCGCGCCAGCACCTCGTGGGCGACGCTGCCCTTCAAGCGGTTGCCCTCTGCCATGTCGAGAAGCCCGGTCTTCCGGAGGCCCGCCCCATACTGGAGGACCCAGCGCATCGGGCATCCCAACAAGCTCTCGATGCTGGTCGCGGATTCGGTCTCGCGCGCACGAATGAGCTTCGCCGGTACTGTCCATTCGCGGATCGGCGGCGGCAGCGTCCGGTGATCGGTCCGAACCGTCTCCCAGGCGCGCCCGCCGAGCGCCACCCGCGCGCCGCGGCGCAGCGTGCGTCCATCGACGATCGTCCGGCCCAGGCCGTCGAGGTTGGCCAACTCGTGCCAGACCGGGTGTGTCGCGCCGCTCTCGGTCTCCGACGCGGCGGGCATGATCAGCAACATGCGGTCGGTGACGTTGAGGAACGCTCGCCGCTCGGCGTCGAGGCGCAGCGCGGTCATGTCGTCCCGGGATTGGAGCAGGGCCCCGGCCGCGGCCAGTTCCTCGCGCTCGGCGCGGCTCCACGGATCGACCACGGCACGCGATTGCGCTTCGGCGAAGCCCCACCACAGAACGGCGGGCGCGCGGCCCCAGATCTGCGTGGCATCGTCGATCGTCGTCCAGGGAGCGGCGCCGGCGAAGGCGGCTGGCCGTTTGATGCCCCCGCCGATCACCGCATCGATCATGCGGTCGAGCTGCGGCTTCGAGATCGGGTCGATCCGCGAATCGGCGATCGCGGCGGCCAGGCCGGACGCGGACAAGGCGGCCTGTAGGTAGATCTCGTCCCCGGTGGCCGCACCTCTCTTGAACGCCCATCGCTCAACCTTCCGGCAGATCGCGTCGGCCGCCTTCACCGTGACGCCCGAATTCCGCTCGAAGCGTTCGGGCTCGAGCCACTGCTTCCATTCGGTCACGGATTTCCGGATCTGCCGGATACGCTTGGCCGTGTCGAGGTCGTCTTCGGAAAGATCGTGGCGAAGCCTCTCCACGACCGCATCCCACGCGTTCCGCCATCGCGCGCCGCCCGTCCCTGGGAAATCGCGCAACACGTTTGCGAAATGGCGGCCGATCCGATAGGGGATCGGGGATCCGTGCATGACAAGGAGCTCGAGAACGCGCTCGGCGTCCAGGGGCCGCCAGGCGGTTTCGAAAGCGAGCGGCAGCACCTGTAACGCGCCGCGGAACGGCGAGCGCTCGCTCCCGCCCGGGGGCGGCAGCCCCAGGCGGCGGCATGCGGCATCGAGAATTGTCGGGTTTCCCTGACGGATGATGACGACGTCCGTGTTGGCCTCCCTCGATGCCGCGAGCCATTCGGCGGCGATGTCCCCCGCCGCGAGTGCGTTGTCGTAGCGGACGACGGAGAAGGTCGCGTCGCCTGTCAGCGGGCCGGGTTCTCGACCGGAAATCAGCGCCTGCACGGCGGCCAGGTCGCCGGACGCGCGGCCGTGTTCCACCGTGGCACCCACGACGTTCGTACCGGAGGCCGCCAGCGCCTCGATCAGGCGCCGCCAGACCCAGGGCAGGCGTTGCCGATCATCGACCAGAGTCAGTTCGTCGATCGGGTTGGCCTCGGGGATGCCCGACAGGATCGAGCGCGCGCGATCGGGAAGCCCCCCGGCAAGAGGCGGCTCGTCGAGGGCTTCCGCCCGCGCCAGGACGGCTAGCCTATCGCTCCTCCAGGGCCTGGACCCGGGCGACCAGCCAGCGGCGATCAACTCGTCGCGCCAATGGAGAAGGAGGCGCGCGGTCGCCCATGCGTCGGCGGCGAAGGAGCGGGAAAAGAACCTGCGGCCGTCGTCGATGGCGCGCAGCCGAGCCACGTATTGGGCGATTCTGCGCGCCGGGCTCGTGAGGGGGCCGTTCAGGCCCAGCCGCGTTTCGAGCAGGTTCAGCAACCCCGCGGGGCCGACGATGGCAGCGTCAATGGCGTACGCGCCGCCGCCGGGCGTTTCGGGACACGTCGGCCCGTCCAGGTGCCAGCCGAAGACGATCTTCAAGAGATGCCCGCGCCCCCGCCGGCGTGTTCGCGGGCCAATAGCCGATTGGCATCGACCACGGAGGCGACGGCTTCGCGAAGATTGGCTCGGATTTCTTCGGCGGAGGCGCCCGGGGTGTTGGCGCAGGAGAATTCGTCGACGAAGGCCATACAGCCTTCAGGCACCTTTCGGAACACCGCCGTCGATTGCCGGTCCATAGCTGACTCCCGACGATAGGATACCCCTGACGTGTCGCAAGGCTCGAACGTCGATCTGAAAACCTCCAGGAACGCTATCGCGGCGCTTGCCGTCAACATGAGGGGTGGAGCGCAGGACTTGACCGGCCTGCCCTTAGAGTTGGGTCAGAACGAGGGGGCCGCCGGCCGTCACGGCGACGGTGTGTTCGAAGTGGGCGGATGGCTTTCCGTCCATCGTCACGACGGTCCATCCGTCTTTCAGAGTCCGGACCTTCTCGGTACCCAGGTTCACCATGGGTTCGAGCGCGAGAACCAGTCCGGCTTGTAGTCTGGGGCCCCGGCCGTTCTGCACGTAGTTGAGGACGGGCGGGTCTTCATGCAGGTTGCGGCCGATACCGTGACCGCAGAGTTCTCGTACGATTCCGAACCCGTGGGGGACGATTGCACCTTCGATCGCTGCCGAAATATCCGCCAGATGGTTTCCCGGACGCGCCTGTTCGATGCCCTTGCGGAGCGATGTCTCGGTCACCTCGAGCAGCTTCCGGATTTCATCGGAGATCTCGCCGACCGGAACGGTCATGGCATGGTCGCCGATGAATCCGTCGTAGGTGACTCCGAAATCGATTCCGATCACGTCGCCGTTCTTCAGAATCCGTTTCCGGGAAGGAATTCCGTGGACCACTTCGTGATTGATCGAAACGCAGAGCGACCCCGGAAATCCCCGATATCCCTTGAAGGTCGGACGGCCCTTTCTCTTGAGCGTCTCTTCTTCGGCGATCCGGTCCAGGTCGTAGGTGCTGACGCCGTCGCGGCAATTTTCCCGCACGATCGCCAACACCTCGGCGTCGATTTGCGCGGGGACCTTCATTCGCTCGATTTCCTGCGGGGACTTTAGCTGAATCATGTACCGGGGCACCTTCGCGGCAACCCGGCCCGGACCTGCCGCCGAGCCTGGGTTATCCGTCGTCGTGAACGGAATTCAGTTTCCATTCGCAATTCCAGATGATTCTAACAGGGTATAATGGCCCGCTACAATGGAGGATGGGCCCGATGGCGGAGAAGCAGTTGACAGGAACCAGCGTCATTTTAGCCGTACTCGGAACGCAGTTCCGCGAAGAGGAAGTCTTCGAGACTCAACGGATTCTGGAAAACGAAGGAGCGACGGTCGTGGTCGCCTCGACCCGGGCCGGCACCTGCCGCGGCATGCGCGAAGGGTTCATCGAAGCCACTGTTTCGATCGAAGACGTCCGCCCCGAGGAACATCGAGGCCTGATCGTGGCCGGCGGTTCGGCGGCGCCCCATCTCTTCTGGAAGAACAAATCGCTGGCTGAACTGGTGTCGACGATGTGGGGGGCCGGCAAGGTCGTCGCCGCCATTTCGCTGTCCACTGTCGTTCTCGCGAAAGCAGGGATCCTCGAGGGGCGCAACGCGACCGTCTATCACCTGCCCGAAGCCATCGAGGCACTCGAGGAGGCCGGGGCGACGTATGTCAAAGACAAGTTGATTGTCGACGGCAATCTGATCATGGCCGAAGGTCCCATCGAAGCGCGGCCGTTCGCCCGGGCCATCGTCACCGCTCTGGCCGGATAACGCGCGGGGTCTTTCCGCAGCCCCCGGGCAGCGGCCCCCCGAGCGCTCTCCTTAATTGACAGTGCCGGCGGTCGATGGCTGTTCGACGACCCGCAGATTCAGCTTCAATTCCCCAACCACCCGATCGGAAAGAAGGATCCGAACCGTGTAGACTCCGGGTTCGTGGAACTGGACGTTCGTGAAGAACGTGACGTTGTCGGCGTGTCCTCCGCGGCCGATGGTGAACGTGGCGGGGTGCGACCGCACGGATTCGATCCCCGAGGGTCCCACGATACGGATTTCGGAAGTGAACGTTCCCTGCCCTTCCCAGCGATTCAAAACGGCGAACTTCACAATGGTCGCGGGAAACCGGGGCAGAAGAATGTTCTGAAAGATGCCCATCAGCGACATCTTGTTCCCCATTTCAATCCGCACATCGTCGCAAATGAGCGTGTAGGCCAGATGGGCCCTCGGTTTCTCCGCCATGCGATTACCGTCCTTTCAGCGCGTCAAGCAGTCGCTGATGAATGTTGTCGAAACCGCCGTTGGACATCACGACCAGACGATCCCCCGCGAGAGCGTTCCGGGCGACGAAATCCACGATCTCCCCTGTAGTTCCGAAACTGTGCGCGGCGCCGCCCGTCGATTCGATCGCTTCGACCATCGCCCGAGGTCGAATCACGTTTTCCGATTCGAGGTGGGCGGTCGAAAACGGCGGCGCAACGATCGCAATGTCCGCCTCCCGTAGCGCCCCGGCGAAGCGGTCTTCGAATATGCGGCGCCGGGCCGTCTGGGACCGCGGCTCGAACACCGCCCATATGCGTGCCTCGGGAAACTGGGCGCGCAGGCCGCGCAACGTTTCGGCAACCGCCGTGGGGTGATGCGCGAAATCGTCGTAGACAGTGACGCCTCCCACTTCTCCGCGAACTTCCAACCGTCTCCGGACGCTTTTGAACGATTCGAGTCCCGCCTGCATTTCTTCGGCAGTCAATTCCACCTCGTTTGCCGCCACGACCGCGCTCAACACGTTCTTGACGTTGAACTCGCCGATCAACCGGGTGCGAAACCGATGCCAGAGCCGTCCGTCGCGGACGACGTCGAAGGCCGTGCCCCCGCTGTCGATTTCAATGCCGTCCGCCCGCCAATCCCCCGACTCGATCCCGAAGGTCGCCACGCGCGAATGAAGGCCGTCGAGCAAGTCGGCCACCGCGGGGCTGTCGGTTCCGGCCACGATCAGGCCGCGGCCCGGGACCGTGTTCATCATGCGCCGGAACGCGAGTTTTATTTCGTCGAGGTTGGAGTAAATGTCGGCGTGGTCGAATTCGATGTTCTTGACCAGCGCGATCCGTGGAAGGTAGTGGAGAAACTTCGGCCCCTTGTCGAAAAACGCCGTGTCGTACTCGTCGCCTTCGATGACGAATTCGTTTCCCTCTCCGAGTTGAAAGCTGCTTTGAAAGTTTTCGGCAATGCCGCCGACCAGGAAGGAAGGGCGCCGTCCGGCCGAGGCGAGCATCCAGGCCAGCATTGCCGTCGTCGTCGTCTTGCCGTGGGTTCCCGAAACGACGATGGAACGCTTGCCGCGGATAAAGAACTCCTTCACCGTTTCGGCCATCGAGGCATACCGGATGCCCTCGTTCAGCACGTACTCGACTTCAGGATTTCCACGCGACAGGGTGTTGCCGATCACAACCAGATCGGGCCGGGTCTCGCGGATGTTGTCGGGCGAGAATCCCTCGAAGACCCGGATACCCAGTGACTGCAGGAATGTCGACATCGGCGGATAGACGGCGCTGTCCGACCCGGACACCCGATATCCGGATTGCTTGAGCATGCCGGCGAGCGAGGCCATCGCGGTACCGCAAATCGCCGATAGAAAGATGTTTCGATCCGGTGTCTTCATTTAAGGTCGCGAAGCGGGAGTCAGGCGGTTCGAACGGCGGGTTCCAGAAGCCGGAAGGTTGAGTCGCTGCCGCAGGATATTTCCGCCTGAACGCCGAACGGGACGATAGCATTCGGTTTGGAGGAGTGTCCAGTTGGAAACCCGAACATGATGGGCACGCCGAGGTCTCCGACAAGGGATTGAATGACGCTTTGCATCGAGAATTCCTGTTCCGGGTGCTGCACACACCCGACCATCTCGCCGAAAACGAATCCCCGTACCCTGTCGAGCTTCCCGGCCTGTCTGAGTTGTGTCAGCATGCGGTCGATCTGATAGGGCTTCTCGCCGAGGTCCTCGAGGACGAGTATGGAATCGCGCGTGTCGAGGGCCCACCGCGTCCCCAGGGTCGACACGATCAGCGACAGGCACCCCCCGATGAGCCGCCCCTGGGCCCGGCCCGTCCGAATGACCTCGCAACCGGAAGTGTCGAACGTCACGGCTTCGCCATCGACCAACATCCGCATCATGAGATCCCTGTCGTAGCCGGCCGGTCCCATCGGCATCGCGGTCGCCACCATCGGACTGTGAAACGCCACTACGCCGGCCCGATCGAATGCGGCCAGCAGCATCGTGATGTCGCTGGCCCCGCAGAAAACTTTGGCGTGATCGCGCAATTCTTCGGGTTCGAGTGCCCCCAGCAAGTGGCCGCTGCCATATCCGCCGCGTGCGCAAATCATGCCCTGGACGCCGTCGTCCCGAAGCATTTCACGAAACTCGGCGATTCGCCGTTCCACGCCGCCCGCCAGATAGCGTTCTTTGCTGTGAATGTCGTCTCGAAACCGGGTTCGGAACCCCATGGATTCCAGTTCGCGGATTCCCGCCGAGAGCTTCTCGGCCTGGATTCCGCTGGCTGGCGCGAGTATGCCGAGGCAATCGCCGGGCCGGAGCGCCGGTGGCTTTATTGTCGTTTGCGATCCCATGCGTCCGTGTTGACCAGATTGGGCGGGCGTTTCCCCGCGAGGCCCTCGATCAGGTTTTCCCCCGCCATCATGCACATTCGCAGGCGCGTCTCATGGGAACCGCTGGCGATATGCGGCGCGAGAACGGCGTTGTCCAGGGTGAGCAGATCGGGTTCGATTTCCGGTTCACGTTCGTAGACATCGAGCCCCGCGCCGGCGATTCGTCCGGACCGAAGAGCGCGGACCAGAGCCTTCTCGTCGATGACCGGGCCGCGCGACGTGTTGACGACGATACTGTGGGGTTTCATCAAGGCAAAGGAGTCGTCGTTGAGCAGATGATGCGTTTCGGGCAGAAGGGGAACGTGGATGCTGATGAAATCCGCTTGCGCGTACAGTTCATTCAGAGACAGCGGCGCCGCCCCGAGTTCGGCGGCAACCGCCTCGGGTATCGGGTAGGGATCGTAAAACACCACCTTCATGCCGAAGCCGCCGGCGCGCCGTGCCATGGCCTGTCCGATGCGGCCCATACCGACCAGACCCAGCGTCTTTCCGTGCACATCGTGACCGAGAAGCATCCTCGGGCCCCACGCCTCGAAACGGCCATCCCGCACGAAACGGTCCGCTTCGACAACCCTCCGCGCAGCGGCCATAAGCAGTGTCCAGGCGAAGTCGGCGGTGGTCTCAGTGAGGACGCCCGGAGTATTCGTGATCAGGACGCCGCGCTCGGTGGCGGCGGCGAGATCGACGTTGTTAAAGCCGACCGCCAGATTGGCGACCACCTTGAGCCGAGGGCACGCATCCAGAAAGCCGGCATCGATGCGATCGGTCAGCAGGGCCAGCAGGCCGTCGGCATCGTTGGCTGCGGCTTTCAATTCACCTGATGTCAGCACCCGGTCGGTGGCGTTCCCGGACACTTCGGCGTGCTGTTTGAGAACGTCGATGGTTTCATCGAATATCCGGCGTGCGACAAAAATCCTGCTCAACGCGTCCTCCGCCCCCCGGTCCGCGGGCCGCCTCGGTTCGGGCGTCGCCTGGGGTATCCACACCGTGCATCGGCGCGGGCAGAATTGTCAAGCCGTCTTGGAAGCGGGCCGCAGAATGCCGTGGCGTTTTATAGTGCTGTTTGGGATACACTTACGGGTTCCTTGCTGCTACAATTTTTGGGTCTGGCGGCGAATACACCGAGAACACAGGAGTTGGACGGATGAACCGATTTTCGCTTGCAGCTATAGCCTTGCTCGTTCTGGGCGCATGCGGAGGGGATGAAGGTGCCCCCGGAGAAGAGGGTGCGACCGGCCCGGTCACCACCTTTTTCGAAAACGGCAACATCATGTTGGGGAACGGCAACCCGATGATCGAGAATGGCGCGCTCGTGATGACTGACGGCGTCGTCACCGATGTGGGCCCGCTCGATCAGATTGAACATCCACCGGGCGCCGACCGCTACGACATGTCGGAACACACGGTCGTTCCCTTCCTTGTCAACCTGCACGGGCACGTCGGCTACCAGAGAGGAACGAACTTTGGTTCCCATAACTACAGCCGCGAAACGGTGTCGGTCGATCTGGATCGCTCCATCTACTACGGGGTCGGCGCGGTGGTCGTCCTGGGCACCGACATTGACGATACGGCGTCGATCATCCGCGATGAACAGGCCAGTGGAGAGAACAGCGGGGCGCGCATTTTCACCGCGGGTCGGGGAATCACGGCGGTGAACGGGTTCCCGAGCCGGCGTGATGGCCTGGGCGATGTTCCGATCCAGGTGGGCAACGAGGATCAGGCTCGTCAGGCCGTCCGTGACCTTGCGTCGGCCAACGTCGATTTCATCAAGATCTGGGTCGATGACAATCGCCAGGTCAGCGGCCAGGTATTCCGGGGCGGCCAACTGGTCAACAACTTCAGCAGCGATACCAAGCTTTCGTCCGCTCTCTATGGCGCCGTCATCGACGAAGCCCATATGAACGACATTCGCGTCGTCGCGCACTTGCGTAGCCTGGCCGACGCCAAGGCCCTGGTGGCGGCGGGAATCGACGGGTTGGTTCACAGCGTTCGAGATCGGGCGGTCGATCAGGCCTTTATCGATGCCATGCTCGAAAACGACGTGTTCTACGTTCCGACGCTCATCAGTCACGAAGTCGAGTTCGTCTACGGCGACGAACCCGATTGGTTGGGAGAAGGTTTTCTGCGCGAGAGCATTTCCGGTGCCGTCATCGGCCGCCTAAGGTCCAACGCCATCGTCAGGGGCTTCCGCGACAACCTGAACGCGGGCACACGGCGGCAGGAATTCGACAACGCGATGGAGAACTTCAAGACGCTTTACGACGCTGGAGTCCGCGTCGGTTTGGGGAGCGATTCCGGAGAGGCTGAAAAATTTCCGGGTTTCTTCGAACACCTTGAAATGGAATTGATGGTGAGGGCCGGCCTGACACCCGCCCAAGCCCTTCAGATCGCCGTGCAAAACTCGGCCGAGATTC
The DNA here is from genome assembly GCA_963555775.3 of Terriglobia bacterium. GTDB lineage: Bacteria > Acidobacteriota > Terriglobia > 20CM-2-55-15 > 20CM-2-55-15 > JAJEDW01. Next base: position 163,228 of record CAUVWY020000004.1, on the reverse strand, counting down.
TTGGTGATGACGACTTCGGCCCGCTCGAGGTTGGAAACATCGGCAACTTCACGATCGTTCCGGGCAACCCGTCCGAGGACATCCGCGCCACACGCAACATCGCCGAGGTCTTTTACCGGGGCGTAGCGGTCGACCGCTCCACGATGATGACCAACTTCACGAACTGAACCGCGGAGTGTTTGCCAGAGGGCCTGGAAATCAACCGGTTTCCAGGCCCTTTTTATGCTTTCGTACGATTGATACTGCGATTTCCCTTCTGATCGAACCGGCGCCGCCGAGAATGCTTTCGCGATGAAGCAAACATCCCTCCACGAAGTCCATGTTCAGAGCGGCGCCCGGATGCGTGAATTTGCCGGCTGGTCGATGCCGGTGGAGTATTCCGGCATCGTCTCCGAGCACGAGGCGGTGCGGTCGGCCGCCGGGGTCTTCGATGTCGGCCATATGGGAGAAATCGAGGTTGAGGGGCCCGAAGCGGAACGTTTTCTGCAGTTCATGACGACGAACGACGTGAGCCGCATCGAGGACGGACAGGCCCAGTATTCGGTCCTGGCCACACCCGCGGGCACGGTCGTCGACGATTTGCTGATCTACCGGAGGACGCCTGAGAATTTCATGCTGGTCGTGAACGCGGCCAACGTTTCTAAAGACCTCGATTGGTTGCGGGAACACAACCATTTCGACGCCCGCGTGAGGGACATCAGCGACTTTACCGGGTTGATTGCCATTCAGGGGCCGAAGGCATTGGATTGCCTGATCCACCTGTCGGGCGCGGACCCGACGGGGCTGCCGAATTATCGCTTTCTCGAAACCACCCTGGCTGGAGTGAACGGCATGTTGTCGCGAACCGGCTATACGGGTGAGGATGGATTCGAGTTCTACTACCCGCAAGGCAAGGGACCGCGGTTGTGGGAGGCGATTCTGGATGCGGGAAAGGGTCTGGGAGCACTGCCAGCCGGTCTGGGCGCGCGCAATACCTTGCGCCTCGAGGCCGGTATGCTGCTCTATGGAAACGATATCGACGATTCGACGACGCTGTTCGAGGCCGGCCTCGGCCGGATCGTGCGGCTCGATTGCGGAAACTTCGTGGGACGCGAGAGCCTTCTGGCCGAAAAGGCGGCCAAACCGAAGCGAAGGCTGGCCGGGTTCCGGATGCTCGGCCGTGAGATTGCGAGGGATCGCTATCCGGTTTTTGTCGACGGCCGGGAGCGCGGCCATGTCTCCAGCGGCAGTCCGTCGATTACGTTGAAGAAGAACATCGGTCTGGCGTATCTTCCATACGAGTCCTCGACTCCGGGCACCCCATTGGAAATCCGAGTGCGGAAGCGAATGTGCCATGCCGAGGTTGTCGTCACCCCCTTTTACAGACGGAGGGTTTGAACATGAGCCCGGATGAATTGAAGTACACGAAAGAACACGAGTGGGTGCGGGTGGACGGGGAGAATGCCACGGTCGGTATCACCGACCATGCCCAGGATGAGTTGGGCGACGTCGTCTTCGTCGAGTTGCCCGCCATCGGAGACAAGATCGGCATGGATGAGCCGTTCGGGAACGTGGAATCGGTAAAGGCCGTTTCCGAGCTGTTCATGCCCCTGACCGGAGTCGTGCTCAAGGTCAACACCGCACTCGAAGAGGTGCCCGAACCGGTCAACGATGACCCGTACGGCAAAGGCTGGATGGTCCGCATCCGGATCGAGGCCCCGTCCGAAATGGATGCGCTGCTCTCCTCCGAAGAGTACGACGACTACATCTCCAACGGTGATCCGGATTAGTGCTCCCTCCCATGGAAAACATTCCTGACGCCGATCGGTCCCCGAGGCAGCCAACGGCAGGGGTTGCACATTCATTGCGAACGCCCGGCGGCAACGAGGCCGCCGCCAGGCGCCCGACTCGTGTGGCAGGACACTGATGCGCTACATTCCATCGTCGCCCGAGGACCGAAAAGCGATGCTTGCCGAAATCGGGCTCGAATCCATCGAGGATCTCTTCTCGTCCATTCCCAAGGGACTGCGGTTGAACCGGCTGCTCGATCTGCCCCCCGCCCACAGCGAAGCCGAGTTGATCGAAGTCTTCGAGGAGTGGGCCCAGCTCAACCGTGCCCACGCACTCTCGTTTCTGGGCGCCGGCGTTTATCCCCATCGCATTCCGACAATCGTCGATGACCTGATCTCCCGATCCGATTTCTATACCGCGTACACCCCCTATCAACCCGAAGTGGCCCAGGGGACCCTTCAGGCCATCTTCGAGTTCCAGACCTACATGGCGCAGTTGACCGGCATGGACGTGGCCAACGCATCTCTATACGACGGCAGTACGGCCCTGTGCGAGGGAATTCTGATGGCGCATCGGATCTCCCAGCGCCGGCGCTTTTTGATCTCCCGTGCCGTCCACCCCGAATATCGAGCCGTTCTTGAAACCTGTTCCAAACGGCTCGGCCTTGAAATCGAACTCTTCGGTTATCTGGAAAACGGCAGGATCGATGAAGCGAGTCTCGCATCGCGCCTCGGCGACGACGTCGGCGCGGTTGCGATCCAGTCTCCCAATTTCTTCGGAACGATCGAAGACACCGGCCAGCTGGCGGAGCTTGCCCATGGATGCGGCGCGCTGGCCATCGTCAACATTGCCGAAGCGGCTTCGCTCGGGGTACTCAAGGGGCCCGGCGCCGGCGATTCGGCGAACCGGCAGGCGGATATCGTTGTGGGCGAACTCCAGTCTTTCGGCGTTCACATGAGTTTTGGAGGACCGCACGTGGGCTTCGTCGCGTCGCGGAAGGATTATGTGCGCCAGTTGCCCGGACGACTCGTGGGCATGGGCTATGACGGCGCCGGCAAACGGGCCTTCGTGCTGACGCTGGCGACCCGCGAACAGCACATCCGGCGCGCGAAAGCGACTTCGAACATCTGCACGAACCAATCGTTGTGCGCGCTGATGTCGACGATCTATCTGGCCGCGCTGGGTCCGGTTGGTTTGCGCGAAATCGCCGTGGACAATGTCCAGAGGGCGGCGTATGCGCGGCGGCGTATCTCGGAAGAGACGTCTCACGAGATCCTGTTCAACGGTTCCCGATTCAACGAATTCGTAGTCCGCGTATCCAACTTCGACAAGGTATGGAAAGCCTCGCTTTCCGACGGTATCGTTCCGGGAGTTCCACTCGGACGATTTTATCCCGAACTCGATGGGACGCTTCTGGTGTGCGTCACCGAAACTCACTCGATCGAACACATCGACCGGCTCGTTCGCGGTATGGCGGCATGACGGAAAACGAACGATCCGGCCGGCACCTCAGCCTGAACGAACGCCTGTTGTTCGAATCGGGTTCTCCGGGCAGACGCGGTTACGAGACGCCGGTAGAAGATTTTGACCGGGCGCCGCTCTCCGAACTCATCGATCCGGAACTGACCCGCGATTCGGTGGAAGGCATGCCCGAACTCGCGGAATCGGAAGTCGTGCGCCACTTCACGCGTCTGTCGACCTGGAACTACCACATCGATCTCGGTCTCTACCCCCTGGGTTCGTGCACCATGAAGTACAACCCCAAGGTCAACGAACGAATCGCCCGGCTCCCCGGTTTCGCAAACATTCATCCCTACCTGCCCGAGGAACTGGTCCAGGGCGCGTTGGCCGTCCAGAAACTGCTGGAAGACCTGCTGGCCGAAATCACGGGAATGAAGCGGGTGACGTTGCAACCCGCCGCGGGCGCCCACGGGGAACTTACCGGACTGCTGATGATCCGCGCCTGGCACGAGTCCCGGGGACGGCCCCGAAAGTTCATTCTTGTCCCGGATTCGGCGCATGGCACAAACCCCGCCAGTACCGTCATTTCAGGATATCGAACGGTCAATATCCCGTCGACCTCCAGCGGGACGCTCGACCTGGATGCGGTACGGCGGAGCGTGAACGAAGACGTCGCCGGAATCATGATCACCAACCCGAACACGTTGGGCATCTTTGAACACGAGATCGCTTCGATTGCCGAATCGATGCACGCCCATGGAGCCCTCGTCTACATGGACGGGGCCAATATGAATGCCATGATGGGCGTCGCCCGGCCTGGAGATTTTGGCGTCGATGTGCTCCACCTGAATCTCCACAAGACGTTCAGCACGCCGCATGGCGGCGGTGGACCCGGAAGCGGACCGGTTGCGGTTCGGGACATCCTGGAACCCTTTCTTCCCGCGCCCCTGGTGGAGCGGGCGCCGGACGGCAGCTACTACACCGACGGCAACCGGCCTCAATCCATCGGGCGCGTCAAGGCCTATCATGGTCAATTCGGGATGCACTGCCGGGCTCTGGCCTACATTCTGGCCATGGGCGCGGCGGGTTTGCGCGAAGCCTCCGAAGTCGCGGTGCTGAACGCAAACTACATCCGCAGCCGGCTTGAAGGCGAATACGAACTTCCATACCGGACTCCGACGCTGCACGAGGTCGTGTTTTCGGACCGCAAACAGGCCGCCAACGGCGTCCGGGTCGGGGATATTGCCAAGCGCCTCATGGATTACGGGTTTCATCCGCCCACGGTCGCCTTTCCGTTGATCGTCAGCGGCGGCATCATGATCGAACCGACCGAAACCGAGAGCCGCGAAGAACTCGATGCGTTCATTCGGGCCATGCTGCAAATCGCCGCCGAATGCGCGACGGACCCGGATATGGTCCGATCTTCGCCGCACTCGACCCGCATCGGGCGGGTGGACGAAACATCGGCCGCGCGGCACCCCGTCCTCCGCTGGACGTGGTGAAATCAACTCGGGGAAATCAAGGCAAACCAGTTCAATCAGAAACCTTCAGGTCGGCCCTCCCACCCATCGTCCGCACTTACCTCCAGTTCAATCAGAAACCTTCAGAGCCCGAGCTTGATCCGGCGTGAGGAACACGCCGCTACGCGTCCGGCGCGACCGGCGCCAGGAAAGCGCCTGAGAACGCGCCGTTGAACGCGGGGCATCTCTTCTCTGGCGCGTGGATACGCGCCACGCCCGCTCTTCTTCCCCTCAGTAATGCGCGACAGGAGCAGGTTCGCGTTCCCACGGGCTCAATATTCAGGATGGAGACTGACCTTTGCGGGCAAGATGCCCGCTCTTCCTCCCTCGTGCCACCCCCACATCGTCCGCACCATCTTCCACTTCAATCAGAAACCTTCAGGCCCCGCGCTTGATCCGGCGTGAGGAACACGCCGCTACGCGCCCGGCGCAAGGACTTGCGCCGTGGCACTGACGGCGTCTCCGACTGTTCGCGACGAAAACTCGTGAGAAAGGCGGGCTTGTTGTTGATAGGATTAATGGCGTTTTTCCGATTGACGGAAAGTGGAGTCGTTCATGAATGTTGCGAACGTCGAGAATGGTGCGGCCCCGCCCCTCAGCGGCCGGATGTTTCCGCTGTTGGTGGTGCTGTTTGTCGGTAGCGGCTGTGCGGCCCTGATCTACGAGGTCGTCTGGTTCCAACTACTGGGTCTGGTCATCGGCGCCTCGTCGGTTTCTCTGGGAGTTCTTCTGGGGACCTTCATGGGCGGAATGTGTCTGGGAAGTCTGCTGCTGCCCCGCCTGATTTCGCGGCGTCATCATCCCCTGGCGGTTTATGCCGTGCTCGAACTGGGGATCGGGTTCATCGGTATCCTGGTCCTTTACGGCATGCCTCTCGTGGGTAACGTCTATACGGGATGGGCGGGTTACGGCTTCGGAGGCATTCTGGTTCGCGGCATTGTGGCGGCCATCTGTCTGCTTCCCCCGACGCTCCTGATGGGTGCGACGCTGCCGGCGATTGCCCGGTGGGTGGAAACCACGCCGCGCGGCGTGGCCTGGCTGGGCTTCTTTTATGGCGGCAATATCGGCGGCGCCGTTCTGGGTACGGTGCTGGCCGGCTTCTACCTGCTGCGCGAGTACGACGTCGTCGTCGCGACGTTTGCCGCGGTTGCGATCAACGCGGCCGTGGCGGCGACCGCCCTGATCGTTAGTTCCAGGACCCGTTACGAGGGGGCCGCGGAAACCGCCGAAGAGCACCCGGCCGAACCACATGAATTCGCGGCTTGGCCCGTGTACGCAACCATTGGCATTTCGGGAATGACGGCCCTCGCGGCCGAAGTCCTGTGGACACGTCATCTATCGCTCGTCGTGGGTGCGACGGTCTATGGTTTCGCACTGATCCTGTCGGTATTCCTGCTGGGGCTCGGCATCGGCAGCACTTCGGGTTCGGCGATCGCCCGGCATCTGACCTCGCCGCGAACGGCGCTGGGATATTGCCAGATCCTGCTCTGCGCCGCCATGGCCTGGGCCGCCTACCACGTGACCCAGACACTGCCTTACTGGCCGGTGGACGTCACGTTGGAGTCGTCTCCCTGGATTCGCTTGCAGATGGATCTGGCGCGAAGCCTCTGGGCCATGCTGCCAGCCGCCGTGCTCTGGGGCGCGAGCTTTCCACTGGCCCTGGCGGCGGCGGCGAAGGAAGGTCAGGACCCGGGACGGCTGGTAGGCGGTCTCTACGCGGCGAACACCGTTGGAGCGATCGTGGGATCCCTGGGCGCGAGCCTGATCGTTGTCGCGTGGATCGGAAGTCAGGCGGCGCAGCAAATCTTGATCGTCGTGTCGGCTGTGGCGGGGTTGCTGATGTTTGCGCCGCTCGGCGCGGCAGCCAGGGAAAAGTTCGGCACCGCGGCCGCGGTCACGACCGCGGTGGCCATGGTGGGCGCGGTGTTGCTCGCGTCGATCATCCCTCAAATACCGGGAGAAGTGGTCGCCTACGGACGTTTTCTGCCGGTTCGCGGAATCGACGCGAACGTGATCTACATGGGAGAGGGCCTGACGGCTTCGGTGGCCGTCACCGAGGAGGCCAACGGCATTCTCAATTATCACAATGCCGGCAAGGTCCAGGCGTCGAGCTATCCGCAGGACATGCGCCTGCAGCGGATGCTCGGACACCTCACCACGCTCCTGCCCCGGGAACAGGAGGATTTCCTCGTCATCGGACTCGGCGCGGGAGTCACCGCGGGGGCCGTCAGCATCGACCCGCGGGCCGGCAACGTCACCATTGCCGAAATCGAGCCCCTGGTACCCGAGGTGGTTTCGGAATACTTCGACGAATTCAACTTCGGCGTCGTCGAGAACGAGAAGGTAACGATTCTGATCGACGACGGACGGCACTTTCTGCAGACGACGGATCAAACGTTCGACGGCATCACGTCGGATCCCCTCGACCCGTGGGTCAAGGGCGCCGCCGCGCTCTATACCCAGGAGTTCTGGACGCTGGTGAAATCGCGCCTCAATCCGGGTGGAGTGGTGACGGTCTTCGTGCAGCTTTACGAGAGCACCGAAGACGCCGTCCGGAGCGAGGTGGGCACGTTTCTCAATGTCTTTCCCAATGGCGCCGTCTTCGCGAACACCGTGTCCGGCGTCGGATACGACGTGGTGCTGTTGGGAATGGCGGATGACGATCTAATCGATGTCGACCTGGTTTACGACCGTTACCGAAGCGATGACTATGCGCAGGTTCGGCAGTCCCTGGCCGAAGTCAATTTCTTTTCGGCAATCGACCTTCTGGGAACGTTCGCCGGCCAGACTTCGGATCTCAGCGAATGGCTGGACGGTGCGACGATCAACATCGATCGCAATCTCCGTCTCCAGTATCTGGCGGGAATGGGTCTGAATCTGTACCAGGCGGAGTCGATCTTCGACAACATGGTCCAGGGGGGCCTCGAATTTCCCGAGGATCTGTTCATGGGTTCCGAGGATCTGCTCGACCAGTTACGCCGCGCGATCTCGGTCCGGCAGGGCCGGTTTTAGCCCATCTTTACCCAATTGCACGTTGATCGGGCGCGATTTTCGGCATTTTGGGCCGAAAACCGCCCGTAAGTTATTGATTCCTGGTTGAGGTGACGAATGTAGTGCCATCATCTTTATATTGAATCTGAATTCGCTTGCGCCGCCCCGTTTTCGTGTTCCCATGTTCGTTCGCCGCACCCAAACCCGCCGCACCGAAAACGGCCAAGACTACTTCTCCCATCGCCTCGTCCGCTCCGAACGCATCGGCGGCAAGGTCCGCCAGCGCACCCTGCTCAACCTGGGACGGCACTTCGACATCCCGCAGTGGGACTGGCCCCGGTTGTGCGTCCGGATCGAGGAACTGCCGGCCGAACAACATGCCCTCATCCCGGACGATTCGGCCGCCCTGGAGCAGGAAGCCCAACACTACGACGCTTTGGGCATCCACCCCGTGCCCGGAGGGACCCGAAAAACCGTCGTCTGGTCTCCACCATATCCCGCTTCTGTGCGCGTTTGTAGTGCCACTTGCGATTCTGAATCATCGTAACTGACTGATCTATCGACACTTTTCAAATCGGCTTGGTAAACATGGGTGGTCGACATTTCAGCTATCTCGATCCGCAAAGCGGCGATGCTTCGGAAAGAGGCCGCCGCCGAGAATCGAGTTTCGGTGCTCAACCCCGCATTCGCACCAACATCATCAGGCCCGATGCGCAGTCCATTCTCGCCGGCAGGAACTCGATTTGTTTCTCCAGTTCGTTGATCGGAACCGGCACTTTTTCGGCGTGTCCATCCGGCCAACCCGGTTGCGGGAGCAGATCGTCGATGAAGTAGATTCCCCCAGGTTCGACCAGACGCAGCGCAAGGTCGAGATGAGAGTACTTGCCGGCCCACGTGTCGGCAAAAACCAGGTCGTATCGACCCCGTGGAGGATCCGCGAGGAATGCGGCAGCGTCGGCCATGTGGAACGTCACGCGCGCGTCACTGTCCAGATGGCGGCGGGCGACGGCTTGCACCGTGGCATCGTCATCGACCGAATCCAGCGTGGAATCGTCAGTCATTCCAGCCAGGAGCCACGCGGTGGCGATACCGGTGCCGGTACCGATCTCGAGAAACCGTCCGGCAGGTTTGGTCGCCGCAAGCGCCCGCAACAGTTGGCCCGTCGCGGGATCCGAACCCATCGTGAACCCGATCGCACTGCCTTCGACCGCCAGCGCATCGAGGCGCTTCCGCAGTCCGTCGGCCGTTTCTGGAGTCATTGTCGATTCCTTCGTTTGGAATGACCGCGTACACGATCACGAGTTTCGGCGTGAACCTGGAATCCTACCAGACCGGAAACGCAGTTTCCCAGTTGCCAGCCGCCGCGCGGAATACGGCGCCGACCACGGCATACTACGGTATGCTGCGGTTGGAGGCGGAACTGGCCCTCTCCCACCGGCCCGGACGCTGACCACCCTCAGGGAGGGTCCCCATGCCACTGGCACTCGCTGTGGTTCTCGCAATTCAGGTCGCTGCCCCAATTCCGATTGGTGTTGGAGTGGGGCGGGCTGACAGGGTCTGCGCGGTTTTTCAGGATTCCACGCTGTCGCCCGGCACCCCTGTGACCGTGGTCGACCTCGATGCTGCGGACCCGTTCTATGTGGCGTCTGAGCCAGTGGTGCGGGGTGTCATCGAAAGCCCGGCGACAGCCGACGATAGCCGTTCCATCGTAGCACTCCATGCCCATCAGCCCTTCGACCCTCCGGCAACGGCATGCGACTGGCTCGCGATGTCGTTGTTGGAATTGTTGGAAGAAGGATCGTTCTATTGGCTGCGCATGGACACTCCTGGATTCCACGATCGCGTCTGGATCGTCTTCGCGGGCGACCTTCCCACTGGACGAACGGATGCGGGAGAGGTCACCGTGCACCTCGACGACGCTCGTCCGGAGGCCCGGCTGCGGACTTGCACATCCTCGGATGGAATGCACCTGACCCTCTGGTCGGGAACGCCGCTGGAAAGCGAACGATTGTGGCGGACATACTACTACTTCGGCTACGACGTCGTACCGACGTGTGACGATCGCGATTTTCGGTGACGGCGACTAGAAGTTGATCAGGTTCGTGACCTTGACGATAAACGCGCGCTCGACGCGCAGGCCGCGCCGCGTGTCGCGCCGGTCGTTGTAGACGATGTAGATGTCGCTCAACGGCCGGTATTTCAGGTTGAACCGGATGTTGGAGCTGAACTCGTCCATCGCGCTATTGTACTGGAAGAACGCGTTCAGGAAGGCTCGGGGCGTGAACGCGTAGAGAAAGCGCACGCCCGCCAAGTCGCTGGTCGAGGACCTTCGGGTAAGCTCGACGCGGCTGCGGTCGTAGATGAGGTCCACGTTGACGTGCTGGTTGGGCCGCAGGGTGACCGTTCCCCGGAGCGACCGAATGCCGCCGTTCCAGAAATCGCCCCACTCGTAGCGCACGCGTCCGCTGAGCCTCCGCGCGTTGTTGCTCTGGGCGCTGGCGGCATATCTCTGGTACTCGTAATCGCCGGGAGGGATCGCGATGCCCCGAATCCGAGTCGGCTCGCCCAGACGGTCGAACGTGCGCGCGACCACGAAGCCGAGCGACGCCGAGTTCTCGAAAACGACGCCGGCCTCGGCTTCGTGGACCCGGGTCTCGATCGCGCCGCTCGTGCTGCCTTCGATGTAGTTGCCGCGGACTCCGATAGTCAGGTTCCGCACGCTGTCGTTGTCGAGCAGGGGGAGCCAGAGAAACTCGCCCGCGTACTCGGCCATGTTGCCGCGGCGGACGAAGCCGATTTCCGGATTGAAGTTCTCCTGGACCTCGTTGTACTGGCCCGTGATCCGCAGCTCGTCGTCACGCCACGCGGTCTCGAACCGGCGCGCCTGGTTCCGCCCCGCGCGCCCCGGCGTATCGCTGCCCAGCAGGTAGGCGTCGAACTCGAGCCTGTCGTAGAAACGGAAATGCGCGTCGGCGCCGTAAACGCGGTTGTAGTCGCCCCCAACCGCGGAGGTCCGGCTCGTGATCAGGCCGCCCACCCACGATGTGTCGAGCAAGTTGCGTTTCAACCGACCCACGATGTAGTTGTTCGAGGGAACCACTCCCCCGCCCGACTGCGCCTCCTCGGTCTTCATCGCGAGGAAGCCGACATCGTACCGGTCGACCTGCCCCGAGACACGCGCCCCGCCCAGTATGGGAATCGGGCGTCCGTCTTCGCCGAGCCCGATGCGCCGACTGAAAAACGGCAACAGGTTGCCGCCCGGTCCGAAGTTGAACGTTCCCGCGTTCTCCAGAAAGAACTCCCGCTTTTCAGGAAAGAACAGGTTGAAGCGGGAGAGGTTCACCTGCTGTTCGTCGACTTCGACCTGCGCGAAGTCGGTCCGGTAGGTCGTGTCCAGCGTCACCGAGGGGGTCAGGCCCAACTTGGCGTCCACGCCGCCGTCGTAGTCGCCGAGCCGGCCGAGCGACCGGGTCGTCTCCATCACGTCGTTGGCGCGAACCTGGGTGAGTCCGGCCGTGGCGAACGGTGTGACCTTGGCGTTCCTTCCGGGGCTCAGGCCCTCCAACCCGCCGAGCGTTCCCGAAACCGATATCCGGATACCGCGGAACCGGACCGGCACCGGCGCCCAACCGCTCTCCTCGTTCAGGCGCGGAATTCGCCGCTGGATCTGCAACCCCCACTCTTGAACGCGGTCGCTCGAGAACCGAAGCGTCTTGAACGGAATCGCGACTTCCGCGCCCCAGCCCCTGTCGTCGATCATCGTCGCGACGTCCCAGACGCCGTCCCAGTCGGAATTGGACTGGTTGTCGTTGGAAACCTGCAAGTCGCGGCGCGCGCCCGCCGGATTGAACGCGAACACGAACCCGGAACGCTGGTCGTGAAGGCTGTCGATCATGATGCTGGCGGCGTCGCTCTGCAGGTACCCGAAATCGTCGCGAAGATCGTTGACCGTCAGGTTCTCCGGGTCGGAATCGAACATGTACAACCCGATGTAGAGGTTGTCGTCGTCGTAAAGAAACCGGACTTCGGTCCGTTCGAAGGACCGCGCGCCCGATCGGGGCCCGATCTGGATGAAGTCCGTCGCCGGCTCGGCCAACGCCCAGACGGCTTCCGTCATCCGGCCGTCCAGCGTGATAGCCTCCGAGATCCGAACGGCCTCGGCCACGCGGACGGCGCGGACGGCGTCGAATTCTTCCTGCGGTATGAGGTCGCGTCCCTGGAACGGGTCCGCGTTCGGCCCAACCTGAGCCAGTCCGGAAATTGAAGACACAACCAGGACGGCGGCGATTCGGAACAGTCCCGCAATCCATGTTTTTCCGACGAGCATCGCCATCCTTCCGCGAGCACCGGCTCGCGCGAGCCGTTCACCGCACACCCGTCCGACAACATACAATAGGGCAACCGTGCGAGGCCACTTCGGAACACGGTCGCCGCCATGCGCTTCTCGGATCTGACCATCGATTTTCCGGGCGACACGAACCGGCTGTACCAACGGCTGGAAGAGCTTCGCCGATCGGGCGCCGAGATCGTCGACGAGGATTTCCGCGAGCTCGTCTACGACGGGGCCGAGACCGGCCGGCCGGCGGAAATCGACGCGCCCCTGGTTTTTACCCTGAACGGCTTCTCGAAGATGTTCACCCTGCCCGGTTTGAAGATCGGCTGGATGGCGGTCTCCGGAGAAGCGGAACCCGTCGAGGGCGCGATGCGGACGATCGAGATGATCTCGGACACGTTCCTGCCGGTCAACGAGACGGCCCAGTTCGCCGTGCCGGCGATATTCGACCAGGGAGGGAACTTTCTGGCCGAATACCGGGACGCGCTCGCCCACCGTCGGGACGCCGCAACGGCCGCACCCTGTACGTGCGCAAGGCCACCCGCGCCGAACCGCCTCAGCGCGCTATCTTCGACGCTTTGGGCATCCACCCCGCGCCCGGAGGGACCCGCAAAACCATCGTCTGATCTCCCCCATATCCCGCTTCTGTGCGCTTTTGTAGTGCCACTTGCGATTCCAGATCATCGTAACTGCCTAATATATCAATACTTTGAAAATAGGATTGGTAAACATGGGTCAGGCCAGACGAACCGTTGGGGTCTTTCCCGAATCGAAATCAGTTCTGGCCTTCGATCCAGACTTCCCCGTCTTCGAAGAATTCCTTCTTCCAGATCGGAACGATCTTCTTGAGACGATCGATGGCGTAGTGGCACGCGTCGAAAGCGGCTCGCCGGTGGGATGAAGTGACGATAACGACAACCGACGCTTCGCCGATCTCGAGTCTTCCAAGCCGGTGGACGATGCCCACCGCGCCGATTTCCCACATTGAGCGGATCAGGACTCCAATCTCTTCCAGCTTGGCCAAGGCCATCTCCTCGTATGCTTCGTAGACGAGATACCGCGTCGTCTTCTCCCCGGAGTGGTTTCGCACAACGCCCTCGAACACGGTTACGGCGCCGTCCTCGTCACGCAACAGGCTTCTGGAAATTTCGTGTGTGTCGATGGGATCGTACGTGATCCGGTAAAACTCGTTTGGACGCTTTCGGGTGAGTTCGCCCGCGGAGGTCCGTCCGCCGCTGACCGGCGGAAAAATCGCCAGTTCGTCGCCGTCGGCCACCGCGTGTTCGGGCTCGACGTATTCCTGATTCACCGCGGTGAGCAGGATCGGGCGGTAGGCTCCAAGCCGGGGATAGTCCGACTCCAGGCGCGTAAGGACATCTCCGACCGTGGAGCCGTCCGCCAGGTCCAGTTCCACTCGACGGGACCCGACTATATCGACAAGCGACGCAAAGAAAAGGAGGTTAACCCGCACTCGCTCAGTTCCTTATGGGCATGGGATGAGCCATTGGACTGGATCATAACACACCGTGATAAACTGCGATTTCCGATGAAATGGACCACTGTCATCGCTCTGGCCGTTCCCTTGATGGGGTTGTGGGCGTGCACCGGCAACCTGTCATCGCGGACGGCGCGGCAGCGGATCGCCGAACTGGGAGACGCCGCGCTGATTACCGATGACATTCAGGTGCAGCGTATCGTGACCGAGCTTGGGGACCGGGCCATTGCGGAAGCGAATGTCCGGATGGCGTTTCAGTTCGAGCGGAATGCCGGCGGCGATTGGACGATCGTGTCGGCGAGGCTGGGAACAGGCGAGTGGATCGACATCGATGAGTTGCTGACGGCCATTGCGGCTCAGAATGCCGATGGCACCGCCGCCTCGCTCGAGAAGTTGGCCGTGGGTCTGGACGCCTATCGAAATCGAAACGGTTCCCTGCCCGAAGTCCCAGCCGATGGATACCTGTCCGATGTCCTGCACCCGCTGTTCATGGCCGATCTGATCCGCCACGATCCCTGGGGGGGCCGAATCCGCTACCTGGAGAACGGCGGCGGCTACCAACTGCGTTCACCCGGACCGGACGGAACCGACGGGACCGGGGACGACATCGTGCTCGATGGGACCGGCCCCTGACCGTGCCGCCCGTGGCAAATCCGGGCGCGCTCGATAGTTGCGGCCTGCAGCTTCGGCCGCGGGCTGATACAATCGATGCCCGACCATGAAAGCCCGACGAATCGCAGACGCCTCACTGCCGAGCAAATACGGCGACTTCCGGATATTCGCTTTCGAGTCCGAAGACGGCGCCGAAAGCATCGTCGCGCTGGTGATGGGAGATCCCTCCGCCCAGGAACGGCCGCTGGTCCGAATTCACTCGCAATGCATCACAGGTGAAATATTCGGGTCCCTGCGCTGCGACTGCGGAGATCAACTCGCGGTAGCCCTTCAACGGATTGACGATGAAGGGCACGGCATGCTCATCTATCAGTTTGCCGAGGGGCGCGGAATCGGCCTGATGAACAAACTAGTGGCCTACGAATTGCAAGACTCGGGCCACGACACGGTCGAAGCCAATCGGCAACTCGGGTTCGAGGCCGACCTTCGAACCTATGCGCTCTGCGCCGCCGTTCTGCGGCATTTCGGCATCGAACGCCTTCGTTTGTTGTCGAACAACCCCCTGAAGCTCGAAGCCCTGGCCGATGCCGGCATCGAGGAAATCGAACGCGTGCCGATCGAGATCCCACCCTCGGACAACTCCGCCCATTACCTCCGCACCAAGAAGCACAAGCTGGGCCATCTGCTTTCGGAGACCTGAGTTTCCGCCGGCACGCGTGCCGTTCAGGAAACTTGTTTCCAGAACGAATATTTTCGGCCGTGCTCGCGGCGCAGTCGGGCGGCGTAGGCTTCATGCGTTTCGAAGGTTCCGAAATCGTCGATCGCAAACGCCATGCTCGAACACACCAGGAAATTCGCGGCAACATATTTGTAGCGTTTGTATTGGCTGTTCGCCAGGGCAAAGTCGATCATCGATCGAAGCACGATCGTCGCGGCGAGCGGATAGCTGCCGGCCAACGCATCCGCGACCTCGTTCAACTTCCAGTAATTGTCGCCGTTCAGATCGGCCTTGCGCCGTAGCGCAAGCGCGGACGCCCTGTCGATGTCGGACCACGACACCAGGAATGACAGCGCGGCGACCGGGTCCGTGTAACTCTCCACATAGTCGAGCGCCCGCTCCTCGGCTTCGATGTCGTCGAAGTCCGGCAACCGCTTCAGATAGGCGCGCAGATGCGGGATCGACAACGCTTGCTCGAAACAGGACCGGCGATCCGCCTGGGCCTCGGCGCTCCGACCGAGCGCGTCGAGCACATCGACCCGCGCGTCCTCCCAAACGAAGTCGTGCCAGTCCCAGGGACTGCGCCGCCGGCGGGAGGCCGCATCGATGGCTTGCAATGCCTCTTCGGCCCGGTCCGCCGCGAGCAACCGCCGGGCGATCTCGACGGCAAAACCCGGCACTTTCCGCATGTCTTCGTCGTATTGAGCGATGAATGCGTCAACGTCGCCCTGCGCATCCGCGATCTGCGTCAATAAATGGCGGATCGTGCGGATGCGTGCCTGTTGGGCCACACCCGCGACGGTCACCGAATCCTCCTCCTCGGCCGGTTCGGTGACAGTGGAGTTCAGTAACGCGGTCAGGGACTGTTTCAGATGGCCCAGTCCTTCCTGTCCGAGGGACGGCGCCAGGGTCGGGATCAGCGAATCGTATTGGCCATAGCCATTGTCGAGCAGGACGTCGAACGCCTGACCGGCAAGCATCTGAGGATTGGGACTTGCCGCTTCCGCAATCGGGCCAAGATCGCCGGCGGCTTGGTGAAAGACGCTTGACACGACACCATTGCTGTCATCGCAGCGCTCAAAGGTCGGGTTGGCCAACTCCATAAAATGCCACATCAGGTCCAGGCCTTCGGATGGATCCTGCTTGGCCACCTTGTCGACGATAGCCTGGCGGTGCATTTGCAGATCGTCGGCCAGGGACCGTATTTTTCGCCAGTCGACGAACGAACGCGCACGCGCCAGGGACGCCAGCCGTTTGCGGATTTCTCTGGCAACCGCCACCGGACTCTCCCGGCCCGCAAGTTCAAGCCTGAGCCGGCGTTTGACCGCGGGGTCGCCTTCGCCGATCTCGATCAGCAGTTCGGCAAGCCGCCGGGGGCCCAGCGCCTGCAGGTTCTTGGCATTCAGGGTTTTCTTCGAAGCCATCGGGTCAAGACTCCCGTTACGTCAGGGGTAGCATCAGGGCAAGCGACGCGACGGTCAAGCCAACTGTTCTTGGCCAACCCGGGCGCCTGAAACAGTAACGCCCGGGATCGCTCCCGGGCAGGATTACTGCATTTGAACGGGGCCGACGAGACTCGAACTCGCGACCTCCGGCGTGACAGGCCGGCGTTCTAACCAACTGAACTACGACCCCGTGGACAAATTTTGAGTTTACAGCTTTCCGCACAGAGTGGGCAATAGGCGATTCAGGCGATTCGGGTCCCGCGAACCGGGCCGGAGAGTGGGACCGCCGGGCCCATCAGCGATGGCAACGAAAAAAGGCGGCCGGTTGGCCGCCTTCGTGAATCGGTTCAGGCGCCGGACTTACTGGCCGCCGCTGCGACGGAGGATCGGGCGGTCGTCATCGGCGGGCACCCGGTCGGGGTCATCGTCACGGCGTTCCATTCGCGGCGGAGCTTCTTCTTCCGGTCTCTCGTAAACCTCTTCTTCCGCGTCATCGGACCCGCGGTCCGGCCTCGGAGTTCGTCGACGCAAGCTCGGACGATTGTCCTCTTCTTCTTCGGCCTCGGGGCGATTCAGGTAGGTCACCAACCGCTCCTTGACGTCCATGAACTCCGAGGTCGTCAGGACGTATCGGTCTCTCTCCGGCAGGACAAGCCCGATGTTTTCCTGCGTTTTTTCGATGCGGTTTTCGGTTGGCGGATGCGACGCGAACAACGACGATATGGTTCCCGGCTTCGCGGTCTCCAGGGCTTGAATCTTTTCAAAGAACGTTACCGCTGCGCCCGGATCGTAACCAGTCTTGTAGGCGTACTGGATACCCAGATAATCGGCTTCTTCTTCGGCGCCACGGCTGAAGCTCATGTACTGCATCGGGATTATCAACCCCGCCGCCTGGCGAATGCCGAAGCCGACCACTCCGCCCAGGAAGATCAGGGGAATCGAAGCGAGATTGATGATTTGGTTCTTTGTCGAGTTCTCGGTGCCGTGACGGGCCGTGACATGCGCGATTTCGTGGGCGAGCACTCCCGCCACTTCGGCTTCCTCGTCCGCGCGCAGCAGGATTCCCGTATTGACGAATACGAACCCGCCGGGCAGGGCGAAGGCGTTGATGCTGTCGTCTTCGACGACCTTGAACGTGAAGGGAACCTGCGCGTCCGAGTTTCGGACGATGTTCTGACCGACACGATTCACATATTCGCTGATGACGGGGTCGTCCACCAGCCGGACCTGCCGCTCGATCTCCGCGGCCAGTTCACGCCCAAGCGCGATCTCTTTTTCCAGCGACGTGAAGTTCCAGTTGCTGAAGGTCCCATCGTTGATATCCCGGTTCCCGATGTTCTCGATGTCCGCGTCGTCCTTGTCGATCTTCTTCTCCTGCGGCGCGCTGGCCAGTACCGGGGTGACCGTAGTGACCACCACAAGCACGACCGCCAACGTCAGCCGCAGCAATACATCAAGTGCATCGAGTGCATTCGGTCGATTGCGTGTGTCGAGTGTATTGGGCGTCTTGTTCCAGATCATAATTTGCCTCTCCCGAAGACTGACAAAACGGGCAGAACGAGCACGTCTCATCGTAATGATCGTATTCGATCGGTGTCAAGGTATTTGGACGATGGAAACCCCGAGATGGAAGAAGGTTATTTCCTTTTTCATCTTCGATTTAGACAGATCCGGGGCGCTGGGGTTTAACGGCCCGCTGCAGAAACCTTCAGGGTCGCGCCCCATGCGGGGGCAAGGAACGCGCCGCGCCCGCTCTTCCTCCCTCGCACCGTCCCCACATCGTCCGCACCCTTTTTTTTCGTCTCAGTCAGAAACCTTCAGGCCTTAGCCTGGGAACGCGGGCATCTTGCCCGCTCTTCTTCCCCCGCGCCGCCCCCACATCGTCTGCACCATCTTCCAGTTCAATCACAAACCTTCAGGGCTTAGCCTGGGAACGCGGGCATCTTGCCCGCACAGGGATCGCATGAACTTCCAGGTGGCGCGTCCTGCGGGCTCAATATTCAGGATTGAGGAACTCCTTTGCGGGCAAGATGCCCGCGTTCTCAGGCGCGTTCCTCGCGCCGATAAAAAAACGCGCGTAGCGGCGCGTTCCTCGCGCCGGATGAAGCGCGCCAGGGCGCGCTGCCGCGCGCAAGAAAAGACGCAATATTCAGGATTAAGGAACTCCCTTGTGGGCAGGATGCCCGCGTTCAACGGCGCGTTCTCAGACGCGTTCCTCGCGTCGGTCGCGCCGGGCGCGTAGCGGCGCGCTTCCGCGCGCCGGATCAAGCGCCAGGGCAGGTCAAATCGACGGCACCCGCATATCCACCACGTCATCGACGGCGACAACTTCCTTGACCGCATACGGCTCGGCGTATTCCACGCCGATCTGGTGGCCGTAATAACGGCATTGCGTCCGGATCCGGTCGACCAGCCGGGCCCAGGCCGGATATACCTTCACCACCTCGCTCATGTCGCCCTTGAACTGGGACTGAAAACAGTGGATCGCTTCGAGCTTGCGTTCGAAGTAGTCGCTGATGTCGACGGCAAACGATGGCGGCACGTCCCAGTAGATTGTGGAGTACATGATCTTGTGCGGTCTGTGGGGTTCGCCTTCGAGATCGGCCTTCTTCAGACCCGCGGCAAAGCACGCTTCGTAACCGAGTGTGGCCGCCGTGTAGTGGTCCGGATGGCGCCCGTCCCAGTACGGGAGAATCACGGTCCGGGGCCTGGTGTCGCGAATCGCCTGCGCGACAGCCATGCGATTCTCGATCGAAGCCGTCAGGCGGGAATCTCCAAGGTTCAGATTGGCTCTGAACAGCGCGCCAATCGCCCGGCGGGCGGCATCGGCTTCTTCGGCGCGGAGTTCGGGCGTCCCCCGGGTGCCCATTTCACCCGCGGTGAGGTCGAGCATACCGACCGAATAGCCCGCGTCGATCATCTTCATCAACGTACCCGACGATGTCAGTTCGATGTCGTCCGGATGGGCGGCAATGGCCAGGAGATCTACTTGTTGCATAACCGTTCAAGCGCCTCTTCGAACGATCGGGCGTCCACGCGATAGGTAAAGGCCGGGTTTCCATCGATGTGGATCACCGGGATTCGCGTTCCATACATGGATTCGAGCGCGGGATCGTCTTCGATGTTCACTACTTCGAATTGAAACTCCCGCCGCCTTCGGACACCGTGAATGACGTCGGCGGCCGAATCGCAGAGGTGGCATCCGGGCCGCGAAAACATCGTCACGCGGATCGTGCCGTCAACCCCATCGTTTGCCGCACATCCCACGGCGCCTTCTAATTCAATCCGATCCATCCGCCTGAAAAATCGCCGTGCAAACTCCATATCGCGCCCGATCTGCGCCCGTAACTCGCCGGGTCCACCGAACCTCTGTTCGTCGCGAAGGCGCTTCACGAACTTCAAACGTTCCGTGAGGGCGCCCGCCTCGATCGCCGCATCCAGAACGTATGTCTCGATCGTTCGCCGGCGGGTTCCATCTTCGCCGTCGAAGGTAGGGCGAACCCCCACGTTCGTCAGAGAATCGCGATACTCGCCGCCGTCCACCGATATCCGCGTCAGATACACGCCGCGCGCCGGAATCAGCGCGTTTCGCGATTCGATATTAAGCGTTGGAACGGTCAGTTCGCGGCCGCGTCCGGTACCGGCGACGACGCGGCCTTCGATTTCGTAGCATCGACCCAGCATTCTCCGGCTCCTGCCGGCGTCCCCGTCGTTGACCAGGAGGCTCCGAATGGCCGAACTGCTGATGGGGCGGCCGCGGTCCAGAACCGGCGGGACTTCGACGACCTCGATCGCATCGGCCCACTTGCGCAGTGTATCGGGATTGCCGCCATGGCGATGTCCGAACCTGAAGTTCTTGCCGACGCATACACATCGCGCCTGGAGTCCATCGACCAGAATCCTCTCGATGAACGCCTCCGGAGACAGCCGTTGAAACTCGGCGTCGAACTTCTGAACCAGGAGGACGTCAATGGGAGAAGCCGAAATGAGTTCGATTTTCTGTTCGAGAGTCGAAATGGGCACGGGCGCCCGCTCCGGCGCCACCTGCCGAAGCGGATGCGGATCGAAAGTCACGGCAACCGCGCGAGCGCCAAGACGGACCGCCCGTTCGCCGACGGCTTCCAGGATGGATCGATGGCCCCGATGCACGCCATCGAAGTTTCCGATTGTCACGACGCTGGGAGCGGAGGACGATATGTCGGCAAGGCTGTGAACAACTCTCATGGTATTCGATTCGCCCGGACGCTCAGGCGTCGCCAATGGCATCGGGACAAGCAGCTATAATAACCAATTTTCCGGTTAGTGGAGGATCGGTGAACGACATGACGAGCGGCGCCAAATTCGAGCGACTGGTAGAAATCATGGCCACTCTCCGGGGGCCGAACGGGTGCCCATGGGACAAGGAACAGAACCTGGACACGCTGAAACCGATGCTCGTCGAAGAGGTTTACGAGGTTCTCGAAGCCGTCGACAATCGCGACTACGACGGATTGGCCGAAGAACTGGGCGATTTGCTGCTGCACATCGTTTTTCACGCCCGGCTGGGCGAGGAGGCGGGCCGGTTTGCAATCGACGACGTGATCGACCGAATCTGCGAGAAACTGGTCCGGCGGCATCCCCATGTCTTCGGAGGCGAAGACGCGCCCGATGCCGCTCGGCTCCTGGACAACTGGGAAGCGATCAAGAAACTCGAAAAGCGGGAACGTGGAGGGATCCCGGATGGTCCGGCCTCGGTTCTGGACGGCATTCCGCCGCAACTGCCCGCCCTTCATCATGCGCACAAGATCTCGTCCCGGGTGGCGCGCGTCGGGTTTGACTGGGCGGACATCGAGGACGTATTCGGAAAACTCCAGGAAGAGGTAACCGAGTTGCGCGAAGCGATCGCGGAACCCGAAAACGTTCGGTCCCAGGCGAAGATCGAGGAAGAAGTCGGCGATGCGTTCTTCGTGCTCGTCAACATTGCCCGCTTTCTCGATGTCGACAGCGAATCGGCGTTGAAAAAGTCGAACCGCAAGTTTCAGAAACGCTTTCGTTTCGTGGAATCCGCTCTCGCCCGAGAAGGTACGCCCATCGAGGATGCCACCCTGGGTCAGATGGAGACCCAGTGGCGGGCGGCCAAGAAGGACGAGGGGTAATCCGGTTTTGAAAGTCCGGGAAGTGGAACTTCGACAGCTCCGGATGGAACTGCGGTACCCGTTCGAAACCAGCTTCGGGGTCACCCGCGAACGCCGCGTGACGATCGTCCGCGTATCCGACGGCGGCCTGTCCGGATACGGCGAGGTCACAGCAGCCGAGGGGCCGTTCTTCAGCCATGAGACTTTCGATACGGCCTGGCACGTCCTCAACGATTTCATCGTTCCGTGGGCGCTGGGCCGCGAATTCGAAACCGCCGCCGAATTGGGCCCGATAGTCCAGCCGATTCGAGGCCACAACATGGCCAAGGCCGGGTTGGAGAACGCGCTGTGGGATCTGGAAGCCCGTCAGAAAAACGTCCCGCTGTGGAAACTCCTCGGCGGCAGTCGCCCCTGGGTGGCGTGCGGAGTCTCGATCGGCATCCAGAAGTCCGTCGACGCGCTTCTCGAAAGGATTGGCCATGAACTGGACGCTGGGTATCGGCGCGTCAAGATCAAGATCAAACCCGGGTGGGACCTCGACGTTCTCGGCGCGGTGCGAAGCGCATTTCCCGGCATCCGGTTGATGGCCGACGCCAACTCGGCCTATACCCTGGCGGACATCGATCGTCTGAAAAAACTGGATGCCTTCAACCTCATGATGCTGGAGCAACCGTTTCACTGGGAGGACATGGTCGACCATGCCGCGCTGCAATCCCGCATATCCACTCCGGTTTGCCTGGACGAAACCATTCATTCCGCCCAGGACGCGCGAAAAGCCATACAGATTGGCGCCTGCCGAATCGTGAATCTCAAGCTCGGCCGCGTCGGGGGGCACGGCGAAGCACGCCGGGTGCACGACACCTGCATGGAGCGCGGTATTCCCGTCTGGTGTGGAGGGATGCTGGAATCGGGAATCGGACGGGCCCACAACGTCGCTCTGTCGACGCTCCAGAACTTCTCACTGCCGGGCGACGTGTCCGCAAGCCGCCGTTACTGGAACGAGGACATCGTCGATCCCGAAATCACGGTTACGCCCGACGGAACGATTGTTCCGCCCACGGGGCCGGGGATCGGATACCGGGTCCGACAGGATCTGATCGAGAGCCTCACCACGCGACAACGAACGTTGGGCGCATGATCGTTCGAGCCAGTTGGGTATGTCCAGTGGCCGGTCCGCCCATCGAAAACGGGGCAGTAATCGTTGAAGACGGGCATTTCGTCGAGGTCGTTGACGGCGCCCGCGTCCGCGCGGCCGACGTTGACGAATCGTTCGACGGGTGCGCCTTGCTCCCGGGACTCGTCAACGCGCATACCCACCTTGAACTGACCGTACTTCGCGGTTTTCTCGAGAACCTTTCATTCCCCGAATGGATCCGCCGGCTCACGCAAACCAAGTACGAGGCCCTCTCGGTGGACGATCTCGCGATTTCAGCGCGTCTTGGCGCGATGGAATGCTTGCAGGCCGGCGTGACCGCCATCGGCGAAGTCATGGATATCGGCACCGGTTGGGACATCATGCGCGAACTCGGGCTGCGGGGGATCGCCTATCAGGAAGTCTTCGGTCCCGGTGAAGAGCGCGCCGCGGGGGCGATGGCCGAACTCGAGGAGAAGGTTACCCGGGCCAGGGCGCATGAAACGCCGTTCCGCCGCGTGGGATTGTCTCCGCATGCCCCGTACACGGTTTCGCCCGGGCTCTATGCCCGCGTTCGCGATCTTGCCAAATCCGAACGACTGCGGGTCGCCGTCCACATCGCCGAATCCGATGACGAGGTCCGCTTTGTACGCGACGGCGACGGCCCGTTCGCCGACAACTGGAAGAGCCGCGGCATTCCAGTCACGGCTCGCGGGATGGGCCCCTTGGGCTACCTCGACGAATTGGGCGTCCTTGGGGCACAAACCCTGGCCATTCATGCGATTCACGCCGAAACGATCGAGATCGGACGGCTTGCCGAAGTGGGCGCCGGAGTCGTGCACTGCCCGAAGTCCAACCTGAAGCTGGGACATGCCATCGCACCGGTACGGGAGTTCCTGGACGCCGGAGTGCCCGTCGGGCTGGGAACCGACAGCGTGGCCAGCAACAACAACGTCGACATGTTCGAGGAAATGCGCCTGGCCGTGTACCTGCAGCGTTCACGTGCCCGAAATCCCCGGGAGTTGACAGCCCGCGACGCCCTCGAAATGGCGACGCTCGGTGGGGCCCGATGTCTTGGCCTCGAGGACCAATTGGGCAGCATCGAAGCCGGGAAGCTTGCCGACTTTATCGTTGTCGATCTGACCGGTCCCGGGCTGAACCCCGTCTACGACCCGGTCGAAACGATCGTCTACTCGGCCGGCCGCGGAAACGTGGCCGCGACCTTCCTGGCCGGAAACCGGGTGTGGATCGATACGGGACCGACGATCGACGATGCCCGGGCCATCGCAAAGCGCCTTCGACACTCGGATGCCTCGCAATGAAACCCGCGGAATCGGTTTCGGGTTCGCCCCCTGACAACAGATCTCGGAAATCGGGTGGAAACCCGGACGCTTTCTGACCATCCCCCCATGCGTGAATGAGGAATTTTCTAGGCGCACGGATGGCCGTTGAACATAATTCAGGGACTCAGAGAGGTTCCCGGATGCGTGGGTTGAATCGGATGCGGTCATTGGCTCGTTGTCCCGATTTCATGCGCTTGGCCACCGCAATCGGTGTCGCCGCGTTTTGCTCGGTCGGCCTCGCGGCGCCGCTGCTCCGGGCACAGGACTCCGCCGCGGACTGGCCAATGCACAATCGCGACTCGGCCGGCACGCGGTACTCCCCCCTTGCCGACATCGACACCGGAAACGTCGACCGACTCAGGCAGGTGTGGTCCTATCGTCTCCAGCCAGGCGACTTTCGCTTCGCCACCGCGGGAGGGGCCGCCGAAGTCGTACCGCTCGTCGTCGATGGCAACATGTACATCTCGACGCAGACCCGCGTGGTCGCACTGGCGCCCGAGACCGGAGAAGAAATCTGGAGCTACGACGTCGAGGACGGAGGATCGTCACCTCGCGGCGTGTCGTTCTGGCCTGGGGACGCGACGCATCCCTCGCGCATTTTCGTGACACAGGGACGAAACCTGATCGCCGTCAATGCCATCACCGGCGAATCGTCGACCGGCTTCGGCGACGATGGCGCCATCGACATGACGGTCGCCTACAACGGCGTCCCAACGATATTCGACAACGTGATCGTCGTGGGCGCCAACACCGGAGAACTCCCCGGCGGTCCAGCGGGCAACACCCGCGCGTTCGACGCCCGAACAGGAGAAAAGCTCTGGGAATTCCAATCGGTGCCGGCGCCCGGGCAACCCGGCAACGAAACCTGGCTCAATGACGGCTGGCGGGATCGAACGGGGACCAACGTCTGGGGTTGGCACATGACGGTCGATGAAGAGCGCGAACTGGTCTACATGACGTTCGGCTCGGCCGCGGCGAATTACTACGGCGGAGACCGGCCCGGCGCCAATCTGTTCAGCAACTCCGTGGTTGCGCTCAATGTCCGGTCCGGCGAATACGTATGGCACTTCCAGACCGTGCACCACGACCTCTGGGATTACGACTTCCCTGCCGCCCCCACGCTTGTGGATGTGACCGTTGACGGACTTGAGATTCCGGCATTGGCCGCGATCGGGAAAACGGGATGGATGTTCATACTGAACCGCGTCACCGGTGAGCCCCTGTTCGGCGTTGAAGAGCGTCCGGTGCCGGCCGGCGCCGTGCCGGACGAGTGGTATTCCCCCACGCAACCGTTCCCCGTAAAGCCGCCCCCGCTTGCCCGAATGAGTCTGGGCCCAGACGATGTCGTCACCGCCCAAGATACGACGCCCGAACATGCCGCCGCCTGCCAGGCACTCTGGGACCGGGACGTTTTCCATAACGCCGGTCCGTTCACGCCCTGGCTGTTTCACGAAGAGGGCGACCGCCCGCGAGTGACCATCGCCTTTCCCGGAGCGAGCGGCGGAGCCAGTTGGGGCGGCCTGGCCTCGGATCCCGCGACCGGGCACGTCTTCGTCCAGACCAAGGACAATCCGTTGACCGGTTGGATCGAAGTTCGCGGCGAGAACGACGACGGCAGCGTCCGTTACGACCGGGCCAGCGGCACTGTCGGCGCGTTCGCGGCGCCCATCGCCGATGCCGATGGCAGGGAGCGCAACGTCCCGTGTTACAAGCCGCCGTGGGCGCGGCTGACGGCCGTGGATGCCAACACGGGAGACATCGTCTGGCAGACCACGCTGGGCACCAACGATGCCCTGCCGGAAGGAAAACGGGACTCCGGCGGGTCGGGGAGTGCCGGGCCGATTGTGACGGCCGGCAATCTCGTGTTTATCGGCGCGGCGACCGATGCGCGATTCCGGGCGTTCGACGCGCGTACGGGCGAAGAGTTGTGGGCCGGACAACTTGAGCGTATGGGAAACGCGGTACCGGTCACCTACCGCGCCCGCGACGGCAAGCAGTACGTTACGATCACGGCATCCGATACGGTGGTCACCTTCGCGTTGCCATGACAGACCGCAATGCCGCCGACATCTTGGCCCGACGGATGCGTCCGGGGTTCCCGATTGTTTGAACGCATTGTTTTTTTCAATAAATGACCGATGACCCATTAGATCGAGGAAATTATCGATGCACCGACGAAACATTGTGCTGCTTGGCGCGACCGCGGCTTTTCTGACGAGTTCCTGGCTTGTTATCGGACAGCAAACCGGTGTAGTGAACGACGCTGCCCTGGAGAACGCCGGCATAAACGGCGAAGAGTGGATCAGCTACAACGTGAACTGGTCCGAGCAACGTTACAGCCCGCTCACCCAGATCAACGACACGAATGTCGGCCAACTCGGACTGGGTTGGGAATACGAAATTCCGGCCGCTCAAGGCAATCCGCAGAACCGGCAGGAATCGACGCATCTCGTACACGACGGTGTCCTGTACAGCATCGCCCCGTGGAGCGTGGTCTATGCCGTCGATACGCGCACGGGAGAGGAAATCTGGCGTCGGGACCCCGAAGTCGACCAGGAGATCTGGCAATCGCGAATCTGTTGCGGCGTCGTGAATCGCGGACTCGCGCTTTACGAAGGCAAGGTCATCGCTCCCGTCGTCGACGGGAGACTCCGGGCACTCGAAGCCGCGACGGGTGAAGTATTGTGGGATGCTCGCGTCTCTCCCGACAACATGGCATATACCATCACGATGGCGCCCCGCGTGATCAAGGGCGGCAGGGTCATTATCGGTGTCAGCGGCGGGGAGTACGGCGTTCGCGGATTCTTCGACGCATACGATGTCAACACGGGCGAACGGGCATGGCGCTTCTATACGGTTCCCGGCGACCCGTCGCTGCCCTTCGAAAATGACGGGCTCGAAGAAGCCGCCGCGACCTGGGAAGGCGAGTGGTGGGAAATCGGCGGCGGAGCGCCCGTCTGGAACGGCATGGCATACGATCCGGATGCCGACATCGTTTACGTCGGAACCGGCCAGCCAGAGCCATGGTCTTCAGCCCTGCGCGGCGCGGGCGACAACCTCTTCACCAACACGATTCTCGCCGTTCGGGGCGCCACCGGGAGATTGGTCTGGTACTACCAGGCCACTCCGGGCGACGACTGGGATTACGATTCCGTTGCCGACATCATGCTGACGGACATCGAAATCGACGGGCGCGAACGGCAGGTCCTCATGCATGCGCCCAAGAACGGATTTTTCTACGTTATCGATCGACTCACCGGCGAATTGCTTTCCGCCGAGCCATGGGTCACCGTTAGCTGGGCTTCAGGTATCAATCTTCGGACCGGACGCCCGACAATCAATCCCGAGGCCCGTTACGCGGGCGAAAGCATCAGGGTGATGCCGGGGCCGGGTGGCGGCCACGTCTGGCCCCCCTGGTCATACAACCCGAACACCGGCCTGGTATACATTCCGAGTCAAATCGGCGGTGGATACAATTACGCTGCGGATCTCGACTTTGAACTGGTCCCAACCGACATCGGTCCCACCGGCCGTGGCCGAATGAACATGGGAATGTCAACCGGCCGCGGAAGAGGCCGTGGACGCGGGGCCCCGGCGCCAGGCCTGGATCCGGACGACGAGGACGCCGATGGAGCCGACGCCGATGGAGCGGACGCCGATGCCGAACCGGCGCCCGAGCCTCCGCCTCCCCCACCCGCTTTGCCGACGATCGGCCGCACCGGTCGCGGCAGCATGATTTCAGCATGGGACCCGGCAACGCAGACCGAGCGCTGGCGTGCGCCGGGCGGCGCCGCTGGATTCAACCAGGGCGGCACGTTGGCGACGGGTGGAAACCTGGTGTTCTCGAGCGTCAACACGCGACTCATGGCGTTCAGCGCCGATACCGGCGAAACGCTGCTCGATTTGCCGACGGGCCTTTCGCAGATGGGCCCCCCGATGACGTTCATGATCGACGGAACGCAGTACGTCATGGTGGCTGGCGGCCCTCCGGCCCCTCCGGGAGGCCGTGGCCGGGGCGGGGCTCGCGGAGGCGCTCGCGGAGGCGGCCCAGACACGCCGCAGGGTCCGTCCCGACTGCTCGCGCTGACTCTGCCGCTGCCCGGCGTACCGCCCGCGGAGCCGGAATAGCAGGGATCGCTCCCTTGTGGAACGATGGGGGATACCCGGCGTCGTTTCACTTCATCGACGGCTTCGAATCGGCGCCATCGAACAATCTCCCCGTTGACCCCTGCTCCCAAGCTCCGATAAGCTTTAGGGACGCATGAACGATACAGGTCCAGACCGCGGCGTGATCTCCCGCTTGGCCCGGAATCCGATTTTTTCGATCGCGTGCGGCATCCTGCTCATTTCAACGGCAGGGTTCTCGCAGACCGGCGGAATTCGATTCCGCATGATCGCGGTGGCGACCGAAGCCGATGCCGCCGTGCTGCAGGATCAAATTTCCAGGGGCGGCGCTTTCGATGAACTGGCCGGTCTGTATTCGATCGATCCATCCGCCCCCAGTGGAGGATCTTACGGTCCGATTCCCGCGGCAGACCTGAGGCCGGAATTCAGGAATGCGCTGGCGGGCCTCGCCCCGGGCGAAACGAGCGCAACCATCCCGATCGACGGCGCGTTCCTCATCTTTCACCTCGTTTCGGCCCAGGAAGAACGTTGGATGGAGCAACGGCGCCAAGCCCTGGAGGCATTCGATCGGGAGGCCTATCCGGAGGCCGAAGGGTTTCTCACCGCGGCGATCCGGGAGGCCGAGGAATTCGGAATGACCGATCTGCGGCTGGCGCAAACTCTGTCCGAACTGGCCAGTCTTCACAACTTCCTGAATCGGTACGAGGAAGCGGTTTCCATTTTCAACCGGGTATTGGACATCCGGACCGCGAAACTGGGAAGCGATCACGCCGTCGTCGGAGAAACTCTGAACAACCTCGCCGAGGTCCATCGAATGCGCGAACGATTTGGAGAGGCTGAACCCCTGTACCTGCGTTCGCTCGCTACCCTCGAACGCGCCCTGGGCCGCGAGCATCCCAATGTCGGCGTCGTCCTGAACAACCTGGCGCTGCTTTACCAGGGACAGAACGATCACGCCAGAGCCCAACCGCTGTTCCTTCAATCGTTGGCAATCATGGAACGGGCCGGCGCAACCGACGACGCCACGCTCGCGCCGAGGATGGTCAATCTGGGACGCGCGTATCACGCACAAGCCAATTTCACCGAAGCCCGGCGGATGTACCGGCGGGCGCTGGCACTTCTGGAGCCCGTGCTCGGCGCCGGAGACCCGACCGTTCAGGAAATCAGACTACTCCTGAACGCGGCCGTGGGCGAGCGCTCGCTACCGGTGGACGCCGGCACGCCAATCGGCATCCCCTTTCAATAGATTTTCAATAGATTTGCACGGAGGTACGCGGGGATCCGGCGCGTGCTCAGGCGCTTTCGTGGCGCCGGTCGCGCCGAGCGCGTAGCGGCGTGTTCTCAGGCGTGTTCCTCACGCCGGTCACGCCGGATCAAGCGCGCGTGAGAACCTGTGACGTTTCTTTCTGAATTGGAAGATGGTGCGGACGGTGTGGGGTGTGTGCCCTTCCGCCTTCCAAATGCGCAAGCTATTTCCAGCACCCCGGGCAGGCGTCTTTTCTTGCGCGCAGCAGCGCGCCCTGGGAACGCGGGCATCCTGCCCGCAAAGGGGTTCCTGAACGTTGAATATTGAGCCTGCAGGGCGCGTGCCCTGGAAGTTGATGCGATCACTGTGCGGGCAAGATGCCCGCGTTCTCCGGCGCGTTCTCAGGCGCTTTCCTGGCGCCGGTCGCGTCGAGCGCGTAGCGGCGTGTTCTCAGGCGTGTTCCTCACGCCGGTCACGCCGGATCAAGCGCGCCAGGGGCAGGCCTCTTTGTCTTGCGCGTGGACACGCGCCCGCCCGCTACGGAATCGTCTTGAGTTCCCCGCCCCGCAATGCCTGTTCCACGTCGGGAAGCTGTGCGTCCGAAGGATTGGCAATACCCACCAGGATCTTGTTGTCGGAGACTTGAGGGTCATAGAATTCGGGCAGGCGTCTGCCGAGGCGGGCCGCCCGGACAAG
Organism: Terriglobia bacterium; assembly: GCA_963555775.3. Lineage (GTDB taxonomy): Bacteria > Acidobacteriota > Terriglobia > 20CM-2-55-15 > 20CM-2-55-15 > JAJEDW01. The sequence goes on along the minus strand of CAUVWY020000004.1, from coordinate 133,227 downwards.
CGAGATCACCGTGGCAACAATGGCGCCCAACATCGTCATTTCAAACGTGATGATCAAATTGGGCCAGATCGATACGATGGGCATTCCGCCTGTATTCAACGGCCACAACAACTGAGTCAGGGATGGCAGGGATGCGCCGAAAACGCAGCCGATTCCTCCTCCCAGTACAGCCACCCACCGCATCGACGTCTCTTGCTCGCTGGGATCGAACTCGTAGGCTTCGAGTGGCTCGGGCGACATGATCACGATGTCCGACTGGGCCACGCCCATCTCCTTCAGCGCGACTATGGCCTGTTTGGCACTCTCCGGGTCCGTATACAACGCGTATGTGGCCTTCACAACGCTTCTCCCGCGGCTTCGGCCCCTCTGGCCGGCAAGGTTCGAGGTTCGGCAATCGGCCGCGGTTCGGGTCCCGGATGCGTGCCGTCCTTGAATTCCCAGATCGAGATGATCGGAATGAACTTGACGAACAGGGTATACAGGAGGGCCATCGCGGCAAACGTGGACACCATGACCGCAATCTCCGGCCAACCCGGCATATACGAACCCCAGGTATAGGGCAACTGCCGATACGACAGCGATGGAACCACGATCAGGAAACGTTCGAGCCACATGCCCAGAACCACACCGCAGGAAGCCACGACGCACCCGGAAATCGTCCGCAATTTCTGGTTGGAAAGCAGGATCAGCGGAAGAACGAAGTTGCACGCGACCATGACCCAGAAGAAAGGCGCGTACTCGCCAGTGAACGTGGCCCAGAACACGGGCATCTCGTGGTTGTCGTTTCCATACCAGATCGTCAGACGCTCCGAGAAGACGAAGTATCCCCACAACAAACTCATCAGGAGCAGCAACTGCCCAAGCTTCTGGAAATGAAGCGCCGTCAGGTACTGTTCCAACCGCAACACACGGCGCAGTATCGCCATGGCGATGATCAGGCCGGCGATTCCACTGAAGATGGCGCCGGCCACGAAGTAGGGGCCGAATACGGTCGAATGCCACATCGGGACGACCGCCATCGCAAAGTCGAACGACACGATGGTGTGCACGGACACGGCGACCGGAATGATGGCGATCGCCATGATCTGCATGGCCGATTCCAGGCGATGCCATTGTTTCGGAGTCCCGCGCCAACCCACGCTGAGCGCACCGTAGATCGTGCGCCGGATTCCGGTCGCGCGGTCCCGGATCAAGGCGAAGTCGGGAATCATGGGCAGGAACAGGAACAATGTGCTCGCCAGCAGATAGGTATTGATGGCGAAGAAGTCCCACATGAGCGGGGAGCGGAAGTTGGGCCATAGTCCCCGGCCGTCGGGAAACGGAATCAGATAGAAGAACAGCCAGGGGCGGCCCAGGTGGATGAGGGGAAGCGTTCCACCGATCACAAGCGCAAAGGCGGTAATGGCTTCGGCGCACCGGGTTACCGGCCGCCTCCAGGGCGCATCGATCAGCCGCAGAATGGCCGAAATGAGCGTACCGGCATGACTGATGCCGATCCAGAATACGAAATTGATGAGATAAAAGCCCCAGAAGACGGGCGAGTTGAGGCCGGTCAGGCCAATCCCGTAGTACATCTGGTAGCCCCAGGCGACCAGACCCATCAGGGTGACGGCGCCCAGTAACCCGACGGTAACGTAGTACTTTCCGGAGGTACCGAGAAGCGGGCGCAGGAGATCTGCGGTGATCCGGCTATCGGTCGCCAGATTCATACCAGCTTTCCTTCTGCAGGTAGGTCACAGCCGGCCCCGTGCCCAATTCGCCGAGCAGCTTGCTGCCGCGCGCCGAACCCGACAAACGGGACACCTCGCTATCCGGATCTTCGAGGTCTCCGAAAACCAGCGCCTTGGCGGTACAGGACTGAGCGCACGCGGACTGAAGGGCGCCGTCCACGATGAGGCCGTCTTCGTTGTTCGCCTTCGCGTCGATCTTGGCGTCATTGATCCGCTGGACACAGAAGGTGCACTTCTCCATAACCCCCACTTCGCGCACCGACACGTCGGGATTCAGTTGGAGATCGAGCGGTTTCTCCCACTCCGGGTTGAAGAAATTGAAGACACGGACGTTGTAGGAACAGGCATTGGCGCAGTAGCGGGTACCGATACAGCGGTTATACACCTGGGCATTCAAACCTTCGTCGGTGTGGTAGCTGGCATAGGTCGGACACACCGGCTCGCACGGCGCGTTGTCGCAGTGCTGGCACAGCACCGGGCGGAACTTCAACTGGACATCGGGAAAATCGCCTTCCCAGTAGCGCTCGATGCGAAGCCAGTGCATCGTCCGTCCCTTGTCCGCCTCTTCCGGACCGACGGTCGGGATGTTGTTTTCGGCGTGGCACGCGGTCACGCAAGCTTCGCAACCCGTGCATCGATCCAGGTCTACGGCCATACCCCATTTCGCCATAACTGCTCCTATCTGGAAAGTTCTTCGTCTTCGCGCAGTGCGCCCGCTAACGTAATCAGACCGCCTTCACCCTCGATTCGCGCAATGTTGACGCGGGTGGCCGCCCAGGCCAGTTCACCGGTTTCCGATTCGCGCATCGGCGCCAGTACTTCAATCGGATTCGCTCCCCGGCCGCTGGCGTATCGCGTGAAGTTCCGGTGGCCTTGTCCCAAGGGCATGGCCAGCACATCCGGAGCGATTCCGGGAAAGATGAGCGCCGGCGCCTGAATGACGCCGTGCGCCGAACGCACCTCGACGAGATCACCCTCGACAACGCCCAATTCCTCGGCCGTCCGGGGGTTGATCTCGACCCAACTGCTCCACATCGCGGTCGTCACCACATCGGGCAACTCCTGAAGCCAGGGCAGGTGGGCGAGGGAACCGTCGAGAAATGACTGGGACACGTAGGGGAGAAAATGGAAACGAAACTCGTCGGCCGAGCCGTCGAACTGCGGGGCCGAATACGCGCGGGGAACGATATCGGCGGCCGGCGGATCGGGTTGTGGGGACGAGGGTGACTGATCGACCCAAAAGCCCCCGAACTGCGCCGCAATCCAGGCGCTGTCGAAGCCTTCGGGCGGGCTCAGCGTATCGAACCGGGTTTGAACCAGATCCTCGTACGTCTCCCACTCCAGAGGCTCGTCGAAGTCGAGGCTTCGTGCAACTTCAAGGAGCACGTCCGCCATGTCGCGCGTGTCATGCAGTGGGCGCATGGCCCTTTGGGCGGCAGACGCCATCGCCCGGCCCCCTCCCGATTCGGGAACGTGATCCACCAGCGACTCGAGGAACGAATGATCGGGCAGTATCAAATCGGCCAGATTACCGGTCTCGTCCAGAAAAGATCCGAAGCTGACAATGTATCCGACGCCCGACAAAGCATCGGCCACCCGCATTGCCGGAGGTGCGCCGAACACAGGGTTCGTGTCGTTCACCAACAGCACTTGGACCGGAGGCGCCGCCCCCGCGGGCGATTCCAGGATCTCGTTGGCCAGTTGTTCGATGGTGCGTTCTCCACGCTGGACCGGTTCGAGTCCTTCGGGCTGAGGCGTGAATCCAACGCCCCTGCCGGCGCCGACACTTCCGACCAATGCGTTCAGCGCGTTCACCGCGAGAGCATTGAACATGCCGTTCGTATGCGCCAGCGGCGCGCCGGCGATCACCGCAATGGCCGGCAGGTTCTCGGCGAACTCTCGCGCCAGTTGTTCGACGGTGCGGGAAGGCACCCCGGTAACGGTTTCCACTTCTTCAGCCGTGTATGCATCGAGGCCGTCGGACCAGCCCTCGATCAGCGCCCCGGCGCGTCCGGCATCGGCAGGCGCCCGCGTCCCGGCCGCCATGATCGCGCGGGCCAGACCCAGCGCCAGAAAGCCCTCGGTCCCCGGTCGCGCCGGGACCCACTGGTCCGCATTGGCTCCGGTCTGGGACATCCGGGGCTCCACCTGGACAAATTTGCCGCGCAGGCCGGGACGGCCCTGGCGCATGTCGCCGTAACCGATGTTTTGCGACACCGGGGAGTTCCATGTCCCGAGAATATCCGCGCCAAACGACAGTAGGTAGCGCGAGCTAGCGATGTCGAAAGTCGGCAGTTGCCGCACGCCGAAGCTCTGGAAATTGGCATCGCGGAGGACTTCGTCGCCGAAGATATCGAAAGTGACCGCGGGCGGTGCGCCGAATCGCTCCAGAAACTCGCGAATCAAGAATCCCCGCTGGCTCCGCAACGGCCGCGTTATCATGCGGAGTCCATTTTGACCGCCGGACTCGGCCAGTGCGCCGAGACGGGATGAGAGTTCGCCGATGGCCTCGTCCCAAGACACAGGTTCGAACTGGCCCGATCCCCGTTCTCCCGTCCTCTGAAGCGGGCCGCGGATGCGGTCGGGGTGATAGGTCACCTGGATTGCCGCCTGTCCCCGAACACAGAGCTTGCCCTGGTTGACGGGATGGGCCGGCAATCCCTCAAGTTTCTTGGCCAACCCGGTCTTCACGACACCAGCCACGCCATCGCGAACGACGTCGATGTCGCCTTCCATCACCCGAACTTCAACGCCGCACCCTGCCGGACAGAGCGGACAGATACTTCGCCTCGAAACGGCGAGTCCCGCGGGAAGAATCTCGTCCGAAATGAACCGGATGAACTGGTCTTCGGGGTTTCCGCAAGCGGCCAGCGATGCGCTGGCCCCGGTAACCGCACTGGCTTTCACGAACTGTCGACGGTCCATGGTTTTCCGATCAGTAGTGACAGGTCACGCAATCGATTGACGCCTGATTCTGCTCATGGCAACGGACGCAGAAACTCATCGTATGGTCGATGGCGCGTTCGGCCACCGTCATGCTCCCGACATCGCCATGACATGTCGCACATTCAACTTCAGCGCGGATGTGAGGCGCATGGTTGAACCGAACGTGAGCTTCCGGCAGCCACCCATAGACACGCTGCCACGGCGGCTCCTGCCCCCGGTCGAAGAAGGATGTCAGCAGTTGCACCGGCGCCCGGTCCGTCGCCGTGTCGAGGTGACAGTCCATGCAAAGGACCACGCTTGGAATTCGGGCGACCGGACCACGAGTCACTCCACTGTGACAGTAGGTGCACTCCAGACCGACTTCCTGGACATGCAACTCGTGCCGGAACGGAATGGGTTGTACCGGGTCGGACCTCCAACCCAGGAAGTGCCTGACAGCTTCTCCGAACGTGGAATGCGCGGGCGTAAAGACCGACTCCGAACTGGATGCGGCGGGATTGGACTGGCCGATCAGGTAACGGCTTCCCCCGGCTATTCCGAGCACCAGGACAGCGCCCGCAACAAACGCTATTGAAATCGCAATCCAGCGTCGCGGACGATTTTTGTTATGTTCCTTCTTCAAGCTTGCAACACGTCTTTTGCCGCCTACCGGAAAGACTCGGGACTTGATGCCGGCATCGGCCATAATCCCGGCTGAAAAGTCAGCCTCGGGCTCCATCCAATCTTAATTCATTCCGACAGGATATTTCACCAAAGTCGCCTCATTTTGCGCATTTCTTGCATCGAATGGATATTTTTGGTGCCTTGAGGAATTCGGCAGGCGGGTCCTGGGAAACAGAAAAAAGCCCGCGCGCGCGGGCCTCTCCTTGATAACAGCGTCGATGTCTATTGGTTTTCGGGATCGGTCGGACTGGACCCTCCCGCAAACAAACTGCTCCCGTCCGGCAGCGTGATTTCGCCGCCGTTCGCCCGAAGGGCGCCGTCGATCGCCTGGTAACCCTCGACCTCGATCCGGATTCCGGCCGGTACCGAGTCCCGGGTCCAACCCCGTTTGATGAGCGAGTTCGGAGGGCCCAACTCGATCATCCAGTTCGCAACGGAACCATCGGCTTCGGTAACGTCCAGATGGATCCAGGCGTGCGGATTGATCCACTCCATCCTCGTTATGGAGCCCTCGATGCGGATCGGCTTGTCGATGTCGAATTCGGCCGAGAAAGCGTGATGCGCCCGGACCGGGTCGGCGGCGAGCAGCAAACCCCCCGCGGTGACAAGAACCAGGGTCTTCGTTCGCATTGGACGCTCCTAATTGGACTCGGCCGCGGCTTCTTCGGCCTCTCGGGCCCGGGCGGCGCTCAGAATGTTCATCAACCCGTAGTTCCCCTCGTGGCACGAGTACTCGGGCACCGGACTGCTGGTGTCGGTCGTCAACGGCATGGTATACGACCACGGCCGCTCCCAGGTCTCGGGATCGTCGAGCGTGACGACCCATTGAACCCTGTCCGGAGCGGTCCGCGTAAAGGACTCGGTCAATGTCATCGTTGGAGCGTTCGAGTTCCGATAGGCGCCGCCTTCGCGGAAGTTGGTCGTCTCGACCACAAGCGTGTCGCCTTCCCAGCGGCCGACGGCATCACCCATGAACGAGACGATCGCCGGCCCGGCGCGGGGGGCATCCCGAACGTCATCCTGAATAGGAATGATTCGAGCCTCGTGAACCATTTCGTATGTGATCGCCACGTATCCGGGCGCCTGGAATATCTGATACGAGTTGCCGTAAATGGCCGGCATCATCGAGCCCGGGAGTCCACGCGTAATGCACCGGTCGTACAGGCTGCGATCCGTCCATGAGTCCGCGGGGCCGCGCACACTGGTGCGCCGGGCTTCGGCGCGGGCTTCGATTCGGTCTTCGGCCGCCGGTGTCAACCGAGGGATTCGTCCATCGGGGGGATCCACAACCAGCCACGCCTGACTTCCGTCCACCATGTTGAGATCGGGCTGCCACCAGCCACCCGGAGCATGGAGCGGTCCGGCAAATCGCGTCACCGTGTTCGCCTGGGCGGCTGCCTTGATCGCCGCCAGTTCCTCGGCGCCGATGTCCTCGATTTGGCGTCCTTCGAACTCGGCGGGGCGTTCCATGGGCGTCCCGTTCTCGCTTTGGTTCGTAAATCGCCCCTGAATGTCCGGGTCTCCCCAAGGTGTTCTCGGCGGTACCCAACCGTCGTCGGCAACGGTCTGGGCCATGGCCGGAGCAAGGAAAGCCACGGCAACGAGCAATGCGGCGCCTGTCAGGGGCGCGAGAAATCGACGAATCATCGAAACCTCCCTACGTGGCAAGACCCCGCAGGGCTGCGCCACAGGCCTTTATCATTCTGTATCCCGGGATTATCGAAGTCAATTCCAACGGACACGCGCGGCTTTCGAAGCTCACGGACGCGGACCGTAGTGCGGCACGGGTTGTCCCAACTCGTAGGCGCCCAAGTCGGGCGCCCCACCGGTCGCGTCGTCGTTGATCCCCGGAAGCCGGAGCCCCGCATCCACGGCGGGCGAACCGGGCCGAAGACGAAAATCGAAATCCGCGGGATCGTAAAGCGTCCGCGGGTCCGGGCCTGGCGCCGATACGTTCAGAAAAACGTCATAGTCCACAAGCACGCTGTTCGCATCCTGTCCGGTGGCGGCGCTGTACTCGGCGAGCGTGCCGAACCGGCGCCGTTCCCGGGCTTCGGCTTCAAGCTGCGACTGGGCCCGTGTCGACAGGGGCGCCCGGCGCGTCGGCGTCCCGGCCTCGCCGGGGAAATTGGCGGTCATCGAGAACGGCGGCGTACTCCATTCGAACGAAAACCCGGCACCTTCGTTCGGTCTGAAACCGTTGTAGTCCGAACTCGAATAGTTCGTGTTCGTTTCGACCGCAAAGATTTCCCCCGATCCGCTTTGACCCAGAATCAGATTGTTCCGGTAGTGCACGTTGGACGCCGCCAGCAGCATGGGTTTGATCGGCGCGATCGAAGTATTGTGATAGACGACCAGTCCCGACGACGATGCCGTGAACTTTACGGCGCCCCCCTCGGGGGCGTGATAGACGAGATTGCGGATGAAATACACCGGACCGCCGAACATCGGTTGAACGCTCAACGCGCGATGGCCGTGATTGAAACAGCGATTCCGGAAGATGCGGATATTGTGAGCGCCCCCGTCCGACTCGATGCAGTTGTCTTCGACATGGGTGATGTCATTGCCGTAGAAGTCGATCGAAACGGGCATCCGATCGCGGATCGGGTTGGGCGTGCCATCCGGGTTGCCGTAGGTTGCCACGTCGATACCGTCATGAAAATTTGCGACGTAGTTGTGCGCCACGACGTGGCCCGATCCATAGACCTTCACCGCGTATTCGGACACCAGGGCCGGCGGCCCATTGTCGGCGTTGAACGGTTGCCAGGTCGCGCCGCTGAACCCGAGCAACTGGCCGGGGTCGAACTTGCCGATAAAAACGTTGTCGGCGATGTAGTAGTCCTTCGAACCGGACCAATCGGTATAGACGCCGCGGCCGATATCTTCGAATCGATTGTTCTTCAGCGTCAGGCCGCTTGAACCCGCAATGTTCTTCAACCCCGCCTGGAAAGCCAGTTCCGTGTTCCGAATCGTCAGGCCTTCGAAATAGTTGTAGTTCGCGGCCATGACGTTGAACAGGTTGTAGGCGCCATCGCCGTCGAAGATCGCTTCCCCGTCGCCGGCGGCCTTGATCGCGATCGGCCGATCGGGGGTCCCGCTCTGGGTCAGGAAGTACGTTCCGCTCGAAATGGTGCCCATGCCGCCGCCATAGCTGTAGCGGTTGTCCCGGTACAGGCCGGCATGAACCAGAATGGTATCGCCCGGTCGAACGCGCGGCGGGTAGGTGTTGAAATTGTCGGATCCCGACGCCCCCGTGTAGTAGGCGCCCAGCAAACCCGTAAATGCGGGTTCTTCGCGGGGTCCGTCGTAGCCGGGCGGATACACGTGATAGACGTTGCCGCCCTCGAACGGCATCGGCTCGGGGCGGGTCCGGACGGCAACGGTTCGCGCGGTCTCGCCTTCGGCGCCATCCGGGTCCGTTAGCATGAACCGGCACTCGTATTCGGTATCGGGCTCCAGGTCGAAGACGCTGCCCGCGAACATGTGCGGAGTGACGTACTGCAGGGCGTTCTCGTTGATGCGTTCTCCGCCGATGCGCAGCAGGCCGGGACCATCCCGCCAGTCGTCCGTTCCCGTCACGCGACAGGACACGGCGACTTCCGCGTTGCGGTTGTCGTCGCCCTCGATGCTCCATTCGAATCCCAGCGAAATCAGCGTGGGGGGCTCGACGTAAAGCTCGCCGGGGCGAACGCTGTCCTGGGCCGAGAGCGGCCCCACCGCCAGAAAGGCGGGGAGCGCAATCCATAAAAACCGTGTGGGTCGGAGCATGGCGGGTGAGCCTCCTGTGAATTAGAGATTCTATAGCATGACGGGTACCGAAAACCGAATCGGCGGTAATGGGATGTTCTTGTGCTTTCTGGGGAGACTCGGAAAGATCACGTTGTTGTATTTGATCCGCCTGTTATGATCCGTCAGACGCACCTCATAGCCTTCAGCGCAGTTCTCCAACATATTCTCAATGTCTTTGAATGGAACCAGGAACGGCACTCAAGCCGCGATTAGCGCCATATCGAGCATATTGTCAGTTGGAGATACCGTGCCTGGGTCGACGATGAGTACTTTGATTTCCGTTCCCCGAGCCTCGGGAGCCTGTTTTGGCAGTTTTGAGAACGGTTCTTTCGGAGTTAACTCGCCTGAACGGATCAACTCGAACGCCTTCTGCCAGGAGTCGGCTATTTCAGCTTCTGTCTGGTTGAAGAATTGCTCCACTTCTGATTTGAAATCACCGAATCCCGACGCCTCGGCAGCGATATCGAACAGTACTGTCTTGTATCTGTCGCGGAAATGGATGGCGGTTTCCTCTGGCGTGTCTCCGCATTCGATGATCGCCGCCGGTTGAACGCCAGACATCCACCAGTCACCGTCTTCTCTGAACATCAGCGCCCGGCCGGAAACCACCACGGATGCGATAAATCCTTTGCCTGCGATGCAGTCTTTGTACGCAAACAACAAAGGGTAATGGATCGACTCGTTCATCTATGTCCCCTGGGCTGCATGTATCGGAGATCCAGGAATTCATCCGACGGTCCCCAGAGCGGTCTTGGCAGTAAATGTAACATAGACTCGACGGCAATCGCCGCGCCGGCGGGGTTACCGCCGCCCGCCCGTTTTCGTTCCGCTGGATCACGAGTTGAGGGCGGCGAGCCGAATCGACGAGGCGCCGTTCGGAAGTCTTGCCGACAGTGAAACCGGCGGGATGAACTTCCCGCCGTTGGCGATGGGTAACGCCCGGCTTGCAGCGGTGTATCTGTGGCTTGCTTTTTCGAATTCCCTGAAGGATCATTGCCCTGATCGAACACCGACATGTCGGACACATTTTATTTGGACCCATGGAACCCGACGCCCTGTCACGCCAATGACTGAGCATTGCCGCATCCAGTGGCAGCGCAAAGGAGAAGAGCAGTGAAAAAGAGAGACGTTTATATCGGCCTGAGTTTCCTGACGGTACTGATCGTACTCGGGTGCGCCGCCGCCATGACGGAGGACGAACCCGCCGCCCAACCCGCGGCGACAATGGAAGGCGACGGCGTCCCGATGTTCGAAGTGGATCCGTTCTGGCCGAAACCGCTGCCGAACAACTGGCGGATCGGATCGACCATCGGCCTGTCCATCGACTCCCAGGACAACGTCCTGATCATCCATCGGCCCGACAGCCTCGCTGCGAACGAACTCGGGTTGGATAACGGGACGAGCATGTGCTGCAGCGCCGCACCGCCCGTACTGGAATTCGACTCCGAAGGAAATCTGGTCGCGAGTTGGGGCGGCCCCAGCGACGAGTACGAATGGCCCGAATCCAATCACGGCATCACCGTCGATTTCAAGGACAACATATGGATCGGCGGCAACGGCGGCAACGACGCGCACCTGCTCAAGTTCACCCGCGACGGCGAATTCCTGTTCCAGTTGGGGAACCTTGGCGGCAACGAGGGCAGCCTCAGCAACGAAAATTTCGGACGTGTCGCCGAAATCATGGTCGATGAGGAAACCAACGAAGCCTTTGTCGCCGATGGATACCTCAACAAGCGCGTGGCCGTGCTCGACGCGGACACGGGTGAGATGAAACGCTATTGGGGCGCCTACGGCAACGAACCCGACGATACGGATCTCGGTCCCTACGATCCGGACGCCGAACCGGCACAGCAGTTCCGGAACCCGGTCCACTGTGCGATTCCATCCAATGACGGATTGCTCTACGTCTGCGACCGGGTGAACGACAGAATCCAGGTCTTCCAGAAAGAGGGCACTTACGTGGATGAGGTCTTTGTGGCGCCGCAGACGCTCGGCTCCGGATCGGCTTGGGACATCGCCTTTTCGCGAGACCCCGAGCAACGGTTTATCTACATGGCGGACGGGCACAACGATCGGGTCTGGATAATCGAGAGAGCGTCGCTGGAAATCCTGACCAGCTTCGGCGCTGGCGGTCGTTATAGCGGGCAATTCTTTGGCGTCCACAACATCGCCGTCGACTCGGCCGGGAACGTTTATACGACCGAAACCTACGAAGGCAAGCGCCTTCAGAAGTTCGTTTTTCGGGGCATGGGCCCTGTCACCGAAATGGACCAGGGCACGCTCTGGCCCGAGTAGCAATCTAGCCCGCCTTTCTCACGAGTTGTCTGCTGCAGTGCCGGATCCATCCGCCAATGCGGCGTTGCGCTTGGTCGGGCGCCTCGACGTACTGTCAAGTACGCCTCCGTCGCCCTCCCGGCGCGCGCCCGCGCTCGATCCGGCGCGAGGAACGCGCCGCTACGCGCCCGGCGCGAGGAACCCGCCGTAGCTCTGACGGCGTCTCCGACTCTTCGCGACGAAAACCCGTGAAAAAGGCGGGTTAAAATCAGGTCCCGCGGGTGCGGCCGCATCCGCGGGACGAGCGCTGACGTTCCGTGCACTTCGCGCCCCGATCGGGCGATGCCCCGACGATGGGGGCCGTCAGCCGGCCAAACGTTGAGCCTTCGGCGATTTATCGAGAAGGACGGCAATCCAGCGATACTCGTCCGTGTTCTCCAGGAGAATCTTGACGACCATCGTGAGCGGAACCGAAAGCAACATCCCCACGCCACCCCAGACCCAACCCCAGAACACCAGAGACAGGAAGACGACGAGCGTCGACAGGCCGAGGCGCTTGCCCATCAGGCTCGGTTCCACGAAGTTTCCGATGACGATATTGGTAACCGCGTAGCCGGCAATCACCAGAAGGCACAGCGTCACGCCGCCCCCCTGGGGCTGGATCAGCGCCACGGTCAACGGAGGGACGGCGGCAAGGATCGAACCGATGTTCGGAATATAGTTGAGCAGAAAAGCCAACACCGCCCACAGGATCGGGAAATCGACGCCCAGAACCCAGACCCAGGCGCCCAGAACCAGTCCCGTCGCCAGACTGACGGCCGTCTTGATGATCAGATACCGGTGGACCTGCGTCATGACGCTTGAAAACTGAAGGAGCTTGCCGCTGCCCTCGCCGAAGGCGGCGCGCACCTTCGCCGGAAACCCCGAAGCTTCGGTCAGGATGAAGATCATCATCAGAAACACGATGACGAAGGAGGACAGGAAACCCGTCACCGTCAGCAACAGCGTGCCTGAAAACTGCAGAATCTGCGCGGGATCGATCACGTCGACGACAATTGAAGAGAACTCGATAGTGATCCCCAGGTTCTGAAGGACCTGGATCGATGCCAAGCGCGATTCCACGTCTTCCAGCAACGCCACGATGCCCCCCTCGTATTGGGGCAGGGCCTGACTGAAAGCCGTTGCGGACCCGACGACGACGATACCCAGACCGACGATCAGAACGCCGAAACCCAGCAGGACCACCATCAATGCCACCGCACTGGGCCACCCGTGCTTCCGGAGCCAGTTGAAGGGCGGCATGCCCAGTATCGCCAGGAACACTGAAAGCAGAAAGGGCACCACCACAACCTCGGCGAGTTGCAGTCCGCCGACGACGATAATCAACAGAGCCAGCGTCAGCAGGATGCGTGGACGGACTTGAGGTTTCGTCGCTTTAGCCATGAGTGCCATGAGCATTCTATCCCCTTGAATTCTGTCGTGTCACTTGCGCCAGAACGCCGGCGTCAGAATCACAATGACCGTGTAGTATTCGAGCCGCCCCGCCACCATGCAAACCGCGAGCACCCATTTCGCCAAATCGGGCAGGCTCCCGTAGTTTTCGGTCGGGCCAACCGCGCCCAACGCCGGACCGATATTGAACATGGACGCCGCGACCGCCGCTATGGAGGTCAGAACGTCCACGCCCATCGCCGCAAGGGAAAGACAGGCAACGAAGTTGATAACGAAGGCCAGATACACAAGGTTCAACAAACTTTGAATCGTATTCTCGGCCACGACGTTTCCACCGAGCCGCACGGCAAAGACACCGCGATGTTCGACCATCCGCTTGAATTCCCTGTCCACCACGCGTGCCAATAGAACAATACGGGCGGTCTTCAGACCTCCCGCCGTCGAACCGGTGCAGCCTCCGACAAACATCAACGCCAGCAGGATGAGTTGCGGCAATGGATGCCAGATTTCATAATTGTCCGTCACGAAGCCCGTGGTCGTCATGATCGCCAAGACCTGAAACAGTGCGTTCCGAACCGCCGTGCCCAGCCCGTACCCGCTCGAACCCATGAGGATGGCGGCGATAATCGCGCTACAGGCCAGGAAAATGAAGGTGTAGTAGCGGAATTCGAAATCCCTCGCAAGACTGCGTGGATTCCGTTCCACCCAAATTCGGTAGTGCAGAATGAAGCTGACCCCGCCAAGGAACATGAAGACGATGACGATCGACTCGATCAGCAGGCTGTCGAATGCTCCGATGCTGCCACTTCGAGTCGAAAACCCTCCCGTCGCGAGCGTCGAAAACGAGTGACAGACCGCCTCGAACCAGGTCATGCCCGCCAGCCGCAGGGCGACGCATTCCACGGCCGTGAGCGCGACGTAGATCTTCCACAAGGCCAGGGCCGTCTCGGTAATCCGCGGCTTCAGCCGTTCCGACTTGGCGCCTGAAAACTCGGCGCGATACAACTGCATGCCCCCGTGCCCCAACAGGGGCAGGATCGCGATTCCCAGAAGAACGATCCCCATGCCACCCAGCCAGTGTGCAAGGTGACGCCACAACTGGATCGGTTCGGGAAGTACTTCGACGTCCGAAAGAATCGTGGCGCCGGTTGCAGTGAAGCCCGATACGGACTCGAAGAAGGCATCGGTGAATGTGGCGAAGTGCGGGGAAAACTGGAATGGCAACGAACCGAATATACCGACGGCGAACCAGATCGAAACGACCAGGAGCAGCCCTTCCCGCCGGGTCAGTTGTTCCTTGGGACGGGTCGTTACAAGCGTCGCCAGCGTGCCCGCAAGCGCGGTAATCCCCGCCGCGTAGGCCAGAGGCCGCACACCGTCGCCGCCGGTTACCAGACCGTATATCAGAGGAATGAGCATCGTTCCGGACAACGCCAGGACAAACTGCCCCAGAACGTGGCCGACCGATGCGATCCGTATCACGGCTTAGCCACCCCTCCTCATGACAGGAAAGCGGATTCGAGTTCGCCCACGACGCTCTCGAGAGCAAAGAAGATAACCCGGTCGCCGGGCTGGATCGCGACGTCTCCGCGCGGTACGATCACCTGCCCGTCGGGACGGGCAATCGCGCCAATGATCGCGCCGCGAGGAAATCGTATATCCCGCAGCTTCTGGCCCACATAGCGGGTACCGGTCGTCGCAATCAGTTCGATCGCTTCGGCAGCGTTTTCGCCGAACGTCGTCACCGACAACACATGCCCCTTTCGCACGTACCGGAGAATGCTGTCAACGGCGGTCAATCTGGGGCTCACCGTGGTGTTGATGCCGAGGCGCTGGACCATCGGCAGGTAGTTCATCCGATTGATCAGAGCCACCACCTTCGTAACGCCAAGGCGCCGCGCCAGGAGCGAAGCGATGATGTTGTCCTCGTCGTCGCCGGTCAGCGCGAGGAACGCGTCGACGCCTTCGACGTTCTCTTCGGCCAGACTGGACTGATCGGTTCCATCTCCGTGGACCACGATCGTCTTGTTCAAGATCGTGGAAATCTTCTCGCAACGGGCGTGGTCGCGTTCGAACAACTTGACCTGGACGTTACGTTTCTCGAGGATCTCAGCGATCCGAATTCCGAGCTGCCTGCCACCGACAATGAAAACGCGCTCGATGTCTTTTCGAGGTTGCAGACCCATGAAAGCCATGGTCTCTTCGCTGTTCTGACGGGTCGACATCACATAGATGTGGTCGCCCAACCGAAGCGTCTCGGCGCCATGGGGGATGATGACCCGG
This sequence comes from Terriglobia bacterium, assembly GCA_963555775.3. Classification (GTDB taxonomy): domain Bacteria; phylum Acidobacteriota; class Terriglobia; order 20CM-2-55-15; family 20CM-2-55-15; genus JAJEDW01. The sequence goes on along the minus strand of CAUVWY020000004.1, from coordinate 118,090 downwards.
TGCCCGCGAAAAATCATCGCGATCAGCGAATTCTCGGGGGGGCCCGCGGCCTGGAGTTCCAGCAGCGTTTTGCCGGCAAGCCAGCCGCCGGCCTCCACGTTCATTCCGAACAACCGTGCCTGGCCGCCGGCAAAATCAATGATTTCGGAAACGCCGGGGTAGTTGAGGACGCCCATGACCCGGGCGGCGACTTCCGACTCGGGATGGATGATACGGTCGATACCCAACCCGGACGCTTCGGTCACACGGCGCCAGTCATCGACTTCGTGGGTCCGCATGCGGACCACCTTGAAACGGACATTTGATTCGACCTGGGCTACAAGGCAGGCGAGGATGTTGGTGGCATCGGAACTGGTGGCGGCGATGAGCATCTCCGCATCGCGGATGCCCGCAAGGCCAAGGGCCTGAACGCTGGCAGCGTTGCCATGAACCACTTTGGCATCGAACATCTCCTCCAATTCGCGGCAACGTTCCGCGTCCTGTTCGACCAGAACGACTTCGTTGCCTTCAAGGATGAGGCGTCGTGCGATCAGGGCGGCGACCTGCCCCCCGCCAGCAATAAGAATTCGCATTGTGCGCCTGGACGCCGGCGAACCTCACGCGCGCCAGCGTCCAATTTTCATGATAACGGTTTATCGCCCGCCGTGCACATGCACTGGGAGCGGAACGCCGCTGTTACCGTTCCGCCGGGGGCTGCGAGGGGTTTGAGCCGTGAAACCGGGTTGGCTACGGCGAAGCCATTCCGTTCGAGGCGAAAAAATCAAGCTTTAATCAAGCTCTAATCAAGCTTCCTTGACGGCGGCAACCAGCTTGGTCAACGATGCCTTGGCATCGCCGAAGAGCATGGCGGTGTTCGGACCGTAGAAGAGTTCGTTGTCGATACCGGCAAACCCGGGGTTCATGCTCCGCTTCAAGACGATAACCTGATTGGCCTTGTCGACTTCCAGGATCGGCATGCCGTAAATCGGGCTGGCTGCATTGTTGCGGGCCGCGGGGTTCACCACGTCGTTCGCTCCGATAACCAGGGCGACATCGGTACGCTCGAGTTCAGGATTGATCCGCTCCATCTCCCAGAGTTGATCGTAGGGAACGTCGGCTTCGGCCAGAAGCACGTTCATGTGACCCGGCATACGCCCGGCAACCGGATGAATCGCGTATTTCACATCGACATCGCGGCTCTCGAGTATCGTCGCGAGTTCCAGAACGGTGTGCTGAGCCTGGGACACGGCCAGTCCGTAACCCGGCACGACGACGACGGCTCGCGCATAGGCCATCATAATGGCCGCATCTTCGACCGAAACCTGCCGGTAGGTTCCCCCGAAGGCCCCCTCGACTCCCGCGGGGCCCCCGGTAACGGCGCCGGTGCCGAAAGCGCCAAAGAGAACGTTTCCGAGCGACCGGTTCATGGCATTGCACATGATCATCGTCAGGATGATCCCCGACGCACCGACGAGCGCACCGCTGATGATCAGGCCGTTGTTGTCGATCACGAAACCCGTGCTGGCAGCCGCGATACCCGAATAGGAGTTCAGCAACGAGATAACGACCGGCATGTCGGCGCCGCCGATCGGGATAACCGACAGGACTCCCAGAACCAGGGACAGAACGATCAGCACCATCAGGGGCGTCGTGACGCCCTGGCCGAATATGCCGGAAAGCGACTCCGCCAGACCGGCGCCGGGCTCGGCGGCCACCAGGTAAAACGCCACGAACAGAATGCCGAGGAGCAACACGGCGTTCAGCGGCTTCTGGAACGGATAGGTCACCGCCCGCCCCGACACCAATTCCTGCAATTTGCCGAACGCAACGAGACTGCCTGAAAATGTGACCGCGCCGACGAGGATACTGAATTGAACGCTGACGCCGACGTCGATTGGCACCTCGCCGACGGCACTCAATCGAAGGAATTCGGCCGAAGCCACCAGCACCGACGCGCCACCGCCGAAACCATTGAGCAACGCCACCATCTGCGGCATCGCGGTCATCTTGATGGTCTTGGCCAACAGTGTGCCGGCCGCCCCGCCGATAATCAGGCCGATGAAGATGTCGGTGAACCCGATGATAGCCTGATCGAGCAAGGTCACGACGATGGCAATCAGCATGCCGACAGAGGCGAGCGCGTTGCCCTTTCGCGCGGTCTTGGGCGAAGAGAGCCATTTCAGCCCGATGATGAAAAATACGGCGGCGAGGAGATAGGCCAGTTCAGCGAAGGCGGTCATTTGTCGTCACCGCCCTTGTCCTTGCTGAACATTTGCAACATGCGATCGGTCACCATGAATCCGCCCACGATGTTCGTTGTCGCAAAGGCGACCGCGACAATTCCCAGAATCGTCGCGAGCGGGCTGTAGCCTTCACCGGCTACCAGAATCGCGCCAATGACCGTGATTCCGGAGATGGCGTTCGATCCCGACATCAGCGGCGTGTGCAACGTCGGGGGGACCTTGGTGATGACTTCGAATCCCACGAATACCGCAAGAACGAAGACCACAATTTCTCCAATCAGGCTCTCAAACATCGGTCGTCATGTCCTTATCTCTCCGGCGTGAGTAATGGTGCTCGGACCGACGACGTCATTGTCGAGATCGACCCGAACCTGACCCTCGTTCTCCGGATCCAGCATCTCGGCAATCAGGGTGGCGATGTTGCGCGAATACATCTGGCTCGAATGAACCGCTACCGTGGACGGCAGGTTGAGATGACCGATGATCGTCACGCCGTGTTTGACGACATCGTGTCCGGGCTCGGTCAATTCGCAGTTACCGCCGGTTTCGGCGGCCAGGTCGACGATGACCGATCCCTGCGGCATGCCGCGAACCATTTCTTCGGTGATCAACGTGGGCGCCGGACGATCCGGTATCAGGGCGGTGGTGATTACGATGTCGACGCCCGACAGTGTTTTCTGCAGCAACTCCTGTTCACGCCGATGCGACTCCTCGGAAAGCTCCTTCGCATACCCGCCGGCGGTTTCGGTCTCTTCCTCGGCAAGATCCACCCGAAGAAACTTCGCTCCAAGACTCTCCACCTGCTCCCGAACCACGGGCCGCACGTCGAACGCCGACACAACGGCGCCCAGTCGGCGGGCAGTGGCGATGGCCTGCAGCCCGGCAACGCCCGCCCCCAGAACGAAGACGCTGGACGGGCGCATGGTGCCGGCGGCGGTCGTCATCATCGGCAACAACTTGCCGAGGGTCGAGGCTCCGGCCAGAACCGCCTTGTAGCCGGCGATGTTGGCCTGTGAGGACAGCGCATCCATCGACTGCGCACGGGTAATCCGGGGAATACGATGCATGCTGATGGCGGTAATCTTCCTGGCGTTCAACGCCTCGACGATGTCGCGGTTTCGCACGGGTTGAAGAAAGCCGATCAGTATCGAACCTTCCTTGATCCGCGAAACCTCGTCGATCGTCGGCGGCTGAACCTTGACCAGGACATCGACCTGCCCCATCAAGGTGGCCGCATCCTCGACCATCACCGCGCCGGCGCCGGCATAGGCCTCGTCGAGTATGCCGGCCGGGATACCCGCGCCCGCCTGAACCTGAATTTCGAGATTCGAGGCCAGCAGTTTCTTGACCATGTCGGGAACCAGCGCTACACGGCGCTCGTGTTCCACAATTTCTTTAGGGACACCGATTTTCAAAGGATTGGTACCTGTAAGATTGTTCGTTTCCGGAGGAAAGGGGCGGTAGAAGGCCCGTTAGCACAATAAGCCCCAATCAAAACCGCCATTTTACAGGGACCAAGCCACGGGGTTCAACCCCCCATTCGAGTCTTTTGCGGCTTTCCGCTCTTCCCTGCTAGCGATTAATCCGGCATGAGGGCCGGCGGGAGATTCGATTGGGGGGTCGCCTCTCCCCGATGACACGTCCAACAGGATACGGCGTCGTTTCCGGACAGATGGCCGGCGACCACCGAACGCTCGGCTTCGACCATGAATCGAGTCAGTTCCTTCAGCACGATCTCATCGCTCGCCCAATCTCCGGCAACGTGGCAGTGATCGCACCCCACGCCCAGGGCTCGGGTGTAGGAGGCCATCACACCGCGCAACTCGTTCGCCGGTATCGCCGCATGGACGCGGACGTTCTCGTAAACTTCGCCCGCGGGCGACGTGCTCTCCGAGAACGGCCCGAACGGCGCCTCGTTGACGGTCGAATCCAGGAGAGGCGGTGGAACGACTTCGGGCGAGACCGCGCCGCGATGGCAGGTCCAGCAACTGGGTGATTCAAGAAGTTCGAACCAGGTCGAACTCAAGCTCCCCACCATCCGCATCATTTCGCGAGCCGTCGTTTTGGCCGGCTTCTCGTCAAGTGCGAACGCTTCCGGAACGTGACAGTGCTCGCATTCGACTCCAAGCGAAACCGCCATTGCTTCCATGATGGATTGAAACCGGTCCGGGGGAACGCCTTCAAGGATCTGGAGGTTGACGCCGGCTTCCGTCTGTGCTTTGGCGGCGCCGGCCGCGGCACCGGTCGGGATGCCGGCCAGGGCGATGGCCAGGGCCGCGGTTCCAACCCAAAAATTCAATCGAGACACGGTCCCTCCCGAAGTCGTCTGAACTAACAGCCCGTGGCAGGACCCTGCAGGGATCGCGTTACGAGCGCCATTGAGCCGTATGCGAGGCGCCACGACGAAGTCGATGCCCCACATCGATCGAGGAGTGGCAACGTGGCAGATGGCCCGATGCCGCCGTAACCCGTAGGGCGCAGGGGGGTTCGGGTCACAGACTTTGTCGTTCGTCGGTCACGATGTGAAACCATCGCTCCGCTCCTCTCTTCGCGTCTGAAACCCGAAGACCCCCGCGCGCGACCCTGAAGGGTCCTGCCACGGGCTGCTAAGCTGACCGGTACTACAAGAAATTCGATTCGATTGCCGAACAAAAGTACGCATTAAAACCAGAATACGCCGGACGAGAGGTGTCCACAAAGCGCCGCGCCCCACGGCAGATTCAATTTCGCGATCAATCATTCGGTGCCGGGCGATTCTCGGCGATGGCTTCCGCCGCCATGTGCCCGGATCGAACGGCGCTCTCGATCGTCGCGGGCAGGCCCGTATCGACCCAGTCTCCCGCCAGATACAGGTTGGCAAACTTGCTTCGCGTTCCCGGGCGGCGCCGGATTTCCTGGGGCGTCTGTGCGAACGTGGCCTGCTTTTCCTTGACTACCCGATACGGCGGTATCGTGTTCGGGTCGCGATTGAGTGCCGCGGCGACATCGTTCCAGGTTTTCCGTGCGATCGTGTCTGCCGGCTCCTCTGCGAGAGCGCCGGCCGCGCTGATTGTTATCGATGCGACTTCGCCGCGAACGAAGAGCCACTGCGCGGTCCCCCCGATCAGCCCGAGAAGCGGCAGTTCCGCGGGCAAACCGGCGGGCCCGGGCAAGCGGAAGTGAGCGTTGACGATCGCGCAGCTTTTCTCCGGTACGGTCAGCGCCGGCACCAGCTTGGCCGTCACCGACGGCGGCAAGGACAAAACCACGCTTTCGTCACCCTTCAATGCGATCGTTTCCGAGCCGAAGTCCAGGCCGTTGGCCCGGTTGCCCGTGTATTCGATCGTCCGCAAGCGGTGGCCAAAGCGGATGGCGGCGCCTCGCCGGTGCAGGAATTCCACCGCCGGGTTCACGAACGCGTCGGAAAGACCTGTTTTGGCAATTCGCGGTCGACAGGCGGCTTCTCCCCTGGCGAACGTCTCACGCAGCACGGGCCACAACAGACATGCGGCGCCGAGGCGCGCCGGCGTGTTCAACGCCGCCACGGCAAGGGGCTCCCAGAATTTCTCGAACAGCACACCACGGACTCCGACGCAATCGGTCACGGTTCGGTCCGCACCGGCTATGGCGAATCGCAACGCCGACAGATAGTCCCGGATCCTGGTACCGGGCACGCGTCTCGTGGAGTCGAGGACCCACCAGGGCAACCGGCCGGCATTGGGCCGCAAGCGCCATCGTTGACCCGTGCGAAGATCGAGGAACGGAAAACATGCCGATGCGGGGCCGGTCAGTCGGTCGGTAGCGCCGATGTCCCCGAGGTAGCGCCATGCAGCCTGGTTGCCGCTCAGCAGCAGATGGTTGCCGTTGTCGACCTGACGGTTGAGCTTGGCGTCGAAATAGGACCTGCAGCGGCCGCCAGCCTGGCCGGCCGCTTCGTACAGCGTGACGTCATGCCCTTCCCGTACCAACGATACCGCGGTGGCAAGTCCCGCAAGGCCGGCGCCGATGATGTGCGTTCGTGGCACGAAAAGGGCTGCTAGAAAAAACCGTAACGCACGGCGAACCACATCTTACGCGAACGCGGTACCCGAATCGGATTGTCGATTCGCTTCCAACCCCGTTTTTCGAGTCGATCGAGCAGGTCTCGATAGACTGCCATCATGAGGACGGCGGGCCGCATGTTTCTCCATCCAATTTCCGAAAGCAGTCTCTCGGTCTCATCGTAATAACCGCGAGCCAGACCGGCCAGTTCCGCGCAAGCGCCGGCAAATCCGGGATGAACGAAGACCCTTTCCAACGGACCCGACGGAAAGCCGTGTCTGCCGAGAAGGTCCAAGGGCACATAAAGGCGATCGGACGCCGCGTCCTCTTTCAAGTCGCGCAAGATGTTGGTCAGTTGCAACGCGTTTCCAAGCGCCGCGGCAATCTGAGGTCCGGGGCGCCCGGGCACGCCAAAAGCGTGGACAGACAGCATGCCCACCGCACCGGCAACCTTGCGGCAATAATCAAGCAGGTCATCCAGCGTTTGCATCCGTACCATCGGCGCCGTATCGATCTCCATTCCATCGATCACGGTGAGGAACTCCTCTCGCGGCAGGTCAAAAAGTTGTACCGGTCTGAGCAGCGCCATTGTAGTCGGCCATTCCGGCTGTCCGGCATAGAGCCGGTCGATTTCATTCCGCCAAGCCGCCAGAGCTTGTTTCTTGTCCCCGATCTCGCCCGGTTTGTCGACAATGTCGTCGACTTCACGGCAGAAAGTGTAAATCGCATACATCGCCCGGCGCCGCTCGAGCGGGAGCACCTTCATGCCCCAGAGAAACGATGTACCCGATCGCGCCACGACACGATTCACGTATACCCATGGCTCGATCCGGTCGTGGGGCGAGTGGTTTTCGGTGGCCGGTGACTGATGCGCCGAACCCATCGTTTCATTGTATATCGCTTGCACATATCCGCAATAAATGTAAGATTCTATTATCGTAACCCTCATTTTCGTGGAGGCGGGATGTCCACCGGAACACCACATCTGGACAAGATCAATCGACCCGAAGATCTGCGGGAAATGTCGAAGAGCCAACTGAAAGCGCTGGCCGAGGAACTCCGCGCCGAAACGATCGAGGCGGTGTCCCGTACCGGTGGACATCTGGGCGCCGGCCTCGGTGTCGTGGAACTCACGGTCGCCATTCATCACCTGTTCAACACGCCCGAAGACATCCTGGTGTGGGATGTCGGCCATCAGTGCTACCCGCACAAGATCCTGACCGAAAGGCGCGACCGGGTCCATACGCTGCGCCAGGGAGACGGGCTCTCGGGGTTCACCAAGCGTGCCGAAAGCGAATATGACCCCTTCGGCGCCGCGCACGCGTCGACATCGATTTCCGCGGCACTGGGTTTTGCGGTATCCCGGGACCTCCAGCGCCGGAAACACCGGGTCATCGCGGTAATCGGCGACGGCGCGCTGAGTGGCGGCATGGCGTATGAGGCCTTGAACAATGCCGGGGCGATGGACACGCAACTGATCGTGATCCTGAACGACAATGAAATGTCGATCGCCCCGCCGGTGGGAGCGATGAGTGCCTATCTCTCTCAGTTGATCTCGTCCGGGCAATATCGCTCTCTTCGCAACATCGCGCGGGGCATGGCCGATAAATTTCCAAAGGCCGTCGAGGTCGGAGTCAAGCGTGCCGAACAATACGCCCGCGGACTGGTGGCCGGCGGTACGCTGTTCGAAGAGTTGGGCTTCTATTACGTGGGGCCCATCGATGGGCACAATCTCGATCATCTCCTGCCCGTCCTCAGGAACGTGCGCTCCGACAAGACCTCGGGCCCGATTCTGGTGCACGCCGTCACCCAGAAAGGCAAGGGCTACCCTCCTGCCGAGAAATCGGCCGACAAGTACCACGGGGTGGCCAGCTTCGACGTCGCGACCGGCGCTCAAAACAAGTCCGGCACCAAGGCGCCGTCCTATACCAAGGTCTTCGCCAAAAGCCTGGTGACGGAAGCGCGGAGGGATGACCGAATCTGCGCGATCACCGCCGCGATGCCTTCGGGAACGGGGGTCGATATCTTTCAGAAGGAATTTCCCGACCGGGCATTCGACGTCGGGATTGCCGAGCAGCATGGGGTCACCTTCGCGGCCGGACTGGCGGCGGACGGGATGAAACCGTTCGTCGCGATCTATTCGACATTTCTGCAACGAGCCTACGACCAGATCGTTCACGACGTTGCGATTCAGAGCCTACCGGTGCGATTCGCCCTGGATCGGGCGGGACTGGTGGGCGCGGACGGCCCCACCCACGCCGGCTCGTTCGACATCGCCTATCTGGGTTGCCTGCCGGGATTCGTCCTCATGGCGGCGGCCGATGAGGCCGAATTGGTCCACATGGTTCGAACCGCCCTTGCCATTGACGATCGGCCCTGCGCTTTCCGCTTTCCGCGAGGAGTCGGCGTCGGCGTCCCACTGCCGGAGCGGGGCGAGATTCTGCAGATCGGCAAGGGCCGCATCATGCGCGAAGGGAGTACGGTCGCCATCCTGTCCTACGGCGGCCGCTTGTACGAGGCGATGTCCGCCGGCGACGAATTGGCCCAGTTCGGCGTGTCGACGACGGTCGCCGACGCAAGGTTCGCAAAGCCACTCGACGAGGCCCTGGTACGAAACCTTGCCCGGGAACACGAAATTCTCATCACCATAGAAGAAGGCGCCATCGGCGGGTTCGGCTCGCGTGTGCTGCATTTTCTGGCGCAGGACGGCATTCTGGACAGCGGTCTGAAGATCCGCACCATGACGCTTCCCGACCGATTCCTCGACCAGGACAAGCCGCATCTTCAATACGATACGGCCGGTTTGACGTCGCGCCACATCCAGGCGACGGTTCTCGATGCCCTGGAATTGCGTTCCAGCCTGGCCGAATCCTGATGAGATTTCGAGGGATGCATTTGGAAGGCACAACCGCCGGCGCCGAAGGGAAAGGCCGGATGGCCCCGAGGAAAATTGTCCTCGCCAACCCCAGGGGTTTTTGCGCCGGGGTGGTTCGAGCCATCGAGATCGTGGAGCGGGTGCTCGAACTTCTCCCCCCGCCGATCTACGTCTTCCACGAAATCGTTCACAATCGGCACGTCGTCGAGCGTCTCAGGGGCCGTGGGGCCGTGTTTGTGGACCGTCTGGAGGAAGTACCCGATGATTCGGTTTGTATTTTCAGCGCCCACGGGGTGTCGCCGGCGATTCGCGATCTGGCCCGGAAGAAGCGTCTTTACGTGGTCGACGCCACCTGCCCCCTGGTGACCAAGGTCCACATGGAAGCCATTCGCTTCACCCGGGCCGGTTACTCGTTGATTTTGATTGGCCACCCCGACCACGAGGAAGTCGACGGTACGATGGGCGAAGCGCCCATGCGGTTGGTCAGTTCGGTGCAGGATGTCGAAAACCTCGAAGTCGCCAATCCCGACAAGGTCGTCTATCTGACCCAGACCACCCTCAGTCTGGACGACACCGCTCAAATCGTCGATGCCTTGCGCGTGCGTTTCCCGCGGATGATGTCTCCCCCGAAAGACGACATCTGCTACGCCACTCAAAACCGCCAGGCCGCGGTCAAGGAGTTGGCGCGCCGGGTTGACGTCATCCTGGTGGTCGGATCGTCCAACAGTTCCAATTCGCAACGACTGAGGGAAGTGATTCAGGAAGCCGCCATTCCCGCCTATCTGATTAACGATGAAACCGAAATCGAACCTGAATGGCTCACTGGCGCCGAGGTGGTGGGCGTGACCGCCGGGGCATCGGCGCCGGAGGAACTTGTTCTGCGCGTCGTCGACCACCTGAAGTCGTCGGAATCTGTAGGGGTAGAGGGACTGACTCTCGAGGACGAGGACGTCCACTTCTCAATCCCCCAGGAACTGGAGAGTCCGACTTTCCTGATGAAGGCCCATCGAGCGGATCAGAAGTTGTAGATCAGGCTGAACGAGACAAAGCTGTCCCGCCGCAGTTCATGATGGAGGTCGGCTTCGTCGACCCCCGGAAGCGCGACCGATTCGACACTCATCGACCAACGGTCGGTAATCCGCCGGTTCAATTCGAGAGTCAGGACACGCGAAGAACGAACCGCGTCGAACATGATACTGGCGAGCAGTTCCGTTCCCTGGACGTCGTTGGGCGCCCACCGCGTGGCAATGAAGAAATCGTTGTTGAAGAAATTGTTCGCCGTTCGGCCCCGGCCGTCGTAATTCCATTCACCCAGAAGGCTGACGTCGGCCGAGGTTCCCCATACTGAATAAAATGTATATTCGGCGCCGCCGACGAATGCGGCGTAACTCTGTTCGGCGCCGAAGAGGTTTCGGGCGCCGGACCGCTGGATGACTTCCAGCTTGAGCAACCACGAACTGAGCGTGAGTTGGGTGTCGAGACCGAACTGGCGGATCTGCTCGTAGTGGGGCAACAGGACGGCTCGGCCGCTGCTGTTGGCGCCGGGCCGCAGGAAAGGTTCGCGGCTGGTACCGTCGAACACGCTGACGCCCACATCGAGCGGTCCGAAACTGTGGCTGTAACGGGCGGCAAGGTCAAAATGCCACTTTTCAGCCGAACTCTCGTAGGTCGCATTCCCATAGTCGACGTCCAGAGAGTTGCGCAGACGGCCCTTGAGACCCGGAAACGTACGCTCGCGGTGGTATGGCAGCGCGAATACTTCGGCCACGCCCCAATCTGCCGACCATGTCAGATGGGCCATGGGCTGGCCCAGCTTTTCCTCTTCGTCGGGGTGTTCGATCAGGTCGGTCTGGTTGACGATATCGACCAGGTGGCGCGATTCGGCGACCCCCCAGAACACACGGTCCACACCCAGGCGCAACTCCCATTCATCGTTGCCGGCTTGGCCGTACATCAGGAGATACGCTTCGCGCAAGTCGGCGTGCGTGCGCCGCCACGGCAAATTTGTTCTCAGATGGAGCATGATGTGGGGGATGAATTTCGAGTCATTCTCAAGTAGTCGAAGACGAGACGGGTATTGAAAGAGAGTCTCCGCATCGATTGGGCGATCGATTGAGCGGGTTTTTGAAAGGATATGAGAATACCGACGGCAAAGCGTCGGAGGCGGGTGATGTTTTCCGGGCCGAAGCCGGTGCGGATTCGACTGCGGTCCTCATCGTAATTCCAGTCGATGATGTAATGGACGCTTTCGATACTCCAATGTCCGCGATTGATGGCCAGTAAGCGTTTGGGGGAGGCCTCGCCGGGTGAGCGGTTTGTGATGCCCAGTGCGGTTTCACACGTGAGGGCGCCGGATTTCTTGTCGATGGATTCGCGCTCGATCAGAAAGACCTGGCCCAGGTGGGGAAAGTCGAGGTAGTGGTTGAGTTCGGTACTACACCAAATGCGTCGGGTCTCGATGCGGCCATGCTCGGGTGGCGTGACCTCGACAAAGTCGGGTTGTCCGCGGGTTTGGAACAGCAACGCGATATCGTGTTCCAGTGTCGGTTGGTTGCCTTTGACCGTGAAATGATAGTGCGCTCCCCGCTCGACTAAATAGTGCGCGATCGCACGTTGGGTCAGCAGGGCATCGCCGGTGATGTCCTTGCCGGCGATGTCGCAGGTTTGAAGCAAGGGAACGGCCATGCCGATTTCGTTCGTGCGCTTGCGCTCCTCGCCGCCGGCTACAGGCAGGGTTCCCACTTTTTTTGGGTGTAGCAGCGTTTCGACTCATGCCCGACCACGCTCATGATGTGGGTCTGACGCCCGTCCGAGTCGAGGGCGTTCTTCATCGTCTTGCCATCCATGGCCAGCGCATCGTCCGGGGCGCCCCACGCCCGATTCCACGCATTGAGCGCCCGGTCCAGCGCCCCCGGTTCAATCCGCACCAGGCAATCCCGAATCACAAACTCGCTGGGAACCACATAGCGGCCGTTCTCCCGCCGGCAGCCAAAACGTTCGCGGGCTTTCTGCCCCAAGGCATCGGCCCAATCCGAGATGGCTTTATAGCCGTGCATGCCGCACAGCGTCGCGCCCGCCGCGATGCCCAGCACTGCCGACAAGGGATGGCGCCGTCCCTGAGCGCGGCGCGGATCGGGAATGGTCTTGAAGCACTGGGGGAGTTGGCGCATCTGTGCGGCATTGAGCATGATCTTGGGGGCTCCGGTGAGTTGAAGATGTTCCCGGCCAGGGTGGGTCAGTTGCCCGCGCGCATCGCGGCACAGGGGACGCACAAAGACAAGCTTCGGGGCATCGGCTTCGGCGCTGTAGCCGTCCCGGGTGCGCCGGTATCCCCGGGTCCGTCCCAGTTCCAACCAGTTCGACGCGCGATACACGCCGCCATGGAAGCGCCGGGGATCCACAAACGTTTCCAGCAGCAGCAACCCATGACCGAACCGTTGGCGCCAATCCGACCCGACCCGCCGCTCGGTCCGTGACAGCACTCGAGAGCCCACATTCGGCCGATTCCAGCCCGGCAGGATCAAAAAGCGACTGTTGTTCGCGATCAGTTTCAGCCGCCCATACTGCGAGCGGAAGTCCCAGCCGATCCATCGATCCCGAACCCCGCACTTCAGCGCCGACGCCGACAGGCTCAGTTGCGCCACCCACTGCCCGCGCCATGTGGCCACGTACCAGACCGTCTCCCCGATCTTCGCCAGTGCGCCCAGATAATGATGACGCTTCATCTGCTCTTGATACTGCCCTTCCTCGCTTCGCTCCACTGGCCGTACCCCGATCTCCGACAGTTCCTGGCTGGTCAATTTCGTCCTCTCCATTCAGCGTTTTATACAGGAATCTCCTCGCTATGTCCAGCTTGTCAGGTTAAACCACTGAATTCGCGGACGTTCACTGGAAGGACAAATTCACCCTGGACACTACCCCAGGGGAGACGTGTCCCCGGAAAACCCCGATTCCATAGGCGCAAACCGGCCGTTCCGCGAACCGGCCCGTCAAGGTCATGTAACGCACTTGTTTCGAAACCGGCCGCGGGTCGCCCAACCCGGACGGGCAGCACCATTACCGGGTGAAGCCTGTGTCCGACGAAGGGCCCCTGCGGAAGGCCCGTCGGAACATGAGGCGCCCGATTCCGCGAACACTGGATTCCACGAATTGCATCTTCGTCAGCGCCACGCGTTCGGCCAGGGGATCCCGCCGCCGCAATTCAGCGCTGAGTCGCCTTGCTATGGCGACGATCGCGGCGGTTTCCATGGCAAAACGGATGTCGCGAAACTGGCCTGGCAACCGATCGGCCAATGCCAGCAAGCCATCGGTTGCATCGAGACATCGATCCAACACTCGCCGCAGGCCCGTTGCCGAACGGACTTGGCCGAGCGCCTCGGCACCAATGCCCGCTTCCCTCATCCAGTCGAGCGGCAGGTAGACCCGGTTCAGCATCCTGTAATCGTCCCCGCAGTCCTGAAGGTGGTTGAGCACCTGCAACGCGTTGCAAAGGGCATCGCTGGCCGGGTACGCCGCAACCGTCTCGCCGTGCAGATCGATGAGGTAGCGGCCCACGGGCGCCGCCGAGAGATTGCAATAGCCAAGCAGATCGTCCCAATCAACATACCGCAGCTTGGTGGCATCCAGTTTGAACGCCTGGATGAGGTCGAGGCAGTGCCGGGGATTCACTTGCGTCGCATCCAGGCTGCGGCGAACGTCGTGCCCCTTTCGGAAGGCCGGATCGGTCGTACCATCGCCAATCACCGCCCTTGCGAAACCGCCCAGGCGTAAGATCTTGTCGGCCGCCGCCAGGTCCGGGTTGTCGGCAATGTCGTCGATCGCCCGAGCATAGGCATAAAACGTGGCGATATGGGGACGCAGGCGTGCGGATAACAGCCAGGAGCCGACCGGAAAATTCTCATCCCCGGCCCTCTTGCCGGATGGCGTCTCCATCGTGGTGGCTCCAGCCCTCATCGAAGCTGCTCATCAAACGCTCGCGCGCCGTTTGCGGGGTCTATTGGCCGAGGGCGTTGAGGGCTTCGGCCAACTCTTCCAGCTTACTGCCTGCGTCCGCAAGGCGGCCTTGGGCCGTAAGTTGTTGATATTACTCAAGTGCCTGGCTGGCGCGAATAATCAACTCTTCCCTTTCGACACTCACGGGAATTGGGGAGGGGGCGTCAACGCCAGGGAGTTCGAGCTGCGAATCGACAAGGGCCGGCCCACGCCCGTCGACCAACAGCCGGAGCGCTTCTTCGAACGTGGCGCCGTAAGTCATCCGGTCTTCGGTCGCCAGGACGACGATCCGGAGTTCAGGCATCGGGCTGCGTTCGGCCTGGAGGTATATCGGCGATACGAACAGGAGCATTTGATCCAGGGGGATGACCAGCAGGTTGCCCCTCAGAACCGTCGACCCCTGTTGGTTCCAAAGACTCAATTGCGATGAGAGTTCGGGGTCCTGATCGATTCGGGCCTCGATCTGGAGCGGGCCTTCGATCAGCCGGGATTCGGGGAACTTATAGGCTCGCAATGTTCCGTAGGCGTCTCCGTCGCTGCGGGCGGCCATCCATCCAATCAGGTTGTTCCGGTTGGCCGGGGTGAACGGAAGGATCGAAACGAATTCCACCTCCTCCTCTCCCGGAAAGCGCAGCAGGACGAAATAGGGTTCGATCTCGTCCGAACCCGCCTGTGACCGGCTTTGCTGCGCCACGGTCCACAAATCCACACGGTTGTAGAAGATCTGCTCGTCTTGGACGTGGTAGGTCGCATAGATCAGCGCCTGGATCTGGAACAACAATTCGGGATACCGGACATGGGGCTGCAGCGTACCGAGCATGTCAGTCGCATCGACGAACAGGTCAGGAAAGACGTTTCGATAGGCCTGGATCACCGGGTCGTCGGGTTCGAAGACGTAGAACGTCGTCGTGCCGTCGTAGGCATCGACAACCACCTTCACGCTGTTCCGGACATAGTTGACGCGCTCCCCGGCAATGGTCACCGGATTCGAATAGGGATGACGGTCCGAGACCGTGAATGCGTCCATCATCCAGTACAACCTGCCGTCGCCGCCGACCACGATATAGGCATCGTCGTCGTATAACAGGAACGGAGCGATCTCTTCGGTCCGCTCCCGTATGTTGCGGCGCATCAGCAACTGGCTTTCCGATGTCACATCGTTGGCGAAGGGCAGCGTCGTCAGTTCGCCGGTTTCGTAAGCCAGCAGCAGGCGCCGAAAGAACGAACCCACGCGGATTCCGCCGGCGCCTTCGTACGTGGTGAAGTTGTCGCCGTCCCGGCCCTCGGGATAGTTGAACTCCTGCTGCGTTGTATTGACGTAGACGTTCCAGTCCGTCAACTCTCCGAAATAGATTTCGGGACGTTCGACGCTAATGGAATCCGAAGCGCTCTCGACCGGCATGTCATAGAGAATCAGTTCGGGCAGTCCTTCGTCGGTAAAGCGGTTGACCGGGTTCATCGTGACGCCGTAACCGTGCGTATAGATCAGCCGTTCGGCGACCCAGGCGTTGGAACCGATCGGGACGAGCCCCAGATTGAGTTCACGAGTGGCCAGCATCATCGACTGTTTTTCGCCGTCGATCACGTATCGGTCGACGTCCACGTCCGCGAAGTCGTAGTAGTCTCGAATTTCCTGAATCTGCTGCAGCGTGGCCTGCAGGGCCCGCCAGTCCCACAGCCGGACATTTTCGAGCGTCTGCGCGTGCATTTCAGGATCGAACGTCACGGAACTTTCCACAAGGTCGAAGTCGATTTCCTCGACATCGTCCAAGCCGAAGGCCGCCCGGGTCTGATCGATATTGTGCCGAATATAGGGGGTTTCCCTCCCCAGTTCGTTGGGGCGGACGATGAAGTTCGTCACATAGCCCGGAATCAACACCAGCGCCACGACGTAAACCGCAGCCGGCATTCCGGCGGCGATGGCAAGATTTCGGATTCGGCAAGCCTTGAAGTTGTAGGCGGCAAGCAGTCCGCCCAGGGCAAGCGCGATGGCCAGGATCTGCAAGCCCGGAAGAATGGCCACGTCGTCAGTGTAGGTGACTCCCGAAAATAGTGCGTTGTCCGCGTAAAGAAGGTGAAACCGGCTGAGGCTGGTTTGCACCGCCAGCGCCATCAGGACCAGGGCCAGTCCGAGCGAGAGGCCCTTGAAGCGTTGCGCGAGGTCGAGCGGCGCCATCAGGGCGCCGCCAATCAGGACGATCACGCCAACCGCAAGGAACCAGGCGCCCAAGGCGTCATAGGTGGGGATGGTGAACAGGTAGAAAGTCAAATCGCGCCCCAGGATCGGATCGACCTGGCCCGTGGGGGGCGGCTGGTTCAAGTACAAGGCGTATCGCGACCAGTCGACGCTGTACGCCAAACCGAACATGAGACCCAGTCCCAGCGCCGCGAGCGTCGCAATCCGCTTCAGCACGGCGGTTCCGGGAATCTCTATCGTCTCGCCGCCGACTTCCAGAAGCGTCCGCCTGTCGGCCGACCGAGGAATTACCACTCGCAACAACAGCAACAGCGCGGCCACGGTGGCGATGGCGAACACCAGGAACGCGCCCAGTTGCATCGCAATCCGAATCCAGTAGACCGAACGAAAACCGACGCTCTGAAACCAAAGGTCCTCGACATAAACCGAGATACCCCGGAACGCCAGAATAAACAGAAAAAGGACCACGAATACGCGGGTGACCAAACGCGCTCCGGGCGGAGAATTAACTTGAAGTCGGCTCATCGTCTAGCAGCCTGTCGGACTAACACCGAATCAAAAACCTAAGTCATTCATATGACTGTGTTTACCGTTTCGGGCTAAAAAGGGCCGTTGTTGAAAACAAAGGACTTACGCCGAAAGTCCGACAGGCTGCTAGACAGCTTACACGGACATCCGATTATAGTGTAATGGTGTTGTGCTGATAATGGCGGCCCGTGGCAGTCGAGGGCTCGCGCGCGGGGTTGGGCGGCGGAGTGCCCGGCCTCGGAGTGACTTGAAACCGGCGTTGGAGGGATTTGTGGATCGCCTGTTGTTGATGCTTCCCGGACCGATGCAGGTTCCCGAATCCGTTGCCGAAGCAGCCGGAAAGCCCCTCTTCTTTCACCGCTCGGACCAGTTCAACCGGTTCCGCGACGCCCTCGGAAATCGTATCGCTTCTCTGCACGGCACCGATTCGGCAAGAATCCTGTTCCTGTCCGCCTGCGGCACGGGGGCCATGGAGTCCGCCATGGTCAATCTCACCTCGCCCGGACAGGAAATCATCGTCATGGTGGGCGGCGCTTTCGCCGAGCGTTGGGTCGCTATCGGAAAAGCGTTCGGTTTGACGGTTCACGCGGCGGAGGTCGATTGGCGTTACGGTGCGACGGCCCGCGATACGATCCAGGCGATGGAACGCTGGCCGGCGGCGGACGTGGTCTTCGTCACGTGGAGCGAGAGTTCGACCGGAGTCCTGATCGACCTGCCGGAAATGGGTCGCGCCGTCCGGAAGCGTCACAAGCTTCTGGTGGCCGACGCGGTGTCGGGATTGGCGGTCTCCCCCATGGAGATGGACGCCTGGCAAGTCGATACGGTGATATCGAGTTCGCAGAAAGGTCTGATGATGCCCGCGGGACTGGGTCTTGTCGCCATCGGTCCCCGTGCGCTTGAACGGTCCCGGTTCGCGAGTTCTCCGCGTTTCACATGGGACTGGGCGCCGTATCTGGAAAGGGTGCCGGTCACGCCGCCTCTCTCGCTCATGCACCAACTCAACGCCTCGCTGGACCTGATGGATTCGTTGGGTGAGGGCGGCATCTTTCGCCGACGCCGCGAAGTCGCCGAAACGATTCGCGGACTGGTGCGCGATGCGGGCCTCGAAATCTTCGCGAAGCGTCCAGGGGAGGGAATCACGGCCGTGGTGGCCCCGGAAAACATGGATGTCGAACGTTTCATCCATCGTCTCGAAGACGACTATTCGATACTGATTGAAGGGGGGCCGGGCCGGCTGGCGGGCAAGATCTTCAGAATCGGCCACGTGGGGCACCTGACCAACGACGAACTGGGTTATTTCTGCGACAGTTTCAGGAAGGCTCTCACAGCGGAGATGAATCGGTAGGAGAAGCGCGCCGCACCGGGTGGCGTCCACCCATCTCACTATCGCATCCAGCGATTACGCCAGCCATCAGGACTGGTTGCGGAGTTTCGAGATGTTTTCGAAGTAACGCACGAACATCTTCATTCCACCCGAAGCCTGTCCCCAGTCGAAGTTCTCGTTCGGCGCGTGGTAGCCGTGCTCGGGGAGGCTGAGGCCAAGGAAGACTATGGGGACCTTCAGATAGTCGCGCATCGTCACGATCGCGCCGATCGACCCCCCTTCGCGCACTGCCGCCGGAGTTTTTCCGAACGCGGTGTTCATCGCGTCTCGCGCGGCGTCGGCATACGGGCCCGTCCGCGGCCCCAGGAACGGGTCGAGCTTCCCATCGAGTTCGACCACGGCGTCGGGATTGCGGTCGCCAATGAAATCCCGGAGGAGTTCGAACTGGCGGGTTGGCGATTGATCCGGAACCAGACGCATGCTGATCTTGGCCTCGGCGCGAGGCGCGATCGCCGTCTTGACGCCAGGGCCCGTGTAGCCACCGACGATACTGTGAACCTCGAATGAGGGGCGAGTCCAGATCTGCTTCATCAGAATGGCCGGATCGCTCGATCGCATGCGAATCAGTCCATGCGCTCTTCGAAATACTTCGGCGTCGAAACCGGAGCGCGCCTGTTCCTCGTATTCCCCGTCCGTAACGGCCTGAATGTCATCGTAAAAACCGGGGATCGTCACTCGATCCCGGGAAACGTCGTAGCACTGGGAAACCAGCGCACAGAGTTCCGTTACCGGATTCCGGGCGCCGCCTCCGGTCAGGCCGGAATGGACATCCTTCGTGCCGGTCTCGAGCAGAATGCGGGCCGTCATCATGCCGCGCAGACCGAATGGGATGGCGGGCCGGGCACGTGAGATCCAAATCGTGTCGGAAACGACGATCGAGTCCGTATGGAGTTGCCCGAGATTGGCCCGGACAAAGGACTCGAAGTTGGGGCTTCCGATCTCTTCTTCCAGTTCCCAGATGAACTGGATGTTGATCGGAACGCCGGTTTCAACGGCGTAACGGGCCGCCAGCAGAGCGGTCAGCGCCGGCCCCTTGTCGTCGGTGGTCCCGCGTCCTGAATATGAACCGTTATCGATCCGCATCCGGAACGGATCGGTTTTCCACTCGGGTTCGTCGGCTGGCTGGACGTCCAGATGGTTGTAGATCGTGACGGTTG
Source organism: Terriglobia bacterium (assembly GCA_963555775.3). Lineage (GTDB taxonomy): Bacteria > Acidobacteriota > Terriglobia > 20CM-2-55-15 > 20CM-2-55-15 > JAJEDW01. The sequence continues at coordinate 98,715 of CAUVWY020000004.1, read as the reverse complement.
GATGTTTGGCGCCGGTCCGAAACCGAGCCACGACGACCGGATTACCCTCTGTCTCGATCGCTTTCGCATCACCGCCCATTTGCCGGATGCAGTCGATAGCCGCTTCCGCGCCGGCATCGATCGACGGGCGTTTTTCGGGAAGCGCGCTGATCGTCGGGATTTCGACCCACTGACCGAGCGTTCGTTCGTAATCGTTTCGAACCGAATCGACGTAGGCATCGAGAGACCGCGTCACGTTCACCTGCTTTCGAAATCGCATCGACCGGTGCCGAACGGGAAACGTCAAACAAGGCCGCCAGGTCACTCGGGACCGATCGTTCGGTTGTTGGAACAGTGCGTCCCGGTCCTCCCTTGTGAAAATCGCCGGTGGCGCGTATATGATGTCGATATGACGCTACGGGCGGCCGCAACCGAGTATTTCAGGACGTTACAGGAATCTATCACAGAGGCCTTGTCGGGCGTCGACGGGACCGGATTCAAGGAAGATTCGTGGGAACGGGACGGCGGGGGCGGCGGGCGAACACGCATTGTCGAAAACGGAACGGTCTTCGAGAAGGGCGGCGTCAATTTTTCGGAAGTTCATGGAAACCTGCCCGAAGAGTTGGCCGGCGAGATTCCCCGCGGTTCCGGCACCGAGTTCTTCGCAACCGGAATTTCACTCGTGATTCATCCTCGAAGTCCCCGGGTTCCGATCGTTCATGCCAACTTTCGCTACCTCGAAAAAGGGGACGCACAGTGGTTCGGCGGCGGAGCGGACCTGACGCCGAGCTATCCCTACGATCAAGACTGCGTCCACTTTCATCGGACCTTGAAGGACGCCTGCGACCGGCACGATCCGGAGTACTATCCGCGATTCAAGAAGTGGTGCGACGAGTACTTCACAATCCGGCATCGTAACGAGATGCGCGGTATCGGGGGAATTTTCTTCGACTATCTCGAAGGAGACCTCGATGCCATCTTTGCGTTCGTGCAGTCGGTCGGGAACGCGTTACTGCCGGCCTACGTTCCGATCGTGGAGCGGCGGATGGGCGAGCCTTACGATGAACCGGAAAGGGTGTTTCAGACGATTCGCCGGGGCCGGTATGCCGAATTCAACCTGGTTTACGACAGGGGTACGGTTTTCGGGCTGAAGACGCACGGGAGGACCGAATCCATTTTGATGAGCCTTCCGCCGCTCGCCCGGTGGGTCTATGATTACACTCCCGACACCGGCAGCCGCGAAGAAGCCGCGGCGGCCTATTTTCAACCTCGGGATTGGGTCTGATGTTCTGTCGATATTGCGGCGCCGCCATCCTGCCGGACAGTCGCTTCTGTTCCCGGTGCGGAAAGAGTGTTGCAGGCGGGTTTTCAGCCCGAACCGAAGCCGTCATCAAACGTCTTCGCCTGAAAACGCCCTATCCCTATGCGGCGTTATTTTTCCTTCTGTTCGTCGCATGGGCGATTCAACCGGCCGCCCTTCCGTTCGATTACTCCACGATCAGCATGGAGTTCGAGTTGCTAGGTGAGACCGAGGCGCCGGATTCGAATCTTTATCGCCACCACCTTTCGTTGATCGTGGAAAATGTCGGCGAAGAACCGATCGGCTCGATTCCGGTGGCCATCCGCGCGCGTGCCGTGCCGAACGAAACCGTTGAGGTGGAATGCGATTTTCTGGGCCGGAGGCTCTTGATTCTGCAAGACGGAACGGAATTGCCTCTCCTGCTGCATCTCGACGACGGCATCGACGTACAGGAAAAGCGCCGCTACAGCATCGATGGACTGGTTGTCGCCGTGCCCCCGTTCAGCGTCACCTACGAGATCCTCACCGAGGATACCGAACAGGTCCTCGCAAGCTTTACCGGCGAGGTGACCGATAGCGAAGAACTCTCCGGCGAACAGGCGTCGATCCCCATCCACGGCGCGCGATCGCCCTTTTTCGGGTTTCGGCAATGAGGACCCGTCTTCGCAAATGGGGGTGGCGAATCCTGATCGCGTCCTTCGCCGGGCTTTTCCTGCTCGTCTTTGTGGGGCTGCCGCTGGGAGCGTCTTTCCTGATCACGAACAGCCGTTTCGGGTTCCCCGAGCGGGGCCCGTCCGACCCTTCCGGTTTTGGACTCGAGGTCGAGGAGGTCGATTTTGTTTCCGATGACGGGGTCCAACTTCATGGATGGTGGAATCCCGGGGACGATCAATCCCCGGTGATCGTTTTCGTCCACGGATTGAACCGCTCCCGGGTCGAGCTTCTGGAACCCGCGGGTGCGAGCCATCGGCGGGGCTACGGCACTCTCCTGTTCGACTTGCGGAACCACGGCGAGAGCGAAAGCGCACACACGACGCTGGGAGTGAACGAGAGCCGGGATGTCTGCGCCGCCGAAGCGTTTGCCGAGGACCGCGCACCGGGTCGACCGATTGTGCTCTGGGGCGTCTCTCTTGGCGCTTCGACGGCGCTGCTGTCAGCGAACCGATGCCCGCAAGCGGTCGGGACGGTTGCTGACAGCGCGTTCTTGTCGTTCGAAGAAACCGTGTCCCACCATTTCGAACTTATCACTCGGCTGCCCTCGTTTCCGATCGCGGATCTGGTGATCGGCTTGACGAGCCGCCGAATGGGCTTCGATCTCGACGACGGCAACGTCGAACTCGCCGTGACCGATCACCCGGACCTGCCCGTCCTGTTCGTTGCGGGCAGCGACGATGTCCGCATGCCTCCCGCTCTCGCACGCCGGTTGCATGCCGCATCCGCGAACCCCCTGTCGCAACTGCTCATCGTTGAAGGAGCACGGCATGGGCGGGCGTTCGAGGTGGACTCCGAAGGATATCTCACCGCCGTCTTCGACTTTATCGGGCAAGTCATTCAAGAGTGAAACTCAAGCCTCACGGCTCCAGTGTCAAGTCAATAAATTCAATGACTTACGGTTAAGTTTCAGATCTGTCCCGCCCCCGCGCAGTGGCGGCGCGGATCATTCAGGGTAACACTCGACCACTTACGGATCCGGTTTCAAGTCAATAAATCCAATGACTTACGGTTAAGTTTCGCGTCGGCCTACGGTCCCATACAAGGCGAGTTTGACGTTCGGAGCGCCATTTGCCATCGGAACCTTGGTTTTCGACCGCGTTTTGCGACAATCCGGCAATCGATGCCGTCTTGAAGTTATAGTCTCCATATGAGCCATGTTTCGGTACTCGCAGGCGGCCTCGCTTCAGCAAGATTCCTCGTCGGCCTGGGGGATGTCCTTCCCGAAGAGCAGATCCACGTCATCGTCAACGTGGGCGATGACGGCGAGGAATGGGGCCTCCATTCCAGCCCCGACATCGATTGCATTCTTCACGCGCTCGCGGGCGAACTGAACCCGGCAAAGGACTGGCAACGCGACGGCGAATCCTTTCAGTGTTACGACATGGCTCGCAGACTCGGTCTGAAGTCGACGCGAAAAATCGGCGATCGCGATCTGGCGACGCACCTGGCGCGTCACACGTTGTTGCAGCAGGGGCGGAATATCGGGGCGGCGACCCGGGAACTGGCTGAACGTTTTGGCTTGGGAGTGTCGATTTTTCCCGTAACCGACGATCGGGTGCGCACCAGGATCCAGACCGCCGACGGCGATCTGTCGGTGGCCGAATATTATGCGGCCGAATCGGCCGTGGCCCAGGCGGTCCGTTACGAGGGCGCCGGTTCGGCACAGGCCTCGGCAAGAGTCGTGGACTCAATCATGACGGCCTCCCGCGTGATCGTGGCGCCGGCGGATCCGGTCCGTACTCTGGACGCCATGCTGGCCATCCCGGGTGTCCGCGATGCACTGGTCAGAACCGAAGCCGGTGTCGTGGCGGTGAGCCCCTTCGTGGGGTCGCAGTCGGTCGGCGATTCCTGTGGACGACTGCGCGGCTTGATGCGGGTCACCGGGTCGGAAACCGTATCCGCACTGGCAATCGTCGAGCGCTACAGGGATTTCGTGAATAGCATCGTGATCCATACTTCGGATCTTCGCGAGTTGGATCGCATTCGAGCGGCAGGTATTGAGGTCTGGGTCGAAAATATCTTGATGTCCACCATCGACGACGCCCGACGGTTGGCAGGGAGGGTGGCTAACCAGAAACGGTCCGTCGCTCGCAGTGCCTGATCCGAGCCGCACTGACACCGGGCAGGCTACATCTTGTACTTGCCGAGGTCTTCGTCGTTCATGTCGAGCCAGCGTTTCAGATCTTCGTTCGTGATCCGTTCCGGGTTGTTTCCCGGACTCTTCGATTTCCGCAGGACCTCGTCCTCGACCAGTATCGGGCAGTCGATCCTCAATGCCAGTGCGAGGGCGTCGCTGGGCCGGGAATCGATCGAGATCAGGTTCCCATCCCGTTCGACCCAGATCACGGCATAAAACGTATCGTCCTGTATACCGGTAACCACCACCTTCTCGACATGGCTTTCCAGACCGATCAGAACGTTCTTGAGCAAATCATGGGTCATCGGACGCGGGGTGACGACTTTTTCGATTTCCAACGCGATGGCGTTCGCTTCGGAGACTCCCACCCAGATGGGAAGGATGGCGCTACCTGCAGCCTCCTTGAGAATCACGATCGGCATGTTGGTGATCGGATCCATCATCAGGCCCCGAATCCTCATTTCAACTTCCACAGTCGTCTCCCCAGCGAACCGGTTTCTTAATGTGACTATAGCCGTGTTCCCCCAAAATGCAAGCCGCGACCGCCGAGCGTAATGGCGCCCGCGTCCGGGCCGTGGGGAAGTCACGAGCGCTCGAGAAGTTCCTTCACGTGCTTCCGCGCCGCGTCGCTCACCGACGATCCGCTCATCATTCTGGCGAGTTCCTCCACACGGGCTTTACCGCCAAGCAATTCCACGTGGGTCACGGTCCGGCCCTTGACCACCAGCTTTTCAATTCTGGAATGCCGGTCCGCAAAACGGGCGATCTGGGCCAGATGCGTCACGCAGAGCACCTGATACGAATCCGACAGGCCTTTCAACTTGCGGCCGACCGTCTCGGCCGCTTCCCCGCCGATACCGGCGTCCACCTCGTCGAATACGAGGACGCCTGTTTCGCCATCGCCGGCCAGAACCGTCCTCAGGGCCAGCATCGTCCGCGACAGTTCTCCGCCGGAAGCGATCGCCGACAGTGGCGCCGACTCTTCGCCGGGGTTCGGCGCCAGCATGAACAAGGGGCTGTCGATTCCGCTTGCACGACCGGGGTCGATCGATTTCCAGGCGATACGGAATTGGGCCTCCGGCATGGCCAGCGACCGGATTTCGGCGGTCACCCGATCTCCGAGCTTGCCGGATATTGCCCTCCGCGCGCGGCTCAGTTCCCCTGCCGCCTCCGCATATCGATCGCGAATCTCTGAAAGTCGTCGCGAAACCTGGTCTCTCCGGCTTTTTCGTAGACCTATTGTGTCCATTTCCTGGATTACCTTCTCCAAGTGGGCGACCAGGTCGGCGCCGTACTTTCGATGAAGGCGTTCCAGGTCGGAGAGTCGTTCCTGGAGCGTGTCGAGTTTGCGCGGTTCGATATCGAGTCGATTGATGTAGTCGCGAAGGCCAAAAGCAAGCTCTTCGAGCATCGCACGCGCCGATTCGGCCTGTTCGCCGATGGCCGCCAGTCGCGAGTCGAATTTGAGAACGTTCCGCAGCGTTCGCTCGATGGCCGTCAGTTGCTCCAGTATGGAAGCCTCGGCCTCATACAGACGGTGGTAGCTGCCGGATGCGGCCTCGAAGAGTTTTTCGGAGTGTTGGAGAACGCCAACCTGGGCCCGGAGACGGTCCGTTTCACCGGACTCGGGCGCCACGCGTTCAATTTCGTTGCGCTGGAACTCGAGCAGATCCGTTCGCTGGAGAACGTCGGCCTCGGCGCGATCGAGAGTAATCAGCTCTTGTTCGAGTTCGGTCGCGGTGTCGAACAAGGAGCGAACCGCCGAGCATAACTCCCGGTTGTTGCCGGCGCGGTCGATAAGTTCGAGTTGATGGCGCCGATCGAGCAGCGTTTGTTGTTCGTGCTGACCGTGAATGTCGAGCAGGGCCGGAGCGATCCGTTTAAGGCCCGAAACAGTGCTGGGTTGGCTGTTGATGAAAACGCGATTTCGATTGTCGACGAATATCTCCCTCCGGAGGACCAATTCGTCTTCGGGATCGATACCCATCGATTGGAGGTCGAGGTTTTCGGGGGAATCGAATACGGCTTCGATCACGGCCCGGCGTTCTCCGCTTCGGATCGCGTCGCTCGATGCCTTGCCGCCGGCAATCAGAGCAAGGGCATCGACGATCAAGGACTTGCCGGCGCCGGTTTCACCGGACAGAAGGTTGAAGCCACGGCCAAACTCCAGTTCGAGTTCGTCGATCAATGCAAAGTTTCGGACGCGAAGCAACCGGAGCATATGGCCCGTTTATATGCCAACTGTCTGGCGGTTTCAATGGTGGGCGCCAACTCTCGGTCGTGGCGGGGATATTGACGGGTTACCTGGTCTGAAGATCACCCCGAGGAATACCCTGAAGAACACCCTGTGGAATACGCGGAAGAATAGCCGGTAGAATGCAAGTCGGAAGACCGCTCGCCGCGGTCGTGTCCTTTTCGAGCGTCGGGCCCGGTACGGTAGAACCTTCGCTGTTGTTGTGACTGTCTATTAGAGAAAGGAGTTTGTGTTGCCCAACCCGGTTTACCCGGCAGTATGGATTCTGCAAGGCGGTGCGGACCTGATCGCCTTGCTTCGGAGTACGGGTCCCCTGTCACAGTTGATCCTTGTGTTGTTGCTGGTGCTCTCCATCGCGTCATGGGCTGTGATTCTGTCGAAGATGCTGCTCTTCAAGAAGATACGCCGCGAATCGGAAACGTTCTGGCGAATCTTCAAGAAGGCGAAGACACTGTCGGAAGTCGGCACCGCATCCGAAACCCTCCGCTTCACCCCTCTCGTACCCGTATTCGACATCGGCTGTGAACTTGTTGGGGTCGATTCACCCGGCGCTGAATCCGCGGTGGTTGGAGGCGTCCGGCGCGCATCGAATTCGCGGACAGTGGAGCGTTCTCTTCAGCGGGCCGCGGCGGGGCAGTTGACCGAATTGGAAAGCCGAATGACATTTCTGGCGACAACGGCATCGGTGGCGCCCTTTATCGGTTTGTTCGGCACGGTTCTGGGCGTGATCGGCTCCTTTGTGGGTCTGGCGGCAGTGGGGTCGGGGAGCACGTCTCTGGCGTCGGTCGGACCGGGTATCGCCGAAGCCCTGATTGCCACCGCCGTTGGCCTGTTTGCGGCAATTCCGGCACTGGTGGCATACAATCAGTTTGTGACCGAGCTCCGGCAGGTCGGAGACCAACTCGACGACCTCCAGGCAGAATTTCTGGCCATCGCCGAACAGAACGAATAGGAATCGCCATGGCGTTCACGACCCGAGACGGCAGAACACGGACCGCGATGTCCGAGATCAACATGATTCCGTTTATCGACATCATGCTGGTGTTGCTGATCATCTTCATGATTACGGCGCCGGTCATACAGTCGGGCATCGATATCAACGTGCCCCGGACCCAGATGGTCGAAGATCTCAACGAACAACGGTTCATCGTATCGATCAACGCGCGGCAGGAAGTGTTTCTGCAGGGTGAGCCCATCAACATCGACGAGTTGGGTCCGGAACTGGTGCGGCGGATCCCTGAAGGGGTCAACCGCAGTGTCTACCTCGAAGCCGACGAAGACGTGCCCTATGGCTCGGTGGTGACGGTATATGAACGTCTGGCGCTGGCCGGCATCGACGACATCAATGCGGTGACACAGCCAATCCCCTAACGACTTCGGGAACCATGAAGCAGAACAGCCGACATGACCGATTGCGTGACGCCCGGAAGCGGCTGGATGACCGGTTCGCCCGAGGTTTGGGAATTTCCATCGGTGTCCATTTCATGCTGATCGGTGTCGTCTTCGAGGTCCCCGGCTTCTTTCCGGACCTGCAGGATTCGCTCTGGGGTTCGCCGAATGCGAGCGGCGGAATCCGGGTGAACATCTCCGACTTGGGAGGAATCCCCCTGCCGCCGCCCGATGTCGTCAACGAAACAGCGGCGGCGAACGATTCGGAAGGATTTTTTGAAAGCGAGCCGCCTCCCCCGGCGCCCGATCCCGACACATCGGCGCCTGAGGCCGAAGCGGAGGCGATACCGGAAACACCGGTGCCGGTTGAGGCGGCGCCACCGCTTCCGCCCCCGGATCCCCCGGCTCCCGAGCCGGAAACCGAGCCGCCTCCTGCGCCAACACCGACACCCCCCGCCAGAACTTCGCCCGAGGAAGAACCGCCCGACGATCGACCCGACAACGCCATACCCTTTGGCGAAGGCGGGCAGGTGGATCTCCCGTTCGGCCAGCCCGGCCCCGGAGAGGGCACGGGCATGTCCGTCGGGGATGGCGCTTTCGGCGATCAATACGCACGGTACGTCGAATCGATTCGCCGGCGGATTTCGCAAAATTGGATTCAGGGCCGGATCGACGCGAACGTTCGCTCGGTGCGGCGTGTATACGTGGCGTTCAATATCGAACGCGACGGCAGCATCAACGACGTCAGAATCGAAGAAACCAGTGGAAATAACCGGGTCGACGCCTCGGCCCGGCGTGCGGTGATCGCTTCGAATCCACTGACTCCCTTGCCACGGGAATATCGCGGCAGCCGAGTCAGTGTGAGATTCTGGTTCGAACTTCGAAGGTAAGGGTCAAAGCAACCGTAATAGCAAAGTCGGAACGCAAAGGTAGCAGGCGAACGTAAAGGAAAGCCAATGGGAATGACGAATCGACAGAGAATCGCAACCGCAGTTGTCATCGGACTCTTGTGCCTTGCCGGCGGCGGCGCCGCTCCGGCGCTTTCCGGGCGGCAGGCCCAGATCGAGATCGGAACCGACACCGGTGCGCAGTCGATACGGTTGGCCTTGCCCCTGTTCCCGCTCCAGGAGCGCGGCAACGAAAATCCACCCGAACCGGCGCGCCTGACCGAAGTGTTCAACGAGACTCTCTGGAACGATCTGGAGTTCTCCGGCATCTTCGAACTCGTCGGCCGCAGCTTCTACCCCCTGGGGTCTTTCGGAAACACAGGCGACATTCTGCCCGCGGACTGGACCACGCCCGAGGTCGATGCCCAGATTCTGGCCTTCGGCCATACCGAGATCGATGACAACGGCATGTTCTTTGTCGAATCCCACCTCTGGGACGTCCAGACGGATTCCGTCGATCGGGAATTGATGGCAGCCGCCGGCCTCGGGTGGCGCGGCCAGTTGACCGAAGCGGGCGTTCGAATTACGGCGCACAACATCGCGGATCGAATCGTTGCGGAACTCGGCGGCGGCGTGCGTGGAATTGCAAGAACCCAGATCGCCTTCGCCTCCGATCGCACCACCCGTCCCGATGACGAGTTCAGGCGGAAAGAGATCTGGGTCATGGACTATGACGGGCACAATCAACGGCAACTGACGACGTCGCATTCGACATCCGTGAGTCCGCGCTGGTCCCCCGACGGAAGCCGGATCGCCTATACCCGAATGACCGACTTCTCCACCGATATCGAGATCATCTCGCCCCGGGACCGTCAGGGTTTTGTGTTTCCGCAATTTGAAGGAACGACCACGACCCCCGCGTGGTCGCCCGACGGCCAGCAGATCGCCTTTGCATCCACGCACGGGGAAATTCGCGGGCGGTCCGATTGGGAGCTTTACGTGGCGGACGCCAATGGAGACAATTTGCGGCGCCTGACGTTTTCACGGGGCAACGACATATCGCCCGTGTGGAACCCCGCGGGAAACCGGATTGCCTTTATCTCCAACCGGGCCAGCGTGCCACCGCAACTCTATATAATGGATTCGGAAGGTGGTAACTTACAGCAGATAACCGACAGCGGTCACGCGGATGAGCCGTCATGGTCCCCGGACGGCCGGATCATCGCCTATGCCTGGCAGCCACCGCGCGGCGCATCGGACATCTATATTTACGATCTGGAGTCTGGCCGGAACATTCAGTTGACACAGAATCGGGGTTTCAACGAGCGGCCAAGCTGGTCGCCGGATGGCCGGCACCTCGTGTTTCAGTCGGACCGGAACGGGACCATGCAAATCTATATAATGCTGGCGGACGGGACCCAGGTGCGGCGATTGACCCGGACAGGAAATAATGAGGGTCCCTCTTGGTCCAATTACATGGCACAATAGGCGTCCGATCTGATAATAATTGGTGCTCGGACACTACAGCGAAAACAAGGAGAAAAGTCTAATGAAACTTGGTAAGCCATCTGGAATGGGCCGATCCGGCTCTCGAACTTCTGGAAGCGGACGCTCGTGGCTAATCATGGCCCTGATACTGGTCGGCCTCGTTTCGTTTTCGTGCCGGCGACAGGCGGCACCGCCGCCGCCCCCACCGCCCGAGGCGGCGCCGCCACCACCACCGCCTCCTCCGCCACCGGCCCCGACGATCACGATAACCGCGGACCCGGATACGATCACCGCGGGTGAATCGACGACGTTGCAGTGGTCGGCCCAGAACGCCACCGGCGTGGACATCGAGCCCATAGTCGGTTCGGTTGCCGCCAACGGTTCACGATCGGTCATGCCCAATGCGTCGGTGACCTACTCGGCGACGGCAACCGGCCCGGGAGGGACGGCCAGCGCAAATGTGGATGTCACGGTAAATCCGCCGCCACCGCCTCCTCCACAGCCACCGCCACCCGAGCCATCGATCGAGGAGTTGTTCCGAACCAATGTGGTACCGATCTATTTCGACTATGACGAGTCGGAAATTCGTGCGGACCAGGTAGGCCGGTTGCAGGGTAACGCTCGTTTCCTCCAGCAGAACGCCGGTGTCAGCTTCACCGTTGCCGGCCACGCGGATGAACGTGGAACCCAGGAATACAACATCGCCCTGGGTGAACGTCGCGCGGATACCGTTCGCCAGTTCATGGAAGACAACGGAGTTGCCGGTTCCCGGATCGCCACGGTCAGTTTTGGCGAGGAACGCCCGGTCTGCTCGGATTCGAATGAAGAATGCTGGGGGATGAACCGGCGTGGAGATTTCGCAATTCAGTAAGCGCAGGTGTGAATCGAATATTGTCTGAAAACGTCTTACTTGAAGCCGGCCCGACCGTCTCGGAACATCCAGACGGATCGGGCCGGCTTCTGTTGTTTTAAAACCGAAACGTTTCCGCATATGCCCGGGATAATCGTGAGGAGCAAGACGATGAGAAGACTACTTCCAGTCCTGGCAGCCCTGTTCCTGGTTCCGCCGGCGCTGTTCGCTCAGAGACAGGAGATACTGGCGCTCTCCGCGGACATCATCAACCTGGAACAACAGGTTCGTGAGATCCAACGGACACTCGATGAGCGCAACAGTCTGTTCCAGGATTTGCTCGAGCGGATGTCCGGCCAAGTCGATGCTTTGACCGAAACCGTCAATCGCGTGGCCGAGACAGTCGACGGGGTCCAGGTGAGCAACGATCGCCTGAGCGGTGAGATTCGCGTCGAGATTTCCAACTTTGGTAATGATCTGGAGTTGGTGGACCGTAAGTTGGGCGAAGTCAGTGCGACGGTCGCGGCGATGTCGCAGCAGATGACCTCGCTCAGCACGACGACCGAGGAACTGAGTTCTCCCTACAACCTGTTGCGAACGGCTCTTACGGACATGAATATCGGCTTCTTCGATCTCGCGCGCGAGGGTTTCGAGGAGGTTCTCCTTTCGTACCCCGACAGTCCCGAGGCCGTCGATGCCCAATTGGGATTGGGCAATTCCTATTACGATGCCGGGGAGTTCGATCGGGCGATCATCGATTACGATTTGTTGCTGCTGAAATACGAAGGGAGCGCTAGAATTCCAGATGCCATCCTTAGAAAAGGCCGCGCCCACCGTCAACTCGGAGAGAACGCCCAGGCACGCGACACGTTTGAACGGTTAGCCACGATGTTCCCCGAGACTTCCCAGGCTCTTCAGGCTCAGCAGGAACTCGACGCTCTGGCGAACTGAGGGCGAACAAGGCGCTCCAGGTATGGCCGCGGACCGGAACGAGAAATACAACCCATGGCAAGATCAGTAAACAAGGTAACGTTGATCGGTCGTCTCGGACGAGACCCCGAATTGAAGTACACCGCCAGCGGGACGGCTTACTGCCGTTTTTCGATAGCCACCGACGACAGTTGGACCGACAAGAGCACCGGCGACAGGAAGGAACGGACCGAGTGGCACAACATTGTCGCCTGGGAACGCCTGGCCGAGATCTGTGGGCAATATCTGGCCAAGGGCCGTATGGTCTACATCGAAGGCGGTATTCAGTCCCGTCAGTGGGAAGACAAGGACGGGAACAAGCGTACGTCCTTCGATATCCGTGCACGCGACATGGTCCTGTTGGGAAGCCCCAGCGGGGGCGGCGGCGGCGGCCAGCAGGGCAGAAGCGGCGCGTCCTCCGATGCCGAAACCGGCGGCGGGACTCCCGCGATTACCGACGACGACATTCCATTCTAGCGGCCCGCGGCCAAATCGGGCGGGGTTGGGCCACCGCCCGCCTCGCCGCTCTCTGACGATGGGGCCGTCGACGGCCCCCATTCCATTTCAGGATTGCATCGATGCCAGACAACAGTTTCGATATCGTGTCCGTGGTCGACATGCCCGAGGTGTTGAACGCCGTCCAGCAGGCCGGCAAGGATATTGCCAACCGCTTCGATCTGAAGGGTTCCGGTTCCAGGATCGAACTTCAGGAGAAAGATCGCAAACTGGTACTGTCCAGCCGGGATGAGTACACCCTGAAGGCGATCAACGATGTCCTCGACCAGAAGCTGGTCAAGCGGAAGGTCCCTCTCAAGGCGCTCGTTCCGGGGCCAGTCGAAGATGCCGCGGGCTCGACTGTCCGGCAGGAGATCACGATTCAAATCGGCATTCCGATTGAAAAGTGCAGAGAGATCGTCAAGACGATCAAGCGGAGCAAACTGAAAGTTCAGGCATCGATCCAGGGCGACCTCGTGCGGGTCAGCGGGAAGAGCCGCGACGCCCTTCAGGAAGTCATGACGCGGATCAAGGGCGAAGATTTCGGCGTCCACACCCAGTTCACGAACTATCGCTCAAAGTAGCCCGCTCCGCCGTTTCCGCCTTCAATTCGGAAATCCAGGGGCTCCTTGTAACGGGTGTGCCCGAATCCGGTCCGGCCTCGCTCAGGGTCCAATGCCGTCCGTAACGCAACCCTTCAGGGTTTTGCCGTTGCGTGTCAGGCGCGGGCCGCAGCCGCGGACCGCCACCGTTCCTTGAGACTCACTCTCAGACGAAAGCCCAGCAAGACGATAACCACCAAGATATAGGCGACCGGTCCCGGTTCGGTAATCTTGTCGTTCCAGAAGTAGTGCGTTGCACCCGCGATCGCCGTGATGTAGATCAGCCGGTGGATCGACTGCCAGCGCCGCCCCCCGAGTCTGCGAATCCAACCCTTCGTGGAAGTAACGGCGAGAGGAACCATCGTGACCCATGCAATGAATCCGGCCGTGATGAAGGGACGCTGTGGAATATCGCGAAACATGGCGGGGAAATCGAAAAAGAAGTCGAATACGATGAATATCGAAATATGGATCATCGCGTAAAAGAACGTGAACAAACCGGTCATTCGCCGAAAGCGGATCAGATCGTTGAAACCGGTGATTCGGCGCAGCGGGGTGACGGCGAGGGTGATCAGCAGCATGCGCAGGGTCCAGCGACCTGAAATGTCGGTCACATCGTCAATGGGATTGAAACTGAGTCCGCCGGTAAAAAAGTTGTACGCGAGAAGAATGGCCGGAAGCAGGCACAGCAGAAAAACAATGGGTTTCGCGACCCATTTGAGCGCCTGTTTCCTCGTCATCCTCGGCGTGTCTTCCTAGAAGTACCTTCGGAGGTCGATGCCGTCATACATGTGGGCGACGTGTTCGGCATACCCATTGAACATGAGCGTTTCACGCATGAAGAGGTCCCCGATACGCCGTTCACGGGCCTGGGTCCATCTGGGGTGGTCGACTTCGGGGTTCACGTTCGCGAAGAAGCCGTATTCACGAGCGTTCTGCTGCTGCCACGTGTTGAGGGGTTCGTCCTCGACGAAGCTGATCCGTACGATCGACTTGACACCCTTGAAACCATATTTCCACGGGACCACCAGCCGGATCGGAGCGCCGTTCTGGTTGGGACCTTCCTTCCCGTAGACGCCCATGGCCATCAGCGTCAGCGGATTCATGGCTTCGTCCATGCGCAGGCCCTCGACATAGGGCCAATCGAGCACGTAGCCGCCAAAGAAACTGCGCGCCTGACCGGGCATCTGCTCTTCGTCGACCAATGTTTCCATCCGGACGTAATTGGCACTGGGCAGCGGGTCGAGTTTGTTGATCAGGTCGGCCATCGGAAAGCCGTACCACGGGATGACCATGGACCAGCCTTCGACGCAACGCATTCGGTAGATGCGGTCTTCCAGGGTAATTCCGCCGATCAGATCGTCGAGGTCCCACGTCTTCGGTTCGGCCACGAGACCATCGACCTCGACGGTCCACGGACGCGGCCGCAACGTATGGGCGTTTCGTGACGGTTCGTCCTTGCCCGTGCCAAATTCGTAGAAATTGTTGTAGGTGGTGACGCCTTCGATAGGTGTCAGTTCTTCATCGACATCGTATTCGCCCAATTGGGGCGAATACGACACCTCGGTTTCGGCGCATCCCGTCACCCCGTATCCGGCGGATGCGATCACCGCGAATCCGGCCGCTTTCAGGAACTGACGGCGATCCCGATACAGTTTTTCATCGGTGATTTCGGAAGATTTGATGTCGGCCGGCTTCTTGATCAGCATGGATTTCTCCTCGATCGTTATCTTTTCAATCTTAACACCTGATGGAAAAGTGTCCGAAAACTTATTCTCCGAACGACCCCATGCGGCGGAATTTCCGATAGCGATCATCGAGAAGTCTGTCGACGGGGGTCCCGCTCAGCGCCCTTAGTTGAGCGTCCAGGACGGAGGCGAGGGTGTCGGCCATTACCGTGGCGTCACTGTGGGCGCCTCCCGCCGGTTCAGGAACGATTTCGTCGATCAGTTCCAGGTTTTTCAGGTCCTCCGGGGTAAGCCGGAGCGCTTCGGCCGCTTCGGCCGCGTGCAGTTGATCGCGCCACAGAATGGCCGAACAACTTTCGGGTGCGATGACCGAGTAAATCGAGAACTGAAGCATGTTGACACGGTCCGCCAAACCAATCGCCAACGCACCCCCGGACCCACCTTCGCCCGTGATCGTTGCGATAATGGGGACCGGGAGGCCCGCCATCTCTCTCAGATTGACCGCGATGGCTTCGGCCTGACCGCGTTCTTCGGCGTCCCTACCGGGATACGCGCCGGGTGTGTCGATGAACGTCAGGATCGGACGACCGAACTTCTCGGCCAGCTTCATTATTCGAAGGGCCTTGCGATATCCCTCCGGTTTCGGCATGCCGAAATTCCTGTACAGCTTCTGTTTGGTATCCCGCCCCTTCTGGTGACCCACGAGACAGACGGCCTGTCCCCTGAAAAAAGCAAACCCCGCGACGATCGCCCGGTCGTCTCCGAAGTTCCGGTCGCCGTGCCACTCTTCGAATTCCTCGAAGATCGCATCCACATAGTCCAGAAAGTAGGGTCGCTGGGGGTGCCGTGCAAGCCGAACCTTCTCGTAGGCGTTCATGTGGTCGGTCATGTCCTGCCGGAACGTGTGAATCTGGAATTCGAGTTGCTCGATTCGGGTTTCGGCGCGATCGCCCTCGGGCCCGCCCGCAAGTTCGTTGAGCTCCTGCTCAAGATTCCGGAGTGCGGCGGCGCGGTCGGATTCTCTCTCAGTACTCGTCATGAACTGAACTATACCGTATTTCGACCGCGGAGCTCTTTGACAGGCCGTGTCCCTTCATGAACCGAACCGCACCGTATTCGGGCCGCAGATCTCTTCGACACAATTCACAAACTCCTTGTCCGGGAGCACGTTCAGGTACGGATTGGGCCGCACGAATACGGTGTAGCGGCCCGGGTAGCGGAGTTCGAAGACCAGTTCGGCCGATCCGGTTTTTTCTTCGATTATCGGGCGCAAAAGCTCCGCCAGGTCGGCGGGCGCGGCCAGGGCATCGATGACCACCGTCACCTTCCGGCTCCACTGGGCCTGGGCACGATCGATGGGCAATATGTCGCTTGCCAGGATCTTGGTGTTGGACTCGTCGCTGTCGAGCTTGCCTTTGACGATCACCGGAGCGTCGGCGACAAGAATGTCGCGAGTCTTCGAATAGGTGTCCGGAAAAACGAGTACTTCGACGACTCCTTTCAGATCTTCGAGGAGCATGACGCCCATCGCGTCGCCCTTCTTGGTCCGCATGCTGCGGATGTTGGCGACGATGCCTCCGATGATCACTTCGGAACCGGATTCCTTGTCCGCCAGATTGGCCGTTGAGACGTTTGCGACCGCCTCGATCTCCCTCAGATAACGCCGCAGGGGGTGGCCGGTGATGTAGAAGCCCAGAGTTTCCTTTTCGTGCGCGAGTTGAAGCGCCTGTGGCCACGGTTCCGCGGGCGACATCATCGCGCCGTTGTCCTCGGAGGCATCGGCCAGCATGGCAAACAGGCCGCCCTGCCCCACCGCGGTCTCGTGCTGCTTGCGCTGCCCCCACTCGATCGCCCGGTCCACGTTGTGGTACAAGACGGCCCGATCCCGCCCGACGCTGTCGAGTGCGCCCGCCTTGATCAGGTTCTCCATGACGCGTTTGTTCACGGTCCTCAATTCGACTCGTTCGCAGAGGTCGAAAATGGACCGAAACGGTTTGCCTTCGACGATCGAGCGAATCGCGGTCTCGCCGACGTTCTTGATTGCCGCCAAGCCGAAGCGGATGCCGTTGTCGTGGGGCGTGAAATTGACATCGCTGGTGTTGATGTCGGGCGGAAGAATCGGAATGTTCATCTCGCGGCATTCGTTGATGTACTTGACGATCTTGTCCGTGTTCCCGCGCTCACTGGTCAGCACCGCCGCCATGAAGTAATTCGGGTAGTGGGCCTTGAGGTAGCCGGTGCGATAGGCCAGCACCGCGTATGCCGCGGAGTGCGACTTGTTGAAGCCGTAACCGGCGAACTGTTCCATGAAATTGAAAATCTTGGTGATTTTCTTGGTGTTCGTGAAACCCTTCGCCCGGGCGCCTTCCACGAATTTCTGCCGGTGGGCGGCCATCTCTTCCTTGTTCTTCTTTCCCATGGCCCGGCGCAACAGGTCGGCTTCTCCCAGCGAGTATCCGCCCAGCAGATTGGCAATCTGCATGACCTGTTCCTGGTAGACGATGACGCCGTAGGTCTCTTCGAGCAGGCCCTTCAATTCAGGCAGTTCATATTGAACCGCCGTCTTTCCATGCTTTCGCTTGATGAAGTCGTCGATCATTCCGCCGCCGATGGGTCCGGGACGGTACAACGCGTTCAGAGCCGTCAGGTGTTCGATGCCGGATGGCTTGAATCGCCGGAGGATGTCCTTCATCCCCGAGCTTTCGAACTGGAACACCCCGCTGGTAAGCCCCTCCGAGAAAATCTCGTACGTTTTGGCGTCGTCGAGCGGCAACGTGTCCATGTCGAGTTCGATGCCTTCCCGCGCCCTGAGCATCCTGAGCGTATTGTCGATGACCGTCAGCGTCGTCAACGCCAGGAAGTCCATCTTGAGGAGACCCATCTTCTCGACGGCGGTCATCGGGTACATCGTCATGATCTCGTCCTTGCCCGACTTGTAGAGCGGGACCAGATCGGTGAGCGGCCGCGGCGCGATCACGACTCCTGCGGCGTGCATGGACGCGTGACGGGCGAGCCCCTCGAGTTTCTTGGCGACGTCCATGATTTCGCGAACCCGTGCATCTTTCTCGACAAGGCTCTTGAGGTCGGAGTTCTGTTCCAGAGCCTTGTCCAGAGTCATTTTCAGTTCGGGCGGGATCATCTTTGCCAGTCGGTCGACTTCCGAGTACGGCATCTGGAGACCGCGTCCGACGTCGCGGATCACCCCGCGCGCCGCCATCGTTCCGAAGGTGATGATCTGGGAAACCTGTTCCCTGCCGTACTTTTGCGTCACATAGTCGATGACCTCGGGCCGGCGGATCATGCAGAAGTCGATATCGATGTCGGGCAGGGTGACCCGCTCGGGGTTGAGGAATCGTTCGAACAGCAGTCCGTATTGCAGGGGGTCGAGGTCGGTGATGCGCATCGAGTAGGACACCAGACTCCCGGCCGCGGAACCCCGTCCCGGTCCGACGGGGATTTCGTTCTCGCGCGAAAAACGAATCAGGTCCCACACGATCAGGAAATACCCGGAGTACTTCATCCTCTGAATGATTCCGATCTCGTCCTGCAGCCGATCTTCGTACTCGGATATCGGATGTTCGAGCGTGCCCGCATCCACCATCGGCTTCAACTGTTCCAACCGGTCCTGGAAACCGTCCTGAACCACCTTGGCAAAGTAGGAATCCATGTCGTATCCGGAGGGAACCTCGAAATCCGGGAACGGATTGTCGATCGGCTTCAGTTCCAGATTGCAGCGTTCGGCGATCCGCACGGTACGGCTGAGCAGATCGGGATAATCGCCGAACACCCGGTGCATTTCGTCGTACGACTTGAAATAGAACTGGTCGGTGTAGAACTTCATCCGGTTGAGATCGTGCACGGACTTGCCGGTCTGGATGCAAAGCAGCACGTCATGGGCGCGGGAATCGTCCTGGCACATGTAGTGGCAGTCGTTAGTGGCAACGGCGGGAATTCCGGTACGGTCGGCCATCCTGAGCAGGTCGGGGATGATTTCGCGTTGCCGGGCCAATCCCTGGTCCTGGACTTCGAGAAAGAACCGGTCCGGCCCGAAGATGTCCCGCAACTCGCTGGCGGCATTCTCGGCGGCATCGTATTGCCGGGCCAGCAGGTTGGCCGAAACCTCGCCGTTCAGGCAGCCGGACAAACCGATCAGGCCTTCGCTATGAGCGGCCAGCACTTCCTTGTCGATACGCGGTTTGTAATAGAAGCCTTCAAGGTATCCGGATGAAACCAGCTTGACCAGGTTCCGGTAGCCCCTTTCGTTCTCGCAGAGGACGATCAGGTGATGCGGACGCGCGGTGCGGGGATCCCGATCGTGGCGCGAGGTCTTGGCCACGTACATTTCGCAACCGATGATCGGTTTGACGCCGTGTTTCTTCGCGGTGTTGTAGAAGCCAACGGCGCCGAACAGGTTGCCGTGATCGGTGACTGCAACCGACGGCATGCCGTAGTCGGCGGCCATCGTCGCCAGGCGTTTGTGGTCGCAGGCGCCGTCGAGCAGGCTGAAACCGGAATGCAGATGCAGGTGAACGAAGTTCCTGTCCTCCCGCTTTCCTCCATTCTGTCCGGCTATTCCCATTCGATCGTCCCCGGCGGCTTGGAAGTGACATCGTAGACGACGTGATTGACACCGCGCACCTCGTTGACGATCCGATTGGCGATTCGTCCGATCACATCGTAGGGAAGGCGCGCCCAGTCGGCGGTCATGCCGTCGACGCTGGTCACTGCACGTATGGCGATCGTGTACTCGTACGTCCGGTCGTCCCCCATCACGCCGACGCTCTTGATCGGGAGCAGGACGGCAAAAGACTGCCAGACTTCGCGATAAAGGCCGGCATCCTTGATCTCGCCAAGGAGAATGTCATCGGCTTCCTGCAGGATGCGGATATTGTCGGGCGTGATTTCGCCCATGATCCGGATCGCCAGTCCGGGTCCCGGGAAGGGTTGCCGCCACACCAACTCGTCGGGAATGCCCATCGCGGCGCCGATCTCCCGAACTTCATCCTTGAACAGTTCCCGAAGGGGTTCGATCAACTCCAGGTTCATGTTTTCAGGCAGTCCGCCCACATTGTGATGGGACTTGATGGTCTGTGACGGACCGCGAACAGAAACCGATTCGATGACGTCGGGATAGAGCGTACCCTGCACGAGGAAATCGATCTTGCCGAGTTCCGCCGCCTCGTCGTCGAAAACATGGATGAACTCGTTGCCGATGATCTTGCGTTTCTTCTCGGGATCGGTGACCCCTTCGAGCAGGTTCAGAAAGCGCCGGGACGCGTCGACGCCCTTGACGTTGAGGCGCAGTTTGCCGCGAAGAGTCTCGAGAACCTTGGCGTACTCGTTTTTGCGGAGCAGGCCCGTGTTGACGAAAATGCAGAAGAGGTGATCCCCGACCGCTCTGGAGACGATAGACGCCGCCACCGTGGAATCGACGCCTCCGCTAATGGCGCACAAGACGCGGCCGTCGCCGACGCGATCCTTGATGCGTTGAACTTCTTCTTCAAGAAATGACCCCAATGACCACGTTCCAGAGCACTTGCAGATATCGAAAGTGAATCGGCCGAGCAGATCGGACCCATGCTCGGTGTGCGCCACCTCGGGATGAAACTGGAGTCCGAACAACGCGCGGTCCGGGGCCTCGATCGCGGCGACCGTCGAGTTGCTCGTCGCCGTGACGCCAAAACCCGGCGGCGGCTCGATAATCCGGTCGCCGTGGCTCATCCAGACGCGCTCCATTCCGTTGAGCAAGTCCGAACGCCCCGACTTTTCCAAAACGCCGTGCCCATATTCGCGCACCTCGGCCGGGGAGACCTGCCCCCCCAGGTGTTTCGCGATCACGAACATCCCGTAACAGATGCCCAGAATCGGGATACCCAGTTCGAAGATCCCGGGGTCACAGTCGGGCGCGCCCTCGTCATAGACCGAGTTCGGCCCGCCGGAAAGAATCAGGCCCTTGGGATTCCTTGCTCGAAGTTCGTCCAGCGGGGTATGAAACGGAAGGATTTCCGAGTACACGTGCGACTCGCGAATCCTGCGCCCGATAAGCTGGGTGTATTGCGACCCGAAATCGAGGATTAGAATTTCCTCGGAGTTCGTCGACATGTTCGATGGTTACTCCGTTCTGTTCAGGAATCGCGCTGCATTATACCTACCGCCTGGTACCGCACGAGCAGCAGGTAGCTGTGAACGACGCTCATACCGGCGACAAAAATGGCGGCCAATGCCAACACTGCCCCCGGCGCCACCGCCGAGGTGATCGCTATCGCAAATACCGCGATTGCCAAGCTCCAGATCGACGCTTCCAGGACGATCGGAAAAAGGACGATCAACAGGACTGACGGTAACGACGGCCCCAGAAGCTGGAGCGCACGGCTACGTGTCAGCGTGTCCAGAATCGCCAGGAAAAGAGCCATGAAAGCGATCGGTATTGCCCCGGCGACGACCGGCCACTGGACACTCGGCCATACACTCGTCCATTCTGCCACCGGGCTTGTCAGGAGTGGTCCAAGGACGATGACTCCGATCGAAATAGCCGTGAGAAGCAATATCAGCCGACGGAGGATTCCCGTCGCCAGGTAGAGAGGAAAATGCTCGAATGCATCTCCGAGGAGTGTATTTCCGGTCACCGGCAGGATTCCTCCCCGAACGAACGCCTCTATGGCGGTCCACAGGAGCAGGCAGGCGGTCGCTCCGGCAACGATACTCCATCCCAACAGGGGCAAGTGGTCCACGACCGCCTCAAACAGCGCCAGCGAGACCAGGAGTGGAAACCCGCTCTCAACAGCGGCGAGTTCCGAATCGGTCAGCCGGACGTTCCAGAAGAACCACAAGCCCGACGCCCAGAGAACAACGCCGGATCCGACGATCCAGACGCCCTTTGCAACCATGTCCAGCAGAAGAAGGTGAACGCGCCGGAATGCCGCTCCGAACGCGGCCGCCAGACAGTCCGAAGCGGTTTTCATGCCTTGAAGCCGTTGTCGTGATTGGTGAGACGCCGGACCCTCGGGCTGTATTCCAGAACATGCCGGGGTTCTTCCACGATCGGCGGCGTCGATCCGGGAATCGCGGCTTTCAGGATGGCGCCAGGAGCCCTCTCGCCAGTCACGAAAGGTCCCCGCGCCGCGCGGAATGCCTGCCGGAGATTGGGTCACCCTGATGCCGGCTGCTGCGAACCAGTTGGACGATTCGTGACACCGGCCCCGAGCCCATGTAGACGGTAGCAATTATGAGCAGGGTCTCTTCAGAGTAGAACGCAATCAGTCCGATGACCATCGCGCCACCGAAAAGGGCCAGCCTGGGAAGAGGTTTCTTCAGGTCGACATCCTTGAAGCTGGGGTAGCGAACCGTACTGATCATCAGGAACGACAGCGTCGCGATCAGGACGCACCAGAGCAATGTGGCCCCGGCCTCGGTAATGGGAGTCTTGTGAAAATGCACGATCGCGGCAACAACCACGGCCGCCGCGGGAATCGGGAGTCCCGCAAAGTGCCTTTTGGAAGCCCCGTGGTCAGACGGTTTCAACGCCATGACGTTGAATCGCGCAAGGCGCAACGTGCCGGCGATCATGAATCCGAATGTGACCAGCCAGCCGAGTTTGTAAACGTCCTGAAAGATATCGGCGCGGGTTTCCGCCAGCGAGATGACGCCCCAGTTCAGCGCCAGAATCGCGGGCGCGACGCCAAATGTAAGCACATCGGCAAGAGAGTCCAGATGCATCCCGAATTCGCTGGCGGTGCCCGTCATCCGTGCGATTCGTCCGTCCATCATATCGAGCACCGCGCCCACGCCGATTGCGATCGCAGCGTAGTCGTAGTTGCCGTTCAACGTGGACGCAATCGAATAGTACCCGGCAAACATGTTACCGATGGTGAACAGGCTGGGTACGATGGAAAGGCCCGTGCGAATGCGTGGGCGGTCGCGTAGCCGCCGTCTGCCGGTTGTTGGGCTGGTCATGCTGTCTGCCGGGTCTCCTCGGCGGTGATGCGGCCGATTACGGAGCGTCCTCCCTGAATCCTGTCGCCTACCCGAATCCCCAGTTCCACGTTGGATGGCAACAACAGGTCGGCCCGAGACCCGAATCGAATCAGCCCGAACCTCTCGCCGCGTCCAAGCGTGTCTCCGGCCTTGGCGCGGCAGACAATGCGCCGCGCGACCAGACCCGCGATTTGCGTACATTCCAGGCGTATGCCGTCGCCTTCCATCGTCAGTGTGTTCCGTTCGTTTTCGACACTGGCGCGGGGATCGAATGCCGCCAGGAACCGTCCCTTGCGATACCGGACGCTTTCAACCCGTCCGCCGATCGGCGCCCGATTGACGTGAACGTTGAAGATCGACAAGAAAATACTGACTCGGATGTCGTTGCCTTCAGCTTCTATTCTAACGACTCTGCCATCGGCTGGAGAGACGATTATACCCGGATCGGAGGGGATCGCCCGGTGGGGGTCCCGAAAGAAGTACGCGACGAAAAGCCCTACCAGGGCGATGACGCAGGCCGCGGCGGCCCACTCGAGCCAGAAGGCAATCGCCGATGCAGCAGCCAGCGGTATCAGAAAATAGATCCCGTCTTTCGCCATCAGACCGGCAGAGTAGCGCAGATTGACCGCGTTATCCAGTGTGAGGCCGCGAGTCCTCTTTTCCGCACCCTGTTGCACGGGGCCGGGCAACGTGGAACGAAATACGGGAATCAGGTTTGCGGCGCTTCGGCGTGTTGGTGTCGATAGTCCTGAATCATCTGGCTCATTTGATCTTTCAGATACAGTTTCCTTTTCTTGAGATTCACTTGTTCGAGCTGTTGCTCCGGTGTGAACTGCGTTTGTCCAATAAGCGACTGGAGCTTGGCCTCGTATGAGTGATGTTCGTCAACGAGACGCCGGAATTCGAGGTTGGTGGAGAAAAGATGTGCCCTGATTTCCTCATCATGCGTCATAAAGCGAGCGCCTCCCTGGTTGGTAAACGGCATTTCGTGGTCGGCAGCCCGTGATAGAACTCTCGAGGGTCGCGCGCGGGGTTCTACCGCCGACTGTTGGTCCTCGGCAACCCTAGCACACGATTTTGAGACGATTCAATGGAAAGTATCCGGAACTTTCGCGAGTGGCTCACAGGCGGAGATCTTTCTCCATCACATAAGCATCTTCCACCGGATTGGAGTAATAGTGGAGTCGCTCACCGCTGATTTGAAACTTGAATTCCCGGTAGAAGCCAATTGCGTTGGAGTTGGACTTCCGAACCTCCAGCGTCAACTTTCGGGCCCCATCGCCGCGGGACAGCTCAATGACTCCCTTCATCAACGCCCCTCCGATTCCAAGACGCGCGTGACCGCGCTCGACTGCGATGTTGTAAATCTCGGCGGTGTTGCCCGACGCATGGAAAATCACGAAACCCACGATTCGTCCGTGTCCGCCGGCTCGTTCATCCAGGGCTTCGGTCTCGGCAACCAGGCTTGTCGTAAAGCTGTCGTCTTTCAGGAGGCGGCGATACGCGTCGATGGACCAGTGGGACAGATGGACCCATGACCGCTCAATGTCGACGATTCGGTCGATATCCTTCGGGTCTGCAAATCGGATCGTAACCGAGGATGTCTTCATTGCGCCTTCAAGATTGTGCCTTCATGAGGTGGATCTCGGCGGCGGTTCGGCGAATGTACAACGGTTCGAGGGCTTCCCCATTTCCTCTGCCCACCATTTCCGCGATAGTCGCCGCCAGATACGGACTGACCTGAACCACCGTCCACTCTTCGTGCGTTTCGATCAGGATCCGATGGATCTCGGCTCCGCCGCCGCAGAAGTATTTCGCGTCTCCGGAAAGAGTGCGGAGCCACTCGGCGGGTTGTAGCACGGCCGCGGGCGTCACTTCAACGAGTTCTTCCCCCCGCCGCTCGTAGACCGCACCGTAGATTTCCCCCCGCCGGGCATCCAGAATCGGGACGATCGATCCGTTGACCGCACCCACCTGCCATGCCAGGGCCGCGAGCGCGGACACTCCGGCTGTCTCCTTCCCCCTCGCGAATGCAAATCCATCCATTGCCGCAAGACCGACACGAAGTCCGGTAAACGATCCCGGACCCCGAACCGCGGCAAACAGGTCGATGTCGTCCAGTGGGATCCCGGCTTGATCGAGTAGAGCGTCGATGGACTCGAACAGATGTTCGGAATATTGAAGCGAGGTTTCCGGACGAATCTCCGCGACCACGGCCCCACCCATCCGAACCGCCGCGCTACCATGTTCGGAACCGGTATCGACAGCCAGTATGTTCATGGAAACCATCCGATCCCCGTATTATAGAGGGCTTCAAATCAAAAAGAGCATGTCACCGAAATCCAAGTCCACGTCCGAGAGCACCCCGATGATGCGGCAATACCACGCCATCAAGGAAGAGGTACCCGACACCTTGCTCCTGTTCCGGCTTGGAGATTTCTACGAAATGTTCTTTGACGATGCCGTGACGGCGGCGCGAGAGCTGGAGATCACGCTGACGTCGCGGCAGAATTCCATACCGATGTGCGGTGTTCCCTACCATGCCGCGGAGGGCTACGTGGCCCGTCTGCTGCGCAAAGGCTACAAGGTTGCCATCTGCGACCAGACCGAACCGCCCAGGAAGGGCGTCACTCTGGTGCCTCGAAAGATCACCCGGGTCATCACGCCGGGAACCGTGATGGACACGACGGTCCTCAAGCCCGGCGAGAACAACTTCCTGCTGGGGTTGATCGAGCAGGATGGGCATCTCGGCGCGGCTTTTCTGGACCTGTCCACCGGGGAGTTCCGGGCGTTCCAGGCGGGACCCGATGAGGGTTGGGATCGGTTGCGCCTCGATGTCGAGCATTTCCGGCCGAAAGAAATGCTTTATCCGCGCTCCCCCGGCTGGGAGCCCCCGGATTTCGACGACTGCATGCGGACTCCGATGGACGAATGGATCTTCGATCGCGACTCGGCAACCCGCCTGCTGAAAGAGCAATTCGGAACGGTGGGCCTCGACGGCTTCGGTTGTACCGGAAAGGATCTGGCCATCGGCGCCGCGGGCGCCCTGGTGCACTACGCGCGACAGACACAGAAATCGAAGCTGGAACACGTGACCGGCCTGAGGTGCGACGAAGCGGCCGATTTCATGGTGTTGGACGCGTCTTCCATCCGCAACCTGGAGTTGTTGGAGTCCGCCGAGGATGGCACCAGGAACGACACCATGCTCTCGGTCGTCGATCGGACGACGACGGGGATGGGCACCCGCCTGGTCCGAAACTGGCTGGTGCGCCCTGCGATCGATCGCGGCGAAATCCTCAACCGGCAGGATGCCGTCGAGGAACTCGTGTCCTCATCGACGGTGCTCGAGGACATGAGAGACCGTCTCGACGGTCTACCGGACATGGAGCGGTTGCTCGGCAAGGTGACCGTCCAAACCGCGAGTCCACGCGAGTTGGTGTCGCTTCGGAACGCCTTTGAACGACTGCCCGCGCTGGGCGCCGGATTGGAAGCCCTTCAGGCAGCCCGGTTTCAGGGTCTGGCCCGACGCCTCGACCGTTTGGAAGATCTTCACGACCTGCTGGCGCGCGCGATCGCCGACGATCCCCCCTTGACACCGAACGACGGTGGAACGATTCGGAACGGATACAACGCCAAACTGGACGAACTGCGCCAGTTGTCGCGGAACGGCAAGGGCTATCTGGCCGGTTTGGAGAAACGCGAGCGCGAGCGCACGGGCGTGCAGTCCATGAAGGTTCGTTTCAATCGCGTATTCGGATACTACATCGAAGTTTCGAAGACCAACCTTCACCTCGTGCCCGACGACTACATCCGGAAACAGACACTGGTGAACGCCGAACGGTTTATCACCGAGGAACTGAAGGAATACGAAGAAAAAATCTTGAGCGCCGAAGAAAAGATCATCGCATTGGAAAAGGACCTGTTTCAGCAGGTGCGCGACCGGCTTCGTGCGAATGCGGCACGGATTCGCACCTCAGCCGGCGTCGTGGCCGAATGCGATGTTCTGTCAGGTTTCGCCATACAGGCGCGCCGGTTCGGATATTCCAGACCGGAGTTTTCGACCGATGATTCGCTGCTGATCGAAGGAGGCCGTCATCCGGTTCTCGAAATGCTCGCCGAAGAACACCGCGCCGAACGGTTTGTACCGAACGACTTGTCGATGGATGCGAAGGAAAGCTGGATACACCTCATCACGGGACCGAATATGGGCGGGAAATCGACATTCCTCCGGCAGACGGCCCTGATCGTGATCATGGCGCAAATGGGATCCTTCGTTCCGGCCACGCGGGTTCGTTTCCCGATCGTGGACCGCGTGTTCACCCGAATCGGGGCTTCGGACAACCTGGCCCGCGGGCGCTCCACCTTCATGGTTGAAATGACCGAGGCGGCCATCATTCTCAACAGCGCCACGCCGCGGAGCCTGATCGTGCTGGATGAGATCGGGCGCGGCACGGCCACCTTCGACGGCTTGTCGATCGCCTGGGCGGTGATCGAGCACATTCAGACCCATATTGGAGCAAAGACCCTGTTTGCAACGCATTACCATGAGTTGACTGAACTCGCGGATCTACTTTCAGGGATCCGGAACTTTCACGTCACGGTCAAGGAGACTGAGAATCGAATCATTTTTCTTCGAAAGGTCAAAGCCGGCGCCGCGAACCGCAGCTACGGAATCGAGGTGGCCCGCCTGGCCGGAATACCCCTCACAGTGGTCGACCGGGCTCGCGAGATTCTTAAAAAACATGAGGAAACCGAGCACGAGTTGTCGGATAATCTGACCGTCCGTGCCAGACGGAAGAAACAAATAGTCATCAATCAAATGGCGCTCTTCTCTCCTGAGGAGGAAGAGGTCAGGGCCCGCCTCAGCGAGGTGGATGTCGATCGGACTTCTCCGCTCGATGCCCTGAAGATTCTGGCCGATCTCAAGAACACGGCCGGCAAGGGCTGAGGCGTTCCAGTAACGGACCTGGACTTTCGCCCGGACCGAAGTTCACGGTAGGCATGAAGGATTTAGGACGCCTTACACTCGAAGAACGCGTCGGACAACTCTTCTTCGTCGGGTTTCAGGGGTTGGTGCCGGATGCGGAAACGAAAGCCCGGTTTGAGCGTATCCGCCCCGGCGGCATCGTCTTTCTTCAGCGCAACGTTCAGTCCATCGATCGGACATACGAACTGAATCTGCATCTGCAGTCGCAGGCGAACCCCCCCGTGTTTCTGGCGATGAATCAGGAAGGCGGCGCCGTGGACCGCCTCAAGCACGTCGTCGCCCCCATCCCGTCGGTTGCGGAGCTTGCCGACCTGGGAACGGCCGCGGTACGTGCCGGCGCACGGCTCATCGCATCGGAACTCGATGCCTGCGGTTTCAATCTCAATCTGACACCGGTGCTCGATCTGGGCTTGCCCGGATCCGTCATGCGCGAACGCGCCCTGGCCGCGGCGCCCATCGAGGTGAGCCGTCTCGGGAGGGTGGTCATCGACGAATTCGAAAAGAAAGCGCTCCTTTCGTGTGGACGCCACTTTCCCGGCCTGGGGGGGCCAAGCGCGACCCCCATTTCGTGCTGCCTCGAATCGAACGGTCCCGCCGGGAACTCATTGCCCAGGATGTCGTCCCATTCAACGAGTTGCAGACGCGACTGGACATGGTGCTCATATCCCACGGCCACTATCCCTCCCTGGGTGACATTCGTCCCCTTCCGGCTTCCCTTTCGCATCGCGTGATCCAGGGACTCTTGAGGGAGGCTGTCGGATTCGAGGGCGTCGCCGTTTCAGACGATTTGACGATGGGCGCCGTGACGGGCCTCGGGCTGACGCCGGGAACGTTCCTTGGAGCAATCCAGGCCGGCAATGACATGGTCATGTTCTCCCAGTCCACGCCGTTGCTCGACCGGGCGTACGATCTGATCCTCGAGACCGCGCGCGGCGACCTGAAGCTGCGCAAGCAGATCGACCGATCCGTGGAACGCATTCTGCATATGAAGCGGAAAATCGAGTTTGCGCCTCTCCACAACCGCCCGCACGTCCGGGCTCGGCTGACTCGCCGGATTCGGAAGCTGACGCAGTCCATTCCGACCGTAGACAAGGTCCGGGTCCTTTAGCGCCCCATGGCAAGAGTCGTACTGGGATTGGGAACCTCGCACGGTCCGATGCTTTCGGTCCCCCCCGAGTCGTGGCCAAACCGTGTCCCCGCCGATCGTGCCGAGACGCATTTTTTCAAGGGCAAGAGCTACTCCTTCGCGGAACTGGTCGAGCTGAGGAAGCCCGATGCCCTTGCCCGCCAGATCACTCCCGCGGTTTTCTCCGAACGCCACCGGCGCTGCATGGATTCCATTGACGCACTGGGTGACCTTTACGCATCCACCGCGGCCGATATCGGCGTGGTGGTTGGAAACGACCAGATGGAAGTGTTTTCTCGTGAGCATATCCCGGCCTTTGGCGTGTTCTGGGGCCCGTATGTGGAGGGACACCCCCGATCGGAGGAGTTTCTTGCGGCGATGCCTCCAGGCGTCGCGGAAGCCGAACTGGATCGCACTCCCAAGGTATACACCAAATGGCCGTGCCTTCCGGACCTCGGGGGGCACATCATTGAGCGTTTGATGGCCGATGGCTTCGATGTGGCGCAATTGACCCGTCTGCCCCGAGGGGAGGCAGGCTCGAACGCCGCCCCGCATGCCTACAGCTTCATCTATCGGAGAGTCATGCGCGACGACGTGCTTCCCCACGTTCCCATCTTCCAGAACACGTTTTACCCTCCGAACCAGCCCTCGGCCCAACGCTGCTTCGACTTTGGCCGAGCCCTGGGGCGCGCGCTGACGTCCTGGCCCGGCCCCCAGACCGTCGTGGTCTTCGCCTCCGGAGGCCTGAGTCACTTCGTCATCGATGAAGAGCTCGATCGGGCCGCGATCGACGGTTTGCTGAAAAACGACGAGTCGGTATTGACGGGCATTGGCGAAGAGATGTTTCAGTCGGGAACGTCGGAGATGAAGAACTGGATAACCGTCGCCGGAACGATGGCCGAAGCCGGACTCTCGTTCAATCTGATCGACTACGTTCCGTGCTACCGGTCCGAAGCGGGTACCGGGAACGCGATGGCTTTCGGATATTGGCGGTAAGCGATCGAGCTCAACCCGTTTGCCGCGGGGTGTCGGCAATTTTTTCGGATTTCCGAATTTATTGTTTTGGCATTTCCGAAACGATTGCTTGAAGAGGGCCGGGCCGGCCGTCAACAGGCGCGTGTGGGCCCATGTTTACCAATTTGCCGCTTGATCGGCGGCGAATGGGCAAACATGGGCTCGAATGTTCAAATTCAAAACGCCAACAGGGATTTCCGTTCTTCCTCGGCGGTAATTTCCTCGCCGAAGAGTTCGCTGAAGAAGCCCTCGTCGATCAGACGCCTCACCACACCCTGATCGATCACTTCGTTGAAATCGAATCCGCGCATCTGTTGGGCCAGATTCGGATCCGCCGAGTTGTCGAGTACGTACTGCACAGCGGCGGCGGGAAGGTAAGGGATCCGTTCGAACGTATTGCCTTCGTGGTATCCCTCGTACATCCGCTCGACGTCGGCCCGCGTCATCTGCGGGTCATACACGAGGTAGGACTCGACGGCGAAGGCCTTGTCATCGTAGAACCGCTTGATCGCCTCGGCGTGGGCCTTGATCATCGATTCGGGAAGGCCGGGATTGGCCTCAACGGTCCTCTTGGCAAACAGGTAGACCGTCGGCGCGTAGAGGTCGTCGTAGTCGTGCAGGTTGGCGAGTTGCCTGAAACCCAGATCTTCGAGTCCGTAATAGGCGGGAGCGGTCAAGAGCGTGGCATCGACACGTCCGGCGGCCAGGGCCGCCGCGCGTCCGTTGGCGTTCGTACCCACGGGAAGCCATCGGACATCCCTGGAACTCATCCCGAATTTCGAAAGGATGCCGCTGGTGTAGTTGTAGGGTGCGTCTCCGATCTGACTGACCGCAATCCTCCGCCCCCGAAGATCGGCTACGCTGGCAATCTCGGGGTTGGCCATCAAGGCGAAAAGGCTCTTCTTGAACGGAGTGCCCATGAAAACCAGCGATCCGTCCCGGGAACTGGCAATCATCGACTGCTCCAGCGTGTAGATCGTCATCTCCGCTCCGCCGCTGACGATCATCGCGATTCCCGCCGGATGCACGCCGAAGACCAGTTCCACGTCCATCCCGTACTTTTCGTAGTATCCGCCTTCCTTGGCAAGGAACATGGGCCAGGACGATCCGCTGATGGTGGGGTAGTTGACCTTTATATCCTGCAGTTGGGCCGTTCCCGGAATCGAGAACGCTAACACGGCGATAGCGACGAGCATCAGTCTGTACATGGAACCATCCTTGCCTGAAACGATCGAGATCATCCAGATAAAGGGCCGCCGAAACGGAAGTCAAGCAAAAGAAAATCCGTTTCCCACTTTCAGGTTCGCCCTGACGCGTCGATGAATCGGGGTTCGGCTTCGGCGGCTGTCATCTCAACGCGGCGAGAAGATACGTCCAACGCGATACGCGGATAGGACGACCACTTCGCGCAGACTGTACCAGACGCGGGAAGCCGCGGACACTTCGATCCGGCTTTCAGGCGCCGGTGACCCCAGAACCTCGATCCCGTTGTCCCTGAAGATTTCCTTCACACGATGGAGATGGAATCCATCGCTCACGACGATGGCACGGCGCCATCGATTGGCATCCATATGCCGGGCTGCCGCGATCACCGTGTCGAGCGTGGTACCGCTGCCCTGCTGAATCACTATCTGTGACGGATCGATCCCACCGTCGGTCAGATACTGCGCCCCGACATGGGCTTCCGAGTAGTTGGGATCGGGTCCGTATCCCCCGGTCGTGATGACGAGGTTGGCGTGTCCCTTTTCGAACAGTTCGAACGCATGATCCAAACGGGCTTTCAAAACCGGAGACGGACGGCCGTTGTACTGTGCCGCGCCAAGTACGATGATGACGTCGACGTTCGACGCATCGTCGCGAATCGCGGTTTCACGAATGCTCAGGAACGTCAGACCGACGTACAGAAACAACGCCGTGCCGGCGACGGATAGCAGAAGCGCGGCGCCCCTGAGCTTCGTCCAATTCATGCGGACCGCCGCCGGAGCCGCCCGTCCAGGAAGGTGGCCAGGTCATCGTACGAGACAGGACCTTCGCGCAGGACTTCGGGAAGGCCGGATGTCAGGTCCAGCACCGTCGACGGTGCGACGGCCATCAACGGACCGGCATCGACGACGGCATCGAGGTCCGGGCCGAGTTGGGCGGCCGCCTCGTCCACGGTTCGTGCGATCGGCTTTCCGCTTCGGTTGGCGCTGGTCGCCGTCAGCGGGTGTCCGCAGGCAGCCATCAACCGAAGGGGAAATTCGGCGTTGGGCCAGCGCACACCCACGGTCGCAGTGCCGGAGGTGATCCTTTCGCTCAGGGACTCCCGCGCGGCCATGACCAGCGTGAGCGGGCCTGGCCAGAAGCGCGCGGCAATCGTCTCGAACCCCGAAGTGGGACGCGCAACGGTTTCCATCATCTCGACGGAGTCCACAAGCATCGGAATCGGCTTGTCGTCGGGTCGTCCCTTGAGGTCGAACAACCGCTCGACGGCCCGTCGGTTGCCAGGATCCACGGCAAGCCCATATGCGGTATCGGTCGGAATACACACGACGCCGCCCTGCCTGAGAACACGGACGACGGTATCGGTTTTCGAAACGTCCTGTGCGTCGATGCGAATCATCGTTAGTTCAAGGATAAGCCACGCCGGGATTTTCCCGTCTCGTTTATCCGCATGTACCGCTGCCATAATAAGCCCATGAGCGCAATTTCCCTCGGCAGGCATAACCCGCGGCTGTCCCGGATTCGCAAGGCATTACGCCAGGGCGGCCTCACGCCCGATGGCCTGTTGCCCGTCGAAGGACCGCGTTTGCTGCAGGAGGCTTGCCGGAGCGGCCTCAGGATCGCCGAGCTTTATTCGCGTGAAAATTTCACGGCGCCGCTGTATGGTTCCACCGCCGTGGATCGCCGGTACCTGTTGTCCGATTCCGTGTTTCGGTCGATCGCCGTCACCGAGGAGCCCCAGGATGTTGTTGCGCTCGTCCGCCCCCGGATCTTCGATCTCGATACCCTGCTCCACGCCCCCGATAACGGACCGAAGCTTCTCGTTGTCTTGTGCGGGTTGCAGGATCCGGGAAACGCAGGGACGATTCTTAGGATCGGGGAGGCATTCGGGGCGAACGGCTGCCTCGCCAGTGCCGGGACCGCCAGTTGCTACAACCCGAAACTGGTCCGGGCGAGCGCCGGCAGTGTCTTTCGGTTGCCGCATGTATGGAATGTCGATCTGGAATCGTTTGCCGGAAAGGCCGCTTCGCTTGGAATTCAGCTTCTGGGCACTGGCGCCGACGGCGGCACCGATCTAGAAACTCTGGACTGGACACGGCCAACGGCCCTTCTGGTGGGCAACGAAGGCTCGGGACTCCGCGATATCGAACGCGAACTCTGCGATGAAATCGTTCGCATCCCGCACGCGCCTTCGGTGGAATCGCTCAACGCCGCAACCGCCGCGGCCGTGATATTGTACGCGGCGCAATGTCGTCGGAGGGAGACCGCGTCCTGATGGAATCGCTCTTTGGCGCATCGGATCGATCGGCTTCGACTTCGGGAAACGCACCTCTGGCCGAGCGCATGCGACCGGCGTCACTTGACGGTTATTTCGGACAGAAACATTTGTTGGGCCCTGGAAAGGCTTTGCGCGTGGCGATCGAGAGCGATCAGGCGCCTTCGATGATCTTGTGGGGACCTCCGGGCGTGGGCAAAACCACGCTGGCTCGGATCATCGCCCGCATGACCGAGGCGGAATTTCTCGATTTCAGCGCTGTCCTTTCGGGCATAAAGGAAATGCGTACCGTCATGGCCCGCGCTGAACGCGCCAGGGGCCTTGGGCATCGGACGATTCTGTTCGTGGATGAAATCCACCGCTTCAACAAGGCCCAGCAGGACGCGTTTCTGCCCTACGTCGAGAAGGGCAGCATCACGCTGATCGGAGCAACCACCGAGAATCCGTCTTTCGAGGTGATCGCGGCCCTGCTTTCGCGAGTCCGCGTGTTCGTCCTCGAAGCCCTGACCGATGAGGACGTGCGCCGGATGATCGAAGGCGCGGCCAAAGCCAATGGATACCGCATTTCAGACGATGCCGTGGCAGCTATCGCGCATCTGGCGAACGGCGATGCCCGGATCGCCTATAACATCCTCGAGATGTCGGCACAGTCTTCGGTAGAAGAGGACGGCGAAATCGGAAGCGATCTTGTTGAAGAGGTTGCGCAACGCAAGATCCTGCTCTACGACAAGGGTGGCGAAGAGCACTTCAATATCATCTCGGCGGTCCATAAATCGATCCGGAATTCCGACGCCGACGCCGCCCTGTACTGGGTGGCCCGGATGATCGAATCCGGCGAAGATCCGCTGTACGTGGTTCGCCGGCTGGTCCGGTTCGCATCCGAAGATATCGGTCTGGCAAACCCCGCCGCGCTCCGCGTTGCTTTGGACACGAAGGAATCGATCGAGTTCCTCGGCATGCCTGAAGCCGGCGTCGCGCTGGGACAATGCGTGATTTACCTGGCGGCTTCACCCAAGTCCAACTCCGCGTATACGGCCTATTCCGCCGCGAAGGACACCGCTGCCCACACGCGGGCCGAGCCGGTGCCGCTGCACCTGAGAAACGCGCCGACGCGGCTGATGAAAGACCTCGACTACGGCAAGGGCTATCGGTATGCCCATGACCTCGACGAAGGCGTCGCGGACATGGACTGCCTTCCGGAGAGCCTGCGAAGCCGCCGCTTCTATCGGGGCAGGAACGTTGGACGGGAGGCCGAGATCGTCAAACGTCTCGAAGAATTCAGAAATCGCCGCAAGGGCAAGTAACACGGAGGTTCTGATCTGCCTTATGTCACCAGACAAACGAAAAGTCATTCTTGGTTGCGGCATGAGCCTGGACGGATACATCGCACGTCCGGACGGATCCCTCGACTTCCTCGATATCGGCCTCGACCCGAAGGATCTGGCAAAGGGGATGACCGATTTCTACGAGATGATCGATACGGTCATCATGGGCCGTGGGACGCTCGAGGCTCTGGAGGAAATGACCTCGGACGACGCCTCCGCCGAGCCGCCCGGCAGTCCCCGGAAGTCCTACGTCTTTTCCCGGACGCTGCCTGCCGGCAAGCATCACGGGATGAAGGTTGTCCGCGAGTCCCCCATTCGTTTTGTGCGTCGCGTTCGTAAGTCCCCCGGCAAACATATCCTTCACCAGGGCGGCGGAAAACTCGCGCGCAGCTTCCTGGAAGCGGATCTGATCGACGAACTCTATCTGGGTGTTGTGCCGGTTCTGGTCGGCGAGGGCATTCCTCTGTTCCCCGCCGGTTTTCCACAGCGAGAATTCAAGTTGGTGGAGTGTGAAAGGTTTTCGAAGGACCACGTGTCCCTCATATACCGGCGCGTGCGGCCAAACACCTGAATAGGCAACGGGTGATTCCCTGAAGCGAAACGACGCCGAGGCGTCGCCTGACGATCCACGCGCGTCAGCGCTTCAGATTCATGTGCTCCTTGAGAATGCACCGGTCCATGACGACGCCGAGTCCCGCCTGGCGAGCCTTTGCCGCCGCGGCCTCGTCGACAACGCCTTCCTGCAGCCAGATTGCCTTGGCGCCGATCCCGATCGCGGAATCCACGATATCGGCGACAAATTCCGAACGTCGAAAGACGTTGACGATTTCAACCGGATCCTCGATCTCTTCAAGTGAAGACACCGCGGGTTCACCCAGGACCCGGGTCTCGTTGGGGTTTACGGGAACGATCCGGTACCCCTTCGACTGCATGTACGCGGCGACGCCGAAACTTGGCCGCCAGGTTGTGGATGAGAGACCCACGACGGCAATCGTCGTGTACGAGTCGAGAATCTCCGCAATGGTCACCGGGTCCCCCCCGGCCGGGCGCCGCGGATCGACTTCCCTGTCCGTTCATTGCTTCGCCGGGGTGCGGCCTTGGCCCAACCCGGTGGTCGGACCGCGGTCTTTTCGCCGTACCGCGTGTAGAAGAGCTGAACTTCCCTGGGAGTGAGTTCGCGCCAGGCGCCCTTGACGAGGCCGCCGCCTTCCAGAAACCCGATTCGTGTGCGGCGCAAAGTCATCACGCGATGCCCGATTGCGTCGAACATGCTACGAATCTGCCGGTTGCGGCCTTGCTTGAGCGTGACTTCATACCAGGTATTCGGGCCCGACTTGACGGTCTCGATTCGGCAACTCGAAAGGCTGACGCCCTCCAACCGGATTCCCCGACGCAGACGGTCGATCACTTCAGCCGTTGGAACGCCGGTGACTTTCACGCGGTAGATCTTGGGGACGCTGCCCGCCTTGGTCATGAAGCGCGTGAACTCGCCATCGTTGGTCAGTATCAGCAGTCCCTCCGAAACGAAGTCCAGGCGTCCTACCGGATACAACCGATCGCAGGGCGCCTTGCGGATCAATTCGGCAACCGTGGGCCGTCCTTCCGGGTCGCTGAGCGTGGACATCACGTTGCGAGGCTTGTTGAGCAGTATGTAAGTGGGTTTCGAAGGGCGGCGAATCGGCATTCCATCGACGGCGATGTTGTCCTGCCGCGCGTCGGCTCGGATCCCCATCTCGCGGACGGTATCGCCATTGACCGTAACGCGTCCTTCTTCGATGATTTTCTCGGCTGCCCGCCGGGAGGCTATTCCCGCGTGCGCCAGAATCTTCTGCAGGCGCTCTTTCATCGAAACATTGTACGGGACATTGTCCTGGGATTGGGGGAGACACGCACGCGGCGCCGGGGGCCCTCAGGCATCGTCACCGCGGGCTTCTTCGGCAGCGCCGGCGTCAACTGCCGTCGCGTTGTCCGTTTCCAGAGGGAGTTCGGCCTGTATGCCGTGTTCGAGTTGGATGATCTCCTCGAATTCCTCCATGCTGGGAAGTTCGTCGAGATTCTTCAAGCCGAAGTGCATCAGGAAGGATCGGGTGGTCTTATACAGAATGGGACGCCCGAGGACTTCCTTGCGCCCCGCCGCGGTCACCAGTTTTCGGTCGAGCAAGGTCCTGATGACGCCGCTGGCATGCACGCCGCGAATCTCCTGAATCTCGGGAATCGTGATTGGCTGCCGATAGGCGACCACCGCCAGGGTTTCAAGTGCGGCCAACGACAAGCGCGTCGGAGGGACGAGGTTCCGAGCAAATCTCCTGAGTACCTCGTGGTGCTCCGGCTTGGTCGCGAACCGGTAACCGCCCGCGACTTCGCGAATTGCAATCCCGTGTTGCGCCGAGTTGAAGCGTTCGATCAGGGCGTCCATTTCAGTTGCCAACCGGTCTTCGGCCACATCGGGAAGCGCCTTCCGTATCTGATCGAGCCGAACCGGTTCTTCAGACAGGTAAACGATGGCCTCAAGCAAGGCTGAAAGATTTTCCGTCATTAGGGATGGCACTCAACTGGATGTCGCCGAACAGGTCTTTCTGTCCGATGCGAAGAGCCTGGAGGCGGGCGAGTTCAAGGAGTGCGAGAAACGCTGCGATCAGCGCACGGCGCGTCGAGAAGCTTTCCATCAGTTTCCGGAAGCTGAGGCCGGATGGAGCACGCGACAACTCGTCCCGAATAAGGCGGGTCATCTGTTCCACCGAGAATTCTTCGCGGTCCACATCGAGAGGCGGCCGTTCCTCGAATCGCTGCAGAACGTCCCGGAACACCGACATCATGTCGAACAACGTGACGGGGATTTCGGGTTCCAGGTCGTCCTGATCGACATCGAGCTTTCCGGGACGCGACCAGGCGGCCTTTTCGACGAGTTCCTTCTGGTAAAGCATCTGCGCGGCATCCTTGAATTTCTCGTACTCCAGAAGACGCCGAACCAGTTCTTCGCGGGGATCCCCTCCGTCTTCGAGGGCGGCATCGGGATCGGGAGGCAGCAGCGTTCGCGATTTGATGTAAATGAGTTGCGCGGCGATCAGCAGGAAATCAGACGCCACGTTGACGTTCATTTCCTTCATCAGGTGCAGGTAATCCAGATACTGCCCGGTGACCCGCGCGATGGGAATTTCGTAGATGTCCAGCTTCTGCTTTCGGATCAGGTCGAGCAGAAGGTCCAGGGGTCCTTCGTACAGGGGAAGCGAAATCCTGAGCGCGTCATTGCCGCTGCCCCCGGCATCGGTTTCCGGGGTGATAACGGCCTCCGCATTCTCCCGATTCTTGAGTTCCACGGTACTCATCGTTTTCTGTCGCGTTGTATCGTGTTCCGGGGGGCCTCGAGTTGTTACTGAATCTTCATTGCCTCCCGAACCGCGCCCATGGTTTCCCGAGCCACCTTCGAGGCCCGAGTGGCCCCATCACGAAGAATGTCAGCGACATCGCGCTGCTTTTCCTGGTAGTGAACCCGCCGTTCGTAGATCGGGCCAAATTCTTCCCGATAGCCCTCGAAGAGCCATTTCTTGCAATCGACGCAGCCTATTCCAGCCGAGCGACAACCCCGGTCCACCTCTGCGAGTATTTTTTTATCCGAAAACACTTTGTGATACTCGAACACGGGGCAGACTTCGGGATTTCCAGGATCGGATCGCCGCTTTCTGGCCGGGTCCGTCATCATCGTCATCATGGCCCGCCGGACCGTATCCGGAGGCGATCCCATCGCGATGGTGTTGCCGTAGCTCTTGCTCATCTTGCGGCCGTCGGTGCCCGGCAGCCGGGGCGTTTCGGTCAACAGGGCCCTGGGTTCCGGAAACACGCCGCCATAAAGCCTGTTGAAACGACGGGCAATTTCCCGTGTCAGTTCGACATGCGCCACCTGATCTTCGCCGACCGGCACGGCAGCCGCCCGATAGATCAGGATGTCGGCCGCCTGGAGAACCGGATACCCGAGAAATCCATAGGTATTGATATCCCGGTCGAGATTCTCCTGCATCTCCTTGTACGAGGGAACGCGTTCAAGCCATCCCAGAGGCGTCATCATCGAAAACAGCAGGTGCAGTTCGGCGTGTTCGGGAACGCTCGACTGGACGAAAATCGTCGTCCGTTCGGGGTCGAGCCCCGCCGCAAGATAGTCGATGGCGATCTGAATCGAATTCTCATGCAGATCGAGCGTGCCGTCGTAATCGGTCGTCAACGCGTGCCAATCGGCGATGAAGCAGAAGTTCTGGTACTCGTCCTGCAGCCGTACCCAGTTCGCCAGGGCGCCGAGGTAGTTGCCCAGATGCAGGCGCCCAGTTGGACGCATCCCACTCAGGATTCGTTGCTTTGCCATGTTGCGGTCACAACACCAGAAGTGAACTCACCGCTCCCACGACCGGAAAGAACAGATAACCGGGAATACCGTAGTAAAGCAGGGCGACCAGGATAATGATTCCGTAGGTCTGCAGCGCGTCGAAGGAACGCGCCAGCGGTTCCGGGAGGAGCCCCGACACGACGGCGGCGCCGTCGAGAGGCGCGACGGGAATCAGATTGAAGATGGCCAGAAGCAGATTGATCCACACGCCGAAGTAGGCCATCGAAAGAATGGGGATCAGGAGGCCGATAGCGCCGTCACCGCGTGCGACGCCGCGTACGACCTGGTTCACCAGCAGTTCCATCGATCCGGATGTGCTCTTCAGTACGAACAGGAAGGCGAACAGAGTCGCGGCCAGGATCAGATTGCTGACCGGTCCGGCAGCGGCCACCAGCATATAGTCTCGCCGCGGATTCCGAAGCGCCGCGACATTGACCGGAACGGGCTTGGCCCAACCGATGATGAAGCCGGTGAAGAAACCGAGCAGCGGCACCAGGAACGTGCCGAAAATGTCCGCGTGAACCAGCGGATTCAGTGAGATACGGCCCAAATGCCGCGCCGTCGGATCTCCGAGGCGATTGGCTGTCCAGGCGTGAGCGGATTCATGCACGCTCAACGAAAAGAGCAGTACGGCCAACTGGGGCGCTAACTGGATGAGAATGTCTTTCATTCCCGAACCATGCTAGCAGCCCGTGGCGAAACCCTGCAAGACACCGCGGGGTTTTGCCACGGGCCGCCGAACCTGGAATTCAGCGTGAATTCAGGGACCGCCGCCGATTTCACCCGGCCGGCAGGCTGGACAGACGGCGTGAATTCGGCTCGGGAATCCCTGTCGGTATATAATTCGGGCATGCACATCGTGCTCCTGAGAGTCGCCTTGGCCTTGTATTCCATAGGGTTATTGCACTCGGTCCTTACGGTCCTCAGCAAGAAATACACGTTCTTCAGGTCAAGTCTGGTCGCGGTTGTCGCCGGTTTCGCCTGCCATGCCATGGCAATCGTCATCCGGGCGGGCGAATTGAACTACATGCCCCTGACTCAGAGGTACGACGCTTTTTCGTTCTTTGCCGCCGTGGCAATGCTGGGTTACCTGATCGCCTATGTTCGATACCGGATCGTTTCACTCAGCGTTTTCGTTTTCCCGGTCGTCTTCCTGCTGACCTTCATCGCCAACGTCGCCTACGATCCTTCGGCGAGCACGATTCCGGCCGCGATTCAAAACAACTGGATTTACATCCACACGCCACTGATCTTTCTGGGTTATGCCGCCTTGTCGATCACCTTTGCGGGTTCGATCATGTACCTGATTCAGGAACATGGGCTCAAGTCGAAAAATCGCACCGGCATCTACGACCGATTGCCGGCTCTGGAGGTGTGCGATGACCTGTCCTACCGTTCACTGGCAATCGGTTTTCCGCTCATTACTCTGGGAATTATTTCCGGTGCGCTGTGGGCTCAGTTGGAATGGGGTCAATTCTGGGGAACCGATCTCAAGATCGTGCTCTCGTTGTTTACATGGTTGATTTATCTGGCGTTGATCTACTACCGGCTCATTACCGGCTGGCGGGGCAAGCGGGCCGCGTACTTGGCGATCGCGGGCTTTATCAGTGTCCTGATTTCCTTCCTCGGCGCGGGCTACTTTGGAGGGCTCCACTCCTTCACCGGGTGAGGGCGTGGCGGGTATGCAGTTAACGCTGGTAGGTTTGAGTCACAAGACCGCGCCGGTTGAAATCCGCGAACGCCTTGCGTTCGGCGATGGGGACCTGGACCAAGCCCTCAAGTCGCTGACCAGCCGGAATGGCGTTTCAGGAGGCATGATTCTGTCGACCTGCAACCGTGTGGAAGTGCTGGCCGAAGCC
The DNA here is from genome assembly GCA_963555775.3 of Terriglobia bacterium. Classification (GTDB taxonomy): domain Bacteria; phylum Acidobacteriota; class Terriglobia; order 20CM-2-55-15; family 20CM-2-55-15; genus JAJEDW01. The sequence goes on along the minus strand of CAUVWY020000004.1, from coordinate 57,825 downwards.
CCCGACGAGGAATCGATCCGCGAGTTCCTTTGTTCCTATCATCGTGTGCCGACCGAAAACGTCACGAACTATATGTATGCGTTCCGAAACAACGACGTTATCCGGCACGTGTTTCGCGTCGCGGCGAGCCTGGACTCGATGGTCGTCGGCGAACCTCAGATACTGGGGCAGATCAAGGAAGCGTACCGCCTGGCGCAGGATGCCGGCACGACGGGCATGCACATCGGACCGGTGATGAATCGCGCCTTCGTGGTCGCCAAGAAGATCCGAACCGAAACAGCGATCGCCCGTTCGGCGGTGTCGGTCAGTTACGCCGCGGTCGAACTCGCGCGAAAGATATTCGGCAGTCTCGAAGGCAAGAACGTCATGGTGATCGGGGCCAGCAAGATGGGCAGACTGGCAGCGAAACACCTCAAGCGCAATGGCGTATCCAGTGTCCTGATCACCAACCGGACCTTCGAACGTGCCGTGGAAATGGCACGTGTCTTCGAGGGGGCCGCCATTCCCTTCGAACAACTCGGCGACCATATCGATCGTGCCGACATTGTGATCAGTTCGACCGGCGCCCCGAATCTCGTCATTACCAAGCCGCAGGTCGAACGAATCATTCGGCGGCGCAGAAACCGCCCGGTGTTCTTCATCGACATCGCGGTGCCCCGCGACATCGATCCGGCGGTCAACGACATCGACAATGTTTTTCTCTACGACATCGATGACCTTCAGCAGGTGGTGGACGAGAACCTGAAGGACCGGATGACCGCGGCGGCGCGCGCCGAAGAGATCGTAGACAACGAAGTCGAAGCGTTCTGTTCGAGGATGCAGTCGCGCGAAGTGGCCCCGACAATCGTGGCGATGCAGGCGGCGCTCGAGAAGCTGCGCCGGGATGAGATCGAACGGTATCGAAACGATCTGGGTCCGCTGTCCGATGGGCAGCAAGAGGCGTTCCACCGGATGACGCAATCCATGATCCGAAAGATTCTCCACTCTCCGATCTCGAAACTCAAGGAACTTGCCCGGCATCCGGATGGCCAGGAACAGGTCGAACTCATTCGCAAGATCTTCAATGTCCAGGGGAAGTAATCGGCGGTTGAGTTTTCCGAACGCTGTCCAGGCGCGGGCACGCGATGCAGGATAGTTCCCCCGCCCTGCGGCTCGGGACTCGCCGAAGCGTCTTGGCGATGTGGCAGGCCAACTGGACCCGGGCGGCTCTCGAAAATCGTGTCCCCGGTTCGAGGGTCGATATCCTCAAGATCGTGACCGCCGGCGATCGGATTCAAAACGTGAGGCTGGCCGAAATCGGTGGCAAGGGGCTCTTTACCAGGGAGCTGGACGACGCTTTGCTGGACGGGCGCATCGATATGGCGGTTCACAGCCTGAAGGATCTGCCCTTCGATCTGCCCGGCGGGGTTGTCCTGGCCGCGATTGGCAAGCGGGAAGACCCGCGGGACGCGATGGTGTCGGATGGTCGAACACTGGACGAGATGCCCCCCGGGGCGCGAATCGGAACCAGCAGCCTTCGACGGCAGTCGCAACTTCTTGCGCGGTTCCCCGGTCTCGATGTCGCGATGCTCCGGGGCAACGTCGATACGCGTCTTCGAAAGCTGTCGGCCGGCGAATTCGACGGTATTATTCTCGCCGCTGCCGGATTGAAGCGTTTGGGCCATGCGGATCGCATCACCCAAATACTGGAACCCGCGGTGATGTTGCCGGCCATTGGCCAGGGAGCGCTGGCGTTCGTGTGCCGTTCCGGCGACGAATCGACGCGCCGCGCTCTGGATACCCTGGACGATCCCGCCACTCACACCGCGGCAATCGCCGAGCGGGGACTGATGGCCTGTCTGGAAGGCAGTTGTCAGGTTCCCATCGCCGGCCACGCCGTGATCGAAGGCGAGACGGTGCGGCTGAAGGGGCTGATCGCCAACCTGGATGGGACAAGGATCGTCGCCGATGAAATTTCGGGACCGGTTGGCGATGCCTTCGCACTGGGCCGTCGGCTGGGGCGAAAATTACGCGCCTCGGGCGGTGAAGCCATTCTCGATGAGATTCGTACCCGTGAGCACTGAGTCGAGCTTGGCGGGGTGGACGATTCTGACGACCCGGGCAAGCGGTCAGGGCGATGAACTGCGACGGGACCTGCAGGCGCTCGGCACCACGGTCGTTCACATCCCCACGATCGAGATCGTTCCACCGGAAAACTGGGAAGCGGTCGATGCCGCCATCGGCCGGCTCGCCGATTACGATTGGCTTGTTTTCACCAGCGCCAACGCTGTCGATGCGTTCATGGATCGAGCGGGGACGGTCCCCGATGTCCGTATCGCCGTTGTCGGCCGCCAGACAGCCCGTCAACTCCAGGCGCGCGGCACCGATGCGGACCTGATTCCGGACAAATTCAGCGCCGAAGGCTTTCTGGAACGCTTCCCGACGGATCTCGATGGGGCCCGGATTCTACTGCCTCGCGCCGAAGTCGCCGACGAAAACCTGCCCGTAACTCTCCGATCGCGCGGCGCCGCCGTCGACGTGGTAACGGTCTATCGCACACGAGTGCCCGTGGATGGACGCAAAGAGCTTCGGCGGCGCCTCGCGGACCATTCGATCGACTGCGTCACCCTGACAAGCGGCTCGACGGTCCACAATCTGATCGAAATGCTGGGTTCGGCCGACGCTTCCCGACTCCTCGCTCATCCTGCCATCGCCGTCATCGGCCCCGTCACTCGCCGAGCCGTCCAACAGGCCGGCCTGAGGGTCGACATCGAACCCTCTCTCGCAACGACCCGCGCGCTCGTGGAAGCGATCCTGATGTACCGCGTCAAGAAATGATCCGAGGACGGGGGAACGGCGACAACGGGCGCCGACCAGGGAACGCGAACGCGGTTCCGACGCGTGTGTTCCAGCAGGTCGAAGACGGCCGATCCGGTGAACGCGGTTTTCAGGCCGGATATGGTCAGTTCCCCAAACTGAATACCACGCCGACCGCGATGTTGGTGTCGCTGTGCCAATCCCGGTTGGCCAGGCTGCTGCTCAAGGCCATTTTGGAAACGTCGAATCGCAGGGCTATGCCGTCGCTCATATTCAAATCGATGCCGCCACCGAGACGCGCCGCGCTGTTACTTTGGCTTCCCCCGGTTTGATTGCTTCTGTAGTAGCCGAATCCGAAACCCGCGGCGACATAGGGCGAAACACGTCCGCCAGCCATGTCCCGCGCAATGAGCTTGGTCCCGAACGTGTTGGTAAGCAGAGTGATGTCATTGTTCATCGAGTACGCACTCAGCACGTTCTCGAAAGTGAACCAGCGGACGAGGTTCAGATCCGTGTGCATGACGAAACCGTTCGCACGTTTCTCTTCGATAGAGAAAAAACCCTCGCTGGCGTCCTGCACGCCGTAGTTTGAAATTCCAAAAGCGATATCGAGGCGACTGAAGTCTTGAGCCGAAACCGGACGGGCCGAAACCAATGCCGTCAGGAACACCAGCAGGAACGCAAATCGTTTCACCATGAGGCCTCCTCTATCCCTTGTCAGTAGGTGACCGCCGGACGGCCAGGAATCTAGTCCGGGAGTCGGTTCAGTGTGTGCGAGTTTCGTTTCTTCAACGATACGCCGTCGAAATAGCCAAAACGAAGCCGTGCGGGGGCGCGTGTCACGAATGGCTCACCTGGAAGACTTTCTTGCTCTGGGGGTGTTCGGCGCCGTTTCGGCGGTAGTGAATCATTTCCGCAACGATCGCCACGGCGATCTCCTCGGGAACGATCGCGCCGATGTCGAGACCGATCGGCATATGCACCCGTTGAACGCGTTCCGGTGCGATGCCATCGGCCTCGATATTCCTGGCTATTGTCTTGACCTTGCGTTTGCTCCCGATCATCCCGATATATCGGGCATCGGTTTCCACGGCCCAACGGAGGACGTTCTCGTCTTCCTGATGTCCGCGGGTCACGATGATCATGTACGTGTTCCGATCGGGGTGGATATCCGAAAATGCGGCCTCGAAGCTTCCGTTGTAGACACGTTCAGCTTCGGGAAATCGGGTTTCATTCGCATAGATCGGGCGGTCGTCGACGATCCATGTCTTGAAGCCCGCAATGGTCGCAATTTTGGAAAGTTGCGTTGAAATATGGCCAGCGCCAAAGATGATCGCTCTCGGTACGGGTAGAATCGGTTCCACAAAGATCTCCAGCTTTCCGCCGCAGATGAGCCCGCTGTCGGCCATGGATTCCTCCGTCAGATCGAAGCTCATCACCCGCGACCGTTCTTCCTTGATGACTTCCTGGGCCGCGGCCCACACCTCGGCCTCCACGCAACCGCCGCCGACCGAACCCACGATCGAGCCATCCTCGCGAATCAACATCTTCGCGGTCTGAAAACTCGGCACCGAGCCCCGAATCCTCACGATCGTTGCGATCGCGGCTTTGCTGCCCTGCTGGCGCAGACGAACGACCTCATCGAAAAGATCGACTTTCATGGTGGTAAGTGTAGCAATAGTTGCAGCCCAGGCAACCTGATAGTTCAGCGATTCCAGTGGGTTGCAGTATTGGCGCCGCCTTTGTGGCAGCGTCGGCAAGCCGGTCTACCGATCACCGCCTGGCCGCGGCGTAGGGGCTTTCCTCCGAATAGAGCAAACCGCATTCCTGACAACGATACGCGTCCTGCCCGATACCCGCGAGCTTTGCGGCCTCGGCGTCCAGTTCGGTCACTCGCTTGAGCTTGCCGCCACAGTATGGGTTTCTCTTGTTTTCGGGCTGGGGCTTGTTACAAACAGTCTGTCGGGGCTCTTTCGTTTTCACGGTCGACCTTCTCCTGCTCCGGCTCATTTGGATGCCGCCTGTTCATTATAACCAATCCCAAGAGTTGACTCCGCCAATTGGCACGGACCGAGGCGCGACCCCGCCGGGTCTGGCAAGGGTCTCCTAACCCCACTTGAGCTTGCCGCGGAGCACGTCGAAGTAGTTCTTGCCCGACGGCGCGATCAATTGGACCGCGGCGCTCGATCTCACCACTTCGAGGCGATCGTCCGCCTCCAACGACAGAGCAATCTGACCGTCAATCGTGGCGTGTACGTCATCGCCGGGGTTCGCTTTGAACGTCACCGATACGAACGCGTCCGCCGGCAGCACGATAGGACGGTTCGTCAGAGTGTGTGAGCAGATCGGAGTCAGCAGCAATGCTTCGAGATCCGGGTGAACGATGGGACCGCCCGCGGACAGGTTGTAGGCGGTCGATCCGGTTGGTGTCGAAACAATCAAACCATCGGCCCTGAAGGTTGAAACGTACTGGTCGTTGACACGCGCTTCGACTTCGATGATCCGTGCCGGAGTGCCCTTGTTGATCACCAGATCGTTCAGCGCGCGGCGCTTCTGCAGATGCTTTCCGTTACGAACAATCGTCGTGTCAAGCATCATCCGCCGGTCGCTCGCGAACTTCCCGTCGAGGGTTCGCTCGAGATCGGGGTACAACTCGTCCAAGGGCGCGGCCGTCAGAAACCCCAGGCTGCCGTGATTGATGGCCAGAATCGGGATGTCTCGGCCGTCCAGGAGCCGTGCCGCGGCCAGCAAGGTGCCGTCTCCACCGACGACGACGATCAGGTCGGCCTCTTCGCCCAACCGTCCGCTGGCGACACCCGATTCGGACCGTCCGAGCTGGTTCGCCGTTTCGTCCTCGAGAACGACGCGAATGCCTCGTTCACGCAGCCAATCGAGCAGATCGGAGGCCACTCGTGCGACATCCGGCTGGTGGGGTTTGGTCACGATCCCGACTGTCCGGATACTCATGCGGTCTCCATGTACACAAAGAACTCCTGGTTCCCTTCCTTACCCGTAATTGGCGACCGGCACCGGGCACGCAGCCGGAATCCAGCCTTCGATACCTGGCGCAAGACCGAAGTCACGGCTTCTTCATGCAAAGCCGGATCGCGCACGATGCCTCCCTTGCCGACCTTATCACGCCCCAATTCGAACTGCGGCTTCACCAGGACAAGGCATGTCCCTGACGGCTTTACCATCAGCCGGGCCGAAGGCAGGATCTTTTCAAGCGATATGAAAGACACATCGATGACGACCAGATCCACCGGCTCCGGGATCCATGACGGCTCGAAGTATCTGGCATTTCCTTCGACCGAGGTCACCCGGGAATCGCTCTGGAGCTTCCAATCGAGTTGAGACGTGTCCACGTCGATCGCGTAAACGTGCCTCGCCCCGGCCATCAGAAGGCAGTCGGTGAAGCCGCCCGTCGAGGCGCCGACATCTGCGCAGACGGCGCCCGCCGGATCGAGATCGAATTCGTCCAACGCCCCTCTCAGCTTCACGCCGCCCCGGCTCGCGAACGGATGCGGGGGACGTCGGAGGCGGATGTCGGAAGCCGGACCCACACCAGTGCCCGCCTTCTGGACGGGGGTATCGTCGACCAGAACGTCACCGGCCATGATGAGTGCCCGGGCACGCTCCCTCGACTGGACCAGGCCCCTGTCCACGAGCAGCTTGTCGATTCGAATCTTCTTCACGGTTGAAGCGGTCGTTCGGGTTTCAGCGGACACGAGCCTCGAGATGGCTCGCGAAGTCGGCCAGCAATGAGCCCGACGGGCCCAAACGAAGCGCCGACGCCAGCGCTTCACCGGTCACTTCCGAAACAATGCGCCGCGAAACGGGGATTCCGTGTACGGCGGGATAGGTGACCTTTCCCTGTTCGCGATCCTTTCCCGGAGTCTTTCCCAGTGTCGAAAATGACGCCGTCTCGTCGAGCAGGTCATCCACGATCTGGAATGCGAGGCCGATCTTGCGCCCGAATTCGGCGGCGATCTCCAGTTGATCTTCATCCGCCTCCGCAAGATAAGCGCCGATCGAGACCGAAGCGGCCAGCAGCGCGCCAGTCTTGGCACGATGGATCGATTCAAGCATCTCCGGTCCGACCACCGATTCTCCGGCTTCCAGATCGAGCACCTGTCCCGCGATAATGCCGCCGACGGTACCCGCTGACTTCCCCAACATCCGCGTCACTCCCACGATGCGGTCCGCCGCCATATGAGGAGCGCCGGCCACCGATTCGAACGCCAGTGTGAGAAGCGCATCGCCGGCAAGAATGGCGATGTCCTCCCCGAACTGACGGTGGCACGACGGGCGACCCCGACGGAAATCATCGTTGTCCATCGCCGGAAGATCGTCATGGATCAGCGAGTAGGTGTGAATCAACTCGATTGAGGCGGCGATCGGCAACGCCGATTCCCAGTCGTCTCGAAACGTCTGGAAACCCGCGAGGCACAGGGAGGGCCTCAAACGTTTTCCTCCGGCAAAAACCGAATATCTCATGGCTTGGTGAAGTACCTGGGGAGATTGGTTTTGGGGAGGCAGAATCGCATCCAGCGTGGCTTCGATCGGAGGCCGCACGCGTTCGAGGAAACTCGTGGCGGACATGCTACTCGTCATCGGCCTTGAAGGGGGCCGCTTCGAGTGAGCCGGGCTCGCCGTCTTCCTTGCTGAGAAGGATTTCGACACGCCGCTCCGCCTGCTCCAACTTTTGGTGACAAAACCGCGACAAACGAACGCCTTCTTCGAAAAGCTCCAAGGCGTTGTCCAGTGCCAGTTCGCCGGATTCAAGGGTCTTGACGATGTGCTCGAGCCGCTCCAGCGCGCTCTCGAAATCAGCGGCGGACGCCACCTTGGCATCGGTCATGGGACCAATCTTATCCCATCCCATCTATAATTTAAAACGCAGCCGGCAGCTTCAGACCGGCTCGATAGGAATGACCGTGACAATACATCCTCCACACCGACCGCGCCGCCTCCGGCAATCGCAGTTTGCCGTTTGCGCGCTCGCTTTGACACTTGCAGCGTGTCTGCCCGAACCCGACCCCGCGATCGATCAGGGGACGGTCCTGGCCGACAACACCCCGGCCCGAATCGGTGCCTCGGCGTCCTCGCGCACTCTGTTCATGCTGGACTCCGGCGATCGAGTCGACATTTTATCCAAACAGGGTTCCTGGTATCTGATCCGCGACTTCGAACGGGTCGAAGGCTGGATGGACGAGGGTTCGCTGATTCGCGACGACACGCGCGACGCGATGCAGGCCGCGGTAGTCGATGCCCGGGATCGGCCACTTCAGAACACGGCAAGCGCCACTGACACCTTCAATCTTCGTCTGGCGCCTGGACGAGACAGCGCCATCATCCGGCGCTATCGCCGCGGCACGACATTGGAAGTCCTGGACCACGCCACCACGCCGCGCCCCGACAGCGATGCGACCGACGTGTGGTTTCTGGTAAGGCCCTCACCCGAAGAGATTGGCTGGGTATTCAGCCAACTCATCGAATTCGACGCACCCGAGGCGATACTTCCATTCATGGAGGAGCGAACCTACCCGGCCGTGCAACGGCTCAAGACCGTTGAGGATCCGGAGGTCGGACCCGTGGACTGGTACGTCGTCGCCGAGCGGCGCAGCAATTCCGATCCGCAATTCGCGTTCGACGGAATTCGCGTCTTTATTTGGGACCTTGAAGAGCATCGATACGAAACCACGCTACGCCTCAGAAATCTCCAAGGTTTGATGCCGCTCGAACGAACCGGCGACGAAGTCGATCCGGGTTTTCGTTTCTATGTACGGGGCGCCGACGGGGCGCCGATTCCGCGCGAATACGTCATGCGCCAAACCCTTCCGCGCGCGGTCCCCTGAACGAAACGCCATCCGTCTACAGATAATCGACCGGTATCTTTTCCGATCCGAACCACGGACGCAAACGAACCGGAGGAAGAATCCAGCCCTCGGGGGCACTGATGACTGGATCGGCGCAAAGGCAAAACCCGCATACGACGCACGTTCGCGTCCTGTGCTCCGAAACGCACGCGCATGCCTTGGCGACCAGCAGGTCGAAGCGCGTCCTTCAATGGCGGCATCGAACCCAGTGACGAATCCTGCGGGGCAAAAACGGTGTCCGTATTGGCATAATGGCACTTTCGCACGTGTGCTGCCATTCCCGGAGACTCCATCGGACAACGATTCGCAAGACGATGTTCCATCGCACGCAGGGAGTTTTTCAATAGACGGGACCTGGGTTGAAATCGATCTGCGGGACCCGGCGGCGAGGCTCTCAGGATTCCGGATCTGCGACGAAAACGATCTTCTTCCTGGGGACGGGGGGGTGCGAGACGCTCGAAGAACGGGAGAGGGCGCTGACGGTTTCGGATCGTAGCGTGGACGCCGATTCGCGTCGATATTCCTTGAGCTTGTACTGAATTTTTCGAACGCTCATGTTGAGAATCCTGGCTGCCCGGGCGGTCGATCCATCGGAGGCGTCGAGGGTCATCAGGATCGCTTCCTTTTCGATTTCCTGGATCGTGGACCCCGGAACAACGATCGCCTCCCCGCTCGCGCTTTCCGGCAGGGCGGGCAAGTCCTCGGCGTCCAGCCACGGACCATGCACCGAGCTGACGGCTCGGGTGATCATCTCCTCGAGTTCACGAATGTTTCCGGGCCAGTTATACCGCATGAGACGATCGAGGCCTTCCGGGGCAATCCCCTTGATACTGGAGCCGAGTCGTTGGCCGGCAGTGCGGATGAAATGGTCGGCCAGCATGGGAATGTCGGACTTTCTGACCCTCAGTGGCTGAAGCTCGAGGTGGACCCCGCCGATCCGATCGAAGAGTTCCCGGATGAAGGACCAGTCACGGACCCGATCCTCAAGCGAATCGCTTGAAGAGGCAATGATACGCACTTCGGCGCGCGATGGCGCTCTTCGGCCATGAACCACACGGACCCGCTTCAAGGTCAGTGCTTTCAGGAGCCGCTCTTGAGATCGAATCGAGAGCTTCGAAATTTCATCGATCACCAGGATCCCTTGATGGCACTGCTGCAGCAGTCCTTCATGGCTCTCGCCGCCGCTTTGAACATCGGTCCATCCGAACAATTCGGCGTCAACGACTCGCTCGCTGAGTCCCGCGCAACTCAATTGCCTGAATGCCTGTTTCGAGCGCTTGCTGTTTTCGTGAATGAAGCGGGCCAACTGGCGTTTTCCGACGCCCGGTTCGCCCGTGATGGTCAGGTGCTCGTTGCGCAACGCGGCCTGAGCCGCCAGTTTCAACGCGGACTGAATACCGGGACTGGAACCCAATATCTGGAGTCGATTTTTTCGGTGCAATCCGTTGCGACTTTGAAGCCGACGGACCGCAACGTTGATGTCGGTCGGACCTATCGGCTTCTTCTGATACCACGTGAAGCCCATCTCGGATGCCCGCTCGATGCGATCGAGCGAATGCTCACTGGCGAGCATCAGAACCTGTCCGGGATCCAGCCGGTCTCGGAGGCTGCGAAGCGATTTCAGCGGATCGGTTTGCTCAAGATCGAGGTCGGCGATGACGAGATCGATGGTCTTCCGTGCGATTCGACTCCGGACGCTTTCACCGTCCACTATCGATGCCTCAACATCACGGGCGGCCAGCAGGCCGCGCAGGAGGGAGCCCAGATTGGCGTCTTCCGTAATTATCAGGGCATGCGTTGTCGCTGTCGGCATCGTCCAAAAACTCGCTATTTATCAGGCCGAATTATCCAAGGCACGGCGTCTGGCAGTTCCCTGCTTACAGCCGCCAAGAGCGCGTCGCAGACTCGACTTCAACGAAATCCCTTCCCACTGACACGAAGCGCGCAAACTAGTTGCGCCTCCCAACCCTTTTCGCTCCAATCCGTGCCTCGTCGCCGGAGGAGCATTGCCTCCTCGTCTTCCGACGGAACTCTCTTACCGGATCATCAACAGACACTTCCTCTCTTGTCAGATCCTCTTTCAAGATCGATTCGACCAGAAAAGTGTCTCTTAGATGTTTAGTGGATTCCGTACAAGATGCTCTGAAGGACAATAGGCGATGGTGACGAAGAAAGAGGAAAATTGCATCGTTTCGCCTCCCGAGTCCGGACGCTAGAGTAGTACCTCGGCAGGGTAGAATCAAGGAGAAATCGTGGGGAATTCGCCCCGGTTCGAGAGTCGGCAACCCGAGGCCGCCATGACGCTCGACACGGTGCCCGCATGCGGCCATCGCGAGCCCTTCCGGACGGTTCATCGAAGGCGTTACCGCGAACATGCGCCGACCAATTTTTCCGGGCGGCGATTTACTGGCGGAGTTTATTCACGGAAAACACGCATACGCGACCGGACAAAAAAAAGTCCCCGCGGCACTTGCCGCGGGGAGAGTGGGATGGTGGAGGAAATCTAAATCAATAGACACCACTCATGAACAATAGGTTACCGGGTTTCCCCGAAAAAAGTCAAAATTATTTGCAACCCTTTATCCAGGACACGCCGTCAACTCCGACCGGTGCCGATGCATTCGACAAAGCACCGGCCGAACCGGCGATCTCGAAACCGGCATGGTGATCGAAATCGGCATGCCGGGGGTGTCAGCCCGGACTGCAAGTCATTCAGGGACCGATAATGAAAAGGGCGGATCGAGATCCGCCCATTTTCTTCAGTAATCCGCGGCAAGACCCTGTTGCGTCGCGCGCAGGATCTTGCCGCGGATTACTGAATACCGATTTCCAGAAACCGGCACGGGGCCGGCCAAACCGGGGCTTCAGCCGCCGGTTTTGATCCTAAAGGATCCGTCTTCCGCTTTTTCGCGGAACTGGTCATGGCAACCGCCGCAGGCTTTGCCGATATTCCCATGAGCCAACCCTGCTGCTTCCATGTTATTCGCCTTCGCCGCTTTGGCTGTCTCTCCCGTGTTCGCAATCGCCTTGTTGGCAATCGTGATTGCAGGAGCCAGATTCATCCGTTCGTAAATCGGAATCAGTTCCTGGAACAGGCCTTGCAGTTGCATCGCCGATTCCGCGGTAGCCGCCGCGTCGCCAGCTTCAATGTTCGCCGTAACCGCGTTCCGCGTCTGCAGAACCATCTGCATGATTTCAGGGTGCGTCCGCTGGTATGCCCAAACGTTCAGGGCCACTGCCAGCATCATGCACGCCGCGATAAGTATCGAAGCTCTTCGCATTTAAAGTCCTCCTCTGGTCGACTTCTTGTCCCTACCTTCACACTCGTTTCAAAACCTTCACGCCCCTGACAGGGTTTCCCGACTCCGGATTTGGGCCGGTAGAAGCGCAAATGCACTATATTGCATGCTTGCAGTCGAGTCAAACCGATTCCCATCCCACGCGAATCCTCTTTTCAGGCTTGACAGCCTGTCGTGAAACCCTCGCTGAATTCGACCGTCGATGCATTCCGCCTGAACTGCGTTGCTCGTCGGTCACATATTGGGAATATGCTCCCTCCTCGCGCCTTGTCAGCCGGGCGCCTCGTCGCTCTCGGTGCGACGCGGGGTTCCACGACAGGCTGTTAAATTCGTGCCTGTCTCTTGAGCGCCTGAATGGTTTTCGTGATCTCGGGAACAACCTTGAACAAATCGTCCACGATGCCGTAGTGCGCCACCTTGAAAATAGGCGCGTCGGGATCCTTGTTGATCGCCACGATACAACGTGCCGATTGCATTCCCACCAGATGCTGGACGGCGCCTGAGATACCCACTGCAATATACAGCTTCGGTGAAACCGTCTGACCCGAACTCCCGATTTGACGCTCGCGGGGCAACCACTCCATATCGACCACAGGACGCGACGCTCCCACGGCGCCGTCCAGACTTTCCGCCAATTCTTCGATGAGATGCAGGTTGCTCTTTTCCTTGAGCCCGCGCCCACCGGCAACGATCACCCCGGCCGAACCGAGATCCACCTCACCTTTTGCGGCTGCTTCTCTCTGGACAACCCGAACCCGGATCGGTACCGCTGAAAGATCCACTGCAAATGAATCCACGGTCGCCTCGACCGCCGGTTCCTCCCCCATGCGTTCCCTTTCGGCGCCATCCGGCGACCCGTCCCGGACGGGAAAGGCGCCCGGCGCCATCGTCGCAAAGTAGGGGGGATCGCCTCGAAGCGACACGCGCATGTGCAGTTTCGCGTTGAAGATCTGCCTGGTCAGGACGATGCGGCCGCCCTGCTTCTGGTATGCGATGCATCCGGCAACGGCAGGTTTGCCCAGGCGCGCGGCAAGCCTCGGAATGAAGTCGTAGCCCCCGCTGGTATGGGGAGCAACCACAAAAACAGGGTGAACGCTGGCGGCAAGTTGCGCCAAAGCCGCAACGTAACCTTCTGAGCTGTATTCGGCAAGCTTGTCGTCATCGACGACGAAGATTCGATCCGGCATCAGCGCCTGGCATTCGGCGATGGCATTGGCGGTTTCCTTGCCGAGAAAGGCCATTCCAAGGGGACAGGACAGTTCACGCGCCAGCCCCCTCCCCATCGCGGCCAATTCCCTGTTGATGGGCTTCAACCGTCCCTCGACATGTTCTGCAACGATCAGAATCATTTTCCGTACCACCTCTGCCGGACCAACCCCTTACGATTCCTGGCGGCCCGTAGCGAAATGCTGCGACCCGCCTGGTTCTACCCCGCATTTCTTGCGAGTTGTCTGCTGCAGCGCCGGATCCATCCGCCTCCGTCGTCCTCTCGGTGCGCGCACGCGCTTGATCCGGCGCGAGGAACGCGCCGCTACGCGCCCGGCGCGAGGAACGCGCCGTAGAACGCGCCGTTGGTCTGACGGCGTCTCCGACTCTTCGCGACGAAAACCCCTGAAAAAGGCGGGCTAAACCACCTTGGCTTCCATTTTCAGCTTTTCGACTAACTGAGCGGCGGCCTCGGCCGGGCTACCCGACAAGATTTGAACCTTGCCTTCGCGTTCCGGAACGAAGACGTCGCTCACCCGACAGAGGGCTCCTTCCGAACCAACCGCCGTCGCGGCCAGTTCCAACGCTTCCAGGTCCCAGACTTTCAGTTCCTTGTTTTTGGCGGCCATGATGCCTTTCAACGATGCGTAACGCGGCTGGTTCAAGCCGAACTGGATTGTGAGGACGCAAGGCGTGGGGACATCGAGCGTCTCTGTCCAACCGCCCTCGAGTTCTCGCCGCACCCGCAGTCCGGATGGAATGCGCTCGACGCCAACGATGACGCTGGCATGAGGCCACCCCAGAAGTTCAGCCGCCATGACTCCGGTCATCCCGCTGCACAGATCGTCCGACTGCACACCTGCGATCAGGACATCGCATCCCCCGTCCTTTTCGACTGCCCGTGCAATCAATCGTGCGTTCGTATATTCGTCACCGCCCTCGAACCGCTCGTCCGCGAGATGAATGGCGCGGTTCGCGCCCAGGGCAAGGCCGCCTCGCAGGACTCGGGCCGACCGGTGTCCGCCGATCGAAAGTGCAACGACTTCTCCACCGGCGGAATCTACAGCGTCACGCAGTTGGAGGGCGGCCTCGATTCCATGGGTGTCCGCCTCGCTCGTGACGAAGGTGAGATCGCGGTCCTTGATCCAGGTCTTGTCTTCGTTCAAAAAAAACCGGGATGCCGGATCCGGCACCGGCTTGAGACACGCGATGATTTTCATCATGACTCCAGATCGTTTCCAGATCGTTGCAGCGGTCAGGACGACCGCTATCGACAAGAAAGTTTAGCGCGCCAGAGAGACAGCCAAGGTCCTTCGGGAAGAGACTCGAGGATGGCCCCCGGGGGTGCGGGTCACAGACTTTGTCGTTCGTCAGTCACGATGAGCAACCGCCGCGCCGCTCCTCTCTCCGCGTCTGAGACCCGAAGACCCCCGCGCGCGACCCTGAAGGGTTCTACCAGGGCCCGTTAAACACCCGCGAGTTGCGAAGACAGGCACGGACGTAGTAAACAGGTACGTTCGCGCGCCCGTAGCTCAGCTGGATAGAGCGTCGGACTACGAATCCGAAGGTCGGAGGTTCGAATCCTCTCGGGCGTATTTTGCGGCGAGGCATCGAAGCCGTTCGCACCGTTCCCGAAGAGCGGCTATTCTTCACCGTCGGACTTCTGGCGATCCCGCTTGACATTCGATCGGCGTTTCTTTTCGTCGAGCCGGCGCGCCTTGACGGCCCGCGAGACTCGGGTTTTCTTTCGCGGCGCCTCGGGAGTCAGGGCGTCTCGAAGAAGCTCGGCAAACTTCCGCACGGCATCCTCGCGATTCATGCGTTGGCTGCGGTGGCGTTCAGATCGGACTTGCAACTGTCCGGATTTGTTGATTCGCGACGCCAGCACATCGCGAATCCGTGCCTGTTCCCGATCCCCGAGCGCCATCGATCGATCCACGTCGAAAGATAGCGTCACCCTCGTTTGAACCCGGTTCACGTGTTGTCCTCCCGGGCCGCTGCTGGTCGACATTTCAAAGACGATCTCGTCGTCGGGAATACTCAACTCGTCGTTGACGCGAATCATGACTTCAGAAAACGATACTCCAATGGGTCCGAGGGGTTGTTTCCAGGTTACCGGCGCGGTATCAAATGGACCATCGATGCCTTGAAAACGGCCCAGACGCGGCTGCCTGGCGCCAGATTGAGGTCGAGGGCGGATTGCCGGGTCACCAGAGCCTCGAGAGGAAATCCGACATCGAGAGTGACCTTCGTGAGCGGTCCCCGCGGCTCCAGTTTTCGGACTTGGCCCGGGAGCCGGTTTCGCGCGCTGCTGGAAGCTCCGGGGACCGTTTCCAGCGTGACGTCCTCACCGCGGATGCATACCCAGAAATCGCTTTCCGCAAAACCCGAATCGACAGCGACCAATTCAGCCCGACCGACCTGGAGCGTCAACGTGTCACTCCCTGTTCGTATCCGGTTGCCGGGCTCGACAGTTTCGACTCCCACCGCCCAAGCCACGTCGGTCGCCACCGGATGGGTGAGCACCTCCTGTGGAGCGCCTTTCTGAAGCATCTTTCCCTCGCTCATCACGATCATTTCATCTCCGAGCGCGAGTGCGTCGGCCCAATCGTGCGTGACGACAATGGCGGGAATCCGCAATTCCGACAGCAATTCCGACAAATACGACCGAACTTCTTCGCGAGTCCGGATGTCCAGCGCCGCGAACGGTTCGTCGAGCAACAACAACCGGGGTCGCCGGACGAGCACCCGCGCCAGCGCGGCGCGCTGTTGCTGTCCTCCGGATAGTTCTCCGGGATAGCGGTGCAACATGGCGTCGATTCCCAAACGCTCAGCCACCTCGCTGACGCGGACTCCCCGTTCGGCCCGTGGGAGGCCGTGGATTCCAAAAAGGAGGTTTCCGGAGACTTTCAGATGCGGGAACAATGCGTATTCCTGGAAGAGATAGCCTACCGACCGACGTTGCGGCGGAACCCAGGCGCCCGTCTCCACGTCGCACCAGGCCTCGCCATCGAACTTCACACGTCCACGTGTCAGCCGTTCGAGCCCTGCGATACAACGCAGCAACGTCGTCTTGCCGGCACCCGAAGGACCGAACAGGACCATCACGCCAGGCGAATCGGTCGCCATTTCGAACGCGGCTTCGATGGTCTTGCCGTCAGGGAAACGTTTTTCGATTTCAACCTGAAACATCGTTTCGACCGCGGCCCCGCCCCATGTCCGCAAATGACCACGGACTCCAGATACGTCGGTTCAACGCGTAGACTGCCGACAGGACAACGAAGGAGAACACCAGAAGAACCGCTGCCGTCCGATTGGCCGATGCATAGTCCAAAACCTGAACCTGCTCGTAGATGTCGACCGAAACCGTTCTCGTAACCCCTTCGATGCTCCCGCCGACCATCAGAACCACACCGAACTCACCCAGCGTATGCGCGAAACTCAGCACCGCGCCAGTCAGCAGGCCACCGATGGATTGAGGAACAATCACCCGAAAAAACGTGCCCAGTCGTGAAACGCCGAGCAACCACGAGGCTTCCACGAAACGCCGGTCCACGCTTCCGAACGCCGCGGCGACAGGTTGGACCGCAAAGGGAAAGCTGTAGATGGTCGACGCCAGAACGAGACCCTCGAAACTGAAGGGCAACCCGCGGCCGGCCAGAACTTCGTACCAGGATCCCACCAGGCTTCGAGGGCCGATGGCAATCAGAATGTAGAACCCCAGGACCGTTGGCGGCAGAACCAGCGGCAGCGCCACCACAGCCTCCACCAGGAACTTCCATCGTCGTTCGGAGTACGCCAGCCAATACGCAACAGGGACACCGATCAACAGCAGAATGCCCGATGTCGTTGCGGCCAATTGGAGGCTGGTCGCCAGCGCCGTCCAGTTCATCGCGTCAATCCCGTCGATATGGTTCGATCTATTTAGCGGCTACCCAGTTCAAACGCGGCGTGTATACCGCACACCGCGGTTGCGGCGTCCTTTTGCTCCACCACCAACGACAGGTTCAATTCCGATGACCCCTGGGCGATCATCAGAATATTCATCCCTGTTTCGCCGATGACCGTGAACGTGCGTGCTGCGATTCCCGGTATGGACTTCATCCCCTCACCGACCAGGGCAATGATTGCAATGTCGGAAACTTCGGCAATACGATCGATATGACGCTTTTCAAGCTCGGGATCGAATTCACGCCTCAGAGCCCGAACGGTTCCGGGGCAGTCCGCACGACTCACCACCAGTGAAATGTGTTGCTCCGAGGAACCTTGCGAAAACATCAGGACGTTGATCTTGTGGTGCGCAATCGCAGCAAACGCCCGTTGCGCCGTGCCTGGAACTCCGATCATGCCACTGCCTTCGATCGATACCATCGATACTCCCGTAATCGATGTCACGGTCTTCACTCCCTGGTGGTTGGCCGGGGATTCACGCGTGATCAATGTGCCTTCGGCCGAAGGGGCGAACGTGTTCTTGATGCGAATCGGAATACCCAGATCAGCGGCCGGGAGAATTGTCTTGGGGTGTAGAACCTTGGCGCCAAAGTAGGACATTTCCGCGGCTTCCTTATAGGAGATCCGCTCCAGGACTCGAGCATCGGAAACAATGCGGGGATCGGCCGTCATGACACCGTCGACATCAGTCCAGATCTGGACTTCCTCGGCGCGCAAACAATGCCCCATCACCGAGGCCGAGTAGTCCGAACCGCCGCGCCCGAGTGTGGTCGTCACTCCTTCAGGCGTTGAACAGAGGAACCCCGTGATGACGGGAACCTTACCGGCGGCGAGCGAATCGGCCACTCTCTGCGAGCGGCGGCGCGTCTCCTCGAAGTCGACCAGGGCGAAATCGGCTTCCTCCTTGGTGACCACAATGCCGCGCGCGTCGATGGATTCGGCCGGGACGCCTTGCTGATTCAGATATGCCACGAAGATAGGCACGCTCAATCGTTCCCCGAAAGAGGACACCAGGTCACGGGACCGAAGGCTCAACTCCCGCAGGAGCAAGACCCCGGTAAAGACCTTCTGCATCTCCTCCCAGACGGGACCCAGTGTGCCCGCGAGCCGGTCGCGGGCCCCGGGGTCCAAGATCAGGTCCCGGATTGCCGCCTCGTGCGTTTGGCGGATGCCTTCAATCGCGGCGGAGACCTCGTGTTCTTTTCCTGCTTTGGCGGTTTCGCCGGCGTTGACGAGGAGGTCGGTGATTCCTCCCATCGCCGAAAGGATGACCACGGGGGACGAATCCATTGCCTCACGGACCACCCACCCTGCAACGCGAATGCTTTCGACGGATCCGACGGAGCTTCCGCCGAACTTCATCACAATCATGGACCTAGCCTAACACGGCTCGAACGGACGGCAACCGTGCGGAAATTGGGGGGGACAAGCGGACAGCGGTGGGGTCCGGAATGGGGTGGAACGCGGGCCGGAGCGATTGCCGAGCGCCACGGACCGGCCACCGGCCGCCCATGAAAGAACCCGGCCGGGTCGCGTTACCAGCGCCATCTTTGGCGGGCTGTCAGGAACAACCGCTGGTGGCGCCACAGTTCAGGCACTTGTAGCAGGCGCCGTTTCGAACCATGAGCGACCCGCAATCGAAACAGACCGGGGCATCGCGGTCTTCGATGTCCACCAGCCGACGACCGCGTACCGGGCTGGCGGTCCCGGTTTCCGTAGTCCCGGTTTCCGGGGACGGCAATTCTGGACGTGCAGCCGGCGCCGGTCCCGGCGCCTTGCCGGGCAGGGTCAACGGCGCCATCGGGGCTTCATCGATATGAACGCCTGCCGCACGCGCTTCTTCCGGCGCCAGGAAACGCGATGCCAGGTACTTGAAGATGTAATCCATGATCGATTTGGCATACGGCACCTGAGGATTGTTCGTGTAACCCGAAGGCTCGAACCGGGTATGCGTGAACTTGTCGACGAGCACTTGAAGGGGCACACCGTACTGCAGCGCCATCGAGCACGAAGTGGCGAAGCTGTCCATCACACCGGAAAGTGTGGAGCCTTCCTTGGCCATGACGATAAAGATCTCACCGGGCGTGCCATCTTCGTACATGCCCACCGTGATATATCCCTCGTGCCCGGCCACTGAGAACTTGTGCGTGATCGCGTGCCGTTCGGCCGGCAAGTGCCGCCGTATCGGACGTTCGCCAACGGCCGGCGACGCCTTCGACTGCGCCTGGGTTTCCTTTTCGGAAGTCGACATCGGTTGCGTCCGCTTCGAGCCGTCGCGGTAGATCGCCACAGCCTTGAGCCCGAGACGCCAACCTTCAATGTAGGTCTGGGCGATTTCTTTCTCCGTGACCTCGTGGGGAAGGTTGACGGTCTTGGAAATCGCGCCTGAAATGAAGGGCTGAACCGCGCCCATCATCTTGAGGTGACCTTTGTAGTGGATGGACCGTTTGCCATTCGTCGCCTTGAACGCACAGTCGAATACCGGCAGGTGCTGATCGGCCAACGCCGGAGCGCCTTCAATCGTCCCGGTCTTGTCGATATGGTCGACCATCGCCTTGACCCCGGGATCGTCATAACCCAACCGCGACAAGGCCATGGGCACGGTGTTGTTGACGATCTTGATTGTTCCTCCTCCAACGAGCCGCTTGTACTTCACCAGGGCCAGATCGGGTTCGACGCCGGTCGTGTCGCAATCCATCATGAAGCCGATGGTGCCGGTCGGCGCCAGAACCGTGGCCTGCGCGTTCCGATATCCGGCACGCACTCCGTTGTCGACGGCGTCGGACCAGGCCTCCCAGGCCGATTCGTAAAGAGCTTCCGGGATGTTGTCCCGATTGATCCCCTTCACCGAATCGCGATGCATGCGCATGACTTCCAGGCAAGGCTCCTTGTTCTGGGCGTAGCCTGCGAATGGACCCAATTCCGCCGCGATCTTCGATGACGTAAGATAAGCCTGCCCGGTCATGATCGCCGTAATGGCCGCGGCGTAATCCCGGCCGTGATCGCTGTCATAGGGAATCCCCAACGACATCAACAAAGCGCCCAGGTTGGCATACCCCAGACCCAACGGCCGGTAGTCATGGGAGTTTCTGGCGATCTTGTCGGTCGGATAACCGGCGTTGTCGACAATGATTTCCTGAGCTGCAATCGTTACCGCCACGGCCCAACGGAAGGACTCGATATCGAACGAACCGTCCGGTTTTCTGAACTTCATCAGGTTGAGCGATGCGAGATTGCAGGCTGAGTCGTCCAGGAACATGTACTCCGAACAGGGGTTCGACGCGTTGATCGGCGCCGTGTTCTTGCAGGTATGCCACCGGTTGATCGTCGAGTCGTACTGCATCCCGGGATCACCGCAGATAAAGGCCGATTCCGCGATCATCCGCATCATTTCCGAAGCCCGGTGAGTTTCCACGAGCACACCTGTCGTGACTGCGTGGGTGGTCCATTCGCCGTCGTTCACGACGGCCTCCATGAACTCGTCGGTGGCCCGAACGCTATGGTTGGCGTTCTGGAAGAAGATCGAGGAATAGGCTTCCCCGTCCACGCCCCCGTCATATCCGTTGTCGAGCAGAACCCACGCTTTCTTTTCTTCCTTCGCCTTGGAATTGATGAACTCGACGATGTCGGGATGGTCGGTGTTGAGAATGACCATCTTGGCCGCTCGCCGGGTCTTGCCGCCCGATTTGATCACTCCGGCAAAGGCATCGAATCCCTTCATGAACGACACGGGCCCGGAAGCGATACCGCCACCGGAGAGTTGTTCGATTGAAGACCGGATCGGCGAAAGGTTGCTTCCCGTGCCAGACCCCCATTTGAACAACATGGCTTCGGTTTTGGCCAGGGTCAGGATGTCGGACATCGTATCGTCGACGGAGTTGATGAAACAGGCGGAGCACTGCGGCCTTTCTTCGACGCCGCAGTTGAACCAGACCGGAGAATTGAAGGCAACCATCTGATTCAGGAGCAGGTGAACGAGCTCGTCATGAAAGACCTCTCCGTCTTCCGGGCTTTCGAAGTAGCCTCCTTCCAGGCCCCACTCCTTCATCGTTGTCGCGACCCGGCCAATCATCTGCCGGACACCGGTTTCGCGTTGAGGCGTTCCCTGGGGACCGTGGAAGTACTTGGACGCCACGATGTTGGTGGCCGTCTGCGACCAGTTTCTCGGGACTTCGACGTCTCGCTGTTCAAACACGACTCCACCGGACTCGCTTCCTATGGAAGCGTTGCGGCGCTCCCATTCGACGGCGTCGTAAGGCGAGAGCCCGTCGGTCGTGAAATGACGGCCGAATTTCAGACCTGTTCCACGTGCGGTCCTGCTTCCAGGGTCCGTTTTGACGTGCCCGTTATTTCCGGCCATGGCCTCGAGTACGTCCTCCTTGAATTGCCGTGTCATTCGCGCGTCCCCCTCGTTCGACTGTTGCCAGCCGCGTCCGGCGGCACCATGCGACCCAAATTAGGCTCGGCGAGGGACAGCACAGGTCCAGAACCCATTCATCTATATATTGTGGGTCATCTTTTTTTACACGCAACATACTGATAATCCAATGATCGGCGGACTCTGCCGCTGGCCGGCGCCCATCGGCGTCAGGCACGTTGGCTATTGGACCGGACACTGGGCCGGACACCAAGTATCGGCGAGAAACCAGGCATCTAATCCGCGCCGGCCGATCCGGAAACGCGTTTCAAAGTCGAAATCGTCAACTACACGAACTCGATCGGCGGTGCCTTCTGAATGAGGCCATTCCTGCAAGCTTCATCCATCAACTTTCGAATGCCCTGGCGTCCGTCCTCGCCGTAGTCCAGTGTCAACTCGTTTACGTACATCCCGACGAACCGGTCCGCCCGGTGTTCGTCCAGACCCCGCGAGAAGGACATGGCATACTTAATGGCCTCGTCGCGGTGATCCAACGCGTATTGGATACTCTCTTTGATGTGCCCGGAAATCTGCTTCATCAACGGCATTCCAAGATCGCGCCTGATCACGTTGCCCCCGAGAGGCAGCGGCAGGCCCGTGGTTTCCTGCCACCATTCGCCAAGGTCCAGAACCTTGTGAAACCCCTGATCGCGGTAGGTCACCTGCCCTTCGTGAATTATAAGGCCGAACTCGAACAAGCCCGTTTCCATGTTTTCGAGGATCTGGTCGAACGGAACAACCTCATATCGGATCTCCGGGGCAAAAAGGCGTAACGCGAGAAAGGCCGTTGTCATGGTGCCGGGAATCGCAACCTTCTGGCGCCGAAGATTGGCTTTCCCCATCGGCTTCGTCGAAACAAGA
Organism: Terriglobia bacterium; assembly: GCA_963555775.3. Lineage (GTDB taxonomy): Bacteria > Acidobacteriota > Terriglobia > 20CM-2-55-15 > 20CM-2-55-15 > JAJEDW01. The sequence continues at coordinate 35,416 of CAUVWY020000004.1, read as the reverse complement.
ATCGGTCCATAGTTGCGGCCGACGCTTCCCCCACATGCCAGTAACGCATACCGCTCGGCCAGATAAGCATAGGCATGGAATGAAATGGCCGATACGTCGTATTCACCCCCGCCGTCCATGGCCTTGCGGTTCAGAGTCTCGATATCCGAGAGCGTGTGCTCGTAATGGAGGTTCCCGGTATTTATTTTTCGCGTGGCCAAGGCATAAAACATGAACGCGTCATCGGAATCGGGGCTATGCGCCACCCGAATCGTTTTCTTACTCATCCAGCCATCCTTGTTCGAATAAAGTGATGTTATCGATTAGACGGGTATCGCCGATCCATATCGCGGCGGCCACGTGGACGGCTTCGCCGATCTCTTCACCGATCTCTTCAATCGGCCGCATGTCCGAGCCGACGACCTCGATATAGTCGATCCGGACCAGCGGCTCAAGTTCAAGCACTCTCCGCGCGGCCCCGATTGCCTCTTTCGGACTTCGGCCGCCGACGATCCGCTCTTTCGCAACTCCCAGAGCACGATAGAGAACACAAGCCGCCTGACGTTGCTCGGCGTTCAGATAGGCATTCCTCGAGCTCACCGCCAACCCATCGCTCTCGCGGTGGGTCGGGCAGGGGACGATCCGGACCGGAACATCGAGATCTTCCACCATTCGACTAATCACCGCCAGTTGTTGCAGGTCCTTCCGGCCGAAATAGGCGCGGTCGGGGTTGACCGCATGGAGCAGTTTGAGGACAACTGTAGCAACGGCCCTGAAATGTCCTGGCCGCCAACTGCCACAGAGGCCCTCGGCCTCGACGCCGGGTTCCACCCATGTGTGGAGCGCCTCCGGATACATCACATCGACGGTTGGCGAGAAGACGATGTCAACGTTCCGGACTTGGCAGAATAGCAGGTCGGCGGCAGGACTCCTCGGATATTTATCGAGGTCCTCGCCCGGCCCGAACTGTGCCGGATTCACGAAGATGCTGACGACGACAAGGTCGCATTCCCTGCGAGCGCGTTCGATCAACGTCCCGTGACCGGAGTGGAGCGCGCCCATCGTCGGCACCAGACCCAGGACCTTCCCTTCCGTACGCCGCGGCTTCAGAAATCGCCGCAGATCCTCCCGACGATCGAACGTCTTAACGGCCATCAACCGAATCGCCATGGAGCGGAACTTCGCCGGAAGGCAACTTCGCATCCAGATAGCGGTCGGATCGAACTTCTTCGGCGAAGGCGCGCGCCGCATCCACAACGGTATCGCCTAGTTCGGCATACTTCCGGACAAAGGACGGGATCGGTCCATCGTAGAGTCCCAACATATCGTAACTGACCAGGACCTGGCCGTCGCACGTCGGGCCGGCCCCGATACCGATGGTCGGAATCGTCACCGATTCGGTCACACGGGCCGATATTTCGGCGGGGATCGACTCCAGGACAACAGCGAACGCGCCGGCGCTCTCCAGAGCGATGGCATCCTCGATCAGTTGTTGTGCGGATTTTTCGGAGGTTGCCTGCTGTCGGAATCCGCCAAGTCGATGGACCGACTGCGGAGTGAGGCCCAGATGGCTCATCACCGGTATGCCGGCATCGCTCAGGCGCCGCGTGACATCCACCACGGCGCGACCGCCTTCGATCTTGACGGCCGACGCACCGCCATCCTGAATCAGGCGGCCGGCATTGCGCATCGTCTCGCCGAAGTCAATCTGATACGTCAGGAACGGAAGGTCGGCCACCACCAGCGCCCGCTGGGTTCCTCGAGCCACGGCTCGGGTGTGGTGCACCACCATATCGAGCGTGACCGGCACCGTCGTATCGTGACCCAGAACCACCATTCCAAGGGAATCGCCGACGAGCAGAACATCGATGCCCGCGCGGTCAAGAAGGCGGGCCATCGTCCAGTCGTAGGCCGTCAACATCGTAATCCGTTCGCCGCGACGCTTCATTGCCACCAGATCGGGGACGCGCACGGGTTTCAGCGAAGACTGCATGACCCAATCCTATCAGAACCGCACCGTCCTGAGGAGCGCTTGTCAGGCCCCCCCACGGCAAATTTGTTCTCAGATGGAGCATGATGTGGGGAATGAATTTCGAGTCATTCTCAAGTAGTCGAAGACGAGACGGGTATTGAAAGAGAGTTTGCGCATCGATTGGGCGATCGATTGAGCGGGTTTTTGAAAGGATTTGAGAATACCGACGGCAAAGCGTCGGAGGCGGGTGATGTTTTCCGGGCCGAAGCCGGTGCGGATTCGACTGCGGTCCTCATCGTAATTCCAGTCGATGATGTAATGGACGCTTTCGATACTCCAATGACCGCGATTGATGGCCAGTAAGCGTTCGGGGGAGGTTTCGCCGGGTGAGCGGCTCGTGATGCCCAGCGCGGTTTCACACGTGAGGGCGCCGGATTTCTTGTCGATGGATTCGCGCTCGATCCGAAAGACCTGGCCCAGGTGGGGAAAGTCGAGGTAGTGGTTGAGTTCGGCGCTACACCAAATGCGCCGGGTTTCGATGCGGCCATGATCGGGCGGGGTGACCTCGACAAAGTCGGGTTGTCCGCGGGTTTGGAACTGGAACGCGATATCGCGTTCCAGCGTCGGTTGGTTGCCTTTGACCGTGAAATGATAGTGCGCTCCCCGCTCGACCAAATAGCGCGCGATCGCGCGTTGGGTCAGCAGGGCATCGCCGGTGATGTCCTTGCCGGCGATGTCGCAGGTTTGAAGCAAGGGAACGGCCATGCCGATTTCGTTCGTGCGCTTGCGCTCCTCGCCGCCGGCTACAGGCAGGGTTCCCACTTTTTTTGGGTGTAGCAGCGTTTCGACTCATGCCCGACCACGCTCATGATGTGGGTCTGACGCCCGTCCGAGTCGAGGGCGTTCTTCATCGTCTTGCCATCCATGGCCAGCGCATCGTCCGGGGCGCCCCACGCCCGATTCCACGCATTGAGCGCCCGGTCCAGCGCCCCCGGTTCAATCCGGACCAGACAATCCCGAATCACAAACTCGCTGGGAACCACATAGCGGCCGTTCTCCCGCCGGCAGCCAAAACGTTCGCGGGCTTTCTGCCCCAGGGCATCGGCCCAATCCGAGATGGCTTTATAGCCGTGCATGCCGCACAGCGTCGCGCCCGCCGCGATGCCCAGCACTGCCGACAAGGGATGGCGCCGTCCCTGAGCGCGGCGCGGATCGGGAATGGTCTTGAAGCACTGGGGGAGTTGGCGCATCTGTGCGGCATTGAGCATGATCTTGGGGGCTCCGGTGAGTTGAAGATGTTCCCGGCCAGGGTGGGTCAGTTGCCTGCGCGCATCGCGGCACAAGGGGCGCACAAAGACAAGCTTCGGGGCATCGGCTTCGGCGCTGTAGCCGTCCCGGGTGCGCCGGTATCCCCGGGTCCGTCCCAGTTCCAACCAGTTCGACGCGCGATACACGCCACCATGGAAGCGCCGGGGATCCACAAACGTTTCCAGCAGCAGCAACCCATGACCGAACCGTTCGCGCCAATCCGACCCGGCCCGCCGCTCGGTCCCTGACAACACCCGCGAGCCCACATTCGGCCGATTCCAGCCCGGCAGGATCAAAAAGCGGCTGTTGTTGGCGATCAGTTTCAGCCGCCCATACTGCGAGCGGAAGTCCCAGCCGATCCATCGATCCCGAACCCCGCACTTCAGCGCCGACGCCGACAGGCTCAGTTGCGCCACCCACTGCCCGCGCCATGTGGCCACGTACCAGACCGTCTCCCCGATCTTCGCCAGTGCGCCCAGATAATGATGACGCTTCATCTGCTCTTGATACTGCCCTTCCTCGCTTCGCTCCACTGGCCGTACCCCGATCTCCGACAACTCCTGGCTGGTCATTTCCCTCCACTCCATTCAGCGTTTTATACAGGAAATCCCTCGCTATGTCCAGCTTGCCAGGCCAAACCACTGAATTCTCGGACGTTCACTGGAAGGACAAATTCACCCTGAGGCCCCCCAGGGTCGCCCGACGAGCCCCGATCGGCCACGTGCGAGGCGGCCGCGATGGCGCCCGGGCCCCGTCGAGAGGAGCGGCAACACGGCCGATGGCCCGTCAGGCCGGATCGGCGCCGGCCGTCTCCTTTCGCGTCCGGTTGGGTCCGAGCAGTGTGTAGCGGATTCCCTTCCATTCGATCTGGCGTGACAGCAGCGACGCCACCATGTTCCATTCGTACAACATTGAAATGAACGGTGGCGCAAGACGATAGAACCAACGGTACTGTCGTAACGACGGATCGTCGATTGCCCGCTTCGCCGCTTCGACCCGCGCGTCGGCGCGAACGGCGGCCAGGACATAGAGCGTCAGCCAGAGAATCACCGGCGCCGGACCCGCTGCCAAACTGAGCGTCAGTCCCAGAAATGCAACCGAGAACAAGGTGTGGCTGAAAAACCCCAACGTCCATACACGGGGAGAGTAAACCCGCGTGATCTTCATTTGACGGGTCGTGAACTCCAACAGTTCACCCCAACCGCAAGCCCCGTGCGAGGGCACCAGACAGGTCGGGACATAAACGATATCGAAACCGGCCGCTCGGACCGCCCTTGTGAGCGCAAAGTCGTCACTGAGCGCACCGGCCCAAAAATCCTGAACGAGGGCATCATCGAAGGTCTTTCGGCGGATCGCCGTGGAGCCGCCCCACACGAAGTTGTTCGCGTGCGGACCCAGAAAGCCTGCGACCGAAGCGTTCCAGCCGGATCGAAACAGGGACGCCCATCTTCGCGGCGAGAGCGCCGCGAACGGTCCGGCGCCGACCCGGGGCGGGACATACCATCGGTATCCGGTCGCCGCTCCGACTGTCGCTTTCGAGAGAGGCGCCGTCAGTTCGGTGAGCCATCCGGATGGAAACATCGCATCGGCATCGCAAAAGACCAGGATGTCCGCCGACTCGCGAAAATGTTCCACCGCCCGGGCGAGATTGTGAACTTTCTGCCCACACGATACGGCTTCGCCGGCCACGAAAATTTCCGACGGCGCGGACCCATTCAGAACCCGAAGCGTTTGAACCGCCGGGTCCCGATCGGAATCCACCACAAACACGACGCGATAGTCCTGGTGATCCTGGACCAACAGCGAACCCGCATTCGCGGCAAGGCCGGGTTCAGCCCCCTTGACCGGACAGAACACGGCCACCCGGCCTCCGGGCATCGACGGGGGGCAGCGATAGTTTCGCGCGTATTTCAGATTTCGACGCCCGTCCCGCAGCGAAATCAGACCCTGAAGCACGGCCAGACCCGAGAGTATGTACAGCAAAGTGACCATATTGGGATGACAGACTAAACGAATATGGGCGTTGCCGCGGTAAAGATCCCGTACGGCCCGATCGGTAGACATGTTCTAACAGCCCGTGGTAGAACCCCGCAGGGATCGCGTTACGAGCGCCATTGGGCCGTACGCGAGGCGCCACGACGAAGTCGATGCCCCACGATGCCGCCGTAACCCGTAGGGCGCAGGGGGGTTCGGGTCACAGAATTTGTCGTTCGTCGGTCACGATGAGCAACCATCGCTGGGCTCCTCTCTTCGCGTCTAAAACCCGAAGACCCCCGCGCGCGACGCTGAAGGGTCCTACCTCGGGCTGGTAACGTCGAATTGACTTTTCGAGGTCGGTCCGCTAACTTTTAGATTCTGCAATAAATTATCTGGGAGAGACGTTGATGGGAGCTCACACAGTAGAGATCACGGAAAGCAACTTCGAAGCGGAAGTCGAACAATCGGCGGTTCCGGTATTGGTCGACTTCTGGGCCGCATGGTGCGGACCCTGCCGCGCTCTTGCACCAACCGTGGAACAGATTGCCGAGCAATACCAAGGCACACTGAAAGTGGGCAAGCTCGATGTCGACGCCAACGTCGCGCTCTCTGCGCGTTTCAGCATCCGCGGAATTCCCACGCTGCTTCTGTTCAAGGACGGGCAGGTCAAGGAACAACTCGTTGGAGCCGTTCCCAAATCCACGATCGAGACGGCCGTGTCCAAATATCTCGCTTGACGCAGTCCCTCGAGCGGGGCAGTCCGTGAAACTTCAAGATCTGAATTTTCCGCCAATTCGCGGGGCCGCGAACCGAACGCCGTGTGGCCGGCTACGGCTTCAAACCGACGTGCGATAGAACCCGACGCCCGATTCGGACGTTGACTCCTGGCTATGGAACAAAAGAAGAACCTCGCGATCATAGGGGCCCAGTGGGGTGACGAGGGCAAGGGCAAGATCGTCGACATCATCTCCGATGAGTTCGACGTCGTGGCCCGCTATCAGGGTGGCCACAACGCCGGTCACACAATCCGAATCGGGGGCCGGCAGTTCATCCTCCACCTTATTCCTTCGGGAATCTTTCACGATGACCTGAAGTGCGTCATCGGATCCGGAGTGGTGCTGGACCCTCTGGCCCTGATCGAAGAATGGGATCGCCTTGCCGACAGTGGGATCCATGTCGAAGAACGCCTCTACGTTTCCACGCGCTGCCATTTGATTTTTCCCTATCACCGGGTCCTTGAAGCCGCAATCGAACAGCATCTTGGACAGCAAAAAATCGGCACGACGTCACGCGGCATCGGACCCGCCTACGAAGACAAGATGGCTCGGCGCGGACTTCGTGTCTGCGATTTGATGGATACGAGCTCCCTGGCCGACCGTATTCGCGACCAGGTGGCACTGAAAAACAGCACGTTGATGTCGCTGAACTACCCGCAGTCGATCGATCCCGAGCCCATTTGCGACTCCTATGGGGAGTATGCGGAAAAGCTCCGACCGGTTTCTGTCGACACCACGACGCTGCTGAACGGAATGATTCGCGACGGCAAGCGGATTCTTTTCGAGGGGGCCCAGGCAACGCTCCTGGATGTGGACCACGGGACGTTCCCGTTTGTGACTTCGTCAAGTTCATCCGCCTGCGGCATCCCCAGCGGCCTCGGGATCGCTCCGAAACACGTCCACCAAGTGATGGGCATCATCAAGGCCTACACCACGCGCGTGGGAAGCGGTCCGTTTCCGACCGAGGCCGGGGGGGCGGTGGCCGACCTGTTGCGGTCGCGCGGCGCGGAGTTCGGCTCGACGACGGGACGGCCGCGCCGGTGCGGTTGGTTCGACGGCGTCGCGGCGCGATACTCCGCGACGATCAACGACATGGACTACCTGGCCGTGACGAAAGTCGATGTTCTGGACGAGTGCGATGAGATTCCGGTCTGTGTGGGCTACACCTACCAAGGTTCCCGGATCGAAGAATTCCCTGCCGACACGCGGATTCTGGCGGCCGTGGAACCCGAATACAAGATCCTGCCGGGCTGGAAAGCATCCACTGCCGGTGTGCGGGAGTGGTCCGAACTTCCTCGGAAAGCGCAGGACTATCTGAAGTTCATCGCGGATCTGATGGAAACGCCGTTGCGGCTGGTCTCAACCGGGGCCGAACGCGACGAGACGATCCGGATCCAGTCCTGACCGGAAACCGTTTCGGATTTCGATCCCGTCGCGCCGGGACAGGTTCGGGCCGCGCCGGTGTCAGAACCCTGCAACGTTCCCCCACGGGCTGCTACGATATGAAATCGAAAAAGGGCCGTTAGCTCAGTTGGCAGAGCATCTGACTTTTAATCAGAGGGTCGCTGGTTCGAGTCCAGCACGGCTCATTGAAAACAAAGGACTTACCGATCTATCAATCGGCGGCGAAACGCTTTGGGGGTGCAACGGGGGTGCAATGCCACCGGCACGTGTGTCGCGCTGACGTGCGCGGCCTGTATCCGGGCGGCGAACATGTTGTGCGGATCGAGCGCGATCGCGGACAGGTGAGCGTTTTTTGTAAGGTACGATACAAACCAAACTCACGGCGCGCCGGGACAGGGCCAGGGGAGCACCGCGATAGAATCATTGAAACACCGGCGCGCCGTCCGTCGATGTAAGAATTGCCGCCCATGAGCAAGACCTAAAAAGATCAGCGCCACCGCCGCCGCAAGGTAGCGGGAACTCTGGCCGGGTTCATCGAACACGCGAAACGCGACCGGCGGCGCGCCGGCGATCCCAAGCGAAAAGAAATTCATTTACGGAAAGCCGCGGCGTTAGAACGGCGCCAGAGAACGGCCCGGATCAAGCGGCGAAAATAACCGTCTCACGGATCGCCCGGTTCCCCGATCTATTCCCGAGCCTTAGCGGCGGCCGCTTCGAACGCGGCCCGGTCGGCCGCCATTTCGTCGGCCAGGTCTTCACGGGCAGCGAGCCAGGTGTCGACCGCGGATTTCGGCCAGCGGAGACGACCGGAGCAGCGGCTCCCTCGCGGGAATTCTCCACGCGCGACCAGCAGCCGGGGGAGGTTCCCGAATGGGAGCCTGTGCGGATGCCCCGCCGTCATCACCAGCGTATACGGGCCGTTGCGCCGGACGTACTTCTCGCGGCTGCCGGGGTTGGACCGGGGCAGCGTGCACAGCATCAGCCACCGCGCCATGAAGCCCGGTTCGGGGTCGGTTTCGCTGGCCCGGACCAGGGCCTCGACCTGGTCGACAAGCCTATAGTGGTCACGCGCCTGGGGGGAGGCATGGCGGAGCGCCTGCACTAGCCCGTCCAGTCCGCCGAAGGCTTCGCTGATGTGACGCAGCCCGTCGCCTTTCCGCTCCATGGCTTTCCCTTTACCCGCTCTTCATTCCAGATCAGGTCCAGATGCCACAGCGGACCGCCTCCGGTTCTGATATCTACCGCCGCACCGGGCTTTTTTTTGGGATTCAACGCCACCGGCCGATGACTTCCGGTTTCACCGTCACATACCGCGCCAGATTGCGGCCGTCGGCAATCTGCGCGCTCACCTTGCTTTCGATGCGTGCTCCCCGTGCGATCTCGGCGGCCGTGGCACCGCTGGCCTCGATGTCCTTGTCGAAGATAATTCCGAACAGGTGCATCGTCGCCGTCATTTCAAGGCCGCGGGTCCTGGCTGGTTGGAATAAGTAGGCCTGACATATTCGACGTCCGCAAGAAACGGATATACTGAAACGATGCTGGCCAAGTCCGAAATCCAAAGAGAGGCGCTTAATCTTCCGGCACAGCAGCGCATCGAACTCGTAGTCGAGCTCTGGGACAGTCTGGTGCCAGGGGAGATCCCGGTCCCCGACTGGCAGCGGGACCTAATTCGTGACCGACTGGTGGCGCTGGAGGACATTTTGCCGGAGGAGCGTTCGGTTCCCTGGAAAGAGGTCCGCAAGCGAGTCTTCTCCGAAAAGACGTGACCCTGTCCGTCCGGCTGACGTCTGCTGCGGTGCAGGATCTGGCACTTGCCGAACGGTGGTATCTCGACGAGGCTCCACACGTATTGGCATCGTTCGAAGAAGAAATCGACGGGGCTTTCGGCCGGATCTCAGACCGACCTGAGTTGTACCAAACCGTGGAGTTGACCGTCCGCCGCGCTCCAGTGCGGAAGTTCCCGTTCTCGGTCTTCTACCGGATCCTGCCCGAGTGGATCGAAGTCATTGCCATCGTACACCAGTCACGGGACCCGAGGACATGGCAACGGCGAGTCTGAGTGCCGAGCACGATAACCGGAAGATCGCCTGACACCGACACGACCGGCTTCACCAATCATGTGTTCGCACTGATGCATCTGCTGGGCTTCCGCTTCGCGCCGCGCATCCGTGACCTAGCCGACATAGGCGTTCGCCAGCACGTCAAGGACGGACTTGATCGTGCCTCGCGCCTCGTCCTGACCGAGGCCCTTCCACGGCTTGCGGCGGCGGGCGTAGGTCTCCGAGGCGTGAAACTCGGCACCGTGGGGGTTTGCTGGGTCGATGTTCTGCGCCAGCCTGTCCAGCGACCGGGTGATCCAAGACGATTGCGCCTCGAACACGCACACGCCGCCGAGGACGAGGTATTGTTCGTGGACGTTCCCGACAGAGCCAGCATCGTCGAGGTAGAGTAGATGCATCGAGTGCAGGCCGCCTAAGCGCAGTTCACTGCGATGGCCGCGAAAGGGAGGGACGCTAATGCCGAACGAGATCATCAGAAAACTCAAAACGCTGCTCAATCAAGGTATTTGCAGCGAGGCCGAGGTTGTATACCTGCTCGTTGGCATCCGGAAGTTGTTGGAACTCGATGGCGAATTGAAGAAGACATTCCCCAACTTGCCATTTTACTGTGACTGGGTGCTTCACGCAGATTTGCATCGGAAGAATGCAAGAGAGATATTGGAAAGCAAGTCAATCAAGCAGATCTTGGAGATGAACGCGTTCCGCGACGAACTGTCGGATTTCCTCTTTGCCAAGCTGGACGCCCAAGTGGAGTGGCAAGACTTTCTACGCCTCTATGTAAGAATTCTCTCGGATATTTCGTTGAAGCTTAAGGAAGAAGGCACCGTCAGGGAGCAGGCAACGGTGCGCGAATGCCGCGAATGCTACGAGGTTGTGTGGGAGACGTTCGATCAACAAGGATCGGCAACCGGAGAGCTACGATTGAGGGGGGCCTACGCCACATGAAATGGTCGTTCTTCCCGCCAGCGCCCAGAACACCTCGTGATTTAGCTAGTGTCCGCCAGAAAACCCCTCTCGCGGATGGAGATTTGGGAGCGACCGGGGGTGCAAGTGACGTTCATTCACTATAAATCGAACCGCAACGGGAGCGGTTGACGACTCGTGGGGAGTGATCGGCAAGAAATCGGCCCGAATGTCGGGCGTCCGGGCATGGGGCGGCTTGCCGTCTTGCGACGGCCCCGAATCGGGCATGTTCCGGGAGGACCGGTGGGTCAGGCGACGGGTCGTCGTCGTTTGCGCTCGCGCTTCTGCAGGATCGATCCGATGCGATGCAGGTTGGCGGCCAGTACCGACAGGGCGACGGCGCGGGCGAAGCCGTCGGCGCCGTGAGTGCGGACACGGTTGAGCCCTCGATGCTCCAATCCATTGATGGCCGATTCAATCGCAGGATGCGCGCGCCGCGCGGCGGCGAAGGATTCCTCCGCTTCGCGTTCCCGGTCGACTCGGGACCGATACCCCTTTCCCGGCAGCGCGTTGAGGTCGAGGAGCGCGTCGAGATTGATCCGGTTCTCAGGACTGTGAAAGCCCCGGTCGAAGCTGCACGCCCGCAGATCGGGATACCGCGCCTGGGTTTCCCTGACCATCGGCGCCGCCACGTCCACGTCTGATTTCGATAACGTAAAAGGGACCCACCAAACGGGGCTCTGATCGAGGAAAAGGGACCCACCCCTGATAGCCTCCCCGGAAGCGTGAACTGGAAGAACAGGCACGCGGGTGGGAGGCGAGGATTGATAGGGATGGATCAGTACGAGTGGATCAGAACCGCAGATCGGGTTTACAAGAAGAGCATTCGACAGATCGCCCGGGAGACCGGGCACACGCGACGGACGGTCCGGAAAGTATTGGCCGGACAGGAGCCCAAGTATCGGCGAGAGAAGGAGCCGGCCTGTCCGGTGATGGACCCGGTCGCCGGGATCGTAGAAGCTTGGCTCCAGGCGGACCGGGACCAGCCTGTCAAGCAACGCCACACCGCGCACCGGGTGTGGCAACGTCTGGTGGAGGAGCATGAATTTACCGGAGCCGAGGCGACGGTACGCCGCTGGGTTCGGGAACGGAAGACACGGTTGGGCTGGAACCAGACCGGCGCTGTGGCGCCGCTGGACCCGGAACACGCCCGTGAAGCCGAGGTGGACTGGGGTACGGCCTGGGTCCGGATGAACGGTGAAGACCGTCAGGTCAAGTTGTTCTGCATGAGATCCCGGTACTCGGGCAAGGCGTTCGTGCGGGCGTATCCGTGGGAACGGCAGGAGATGTTCCTGGACGGTCACATCCGTGGGTTCGACTGGTACGGGGGCGTCTTCCCGACGTTAGTGTTCGATAACCTGAAAACCGCCGTGAAACAGATTCTGCGCGGGAAGGGCCGGGTGGAACAGACGCGGTTCACCGCGTTTCGGGCGCACTACACGTTTGAAGCACGGTTCTGCAATCCGGCGCGGGGCCAGGAGAAAGGCGGTGTCGAGGGCCTGGTCGGCTTTGCACGCCGGAACTTCCTGGCGCCGGTTCCCGAAGTGGCGGACTTCGAGGATCTGAACACGCAGTTGCTGGAACGCTGCGCGGCTGACGACCAGCGCCGGATCGGGGGCCGGTCCGACGATCGCACGATTGGGGAGCGGCACGCCGTCGAACACGAGCAACTGTTGGTCCTGCCCGAGACGCCATTCGAGAACACGAAGGTGGTGGGAGTCCGGATCAGCCGGTATCAGACCGCCCAGGTGGATCAGAACCGGTATTCGGTGCCGACCGCATATGTGGGACGCCGGCTCTGGGCCCATATCGGCTGTGACCGGGTGAGTTTTTACGCGGACCAGAAGAAGGTGGCCGAACATGACCGCGCCTTCGGTCATAGCGACTGGCGGATTGATCCGTTGCACTACCTGGAGTTGATCCGGCGGAAGGTGGCCTCGTTTGAGAGCGCCCGGCCGATCCGGCAGTGGCGGGATCAATGGCCGACCCAATATGAGACCGCGCTGGAGCGGTTGCGGGATCGGCATGGGTACAGCCGGGGCACCCGGGAGTTCATCGGCATCCTGCAACTCCACCAGGACTGGGATCTGGAACGGGTGTCCTCGGCCATCCAGGAAGCGCTCGATGCCCACTGTATCGAGTTGGAAGCGGTGCGGCACATTCTGATGCGGGAGGACACGCCGACTCGAGCCCATGCGCCGCTGGAGTCCGGGTTGATGCCCGGTATCACCGACCTGACGATCGCCCGGGCCGATCTGGATCAATACGACCGTCTCCTGACTGGGGGTGTGCGATGACTCCGGGTCAGGAGATCGTTCTCGACGACGCACTGCGGCAACTCCGGCTTCCGGCCATGGTGCGGGAGTGGCGGGAACACGCCCGACAGGCCCAGGAGGCCGGCGAGGGGTACACCGGCTTTCTATTGGCTCTGGCCAGCCGCGAACTGGAACAGCGGCAAGCCAATCAGGTCCAGCGTCGACTGCGGGAGGCCCGGTTCCCACTGCTCAAGACCCTGGAGACCACGGACCTGAAGAAGTGGCCGGTGCTGGATGCGATCCAGGTTCGCGACTATGCCGAGTGCGGCTACATTACCCGGCACGAGAACGTCGTCCTGTTGGGCAAGCACGGAACCGGTAAAACCCATGCCGCCACGGCGTTGGGTGTGGAAGCCTGCCGGAGGGGCTACCGCGTCGGGTTCACCACGGCCGCCGGGCTGGTCAACACCTTGATCGAGTCGCGCGAGGAACGGCAACTGAACCGGCGCCTGGCCAAGCTGGCCCGCTTCGAGTTGCTCATCGTGGACGAAGTCGGCTATATCCCGTTCTCGGCCGAGGGGGCGCAGTTGCTGTTTCAGGTCTTCTCGGACCGCTACGAAAAGGGTTCGCTGATCGTCACATCGAACCTGCCGTTTGCACAGTGGACCAGCGTCTTCGGTGACGCCGCACTGACCGCAGCCCTGCTGGACCGGCTGACCCATCACTGCGCCATTCACCAGTTCGATTGGGAAAGTATCCGGTTTACCGACAGTCTCGGCGCCGCCAGCAAACGGAAGAACAAACCCCGGTCCGCCGCAGGGTCCGCGTGAAAACCGCGGGCGCAGCGGGCTGTGGAAAGTGCCGCCCCCATGGGAACCCGCTGCAAAGCCAGCGCGTTCCCACAGTGGCTTGGAATCCTTCGGCTCCCACACTTCCCACGGCCTCGACGGCGGAATCACTTACAAACCATTAACCCGGGGGTGGGTCCCTTTTACTCGATCGGGGTGGGTCCTTTTTACGTTGTCAAAGCGACACGTCCTCGCCCTCCCACAGGATCCGGTGGTGCAGGATGAATTGATGCTGGTCCTCGATGAGAGCGACCGGCACTCCCAGTTCCACCGGCGTGCCCGCCTTGCCCTTCGAAATCCAGCGCGTGTGCTCCTGGAAGATCGAGAACACCTTCTCCGCGTGAGGAATCGTCTCGCCTCGCAGGAGCCGGCGTTCAACCTGGCCGATTTGGCGCCGGGCATGAGCGATAAAGCCTTCGATTGATTGACAGGTGGTTTCCTCGACGCCGTTGTCCCGCAGCTCGTCGAGGGTCTCCGCGATCCGGGCGACCAGTGCGCGGCAGCGCTCCAGGTACGCCTCCACACGCTCCGGACGGCGCTTCGCCCGCCGGGTCGAGCGCACCGTGTTGAACAGCTTCCTGACCTTCCTGGATAGATGCCGCCACTGACGCCATCCGCCCACGGCGTGTTGCCCGGCCACCTCCCCAGTCTCCCGTAGCACGCACCGCATCGCGTCCCACAACAGGCTTACATCCGTCGGGTAATGCACGTCCGTTTCGACCACGAACGAGTCACACCGCCCGCGCAATGGCTCGCCAGGCTTTTTTCTGGCCACCTTGTGGCCACTCTCCACCACCAGTTGTCCGACCGCCGACAACAACTCCGGCGTCAACAACGACACGTTGTCGACCACCGTCTGGTACTCGTAGCGCGTCTTGTCGACGAAATCGCCGTGACCCAGGAACGCGCGTATCGTCGCGTGATGGTTCGCCAGGTCGTGAAGGCGGTCGAAGTCGCAGCCCAGACCCTGCTTCAGAACCCCCAGCACCAGGATCTGCCACAATTCCATCCCCGGACGCCCGACCGTGCGGTCGGCCTCCGGCAGAATATGCTCATCCAGCAGCGCAAACAGCCTGGCGCGCAACGCCTCCTCGCCCCAGATGTGCTGCAGCCCCTTCAATACCGCCGGAATGTCGTCCCGCGACTTCGGGTCGATCCAGATCTGCCCGATCGGCGCCTGACCCAGATGGAACTGCCGTCTCTGAACTTCTCTCATCGTGTCCCTGCCTCGCGAAGATTCTCCATTCAGGGGTCAAAATCCATGATTTCACCCCCAATAATACGACATCTGAACGATCTTCACCACTCGCATTCCACTATATGTACTGCATTATCAATCAGTTATGAAGTTTCCGGGCGGACACTAGCTACTCTCCGGGCCCACTATGATCGTTTGATTTCGCCCGCCCGTGAGCAACCGGTCATTCCACGGAAGCTGTTGCATTGGAGAGTTGAGAAAAATCGAGGCGGTCGAGGTGGGCGGCTCCGTGCTCTTCACAGTAGTTTTCAGTTGCCCCTGCGACCATTTCATGGGCAACTAGCAGCTCCGGATACTCTCCGTCATCGCTTAGGTCTGACCATTTGAGTTCGAATAGGTGGGAATCTCCTAGCAGCCTGTCGGACTTTCGGCGTAAGTCCTTTGTTTTCAACAACGGCCCTTTTTAGCCCGAAACGGTAAACACAGTCATATGAATGACTTAGGTTTTTGATTCGGTGTTAGTCCGACAGGCTGCTAGGACTGTTTCATGTACGTGCGCTTCCTCCTCGGTAGATTCTCGAATGGAACACTTGAACCCTAGTGATCTCACGCCGCCTATAAGCCGCTTCAATTTGGGGATCGACATTCCAGTGATTCGACGCAAGAGGTCTATATCGATGTGAATATTCTGGGGCAAGTCCTCATCGCAACCGAATCTGAGCAGGCTAAGAACCGCATGCCTTTCATCGGGCGTCATCCGGCGAAGGACTTGAAAAAATGACCACGCTTGCGACCGTGCAGACGCCTGAGCTTCATCGTCATCCTCAATGCCAAGACGTTCAAACAAGCGATCCAAGACTGGGGGGAGGTAATTCTGTCGTAATGGATTTCCTAGTTTCTGCCGTGCGAGGTTGGCGAGCTCCGATGGTGAGGTCGGTTTCAGATCAATGTAATGGACAGTATCTGACAATCCGGGAATTGGAGTGTCGTCAAACCTCGCCGGTAGAATGTATTCCTGTTTTTCTTTCAGTGCCCGGGCTTGCGCGCTTCGTCTCTCGTGGCTCGTCCACACGTTGTCGGCGTATTCTTTAGAAGCAAAGAGGATGCAATACCTACAGAGATTCTGATAGATCTCGTCCAAATGAGAATATAGATCCTTACCCCATAACTCTGCTCTAGCGTAGTCGTCAAAGAATACACGGATGCCGAACGACTTATGTTTGTCAGCAACTTGTTCTACGTATTCCCGTTGTTCTCCAGCGAACGACAAGCAGACGTCGTATTCAAAATTCTTTTTACTCACAAATCAGCAGCCTCATTTCAGTACTTAGCAACCCTCAGTGGTCACTTCAAACCCGGCCAATGGGATGGCCCGGGACGGTGGTAGTTTTACCTCTTCTGGAGGGGGCTGGGCAAGTGCGTTTTGGTCCGCCAGCTCCGTGGTCCGCACTTGAGGATGTGACCGCGGTGTAGAAGACGGTTCGCCGTCTCCGGCGCGGACGGTAGCAGAACCGGCGCCCCCCCTTCCATGCTCCGGCTCATATTCGGATCCGTTCCACCTCGTCGAGGGAGACCTGGTCGGCGCGGCGGTCGTAGAGGCCGGTGGTGCGGGCGCTTTCGTGGTTGGCCATCTGCTGGGCGATTTCCAGCTTGCCGCCGTTGCGCAGGTATTCGGTGAAGCCGGTGGCGCGGAAGCTGTGGCAACCGATTTTCGTCTCGATGCCGGCGTCGCGGGCGCGGCGGCGGATCATTCGATACACGTCAGGCTGTCCCATGGGCCGGGGGGTGAGGTGCCCGGAGGGACCTTCCGCGGTGGGGAAGAGCCAGGCCCTGAATGAATATGTCCTCGGCACGCATCTTCAGGACGGCCCCGACGCGGGCGAACGCGTAGGTCATCAGGGCGATCAGGGCGCGATCGCGCAGGCCCGTGAGCGTGTCCGTGTCGATCGCATCGAGGAGCTCGCGGGCTTCCGCGGCCGTCAGGACGGGCGTCTTGCCTTTCCGGACCGAATGCTTCGGTCCGCGCACCGCGCTGGCCGGGTTGGCGGGAATGATTTGTCCGACCACCAGCCAGTCGAAGAGCATGCGGAGCCCGGCGAGCTGGAGCTTGACCGAGGGCGCCGCGATCCGGAGTTGCAGGTCCTCGACGTAGGCGGCGACGTGAACCGGCTCGACGTCGCGCAGATGACCGACGCCATGCGCGTCGCACCAGGCGGCGAACCCGGCCGCCACGTCCTGGGCCGTGGCGCTCCGCCTGAGCGGTTTTCTCCTCCGGTCCCGACCCGTAGCACCCCTGAAACGCTCCTGCCGCGTTATGATTGAAGCACCCTATGAACACCGCGCTTTACGACGCACTCATCGGCGGTAACGCGGTAGCATGAAGACGACCCGATACTTCGAAGAGAAGGTACGCCCTAAGCGTCCCTACATCGATTTGGCTTGGTGTGCCGAGGTCATCGCCGATCCGCTCCGGCGCCAGGAGCAGCCGGATGGCCGCGTCCGCTTCTGGGGTGAAGTGACGCGCCCCGGCGAAGACGCCCCGCGCGTTCTACGCGTGGTGACGCTGACCGACGGTGAGACGATCCACAATGCCTTCTTCGATCGGAGATTTCGAAAGGATCAGCCATGAAGATTCAGTACTATCCCGAAACTGACAGCCTCTATGTCGAACTTAAGGCCGGACCGGGCGCCGAGACACGCGAGGTCTCGGATGGGCTGAACGTCGATCTCGATGCAACCGGCAATGTGATCGGTTTTGACATCGACCACGCATCCAAGCGCTTTGACCTGTCCACGCTGGAGACCGAGGCGCTGCCAGTGCACTCCGCCAGGGTTGGCTGATCCATGGATCTGGCACCCGGAAGACCTACAATGAGTTGACTTCTGGAGCCTACTTTCATCCGATCCGATTCCGGTTCTTCCGGGGCTCCTAGGGCCGATGATCGAGGATTTTCACAGCCGCCGCCGTCCCTAATACATGAATTCTTATTACTTGTTCTTAATACCTGTTGGTCTAGGCGTTTAGGCGAAACTCGGACGTTTTTAGTCTAGGCGTTTAGGCGTGCAAAACTCTGCGAAACACCCTCCTGTCCAGCGTCAACTATTATTCCCGTCGTATTGCCTCATTTAAAAATGTTACCGAAAACCAGTCGGTTGCCTCATCGACAATGTTACCGAAAGACCGGTCAAACGGGAGAGTTATTCCCGCCGTCGAGGCTGTGGGAAAGTGGAAAACTCGAAGAGTTTTCCAAGGTCGCGGAGCGACCGACTTTTCCACAGCCCCCGTCGCCCGCAGATGCTGAAGCCGGGCGGACCCGATCCAGTTCGAGCCACTCGCCATCGAAAGTCTCCAGAATCTGACGCCGCCATTCGCGCACGCGCCGCTGCAGGGTCCGTAACTGACCGTTGGGGTAACGTCCCGGGCGCCGCTGCTGAAGCTCAAGCAACAGCGACTTTGATGTCCGCCCGGGATCGGATTCAAGCCATGACCGCATTTCCTCCCAGACGCCGTCGAACGGGTCCGGGCGAGTACGCCAGGTGTGGGGCACGCCTTGTTTCCGTGTTTTGCGATACTGGCGCGTGATTCGCTGCTCGAAGCCGGGATCGGGGAGTTCCGCCTCAATCGGGGCTCGGTCTGCATCTGCGTCGCAGTTCGGGGACACAAGGGCGGCGCGCACGATGTCGTCCGTTAGCGTGGGAGAGGCCAGTTCCTTCGCATGTCTCCAGAATGCATCCTGGAGTTTCTCAAGCTGTCGTCGGAGATCGACCGGATCCGAACGTTCATAAATCGCAGCAAGGCGATCGCGAGCCTCCGGGTCGAGCGCATCCGAATTCGAGAGCCGTTGATAGGGCGTTTGCGCGATATCGTAGCGTTTCGTCACCTGCGATCCATCGCGAGTCTTCGTCGTGAGCTTCATGGACGGCTGGAAGAAGTTCACGTAGAACCGGACGACCCGATAGAGTTCGGCAAGCTGTCTGTAGGCCAATGAGCCTTCGTAGCGGTCGTAGCCGACCAATTGGCGGACGATCGAGCCGTTCTTCTGTTCGACGAAGCACTGGTCGTTCTTCCGGCGCGCCCGGCCCCGAGTGAATTGAATCGTTTCACGCTCGCAGTAGGCGAGGAGTCCGTAGTTCATGAACTCGGAGCCGTTATCGGTGTCCAGGCCGACAAGCTGAAACGGAAGAATCTGCCGTGCCCTGGTGAGCGCCTGCAGGACGTCCGCCTCCGTACGCCGTAGCAACGCCAGACATTCGGTCCAGCCGGTCGCCACGTCGGTCAACACCAGGGTGTGGAGGAAAGGGCCTTCCGAGTTCCCGCCGCAGTGTGCCACCAGGTCCGCTTCCATGAATCCCGGCCGCGTGTCCGCCCAGTCGGCGAATGTGCGAATCGGAACGCGGTGTTTGAGTAACTGTCCGGACTTGGTGGTGGTCTGGCCGTGCGGTCGATGATCGAATCGGAATTGACCGAAGATCCGATCCGCCGTGGCGGCGCTCAGCTCAAGCAGGCGCGCCCGCGTTTTATCGGACAATGACAGATGCCCGTGACGCTCCATGGTCGGGATCAGCTCCGGCAGAAACGGAACGAGCCGTTTGCCACACACATAATTGACTGTGCGCCAGGCCGCGATCAGGGCGGCCTGCACCGCGGGGCCGTATCGACGGACCCGGCCGCGCGATTCCCGTCGGGGCCGTTCGCCCCTCAGAATGTCGTTCAGAAGCCGTGTCGCGTGCTTCCGATGGAACCCGGTCGATTCCAGGAACTCATCGAGGATTCGCTTCTTCTCCGGTCGCGCCGCATTCTTGTAGCGGACCGCCGTTCGTAGAGCCAGTTCCCGCCTTGCCGCAACAGTCATGTGTGTCCTCATTTTCCACCTCCGTTCTCATAGAGTTGGGTAACATTTCTAATGAGGCAACAACCCCCGGTTCGGTAACATTTTCAATGAGTCAATGCGCATTGGCGCATTTCAATAGATGCATGATAATTGCACTTATGAGGCATCTTATGAATCCGGACGGGCGCCGGACAACACCGGACATCGACCGCCCGGAAACCCCGGAATGGACCGCCGTCGGCGCCCACGCGCGCCAGCTGATCGGGGTCAGCATCGCCGACAATACCAAAGCGGCCTACGCCGCCGCGCTCCGCAAGCTGGACGCCGCGATGCCGGTCGATGGCCCGACCGACGCCGGGATCGCCGACTACCTGGGGTCGCTCTACCGGGACGGCCGGTCGCCCGCCACGATCGCGCTGGTGGTGGACGGCCGACGTGCAATCGCTCGGCTCCAAGGGTATAAGTTAAGTGAGATACTCATCGGGCTACCGGGTAACGCCATCCGACCCTGGCGCTAGAACCTTTCGGTAATATAAGGAGGTGGAAGATGAGGATACTGATCGTCACTCTCGCCCTGGTTAGTCTCAGTTCCGTCCCGCAGCTGATGATCGGGCAGGTAATGCTATTGGATCCTGATCTGCGTTCCGTGTCCATCCACTTAGAAGAGAAAGCGTCTAGGACGGGATTACGAAGCGGCGAAAGTAACGAGGGAATTTTGCTCCGACTCTACAACAACACGACGGTGCCTATTGGTGTGTGCGCCTATAATAGTTACCTTACACAGTCAATTTTGCTGTCAAACGGACAAGAGGTCGGCGCGCTAAGCGATGGTAGCGAGAGAAGTCTCTGCTATTCCGTCGAATCAGAGCGGGAGAGCGCGTATTACCCAGTGAAAAGCGCCTACCAGGGCCACACGTATTCCTCACCATGGGTTCGTTCAGGGAGTTCAGTTCTCTTCTTCGTGCCAGAGAATTATCTGGGAGGCAACTGGCGCGTTAGTGTTCGGTTTACTTATGAATGGGACCAAGGTGGCGCATGGGCATGGGAGCCATCGGCCGTGTCACATCAAGTGTTCTATTCGTACAGGGATCTTTTGAGGGATTTCTTGGAGAACTGATTTCTCCTATTCGCTTTGACAACGTAAAAAGGACCCACCCCGATCGAGTAAACGGGACCCACCCCCCTGGTTGATGATTCGTAAGTATGCCCGGCGGCGCGGCGTGTCGCGAACGGCCGGCCCGCGCCCCCCCTTTCCATCCTCCGGCTCATATCCGTATCCGTTCCCACCTCGTCGAGGGAGACCTGGTCCAAGCGGCGGTCGTAGAGGCCGGTGGTGCGCCGCGCTTTCGTGGTTGGCCATCTGCTGGGCGATTTCCAGCTTGCCGCCGTTGCGCAGGTATTCGGTGATGCCGGTGGCCCGGAAGCTGTGGCAACCGATCTTCGTCTCGATGCCGGCGTCGCGGGCGCGGCGGCGGATCATCCGATAAACATCAGGCTGTCCCATGGGCCGGGTGGTGAGATGCTCGGACCGACCTTGCGCCGTGGGGAACAGCCAGGCCTTGGGGTCGGCGGCGCCGGCGGCGCCGAGGGCCGCGGCGTAGTCGTGAAGGTAGGCCTCGAGCTTGTGGTGGCAGGGCATCTCATGATGTTTGCCGCCCTTCTCGTGCAGCCGCACCCAGGTCCGCCGTCCCTGAATGAAGACATCCTCGGCGCGCATCTTCAGGACGGCCCCCACGCGCGCGAACGCGTAGGTCATCAGCCCGATGAGGGCGCGATCGCGCAGGCCCGTGAGCGTGTCGGTCACGATGGAATCGAGCAGCTCGCGGGCTTCCCCCGCCGTCAGCACGGGCGTCTTGCCTTTCCGGACCACATGCTTCGGCCCGCGCACGGCGCTGGCCGGGTTGACCGGAATGATCTGCCCGACCACCAGCCAGTCGAAGAGCATGCGGAGCCCGGCCAGACGGAGCTTGACCGAGGGCGCCGCCACTCGGAGTTGGAGCTCTTCGACGTGGGCGGCGACGTGCACCGGCTCGACGTCGCGCAGATGGCCGACGCCATGCGCGCCGCACCAGTCGGCGAAGCCGGCCGCGGCCTCCGCGTAGGCCTTGCGCGTGTGCGGATTCCGGATATGGGCGGCGAAGAACTCCAGGACGCGTCGGGCGGCGCGGGGATCGGGGGCAAAGAGCGCCGGGAGCTGGCCCGGACCGGTCGACACGACCGGAAGCGCGCGGGCCGTGTCGAGGGATACGGTGAGGTCTTGGGATGCGTCAGAGGGCATTTCCTGTGAATGATAATGTCCTTTATCATTCACATACAACCCCCGCCCCCGATCTCCGGAAAATCACATCATGCCGGAGCACTCCCTCACGTGCCCTAACAGGCGGCCTCTCCAGTTTGAATGTTCTTTCGGTAACATTCGTGATGAGGCAACACGAAGGGAAATAATGATTGACGCTCAACACACGCAACTAGATCGCTGGGTCACCAAGCCTTGGCGGAGATCGCCGGTTGCACGGGGAAGTATTGACGATGCTGCTGCTTGTACCCGACAACAAAACTGAAGAGGACTACAAGCGTTGGAGCGCGCAGGTCGGCAAGCCGTCCGAGCTAGGCGTCCAACTCCAGGTAGCCATATCCTATTCAGACCGCCCCGGCCCACACGTGGTGGTTGTGGGCGTAGTGGGTGTTCCCCGTCCTCCCGAGGATGATCTTGAACGGGAAATGCTGGCGTGGAAACTCGCCGAGCTGGTTGAGTCTCCTGACATCGCGATATTTGAGTTCATCGGCTTGATGCGTTGGCGCGTGGTCAAGGGAGGCCCCTTCGAGATTGAATTGACCGAGTCACGGAAAATTCGTGAACTGGATGAGAATGAAGTTTCGAACAAAATAACTCTCTCGGGACCCGGGCCTATGAATGAGCCCGTATTTCGCACCAGATTTTCCGAATCAGAGGATTGGGCGCGCGAGTACGCGGCCAACAGATATCTCAGGTTCGAGAATCGGGCCGGCCTGAATCAGCGCTACCAAGACCTTATAACCAACATCACGGTTCTAACCGACACAGGCAAGCTGGCGCTTACAGATGAAAAACACTGGCACCGGCTGTTCAAGCACGTTGTGCAGGAGATGTTTCTTCGTGGCGAACCGCCTGTACCGCAGAACTTTGACCCAACAGTTGCGAAGGCGATATTGTTTCCCGACAAAATTCTCTGCGAGCAAGCTGCCGACGCGGTTGGCAAGGTAAGAATTTCAGAACCATTTTTGGTCAAGTACGGAAAGGCCGACCACATGAGGGCGCTTTATGAGCGTGGTGACGTCTATATGCCGCCTGCGACTGTTTATGACGACCCCGAGCACAATCAGGCAATTCACGACCAAGAGCTTTCTTTTTCCCACTGCGGTGTTGTAACGAACCAATTCGGGTCTCTCAAGGCGCACGATGTTTTCTCCAATCCGGACGTGCTGCGAGCACCCGATCATCGTTTCTTGCCTTTGTTCCATGCGCCGGACGCCGCAGAGGATGAAATTGTTCGTGCTGCGACTTCTGGACCTGATGCCTGGATGTATTGCATGTCCACTTTATTGGCACCACGACTATTTTCTGATTTTAATGCCGACGCGTGCGTCATATTTGACCGAGACCAATTTAAAAACCGAATTTTCGATGCACTAGGGTCCCTAGCGAGCCGGTCGCTGTTCGCCCATACCGACGTGCAGTACATTGATCCAGTTGGAGCGTACACAGAACAACCCAGCCCGCCAGAGGTTCACCTTGCCTACAATGACAATGCACCGGCACATCGCGGTGTGCAGCAATTCAGTCCGTTCGGCAAAGGCGCAGAGCTAATGCGCCGCCAGAAGTTCATTTCAAAAAGGTGTTTCGTTTTGCTTACCAGCGCGAATATAGGTTCGTGAGTTACCCGCCGCAAGTTACAGAAGAACTAAGTGTGCCCCTCAGATTAACGTTGGGTCCTCTGAACGATATAGGCGAGTTGATTATCCTGTAGTTGGGCGTAAGTTGCTCTCGGGACCTGAGCGTTCGTATTGTCCGGCGTCGATTCCCGCCGGGCACCTACCAGCGAATCGTGGCCCGGGCGAGGGCTCCGTGGTCCGTGCCGCACAGCATCGAGTTCTCCCGGCGCGCGCAGCTCGTGGCTCACCATGCCCAGGAACTCCGCCCGCATGCGCTCCAGCTCCCGAAGCGGCTCCAGGTCCTGCATGGTGACCACCACCGAGGCGAGCGCTCCGTCCGCGCCGTCCGGGCCGTGGATCGGGGTGGCGTTGATGAGCGTCGTGACGCTGCGCCCGTCCGCGGCCGAGAGCGCTATCTCCTCGGCCCGCACCGTCTCGGCGCCGCTCAGCGCCCGCGCCAGCGGCAGCCGGGCGAGCGCGATCTCGCGGCCGTCCGCCCGCCGGCAGGTGATCGTCTCCAGCAGCTGCTCCGCAGACTGGCCGGGCAGGCACAGGCCCTCGACGATGCGCCGGGCCTCGCGGTTGATCGAGATCACGTCGCCGGTCTGCGCATCGAACACCACGACGCCGACCGGCGAGGTCTCGATCAGGGCTTCCAGGCCCGCGTGAGCGCGTTGCTCGGCGCGATAGGTGCGCGCGTTGGCGATCGCCGTCGCCGCCTGTGAGGCGAACAGCACCAGAACCTCCTCGTCCCCGTCCGTGAACGCCTCCCCGCCCTCCTTCTCGACCAGGTAAAAGTTGCCGACATGGACGCCCCGGTGGCGCATCGGCGTGCCCTGGAAGGTCTTCGAGGGCAGCCGGTCGGTCGAGAAGCCGAGCGAGCGGACATAGGCGGGCACGTCGGGGATGCGCAGCGGTCCCGGCAGGTCGCGGAAATACTCGAACAGCCGCGGCCCGTCGGGCCATTCCACCAGCTTGCGGTGCTCCTCCGCGGTGAAGCCCGAGGTGACGAAGTCCTGGGGGACGCCGGCATCGTCGATGGTGGCGATAGCGCCGTAGCGCGCGCCGGTGAGCGCCCGGGCGCTGCCGACAACTTCGTTCAGCACGGTCTCGAGGTCGAGGCTCGCGTTGATGCGCAGGCTCGCCGCGCTGAGCGCGGAGATGCGGGCGCGCAGCGCCGCGTTCTCGTCCGCCGTCCGGTCGCGATCGCTCATCCGTTCTCCTCCCTCTGCCCGCCGCCCCGGCCGGCGGGTGATTCGGCCCCGGACCGCGGCTGTGGCGGCGCGATTCGGTCCAGCTCCTGGATATCATACAGTATTCGCTCAGAATTCGCTCTATTACCCCATAAAAGGACGGATTTGTCACACCTTATTGCCTAGACTTACAAGAGGAAATTATGTCTGGACCAGCGGCGGAAGCCGGGCGGTCCGGTTTCGGAGCAGGCCGGGACGGCAGGGGGTGGGAAGGCCGAAATGAATCGTTCTTCAGAACCGGGTGTTATCGCCGCCGGGCTGCCGGCGGCGTCCTTCGTGCGGCGCGGCAGGGGGGGCGCGGCTCGCTCCCGCCGTGCGGTTCCTTACCTCCGCCGACAGCTCCGGTCCCGCGGCCGCCACGCGCGCGCGGCGCTCACGCTTGCCGGCATCGCCGTGCTGGCGATCCCGCTGCTGGCCGCTCCCGCCGGAGCGCAACAACCGCCGGCGCGGGCTGGCGCCGACTTACCGGTGAGGGCCGTGCGGCAGATCGAGGCACTGCTGGCAGCGAAGGCGCAGCGGACGGCGGCGCAGCGGAAGGTGAGTTCGCAACTCCTGGACGCTGCGGAGAGCGCGCAACTGCCGGAGACGGAGGGGATCGCGCAGCAGCCACGGGGGCCGGCCGTATCGGCCCTCCAACGGGAGGCCGGCGCGGATGCCATGGCCGAACCCGAACGGGTAACGGTCGACATCCGGGCGGACGTGACGCCAGCGGTGCTGGACCGCATCCGCGCCCTGGGCGGGACGGTCATCAACAGCGTGCCCAAGTACCGGGCCATCCGGGCACAACTCCCGGTGACCGCCATCGAGCGGCTGGCCGCGCTGGCCGCAGTACAGACGATCCGTCCCGCCGACGAGGCGGTGACCCGCAAGGACAACACCACCCAGGGCGACGCCGCCCACCGGGCGAACGCGGCGCGCACGACTTACAGTGTCGACGGCACTGGCATCGGGATCGGGGTAATCTCGGACGGTGTCAGGACGCTGGCCGACCGGCAGGCGTCGGGCGACGTGTCGGCGCAGGTGACGGTGCTGCCGGGGCAGGCCGGCGCGGGAGACGAGGGGACGGCGCTGCTGGAGATTGTCCACGACCTGGCGCCGGGAGCAGCCCTCTATTTTGCAACGGGGAACGGCGGCCAGGCCCGGATGGCGGCGAACATCGAGGCGCTGTGTGAGGCCGGGGCCAACGTCATCGTCGACGACATCGGCTATTTACTGGAATCCGCTTTTCAGGATGACATCGTCGCGCAAGGGGTCAACGCGGCGGTCGCCGATGGCTGTGTCTTCTTCTCGGCGGGCGGCAACGACGGCAACCTGACCCACGGCACGTCCGGGGTCTGGGAGGGCGACTACGCCGCGGGGAGCGCCCTGGTCGTGGATGGCCAGACCGTCGGCACCAAACACGACTTCGGGGGCGGTGTGGAGGCGAACGAGCTGGAGGGCCGCTCGGTGAGCACGATCATCCTCCAGTGGGCCGACCCGCTGGGTGACTCAAGCAACGATTACGACCTGTTCCTGGTCAATGAGAACGGCGATGTGCTCGCCAGCTCAACCGACACCCAGGACGGCACCCAAGATCCGATTGAGATCATCTCCTCTCCGATATTTACCTACTCCGGGCTCAGTGTGGTCGTCGTCAAGGCCTCCGGGGCAAACCGCTACCTGCGCGTGCAGGCCAGCGGACCGTTGGCGGTCGCGACCGCCGGGACCCTGTACGGACACTCGGCCCAGGAGAACGCGATCAGTGTGGCGATGGTCGATGTAGCGACTGCAGGCGGGTCCGGCGGTGTGTTCGACGGCACGGAATCCGTGCGTAGCAGCAACTCGGACGGGCCGCGCCGCATCTTCTTTCAACCGGACGGCACGGCGATCACGCCCGGCAATTTCTCCGCGACGGGCGGGAAGCTCCTGCAGAAGCCGGATCTCACCGCTGCGACATGCGTGACGACGGCGACGCCCGGCTTCTCTCCGTTCTGCGGCACGTCGGCGGCGGCGCCGCACGCGGCGGCCATCGGGGCGTTGATGCTGGAGGCAGCGGGTGGTCCGGACCAAGTCACCCTGGCGCAACTCCGCACGGCGATGACGGGCGCGGCCCTGGACATCGAGGCGACCGGTGTCGATCGTGACTCCGGCGCCGGCATCGTGATGGCGCCGGGCGCCGTGGATGCCGTCGATGTCGCGGCGGCGGACCGCAATGGAGCGCCGACCGTGACAAGCGCCCAGAATAACCGAACCTTCGCCGCTGGTGCCGCGGCCGTGACCATCGATTTGGCGACTGTCTTTAGCGATCCGGACGCCACCGACACGCTGACCTACGAGGCGGTGTCGAGCGACCCGGACCGACTGGCCGCCACACAGAGCGGTTCAATGGCGACGATCACGCCGGGCTCACCGGGCCGTGCGGTGGTGACGTTGCGCGCGATCGACCCGGACGGTCTGAGCGCGGTCGAGACCTTCTCGGTCTTGGTGACAGCGGGGAACAGGGACTACGACGCCGATAATGACGGGCTCATCGATGTCGGCAATCTGGCGCAGCTCGACGCCATGCGGTACGACCTGAACGGCGACGGTCTGGTGGATGGCGCGACGTGGATGCCGTATTACGCGGCCTTCCCCATGGGCGCGCTGGGGATGGGGTGTCCCAGCGACGACGGCTGCACAGGCTACGAGCTGACGGGGAATCTGGACTTCGACACCAATGGCGACGGCCGCGCCGACGTGGTGGGCGATACCTACTGGAACGCCGGGGCCGGCTGGGAGCCGATCGGCGAGGCCGACGCCCCCTTCACCGCGGACTTCGAGGGCGATGGCCATACCATAGCCAACCTGTTCATCGACCGGGACACCGAGGACGGGGTCGGGCTGTTCGGGGCCAGCAACCGGATCTCGATGCATGGCATCGGCCTGGTCGGTGTCGACGTGACCGGCGGCGATAGGGTCGGCGGCCTGCTGGGCCACGGCGTCTTTGGGGCGGTGGTAGACAGCTCTGCCACGGGCCGCGTGTCGGGCACGGATGAAGTCGGCGGCCTCGTAGGCCGGACCTGGGGGCGCGTGTTGCGCAGCTACGCCGCGGTTAATGTGTCCGGTGCCGATGCGGTCGGGGGATTGGTTGGGCACCAGCTCCTCAACAACCTCGACTCCAGCTATGCCACCGGGAATGTGGAGGGCATGAACGCGGTCGGCGGGCTGGTCGGTGCCGTCAGCGATACGTCCCAGGTCATTTTGGCGAGCTATGCCACCGGGGACGTGTCGGGTGGAGGGGCGCGGCTCTCGGAGTCGGATTCCGGGTTCATCATTTGTCATGGGTTAGGCTTCTTCACCACATCCGGCCCCGTGGAAACCACCACCAGCAGCGGCGGCGGGGTCGGCGGGTTGGTCGGCAGTTCCTGCGGTGTGATTGAGGCGAGCTATGCCACGGGGACGGTCTCCGGCGACGTAGCGGTCGGCGGGCTGGTCGGGAGCGGGCAATATATCCGGGTCCGGGCCGGTTACTGGGACCTGGAGACCTCCGGGGTACGCGTAGGCGTGGGTGAGGACGATGAGAATGACAATGGCGTAATCGACGGTACGGAATCGCAGCGGCTGGGCGTGGGCGGGAAGACTACCGCGGAGTTGCAAACGCCGACGGACTACACCGGCATCTACGCGGCGTGGAATGTGGATCTGAACCGTTCGCTTTTCAGCAATGGCGTGGGCGACGAGCCCTGGGATTTCGGGACGACGACCCAATATCCGGCCCTGTCGCTGGACCTGAATGACGACAATCGAGCGACGTGGCAGGAGTTCGGCTACCAGGTTCGCGACAGCTTGACGCTGACCGCGACCACGACGGAGAGCCAGGCCCAAGTGGTCCTGAGCTGGGACGCCGTATCGACGAGCCCCTGGAACCCGGACCCCCCGGACGTCAGCTACACGCTCTATCGCGACGATGGCACCATCGTTGAAGCCATCGCGACGAATCCCACCGGGCGCACCCATACCGACACCGGTGTGACGATCGACGACGACTACACATACTGGGTGGCCGCGGTAGTGGACGGCGGGGAAGCGGTGCGCAGCGCGCCCGTGGTGGTGATCGCCGGCAAGGGGAACCAGCCCCCGGTCGCGGTGGGGATTGTGGCGGATCGGGAGCTGCTGGTGGGGGCAACGGCGGTGGTGGTGGACGTTGCGGGGGCCTTCGATGATCCGGACGACGACACGTTGACATACGCGGCAAGTTCGTCCGTGACGTCCGTCGCCACGCTGAGCCGGTCCGGTTCGATGATCACGATCACGCCGGCGAGCGCGGGCCGGACGATCATCACCGTGACGGCGACCGACGCCAGCGGGTCGAACACGAGCGTGTCGCAGCGCTTCACAGTGACGGTTGGCCACGACTACGACACCGACAAGGACGGGCTCATCGGCATCAGTAAGCTGGCGCAGCTCGACGCCATGCGCCATGACCTGGACGGGAACGGCGTCGCGGGCGACGCGGCGTACGCGGCGGCGTTCCCCGACGCCTTTGATCGGCTGGGCTGCGGCATCGACGGCTGCTCGGGCTACGAGCTGACGAAGGATCTGTACTTCGACACCGACGGAGACGGCAGCGCCGACGCGGGCGATACCTACTGGAACGCCGGCGAGGGTTGGGAGCCCATCGGCCTCCCCAGGGGACGCTTCTTCGGGACCTTGTTGGGGGCCTTCAATGCCACGTTCGATGGTAACGGACATGCGCTTGCCAACCTGTTCGTTGCGCGGGACGACCACGCGGGGCTGTTCGGTGCCATCGGTTCGTCCGGTGTCGTCCACGACGTCAGGCTGGCCGCCGTAGACGTGACCGGCAAGCAGCATGTCGGCGGGCTGGCCGGGGAGAACCACGGTGTTGTCAGCCGCGTCCAGTCGGCAGGTCGGGTATCGGGCGAAGTCCAGGTGGGTGGATTGGTCGGGGCCAATCTGGGCACTATCACCCTGTCCCGCAGCTCTGCAGCGGTCACGGGAATGGCGCCCCCGGACTTCGTGCGCACCTCTGATTTGGATCGGGGAACGGGCGGATTGGTCGGTTACAACGGCGGCGCGATCCGCGGCAGCTATGCGGCAGGGCGTGTCGTGGGTGACAGTAGGGTCGGTGGGCTGGTCGGGTGGAACTTCAATGACGGGTTTGTCGGTGCGGCTCGTAGCCACGCGAGCATCGTCGGCAGCTATGCGACGGGCAGCGTCGCAGGACGGAGTAGTGTCGGCGGGCTGGTCGGTACCAACGGCATCCCAGGGAACGCACCGTTCGTCCTCGGAGAGATCAAAGCCAGCTACGCTACGGGTCGAGTGTCGGGACCGGCGCGTGGTGTCGGCGGCCTCGTTGGATACGACAGCGGCGACGACAGCACCATCATCACTGCCAGCTACTGGGATACGAACACGTCAGGACAGACATCCGGGTCATTCGGGATTGGCAGGACGACGGCGCAACTGAAGGCGCCCACCGGCTACAGCGGCATCTACGGGAGTTGGAACGTGGACGTGGACGGCGACGGCAGGAACAACGCTCCCTGGCACTTCGGCACGGGGAGCCAGTACCCGGTCCTGAAGGCGAACGTCGATGGGCAAGGGTCGGCAACCTGGCAGGAGTTCGGCTATCAGTTTCGGAGCGGCCCGACCCTGATGACGCCGACGGTGACGCCGACGATGACGCCGGGGCAGGCGCAGGTCGCCCTGGACTGGACCGCTGTCGCTGTCGATGCAGGCTCCTGGACCCCGCCGCCGGACGTGACCTATACCGTCACCCGCGCCGACGGGGATACCGTCGAGATCCTGGAGGAAGGCCTCGAGGTCCTGCTGTATACCGATTCAGCGGCGCGGACCGGCGCCACCCTGAGCTACCAGGTGATAGCCGTGGTCGACGGTGGCGAGCCTGTGCGCAGCGCGACGGTCGTGGTGACCACATCCGGCAACTCGCCCCCACTGCCGGTCGGGACGCTGTCGGACCGGTGGCTGCACGCGGGCGATGCGGCGGGGGTTGAGGTCGGCAAGGCGTTCGAGGACCCGGAGGGCGATACGCTGACCTATACGGCTGCCTCGTCGGCGACGGGTGTGGTGACGGTGAGCGTGTCGGGCTCACGGGTGACGCTCACGCCGGTGGCGGCGGGCACGGCGACGATCACGGTGACGGCGACCGACGCGGGCGGGTCCATGGCGGGCGGGACGCAGACGCTCACGGTGACCGTGCAACCGTCGAGCGCGTTCGACTACGACACAGACGACGACGGACTCATCGAGATTACGACGCTGGCGCGCCTCGATGCCATCCGCCACGACCTGAACGGGGACGGCGTGCCCACGACGGACGGGGCGACGGCGTATGCGACGGCGTTTTCGACCGTCGGCGACCGGCAGGCATGTGGCGGGCTGACCGGCTGCGTGGGCTACGAGCTGGCCGACAATCTGGACTTCGACACCAACGGCGACGGGAGTGCCGGCGCGGGCGACACGTACTGGAACGCCGGCGCCGGCTGGGAGCCGATCGAGGCCGCCCCGACTCCCGGAGTCGCTGTGTTCGGGGCCGATTTTCGGGCGATCTTCGAAGGCAACGGGCACACCATCGCCAATCTGTTCATTGATCGTGATTCAAACGTAGGGCTGTTCGGGGGGACCTCGTATGGGAGCGTCATCCGCCATGTCGGGCTGATCGACGTCATGGTGTCGGGCAGCAGTAACGTCGGGGGGCTGGCCGGAACCGCCAACGGCTCAGTCATCGGCAGCTATGTGACCGGCACGGTGACCGGCACGGGCGGTGGCGTGGGCGGGCTGGCCGGAGCGACCTGGGGCAGCCTCGTTGTCGCCAGCTATGCCGCGGTCGAGGTGACGGGCGGCAACAACGTTGGCGGACTGATCGGAGAGAACGACGCGGCTGTCACCGCCAGCTACGCCACGGGCTGGGTCGCGGGCGATGACAATGTGGGCGGGTTGGTCGGCAGCAACGGGAGAACCATCACCGCCAGCTACGCCACGGGACCCGTGGCGGGCGTGAGAAATGTGGGCGGGTTGGTCGGCCGCAACCGGTTGTCCGGTTCCACCGGCACCGTCACCACCAGCTACTGGGACACGAGCACCTCGGGACAGACGACTGGGTCTGGACGGACGACGGCGCAGTTGCAAGCGCCCACGAGCTACAGCGGGATTTACCAAACATGGAACGTGGACCTCGACAGCGATAGCGTTTCCGACAATCCCTGGGACTTCGGAACGGCCGCGCACTACCCGGCCCTGGCGGTGGACTTCGATGGGAACGGGGAGGCAACATGGCAGGAGTTCGGCCATCAACTGCGGTCCGGTCCGGTCTTGACGGCGATCGCTGGACCGGCCCAGGTGGCGCTGAGCTGGACCCCGGTGGACGTGAGTGTGTGGACCTCCGCGCCAAGCGTGACCTACGCCATCCACCGCGACGACGGGACCACCGTCGAGACCGTCGCAGCGAACCTCGACGGGCGCCAGTACAGCGATACCGGCGTGATCGCCGGCACCACATACACATACCAGGTGGCGGCCCTGGTCCAGGGCGGCGAAGCGACCCGCAGTGCACGGGTC
The DNA here is from genome assembly GCA_963555775.3 of Terriglobia bacterium. Classification (GTDB taxonomy): domain Bacteria; phylum Acidobacteriota; class Terriglobia; order 20CM-2-55-15; family 20CM-2-55-15; genus JAJEDW01. The sequence continues at coordinate 3,122 of CAUVWY020000004.1, read as the reverse complement.
TCGGCGAGACTGGAAATGCTCGCGAGGAGCGTGGTGGCGCTGAAGCTGATGCCGGACTCGATCGGCGAGAACGGCGGGGTCAGTACGGTAACGGCGAGCCTGGACCGGGCGTCAAGCGCCATGACGACGGTGACGGTATCGGCGATGGCTGTGGATCCGGCGGTATCGAATGACTTCATGCTGAGCACGAACAAGACCCTGACGATCACGGCAGGCCAGACCGACAGCACCGGGACCGTGACGGTGCGGGCGATGAATAACACCGTGGACTCGCCCAACAAGACGGTGACGGTATCGGCGACGGCGGACAACATGCAGGGAGTGAGGCCGCCGGCTGCGGTGACGCTGGCGATCGTGGATGACGATACCGCGCCAGCGGTGACCCTGTTGCTGACGCCGGACTCGATCGGTGAGAACAGCGGGGTGACGACGGTGACGGCGACCCTGGACCGGGCGTCGAGCGCGGTGACGACGGTGACGGTATCGGCGATGGCTGTGGATCCGGCGGTATCGAATGACTTCATGCTGAGCACGAACCGGACCCTGACGATCCCGGCAGGCCAGACCGACAGCACCGGGACCGTGACAATCACGGGCAAGAACAACACCGCGGACTCGCCGGACAAGACGGTGCGGGTGTCGGGGGCGGCGCGCAACACCCAGGGCGTCACGGGGAATCCGCCGCCGTTGACGCTGACGATCACCGATGACGATCCAGCGCCGGAGGTGACGCTGAAGCTGATGCCGGACTCGATCAGCGAGAACCGCGGGGTGAGCACGGTGACGGCGCGGCTGGACCGGAAGTCGAGCGAGACCACGACGGTGACCGTATCCGCCACGGCCGTCTCCCCGGCCGTGGAGGGGGACTTCGCACTGAGCATGAACACGACGCTGACGATCACGGCCGGTCAGACCACTAGCACGGGGACCGTGACGATCACCGCCAACGACAACGACGCGGACACGCCCGACAACACGGTGCGGGTGTCCGGCGCCGCCGACAATAGTCATGGAGTGACGGACCCGGCTGACGTGACGCTAACGATCACGGATGACGACGATCCTCCGACGGTGACGCTCGGGCTGATGCCGACCTCGATCGACGAGAACAGCGGATCCACCACCGTGACGGCGCGGCTGAACCGGACGTCGAGCGAGACGACGACGGTGACCGTGTCCGCTACGGCCGTCTCGCCAGCCGTAGCGGACGACTTCACCCTGAGCACGAACAAGACGCTGACGATCACGGCCGGTCAGACCACTAGCACCGGAACCGTGACGATCACCGCCAACAATAACGACGCGGACACGCCCGACAACACGGTGCGGGTGTCGGGGACGGTCACCAACAGCGCGGGGGTGACGGCGCCATCGGACGTGACTCTGACGATCATCGACGAAGACGATCCTCCGATGGTGACGCTCGAGCTGATGCCGACCTCGATCGACGAGAACGGCGGATCCACCACCGTGACGGCGCGGCTGAACCGGACGTCGAGCGAGACGACGACGGTGACCGTGTCCGCTACGGCCGTCTCTCCGGCCGTGTCGGGGGACTTCAGGCTGAGCTCGAACAAGACGCTGACGATCACGGCGGGTCAGACCACTAGCACGGGGACCGTGACGCTCACCGCCAACAACAACGACGCGGACACGCCCGACAACACGGTGCGGGTGACCGGAACCGCCCGCAATCGTCACGGCGTGACGAACCCGGACGACGAGGAGCTGACGATCACGGATGACGACGATCCTCCGACGGTGACGCTCCGGCTGTCGCGGACCTCTATCAACGAGAACGGCGGGTCCGCCACGGTGACGGCACGGCTGGACCGAGAGTCGAGCGAGACGACGACGGTGACCATATCCGCCACGGCCGTCTCCCCGGCCGTGGCGGGGGACTTCGCGCTGAGCATAAACACGACGCTGACGATCACGGCGGGTCAGACCACTAGCACGGGGACCGTGACGATCACGGCCAACGACAACGACGCGGACACGCCCGACAACACGGTGCGGGTGTCCGGCGCCGCCGACAATAGTCATGGAGTGAGGGACCCGGACGACGAGGATCTGACAATCACGGATGACGATGACCCTCCGACGGTGATGCTCCGGCTGTCGCGGACCTCTATCGGCGAGAACAGCGGGTCCACCACCGTGACGGCGCGGCTGGACCGAGAGTCGAGCGAGACGACGACGGTGACCGTATCCGCCACGGCCGTCTCGCCAGCCGTAGCGGACGACTTCACGCTGAGCCCGAACAAGACGCTGACGTTCACGGCCGGTCAGACCACCAGCACCGGGCTCGTGACCATCACCGCCAACAACAACGATGTGGACACCACCAACAAGACGGTGCGGGTGTCCGGCACTGCCGACAATAGTCACGGAGTGACGGACCCGGATGACGAGGAGTTGACGATCACGGACGACGACGACGCGCCGGAGTTGACCCTGACGGTCCGTCCATCGTCGATCTCGGAATCGGGCGGCAGTGCAACGGTGACGATCGAAATCACCAACGGCGCCGCCTTCGCCGAGAATCAGCGGATCCCCCTCGCCTTTGCCGGCACGGCGTCGAAGAGAACGGACTACACGGTCGCGTTGGAGCAACTCACGCTCACCGCTGGGGAGAATTCGGTCGCGACCACCGTCACGGCGATGGACGACGCCATTGACGATGACGCCGAGACGATCCTGGTTACGGCCCGTCATGGAGGCGGCATGATCGGGACCGAACGATCGATCACGATCACAGATGACGACGCATCTCCAGTGATCGTGACGGGCTCTCCGATTCTGGTGGCGGAAAACGAGACGGCGGTGGCGACGCTCACCGCCTCAGACGCGGACCGCCCGGCAGAGGATCTGACGTGGCGGATCACGGGCGGCGCGGATCGGAGCAGATTCAGGTTGACGTCGGACGGCGTGCTCACATTCGCGTCGGCCGAGGACTACGAGAGGCTGGGTGACAGCGACAGGAACGGCGACTACGAGGTGACGGTAGAGGTGAGCGACGGCGCCAATTCGGTGGAGGCCGTGTTCACGGTCCGGCTCGAAGACGTGGACGATACCGCGCCGGCGCTTTCTTCGGCGTCGATGAACGGGGCCACGCTGAC
>CAUVWY020000003.1:0-559571 GCA_963555775.3 Terriglobia bacterium | reverse complement strand
GTTTGAAATGCTATGCGTATTACCCGGCGTCGTCTATCGCAACTGACACATCCTCCGAGTGAAACCTACGCCAACCAGGAACTTGAACGATCAACGTGCAAGGGAGGTTAACAAATGAAAACCACAGGATTGATCACAGCAACGATCTTCACGCTTGCCTTGGCTTTGCCGCTTCCAGCCAACGCGCAAGTGACGGCGCTCACAGGCGCCACGATTATCGATGGAAATGGCGGAGCGCCAATTCCCGACGGCGTGATCGTAATCACAGACGGGATGATTACGTCTGTCGGACCAAGTAACTCGGTTTCGGTTCCCGCGGGAGCCGAACGGATCGACGTGACCGGAAGATATGTGGTACCCGGATTGATGGATGCCAACGTCCATCTGATCCCATGGCCGAGCTGGACGTACATTGAGTTTCTGGCGCGGTATGAGAACAACTTCGAGGGTCTGATTGAAGAAGCCGCACAGGTGGCTTTAAAGTACGGTTTTACAACGGTCTTTGACTCTATGGGGCCGGGAGCGCCCTTGATGCGGGTACGCGACCGGATCGCAGCAGGTGAGATCGAGGGGCCCTCGGATCTTCGTCGCGGGGAACATAGTGGGCTTCCGCGCGGTCTTCACTACTGTCGAGGCCATAGAGTCGGCAAGCCAAGCGTTTCGAGATCGCATCAACGCCATGTTCGAGGCAGGTGGCGGACCGGATCTTGCGTGGATGTCGCCGGAACAGGTGAAGGAAGAGATGCGCGATTATGTTGCCCAGGGGTTCGATTTTGTGAAGTACGGCGCCACCGGCGATGGGCAGCCGGTGAACAGCGAGATTGGGCAAACTAACGTGTTGCGCTTCAGTCCGGCTCAGCAACGCGCGCTTGTAGAGGCAGTACACGAAGCCGGAAAGATTGTTCAAACCCACCAGGGTTCGAATGAATCGTTGCGCATCGCGCTGGAGGTCGGCGTAGACATGGCCCAGCATTGCGCTTCTACCGGACCCGAACCCATGTATGAATCCACCATTCAGCTTATGCTCGACAACAACTTCTATTGCGGAACGCAATGGAGGCCGCTGTCGCAGGCGGAGGAGCAACAGGTCCGCGATCAGAGCTTCGGTACGAATTATCGATTAGAAAATCAGATCCGGATGATTAGAGCGGGCGTGCCTCAACTGCTGTCCACGGATGCGGGCCTCATCGACCCCGATGTGGCCAAGGATGACATCTTCGGGTGGCAGATGGGGGAAGAACAGTTCGTCCTCATGCAAGGTATGGCGCAGCGGGGAATGTCCCCTATGGCGATTATTCAGTCAGCCACTAAGAACATCGCTGAGGCCTACCACGTGCAGGATCAGCTTGGAACTCTGGAGCCTGGCAAGTTCGCCGACTCTGGTGGTTTTGGATGCCAATCCGCTGCAGGACATAGAAAACATGCGAACCATTTCGATGGTCATAAAGGAGGGCAGGACGATTGATGTCGACAGCCTTCCGCTCAATCCTATTCTGACTTCTCCCGAGGCGATGAATCCCGGGCCAGTGCGGTTGAAGTAAGTGGGCGTTGTGCCGGAGGCAGACGACATGGTGTACAGGCTCTGGTTCGACGGGCGATGGACCGAGACTCGTGGTGGAGGACGTTTGAGTGTTCAGAACCCGGCGAACGGCCAGAAGATCGCGGAAGTGGTCGATGCCACCCAAGAGGATGTAGCGGTGGCAGTCGAGTCCGCCAAGAAAGCTTTCTATGATGGTCGCTGGTCCAGGCGGTCTCCGGCCGAGCGATCGAACATATTGTGGAGCCTGGCTGGCTTGCTGGAGAAGCACAGCGAGGAGTTGGCGCGTGTCGAGTCGGAAAACACTGGCAAACCATATCGATTAGCCAGCCTCGGCACGGACATGCCGTTCATCGTTGACAACTTGCGCTATTTCGCCGCTGCGGCCCGAGACACGCACGGTCTGCGCGCGGGAGAATATCTCTCCGGGTACACCTCAATGTGTCGCAGTGAGCCTGTCGGGGTTGTGGGACAGATCACTCCATGGAACTATCCGCTGATGATGGCAGTCTGGAAGGCGGGACCTGCCCTGGCTGCTGGATGCTCGGTCGTGCTCAGGCCAAGTCAGTTGACGCCCCTCACCACATTGATGTTCGCGGAACTATCCGCCGAAGCTGGGCTCCCGCCTGGTGTGTTGAATGTAGTCACAGGTAGCAGCGAGACGGGTCAGGCGATCGTCGAACATCCGAACGTTCGGATGATAAGCATTACCGGTTCCACCGCGGTCGGCAAGCGGGTAATGGAGGTGGCCGCCAAGCGCGTCAAGCGCGTGCATTTGGAGCTAGGTGGCAAGGCGCCGGTCCTCGTATTTGACGATGCCGATGCCGAACTAGTCGCTTCGAAAGTGACCTTGGCGTCGACTTACAACAGTGGCCAGGATTGTACGGCGGCTACACGACTCTACGTTCAACAAGGTCTATTTGAATCCGTCAAGGATGCCCTTGTCGAGACCATGCGCAAAGTGAAAGTGGGTCCTCCTTTCGAGGACACTACCGAAATGGGGCCCTTGATTTCGAAAGCTCACCGCGAGCGCGTACACGGGTTTGTGGAGCGAGCCCTCGGCCAGGGCGCGAACATTCTCACTGGCGGCAGGCATTCCACGACGTTCGGAGAGGGCTACTACTACGAACCGACGGTGATCGCTGACCCTGCACAAGGTTCCGAGATCGTGCAAGCGGAGGTCTTCGGACCGGTGGTTACGATCCAGCCGTTTGAAACAGAGGCGGACGCCATTCGAATGGCCAACGATGTTCGTTTCGGACTGGCGTCCTCCATTTTCACCCAGGATCTTGGACGTGTCCTGCGGGTTTCGTCGGAACTCGAGTACGGCGTAGTATGGGTCAACGACCACATGGTGTTTGCGTCCGAAATGCCGCATGGCGGGTTCAAAGAATCTGGCTTCGGTAAGGATCTCTCTACCGAAGCCGTACGGGACTATCTGATCACCAAACACGTGATGATGGCGCACTGAGAAGCGTGGACTTCACAGCAACGAGGTCGAGTGATGAAGATTGAAAAAATGAATCCAGAAACCTTGCACAAGCCTTTTGACAATCTTTATGCGCAGATCGTGCAGAGCGAAGGACGACGATCCTACCGGATATCGGGCCAGGTGTCGATAGGGCTCAGCCGCGAAAACATCGGAAAGGGAGACATGAAGCACCAACTCGAGGTCGTTTACGAAATGGTGACCAGAGCATTGAAAGCTGCGAATCTTACTTGGGAAAACGTGGTACATATCTACACGTTCACAACGAATATGGATGAATACATGAAGTATGAGAAACCGATTGCCAAGGCAGCTTTCGGTGAGACACCACCCGCCTCGACACTGGTCGAAGTCAGCAGGCTCGTCGATCCGGACTGGATGGTAGAAGTTCAGGTCGATGCAGTAGGCGATTGAATGTCAGAAGAGATGACCAACTCCAAGCCTGCGCCGCCACCCGAAAAGGATGCCTCTCGAGATCAGTTTGATGCTGCCTTTCAGCGAGAGCTCGAAAGAAGGTTGTCGATCCTGGCTCCGGAGGACCGCGATTTTACGCCCATCGGCGAGTTCAATGGAATCGACTATCTACTGATGTTCCTGTTTGGCGTTTTGATACCCATCCTGGCGATGACTTGGGGATGGTCGCTTTGACAACGTAAAAAGGACCCACCCCGATCGAGTAAAAGGGACCCACCCCCGGGTTAATGGTTTGTAAGTGATTCCGCCGTCGAGGCCGTGGGAAGTGTGGGAGCCGAAGGCTTCCAAGCCACTGTGGGAACGCGCTGGCTTTGCAGCGGGTTTCCATGGGGGCGGCACTTTCCACAGCCCGCTGCGCCCGCGGTTTTCACGCGGATCCTCCGGCGGACCGGGGTTTGTTCTTCCGTTTGCCGGCGGCGCCTAGACTTTGGGTGAACCGGATACTTTCCCAATCGAACTGGTGAATGGCGCAGTGATGGGTCAGCCGGTCCAGCAGGGCTGCGGTCAGTGCGGCGTCACCGAAGACGCTGGTCCACTGTGCAAACGGCAGGTTCGATGTGACGATCAGCGAACCCTTTTCGTAGCGGTCCGAGAAGACCTGAAACAGCAACTGCGCCCCCTCGGCCGAGAACGGGATATAGCCGACTTCGTCCACGATGAGCAGCTCGAAGCGGGCCAGCTTGGCCAGGCGCCGGTTCAGTTGCCGTTCCTCGCGCGACTCGATCAAGGTGTTGACCAGCCCGGCGGCCGTGGTGAACCCGACGCGGTAGCCCCTCCGGCAGGCTTCCACACCCAGAGCCGTGGCGGCATGGGTTTTACCGGTTCCGTGCTTGCCCAACAGGACGACGTTCTCGTGCCGGGTAATGTAGCCGCACTCGGCATAGTCGCGAACCTGGATCGCATCCAGCACCGGCCACTTCTTCAGGTCCGTGGTCTCCAGAGTCTTGAGCAGTGGGAACCGGGCCTCCCGTAGTCGACGCTGGACCTGATTGGCTTGCCGCTGTTCCAGCTCGCGGCTGGCCAGAGCCAATAGAAAGCCGGTGTACCCCTCGCCGGCCTCTTTGGCCTGTCGGGCGTGTTCCCGCCACTCCCGCACCATGGCCGGGAGCCGGAGTTGCCGCAGTGCGTCGTCGAGAACGATCTCCTGACCCGGACTCATCGCGCACCCCCGGCCAGGAGACGGTCATATTGATCCAGATCGGCCCGGGCGATCGTCAGGTCGGTGATACCGGGCATCAACCCGGACTCGAGCGGCGCATGGGCTCGAGTCGGCGTGTCCTCCCGCATCAGAATGTGCCGCACCGCTTCCAACTCGATACAGTGGGCATCGAGCGCTTCCTGGATGGCCGAGGACACCCGTTCCAGATCCCAGTCCTGGTGGAGTTGCAGGATGCCGATGAACTCCCGGGTGCCCCGGCTGTACCCATGCCGATCCCGCAACCGCTCCAGCGCGGTCTCATATTGGGTCGGCCATTGATCCCGCCACTGCCGGATCGGCCGGGCGCTCTCAAACGAGGCCACCTTCCGCCGGATCAACTCCAGGTAGTGCAACGGATCGATCCGCCAGTCGCTATGACCGAAGGCGCGGTCATGTTCGGCCACCTTCTTCTGGTCCGCGTAAAAGCTCACCCGGTCACAGCCGATATGGGCCCAGAGCCGGCGTCCCACATAGGCGGTCGGCACCGAATACCGGTTCCGATCCACCTGGGCGGTCTGATACGGGCTGATCCGGACTCCCACCACCTTCGTGTTCTCGAACCGCGTGTCGGGCAGTGCCAGGAGGCGTTCTTGCTCCACCGCGTGCCGCTCCCCAATCGTGCGATCGTCGGACCGGCCGCCGATCCGGCGCTGGTCGTCAGCCGCGCAGCGTTCCAGCAGTTGCGCGTTCAGATCCTCGAAGTCGGTCACCTCGGGAACCGGCACCAGGAAGTTCCGGCGTGCAAAGCCGACCAGGCCCTCGACACCGCCTTTTTCCTGGCCCCGGGCCGGATTACAGAATCGCGCTTCAAACGTGTAGTGCGCCCGAAACGCCGTGAACCGGGCCTGCTCGACCCGAGCCTTCCCCTTCAGAATCCGCTTCACGGCCGTCTTCAGGTTGTCGAAAACCAGGGTCGGGAATACGCCGCCGTACCAATCGAACGCCCGAATGTGACCGTCCAGGAACATCTCCTGCCGTTCCCACGGATAGGCCCGCACGAACGCCTTGCCCGAGTACCGGGACCGCATACAGAACAACTTGACCTGACGGTCTTCACCGTTCATCCGGACCCAGGCCGTGCCCCAGTCCACTTCGGCTTCACGGGCGTGTTCCGGGTCCAGCGGCACCACAGCGCCGGTCTGGTTCCAGCCCAACCGTGTCTTCCGTTCCCGAACCCAGCGGCGTACCGTCGCCTCGGCTCCGGTAAATTCATGCTCCTCCACCAGACGTTGCCACACCCGGTGCGCGGTGTGGCGTTGCTTGACGGGCTGGTCCCGGTCCGCCTGGAGCCAGGCATCTACGATCCCGGCGACCGGGTCCATCACCGGACAGGCGGGCTCCTTCTCTCGCCGATACCTGGGCTCCTGTCCGGCCAATACTTTCCGGACCGTCCGTCGCGTGTGCCCGGTCTCCCGGGCGATCTGTCGAATGCTTTTCTTGTAAACCCGATCTGCGGTTCTGATCAACTCGTACTGATCCATCCCTATCAATCCTCGCCTCCCACCCGCGTGCCTGTTCTTCCAGTTCACGCTTCCGGGGAGGCTATCAGGGGTGGGTCCCTTTTCCTCGATCAGAGCCCCGTTTGGTGGGTCCCTTTTACGTTATCGAAATCAGATGGCGCTAACGATCTGTTGGAGGGAAGAGTCGTGGGCGATGAAACATTGAGCATCGAGGAGGAAATAGCTCGAGAGAGTTGGAATGAAGTTCTGCCGATACTTCCTCATGAGCGCATTTGGGGCTTCCTCGACTACACGCGAATCACGATCGGTCTAGCAATTGCGACATGGGTCTTCCTGATCGGCGGGATTTGCGCGCAGTTTGTGGACTTGAAGACGGGTACCGCAGCGATCCTCGCCGGAAACTCCGTCGGGGTCCTCTTTGCAGCCCTGTCTACTGCTATCGCCTCCAACAAATACGGCATTGAGCAATTTACCTTGCTGCGCAGTGTGTTCGGCTACCGGGGAACCCTTTTTCCCCTGACATTGTCAGAGATCATCTGGGTTGGCTGGACGGCGATACTGATGGCCATGTTAGGAAACGTCGCTCTCAACATCTTGAGGGCAGTGATGGAAGTACCCAACGCAGTTGAGATTTGGATTACTACCTCAGTCGCCTTGCTCGGGTTGATCTTCTGCTGGTTCGTGTTGAGGCGCGGCGCCAAGTCTATTCGGGAATTGAGCCGATTTGTGGCACCGGGCCTGGGCATCATGATGATTCTGATGGTCGTCACCATTCTCAGGGAACTGAGCGTCGGCGAACTGTTGGCCCTCCAGCCGCTCGATCAAACTCGTGACCGATGGGAAGGTTTTATTATCGCCTTCGAACTGAACCTTGGAGCGGGGTTTGGGTGGTGGTGCTTCGTGGGAAATCTAGCGCGTCTCTCGAAGACCAAGCGTTCTGCGTTTTGGCCCAACATGATCGGACTTAACCTTTTTGCCGTGATCGCCAGCGTGGTTGGTTTGGTCGCGGGGCTTCGCTTCGGCACCAGTGACCCGACGCAATGGATGGTTCCGTTGGCTGGCGCGGGTCTAGCAGCCTGTCGGACTTTCGGCGTAAGTCCTTTGTTTTCAACAACGGCCCTTTTTAGCCCGAAACGGTAAACACAGTCATATGAATGACTTAGGTTTTTGATTCGGTGTTAGTCCGACAGGCTGCTAGGGGTCACGATGCTATTGTTCATCGCATTCGGCAACATAACAGCGACGGTTTCCACGGTGTACGTCGCCTGTGTGGCACTCCGGCAAAGGACGCTTTTCCAACACATGCGCTGGATGCAATTGGTTACCATTTTTACGGTGCCTTGCGCGATGCTGACACTGTTTTCTGGTTGGGTGTACTCCCACTTCGGCACTCTGCTGGCCATCACGGGCACCTTGATGAGTCCGCTCGCCGGTATCTGGATAGTTGACTTCTTTGTCTTGCGAAGGCAGCGGATTGACGTTCGAGAAATCTTCGGTACGTCGCCGTCAAATGCCTACGCTTTCTGGCGGGGAGTGAACCTTGTGGCGATTGCCTCCGTGGGACTGGGTGTCGGCACCTACTTCCTCTTATTTGATCCTTTCACATTTGCCAACGGCCGCGCTTTTCAAAGTTTGTCCGCGTCCGTTCCGGCTATGCTGGTTACGATGTGCGCGTACTACCTGCTCACCCGACTGTTTGTTATCCCTTCCGGGCGCGGCGGCTACGTTCATGCCGATTGAAAGAACAACAACGCCCCTCCTCACATAACGCGATAGCGGCGATATCGTTCGCATACCCAAAACGCTGTTAATACTTGTTTCGATGTCAGGGAATAAGGTTGAAACCCTTAGAGGAGGACGGTATCGCCGAACAGGAGTCTGCTCACGGGGCGGGCCCGGAATTGCGGGCGATTCGAAGGCACTCTTGAAAGCTGGATGGACTTGCCGCCACGGTCTTCTGGACACCGTCGACGCCCCCCACGGGTCCAGAGATGCAGGGATCACTGGCTCCAGGGAACTCCACCTTAGAAGTGTCATCTTCACCGGCAAGCTTACGAGAGGTCCGGAAACTGCCGCCGCCGTGAAAATCCACACAGACTCCCACGGCGGCCGGCGGTGGAAAAACCTTTGGTTTTGCCACAAGGAGGGACTTCGTCCTAGAATTCGTAACGAAGACCGAACTGCATTACCCGTGGACTGGTTAACAGGCTCCCATAGTTACCGAAGTTGTTACTTCGCGTCAGGTTTCCAGCGCTAAAGGGATCGAAATCGAATCGAGTGAAGTTGCCCACGTTAAACACTTCCCAGCGGAGCTGAATCGAGTGGCCTTCATCATAAGGCATGTTCCACCGCTTGCTCAGCGACGCATCCAGGCTCAGGTAGCCGTCGCCGCGCAAAACGTTCCGCCCGCCCGCTTCTCCCATATACGCGAAATCGAACGACGCATGCGCCGCCGCTGGATCCGCAAACACATTCACGGTACCGTCGGCGAACTTAGTCGTCGTTGTTTCCACCGGGCGAGTCTGGGTCGCGTAATTGATGTTGGATGTCGCCCACTTTTGGCCATTCCGGATGCTTATCGGCAGGCCGCTGGTCAACCGAAACATCCCCGACAACTGCCAGCCCCCTGTAAGCGCGTTCACCCACCCGGGAGCATCCCCGCCGAAGGCTTGACCACGGCCAAACGGCAGTCCCCAAACCCAATTGGCATTGAACTGATGGGTCATGTCGAAGTCGGAAACCGCATACGTAAGGCTTTTGTCCCACGCATAGATTCTCCCAAAACGACGCTCTGTTCCGATCGAACTCTCATCGTGCGATTTGGACCAGACGTAGTTCGCGTCGAACGAGAGGCCGTCCGAAAAACGCTTCCGCAACGAGACCTGCAACGCGTGATAGTTCGCCTCTGCAGCCGACTGCCCGGTCCTCATGCTGTAAAACTGAGGACTGTAGTACACGTAGTGGCCTAGACTACTGCAGGGACTATCCGCCGCGCAGATTAGATCCGGCACATCAACGAACCAAGTGCCAAACGTGTCATCAAACAGAAACCGCTCGTTCAACAGATAGCCGCCCTGAATTGGCGTGCATGTTCCAGGATTCGAACATTTTCCACCATCGCCGGTGTTGAGCGACGCGTTCGCAATCCCCGGATACAGATTGTTCCAGAATGCTGCGGTCGGGCCTACCAACTGTTCCGTGATCTCCGTATATGGGGTATTTTCGCGCGCCAACTGCGACATCCGTTTCCAAGCCTCCCTCGCAAAGATACCCGAAGTCGGATCCCGGATGTCTATCAACTCCGCGAAGTCCTTTTGGGCCAGCAATCGGTGCGACAGACGCCCGACATAGGAGAATTCTAGCGCCATGTCCCTACCGAGGTCTCGCGCCACCGACAGGCTGAAGGTGTAGGAATAGGGAGTCTTGACGTTGTCTGCGAGCGCAGTGATGCTGTTATACCCACCGTTTTCGTACCCGACCGGCGGCGTCTGCGGAAAGCCGCCTGGGGGGGCGGGCCGTAGCATGAAACCGTCGTTCGCGTTCGGACAACCGTAGACGGGAAGCACGAAAAAGCCCTCGATCCGAGGCGCACACTCGACCGCCTGAGCGCCCAGCGGGACTCGCAGTTGTGTAGACAACCCGAAGGATCCGTTGACGCCGTAGTTTTCGATGATATTGGTGCCTAGCGAATCGAACACCATGCTGGCGCCTGCCCGAATCGACGTCTTGCGATCGCCCAACAACCGGCCGAACCATCCGTCCCCGCCCTCGGGTGACCAAGCAAACGAGATGCGAGGCGAGAAGTTCTTCTTGTTCGGCTCGTAGAACGGCCGCCCGCCGTTCACCTTCCCGCCCAGAACATAGGAGACGATGGGATCCTGGTTCGACGGAATGCCGTTCAACATGTTGCGGCCCCTGTTCGCATGCCACTCACTCAGTTTCACGTCCGGCACGATCTCCATGCCGTTGATCTCCCAAGGGGGGGTCTCGTACATGTACCGCAGGCCTACGTTCACGGTGAAGTTTGGCCTAAACTGGAAGGAGTCCTGAACGAAGAGGTCCAGCTGGTTGATTGCGTATTGCCGCACGATCGGTTCACCCTGCGGCAGCACACTGCCATCCTTGTTGTAGTTGTATTGCGCAGTCGCACTACTGAGGATTCCCATAGTCGTCATCAGCGCCGCATCATAGGAGCTGCTGGCGGTTCTGGCGACCATCGGAAAACCGTGGGTGAGGGGATCGAAGGCCAGTCCCGTATTCGCGACGCCTCCGCCGGCCACGGACGTAATGCCCATACCCACGCTACTGTACGAGCTACTGTCGTCGGACCGCAGATCTCGAATGAACAGCAGGCCGCCGCCGAACTCGAGCGTATGCCGGCCTTTCACCCAACTGACGTTATTGACGAAATTGTGAATCGGCTGCTTCGCTACATTGGTCCGGGTCAGCCCCATCCCCCACCCACCTGTCAGCGTGATGAATGGCTCGGAGCTGTTCCCGATGTTGCCGATGCTCCGGCGCGTGAAACCCCACCGTAATTCATTAATGAGAGTCGGCGTCAGCACCGAGGTATAGCCCAGTGCAAAGCCCTTGCTCCGATCGGCCCGGACATGCTGAGGCGCTTCTCCCGGCAGATAGGGGGCACTCGTATCAAGATCTTTTTGACCGCTGCCACGCATAAAAAGGTTGTGATTCCCCGTCGAATCGATCCGGAAGTCCAATCGTCCAATGTAGACGTTCATGTCCCTGCCGACCGGCGCGGCGAACCGGTAGCCGGCGCTATTCAAGAGGTCCCCAGTCGACTGATCGTTCGGAGTCGGCTGGCTCCTGAGAAGCTCCGAAACGGCCGCATTTGGCCCGATTGCGAGCGGATCCCATGCCGTCAAGTCCGCGGGAGTGACCGTCGTGATGCCACCTTGGTCGTTGAGATATAATATATTTCCCGCCTTGAAGGACTCCGTCGCCACAGTCCGGACAATGCTTTGCTCCCGGCGGTCTTTGCGGCCTTCGTAATTGACAAAGAAAAACAGCCTGTCTCGCATAAAGGGCCCGCCCAGCGATCCGCCATAGACGTTACGATTCAATTTCGGCGGCTTATTCGTTGCGCCGCTATTGAGCTGGGCCAGCTTGATGAAATAGTCATTGGCGCTTGTCGCTGTATTGCGCAAATATTCGTACAACGTGCCATGAAACTCGTTGGTCCCTCCCTTTGTCACCAGTGACATCTGCGCGCCCGACGAATTTCCGCTGGTTGCCGGCGAATTGAGTGTGGTGACGCGGAACTCCTGCAGCGAGTCGGGAGTGGTCCGAAGAACCGATGTGAACGCTTGGCCGTTTGCCTGATCCGTCACGTCCACGCCGTCCATGTTGATCGTCGACTGATCGCTCCGCGCGCCATTCACCACACCGCTTCGGAAGTCCCTCATGTCCTCGTCATCACGATCATTCATGTACGTGACGCCCGGCTGCAAGCTCAGCAGCATGGCAACATTGCGCGATTCAATCGGAAGCTCCAAGACCTGCTGTTCCTGAAACGCGTTGCCCAGCGTAGCGTTGACGGTATTGAGAATCGGGGTAGCCGCCGCCGTAACCTCGACCGTTTGCGTGATCTCCCCTACCTCAAGTTGCAGATCCAGTGTTGTCGGTGTGTCGACAAGAAGTTGCAGATTCTCGTGCACGATAGTTCTGAAGCCCGCGAGTTCTGCGCGAAGGCGGTAGGTGCCCGGTTGTATTTGCAGGATCTGGTAGCCGCCCACCTCGCCGGTAAGCGTTATCCGAGTAGCGCCGGTACCGACGTTCTCCAATATAACGCTCACGCCAGGAATAAGTGCGCCGCTCTGATCCGAAGTGGTGCCTCGGACCGACGTCGTCGCCTGCCCCAAGGCCGAGGAAACGCCGACAGCAAAACAAAAAAACACCAAGAGAGTGCGTAACCGTGCTATAGACATTGTTCCCCTCCTTGAGATTCTACTCTTTTCCACCCGTTCGAAACCGTCCTGAGTTGCGACTCCAGCTAGCCGCTACCCTGCACGACGACTTGCGGTGCGTAGGGACAACAAGGAGTCCCGATATCACCAGTACACACGAACATAGAACGCGCGTGCTGCCGACGGCTGCAGATCTGTCCAAAAAGCTTTCGGTTGTGCAGATTAGATGATTTCTATAATGTTGTCAACAATGTTGTCAGCCGTTTTTACCTGTGACGGCTGGGCGGCGGGTGAGAGAGAATTGTGGCTTCAGATCGACAATTTAACGGTTTCGAGACGCAACGCAGGGATCCGACGCGGTTTGCACAGAGTGCCTAAAAAGCCGTGCACAGCGGAAACCAGCATACAGTGCAGACTACTGATCACTCGGATGCCCAGTGTAATCCTGCACATGGCGCTCACACGGCGCTGTCTTTTGCGGCTGCCTCGATCTGTTCGGTGACGCCCGGTCTTTTGATTGCGAAGAGCGCTCGGTCCCTTCATCCCTTGTTGAAATCTACTTGAGATGTTCGTCGTACCACCGGATCACTCGCTCGGCGCGGTCACGGTTGTGTTTCTCAAGGCTCAACGAGTGGCCGGCCCCCGGATACAAGACAAACTCCGTCTTCACTCCGTATCGCCTCAGACCTCGGTACATCTCCTGAGATTGCCCCAATGGAACGGACGTATCGTCCTCAGCCTGAAGCAACAAGACCGGGGTTTTTACGTTCCTCACATATGTGACCGGAGAGTTCCTCATATACTCTTCCGGATCCTCGTAAGGCGTTCCAAGATTCCAAGTGTCTTCCGTCGCCAGTCTGCTGTTTTCGGTTCCAAACTCGCTTGCGATGTTGCTGACTGGCGCGCCGGCGTATGCCGCCTTGAATCGGTTCGTCTGCGTCACGGACCACAGCGCCATATATCCCCCATACGACCAACCGCCGACCGCCATCCTGTCGGGATCCGCGATGCCACGCTCGATCAACATGTCCGCGCCTGCCATCACGTCTTTGATGGTGCCTTCGCCCCAGCCTTCACCGCCAAGGCGTCTGGATCGAATCAAGTCGATCATATTGTGACCGTATCCCGTCGAACCCCGGATGTTGGGGTAGAACACGGCATATCCCCGAGTCGCCAGCATCTGACCTAGGCCGTCAAAGCGATCCGCCCATCTGCCGATCGGCCCGCCGTGAAACATCATGATCGTCGGCAGTCTCGTACCGGCCCTGTACTGAGGAGGCACCAACAACAGCCCTTCGATCTCGACCCCGTCGGAACTCTCGTACCTAATAAACTCAGTACTACCAAGAGAGATCTGGTTCCACTCGTCGTTGAACCGTGTGACCTGCCGCGCCGTACCACCTGTATCCGCCAGATACAGTTCCGGCATCTGAGTAGCCGTCTCGCCGACATACGCGATTGACCCGTCCCGCGCTGGACTGAAAGTCGACGGACCGACAGCATGGTCCACCAAGGGCGTCGCACTCCCGCTGGTCGTCACCGCGTATAGTCTGTTTCGAAACCCGGTCTCAACCAGCGCCTCGAAAGTGTTGTTGTCTTTCCATACGTACTGAGTGACCGGACGGTCGATAGAAGTAGCCGTCAAATTCTCTGCATCGCCGCCTTCAAGGGCAACGATGTAGAGGTCGTGCGGTCTCGGACCGTCCACTCGCGATCCCACGAAAGCGAGGATCTTTCCATCCGGCGAGACCGACAGGCCGCTAAAGGGTCCTTTCGGTGCCAAGATTTCCGTGAACTCTCCGCCCGAAGCCGACAGCGAAAAGATGCGATCTGTGTACGCCTCGACGCCAGGTTCATTCGTCGCTCCAACGATGACGCCTTGCGAATCCGTAAGCCACGTCCAATCGGAAACATCGTATCCGGCAGGTGAGACGACTCGGGCCGGGGTCTCGCCGTCTGAATCCTGGACCCACAACCTGGTAAACGAAACCGTCGGAGTGAACACCGAGGGTCCAACAATCACCACTGGGTCGTCGCTCTGTCTCGGCCCTCCGCCTCCAGCCGGTTGGTCCGTCGCCAGATAGGCGATATTCTCGCCGTCGGGCGACCATTGGATCGATCGAACGCCAGTCCCGTTGTTCGTCAGCTGCGCTGGATCGGCCCCATCAAAAGACGTTACGTGGATCTGTGACCGACCGGACCGGTCAGAAACAAACGCGAGCCGCTGGCCGTCTGGAGACCAAGCCGGTGAGCTATCTTGACCTGGGGCATTCGTCAACTGACTGACTTCTCCCGATCGCACATCCAACAACCAGATGTCTTCATCTAAAGTAAATGTAACGCGAGTTCCGTCGGGCGCGTAAACAGGAGCACCGACCTGACGAACCTGACGAGTTTGGCTATAACTCAACTGGCCAAACAACGACACCGGAAACAACAAAATCAGACACAGCAGGAAAATCATGTGTACATCCTTCTCTCCTGAGCAACAAGCCTAAATTGAGCTAGATCACATTTAGACAAGGTATACAAGCCTGTCAACAATTTTCACTCGCTTTGTCGGTAGCACAAGCGCGCTCATGGAGCGCAAATACCAGCAGAAGCACGCTGACCGGCCAGGCGCTCCAAGACTGTCCTCTCGTAGCTGTCTCGAGCTTTTCGGAAGCTGGACCCATTCTTTGCGAGAAGACGACCGACCATGAGCTGATCGAACGGTACGTCAAGGCCAACTGCGAAGCCTTCGTCTATGGAGGCGATGTCGGAACGGATGGACTCGACGTTCTTCTCGTTGATGGTTGGATCGTATGCGATCACGGTCGCCAGGTACCCGTACCGATCCATCGCCCATCGTCTCGTTGGCGACTGTTCGGCGGGACGCAGCTCAAACCGGTCAAGATAGGCGAGTTCAGCATCTATCAACACGGTGGTCTCTGAGCGCAGTTCGTCGAAGCGCCAGCTCTCCCCTCTGCGGACACGGCCGGCCATCAGGCCGTCCCAATAATAGAAACGGGCGCCAGAGCCCAGTTCGATCCGGATGTCCTGCCAGAGCCGGCTGTTGGCAAACGGAATAACTGGATCGACGTAGTAATGCCACTCGCCTCCCGTCTCAACTTCGATTCGAAGCGACTGGCATGCAGCCGCGATACCGGAAGGATGGATCTTCGTCGCAGACTGTGAGGTGACCAGCGCCTGGGCACCAGTCTCGACGCGAATCCGTGCCTCCAACCGATCGCCTCCGAACAGGCCGGCCGTTGAGTGCATCAGGATCACTCGGTCCAGCGAGGAGGCGCGAGAATAATGCACCCGGGTCACCTTGAACGGGACTTCATGATACTGGCGGCCCAGGACGGTACGGCCACGTCGGGCGTTGAAGCAGAGGTCGAGACGTCCGAAACGCCCAACTTCTCGGACGGGTAGCGGGCTGACGCTCGTTTCGGGTTCAGCAAATGGAAGGGGGAAGTTCGACATCTTCGAAAAGGAATTCGCGCCGAATCCAGGACACAACGCCCTCGACTCCTTCTTGTGTCTTCAGATTTGTGAAGACGAATGGGCGATCTCCACGCATCTTGCGGGAGTCCCGATCCATGACGCCAAGATCTGCGCCTACATACGCTGCCAGATCGATTTTGTTGATAATCAGGAGATCGGAGCGCGTGATGCTCGGGCCGCCTTTCCGTGGAATCTTGTCGCCACCCGATACGTCGATCACATAGATTGAGGCATCGACCAACTCCGGCGAGAAGCTCGCCGCGAGGTTGTCGCCACCGCTCTCCAGGAAGAGAATCTCAAGGTCGGGAAACCGTGCGACCATCTTTTCGATCGCCTCGAAGTTCGACGATGCGTCCTCTCGGATTGCCGTGTGCGGGCATCCACCGGTCTCGACCGCCATGAGTCGATCCGGTGTCAAGGCTTCGCTACGAACGAGGAATTCCATGTCTTCGCGAGTAAAGATGTCATTCGTGATGACTCCGAGGCGGTAGGCGTCGCGCATCTCCTTGCACAGGCAGTCCAACAGGGTCGTCTTTCCCGACCCAACCGGCCCCCCAATTCCTATACGAACAGGCTTTCGCATTCCAATACCAATCCGATTTTCAGGACCGGAACAACCGGCTGTAGAGATGCCGGTGCTCCATCTGGCAGACGTCCAACATGGGGACAAACGATGTGAAACGTTGTGCAGGCCTTTCGAGGATGTCGGTGACGACTTCGGGAACACGAGCCAGCGCATCCCTCAGCACGTACTGCATCCCTTGCTGCCCGACCGACGCCAGCCTCAACGCTGCCGACGTGGTACCCGACAACCGCGAATAGGCAAAAGCCAGGAGTGCTTCCCTCTCGCTGATACCCAGGGCACGGAACACAGCACCATGGACGATTGCAACGTTGCCGTGACACTGGTCAGATTCTACTCGCTCGAGCAGGTTTTCCAGGTCTCGACCGGGATAGAGTGCACTGCACGTTTTCAAAAGGCGCAGTCCTATTGAACGGCTGCTCGCACGCGTTTCCAAAGAGGGTCTCAACGCGGTCAATTCGCGATCCAGACGTTCGAGCCGTTGCCAGTCGCTGGGAAAAGCGCCCATGGCCTGCAAGAGCGCCGGCCCTTCGGACTTCGCGAACACCGCGTCAACGTAATGCTTCAACCAGACGCGAACGTCATCCGCATCTACAACCTCATCCCGTTGAACGGCCGTCTCCAGTCCATCGGAAAACGCAAACGCTCCGATCGGAAAAAGCCCGTCGGTCAACTGAAGGATTTGTAAGATCTGAATTGAATCCACGCGTGCCCCCCCCTCTTACTAGTCATTGGTAACCCATTACCTCACAGCCATTGACCGCGCGGTCAATGGCTGTGAGGTAATGACGACGCCACTGTCGCTGGCGTAAAAGGCCGCCTGTCCTCTGTGTATTTCACGTGCAGCTGTTCAAACAGACTCCGGACGGCAGGATCCTGCAAACACACCAGTTCCTGGTCGCCGACCATCAGTTTCTGATGCCGATTGCCGATCTGGTAAGCGTAGTATGCCCACTCCTGTTCGGTCCGCGGCCGAACGACATACACCGCTTCAGCGGCTTCCCGTACGACTACGACAATCTGCTCTTCATCCAGGAGCAGACAGTCCCCGTCGGCAAGCGTCAGACCAGGCTCGAGCGAGATCGCGAACTCGTGCCCATCGTCGGATCGTCGTCGCCCGTGGGTCTTCTGACGGTCTTCGATTGGGAGCGTGATCGTAGTCCAACGGTAATCAACCAGCTCTCGCTGAAGCACGTCCTCACGCGCCACCTGTTCAATCACCGTCATCTCAGAAGAGAAAGTACCGCTGCGCCAAGGGAAGTATTTCCGCAGGGTCGCAAGTCAGCAACTCCCCGTTGGCGCGCACTTCGTAGGTCTCGGGGTTGACCTCGATCTCGGGTAGCGCATCGTTCCACTTGAGATCCATCTTGCTGAGTGTGCGGCAGCCGCTCACGGGATCGAGTCTACGTCGCAGGCCGCGGAGCGCGTCGGTCTCCACGCCGGCCCGTGAAACAAAGTGCACCGAAGTCGAATCGAGGGCCTGGCCGTAATGGCCGAACATCGGCCGGTAGACGTAGGGCTGCGGCGTGGGGATCGATGCGTTCGCGTCCCCCATAACTGATCCTGCGATGAACCCTCCCTTCACGATGACCTCCGGCTTCACGCCGAAGAATGCCGGCTTCCACAGAACCAGATCTGCCATCTTGCCAACCTCGACCGATCCAACCGTTCCGGCAATGCCATGTGCGATCGCCGGGTTGATCGTGTACTTCGATATGTAGCGCTTGGCCCGGACGTTGTCGTTGTCGCCGGTCTCGTCGACACGGCCGCGTTGCTTCTTCATCTTGTCGGCGGTCTGCCACGTTCGACAGACGACTTCGCCGATCCGGCCCATGGCCTGAGAGTCGGAAGCCATTATGCTGAAAGCGCCCATGTCGTGCAGGATGTCTTCGGCGGCGATGGTTTCGGCGCGAATCCGGGAGTCGGCAAAAGCAACGTCTTCGGGGATCGATGCCGACAGATGATGGCACACCATCAGCATGTCCAGGTGCTCGTCCATAGTGTTGCGCGTGAACGGCATCGTGGGATTTGTCGACGACGGCAAGACATTTGATTCGCCACACAGACGAATGATGTCGGGCGCATGGCCGCCGCCGGCCCCTTCAGTATGGTAGGTGTGGATCGTCCTGCCTTTGAACGCCGCGATCGTGTCCTCGAGGAATCCGGCTTCGTTGAGCGTGTCGGTGTGGATCGCGACCTGGACGTCAAAGCGGTCCGCGACGGTAAGACACTGATCGATCGCCGCTGGCGTCGTTCCCCAGTCTTCGTGGAGCTTCAGGCCAAGAGCGCCGGCTCGGACCTGTTCTTCCAGAGCTGCAGACATCGAAGAATTCCCCTTTCCGAGAAAACCAAAATTCAGAGGGAACGACTCCGATGCCTCATACATGCGCCTTATATTCCATGGGCCAGGCGTGCAGGTCGTCGCTTTCGTACCGGTCGAGGGCCCAGTACCGCCGCCGATCAAGGTCGTGACGCCGGAATAGAACGCCTCGGGAATCTGATTGGGCGATATAAAATGGATGTGAGTGTCGACACCGCCGGCCGTGACGATGCGCCCCTCACCGGCAAGAATATCCGTGGATGCGCTGATCAGCATCCCTTGAGTCACGCCATCCATGATGTCGGGGTTGCCGGCCTTGCCGATTGCGGAGATCCTGCCCTCGCGGACTGCGATGTCGGCTTTGAAGATACCCGTATGGTCCAGAACAAGGGCATTGGTAATCACCAGGTCGGGGGCACCGTCCTCCCGTGACGCCGACGGAGACTGGCCCATTCCATCACGGATGACCTTACCCCCGCCGAACTTGACTTCGTCACCGTAGACAGTGTGGTCCGATTCGACCTCGATGAACAGGTCGGTGTCTCCGAGCCGCACACGATCGCCCGTAGTCGGTCCGAAGTGCTCCGCGTAACTGGTCCTGTTGATCTTCACTCCGGTTTTCTTTCGAACGAAGCGATCGAGTTCAGGGCGCGCTTTTTTACCTCGGCATCGTCCAGCTTACCGTTCACGAGACCGTTGATACCGTGCATGACGCGGTCGCCACCCAGGGCAACCAGTTCCACTTCACGGGTGTCACCCGGCTCGAAGCGAACGGCAGTTCCGGCCGGGATGTTCAAGCGCATACCATAGCAGCCTGTCGGACTTTCGTCGTAAGTCCTTTGTTTTCAACGACGGCCCTTTTCAGCTCGAAACTGTAAACACAGTCATATGAATGACTTAGATTTTCGATTTGGTGTTAGTCCGACAGGCTGCATAGGCTGCCTTACGATCGAACCCGAGCCAACGATTTGATTCGAAGAAATGGCAGTGGGAGCCGACCTGAATGGGTCGGTCGCCCAAGTTGGAGATCTCCAATCGAACGGTATCCCGCCCGGCATTGACCTCAATCGGCTCGTCCCGGAGCTGATATTCGCCTGGAATCATCGAGAATTCCCTCAGGTGATCGGTTGGTGAATCGTGACCAGTTTCGTGCCGTCAGGAAAGGTCCCTTCGACTTGAATCTCGGGAATCATTTCGGCCACACCTTCCATGACGTCGTCGACCGTCAGAATCCGGCGGCCGAGCTCCATCAATTCAGCGACCGTCTTTCCGTTACGGATATCTTCCAGGATTTCAGATGTGATCAGCGCCACCGTCTCCTGGTAGTTGAGTTTTATCCCACGGTCGCGGCGTTTGCGTGCGACCTCCCCGGCTGTGAAGATCATCAGCTTCTCGATTTCCCGGGGCGTCAGATGCATCGACTTCAGTCCAATCCTGTGGAGTGTAATCTTAATACTAGTCAACTTGTAGGCGGGAATCAAGGCGTGTAACATGGTGAAATCCTCCTTTTTGAGGGGCGGTGATCTGTCTCAATTGACCGTTGGAAAAGCGGGTCTTCAGTTTATTGACTGGTTGCCCGATGACAAGGGATCGCCTTATTTCGTCGGAGCTGGCGACGCAGGAAGACGGAAAAAGCGGAAGTGAACCAAATGAGTATCGAAGTTAGCCACGGTCGGACCTGTGGGGTCGTCTCACACTGGCAACCGAGCGAAAGATTCGAACCGTATCGGAGCAGTGCGGCTCCTCGTTGCGATCTATCAGAGGGAACTATGAGGCTCGCTGCTGTTTTGGCTCCCGTTCTTCTTTTCCTATCCTGCAGTCCCGGGTCAACTGAATCAGAGGCCGAAGGTCCCGGAGGAATAATTGAATGGATCGCATCGGAAAGAACCCAAATCGTCGATCTGACACACGCACTCAATGCGCAGAATCCCTACTGGCCTGGGCCTGGAAACAAGCCGTTCCATTATGAGATCTTCGCGACACTAGAGGAGGATCAAGTATTCGAAGGCCGCTTCACAGTGGACGAGCACACCGGCACACACATAGATGCGCCGAATCACTTCGTTGCCGGTCAGATTTCGTTAGACAGAATTCCTCTGAATCAACTGTTTGTACCCGCTGTGGTGATAGACGTGCGGTCAGAGACCGCGCGCAACGCCGACTATCAACTGGCGATCGACGACATTAGCCAATGGGAACAATCTCACGGCCGAGTCCCAGCCAATGCGATGGTCCTGGCACACACGGGCTGGGACACACGATGGAACGATTTCGTGGCTTACAAGAATGCCGAAAACGACGGTGCCTTGCACTTTCCTGGGTTTTCAGAGGCGGCGGCCAAATTGCTGGTCGAGGAAAGGAATGTTGCCGGCCTCGGCATCGACACCCTAAGTGTGGATTACGGCATGTCAACGGATTTCGCCGTTCATCACATCAGCCATGCAAGGGGCAAATATCATTTGGAAAACTTAGCAAATCTTGGCAGCTTGCCTCCTGCCGGAGCGTTCCTGATTGTTGCGCCGATCAAGATTGAAGGAGGCACTGGCGGTCCTGCTCGCATCTTTGGGCTGGTAGGGATCGAAGCACGGTAGATAGATCGGTACCAGTTGCACGGCATTGTCAAGTTAACCGGAACTTCACGCCCATCCCAGCCTCCTTTCAGCGCGTAACTACTTGATACGCGGTTGTTTTCTCCGAGCGCCGGTTCCGTCCAACCTGTATTTTCAATTCCATGTAATATGCCGGTTTATTGTTGTTGTTTTTGCTGTTTATCCCCCGCCCCACGATTCCTTCGGACAGTGATTTGAGAGAATACCGAACAGGAGGATCACGACGTCCAGAGGAAGAAGTTCAGAATCCGGGGCCGAGCCGTTGGAGCCTGTGGTCGGCCAACCCGTCCAAGAAGGAGAGGGATACCCGGCCGAGTTCGCACGGGAGAAATCCGCCTCGGCGGGTTTTCCACACGTCCGTCAAGATCCACGGGCCTGCCCACGTCGCACGTCGAATTTTTTCGAACGATCTGCCGGTTTGGTCGCAGCGAAAGCGACGATTGATGTCAAAACGTCTGGCGTGGATGCCTGAGGACCAGAGATCGTACCCGAGGATTGCCTTATGGATTCTCATCTCGTAGGAATCGAGCCATTGTCTTTGATGCCGAACGGAATTGAGCACGGAACGATTGTGATTTGTAAGCGCCACGTGTCTTCCATGAACCGGGCTGCCAGCCTCCGTTTCCCATATTGCCGCGAAATGGCCGGGTCCACGCCAGTTCAGCAACAAAATCACGCGGGTAAAAATGGGGGCTTCTATTGGCCGTTAAATAGATTACTCATTTATAATCAATATTTTGATTCAATAAGATAACGGAGAGGGGGGGATTCGAACCCCCGGCACGGTTACCCGTGCAACTGCTTAGCAGGCAGCCCTGTTCGGCCACTCCAGCACCTCTCCCCAGGCACTGACCAAGCGGACGATTGAGTCCGTCGCCAGTTCAAGAGACTATCAATTATAGGGAAGCCCTACCGAAAACACCACTGACACGGGTATCCTGTCGGAGAACTGATCCCCTAATCCGAAATGACACCGCAACCCCCACTCTTTATCGGCCCGGCGGTCATCGCTGTCCTCGCGCGGAACGCTACCCCGTTGCGGTTTGCGCGACGGCAGGCGAAGCCGGCCTACGATGGGACAACCGCGGGCGCGGGCTTCGGAACATCCCTCGAACTCCTGACTCTTGGCCGGCGAACCGGAGCCATCCGGACGGAGACCGAACGGCTGTAAATGGGCAACGCGATCGTCGTAGGCGCGTCATCGGGCATCGGACGCGAGCTGGCATGGGTGCTGGCGAGGAACGGCTACGGGGTGGGCCTCACGGCGCGGCGCCTAGGCCTGCTCCAGGAACTGGCCGCCGAACTTCCCTCGCCCGCCTGGGTCCGGCAGATGGACGTTTCCGATACCGAATCGACAATGAAAGGATTGAGCGAACTCATTGAGGAAATGGGCGACGTGGAACTCTTTATCCTGAATGCCGGCGTGGGATTCTCCAACTGGGACCTCGAGTGGGGGCCGGAGCGCGACACGATCGGCGTCAACGTCGCAGGCTTTGCCGCAACGGCCAACGTCGCCGTACAGCATCTGGTCAAACGGGGCGGCGGAAGCCTGGCGGGAATCTCGTCGATCGCGGCGCTCCGCGGCGACAGCGAATCCCCGGCATACGGGGCGTCCAAGGCGTTCATGTCCAACTACCTGGGCGGGCTCCGGCAGAAGTTCGCGCGCCAGGATGTTTCGATCGTTGTGACCGACGTGCAACCGGGGTTTGTCGACACCGATATGCTGAAGACCGAAAAAC
Source organism: Terriglobia bacterium (assembly GCA_963555775.3). Lineage (GTDB taxonomy): Bacteria > Acidobacteriota > Terriglobia > 20CM-2-55-15 > 20CM-2-55-15 > JAJEDW01. The sequence continues at coordinate 536,746 of CAUVWY020000003.1, read as the reverse complement.
ATTTCTGGATGGCAACGCCGCAAAAGGCGGCCGGGCAGATCTTCGATGCGATCCGCAAACGGAAAAAACATGTCTACGTCACCCGAAGATGGCGCCTGATCGCGTGGTTGATTCGCGTCCTGCCGGACTGGATCGTCCACAGGCTTTGAGGTTAAACTTACGGACTCAGTTCAAGACCGGAGGAGTATTCATGTCTCATCGATTTGCACCGATCGCAATTCTCGCAGCAGGACTGTTCTCGATAACCCTCGCACCTGCGTCCGCCCAGGGAAGGGGAAAGGAAGCTCTCATGAATCCCGCAGAAGCCAACGAAACGGCGCCCGACACGTTCCAGGTTCTGTTTGACACGACCAAGGGCGAATTCACGATCGAAGTGACCCGCGCGTGGGCACCCAATGGGGCCGACCGCTTTTACAATCTGGTCCGGCGGGGCTACTACGACGAAGTCAGGTTCTTCCGCGTACTGTCGGGGTTCATGGCCCAATTCGGCATCAGCGGCGATCCCCAGTTGAATACCATATGGCGCGAGGCCCGTATTCCCGACGATCCTGTCGCTGAAAGCAACGGGCGGGGTTACGTCTCCTTTGCCACGTCCGGGGCGAATACCCGCACCACACAGATGTTCATCAACTACGGCAACAACTCCGGGCTGGATTCGCAGGGCTTTTCGCCCTTTGGGCGGGTGACGGATGGCATGGACGTGGTCGACGACCTGTACAGCGGATACGGCGAAGGCGCTCCGAGCGGCAGGGGGCCGAGCCAGCAGCTGTTGCAGTCACAGGGTAACCCGTACCTGATCGAAAACTTCCCCGATCTGGACTACATCAACCAGGCGACGATCGTGGAATGACACCCTCCCGATAAGTAGTATCCGTGCCGCCACAATGATTCCGGCGCCGCCCGGCGCCGGAATCAGGCGAGCGCCTGGCGAAAGTAATCGATCGTCAGGCGCAGGCCATCGTCGATATCGACCTTCGGTTCCCAGCCGAGTTCCGATCGGGCGCGGGATATGTCGGGGCAACGCACCTTCGGGTCATCCTCGGGCAACTCGCGGTGTTCGATCGAGTTTGAACTTCCCGTCAGCTTCAGGATTCTTTGGGCAAGCTCCTCGACGGTCCGTTCCCGTGGATTCCCGAGGTTGAAGGGGCGGCCGATGGAGTCGGTCCGGGGGGCCGTGGCCAACCTCACGATCCCATCGATCAGATCGTCGACGTAGCAGAAACTGCGGGTCTGACGGCCGCTGCCGTATACGGTCAGCGGTTTTCCATTGAGGGCCTGAACGATGAAGTTCGAAACGACACGGCCATCGTTCGGACGCATCCGGGGACCGAAGGTGTTGAAAATGCGAACGATCCGGGTGTCCATCCCGTGATGCCGGCGGTACGCAACGGTCAGCGCTTCGGCAAACCGCTTGGCCTCGTCGTATACGGCGCGCGGTCCCAGCACATTGACATTGCCCCAGTAGTCCTCGGTCTGCGGATTCACCAGCGGGTCGCCGTAGACCTCGGACGTGCTTGCCAGAATAAAACGGGCGCCCCTGGCCCGGGCCAGACCCAGCGCGTTGCGGGTGCCCAGCGAACCGGCCTCGAGGGTCTGAATCGGCATTTTCAGGTAGTCCACCGGGGAGGCCGGCGATGCAAGGTGAAACACCGCATCGACCTCGCCGTCGACTTCGATGTACTCGGTGACGTCGTGGGACCGGAACTCGTAGGGGGATTGCCGCAGTAGTCCCTGGACGTTGCCGCGGTTGCCAGTCAGAAGGTTGTCCAGGCACAGCACCTCCCATCCGGAGCCGAGCAGACGCTCCGAAAGATGACTGCCCAGAAACCCCGCGCCCCCCGTAACGACCGCTTTCACTACTTCCGCCCGACGCCGTAGTAGATGAACCCGAGTTTTCGCATCCGTGCAGGTGAATACACGTTCCGACCGTCAAAAATCACCGGCGATCGCATGTTGGCCCTCATCCGCTCGAAATCGGGATTTCTGAACGCCTTCCACTCCGTAACCAACAACAGTGCGTCCGCGTCCTTCAGGCAGGCGTAGTTGTTTTCAGCCAGAACGATGCGCGAACCGAGAATCGAGTTGGCTTCATCCATGGCTTCGGGGTCGTATGCCACCACTTCGGCGCCCGCATCGAGGAGTCCCTCGATGATATCCACCGCCGGGGCCTCGCGCATGTCGTCGGTGCGGGGCTTGAACGCGAGCCCCCATACGGCGATGCGCCTTCCTTTCAGGTCTCCATCGAAGTGGTTCCGCACCTTGTCGAGGAAGCGCTGGCGTTGGTCGGCGTTCACGCGATTGACGGCCTCGAGTATTCGAAGGGGATAGTCGTGGCGGCGGCCGGTCGCAATCAGGGCTTCGACGTCCTTCGGCAGGCAGCTTCCGCCAAAACCCACGCCGGGAAACAGGTACGACGGCCCGATACGCTCGTCCAACCCCATCCCCTCGCGCACGAGTTCGACATCGGCGCCTACCGCCTCGCACAGGTTGGCCAACTCGTTCATGAACGAAATTCGGGTGGCGAGATAGGCGTTCGAGGCGTACTTCGTCATCTCGGCAGTACGAATGCCGGTCACGAGCACAGGGCTCCCGGTAGCGACGAAGGGGGAATACAGTTCCCGGACGATGCCGGCTGCCCGATCGTCTGAGGCGCCGATCACCACGCGATCCGGTTTCATGAAATCCTCGAGCGCCGCGCCTTCTCTCAGAAATTCGGGATTCGAAATCATGTCGAACGGTTTGTCGGTACAGGAACGAATGAGGCCGCCCACCTCTTCGGTCGTTCCGGCGGGCACGGTCGACTTCATCACGATCACCTTGAACTGGTCGATCGCCTTCCCGATTCCGCTTGCAACGTCGCCGACGGCCCTCAGGTCCGGCACCCCACCGATCTGAGGGGTACCCACCGCGATGAACACCACAAACGATTGTTGGACCGCCGTCGCAAGATCGGTCGTGAACCGCAACCGCCCGTCGCGAAGGTTCCGTTCGAGGAGTTCGGGCAATCCGGGTTCGTAGATCGTCGAATGGCCGCCCGAAAGCCGCTCGATCTTTTCGGTGTCCTTGTCGACGCAGATCACGTCGTTGCCGCTCTCGGCAAAGCAGCAACTGACCACAAGGCCCACGTAACCGGTACCGATCACCGCAATATTCATAAGGACACGTTTTCCGATATTCCGATCGTCGACGGAAACGCTCTTGGCGGGGACGGAACTTCGGCCACGAGGACGGCGTCATCCAGAGCCATTGCGACCGCAATCAGAACCATTGAAATCGCGGCCGGCACCATCGACACAATGGTCAGAACCTGCCGACTTCGGCTGGAACCGACAGCGGCGCTCCGGTGAGTGCACGGACCTCCTCCACGGACGTACCCTCCCGAACCTCCTGCAACTGGAAACCCTCGGGCGTGATGTCGATGACCGCAAGTTCGGTCACGACGCGGTTCACCACTCCAACTCCGGTCAGGGGAAGAGTGCAGTCGGCAACGAGCTTCGGTTGACCGTCGCGCGCCGTGTGGGTCATTCCGACAATGACCCATCGCGCGCCCGCCACCAAGTCCATCGCGCCTCCCATGCCCTTGACCAGACTGCCCGGGACCATCCAGTTCGCCAGGTTGCCGGCGGCATCGACCTGCATGGCGCCCAGAATCGTCAGGTCGACATGCCCGCCCCGAATCATGGCAAACGAATTGTCGGTCGAAAAAAACGACGATCCCGGAATCTCGGTAACCGTTTCCTTGCCGGCGTTGATCAGATCGGAGTCTGCCTCCCCGGCCTCGGGAAACGGTCCGACGCCGAGCATTCCATTCTCAGACTGAAGGACGACGTCGACGCCGTCGGGAACATAGTTGGAACACAGCGTGGGCAGTCCGATGCCCAGATTGACGTAGATGCCATCCCTGAATTCCCGCGCGATGCGCCGCGCGATGACTTCCCTTCGGTCCATTTGTGAATTTCGGTCCGTCATTTCATCCTTACCGTGAGGTTTTCGATTCGTCTTTCGTAGTGCGCGCCCTGAAACAGGGTCCGGACGTAAATACCCGGCGTATGGATGTAGTCGGGGTCCAGTCCGCCTCGCGGGACGATCCTTTCGACTTCGGCAATCGTCGTCGTTGCCGCGGTTGCCATCACGGGATTGAAGTTCCGGGCCGTCTTTCGATACACCAGGTTTCCCCAGTCGTCGCCTTGCCAGGCTTTGATGAACGCAAAGTCGGCTTTCAACGGCAATTCCAGCACGTATTTTCTGCCGTCGAATTCACGGATTTCCTTGCCTTCGGCGATGGACGTACCGTAGCCGGTCGGCGTATAGAAGCCACCGATACCGGCGCCGCCGGCCCGGATTCTCTCCGCCAACGTGCCCTGCGGCACGAACTCGACCTCCAGTTCCCCCGACAGCATCATTTGTCCGAGATGCTTGTTGGCCCCGGCATAGCTCAACACCATCTTGCGCACCTGTCCGGCCTTGAGCAGCAGTCCGATTCCAAAGTCTTGCAATCCCGGATTGTTGCTGATCACGGTGAGATCCCGGACGCCCTTTTTAAGAAGCCCCCGGATCAGGTTCTCGGGAACGCCGCCGGAACCGAATCCGCCCATCATGATCGACGCGCCGTCGGTCAAACCGGCAATCGCTTCCTCCACACCGGACACGATCTTGTTCATTCCTGGTCTCCACGCAACCGTCGAACGAGGTCGCCCACGCGCCTGGCCACGCCGGAACCATCGCAACCCGCCGCGATGCCATTTTCGATTTCACGAACGATGGTGCTTCCGACTACCGCGCCGTCGGCCTGGGTCCATACGGCCCGCACATGGCCGGGTGTGGACACACCGAAACCCACGGCAATCGGGTTTGTCGTATGCTCGCGGAGCATTCGCATGAAACCCGCCAGTTCATCGGACAACTCGGCTCGCTCCCCGGTGACTCCCATCCGCGAGACCGCATACAGAAAGCCGGTCGATGTTTTTGCAATCTTCCCGATTCGTTCGGTCGAACTGGTGGGTGCGACAAGGAAGACCGTGCTCAACCCCGTCGCGCGCATCGTTTCGACAAAAACACCCGACTCTTCAATCGTGAGGTCACTGGCGAGAAATCCATCGAGACCGGCGCCCGAGGCACTTTCGGCAAGACGCTCGAGACCGAAACTCAACAGGGGGTTGTAGTAGCTCATCGCAAGCAAGGGAATATCGGAGCGGCGCCGAATCCATCGGATGAGATCCAGAATTCGCGTGAGCGAAACGTCGCCCTTCAGGGCACGATCGGAAGCACGCTGAATCACGGGACCGTCGCCGATCGGATCAGAAAAGGGGACACCCAGCTCAACGATATCGGCGCCCGCGGCCTCCATGGCCAGAACGATCTCGCCGGTCGTCTCGACGTCGGGATCTCCAACCATCAGGTATGGAATAAACGCCTTGCGGCCCTCGGCGCGAAGCTGGGCGAATTTTATGTCGATCCGACTCAAGGCTTAATCTCCTCGAGTCGGGCGACTTCGGTGACATCCTTGTCTCCACGGCCGGACAGGTTGACGACCACCACGTCACCGGAACCGATTTCGGCCTTCTCCAGATACGCCAGTGCGTGGGAACTCTCGAGTGCGGGAATGATTCCCTCGAGCCGGCTCAACCGGTGGAACGCTTCCAGAGCCAACCCGTCGTCGATCGACGAGTAGGCGATGCGGCCCGATTCGTAGAGGGCAGCGTGCTCCGGTCCGATGGCGGGATAGTCCAGACCGGCCGCGACGGAATGGGTCGGAACCACCTGACCCGCGCCGTCCTGAAGTATGTAGGAAAAGGTCCCGTGCAGTACGCCGGGCCTTCCACCGGCGAACCGCGCGGCGTGATGGCCGAGTTCCGGGCTGCGTCCGCCCGCCTCGACGCCCACCATTCGAACTCCGCGGTCTTCGAGAAAGGGGAAAAACAGGCCGATCGAATTCGAGCCGCCGCCCACGCACGCAATCAGCAGATCGGGCAACCGCCCTTCCTGTTCCATGATCTGTTGACGGACTTCGGTTCCGATCACCGTGTGGAAGTTCCGGACCATTTCAGGATACGGATGCGGGCCCAGGACCGAACCGAGCATGTAATAGGTGGAGCGGACGTTGGTCACCCAGTCCCGCATGGCATCGTTGACCGCGTCCTTGAGCGTGCGGCTTCCCGAGGCCACGGGGACGACGCGGGCGCCGAGCAGCTTCATCCGGAACACGTTCAGTTCCTGTCGACGGATGTCTTCCTCGCCCATGTAGACGTCGCACTCCATTCCGAACAACGCACATACCGTTGCTGTCGCCACTCCATGCTGGCCCGCCCCGGTCTCGGCAATGATCCTTTTCTTGCCCATCCGCCGGGCCAGCAATGCCTGGCCGAGACAGTTGTTGATCTTGTGTGCGCCGGTATGGTTCAGGTCCTCGCGCTTCAGGTAAATCCTGCCGCGGCCGAGGGCTTCAGTGAGCCTCCGGGCGTAGTAAAGCGGCGTCGGCCTCCCCGAATAGTGATGGAGGAACCCTTCGAGTTCCGCCTGAAAGCCCGGGTCCTTCAATGCCGCTTCGTACGCGTTTTGCAACTCCTCGAGCGGATACATCAACGTTTCGGGAACGAACTGCCCCCCGTAAGAACCGTAGTGGCCTTTTTTAATGTCCGTACTCATTTCCCGTCCGCCTCGTGCACCGACTCGACAAATCGCTGCATCAGATCGTAGTCCTTTCTGCCGACCGAGCGCTCGACTCCGCTCGAAACATCGACAGCGAAGGGGTGTAGTTCTTCGACGGCGGCGCCCACGTTGTCGGGGTTCAAGCCTCCGGCAAGGACGATCCGGCCGAAGGCATTGGCCCCGCTGGCACGCGACCAGTCGAAGGTTTGTCCCGTTCCACCCCGGGCCTGCTTGCTGTAGGCGTCGAGCAGGAATCCGGAAACGGAATAGTGGCGCAGGTTCTCCACGCGAAAGCTGTCGCCGACACGGAATGCCTTGATCACTTTCACATTGCCGATCACCGAACAATAGTCGGGCGATTCATCGCCATGGAGTTGAACGGCGTCCAGACCGATCGACGTGGCAAAATCTTCAAGCGCTTCCGGGTTGCCGTAGTTCACGAACACTCCGATCGAAGTTACAAAGGGAGGTAACGAATCGATGATCCGCGCCGCGACTTCAGGCTTGATGCACCGGGGACTCTCCGAATGAAAGTTGAGGCCGATGGCGTCGGCGCCAAGCATTGCCGCATCCCGGGCATCGTCAATGTCGGTGATCCCGCAGATCTTGATCCGTGTCACATCAGCTCCTTCAGCGCCTGCCCGGGATCGGGCGCTGTAATGAGGCGCTCTCCGATGAGGAACGCGTCGGCCCCCGCGTCTCTCAACCGCGACACGTCCTGTCTTGAATGAATGCCGCTCTCGGCGACAAACAGGACTCCGTCGGGCATTCGCGGCCCAAGGTCGACCGACGTATCCAACCGCACCTCGAACGTCTTGAGGTTGCGATTGTTCACACCGATGTTTCGCGCACCGGCGCGAACCGCTTCGTCGAGTTCGTCCACGTTGTGAACTTCGACCAGGACGTCCAGATCCACACCGTTGGCCACCTCGATCAACCGCGCCAGTTCCTCGGGATGGAGCATCGCCGCAATCAACAGGACGGCGCTCGCCCCGGCGGCCTTTGTCTCGAGTACCTGATAGGCGTCGAAAACGAAGTCCTTCCTGATCACGGGAAGTCCGGAAGCTTCGGCGGCCACGCGTACCCAACCCAGGTTGCCCTGAAAGAAATCTTCTTCGGTGACGACCGACACCGCCGAGGCTCCGGCGTCCCGATAGGTTCGGGCAAGCGCGGCGACATCGAGGTCGTCGATCAGCAATCCGGCTGACGGCGACGCCTTCTTGATCTCGGCGATAATCCGGGTCCGACCCGGCGCCCGCAGAGCGCCGCAGAACGACGGGCGCGAAGGCGAAACCGCGGCCATCTTCCTGACGATAGCCTCCGGGACCCTCATCCGCACATCCGCCACGCGCTTTCGTTTGGCATCGAGAATCCTCGAAAGGACGTGGGTCGGTTCAAGTGTCTTCATGACCGGGACAGGGCCCTTAACGCATCGAGCTTCTCGAGCGCGCGTCCGGAATCGACGGCATCGGCGGCAACTTCAAAGCCATGTTCGAGATCGCGCCCCAACCCCGCGGCCGTGACCGCGGCGGCGGCATTGATCAGAACGGCGTCGCGATGGGGCCCCTTCCGCCCCGAAAGCACCTCACGGACGATCTCGGCGTTTCGGGGGGGATCTCCACCCTGGATCGCCGTTAACGGAGCAGTTGCGACACCGAAATCCGCGGGCGCGATGGAAAGATGCCGCAGTTCTTCGCCCCTGACTTCGATCGCCTCGGTGGGTCCCGAAAGCGAAATCTCATCCAGCCCGCCGTCGCCGTGCACGACAAACGCATGTCGAGCTCCCAGGCGTCCCAGCGCCCTCGCCATCGTCTCGAGGATCGAAATGCTGTTGACGCCGATCACCTGAAAGCAGGCGTTGGCAGGGTTCGCCAGAGGACCGAGGAAGTTGAACACCGTTCGTATCCTGATCTGGGTGCGGGCGGGCATCACGTACTTCATCGACCGATGGAACGACTGCGCGAACAGGAAGCCGATTCCGATTTCGCCGAGCGCCTGCCGGAGCTTTTCGGGGGTCATCCGGATATCCACACCCAGAGCCTCCAGAACATCGGCGCTGCCGGAACGACTGCTCACGGACCGGTTGCCGTGTTTGGCGACGGTTGCCCCCGCCCCAGCCGCCACAAATGCCGCGGCGGTGGAAATGTTGAATGTTCCCGAACGATCTCCGCCAGTACCGCATGTGTCCAGGACGTCCATTGGCGCCCCGTCCCACAAGGGTACGGCGCGTTCCCGCATTGCCCGTGCAAAACCAACCAGTTCGTCGACGCCCTCACCCTTCATGCGAAGCGCGGTGAGAAACGCCGCGACCTGGGCGTCGGTCGCCTCCCCGGACATTATCTCGCCCATCGCGTCGCTGGATTCCTTCTCGGTCAGGTCTCTGCGATCGACCAATTGCTGGATGATGTCGGTAAGCATGCGGCGAGCTCAGATTCGGAGAAAATTTCGCAACAGGTTCTTGCCGACGCGCGTCATGATCGACTCCGGGTGAAACTGGACACCCTCGGTTGGCGAGTCGCGGTGGCGCAGCCCCATGACGACACCGTCTTCGGTCCTGGCCGTCACTTCGAGCACATCGGGAATGTCGTCGACCACGAGGGAGTGATACCTCGTGGCGGGAAAGCCCTGCGGCAACCCTTCAAAGACGCCGCGGTCATCGTGCCGGATCGAACTGACCTTCCCGTGCATCAGCGTCTCGGCGGCAACGATTCGCCCGCCGAATACTTCCCCGATCGCCTGATGGCCCAGACACACGCCCAGAATCGGCACACGGGAATGAAAGTACTCGACAACCTTCTCGGAAATCCCCGCGTTCGATGGAACGCCGGGACCGGGGGATATCACTATCCGGTCGGGGGCCAGTGCCGCAAGCTCCTCGACGGTCGTCCTGTCGTTTCGAAACACCTGGAGTTCCTCGCCCAACTCACCCAGATACTGAACGAGGTTGTACGTGAAAGAATCGTAATTATCGATGACGACGATCATTCCAGTACCGTACCCGGGGTCACACTTCGAGCCCGTTCGCTGCCAGTTCGAGAGCCCGGACCAGGGCCTTCGCCTTGTTCACGGTCTCCTGGTATTCGTTCTCGGGAACCGAGTCGGCCACAATGCCGCCTCCGGCCTGGACATATCCTTTCCCGTCTCGGGCAACGAGCGTGCGAATCGCGATACACGAGTCCAGGTTGCCGCTGAAATCGGCGTACAGAACGGACCCGGAATAGACGCCCCGCCTCGTAGGCTCCTGTTCGTCGATGATTTCCATCGCCCGCACCTTGGGCGCCCCCGAAACGGTCCCAGCCGGAAAACAGGCCATCAAGGCGTCGAAGCGGTCCACGTCGTCCCGCAACTCGCCAACCAGCGCCGACACCAGATGCATCACGTGCGAATAACGCTCGACAAACATGAATTCGTCAACGCGCACGCTGCCGTACTTCGAGACACGACCGAGATCGTTTCGACCCAGATCCACGAGCATGATGTGTTCGGCACGTTCCTTTTCGTCCGCGATCAGATCGTTGGCCAATTCCCGGTCTTCGGCATCGTTCTTGCCGCGTGGGCGGGTGCCGGCAATGGGCCGATACGCCGCCGAACGACCCCGAACCTGGATCAGCATCTCAGGTGAAGCGCCGACGATCGCGCTGCCGGGCATCTCCATGAAGTAAGTATACGGGGACGGATTGACCATCCTCAACGCGCGGTAGATCTGAAAGGGGGACGCCGGTAGTTCGAGATCGAACCTTTGGGAAAGAACGACCTGAAAGATGTCGCCTGCCGCGATGTAATCCTTGGCACGTGCGACACCGGCAAGGTAATCGGCTTTCTCGACGTTGGAACGCACCTGTACCGTTCTCTCGGTCCGTGTCGGAACCGGCATCTCGAACGGTTGAATCAGTATCCGTTCAGTCGCCAAAATCTCCGCTTCGGCTTTCCGGTACAGATCTTCGATCGGTTCATCGTCGTCTTCAAGAAAGAGATTCGTGACGATGTGAATCTGGTTCCGCAGGTGATCGAACGCCAGAACCGTCCTGAAGAACATCATGACGGCGTCATCCATACCCAGATCGTCGATGCACGTGTCGGGAACGTCCTCGATCAGGCGGACCATGTCATAGCCGAAATAACCGACCGCGCCCCCGCTGAACGGGGGCAGACCCTCGACGGAAACGGACTTGAATCGCTCCATGGTCGTCCGCAGGTCGTTGAAGAACTCTTCTCGCCGGCCCGCTTCATAGTGACGGTGTTCGACAGCGGAATCGGCGGACGGGGTTGAGGGTCCGGTACTCAGGACGAGAAAGGGATCGCGCCCGAGGAATGAATACCGGGCCAGCTTCTCGCCGCCTTCCACCGATTCGAGCAGGAATGCATGGGGGCTGTCCACGCGCAGGCGGAGGTAGGCGGAAACCGGCGTGAGGAAGTCGGCAACGATCGACTTGAATACCGGAATGACGTTACCGGCGGCCCGGAGGTTCCTGGCTTCTTCAAGATTTGGACGCATGGCGGCTCTCGAGTTCCCGTGCGATGTCTTCAAGTGTCACGCCCCGCTCAACGAGCAGAACCAGCAGGTGGTAAATCATGTCCGAAGCCTCCGCCACAAGCTCGGCGGAAGATTCGTTCTTGGCTGCAATGATGGTCTCGGCGCTTTCCTCGCCAACCTTCTTCAGGATCTTGTCGATTCCGCTGTTGAAGAGGTAGGTCGTGTAACTGCCTTCCGGGCGCATCTCCTTGCGGTTCTCGATCAAGGCATAAAGCTTGCCGAGGAAGCCTTCGATCGTGGGCTCCACTTCGAAACAGGAATAAGTGCCCCGGTGGCATGCCGGCCCCGCGGGCGCGACTTCGATCAGTAGCGTGTCGAAATCGCAGTCGACGCGTACATGTTTCACCGACTGCAGATTGCCCGAGGTCGCGCCTTTGTGCCAGAGCTCCTGTCGATGGCGGCTGTAGAAGTACGTCTCGCCCGTCTCCAGAGTCCGTTCGAGCGACTCCCGGTTCATGTATGCCATCATCAGCACTTCGCGCGTCGCCGCGTCCTGAACGATAGCCGGTACAAGCCCCTGCGAATCGAATTGTACCTTTTCCAGAATGTCGAGGCCGGTAGTCATCGGACAAGGACTCCTTCCTGGCGGAGATGTTTCTTGGCTTCGCCGATCGTGTGCTGACGAAAGTGGAAGATCGATGCCGCAAGGACGGCGCTCGCCTTCCCCTCGACGATGGCGTCCACAAGGTGGTCCAGGTTGCCCGCTCCTCCCGAAGCAATGACGGGAATCCGGAGCGATGTCGCAACCCGCCGCGTCAATTCGATGTCGTACCCATCGTTCGTACCATCGGCGTCCATGCTCGTCAGAAGAATTTCTCCCGCGCCGCGATCGGCAGCTTCCCGCGCCCACTCGATGACGTCGCGTTCGGTACGTGTGCGGCCACCGTGCGTATACACCCTCCACTCGGGGCTGGCGCCATTGGATCCAGGCTCTCGCCGTGCGTCGATGGCAACCACGATGCATTGGCTGCCAAACCGTTTCGCGCCTTCGCTCACCAGATCCGGCCGTTCAACCGCCGAGGTGTTGATCGACACTTTGTCCGCGCCCGAGCGCAAAATTCCTCGAATGTCGTCTACCGAGCGCAATCCCCCGCCGACGGTGAACGGTATGTTGATGGAGTCGGCAACGTGCCCCACCATCTCGGCGACGATGTCGCGGCGGTCCGAGGATGCCGTGATGTCGAGAAACACCAGTTCGTCCGCGCCTTCGTCGGAATAACGGAGACCGACATCGACCGGGTCGCCGGCATCCCGGAGCTCGATAAAGTTGACGCCCTTGACGACGCGTCCGTCCTTGACGTCCAGGCACGGGATAATGCGTTTAGCCAGCATGTGTCAAACTCAGAGTTTCCTTCAGATCGATTCGGCCTTCGTAGAGCGCCTTTCCAACGATCACTCCTTCAAGGCGGGGGTGTTCGAGGCGCCGGAGATTGACGATGTCCTCGTTGGTGGAGACGCCGCCCGAGGCAATCACCCGCAGACCGGTCGATTCGAGCATCGTGCGGATGGCCTCGACATTGACCCCGCCGAGTTCGCCATCTCGCGAAATATCGGTATTGACGACGAGACGCACGCCGGCCTTCTCCAGCCGCATCGCCAAATCCAGGGCGGTCATTTCGGCGCTGGCCGTCCACCCGGAAAGGCGCACGATGCCGTCGCGCGCGTCGATGCCCACGGCGATACGGCTATCGAAGCGTTCCAGCGCCCGGTCGAGGAACTTGGGATTTTCGACCGCCGCTGTCCCCAGGATTACGCGGTCGACACCGGCATCGACAAGCTCTTCGACGGCGGACATGTTCCGCACGCCGCCTCCGATTTCCATCCGTACATCGGGACACTCGGCGCGAATCGCCGCGACGTACTCCGTATTGACCGGACGCCCCGCGAACGCGCCATCCAGATCGACGACGTGAAGCCATCGGGCGCCCGCCGCCGTCCAGCGGCGAGCCATCTCCACGGGCGTTCCGTAAACGGTTGCATCTTCTCTGCGCCCCTGGCGCAGGCGGACCGCCTTACCCCCGAGTATGTCGATTGCCGGATAGAGATTCATGACCTTGCGAAGTTCTTGAGTATCCGTTCTCCGATGTGCTGGCTCTTCTCGGGGTGAAACTGCGTCGCCCAGACGTTTCCAGATCCGACAACGGCGGCGAAATCGATGCCATAGTCGCTTTCGGCTATCACGAGCGTCGGGTCTTCCGGAGCGGCATAGAAGGAATGCACGAAATACACGAAGCTCTCCTTGCGAACGCCTTCCATGAGCGGGTCCGCACGCCGTAGATGGAGTTGGTTCCAACCCATGTGCGGAACGTGCACGCCCGGAGGCAACTTGATGACGCTGCCGGGCAGGAGTCCCAGACCGCGGTGGATGCCGAATTCTTCGCTATCGTCAAAGAGCAACTGCATGCCCAGGCAAATCCCCAAAATCTGCGTTCCCGATTCGACTTTTTCGATGATGGCTTCGGAGAGGCCCAACTCGTCCAGTTGCTTCATGGCATCGCCGAACGCCCCCACGCCCGGAAGAATCAACTTTTCGGCCACCATCACATCCGCCGGATCCGAAGTCACGATGGTCTCGTATCCGAGTCGACTGAGCGTGTTCTCCAGGCTGCGGAGGTTGTTCATCCTGTAATCGACGATGCTGATCACTATTGCTCTTCCCCTACGCCGGCCGGCGGCCCTGCAGGGTTCTACCACGGGCTAACAGCCCGTGGTAGAACCCTGCAGGGATCGCGTTACGAGCGCCATTGGGCCGTATGCGAGGCGCCGCGACGAAGTCGATGTCCCCCATCTATCGAGGAGGGGCAACGTGGCAGATGGCCCGATGCCGCCGTAACCCGTTGGGCGCAGGGGGGTTCGGGTCACAGACTTTGTCGTTCGTCGGTCACGATGTGAAACCATCGCTCCGCTCCTCTCTTCGCGCCTGAAACCCGAAGACCCCCGCGCGCGACCCTGCAGGGTTCTACCACGGGCTGAAAACGGCGTCATTTCGAAAGCGTGCCTTTCGTCGATGGAACTTCCCCATCATCGAACACGACGCGCGTCGCATGGTGAATCGCTCGGGCGGCAGACTTGAATATCGTCTCGGCGATGTGGTGCTGGTTTCGCCCATAGATGGATTCGACGTGAATGTTCAAACGGCCTTCCTGAGCCAACGCCTTGAAAAACTCTTCGATCAACTCGGTCTGCAGATCGCCCAGCATGTGCCCCTCGAAATGAGCCCGGAAGACCAGATAACCGCGTCCCGAAAAATCGACGACCGCGCGGCTCAATGCTTCGTCCAGAGGCACATAGGCGTGGGCGAAACGGGCGATGCCCCGCCGCTCTCCGAGGGCCTCGTTCAGCGCCATTCCCAGGGTCAACCCCACGTCTTCAACCGTGTGATGCCCGTCGATCTCAAGATCGCCCCTGGCCTGGATGTCCAGGTCCATGCGGCCATGGCGCGCAAGTTGCGCCAGCATGTGATCGAAGAATGGAATGCCCGTGGCGATCGCGTACCGCCCGGTCCCGTCGAGGTCGAGCTGTACGCGGATATCGGTTTCCCGAGTCTTCCTGTGTTTTTCAACCTTGCGCATTCAATGCCTCCAGTGTGTCATCCAGCGCATTCAGAAACCGCGCGTTCTGATCCGGGGTTCCAATCGAAACGCGAAGTGCGCGATCGAGCATGGGATAGTGACTCACGTTGCGGACGAGCACGCCGTCAGAGTACAGCCGCTCGAATACCGCGTCGGCCCGATAGGGGGTCCGAAACAGAACAAAGTTGGCGTGCGACGGAAAGGCATCCAAGCCCGGACGCCGCTCGATCGCTTCGCTTAACCGATTCCGCTCTTCGATCACGGCACGGATGGAACCGTCGACGGCATGCGCCTCGTCGATCAGCGCTTCGGCCGCCGTCAACGTGAAAACGTTGACGTTGTACGGCAGTTTCACCTTGTTGACTTCACGCGCGATCGCCGGATCCGCAAGCATGTAACCGAAGCGGAGGCCGGCCATCGCCATCGCCTTTGAAAACGTCCTCAACACGATCAGATTCGGGTGACGATCGAGCAGCGGCGCTACCGTTTGCAGGCTGAACTCGTGGTAGGCCTCGTCAACGATGACCAGGCCGCGGGCCGCCTCCAGAATCGCCTCCAGATCGCCCACCGACAACAACGAACCGGTCGGGTTGTTGGGCGAACACACGATCACAACACCGGATTCGCGGGCGGCGTCGATCAATCCAGCGGCATCGAACGACAGATCGCTCTTCAGGGGAACATCGCGGACCGCCCCCCCCATCGCCTCGGCAAGCAAACGGTACAGGCTGAAGGTGGGCTGCGGTATGGCAACAGTTCGCCCGGGTCCCGCTGTCGCGACCAGGGTCGAGAGAATTAGCTCGTTCGATCCGTTTCCGACGAGAATTCCTTCGGGCATCCATCCGGTAAACCGATTCAGAGCCGCGGTGATCCGTGACGGCACGAACTCGGGATATCGACGCCATTCCATCGTACGGAATCGCGACAGAACCTTCTGCTTCAGGGATTCGGGAATCTCATGCGGATTCTCGTTCTGATCGAGCTTGACCTCGGCTTCGAGGTACTCGAGCGTGTACGCCGAAGAGTCCTGAATCGCGGCTTTAATTGCGTCTAATGGTGATTGAGCGGGCATGTCCGGTCAAACCCTCCGCGATTGCGAATTTTTCTATCATGTCACCGATACTCTCGATGGCGCGGCCCGAGTAACGTACCAGGTTGGTCCTCTTCTGAAAATCGTAGACCCCCAGCGGCGAAAAGAAGCGCGCCGTTCGGGCCGTCGGCAGGACGTGGTTCGGACCGGCGAAATAGTCCCCGACGGCGGTTGGGGAATACCGGCCCACGAACACCGCGCCCGCATTGCGGATGTTGTCAGCGACGCGATCCGGTTCGGCCATCAGGACTTCAACGTGTTCCGGAGCGATGTGGTTGACCAGTTGGACGGCATCGTCCTCGCCGCCGACGATGAAGCTGATTCCGCGGTTGGCCACGGCCATGCGCGCGATCGAGTCGCGGTCGAGCGTTTCGAGCTGAATCTGAACCTGATCGAAAACGGCCGCCGTCAGGTCTTCCGACCAGCAAACCAGCCAGACACCCGCCTGTTCGTCGTGTTCGGCTTGCGCCAGAAGGTCGGCCGCAATCCAGGCGGGATCGCAGGTTTCGTCGGCGACGATCGCGACCTCGCTCGGGCCGGCAACCATGTCGATATGAACCTGACCGAAGACAAGCCGTTTAGCGCCCTGGACATACTGGTTTCCAGGTCCGACAATCTTGTCCACCTTCGGAATGGACTCGGTGCCGTAAGCCATCGCAGCCACGGCTTGCGCCCCGCCGACGCGATACACTTCATCCAGATTCAACAGATCGAGTGCGGCTGACACGAGAGGGTTCCCTTCGAGCGATCGAGGCGGCGTGGCGACGATGATACGCTCCACGCCCGCAACCTGCGCCGGAATCGCATTCATCAGGACCGAGGACGGGTAGGCCGCCTTGCCGCCCGGAATGTACAGGCCCACGCGCCCGAGAGCGGTCACCCTCTGCCCCAGGTGCACGCCGTCGCCGCCATAGATTTCCCAAGACTCCAGCAATTGTTCTTCGTGAAACCTGCGAATGTTGGAAATGGCGGCTTTCAGAATCGCGACGAGTTCATCGTCGGCGTCAGCGGCCCAGGTCCGAATATCTTGCCTGGAAACACGGACACTCCCGGGGTCGAGATCGACGCCGTCGAACTTCTTCGTATACTCGAACAACGCCGCGTCGCCATGTTCGCGAATGTCGCCGACGATGGAGGCAATCGCTTTATCAACGTTGACCTCGGCCGGCGGCGGCGCAAGCAAATTGTCGACGGCGTCCAGGTCGAGGTTGTCACTCAGATCCACGATCCGCATCAGTCCTCTCCCGAAGAGGTGTTGAGTGCTCCAAGCCCGTCGACGAGAGCAACGATCTCGCTGCGCTTCGTCTGATAGCTGGCGCGGTTGATCACGAGACGCGCCGAACTCTCCGCGATCACGTCCACGATTTCCAAACCGTTATCGCGAAGCGTCCGCCCGGTCTCGACAAGGTCCACAATTCGGTCCGCCAACCCTACCAGCGGTGCCAGTTCGATCGAACCCGACAGCGGGATGATCTCGACGGGAATGCTTCGACGGTTGAAATAATCCAGTGCGATGTTCGGATACTTGGTCGCCACTCTCACTATCGGACGATCGGTATCGGTAGACACCGTTGCCTTGGGTGCGGCCACAGCGAGTCGGCAGCGCCCGAATCCCAGATCGAGGGGTTGCAGGACATCCGCGCCCGACTCCAGCAGAACATCCCAACTCGTGATGCCGGCGTCCGCGGCGCCGTATTCCACGTAGGCCGGTACATCGACCGGTTTTACCAGGATCACGCGGTACTTCTTGTCCGTGGAATCGAATATCAGCCGTCTGGAATCGGCAACGTCCTCGTCGAACCCCACACCGATCTTTTTCAGTACGGCCAGCGAAGGTTCCAGGAACCGTCCCTTTGCAAGCGCAATCACGAGCACAGGCGTACCACCTTTCCCTCGCGACGGAGCCGGACGGCCTCGTTGAAACTGTTCTGATCCGAAGCCGGTATCGGATTCGATTCCGAGTCGTGCAACCGCCCGGTCACGACCTGTTCCAGCCGCTCCAGCGTAAACGAGAAGCCCACGGCCGGAGTATCGTGTCCGAACTGCCCGGGCAGGCCGTCGTACCTTCCTCCACTGGCCACTTCGAAGCCCAGACCCGGAACGTAGGCACGAAACAGTATGCCGCTGTAATAGTCGAACCCGCGGACCTCTCCAAGGTCGATCGTCAGATGGTCCGCAAGGTCGAGGTCCTCAAAAATGGAATAGATCGCTTCCAGGTGCGCGATGGCCTGAAGCGACCGTTCGTTGCGGACCAGACGCGCGGCCTCTTCCAGCGTTTCCCTGCCGCCGGTGAGTTGTGGAATTGCCATCAAGACGTTCTTTCGACGTTCTTCCATTTCAAGGCCGGAAAGCATTCGCCGGAGTCCGCTCTGATCCTTCCGATTGAGCAACTCTTTCAACTGCTCGATCCCGGCCTGGGGAAGTCCGATGCGATCGACAATGCCACCGAAGAAACCCACACTCCCAAGGTTGATCTGGAAATCGGGAACGCCCAGTTTCTGGAGGGCCTCCACGCATATCAGCAGCACTTCGATGTCCGCGCTCGATGACGACACTCCATACTGTTCGATGCCCATCTGGGCAAATTCCCTCTGCTGACCGCCCTTGGGCGTTTCGAAGCGAAGAACTTCTCCCGAATAGGACAGGCGAATCGGTTTCTCCTCGCCCGACAGCCGGGTCGCCGCCATCTTGGCGAGAAGAGAGGTGAATTCCGGACGAAGTGCCAGGATGTTGCCTTCGCGGTCGATGAACCGATAGATCCGGTCCTCCAACTCGCGACCCATTCCCTTCACGAAGACATCGAGGTAATCGATCATCGGCGGAATGATTTCGCGATACGACCAGCCTTCGAAGACCGAGAAGATGGTTTGCTCGACCCGTCGACGGCGGCGGACGGCCTCCCCGATCAGGATCTGCGTCCCGGTCGGTATTTGAGTCAGCGAGTTCATGCGATCAAACCCTTGCGGTACAAAAGTTCCGCGTTGAGAATTGCCGCGCCGGCCGCGCCGCGCAGGGTGTTGTGGCTGAGCACGCGGAACCTGTAATCCAGAATAGGACAGGAAGACACGGGGCCGACAACCACCGCCATCCCGCGTCCGCGGTGACGATCCAGACGCGGCTGGGGCCGGTCGTTTCGACTCTCGACAATGATCGCAGGACGCGGGGCCGACGGCAAATCGAGGTCGTCAACGTCGGAGGTGAAACCGGCAAATGCCTCTTCCAGAGCTTGTGGCGAAGCCGCTTCCTTCAACTTCACCGAGCACGCTTCGAGGTGCCCGTCGCGCACGTTCACCCGGTGCGTCATCGCGCCGATCGGAAACGTCCGGTCTTCGAAACGGCCGTTTTTCCAACTGCCCAGAATCTTCAGCGGTTCCGTCTCGATCTTTCTTGCTTCGTCCCCACCGGCGATGTCCGGCAGGACATTGTCGATGATGTCCAGGGCCGCTTCGCCGGGGTATCCGGCGCCGGAAATGGCCTGCATGGTCACAACGTGCAACCCGTCGACGCCGAACCGGCGATCCAAGGCGGCAAGGGGTAGTGCCAGGCCGATAGTCGCGCAGTTGGGATTCGTCACGATGAACCCTTTTCCGCCGAAACGCTTCCTCTGGGTGTGGATGGCCTCGATGTGCGGCGCATTGACCTCGGGGATCAGCAGGGGAACATCCGGCACCATCCGGTAGGAAGACGCGTTACTCACCACGGGAAGACCGGCCCTGGCAAATTCGACTTCGGCCGTTTTGGCCACCGATGACGGAAGGCCGGACAACACGAGGCCGCAGTCCAGCGGGGGCCGGCACGAATCCACGGTGAGGGCGGCAAGACGTTCAGGCAATGGAGTCTCGAGCTGCCAGTGGACCGCCTCCGCGTATGGCTTGCCCGCGGATTTGCCCGAGGCGGCCAGCGCGGTGACCTCGAACCAGGGGTGGTCGACCAACATCTGGATCAGCCGCTGACCAACGGTTCCAGTCGCTCCCAAAATTGCAGTTCTGATCTTGGCCATGGCTCCCTTCAACTGAACACTCGTCCAAAGGTGTCGATCTCGGAGACCTTCACCGACGCCCGGACGCCGTTTCTTTCGAACACTCCCGCGATCCCGGCACCCACCGATTCGGCGGCATCGGCCATTGCCAGCGCCAGGACCGTCGGGCCCGCACCGCTCAACGCCGCCGCCACCAGACCCTCGCAACGGAATGACAAAGCCTGCTCCAGCCCCGGTATCAGCCCCGCACGATAGGGCTGATGGAGCCGGTCCTTCATTGCTTCGGGCAGCAGATGCCATTTTCCCGCGATCATCGCATCGACAACCAAGGCTGAACGCTGGACGTTGAATACCGCGTCTGCCCGGCTATAGTTTTGCGGTAACGCCGATCGCGCCTTTTCCGTCGACAACTCGAACTCCGGAATCACCAGAACGGGACGAATTCCCGCGGCAACTTCAACTCTCGACACCACGGGCTTTCCATCGTCCCGCATCGCGGAAATTGTCAGCCCGCCGTACACGGCTGCAGCCAGGTTGTCGGGATGTGGCTCGAATTCGAGCGCATATCCGAAAACCTCGTCCTCGGACAACTCCTCTCCGGCGAGTATCTCGTAGCACGAGATGCCCGCGATGATCGCCGTCGAACTACTGCCCATCCCGCGCGCCAGCGGGATCTGGTTGGTCACCCGAAGCAAGGCCGGCCGAAACGACCGGCCGCGGTGCGCGGCCACGCGGTCGAGGACGCGAACGATCAGGTTGTCGCTCCCGGACGGCATCTTCCCGGCATCCACGCCCGACGCCCGAACGCGAACCTTGTCGTCCGGGGCCCCCGTCTGCACCTCAACCTCCAGGTACACCGCCAGGGCCATGCTCAGCGCATCGAAACCCGGACCCAGATTGGCCGTGCTGGCCGGAACCCGGACACGCGTTCGGGTGCTCATGCCATTGCCGCCCAGAGTACTTCGGTCGAGGCCGCCTGCCCGGTCCACGCCTCGAACTGCCGCGCCGCCTGCGCGACGAACATCGTCGTTCCCGGGATCGCCCTTTTTCCAGACTCTTCCGCTTCGCGAAGCAGGCGGGTCAGGGGCGGGTTGTACACCATGTCGAACACTACATCGGCCCTGATCGGTCCGGACACCGGAGTCCGATCCACCGCTGGACTCATCCCGACCGGCGTCGCGTTGATCAGCAAATCGGCATCGTGCCTCGCGTAGTTCTCGATGCGGTCGACCTCAACCTGCCGCGACCATTCGAGGATACCGGGCTCTCGACTCCCGGACAGGAGCGTTATGCTCCGGGCCTCGTCCAGTGCCGCGACCGCGGCGCGCGCGGCGCCGCCGGTACCGAGAATCACGACGCGGCTGCCGGCCAACCGGACATCCTTCAGCGACTCCCGGACGCCGTGGACGTCGGTGTTGTCGCCCATCCACCGGCCGTTGCGTCTGTACACCGTGTTGACGGCCCCAACAGAGGCGGCTTCCCTCGACACACCGTCCAGATAGCGCATGGCTTCGACCTTGTGCGGAATCGTCACCGAGAATCCGACGATGCCGATTTGCGCCGCGTTCTCGAAAAAGTCACCCAAGTCTTCAACGCGAAATCTGAGGTACGCAAAGTCGAGGCCGGCTTCCCGGAACGCCCTGTTGTGCAAATGCGGGGAACGGGAGTGCGCGACCGGATTACCGACAATACCAATCAGGCTCGTCTGCCGGCCGATGTCCCGAA
The DNA here is from genome assembly GCA_963555775.3 of Terriglobia bacterium. Taxonomy (GTDB): domain Bacteria; phylum Acidobacteriota; class Terriglobia; order 20CM-2-55-15; family 20CM-2-55-15; genus JAJEDW01. The sequence goes on along the minus strand of CAUVWY020000003.1, from coordinate 515,198 downwards.
CCCGAAACATATTCTCGATTTCGTCCAGTTCAAGCTGCCCCGGCGCCGAAGCCCGCCCCGCGGACACATACGTGAGGGCGCTTCCCCGGCTCGGACCCACAATACGGGTCATTTCGCCCACTTCTCCCATACCGACAACGATGACCGGCTTCGGCCACTGCCGGTCCAGCAGGGCGAGCAACCGCCGATTGTCGCTCCAGGAACGAACCATCGTGGCGACCTTGGCAAAGGCCGCCGGCGTGCGGCATACCGCGTCCAATAGTTCTTCCAGACCCGCGGGAGTACCGTCGAAGTCGTGATACGAGCCAATGACCTCGGCACCCTCGAACTCTTTCGCGAAGCGGTAATCGATGTCGAGGTATCGTGCGCCGTTCTGAACCGCACGATGCAACAGCGTCAGTTGTTCATCGACCGTGCCTGTGAACCGGCCGCCCTGTTCCCGGCCCCGGCACGTGACGATCGTGGGAACCGGCAATTGGCTCCAACGGACGTCAACCGACTCGCCCGGATCGTCAAGGTAGTCCAGACGCGCTTCGACGCAGTCCGCGCCTTCGATAGGGGTACTGAAAATGTCGGCAACGCGCTGCGGCGTAAGCGCGACACATAGAGGTCCGGGCAACATCTCAAGAAAACAACTCCGTGCTCAGGTACCGCTCGCCGGTGTCGCACAAGATTGCAAGAACCCGTTTCCCCGGTCCCAGTTTCGCCGCAACGCCCATGGCGACGTGCAGTATCGCTCCCGATGAAACACCCGTGAGGATGCCCTCCTGACGCGCCAGACGTTTTGCGCACGCGCGGGCGTCCCTGTAGTGGACCGGAACGACGTGATCGACGATCTCGCGGTTGAGGATTTCGGGCACGAATCCGGCGCCAATCCCCTGAATCGGGTGTGGAGCGGGGGAACCGCCGGACAATACCGGAGAATCGCTGGGCTCCACCGCATAAAGTTCGAGTCCTGGAATGGCCTCTTTCAGGACTTCACCGGTTCCTGTCGCCGTTCCTCCCGTCCCGATGCCGACGACGAGAGCGTCCAGGTCCTGCCCCACGGCATCGCGAATTTCGCGCGCAGTGGTTTGGCGATGGACTTCAGGATTGGCTTTGTTCCTGAACTGGTGCGGCATGAAATAGTCCGGGTTCGCACTCGCCAGCTCTTCAGCCTTGTCGATGGCGCCCTGCATTACCTCGTTTCGGGGCGTCAGTACGATTTCGGCGCCATAGGCCCGCAAGAGGTTGAGCCGCTCGACACTCATGTCCTCCGGCATGGTCAGGATGACCCGGTACCCTCGGGCAGACGCCACCATTGCGAGACCGATTCCGGTATTGCCGCTGGTTGGTTCGACGATGGTTCCGCCGGGTTTGAGTCGACCGTCCCGCTCGGCGGCCTGGATCATGCTGAGGCCGATCCGGTCTTTGACGCTGCCGCCGGGGTTGAAGAACTCCAGTTTCACAAGAAGATCGGACCAGCCGTCCTCGGCGAGGCGGTTCAGCCGCACTATCGGAGTATTCCCGATCAACTCACAGATGTTCTCGTATATCCGATTTGACATGGCTTGACCCTTCCGCCGTCCCGGTCTCTCTCGCACACACCGTAGTTTCCGCCGATCGAGCCTCACCGGCAATCGATGGCCCCCCGGGAGGGGGACAGAAACCTTTGACATTAGCACAGATCTACGCCAAGCGATTCAATCCATTGGCCCGCGGTCAACAGCGCGTTCCTCGCGCCGGATCAAGCGCGGGGCCTGGAAGGTTTCTGATTGAATTGAACGAAGCCGCAGACGTTGGGTGAGAAAGACAGGGCAGAGGGTGGCGGCGCCCCGCTGGGTCAAGCGCAGGGATCGTCAGGCCTCAGAGGCGAAGAGAGGAGCAAGACCGCGGCTGTCCGGTCACTTTTTCGGGGGGTGGCGCTTCGCGGGGCGAGCCGATTGAACCGGGGCAGGCGGTGCCGCTCCGGCACGGAACGCTCGAATCAACAGGAACGTTCCCGCCAGAAACATCGGAAGGCTCAGGAGTTGGCCGCGGCTGAGAAAACCGAGATCCATTCCGATGTGCGCATCCGGCTCTCGGACAAACTCCACCATGAACCGCACCAATCCGTAGCCTGCAAGCAGACCCCACAGTGTGGCTCCGGGGCGAAGCCGGCGTCTGTAGACCCAAGCGAGGAAGAGGAACAGCACCACGCCTTCAAGCAGCGCTTCGTACAATTGGGAAGGATGGCGGCCAATCTCGCCTCCATCGGGAAACACCATGGCCCAGGGCAGTGAGGACGGACGGCCGTAGAGTTCTCCGTTGATGAAGTTGCCCAGCCTGCCCAAACCGAGCCCAATGGGTCCCGCGATCGCCGCCAGATCCGCAACGTCCAGGAAGTTCCAGCCGCGTCGGCGGCTGACGATCAGCCCCGCGACCGCGGTGCCCACCAAACCCCCGTGGAACGACATGCCGCCACGCCAGATCGCGAGGATCGAAAACGGATTTGCGATGTAGGTGGACAGGTCGTAAAGAACGATGTATCCGAGACGGCCGCCGACCATGACGCCGAGGATCATGTAGAAGAGCAGGTCGTACAGATCGTCCCGAGACATGTTGAGTCGGTAAAGCCGCACCGCCCGGCGCATCACGAAGTACGCGGCGATAAACCCCAGCATGTACATCAGCCCATACCAACGCATTTCGAGCGGACCGATTCGCAGGAAGGTCGGATCCAATCCGTGGAACGGCAACTGCAAAAGCATAGGGTTTTGAAAACTACTGAGTTGGAGCGGGGGGGCTCTGCCGCTTCTTCACGAGAAGGTGGCGGCGGCGCTCCTGTTTGGCCTTGAACTGATCGTCGATCTTGGACCAGAACGTCCGGAAGTAATCGACGGCCGACCAGACGGCGAACAGAACAACCATGTACAGCGTGACGCTTCCAAGAGTCTCGAATACAGCGTACTCGCTACCGAGGATCAACAGCGTGATCGCGGCAACCTGAGCTCCCATCTTGAGCTTGCCCAGTTCGGAAGCGCCGATGGCAAAACCCTCGGAAGCGGCAATACTTCGAAGCCCGGTCACCGCAAACTCGCGACCGATGATAATCACGACCATCCAGGCCGGCACGATTTCCAACTCGACGAGCGAAATAAAGGCGGACGAAACCAAAAGCTTGTCGGCAAGGGGATCCAGCAGTTTGCCCAGGGTCGTGACCTGATTCCGCGATCTGGCCAGATATCCGTCCAGAAAATCGGTCATCGCGGCAGCCAGAAACACGGTTGCGGCAATGGGGACACTGTACCTTGTCAGCAACAGGGTCACCAGCACTGGAACGAGGAAAATCCTCGTCAACGTTACCGCATTGGGCAGATTCATGATGTTCGCGGCATTTTAACAGACATTGGTCAGATCCGGTCCCTCAGAAAGGTTCTCCAGCACCTGCGAAAATCGGAAAACGGGTAGCACCCCCCGGAAGAACACCGCGGGGTTCTGCCTGGGACTGCTATCATGGGTTTCCTTATGAAGGGACTCATTCTGGCTGGCGGGAAGGGAACGCGTCTTCGGCCGCTCACGCTGAACATTCCAAAGCCCATTGTTCCGGTCGCGAACCGCCCCTTTCTTCTCTATCAACTCGACCTGATGAAGAGCGCCGGGGTCGGCGAGATCATCCTGAGCCTCTCCTATCAGCCACGCAAGATCGAGGATCTGTTGAAGGACGGCGCCGACTTCGACGTGCTGATCCGGTACGCCATCGAAAGCAATCCTCTCGGCACCGCCGGAGCTTTCAAGAATGCCCAGGAATGGATTGAGGAAACCACCGTCGTCTTTAACGGGGACGTGCTGACTTCTCTGGATCTCGGGGCGGTCATCGCGGCGCACCACAAAAAGGGGGCGATCGCAACGATCGTCCTGACTCCGGTGGAGGATCCGTCCGCGTACGGCCTGGTCGAATTCGACGACTCCGGCCGAATCCACCGATTTCTGGAAAAGCCCAGTATGGACGAAATCACGTCGAACAATATCAACGCCGGAACCTACGTGCTCGATTCGAAGGTTCTCGACTACATCCCCGAGGGTCGGCCGTTCTCGTTTGAAAGAGAACTCTTTCCTACGCTTGTGGAACTGGGCTTGCCGGTGTACGCCTACGTGTCCGACTGTTACTGGATCGACATCGGAACGCCGGAAAAGTATCTGGAGGTCCATCGGGATATCATCGCGGAACGTTTCGTCTCTCGAACGATTCCGCTGACAGCAGCGAAGTCGGGCGCAATGCCCGACGGTACTTCGATCGATGAACATTCGCTGATCGGTCCCGGCGTGGCCGTACAGGCCGGCGCGAAAATCGTGTCTTCGGTGATCGGACCCAACTGCAAGATCCAGAAAGGGGCGCATGTTGTGGATTCGGTTATCTGGTCGGGAAATACGATCGACGAAGGCGCACGCGTGACTGGAACCATTCTGGGCCGTGGTTGCTACGTCGGCCCATCGGCCGTACTCAGGAACGGAACGATTCTGGGCGGCAAATCTTCGATTACCGATTTCTCCTCGCTGTAGGCGCCTTGGACCCATCGAAGCCAATGATCAAGTTTGGCACGGACGGTTGGCGCGCCGTCATCGCCGACGAGTTTACTTTCGACAACGTCCGCATCGTATCCCAGGCGACGGCCGACTACTTCCTGAGCGCAGGGGGCGGCGAACGGGCGATCCTGATCGGTTACGATGTCCGTTTCCTCTCGGACCGCTTTGCCCGTGCGGCGGCCGAGGTGTTCGCAGGCAACGGGTTCCGCGTCTACCTCATGGATCGGCCCTATCCGACGCCCTATGTGTCCCACGAAGTCAAGAGGTTGGGACTCCAGGGCGGCGTCGTTATCACGGCCAGCCACAATCCGGCTCAATTCAATGGATTCAAGGTCAAGGCCGAATACGGCGGAAGTGCGACACCAGCGATAACGTCGCAAATCGAAGGCCTGCTGAAGAACCGGCCGGTTCGGACCTCCACGGACGGCATCGAAACGGTCGCTCCGGGAGCGGAGTACCTCGAGAGTCTCCGAAAGCTGGTCGATTGGCCCCGGCTGGCGGATTCGGGACTTCGGATCGCGGTGGACTCCATGCATGGGACGGGAGGCCGTCTTTTGGAGGAATGCCTGGCCGATACCACCTGTTCTGTCGACACGATTCGGGGCAATCCCGATCCGTTGTTCGGCGGAATCTCACCCGAACCCATGATGCCGCAACTGGAACCGCTATCCAGGGCCGTTCGATCCGCCGGCTGCGACATCGGCCTGGCAACCGACGGCGACGCGGACCGTCTGGGCGTTGTCGACAACGATGGACGCTTTGTGAGTACGCTCGAGATACTGCCCTTGCTCATGATCCACCTGCATCGCAACCGAGGATGGGGCGGAGTGGTCGTGCATACCGTCTCGCAGAGCCAACTGGTCGGCCGGATCGGAGCGAAATTCGGACTCGAGGTCCTGGAGACGCCAATCGGATTCAAGAACATCGCCGAGATCATGCTCGAAAGGCAGGTCCTGATCGGCGGAGAAGAAAGCGGAGGCGTGGGAGTTTCACGCCATCTCCCGGAACGCGACGGCATTGCTGTTCATATGCTGCTGCTCGACATGCTTGCGGAAACCGGGAAGTCCCTCAGCCATTCGATCCGGGACATGTGGAAAGAATTCGGGGAGTTTCACTGCGCCCGGCGCGATCTACGTGTCCCGGTCGAAACAGGCTCGCGTTTGAGCGAGCAACTCCAGAACCAACCGCCGGCGAGATTCAGTGGACATCACGTGACCGATGTTCGGACGCTTGACGGGATCAAGCTGGTCCTCGACGGCGATTCCTGGATTCTGTTCAGGCGCTCGGGCACCGAACCCGTCCTCCGCGTCTATGCCGAAGCGCCCACTTCAAACGCTACGGACCGGCTTATCGCTGCCGGGGTCGAATTCGTCGAACAATTCCATTGAATCGGTGTCTAAATCAATAGTCTGCCACGGAAAGGACGCGGCCTTCCGGTGGCGCGCCGTCTGAGGAAAGTCCGTGGAGACCCATAATTTATGATGCTTCGTCGAGAGATATCCTATACGGATCTCACAACGGCGGCCGGTTTGTCGACCGAAGAAACTCTCTTTGTCTCGCGACTGCGCGCTAACGAGGACGCTGCGTACGACGAACTGGTCCGCGAATACCACACGTACATTTATCACGTCGCGCGCCGCATGCTGAATGACCCCGGAGAAGCGGCCGACGTGACGCAAGATATCTTCGTCAAGGTATTCCGGAACATCGGGCGTTTCCGTGGACAGAGCAGCCTGAAGACATGGATCTTCAAGATCGCTTTCTCCGAGATTCTGAATCGGCTGCGATGGGCAAGACGCCGGTTTCGCCACCAGACCGTATCCCTGGACGACAATCCGGCGGATGGAAACGGTTCGGCCGGTCCCGTTCAACTCAGTGACAACGGTCTCAGTCCGGAGGCCGCACTGCAGATGAAGGAGCGCGAGGAAGCGATTCAGGCGGCGCTCGACAAGCTTTCGAGACAACACCGGTCGATCGTCGTTCTCCGCGATATCCAGGGTCTCTCGTATGAGGAGATTTCGCAGATTCTCAATATCTCGATTGGCACCGTGAAGTCGCGACTCGCCCGGGCGCGGGGCGAACTGAAGAAACGGCTGGTGCGCTATTTGTCGGTACAGCGCATCGGCTCACCATAAAACGAACCAGGAGAAACCGGATACGAAACATTCGAAAACACGAAGGTGTCATCATGAAGAACCGCAACGCAATCTCTGGCATTTTTAGTCGAGCCGCTGACATGGGATGCACCAAGGCGCAGTCCCTGATGAGCGCGTTCATCGACTCCATGGCGAAAAACAACGAGATTGCCGGATTGGAATCGCATCTTGCAACTTGCGCGCCCTGTCAGCGCCAGCTCCAGGCGTATATCTCGCTCAAGAACCTGTTACTTTCCGTGGAAGAACCCGAAGTTCCCGCGGATCTGGCGCTGAGAACCCGAGTGCGGTTCTCCCATGAACGTCTGCCGAATGGCCTCTGGCGTCTGGTAGAACGTCTGGAAGTCTGGGCTGCAAACGCCATCCGTCCTCTGGCGGTTCCGGCCGTCACAGGCGTTTGCCTTACATTGCTGTTTTTCGGCGGAATTCTGAACGGGATGGCCACCTATCGCAGCGTCCGGATCACCGACCCCACCGTCGCTCAAATCGGGAGATCGACGCCTGACCTCAGCGAGGTCCTGTGGGTGGAAGTCTATGTCGATGAGAACGGGAAGGTGCCCTACTACGCCGTTCTTTCGGGCTCGGAAGACGATCAGGTCGATTACCGGTGGCTGGAAAACCTGCTCGACGCAGGGGTGTTCAAACCGGCAACGTTGGGTGGACGGCCGATCGAATCGACGTTCATCATGTCCTTTCCCGGCATTTCAATTGGTGTCGGTAGAAGTTAGAAGCCCAGGAGGAGCAAGGCGTTCCATCACGAAAGGTTTCGCCACGAGTTGCCAGTGTCCTGTCCTATGAATCGCAAACTCGACGTTAAAACAGCCCGTGGCAGAACCCTGCTGGGATCGCGTTACGAGCGCCATTGGGCCGTATGCGAGGCGCCGCGACGAAGTCGATGTCCCCCCATCGATCGAGGAGGGGCAACGTGGCAGATGGCCCGATGCCGCCGTAACCCGTAGGGCGCAGGGGGGTTCGGGTCACAGACTTTGTCGTTCGTCGGTCACGATGTGAAACCATCGCTCCGCTCCTCTCTTCGCGCCTGAAACCCGAAGACCCCTGCGCGCGACCCTGCAGGGTTCTGCCACGGGCTGTTATGGGGGCGGGACATCACGTTCGAGGGTGCCGGCGATCGAGGCGGCGACTCTTTCGGCAACGTTACCCCGCCCAAGTTTCCGCCTGAGATTTTCGTAGCTGCCGCGAATCCGCGATTGCATCCAGACGTCATCCATCAGCGTCAATGCGGCGCCCGCGACGCTGTCCGGCGTCATCCGATCCTGATAGAGTTCCGGTACCGCCTCTTCACCCAAAATGATGTTCACCAGCCCGAACATCCGAATCTTGAGCAAAAACCTGCCAAGGAACCATGTCGCTCGTCCGATACGGTACACGATAACCTCGGGCGTCCCCAGCAGCGCCGTCTCGAGCGTTGCCGTTCCGCTGGCAACGATCGCAGCGCGGGAGTGATGGATCGCGTCGTAGGTATCCTGGGTGACGAGGCAAATTGGCCGCCCGCCGAGGTAGCTCTTCACGTAGTCCTTTGAGAGTCCGGACGCCACGGGAAGGACAAACTGGGTTTCGGGCTTCCGTTCGAGGATTCGGTCCACGGCCAGACAGATGGTCGGCAGAACGTAGCGCAGTTCCTTGCGACGGCTCCCTGGAAGAATGGCCACCATCGGCGCCGCCGCGGAGAGCCTGTATTTGGTCAGGAAAACACTCTTCGACATCCGTGGCCGAACCATGTCCAACAACGGATGTCCGACAAACTCGACGTCGACACCCGCGCGCCGGTATATCTCCTCCTCGAAAGGAAGGATGACCAGCATCTTGTCGACAACCTCGCGGATGCGGCGCACCCGGCCCGGTCTCCAGGCCCAGATTTGCGGGCCGATGTAATACACCACCGTCACGCCGGCAGCCTTGAGGCGCGATGCCAACCGCAAGTTGAAGTCTGGAAAGTCAATCAGAAGGGCCGCATCGGGGGGGTTGTCTTCGATCCGGTCGGCAAGTTTGCGGAATACGGAATAGAAGGCGCCAAAGTGCGCGATTGCCTCGAACGGGCCCACCACCGCGGTCCGGCTGATGTCGGACACCAACTCCACACCGGCTTCCCGCATGCGATCCCCGCCAAGTCCAAACAGGTGCGCGCCCGGAAACCGGCGGCGGAGGGCGAGGGCGACTTCAGCGCCGTACATTTCGCCGGATGCTTCGCCCGCGACGATCAGAAATTGGTGAGTCACTGTGGTGTTACTGAATACGATCCTGGATCTCGACGAATTCTGGAATCGAGCCGCGAATCGTCACCGTGCCCGACCAGATCGCACCCTGGTCACCGAGGCCCGCAATAACGATAACCCGGTACTCTCCGAAGGGCACATCGACGAACTCGAAGTTTCCATCGGACATGATCTCCCGGACCACTTCGCCGAAGCCGGCGCCCAAACGCGCCTGCATTCGGGCAACGACCGAGGTGGTCGATTCGCGCCGCGCACGGCTCGAAATCAGACTGAACAGATCCCTGTCCCGGTTCACCGCACCGATGTTGTTGGCAAAATAGGTATCGATGCGTTGCTGGACCTCCATATTCCAGGCCAACGCCCACTCCGGCGACAGCAGTATGGCTTCTGCGAAGTCCGCGCCCTCGAAATCGGGTCCGAGTTCGACATGACCGACGATGATTCCGCGATCGGAGGGGGCCTGGGCTGTTGAGGCGAACACGTTGACCGCAACCGCCGCGCCAAGAATCAGCGGCGCGACCGGTAACGGGCAACCCCACGCCCGGGCATTCATGTCAGCCTCTCGATAGACGCACCCACGCCCCGCAACTTTTCCTCAATGCGTTCGTATCCTCGATCCAGGTGATACACCCGGTCGATGACGGTTTGGCCTTCGGCAACCAGGGCCGCCAGTATGAGCGAAGCGCTGGCACGCAGATCCGAAGCAATGACGTTGGCGCCGCCAAGGCGGGTCGGCCCTTTGACGATGGCGCGTGAGCCATCGAGCTTGATGTCGGCGCCCATGCGGACAAGTTCGCTGGCATGCATGAAACGATTCTCGAAAATGTTTTCGGTGATGACCGACCTGCCGCGTGCCTGAGTCATGAGCGCCATGTACTGGGCCTGCATGTCGGTTGCAAACCCCGGGTATTCCCGGGTCTCCACATCCACGGCCGCCGGTTCCTCGAGGCCGACGATCGAGATGCTGTCTGCTTCAACCTCGATCCGCGCTCCAACGTCCCGCAACTTTTCGATCAGACTGATCAGCAGTGAAGGAGCAGTATGCGTCAGCGTCAGCTTCCCCCGCGTGATAGCGGCGGCAGCGAGAAACGTCCCGGTTTCGATGCGATCCGGAATCACCTTGTGGACGACGCCGTCGAGTTCCCTGACACCGTCGATGGTAACGGTGGAGGTTCCCGCGCCTTGCACCTTCGCTCCCATCCCGTTCAACATCCTTGCGAGATCGGTAACTTCGGGTTCGGATGCCGCATTCCGAAGCGTAGTGCGGCCTTCGGCCAGGGTCGCGGCCATCATCAGGTTCTCGGTGCCGGTGACAGTGATCTTGTCGAACATGATCTCGGCGCCTTTCAGGCGTGAAGCTCGGGCTTCCACATACCCGTGATCCGTCCGAATTTCAGCGCCCATCTTTCGAAACGCCCCGATATGCAAATCGATCGGCCGGGCGCCAATGGCACAACCGCCGGGGAGCGACACGCGAGCCTCCCCCATTCGGGCGAGTAATGGTCCAAGAACAAGGACCGACGCCCGCATCGTTTTTACAACGTCGTAGGGCGCCTCACAGGAGACGATCGATGGAGCTGAAATCCACGCCGCGTGGTCATGCCCCACATCGACTTCCAGGCCCAGACCGGACAGAAGGCGGCTCGTCGTGTAGATATCCCGAACCAGCGGCAGGTTCTCGATCTTCACGTCCCGGGATGTCAGTAACGAGGCGGCCATCGCGGGCAGCGCGGAGTTCTTCGCACCGCTGATACGAATCTCGCCCTCCAGCCGCGCTCCCCCGGTGATCTTGAGTTTATCCATCGTCCCGGGGCGCACGCTTCGCGATAAGCAAAATAAGGAAATTCCTGTTTTCGGTGGTCATCGTAGTGGGTATTCTATCCCGCGCATGTCCGATGTGCGCATCCGCCGAGCCGAGGGTCTCGAAGACATCCACGCCTGCGTGGACTTGCAGCGGGAGGTGTGGAAATTTACTGAACCCGAGGACATCGCCGCACCGCCGCTGTTGATCCTGGCGAATCGGTACGGCGGATGCGTTCTGCTGGCCGAATCGAGCGACGGGAAGGCCATCGGGTTCTCCTACGCGCTTCTCTCGGCCGAAGGCGATCGGTCGCTATTCTGGTGGTCGCACATGACCGCGGTTGCGCCCGCCCATCAAGGCAAATCGGTCGGCTTCCAACTCAAACTCGCACAACGCAGGGAGGCGCTGTCGAAAGGTATCGATAGAATTCGCTGGACCTTTGACCCGCTGCAAGCGCTTAACGCGCACTTCAATATTCGAAAGCTCGGAACGCGGGTTCTTGGTTACGAAGCCAACATGTATGGTCAAAGCAGCAGTCCGCTCCACCACGGGATGCCGACTGACCGGATGTTGGTGGAATGGAACCTGGAATCACCGCCAGTCGTGAATCGCCTCGGGGGCGCCGCACCCTCGATACCGCGAGATTTGGATGGCATGGTCCGGATCACGGCGCCCGCCGGACCGGACAGTACCGCCTCGTCTCTTCAAGAGAGGTCCCTGGTTCTGGAGATCCCCACCGACATCAACTCGATCCGGCGGACCGATCCGGATTCGGCCCGGAATTGGCAGCGGAGCCTCGACCAAGTTTTCGATCGCTGCTTCCGAAGCGGATACGACATTATCGACTTTCTGAGGATCGAAGAGCCGCGCCCGCAGGCGCTGTACGTCCTGGAACGACAGATTGACTGACGGCCGCCGACCACAAACCGCCACCTCCTGTCGCGCTGTCGCGCTGTCGCGCGAGGCGGGCTTGCGTCCAGGCTGCCTTTCATCCTGAAATCGCCCTGGGACTTTCAACTTCAGACTTCTTTTGGACGGCAGGACACTGGCAATGGGTCAGGTGGCAACATAGGTTCTTGAAGCTTGGGTTCCGACAGTGCCGCGTGCCCGTTCCCAACAAGGTTCGCTTTGCCATCAGCCCTTTCCGTATCGCTTTCCAGGTGTGGTCCGAAGGAAACTCTTGATACCATCAGAGCGACACTCTCGGAGGGAGATAGCTATGAGAAGTTTCATCGTGCTCGTACTTGGTTCTGCCATGTGTCTGTTTGCTCTCAACTCGTCGGCCCATCACTCCCTGGCTGTAGAGTTTGACGTGACGTCCCTGGCGACAGTCGAGGGCGTGGTCAACGAGGTCTGGTTCAAGAACCCGCACGTCCGCTACTACCTGACCGTGACCGACGAGAACGGGGATGAGGTCGACTGGGACACTCACGCCCACAACATTGCGGCCATGACCCGGCAGGGCTATACAAAGGACACCGTGAAAGTCGGTGACAGGCTCATCCTGGAGGGAAACGGAACCCGGGATGGCTCACCCAAACTCTTTATTCGGGCCTGGACTCTTCCCGACGGTGTGCGGCGTCCGATGGGCAACACCAATATCGATGAGTTCTAGGAGCCTGTGGTGAAACCCCTGCTGCATTCGACCGATGATGCATCCCGTCTGAACTGCGTTCTACGGCGCGTTCCTCGCGCCGGGCGCGTAGCGGCGCGTTCTCAGGCGTGTTCCTCACGCCGGTCGCGCCGGATCAAGCGCGGTCGGGGTCCTCGACGTACTGTCATCGCGCACCTTGGTGCGGCAGTAGGAAGTACGCCTCCGTCGTCCTCACTCCTCGCGCCTTGCCAGACGGGCGCCTCCCCGGTCTCTGTGCGACGCGGGGTTTCACCACAGGCTCCCAGGCCATGAGACGCTTGGCACAGCTTGGAACGTCAGGCCCTCAACGAGCAGGGTTGCTCTCTGTGTTGGCCTTTCTATGCCTCGGGACGACAAGCTCGTTCGGCCAATCCAGTCCGTTCGAAGGCGAGTGGATGCTGGAGATCACGCAGGGCAGCACCGTTCAAACCGGGCTCCTGGCGATAGAGGAGACCGATGACGGTTTGGTTGGATTCGTCGAGAACGGTCCGATCACACTCGCCATCGAGGGCGATCGGATCTCGATGGCGATCGACTCCAGGAATGCCACTGGTGGGGCTCTGGAACGACACCTGGACGGCGTATTGACCGGTACGCGGATGTCCGGGGAATTCGGGCCGCCCGCAGATGCTCCCGAAGAGGAACTCCTGGTCTGCCGACGCTACCCTGGGGGTTGTGTCCATCCTTCCGGAACCTGGCAAGCGATTCCTTTCGTCGAGGTACTTCCCGAATCCACGGATCCGGCGCCCGTCGACCTGTCCGGCCTCTGGGGCGTTACATCCGGGAGCGGCATGCTGAAGTGGACCTCGTCTCTGACGCCTGCGGGACTGGCCTGGAGAGATGAGTTCAAGGCAGACCTCGATCTCCCTTCTCTGCGTTGTGCGAGTCGCGGAGTCTTTTCGATACTGAGGTCGGCACAAGAGATTTTCCAGGAAGAACACAAGATTACCTTTGTCGCTGGCGCCAACGTCGTGCGTCACATCTATATGGACGGCCGGGAGCCACCCGAGTTTTTCCCGCCGAGCGCGATGGGGTTTTCCAGCGGACACTGGGAAGGCGATCATCTAATTGTCGAAACCACCCACCTGAGTGCAGGCGTTAGAGGGTATATGGGGGAAATGTATTCAGAAAATTCCCGTGTGCTCGAACGATTCTGGTTGAACGAGGACGGGACTCTCTCCAGTGTCGTGGAACTTCACGACCCGGAAAACTTCCGACTCCCCCCCTTACAAAGGATGCGGTGGGCCAGACAAAGCCCGGATACCATTCCGATCTCTGCGGTCTGCGACGTGGATTCGTTCTTCCGTCAGATCTACGTGGATGGCCTCATGGAGGAATACATTGACAGGTCCGATCGTCGATTCTGACCTGCTCCAAAGCCCGGGCCGGACACATCGACATTTGCCAAGCTCCTTTGCGAATGCTCTATTCTCCCGCCCCGCCTCTTCAGACCGGACACTTCATTTGCTACAACCACCGAACACATCAGTTGCGACCGAGACGACGCTCGAACGCGGCTTGACAGGGCGCCGAGACTCCGTTTATCATCGACGTTTTGCGTTGGGGTCAGTGAGGGCTCAATATGCCTACGCGATTTTTGAACAAGGCGGAAGCGGTCGCAGACGACACGTGGTTTGTGATCGACGCGACCGACCAGGTGCTGGGCCGTCTGGCAACGAAGGTCGCCACCTTGTTGGGCGGAAAACATAAGGCAGGTTACGCCCCCTTTCTGATCACTGGCGATCACGTTGTCGTTGTCAACGCCGGCAAGGTCCGGCTGACCGGGAAAAAACTGGACCAGAAAGTCTATCGCCGTCATACGGGTTATCCCGGCGGCTTGCGTGAAGTCAGCGCGAGAAAGATGTTCGAAACCCGGCCCGAAAAAATGATCGAGGAAGCGGTTCTCGGTATGTTGCCAAAAAACAAGCTTCGCAAGCAGATGATGCGACGCCTGCGGGTGTACCGGGGCGCCGAGCATCCACACGCGGCACAGAGGCCCGAAGCGATCACCCAGGCGGAGGTTCATTGAGTTTAGTTCAGCACTACGGCACAGGCCGCCGAAAGACTTCCACCGCGCGTGTTTTTCTACGACCCGGCACCGGCACAATCAAGGTCAACGGACAAGCGTTCGAAACCCACTTTTTCCACGAAATGCACCGGATGATTATCCGGCAACCGCTACAGCTTTCGGACACTGTCGACAAGTTCGACATCCTGATCAGCGTAAAGGGCGGCGGCGTCACCGGACAAGCCGGGGCGGTGAGGCATGGCATCTCCCGCGCCTTGGTCGAATACAATCCCGAACTGCGGCCTGTTCTCAAGAAGGCCGGCTTCATGACGCGCGACCCTCGGATGAAGGAACGGAAAAAGTACGGACAGAAAGGCGCACGCGGACGATTCCAGTTCTCTAAACGCTAGTACGGAGGTCTATTTGGCATCGATCACAATGAAAGAGCTTCTGGAGGCCGGTGTCCACTTCGGTCATCAGAAGAAGCGATGGAACCCGAAGATGAAACCCTACATCTTCGGAGAACGGAATGGCATTTATATCCTAGACCTCCAGCAGACCCTGAATCTGTTCAAGCAGACCACACGCTTCGTTTTTGAACTCGCTTCGCAGGGAAAGAATTTCCTTTTCGTCGGAACGAAACGTCAGGCGCAGGACGCAATCGCCGAAGAAGCCATTCGATGCAACATGTTTTATGTGAACCAGCGTTGGCTGGGCGGCTTGCTCACCAATTTTGCAACGATTCAGAAGTCGGTCAGCCGCCTGAAAGAGTTGGAGGCGATGAAGGAAGACGGCCGCTACGAACTACTGTCCAAAAAAGAAGTGATCCGACTCGAGCGGGCACGCATGTCGCTGGACAAGAACTTGTCGGGAATCAAGAACATGCCTGGCCTGCCCGATGCCATCTTCGTGATCGACTCGCGACGGGAAGAAATCGCGGTCGCCGAGGCGCGGCGTCTGAAAATTCCCGTGATGGCCGTCGTCGACACCAACTGCGACCCCGAAATGATCGACTACGTCATTCCGGGCAACGACGATGCCTTGCGTGCGATCCGGCTCTTCACGTCCAGGATCGCCGACGCCATCCTCGAAGGTCAGCAACTGGGTGTCAAGGCCAAGGCGGACGAGAGCGCTCCGCTGGCCGAAAGCCCGGCTGTTGAACCCGCACGGGCGCGAGGACCGGTCGACGTCAACCCAGTCGAGGCGGCAGCCCAACCGACCGGAATACCGGTCGCTGCAACCGAAGGCGTCACGACCGAGGAACCCGCCGCCACTTAATAATTTCGCCGGAAAACTCTTTCACCAATTCATTTCGGGAAAATCGAGATAACAGGCGGAAATCAAACGTTTCCGCCTGTTTTTTTGTAAGGAGCAAGACGACCCATGACAATCACGGCACAACAGGTAAAGGAGTTGAGGGAAAAAGTCGGCGCCGGAATGATGGATTGCAAGAAGGCCCTGGAGGAATCCGGGGGAGACCAGGAAAAGGCCATCGTGGCGTTGCGCAAGAAAGGCCAGGCGTCAGCCGGAAAGAAGGCCTCTCGCGTTGCGGCCGAAGGCAAGATTGGTCACTACATTCACGGCGGGGGAAAACTCGGTGTTCTGGTCGAGGTGAATTGCGAAACCGACTTCGCAGCCAGAAGCGACGATTTTCAGACTCTTGTCAAAGACCTCGCGATGCATATCTGTGCGCGAAACCCATCCTACGTCGATCGGCACGATGTCCCCCAGGATGTGATGGATCGAGAGAAAGAAATCTACCGGGAGCAGGCACGTTCTTCTGGCAAGCCGGACAACATTGTCGATAGAATCGCCGAGGGCAAGCTGGGCGCGTTTTTCAAGATGTCCTGTCTCTACGATCAGGAGTTCGTCAAGGACACTTCCATGACCGTCCAGGAATTGATCATGGAAGCGGTTGGCAAGATCGGGGAGAACATCCGTGTCCGGCGGTTCGTACGCTTTCAGACCGGCGAAGGCCTCGAAAAAAGGTCCGCGGACCTTGGCGGCGAAGTCCAGGAATTGTTGGGCGGATAAGCGCTCAATACCTGGCGCATATCGACCTTTTAAGATTCCAGCCAATGCCTGAACCTCGTTACCGCAGAGTCCTTCTCAAGTTGAGCGGAGAATCGCTGATGGGTTCTCAACCGTTCGGCATTGACCCTGAGATCGTCAAACGCGTCGCAATCGAAATTGGTGAGGTCCACGATCTGGGTGTCGAAATCGGAGTCGTCATCGGCGGTGGAAATATCTTTCGAGGCCTGGCGGCAAGCGAACGGGGATTCGACAGGGTGTCGGCAGACCACATGGGAATGCTGGCCACTGTTATCAATGCGATTGCCCTGCAGGACGCGCTCGAAAACGCCGACATCCATACGCGAGTTCTCTCGGCCATCGAGATGCGTCAGGTCGCCGAATCCTTTATCAAACGGCGGGCTGTAAGACATCTTGAAAAAGGCCGTGTCGTGATCTTTGCGGCGGGCACCGGCAATCCTTATTTCTCGACCGACACGACGGCGGCCCTGCGCGCCATGGAGATCAAGGCCGAGATCATCATGAAGGCCACAAAGGTGGACGGCATTTACGATGCCGATCCGGAACAGAGCGTGGATGCAAAAAAGATCGCACGGATCTCCTATATCGACGTCATCAAGCGGAAGCTGCGCGTGATGGACACGACGGCCATCTCCCTCTGTATGGATAACGAACTGCCAATTATCGTTTTCAACATCAGGGAACGCGGCAATATCAAGCGCGTGATCCTGGGCGAACAGATCGGTTCATTGGTTCATTAGGAAAGCTGACCGATAAAATAAGAGTTCAACATGACGACCAAAGAAGAAATCGCACAAACTCGGCAGCGAATGCAAAAAGCCGTGGAGGACCTGCGGCGGGAACTGGCTGGAGTCCGCACCGGGCGGGCATCCCCCTCATTGTTCGACAACATTGTGGTCGATTACTACGGCGCCCAGACACCCATCAACCAGGTGGCCTCACTCGCCGTTCCCGAGCCGAGTCTGATAACAATTCAGCCGTTCGATATTTCAATGATCGCCGCGATCGAAAAATCGATTCAAGCGTCGAACCTTGGACTGAACCCGGCCAACGACGGACGATTGATTCGGGTCCCCATTCCACCGCTGAACGAAGAACGCCGCAAGGAACTTGCGAAACACGTCCACAAGGTTCTCGAACACCACCGCACGGCAGTACGCAATATCCGGCGCGATGCCAATGACACGATGAAGAAGCATCTCAAGAACAAGGAGATGTCCGAAGACGACGAACATCGTGCCCTGAACGAAATCCAGACGATCACCGACGACTTCATCGCGAAACTCGAAGCAGTTGCGACAACCAAGGAAGAAGAAATCCTGACAGTGTAGTGACTTCCGGGATTGGCGGATTTAGCCCACCTTTCTCACGGGTTTTCGTCGCGAAGGGTCGGAGACGCCGTCAGTGCAAGGCGCGCGCGCGCTTGATCCGGCGCGAGGAACGCGCCGCTACGCGCCCGGCGCGAGGAACGCGCCGTAGAACGCGGCACTGGCGGATGGATGCGGCGCTGTTGCAGACAACTCGTGAGAAAGGCGGGTCACGGGTTTCCAGATTGAGGACGCCAGTGGGCCGATCAAGTCTTCCAGCGCCCCATTTTTGAAGGTTTCGGTACTGGCGCGAGCTTGAGTGTGGGGTCGGCGTCGAGGTTGTAGCCGGACCGCTCTCCGCGCATCAACCTGAACGTGCCGGCAGCCGCGATCATAGCCGCGTTGTCGGTCGTCAGGATGGGCTGGGGATAGTGGAAGTCCAGGTTTCTGTCGCGTGCGGCTTCGGCCATGGCTTCGCGAAGCCTTCGGTTGGCGGCGACGCCCCCCGCCAACAACACGGAGCGAGGCCTGAATTTCAGCGCCGCCTCCATTGTGCGGTCAACGAGCGCTCCAACCACGCCTTCCTGGAATCCCGTGAGCAAGTCGAGTCGGTCCCGGTCTTTACGACTCTCGGCCTCACTGAGGGGTTCCAGGCCCTCTTCCTTGAACGCACGGACCACGGACGACTTGATTCCACTGAAGCTGAAATCCATCGTCCCGTCCGAAATCTTCGCTACGGGAAACCTCCGAACTCCGCGATTACCGAGCTCTGCCAGCCGGTCGATCACGGGACCGCCTGGATAGGGCAACCCCAGAAGCTTTCCGACCTTGTCGTAGGCTTCACCGGCGGCGTCATCGCGGGTCTTGCCGATCAGACGGTATTGCAAGTCCCTGTGGTCTCCGCTGCTGGTTTCCACCCAAAACAGATTCGTGTGACCGCCGGACACGATCAATGCAAGCGCTGGAAATCGAACCCGGGGACTTTCGATGAAAACCGAATAGATGTGTCCTTCGATGTGATCGACGCCAATCAGCGGCTTCCCGGAAGCATATGCAAGGGACTTGGCGTAGGTCAGACCGACAAGGAGGGCGCCGACCAGGCCCGGACCGTACGTGGCGGCGATGCCATCGAGTTCCCCTAAATCGGTGGCCGCTTCATTCAGCGCCTCGGCCACGACCGGGCGGATTTTTCGGATGTGTTCGCGGGACGCCAACTCGGGAACAATTCCGCCGTAGAGTTTATGCGTATCGATCTGCGAATGGATGACGTTGGACAGGATGCGATGACCGTCTTCAACCACCGAGGCGGCGGTTTCGTCGCAGGAAGTCTCGATTCCGAGCACTCGCATTATCCTGCCAACCCAGCCAGGGACTTGTCGTAGGGGGCCCGGGCGATGCCGCGTTCCGTGATGATCGCGGTCACATACTCGTTCGGAGTGACATCGAACGCGGGATTGAACGCCGTCACTTCTTCGGGCACGACCCGAACTCCGGAAAAGCAGGTTACCTCGGATGGATCTCGTTGTTCGATGGGAATCTCCGATCCGTTCGAGATCGACAGATCCAGCGTGGATATCGGCGCCGCGACGTAGAAAGGGATCTCATGCCGTTTCGCCAGAACGGCGACGGTGTACGTTCCGATCTTGTTCGCAACGTCGCCGTTCGAGGCGATGCGGTCCGCGCCCACGATAACGGCGTCAATCAGCCCCTGCCGCATGAAGGACCCGGACATGTTGTCGGAAATCACGCGGACATCGATGTTGTCCTTCCAAAGCTCCCAAGCCGTGAGCCGCGCGCCTTGAAGGAAAGGACGGGTTTCGTCCGCCAGAACTTTAAGGCGCTTGCCGCCCTCGATGGCGGCACGAATGACGCCCAGCGCGGTGCCGTAGCCGGCCGTCGCCAGCGCGCCGGCATTGCAATGGGTCAGGATGGTACCCGTGGAGGGCATCAGTTCCTGTCCAAACCGGCCCATCCGTTTGTTGCTTTCGATATCCTCATCCTTGATCGCAAGGGCTTCCTCGACAAGACGTTCGCGTATCGAGCCGATATCCCTTCCTTCCGCGACGAGACCCTCGAACAGGCGAGTCATTCGATCGACCGCCCAGAACAGATTGACCGCGGTAGGCCGCGTCGACGCGATGGTTTCGGAAATCTTGCGGAAATCCGCTCCGGCGGTTTTCGCGTCGGTGGCCCGGGACTGTTTCATTCCCAGTGCGATCCCCATCGCGGCCGCAACCCCAATCGCCGGGGCCCCCCGGATCACCATGGTTCGGATGGCGGTGGCCACCTCCTCACAGGTCTTGAAAACAGGATACTCTTC
This sequence comes from Terriglobia bacterium, assembly GCA_963555775.3. Classification (GTDB taxonomy): domain Bacteria; phylum Acidobacteriota; class Terriglobia; order 20CM-2-55-15; family 20CM-2-55-15; genus JAJEDW01. Next base: position 495,145 of record CAUVWY020000003.1, on the reverse strand, counting down.
GACGGTGGGAAGCTTGGTCTGGTCAATCATCCGAACGCCTTCCGGCGTCCACTCAATAGTCTTGATCATCGATCTCGTCATTCCTCGCGGTCGAATCTCTCAGTTTAGCAGGCTGCTGGCAGCCCGCGGAGGAACACCGCCGAAATCGTGTGTTAAATTGGACTCCGAAAATGAGTTCCACGACAGCAAAATACATGACGGTCATCGGACTGGAGTGCCACGCCCAACTGAGAACCGAATCGAAGCTCTTCTGCTCTTGTTCCACGGCTTTTGGCAGAGCTCCAAACGCCAACACGTGCCCGGTCTGCCTGGGGCTTCCCGGCGCCCTGCCGGTGTTGAATCGAGGCGCCGTGGCCCTGGCCGTCCGTGCCGGTCTCGCTGTGAACTGCACGATCAACCCGGTATCTCAATGGTCTAGAAAGAATTACTTCTACCCGGACCTCCCCAAGGGATACCAAATCTCACAATTTGACCGGCCCTTTGCGGAAAACGGCCACCTTGACGTCGAAGTCGGCAGCCAGACCCGCAGAATCAGGATCCAGCGAATCCACATGGAAGAAGACGCGGGAAAGTCGCTCCACGAAGGATTCCCGGATTCCGACCGCAATACGCATATCGATCTCAATCGCAGCGGCACACCTCTTGTTGAAATCGTGACTCACCCGGACATTCGCTCGTCCGCCGAAGCGCAGGAATATCTGCAGCGGCTGAAAAAGATTCTCGAGTACATCGATGTTTGCGACGGCAACATGGATGAGGGTAGTCTCCGCTGCGACGCAAACGTCTCGATCTGCGAGCCCGACGCGTCAGAATTTGGAACGCGCACGGAATTGAAAAACATCAACTCGTTCCGCTTTCTTGGAGCCGCGATCGACTATGAAGTCGAACGCCAGATCGATCTGGTTGAAAGCGGTGGCCGTGTGGTTCAGGAAACGCGCCTCTGGAACAGTGACGCCCAACGAACAGTTTCGATGCGATCAAAGGAAGAAGCGCATGACTACCGGTACTTCCCTGAACCGGATCTGCCCCTGTTGATTCTGGACGAACGGTGGATCCAGGAGATCGAGGCTTCGAAAACCGAACTGCCGGCAGCACGACGACTGCGCTTCGTCGATCAATACGGCCTATCGGCCTACGATGCGGAAATACTGACCTCCACCCGTGCCCTTGCGGGATACTTCGAAGCGGCTGCCGGTTTGTGTCGGAGGGCGAAGGACGTAGCAAACTGGATGATGGGAGATCTGCTGCGCTTGCTCAAGGAAGACGACGCGGACCTGAAAGATCTGTCAAACGTCTTGCTGAAACCCGAGATGCTCTCGGAAATGATACTCCTGATCGAAGACGGAACGATATCGGGAAAAATCGCCAAAACCATCATCGAGGAAATGTATCGAAGCGGCAAATCCCCCGAGGTCGTTATTGAAGAAAAGGGTCTGAAACAGATCACCGACAGCAACGAGATTGAACGGATCGTCGATAAGATCGTCGGCGCCAACCCCGGACCGGTGAATCAGTATCGTTCGGGCAAGACGGGTACGATGGGTTGGTTTGTCGGTCAGGTAATGAAAGCGACAGGTGGCCGTGCAAACCCCAGGAACGTGAACGAGATACTTCGGAAGAAACTTGCGGGCTAAGCACCATTGAATGTATATTCGCCACCGGCATGAGTACCGGCAACCAGAACAAGAAGGAAATCTCGGCCTTCTACAAGGAAGAATTCATTCGCCACAAGTCCCGCCTCGAGACACAGAAAACGTTTTTCTCCGACGAAACCTATCTCGAGATCGAAGCCGTCCTGAACAAGATCATCAACGAAATCGACAAGATGTCTCAAGTGGACAACTTTGAAGAATTGGCCGGACATCTGCTGGCGCGGATCGATGTCGTCACCAGCCTTTCCAATTCAAAAGTCGACCCGGTCTACCGCGTCCACTGATCCACCGCTTTCGCCTTTTTCATCGATAACCCATCGTCAGCACTCCACTGTCGACGCCATTCACCGAACCGTCCCTCAGCCACTCGAGCGATGCATTGAACAGCAGTAACCGGTTACTTTCCCACATCGCGTTGTGCGACGCACAGCCAAGATCGATCAGAATCTTGTTGTCGGAACCCAGATCCTCGTACAACTGGCGAACCCGTTCGGCTGGAACCTGGGCATCGTGGATGCCGGCAACCAGCAACATGGGAGTCTCGGTCTCTCCCACGACTGCCGGCGTCCATCCCCAGACCGTGGTCCGAGGTGCACGGCGTACACCCGTTCCCCAAGTGGCGCCAACAGGGTCCGATGCCATCATCGCTTTCCATACGGCCTCGCTGACGGCGGGTTCGAACTGTCCGGAACAACCAATCTGCCTGTCCCAGTTCGTCACAAAATCCTGGCGGGACTGCTTGGTCATCGCAGCGCCTTCGACGGGCACCTCGGGCGAATCGGCGGAAGCTCCTCGATTGTATGCCGGGGCGAGTAATACAATGCGCTCCACCTTTTCAGGATAGCGGGCGGCATATCCCGCCGCGCGAGGACCACCGAGCGACCAACCCACAATGCTGACGCGCTCGACACCTCTCAATTTTCTGAGGTATTCGACGACCGTATCGATGTCGTGCCAATCCGACGCTATCGTGGTAGCAGCGTAGGGATAGCTTGGGGGACACGGAGCGTCCAGAAACAGTGGCACCAGATCGGCTTGCTGGCCCAGGGACAGATTACACGGATCGTTCATCAGCAATGGTCGTGTCGAACGGCCGTAGCCGGTCGTATCCATTGAAAACACGTCGAAACCGGCCGAGGCAAGGTGCTCCATCCAACTGTAGCCTGGATACGGAACATCGAATGCCACCTCGGCGGGGGTTCCTGCGCCGTGAACAAACAAGACGACCCTGCCGCCCAGATTGAGGCCACGAAGGACGTTCTCCGGCAGCGCACGCTCCCTGACGTAGATCTGGGCAATCTCGCCTTCGATTGCCGGCACGGTCGAAACCGCGGGGACGTAGTGATCGACCGTGAGCACTGGAGCGCTTGTGGTTTCTCCAGACTGGGCCGCGACGTTCGGATTTAGGGAAGCCAGGAGGCCAAGCGTGCAGATAGCGCGGACGGTAAGCTTCATCATCGTACTTTCCTTCGATTGAAAATCAAGTGGCCGGCACGGCGAAAGGGAAACCGATCGGTACCGGTGTTTCGTTTACGTCTACTCTGTTCCCACCTTCTCCGGGCTGGTGTCCGAAATGGCGGGCACACGGGCGGACCGCGTCACGTCGTAAATGCCTTCGAGTCGACGGACCGAAGAGATGACCTTTTCGAGGTGCTTCATGTCGGGTATCTGGACGGTCATGTCGATGAGCCCGCGTTCTTCATCGGTACGAGCCGACATGACCAGAATATTCGCTTGAACGCCGGATACCGCCGTTGAAATGGCGGCCAGAATTCCGGGCCGATCTTCGCTGCTGATTGCCAGGTCGACCGAATAGGTCTCCCGGTCGGCGGGCTTGCCCGCCCATTCGACGTCAATTCTGCGGTCGGCCTCGTACATGAGGTTCTGAACGTTGGAACAATCCTTGGAATGAACCGCGACGCCTTTGCCACGTGTCACGAACCCGGTAATCGCCTCGCCACGAATCGGATTGCAGCACTTCGCCCTGTAGACAAGCAGGTCATCCATGCCGCGAACCTTGACCGTGACATCTTCACCGAACCCGAGAACACGTTTAACGACCGACCTCAGCTTGGATTCCTGCGGCGCCGGGCTCTTTCCGAATTCCGGGTCGATCTTGTCGAGCAGTCGGCGGACCGAAATCTTCCCGTATCCGATGTCGGAGAGCAGATCCTCGGGCTTGCTGCAGCCGTACTCGGCCGCGATTTCGGGCAGGCGATCACCCTCGAGCAGGAACTTCACACTGATCTTGTGCTTGCGGGCTTCCTTTTCAAGAAGCTTTCGGCCCAGTTCGACTGATTTGGATCGTTCCTGCACGGTCAACCAATGCCGAATCTTGTTCCGGGCGCGCGACGTGCGCACGAAATTCAACCAGTCGCGGCTGGGGTGATTGCCGCTCTGGGTCACGACTTCAACGATGTCGCCGTTCGAAAGCTTGGTTTTCAATGGCAGAAGTCGACCGTTGATCTTGGCGCCCACACAGGTATGTCCGACCTCCGTGTGGATCGCATATGCAAAGTCAACCGGTGTGGCATCTCTGGGCAGAGTCACCACGTTGCCCTTGGGAGTGAACGTGTAGACTTCTTCGGGATAGAGGTCGACTTTGAGAGTGCTCAGAAAATCGGTCGGGTCCTTCATTTCTTGCTGCCACTCCACGAGGTGGCGGAGCCAGGAAACCCTCTGGTCCTCGCCCTCGTCCGCCACCAGCTTGCCGTCCTTGTATTTCCAGTGTGCGGCGATGCCTTCTTCGGCGACGCGATGCATTTCTTCGGTCCGTATCTGTATCTCGAACGGCTGGCCGCGGGCGATGACGGATGTGTGCAACGACTGGTACATGTTCGGCCGGGGCATCGCGATGAAGTCCTTGATTCGGCCCGGAACCGGGCGCCACGTATTGTGGATCACGCCCAAGGCGGCGTAACAGTTCTTGATGTCCTCGGTGACGATGCGTACCGCCAGGAGGTCATATACCTGGTCCAGCGCGATGCGCTGCCGGCGAAGTTTGTGGTGAATCGAGTAGAGCCGCTTGATACGTGCTTCGGTCCAGCAGGCAATCCGGTGCTCGGCCATCTTTTTTTCAACGACAACCCGCACTTCGGAGAGAAACTCATCGTTGACCTTGCGCTTTTCGTCGACAGCGGCTCTCAGGCTCTCGTATGCCTCGGTGTCCAGAAAACTGAACGCCAGGTCTTCCAACTCTCCGCGAACTTTTCCCATCCCCAGGCGGTGCGCCAGCGGGGCGTAGATCTCCAGAGTCTCGCGGGCAATCGCCTCGCGCCGGGCCAACTTGAGATGCTTCAGGGTCCGCATGTTGTGGAGACGGTCGGCAAGCTTCACGATAATGACACGGACATCGTCGCTCATCGCGAGGAGCATCTTGCGGAAGTTCTCCGCCTGTTTATGTTCAGTGGACGTGAAATAGATCTGGCTGATCTTCGTGAGAGCGTCAACGATATGGGCGATTTCCGGGCCGAAGATCTCTTCAAGACGGTCGATCGATGTCAGCGTATCCTCGACAACATCGTGGAGCAGTCCGACGCTAACGGTGACCGCATCCATTTTCATCTCCGCAAGGACGTTCGCGACTTCCAGCGGATGAGTCATGTAGGGTTCGCCCGACGCGCGGACCTGCCCCTTATGTTCTTTCGCGGAAAAAATATAGGCGCGGCGAACGACTTCGAGGTCGTCTTCGGGGTGAGATTTCTGGATCCTTTCGAGGATTTGTTCGAGTCGAATCATCGCAAGTCACAATTGTAGCCCGTCTGCAGCTAGACGGCACTGATGACTTTGCCCGGGAGGATTTCGACGCAATCTCGCCTGAACACAAAAAGAGCCACGCGAATGTGGCTCTTTCCACGACGACCGAACAGATTTACTCGACGGTGCCGAACTCCGACGCGGCCGCTTCCGCGGCTCTGGCGCGCGCCAGATTGGCCTCTTCAAACCATTCATCGGCGAGAGCGATCAACTCTTCCCTTCGTGCCAACTCGGCTTCATCCTCCGCATCCTCCGGAATCATGTTGCCCGAGACTCGAAACAAAAGGTTCTTGAAGATCATCGCATCTTCGTAGTTCGGATCCAGTTCAATGGCACGATCCAGGGATTGGTGTGCGGTTTCGATCAACGTCGCAATCTCCACCCTCCGGGCGGCCAAGTTTTCGGCGAGTTCTTCTTCAGTCATCGCCTCCTGTTCGGCCGTCAACGGAAGACTTGCAGCAGGGTCACCCGTTGTCAGTTCCGGATTGCTGAGGTTCAGCATGTGCCAGTTGATGCTCCCCGCGCTGTAGTGAGCCGTGGGGTCCTCGGGACTCACCTGAGACCAGCGCTGGTAGTATTCCCGGGCTCTGTCGAGTTCGAGTTGACTTTGATAGATGGCGGCAAGACCGCCGATCGCTGTCGTACTGTTGGGATCCTTCGCGAGAACGGACTCGTAGCTCTCGATTGCGAGCCTTGCGAACTCGTTGTTCTCCGGAGTCGAAAAATTCGGGATGAACTGACCCGCATAGGACAATCCCAGATAGAGCTCTGCATTGGGAACTTCCGGGTCGGCTTCCAACGCTGCCGCAAAAAACTCGACCGCTACGGGGTAATTCGACGCACCGTAGGCTTGGACACCCTTGTTGAGACTGTCTCTGGCTCTGAGCCAGTTACACCCACCCAACAACCCCAACGAAAGTATCGCAACCGCCAACAGGAACTTCTTCTGCCGCATGTTTTCCTTTACCTCCGGTACCTTACTGGCCGCCTGTCGCGATCTGTTCGGGCATGATACCAATTTTTTCCACGCCCGCGCCTTTGGCGATGTCAATTACCACCGCCACGTTGTTGAAAAACAATTCGTGATCAGCATTGATAAAGATCGTCCGATCGTTTCGCGTCTTGAAAATGTCCTGCAATTCCGCGCCAAGATTCCGAAGATCCGACGGATCCTGGTTGATCATGATGGCCCCTGTCTCATCGATGGAAACAACGACTGTCCTGTCCGCGGCGCCGGGCGGCGGGGGCGGCGTTCCCGGCGGGGGCGGCTGAGGTATCGCCGTATCCAGCCCCATGGGCGTCAGCGGCGTGATGACCATGAAAATCACCAGCAACACCAGCAGCACGTCGATCAACGGCGTGATGTTGATATCCGACTTCGAAGCAAGTTTCTTGGGGGATTTCTTCACCGAGAACCTCCAATTCAATTGATGGCGTCGCGACGCTCGGTCAACAGGCCGACCTGATCGACACGTGAATCGCGTACGGCATTGACGACCGAAACGACGTCACCATAACGGGCACGAAAGTCACTCTTGATGTACACGACACGGTCGACCTTGCCTTCAAGCATCCGATTGACTTCCGTAACGACGTCCCCAAGCTGCAACTCGCCAGTGTTCAAATAATACTTGCTGTCCCGTGTCACCGAAATCAACACGGAATCCTCCGCGTCCGCCTCTTCCATGTCACGGGCATTGTCGGTCTGCGCCATTTCCACGGTGACGCCCTTCTGCAACATGGGCGTAATCACCATGAAAATGATCAGGAGCACAAGCATCACGTCCGCCATTGGCGTCACGTTGATTTCGGCATTGACAGCGTCTTTGTCGCCGCCGCCACTCATAGACATGGTTAATTTCCTCCCCGTCTCTTGATGAAGTAGTCCATCAATTCAGACGACGAATTGGTCATTTCAACCTGGAAGGCCTCGACGCGGTTTGTGAACGCGTTGAATGCCCAAACCGCGGGCACCGCGACGAACAGACCGAACGCTGTTGCAACCAGGGCTTCCGAAATACCCCCGGCAACCGCGGAAAGGCCGGACGTCTGCTCCGACGACATGCTCTGGAACGCGTTGATGATACCCACCGTGGTGCCGAACAGTCCCACAAACGGAGCTGTCGCGCCTATGGTCGCCAGACTGGACAGCCCACGCTTCAACTCCGCGTTGACGATAGCCTCGGCACGCTCACAGGCGCGCCGGGAGGACGCGAGCTGTTCACCGGATAACTCTTTAGAGGAGTCCTGAGAACGATACTCCTGGAGTCCCGCCTCGACCACCTTTGCGAGGTGGCTGTTCTTGTTCTGTTCGGCGACGCTGATGGCTTCTCCGATCTTGCCCTCTTTCAGGCAACCAGCCACCGCGGGGGCGAACTCGCGAGATTGCTTCCGGGCCTTCGAATACGACAAGAAGCGGTCGATCATGACACCAATAGACCATGCCGACATGATCGCCAGGATGACGACTACTCCCTTCGCCATGAGACCCATCTGCGCCCACATGGAGCGAAGGTCGAAACCGATCTCCTGCAGCAGCATCATTCCCAGAAAGTTGAGCTTGTACAAAAGCAACATAAGATCAAAGTCCTCCTACTGACTGAAACTTGAAACTGGATTCTTGCAAAAGTCTCGTGATCTTTTTTCAAACGCTAGTTCAAAGAAAAGGTCACCGATATAGTCGTCACAACTTCAACCGGTTCGTCGTTCAACATTGTCGGACGATACAGCCACTGACTGACCGCTTCCTCCGCCGCGGGCGCGAGGAGCGGATGTCCGACGATAACGCGTAAATTCTGAATCGTTCCGTCGGTCCCGATAATTGCCTCCAGAAGAACCAGTCCCTGGATACGCGCCTGACGGGCCAACTGGGGATACTGGGGCGTCACTTGGGAAATGATGTTCCCTTCCGTCACGCCAGCACTCACGCGGAGACGCTCCGGCGGCGGCGGAGGCGGCGGCGGCGGCGGCGGCGGGGGGGGGGGCGGCGGCGGCGCGGCCTGCTGAGACTTGAGTACTCCGCCGAGAACTCCACTCAGATTTCCGGTCGCTGTACCTCCCACAATGCCGCGGGTCTGCGATCTTGGAGCCTCGTCCACTATCTGTGCAACTTCATCTGGAATTTCTGTTGGCGCGATCATCGCGGTGGGATCGATCTCGATGATCTCCTGAACTACAACCTCAGGCGGAGGCGCCACATCAACCGGGGGCGGCGGCGGCGGCGGCGGCGGCGGCGGCGTCACCAGAATCGCCATCAACTGCTGCGCGGGCAGTGCTTCGGTGTAGATCAAGGGGACAAGAATCACGACAATAAGCAACCCAACGTGCACGACCAGAGACACGAAGAGAGTTCCGCCTTTCTTGTTCTGATCGTCGAGAATTGAATCTTCAAACATAACGGCGCCTACCTCCCTCACCTGTATCCTGGGTTGAACCAGGAACCGCGAGCCTGGAGCAGTACCTGCTCCCTGAAAAGACACTTCCGAATAGTAAACACAATAGCTGAACGACTATCGAACAAAAGCTAACATAAATCAGGCATCCACGGCCTGCGGTGGCTTAGGAGCAGTCCTTATACCAACCGATTCAACAGTCTGTCAACTACTACTTCTCTAACGTCAAAAGTCCCGATTTTCCGCCGGGCAACCCCCAGGGCCGCACGGCACTGCTAGCCGGATCGAGCGGTTCGGGCCACCGCCGGGCCGGTTTGTGTGCGCTGTCGGTAATTCTGGTAAACCATCACCATGGGCGCCGCGACTGCAATTGAGGAATATGTTCCGATCAACACGCCGATGACCAGTGCAAACGAAAAATTGTTAATGACTTCACCGCCAAAAAAATACATCGCCAGAGCAGCGACCAGAGTCAAACCCGAAGTCAAAATCGTTCGACTCATCGTTTGATTGATGCTCTTGTTCAAAATGTCCAGCAATGTCATTTTACGGGTCGCTCTCAGATTCTCACGCACACGGTCGAATACCACGATCGTATCGTTGACCGAATACCCGACCAGCGTGAGCAGTGCCGCAATCACGGTCAGGTTGATCTCCTGTTGAAACAACGAAAAGAATCCCAGTGTGATCAAGGTGTCGTGAAACACTGCAAAAACCGCGGCTGCGCCGTATATCCACTCGAACCGAAATGCAATGTAAACCAGGATCCCGCCTAGCGCATACAGCGTGGCGAGAACGGCTTGCCGCCTTAGATCCTCGCTGATTTTCGGCCCGACAGATTCCGAGTTCACGATCTCGAACTGGCCTTCAAACCCCTGATTCAACGCCGAGGTAACCAGTTCGCGACCGCGACCAAGATCCTCGTCAACAACATCCTGCCCAATTCGAATGAAAACGTTGAACCCCGAACCGGCGCCTCTCACTTCCTGAACTTCATCATCCGGAGCGCCGACAGCCCGAAGGACTCCGCGAATGTCATCGATCGGGACTTCCTGCTCGAATCGCACCTGAATGCGTGCGCCAGCCTCGAAATCGACTCCATACCGCAGACCCTGAACCAATATGGAAGCCATGCCCGCGAGGAGCAGAAATATCGACAGGCTGAAAAAGATACGGCGTTTCCTCAGCCAGTCGAAGTGAATGTTTCCAAAAAACTCGGCCATTCAAGCTTTCCTGTTTGTAGACACCGGGGAATTGAAGTTGTTCCCGGAAACCTGTTTCGGTTGACGCATCTGCAAGGAATTCAAATGCTGAGACTAGGCACACGCTCGGACCGCCCGAGAAGCCATTCAAAGAGCGTTCTGGACACGAATACCGCCGTAAACACATTGGCAATCAATCCGATGACCAACGTTACCGCGAACCCCTTGACCGGTCCGGTTCCAAACAAGAAGAGGAACATGGCCGAAATCAGCGCGGCGAGGTGGGTATCGACGATCGTCACGAAAACCCGGTTAAAGCCGCTTACGACGGACGACACCGCCGTCTTCCCGGCTCGCAACTCTTCGCGGATCCGCTCGAAGATCAGAATGTTGGAGTCGATTCCCACGCCAATAGTAAGAATGATGCCGGCAATTCCCGGCAGGGTCAGGGCAGCATCGAAATAGGCCAGTGCGCCAAACATGATGAGGATGTTCAACACCATCGCGACCGCGGCGTTCACCCCGGACAACCGGTAGTAATAAAGCATGAAAAACAGCACCGCGAACAGCGCTATCACGCCGGCCAGGATCCCCTGGCGAATCGAGTCTTCGCCCAACGACGCACCCACCACACGCTCTTGCCGATACTCCAGAGAAGCCGGCATGGCGCCCGAGCGGAGGATGAGCGACAAGTCGGTCGCCTCCTGAAGGGTGAACCCTGTCGCCCCTCCGTTGATGATCCCCGAATTGGTAATCTGTGCCTCGATAGTGGGCGCGGACTGAATGCGTCCATCGAGGATAATTGCCAGTTGCCGACCGATGTTGTTGGCCGTGATGTTGCCGAAGCGCTGCGATCCGTCGCGGGTGAGGTTGAAGCTTACGGCCGGCAACCCGTTTTGATCGCGTGACGAGAAGGCCCCGCTCAAATCGCGGCCGGTAATCGCCGAAACGCGCTCGACGGCATACCAGGCCTCTCCTCCAAGCGTTATGTCGGTTTCGACCGACGGTATCAACTCCAGGTCCAGCGGCATCGTGCCGCCATAGACCGTCTGCGCTTCCGGGCGGCTCGCAAACGGCCCGCTATCGACGAGTTTCAACTCAAGCAGGGCGGTGGACTGCATGATGTCCTTGACGCGTTCCGGGTCATCGACATCCGGCAACTGCACCAGAATCTCGTAATCTCCTGGACCGCCGTGCTCCTGAATCACAGGCTCGGTGACGCCAAGTTCATCAATACGGTTGCGGATGGTCTGAATCGCCTGACTGACCGCCTGGTCTCTGAACAAGTTCTCGTTCGCGAGGTCCAACTGGATCACATAGGTGTTTGGAATGTCTCCAGCCGTCGACACAATGCTCCATTCGGGAAACTGGTCGGTCACGAACTGCCGGAACTCACTGTCGCGTGACGGGTCGACGCCGACAAACTGAAACCGGCCGTTGTCGACGCGCGATGACTGACGAAACGAGATCAAGTCGTCATCGAGCAACTGACGCATCCGATCGATCGCCAGATCGGTTTCCGCACGGATCGCGTCATCGGTGACGACACCCATCACCAAGTCTGCGCCACCCTTCAGATCGAGGCCAAGACGGACCCGTTCCCGCATGTTTGCGAGGCTTGGCGGAAAACCGGCGAACAGGAACACAGACAAGGACGCGACCGCGACAGTCACAAGGATGCGGTTTCGAATTCGCTTTGACATGGGCCTACTCTTGCTCGGGCTGCTGCATGGAGGCTACTGCATTTCTCGAAATATCCACTTTCACGTTTTCGGCGATGCGCAGTTGCAGCTTGTCGCCACGCAACGCGACCACCGTCCCGAAGATACCACCAGTCATAATCACTTTGTCGCCCGTCTTCAGGTTGTCGATCATTTCCTGGAGCTTCTTCTGCCGCTTCCGGGCCGGCATGAACACGATCAGATAGAAAATGCCGATGACCAGAATCAGGGGGAGAAAGCTCCCTATCCCTGACGGCGACTGTTGTAAAAGCACTTTTGACCTCCGATGCGCGGGCAAACCTCGCCAAAGTGCACGATAGTGTCGGAGGAATGCGAAACGAAAAACGGACCCAGCGTCTACTGAGCCCCGGAGTTCCTCACCACAGCTAACAATTCACTAAACCGTTCAAATTCAATAAAGTGCCTTATTCTCCGCATGGTGTCAAGGTAGAAAAACAGGTTGTGGATCGTGTTCAGCACCGACGACAGGATCTCTTTCGAGACAGACAAATGGCGAAGGTAGGCCCGGCTGTACTTTCGGCAAACGGGACACCTGCATTTTGCATCGATCGGGTTTTCGTCCGAACGATATCGAGAGTTGCGAATCACGATGTGCCCATCCCGGGTAAAGAGCCACCCGTTCCGGGCATGCCGCGTGGGCATTACGCAATCGAACATGTCGATCCCGCGAGCAACGCACTCGATGAGGTTGCGCGGAGTACCGACGCCCATCAGGTACCTCGGCCGGTCTCGGGGCAGCAGCGGATCCTGCGCCTCCACGACGTCATACATGTCGGGCGCGGGCTCCCCGACCGCCAGGCCGCCAATCGCATACCCGTCGAATCCGGCCTCCAGCAACCGTCCGGTACTCTCTTTGCGTAAATCGGGAAAAACCGCGCCCTGAACGATTCCGAACAGGGCCTGCGACGGTGACGCGACGGCATCGAAATGCGCTCGGCTGCGCACCGCCCATGCCATCGACCTGCGCATGGAGCGGGCCGCTTCCTCGTGAGTCGCGGGATAGGCGAGGCAGTCGTCGAGAACCATCACGACGTCGGAACCCAGCGCGGCCTGAATGTCGATGGCGACCTCGGGGCTCAGATACAGCGGGGACCCATCCAGGTGCGAGCGAAACGAAACACCGTCGTCATCGATCTTGCGCAGATCGCTCAGGCTGAAAACCTGATAACCGCCGCTGTCGGTCAGGATCGGCCGGTCCCAACCCATGAACCGGTGGAGACCTCCCTGGTCCCGAACCAGTTCGTGGCCCGGCCGGACGAACAGGTGATACGCGTTAGCCAGAATCATCTCCGCTCCCAGCGTCACCAACTGCTCCGGCATGACGGCCTTGACTGCCCCGTGAGTTCCTACCGGCATGAAAACCGGCGTTTCGACCACGCCGTGAGCCAGGTGGAGCCGGCCTCTGCGGGCCTGTGTCGCGCGGTCGGTCTTAAGGAGCTCGAACTTCATTTGCCCCATGACGCCAGGCGCCTGTGAATCCCGCACATTGCCCAACGAGAGGTGACGAACCCTGTCTTCGGCCGGCCATTCCTTGTGGACGCGTATCTTCGGTCTTGCAATCGGCCGACAGGATCCGTAGTTCGAGGATGTTGCCGGCGAACATGTTTAAAACGAACACGTTTGAGGCAAACATGTTTTAGGTCGAACATGTCCACGCCGGACGTGTTTAATGCGGACATGTTTTAGGTCACAGATTCACTGTATTCGCCGAAAACGCTCCGAAGAGCGTCGGATATCTCCCCCACCGAAGCACACGATCGAACGGCGGCAACGATGTGCGGCATCAAATTGTCATTTCGACCCGCTGCGGACTCCAACCGATCGAGCGCTTTCCGGACGGCGGACGTGTCCCGCCGGGTTCGAACCTCGGCAAGACGTTCGATCTGCCCGGCGGCGATGCCCGGATCGAGCCGGTGGATCGGAATCCTGGGGAACTCTTGACCGGCGGGGGCGGCCTCGTACTTGTTGACGCCCACGACGCTCCGTTCGCCGGTCTCAATCGCCCTCTGGCAGGCGTACGCGGACTCCTGAATCTCTTTCTGCACGAATCCAGTCTCCACAGCCGCCGACATTCCTCCCAGCAAGTCAATGCGCTCCAAGTATTCGCAAGACCGTTCTTCGATCCGGTTGGTCAGCGTTTCGATCGCAAAGGATCCACCCACAGGGTCCGCCGACGCGGCGATCCCGGATTCGTACGCAATGATCTGCTGTGTTCTCAGGGCCAGGCGGACGGCTTCGTCATGAGGGATCGCAAGCGCTTCGTCCCTGGAGTTGGTATGGATGGATTGGGCACCGCCCAGGACGGCCGCAACGGCCTGCAGCGTCACACGAACCGTATTGGCATCGGGAAACTGCGCAGTGAGCGTCGACCCCGCGGTCTGTGCATGAAAGCGAAGTTGCATCGACCGTTCGTCCCGTGCGCCGAATCGTTCGCGTGCAATGCGTGCCCAGAGACGCCGCGCCGCACGGAACTTGGCAATCTCTTCGAGAAAGTTGTTGTGTACGGCAAAGAAAAAAGAGAGGCGCGGCGCAAAATCGTCAAACGCCAACCCGCGATGCAGGGCACTCTCCGCGTACGCTATCGCGTCGCCGAGCGTAAAGGCCAGTTCCTGGGTGGCCGTCGCTCCCGCTTCGCGCATGTGGTAGCCACTGATCGAGATGGAATTCCATCGAGGCATTTCACGATAGCAGTACTCCACCACATCGGTCACAAGTCGCATCGAAGGGGCCGGCGGGTAGATATAGGTTCCGCGGGCGATGTACTCCTTCAGAATGTCGTTCTGAACGGTTCCGCGGAGATCGCTTGGATCCACACCGCGGCGTTCGCCAACGACCCGCATCATCGCAAGCAGAATAGGCGCCGTCGCGTTGATGGTCATCGAGGTCGACACCTGTTCGAGCGGAATCCCGTCAAACAGCCTTTCCATGTCCTCGACGGTGTCGATGCTGACACCGACACGACCAACCTCCCCCGATGCCAGCGCGTGATCCGAATCCATCCCCATCTGAGTTGGCAGATCGAATGCCACCGAGATTCCGGTCTGCCCGTTCTCGATCAGGTACTTGAAGCGGCGGTTCGCCTCGACGGCCGAACCGAAGCCGGCGTACTGCCGCATGGTCCAGAGACGATCGCGATACATTCGGGACCGGATCCCCCGGGTGTAGGGGTAGTCCCCGGGGTTGCCGAGTTTGGACTCGTAGGCATCGCGATCGCCGGCGTGGCTATAGACCGGGTCGATTTCGATTCCCGAATCGGTCACGAATCGTGGCTTTCGCTCTTTCGAACTCATCTCCGTCAAAGCGTATAACAACTGTCGCTGGAACTCGTCCCTGGCGGTCCAAATATCTCAAATCGAGAAACGTGGAAGTGAAACCCGGGCGGTGGGACCGTTCGATATCTTCCATGCAATTCCGAATGGATCGCCTATTGGGTCAATGGCAGCGTACGCCGAGTCGGCGGTCTTCGAGGTTGCGGCTTCGGCGGCCTGTCACTTCCGAACCTGCCTCGACTTCCAGAAACTGTGAATTCCAAAAGCCAGCATCGCCAACGAAAAGCAGATGGTCAGAACAACCCTCCAGATGCCACCTTCAGCTCCCGCGGCGTATCTTCGGTACTCCTGCACCATGCTGGTAATGCCAACGATGGCCAGGGCCAGAAAAAAACCACCGACCACTTCCAGCGCAAACGTATGTAGAACGCGAATGGTGTCTTTGAATGCGGCTCGTATTTTTCCAACCATATCCGAGGTCTCCCAGGCCGTCAGGTCCGCTTCAGTCTAACAGCGCGTGGTAGAACCCTGCAGGGTCCTGTCACGGGCTGTTGAGCCATCCATCGTACGGTGATCCAAAATCGCAAAAACCGGCGGTATTGGGAATCTCCGGGACACATCAGGCATCAGGCGGTGAATCGCAAACCATTCCAGACAGGGTTTGGAACAACTTTATGATAAGTTGACTTTCTTGCGGGGGTCACGAGACTCTCAATCGGATCGTCGCCAAATCTGCCCACGCGGAAAACGTTTTGGAACTGGACGACAACCTCAAGAAGCTGATGAAGGAACTCGGCGCCGCGATTAACGATGCGCTCGCCGACTCCGCCGAAATCAATGCGGCCATCCAAAACGTCAAGAAAGCCGGTTACGACATCTTTCTGGTGCTGGAAACCACGATCGGTGTCCATCGGGTCGAAGGTGAAGACACCGAGAACGCCGACCATGTGCCGGCGGCGCAGACGAACACCGACGTTCAGTTCAAGGTCAATGCGCAGGATATGAAGTTTCTTAAATCGTTGAAAATCAAGATCGACGATCCCGACAATTGACCCGACTTTCTGACGTACAGCCCGCGGCCGCTACGACCACATTTCTTCCATTGCGTCGATCGCTTTCTCCGTCGTGACGCGATCGACGGGATCCCCACGCACATAGCGGTCTCCGGGACCGATGGGGCGGTAGTGCTCCGGAAGGCTCCGGCTGAAGATCCCCAAGGTGGGAATGCCCAGCAGCGGCCCGATATGCATCGGCCCCGTGTCATTGCTCACCAACAATCGAGCAAGCCCGATCGCGGCAGCCAACTCGGGAATTTCGAGTCCGGACAACAACCGCAACGGTGTGGTTCCCCGGACCGAACGCGCGATTTCCTCCCCGATTTCCCGCTCGCCGGATGACTCGCCAGTCAGCACAAGTACCGTGGCGCCCCACTCCGACGCCGCATGATCCGCGATCGCGGCAAACCGGGAGGGCGGCCATCGCCGCGAGGCCACCGACGCTCCGACGTAGAGGGCCAATATGGGAGCACGTACTGGCATCCGAACGTACCGCTCGGATACGTCCTCGCTGACACCGACCGGAACGGAGATCAGCGGGCCCGCGGTCTCCGGCGACAGCGCCACACTTCCGGGAAGTCCGACGACGACCCGTCGGAACATCTCTGCGACGTGCAGGCTCTTGTCTTCGAGAACCGGCTCCAAATTGAAACAGAAGGAAAGGAATGCCCGATCCGCGCGTTTCATGCCAAGGCGAAATCGTGCACGCGAAAGCCACACCAGCAAGTTCGTTTCCCTGAAGCTGTGGAAGTCGATCACAAGGTCGTACCGTTCGGACCGAACCGATCGGACCAGATTGAAAATGTCCCTCGCCGCGCGAAACTTGGGCCCGTCACGCATGGCGAGCCTGTCGACAGCGATCACTTCGTCGAGTTCGGGACACAACCGCGCGAGCCCGGCCGAAGGCGTTCCAGTCATCAGGGCAAGGTGCGCATCCGGGTACATCGCGCGCAGTTGGAGCAGGGCGGGCAACAACAACGCCACATCGCCCAACCGCGCAAAGCGTATTGCGAGAATCCTCTCGACGGGCGCTAACGGGGTGACGAAATCTTGGGATGCGGGCGGCGAGCTCAAGGAAGGATGAGGCTGTCGCGGTTGTCGGCGGCCGGAACCGGCGCCACCGACGTCAGCCAGTCCAGATAACGGCGGCTCTTGGGGCGCCCTCCCGAATGCAAATCAACAGACACGATAATGAAATCGAGCACCTCGGGAACATCCCCGGCGCGAAGGGCATCGTACGCCGCACCTTGCGGCTTCATCATCAGATCGATCAGCGGCTGGACTCGCCGGTAAAGGCCCATGGCGCCGGCACTGCCTTCGGGCAGGGTCTCGTAGTGGATGCCGGCATCGAGTGTCTTCATGGTTGTCTGGAGTGCCTCGAAGGCCGCAGTCACGTCGCTGTCGAGCAAGGACGGATTCTCACTCCGTTCCGCCAGCACGGATTGCGCCAACACCGTAATGGCCCCCCCGCACCGATGGCGAAACTGCTGGCTGAATTCCCGTTGCGGTGGCTTTCCCGTTGGCCCCTGACGAACTTCGTAGCGGCGGCCTGCCTGAAGATAGCTGCAGTCGCTCGGACAATCGATTTCGATCTCCCGTTTGGTTCCGCAGCAGATCGAACAGATCCTGACGGCCTTGGCGGGGCAAAACCGTTTTGCGGGACGATGGGTGCAAAGGGGACATTTGGCCATGACAGGGGCGCAGTATACCGCGTGATACGTGGGGGTGCACAATTGCAACATGCCTCGGGTTTTGACGCGTACAGACTGGAACCGGGCCTGTTTGCCCCAGTGCGGCTATGGCCCCAACCGCTCAACCAGACCGGCAGGGTGAATTTGTCCTTCCAGTGAACGTCCGAGAATTCAGTGGTTTAACCTGACAAGCTGGACATAGCGAGGAGATTCCTGTATAAAACGCTGAATGGAGAGGACGAAATTGACCAGCCAGGAACTGTCGGAGATCGGGGTACGGCCAGTGGAGCGAAGCGAGGAAGGGCAGTATCAAGAGCAGATGAAGCGTCATCATTATCTGGGCGCACTGGCGAAGATCGGGGAGACGGTCTGGTACGTGGCCACATGGCGCGGGCAGTGGGTGGCGCAACTGAGCCTGTCGGCGTCGGCGCTGAAGTGCGGGGTTCGGGATCGATGGATCGGCTGGGACTTCCGCTCGCAGTATGGGCGGCTGAAACTGATCGCCAACAACAGCCGCTTTTTGATCCTGCCGGGCTGGAATCGGCCGAATGTGGGCTCGCGGGTGTTGTCAGGGACCGAGCGGCGGGCCGGGTCGGATTGGCGCGAACGGTTCGGTCATGGGTTGCTGCTGCTGGAAACGTTTGTGGATCCCCGGCGCTTCCATGGCGGCGTGTATCGCGCGTCGAACTGGTTGGAACTGGGACGGACCCGGGGATACCGGCGCACCCGGGACGGCTACAGCGCCGAAGCCGATGCCCCGAAGCTTGTCTTTGTGCGTCCCCTGTGCCGTGATGCGCGCGGGCAACTGACCCACCCTGGCCGGGAACATCTTCAACTCACCGGAGCCCCCAAGATCATGCTCAATGCCGCACAGATGCGCCAACTCCCCCAGTGCTTCAAGACCATTCCCGATCCGCGCCGCGCTCAGGGACGGCGCCATCCCTTGTCGGCAGTGCTGGGCATCGCGGCGGGCGCGACGCTGTGCGGCATGCACGGCTATAAAGCCATCTCGGATTGGGCCGATGCCCTGGGGCAGAAAGCCCGCGAACGTTTTGGCTGCCGGCGGGAGAACGGCCGCTATGTGGTTCCCAGCGAGTTTGTGATTCGGGATTGTCTGGTCCGGATTGAACCGGGGGCGCTGGACCGGGCGCTCAATGCGTGGAATCGGGCGTGGGGCGCCCCGGACGATGCGCTGGCCATGGATGGCAAGACGATGAAGAACGCCCTCGACTCGGACGGGCGTCAGACCCACATCATGAGCGTGGTCGGGCATGAGTCGAAACGCTGCTACACCCAAAAAAAGTGGGAACCCTGCCTGTAGCCGGCGGCGAGGAGCGCAAGCGCACGAACGAAATCGGCATGGCCGTTCCCTTGCTTCAAACCTGCGACATCGCCGGCAAGGACATCACCGGCGATGCCCTGCTGACCCAACGTGCGATCGCGCACTATTTAGTCGAGCGGGGAGCGCACTATCATTTCACGGTCAAAGGCAACCAACCGACACTGGAACACGATATCGCGTTGCTGTTCCAAACCCGCGGACAACCCGACTTTGTCGAGGTCACGCCACCCGAGCATGGCCGCATCGAGACCCGACGCATTTGGTGTAGCGCCGAACTCAACCACTACCTCGACTTTCCCCACCTGGGCCAGGTCTTTCTGATCGAGCGCGAATCCATCGACAAGAAATCCGGCGCCCTCACGTGTGAAACCGCGCTGGGCATCACGAGCCGCTCACCCGGCGAGGCCTCCCCCGAACGCTTGCTGGCCATCAATCGCGGTCATTGGAGTATCGAAAGCGTCCATTACATCATCGACTGGAATTACGATGAGGACCGCAGTCGAATCCGCACCGGCTTCGGCCCGGAAAACATCACCCGCCTCCGACGCTTTGCCGTCGGTATTCTCAAATCCTTTCAAAAACCCGCTCAATCGATCGCCCAATCGATGCGCAAACTCTCTTTCAATACCCGTCTCGTCTTCGACTACTTGAGAATGACTCGAAATTCATTCCCCACATCATGCTCCATCTGAGAACAAATTTGCCGTGACCAGACCGGAGACCGCGATTGACTTTCCGCCGCCGGCCGCGGGATAATCAGGGTCTGCGTTCTGCAGAATATTGGGGGTGTGCGAATCGTGGCTGAAGTCAGAGTCCAGGAGGGCGAGTCGATCGAGAACGCTCTCCGGCGCTTCAAGCGTAAAGTCCAGCAGGAAGACATCATCAAGGAAGTCAAGAAACACTCCTTTTATCTGAAACCAGGCGAAAAGAAGCGGATCAAGCAGGCTCTTGCCCGCAAGAGAAGCAGGAAGAAGGTCCGCCGAAGAACCAACGACGACTAGCGCCGCATCGCGGGAGTCTTCGCGGACTCCCGCATTTGCGCCTATCCACACCCCGCCAGCAGTGACGTGACGGCCGTCAAATCGACGATATCCTCGACGGTACTGCCTCTTGAAATCACGTTCACCGGTACGTCAAGACCTCCGGAAATGGGTCCGACCACGCGTGCCGCCCCATATTCCTGCTGAAGGCGGTAGCTCGGATTCCCCGCCTGCGGCCCGCAAGACACCAGGACATTCGGTCCACTTCCCAAACTCTCGATTCCGTTTGACTTATGAGGATCGACACGTACGGTGTTGTCGCGCGCGCGAAGTGTTTCGATTGCACCGCGGACCTTTTCCTGCTGTCGGTCTTCGGCGCTGCGAAACCGATTTCGCGAACCCAACGATCCCGCGGCGTCGGAAAAGAAAGCGACATGGGGAGCAAAGCCGAGAAGACGCCTCGAACTCCGCGCGCTCCGCAGTGCGAGTTCGGCCAACTGCGCCTGTGATGGCGCCACGACCGTGGCCGGATTCGCGATGACAACAGTCTTGCCGTCGCTGCGGGCAACCAAGAACAGTTCGGATGCGATCGAACAGCCGTCCGCCAACCCGGTCAACGATGCTGCCGGGAACACACCCGTACTCCCTGGCCGCAGACCTGTAATCACACCGTCCGCTTCACCCGCACGAACGATGGCGAGGGCCAATTCGTCGGAGTCGGTCAATCGTTTCCGCGCTTCCACCTCGCCCACGCCCGCTCGGCGCCAACGATCGACGGCGGCCCGCAGGTACCGGCCGACCAGGGCTGGGGATGGCTCCACGGTTTCGACGCCCGACACGGATACGCGCTGCTCGCCGACGAGTTCACGAAGCCTGCCTGAAGGAGCCAGCAGAACAGGGATCGCAATCTTTTCTCGATGAACAATTTCGACAGCAGGCAAGATGCCCGGAATTTCAGGCCGAGCGAACACGATTCGCCTCGGTTCGGTCGCGGCGTTTTGGCGAAGTTGAACGAAAACCTGCAAAGTCATTGAGTTGAAGAATAGCAGGGCACGAAAGCAGATATCGGCCTGACAAAGTCCAACCTGAAAAAGGAACGCTAGGCGGGGGATCTTTCGCGCTTCTTCCTGCTATTGATCCCGTGCCGTTTGATCTTCTGATTCAGTGTTGACAGGGGGACGCTGAAGCTCTCGGCCGCCTCGGTCTGACTCCACCCCGTCTGTTCAAGCCGTTCAAGGATCACCTGCCGCTCGAACGCATCCACGATTTCGGACAATCGACGATCCGGATCGATCTTCAAGGAACTGGCAAAGGCGGATTTGAGCGGTGGATTCGTGATGGAGTCCTGAATCAGGTCGCTTCCCAACTCCTCTGAATACGCCAACACCACTGCCCGCTCCACCGTATTTTCAAGTTCCCTGACATTGCCCGGCCAGGGGTAGTCGACCAGAAGCTTCAAGGCTTCCGGACTGAAGCTGTGCAGCGCTTTTTCGTTTTCCTCGCAGAATTGTCGAGTAAAGAATTCAACGAGCAACGGAATATCTTCGCGCCGGGCCCTTAGCGGCGGCACCTCGAGGTTGATCACATTCAGCCGGTAGTAAAGGTCTTCGCGGAATGTCCCCCGCTCCACCATCGACTTCAGATTGGCATTCGTTGCCGCGATGATGCGGGTATCCACCTTGACCGTTTCGGTTCCCCCCAGCCTCATGAACTCGCGCTCCTGAATGACACGCAGAAGCTTGACCTGAGTTTCGGGTCCGATCGTGCCGATCTCGTCGAAGAATATGGTGCCCTGGTCCGCAAGCTCGAACAGACCCTTCCTGGACGCGACGGCGCTGGTAAACGCACCTTTCACATGACCGAACAACATGCTCTCGAGCAAATCGACGGGCATGCTTCCACTGTTCACTGGAACGAAAGGTTTCTCCGAACGGGCACTCTTCAAGTGGATCGCTTTCGCGATCAGTTCCTTTCCGGTTCCACTCTCGCCCTGAATCAGTACAGTGCTTCGGCTGGCAGCGACCTGAGTCACCAAATCCAACAAACGAAGCATGCGCTCGCTCTTGCCCACAATATTGCTGTAACCGAACCGCTCTTTCAGCGCGCGACGCAACTGAAGGTTCTCGCTGTGGAGCTTGCGCTGTCTGGCAGCGTTATTCACGATGGCCATCAACTTGTCATTGTTCCAGGGCTTGGTGACGTAGTCGTAGGCGCCGGCGCGAATCGCATCGACCGCGGTCTCGAGCACCGCCATCGCGGTAATGATGACCACCGGCAGGGCCGGGTCCATGGTCCGGAGTTCCTTCTGGACGTCCAGGCCTGAACGTCCCGGAAGCATGAGATCGAGCAGCACCAAGTCGTACGACCCGGCCCCGACCTTGGCAAGACAGTCTTCGCCGTCGGTTGCCGTCTCCACGGCAAGGCCTTCCGACTTCAGAAGCAATTCGAGGCTGTCACGAATCTCCTCTTCGTCGTCAACAACGAGAACTCGCGGGGGGGAGGTATCCTGGCTTTTTCTAGACATTTACAGGCTTTCTGGACAAGGGCAACTCCAGGCGGAAGGTCGTTCCCTGTCCCGGAACGCTCTCCGCTCCAATGCTGCCGCCATGTTCTTGAACGATACCGTAGGAGACGGCCAGACCCATTCCGGTTCCCTTGCCAACATCTTTCGTCGTAAAGAATGGGTCGTAAATTTTTTTGATGTTGTCGCCCAAGATACCCACGCCCGTATCTTCGATCCAGATCCGCAGCATGGAATCCGCACCGTCGGTCCGAATGCGCAACGTTCCGCCGTCGGGCATTGCGTCCCGGGCGTTGAGAAACAGGTTCAGAAATACCTGCTGCAGTTTTCCCGCGTTGCCGAACGCCAGGGGCGCCGCCGCCGCGAAATCCTTTTCCACGCGTATGCCGGCGCTCTTCAACTGGTGCTCCAGCAACGAGAGCGTTTCGGTGATGATCCGATAGACGTCCAACTCGACGAACTCTGCCGGGTTGTTCCGCGAGAAGCTCAGTAGATTATTCACGATCTCCGAGGCCCTGAATGTCTGCTTGATGATCTTATCCATGACGGCGTGGCGGTCGTCGTCTGTCGGCAACTGTTTTCGGAGCAGTTGAGAGTGGCTGGAAATGACCGCCAGCGGTGTATTTACCTCATGTGCGACACCGGCGGCGAGCAACCCCATGGAAGTCAATTTGTCGTTCTGGACAATCTGATCTTCGAGCCGGACCCGTTCCGTGATGTCGTCCACAATGATCAGCCGTCCGCTGATCTGGCCTTCCTTGTCCAAAAGGGGAGTCGCCGAGAAATTGACGACCAGGTCGCCCCAATGGTGCTTGTATAGATTTCGCTCGTCATCGAGCCGTTCCAACGCCTGCTCGGGGAGGACCTCCGAGGTCGCTTTCCCGATCGTTTCTTCGCGCCGGCGGCCGGTCAGTCGTTCCAACGCCCGGTTCCACCCCAGAAGCCTGCCCCCGACCTCGACCATGACACCGACGCTGATCGATTCGATGATGCTTTCATTGAAGTCCTTGAGGCTTTCGTACTCGGTCGCCTTGTCCTCGAGCGACTGATACAGAGTGGCGTTTTCGACCGCAATTCCGACATAGTCGGAAATCCCCTCGAGGAGTTCCATGTCTTCACTGGTCAAGAAACCGCCGTCTTCGGTTTGCCCCATTCCCAGATACGCGATCACCCGGTCTTTGGCACGGCACGGGATGAAGTAGTTGAGTCCGGTTTCATCTGCCATGCCGGAATCGACGATGACGTATGGCTGGTCGATATCTTTCTTGAGAAACGGGAAAACGGTTCCGGCGGGGATGTCCAGATTCCGGGAGCGCGCAAGAATGAATCGTGAACGATCGTGGGGGTCCTCAAGCAACACCGCCATTCGTTCGACCAGCAGGGATCCGGACAGCCGCTCCACGATTCGTTCGAGCACCTTGTCCAGATCGACTTCGGAGCCGAGCCGGCGGCCGAAATCCGCGACAGTGAGACGCAGGTTATATCGATCCTTGTAAAAGAACTTGTCGAGCCAGATCTGGATCCGGTCCTTGGTCGGAGCAAAAAGAAGCGCCGCAACGATTGTGGCAATGATACTTCCACCGACTCCGAGTTGCGGAAGACCCTCTCCAAACAGATCGCCAATCATGACCACGGCCGTAACGTACAAGCCGATGACCAACATCGTCGCGAGGGTATATGCCGCACCGCGTTTGAAAAGGATGTCGACGTCCATCAGCCGGTAACGATGTATCGCCCAGCCAAATGAAATCGGAATGAAGACCAGTGGGACGACGCTGGCGTCGGCGACCTCCGGCGGTACGAAACCGAACACGCGCGGCAGGGATTGGAACAGAAAATAGGGAACGACCGCAACAACCGTGCCGCGGGTGACCCACTTCATCTGCTGCCGGACTTCCGGCTCCCGAACGGTCCGGTACGTGTGCAGGAGAACGCCGGCGCTCAGGACAAAAAGGACTCCAAAATGAATGACGTTCAAATCGTCCAGGAGATCGCGCAACACACGTGCGGAGGGAACTGCCGTCAGGACACCGGTCACGAAAAGAATCCCGGCCACCAGGAGCAGGACGGCTGGAATATATATCAACGGCAGCAGGAAGCTGTACCGTTCGACGCGCGGATTCCGCCTCGGAAATTCCAGGCAGAAGTGCATGAATAGCGGAGGCAGGAAGACCGTCGCCGTCAAATTGGACCAGTAGATCGTCCAATCGAAAACGTTGAACTTTCCGGTACTGTGGAAAACATAAAAGACGAACGACATCAGGCAGACGAAATAGAAATGCGTCGCATGAGGCGCCCGCCAGCGTTTGGTGACCACCAACAACCCCACCAGCAGATAGAGAATGCCGATAGTTTCAAGGTAGGCATACTGCCGGCGGAACCGTTCCGGCTGGGGCGCAATGACCAGCGTTGTCTCGATACTTACGCCGTCGCGCTCCAGGATATATTCGGCCTGCGACCATGCGCCCAAATCGTAGAGAACCTGTGTGACATGACGGTCGTTCTGGATTTCGATCTCAGCGATCCGATCCAGTACGTCGCCAACCTCTACACCCGCACGGTCCCCGGAGCCATCGGAAAGAACACGGGTGGCCTCAACGACACCCGGTGAGGTTTCGATCCACGACACGCCGTCGTCAGGCGCTATCCACTCCCGTTTCTGCTGAACGTTCAGCCCGCCCAGAATGATCAGTCCCAGGCTCAGGATGACCGTGGCGATCAGCCGGAATGAAAGGATTCGTGTCATTGGCCTCGGTTTATGGACGCGATAACGGGAAATCGGTCTCCGAAAACAAGCTGACGCGAGTCATTATGCAGAGCCCTTTCGGTCCAACCGGCATATGAACAGAGACATTGCCATGAATCCATAAACCGGGATATGTTTATTGGAAACAGAATACAGGAATTCGTATTTCTCGGGCAAGTCGCGCCCCCGCCTGCGGTGGATCATTCACGAAGAAAATCAACCATTTACGGCTCTGGTGTCGAGCCGATACGGCTTTAGAGCCGGGCCAATAAAATCAATGACTTACGGTCTGGTTTCAGGTCAGCGAACTAAAAACGGATATGTATGCCACCTTTCAACAGCCGCGGATGTCCGGCAAAGACGGTTCGGCGCGATCCAAAGGATGGCTCGAACAGGTTCCGGGCATCGACGATCGCCTGAAACTTGGCGGGCAGGATCTTGAGGCTCGGCAAATCCTGGGCAACCGTGATGCTCAGCGTGGGGTCGTTGTATTCTGCAGTTCTCTGATATGGATCCACAGGGGCCAGCGGAAACCCCGAGACCCAGCGATAGACGGCCGTCACCGCCGTTTGGCTCCACTCGATATTCGTTCTGACCCGGGCGGTCACGACATGGAGGTTTCGTCGATTGGCATCCCTGTAGAGATCATCGGGCGACAGAACATCGGGATCGAACGCGACGGCATTCGCGTATGTGTATCCCAATCCGGCTTCCAGACCGCGAAAGTTCCGATCCATGAAGACCCGAACGCCTGCCGTTGGCGCAGCCGCAACGTCGAGAAACACGAGCCCCCGCCGCCCATCCTCGGCATCGACGAGGAACGCCTGTGATCCCGATTCGTCACGGAATCCGGCGACAGAAAGTCGAAAATCGTTTGCAAACGCGTGCGTAGCCCCCAGTTCCACATGCGAATACTCTTCAGGTTGGGACGGCACGTACACGGCGCGGTCGAAATACTCCCGGCCCCGAATCGGGTCGCTGGCATCGATGGGAGAGCGTCGTGAGAACGCTGCCGAAATCGAACTGCGCGGTCCCCGCACCCAGGTGACCCCAACTTCCGGGCGTATGTAATTGCGGGCGCCCACCGCATCGGTGTACCCGATGGCGGCGCCATAGGTGAGCACCAGATTGTCAGACCAATGAATCTGCTCGTCGTAGCCCAATTGGACTTCTCGGGCCGCACTCCCATGGAAGCTGTTCAGGAGCGCTCCCTGCCGGACGTTTACCGCCACCGAGGTCCGCCTTCTGTCGCCCGAAGAGAAATCGTATGCCGCCACAAATCCGCTGGGCTTGTCCTGCGCTTCCGTATACTGGCCGGCAAAGGTCACTATCGCATCAGGCGACACCGGCATGCTGTAAGCAAATTCCGAGCCGAATGCATCCCCGGCCCCGACTCCGGACTCCAAGGCGGTGGAATACACCTGCACAAAACCTGCGATATCCGTCGCAGGAGGCTTGCTCGTTCCCGGATCGGCCAGATGCAAAACCGGGCGAGCGGACGGTGAACTGCGCAAGACCCACTTCATGTCCTCCATGCTGCCGCGTCGCACGCCTTGCCGAATGACATCGAGCGCGGTCTGGAGGTTGAGGGTCAATACGAGCTTGCTGCCGACTTCAACCTGGACGCCGCTGGTCACCGCGGGCAGGAATCTGGCCTTGGTCACTCGAAGAAGATATTCGCCCGCCGACAGCCCATCGATTGCAAAAAGGCCACTTCTGTCGGTAACGACCAGGCGCTCTCGCAAAGCCTCGCCGGAGGACCGGACTGACACCAGCGCCCCCGCCAGGGGCGCACCGCCCATATCGCGGATCCGTCCGGAAATGCTCGAATCGGCATCGAAAAGCTGCGCCGCGGAAACATCGGGGGACAGGAGACACAACGAAAGAAAGGGAACGGCGATCAAGAGGGCGCTGGCGCGGAATGCCCCGGTTCGACGGGAACTCTCATGCGCCAACTTCAAATGAAGCATCAAGGATGCGCTCCTGATCGCATGCTGACCGATCCGCGGAGGCAGGGGGTGGGTCGCCCCGCCCCCTTTGAACAACACCCCTTCGGGCTAGTTTTGGGCGGCCGTCGTCGCTACGACGGTAAACCGCCCAGTCTGTGTCGTTACATTTCCGCCGAGATTGTCGATGACTCGCACCTGAAGCGAATACTCCCCCGGAGCGTAGTCGTTGAGAAATATCGTCTTTGTCAGAGTCATCTGCCGGGCCGCGCCAGAGAGCTCTTCAGTGTTTTCGGCGATCCGCTCTATCTGTTCACCATCGCGAAGAATGATGGTCTCGATCGTGGCCGAGGGTTTGAACTGTTCCTCATCGACGGCCAGATGGTAGATCTGCACCCAGTAGTTCAGGTCGTCGCCCTCCCGGAACGCTTCACCGACGCTCGGGCGGACCTTCAAATCGCCAAGTGCGAACATCGAGCCGATGCTGCGCGAAGGAATCGGCTGAATCAGATCGGCAATGATGAGTGAACTGGCAGCCAGTTGGCCTTCGGGATACCGGGGGACGGTCAGCGCCTCGGTAATGGTCCCAATGTTACCGCTGTGCAGATCCTCGATCACAAGATCGATCTTGTATCGACCGGGCCTCAGAGAAACCAGGTTCTGATAGACATGCGACCTTTCCAGCGACGCTTCGAATGCCGCGTCCACGATCGGAATCGTCACCGTATCCTCAAAGGTGTTGGCAATTCGCCCGTTGATCGCGGTGACCTGTCCAAAGACGTTCAGGACGGCCTGGTGGACACCCTGCTCTTCCTGGAACGCGACGTCGCTGTTGCGAACCTGGATCGTCACCGGGACGTTAATCGTTTCCTCGGTCACACGGACAAAGTGGACACTCATCTCGAAAGGCAGCAGATTGTAGGAAACGTTCGTCGTTACGATTGCTTCGAGATCCTTGAACTTGATCTCGGGCGCGTTGAATATCTTGGAGTTCAGTTCCAGAAGATCGAACTGGTTGATGCGGCCATCCAGTTGTTCACCCGTTCGGAGGCCGTTGCCGCGGTACTGCTTCTCGCCCAGAAACTCCTCGTACAACGTCAGGCCGACACCCGGTACGTTGGCCAGCGCGTCCTTTTCGTACGGCGTGAGCGCAAGCCGATACTCTGAACAAAAACAGGGGTCCACGAACTCCAGAATGACTTCCTGCCCGATCCCCTCGATATAGCGATACCTCCACTCTTCGTAGGGATACGTCACGGTGTTCCCGCCGCCTTCCGCAAAGTCACGTTGGTGAAAACCGCCGGTTGGGTGGGTTTCCTTGCTGTCCGGCTCACCGTGAATGATGTAAATACGGCCGCGGTCGGTTTTCCAACCCGGAATTCCCGATTGGAATCGCTCGTTCGCATACGCAATACGCCGATAGTGTTCTTCACGGTATTCGTTCTCGATCGAGTCCGGTGTCGGGTCGCGGCGCAGCCAGAACGACTCGATGAATTGCTCGCGCTCCTCATCCGTCGTCAACGCATCGAATGCGGACATTTCCTCGGACGTGATGATGTACTGGACATCTTCGTCAAGCCAGCGCTCCAGAGCCCGGCTGGCGCGCTCGAGACGCGCACTTAGGCGGTCGTCCTGGGCGGATGCCGGAGATTGCAGGCTGAAAAGGGCGAAGGCAAGGGCACACACGATAACTCTACGGCTCATAAACCACCTCGAAATGAACAGTGCTGACCGCGTCATAGGAACAGGTCCAAATATCATAGCACCCACCCTTGGACAGTCAAGAAATTCAAAGGTCTTGGGCGTTCAAGTACCGTCTTGTTCGGTCCTGCTACAATCGAACGCGCGCGAATTGGCGATTTGGCCGAGGCCCGCTCCTTTCGTGAGGGACCATTGTCGACGCTTCTTTCATCACCCGGAATCGACCGCGCTCACGCGCGGAGGGTGCCTGGTCACTGCCGATCGATACCGCGTGAGCGAATCGACCCAGCTCACGCGCGGAGGGCGCTCTGGATTCTTTCGGCATTGTGGTTCGCGGCGATTCTGGCCACCCCGGGCGCCGAACTCGAATGGGTTTACCGCTTTTTCTCCGCGATCTGTCACCAGGCGCCGGATCGAAGCTGGCATCTCGCGGGCCAACCTTTGCCAGTCTGTATCCGGTGTACGTCGATCTACGCCGGGTTCCTCGCGGCTCTGTCGTTCCGCCTCCCGGCACGGACCCTCTTCCTCCGTTTCGCGCTTGCCGCCATGGGGCTGGAGTTCGTCGTCGCCCGGGTCTGGATCGACTGGGAACCGGCACGTGCGTTGTCGGGTCTCCTGTTTGGACTCGCGGCGGCAGGATTCGTCAACCTGGGCGTGGCAGAACTGCTCGCCCGCCGCAATTCGCTGCCGCGGGGCACGGCGACCGATAGCGCGATCGGGACGGTACAGTGAAAAGCTGCAGCCAATGCGGAACCACGCTGGACGATCGGGCGCAGTATTGCATGGAGTGCGGGACGCCGGTCGACACGCATCCGGCAGATGCGGCGGAACTGACAAGCGGAATTTTCGTCCGGCCGGCGCTCATCGCCGGAGCGGTCATGGGCATTCTGTCATCGATCCCTCTGGTCCAGTTCGGCAACTGCGTCTGCTGCATGTGGGGAGTCACCGGGGGCGGTTTCGGGGCTTGGCTACTGGGGAAAAAACAATCCGGAGGAGCGGGGGCGTTGTCCTATGGCGACGGCGCACTCGTGGGAGTCCTCAGCGGGTTGTTCGGCGGGTTACTGGCGGCCGTAGCCAGTATTCTCCGACTCCTCACGATCGACCGCGATTCACTTGCCGAACTGGAAGAAACGTTTCTGGAATTGGCCCCCGAGATCGACCCGGAAATGTTCGAGGTGTTTCTCCAGTTCATGGAACTCTCACCGATTTCAGTCTTGGTGACGCTCTCGATCAACCTCATCGTGTTTCCCCTGTTTGCGGCGATCGGCGGAATTCTGATGATAGCGATCATGGGCAGAAAAAAAGAACCGCAGGCTTGATTCGGGCGGTCATAGACCGCCCCTACACTTTCCTTTCCCAATGTAGGCGCGATCTTGATTCGCTTGATTCGGACGGTCGTAGACCGCCCCTACGCTTGCAGGGTCATGCCAAGAATGGCTACTCCTGCTCGGCATCCTCGCCGCCGGATACGACAACGATGGTGTCCGGTTCGTATCGCCGGCGCGAATCGGCGTTGAATTCCATCGAATACGAGTAGAAACCCGTACTTGTGAGGGTGACGGAAACTGGATCCTCTTCGTTGAGGTTCTCCCAGTACCATCCGTGAATCCCTGGAAACGGCGCCGTATAGGTGCCTTGGGCGGCGGTTGTCGATTCGATTATTTCGAAGAACTCCGCCGTCCCTTCAGGCGCCCCGTCGGCCTCGCTGTGCATCTCGGACCGGACCGGACCTGAGGTTTCCCACGCATAGATCATGGATTGTCCCGGTTCGAGCCGGTACTTGTACTCGACAAAGCCTCCGGGGTCCAGATCGAACGTGATGGTATCGGCCCGATAAGGCTCTTGTTCGGCGACAATGACACCGGGAATAACGTCCGCCGCGGTCGCGGCGGCAGGGTCGGAAAGAATGACCAATCCCAACGACTCGCCAATTCCGAGCGGGTCGATACCATATTCGGCGGGAAGGATCGCGACAACCAGAACCACCCCGGCTACGGCCAGCGCCAGCGCCGTGGCTTTGGCCAGTTTCGCCAGGGACGGAGTTTCAGGACTCATGTTCGCGTCGGCCACTATACCCCCCAGAAATATCCGGCAAACTGATAGCCGGCCAGAATGAATCCGCCCGCCATCAGGGCGGTGTTGGTCACGAACGAGTGCTTGATGTAGCCGGGCCGCGTACGCCAGAAACTCAACACGATCAGGACGCCCAGCAACGCGAGAATCTGTCCGATCTCAACGCCGACGTTGAAGCTCACGATATTGGTGACGAGGCCATTCTCGGACAAAGTGAATTCTTGCAGCTTGGTGGCCAATCCAAATCCATGGAAGAGACCGAACACCAGAACCGCGATCCTTGTGTTGGGCTGGAAACCGAGCAATGCCTTGAAGCCGTCCATATTGTCGAACGCCTTGTAGGCCACCGAAAGCCCGATGATCGCATCGATCGCATATGCATTGGCCTCGATGCCGCCAAGTACTCCGGTCAACAGCGTCAAACTGTGCCCGACGGTGAACAGGCTGACGTACAGGACAACGTCCTTGAGCCGGTACAGGAAGAAGATGACCCCCACCAGAAACAGCAAATGATCGTACCCGGTCACCATGTGCTTGGCCCCCAGGTACATGAAGGGCCCCGCAGCCGGACCGTCATTGGTCTGGACGAACTCCGCGTCGCCCTCCGCAACACCGTGCGCGACGGCCGCGGGGGCCAGGAGCCCGGCCAGGGAAAACGCGAGTATCCCCAGAAATAGATAACGCTTGATCATGGGACTTCCCATTTATCACCCCTCTGAGCGATTAACAATTTTCGGGGGCCGATTGTGTTATCAATCGCCCGTGATCAATCGCCCGTGATCAATCGCGGTTCGATCCACCCGAGCCATTCCAGATTTCGGAATCGCGGGATTGCGCCATTTTTCCAGATCGCGAAAGCTCCATGGGCCGCCGCATTTGAAGGATCCGAAAACTTTCAATCGCCCGCACACACCCCTACCGTTGCCGCCCGACCAACACTCCATGGGGCTCATACGGTTCTTCCATCGATTGCAGGTCGTCCTCGTCCAGTTCGAGATCGACAGCTTCGACCAGATCTTCGAGTTGCTCCATCCTGGTCGCGCCGATGACAACCGAGCTTACACCCTGTCGATGGAGAACCCAGGACAGGGCGACGCGGGCGTTGCTGACGCCGTGTTTCTTCGCGACATGGGTCACGCGGTCCACGACGGCAAAATCGCACGGCTTGAAATACAGCCCCCTGGAATAATCGTCCACCCGCGCCCGAAGCGTATCGCCGAAATCGGCAGGTCGACGGTTGCCGGCGACGAAACCGCGGGCGAGGGGGCTGTAGGGAGTCACGGCAACATCTTCATCCAGACAGAGCGGCATCATTTCGCGCTCTTCCTCGCGGTAGACCACGTTGTAATGATTCTGCATGAGAATCATTCGCGCGACGTTCAGACGGTCGGCCGTGTACAGTAACTTCGAAAACTGCCACGCCATCATGCTCGAGCCGCCGGTATAGAGGATCTTGCCCTCAGTGACCAGATCGTCCAGAGCGCGAAGGGTCTCTTCGACCGGAGTCCGTTCGTCGAAGCGATGAATGATCAGGATATCCACATAATCCAGCCCCAATCGGCGCAGGCTGTCTTCGACCGAATGCCTGATGTGCTTCCGGCCCAAACCCCATTGGTTCGGGTCGTCGCCCATGGCCATATAGAGCTTGGTGGACACGACATACCGATCGCGCGGCGGTGCAAAATCCTTGAGCGCACGACCGAGAATCTCTTCGCTCACCCCCAACGAATACATGTTCGCCGTATCGATGTAATTGATGCCGAGTTCGAACGCCCGCTTGATGAACGGGCGGCTCTCTTCTTCTTCGAGCACCCACTTCCGCCAACTACTGGAGCCGTAAGTCATGGTCCCCAGGCACACGCGTGAAACTTTCAGGCCACTCGACCCGAGACTGACATATTTCAAGGCTTCGACCTCCCTCCCGTTTGCTCAGGAACCTCTGAAACACCCAGGACAACGGTTAACGTGCTTCACGGGACACTGGCAGTCCGTGGCAGAATACGCTCGCTCCCGATTCCGCCAGGGTAGCCTATTCCGCAGTTACTCCGCCCGGTCCGGCCAGTCGGCGCGGACCTCGAACCAGTTCCTCGACATGCTCGACGATCGCGCCGGCGATGTCGACATCGGTCATCGACTGCAGACCCTTCCAGCCTGGACTGCCGTTGACCTCGATAACGTACACCTTTCCATCCGATGCCGGGAGCAGATCCACGCCGGCATACTCCCCGCCGACAACATCGGCGGCCGCCAGAGCGAGTTCCTCCCAATCTCGTGGCAGATCCGCTTTCTCGGCCCGTCCGCCCCTTGACATATTGGTCAACCAACCTTCGGCCGATCGCCAAATCGCGGCCACAACCCGCTTGCCGACAATGAACACGCGCAGGTCCCGTCCTTCGTGGGGAAGTGTCTCCTGCACATAGTAGACAGCGCGTTCCAACTCCAGCGCACGGAACACCCGATGCGCGATCTCTTCGTCGCTCACACGCACGATTCCGCGACCGTTGGATCCGAAAAGAGGCTTGACGATCACGTCTCCCATCGCCCGGAACGCCTTTATGGCGTCGGACCGGTTTTCAGTCACTACGGTCCGCGGGGTACGCAGCCCAGCCTCTTCGAGCAGAACAGACGTATAGAACTTGTCCACGGTGCGCTCGATAACGCGGGCCGAATTGATCACTCTGACCCCTAGGCGTTCCAGCCGATGTAGAGCATCGATACGAAAGACAATCTGCTCGAGCGATCCGATCGGGATGGTTCGAAGAAGGATGGCGTCGAGGACGTCGAGGGCAGTCCCCTGAACAACCATTGGCGGGGACTCCCCGACGCGCGCCGTCAGGGCATCGACCGGCAGAACCCGGACCCGATGACCCCGTTCGCCAAACGCCCGGCATAGATCCTCGGCGTGCCACCCCGAGCCCGAACTGAGGATTGCGGCATTCATCCGTCTTTACCGTTTCTGGAAGTTGGCAACATTCAGTCGACGTCTGCCCGTGATCGAGGATTCGGTCGTCCTCATCGGCGTCAATGTCCGTCAGGAATTCTGAATGAGATCGCGTAGGTGGAAGTGATGCTTGCCGAGCTTCCCACCGTAGTTGCCCGCCGTGATCGCAATAACGCCCGCACGGCACGCGGCGTCGATGCCGGCGCGGAGGGCTTCGCCGATTGCGGAGCGGTCCAGGCCATCCACCACAATCTCGAGGACGGAATTCACGTCCTTCGTCAACGCCGAATCCGGTCCAAGACGGCCCTTGAGGGTGGGACAATACGCGTCATTGGTCGAGGCGATCATTTTCCGGTAGTTCTTCGCGCCAACCTTGCTGCCGCTGCGTACGACTCCGCCAGGGAATGGAAGAATGACTCCGCGCACCTGGCGCATGACCTCGACTGCCGCTTCCGCGGCGTCCAGCGCGGCGTCGGAATCCCTGGCCAGAATCAGAAAGTTGCCTCCGCCGATGGCTTTCTGGACGCCAAACTCCTCCTGGATCAGGAACTCCCCTTCCATTACGGGAATCCTCCAGTACCGTTTGCCGTCAAGGAACTTGCTCGACTGAAATTTGTCTCCAAAATGCCGCAGGATCCCCCCAACGGTCACCCGTTCTCCGGCTTCGGGCAAACCGTCGAAGCATGCGGTAGTGGGACAGGTGAGAACTGTCTGACCGATGCGGTCGATCAGCCGTTTCTGAAGCCCGTCCACGTCGAATCCAAAAACCAGGACGCTGACGCCGGGACGACCGTCCGGAGTTTCTTCGGGAGGGAGCGCGGCTTCAATTCCCGCCTCGAGCTTGCATCCGATCACCGAGGTGGCGAAGCCGGTCATCGATCGGGCCGCGGTCTCGGCCCATCCCGCTGAACGCGCGGTGATGAGTACGCGCGCCGCCCGCATTCCGAATGCCTCGGCAAACGTATCGACGATTTGGACGCCGCGGTGATCCATGCTCATATTTCGTGTGTCTTTCAGCTCGCGGGCTGAGGGCCGTCATCGGCCACCCGGGGTTCCCAGACGAGCAGTTCCCCCCTACCGGGAATCGCTGTATCGCCGGAATAACGGCGATAGGCCCCTTCGCTGGGGTCACAGGGGAGGTCGAACCCGAGTGTTTCGAGGCTCCTGGAGTACAGACGAAGGAACGTGGGACTGTAAGTCGACGCGTATAGAAACGTCGGTAATATCGGAATCGGTTTCAGGCAAACGATGGTGCCCCGAATCATGCTCGCGCCTGTTCGCAACTCTGCTCCGCCGAGAACGATCGTCCCACCCTGCATCTCCAGCCCCGCAAAGTCCCGCGCGCCGCCAGCCACGACAATCGTGCCTCGTTTCATCCGTACGCCGACTTCAAGACCCGCCGTGCCGCCGACCAGAATGGTCCCATCCCGCATGCCGGACAGGCTACCTCGATAGGCCCCGCCCACCTGGCCGCCCGCGTCGCCGCGAACGCGAATGAATCCTCCCGTCATCTCGGCGCCAATCCAGTCCGAGGCGTTGCCGGTGACTTCGATAGCGCCCCCCGTCATGTAAGCTCCCAGATGCATCCCCGCGTTGCCGTCGATCGTGATCCGCCCACGCGTCATACCGCGCCCGATCCACTTCACTTTTCTCGCGTCGCCGACGATCTTCAGATCGTCGCTGGCTTCACCCTCAACAGTGAAGAAATCGTCCAGGCGCTGCTCATTCTTTCCCAGATACACGGGTAGAGCACGAATTCGCTCACCGGAAAGTCCGGCCATCGCATTCCGGCGTGAGCAACTCGGCCTCGAGCGGGACGACGGGTTGCTCTTTCAGAGTCAGTATAATTTGCGTACGTCCGCTCCTTTTCATGCGCTCAATTTCCACCGGATAGTTGGCAAAGGACATCGTGTAAGCTTTCTCGAACAGGGGCCGCAGGTAGTCCTCGATTCCATCGTCAACGGCTGGCTGGACAATGAACTCCTTGCCATCCGTTACGGCGCGCACATCGCCTTCTTCAACAACGACTTCCCCGCCTTTCAGCACATAGCGGGGGTAGGAAAAACAGCAATCCCGCGCCGTCCGGTCTGGCGGGATAGATTGGCGACATCCGCATCGGCGCCTACACCCAGATGCCCCTTTTGTGTCAGACCAAGGCTGCGCGCCGGTCCCGCCGAGGTAACGATCGCAATTTCCGAGAGCGTGTACTCGCGGTCGAGGTCGGCCAACACAATGCGTTGCCGTGCCTTCGGCGCGATCTGCTTGATCTGTTCCTTTTCGGAATTCGGCATCCATCAGAAGCCGGATGATTTCGGGATACCGCCAGAAACAACCGCCATTGGGGTGGTCGGTCGTCAAGTGCACCCGCCAGGGGTCGTCGATCAGCAGGAGCAGTTCGAGCCCCTGTCGCCCACTGCACGGCATTGACCAGGCTACGGTTTCTTGTAGGTGTAGGGGACGATCCCGCAACCGGTTTCATTTTCGACATCCAGGTTGGCCCACTTGCGCCCGGTGAGTTGGTAGAGCAGGTGCTGCCACGGACCATCGGCCGTGAGTGTCACACTATCGCCGAACAAGACCGCGCCGGCATCCGTGGTGAGGTTCGTGTGACGGTTGAACGCTTCGGCAACCTCGGGCGCCGCCGAGCGCATCGTGCCCCAGTCGTCTCCGCCGTAAGCATTGAAACTGCAGGTGGGCCAGATGCGCGCGACGGCCTTCGAACAGCTTCATCGTTTCAAGCGTCGTCTTGACATTGCCCGGGATACCCAGATTGTTGCAGTGGAGATGGACCGGGTGCGGCAGCCCGATTTCGTCCACGATTTCCGCGAGGCTCGAGATGATCTTGGCTGGCGTGAGCTTGTCGTAGCCGTAGACCGGCTCGTGGAGGACACTGGCGTTCTTTCCCCACTTCCACGCGGCCACGCCACCCGGGTTGACCGCCTTTACCCCGTACCCCTTCGCGGCCCAGATAAGCCATGCGACCACGTCCCGCGCCCGTTCGAGTTCACCGGCCTCCAACAGATCCAGCATGAACTCGTTGTTGGCCATCAGGACCAGCGTGGCTTTATCCACGATCGGAACATCGCGGAGTTCTTCGTGGGTGTGGCGGGCGGTAAGAACCGGCATAGCCGCTTCATTGACCGTGGTCCACCCCATCCCCGCATACAGGTACCCTGTCGCGAAGGTCGTGGGTGTGATGCCCCCAAGTCCCATGCGCAAATCGGGAGTGTGGACAAATCTGCGGGCTTGACGATAGTTTTCGGGAGTCAGCCCGCGAGCGAAGTTGAGTGCCGCACCGGCAACGTGTGAATGAACGTCCACGCCACCTGGAAACACAACCATGCCGGTCGCGCCGATCGTCCGGTCGCCATCGGCCTTTTCAGACTGCTCGACGATACGGCCATCCGCGATGCAAATGTCTTTGACGACGCCATCGATGCCGTTGGCCGGGTCGTAGACCGTCCCGCCCGTGATACGGAGCGTGGATTGACTCATCTCTTTGACATGAAGAACAACCAAGTCGGCGGGGCGGGCGCCTCGGCGCCTGAGTGCGCAACGGTATTCATGAAAAGCGAAACCAACGTCATGAGCGTTTAAGCGATCGCTCTCCTCGCATTCCGGGTGGAAGGGGACCAGCCGGTCTTTTTCTCAACCGCCTGACGAATGCGGCGAACCACTTCTTCGTCGGTCGGATAGGGCGACTTCAGCGCCGGACCGAGCGGCAGTGGAATCTCGTCCATCCGGTATGCCGTTCCGGGCGCGCTGATACCTGTGGTCGCCGTCGTGATGTGTACTCGTGACAGCCGGCTCGTGTGGGTCACCTTGGGGTCCAGAACAATAGTCGGGATCGAGGCGAGATGGTCGATCGCCGGTTTGGGGCATCGTTGCTCCCGGGTCCGCGCCCAGGATAAGCGCTGCGTCATTGTCTCCGCGCACCAACAGATCCACTGTAGAGAATTCCCCCGGGTTGTACCGTGGATAGCCCCTCGAAAGATCCACACCGAACGGAAACCCCGTTGTGTAACGCAGAACCACATCGGCGCCGGTAACGTTGCCATGCCCGCGCATGGGCATGCAGACAAATTTCGTGTAGGCGTTCATCTCCGCGACCAGATTCAACAGGGCGCCGGAGTTCATGTGCTTGCCGCGAGTCATCGACAGGCCCATGCCGAAGAACATCACGCCAAAGCGGGCTTTCTTCATCCGAGCCACAAGATCGTGCAACTGCTCCATCGTCAACCCGGTTTCGGCCACTATTTCCTCGTCGACCCTCTGGCCCTTGACGAGCGCGCGGCAACGTCGTGAGCACCTCGAAATCCTTGCCCGGACTGACCTGCAGGAAGATATCCGCCGCTTTCGCGCTGGGGGTTACCCGAATGTCCACCAGGACCGCCGTTCGGCCCTTGCGGCCTTCCGGCACGTATTTGCCCTTCGGGGTCAGGCTGTACTTGGTGAAGTGCCGTGGATGGCACTCGGCCGGATTTCCGCCCCAGAAAACGACAAAATCGGCGCGGTTCGTAACTTCACCCAGCGTGCAACTAACCTTGCCACCCAACTGGGCGGCAATCTCCGTTGGGCCGTGTCAAAGCGAAGTGTGGCTGTCGACCACACCTCCCGCCAACTCGGCCAGCGCCACGGCTTCACGCTGCGCTTCGCACGTGATGTTGCTCAAGCCGTAAACCAGCGGCATGTTCGCCGCGAACAAATAATCCGCCGCCCGTCTGGATCGCCACATCCAACGTTGCGGATTTTCCGTCGACAAGAGCCTCCGGATACAGTTTCTCGGCCGTGTGATTCAGGAACCAGGCCTTCCCGAGGCTGCAGGCATTCTTGGCCTTGGTGATTCGGTCGCCCTCGGCATGCAACTCAATGTCGTCGCACACACAGCCGCAAAACGTACATGTGGAGTTTTCGACGACATGGACTTGTCCTGTGCTGCTCACGCTTGTTTCTCCTTGAATGAATTCTCAAGTCCGCCCTCACGGGGCGGCCACAAGAACGTTCAACCAAGGGCCCGGCCGCGGAAACTCCCCCTCACGCGCCGCGGCATGTACCGTCCAGCGTCGACCAACTCCCACGCGGAAACATTTTCAGTCTCCGTGCCGCGGTCAACCGGTGAACTGCTCATCCAGACGCCCGTCATTCGTACGCATGCTTTGTTACTCCCGACAACTTCTTGGGACAAACCTGGCTCATGTTTCGGTTACCGGCTCGATTTCCACTTCCCAACCCTTCGAGGTCGGCATGCCCGTTCCATCGGTATTGCGACCCATGAGATGGCACGTGGGCGGTCCGTAAGGGACAATTATCATTCCCTTCGGGCCCTTCCCCTGGACGCATTTGAACATGGCCTCGCCGAATTCCGACAGCACGCGAACGCTACCGCCGGATACGATACCCGCATCGCTCATGTCGTCGGCATGCATGTTCAGGGTCCCAACGATTGCCTTGTAAACATCAGTGTCCTTGCCGACGTTGATCTGCTGACCCTGCTTGGGGTCGTACGCACGACGTTCATGTGGAAGCGTTTACTGTCCATGGAAAACTATTTCAATACCGCCTGACTTTCGGACTGTGTATTTTAGCAGCCCGTGTTGGGTTTGTACACGGCCGCGCCGAGTTCCGCATACACACGTTCGGCGCGGGTCACCAGAGCGGCCCGGCATGCCTCTCCATCGCGGCCGACGGCAAAAACCGTACATATGGGCCGGCCGGCGCGAACCCGGCCGCCGGGACGGGGCACATCGCGAATAGTCGCCTCGCTTCCCATCCGAAGCCCTTCCAGAAAGCCACTCCCGCACATCTCCAACCGTAACGTCGGAGGTGGCAAAGACCACGGCCTTGCCCAGAGCCCGCTCGTCGCGCGACGTTCCGTAAGGGTCGAACGCCGGAAGTACCCCTGAAGAGCATGCCGCGGCGTGTGCCTCGAACACCGAAATCCCCCAGGCGCGTTC
This sequence comes from Terriglobia bacterium, assembly GCA_963555775.3. GTDB lineage: Bacteria > Acidobacteriota > Terriglobia > 20CM-2-55-15 > 20CM-2-55-15 > JAJEDW01. The sequence continues at coordinate 455,182 of CAUVWY020000003.1, read as the reverse complement.
CACCAGTTCCATTGAGGCACACCAACGGGGATTCACTTCAACCGGGTACGGCACGCCTCCACGCTCGACGAAATCGATTCCGTTGACGCCGACGAGACCGAATGCCTCGGTTGCGGCCGAAGCGAGGGCGCCGGCCGACTCGATCAAGGAGGCGTCTTGCTCGCCCGGGGCCGGGAGTATGTTTCCGCAGTACCTGTAACCGCTTGCGCCGAAAGCGGGGTCGCCGATGAGTTGCCGGAACACGCCCAACGTTACGGCGTGTCCGTTGGCCGCAACGAATACGACCGAGCCCGGCGTTCCATCCACGAATTCTTGCAGGTAACAACCCCGCGGAAGGGATTCGCTTGCCAGACCACTGCCGCACCCCATGGCCACCGCCGGCCGCGATCGGCTTCACCAACCAGCGGCCCCGTGCAACCTCGCGCGCGGCATTGCTGTGAATCGCGGGCGTGGCGTGACCACGAGCACGGAACGAGGCGGCGAGGGTCTCCGGATTCCGAACACAACGGATCACGTCAGTTGTGTTGCCCCAAAGTACCCGGTTGGCGGCAAGGGTCGCCACGGCGCCGGGATGATTCTCGAAACCGGCCAGATACACCACCGCATCGCACTCGATGCCGCGAGCAGGCAAGGCCGCACTATTCGGGGAAAAACTTTCCGGAGACGGAAGAACACGCACTAGCGGGTGCTGGTCAAGATCGGCAAACGCATCGATCGTTGTTGTCTCGAAGCCGGCACGGGCCGCCGATTCGGCCGCCGCCCGCGTCGAAACACCGGCAAGAAGAACTCTTTTCGGTTGGAAGGCTTCGGAAGTGCTTGACACGGCTGGTAGCCGGTGGCAACGGCATCACGCGCCGCGAGACGTGAACTCGCGCGCCACTTGATCGATGGTCTCCGCGTCGAGCACCAGATCGTTCCGCTCAAACAGACGCGCAATGCATGCCTTGTGAAGCTTCATTTTCAGGCCACCGACGCCCAGCGCACCGAAAACGGTCACGCCGTCGCGGGACTCGCCGTTATCCATCACCTCCACGCCTTCGATACCCAGGGGCGGTACGGCGTTGACATCGGCGGCCGAGGAGAGTCCCGGACGTTGGGCCCAGGCGGCTTTTGGGACAAGGCAGATACCGGCGCCACCCGCGTTGAGCAGCATATTCGCCCCTTCGAGCGTTTCCGATGCCTGTTCGGGGCCAGCCATGCGCAAGGCGCCAATAGACCCGCCGAATCGATTCTTCGTTGTTTCGGCAACCTGCCGCGCGTACTCGATGCGGCGGGATGTCATCACCACGTCGGCGCCCCGGCCCGCCAGCAATCCAGCGGCGCGCACACCGACAGGACCCGTGCCCGCGGTGATAACGACCCGTTTGCCGGCGGCGCCGCCCGCGGCCTGTTCGAGCTTGGCGACCGCCGCGACGGCTGTGGTGTTCGATCCATTCGAGTCGAGCATGACCGACACGCGCATGGGACCGAAAAAGGATTCCCGGACCGCGTCCAGAAGTTTCTCGCCAGCGGCCATATCGGTACCGCCAATAAAAATCGCGGTGTTGTTCAGATGCTTGGGGCCGCGAGTGAAGATGCAGCCGTGGACCAGTTCCCGCACGGCATCCGGCGTCACGCCGCCGTAGCTCATGATCGCGTCGGCGCCGGCGTCATGAGCGACGACCTGATCGAAGACGCTGGGATGGGGAGACGTGTCGAGTTGAAGGAGTAGCTTGCGCACGCAGACCTGCCTGTGGAGGACAAAAAATGTCAGAGACCCGGACATTGAATTTGTCCGGGCCTGACAGAGCGGAAAGTGGACGGGTCTATTTCGGGCTGAAGGGATGCTTGGCGTCTTTCGCTGCGGCCAACACTTCGTCAAGGGTGGGCTTGCCACCGAGGGCCCGTTCGATCGATTCCTTCGTCGCCTGATAGTTGTAGTCGTAGATCTTGGTGTCGTCCTCGGCTTCCCAGTGAATGAAAACGCCAACCATGATGCAGAGATCGTCGGCCTGATCCCTGGGAATAACACCGCTCTCGACGGAATCGGTGACTGCTTTTGCGACGGCCGCCTGCGCGGGGCCGAACATCTGGAGAGCCTGCTTGGCACCCTTGATTGTCACCTTGTTGAAAAGAATTGTGTCCGGCTTGGCGGGCAGGTTGGGTGTCACCACCGCCAACAACGACGTAAAACCGTCCTTGTTGTTCGTCAGCGCGTTACAGAACGCCGTTCCGGCCGGGCCCGTCTTCGAGCCGATGATCAGATCGATATGCGCGACTTCATTGCCGTCGCCCACCAGCGATTCACCGAGAAAATAGTCGGCTGCCATGTTGCAATACTCCTTATTGAATAAATGGGCCGTGTCAAGGCGGGCCCGCAGTCTGTCGCTCTGCCGGACCTAACGGTTCGGCCAACTGGAACCTGGCCGCGCTTGCCGCACGATGCAGCTAACTTACACGCCAGGGACTATCGCAAAGTGCCGGAGTATATCATAACAACCGGTGGCAGGACCCTGCAGGGATCGCGTTACGAGCGCCTTGGGGTCGTATGCGAGGCGCCACGACGAAGTCGATGTCCCTCCATCGATCGAGGAGGGGCAACGCGGCCAAGCCGGCAGGGACGAGACCTCAGGTACGACTTGCCGGAGCCCCCCACCAGACTCGGGCCCCATCGGTCCCAAACGGCCCCGCATATACCTTGCCGGCCGGTCCCAAGGCCGTCCGAACGCGCCCGGCAAGCTGTTCGCCGGCATCCTCGCCGTCAACGATCCCGTAGACCGTGGGACCCCACGAACTCTGTCCCACTCCCTGGGCTCCCCACTCGGACATCGACCGCACCAGTTCCAGGCTCGGTCCCGACGCGAACGTGTCGCCCTGCACGGGCGCGAACCATCGGCCGGTAATCGACTGAATGGCACTTAACGCCTCGCCGAATGTTGCGAGATCGCCGTCTGCGAGCGCGGGGAGTAGCCCCATCAGGACAAGATGAGAAACGCGTTCGACCTCGCGCTCTGGCGGCGCCGGGAGTTGGGCGATCGCCTCGCTCTCCGCGTCTCCGCTGATACCGGAAACGGTTTCGGGAACGGCCACGACGCAACGCCAGGCCGGCGGGAACGGCAGGCGCACAATCAGGGGCGCGATTTTCTTGCTCCCGGCGCGCAGCCCCCCATCGACAACGAAACCACCGCCCGAAAAGGCATAGGCGCCGATAGCGGAACGGTCCCCCCGGCCCAGGACGCGGGCGAGTGTGGGCGTGTCGGTCGCGACTTCGTAGAGTTCCGCCAGCGCGCGCGCAACTGCCAGCGCGAGTTGTGTCCCGGACCCGAGACCCGAATGCGCCGGGAGTGTCCGGTGGATCGACACGTTCGCTCCGCCCTCCAGTCCGTAGTGAGTGAGCACACGCCTGGCGAACCCCGCGGCCCGCTCGGCGCCTTCTCCGGACACCTCGAGAGTATTGGCACGGCGTGCCGAAACCAGGAGGGTTGGTGACGTGGCGGCGGCGCCGATACCGCCAAACCACCGGCCCAGGGTGCCGCGAAGATCAAGCACGCCAAAATGGAGCCTTGCCGGCGCCTCGACAAAAACCGCTTGTTGACTCACTGGACAGATTCCTGCCGACCGGCGGTTACCGAGCGAATGTACTCGGTAAGAAGGTCCATCGCCTTGCTCTCCCGCGGACCCGCGGTCTTGTCCACGATCGTCTGCAGCCGCTCCAATTCACTCTCGACGAACTGCCGAGACAGGATGTGCAGCCGAGTGGCATAGATGGTTGCCTCAAGCACGGCATGACTCGCACGATTGAAACCGATGAACTCGCGGCGGACCCCGCGGTGGACCACCCTGGTTTCGATTCGTGAACGCGGTGGGGTCCGATCGATCGATCGGACCTCCACCTCGTGCCACGAGCAGCAATCGGCGAGAACGACGCCGGCGACCGCCGCTGCGGGCTCGGTGGGGTACCTCGGATTCGAAATCGCCGAACGGGCGAAAACGCTCACGTCGTCGGTAAGATTGACAACCGCGGCGCCCGTGGCCGATACGTTCGAATAGGTAACGGTTTCGAGGAACGGCTTGAGGACGATGATCTCCTCACCCCACTCGACGCCCATTGGCGCGCAGTTTATCGACCCATTCCGAGCGATGCTGGTGACAATGGTTTCGACAATCACGATCCGGCTCGCAGGAACGTGTCCATCGCGCGATGGCCCTCACCCCTTGCACCGGACCCGGGACCGATCTGGCCGGTCATCCGGCAGGGGCCGAGCCTGGCAGCCTGTGGTGGAGTCGAAAGGGGTTCGCGGCGTATTCGTGGTCGGTCGTCAGTCACGATGAAAGAGCATCGATCCCCTCCACCCTCCTCGACTCCGCCGCCGAAAACCCCTCGGCGCAGCCGTCGGCACTTCCACCACAGGCTGCTTGTACATGCGGATTCCGGCATGGGGCTCACCACTCGGAAAGGAACGACAACGAAGCGATTTTCTCGCTGGCCGCACCTCCGCGCCGTGACGGCGCGGATCGTTCAGGGTAAAACTTCGGTCAAGTTCAAATCCGATACTATTGGGGAAAGAGGTTGGGGTCAACGTCGGGCCCGCGCAGAAGGGTTCGGGTCAGGATTTGGGCCGGCTCGCATGCCGCGCGTGGCCTGGACGACCAGTGAGCCGCACACGCCTCGTCGGCTCGTCGTCGATCGGTGTGAGATACCCCCAGTCGAGGCCGCTATCCTGACGATAAGTTTTTCCGAGCGTTACGGCGAGGCTGGCGCGGGTTAGTTCCTTACCGAGATAAAAGGCGTGCGTCGATTCGACGACGCCGAGCTGTTCGAAGATCGCTTGAGTGTCGGTGCCGCGGACCAGGAGTTCATTGTTCAATACCGTGATCCCCGAGCGGTCCGCGAAAATGCGGAAGTTGGTATCCATAATGCCAGCCTGCAACTCCCGCAGTTCTTCGTCCGTGAACGTGACCATGTCCCGGTCTCTGGTTGTGACCAAGCGGTCGTCAGCGACCTTGGGAACCGTGCGCCGCGTCACGGCGTCATACATGAGCCGACGCGCGACATCCACTTCCCTGACGGCGCCGTTCGCCCACCCGATGACCTCGGTGGTGAGTACGGTGCGGACCTTGAGTTCCTGACAGATTGCGATCAGCAAGGCGTTCACGCCCGTCGAATCGGCCGCGGTCATTTCGGTGAGGTTGCCGATTCCCATCAGCATTTCGGCATCCGGATATCGCCGGCGTACCTCGGAGTACCGTTCCAGCGATGCCATGAAATCGTAACCGATCGGTTCGAGGACGGGATCGATCAGGTAGGGAACGTCCCATCGGGTCAGTTTCTGGATGCTCGGCTCGAGCGTGTCGAGCGTGCGACCGAGGTCGGGCAATACCACAACCCGGGCCCCACTGCCGGAAAGGTCGCGCACGACGTCAATGTTCGAACCGTTCACGCTCAGGACGAGTTCGGCGCCAGCCTCGACGGCCGTCCGGATTTCGTCCGGGTCGAATGTGTCCACGCTGACGCGTATGCCGGCCGAGGTCAGTTCGCCGACGACGTCGCCCAAGTCGGGAAAGGAGAGCCCCGGTGTGCAACCGATATCGACGATGTCGGCGCCCGAGGCGCAGTAACCATCCGCAGCGCGTCTCAACTCATCGCGGGCAAGCTTGGGAGCATTGTTGATTTCGGCGGCAATTTCGATATCCCATGCCCCATAATCTGGCGGAATCTCGCGACCGAAATACCCCGGAATCTCGTGCAGGTCCTTCGGTCCCTTTTCAACGGGGACACTCAACCTCTGGCCGATAACATCCGGATCACCCTCGCAAAGCCCCGGAATCAACACCAGATCCGTGCCCTCCGGAAGACGCAGGCGCCGCGCAATCCAGTCGGTCGTCATCAACGCGGCCACGGTGATATCGAGGACCGTAACACTACATTCAAACGAAAGGTCCATCCCGGCGACGACACGCCTCAACGCCGGTTCCGCAAGTCGCCCGGTAACCAACGACACGCGCCGCGGTGACGCGGTGTCTGTCATCGGTGCGGGTCGCCGCTCCGGACAAACTTGTTCGGCGTCCCTTCGAGCGCACTCCCCTCGGCGGGTAGCCATAGCGCTGTGTCTTCGATTTGGCGGGCGAGAGCAAAGTCCTTGTCGGTGATGCCCCCGGCGCTGTGCGTTTTAAGCTTCACCACGACGCGCCCCCAAGTCACTGAGAGATCGGGATGATGGTAGGCGGCTTCGGCACAATAACCGATAGCGTTGACGAGCATTAGCGTCGTCGGCCAACCGTCCGTCTTGTAGACCCGCCGGATCCACCCACCGTCGAAATACCACCCGGGGAGGCCTCCGAGACGTTCCATTATCCCAGCTTCGTCACAGACCGTTTCTTTCTTCAACTTGTTACCCTCCCAAAAGTAAAGGATCGCGTTACCCCATTACCGCGCCGCCACCCACATTGATTGTCTGCCCAGTGAGAAACGCCGCCGATGGCGAAGCGAGGAATACGGCGGCGGCGGCCACATCGTCGGGTGTGCCCCACCGCCTGAGAGGCGTCGAATCGGCCGTGGCCCGCCGTCTGCCCTCATCGAGGCCATCGGCAAACGAGGTCTCGATCCAGCCGGGCGCGAGCACGTTCACGCGAACCCGCGGCGCAACCGAAAGCGCGAGTGACTTGCTGAATGAAAGCACTCCCCCCTTTGCTGCGGCAAACATTTGCGGGTTGACGCCAGACATTCCCGTGACAACGTGGTCCCAACTCATGTTGATGATGACGCCGCCTCGTTCGCGCAAGATTTCCGAGGCCTGCCAGGATGCGAGTATCGTCCCGCGCAAATCCACTTTCAGCAACAGATCCAGCTTCTCTACGTTCGTGAGTGCCGATTGTGGGCCAGTGAGGATGTCCGCGCCAGCGTTGTTCACCCATACATCGAGTTGCCCAAGCGCGTCACGGGCTGCCGGGCCGACCCGGCCGACAGATTGTTCATCGGCCACATCGAGTTGGACGACCGCCGCTCTTCGTCCGTGGGCGAGAATCTCGCGCTCCACGTCCTGCGCACCTTCGCGGTTCACTCGATAGGTTACGGCAACATCGGCGCCCGCACGCGCAACGGCGAGCGCAATGGCACGGCCGATCCCGCTGGAGGCCCCCGTCACAAGCACCGAACGACCCTCCAGCGGTGAATTGCCGGCATCCGTCATCTATCGTTCCCCGCTGTCGCCCTCGATCGAACGCATACGTTAGCAGCCTGTGGTGAAACCCCGCGTCGCACCGAGAGCGGCGAGGCGCCCGGCTGACAAGGCGCGAGGAGGAAGCATATTCCCAATATGTGACCGACGAGCAACGCAGTTCAGGCGGAATGCATCGACGGTCGAATTCAGCGACGGTTTCACCACAGGCTGTTAGCTCCAGAAGACCGCACGGGTTTTACAACTCGCACCCGACATCATACACTCCCCAATTCCTGGAGAACCCTATGGTCATGCCGGCCTTGATCCAATCGCGAAATCTGTCAAGACCGTTCCCGAGGACGGCGTAATGCGACTCCTTGTGAGTGTAAGAAATGCATCCGAGGCGTTGGCCGCGGTCCGGGGCGGCGCCGATCTGGTCGATGTCAAGGACCCGAGCGCGGGATCTCTCGGGGCGGCGCCGATCAAGGACTTTCACGAAATCCATACCGCGGTCAGCGGTGAACGTCCCGTGACGGCCGCGCTCGGGGACGCCAACGACGAGACTGCAATCGAGAAAATCGCGAGAACGTTCGCAGGCGCAGGCGCAACGTTTGTGAAGGTTGGCTTTGCAGGGGTCCACGATGCGCGGCGGGTCCGAACCCTGACCGAGGCCGTGACCCGCGGAGCTCGAGGCGCAGGCAACGGAACTGCCGTAGTGGTGGTCGCATACGCGGATGAGCGTCGCGCCGGCACGCTTTCGCCCCCGGCGCTTGCCGAAGTGGCGTCCGTAGCCGGAGTTGAAGGCCTGCTGATCGATACGGCAGACAAGAGTGGACCGGGACTACGCGATTTGGTCGGGTCGCACACCTTGACCGCGTGGGTCGCCGAAGCGCACAACGCCGGACTGTTTGCCGCGCTTGCGGGGAAGTTGACAGCCGACGACCTGGGGTGGGTGCGCGACGCCGGCGCCGACATCGCGGGTGTGCGGGGCGCCGCTTGCGAGAACGGCCGCGTCGGCCAGGTTGTAGCCAGCAGGGTTCGGCTACTGCGGGAACAATGTGCGCCGGGACTTACGGCAAACTCGATTCTCTGACATGGCGCCCGCTCACAGCGCCGAATAGTGCATCCTCATTGTCGGCCGGAACGATCGTCCACTTCATGCTCCGGGGGAGTGCCTGGACAAACCAGGCGTCGACCAACCCATCGATCGCAACTCCCGATGACTCCGACGAGTAAACGCCCACGCCCGGCGGCTTTACAAGGACGAGATGTCCGGCGCCGACACGTCCGGCCACCCAGGCGGCGATACTGTCACTGGTGACATCCCAGGTGTGCGGCAGCGGGTCGGACCGCTTTAACCAGCGTGAGGGTGCAAGAACCGGAACGTTGCCCGCGGCGAGTGCGGCACGGGCGCCGGACACCGAATGAACGGCACGACCGCCCTCCATCCGTGCCGCTACCAAATGCGCCGATTGATCCATCGCGGACACTGCCATCCAATGCGCCACATCGTTCGAAAGTCCGTGGTTGCGATACAACTCCCGTACAACGTCGGCGAACGGGCCGCCCCCCGGCACGACCAGCAACCGGCGATCCCGGGCACAGACGGCAATCTTTTGGACCACGGCGTCGAGGAGCGATGGAAGCGCCATCAGGCTGCCGCCAACCTTTACGACTGTAGAAAACGATTCGATATGTCGGACCCTGTCCGGATTACTGGCGAAGCGCCGGGGAGGTTGCGGCGGCCTCTGCGCGCGGGTCCCGATACGTGGCAACGTTGTTCCATTTGCGCGGCTCGGAAAACCAATCCTGGAAGAAAAAACGATCCGTGAATGCCGGTTCGAGATCATCGATCCAGGACGCATCCTCGTCGTATTTGGCAAAAAACAACTTGTTGGTCCAGTTCGGATCCCGCCCCTGCAGGAATTTGAGCGCGAATACGCGTTCGCCGTTGATTTCGCTGACACCGTCGATGAGAATTTTCCCGGGCGTACAGGACATCGACGGACCCCGAACGGTCCTGCCAAGCCCGGAAACCTGACCGATTGCGCGGGTGAATATTTCCAGAGCCCGGTGCAGCGGAACCTCGAAATACTGCTGCGGCCCAGTATCTCTTTCCACGAACATGTAGTAGGGAATGATGCCCATATCGACCTGTCTCTGCCACATGGACGCCCAAACGTGGGCGCTGTCGTTAACCTCCCGGATCAGCGGCGCCTGACTGCGGATTGTCGCCCCTGTTCCCTGAATGCGCCGTACCGCGAGGTCCGAAACGGGGGTCGAAAGCTCACGCGGATGGCTGTAGTGGGACATCAGAGCGAGGTGCTTGCCCGCATTCACTACATCTTCGAACAGGCGAAGCAGCGCATCGGCATCGTCGTTGGTCACGAAACGATGGGGCCACCAGGCTGGCGCCTTGGTCCCGATGCGAATAGTGTGGAGCGATTCGATATCGAGTAGCGGACGGATATAGGTTTCGAGAACGCCGGTCTTCATGATCATCGGGTCGCCGCCGGTGAACAGTACATCCCGAACTTCCGGATGCTCCGAACGTATCGCACCAGTGAATCCGCTTCCTTGTTGGCGAACTTCAATTCGTCCATCCCGACGAACTGCGCCCAGCGAAAACAGTAGGTGCAGTAGGCGTGACAAGTCTGTCCCTCGCTGGGGAAGAAGAGTACCGTTTCGCGATACTTGTGCTGCATTCCTTCCTGGAAATAACCATCGATGGACGGAACGTTCAGTTCCATCTGGCCGGATGGGTGCGGGTTCAAACGAAGTCGAATTTCTTGGACAACTTGCTCGATGCGTTCCTTCGTAGCGCCGTTCGCGACAAGTTCACTCACGATCTTGAAATCTTCGGACGAGATCATGCCTTCCTGAGGAAACGTCATCTGGAAAATCGGATCACGGGGAATATCGTCCCAGTCGATCAGGTTGTCGACGACGTAGTTGTTGACTCGGAAGGGAAGAACACGCGAAACCGCCTGGATTGCGTTCCTTTGTTCCGTAGACAGATTCCGGAATTGAGGAAGGCTGTCGATAGTCTTGTTTGTATAAGCGCGATATCGGATCGGATCGGTGTTTCGCGTATTCAATCAGTCCTCCCGAGTCAAAAAACGCCGACTGGCAATTCGACCTCGTGCGGTCGAATACCTGGAGTCAACCATACTGTCCGTGTCAACGTTCGATCGCTCAACCACGCGTCAATCGACTGGACGCGTGGCGGTCAACGAACGCCATGGTGTCGCAGGAAAGAGCAGGCATCGAATCACCTGGAAAGAGAATCGATCGACAAAGTCAAAAGAAATACCCGGTCCAAATGTTGTGACTACTGTGTCTGCGCTCGGAATCTTAACATATGCGGTTTCCGGCCCCCCCCCCCCCAACCCATGAAACAGCAATCCGCGCGGGCCGTCAGGCGCACGTGGAATTCCCGAATATCGGTTCGGTTCAGGAAGTAGCGGCATGGCGGCCCCAAAAGCGGCAGGTTGGCCCCGTGTGACGTCCATCCAGCAGTTTTTGACAAACCCCGGCGCGCGACCCTGCAGGGTTCGGCCGCGGAATGCTAACCCGCCTTTCTCACGGGTTTTCGTCGCGAAGAGTCGGAGACGCCGTCAGAGCTACGGCGCGCGCCCGGAGGGCACCGGAGGCGTACTTCTTCCTGCCGCACCAAGGTGCGCTGTGACGGTACGTCGAGGAGCCCGACCGCGCTTGATCCGGCGCCAGGAAAGCGCCTGAGAACGCGCCGTAGAACGCAGCACTGGCGGATGGATCCGGCGCTGTAGCAGACAACTCGGTAGAGTCGAGATGTGGCGCGGTGCGGTAGGTCGGGCCTATCTGTGGCCGCCCCTTTCGTCTGGCGGTGCCTCACGAGCCCGGCCATGGTCCGTTTCCACATCCCGCTCATCGAACCGGACGTGCGGTTTTCCCGCATCCGGCTCTCGGACAAGGGCTACGCTTTCGCCCACGGAAAGTTGCGCGTTCGGCCCTCCAGGCGGACCAGTCCCAACGTCTCATAGAGATATTCGCTGGGGTACTGCATCACGCCCGGGCGGCATCGTCCTTGATGTTTCCGGCGCAACCACTGACGCAGCCGATACCGCGTGTGTTGATCCACCGCGCGGTAGGCGGAGCTTACGGGACCCAGACAGAAGTAGTTGGACCAACCCACCAGCTTCCGATTCAGAGCGTGAACCATGGCCGTGGCATCCCACAGGAGCCGGGTCCGCCCCGTATCCTGGCTGATGGCCCGACACAATCGGGTGATCCGCGTCTTCGATGGACGCGTGCCGATATAGCTGCGCCCCGTCTGGGGGGAGTAGCATCGACCAAAGGTGTACCCCAAAAAGTCGAAGCTCTCCTCCGGAACTCGGTGGACTCGGGTCTTGTCTTCGTTCATCCGAAGCTTCAACTGCGCCATGATCCGGCGCACCTCCACAAGGGCGTCCGCCGCTCCCTGCTTACAGCACACGACGAAATCATCCGCATAGTTGACGATGTGCGCCCCGTAGCGCTCCATCCCACCCCGCTGTTTCCAGCCCAGAATAAACCGCCGGATGTACAGATTGGCCAGCAAGGGCGACAGAGGGGATCCCTGTGGCGTGCCTTGTCCGATCCCTTTCCGCTTCCCCCGCGGTTCCGCCTCATCCTGATCCCGGACCGGCGCTTTGAGACACCTCTTGATCAACGCCAGCATTTCCCGGTCGCTGATCCGCCGCGCCACGCACTGAATCAGTTCGGCATGCGGTATCGAGTCGAAGTAGCCGCTCAGGTCCGCGTCAATGACCTCGCGATGTCCCTGTTGCAGCCAACTATGCACGGCCCGTACCGCATCCTGAGCGCTTCGCTTCGGTCGATATCCGTACTGCTCGGGTTCCAGATCCGCCTCGAAGATCGGTTCGATCACCAGCACCACCGCCATCTGGACCACCCGGTCCCGTATCGTGGCGATGCCCAGTGGCCGCCGGCCCCCGTTGGCTTTCCCGATCCAGACCCGCCGGATCGCGGCCGGGCGATAGCCCTTCCGCCGTAGCTCTTCCGCCAGTTCGCCCAACCACCGCTCCCGACCGTACTCTTCGATCTGGTCGAAACTCTGTCCGTCGACTCCCGCGGCCCCCTTGTTGGCTTTGCACCGCTGGTAGGCGTACTTCAGAATATCCTCTCTCCAGACCTTGTCGTACAACTGATGGAACCGATTGCTCGGCGCTTCCTTCGCTTTCACGTAGAAGGCCCGCTGTAGTTTCCGAATCTTTTCCGGAGTTGTCAGGCTCATGCCAATCTCCTCGTTCTCGCTCGTTGTGCCTTCGCCTTGAACTCAGGCCCCTTCCCTCCACCGGCGTTACCCGGCTTCGTCAGTACTACGGGCCTGTCCGCCACCCCATCCGGCCCGGCCTGTCCCTCGCGGGTTTCCGGTTGAGTCTCTCTCACCGGTGGGGCTTCCCGTGTTGCGCTCGATCTCCTCTTGCATACATGCCGTCGCCACTACCCCGGCGGTTTCCCCCAGACGCTTCGCTCGTCCGGTCTGGAAGACTTCGGCTTTCCCTGAATCTCAGCCAGGTCAGCAACCGCATTGCCCGTTTCGAGGCCTGCTCAGCGTTCACTCACGTTACGGCCTGCATGCTCGCCAAGTCGCCCATGGCGACCCTCTACACCCGAGGCTTCGGTGATTTCGTTTCCTCCATCACCGCTCCGATTGCTACCGGCTGGAGCGACAGTTGCCGGACGGGTTTCGCACCCACTGATGATCGGCGCCTTTTCACGGCGCACTGAGAAAGGCGGGCTAAGTGATCGTTCCTTCGAGCGGCGAGGATGCCGCTGCGTAGAGCTTTTTCGGAATCCTGCCGGCTTCGTATGCCAGACGGCCGGCACGTACGGCATAATTCATCGCTTCGGCCATGGCCCCGGGGTCTTCCGCCCCGGCAATGGCGGTGTTCATGAGGACGCCGTCGGCGCCCAGTTCCATGGCGAGCGCGGCGTCCGATGCAGTACCGACCCCGGCATCGACGATCATTGGCACTTCGGTGATCCGCTCGCGAAGAATTCGCATCGACGCAACGTTCTGAATGCCCATCCCCGAACCGATCGGCGCACCCATGGGCATGATGGCCGCGGCGCCGGCATCGATCAACCGCCGGGCGACGATCAAGTCGTCGTTTGTATACGGAAGGACAATAAACCCGTCTTTTACAAGGATCGCGGTGGCTTCGATCAGTGCCGCCGTGTCAGGGAACAAGGTCTGTTCATCTCCGATGACTTCGAGTTTGACCCACTCGGACAGGCCTGCCTCACGCCCCAGATGAGCCGTGCGCACGGCATCGTCCACGGTGTAGCAAGCGGCCGTGTTCGGAAGGATCATGAACCTGGAGGTATCGATGTGATCGAAAAACGACTTGCCTCGGGGCGCGTTCAAATCCACTCGTCGAACTGCGACGGTCACCATGTCCGCACCGGACCGCCGGTGTGCCTCGACCATGGTTTCCATGGTTTCGTACTTCCCCGTTCCGACGATGAGCCGAGAGGAAAACCGCCGGCCCGCAATCACCAAACCCTCATCGGGCGCCACATCGGCGCCGCCCCCCACGAAGTGCACGACTTCGATCTTGTCCTCCGCCACAAGAGCAATCGCTTCCCACTGGCTTCTTGGAACAACGGACCTGTTTCTTTCCACCGCGATACGTTCGGTCGGCAGTTCCAGGTGTTCGAGCAATTGGCGGATGTTGAAAGCTTCGGGTATCTGATAAAGCTCTCCGTTAAGTTGAATACGCACTTCGGTGACGCCCCCTTTCTCTTGTCCAGGCGAATCATATTAGCAAAAGAGTTATCGGCAGTCCGCGTCGACGTTCGTCTCCGCCCATTTTCGTCGCTTGACGGAGAGTCTTCAACCATGCTACGTATTCCTTCTGGCCCTCGAAGCTGAAAAGCAACGGTGAGAAACACCCTTGAAGAGGTGTGTGCCTCAAGTGACGTTTCAATCAGTATCCGTCGAGTGCCCTGGTCAACCTGTTGACACGGGTCAGAAGTGCCAGACAGAGTAGAATCGTGGTCGAGGAGAGATGGTCCCTGGGCGGCAAGGGTGTCATAATCGGTGGGATCCCAAATTCCCTTGACCCCATATGGCCGGGCGAGTAGTCTCCGTCCGGTGAGTTGGCTGAGGAAACTGGAGCCCCTTCCCCTGGCTGGAAAGCTGTACGCCTGTCGATACACCGACGTGCCTCTTTCCCGCAAGGATCGTGAAGCTCCTTGTTTGTGAACCTCGGAATATCGTTTGGAGAACGCCGGAAAACCGGAAACCGATGAATATCCTCTTGTACAGCCCCGACAACGGTGTGACACGCAACTTCATGCCCCACCTGTGGATGTTCCTGCTCAAGTCGCTGACACCCCCCGAGCATAAGGTTTTTCTCATTGACGGCAATGCCCAGCCGATGAGCGAGGCTGAAGTAGCGGCCTTTGTCCGCGAGAACGATATCGAATTGGTAGGAATTGGCGCGATGACCCGGATGATTGCCCGGGCATACCGCGTGGCCGATGCCGTCCGCGATACGGGAGTGAAGGTCGTGTTCGGTGGGCCTCACGTCACCGAGGTGCCCGACGAACCGCTTGGACGAACCGAGGAGCCCCGCCATGCGGACGCCGTCGCACTGGGCGAGGCTGACGCGACATGGCCCAAGCTCGTCGCAGATGCGGCGCGCGGTGAATTGAAGGAAGTGTACATGCCGGTCAACGAGGCCGGCGTCGAGATAAAACCCGACCTCGCGAACTATCCCGTCATTCCGTGGGACCGCATCGACCTCGAACAGTTCAACCTGATCGGCCATATTCCCGACCTTCCCCGGAACATCCTCACCCGGATGGGCATGTCATGGAAGACGCTTCACATCGTTCCCATCGAATCCGGGCGCGGTTGCCCCTACGGTTGCGACTTCTGCACGGTCACGGGCTTCTTTGGAGATTCCATTCGTTTTCGTTCCAATGAGAGCGTTATAGACGAACTGCTGCTGCTCAAGGCGCGGGCCGAACGTGACAACGGCAAGATCGGCGTTTTCTTCATCGACGACAACTTTGCCATTAACATCAAGCGCACCAAATCCCTGCTCCGGGACATGATTGCCCGGGGGGCGGACGTGCCCTGGATCGGGCAGATCAGCGTCAACCTTCTCCGCGACCAGGAGCTTCTGGACCTGATAAAGGCGAGCGGCGGCCGCTGGATTTTCATCGGCATGGAATCGATCGACCCTGCCAGCCTGAAGGCGGTCAACAAGGGCTTCAACAAGCCGAACGAATACGCCACCATTCTGAATCGCCTTTCGGAGCGCGGCCTGTACGCGATCACTTCGTTCATTTTCGGCATGGACGGGGACACCCCGGGAGTGGCCGACAGAACCCTCGATCACCTTCAAACCTGGCCGCCGGGCCTGCCCGTCTACGGTCTGCTCACACCGTATCCGGCGACTCCGCTCTACGCCCGGCTTGCCGAGGAAGGCAGGTTGACACGACCGAAACACTGGCTTGACTTCAGGCCCTTCCGCATGGCGTTTACGCCCCGAAATCTTGCGGTCACGGAAGCCGAGAAAGAGGTCGACAGGGCATGGCGACGGTCGTACTCGCCGCAGGCCATACGTACTGCCGTTGCCAAGATTGCCCACCGGCCATTCCACGAACGAGCGACTCTGGTTGCCGCCTGGCTGGGATTCCGCGGAATCTACTTTCCTCAGATGAGGAAACGCGATTGGATCGTTCTGATCCTGCGGAATTCGAGGACGCTTACCGGTTTGTTTGTCGAAGGTCTGATGCTGAAATTTCGGCCTCCGGTCCGGAAGGACGAAGAGCCGCCACCAGCGCCGGAACCCGTACGCGCGTCGTGAAGTTCTGAAGTTCGCGCGCCGGAAGCCGGAGAGGTACGTATTTCAAGAGAAAACCGAATGGGCGCGACCGGGCTCGAACCGATGACCCCTACCGTGTCGAGGTAGTGCTCTGCCAACTGAGCTACGCGCCCAATACCCAATACCAGTATCGTAGAAGTCTACGGCTCGCCCACAGTCCCGTCAACCGGGGTCAAATCCCGCCAGTTGGGCCCGAGCCGGGTATCGACCACAAGCGGCACCTTCAGATCCGCGACACCGGACATCCAGCCGCGTACCTGCCCGATCACGTCGTCCTCGCCTTCAGGCACTTCGAAGATAAGTTCGTCGTGGATCTGGAGGACCATTGTCGTCTTTATCTCGCGCCGCTCGAACTCATTGGCGATTCGAATCATCGCCAACTTGATGATGTCGGCGGCACTTCCCTGGATGGGAGCGTTGATAGCCATGCGCTCGGCCATGCTGCGGAGCGTTCCGTTTCTCGAGTTGATCTCGGGGATCTGGCGAATGCGTCCGAACATCGTTCGGGTCAGACCGCAGTCCCGCGCCTCGGCCAACGCGTTCTCGATGTAGTCGCGGACTCGGGGATAGCGGCTGAAGTACCGGTCGATGAAGTCTTCAGCTTCGTTCCTGCCGATTCCCAGTTGTCTGGCGAGCCCGAATGCCGTTTGTCCGTAAACGATTCCGAAGTTGACTGCCTTGGCGCGGCTCCGCTGTTCGCCGGTCACCTCGTCGGCAGGAATACCGAGGACCTCCGCCGCAGTGCTGCGATGAATGTCCGCCCCTTTCAGGAACGCATCGATCATGGAGTCGTCTCCGGACAAGTGGGCCAGGATGCGCAATTCCACCTGCGAATAGTCGGCCGACAACAGGGTTGTCCCCTGACGGGCGACGAATGCGGCACGGATGTTTCGGCCCAACTCCGTTCGGACCGGGATGTTCTGCAGATTGGGATCGTGCGAGGACAGCCGTCCGGTGGCTGCGACGGTCTGGTTGAACGAGGTGTGCAGGCGTCCGCCTACGCCGATCATCCTTGGCAACACATCGACGTAGGTCGATTTGAACTTGGCCCTCTGACGATAGTCCAGGATTCGTTGTGGCAGTTCGTAGGTTTCGGCCAGGCGTTCCAGCACCTCGACGGCGGTCGAATATTGGCCGGATTTCTTGTGTTTTCTCGGAGGTGGCAGGTTGAGCTTCTCGAACAGGATGACACCGAGTTGTTTGGGTGAGTTGATATTGAACTCCTCCCCCGCCAGTTCGTAGATCCTTGACGTCAGTCCTTTCAGTTCGCCGTCCATTTCTTCGGACATACGCTCCAGGACGGGCACATCCAGAAGAATTCCGTTCGCTTCGATCTGGGCGAGCACGGAAACCAGAGGGAGGTCTACCCGCGTGTACAGTTCTTCGACTTCCTGTTTGACGCGGGGCCGCAGATGGCGATGAATGCGGTACACCCACACAACGAGATCGTTTCGGTCCTCGTCCATGGCGCTTCCGAAAAGCGACTGCACCAGGTTCGCGATTTCGTACTTGCCGGTGTTCGGTTCCAACAGGTAGGCCATGAGCATCGGATCGTCGTAGGGCGGAACCAGATTCATACCCCGCCGCGCCAGAGCGATAATCGTGGCTTTGGCGTTGTGCACGATCTTGTGTTTCTGTGGATCGGAAAACATTGAAGCCGCATGCTCGATCGGGACATCGTAGACCGGGCCCTCGCCGTCCCACACGCGGGCACGGTCGTCATGAATCGAGACGGCGATTTCGCCGTCAAGCTCCGGCAGATCCTCGGCGGTCACTGTCTCGAACGTGGGAGTTGAACCTCCGCCGCCCGCTTCCAGATGTGTCTTGAGAAGCGTGGTGAAATCCAATTCACGCAGCAGTGGAATGAGCGACTCGCTATCCGGCGACTGAATCTCGAGGTCCCGCCATTCGATGTCGATGGGCACCGCGGTGTCGATCGTGACCAGTTCCTTGCTCAGCAGAATCTGGTCGCGGTATTCAATCAATGACTCGCGCTGCCGCTTGGCCTTTACTTCTTCGGCGTGTTCCAGGCAGGCCTCGAGCGACCCGAATCGTTCGATCAGCGCCCTCGCGCCTTTCTCGCCAATGCCGGGCGCTCCCGGAACGTTGTCGGATGCATCGCCCCAAAGACCCAACAGATCGATGATCCGATCTGGCGGCACGCCGTACAGGTTCCTGACTTCGGCGGGTCCGATGATGCGGTCATCCTTCGACGTGTTCAGAACCAGGGTATCGGGCGTGACCAGCTGCATCATGTCCTTGTCGACGGTCACGATTACCGGATGGATGCCCTCTTTCGCCGCTTCCTTCGCAAGCGTTCCGATGACGTCGTCGGCCTCCTGCCCCGGCACCTCCAGGGTCGGCACGCGCATGGCGTCGCAAAATTGTTTGATGTAGGGGATTTGCTCGCGCAGTTCCGTCGGCATCTTGTCCCGGTTCGCCTTGTATTCCGGATACCGGATGTGGCGGTGCGTCGGTTCGCTCGAGTCGAAGACCATCGCGATATAGTCCGGCGGGAATTTATCGAGGACTCGGTTCAGCATCAGGGCAAAACCATAGGTGGCGTTGGTTGGAACGCCCTGCTTGTTGGTGAGACCGGGTATCGCATAGTAGGCCCGGTAGACCTGAGACATGGCATCGACAATCAGCAGTAGGGGACGTTTGATCACGGGTGAACACATCTGTGGCCTGTGGCCCACAGCCAGGGTTTCGGGTCTCTCTCCAAGTTATTCATTCCATGAAGGCTTTTGTTAGGACCGCGAATTGCTATCCATGGTCAACTAATGTACGAACGCACGCTTGCCGGTTCGATCGAGTTCTCTGGCGTGGGCCTCCACACGGGCGTCCCGGTTTCTCTCCGGGTACTGCCTGCTCGTGCAACCACAGGCATCGTATTCCGCCGTGTCGATCTCGACAACTTCGAAATCCATGCCGACGTGGCATCGGTGTCGCGGGTGGCGTACGCCACGACGCTGATGTCGAAAGGCGTCTGGATTTCCACGGTCGAACATCTGCTTTCGGCGTTCTACGGCATTGGTATCGACAACGCATACGTGGACATGGACAACCTCGAAGTCCCGATTCTGGATGGCAGTGCCCGCCCCTTTACCGATGCCATTGCCCGCGTCGGAATGGTGGAGCAGGATCAACCGCGCGAATATCTGCGCGTGATCAAGGAGTTCATCGTCGAAGAGAACGGCAAATCGCTGGCCATCTATCCGGCCGACACGTTCCAGATCGAGTGCGCCATCGATTTCAAGCATCCGTTCATCGGTCCGCAACACTTGTCGTTGGAGTGTACCGAAGAAGGCTACGCTGCTTCGATAGCTCCCGCACGTACGTTCGGATTCTACAACGAGGTGCGGGCCCTCCAGAACAACGGCCTTATTCAGGGAGGGTCGCTCGAAAACGCCATTGTCCTGACAGATACCGGCATGCTCAACGAGGAACCTCTCAGATTCAAGGACGAGTTCGTCCGTCACAAGATTCTCGATCTACTGGGGGATTTCGCGCTGATTCGCCAGCCGGTTCTTGGCCGGTTGGTTGCCAACCGTGCTGGACATGCGTTACACACGCGCTTCGTCGCCGACCTGCTTGAGAGCAAAGAACACTGGACGATCGAGACCCGGGAACCGCGTTCGCTCCAAAGCGTTCTCTGATTTTTCAATCGATCCCCCCGGCACGGACACGCGCCAGCGTCAGAACCTCGACCATCGACGCTCCATGACGCTTCAGAACCCTGGCGAGTTCGTTAACCGTTGCCCCGGTTGTCTGGATGTCGTCAACAATGAGCACATTTCCATCAACGCGTTTCAGGCATTCAAACGCACCGCGAACATTCAGCGCGCGTTGGCTGCGGGTCATGCCGGTTTGACTTTCGGTATTGCGTCTCCGTCGAACGATGTCACTTCGACAAGGCAGACTCAATGTCGAAGCCAACAGTTCCGCCTGATTGTAACCGCGCCGGCGTTCGCGTTTTCGATGGAGGGGAACGGGAACGGCGAAGGCCGCGCGGAATTCTCCGGCTTTGAGGCAGTGTTCGAGCGCTCCTCCGAACGGCCGGGCCAGCGACACACGATCGTTGTACTTGAAGTGGTGTACCAGTTGACGAAGACGGTCGTCGAACAGGAGTGCCGAGCGCCCGAAATCATATCGGGTCTCGTCCCTCAAACAGGCGCCGCAGAGTCGCTCGATCGATGACGCCGCGAAACCACACCGTTCGCAGTAGGGCGGCGACTGTCTCACCAACAATCCGACGCAGGTCTGGCAAACAGGTCCCGTACGCCATTCGGTGACGCTGCGACCGCAGAGAATACAGTCAACAGGAAAAATCAGATTCAGAATCTGGTTGAACAAGAGATGGTTCGTCGCAACGGACAGGCCCTTCGACTATACCACCGGGGCGGTCGTCTGGGGCTGGCGGAACCTTTGAGGGCCGCGCACCGCGGGTACGGATCCGCTATCAACGCCGATTCGCCGGCCTTTTCGCGGCCTCTGGGAAAGATGTTAAAACGCGGGAATTTGAAATTCCGCAATTTCTTGCTAGACAAGGTGGGGCAGGCACTTATACTTGTCGCTGCAACATTAGTTGCATAACCCTGTTCAAGGAGTCCCGTGCCTCTGTTCGGAAAGTAGTTGGTATCTTCATATTTGGCCCCACCCTTTCCCGCAAAAGCCTGGAAGTTCCCGACAGATAATCTTCTAAGGAAAACGAATGACAAAGAAACTCTACGTTGGAAATCTTCCGTTTCAGACGACGGAAGAAGATCTGAGCGACCTGTTCTCGCAGACTGGCAATGTTGAATCCGTTCGAATCATCACCGACCGCGACACCGGGCGGTCGCGCGGTTTCGGATTCGTCGAAATGGGCGATGACGATGCCGACAAGGCCGTTGAGCAGTTGAACGGCACGGAAATGGGCGGGCGACCGCTGACGGTCAACGAAGCGCGCCCTCAGGTTAATCGAGGCGGCGGTGGCGGCGGTGGTGGTGGTGGTGGCGGCGGCGGCGGCCGGGGTGGGTACGGCCGGTACTAAGGTCCGAACCTGACAAATGAAATAGGCGCGGCCGCTCCGGCGGTCTCGTCTTTTTCCGTTCGTGAAAAAGGCGGCTTGGCAGCCCGTGGTAGAACTCTTCAGGGTAGCCTCGACTGGATGGATCGCCGTTCACGGTACGGGATCAGTCGGCGAGCGCCTCTCTAACGGCATCGCGCAACATGTCGAGACCCTGGTCGATGTCGGGTCCCAGGTGAACGCGCAAGATTCGTCTCCCCCGCTCCACCAGGACGGAATAATCGCCGGCCGCCTGGGCAGCCTTCACAACGCCGAATGTACAACCCAGACCCGGAACTTCAAGATCCTGGGCGTCATCGCCGGTGATCTGAAGAAATACTCCGGTATTCGGACCTCCCTTGTGCGCCTGGCCCGTGGAATGGAGGAACCGTGGACCGAACCCGACAGAGGTGGCCACACGCTTGCACGCTCCGACGCTGCGCCGTATTTCTTCCAGACGGTTCCTGCACGCGGAGTTCATTTCGAGATACGCCTGTAACGCAAAATAATCCCGGGCTTCGATCCGGTTCAGGTGCGTGCGGAGATAGTGGACAAGGTCATCCTCACCTGACTGAAATACCGCTCGCGGCTCCGCAAACACCTTGATGTTTGCGGTTTCGTAGAGCGGAGATTCCTGCGGCGGCGATCCATCGACCCGGCACCTTTCGGTCAAGGTCCGCGCGGCAATCTTGCTTGCCTCCACATCGGGCTGATCGAAGGGGTTCAAACCGAGAAAGGACCCGGCTGCCGCTGTCGCCAGTTCCCATCTGAAAAACTCCTGTCCGATGTCATAAACGTCTCCGACTTCAATTCGCACCACAGGATAGCCGGCCTCTTCCAGCGCCGCCACCCGATCGTCCTGATCGGAATCCGGCGCCGAAGAGAGTCGGAAATAGACGAAAAACCGGTCGTCTCCATACCAATCGGGCGCACCCAACTCTTCTCCGTGGACGGGTATGACACCCTGACCGGTTTTTCCGGTGGATTCCGCGATCAGTTGCTCCAGCCACGCACCGAATGACTGCAGCAGGGGAGACGTGACGAGAGTCAGTTTGTCACGCCCGGCTTCAGCCGCCACCCCCAGCGCAATACCCAAGACGATTGCCCGATTGCGGGGTGCGGCGGTCTCGGGACCCGATGCCCGCACCATGGCCGCTGTCCGGCGGAGCAATTCTGCCGTGTCCATACCCATGCAAGCGGCGGGAATCATGCCGAAATCCGACAAGGCCGAAAAACGACCGCCGATAGAAGGGCGGCCGGCGAACACCGCGCGAAAATCTCGATCGATCGCGGTTGCTTCGAGTTCCGAACCTGGATCGGTGATGGCAATCCAATGGCGTCCGGCGGCGGCCATCCCCACGTGCGCGGTTGATTTTTCGAAAAAGAAATCCATCAGGAGGCGCGATTCAAGCGTTGTTCCGGACTTGCTTGCGACGATGAAAATCGTCCGCTCGATGTCAATCCCATCGAGTGCCGTCCGCACCTGTGCCGGATCGGTCGAATCCAGCACCGACAGATCCGGCCAGCCTGCAACCGGCCCGAAGATGGACTTCAAGACTTCAGGACACAGGATCGAGCCGCCCATCCCGATCATGAGCGCGTGCGTGAATCCGGCGGTGCGCACATCGCGCGAGAGCCCGGCAAACCGGTCGACCGCTCGAAGCTGTTCGTCAACGATCGTGAGCCAGCCCAACCATTGGCCTTCGTCCCCGCCCGTCCAAAGCGAAGCATCGCCGGCCCAAAGACGAGCCACCCCGTCTTTGACCTGCCACTCCTGAAGGGCGGTCTCGACACGGCGTGAAATTTGGAATGGGAGGCTGAACGACTGAGAGTTCAATATCATCGATCGGTTCCGGCCAACCGGTCCCAAGTCAGTCATTGGTCGATGATATATGACCCCGTTGCGCTTCGAACGTCAAGCTCGCAACCCGTGGCAGAAACTCGCGGGGTTCCGCCGCGGACCTCCACGGGATCCGACACCTGAATCGAAACAGCGGTTGAACAAGGTCCCCGGAAGACTGAAGACCAGAGGACGCCTTACCAAGGGTCGCCGGACCGTTCGGAAAAACGGCCGACGTCCCCGTAAGGCATTGAATCTGAAGAGCTCTAGTTCTTCTGTACCGGTTGCTGAGTATGGGAGCGCTTGTGCTCCAGCAACAGATGTAGGCGCCGCCGGTGGGAGGGGTTTGCGTCTTCGAAATCAACGCCGCAAACGTTACACCGGTACCAGTGGATGCGAAAACCTGAAGAATCGTTCTCAACGGACCCGGGATCTTCCAATTCCGGGATCATGGTTCCTTTGTGCATGGTCATTATTTCGTGGAATCCGGATTCTACCCGGACTTCATTCTCCTTCGTGGCTGCTATTTCTTTTCTCTTTCCCGACTTCTCAGGTCCAATAGACGCCAAGATCGGTCGACAGCCGACCGACCATATTAAGCCACTTTCATCGAATCGCCAAATACATTTTGGGTAGTTGACACCGAAAAAATTGAGACGACATCATGCGCCGGACAATCGAACTCATTTTCATCGCGTTCGTCGCGTTCGTCGCGCGGCCCACCGCCCCTTCTCGATGGTTTCGCCCCCGCGTCCCGCTATTCGCCGTGGACCACCGCACCCCCCGGAAGCCGATCTTTCCAATTGATGAAAAAGGCTTCCCACACTAAACTCAGCGTGTGCTTCCCGCTGCGAATCGCCGGAATTTTATCCGCGCCCTGATTGGCGGAGGCGCCATCGCCTCCGGGACGTTCAAGGCGTTTGGCGCGCAGTCCTCGCTCGCGACATTCGAACTGGAAGACAACTACCGCCTGATTGCTGGAGCGGGCGCCAACGTTCTGGCCGTGGACACGGCTGACGGCACGCTTATGGTGGATGGCGGACTGCCGGACCGGTCGCCCGATCTGCTACGGGAAGTCGCCGGAAGCTCCGGCCCCGAAAGCATACCCGTGCTCTTCAACACTCACTGGCACCTGGAGCAAACCGGTTCGAACGACGCCCTCGGGCGAACGGGAGCGACGATCGTCGCCCAGGAAAACACGCGACTCTGGATGACCACCGAAATCATTGTCGAATGGCAGGACACGGTCTACCCGCCAAGAGCGCCGGAGGCCTTGCCGAACAAGACGTTCTACCACCACGAAAGTCCACAGCGGATGTCGTTCGGAAACCAGGACATCGAATACGGACATTTGTTCCAGGCGCACACCGACGGCGACATCTACGTATTTTTCCCCGGCCCCAACATTCTGATGGCCGGAGACGCGGTCTCGGTAGGACGCTACCCGATTCTGGACTATTCGACACATGGGTGGATTGGCGGAATGACGAACGCGGCCCGGGACCTTTTGGAAATTGTCGACGACGAAACCATCATCGTACCCGGCACCGGCCCCGTTCAGACTCGGGCCAACCTGGAAGCCCAGTTCGAAATGCTCACCACTGTCCGGGAGCGCGTCGTTGGCATGCTCCGCATGGGTTACGGCGCGGAGGACATGCTCGCCAATGGCGCGACAGACGGTTACGACGAAGAATGGGGCGACCCGGAGGCCTTTGTCAGAAGCATCTACCCGGGCCTGTGGGGCCATGTCCGCGAGGTGGGCGGCATCGTCTAGCGAGCGGAAAAGCCGGGATGATTCGATACATCGACCAGGCACGGGCACACGCACCCGCTGACATTCGGTCCAGACCTGGAAGCCTTTGATGGATGCGCTGGGACGGAATGTGGAATACTTCGATATGCCGGTGGTTCGGTTGGTCGTCGGCGACACGGCCGGGGACGACTACCGGCTGTCATCCGTCGTGATGGCGATCGTTAACAGCACGCCGTTCCGGATGAAGTAGACTCCCGAAGTCGGCAACCGAGCGGCAACGACCGATCGCTCGCTGCGGCAGATCTGGATTGAGGAGACTTTGAGATGTTCATAACGAAGAAACATCTGTCCCGCCGAACGCTATTGCGCGGCATGGGGGCCGCGATCGGTCTGCCACTTCTGGAGGCGATGGTTCCGGCAGCGACGGCCCTGGCCCAGACAGCAGCCAGCCCCAGGATGCACGCGGGTTTCATTTACTTCCCTCACGGCGCCGTCATGGACAAATGGACCCCGGCAACTGAAGGCGCCGATTTCGAATTCACGCCGATTCTGAAGCCGCTCGAACCATTCCGGCAATATGTGACCGTCGTCAGCAACCTCGAAAACAAACCGGCAATCAGCCCGGCCGTCCACGCAATCACACCAGGAACCTGGTTGAGTTGCGTGCATCCGCGACAGAGCAACGACCCCTGGGGCGGCGTGACCGTCGACCAGATGGCCGCGGAGCACATCGGACAGGACACGCCGCTTCCATCGCTGGAAGTCGCCACCGAAAGTCGGGGCGGGGGTGGAAACTGCGACCGCAATTATGGTTGCAGCTATGCCGGCACCATTTCGTTCAGGACGCCGAACACGCCCCTCCCCATGGAAGTCAATCCGCGCAGTCTTTTTACGCGCCTGTTCGGCCAGGGTGACACGGCCGAGGAACGCGAGGCTCTGGCCCGCCAGTATTCCAGCATTCTTGACCTTGTCGCCGAGGAAGCCGCGGCTCTCCAGCGTGACCTCGGCGCACGCGACCGGGCGATGCTCGGCGACTACCTGCAAACGGTCCGCGAAATAGAACGGCGAGTCGAAAAAATGGGAGAACAGGACTTGTCGCATCTGACCTTGCCAGAGGCGCCTCGCGGCATTCCCGACCGCTTCGACGAGCATCTCAACCTGATGTTCGACCTGATGGCATTGGCGTTCCAGGGCGACCTGACGCGTGTCTTTTCGATGATGATGGCCGCCGAGGTCAGCAATATGACCTACAACCACATCGGCGTTTCCGACGCGTTTCACCCGCTGTCGCATCACCAGAACGACAGCGCCAAGATGGGGCGGCTGTCACAGATTCAGACCTACCACACCGATGTTTTCGCCAAATTCGTCCAGAAACTGGCCGACATGCCCGATGGCGACGGTTCGATGCTGGACCACTCAATCCTGCTGTTCGGAAGCAACATGAGCAACAGCAACGCGCACAACAACAACCCCCTGCCTTCGGCTCTGGTGGGCGGCGGGAACGGCCGAATCAAGGGGAATCAGCACTTGAAGTACGCCGAACGGACGCCGTTCGCCAACCTGCTTCTCACGGTCCTCGACCGGGCGGGCGTTCCTGTCGAGCAGGTCGGTGACAGCACCGGAACATTTTCGGAGATTTGACCCGCATTTCTCACGAGTTGTCTGCTGCAACGCCGGTTGAAGTCCATCCGGAGACGGCCGCGCTGAATGAGCGATTCGGCGGTGAACTTGGAACTGCAACAGACGGTGGTGGCGGATTCAGGTTCGGACCACCGCGGTAGGGGTTTGCAAAGGCACGTCCGGACCAATCGCGTTTCGGCTATTCAAGGGGCGGATTGGAGTCGTATGGCGACTTGTTCGTTTTCCCGCCATACGCGCAGCAGGTTTCCACCCCACAGCTTCGCGATATCGCCTTCAGAATAGCCGCGTCTGACAAGTTCGACAGTCACGTTGACGGTCTCGCTCGCATCCCGCCAATTTTCGATTCCGCCGCCGCCGTCAAAATCCGAACTGATCCCGACATGATCGATGCCAACAAGGTTCACGGCGTGATCGATATGGTCCACCAAGTCCGACACGTTTGCGGGCAACCGATCTTCAGGCACAAGGTAGGCGCCGAAGGCGACCGTCTGCACAACTCCGCCGTTGTCCCGAAGTGCCAGCAGTTGTTCATCGTCCATGTTGCGCGCATGGACATGCATGCCGGCCATGCTGGAATGCGAGGCGATCACGGGCGCTTCGGACAAGCGAACCGCATCGAGCATTGCCGCCTTTGAGATATGGGACACATCCACCATCAATCCAACGCGGTTCATTTCAGAAATAACCCGTTCACCGAACCCGCTGATGCCGTCGTGTTCGGAGGGCGGGTCGCCGAGGCCGGGATTTGGCTGGGCCGAATCGCTGATGTCATTGTGACCGTTGTGTGCCAGCGTCATGTATCGGGCGCCCAGTTCGTGGTAACCCTGGATCAAGTCGAGATCCTGGCCGATGACCCATCCGTTCTCGATACCGATTGCCGCAACCAGCTTGCCCGACGCCGCGATTCGTTCGACATCGTCCGCCGTATACGCCAGTTCGATGCGGTCGGGATACATGGCGTCCGTCATACGGTGAATCGCATCGAACTTGGTCATTGCGCGTTCACGCGCAAATTCGTAGCCCTGTTCGTCGCGGGCGCCCTGACGGACATAAACGATAAAAAACGCCGCGTCCAGGCCTCCTTCAACCATCTTTACCAGATCCACCTGACGGTCCGCCCGTATGCCGGGGTCCACTTCCCCGGTCGCAAAGTTGAACGAAATGTCGTCGTGGCTGTCGATCGTGAGTACGCGCTCGTGAATATCGCGGGCGCGCGAAACCAGAACGGCTTCGTCCGGAATGGCGGGCCGGGAACAGGCAGTGGCGAGGACGCCCAACAGGGCACACGACAAAAAGAGCTTCATCGCCGTTCATTATGCCCTGAACCTGTTAGCCTTCTTTCATGATTCGGGTATTCGTGAACCGACCAGGGCGGCGGTGGAAACTCCGGCCTCGCGACTGCAGTCGGGCGCAGGCGGAGCGAAGAATCCGAGCATGATCGCCGCCTGCCGGTCATGGCTGTTCCCGAACCGGTTGACGTGCCGGCGGGCATGGAGCAAGCCGCAGTGCGCGTAATTGGCGTCCTGGATCTGCTCGGAGGGTGCGCCGTGCACGCACGGGCGGGCCGGCGCGAACTCTACGCCCCGGTCGAAACCGTCGCGGGCACCCCCATCGAGCCAGGCAACGCGCTTGCGCTTGCGCGCGCCTATCTCGATCGCCTTGAAGTCACTGAATTGTACATCGCCGATCTCGATGCGATCCTGGGTGGGTCGCCCCAAGACGCGGCCGTGGGCCCGCTGGCCGAACTCGGCGTACCGCTGTGGCTGGATGCGGGAGCGTCGTCAGTGGATAGCGTACAGCGTGGGATCGATCTGGGCGCCACATCCGTCGTGGTGGGTCTGGAGACACTCCCGTCCTTTGGCGCTTTACACAACATCTGCGACACGATCGGCGGGGAACGGATCGCCTTCAGTCTCGACCTCAGGAACGGCAAGCCGATTGTCGCCTCTCCGGCGAACGGCGTTCTGCGAAATAGCGGCCCAGTCGTCCGCTTTGCGGCAAACGCCGCCGCCGCGGGCGTCGCCAGCGTCATTGTGCTCGACCTCGCAAGGGTCGGGATGGGTCAGGGCCTCGACTTCGATTTGATCTCGACCGTGCGCGAGACTCTCCCGGGGTTGACGCTCATCGCTGGCGGCGGCATTCGCGGGCTGGCAGACCTGAAACGTCTCGCCACGATCGGATGCGATGGAGTGCTGGCTGCGACTGCTCTCCAGGACGGGCGGTTGAGTGCCGCCGAAATTGCATCCGCACGGTGAATCGATGCCGGCCTGGACCGGACGAGTCGCCTTGACTCGGTCGCCAATCGTCTCAGCGCTAGCAGCCTGTCGGACTTTCGGCGTAAGTCCTTTGTTTTCAACGACGGCCTTTTTTAGCCCGAAACCGTAAACACAGTCATATGAATGACTTAGGTTTTTGATCCGGTGTTAGTCCGACAGGCTGCTAGTCGACCGGCTCCAGCCGAACGACGGCAGTCGGCGCGCCATCGCGATCATCGATAGCGAGGTAGATGTACCCGTCGGGCCCCTGGCGAATGTCACGCACACGGCCGTTTCCGTGATGGAGCGTTTCCTCGTGAACGACGCGCGGGCCGTCCATGACGAGTCGCGCCACCTGTTCTCCAGCCATGCCGCCGGCGAACAGGTTTCCTTTCCATTCGGGAAAACGGTCGCCCGTATAGACCATCAGGCCGGAAGTGGCGATCGACGGCACCCAGAAATGAACGGGTGACTCCATGTTCTCCCGCTGCGTGCCTTCGTGAATCGCCAGGCCGGTTCCATAGTTCACGCCGTAACCGATCACAGGCCACCCGTAGTTCAAACCCGGACGCGCCAGGTTCAACTCGTCGCCTCCGTTGGGCCCGTGCTCGGTGACCCAGACGTCGCCCGTGTCGGGGTGGACGACCAACCCCTGGGGATTGCGGTGCCCGTAGCTCCAGGTTTCCGCTCGCGCGCCTTCGGTGTCTACGAAGGGATTGTCCGACGGAACGCGGCCATCGTCATGCAACCGGACGACCACCCCGTGATGGTTGGATGTATCTTGTGCCGGGTGTGCCAGAAGATCCCCTGTCGCAGGGGCCTGACGCTCACCGACGGTGATGAAAAGGTAACCGTCGGCGTCGAAAGCGAGCCGTGAGCCGTAGTGTCCGCGACCGCGTGTCTCGGCCTCGAAAATTTCCTCGACGTTCGTCAAGGCATCGCCCTCGAAGCGTCCGCGCACGACGGCGGTGGTCGACTCGCCGCCCGCGAGCGGTTTCGAAAAGCTCAGGTAGATCAACCGGTTCGATGCAAACTCGGGGTGCGGTACGACATCGAGCAACCCGCCCTGTCCCTGGGCGAGAACCTCCGGCACTCCAGAGACGGGTTCGTCAAGGAGCTGTCCGCGCCGAACAATCCGCAGACGGCCCGGGCGCTCGGTAATCAGGATGTCTTCGCCAGTAAGAAAGGCGATGGACCACGGGTTGACGAGTCCCTCCGCCACCGGGACGACATTGTAGTCGTGGTCGGCTGACCGCATGACGGGCGATTGGGCCAATGCGAGTGTGGCGGCACCGAAAAAAACAAGTGTCGCCAAGCTCCGGAATGTTCGACTCATAAAGATCTCCTTCTGGCCGTGAGGCCTTACGATGTCCACTGGCGGCGAGGAGTGTCTCTCGATGGGAACTCATCGACGCTGCGGACGAAACAGTAATTATCCAACACGGAACATCCGGGAGCATAGGAGAAACAAGCCGCCTTGTCCCGACGAGTTGGTGTTTGAAGATCAGGGAGAGCGATGGGCTTCGATGTCTAAGGTCACCTCGCTTCGGTCGAGCGTTCCGGATCGTCACTGGACGCCATAGACATACGGCTCGGGCGGTCATTCTGTCTCGCGGCTATACGACGACGGTCGAGGACGTGTGGGACGCCGTGACCCACGCCAAGCGCATTCCGTGCTGGTTTCTTCCGATCAGCGGCGTGCTCGAGTTGGGCGGCCGATACCAGTTGGAAGGGAACGCGGGCGGCGTGATGACGGCCTGCGACCGGCCCTCGCTTCTGGCGCTCAACTGGGAGTTCGGCCAAGACGTCAGTTGGGTTGAGGTCCGTCTATCGGATGAGGGGGCCGGCCGCGCGCGCCTGACGCTGACGCATACCGCCCATCTTTCGGAACACTGGGAGACATACGGGCCCGGCGCTGTCGGGGTCGGATGGGAAATGGGTCTCATGGGACTGGCGATTCACCTCGCGGTGCCGGCGGAACCGAAGATGGACGAAGCCGCTTTTGCCGCTTCACCCGGCGGCCTGGCGTTCATCACTGGGAGCAGCGAACCGTGGGGCGGGCGTTTCGGGGGGGAATGAACCCCGACGCCGCCCGCCCGGCCGCCCGGCGCACAACCGCGTTCTACACGGGCGAATCGCCCGAGGCGACGTAGAGCGCCGGCCCTCCGGTGGTGCCGTGGCGTGGAGAGGCTCGACTTCGTGCAGGGGAGGGCTCTTCAGTGTTATCTTGGCGCGAACCACCGGGCATCCCAAATGATCGAAACCCGCCAACTCACTCGCACCTTCGGCGGCACGCCCGCCGTCCAGGACCTGGACTTGCGCGTCGAGCCAGGGGAGATTCCCGGCTTTCTCGGCCCGAACGGCGCGGGGAAGTCGACCACCGTGAAGGTCCTGACCGGCATGATCAAGCCGACGAGCGGTGTGGCGCGGGTCGCCGGATTCGACGTCCAGCAGGATCCCATGGAAGTCAAGAAACGCCTGGGCTACGTGCCCGAGGACGGCGCCCTTTACGAAACGCTGACAGCCGGCGAGTACCTCACGATGGTGGCCAACCTGAGAAGGATCGAAGGCGCTTACGCGGAGAAGAAGATCAACGAGTTGCTCGGGATCTTCGACATTCTCGACGCCCGCGACCAACGCCTCGCCGAGCACTCGAAGGGAATGAAGCAGAAGGTTCTGATCAGCGCAGCGCTGATCGGCAACCCCGAAGTGCTCTTCCTTGACGAGCCGTTGAACGGCCTGGACGCCAACGCCGCTCTCGTCGTCAAAGGGCTGCTCCGGGAACTCGCCTCGCAGGGCCGGACGATACTGTTCTGCTCGCACGTCCTCGAGGTCGTGGAGCGAGTTTGCACCCGGATCGTCATCATCGACAAGGGGCGCAAGATCATCGAGGGCTCCCCCGAGCGCATCGCCGCCGAGACCGGGGCCGCGACCCTCGAGGAGGCATTCGCCCGGCTCACGGGCGTTCGGGACGCCGGCGAGGTCACCCGCGACCTCCTCGCCGCTCTCGGTGCGCCGGATCGGGGGACAGAGGACGGGCCATGACCATCGTGCGGCGGGCGGTCGAGGCCCTGGACGTCGACCACACCCAGTGGCGCGCGCTCAGCGGCGCGATGCTCAAGAACGATCTCCGTTCCGGCTGGGCAATGGACATGTCGGTGTCGAGCGGCAACAAGGGCGCCCGCGTCCCGTGGTTCTTGATCATCGTGTATGGGCTGTACGGCGTTGGGGTGGCCATCGTGAGCGCCGCGATTCCCGCCTTGTTCCTGGCCGGCCTGTTCACGCTTTCGATGGTGGGAATGCTCGTCGCCATGGCCATCATCCTCGACTTTCAATCAGTGGTCATTTCGCCGAACGACTACCCCATCCTTGCGCATCAGCCGGTGTCCTCGCGCACCTACTTCGCCGCCAAGCTCACGACCGTTCTGTTGTACGTCGGCGCCATCGGCGCGCTGGCCGGCGGACCCGCGACGCTGGCGTATCTCGTGAAATTCGGTCCCCTGGTCGCCGCGGCGTGGGTGGCCGCGATGGCGGCCGCCATCGTCTGGATCGCACTGGCGACGATCTTCATCTACGGCGCGATCCTGCACCTGGTCCGCCCCGACCGGCTTCGCCGCGTTCTTTCCTACGTCCAGATCGCCTTCACCACCGTCGTCTTCGCCATGCCGTTCTTCTTTCTCGAACTGACGGATACGATGGACTGGCTGGGCGCCATCGAGATCGACCGATGGCCCGCGGCCATTCTACTGCCCCCCGGATGGTTCGCCAGCCTCCTTCCACTGGCCGCGGGAAATTGGAGCGTGACCGGCGTTCTGGCCGTCCTGACCGCCGCCGTCACGACCGTCGCCCTTATCCGTTACGGCGGCGGCAGGCTGTCGCTTTCCTACGCCGAGCGCCTCGGAGCCCTCGTGGCCGTGAGCGAGGCCAGGCGGCGGCCCCGGACACGGCCGGCAGGCCCCGGCAAGGGTTGGTTTTCGCCCGAACTGCGGGTGATCATGGTGCTGGTGCGCGCCCAGTTCCGGCACGACATGAAGTTCCGGATGGCCGTTCTCGCGATGCTGCCGTTGACGGTTTTCTACGTCTTCATCGCATTGCGCGAGGGACCACTGCCCGATCCCTTCGTGGAAATCGGTTTCGGGCCCGATGGCCTCTCGCCGATCCATTTTGCGGTGTTCATGATGCCTCCGATGCTATTGATGGAGCTGTTCCGCAGCGATTCGTTCCGTGCGTCCTGGGTCTTCTTCTCCGCGCCGGTGGATCTTGCCCGGCTCATCACTCGAACCGGGCTGTGCGTGACCGTCTTCTTCGTCCTCCCCTATCTCGTCGTGGTGGCGGCCATCTTCGTATGGGCCTTCGAGAACGTTTGGCACGCCCTGGGCCACGCGTCCTTCCTCGGACTCCTTTCCCACGTCGGGATGCAATTGTTGCTGCTGAGGATGCCGCGGCCGCCCTTCTCGCAACCGCCCAGTTTGGCTCAGACGAGCGCTTGGATTTTCGGGGTGTTCTTCTTTCTCTCCTGGATGACCGCGACCGTGATCCTTCCACTCGTTCTTAGGGTGGTGTACGCGGAACCGGCTCGAACGATCGCCGCCATCGCGCTGCTGGCATGTGTCTCCGTTGTCCTGCCGGCCGTGGTGGCGCGGCGCATCCGGCCGCGCGTCCGCGAACTGGAATACGGCGGCTGAAGGGAGTTACGGGCGACCGTTCGCCCCCATGACCCTGCGGTGCGGAACGCCATAGACCGGCGCATGGAAGAAAAGCCGCGTCGTGCCATGCTCCAGCCGAGACAGGTGGGCGCGGCAAAACGGTGCGTCGTTCCCTTACGGTTCGTCGTTCCCGTTCTCCGGGTCCAGTCCGAGGGCCTCTTCGGCCTCGGCGCGCGACCTGAACCACATGTCGATCCATCCGGGCCAGTCATCGGAACGCTGGCTGGCGGAACAGCCGCCATCGCTCGGGTTGTACACCGTTCCGTCTCCCGTGATGACGATCCCGATCCCGCCGCCAGACCGGCCGTCGTGCAGGGGACAATGAACCATCGTGATGCGGTCTCCCGGCCTCAAGGTGAACCCGTTCATGCTGGGATCCCGCCCGAGGATGGAGGCGGGGGCCGCCCCCTCGAACCCCCATTGGGTCCCGTCGTCGTCTTCAAGGTAAAGCAACACATGAGGACTGTTGAACCCCCATCGAACCACCTCGCCCACGA
Source organism: Terriglobia bacterium (assembly GCA_963555775.3). Taxonomy (GTDB): domain Bacteria; phylum Acidobacteriota; class Terriglobia; order 20CM-2-55-15; family 20CM-2-55-15; genus JAJEDW01. The sequence goes on along the minus strand of CAUVWY020000003.1, from coordinate 421,413 downwards.
CAACTTCCTCGCGTGAGCGGTCGAACATTGAAAAGCTGTGATGCGCATTCACGAACCGACCGCACAATACGACGGCCAGTAACGCGGACAGAAAAATCGGCAGTTTGTTCAATTTTCCAGCTCCTATTGCACCGGATCGTCGAAGATCGGATTGCGCTCCTGGCCGGGCAGGCCAGCCGGCAGGTCCGGCGTCTGGCGGGGGCCGCGGATGTCGAAGTAGCCTTCCTCTCCAGGCAGGACGAACTGGGTCGTTCCGTCCTCGGTGAGGTAGGTGTTTCGATTGGTGTCGCATTCCCAGTGCCGGATCCGGAAGCCGACGTCTTCCAAGTCGTTGCGCCGCCGGTAGGTGTAGGTCAGAGTCAGCGGCGTGGTCAGTGAGAGTTCGTCGTAAAACGTGGCGTTGACCACAAGTCTCTGATCACCGTTTGGAAAGTTTTCGAGGCGCCAGACCTCGACGCTTTCGAATTGATTGCTCGTGGGAGGCAATCCCCGAAACCAGTCGTTCGGATAGACATCGACGGTATGGACGATCAGCATGTCATCGGCCCAGAACCCGACGGAGTCGCCGATGGCGAAGTGCGTGCCGTCGACGTTCTGGTGCGCCTGGCCGATGTAGATTCGTCGATTCTCGTTCGCCAGGTCATTGAGCTGCCAGACCTGGTCCGGCGTGTTGATGAACTCGCGGACGTACGGTTCCATGAGAAACCGCGGATATCCCGCCGGCTCGCAGGCGGTCAAACGGTCGTAGGCCTGTTGGCCGTGTTCTTCGATCAGGTCCAGGCGCATCTGAAATGCCGCATCGTAGTCCGGTGTGAGCACGCCCTCGATGATTGTTCCGTCTTCGACAAAAGCCCCTCTGGATCCATTGCCTCCGCCGGACCAGAGACCGCTCCACTTCGGCACGGTTTCATACGTGTGCCGTGTGCCACCCCCGTGCGTTTGGTACAGGGAATCGTAGTGTTCCTGGGACGTGTCGAAGTTGCCCGGCGGGTCCATCGGTTCAGGCACACCGGGGCCCTGTGCGAGAGCGGCAACCGAACCGGCGACGAGCCACAGGCAGGCGCCGAGCGGCAATAGAAGCTTCGAGGCGGTCATGGAGTCCTCCTTACAGCGTGTTCTCACTCCCATGGGCATGAAATCGTCTCCAGCGGCCTCTCATCATCGCCATGACCAGGCTTCAAAGGCAAGCTTTTCGGCCGTTCGGGTACATACAGGCGGTCGCAGGCGCCGCGGCGAATTCGTGACCGTTGACATTGAACGTCGTACGCGGAGCTTGCGTCCCACCGAGCTTGTAGGCGAACATCGGGGCTATATTATGGAACGGCAGGAGATCGAATCATGAGACGAACGTTGACTGCAACCGTCGCGGGGCTGGCGCTCGCAATCGTCGGCAGCGCGCAGGCGCCGCCGGGAATTACACCCGAGATGATTTCGAGGACCTTACCCCTCGAGGGCGCGCCGCTGGCCGTGCCGGGGCCTTACGAAGTCGCGTCGGGGCCCGCCTTCGGCTCTGAGGGCCACGTCGTTTTCCACCCGACCGACCTCGACGCGTTCCCGGCCCAGGAATCGCTTCCGGTGATGGCGTGGGGCAACGGGGGTTGGGCGATCGACGACACGCGCTATTCGGGCTTCCTTACGACGATCGCTTCGCACGGTTTTCTCGTGCTGAGCACCGCCCCCGTTGCGGGCGCCGGGCGCGGCCGGGCGGAGGCGGACGACCTTGGAGCGGCGCTCGACTGGGCGGAGGCCGAGAACGCACGGGACGGCTCGCCGCTCGCGGGCAAGATCGCGACGGACCGGATGGCGGTCATGGGCCAGTCCTGCGGGGGCTTTCTCTCCGTCAGTCTCGGTGCTGACCCGCGAGTCGACACGATCGCGCCGTTCAATTCGGGCGTTTCGGCCGGCGGACGCGGTGGCGCGGACGTTGGCGCGTTGGATGATCTGCACGGTCCCGTGCTGCTCATCAACGGCGGCGAGGTCGACTTCATGTATGAGGCGTCGGCTTCCAACTTCGACGCGATCGATCATGTGCCGGTCTTCTACGGCGCGCGGGACAACGCGGGCCACACGGCCACGGTCTTTCACCCGGGCGGCGGCGAGTTCGCAAACGTCGCTTCGAACTGGCTCCGATGGATCTTGAAGGGCGACGATGATGCCGAGGCGATGTTCCGCGGTCCGGATTGCACGCTCTGCACCGATCCGAATTGGGAGACGCGTTCGAAGGGTTGGGAGTAGCCTGATCGTCACGGCAGTCTCGGCGGCATCGTCGAGCGGTTCACTGCCCGTTTCGAGAACGCCTTGACGAAGCCCCACAAGGGGTTGGCAGGATAGCGCGCAGGGACATTCGCGTCTCAGACACGAAGCGAGGCGCGGGCCCATATCTTGACCGTGCTAACATCCCTCCATGCCGCTGGCCCGGGTCTCGCACGTCACGAAAATCTATGAGGCCGAGAGCGAACCGGTCACTGCCGTCAACGATGTTTCCCTTCAAATCGAACCGGGCGAGTTCGTGGCCCTGATGGGGCCCAGCGGGTGCGGAAAGTCGTCGTTACTGCATATTCTGGGGGCCATGGACCGGCCGAGTCGCGGCGAAGCCTGGCTCGAAGATTTCGCCATTCACGATCTGACCGAAGAAGAACTGACTGGGATTCGCAGAACGCGGATAGGCTTTGTGTTTCAGTTCTTCCATCTGTTGCCCACACTGACCGTCGAAGAGAACGTGTCGCTCCCGCTGCTCCTGGCCAATGGCGCCGCCACGGACAATGCTCGGGTGTCGCAGCTTCTTGAAACCGTGGGCCTCACTCACCGCCGTACCGCTACGCCCAACAGGCTGTCGGGCGGGGAACTGCAGCGCGCGGCTGTGGCGCGCGCCGTCGTAAACAACCCTCCTCTGGTAGTGGCCGACGAACCGACGGGGAATCTGGATTCCGAAAACGGACGGGTCGTGCTGGAGTTGCTGTCAGAGTTGACCGCGAACGGCACGGCGGTTGTGATGGCCACCCATTCGAGCGAAGCCGCTCGCTACGCCCATCGCACGCTGCAAATGAAAGACGGGCGGCTGGTGTGAAGTTTCTCAAGCTCTTCAACCAAACCATCATTCGGGATCTGGTCCGCAATCCGACTCGCACGCTGCTGACGCTGACGGGCGTGGCGCTTGGAATAGCCGTGGTGGTGGCCGTTCAGTTGGCCAATGACCGGGCCATCGGCTCGTTCAGCGACAGCATGGATCTGCTCAATGGCGGGGCCGACCTTCAGATCGCCGCCAACGGCCGCCCTCTGGACGAGAACCTGATCGGCGAGTTGTCGTGGGTGTGGGACGTGGGCGCCATGACCGCCATCGTCGAAGGCCGTCTGCAGCGGGTGGCGCCAGGCGACCAGACGCTGTTTGGGCAGGAATCCATACCTGTCTTCGGAGTGGACTTGTTGTCGGACGTACCTTTCCGGACGCGAGAAGCAGGCTCGCGGACGCGAGCAGCAGAGGCGCGGACTCGAGACGTACCATTCCGGACATCCGAAGCGGATACACCTCGGGGCGGCGGGAACCTTTCGCTCGATTTGTCACGCTCGCAATTCATCGATCTGCTCGTGTCCCCCAATTCGATCGTGGTGCCGCGGGCGCTTGCCGACGAGTGGAACGTGGAGGAGGGCGAGACCGTCGATCTGCTCGTAGCCAACCGCGAGCAGCCGTTTACGGTCGCGACCGTCCTTGACAACAGCGGCGTTGCCCGGGCGTTCGATGGCCGGATCGTGTTCATGGACATTGCCGCCGCCCAACTCGCCATGAACCGGTTGGGCGAAATCGACAGGGTAGATGTGGTTCTGGGAGATGCGGCAACCCTTGAGGCGGTGGCCGAACGCATCCGGGTGCAATTGCCCGATTCGGTGATGGTGTATCCACCTGAGGATACGACCGCCGAAACCGAACGCATGACCCGCGCGTTCCGCTACAACTTGACGGCGATGTCTTACATCGCCCTGGTTGTGGGGATGATCCTGATTTACAACACCCTGAATTTAGCGGTGGTCCGTCGACGCGGCGAAATCGGCGCACTGCGGACACTGGGCGTGACGCGCCGGACAATCGGCGGGATGTTTCTGAGCGAAGCCGTGCTGTTGGGTGCGGTGGGGGCCATCGGTGGAATCTGGATCGGCGAAGTTCTGGCTCGCGGGGCCGGGGCCCTGGTGTCGCGCACCATCGCCATGATCTACACCGGGGCGCCGGGCGGCGCCTACGTCGGCGGGCTGGATCCCGTCCTGTATATCAAGATGATTCTGCTGGGCGGCGGCGTGGCGGCAGTGGCGGGCACAGGGCCGGCCTTGCGGGCCAGCGGTATTTCTCCGGTCGAAGCCATGCGCGAAAGGATAGGCGCCGGGCCAGCGGCCCGGGCGTGGTCGTTGATGGGACTGGCCGCGCTCGGTCTGGGTTCGCTATTGGGCTTCGCACCACCGGTTGGCGGCTTCCCGTTTCCGGGTTACGCGGCTGGAGTGTTATTCATCGCAGGTTTCTGTCTCTTGTCCCCACTATTCACGCGAGCAATGCTAGTGGTGCCGGGCAAGATGGCGGCTGCACTGATGCCCGCGGAGGGACGCCTTGCCGTAGAGACCATCAGGGGGCGGCAATCGCGTGTCGTGGTGGCCGTAATGTCTCTGGCCATCGCGGTCTCCATGCTGGCCAGCGTGGCGATCATGGTCGCCAGCTTCAGAGACACCATCGTGGTATGGATCGACCAAACCTTGCAGGGCGACCTCTACATGCGGCCGGCCGCTTCGGGCGGCGACAGAGGCCGCAACGCGATGGCGCCCGAGGCCATTCAGGCGTTGGACGGCGTGGCAGGAATTGCCGCCGTCGACCGCTACCGCGCCGTGACCATCGACTACAACGGTTTTCCGGCGTTCATGGCTGCCGGCGAGTTCGAGACTCTGGCCGCGCATAGCCGCATGCTCTTCATGGACGGACAAGATACCTCGACCATTGCCGAACGGTTGATCGGACAGAACCGCGTGGTGGTTTCCGAACCATTCGCGGTGCGGCATGGCGTGGCAACCGCCGACACCATCGCATTGCCCACGCCGGAAGGGTTCGCGCCATTTGAAGTCGCGGGAGTGTTTTTCGACTATTCGAACGAAGGAGGGATGGTGGTGATGGACCGCGGCACCTACCTCAACCGGTTCAACGACGATGCGGTCAGCAACGTGGCCATTTATCTGGAACCCGGCGCCGATGCCGAAGAGGTTCGGGACGCCATCGTCGAACGGATGGACGGGGTGGGCGCGCGCATTGCCACGAACGGGGAACTGCGGGCGCAGGTGCTGCGCGTATTCGATCAAACGTTCGAAGTGACCTATGCGCTCGAAGCGATCGCGTTGGCGGTGGCTGTCCTGGGGATCGCCAACACCCTGGCCGCGCTCATTCTGGAGCGCCGGCAGGAACTGGCCATGTTGCGCTTCATCGGTGCGTCGCGAGGTCAGATTCGTCGGACGATCATGATTGAATCGGGACTGATCGGAGTGCTCGGCGGAGCGATCGGCCTAGTGCTGGGCGGCATTCAGTCTGTCCTGCTCATCTACGTGATCAACTTCCAGTCGTTCGGCTGGACCATTCAGTTTGAGCTGCCGACCGGTTTCCTGGTGCAGTCGGTGGTGGCGATATTGCTGGCCACGTTGGTTGCTGGATTGTATCCGGCTGCGCTGGCGTTGAGAATGGATCCGATCGAAGGAATCCGGGCCGAATGAAGTTCAGGAACCAGATCACGGCGGCGTGGGTGCTGGGCTGTCTTCTGACGGTACCGGGGTGGGCACAGGTGTCGGAACCCGAATACCTGCGTGCGCTCCCCGGCTATGTCTACTCGTTCCCGCGAGATCACGGTGCACATCCCGAATACAAACTCGAATGGTGGTATTTCACCGGCCATCTGGATGCCGCGGACGGGCGCACGTTCGGCTATGAACTCACTTTCTTTCGAATCGGAATGGATCGGGTGGCTCTGAACCCGTCGGTCTGGAACGTTCGGGATCTGCACGTGGCTCACTTCGCGCTCAGCGATCTCAGCGGGCGCCGGTTCCGGTTCTTTGAACGGGCAAACCGTGAAGGGCCGGGTATCGCCCGGACCGCGGTGGAGTCGCTGGACGTCCAAAACGAGAGCTGGACGGCGCGACTCGACGGCGACGGAATCATGAAGCTGCGTGCCTATGCCTCGGGCATTCTCCTGGAATTGGACCTGGAATCCGTGAAACAGCCGGTAGTGCACGGCCTCGACGGCGTCAGCCAGAAAGCCGACGGTATCGGGCAGGCTTCCCACTACTACTCGTTGACCCGCATCGCGACCACGGGGCTGCTTTCTATCGACGGCGTACCGGCCGCCGTGTCGGGAGAAAGCTGGATGGACCATGAATTCGGGACGAACCAGCTGGGCCCCGAACAGGTCGGATGGGACTGGTTCGGCCTGCAACTCGAAAACAGCACGGAACTGATGCTCTACCGGATGCGCAACCGGGACGGCAGCGTGGACCGCAATTCAAGCGGTACGATTGTCGCGCCCGACGGCACGTCGACCCATCTGAGCGTGGAAAACTTCAACATCGAATCGCATCGCGACTGGGAAAGCGCCGATACCGGCGCCGTGTACCGCCTGGGCTGGACGATTGAAGTTCCCGAAGAGGGAACGTTATTGTCGATTACGCCACTGATGGACAATCAGGAAATGGTCACCATGCGTTCTACCGGATTCCCGTATTGGGAAGGCGCCGTGCGAGTGGAGGGGATCTGGCGAGGCGAACCCGTGAACGGGCGAGGCTATGTGGAATTGACCGGTTATGGCGAGGATTTTCGCCCGGATGTCTGATCCGATTGTCGTCGTGGCCGCCATCATCCGGGATGAAAATCGAGTGCTGCTGACACGGCGGCGCCAGGATGCCCATCTGGGCGGACTCTGGGAATTCCCTGGCGGGAAGGTGGAAGAAGGCGAATCCCTCGAAGAGGCGCTGGTTCGCGAAATATCGGAAGAACTGGGCATGACGATCCGGCCGGGGAGACTGTACTTCGAAAAAGAGCACGTTTATCCGGACCGAACGGTCCATCTTCACTTCTTCGAGTGCCGGATCGTCGAGGGCGCACCGCAGGCGAGGGATGTCGCGGATTTCAGTTGGACCCCGCCGGAAGACCTGGATCGTTTCGAGTTTCCCGACGCCAACCGGCCGCTGATCCGGAAGCTGCGGTCCGAAACTCCCTGAAACAACGGGGGCACTCAGGAGCCACCGCCCGGACGTCGAGGCTATTCCGGAAAGGCGCGTGCGACGGCACCGTCAAGCGACTTTTCGACCATGGCCATACCCGGATAGGCTTCCAGCATCTTCGTCCGGAGTTCGGCGGCCGAACTGGACTCTTCCGCAAACGCCTTGAAGTCATCGATGTAGGCGCGCATGAAGTCGGTCGTTCCGGGATCGTTGGGTGTGCCGACGGCCTGATGTCCGGCCACCAGAATCTCGGGGTTCAGAGCGTCGATCAGGGCGAACGTTTCATACAACGCCGTGGGATCGGCCGGGACGCCAAAATGTGAATTCGCGAACAGGATGTCCCCTGCAACGACCGCGTCGATCGCGGGAATGTGCACAAACGTGTTGCCCGGTCCGTCGCCCATGAGTTCCTTTGTGACGACCAATTCGTGACCCTCGAGCATCATCTGGCCTTCCAGGGGGGTCGGCAGAATGGCTTCTTCCGACGGCAATTCATCGCCGTAGGTGTCCACCCAGAAGTTCCGCCGCGCCGGCCAGGAGGTCACCATCCGCTCGGCCACCTCCGGAACTGCAACGTATTCAGCTTCGGGAAATTCTTCGAGGATCGTCGCCACGCCAAGGTAGTGATCCGGATGCGCGTGCGTGGTGTAAACGGTCGTGAGTGTGCGTCCGGTCGCCCGGATACGCTCGGCAACCGCGCGGGCATCGCTCGCGAGAAACTGGGGATCGATCAAGATCAGGTCGTTCTCTCCATAGACCAGCGTTGAGGTGACCGAATATCCATAGTCTTCGGACGTGTAGACTTCGAGTTGCAGTGACGGTTCCGGCTCGGAAGGCAGCGAGGCCGGTTCGGGTTCCGCGGCACAACCCGCGGCGACCAGCACGACCGTGACGATAGTCAACGTTGCTTTCATGATTTCTCCCATTCGGAAAGAGTTCGCGGATCATACGACCCGAACATTGTCCGAATCGGCGTGGCACCTCGCATACGGCCCGATAGCGCTCGTAACGCGATCCCTGCGGGGTTCTACCACGGGCTGTTGAATATACCACCGCCAATTCAGTATCGCAGCATGCGCCCACCCCGATGCTGTAGGCTATTGACACTGTCTCACGTCAATTTTTCTTGTTTCTCGCTCGGACGACGTGCTTGCGATAGCGGTTTCTCCGGTATTTGGACAGGCTAAACCGAGGCGGGATGCGGTAGATTCTGCCCCCGTCCCGCCTCTTTCAACGAGGTTTCACTATGAAATTCAAGGTCTTTGACAACGAAGTCGAGGTGCCGGACTTCAAGCCGCCGCGGTTGGCCCCGCGCCCGATTCTGATCGGTCTGGCGGCCATTCTCGGGTTGGTCCTCCTGATGGGTTCGGTCTATCAAATAGAGCCTGAAGAAGCCGGGGTCGTGCTTCGCCTCGGACGGTTTGTCCGCACGACGGACCCCGGGCTTCGCTTCAAGTTTCCGTTCTTCGAACAGGTCGAGAAAGTGCCGGTGGAGCGCCAACTCAAGCAGGAATTCGGCTTCCGCACCCAGGTGCCCGGGGTTCAAAGCACATTCCTGACCGCCGGACTCGAAGACGAGTCGCTCATGTTGACCGGGGATTTGAACGTGGCCGTGGTGGAGTGGATCGTGCAGTACCGGGTTGCCGATCCGTACGACTACCTCTTCAGAGTGCGCAACGTCGAGGAAACGTTCCGCGACATGAACGAAGCGGTCGTCCGGGCGGTGGTGGGCGATCGTACCGTTACGGAGGTGCTGACGATCGGGCGGCAGGATATCGAGGTGACGGCGCAGGTCGCGCTGCAAGAGCTCTGCGATCAGTATCAGAACGGTATTCGGATCGAACAGGTCGTGCTGCAGGACGTGAACCCTCCCGATCCGGTCAAACCCTCGTGGGACGAGGTGAATCAGGCCCAGCAACAGCGTGACCGGCTGATCAACGAGGCGTTGACCGATTACAACGCCGTGATCCCTCGCGCCAGAGGAGAGGCCAAACAGGCGATACTCCAGGCCGAAGGGTATGCCCTGAACCGGGTCAATCGATCCGAGGGTGACGCGGCGCGGTTTATGGCGGTTTATGAAGAATATCGGCAGGCGCCTGAAGTGACCCGGCGTCGAATGTATCTGGAAACCATGAGCGAGATGATGGCGCGGGTTCCCAACAAGGTCATTCTGGACAGCGACGCTCAGGGGATCCTGCCCCTTCTTCCGATCGAAGGCTTTACAAACAGGGTGGCGAATACCGGAGCCATCCAGGGAGGCAACCGATGAGTAACCCTGGAAGAATTCTATCGGTGGCAGCGCTCGGCATCCTCGTGTTGATCGTGCTGTCCAGCGCTCTATACGTGGTCGACGAAACCCAGCAGGTGATTATCACTCAGTTCGGTGAGCCCGTGGGCGATGCGGTGGATGCTCCGGGGCTGCATATCAAGTTGCCGTTCATCCAGACGGCCAACTTCTTTGACAAGCGTTTTCTGGAATGGGACGGCGACGCGAATCAGGTGCCGACGCGCGACAAGCGATTCATCTGGGTGGATGCATACGCCCGCTGGCGAATCAGTAATCCCCTAACCTATATGGAACGGCTCCGCGGGGACGAGACGACTGCTCAGTCCCGGTTGGACGACATTCTTGACGGAGAGACACGCAACTCCGTGGCTCGAAACGATCTGGTCGAGGTGGTCCGAACGACCAACCGCGTGGCCGACACTACCGAGGGCGACGAAGAAGAGACCGGCGTCCTGACAGACATCACGACCGGCCGGGCCGATATCGCCGAAGTCATCCGGCAGACGGCAGCGCCCCGTCTCGCCGAACTCGGGATCGAATTGGTCGATTTCCGTTTCAAGCGAATCAATTACGTCGCCGAAGTGCAGCAAGACGTCTTCGCCAGAATGATCGCCGAACGGCAGAGGATCGCTCAGCAATACCGTTCGGAGGGTGAAGGTGAGGCGGCGCGCATTCGGGGAGAGCGGGAGCGCGACCTCCAGCGCATCCAGTCCGAAGCCTATCGGCTTGCCGAAGAAACCCGGGGCATCGCCGACGCCGAAGCGACGGGCATCTACGCCCAAGCCTATGATCGGGACGCTGCGTTCTACGCCTTCATGAAGAGCATGGAAACGTTCGAAACAGCTATCGATGAGAACACGGTGCTGGTTCTGACCACCGATGGAGAACTGTTCCGCTATCTGGACGAACCCTAGCGCGGACGCCCATCCCTATAGCAGCCCGCGCGTGACCCTGAAGGGTTCTATCACGGGCTGCCAGGGGAGGGTTGCCCGGGACAGCACACGATCGTGAACCGGGCCCGCCATTGGTCAGAACGGAGTCCGCCAGATCACGTGCGAACCGGGTGTGACCCGCCTTTCTCACGAGTTGTCTGCTACAGCGCCGGATCCATCCGCCAGAGCCGTGTTCCGCTTGGTCGGGCTCCTCGACGTACTGTCAAGTACGCCTCCGGCGCCCTTCCGGCACGCGCCTTGCTCTGACGGCGTCTCCGACGCTTCGCGACGAAAACCCGTGAGAAAGGCGGGCTAATTGAGACCATGCGATGACCCGGCGTTTCAGAAAAACCTGAAACTCGGGCGATAGAAACTCGGGCGATAGAAAGTCAGCAGGCGGCCGGCGCACATGACACCGACCCACATCAGCAGCGAAACGGCGCCGATCACCCGGGCGCCGGTTGGCGCCTGGTCGCCTGCGCCCAGGTCGATGATCTTGCGATAAAAGACCAGATAGAACACGGCCACATTGATGCCTGCAACGGTGAGGAAGGTGACCTTGAAGAAGAATGATTCGTTGTAGAGGTATTGGAATTGGGCCGCGGCCAGAAACATGGAGCCGGTTGTCACATTGATCGCAAAACCGAAGATCCCCCATGGAATCAACCGGTGGAGAGCGGACAGTGGAATCTGCTTGCCGATTCCAAGCAACCGCAGATCGAAAAGACCGACGGTTCCGATCAGGAGACAAAGTCCGATGAAGTGAAACGACTCGGCGATGGGCCAGGCCCAGGTGTAATCGTTGACGAACGCGCCGACCGGAGTGGATTCGAGCCATAGAACGATTTCCTGCCTACCCATCGCGCGTCTCCCTTAAAAAAAGCCGGTCGCCATCAAGCGGCTGTGGGTATACGCCAACAACCGGCCCGACGTCACCGACACTGCCCATAACCCCAACGTCAGACCGGCAAGCACGCGATCGGCCGACCAACCGGCAGCGATACGGGCGCCGAACCCGGCGACACGTCGACTCAAAACCCGCACAGCGACCAGGGCCAGCGCGATACAGAGGAGCTTGAGATAAAAAACCGGATTGGTCAGGGCCTTGGTCGGGTAGCTCAACAACAGAAGAACGCCCGACACGAGATTCACGATGAATCCGAACCAGACGACGGGAGTGAACTTCAACATCTCCGCCGTGGAACTCTGGGCGCAAAACCCAGAACCCGCAGGCTGAACGCCGATGTGGCGCCCACAAGAAACGCCATTCCAATGGTATGGAGCGTCAGAATGCCCGGGAACGCAAACATCGATGGCGACTCCCGTATCCAGATACTCAATCGCATACTTTCCAACGCGATAAAAAAGGCGTCCACCCTCTATTTGTCCTTTCGTCCGTGCGTTCTTCTGTTCTCAGCCAGTGCCCGGCCCTACCAGTGAAAACCGCGGAGAATGCCCACGCTACACCGTGCGCAGCCGAGCGTCATCTTAATTTTGTCTGAATTCCCTGTCAGGTGAGAGCCGATGCACGTCCGGCCTTGCCGGCGGCCGAACCTCCGGAACCATCTTCTCGTCGCTGGCGATCTTGCCGTCGCGAATGCTCACAATGCGTTGGGCACATTCCGCGACCTCTCGTTCGTGGGTGACGAGGATGATCGTGTTCCCTTCTCCGTGGAGCAGTGCGAACAGTTGCATGATTTCGCGGCCGGTCCTGGAATCGAGGTTGCCGGTAGGCTCATCGGCCAGGAGGATGGACGGCCTGTTGACCAGAGCGCGCGCTATCGCGACACGTTGACGCTGACCGCCCGAAAGCTCGTTGGGCCGATGATTCTGCCGGTCAGAAAGTTCGACCATTCGTATCGCTTCCTCCGCGCGGCTTCTACGATCCGATGCCGGCAAACCGCTGTAAATCAAAGGCAGTTCGACATTTTGCAGCGCCGTCATGCGAGCCAACAGGTTGAACGTCTGAAAGACGAATCCGATTTCCCCGTTCCGGATGTGAGCAAGTTCGTCGTCGTCCATTTCGCTCGCGAGGCGGCCGTTCAACCAGTACTGACCTTGCGTGGGCGTGTCCAGACATCCAATCAGATTCATCAGGGTCGACTTACCCGAACCCGAAGGTCCCATGATCGCAACGTACTCGTTCCGGGCGATTTCGAAACTCACGCCACTCAGAGCATTGATCACGTTGTCGACACCCATCTGGTAGGTCTTCCAGAGGTCGTCCGTTTTGATCAGGACCGAGGAGGTTGCGGTTTGGTTACCTGACATCGGCGTACTGTCCCATGGATAGCGAGCTTGCCGTTCGGAGCGCATCGGGGTCGCATTCGAGGAGTGACGACCCGTCGAATGTTCTGCATTGAGCTATTGTTCCGCCCTGGGAGTGAATGGAAGGCTTGGACAGGACACTATTCCTCGTCTTCATCGGTTTCCTGAATTCGAACAGCGGTTTCGTCCTCGAGTGTTCGCAGAACACGGTATGGGCCCGCTACCAACTGCTCGCCTTCGTCCAAACCGTCAAGAATCTGAATGTCGGTCGTTCCAACGATGCCCGTTCGCACCGGACGGAATCTCGCCATCCCTTCATCGATAACGAACACCCCCTCGACCTCGGCCAACAGCGGCTCGCCGGGGCGGGGATCATTGGTTACCGGGTTCTCGATAAAAGCCGGGACTTCCGTCGCTTCGATCTCGCGAATCGTCAGGGCCTGGATCGGAACCGTCAGGGCAGCGGACTCGCTCGCGGTTTCGATGACTGCCGTGCACGACAAACCCGGACGTAGATCGGGGGGAGGATTGTCCAGAGTGATGCCGACCCTGAAGTCCTTTGCCTCATCGGTATTGGTCGTGGTGGTCGAAATGCCGCCGTTGCCGCTGGCGTTCAGCGCCGAGCTTCCGATTTCGGAAACGTACCCCGTAAGCACCCTGTCGACGAGCGCGTCAACTCGCACCTCGGCGCGTTGATTGAGCCGCAAATCCAGGATGTCGGTTTCATCCACAAGGACTTCAGCCGTGATGTCCGACATGTCGGCGATCGTCATCAATGTCGTCCCGGGTTGATTCTGCAAGCCGACCACCGCGATCTCTCCGACGTTCACGGGCAGGTAGGTGATGATGCCGGAAAGTGGCGCTGTCCGTCGGGTCTTCCTCAGCCCGTCGCGCGCCCGCGTCAGCGTCGCTTCCTGCTGACCGATCCGGAGCCTTGTCCCTTCGCGCTGTTGCAGCACCTGTGCCAGTTGAGCATCCGCCTGCGCGATTCTGGCATCCGCGGACTCGACCTGAACAAGAGCGACCATGTAAGTCGACTCCTGGCGCTCGAATTGTTCCCGCGACAGAAGCCCTCCCTCGTACATTTCCCCGGCGCGCCCGAAATCCTGCTTGCTGAGCGCAAAATCCGCCTCGATACGCCTTTTGTCCACTCGAGCGCTTTGAAGGGCGGCTTCGGACGCCCGGATCGAGGCGGCCATGCCCTCGAGTTCCGAGAGTGCCGCATCCAGGCTGGCCTGCGCGCTCTGCACCTCGGCCTCGTTCTGAATGGACTCGATCTGGATCAGGAAATCGCCTTCCTCGACAACGTCGCCTTCAGCGAGGTCCATCTGGGTGATGCGCCCCATCACGTCCGCGCCGATGTTGACGTAATCTTTCGGTTTGACTTCACCGTTTGCGGTCACCGACTCGACAATGTCCTGCCGGGTCACCGCTTCGGCCTCAACGGCGAGAAGGCCGCGGTTTCGGGTCGCAACCGCATATCCCACCATCGACAGGATCATGACAGCCACGACCAAGGCGATCGATACTTTCTTCCATGGACTCATGCGGTCTCCTACGGGGCGAGTGAATGAAAAGTTGCAGAAAATTCATCGACCCGAAGGTTAAGTTTGCCAAATGCTCGGGCAAAGAACCAGCAATGCCGTAAACTCGCCGTCAGTTAAAGACGCCCGCGGCGAAGGAGTGTTAACAAAATACGTCAGAAGAAACCGCTGGCAGGCTTTTTGGTTTGAGTTTTCGGATCACTTGCCATACACCGGAATCAACTGTCCGGGAGGAGTTTCGACCGTCGATGAGACAACTATTGCTCAACGACATCCATTCGAACATGGAAGCGTTCGACGCTTGCATGGAGCGTGCCCAGGTCGCCGGGTACGATTCGGTCCTGTGCTGCGGAGACATCGTCGGATATGGACCCCAGCCGAACGAAGCCGTCGCCAGGATTCGTGAACTGAAGTCCATCGCGATACGCGGCAACCACGACCGCGTGGCCTCCGGTCAGGGGTCTGCGGACAATTTCAACTCGCATGCCCGTACCGCCGCGTACTGGACCCGCGCCGCGTTGTCCGAAGAGAGTGCCGCGTATCTGCGGGCGCTCCCCATCGGGCCCCACCACCTGGGCGGCCGCGCGCAGTTGGTCCACGGGGCGGTCACCGGCGAGGACGATTACGTGATGTCGGAAGTCCACGCCGCCCAGAGCTTCGACCTCACCGACGCCCGCCTGACTTTCTTCGGACACACGCACTACCCCTGTGTTTTTTCCTGTGAGGCGGACCGGAGCGTTCGGCTGGAGATCCCGAAGAGCGTCGATGGCTGCCTGGCTGTAGAGCTGAAACCGGACGTTCAGTACATGATCAATCCCGGGTCGGTGGGTCAACCCCGGGACGACGACGCGCGTGCCGCATTCGGGATCTGGGATATGGAACGGTCCCGGATGGAGTTCCACCGTGTGGCGTATCCGTATGAAGCCACCCAGGAAAGGATGCGCGCCGAAGGCCTTCCGCGGTTGCTGATCGATCGTTTGCGCTACGGCCGTTAGCCCGGCTTTCTCACGGGTTTTCGTCGCGAAGGGTCGGAGACGCCGTCAGGGCAAGGCGCGCGCCGGGAGGGCACCGGAGGCGTACTTCTTACTGCCGCACCAAGGTGCGCGATGACAGTACGTCGAGGAGCCCGGCCGCGCTTTATCCGGCGCGAGGAACGCGCCGCTACGCGCCCGGCGCGAGGAACGCGCCGTAGAACGCGGCACTGGCGGATGGATCCGGCGCTGCAGCAGACAACTCGTGAGAAAGCCGGGTTGGCCCGGCCCCGCAACGTTCAACACGTCGAATGACGCGGCCCGTCCGTCAGGCCTCTCCGCGAATCCTCGAAACCGGCACAGGACAAGGATTCGCTGCCCTCGCCTACGATACCTCTCCATCGGCGTCCGTGCCCTGTCAGTAACCCACGCGCAGCACTTCGACCCGCGGCAGGGCGAAATTCCACTCCGCCGGCAAGTTTTCGAAGCTGAATTCATACGAGCCTGTTTCATCGGGCTGGAGAGGCGAACTCAAGCCCTCCCCGACGAACTCATGGACCGGCGTCCCTGCCGAGTCGTCGAAGGTCAGCCGCAGTTCGATGGATCGCAACGGCTGCGCGCTGACGTTTTGAACCAATCCGCCGACGATAAAGATGCGGTTGCCGATGAAATTCTCGGCAACAGCGATCCGAACCTCGCCCAGATCAACGAAACCGGACGCCTCGTCCGAAGCCTCGAGATACGTTATCGGGCCACGCTCGGCGGATGGCGGCTGCGACATCAGCGCCCACAACGCGATCAGGGCCAGACCCACGGCTACAGTACCCCCAACGATCACAACCGAACGCATCAGGCTCATGGCTTGGAACAGGATACTCAACCGGAATGCCGGGTTCCACTTCTTTGAAACGGCGTTGACAAGAAGCGACCGGCGCGGTTTGGTCGCCGCGGTCTCGCACAACCTCACACTCTGCCGCATAATGCACAACGGTCCGGCAATCGCCGGTGGCGCCGCGTGCCATGATTGTTTCCAAGACTTCGACGCTGGCGGGCCTTGCAAGCCGGGCGACGCCCGGCGGCGGCATGGACCACATGAGGGATGAGCGGAATGCACACGAATCTCGCGGCGGCGGTCGAAACCTATTTCGCCGATCTCGGGCGGATACGCGCATCGGGCGGCGCGACCGGGAAGCGGTCGAGCTACGGGCCGCTCGCTAAGCTGCGTCGGGTCAGGCAGAAGGCGTGCGCATTAGAGGGAAATCGAACTCGTTGGAGGAGCGTTGTCCCGGCCTTCTATTGCGGGTAGACTTTCTAGCAGCCTGTCGGACTTTCGGCGTAAGTCCTTTGTTTTCAACAACGGCCCTTTTTAGCCCGAAACGGTAAACACAGTCATATGAATGACTTAGGTTTTTGATTCGGTGTTAGTCCGACAGGCTGCTAGGCAGCGTTTGGGCCTGGCAGGCCCCCTTCACTCTGGACAAAACGAATAGGCGTAGCTGCGGTCTCAATGGCCTGAACTGCTGTCCTGTTTTCCGAAAGGGTGAAGACTATCGCGTCTGAGGAGGCGATATCGCTCCTCCTTGAAGATGCGAAATTTCACGCCTTTGGCGGAGAATGTTGGATGCGTCACCTGTGGTTTGATCTTCGCAACGGAAGTCGTAATCTCAGGCGCAGTCCCGCATTCACGTTTGCCGCCGTCGGCACCCTGACGCTGGCGATCGGTTGCAGTGTAGCCGCCTTCAGCGTCGTAGAAGGGGTGATGCTCTCCGATTTGCCCTTCGATGCACCCCACGAACTTGTAACCATCAACTTCGACTCCGTCTATCTGGACCGACTCGCCGGCTTTCCTTTGTCGTTTTTCGAAGAATTCGCAGCTGAGGCTACCACTGCTACATTTGCGAACATGGCTGCAGTGGCGACCACATCGGCTATGCCCGATGACCTGGGGCCGAGGAGGAGCATCGGGACCCTGGAGATCGTGATCTGGGATTACTTCGAAGTGTTCCGCTTTAGTCCGGTCATTGGCCGCCAATTCGAATCAACCCGGCTTGAAAACGGTACCACGCCGGCTGTGATCAGCTACGGATACTGGCAGAGCGAATGGGGCGGGAACCCAAACGCCCTGGGGCAAACAGTTCAGATCTCAGGTCGGCAGATGACCATAGTGGGCGTCATGCCTGCGGGTTCTCGTTCCTATTTTTCGGGAGGCGGCGTGGCCTCGACCGCGGTCTGGATTCCTGTTGACATGGCCGATCCCAGCTTCAGACGCCCTCAATACCGGGTGATTGGCCGCCTGGCGGAAGGAGAGACGGTGCGATCGGCGCAAGTTCACCTCGATACGATTGCCCCCCGCTTCGAGGGCACAGAGGTAGAAGGCCGATTTCCGGTGCGGTCGCTGATCAGTGACACCGTTGGGGACTTCACAGGCGCAATCTTCATCTTCGCGGGCGCCGTCGCTATGGTTTGGCTCATCGGCGTCCTGAATCTTGTCAGCCTTCAGTCATCCCGCATCTCGAAGCGCGAACGTGAACTTGCCGTTCGGGCAGCATTGGGGGCGTCCCGAATGGACATGCTGCGTTCGACGACTGTTGAAGCCCTGATCCTGACAGGATCTGGGGCACTTCTGGGGCTTGCGTTGGCATATACGCTTCAAGATGTCGTTCGGAGCCGGATTCCCCGTATGCTGCCGCGCTGGGATGAGATCGTTGTCGATGCAAACGCGTTCGTTTTTGCAGTCGTCGTTGCGCTAGTCGCCGGAGTCATCTTGGGGGTCTTTCCTGCCTTCCGCGCATCGAGGCCGGATCTAAACGGCGTCTTAAAGGAAGGCACATCGAGCCTTGCAGGAGGAGTGCGCCAGCGAGTAATAAGGAGTACCCTGATCTTCGTTCAGACCTCATTGGCGACCGTGCTCCTGGTTGGATCCGCACTCCTGATCTACAGTTTCGGCCGACTGACCTGGGTGGATTTTGGGTTCGATACGGAAAGCGTAAGCACCATTGAAGTCACTCTCCCAAGGAGTTACGGCGATGAGGACGCCGACGCTTTTGCGGCGCGCTTACTAGCAGCCTGTCGGACTTTCGGCGTAAGTCCTTTGTTTTCAACAACGGCCCTTTTTAGCCCGAAACGGTAAACACAGTCA
Source organism: Terriglobia bacterium (assembly GCA_963555775.3). Classification (GTDB taxonomy): domain Bacteria; phylum Acidobacteriota; class Terriglobia; order 20CM-2-55-15; family 20CM-2-55-15; genus JAJEDW01. The sequence goes on along the minus strand of CAUVWY020000003.1, from coordinate 403,039 downwards.
TACGAATGACTTAGGTTTTTGATTCGGTGTTAGTCCGACAGGCTGCTAGGAGAAGCTCTGACACTTCCGGGTGTAGACAACGTGACTATAAGTGACACGTTGCCAGGATTCCGAAGTCCAAGAGCGAGAATCGAAGCGGCAGATACAGGCGTAGATGCGGGAACATTGAATCAAGTTCACTTCCAGTCCATATCCGAAGGGTACGGTAACGTTCTCGAGATCCCGTTGATATACGGACGCTGGATCAACAACGTTGACGTTCAGGCGAAACGTACGGTTGTGGTTGTGAGCGAGTCCTTGGCAAGTCAGTTCTGGCCGGGCGAGAACGCCACTGGAAAGCGCCTCCGCTGGCCTGACGGGGTATCGGGTGCTGCGTTTCCATGGATGGAAGTGGTTGGCGTCGTCGGGAACGTCCGTGATGTGTTTGACCATGAGATCGTTCCAAAAGTCTATGCGCCGTATCGATCTGACGGTGCGCCAAATGCATTCCCTGACGCTTTGTATATTGCAGCCCGCTCTTCCGTTCCAGCAGTGGAGTCAACATTGGAAGACATGGTTCTGCGGATTGAGCCTGATAGTGGAACGAGCGTGGCGCCCATGGACGGTGTCGTCAGCCGCATATTCGAGCGGCAGCGATTCCAAACGGTTTTAATCAGCGCGTTTGCCGGAGTCGCTGTTGTTCTCTCGATGCTCGGCGTCTACAGCGTCGTCAGCTTTTCGACTGCACAACGAACGCGTGAGATCGGCATTCGTATGGCCATCGGCGCGCGCCGCCGCGACGTAGTCTGGCAGATGATGCGTCAAGGTTCGATACCAGGTGTTCTCGGTCTCGTTGTTGGACTTGGCGCGGCTTTCGCTCTCAGCGAAGTCCTCCGAAGTTACCTCCATGAAGTAGAGCCGACGGATCTTCGCGTTTACGCGGCCGTATTCCTGCTAGCGGGTGGGTCCGTTTTCATTGCGTCGTGGTTGCCAGTTCGACGGGCGGCCAGTGTTGACCCTATGTCAGCGCTCCATGAAGAATGAATGAAGGGAGAATATCAAGCGTATCGCAAACACGACATTGGGGAAGTCAGCTATTTCATCCGACTCGGTGCACGCTGAGTTTTCGGTAGAGCGTTCTTCGCGAGACGTCGAGTTCCACGGCCGTGCGCGTCTTGTTCCAGCGCGCCTTTTCAAGAGCAGCTAGAATGCGGTTGCGCTCGTCTGGCGGCCCTCCTTGGGCTCCGAGTTCGCGTCTCAGCCAATCAGGTAGCTGGCTGAATTCGATCTGATGGCTGCACAGCCCCAGTCCGTAGATGACTTCTACTGCTTTCGGGCAGACCCTCGAGTTCTGGATGAACGCACAGGCGGCCTATGAACTGTCGAAGGAACTGGTCGAGAACGGCCAGGACATCCGCTCGCGGGCCCGCCCTCACGCACGGACCGCGCAACCATCTGAATCGGAACGTATCCAACCTGGGAACCGATCGCACCTGCAACCTGAAGACCGCCGCGCAGGCTATTCGGAAGGTGCCCGGCCGTTGCCCCGCCGCAGGACGCCGCGGCCGAGACGTTTGAAACCCAGATACATCCCGATCAGGCTCGTTGCAAGCCCTCCGAGGCTGAGGACGATCACACCGATATCCCACGCCGGACGGCTGTTGTACCAGAACGCAAAATCCAGACTGTGAAACCCGTTGTAGATCCAGCGGTCGAGCCGGCCGCGGTCCGTTACGCTGCGAACCAATCGGGCGCGGCCGGGATCCACATAGAGCCATGTGTTGTCCGGATCGTCGAACTTGATGCGCAAAACCGGCAAGGGCGGGGCGCCATTGCGCTCGTAGTAGTAGGCATCGTATTCGTGGAGCACTTCGGACTCGACGACCGCGGCATCGTCGTACGCGCCGCTCACTTGCGCCAGCAGGGAATCGGTTTCGAACGGCGCAGTTCGCCGAGCGAGCGGCCGTGCGGTCAGCAGGGTTTCGATGCCCGCCGCGTCGGTGGCCGTGTAGTAAGGCTCGCCCTGAATTTTCAGAAACTCCACTTCCTTGATTTCGTGGATGCCGCGGTCTCCCAACGCGCGCTCCCAATCTTGGGCGCCGGTTGCGGGGAACGTCGACATCTCCAGAGGGCCGCCTCCAAGCGCTTGCCGCAAGCGGCCGGTCTCCAGGCCTCCGCCATTCGCCCAACCCCATGGGTCCATTGAAAGCAGACCGCTGAAAACCCAGGTCAGAGTGAAGACGCCGAAAACGATCCCGGTGATGTAGTGCCAGCGCATGAGTCCCCGGTACGGGACGTAGGACACCACTCGGCGGAGTTTGAACGGGCTCGATGGCCGGAACTGAAGAAAACCCACCAGTATGCCCAGGATCGCCATGAAGCAGCCGATGGCCGCCGACCAGATGACAACCCGCGACCACAAGGGGCCGTTCACCCGTAGCGGGGCAAAGTAGAACCAATGCGGGATCGCGGCAACCCATGCGAGGGCCCGGTTCCCCCGGGTCGTCATCACGGCAACTTCGCCGGTCCGTTCGGAAATGTAGAGATCGGTCCACGGCCGCTCGTCAACCCGAACCTTGTGCAGAGGCAGCAGCGCGTCTTGGCCGATCGTCCACTGGTCCACTTCCCTCAGCACGCCCCGATGCTCGAAGCGGCCTTCGTGCCCGAGCCCCATGAAACCGTCCGCAACCGCGAGCGCATCGTCGGGACTCAACCCGGCGAGAACCTCGCCGTCGTCGGCAAAGACGGTCACCGAGCCTCGATCCGAAAAACCGTACGCCGGCCTGTCCAGAACCATCAGCAGTGCGGCGCCATCCGGGCGGCCGCCCAGAAAGGCTGCCTCCGCGGCTTCGGTCGGGCTCAGTTCAACTCGGGAAAAGTCGAGTGCGGGCAGGCGTTCCAGGCGGGTCTCGGGAGTAAGGCCGGGCATGCCGCGCGCGTAGATCATCGCGATACCCGAAACGAACCAGACGACGAACAAGACGCTGAACGGAATGCCGAGGTACCGGTGAATCAGAATCGTCCATTTGCGTAACCATGGCATCGCGTTCTATGACCTCGCCTGCAATAAGGGCACCGCGGTTTCGACCACCGCGCCGGGAAGCGTGATGCGGAACACGCTCCCCCCTTCGCCCGCCTTCTCGAGCGTCAACCGGCCGCCGTGCGCCTCGATGCCCCACTTCGCGATCGAAAGACCCAGTCCCATTCCGCCACCGTTGCCGCGGGAGCGAGATCCGTCCACGCGGTAGAATCGATCGAAGACAAGGTCCCGAAGCTCCGAGGGAATACCTGGGCCCGTGTCGGTCACGTCGAGAATTGCGTTTCCCGGCACGTAGTCGACGCTGATTGAAATCTCTCCGTTTCCGGGCGTGTACTTGATCGCGTTATCGACCAGATTCAGAAGTGCCTGACGAAGCACCAGCCGGTCACCGGTCCACGAAACGTTCTTGACGCACTCGACGCTTATGGTTTGCTGTTTCTCCTCGGCCAGGACGTCGAGTTGGCCGGCAACCTCGCCGGCAAGTTCGCCGAGTTCGACACGATCCATGGACAGTTTTGCCTGCCCCGTGTCCGCGCGCGACAGCATCAGCAACCGCTCCACCAGACGCGCCATGCGGTCCACTTCTTCGAGCATGCTGGCGATCACGTCCCTGTAGTCCGCTTCGGTTTTGCGCCCGCGCAAGCCCACCTCGCCAACGCTCCGGATTGCCGTCAACGGCGTTCTCAGTTCATGCGACGCATCCGAGGTGAAGCGGCGCATCTGTTCGAACGAGGACTCCAACCGCGTCAGCGTCTCGTTGAAGACCGTTGCCAATCGGCCGAGTTCGTCATGCGGATTATCGACAGGCAGTCGATCCTGCAAACGCTCGGCCGTGATCGAACGTGCGCGGTCCGCCATGCTGTTGACCGGCGCCAGCGCCCGTCGTGCCAGAGAATAACCACCCAACCCAGCCAACGCCACCCCAATCGGCAAGCCAAACAGAAGAATCAGGAGCAACTCGAAACGCTCGCTCCGCATCGCCGCTTCGGAACGGGCCACCTGAATGACGTACTGTTCACCTCCGATCGTCGACTCCCCGCTCAGAACACGCCAGGGCGGATCGACATCGGCGACGGATACGATTTCATCGCGGGCTTCAACCGCCAGTTCGTCCATGTGCGGCACGAGACTACGCTCGGCGATCGAGGTACTGTACAGGAGTTCTCCATCGAGGCTTCGGACCTGCAGCCACGGGCTTGCATCGCTGTCGCCGCTCTCGTCGTAAGTTTCGAGGGAGCCGTCGGGCAACCGCTCCAGCATTTCACGCGGCCACTGGAAGTCGGCATACAGACGGTCGTTCAGGCCTTCGGAACCGCTTCGGCTCACAAACACGAACACCGTGCCCGCATAGACGGCCAGGATGACAACCATGACGGCGACGTTCCACAACGTGAGCCGAAGACGAAAACCGGGTGTCAGGCGCGGGCGTTTCACGGTTCCCATTCCTGAAGGACGAAACCGACGCCCCGAACGGTGTGGATCAACTTCGGCAACCCATCGCAGTCGATCTTTCGGCGAAGTCGCGCAATGTGCACGTCGATAACGTTGTTCAACGGTGTCCCCCGGTCGGTCTCTTTCCACACGTCGCGCCCCATCGTCTCGCGCGGGACAGTCTGACCCTTGTGCCGCAAAAGATACTCCAACAGTTCGAACTCCCTGATCGTCAGTTCGACAGGGTTCGCGGCGCGGTCCACCTTCCGGGTTACGAGGTCCATGTTCAGATCAGCCGCGTTGAGCCGCAACGTTTCATCCGGCCGCCCCCTCCGAACAAGGGCGCGGATTCGAGCAAGCAATTCGGCGAAGGCGAAAGGCTTGACCAGGTAGTCGTCCGCCCCGCTGTTCAGCCCCCGGACCCTGTCTTCCAGCGCATCGCGGGCCGTCAGCAGCAGAACCCGCGTCTGCACGCCACGATTGCGGATCGTCCTGAGAATTTCAAGGCCATCGCGCCCGGGCAGCATGACATCGAGCAGGATCATGTCGAACTGCTCGGTTGTCACGCGAAAAAACGCGTCTTCACCGGTTTCGGCGATGGCAACCTCGTAGCGCTCGCCTTCAAGGCCCTCCTTGAGGGCCATGGCAACTTTGTGTTCGTCCTCGACAACAAGGATACGCAAGATCGAATCCTTCCCCGGCCACCGATAGCGGATCCGCCGCTCGCGGACCATACCTCATCTTAGCGTCCCCGCCAGCGGCCGGGTCCCGAAGAGTTTCTTAATTCTCGGTCAGATACCCGGATCCGCAATTGCGCCGCACGCCTTCAATCGACGGTCTCGGTCCGCTCGAAAAAACGTTCGCCGAAATCGTCCCGCATCTCCAACAGATACTGAACATTATCCTGACAGATGTACTCAAAAGTATACGGGTTCTCTTCAAACCGAATCGTCCAGCCAATGGTCCACGGCGCGGTATAGGCACCTGGATCCACAATCGTGGCTTCGTACTCCATCGTGTACAAGTCGGGCCGGCGAATCCGTTCGATGGTCACCAACTGGTCGGTATGGACATGGCCGGCGAAGTCGAGCCAGGTCCTTTCGTTATAGCCGCGGGTTTCGATGACCAGAGTGTCCCCCTCCCAATGTCCCACGGAATACCCCTGGTACGTGGGATTCAGTGCGTCGCCCTCCGGAAACTGACGTCCATCCAGGTGAATGACCCTCCAGATACGTCCCCCGCTCTGATAGAGGACAATGATGCGGGCCGGATTTTCCAAATGGATGAATTCGGCCGGGTAGGGCGCGGACATCGCTCGTGGAGCAACGCCCGACGGCAGGCAAAACGATTCGGGATCGTATTTGCCGTAGTTCGACTGGTGATATTCGAACAGGGTCTCGGACCAGGCCATGAACGGGATATCCGTTGCCCCACGCATGGCCAGCGCGAAGTCCTCGACGAAAGGAAACTCCCAGAGTCCTTTGCCTCCGAAATCGATCGTACCGTCGGCGCGGCGCGGCGCGGGAGGAGGGGGGTCCGCAAAAATAAAATCGATCTGACCCCGGACGGTCGCCGGCGCCAGCAGGGTCAGCAGTACGGTCGCGATCGCGAAGGTCGTCCGATGCAGCATCAGATTCAGTTGAACTCTTCAGGTATAAACGCAATCAGGCCCCGGCGTGGGCCGGGGCCTGAGATTGAAACAGCCTGTCCGATATCACCGAGAATCAATTGGCGGAAGGCGTGCTCCCAAAGAACGGGTTCCCGAAATCGTCCCTGAGATCGAACAGGAACTTGTTGTTTTCCTGACAGATGTACTCCTGGAGTTCGAGACCTTCGGACCAGTTGATGTCCCATGCGATGGTCCACGGCTCGCTGTAGGCGCCGGGATCGTCGATCATGGCTTCATAGTGCAGCGTGTTCCGGTCCGGACGGGTAATCCGCTCAACCGTATGAAGTAGACCGGTGTGCATATGCCCACCGAAGTCCAGCCACGTCTTCTCGTTATAACCCACCGTGTCGACGACCAGGGCGTCGCCTTCCCAATGCCCGACGGAGTGACCGAAATACGTCGGGTTCAGGGAATCGCCGCCGGGGTGCTCACGGCCGTCCATGTGGATCTCACGCCAGACGTGGGCGCCACCCTCGAAGATGATGATAATGCGGTCCTCTTCCTGGATGACCTCCGCCGGATATGGCGTGCCGAACGCCCGGGGACCTCCCGGAGGCAGGCAGAACCCTTCCGGGTCGTAGGCAACCCTGGTTGACGCGTTGTAGGCATGCATGGCCTCGGTCCAGGGCAAGAACGGAACATCGTCGCCACCGACCAGCTGGCTGCCGAAATTGGTCACATAGGGCAAGCTCCAAACACCATCGCCACCCAGGTCCACGGTACCGTCCTCGAATCTCGGCGTCGGGGGAGACGGCTCGGCAGGTCCGCCACGGCCGCCGCGCTGGGCATCCGCGCTCGCGGGAACGAATAAAACCAAGCCCGCCACCACAACGATAGCGACGAATTCAATCATCCAACTCTTTCGCACTGTACACCTCCTCCAGGGGGCCGCGGTCCCGTGCGTCAAGGTCTGACGAACCCGGGGCGCGCCTCCCGGGACCGATCGACTCGCACAAGAATCCAGCGACTTCGACCAACCCTGGGTCTTCAGGGATCGCCTAGTTCAGCGTCACGGCAAAAGTGCCGGTGTCGCCTCCATGAGTGTATGTTCCCGAGTATGTCCTGTTCGTCCAGGATCCCAGGTTTTCAAGCGTACCGGTTGCGGCATAGGGCTCGAGGTTGCCGCCAGCGACAGGGACCATCGCCTCGATGGTAAGGGTCCATGTCGATGGATCCAGTTCCGCGCGTTGGATTTCGATGGCGTTCGGACCGGGATTGATGGATCCGGTGATTTCGTTTCCGTCCCAATCGAGCAGCAGCAGGATACGGTTTCGGTGATCTTCGGTCGGGCCCCAATCTCCGCTCCAGGAACCCTTGACCGGGTGTCCCGCCTGAGACAATAGCGGCAGGGCGACAGCCAGGCACGCGACCATGCAAAGCAGACGAAACGCCTTCGTGTCGAGCCTCGTCTTCATCGTCGTTTTCATCCAATACTCCTTAACGGTTCAGGATTACATCTGAGCAGAGAAATATAGCATCAGTTTGCGGACAAGGGGAAATCGAATTAGGGATACCACGGGCTGCGTTTCTCCCGGCGCCCGCACCGGGGCGGGAACGGCCCCGGTGCGGGCGGCCACATCGTATGCGCCGATCTGTGCCGCCGGTCTTGACAGGTGGGGTGCTCAGGGCCGACAATCCATGATCAGTTCGTACTCATGATGGAGGTATTTCGATGAAGACCAAGCTAGCAATTGTGGCGGTCGTCGCAGGCGCACTTGCCGCTGTCGCCGTGCCAGTGATGGCGCACCATTCCTTTGGCGCCGAATTCGATTCTGAACAGCCGTTTGAATATTCGGGCGTTGTCACCAAGATCGAATGGTTGAATCCGCACGTGTATTTCTACATGGACGTCACCGTCGAAGGCGGCCAGATCGAGAACTGGGCAATGGAAATGGGAAGCCCCAACGGCCTGATGCGTCGTGGCTGGAGCCGCAACTCCCTGAAGATCGGTGACGTGGTTTCGACCAATGGAAGCAAGGCGCGTGACGGCAGCGCCAAGGGCAATGCCCGGGGGGTCACGCTGGCTTCGGGCCGGCAACTGTTCGCCGGTTCGTCCCAGGACGCCGAAAACAACTAGGTACCGCTTCGGATAGATAGCGTGCGGCTCACCGGGCCTCGGAAGTTGAAACCTCCGTCGTGCGATAGCCGAAGGCGCCGTTCCTCTGCCGTAATCCAAAGGTGCAGAGTTGCGAATTTTGCAGGGTAGCGCCCGCCCCGCGCCGGGGCGGGCGTTTGCGATTCTGACAGTCTGCTCCAGTTCATTCCAACACGGGCGAGTTATATGCGGTCCTCAGGACTGGAACTCATACGTCTACAGCGCTTGGGTCCGGTTCAGGGCGCAACCGTCGGGCGGAGAAGCACGATGAAAATACGATCGAACGACAGAAACATGCGCTTGGCCATGGGAACCGCGATCTTGCTTGTCCTGGCAGGTCCGCTGGAAGGCATCGCAACCGCCCAGGGGTCCGCCCCGCAACTGGCCCAGGACTTCTTTCTGAACGTTCCGGACATGGGCGAAATCCCCGTCGACGAATTCATGGAAACAATGGGAATGTTCGCCTCCGCCCTCGGTTTGAACTGCGCGGACTGTCACACCTTCGAAAGCAGCAGCAGTTGGGAGGCATATGCTGACGAAACCCCGATCAAGCAAACGACGCGCCGCATGATCCGCATGGTCCGTACCATCAACGATCAGCATTTCGGCGGTCAACAGTTCGTCAGTTGCTGGACCTGTCATCGCGGCGATCTTCGTCCCAAGGTTGTCCCCAACTTGGTGGTCCAGTACTCGGCGCCGCCCGACGATCCCAATGAAGTGTTCTTTGTTCCCGATCCCGACGCCCCGCCCGCGGAAGAGATCTTCGACGAATACATCGAAGCCATTGGCGGAGCCCAGGCCGTCGCGGCGCTTACCAGCTTCGAAGCTTCCGCAACATACAACGGTTTCGATACAGGTTTCGAGGACGCGGAGGCGGAAATCTACGCCAACGGTCCGGACCAGTTCACCACTATCGTTCACGCGCGTCCCGGAGACAGTGTCCGTGTATACGACGGCGAACAGGCGTGGATCGCCGCAACCGACAGAGCGATGCCGCTGTTGCCGTTGACCGGAGACACCTTGGGCGGCGCCAGGCTCGAGGCGATTCGGCTTTTCCCGGGCGGACTCCAGGGCAGCCGCAATTTCTGGCAGCTTGGCTACACGTTTCTCAATGACGAAGATGTGCGGGTCCTGCGCGGAATCAGCCCCGGCCAGACGCCCGTAAATCTTTATTTCAACAATGACGGTCTGCTGGTGCGGATGCTGCGCTTTGTCGATACCCCGGTCGGCCGTGTCCCGACGCAAATCGACTTTTCGGATTATCGCGAAGTGGCCGGGGTGTCGATGCCCTTTGCCTGGACCTCGACATGGACGAATGGGCAGGCGAGCGTTCAACTGGACGAGGTGCGGCCGAACGTGCCAGTCGACGCATCCCGATTCGCCACGCCGCCCCCGTCGGCGCCGGCACGGGCCAATGTTAATTAGTGTGGAGTAACTTGATGAAGATCAGCATGGTTGGACGGGGCGCCTTCGCCAGGAAACATTTGGCGGGACTCGCCCGAATCGAGGGCGTGGAAGTTGCATCCATCGTTGGGCGGGTGCCCGAGACTACGGAGGAAACCGCAAGGCAGTTCAATATCCCCCATTGGACGACAAGTCTGGACGAGTCGCTGGCGCAACCCGGAATCGAAGCGGCCATTCTGACCTCCCCAACTCAGGTGCATGCCGTACAGGCAGAGCAGGTGATGCGGGCCGGAAAACATGTCGAAATCGAGATTCCGATCGCGGACTCACTCGCCGATTCCCAACGCATTCTGGAAGTTCAGAAAGAGACCGGGTTGGTTGCAATGGCGGGGCATACCCGCCGCTTCAACCCCAGCCACCAGTGGGTGCGGAACAAGATTGCGGCCGGCGAACTGAACCTGCAGCATCTGGTTGTTCAGACGTTCTTTTTCCGGCGCACCAACACCAACGCCGAGGGCAAGCCCCGTAGCTGGACCGACCACTTGTTGTGGCACCACGCCTGTCACACCGTCGACCTGTTCCAATATCAGACCGGAGAAACCTCGTCCGAAGCCATCGCCATGGAAGGCCCGAAGCATCCCGTCCTGGGTATCGCCATGGACATGAGCATCGCATTGAAAGTACCGTCCGGCGCGGTCTGCACGCTGGCGCTCTCGTTCAACAACAAGGGACCGTTCGGGACGTTCTTCCGCTACATCTGCGACAACGGAACCTACCTCGCCCGTTACGACGATCTGGTCGACGGCAACGAAAACCCGATCGATGTGTCGAACGTGGATGTCTCGATGGACGGTATCGAGTTGCAGGACCGCGAATTCGTCGCGGCGATCCGGGAGGGAAGAGAACCCAACGCCAGCGTCGCCCAGGTTCTGCCCGCGATGGAAACACTGGACCGGCTCGAAAGGTCCCTTAAGTAATTCCGGTCCCGGGGCAGGTGCGGCCGATGGGACCGCACCTGCAATCGCGCTTTTCCAATCCCGAAATTCGGGAATCTTCAACGATGGACGTTTCGCGCGTTAGAAATACCCCAATATCGGTCCGATAACCGCCAGCAACGCCGTCATGAGGATCACCCAGACGACGCTCAATACCACACCCGGCAAGGTCATATCGAACATCTTGTAGAACCCCTTGCCATAGGTCAGCAGCGGCACCGCATCGATCGGCAGCAGGAACGCGCAAGATGCCGTAAATGCAACCGGCAACGCATAGAGCGCCGGATTGACCCCGGTTTCCATCGCAAGAATCGTCAGAGGCGGTATCAGAACCGTTACGATGACCGGGTTGATCGGCAGCGCCAGATGGATCAGGACGGTAAAGGTGCTGATCAACGCAATCACGGATATCGGCCCCCAATCGGCGATACCGCCTAACGACAGATCGACCATCCATTGTGCGAGGCCGGTCGCAACCGAAGCGCTGCCGAGCGAGGTCACGCCGCCCACCAGCAACAGGGCATCCCAACCGGTGCCTGCCTGGGCCTGCTTCCAGGTGAGAATGTTGATGCCGGGCATGAACATGGCCACAGCACCCCCAATCCCGACAAGGTAAACGTCGAACGCCGGATACCAGGTGCTGGCGATCCAGAGCGTGACCATGACGCCCAGAATCACGAGGACCTTGGTTTCGGCGGGACTCATCGGACCTGTCGCCTCGCGTTCCTTCTGCACATCGTCGGCGCCGCCGATTACGGCAATTTCCGGCTTGAAGAATTTCGATATGACAAAGGCCGCCAGAGGAAGCAGGATGATCACCATCGGCATGCCAATGTACATCCAATCGAGGAACGGTACGCGAATGCCGCCGAACTGCTCGAGTTGAGCCAAACCCAGCAGATTGATCGAACTGCCCGCGGGGGTTCCCACGCCGCCGATCAGAGCGCCGATGGGAATACCGATCATCAAGGCTTTCGCGAACGACGAGCCCGGTTTCAGCCCCATTTTGTTGATGAGGCCCAGACCGATCGCCATGAAGATGGCGCAGGCCGGCACGTCGGACATGATCAGGGACATGGTTCCGGTACCGATGACGAAAACCCAGATAACGCGCGTGCTGTCGGTTCCCGCAATCGAAAGCAACCAAAGCGCAAATCGCCGCGCCAGCCCCGTCACCGTCACCGCCTGCGCGACGACAAACATCACGAGGACGAAAAAGAACACCGGAGTGACCCAGGTACCGAACGCCTCCCGGATGTTTGCGGTAATTCCCATGATGGGCTGCAGCATGAGCACCAGAACCGACGTCACGGCGATCGGTATGGCCTCGGTCACAAAAAGAATCAACGCGACGGCAAACAGCGCCGCCATCCGTTGTCCCTCGACCGTCAGGCCTTCGGGCGTTGGTAGCGCCATGATGATCAACGCCACCACGATGGAGGCGAGAATGCCTGAAACCGCGAATGTGTTGTGAGGCGGCGGCGCTATGTACAGTTCGGGTTTCGTACCTGGAGACGCGGGGTCAGCCATTGTACAGGTCCTCCGTTACGGATGATGAGAGCGGACCGGCTTCCCGGTCCGTTCGGGTGAGTGTCTGAATGGCGCACGCGATTGCACTGTAGTCTTCTGGCGGGTCCCCGTCAAAAAAATCCGCGATGCCCAGTTCTCCACACCAATCCTGCCGCCGGGCAGTGGCCGACGTCATGATGGGTTCGATCCCGATGGCTGCCAGCATTCTGGCGGCTTCGTCCATTTCGCGGGCGCGTCGTTCACCGTGCAGCGCAACACGGCTGGTCATGTAGCCGGCCAGTTTTCCCCAATCCAGACCCGGGAAACTCTCGCCAAGCGAGGAAAAAACGCGATCGCCGGCGCCGTACCGGGAAGCGGCAAGCGCACACTCCACCATGAGAGCCTCGAGACCCTTCACGACGATGCTGCGGCATAACTTGATCGCGGCCGCCGCCCCCACCTTGTCCGAAACGACTTCCATCCGCATTCCGAAAGGCGACAGCGCGTCGGCCAACCGGCTTGCGGAACCGCCGGCAAGGAGAATCGGCGAACGATGTCCCAGGGGCCGGACTGGCGACATGATCGCCGCTTCGACGAACGCGGCGCCGCGGCCGGTCACAATGGTGGCGATGGTCTGCTTGGTTTGGGGGGAAACGGAATTGAGATCCGCATAGATATGCCGGGCTTCGAGAAATGCGGCACTCTGCCGGGCGGCGTCGACGGCCGCATTGGCAACCACCGTCGACATCAGGATGTCGCTGTCAAGCGCCAGGGCTTCGGGAGTAGCTGCGAGCGGCACGCCGCTGGCCGCCGAGTGCCGCTGAATACGTTCGGCCATGCCGGGAGTTTCGGCGTTCAAATCGTACGCGGCCACCACTTCGAGGCCGGCTTTTTTGAGCCCATCGGCAATGTGGAATCCGGCCTCGCCGAATCCGATGAACCCGATTGATGGACCGCTCACGCGCGCTCCCCGTTCCTTATCTAATTGTTGGCCGCGGCCCGCCGGTGGTCGCCGAAGATGACGTGCAATGTCATCAGGGCCTGAAGCGGATGGACGCCTTCCTTGACCAGAGGCGCACAGTAATCGCTGACCGTGCCCGCGTTCTTGACGTCGATCAACGCATGCGCGGCGACCCGTTCGGCGTCGGTCAGTTTCCAGTCCACCGCCACCTTGTCGAAATCCGCTATGAGCCGTTGCCGCATGTCACGGCTCGTCCGGGCCTGAAACAAGAGCCGGTTCAACTTGAACGCTTCCTCGGGCGGATGCACATAGAACTCGAATCCTTCCTTCGGATATTCGTATGAATCCGGCCAATTGCCGGTGCGCTTCTTTTCGACTTCAGGCAGGAACTGCATCATCGCGTGCCCGTGATGCCAGGTCGGGGTGTATTGCAGCAGCTTCCCGTGCCGATTGCCGATGGCGCCGATCATCATGGCCCAGGTCAGGAGTTCGGTGTTTCCCGTCGCATCCAGTTGTTCCACGGTCATGTCCAGAAGCGCCCGGGTGTTGCCGTCCTCAAGCTGCCCGATCATCCAGTAATCGAAGTCGAACTCCGGCTGGGGATAGCGTTCTGTTCCCGGATAGTGCGACATTCCGCCGCTGGCCAGGATGGCATATCGTTCGGGTCGCGACTTCATGAGTTCCGCGATCCGGCGTCCCAGTGCGGCGCAACGTTTCGTGCTTGGCAGCGGGGGCATGTAGACATTGGTATGTATGGGAACGATCGGAATGTCGCGCTTCTCGAGCAGGAACTCCATCGGAACGGCGAACGTGTGACCCAGCACGGCGTCTTCGGAATACGCAATGTCGAAGTCCGACTCGACCAGCCCTTTCAGTAGATAATTGGCCACGCCATGGTGAATCGGCCAGTCGTATTCGCGCCCCGCAAATTCGGCTGTCGCACTGGCGCCGGCGATCATCGCGAACGTGGGCACGCACGTTTGCGAAAACGTTTCCAAATGGTCGCTGCCCAGGAAAAGCAGCACGTCCGGTTTCGTATCGTCCAGGAGCCTGCCCAGTTGACGCATCGCTCGAATCGACGCATCGAGTTGCTCGGGTTTTTCGTCCGGAGGACGGGACAGAAGTTGCGGTGCATGGCAACTGGCCATGGCAGCTACGATTTCACCCATTGAGTGCCTCACCTCCAAGTTGCGGCGCGCGGCAGAGGGAACCGTCAGGGACGGGACGGCAGGCCCCATGCCTGAAAAATGATCGAGTCGCCGTTCCCGGCGGCGGCCCGGACGCCGACATGAAATCTATTGTTCGAACTCGACGCCGAGCCTGATCAATTTGTCGCGCATCCCGTCCATATTCAAGCCGAGTTCGCCGGCCTTCAGGCGGACGCGCTTCGCTTCTTCCTTGTCGACACGCGCCTGGGATTTCTCGACAACGTCGGACACGATTTCCCGCTTCACCACGCAGACCCCGTCGTTGTCGGCGATAATAGCATCGCCGGGACGAACAAAGGCACCCGCGCAAACGACGTCGATGTTCACCGAACCGGGCGTTTCCTTGACCGTCCCCCTGGCGTGAACCGCTCTCGACCAGACGGGGAATTGCATCTCGGTCAGGTCCATCGTGTCGCGTACACCGGCATCGATGATCAGGCCCTGCACGCCGTGCGCCTGACACGACGACGCCAACAGGTCGCCAAAGTAACCATCGGTACAGTCGCCGCTGATGGCCACCACCAGAACGTCGCCGGGTTTCACGGTGTCGAGCGCGGCGTGGATCATCATGTTATCGCCGGGATGCGCGAAGACGGTCACCGCCGGACCGCCGACCCGGGCCGATGGGTAGATCGGACGCATGTACGGATGCATCAGTCCGATACGGCCCTGGGCCTCATGAACGGTGGCGACGCCAAATTCGCCAAGCTTCCTGACGACATCCAGGTCGGGACGCTCGATGTTATAGATCACTCTGTGCTTCACGTTATACCTCAACAAAATCAATGCGTTACGGCCAGTCGAGGAGACCCGGACCGTCGGTTTCCATTCGCCCGTGTTCATTGCGGCAGGCGGTGGACTCCCGATCGCGCCCTCCGGCCGGGGACCGAAAACCCGGCTGTATCATAAAGTCGTCAACACTCCGGTACAAGAGAGAACCCATCGGAGAACGTCTGGCAGCGCGTGGGAGAACCCGCCGCGCGACCCTGCCGGGTTCCGCCGCAACCTGCCGGGAGTTCCATTTCGCGGCGTGGCGTTTTCGAAACCGATATGTCAATATTGGGACCCTCAAAAGGCTCTGAAATGTCGCGTTCAGATACACATATGCACCCGAGACTCCCGGAAATCACGCTGCGGTTGATCGAAGCCACAGTGCAAATGCTGCGCGACAAGCGCGGCGCATTGTTGCCGATCCTGCACACCATTCAGAAAGAACTGGGCTATATCCCGGAACAAACCGTCCCCATCGTCGCCGAAGCATTGAACCTGACTCGCGCCGAAGTGCATGGAGTGGTCACCTTTTACCATGACTTCCGGACGAAAAAGACCGGCCGCCGCGTGATCCGGATTTGTCTGGCGGAATCGTGTCAGGCCTTGGGAAGTGCCGGGATTACAGACGCGGCGAAAGAGCATCTCGGGATCGATTTCGAAGAGACCACCGAAGACAAAGCGTGGACGCTGCGCAAGGCTTATTGCCTGGGGAACTGCGCGCTGTCTCCAAGTGTCATGATCGATGCCGAAGTCCACGGCCGGGTGACCCCGGAAAGTTTCAAAACGATTCTGGAGAAGGCCGGCGCCCGCCTATGACGCCCACCGTATACGTCCCGGGAGACTCGGGGGCATTGTCCATGGGCGCCGAGTCCGTGGCGAACGCGATCCAGGCGGAAGCCGCAAAACGCGGGACACCGATCCAGATCTCCCGAAACGGTTCACGCGGCATGTATTGGCTGGAACCGCTGGTTGAGGTCGCCACTCCGGCTGGCCGCCTTGCCTATGGGCCGGTCGCCTCCCAGGATGTCGCGTCGCTGTTCGATGCAGGTTTTCTGAACGGAGGCGCGCACCGACTGGCCCACGGACCCACCGAAGATATCCCCTACTTCCGGAACCAGGAACGGCTGACGTTCGAACGCGTCGGCGTCATCGATCCCTTGTCGCTCGACGATTATCTCCAGGCCGGCGGCTTCAGGGGGCTGGCCAACGCACTCACGA
Source organism: Terriglobia bacterium (assembly GCA_963555775.3). Lineage (GTDB taxonomy): Bacteria > Acidobacteriota > Terriglobia > 20CM-2-55-15 > 20CM-2-55-15 > JAJEDW01. The sequence continues at coordinate 386,759 of CAUVWY020000003.1, read as the reverse complement.
TGAGCGCCGCCGAGATAATCGCGGAGGTGACCGAATCCGGACTCCGCGGGCGGGGGGGCGCGGGCTTCCCGACGGGGATCAAGTGGACAACCGCTTTCGATGCGCCGTCCGACGTCAAGTACGTCGTGTGCAACGCCGACGAAGGCGATTCGGGTACGTTCTCGGACCGGATGGTCATGGAAGGCGACCCGTTCATGCTTATCGAAGGCATGATTATTGCCGGGCTGGCGATCGACGCCCGCGAAGGCTACATCTACCTGCGTTCCGAATATCCGCACGCACACCGGACGCTCGGCTATGCCATCGCGACGGCCTATGACTACGGCTATCTCGGCAGCGACGTGGCGGGCAGCGGCCGGGACTTCCATCTGGAAATCCGGCTCGGCGCCGGATCGTATATCTGCGGCGAGGAAACCGCGCTGCTCGAAAGCCTGGAAGGCAAACGCGGCATGATCCGTCCGCGCCCTCCCCTGCCCGCCGTTGCGGGATTGTGGGGCAAACCGACGATCCTGAACAACGTAATTTCGCTGGCATCGGTGCCGGCAATCCTCGACAAGGGCGCCGCGTTCTACAAGGACTATGGCGCGGGGCGGTCACGCGGAACGCTGCCGTTTCAGATCTCGGGCAACATCAAGCGGGGCGGATTGGTGGAGAAGGCTTTCGGCCTGACGCTTCGCGAGTTGCTTTACGACTTCGGCGGCGGCAGCCTTACGGGCAGACCGATTCGCGCGGTTCAGGTGGGCGGTCCGCTTGGCGCCTACATTCCCGAATCACTCTTCGACACGCCGCTGGATTACGAGTCGTTCAGCGGAATCCGCGCCATGCTCGGTCACGGCGGCGCCGTCGCATTCGACGACACGGTCGACATGGCTCGGATGGCACGCTTCGCCATGGAATTCTGCGCTGAAGAGTCCTGCGGCAAGTGCACGCCGTGCCGGATTGGATCGGTGCGCGGCATGGAAATCATCGACAGGATCGTCGGCGACGACGACCGACAGGCGAACCTGCATCTGCTGGGAGACCTGTCCGACCTGATGCTGAGCACTTCGCTCTGCGGGTTGGGCGGCTTGATCCCCTATGCTGTCGTGAGCGCCATGAAGCACTTTCCCGAGGATTTTGGCGCGAGCGATGTGAAGGAGTTGAACCTGCCTTTTTGATACCGCACTCGGCGGGGGTGGGCTATCTTTGAGAATAACGATTCATTTTCATCGGCAGGGGCGTTCATCCGGGAGCGACTGCATCCGGACAGTGAGCCGGGAAATCGGTTTCGAAAGCGCGGGAGGCATCAGTGCAATCCATTACCGACGTTGACCTTGGAACGCCAAGGCGTCATTCGACCAAAACGGTACAGGTCGAAATAGACGGCAAACCGGTCGAGGTTCCCGAAGGCAGTTCGGTAATGTACGCCGCGTCGATCGTCGGAACGCAGATTCCGAAGCTCTGTTCGACAGACAGCCTGGAACCGTTCGGTTCGTGCCGGTTATGCCTGGTTGAGATCGAGGGCCGCCGAGGCACCCCCGCATCCTGTACGACACCTGTGGCAGACGGCATGCAGGTTCAGACCCAGACCCCTCGCCTGGCCGATCTGCGCCGGGGCGTGATGGAACTCTATATCTCGGATCATCCTCTCGACTGTCTGACCTGTCCCGCGAACGGTCATTGCGAACTGCAGGACATGGCCGGGGCGGTGGGGCTGCGCGAGGTCCGCTACGGCTACGACGGCGCCAATCACCTCGACGCCGAAAAAGATACGTCGAACCCGTATTTCACCTTCGATCCGTCCAAGTGCATCGTCTGCAGCCTATGCGTCCGGGCATGCGAGGAGACCCAGGGCACGTTCGCGCTGACCATCGACGGGCGCGGATTCGAATCGCAGATTGCCGCCAGCATGAACGAACCGTTCATGGACTCCGAGTGCGTGTCGTGCGGCGCATGCGTACAGGCTTGTCCGACGTCGACGTTGATGGAAAAGTCCGTTTACGAACACGGCCAACCCGACCGGACGGTGACCACAACGTGCGCCTATTGCGGGGTCGGCTGCTCGTTCAAGGCCGAGGTCAAGGGCAACCAGGTGGTGCGCATGGTTCCCAACAAGGACGGCCAGGCCAACCACGGCCACTCTTGCGTGAAAGGACGGTTCGCATTCGGGTACACGACTCACCCGGATCGCATCACCACGCCCATGATCCGGGCCTCGATCGAGGATCCGTGGAAGGAAGTTTCCTGGGACGAAGCGTTCCGCCACACGGCCGCCGAGTTCAAACGCATCCAGGCCAAATATGGCAAGGACGCCGTCGGGGGGATCACGTCGTCGCGGTGCACGAACGAAGAGACATTCCTGGTTCAAAAGCTCGTCCGTGCCGCTTTCGGCAACAACAACGTCGATACCTGCGCACGCGTTTGCCATTCGCCAACGGGCTACGGCCTGAAAACGACGCTGGGTACCTCGGCCGGCACGCAGGCATTCGACTCGGTTGAAGCCGCCGACGTGGTGCTGGTGATCGGCGCCAACCCCACGGACGGCCATCCCGTGTTTGCTTCCCAGATGAAGCGGCGCCTGCGCGAAGGCGCGAAGCTGATCGTGGTCGATCCTCGGGTGATCGACCTGGTCCGCACGCCCCACGTCGCCGCCGATTACCACCTGAAGCTTCAGCCGGGAACCAACGTCGCCATCATCAACGGACTCGCGCACGTGATCGTCACCGAGGGTTTGGCCAACGACAAGTTCGCCAACGAGCGGTGCGATCCCGAAGAATACGCCGACTGGAAAGCGTTCGTCGGGCAGGAAAAGTATTCGCCCAAAAATGTCCAGATCATGACCGGCGTTCCCGCCGATACCATCCGTCAAGCTGCGCGGCTCTATGCCAGGGGGCCGAATTCGGCCATCTACTTCGGCCTGGGTGTGACCGAACACAGCCAGGGTTCGACAATGGTCATCGGAATGGCCAACCTGGCCATGGCGACCGGCAACATTGGCCGCGAAGGGGTGGGTGTCAGCCCGCTGCGGGGGCAGAACAACGTTCAGGGGTCGTGCGACATGGGTTCGTTCCCGCACGAGCTTCCCGGCTACCGGCATATCTCCGACTCCGCTACCCGCGAACTGTTCGAGAAGGATTGGGGCGTCTCTCTCGAACCCGAGCCCGGCCTGCGAATCCCCAACATGTTCGACGCGGCGCTGGACGGTAGCTTCAGGGGGATGTACATCCAGGGCGAAGACTTCGTCCAGTCCGACCCGAACACGCAACACATCGAAGGGGCGATGCGTGCGATGGAGTGCGTGGTTGTCCAGGATCTGTTCCTGAACGAAACGGCCAAGTTTGCCCACGTCTTCTTCCCCGGTTCAACGTTCCTTGAAAAGGACGGTACGTTCACGAATGCGGAACGGCGGATTCAACTGGTCCGGAAGGTGATGCCCCCGGTCGCCGGTTTGGCGGACTGGGAAATCACGATGGCCCTGTCCAAGGCTCTGGGCTACGAGATGAACTACGGCCATCCGTCCGAAATCATGGACGAGATCGCGCGGCTGACGCCCACGTTCCAGGGTGTGAGTTTCGGAAAAATCGACAAATTGGGAAGTATCCAGTGGCCCTGCAACGAGAAGAATCCCGAGGGAACCCCGACCATGCACATCGGCGAGTTCGTCCGGGGCAAGGGCAAGTTCGTCATCACCGAATACGTGGAGACCGACGAACGGTCGAGCCGAAAGTTCCCCCTGCTGCTGACGACCGGGCGCACCCTCTCGCAATACAACGTGGGCGCGCAAACGCGGCGGACGCCGAACATCGAGTGGCACGGCGAAGACATCCTCGAGATTCATCCGCACGACGCCGAACAGCGGGGCATCGCCGACGGCGGGCAGGTGTCGATTGCCAGCCGCGCCGGGGATACCGTCCTGACGGCTCGCGTGACCGAACGGATGCAGCCGGGTGTGGTCTACACGACGTTCCACCATCCGCTCTGCGGCACCAACGTCGTCACCACGGAAAACTCGGATTGGGCCACCAACTGTCCCGAATACAAGGTGACGGCGGTGCAGGTCGCGCCCGTGACGCAGCTTTCCCGATGGCAAGGGGAGTATCAGGAATTTTCGGACAGGCAGGAAGCCTTGCTCAATGACCGGGAAACGGTCGACACGTAGATGGACGCTCAACGCCTGGTGAAAATGGCGAATGACATCGGAGCTTTTTTCGAAGGCGAGAAGGATCCGGTGAAAGGCGCCGAGGGCATCGCCACGCATATCCGCATGTTCTGGGATCCCCGCATGCGCCGCGAGCTCCTGATCCACCTGGACGAAAACGACGGCGTGGGGCTGAAACCCTTCGTTCGGGAAGCCCTCCGAAAACACAGCCACAAGCTGGCCCCGGTGAAGTAGCCCGTATGTTGAAAGTCCGGTGAGTCCGGGTCTATCGCACATTGGGTCATTGGATAATCATCATCAGATTGAGGACGGTGTTATCGGATAAACACTTCCGGCGTTCGGCGGGACAAAGACGTATTATTCGGCAGCAGAACTTGATTCGAACCCCCACTCTGCGCTATTGAAGTAGCGCCAACCGGCCGGAGGCTCAGGCCGCCCAGCGACAAAGGAATGTAGACTCCGGACGCGAAGCGTAATACGATGCTCGATCCGAATTCGCGATGTAATTCGTGGTCTAATTCACGAGATGATATTTGAAACCTGAAACAGACGAGGAAAGTCAGGCTATGGAAAGAAACACATTAATCAAGTTCGGAGCGTGGGCTGTCGCCGCGATCCTGGCTGTGGTGATTTTCAGCAACGAAGGTTTCTTGTTGTGGCTGGAACTGACGACATTCGGAACGTTTGTCCGCGAATCGACTTCCTTTTTCGGATACCCGACGTTCATCGTCTTGCATACCGTCGGCCTGTCGGTCGTCGTCGGGACGAGCACGCTCATTGCGATTCGGGTTCTCGGTCACGCCAACACCATCCCCCTGCAACCCTTGGGACGACTCTTTCCGTTGATGTGGTTCGGTTTCGGGATCAATCTGTTCTCGGGCAGCGGGTTGGCCGCGGCCACGGCGGTCGGACAGTTCGGAAACCAGATTTTTATCGCCAAGCTGATCTTTGTGATCGGAGGCGTCATCTGCATGCGGTGGCTGCAGAAAGTTCTTTTCCAGAGTGGCATGGGAGAAGACGATGTCATCCCGCCGATAGCCCGGAGGTTGGCAGGCTCGCTGCTGGGGTTCTGGCTTCTCGCGATGGTGTCCGGACGCCTTATCGCATACGCCGGGGTCATCATCGGCCGTTAGGGTCGGGTTCAAGGAGTAATCAATGAATTACGCACACGTCCACATCATACTGAACCACTTTCCGACGATCGGAACCGTCCTTGGGCTCTTGCTGTTTCTCTATGCGCTGTTGCGAAAGCACGATGAGTTGAAAGAAGTCAGTCTGGTGATCTTCATGGTGATGGCCATGCTGGGCATTCCGACCTTCATTACCGGCGCCGCGGCTGAAAGCGCCATCAGTGCCCGTTCCGATACCGTCCTTGTGGAAGCGCACAAGGACGCGGCCGTATTGGCGTTCGTGTTCCTGGCGATAACGGGAACGTTCTCGTGGCTCGGTTTGTGGCAGGCCCGACGCTTCGGACGGATGGCAACATGGAACAAGGGAGTCGTCCTGGCTCTGTCGATCGTCACGGTGGTATGCATGATCAACACCGGAACCATGGGGGGTGAGATCAGCCACGCCGAGATCCGGGCCGAGGGCGCTACGGCGGCTGCCGACGGCGAAGTCGGGCTCAATGGCGCATTGGAAGCATGGGTGCTGGACAATGCGTGGGTGTGGCCGACCGGCGAAACCCTGCACTTCACGGGAATGACGCTGTTGTTCGGGGTGGCGTTGATGACCAATCTCCGCCTGGCGGGCCTGTTGCGCGCCGTGTCGTTCAAGGCGATGCACCGGTTGTTGCCGCTGGGAATCTTCGGGTTCGGAATCTCGCTGACGACCGGCATGATGCTGTTCAACGCCAACCCCACCCGCTACATCGCGGTCCCGACGTTCTATTTGAAGATGTTCCTGCTGGTCGTGGCCGGCATCGCCGTTCTCTACGTCACGGTTTTCGATGAGACCTGGAGCCTGGGGCCGGGAGACGACACGCCGATGAGGGCCAAGGCCATCGCCGTCGTTACGACCGCAATGTGGCTGGGCGTGCTTTATTTCGGCCGGATGATTCCGTTTCTGGAATAGACCCACTCACTGCGTTCCGGTGATGCGAGGTGGAACCTTGTGGAGGGGCGGAATAATCGCCCGGCAGTAATAGAACTCCAGGAGTACCGTATGTTGGCTGTGACCGTGTTATTCGTCGTGATTGTCGTCGTGGGAATCGTCTTCGGAGCGGCGTATCTGCTCGACAAGGGCGTCGATCGTTACGAGAGCGACAATAAGTAGCGTGGCCCCGAGCGGCCGAGAGCGGCCCGGAAGGCGCCCCCAGAAAAGAATCGCCCCCCCCATTTCCCGCCGGCACGGGTTTTTCAGAGACTGAAGCCCCGTTCGTCGTGGACGGCGATGTCGAACCCCTGGTCTTCGTCTTGGAGAACGAGCCCTGCGGGATATGGCTTGGCGGGGGCGACTACTCCAGGGTCTTGAAGAAGATGCTGCCGAGCGCCGCTCCGATACCTGTTAGCACCATCAGCGAGGCCCACATAAACAGTACCCTCGCAAAACTCATCCCTTGCTGCTGCATGCCGACCGAACTCGACAAAGCCTCGGGGTAGTTGGACAGAAACAGGCCGGCGATCAGGGAGAAACTGACGGGGCCGTGGATCAGTGAACTGCCGATGACCACGGATTCGGGAATGCCGTCCAGCAGGATACCCAGCCAGATAGCGAAGGGCGCTCCCTTGTGCAGATCGACATGCGTGGCCATGTCCGCGACCGACGGCATGAGGCGACCGCTGTCGACGCTGCGCGTGGTGCGCTTGATCCAGCCCTGCACTTCCCACGGTGCAAGCCCTTGCACCTTCGTCAGGTAGTCCCTGGTCTCCACGCCTTCGAGATAGTCCCTGACGTTCTCGTGAATGGCCGGATAGCTCTGCATCAAGGCGTCGAAGTCGGACTTGCGCAGGACCCAGAGCTCCGTCGGATCGATCGCGATGGAAGTGTAGACGCGACGTGCATTGGTGAGAAACGACCCGCAGCCGAGCGCCTCTCCCGGCTCCACGGTCAAGCGCCGGCGAGCCCGGTCCGCAGGGGGAATCAACGCGACCTGGCCGCTTGCCAAGATATAGAGCCGTTCCGCCGGTTCGCCGTGGCGATAGATCGTATCGCCGCGTTCATAGCGCACGCAGAACAACCGGTCGGCGATGGTGCTCAAGTCTGCGGGTGACAGTCCGCGAAAGATGGGAAGGCTGCGGATTCCGGCCGATGTGCGCACGAAATCGTCACGATGGCGCCCGATGGTGACGGCCTTCGGCAACACGCCTGCGACGACGCCAGCCAAGGCGTTCTCGCGCCATCGAGCAATCTACTCGCAGGTCAGCCCCTGGCGATTCTCCAGGTACCCGGCGACGGAGTCGCTCGAAACGACCTCCGCGGTGGAAGCGGCGAGTGTTGCCGAGATCCCCAAGGCCCTCTGAAACTCCTCGCGTGGTAACATCCAGATCCGCGAATCTTGCGTCGCGACCGCATGCCTGGTGTGAGGAGACCCGGTGATGAAGGCATGCTGGCCGGGAGTCCCTCCGATTCGATGTACCAGCGGAGCGCCTTGCAGGGAACCCGGGTCCGTGGTCGACACCTCTCCCTCCCCGACAACATAGAGGAAGTCAGAGGGATCTCCAACGCTGAAGATCGGCGCGCCGGCCTCGAACTCGGCATCAATGACCGCGGAAGCGAGATCCTCAACGTCTTCCCGTCCCAAGTCGCGAAAGATGGCGATTCGCTCCAGATGTCCGAGCGCCTTCTTGAAGCGCTTGCGACGCCTGCGGCGAAGATAATGCACCACAGTCGAAGACTTGCGCAGGACCCCCCCGTGGTGGTTGACGATGTTGTTCAGCATGACGAACATGCCACCGCCGAGTACGCAGCCAACCGCCAGCCAGGGGAAATGCCCCTGGGCGAGCGCCGAACCGACCAGATCGATCGTCAGTGCCGCGAGGAGCGCACCTGCGCCAAAGGCCATGAGAATGCCGACCGAGCGGTCATCGGGACGCCAGAACAGGGTCGTGAGCGTTCCGAGTGGCAGCGAGCACGCGCTCAGAATACCCATCGATAGAGCCAATAGGGTCAACGACTCCGCCAACGCAAACACCTCAACTGCTCAACCAAAGTAACCGGGCCCCGAGCGGCCCGGAGTGGCCCAGAGCGACCCCGAAGGCACCCCCGGAAGAGCATCGCTCCGGCGGGCAAAGGATTCTTAAAGACTGAAACCCCGTTCGTCGTGGAGGGCGATGTCGAGCCCCTGGTCGTCGTCGGTGACCCGCAGGCCGATGGTCCGGTCGAGCACCTTGGCGATAATGAATGTCAGCCCGCCGCTGTAGACGATGGTCACGGCGGCGCCGAGGAACTGCAGGCTCAATTGCGAGCCGATTCCGTTGTCCAGACCCACGCCGCCGAACAATTCGGACGCGAAGACTCCGGTCAGCATCGCGCCGACGAAACCGCCGACGCCGTGAACGCCGAACACGTCGAGAGAATCGTCGTAGCCCAGGGCCTTCTTGACGCTGCCGGCCGCGATGTAGCAGACCGTCCCGGAGGCGGCGCCGATCACGATGGCTCCAACCGGGCCGACGTATCCCGATGCCGGCGTGATGGCCACCAACCCGGCGACCGCGCCCGTGGCGATACCCAGGACGCTGGGTTTGCCGTCGTTGAGCCACTCCACCGCCATCCAGGATAACGCGGCCATCGCCGTGGAGATGTGGGTCACGGCCATGGCCATGCCGGCCACGCCGCCGGCCGTCAACGCGCTGCCGGCGTTGAAGCCGAACCAGCCCACCCATAGCATCGACGCTCCGACGAGGGTGAGGACCAGGCTGTTGGGCGGCATTGGCGTCGCGGGATAACCCTTCCGTCGGCCCAGGACGATGCAGAGGACCAGGGCCGCGGTGCCCGCGTTGATGTGGACCACGCTGCCGCCGGCAAAGTCGAGGACGCCCATGGCGCCCAACCATCCGCCGCCCCAGACCCAGTGCGCCACCGGGAAATAGACCAGAGTCACCCAGAGGGCCATGAACGAGAGCATCGCGGAGAACTTCATCCGTTCGGCGAACGCGCCGACTATGAGCGCGGGCGTGATGATGGCGAATGTGAGCTGGAACATCTGGTAGACCGTTTCGGGTACGGTTCCCGAAACCGCGTCGACTCCGACGTCCAACAACAGGAAGTGCCCCATGCCGATAAACGCCTGGAGTCGGCCGCCGTCCCCGAAGGCCAGACCGTACCCGTAGACGGTCCACACGATCGTGACCACGCAGGTGATCGCGAAGCACTGCATCATCACGGAAAGAACGTTCTTTGCCCGCACCAGCCCGGCGTAGAACAGCGACAACCCCGGGATCGTCATGAACAGGACGAGGACGCTCGAAGTGAGCAGCCAGGCGGTGTCGCCGGAATCCACCCCCTCCTGGGCCCATGCCGTCGCGGGCATGCCCAGCAGGACGAACGCGACGATGCCATACAACGATCGTTGGTTTCTGAACAGTCTCATACGGTGGGTGCCTCCACAAATGGCGCGCGCGGTCGCATCAGAGCACGCCGTCGCCCGTCTCGCCGGTGCGGATTCGAATCGCTTCGTCGATGCTGCTGACGAACACCTTACCGTCGCCGATCCGTCCCGTCTGGGCGGTGTCGCGGATCGCGTCGGTGATCCGGCCCGCGCTGGCGTCGGTGACAACGATCTCGAGCTTGACCTTCGGGACGAAATCCACCGCGAACTCGGCGCTGCGGTATTTCTCGGTGTGCCCTTGCTGGTGGCCGAATCCCTTGACCTCGGTGACGGTCATTCCCGTCACGCCGAGCCGCGACAGGGTGTCGCGCACATCGTCGAGCTTCTCTGGCTGGATAATCGCGGTGACCAGCTTCATTACCTGCCTCCTCCGAGCCCGGGCGGCGACGCGAGTGGCACCCGGGACCCGCGCCAATATACCCCAAGGCACGGCGATTCCGATGAAGATTTCACGTGTTTTTGCGGTCTGGACGGCGGACCCCGGGCTTTTTGCCCCCGCGCCGTCTCCGGACGCGGGGACCTCTTCAGGAGACCATCACGGTCCGCGGAAACTGCGCATTGTGTTCGAGAAACGTCTGTTTGCTCGCGAGTTCGGCGTCGGTCGCCTGGGTGACGCCGTTGACATCGGTCGCGCGGGACACGATGGTGTGCTCGCCAGCAGCCGCGTCGTTCCAGTCGAAGCTGAAGAGCTTCCAGGAATACTGGGTATTGGCCGGGTCAAACGTCGCCGTCTGCCATGCGCCTCCGTCAATCCGGACTTCGACCGATTCGATCGGCGTACCGTCGTTCAGCACGAAACCCGTGACGCGATGCGTGTTGCCCTGCCGGATGACGCGGGCAATTACCGATTTGATCCGCATGCGGGTGACTTCGGTTTCGTTGAACTTTTCATCCCCACCGATTTCTTCACCGCGTACCGTGCGGTACCACCGGGACTGGAAGTGCCCGACAAATCGGTCCTGCTGGACGTGGATGCCGGTCAGCCATTTAACGTTGGACACACCGTACCATCCGGGCATGATCAAGCGTGCCGGAGCCCCGTGACGGGCGCCCAGCGCCTGACCGTTCAATTCATAGGCGATGATGGCGTCGGATTCCATGGCCGTCTGGAGGGACACGCTACGGATGAACTGCGAGTCGAGCGTGATTTCCTGCTGACGGAACGCGGTGGTTTCCTCGCCGCGGTCGGCGCCGAAGAAGAGGACCTCGCGGGCACGGTCGGTGACGTCCACGTCGCCGAGCAGGTCACGCACCCGGGTGCCGGTCCAGTTGCCGCACGAAGACAGACCCTGGACGCTGCGTGCGCTGTTACCCGAACACTCGTAACCGGCCGGGACATCGACCGAGGGGCGCGAGCGAATGTCGGCCAGGGACAACTCCATCGGGTTGTTGACCAGCCCCGTCACCTGCAGGCGGTACGCGACGGGATCGAGTTCGGGCATCCCATAGTGCGCGATCGAGAAATACTCGTCGTTGGGCGTAAACATGCCGTCGATGTTCCGAATGTCATACAGCCGAACCGGGCCATCGCCGCCTGGATTGAATGTGGCTGGAATATCGGTAAAGGGGGCGATCGTTTCTCCCTGCGCGAGCGCGGGTATGGCCCACCGCGGAAGGACTGCGATCAGGCTCGTCGCACCAAGGCCCATTCTCAGAATCTCTCGACGCTGTATCTGCTCAGACATGATTCTCACTCCGGTTTCTTTCTGTTGATCGGACTGTATCGATGCCAGTGCTTTTAGCACGAAGCGAGGATAATGGCGAGGGTTTGAACCATGCAGGAACGATGTTTCAAGGAACCGTGCCGGCAGGTGGCAGAAGAACGCACCTGCCGGGTCTTCAATTTAGTAGTCGTCGTACTCACCGCCACCCGGCATTGCCGGGGCGGGTGCCTTCTCGGGCAACTCGGCGACGGCCACCTCGGTCGTGATCAGAAGGCCGGCAACCGATGCGGCATTCTGAAGTGCGACACGGACCACCTTGGCCGGGTCGACAACTCCGGCCTTCACCAGGTCCTGATACTGATCGGTCTCGGCGTTGTAGCCGAATTCATAGTCCGGAACCGCGAGGATTTTCCCGACGACGACGGCGCCTTCTTCGCCGGCATTCGCCGCGATCCTGTGGGCGGGGGCTTCCAGAGCCGAGCCAAGAATCTCCACCCCCGTCCGGATATCGCCGTCCAGTGTGGCGGCAAGCTGGGCAACCGCCTTCCGGGCGCGAAGCAGCGCGATACCGCCCCCGGGAACGATACCTTCTTGGGCGGCCGCGCGGGTTGCGTTCAGCGCGTCTTCGACACGAGCCTTCAATTCCTTCATCTCGATCTCCGTATGCGCCCCGACGCGGATCGCCGCAACTCCCCCTGTCAGCTTGGCCAGTCGTTCCTGGAGCTTTTCCTGATCGTAGGTGGAGTTGCTCTCTTCGATTTCATTGCGAATCTGTGCGATACGGCCGTCGATTGCGGCTTTAGTGCCCTTGCCCTCAACGATCGTGGTGGTGTCCTTTTCGATGACGACGCGCTTCGCCTGTCCGAGATCGGCAAGGCCAATGTTTTCCGGAGAGATGCCAAGGTCTTCGGTCAGTGCACGACCGCCAGTAAGGGTCGCGATGTCGGCAATCATGGCTTTTCGGCGGTCGCCGAAAGCGGGCGCTTTGACGGCGGCGCATTGGACGGTACCGCGAAGCTTGTTGACCACCATGGTGGCCAGCGCCTCGCCCTCGACGTCTTCAGCAACGACCAGGAGCGGCCTTCCCGAGCGCGCAATCTGTTCCATGATCGGAAGCAATTCGTTCAGGGACAAAAATTTCTTTTCGCGAATCAGGATATATGGCTTTTCGAATGCCACTTCCATACGGTCCTGATTGGTCACGAAGTACGGCGATAGATAGCCGCGGTCCCATTGCATGCCTTCGACGATTTCCAGTTCGGTCTGCATGGCCTTTGCTTCTTCAACCGTGACGACGCCGTCCACGCCCACGCTTTTTATGGCCTCGGCGATCAGCTTGCCGATGTTGTTGTCCCCGTTGGCAGAGATCGTGGCGATCTGTTCCCGTTCCCGGTGGCTCTTTGCCGGAAGGGAATGTTTCTTCAGTTGGGCGACAACGGCGTCCACGCCAAGGTCGACACCGCGCTTCAGATCCATCGGATTCGCCCCCGCAACGACGTTCTTCAGCCCCCGCTGATATATGGCCCTGGCCAGGACGACGGCCGTTGTCGTCCCGTCGCCGACCTCATCGTTGGTCTTCGAGGCGACTTCGCGGACCATCAGCGCGCCCATGTTTTCGAAGCGGCTCTCGAGATCGATCTCCTTGACCACCGTGACGCCGTCCTTGGTAATCATTGGGGCACCGAACTTGCGGTCGATCACCACGTTCCGGCCCCGCGGGCCCAGGGTTACCTGCGCCGTGTCGGTGAGTTCGACAATTCCATCGAGAATTCGTTTCCGGGCATCTTCACGCAAGATCACTTCTTTTGCAGGCATATCGGCTCCTATTTTCCCGTGTGGAATCGGAAATGATAACGGACGTTGGCAGTCGCTTGTCGCGAGTGCCAATTCTAGCGGAGATCGAATGGCGGGATCAAGGGGGCGAATCGACAGCGACGGCATTCGGCCCTACTTTCCACGCCGTGCTCGACCTGATCGCAGACAACGGTATCCGTATCGACATCACGATACCGGATCTCGTTGAATCACTCCCAGGGTGGCTGGAAGAGAGCGGCCGCGGCCGGCGCGGCCCGGACGATTTCGACATCGACTAGTCAAGGCGCTGCGCTGCCGGTCGCCGCGTATCCCCTACAGATTCTGCCGCGAGAGAGGCAACTCCCTCACACGCGTCCCGGTCGCCGAATAGATCGCATTCGCGAACGCGGCAATCACCGGCGGTAATCCGGGTTCTCCCACGCCGGTAGGCAATGCAGTGCTTTCGACCAGGTGGACCCTCGTTTCCACAGGCGCGTCGCTCATGCGCGCCACCCGGAAGTCAGTGAAGTTGGTCTGTTGAACGCGGCCGCCTGCCACCGTGATCTCTCCGTTCCGGGCCAGACCTATAGCCATGACGGCGGCGCCTTCGAATTGCGCGCGCACGCGATCGGGAGACACGATCACGCCGGCATCGACGACCTGATGCACGCGGGGAACGTGGACCTGGTTCCCGTCGATTTCGACTTCGACGACCGACGCCACATAGGAGTTGAAGCTGCGGTGGGCGGCAATACCGATCCCCCAGCCTTCGGCCGGCCGGCGCGAGCCCCAGTTGGAACGCTCGCCCGCGATCTCCAGCACGTTGCGCAGCCGCCCCGTATCGACCGGGTACCGGTCCAAAGGCGCGCCATAGTTCGTGTAGGGCACCCCCTGCGCTTCAAGGTCCACAATCTGCCCCGGACCGATCATGTCGAGCAGAAACTCCAGCGGATCGCGGCCGGCCGCGTGCGCCATCTCGTCGGCGAAACTCGATGCCGCAAACACATGGTAGTTGTTCGAAACGGCGCGGAACCAGCCGATCCGCACATGCGCAGCCGCCGGGCCGTTCTCTGCCCGAATGTTTGCAATGTCATACGGCAGATCGCTCAATCCCATGTCGTGTTCGAAATCCATTCCGTACTGCGCGCCCGGGACGAACGTCGCAGCGATGGGGGGGAATACGGACCGCTGCAGCCATGCCGTGGGACGGCCGTTGGCGTCGACCAGCGCCCGGTGGTACACGGCGGCGACAGTGTGGTAGTAGTCGAACTGGATATCGTCTTCGCGGCTCCAGACCACCTTCACCGGCCGACCCAACTCTCGGGCGAGAAGGGCCGCTTCGGCACAGTAGTCGGGTTTGGACTTGCGTCCGAATCCCCCGCCAAGGAGCGTGACGTTACAGATAACCTCGGAGGTATCGATGCCAAGCGCGGCGGCCACAGTCTCCTGGACGGCTTGCGGGTTTTGCGTTGGCGCCCAGAGGTACGCTCGCCCATCCCGAATCTCAGCGACGGCGACCGGGGGCTCCATCGGCGCGTGCGCATGGTGCGGCATGTAGTACATCGCTTCCATGGCCGTACCGCCGCGGGCAAATTCGTCGTCCACGTTCCCGAGGTCCCGAACAACACGCCCCGGTTGCCGCGCCGTGTCCATCAACTGCTGTTTGAATGGATCCGAATCATAGGCGGCGTTGGGTCCGTCATCCCATTCAACGTTCAGGCGGCGGCGACCCTGGAAGGCCGCCCATGTGTTGTCGGCGATGACGGCGACTCCGCCCAACGGCTGAAAACCATACGGCGGGGTGAACGGATCGATCCGGAGGGTACGCTGCACGCCCGAAACCCGCAACGCTTCGGAGTCGTCGAGAGAGCGGATCGTTCCCCCCAACACCGGGGGATGTTCAACCGAGGCGTAAGCCATCCCTTCCCGCTCCGCGTCCATTCCGAATATGGCTGTTCCCGTTACGATGCCGCCCAGATCGTAGATGCTGTGGTCGGTGCCGACGTAGCGCCATTCGCTTGCGGGTTTGAATTCCAGATTCGCTGGATCGGGAACCGGTAGGCGCCCGGCCGCCTCGGCGAGCGAGCCATAACCGGCGCGACGACCGCTGGGTCCATGGACGATCTCGTGGAGTTCTGCCCGGCACTCCGAAACCGGCGCGTCCCACTGTTCGGCGGCCGCGCGAATCAGCATCTCGCGCGCCGATGCCCCCGCTACGCGGAATGCCTCGTAGAAATCCCGGATCGAGCGCGACCCGTCGGTATTCTGATCTCCATAGGCCGGATCGCCGATTCCCTGCTCGATCCTCACCCGGCCCCAATCGGCGTCGAGTTCGTCCGCGGCCACGGTCGGCAACGCGGTCCGGATTCCGGTTCCCATCTCCGAACGATGGGTGACGATGAAAACCGTTCCGTCGGGCTCCAGTCCCAAGTAGATGCTCGGGTTGAGCGCCGCGCTCGACGCGCGTGTCGCCGAATCGGCCGACTGAGCCCAGGCGGATACGGGCAGCACGCGCGCTGCAATCACGAACGCGCCCGCCGAAAACACCCCGCTCATGAAACGGCGACGGCTCATGTTTTCGATCCGCTGGATGCTCGTGTCTTTCATATCCGTGCCTCCGTTCGGCCATGATACCCGCATTGTCACGTTCAGTGCACAAACCTCGATCTGGATCCGTGGCACGCCTTTTGAACCGGGAAACCTCTTTCTTCTATCCACCTGGGCCGGCCGACACCGGTGATGCGATGCCGATGATTGCGCTGCCTCATGAACAGGCGTTCGAGGTTGCAACCGGGTGTTCCCGAACACGTTCAAAACGTGTATTCTTTCCTCTATGAATGGGATGAGGGTCTCTTCGGCCATCGTGGTCCTGATCGTTCTTCTATTCAATATTCGTGTCGATGCCCAGAGCCTGGGCGGTTCTCCAACTTCCATGAACCGGCAGGAGAGACAGGCCCGAATCCATGACTTCACGTTCATGGAAAGCGCGGCTCGCGTCCGCAGGTTCGTTGCGGCGGACCTTATCGTTGAAATTCCCGGCAACAGCGACTACAACCTTCATGATGTTTCGTATCCCTATAGCCGACCCGCGGTAAAACTCTTCATCGAACGTTTGTCCCGGCAGTTCCGATCGGCGTGCGGGGAACAACTGACCGTCACCAGCCTGACTCGGCCGCTCAATGAGCAGCCCTCCAACGCCCACGATCAGTCGGTACATCCAACGGGGATGGCCATCGACCTGCGCCCGCCAGGGAGCCGCCAATGCCGCGATTGGCTGAACCGCGTCCTTCTTTCACTGGAAGGGGCGGGCGTTCTGGAAGCCACTCGCGAACGCAGCCCGGCGCATTACCACATTGCCGTCTTCCCCGAGCAATACGAACAGTATGTCCGGAATCTCCAGACCGACGCCGGCCCTCGTGTGTACAAGGTGCAGAAAGGCGACGCTCTGGCGCTCATCGCCAGAAGGACCAACACGTCGGTGGAGTCACTGGCTAACACAAACGGTCTGACCGGGGATCTCATTTTTCCCGGTCAGGTTCTGCGGATTCCAAACGAATAGAACCGCCGGAGGTTACCGGCAACCCCTGGAGCGGTGTCAGACTTCGACGCCGGCGGGCTGAGTCTGGCTTGCGGGTTGGGCGTCGAAGGTCAGTCCGCCCCCGCCGCGGGCGTCGCCCACTACGCGGGATCCCGGCGGAACCTCTCCCTCGAGGAGTTTTAATGACAGCGGGTTGGAGATCATCGTCTGGATGGCGCGCTTCAGCGGGCGGGCCCCGAATGTCGGGTCGTATCCCTCACGGAACAGTGCTGCGAGCGCGGCGGGAGTCAATTCGAGCCTGATCTTGCGATCCTCGAGGTGCTTCTGCAAACCTTCGATCTGGAGGTCGATGATCCGCGAGATCTCGTCGCGGCCCAGGCTGTGGAATCGAATGATGTCGTCAATGCGATTCAGGAACTCGGGCTTGAAGTGCGACTGGAGTTCCTGCCGGATGTCAGTATCGTCGTTGCCGATGGCCACATTCGAGGTCATGATAATTACGGTGTTCGTGAAATCGACGGTGCGCCCCTTGCCATCGGTGAGCCGGCCGTCATCGAAGATTTGCAGCAGGACGTTCCACACTTCGGGATGCGCTTTCTCGATTTCGTCCAACAAGATCACCGCGTACGGGCGCCGCCGAACGCTTTCGGTGAGATAACCGCCTTCTTCGTAACCGACATATCCTGGAGGCGCTCCGATCAGCCGCGATACCGAGTGCTTCTCGATGAACTCGGACATGTCGACGCGGACGATGTTTTTGTCGTCGCTAAAAAGAAATTCGGCCAGCGCGCGCGCCGTTTCGGTCTTGCCCACGCCGGTGGGCCCCATGAACATGAAAACGCCAATTGGGCGCTCCGTATCCTGCAATCCCGCGCGCGAACGCCGAATCGCATTCGCGACGGCGGCCAAACCTTCCCGCTGCCCGACGACGCGCTGCTGGAGCAATTCTTCCATATGGGCCAGCTTCCGGACTTCGCTTTCGAGCATCTTGCTGACCGGGATTCCGGTCCAGTTTGCAACGATGCGCGCGACGTCTTCCTCGTCGACTTCTTCCTTGAGCATGCGGGCCGCGTTTCCTTCGCCGGCTTTCTGGTGGTCACCGGCGCGGTCGATTCTCTGTTCCAGGTCTCGAATGCGCCCGTAACGAATTTCGGCAACCGTGCTTAAATCGCCTTCCCGGGCAGCCTGTTGCTCTTCGAGCCGCGCTTGTTCGAGTTGTTCTTGCAGGGACCTCAGACTCTGGATCTCTTCCTTTTCGGCTTGCCATTGCGCTTTCATTGCCGTCGACTGCTCGCGAAGGTCGCCGAGTTCTCTTTCAAGCTCGCCCAAACGGCCGCGTGAGGCAGCGTCCTGTTCCTTGCCGAGCGCCTGACGCTCGATCTCCATCTGCATCACGCTGCGTTCGATCTTGTCGATCTCGACCGGCATCGAATCGATCTGCATCCGCAGGCTCGCTGCCGCTTCATCGATCAGATCGATCGCCTTGTCGGGCAGAAATCGATCGGTAATGTAGCGATGAGACAGAAGGACGGCGGCCAGGATGGCCGCGTCCTTAATACGAACGCCATGGTGGACTTCGTAGCGCTCCTTCAAGCCGCGCAGGATGGAAATGGCGTCTTCCACTCCGGGTTCGCCAACCAGAACGTTCTGGAAACGGCGTTCGAGCGCTTTGTCCTTTTCGATGTACTTCCGCTACTCGTTCAACGTGGTGGCGCCGATACAACGCAGTTCGCCGCGAGCCAGCGCTGGTTTCAACATGTTGGACGCGTCCATGGACCCCTCGCCGGCACCGGCGCCGACCAGCGTGTGGAGTTCGTCGATGAAGAGGACGATCTGTCCGGCCGCGTCTTCGATTTCCTTGAGGACCGCTTTGAGCCGCTCCTCGAATTCCCCGCGATACTTCGTCCCTGCGATCATGGATCCGAGGTCGAGTGAGACGATGCGCTTGTTGCGGAGCGTTTCGGGTACGTCGCCGGCAATCACGCGCCGCGCGAGCCCTTCGACGATCGCGGTTTTCCCGACACCCGGCTCTCCGATGAGGACCGGGTTGTTCTTGGTGCGGCGAGAAAGCACCTGGACCACGCGGCGGATTTCTTCGTCTCGGCCAATCACCGGATCGAGGCTTCCGTCCCGGGCCAGGGCGGTAATCCTCTGGGCGCCGCGAATTGTAACCAGCGCCTTGAGTATGGCGTCCCGGGTAACGCTGTGGGCCTGGAGCAAATACCGAACGCCCCCTCCCTTGGCGGTGGCCATTGCAAGGAGCAGATGTTCGGTACTGAAGTATTCGTCTTTGAACTGGGCGGCCTCGGTCTGGGCCGCTTCGAAAACCATGGACAGTTTCTTCGAGAGGGAAACGTCGGCGGCGTGCCCCAGACGCGGCAACTTGCCGATGGCTTCGGCCAGGTCGGCGGAGAGTCGGGCAACATCGACGGAAAGCCTTTCGAGCACGGGCAGGACAACCCCGTCCTTCTGTTGGACCAGTGCCCCCAGCATATGCTCGGGCTGCAATTGCGATTGGCGCTGCTCCCGAGCGTGGGTCCGGGCCGCCTGAATGGCCTCCTGGGCCTTTTGCGTGAACTTGTCGAACCGAATCATTACGGTGATCCTCCCCTGTTGGGTGGATGCACGGGCGCTCCATCCCCTGGAGGAAAGAACGCCCGATGCCCGCAGATCAATTGATGGCGATTTGTTTGGTTTTTGCCTTATGCGTCTTCGGTAGCGTGATGGTCAGAACGCCATCGTTGTGATCCGCGGCGATCTTGGCTTCATCGACCACGGTCGGAATCTGGAAGGATCGGCTGAAACTGCCGTAGGCCCGTTCGATCCGATGGTAGTTTTCTTCTCGCGTGTCCTTTTCGAATCGTCTTTCCCCCCGGAGTCTAAGTATGTTGTTCTCCAGGGTGAGTTCAATCTCGTTTTTCTCGATGCCGGGAACCTCGGCCTTGACCACGATTTCGTTTTCAGTCTCATGGATGTCGACGGCAGGGCTCCAAACCGTCGTCGGGGCAGGGTCTTCTCCCCTCACCGCACGGTTGGATTCCTCAAAAAGTCGATTCATTCGGTCCTGCACCGTTCCCATCTCTCTGAATGGATCCCATCTGATGACAGCCATTGTCGTACCTCCTTAAAGTATGAGCACGCTGCGATAATAGAACCTTAGTGTATCATTGTCAACTATCGGCTTATCTTTTCGTAAAGGGTTTTTTGCCGCGGGGTCGAAGGGCTTTTCGACACCCTCGCCGCCGGTCCTGCCTGGGCGAGGGGTTCGGGGCGGCGTCTTCGCAGCGACTGCGCATCGAGGAATGTCACCGGTATTCGGGTTTCGGGGTTTTTCCTGTCCCGATCCGTTGCGGGCTGTTCCGGCGGTCGCCGAACACCCGCTTTATCCGGATGTTTATCGACACGTTCTGAGTCGGATGTGTTTTGTCGGTGTGGCGAACTTAGCGTGTCGGCATGTCGCTTGTTTTGTATCGCTATATTGTTGACAGCGAAAGGGCTTTCGATATAATTCCGGCGCTAGGGAAAGGACACCACCGGAGAGTACTGACTGTGCGGAAGCCCGTGTGCGGCGTTTCCGCTGGGTTTCGGCTACGCCTGTTCCTGCAGCCGAGCGATGGCCGTCCAATCTCAACCAGGATCTGGAGAGAGAGATGAGCAAGGAAATCGGCAAGGTAAAGTGGTTCAACAACAAGAAGGGCTTCGGCTTTATTGAACGGTCCGGCGGCGGCGATGTGTTCGTACACTACTCCGCCATTCAGACGGACGGTTACCGAACGCTGAAAGAAGGCGAAGACGTGGAGTTCATGATTACCGAAGGGCCCAAGGGTTTTCAGGCCGAAAACGTGACCCGTCCCGAGTAGGTCCACTCCATTCTCTGTCCTTCCTTTCCAGGAGTCTTCAGGCGCCTGGTCCGCACCATCCTCCATAGTTTCGCGGCCTGTGGCAGAACCCTGCAGAGTCGCCCGTTACTCTCTTCGCGTCTCGGGCGCGAAGAGAGTAACGGGCCGATGGTTTATTGTCGTGGCCGACAATCGACAAAGTCTGTGACCCGCTCCCTTTAGGTGTCAAGAAGGTCGGAGCCTGCCAAATTCCGGCTTCCTTCGTGGAACGCTTCTCGCCTGACAATGCCGGACAGGGTATTTGCGCGTGGTCCCGATTCAGCGGAAGCCGGCGGGTTTGTTTCTGAGCAACGTGACAAAAATCGCTGCCGCGGTCAGGTCGGCTGTCGTGCCGGGGTTGGCCCTGTTCTCCTCGTCCCGTAGCGAACGGTCGAACTCGGCGGTTGCGCGGCGGCCCCTCGCCGACCGAACTCCTCCCGTAGCGAGCACGCTTTGTGCGCGCTCGGACACTTTCCGCGCCAGCGCCATCCCTGAACGACGTGCGATGTGCGTGTCGGCGTTCCCGGCCAGTAAGGTGAGAAACGTTTCAACGACCGCGTCATCCCAGGACAGTCCGTCGGTGCGAGCGCGAACGAGGGCGGAGGCGCCGGTTTCGAACGTGACCTCGAACCTGTTGGCGTACTCGCGCGCGATACCGTCGCGGTCGGCGGCCATCCGCATCGCAGCGAGCAGCGTCACGACCGGTTCATCGGCCACATCCTGCGTTTCGGCTTGGCCAAGCCCGCCCGGGCAAGCGAGTCGAATGGCGGCGTACACGTTGCGGGCATCGTCCACGCTCGTTTCTTCGAGCACACGGGCAAGCGCAGCCCGAAGTTCCGTCTTGGCCCCGACGAGGGCGGCGCGAGCGAGCGGCGCCAACAGAAGTACGATGCCGAGATTGGAATTCGAGCGGGTCCACCGCGAGGTGGCCTCGATCGCGAGGCGCACCGTTTCTCCGACGGGGCGTCGGCCGGCGCCGGCCATGGGCTCTCCTATCGCAACGGCACTGGCCAGGAAGTCTTCATAGCGTAGATCGGCAAAGTGGCGTCCCGGCGAGACGTTCCCGGGCTTGGGGGCGCTGGCTTCCAGCAAACAGGCCATCTGGGCGGTGGCGGCGATGTCTGAATTCGTCATCCAGTCGCTCCGGTTCGTTGGATCAGCCCGGCCCTGGTCCGTTGCTCCCGTGACAACAAGGCAAGCTTCGGGGTTGTTCGCAATTGTCTGACGCTTCAGGACACCAGCAATGACGCTCGCAGGATGTCCGGGTTTACATTCCCGGCGTGAAACGTGCGACCGCTCGCGGCACTGGTGAGCCATGCCTCGCCCGGGCTGAAAAGTAGCGGGTCAATCTTGTAGAAGTCGCGATCGTAGCGCTTGAAGATGTCATAAAACGGCGCCCCGTAATCGGCCGATGCAGAAGAAGGAAGCCGCTCCACAAGTTCCCGGAGTTCGTCGTCCTCCGCCTGGACGGTGTAACGGACCTGCCCTCCGTAAAGCACGCAGTCATTCGTGCGTCCGATGGCCCGGATGTCGTTCTCGGCAACGGGCGGCAACGGCGCCGTTCCCATGGCGCTCACGACGCGGCGCACGTCGAACCCGAGCGTCTCCATCTTGTGGAGTCCCGTTTCGATCGCTCGGGCCGAGATCTGGACGCCCCCGGCCAAGCTCGCGGTGGGCGCGACGGCGAAAGTGATCGCTTCGGGTGGAAGTCCCGCCTTCCCGGCGACCCAAACCGCCACCTCGTCGGTCGGAAGCGTGCGGCCCTCCAAGACCAACACACCGCGTTCGGCATCTTCCGCGTAGTTGAGTTTCGCGAACAAGTCTTTCTCCACCCGCGCCTTGGCACGTAGCGGACCGGAGCCCATCGCAAAATAACCCTTCGGAGCAATGGCCCAGCCGGCATACTGCGATGCCATGCAGGACGCGGCAGGATGGTCCGTCCACACCTGGATACCGGGCCAGTTATTGCCGCCGATCGGCAGTGGCGTAAAGCTCACGCGCCCGAGCCCTCCCATACACAACTCCGCAAGCATCAATCCGGCGCCAAGCCCTCCGGGCGCGTCGACCCCCGCGTCCAAAACCCGAGCTCCGCACCCCAAGCGGCTTACGGCAATCCGCAGTTCGTCCGCTCGTTCGGCATATCGATCAGCCAACCGCCAGGCACGCTCATTCATTCCGGGATCTATCGTCATTGGTCCAGCATAAAACATTTCAGGCGTCGACGGCTCAGGCTGGCGCCCCCATCCCGTCACCTACGAATCGTAACGCGCGGCAGCGCGAGCCTCGGCCAGCAGGTAGGCCACTGCGGCGGCCGGACCGGGTCGGGCAACGGCCGCTCCCAGCGTGCCGGACAACTCGCCTATCGCGAGATGACATTCCGCGGCGGCGGCTCTGGCCAGAAAACTTCCTTCTCCGGCGAGCACTGCAGTGGTGGGGGCCGCCTGGCCGAGCCGGTTCATCACCTGGGAAATACCATTCACGATCTGCCGTATCTGGGATTCGGCGACGTGTTGGGCGATCGCGGTGATGTCGTCCGCGCCCAGCGTTCCCAGATCGCCGCAGACCATTCGGGCAAGCCGGGCGCCGGCATCCGATCGGCTCCGGCCTTTTCCGTCCGGCGTTTCCGCCATGTAGCCGGTTTCATCAATGCGCCCAAGCCAGAGGTGTGCATCGGCAGCCACCGCAAAGTGCTCGGCGGCCACGCGGCAGGGACGGCCGCCAAGCGGTACCGATTGCACGATGGCGCATATCGGCGTTCGCAGGGCCCCAGTGTAGACGAGTTCGCCAGTGACGAGTCGCCGTGTATCGGTTTTTCCCTCGGCGGCCACTCGGCCACCGACGATCGGAATGATGTCGGTCGTCGTACTGCCCACGTCCAGAAAAAATGCGTCAGGAAACCCCCGAGCCACAAAGGTCGCGGAGGCCATCCAGTTCGCCGCAGCCACCCCCAGCGGGGCGTCCTTTACCTGGCGGGCTGAGTAAAACTTCCCGTCGACGCCGTACGCCCGCAAATCGATCCCGGGAAACGCCGAGCAAAAGGCGTCGAGCACGAAAATGACGCCCTCTTGCCGGGTGGCGAAACAATCGGCCAGTTCCGCGGTCATAGTCAACGCCATCTCGCGAACGTCCGCATGGCCGCCCATACCCGCCGCCATTTCCTTCAGGATGGCGCTCAGGTTGTCGGGTTCGCGCCAGAGTGAAAACATGCGTTGGGCCACGGATGTCGCCGTCCAGCGGGCTGGGGCTCCGCGGTTGTCAGCCTGAAGGCGAACAGCCTTGACATTGGCCCCGCCAACATCCCAACCAAGTATCGGAGACTGTTTTCCCGGGTCTTTCTCCCTCATCGCATTCTCCTGGTTTCAAATAGCGACGGCCGACAAGATCCGGCCGTCCGCGGCAAATGAGACGCGCTGCCGCACATTGACCGAATCGGGTAGCGTACCGGCGCAGGCATCGAGCGCCAGAGCCGCGACATTGCCCTCGACCGCCGCCCGAACTCCCAGATATGCCGTGGTGAGCCGAGGGTTGACTTCGATGACTACAGCCGCCGAACCCGTGAGAACCAAGTCCACGCCAACATAGCCGTAAAGCCCTCGAAGCGCTTCGCAGGCCCGCAGTGCGGCATCGATCGCACGCCGGGCGCCGGGGTGGTCCAGCGGGGTCGTTCCGCCGTGGTACTGGAAAGATCCCGAGACCGCCATGGACTGTCCATTGACAGTCAGTGGCAGGGCGCGGCGGCCCGCGGCAAGAAGCGACACGCTCGCCGGCACGCCCGCGACGAATCGTTGAAGCACCAGCGACCCTTTTCCGTTCGCCTGCCGTGCAATTTCCACTCCCTGGCGCAAGGCCCGGGCGTCGGGCGCGAGACACACGCCGTTGCACCCCGCACCGCGCCGCGGCTTGACCACGACCGGATAACCCAAGGTACGTGCCGCGGACTTCCACAAGGACCAATCGGCGCCGGGTTTGAGGACCAGGGTCTGGGGACAGGAAATCCCGTGGCGAATCAAGCGGCCCGAAATTGAGCCCTTGTCGGAAGCCCGGCGAATCGCCGCCGAGCCGGGACCCAGCACCGCTTTCCCTTGACGTTCGGCGCGCGCGGCGAGGCCCGCGAGGCAGTCGGCGGTTTCGGGCGCCACGAACCATGCGGCATCGGCAGATCCAATCAGCGTATCGAGCTGTTTGTCACGCACCGTGGCTGTTGGGGAAAGATTAACCGCCTCGACACCGGAGGGCCGTGGAATGGGAAAACGCGGGTCTGCCGTGGTGACAATCCGATGGCTGTCCAGCGCGGCGAGGTCCGCGATAAGCGCCGCATGCATCGCCGCACCTTCACGAGCCAGTGAGGCCGGCACTTCCTGTCCCGCGAGCCCGCCCCCGCTCACGAACTCATGCACAACAATCCGCATGCTACCCGGAAATCGTGGTGGATCGGACGAGAGGGGAGAAGCAACGAACTGTTTCAAGGTCCCCGGATTTCCAGACTGAAGAAAGGCGGAAACTGCGAGCCAAGACTAGCTCACGTATCGTTCGTACAGCGTGGTGCGTTGGCGCGCCGTGAAGCCGGCATCCGAAATAATGCGGCACAGGTCGCCGGCGGTCGCCCAGTGGTTCGCGCCCGCCGCGCTGATCACGTTCTCCTCAATCATGATGCTGCCCATGTCGTTGACTCCGAACCGGAGCGCAATCGAGCCGATCTTCAACCCGACCGTCAGCCAGGAAACCTGAATGTTGTCGAAGTTATCAAGGTAGATGCGCGACAGCGCCAGCATCCTCAAATACTCCGCCGGTTGGACGTCGGCCAGTTCCCGCTTGCCCAACGGCGTATTCTCTTTCTGGAAAGTCCAGGGAATAAAGGCGGTGAAGCCGCCCGTTTCATCCTGCAGGTCGCGGAGTCGGCGCAAGTGGCGGATCCTGTGCTCCAGCGTCTCGCCGACACCGATCATCATCGTGGCCGACGAGCGCAACCCCTGCTCGTGAGCTAGGCGATTGACCATCAACCAGTCGTCCGTTGAACACTTGAGCGGGCTGATCGTCTGGCGAATCTCGTCGTCGAGAATCTCTGCCCCACCCCCGGGCATGGAATCCAGACCGGCGTCTTTCAGGCGACGGAAGGTTTCGGCTACCGAAAGATCCGAAACCTTGCCAATGTTCAGGATCTCAGACGGCGAGAAACAATGCCGCTGGATGTCAGGAAAGCGTTCCCGCATGCCGCTCAGCAGTTCTTCGTAATACCCGATCTCGAGATCCGGATGGACCCCCCCCTGCATCAGAATCCCGGTACCGCCCCGGTCCACTGTTTCCTGGATTTTTTCGTAGATGGTCTCGTTCGACAGAACGTAGCCTTCCGGGTGGCCGGGAGGGCGATAGAACGCGCAGAACGAACAATATTCATTACAGACGTTGGTGTAGTTGATGTTCCGGTCGATGATGTAGCTGACGACGCCATCGGCGTGGAGGCGTTGGCGTATGGCATCGGCCGCTGCGCCGAGTTCAAGCAGTTCGGCATCTTCAAAGAGTTGCTGCGCTTCGGCGTCGGAGACTCGGTTTCCGGAAACCGCGGACGCCAGAATTTCGGTACACGAACTCACAGGAAGTCGATGCTCCTCGGCGACTTGATGGCCCCGATGTTGGCAGCCTTGGCGTAAAAGGTGCGGAGCGCTTCCACCCCGTCCGCGTCCATGTGATACTGCATGTTCTTCTCGAGGTACTGCAGAAGGAAATCCTTCTCGATCTCCAACTTTTCGGAATACTTCTGGGCAATCGTGTCGAGGTTGGCGAGTCCGAACTCGCGCGACTCCACCAGTTTTTCGACGACCCCTTTGTCGGTAAATCCTTTGCGCGCAGCCCAAAAAGCAAACACGAATGGCAAGCCTGTAAGCGTATTCCAGCGCTCGACAAGATCGAACATCTGTATCGGCTGGGGTCCGTCCTGCCCATAGTCGTCAATATTGACGGATGTCGCGAACCTGTTTTCCGATTTGAAGCGCAGTGCGACGTCCCCGATTAACAGTGCGGCGTCGGCGGTTGCGAGCATCTCCGCGGCGTCGGGCGCGGCCGGGCGGAAATCCGGCTTGTTCTTGTAAAACCCGTTCAGAATGACGCGGGCCAACGCCACCGACGAACGAGACCCGATGTCGCAAGCGACCGTTTGGACTTGCGACAAGGGAACCTTGCTCAACAGCAGGACGCTCGCCGCCCGATACCGTGAGGTGATGGACGGACCCGGAATAATGCGAGTCCCCGGGATGCGTTGATATTCGATGGATGGGATCAGGCCGATATCCACCTTGCCGGAGGCGAGTTGTTCCGCGCACTCGGCCGGAGTGGAGTACACGGCTTCAAACGTATCGGCAAGGGGGCCTTCGAGAATGCCCCAGGCCAGCGGTACCGAATTGAGATATTGGACGACGGATATTCTGATTTTGGCCACAGCGGACGCTATTGTAGCAGGCGCGCGGGAACGGTTGGAAGGCGGGACCACCGAATATGCTCCCGCGACCGAACCTGAAGGTTGCGCGCCACTGCGTCAGGCGGGGCTTAGTGGATCGTTTCTCCGGGTTCGAGCGGAAGATCTTCGACCTTGACGGGTTCGCTCTCAATCACAGACGCTGCCGAAACGGTGTCCGATTCGTCGATGTCAATCAGTTTGACGCCCTGCGTGCTGCGGCCCACCCCACGGATACCGCTGGCACGAACACGGATGATCTTGGCTTGGTGCGTAATGATCAGAAGTCCGGAATCATCGGAAACTTGCATGATCGCAACGACCTTTCCGTTGCGCTTGGTGGTCTTTATGTTGATGATGCCCTTCCCGCCACGGGTCTGAATTCGGTACTGGCCAATCTTGGTTCGTTTGCCGAAACCGCGCTCGGTGACACTCAAGATCATGCCGCCCTCATCGGCGGTGATCATGCCGACAACATAATCGCCCTTCAGCAGGCGGATGCCGCGAACGCCGTAAGCCACGCGCCCCATTTGCCGAATGTCCTTGTTTCCGAAACGGATGCAAAGGCCGCTGTGTGTACCCAGAACGACGGTTTCGTTCTCGGCGATCAACTGGGCCCCGATCAACTCATCGCCATCGGGCAGCTTCATCGCGATGATGCCGTTTGCGCGTGGATTGCTGAAGGCGGAAAGCGCCGTCTTTTTGACCTGGCCGTTTCGCGTGGCCATCGCCACCGATGCGGCTTCCTCGAAATCGCGAACGGAAACGACACCCGCGACCCACTCCCCCGGGCCAATATTCACCAGGTTTACGATCGCCTTTCCGCGCCCACTGGCGCCCACGTCGGGAATTTCGTAGACCTTCAACCAGTGCAGCTTTCCGCGGTTGGTGAACACAAGCATGTAGCTGTGAGTGCTGGCGACGTAGATGCTGGTGACGGGGTCTTCATCGCGGGTCTTCATGCCGATCCGGCCCTTGCCGCCGCGCCCCTGGTTCCGGTAGATCGATAGCGGCGTGCGCTTGATGTACTGTGTGAAGCTCAGCGTAATCACCACGTCTTCGTCCGCGATCAGGTCTTCCATGTTCAGATCGGCTTCCTCGTCGATGATCTCGGTGCGCCGTTCATCTCCGAAGCGTTTCTTTACTTCCTCGATTTCCGTGACGATCACCTGGCGCAGCCGGTTTTCGTTCGCGAGAATCTCTTTGTAATCCGCGATCTTTTCCCGAAGCTCTGCCAGTTCGCGCTCAATCTTCTGCCGCTCCAGGTTGGTCAGGCGCTGGAGTTGCATCTCGAGAATCGCCTTTGCCTGGCGGTCGCTGAAATCGAACGCCGCGATCAGGCCGGTCCTCGCTTCGGCGGGCGTCTTCGCAGCCCGAATAAGTCGGATCACCTCGTCGATGTGATCGAGCGCTATCTGCAGGCCTTCAAGGATGTGCGCCCGCGCCGCGGCCTGGGCCAGAAGATGCTGCGTCCGGCGGCGGACCACGTCGATGCGATGGTCGATGAAGTGCCGCAGCAGTTCCATGAGCGGCAGGACGCGGGGTTGTCCGTTGACGATTGCGAGATTGATGACGCCAAACGTAGACTGCATGGGCGTCAGCTTGTACAGCTTGTTCAAAACGATGGTCGGTTGTTCGCCGCGCTTGAGTTCGATCACCACGCGCATGCCGTCGCGGTCGCTTTCGTCGCGAATATCGGAAATACCTTCGATGCGCTTGTGCTGTACCAACTCGGCGATCTTCTCGATCAATCGGGCCTTGTTTACCTGGTACGGGATTTCGGTGACGATGATCGCGTGGCGGTCCTTGGTCGCCAGCGGTTCGATCGTCGCGCGGGCGCGCATGGTCAGCTGGCCGCGCCCTGTTTCGTAGGCCTGCCGAATTCCGGAACGTCCATAAATGAAGCCTCTGGTCGGGAGGTCAGGGCCCGGAATCAGCCTGTAGACGTCTTCGAACGTCGTCGCCTTGTTGTTGATCATCAGGATCGCCGCCTCGCACACTTCGTTCATGTTGTGCGGCGGCATATTAGTCGCCATACCGACAGCGATACCCCCGGAGCCGTTCACAAGGAGGTTGGGCGCCCGGGCCGGCAGGTACGAGGGCTCCTGTCCCAACTCGTCGTAGGTTGGGACGAAATCGACAGTGTCCTTGTCGATGTCTTCGAGAAGCGACTCCGCGATAGCCTTCATCCGGGCTTCGGTGTATCGCATCGCGGCAGGGGGATCTCCGTCGACGGAGCCGAAATTACCTTGTCCATCGACCAGCGGGTACCGGTACGAAAATCGCTGGGCCATCCGAACGACGGAGTCGTAGATTGCGGAGTCGCCATGGGGGTGGTAGTTCCCCATGACGTCGCCGACGATCTTGGCACACTTGCGATATGCGCGATTCGAGGCCAATCCCATCTCGCGCATCCCGTACAGGATTCTGCGGTGAACGGGCTTGAGTCCGTCGCGCACGTCGGGGAGCGCCCGACCGACGATGACACTCATCGAATAGTCGAGGTACGACCGCCGCATCTCGTCTTCGATATTTATCGGGGTTTCGTTTCCCTTGTTCGGTGTGGTGTCGTCAGCCATTTCCTGTTTACGGTGAGCCGCGCCCGCGCGCGGTTAAACGTCCAGGTTCTTTACGTCCAGGGCGTTCTTCTGGATGAACTCCCTGCGTGGTTCCACGGCATCGCCCATCAAAATGCTGAACAGTTTGTCCGTTGCAACGGCGTCGTTCACCTGAACCTGAAGAAGCCGCCTCTTGGCGGGATCCATCGTGGTTTCCCACAGTTGCCCCGGGTTCATCTCGCCGAGACCCTTATAGCGCTGAATCTGGAACTCTTTGCGGCCAAGAACCAGGATGTGGTCCAGCAGCGCCTGGCGGTCCGGCAATTCGACGCTCCCCCGGTCGTTGGTGACCGTGAACGGAGGCTGATCCCACACTTCGCTCGCCACATGCAGGTGAACCAGGCGCTGGTACTCGGCGCTGGATACCTGCTCGTAGCCGATTTCCCTCTCGATCGAACTTCCGTCGCGGAAGACAATTTTGTCGACGCTGTGCTCTTCGTCCGTCTCCACGAAGGCGATATACCCCAAGTCGCTGATCTCCTGCGAAAGCGCATTCATCGCTTTCCTGTCAGAGAGATGGCGCCGATCGTGAACGCCCGCCGTGAGCAGCGCGTCTACGATACGGCGATCCCGGAAGTGCCGGTCAACCCGCTGAAACACCCCGTTGATCTCGATCAATCGGTCGAGAAACTGCCGCAGATCCTTGCCGGTCAGCCCGTCGCCCTGCGGGTCTTTTCCCGCATACACCGAGATGTCGTCCACGGCCTTTTCCAGCAGGAGTTCAGACATCTCGCGTTCGTCCTTGACGTACCGTTCATAGCGGCCCTTCTTGACTTTGAATAATGGTGGCTGCGCGATGTAGATGTGGCCATGGTCAATCAGTTCGCGCATCTGCCGGAAGAAAAACGTCAGCAACAACGTGCGGATATGCGATCCATCCACGTCGGCGTCCGTCATGATAATGACCTTGTGGTACCGGAGCTTCGCGAGGTCGAAGTCGTCGTAGCCGATGCCTGTTCCCAGCGCCGTGATCATGGCGGCAATTTCCTGATGGGACAACATCTTGTCGTATCGCGCCTTCTCGACGTTCAGGATCTTGCCCTTCACAGGAAGAATCGCCTGAGTCCGGCGGTCCCGGCCTTCCTTGGCCGAGCCTCCCGCGGACTCTCCCTCAACGATGAAAATTTCGGCCAACTCCGGATTTCGTTCCTGACAGTCGGCCAACTTCCCGGGCAACGCGGTGTTCTCGAGGACGCCTTTCCTGCGAACGAGTTCGCGCGCTTTTCGTGCGGCTTCGCGGGCGCGGGACGCATCGACGGCCTTGCCGATTATCTTTCGGGCGATTGCGGGGTTTTGATCCAGGTAAGCCTGAAGCCCGTCATTGACGAGCGTTTCGACAATCCCCTTCACTTCGCTGTTACCGAGTTTGGTCTTGGTCTGTCCTTCGAACTGCGGTTGCGCGAGTTTGACACTGATGACACAAACCATGCCCTCGCGAATGTCGTCGCCGGAGAGGTTCTCCTTGAGATCCTTTGCCAGGTTGGTCGACGCCGCGTAGTTGTTGATCGTTCGTGTCAGCGCGGCCTTCAGGCCGCTCAGGTGGGTTCCGCCCTCGTGTGTGTTGATGTTGTTCGCAAATGCGAAGATCTGCTCACGATAGGTGTCGTTGTACTGGAGAGCAATCTGCAGGTCAACACCATCCCGAACGCCTTCGAAGTAGACCACCTTCTCGTGCAACAGGTTCTTCTTCTCATTGAGGTGCTCAACGAAGGAAATAATGCCGCCGGTATAGTGAAACCTGTGGCTCCTTTCTTCGCCTTCGGCGTTGATCGTGATCTCCAGGCCCTTGTTCAGGAAGGCGAGTTCCCGCAATCGGGTCGAAAGCACATCGAAGGACAGCGTCGTCGTGTCGAAGATGGCGGAATCCGGCTTGAAATGCACTTTCGTGCCGCGGCGGTCGGTGTGTCCCGTCTCCCGGAACTTGGCCGCCGGTTTACCACGATGGTAGGTCTGCGCGTAGACAGTCCCTTGACGCCAGATTTCCAGTTCAAGCCACTCCGACAACGCGTTTACCACGGAGATGCCAACGCCGTGCAAGCCGCCGGATACCTTGTATGCATCGTTATCGAACTTGCCGCCGGCGTGCAGCTTGGTCAGAACGATCTCCGCGGCTGGTTTGCCGTCCCTGTGCATTTCGGTCGGAATGCCCCGGCCGTTATCGGTGACGGTCACCGAGTCGTCGATATGGAGGTGAACACGAACTTCGGTGCAGTACCCGGCAAGGGCCTCGTCTATAGAGTTATCGACGACCTCGTAGACAAGGTGGTGAAGACCGTTGGGACCCGTCGATCCCACGTACATAGCCGGCCGTTTTCGAACCGCCTCGAGGCCTTCAAGGACCTTGATTTGTTCGGCGCCATAGTTCGCTTCAGCTTGGGACGGGAGCCTTGGTTCCGGGATCGTGTCGAGGGGATTACTCATCGGGTTCTGCCCTTCTTATGGGGAAATGGCGGCCGGTAACAGCCTGTAACTCCCGGACTGTGCGCTTTTTTGTTGGCTGCTGATTTCCGGGCAGCCTGACGGCGTATCGTGTGAGTCCGGGGGACGGGTTGTGACGCCTGTGCCTCAGGCTCACGCCCCAACACAAGCCCACATTTTACCAGAAAACAGGGGTAGTTTGCGCTCGATTCCCGCCTGGTCCTGGCCTAAATCGCCCAAAGAAGGAAACACCGCACCTGGGAGCGTCTGGCGTTCTTGTAGCCGATATCTCAAAAACTTACCAACGGTTTCCAGTGTGCCGGCGTCAGATGCGCATTGGCATCACAATATACCGATTGTTGTATTCCTCTCCGGGCAACACGCGCAATTGCGTCGCGCTCTCGCCGTCCTTGAATTCAAACGAAACCTCAGTTTCGGGGATTGTGGAAAGGAAGTCCGTCAAGTACTGATGATTGAACCCGATCTGGAATTCTTCACCCTCGTATTCGATCTCAATTGTTTCGTTGGCGTCGCCGAGGTCGGAATGACTCGACGCGATGTCCAGCGTGCCTTTGTTAAGAGAGAAACGAACTGTCTTGGATCGCTCGTCAGCCAGAATGGCAACGCGCCGGATGGCCGCGACGAGGACATCGCGGGAAATGGAAAAAATTCGGTCGTTGTTCCTTGGGAGAACCGCCTCCCAGTTTGGAAATTGACCGCTGAGAACTCGGGAAACCAACAGACGGTCTCCGAGATGGAAGAACAGTTGCTTCTCATCACGGGAGAATACGAGATTTCCTCCTTCTCCCGTCTCGGTGAGAATTCGGGACAATTCCGTCATCGCTTTCTTGGGGACCAGGACTTTCGTGTCTTCAGAAAGACCGGCCACGTCGCCACGCTTTTCCACGTAGGCCAGGCGATGACCGTCGGTGGCAACCATCGTGAGGGAGCCTGGCTTGAGAACCAGAAGGGCGCCACTGAATGTGTATTTGGAATCTTCGGTGCTGATGGCGTAAATCGTCCGTGAGATCAACTGCACCATGGTCGCAACGGGAATTGCGATTCCGCCTTGGGCCGGCTCCGGAAGTTTGGGAAAATCTTCCTGTGGCAATCCTGCAATACGAAAGCGACTCCTCGCGCAGGTCACAGTCATCCAGCCGTCTTCGGCTTGCTTGAACCGGATTTCCTGGTCGGGCAAGGCTCGAACGATTTCATACAATCGCTTTGCCGGCAGGGTGATCGTCCCGCTCTTTGTCACCTTCGATTCACATGTCGACTTGATGCCTGTTTCGAGGTCCGTGGCAATGATTCCAAGCTGCTTGTTGGAAGCATGCAAAAGAACATTGGCCAGAATCGGGATTGTCGTTTTGCGTTCAACGACACCCTGGATCAAGGTGAGTTCCTGCAGAAGGTCGAATTTCCGGACGGTAAATTCCATATAAGTATTCTTTATATGATGATCCCTATGTGTTGTGGATTGTGAGGATGCGGGATGCAAACCTCATGTGGTGTTGCGGTTGCGTGATCTTTGTCCTGTGGAGAGCGTATCCCCATAACTGTGCAACATCTGTGGAAACAGAATCCCGCTTATCGTATCCACAGTATGTCCACATTAGGACCCACAGGGAGCAGAGGGAATTTTTTCTTTAGCTGCGGGTAAGAAAATATCGGCGGCGTCTTACTTCAACGAATCCAGGAACCCCTGAACGAGTTTATTGATTTCGGGATCCGTCTTTCGTAGCTGTTCGATTTTTGAAACCGAATGAAGGACAGTCGTGTGATGTTTTCCTCCGAATTCCCTGCCGATCCGCGGAGAAGATGCGCTGGTGATCTGCTTGCACAGGTACATGCAGAGTTGCCGTGGGAGCGCAATAGACCGTGAATTGTTTTTGGATTTCAATTCCTGAACGCGGAGGCCGTAGTAGTCGGCGATGGTCTTCTGGATCATCTCGATCGATATCTGTCTTTCTTCGGGGTGAAACAGGGCCCGGAGAGCATCTTGTGCCATCGGAAGGGTGATCTCGGTTCCACCCAGGGACGCGAAAACGGCCAGGCGGTTTAGAGCGCCTTCGAGTTCGCGGATGTTCGATTTGACCTTGCTGGCAACATAAAGTGCGACATTGTCCGGCAGAGCGAGTTGTTGGCGCTCGGCTTTCTTGTGAAGGATGGCGATCTTCGTCTCCAGGTCCGGTGGTTGTATGTCGGCGATCAGACCCCATTCGAAGCGCGAATGCAGGCGCTCCTGGAGTGTAGGGATTTCGCGTGGAGGACAGTCGGCGGAAAGAATTAGTTGTTTTCGGATGTCATACAGGGCGTTGAATGTGTGAAAGAACTCTTCCTGGGTGCGCTCCTTGCCGGCGATAAACTGGATATCGTCGACGAGAAGAACGTCGTGGTTCCGGTAGCGTTCCCTGAAAGCCGAAATGCGGTCATAGCGAATCGCATTGATCATTTCGTTGGTGAATTTCTCGGTCGAAACGTATGCGAGTCTCCAGGAGCGATTACGCGCCTTGATGGTTTGACCGATGGCGTGCATGAGATGGGTTTTCCCCAGCCCCACGCCACCATAGAGAAAGAGCGGGTTATAGGCTTTCGCTGGCCGCTCGGCGACGGCCAGCGCTGCCGCGTGAGCGAACTGGTTCGATGACCCGACAACGAAATTGTCGAAGGTGTAGTTGGTGTTGAGAGTATTTTCGACGGAGTCGAAGTCCAGCACGCGCTGGGGCCCGGGCTTGCCAATCCCGGCTTTCTGCTCTATGACATAGACGACGTTCACGTTGTCGATCCCGGCGCTCTTTGCCGCGTCGATAACGACATTGGCATGGTCGTTGAGCCAGTCTCGAAACTGCGAATTCGGAACTCTGATGTATAGAGCGTCCCCTTTATGGCGGACCAGTTGTGTTGGCTTGAACCAAGTGTTGTAGCTTTGTTTGTTGACCTTCTTCTCGACTACGGAAAGAACCTTTTGCCAATCGTCCATATAGAGTCCATTTACAGTCCGTTTACGCCGCGTTAACGTTCCCGTTACAAACCAGTGAAGGGCAAACGGTAACATTTTTGGAAAGCGTGTCAGTGCGAAAGATTTTCGTTCAGCGGGTTCTTTTGCGGGGGAGGAGGGGTGTTTACAGGTCGGACAGGGTGAATTTGTCCTTCCAGTGAACGTCCTAGAATTCAGTGGTTTAACCTGACAAGCTGGACATAGCGAGGAGATTCCTGTATAAAACGCTGAATGGAGAGGACGAAATTGACCAGCCAGGAACTGTCGGAGATCGGGGTACGGCCAGTGGAGCGAAGCGAGGAAGGGCAGTATCAAGAGCAGATGAAGCGTCATCATTATCTGGGCGCACTGGCGAAGATCGGGGAGACGGTCTGGTACGTGGCCACATGGCGCGGGCAGTGGGTGGCGCAACTGAGCCTGTCGGCGTCGGCGCTGAAGTGCGGGGTTCGGGATCGATGGATCGGATGGGACTTCCGCTCGCAGTATGGGCGGCTGAAACTGATCGCGAACAACAGTCGCTTTTTGATCCTGCCGGGCTGGAATCGGCCGAATGTGGGCTCTCGAGTGCTGTCACGGACCGAGCGGCGGGCCGGGTCGGATTGGCGCGAACGGTTCGGTCATGGGTTGCTGCTGCTGGAAACGTTTGTGGATCCCCGGCGCTTCCATGGTGGCGTGTATCGCGCGTCGAACTGGTTGGAACTGGGACGGACCCGGGGATACCGGCGCACCCGGGACGGCTACAGCGCCGAAGCCGATGCCCCGAAGCTTGTCTTTGTGCGTCCCCTGTGCCGTGATGCGCGCGGGCAACTGACCCACCCTGGCCGGGAACATCTTCAACTCACCGGAGCCCCCAAGATCATGCTCAATGCCGCACAGATGCGCCAACTCCCCCAGTGCTTCAAGACCATTCCCGATCCGCGCCGCGCTCAGGGACGGCGCCATCCATTGTCGGCAGTGCTGGGCATCGCGGCGGGCGCGACGCTGTGCGGCATGCACGGCTATAAAGCCATCTCGGATTGGGCCGATGCCCTGGGGCAGAAAGCCCGCGAACGTTTTGGCTGCCGGCGGGAGAACGGCCGCTATGTGGTTCCCAGCGAGTTTGTGATTCGGGATTGTCTGGTCCGGATTGAACCGGGGGCGCTGGACCGGGCGCTCAATGCGTGGAATCGGGCGTGGGGCGCCCCGGACGATGCGCTGGCCATGGATGGCAAGACGATGAAGAACGCCCTCGACTCGGACGGGCGTCAGACCCACATCATGAGCGTGGTCGGGCATGAGTCGAAACGCTGCTACACCCAAAAAAAGTGGGAACCCTGCCTGTAGCCGGCGGCGAGGAGCGCAAGCGCACGAACGAAATCGGCATGGCCGTTCCCTTGCTTCAAACCTGCGACATCGCCGGCAAGGACATCACCGGCGATGCCCTGCTGACCCAACGCGCGATCGCGCGCTATTTGGTCGAGCGGGGAGCGCACTATCATTTCACGGTCAAAGGCAACCAACCGACACTGGAACACGATATCGCGT
Source organism: Terriglobia bacterium (assembly GCA_963555775.3). Lineage (GTDB taxonomy): Bacteria > Acidobacteriota > Terriglobia > 20CM-2-55-15 > 20CM-2-55-15 > JAJEDW01. The sequence goes on along the minus strand of CAUVWY020000003.1, from coordinate 350,193 downwards.
TGCTGTTCCAAACCCGCGGACAACCCGACTTTGTCGAGGTCACCCCGCCCGATCATGGCCGCATCGAAACCCGGCGCATTTGGTGTAGCGCCGAACTCAACCACTACCTCGACTTTCCCCACCTGGGCCAGGTCTTTCGGATCGAGCGCGAATCCATCGACAAGAAATCCGGCGCCCTCACGTGTGAAACCGCGCTGGGCATCACGAGCCGCTCACCCGGCGAGGCCTCCCCCGAACGCTTGCTGGCCATCAATCGCGGTCATTGGAGTATCGAAAGCGTCCATTACATCATCGACTGGAATTACGATGAGGACCGCAGTCGAATCCGCACCGGCTTCGGCCCGGAAAACATCACCCGCCTCCGACGCTTTGCCGTCGGTATTCTCAAATCCTTTCAAAAACCCGCTCAATCGATCGCCCAATCGATGCGTAAACTCTCTTTCAATACCCGTCTCGTCTTCGACTACTTGAGAATGACTCGAAATTCATTCCCCACATCATGCTCCATCTGAGAACAAATTTGCCGTGACAGGTCGGACGCGCGGCTTGACGGCAGGCTGGTCTGGTGGTAGATTGGTGGTTTTCGGCGGAGCATTGTAAACGATGCCATTAAGGACCTTTCAGCCCAACAATCGACGGCGCGCCAAGAAGCACGGGTTTCGTCATCGCATGAAGACAAAGTCCGGCCAGGCGATAATCAAACGGCGACGCGCGAAGGGAAGGCAACGATTAGCCGTTGACCATTACTGATCGCAAAGAGAAAGGGATCAACGCTTCGTTTCCTAAAGATTGTCGGCTCCGAGCGTCCCGGGAGTTCCGGGTCGTCTATAGCGAAGGCCGGAGGAGGACCTCCCGGTCCTTTGTCGCCTTTATCTTGCCAACCGGAAAAACGGTTACCCGCTTTGGATTGACGACCCCCCGCAAGCTGGGGAAGGCGCATGACAGAAATCGAATCCGGCGTCGGGTTCGCGAAATCTTGCGGAATGAGCGTTCGCGGCTTCCCGTCGGGCGCGATATTGTAGTGAATCCGCGCCGGGCTGTCCTTGACCGCGACTGGCAGGAGCTTCGGACAGAGTTACTTCTATTGCTCCGGTGATGCCATGAAAAAACCCATCACGCCCAAAGTGGGTCCGGGGGCGCGAGTCGCGCTGGGGTTGGTTGCGTTCTACAAATATGTAGTTTCCCCGTGGCTTCGCCCGGCCTGCCGCTTTGTTCCCGTTTGTTCGGAGTATGCGGGCGAGGCCGTGGAAAAGTATGGTCTCTGGGGGGGAACGAGGCGGGCATTGGGCCGCCTGTTGCGTTGTCATCCCTTTCACGCCGGCGGCGTGGACCTGGTTGACTGAAAGGAGGGGTTGTGGAAGAAGGAATGGAAAAGCGCCTTCTCCTTTCCTTTGCGCTTTCTATTCTTGTCCTGTTCGGGTTCGGCTGGTTTTATTCGACGCCGGCAGAAGAAACCGAACCTCCCGCTGTCGAGGTGGAGCCCGCGCCGCAGCCACCTGCCGCCGTTGCCGCCCTCGCGCCGGCCCCCGAAGCCCGGGAAGCCGGGACCGCCGAAGCCGCTGAAGTCCAAGACGTGCAGGCGGAGTTCGTATCCGCGAACACGCTCCTTTCCGGACCCCATGAACTCAGTTTCAGTAACGAAGGCGCCGTCCTGACGAGCGTTCGCCTCCGTGACTATATCGACGGCGACGGCCAACCCCTGGAACTGATCGGGCGGGAGGTGGCGGAAACCACCGGCTGGCCGCTCGGCATTCGGACGGGAGACCCCGCGACCGACGCCGAGATCGAGTCGGCACTATTTGCGGTCGAAGGAACCAGCACTGAAATCCGGATGGAATACGCCGCCGGAGGGTTGAGCGTTGGGAAGACGTTTCGGGTGGCGCCGGACAGCTATCGGCTGGAGGTTGAAGCCGAAGTCAGGCGCGACGGGGATGCCGTACCGTTTTCGCTGTTGTGGCAGGGGAGCTTCGGCGAGGACTATTCGTCCGGCGTGCCCCTGGCGGGCGCGAGCGGGTCCAGCATTGTATATCGTGACGGGCTCTCGTTCGAACGACTCGCCGTGGGCAGCATTGAAGATCCAAACGAAGTGCCTGCGACCATGTATGCGGGCGTTGCCGACCGCTACTTCGTGGCGATGTTTTTGCTGAGCGATGCGCGTCCGTCCCGGGTGTCGCAGGTGTCGGTGGATATAGGTGATGGCGAATCCCTGGCGACTCCCCGTCTGGAGGTTCCCTATACCGGCGGGCCGGTGGGGCTCTACGTAGGGCCGCAGCAGGAACAGCGCCTCACGGAAGTCGATCCAGCGCTGGCGGACGTTATCGACTATGGGTTTTTCGGGGTTCTTTCGCGGCCCATGATGTTTGGACTGGCATTGATCCACGACAGCATCATTGATAACTGGGGTTGGTCGATCATCGTATTGACGATTTTTATCAATTTCGTCTTCTTTCCGCTTCGGCTGAAACAACAACTGTCGATGCAGAAAATGCAGAAGATACAGCCGCAGATGCGGACACTGCAGGACAAATATAAAAAGCTGAAGGCGAACGATCCGCGGCGGCCCGAGGTCCAGGCCGAAATGATGGGCCTCTACAAGAAACACGGGGTTAACCCGCTGGGTGGCTGCTTGCCCCTTCTGTTACAGATGCCTTTCTTGATCGCGATGTTCGGGCTGTTGCAGGTCGCGATCGAGTTGCGGCAAGCCCCCTGGGTTTTCTGGATTCAGGATCTGGCCGCGGCGGACCCTTATTACGTGTTGCCGGTAATGTTCGGCCTTTCGATGTTCGCTCAGCAGAAGACAATGCCGACGGCCATGGACCCGATGCAAGCCCGCATCATGATGATCATGCCGGTCATGCTCACCGTGATGTTTTTCGGAAGTCCGAGCGGCCTGATGCTTTACTGGCTCACGAGCACGCTTTTCGGTGTTGGCCAACAGTTTCTTATTCGAAAGTATTGGGCGCCCCCCGAGAAACCAAAACGCGCACAACTCGCGGCCAAGCCGGAAGAAAAGCCCGCGACCGAAGCCGAAGTCGTGAGCCCGCCTGAAGACGATTCCGTGGGTCGCCGAAAACGGCGCCGCAAAAAGTGACCCTCCGGTCTGCGCCCGACGACACGATCGCCGCGGTATGCACGCCGCCGGGGCGCAGCGGGGTCGGCGTGATTCGCCTGTCCGGCGCCGACGCCCACCGACTGGTCGAGAAACTGTTCCAATCCTCGGAAGACCTTGCCGACCGCTACGCCCGCCATGGCGTCTTCATGGCCGCTAACGGTGCGCCGGTCGACGATGTGGTTGTCACAGCCTTCAGAGCGCCCAGATCCTATACCGGCGAAGACGTTGCCGAGATCAGCGCGCACGGCAACCCTGTCGTTCTCAACGGCATTCTCGGTGCGCTCATCGCTTCGGGCGCGCGCCAGGCGGGTCCCGGCGAGTTCACGCTAAGAGCTGTGGCGAACGGAAAGCTCGACCTTGCGCAGGCCGAGGCTGTTCGCGATTTCATCGCGGCGCAGACCGAAACACAGGCCCGGACGGCCATGCAGCAGATGTCCGGCGCGCTCGCGAAGCGGATTCGGCCGAAAAAGGACGCGCTGATCGGAATTGTCGCCGAACTCGAGGCCGGCATTGATTTTGCGGAAGACGATGTGCCGATTCCGGACAGTGCCGCACTGGGAGTGCGCATTACATCGGTCGCGGCCGATCTCGACGGTCTGAAGAACACCTTCCGATACGGCAGAATACTCGCCGACGGGCTAGCGCTAGCGATCATCGGCAAGCCGAATACCGGCAAGTCAAGTATTTTCAATGCATTAACTTCGGAGGGACGAGCGATCGTCACCGACGCGCCAGGTACTACACGTGACGTAATAACGGAGACGGCGGTGATCGCGGGCGTGCCACTGCGGTTTGCGGACACGGCGGGGGTGCGTCAAACGGATGACCGCGTAGAGGCGATTGGGGTCGACCGGACGTTCGAGGCGGTGGCCGACTCGGATCTTACTCTTGTAGTATTAGATCGTTCCCGGCCCCTGGATGCCGATGATGATTCCGTGTTGGCCCATGTTCGCGAACGGGCGCACCTGACGGTCATCAACAAGAGCGACTTGCCGTTGGCATGGGCGCCGACTGCTTTCGAGGGCGCGGTTCATGTGAGCGCGCTAACCGGCGAAGGCATGGGCCGGCTGCGCGGAGCAATCGAGCGTTATGTCACCCAGACGCGCTCCGCCGACGCGGACGATTTCGTGATTACGGACCGGCGGCAACGAAACGGTCTCAAGGATGCGGTTTTGAAGTTGAAGGACGCGGAGCAAGGCCTTCAGGCGGGCGTCCCGCACGAAATGATTCTCTTGGACCTGTACGCGGCGCTCTCATCACTGGGCGAATTGACCGGCGAGGTCACGACGGAAGATATACTGGACCGGATATTTTCGACGTTCTGCATAGGAAAATAGGGGCATTGTGCGCGCGAACGAAGAATTTGACGTGATTGTGGTCGGTGCCGGCCATGCCGGGTGCGAAGCTGCGTATGCCGCCGCGCGCATGGGGCTTTCGACGGGCCTTTATACGATGAACGTGGACCTCATTGCGCAGATGTCGTGCAACCCCGCGATTGGCGGGATCGCCAAGGGCCACCTGGTTCGCGAGATCGACGCGCTCGGAGGCGTCATGGGGGTGGTCGCGGACCGCGCCGGGATTCAATTCCGCCTGCTGAACACGAGTCGCGGCCCGGCGGTCTGGTCTCCACGGGCTCAGGCCGACAAGGCGGGATACCGGGTTGAAATGCGCAGGGTTCTGGAGCCGGAAGAGAATCTGTACATCAAGCAGGCGGAGGTTTCGGGCCTCCTTTTCGATGGGCAACGTGTCAGTGGAATCGAACTGGTCGACGGCCGGACGGTCACCGCGGGGGCGACAATCATCACGACGGGAACGTTTCTGAACGGATTGATCCACATCGGCGAAAAGCAGTTTTCCGCGGGCCGTAGCGGTGAACCGGCCGCGACGTCGCTCGGCAACGCGTTCCGCGCGCTGGGATTTGACTGGGGACGGTTGAAGACGGGAACGCCGCCGCGTCTCGACCGTCGGACCATCGACTTCGGACAATTCGAATATCAGCCCGGCGATGTCGAGCCCACGCCTTTTTCGTTTCGGACGGAAACACGCCCGCAAAACAAGATCGCCTGCTACGTGACAAGGACAAACCCTGAAATCCATCAGTTGATCCTCGACAACATGGGGCGGTCACCACTGTACAGCGGCAAGATCCAGGGATTGGGACCACGCTACTGTCCGTCGATCGAGGACAAGGTGGTGAAGTTCGCCGACCGGCCCGCGCACCGGATCGTCCTCGAACCGGAAGGCGTGGACACGCAGGAGGTATACGTCAATGGATTGTCGACGAGCCTCCCGATTGATGTCCAACAAGAAATCCTGAAACGCATCCCTGGCCTTGAATCGGCCGAGATGATCCGTCCGGGCTATGCCATCGAATACGATTTCGTACAGCCAACCGACCTCAAGGCGACGCTGGAGACGAAGCGTTTTCCGGGCCTGTTTCTGGCAGGGCAGATTAACGGCACGACGGGGTATGAGGAGGCCGCCGCTCAGGGCCTGATGGCGGGCATCAACGCGGCGCGCGGGGTCAGGGGAGAAACGCCGGTCGTATTGGACCGTTCGCAGGCCTATATCGGCATCATGATCGACGACCTGGTGACTCGCGGAACCGATGAGCCGTATCGGATGTTTACATCGCGGGCGGAATTCCGGCTGAACCTGAGGATCGACAACGCGGATACACGGCTCACGCCGATAGGCCGGTCCGTTGGCTTGGTGGGCGAAACGCACTGGCGCCTCTTCGAGAAGCGCCAGGCCCGGATTCGCGCCTTGGGTAAGGCGGTTGACGGTGTTCGGGCCAATGCTGAAGATTCGTTCTGGGGCGAGCGGGACATCCGGTTCCGTGACCGCCCGACACTGGCCGAACTGCTCAAGCGGCCCGAGGTGCGCCTCAAGGATCTGTGCGTTGCCGGACTGGTGGCGGGCGAGGGTCTTCGCGCCGAGGAAATCATCTCGGTCGAGACCGCAATCAAATACGATGGCTACCTCAAGCAGCAGGAGCGCCAGATCGAACGGTTGCACAAGGCCGAATCCCGCACTCTCCCCGACGATCTCGACTATGCCGAAATGCCAGGACTTTCCGCGGAGATCGTCGAAAAGCTTTCACGGATTCGTCCGCGCACGCTCGGGCAGGCGGGACGTATCCCGGGGGTTACGCCAGCGGCGCTCGCACTCATCCTGATGCGCCTGGAGCTGCGCCGCCGCGGCTCGCAAAGGAACCAAGCGGTTTTTCGGGCGGCCCAGTAACAGCCCGTGACAGAACCCTGCAGGGTCGCGCGCTGGGGTCTTCGGGTTTCAGGCGCGAAGGGAGGAGCGGAGCGATGGTTTCACATCGTGACCGACGAACGACAAAGACGGTCCTGCCACGGGCTGTTTGCAGCCCCGGGCTGCCAGGGGGAGCCGGCACAATTTACGGACAGCCTCTTTGACGGGGAACACCAGTGCCTCGACGCGATCCGCTCGACAGCGCCCTCGAATCTCTCCAAATTACGCCAGACGACACGGCGCGGGCCCGACTTGCGCTTTACCTGGACCGGTTGGGCCATTGGAACCGGTCGATGAACCTGACATCGCTGGAAGGCTTCGACCGGGCGCTGCGACTCGTTGCGGAGCCACTTTGGGTAGCCCGACGCCTGAGGCCGACCGGGTGTTATGTGGACATTGGGTCGGGCAATGGCTCCCCCGCGATCCCGTGGCTCATTCTCGCCGGGTTTCAGCAGGCACACCTGGTGGAGGCCCGGAAGCGTAAAGCGGTGTTTCTGCGGCAGACTGTCAAAAAGCTCGAGATTTTAGAGGCCAAGGTTCATCCCGTCCGATTTGACGAATTCGTGCCTCCAGTACACGCCGACTGGGTCACGCTTCAAGGCGTTCGGTTGACTTCCGCTCTCCGGGAACAGATTGCGTCCGCTCTTCCCGGGGCAAGGATTGTATGGCTGACGCAGCGGTTGCCCACCCCCACCCCCCCCACCGAATGCCTTGAAATTCCGGGCTCCGACCGTTGTGCGCTCGTTTTTGGGCCCTAGGATTCACAGAAATACAGGCGCTGGGGACCTTATCTGGGTTCCAAAGGCGCGAAACTTCCGAAAGTCGGCGAGATTGTTCCACGTGGAACACCCGAACAATACGAGTCGCCGCCCGATATGGGAAGAATCATCGCAATTTCGAATCAAAAGGGGGGCGTCGGCAAAACGACGACCGCCATCAACTTGGCCGCGTCGCTAGCGGCCGCCGAGTTGCAGACACTCCTTGTGGACCTGGATTCACAAGGAAATGCGACCTCCGGACTGGGCGTCCAAAAGGGCAGCTTCGAGCGATCGACCTACCACTCACTCATATTCGGAGAGCCCCTGTCCTCAATCGTTTTGCCGACAGAGTTGGAGTCGTTGTTTCTCGCGCCCGGCAGCAGGGATCTGGTTGGCGTGACGCTGGAACTTGCCCAGACAGAGGGCCGCGACCGGCGGTTCAGAGCACTGATGGCGCCATTGGCGGACGACTATGATTTCATCATCGTGGACTGCCCGCCCTCCCTGGACTTGCTTACGGTGAATGCCCTCGTAGCGGCGGACAGCGTACTGATTCCGATCCAGTGTGAATATTTCGCGCTTGAAGGGATCGCGGAATTGGTAGAGACGGTCCGACAGATCCGCCGTCAGAGAAACCCGGCCCTCGAGATCGAAGGCGTGTTGATTACCATGTTCGATGAACGAACCAATCTCGCGCGACAGATTCACGCCGACTTGCGCTCATTTTTTGGTTCTCAGTTGTTTGAGACCCGGATCCCCCGGAACATACGGCTCGGAGAAGCGCCGAGCCACGGCCAGCCGATTTTGCTTTACGACATCCGCTCAAAGGGTGCCGAAAGTTATATCCGCCTGGCCAAGGAGGTCATAAATGCCCGGACAAAGAAAGGCCTTGGGGCGAGGACTCAGCGCACTGCTCGGCACGCCCGATCTTGAGCCTGATCGTCTCCGCGAAATCGATGTCGACAGGATCATCCCGAGCGTGGATCAACCCCGCAAGTCCTTCAACCAGGGCAGCATGGAAGAACTCGCCGCCTCCATCGGAACACATGGAGTGGTACAGCCGCTTGTCGTGCGCTCCCTGCAGGATGGCCTGTTTGAGATCATCGCTGGAGAGCGCCGATGGCGGGCGGCCCAGATGGCTGGCCTCACCAGAGTGCCGGCACTGGTGCGCGAAACCCGCGAACATCAGGCTCTCGAGCTTGCTTTAGTGGAGAACGTTCAGAGGGAAGACCTGAACGCCGTGGATCAAGCCCGCGCGTATCAACGACTGTTGTCGGAATTCAATCTGACCCAAGAGCAGGTGGCCGACAGGGTCGGGAAAAGCCGGACCAGCGTCGCGAACATGATTCGACTGCTGAACCTGCCGGGGGAAGCTCTCGAATGGCTGCGAGAGGGACGCCTGACCGTTGGACACGCGAAGGTGTTGCTTTCCTTGCCGGACCCGGACGCGATTTTGAAGGCGGCCCGCGAGATGATCCGCGGCCGGTATTCGGTTCGCCAGGCGGAAGACCTTGTCGCCCGTCCAGGAAACAGGCGTGCAGGCAAGAGCGGAGAAGTTGCGGCTGTGGACCCGAATGTACGGGCCGCGATCGATGCGCTTGAAAGGGCCCTCGGAACAAACGTTACAATTCAGGGGACCCAGGCGAAGGGACGGATAGAAATACATTATTATTCCCAAGCGGAACTGGACCGGCTATATCGGGGGTTGGCAGAAGCGCGATTCTAACGGCCCGCGGCAAACCTCTGCAGGGGGCTATCATGGGACGCAGGGTGTCCTGTACACGGATCAGACGCTGAATCGATGGGACCCGACACCGGTACGGCAGGAAGGATGGAAGGCGCAACCATGGGACGCAAGAGATTGAGAGCGGAAGAAATCCCCGAATTCCTGGAGCCCGGAACGGCGGTGACCGGTGAGTTGCGGTTCTCGGGAACATTGCGAATCGACGGCGAGTTTCACGGATCTATCACCACCGAAGACGTGCTTGTCGTGGGACGACATGCCGACGTGCACGCCTATATCCGCGCGGGTGAAGTCGAGATCTATGGTTCCGTTTCCGGGACGATCGAGGTGACGCGACGTCTCGAAGTAAATTCCGGCGGCACGGTTCGAGGCAAGCTTGACGCTCCGGTTCTCGTTTTGGAGGAGGGCGCTGTTCTCGACGGTCAGAGCCGGATGATGAGCCCGCCCGAAGGCCGGAAACCCGGCGCAGGCGATGTATAGTTCGAAAACATCGATGAATCTAACCAGATTTGCCAAATCGGCGGGTTGTGCCGGGAAGCTCAGCCCCAAAGCGCTTAGCGCCGCATTGAACGGAATTCGCCGGCAGACGATGCCGGAGATTCTGGTCGGTTTCGATCGTTCCGACGATGCGGGCGTTTACAGGCTTTCCGACGACTTGGCGTTGGTCCAAACCGTCGACTTCTTTCCGCCAATGGTCGACGACCCCGGACTGTTTGGCCAGATCGCTGCGGCTAACGCCCTCAGCGATGTCTACGCTATGGGGGGCCGCCCTATTACAGCATTGTCGATCGTTGGATTTCCCACCCAGGGAATTGACCCGGCCGTTCTGCGCCAGATCATCGACGGCGGCCTCGAGAAGCTAAACGAGTGCGATGTCGCTCTGCTGGGAGGCCACTCCCTGCGTGACGAAGAAATCAAATTCGGATATGCCATCACGGGCACGATTAACCCCTCCGACATTTGCGACAACAGCAGCGCCGCTCTCGGCGAGCGCGTATTTTGTTGACCAAACCGCTGGGCACCGGGTTGATTACGACCGCGCTGAAGAAAGGGCAGATCGATCCCTCCCATCTGAATGCGGCCATTCGTCAAATGACGACGACCAACCGGCTTGCCGCGGAAACCGTTTCGCGATTTCCCGTGCGCGCGATGACCGACGTGACAGGTTTTGGGCTGGCGGGCCATGCAACCGAGGTCGCTCGCGCGAGCAATCTCACGGTCGCCATTGACCATTCAAAGCTGCCCGTGCTGGACGGCGCCCTCGACGCGAGCGCAAGCGGGTACTGCGCGGGAGGCCTCCACAGCAACCGCGATTTCTTCGGGCCCGAAGTGTCATGGTCGGCGCCGGTGTCCAATGATTACCAGAACCTGATTTTCGACCCTCAAACTTCCGGCGGTCTGTTGGTCTTCACCCCGGAGAAGATCTATGAAGACCTGATTATTGCGTTGTCGGACGCCGGCGTTTCGGCCATCGAAATCGGCGCGACGGAACCCCGCGCTGAAACCGCACTTCGAATCTTTTAGGCGCGCCGCCGAACCGCGAATGGCGCTACGGCGGTTGACACCACGAACCCGCCGATGCTATCCTCGCCGGTTTGTTGCGGAGCGTTTGGGCTTGGCGGACTCCCTTCTCGCGACTTGACAGGAGAGATCGAATTTCAGACGCCTTCATGGCATCCGATTCGTCAAGAATTCAGGGAGGATGCCCGACGATTTGAATTCACCCGCGTACCGCGCAGGCAATAACTACTATGGCCATAGTATCCATTCGTTACGCCCGCGCCCTGTTTGAAACCCTGTCGGCGGATGGGGGCGGGCAGGCCGATCGGGGGTTGGCGGAACTTCAAGGCTTTGCCGGCGTTCTGGCCCGCGAACCCGCGGCGCGCCAGATTCTGCTGAATCCTGCCATCCCCGCCGATAAGCGCGAGAGCTTCATTGGCAAAATTGCCGCTGTCCTCGAATTGGACATGAGGGTACGCAGACTGATCGGCCTTCTCTGCGATCGCCGGCGTCTGGATATTCTTGGCGAGGTTGTCGAGGCCTACCAGCAGATGCTCGACGAAAAGAACGGAGTCGCCCGGGCCACGGTGACTTCGGCGACGGCCTTGACTGAATCCGAAGCGAGGGAGTTCACCGAACGCCTCGGGAAATCGTTAGGCAAGCGCGTGATCGTGGAAATCGAACGGGATCCGGCCTTGCTGGGCGGCGTCGTCGTCCGGATCGGCGGCAAGGTGTACGACGGATCTCTGCGCCAGCGCCTGGCCGGTTTCAGGGCTCGTCTGGCCGCAAGTTGAAAGTGGATCTTTTACCGGCCATATCCAGTTTCGATATGGCCCGTTGATTCAGGAGCCGCATGGAGATCAAAGCAGAAGAAATCAGCAAGATCATTCGGGAACAGATCGAGGAATACCGCCCGGGCCTCGAAATCAGTGAAGTCGGCAGCGTGATCTCCGTCGGTGACGGTATCGCCCGCGTCTACGGCCTGGAGAAAGCCATGGCGGGTGAGTTGCTCGAATTTCCACACGGCGTGATGGGGTTGACGCTCAACCTTGAAGAGGCGCAGGTCGGCGTCGTGCTGCTGGGCGAGTCCGCCTTGATCAAGGAAGGCGATCAGGTCAAGCGTACCGGGCGCATCATTGAGGTGCCCGTCGGGGACGCGCTCGTCGGGCGTGTCGTGGACGCTCTGGCCCAACCCATCGACGGCAAGGGGGCCATCAGCAGCGATCGAAGCAATCCCGTCGAGCGCATTGCGCCTGGCGTGGTCGACCGCCAGCCGGTGAAGGAACCCCTGCAGACCGGCTTGAAGCCGATAGACGCGATGATCCCGATCGGTCGTGGCCAGCGCGAACTCATTATCGGCGACCGTCAGACCGGAAAGACGGCCGTTGCCATCGACACCATCATCAATCAGAAGGGCGAGGACGTCATTTGCATCTACGTCGCCATCGGGCAGAAACGATCGACGGTGGCGCAGGTGGTCAAGACCCTCGAAGATGCCGGTGCGATGGAATACTCGATTGTTGTTTCGGCCTCGGCCAGCGACCCGGCGCCAATGCAGTTTCTGGCGCCGTATTCCGGAACCGCCATCGGCGAATTCTTCCGCGATACGGGCCAGCACGTCCTTTGCATCTACGATGACCTTTCAAAGCACGCTGCGGCCTACCGTGAGATCTCCTTGCTGTTGCGCCGTCCGCCTGGCCGCGAAGCGTATCCCGGCGACGTGTTCTACCTGCATTCTCGACTACTTGAACGCGCTTCCAAGCTCAGCGCTGAAAGGGGGGGGGGGTCGCTTACCGCACTTCCCATCATCGAGACACAGGCAGGCGACGTTTCCGCCTACATTCCCACAAACGTGATTTCGATCACCGACGGGCAGATCTACCTCGAGGCGGACTTGTTTCACGCGGGTATCCGGCCCGCCGTCAACGTGGGCCTTTCGGTGTCGCGCGTGGGCGGCAGCGCGCAGATCAAGGCCATGCGGCAAGTCGCCGGCAGTCTTCGCCTTGAACTGGCCCAGTTCCGCGCTCTGGCCGCGTTTGCCCAGTTTGGTTCCGATCTGGACAAGGCGACCCAGGCCCAACTCAGCCGCGGTGAACGACTCACCGAGATCCTTAAGCAGGACCAGTACGCGCCGGTTACCGTTGCGAAGCAGGTCGCGATCGTTTTTGCGGGGACCAGGGGCCATCTTGACGACATGGACGTGTCGAGTTTGCAGGATTTCGAACAGGCGCTGTTTCGCTTCCTCGAAACGAGCAAACCGGAAGTCCTCACGAATATCGCTGAAAAGAAAATCCTTGATGACGAACTGACCGCCGAACTTGAAGCTGCGATCACGGAAGCCAAGGAAAGCTTTTTTGCGGACCGGGACGTGGCATAAGGCGGGTCCTGGCAAGTCATGGCGAACCTCCTCGATATTCGGCGCAGGATCCGCTCGGTAAAGAACACCCAGCAGATCACCCGCGCGATGAAAACCGTGTCCGCCGCCAAACTGCGTCGCGCGCAGGACCGCATCTTTGCCGCGCGTCCTTACGCCACGCAACTCAAAACCGTTCTTGCGAACCTCTCGGCCCGAATCGAGAACGTTCGGCACCCGCTGCTGGTTGTGCGCCCGGAAGAAAAGATCCTCATGGTGGTTGTGGCTGCCGACCGGGGACTGTGCGGCGCATTCAACTCCAATGTGACGCGAACCGCCCACAACTTCATGCGGGACCGCGGCGACAAGGACATTCAGGTGATGCCGGTCGGGAAGAAGAGCCGCGATTTCTTCCGTCGCGAAGGTGCGGCGATTCTTGAGGAACACATCGGCATTTTTTCGCAATTGGACTTCGTTCATGCGCGCACCATCGGAGAGCGGATCGTTGGGTTGTACGCCACGGCGGAGTTCGACGCCGTTTATCTGGTCTATAACGAATTCAAGTCCGTGATTCAGCAGCGTCTCGTCGTGGAACCGCTCCTGCCGATGAGTGCCCGCGAGTTCGAAGGCGATGTCTCGCGGGTGGACTACATCTACGAACAGCCGCCCCAGGAGATATTCAACCGGCTTCTACCGCAGTACGTCGATATCCAGCTACACCGGGCCTTGCTTGAATCGGCGGCCGCTGAACACGGTGCACGCATGGCCGCCATGGATGCCGCGTCACGAAATGCGGCGGAGATGATTGAGGCACTTACGCTGAACATGAACCGCATACGACAGGCAGCAATTACACGGGAGATTATCGAGGTCGTCAGCGGCGCGAGCGCATAACGGCCAGGATGGCCCGATCAATAGCGAGAAGGAACAATCAACAATGGCGAATATCGGAAAAGTTCTCCAGGTCATCGGTCCGGCAATCGACGTTCAGTTTCCGGAAGGCGATCCGCCGGCCATCTACAACGCGCTACGGATTACCAGCGAGGGATACGATGTGCCCGAGCCGCTCGATGTGATCGTCGAAGTGCAACAGCACCTTGGCGAGGGCAAAGTCCGCTGCGTTGCCATGAAGCCGACTGACGGCATGGTCCGAGGCATGGCGGCCGAAGACCAGGGCGCTGCGATCACTGTTCCCGTCGGCAAGGAAACGCTTGGGCGGATCATGAACGTGCTCGGCGAACCCGTCGACCAGGGCGGACCGGTGCTTTCCGAACGGCGCGACCCGATTCACCGTCCCGCGCCTCTGTTTACCGAACAAAACACGAAATTGGAGATGTTCGAGACGGGAATCAAGGTCATCGACCTGATCGAGCCATACCTTCGCGGCGGCAAGATCGGCCTATTCGGCGGCGCCGGCGTGGGGAAGACCGTCGTTATCATGGAGCTGATCAACAACATCGCTTCGAAGCATGGTGGCCTGTCCGTGTTTGCGGGTGTGGGTGAACGTACTCGGGAAGGCAACGACCTCTGGCTCGAGATGAAAGAGTCCGGCGTTATCGACAAGACCGCGATGGTCTATGGCCAGATGACCGAGCCTCCGGGGGCCCGCGCCCGTGTTGCCCTGACCGCGTTGACCGTGGCCGAATACTTCCGCGATGACGAAGGCCAGGACGTGCTCCTTTTCGTTGACAACATTTTCCGGTTTACGCAGGCAGGCTCAGAAGTGTCGGCGTTACTTGGCCGCATGCCTTCGGCGGTGGGATACCAGCCAACACTCGCCAGCGAAATGGGCGAGTTGCAGGAACGAATCACCTCGACGTTAAAGGGCTCGATCACGTCGGTGCAGGCCATCTATGTGCCCGCCGACGATTACACCGACCCCGCGCCGGCGACAGCGTTTGCCCACCTGGATGCCACAACGAACCTGTCACGTTCGATTTCGGAGTTGGGCATTTATCCGGCCGTCGACCCCCTCGCTTCGACTTCGCGCATCCTCGACCCCCGGATCGTCGGCGAAGAACACTATGCGGTCGCACGTTCGGTGAAGACGGTTCTCCAGAAATACAAGGATCTTCAAGACATCATCGCGATTCTCGGAATCGACGAACTTTCCGACGACGACAAGCTTGCCGTGGCGCGGGCACGCAAGATCGAGCGGTTTCTTTCGCAGCCGTTCTTTGTCGCCGAACAGTTCACCGGTACCAGTGGCAAGTACGTCAAGGTTGCCGATACGATCAAGGGCTTCCGGGAAATTGTTGAAGGCAAGCACGACGAAATTCCCGAGCAGGCGTTCTACATGGTGGGAACCATCGATGAAGCGCTTGAAAGAGCCGAACAGATGCACGCGGCGAGTTAGGAACAAGAGTCGAACGGAAGACCATGGCAGACACGTTTCACCTCACCGTTGTGACCCCTGAACGCGCGCTGATCGACGAGACGGTCGATCAGGTACAGATCCCCGGGTTCGGCGGTTACCTGGGCGTATTGCCTGGGCACGCGCCTCTTTTTTCCGAGCTCCAGACCGGCATACTCACCTACGAGACGGGTGGCCAAACACGACGCCTTGCGATCTTTCGGGGATTCGTCGAAGTACTCGACAATACCGTGCGAGTTCTCGCCGATGTATCCGAAAGTCCCGAAGATATCGACGCCGTGCGTGCCGCCAAGGCGCGATCACGCGCTGAAGAGCGCATCGCCGGCGGCGACAACGACACCGATTACGGCCGGGCGCAGGCGGCAGTTGATCGCGCTGACACGCGATTGAAGGTTGCCGGCCACAAAGACTAGAATGTCGCACAAGGCACTGGCATTCAACGCGTTGAGTACCCGAGACGTACGCAGGACGACGTTGGAAAATGGGCTGACCGTCCTCACGCGTGCGACCGACGTGTCCCCAACTGTCACCAGCATGATCTGGTACCGGGTCGGATCGCGTCACGAACGAGCAGGCGAAACCGGCCGGTCTCATTTTTTGGAACACATGCTGTTCAAGGGAACCGAACGATACGCCAAGGGCGAAATCGATTTGGTTACGATGAAGAACGGCGGCAGCAACAACGCGTTTACTTCCTATGATTTCACCGCCTATTACTTCAACTTCGCATCCGATCGCTGGGAGGCTGCGCTCGAAATCGAGGCCGACCGGATGGTGAACACCGTCTTCGATCCGATCGAGTTCGACGCGGAAAAGAAAGTCGTTATCGAGGAATTGAAAGCCGGACTCGATCACCCCTGGGGAGCGCTGATGCAGGACCTTAACGCGAAAGCCTTCGAGCATCATCCCTATCGCAACCCCGTGATCGGCTGGCTGCCCGATGTCGAAGCGGCCACGGTTGAGGGGATGCGGTCCCACTACCGCAGGTACTATCATCCCGGGAACGCCACACTTGTTCTGGTCGGCGACATTGAAACGGATCGCGCTCTGGATGAAGTTCGCGCCTGCTTCGGCCCCATTCCCGCCGGCAAAAGCGTTCCAGACCCCGCTGAAATCGAACCGGCACAGAATGGGGAGCGCAGATTCGAACGCTCCTGGCGGTCCGAGGTATCGCGATTGGCGATTGCCTACCACACGCCCGGGATCGGGCATCCGGACTCTTATGCTTTACAGGTTCTGGCTGTAATCCTGGCCGAGGGCAGGGCCTCCCGCCTCTATCAGAGGCTGGTCGAAAGAGAACAGGCCACCACTTTCGTGTCGGCGGAATACGGGGAGTCAAGAGACAACACGCTCTTCTACATTCGCGGTGAAGGCCGGGGGACGGTTCCGCTCTCGGGCATCGAAGCGAGCATTTATGACGAGCTTGAACGGATTGGGGCTGGTGAGGTTTCCACGCACGAAATGGATCGCGCAAGGCACCAGATCGAAGCGCATTTCGTCTTCTCGATGGAGAGTGCCCAGGATCAGGCGATGCTGTATGGGCAGATCGAGACGCTCGACCACCTGTCCTACATTGATAGTTATCTGCCGCTGATTCGGGCCGTCACCGCCGAGCGCGTCAGCCAGGTATGTGCCCGGTATCTGACGGGAGAGAACCGGACCGTGGGTTGCCTGGTCGACGAGTCCGGGGAGGCGCCGCATTGACAGCGGCCGCCGCGCGCCGCCGCGCGTTCCGACCCGAGCGGTTCACTCTCTCCAACGGGTTGCGCGTCTTTCTGGTCGAAAATGACGCCCTTCCATCGATTTCCCTGGTTGTCACCGTCTTGGCCGGCGCGGGGACCGATCCCGAGGAACACGCCGGACGGGCGTTCATGGCAAGCCGTCTTCTGAACGAAGGCACCGTCACTCGAACCTCCCTTGAAATTGCCGACGCGATCGAATCCGTCGGCGGGGCAATCGATTGCGACAGCTCTCATGACCGAACGACGGCATACCTGAGCGTCCTTCGCCAGGATATCGAACTCGGCCTGGACTTGACTGCGGACATCATCGCCAGTCCGGCTTTCTCACCCGCAAGCATCGACAACGAACGCAACCGCGTGCTTGCCGAAATCCGTAGCGCGGAGGATCGTCCGCAGGTGATCGCAGGGTGGGAATTCAATGAACTTATTTATCGGGGTCACCCGCTGCATCGCCCCGCCCATGGCTATCCGGAGACGCTCAAGCGAATCGAGCGGTCGAACCTGGAATCCTTTCACCGCGAACACATCCGCCCGGGTAACGCGATTCTTGCCGCCGTGGGGGATTTCAAGGCCGCCGAGATGCTGGACCGGCTCGAAAACGCCTTCGCCCGCTGGCTTCCCGGCAACGTACCCCGGGATCAAAGAGTGGCCCCGGTACGGCAGACGGATGTTCGGCGAAAGTTTCTTCCCATTTCGAGTCAACAGGCACACGTGTACTTCGGACATCTTGGAATCCGCCGCACCGATCCGGACTACTACACCGCCCAGATTTTGGACACGATTCTCGGAGGCGCCGGGTTGACGTCCCGGATTCCACGAAAGCTGCGCGACGAACAGGGACTCGCCTATACTACTTTCGCGAGTCTGGCCGGTTCGGCGGGGAGCAACCCCGGGAAATTCCTGGCATATATCGGCACTTCGCCAAAAAATGTCGAGCGCGCCATTTCGGGCTTCGTTGAAGAAGTCGATCGCATTATTGTGGAGCCTGTCGGGTCGGAAGAACTGGCCGCCGCTCAGGCTTATCTGACCGGCAGTTTCGTCTTCGGTTTCGAAACCAATGCCCAGATCGCGAGGTTTCTGATTAACGCCGAAGTGTTCGGCCTTGGGTTCGATTACGTGGAACAGTATCCGAAGTATATCGCGGCCGTGGATGCGGCCCAGATCACCCGCGTGGCCGCCGAGCATCTGAGCACGACCAGCTACACGCTTGTAATCTCGGGGCCCGACGACGATCCCGGCCTGCGGCGTTTGGGAGCGGACACGACCGAATAGGATCGAAGGACGGGCGGGGTTCGTACAATCGCCGCCGCTTGAGATGATCGGACACCAAGGAGGTATTTCAATGCGTCACCAAACTGCCATCGTTGTGAGGGGCGTGATCCTTGCCCTTGTTTGCGCCCTCGTACCGGCTGCCGATGCGCGCCAGAACCGCCCGGACCCCGAGCGGTGGGAAGATGTCATTGCCGCATGGGAAGCTGAAGATCGGGAAACGCCCCCGCCGGAGGGGGCGATCGTGTTCGTGGGCAGCTCGAGCATCCGGTTCTGGGATTCCGTCCACGACGACATGGATCCGCTGACGGTTATTCATCGGGGTTTTGGCGGGAGCTGGATGGTGGACGCCGTGCACTATGTCGACCGTATAGTGACCAATTACAACCCACGCGCCGTGGTGGTTTATGAAGGCGACAATGACGTTGGCGCCTCGCGCCTACCCCCCGAAGAGTACATGAACGATCTCCGCGCTTTCGTATCCCGTATCCGTGCTGTCCTCCCGGAAACCCGTATCTACGTTCTGGCCATCAAGCCCAGCGTGTCACGGTGGGACAACTGGGAGTTGATGGACGAGGCGAACCAACTCACGATCGCTGAAGCCGCGCGTGACGATCGGCTCTATTACATCGACATCGCAACGCCCATGCTCGGTCCCGGCGGCGGCCGCCCGCCTGAAGACATATTCGTCGCCGACATGCTTCACATGAACGAGGAAGGCTACGCGATATGGACCGATGTCGTTAAACCGTTTCTGATGGAGCACGAAGCCGGATATGAACGTTAAGCTCCTGGCGCGGCCGAGTCGGGTTGCGGCTGCGCTTCTGCTGGTTGTATTCGTTGCCGCCTGTGCGCCCGCGTCCGAGCAGGTCGCGACGACAACCGGGCCCGATACCGGCGCACTCGATACCCGACTTCAAGCAGCCGTCGACGATGGCGTTGTGCGCGGGTTGGTCGCGATGGTGACTGACGGAGACGGCGTCGTCTACAGCGGGGCTTTCGGTTTTCAGGACGTCGCGTCGGGAGTGGCCATGCGGCAGGACACCATATTTCGCATGATGTCGATGACCAAGCCGATTGCTTCAGTTGCCGCGATGATTCTCCATGACGAAGGCGCTTTCGGTCTGGACGATCCAATTGCGGATTATCTTCCCAATGAAGAGTCCAGGGCGATGGTCGAGAGCCTCGAGACCGGCAGCGAGGGAATCCTGTCGATAGGAATGCAATACCTGGAAACGCCCGTCACGATTCGGCAGGTGTTCACGCATACTTCCGGGGCCGGCTATGATTTCTCCAGTGAGCTGTTGACCCGCCTGAGGGAAGCGACCGGGGAGGACCCCGGCGGTTTCCCGCTTCTATACCAACCGGGGACACGCTGGAACTATTCGGTCAGCACGGATCGCCTGGGAGAACTGGTCGAGAATTTGACGGGCACCGCCTTCGATGAATTCCTCCACACGCGAATTTTCGAACCGCTCAACATGACAGATTCGTTCCACGCCGTTCCGGCGGACAAGCTTCACCGCGTGGCCACCACCCATCAGCGCGGCGCGGAGGGAGCGCTGGTCGAGATACCGAACCCCGCAACGCTTGCAGGGCCGCCATTGGGACGTTCGGGCCTGTACTCGACTGCTCCGGATTACATCCGCTTTCTTCAAATGCTGTTGAACGATGGCCGGAGCCCGAACGGGCCGCTGCTCGCGCCGGAAACCGTCGAGTCGATGCGCCAAAACCACATCGGCGACCTCACGGTTGTGACCCAGACCGGAGTCGATCCAGCGGTAGCCCGCCCGTTTCCGATCAATGCCGGGGCCGACCAGTTTGGCCTCGGCTTTCAGATTGCGGTATCGAACAACGGAAACGAGGATCTTCGTTCACCTGGCAGCTATAGCTGGTCGGGCTTGTACAACACGCACTTCTGGGTCGATCCCGGACGTGGCTTGGCGGGCGTCCTTCTGATCCAACTGCTGCCTTTTTACGACGAGCAGGTCATGGAACTCTATGAGGATTTCGAGGTTTTGGCAAACCAGAACTTCGTGAACTGAGCGATCTGAAAGATAGTCCGCTCTCATTCCGCCGGATGGCCTCTACCCGGGCATCGTTCATCCCCGGCGCGGTTTCACGGGCCGTCCGGCAACAAGGCACACGCAGCCCGACCGCGCTTGATCCGGCGCGAGGAACGCGCCGCTACGCGCCCGGCGCGAGGAACGCGCGCTACGCGCCGTAGAACACGGCTCCGGATTCAGCGCGCCGGTCCGATCCGGTGGTCGGCCCATCGAAACGTGATCGTGGTATTGGATCTGCCGGGTAGGGAGACACGGACGGCAATCAGTCCCGTGCCGCAGATTCCTCACGAAGCACCTTGACGGTCAAATCCTGCAAGGCTTCATCCAGCACATCCCTTTCCGGTCTACCGGTCACGGCGGCCAGGATCGCAAGACGTTTTCGCCATGCCGCTTCCGCACCGCCCAGCGGGTCAAGCCGTTCGGGAATCGGGAAGTTGTGGATCTTGCGGCGTTTGCCCGGTTTCGAGATCGCTTCGCGTTGAATTCGAGCCGTTGCGGCCAATTGATTGCACAGATGCTGGACTTGCTGGCGCGGACAAATCCCGGTCAATTCGGAAATTGCGTCGTCATCGATTCCTTCGGGATAATTCTGAATCAGCTCAAAAACCAGCTCCTTGTTGGTGTCGGCCGTGTCCGTTCGTGGCAGCCCCTCGTATTGCATCAAACACTTCCTTCAACTCAAGACACGACCTGGAATAATTCGGAAAAATCCTTTTCCGTCGAATCAGATTTATCGGCAAACAAAAACCTTTGGGACTTCTATCGATTTTATTATCGGGCAGTCCAACCAAATATCAAGTTCATAGCCTTTGTCAGGCAACTCTTCAAGCTTAATAAGTGTTTTAGAACCAAAATATCGATTGTTTTGGAGGTCAGACCATTGAACAAGAGGGATTGTTGGATCATGAAGCGAAGAATCGGACTTTCATCGGCATCTTTCGCGCTCCTGATCGTGCTGACCCTTGCGGGCGGCACGGTCATGGGTGCGTGGATTGGGGTCGAACAGGAAACCCCACAGGATCTCGCGACTGGCAACGTTGTCGCGGTTCGCCGAGCGGGCCTTGCCCTGCCGTTTCAGGTGCCGGACGACATCGTTACGTTCGCCAATGGCTTCCGTCCCCTTGTCCAGCGGGCTCTTCCGGCAGTTGTCAGCGTAACGGCGTCGCGCACTGTTCACGAAACGATCTTCCGGAATAACTCACCATTCCACAGCCCCTTTTTCAGAGATTTCTTTGGCGACGGTTCGGATTTCCCTCACGAATTCGACCTGCCACAGGAGCGCGAAGAACAGGGACAGGGTTCCGGCGTGATCGTCGATCCAGACGGGTACATCCTTACGAATGAACACGTGGTCCGGGATGCGACCGAAGTTGTTGTCCATCTGGCAGACGATCGCGAGTACCCGGCTGAAATCGTCGGCGTCGACTCCAAGACGGATATTGCGGTCCTCAAGATCGACGCAGACCAACTGAGTGCCCTTCCCTTCGGCGACTCGTCCGCGGTCGAAGTTGGAGATTTCGCGCTGGCGATCGGCAGCCCGTTTGGACTCAATCAAACCGTGACCATGGGAATCGTTAGCGCCACGGGCCGCAGCGGACTCGGCATTGAAGACTATGAAGACTTCATCCAGACCGACGCCGCCATCAATCCCGGCAATTCGGGTGGAGCCCTGATCAACGTGTACGGTGAATTGGTCGGCATCAACAAGGCCATATTGTCAAGGGGCGGAGGAAACCAGGGCGTGGGTTTTGCCATCCCGATCAACATGGCCGGCAATGTGATGGATCAGATCGTCGCCAATGGCCGCGTCGTCCGTGGCTGGCTCGGAGTGATGATCCAGCCGGTAACCCCTGCTGTTGCCCGAGCCTTCGAACTGGATGAACCGAGCGGCGCCCTGGTCGGAGACGTCACGCCAGCGAGTCCCGCCGAAGAGAGTGGTTTGCGCCAGGGGGACATCATGCTGGAGATCGACGGCGAGGCGGTCGAAGATACGCGCGAACTTCGTCTGACGGTGGCGATGTTGGGACCCGGCGTCGAAGCGATTCTCTCCGTGTTTCGGGATGGGAACCGAATCGAGATTCCAGTCACGCTCGGCGAACTATCCGAGGACGCGGACACGGTAGATCGGCAATTCGGAATCGAGTCCCGAAGGGAGCTCATGGAGGGCGTCTCCGTCCAGGATTTGACGGCGCAGTTGCGGCGGCAGCTCAACATGACCTCGCAGGTTTAGGGTGTTGTTGTGGCCGAGGTTCGCGCGGGCACGGCAGCGCATGATGCGGGTCTCCGTGACGGCGATGTCATCCAGCAGATCGATCGCCGGGACGTGACGAGCGTTGCCCAGTTTCGCGCCGCAATCCAACGGGCGGAGGATTCGATCCTGCTGCTTGTCCACCGCGACGGCGGTAGCATGTTCCTGGTCGTTGAGCCATAACCTTCGGGTACCTGGCGGCCGCGGCGCCTAGCCAAGCATTGAAAGGAGAAAACCCGCGGCCACGGCCGACCCGATAACGCCGGCAACATTGGGACCCATCGCGTGCATCAGAAGGTAGTTGTTCGGGTTCGATTCCAGGCCCACCTTATTGACGACACGGGCTGCCATCGGTACGGCGGACACGCCGGCGGCGCCAATCAGAGGGTTGACCTGGCCACCGCTGAGGCGGTGCATCGCCTTGCCCATCAGTACGCCGGTGCCCGTACCCACCGCAAACGCAACCAGCCCGATCAGCAGGATGCCAATGGTCTCAGTATTCAGGAACTCATCGGCGTGGAGTCTGGAACCGACCGCCAGGCCCAACAGGATAGTGACGATGTTGATCAATTCGTTCTGAGCCGTATCCGACAGCCGCTTAACGACACCGGACTCGCGCAGAAGATTCCCGAACATCAGCATTCCGACCAGGGGCGATGCGGTCGGAAGCAGAATAACGACAAGCAGCAGCACCGTAAACGGAAAGAAGATGCGTTCCGTGGTCGAAACCTCGCGCAGTTCTTCCATTACCACCGAGCGCTCTTTCGCGGTCGTCAAAGCCCGCATGATCGGCGGCTGAATGATGGGCACCAGCGCCATATACGAATAGGCCGCGACGGCGATCGCCCCCAACAAGTCCGGACTCAAGCGGGAGGCGAGGAAGATGGCGGTCGGGCCGTCCGCACCGCCGATGATCCCTATCGCCGCTGCATCCGCGAGTGAGAATTCCACACCTGGAACAGCGTTCATGGCAAGAGCGCCAAGCAAGGTAAAGAAGATTCCGAACTGTGCCGCGGCGCCGAGGATCAAAGTTTTGGGATTGGCGATCAAGGCGCCGAAATCGGTCAATGCGCCAACGCCCAGGAAGATAAGCAAGGGGAAGACACCGGTTGTTACACCGACCGAATAGAAATACCCCAGGATCCCTTCCGGACCACTCATATCGGCGACGGGGATGTTACTCAGGATCGCGCCGAACCCGATCGGGATCAGCAGAAGCGGTTCGAATTGCTTGGCGATCGCGAGATAGATAAGGAGCCCGCCGATGGCGATCATGAAGATCTGGCCGGGGCCGTCGAAATTCGCCAGGCCCGTTGTTTCCCAGAGTTTCAGGAGTAAGTCGGATTGCATTCGAATAAACTATGCGATGTAGAGCAGGGGGGCGCCCTTCCGGACTTGGCTGCTTGCCTGAACCGCGACAGAAACGACGCGCCCCGCCTTGGGCGCGCTGACGCTTGTTTCCATCTTCATCGCTTCGAGCACAAGGACAACTTCACCGGCCTGGATTGCTTGCCCCGGCTGCACCTTCACGGCCACAATCGTTCCCGCCAACGGCGATGGCAGGGGGGCCCCGTCGCCGGTCACGACGGGAGCGGGTGCCGCCGAGGCCGGTTGCGGAGGCGCGGCAACGGGCTGTATCGATCCGATGGTTCCCTCGGGGAGGACCTCGACAGCGTACGCGTTGCCATTGACGTTGACACGATAACGGGCCGGGCCGGTTTGGGCGGCAGGGGCAACGGGCGCCGGAGGTTGGGTTGCGGGCGCGGCGGCGGATTCTTCCCAGGGTGCGGGTTCGAACGCCGACGGGTTGTTTCTGTTTTGGAGAAACTTCAAGCCGGTCTGAGCGAATAACGCATAGGTCAGCACGTCTTCCTCGGGGTCCGGCGCCCTTTCGAAGCCTTCGCTCTCGGCAAGCCGGTTCAACTCTTCGGTGAGGCGGCCCATCTCCGGTTCAAGCAAATCCGCGGGGCGGCAAGTCACGGGGGCATCGCCACCGAGAGCGCGTTTCTGAAGGTCGACGTTCACGGGCGCGGGAGTCTTGCCGTATTCGCCGCGCAGAACACCGGCAGTTTCCTTCGTAAGCGACCTATACGGTTCACCGCTGAGGACATTGACGATCGACTGGGTTCCCACAATCTGCGAGGTTGGCGTGACAAGCGGTATGAGGCCGAGATCCTTGCGAACGCGCGGCATTTCCTCAAGCACCTCGTCGAACCGGTCGGACGCGTCTTGTTCCCGGAGTTGATTCTCCATGTTGGTCAGCATCCCACCGGGAACCTGGGCAATGAGAATCCGTGAATCCACGCCACGGAGGGAGCCCTCGAACTTGGCATATTTCTTGCGGACGTCCCGGAAGTAAGCCGCGATTTCCTGGAGCAGCGTCAGGTCGAGGCCCGTGTCCCTGTCCCGACCCTCCAGAATCGCGACGACCGACTCGGTTGCAGAGTGCCCGTAGGTATGACTCATCGAGGAAATCGCCGTATCGACGATGTCCAGACCGGCCTCGACGGCCTTCACCGTCGTCGCGGTACTCATGCCGGTTGTGGCATGCGACTGCATTGCGATAGGCACCGAAAGCGATTCCTTCAACCGCGAAACCATTTCTTCGGCGACATAGGGCTTCAGCAACCCGGCCATGTCCTTGATGCAGACCGAATGGCATCCCATGTCTTCCAGTCGTTTTCCGAAGTCAATCCAAAGATCCATCGTGTGGACCGGACTCACCGTGTACGAAATGGCGCCCTGCGCGTGTTTGCCAGTTTTGAGCGTCGCGCGAATGGCCGCTTCGAGGTTTCGCGTGTCGTTCATTGCGTCAAAAATGCGGAACACGTCCATGCCATTCTCGGCCGCCTTGGCGACAAAGGCGTCAACAACGTCATCGGCGTAATGCCGATACCCCAAGAGATTCTGCCCACGGAGCAACATCTGCGTACGGGTACGGGGCAGAGCCTTCCGGATCTCGCGCAGCCGTTCCCAGGGATCTTCCCCAAGAAAACGGATGCAGGCATCGAACGTCGCTCCGCCCCAGACTTCGGCAGACCAAAACCCGACCCGGTCGAGCTTGTCGCAAATTGGAAGCATGTCTTCGATGCGGAGGCGGGTTGCCAGCAGGGATTGGTGGGCGTCGCGAAGGACCAACTCGGTTATGGCCACGGGTTTCTTCATGTTCGCTAACGTTTGCCTTTCCTGTATGCGTGCACGCCGGCGGTTATGGCCGCGACAATTTCTTCACCGTCACCGGCCACCGAGGGCGCCGGCCCCCGGGTTTCCGAGGGGACGGGACCGTGAATCGAGAGAGCAAGATTCGACATCGCCTTCAAGGCGAATACCAGCAGGATGAGGAGGGAAAAGACCACGGTCATCCCCGTGAGCATGAGCTCGACGCCCTCGCGTAACATTTCCGCCAAAACGACAGACCTCTTTCCGGAACCTTCGCGCTCCGTCCAAAGCCCGACATCTTAGCACAAGAAACCGGTCTTGGAAGGACGCTGACCCGGGCACGAACGGTGCAACGAACGTTAGAAAGTAAAACGGAATCCGAGTTGCGCCTGGAACGGGGCTAGAGCCGCACGGCCCTTTCCGAACGTCGACGAACGCTGGTTACCGTTGAAGTTCACAACGTTGGCCGTGTTGAATAGATTGAACATCTCCCACAGGATCTCGACGTTCCTGGTGTCGTCAATGAAGAAACGCTTGCTCAAACGAACATCGGTGTTGAAGAAGGACTCGCCGCGCATTGAGTTGACGCTAACCCCGGGGTCGCGGTCGTTTCGCGCGCCATCGCCATTGTTATCCAGCCCCGTGGTGGGATCGAACGGCGGGGCGCTGTTTGCCGTGACGATCGCCGCAACGTTGACGTCGAACGGGAACGTATAAACCGCGTTGCCCGTAAACCGGTGCCGGACATCGTTCTCGGTCGGCCCGAAATGAATAGCCCCAAACTTGTCGTACGGGTCCGAGGGCCTCGCGCCGATGATGGTGGGGAACCCCCCCCGGTTGAATTCATTGGCGGCGCCGAACGTGTAGCCAGCCAAAAAACTCAAACCATTCGAGAACCTGCGGTTCAGGCGAAACGTAAGCGAATTGACATGAATGCGGTTGCTATGATCGTTGGACAGATTCATGCGGAAACAAGGATTCAAGCCCCGTGCGCTGAACTCCGCCCCGAACGGGCAGACGCCGTTCAGGGGTGCGTTCACATTCCGGCTCAGCAGGAAGTTCAGCCCCAGAATGCGTGTGTAGTCGGTTGTGAAGGACATGTCCGGAGTCACTTCATAATCGAAAGCGACATTGATTTGTTGCGTATAGGGAGTGTCGGCAGTCGGACTCGGAACGCTGGACACGTTAACCGAATCGACGGGAAGATCGGCCGCATCCGGAACGTTCGGGAAGAAGTCGGGATTGGCCAGTTGTACCGTCTGGATATTCAAACCGTTGTAGCCGTTGACTACGCTTCGTATGACCAGGGTCGGAACACGATCGTGAAAAATACCGTAACTGGCCCGGAGCGCGGCCGTTCCGTTGCCGCTGATGTCCCAGGCGATTCCAAGTCGCGGCGACAAGTCCAGTGTATCCGTCGGGACAGGGCGCCATGGTTCCAGCCCAAGACCTCCGGCGGCGCCGAGCGCGACGTTCAACCAAACATCCTCTGGGCGGTCCCGCGAGAAGCCGGGCTGTTCAAAGGCATCGGGCCCCCCGAGGTCGCCTTCGAGAACCCTCAGGTCATAACGCAACCCCATGTTGATCGTGAAATTGGGACGAACTCTCCATGTGTCGTTGACGAACAACGCATACATGTCCATATCTCTTGAAATCCTGGTGATCTTGGGGTCGAGAGAATCGCCTCTTTCGAACTGCAGATTGAAACCTGCCAGATAACGGTCGGGCACGAACGGCGCGGTATCGGAGGTGAACTCGAATTTGCCGTTGAACCTTTCGTTCGTGTCGTTCCCGGCGACGATGTCGTTCATCTCGGCGCCCCACTTCAAACTGTGCCGGCCGATTTCGTGACTGGTTGAATTTGAAATGATCCAGCTCTTTTGATTACGGCTTTGCGGCGTCGCGCTTCCGTCGGTTCCTATGTTGACCGACGGAAAGATCAATTCCGGAAGGTAGACCTCGCCCTGGCGAAGACTCCGAACGATCCTCTGATTGGACCGGTTTACGCGCAGTTCGTTCACAGTCCGCGAACCGATCGAACTGGTCAGGCTCGCAGTGGCGAAATAGGAGTTGTTCAGATCGTCGAAACCCCGGTCCGCGGCATCGGACCCGCCGATGTCCTTGTTTCGGTCGTTGTCGTCATCGTACAGGTAGGTCACGTCGAGCCGGTTCCGGCTGTCCAGATTGAACGTGAACTTCCCGATGGTGTTGACCTGTGCGCGGGTCGTGGGAACCGTACTACGAGTGTCGTAGCCCATGTTGAGACCGTCGACGAACGCCTTGACCGTCGCCGGGATCGTCACCTCGGAACTTGCTTCCCTTGTTCTCCTTTCGATCGAGAGAAAATAGAATGCCCGGTCGCGGACCAACGGACCCCCGACGGTGCCGCCATACTGCTGAGACTTGAAAGGCGACACCCCCGAAGTCGGCTGCGCGACCCCGCTCACGAGCCTGAAGTTCGGTTTGTCGAAAGATTCGTCTCTGAGAAAATAGAAACCGCTGCCATGGACAGCGTTGCCGCCGGACTTGAGAAGGACGTTGATCGCTCCCGCGCCGCTCCGGCCGAACTCCGCCGAGTAGCCGGTGGTCATAACCTGAAACTCCTGAATCGCTTCCTGGCCGACGGGCGTCCGGGTTCCCCGCGAAATGTTGGTGCCCCCCCCGATGACCTCGTCGTTGAAATCGACGCCTTCCAGCCAGACCGCCTTGTGGGACTCATCCATACCGAAAAAGCTGATCGAGTCGGTACCGGTGGAGTTCCTGGCAGAACTCTGATCGAGGACGACGCCGGGCGCGAGAAGCGCGAGATCCATGAAATCGCGGTTTTTCAGCGGCAGATCGCGAACGAGCCGGTTGCCGACAACGGTTTCCATCAGATTACGAGTGGTCTGGACCAGCGGGACCGCGCCTTCAACCGTGATCGACTGGGCCGCTCCACCGACCTGAAGCTCGAAATCGATCTTGAGTTCGCCCTGGATCGGCAGCTGGATTCCCGTGCGCGCGATCGTGGCAAAACCCGGAATTTCGACCGTCATTTCGTATTCCGACGGTGGAAGGCCGACAAGGCGGTATCCTCCTTCGGCACCCGTCAGGGTTTCGCGCGCGAGGCCCGAGTCGGGGCTCGTGGCGCGGACCACGGCCCCTGGAACAAAGGCGCCGGACGGGTCCACGACATCACCCAGGATGGTCCCATTCGTCGTCTGTGCCTGGGCCATGGGCAACGCGACCAGGACACAAGCAATCGCGCTGCCGATTAGAGAACGCATCATATCTCTCCCTATTCTTCCCGCTTCAGATGAAATCGCACTTGAATGGAACCAGAGTAGTTGGGTGCGGGCGCCACCGTCAACCATCCGGAAGCAAAATTGAGGGATGTGGCGTTGCCTGGTTCGGTTCGGGCAGACTGATGCCGGATCGCTGCTTTCCTTCAAGTCTGGACACGCCTTCGAGATACGGGTCGTTGCTTTCCCGGGTCGCTCAGGGGCCCGACTCCGCAGGGTTTTGCCACGGCCTCCTAGCAGCCTGTCGGACTAACACCGAATCAAAAACCTAAGTCATTCATATGACTGTGTTTACCGTTTCGGGCTAAAAAGGGCCGTTGTTGAAAACAAAGGACTTACGCCGAAAGTCCGACAGGCTGCTAGAGCAGTTCCCTTACCGCCTTGCGCAGTTCTTCTTCAGAGGCGAGCCCGACGTGTTTCGCGACAACAGTACTGTCTCGATCCAGTATGAAAGTCGTTGGAATGGCGTAGACGCCCCCGAGAGCGTCTTCCAGAATGCCGTCGCCGATTGCGATGGTGTAGTTGATTTCCAGTTCTTCAACCTGGGCCAGGATGTCCCCGAGGTTTTCCGGATCCTGCGCAATGCCGATCACATCGAATCCCCGGTCTCGAAACTCGTTCTGAAGATCCACGAGAAAGGGCATTTCCTCACGGCACGGCGCACACCAGGAAGCCCAGAAGTTGACGATGGTCACCTTGCCCTTGAGGGAGGACGATGCGACGGAATCCCCACTCAATGTCTCGAGTTCGAATTCCGGAAACGGTCCGGAAAAAGCGGGTTGGCTCTGGATGTGAACGATGGAGGCGGAACCGGATGCGGTGACCACTACGTGAAACAGTACTTCGTCACCTACCGCAAAGCCCCGAGCGACGTCCGGGTGACCCAGGGAAAACGGCATCGTCATCGCCGGCATGTAGTTGCCGATCGCGTCGTGCGACAGAACGATCGTTTCTCGATCTTCGGACAACTCGACAACAATGCCGCGGGCTTCGTACGCGCGCACGGGAGTTGAATCCGTACAGGCCGCAACGATTGACAAGCACGCGGCCAGCAGGGTTACCTTTCCAATCCGGATGCGCATGCCTGCATTGTCTCGCATTCCGATCCGGGAGAACGAGTCATTTTTCTCGACCGCTTTTTGAGATACATTCCACCGCGGGGTTGAATCAGGCGCAGTGTCAAATTCCGAAACACACTCCAGGTCGGGCGACTTGAGGCGGATTCCGCGGCTCCTTCTGGGAAACGCCGTTGTACGTGTCGCCGGAAGCGCCGGCGGAATCGTCGTTGGACTTCATTTCGCCTCGGAGGCCAATAGCGGCCGCGGCGTGAACGAAGCGGTTGTGGGGCTCCTCGGCGCCGCGTGGTACGCCGCCGAGTTGCTGGTCGCGTTGCCGACCGGAGTGCTCGCGGATGTTTTGCCGCTTCGACGGCTCATGGTTCTCGGGAGCCTGCTTGGCGCGGCCGGCGTCGGCATTCTGGGTTTGTCCCGACACGTGTCCTTATTCTTTCTTTCGAGAACGCTGGAAGGGGCGGCCGGGGCCGCAACGGCCATCCCGATCCTGGCCTCTCTGACAGACGTTACTGAAAACGCCCGTCACGTTCGCGGACGAATCATGAGCTTCTTCGAGTTGACGCTACTGGCAGGAATCGCGCTAGGAGGGCCGGTAGGCAGCGGGCTGTGGCGGCTTTTCGGCCCGGGAGCGTTTACGGCACTGGCTGTTGTCTACTTGTTGAGTGCGGGGTTGTTCTGGGCCGGAACCGATTTTCGGGCAGTTACAGTCACACAGCCGCGCCCCGGAAGATTGCGGGAGGCCCTCGGCCAGGATGCGATTCGCCGACTCGCTCCGGCCTGGATTGCGATGAATGCGATTATCGGACTCTGGATGGGCCCGATGCCGACTTTTTTGTTCACACGCCGCGACGATGGCCCGCAATACCTGAGCGGATTGTTCGCGGATTCGCCCGAAACGGTTGGTTGGGTGTTTCTGGTTTACGCCATTGTGTTCGGCGCCGGGGTCGGAGTCTGGAGTTTGTTTCTGGATCGCCTGTCACGAAGGAAGGCGTTGGCCATCGCTCTTGGCGGATTGATGGTGGCATGCGCTGGGCTGTATATGTTGAACCGATCCGGAGACTGGTCCGATGCGGCACGGTGGACGCTGATCGGCGCCACCGCGCTCGCCGTCATGATTGAGAGCGGTTTTACTCCCGCGGCCCTCGCGATGCTCGCCGACATGGCGGAATCCGGGGGACACCGCGGGGCTGTAATGGGAATCTATTCGGCGCTTTTTGGCGTCGGCGCCTTGGCCGGTGCGTTGATTGCCAGTCTGGTTGGGCCGTATTTCGGTGTTGACGGGCTCATTTTCGGAACCGTCGGGCTGGCCGTCATTGCCTTGGCCGCCGTGGGCCGCCTGGCCGAAGAAGGTGCGTAATGGATAAGACACCCTATGACATTGTCATCATCGGCGCGGGTTCCGGGGGTCTGACCGCGGCGAGGTTCGCCGCACAGCTTGGCGCGAAGACCGCCCTGGTCGAAAGGAATCGAATAGGCGGCGACTGTACCTGGACGGGATGCGTCCCCAGCAAGGCGTTGCTTCGGGCCGCAAAGGTGGCCAACGAGGTCCGGAACGCCGCGCGGTACGGTATCGATGCGGGCCCGGTGTCGGTTGACATGGTCCAGGTTCGGCAATTCGTCCGGTCCGCAATCGAAGAAGTGTACCAGTACGAGACACCCGAAGCGCTGGAGGCCGCGGGGGTCGACGTCATACCCGAACGTGCCGAGTTCGTGAGCCCGTCAGCGATTCGGGTTGGCGAGCGAACGATCGCAGGAAAGACCTTTCTGATCGCAACCGGCGCCGGCCCCGTCATTCCTCCGATACCCGGCTTGGGAGATGTCGAATTCGTCACCTACGAAAAGATATTCGAAACCGATCGTCTTCCCGCCGCCCTGGCGATCATCGGCGCCGGCCCCGTCGGGACCGAACTGGCGCAGGCGTATCGGCGGTTCGGCCCTCAGGTTACATTGATCGATCGCAATTTCCTGCCACGAGACGAACCGGAAGCCCGGCAGGCGCTCCGCTCCGTCCTGGAGCGAGAGGGGATTCGATTCGTTAACAACCGCGCGGAGTCTGTGCGGAACGAGGGTGCAAACATCGTTGTGGAGGCGGGAGAATCCCGAACGGTATGCGACATGTTGTTGGTGGCCGCCGGCCGTGCGCCCGCGGTGGCTGAGCTTGGACTCGACAAGGCGGGCGTCAAGTATTCGGTCCGAGGCATCGGCGTCGACGACCGCCTCCGGACCAACGTCAAACACATTTACGCAACCGGGGACGTCGTCGGCAAACAGCAGTTCACGCACCTGGCGGGATGGCAGGCGTTCCAGGCGGTACGCAACGCTTTGTTGCCCGGTGGTGGATCCGGTTTCACGGACCTGGTGCCGTGGGTCACCTATACCGACCCGGAGGTCGCACACGTTGGACGGACCGAGGAAGACGCCCGCATCGAGTTTGGGACCAACGTTCGCGTTCACTCGCGCCCGATGAAGGAGGTCGACCGGGCCATTGCCGAAGGCAACACCGATGGGTTCCTGAAGATAGTCACCGGAAACGACGACACGATCCTCGGGGCCACGATCGTTGCCAGCCGCGCCGGGGAACTGGTTGGAGAATTTGTGCTCGCCATTCGAAACCGGCTTCGCCTCAAGGACATTGCGGGCGCCATCCATCCGTACCCCACCTATTCGACGGCGATTCAGCAACTTGCGGCGGAAGCGACAATCGACCGCATGCTCGAGGGAACATCGGGTATGTTCATACGCGGACTCTCACGCCTCGTTCGATAGAACAACAAGTGGAGTATTGAAATGAAAAAACAGATACCGGAGGCCACGACGAAGCGGAAGGACGCGGATCATATCTTCTACGAATTCACCCGCAGCATCTGTCCCGAGTGCCGCAAGGTAATCGATGCCCGGATCATCCTGAGGAATGGCAAGGTTTACATGCGTAAGCGATGTCCGGACTGCGGACCGTTTGAAGGGCTCGTTTACGGCGACGCCGAGATGTACGTGTCTCAGAGCCGGTACAACAAGCCGGGCGCCATTCCTCTGGAGTTCGGCACGGACATCGAGGAGGGGTGCCCTTACGATTGCGGATTGTGTCCGGATCACCAACAACACGCCTGCCTGGGAATTATCGAAGTCAACAGCACCTGCAACATGGACTGCCCACTGTGCTTCTCGGAAGCCGCTCCCGGCTTCAATCTCACGCTGGAGGAAGTCGAGGAGATGCTCGACGACTTTGTCCGCACCGAAGGCAACCCCGAGGTCGTCCAGTTTTCGGGGGGCGAACCGACGATTCATCCGCAGATCGTCGACTTCCTCAGGGCGGCCAAGGCACGCATTCCGTTCACGATGGTCAATACCAACGGCAAGCGAATCGCGAACGACGACGCCTTTCTCGCCGAGATGGCAGAAGTGAGGCCGTCGTTTTATTTCCAATTCGACGGGTTCGACAGCGAGACGTACCGGATTATCCGCGGCGAACCCCGCATCCTCGAAGAGAAGCTTCGCGCGCTGGATCGACTCGCCGAAGCCGGTCTCTCCGCGACGCTGGTGCCTGCAATCGAACGCGGGGTCAACGACCACGAAGTCGGCAAGATCATCGAGTTCGCCATCAAGCACCCCGCGGTTCGCGCCGTCAACTTCCAGCCGGCATTCCATGCCGGGCGCCATATGGCCCACGATCCGATGGAACGGATGACGATTCCCGACGTTCTGAAACGAATAGAAGAACAGACCGCGGGAAAATTCCTTGTGAGCGATTTCGTGCCGGTCCCCTGTTGTTTCCCGACCTGCAACTCGGTCACCTATGCGTTCGTCGATGGAGAGGAAGTCACGCCGATTCCCCGCCTGGTGGACGTTCACGACTACCTGGACTACATCGCCAATCGCGCTCTGCCCGATCTGAACCAGGAAGTTCTGACGGCCCTGGAAGGCCTCTGGTCCTCGTCGTCGGTCCCCGGTTCGGACAAATCGGCCCAACAGTTGGCCGTGACATGTCAGGCGTGCGGGATTCCGGAGTCGTTCGCACCGGAACGGATCGCCGACCGGATGATCATGATCATGCTGCAGGATTTCATGGATCCCTGGACCTTCAACCAGAAGAACCTCATGAAATGCTGCAAGGAGTTTTTGCTTCCGGGAAACAGGCAGATCCCGTTTTGTGCTTACAACACGCTTGGCTACCGGGAGCAGGCGCGCGCGCAACTCGTGGAGGCTGAGCCGGCGCGGCGGCGGGCCCGAACCGAAGGGGCGCGGTTCGAGCCGCGACCGATCCGCTTTTCGTTTCCCAAGGAAAAACGATGAGCGAAGCAGCAGGGCCCCGCACTTCGGACGAAAACCTCAAATCGTGTTGCGCACGATTGTACGAGCAGGACATCGTCCCCCTCTTGCTGGGCGAGTCCTATCATCCGGGTGGTTTCGGAATGACATCCCAACTTAGCGGACTGCTGAATCTGACACCGGATTCAAGAGTTCTCGATGTGGCTTCCGGGAACGGCGCCAGCGCGATGCACATTGCGCGAACGCTTGACTGTGAAGTCGTCGGCATCGACTACAGCGCCGAGAACGTCGACAAGGCCAACGCGGCGGCGGCGGGCGATGGCCTCGCCGGCCGGGTCCGTTTCGCCGAAGGCGATTCCGAGCGGTTGCCCGTCGCTGATGAATCGTTCGACGCCATCGTTTGTGAATGCGCCTTCTGCACGTTTCAGGACAAATCAGCCGCGGCGCGCGAGTTCCGCCGGGTATTGCGGGCAGGCGGCCGATTGGGCATGAGCGATATCACACGAAGCAGTACGCTTCCCGACGAGTTCCAGACTCTGATGGCATGGGTCGCCTGTATCGCCGACGCACGAACGATTGCCGAATACACCGCGATTCTGGAGTCCGCTGGTCTACAGGTGGAACACGCCGCGCCCGTGGATGACGCGCTGAGAGAAATGGTCGGACAAATTCGGATGAAGCTGTTCGGTCTGGAGGTCGCCGCCGCGCTCAAAAAGATCGAACTTCCCGGCGTGAACTTCGAATCCGCGAAGGCAATGGCATTGGCTGCTGTGCGAGCCATAGACAACGGGCAGTTGGGATATGCCTTGATCCAGGCGACGAAAGTCTGAATTCGGTCCGGTCTCTTCCGAAGCCGGGCGGCAAATCCGTCAGACAGTAGTCCCGTTCATTGGACCGGTCTTGGGGAATCCGCGAACGACGTCGAGAA
Organism: Terriglobia bacterium; assembly: GCA_963555775.3. Classification (GTDB taxonomy): domain Bacteria; phylum Acidobacteriota; class Terriglobia; order 20CM-2-55-15; family 20CM-2-55-15; genus JAJEDW01. The sequence continues at coordinate 315,059 of CAUVWY020000003.1, read as the reverse complement.
TCGCCTCCGGCGCCGGCCGGTGCGCCGGTCCGCGGCCCACGTAACAGAGGCGAACAATGCCATCGGGATCGATCAGAACGTCGCCGCCCAACTGATCGAATCTGCCAGTCGGCATCCTCGGACGGCGGCCGCGAAACATCAGCTTTACATAGACCCACCATGCCGACGGGCCCAGTACATCCCACAAACGTCCGCGGCCCATGCCATAGGCACCATAGAGGCGCAAGGCGTCGTCGATGAGGATCGGCCAGCTCAAGGCTGTCTCATGGATGTATGCCTCGACGAACCGCCCGGCCTGAAACGTCACTACGGCGACTTGTACGCCGAGACGCGCCAGTTCGTGCTCCTGCTGTCGCAACTGCGACAGGTGCTCGCGGCAGGGCAGTCAGGCCAGATGCCGATGAAACACCAGCAGCAGCCATTGTCCGGAGTAGTCTTCGAGTTGATGAACGCGGTCGCGGATGTCAGGCAGACAAAACGGCGCGGCCGGGGTTTCAAGTTGCGCGTTCATGTTCGAACGGTATCAGATTCCGAGCCGTCCAGCGACATTGTCCGAAAAAGCCTTCGATGAACAAGACCGGCGCCGCAAGGCGCGGCCTTCAGGCGCCGCGATCACTTGCGAGACGCGATCGCCGCGCGAGCAATCCCGAGAAATTCACCGACGGTCTTTGCCTTGAGGTCTTCGCCCGTTCGCAACCGGACGGCAACGGAATCGGCCTCGGCCTCTTTGTCTCCGACCACAAGCATGAACGGAATTTTCTGTATCTGTCCCTTACGGATCTTGGCGTTCATGCGGTCGGCGCCGTCGTCGAGTTCAACGCGAATGCCCGCCTCGGAAAGTCGATCGTACACCGTTCGGCAGTATTCGACGTGGCGATCCGCAATCGGAATCAGAACCGCCTGAACCGGTGCCAGCCAGACGGGGAAAGCCCCGTTGTGGTGCTCGATCAGGATTCCAAAAAAGCGTTCCATACTGCCGAGCAATGCCCTGTGAATCATGTAGGGACGGTGGGGCCGTCCGTCCTCGCCGACATAACTCAGGTCGAAGCGCTCGGGAAGATTGAAGTCGAACTGAATGGTGCTCAATTGCCAGGGACGTCCGATCGCGTCGGTCAGGACGATGTCGATCTTGGGTCCGTAAAACGCCCCGTCGCCGGCATTGATTTCGTAAGGGAGACCGGAACGTTCGAGAGCGGTTTCGAGAGCGGTTTCGGCTTCGTCCCAGTTCGCTTCGCCGCCGACCCGTTTCTCAGGTCGTGTACTCAGATACAGCTTGAATTCATTGAAACCGAATGCCCGCAGGATATCGAGGCTGAAGTCGAGCACCTTGTCGATTTCGGCCGGCATCTGGTCGGGACGACAGAACAGGTGTGCGTCGTCCTGAGTGAACCCGCGTACGCGGGTCAGGCCGTGCAGCACACCACTTCGCTCGTAACGATAAACAGTGCCCCATTCCGCCAGACGGACGGGCAGGTCGCGGTAGGAACGAACGCCGCTCTTGAAGATGTTCACATGGAACGGGCAGTTCATCGGCTTGAGGTAGAACTCCTGTTCGTCGATCTGAAGGGCGGTATACATGCTGTCGGCGTAAAAGCCCAGGTGCCCGCTGGTTTCCCAGAGTGTCGCCCGTCCGATATGAGGCGTATACACGAAACCGTAACCGCCTTTCAGGTGCTCGTTCTTGCAATACTCCTCAACCAGATGTCGAACCAGCCCCCCCTTGGGGTGCCACAGGACCAACCCGCCGCCTACAGTCTCCGGATCGATGCTGAACAGGTCGAGGACCGTCCCCAACCGCCGGTGATCCCGCTTCCGGGCTTCTTCGAGTCGATGAAAGTATTCCTTCAGCGCTTTCTTGTTCTCGAAGGCGACGCCGTATACACGCTGCATCTGGGCGCGAGACTGGTCTCCCCGCCAATAGGCGCCGGAAACCCGAGTCAGCCTGAACCCGTCGGGCCGGACCGCTCCCGCGTTTTCGATATGCGGCCCACGACACAGGTCCACGAAATCGCCCGTCTTGTACACGCTGACGCTTTCGACGCTGAGACCGACCAGATTCTCGTCTCCCAGATCCGCGACGGCTGTGGTGCCTCGACTCCGCAGGTCGTTCAGGAGTTCGACCTTGAAGTCCTGTCCCATGCCGCGAAAACGCTCGATCGCGTCGCCGATCGGCATTTCCGTTCGCTCGAACGTCAGCTTCTCAGACACCTTGCGGCGCATGACCTTTTCGATTTTCACCAGGTCCTCAGGCGTCAGGGGGCGGTCCAGGCAGACGTCGTAGTAAAAGCCGTCTTCGATAACGGGGCCGACTCCAAACCGGGCTTCCGGGTGGAATTCCTGAATGCTGGCCGCCATGAGGTGGGCCAGCGAATGACGGATGGTTTCCAAACTGTTCTTGTCAGACATGTGGGATCACTCGAAATTGACTGTTGACGATTCGGGGTGCGGAGAGGAGGTTATGAAACCGTCCGGCCCTCGACTGAAGGAGCAACCACGTACTACGTGGATCGGCCGCGAGAGTCACTCGCGACGGTTTGCTCCCTGGTGACTCCTTCGAGCGCAAGAAGTCGGGCTTTGACATCGAGTCCGCCCGCATAACCGGTCAGCGATCCATTGGCGCCGATGACGCGGTGGCAGGGGACGATGATCGGGATAGGATTCGTCTGGTTGGCCATTCCCACCGCCCGCGCCGCACGGGGCTTTCCTACCGCCCGCGCTATGTCGCCGTAGCTGCGAGTTTCACCCCAGGGGATCTGCAAAAGTTGCCGCCAAACGGAACGTTGAAACGGCGTCCCCCGGAGCGAAAGCGACAAGTCAAACGTCTGGCGCTGCCCGTTGAAGTATTCATTCAATTGGAGAAGGCAAGGGAGTTCGGAGTCCACGTCTTCGACACAACCCTCGGGTACCGCGTTTCCGAACCGTACCGACTCGAGACCATCGTCACCCGAAACCAGGGTCAGTAGACCGACGGGGCTTTTCATTCGCGTGTACTTCACAATGTTCACGGTATCTCAATCGGAATGGACAGACAAGCCTCCAGAAAGCCGGTAATGGACCCCGGTTTCGTGAGATGATTTCGAACGCTCGCCCCGGTCGAAGATACCCGCCCGTGTCCGCGCGCGTTCGGGGATTCCCGTGATTGCAAAAGGTTTGGTGTTTTGTTATGTTTAGCGATTGTCACGAGTGAAGAAATTCTCCCCACGTCAACGGACCGAGAGAGTCCGCGTCAACCACCGCATTCGGGCACGAGAAGTTCGTGTAATCGACGGAGAGGGAGGACAGCTGGGCGTGATGGCTCCGGAAGCGGCGATTCGCATCGCCGAGGAGCAGGGTCTGGATCTGGTCGAAGTCGCTCCATCCGGCAAGCCTCCGGTTTGCCGGATCATGGACTACGGCAAGTACATGTACCAGATGAAGCGCAAGGCTCACGAGGCGCGCAAGCATCAGAAGAGCATCACCGTCAAGGAAGTGAAATTTCGTCCGAATACGGACGAGCACGATTACGAATTCAAGAAGAACCACATCATCCGCTTCCTGAACCAGGGCGACAAGGTAAAGGCGAACGTATGGTTCCGCGGCCGGGAAATCGTTCACAAGGAAATCGGCAGGAACCTGATTGAGCGTTTGATGGAAGAGCTCGAGGAAATCGGTATCGTCGAGAATCGGCCGAAGATGGAAGGGAACAACCTCGTAGCGATCTTCGCCCCAAAGAAATAGAAGCGGAGAACGAAAAGCAAGGAAGCCGAGCCGGACTTGGCAGGCGGTTAGAAACAGATGGGCTACAAACTCAAGACGCACCGTGGTGCAAAAAAACGGTTCAAGTTGACCGCCACTGGCAAGGTCAAACGCGGTCATGCCTTTATGCGCCACATTTTGACCAGCAAATCGGCGGGCAAGAAGCGGAAGCTCGGGAAATCCGCAATCATGGACCCCTCGGATGTCGCCAAGGTCAAGTCGATGTTGCCTTACGGTTAAGACGGACTTCGGATACCGCGCCGGTTATTGAATTCCCAGTTGCTTTGAATGACGTTCAACCTAGCGTTCAATCGAGAAGGATAGAACAGTGCCGAGAGTGAAACGCGGAACGACCAGACATGCTCGCCGCAAGAGGATTCTGAAGCGTGCCGAGGGCTATTTCCTGGGCAAGAGCAAGCTTTACCGCTACGCCAGGGAGGCCGTTGACCGGGCCGGACAATTCGCCTATCGTGATCGGAAGACGCGCAAGCGCGACTTCAGGCGTCTCTGGATCATCCGGATCGGTGCGGCGGCCCGCGTCAACGGTATCAACTACAACCAATTCGTCCATGGACTCAAGCAATCCGGCATCGAACTGGATCGTAAGGTGTTGGCAGACATCGCACTCGACGATCCGGGCAGTTTCACCCGGTTGGCGGAGAAAGCAAAAGCGGCAATCGGCCAGGCGGCGTAGGGAACTCCAGCCATGGCCGCCACCGACGAACTTCGGCGGATCGGCGAACAGTTTGACCGGGACAAGGCTTCCTTGTCCAACCGTCAGTCGATGGACAGCCTCCGCGCGAAATACCTTTCCAGAAAAACCGGACTTCTGACTCTGCGGCTGCAGGCACTCGGTGAGCTTCCGAAAGAAGAACGCTCCGAATTCGGCAAAGACGCCAACCGTCTGAAACAGCGCATCGAGTCTGAATTGAAGGCAATCGAAACCGCTCTGGTTGAACAGGAGCGGAACGACCGGATGGCCGCCGAAGCGCTGGACGTTTCTCTTCCATCCTCCCCGCCGCGCATCGGACACCGGCACCCCATCACGCTTGCGCGCAATGAAATGGAAGGAATTTTCGTCGCGATGGGATATTCGGTAGAAGATGGCCCGGAAGTCGAGACTACGTACTACAATTTTCAGGCCCTGAACATCCCTCCCGAACACCCGTCCAGAGACCCGTCCGACACGTTCTACGTCTCTGACGATGTGGTGCTCCGGACACAGACATCTCCGGTCCAGATTCGCACAATGGAGCAACGGACACCGCCGATACGCATCATCTGTCCGGGGCGGGCATTCAGGCGGGATCAACTTGACGCCACTCATTCGCCGATGTTTCACCAGATCGAAGGCCTGGTGGTGGACGAGGGGATTACGTTCGCGGACCTGAAGGGAACGCTGGAACTGCTGCACCGGCAGTTCTTCGGAGAAGCGACGCGTACGCGTCTTCGGCCCAGCTACTTTCCCTTTACCGAACCGAGCGCGGAAGTGGACGTTTCGTGCATTTTCTGCGGTGGAGACGGATGCCGGGTCTGCAAGCAAACCGGGTGGATCGAAGTGATGGGCGCAGGAATGGTCAATCCGGTTCTGTACGACTACGTCCACTACGACGCCGAACGATACAGCGGTTTCGCTTTCGGGTTGGGAATCGACCGCTACGCGATGCTCAAGTACGGAATCAGTGACATGCCCCTGCTTTTCCAGAACGACATGCGGTTTTTGAGCCAGTTCTAGGGCGGTCAATGAGGATCAGCTTCCAATGGCTTCGGGATTTCCTTGACCTCACCGAAGAACCCGCCGCGGTCGGAGACAGACTCACCATGATCGGGCTCGCCATAGACGGCGTTGAAACGGTCGGCGACGACACGATTCTGACTCTGGACATCACGGCGAACCGCGGAGACTGCCTCTCTCATCTGGGCGTCGCCCGCGAACTTGGCGCGATTTACGATGTCGATATCAGAAGGCCTGAAACGTACGTCGATGAAGATCCCACTTCCGCTGAAGAATCGTGCACGATTTCGATCGCCGACGCCGAGCTTTGCCGTCGCTATTGCGGACGTTTCATATCGGGAGTGACGATCGGACCGTCTCCGGACTGGCTTGTGGAACGACTTGAGGCGGTGGGTATTCGATCGATCAACAATGTCGCCGATATAACGAACTACGTTCTGATGGAACTGGGGCACCCGCTGCATGCATTCGATGCCGATACTCTGGAAGGCTCGGCAATCGTCGTCCGCCGGGCCGTATCCGGAGAGACGCTCCGCACGCTCGACGGCCAGGAGCGAAAACTCGACACGTCGATGCTGGTCATCGCCGATGCGGAACGCCCCGTCGCCCTTGCCGGAATCATGGGTGGTTTTAACACGGAAATTTCCGAGAAGACCGCCAATGTCTTGCTCGAGAGCGCGTGGTTCGATCCCAATTCAGTGCGAAAAACAGGGCGCCGGGTCAACCTGGGAACAGAAGCGTCATACCGCTTCGAACGCGGTGCGGACATCGGGATGGCCCCGATTGCCCTGAACCGGACCGCGCGAATGATTACCGAGATCGCGGGTGGCGTCGTGCATCGGGGCTTGATTGACGTTCGTCCAGAAGCTTCCGAACCGGTACAGGTCCGCCTCCGGCGAAGTCGAATCGCAAGACACCTCGGCAGCGCGGTGCCGGATTCCGACGTTGAACGGATATTCAGGAGACTGGAGTTCGCGCTGACCGATTCGTCCGCTGACGGCTGGACATTTCGCGTGCCGAGCCACCGGCATGATATTCAACGGGAAGAAGACCTTCTGGAGGAAATCGCACGGCACCACGGTTACGACCGGTTCCCCTCGACCTTGCCCGCGTGGTCGGGCCAGGGACGGTATCTGGAACATCACGTACAAGAAACCGCGGTTCGGGACGCCCTGTCGGCGTTCGGTTTTTCGGAAATCTGCAGTCTTGCCTTCAGCGACCGGGAAACACAGGAACGGTTCGCGCCGGGCGTACGCCCCGTTGAAGTCATCAACCCGTTGTCGGATGATGCCCCGGCGCTGAGGACAACGTTGCTTCCGAGCGTGCTCGGCTCGCTGCAGTGGAACCTGAATCGGGGGATTCGCGATCTTTCCATCTACGAAATCGGCAAGATCTATCCGCAGACGGGAGAACTTCGCCAACTCGCGATGGCTGCCACCGGCGCCAGACACACCAAGACAGTTCATGAATCCCGGAAGGATGCGGATTTCTTCTCTATGAAGGGCGCGGTGGAAGGTTTGTTGGCACGATTCGATATCGATCCGGAGGTGTGCGCGGATGACCTTCCGTCCTATCTGCATCCCGCCCGCTCTATCCGGCTGGGTTCCGTTGCCATTGTTGGAGAACTCCACCCGGACTGCGAAGCCTGGTTCAAGTTTCGCCAGAGGGTCTGCGTCGCCGAAATCCAAATCGACCAGGTGCTCGGTGCGGCGCTCAAGAAGATTGCGGCAGCGCCGATTCCGAAGTACCCTGCCGTACGACGCGATCTGTCATTGTCTGTTGACGCCAGGATCCAATACGGGAGCGTTGCTGAAGCTGTCGGCCGGGCGGGGATACGCGAACTGACCGACCTGTTTCCGTTCGACAGACTCAAGCGCGATTCCTCTTCTGAATCGCGTTACAGCTTGGCCGTAACACTGGTATTTCAGTCCGCCGACCGCACTCTGACCGACCGCGAGGTTCAGGTTTTCGAGCAGCGGATCCTTGCGGAACTTCGGAAGTTCGGCGTCGAACTAAGGAGTTGACCTGATAACCCGACGAACCGGGGAGACACCCGCTGCTATGAAGTCGACCGGCACCGATGCCCTCTCCAGTTTCAGAGTCCTTGAGAATCGCATAGAAAGGGCCCTCGAAGCCCTGGCGAACGCTCGCCGTGAAAAAGCGGCAGCCGAAAAGGCCTTGGCGGACGCCGGGAGCGAAATCCGCAGACTGAGACAGGAAATGGAAGGGATGCGCGCGGAGCGACTCAAGATCCGCAATCGAGTCCAGCGGCTCATCTTGAACATTGCTGAATTGGACAAGAATAAAGAAAAGAAAATTGTCTAAGAACCCATGGGAAGTCATTGAAGTCGATATCTTCGACCAGCGTTACTCTCTACGCCTGAATACGCCCGCCGATCAGGGAGAGATCCTCGAACTCGCCGCGGAAGTCGATCTACGCATGCGGGAGATCGCGAGTCAGACACGCACGGTCGATTCGCTGAAAGTGGCCATTCTGACGGCACTGCATCTGGCTCAGGAGAAGCGGGAGAAAGCCGTGGACAGCGGGCATCTGGAATCGGCGGTCGAGTCTGGCACCCGGAAGTGGATCGAGGCAATCGACAGCGTCCTGCCACGTGCTGCCGGCCAAATTGCCGGCAAGCAACCTTCGGATTGATTTCGTTTCCGTGATTCACCTACAATCGATGTCGCCCTGCGAAGTAAGTGCTGGTGCAACATTATTTGACCTATGTCTTATTTGAAGGGGTCCGATTCTCGCTGCGGTGAGCGAGCCGTCCCCTCCGGGTTGACGGTTCCCTAAAGCACGGATAGGACACCCGCCCTGTTTCGACAGGTCCAAATAAGAGCACCACACGACCAAGCGGGGTTTTTTCGTTTGCGCCTCGCTCTAACAACCCGTGGGAGAACCCTGCAGGGTTCTCCCACGGGTTGCTCGAAAACCATGAACATGCTCTTCATCGGCGACACAGTGGGGCGCGCGGGACGGGAGTGCGTGCGTACGCATCTGAAATCGATCGTTGAACAGCACCGCATCGATCTCACCATCCTCAATTGCGAGAACGCCGCGGCGGGATTCGGCATCACTCCCAAGATCGCCGACCAGATGTTGGGATGGGGCATCGACGTACTCACTTCCGGGAATCACATCTGGGACAAGAACGAGATTTTCGGTTATCTGGATACACAGGAACGAATTCTGCGCCCCGCGAACTATCCACCCGGAAATCCCGGACACGGCAGCGTGGTTGTCGCGGCGAGAACGGGCGAATTGGTAGCAGTAGTAAACGTTCAGGGCCGAACGTTCATGCCGCCAATTGACGATCCGTTCCGGTCGGTGGACGCCGAGCTTGCTTCGTTTCCTGAGGAAGTCCGGGTCATCGTCGTGGATTTTCACGCTGAAGCGACAGCGGAGAAGGTGGCGATGGGATGGCATCTCGACGGACGGGCCTCGGCGTTACTCGGAACGCACACGCATATTCCAACGGCGGATGAACGGATACTGCCGGGGGGACTCGCGTATCAAACCGACGTGGGCATGACCGGCCCCTTCGATTCGGTAATCGGAATAACACGCGAATCGGCGATGGACCGGCTCCGCAGACAGGTCCCGGTGAGGTTTTCGGTCGCGACCGAAGGGGCCGAACTGAATGCCGCCGTTATCGACATCGACACCGAAACGGGCAAGGCGCGGTCGATCCAGCGCGTTCACCGCGGCGCCGCCGAAACAATCCGAAGTCGACAGGAAACAGTTTGAAATGATGATCGTGTTTACAGAAAAACCGCTCCGGCCTTCACCCTCAGCCCCTTCCACACGGGAAATCGTATTCTGTTTGATTCTGATCGATCGCAATGTTTGAAAACCTGTCCGACCGGCTTCAACGAACACTCAAGAACCTTCGTGGCGAAGGCAGACTCCGCGCGGAACACATCGAAGAAGCGCTCAAGGAAATCCGGATGGCGCTGCTCGAAGCGGACGTCAATTTCAAGGTGGTCAAGCAGTTCACGGGGAACGTCAGATCGAAAGCGCTCGGACAGGAAGTACTGCAGAGCTTGAGCCCCGGTCAACAGGTCGTAAAAATCGTCCGTGACGAATTGGTCGAGATCCTGGGCGGCGAAACGGCGAAACTGAAATACGGATCGCAACCGCCAACAGTGATCATGTTGGTCGGATTGCAGGGTTCCGGAAAGACTACCTCGAGCGGAAAGCTTGCCAACTGGCTCAAGAAGCAGGGGCGGCGGCCGATGCTGGTATCGGTGGACATTTACCGGCCGGCCGCGCGCGATCAATTGAAAATCATCGCCGGTGAGGTCGAGGCCCGAATATGGGAAGGGCAACCCGGGGACAAGCCGCTCGCCTTGTGCGACGGGGCGTTCCGGGAAGCGCGGGATTCCGGACATGACGTCCTTATCGTTGACACGGCTGGCCGGCTCCACATTGACGAAGAGTTGATGACTGAACTGGCCGAGATCAAGGAACAGTTCACGCCAAGTGAAATTCTGTTTGTCGCCGACGCCATGCTCGGCCAGGATGCGGTCAGGAGTGCGGAACAGTTTCACACGCGCCTCGGATTGACTGGATTCATCCTGACAAAAATGGACGGCGACGCACGCGGCGGTGCGGCCCTCTCGATCAAATCCGTAACTGGCAAACCCATCAAGTTTGTCGGTGCCGGGGAAAAGTACGACGCCCTCGAGCCATTCCATCCGGATCGGCTGGTTTCACGAATTCTCGGCATGGGCGATATCCTTTCGCTGATCGAAAAGGCCGAAGAGGTTGTCGATCGAAAACAGGCCATTGAGCTTCAAAGGAAAGCCGCATCGAATGCGTTTACCCTCGAAGACTTTCGCGATCAACTCCGGCAGGTCCGAAAGATGGGGTCCCTTGAAAGCATTCTTGGAATGCTTCCCAACATGGGCCCCTTCAAGGATCTGAACAAAGCACGGGTCGACGAGAAGGAACTGACGCGGACCGAAGCCATCATCGACTCGATGACCCCCAGGGAACGCCGGAATCATCAAGTCATCAACGGTGCCCGGCGGAAGCGGATCGCGCGTGGAAGCGGCACATCCGTTCAGCAGGTGAACCAACTGCTGAAACAGTATATCCAGGTCCGAAAGATGATGAAGGGCATGACCGCGGGGTTCGCGAAAGGAACCGCCGGCGCAAAGGGCAAGAAGGGAAAAAGAGGGAAAAAAGGCCACAAAATGAGAGGCTTGCAAATACCCAGGATGCCCCGATCGCCAATGTAGTCAAGCCGGCAGGTGCCCCACCGACCGTTGAGGCAATTCCCTGTTGACGGTCTTTTTACTTTAAAACTATACTTTCTAAATACTTAGCGGAGGCTCCGCCAACCGTGGAGGCACTAGTGTCTCTCGGGCAATGGGGTCTTCTTTTTCTTTCGCCATCGATTTGAAATTTGGAGGCAAGCCATTTGGTAGCGATGCGTCTGACCCGAATCGGGTCCAAGAAGCGCCCCTATTACAGAATTGTTGTCATTGATAAACGCCGGGCGCAGAACGGACGATTTCTCGAAATCGTCGGTCAGTATAACCCGCTGGTGGACCCTAGCCGGATCGTGTTGAACGAAGATCGGGCCCGCTACTGGTTGTCGAAGGGCGCGCAGCCTTCGGAAACTGTCCGAAGCATCCTGCACAAGAAGGAGATTGTGTAGGTTCGAATCCGCCGCGGCGTCGACTGCGGACAGGGAAGTCCTTTGCGGGCTCGGCCGATGTCTATATGAAAGTGCTCAGGAGGTGCCGTGAAAGAGCTCATCGTAGAGATCGCGAAAGCGCTCGCGGACAATCCTGATGAAGTATCCGTTCAGGCTGTCGAAGGCGAACAGACCACTGTGCTGGAATTGCGTGTCGCTCAGAGTGACCTGGGCAAGGTCATTGGAAAGCAGGGACGAACGGCGCGATCCATTCGAACCATTCTCAGTGCTGCCGGAATGAAGCTGAAGAAGCGGTTCACGTTGGAAATACTGGAGTAAAGCGCTGGAGTAATGTCCGACCCCGATCAGGAATCTCTCATACCCATCGCCAGAATCACACGAACCCAGGGCCTTCAGGGTGCGGTTCGAGTCCGGATCGAGTTCAACGACGACCGGCTGTTCACTCCCGGCCGTGAAGTGATCGTGGGACTCAACGGAAGAGCGCTGGAAACGGAGATCGTGGATTTCCGGCATCAGCACGGCCGCTGGGTGGCTTGGTTGAAATCGATCGAATCGATCTCCGAGGCGGAGGAATGGATAGGAGCGGACATATCGATCAGGAAGAGCGATCTGCCTGAGGTTGAAGAAGGTTCGTACTTCACCTTCGATCTGGAAGGATGCACGGTTTACCGGGACGGACAACCTGTGGGAGCGGTCAAGCGGCTGCTGGACTATGGCGCAACTTCGATTCTGGAAGTCGACGGGAACGGCAAGGAAATCCTGATCCCCTTTGTGAAGGCGTTTTTGAAAGAAATCGATACCGCGAACAAGAGGATCGAGGTGGAATTGCCCGAGGGATTGATCGACCTGAACGAAAAATAGCGGCAGGCGATGAAGACGAGCAGGTTCTCGGCGCCGCCCACGCCTCGGGCCAGGAGTTGGCAGGGGTAAATTGTTGCTCGCTTTTGATGTAATCACGATCTTCCCCGACTTTTTCCGCGGTCCTTTCGATCACGGGATCATTCGCAGGGCCAGGGAACGGAAACTGATACGGGTAGGTGTTCACGATCTGCGCAGCTATACGCATGATCGGCACAGGATGGTTGACGATCGGCCCTTTGGGGGCGGTGAAGGAATGGTACTGAAGCCCGAGCCGTTGTTCGAAGCGATCGAAACGGTTCGGGAGTCGACCCCCAAAGTCGTGGAAGTGGTGGTCTTGAGCGCGGCGGGCCGGAGGTTCAACCAGGCCGAAGCGCTCCGGTTGTCAAAGGCCGACCAAGTGGTTCTGGTTTGTGGCCGTTACGAAGGCATCGACGAAAGAGTGATCGACAAACTCGCCACAGCCGAGTTGTGCATCGGAGACTATATCGTTTCCGGAGGGGAGATCGGGGCGGCGGTTGTGGTCGACGCGGTAACGCGATACGTCCCGGGCGCGGTGGGAAAGGAAGAGTCGGTTCTGAGGGATTCGTTTTCAGATCCGGCGGAAGCGGTGCAGGTCGTGGAACATCCGCACTACACCCGGCCCGCCGAGTTCCGCGGATATCGTGTGCCGGAAATATTGCTGTCCGGAAATCACGCGGCGATAGCGCGTTGGCGGCATGAACAGTCGTTGAAAAAGACGGCCCGAAACAGGCCGGACCTGATTGCCACGAACGTCCCTGGAGAGTCGGATCTTGGGACGCTGGAAGAAGCGAGGAAACAATGAACGTCATAGACACAATCGAGCGACAGCAACTCCGGGACGACCATCCCGACTTCAAGCCCGGTGACACGATCAAGGTTCACGTGAAGATCCGTGAAGGCGAAAAACAGCGTATCCAGATCTTCGAAGGTGTCTGCATCGCTCAGAAGCATGGAGGTGTTCGTGAGACCTTTACCGTGCGAAAGATCTCGTTCGGATACGGTGTCGAACGCGTGTTCCCTTTGCACTCGAAGGTGATCGACAAGATCGAAATCGTAAGGAAGGGGCGGGTCCGACGAGGCAAGCTGTATTACATTCGCGCCCTCCGAGGGAAGGCCGCTCGAATCAAGGAACTGCGGAAGTAGCCGATTGGCCAATGGTTCGGCAATGGAATCGGTGGCCGTCGGGTTGCCTTCGTGACCCCTCTATTTTTTGGCAAAGGATACCTTCAGCCATATCCATCCCCCGCAGACAATGAATCGAGTTTTCGAGATCGTCGCAATCCTGTTCTGTTTCGAACTGGCGGTCTTTCTGATAATCGTTCCGTGGTCCAGCCTGTGGGAAAGCAATATTCTGTTTTTGTACGCACCGGGTGTCCGTTCGCTCATGCTTCATACTCTCGCCCGTAGCGGTGTCGCCGCCCTTGGTTTCCTTGATTTCCTGATCGGAGTGTCCGAAGTCCGGCGGTTCCTTCACCGCGGTCCAAGATAGAGATTTGCGGCGCTATTACGTCACCGACCGCAAACAGGGCGACGTGATGGCATACGTCCGCCAAGCCGTCGCTCGCGGCATCGAGATGATTCAGGTTCGCGAGAAGGACCTGGATGCACGGGATCTGCTGAGCCTGACCCGGGCGATCGTCGAGGCGGCCCGAGGTCGGGCAACGCGGGTGCTGGTCAACGATCGGCTCGATGTCGCCCTGGCCGCGGGCGCCGATGGCGTGCACCTGCCCTCCGGCGGACTACCGCTCGAAAAAGTGCGAACGATCATCGGTCTGGTGGGCGTCTCCACCCATACTCTCGACGAACTTCGGAATGCTGAAGCAGGCGGCGCCGACTTCGCGGTCTTCGGTCCCATCTTCGATACTCCGGGAAAGACAGCGGTTGGACTGGAGCGCCTCAGTGAAGCGACACGCGCGACAGACCTGCAGGTCTACGGAATCGGCGGCATTACGGAGGAAAACGCTGACGACGTCATCGCGGCTGGAGCTGTCGGCATGGAACAGCGGCAAGCCAATGCCGGCATACGGCTTTTTCAGCGCTGACTCCCCGCTTGCACCGCGTTTACCCCGGGAACGCCGGATGGTTTCGAGAGAGCTTCACCTTTCCAACCAGTTCCCTGACCGAACCGAACCCCTTTCTCTTGAGGAAACGGGACAGTTCATCGACTATTCGGGCCGGGCGGGCCGGGTCCTTGAAACTCGCCGTCCCAACCTGAACGGCCGAAGCGCCCGCGAGCAAATACTCCACCGCATCGGCGCCGGATTCGATACCGCCCAGGCCGAAGATGGGTATCCGTACGGCCTGTGCGCACTGATACACAAGCCGTAACGTAATCGGTCGAATCGCAGGTCCGGACAGCCCGGCAGTCACGTTCCGGACCCGTGGCTCGAACGACTCCGGATCGATCGCCATGGCAAGGTAAGTGTTCGCAACGGTCAACGCATCGGCACCGGCCTGTTCGGCCGCGACCGCGATCCCGGCGATATCCGTAACGTTGGGCGAGAGCTTCACGAAAACCGGCCGCGACGCCTCGGGTGCCACACGGCCCACAAGCTCGCCTGTGGCACCGGCACTCGATCCGAAGACCATGCCGCCTTGTTCGGTATTCGGACAGGAAATGTTCAGCTCGTAAGCGGCGATTCCAGCGCAATCGTTCAGTTTCCGAACGACGGTCAGATAGTCGTCGACGGTGAACCCGAACACGTTCACAATGACCGGGCAGCCGATTTTTCTAAGGAACGGCATCTTTTCGGAAACGAATCGTTCGACGCCGACGTTCTGCAAACCGATGGCATTCAACATGCCCGACGGTGTGGGAAAAAGGCGTGGGGGGAGGTTTCCTTCGATGGGTTCGGGGGAAGTTCCCTTTACGGATATTCCTCCGATGTGGCCGAAATCGATCAGGTGTTCGAATTCGTCGCCGTATCCGGCCGTTCCGCTGGCTAGCAGGACCGGGCTCGGGAACACAACTCCGGCGATCTCCACGGTGAGGTCCGGAACCCTGCCCATAGCCATGAACCCTGCCCATAGCCTTTCGAATCTATCATATAATCGCTGCCTGATGACATTGAAGGTCCGCCAACAGTTGCTCAGTGCCATCGAAATGGGGCAGTTGTTGAAGGTCATGGCTTTCAACATTCTGGAATCACGTCCGGACGCTCCATTGATTCTCCTTGGTATCGAACGCCGGGGAGGCCCACTCGCCAGGCGACTTGCGAAAATCATCCGTCAGCAAGGCGTCGAGGTCGAAGTCGGGACCCTCGATATCAATCTTTATCGTGACGACCTGACAATGGTCGCTGAACAGCCCGTCGTTCGAAGGACGGTACTGCCGACCGGCATCGCAGGCCGCGACGTGATCCTCGTCGACGATGTCCTGTACACGGGTCGAACGATTCGCGCGGCGTTGGAAGCACTGAACGACTATGGCCGGGCCAGATCGATCCGGTTGGTGGTGTTGATCGACCGTGGCTTGCGGGAACTGCCGATTCAGCCCGACTTTGTGGGTCGAAAAGTGGAATCGTCGCCGGACGAAATCGTCGATGTCCGCGTGATCGAGATCGATGAAGAGGACGGTTGCTGGATGACGGAAAAAGAGTCGGCCTGAACATGGCAAAAAGGGACCTGCTGGGCACACGAGGAATGGCGGCTGAAGAGATCTTCTCGATTCTCGACTCCGCCGAGTCGTTTCGTGAGATCGCAGAGCGGCCGATCAAAAAGGTCCCGACGCTTCGTGGCCGAACCGTTATCAACCTGTTCTTCGAATCCTCGACCCGGACGCGGACTTCTTTTGAAGTAGCAGGCAAGCGGCTCTCCGCCGATGTCATCAACGTGTCCGCTTCGGGCAGCAGCGTTTCGAAGGGGGAAACTCTGGTGGATACGGCCCGAACGCTGGACGCCATGTCGCCCGATTGCATTGTCATTCGCCACGGGTGTTCGGGAGTTCCGAATCAGATCGCCAAACATTCGAAAGCCTCGGTCGTAAACGCCGGCGATGGTGCGCATGAACATCCGACGCAGGCGCTTCTGGACGCGTTCACTATTCGTAGACGCAAAGGGCGGCTTGACGGCTTGAAGGTCGCCATCGTTGGAGACATTCGGCACAGCCGCGTCGCACGATCGAACCTGCACTCCTTGACGACCCTCGGCTCCGATGTGTGGCTCTGCGCCCCGCCGACGCTCATCCCGCCACATCTGGCCCTCATCTCATCGCACGAAAACAGACGCCTCCACGTGACCCATTCCATCGACGAAGCGGTTGAAGACGCCGATGTCATCATGATGCTAAGAGTCCAGTTCGAGCGTATGGAAGAGTCGTTCTTCCCGTCGGCTCGCGAGTACTGCCACTACTTCGGCTTGACGCTGGATCGTGTCAAGCGGGCAAAGCCGGATGTGGCGGTCATGCACCCGGGTCCGATCAACCGCGGAATCGAGATCGATGCGGAAGTCGCCGACGGTCCATTTTCGGCCATCCTCGATCAGGTCGCGGCGGGAGTGGCCGTCAGAATGGCCGTGCTCTATCATTTGCTGGGTGGCGCATGAAGCTTGCTGTAAGGAACGGCCGGTTGATCGATCCGGCTCATGGTCTCGACAAGGTGGCCGATCTGTTGGTCGAGGACGGCCGAATCGTCGAGATCGGAAAACTGGACGAACTCGATGCGGCGACATTCGATGCGTCGGGACTGGTCGTGGCGCCCGGATTTTTTGACATCCATGTCCACCTTCGGGAACCCGGAACCGAAGAGGCCGAAACGATTCGCACCGGCGCGGCCGCGGCCGCGGCCGGTGGATTCACTGCGGTGGCGGCAATGCCAAACACCCACCCCCCCATTGACACGGCCGCGACGGTCAAGTTCGTCGTCGCC
Source organism: Terriglobia bacterium (assembly GCA_963555775.3). Classification (GTDB taxonomy): domain Bacteria; phylum Acidobacteriota; class Terriglobia; order 20CM-2-55-15; family 20CM-2-55-15; genus JAJEDW01. The sequence continues at coordinate 298,170 of CAUVWY020000003.1, read as the reverse complement.
GAGGCGGCGCGGCATTCCGCGGCACGAGTGTTCCCTATCGGAGCGATCACAAAGGGTCAGCGCGGTGAGACGCTTGCCGAGATCGGGGAGATGTTCGATGAAGGTATCGTCGGCATTTCGGACGACGGCAAGCCGGTCATGGACGCGCAACTGTTCCGAAGGGCCCTGGAGTATTCTCGACTATTCGACCTGCCTGTGATCCAGCACTGCGAAGACCTGAACTTGTCGTCGGGAGGTGTGATGCACGAAGGTGCGGTATCGACCCGGCTGGGGCTGAAGGGCATCCCGTCCGCATCGGAAGACTCAATAGTCGCCCGAGACCTCATTTTAACGGAGAACACGGCAGCCCGCTATCACGTGGCTCATCTGAGCACGGCCGGTGCCGTGGCGATGGTCCGGCGCGCGAAGGAGCAGGGGTTGGCGGTCACGGCTGAAGTGGCCCCGCACCACTTCACTCTGACCGAAGATGATGTCGGCGACTACGACACGAACGCCAAGATGAAGCCGCCCTTGCGCAGTCGGACGGACGTCGATGCGTGCATTGCCGGTGTTCGGGACGGCACCATTGACGCCATCGCCACCGATCACGCACCGCACCACGTGAACCTCAAGATGCTCGAATTTGACCGCGCCCCTTTCGGTATCACTGGATTGGAAACGGCTGTGGGTCTCGCAATGACGCGTCTGAAACTTTCGTTATCGAGGCTTGTCGAGGTATTCTCGACGAATCCTCAAAAGATCATGAAAATCGATCGCTGGGGCCTTTTCGAAGGATCGATGGCGGATTTGACCTTGATCGATCCACATAAGGAGTGGACCTTCAGGGTGTCCGATTCCCGATCCTTGAGCCGCAACACGCCCTTCGACGGATGGTCGTTCAAGGGCAAGGCCGTCGCAACAATCGTGGGCGGCAAAGTCGTTTATGAAGATCGCTAGAACCGTGACCGTGTTGATCGCGGCGTTCGCCGCCGTTCCTGCCCTGGGTCAATTGGCCGAATCCCGGGTTCTCCAGATTCGGGCGCGCGCCGACTACCAACGGGCCATGGCGTTCGTTGACCGCGACTACCCTCGGTTTGTCGATGAACTCATCGAACTGACCGAAATCCCCGCACCTCCGTTCGGGGAACAGGAACGCGCTGAGGTATATCTGGAGAAACTTCGCGGACTCGGCCTGGAGGATGTGGAGCAGGATCTTGAAGGCAACGTGATGGGCGTCCGCCACGGCACGGGCGATGCATTGGTTGCAGTCGCGGCACATCTCGACACCGTTTTTCCTGAAGGCACCGATGTTCGGGTTCGAAGTCGGGCGACGCAGTTATCCGCGCCCGGCGTCGGAGACGATACCAGCGGACTGGCCGCCCTGCTGGCGGTCATTCGGGCCATAAATGCGTCCGGCCTTTCGCCCGATGCCAGCATTTTGTTCATTGGAAGCGTGGGAGAAGAAGGGATCGGCGATCTTCGTGGCGTGAAATATCTCTTTCGAGAGGGAAGGTACAGAGACCGGATCGACATGTTTGTCGCCATTGAGGGCGGCCGTCAACTCGACATTACAACGCAGGCGCTGGGAAGCAAACGTTATCGGGTGACCTTCAGAGGTCCTGGTGGACATAGTTACAGCGCGTTCGGCCTCGTGAATCCGGCGTTTGCCCTGGCCGGCGCCATGGCGAAGCTCGGAGCACTCGACGTACCGGAAAGTCCCAAGACCACCTACAGTGTCGGAAGAGTCGGCGGCGGGACGTCGGTCAATTCGATTCCGTTCGAGTCATGGATGGAAGTGGATCTTCGCTCGGAGAGCAAGCGGGAGTTGGACGAACTTGGCCGTCGGTTTCTCGCGTTGGTTCAGGATGCTGCCGACGAAGAGAACGCTGCTCGTTCGACCGGACAAGGCGATATCCAGGTCGAGATCGACATCATCGGCGAGCGGCCATCGGGAGAAACACCCCTCGATTCGCCCATCGTGCAACTCACGACCGAAGTCTACCGGGCATTTGAAATCGAACCGTCTTACAATCGGTCCAGCACCGACGCCAACATCCCGATCAGCCTCGGCATTCCCGCCATCACCATAGACCGGGGCGGCATCGGCGGGCGCAGCCACTCACTGGACGAGTGGGTCGATGTCAGCCAACCGGAAACAGTCAAAGGGCTCCAGGTCGTGCTGACGACAATTCTTGCGCTGGCCAATCTTGCGGAATAACGTTCCCGGTGAGTTGTAAACGATCACCTGAAGGTGAAGTGTTTGAACACGCGGGGGTTGAAGATCGTCATTCCGCCGGTTGATTCGGGCAGTCATATTTGATTTGGGCGGTCGTAGACCGCCCGTACATGGTCAATATTCAAGGTTTCGGCGCCCCGCTTCGGCTCCCTCTGTAGGTGCAGTCTATGACTGCACGATTACCCGACGCAGTTCCCTATCAGGCAACAACGAGATTGAGGATCTTGTCGGGAACGTAGATGACCTTGAGGATTTCCTGGTTCTCGATGTGACGGCGGAGATCGTGGTCGTTCCGGGCTGCTTCCAACACGCTTTCTTCAACCGCGCCGTGGTCCAGCGTGAGTCTCCCACGCATCCTGCCATTGATCTGAACGGCAATCGTCACCGTGTCGAAGGTTGTGAACTCCTCGTCCCACTGGGGCCAGGACTGCTTGAAGATGGACGGCGCATGTCCGGTCCGTTCCCACAGCTCTTCAGCAAAATGGGGCGCGAACGGAGAAAGCAGCACGAGAAAAACGTCGACCGTTTCCCGGTCCGGCTTCTCGTCCAAGGCATGCACCGCGTTGATGAATTCCATCATCGCACTGACGACCGTGTTCAGCCGGAACGTTTCCAGGCGTTCGGTCACTTTCTTCACCAGCAAGTGACGATGTGTGAGCATCTGTCTTGACGGTTCTTCCCGCCATTGACCGTTCGAGTCGCACACCCACTTCCACGCCCGCTTCAGGAAGCGGAATGTTCCGTCAATGCCTTCGTCGTTCCACACGGCGTCCATTTCTGGCGGCCCCACAAACAACGCGTAGAGACGAAGGGCGTCGCATCCGTGGCTGCGGATCAAATCGTCCGGATTCACGACATTGCCCTTCGATTTGGACATCTTTTCGACACGCCCGGATTTGCCCTTACGAGTGATCATGCCCTGGTTGAAGAGACGCTTGAACGGTTCCCGAAAGTCGATGACGCCGACATCGTGGAGAACCAGCGAAAAGAAGCGGGCATAGAGCAGATGCAGGATGGCGTGTTCAACGCCGCCCACGTACATGTCGACCGGCAACCACTTCTTGCCTTCCGGCCCCAGCAACGCTTCATTGTTGTGGGGCGAAGTGTACCGCAGGAAATACCAGGACGAACCGGCCCACTGCGGCATCGTGTTGGTTTCGCGCTTACCGGCCGCCCCGCAGGCAGGACACGGCACGTTGACCCAATCTTCGATCGCGGCGAGAGGCGATTCGCCGGTTCCGGTCGGCTGGAATCGTTCGACTTCGGGCAACCTTACGGGCAATTCGTTCTCGGGCACGGGGACCGCGCCGCACGCACCGCAATGCACGATCGGAATCGGTTCGCCCCAGTACCGTTGTCGTGAAAACACCCAATCGCGGAGCCGGTACTGAATGGCGCTCTCGCCAATCCCCTTTTCGGCGATCCACCCGACTATCGCCTTGCGGCCTTCAGCCGAGGGCATGCCGGTGAACTCGCCGGAAGCAATCATCTCCCCGTCGCCGGTATAGAAGCCGCCGCCTTTGGCCTTCCTGGAGGCGATAACTTCACGAACCTCGAGTCCGAACGTTTTTGCAAACGCGTAGTCTCGTTCATCGTGGCCCGGAACAGCCATGATCGCACCGGTTCCGTAGCCCATCAGGACGTAGTCGGCAATCCAGATCGGGATCTTCTCCCCGTTCATCGGGTTCACGGCATATGAACCGGTGAACTGCCCCGTCTTTTCGGTGGCGCCGGTACGATCGTGTTCGGCTGCGTTCCGCGCTTTCTCAATGTAGGCATGAACCTGGGCGGAGCGGTCATTGGTGGTCAGCTTGGAGATCAGCGGATGTTCGGGCGCCAAAACCATGTATGTGGCGCCGAACAGCGTGTCGGGACGAGTCGTGAAGATCTCCAGCGGATGCTCGCGGCCATCCGTATCGAATGCGGTAAACCTCACCCGCGCGCCTTCGGAACGCCCGATCCAGTTGCGCTGCATGGTCTTGACCTTTTCCGGCCAATCCAGTTCGTCCAGGCCATGGAGCAAACGCTCGGCGTAGGCGGTAATCTTCAGCATCCACTGGTTCAGGTCCTTGGTACCGACGACGGCCCCGCAACGGTCGCACTTGCCCCCAACGACTTCCTCGTTGGCGAGTCCGGTCTTGCAACTCGGGCACCAGTTGATCGGCATCAGTTTCTGGTATGCGAGCCCCTTCCGAAACATCTGAAGGAAGATCCATTGCGTCCATTTGTAGTACTCGGGATCGGTGGTATCGATCTCGCGAGACCAGTCGTACATCGGACTCATCTCGACGAGTTGACGCCTGAAGTTTTCGATGTTCCCTCTCGTGTTGACTTCGGGGTGAATCCCCTTTTGGATCGCGTCGTTTTCAGCGGGGAGACCGAACGCATCCCACCCCATCGGATGGAGAACGTTGTAACCCTTCAACAGCATGTAACGCGACCAGGCGTCGGGAAGGACGTAGCTTCGCCAGTGTCCGACATGCAAGCCGGAGCCCGACGGATAGGGAAACATGTCGAGACAATAGTATTTGGGACGCGGGTCGTCGTCCCTTGCCTTGTAGAGTTCGACCGCGGCCCAATAGTCTCGCCACTTCTGTTCGATCTCTCCGAAGCGATATTCGATTTCAGGCATCGACCTGCTCTCGGGTCACGTTTTTCGTCGTCGCGTCAATCGTTTCATCAGGTGTCCGGCTGGCATCGCTGTTGATTTCGCGGCGTAAACGTTCAATCCAAGGCCCGGAACGGGTGTCAATCCCCCGGATTTCGATCCGATGCGCCGGCAAGATGTTCAGGTTAGCGACGGTCGCCGTCATTGCACGTCCGCCATTCGCGATGCCATCGTTCAGAAACCGTCACGCGATTTCGAAGGGATGGTCCATGTTTTCCGGATCGTAGAGGATCCGGCCACAACTTTCGCAGGGGATGATCGTATCGTTCCGCCGCACATTCTGGAAACGCTGCGGTCGCATTCGCACGTTACAGACGAGGCAGGTTTCATCAGTTGCCTTGGCCAGCGCCACGCCGTCCCGCGCCTTCCGGACACGTTCGTATTGATCGAACGCATCTTCATCGATGCCCGGAACCAATTCGTGTCGCTCCCGGATGTATGCTTCGAGCGTCTCGATGTCCCTGGCGTTCAGTTCTTCCAGCTTGCCGCGCTCGACGCCAACCATTTTCTTGTCTTCGGCCAGAGCTTCTTCGGCTGTCTTCAGCTCTTCCGCCAGGGATTCAGCCTGCTCCATCATCGCCAGAATCTGATCTTCTTCTTCGTCGATGGCTTGCTGGTTGAACGCGATCTCCTTGTTCATTGCCTTGTATTCTTCATTCGTCTTGACTGACATCAACTGCTCTCGATACCTCGAAACACTGGCTTCCAGGTCGGCCACCCGCGATTCGTGATGCTTGCGGCTGGCATTTGTCTCCCGAATGGCGGCCTTGGCGTTTTCTACGGTTTCGAGAGCCGAGGCAAGCTTTTCGTCCAACGCCCTGGATCTGGCCGGAAAGGCCGCTGTTTCGTCACGATACTGCGCGATTGCAAGGTCGATTTGCTGGAGACGAATAAGTTTCTTGAGATCGGAGTTCATTTTTTAGTGGGCCCAGTAGGACTTGAACCTACGACTGCCCGGTTATGAGCCGGGAGCTCTAACCAACTGAGCTATGGGCCCGAAGTACGAACCGTCGATTCATCCCGGCGCCCCGCGCTACCGGCCGAATCCACGGCGTATCGCTATGTGTGCCTGCGATTTTCTGTTTTTTTGACCCCTTCGGCGGCCAAATGTAATGACATTCGGCCCTTTGCCAGCGACGGGCCATCAATCAGTCTCTGCTGGTTCCGTCAAGGAATGCCCTGAGGCGGCGGCTGCGGCTGGGATGCCTCAGCTTCCGCAGGGCCTTGGCTTCGATCTGGCGGATGCGTTCACGGGTCACGGCGAAGTTCTGGCCAACTTCTTCCAAGGTGTGCTCCGTTCCGTCTTCGAGACCGAACCGCATCTTGATGACGCGTTCTTCGCGTGGAGTCAACGTGTTCAGAACCTGTTCGGTCATTTCTTTCAGGTTGATGTTGATCACCGCATCCGACGGAGACACGACACCGCGGTCTTCGATGAAGTCACCGAGATGGGAATCTTCTTCCTCTCCGATCGGTGTTTCCAGCGATATCGGTTCCTGTGCGATCTTGAGCACCTTGCGAACCTTGGAAACCGCGATATCCATGCGCTCGGCGATCTCTTCACTCGTGGGCTCGCGGCCAAGTTCCTGAACCAGAGCGCGAGAAGTCCGAATGAGCTTGTTGATCGTTTCGATCATGTGGACCGGAATACGGATCGTCCGCGCCTGATCGGCGATTGCACGCGTAATGGCCTGGCGGATCCACCATGTGGCATAGGTTGAAAATTTGTACCCACGCCGGTACTCGAATTTGTCGACCGCTTTCATCAAACCGATGTTGCCTTCCTGGATCAGGTCGAGGAACTGCAGTCCACGGTTCGTGTATTTCTTTGCAATCGAAACGACGAGCCGGAGGTTGGCCTCGACCAGTTCTCTCTTGGCGTTCTCGGCTTCGATCTGGCCGCGTACGATCGCTTGCAGCGTGCGCCGCACTTCGAGAGCCGACATCTTGTGCTCGTCCTGAAAGTCCTGGAGGAGTCCCTTGACCGCGCGGATTTCCTTCCGGACAAGTTTCAGATTCGATGCTTTCTTTGTGTAGTCCGCCTTCCGCTCAAGGCGTGCCAATTCCCGCTCCAGAGGGCGAACCCTGGACACCGCTTCGTGAACCAGTTTCGTCAGCCGTGCCTTTTCGTTGGTGGAATAGGTCAGTGTGCGGACGAGGTTCGATAGGTTCACTCGTTGGCGGCCCAACTTCCAGCCCGCCTTCCGGTACTCCCGGGGTTTACGGGTCCTCGAAAGGGCATCCAGGTTCGCGCGCAGTTCGTTGCCAATTCGGTAACCCTTGCCGATCTCGGCGATCGTTTCGGCAACCTGCCGGTGTTTCGCTTGAATCCTGGACTCGGTGTGATCTTCATCGGTGAACGTCGCCAGATCCTTGATGATGCTGGAATCCGACTTGAGGCGTTCTCCCAACTCCATGATTTCATTGATGACGATGGGCGTGCGGGAAAGCGCCTGCAGAACCCTGAGTTGGCCCCGCTCGATCCGCTTGGCGATCTCGACCTCACCGTCCCGCGTCAGCAGCGGAACCGTGCCCATTTCGCGGAGATACATGCGCACGGGATCGTTGGTTTTTTCCAGCGATCCCGGCGTCAGATCCAGTTGGGCATCGCGACGGGATTTCGCCCCCCCGCTTCGGCCGTTGACGCCGTTGGTTTCACCTTCAATGACTTCGATTCCAGCCGCACCGAACGCAGCGAACAGGCCGTCGAGAGCCTCGGCCGACGCTGCGACCTCCGACGGAATATGCTCGCTTACTTCCTCATAGGAGAGGTATCCCTTCTCCCGACCTATGTCGATGAGCTTCTGAACTCCATCGTACCTGTCTTCGAGTTCCATGGTCCTCCAAGTCGTAACGACCCGTAATTCACGCACTTAGCAGCGTTTTTACCGTCTTGGCATGTGTGGCGACGGTGCAGCATAGGGCGCTGAACGCTCTAGGGGTCATCGAATTATGGTAAAGCCAGATAACCAGAATAGGGCGAAAATGTCTTTTTTCAATGATTTATCTGCGCTTTGTCCGCAAAAAAGTTCCGATCGTAGTCGACTGCTCAATGAATTTGACGTAACTGGGTCTTCTGCTTGAGTATTTGCATTTTCCTTTCGAGAAGCTCCGTCGGCGCCGGCCCGGTGCACTGTCTGAACTGCTCCTGTAGCTGCCGTTCTTCCTTCGAAAGATATTCTTCATACAGACAGCCCATCGAAACAACCGCCATTTCGAGAGACACCGTGCCATACGGCTCCATTACGGCAGCCCGTACCGCCTGTTCCAGATCGGTATCCCCGAGGTCGTCCATCGCGCGTTCGATGTCCAGACCCGGGTTCCGGATCAGCTTCTCGATCACCGGACCGGACCAGACATCGTTCAGAAAATCGTTAACCAGGAAATCGCCGAGGGGAGTAGCAACCTCGGGATTTCCTGCCACGGCATGAATGATCTGTTTCTCGGCGGCGCTCAATCTGCGCTTTAGCGCCGGACGCCCCGTCGTGGAAACCTTCCTCTGGCGGCCTGTCCTGAGTTGCTCCATGGCAATGTCGGCCGGAATTCCAAATCTGTCAGCCACCGATCGTGCAATCTCCGACTGCACCAGACGGTCCGAAATGCTGCGGACGTAACCGAGGATTTCACCGACAACGCGGGATTTGACTTCAGGTCGCGTCAGATCCTCCTGCCGATGGGCCTCCGCGATGAGGTGCTCCCAGAAATAGGGTGCCTTGTCCAGAAGTGCGCGGTACGCATCGGGCCCCTCGCGGCGAACGAAATCGTCGGGATCGAGGCCACCGGGCAACCGGAGAATGCGCACAGTCAGACCGCGTTCCAGAAGACGCTCGATCGACCGGCTGGCAGCCCTTTGTCCGGCCGCGTCGGGGTCATAATTCACGACAACTTCGGGAACATGACGGGACAGGATGCTCACCTGCTGCGGAGTCAGGCTGGTTCCGCATGACGCGACCACATTTTGAATCCCGTTCTGGTGGAGGCTGAGAACGTCGAAATAGCCTTCGACAACAACCATCTTTCCGGCCTCGCGCGCCTGTTTCTTCGCGAAGTGCAGCCCATAGAGTACGAACGACTTTGAATAAAGAGGGGATTCCGGCGAATTGAGATACTTGGGCTCGCCGTCACCGACAATGCGGCCCCCGAACGCGATCACCTTTCCACGCTCGTTCCATATCGGAAACATCAACCGCCGGCGAAAGCGATCGTAGACCTCACCCCGGTCGTTCTTTGAAAACAGGCCTGTTTTGTTTGGCTCTTCGGGATTGAGCGTTTTCAGCAGACCGTACTGGGGAGCGTAACCGATTCCGAACCGTTCGGCGAACTCCGGCTCGACCTGGCGATCTTCAAGGATGCGGCGCGCGTCGGCGGCTTCGGGCGTGCCCAGGCACCGACGATAGAAATCGGCGGCACGCTCGTAGATCTCCAGCAAGCCATCCCGCTCCCGTAGCGACCTGTCGTCTTCAGCGGAGGGTCGAGGCAGCGGAATGCCGCACTTCTCGGCGACGATCCTGATCGATTCGGGAAACGAAACCTGTTCAATAAGCTGGACGAACTTGAAGACGTCGCCGCCAACGCCGCACCCGAAGCAATGAAAATACTGCTTTTCGCCGTGAACGGAGAATGAAGGTGTCTTTTCGCCGTGAAAGGGACAGAGCCCCATGAGGTTGGCGCCGCTCTTCTTCAACGACACGTAGTCGCCGACAACGCGAACGATATCCGCGGAAAAGCGGATCGATTCAGCAATGTTTTTCATCCGGGATAGCTGACCGTCTCACAAAAACAGGAAGTAAACATTTTAAGCCGTGGACGCCTCGATGGCAATCTATTCTGTCGATCCGATTCGACCACGGACTGCTGACTTCAGGAAGGCGTCTTCGACGGGAAGTGTCCGGATTTCCAACGTGAAATCTTCTGGTCTCAATCTTTCAAATAGGCCAAGGTGGCGCCGGTTCCGCCCTGGTTAGGAGGCGCGGCCTCGAATCGATCGATGTGGGGACTGGATTCGAGCACTTCGCGGACCGTCCGGCGCAGGACTCCCATCCCATGCCCGTGGATGACCCGCACCATCGCCAGGCGCGCAAGAAACGCATCGTCAAGGAACTTGTCGAGCTTGTCCCGGGCCTCGTCGGCATCCAAACCGATCAGCTTGATTTCGTTGGAATCCATATCCTTGCTCTTGAAGTCGAAGCTGACGTTTCTGGGCAGGGAGATCGCCCCGGAATCGACGATTGCGATGTCGTTGAACGGGCGACGTACCTTCATGTTTCCCACAACGACTTCGACTTCCCGTTCGGAGACGTTCGAAACCGTGCCCTCCACGCCAAGCGACTGCACGCGAACTCTGAAACCGGCTTTGACCGACTGCGGGCCGAGGTCCGGGCCGGCGGGCGCTGTCGGTTCGACGGGATTCCGACTCTTCGACGCTTCGCGGCGGAGGGCCGCGCCGGCGTCCACACGCGCCCGTTTCAGCTTCTTGTCAAACCGATTGACCGCCATGGCGCCGAGTGCCTTCAACTCGTCGGAGGCGCCAATTCGAATCTTGCCGACAATCGCGTCAAGTTGTTTTTCGACACGCGCCAGTTCCTTTTTTCTCTCGTCTTCTATTCGGCGCGACGTGTCCCGCTTCCACCGTTCAAAGGTCGCCTTCTCGGCTTCGAGTTCGTCTTTTTCGTTTTCCAGGTTCGCAACCCGTGCCTTCAACTCTTCGACGTAACGCGCCGCATCCAACTCGGTGCGGTCGAGGGCATCGCGTGCGACGGCTATCAGCGCACCGGGCAGCTTCAGCCGTTCTGCGATCTTCAGGCCGCTGGATTGGCCGGCAAGACCGTGGATCAACCGGTATGTTGGCTCGAGCGTTTCCTCGTTGAATTCCATCGCGGCGTTCCGCACGCCGGATGTCGTCTCGGCATACATTTTCAACCGGTTGTAGTGGGTGGTCGCGACGGTCCGGGAACCGACGTTACGAAAATGATCGAGAACCGCCACGGCCAATGCCGCGCCTTCGGCGGGTTCGGTGCTGCTCCCAATCTCGTCCATAAAAATCAACGACCGCGCGCTCGCCAGCGTTACCATCTTCGAAATTGAAAGAATGTGAGCCGAGAATGTGCTGAGCTGGTTGGCAATCGACTGTCGGTCGCCGATATCGGCGAGAACGTGGTCGCACAGGGGCAACACCGCCCTTTCCGCGGGTACCGGGATGCCCGACTGCGCCATCAGCGTGAACAGTCCCACGGTCTTCAGGACAACGGTCTTGCCCCCGGCGTTGGGGCCGCTGATCACCAGAATCCGATCGTTCGCGTCCAACGTGAGTTCGAGCGGCACCATCTTTTCGCTTGCGCCGGGGGATCTTCTCAATTGGTCCAGAAGCAACGGGTGGCATGCCCGTGTCAATGCCATCTCTCCATCTGAAAAAACCGGTGCCGCACAATCGAAATCCCGACCGAACCGCGCAATTCCGAAGAGAACCTCCAAATCAGCCCAAAGGCCGGCCGCAACGTTGAGTTCGTCCGCGGAGTTCCGAATCCGATCGGTCAATTCTCCCAGAATCCGCCGGATTTCCCGCTCTTCCCGCTCGAGCAAACGGACCAGTTCATTGTTCATCTCGAGCGTATCGAGCGGTTCCATGAAGACAGTCGCACCGCTGGACGAAGAACCATGCACGATGCCGTCCACTGCACGCCTTTGCCCCACGCGAACGGGAATCACGTATCGGCCGTTCCGAATCGTCACCAGCTTGTCCTGCAGGTGGTCTGCATGCTGCGGGTCTTTGACCATGGACTCCAGCTTGCGGTTCAGGCGATGCCGCACCCTTTCCGTTTCCCGCCGAATGCTTTTGAGATCGGGGCTGTAGTCTTCGTTGATCTCGCCCCCGCCGACGGCCCGATGAAGCAATGAAGCCAGGGCTTTGAAGTTGGGAAACCGCCGGGTTTTTTCGGCCAGAAGCGGGTACTCGGCAACGTCGTCGCTCCAGCGTGTCCGAAACCCGGTCACCTCGCCGAGAAAATCCCGGACAGCCTCGACCTCGAAAATCTCCAGAGTGATTCCGGCGAGTCCCAAACGTGGAAGCAGCGCTCCCAGCAACGGGATGTCGGCGAAACCCACGCGGTTTTCCCGCAAATATCGCATCGCCTCCCGATTGAGGGCGTGCAGTCGCTCCAGATTCGCAAGATCGTTCGTCGGTCGCAGTTGGTCCAGACGTCGACGGCCCATGTCGCTTCCCACGTACCGTGCGAGGAGTTCCTTCAGACGGGGAAATTCAAGCGATTCGAGGGAGAATTCCGGGACGGTAGAGGTCATCGGAGACGATTGATGAGGCTGGCGACGACACCGGCGCCGTAGCCGTTGTCGATATTGACGACGGTGACATTAGAGGCACAGGAATTGAGCATTCCAAGGAGAGCGGCGACACCGCCGAAATTCGCGCCGTAGCCGACGCTGGTTGGCACGGCAATGACCGGAGCCCCGACGAGGCCGCCCACCACGCTGGGAAGCGCGCCCTCCATCCCCGCAACGACGATCACGACCCTGGCGCCCACCAGCCGGTCGCCACGGTCGAGCAGGCGGTGCAGTCCCGCGACGCCCACGTCGAAAAGCGAATCCACCCGGTTTCCCATGACCTCGAGTGTGACGATGGCTTCTTCGGCGACTGGCAGATCCGAAGTCCCGGCGGAGACGACCAGAACCGTTCCGCTTCCTCGGATTGCATGGTCCTTGATCACGGACACCACCCCGGAACGGGGATAAAAAAGCGTTTCGGGTGCGAGTTTCCGGATGCGGCCGGCAACGTTTTCGTTGGTGCGCGTGACGAGCACGTTGTGGTCGTGGGGAAGCATCGCGCGAACAATCTCGACCACCTCGTCATCGGTCTTGCCCTCGCCGAACACGGCCTCGGGAAATCCCTGCCGGACGGAACGATGGTGGTCCACGTTCGCGAATTTCAGATCCTCGAATGGAAGCTTGCGAAACCTGTCAACGGCATCCGCGACCGACAAGTCGCCGTTCTTGTAGCGCTCCAGGACCCTTTTGATTTCTTCGACGGTCATGTTTCCCTTATTCTGAGCACACTCGATCGAAATCAGGCAACTATACCCCGACCGGAAGATTTGTAGCCGCCCCAGCCGAATACTGGCTATCTTGGGGGTTGCCCGGCCAGTCGGGGAAGATGTCGGGGGGATGAAGCACCGTGTTGAGCAACCTCAAAACAACGCTGGAAATGATCAAGTTCGAACACACGGTCTTCGCGCTTCCGTTCGCCCTCATTGCAACCCTCATGGCCGCGGACGGGCTGCCCGGATGGGACCGTCTGCTCTGGATCGTTCTGTCGATGTTTGGCGCGCGCAGCGCGGCAATGACATTCAACCGGATCGTAGATCTTGAATTCGATGCGGCGAATCCCCGCACCAGGATTCGAGCCCTCCCCGCCGGAAAGTTGACGATGAGTTTTGCCGTGTCGTTCACCGTGGCGATGTCGGCGCTCTTCATTGTCTCGGCGGGTATGTTGAATCGACTATGCCTGTATTTGTCCGTTCCGGTGCTGGCTATACTGTTCGGGTATTCCTATACCAAGCGGTTCACGTCGTTGAGCCATCTGGCGCTCGGGTTTGCGATCGGTCTCGCCCCCCTGGGCGCCTGGGTTGCCATTCGAGGGGAATTTGCCCTGACACCGATGCTGCTGACCGGCGCAGTGATGTTCTGGATTGGGGGTTTCGATATCATCTATGCGTGCCAGGACACCGCCTTTGACAGGAAGGCGAAGCTCTTTTCGATGCCCTCCCGATGGGGCGCCGCCACGGCGTTGAAGGTATCGTCGGCTTTCCATGTCGGCACGGTCTTTCTGCTTGCGGGTGTCGCTCGACTGGGCGGGCTCGGCATCTTGGCCTACGCGGGAATCGCATCGTTTGCGGCCATACTGTACTGGGAACATCGCATTGTTCGCCCCGACGATCTGAGCCGGGTGAATATGGCGTTCAATCTGAATGGATATGTCGGCCTGTTGCTGCTGGCGGCAATCGCAACCGACATCCTGATCGCCTGAGGGAGTTCGTATGAAACGAAGCGCAATCGCGGTGCTGCTGATGGTCGCAACGTCCTCTTTTGCGATCGAACGGGAACCGCTGGAAACCTACCGTGGCAGGCGACAACAACTGGCAGGCGAACTGGGTGGCGCGGTCGTGATCTTTGCCGCTCCTCCCAGTGATCTGGTCGAGTACCAACAGGATGACAACTTCTACTATCTGACGGGATTCACGGAACCGAATGCGATTCTGTTGTTGGAGTCCACCGGCGATCGCATGGAAGAGTTCCTGTTCATTCCGTCGCGCGACGCCGACGAGGAGCGATGGACGGGGGCCAAACTGGGACCCGGCCCTGAAGCCTCCGAAGAAACAGGTGTGGCCACAGTGCTCCCGCTCGACGAGTTCGAAACCCGATTCCGGGATGTCGCCCGAGATGCCGAGGCTATCCATACCATCACCAGTCAGAGTGAAAACATGGCCCGTTTGCGCGCAATCGCGCTGCAGTCGGAGTTTCAGGACGTGGGCGGCGCGATCGCGAGGATGCGCCTGGTCAAATCCGACACCGAGATGGACCTTCTGGCGAAGGCGATCGACATCACGATCCAGGCCCATCGGGCCGCGGCGGGCATGATCCGGCCCGGTGTCATGGAATATGAGGCCGAAGCGATCATTGAGTACGAATTCCGGCGAAACGGGGCTGAACGCCCGGCGTTCCCCTCAATCGTCGGCTCGGGCCCCTTCTCAACTATTCTCCACTACGATCGCAATGACCGGCAGATGCGCGACGGGGATCTGGTTGTCGTCGACATCGGAGCGGAATACAGCGGCTACGCCGCCGACGTCACACGCACTTATCCTGTCAACGGACGGTTCACCGATCGACAGCGGGAGATCTATCGGATCGTGCTCGGCGCCCAGGAAGCCGCGCTGGCCCAGGTTCGCCCCGGGGCGCGCCTGAACGGGCCGAACAGCATCCATTCGGCGGCTCGGGAATATATCGACGCGGCCGGCTACGGTGAATACTTCATTCATGGAACGAGCCATTACATCGGACTATACGTGCATGACGTCGGCGACACCCGGACATCGTTGGAACCCAACATGGTTCTTACCGTTGAACCCGGAATCTATATTCCGGAGGAAAACATCGGCGTTCGCATCGAAGATGACGTCGTTGTGACCGAAGACGGCCATCGCATGCTTTCGGATTTTCCGCGAGAGATCGCCGAAATCGAGGCGCTGATGGCCCGACAAGATTAACGAGCGACTTGGAAAGGCAATAATCCAATGATTCAGGCAACACAGTTGCGGCGCGGGAACATCATCAGACTTCGAGAGGAGTTGTTTCGCGTCGTCGATTATCAACATCTGACTCCGGGGAAGGGGAAGGGCCACATGCAGACCAAGCTCAAAAACCTGCGCTCGGGGTCCATCGTCGACCATCGGTTCCGGTCGGACGATTCGATCGACAAGGCGATTCTCGACAAGAAAGAAATGGAATACCTCTACAGCGAGGGAGACAACCACTTCTTCATGGATACCGAGTCCTACGAACAGATTCACTTCACGACTGAACTGCTCGGGGATTCAATGCAGTTCCTGATACCGAATTCGAGCATCGAGGTCGAGTTTTACTCGGAGAGTCCGGTGGGAATTGAATTGCCCGCGACGGTCGATCTCAAGGTTGTTGAAACCGAGCCCGGAATGCCATCGGCAACCGTCAGCAACGTACAAAAGCCCGCGAAAACCGAAACGGGACTCATCGTCCCGGTACCTCATTTCATTTCGGAAGGAGAGACGATCCGGGTCGACACGTCCGAAGGCAAGTACGTCGAACGCGTGCGCACTTAGGAGCCTGTGGTGGAAGTGTGCATGGCCGCGTTCTACGGCGCTTTCCTGGCGCCGGGCGCGTAGCGGCGCGTTCTCAGGCGTGTTCCTCACGCCGGTCGCGCCGTATCAAGCGCGGTCGGGCTCCTCGACGTACTACGTGCGCAAGGCCACCCGCGCCGAACCGCCTCAGCGCGCTATCTACGACGCCCTGGGCATCCACCCCGCGCCCGGAGGGACTCGCAAAACCATCGTCTGATCTCCCCCATATCCCGCTTCTGTGCGCGTTTGTAGTGCCACTTGCGATTCTGAATCATCGCAACTGCCTAATCTATCAGTACTTTGAAAATCGGCCTGGTAAACATGGCTTAAGATCGCTACCGCCCTATGGCGCTGGTTGGAAGAGGAGTGAACATGAACGGCCGTCAAGGGGATGACTCCGAGGAACGGGGAGTGAGATTCGTGTCCGCAAAGGGCAGCGTGATTGGAGGAATGGCAAAGGAGAAAACAGCGCGGATCACGGAGGCGATGGCCGACTTGAAAATCGGAATCGATGGTGTGCGCAGCCAGTTGGACCGAGTGAGCGACGAAGAATCTTGGGCACAAGCGATGGAAGCATTCGCCCGGGCCTGTTCGATTTTTCTCCGCAAGACTGTTCTTGGTGACCGGGGCCAACGCGAAACCCGGTTGCTTGATGAACGCCTTCTTGAAATGACCGGGTTGCGATTTGATCGGCTACGCAAGATCCCACAAGAATTCCGGAGAACGATAGAGGTTGGCGTCGGCCATTCTGGGATGAGCTTGATAGCAAGGAGGTTGGACGAGCGCACATACGATCCGGTGGAAACCCATGTTTTGTCTGCGGCGCCACACGAAGTGAAACTACTCATCGAGTGGCCACTACCAGGTGCGGCAGACTGGAGGGGCGTGCCCTCCAACGAGGCGCCGTGGCAAGTAAAAGCCGATCAGTTGTTTCAGGCAAACGCAGATTTCAGCTTGAGCTGCGATGAATGGTTGGGACAGCAAGTCGTGCTGTTCGACGGGAAACCTATTTCCTTGAAGAAGATGATTCAAACTGTGGCGAACTACGATGGCGCCCACTCGATCAATGTGAGTCGTTTATCTGCCCCCGAAGGTGCCAAACTCCCAACGGCTGCGAAGGATCCGGCGCTACATATACTGAATGCCGTTACTTTTTTTGGGCACCGCTACCTTAACCTGGTCGTCATTGAATGCGCGTTGTACCTCTACGAGAAGCTGTTGTACGCAAAGTCGATAGCGCGCCCGCGAGGAGACATTTACACCTTCTCTTTTGTTGTTGTGTGCTTACCGGAGGAAGCCGAATCTCCTCGCCCCGCCTGGGCGAGATTTCGAGGCACAATGATGGTGTCGTTTTCGGGTTCGCCAAGTGTGGTGTCGCACAAGATCAGAGCCACAACCTAGCTCGATCAGATGGCCTCATGCACTCTCACCGGGGCTTGAGTCGGCGAGGTGCTGGACGTATCTACATCGGCCGCCGCTTCAGGAACGATACCGAGCGGCTAAAAACAACGGTTCGAGATGTACTTGACGATGACCTACAGCAGGACGGTTACCTGATCGCGTCCGGTTGACTGGGTCGCGCCAATATGGCATAACTCATTTGAGATACAGGAGGCTTGGATGAAGACACAGAGTTCGATGCTCCACGTCCGGATGGACACCGAGATGAAGCGGAAGGCGACCGAGACGCTGGCGGCGATGGGGCTGACGGCCTCGGGCGCCGTGCGGCTGCTGTTCCACCGCATCGCCGTCGATCAGGCCTTTCCTCTTGAACTCAAGGTTCCCAACGCGCAAACCCGAAGAGCCCTGGCCGAGGCCGACGAGATGGTGAAGACGCGCAAGGCGCGATTCGCGAGCGCGGACGAGATGTTCGCAGAACTTGAAGAAGCCAGCGGCCAGTAAACGAACCAACCTGCCAGGGTGAATTTGTCCTTCCAGTGAACGTCCGCGAATTCAGTGGTTTAACTTGGCAAGCTGGACATAGCGAGGAGTTTCCTGTATAAGACGCTGAATGGAGTGGAGGGAAATGACCAGCCAGGAGTTGTCGGAGATCGGGGTACGGCCAGTGGAGCGAAGCGAGGAAGGGCAGTATCAAGAGCAGATGAAGCGTCATCATTATCTGGGCGCACTGGCGAAGATCGGGGAGACGGTCTGGTACGTGGCCACATGGCGCGGGCAGTGGGTGGCGCAACTGAGCCTGTCGGCGTCGGCGCTGAAGTGCGGGGTTCGGGATCGATGGATCGGCTGGGACTTCCGCTCGCAGTATGGGCGGCTGAAACTGATCGCGAACAACAGTCGCTTTTTGATCCTGCCGGGCTGGAATCGGCCGAATGTGGGCTCTCGAGTGCTGTCACGGACCGAGCGGCGGGTCGGGTCGGATTGGCGCCAACGGTTCGGTCATGGGTTGCTGCTGCTGGAAACGTTTGTGGATCCCCGGCGCTTCCATGGTGGCGTGTATCGCGCGTCGAACTGGTTGGAACTGGGACGGACCCGGGGGCACCGGCGCACCCGGGACGGCTACAGCGCCCAAGCCGATGCCCCGAAGCTTGTCTTTGTGCGTCCCCTGTGCCGTGATGCGCGCGGGCAACTGACCCACCCTGGCCGGGAACATCTTCAACTCACCGGAGCCCCCAAGATCATGCTCAATGCCGCACAGATGCGCCAACTCCCCCAGTGCTTCAAGACCATTCCCGATCCGCGCCGCGCTCAGGGACGGCGCCATCCCTTGTCGGCAGTGCTGGGCATCGCCGCGGGCGCGACGCTGTGCGGCATGCACGGCTATAAAGCCATCTCGGATTGGGCCGATGCCCTGGGGCAGAAAGCCCGCGAACGTTTTGGCTGTCGGCGGGAGAACGGCCACTATGTGGTTCCCAGCGAGTTTGTGATTCGGGATTGCCTGGTGCGGATTGAACCGGGGGCGCTGGACCGGGCGCTCAATGCGTGGAATCGGGCCTGGGGCGCCCCGGACGATGCGCTGGCCATGGATGGTAAGACGATGAAGAACGCCCTCGACTCTGACGGGCATCAGACCCACATCATGAGCGTAGTCGGGCATGAGTCGAAACGCTGCTACACCCAAAAAAAGTGGGAACCCTGCCTGTAGCCGGCGGCGAGGAGCGCAAGCGCACGAACGAAATCGGCATGGCCGTTCCCTTGCTTCAAACCTGCGACATCGCCGGCAAGGACATCACCGGCGATGCCCTGCTGACCCAACGCGCGATCGCGCGCTATTTGGTCGAGCGGGGAGCGCACTATCATTTCACGGTCAAAGGCAACCAACCGACGCTGGAACGCGATATCGCGTTCCAGTTCCAAACCCGCGGACAACCCGACTTTGTCGAGGTCACCCCGCCCGATCATGGCCGCATCGAAACCCGGCGCATTTGGTGTAGCGCCGAACTCAACCACTACCTCGACTTTCCCCACCTGGCGCAGGTCTTTCGGATCGAGCGCGAATCCATCGACAAGAAATCCGGCGCCCTCACGTGTGAAACCGCGCTGGGCATCACGAGCCGCTCACCCGGCGAAACCTCCCCCGAACGCTTGCTGGCCATCAATCGCGGTCATTGGAGTATCGAAAGCGTCCATTACATCATCGACTGGAATTACGATGAGGACCGCAGTCGAATCCGCACCGGCTTCGGCCCGGAAAACATCACCCGCCTCCGACGCTTTGCCGTCGGTATTCTCAAATCCTTTCAAAAACCCGCTCAATCGATCGCCCAATCGATGCGTAAACTCTCTTTCAATACCCGTCTCGTCTTCGACTACTTGAGAATGACTCGAAATTCATTCCCCACATCATGCTCCATCTGAGAACAAATTTGCCGTGACCAACCTGCCGCGCCGGGTTGACTACACCCGACAATTCCTCAAGGACTGGGAGCGGCTCTCGCGTTCCGGCCGATATGATATGAAGCGGCTGAAGGCGGTCATGCTGCTTCTCATTGCCAACGATGCCCCGCTCGGACTCGAACGCAAGGATCACGCGCTGAAGGGCGTAGGGGCGAACCACCGGGAATGCCATGTCGGCGGTGACTTCCTTCTGATTTATCGCATCGACGATACAGACCGTCCCAGCGGTTCGGTTTATTTCACCCGGGTCGGCACCCACGCCGAACTGTTCGAATGACGGACGGCAAGAGCATCCCCTCCGCCTCCGTCACCTACGCGCGATCACATAGCGTCTAGCAGGCTGTCGGACTTGAAAGCGCCCATTGAGCGTCGACGAATCGACGATTGAACGTTTGCAGGGCTATTCGGTGGAGAAGCGCCTGGAAAGGCTGTAATTCGACGTTTCCGGGCCTGCGCAGGCATCCGGAGCGGCGTTTTCCCGACCGGGGACGGGATCTGGAACCCGGATCGACGGTCGGCGAGGAGTGCTGCCGGGAGAGATTGAAGAGCCGCTTCAGATTCCAGGCCATGCTGACCAGCGTCCATTCTCCGGAGACATCGTCGAGTCCTCTGAGGTGAAACTGTCGAAATCCCAGCACCGATTTGATGATTCCGAACACCGGCTCGACCGTCGACTTCGGTTCGGCGTAGATGGCCCGGCCTTCCAGCGTCGCTAAGCGATGCGCCATCGCCTCGACCGGACCGGCGTCCGGAGCCAAAGGCGGAGGCGGGGTCCAACGCTGTTCAACCGGCGGGTGATGGCGCTCCCGTCCCATGGCAATATAGGGCGTCACGCCGGCAGCCTCGCAGGCCTTCACGTTGGCTTCGCTGTAATAGCCGTTGTCGGCCAGCAGCGCGCCGGCTTGTCCGAGCGGTTCGGCCAGTTCTTCCAGAGCCTTCAGCGCCGGTTCGATTTCTTGCTTGTCATTGGCGTGCGGGGTGACGGTTTCGGTGACCCCCAGCAGGGTCTCGGTATCCACTCCTGCCTGCACATTGTAGGCTTGCTGGAAACTGTGTCCGCCCGTCGGCATGATACGCGATTCCTCATCGGTCAGATTGATCTGATCGTTGGGGCGCACGCCCGCTTCGGGCGGTTTCGGTGGCTTCCCTCCAGGCCGTTTCCCCGTCTCTTTGGCCCGGGCCTCGCGTTTGGCCATCTTTGCCTCGTATTCGGCCTGCTCGGCCGCATGACGTTCCTCGGCCCGCGCTCCCAGCTTCGCCTTCGCCTCGGCAATCGCCTTCAGGCGGTCTTCCCGCCGCTTCAGTTCCTCCGGGATGTCCATCCCCTCGGGCACTTCCGCGTCGGCCGCCGCAGCCATCGCCATCAACCGCGCCACTTCCGCCTTCAGTTGCTGTTCCAGTTCGGTCGCATGACCCCAACTCAAGGCGCTGTGCTTCGACGCATTCGCCTGCACCTTGCTTCCATCCAGGCTGATCTTCCCCAGATTCAGAAAACCCATCGTTCGCGCCAACAACAAAATCTGCACGAACAACGGCTTCAACTGTCTCAGAAACCGTTTCCGGAACGTTGCGATCGTGTCGTGATCCGGATGCGTGTTGGCTGCGATATACCGGAACGCCAGCGAATCGTAGGTCGCTTCCTCCAGCTTCCGGCTCGCAAACACTCCCGTCGCGTATCCGTAAAACAGCAACGCCAACAGCATCTCGGGAACGCCAACAGCATCTCGGGATGGTAGGCCTTCGATCCTCTCCCCGCGTACCGCATCTCCAACTCATGCAGGTCCGGCTTCGACGCCACCTCCACCACAAACCGCGCCAAATGCTGTTCCGGAAGCCAATCCTCCACCGACGGTGGCAACAAGTACGCGGTGTCTCGATCCACAGCTCGGAATCGTTCGCTCATGCTCCCATTCTTCCCACATTCGACATCCAACTCAGGTCCCGAAAGTCCGACAGGCTGCTAGCTACGAGCACACCGGGCTGGCCGCCAGCACCACCCGCCACTACCGCGTCTCGGCCATCAATGCGGTCGGCACCAGCACTCCCTCCAACGTCGACAGCGCCACCACCGGCGCCGCCACCAATGTGCCCGGCGCCCCGACCGGCCTCACGGCAACGGCCAGCGGGAGCACCACGATCAACCTCTCGTGGACCGCCCCGGCCATCACCGGCGGCTCCGCCATCACCGGCTACAGGATCGAGGTCTCGCCCGACGGCCTCACCACCTGGACCGACCTGGTCGCCAACAACGCCACCACTACCTACGCCCACACCGGGCTCCAGGCCTGCCTCACGCGCTACTACCGCGTGTCCGCCAACAACGCCACCGCCACCGGCCCCATCTCCACCACCGCTTTCGCCACCACGGAGGCGGGCGGCGGGAGTTGCCTGCTGCTGGACTTCGGAACGGCCCACGACGCCCTCGTCAAGGTGGACGAAAGCAGGGTGGGCCATCGGATCACGCTGACCCTGCGGACGGCGCGGGACGCGCCGGCGGACGGGAATCCGCAGCAGCCGGTGACGATCCCCCTGCTGGTGAGGCACGTGGGCGGCGCGACGACGGAGGACTACGAGGGGCTGCCGGCGAGCGTGACGTTCGGGGTGGGCGACAGCGAGGCGGGCTTTACCCTGCGCGCGTTCCAGGACCGGATGATCGAGCCCGGCGAGGGCCTGCGGATCGACTTCGGCGCGCTGCCGGCCGGCATCGTCAAGAGCGACTGGGGGCCGTATGAAACGGTCGAGTTCGTGGACGGCCTGGTGCCGATCCAGGCGACGGTGGACGGCGCCACGCTGGTCCTGACCTACGACACGGTGCTCAGCACCGCCTCGTCGCCGTCGTCGTCCGACTTCACCGTGAATGTGGCGGAGGACGTTGTCAACGTCAACCAGATCAGCATCGGCGGGTCCCTGGTGACGCTGACGCTCGCCACGGCCGTCCCGGCGGGCCAGCCCGTGACGGTGGCCTACGAGCAGGGCGACAACCTCTTCGACAGGGTGGGCAACCAGGCCCAGTCGTTCGATGACTGGAGGGTGACGAACATCACCGGCGGCCTTATCGTCGGCATAGATCCCCCCGGTGACGGTGGCACGAATCCCCCGGGTGACGGCGGCACGAATCCCCCGGGTGACGGTGGCGACGACGGCACTGGCACTGGCGGTGGGGGGGGGGCGGAGGTGGCGGCCAGCCACCGTCCTATCCCGGAACCATTCGGGCGGAGAGCGGCGACGGGGAGGTGACGCTGACCTGGGATGCGCCGTCCAGCCAGGGCAGTTCCCGGATTCTGTATTACGAGTACCGGATCGACGGCGAGGGCGAGTGGATTTCGACCGGATCGAGCGACCGCACCCACACGATTACCGGTCTGATCAGCGGCCGGGTCTACTTCTTCCATCTGCGCACGGTGAGCGCGGCCGGCGCCAGCGCCCACCGCATTTCGCCCGAGGCCACGCCGGTGGCGGACCTGGACTTTACGCATTTCGCCAATGGGGGGTTCATCACATCCACACTGGTCCTGGTGAACGCGGGCGCCTACCCGGTCCGAACCCGCCATCTACTTCTACGATCAGGGCGGCGATCCCATCGCCGCCCGGTCCCTGGTGAGCCTGACCCCGGATCTGGAGGTGGGAGACGACGGCGCTTTGAGCCCCCGGACGGTCATGAAACCCCTGAGCGAACTCACCATTGCTACCCACGGCCGCGGGGGACAACGGGTCGGATCGGTCACGGTCCGGGCTTCCAGTTCCATCGGCGGGGTGCTGCGCTTCGACATCCCCAACCTTGGGGTCGCCGGGGTCGGCGACAGCCCGACCCTCCGGGATGCCCTCGTCCCGGTGCGCCGTCAGGATGGCGGCATCAACACGGGCGTCGCCCTCCGCAACCGGGGATCGGCCACTCTGGCCCTGCAATGCCGATTGATGCGGGACGGCGCCGTGCTCGAAGAAGCCGCTATCCGGCTCGAGGTCAACGGCCAGGACTCCCGATTCATCGACCAGGTGTTCCCCGCCACCGATACGTCGGACTTCGCCGGGTCGGTGCGGTGCGCCGCGCCCGAACCGGGGCGCTTCTCGGCGGTGGCCTTCGAACTGGATGGGGTCCACCGGGTCTTCACCACTCTGCCCGTGGTGCCGGTACCGGCGGTCCCGGAGCAGGAGCCGGAACAAGAGGAAGAACAGGAGCCAGAGGGGGAACCGGAGCCCACACGCCTGGACTTCACCCATTTCGCCAATGGCGGGAACATCGTCTCCTCACTGGTGCTGGTGAACGCGGGCGCCGATCCGGTTCGTCCCGCCGTCTACTTCTATGATCAGCAAGGCGATCCCATCGCCGCGGAATCGATGCTGGATGTTCCCGCGGATCTGGAGGTGGGAGACGACGGCGCTTTGAGCCTCCGGACGGCCATGAACCCGTTGGGAGAACTGACGATCTCCACCCACGGACGGGGGGATCTGAAGGTCGGATCGGTCACCGTCGTGGCCGACGGTCTCATCGGCGGGGTCCTGCGCTTCGACATCCCCGCCCTCGGGGTCGCCGGGGTCGGCGACAGTCCGCCGGTGCGGGATGCCCTGGTCCCGGTGCGCCGCCAGGAGGGCGGCATCAACACGGGCGTCGCGATCCACAATCGGGGCACGACCGCCATTCTGGTGCGGTGCCGGCTGATGCGGGACGGCATCGTACTCGACGAGACGATGATCCCGCTTGCGGCCAACGGCCAGGACTCCCGATTCATCGACCAGGTGTTCCCCACCGCCGATACGTCGGACTTCGTGGGGTCGGTGCGGTGCCTGACGCCCGAACCGGGGCGCTTCTCGGCGGTGGCCTTCGAACTGGATGGCGTCGACCGGATCTTCACCACCCTGCCTGTGGTCCCGGTGGTCGAGGTGCCCTGACTCCCCCGCGGGCATGTGAACGATCACCGAAAAGTGAAGTGTTTTGAACACGCGCGGGGTTGAAGATCGTCATCATCGTCCGCCGGCCGGAAATCCGCCCACTCCCACTGTAGGCGCGGTCTATGACCGCCCGCAAACGCCCGAAGCGCCGCCCTCACCCGAGCGCGGGTTGTCGCTCCAGCCGAGCCTGGAGGTCGGACTCCGGCGCGACGGCGGGGACGCCGAGACCGGCGCGGGCGTGGACATCGGCGGCGGGTTGATCGTATCGGACGCGTTCAATCCTGCAAGACCCGCAGAAGGGCGACAGCTCCGGAGATGACCGATGGCGCGTTACGACTCGACTCGGGCGTTCTTCCGGCAGATGCCGAACGACTTGCGGGCCCGCTACTTCGGGCGCCGGGGGGTGTTCGAAGACGTAGATTTCGCGGGCCTGGAGGAAACCCGGCCCGAGGCGTTGTTCGCGGCCTGGTTGGAGTTGCCCGAAAAGGACCGCAACGCGCAAGGCGCTCAAGCGGGCCGTCATTCGGCTGAGCGCGGTCATCCCGCTGGCCTCCAGCAGGTAGCGCCCCGGTCGCCGGCGCCGATCGCGAGAAGATCGAGAACCTGCCCGTCATCGAGAGTGTTCTAGCGAGCCGGCCGCGGGACCGGCGCCCTCGAGGGCTGATGGAACCGAACGGAGCCACAGGCGAGACGCGGCGGATGCGATCGAGGGGAGAGCGTCGCCAGCATACTCAGAGCCGCTACTGCTGCTTGATACCGATTCATTCGTAGGTTGTGTCCACAACCAGAAGTTGTGGACACAATTAGTTCAACCGCGTCACCTCGGTATTCCCCGGCGGACGCTTACGTCGTTTCAGGACGAATATCGAGTGCTCGTAGGACAGTTCAGGGAGAAACAATGCAGAGGCAGATTGAAACCATCTCTCTGAATCGCACAACTAATGACCCGGACCAGTTCTACGTTCGGGACAGCTTCCAAGCGTATAAGAAGGTGCCCATGAAACGTATGAACGTACTCGCTATCGCTACGCTCCTGATGACAATAGTGGGCACACTGCCCGCTATCGCTCAATCCGACGAAACGGCGAAGCGCTTCCATGTCTTTCCGCAGCTGGCCGACGGGGGCGGGTGGCTATCTGTCCTGAGCGTCACGAACGTTTCGCAGTCATCGAGCTTCTGCACGTTCGAATTACACGGCCTGAGTTTGGACAGGTTCTCTGAGGTTAGCGGCATCACGGCGTCCGGTTCAACGGCAACATTCTCTTTGGCCGGGGCCGGGGGGTATGTGGCCTGGCGCACCAAGGACGAATCGGCATTGGCGTCTGGATACGCGACTCTCGATTGCACGGCTCCTACGGTTGCTCAGGTGCTGTATGCGTCGGGAAACCAATCGGATGTGACGGGAATGACCGCATCGGGCCGATCCCCCGGGATTGTTGTGTCCAGACGTATTTTGGGCCACGCACAGCGTGTGCGGGGTTCATGTCGAGGAAGTGGCCGGTCACAAACCAATCGAAGAGCGTGCGGAGCGCCGCCAGGTACTGCTTGACGGTCGGCGCGGCGCACTCACCCTGCATGTACTTGACGAGGGCAGCGACATCGAAACGCTGCACGCCGGCGAGACGGCCGATGCTGCGGGTGTCGGCCCAGCGGTCCAGATAAGCCTGCGCTTCCACCAGACTCTCGAAGCGCATGCCCTTTAGTGGGGTCTTCTGGGCGTGGCCGACACGGGACTCCACTTTGCCTTTGCGGTCGGGATCGCGCACCCGGCACGGCAGGGCCGCAGGGTAAGAAACACACGGCTCGGTGAGAGAGCGATCCAGACGGGCAGGTTTTCCGGGGCTGCCGCGCCGTGGGACGGTATGGCACTATTATGGGTTCGACTGGCGATGCCTTTGTGCGGCGCGGCGGCTCGAACGGAGGGCCGGGACTTCAGACGGAAGGTGTCGCGGGCGCGCGATGGAACAACGTGAAACGATCCAACAAAAGCACGGCCCCGGTCGAGCCCCGCGACGGCGGCCACGGTACCGAGACGACGTCATTGCCGGGTGAGCCGGTCAGCAGCGGCATGTCCCCATCGTCGAACGATACCGGCCGAGCGGATCCCACGGATCCCGGCTCCGAGCAGCGTCTCCTGAATCGGGTGCGGCGGGGTAGCTCCTCGGCCGTGGGCGCGCTGTTCGAACGATATACGCCCTGGCTGCGGAGACGAGTCCGCGGCCGCCTGCCGCAGTGGGCACGCAGCGGGGGGGTAGCGACCAGCGATCTGGCGCAGGACGTGCTGCATCACGCCTTCGCACGGCTCCAGTGGTTCGAGTCGAAGCACGTCAGCGCCTTGCGCGCCTATCTCCGGCGCGCCGTGGAGAACCGCGTCCAGGACGAGATGCGGCGCCGCAGTATCGGCAAATCCTGAACGATGAGATGTGGGAGCGTTACCGGGAGGGGTTGAAGCGCCTGAAGGGCCGCGATCGCCGGGTGATCGTCGGCCGTGGGGAACTGGGGTACAACTACGCGCAGCTGGCGGCCATCGAACGCCTGCCGAGTCCGGACGCCGCGCGCAAGGCGCTCAAGCGGGCCGTCATTCGGCTGAGCGAGTTCATGCCGCTGGCCTCCAGCAGGTAGCGTCCCGCTCCCCGGCGGCGCCCTCGATGAGGTGCAGAGCCGCATCCGGCGCCAGCGCCTCGCGGCCAGCGGGGCTGCCGCAGCCGCGGCACCGACATCGGCGGCGTCCGTGGCCGCCTTCGCGGCGTCGATCCTGACGGCCCGCCGGGCGCGGCGGCCGGCGGCCGCGAGCGCCTTCGCCGTCGCGCTGGCCGAGCTCCCCGGGAACGCGTAGCCGAACATTTTTCAAATTATTTTCAGCCTGCCTGTCCGGTTCTCTCCTGCGATACGTCATTAGACAAATCACGAAGGTAAGAGTGGTTTTTTGCCCTAAGCGGCACGGTGTGGCTACCTGGGCCGAGGTGCGCGCACACGTTTAACGTGACAAAAGCCACTGAAACACCGGGCGAAGGCAAGAAGAGCGGCATCGGAAGGATCAGGCGGCGCGGATGTTTTCGGCGAGTAACAAGCACTATGAGATGGGCGAACCATGAGCGACGATTTTCGGGCCGCGATCCGGTGATCGCGGCAACGTCATGGATTCCCTGGTGGAGCATGCGCTCCCCTTGGGCGGTCTGGGAGGGGAGGATGGCAGCACGGCGAGAACCGCGGGCGGCATCGCATCGGAATGACCGGAGCGCGGACCGTAGCTTCAAGAGTCGGCAGCGTCCATGCGGCAAGTGCGGCAAGACGTTCGATAATAGACCCAGGCGGAGATTTTTTGCCGGGCTTGCTTTCGGTTGGTATCGGACGAATACCGCGGCGCGCTGGACGGTCGCGCGGTGCTGCGGTGCTGATACGCGTCGGAGCTGGTTCGTGTTCCAAATCGCGGATCGGGATTCCCACGCCGCCCGCGGATCGCAACCGCGCCGGGTGGATCGAGCGGATCGCGGAGCGGATACGGGAGACGTGGGACCGGAACCGCTCCCGCTTAAAAAGGAGGAACCTCACCATGTATGACGTGCCCAATCTCTATTCGTTCGCCACCAAGGAACTCGCTCAGGATGCGACTCTCGCCTACATCCTCGCGTGGGCCAAACCTGCGTATCGGGAATCGCACCCCCGTCTCCACCGGCTCGGTACCGACATGCTGCGCGCTCTTCTCGCCACGAGGAACGGCGAGACCAACGTTCCGACCGTCAAATCTCTCGACGTCAAAACACAGGTTGACCGCATTGACGTGCTGGCGCTGATCAACGACGAACACGAGGACGGCCTCGTTCTTTTCGTCGAGGACAAGGTGGGCACCGATGAGCGTTCGAACCAGATTAAGCGCTCCATCGAAACAGCGGAGAAGAAGTATCCAAACCGGAAGATCGTTCCGGTGTACGTGAAGACCGGGAACGTCTCGCGGGGGAATCTCCCACCGAAGGATGAGTGCGGCCGATTCCTGCGTCGTGATCTTCTCGACGTGCTGGACCGGTTTCCCGACACCGGAGACACCATCGTCGACAACTTCCGGGCACATCTCCAGGTCTGGGACAACGAGACCAGTAGCTACCGCGAAGAGCCTTTCTCCGAGTGGGGCGACGAATTGAGGTGCGATGACGGCTTCTACACCGACGAAGGCCTGCCGACTCCCGACGCGTCGCGCAAGGCGCTCAAGCGCGCCCTGATTCGGCTCAGCGAGTTCATGTCGCCCGGAGGGTAGTAGAACTCACCCCGGATCTGGAAGTGGGTGACGACGGCGCCCTGCGCCCCCGGACGGTCATGAACCCGCTGGGCGAATTCACCATTGCCAGCCACGGCAGCGGGGGGGGGCAGCGGGCCGGATCGGTCACGGTCCGGGTTCCCAGTTCCATCAGCGGGGTTCTGCGCTTCGACATGCCCGGCTTCGGGGTTGCCGGGGTCGGCGACAGCCCGACGGTCCGGGATGCTCTGGTCCCGGTGCGCCGCCACGATGGCGGCATCAACACGGGCGTCGCGGTCCGCAACCGGAGCACGACCGCCCTCCTGGTGCGTTGTCGTTTGATGCAGGCCGGCGCGGTGCTCGAAGAGACCATGATCCCGCTCGCGGCCAACGGTCAGGACGCCCGGTTCATCGACTAGGTGTTCCCCGGCGCCGATACCTCGGACTTCGTCGGGTCGGTGCGGTGCATGACGCCCAAACCGGGCCGCTTCTCGGCGGTGGCGTTCGAACTGGACGGCGTCAACCGGATCTTCACGACACTGCCCGTCGTCCCAGTGGTCGAGGTGCCCTGACTTGCCGGAGATCGCGTACCACCCGCAGGCGGCTGGGACCGGGGACACGGTCGCCGACGGCGGCGAGAGCGTGTCGATCGGGTTCGGGACGCTGCCGGCTCGACCTCTCGGGCAACGCCGTCGCGGACGTGTCGGCGCGGGGGCGGCTGCCGCCCGATCGCGCTTGTTGTGCCGGGCCGAAGGAACCAACCAAACACTCTTCTATAGATAAGATCGCGCTTGCCATGCGGAGACGCGGTTGTCCGGTCCGCCGGAAAGGCGGCGATGCGGGACCGCGAAGAGCCACTGCGCCAACGGTTTTGCCGGGGGGCGGACTGTGGCCTGGTGTTCTGGATCTGTCCTCATTGTGACCGGGGCCACCAATACTGCGGGGACCGATGCCGGCGGAAAGCGCGCCGCCAACAACGGCGGGCCGCCAACCGGCGCCACCAGCAAAGCCGGGAGGGCCGTCTCGATCACCGCGACCGCCAGCGGGCCTACCGGGCGCGCCTCCGGCGCGTGACGGATCAGACTTCCCCCGCTCCCTCCGATTCGGACAGTATCGACCCCGCGGAGCCTTCCCCCTCGGAAAACGGATCGGGAAGCGTCTCCGGGGAGCCTCGATATGCCGTCCGCCCCGAATTTGAACCCGCCTGCATCATCTGCGGCCGTACACGCCGCCGTTCACCGCCACCCCCTGTTGGCGGGAGCCCCCCAGGGAGGGAAAAACCGTGATTCAGAAAAAGGAAAAGAACGGGCGAAGTGCGGCACGGCCCGAACGGAGGCTGAATTTCACGAGGCGTTGAACCGGGGGCTCGAGATCGGACTGACGCGGGGACTCGGCGAACAGGCCGGCTTGATGGTCGCCGACGGGGGCGCCGAGGAACAGATCACCGCGGCGCGGAGTGACCGGCACGACCCGGAATGGATGCGCGCGATGCCACGCCAGGAGATCGCACGATGATGGACGGCGATCCACTCCGCGAGGAACTCCGAAAGCGGATCGCGCAGGAGGTTCACCAACAGTTTTCAGCCTACCGCGGCGCGGTGAGCGCCGAGCTGACCTTTATGGACCAGGAGCTTGACGCCGGCTTGCGCGCGGTCCAGGACAAATTCGCTTCGGTGGGCACCGAGATCCTCGAATCGCACGCGCTCAGAGTCACGCGGGGGATTGAGCGTGCGCAAGGGATCATCGGAACGTGGGGCCGGGCCATTCTCTTCGGCGCGTTCCTGTTCGCCGGCATCGGCGCCGCCGCCTGGATCGGTATTGCCTGGACGGAACAACAATTCCGCTGGCAAGTCGCCAAGAGCGCGGAGATCGCCGAACAGATCGCCGTCCAGGAGCGCACCCTGAACCGGCTCCACCGCCGCAGCGGCGGCCTGACGCTGACCGAGAAAGACGGCGACGGGCACTGCTTCGCGCTTTTCACCGTCGATGCGGATGTGTCCACCGTTTGGCGCGTGAGGAATCGGCCCGCCGTCGAGGTCGAATGCGATGAGTGAACGCACCCACAGCAGACGCAGCGCCCCACTCGGCGACATATACAACCTGACCGACCCCCTCATTCCTGAATCCACCGACGAGTACACGGACCCCCGACAGGCCGACGCTGTCCAGGAAGGCCGGGGGCCGGCGGGAGAGGAACCGGATCGAGTGGAAGAGCTTTTCCGCTTGCTGAAGCGCGCGCTCGAAGAACAAACAGACCCGGCAGCCATCGCCCGGACCTTTCGAGCCCGGCAGGATGCGCAGTTGATGGAGGTCGCTTTTGAGATTGAGCAGCTTGAACGGTCGAGCGCCACAACCGTCCGCGAGCTGCGGGAATCGCTGGCCGGCGTTCAGAACTCGATCAACCGCGCGATCGAGGACACCCAGGGCGAGAACAACCTGCGCGAAGCGCTGATTGCCTACAAGCGGATCAAGGCGCGCTTTTGGGAGCGCCTGGTGAAAGGCATCAGCGCCGACCTGGAAGAGGTCAAGGTTCAATTGCGGCGCGAGCTGCGGGCCGTCGAAGACGATTTCCGTGCTCAAGTCGCCGCTTTGCGTTCCGGCGCCGGCGCGCGGGTGCCCTTCCGGCGACGGATCGAGCGCGACAGGTGGCTACTCGCCGGGACGCTGGTTATCGGCATGGCCCTCGGGGGGGCCCTGATTGCGATCCAGGCGCTATGGGACAGCGGCGCAACCGCTTTTCTTCCGTAAGACGACGACACCGACAGGAGGGACGTAATGCACACCCAAAGAGACTTTCTCGCTAAACGAATCCGGGTTGCCACGACGCCGGAGGAATTTGACGCATGTTTCGCCAGCGGCGAGGCGTTCGAGGCGGACGAAGAACTGGCCGCCCAGATGGGATTTTACCCGACCACCGAGGACGTCATCAGCGACGACGAGTTTTTCGCGCCGCCCGATCCGAACGAGCCGGAGGGGGATTAAATGAGCCGGAAACCAGACGACGTGAACGCTGCTCGGGCGGCCGATCCGGACGTGTGGGACCACAACGGTATGACCGCTTTGCATCGGGCGGCGATGGCGGGTGACCCCTTCAATGTCGATCGTTTCATTCAAGAGGGGGCGGACCTGAACGCGCGGGACATTACCGGCCGGACCCCGTTACTCCACGTGGCGGCGGCCGCCAATGGCGCCCGCTCGGTTGACCGTTTGCTAAAGGCCGGGGCCGATCCCAATGTCCGCGATCGCGAGGGCCTCTCCCCGCTGCACGAGGCAGCCTTTACCGAAAACGCGCCGAAGGCCGGCCACCGCGAATGGCGAAGCAAGAATTCGGCGCGACGAGCGGCTTCGGTCCCGTCGAATCCGTTAGACAAATGTGTGATAAATTGTATTCAAAGGAAAAGCGTGGTCTCATAAACCACTGTAATTTAATGAGTTATATCTAGAGGCAGTGTCTCGATGAGAGAGCATCGTTCCCCACCTCCCTCCTCGACTCCGCCTCCGAAGACCCCTCGGCGCGACCGCGCACACTTCCACCACAGGCTCCTGGACTAGCGGGCCAGGGCTTCGACGAGGGTGGCGAGCAGTGAATCCTCTTCGTCGCGAGCGACGGTGCGCAGATCGAGCAATACCCGATCTTCTTCGATACGCGCGATCACGGGACAGGGGGACTGGCGCAGCCGCCGTTCAAGCTCGACCGGAGACAAGTGGTCCGGCGAAAGGCTGAGCCCCCACGACGGAAATTTCCCGCCAGGAACCGAACCGCCTCCGACCACGGAAGTGAGCGGTACGGGCGCGACGGCTTCATGGGCCGCGCGCCGTGCCAACGCTTCGGCACGATCCCGAATTTCGCTTTCCGGGGCGCTGAGCATCCGCCAGAGCGGAATCCGGTTTGACTCGCCGCGGAGGTGTGCGAGCAGGACCCACTCCAGGACTCCCAGCGTCAGCTTGTCAACGCGAAGCGCACGGAACAAGGGGTTCCGGCGCGCTCGATCCAACAGGGATTTCCGTCCCGCAATGATTCCGGCTTGCGGGCCTCCCAAAAGCTTATCCCCGCTGAAGCACACCAAATCGATTCCATGCCCGATACTTTCTTGCGGCCGGGGCTCATCGCCGATTCCGGTGGCCGCGAGATCGGCGATGCATCCGCTGCCCAGATCTTCGAACGTCGGGATTCCACTGCGGCGCCCAAGTTCAGCAAATTCGGCCAAAGACGGTCGCTCGGTAAATCCCACGATGGTGAAGTTGCTGGGATGGACACGTAACATGAGGCGCGTCTCAGGCCCGATGGCCGATTCATAGTCCTCGATACGAGTTCGGTTGGTCGTGCCGATTTCCCGTAGTAGAGCCCCGCTTTTCGCCATGACCTCCGGAATCCTGAAGGAGCCGCCGATTTCGATCTCCTCGCCGCGCGCGACCAGGACCTCACCGCCCTCGGCAAGCGCGTTCAGGACCAGCAGGACCGCGGCGGCGTTGTTGTTCACCACGATCGCCGCTTCACAGCCCAACAACTCGGAAAGAAGGTTCGAGACATGAGAGTCCCGCTTTCCTCGCCGTCCTTCGGCGATATCGAACTCCAGATTGGAGTAGGCTGCCGAAACTTTTCTGACATGGTCCATGGCTTCCGGCGGCAGCGGCGCTCTCCCCAGATTCGTGTGCAGCACAACTCCGGTTGCATTGATGAGGGGCCGCAGCGAGGGGGTGAGGAATGTCTCGATGCGCTGCTTCAGCTCCACCGCGATGCGCGAAGCCAACGCGTCGCGAGTGAACTCGGCGTCTTCCCGCCGGATTCGTTCCCGCAACTCGCCGATCACGTCGTTCAACATGCGTACCGCAAATGGCTGGGAAAGGACGGTCTCCATACCGGCGAGTTCGGGTCGCTGGAGAACCTCATGAACCGGCGGAATTTGTCGAAGAGCTTTCATTTGAGTCATTTCAGCATACGGGAACCTTGTTTTACAATTTCAGGCAAGGAGTTCGGATTTGAAAAAAGTTGAACGCGCGCTGATCAGTGTTTTTGACAAGCAGGGAATTGCGGAATTCGCACGCGAACTTGTCGGCATGGGTGTCGAGATATTGTCCACGGGGAGCACGGCTCGACTCATTGCATCGGAAGGGATACCGGTTCGGGAAGTTTCCGAAATGACCGGATTTCCCGAAATGCTCGACGGTCGGGTCAAGACGTTGCACCCCCGGGTGCACGCGGGTTTGTTGGCACTTCGCGATAACCCGGAACACCGGAAGCAGATGGCGGCGCACGGTATTCAGCCGATCGACATGGTTTGCGTGAACCTGTATCCATTCGGCGAAACGATTCGGCGCCCGGGTGTGACGTTCATGGAAGCGATCGAGAACATCGATATCGGCGGACCGGCCATGCTGCGTTCAGCGGCAAAGAATTTCATGGATGTTGCGGTGGTGACGAACCCGGCCGACTATTCGACGCTGATCGCCGAACTCCGGGAGGGCGGCGGCCGGTTTTCGCACGAACGCCTGTTCGCGCTCGCACAGGATGCTTTTGCCCATACCGCCCGGTACGATGGGCAGATCGCGCAGTTTCTTTCGGCGGTCGAACCATCTGGCGCGGGCTTCACATTGCCGGACAAGAACGGGCGGCCGAAACGCGTCTTCCTGAACCTTGAAAAGGTAGCCGAACCCCGGTACGGAGAGAATCCTCACCAGAAGGCGGCGTTTTACCGCTGGGGATCGGAGGTGCCTCACGGATTGGCCGCGGCGGTGCAACTTCAAGGGAAGGCACTCTCATACAACAACATGGTCGACCTTCAGGCGGCACGGGCCCTCGTACAGGAATTCGAAGATCCGGCAGTCGCAATCATCAAGCACACCAATCCTTGCGGCGCCGCGATCGGGACCGATCTGCACGACGCCTACCTCAAAGCGTACGCGGCAGATTCGGTTTCGGCTTTCGGTTCGATCATCGCCGTCAACCGAACCCTGGATGCGGCCACGGCAGAGGAGATGGCGAAGCTCTTCGTCGAAGGTATCATCGCTCCGGATGTGGCTCCGGGCGCGCGCGAGATTCTGGCTGCGAAAAAGAATCTCCGCGTCCTGGAACTGGGTAGCCCGGAAACGCCGGGGGGTATGGCCGACCTGGAAATGAAGGGAGTTTTCGGAGGAATCCTGGTACAGGATCCAGACGTGTCGGACGATATCCGTGCGGGAACGGCCCGGCTGGTGACGGCACGCAAACCCTCGGTGGAAGAATGGAGAGATCTGTGGTTCGCCTGGCAGGTCGCACGGCACGTCAAGTCGAACGCCATCGTCCTGGCAAAAGGGGGCCAGACCTGTGGCGTCGGCGCCGGACAGATGAGTCGTATCGACTCGGTCCGCATCGCAGTGGAAAAGGCTCGGACGGGTGTCCAGGGCACCGCGCTTGCTTCCGACGCGTTCTTTCCGTTCAGGGATGGCGTCGACGCGGCCGCACGCGCCGGGGTGCGAAATATTATCCAGCCCGGGGGCTCACGGAACGACGGCGAGGTCATTGCCGCCGCCGAGGAACATGGCATGTCGATGGTGCTGACGGGAGTGCGGCATTTCAAGCACTAGTCCGCCTTTCTTGCGGGTTTTCGTCGCGAAGAGTCGGAGACGCCGTCAGGGCTGGGGCGTATATCCTTGCGCCCGTGGCGCGCACCGGCGCTTGATCCGGCGCGACCGGCGTGAGGAACACGCCTGAGAACGCGCCGCTACGCGCCCGGCGTGACCGGCGTGAGGAACACGCCTGAGAACGCGCCGTAGAACGCGGCACTGGCGGATGTATACGGCGCTACAGCAGAAAACCCGTGAGAAAGGCGGGCCAGCAGCCTGTCCCTAAAGATAACGCGCCTATCCCATAGATAGAGTTCCTGACACGGTTGGGGCCTGGCGGGCGAGGTTGCGCGCTCGGTCCTTCCGCCGCGTTCGACGAAATTCCCGAATCGGATATTCGAGAATCCCCCTTATAATGCAGAGACGTAAAAGTTTGTCGAATTGGCACATCCCATGAAAAGAATGCTGCAACTGTTCGCGGGTCTTTCAGTCGGCGCTCTGTTGGCCACGACAAGTTTGTCGCAGGCGCAGGAATCGACGTCCACTACCGCATCCACGATGGCCGAGGCGTACTACCATTTCGCACGCGGGCACCTGCTTGAAAACGAGGGGGATTGGGAGGGCGCGCTCGAAGCCTACGAAGAGGCGTTGGCTCTGGACCCAACCAACTCGACGGTCTATTCCGAGATCGCCGCGAGCTATGCCAAACGAAATTTCTGGCGCGACGCGGTGGACTACGCCAATCGTGCAATCAACATCGATCCCGACAATCTTGACGCGCATCGCCTGCTCGGCGGCGTCTATACCAGTCTGGTGAGTAACAGCGCAGGACAGGAAATCGCAGCGGAATACATCGGGTTGGCGATCGAGGCGCTGGAACAAGTGGTTCGGCTCAGTTCCGAGGAGACCGACGCCTACCTGACGCTGGGTCAACTGTACCGATTTTCAGGCCAACCCGAACGCGCGTTGGAGCTGTACCGCGACTTTATCCAGGTCGAACCGAGTTCCGAAGAAGGGGTGCTTGCGCTGGCAGAACTCCAGATGGGTATCGGCAACACAGGGGAAGCCATCGATCTCCTCGAGGCCTTTTCGACCAATCAACCCGATTCAAACGCAGTCTGGTTTCTCCTGGGTCAGGCCTACGTGCAGGTCGATGAACTGGAGAATGCGGCGGAAGCGTTTCAGACGGCGATCGATCTCGGACGCGATGAAATCGAACTGTTCAAGGAACTGGCACGCATCCATTTCGTATTGGAGAACTGGGCCGAGGCTTCCGAAATATATCAGGATCTGATCGCTCAGGATCCCACCGATGCCGTCGCCCTGCTCCGGTTGGGGCAAATCGAACAACAGGGCATGAATTTCGCCGAGGCCCGGGCCTATTTGGAACGGGCCGGTCGGATTGTGCCCAATAGTCCGGATATCGGCTTCGCGGTGGCGATGCTCGATCGCGATGAGGGGCGGTTCGTAGATGCGATTGCCGGCCTTCGCGGGTTGTTGGATGCGTCCCGGCAACCCGGAAACCGCTACACCCAGGTTGAGCGAGGACGCCGGGGGCTCTTCCTCAGGAATATCGCCATTTTTCATACGATGCTCGAGGAGTACGAAGACGCCGTCGAGGCATTCGAAGAGTTGAAGGCTTTTGTTCGTGAACGCGACGGTACGGTCGATTCATACATCGTCGACACGTATCGCTTGTCGCGGCAACTTGAACGTGCCCTCGAGAAAGCCGAATCCACATTGGAAGTTTTTCCGGATCATCGCCAGTTGAAGCTGCAGCGCGCGGATCTGTTGGGACAGACGGGCCGGGCCGAAGAAGGGATTGCCATGCTGATGGACATGCTCGAGAATCGGGAATCCGATTTCGAGATCTACGCGACCATCCTCGGCATTTACGAAAAAAACGAGGACTGGACGGCAGCGGAACGCTTGATCGTGGATATGCTCGAACGTTTCGAGAACCAACTGCCGCAAACGTACTTCATGAGAGGCGCCCTCCTGGAACGGCAGGAGCGGGACGCGGACGCGGAAGCAGCGTTCCGTCAGTCATTGAACATCGACGCCGAGAATCCGGCAGTTCTCAACTACCTGGGCTACATGCTGGCCGACAATGGGGAAAAACTCGACGAGGCCCTCGAGATGGTCCGGAGAGCGGTCGAGGCAGATCCCATCAATGGTGCCTATCTCGACAGTCTGGGCTGGGTGTACTACAGGCTCGATCGTCTCGATCTGGCTCAGGAATACCTGGAACGGGCGATCCTTTTTGCCGCGACCGATCCCACGCTTCATGAGCACCTCGGCGATCTCTATCGTCGCCAGGGGCGGCTCGAAGAGGCCCAGGAATCTTATGAACGTTCGTTGGAATTGTCCGAAGAACAAGAAGAACGCGAAACGGTACAGCAGAAGTTGGACCTACTCCGATCACAA
This sequence comes from Terriglobia bacterium, assembly GCA_963555775.3. Classification (GTDB taxonomy): domain Bacteria; phylum Acidobacteriota; class Terriglobia; order 20CM-2-55-15; family 20CM-2-55-15; genus JAJEDW01. The sequence continues at coordinate 260,461 of CAUVWY020000003.1, read as the reverse complement.
ATATGACCGCCCGATTTCGAAGCATCGTCCGCTGTAGAGAAGCGGCAACAAACCAATCGTGAACCCTTTGGCCCCCGACAGTGTCTTGAAAAATGGCGACTCTGTCCGCTGGACGGAGGCTGAAGACAAAAACACCGACTTCGACCTCCTGGTACAGGAATACCGTCCGTTTCTTATGCAGATTGCTGTCGCGTCGACCCGGAACGTGGACGACGCGGAGGACATCGTCCAGGAAGCCCTGATGCGGGCATACAAGGGGATCGGCAACTTCAGGGGAGATTGTCCGATCCGCTCGTGGTTGGCGCGAATCGTCGTGCGGGTCTCGATCAACCGTCGCCGCAGCTTCGTCCGCATGGTGAAACGATGGACGTTGTTCGGCGATCTTGAACGCGAAGATTCGGACGGTAAGACGATGCCCTTCGATGCCGCCGACCCGAAAACCGGGATCGACCCCGAGACCATGATCGATGTCGGACGGCATGTCGAGCGATTGCCGAAGGTGTTCCGCATTCCGCTTTTGATGCTCGCGGTCGAAGGCATGACGATACCGGAGATTGCCCGGATACTGGAGATTCCCGAGGGCACGGTAAAGTCGAGAATTTTCTATGGGCGGAAACGTTTGAAGAAAGGCCTGCAACACCGGCTTGGAACACGCGACCGGAACGCGGTAACGGAACACGGGATCGAAAAATGACCGACAAATGCCAGTGGGTGGAACCCCATCTCGAAGCGTACTTTTCGGAAAGCATCGACCCGGGAAAACGGGCTCGGTTGGAACAGCATGTAGAGCGTTGCACGGACTGCCGAGCCCAGTTGGATGAATTTGCACAGGTGGATGCCCTCGTTTCCGCACACTTCAGACAACAGATGGCGAGGGCCGAGAGGACCGCTCACGGCCCGATTCGACCGTTGCGCCTCGCCGGGGCATTCGCCACGGTGCTGGTCGCAGCCGCGGCCATTTGGTTTGTCGGTGGGATGTCCGGCGGTGGGATGCCCGGTCCGGTGAGTCAGGATCCGGCTGGTGCGGTACAAGAAGCAGCCGTTTCGGCGCCTGAAACGGACGCGCCAGATGCAAATGGCGACAAGGCGGAAGAAGAACCCGATGCCAGACTCGCGAAACCGGACCCTGTATTGGACGCGGCTTCGGCCACCCCGGTTGACGCGGCGCCCACGATGGCCGGGCCGGCAGTGCCCGTAACCCGCTTCCATGTGCAGGACGCCGCGGGGTACTTCCACACGCTCGAAGACTTTTCCGGGTCGGTACTGGTGCTGGGTGTCGTCGATCGGGACCCGGCCGGGTCGGCGGCGTTTGAGCAGGCGTACGAGCGGTACCGTTCCGAGGCCAAAATCCGATTTCTTGGAGTTCCCGCGGATGGACTCGAACCCGGGCCAGTTCGCTTCCCGACGATGGTCAACCGCGAATCGTCGCTTCTGGAGACGCGCGCGGGAGAGTTCGCGATCGTGGCGCCGGACGGTACGGTCCACGCAAGAGGACCGCTGGAAGAAGAAACGCTACGGTCGACGATCGATGCAAGCCTCCAACTCGTTGGCGCCAAAGTCCCGGGCGATGAGGAGTGAAGAAATTCGGACTTTCGCCGCACGCCACAACCTGTGTTCCTTGGTGTGCCCCAACCCCTCAATATTGAAAATGTAGGGGCAGTCTACGACTGCCCGAATCAAGTCCGAACCCGCACCGACAGCATTCCGAAACTGTTGGAGAGAGCGCTCCGAACTGTAGCGGTCTATGACCGCCCAAATCAAGTCCGCCCAAATCAAGTCCGTGCAGTCATAGACTGCACCTACAGTCGGAAAGTTCCCGCGTGTCACTCTTCCAGTCGGATCAGATCGTCATAGGTCTCACGCCTCCGCACGACGCTGAAACTCTCACCGTCCACAAGCACCTCGGCAGGACGAGGCCGCGAATTGTAGTTGGACGCGAGCGCGGAACCGTACGCCCCGGCCGTCATGACCGCGACGAGATCGCCGGGTTCCAGGCGTGATACCTCCCGGTCCCGGGCAAGAAAATCCGTGGACTCGCAGATCGGACCGACCAGATCGATCACCTCGGTTCCTTCCCTTTCGCGAACCGGGCGCAGCCCGTGGAAGGATCCGTAGAGCGGCGGCCGGATCAGATCGTTCATTCCCGCATCGACGATGACAAATCGCTTCTTGCCTTGCGTCTTTTTGCGAATGACGCGGCACAGCAGAATTCCGGAAGTGCCCACGATCACGCGACCGGGTTCCAGAACCAGCGTAAGCCCCAATTCCCTGCTGATGCCGATCAACGTTTCCGCATAGACGTGCGGTGTCGGTGGGAGTTCCCCATCGTAGGAAATCCCCAGCCCCCCTCCAAAATCCAGATATTTCAGAGGAATACCCCGGTCCATGAGGTTCGACGCCAGCCCCGCGATGCTTCCCGCCGCCTCCCTGAACGGTCCGAGATCGGTAATCTGCGATCCGATGTGACAGCCAATTCCGGCGACCTCGACACCGGGCATTGCTGCTGCGTCGGCAACCAGAGCAGGCGTATCTTCGAAACTGACGCCGAACTTGTGACTCTTGAGACCCGTCGAAATGTAGGGATGCGTCCGGGCATCGACGTCTGGATTCGTTCTGAAGACCACGCGCGCCGTTCGGCCTGTTTCGATGGCAACTTCCGCAATCGTCTCCAACTCGGCGCGCGACTCCACACTCACGAACAGAACGTCCCGGTCCAGCGCATACCGAATTTCGTCGCGTGTCTTGCCGACACCGGAAAGGATGATCCGTTTGCGATCGGCGCCAGCCTGAAGCGCACGAAACAACTCACCGCCCGACACGGCGTCGAAACCGATGCCCCACTCCACAAAACGGCGCAACAAGGTCAGGTTGGAGTTCGCCTTGATGCCATAACACACCAGATGGGGGACCGTCGCGAAGGCGTCGTCGAACCGCCGGACGGAGTCGTACAAAATCTTCTGGCTGTAAACGTAGGTCGGTGTACCGACCGTGTCCGCGATGGCTCCGAGACTCACGTTTTCGCAGGTCAGGCCCTCGCCGTCATATCTGAATTCGTCCATCGTCTCGGCCCTTCCAGAACTAATGGCTTCCGGGCGCTTCGTTCCCGGCAACCAGTTCCCGTCCGCTCAGGTATTCCCGCCCGCGCGTCATTATCGCGACAAATTCCTTGGAATTCCCGGCCCGGATCACCGATCGGATTCGTTCGACGGCATACGAGAGAGCGGCCAGGGCCTCGCTTCCGTACTCGTTCAGTGATTGGATCTCATAATAGAGATTCGGGTTGTCTGCGGCGACTCGGGTTGCGATTTCGAGTTGGGCGTCAAATGTCGTACTCGACAGACGGGCGAGTTGCGGGGCCGCTTCACCGCTTTCTGCGAGAGCAGTGAAGAAGGCGATGTTTGTGGCATGCGATAGGCCAAGAATGTAGGCGACAAGACGATCGTGGGATTCCAGGTCCATGTCCACCTGAACGGCCATCGTGGAGGCGAACAGTTCCCTGGCCTGCGCGGTGGCTTCGGGTGACCCCAGATCGATGAATATGACGTGCCGCCCGGAGAGCATCTGCGTGTCCGGTCCGAACATTGGGTGAATCGATGTGACCCTGACCCCGGCATCCGCCAGCGCCCGCAGCCCGGGCCGCAATGGGGTTTTCAAGGAACTGATATCGAAAACCACCCCCCGCGGGCGCCTCGCGGCCAAGTCTTCGAGAATTCTTCTGCACAACTGAAGCGGCGTGGCGACGATGATGATGTCGTGGCTGAGGTCCGATGCATTCCAGTCGGGGATGTGAGCTACGTCGTCGGGCGCACCGGAGGGGTCGGCGACCTCGACGGCGAAGTTCTGAGATGTGAGAAACCGTACGAGCCATCGGCCCATATGGCCGTTTCCGCCGATCACCAGGACTCTGCGGCCGGTTCCTCTGGCGCCTGCATGGACGCGGTCCTTTTCCTGCGCCGTCAACGACTCGCGGATCAACAAGAGCATAAGGTCTTCGGCAAATCCGGCATTGACGCCGACCGCGGCCGCGGCCTTCTTGGCGCGTTCGATCACTTCCTTTTCCTGCCGGTAGTCCCGTGTGGGGCGGCCCGCGGCCGCCTTCAGCCGCCCGATCGCGGTGACGATGCGCTGACGCTCGACGAGGTGCCTGAACAGGTTGTTGTCCAATTCGCCCAGCTTGTCGCGTAGTGTCTTGAGCTCGTTTTGCTCGTTTCCGTCCATCGAGTCCTCGTTTCCGGGAGGCCCTATTTTACCTGCTTTTCCCGCGCCGGCGCTTCGTCCCGCTCCCACGCCACGGCGTCACCGGTTCGAATCGTCCCGCCGTTCAGCACCTGTGCGAATGCGCCGCCGTACCAACCGTTGTACATGGCTTGTTCAAGACCGTCCGCCACGGCCTCCATTCGCTCGCATGGTTTGGTTTCTCCCGCGATCAGCAGACGAACAACACCGATCCGCAGAATCCGATTGCGGGTGCCCGCCAGCGATATCCCGCTCAACATGAGGTTCGCGCGGCGCGACGACGGCGGGGCATCGGAGCCCGTTCGGCTCGTGACTGCCTCCCACATCTCACGTTCGATAATCGTGATCTGGCGGATCTTGCCCTTGTCGGCGTTGCCTTCAAGGCCGTGACCGAGGATTGCGCGCGCTTCCGCCACCGCGTCCATCGGTCCGCGGTGCGCGCGTTTCAACCAGATCGCTTCGAGCCGCCCGGGCCCGGGCCGCTCGGATGGATTCATTGCCTACAGCCCCGTGCGCCTACCCGTGCGGGTGCGCCTCGTAGTGTTGCCGCAGAAGGTCTTTCCCGTAGTCGTTGCCATTGGGCGTCCGGACGACGGAGTGGATATGTTCCCGGTATGGAACGCCCGGCGGATACAGGTGGCGGAGTCCCACCGGAGTTTCGTGATCGAATTCGATCATGATGACCGGGCTGTGGATGCGGTAGTAATACACCGAATCATCCGCGGTGCCGCCGATCCAGGCAAAGTACGTGTCGTCGAGATGTTCCTCAACCTCGGACATGCGGACCCTGGCGTGCGCGTCGCGCATGTTGGCGACGTACAGTGCGATCAGATCGAGCAACTTCCGTTGCTGGGAGTCGTCCAGCGAGTCGGCCCGGATTCCGGCATAGTCCAGGACAACGTTGTCACTGAAAGCCTGCGACAGAATGTTGTTTCCGGTCTTGGATGTCTCCAGGATCGCGTCCCGCTGCTGGTTCGGCGTCAGAGCGCGGATCATGGCCAGTCCGCTGTCCTGTTCTTCGGTCATGATCGACGTGCCGGCAAACTTGCCCGATGTCGCGACGGCGGGTTCGGAACCCCAGAAGGCCGGAGTCATCACGACTTGGTCGCCCATGACGAAATAGTTCAGGTTCAGGTGATGACCGTCCAACTGCCAACCCCACGGCTCGGTGGCCGATGGCTCGCCCATGATCGAAATCCAGTACTTCCATTCGCCGTATTCGACGAAATTGTTGTTGTTGAGTTCCCCGAGCGTTTCGTTCAGCCGCATGATGTCGCGCGTCAGATCCAGCCCTTTGGCGCTGAGGGCTGCTCCGAGCATCGAGAACGCGGCATCGCGCTGTTGCCCGGTCATCTCTTCAAAGGAAATGCCATCCCTGTAGTAGATGTGCTGGTTGGCCCATTTGCGCCACTCATCGTCGTTTTCGGCAAACACCGTGCTGCGCCGTTGCTCCGCACTGAGCGTGCCGAGGAACCGATCGGCCGCCTCCTGGATGGGCGCGGTCGAGACCCCCGTCGACCGAATCTCGAACAGACCCGGGACCACCTCGCCGTTTGTCGTCAAACCCGTGAACGGAGAGGCGAGTCCGCGGCCCTCCATATCGGCGCTCCATTGACGCGATTGCTCCAGAAACCGTTCAAGCTCGGCGTCTTGGGCGGAGCCGCCAATCGCAGCCGCGCCCAACGCGGCAACAAAGCTCAGACATATTGCATAGACTCGCCAGTATCGCTTCATTTCCGATCCCCTTTTCAACCCTTCCGTCGAAGGTTGTTGCTGTCCGTATGATCGAACCGTCTGCCGTAAATTTCAAGCACCGTCGTCTCGGCGTAGCTCAGCGTGTGCTCGCTCACGCTGAGCGAATGGCTGAATCCCAGCGTCCGGGCATTGTCCCGCATGAAGGGCGATTGAATTACACCCCAGTCCGAATCGTCGATTCCCGCCTTGACCGTCAGGATTGTAATACCGTCAGCCTCGGATGCCCCACCCCCGGCAAGCACGCATACGGCGCGCGGAATCGTCAGCGACTGCATGACGAGGTTCCTCGACGGATCCCACATCCAATACCCGGTCTGGTTGTGAAACACCTTGTTATTCGATTTGCGGCTGACAGTCTGTTGATATCGTATCGCCGAAATAACCTGAGACTCCGCATTCTCCACGTCTCCGCAAGCCGTGAATTCCAGCGTCTCGAAGAAAGGACTTTCCGCGGGGCCGTCCGGTTCCGGAGCGACATCCATTCCCTTTTCTCCCGTCCAGACGCCAATCAGTCCTGCCAGTGGTCCGTAGTCCACCACGTCGATGCTGTCGTTCGCATCCGTCACGTTGTTGTTCCTCCCCTTGCTTAACAGCCTGTGGTGAAACCCTCGCTGAATTCGACCGTCGATGCATTCCGCCTGAACTGCGTTGCTCGTCGGTCACATATCGGGAATATGCTCCCTCCTCGCGCCTTGTCAGCCGGGCGCCTCGCCGCTCTCGGTGCGACGCGGGGTTCCACCACAGGCTGTTAGCGGTTATGGTGTCATGCTTCCCTGGACAAGCGTACCCAACAGAAACGCCACGAAAATCATGCCGTTATATGCGGTGTGCACGATCACCGAAGGAATGAGCGAGTTTGTCTGGTGCCGCACCTTGGAGAGAACGAGACCGACGCCAAAGATGAGGAGCATACTCGCCGGGCTTCCCAGGAGTTGCGGTACATGGAGCAGACCAAAAACGACGACGGTCGTCCATACGGCGATCGATGCGCCCCCCATTTGTTCCAAAACACGGTACAGGAATCCCCGGACGAGCACCTCTTCGAGAAGCGGTGCAAACAGAACGGCGTAAACCGCAACCATCGCGACGGCTTCGGGCGTGTTCAGAAGCTGTTGGATCGGCGGATCGTCCGGAGGAAACAACGTCGACACGATCATGACCGCAAACGCCAGTGCCATGCCCAACAAGACCAGGGAACCGTTGCCGCCCGAATACGCCCGGGTCCAGCGCAGTTCTTTCAGAAAGGGCAGTCCGTAGACACCTCGGACCAGTCCGGCGACCAAGGCGACAAGAGTCAACTGAAGCACGAGCGTTCCGATCAAGGCCCGTATGGTATTGGCGTTCTCGCCCGCGACGGGAACGATGTTGACGATCGTGGAAACGATCGGAATCAGCGCGATGAACGCAAGTCCGAAAAAGGTGATATCTCGGCCGCGCCAACGGTGTTCCGGCCGATCCAATACCTGTGTTGGAAGCGGCTGGACCGACTCCACTTCAGTGTCCATTGTCGATTCCGGGTTGTTTCAAAGCGGCTGCGATCAGAGGCAGCATGATCTCGTGATGTCCGGTCAGCGCGATCGCCCGGCCGCCACGCTCGGCCGGCCGCTTCAGGACGTTTTCGCCTGGACGGTAGTGTTGAATGAAATCGAGATTGGCTGTGGTGATGCGGCCGACTGAATGTCCCAGGTTGAGGGCCGCCGAAAGCGCTTTCAGGAACACCTCCGGAAGAATCACCGCCGAACCCAGGTTGATGTAGACTCCGCCCTCCAGTTTCGTGACCAGCGCCGACAAGAGCTTGAAGTCGTGCATCGTGGCCTTGCCGATCTGTGCGCCGGACGCGGTTGGATGGTTGTGGATGGTGTCGGTCCCGATCGCCACGTGAACCGTCGTCGGGATCGAACGGGCGTACGCCTCGTAGAGAACGCTTGAATCGAGGTGTTGGAACCGGATTCCGTGACCCGAATCATGAAGGAATCGTCCGACGCCTTCGCCCATGCCAATCCCGTCCGTCGCGGCCTGGCCGATGGCCCGGTTCAGGTATTCGCCAGTTTCGCGTGCCATCCCGAATCGTCCGGTCTTCAACTCGTTTTCGACTTCTTCGGAGGTGGACCCGTGCAGTGCGATTTCGAAATCGTGAATCGCGCCGGAACCGTTCATCGCAATTCCGGTCACGAAACCGCCGCGCATCATGTCGATCAGGATCGGTCCAAGGCCGCATTTGATGACGTGTCCCCCCATTCCCCACAGAATCGGCTTGCCATCGTCTTTCGCACGCCGGATTGCGGCGATGAGATCGCGAAGTTGGTTTCCGGCAAGAATGCGAGGCAGCTTGTCGATGAAATCGCCGACGGTGTCGTCCGGTGCGGCTGACCTTCCGAAAAGGCCGACATGCACCTTGCTCGCCCTATCGGCGATCGCATAGGTCGATATGTCGTCGAACTCGAGAGGTTGAATGGAATATTTGGACTTGGTCATGAGGAATCGCGCGGCGTTGTCAGTCCGTGGCGTAAGCGCCGGGAAACAAAGAGCGGTCAACCAGTTCGCACAACGAATGTCCAAGCAGGGTATGGGTTTCCTGGATCCTGGGGGTCACGCCCGACGGAACGCAAAACAGAACCTCTGCGATGTCCTTCATTCTGGATCCACTTGCACACCCGTTCTGGCCAGTGAAACCAACGGTATAAAGGCCGGCGTTTCGGGCCGCCTCGAGACCCCTCAACACGTTTTCGGAGTTGCCGCTGGTGGACATGCCGATGGCGATGTCGCCTTTCCGCCCGTGGGCCTCGATCTGACGCGTGAATATCTGCTCGTATCCGTAGTCATTCGCCAGCGCCGTCAGGATCGAAGTGTCGGTCGACAGGGACATTGCCGGGAGTGCCGGTCTATCGGGAATGAACCGGCCTACGAACTCGGCGGCGATGTGCTGGGCGGCGGCGGCGCTCCCCCCGTTTCCGAAGAACAGAATCTTGCCACCTTTACGCATGCGTGCGGCAATCGCGTTGGCTACGTTCAGGATCGTCTCCCGATTGTCGGCAAAAAACCGTTCCTGTGTCCGGTGGCTGTCCGCAACCAATCGGTCGAGCGCCTGTCCCGGATCGTTCATCGGTTTCCCTGGCTTTCGTCGCTTCCCTTTTCTTCCACAGTGCGCGGCGTGCCGGAAAGAAGCGTGGTGAGAGCGGCCCCTGTATAGGATTCTGCGTTGCGGGCAACGTCTTCAGGAGTCCCTGCAACGACCAGACGGCCACCCCGCTCTCCGCCGTCGGGTCCCAGATCCACGATCCAGTCGGCCGTTCTGATGACGTCCAGATGATGTTCGATAATAATCACCGTGTTCCCAAGGTCTGTCAACTGCTGCAACATGTCGAGCAGCTTCCGAACGTCGTCGAAGTGAAGGCCGGTGGTTGGCTCGTCCAGTATGTAGAGCGTCTTGCCTGTGGAGCGCCGGCTCAACTCGCGTGCCAGCTTGATACGTTGAGCTTCACCGCCCGAAAGCGTCGTGGCCGGTTGCCCGAGCCGGAGATACCCGAGTCCGACGTCGACGAGCGTCCGAAGCTTGCTGCTGACCTGAGGAATGTTTTCCAAAGCGGGCAGCGCATCCTCGACGCTGGAGTCCAGGAGATCGCAGATCGACATGCCTCGGTATCGGATCGCCAGAGTTTCGCCGTTGTACCGTTTGCCTCGGCACACCTCGCAGGTGACATAGACGTTCGGAAGGAAACTCATTTCGATCTTTCTCAGGCCGTCGCCCCGGCAAGCCTCGCAACGACCGCCCTTGACGTTGAAGCTGAACCTCCCCGGCTTGTATCCGCGCGCACGCGACTCGGGCATCATCGCGTACAGATCTCGAATTGGCGTGAACAATCCCGTATATGTCGCCGGGTTGGACCGCGGTGTTCGGCCAATAGGGGACTGGTCGATCTCGATCACCTTGTCGATGTGGTCCATCCCGCGGATGTCCTTGTGCGCTCCGGGTTCGTCCATGGCCCGATATAGTTTGCGGGCCAGAGCGCGATACAGAATGTCGTTCACCAGCGTGGATTTTCCTGAACCCGATACACCGGTCACGACCGTCATCAGGCCTACCGGAAACGAGACCTCGATGTCCTTCAGGTTGTGTGCCGTCGCACCGCGTACCTTCACGACTTTGCGTGAGGGTTTGCGCCTCTTTTTCGGGAGTGGAATCTGGAGCTTTCCCGACAAATACTGGCCGGTGCGGCTTTCTGGCGCCGCTGCGACGGTTGCGGGCGGTCCTTCGGCCACGACGTGTCCCCCGGCGATACCGGCACCCGGTCCGAGGTCGACCACGTAGTCGGCCCGACGCATCGTGTCCTCGTCGTGTTCGACGACAATGACGGTGTTGCCAAGGTCGCGTAGCCGTTCCAGGGTTTCAAGCAGACGTCGGTTGTCCTTGTGGTGAAGGCCGATCGAAGGTTCGTCCAGGACGTAGAGAACGCCCCGCAATCGCGATCCGATCTGGGTGGCCAGACGGATCCGTTGACTCTCGCCTCCGGAAAGCGTGTTGGCCGCACGGTTGAGGCTGAGGTAGTCGAGTCCGACGGCGCTCAGAAAATTCAATCGCTCGACGATTTCCCGTACAACTCGCCCTGCGATGTGCGTTTCTCTTGGACCGAGTTCCAAATCGCTCAGGAACCCCAGACATTTCCTGATTGGAAGCTCGGCGATTTCGGCGATTGTGCGGCCGCCGATGGTGACGGCCAGGCTTTCTGCCCTCAATCGCGTGCCTCCGCATTCCGAACACGGATTGGTCGCCATGTATTCGCCAAGTTCGTCGTCGCTGGACGCGTCATACAATCGATTCAGGATATCGATGATCCCCTCGATTTTCTTCGACCGGACGCCATGGAAGATGGCGTTCTGCACATTCGCGGGCAGATCCTGAAACGGGGTATCCAGGTTGGCCTTGTAGTGCCGTTCGATCTTTTTCAGAGTCCTTTCGATCTCGTCGTCGAACCAGCCGTTCAGGCTGAGCCCGCCGTTCATGATCGACTGCGTCGGATCCGTGACGATCCGGCCCGGATCGAAATCGAAACGGACTCCCAAGCCCTTGCAGCGGGGGCATGCGCCATAGATGCTGTTGAACGAGAAGGTGCGCGGCTCGATCGTCGGCAGGTTCGTGCCGCAGTCGATGCAAGCCATTTTCTGTGAATACAGATGTTCTTCTCCTCCGACGACCGCCACCTGGACGATACCGTTCGCAAGCTTGATGGACCGTTCGATCGAGGATTCCAGCCGCCGTTCGATGCCTTTCTTCACCATCAGGCGATCCACCACGACTTCTATCGTGTGGTTCTTGCGGCGATTGAGTTCGATCGGTTCGTCGAGGTTGTGCAGGGTCCCATCGATTCGGGCCCGGACGTATCCCGACCGTGCCAGCGCCGCAAGCTGGGCCTTGAACTCGCCTTTGCGGCCCCGAACGATCGGCGCCAGAATCATCACCCGTTCGCCGTGCGGCAGGACTTTCAGATTGCGTACGATCTGATCCGGACTTTGTTGAGTGATGGTCTTTCCACAGTCCGGGCAATGGGGCAGGCCGATGGCGGAAAACGCGAGCCGCAAGTAGTCGTATATCTCGGTGACGGTGCCCACCGTTGAACGCGGGCTGCGCGCGGAGCTTTTCTGTTCGATCGATATCGCCGGCGACAAGCCTTCGATAGAGTCGACATCCGGCGGTTCCATCCGGTCGAGGAACTGGCGCGCGTAGGCCGACAACGATTCCACGTACCGGCGCTGCCCCTCGGCATAAATGGTATCGAACGCGAGGCTGGACTTTCCCGACCCGCTCAAACCGGTGACGACGGTGAGCGTGTTGCGCGGAATATCCAAATCCAGGTTCTTCAGGTTGTGCTGCCTGGCGCCTCGAATACGAATGGACTGGATGGGCATTCCGCCGGGAACTCCTCGGTTGGGTCTGGTGGGTCGACCAGAAACCAACTATTGTATCCGGGTATGCACGGAACAATGGGGTTGAATTGAATTGGTTTGCCGCCGAAAATGGCGCATCGACGGTTAGCCCGCCGCCCGAATGCGTGTTTTGACGGCGTGGTTCATCTTTGTCGGGCGTTGTACGAGCAGTACAATGGCCCCGATGCGACAGCCACGTGACGAGTTGTTTTCCGAGGAAGGATGATGAGTCCAAGTCTGAAAGACCGTGCCCGCGATAAAGAGCCCGACATCTGGTCGATAGCGCCGGATGCCTCTGTTTTCGATGCGATCAGGTTGATGGCCGAAAAGGATGTCGGCCTGCTGTTGGTGATGGACGACCCGAATAGCTTGCCCGTCGGTGTTATTTCAGAGCGCGACTATGCGCGCAGGGTCATTCTTCGGGGACGCCAGTCGAAGGCGGCCTTTGTCGCCGACGTCATGACACGCGACGTCACGTTCGGGAGGTCCGATCAGACGGTTCGGGACGGCATGTCCCTGATGATCGAAGGCCATTTTCGCCATCTGCCCATCGTCGAGGACGGACGGGTAATCGGTGTCGTTTCGCTTGGAGGTCTGGCCAAGGCCGTCCTCGCAGACCAGGAATCCCTGTCCGAACGCCTCGATACCTGCATTGCGGGTTAGTCGCGCGCCCGCCTGCGGCGGATCAATCAAGCGTGAAACTCAACCACATAAGGCTCCAATTTCAAGTCAATAAAATCAATGACTTAAGGTTAAGTCTCAGATCAGTCCGTTCGGGCTAATCCAGCTTTCGGAGGTGTTCGGAAAGCTCCTTGTAGAGCGACTCTATTTCGTCCCTGATGTCCGAGTAACGCCGGTTCGTTTCATTCCAGTCGAGCCCCGGCGGGGCGCCCTGAAACAATTGTTCGATTCGACGCAATTCTTCCTCGTCGTTCTCGATGCGCGATTCGATTGTCCGAACGGCACGCTCGACCTGTTCGCGTTTGTTCTTGCTCAATTGCGGCCTGGGCGTGTTGGGCGGTACCGCGGATTGGGGCGATTCCGTTTCAACCGGTGTCCCATCGATCGTCTCGCCGAGCCAGCGCTCGAACGAATCGAAATGTTCGAACGTGCAGACCCCTTCATCCCCAATGTAAAGAATATGGGTGGCAATGCGTTCGACGAGCCGCCTGTCGTGGGTGACGAAGATCATGGTCCCGGGGTATTCCATCAAAGCCGCTTCCAGTGCTTCGCGCGCCACTATGTCGAGGTGGTTTGTGGGTTCGTCCAGCGCCAGCAACGGAGGACCCTTGTATATGATTTTGGCGAGCGCCAGCCGCGATTTCTCCCCGCCGCTCAAACTGCCGACGTTCTTGAACGCGTCTTCGCCGCGAAACAGAAACTGGGCGAGGAATGAACGCAAGGCGCCGTCGGTGGCCCGGGAATCGATTGTCCGCAATTCTTCGATCACCGTGGCCGATGGGGACAGGTCGTCCAGTTGCTGGTCGTAATAGCCGATCTCGATCCGTTCGTCCCACGTCAGATCGCCCTCCAGGGGCGCCAACCGCCCAATGCAGGTTCGCAGCAAGGTGGTCTTGCCCGATCCGTTGGGTCCGAGGAAGGCCCACCGCTGGCCGCGTTCGACGCTGAGGTTGAGTTGTTCCGTAATCCGGTTGTCCGGGTACCCAATGGCCAGGTCCCGTGCGGTCACTACGTAACGTCCGGCGCGAATCGACGAATCGAACTGGAATCGAACTCCGGAACCTTCAGTTGCAGGGCGCTCGACGCGCTTCATTCTCTGGAGTTGAGTGCGGCGGGATTGGGCTTGCTTCGTCTTCTGGCCCGCGAGATTACGCCGGATGAAGTCTTCGGTCCGTTCGATGTAGTCCTGCTGATGCCGCCATTCCTTCTCCTGAAGCGCACGGCGTTGTTTTCGCTGTTCGAGAAACGCCGAATAGTTGCCCGAATAGGCGGTGACCCGTGCGCCGTCGATTTCCAGAATCCGGCTCACCACCCGGTCCAGAAACAACCGATCGTGCGACACCATGACGATGGCTTTGCCGGTTTCGGACAGAAAGTGTTCGAGCCATTCGATCGCGCGGATATCGAGATGATTGGTGGGTTCGTCCAGCAGTAGCAGATCGACATCGGCGAGCAACAGGCAAACAAGAGCGAGGCGGTTCTTTTCACCTCCAGACAGGGACCGCGCCGGCCGGGCAAAAAAATCGCGCGTGAAACCCACGCCGAAGAGCGCACCCTCGGTTCGCGCACGATACGTGTATCCTCCGTGGAATTCGAACTCGTGTTGCAGCGTGGAGTAGGCCTCCAGCAACGCGGCGTCGGTGGGCCGGCTGGAGATTGCCGCTTCAAGTTCGGCGATCTTGTCTTCAGCCGTTGCCAAAGCGGCGAACGATTCGACTGCAACCTCGAACACCGTGGCGTCCCAGAGATCGGGGATCTGTTCCAGACGGCCGATCCGGAGACCCGACCGGCGGGCGATCGTGCCGGTGTCCGTTTCGCCGGGTATTTCGAACAGGCGGAGCAGAGTGGTCTTGCCCGAGCCATTCGGACCGATCAATCCGACTTTCTGCCCGGCTTGAAGTTCGAAGCTGACATTCCGGAAGAGATCGAGGACGCCGAACGACTTGGAAACGTCGTTGAACCGAACCAGCATTGAAAACGAGGACTTCAGGCGGCGTCTGCGGTGCCGTCGCTGTCCTCGGCAACCCCGGTCAGGAGTTCGATAGCGCGTTCCAACTGCGGGTCGGCATCCGGGTCGTCGTCTGGATCGGGTACGGCCAACGGGTCCAGCGCCTGGGTGTTACGCGAGATTTCGACCGTCGGTTGTACACCTGTGGTCTGAATCTCATCGCCGTTCGGCGTGTAATAGTTGGCGACTGCGAGAAGCAGAGCCCAGCCATCGTCGAGCGGGTGCAGGCGCTGGATCGATGCCAAGCCAAAGGTCCGTACGCCAACGACGTCGCCACGGGAGTTGTCCCGGATGGCGCCCGCGGCGATTTCCGATGCCCCCGCCGTCCACTCGTCGATCAGGACGGCAAGCGGCAGTTCGGGGAACGCCGCGTCCGGATTCGCACTGAACGTCTCGCGGGCAACCGTCTGGCCTTCGAAATATCCGAGCGTGCCGGACGCAATGAACAGATTGGCCAGCGCGATCGCTTCAGTCTCACCGCCACCCGCGGAACTTCGCAGGTCGAGCGCCAGGGAGGATGCGCCTTCCGCAATCAAACCATCGAGTTCCGTGCGGACTTCGGCGACCGTGCCCGGCCCCATGATCGGGATCTGCAGATATCCGACGTTCTGTTCCAGAACGCGCGCGTCGACCGGAGGAATTTCGACGAGTGACCGTGTCACAGTGATCGTGTCGGTAGCGGCCGCGACGCGCCGAATGACGTTCAGTTCGACGGTCGTTCCGGGTTCGCCCGCGAGTAACTGCCGTACCTCGACAAGGTTGTATTCCCGCATCGATTCTCCGCCGATTCCCTCAATGGCATCTCCGGTCCCGAGCCCTTCCATGTCGGCAGGCCCGCCAGCGATTGCCTGAATGATTACGGGAAAGTCGAACCGGCGACCGAGAATCACACCCACGCCGGCCGAGGACAGCGGATCGTAATTTTCATGGAACTGGACGCTCTCCGGTGAAAGATAGCCGCCATTTGGATCGACCCGCTCGACCATCCCCCGAATGGCCGCTTCCATCGCGGCCGGGATGCTGGGTTCGTCGACGTAGTCGTTCTGGATGCGTGTGATAACCTCCGTCAAAATGGTTATTTGCGGGTATGTCTGGAAAAGCTCCGTGAAAATGGACAGTTGGGGGAATACCCCGTTCTGGGCGCGGACCCGGCCCATCATTCCACCAACGACGGAGTAAACCACGACAACCGAGGAAACCAGCAGAACGCCGAACTTGACTCGTGAACTCAAACCGACCTCCCATAGGGACAATTCGTAATTAGTGTACACTCTGTCTCCCCAGTGCTGTTTGGATGGCACTGAAGATTCCGCCTATTCTGGAATTGCTGATCACTATCTGCGGAATACCCACATCGATTTTCGGGACCCTGTCGGTCTGAGGAAAATAGTATATTTCATGAAGGAAGCAGACTATCGCCAGTGGTTGGAAGACCAGAAGTACGAAGCGAAAACCATCAGTACGCGGATGTCCGATACCGCACATGTTGAGAAATTTCACGGTGACCTCGACGAGCATTACGCCAGTGACCGGATGGCGAACCTGATAGACAGACTGAAATATTCAAGAGATGACCAGCGGAAAAACCGGCTCAACCCAAGCAAGATTCCGTTTAAGGGGGATATCCATAACCAACTTGCCTCGTATCGCAGTGCCGCCACGCTTTATAAGAGGTTCAGGGATGAGATCGAAGATTTTGGGTTCGAAAAGCCAGGATTGAAAGCGGTGGGCAATGCCGATTTGCCCGAAGAGGGTCCTGGACATCGGATGGGCCTCGAGCGCGATCTGCAGGCTGAGCTCAGATCCGAAATCGAGCTGATCGAGCCCGGACTGAGGATTGTTGACGGTGGCACAGAGCGTTCAGTTGATTCAGGATTCATCGATATCACAGCACGGGACTCGTCAGGCACGACCGTCGTCATCGAGTTGAAGGCTGGAGTTGCGGGGCGAAACGCCGTAGGGCAGATCTTGAGCTATATGGGAGACGTGGGCACCGAAGAAGACGGGGACGTGCGAGGGATTCTCGTGGCCTTCGAGTTCGACGCGAAGGCCAAGGCCGCGGCCAGAATGGTGCCCTCCCTTATTCTCAGGAAATACACCGTTCGGTTTGCGTTCTCGGACGCGTAGGTAGACGTTTCAATGTCCGACCGTCCCGAAAATGGCGTCTGGCGTTGTAGCGCGAAGAACCTTGAGGCCAGAAGCTTTTGCCATATGATGAGAATGCTCCTTCGATCTTCGAGCAGGGAGTGCTTTTGAGGATCGGTGCTAACGCATGGCAGCCTGTTGCCGCCGTCCCCACACTCATTATCCGCATCGATAACACTGAAGTACGCATACTTGGCGCACCGGTTCCGGTTCCAGCATGGTTTCGATCGACCATCGAGGCGGCCGTTCGTCTTTCATTCCTGGAGCCAGGCTGGGATTCGTATGTAGCTCATCCAGTCACCCATCAGGCCTTGGAGGCTGGACTCGAGGCGCTTCTTGAGGTATTGCGGCCACAATCTCCCGCCCCGAGTGTTGTCCCCGTACCCGCTGGTGGTCTTCAGTTCGAGTGGCACCGCAATGAGCTTGACGTGGAGATCGAACTCTCACGCGAGAGCGTTCCGAAGTTTATTGTGGCGGACTTGTCTCTGGATTCAGAAATCGAGGGTGACTGGTCGGACCTGTCGAGGCTCCGGGAAGCGATTGCCAGATTGTCGGATTGAAGTTTCATGGCCTCAGCGCATCGAGTTTCTCCAGCACAAGCTTGCCCTGATGACACCTCAATCTTGAACGAAACTCATCTCTACCGCAGAATCCACCCGAATCGTATTGTGCGAGACGAAAACACCAATCGGGTCCGGCCATCGTCACAACCTCCGTAGAGGTCATGGACTTCGTGGTCCCCGTTTGATTGGACGTTCCTGTTGACGATGAAGGGCGACATCTTTTTGCTCTCCAATAAGTGACGTTGACGCCTGTATGGGTGAAATAACCGTCAACGCACGGTGTGGGAAACTTCACATCCGTGACGGCGGGCTCCCGGCGCGGCCCCGGATTCTGTATTTCTTCCTCTGGACATCGTGATCCTTCTGTTCGGTATTCTCTCAAATCACTGTCCAAAGAAATCGTGGGGCGGGGGAGACAATACTGCTTGACTCCGTTAGGACTGCGCTAATACCCTCCATAAAATCAATGACTTATAGTCAAGTTTCAGATCAGTTTGTTGGCCAAGATGTCGTTCGCTGTTGCGTCCTAAAGCTCGACACGTCACGAGATGTGAAATCGATTGGTCGCTGCTGAGCCGCGGCCCATCGAAACGGATCTCAAGGCGGGGAATCGATCGGAGGTTGTGGATGACGAGTTTACTTGTCTTGACGCTTGGTTTGGTGTTCCCCGCGTCGGCCGGCGTGCAGGCGTCACAACAGGGGTCGGTTCGAGGCTCGGTTGTGGACGTCACGACGAACGCGCCGATCACGGCCGCCGAGGTGGCGTTGATCAATCTGATTCACGGCATCTCGACGACGGCCACGACCGGCCGTGCCTGGGAGTTCCTATTTTCCGCTGTGGAGCCGGGCCGGTATCTGTTGCGGCCGCGAGGCGACGGTTATGTGGAAGTGACCGAGGACGTCGCTGGCGCGCGTTCACGAAGCATCGTGCTCCGATCCGGCGAGAACCTGACGGACATGACCCTCCGGGTGGGCGCGGGCGGCGTGATCGCCGGCACTGTCCTGGACTTGGAGCGAGAGCCCGTGGTGGATGCGCCGGTCTCGGCGTTCCGCTACGTGTACGACGCCATCCGGTACCGGTGGACGTGGATGCCGGCGCAACACGCGAGGACCACGGACCGCGGTGAGTTTCGTATCGGCGGCCTGCATCCCGGTCGATATGTTGTCCGGGCAACACCTCCATCCAACGTCGAGCTTGAAGACTCCTTCGTGGGTGTCGCAGGCACCGATGCATTCCGAACGTTGCCGCTAGACGTGAGGACCGCAATCACTTCCGAACAGGGTTCCGGGTCGAATCAACGCCGAGACGGCCATTTGCCGATCTACTATCCGAACACGCCCGATCTGCGGCAGGCGGCCCGGATCGCCATTGATTTTGGACGCGAGAGCTACGTTCAGATCGTCATGCCGCTGGAACCGGCATTCAGCATTCGAGGGGCCGCCATCGATCCGACATCGCAGGGCCGGCTGCCGACATTCTTTTCCCTGTCGTCGAGGACAATCCGGTTCCCGGACTCCGAAGACGTCGCCGCCGACGGCACGTTCGAATTCTCGAACCTCGCGCCGGGAAGCTACGACATTAACGTGATCCTTTCGACCAACGAGTCGGCAGGCACTGTGCCGTCGCCGATCGATGGCCTCCCCCCGCTTCCGGTACCAGTGCAGCCGAACACCCATCCGGACAGGCTGGTCGGACACGCGGAAGTCACGGTCATTAACGAGGACGTGGAAGACATCGTGATCGCGCCCGAGGCGATGACCGTGTCCGGCAGGGTTGAGGTACCCGGTGGTGGGATGCTCCCGGGCGGTTTGTTCGTCGCGATTCGGGGGCTCGGCCTATCGTCGAATCAGCCGCATCCGGCCGAACTGCACGCCGACGGCGCATTCACGATCACGCATGTCCCGCAGGGCGACTATCTGCTCATCGTCACGGGATTGAGCGGTGGGATGCCGAATGGTCTCCCGGCGGGATGGTACGTGGACTCGGCGCGTTTCGGCGCGGTCGACGCGTTGGCCGCCGGGTTTCGCGTTGACCCGGTCTGGGCCGGGCAGCGGCTCGACATCGTACTCCGCCAATCGTCAAGCAGACTGTCGGTTACCATCAACGAGGTCGCTCGGCGCGAAGGCGCGGTCTTCGTCGCGGCTGTTCCGGACGCGGGTCGGCGCCATCGACCGGATCTCTACCGCACGGGATGGACCGACGAACGCGGGTTTCTCAGCTTCGATGGGATCGCGCCCGGCCAGTACCGGGTTTTCGCGTGGGAGCGCATCGAGACCAACGCTTGGCTGGACCCGGAATACATCGCCGGTATCGAGAGCCAGGGCCGGTTGGTGCGCATCGGCGAAAACGGACGGGAGAGCGTCGAGTTCCGCGTGATTCGTTGATTCGGGAGAGTCAACGATAGAACCAACAATTAAACCGTGGAACGGAGCGAGATTGGTCGGCGTGCTCATTCGTGTCCTCGTGGTTGTGGTTTGCCGGCCCAACCGGTAGGCGCCACTGCCGGAACCGCCGGTTTTGGCGATATTGGGTCAGTGTCTGGCCGGAAGCCTGCTTCCGACCGTGTCAAGTCCTTGGCTCATTCGCGGACGATGGGTCTTTGGTAGGGCCGTCGCGTCGCGCCAGGCCGATCGCACTCGATCCCGTGCAAGCGGCCGCCTCCAGTCGCCCGCCGCCTCGACCACTACATGTGGGCGCGCCCCCGCGCCGGTCGGCGCGTCTCGAGCCGCGGCGGCCACAAGATGTGGCGCTGGCGCGATCGGGCCGAAAAAAGCCGCGCAGGATTCGATCTGAGCGGCGTACTCCGGAAAACAGGACCCTACCTGCCTGCGAAACGGCGTTCGCAACGTGACGGGCCACAGGGAGAGAGAAGAAAGCCCGGAGAATGGCCCCAGGTCGCTGTTACCGCCCGCAGTCCTCGTAGTCCGAGGCCATGCACTCGCGCGCCAGCTCGGTTGCGCGGCGGATTTCGGCCGGGGTCAAGAGAAGGTCGAAGTTCAACCGCGTCGCCCTGGCAGCTTCGTCTCCGTTTGCGCCAGCGATGTTGAACCACATGTGCGCAAGCACGAGATCCTGACGGACTCCCTGGCCCATGAAGTACATGCGCCCAACCTGATACTGCGAGTCGGCGCGGCCTTGCGCGGCGGCCAGGCGGTACCAGCGGAACGCTCCGGAATCGTCTTGGCGGACGCCCGTGCCGTTGACGTACATGGTCCCGACCATAGCCTGGCCGTCGGCGTGGCCTTGCTGAGCCGCTAACCGCAACCAGCGGAACGCTTCGGCTTGGTCCTGGGGAACGCCATCGCCGCCGAAGTACATTTGCGCGAGATCGAACTGCGCGCCGCGAACGCCCTGCTCGGCCCGCCGGCGGAGTTCCGCGATCGGGTCCGGGTCCTGCGCAAGCGTCCAGGGCGCGATCAGCGACAACGCCAGCACGGAAAGGGCAAGCGTCGTTGCCACGGGTATTCGGGGGTAGCGGTCACTACGTGTCTTCATTCGAAACCTCCGTTGGGGGCTGAGGCTTTGGAACCAGGTCGAACAGTTCCCGGTCGCGTTCCAGGAATCCATCCAAACCCCGGATCAGCCACAGTAGCACGGGCGCATTCAGGGCCATGAGCGCGACGACGGGATCGTCGGATCCGTCGGGAAATGGACTCGAAAGATACTGGGCGGTGGAGGCCGCAAGGCCAAGGACTAAGAGAAAAACGTGACTCCATTTCATGCCCGATCATGCCTCCGGAATCCGAGCCTTCCTGAAAGGATCATTGTGGCGGGAGCGACCCCCCTGGGGAGGGCGACCCTAAGACCCCCGCGATGTAAAATCGCAAGGGAGTCCAGGGCCGAACGAGACACGAAAGGGGGGGGCGCTCCCGCCACTCTCCCCCCTCTGGTTCGGCTCCGGAGACACGGGCAAAAACGCCGTAACAACAAGCAGACGAGAACGATAGGGGACACCACAAGTGTGAATTGGCCGTGCGAAAACACCCCCCCTGAGCAATTCACACGCTGGTGCGACGCCGGGGGTGTGAATTTGGGGTCCGATTGTGGAGGGGCTGACGCCCGGTTTTTCGCGCCAGAAGGGCGCGCGGATCCTCTCAAAACAAATGAGCGGGCCGCGATCTCATACCGGGGCCTCGTAGAGGCTCACACCGTCCGGATAAATCCGTCGGGACCGCCATATCTCGAACGTGTCGATCCGGATGTGGTAGGGCAACGGTTGTGCCAGCATGTCCTTCAATTCGACGTGACGCAGCGAGGTCCGATGAAAGCCGCCATAGCGGTCGAGAATCCTGGAATCGCCGTGGTCGATGGCCCTGGAAACGTCGTCGAATTCCTCCCGCAATTCCGCCTCCCGCCAACTTCCGGCCCTGATGCCCTCGCGATCCTGAGCCCATCCGTTCAAGACGTTTCGCGCGCGCGCGTCGGCGTCACGATTGACGCCGATCGCCACGACGTGAATCTTGATGCCGCGCTAACACGCCCAGACGTGTTCGTGCGCCTGGCCCCAATGGCGCAGCTCGGTGGCGGTGTCGTTCCCCGGATCGACATAGACGAACGTGCAGACCGCCCCGCCCGCGACGGGCAATTTGAGGGGAAAATAACGGGCGACGTTGCCGGCCGCTCCGCTGTAAATTCGATGCGGCGGGCGGTTGAGAGGCACGCCGTAATGCGTACAGAACTCGACCTTCTCGTCCTCGGTCGGGAGCCAATGGAGGTCGGGGTGTTCGATGACGTAATCCAGCGACAGGAGCCGACGGAGATAGACGGCGGGATCGGGGAATCTCCGGTGGCGGACGTTGGGAATCTCCAACGCCCGGTAGATGCCCTTGTAGGTGATCCGGCAGACTCTCGTGCGGTTCTGGGGACGGATGACGGGAATGGGCTCTTCCACGGCAAGTCTCCGGGCCACGAGGCTCTGAACGAAGCGCGCCGCGCGGAGGGGGTACGTGTTGAAATAGGCGGAGTATTGAGCGCGGGTGAACACGCCGCTGTGGAGGCAGACCATCGCGACCCACTCGGCGTGTTCCTGGCTCCATCCGAACGGTTCAAGGTCTTTTTCCCGGCCACGCTAATGAGCAATCATGGAGTCTCGATCTGCTCCACCACGCGCCTCTTGAACTCCACCTCGAATTTCCGTCGAATCTTTCCCATTGGTGTCGAACTCCCTGGTCCCGCCGTTCGGAAATCCGCGCATGTAATGCACTGTGGAAACCGTGGAAACGCTCCGCTTCCCCACCGTTTCCACAGCGCCGGCGGCGGGAGGTCCCATCCCTCTTCCGGCGGCACAGCCGGTTAAGCCGATTACCTATTCTCTAATTCTTCAGGAAATTGTCCAATCAAGGGGCGCAGTTCAAGGCACAGTTATCCGATAGACGGATATTTCGGAGTAGAAGAATCACGGTGCCCGAGAGATGGCGCTTTAACCCGAAAACGAGGAGACACGCATGAACCCAAAATTTGGAGGGAATGCGCTGTTGGAACCCGCTGGTTGGCAATCTGCGCCATGCTTGCTCCCTCGCCGCAGCTACGCGTGCGCTGTGGGTCTCTCTTCCTCGATATCAGAGCTCCGTTTGGTGGGTCCCTTTTACGTTATCGCGCTCAACATTATTCTCACGAAAAAAACTCGCCATTTCCGATTCAATGTCTTCCTTTGATATGCCCTGAATGAACATCCATTTCTCTAGGATCGCAGTGAATTCAGCATCCAACTCCTTGAAGAAGTCCGCCTTTTCTTGAAGCTCAAAAATCATTTTCTCGCGGCCTTCCAAGGTCAGGATATTGATTCCACGTTCCCAGAAGTATCTGTGAACAAGCCAGTTGCGGAGTTCCACGGCTTCATGCAATCTATTTTCGAGGGTCGGTGGCAGATTGTCGCCCAAATCTCTTTCCATGCGCCCCAGAGTTTTTTAAATTCGCGATCAAAGAAGGCATCTCGATCCTCAGGTGGAACCCGTAAAAACTCCTGGTTGTACATGGACGCGAGAAGGAGCCCGATATGAACCTCAAGACACTGTGCAAAATACATCGCTAGTCCGAAGAGTGCAAACACCTCTCGGCGCTGCTGAGCCGCAAAGGGCAAATCCTCTTGCCACTCTAGCTGCTCATTCACATCACGGTCATCCAACATTAGAGAGTCCTCTCAGGCAACATGGGCTCCGGAAAATCCGAGGCGGTTCAACCCCCTGGTTGTAGTAGGCCCTGGCAAGGTCCAGGTTCAGTTCAATCGCCTTGTTAAAGTCGGCGATGGCATCCTCGCGCTGGTTCGCCACTCTTGGTGCAGCCTGTCGAAATGAAACGCGGCAAGATCGTGTTCGCCGGGAATTTATGGAAATACTTCCTGATCTCGCTCGGATTGGGGGTCCTTTCGGCCCTGACTTTTGGGATATTGCTTCCCTACTGGATTTACTGGTCGGCCAAGTATTTCTTCGACCGCTTGGAAATCGAAATCCCGGACAGCTCCACCGACCCGCTCTAAACCCCCACTGCCCCACTTGTCGCGTCGCCGCATCTCGAAGGGGCGCATGAAGGTGACCCCCAATTCGCGGTGTCGTTGCGATGGTGGACCGTCATTCTTTCGCCTCAAGATAGGGACGATATTCCACGAGCGCCGAGCGACCTACGATATCGACAATGCGCACCAGAAATTCAGTTCCTTCGGCATCGGTTAATCGCAGATCTTCACCGGGGATGAACTGGACCGGCTGGGGCTCGCCCTCGTTGATGGAGATGTTGGACGCATAGAGATAAGTTCGGTCAAGGGTATCGCGAATGGGATTCAGCCTACCCTTGAGCCCAGGAAGGCCGCCTGTCGCCTCGGAGAAGATGACACTGCCGCCGCCACTTAGGGCTTCAAGTTCTACCGAGAGCGCTCCCCGGCTTGGTATCCACTCCCGTTCAAGAAATGCGGCGTACCCCGGTGCAGCAGCGAAAACCGTCATGGGGAGGTGAGTTGTATGCAGATCGAAGGTCGCCTCGCCGTCTTCGTCCGTGATTTCATGCCACCAGGTTCTGTTGGGAAGCAGAACCAACAGGTCGGCGCCAGACAAGGGTTGGCCCACAGACCACATGGTGATGACCGCTCGGGCGGGACTCTGTTCCTGTGCTGCCGCGGGTATGGTGAGGCAGACTTCCGATTCGTCGATCAGTTGATACTCGGGCGTTTTCCCGCAGAGTTTCCGGGTTTCGCTCAGGATGATCGGAACTCCATCGCCGCGACGCTCCATGAAATACAGTCTGTCCTCCGAGCCTTGGACGCCCCCCACCGACATTCGTCCCAGCACCGAGGTTAAAACTTCGTTGCGAGTTGCTTGGCGCGTTGCCATGCTGTCGATGGTCAGGTTGTTCGGCAGCGAGCCAGGCGACTGGATTTCCAGGCGGTCTTCGAACATCGACAGGCGGATTTTGCTGGCACGCATCGAATAGTCGCGATGCGCCACGGCATTAACCACGGCCTCGAACAGCGCCTTGTTGCTGTACTGGGGCAGGTTCACGCGCGCCGGCTCCTTGCGCGCCGCAACGTGCATGTTCCTTATGGCGAAGGCCACCGCATCGGCGATTTGGCGGTTCAGCGGGCCGGTAATCTCCTGTGCATCGATCTGCCCAGAGGCCCGGTCCTTGCCCTGGTAGTGTGTCGCGGTGATGCATGCGTTGGGAAGCCATTGCTCGGGATTTCGGGTGCACAACAACACCCCAGCTACAGTGGAGCGCGGAATGCCGGCCTCGTCGGGCAGCAGGAGCGCCAACTTCCCGAGTGCTAACTCGGGATTCGCCGCGCCTTCGGCAGTCAACAGCGGCTTCCAGAGCGATTCATCCAGAGTTCCGAATCCGGTTTCTGGAAGGGTTTGCTCGTCGAACGAACGGAAACGTGCCTGTCCCCGTCGTTGCGCCAAGCGTAGCCCCTCGTCGCTGGTCATTTTTCGCTTTGTGCCGCCCACTCGAACATAACTCCCACTCGGGCTTTCGTGCAGCGATTCACCCTCCGGCACTTCGACTAGTCCCTGAATAAGCGCGATTGAGGAAGTATCGATAGTGAAAAAGTAGCGGAAGTACCCGAAATGTCCCCGTCCCGTGCGAAAAAGAATTTGCAGAATCCTGACGGAAAAGGAGGCATTTCGGATGAACGATTATACGCGCAAGAACATGAGGAATCGCAAGCGGCGAATCGAGCGTCGGCTTGGGGACCGACATTGGAGGGAACAGTCGGCGCCGATGTTGTCGGCGAGTAACATGCACTATGAGATGGGCAAGCGGATGCGCGGCACGGGGGTTGGCGGTCTTGGGGCGATGCATCGGGTGGCGCGGCGGACGGGTCTGATCGAGGCCATCGACGCGCGGGTGGATGTGCTGAAGCGGCATCTGCCGTATCACGAGTCGGATCACGTGTTGAACATCGCCTACAACGCGTTGACGGGAGGGACGTGTCTGGAAGACATCGAGTTGCGGCGCAACGACGAAGCATACCTGGATGCGCTGGGGGCGCAGCGGATACCGGACCCGACCACGGCGGGCGACTTTTGCCGGAGATTCGAGCCCGGCGACGTGGAGAACCTGATGGAGGCGGCGAATGAAGTGCGGCTGAATGTGTGGCGGCAGCAACCGGCCGGTTTTTTCGACGAGGCGGTGTTGGACGCGGATGGGACCCTGGCGCCGACCAGCGGGGAATGCAAGGAAGGGATGGATATCGCCTACGACGGGACATGGGGCTATCACCCGTTGTTGATTTCACTGGCGAACACCGCCGAGCCGTTATACCTGGTGAACCGGAGCGGCAACCGGCCCTCGCATGAAGGCGCGGCCCCGCGGTTCGATCAGGCGATCGGGTTGTGCCAGCGCGCCGGGTTCCATCGGATCCTGCTGCGCGGGGACACCGACTTCAGCCAGACCCGGCATCTGGATGGATGGGACGGCCAGGGCGTGGACTTCATCTTCGGTATCGACGCGAGGGCGAACCTGGTGGCGCGGGCCGATGCGCTGGAGCCGGACTGCTGGGCAGTTCTGGAGCGTGAGGCCAGATACGAGGTGGCCACCCAGCCCCGCCAGCGTCCCGACAAGGTCAAGGAACGGATCGTTCGGGAACGCGGTTTCAAGAACGTTCGCTTGCGGGGCGAAGACGTGGCCGAGTTCGCCTACCGGCCCGGCGCCTGTAAGCGGGACTACCGCGTCGTGGTGGTGCGGAAGAATCTGTCGGAGGCCAAAGGGGAGTGGGTGTTGTTCGACAAGATCCGGTACTTCTTCTACATCACGAACCGTGCCGGTCCCGCCGACCGGATCGTGAAGCGCGCGAATCAACGGTGCAATCAGGAGAATCTCATCGAGCAACTCAAGAACGGCGTCCGGGCCTTGAAAATGCCGGTGGGCGACCGGACCGGCAACTGGGCCTACATGGTGATGGCGTCGCTGGCCTGGACCCTGAAGGCGTGGTTTGCGTTGCTGCTTCCCGAAACCGGACGCTGGGCCCCGAAGTATCGGGCCGAGAAGCAGACCGTTCTACGCATGGAGTTCAAGACGTTCCTGAACGCCTTCATCCTCCTGCCGTGCCAACTCGTGCGTACCGGCCGGCGCATCGTCTTCCGGCTCATGGCCTGGAACCCGTGGCTGTCCGTCTTGTTCCGTGCCGTGGATGTGTTGCGTCGTCCCCTGCGATGCTGACCCGATCATGGATCTGAGCCCGGGCGGTCGAGGTCCCGGTTGCTGTCAACCCTTCAAACAGACACGGCGAGGCCCCCACTGGAACAGACGCAACTCGAACCGGAGGCCGGGACAAAACGATCCCGGAACGGAAGGTTATGCCTCCAACTTTATGGCTGGGAACCGGCCGTTCGCCATCTGGTTATGCGCTTGTTTTGGGACTAGTAGCAACCGCTCGCCATCCAGTTGCTCGTGATGGGTGCGGATGCGAACGGCTGGTCCAATGGCATCGGAACTCACTTCGACCAGAAGAGAATCCAACTCGATAATCTGTTCACGAGACATGCCCTGCACCTCGCCCGCATCGGTGATGCCGCAGAGCAGCACTCCACCGTCCGCATTGGCGAACGCTGCGATATCATCCGCCAAATCATCGCGCCTCGGACTCCTTGGGCGGCTGCCGGTGAACTCGATTTGCTTGAATTCCCAGTGGCTGTCCTCGCCAAGGTTGAGTTGGCGTCTGATTTCTCCTTCGCTGTAATCCATCGGTCGCCTCGAAACCCAAGTGTCTCCTGGGAATGAATTGACAATTGTCCTTCCTGCGGTTGACAACCGCTCACATCCAGGCGGGAACCGGAAACCTAGTGTTGCCGCGGTTGATCTTTTAGGCCCGTCTCTTCTTCTTGGCCGAGCGGCGCCTCTTGTTGGGGGTCGCCACGGCGACTTCTTCCTCGCCGGGCTCCTCCTCTTCCGGTTCTTCTTCCGCAACCAGCGGGTCCTGATTGAGGTCGTTCAGGAGTTCCTCGACTCCAGAGGCCGCGAGTCTCCTTAGCGTACGATTTTCCCGTTTCGTGAGGTGACCCCTAGTTGCGCGCCGATTGGCGGTTGCACCGTTATGTTAGCCGGTCGCTCCCTGCTCGTCTTCCTTGGTTGCATACAACTTGAAGATCGCAGTGGCTTGTGGAATTAATTTCTCGATCTCCAGGTCAAGTCCAGTAAGGGTAAAGCGTTCCGGAAACACGAGTTGAAAGGTCTTCAGTGCGCCTATTGCCGTCCCCACAGCCATTCGCAGGGCAAATAGGACTGGCAACTGCTTCGGATGCAAGATACCGACGCTAAAGTCAACCTGTCTGTCCGTTTCAGTTTTGCCTATCGCCATCATGACGCCAAACTGATTCGGATGGGCACCAAAGTCGATCAAGTTCTCGTACATCTCGTGGAATTCCTTTGCGGTGGCCGCGTCTAGCGCTTGGTGTGTCTCCCGGACCTTTTTAACTGTGAACTCCGACTGGCATCTCCTTTTTGCTTGACCGTCTTCGTTTCGACGCAGCCAGATTTCGGAGCGCTCTGTGCCTCTAGGATCCTTGGCGATATGGAGAGCGTACCAAGTGGATTCCACCACGGATCGAAGGACTGGGAACGACTCCGACACTTGGCCACTCATCGCCAGCCGGATTCCTGCCAAGAAAGAAGAATGGGACCGAACCATTAGAAGACGAGCAACAAGAAGCTCGGCCCGATTATCCTTCTCGATCGCTTCTTCAAACTTTTGGAACAGAGTGTGCACCTGACCGAGCAAATCATAGACATCTTGGAATCTCAACGCGATGACGCGAGCATTGTATTCGGCATCCCTAAAGAAAGCCGACAGTGGACCATTGCCCCAGTCCGGTGGTTTCTTCTCTGTCATGAGATTCCTTGAATCCGGCTAACGACGCAGGATGTCAAGGATTTCGAGAAGTCTTTGAAACCACGCAAGTTGGGCAAGCAACGGGAATCTCTCCTGTTACTACACGTCAGAGCGCGATCCGGCATGATGTGATTTTCCGGCGATCGGGGGCGGCGGTTGACTATGAATGATAAAGGACATTATCGTGTCAGTGAGTCAGTCAGGATATTGCGCTTCATCGCCTCGCTGTAAAGCCTCCTGAAGATCCGCGTCCCCTCCGCCGCGCCGAATGTCCCGTTCGAACAGATCGCCGCGCCGCCCCAGATCGGCCAGCCCGGCGACGCGGGCAAGCCAGTAAGACGATACAATACTTGTAATTAGCGCGATACCGACGTGAATTGTGAGACGCAGCCAGTACGCGCGAAGGATGAAGCCCCAATAGGGATCGAGAAAATCCAGCCGCGGCCCGATCAGGAGCATCGCCATCGTCTGCGGCGTTTGCGGACCACTGACTTGCTAAGTAACCGTTATGATTGAGGTGTGGCTATGCATCCTCGCACGATGGCCCTGGACGTGGGGGACCGGAGAATCGGTATCGCCATCACCGATGCCATCGGGATGACCGTGCAGGCCCGGCCGACCCTGATCCGGACGACGTTGGAGCAGGACATTGCGCACATCCGGACGCTGATTGAGGATGACGGTGTCGAACGGCTCGTGGTCGGGCACCCCCGGCACATGGACGGCAAGGCCAGCCGTCAGACCAGGAAGACGGAGGCGTTCGTCGGGCAACTGGAGGCTGTCCTCGACGTGCCGATTGTCCTCTGGGACGAGCGCCTGACCTCGTTCGATGCCGAACAGCGTCTTGAAGAGATGGGCATGGATTGGCGAAAGAGAAAGAAGCATGTGGACGAATTGGCGGCGATTCTGATTCTGGAAGACTTCCTGAGCCGCCCGCAAGCAATGGGCCGGAACGCATGAGTCGAGTGACAAAGGCGATCCTTGTCGCCGCGTTGCTGGTAATTGCCGCCATTCTTGTGACGGCGGGTTACGGCTGGCGCCTCCTCGCCGAACCGCATCGGCCGGCCGGTGGAGAAGTTGTCGTCGACATTCCAGCGGGCTATGGTTCCGAGGAGATCGTCGAACTTCTTGTCGCGAATGACATCCTCGAATATCGATATCCTGCCCTGATCTTTCTCTATTTCAGCGATCACCGTGGCCGACTCCAGGCGGGCGAATATGTTTTTGGGGAGATGCTCGATGTTGACGGTGTCTTCCGGAAACTCTCAACGGGAGATATTCGCCTGTATCCGTTCACGGTTCCCGAAGGCTTGCGCGTGGAACAGATCGCCGATATCTGGGAAGAATCCGACTTCGGGTCAAGTGAAGAATTTCGGGAGGCCGCGGCGGCCGTTCTGCCGGCGGTCCTGGAAATGGATCCCCGGGCCGTCTCGGTGGAGGGTTATCTGTTCCCCGAAACGTACCTGTTCCCAAGAAATTTCACCGCCGCCCAAGCCGTGGATGCCATGCTGGCCGGTTTTCGTACCACGATCCGGAACCTCGAAGAGATTGTGGACCGCGCGGCATGGCCGCTGGACCTGCACGATACGCTCGTTATGGCTTCGCTCGTCGAAAGCGAGGCGGCCGTTGCCGATGAGCGCAGCGTGATCTCGTCCGTGTTTCACAATCGACTGGACCGCGGCATGAAGCTCGATTGCGATCCTACCGTCATTTACGCTCTCATTCAGGCAGGTCAATACCGCGGCCGGCTTCTCATTGAAGACTTGACCTTCGACTCCGAATACAATACGTACGTTTATGGAGGCCTGCCTCCCGGGCCTATTTCGAATCCCGGCCTGGCGCCGCTGATTGCGGCCATCCAGCCCGACACGACCGATTTCATCTTCTTCGTCCGGACCGAGGGTGGCAGGCACACGTTTTCGCGCACGCTGGCCGAGCACAACCGCGCCGTGGCCGCGTACCGAAATCTGCAATAGGTCGATCCATCGCGGATCTTAGAAGGCCGGATTCGAACGATATTCGGCAAAGTCCGGGTGTCGGCGGTCGCGTACTGAAAGAATCGGACTCGCGATGGGCCACGAAATCGCCAGATCGGGATCGTTCCATCGAAGACCTGCTTCGCACTCCGGCCGGTAATATCCGGTTTGCTTGTACTGGACTTCCGCGGCTTCCGACAATGTCGCAAAACCGTGGGCGAATCCGATGGGAACCCATAGCTGCTTTTTGTTCCCTGCACTCAACTCGATCCCGTACCATTGGCCGAACGATCTGGAATTGGACCGCAGATCGACGGCCACATCGAAGATTGCGCCAAACGTGCATCGGACGAGCTTGCCCAGAGGCGCGGTGGCATCCTGGTAGTGGAGTCCCCTCAAAACGTTTCGCCCGGAACGCGAATGGTTCTCCTGGACGAACGTTTCATCGAGGCCGGCAGCCCGAAAATCCCTTTCGTTCCACGACTCGACAAAAAAACCGCGGTCGTCTTCAAAGTGGTCGATGTCCACGACGAAGAGCCCTTCGAGGGGGGTCGCGGTCAATGTCGTCTTCATGCGTTCCGCAGATTGTGGGAGTGGAGGTTATTCCTGGACCAGCGCCAGTAGCCGCACCGGCCCACCGGTGCCGTTCTCGATCTTGATGGGCGCCACAATCACCCAGGCGCCGGTTGCCGGGAGTTCTCCCAGGTTCGCGGCATTTTCGATGTGATATTTCCCCTGCCCGTGGCTGATGGCATGCACCTCGAAATCGATCGACATGCCATAGTCGACGCTCAGCGTGTCGATACCGAGACCCGCCACGTTCCGTTCCGTGACGAGTAGCGACGCCGCCGCCGGGGCGAAACCGGGGAAGTGCATCAATCCTTCGTCGTCTTCATTGCGATAACTTTCAAATTCCGCAAAGCGTTCATCCCATCCCGTATACAGGAACACCAGCGTGCCGGGACCGATGGTCCCGTTGACGCGTTCCCATTCGACGATGTCGCCGGGGGTGAGTTGGTAATCGGGATTGGCCGCAACCGTATCCCGGACATCGATCACCGCGGCTGCGACAATCAGTTGTTCCAAAGGAATTTCATTCAGGCCGATTTGTCCCGCTGCAAAATGATTCGGCGCGTCCAGATGCGTGCCCGTGTGTTCCGCCATCGAGAAACGTCCCGACAAGACGCCGTTTTCTTCGAGCGTGGCGAATGTTTCGTACGCGAACGGTTCGTAGCCGTCACCGGGCCAGTAAGCGTTGTCCGGATTCAGGGTATGCGTCAGGTCCACGATCGCGGTCCGTCCCGATGCGAGTCCTTCCAGAATACCGGCCGGCGGCCGGACCGCGGGAAGGGGTTGTTGGATTTCCTGCACCACGTCGCATCCCTGAAGAAATAAGGCCAGTCCAACAAGGATTGGGCATGTGAACCGCCCGAGCCGCCAATCGTGATTAAATGATTTCATGGTGCGTTGCTTCCTGGCCCTCGGTTCGAATCTGGGCGACCGCGAGTCGCATCTCCGGGAAGCGCTGGTTGAACTCGGCCTGCGTGGAGTGCGCGCGATCCGTTCCGCTTCAATCTATTCTACAGAGCCGCGAGGGTTTTTGGATCAACCGTGGTTCTTGAACACCGCAATCGAAACCGAAACCGCGTTGGAACCCGGTGAACTGCTGCGTGTCTGCCTGGCTGTTGAACAGAGCCGAAACCGGCGGCGGTCGAAGCCGTTTGGACCGCGGACGCTCGACGTCGACATCATTCTTTTCGGCGACCTGATTGTGCGGACTCCAGACCTGACGATACCGCATCCTCGCTATACGGCCAGGCGTTTCGTGCTGGAACCCCTCCGGGAGATTGCCGCCGACGTTGTCGACCCATCGACAGGCCGGACCATCGAAGCGGCTCTCGAAGCGGTTGAGGACGAATCCAGCGTCACCGTCGTCGGTCCGCCCCTTCTTTGAAATCCGTGCGGCGTTGGCCCGCCCGCCGTCTCCGCTCTACTCAAAGACCCCAGTCACGCGCGCCTTTTCTTCGTCGACAAAATAGAGCAAGACGAAGCCGACGATGAAAAACACGATGAGCGAAAGAATGCCGATTCGCGAAGAGCCGGTAATCACCCCGGCCGCGCCGAACACGAAGGGGCCCCAGATGGCGGAAAACTTTGAGAAGACGGAATAGAAGCCGTAAAACTCGGCGCTGGCTTCGGTTGGAACCATCGATCCGTAAAGCGAACGGCTCAATGCCTGCGAGCCGCCGAGCACGATTCCGATGATCACACCCATTACGAAGTACTGGGTCGCGCTCTCGATGGTGTAGGCATAGACCACCACCCCGGCCCAGATCGCAATGCTGACAAGGACCGCGTTCCGGGTTCCGATCCGTCCGGCCAGCATCGTGAACAGGAACGCCCCCACGGCGGCGACGAGCTGAATCGTCAACAACGTCATCATCAGGAACTGGTCCGTCAAGGCCAAAGCGTCCTTGCCGTAAGTCGATCCCAGGGCTATGACGGTCTGAATACCGTCGTTGTAGAACATGAACGCGATCAGAAAGAGCAGAAGATGTTTCAACTTTCCGACCTTGAGCGCGGTCTGCCACGTTCGCGAAAACCCGAGGGCGGCATAGCCTATCGGTCCTGGAAATCGCCGGTACTTTTCGGGCAGGCGGTTCCCGCTGCGAGGCTCTCGCAGGTACTTCACCGTCAACAGCGTGAAGGCAGCCCACCACAGTCCGGCCATTCCCATGGCGGCCCGCACGGCCGTTTCGATCGAAATACCGATGCGTTCGCTGCCCAGAACCAGGAACAGACCGATCGTGAACTGGACCGACCCGCCGATGTAGCCGTATATGTAACCCTTGCTGGAGACCGCGTCCATCTTGTCTTTTGAAGCGATCGATGGGAGGAACGCGTCGTAGAACACGTTCGCGGCGACGAAGCAGGTTTGCGCCACGATAAAGAGTGCCAGGGTCCGTATGATGCTTCCGGCACCCGAAAAATAAAGGGGGACCGTCGCGGCCGCCCCCATGTAGGCGAAAAACAGGAGCAGGCGTTTTTTCGCACCCGCAAAGTCCGCAATGGCGCCCAGGACCGGAGCGATGAGAAATGTCAGGCCAGCCGAAATTCCGATCGCAAAAGGGAAAAGAGATCCGGCGGGGATCGCGATACCAATCAGTTCGATACCGTCCGGTGCGATGGTGGTCACCATGAACGGCCCCAGCAGTCCCGCGGTTACCGTCAAAACAAAAGCGGAATTGGCCCAGTCGTACGCGTACCAGCCGTAGAGATTGCGGGGATCGTCCTTCGGCGGGGGTGAGGATGTCATGACGCGTTAGTCCTTATGAAGATCGACGCAAATACCCAACCCTGGACCAGTGCGGCAAACAGGGCCGCCGCCGCCGGTTCCCCCGTCTTGCGGGCGACAAATCCGGTCATCCACCAGAGCAGGAGCCAGAACACCAGCACCAGATGCATGAGGATCACCAGCAGGCCGTCGTCGCGGTTCAGCAGCAGCACACCGGTGACGACACCCGCCCACATGAGAGCGCGAGTGACGATGAATGTACCCCAGCGCTTCCACCGTGAAGACATCCGGCGCAAAGTTTCTTCGTCGTAAAGAAACAGCGGGAAGCCAACCGCCGCCAGGACCGGCATGCGGAGCCATCCGGTTCCGTTCGGCGTCAGATCGACGAAGTGGTTTCCGATCGACAGTCCGAATACAACAATGGTATAAACTGCCGCTACCGACCCGATGGCCAAGCCGCGGGCCGACAGCGCAAAACTCCGTCCCTTCCAGAGCAGCAAGCCGGAGATCAGAACCACGCTCATCATGTAGTCCGTGGCGAAGAGCCCCAACCATTCGAGTGGTGCGACGAACCGCAAAGCAACCACGGCGACAGACAACGCCGCGATATATTTGACGATGACGTCCCTTGCAGCCGGCGGTTCCATTCGCCGCGCCGGCGCCTCGGGCAAACGTTCCAGTGGAAAGGCAAACGGCAGGATCGAACCGGCCACCAGCATCAGAAACAATCCGTCGCGCCGCCGATCCGTACGAAGAGCATCGGCCCGGCCCCCCATCCACCCGACCACGGCCCGTAGGGACTCCATGCGAAAGAGGGCCGTGGAATGGGTGCCGCGGGGATATTTCCACCAGAACGCGCGAGGACCGCTTGCGTCGAGCAGGCGCGGAATGAAATCGGCAACTCGGGGCGCTTCGAACGATCCCCCGCTGACTACAAGCATTCGTTTCGGCCGGAGTTGCTCCAGCCCGACGGGCGCCGGAGAGTACAGCACCATCGTCTCGAAGTCGTTGGTTCCGGACGCCTCGATCAGAACCGCGCCGCCCATGGAATGCCCCACCACCGTGGTTGCCGGCCCGAAGGCGGACATCAACTGCTCGACGACGCGGACGCTGTCGTCAAACGAAATGCCGGCGGGGGAGTCGCCATGTCCCGGCTGATCGATCGCATAGACATCAAAACCGCCGTCGGCCATCGCCATGGCCGCCGTCTTCATGTACTCCTTGCTGGCATCGATGCCGTGAAGAACGAGAACGGTGCCCAGCGACGGGCCTTCGGGCAGAAAATGGACGTACGGTGTGGGGGGATCCGTGGCAAAGTTTCCGCGCGACTGTTCGGGACGGGCGGCCTGGAATGTCCAGAAGCCGATCCCGAACGCAGCCACACACACGACGACGATGCCAAGCCGAACCTTCACATACGCGATGCTATAATAGTGTCCTGTCCCACTGCCAACACACCTGCGATGTCCACTCAAAAAATCAAAAGCATCGATGAAGTCGCTCGATTGGCGGACGAGCGCCATTCGGCCGGGAAGCGGGTCGTGTTTACCAACGGCTGCTTCGACATTCTCCATCCGGGTCACGTCGACTTGTTCGACCGCGCCCGTCGGGAAGGCGATGTCCTTGTCGTGGCGTTGAACAGCGATGCATCGGTACGGCGTCTGAAGGGTAACAATCGGCCGATCCTCGGCCAGGACGAACGTGCGGAAGTCGTCGCCGCGATGAAGGCCGTCGACCTGGTTTGCGTTTTCGATGAGGACACTCCCCTCGCGACCATCCTGAAGATCCATCCGGACGTGCTCGTAAAAGGCGCGGACTGGGAGGTACGGGGGATCGTCGGGCAGCCCGAGGTCGAGAGTTGGGGCGGCAAGGTGTTTGTTCTGGAGTTGGTGGACGGTCAATCGACGACCGGAATCGTGAACAGGGTCGTCGAACGGTTGTCCTGATGGAACTGGTACAAACCCGGCTGCAGAAGATCCTTTCGGCGATCTTTGAACTCGCCGATGTCCGTCGCATCGTTTCGGAAACTCTGAAACCCCAAACGCCGGTGAGCGTTTCGGGTCTGGGCGGGTCGGTTCGTGCACTGTTCGTTGCCGCGCTGTGGCACGGGTTCAGGCGCCCGCTGGTCCTGATCGTTTCCGATCCGGACTCCGCCGAAAGCCTGACGACCGACGTGGCTTACTTTCATACGCAGTTGAACGACCGTTCCGCCGACCGCGTCTGTGCCTTCCCCGCGTGGGACAACGACCCGTACTCCGGACTCTCGACCCATGCGGATGTCGCCCAGGCTCGTGCCCGGACACTCTGGCATCTCCGCGCCGAGAACGCCGACATCGTCGTGACGTCCGCGCGCGCATTGGGCAGCCGGCTCCCATCGCCCACGGCTTTCGACACCTATGGCCTGCGGATCGATGTGGGCGATGAGCTGTCGATGGAACTGATGCTCGACCACCTGATCCGCGCAGGGTACGTGCGCCAGGAACCTGTTTCGTCAGTTGGCGAGTTCTCCCAGCGCGGCGGGATCGTCGACATATTCTCTCCGCTGATGACCTACCCTGTACGCATCGAATTTTTCGGCGATTCTGTCGATTCCATTCGCCAATTCGATCCGGATGACCAAAGGTCGAAGGCGCCTTTGCAGCACATCGACGTTCTTCCGATGCAAGAACGCATCGCCGGGAGCGATCTGTTTCGCAAGTGGGCCGCACATGCCCGCCAACGATGGGGCGAAGAACGGTATCGCGAGGATCTGGGCGAGAAGCTGGTATTGGCAGACGACGGTTCTTCGTTCCCGGGGTGGCAGTTCCTGATCCCCGGTATCGCCCCGCTTGCCTCCGGTATGGCCGATTACCTCGATGACGCAGTCTTCATCGTCGATGAACCCGAGTCGCTGCAGGAAGAGTACTCCCGGTACTTCGAGACCCTTGTTCAGAGGCGTGAACAGACCGACAGGGCCGGCGGCCTCGCATTGGCGCCCGACACGCTATTTCGACCGCCTGACGAGTTGGAAGCCCTGATTCGAAAGCATCGTTTTCTTCAGTTGGAAGAACTGGGAAGCGAAGGCCCCGATTTTACGGTCCACGGACAACCCGCGCGCCGCTTTCACGGGCGAATGCGCGAATTGGTCGAATCGATCCGGCAGTCGTGGGAGGCTGGCCGTCAGGTCGTCATGCTCGGTAGCACGCTGGGTATGGCCGAGCGCATGCGGGACATTCTGCATGAGTACAACCTGCCGTTTCGTGCGGAGTTCGGCGAACCTCACGTGGGTCGGCGCCAACCCGAGAACAACGCCCCGGTGATCGCCATCGGCCGTATCTCCTCCGGTTTCCGGCTGCCTGATGTGGACATCGAGGTCTTTGCCGAGACCGACATTCTGGATGAGTCCGAGCATTTCGTACCCTCCCGCCGCGCCCCCTCGAAGACAGCCGCGTTCCTGTCGAATCTTGAAGACCTGAAGGCCGGCAGCTATATCGTTCATGTCGACCATGGGATCGGGCGGTACGAAGGGGTCGCCACCATCCACGACCGTGAATGCCTGAGCCTGACCTACCACGGGGGCGACACGCTCTACGTTCCGCTGGAACGCGTGGACCTGGTTCAGAAGTATTCGGCGACGGAAGGGTCGCATCCGAAACTGGACCGACTGGGGGGAACGACATGGGTCCAGCGTAAGGCCCGGGTGCAGCGCGCTATTCGCGACATGGCCGGAGAGTTGCTGAAGCTCTACGCCGAACGCAAGGTCGCCCTGGGGCACCCGTTTGCGCCCGACACCGAATGGCAGAAGGAATTCGAAGAAGCGTTCCCGTATGAAGAAACCGCCGATCAACTCACCGCGACTGCCGAGATCAAGAGAGACATGGAAGCCCAGACGCCGATGGATCGCCTTCTCTGCGGCGACGTGGGGTACGGCAAGACCGAGGTCGCGATGCGGGCGGCGTTCAAAGCCGTCGGGGACAACAAGCAGGTTGCCATTCTCGCACCGACGACGGTGCTGTGCTTCCAACACTTCGAGACCTTCAAGGAGCGTTTCGCCGCGTTCCCAATCACCATCGCAATGCTCAGCCGCTTCGTGCCGCCGAAGGAGCAGAAGCAGGTCGTGGCCGACCTCGCCACGGGCAAAATCGATGTTCTCGTGGGGACCCACCGAATTCTTTCGAAGGACGTTCAGTTCCACGACCTGGGCCTTCTGGTGGTCGACGAAGAGCAGCGCTTCGGCGTTTCGCACAAGGAACGGCTGAAACAGATCAGGAAACAGGTCGATGCGATCACGATGACGGCCACCCCGATTCCCCGGACGCTGCATATGGCGTTGACCGGACTCCGGGACATGTCCGTAATTGAAACGCCGCCGCGTGATCGGTTGGCGATTCAGACCTCCGTGTTGAAGTTCAACCCGACCGTAATTGAAAACGCCATCAATTACGAATTGGACCGGCATGGCCAGATCTTCTTCGTTCACAATCGGGTGGGATCGATTTATTCCATGGCCGACTATATCCAGCGCCTCTGCCCGCGTGCGCGCGTCGGCGTCGGCCACGGACAGATGGCCGAAAAGGAGTTGGAGCGGGTCATGCTGCGGTTCATGCATCACGAGTTCGACGTGCTGGTCGCGACGACAATTATCGAGAACGGATTGGACATTCCGCTGGCAAACACCATGCTCATAAACCGGGCTGACCGTTATGGGCTGTCGCAGCTCTATCAATTGAGGGGCCGTGTCGGCAGGTCGAATCGACGGGCGTACGCATATTTGCTGATCCCTTCCGACAAGACGCTGACTCCGATCGCCCGCCGGCGTCTGGCGGCCATTCGAGAGTTCAGTGAACTGGGTGCCGGATTCAGGATTGCAGCACTCGATCTGGAACTTCGCGGCGCCGGCAATCTGTTGGGCGGCGCACAACATGGTCACATCGAAGCGATCGGGTTCGACCTTTATTGTCAAATGCTTGAACGAACCATGGAGGAATTCCGGACCGGAGTCGAGCCCCTGGCCGTCGAAACTGCGATCAACCTGAAGGCCGACCTGAAGATTCCGAAGGAATTCG
The DNA here is from genome assembly GCA_963555775.3 of Terriglobia bacterium. Lineage (GTDB taxonomy): Bacteria > Acidobacteriota > Terriglobia > 20CM-2-55-15 > 20CM-2-55-15 > JAJEDW01. Next base: position 221,517 of record CAUVWY020000003.1, on the reverse strand, counting down.
TTTCCGACGAGGCTATGCGCCTTCGCATCTACAAGGGCATCGCATCCTGCCGGACCGAAGAAGAAGTCGATGCCCGGTACCAGGATCTTGAAGATCGCCTGGGTGCCTTGCCGCGGCCGGTAGAGAACCTGCTCGAATATGCGCGGCTCCGGGTTCTGGGCCGCGTGGTTGGCGCGCAGTCGATCAATTTGAAGCGAGATTCAGTCGATATCGCATTCGACCTCCAGGCGCGAATCGAGCCCGACCGGATCGTTCAACTGATTGAGCGCCATTCGGATCTCGGGTTCATCCCTCCCGCGACGCTCAGCCTTGGAACCGGCGTCCGAGGACCCGTGTTGTTCGAGCGCATCCAAAATGTGCTCCGCGAGCTGTCTTGAGCTATCCTTTGACTTTGGGAGAAATCGTATGAAGAAATTCACTTTCATATTGGCGTTGGTTGCTGTACTGCCGCTTCCGGCACGTGCCCAGACAGTCGTCGACAAGATCATCGCTGTTGTGAACAGCGATATCATTCTCCAGTCGGAGCTCGAAGAGCAGGCAATCACGATGGAGTCGCTCGTTGCGGAGAACTTGGAAGGCGCGGATCTTCTCGAGGCCATTGAAGAGGGCCGGGCCAACCTGTTGCGGGACATGATCGATCGGAGCCTGCTCATCCAGAAGGCCGAGGAGTATGGCATCGATGGCAGCCTCGAAGTCGTTCGGACCATGGAACGGCTCAGGGAGGACTACGATTTCGAAACGATCGAGGACCTCGAGGGGGCCATTGTTTCCCAGGGAGATTCTCTAGAAGAATATCGAGAAATGATCCGCACGCAGTATCTGACCGAAGTCCTGGTGTCCCAGGAGGTCTACCGGAACATTATCATTACCAATGAAGAGGCGCGCGAATATTACGAAGCCAATCTCGAGTCCTTCGAGAGCCCCCCCGGCGTTCAGATACAGGAAATCGTGATACTGCGGAGCCCGGACCCCGAAGCCGACGAAGCGGCACGGGCCAAAGCCGACGAAGCGGTCGCTCGCGTCACGGACGGCGAGGATTTCGGCCTCGTCGCATTTGAAACGTCAGAGGTGGAATCGGCTCAGTCCGGAGGCGCCCTGGGATTCTTTGAAACCGGTCAACTCGGCGAAGTCTATGCCAATGCCGTGGCGGATCTCGGCCGGAACGATGTCGGCGAGATTATCGAATTGCCCGACGTGTTCCTCATCCTGAAGCTTGTTGACCGGCACGATGGGGGAATTCGCGCGTACGAGTTGTCATTTCAGGAGATTCAGGAGTACCTGGGAAGCCTTCAGTATGACGATGCGCGCCGCGAATACGTGAACCAGCTGAGAAGAGAGAGCTTTATCGACGTCAAGGCCGGCTATGTGGATACGGGCGCCGTTTCTGAAGATGCCGAGGAGTAGCAGGTGGCGCCGTGCGGCTCGATCGATACCTCAAGTGGAGCCGGGTGATACTGCGGCGCCCGATGGCAAAGGCCACGTGCGACGCCGGCCGTGTTCGAGTCAATGATTCCGTAGCGCGACCGGGCAAGGAACTGTCGGTTGGAGACGTGGTCACGGTTGATTTGCCCCGCCGCGTGATGAAGTTCCGTGTGTTGGTTGTTCCGGCCAGGGCGCCTGCCAAGTCCGAAGCCGGCGACCTGATCGATGTCCTCGAGAACAGGAAGAAAGATCCGGACGCGTGATCACTCTCACACCGCTTGAACTTGTCATCATGAAATCGCTGTGGCGCCGGCGTTCCGGTCTGGTCAAGGAAGTCCAGCCCGACCTTCTCCCGGACCGCAAGCTGGCGTATACCACCGTGATGACGGTGATGGACCGTCTCTTCAAGAAAGGAATCCTGCGCCGCACCAAGAAATCGCGGGCTCACGTATACGAACCGGTCTATAGCGAGGCCGCTGTGCGGGCGGACGCGGTGAGCAGCCTGATCGATAATTTCTTCGATGGTTCCGAATCGCGGTTGAAGGCGTACCTGAGCGGCAACGGCGAACAGCCTCCGCCGCCTGCTGAGAGTTCGGAGGCGCCGCGCGCTCCCGTCACGATCGACGACTCCATCCTCTGAACCATCCTCGCCCATTGGGGCCGACAGCAGGAGTGGGAGCGGGGCGCCCGAATCCCTCAATATTGAGCATGTAGGGGCAGTCTATGACTGCCCGAATCAAGTCCGAATATGACCGCCCGCATCAAGTCCGCTCCGCCTTCCTGAACAGCATGTCGTAGAGTTGCTTGCGTCCGACACCCAGGCGCCGTGCTGCGAGCTTCACGATTTCTTGCCGGGACATGGAGTTCAGATCGGCGGCCGGTTCGGCGCCCTCCGCGTCCCTGGCCCCTTCGACGACGATCACGGCCTCTCCGCGCTCGACGGCTCGTTCAAGTATCTTGCCGATGGGACCGAACACGTACTCTTCGTGAAGCTTTGTCATTTCACGTCCCAGAAACGCTTCGCGGTCACCGAATGCACTCTGCATATCGGCGAGCGTGGATCGCAGCCTGTGAGGTGCTTCGTAAAACACCAGCGTGGCCCTCAGGCCGGCGAGTTCTTTCAGCTTCCGGCGTCGAGCGTCTTTTTTACGTGGCAGAAATCCGACAAAGAGAAACTCGTCCGTCGGGAGCCCCGAAACCGAAACCGCTGCGACGGCCGCCGCCGGGCCGGGGACCGGGATTACAGGGATGTCACTGAGCCGGCATGCGCGCACGATGCGGTAACCCGGGTCCGAGAGTGTGGGCGTGCCTGCGTCGGAGACCAGGGCGACGGACGTTCCGGCCCGAATCCGGTTGGCCAGGCGCTGCGCCTTTTCCGCTTCGTTGAAATCGTGGTAGCTCTCGAGCTTTTGATCGATGCGATAGCGGGAGAGCAGTTTCCTGGTGTGACGGGTGTCCTCGCACAGAACGAGATCCACGCCGCGAACGATTTCTTCGGCGCGATGGCTCCAGTCGGCCATGTTGCCGATTGGCGTCGCAATGACGAAAAGAGTACCCGTCGAATGGTCTGGCAACGTCGGTGGCATCTGCGAGGACGGCGTTCGGGACAGGCGGTCCGGACTTTCGGATACTCCGAGGGGTCTTGACCGGGTCGACATTAGCAGCCCGTGGTAGAACCCTGCAGGGATCGCGTTACGAGCGCCATTGGGCCGTATGCGAGGCGCCACGACGAAGTCGATGTCCCCCATCTATCGAGGAGGGGCAACGTGGCAGATGGCCCGATGCCGCCGTAACCCGTAGGGCGCAGGGGGGGTCGGGTCACAGACTTTGTCGTTCGTCGGTCACGATGTGAAACCATCGATCCGCTCCTCTCTTCGCGCCTGAGACCCGAAGACCCCTGCGCGCGACCCTGCAGGGTCCTGCCACGGGCTGTTTGGAAATCCTCAGAGTTTCAACGACTTGAGGTAATCCCGGAATTCGCTTCCCAGGCCGTCCCGCTGTAACGCGAACTCCACTGTCGCTTTCAGAAAGCCCAGCTTGTCGCCGGCGTCATGGCGCGTTCCATCGAATTTGAAGGCATAAACGGGTTGTTCCTTCAGCAGCAGACGGATCGCGTCGGTAATCTGAATCTCTCCGTCCCGGCCCGCCTTCGTGCGCTCGATGGAATCAAAGATTTCGGGCGTGAAAATATAGCGGCCAATAATCGCCAGATTGGACGGCGCTTCGTCCCGAGCGGGCTTTTCCACGACATCCTCAATGCGAAGGACGCGGCCTCGATAGCCCTCGAGCGGGAGTCCCTTGACGATGCCATAGCTCGACACGTCGGATTCGGGTACTACGCACGTTGCGATGATCGACGACTGGAGTGTTTCGAACAGGGTCAGCATTTGTTTCAGGCAGGGTACTTCGGCATCGATGATGTCGTCGCCCAGCATCACGGCGAAGGGCTCGTTTCCGACCAGGCCGCGGCTTGTCAAGATGGCGTGTCCCAGACCCAGCGCTTCCTTCTGGCGTACGTAGGACACGTCAATCATGCTCGAGATGCGCTGAACCTCTTTGAGTCGCGCCAAGTTGCCGCGCGCGGCCAGGATGGTCTCCAGTTCGTAAGACACGTCGAAGTGGTCTTCGATCGCGTTCTTGCCGCGGCCCGTGACAATCGTGATGTTCTGGATACCCGAATCGACCGCCTCTTCGACAACGTACTGAATCAACGGCTTGTCGACCAGCGGCAACATTTCCTTGGGTTGAGCCTTGGTTGCCGGCAGGAACCGTGTGCCCAGGCCCGCCGCCGGGAAAACGGCCTTGCGAACGGATGCTGCGCCGGCGTGTACTTTTTCGGTCAAGCGGACAATTCCAGAGAGTCGATCAGCGGATCATCATTCCGGTACGAAACCAGCGCGTCTGGCCGAGGAAGTTGGCGGCGACCGACGCGTACCCGTAAATGCGTTGCGGGATCGAGCGCCGGCCCGGCGTATACGTCCCCCCGTCATACGACCAATACACGAACAGCGGTTTACCGATGACGTCCCGGTCGCTGATGAAACCCCAATAACGGCCGTCGTTGCTGTTGTCGCGGTTGTCTCCCATTACGAAATAGAAGCCCTCGGGAATTGTGACCGGCCCGTAGTTGTCCCGTACGCGAAGCCCCTCCGGTGTCCAGGGTTCGTCGCCGTACACGTGATTGTCAACGTGGATCTTGTATGGTTCGTCGAGTGGCGTGCCGTCGATGTACACGACCTTGCTTCGAATGTCGACCTCTTCGCCCGGCAAGCCCACAATGCGTTTCACGAACGGTATGTTCCCACCGTCGGGCGCATTGAAAGCGATGATGTCGCCCCGCTCCAGAGTGCGTTGAGGCAAGAATCGATGGATGCCTTCCGGAAAGTTTGCCGGAAACGCGAACTTGTCGAGAAAGAAATGATCTCCAACCATGATGGTGGGCTTCATCGATTCGGTCGGAACCTGTGTCGCCTGCGCGATAAAGTTGGTGAACAGAAGCACGAAAACGATCGTGAACGCCAGGCTCTCGATCCATTCCCGGGCAGCGCTCTTTCCCCGGGCAGTTACCTGGCCGGTCCGGCGTTCCCTTGCGGGTCCTTGACGCAGATAGGGTTCGACAGCGGCGGAAACCGGGGGTCGGGCCGACGGTATGGATCCGGTGTCCGTCATGCCGAGAGCCTCTCCTTCACGATCCGGCTGACATTGCCGCCGTTGACTGTTTTTCCGGCAAGCCGGGTCAACGTTGCTTTCATGACGCGGCCCATGTCCCTGGGGCTGGCCGCCCCGGTTTCCTCTACGGCAGCGGCGATGGCCGCCAGTATTTCTTCGTCCGTCGCCGGGGCGGGAAGGTACGTTTCAATGACTCCGATTTCTTCTTCTTCGCGCAGGGCCATGGCCTCCCGGCCGCCCTTCCTGAACTGATCGGCGGAATCGCGGCGTTGTTTGACGAGCGTGTTGAGGACGCCGATGGCCGCTTCTTCCGACAGTGCATTTCCTGTCTCGACCTGCTTGTTCGTGAGGGCGGTCTTGACCATCCGGAGCGTGCCCAGGCGGATTGCTTCCTTGTTCCGCATGGCCGAAACCATGTCGGTCTGTATCTGCTCGATCAGAGACATCGTAGTGAACCGCACGTCCATTGAAACTGTTCCCGCGCGGCCCTATCACTATACCTGAGGGCATTCTGCGGTGCCCCGAAAACCGGCCTGCCGTCGAGCGCTAGACATCCAGTTCGACGTTCCAATAGAGGTAGTCGCGCCAACTATCAGGCGGAGACTTGATGCGGAAGGTGATGTGACTGGCGGGCAGCCATTTGGGTTCAACGGGTTCGCGAATGAGCGACATTCCGGCCTGGGCCGGAGTTCGACCTCCCTTCCTGTGGTTGCAGCGAAAACAGGCCGTGACGATGTTGTCCCATTTCTTCTTTCCACCCCGGGCGGCAGGCACCACGTGGTCGAACGTCAGGTCTTCGGTCGGAAAGCGCTTGCCGCAGTACTGGCAGTTGTATTTGTCGCGTGAATAAATATTCGCACGCGAAAACTTGACGCGACTTCTGTTCTTGACCCGGACGTACTTGATCAGGCGGCAGATCGACGGAAGCCGAACCGAAAACGTGATGCTGTGGATTCTCTGGTCATATTCGTCAATGACTTCGACCTTCTCCGCGAAAAGAAGCATGATGGCTTTTTTCCACGAGATGATCCGGAGGGGTTCGTAGGACGCGTTCAACAGCAATGTCCCCTGCATGAAATACCCTCCAGTCCTCAAAAGTTTCTTAGCCGGTCCGCGGGCTTGTCAAGGGGTTTTCCGTTGAACTTCTCCGCGAATCCGGGTTGACAGTAAGGCGTCAATCTCGTGCCTGGACAACGGTCCCGGCAGGAGTTCGGGCCCGACGTTCTTCCCGATACTGATACAATGGCAAATTCTTTCTGGCGCCTGACCACCCAATGGGTACCCATGACTGCCCAACTTGCTCAAAAAGAAGACAACCTCCGGCATATCCTGTCGGAGATGAGTTCGTGTCTGGTGGCGTTCAGCGGCGGCGTTGACAGTGCCTATCTTGCCGTCGTCGCCCAGGCTGAACTCGGCGGCCAAGCCCTTGCCGTCACCGCCGAAAGTCCCAGCTATCCCACGTATCAAAGGGAGATCGCGTTGGACGTCGTGGGCAGCTTCGGGATTCGGCACGAGTTCATCCGATCCGAGGAACTCGCGGATCCGAACTACGCCGGGAACCCGGTCAACCGTTGCTACTTCTGCAAGCACGAGTTGTACACCAGGCTGACGAAGATGGCGCTGGATCGGGGTTTTCGTTACGTTGCCGACGGCAACAACCTTGACGATACGGGGGACTACCGTCCCGGCCGTGCCGCGGGTCGCGAGTTGTCGGTCCGCAGTCCGCTGATCGAGGCCTGCCTGACAAAGTCCGAGATTCGTCGATTGTCGCGGGATTGGGGTCTGAAAACCTGGGACCAGCCCGCTTCGGCCTGCCTGTCCTCGCGGATACCTTATGGATCGGCGGTAACAAAGGAGAAGCTCCAGATGATCGACCGTGGAGAAGCCGTCTTGCGCTCTCTCGGTTTTCGCCAGAGCCGAGTCCGCCATCACGGCGATGTCGTTCGCATCGAGATCGCTCGCGACGAGTTGGAGCGGGCCCTTAGCCTCGACATGTTCGAACGATTGTCCATGGAGTTCAAAGCGATCGGATTCCGTTTTGTCACCATCGACGTCGACGGGTATCGAACCGGCGCTCTGAACGAAACCCTCACCCAGATCGAGGCCGGCCGACAGTGAAACTCCTCGTCGTGGGTTCCGGCGGACGGGAGCACGCCCTGGTCGATACGCTTCGACGCAGTCCGAAAGCGTCCAGCATCTACGCGGCGCCGGGTAACGGCGGGACGCGTGAACACGCGGAACCGATATCGATTGCCGCCGACAGAATCGGCGACCTCGCCGCGTTCGCCGAAAGTACCGCGATCGATATGACCGTCGTCGGTCCCGAAGTCCCCTTGAGCCTTGGAATCGTCGATGAATTTCGGAGGCGGCAGCTCCCGGTGATCGGCCCCAACGCCGATCTGGCACGGATCGAAGGAAGCAAGACATTCACGAAGAATCTTTGCACCGAGCACGGGTTGCCGACCGCAAGCTACACCGTTTGCGCGACGGCCGAATCCGCCTATGCCGTTCTCGAAAGCGTGCCGTACCCCACGGTTGTGAAAGCCGACGGCCTGGCCGCGGGCAAGGGGGTTGTCGTTGCGGAGACTCCCAACCAGGCCCGCCGCGCGGTGCGCGACTTCATGGAGCGGGCGACGCTGGGCGAAGCGGGTTCCAGCGTGGTCATAGAGGAGTTTCTTACCGGCGAGGAGGCTTCGTTCCACGTTTTTGCCGATGGCGCCGACTTCAAGCCGATGGTGTCGTCGCAGGATCACAAGCGCCGCTTCGATGGGGACTCCGGGCCCAACACAGGCGGCATGGGCGCGTATTCCGTCGACTCGATTCTGTCGGCCGAACAGCGGAAGCAGGTTATCGATCGTTTGATTCGCCCGACGCTCGAGGCGGCAAAGACATACACCGGCATTCTCTACGCCGGTTTGATGTTGACCGATGACGGCCCGAAACTTGTGGAATACAACGTCCGTTTCGGGGATCCCGAAACTCAGGTCATCCTGCCGCGCCTCGAAACCGATCTTCTGGATGTCTTTCTCGCGATGAGCGGCCACACACTTGCCGGCATCGATTTGAGTTGGAAGCCGGGGGCATCGGCGTCCGTCGTACTGGTGGCGGATACCTATCCCGAGAAGGCCGGGAAAGGCAAGAAGATTTCCGGCCTCGAAGCCGCGGGACGCCTCGAAGGCGTAACGATTTACCATGCCGGGACACGGTGGGAAGATGGCAATGTCTACACGAACGGCGGCCGCATATTGAACGTGACGGCCGTTGGCGACACACTCGAACAGGCGCTGGAGAAGGCCTATGCCGCAGCCGAAACGATCGATTTCGACGGCAAGGCATACCGGCGCGATATCGGTCGGAAAGGATTGAAGAAACAATGACGGAAATACGCCCCGTAGTGGGGATTCTGATGGGGAGCGATTCGGATCTTCCGGTAATGAGCGCGGCGATTGAAACGCTCTGGAAATTTGGCGTTCCCACCGAGGTTGAAGTGGTCAGCGCGCACCGTTCGCCCGCCCGCGCGGCCGAGTACGCGCAATCTGCGCGCGCCCGCGGTCTGAAGGTAATCATCTGCGGCGCCGGCGCCGCCGCGCACCTCGCTGGTGTGATCGCGGCCGACACGACCGTTCCAGTGATCGGCGTTCCCATCGACAGTTCGCCGCTGAAGGGATTCGACGCGCTTCTCGCGACGGTCCAGATGCCTCCGGGCATACCGGTGGCAACGATGGCGGTCGGCAAGAGCGGCGCCGCGAATGCCGCATTGTTCGCGATTCAAATTCTGTCGACTGAAGATTCCTCCTTGGTCGATAAAATGGAAGCGCACAAGAGAACGCTTGCCGCCGGTGTGGCCGAGAAAAACAGACGGCTTCAGGACAAGCTCAGGGGCTGACGGACAACGGAATGCCCGACCAACGCTTCCACGTCGTCAACTTCGGCTGCCGCGCCTCGCAGTCGGAGGGCGCGGCCATACAGGATGAACTGACCCAGGCCGGGGCCAGGGAGTCGGTGTCGCCCTACGACGCGGACGTCCTGGTTGTGAACTCCTGTACGGTGACCGCAGAGGCGGACCGGGAGGTCCGGCGGTTGATCCGGCGTGTTGGCCGCCGCAATCCGGATTCGCGCATCGTTGTCACCGGATGTTTCGCGCAGCGCCGTCCCGAGGAACTGGCCGCCATGCCGCACGTCGGTTACGTTGTCGGTAACTCCCACAAGCACATGGTCAGTGGGCTTGTTCTCGAATCCCTCCAGGATCCTCAGGGAGAGGGCCGCGCCGAAGTCTTTTGCAGCGACATTTTTGATGAGAAGGTGCTCGATGTGTCCCCGGCTCAAGGTTCGGCCGGCCGTACTCGCGCCACGGTGAAGGTGCAGGATGGCTGCGATGCCAACTGTTCGTTCTGCATTATTCCTTCGGTCCGGGGGCGGAGCCGCAGTCTCGATCCCGACCGTGTGATCGATCGGGTACGTGACCTGGTCCAACGAGAATACCGCGAAGTCGTTTTCTCCGGCATTCATCTGGGTTCCTACGGACGCGATCTGCGGCCGCGGACTTCCTTTGTCGACCTGGTTCGACGAACGCTGGATACGCTGCCCGCACTGGAGCGGCTGCGTCTGAGTTCGATCGAGCCTCTGGAAGTCACTTCCGAAGTCATCGAACTGGTGGCGGCCCATCCACGTGTCGCGCACCACTTGCACGTGCCGATGCAGAGCGGTTGCACCCGGATCCTGAGGCGGATGCGGCGGCCATATAGCGCGGATGCATATGCGGATCTGGTCGGGCGAATTCGGGACGCGGCGCCCGATGCCGCGATCGGCGCCGACGTGATGGTCGGTTTCCCGGGTGAGACCGACGACGAGTTTCTCGAAACGTACCGTTTGATCGAAGCTTCGCCGCTGACATATCTTCATGTGTTTCCGTTTTCAGCCCGTCCGGGCACAGTCGCGGCGGACATGGACAACCCGGTGCCCGAACACGTGTCCCGATTCCGGGGCCGGCAACTCCGGAGTCTGATCGCGCGCAAGAACGCGGCATTTCGAGAGGCATTCGTCGGTCGGCAACTGGACGTGCTGGTGCTGGACGAGGTTGTCCATGGCAACTCGCGTTCGGGTATCACCGACAATTTCATCAGGGTGCGAGTGCCCGGAGATCTTGACGTCAATCGTTGGCACCGATTGGCCGTGACTGGACTCGACGACGCCTGCCATGGAATCGCAGCGGCTTTGTGATGGCCGCGCCAATCGAATGGCTGCCTGGGATTGGAAGACAGTGAAGACGTTTCAGTCCGCTTCCAGAATCACCACCGCGGCCGAAACCAATTGATCGTGCGTCAATGAAACATGGAATCGGCTCGCACCCAATTCGCCCGCCCGTTTCAGCGCACCGCCATGGAGGATCAACTGCGGCTGTCCCGACGGAAGGCGTTCAACTTCGACGTCTTTCCAATGCACTCCCCTGGCCCATCCGGTTCCCAGCGCCTTGAATGCCGCTTCCTTTGCGGCGAATCTTGCGGCAAAGTGGAGGGAGGGGTGTGCGCAACCGTGACAGTACGCCGACTCCCCGGGCGTGTAGATTCGGGATACGAACCGGTCGGGAAATCGCTCCAGTGAGCCCGCGATGCGCTCGTTCTGGATCACGTCGATGCCGATGCCGATGATCAGGAGAGTCTCCGTTTCTTCAGATACGATCCCGGCGATCCGGACCGTCACCCATCGCTGAAGACCAATCATGTTACACATCCGCAGGGAATCGGGCATTACGTTTCTGAAGGCGCCGGTTCTGGAATCGATTCCAGGCCTTGTGCATGCTTTCTCAACGCGCCGGGCCGAAGGGGAGGACCTCACGTTTGGCGAGGGGGACCGAATCGCTGCCGACAATCTGACCCGTTTCATGGCTGTGGCCAGATTGGAAAGGTGGCCGATAGCGCGGCTGAAGCAGATTCATTCGAACATCGTCCACGAGGTCGCCGACAGCGAGTTCCCGATCGAACCGCCCGAAGGCGATGCCGCCGAGACCTCGCTGCGAGGCGTCGCAATCGGCATCATGACGGCGGACTGCGTTCCGATCCTGATTGCCGATGGGCGGGGACGCCGCGTGGCGGCGGCGCACGCGGGTTGGCGCGGCACGGCTCAGGCCGTCGTCCGCAAAACCGTTGAAGTCATGGCCTCCCGGGACGGTATTTCTGCCGGGGACCTGTCCGCCGCAATCGGACCCCACATCGGCGTCTGTTGCATGGAAGTGGGCGAGGAAGTCGTAGACCGATTTTCGCAACCTGAAATTATCGAACGCCAGCCCGGTTGGACGAAGCCACACCTCGACCTCGGCAAGGCGAATCGATTGCAGTTGATTGCCGCGGGCATGCCGCCCGAACGCATCCAGGTTTCCACGCTGTGCACGCGTTGCCGGGGCGACATGTTTCATTCCTACCGCCGTGATGGGAATCGGGCCGGCAGGATGTTGTCGGTCATTGGCCTCCAACCGTGAGCACGCGTCCACGCCAGTCCGAACGCGAAGCAATGGTGGTTCGACAGTTGGTGCGTCGTGGAATTCGCGATCGACGGGTGCTCGACGCATTAAGGCGCGTTCCCCGTCATGAGTTCGTTCCGTCCGAATCGGTGTCCGATGCCTACGCCGACTCCCCCCTTCCGATTGCTGAAAAACAGACGATCTCCCAGCCGTACATCGTTGCGGCGATGACTGAAATGCTCGATCTTCAATCGGGACATCGCGTCCTGGAGGTCGGGACCGGTTCGGGCTATCAGACCGCCGTCCTGCACGAATTGGCTGGCGAGGTGTACACGATCGAAATCCGGGCCGCTCTGCAGGAATCCGCGCGCCGGACGCTCGAAACCGAAGGTTATCGCGGCATTCGCTACCGCTTGGGAAACGGCGCCGCGGGGTGGCCCGAATTCGCCCCCTTCGACCGCATCGTTGTGACGGCGTGCGCCACCGAAATTCCATCCGGACTCACCGGCCAGTTGGCTGCCCCGGGCCGTCTTGTACTGCCGGTCGGCAGTCCGGACGGAGATCAGAGTCTGGTCATCGTGACACGCGGTCGCCACGGGAAGATGGACATCGCGGACGGACTTCCGGTACGATTCGTGATGATGACCTCATTCGAAGAGGGGGGAGTGGAACCGAAAGCATGAAAGTCACAAAATACGCCCTCGCGGTGGCTGTTCTGACTCTTATGGCGATTCCCGTCATGGCGCAGGACTTTCCCGCACCCAATATTTCCGGTATGTCCGTTCAGGGCATGACCGTCAACCTGAACTATTTCAGGGGTGACAAGAACGTTCTGATCGTCTTCTACCGGATGCACAATTGACCGTACTGTCAGGCGCAGCTAGTTGAGCTGCAGGAAAATTACGAAACGATACAGAGCTTCGACGCGGAACTTGTGGCGCTGAGCGCCGACCTTCCGTCCCAGGCTGTTGTGACGGCGTCCGATTTGGGACTGACATTTCCGGTTCTTTCGGACTCGCCCCGCAGGTTCATCCGCGACTACAACGTCTTGCATCCGCAGGAGGGCATTGCACGGCCTTCGCTGTTCATTCTCGACCGGGACGGTATTCTTCACTGGGACTATGTCGGAATGGGCGCCGCGGACCGGCCCCCGATCGCCGTCGTTCTGGACCAGCTTCAAGCGATTCAGTAGCGACCGGCGGACAGTAAGAAGTGAAGGGCCGGAGCCCCGATTCCGGTTCGTCGTTCAGCAGCCGGCGGTAGAGTCCCGCACGGTTCTGCCGCTGGCCGTTGGTGTCGATCCTCGCCGGGCCATCCCACCGAGCCCCGTCCAGCGTGTTACCATCCAGAAGTCATGGGTGGACGCAATCCTTATTTCGACGAACTCGAGGGCATTGAGGCCCCGACCAGCAAATATACCGTCACGTTTCTGCCGATGGGTGTGACCGTTGAGGTCGACCCGTCGCAGTTGCCTCTTGGAGACACCGGTCTGCCCGGCAGCATTCTCGACATCGCCCTCAAGCACGGTTTCGGGATCAACCATGCCTGCGGCGGCGTTTGTGCCTGCTCTACGTGTCACTGCATCGTTCAGGAAGGCGGCGAAAGCCTTTCGGAAATGAGCGACGGTGAAGAAGACCAACTCTCCTACGCCCCCGGCCTCACCCCGAACAGCCGCCTTGCGTGTCAGTCCGTCGCCAACGGATGCCGCAATCTCGTCGTGTATGTCCCGGAATGGAATAGAAACGCTGTCATGGAAGCGCACTAGCGATCCGGAGAGTTCTGTCGCCTCTTGCTTCGCGAACGTAGTCCGCTGCCGTTGCCGCGGCCTTTGGTTCAGAAAAATGCATGGCGACGGGGAGTCTTCCGGCCGGTGCATCAATTTATGTTGACCCGATTTCGGTGGATGACTAAGACTAGGGCCATCATGACAATAACCCGATCTTGGAGGCTGGCGGTCCTGACTTTCTGCTTGGTCAGCGGGCCCGTTTCAGCCAGGGGACAAGCCAACCCCGAGACCACGTCAGCTCCCGAATCCGTCGATACGGCGGATCAATTCCGGCTACGGGTCGAAGTTCCTCTGGTCAACGTGACAGCCACGGTTCTGGATTTGGCGGGCGGGTACGTCCAAGATCTGGATGGAGAGGACTTTACGATCTTCGAGGACGGCGTGGAACAAAACCTCTCCTTTTTTTCCCATGACGAGGGCGTTCCATTGAGTCTGGGAATCCTTGTGGATATCAGCGGCAGTATGCAGTACAAGATGCAGCAGGCCTTGCAGACCGCCCGCGAAGTCGCGGTGGCCCTGTCGCCCGAGGACGAGGTCTTCGTCATGACCTACGCCGACGACTCGAATGTCCTGACCGACTTCACACAGGGCGGCCCCGAAATTCAGGAACTCTTCCGCGGAACACGTACAGGCGGTGAAACCCATCAGTTCGATGCGATCGGTCTTGGCCTGCAGATGATGGAGAACGCCCGGCATCAAAAAAAGGTGCTGCTCCTGCTCAGCGATGGATTCGATACAAACAGTAGACTGGGCATTGAAGATATCGACGAAATGTTGAAGCGGTCCGAGGTCCTGGTCTATGCGATCGGGATCGATGACGACGATACCGACCCGGAAGTCCTCCGCCGGAAGCGATACCACGTCTATCACTACATGCTCGCTCGCCTGACGGACGGGACCGGGGGCCGGGCTTTCCGAATCTATACCGGACGGCGTTACGCGCTCCAGAGCCTGGCGTCCATTCTTCTTGAAGAACTGCACCAGCAGTACACGCTCAGCTACTACCCGACCAGCGGCAGTGTCGATACGGTTTGGAGGGAAATCCGCGTCCGGCTGAATGACCCCACCGCGACGGTACGTCACCGCACGGGGTATTACGTCAGCGATCCGATCGGAGTCGAGTGATCTCTATGCGCGGGGTGGTTCCGCGGTAGCTCGGCGCGGCGGATCTGTCGGGTTCCAATCGATTTCTACCGCCTCTGGATCGCTCCCCGATTTATTCTGAATCGGGAGGAATCCGGAATATCGGCCGCGCCGGCTGGGTTTGGGCGGTACGCCTGTTTCCAAAGTGAGGCTGCAATGGTCGAAACGAAGACTGGGTTGCCCCAACATCCGATCGAGGACAGGGTGGCGCCTGTGCGGAGAGACCTCGGCAAGAAAGAATACAAGAAGGCGATGGACCGGTTTCAGATCGAACTGGTCAAGCTTCAAAAGTGGATTCATGACAAGGGCATGAAGGTAGTTGTCATCTTCGAAGGACGCGACGCGGCGGGAAAGGGCGGCGCCATCAAACGGATTACCCAAAGCCTCAATCCCCGCATTTGCCGGGTGGTGGCGCTGGCGACGCCCACCGAACGCGAAAAGAGCCAGTGGTACTTCCAGCGCTATACCGTTCATCTTCCCGCTGCCGGCGAGGTGGTGCTGTTCGATCGCAGTTGGTACAACCGGGCCGGCGTCGAGCGCGTCATGGGCTTTTGCAGCGACGAAGAGTACGACGAATTCATGCGATCTTGCCCGGAGTTCGAGCGCATGCTGGTTCGCTCGGGGATCAAGTTGATCAAGTATTGGTTTTCAGTTAGCGACGCCGAACAGGAGCGTCGTTTCAGACAGCGGATCGAGGACCCGATTCGCAGATGGAAAATCAGCGATATGGACCTCAAGTCGCGTGAAAAGTGGGTCGACTATTCCGTTGCCAAGGATGAGATGTTCAAATACACGGACATCGGACAAGCACCGTGGTACGTCGTGGAAGGAGATGACAAGAAGCGGGCCCGGCTGAATGTCATCGCGCATCTTCTGAGTCTCATTCCATATAACGAACTCAAAGCGCCGGAACTCGAGTTGCCGTCTCGCCAACCTGACAATGACTACATCCGTCCGCCGATGAGCGACCAGACGTTCGTCCCGGAACTCTTCTAGGCGCCTGTCCCCGTAATCCGAATGTGGCTGGACCCCACCCGACGATGGAATGAGAGAGAGTGGGGACATGGCCAAGACATTTCGAGAATGGGACGTGGATCAAAACATGCTGTTTCCGCCCAATGTGATGGATCTGGCGCCGGAAGGGCACGTGACTTTGGATGGGACGAAGATGCGAGCACCTCGAGACTGAGCAATGACCAAGGGAAGATTCCGTCCCGGTGCGCGCGTCGTCGTGAGGGCTATACTCGCGGCGCTGATCGGCATGCTCGCCGGCGGTGGGCTCAATGCTGCGCTGGGCGAGCGAGGCGCGGACACGCCAGCGCTCGCGTTGCTCGGCGGCGGATTGGCGCTCGGCATCGTGATCGTGGCGCAGGCCCGACGGCGAGCGCGGGCGGCACGGGACGACTGAGGACGCAACCGTCGCGCCCGGCCATGGCTGCCGACCGGCGTTCGCCAACGAGGAACGCCTCCGAGAGTTGCTGGTGGTCAGCGGCGGCGGGCCGTGATCATGCCCACGGCAACTACGGGATGCGGCTGCGAAGCGAACCCACCGAAGCCGAAGCGTGTTGGCGATCGCCAGAAAGTGAAGAAATCCGGACCTTCGCCGCATGTCACATCTTCTGGTCATTGAGGGGCCAGCATTCCGAGACTGTAGCGACTGTCTTGAAAATCAAGCACAAGGAAGCTCCTGGCGCCAAGAAACGCGATCACGGGCGATGGCGTTGAGGATGGTGAGGAGTTTGCGCATGCAGGCGGTGATGGCGACCTTTGGACGTTTACCGGAATGACGAAGGCGCTGGTAAACGACGGCGATGGATGGATTGTGGCGGATGGCGACGAGGGTGGCCATGTAAAGGGCGCGTCGTACAGGAGCGCGACCACCCATGATCATGCGGCGGCCGCGGAAAGTGCCGCTGTCGCGGTTCATGGGGGCGACGCCGACCAGAGAGGCAACCTGGCGGCGATCCAGAAGACCCAGTTCGGGGAGATGAGTCAGTAACATGGTGGATGTCGCAGGGCCGACACCGGGAACACTGCGCAGAAGGTCGTCGGTTTCGAGCCATATTGGGCTGGACCGGATCGCGTCGTGGATATCGTGGTCGATCTTGCCCAGATCGCGTTCCAGAGAACGGATATGTTTATTGATTTGAGTACGAATCGGCTTCAGAGCCATCGCCCGACGGTTTTTCTCGGCGACGATCATCTGCACGATTTGCTGTCGACGGACGGCAAAGGCGCGCAGTTGGGTGGTTTCGGGATCCGAAATAGGGCGGATCGCGGGCCGGACGCGGGCGGCGAATTCGGCCAGGACGTGGGCATCGATCCGATCGGTCTTGGCCATCTGGCCCATCGAACGGGCGAAATCACGAACCTGACGCGGATTCACAACCACGACCGGTAATCCGACCGCGGCCAGAGCCAGGGTCACGTCATGCTGATATCCCCCGGTGGCTTCCAGAACGATCAATTCAGGGGAAAGACGTGTCAGTTGGGACACCAGTGTTTTGTGGCCCCCGGCGTCGTTGCTGACTGTGGCGATGGTCGGGTCCGATCCGATAACGGCCACATCGAGTGTGGATTTAGAGACATCAATACCGACGAAGTTTGGTGTGTTCATTCCTGTGGACCCTTCCTTGCGAATGCGGGCTTGAAATCAGCGGCCCTGGTCGACTGTTCGGGTTAGTGCAGGATACGGACGTGACGACCTTGCTACAGATCGGTCTTGGTTGGACCTGGGGCGGTACGGTCTGTCACGTCCGTTCTCGATCCCCGCGTAAACTACGGGAATCCAGAACTCGTCATTTTATGTCCTAATGAAAGATACAAGGGGCGTTAATCGTGCGGTCATAGACCGCACCTACAGGGGGAAAGATCGTGCAGTCATAGACTGCACCTACAGTGGGAATGGGAATGGGCGGATTTCCGGCCGGCGGACGATGATGACGATCTTCAAACCGGCGCGTGTTCAAAAAATTTAATTTTTGGGTGATCGTTCACAGACACGCCGTCACGCGAGCCCGATTTCCTTGAGGAATTCGAGCGCGAGGTCGGCGCATGCCTCCGGCTTCTCGAGTTGGAGCAAATGGGTCGTCTCGGGTACGAAGTCATAGTCGAGGTGCAGGAGTTCCCGGATGTCCATGCTTGGCATATATGAGTGCCGGACTGTCGGATCGGCGCCGATGGCCTTCATGGGGCAGCGAACACGCGGAAGGTCCAGAGTCATGGACCAACAGAAGACATACTCGTTGATCTGGGCTTCGTATTCGCGTGGGCAGCACAACTCGTAGGCCATCCCGTCGGTGGATGGGCGAAGCGTCGTCCGGGCAAAAAGATCCACTCCAGCCGGGTTCATGAACTCGAACACCTTCCTGCGGGAGAGTTGCTCGGCAAACTCTTCCGGCGTCTCGAACCGGTTGCGGCGCTTGCGTGCCGCCTCACCCAGCTTCCGCCCAACGTTCTCCATGTCGTGTGGAAAACCGCCCGGCGGACAGATGGGTGGGTCGAACAGGATCAGGGCCGAAAACACGCCGTCTACAGCGGCATGGTGAAGTGCCACCAGCTACGAAAGCGAATGAAATAGCCCAATCTTCGGTTTCGCTCCGTAGCGCATGTCGAGGTCTCGGGTCACCGAGGCGTTGTCGCTGACGAACATGGGGACATGATGCGTGCGCCGGTCGCCGACCGGGTTCCAGCCATGGCTTCGTAGATCGTAGATGAACAGGTCGAAACGGCCGGTGAACCGCGACCAGAAAGGATAGTAGGCATCGATCGAAAACCCGTTGCCGTGGCTCAGAACAATTCTCGGGCCGTCCGGATTGCCGTGACGCCGGATGGTGATGGGAAAACCGTCGCCCGCCCGCACGTCAAAGGCGGCGGCCGGTTCGGGGATTTCCCAGCGCCCGGGAGAAATCATCCTCGCGTCTCCGATCGCGTCGGACCTGGGAAAGCCGAACCTGCATCCGGCAACACAATCGTTATTCCGATCATCTTTCTCCGGTCAGTCTCGCTGGCGAGCTGTCTCCTGCCCCTTTCTATCTGCGAGTCTCTCCGGATGTCCGCGTTTTAGTGGTGAAGCCCGGTATGACCGCCTCAGATTATCGTGCCCGGTGGTATGACGGCGTTCTTGGGGACGATGCCGATGCCGTCGCGTATGTAGAAGCCGTCGCCGTCGCACTCCGCCATGCCGCTCTCGTTCAGGATCTTCACCCCCTCGCCGATATGTGCGTTCTTGTCGACAATGGCGCGCCGTATTATCGATCCGGCCCCGATGCCGATGTGGGGGATATTGGACCGCCTGTCCCGCACCCGGTCCTCCTCGTCCTGGTAATAGTCGGCTCCCATCAGGAGGGTTTCTTCGAGGACGACGCCCCTTCCGACGACGCTGCGTATACCGACGATGCTGTTGGCGATGTCCTCCGCATGCAGGATCGAACCCTCGGCAACGATGGATTCCCGGATGGAGCAACCGTCCAGCCACGACGGCGGCAGGAACCGCGGATGGGTGAACACCGGAGAGACCATGTCGTTGAAGTCGAAGTGCGGGGACGGTCGTGTCAGGTTGATGTTTGCCTTGAAGAAGGCGCCGATCGTACCGAGGTCTTCCCAGTATCCGTCGAAAAGATAACCGCGGACATTGTAGCGTTCGATGGCTTTTGGTATGACCTGGTGGCCGAAATCGTTCAGGGATTCGTCGGACAGTATGTCGGCAAGCACGTTGCTTTTGAACAGGTAAATGCCCATCGATGCCAGGTACGGGCGTTTGGCCGCGGCCTCGGGCGAGTACCCGAAAACGGTCATATCCGTTTTCATCTCGCGCAGGGCGGCGCCTTCGGGCTTCTCGCGAAACGTTTCGATACGCGCATCCCGGCCCAGCTTGAGCAGCCCGAGCGAGCCGGCCGCCGCTTCGTCCCGGGGGAGCGCACAGAGGGTGACATCGGCGTTCGTTTTCCAGTGCTCGCGGACGAGCCCCTGGTAGTCCATCCGGTAGAGTTGGTCGCCCGACAGGATCAACTGATAGTCGGTGTCGCGGCGGGTGAACCGGTGCAGGTGTTGGCGGACCGCATCAGCCGTCCCCTGGAACCAATTCACGTTTCCCTCGGTTTGTTCCGCCGCAAGAACCTGGACGAACCCGCCGGAGAAGACGTCGAAGTTGAACGTGGTCCTGATGTGCTGGTTCAGCGAGGCCGAATTGAACTGTGTGAGCGCGAAAATGCGGCGCAGGCCGGAGTTGATCGAATTGCTGATCGAAATGTCGATCAGCCGGTATTTGCCGGCCATTGGCACCGCCGGCTTCGATCGGTCCTTGGTTAGAGGAAACAGGCGTTTGCCCGCCCCGCCGGCCAGGATTATCGTCGTTACGCGGGACAGGGTTTGGCGACGTTTGGCCACGAATGTTCGATTTCCTCCGGCCGAATGATAGCACCGAAAAAAACGAACTCCCGTTTCACGGCAGCCGCGTGTCTTCGGCGCGGTCCATGACCGCACACTCCTTACGGACTTGATTCGGGCGGTCGCAGACCGCCCCTACATTTTCGAGATTGAGGGATTTGGGCTCCCCGCTCCCACTCCCCCCTGTAGGTGCGGCCTATGACCGCAAGATCACCGCCCGATCCGCGAATCAGGTGAAGGTGCAGGTTTGCGGTACGACGACGATACCCTTGTCGGAAACCGTAAACCGTTTCCGATCGAGTTCCGGGTCCAGCCCGATTGTTGTTCCGGGCGGGATCTCGACGTTCTTGTCGACGATGCAGCGCCTGAGTATCGCTCCATCGCCGACGCGGACTCCATTGAACAGGACGGACCGTTCGACAACGGCGTTGTCGTCGACCCGGACGTCGGGAGACAGGATCGAGGATACGACCTTCCCACCGTTGATGATCGTACCCGAACAGAGCATGGAGTCGATGGACTCTCCATTGCGCCCCGAAGCGCCCCTCGTCGTTCTCGCTGGGGGACTTTGACGTTCATAGGTGCGGATCTCCCAGTCCGGCTGGTACAAGTCCATGGCCGGAACCGGCTGGATGAGGTCCTGATGGGCCTCGAAATACGCGTCGATGGTGCCCGTGTCTCTCCAATAGCGATCCGCCCTCACGCGCCCCAACGATCCGCCGAAGAGATACGCAGCCACGTTCGACTTTCGAATCAGCGTCGGCAGCACATCCTTGCCGAAGTCGTGCAGAGGCGTTTCCTGAAGGTCCCCGAGTCCTCGAAGGAGCAACTCGGTCGAAAAGACATAGACTCCCATCGAGGCCAGAGCTTGGGTGGGGTCGGAAGGATCCGGCGTGGGTGAGGCGGGTTTTTCCTGAAAATCGACGATCCGCTGGTTTGCACCCAGGCTTACAACGCCGAACGCCGAGGCATCCCGCAGCGGAACTCTCAGGCACGCAACGGTCACGTCGGCACGGCGGTTCCGATGAAATTCGATCATCGCGGCGTAGTCCATCCGGTACACGTGATCGCCTGACAGGATCAGCGCGTACTTTGCGTCGCTCCGCTCGATCAGGTACATGTTTTGGTAAACCGCGTCCGCGGTGCCGGCATACCAGCTTTCTCCCGTGCGCATCTGTGGCGGAACCGGTGTGATGTATTCTCCCAGCGATGGGTTGAAGATCGACCAGCCGTCCCGCAAATGTTTCTGGAGAGAATGGGATTTGTACTGGGTAAGTACCAGGACCCGGCGCAACCCCGAGTCCAGGCAGTTGCTCAGCGTGAAGTCGATGATCCGATATTTGCCGCCGAACGGTACGGCCGGTTTCGCGCGGTGGGCTGTCAACGGATACAGACGGGAACCGACGCCGCCGGCAAGAATGAGCGTGATTGTATGTTGGATGATGTCGGCCAAAGCAGGGACTTTTTATCCCTGCGTGCCGGGATTTCGACGGTTTCTTTGCGAAATGCCTCCTCGATGCGAATACCAGCCCGGATTCACGCTAGTCGGTCGGCGGGACAAAGGAGTCCGTCCGGACAAGACGCCCGGACTCTCGAATCGCTCTCCGGCATTTCTCGGAGAGCTTTTCAGGCAGTTCTTCCCCACCGAAAACGCCAGGACCAATTGCCTTCCGTGGTTCCCGGCGTATTCATACGGCGCTCCGATCCCAATCCCAGTAGATCCTGCATCGGCAACACGGCCAATTGCGCCGGCGACCGGTAGGCGTGGTCGATAAGCGTCTCCGGAATTCGGTCGGGGGCCACACCCAGCCGTCGGCAGATGCTGTGCCGGGCGTCGGCCGGCAGCGACCGGGACCAGCCGACTGTCGTGTCGTTATCGTGGGTGCCGGTGTAGACGACAGCGTTCCGGGGGTGGTTTTCGGGAAGGAATGGGTTGTCGTCCGAACCATCGAACGCAAACTGGAGTACCAACATCCCGGGCAGGCGGAAATCATCGCGAAGCTTGCGGACCGAAGGGGTAACGATACCGAGGTCCTCGGCGACAAGCGAGTCGATCATCGAATGCTCGGCCAATGTCTCCAGTAGCGGGGCTCCAGGGCCGGGGACCCAACGTCCGTTTCGGGCGGTGGCTGCGTCCGCCGGGATCTCCCAGTACGAATCGAACGCCCTGAAGTGGTCGATCCTCAGAAGATCGAAACGATTCAGTTGTTGGCGGCACCGATTGGCCCACCACAGGTAACCCTCGGACCGCATGCGGTTCCAGTCATAAATGGGATGTCCCCAGTGCTGACCGTCCTCCGAAAAATAGTCCGGAGGCACTCCCGAGACGAAAGCCGCGCGTCCTTCGAGATCAACCTGGAACAACTCGCGCCGCCACCACACCTCGACGCTGTCGGGATCCACATACACGGGCATGTCGCCGAACAGGTAAACGCCGCGCCGATTCGCATAATTCTTCAGTTCGTGCCATTGCTCATGGAACAGGTACTGTTCGAACATCGTCTGCCGGATGCGGCGCCGTTCATCCCTCCGTGCCCTTTCGATCGCTTCGGGGTCGCGTACCCGGAGAGGTTCCGGCCATTCCCACCACGGATGTCGGCCATGGCGCGATCGAAGAGCCTCGTAGAGAGCGAAGGGCTGAAGCCAGGCCCGTTCCCTCCAGACGAAAGTCAGGAATCGGTTTTTGTCCCGTTCCGGGGCCAGTCGGCAGAAGCGTCGCCACAGTTCCCCCAAAAGCGGGCGACGGGTTTCCCAGGCATGTGCGCTCTCGGTCTCGGCGCGCGTCGGCCACCATTCCGGGCGCCGGGACGGGTCGAGATCGATCAACCGGGGGTTTCCCGCATCGCCCGACCGCACGGAATAGGGAGAAAGCGTCGAGTCGACGGGACCCATCGGCAGCATTTGCCAGATGCTGAAGCCGCTTTCCTGGAGCAGATCAACGAACCTCCGCGCGTCTTGGCCGAGCACGCCACAATCGGATGGTCCGGGGAGCGAGGTGACATGGAGCAGGATTCCAGCCCGGCGGCGGTCGAAGAGGTTGACTCGGGAATACGGCATGCCTTGCGAATGGAATCCTACCATCCGGCCGCGCGCATGCGCAGGCAATCACGCGGGGACCGTCCTGTCGAGATGCCCGATCACATCCGGCCGCGCTCTCGCGCATCAAACGGAAATTCCCGCGCCGAAGTCCCCGGATCTCGTTCGGATTCCTTTACCATTGGAACGTGGCGGGTAGAAATGAAATCGATGACCGGGCCCTCCTTGTCGAAGGACGTCTCCACGATCCGTTCAGACTGCTCGGCCGGCACACGGCGGCGCCGGGCCGGGTCGTGGTGACGGCCTTCCTCCCCGGGGTCTCCGAGGCGTGGATTGTGGAGGCCGCCGAGGCCATGGAACGCGTTGGGAGCGACGGCTTCTTCGAATGGACGGGCGCGGGCGATTCGTTGCCTCACCGCTACCGGATTCGATCGATATCGGACAAAGACGAGTCGGTGCGCTTCGACCCTTACGCCTTTCCGCCGCAACTCGGGGCGCCGGAGTTGGAAAGTTTTGGGCGGGGGGAGCATTTTCGGGCCCACAAGCTTCTCGGCAGCCGCGCACATGAGGCCGACGGAGTCGCCGGTGTGCTGTTCGCCGTATGGGCGCCCCAAGCCGAGCGAGTCAGCGTTGTGGCAGACTTCAATCGATGGGACGGCCGCCGTCATCCGATGCGAAGCCGGGGAGCTTCCGGAGTGTGGGAAATCTTCATCCCGGGTCTCGATCCCGGCGAGTGCTACAAGTACGAGATACGGAACCGGGCGCAGGGGACACTTCATCTGAAATCCGACCCGTTTGCCCGGGAAAGCGAGCATCGGCCGGGCATCGCGTCGAGAATTCCCAGTCCATCCGGCTTCGAATGGAGCGACGCGGAGTGGTTGGGACACAGGGCCGAGTGGAACTGGGCTGAGAGCCCGATATCGATCTACGAATTACATGCCGGTTCCTGGTGCCGGTCCGACACGGGAGAGTTCCTGAACTACCGCGAGATCGCGGACCGGCTCGTACCCGACATCGAGGCGCTGGGCTTTACGCACGTCGAATTCCTGCCTTTGAGCGAACATCCTCTGGATGCATCGTGGGGATATCAGACGACGGGATACTTTTCGCCGACCGGTCGCCACGGCTCTCCCGATGACCTGCGCTACCTCGTCAACACGCTCCACCGCCACGGTATCGGAGTGATACTGGACTGGGTTCCGGGCCATTTTCCCAGAGATGACCATGGGTTGGCCCGGTTCGACGGGAGCGCCCTGTTCGAGTATCCGGACAAACAGAAAGGGGAGCATCGCGAGTGGGGCACGCTCGTCTTCAACTACGGTCGCAACGAGGTCCGCAGTTTTCTGATATCGAACGCGCTTTACTGGTTGGAGGATTTCCACTTCGACGGCCTGCGCGTCGATGCCGTCGCCTCGATGCTGTATCTGGACTATTCGAGAAACGCGGGGGAGTGGACGCCCAATATCCATGGCGGCAACGAGCATCTGGAAGCCGTGGCGTTCTTGAAGGCGTTCAACGAAGTCGTCCACAGCCAGTTTCCGGGAACCGTGACGATCGCGGAGGAATCGACGGCCTGGCCGGGCGTCACGAGTCCAACGTGGTCGAATGGCCTGGGTTTCACGATGAAATGGAACATGGGGTGGATGCACGACACGTTGAAATACATGGCCGAGGATCCGTTCCACAGGAAGCATCATCACGACCGCATTACGTTTGGCCCGATCTATGCCTTCAGCGAGAACTTTGTCCTTCCCCTGTCGCACGACGAGGTCGTCCACGGGAAATCGTCATTGCTCGGGAAGATGCCCGGGGACCGTTGGCAAAGGTTTGCGAACTTGCGGCTGCTCTACACGTTCCAATGGGCCTTTCCCGGGAAAAAGTTGCTGTTCATGGGATCGGAACTCGGACAGCCCGACGAATGGGATCACGATGGGGAGGTTCCCTGGAATCTTGCGGGCGTGCCTGAACATGCGGGCGTTCGCCGCCTCGTTTCGGATCTGAACGCTCTGTACCGCGGGCGCCCTGCTCTCCATCGGTTCGACTTTTCCGGCGAGGGGTTCGAATGGCTTCAATGGGACGACAGCGACCGTTCGGTTCTCAGCTATCTTCGCCGGTCCGGAGACGGCGACCTGTTGATACTTGTCAATTTCACGCCCGTCCCGAGGCACGAATACCGCGTCGGAGTGCCTTCGAGGAGCCGCTACAGAGAAATATTCAATTCCGACTCGCGATTCTTTGGAGGTTCGGACGTGGGCAATCCCATTCCCGTCGAATCCGAAGGAGTGGCATGGATGGGGCGTCCCGATTCGATTCTCCTGACGTTGCCTCCGTTGGGAGGAATCGTGATGGAGCCGGTCGAATCGCTGGCTTTCAGTTGGAAGGGCGCCGAGACCGGCGATCGGGAACCGGCGGCAGGTCCTTGAGAGTGGCCGATCACCTCGATTCCAGAACCATCGCCGACCTCGATTCCATCGCCAGCAGACGCTCCCGGATCGGTGGCTGGTCGTCAGGGGGCAAGGCATCCCCGGGAGAGGCCAGCGCCGTGTCGACGGCGCGATACCATCGGTGGCCCGGTATAGTCGGAACTTCAACGGTCCGGCGTTCTCCCGACAGGTTGAACATGACGTGCAGATCGCCCTCGCCTCGGGCCTGGCCCGCCAGCGTGAAGCGCAAGACTCCGGGTGTCGTCTCATACCACTGCGGCGCCTGCAGCGTCTGACCATACCAGACCACGTCGGGCTGCCCTTGGCGTCCCGAGTCGGGCTCGCCCGTCAGAAAACGGCTTCGACGAAGCGACCGATGGCGCTTGCGCAGCGCGATCATTTCCCTCACGAAGCGCAGCATGTCCCTCTTTTCGTCTTCAAGTGACCAGTCGAACCAGCCGATTTCGTTGTCCTGGCACCAAGCGTTGTTGTTGCCACACTGTGTCCGTAGGAGTTCGTCCCCGGCAAGAAGCATCGGCACGCCCTGGCTCAAACAACAGGATGGCCACGCAGTTTCGTGCCTGACGCCGACGCAGCCCGAGTATTTCCGGATCATCGGTGGGCCCTTCCGTGCCGCAGTTCCAACTCAGGTTGTCGTCCATGCGGTCCGCGTTGTCCTCGCCATTGGACGCGTTGTGTTTCCGTTCGTAGCTGACCAGATTCCACAACGTGAATCCGTCATGGCAGGTGACGTAGTTGATGCTGTTGCCAGGCAGCTTGTTCCGGCCCTCGTACAGATCGCTGCTCCCACTGATCCGCGCCGCAAGTTCGGACAGGATGTCCCGGTCGCCCCGGACGGCGCGTCGGATCGTGTCCCGGTACCGCCCATTCCACTCCTTCCACCGCAGGCCCGGAAAACTTCCGACCTGATAGAGCCCGTGGGCGTCCCAGGGTTCCGCGATGAGCTTCGCGTTCCGAAGGACGGGCGATCGCTCGATGGCTGAAATGACCGGTGGATGGGCCATCGGTTCACCATCTTCCCCTCGTGTCATCGCACCGGCCAAATCCAGTCGAACGCCGTCGAGGTGCATGTCGCCAACCCAATATTCGAGACATCGGACCACGAAGTCCGCAACGAGCGGGTGGTTGCAGTTCAGGGTGTTGCCGCAGCCCGTGTAGTTGCGATAGCGGGAACGGTCGTCCGGTTCCAGATGGTAGAAGGTCTCATTGCCGAGCCCCCTGAAGTGTATCGATGGTCCCTCGGCGTCGCCTTCCGCGGTGTGGTCGAGGACGACATCCAGGATGACGCCTATTCCCGCACGGTGAAACGCTTTCACCATGTCCCGGAACTCCCTGCGAGGGTCGTCGGTGCACGCGTAGCCAGGATGGACGGCGAAGAAACCGTATGGGCTGTAGCCCCAATAATTGGACAATCCCAACGCGGCCGTCCCGGGAGGAACGTCCTGGCGATCGAAGGCCATGACCGGCATCAGTTCGACGTCGGTTATCCCCAGCTCGGCAAGGTAGGGAATCTTCTCGACCAGGGCGCGAAAGGTGCCGCGGTTGCGGACCCCGGAGCCGGGGTGCCGGGTGAAACCTCCAACGTGGAGTTCGTAAACGATGCTGTCTTCATCGGGGTGGCCGACGGGCTCGTCTCCTTCCCAATCGTAGTCGTCATCCGGTTCGACGCGGCCCCTGAACGCGTTTGAAACCGAGGGGTCGTCAAGCACCTTCCGGCGATCCCACAACCGGTCGCTCACGGCTCTTGACCAGGGATCGAGCAGCGGACGTCGGGAATCGAAACGCCGGCCGTTCGCTGTCTCTCCCTGGCCATCGGCCTTCCAGGCGTAGTGGACGCCGGGGCCGGCACCCTCGACGAAGACGTGCCAGAAGAAGAACGTGCGGTGCACTCTCGGATCCAAGGGGATCGTCCGCTCGGGGTTCCGCGTCCGTCGCGTTCCGGTAGAGGAGAAGCGAAACAGACGACGCGTCCCGGCTGAAGACCGAAAAATTGACGCCGCCGCGCTCAATTGTCGCGCCGAGGGGGTGCGGGCGTCCGGGCCGGAGGCCGCTCAACCGGGAATTCGAGGCCGATTCAGGATCCATGCTTCTGCTCAGGGGTTTCTATTTCAGGCCGCCCGACAGGATAACATTCCAGGGGTCCGCGGTTCCCGGCATTGGAATTGGCGCGGGTTCGATTCGCATACCGGGCATTCGTTCCGATTCCGATATCCGCATACCCGCCGGCGAGGGGTGCCCGGTCCGGCTGGTGTCACGGGTTCCTTCGCTTCTTCATCGCGTGCTCATAGACCTTCAGATACCGGGCTGCCGACGTGTTCCAACTGAAATCGCGCTCCATGCCGTTCCTGACGATCCTGGGCCAGTCGGGGCTTTTCCAGGCCTCGATGGCGCGTTCAATGGCGTGAAGGAAATCGCTCGCATCGTATGACGAAAATCTGAATCCCGTGCCTTCCCGAGTCTGGGGATTGTATTCCTGAACCGTATCGGCGAGCCCGCCGGTTGCGCGAACGACGGGCACGGCGCCGTAGCGGAGCGCATACATCTGGGTCAGGCCGCAGGGCTCGTATCTTGAAGGCATCAGGAAGATATCGGCGCCGGCCATCACCCGGTGGGCGAGCGTGTTGTCGAAGGCGAAGCGGATGCCTGCCTTGCCGGGGTGCGCGCCGGCGATTTCCTGCAGGCGGCTCGCAATGGCCGGATCTCCCCGTGCCGACCAGAACGAACCGGACGTTTCTTCGGAGGAGATCGTCGAGGATCGATAGTAAGAGATCGAATCCCTTGTGTCCGTCGATTCGGGACACCATTGCAAGAATCGGCCCTCCGTCGGCTCGATCCGCCAAACCGAACGTTTCAACGAGATGACGTCGATTCGATTGCTTGTCCTCAGGCGTCGATGCCGAGAAGCATGCCTGGATTCGCGTATCGTTTTCCGGGTTCCACTCCGTTTCGTCGATACCGTTCAGGATTCCAAACAAGTCCGGCCGCCGCTGGGAGACGACCCCATCCAGACCATATCCGAATTCTTCCGTTTGAATCTCGTTTGCGTATGTGGGACTGACCACTGTGACCGCATCGGCGGTGAGGATTCCGCACTTCATGAAGTTGAGTTGTCCGTAGAACTCCAGAGATCCCCCGGGATGGCTCAGGTGGCCGGGCAGCTCAGGACCGGGCACGCTCCCGATCGGAAAGATGCCCTGATACCCCAGATTGTGAATCGTGAGTGCCGTCGAGACCTGTCTGAAGATACCGCGGGGGCGGCACGCGTGCTCCAGAAAGGCGGGTATGAGCGCGGTCTGGTGTTCGTGACAGTGGATCACATCGACTTCGGGACATTCACGTGCCAGGAGCGTCAGCGCGGCCTGCTGAAAGAAGACCCACCTCTCCGCTTGATCCGGATACTCGGTCAGGGTCGAGGGGTCCACGTAGATGCCGCCACGTTGAAAGTACCGGCCATTCTCGATCATGAGTACCCGCACGTTGGAATCCGGAAGCGTAGTGCGGTGAACCGATGCGAGCGCCGTCTTGTTTCCGAAATCGACCCGGAGTGGTTCCGGATCCAATGTCGCCCCGCTTTCCCCGCACCCATCCTCGAAGGGGATGATCACGTCGACTGCCAGGCCCCAAATTCTCAAGCGCCTTTGGCAAAGAGCCGGTGACGTCGGCCAGACCGCCGACCTTGATGAACGGCACGCATTCGGTCGCTACGAACGCCACATGGACCGTCCGGCTCATGAGGTGAGTATACGGATGTTTCATTCAGCCGAACCGGTTTCTCTTTGTATGCGACCCTGTACCGACGCCGCATGCAACTCTCTCGGTGAATTTTCAGTTTTCCGGGGTCCGGCACGCGTCCGAACCGGGTATAATCGCCGCTCGCGATAGACTTACGGGCCAAAAAGCGTGCGGTACGTGGTGGCGATGTTCGCGAACCGGACGTGCAGAAAGATTTTCCGCCTTTGACGAAAACGCCGTCTTTTTTCTGCTTCTGCTAATTTGACGCGATAGCGACGTGACAAATCGAAGCGACCGATCCACAGCCTATTTTTCGATGGAGATCGGGATAGACAATCGTATCCCGACGTTCAGCGGCGGGCTGGGAGTCCTGGCAGGGGACACGATTCTGTCAGGGGCAGACCTGGGGCTGCCGATTGTCGCCTTCACTCTGCTCTACCGAAAGGGTTACTTCGAACAGAAATTCGATTCAACCGGTCGACAGCGGGAAGTTCCGGTGCCCTGGCGGGTCGAGGATTATCTGAAGCCTGCCGGCCCCGTTGTTTCCGTCCTGATCGACGGGCGAACCGTTTATGTGCGGGCATGGGACGTACACGGTGAGCGGCATCGCGGGACACACGGTCCCGATATATTTCCTGGACACGGATCACCCGGATAATTCCGAATGGGACAGGACGGTGACCCACCAACTGTACGGGGGCGACTGGTACTACCGGCTGTGCCAGGAAATAGTTCTTGGAATCGGCGGCATCCGGATGGCGCGCGCACTGGGGTTCGGGCAACTCCGCCGCTTTCACATGAATGAGGGACACGCGGCGTTCGCAACCCTCGAACTGCTCCGCGAGTCCGCACTTCGGGACGGGCGCCTACGGGCCAACGGGACGGACATTCAGAAAGTTCGCCGCGCCTGTATCTTCACGACCCATACACCGGTGGCCGCCGGGCACGACCGCTTTCGCCTGTCGGGAGTGGAAAACGTCGTCTACCCGCTGAGGGACCTGTTCGACCTGACGGACCCCGATGTTCTCCAACTGGTTTCGCGGATCCTGGAAGGCACCGGGCGTCCGGCTTCGCTGACGGAGTTGGTCGGCGGCGACCCGTGGTTCAACATGACCCGCCTCGCTCTCAATCTGAGCAGTTACGTAAACGGAGTTGCCAAGAAGCACGGCGAGGTCTCGCGCAAGATGTTTCCGGGGGTATGAGAATCGATACCATTACCAACGGCGTTCACGCCGGACGCTGGGACGGCGGCTCCATTCCAACGTTTGTATGACCGGTACATCCCGGATTGGAAGACCAACAACCTTGAGTTGCGGCGTGCCGTCGAAATCCCCGAAGCTGGACTGCGCGAGGCGCGCGTCCAATGTCGGAAGCGACTGATCGATTACGTCAACCAAACGACGGGCATTGGTATGGAAGCCGACGTGTTGACAATCGGGTTTGCACGGCGGGCGGCGGTCTACAAGCGGGCCGCACTGCTCTTCAGCGATATCGAACGCCTCAGACGAATCTCCACGCACATTGGACGCATTCAGCTTGTCTACTCGGGCAAGGCTCACCCGCGCAACCAGCAAGGCAAGGACACGATCCAGCAAATCTTTCAGGCGATCCGGAAACTCGATCCCGATCTCAAAGTTGCCTATCTGGCGAATTACGATATGGAAATCGGCGCAATACTCACCGCGGGCGTCGACGTTTGGCTCAACACCCCGGAACCCTCGATGGAGGCGTCCGGAACCAGTGGCATGAAGGCGGCCCTCAACGGCGTTCCCAGCCTGAGCGTGCTCGATGGATGGTGGGTCGAGGGTCATGTCGAAGGGATCACCGGCTGGTCCATTGGGGAAGGCGAGGACCGATCGCGCGACGCCGCTTCGCTTTACGAGAAACTGGAAGAAGTGGTTGTTCCGCTCTTCCTATAACGAGCCCGACAGGTTCATCGAGATCGTAAGGCAATCCATTGCCTTGAATGGCTCGTTCTTCACCAGCCACCGCATGCTGCAAGATTATGTCGTGAAAACCTACCTCTAACCGAACACATCGATCCGATTGCGCGGGTGCCGGTCAGTCTGGATATTCGATTCCAAAGCGAAGAAGTTCGCCGGCGAGCGGCTCATGGTTTGCCTCAACCTGCGCCTGCGCGGCGACCGCCCCGCCGGGCATCGATTCACTCTTCCAGATGGGCTTCCAGGCTGATGTTCTCGTCGCCCGGTTCGTAGGAAAGATACGTCATGATCAACTGAAACATTTCATCCGTACTCCGCATGCTGCCATTCGTACCACTGACCTCGCGAGGAGGGGAGAACGGATTATTCGGGTTGGCGGTCGTGTTGTCGAAGACTCCGACGGCCGTAATGGTCGAACCTTCAGGTATCTTGACGATCTGGGGGAACGTGTAGAAGTACTGCCATCCGAATTTCCACTCCGGAATCCGGATCAGGGGGATCCTCTCGCCGCCGGGCGTTTCCGCCCAGGCTTCGAACGACTTGCCCAGAAGATGCATGTGCGGCGTTACGGTCAGCAGCGAGATATCGTTCTGAGCCACCGTACTTGTCGTGAACGTCTTGATCTCGTTGGGCGGGATGATCAACGGAGGTACGATCTCGGAGACTCCCAGCGTGCCAAGCTGCGTTTCCCGCGTCGGCCGTTCGGGCGGGGAGTCCATGAAGAACACGTTGAAGTATGACTGATCCTCCGTATCGATCGGTGTCGGTCCGAAATGGACATCGCGCATCAGGAACGCGCCCCGATCTTTGAGAATCCAGCCTCCGATGCCTTCCGGGTACACGACGGCTGACACCCCTCCGGGCAGATAATTCGAGACCGACCGCAACAAAAACGGATAACTGCCGTCGTCGTTTAGGAGGTTGATGGCGTCATAACTGGCCTCGAGAGTCCCGATCTCCTCCCGGTTGACGTGGTAGGGCCCTTCGAACGGGTCCGCCTTCCTCTCGTCGTACTGCACGACATGGCCGTTCATATGATGGAGCAGTTGCCGGTTGCCGGGAAACGAACTCGACGGCGCGAACCGGCATGTCTCTCGGCATTTCGTACGGGATCTTGATCACCATGAACCGCTCCAGGTTGTCGCCCGGCAGAAAGAGCGGCTCGTTCATCCGGACCACGAGGTCCGGTTCACCCAGAATGGAGCCTTCGGTAAACTCGGGCCGCGGCGGAAGATCCCCGGGATCTCCCTCGGGGGCGCCGTTCTCCGCCCAGATCCGAATCCGCTCGATCTCGGAATCACTGAGATAGCGCTCTCCCAGAAAGTGACGATAGGAGGGATCGGCCGGCCACGGCGGCATGACGCGAGCCGAGGTCACCTCGGCAATGGTCAGAGCGTTTCCTCGGACATCCGGATATGTCAACAGCGGGAACGGCCCGACCGCGCCGGGCCGGTGGCAGGGCGCGCAGTTCTCGAATACGATGGGCGCGATGTCCGCAGTGAAGGTTGGGATGTCTTGGGCGACGCTGGTCTCAATCCCCGGGCTTTCGTCGTCGACAGTGAAGGTTGGGATGTCTTGGGCGGTGCCGGTCTCAATCCCCGGGCTCTCGTCGTCGACAGTGAAGGTTGGGATGTCTTGGGCGATGCGGTTCTCAATCCCTGGGCTCTCGTCGTCGGCAGTGCGTTCACCAGCCGCAGGATCGGGTGGACTTTCCTCTGAAACCGGATCCGTGTTCCCACAGCCCGTGGCGAGCAGGAGACAAAGTAATGCGATACGGGGAATTATTGGCAAGGAATTTCTAAGTCTCATGAAATCTTTACACGACCCAAACGTAGTCTAAGAGACTGAAAAAGAACGGGTCAACGGGAAAGTGCCCCGCTCCGTGACGGAATCCGGTGCGCCATTGAAGGGCTACTGTCGATCCGAACGCGACGGTCGCGTTCTACGGAATAACTCATGTGTTCATGGGACTACGGCCCGGCGCGTTGGGCGAGCGGTTGTTGTTCGGTGATGCCCTCGCCTTCGCGGACGGTGATGATCTGATTCGCCGCGACGCCCTCGAAGGTATCGACGACGCCACTGGGCCAGAGGATCTCCAGACGTGAGACGCGGCCGGCACGTCCGAGGCCGAGATGAATCCGTGAATCGTTCTGGGCCAGATAACTTGACCCGGCCCGAACCTGCCGGTACAGCGTTCTCCCGTCGATCGACGCCCGCACGCGGCTTCCTATACCGTCGCGGTTGCTCTCGGTTCCTTCCAGGGCGACCAGGACGGCGTTTCCCGTATTGCCGGTCTCATTCCGAAACACGTCGGCCCTCTGGCCATTGTTCGCGACAACCAGGTCAAGATCACCGTCGTTGTCCAGGTCGCCGGCCGCGAGGGCCCGGCTGACCTTGGGCCGAATGAAGCCGGCCCCCGCCCGGCGCCCAACGTCCTCGAAACGGCCCGTACCGTCGTTCTGCAACAACAGGTTACGCTGGTCGTAACTGCCGCTGTCGCGGAAATACTGAACGTTGTCGAGGATGTCCCCGTTGGCTACCGCCAGGTCCAGGTCCGCGTCGTTATCGAAATCCAGAAAGATTGCGCCGAACCCGACGAACCGAAGCGTGGCCCGACCCACTCCGCTTTTCAGCGTGATGTCGCTGAACAACCCTCCGCCCAAGTTCGAATACAAGTTGTGCATCTGCCGATCCAGATTCGTCACAAAGAGTTCGGGAAGCCCGTCACCGTTGATATCGCCGGCGGCCACCCCCATTCCTGCCAGAGGCTGCCCGCCGGCCCCCACGGCAACTCCGGCCGACAGGGCCACTTCTTCGAACCTGCCATCTCCAACGTTATGAAACAGGAAGTTGGCAACCGAGTCGTTGGCAACGTAGAGATCGACGCGGCCGTCATCGTCATAATCGGTAAAGACGGCTCCAAGGCCAAAACTCATGGGGGCCGTGCGGATTCCCGAAGCATGACTGATATCGGTGAATCGCCCGTCACCGTCGTTTCGATAAAGCACGTCCGGCTCGGGATCGTACACGTTGGGATGACAATAGGTCCGGATTCCCTGGGTATGGTCTCCGCAGAATTTCTCCTCATCAATTGAGAACTTCACATAATTGGCGACGTAAAGATCGACGTCGCCATCGTTGTCGATATCGCCGAACGTGCAACTGGCGCTCCAGCGCTCGGAACCGACGCCCGCCGATCGGGTCACATCGATGAAACGGCTTCCCCCCGTGTTCCGATACAGCGCGTTGGCGCCCACGTTGGTGATGAAAAGGTCCGTCCATCCGTCGTTGTCAAAATCCGCGGCGCACGCACCCATCCCGTACCCCGTAGCGATGATGCCGGAATCCGCCGTATAGTCCGAGTACGTCCCGTCACCTTCGTTTCGAAACAGGCCGTGGCGCTCGTACGTCTCGCGCGTTCCCTCGATCGACTCCCCGCTGTTCACGAAGAACACGTCCGGCCAGGAATTGTTGTCAAAATCGAATATCACAGCACCACCGCCCATTGTTTCGGGCAGATGCTTCTCGGGCGTTGCGCCATTTTTGTGTTCGAAATCCACATTGATCGCCGCGCTGACCTCTTGGAAGGAGGGCTGCGGCGCCTGAACTGCGGGGCGAGTCGTCGACGTCGCGGCGATGGACACGATGATGACTGCCGAGCACGATCGTGACCGGAATACGCGGAAAACCCGCCGCGTCATCGTTCCCCGCGCCTGTTTCATTGCGGCCCGCCCAGGTTGTCTCCACCGGGCGCCGCTTCGAGTCGATCGGCCAGTTCTCGGTGGCGTCGGCTGGAGGCAGGGTCTCCGAGCAATCGATATTCGCGTTCGAGATGACGATGGACAGTGGCGGCCTCGGCGGCGGGCATCCGCAGCAACTCGGTGAACGTGACCACGGCTGCCCGATGTCTTAGCGACTGACTCAAGGCAAGACCGAGGCTGAGACGCAAATCGGTGGACTGAGGCAGTTCTTCGATCGCCTCTTCGAGCAGAGCGATGGCGGTCTCGGTTTGGCCGTTGATCAAATGGACCATGGCCGCACTCTGAAAGGCATGAATCTCGCGGGCGCGGTGGTCAAGGTCCTGAAACCGGGCCTCCAGCCTCCTGTACTCTTCCAGTTCGTTCCGGCCCTCCTCGTCCCGGTCCATGCGCACGAGCGAGCGCCCGAGCACATAGCGGGCACGGCGATTATCGGGAACCAGTTCGACGGCCCTCTCGGCAGCACGGGCGGCCTCGGACAGATTCTCCGTTGCGAGATATGTCTCGGCAATTCCCGTGAGCGCCGTAACATTGTCCGGATCTCGGTCAAGAACACGGGCAAGTTCCCTCAGCGCATCGTCGGGACGATTGTCGCGCAGGTACAGACTGCCGAGGGCAATCCGCGAATCCACGTCTTCTGGATCAAGCGTCAGGGCATCCAGGTATGCGTCGCGAGCCGGGTCGAACTCGACCAGTTGTGTGGCAAAGTCCCCGAGGCGTTTGAAAATGACTTTCCCCTCGATCGGCCCGTCGAAGGATGCCGCGCGAGCCATGCTGCGCTTTGCAATCCCGATCCGCCCCGCATCGGCAAACGATTCGGCGAGGGCAAAGTACAGGTCCTGGTAACGCGGGTTTCCCGACGTCGGGAAGGCCAGAACGGCGCCCGCAAGGGCCGCGTCGGCTTGATCGGGCAGGTCGGCCCCCAGATAGAGATAGGCCATGTCGAGACGCGCCAGTTCATTCTCCGGATTCATTCGTAGAGCGGCTTCGAACTGTGCGAGGGCGTCGGCCCAACGCGCAGATCCGTAGTAGGCCCGCCCAAGCAACCGGCGAACCTCCGCGGAATCTTCGGGCGATGTGGCCAGTTCCTCCAGAAGCGCCACCGCCGATTCGATCTGGTTGTCATCGATCAGACGTGCGGCCGCGGCCAAGCGCGGCACCGACGGTTCGCTTCGAATGGGATCATTTGCCGCAGTTTGTGAGATGCCCGAAGACGGGCAGACGAACGCAGCCATCGCGATGCCGAAGGTTATGCCCTGCCGCGCTCGTTGGAGGATTCCAGGCAAAACGTATCCCTCACCGCTATGGAAGCTGAAGGAGACTGAGGGACGCCCCCCGGCATTGGGGCCGGGGGGCGTCTTGAACGGATCGACGTTAGAAGTCGATCCGTGCGTTGATGACGATGGACCGCTCCCCGTCGGCGCCTTCGACGCGGCCGAAATTACTGTCGTTGATGTCGATCTCCGGGTTGTCCCAGAGCGGCTTGTTCATCACATTCAACGCGTCGGCGCGGATCGAGAACGTGATTCCCTCGCTAATCTGGATGCTCTTCTGCAGCGCGAGGTCGAGGCCGAAGTCGCGCGGCCCCTCAATGTTGGGCGCGCGCAATCCGAAGTTCCCCGTCGTACCGGGCCCCGGGTTCTGGAAAACGGTATTTCCCGCGTTGTCGACAATGATGCTGTTGCCGAAATCCCCGGCCAGGTTGTTCGGGTCCGTACCGAAATTCGGCACCGGCGCGTCCTCCTGGGACAGGCCTCCGAAGTATGAGACGACCCCGTTTGCACCCTTCACCACTTTACCCAGATCGGCCGGCAAAACGCCGACCAGATCCGGAGTATTGATTTCGTCGCGGTCATGTAAAGTCTCGATTTCGCTTTGGATACTCAGCGGCTGTCCGGAGGTCAGGGAGAAGATTGCCGAAAGGTCCCAACCCTCAACGACCCGGGCCACCCAGGACGGCGCCTCCGAACCGAACGCCCGGCCGGGGCCGAACGGCAGCTGCCACGTCCCGTGCGATTTGAAGCTATGCGTACGGTGGAAAACCACCAGGCCCTTCTGCAATCTCCGGTTCCGTGGGTCGCGAGTTTCTTCCGTGGTGTCGCTCCCAAAGGAGTTGTTCGCCGCCGAGTTGCCTATGGCGCGCGACCAGGTGTAGTTGAACTCCCCGGTGAAGCCGTCGGTGAAACGTCGTGTCAGCGAGGTCTGCAGGGAATGATAGGTCGAGTTGTCGTCGTTCCCGTGAAACCGGACATTTCCGAACTGAGGGTTGAGGACGAAGAAGTTCTCCGCGAACCCGTTCGTCCGCAGCAAGCCGCCCCTTTCCCCAGTGCCCGTAGCCGACGTGTTCAGGAAGTTAGCTACTTCCGCGACCTCCCCGTCGGCGATAAAGTTGTCGGTTGATCCGAATCGCCGCAGCGCCTCCGAGCCGCTGCCGTTCGTTCCAACGGTGATTGAACCGATCTTGATGCCGTCGAGCATCGCGTCCAACAGGGGCGCGTCGCCTCCGGCCCGCGTGACGTTGAACGCGTCCAGGAAGCCGTTGTCGAAAATATTCACGCCGTTGAGCTGTCGGGTTGACCGGAGCAGGGTCCCCTTACTGCCGACATAGCGGACGTCCAGCGTCAGGTTCTGGGCGAGCTCCTGCTGGATCGACAGGTTGAAGTTCTGTATGTACGGAACCGAACGCTCGTCGGCGTATGCCTGAATAGTCGTCGAGCGGTTCGTCAACGGGATCGGCTCCCGCGGCACAATGCCGCCGGTCGGCAATGGGAATACAGCCTGGACCGATGTGATGTCCAGGTACCCTGACGGGACCAGTGACGCGGGCGTCGCATCGATCCCCAGCGTCGATCCCGGTGCGCTACCGATCGCACTGGAGTACTGCAGGAAGGTGGCCGACCCCACAAAGTTCACGCCGTAGCCGCCGCGCACAACCGTCGCGCGCGTGAACCACGGGACGTTGTAACTGAAGCCGAATGAGGGAGCGAAGTTGTTAAAGTCGTTGTTGTAGATCAGCGTATCGGGATTCGGAGAATGCTTTCCGGCCAGGTCAAAAATCGTCGTCCCGCCTGAAAGCACGCTGGCCTGACCGCCTATAGGCTTCACACCCAGGCCATTTTTCTCATAGGGCGTGCCGTAAATATCGTAGCGCACGCCATAGTTCAGGGTCAGGTTGGACGTTGCGTTCCACGTGTCCTTGAAAAAACCGGCATAGTCGTTCTGATGAAATTCCCTCTCCTTCAACATAAAGCCGTCCTGGAAACTGAGGAAGTCCGTCTGGCTCGGGTCCTGGACAAAAAACGACTGTTCGACCTCTTCAACCGAGCCGGCGAGGTTGGCCAGCAGATCCTCCGCCAGGCCGACATCGCGGCTATTCAGACCCGGAAAGTTTGTGGAGTTGATGCCCGGAACGGGCACGTCCCCAACGCCCAGGATCGCGGTGGGATGGGCGCCAGCGGCGTCGACCTGAGAGGTACTGGCCCATGTGGCCTCAAAGCCGAACTGGAGCGAATGCGCGCCCCGACTCCAGCTCACCGTGTCGGCCCATTGCCACAGCGGGCTGTTCGACCACCTCGGGCCCTGCCTCACCCGCGCGTAGTCCCCCCCCAGATTCGTGTCCTGCTCGACCTGTAACAGGACATCGCCGCCGCTGTAATTGCCGGTTGCAGGTACCTGAATCTGAGGATAGGTCGATTTCCAAATCAGGGCTTCGGGCTCGAGATTGTCGTCATTCCAGAAGACCGAGCCGGCCTCACAGCAGCCCCATAAAATCGGCTGCTCGCCGATCCAGCTGTCCGCTTTCTTGCCCCAGCGGAATTCATTCACGACGGTCGGTGAAAGCACCGAGGTCCACGACGCCGTGGCAAAGTCCGGTTCGCGCGCGAGACGGCCGAAAGTCCCGGTGGGCCAGTCCGGCAGGCCCGTCTGTCCCGTGACGCTCCAGTTGTCTTCCTGCGTCGCCGAGAAGGACACTCTGTTGCTGTCGTTGACCTGATAGTCGATCCGCACGGTGTAATGGTCGCGGTTCTCGAGCTGGCTGTTTCCCGTGGCGCTGCCGGCTCCGTGATTGGTTCGTTGCCAGCGGATGCCGGCCGTGTTCAGGCCGTCGCCGACAGTCCAGTCGTTCGGAACGGGCATCCGGGTCAGATACTCCGGCCCGTACCAGACCGGGTCGATCTGGGTGCGGAACGGATCGCTGACGTCGTCGAAGACGTTAAAAGAATTCACGAACAGCGGCGTCCCGCCGTCGGAGGTGAGGACGTTGCCCTGCAGATCCACCGATGGCGTATTCGCATTCGCGTTCCCGTTCCGGCGGCTTGTCCCGCCGGGCGCGCCCGAGGTCAAATACCGGAAGTTGCCCAGTCGCGCTTCCGGCGTC
This sequence comes from Terriglobia bacterium, assembly GCA_963555775.3. Taxonomy (GTDB): domain Bacteria; phylum Acidobacteriota; class Terriglobia; order 20CM-2-55-15; family 20CM-2-55-15; genus JAJEDW01. The sequence continues at coordinate 182,361 of CAUVWY020000003.1, read as the reverse complement.
AGCACCCGCCCGATATGCTCTGCCTTATCGATGTAGCGCTGCCCGTCGAACAGGAAGAAGAAAAATGCTTTGTCACTGACGATCGGTCCGCCGATACGGCCGCCGAACTGATTCCGATTACGGTAGTCCTTGTCGGCTCCAACGAGATTCTGAAACCAGTTGTTCGAGCTGAGCGCCGAATTCTCATTGGTGTAGAAGAGCGCGCCGTGGAACTCGTTGCTGCCCGAACGGGTCTGCAGCCGCACCTGCGAGGAGCCCCGCCCTACTGCCGCGTCCACGCTCGAGACATTCACCTGGACCTCTTCTATGAGGTCCGGGCTCGTGAACGTCCCCGAATACGCTCCGTTCCAGTCCAGGTACCGGCCATCGCCCGTGGGCAGGCCGTCGCGAGTCGTGTTGATCTGGCTCGCGCGCGAGCCGCCGAAGTTATCGCCGACGGTACCGGCCGATAAGGTCGCGAGGTCGATCACATTGCGGCTTGCCAGAGGAAGGGAGCGCACCTCAATGTCGGGAAGCACGTTGCCGATCGTAGCGCTCGTCGTCGCCATAGCAACCGCCGAGTCGGTAACAACCTCCACTGCTGTGGCGGTCGCACCGACTTGCAGCGTGAGGTTGAACCGCACCTGCTGGCCCTGGCTCAACAGGATGTTGTCGAGCGTGACCGTCTGGAACCCCGGCAGCGACGCCGACAGGCGATAGGTTCCAGGCTGCAGGCTGGGAATCAGGTAGCCTCCGACTTCATTGCTCACCTGCGTTGTGGAGATTCCCGTGTTGACGTTTTCGGCCGTCACCTCCGCGCCGGGAATCAGCGCGCCCGTGGCGTCCGAGATGGTCCCGGTAATGGTTGCGGTCGTCTGCGCGGAACTCTCCGCGGCCAATGGAATCAAGAGCAGCAGTCCTGCTCCGGCAATACTGAGAACGTTTCTTATAGACATTCTTTTTCCCCCACGTTCGCCCCCGATCGAATGGCGACTGGAATCCAAATTCAGGGATGCAATTTTGCTTCCCGAAACAAGAGCCGTGGGAGCATCAGCCACCACGAACCTCCCGCGCGCACAGCTTGGAAAAAACCTCACACGAGCGTCTCCGAGCCAGACGTACTCACGGACTGCAAGTCCACTCGTTCGCTGACGTCCGGAAACTGTGAATTCCAGGAAATGCGCGCCACATACACCTCTACCGTAAAAGGTGTGGGCGTCAAAGGAATATCGGACGATAACGCGGGTCTCTCCGATGGCTTGTCACCGATCAGCTTTGCGATTCTTGAGAATCCAGTCTCCGATGCCTTCCGGGTACACACTCCAGTCAGACAATTCGAGATCGAAACCCTTCTTGCCGCAGTGAATCGAATTGAAAGTGAACCCCGCGAAAACTGCTGGAAACATTTGAGTTACATCGGGGATTGTTTTCCGAGAGTTCACAAATACGAGGCGGCATTTGTGGGAAAAGGAGACTTGAACACGGGCGATTCAAAGGAAGTTTCAGTTGCATACGAGTGAATTTACCCGTCGCTTCGGGGGGTCGGCGGTGACCGGAATATTCATCGACTCAGGGGAAACTTTTCAGTGAACATTCGAAAAACAACAGGAACTCTGGCAATCATCCTCATGCTGGCCACGGCAGCTCTGGCTCAGGATTCCAACGGAGTCGTGACTGGTACCGTTTACGACGGTTCCAGTGGCGACATCATGCGCAACGTTCGGATCGAAATCGTCGGGACCGATTTTTCGGGGTCGACCGATCTCGACGGCGGATTTCAGATCCAGGTTCCCACCGGAACCTACGAGATTCGGGCAACGATGGACGGCTACCTTCCGAACCAGTTCGCGGGATTGACGATATCCGAGAACGACGTCTCCTACGTCGACATCGTTCTCGCATCCGAGGAATCCGTTGCCATTGGAACCGAGATCACGGTCACCGCGACCACGATCGAGGAAGCGACTGAAGAGGCCATGATCCTCGAGCGCCGCAGCGCCTCTACGATTAGCGACATCATCAGTTCTCAGGAGATCTCCAACAACGGCGATTCGGACGCGGCGTCCGCGGTGGGTCGATCGGTCGGCGTCTCCGTGCTCGATGGGAAATATGTTTTCGTTCGCGGTCTCGGCGAACGTTTTTACTATCCCGATTTCGGTGCCGAAGAGACCGACATCCTTGGAGAAACTGCAAGCTTCGGCGCTTTTTTCGAGGTGCCGACCGTGACCGACTTCGAATTTCTCGGCACGAACGGATGGATGATGAACTCCGTCACGCCAACGGCCACCAGCAGCGCACCGGGAGTCGATGAACCCGGAATGTACGCCCTCGTGCTCGAACTGCGCGACCCCGCCACCGGCGTCGTGCTCTACACCACACGCACCCAGTTTGCCTTTGTCAGCCAGGTAACGACTCTCAGCGGAACCATCTCGGGCGACATGACACTCAGCAACGACAAAGCATACCTTCTGAGTGGCGCGGTGTTCGTCGCGAATCTTGCGACGCTGACGATCGAGCGCGGCACGGTAATTATGGGCGAGAGTGCGACCAATGGCACATTGGTGGTCCGACAGGGTGGCAAGATCGAAGCCAACGGCACCTGGGGACAGCCGATCATCTTTACCAGCGACCAGGAGGTCGGTGACCGTGCGCGCGCCGACTGGGGCGGACTCATCATCAACGGGTTCGCCTCGATCAACATTACCGGAGGGACGGCGCTGGGAGAAGGCGATACGGGCACCTACGGGGGAACAATGGACAATGACAGCAGCGGAACGTTGCGTTACGTCCGTGTCGAGTACGCCGGTACCGAGTTCAACCCCGATAACGAGTTGAACGGAATCGCATTCCAGGGCGTCGGCAGCGGTACGACGGTGGACTACGTTCAGGTGCACTTCAACCAGGATGACGGCGTGGAGTCCTTCGGGGGTACGGTCGATGTCAAACATCTTCTGCTGACGAACATTCGCGACGACAGCATCGACTGGACCGAAGGCTGGCGCGGGCGCGGCCAGTTTCTGGTCGCACAGCAGAATGGCGCCGAAGCCGACCAGGGAATCGAAGCGGACAACAATGCCGAAAACAACAACCTGCTGCCGCGGGCAAACCCCACTCTCTACAACCTGACGCTGATCGGCGATCCCGACACGGATGAGGGCACCGAGAGCGATCACGGCATTCTGGTCCGGGAAGGTACCGCTGGCACGTTCCGTAACTTTATTGTCACGGGCTTCAAGGAGCGTGGAATCGACATCGACGGTGACCCCACAACGGCCGAGGCCCAGTCCGGCGACTTGTCGTTCGACAACGGTATCGTTTATGGCAACACTCCCAACTTCGCCGAAGATGTCGTGAGTTTTGTTGGAACCATCGAGGAAATCGATCCGATGCTGGTTGCGCCTTTCAACCTGATGGCGCCGGACTTCCGTCCGCAGGCGTCCTCTCCGGCTCTCGACGCCAGCCGAGTTCGGACGCCTCCCGATGACGGCTTCTTCGATACCAGCGTAAGCTACCTTGGCGGTGTGGACCCGCTGAGAGACTTCACGAAAGGCTGGACGACCTCTCATTTGGACTAGGAACCAGAGCAACGCGGAGGTTCGGTTTTCCCCCTGGCGTTCTGTGTGCCTTTCTGCTGTGTGGACTCGTATTTCAGTCCACGGCCGCGGAACGCCCAACCCTGGATGCGGCGGCGAGTTCTCCCGAGGAACTCGTCCGCCGCTTCCTGGCCGCAGTTTCGGAAAACAATATCGAGCATGTTCGGCGTCTGGCCGTGAACCAGGACGAGTTCAAGACGCTCGTTTATCCCGAGTTGCCCGCCGCGGACCCGGCCCGCAATACCAGCGCCGAGTTCGTCTGGAGCATGCTCCAGACGCGAAGCGAATCCAGTCTGCACTCGATCATGGCCGCGGTTGGAGGCCGCCAACTCTCGTTCGAAGAGATCCGCTTCACAGGCGAAACGACTCGATACGAGAGCTACAAGGTTCACCGCGAATCTCTTCTCGTCCTTCGCGACGAGGCTGGAGACCGGCAGACGGTACGTCTCTTCGGTTCGGTATTGGAAATGGATGGCCAGTTCAAGATCTTCAGCTTCAATCGGTGAGCCCCGTATTCAGGTCGACCGGTTGAAGGGCTTTCCAGTGGAATGCCTTTCATTTTCCCCTACATCCGTTGAATCGAGTCCGAATGCCACCTGACGTTTCCAACAGATGCGGACTCCTGCCCAGGCTGACGGCCGAGGCCATCGGTACGGCCATGCTGCTGGCGGCCATTGTCGGTTCCGGGATCATGGGCGAACGGCTCTCAAACGGAAACGTTGCCATTGCGCTCCTGGCCAACCCGCTGGCCACCGGCGGCGTGCTCGCCGCGCTGATTCTGGCATTTGGCGGCGTTTCGGGCGCGCACTTCAACCCGGTCGTCACTCTGGCGGAAGCGATTCGGGGAAGTATCGGTCGAAGGGAGGCGCCGGCCTATATCGGCGCCCCGTTGGCGGGGGCGTTAGCGGGAACGGGTCTGGCCAACCTGATGTTCGATCTTCCGATCTTCTTCGCGTCGACCCGGATCCGAACCGGGGGCGGCCAATGGCTCAGCGAGTCGATCGCCACGTTCGGTCTGGTGGCAGTGATTGCGGGCACCGCCCGCTTCCGGCCGGGGGCCCTGGCCGGCGGCGTTGGCGCATACATCGTCGGCGTCTACTGGTTCACCGCATCGACGGGATTTGCCAATCCGGCCGTGACTTTGGCGCGGATGACGACCGACACATTTTCCGGAATTCGACCCGCGGACGCCCCGGCATTTCTGGCCGCCCAGTTGGTGGGCGGTCTGGCGGCGGCCATTCTGTTCCGGTGGTTCGACACAAGCTTGCACTTCGGGCACTATCCCGGCGAGAGACCGAAATAAAAAAGGTCCGGTCGGGGCCTGTCTGCGCGGTGCACCGGACTCCGGCTGAACAGGCTGTCGTCACAGCGTGCGCTTGGTTTGTGGCTGGACTGGAGACTACCGTCCGGGTGCCTGACAAGAATTCTCGGCTCGAAAACCTATTCGATGCGCAAGGCGGCCGACGGATCGAGTCGAGTCGCGCGCCGTCCAGGAATGTAGCACGCGATCAGAGAGACGGCGAGCAGCACGAGCGCCACGGCCGCTATCGTCAACGGGTCCATGGGTTCGACACCGTAGAGCAGCCCACCCATCAGACGCGTCGCCGCAAATGCCCCGGCAACTCCCAGAACCAACCCGACCAACGTCACGAGAATCCCTTCCCGTAGAACCAGTCGGAGAATGTCGTGGGATTGGGCTCCAAAGGTGGTGCGGATTCCGAACTCGCGGGTTCGTTGCTCCACTGTGTAGGAAAGGATGCCGTAGATGCCGATCGCGGCCAGGAAGACGCCCAGTCCCGCAAAGATTCCCAGTAGCCGCATCCAGAATTCCTGTGTGCCCGCCTGGAGGGACACGCTCTCCCGCATCGGCGTGATACCTGCCGCTGCGACTGTCGGGTCCACTTCGGCGAACGCTTGACGTACCGGATTGGCGAAGCTTGCGGGGTTGCCCACGGTCCGTACGGCGAAATCCTGCCTTGCGTGAATCCAGAAGTTCGCGAAGTTCTGATAGTCAGTCAGGTTTTGGCGGTACGGCACGTACACCATGGGTTCGTACCCCGACAGCAAGCCGGTTCGTGTGTCCCCTGCGATGCCGACGATCTCACGAACCCGGTCCCCCTCCAGTTCCGGATTCTGGGAGTTCATGGTCACATGGATGGACTGGCCGATCGGGCCGCGGTCTGCAAATGCGCGCTCCGCCAATGTCTGACTGATAATGGCGACGGCGGGGGCCGTCTCGTTGTCGCTTTCGTTGAACGCCCGGCCACGGGTCAGGGGTATCCGCATCGTTTCGAAAAAGTCCGGGTTTACCTCATGGTACCGGGCGGGCAGGGTGTCGCTGCCCGGGGCCGCACCCCCGATCACCCGAAGCGGCAACATGGGGCCGCCCCCGGGCGGGAGGCTGGTGGTCATCCCTACCGATTCCACACCAGGGAGCGCCGCAATCCGATCGAGCACCGCCGCGTACAGGTTCGAGACTTCCGGCGTGACGGAATAGTGGTTACTTCCATGGCGGGTCCGGTAGCGATCCATACCCGACAGGCTGACCTCCATCGTCAAGACATTGTCGGGATCCATACCGATATCAACACTGGTCAACCGGGCATAGCTGTTGATCATCAGACCGGCGCCGACCAGCAACACCATCGCCAGGGCCACCTCGGTGATCACCAACGCGCGCCGCAACCCCAGACGCGCCCCTCCCGATCCTCCACGCCCACCCTGTTTGAGTCCCCTGTGGACGTCCGGCGTCGAAGCTCGTAAACCGGGAACCAGTCCGGACAGGATCCCGATCGCCAAACACAAGGTCAGCGTGAAGAGGAGAACCGCCGGGTTGATTGCGATCTCGTTGGAGGGAGGATAGAAATTGGGAGCGACGATCAGAAACAGCCGGATACCGAGATACGCGGATAGAATGCCCGCGACGCCACCCGCCAGGACCAGGGCGGTGTTCTCGATCACCAGTTGGCGAAACAATCCCCACCTTCCCGCACCCAGGGCAATACGCGTGGCCATCTCGGCTTGCCGGGTCACGCCACGGTTCAGTTGCAGGGTTGCCACGTTGACCGAGGCGATCAGGAGCACAAAGCCCACGGCGCCCAGCAGCATGAACAAGGTTTCCGCGTAATTTCCCCGATAGACATCGTGCAAGGGAGTCAATTGGACCCGCAAGGCGCCGGCAACGCCCTGTCCCGCATCGTTGGGCTCTTCCGGACGGCCCAGAATATCGAGTTCGGCCTGGGCCTCTTCGATGGTTACGCCACCGGCAAGCCGCCCGATCGTTCGACCCGGGTTGGGGGAGATGATGTACCACGCGTCGGTGTTCACACGGGACGGGTGTGTGTAAAAACCGCGAGGCATCACGCCAATGACGATCTCGCCCCACCCGGCGTTCCACCCCGGCAGGCGTTGCCCGATGATTCCGGAATCGGCGCCCAGACGTTGCCACAGTTCGTAGCTGATCACGATCGTCTGTGCCGTGTTGCCCTGGACGAGCACTTCGTCCGGCTGGAACCATCGTCCCAGGATCGGATCGACGCCGAAAACCCGGAAAGTCTCGAAGTCGACCTGCTCGATCAGAATGCGTTCCGCGCCGCCGGGTCCGGAGAGGGTGAAGTCTACCCGGCCCATGAGCGCGTTGGCCACCGCATCCAGGGTCTGGCTTTGTTCACGCCAGACGTCAAGTGTTTCGGGCGTGGGGGGTCTAAACTGACCCTCACCGTTGGTTTGATCGATCAGAACCAGGCGGTCGGGTTCGCGGTAGGGCAGCGGCGCCAGAACCGTTGCGTCAAAGACGCTGAAAATGGCAGTAGTTGCGCCAATGCCAAGGGCGAGTGTGAGCCCGGCAACGATGGTGAAACTGCGGTCCTTGGCGAGCAGCCTGACTCCAAGGCGGAACTCCCGCCAGAGCACTTCCAGGGAAGAATGCATTCGAACCTCACTTGAATGGGACGGTAAAATGCCGTGGATATGTGCGTGACCTCGATACTTGGACACCGGCGCCGCAATTAAGTTTCAATCAAAATTGCCGATCTGGTTCGTTGAGCGATTTGGGAGGGTTGTGCGTAACCCCTGGGGCGTTGGGGCAGGGTCGATCTGTATCGAATGGATCACGTTTGACGTTAATAACGCCGCGCATTAGGATCCTTGGATGACCCTATCCTTGCCGGAAGTAGCGGAGGATGCCCTCTCCGACACATTGAAGAAGATCCGGCCTTGGCCGAGCGTCAAGAGATCCTCTTGAGGCGGCGCCTGGGTGCAAGGAACTACCGGGAAACAATGAAACAACTTGAAAATGAGGGCACTATCGGCGTGAGCTCAACAAAGGCCAGCCGACACGCCGGGACTTTCCCCGAACATGTGCTGATCCGTTTCCCCGTGGGAGGGCACGTTGGCCACTAATTCGTCAATCGAATGGACCGAGTCCACCTGGAATCCCGTTGCCGGTTGCACGGTCGTTTCACCGGGATGCACCAACTGCTACGCAATGCGACTGGCAAGCCGCCTCGAGGCGATGGGACAGTCCAAGTACGCGGGCACAACTCATATCACCGGTGGCCGGCCAAAGTGGAACGGCGTCGTTCGTGTCAATGAGCAAAGCCTGAAGCTTCCGGCCACGTGGCATTCGGGACGAATGATCTTCGTTAACTCGATGTCCGACCTGTTTCATGAGGCGGTACCACTGGAGTTCATCCAGATGGTGTTCGCTACAATCAGGGAGACACCACAGCACACGTACCAAATCCTGACCAAGAGGGCCGAGAGACTGGAGGAATTATCGGACGCCCTTGAGTGGCCGGAGAACGTCTGGATAGGTGTCAGCGTCGAGAATGCGGATTATCAATTTCGAATCGATCATCTACGACGCACGGGCGCGATGGTCAAGTTTCTGAGTCTCGAACCTCTTCTCGGGCAATTGGATCGTTTGGACACCGGCGGGATCGACTGGGTTATCGCCGGTGGAGAGAGTGGTCCCCGAGCACGGCCAGTAAGCCCGGACTGGGTGCGGTCGATCCGGGACCAGTGCCTTCGCGCCGGCGTCGCCTTCCACTTCAAGCAGTGGGGTGGAACGAACAAAAAGAAGACCGGGCGCACGCTGGACGGCAGGACTTGGGATCAGTTCCCGGTACCCACTGATTTCAAGGCCGTCGACAACATTTCCTGACCCGTCTTTCTCACGAGTTGTCTGCTACAGCGCCGGATCCATCCGCCAGTGCTGCGTTCCGCTTCGTCGGGCTCCTCGACGTACCGTCAAGTACGCCTCCGGTGCCCTCCGGGCGCGCGCCTTGCTCTGACGGCGTCTCCGACTCTTCGCGACGAAAACCCGTGAGAAAGGCGGGCTAAACCTTGATCGAGAACGGCGTGAAATCGGTCTGGTAATCGTAGTGGTCTTCGCGCTCCGCCTTCTTCAGGAACGACACGGCCTTGTACGTGATCGGGGTGATTGCGGCTTCCCATCCGACCTTGATGAGGTAGTTCGAGATCATGACCTGGACCAGCAGTTCGTTCGACCAGACACCGAAGAAAGCGGCCGGGTAGAAGACCGCCGAGTCGATGCCTTCGCCGACGAGCGTGGAACCGATAGTGCGCATCCAGAGGAACCGGCCCTTCGTACGGATCTTCATCTTCGCCAGTACGTAGGAGTTCGACAGCTCTCCCACGAAGAAAGCAGCCATCGACGCGAACACGATACGGGGAGTCTGGCCGAAGACGGTCTGGTAGGCGCCCTGGTCGCCCCAGTCCGAGGCCGGCGGCAGCGCCAGGACGACGAAACTCATCACGACGCAAAGATCAGGGCGCCGAACCCGGCCCACACCACCTTTCTCGCTCGCGCGTAGCCGTACACCTCGGTCAGGATGTCGTTGAAGATATAGCTGATCGGGAAGAACAGAACCGCGGCGCCGAACGTGAACCCCCACAGCGTGGCCACCTTCGCGGCCCCAATGACATTCGAACAGATCAGCACCGTGACGAACGCGGCCATGACCAGATCGTAGTATTTGTACTGTCGGCGTTTGGGCGATTCATCCATCGGAAGGTGGCCCATTGTAGCAGATCGCGTGCCGCCCCCGATTTTGGCGACAGAGTGGCCACAGGACTGCCGAGCCGCCGCAGTTCGGCAATTCCGGGCGAACGGCCAGTCCGCAATCCTGCTATTCGACTACGGTTATCCGGGCACTGACAGTCACGAACGGAAAGCTCGTGTTCAGAGTGTTCCTGATCCCGGTAAACACATAGGCTCCCAAGGGGGTTCCCGCCGAAACGCAGATTGGGTCGCTGTTGATTCCGCTCGCGTTCAGGGCCGGCCACCCGTGGATCGGCAGTTGCGGGACGCCGTCAAGCGTGTACGTCACGTCCAATGTCATGTTGGCGCCATTGCTCACGGTCATGGTGTAGCATTCGTTGCAGCTCTGGGCGTCCAACCCATTGACACGCAGGGAGGTCGGGTTCCCTTGCAGCGTGTGGCGATTTCCGGGAAGAAAGTGCGGTGTTTCGGTTGGATCGAACGGCCCGTCGCCGAATCCTTCCTCTCCGGGCAGGCCCCGTGAACACCTCCAGGCCGGCCCGCCGGACTTCGTTCAGTGTGAGACGCCCATCGTTGAGACCGTATGCGAAGCGTCTCTGTCTTCATCTATGCGCCGGCCTGACGATACCCGATCCGGAAGGTGCTGGACGCTTGACCGGTGGCGGCTGATGGGATACCATAAACCCATGATCCCAAAACACTTACACCCACTGTTCTGGGATACGGACCTTGAAACGTTCGATCCCGCGGCGCACCCCGTCTACACCGTTGAACGTGTGCTCGAACATGGGGATGAGGACGCGGTTTCCTGGCTGGTTGGCGTCTTCGCAATGGAGCGGATCCTCGACGTTCTTCGTACCGATACGCATCTGTCCGCGCGGTCCGCCAACTTCTGGGCGCTGTTCTTCAACCTGCCTGCTTGCGAAGTCGCCGCACTCGGCGGCAACCGCCGTCCCTTTCATCGCATGGCACCCGCTCGCGCCGTGCACTGACAACCGGTCCAGGAGCGAACCGCATGTCCGAAATCCCGCCAGCGTGGCATCCCGAAGTTCTCCCACGGGGCTGGACACGGGCAGCAGCCGATCTCGAGGCCCGGTCCGTGTTGCAGGACTTCTACCTGGCAGGCGGCACGGGTCTGGCCTTCCATCTCGGGCACCGGCGATCCGTCGACATGGACCTGTTCCGCGAAGCGGAATTTTCCGGCGTGAGTATCCGCGATCGCCTGCGCGGTCTTGCCGGGCAGCAAAATCTGGAGACCTCGGCCGGAACGCTGCACATGGCACTCCACGGCATCAAGATCAGCCTGCTCCACTATCCGTACCCCCTGCTTTTTTCCACCCGGAAGTTTCAGAACCTTGCCGTCGCCGATCCGCGCGACATCGCCTGCATGAAACTCGATACGATCGCGAACCGTGGCAGCCGCCGCGATTTCGTCGATCTGTACGTTGCGGCTCAGGCCTTCGGCATCCGTGAAATCTTCGCCTGGTTCGAGAACAAATATTCGACCCTGTCATACAACCGGACCCACCTGTTCAAGGCGCTGACCTACTTCGACGATGCCGAGCGCGATCCGCTCCCGGACATGCGGGTACCGCTCGAATGGGATGCCGTCAAACGATTCTTTGCCGCCGAAGTTCCCCGCCTGATGCGGCTTTCGTAGACGGTGCGCGGGTCCGTTCATCAGCCCCGTTACGAACAATCCAAACCGGGATCTACCCGCGGCTCTCCAGACCGCGGATCGCCGCTTCGACGCGGGCGGTAAAGCTCCGGTAGTCTTCGCCCTCTCCGGCCTGAAGCGGCCTTCCGATCTTCAACCGTGCCGGCCCCCGCCGGGGCCACCGCGTTCCGACGGGCATGATTTCGAACAGGCCCTCCACCCGCAGCGGTACGACGGGTACGCCCAACCGAACGGCCATGAGTCCGACGCCGGACTGGAAGGGACCGAGTTCACCGTCTTGGGTCCTCCGGCCTTCGGGAAATATCAGGGGAGAATACCCGTCGGAGAGCAACTCACCGGTGTAACGCAACGAATCGCGAACCCGCCCCGGATTCTGGGGCAGCGGGTAGGCATTGAAAGCGAGGCAGGCCAGGAAGTAGAGAATCGGAGAGCTTCGTTCTCCGGCCGGAAAGAAGTATTCCTGCCGCATGGCCGGCGCCAGCCGGCGGCGCCACGGATCGGGAAGGGCTGCGGAGATTGCCGGTACGTCGAGATGACTCGTGTGATTCGCCGCGAACAGGGCCGGTGCCGGGACCCGATCCAGATGACCGGCGCCTTCGACATCGATACCGGCGAAAATGCGCAGCAGCGGTCGAATGAGCGCGCCCTGCAGCATGCGGCGAGCGGTCCGGGCGGGCATCGTTCGGGACCACCGCGGAGGTCCGGGCGTTCGCATCGAAGAAGCCGGGCGGTGGAGCAGGCCGGGCGTCCCCGCGCGCGGTGCGGCCGCCCCGACAGGCGTCCCGGTGAAACGGCCGAGATCGCCCACTGTCTCGACTGCGGCGAATTCCATCTCATCGATATCAACACCGTAACGTCGTTCCATCTCCCCCAGAAGATCGACCCGGTCCAGCGACGTGAGGGCGAGGTCTTCCGCGAGACGTTTGTCCGGCGTCGCTCCGAGGGCCGGATTCCCCGTCAGGCGGGCCAGAATCTCCTCGACTCCCGATGCCTCCTCCGCCGCCGGGTCCGTGCGCTTTCCGGCGAGTGCGGCGGCGACCAGCCTTCGCTGGAGCTTGTGGGTCGATTCGGTCCGTGGAAACTCGGGTTCTGGCCAAACCGACCAAAGGCGGATCCGCTGCTCAGGTTCCAGCTTTCTGTTCGCAGTCTCGACGAGGATCGCCGGTTCGGTCTCGACGTTTTCCAGGATGAGCGCGGCATGAGCCAGGTCCCCGTTTGGGCCGCGGACCGCGACGACGGCGCTGTCGCGGATGCCCGGATGGGCGTTGAAGACACGTTCGATGTCTTCGGGATGGATGTTCAGTCCGTCGGCGGTGACGATGACGTCTTTCTTGCGGCCCCGGTAGGTGAGCCTCCCATCGGCGTCCATTTCGCCCAGATCGCCGGTGTGGAACCAGCCTTCATCGTCGGTGGTCTTCTCGAAGCGCCCACCCGCGGCCAGGTACTCGCCGGAGACACTCGATCCCCGGACCAGGATTTCACCGTCGTTGGCGAGACGCACCTCCTGATCGCCGACGGGTTTGCCCAGCGAACCGCGCTTGGCGTGGAATGGGTGGTTTACCGAAACGACCGGGCTTGTCTCGGTCAGCCCATAGCCCTGGATGACCAGCCAACCCCGGCTCGCCCAGAAGGCCTCGATGTCTTCTGACAGCGGCGCCCCCCCGACGACGGCGGCCCAGAACTTCCATCCGAACTCGCCGTGGATATGGCGATGATGCCACCAGCGGCCCAGGACGCCCGTCGAGGCCTGAGTCGCTGGGCGGGTTTCCGGATGCCGGCGCTCGACATCGGCCGATATCGTTTCAAGAATTCGCGGTACCGACACGAGCACGGAGACCCGCTCCCGGCGGATCGTTTCGCGTATCGACCCCGGGTGAAGTTCGTTCATGAAGACAACCGCTCCCCCGAGGACAGGTGGGATGAACAGGCCCATCGATTGGCCGAACATATGGCTGAGAGGCACGGTCTGGAGAAACCGGATCGGTTGGAACGGCCGTGCCCAGCGCCGGTAGCGGGCGATCTCTTGGGCGATCGGTGTCAGGTTGGAGCAGATGTTGCGGTGCCGGTGTACGACGCCTTTCGGGTCCGCCGTCGTTCCCGACGTGTATAGCAACTCCACGATCTCGGATGGATCGGCCGGGTCCGGGCGGAATTCTTTGGGCGGCGGCAACGCGGGAAGATCCGAGAGTGGAAACAGCGATCCGGATTGTGGCAACGGCCGGGCGCCGTGGACGATCGACCGAGATCCGGATTCGTCGCGGATGCGTATGACGCGTTCCGGCGTGGAATGAATATCGACCGGAACCAGAGTCACGCCGCGCGCGAGGCACCCCCAGAATGCCGCGATCCACTCCGGGCGGTTCTCGCTCCACACAACCAGGCGGTCGCCGCGCGAAAAGCCTTCGCCGTCGAGGTAGGCGGCAAAACGGGCGGCCTGCGACACCAGTTCCCGGTAGGACCAGAGCCGGGTTCTCAGCCCATCGGTGTGGCGGACAGCTTCCCGGTCCCCGAGGGACTTGGCGGCGTCGAAAATTTCGAGCAGGGTATTCAAGGGAACGTCGCGCCCGCCTCTGACGGACTCGTACCGCCGATTCAGGCGCATGACCCACGTGGGCCCGGCGTCTACCTTTCGTCCTGCGGGCCCCCAGTCTGTTTGATCACGCTCATTGCCGTGGCGATAATCGACGAGACATCAGCCATATTTGCCGGCAGGATCATCGTATTGTTCTCCTTGGCCAGCATGCCAAGCTTGTCGACATACTGTTCGGCGACGCGCAACTGTACCGCTTGAAACCCACCGGGCCCGTCAATCGCTGCAGCCACACTGCGAATGCCCTCGGCCGTGGCGGACGCAACCGTCTTGATGGCAGCGGCTTCGCCCTCCGCCTCATTGATTTGCTGCTGCTGTGTCGCCTCGGATTCCTTGATGACTTTCTGCTTCTCGCCTTCGGCCGTGTTGATAGCCGAGTCGCGGCGGCCTTCCGACTCCAGAATCGCGGCCCGCTTTTCGCGCTCGGCCCGCATCTGCTTTTCCATCGCCGCGAGCACGTCGCCCGGAGGGTTGATGTTCTTGATCTCGTAACGGAGTACTTTGACACCCCAGGGTTCCGTCGCTTTGTCAAGCTCATCTACGATCTGAGTGTTGATGTGGGCTCGTTCTTCGAACGTTTTATCGAGTTCGATCTTTCCGATCTCACTTCGCAGTGTCGTCTGAGCAAGCTGAGTGATCGCGAACATGTAGTTCCCGATACCGTAGGAGGCGCGCTGGGCGTCAAGCACTTTCATGTACAGGACGCCGTCCACTCCCACTTGCACGTTGTCACTCGTGATGCAGATTTGTTCCGGGATGTCCAGGGCCGCCTCTTTCAACGAGTGGCGGTAATGAATGTAATCGACAAAGGGAACCAGAATGTGGAACCCGGCATCGAGCGTTCCGGCGTACTTTCCAAGCCTCTCGACAATGTACTGACTCTGCTGTGGAACGACCACCGCTGTCTTGGCGATAACGATGACGGCCAACAGGATCAACGCTCCAACAACGATCACACCTGTATTCATTTCTTTAAATTTCCTTATGCGTTCGGCCAAGGGCCTGCAAGTAGAAGCAATTCGACACTCCTTATCGACGCCAAGTGCCGTAAATCCGTGTCGTGGTCATTATGGACCAAAAACGTTCGTGCCACGCTGGCTACTAGTCGGCTCGAACCCACAATGTCAGCCCGTCGACTCTATCTACGCGGCACGATTGGCCCGGCCCGATGGGCGAGGTTCCCGCATTCCTCGCTTTCCATGTCGACCCTCGCAGTTCCGCCTTGCCCCAGCCGTTGGGAACGATTTCGTCTCTGACCACGGCATTCTCGCCAACAAGGCTGTCTATCTTCACATCGCCTGAACCCGTCTGCATTTTCTTCATGATCCGGGGACGGAAGAACAAGACCGAGAACAACGACAGGAAGGTAAACAACACTCCCTGCAACCAGAGCGGCTCAGTCCACCCGAGAGCGGTCAACAAACCAACCGCCAAGGCTCCGCAGCCGAAGAAGAAGAGGTAGAAAACACCCGGAGACGCCAACTCCAAAGTCAGCAGAGCAAAACCCGCTATCACCCAGATCCACCAATCCATATTCAGTCCTGTTATCCCACGAGCCCCGATTGTAACCGCTCACGCCACCACAACACAAAGTGCCGTGCGTCCCAGCAATTCTCATTATGAGTGTGTTCCGCTGTTCATTCCCGCTCTTGGTCATGAGGTATTTCGATGTCGTGACTGATTGAGTCGGGCGTCTGCATTCCGCGCCTCCAAAATTAAATGTAGGGGCGGTCTATGACCGCCCGAATCAAGATTGTGCAGTCATAGACTGCACCTACAGTGGGAGTGGGCGTGGGAGTGGGAGCGGGGAGCCCCAATCCCTCAATATTGAAAATGTAGGGGCGGTCTATGACCGCCCGAATCAAGTCCGAAACCGCACCGACAGCATTCCGAAACTGTTGGAGAGAGCGCTCCGAACACTAGAAATCGCGCATCGGAATCCGGTCGCGAAGGCGATCGAGAACCTCATCCTCGGGCGGTTGTGCCCAGAGTTCTCGGGCCGCCTTGCCGATGATCTCCAACTGGTCCTTGTAGCGCCTGCACTTTACGCAGAGAAACAGATGCAGGCGGAGCAGGAGGCGGAGATTCCAGGTCGCGCCCGCTTCGTCACTGGCGAGCCGCCGTGCAACCTCCTTGCAGTCGAGACCCATCATTTTGGTTTCATGTCCGTTTCATGTCCGTTTCACGCCCTTCGCTTCCAGACATTCCCTCAGGCGATTGCGCCCCCGATAGAGAAGCACTCCCAAGTTGGTGCGCGATACGTCC
This sequence comes from Terriglobia bacterium, assembly GCA_963555775.3. Taxonomy (GTDB): domain Bacteria; phylum Acidobacteriota; class Terriglobia; order 20CM-2-55-15; family 20CM-2-55-15; genus JAJEDW01. Next base: position 166,231 of record CAUVWY020000003.1, on the reverse strand, counting down.
AGAATATTACAAATTTCTTCAGTGCTCATCCCCTCGACCTCGCGCAGGACGAAAGCCATACGCTGGGAGGAAGACAATCTTTCCTGGCAATCCTCGAGAAATTCCGCGATCTCGGCGCCGTACAGAGTCATGATCTGGGGAGGAGATTTCCACATACCCTTCCGATCGAACCGGCCTTCCATGATTCGATCGATGTCGTCGGACCGCCGTTCCCTGTCCAGGCCGCGGCGCGCCTCGGCAATCTTGCGATAGAGGATGCCGAACAGCCACGTCCGGACGTGTGAACGTCCTTCAAAATCGGCGGCTCTTTCGATAAAGGTCGTAAACGTCGCCTGCGTCACGTCCTCGGCCCGCTCCGGCGTCAGTCCGGATGCGCGGGCGGTGTTGAGGATGTGCGGCAGATACGACTCCACCACATCGCGAAGAGCATTGGAATCGCATGTCCGGATGCGCTCCAAAAATTGGGGGTCTTCAAAATTCATTCAATCGCAGTGTAAAAAATCCGCCCCTGGCTACACTCACTCCCGAATCTCATGACGCAGCCTCAACCATGCGGCGTCGAATATTCAAGGAGAAAACAGCATGAACTTCAAGAATATCCAACAAGGAGCAATTGCCGGTATTGCCGGCGGAATCGTCTTTGGCGCCATGATGGGGATGATGGGCATGTTGCCCATGATCGGACAGATGGTAGGCTCGCCGACCGCCGTGGCGGGATTCGTCGTCCACATCGTCATCAGCGCATCGATCGGCGGATCTTTCGGGCTGATTTTCCATTCTCTGGTGCGCGGGACCGGATCCGGTCTCGGCTACGGGGCGCTTTACGGCGGCGTCTGGTGGATTCTGGGCCCGCTGACGCTGATGCCTCTGATGATGGGAATGGGCCTGGGGGTGAACTGGAACGGCGCGGCAGCCGCTACGATGTTCCCCAGTCTGATCGGACACCTCGTTTATGGTTTGGTTCTGGGTTGCACCTTTGCGTGGCTCGGACGCCGAGCGGACTCGGTGTCAACGGTCCGGACCGCCTCGCACACCGCATGACTGGTTCCGTGGAGGTTCGGGAAGCGGCTATAGGGCTCGGCCTGCGTGTATAATCGCTCATCCGAAATGCCCCCTTGTTGCCTGACTCCATCGAATCTCTTTCTTCGCACGGCATGGCGGCATTTCGGGTACTTCCGCTGCCATGCCGGTATCGATTCCTCGTCACTCGTGCTCGATCGCGGGCGGGTCGCGCCCACGCGCCGTGGCGGCGCGGATCGTTCGGGGTGAATCTTGGTTGAGTTTCGGATCAATCCCTCAGGTATGTCCAACGGGGCGGCACGCGCGCGATTGACCGCCGTGGCGGTGTGTCTGCTCGTTGCGCTGGCCGGTTGTGCGCGCGGGCGGCCCGAGCCACCCGTCCCGCCCGCTTTCGGACCTGTCGGGCAACTCCTCCAGAATGTCGGCGACGCCACGCGGGCGCCGGGCGTGCAGCGTGCCGTTTGGGGTGTCGCGGTTTGGTCGCTGGAACGCGAAGAACCCGTCATCGAACTGAACGCCGACGCGCTGCTCGTCCCCGCGTCGGTCGCCAAGCTGGTCACCCTGGGTGCGGCCGTCGAGGCGGTCGGGTGGGATTATGCGTTCGATACCACGCTCGGGGTCAGCGGCACGGTGACGGACGGTGTGCTCGCCGGCGATCTGGTGGCCAGCGGAACCGGAGATCCCACGATCGAGGGGCCAGGAGGAACGGACCTCTCCGGCTGGGTCGAGGCCGTCGGCGCCAGCGGCATCGCCCGAGTGTTGGGGCGGGTCGTCGGTGACGACAACGGCACCCAGGAGCCCTTGCCGCGATTCGCCTGGGCGTGGGACGACCTCGGCTATCCCTACGGCGCGCTGCCCGGCGCATTGAACCTCGGCGGTAACGCCGTGCGGATTGCGCTCGCTCCCGGACCGCGAGCGGGAACGCCCGCGGTGCTGACCGTGGCGCCCGGCGCGCGGGAACTGCCCATCGCGAGCGACGTGGCCACCGGTTCGCCGGATTCGATGGCAGCGCTCCAGCCCATTCTCGTGCCGGGCGGTCTCGGTTTGCGGGTTCTCGGCACGCTTCCGGCCGGAAGCCAACCTGTGGCTTTCTCCGTATCGGTGGGCAATCCGACGCTCTGGTTCGCAACGATGCTCCGGCAGCGTCTCGTCGAGGCGGGCATCGTCGTCGATGGCGACCCGGTGGACATCGACGACCTGGCGGAGGGCCTCGCACCCGGCCCGGTCACCGTTCTCCACTCGCATCGCTCCCCGCCGCTGTCGGCCATCGCCCGACTGATGATGAAGGACAGCCTCAACCTCTACGCCGAGACGCTGTTGTGGCTGAGCACCGGGCCCGCGGGACCTCGCCTCACCGACCCCGCCCTCGACGCCCTGCGAGAGCGGCTGGCCGCTTGGGGGATCGCCGTTGGGGAATACCAGATGGTGGACGGATCGGGGCTCTCAAGGCGCAACACGTTGACCGCGCGGGCGCTGGTTGCCGTCCTGGACCGCTTCTACGATCCGGAAGGCGCCTCGCCGTGGATGCGGGCGCTGCCCGTGGCAGGGCGCGACGGTACGCTGGAATCGCGACTGAAAGGCACTTTGGCCGAGAACAACCTGACAGCGAAGACGGGCTCGATGTCGAACATTCGCTCACTCGCGGGTTACGTGCGGACGCGGGACGGCGAACCGCTCGCGTTCGCGATCATCGTGAACAACTTCGAGGGCGCCGGCAGGGCCGCCGACGCGGCAATCGACCGCATTGCCGCCCTTCTCGCGGGTTTCAGCCGGGGCGGTTAACAGCCCCGGACTCTTGGGTGCTGAATTCCCGACAAAACGTCATTGCCGGTACTGGCCCTACGGTCGTTAGCCGCCGGAATGGTCGCGGGGTTCACGGCCCCGCGATTTCGAATCCCTCGGCGCGCAGGAGTTCGACCACACCCTGCGGTCCGGCGATATGTGCGGCGCCTACCGCCATGAAGTGGCTTCCCGAACCCTCAAGCGTTTCCTTGATCGTTTGAATCCAGTTTCGATTTCGCCCGACAAGCAGGGTCTCGTGAACTTCAGGCGCCGCCTCCCGCGTTTCGACGTTCATCACCGCGTCGATGGTAGCGATATCGCCCGTCTCCCAGGCCGTCACCAGCCGATCCAGTTGGTCGCCAGCGCCTTCGAAGTCCCGCAGCATCTGTTCCAGGTATGCAACCTCGATTTCCGACGGCAGGTCGGCCAGGAAACGCACTTGTTGTTCGAGCGTTTCAAAATAGGCAATGTTCTTCCCGTCCGCGCTCGCTTCCTGCCAGAGTACGTAATCCACACCGGATGTCGGGTCGTACCCCTGGGATTGGATATAGGACAGGCTCATCGTCATTGCCGCCAGCCATGGGCGCATCCCCTCCAGGGTACCGGCGCCGATTCCGAGCCCGGAAACGATTTCCTCGAGAAGGGACTGCGCTTCTTCGCTGAGTTGGGCGGACAAGGGATTCCCGGGTTCGTTCAGGCCATACCGAGTGATCAACTGGATGGTTTCCAACTGCGCGTCCGGGTCGACGGCGGGAGCTTCGAACCATATCGTATCGGCGTTCGCGAACGCGGCGGCCATCTCCGGGCTTTGCCATTCCATTTCGGGCCGTAGAATGTGGACCGTGCCGAATATATAGATGTCGGAGTCTTCGTCCATCAGATGCCAGATCGCGGGTTCCGCCGCGGCCGGGACGACGAGTACGGTCAGCATGAGGGTGCCGGCAAGAACTTTGTTTTTCATGAAGGGCGGCATCGGAGTGTTCCTTTCGAGATGGTCGGTTCGGTCGAAGTCATCGCTTTCAAATTTTCATAAGGATGGCCGTATGTCCACCGAAAAGGAGACAATGTCGTCATGCACCATTTGACGACTCCCGATCGATCGGGGATGCCACATGTGGGCGGTTTGCAGTGACGCGCCCCCTCCGGATCGGTCTTCTCCACCCCGGCGAGATGGGCATTTCGGTTGCGGCGTCGGCCCAGAACAGCGGCTGCGAAGTCGCCTGGGTGTCGGACGGGCGCGGGAAGTCAACGCTTGAGCGCGCGGCCAGCCGTGGCCTTGAAGATTCCGGCACGCTTCGCCAGTTGGCTGACCGATGCCCGATCCTGTTGAGTATCTGCCCGCCGCATGCGGCGGAGCAGGTCGCCCGAAGCGTTCTCGATGCCGGGTTTCGTGGGGTGTACGTGGACGCCAACGCGATCGCGCCCGAACGGTCCATTGCGCTTGGTGAAACCATGGAGGCCGAAGGCGTCCGTTTCGTCGATGGCGGCATCGTCGGGAAACCGGCGTGGCAGACCGGCACGACCTGGCTCCACCTCTCCGGCAAGGCGGCCGGAGAAGTTGCCGAGTGTTTTACCGCCGGGCCGCTTCATACGACGATCCTGGGCGATGCCGTCGGCCGGGCGTCGGCGTTGAAGATGTGCTTCGCCGCGAATACCAAGGGGACTACTGCGCTGCTGGCGGCCATTGTTGGCACCGCCGAGCGTTTCGGCGTGCGCGACGCGCTCGAGGCACAGTGGGACGCCTGGAACCCGGGCTTTGCTTCCCAGGTATCGGATCGCGTGCGCAACGTCACCCGCAAGGCATGGCGATTCGAAGGCGAAATGCGGGAAATTTTCTCCACTTTCGACGCGGCTGGAATGCCGGGCGGCTTCCACGCCGCCGCAGGCGAGGTTTACCATCGCCTCGCCGCCTACAAGGACGTGGAAACGCCCCCTGAACTCGTCGATGTCCTCGATGTACTGCTCGGAAATTCCGAAGTGTCCGCCGCCGGGGCAGTGGCTGTCGAAGATGGGGCGGACTTTCGGATCCGGTCCGCCACGCCCGCGGACATACCGTTGATTCTCGGGCTGGTTTTGGGGCTTGCCGACTACGAGAAACTGACGCATGCGGTTTCGGCGACCGAAGATGGTTTGCGGAACACTCTGTTCGGTGCGAAGCCGTCGGCCGAAGCGCTGCTGGCCATCCCCGGCGCCGATGCCGATGCCGATGCCGTCGGGATGGCGATATTCTTCGAGAACTACTCGACATTCCTCGCGCGTCCGGGGCTCTATCTGGAAGATCTCTTCGTGACTCCCCAGTGGCGCGGGCGGGGTCTGGGGCGGCAGCTTCTGGCGCGGCTGGCTTCCATCGCCGTTGAACGGAATTACGGACGACTGGAATGGGCGGTGTTGGATTGGAACGAGCCGGCCATCGAGTTCTACCGGAGATGCGGCGCACGGATGCTGCCGGAGTGGAACCTCTGCCGCGTTACAGGCGAAGCCCTGAGGGATTTGGCCGGTAACGGCGCCTGAGTAACCGGTAATCCGCGCCTCCCGGGGTCTTCCGGGTACAATACCCGTATGAAATGCGACCTCTGTAGCGACGACGATGGCAAGGGAATCCACTATCACGCATTTATCGACGGCAGACACTATTGGGTCTGTGCATCCTGCAAGAAGAAACACAACATCGAATCCGAACATACCGATGAATAGCCCGTCACCAGGTCCGAATAGCCGGACGCCAAGCCGTCGTCCGGAACGCGCGTACCCGAACCTCCGATAGATGATCGGGCGATGGATCTTCGAACCCGATACCAGTACCATCGCGACCGTCTGGTCTGCCTGATAGACCGCCACCTTCCACGGCCGCTCGGAAATACACTGCTCGCGGAAGTGGAGACGGCGCTTCGAGCCCCGGCCCGCAAGCAGGACTTCATGCGGTTTGCCGACTCCTTCCAATCCAGAATGTTCGAACTGCTTCTGTCGCGCTACGGAACCGAACCGTTTGCGAAGCTTCTGGCATTGAAGCTTTCCAATCTCGCCGTTGCCCAATACCACTATCGGCGTCGTCATTCGGTCCTTGTCTCGCGCCCGGTTCAACTGACCGTGGACCCCACCAACGCGTGTCAACTTGGATGCCCGGCATGCGTCCACACGACGAACGCTCCGTATGCGGCCATCTTCGACTGGCCGCGCCTGACATTGCCTGTTGAAACGCACGACCGCTTTCTGGCCGGGATGGGACCGTTCGCGTTTTCCACGTTGCTCTACAACTATGGGGAACCGCTTCTGCACAAACAGTTTTCGAAGTTCGTTCATTCGGCGAAGAAGTATCTTCTGTTCGTACACACCTCGACCAACTTGTCGATGCCGTTGTCCGACCCCGACGAACTGGTCAACTCCGGACTGGACCGAATGGTCCTCTCCATCGATGGCACGACGCAGGAAACATACGAACGTTATCGCCGAAACGGCAATCTCGAACTGGTGTTCGAAAACGTTCGCAAACTGGTCGCTGCCAGGAAACGATCGGGTCTCCGGACGCCGTACCTGTGCTGGCAGTTCCTGACTTTCGAACACAACGCTCACCAGACGGCCGACGCCATCGCAATGGCGAGGGAACTGGGGGTAAACGAGATTCTGGTTGAAACTCCTTTCACCGTGGATTCCGACGCGCCCGACATCCGGGCGGTAACGGTTCGAGAGCGCGGCAGGCACGTTTTCGAGGAATGGGACGGGAACTGGTGTTCAGCCGAATGGCGGCGTGGGGCGGGCGATGCGGCCACCGTTATCGACGACGAATTTGGCCGTTCTTGGGAGCAGCGTTTTTTCGAAGAAGGCCAGGGAAAGGAAGAAGAGAGCCGGAGCGGCGCGCCGACGTGCGACTGGCTTTATCAGAACGTGACGCTCGACGGCGCCGCGCGGATCATGCCCTGCTGCATGGCGCCCGAAAAGTCGGGCAAACGTCTCGTGTTTTCAAACTTTGCCGAAACAGGCCCGGAGGCGAACGGCGATCCGGTGAACACGCCGATGGGCGTCCGCTCCCGTCTGGCGTTCGCCAATCGTGCCGAATATGACGCCGAGGTCGGGCCATTGGCGGATTCCGCCCGGCCGTTCTGCGCCGAATGCCAGGAGAAGACGCCTCCCTATCATCTGAACAATATTGGCGGCGACATTCGTGCGCTGGACGATACCGGTGTCTTGCCCCGGTCGCTTGCACAGGTGCTCACGGACTGGAAGCGCTGACCGTAAAGGTTATACGGCGGAAATGAGGGATGCCAACACCGCCGGGCCGATCCCGTCCCCGTCACCGGCCGTGTCGGGAGTCAATTTCGGAACCGGCGTAAGAATTGCACCACTCTGAACCCGACGATTTCCCTGAAGGGCGTCATTGCCATCGTGTAGTGACCGCAGGGAAGAATGACGCGTTCGTACGCAATGTCGTGTCTGTCGAACCCGTCGAACGCCAATTCAGTGAGGTCGTAAGGGAAACTGAGATCGTATTTCCCGACGAGAAAAAGCAATGGCCGCCGGCTGCCGGCAAGACTGGGGATGAAGGGGTACGGACTGATCGGCAACCACCACCGGCGGAGTTCCTCCAGGTTTACCGCCGGCTCCAGGGATTGCCGGACATGCGACGTGGATAGACCGTTCCATACCACATCGGCAAAGAGCGACGAGACGTGGATAAACGCGTTGTACTCCAGTCGCGGGTCATGAACCATGGCCAGGAATCCCACGCACGAACCAATGCTGGTTCCCAGCACTCCCAGGCGCGTGTAACCTTCGGATTCGAGCCAGTCCGCGGCTCTGCGTACTTCAAGCACCGCTTGACGGGTCGACGCGATGGTCTGGCCGATGCTGGGCCCGATCAGGTAGTCGGCCCTTTCGAGGTGAGGGGGACGCCGGTCGTCGTGGTAGGGCATGCTCATGCGGAGAGCCGACACGCCGGCACGCTGCAGGATGCGGCACAGTCCGATGTGGCTCTCCGGTTGTGCGTTCCACTGGCACAGGACGATGACGGCCAGCGGCCCATCCGCACGGAAAAAACGCGCGCGAACCGTATTGTTGACCGGATACGGCGTTTCCACTGGGCTCGGGAAGTTCAGGTTGTAACCGTCGAATGCAAAGTCAGTACAGGGAACGGGAGAGTAAAACCGTTGGCTGTCGGCGACAGCTTCGTCGGCATATCGATCCAGGATCGCCTTCGGATCGGAACCGTTTGCGATCCCCAGGTGCTCGATCCCCCATTCGAAGGCCCTCGGATGCCGATTCGTGTCCCGGTTGTGCCACCGGCGTTCGCGCCTCTCGATATGTCTACGCAGCATTGAGCAGGGTTTGAATGGTATCCACGGGCGCGGGGGCGATTCCGGCCAGGCGCAGATTTTCTTCGACGTGGGATTGACGGCTCATTCCGACCAGGGCCGTCGTGACGCCCGGCGTGGATCGGACAAACTGGATCGCCCGTTGACTGTCGCTGTCCAGACCGGGGAGATGTTCCGATAGAAAATCGGGCAGGTTCCGGCTGAGGCGGGACTGCAACATGGACGCGCTGGCCATTACCGTCAGGCCCAGATCGGCGGCGGCTTCGAGCGTTGAACGGACCTTGCCGTCCAATTGCTGATTGCGGGTGGTATATGCCTCTCGCATCGTGAAGTTGTATGGCAACTGAACCGCCCCGAAGTGGTGACTGTCCCCGCCAGCTTCGCGAGCAAGCTGGACGATGTCCGCGAGATTGAGAAAGCCCCGAGACCGGGAGGATCCCCTGAACGCGCTCCACGTCGCGATTCCATACATTCGAATCTTGTTGCTCTCTACCGCGGATTCCAGAAATTCGAACGCGTTCCTCAATCGTTTCATGAACTCTTCGGGGGCGACCTCTTCCAACTGAGTCTCCGGGTTGTGGATGTAAAAAATGTCGACGGTTTCGATTCCGAGATTCTTCAGGCTTCGGTCCAGTTGATTTTCAAGAAAGCGGGGCGCTATCGAATGGGACGAAGCCGCGATATCTTCGATTTTGAGCAGGCCCGTCTTGATATAGGTCTTTTCGTAATATTTTTTTGGATTGGACGGCGGCGTGGTGTCGAAACTCAGAAACCCGGCCTTGGTGGCCACAATCAGTTCATCCCGCGTCAACCCCTTCGCCGCAAGCTGGGCGAGGGCTTTTCCCACCGATCGCTCGCTACGTTGAAATCGATAGTTGATGGCTGAATCGATGACGTTGACGCCGATTTCAACCGCTCGTTTTACGGCCTGGACGTACCTCCGGTCGGTCTGTTCGTCCGCATTGCCCAGATACGTTCCAAGGCCTATCGAAGAAAAGGCCAGACCGTTCCGTTCACGGAAGTGTCCGTCGGCAGCGTCAACGAATCGTTCCCGATACCGCTTCGTTCCCTCAGGGGTAGCCGATCCGGTCAGTATGCTCACAAGGTTTCCATTATCGAGTGACTTGCCCGGTCTGGAGCGCGTCCACCAACGCTTCCGCCGGGTGTAACGCCGTTCGCCCGGCGGTATCCGCGATCTGTTGCCGGCACGAGACGCCCGGTGCAATCACGATGGCATCCCGTTCTCGAGCGACGGCCGGCAAAAGGCGTCTCTGGCCCACGGCGAGCGATAGGTCGTAATGTTCTTTTTCGTATCCGAAGGATCCGGCCATGCCGCAACAGCCCGAATCTATTTCCTCGACGGCATATGCTTCACCGAGAACGGTCTTCAGGAATCCGCTGCCGACCAGCGCTTTTTCGTGGCAATGCGTGTGCAGCAGAGCCCGGGGCCTGTTGGGCAGATACCGGACTTTCCAGCGGCCCGCCTTTGTTTCGCGGTCAATGAACTCTTCCAGAAGAAACGACGCCTGGGCCACCTCGGCCACCTGGGCGCCGGGGATCAGGTCTCGGTACTCATCGCGGAACGTCAGCAGGCAACTGGGCTCGCATCCGACTACAGAATAACCCGCCGCGACCCAACGATGAAGCTCGCGGACGTTGTGGCCGGCGTGGGTTCGAGCCGCATCCGCAAGACCTTTTGAAATCATGGGGCGCCCGCAGCATACCCGGTTCGCGAGACGGACTTCGTATCCGGCCGCTTCCAGCAGTTGGGTGGCCGCCTTTCCGATTTCGGGGTGATTGTAGTTCAGGAACGTGTCGTGAAACAGGATCACACGGCCGACTGGCGGGCCGGTTTCGACCGGCGTTCGCTTTCGAAACCAGGCTTCGAAGGTTTCCGCGGCGAACCGCGGCAACCGACGCCGTTCGTCTATGCCGATCCAGCGGTCCATCAGGCGGCGCAGCAAGGGCTGTTCGATCGCCCAGTTGGAAAGACCGGGCGCGATCGCGGCCAGACGGCTCAGCTTGTGGACGTGCCCGAACATCGCCGAACGCAGCGGCGTACCGTTAGTCTCGTTGTACTGGGCCAGAAACTCGTATTTGAGCTTGGCCATGTCGACGTTCGATGGACATTCGGCCTTGCACGCCTTGCACTCCAGGCACAGATCCAGACCGTCATGAAGGCGTTTGCCGGTCCATTCTTCCGGGGGGAGCTTTCCGGAAAGGATTTCGCGCATCAGATTGGCGCGGCCGCGAGTGGAGTGCGCCTCGTCGCGGGTCACCATGTACGATGGGCACATCGTGCCGTTGCCGGTCTTTCGACAGACGCCCATCCCGTTGCACATTTCGATGGCCGTGGCGATGCCGCCTTCTCTCGAGAAGTCGTAATGGGTCTCCAGATGGATCGTTTCGTAATCTCCGCCGTAGCGGAGATTTTCGTCCATCGGCGGCGCATCGACGATCTTTCCGGGATTCATCCGGTACTCGGGATCGAAGGCTCGCTTCACCTGTTGAAACGCACGGTAGATTTGCGGCCCGAACAACCGTTCGTTCAGGTGGCTCCGGGCGAGTCCGTCCCCGTGCTCGCCGCTCATGGCGCCGCCGAATTCCATCACCAGTTCGGCGATCTCGACGGTCATGTCCTTCATCTTCCGAATCTCGGACCGCAGTTTGGTGTCGATCAGCGGGCGAATGTGCAGACAGCCCACGCTGGCGTGACCGTAATAGCCCGCGCTCGTGTCGTATTTGTCGATAACGTTGCGAAACCTGGTAAAGAACTCGGGAAGGCGTTCGGGCAGGACCGCACAGTCTTCGACGAACGCGATCGGCTTGCGCTCCCCGCGCGTGCCCAACAGCAGACCCAGACCGGCCTTTCGCAGTTTCCAGACCTGCTCTTGTCCCGGCCCGTCCAATGCGCGGGGGTAGGCGTATCCCAGCCTTTCTTTCTTGAGGGCGGCCTCCAGACCATCCAGCTTGGCGGTCAGTTCCCTCTCGTTTTCGCCGTAGAACTCCACCAGCAGAATTGCCCCCGGGTTGCCTTCGATGAAGCCGATCTCCCGGGAAAACTCGAGCGAACGCCGTGCCAGGCCGAGCACCATGTCGTCGATCAACTCGATGGCTGAAGGTCCAAAGGGCAGAATCGTTTCGGTGGACCGGATCGAATCGACGATATCGGTGAAGTGTATCGTCATCAGCGCGGTCGCCCGGGGCCGGGGTTCGATCCTCACCTTGGCCCGATGGGTCATCGCGAGCGTGCCTTCGGAGCCAACCATGATCTTGGAAAGGTTGAACTTGCCGTTTCGCACGAACTCGTCCAGGTTGTAGCCGGTGACCCGGCGCATGAGACGCGGGAATCTGGCTTCGATTTCCTCCCGATTCAGTTCCACGATATCGGCGATCCGACTGTCCAGGCCGCCGCGCCGCCGCGCCTCCTCGATGCCGGTGTCCTTGAACAATCGACGTTCGCCGGACGACAGCACCGCATCGATTTCCAGAACGTGATCGACTGTTTTCCCATAGAGAATCGAATGCGAACCGGCGGAGTTGTTGCCCATCATTCCGCCGATGGTGGCGCGGTTGGCCGTCGAAGTATCGGGACCGAAGAGAAAGCCCATCGGTTTCAGGTGGCGGTTGAATTGTTCCTGAACCACGCCGGGCTCCACCCATGCCCAACCTTCTTCGGTGTTCACTTCAAGAACGCGATTCAGATATTTGGAACTGTCGATGACGACCGCATGACCGACGGTCTGTCCGGCCAGACTGGTTCCGCCACCCCGGGGCAGCACGGGCGCGCCGAATTCCCGTGCTACTTCCATTGTCGCGAAAATGTCTTCGGGAGTGCGGGGAATGACCACGCCTATCGGCATGATTTCGTAGATGCTGGCGTCGGTGCTGTACAGCAGGCGCGATGCGTCGTCGAAGCGGACTTCGCCTGTAACCCGTTCTTTTAGTGCGGCTTCCAGATCGTGCATCGAACCGGAAGTGTAGCATGGGAGACGGCGGCCCGAACACGGGCGCCGGGGTGCGCAGACCCGGACCGGGGTCCCGGATCGTTCCAATATCCGAGAATCCCGAAGTTCCGGGATCTCAACTAGTCCGCGCGCGCGCCACATTTCTCACGAGTTGTCTGCTACAGCGCCGGATCCATCTCTTCGCGACGAAAACCCGTGAGAAAGGTTGCTAGAGCGGAGAGTCCCGCAGTCCTTCGGCGCAGGCAAACTCGCGAAGTTCGTCGTTGGGAGGCGATGCTCTTCGGTAGGTGCGTGTAGTCTCCCAAGGTTCGACGAGGGCAACCGGGTCGTAAACCGTAATGTGGTCCTCGAGGATATCGGTGTCGATGAACCGGATGCGTTCGGTCACCGTCATCTCTTCGCTGTGCGGCGACGAACCGTCGATGAAGGAGTTGGCGCTGAGCGACACCGTTTCGACGACGAGCGTGTCCCCTTCCCAATGTCCGGTGGAGTAACCGGCGTAGGTCGGGTCGTTCAATACCCGTTCCGATGGCTGGCGCCCGTCCAGATAGACACGCCGCATCGCGTCCTGCCACTCGCTGAAGAACGTGATCCTGTTCTCGTTTTGCATCACTTCCATGCCATAGGCCATACCCATCATTGCCGGCATGCCGGGAGGCAGGCAATTTGCGATGTTGTCGAATTCGTAGGACCCGCTGATTCGGGAATCCCGGATGATTTCCCATTGCTCCATATATTCGGGAGTGAGTCGGGGGGCGTTGGGCCCACGGCCCTGCGAACCGTCGCTGGTGGGCGCGGTCCGGGTTGGAGGCGGAGGGGGCGTGTTCGTCGGGGCCGCCGGAGCGGCGCCGCGGCCGCGACCTCCCGGGTTGAACGGGTAGTACACGCCCGTCAAATCGGGCGTTTCGGAGGCGGAAACCTGCGATTCCGCGCTCAGGCCGGTCCACAAGAAAACGGTCAGGCCAAGCAATGCCCCCGCGCACAATGTCCAAAGAACTTTTCCACGCATGGTTGTCACGTCCTCTTTTTGCAGGCTCGTTCAGGCGAACGCCGCCGGAGGGCCTATTGAAAGAAATTGGGCGAATTGCCCAGGATCGTTCCGTCTTCCTTGGTGACCCGGGCGATGATGCCGAATCGGCTGCCGTCCTTCGCGGGACTCGCGTGCACGGTGACGGTCTCGCCGGGTTTCAGAACGTTCCGGTCCCAACCCGCACGGCCCAGTATTCCCGGCGCACGGCCCTCGACGGCCCACTCCTGTTCTTCGCCGTTTTCATCCTCGACCGTCATGTAGAGTCAGGTGTGCGGATTCGACCAGCGCCATTCCGTGACGACGCCGGTCAGGGTCATGATCTCGTCCACCTGGTATGCCGAGTTGCTGTGGTGGGAAATCGCCGGCGTGGCCGCAACCGCGACCACGGCAATCGCCGACAAAGTCCGAATATATATCCGCATGAAAAAGACCTCGCTATTGAGATATTGGGCGACCGGCGTCAAAGGGCGCCTTGTAGCCCGTGGCCGAACCCGGCGGCTTTCCGCCACGGGGTTTGCCAATTCATTCCACCCAGTCGGCGATAAATACGTTGGTGTTGCCCTCGTCCACGGCGAAACGGTTGGACGCGAACAACAGACTCGACCCGTCGGGGCTGAAAATCGGGAAACCGTCGAAGGCCGCGTCGAACGTCAGGCGTTCGAGGCCTGTTCCGTCGATGCCGATCATGTACAGTTCGAAGTTCGGCACACGCGGGTTTTCGTTGTCCATGTCCGAGGCAAAGATTATGCGCTCACCGTCGGGATGAAAAAACGGCGCCCAGTTCGCGCCTCCGAAGGACGTGAGTTGACGTTTGTCGCTTCCGTCGGCGCGCATCACCCATATTTCGAGGTCGTCGGGCATCACCAGGTCCCGTGCAATCAGATCGTCGTACGCCGCGATGTCGGCGGGATCGGTCGGGTGACCGGCGCGGTACACGATCCACTGACTGTCGGGCGAAAAGAACGGACCGCCGTCGTAGCCCTTCTCGAATGTCAGCCGTGTCTGCTCGCTCCCGTCGATGTTCATCGTGTAGATCTCGAGATCCCCGTCCCGCGTTGAAGTAAAGACGATCTTTTCGCCATCGGGCGAGACCGTTCCTTCGGCGTCATAGCCGTCGGCGTCGGTCAACCGCACAATGCCGGTCCCATCGGCGTTTGCCGAAAAGATGTCGAACGACCGATAGAGCGGCCACACGTATCCGGCCGAGGGATCCGGTTCGGCTGGACACTCCGGAGATCCGAGATGGGTGGACGCATAGATGATTCGCCCATCGGCCGTGAAATAGCCGCAGGTGGTACGTCCTTCCCCCGTCGACACCATCCGAAGGTCCGATCCATCGAGGTTCATCGTGAATTGCTGGTCGCAGTCCGCGTCCCCGCGCGTGGACTGAAAGACGATCCGCTGGCCGTCGAAAGAGAAGTACGCTTCGGCGTTTTCCCCGCCAAAGGTGAGTTGCCTAATGTTGCGAAGATGAGTTTCGTCCGGGTGCAGTGGAACTGCTTGTGCCGTTGCCGGAGACCCGGTGTCGTCGGGCGGTTCCACGTTTCCGGGTGTTTCCACATTCGTCGAGCATGCGGCCATAAGGATCGGCAGCACGGTTGCGGGCGCCAGTCTCCAGAGTCTCATTGCCTGGCCTCCAGTGTGACGTCGGCTTCGATCCGTTCGGCCCCGCGCATGACCGCGATCGGTACGGTGTCGCCGGGTTGTTGCGCTTGCAGCGCGTAGGTGAAGTCGTAAAGATTTTGAATCCGGTTGCCGTTGAATTCCACCAGGATGTCGCCACTGGTGAAACCGGCGTCGTCGGCGGGGCTTCCCGCGGTGACATCCGCGAACATGACGCCGTCGACCTCTCTGAAATCCGGAATCGATCCGAAGTAGGGACCGTAACCGCCCCCGCTGCCGACGACGGGCCGGGGTTCATCGACCTGGATGTATTCTGGCCGGTCGACCTGGTTGGCCAGTTGTTCCATCGAGCGGTATGTCAGCCGCAGGACCTTCAGCGCTCCCTCCGCGTCGATCTTGTCGGAAGTATCCGACGGCTTGTGGTAGTCGCCGTGCAGTCCCGAAAAGAAGAAGAGAACCGGAACTTCCTTGATATTGAACGACATGTGGTCGCTGGCGCCCATGCCTGAATCGGAATAATCCAGGGCCAGCCCGGTGTCGTTCAAGCTTTCCAGCATCTCGGGAAACCCCGATCCGGTGCCGACGCCGCTGGCGTAAACCCGTTCATCGCGGAGCCGGCCGATCATGTCCAGGTTGATCATGGCGGCCGTGCTGTCCAGGTCGATCGTCGGCTCGTTCACGAAGTGATTGGAACCGAGCAGTCCGATCTCTTCTCCCGAGAATCCCATGAACAGGATCGACCGGCCCATGGATTCGCGATGCATCGATGCGACACGAGCCAGTTCCAGAATGCCGGCCGTTCCCGATGCGTTGTCGTCGGCGCCGTGATGAATCTGCCCCTCTCCGGCGGCGCCTGCCAGCGAGAACTCGGCATCACGCCCCAGGTGGTCGTAGTGCGCGCCCACCACGACCCATTCGTTCCGCAATGCGGGGTCCGAGCCCTCGATTTTCGCGATGACGTTTCTCAACTCCGACCGGACGCGTTCGACATCGGAGGTGACGCTGGCCGAACTGCCGGGCAATTCGAACGAACTCGGGACAAGTTCCGAATCGATGGCGCGCTGTGCCTGGCGGAGGTCGAAACCCCGCCCTGAGAAATATTCCAGAATCGGTTCCATCCGGACGTATGCCGCGATCAATCCCGAATCGTCGCCGGTCGTCCTCTCGGCCGTGGTCAGCAACTCCTGTTCATCGGGCTCGTGGTTGTCCGGATCCATGATGAACAGGATGGCGGCGGCACCGTGCTGTTTCGCGTTGATGGCCTTGTTCATCAGCGAGGCATGGCTGGTGAATTCGAGTCCCGCAAAGGGGCTGTCTTGGTCGTTTTCCCCAGGCTCGTGACGGAACGCGACCGCGATCTTGCCGGTCACGTCGATTCCGCTGTAGTCGTCCCAATGCATTTCAGGGGCGGTGATGCCGTATCCCACGAAGGCCAGTTCCCCGGATGCGCTCCCGGTCGCCGAGAACCTGAGGGGGACGAAATCCACCATGGGGTCCAACATGCGTGATTCCAGCGCCATTGCGCCTCCCGTGCCAAGGTCGGTGTCCGTTGTTGCTTCGAAACCCTGGAAATACGAACCATCTTCGCCAGCCGGCTCGAGTCCCCAGATCCGAAACTGATTTGCCAGGTACGCGGCGGCGTCTTCCAGTTTCGCCGAACCGTTACCCCGGCCTTCCATGCCGGGCGATGCCAGGAACCGGATGTGTTCGATGTATCGGGCGGGGGAAAGGTCGTTTGCCGCGTCCGGGGATGGATCGGCTGCGGGTTCGGGCAAGAGGGCCAGACCAAGGGATGCGGCGACTGTCAGAACGGACGCAAGCAGGGCAATCGGGTAGTGTTTGGGACGCATTGGGGAATGATAGCGACAAGTGGACGACCGGCGCAATGAAACGGGACCGCGCGAAAGCGACTGCCGTGAGGGTCCGGGCGGCGGTTTCTTGAAGGATACTATCGGAAATGTACATCCTGAAGGCCCTCACGCGATGTGAACTGGTTGATTGACCAGGGCAGAGGGAGTATCAGAGCCGGAGTAATGCCATTCGCCGCACGTCACATAAAACTCGCCGGCCGCGCCCGCGGACGTAATCCATAGGCGATTCTGAAATCGCCGGCTAAGCGGCCTCGACCGGAAGGCGCCTCGACCTGAGCATTTTTCGGAACACCTGTGACGCTTGGTCACAGGTTACGTCTATACACATTGTCATTTTTTCAATGACTTACAGTCTGGTTACCGACTTGCATACCACACCGGCATGAACCACTCAATCCTGTTTTCCCTTCTGTTGTTCGCAACCGTACAGGGTGCGATTGCGCAGGTTCCGGCACCCCTGAACGACACCGGCATCGCCCGGGTCGAGGTATCCGGGATCGCACTCGGCCGGCTGAGTCCCGGCCTCCGTCAGGACCTCGATGCGTTGGTTGGATCGTTCTATACCGCTGAATCCGCCGCCGCTCTTGCCGCAAGGATCGAGCAGGAGCAGCCCGAATTCGTTGCGGCTGTCCGAGCGGTATCGCTTGGCCCGGATGGCGATATTGAACTGATTTTCATGGTGGCCCGCATCAGCGGCGACCGGGACCTCGAATCCAACATCAACGCGCGTTACATGGTTGAGGACATCGAGATAACGGGCGTCCCCGAAACCGGGTTCAGCGCCGCGCTGCGCGCGGACATGCATGCCCTCGTCGGTCAGCGGCTCGATCCCGGCAAGGCCGATGAGATTCAGCGGCGCATCGAGGGGGAACTGTCCGGTTACGACGTATATCGCCGCATCGAGCGCGGGAGCGAACGCGGCCGGATCCGCTTGAACTACCATGCCGAGAGGAAACCGTGGATTCCCTTCACGCGCCATTCGTCGCAGTTTGCCTATCACTCCCGGCAGGGATTCGGGGCCCTGTTCGACGTGCCGGCCATTGTCCGGAACAACCATCGATTCGCGATCGGTTCCGCGTTCCACCAACAGGACGATTTGATCGAGCGATATTCCGGATTTCGATTGAGTTACGAGAATCGGATGGCCGGCACCGAGCGGTTGGGTGTGCGCGTCGAGTTTTCGCGATTCGGTCAGAAATGGCGGCGGGTCACGCTGCTGGCCCTTGAAACCGCGCCGGATGGGCCCGAGGCCTATCGGACGCGGCAGACTATCGAGCCCGCGGTCACGCTCGCGTTGAGTCCGGAACTGCGCGTCCGGGCCGGAGCAAGCTTCTCGAACCTGGAGTCGCATTCGGAGTCACCCGATTCCCAAAGAATTGGTGTTGGCCTGTTGTCCATTCATTACGACGACGGCCGGGTCGGAGATTCAGGGCACGGCGTCGAAGCCGCCTATGAAGTGCGGACGGCGACGGGCCGGCTCGAAAGCGATCTTATCTACACGCGCCATTTCGGTGAGGTGAACTACGAATACGAGCGCGGCGACAGCGCGGTCGAAGCCTCCCTGTTTGTGGGGCGTATTTCGGGGCCAGCGCCTTTGTTCGAGCGTTTCTCACTGGGAAATACCTCGACCCTTCGCGGGTGGAACAAGTTCGACATCGCTCCCGCCGGTGGAGACCGGGTTGCACATCATTCCCTCGAGTACCGTTTCCATGGTTTTGCAGTTTTCTATGACCTTGGCTCGGTCTGGGATCATGGTGCCGAAGCCACGATACGGGTGGCCGGCGGTTTCGGGTTTCACGATGACGCGTTCTCTATGACCGTCGGATTTCCGATTAATGCGGAAAGCGTCCGGCCGATTCTCATGGCGAAGGTCGTGTTTTGATGCGCGTTATCGAGCCCCGGTTCGTCTCTCGCCTTCTCCTGTTGCTCTTGCTGCTGGCAGGTTCGGGCGCGAGATCCTGGGCCCAGTCCCTGAATGTAAGCCTGGCCGGCGAAGAACTGGCGATTCGAGTTCCCGATTTGCGCTTCGTCGAAGGCGAGTCCCTGAGGAGGCTTCAGGATGGCGCTTCGATGATCTACGTCTTCAGGCTCATTGCTTCGAACAGGCGCGGAGGCCCTTCGCTGGAAACAACGGAAGAGCGTTTCCGGGTGAGCTACGATCTTTGGGAAGAACGCTTTGCCGTTGCACGTGCCGGGACCGTCCCCGCGGCCATTTCCCATTTGACGGCGCGCGAGGCCGAGGCGTGGTGTATCGAGAGTCTGATGCTTTCGTCCCAACCCCTTGCCCAGGGGCCGTTCTGGATTCGCCTGGAGTATCGGGTCGAAGTGCCTGACGCCGATCGGGATGGCGGCGGCGATTCCCTGTTCTCGCTGGGAGGGCTGATCGATACGCTCAGCCGTCGTGACTCCGAACAACAACCGGCCGGTTCTGTCGAAGCGGGCCCTTTTCGGCTGGCCGAACTTCGCTGAGGACACCGCATCGTGCATCGCCTCCGAAATCGGTTGATCGCAGCGTTCTTCGCCGCAACGATCGTTCCGCTGTTCGCAACGATCTGGATCACAACATCGTTGCTGGAACGAAGCCTCGACTATGCGACGACCGAGGAACTGGACCGCCTGTCGCGTTCGCTGGAAGAAACGGTTCGCGAGTTCTACCGCCGTGACCGACTGGCCTTGCGGGAGGCGGTGGAGGCCGGTGATGTCGCGCCAACCTTCCATGATGCCGCCGCGCCGGAGAACTGGCCCACCGCGGTCGAGGAATTCTGGAACGGGACCGAAACCGATCGCTTTCAGCTTTCGGGGGCGGGCGGTGACCGGCTGGATTATCTGCGCCGGGAGGAAAACGGCGTATCGGTCTATTCGCGGGCGCTGGGCGGCATCCGGATGGAAGAGGTGTCGGCCGACTTCCGTGAGGCTCGCGCATTGGTCGATTCAGTGCGGTCACGAGACTTGCAGCGCGGGTTTACATTGACGTTGATTCTTCTGGTCGCCGGGGTCTGGTGCGTGTCGTTGGGGTCGCTCATCTATCTGGCTCATCGAATCAGCCGTCCCATTCAGGAGCTGACAGCGGGACTGACCGCCTTGGCTTCCGGCAATCTCGAGAGCAGACTCCAAGCCCAACGGGATGACGAAGTCGGCAGGGCCGTCGAAGCGTTCAACCGGATGGCGGGCCAGTTGGAACAAAGCCGCGAACGTCTGGTCTATCTGGCGCAGATCGCCAGTTGGCAGTCGCTGGCGCGAAAGACGGCGCACGAACTGAAGAATTCCCTGACGCCGATTCGACTGACGGTTGAAGAAATACTGGCGCGTGAGGCCGGCGGCGACCGGGAGTTCATGGAGCAGGCGTCTCAAATCGTGGTGAATGAAGTCGAAACGCTCGAACGGCGGGTCCGGGCGTTCACGGAGTTCTCACGCGAACCTGAAGTGTCTCCGGAGGTTCTGGATGTGAACGCGCTTGTCGAGGAGCGCGCATCCTTTCTCAAGCCGGTGCATCCCGAGACCCGATACGATTTTCAGCTCGATCAAGCCGGTCCCCGGGCACTGGCCGACCCCGACTGCGTCAACTGGATTCTGACCAACCTGATCCAAAACGCCGCGGAAGCCGCGGGCAACAAAGGTACTGTCCTACTCACGACAGGTTCCGAGAACGGCAATGTGATCGTCGAAGTTCACGACTCGGGTCCGGGACTGAGCGAGGCCGCGTCGCGCTCTCTGTTCGAGCCGACGATCACTTTCAAGAAGAACGGTATGGGCCTGGGGCTATCGATCGCGCGGAAAGACGCATTGCTGTCGGGCGGCGACATCATGACCGTCCCGGGCGTGCTCGGCGGCGCCGCATTCCGTGTTGTTCTTCCAGCCGCGGGTCATTGAAAAGTCATGGCAAAAAAACGAATTCTGATCGTCGATGACGAAGACAATATCGGGCGTTCCCTCCGGTTGATCCTCGAGCGCGAGGGTTTCGGTGTGGGATTGTGCCGTTCGGCGGCCGAGTTTGGAGCCTGGATCGCAAGGGATCGCGCGGACATCTACCTGCTGGACCTGCGCCTCCCTGACGGCAACGGGATTGAACTGCTTCAGGCGCTCCGGCAGAGCGGGGACCACGCTCCGGCTGTCATGATATCGGGTCACGGAACCATCGCTGAAGCGGTGGAGGCCACGCGGGCCGGCGCGTTCGATTTTCTCGAGAAGCCCCTTGCGCGCGAACGCGTTTTGCTGGCCGTCCGGAATGCCCTGGAACGCTCCAGTCTGGAGCAACAGAACCGCCGGTTTCGCGACCTGGTAGGGGACGAGCCGAAGATGGTGGGGAAGAGCCGGATATTCGGCAAGGCCGTGGATGAAGCGCTGCAGGTAGCCCGTTCGGACGTGCGAATAATGCTGATGGGTGAGTCCGGTGTCGGCAAGGAACTGATTGCGGCACGCATCCATCATGAAAGTCCCTTTGCGTCGGGACCGTTCGTAAAGGTGAACTGTGCCGCCATTCCCCCCGATCTGGTCGAAAGTGAACTGTTTGGTCACGAAAAGGGCGCCTTCACGGGCGCGTCGGCACGGCGTCGCGGGCGATTCGAACTCGCGGATCGGGGGACGATCTTTCTGGACGAAGTCGGCGACCTGCACGAATCTTCGCAGGCCAAACTGTTGCGGGTGCTCGAAGACGGCGAGTTTCAGCGCCTGGGTGGCGAACAGTCGGTTCGCGTAAGAGTTCGGGTTGTTTCAGCCACCAATCGAACCCTCCCGGAACTGATTTCGAAAAATCGTTTTCGTGAGGATCTGTATTACCGATTGAGCGTCGTACCGATCCGGGTTCCGGCACTGCGCGAACGGCCCGAAGACATCCCCGAACTGGCAGCCTGCTTTCTCACGGAATTCTGCCGCAGAAACAACTTCAGGCCCAAGACCCTGGCCGCTGGCGTATGTGCCGAACTCGGAGAATATTCATGGCCTGGGAACGTTCGCGAACTGCGCAACACCATCGAACGCATGGCCATCCTGACACCCGGAGATGAGATTACAGCGGACGCGATACCGATCGACGTGCGTTCGGGTCGCAGGACTCAATCGACAGGTTTGCGCGGCGTTCGCAATTCCGCCGAGCGTCAGAAAATTCTACAAGCCCTGGAAAACACGGGTTGGAATGTGTCGGGGGCCGCGCGCGCCATGGGGATCGAACGGACCCACCTGCACAAGCGCATCAAGGCGCTCGGACTGGTCCGCGAAAAATAGACAGATTCGGGAGAGGCATTCACCGAAGTATGAGCCTGTGGTGAAATTCTTTGTTGTTGAGGTGGGACGCGCCGGAATCGTCCGGGTGGTGACACAGAAGTTGCCGCGGAGGAAGGGGCATGAGTTCTAATCGTGCAGTCATAGACTGCACCTACAGTGGGAGTGGGCGCCTGCATTCCGAGAGTGTAGGGGCGGTCTATGACCGCCCAAATCAAGGCGGATGAGGCGTTGTCTTGTGTCCCAGCGCTCTCTATCTGACGATGACGCCTTCTTCTTCGAAATGTTCGATCGTTTCCGGATTCCGCCGGATGGTTTTCACAATCGAGCGCTCGGCCAGATTCTGAAGGAAGAGGCCGTAAGGAACCATCCCCGCGAATACGAAGAAGCTGTAGACGTAGTAGCGGTAGTAGACCAGCACCAAGGGAACGAAGATGAAGAGAAGCATCAACCGGTGAAGTATGACGCCGGCGACGTCGTTGGTTCCCCACCAGTACGACGCTTCTTTCCGGACGACTTCGAATGGGCGGGTTCTCTCGGACGTTTCAGGCATTGATGACGTGATCCGGATCCCAGGTTTCCTTCAAGTCGTGTATCCCGATGCCGGAACTGCGGCCGACCTCATCGAACGGGGTCCGAATGTCCCCCAATTCGTTCCTGATGAAGTCTCCGAGCATGGCCGCCCGCTTCTCGACCGAACGCCGGACGGTCTCGGGAACAGCGTCATCGAACAGCACGAAGTCCAGCTTGCCCTTTCCCTCGGAGTTCCACTCCCAGATGCCGACGACTTCTCCATTGCGCAGCACGGTGGCGGCGGGGTCATTCGACAGACGCCCGTGGAGTCTCAAGAACGGCTTGTCGGAGTGCTGGGGCCGCATGAAGCGTACGGCGATCTCCCGTTGGCCTTTAAGGTAGATGTCGCGAAAAGGGATCAAATTGATTGCGTCAGGCATCGCTTGGAATTCGATGAATTCGTCAAACTGCGACCCGAGGATCAGGAACTCGTCCTGGCTGCCCTTGACCGCCAGGGGTTGGAGCCCGGATTTGACGGCCGCCGCAGCCCGCATGGCCTCGGTCACGTGAAGGCCGGACCACCATGCGAAATCCTTGATCCGCGCCGGGCCTTCAGCTGCGAAATACGAGGCAGCCAGGGCCGTGTTCGCCAACTCCGGCTTTAACTCGAAGGGGTCGATCTGTGGCAGGACGTTCGAAAGCAGCCCGAAAGCGCATTTGTCGGTGTCGAGCCGCTCGCCGAACGGCACTTGAACGATTCGGCCTTCCTCTTTCAACAGGTTGATCGCCAACGTGAGGCTTCCCGTTATTCCGATTCTCCGGAGAGTCGACGGGAATTCCCGTATAAGCCCGGACGGCACCGCATGCAGAATTTCGTCTGCCCTCCGGGTTCCGGATTCCAGCGATCCGAGGACCGCGGACTTGAGTTGTTCCAGCTCTCGGGGCGTCAGAGGCAGTATGTCCCCGGCCTGTTCGGACAAATCGGTAAAGGTTCGGGTACGAACCCGAAGCGCCACAGCGACCTGCTCGGTCGGCACCAGCATCGTCGTTCCGCGCAGGGTTTCAATCGGGATCAGCTTCTGCTCTTTGAAAACGAGATGGTTCAGTGTGGCCGGACTGAACCTGGACATGCGCGCCCACAGTGAAAGGTAGGGGGTGGCGGAGCCGGGCGAGTGGAGCCACCCAATGGAACGAATCAGTTCGAGAGGACTCTGTTCCGTGTAAGGGCGATCGAGCCACTGTTTGTGCATTCGCCAGGCGTTGAGGTGGCCGATGGAAAAAAGCCTCGGCTTCGGGTTTGTCATAGCGTCGTTGTGCTCGTAGTCCCGTTGGCAAACACGCCCCCGGCTGCGGCTTGCTGCGCGTCCCCGTATGCTACACTCGCCTGTCTGAACAGAGGGATTGATTCTAGTTTCCGGGAGTTGTGGAGTCAATGATTCCTCGGATGACAGGCCTGCGGCACGTGGCACTGCGGGTGAGGGATGTCGACCGTTCGGTCGAGTTCTACCGGGACGTTTTCGGAATGGAGTTGGAGTGGCGGCCGGACGCGGACAACGCGTATCTCACTTCGGGATCCGACAATCTGGCCCTCCACAGTCTGCCGGCGGAACGCGAACCGGGAGACGTACAGACTCTGGATCACATCGGTTTCGTCGTTCCCAGGGCCGAAGACGTGGATCTGTGGGGCGAACACGTCACCTCGAAGGGCTTCGAGTTGACCGCTCAACCGAAAACCCATCGAGATGGCGCCCGCTCCCTGTATTTCAAGGATCCCGATGGAATTCTGATTCAGGTGATCCACCACCCACCCATCAGCGATAAGTGACGAATCGCGGGCGGGGTCATGGTATAAAAACCATGAAGAGCAAAAACCCCCTCAAATGACGACGGAGGTAGTTCATGTCTCTGCTCTCCGAGAAGTTCGATTTGGCGGTCGAGAAAAACCGCAACCGAACCGCGTTGGTTGACGAGGCTGGCCGGTCGTGGACCTTCGGCGAACTGGGCGATGAAGTCCATCGCCTGTCGGCCAGAATCGAGAATGAAGTTCCGGGCAATACGGTCGGCATCCTGTTGCTCAATTCCGAACGCTATCTGGTGTCCATGTTGGCGATCTGGCGGGCGGGGAAGACGGCCGTGCCCGTGAATTACCTCCTGCCGCCGCAGGATATGGGTTTCATACTCCAGGATTCGGGCATGTCGGGTCTGATTGCCTCCGGGTTTTTCAACGAGGCATTGACAAAGATCAGACCGTTGTTCGGGGATCGCGGAAAGATCCTCATGGCCGATTCCGACGATTTTATTCCAGACGTATCTACCGGTGAAGGTGGTGGAGATCGGGAGGATTCCGCGGATTCTGCCCTGCTGTTGTACACGTCGGGAACGACAGGCCGGCCCAAGGGCGTGATGCTGACCCACGAAAACCTCGTTACGAACGTGGATTCCTGCCAACAGGCCGGGACATTCGACGAGAGCGACAGGTTTCTCTGCCTGCTGCCTTTCTTCCATACCTATGCCATTACGGGCACTTTTCTGCTTCCGATTCTGAATGGCGCAAAGATGATCCTCGTCGATCGCTTCCAACCGGTGAAGGTGCTCAATCTGATCGCCGAGAACCGAATTACGTGTTTTCTCGCGATCCCGTCAATGTACCGGGTGCTGGCCGCCACCGAAGACGATTCCGATTTCAGTTCGGTGCGTTTTCCCATTTCAGGTGGAGAGCCGCTTCCGGTGGCCATTGCCGAGGCGTTCGAGAAGCGGTTTGGAGTGGAGATCTTTGAAGGGTACGGTCAGACCGAGGCTGCCCCGGTGATCACGCTCAACGTTCCCGGCGGGCGGAAGCAGGGAACCGTCGGGCGCGCCTTGCCAAACGTGGAGGTGGCCATCTGGGACGAGCGGAAGAAGCCCCTGGCGGCCGGACAAATCGGAGAGATCATGGTTCGCGGCAAGAACGTGATGGCCGGCTACCACCATCTTGCCGAAGAAACGGCTAGCACGATCACCGATGGATGGCTCCATACCGGCGATCTGGGTCACATCGACGACGAGGGATACGTCACGATCACCGGCCGCAAGAAGGATCTCATCATTTCGGCGGGGGAGAACATCTATCCGCGTGAAATCGAAGAGGCTCTCATCCAGCACCCGTCGGTCAAGGAGGTTGCGGTGATCGGGGTTGCCGACGAGGTTCGCGGCGAGGTTCCCAAGGCGTTCGTGATTGGCGAAGAAGGCGCAACGCTCGACGCCCGTGAACTGAGGAGTTTCTGCAAGGACCGGATTGCCGCCTACAAAGTGCCGAAGGTCTTTGAAATCGTGCCCGATCTCCCGCGGAATCCGACGGGAAAGGTCCTGAAACGGATGCTAAAATAGCGGCCCCGTGGCCGCCGCACTGCCGCTTGATTTCGCCAATGCGGAGTGTATAATGACTTTTTTTGTACGCAATTGTTGAAGTCAAGGAGAGTTCAATGACTTACATTATCGGTTCGCCCTGCATCGATACCAAGGACACGGCATGCGTCGATTCCTGTCCGGTGGACTGCATCCATCCGAAGTCGGACGAAGACGGGTTTGAAGAGACCAAGATCCTGTTCATAAACCCCGAAGAGTGCATCGACTGCGGTGCGTGCGAACCGGCCTGTCCGGTTTCGGCGATCTGGCCCGAAGACGACGTGCCGGATGAAGAAACAGAGTACATCGCGATTAATTACGAGTACTTCGGTCAGACCGCACCGTAGGTACCGCCGAAAGGTTTCAGCCCAGCGACGGGTGGCCGGCCGGCCACCCGTTTTGTTTGTGTGCCAGGAATGGCGTCCAGCGTCATGAACCGGCGCTGGGTAACCGGAGAGCGAATGGCAGCCCTTCCGGAGCATTCTCCCTGAACTGCGAATCCGGAAAATGCGGCTGCCGATTCCCGAACCGAAGGAAGTGTGTATGCCTGACGCCAACATCGAATCCAACCTGAACGAAGTACGCATTTTTCCTCCCGGCAAGGAATTCTCGGCACGATCGAGCGTTGGCAGCATGGAGGAATACGAAGCCCTCTACAAAAGGTCCATCGACGATCCGGACGGTTTCTGGTCCGACATCGCCTCGAAGCTGACTTGGTTCGAGCCGTGGAACCGCGTAATGGAATGGGACGAGCCATGGGTGAAGTGGTTTGTCGACGGCAAGACCAACCTGTCCTACAACTGTCTGGATCGGCATCTCGCGACCTGGCGCAAGAACCGCGTGGCACTTCTGTGGGAAGGCGAGCCTGGCGACGTTCGGGTACTTACCTACCAGATGCTCCACCGCGAAGTCTGCCGGTTTGCGATCGTCCTGACTTCTCTCGGGCTCGAGGTCGGCGACCGCGCCACGATCTACCTGGGCATGGTGCCCGAACTCCCCATCGCGATGTTGGCCTGCGTGCGGATCGGCGTGACGCACAATGTCGTTTTCGGGGGGTTCAGTGCCGACGCGTTGCGGGACCGCATCAACGATTCGGAGTCCAAGGTCGTGATAACCGCCGATGGTGGACATCGGCGCGGGGGCATCGTTCCACTGAAGAAAAACGTGGATGAGGCGGTGAACGATACTCCGTCGGTCAAGAACGTCATCGTCGTCCGCAGGACGGGCGAAGACGTGACCATGAAGGACGGGCGCGACCTCTGGCTCCACGATCTCGTTGCCGGCGTCCCGGATCGGTGCGATGCGGTTCCTCTGGATGCCGAACACCCCTCGTTCATGTTGTACACCAGCGGCACCACGGGCAAGCCCAAGGGAGTGGTCCACAGTACCGGCGGGTATATGGTGAGCGCATACGCCACCACGCAGTGGGTCTTCGATCTCCGGGACGAGGACACGTTCTGGTGCGCCGCCGACTGCGGTTGGGTCACGGGCCATACCTACATTGTCTACGGTCCCCTATTGAACGGGACCACCTGCGTGATGTACGAGGGCGCCCCCAACTTTCCCCAACCGGATCGGCTCTGGTCGATTATCGAAAAGTATCGTGTGAACATTCTGTATACGGCGCCAACTGCGATTCGTGCATTTATCAAATGGGGTGACGAGTGGCCGGAGAGGCATGACCTTTCCAGCCTTCGGCTGCTCGGGACCGTGGGAGAGCCGATCAATCCCGAAGCCTGGATGTGGTACCACGCGAAGATCGGCGGTGAGCGGTGTCCCATCGTCGACACCTGGTGGCAGACCGAAACCGGCGCCGCCATGATTTCGCCGTTTCCCGGAGCAACACCGACGAAGCCCGGTTCCGGGACACGTCCGTTGCCGGGAATCGTGCCCGATATTGTCGACAAGGACGGTAATTCGCTGCCCGACAATCAAGGAGGATTCCTTGTCGTGCGGCGGCCCTGGCCGTCGATGATGCGTACGATCCACGGTGACCCGGAGCGGTACAAACGCCAGTATTGGAGTGAAGTGCCCGGCGTCTACTTTACAGGTGACGGCGCGCGCCGGGACGAAGACGGCTATTTCTGGATCATGGGCAGAATCGACGACGTCATCAACGTCTCCGGGCATCGCATCGGGACGATGGAAGTGGAGAGCGCGCTGGCGTCCCATGGCAAGGTTGCCGAGGCCGCCGCGGTGGGAATAGCGCACGACCTCAAGGGGCAGGCCGTCGTGGCGTTCGTGACTCCCAAGGGATCGTCACGGCCCAGTCCGGAATTGAAAGATGAACTTCGCGAACACGTTGCAAAGGTTATTGGCGCGTTTGCCAGACCCGAACAGATCCGTTTTACCGATGCGCTTCCCAAGACTCGATCCGGAAAGATCATGCGCCGGCTTCTTCGCGATCTTGCTTCGGGTAGGGAAACCGTCGGCGACACGACGACGCTGGAAGATTATTCCGTGCTGGCAAAGCTGAAGGAGTCCGAGGAGGGATAGCCCCGGGGCGCGGTCCAGGGCGACGAAGGGAGGGTTCCACCGGGACCTTTCCCGAGAGTCGACAGGCACCGCCGGGCATGCGGCCCGTTACCGGTTCATCGGCATCTCTCCGGACCGGAGGCGGCGCACGTAGTTGTGGTACTCCCTCATCGCTTTGCGCGAAAAGATGAGGATGATCGGGATGTTGGCGAACAGCATGACGCCCGTGCCGATACCGGTCATTCCGTCCAATTCCACGTCGGTCCGGATGAACCCCGATGTGGCAACCACGGCGAGCAGGCAATAAATGACCTTGTAGGTGCGTATCCAAGGGGTTCCGAACATGAACACCACGCCCTGTTCGCCGTAGTAAGACCACGAGATCATTGTAGAAATCGCGAAAAGCCACGCGGCGACGGTGACCAACCATCGCCCGAGGCCGCTCTGAACGCGGTCGAAAGCGTGACTGGTGAGGCTGGCGCCGGTATAGACGACGTACACGCCCGCCTCGTGTATCCCCGGGGCGGAATCGCCTGGGTACGAATTCCAGTCCACCGTGAACGTACCGTTCGAATCCCGAACCGTTCCGGTGAGTTGCACCAGTCCGTTGCCGGTATCTTCGCTCTCGACACCGGTGTCGATCAGCATGAACACGTTCTGCCCGTCCTGCCAGGCGGTTGCCGTGTTGGCGGCGAGGCTCCCGGATTCGATCGTCCACTGTCCCGGTCCGGCCGCTACAACCTCGGGGGGCGTATCGAAGATGCCTTCGGATGTCCTGTTCCATGCGCCGCTGGACAGAATTACCAGAGCCGTCAATGTGCAGACGACGATCGTGTCGACGAAGGGACCGATACCCGCAACGATGCCTTCACGGGCCGGTTCGTCGGTTTTGGCGGCCGCATGCGCGATCGGCGCCGAACCCTGGCCGGCCTCGTTCGAGAACAGCGCGCGTCGCATGCCCAGCAGAAACGCGTAGCCGAAGGTGCCGCCGATGAACGCTCCCTGCGCCTCGGTCGCGCTGAACGCTGAAACGAAAATCAGACGGAACAGACCTGGAATTTCGCCGATGTTGAGGATCAGTACGTAGATGGCCGCAAGCAGGTAGAGCACGCACATAAACGGCACAAGCTTGCCCGCAACGGCCCCGATGCGCCGGATCCCGCCAATGATGACCAGTCCCGTGACGACCGCAAGTATTGATCCCGTCAGAAGTTCGGGTACGCCGAAATTCAATCGCGTGACATTGCCGACGTTCCACGCCTGAAACATGTTGCCGCCGGTAATCGTGGAAATCATGAGCGTGATGCAGAAGACGTAGCCGATCCCGCGACCCAGGCCGGCGAGAGCCGGTTTCATTTCGGCCAGTCCGCGGCTCACGACGAACATGGGGCCGCCGTGCGGATTGTCGGGGTCGCTGGTGTCGCGATACAGCATGGACTGCGTGACCTCGGTCATCTTCAATGCCATGCCGGCAATCCCGACCACCCACATCCAGAAGATGGCACCCGGGCCGCCGAGGGCGATCGCCAGTGCGACGCCGCCGATATTGCCAAGGCCGATCGTTGCCGAAAGGGCCGCCGATAAAGCCTGAAAGTGGCTGATCGCGCCCGGATCGTCCTTGCGGTCGAACTTTCCCCTGACGACCTGGACACCGTGTGTCAATGCCACGAGCGGCCCCAATCGTGTCCAGACGATCAACAGCGTTCCAACACCCAGGACAATGTAAAGGACCCAGTTGTGCCAGATCACATCGTTGACGGCTGCAAGAATCGCGTTGAAGGTTTCCATTGGGACCGGATTGTGACCTGCCGGCCCGGATGTCTCAAGAACTTTCGGACACATCGATTCTTTCCGAGAATGGACTTATGATGTAACCCGTGCCGCGCCGCCGACGTTAAGAACTATAAGAGTAGATTCATATTTGTTCCCGCCCGGAGGAAATGGATGAACCGCGTTTTGGCCATATTCGTTGTTGTAACCGCATTTATGCTGGCGTCGCCAGTCCAGGCGCGCTCCCAGTCGGACGCGCTGGGACAGGCCGCGGCGGACCGCGCGGAGGCCGGCCGGTTGTTGCTGGGAGAAGGTATTCCAGGTCTGCAGGAAACCCTCCGGCAAGCCGGTGCACCCGCCATGACCTTCAACCAGGAAACCCAGGTCCGATCCGTTTACGACGCCCACCTGCGGGCCCTTGACAACATGATCGAAGAAAACGGTGGAAGCCGCGAGGGCATCGAACCCCAGATTCGCGAACTGGCCGATCAATTATTGCTGGCGGCGTTGAAGTTTCTGAACCCCGCTCAAAGAACGGGATTGACCGGATCGGTTGCCGCGGAGGGCTTCGCCGACCTGAACAGCGACCTTCCCGAAGATGAAGCCGAGTTGATCGAATACCTGGGCGACCTTCGCAGCCCCGCGGGAACCGAGGGCGACGAATTCAACAATAACAACAATTTCGGCGGCGGTGGCCGTGGCGGTAACGGCGGCCGCGGCGGTAATGGCGGCAACGGCGGCCGTGGCGGTAACGGCGGCAATGGTGGACGCGGCGGCGGCGGTGGCGGTGCCGGCGGCGGAATCCTCATCGACGGGTTCAGCGGCGGGCGGATGCCGAATCGGGACGAGATTCAGGAAATCCGGATCAACGAGAATGGCTTCACGTCCGAACAGAGCAATCAAACGCGTGGACGCACCGAGGTGATCACCCGTGGTGGAGTCGGGCGCTTCAATGGAGACCTGACGTTCAACTTCGCGGACGAATCGCTGGATGCCCGAAACGCATTCGCCAGATTTCGGCCACCCTATCAGCGGCGCGATCTTGTGCTGAACCTCAGTGGGCCGCTCATCCGCAATCGCCTTACCGCGACGTTCAGTTACCGTCGGAATGAATCCGAAGAGGGAGACACTCTTCAGGCCATTACTCCGAACGGATTGATCAACGATGCGATTACCCGGCCTCAGTCCAACCGGGAATATACCGTCAGAGCCACCACTCAGTTGTCGGAAAGCAACGTCCTGAATTTCAGCTACGGTTGGGGCGATCAGGCAGGGAAAAACCAGAACGTCGGCGGGTTTGGCCTCCCCGAACAGGGTCTCGACCGATCCCGGGACAATTATACGTTCCAGATCAAGGAAACGGCCGTTCTGTCTTCGCGGTTCAACCACGAAGTCCGCTTCAGGGTGAACGAGTTCACCGACCGCCGTATTCCGCTCACGACCGGGGTCCACCTCCTGGTCCGCGACGCGTTTGCACGGGGCGGGGCGACCCAAAAGGCCGAGTTTGGGCGCAGACAATACGAGTTCGGGAACCTGCTCATGTTCACGGGCAGCAGCATTGCAATCCGAGTGGGGTACGACGGCGGCCATGAACGAATCGGCTCGAACAGCGAGCAGAACTTTAACGGAACGTTCGAATTTGCAACTCTTGACGACTTCGTGGCCGGAAATCCGAGTCTTTACACGGTGAGTCGAGGCAATCCCATGCAGCGGGTGACCCAATTCCAGTCGGCGGCCTTTTTGCAGAGTGATTGGCGTGTGCGGCAGAACCTGACGTTGTACTTCGGAGGACGTTACGAGTGGCAGGAAAATATTAACGACTACAACAACCTGGATCCCCGCTTCGGCTTCGCATATTCGGTTGGCCCGAGTACCGTCCTTCGCGGCGGGACGGGGGTATTTCATCAGCGGTTCCAGATTTTTGCGCTGAACAATCTTCGACGGGGCGACGGAATCGTGCAGCAAAACATCGTGATCCGCAACCCGTCGTATCCGGACCCGTTTGCCGGTGGCGCGGAGGCAACCCTTGAGGATGTCGAGGTGCGGGTTGCCGATGAAGAACTGGTCGCGCCGTATACATGGAATTCCGAGATGTCGATCGAAACGACTCTCGGCAACGGATTCGTTTTCACCGGATCGTACGGGTTTATCCGTGGAGTCCACCTTCTGCGGGGCCGCAACCTGAATTCACCGTACGATGTAACCGCGTCTTTCCCGCGATCGTGTTCGGCGACACTGGACAGTGCCCTTTGCCTGCGCCGCGATCCCACCAGGGGCAACGTCGTCCAGCTTGAATCGACCGGGACTTCGAGCAACCATACGTTCCGGATTGGCTTCCGGCAGCGCATGAGCTTTCTGAACCTCAACGGCAGCTATGCATTCAACTCGAACTACGACGACATCCCCGAAGGCGACAATGGATTCGCTCTTCCCTCGGACAACTTCGATCTGGCTTCGGAATGGGGCCGTTCCGGCGCCCGGCACCGGTACAACACGTCGGCCAGTTTGCGAATGCCGTGGAACGTCAATGCCAACACGATCTTCAACTGGAGTAGCGGCGAGCCCTACACGCTTCAAACCGGAAAGGACGACAATCAGGACACCAGCACCAATGACCGTCCGCCCGGTATTCCGCGCAACTCGCTGACGGGACCGGGCTTTTTCGAGGTCGGGTTCAACCTCTCGAAGGCCATTACCTTGCGGTCCGACGGGTCAGAACTGGCCCAGGCCGGCGGCCCGGTGGGGTCCGACGGCTTCTACGGGCAGCGAACGGGATTGCGGATGACGTTGACGGCCCAGGTCGAAAACCTGCTCAACAACGTGAATTATCAGAGTTTCAGCGGTGTCATGACCTCTCCATTCTTCAATCGTCCCACTCGTGCCCGGGATGGACGCCGGGTGACCTTGACTACTCGGCTCGATTTCTGAGGCCGGGTTCGGCGCCCGCGACAGGGGCCCCTTCCCACCCACGGTCTCGGCAAAAGATTCCGCCTGGAAGGGCTGTAACCTCCGGATCGTCGGTAGCGTATACATTTGAGTGAGAGGATTTCGATCACCCTTCGGGCATTATTGCTTCGGCTTATTCCTGGAAGTTGCTACTATTTATTGCTCTGATCCTATTCGCGGCGCTCCCATACACCGATCGCCCCGACGTTTCGCATTTATAGGAGATTCAAGGATGTCCCTGTTTCGCTTGGCACCCGTGCTGGTTTTGGGTCTTGTTGTTGCCAGCGGGTTTCCGGTCCATGGCGCCCCCCTGGCGCTGAACCTCGAAGAAATTGTCGATTTGCTTTCCACGACCGACGAACCGCTGTCCGCCGGGCAGATCGCGGCCCTCGCTCCGATTCTGGAGGCGGCCCCGCCCGAAGCTTCACAACGTGGCGTCATCGTCAGCGATGAGCTCCGCGAACAGATCCTGGGGATCCTTACCGAGACCCAGAACAACGCCCTCCTGCGGGCCGAAGCTGGCCAGATGCTGTTGGCCGAGGGTGTGGAAGGTTTGAAGGTCACCCTGGCCGCGGCGGATGTACCCGCAATCACGTTCGATCAGGAAACACAGGTTCGGAGCGTCTACGAAGAACACGCCCGGGCGCTTGAAGACCTGCTCCGAGAGACCGGGGGGAACCGGTTACCGGTCGAACCCGCGATCCGGGCGCTCGAAGACCAGTTGCTTCTGGCCGCACTCAAGTTCCTGAACCCGGTGCAGCGAACCGCACTTGCAGGTTCCATGACCGCGGCGGGATTCGCGTCGCTCAACAGCGACCTGCCTGAAGACGAAGATGAACTCCGGGAATACCTCTCCGATCTCCGGAGCCCGGCTGGCGGTGGCGGCGGGGGTGGGAATTACCACGGCGGCGGTGGCAATTACAACCGCGGTGGTGGCGGCGGCGGCGGCAATTACAACCGCGGTGGCGGCGGTAACCGAAATAACGGCGGCGGTGGACTGAGCATCAATGGTTTCGGAAACGGCGGTCGCATGCCCAACCGGGATGAGATCCAGGAGATCCGGATCAACGAAAACTCGTTTACAGCCGAACAGCCCAGTCAGGGACGCGGTCAGACTCAGATCATTACCCGGGGGGGCACCGGCGGTTTCAACGGCGACGCGACTTTCAACTTTGCCGACGAATCCCTGGATGCCCGAAACGCGTTTGCCGCCAGCAGACCTTTTTATCAGCGGCGCAATCTGCAGGCCAATTTCAGCGGACCGGTCATCCGGGACCGCTTGACGATGACGTTCGGCTTCCAGCGCAACGAATCGGAAGAAGCCGCAAACATCTTTGCGACCACGGAGCACGGCATCGTCAACGACGCGATCACCCGGCCCGGTTCGAGCCGAAACTACAGCTTCCGCAGCACCGCTCAACTGGCCCAAAACCACGTGCTGAATTTCAGCTACAGCAAGGGAAACCAATCCAACGACCTGAACAACGTTGGCAACCTTAATCTCATTGAACAGGGAAGCCGCAACGAGCGCAGGAACTGGAACATCCAGGTCAAGGAAACCGCGATTCTGTCGAGCCGTGTCAATCACGAGGTCCAGTTCAACCTCACCCGCTTCGTTCAGCAGCAGGAGCCCCTGACGCCCGGTCAGTTCAACGTCAACGTGCGCGGCGCCTTCCGTAAGGGAGGGAACACCAGCGACAACGTCAACCGGATCCGCAACTACACGTTCGGCAACCTGCTGATGTACACCGGCGATACCGTGTCGATCCGGGTCGGGTACGACGGTACTTTTCGCAATCAGAATTCCGTGTCCCGCAGCAATTTCAACGGAACCTACACGTTCGCGAGCCTGTACGACTATTGCGGGGCCGCGCTTGGCGGTTTTGTGACCAGCCAGTGCCAGATCGAACAACAGGACGCGCTGGCACGGAAGGCTCTGTTCGAACGGGGAAATCCGGACAAGACACTGGATATCACGCCCCGCATCCTGACTTTTACCCAGAACTCCGGAGACCCCAACCTGTTGATCAATCAGCTCCAGTCGGCCCTGTTTGTCCAGAGTGACTGGCGGGTACGTCCCGACCTGACTCTGAGTTTCGGGGCCCGATACCAGTGGCAGCAGCGGCTCGGGGACTATAACAATCTGGATCCGCGGTTCGGTTTCGCGTACTCGTTTGGCGCAAACACGGTCCTGCGCGGCGGCGCGGGCATCTTTCACCAGCAATTCGACACCAGCGCGGTGAGCAACCTGCTCCGGTACGACGGCACGCGCCAGATACGTACGATTATCACCAAACCGTCCTGGCCCGATCCGTTTCTGGGCGGTGAGGTGGAAATCCCGCCGACGGAGATTCGCGTGCGTGCCGAGGAGTTGGCGGCCCCATATACGATGCACTCGGAGGTCTCGCTGGAAACGTCGTTCGCGAACGGGCTGACACTCACCGGTTCGTACGGTTTCGTTCGGAGTATCCACCAGTTCAGAAGCCGAAATCTGAATTCGCCGCTGGATCTGGTTGCCCTGGCCGCCGGCATCACGCAGTCGTGCCGGCCCGGTCAGGATGAATTCATCTGCGGTCGGCCCGATCCGTCACGCGGCAACATCAATCAGTTGGAATCGACCGGCGTGGGGAGCGATCATCGGTTGCGAGTCGGGTTTCGACACCGTCTGAGTTTCCTCAACCTCAACGGCAGCTACACTTTCAGTTCCAATTACCAGGATAGTTCGGGCGATTTCGACCTGCCGTCGGACAACTACGATCTGGATTCGGAATGGGGACGTTCCGGGGAGCGGAATCGGCTGAACATGTCTGGCAACGTCCGGCTGCCGTGGAACATCAACGCCGACACGATCTTCAACTGGAACACCGGCCAGCCTTATACGCTTGAAACCGGAGGGGACGACAATCAGGACACCCAAACCAACGACCGGCCGGCCGGGGTGCCCCGAAACTCGCTGACCGGCCCCGGTTTCTTCGAAATGGACATGCGGCTGTCCAAGGCCATCCAGTTGCGGTCCGAAGAGGTCTTCGTCGAAGGTACCGAGACCGGCCCGGCAGCTTCAGGCGGCTATTATGGTCAACGGACGGGACTTCGGATGACGATACGGGCCGAAATCAACAATTTGCTGAACAAGACCAATTACCAGGGATACAGCGGCGTTCGGACCTCCCGGTTCTTCGGGCTTCCGACACGCGCCCGCGACCCGAGGACTGTGTCAATGTCCGTTCGTTTCGATTTCTGATTCAAACCTCATGGGGCGTCACAGACGCCCCATGAATGCGATAAGTCACCCCTCCAATAAGGACCGGCATCCGCAGGAAATCCATGTAAACACTATGTAAATAACGCGTTAAGGCTTAATGTGCGATTGACAGCCTGACTTCCATCCGTTAGTCTGTTTGATCGGTTGGCCTCATGTCCGTTTATCCGAATTGGTGTCTTGATGCGTTGTCAATGGTTTCTGTCCCTGTTCCTGATTCCGGCTTTACTGTTTCTCAATCCCGCTTTCGTTGTTTCCCAAAGTCAGTCCGCCGATCGCGTACCCGGAGTCGATCGAGTTGAAGCCGCTCGCACGCTCCTGGAAGAGGGCGTCGAAGGCCTGCGTGCCATGCTGGATTCGGTCGACGCGCCTCCGCTGACTTTCGATCAGGAAACGCAGGTCCAGTCCATATACGACGATCACATCCGCGCTCTTGAGAGCATGATCGAGGCCAACGGTGGCGTTCGTGCCGGAATCGAGCGCGATATCCGCGCTATTGAGGACCAGCTTTTTCTTGCCGCGATCAAGTTCCTCAACCCGGCCCAACGCACCGGGTTCGCGGGTTCGATGTCGGCCGTGGAAATCGCTGCGCTGAATAGCGATCTTCCCGAAGACCCGGACGAACTCCGCGAATACCTCACCGACCTGCGCAGCCCGGCGGGAGGCAACGACGATCTTCAAATCGACGGATTCGGCGGAGGGCGGATGCCCGACCGCGACGAGATTCAGGAAATCCGGATCAACGAAAATTCGTTTACCGCGGAACAGAGCAACCAGGGGCGCGGCCAGACTCAGATTCTGACCCGGGGCGGTACCGGCCGTTTCAATGGAGATCTCACATTCAACTTCCGGGATGAATCTCTGGATGCAAGAAACGCCTTCGCGAACTCGAGGCCACCGTACCAACGGCGAACACTTAATGGCAACGTCAGCGGCCCCGTCATTCGGGATGTCTTGACGTTGACGTTCAGCGCACGGCACAACACGTCCGAAGAAGGGAACAACCTTCAGGCGATCGGCCCCAACGGACTGATCAACGACGCCATCGTTCGTCCCGGTTTCAGCCGCGGATATTCGACCCGCGCGACCGCGCAACTTGCGCAGAACCACGTTTTGAGCGGCAGCTTCGGCACTGAGAGCCAAGGACAAGAGAACAATGTCGGCAACACGCGTTTGCCAAGCCAGGGCAGTATGCAGATGCGTGACCGTCTGAATTTTCAGATCAAGGAAACGGCTATTCTGTCTCGTTCCTGGAACAACGAAGCGGAGTTCCGTTATCAGACCAACGAGCAGCAACGCACCCCCAATTCCGAAGGCGTTCACATCAATGTTGCGGGAACCCTTCGTACCGGCGGCGCACAGCAGAACACACGTTTCACGAACACTCAGTATCAGTTCGGGGATCTTCTGATGTACACGGGAAGCCGGATGGCCATGCGAATCGGCTTCGATGGGGGACATTCGAGTAACTGGTCGGATTCGCGCAACAACTACAACGGTACGTTCAATTTCGGTTCTCTGTACGACTACTGCGGTGCGCTTGAATTCGCCGGCACACAGTGTCAACTTGAACTGGAGGCGAAACAGGCGGAGCGGGCGCAGTTCGAAGCCGACAATCCAGGCGAGACGCTGGACATCGCACCCGATCCGCCCCAGACCTTCGGTATCCGGTTCGGTGAGTCGGTCAGTCAGGTGAAACAGTTCCAGGGCGCGGGCTTCGTTCAGACCGATTTTCGCGTGCGCAACGATCTGACGCTAAGTTTCGGCGCCCGGTTCGAGTGGCAGGAGAATCTGGAGGACAGCAACAACCTGGACCCGCGATTCGGTTTCGCGTACTCGCTGGGGTCGAACACGGTGCTGCGCGGCGGCACGGGAGTGTTTCACGACAGACTCTCAGTGAGTCAGGTCAACAATCTGATTCGCGCTGACGGTACGCGGCAGCAGTCGATTCAGATCATCAACCCGACATACCCGAATCCGTTATTGGGCGGGACGGTTGAAGAATCCGACCCGGCGCTGTCGACGGTAATGGTTCGTGCCCCGGAACTGGTCGCGCCCTATACGTGGCATTCGGAAGTCACCCTGGAGACTTCGTTCTCGTACGGTCTGGTTCTGACGGGTTCGTACCGTTTTATCCGGGGACTGCATCTCTACCGGGAGCGCAACCTGAACGCGCCGTATACGGACTGTACCGCCCTGCTGCCCGAGAACCCGTCCAACGACGAAGTCGCCCCCTGCCGGCCGCTGCCTGGCCGGGGCAACATCGTTCAGCTTGAATCGACTGGAACCTCGCGGGATCAGCGAGTGCGGTTTGGATTCAGGCAGCGGATGAGCTTCCTGAACGTCAACGGGAGCTATGAATTCAGTTCGAATTACAGCGATGCCGCGGATAATCCGGCGAACAACTACGACCTCGATGCGGAATGGGGGCGGGATGGCGCCCGGCACCGGTTCAACGCATCGGTCAATGTGCGTCTGCCCTGGAACATCAACATGGACACGCGCACCGACTGGCAGTCCGGAGAACCCTACACGCTACGGACGGGAACCGACGACAATCGCGATACGAACAACAACGATCGTCCGATTGGCGTTCCCCGCAACTCCCTGACCGGCCCCGGATTTTTCGAGGTCGACATGGAACTCTCCAAATCGATTCAGCTCCGCTCGGACCGGGTCGAGGTTGAAGGCGCCGCCGGTGGCCCGGTGGCCTCGGGCGGTTACTACGGTCAGCGCACCGGTGTCCGCATGACTCTTTCGGCCAGCGTCGCGAACCTGCTGAACACGGTCAGTTTCCAGAACATCAACGGCGTTATGAGTTCGCGTTTCTTCAACCTTCCGACCCGTGCCCGCGACGCCCGCCGGGTTTCACTCCAGGCCAGATTCAACTTCTGACGCATACCGCTCGACAGCTGCGCCACGGCTCCTTGCCGGTCAACTCCAGCATCCGACTCGATGACCACGGCTGGGGCGTCCGGTCAGTCCGAGACGATCTCGCAAGTCTCGATGAAGAAGTGAAGGGATCTGCAATTACGGAGCGACGGGACTCTTGGCCGAAAAGGGGACTTGATCGACGATGCCCTCTCCTTCGCGAACCGAGACGATCTGATTCGCCTCAATATTCACGATGGTATCCACCTGTCCGCTGGGCCAATGGATCTCAAGGCGTTCGGCCGCCATCGCATCGCCAAGGCCGAAGTGGACACGCATGTCGTTCTGGGCAAGGTAGCTCGATCCTGCCTTGACGTGGCGGACGAGCCGCCGGTCGCCGACCGACAGCGTCAGCTCGGCGCCGATGCCGTCGCGGTTGCTTTCCGAACCCACGGTGCGGACCAGGATCGAGCGATGGGCGTTGTTGCCGTCGTTGCGGAGCAGGTCGGCCGTCTGGCCTACGTTGACGATCAGAAGATCGAGATCCCCGTCGTTGTCGATGTCTCCGTAAGCCAACGCGCGCCCGACCTTCTCCAGCGCGAAACCCGGTCCCGACTCCGGCCCCACGTCCGTGAAATGCCCAGTCCCGTCGTTCGCGAGCATCAGGTTGCGCTGCGGGTACGTCCGGTTGTCCTGGAACAGGGCGACATTGTCGATCACCTCGCCGTTCGCGACCGCGATGTCCAGGTCGCCGTCGTTGTCGACATCGGCGAACACGGCGCCAAACCCGACGAAGGGCAGCGTCGCGTTTCCGGCACCGCTCTCGTAGGTCGAATCCATGAACAAGCCCGCGCCGAGGTTCGTGTAGAGGTTGTGGGTCTGGGTGGCCAAGTTGGTCACGAACGTGTCGGGGAGGCCGTCCCCGTCGATGTCTCCCATGTCCGTGCCCATCCCCGCCAGGGGCTTGCCCGCCCGGTCGACGGCCACGCCCGCGAACAGCGCCACTTCTTCGAATGTCCCGTCCCCGTTGTTGTGAAACAGGAAGTTCGGGACCGAATCGTTGGCAACGTAAATGTCGGTCCATCCGTCGCGGTCGTAGTCGGCGAAGACGACGCCGAGCCCCTTGCCGCCGGTATTATGGATTCCCGATTCGCGGCTGACGTCGCTGAAGGTGCCGTCCCCGTTGTTCCGGTAGAGCACGTCCGACCGCCCGTTGTAGACGTTCGGATGGCAGTAGACGGGAACGTCGCCGGTATGCAAGCACGGTTTGTTGTTGTCGACGGCGAAGTCGACGTAGTTGGTGACGTAGAGGTCGACGTGGCCGTCGTTGTCCACGTCGCCGAACGCGCAGCTTGCGCTCCAGAGATCGTAGCCGGCGCCGGCCGGGTCGGTCACGTCGGAGAAACGGCCGTCGCCGTTGTTGCGGTACAGCCGGTTCGGGCCCATGCTGGTGACGTAGAGGTCGACGCGCCCGTCGTTGTCGTAATCGGCCGCGCAGGCGCCAATGCCGTATCCCGAGACCCCGATCCTGGATTCCGCGGAGAGGTCGATAAACGTACCGTCGCCGTTGTTGCGGTACAGACGGTGAGTCGCGCCCGCGGCTATGCTTTCATCGACGAACGAGCCGCCGTTCACCAGGAAGATATCGAGCCAGCCGTCGTCGTCGTAGTCGAAGAAGATCCCGCCCCCGGACATGGTTTCAGGCATGTATTTCTCGGGCGTCGCCCCGTTCTCGTGCCGGAAGTCGATGCCGGCTTCTGACGCCGCCTCAACGAACCACTGGGTGCGCCCGGGAACGGGGACGGCCAGCAACAGGACGCTGGCGAGGACCATCGGTCGGCCGTTCACGGGCCCCCTTCGCGGATTGTCACGTACCGGTCGGCGTCCACTCCGTCCAGCGTCTCGGTGCCGCCGCTGGGCCATCGAATTCGAATTTCATCGACGCGTTCGGTCTCGCCCAGACCGAAGTGTACCCTCATGTCGTTGTGCGACAGGTAGCTGCCGCCGCTTCGAACCTCGCCCACCCGGGTCCGCCCCCCGGCGTCAATCTCCACGCGCGCGCCGATGGCGTCGCGGTTCCCGGAGGCGGCGAGAAGCCGGAAGCCGATCCAGTGGTTCCGATTGCCGCCGTCGTTCCGGTAAAGACTGGGCGGCGCATTGGTGTTCACGACGACGATGTCGATGTCGCCGTCGTTGTCGTAATCCCCGAAAGCGGCGCCGCGGGCCGGGTGCGGGACCGTCAGGTCGCCGCCCAGAGCCTGGCTGATCTCCTCGAACGTTCCGTCCGTCTTGTTGCGGTAGACCTCCTTGGGCTGGAGGTATTGGCTGGCCTCGTTCAACTCGTCGATGTCCGGATAAACGTGTCCGTTTGCGACGAACAGGTCGAGCCAGCCGTCGTTGTCCAGGTC
Source organism: Terriglobia bacterium (assembly GCA_963555775.3). Taxonomy (GTDB): domain Bacteria; phylum Acidobacteriota; class Terriglobia; order 20CM-2-55-15; family 20CM-2-55-15; genus JAJEDW01. The sequence goes on along the minus strand of CAUVWY020000003.1, from coordinate 124,788 downwards.
CACGAACCCCGTGCCCCAGCCGACGTGGGGGCGCGAGGCCCGTGCCGCGCCTGACGCCGCGGTCACGTCGGCGAAGAACATGCCGCCCAGGTTCCGGTAGAGCGTGTTGGTGTCCTCGGCGAAGTGGGTCACGTAGATATCGAAGGAACCGTCCGCGTCGTAGTCGCCCACGGCGAGCCCCATGCCGGCCTGGGCCGTGCCGAACAGGTTTAGCGCCGTGCCGGAGATCATCCCCAGTTCCTCGAACCGACCGTTGCCCGTGTTGCGGAACATCAGGTTTTCGACCGAGTCGTTCGCGACGTAGATGTCGGGCCATCCATCGTTGTCGAAATCGGTGAAGACGGTGCCGAATCCGTAGTGACCGGGATCGACGATGCCGGCCTCGGTCGTTGCGTCCTCGAACGTGCCGTCGCCGTTGTTCCTGAAGAGCACGTCGGCTTCGCCGGCCAGGCCCTTCGGCCCGCAGAACACGTATAGCGCGGCCATGTACCGGCACACGCCGCTGCCCCGTTGCGCGATCACGGTGTCGTCGAACGTCAGGTAGTTGGCCACGTACAGGTCGACGTCGCCGTCCCGATCGTAGTCTCCGAACGCGCAGTTCGTGCCCCAGCCGGTGTCGTCGACACCGGCCGCGGCGCCGCGCTCGTCGAACGTCCCGTCGCCGTTGTTGCGATAGATGAGGTTGGGGCCGTAGGCCGTCAGGTAGACGTCGACGTGGCCGTCGTTGTCATAGTCCGCGGCGCAGGCGCCGAACGCCCAACCGCGTCCGTCGAGTCCCACCGGTTGGGTCACGTCTTCGAAGATCCCGTCCGTGTTCCGATAGAGCGCGGCGACCGGATCGCCGCCGTTGCGGTACCGCGCGATCGTCGAGCCGTTGGTGATCAGCAGGTCCAGGTCGTCATCGTTGTCGTAGTCGAAGAACGCGGCGCCGTTGCCGTTGGCCTCGATGATGAAATCGATCGCGCCCTCGCCGCTGAGGTTCACCAACGCGAGCCCGGCCTCGGAAGCGACGTCGGGGAACGCGGGGAAGTCGATCGACTGCGCGGGCGCCGACATCGGAAAGAGGGCTAGCGCAACCAGGAGATGCGCGGCGGAGCTGCCGATCGAACCACGCGCGCCCACGTAACTACTCCGGGGCATAGACGATCAGCTCGTCGTCGCGCGTCGCGAGATAGACCGCTCGATGTCGCTCGCTGGCCTCGAGGTCGCCCAGCGCCGCGTATTCCTCGGCCAGGTTCTTGTGAACGAGGAACCGCCGGCCGACGGCAAGCTCAAGCATCTGCTCGTACGTCCCGACGGCGGCCTCGGGTCGGCCCAGCCGGCTTAGAACCATGGCGAGGTTCATGTGGAGGCGGCCCGCGTCGGGAAACAGTGCGATGGCTTTTTCCAGGTAGTTCACGGCCGCTACGCCGTCGCCCGCGCGGAGCGCGCCGATCGCGGCCACGCTGGTGGCGTCGACCTCGCGAATCCGGTGCTCGATGTCACGGAACTCGCTTTCGACATTCTGGAATTCCCGGAGTCGTTCCTGGCCGTCTTCGATGCGTCCCAGGCGGACCAGAGCCGTACCCAGAATATACAGCGCGCGCGGTTCGGAGGTTCCCCGATCGATGGCCTGCTCGGCCGCCGCGGCCGCCGGTTCCCACTCGCCGCCCGCGAGGTACGCTTCCGCCAAGTTGAGATGGGCCTCGTGATCGTCCGAATCCTCCGCCGCGGCGCGCTCGTATTGGGCGAGGGCGTCGTCGATCCGGTTGTTGCGGAAATATGCCTGTCCGAGCTTGATCCGTCCGTCCGACGCCGCGGGATCGATTTCCAGGGAGCGCTCGAATGCCGCAATGGCCGCGTCGAAGTCGGTCAGGGCCGACTGGATGTCGCCGATCCGTTGGAAGATGACGCCCAGTTGCAATCGGTCGATCGCCGGGTCCAGGCCCGCCGGCGTGGGCAGCGCGGCGGCTTCCCGGAGGATGTCCAGGGCGCTGAGGGTGCGCCCGGTCGTCGCCAGCAGATCCGCGAGGTAGATGCGGAGGATGCGGGAGTCCGGAAACCTCTCCAGCCCCAGCCGGAGAACGGTCTCGGTCTCCTCGCCGAGAGCCACCTCCAGCAGGATGTCCTTCATCTGAACATATGAGCGCTCGGTGAGCGGCGCGAGCGGCAACAGCCGTTCGAGCTCGGAGACGGTTTTCCGGAAGCCGTTGTCCTTGAACTCGGCCAGGCTGACGATGGTCGAGAATCGGTCCAGCAGCGCCGGAACCAGGCGCTCGCCGAGTGCGGCCTGGCGTCCGCGGGCCGCCGCGGCTGCGGGATGATCGGCGCCGAGCGAGGCTTCGAGCCGGGCGACGGCCGCGTCGAACAACGCCGCCGCGTCGGTGAACCGTCCGGCGGCGGCGTGGAGGTCCGCCCGATTGAGGTCGACGGCCGCGACCTCGGGATGGTCCGCGCCCAGGGCCTCCACCCGCAACCGCCGGGCGTCCCGATAGAGCGGCTCGGCTTCGGCATGCCGCCTTTGAGCGGCGACGGCCAAGCCCAAGCCGTCAAGGACCTGGGACCGCTCCAGCGCGGACGCGTCCAGGAGGTCCAGCAAGGGCAGGGCGCGCCGATAGAGCGCCTCGGATTCTACCGGCGTTTCCAGCAGGCGATACGCCGTCGCCAAGCTGTCGAGGCTGCGAAGCAGTTGTGCGGAATCCGGCGCGTAGGTTTCGGCCAGGGCCAGCGCTTGCCGGAAGTACTCGGCGGCCTGGGCGTGGCGCCCTCCCGCCAGGGCCGCCGCGCCCCGCTCGTCCAGGTCGATCCAGTCGGCCTCCACCTCGGAAACCGCCTGGAACAGGAAGAACACGCCGTCGACTTCGGCCGGCAAGCTGACCTCGCCCGCGGCGAGGCCAGCGACCGCGTCGCGGAACTCCCGGCGCAGATCGGCCGGGTCGAGCCGGCCCATGTAGCCGCCGCGCGCGGCGGAGGCCGCATCGAGCGAATGTTCGGCGGCAAGAACGTCGAACGGCGCGCCCGCGGCCGCCCGTCGCCGGATATCGTCCGCGTCGTCGGGGGAGGCGACGACGATCTGGCGCAGCGGTATCGGATCGGACTGCGCCGGGGCCTCCGCCCCGGCGCAGTACAGGACGAGGAACAGGGCGCAGGTTCGGGATTGGATAGTGTGGTGCATCGCCCTTGGTCCGTACTTTGCCATGTTAGTCGATGTCGGCGCGGCGGGCAATCGCGCCGGCGGGGCGGGTGCGGCGGTTTTCGCCCAAAGAAAAAAGGCTCCCCGGCAAGGGGAGCCCTTTCGTCGAGACGATGATCGTGCGGTCTACCAATCCAGGCGGACGCGCGCCTTGAAGACGCGGCCTGTGGATTGACCGAACTCGACGGCGACCCCGTTCTTGCCGTCGATCACGCCGAAGTCGTCGCCGCTCTGGATGCTCAGGTTCGGGTCCTGAGGATGCGCATGGTTGAAGACGTTGGTGGCGTCCGCGCGGACCTCCAGGGCGAGCCCCTCGGTCAGCTGGATCCGTTTCGAGAGCGCCATGTCGAGGTCCCAGCGGCCGGGCGCGAAGATCTGGTCGCGGAAGTTGCCGAACTCGCCGGGCCTCGGGGTCCGGAAGACCAGGTTCCCCGAGCTGTCGTACAGCGCGTTCAGGTTGCACAACCCCTGCAGGGACGGCGTCACCATCGACGCGTCCAAGCACTGCGGATCGGGGCGCCGCTCGTAACCGCTGAAGTAGGTGCCGACGTCGTCGCCGTCCGGCCAGTCGACCCGTCCGGCGCTCGCGTCGAACGTCGCGCCGTCGACCAGAACCGGGTAGGTGTTGTTGTACCAACCCGACCGCAGGCTCGCGACCTGGCGCGGCCGGCCGCTGGAGGCGTTGTAGATCCAGCTTGCCTGCCAGCCCTCGGCCAGGCGGGCCAGGAGACCGGAGCTGTTGCCCAGCAGAAGCTGGTTCGGGCCGATGGGAAGGCTGAACGTCCCGAAGCTCCGGAACGAGTGGGCCCGCGAGTTGCCGCCGAGCCGATAGTCCCGCCAGCGCTCCCACGGAACCGTATAGCCGCCGGTGTTGCCCAGGTCTTTCGACCAGGTGTAGGAGAACGTGTTCTGAATCCCGAAGACCGGGCGAACGGTCAACTGGGCCTGCATGGAGTGGTAGTTCCGGTATCCCATGTTGGCGCGGAGCTCCGCGTCGTCGAACTGCGGGCTCGTCATGATGTAGTTTTCCGGGAACCCGCTCGCACGCAGAACGCCGCCCTGGGCGCCGGTCGTAATCGGCGGCAGGTCGGGGTTGAACCCGCTGTTGTAATTCAATGTGTCCAGCGTTTCGGCGATCAGGGTATAGCCGCCTCTCGCGAGGTTGCGGTTGAATCGGCTGTCGATGCGCAGGAGCTCGGCACCGGTCAGACCGTTCTGGCCCACGATCCTGGGTGCCTGACGACCGGACGTCCGCATGTCGATACCCTGGAACAGGTCATCCAGCAGTGCGGACTCCCCGCCAGCGCGGGCGGCCTCGAACGCCTGGAACAGACCGTTCTGGTGAATGTTCGGGACGTTCAGGTTGAAGCTGTTGCCCAATTTCCGGCTCAACGTGCCGATGTAGCGCAAGTCGAGCGTCAGCGTTGAGTTGAACGTGTGGGTGATCGCCGCCGTCAGGTTCTGAATGTACGGCGTCGAGTAGTTGGGCGCGTACACCTCCAGGTCGACGCCGCGGTCCGTGACCGGGACCCGCAGCACTGGAAGGAACGAGGGATCGGCGGGCACGCCGACGCCGTTGACGACATCCTGCATGTCGAAGTACTCGCCGCCGTTCGCGCCCTCGAAGCGGCCCTGGACCGAACTGCCCGGCGCGTTCTGGATGATGCTGCTGATCAGGGCGCCCTGGCCGCCGCCCAGGTAGCTCAACTGGTAGCCGCCGCGGAATACCGTGCGGTCCCGGCCCAGCCACGGGATGCTGTAGGAGAACCCGACGGCCGGCCCGAAGTTGTTCAGGTCGCGCGGATAGACCCTGAGGTCCGGGTTCGGCGAGTTGGGGCCGACGAAGATGAACTCGACGTCCTGGCCGCGCTCGCCCGGCAGGAGCCAGTTCTCGAAGCCCATCCCCGACCGGCCGAAGAGGGCGTCGCCGCCTCCCGCGATCGTCAACGACAGGCCGTTCTTGTCGTAGGGCACGCCGTAGTAGTCCCAGCGCAGGCCGAGGTTGAGCGTCAGGTTGTCGGTCACCTTCCAGTCGTCCTTGACAAACACGTTGAACTCGCGCTGCTGCAGGTCGCGTTCCTTGATGATTTCGCCGGCGATGGCGTCGTTCCAGCTCGTGCCGACCTGGTCGGGACTGTTGATGAACCGGCCCTGCTCGACGCGGTCCAGCGACCCGCTCAGAAAGGTCAGCAGGTCGTTCATCCGGTCGCTGTTCGTGGTGGTTAGGCCCGAGGCGAGATCGGGGTTCAGCGCCCGCCAGCCGGAACTGTTCCCCGCGTCAAACGTGTTGTCCGGGGCCAGCGAAGTGGCGCCCAGGAAGACCACCGGGTAGGCGTGGTCGTTGATGCTGCTCCCGGCCGTCCGCTCGTTGCTGGACGCCCGGATGTGGGTGACGCCTAACTTGTAGGCGTGGCGCCCGGAGGTCCAACTCAGCGTGTCCGCGAACGTCCAACGCGGGCTGTTGTCCCACACGTCGGTGGCGGACGGCCCGTTGCCGCGGGCGCCGATGAGCCCGCCGTTCTGGCCGGACCAGCTCATGGTGGCCGGCGAGAAACCCGCGGCAGGTGTGTTCCATTGCGTCAGGACCGGAAGCCCGCCCGTGGTCTTGGGCAGCAGGTCGAGCAACTCCTCGCCCCTGCCCGGAACCGACGTGGCGTGGGTGACGTTCGAACCCGATCGGGACATGCCGAAGCGGGCCTCGTTGACGATGTTGGCCGCCAGCGTCGAGGTCATATTGACCGACATCACCTGGGGCCTCCGGATGAGGCGCCCCTCGTAGCTGTCAACCCAGCCCTCGTAGGTGTCGTCGGCGTTGACCTTCTCGTAGGTGTAGGAAGCGGCCAGCTTGTGGTTTGTCGTGAAGATGTGGTCGATCTTCAGGTTGATCTGCTTGCGCGGGTTGGGCTCGCCGACGCCGAACCAGTTGTCGCGGCCGTCGACCGTGCGCGACCAGCGATGCGACACGATGTTCAGGCCGTCCAGGATCGCGCCGCTTCCACCCCGCTCATAGGAGTTCGCGTCGGGGGCGCGGGAGTCCAGCAGATCGTAGACGCCGCTGGTGTCGAACCCGGTCCGGAACGGGTCCCAAGTCCCCGTCGATGTCGGCGCCACGCCGACGGTCATGCCCGAGCAGTCCGCCGAAGGCGTTCCCGACACCTGTCCGAACAGGCTGACGTGGCGCAGGATCCCGTTGTGCGGGGTCCCGTCCGGGTTGGTCGCCGGGGCCAGGGGGTTGCCAGAGGCGTCGACCGACGGGCGGATCGGGTTCGCCCCGCCCGGGGACACGGACTGATCGGCCGGCCCGTTGACCCAGTTGTCCCAGTAGCGGAAGATGCCGTTCTGCATGCAGGGAGTCAGCACCTGCGCGATGGCCTCCGAGCGGGACTTGGAGATGTTCTGGTCCCAGAGCGCGAAGAAGAACGTGCGGTTCTCGACGATGGGACCGCCGGCGCTGATCGTGTACTGGTTCTGGTTGATCCACGGGATCGTCGGCGGGCCGTTCGCCTGGCTGTTGTGTTCCCAGGTCCGGGAGTCGAGCGCGCTGTTGCGGATGTTCCACACCGCGGCGCCGTGGAACTCGTTGCCGCCCGAGCGCGTCGTGATCTGCACCTGGCCGTTGCCGCGCCCGGTCTCGGCGTCGACCGGGGCGAGGACCATGCGCATCTCGCCCACCATGTCCTGGTTCATGTAGGTCGCCGAGTTCAGGCCGGCCTGCTGGAAGCGCTGGTCGTTGACGCTGATCCCGTCGCGCATCACGTTGATGTTGTTGGCCGAGACGCCGGCGAAGTCGCCCTGCAGGCCGAGAACGAAGCCCTCGGTCTGGCGCGTCACGCCAGCCATCACGTTGACCAGTTGCAGGACGTTGTTGGTCACGTTGGGCAGGTTGAGGATCTCCTCGGCGCTCAGGGCCTCGCCGACCGACGGGCTCGACTCCAGCAGGAGCTGGTCGGCCGAGATGCTGACCTCGACGGTGGCGGCCTGCGTGGCGACCTCCAGCTCGAAGTTCAGGCGTGAGGCCAGGTTGGCCGACACCGAGACGTCGGTGAATTCCAGCGTCTGAAAGTTGGGCATCGTGGCCCGAACGGTGTAGTCGCCAGGGTGAATTTGTCCTTCCAGTGAACGTCCGCGAATTCAGTGGTTTGGCCTGGCAAGCTGGACATAGCGAGGGATTTCCTGTATAAAACGCTGAATGGAGTGGAGGGAAATGACCAGCCAGGAGTTGTCGGAGATCGGGGTACGGCCAGTGGAGCGAAGCGAGGAAGGGCAGTATCAAGAGCAGATGAAGCGTCATCATTATCTGGGCGCACTGGCGAAGATCGGGGAGACGGTCTGGTACGTGGCCACATGGCGCGGGCAGTGGGTGGCGCAACTGAGCCTGTCGGCGTCGGCGCTGAAGTGCGGGGTTCGGGATCGATGGATCGGCTGGGACTTCCGCTCGCAGTATGGGCGGCTGAAACTGATCGCGAACAACAGTCGCTTTTTGATCCTGCCGGGCTGGAATCGGCCGAATGTGGGCTCGCGGGTGTTGTCAGGGACCGAGCGGCGGGCCGGGTCGGATTGGCGCGAACGGTTCGGTCATGGGTTGCTGCTGCTGGAAACGTTTGTGGATCCCCGGCGCTTCCATGGTGGCGTGTATCGCGCGTCGAACTGGTTGGAACTGGGACGGACCCGGGGATACCGGCGCACCCGGGACGGCTACAGCGCCGAAGCCGATGCCCCGAAGCTTGTCTTTGTGCGCCCCTTGTGCCGCGATGCGCGCAGGCAACTGACCCACCCTGTCCGGGAACATCTTCAACTCACCGGAGCCCCCAAGATCATGCTCAATGCCGCACAGATGCGCCAACTCCCCCAGTGCTTCAAGACCATTCCCGATCCGCGCCGCGCTCAGGGACGGCGCCATCCCTTGTCGGCAGTGCTGGGCATCGCGGCGGGCGCGACGCTGTGCGGCATGCACGGCTATAAAGCCATCTCGGATTGGGCCGATGCCCTGGGGCAGAAAGCCCGCGAACGTTTTGGCTGCCGGCGGGAGAACGGCCGCTATGTGGTTCCCAGCGAGTTTGTGATTCGGGATTGTCTGGTCCGGATTGAACCGGGGGCGCTGGACCGGGCGCTCAATGCGTGGAATCGGGCGTGGGGCGCCCCGGACGATGCGCTGGCCATGGATGGCAAGACGATGAAGAACGCCCTCGACTCGGACGGGCGTCAGACCCACATCATGAGCGTGGTCGGGCATGAGTCGAAACGCTGCTACACCCAAAAAAAGTGGGAACCCTGCCTGTAGCCGGCGGCGAGGAGCGCAAGCGCACGAACGAAATCGGCATGGCCGTTCCCTTGCTTCAAACCTGCGACATCGCCGGCAAGGACATCACCGGCGATGCCCTGCTGACCCAACGCGCGATCGCGCGCTATTTGGTCGAGCGGGGAGCGCACTATCATTTCACGGTCAAAGGCAACCAACCGACGCTGGAACGCGATATCGCGTTCCAGTTCCAAACCCGCGGACAACCCGACTTTGTCGAGGTCACCCCGCCCGATCATGGCCGCATCGAAACCCGGCGCATTTGGTGTAGCGCCGAACTCAACCACTACCTCGACTTTCCCCACCTGGGCCAGGTCTTTCGGATCGAGCGCGAATCCATCGACAAGAAATCCGGCGCCCTCACGTGTGAAACCGCGCTGGGCATCACGAGCCGCTCACCCGGCGAAACCTCCCCCGAACGCTTGCTGGCCATCAATCGCGGTCATTGGAGTATCGAAAGCGTCCATTACATCATCGACTGGAATTACGATGAGGACCGCAGTCGAATCCGCACCGGCTTCGGCCCGGAAAACATCACCCGCCTCCGACGCTTTGCCGTCGGTATTCTCAAATCCTTTCAAAAACCCGCTCAATCGATCGCCCAATCGATGCGCAAACTCTCTTTCAATACCCGTCTCGTCTTCGACTACTTGAGAATGACTCGAAATTCATCCTCCACATCATGCTCCATCTGAGAACAAATTTGCCGTGGTGTAGTCGCCGGGCTGCATTGCCAGGAAGTTGTAGGCACCGGTATCGTTGGTGATGACCAGGGCCTCGACGCCGGTATCCTGGTTGACGGCCATGACTTCCGCGCCCGGAATCAACGCACCGGTCTGGTCCTCGACGGTTCCCCCGAGCGCACCGGTCGCCTGACCGAAAGCGTGAGTCGCAAGCATCGGCGGCAACAGCAGCAAACATGCCGCGACGGTTAGACGTTTCATCTTGATCCCCTCCAACAATTGTTTTTTACCAACGCAGATTTCTGAAAGACGGCGCACTGGGCGCTACTTTTCAGTAGCGGACAGCCGCTTCAGGTTCCCGAAAATATGCATGAAAATAATCGATAGTGGCAAACTACATCACCTATGGATTGTGCTGTCAACACCTTGTCATTAGGAAAAACCCAGGGTGAATTTGTCCTTCCAGTGAACGTCCGAGAATTCAGTGGTTTAACCTGACAAGCTGGACTTAGCGAGGAGATTCCTGTATAAAACGCTGAATGGAGAGGACGAAATTGACCAGCCAGGAACTGTCGGAGATCGGGGTACGGCCAGTGGAGCGAAGCGAGGAAGGGCAGTATCAAGAGCAGATGAAGCGTCATCATTATCTGGGCGCACTGGCGAAGATCGGGGAGACGGTCTGGTACGTGGCCACATGGCGCGGGCAGTGGGTGGCGCAACTGAGCCTGTCGGCGTCGGCGCTGAAGTGCGGGGTTCGGGATCGATGGATCGGCTGGGACTTCCGCTCGCAGTATGGGCGGCTGAAACTGATCGCCAACAACAGCCGCTTTTTGATCCTGCCGGGCTGGAATCGGCCGAATGTGGGCTCGCGGGTGTTGTCAGGGACCGAGCGGCGGGCCGGGTCGGATTGGCGCGAACGGTTCGGTCATGGGTTGCTGCTGCTGGAAACGTTTGTGGATCCCCGGCGCTTCCATGGCGGCGTGTATCGCGCGTCGAACTGGTTGGAACTGGGACGGACCCGGGGATACCGGCGCACCCGGGACGGCTACAGCACCGAAGCCGATGCCCCGAAGCTTGTCTTTGTGCGTCCCCTGTGCCGTGATGCGCGCGGGCAACTGACCCACCCTGGCCGGGAACATCTTCAACTCACCGGAGCCCCCAAGATCATGCTCAATGCCGCACAGATGCGCCAACTCCCCCAGTGCTTCAAGACCATTCCCGATCCGCGCCGCGCTCAGGGACGGCGCCATCCATTGTCGGCAGTGCTGGGCATCGCGGCGGGCGCGACGCTGTGCGGCATGCACGGCTATAAAGCCATCTCGGATTGGGCCGATGCCCTGGGGCAGAAAGCCCGCGAACGTTTTGGCTGCCGGCGGGAGAACGGCCGCTATGTGGTTCCCAGCGAGTTTGTGATTCGGGATTGTCTGGTCCGGATTGAACCGGGGGCGCTGGACCGGGCGCTCAATGCGTGGAATCGGGCGTGGGGCGCCCCGGACGATGCGCTGGCCATGGATGGCAAGACGATGAAGAACGCCCTCGACTCGGACGGGCGTCAGACCCACATCATGAGCGTGGTCGGGCATGAGTCGAAACGCTGCTACACCCAAAAAAAGTGGGAACCCTGCCTGTAGCCGGCGGCGAGGAGCGCAAGCGCACGAACGAAATCGGCATGGCCGTTCCCTTGCTTCAAACCTGCGACATCGCCGGCAAGGACATCACCGGCGATGCCCTGCTGACCCAACGCGCGATCGCGCGCTATTTGGTCGAGCGGGGAGCGCACTATCATTTCACGGTCAAAGGCAACCAACCGACGCTGGAACGCGATATCGCGTTCCAGTTCCAAACCCGCGGACAACCCGACTTTGTCGAGGTCACCCCGCCCGATCATGGCCGCATCGAAACCCGGCGCATTTGGTGTAGCGCCGAACTCAACCACTACCTCGACTTTCCCCACCTGGGCCAGGTCTTTCGGATCGAGCGCGAATCCATCGACAAGAAATCCGGCGCCCTCACGTGTGAAACCGCGCTGGGCATCACGAGCCGCTCACCCGGCGAAACCTCCCCCGAACGCTTGCTGGCCATCAATCGCGGTCATTGGAGTATCGAAAGCGTCCATTACATCATCGACTGGAATTACGATGAGGACCGCAGTCGAATCCGCACCGGCTTCGGCCCGGAAAACATCACCCGCCTCCGACGCTTTGCCGTCGGTATTCTCAAATCCTTTCAAAAACCCGCTCAATCGATCGCCCAATCGATGCGCAAACTCTCTTTCAATACCCGTCTCGTCTTCGACTACTTGAGAATGACTCGAAATTCATTCCCCACATCATGCTCCATCTGAGAACAAATTTGCCGTGACGCCGAGTCCAGGGTGAATTTGTCCTTCCAGTGAACGTCCGAGAATTCAGTGGTTTAACCTGACAAGCTGGACATAGCGAGGAGATTCCTGTATAAAACGCTGAATGGAGAGGACGAAATTGACCAGCCAGGAACTGTCGGAGATCGGGGTACGGCCAGTGGAGCGAAGCGAGGAAGGGCAGTATCAAGAGCAGATGAAGCGTCATCATTATCTGGGCGCACTGGCGAAGATCGGGGAGACGGTCTGGTACGTGGCCACATGGCGCGGGCAGTGGGTGGCGCAACTGAGCCTGTCGGCGTCGGCGCTGAAGTGCGGGGTTCGGGATCGATGGATCGGCTGGGACTTCCGCTCGCAGTATGGGCGGCTGAAACTGATCGCCAACAACAGCCGCTTTTTGATCCTGCCGGGCTGGAATCGGCCGAATGTGGGCTCGCGGGTGTTGTCAGGGACCGAGCGGCGGGCCGGGTCGGATTGGCGCCAACGGTTCGGTCATGGGTTGCTGCTGCTGGAAACGTTTGTGGATCCCCGGCGCTTCCATGGCGGCGTGTATCGCGCGTCGAACTGGTTGGAACTGGGACGGACCCGGGGATACCGGCGCACCCGGGACGGCTACAGCGCCGAAGCCGATGCCCCGAAGCTTGTCTTTGTGCGTCCCCTGTGCCGCGATGCGCGCGGGCAACTGACCCACCCTGGCCGGGAACATCTTCAACTCACCGGAGCCCCCAAGATCATGCTCAATGCCGCACAGATGCGCCAACTCCCCCAGTGCTTCAAGACCATTCCCGATCCGCGCCGCGCTCAGGGACGGCGCCATCCCTTGTCGGCAGTGCTGGGCATCGCGGCGGGCGCGACGCTGTGCGGCATGCACGGCTATAAAGCCATCTCGGATTGGGCCGATGCCCTGGGGCAGAAAGCCCGCGAACGTTTTGGCTGCCGGCGGGAGAACGGCCGCTATGTGGTTCCCAGCGAGTTTGTGATTCGGGATTGTCTGGTCCGGATTGAACCGGGGGCGCTGGACCGGGCGCTCAATGCGTGGAATCGGGCGTGGGGCGCCCCGGACGATGCGCTGGCCATGGATGGCAAGACGATGAAGAACGCCCTCGACTCGGACGGGCGTCAGACCCACATCATGAGCGTGGTCGGGCATGAGTCGAAACGCTGCTACACCCAAAAAAAGTGGGAACCCTGCCTGTAGCCGGCGGCGAGGAGCGCAAGCGCACGAACGAAATCGGCATGGCCGTTCCCTTGCTTCAAACCTGCGACATCGCCGGCAAGGACATCACCGGCGATGCCCTGCTGACCCAACGTGCGATCGCGCACTATTTAGTCGAGCGGGGAGCGCACTATCATTTCACGGTCAAAGGCAACCAACCGACACTGGAACACGATATCGCGTTGCTGTTCCAAACCCGCGGACAACCCGACTTTGTCGAGGTCACGCCACCCGAGCATGGCCGCATCGAGACCCGACGCATTTGGTGTAGTACCGAACTCAACCACTACCTCGACTTTCCCCACCTGGGCCAGGTCTTTCTGATCGAGCGCGAATCCATCGACAAGAAATCCGGCGCCCTCACGTGTGAAACCGCACTGGGCATCACAAACCGCTCACCCGGCGAGGCCTCCCCCAAACGCTTACTGGCCATCAATCGCGGTCATTGGAGTATCGAAAGCGTCCATTACATCATCGACTGGAATTACGATGAGGACCGCAGTCGAATCCGCACCGGCTTCGGCCCGGAAAACATCACCCGCCTCCGACGCTTTGCCGTCGGTATTCTCAAATCCTTTCAAAAACCCGCTCAATCGATCGCCCAATCGATGCGTAAACTCTCTTTCAATACCCGTCTCGTCTTCGACTACTTGAGAATGACTCGAAATTCATTCCCCACATCATGCTCCATCTGAGAACAAATTTGCCGTGAGGAAAAACCTTTGTGCCAAGACTCCGGAGTGATCTAATCTGTAAACCGCTTGCACGGCATCGGAGAATAACATCAATGATAATGAGATCGTTTTCAAGGACACGGGGACTGCAGGTGACGCGATTTACCCTGATTATCGCCCTGCTTGCCGGCGTGCGTCCCGGCCTGGCTCAGGACGATGCCCTACTGCGCGTCGACACTCGGCTCGTGCTCGTCGACGTCGTCGCCAGCGGCGACGCCCTGGCCTTGGCTGCGCTCTCCCGGGACGACTTTCGGATCTTCGACGAAGGACGGGAACAGGAGTTGTCCGTCTTCGAGCGCGTGGCGGGGCGGACCGACCTTGGCGGCGCGCTGGTGTTGCCGGCGGGGGTGGCCAGCAACCTTCGGGATTGGCGCGGCGCCGTACCCACTAGCGCCACGGTGATCCTCGTGGACCGCGTCAACACCCCGACGAACACGCAGGTGTACGCCAACCAGGAACTCGCGAGGTTTCTGGCCTCGTTCGAGCAGATGGACGGTCTGGCGCTGTACGAGTTGCGGAGCGACGGGCTGCGGGTTCTCCACGCCTTTATCGACGACCCGTCCGGGCTCGGCGCAGTCGTGGCGGCGATGGAGCCGGAGCACTCGCTGGCGCTGGAGAGTTCGTCCAGCGTCGGGGGCTTCGAATCCGATCTGGCCAACGTGGGCCTCGACCCGGTGATCGGGGACAACGTCACCGGGGGCACGGGTTTCGATCGACGGGCCGCGGACTATTTCCTGGACGATAGGGTCCAGAGGACATCGTCCGCACTGGAAACCGTGGCGCGCCGGCTGGAAGGGCTCCGGGGCCGCCGCAACATCGTTTGGCTCTCGGGCCGCTTTCCGTTCTCGTTCGACATCTGGGCCCGCAGCGACCTGGCCAACGAAATCGAAACGGGAACGATGGAACAGGTCGAGAGCATCAGCCGCGTCCTCAGCGAATCGAACATCGCGATCTATCCGGTCGATGTGCGGGGGCCGGGCGACGATGGCCCGGAGGTCTTCGGCGCCGCCGAATCGATCGCCGAATCGTCGGGGGGGCGTTCGTTCCGGACCAACGCCGTGGGCGCGGCCATCGAAGCCGCCGTGACTGACGCCGCGATGACATTCACGCTGGGCTTTTATCCGGCCGAGCAAGAGGACGGGCGAAATCGCCGCTCCCTGAGGGTCGAGGTTGCCGACGAGGGTTTGGACCTGCTGTACCGTCCGAGTTACGTCGGCTTCGGCGGGCCATCGCAGGCCATCGAAGGCGTCGGTTTGGCCGAACTGCTGTCCAGCCCGCTCGACGCGACCCGGATCGGCCTCACGGGCATGGTCGGGCCCGCCGGGGACGGCGCCCAGTTCGAGTTGGTGGCCCTGGTCGATATCGACGATCTCCTGCTGGTCGAAAGCGAGGGACGGATGCGCGGCTCGATCGACATGGGCCTGGTGTTCCGGGCGGCGGACGACGGCACGGCGTACGTGATCCCCCCGGTGACGTTTCCGATCGACCTGACCGCCGAGCAGGTAGAGAGCTTCCGCGAGACGGGACTCATCGTCCAGCGGTTTCTCGACACCGAAGGACGGAGCGGCGCCCTGCCGGTCGCCGTTCGGGACACGGCGACCGGCGCGGGGGGATCGCTTTGGGTCCCGGTAGGATCGAACTGATCGAACCGGTGTCTTCCTGGTTTGTCATCCTGTCCGGGCTGGCCGGCGTCCTGCCACTCCAGTCCCTGGGCGTGGACAGCGTCCCGACGTTTCCGGATTTCTCCTGTACCGGGGACGCGGCCTTCTGCAATCGTGCCCTCGAATCAGGACTGTACGCGGCCGACATGCGTTACGGCCGCGGGGCCGCCTGGGTGGATGTCGACGGTGACGGGTGGGACGATCTTTTCCTTGCCGACTCCGACAATCGCTGGGATCCGGACGGCTACGGTGTCTCGACGTTCTTCCTCAACCGGCACGACGGGACGTTCGAGGCGGTCGCCGCGACGGAACTCGGTATCGATGAAAGGGACTTGATTTCCACCTGGAACGGCTCCTTCGCCGATTACGATAACGACGGCGATGCGGATCTCCTGCTCGCGAACGGCGGCTACAGCGGGGTTTCCAACCTGGCGTTCTACGAAAACCGCATCCGCGATAGTGAGGGCTTCGTATCGGTGACCGCAGAATCGCGAATATCGGTCGCGAATGACGTTCTTTCTAACTGGTGGGGTTCGTCGTGGGCCGACTACGACCGCGATGGGTGGCTCGATGTCGTCGTCACTCGTACCGACGGCGTGGCGGTCGTCTTTCACAACAATGGGGACGGAACCTTCGATGAGGTGGCCCCCAGTCTCGAAGTCGGTATTCCAATGCAGGACGGCAAGAATCCAGTCTGGATCGACTTCGACCGCGACGGCGATTCGGATCTCTATCTGGCCGGGATGTGGGAGCACGCGTTCTACCGAAACGACAGTGGGGAATTCGTCGATGTCACTTCGCAGATTTTCGCGGAGCCCTTACCCCTTACGGACTCCTGGTCGTTGCCGGTCGCGCCGGTTGTGTTTGCGGCTGCCGCTGAGGACTTCAACCAGGACGGATTCGACGATCTCTACCTCGGCCGGTACGATCTCCAGGATGTGCTGCTGCTGAATGACGGTTCGGGGGGCTTCCGGCCGCACGCGACCGACTGGGGTCTCGATGCCTCCGATGCGGCGTGGTATGACGTGTCGCGTCCGTTCGAGAACACGATGGGGCTGGGTGTGGGAGATCTGTTCGATGATGGCTATCCGGACATCTTTATCGGGAGTGGAAATCCCGTTCGGGCCGGGCCCGATCTCATGTTCTGCAACACGGTGGACAACTCATTTTATAGGTGCACGGAACAGGTTCTGACCTCGGGGACGAACCAACTCTGGAGAACGCGCGGCCACGGCGCGATCTTCTCAGACTACGATCGGGATGGGGACACCGACATGGCGGTCAACTTGGGAGGACATCCCACATTCGACCAGGAACAGGAGAGCCGCATGTCTCCGGAACAGCCAGCGCTCTTCCTCAACCGGTTGGGTCCTCGAGCGAACACAGCGGCGCTCATGCTTGTGGGGACATCCAGCAATCGCGATGCCGTGGGGGCGCGTATCCGTGTGGATGGGGAAGAGACCCGATACTACACGGTTCGATCGATGCAGGGATTTCAGAGCCAGAACAGCCGAACCCAGCTTGTGAGCCTGGGCGGACAGGAGACGGCCCGCGTCGAAATCGCGTGGCCTTCGGGCACATTGCAGATAGTAAGCGTTCGATCCGGGGAGCGCATCACGGTCGTCGAGGATTGACAGCGTCCGGTTCTCGCTCGTAGGGTTCCTGGGAGACGATCGTTCCGCCCTCCGTGACCGTAAGAACCTGATTGGCCTCCAGGTTCTCGTACGCGTCAACGGTGCCCCCGGGCCACGCGATTTCCAATCGGTCGGCGCGGGCCGCTTCGGCCATGCCGAAGTGGACACGGCGATCGTTCTGACCCAAGTAACTGGACCCCGAAGTCGCGTCCCGGACCAGCGTACGGTTGCCGACGGTGAGCTTCAGCCGCGCGCCGATGCCGTTTCGATTGCTTCGGGTCCCGATCAGGCGGACCTGCAGAGAGTTATTTCGATTGCCACCATCGTTTCGCAGGAGATCCGGTTCCTGGCCGTTGTTGGAGGTGAGAATATCCAGGTCACCGTCGTTGTCCATATCGCCCACCGCCAGTGCTCTGCTGACCTTCTCGATCGTGAAGCCGGCCCCGAGGGTTCGACCGACTTCGACGAACCTTCCCGAACCGTCGTTTTCGAGCAACAGGTTGCGCTGCGGGTACGTCGCGTTGTCGTTCAGAAGGTGGATGTTGTCCAGCACGTCCCCGTTGGCGATCGCCAGGTCGAGGTCCATATCGTTGTCGTAGTCGAACAGGACCGTTCCGAACCCGACAAAGGGGAGCGTGGCTTCGCCGACGCCGCTCTCGTAGGTGATGTCGAGGAACAGCCCGCCGCCCATGTTGCGGTAGAGGCTGTGAGTCTGTCGGTCCAGGTTCGTGACTACGAGATCGGCACGCCCGTCCCCGTCAACGTCGCCGGCATCGGTACCCATTCCCGCCAGGGGAAGTCCGTTCATTCCGACCGCGACACCGGCCCATAGCGCTGTTTCTTCGAACCGTCCCCGTCGGTCGTTGCGATAGAGGAAGTTGGGCGTCGAATCGTTGGCGACGTAAATGTCGATCCACCCGTCGCCGTCGTAGTCGGTGAAGACCACACCCAGGCCCTTCCCTTCGGTCGTCGAGACGCCCGCCTCGCGGCTGATGTCGGCAAACGTGCCGTCGCCGTTGTTTCGGTAGAGGATGTCGGCGACGCTGTTGTAA
The DNA here is from genome assembly GCA_963555775.3 of Terriglobia bacterium. Lineage (GTDB taxonomy): Bacteria > Acidobacteriota > Terriglobia > 20CM-2-55-15 > 20CM-2-55-15 > JAJEDW01. The sequence continues at coordinate 106,978 of CAUVWY020000003.1, read as the reverse complement.
ATGTTCGTATGGCAATAGAACCGGACGTTTTGGATGTCGCCGCAGTACTTGTTGTTGTCCACGGCGAAATCGACGTAGTTCGCCACGTAGAGGTCCACGTCGCCGTCGTTGTCGATGTCCGCGAAAGCGCAACTCGAACTCCACGATTCCGATCCGACCCCGGTCTGGCGGGTCACATCCTCGAAACGCGTTCCGCCGGCGTTTCGGTACAGCGAATTGGCGCCGACGCTGGTCACGTAGATATCGTCCCAGCCGTCGTTGTCATAGTCGGCCGAACAGGCGCCCATGCCGAAGTCCGAGCGCCCGATGCCGGTTCGATCGGTTACGTCGGTGAATTCAAGGCCGCGCCCGAAGTCGCCGTTGTTTCGATAGAGCCGGTGTCGCGCCGATTCCGCGACGCGTTCGTCAACGAATGAACCCCCGTTGACGAAAAAGACATCCGGCCAGCCGTCGTTATCGTAGTCGAAAATCAACGCACCGGACCCCATCGTCTCGGGCATGTATTTCCCGGGACTCGCGCCGTTTTCGTGGGCGAAGTCGATACCGGACGCCGCGGTGACGATGGGGAAGTCGATGCCGTTGTCCTGTGGGTTCGACAAGAGCGCGAGCGCAACACCGCTCCAAAGCAGGGAATCGAGCGTCATCGATCGGCATCGCCCTGGAGTTCGCGCGCCTCGGCCAGGCTTCTCCGGATCAGAAAATCGTCTCTCATTCCCGAATCGATCATTCTCTCGAAGACCTCGATCGCCTCGGAGTAGCGTCCCAGGCTGTCGAGCGTCGCGCCCAGGTTCATATGAAGTTCGCTCGCATCGGGGTGAGTCTCGATGCCTTCGCGGAGCAACCGTACCGCCTCGGTGCCATTGCCATCGAGCGCCTCGGCCAGGGCCGCCTTGTAGATGCCACCGATCTCGCGGTCCCGTTGCTCCCGGATCCGGGATTCGGTTTCAAGATTCCGGTACACATCCAGCGCCAGGCGCGCGGATTCGTCGCGGCCTGAGCGGATCAGTGCCGTGGCGCGGAGGTAGTGCGATCCCAGATGTTCGGGGTCGATACCGATGGCGGTCTCGGCGGCAGTGATCGATTTCTCGAATTGTTCGAGGCGCAGATAGGCTTCGGCGATTCCCTCATGCGCCGGCAGATTCTCCGGGTCTTGGGCAAGGGCAAGACCGTATTCGTCCAGGGCGTCATCGAGTCTGTTTCGGCGCAGGTAGAGTTTCCCCAGGGCCAGGTGGATATCGGGGTTGCCGGGGGCCAGCCGAAGAGCATTCCCGTACGCCGCGAGTGCTTCGTCGAACTCGATCATGTGGACGTGCATGTCCCCGATTCGACGATGGATGAAGGCGGCGTGTTCTTGCTCCGAATCCGTCTCTACCGCCACCCGCGCGGCCTCGAACGCTTCGAGGGCTTCTTCGACCTTGCCGGACGCGAAGCGGACCTCGGCGAGTTCGACGGCTGCGGCGACCGACTGCGGAAACGCCTCGGACGTGTCGAGCAGGAGCGCTTCGGCTTCCCTCGTCAGTTTCGCTGTCTCGAATACCTTGGCGAGGTTGAGGTACAACTCCACTTCTCCCGGCGACAACCGGATGGCATCCGTGTATTCCTCAATGGCCCGTTGCAGTTGCCCGCTCCGGTGAAATGCGGCGCCGAGCCGGCGGCGGGACTCCGCGTTGTCCGGGCTCAGGCGAACGGCTTCTTCCAGTTGGGTCAGGGACTCTGCCGGCGGCGCCTGCTGGGCGAATATCGAGCTCCCGATGGCCGCCCCAAGGAGCATCAACACACAATACGGAAGCGAGCGTCTCGATAATTTCAAGGGACACTCCAGACAAAAGTTGAACTGGCGGCATTATACTCCGCAAGCCACCTGCGGCATGTTTGACGCCGAACGTGTATCGCTATACGGTATCGAGAACGACTTCTTCAGCTCCGGAGACAACAATGACCGGTAAGGTAGTCGGCGCGGCGGTTATGGCGATCGCCGTTCTTGTTCCTACAGCCTTGGCTCAAACGGCAGTGATCTCACGTCTGGGTGGGCGGGTGATGGAAGACGGGCGCCCCATCCGCAGGATCGTTGAAGTCCGTCTGGAGAGCGGCACTTCGGGGATGGTCGACACGGCCTACACGCTTGGCGGCGACGAGTTCGAGTTCCTGGGCGTCCCCATCGATCTTTCCGACGAGTATTTTCTCGCGATCCGAGAGCCAGGTTACCGCGAAGTGCGTGAGGAGGTCCGGATCGGACGGGATCCGTTCGGTCGCGGCAGGATTTCCGATGTCGGGATCGTCATTCTTTATCTGGAAAGCCTTCCATCTGACGATGTGGACGTTGGACCGGCCGAAACCGTGGATCTCCGACAGCTTGCCGCCCAGATTCCCGACGAAGCGCGAGACGCCTACGAGGCGGGCCTGGAGCGCCTGGACGCAGGAAACTCCGAAGAAGCTCTGGAAGCTCTGGAACTGGCCGTCGAACTGGCGCCCGACTACTACGATGCGCTCAACAAGCTGGGAGTAGAGTACCTCAATCTTGAACGATACCGTGACGCGGAGCAAATGCTGGAACGCGCCTACGCTCTGAACGGAAATGACCCGATCCCACTGACCAACCTCGGGACTCTGCACTTTCAGGAGGGCGAGGCCCTCATGCGGTCGGGCGTAACCGCCGACGATTTGAACCGTGCGATGGCGTCTTTCGTCCAGGCTGCCGATTTTCTCGCCGGAGCCATGCGGCTGGATCCCGCCTCGGGCCGTATCGCGTACTACCTGGGTTCGGCCCTGTACAAGACGGGTGCCTATGACGCGGCGGAAGAAGCCCTTTTTGTCGCGATGGACAACGACCCCCGAATGGACACGGCGCGTCTGGCGCTGATCAACGTCTACGTCGGCCAGCAACGGTACGAGGCGGCGCTGGAACAAATCGCGCTCTATCTTGAAGCGAACCCCGATACTCCGGAGCGGGAGGCGCTGGAAGGGGCGCGGAGCGCGATCGAGACGTCACTGGGCCGGTGAACCCGCGGGCGCGCGTTGCTCGCGGGCGCCTGCATTGCGTATACCGGGCGCGCGCCTGTCGTCTCCTGTATACCTGACCCGCCCTATCCTGCGAGCGGTGGGGCGGCAATGACTATTGGCCCTGTCGCGCGAACTCCAGCAGGCCCCGAACCGCTTCAGCGTTGGGACCGTCCGGTGCCAATTCCAGGTAGCGTTCGAGCAGCGGTACGGCCCTGGAGACTTCCCCGCCAAGGTAAACGATGGCGGCCTGATAGTGCGGTTCCGCCATTTCCGGGTCCATTTCGATGGCACGCTCGTAGGCTTGGAGCGCACCGGCGTTATCGCCCTGGTTGGTCATTAACGCCCCGACCGCATAGAAACTCTGCGCCGCGCCGTCGGGGTCGACCGAGGCCGATCGCTCGGCATAGTCCATCGCCAGCTCTACCTCGCCGGACAAGGCCCAGTTGACCGTCAGATTCCGGAAATAGTTGGTCTCCTCTGGGAGGATGTTGTCGAATTCGAGCAACGTCTGTGCTTCTTCGAAGCTGGCCGCAGCCTCGAGATATCGTCCCGCGCGCTCCAATGCACTGCCCAGGTTCGCGTGGATGACGTGTTGGCTCGAGTCTGCGCGTGAAGCGATGGCAAATTGGCGAATCGCCTCGTCAAAGTCCTCGGCCTCCATGGCTTCCCGTCCAGCCGAGAAAGCTTCATCGAGATCCGACGCCGATTCTTCCTCGGCCGCCTGGGCGGCGGCCTCTTCATCGGTGCGCGGAGTGCGGACGATGCGCGCCGTGGCGTTGACCTTCCGGATATTCCGTTGGACGCGTTCGACGGCGCCCGACCAGCGATCGAATTCGTAGGCGACGTACTCGAGTCGATCCAGATCGAGTTGGATCTCGAAGTCTCCGGGAGAGACCCGGATCAGGGTCAGGTAGAAGGACCCGTCGTTCTCGAACGTGATTTCGTAATCTCCGGGTTCGACCCCCAGATGAACGAAGTCGCCGCGCTCGTCGGTCTCCAACTCGTAATGATCTCTGAAGCCCTGATCCTGCCGGTCAAAGTTGACTGTGACTCCCGGTACGGGCTGTCCGTCGTTGGCCCGTACCTCCCCGCGTACCTGGCCCAACTGTGCCCATCCGGGCTGCCCAAGAAAACAGATTGTAGCTGTCAACAACAGCCAGCGCGTTGCGAATTTCACCTTGGCCTCCGTCTTAAGTATCGCCCGCCTCCGAATATCCCTGTGGAGCACGACAAATTCCAGTGTGCCAGATTGTATCTTTTATCGAAAACGAAACCCGACAAGTATCGGCCATTCCGGAACCCGTTCGAAAAAGTCCTTCGGAATATTTCAATGGCTCGTTGCGACCCTCGGGATCATGGACGCCGACCCGAAATCCGCCCACTCCCACTCCCATTCCCACTCCCACTGTAGGCGCGGTCTATGACCGCGCGATCCGCACGATCCGCGCGATCCGCACGATCTCGAAAACGTGTTGATTTTGGCTCGGCCCTTGATCTCGGCTCGGCGCCTTGATTATGGTGGAGAGTTACCTTGTCCAGTAAATCACGAGCGGTACATCCGGAGCATTCGGTGGCAAAAAAGAGAATTGGAATCCTGACGGGCGGTGGCGATGTCTCGGGGCTCAATGCCGTCATCAAATCGCTGGTGTATCGAAGCGTGGAGGTGGAGGGCTTCGAGGTCGTGGGAATTCGCCGCGGCTGGCAGGGGCTCACCCACGCGAATCTGGACCGCGGTTTCGACACCGAGAACTTCCTCCATCTCGATCGTAACAACACGCGCGCCATAGACCGCACCGGCGGGACCTTCCTGCACACGTCACGCACCAAACCGTCCAGAATGCCGGTCGAGGGCTTGCCGCCTCATGTCCGTCAAAAACTGGGACGATGCAAGGAGGTCGAGCCCGGGGTCTGCGATCTGACGCCTGTCGTGATCGAGAACCTCGAGAAACTTGGAATCGACTATCTCCTGCCAATCGGCGGTGACGACACGCTCAGCTACGCTTCGGTGCTCCACCATCAGGGGATCCCGCTGGTCGCCGTTCCGAAGACCATGGACAACGATGTCCGGAATACCGAATTGTGCATCGGTTTCTCGACGGCTGTGACGCGGGCCGTGGATGCCATTCGCCGGCAGCGTACGACCGTGGGCTCGCACGAACGGATCGGGATCTTCCGCATATTCGGTCGCGATGCCGGCTTTACGGCGTTTTACACTGCCTATGTCGCCTCGATCCGCTGCTGCGTTCCGGAAGTGCCGTTCGCGCTGGAAGACCTGATCGACGTGCTTGTGACCGACAAGAAGAACAATCCGAGCCGGTATGCCTTGGTTGTCCTGTCGGAGGGCGCCACATGGGTGGGACGATCGGTTCAGAAGTACGGCGAACCGGACGCATACGGCCATCGAAGGAAGATCAATGTTGCCGAGGCCCTGAGCGCCGAGATCGGACACCGTACCGGGAACGATACGATGGTCAGCGACTTGACTTACGACCTTCGGAGCGGCGAGCCCGATTTTCTCGACAAGATGATCGCCTACACCTTCGCTTCAATGGCCATCGAGTGCATGGCCGACGGAGGGCGCGGCCGGATGATGGCGATCCGCAACGGACGCTACACCGACACGGACATTCCTGATTCGAAACTCGGTCCCAGGACCCTGGACGCCGATACCATGTACAACAGCGAACGGTTCCGTCCGCATTACTCCGGCATGAACTCGCTGCCCGTTTTCCTGACGCGAGCGTAGCGTGCGAGCGCCGTTATGGCCAGCACGCGTGAAGGCATTCGGCATCCATCGCCGAAATGCGTTGAAGTCGCTTCGACGCAGTGCGTAGAGTGGTTTAGTCGTAAATCAGGGCACTTGTCGTGCCAGACTGTACTTTCCAGGATGGTTCCAGTTCCTGGACAGAGACCGACAATGAGCTACTTTAAAGGCCGCCATCATCGGAAAGACATCATTATCGTATCGCGGCCGCCCTGTCTTGCGGCCGCCCTGTCTTGCGGCCGCGCGGATACGTGGCCTGTTCCCTGAGCGAGGGCCACTTGGAGGCGCCGATGCAGCAAGACGGTGACGCCATCGACCGCGGCGCCATGCGGCCACCGGGCAGTCAGCCGGACTTCGATATCACCTTACGGGTCGGATGCAGCCTCGCTTACGAAGTTACCGGCACGGCTTCGCTGCTGCTTAACTGGACACTTCATCCGGGTCCCCATCACTCGGTGCTTTTCCAGGCCACCGCGCTGGGCAACAACCTTCCGTCCGAGGAGTTCATTGACAGCCACGGAAATACGGTCTGCCGGGTAACTCTCGCGCCGGGCACCAACTGTTTCAGGCATGACGCGATCGTCGCGGTCTCCTCAGAGCCGGATAACTACAACAAGATCGCGGTCGTTCCGGAGGCTCCGCGCGATCTCCCCGCGCCGTTACTGCGCTATACCCTGCCCAGCCGGTACTGCGATTCCGACAAGCTGACTGATTTCGCCTGGGAGAAATTTGGCCACATCGAGCATGGAATGCCGCGAGTGCAGGCAATCAGCCGCTGGATTCACGACAATATCGAGTATCGATACTTGTCCGGCAGGGGCGATTTGTCTGCGTGGGACGTCGTTCAACGCGGCTACGGCGTTTGCCGCGATTTCGCGCACATTGCCATCGCGCTCAATCGCACTTTCAATCTCCCAACGCGCTATGTGACCGGCCATTTACCCGACATCGGTTTCCCGGAACCGAACGACCACATGGATTTTCACGCCTATGCCGAAGTTTATATCGGTGGAGCCTGGTTTACGACCGACCCTCGCTTCCATGTCCCGCGTATCGGCCGCATCAGGGTCGGCTGCGGGCAAGATGCCGTGGATGGGGCGTTTTCGACTATCTACGGCGGCGCCACGATCACCTATTTTCAGGTTTGGGCCTACCAGGTCGCGCCCGGCACCGTGAACGTGGGCGACCCCATCGATCTCACGAAGCGTCTCGACAACGAGTGGAGGGTCCGCACCGATACCGAGATGTGATCCGGTTCTGGCCGGATGAGATTTGGCTGCGGCCCGCCGAGCATCCTGGCCCAATACCCCATCGCACTCGTATCCCGATGCAACGGAACCGACAACAGAATGTGGAGCAGCCATGTTTGACCGGATCGTGTTGAGTTGCGAACACGCGGTAAATCGCATTCCAGTCGGATACGCGCACCACTTCAGTTCCGGGGGGACAGTTCTCGAGGGGCATCGGGCCTACGATGCCGGCGCCCTGGAAGTGGCCCGGTTCCTGGCCCTCAACCTTCGGGCCCCGCTCTTCTCAGGCAGGGCGTCCAGACTGCTCGTCGACCTCAACCGCTCACTGGGCCATCCCAGGCTGTTTTCCGAGTACGTGCGGGGCCTCGATCGGGCCGAGAAGACACGAATTCTCGAACGCCACTATCAGCCCTACCGGCGGCAGGTTGAGGAAGCGCTTCGGAGCGAGGTCGATCGTTGCCGCGTGTTACATCTCAGCATCCACAGCTTCTCTCCGAAACTGGACGGGAAGGTCCGCCGGGCCGACGTGGGGCTGCTGTACGATCCCGGGCGAGCAATCGAACGCCAGATGTGCCGACGCATGCTGGACCGGCTTCCTGTTGCCGATCCCACACTTGCCGTGCGCCGCAACTATCCCTATCGCGGAACGGACGACGGGTTCACGACCCATCTCCGCAGGGCGCTTCGATCAGACCGTTATGCGGGCATCGAGATTGAACTCAATCAGGGGCGAATCGCGTCGACTCGGGCGCGCAGGCATATCGGGGCCGTCCTGAAGAACGCGATTGGAGAGGAGTTGAGCTTCAACCCTCCGTCGGCTTAGCAGGGCTCAAGCCGCCTCGTGCAACCAAAAAGTCATCGAAGGCGTTGGACATCGAGCATTGATTTCGTGCATAGAGTAGAAGGCGTGGCTTTGGAAGGTCGCCGGAGATGTTCCCGACCCCTTGAGTCCGTTAATTGGAATTGGAGATCCAGCTTCTGTGAACCTGACAAACCTTTCATACCAGTCCGTGCCGGGCCACTACGACGAGTTCATGGCGCCCGACGGGTCCGTCCGCAGCCACTGGCGGCCGCTGGTTGACGTCCTGGAAGGATTGGGCCCCGACGAGTTGAACCGGCGGGTCCAGGACAGCAGGAGGATGGTTCGCGATAACGGAACCATCTTTCAATTCCAGAAGGACGTCGACGGCCATCGGGACCGCCCCTGGCCGCTGGATCTGGTGCCCATAGTCATCGATCGAGCCGAGTGGGACTTTCTGGCCGCGGGCGTAGCCCAACGTGCGCGGTTGCTCAACCTGATTCTGGCCGATCTCTACGGCCCGCAGACATTGCTCCACGATCGTCTTCTTCCAGGGGAACTTCTCTTTGCCCATCCAAGGTTCCTACGCCCCTGTTCGGGTCTACAGCCGGGTAATGGCGTGTGGCTGACCGTGTACGCAGTCGATCTTGCCCGGTCCGAGAACGGGAGTTGGTGGATCATTGGGGATCGGACGGATGCTCCCACGGGCTCGGGATTTGCCTTGGAAAATCGGCTCGTGACCAATCGGGCACTGTCTGAAGCGTTTGAGGCATCGAATATCCGGCGCCTTTCGGGATACTTTCGGACGCACCGGGAAACACTGGCCCGTGCGGCGACCCGGAATCATGACAACCCCCGCACCGTGTTGCTGTCTCCGGGTCCGGACGCCGAAACCTATTTCGAACAGGCATTGCTTGCACGATATCTGGGGTACACCCTCGTTGAGGGATCCGACCTGGCCATCAGGAACCGCCGGGTTTTTCTCAAGACGCTGGGGGGCCTCCTGCCGGTGGACGTCGTTTGGCGCCTCCAAAACTCCGAGTCCTGCGATTCGTTGGAACTGGGAGGCGGATCTGCGGGGGTTACTCCGGGTTTGCTGGACTGTGTCCGTGGAGGTCAGGTCACCGTTGCCAACGCGTTGGGGAGCGGTCTGGCGGAGTCGCCGGCGCTGATGGCATTCCTGCCCAATCTGGCACGCCGCCTCATCGGCGAAGACCTGCGCATTCCCTCGGTGGCCACGTGGTGGTGCGGTCAGGAGGGGCAGTGCGCCGAAGTTCTGGACCGGATTGGCGAATTGGTGATCAAGCCGACCTTCCCGGGCCCTCGGCGGGAGCGTACGTTTGGGTCTGAGTTGGGGACCGAAGAAAGGGACGCTCTCAGAGACGCCATCCTCGGACACCCGCACGCCTATATCGCCCAGGAACAGATCCCTCTTTCGACCGTTCCTGTCGGGATCCACGGTTCGTTGTCTCCGCGGTTCATGGTCATCCGCGCTTTCGCGGTCTCCGACGGCCAGTCCTGGGCGGTGATGCCGGGCGGGCTTGCACGGGTTTCGCCGAGCCTCGAGTCTCGTGATGTCACCGTACTCGGTGGAGGCAGCAGCAAGGACATCTGGGTCGTGGGGGAGACCGACGAACTGCCCATCACACTTCTGCCGAGCGTGCCGCGTCCGATCGGCGTCAGCCGCGCCACGTTCGATTTGCCCAGCCGCGTTGCCGAGAATCTCTACTGGCTTGGGCGTTACGCGGAGCGTTTGGATGCGGCGGCAAGGCTCATTCGGGCGACCGTCCCGCTTCTCTTTGGCGAATCGTCCCGGTCCTCGTCCGCATTGCGCGGGACTCTCGGATTTCTTGAAGACCTCGGATACGTACAAGGCAAACCCGATGGACCCGGCCCTCAGCAACTCGAAGAGGCTTTGGAACGTGCCATTGGGATGGCGGTCGCGGAATCGGTCCGGAAGGGGAGTTTCGGGTGGCAGATCCTGAAGCTTCAACGGACGGCCCACTTGCTGCGAGACCGGCTTTCGTTGGACGCATGGAACATCGTCAATCGACTCCAATCCGACTATGCGGCTGGAAACCTGCTCACCATCGAACGGGGACTTCCAGAATTGCTCGACCGTATCGTGATCGCCCTGACCGGCTTCAGCGGCGCGGTTGGGGAGGGAATGACCCGGGGGGATGGCTGGCGCTTTCTGGATATCGGGCGGAGACTCGAACGTGCCCTGCAGGTGATTGAACTGCTACGGCGCGGGTTGTTTCACGAGGCCGAAGACGAAAGGGCGCGGATCGAGTTGCTGTTGGTCGCCGCCGACAGTACGATGACCTATCGCTCCCGGTATTTGACCTCGCTTCAAGCAAATCTCACCATCGATCTGCTGTTGATCGATGATGCCAACCCTCGGGGGTTGTGCTTCCAACTGCACCGCCTCAAGGAACATGTCGAACGGTTGCCCGAGGTCGATACAGCGTCCCGCCGTTCGGCGGAGTCACGCAGGGTGACCGACGCGATCGCGGCGGTCGAACTGGCAGACCTCGGGTCGCTGGCGCTGGTGCGGGAAGGACGGCGTGAAGGGCTCGGACAGTTGCTCGATCGTGTCAGCGACGATCTCATCCAGTTATCGGAGCACCTGACACGCGACTACCTGACCCATGCGCGGCTCTCGCATCAGTGAACGAGTGAACCACTGATCCAGTGAACGAGTGAACCACTGATCCCGTGAACGAGTGAACCACTGATCCCGTGAACGAGTGAACCGGTGAACCGAATGACGAGCGGCACGACTCGAGAAAACATTTTGCGCGTCTCGCACCGGACGCGTTATGCCTACGCCGAACCCGTCACGCGTTCATTCCACAGGGGATTTCTGACGCCCCGGACGACTGAGTTCCAGGACGTCCATGAGAGCCGGGTTACCATCAATCCTCCGGCCGCCGGGTCGACTACCCATGAAGACTATTATGGAAACCGGGTGGCTCTCTTCATGATCGACGCGCCCCACAATTGGTTGAGCGTCGAAGCCCGAAGCGAATTGACGATCCGTCCGGAGCCGCCGGCGTTTTCCGAAACACGACATTGCGGTTGGAATCTCGAGAGCGTACGCCAACGGGTCCTTTGGCCGGAGTCGTCCGAGGACTTGCGAGCTCATGAGTTTTGCTTCGATTCTCCCCACGTGTTTCGAAGGCAGGAGTTCGCCGAGTACGCTGCTTCATGCTTCGCCGAACAGACTGACTTTCTGACTGGAGTCAAGGATCTGATGCACCGAATCCATTCGGAATTTCTCTACGATCCGGCGGTTACAACCATCTCCACGCCAGTTTCCGAAGTATTCGTGCACAAGAGCGGTGTTTGCCAGGATTTCGCGCACCTGATGATCGCCTGTCTTCGGTCCGCTGGAGTGGCTGCCCGTTACGTCAGCGGCTACCTCGTGCCCGGCCCCAACGTCATCGGCGCCCAGGCTTCCCATGCCTGGATTTCCGCCTACTGTCCGGGAACGGGATGGGTGGATTTCGACCCAACCAACGACGTGTTACCTGCCGGGCGCCACATTACGGTGGCATGGGGTCGCGACTTTTCGGATGTGAGCCCGTTCCGTGGAGTCATCGTTGGGGGCGGAGAGCACGAGGTGGCGGTTGAAGTCTCGGTATCGCTGGAATAGCGGCGCTTCAAATTTCGTTCGGTGGCGCCAGTAACACGACCCCCGGGGTGTTGCCACCCGCGAACGCAGCAGGCGGATCTTCTCTACAGGGGAGGCGAACTCTTGTCCACGATCGCTGTCGCTGGCGCCGACGGTTCGGGAACGGCGCAAAAGGTTTCCAGAATGGCATCGCTGGCATCGTTCAACTTTATCTGCAGCACGTCGATGAACTCGTGAACTCCTTCGGCCATGATTTCATCCACGTGCATGTAGTCCAGCCAGGAGCGCAGCCGGCCGAGTACCTGTTCCGCACGATTCCGGAAGGACGAACTGGGGGTTTCCGATATCGCTCGCACCGCTTCCTCCGCCTCGGCGACGCAGTGGCGGATCGAACGCGGGAACGTCAGATCGAGAACCAGGAAACCGACGAGGCGTTCTGGAAGGATTCGATGATGTCGTTTTCTGTACATCTGCAGCGCACTGGTGGACTTCAGCAATGCTGCCCCGAGGATGTCGCCGTAGGGGCGCACCACCGACGGATCCTCGGGCAGGGAAAACAGGTACCGCACGTCGAGCATCCGTGAAGTCTTGTCGGCCCGCTCGAGCATCCGGCCCAGGCGAACGAAGTGCCACCCCTCGTCATGTGACATGGTGGCGTCGGTGATGCCGCCGATCAACTGGCAGGAACGGATAATGTCTCTGAAGAATCCCTGCGACGTCTCGTTCGCCACCGTGGCGTCCCGCATTTTCAAGTACAGGGAGTTCAGTTGCTCCCACATTTCCAGGGTAATGAAGTCGCGTGCGGCATGGGCATTCGACCGCGCGGCATTGATGCTGCGCAGGATCGAATGGGGATTGTCGACATCGTAAGTCAGGAACCGGATCACATTGTCGCCATCGACCTTGTCGTAGCGCGAATGAAACGATTCGCTTGCTCCCATCGCCTCCACCAGAGGCTCCCAGTGACCCACCTCCGATGGCAGATCCAGCGTAAGGGCCGAATTTACGGAAACCAGCCGTGCGGTATTTTCCACCCGCTCCAGGTATCGGCTGGTCCAGTAAAGGGAATCGGCGACTCGGCTGAGCATCAGGACACAGCTTCGCTGCCAGCCTCGGTCCGGGCCGTGGAGGCCTCGGCCGACAGCACCCACGTATCCTTGCTTCCGCCGCCCTGAGAAGAATTGACAACGAGGGATCCTTTCTTCAGTGCGACGCGAGTCAGTCCGCCGGGCATCACATAGATGTCTTCGCCGTAAAGAATATACGGCCGCAAATCCACGTGGCGTCCTTCGAATCTGTCTCCGGCGATCACGGGCACCCTTGAGAGCGACAGTGTGGGTTGGGCAATATAGTTGCGCGGGTTCTCCTGGATGGACTGGCGGAACGACTCCCGCTCGGCCGCCGTCGCATGCGGGCCAATGAGCATTCCGTAACCCCCGGATTCGTTGGCGCTCTTGACGACCATGTTTTCCAGGTTTGCCAGGACATGTTGGCGTTCCTTGACATCCCAGCAAACGTAGGTCGGAACGTTGGGCAGGATCGGATCCTCACCGAGGTAATATCGGATGACTTTCGGTATGTAGGCATAGATCGCCTTGTCGTCCGCGATCCCGCAGCCAGGGGCGTTTGCCAGCGCCACCCGTCCCTTCCTGTAAACTTCAAACATACCCGGTACGCCGAGACCGGAATCTTTCCGGAAAACGAGGGGATCCAGAAAGTCGTCGTCGATCCTCCGATACAGCACATCGACCCGCTTCGGGCCCCGGGTCGTCCGCATGATGACATTCCCGTCCAGGACTGCCAGATCGCGTCCTTCCACCAATTCGACGCCCATTTCCCGTGCGAGAAAGGAGTGTTCGAAGTATGTGGAGTTGTAGATTCCGGGAGTCAGAACCGCAACAGTGGGGTTCTCGCGGTCCACGGCCAGGGATTCCAGCGTGGATAGCAAATGGCTCGTGTAGTCGCTCACTGGCCGCACCTTCGAAGTCTGGAAAACGAAGGGAAACGTCTCCTTCAGAACCCGCCGGTTTTCAAGCACGTAGGAGACGCCGGACGGACAGCGCAGGTTGTCTTCGAGCACGTAATACTGCCCGTCCCTGTCGCGCACCAGGTCCGCCCCGTTGATGTGACACCACACGCGCCGCGGTGGATCGAGTCCCATGCAGGCTTCGCGGAACGACCGCGAAGACCGGACCAGTTCCGTCGGCACGATCCCGTCCTTCAGAATCTTCCGATCGTGGTAGACGTCATCGATGAAGAGGTTCAGCGCCAACATGCGCTGGCGAAGACCCCGCTCGATTTGCTCCCATTCCGCGACCTCGACAATTCGGGGGATGATGTCGAATGGAAAGATGCGCTCTGTTCCCGCACCGTCGCCGTAAACTGTGAACGTCACGCCCGCTCCGTAAAATGCCTGCTCGGCGGCTTTCTGGCGGGCATGGATTTCGGAGATCGGGAGTTCCCGGATCCTTTCCACAAGTGGGCGGGCTCCGGGGCGGGGATTACCGGACGACGCAAACATTTCGTCGTGAAAATCTCCGGGATCGTAGTTGGTGAACGGCACGGCAACCCCAAATTATTCTATTCCGCGAATCCATGCAAACCGCCGGGCGTTTTCGAGGGTCCCCACGGAACCTCGGAAGAGGTTCAATCTGTGGAGAAAGGCACCGTCAATCATGGCAGACTCCAAAGTGACTTCCCGCTCCCTGTTGAAACACGGTCTCCAGCCGCATTTCGAAGCACTCGCGCGTTTCGAAAACATGCCCGACCTAGAAAAGTCCGATTTACACCGGCGACGGTCCCCGACTGTCGGATCACGACCCGACCGCGCTCTGCTTTACACTTCAAGACAAGGAGGAATGATGAAGAAACCGGCGATCCTGTTGGCGCTGCTCTTTGCCGGGTGCGGGGATACGGCTTCGCTCACCGACACCACAGGGGAGGCTCCCCCGGTTGTACTCATGGACGAAAGCGCCGCCCTCGATGCCATTCGGGATATCCGCGATGGACAAGCCGCCTTCATGGCGACACGGCGGCGATACGCGCAGTTTCTGGAAGAACTCGTGGATACCCGGATGATCTTGTCCACGGAATCATGGGCCGAAAGTGGATATGAAATTCGAATCCGACCAACCCCGGCCGCGGACGGTTACAGCGCAACGGCAACGGCCCCCGCCGATGCCGACGCTCGTTCATTTTATGTGGACGATTCCGGCGTGGTCCGTTGGGCCACTGGTATGGCGGCCACCTCAGAGAGTCCTCCGCTTGAAGGCGAATCCACCGATGGGGACGATGCCGGGCCGTAGAGCCTGGAAGCCCGTGGCAGGACCCTGCAGGGTCCCGCCACGGGCTTCTAACCGTCTTTCTTGTCCAGATCGAGAGCCGCGGAATTGATGCAGTAGCGCATTCCCGTCGGATGCGGGCCGTCAGGAAAGACGTGTCCGAGGTGTGACCCGCATGCGCCGCACATCACCTCGACGCGGGACATGCCGTAAGCGTTGTCCGTTTCCGTCGAGACGTTTTCACTGGCCATGGGCCGGTAGAAACTCGGCCAGCCGGTTCCGGAATCGAATTTGGTGTCCGATTCGAACAACTCGTTCCCGCAGCAGACACACGTGTAGACGCCCTTGTCCTTGGTGTCATGATATTTTCCCGTGAACGGCGGCTCTGTCCCCTTTTCGCGGCAGACGTGAAACTGCTCCGGTGTGAGCCGGGCTTGCCAATCCTGATCGCTCTTTTCGATCTTCTTCATCTTGAAATCCTCAGAAACGATGGGTATAGACGAACTTCGAAGCGAGTTGGCTGTTGAGCGTGTCGACGAAACCGGCCGGATCGCTTTCCCAGTTGTGCGTGTAGACCAGATAGAGATCGTTGCCCGGACTGAGAATCCACCGGAACCGCGCCTGCCAACCGATCACACGACTGACCGTATCGTATTGCACGTTGCTTGAAAGTGAAACCCACGGTCCGAACTGGCTGTTGACCCTCGTTCGGAAAATGCTTGTCGAGAAATCCCCTTCCGGCAACTCAACGCGGCTCCACTGACCGCCGATTTCAACGATGAGTCCGTTACGCGGGCGGAGCGACACGGTCGGATTGTAGTCGGTTCGCGTCCCGCTGAAATAATTGCCCCAGACCGCACTGCCACTGACGGCGACGGGCCGCCGGTTGCTGGTCTGTCCCTCGATGCTGTATCGAGTGAAGGCGTACTCGGTGCCGGCGGGTAGAACGGCTTCAGCCTGACCCTGCCTCGAACGGTTCATCCGAAAATCGGCATCCAGGCGCTCGTATTGCGGAGAGACTCGAAACAGGAGGCGATCGTCCGCGTGCGTGTTCATTCGAAACGCCGTCACGTTGACGGTCCGTGACAAGAGCACGTTGCGGCTGTCGCTGATCCCGTCGTATTCGATGGAGAACTGATGCTGGCGGATCAAGGGGTGATTCTCGGGCCGCGGACCCCACTGGAAGAACGAATTGAGGTTCTTGACACCCCGTCGAAAGACGAAGCCGACCGCGGGGTCGAAATTCTCCTGCGTCTCCTCAAAACGAACCCGCGCGGCAAAGCGGTCGTTAGGGTAGTCGATCTCCGCGCCGTACCGCGCGGCCTTGCCGGTCCCGTCAGGATTCGTCGTTTCGATGTGGTGGGTCTGGAACGCCAGGTTCTGATTTCCCCGAAAGCTGCTCGTGGCCAGGCGAAAGTCGACCGCGATCGTGTGGAGATCGTCGCCGGGGGTCGTCATCGCGGTCGCAAATTCGCTGGGCCGCGCAGCGCGGCGTGTATACAGCATCCCCACGTGAGATTCGTTCAGGAAACGCCGCCGGCCCCGGAACACGGTGAAGTCTTCACCGAGAGTCCTGCCGCCTTCGGCGGACTCGATTTCTGCCGTGCGTACCTGCAGCATACCGACGTCGAATGCTCCGACCTGACCCGTCAGCTTGGCGCCGTAATCGATCCGCTGAGGCAGGCCGTCATTCAGACCGATTCGGCGGCTGAAGTACACGTCCTCGTAACCGGAAAGTCCAAAGAAGTTTCGGCCCTCGAGAAAGAATTGCCGCTTTTCCGGAAAACGCAGTGGAAAACGCGTGAGATTGACCTGCCGGTCGTCCACTTCGGTCTCCGCGAAGTCCGTGTTGATCGTGAAGTCGGCGCGAAGGCTCGGGGTGATGCTGTATATGAAATCCACTCCGGAGTCGCCGCTGAAATTGTTTCGTTGGTTGGGATCGGGCACCGACAGATCATGGCTTGCGGACCCCACCGCATATGGTCGTATGTCCAACCCCATTCCCTGCCTGATACCCGTTATTCCCGTGACGAGTCCCGCGTTCGATAACGTCCGGAGGTTCGTATTTCGCTGGTAGCCGGTCCACACGCTTTCTTCCGCTTTGCGCCGGACGGTTCTCTGGAAGTTGATTCCCCACGAATCGTTGTTGGGATCGAAGTTCAGAGTCCGAAACGGTATCTCGATTTCGGCGATCCATCCGATATCGGTTTGCACGATTTTTGCAGTCCAAATGCCGTCCCATGCCCGCACATTCTCACTACCGCCAGCCTGAAGCAGTGCGTCGCCCATCGAACCGGACGGATTGATCTCGAAGAAATAGCCGGTCCGCGCGTCCAGATAAGTATCGAAAACCCACATGAAGCGGTCGTCAGCCGACAAAAATGCGTCCCGAAGCATGGTGTTGCCCCGCATACCCGCTGGATCGGAGTCGTAGGCGACGACCCCCATGTAGAAATTGTTCTCGTCATAGACGATGTGCACCGCGGTGGGTTCAGTGGGGGGAACGCCGTTGACCGGATCCACCTGGATGAAGTCGGCGGCCGGAACGGCTCGTCCCCAGACCGGTTCATCGAGGACGCCATCGAGTTCGATGGATTCGCCGGGCGCCATTCGCAGGGCGGTCATGACGCGGCGATCTTCAACGGGCGGCAGGGGCGCCTGGATCTCTTGTGCGGACAGGTCGGAAACTTGTATTGCGACAAACAATGTCGCGATCGGAAGGCAGACAGATCGTGTCATTGGAAACAGGAACCTCAAGTGGCATTTCATGAAAGAAACCAATCGCCCGTGGAAAACCCGGCATGCAGTGAATCAGGATGTTGCAGAGGTTTTGTTGGGCGGAAGGAGTGCGGACTGCGCCAATCTCAAGCGATGGCGATGCGCCTGGACAGATAGCGGGTCCAGGCGCATCGCCGAACGTAATTACGCGAACAGATCGAGCGGTTCGAACTGGCCTTTCAGCAATTCGGAACTGCTTCGGTGTCCGAGCCAACCTTCGATCATCGTGGCATAGACCTGGCGGAAATCAGTGGTATGCGGGAGGTTGTCGCCTTCCGCGAGATCGGTCAGGCTTGGGACTTCGCCGTAGTGCCCGCCCCGGACGTTGTTGCCCACGACAAACATGACGTTGGCCGCGCCGTGGTCCGTGCCGAGGCTCACGTTTTCAGGCACCCGCCGGCCGAACTCCGAAAAGATCATCAGCGCGACATCGTCGGCCCTTCCGATGCGTTCCAGATCCTGCATGAACGCGGAGACGGCGTCGGCCGTGTAGGTCAACAGACGCTGGTGCAGGTCGTTCTGGAAAACATGGGTGTCGAACGCGTTGTTCCGGTACGACACGTAATACAGCCGCGTGGGCATTCCGGCGTCCAGGAGCGACACGACCTTCGGAAGGTCCAGCCCTGCAATGCCGTAATCGATGGGCGAGTCGTAGTTGGCCCAGGCCTCGCGAACCAATGCCGAGGCATCGTTGGCGCTGCGGGCGATATCGAGCAGGTAGCTGCGGGCCGGGTTTTCGACGCGCCCACGGTCGGGAACCACCGCAAATACGTCCTTCTCCTCGAAGAACGATTCGCGCATGAACTTGTCGGGGTCGTTGAACACGACAGGTACGTGCTTCTCGCTCTGGACCGCCAGGGACTGCCGTGAATCGATATTTACGATGAAGTTCGGCGGGGCAGACGGGGCCATCGAATCCGCCAGTCGTCCGACCCAACCATACTCGTCACCGCTGTTCGGCGCGGCCGTATGCCAGTAGGCCATCGAGGTGAAATGCGAGAACGACGGATTGTCGTAGCCGCAGCCATGGACGATGGCCATCTTGCCGTCCTTGTAGAGGCGCTCGAAGCCGGTCATACCGCGGTTGAGCCCGAAGTGGTCGTCCAGCGTGAGAAGTTCGTTGGCCCGAAGTCCGATGTTGGGACGGTGGCGGTAGTACGCGTCGTCGCCATACGGTACGACGGTGTTCAAACCGTCGTTGCCACCGGACAGTTCGAGAACGACAAGGATCTTCCCGTTGTCGGCAGCCTGGGCGGCAAGCGATTCGGCGGTCCGTCCAAAGAGGGAAGGGGCGCGAAAAATCGTGTCCATGGCCCCGATGCCGAGTCCGGCCATGCCGGTTCGCAGCAAGTTGCGGCGGTTCAGTTTGTTTCGAAACAGATCGTGCTTCTTCATGTTGATCCCCTACGCCAGTTGGTACTCGGGTTGGCTCATGATCAGGTGCAGTACCAGCCTGAGCGAGTCTTCCATATAACTTTCCGCGGCCACGATATCGGAAGTCCCCAGATCGTTGTCGAGGAACTCGACCAACATCCTTTTCGCGTCATCTCCGGGTTCGACGTTGACGAATCGGTGGATAAGGTAGTCGACGACTTCGGTTGTATTGGTGAGGTTCTGTTCCAGAACCATTTTTGTCAAGTTGATGCCGGCCGTATGGCGCGGAATGGGCTTGACTCGTTCGATCGCCATCTGCCAACCGCGGAAGCTGCCGTAACGCGTGTTGAAGTCCTCGTCGCGGTCGGCCAGCATGTTCGACTCGGCCATGATGCCGCCTTCACCCAGGCTGGAGGGCTGCGTTGCCGACGTAATATCCAGACCCTGCCGGATACGATCGGCGACGCTGCGGATTTCGGGGTTGCCGTTCAGCCGGTCCGGGGGCACGAAATTGATGTCGGGGAACAGGATGTCGCGTGCGAAGTTGCCACGTTCGAGCAGTAGTCCCGGCGTGACCCAACTTCTTCCGTGGGCCCATCCGGCAACGGTGGGTGGGCGGAACAGCAACTGGCCAAGAGCTCTGGTTGCCGAGTTGAAGTCGGGAACTCCCGGCACTTCGGTCAATCCGAGCTTGCGGTTGGTGGAGATGGCGAGTTGGATGGGACTCTTGATCTGGGTGCCGACCGATGCGCTGCTATAAAAGTCTCTCGACATGAAGATCGTTTCGAGCAACGGAGCGACTTCGTATTCGGCATCGCGGAATATGTTTCCCAACTCCTCCTGCAGTTTCGGGCTGAGGTCCTGGCGCACAAAGAACCGGTAGATCTTTCCGGCAATGTATTCCGCGGTGACCGGCTGGTCCATGATGATGTCGATGACCTCGACGCCGTCGAAGTTGCCCGTTCGGCCGAGCACCGTCTTCGGCCCGTCGTCGTGTTGGTCTTCGTTGATCACGAAATCCATATCGACATAGTTCCAACCCGTAAACGCGCGCGCCGCCTCACGGATGTCGCTTTCGGAGTAGTTTCCCACTCCCATCGTGAACAGTTCCATGATCTCGCGGGCAAAATTTTCATTGGGCGCGCCCTTGAGATTCACCCCGGCATCCAGGAAGGACAACATTGCCGGGTCCTGAGCGATTGCCACCATCAGATCGCGGAAGTTGCCGGTACCCATTTCGTGGAACAATTCGACTTCGCGAAGCAATTTGCGATAGTCCCGCACCTTGCTTTCGTTGACCGCGTAGTGTCCGTGCCAGAACAACGCCATCTTTTCCTGAAGGGGACTGTTGCTGGCGACCATGCGGTTAGCCCACCAATAGGCCACTCTGTTGGTTTCGAGCAGGCTGGCGCGGAGCCAGTAGAAGAACTTGTTGACGACCGGCTGGAGCCGCCGATTCCCTGCCGGCTTCACCTTGATTCCAAGGGCCTCTCCGGTTTCCTTGGCCAGATCCGTCGTGGCGGGACGACCGGGAGGGAAGGGTTCGATACCTGGATCGTGGATGCCGGAATGGTCGAACGGGGGGAGGTGGCTGTTGTCGGCGTCCTCGAAATAGACCATTGCCCGCACGGCTTCGGCAGGTGTCGCCGCGGCAATGCCCGCTACCTGTTCGGGGGTTCCGCCGAAACCCGCCCGTTCCAGCAGATGCTGTGCCATGTCGTAATTCCAATTGGCGGGTTCGATCGGCGTCAGGTCGTTTTGCCAGTCGATGGGTGCTGTCTGGCCGGAAATGCCAGGAGTTGGCGCCGCGACAGCGATGGCCGCCGCGATCGACAGAGCGACAATCCACTTCAGTTTTCGAAGCATTCGGACATTCCTCCGAGAGTCGACAAGAATACCGATGAATTCTAATGCCGGATCAGGGTGCGAATCAATTAAATGAAAGAGTGTGAAACTTCCGATAAGGTTCCGGCTGGAAATCCGAGGGTGTTCCGATGAAGAAACTGTTGATGAGGGCCTACCGCTGGCGCGTACGGACTCAGAGGGATAAAATCACGACATTATTGATCATTCTCGTACAACAACTGACGTACATGCCTCTCTACACCTTGCTCCACGTGTTCGATCTCGGATTCCGGGATTGGTTGATTTTGTATACGTCAATTGGCGTGGCTCGCACGCGGGAAGCAATGCGGTCTCGACGCCCGCGCTCCCAAACGGATCATGTTTTCAGGCGGGTGAGAACCTGCCGCAGGTTCTCACGCCAGGGCTTGAGGTTTCCAATGCACGCTTCGGTCTCGCTCAGGTCGAGAACGCTGTAGCCTGGACGCACCGCCGGTCGCGGATACTGGGCGGATGTGCAGGGAATAACGCGGCAGCGGGGGTTGACCTCGGCCGCGACCGCCGCGGCCAATTCGTACCGACTGCACTCGCCGCCGTCGGTGACGTGAAAAATGCCCCGCGCTCCGGAGCTTTCCAGTGCAAGCGAGGCCGCCGCCAACGGTTCGACACTGCTGGGGCGTCCACGTTGGTCGGCGACCACTTTAAGGGTCGCGCGTTCCCTGGCCAGTTGCGCGATCGTACGCACGAAATTATTTCCCCACGGTGCGTACAGCCAACTGCTGCGCACGATCAGGTGGGAGCAACCGCTCTCAATGATGGCCCGTTCGCCGCGGGCTTTGCCGCGCCCGTATGCGTTGACGGGATCGAGAGCATGTCCGGTGGGGTAAGGTGCGCTGGCGCGGCCGTTGAAAACGTAGTCGCTGCTGTAATGCAGCAGGGTGGCATTGGCCGCCCTGCAGCGTTCAGCGAGCCATCCGACCGCTGTGCCGTTGAGACGAGTCGCCGATGCCTCATTCGTTTCCGCGCTATCGACATCGGTCCATGCCGCGCAATTGATGACCACGTCGATGCCTTCCCTCACTCCAGCCTCAATGCTGTCGCGATCGGTGAGATCGAGTTGGGTGTGGCTGGGTGTGGTTCCCGCCAGCCCGCTGCTTTCCAGCAGGGCCTTCCATGCGCGTCCGAGCATGCCCGAGCCGCCAAGCAGAAGATAGCGCTTCCGAGTAACTGTCACGACCGCGAAGTCGCCGAACGCAGTTCGTAGTTCTGCTCCAGCCAATCGCGATACGCCCCCGATCGTACCTGCCGCACCCAATCGGGGTTGGCCAGATACCAGTTCACCGTCTTCCGGAGTCCCGATTCAAAGGATTCGGTTGGCCGCCACCCGAGTTCGGCGCGCAGTCGGGTGGTGTCGTTGGCATAACGAAAATCATGGCCGGGCCGGTCTTTCACGAACGTGATCAGGCTTTTCGTTTCATCCTCGGAACGGCCCGTGTGTTCCGCCACCAGGCGGCAGACCTGATGGACGACGTCGATGTTGCGCATCTCGTTGTGGCCGCCGATGTTGTAGGTTGCGCCATCCCTGCCTGCCTCGATCACACGCCAGACCGCTTCACAGTGGTCGGTGACGTAGAGCCAGTCCCGGACGTTGACGCCGTTTCCGTAAACCGGCAGCGGTTTCCCTTCCAGACAGTTGAGCACCATGAGCGGTATCAGTTTTTCCGGAAATTGCAGCGGGCCGTAGTTGTTGGAGCAGTTGGTGATGCGCGTTCGAAGACCATAGGTGCGGGCATAGGCGCGCACCAGATGATCGCTCGATGCCTTGCTCGCCGAATACGGATTCGAGGGTGCGTAGCGTGTGTCTTCGGTGAACAGGCCTTCACTGCCGAGTGAGCCGTACACTTCGTCCGTGCTCACATGATGAAACAAGCCCTGCCGATTTTCCCAGTGCCGGCGGCATGCTTCCAACAATTCGTACGTACCAAGAATGTTGGTACGTACGAATTCGGCCGGTGCAAGAATGCTGCGGTCGACGTGACTCTCCGCGGCGAAGTGCACGACCGCATCCGGGTTGTGACGTGCGAACATACCCTCGACAGCGGTGGCATCCGCGACATCGACCCGTTCCAGACTGTAGTTCGCCGCATTGGCGATCGGCTCCAGACTGTGGAGGTTCGCCGCGTAAGTCAGCTTGTCGGCGTTGACGAAGTGGTGTTCGGGGTGGCGCGGAACCAACAGATTCAGAAAGTTCGCCCCTATGAAGCCGGCGCCGCCGGTGACCAGAATTTTCATGTCGATGCGTGATCGCGAAGAACGAGCCTCAAGTCCATTCGTTCCCTGGGGAACGCGGCCGTTCGCATGTTGCATTCAATTGTCGAACAACCACCAACAACTCCCGATTCAAGTCGTTGGTTACCGCTAATCCAGCGCGTACACCCATACCGATCCGCCTTCGGGAACCGGCGGGAGTTCGCCCGGAAAGACGCGGTTGAGCGTGGCCTGCATCCCGCTGGAATCGCCACCCCAGCCCGAGTGGACGGCGATGTATTGCTTGCCGTTTACCGAGAACGATGTCGGAGGCGCAAGGATGCCGGACGGTGTCGGCGATTCCCAGAGCAGTTCGCCGGTTTCTGCGTCAAACGCGTGGATTTTCCGGTCGTTGGTCCCGCCACTGAAGACAAGACCGCCGCCGGTGGCCAGCATACCGCCCCAATTCGGACTTCGAGCGTACTCGTGGGTCCATACTCGCTCGCCGGTGTCCACGTTCCAGGCCTGCACCTCTCCGAAATGATCCGCGCCCGGAACGATCGGCAACTGGCCGCTGCCCTGGCCCCGGACGGTGCCGGTGAAACCCCGTCCGGCCGTGTAGTTCACCTCTTCGGCGCCCATGAGTTCGCTGCAAAGATTGTTGTTGGCGGGGATGTAGATCATCCGTGTTTCGGGACTGAACGCGATGGGCGGCCAGTTCTTCCCGCCGTGAAGGCCGGGACAGAACCGGGCGAGCTTGCCAGAACCGGGTTTGCGATCCGGATCGACGTCGGGACGTCCGGTAACCGGATCGAGTCCGCGGAACACGTTCTGAAAAACATAGGGCATACCTTCAACGAAGCCGATGGGTCCGTCGCTCCGTTCCAGGAACCAGAGATAGCCGTTCCGGGCGACGTTTATGAGGCCGCTGACCATGCGTCCGTCGCGCTCATAGTCCACCAGAATCGGCGGCGACACTTCGTCCCAGTCCCAGGAATCATTGGGGTGGTACTGGAAGTGCCCCTTGATCTCGCCGGTCGCGACATCGAACGCAACCGTCGAGGACACATACAAGTTGTCGCCGGGACGCTGGTCGCCCATCCAGGGTCCGCCGTTACCCGTACCCCAGAATGCGAGGTTGGTTTCCGGATCGTAATTCCCCGTGACCCAGACGGGCGCTCCGCCGGTAAGCCATTGTTCACCATCGGGCCAGGTCTCGCTGCCGGGCGCCCCAGGCGCCGGGACCGTATACGTCCGCCACAGTTCAGAGCCGCTTTCGGGATCGAACGCCGCAACGAATCCCCGGATACCGAACTCTCCCCCCGACGCGCCGACCATGACTGTTCCACCCGCGACCAGAGGCGCCAGCGTGATGTAGTAGCCGGCCGAGTTGTCCGCGACCGTTGTTTCCCACACCACGTCACCCGACCTGGCATCCAGTGCGACCAACACGGCTTCTCCCGCCGCCCAAAGCACGTAGTCGCCATGGAGCGCAACACCGCGGTTGGTTTCATGGGGGACTGACGATCCCTCGGGCCGGGTTCTGCGGTGACGCCACAGAACGTCCCCGGTTTCGGCATTGAGCGCGATCACCTGATTGTTCGGGGTCGTTACAAACATCACGCCGTTGTTGACGACCGGCGCCGATTCGTGGACCCGCGTCTCGCCTGTGGCAAAACCCCATACAGGTTGTAACCTCGTTACGTTTTCGGGCGTAATTTCATATAGAGGACTGTATCCCCATCCGTTGTACGTGCGGCGGATGGACAACCAGTTTTCGTCCTCGGGATTCAGAAGCCGCTCGTCGGTGACCGTCCGATAGTTCTGGAGGATTTCCGGTGTCGCTGCCGGAGTTTGTTGACCGCGGATTGAAGGGATCGATACGAACGTCGCCGCAACTGCGATTACCGCGGCGCAGGTCATCCTGACATTCTTCATTGGATGTCTCCTTACTGTAGATCAAACTACAGCGGGGTTCGAGGTCAAGCAAACAGTCTTTTTCGCACGGTTTTCGACGGAAACGGGGTCATGGGAACCAGCGACTCCCGGATCGGGTTGAATTGGAGATCCAAAAGAAGGCTCCGGAGCCCGGCCGAATGTAACGAAAAGATTACTGAACAATGGTTGACACGGCAACGTAAACGAAGGTAAATGAATTAGCTCAGCACCATATCGAAGTGCCATGGGGGCGACGTGTCCCTTTTGTAGTGGCACAGCCATTCTGAATATCTATTTTGGTCCTTGGCACCTGAACGACGGAGGGTAGTTTTGAACACGAGAATATTTGCAGGGTTTTCGGTAGCGGTCATTTCGGTGGCGTTGTTTTCATTTCAGGCCGCCGAGGCGCAAACTACGCCCTCGGACCAGATAGCCCAGCAACGTGCGCTCCTCGACCAGTATTGTGTGGCTTGCCACAATGCGCGGACCAACGTCGGCCAACAGACCGGACTCTTTCTGGACGAATTCGACCTCGCCAGTGTTCGGGATCACGCGGAGGTCGGGGAGAATATCCTTCGGAAAGTCAGCGCGGGCCTGATGCCGCCGTCGGGCGCCCGGAGGCCTTCCCCCGAGGAGTTGGCGTCGCTCGTCAAGTGGATGGAGGACGAGATCGATGGCAGTTCGGAGATCCATCTGCCCGCGCCGGGCCTCCACCGCCTGAACCGCGCCGAATACACCAACGCGATTCGCGACCTGATTGCGCTCGAGATCGACGCGGCCGATTTCCTTCCTTCGGACGATTCGAGCCACGGCTTCGACAACATGGCCGGAACTCTGACCATGTCCCCCGCATTGATGGAAGCCTACCTATCGGCCGCGGGAAAGATCAGCCGTCTTGCAATCCGCAGCGAAACCGCTGCCACGATGAAGGTATTCGACGCGCCCCTGGACACCGCTCAGAACCACCACGTCGAAGGCCTTCCGTTCGGTACCCGCGGCGGCTTGCTCATCGAACACGAGTTTCCGGCCGATGGCGAATACGTCTTCACGGTCAAGGGCATGACCGGTTACTTCCAGCGAGTCCTGGGAAATGTGCCAGGGGAACAACTTGAGATCACAATCGATGGCGAACGGGTGTACATGTTCGATTGGGATGAACAAATCGCCGGTACCACGGGCAATGGCGGCCGGAGTTCGGCGATACCGATCAAGGCCGGCTTTCATACCGTCGGAGTCACTTTCCTGGCGACCAACGATCTGCCGGACACCGAAATGAACCGGCCGTTCGTGCGAACGATGAACTCGCCCGGCTCTATTCCCGGGTTCAATTTTTACCCGCACGTTGGCCAGGTCTTCCTCGAGGGGCCGTACAACGGAGTTCGGGCGAACAACACCCGGAGTCAGGACAAGATATTCCTTTGCCGCCCCGAGACCAATAGCGAAGAAGCCGAATGCGCGCGCGAGATCGTTTCGACTGTGGTTCAGAGCGCATTCCGCCGTCCCCCGACTGCCGGCGACATCGAGATGCTGATGGACTTCTTCGAAATGGGCCGTGAAGAAGGCGGGAACTTCGATTCGGGAATCGAGGCCGCGCTCGAGCGCATCCTGGCCGATCCCGAATTCATTTACAGGGCCGAGATCGAACCGAGCCAACTCGCCGAAGGTGAGACGTATCGGATCGGCGACCTCGAATTGGCGTCGCGCTTGTCCTTCTTTATGTGGAGCAGCATCCCCGACGATGAGTTGATCGAACTGGCCACGGCTGGGCGGCTGAGCGACCCCGCCGTTCTCGAACAGCAGGTCCAACGGATGATCACCGATCCGCGTGCCGAGGCGCTGATCGACAACTTTACCGGGCAATGGCTCAATGTCCGCGGTATGGCCGCCAGCGAGCCTGTTGTTGAAATGTTCCCCGATTTCGACAGTCAACTGCGGGACGCCTATGCGCGTGAGATCGAACTGTTCTTCGCGAGCATCGTCCACGAAGACCGCAGCATTCTGGATCTGTTGACAGCCGATTACACGTTTGTGAACGAGCGACTCGCCAAGCAGTACGGTATCCCCGATCTCTATGGGTCGCAGTTCCGCCGCGTCGCCCTGGGGCCGGATCTCGACATGCGGCGTGGCTTGTTGGGCAAGGGCGCGTTGCTGACGGTCACCTCCCAGGCAAACCGCACATCGCCGGTCCAGAGGGGAAAGTGGTTCCTGGAAACGTTCCTGGGCGTCAGCCCGCCGGATCCGCCTCCGGGAGTCGAGACAGACCTCTCTCCGGATCCGAACGCCGACGCACCCCGGACGTTGAGAGCTCGACTCGAGGCGCATCGCGCCAATCCGGTTTGTTCCTCGTGCCACAACATCTTCGAGCCGATGGGAATGGCTTTGGAAAACTTTGACGCGGTCGGTACCTGGCGGACGCACGACGCTGGCGTGCCTGTCGACCCCACTGGCGTGATCGCGGATGGGACACCGCTGGAAGGCGTTCACAGCCTCCGCGAGGTCCTGGTCGAGAGGTCGGACCAGTTTGCGAAAGTCGTGATCGAAAAACTCCTGACATACGCGCTTGGACGCGGCGTCGAATATCAGGACATGCCGATCGTACGGTCGATCGCAGAGGGCGCGGCGAACAGCAATTACCAATTTTCTTCGATCTTGATGGGCATCGTCGAGAGCCCGGCTTTCCAGATGAACATGAAAGCTACTGAAGATCTTCAACAACAGGCCGCCCGCTAATAAGAATAGGAGAGAGGACATCATGTTTATTACCAAGAAGCACATCTCACGCCGAACGATTCTGAAAGGCGCGGGTGCGGCCCTGGCGCTACCCTTACTGGATGCGATGGTGCCTGCCGCAACGGCGCAAGCGCTGACGGCGGCGGCTCCGGTCCCTCGATTCTTTGGAGGGTTCGTGTGCCACGGCGCGGCTCCGGGCTATTGGGAGCCTGAAGCCCCCGGCGCCTTGCCTGACGAACTTCCGTTCATCTATAAACCGCTGGAACCCTACAAGGACCAGACAACGATCATCACGGGGCTTCACGCCACGTCGGCCGAACCGCCGCCGGGCGAGACCGGCGCCGATCACTGGGTGGCCGCCGCATTCCTCTGCGCCGACAAGCCGAAGAAAACGGCGGGGGCGGACATTCGTGCCGGACACACGATCGACCAGATCATTGCCGAAAAATACGGACAGACCACACTCCTGCCCTCGATCGAAATGAACGTTGAAGATCCGGGTTCGGGCTCCAGTAACTGTGGCGAGGGCTACAGTTGCGTGTATACGAACACGATCGCATGGGCGTCGCCCACCACACCGTTGCCGATGGAACTGAACCCGCAAGTGGTGTTCGAGCGCATGTTCGGCAATGGCAGCTCACCGGAAGAACGGGCCGCTCGGCGGGAACGCAGCCGGAGTATTCTGGACTCTCTGGCCCCGAAGATTTCCAGCCTCCGAGGCGACTTCAGTGTTCCGGACCGGGCACGGATGGACGACTACACCGACAACGTCCGGGAGATCGAGCGCCGTCTCCAAATCGCGGCGAATGCTTCGGCGGCAGCGCCGGAAAATCTGGACGTGCCTCCGGGCATTCCGCAGAGCTTCGATGAGCACATCAAGTTGCAGTTCGACTTGCTGGCCCTGGCGTTTCAGGCCGACATAACGCGAGTGGGCACCCTCCTGTTTGCCCGGGATCTGACGGGTCGGCGGTTTCCTGCAAGCGACGCGCCGAGCGTGAGCTTCCATGGCGGTTCGCATCACGGCGAAGATCCCGCCCGGATCAACGAGTTCTCGAAGGTCAATCAGTATCACGTAAAGATGGTGGCGCATCTGGCCGAGAAACTGGCGAATACCGAAGATGGCGACGGCACGTTGCTCGATCATTCGATGCTTCTGTTCGGCAGCAACATGGGAAATCCGAACCAGCATCTTCACTACGATGTGCCGCATGTCCTTGTGGGTGGGTTGAACGGGCGAATGGAAGGAGGGCGCCATCTGGCGTACCCGAGCAAGACCATATCGACCGGAAATCTGCTGCTGAGCATTCTCGACAAGTTCGACATTCGCCAGGACAGCATCGGTGACAGTAACGGCAGACTGGAAGACCTGTAATCCCGGATGTTCGAACATGGAGGTAGTGAAAAAATGCGTGTAAGGAACAGCGCTCGATTGGTTGTGGCGGTGCTCATGCTGACAACAGCGACCGTATCCATGGCGCAGTCCGATATCGCGGATGCGGCCATGCGTGGAGATATGGACGCGGTCCGGGCGCTGGTGGACCAGTCGGCGGACGTGAATGCAACCCAGGGCGATGGTGCGACGGCAATGCACTGGGCGGCATACCGAGGTGATGTGGATCTGGCGCGCCTGCTCACCGAAGCCGGCGCGGACCCCTCGGCGGCGAACCGTAACGGATCCACTCCGCTGTGGCTCGCATCGACGAATGGGGACGTCGCGATGATCGAGGCGCTTCTCGACGCCGGCGCCGACCCCAACGAACAACTTCCGCTGGGGCGGAGCCCGCTCATGCTGGCGGCCCGCACCGGCAACGCCGAAGCGGTTGCCGCGTTGATCGAGGGCGGCGCGGACATCAATGCACGGGAAACCGCGCGCGGTACCACTCCCCTGATGTGGGCCGCGGACGAGGGTCACGCGGCGATCGTAGCACTCCTGATCGAAGAGGGGGCCGAGATCGCGGCTCGTTCGGATCCGGCGTCGCGAAACGCCAGAAATAACATCGGAAAGGACAATGACCCGCGCGCCGCCGTCCGGCGGCAGGTTAGTGCGATCCTGAACGCCGAGGTGTCACCGGAACTGGGTGTCCTGAGAGCAGTTTCGGGTCTTCCGGGCCAACTCGCACGCGAAGCCGCCGCCCAAGCCGAAGAGGCCGAGGCGAACGAAGCCCCGCTGACAGTATTCGACGAGGCCGCGCCGGAAGTGGACGATGCTCCACCGGCGATCGACGAGGCCGCGCCCGAAGCCCAGCCTGGCGATGCCGATTTCCAGGGTTTCGACAGAAACGACAGGGAGCCCGACCGGGATGGAGGTGAGCTGACGGCCCTGGTCTACGCCATCCGCGCGAACGCCATGGACGTGGCGAGCATTCTCCTGGAGGCGGGGGCCGATGTAAACCAGGTCACTGGATACGGCTGGAGCCCCTTGCTGGCCGCGACTCAGAATCGAAACTATCGACTCGGAGCGTACCTGATCGAGAACGGAGCGGATGTAAACATCGCCCACGACGGCGGCTGGACTCCGCTATATCTGGCCACCGACAATCGCAATATCGAAGACGGGGACTACCCCACCCCGCTGCCCGACATGGATCATCTGGATTTCATCAAGCTGCTCCTGGACGAAGGGGCCGAGGTGAACGCCCGGATGATCGACAGTTCGGAAACCCGGACGGTCTTTACGAATCAGTGGTTGAATGAAGAAGGGGCGACCACGTTTCTGCGGGCCTCCCAGTCCGGCGATATCGAGTTGATGCGGCTCTTGCTAGAATACGGGGCCGACCCGCATATCGCCACGGTGTTGAACGTCACGCCATTGCAGGTGGCCGCCGGTATCGGCTGGGTCGCGGGCGTGACGACCGAGCGTTCGACCGAGGAGACGATCGAAGCGGTGAGGCTGCTGCTGGACTTGGGTATCGACCCCAACCTCCAGGCCGATACCGGTCGCGTGGCTCTTCATGGCGCGGGCCACAAGGGCGCGACCGAGGTCGCGCGGATTCTGGTTGAGGCAGGCGGCCGCTTGGACATCCGGGACTACGGTAACACCGACAACCGGGGTAGCCCGGAGTTGGCTGCCCACACTTGGCTGCCGGTGGACTATGCCGACGGTCTCGTCCGCGTCGGCGTACAGTCGGCGATAGCGCATCCGGAAACCGGGCGTCTCTTGCGCGACCTCATGACGGAGGCCGGGCTCGATCCGCCGCCCATGGGACGTACGCTCGACTCGATCTGCATTGTTGAAGCCTGCGACCTGTTCCCTGTCGAGGTATTTGGCGAGGGGTTTGCCGAGCAGTTCGAAGCGTTGCCGGAGTAGCATGTTGAGTCACCACTAGTCCCAAAACAAGCGCATAACCAGATGGCGAACGGCCGGTTCCCAGCCATAAAGTTGGAGGCATAACCTTCCGTTCCGGGATCGTTTTGTCCCGGCCTCCGGTTCGAGTTGCGTCTGTTCCAGTGGGGGCCTCGCCGTGTCTGTTTGAAGGGTTGACAGCAACCGGGACCTCGACCGCCCGGGCTCAGATCCATGATCGGGTCAGCATCGCAGGGGACGACGCAACACATCCACGGCACGGAACAAGACGGACAGCCACGGGTTCCAGGCCATGAGCCGGAAGACGATGCGCCGGCCGGTACGCACGAGTTGGCACGGCAGGAGGATGAAGGCGTTCAGGAACGTCTTGAACTCCATGCGTAGAACGGTCTGCTTCTCGGCCCGATACTTCGGGGCCCAGCGTCCGGTTTCGGGAAGCAGCAACGCAAACCACGCCTTCAGGGTCCAGGCCAGCGACGCCATCACCATGTAGGCCCAGTTGCCGGTCCGGTCGCCCACCGGCATTTTCAAGGCCCGGACGCCGTTCTTGAGTTGCTCGATGAGATTCTCCTGATTGCACCGTTGATTCGCGCGCTTCACGATCCGGTCGGCGGGACCGGCACGGTTCGTGATGTAGAAGAAGTACCGGATCTTGTCGAACAACACCCACTCCCCTTTGGCCTCCGACAGATTCTTCCGCACCACCACGACGCGGTAGTCCCGCTTACAGGCGCCGGGCCGGTAGGCGAACTCGGCCACGTCTTCGCCCCGCAAGCGAACGTTCTTGAAACCGCGTTCCCGAACGATCCGTTCCTTGACCTTGTCGGGACGCTGGCGGGGCTGGGTGGCCACCTCGTATCTGGCCTCACGCTCCAGAACTGCCCAGCAGTCCGGCTCCAGCGCATCGGCCCGCGCCACCAGGTTCGCCCTCGCGTCGATACCGAAGATGAAGTCCACGCCCTGGCCGTCCCATCCATCCAGATGCCGGGTCTGGCTGAAGTCGGTGTCCCCGCGCAGCAGGATCCGATGGAACCCGGCGCGCTGGCACAACCCGATCGCCTGATCGAACCGCGGGGCCGCGCCTTCATGCGAGGGCCGGTTGCCGCTCCGGTTCACCAGGTATAACGGCTCGGCGGTGTTCGCCAGTGAAATCAACAACGGGTGATAGCCCCATGTCCCGTCGTAGGCGATATCCATCCCTTCCTTGCATTCCCCGCTGGTCGGCGCCAGGGTCCCATCCGCGTCCAACACCGCCTCGTCGAAAAAACCGGCCGGTTGCTGCCGCCACACATTCAGCCGCACTTCATTCGCCGCCTCCATCAGGTTCTCCACGTCGCCGGGCTCGAATCTCCGGCAAAAGTCGCCCGCCGTGGTCGGGTCCGGTATCCGCTGCGCCCCCAGCGCATCCAGGTATGCTTCGTCGTTGCGCCGCAACTCGATGTCTTCCAGACACGTCCCTCCCGTCAACGCGTTGTAGGCGATGTTCAACACGTGATCCGACTCGTGATACGGCAGATGCCGCTTCAGCACATCCACCCGCGCGTCGATGGCCTCGATCAGACCCGTCCGCCGCGCCACCCGATGCATCGCCCCAAGACCGCCAACCCCCGTGCCGCGCATCCGCTTGCCCATCTCATAGTGCATGTTACTCGCCGACAACATCGGCGCCGACTGTTCCCTCCAATGTCGGTCCCCAAGCCGACGCTCGATTCGCCGCTTGCGATTCCTCATGTTCTTGCGCGTATAATCGTTCATCCGAAATGCCTCCTTTTCCGTCAGGATTCTGCAAATTCTTTTTCGCACGGGACGGGGACATTTCGGGTACTTCCGCTACTTTTTCACTATCGATACTTCCTCAATCGCGCTTATTCAGGGACTAGTAGCAACAAGTGGCGAATAGAGAGGCCTGGGAAACCGGGCCTCTCTTTTTTTTGGGTATGCCGCATTGTGGCGCCGGACGCCGTGATTCGACCTTGGACAACCGGGAATCGGAAGCGAACCGGGAAGTGAGCCGGAAGTGCAAGTCCTCTGGGGACTCGATCAAAGGAAATCGGAATTCTGTTGTCGACAGTTGTCGGGAATATGTTTGACAAGTCCCCCGTTGAGTGGGATAAGTGCCCCAATTAGATGAGTCCCAGATTGCGGAAGTGCGGTTCGAACGTTTACAGATGAGGGCCGCAAACTAATTGTCATATGATGGATGGCTGACGGAGGGGATACAAATGGAGAGTCGCAAAATGATCGGACGATTGTTGACAGTTTCCATGGTCTTGCTGTGTATCGGTATTATTGCGCCGCTGTATGCCCAGGTGGGCACGAGCTCCGTCAACGGGTTGGCCGAGGACACGACCCAAGCCCGGATTCCCGGGGTCGAGGTGACGGCGACCAACGTCGAGACGGGAATCGAAACCGTCGTCCTGACAAACGACGCTGGGGCGTACAACATACCCAACCTGCAGGCGGGCGGCTACACGCTCCGGGCGGTCCTGCCGGGATTCCAGACCCAGAACTTCGAGAACGTCACGCTGGCGGGCAACGACGCCCGGCAGTTGAACTTCACGTTGGAAGTGGCCGCCGTCCAGACGGCCGTCGAGGTGACCCTCGACGCCCAGCAACTGCTGACGCAGACCGGGGCCACGGTCGGTGACGTGTTGCCCGACTACGCGCTCCGGAGCCTGCCCCTGGTGGGCAACGACGTCCTGGACCTGGTCAATGTCCTCGGGGGCGTCTCGCTGGCTGGCAACCAGGGCAACGTCGCGTTCGGAGACGCCCAGGAAGGCGGCGGGAGCCGGTTCACGACGCTGGCGGGTATAAGCGCGACCTACGTGAACACGACGATCAACGGCGTCAGCGTGACCGACGACTACTACGCTGGCGTCGGCGAGCCGGACAACACGTCGGGCATCATGTCGGTCACCCGCATCAACCCCGAGCTGATCCAGGAAGTCCGCCTGATTCTGACGCCGGTCGACGCGGCGCTCGGACGCGGGAACGGCCAAGTCCAGTTGACGACGCGCTCGGGCACGAACGACTTCCGCGGGACGGCGCGTTGGGACATTCGGAACCCGGCGCTAGACGCGCGAAGCTGGAACGAGAACCGGCTCGGGACCGAGCAGAACTGGTTCAACCAGAATCAGGGCACGCTCGCCTTCGGCGGTCCGATCATCCGGAACCGGACGTTCTTCTTCGCGCTCTGGGACCAGAACCAATATCTGGAGCGCACCAACATCAACAACACGGTCCTGACACCCTGCGCCCGCAACGGCGTCTATCGCTACTTCCCCAACTGGGTCAACGGCAACTCCAGCCAGCCGGCGCCCGTCCTGAACGGGGCGCCCAATCTGGCCCGCGCGGCCGTTGACGGCGCCGGAAACCCGGTCATGCCGACGGCCAATCCGGATGGCTCGCCCTACACGGGAGCGCTCAGTTACTTCAGCGTCTTCGGTCCGATCGACTCGGCGAACATGCCGTCCTCGGTGGCGGCGGACTGCTCTAATATCCCGGTGCTCAACGGCAGTCTGGCCGGCGCGTCGAGCCCGGCCACGGCCTGGGACGCCAACCGCTGGAGTGCCGACCCGACCGGGTTCGTGTCGAAAGTGCTCAACGTGATGCCGCAGCCTAACAACTACGACACCGGCGACGGCCTGAATACGGCCGGCAACCGGTACATCCGGCGTCGGAACGGCGTGGACGGCGGCGGTTTCTTCGGAAGCGTGGGGACAACCAGCGACCGGGCGAACCGCAAGCAGATCAACATCAAGGTCGACCATCAGTTCAACCAGAACCACAAGCTGGCCGTGCAGTGGAGCTACGAGCGCGACAGCTCGCAGGCCGCCGCCCCCGCCTACGAAGAGGGGTTCTGGGGCTCGGTCGAGCGCCGGCCGCAGATCTTCTCGGCCAACTTCAACTCGACGCTATCGCCGACGATGGTCAATGAATTCATCTTGGGGATACGCCGCACGAACAACAGCAATCTGGAAGCCATCGACACCGACGAATACGGGGAAGCCACGAGGGAGTTCTTTCCGTCGATCAACGGCATTCCCGCGTTCACGAGCCTCGCGATCGTCGGCAACCCCATGATGTCGGGCAACAACGCGACCAACGGGAACAGGACGCGCCAGTTCGTCTTCAGCGACAAGCTGAGCTGGACCATGGGAGCGCACTCGTTCCGGTTCGGCGGCGAGATCCGCAGAGCCGAAGCGATCGCATTCGAAAACCTCGACATCATTCCGCGCGTGTCCGCGGGGGCGGGCTCGGTTCCGGTGGCGGCGCAAATCTGCAACTGCGACTTCGAAGACCTGATCGACGCCGACCCGAACTACGGTAACGGCGATGGGAACCACTTCCAGAGCAACAACTTGGGGATGTTGCAGAATCTGCTGCTGCTCCAGTCCGGTTCGATCGGAGAGATAGTGCAGCACTTCTTCGTCCAGGACATCAACGACCTGGACAACTTCCAAAGCTATTCGACCGACGCGACCAAGCAGCGGGACTGGCGGCAGAACGAGGCGGCCTTTTACGTCCAGGACGACTGGAAGGTCACGCGCGACTTGACGCTGAACCTCGGCGTTCGGTGGGAGTACTACGGCCCGCCGCACGAAGCCGCGGGGTTGATGCCCACGGGGGTGGGTTCGAGCCTGAACGGCGTGTTCGGGATTTCGGGCGACAACTGGGATGACGCTTGGTGGCAGTCCGATCCCAACCCGTTGCGGAACTACCCGAGCGACCCGACGGTGATGGAGTTCATCGGCCCGAACTCGCCCAACCCGAACCGGTCCATCTATCCGCGCGACGCGAACAACTTCGGGCCGGTCATCGGCTTCGCCTGGAACGTTCCCTGGTTCGGCGCGGGGCAGACCGTCGTGAGGGGCGGCTACTCGGTGACCTTCCAGGGCGGCGGCAACATGGCGGCCCTCGATGGCACGGTCGGCGCGGTCCCGGGCGCGGTCTACGATGCCGAGTTGGACGCAGCGCACGACACCTTCTTCCGTCTGGCCGACTTCGGTTCGAACCACAGCAGCCTGACCACTCCGGCGACGTTCGACTTCCTGGATTATCCTCACACGGCCGTCGTGCCGCTGCCGGAAGATACGGTGACGCCGGGTGTGGCGCTCCGGCCCATGAACCCGATCCCGCCCCGGAACCGCGTGACGATCTTCGGCCCGATCGAGTTCCTCGACGACACCTACGTCGCGCCCTATGTCCAGAACTTCAACCTCACCGTGACCCGGAATCTCAGCCGGAACATGACCCTCGACATCAGCTATGTCGGCACGGTCGCGCGGAAGCTCTTTACCGAAGCGCCCGTCAACTCGCCCAATTTCCTGACCAACGGGCTGAAGGCCGCTTTCGACTCCGCACGGGCCGGAGGCGAGTCGCAGCTTCTGGACGATCTGACCTCCTCGGTCAACGGCGCCTACGGCGGGTCGGGCGCCGAGTGGCTGCGCAACCAGACGGTGGGCGGCTGGCGGACCGGCTTGGCCAACAATCTCGCCAGTGGCGACTACGCCCTTCTGGCCCGCGGACTTTCGTGGACCAACGGCACGCCCTTTACCGGCGGCGTGGCGCCCCGAGCGCCGGGCGAGGACGGCGCGGTGCTGCACAACAGCTTCAGCGAGCGCTGGCCGAACGGCGTGCCAGACAACTTCATCACCGCCAACCCGCAGTTCGGCAGCCTCAACATCGTGACGAACC
Source organism: Terriglobia bacterium (assembly GCA_963555775.3). GTDB lineage: Bacteria > Acidobacteriota > Terriglobia > 20CM-2-55-15 > 20CM-2-55-15 > JAJEDW01. The sequence continues at coordinate 70,337 of CAUVWY020000003.1, read as the reverse complement.
AGAACAGCACCAACTACCACTCGCTCCAGACCAAGTTCACGCTGCGGCCGACGTACGGGATCAACTATCAGGGCACGTTCACCTGGAGCAAGATGCTGGGCTCTCCGACGGCCGTGAACACGGGCGGCGGGCGGATCGGCTTCTTCAACCCGGGGGACCGGCAGGCCGACTACGGTCTGCAGTTCCAGCACCGGACCCTGGACTTCCGGAGCCACGGGACATTCGTCCTGCCCATCGGACCCGGCAAACCGATCCTGGGCAACACCGACGGTTGGGCGGCCCGCGCTCTCGAAGAGTGGCAGTTCTCTGCAATCTTCCAGATGACGACCGGGATGCCGATGTCGATCGTTGCCCGCAACGGCCTGTTTGAAGGTCTGTGCAGTTGCAACTTCGGCGGCACCAATCGAGACGGCCATGCGCCTCCGGACGTCACGGTCGCCGGCGACCAGGCGCTGAACGGGGTGCGCGGCTTCGGAGAAGTGGCCTGGCAGGGGGACGTCGGTACCTACTTCGCCGACTACAATTTCGCCAAGGTTGCCGATCCGCAGTGCTTGGGCGTGGCCGACGTGGCCTCCGGCTCTCAGACGCTGCGCCAGCGCTGCATGAGCCGGCTCCGGGCGCTCGCGCTGGACGGGTCGATCGTCATGCAGAACCCGGCACCGGGCACGTTTGGCAACCTCGGCTTCAACACGCTCGAAGGGCCCGGAATGTGGGCGCTCGACGCGTCGCTGAGCAAGTCGTTCCAGATCGGAGAGAACCGCCGGTTCCAGGTCCGGTTCGACGCGACCAACATCTTCAATCATCCGCAGCCGAACACTCCCTCGTTCTATGCCTCGGGCTTCTTTACCGGCGGTCTGCGCGGAACCAATCTCGCGTTGAACAATCCGAACGACTTCGGCCGGATCGGCGTCAAGAACGGACTGTCGAACCGGCGGTTCCAGGCAACGCTTCGTATGGACTTCTGATGGGGCCCGCCGATTGTTCGGCGGGTTGACATGTCTTCTCGAAAACTCCCCCGCCCCGGTGCGGGGGAGTTTTTTTGCTCCTTGTTCTCTCTTTCCTGCTCCACTACGATGAAATCGGTTTTGCTTCCAACCATGGAGCCAGCATGAAGATGCATGCCGCGACCCGGATCGTTGCCGGTGGACTCGTTGCATGGGGCGCCGCGTTCGGCGCAGCCGGTGCCGCGAGTTCGATGCCGCAGGAAGGCCGCGTCCATTTCTCGAACGTCGCTTCCGAGGCCGGAATCGATTTCAGGCACGAAAACGGGGCGAGCCCGGAAAAACATTTTCCCGAAATCATGGGTGCGGGCGCGCTGATTTTCGACTTCGACAACGACGGTTGGTCCGATATCTTTTTTGTCAACGGAGGTTCCTTTGTCGATGAGCGAGTGGCGGAGGGGGCCCACCACCGGCTCTACCGCAATGAGGGAGGATGGCGTTTCACGGACGTGACCGAGGCCTCGGGCATCGGAAATTCCGGTTTCGGTATGGGCGCCTGTTCGGCCGATTACGACAACGATGGGTGGCCCGATCTTTACGTGACCAGCTACGGCGCGAACCGGCTCTTCCGGAACACCGGGGGCGGCCGTTTCGAGGACATTACCGGCCATGCCGGCACGGCCTCGAGTGCCTGGAGCGCCAGTTGTGCCTTCGGCGATATCGATAATGACGGGGATGTGGATCTTTATGTCGCGAACTACGTCGATTTCACGGTGGAGAACAACCAGGACTGCGGTCTCGGAAACGTTCGGAGCTACTGCCATCCCAACGTCTACACCCCCGTGGCCGACGTGCTTTACCAAAACAACGGCGACGGCACGTTCACCGACGCGACGCGTGAAGCCAACGTTTACAGAACGGACGGAAACGGGCTGGGGGTGGTCTTCGGCGATTACGATGACGACGGCTGGGTCGACATCTACGTGGCGAACGACGCGGTGCCCAACTTCCTCTTCCATAACCAGGGGGGTGGCAGGTACGAGGAGGTGGGGCTCTGGGCCGGCGTTGCCGTCGGCATTACCGCCAAGCCTCTGGCCGGGATGGGGACCGACATGGGGGATGTGACCGGAGACGGGCTCCCGGAGATCTTCGTCACGAATCTCGATCTGGAAACCCACACAATGTACGAGAACCTTGGGGACGGACTTTTCTACGACGTGACGCTCCAGAGCGGCGTGGGGGAGGCCACATTGCCGTTCGTGGGTTTCGGCACGGCATTTTTCGACTACGACAACGACATGGATCTCGATATCGCGATCGCAAACGGCGATGTCGATGACAATGCCGCTCGCCTCGGCGACACCAAGACGTTCGAACAGCCGAACCTCCTGCTCGAAAACGATGGGTCCGGCAAGTTCCGGGACGTGGGAGCCGTGTCGGGCCCGGGCTTTGCGCCAAAGAAGCCCAGTCGCGCCTTGACGGTCGGCGATCTCGACAATGACGGGGATCTTGACATCGTGATCGGCAACCTGGGGCAGACCCCGGATATCCTGCGAAACGATGGGGGAAACCAAGCCAATGCCCTGCTCGTCCGTACCGAAGGCGTCACCAGCAACCGCGATGGCATCGGCGCCCATTTGACGCTGTCGGTGGGGTCCACCGTGCTTGTACGGGAAGTTCGCGCCGGTTCGAGCTATCTGGGACAGAACGACCTGAGAGTCCATTTCGGCTTGGGGCAGGCGGCTCGGGCCGATCGACTGGAAGTGCGGTGGCCGAGTGGTGAAGGCGACGTAATCGAGAACATCCAAGCCAACCAGATCCTGATTGTTCGGGAAGGCGAAGGCGTTGTCGAACGGAAACCCTTCGATGGGGATTGATCCCGGGAGGACCGGCCAACGGGGATACGGGGATTTCCGATGCGCATGAAATTCATGTCTCTAGTGGCGCTTCTGTTGCTCGCGTCGATGGGGTCTCGGGCCGCGCTCCCCGCGCAGGATATCGAGGCCCGGTGGAGAGTCCAGCACGAGGCCGGACTTGGAGCGTTCGAACAAGGCCGCTACGAGGAGGCGGCCCGATCCTTTCGGGCAGCCATCCGCGAAGCCGAGGACCTCGGGCCCGAGAATTACCGGCTCGCCGAAAGCCTCGGCGCTCTGGCCGAGACCTCGAGGCTGTTGGGTGACCGCGAGGAATCGGAGACTCTTTCCCTGCGAACTCTTGGAATTCTCGAACGCATTCTTCACCCGCAGGACCCCATTATCGCCATTCATCGAAACAATCTGGCGGAGACCTACTTTCAGCTCGGCCGGTCCGAAGAAGCCGAACGACACTACCGGCAGTCGCTACCGATTCTGGAAAGCGCGTTGGGACCCGGCCATCCCGATGTGCTTCGAAGCACGAGCCGTCTCGCCGCGATCGCTGACGCACGGAACGACCACGAGGAAGCCGCCGAACTCTACGAGCGGCGCCTTTCTGGCCGATGGGGCGGCCGGGCCCAATCGCCTGCGCTCGCGGTCCTGGACAGCCTGGCCGCGCTCCTTGTAATTGCGCACTTCCCGGATCGGGACCGCGACGAAGCGGTCCGGAAGTTTCTGGAAACCCTTTTCCAAGTCCGGCCGGCGCCAGTTCTCTACATCGCAAGCAGCCGTATGTTGTTGCGGCAGCAACTCGTGGACGCGGCCGAGGAAGTGATGCTCCAAGCCGTTCGGGAGTTTCCGGACTCCCGCAGCGTCCGAACCGAACTGGCGGAGCTGTACGCGGAAAACAAGCGGCTTCTAAGCGCGCTCGAAGCGTTCGAGCAGGCCATTCGGCTCGATGGAGGATCCAGTGCGGCCCCGGATGTCGACAACCGCGAACGGCGCCTCCTTCATGTTCGCATTGGACACATGCACATCGAACTGGGGCAGTTCGACGAGGCCGCGGCGGCTTTTCAGCGGGCTCTGGAAATCGCGCCGGACGCGATGGAGGCCCGCCTCGAACTGGCCGGGCAGTACCTGATTCGGGACATGGTGGACGAAGCCCAGGCCGAATACAGGCTCGTCGTTGCCGCCAGTCCAGGGACAGCGGACGCCCACTATGGCCTTTCGGAACTGTATCTGCGTCTGGACCGGTTCGGCGACGCGGCCGAAGCGGCTGCGAAAGCTCTTGAAATCGATCCGGAGCATCAGCGGGCTCGCTACACGCGGGTGCGGGCCCTTGCCCGGGCGGGCCGGGACGAAGAGGGCCGGCGGGAATTGGCCGAGTACCAGCGGCGCGAAGCGATCGACAAGGCGGTGGCTGACAAGGAAGTGCGGGAGTCCGCGATCAACCGGAGCGGGGCCGCCGCATTGGTCGACGGGAGACCCGAGGAGGCGATCGAACTGTTTCGCGCCGGCATCGAGGCTCAACCCGACGCGGCAATGATCTATCTGAACCTGGGCGTGGCTCTTGCCAAGCTTGACCGCCGCGAAGCCGCCATCGAGACGTTCCAGACCATGCTCGATCTGGGCTGTTGTCCTTCAGGCGACAGCTATCTTGTCCACAGAAATCTCTACACGGAGTACGAAGCGCTCGGCGACACTCGATCCAGTATTCGCCATCGGGCGCGGTATCTGCGGGAATATGACCGGGCGTTGAACGCCGCTCTCAACCGCCAGTAGGCCACGAACGATCCGCATCGCCCATCGTTCATTGCGAGATTCCCCGATTTCATGCCATTCAACCCGTATGTCGAGCTTCACCGATCGGCTGTCAACTGCCCGCCCTCGCTTTCGATGTAATCGTCCAGACCGTCCAGCGAGCCGTTCTTGAATTCATAGACAACCTCAAGGAGCTGACGGGCCCGGGGTTGAGGAAAATCAAGGAAGACCGCCCGTGCGAGCGCCGATACCGCTCCATCGACGTTCTGGTCGTTGGTATGGGCCACGCCCAATAGGAAGTAGAGCTGGGCTTCGGGGACGGAGTCGACCGCGCGACCATAGGCGAGTGCCGCGTCTCGATACTCTTGCTGTTGAAAATGAACCATGCCGAGGGCTGTGTTCGCCTGGGAGACCATAGCGGCTTTTTCGAGGTCCTCGATCTCCGCCGAGTCCGGACTCGACACGTAAGCGTCCACGGCGGCCACCGCTCTGGCCGCGTAGTCTTCAGCCGCTTCCAGATGTTGGGTGCGGGCCGGGCCATCCTCTGGAATTCGCTGCGGTTCGGCCATGATCTGCGACACGCGCGTCAACACTTGCCTGTCGTCGGGCTGGACCTCCAGGAACCGTCGAGCGTAAACGAGTTCGTTCTCCAGATTGTCGAGAAACTGGTAGGTCCCCATCATTGTTCCGAGCATGACGGTTTGTCTGGCCAGGTGCCGGTCGCGTTCCACGGGAAAGCCGGCCGCGGTCTCGTCGAATTGTTGGGTGTAGAGGGCCCACGTTTCGTCTTCCGCCTCAAGAGCCATCTCACCGTATCTGAGCAAGTTATCGGCGTCCTCGATCGACTGATACGCTTCCATCATCGCTTGGTAGAAGATCGACCGCTGGTTGGCTAAATCCAGGCGAAACACCGGTACTTCCGGGACATTCCCGGGATTCGTAATGAACCCCATCTTGCCGTTGAAGAAGAACTCATGGGCATCCAGAGCTTCCTGGGCGGCTTCGATGATCTCCTCCGGTTCGCCCTCGGTGTACAAGGTCTGGAAACGCATGCGGAGCACCAGTTATGTGAACTCGCTTCCAGTCGTGGACGCCGCGCTGTCGATCTGGCCGATATCTCTGGGCCGCGTGATGGGAGTGTTGAAGCCCGGATCGATGTCGAAACCGCCCAGTTGGTCTTCTCCTCCTCCCACGTCGACAAGTTCGTCGCGGTATTCGCCGGAAAGGAACTCGTTGACGAGCCGGAGACGCGTGTTGGGGTTCTGTTCGTTTTGAATCCTGACGACCGCCTGATACTCCGCTTCGCTTCCGAGCGGAGACACTGGCGCGTTGGCGTCGAATCGTATCGTTACAAGTTGAGCGGACGCCCCGGGCGAGAAAAGCAACGGCGTCAGGATGAGGGCGAATATTAAGGCGGTCGAATGACGAACTCTCATGGGAACTGCCTCCTGAAGTTTGATGACGGCGACCTATTGTCGGGCGAACTCCAACAATTGACGGGCGGTTTCGGCCTCGGGACCGTCCGGCACGAGTTCCAGAAATCGCTCCATCGCGGCGATGGCATCGGGTATGGCGTCCGGATTGCCCAGGTAGGCCAGTCCCAATTGATAGTGGGCGTCGGCCATTTCCGGATCTACCTCGACGGCACGTTGAAAGGCCTCGATCGCGGCCGTGCCCTGACCGGCATTCGTCAACACGACGCCGACGTTGTAGAAGCTCAGACCGGCGCCCTCCGAATCGAACTCGACAGCCTTTTCGGCGTTTTCGATCGCTTTCTCGACATTGCCTGCCGTGGCGTAAACGAGCGTCAGATTGGTGTAGTAGTTCGTCACATCCGGCAAGATCCCTTGGGCAACGGCGGTCTCTTGGGCCAACTCGAAGGTCTCGGCGGCTTCCTCGTAGCGCTGGGCGCGTTCGTAGGCCAGTCCCAGGTTGGCATAGATGACGTGTTGGGGTGTCGGCGAGCCTTCGGCGGCAATCGTGAACTGACGTATGGCTTCGTCCAGGTTCCCGGCTTCCATCGCCTGCCGTCCGCCATCGAATGCCTCTCTCATGGCTGCATCGGCTGCCGCTGTGGCCGCCCTGTCCGCGGAGTCGTCAAATGGGTTCTCCGATGGGATCGAGACGGCCTCACCCTCGCCGACCAAGGTGATGTCCCGAACGACCCTGGTCGCAACTCCGAGATCTCCGGAGAACTCATCCGACTCGATCTCGAGTCTCTGGAGGTCCACTCGCAGCGGATTCTCGCCGGCCCGGACGCGGACCTCGGTGACGGCGCGCGGCCGACCGCCGATCTCGATCGTTATCTGGTACCGGCCCTGGCTGACCGAGAGGTGGATGAAATCGCCACGCTCATTGGTCTCGAGCTCGAAGCGCCGGGTACCGCCGATCTCGTCGAGAATAAGCCGGGCTCCGGCCACAGCCTCGCCGTCCTCTCCGACAAGCTCGCCGTCGATGCGTCCCTGTTGCGCCGGACAGACCACGGCGGAGACAAGGATAAAAACCATCGGAAACAGCAATCTGGTCATGGTTGTCACGATGACCCTCCTTTGTTCGTCTGATACAAACGAAAGCACCGGCAGGAACTCCGTACGATTTTACCTTGTGTAGCAACCGGGCGCGATCAAGAATAATCCCGGAGACCATACTAATGAAATCCGCGATTTCCGTTGCAGTGTTGGTTGCCGTTGCCGTGCTCGCAGGGCGCCTTACTCTCATGGCACAATCAGGCGGCTTCGCGCCTGTCACCGAGGAGATGTTGCGAAACCCAGCGCCCGGCGACTGGCTCAACTGGCGTCGGACCGACAACGCGTGGGGCTACAGTCCGCTCGATGCCATCACCACCGGCAACGTTGGGCAACTCCAACTGGTATGGTCCTGGGCCATGGACGACACGGGGGCGCAGGAGGCGACGCCCCTGGTCTACGACGGTATCGTGTATCTGCCGAATCCGCGGGGGGTCATCCAGGCGCTGGACGGCGCCACCGGAGATCTGATCTGGGAGTATCGTCCGGGTATCACGCCTCGGGCAGATGAAGCTTCGGGGCCCGAAGGTGGACGTCCCGGAGGCGAATCGACCATCATCCCGCGACTTCCGCAACAACCCACCGCGGTCGGCGGCGCCGGTCGGGGAATCCAGAAGAACATCGCCATCTATGACGACATGATCTTCGGCACAACCCAGGACGCGCATATCGTGGCACTCGACGCACGTACGGGACGGCTGGTCTGGGACACGACCGTCGCCGACTCGAGCCTGGGTTATCAGTACACCGCCGGTCCGCTCGTGGTGCGCGGCATTCTCATCGCAGGTATCACGGGATGCAGCCGCTACAAGAATGATGTCTGTTTCATTACCGGCCACGACGCCGCGACGGGAGACGAACTGTGGCGGACCTCCACCGTTGCGCGCCCCGGTGAGCCGGGCGGCGACACATGGGGCGATCTGCCGCTGGAGTTCAGGGCCGGCAGCGACGCGTGGATTACCGGAAGCTACGATGCCGAAGCCGATCTGGTCTATTGGGGAACCGCGCAGGCCAAGCCCTGGGCACGGTCCGTTCGCGGGACCGACGGCGACGCGCTCTATACGAATTCCACTCTGGCGCTCGATCCGGAAACCGGCGAAATAGTCTGGTACTACCAGCACCTGCCCGGTGAATCCCACGACATGGATGAGGTGTTCGAAAACATCCTGATCGACATCGGCGGTCGCCGGTCCTTGTTCAAGATGGGGAAACTGGGCATTCTCTGGCAGCTCGATCGAACCAACGGCGAGTTCGTTTACGCCAACGATCTTGGATACCAGAACATCGTGGATGTCAATCCGGAGACCGGGTAAGTGAGCTACCGGCCCGGAATGGTCCCTGAAATCGGAGTCGAAGTGGACATGTGTCCGAGCACTTCCGGGTTCAAGAGTTGGCGCGCGATGGCATTCAGTCCTGAGACCAACGCCCTTTACGTTCCACTGACACTCAACTGTGAACTGGCCACGTTCGGTCCGACCGAGTTGATCCTGGGTGGAGGCGGCACCGGGCCCGTGCGGCGCAGAGACTACGTGCACCCGGAATCCGGGGGCAACCTGGGCGAGTTTCTGGCGATCGATATCACGGATGGGGAGATCATGTGGCGTCATCGCACGCCGTCGCCCATGAACACCGCCGCGCTCACAACCGCCGGGGGAGTGGTGTTCGCGGGAGACTGGGATCGTCACATGTATGCCTACGATGCGGCGACGGGAGACATCCTGTGGCAGACCCGCCTGGCCACCTCGGCTCAGGGTTTCCCGATCACGTATCTGGCGAATGGAAAACAATACGTTGCCATGCCGGCGGGGATCGGGGGTGGAAGCTGGTCCACTCTGATTTCACCTGAATTGGCGCCGGACATACGGCGGCCCAACAACGGGAATTCCATCTACGTGTTCGCGCTGCCCGACCGATGACGCTACGAATACTGTCGATATCGCTTGTCCTGACCGCGTCCGGCGCCGTGTTCGTTGCCGATGCGCCAGCTCAGGACCGCACCGTCTGGGACGGTGTCTACACCACGGAACAAGCCATGCGGGGTGCGGCCGGATACGCGCAGGCGTGCGCATCATGCCATGCCGAAGACTTGCGCGGCGACAGCAACTCGCCCAGTATTGTCGGAGTGAGCTTTACCTTTCTGTGGGGCGATATGTCTCTCGGCGCGCTGTTCACCAGGATACGGACCGGGATGCCGACCGACCGGACGAACAGCCTGCCGCAACAGACCTATCTCGACATACTGGCGTACATCCTGGAAGCCAATGAATTTCCGGCGGGTGGGAACGAACTTGGGTCCGATCCGGCGTCGTTGGAGCAGATCCTGATCGCCGCGAGCCCTCGATAAGACCCGCGGCGCCGCTCCCGTTTTCCTCATCGGGCGTTCGCGGCGGATAAGATGCCGAATCTCCGTGCCGGACTCGGCCTTCAACTTCCCGATTCCAACTCGTCGCGAACAATCCCCGCGCCAGCCACCATGGCTTTGAGCTTCCCGAACGCCGCGTCCCGGGGAAGGTACTTCATGCCGCAGTCCGGCGCGATAGTCAGGCGTTCGGCGTCGATGTAGGGAAGAGCGCGCCGGATGCGTTCGGCGACCCGCTCGGGTGTTTCGACCTCGGGCGTCGAGAGATCCAGAACTCCCAGGACGATCCTCTTGCCGTTCATCCGGCCGAGGACGGAGCAGTCGAGTGACGACTGAGCCGTTTCGATGGCGATCTGCGTTGCCGCCGTCTTCGCCAGATCGGGAAGAATTTCGTAGGCCGAGGGCCGACCCTCCACCATTGCGGCATATCCGAAGCAGACATGAACCGCGGTCCGGTCTTCGACGCCGTCCAGCGCGCGTTCCAACGCAGCGATGCCGTATTCACGAGCATTTTCCACGCTGGCTTCCAGATACGGATCGTCAATCTGAACGATGTCGGCGCCGGCGTCCAGGAGGTCGTTCACTTCTTCGTTGACCGCCGCCGCATAGTCCAGCGCCATCTCTTCGGCTGTGTCGTAGAAATCGTTGTAGGCCTGCTCGGACATCGTGAACGGCCCCGGAACCGTTACCTTCACCAACCGATCCGTGTTCGCCCTCAGGAATTGAACGTCGCGGACTTCGACGGGATACTTGCGGCGAATCTTGCCGAAGACGCGCGGGACTTCGTTCTCTCTACCGCTTCGTCCACGCACGACGACCGGATTTTCGAGATCGATGCCTTCCAGTGCCGTTGCAAACCGGTTCGAGTAGCTTTCGCGCCGAATCTCGCCGTCGGTGAGAATGTCGATCCCCGCGCGTTCCTGATCGTGGATTGCCCGAAGCGTGGCGTCATCCTGCGCTTCTTCGAGCCACTCGGCCCGCACGCGCCACAATTCGGAGGCCCGCACGCGCGGCGGAAGACGCTTGGCGAGCATGGTGCGGTCAATCAACCAGTCCGGTTGCGGGTAGGATCCGATTAGCGAGGTCGGCAGCAGTTTCGTCGTCATAGGTCTCCATCCGGGGTTCGATGTATAGTAGCCCGAACCGGAATTTAAGACGGAGGTTGTCCCATGAAGAGATGGAGTTTTTTTCGCGGCTCTGGGCCTGATCTTTCTCGTAGGGGTTGCGGATGCGCAGGCGCCACAGGCGGCGCAGGGGACCCTGGAACGCATCAATGTCTTCGGTGCGTCTCTCGAAGGCAATCTGATGGGCGAGTCAACATCGCCGGAAGTATCGGTCTACCTGCCGGCCAGCTACAACAGCGAGGCAAGCCGCCGATATCCGGTGGTATATATCCTTCATGGATACACGGGAACCGACCAGGGCTGGTTCGGACCCGAAGGACGGCGCCAGTCCGAACTCATCGCCGATAGCGTTTTTGCCGGCGGCGGCGCGCAGGAAATGATCCTTGTCATGCCCAACTGCTACAACGCCTACGGGGGGTGCATGTACGCCAACTCGGTGACGTCCGGCTACTGGGAAGATTACATTTCCGACGATCTGGTCGCCTATGTGGACAACCACTATCGGACCATTCCGGTTCGTGCCGCGCGCGGCCTGGCCGGACACTCGATGGGCGGTTATGGAGTCATGCGTATCGGAATGAATCGCCCCGACGTGTTCTCATCGCTCTATGCGTTGAGTTCCTGTTGTCTTAACGAAATGAGCCCCCGTGGCGGGGAGCGCGCCCTGGCGATGGAACTGATCGAGACAGCCGAGGATCTTGCCGAGGCGAACGGAGCATTGCGGACCTTTGCGGTAACCGCCGCCTGGGCGCCGAACCCTGAAAAACCGCCTTTCTACTTCGACCTGCCGACCAGCAACGGTGAAGTCATCCCGGAAGTCGCGGCCCGTTTCGCGGCAAATTCCCCCATGGCCATGCTCGATTCGCACGCTGGCGCCTTGCGAAAGATGACCGCCGTCATGATGGACGTCGGCGAACAGGACGGTCTGATTGGCGCCAACAGGGCACTCAGCGAAGCCATGACCAGGTTCGGCGTCCACCACACGTTCGAGACGTACGAAGGAGACCATTCGAACCGGATCTCTGAACGCTTCGAAGAGAGTGTATTGCCGTTCTTCTCACGGCACCTGATGTTCAAGTGAACGGTTGAAGGTTGAATGAAACAGACCCGGCGGCAGTTCCTGCGCTCCAGTGCGATGCTCGCCGCGTTGCCGGCAGTCCATGCCGCAACCTCGGCGCACCCGTTTCAGGGGGCGCGAATCCGCACCATTGCGGGGACCGGGGCCGCCGGGACCGCGGCCGATGGCGATATCGCCGACGAGACGCGGATCAACAATGTTTATGGCTTGGTGATCGGACCCGATGGGCGCTTGTTCTGGTGTGACCTGGGCACGCACCGTATTCTGGCGTTGGAACTGGAAACCCGGCGCGTGTCCGTGATTGCCGGAAACGCTACCGAAGGGTATTCGGGCGATGGCGGACCGGCGACTGCGGCGCAGATGAGCACGCCTCACGAACTGCGTTTCGACGCGCGCGGGGACATGGTGTTTTGTGAACGCGACAACCACGTCGTGCGCAAGATCGACATGCAGACCGGGGTGATCTCCACGCTCGCGGGGAATGGGCAACGCGGCTACGGCGGTGACGGGGGTCGGGCCGAGGCTTCTCAACTGGCGCAGCCTCACAGCATTGCTTTCGACGCCCAGGGCAATCTCTATATTTGCGATATCGCCAACCAGCGCGTTCGGCGTATCGATCCGGATACCGGCGTCATTTCGACGTTCGCCGGAACGGGTGAACGCGGCCCGGCCCCGGAGGCTGGACGTTTGCTCGAGTCGGCAATGGAAGGTCCCCGTTCGATCGACGTGGCGCCGGACGGCACGATGTATCTGATCCTGCGCGAAGGCAATGCCGTGTATTCGGTGGACACTGCCGCGGGAACCTTCGAACGCCTGGCAGGCACTGGCGAATTGCGGTATTCGGGCGATGGCGGTCCCGCGTCCACGGCGACTTTCGGACGGCCCGGGAACCCGCTGAACGGGCCGAAGGGGATCGGTTATGCGCTCGACAACAAGCTGTACATCGTGGATACCGAAAATCACGCAATCCGCATGATCGATCTCGACTCCGGCATCATCTCGATGGTTGCCGGAAACGGCGAACGCGGCGACGGACCCGACGGCGATGCCCCGCTCGATTGCCAGCTCGCACGTCCACACGGCGTGTATGTTACCGGGAATAGCATCTATATCGGAGACAGCGAGAACCACAGGATTCGGCTGCTCGAAGTCAGTTGATTCCTCGGGAGGACCCAACGACCATGAGAATCGGGGATCCACACATCGGAACCGGGAAATACGTCACTGCGGCGATCGTGTTGCTGGCCCTTGCGGCGGTTCCCGCTCCGGCGCAGTGGTTGGAATATCCCACTCCGGGTTTGCCGCGGAACGCGGACGGCTCGCCGGATCTGGACGCGCCCGCGCCGCGGCTGCCCGACGGGCGTGTGGACCTGTCCGGCGTCTGGGTGGCCGACACGCCGCGCTACCTTGGCGACCTGTCCGGCGGCCAGGAGGTTCCGTTCCAACCCTGGGCGGAAGATCTCTATGAAGAACGGCGGGCCAGCCTGGGACGCGACGATCCGGAATCCCGGTGTTTGCCGCATGGCGTGCCCAAGGTCAACACGCTCCCCTATCCCTTCAAGATTTTCAATACGCCCAACGCCGTGGCTATTCTCTACGAAATGTATTACCTCCACCGGCAGGTGTTCACCGATGGCCGCGAGTTGCCCGATGAATATATCGCTCCGAGTTGGATGGGATATTCGATCGGGGAATGGGACGGCGACGAGTTCGTCGTCACGACCTCGGGTTTCAACGACAAGATGCGGATGGACACGAATGGACATCCCCATACCAGCCAATTGGTTGTGACCGAGCGCTTCAGGCGGCTGAGCGTCGGACGTATGGAAATCGAAGCCACCATCGACGATCCGGGAGCCTATACGGCCCCCTGGGGCGTTACGATGAATCACCAGTTGCTTCCCGATACCGAACTGCTGGAATTCGTGTGCGAGGTGAACCGGGACCCGCAACACATGGTCGGAGATCAATAGAGATATCATCGATAGAGGTATCCATGAGAAGCGCTCTCATCGCATTTGCCGCTGTTCTGGCGGGGATCGCAATGCTGTCGATGCCGGCCCTCGCGCATCATTCGTTTGCGGCCGAGTTCGACGTGGATCAGCCCGTCGAACTTCAAGGGACCGTTCTTGAAGTCGAATGGGTCAATCCGCACGCGTGGATCCACCTTGCCGTCGAAGGCGATGCCGGCCCCGAGCAATGGGCGGCCGAACTGGGCAGTCCCAATCTGCTGATGCGGAATGGATGGCGCAGCGACTCGCTCAAACCCGGCGACGAGGTGGTCGTTACAGGTCACCGCGCCCGTGACGGCTCATTGCTGGCGAGTGCCCGGACGGTGCGGATGAAGGATGGCGAACGGATTTTCAACGCCGGCTCCTCGGGTGAACAACCATGACAACATACGGCCGATTTTTTCGGACTCTGGCTCTCGCCGCCGTGTTGCCGGCCTGCCTAGCCGCGTGTAGCGGGCAGCCCGCCGACCGCTCGATCAACGTCAACGGAATCGAGATCCACTATCTGGAGTGGGGAAACCCCGACAACCCGCCTCTGATCATGCTGCACGGCATCGGTCGAATCGCGCACACCTTCATTCACATCGCCCCGCACTTCGCCGCCGAATACCGGGTCATGGCAGTCGATATGCGCGGCCACGGCGATTCTGGATGGTCGCCTGACGGCGCCTATCTTGTCCGCGACTACGTTAGTGACATCGAAGCGATGGCCGAAGAGATGGACCTTCGGGACATCGTGATATGGGGTAATTCCACGGGCGGCCGCGTCGCGCAAATGTTTGCGGGGTTGCACCCGGATCGTGTGGCCGCGGTCATCGTCGAAGACGTGGGTCCGGAACGGCCTCGAACGATTGCCAATCGGCTTTCCGCTCAGATCGAACGGGATGACGCGAACGGTTGGGCTTCGGTGGATGAATTGACCGCGCAACTTCTGTCGCAAGGTCCACGGACCAACCCCGACGTGATTCGAGCCTATGCCCGATTCGGCTCGAAAACGCGCGCCGACGGCCGCATTGTCTGGAAGCGGGACCCCGCCATCGGAAACGACTTCGTACCGATGCAACACTGGCCCTACATCCGGCAGATTACCGCGCCAATCATCTATATCCTGGGCGGGGACAGCACGATCGTTCCCGTGGACACGCAGATTGAATTGGACCGCGTTTTGCCGCAGGTCGAAATCGTCACGATGCCCGGCCTCGGCCACTACCCCAGCGAAGAAAACCCCGAGGGCTTTCTTGGAATCGCCGACAGGTTTTTGGCCGCCCGCTGAACCCTGCCACTTCTGGTGACCTGTTCCATGGATATCGCGAAGCTCGGTATCCATTGCGCCGGGGTCGTTTTCTCCGTGGTCCCGCCTTTTATGACTGGCGTGGAATCATATGCCGCCTGGATTGGAGAAAACCATGAGCTCTGAGCAGGCCCGTCTTTCTCACGAGTTGTCTGCTACAGCGCCGGATCCATCCGCCAGTGCCGCGTTCCGCTTCGTCGGGCTCGTCGACGTACAGTCTAAAGCGCACCTCTGTGCGGCAGTAAGAAGTACGCCTCGGTCGCCCTCCGGGCGCGGGCCTTGCCCTGACGGCGTCTCCGACTCTTCGCGACGAAAACCCGCGAGAAAGGCGGGCTTAGTCGGCGCCTTGACCACGAGTGTGGGAGGGGACATCTTGTGAATGCCTTCCCTTCGTCCCGGATCCGGGCGGTTAACGTATCGACCGTGCCGCAACGGAGCCCTCTGCGATATCCCGGCGGTAAGACGTGGCTCGTTCCCCATATCCGTGAGTGGCTGGCTCGCACGGCGCCATCCGTGTTGATCGAGCCATTCGCGGGCGGCGGCGTTGTTTCCTTGACCGCTGTCATGGAGGGTTTGGCCGATCGGTCCATCATGATCGAAATCGATCGAGACGTGGCGGCATTCTGGCATGCGGCGCTGCGGGATGGCGCGGCGCTGGCCGAACGGGTGCTGCGGTTCGGGTTGACCCGGGAACGAGTCGACCAGCTTGCGAACAGCGGGATGCACAGTGTGATCGATCATGGATTTCGGACCCTTGTTCTCAATCGAACTCGCAAGTCCGGCATCCTTGCGCCGGGAGCCTCCTTTACCAGGAACGGAGAGAACGGGAAGGGTATTCATTCCCGCTGGTACCCGGATACCCTGGCCGCGCGGTTGGCTGCCATCCAGAAACATG
Organism: Terriglobia bacterium; assembly: GCA_963555775.3. Taxonomy (GTDB): domain Bacteria; phylum Acidobacteriota; class Terriglobia; order 20CM-2-55-15; family 20CM-2-55-15; genus JAJEDW01. The sequence goes on along the minus strand of CAUVWY020000003.1, from coordinate 54,498 downwards.
CGAACAAGATCACGTTTTGCGAAGCCGACGGAATGCGGTTGCTGGAGCCGTTGATTCATGGTTGGGGCCCCTCGGCGGCGGTGTTCCTTGACCCTCCCTACACGGCAGGCGGCAAGCGCGCGCGGACGCGTCTGTATGCACACAACCACATCGATCATGCCGCGCTCTTCGAAACGATGGCGCGGAGTGGTTCGAACTTCCTGATGACGTACGATTGCGCCCCGGAGATTGTCGATCTCATCCACCGGTATCGGTTTCATGCCGTTACCGTTCACATGAAGAATGCCCACCACAACAACTTGCCGGAGTTGATCATCACCTCCGAGGCACTGTTTGTATGACCGAAAGGGTTTGGAACACCCGACAGGAACAAGGCGCCTAATCGAGCGGCTGCAACTCCACCTCAACGCCTTCGGGCAACGGATACTCGTCCGTGTTCAGCACCAACGAGACCAGACCGTAGTAACCGACGGTGCCGATGACGTCCACGACGCCGCTCTCACCCAGGGCGTCGATTGCCGCCGAGAACGCTTCATCGCTGATCCGCTTGTCGTTCATTAGTTCGTTGACGAAGTCGTAGATCACGGTTTCGTCGGCATCCATCGTGGACGGGCGCTGTCCGGTCGCAATCGCTTCGACAATCGCGGGGTCCAGGCCCTCGCCGAGGGCGGCATTCTTGTGCGCGTTCCACTCGAAATGGGACATCCAGAACCGTGCGGTCATGATAATCGCCATTTCGCGGAGCTTTCCTGGAAGCGAAGAATTGAAACGCGCGTACGCGCCCAGTTCCTGCGCCATGTCGCCCATTTCGGGACTGCGGAGCAATACGTTGAACGGGCCCCCCAGGGCGTTCCGCGGACCCTCGAGGATATGCGTCACCGTGGTCTTCTGGGCATCGGTCATTTCATCCCAGGTCAACGGCTGAAAGCGATTTCCAACAAGGTTCAGGTTCTCCGGTTCTGTCATTTCGGCGGTCGCGGCAGGTTCCGGTTCATCGGGTGGGGTAGTTGGGGCGCACGCGGCGACCAGAAACAGGGTTGTGAGCAGGATAGTCGGTTTCATTGTGAGTCCTCGGTCTTGAGAATACTGAAGTGCGTTTCAACTTCAGAAGAGTTGCGGGGCGACCTCATGCAGGTACCGTTGCCACACTGGGAAGGTATGGGCGCCCTCGGTTGCGCGGAAGATGTGTTCGATCCCGTGTTCGGTCAGTTGCTCCGAAAAAGCCTTGTTGGACTCGAACAACGTGTCCTCGAATCCGCATCCCACCCACAGGAGTTCGAGTTGGTCGTTCATATGCGCGGCGTCGGCCAGCACTTCGTCGAAATTCACTCCCCCGGTTTCGGGATTGTTCGCCGCGCCCATCGCCGAACTGAACCCGGCCACCCTGCTGAACAGGTCGGTGTTGCCGATGCCGATGGCCAGCGATTGCCCCCCACCGAGCGACAGACCGGCGATCGCCCGGTGCTCCCGGTCGGCGTGGACCCGGTATGTCGAGTCGATGAGGGGGATCACGTCTTCAAGTAGATCGCGCGTGAAACCCTCGCGCTGCCGTTTGTTCTCGGCCGCATCCCCCCGCCCGGCGCCGCGTTCCCTTTGAAACGCGTAACCGAACGGCATGACGACGACCAGGGGCGCCAACTCGCCGTCGGCAATCATGTTGTCGAGGATGACGTGCGCCCGGCCGCGTTCCGTCCAGGTTGTCTGGATACCGCCGGCGCCGTGGAGCAGGTACAGAACCGGATAGCGATCCGATGACGCCTCATAGCCGGGCGGCGTATAGACAACGACTTCACGGTCGGTCCCCAAGGCCGTCGAACGGTAGGGCACTTCATGGACAGTGCCGTGAGGAACATCGCGCTCGTCCAGGTAAGCGGGCACTTCCGCGTCCTGCGCCCCAACGGCAAGCGGGACCGCGGTCGTCGCAAGACCGAACACGAGCACGAATGCCGGAACGGCGATTCGAATTTTCATAGAGACTCCTGATTTGGGGCGATTATAATTGGTTCGTACTCAACGATATACAATAACGCTTCCGATCGGATTCAAGCTCATGTTTCGACGCATCGCTCAAACTCCCAACGACCCCACGTTGACGATCCTGCGGTTGGTTCTGGGTCTGGTCATTTCAGCCCATGCGACGCAGAAGGTTTTCGGCTGGTTCGGCGGACCGGGGTTCATGGGGACGGTCGAGATCTTTGTCGGTATCGGGATCCCTCCCGCGCTCGCAGTTGCCGCCATCATCATCGAGGCGGTGTCGTGCGTGTGCATAATAATCGGGTTCATGAGCCGTCTCTCCGCGATAGGGATCATCATTATCATGATCGGAGCCATCGTCACCTATGTCGGTCCGAACGGTTTTTTCATGAACTGGTTTGGCCAGATGGATCCCGGCCTGGAGGGGTACGAGTATCACCTCCTGGCGATTGCGATGGGGATTGCCGTCGTCGTTCGTGGAGGCGGGGCGCTGTCGGTGGATCGAATCTTCTCGGAAAAATACATTTTCTGACCGCATGCCCGCGTCGTCACCCCCCCTCGATGTCCAGTCTCTCATCGATTCCCGCCTCGCCGGCGCCTTCCAACTGCCTGTCATCGTCCTCGGTGGCCTGTGGTCGTCCTTCTCGATGGTAGGGACACCGAGGGCGCCGGGTATCTGGCGCCATCTGTCGTCATGTTCGTTATCGGCCACTATCAAGGAGTAGCGGGCGGCTTCCCCGCCGAACCGGGGACCGTCGTGGCAACCAATGAGTGAAATGAGTGAAAGCAATTTTTCGATCGAGTGGCCGTCGGAAGGCGTGGCCCGCGCGCCGCTGAAGGTCATGTCCGATCCGGACGTGTACCGACTGGAACAGCAGCGGATCTTCCAGGGCCCTACCTGGCACTACCTCTGTCTGGAAGCCGAGATCCCGGACACCGGGAGTTTTCGAACCACGTATGTGGGCGAGACGCCCGTCATCGTCATTCGAGGCGTGGACGGTGGCGTCAACGGGCTCGTGAACCGGTGTTCCCACAAAGGCGCCATGCTGTGCGTCGAGGCGGGAGGGAAGCGGAAATCCATTGGTTGCGTGTATCACGGTTGGAGCTACGACCTGGACGGCAATCTGGCCGGTGTCGCATTCCGGAACGGAGTGAACGGAAAGGGCGGCATGCCCGATGATTTCGATTTTGCGAATCACGGCCTCGAGCGGATGCGGGTCGAAAGCTTTAACGGCGTCGTATTCGGGACGTTCAGCGCCACCGTCGAATCGCTCGAGGACTATCTGTGTCCGGGCATGACCGCGCACATGCGACGCGTTTTTCACAAGCCGGTCGAGGTGTTGGGCTACCACCATCAAACGATGGAGAACAACTGGAAGCTCTACATGGAGAATTCCCGCGACCCTTACCACGCGACGATCCTTCACGCCTTTTACACGACGTTCAAGCTCAACCGGCTCACGATGGACGGGGGTTTGATTATCGATCATGGCGGCTGGAATTCGATCAACTTTTCAAAGGGCGCCACATACCGCGAAGGCGAATACCGGGCAGGTGAGATTCGGTCGCTCCTCGAGGATGTGACGTTGGAGGACCCATCGTTGATTGAAAGCCGCCAGGAATTCGACGACGGCATTACCGTCGCCATTCAGTCCATCTTTCCGACCTGCGTCAACCAGCAGATCTACAACACGCTGGCGTTACGGCAGGCGGTTCCGCAAGGCGTCGACCGCACCGAATTGCACTGGACGTTTTTTGGCTATGCCGACGACGATCCCGAGTTGCGTGCGATGCGCCTGAAACAGGCCAACCTGATCGGTCCGGCCGGATACGTATCGATGGAAGACGGCATGATCGGCGAATACGTACAGCGGGGCATTCAGGGGACCGGCGTGGACCGTAACGCGGTGATGGAGATGGGCGGCCGCGAGATCGAATCGACAACGGGTTCTCGCGCAACCGAGGCCACCCTGCGAGGCTTCTGGACCGGATACCGTGCCCTTATGGGTTTTTGAGATGGGAGTCGCCGCCGACAGCATCCAAAGGGCCGTTGAAGACCTGCACAGCCGGTACGTCCGTGCGATCGACGACGACAGGATCGAAGAGTGGCCTTCCCTGTTCACCGACCACGGCCTGTACCGCATAATCACTCGCGAGAACCATGATGCCGGCATGCCCCTGGCAATCATGGAATGCCAGGGGCGGGGCATGATGGAGGACCGCGTCACCGGCCTCCGCCGTATCAACGTCTACGAGCCTCAACGATATTCCCACCAGATCGGCGGACTCGTCATCGACGACGTCACGAGCGGCTTGGTCGAATGCCGGTCCAACTATCTGGTCGTCCGCACGATGGGCACGGGCGTCATGACGATCTTCGCTGTCGGCATATATCTGGACAAGATTCTTCTGGACGGGAACGGCGCCCGTTTCGCCGAACGCATCGTCGTCACCGATTCGCGCCGGATCGACACGCTGCTCGTGATCCCGTTGTAATGGTCGATCGCTATCCGACCGTACGATCTTGATTTGGGCGGTCGGTGCGGTCTACGACCGGACAAACTTGATTCGGGCAGTCATAGACTGCCCCTACATTCTCAATATTCAGGGATTCGGGCGCCCTGCTCCCACTCCCACTGTAGCTGTGGCCTACGACCGCACAACCTGCTTACTCCGTGGACTGACGTTCTACGTAGCTGAGCGCCGCGCGAGCGATCAGACCAGACCGTGTTTCCCCTTCTCGCGCCGCAGCTTCGTCCAGGATCGCCAGAACGCGGGCGGGCACCGTGATGTTGATCCGCTTCGTCTTGCTCGACAGCTTGGAGATATCGACATCGACCAGTGCCCAGATCCCACCCTTGTAATCATCGCTCGCTTGGTGCGTTTCGAGCGATTCCTTCGCAGGTATCGGTTCTCGATCCATGAGGAGTCCCTCCAAATGGCAGGCGATGGCCTCCCGCGCAGACTCGACGGTTTCCTCAAGCGTCTCGCCAGCCGAAAAGCAGCCCGGCAGATCCGGTACGGTAACCCCGTAAATGCTCTCGACATCTTTGTGGATCACAACCGGGTATCGCATATCAGCGGTCCTCCCATTTCCAGTTGGCTTGCCGATAGATGTTACGCAGAGTACCGATGGGAATCTCCTTGGTGGGGTGCTTCACGGTGACCCTTCCGGGCTTTTATTTATACGCATCATACACACTTTGAGGTGGATAAACCGGATACCGCGCCGTCATGGGTTTTTGAGACGGGAGTCGCGGCCGACAGCATCCGAAGGGCCGTTGAAGACCTGCACAGCCGGTTCGTTCGTGCCATCGACTTCGAATCCGGCTATTTCCGCGAGGCGTCTGCTACCACCCCACAGCGGCGCCATCCTTCCTCGGATCCGACCCTCCCATCAAGACGCCGGACTCCGAGTCGATGACGATTCCCTGATACCCGCCAAACCCGCCGAACGCGTCGGCAATCCGGTGTCCCCGTTCGGCCAGTGCCCCGCCCACATCCGTTCCGATCGCCGACTCCAGCGCGAGTTGTCCTGGATCGTAGCGAAAACGGGGCATCTCTCCGGCCTGCTGCACGTCCATCCCGAAATCGATCATGTTGGCCAGTACCTGGAGATGGCCCTGCGCCTGCATGTCGCCACCCATCACACCGAACGATAGCCACGGCCGGTTGTCCCTGGTGACCATCGCCGGGATCAGCGTGTGCGCGGGCCGCTTGCGCGGCGCCATTCGATTGGGATGAGCCGGGTCGAGCGAGAAGCCGTTACCTCGGTTATGGAGACAGATTCCCGTGCCATCGGCGACCACGCCGGAACCGAACGAGCCGAAAAGGCTGCCGATGAACGACACCGCATTCCTGTCAATGTCGACGATCGTGAAGTAGACCGTGTCTCCCGTCGCCGAGGCTCCAGGCGTGGCGAGGCCCGCCGCTCGCCGCAAATCTATCTGTCGGCGGCGAGCGTTGCCATGTTCCTTCGATATGAGGCGTTCGGTGGGTACGTCGGCGCGATCGGGGTCCGCGATGTAGCGTGCCCGATCCGCGAATGCCAGCTTTGTCGCTTCAGTCAGCGCGTGAATGGAGTCCGGCGAATTGTGCCCCATCGCCTTCAGGTCGAAGCCTTCGGCAATGTTCAGCATCTCCAGAGCGACGATGCCCTGGGTATTGGGAGGCAATTCGTGGACGTCGTATCCCCGGTAGGCGGTCGAGACCGGTTTCACCCATTGGGCGTCGAATTCTTCCAGATCTGCCCGGGTCAGAAAGCCGCCCAAGGCATCGGAGGTTTCGACGATGGCGCGCGCGATCTCTCCCCTGTAAAACGCATCGCATCCGTCCCGTGCCAGTAGTTTCAGCGACCGGGCCAGATCCCGATTGCGGAACACTTCGCCGTGCCGTAGCGCCCGTCCCTCGGGCATGTAGGTTTCCGCGGCATTGCCGGCGGCCCTCAGGTAGTCTTCGATCCGTTGCCATTGTCCCGCGACGATTTCAGACACGGGGAATCCGTTCGCGGCGTAGTCGATCGCCGGATCCAGCAGGCCCGACATCGGCAACGTGCCGTAGCGGTCATGAAGTTTGAACCAGCCGGCGACGGCGCCGGGCACCGTTACGGTTTGAATGCCCGACAAAACGTCGATGCCGGTGACGGTCTCCAGCCGTGCTTTCGAACCGGCCCACCCGCTGCCGTTCAGACCGATCGGACGGCCGTCTTCGGCCATGAAGACCAGCGCGAACATGTCCCCGCCGATTCCGGTCATCGTCGGTTCGACGACGTTCAGAACCGCGGCAGCGGTGATTGCCGCATCGACCGCGTTGCCGCCCTCATGCAACACGCGCAACGCGGCTGTCGAAGCCAGGGGCTGGCTCGTGGCCACCATGCCGTTCAAAGCGAGAACCGGAGAGCGGGTGCCGTCGGGTCGCCGAGCCGGACGGTCTCCGTGGGTGGGGCCGGGGCTCACGCGCCGAACAGGGCGATGCCGAAGACGCGATCCATGATCAGCAAGATACTCATACCCGTGAACACGACCAGGCTGATCCAGCCAAACCAGGCGGCAAACGTCGACGGGTAAAACAGTTTGTCCTGTTTGGGAATCACCGCGAAGCAGAAATAGAGGTTCAGAAAGAAGATCACCGGAGCGATGAAGTACGCCAGGGCCGATGCCACCAGGACCAGGTAGACCGGTCTGGGAGTACCGGCGACCACGGCACTCGCTGTGACAAGCGAAAAAACCATCGTTATGCGGTAGATGTTGTATTCGGAATACCACTTGCTCCGATGATCCGGGCCCAGATCGCTTGCGGCGATGCCTTGCAATTCAGACGTTCGGCGGAACAGATTCCGGCAGCAGGCGGCCACGACGCGCGGCCAGCCGTCGAAGTAGTTGAAAGCGGTCGAGAACGTCGCGGCAAAGGCGCCCAGAAGGAACACGATCATCATTCCCGAACCGAGACTCTGCGAAAAAACCTGCCCGATCTCGCCGATCACCGCGTTACCCGAAACTTCGCTGGGGTACAACCAGACTGCCGCAAGCAACAGGAACACGCACGCGATCAGAAAGGAGATGACGTGCCCGGTTCGAAAATCCCATAGCCCGATGTGGAACCAGCGGCGGCAATATTCCAGCGCGTGGGGGGGCAGGGTGCGAGTATCCATCGCGAGATCTTCCTTTCCCGAGCGGAACGGATCGAAGCGCTGGATCCGTCCCTGGCTTTCGAGTTCGTTCCGGACCTTGCCCATCCCCACTTTCTTGGCTTTGCCCCACTCCGATGCCTGAAGAGAAACGTCGATACCGGTCGGCAGCAAACCCAGGAACGACGCCAGAATGAGCCACGATCCTCCGGGTATCTGCACCTGTACGAAGTTGGCCAGAGCCGACAACGGCGCCGGTTCGGCAAAATACGCGGCCGCGCTGGAAACGACAAGCATGCCGGCGAAGATCTTGGAGGTGAGTTCCAGGGCCTTGTATCTCTGGAACATAAGAATCGTTACCGATATCAGTCCCAGGATGAAGCCGAAGACCGCGATCGGAAGATCCATTCCCAGGTATTCGAGGAAGAAGAAATAAACGACCGCTGCCGCCGCGCCCAGTCGTCCGGCCTGTCCCACCACGCATTGAATCAGGGTGGTGACCAGCACGTACCACAGGGGCCATTTCTTCCATGCCGTCGAATAGGCGTCGAGCATGCTGCGGCCCGTCGCATGGGTAAATCGGAACGCCATCTCGAAGCCGTAGTACTTGAAGATGTAGGCGACCGGGATACACCAGAGAAGAGCGTATTCGAAGCGTCCGCCGGCGGCTGGGGCCGTCACCAGATGGCTGGTACCGACGCCGGTCATCATCAGGATCATTCCGGGGCCGAAGTGCTTTACCAGCCCACGGAGTGATGTTTCCGGAAGCTGGAGGTTATCGAGCGTCTTGTTGTCGGGCATTGGCGGGGATTCTCGCGTTTCTAGTCACCCGGCACAAGCAGCCGAATGATTCCATCTTCCTTGTTCATGATGAACACCTGATTGTCGGGACCGGCGCCGTATCGAAGGTCGGCGCGCGTTGCTTGCTCCCGGCCTTGTTCGCGGTTCTTTTCCTGGACGACCTGAAGCAACGTTCTGGCCGTGCCGCCGTCGTTGAGGAGGATGCGGCGGATGGCGTCCTGTCCGCCCGTGGGCAGGTTGTCCGCGTCCACGTAGAAAATCTCTCCGCTCGGCATGTCCCCCCACAGTACGAGGTTTTCGAGTTGCGGAATGCGGTCTCCGCGATAAACGTAAAGACCGGTCGCCGCGGACTGCGGTTGCAGCAAGGGATCGATCTGGCCGTACTCGGCCACCGGATACGTGACATCTGGATCGCCCTGGGGGTCCTCCAGACTGACCTCTGCGCGGCTGATGAACGCGAAGCTGCCCTCCCAGTCGTTCCAGCCGAGGTTGGCGCCATTGGTGACCAGACTGATTTCTTCAACGATGTTCTGGCCGATCTCGCTGAAGAACATGTTGCCGTTCAGTGGGTCCCAGGCGAAGCGTTGAGGATTTCGCACGCCGTACGCGTAGATCTCACCCAGCGTGCCAGCGTCGCCATCGTTGGCGAATGGATTGTCTTCCGGGATTCCGTACTGGCCGTTCGCGCTGTTGGAACCAAGCGGGTCGATCCGCATGATCTTGCCGAATCCCGCGTTCAGGTTCTGTGCCAGATTGAGAGGGTCCCCGCCGCTGCCCCCATCGGCAATGCCCACGTAGAGCATTCCGAAGTCGGAGTCGTCCGGCGAAGCGAATAGGTTGAATCCGATCTGGCCGCCGTTGTGATTCCCGAACGGTTGTTCGAATCGCATCAACTCGCGCGGCGGGCCGCCATCGTAGGTTGCGGAGTCCGGCGTTCGAGCCGTCCATTCCATCAGGACGGTGTCGTGGGTGTTGCCGTCGCCCCCCGCGACGAAATCCGGTTCCGGATCCATGTTGGTCGAGTCGGCCCAGGTATAGAACTTGCCGGCGCCGGGCGTGCCGGCCTGACCGAACTGTGGATGGAAGGCGAAGCTCTGCATCCCCCGCTCCCGGCCCGAGGAGTTGACACTGACGCCCCAGCCGTCCTCGATATCGATGTAACGGGTCACCGTCTGGCCGTCATAGCTCACGCTGTAGATCGGGCCGCGCATATCGTTGACGAACATCCGGCTCGTACCCGGTTCATCGACCATGATCATGACGCGCGCCGTCTCCCCGTCGATGTCGGGAATCGTGGCGAACTCGACGAAATCGACAACGATGACGTCGTCAACCGCCTCGATGGGTTCCGGAAAAGGATCGTTCGTCGTTTGTGCGAGCGCCGGAGTTGCGGCGAGCAGCCCCGGCAACACGATTCGAGCCATGCGTTCAACCATTTTCGACTTCTCCTGTCGCGGAACTTATCCGTCCCAAGTTGGAACAGCGGCCAGCATATAACAGACTTGACGGAGTTTGACTGTGATATCGTCACCCGTTCAGTCTTGCGACAAGGAGTCCTCATGCGGTTCATTCGTTGTCTCTCGATATGTCTGTTTGCGGCCGGTGTTTCCCTGGCGTGAACCTCCGAATCCTCGCTCTCGGGGGCCCAATCGGCCGCTTCCGGTGCGGTCGAGACCGAGGATCAGAGGATCTTGTATACCCTGGGTCAGATTCTGGGCGACAACGTCGGAAACGTGGGATTGACCGAAGAGGAACTGAGCACGGTGTTGCTCGGTTTGAGCGACAGTGTCCTTGCGCGCGAGTCGCAGGTCGACCTGGATCAGTATGGCCCCATGCTGCAGACTTTCATGCAGCAACGCATCGAGGCCGCCGCGGAATCCGAGTTGGACGAGGCGACGGCGTTTGTCGATGCGCAGGCAGCAGTTGAAGGCGCCGTCCGGACGGATTCGGGTATCGTCATTCAGGAGATGACCGTGGGGAGCGGCGCCAGTCCAACCGCCGCCGACACGGTGAGCGTGCACTACCACGGCACGTTGAGAGACGGGTCCATTTTTGACAGTTCCGTGGATCGGGGCGAACCGGCAACCTTTCCGTTGAATGGCGTGATCGCGTGCTGGACCGAAGGCGTACAGACACTGCGGGTGGGTGGCAAGAGTCGTCTGATATGTCCGCCGGATCTGGCCTATGGCCCGGCGGGCCGGCCGGGTATCCCCGGTAATGCGGTTCTGGTTTTCGAGGTCGAACTTCTAGGAATAGAGTAAGGCCGGAAGCGGAACCCGAATTTCAACGGTCTCGTCGATTCCGTCCCAACCGCGCATTCACCAGTCGAACGATCTCATCCAGCGTGTGGGACCGGAGTCCCTGCTGGCCCGCGATCCGTCGAACCAGGCAATCCACGCGCTCGATGTGTTCGGCCCCGTCAAACAATGCGCGTGCCGCCGATGACGGCTTGGTCAGGCCTTCGGCGGCCTTGGCGTATTTTTCGAACGGAACCAGGTCGGCATCCTTCGCGCCGAGTCCGGTGCAAAGCTTCCATACCCAGTTGTAGACTTCCCGCGACCGGTCCACGCTTCGGTGAACCGCGTCGCGGATCGGAATCATTTCGTCGGCCTGGATGCAGCGGTAGTTGCCGGTGACCAGCATGGGCCACTTGGCCAGCGGGACAAAGATGGATTCATGCACCTTGAGTTTTACGGGAATCTCGATGGCCCCGTCACCCGGATCGAACCGGGAGGCCGCAATGTCGGCTTCCAGGTTCCGCAGAATTTGGGTGGGTTCGTCCGCTTCGAAACGTGCGGCCTTGAAGTTGGTCGGCAAGCCCACCTGAAGCACGTTCTTCGGTTCGTTCGGTGGGCGAAATGCCTGGGGATCCGGACTGGCCAACGAAGTCAGACCGGGCTCGAAACCGTCCCAGACGCCTGGGTCCGCGTAACACGGCTTGAGCGCTTCGGTCGAAATCCCGGGAATCCGTTCCAGATAGGGCAGCGGGGGCATGTTCATGATTGCGAGAGCCGGGACCCGCGACGCGGCTACGCGGCCCATCAGTTCCCTGACTCCCGGCGAGCCGTACTGCGCCTCCTGCATCCCCAACACCACCAGATCGAAAAATCCGGGATCGATGCCGTTGGGACTGCTGGCTGAAAGCGTGCCGGGGAGTCCTCTTGAAGGGACCTCGACCAATGAATCCCGCCCCCGGATCGGGAAGCGCACGACGGTACCCGCGTTGTTGATCAGCTCGGCCGTGGGTTCCGTGCACACCAGCGAAGCATTGTGCCCCGCCATCAACAACTTTGTCGCGAACAGGGAACCATATGAGGCGCCCAGAATCAGTACGTTGTATTTCAAGACTTGCGTTCCTCAGATTGCGCCCTGGCCGCGCGCGGCTTCAATTTCATTTTCATTCAGCCCCACGATCGTTTTCAGGATCTCTTCGGTATGTTCCCCCAGCAGCGGGGCGCGCCCGACATCGGATGGAGAATCCGAAAGCTTGATCGGGTTGCCGACGGTCAGATACGTGCCGCGTTCCGGGTGGTCCACCTCGACCACTGTGCCGGTTGCGCGGAGGGTCGGTTCCACGGCCAGTTCCTTCATCGAAAGAATCGGGCCGCAAGGCACGTTCTGGGGATTAAGCGTGGCCATGACTTCCATCTTGTCCTTGGTCATGGTCCATTTTTCAATTTCCTCATAGACCTGCGCCAATCGGGGAAGCCGCGCCTCGGGTGTATTCCAGTCCGGATCGTCAAGCCAGTCCTCATGGCCGATGGTCCGGGCGAGAGCCGGGAATGCCTGAGCCTGGGTGATGACATAGATATAGGCGTCCGGATCGGTTTCCCAGCCTTTGCATTTGACGATCCCGCCCGGGTGGCCGCCCCCGGACGCATTGCCCGCGCGGGGCACCGCGTCGCCAAACGTGCCATTGGGATACTGCGGATATTCCTTGAGCGGACCGTGCGCCAGGCGCTGCTGGTCGCGCAGTTTCACGCGGCAGAGGTTCAACACGGCGTCCTGCATGGCGCAGACCACGCGCTGGCCCTTGCCGCTCTTCTCTCGATGCAGCAAGGCGGCCAGAATTCCCGCGACCAGATGAATTCCCGTGCCCGAGTCGCCGATCTGAGCTCCGGTCACCAGCGGAACGCGATCGATCTCACCGGTTGTCGATGCCGACCCGCCCGTGCACTGGGCAACGTTTTCGTAAACCTTGCAATCTTCGAAGGGTCCGGGACCGAAACCCTTCACCGATGCGTAGATCATGCGGGGATTGATTTCCTGGATCCTTTCCCACGGAAAACCCATGCGATCGATTGCGCCCGGAGCGAAGTTTTCGACCATCACGTCGCATTCTTCGATCAGCTTCGCGAAGATCCTGTTGCCCGTTTCGGTCTTGGGGTTCAGCGTCACGCTGCGCTTGTTGGCGTTCAGCATCGTGAAGTAGAGGCTGTCGACATCCGGGATGTCCCGCAACTGCCCCCGGGTGGCATCGCCCACGCCCGGCCGCTCGATCTTGATGACGTCGGCGCCGAACCACGCCAGAATCTGGGTGCAGGTCGGACCCGACTGCACATGAGTCATATCCAGGATGCGAATACCTTCCAGAGCTTTTCCCATGACCGGCCTCTTCTTATCCTTACTAAACTAAGGAACGAATCCTTCCAGGAAACGAATGTTGGAACAATGTTGCGGTTTTGCGTGCCCGATTCGCCCCGGAACACCGCGGCGAACCGGGGCGAATCTCCCATTCTAACCCCGACGGGAGTATTCGGGAACCACTTGGCGTCCGATCCCGGGCATTCGGTCCCGGAATCAGATTCCGTTCAAACCCTCGGTCAGTTCGATGGAGGTGCCCCAGGGGTCGGTCAGCATGGCGGTGGCGATGCCGGAAGGGAGCAGGCGATAGCGTTCGTCGAACTCCACGCCCGCGTCTTCAAGCCGCCTGCAAAACTCTTCCAGGCCCTGAATCTCGAGACCGATGTGATCCAGCATGCGGCCGCGAGTGGGCGCCAGTGCTTCGGGGGCGCTTGAGAAATTGAAGTTGATGCCGGGCAGGTCGACCGCATCGTACTGCCACCTTGTTCCAGGCGTGGCGCCGAACATGCGTGCATACCAGTCTTTCGCTTCGCTGACAGCAGCATCGAGGAGATACAAATGAATGGGGATTATATCGAATAGTGACGCATTATGAATCAGCGTCGTTTCCGTGGCAGGTCGATCCTGCGCAACTTGACCGGCTGAAACAACGCCCGCGCCAGATTCTTGATGCGCTGATCCACGGTCGGTCCAGGAATGTCGAGAGGTTCCAATTCCTGCTCCAACTCGCCCTTGGTCGGCTGGTAGTCGGACTTCACTATCTCAACTGTTTTTGGTTTCGGAGTCTTAGTCATTCTCACTCCTCATTATGGCAAAGCTGTCGAAAAGATCGCTGTCGGACGGGTTGATAGGAGCGTAGTAAATGCCATTACATACGTCGCACTGGAACCCACCGGAGCCCCAACCTACAGGTATGTCCTCATGTTTACAGGCGCACGTCCAATCCTTGGGCCGAGGTTGGCAGCTAATTTCCATTACGCATGAACCCTCGTTTCTTGTTCTCACGTCTTAAGCCCGACAACGTGTAAATGTGACTCTTGAGTTGGTTGCATGGACCACATAACAAGACCCGGTTGGATATGTGGTTCAATCCACCATCAGCCCGTGGAGTGTTATGGTCCAACTGGAGGTAACGAGAATCATCGAACGTTCTTTCACAACCACGGCACTTGCGGCCGTGTTGGTCCAGAAGATGGGTATACATATCTGCACGGGTCATCTTCTTCCCTACTGGTTCGAAGACGATGACTTTGGTTCTGAGGTTAGGTGCGGCTGTTTTGGTGTCATCCGTGCGAATCGGCGGGACATCCATCTTGATTACGTCATATGGGAACAGATGACCGTGTAGTTTGTCGGTTGAGTCCTGCACGATCAATCCTTCCAATTCAAGCCTTTTCAAAACAACATCCCTCGCGTTATCCCATATGTCGATGCCTACCCACTGACGATTTAGCTTTTCAGCGGCAACGCAGGTTGTGGCACAACCGCAGAACGGGTCCAATACCGTGTCATCTTCATTGCTGGATGCCTTGATGATACGTTCGTACAGGGCTAATGGTTTTTGGGTTGCATAGCCAGTAACCTCTTTCTGGCCTTTTTCGGTTCCTATAGATTTGATATCCTCCCATACATCCCTGCAAACTGAATTGTGGTACCACTTCTTCTTTTCCTTGTCCCATAGTTCGGGGTACTTCTTGTTGTAGTTGTACTTTTTCTGCTGGTAAGAACGGTAATGCTGGACATTAAATGTCCAGAAAGTTGACTTGGAGTAGCAAAGAATCACATCGTGTTTTCTTGCGAACCAACGCTTGCCCACACCGCCAGTCCTATACCCCCACACCACCTCGTTACGAAACTTTTTCCACCCAAATACCGCGTCCATGACCGCCTTCAAATAATGTGAAGCAGTTGGGTCGCAGTGCAGGTAGATCGATCCGGTTGACTTCAGAACACGCCTCATCTCCAACAAACGGACGGCCATGAAACACATAAACGCACCCATGCCATCCGAGTGGGCGTAACGGGCACTTTCAATCGCTTCCATGAGACGCGGATGGTCATCGGTGTGATTTCGATAACGTAAAAGGGACCCACCAAACGGGGCTCTGATCGAGGAAAAGGGACCCACCCCTGATAGCCTCCCCGGAAGCGTGAACTGGAAGAACAGGCACGCGGGTGGGAGGCGAGGATTGATAGGGATGGATCAGTACGAGTTGATCAGAACCGCAGATCGGGTTTACAAGAAAAGCATTCGACAGATCGCCCGGGAGACCGGGCACACGCGACGGACGGTCCGGAAAGTATTGGCCGGACAGGAGCCCAGGTATCGGCGAGAGAAGGAGCCCGCCTGTCCGGTGATGGACCCGGTCGCCGGGATCGTAGATGCCTGGCTCCAGGCGGACCGGGACCAGCCCGTCAAGCAACGCCACACCGCGCACCGGGTGTGGCAACGTCTGGTGGAGGAGCATGAATTTACCGGAGCCGAGGCGACGGTACGCCGCTGGGTTCGGGAACGGAAGACACGGTTGGGCTGGAACCAGACCGGCGCTGTGGTGCCGCTGGACCCGGAACACGCCCGTGAAGCAGAAGTGGACTGGGGCACGGCCTGGGTCCGGATGAACGGTGAAGACCGTCAGGTCAAGTTGTTCTGTATGCGGTCCCGGTACTCGGGCAAGGCGTTCGTGCGGGCCTATCCGTGGGAACGGCAGGAGATGTTCCTGGACGGTCACATTCGGGCGTTCGATTGGTACGGCGGCGTATTCCCGACCCTGGTTTTCGACAACCTGAAGACGGCCGTGAAGCGGATTCTGAAGGGGAAGGCTCGGGTCGAGCAGGCCCGGTTCACGGCGTTTCGGGCGCACTACACGTTTGAAGCGCGATTCTGTAATCCGGCCCGGGGCCAGGAAAAATGCGGTGTCGAGGGCCTGGTCGGCTTTGCACGCCGGAACTTCCTGGTGCCGGTTCCCGAGGTGACCGACTTCGAGGATCTGAACGCGCAACTGCTGGAACGCTGCGCGGCTGACGACCAGCGCCGGATCGGCGGCCGGTCCGACGATCGCACGATTGGGGAGCGGCACGCGGTGGAGCAAGAACGCCTCCTGGCACTGCCCGACACGCGGTTCGAGAACACGAAGGTGGTGGGAGTCCGGATCAGCCCGTATCAGACCGCCCAGGTGGATCAGAACCGGCATTCGGTGCCGACCGCCTATGTGGGACGCCGGCTCTGGGCCCATATCGGCTGTGACCGGGTGAGCTTTTACGCGGACCAGAAGAAGGTGGCCGAACATGACCGCGCCTTCGGTCATAGCGACTGGCGGATCGATCCGTTGCACTACCTGGAGTTGATCCGCCGGAAGGTGGCCTCGTTTGAGAGCGCCCGGCCGATCCGGCAGTGGCGGGATCAATGGCCGACCCAATATGAGACCGCGCTGGAGCGGTTGCGGGATCGGCATGGGTACAGCCGGGGCACCCGGGAGTTCATCGGCATCCTGCAACTCCACCAGGACTGGGATCTGGATCGGGTGTCCTCGGCCATCCAGGAAGCGCTCGATGCCCACTGTATCGAGTTGGAAGCGGTGCGGCACATTCTGATGCGGGAGGACACGCCGACTCGATCCCATGCGCCGCTCGAGTCCGGGTTGATGCCCGGTATCACCGACCTGACGATCGCTGGGGCCGATCTGGATCAATATGACCGTCTCCTGGCCGGGGGTGCGCGATGAGTCCGGGTCAGGAGATCGTTCTCGACGACGCACTGCGGCAACTCCGGCTCCCGGCCATGGTGCGGGAGTGGCGGGAACACGCCCGACAGGCCAAAGAGGCCGGCGAGGGGTACACCGGCTTTCTATTGGCTCTGGCCAGCCGCGAGCTGGAACAGCGGCAAGCCAATCAGGTCCAGCGTCGACTACGGGAGGCCCGGTTCCCACTGCTCAAGACTCTGGAGACCACGGACCTGAAGAAGTGGCCGGTGCTGGATGCGATCCAGGTTCGCGACTATGCCGAGTGCGGCTACATTACCCGGCACGAGAACGTCGTCCTGTTGGGCAAGCACGGAACCGGTAAAACCCATGCCGCCACGGCTCTGGGTGTGGAAGCCTGCCGGAGGGGCTACCGCGTCGGGTTCACCACGGCCGCCGGGCTGGTCAACACCTTGATCGAGTCGCGCGAGGAACGGCAACTGAACCGGCGCCTGGCCAAGCTGGCCCGCTTCGAGCTGCTCATCGTGGACGAAGTCGGCTATATCCCGTTCTCGGCCGAGGGGGCGCAGTTGCTGTTTCAGGTCTTCTCGGACCGCTACGAAAAGGGTTCGCTGATCGTCACATCGAACCTGCCGTTTGCACAGTGGACCAGCGTCTTCGGTGACGCCGCACTGACCGCAGCCCTGCTGGACCGGCTGACCCATCACTGCGCCATTCACCAGTTCGATTGGGAAAGTATCCGGTTCACCCAAAGTCTAGGCGCCGCCGGCAAACGGAAGAACAAACCCCGGTCCGCCGGAGGATCCGCGTGAAAACCGCGGGCGCAGCGGGCTGTGGAAAGTGCCGCCCCCATGGAAACCCGCTGCAAAGCCAGCGCGTTCCCACAGTGGCTTGGAAGCCTTCGGCTCCCACACTTCCCACGGCCTCGACGGCGGAATCACTTACAAACCATTAACCCGGGGGTGGGTCCCTTTTACTCGATCGGGGTGGGTCCTTTTTACGTTGTCAAAGCGATCGGTGATCTGGTCGGTCCAGTCCTCATGTACGTCACGCTCCCATGACCATCGATCCTGAAAGGACGCTCCTGCTGCGAGACTGTCCGGAGTGGCGTGGAAGTCCTTCGATTTGTTGAACGGCGGATCAGTGGCAATCAGGTCCACCGATTCACTGTTCATGGCACGGAGGATCGGCAGGTTGTCACTGTGAAAGAGGGTCCGGTTTTCAAAGTTGCGTTCTGCCATAGGGTTGGGTTCCGGTGGTTGAGTCAGAACGGTAACCCGGCGAGGTGGTGGGGTCAATCCTATCTGTTGGAATATGCCCGCAGTGCTCACGCTACCAAGTCCTTGTAACGAAGTTGTGCCCCATCCATGCTCAAAACGACGAAACGCATTTGATCGAGAGTGCCCATGCTGCGGATGTTGTGGCGTCCTGCGAACTCGCAGACGTAGCGGTGAAGGTGTTTGGCTGACAGCTTGTGGAACGTCCCCTTGTGAGCGCGTTTCAGCATGGACCAAAAGGATTCAATGCCGTTGGTGTGGGCCTGACCCCGGACGTACTCACCAACCGAGTGCTTGACCGATTCATGCGACTTGGCAACGCCTTGATATGCGGTTGCTTCGTCAGTGTAAACCGTTGATTCGGGGTCTGTATTGGCACGAACGAAACCTTGAAGGGTTTCTGCATTTGTGCGCTCGACCACTGTAGCTCGGACCTCGTTCGTGTCACGATCCTTGACACCTACAACAGCGGTTTTTCCAACCGATCCACGACCGGACTTCAACTTCTTGGACTGGTGCTTGTTCTTTTCCAGTCCGCCGATGTAGACCTCATCCGCCTCAACAGGACCTTTGAATGGTTCATGATCAGAAACGTCCCAAACCTTGCGGATTCTGTGAACAAGATGCCATGCGGATTTCTGGGTGATTCCCAACTCGCGGTGCATCTTCATGGATGCCACGCTCTTCAGGTTGGTAACGACCAGATACATGGCGTAGAGCCAATCCTGATAGCCGAGGTTGGATGCTTCCATGAACGTCCCGGTCTTGACGCTGAACGGTTTCCCGCAGGTTTCACGCTTCTTGCTCTTGCGGCACCGAAACGGCATGGTCTTGTGGGCCGTTCCAGTCTGCACGTTGTCCGATCCACAACGCGGGCAGGTGATGCCGTCGAACCAGCGGTTCTGGATGAACCATTCTTCAGCGGATGCGTTGTCGGGGAACAGGCGGTAGAATTCCTTAGTTGAAAGTCCCTGTCGGAAGTGTTTGCCAGGTGCCTTGTTAGCCATTGCGTATCTCCTACTTACAATACAATATTACAGGGTAGTGACGTAGTTTGCAAGGTGTTTTTAACAATTCATTGCCTGTTTTTATCACTATAATATGTATGGCGGGCGAGGTAGCACCCTCACCCGCCTATCGCCAGAACAGTGAGGAATGATCATGGAAAATCAACCCGTCCCGACGAATTCTGTCCCTCATTCCGTTTCCGCAACCGGCTTAAAAGCACGGCTGCAATTCGGAATAAGAGAGTCTCTGATAAAATCTCCACCGGTGGCTTACCTCATGGTTGATGTGGTACGACCCGCAAAGATTGGATTACGTCACTATTCGATGTAATCCCCAAATGAATGTGATGCGAGATTATCGGTGCGCTGATCGCCCGGTTGTGGCGGTCGGCGACAGGATCGCTTCCTCCGCCGTCGATCGTGAACGTCAGATTGGTGGCCGTCTCGTCGAACAGTTCGATCCGCTCGCCTTCGGGCGTAAACACCGAGGCAATACCGATGAAGCCGTCGAGTCGTTCGACGTCGAAACCTGCGGCAGCCACTTCGTCCAACGATTCCACACGGAAAGCCACGTGATCGATCACCGACCCTTCGGTATTGCCGGACGATTGGCCTTCGCTGAGCAATATCAGAATATCGGGAAACTTCACAACCGCGGCCTCGCCCAGCGTTCCCGCGGGTTCGCCGCCTAGTCGCACCCAGAAATTACGGTTCGCCTCGACATCGCGCACGTTGTAGTGCAAGTGTCCCATCGCCACGCCTGCCGCGTTGGGAGGCGACAGTTGTGCCCAAAGCCCCGTGGCCGGCACAAGCAGTGCCAGCGTGAGTGTGCAAATTCGTTTCTTCATATCGACTTCCCGAACCATCCTGCCATATCAGCCCGTGGAAGACCCGCGCGCGCGACCCTGAAGGGTTCTATCACGGGCTGTCTACGTTGTCGAATGCCAGATTTCCGCGACGCTTTTTCCTGTGGTGTCACGTTTTGGTCTCACTCGCGGGCACCCGCGCCACGGACGCTATCCGGCGCCCTTCCCTCGATCGAAGCGGTCGAGCACCTCGGGCAGGTCCATCAACGGCGCCGCTTCACCCTCCCGCCTGTATTGACGATCGGCGCCTCCATGGATGACGGCTTTGGCGGAGATTTGCGGCAACACCTTCGAAATCCGTTTGAGCGCATCGAAGTAGTCGGAGGCAATCGTGGCGCCCGACTTGATCTCGATGGCCCCGAAGCCGTTGCCGGTCTCATACAGAAGGTCGCATTCCAAACCCTGGGTGTCGCGAAAAAATGACAGATTGGATCGTTGGCCGCGATTGAAGCGATGCTTGAGGACCTCCGCCACGACCGCATTCTCGAACAGCGGCCCGCGAAGCGGATGGGTGCTCAGTTGTCCGGCATGCTCGATGCCGATGAGGTGGCTCGCCAGTCCCGCATCGTAGAAGTAGAGCTTCGGTGACTTGACCAAGCGTTTTCGAATGTTGGCATGAAACGGCGGAAGCAGGAAAACGATGTAACTTGCTTCCAGGATCGTCAGCCATTGCCGCGCCGTGGTGTGAGAGACGCCGGCGTCCGCGCCCAGAGTGGATAGATTGATCAACTGCCCCACACGCCCCGCGCACAAGCGAACGAAACGCCGAAAGCTCGACAGGTTGCGGATCTCCCCTATCCGGCGTACATCGCGCTCGACATAGGTTTCGACATAGTCGCCGAGTGCTTGCCACGGTTCGAGTTTTCGGTCGTGAATTCGAGGATAGCAACCGGAGTACAGGATGTCGTCAACCGTGTTGCTGGCGCCCGTTCGCCGTCTTTCGGCCAGCGAGAATGGGAGCAGGCGAAGCAGTGCCGTACGCCCGGCGAGCGACTGGCCGATGGCATCGGAGAGCCTGAACTGTTCGCTGCCCGTAAGGACGAAGAGGCTGTTCCGTCCCCGCGCGTCGGCGAAAACCTGCAGGTAGGAGAGGAGTTCCGGTACGCGTTGGATCTCATCCAGGATGGCGCCGCCGCCAAGTTGCGAGAGAAAGCCCTGGGGGTCGGATTCGGCAAATTCCCGCTGGTTGGGTGCTTCAAGATTAACGTATTCAAGATTGGGGAACGCCGCACGGCAGAGCGTGGTCTTGCCGGACTGGCGCGGCCCAGTCACGGTGACGAAGGGGTACTGCCCAAACAGCTTGATCAGGAAAGGCATGATCTCGCGTGGGACCATAATACTGAGGGTAGGGAAAAAGATGTAAAATTGAAAGTAGAACTTTCAATGACACATATTTTCTTCTTGGCTGAATCGGGAGGGCTCTCTCCAACAGTTTCGGAATGCTGTCGGTGCGGGTTCGGACTTGATTCGGGCAGTCATAGACAGCCCCTACATGAAGAGTTCGGACTTGATTCGTGCTCTCCCTCCCATTCCGATTCGCCCTGTAGGTGCCGTCTACGACGGCACAATCTCGACCGCACGATTATGACCGCACGATCTTGATCCCGATGAAGCTGCGCGGCCGATGCCCGCCATCGAGAAGGCCGGCATGTGAGAGATCCTGAATCGGCCGGCGATAGTACTGAAGTTGACTCTGAATTCCCCGACTATATAATTTTCCCCACTATGTCGTATATCGCTCCCCATTCCGCTCCTTGCTTGGCTTCAACGACAGTACGTTCCCGATTAATCGGCGCCCGGGCCATCGCGTTTTGCTTTTTCGGCATCGTATCTTTCGGCATCGCATCGCTCACGCCGGCCGGCAACCTTGCCGCGTACGCCCAGACGAACACGGGGAGCATCCGGGGTTCGGTCACCGACGCGACTCAGGCCGTGATCCTGGGCGCCACCGTCACGGCAATTGACGAGAGCCGCGGTGTGGAACAGCAGGCGGTGGAGACCGGTACCGGCGGGTTTGTTTTCAGTCATCTCGTGCCGGGAATGTATACGCTGCGCTTCGAGGCGCCCAATTTCGCCCCCCTCACGGTGGAGGGATTCGAGGTGCGAGTCGGCGAGATTTCAACGTTTTCGCCCGCACTCGAGGTCGCCGCGACCGCGACCCAGGTGGTCGTGTCGGCGGCATCCACGCGGTTGGCCATCGAACCCGAACGCGTGCAGCAGTCCGATCACATCGACTCGGTTCGCATCCAGAATCTCCCGATCAACCGCCGCGACTATCTGGACCTGGCGCTGTTGACCCCGGGCGTTGTGGATACCAACCACGTCGCCAATGCGATCGATCGCCGCATCACCCCCACCCCCTCGTCGGGATTGGGCATCGGCGGGGGCAACGGACGCGGAAACACGTTCACGATCGACGGACTGGACAACCTGTACAACTCCGGAGGCGTTCGATCCTCCATCAGCCAGGATGCCGTCCAGGAGTTTCAGGTCAACAGAAACTCGTTCTCCACCGAACAGGGCGGTGCGCCGGGCGGCGCGATCAACATCGTCACGAAGGGAGGCACGAACGAGTTGCATGGAACCCTTTTCGGCGTGTTGCGCAATCGCCGCTTCCAGGTGCGCAATCACTTCGACCCCGGAAAGGCAGCCTATACGCGGGCGCAATCCGGCATGTCCATCGGCGGTCCGATCGCCCCGAACAGGACGTTCTTCTATGCCGCATACGAACGCCTGGACCGCCACGAATCGCAGATCGTTCCGCTGCTTTCCGACAGATCGTTCCTCACGTCCCTGTCCGAGTCCCAGCAGTCGCTGGTCGACGTGCTCCGTGTCGCGGCGCCGGCTCTGGCGCCCGTGATCGATCAACTCGCCGGTGCGCTTATCCCGGCGAATAATCCGTCCGTGGTGTCGCTGTTCGAGACCAACAGCGGGGTCTTTCCGTTCGGGGAACTGCGCCAACAAGTCATTGCGCGCATCGACCACACACCGAGCGGCGGCCACACGATGTTCGTCAGGGGAAACTGGACGGGGCAGGACAGCGACAACATCAATTTCGGGGCCCTTACCGCGCGCAGCAGAGGCAGCAACTCGAACGTCAAAGACTTCGCACTCGCGTTGGGGGATACCTGGGTGATCAATCCCCAATGGGTCAGCGAGACACGCCTGGGTCTCGGGTATCACGACTTCGGCGTGTATCCGACCGACACGTTCGGTCCCGCAATCGATATCGGCGCGGTCAGCTTCGGCAGGGACTACATCCTCCCGGTGCGAAACATCGAGCGCTTCTTCCAGGTGCGTCAGAACTTCATGCGCGTTTCCGGCCGCCAGACACTCCGGTTCGGCGCCGACATCAATCCCCTTCGAGACAGCGCGGTGGCCGAGACTTTTTTCAGCGGAAGATTCGTTTTCGGAGAGGCCGTCCCCCTCAGCAATATTATCGACAACGCGGTGGGCGCGGGAACGTCGCGGCAACTCCAGGGTCTGCTGTCCCTTGCCGGCGCGCCGCATCTGGCCAGTGCCGTCGACGAGCCCATTTCGGCAGTGCAGGCGTTCTCGCTCGGTTTGCCAACGGTCTACCAGCAGGGCTTCGGGAACCCAACCTGGCAGGGCTGGTCCAACCGGATGAACTTCTTCGTCGAGGACTCGGTTCGGGTTTCGCCGAGTCTTCTGCTGACACTTGGACTGCGGTACGAGCTTGAACTGAAGACAAGGTTCCCGGGCGATTACAACAACTTCGCGCCGCGGGCCGGATTTGCATGGAACCCGGACCCGGCGACGGTGATTCGCGGCGGTTTCGGAATCTACTATTCCCGAATTCAGGGCCACATCGCGCTCGTCAACGACCTGCTCGGAGAGCGGCAACAAATCAATCAGGTGTTCATCCCGTTGACGGGTCTTCCCGGGATCGATAGCCCGTTGACGGGAACCCGGTTGACCTCGGCGGAGATCTACCAGACACTCCTGGCCCTGGGAGTCCTTGGTCAACGGGGCATTCTGGCCGAGGACCTGGCGCCGCACGGTATCGTGCCGGGTCCCGGATACCCGTTGCGAATTGGTTTCAGGGTGGCGCAAGACGTCGTGAACCCGTATTCCATGCAGGGCAGTCTCGAAATTCAGCGCGAAGTTGCCGGTTACGCCGTGTCGGCGGCCTACAACTTCAATCGCGGCCTCCACCTCATCCGGCCGCTGGACCCCAACATTTTCCAGGCCGGCACCGACCCGGCGACCGGCCGGCCGATACCGGGTTTCCATAACCCGCTGATTTACCAGGACAACGTGTACGGCAGTTGGGGGACATCGGACTACCACGCGCTGA
The DNA here is from genome assembly GCA_963555775.3 of Terriglobia bacterium. Taxonomy (GTDB): domain Bacteria; phylum Acidobacteriota; class Terriglobia; order 20CM-2-55-15; family 20CM-2-55-15; genus JAJEDW01. The sequence continues at coordinate 30,347 of CAUVWY020000003.1, read as the reverse complement.
TCGTGCAGTTGGAGAAGCGGCTCTCGGACGGGTTTTCGATCTCCGCGCATCACACCTGGAGCAAGGCCATGGACGAGGCTACCGACTACAATTCGTCCTACGAGCCGCACATCCCGTGGGACGCCCGGAACGAACGCTCCCTCTCCGCCTATCACCGTGGGCACCGTTTCGTCGCCAACGTCGTGGCCCAGTCCCCGTGGGAGGCCGCACGTGGGCGTGGCTTCGGAAACAACCTGCTGGCGAATTTCACCCTGGCGGGAATCGTGACGGCGAACTCGTTCGCGCCATACAACCTGACGACCGGCTTCGATTCGCTCGGCGACCGCCACACCGACACCCACCGCCCGTTCGGACTCGGCCGCAACGCCGGGATAGGTCCGAACTTCTTTAGTGTCGACATGAGGCTTGCCCGCGAGTTTCCGCTCTCGGAAGCCGTGAGTCTGCAGGTCATTGGCGAAGCGTTCAACCTGCTGAACCGTACCAATTTCAAGACGGTGAACGGCGTGGTCGGAAACCTGTCCCTCGAAGACCTCCCGGAAAGACTCGTTGGGCGGCGGGGTCCGGTCACGGAGCCGTTCTCGTTCGCTTCGGCCTTCGATCCACGGCAGTTCCAGTTCGCGCTCCGCATGACGTTCTAGAATCCGCGGGGCGCCCGAATCCCTGAATATTGAGCATGTAGGGGCAGTCTATTGTACGGGCGGTCTGTGACCGCCCAATTCGAGATCGTGCGGTCATAGACCGCACCTACAGGGGGAGTGGGAGCGGGAGCCGGGAGTCTGAATTCCGAAACTTCTTATTGTAGGGGCAGTCTATGACTGCCCGAATCAAGTCCGTGCGGTCATCGTGCGGTCATAGACCGCACCTACAGGGGGAGTGGGAGCGGGGCGCCCGAATCCCTGAATATTGAGCATGTAGGGGCAGTCTATTGTACGGGCGGTCTGTGACCGCCCAATTCGAGATCGTGCGGTCATAGACCGCACCTACAGTAGGAGTCGGAGTGGGAGCCGGGAGTCTGAATTCCGAACCTTCTTATTGTAGGGGCAGTCTACGACTGCCCAAATCAAGTCCGTGCGGTCATCGTGCGGTCATAGACCGCACCTACAGGGGGAGTGGGAGCGGGGTGCCCGAATCCCTGAATATTGAGCATGTAGGGGCAGTCTATGACTGCCCAAATCAAGTCCGACCAGTGGGAGTGGGTCGACATGGATGCCTCTTCAATGATCCGCATTCCGTCGGGGACGTTCTGGATGGGATCGGACGATCATGGAAAACACGAACGCCCGAGACACCGCGTGTTCACGGATGCGTACGAGATTGCCGCGGCAACCGTGCGGCGGTGGGAATATGCGCTGTTCATGGAACGAACGGGTCATGAGGAACCCCGTGGCTGGTTCGAACCGGCTTTCGCGGACCCGAACCAGCCCGTGGTTGGCGTGAACTGGTTCGAACCGGCTTTCGCGGACCCGAACCAGCCCGTGGTTGGCGTGAACTGGTTCGACGCGACCGCCTATTGCTCATGGTTGTCCCGGTCCGGTGGTCCGGAGTATCGATTGCCGACCGAGGCGGAATGGGAAAAAGCCTGCAAGGGCGGCGACGACACCGCGATTTATTCATGGGGTGAACAGGCGCCCGGCGATATCGCCTACTACCAGGGTGAATGGACCGCTCCCCGTCCGTCGGGTGAACGCGGCCCGAACGGTTATGGACTCTACAACATGGGCGACAACGTTCATGAATGGTGCCGGGACTGGTATTCGGCTGACTATTATCGGATCTCCGACCGACGCAATCCCGAAGGTCCCCCCACGGGCAAGCGGCGCGTCTCGCGGGGCGGTTCCTGGCGGCACGCCGTCAAAGCGTCCAGGGCCGCTCACCGCAGCAGCCTTCCGCCCGATTTCCGATACACGGATTACGGCGTCCGGATCGTCCGCGATTCGAACTGAATTCAGCCGCTCCCGAGCGATATTTTTGCGGGAGAGTTCCGTTGCCCCCTGCTCTGCCATTCTATAAACTGAAAGATTCGGAATCATGGCGACCGTCTCTCGATACGAGCCGGGATATCCTGCCATGCGATCCAGGGTCGAGGAGACTGAATGCGTTACGCCGCCCCGATGTTACTGTGTCTGTTGACACTACCCCTGTCTGCCTTCTCGCAGGAGACCGGCGCCCTGGAACCGGACGAAGTCGGACGTATCCTGCTCGAGGAAGGCGTCGAAGGGTTGCAAGCCGCCCTGCAATCCGCGGGCGTGCCTCCGATGACGTTCAATCAGGAAACGCAGGTGCGGCCGGTCTACGACGCGCACGTTCGCGTCCTCGATGATCTCCTTGAAGCGAATGGCGGCAGCACGGAGGCCATCCAACCGGAAATCGACGCTCTCCGGGAGCAGCTATTTCTGGCCGCGCTCAAGTTTCTGAACCCCGCCCAGAGGACCGGTCTCATCGGCGCCGCGGCCAATGCGGAATTCAACGAGACCAACACCGATTTACCCGAAGACGAAGCCGAACTCCTCGAATACCTCACCGACCTGCGAAGCCCCGCCGGGACCGAGGATACCAGTTCCAACTCGAACAACTTCCGCGGCGGCGGTGGTGGTGGTGGTGGCGGCGGCGGTGGCGGCGGCGGTCTGATCATCGACGGTTTCAGCGGTGGTCGGATGCCGAACCGGGACGAGATTCAGGAAATTCGGATCAACGAAAATTCGTTCACCGCGGAACAGAGCAGCCAGACCCGCGGCCGCACCGAGGTGATTACCCGAGGCGGCATCGGACGGTTCAATGGCGACGTGACGCTCAACTTCGGCGACGAGTCCCTGGATGCCCGGAACGCGTTTGCCGGGTTCCGGCCTCCGTACCAGCAGCGCAACTTTGTGGGCAATGTCAGCGGCCCGGTCATTCCAAACCGGTTGACCATGACGTTCAGTGTGCGAAACAACAACTCGGAAACCGGCCAAACCCTTCGGGCGCTCACTCCCGGGGGTCTTGTCGACGATGCCATTGTCCGGCCCCAGGTTCAGCGGGGTTACACCACTCGCGGCACGTTGCAGCTTGCAGAGAACCACAACCTCAACACGAGTTACGAATTCGGCTCGCAACTCAGTGAAAATCAGAACGTTGGGGAGTTCGGCCTGCCGTCCTAGGGCGGTGTGAACGGACGCGACAATTTCACATTCCAGATCAAGGAGACGGCGGTACTTTCAGCCCGGTTGAACAACGAGGTCCGTTTCCAGCACAGTGGATTCCTTCAGGACGCGGATCCCCTTACCGAAGCGCCGCACATCAATGTCCGGGGGGCGTTTCGAGCCGGCGGTTCTCCCAACAAGAGGGAGTCGAAAGTCCGCCAGTACGATTTCGGTAACCTTTTCATGTACACCGGAAGCAGTTTGGCATTGCGGGTGGGGTACGACGGGGGATTCAACCGCATCAATTCAAACTCGGAGATCAACTTCAACGGGACGTTCACATTCAACAGCCTGTACGACTACTGCGGTATCGCACCTGAAGAAGCCGGCAAGCCCCAATGCCTGATCGAACTCCAGAAGCTGGCCGGAACGCCTTTCAAGGATCCCACCTACAGCATCAGTGCCGGCAACCCGATACTGGAGGTGACTCAATGGCAGAACGCCGCGTTCGTTCAAGGCGATTGGCGCCCCACGAACCGGTTCACGTTGAGTCTCGGCGCCCGGTATGAGTGGCAGGACAATCTGGAGGACAGCAACAACATCGATCCACGGCTCGGCTTTGCTTATCAGATCGGTTCCAACACCGTGCTCCGAGGCGGTTCGGGGACCTTCCACCAGCGCATGCAGTTCTTTCTGGTGACCGATCTGATTCGAAATGACGGAAACAACCAGAAAATCTTCGAGGTGACGGAATCGTCTTTTCCGGTGCCGTCGGTTGGAGAGGGCGCCGAAGTCCCGACGACGACCCGCGTGCGTCCGCCGGAACTGACCGCGCCCTACACCTGGAACAATGAACTCTCGATCGAGACCTCGCTCGGGACCGGCCTGATGGTGACGGGGGCCTATCGCTTCATTCGCGGTCTTCATCTGTTCCGCGACCGGAATCTCAACGCCCCCTTTCCCGAGTGCACGGCGCTGATTCCTCGCGCGCTGAATAGCGAGGTATTCCAGCCGCTTGTGAGCGCATGCCGCCCGGCCCCGGCCCGGGGCAACATCAACCAGACCGAGTCGACCGGAACCTCTAGCAGCCTGTCGGACTAACACCAAATCTAAAATCTAAGTCATTCATATGACTGTGTTTACAGTTGCGAGCTGAAAAGAGCCGTCGTTGAAAACAAAGGACTTACGACGAAAGTCCGACAGGCTGCTAGCAGCCATACTTTCAGGGTCGGCATCCGGCAACGGCTCAGCTTCCTGAACCTCAACGGCAGCTATGACTTCGATTCCACCTACGACGACATTCCCGCTTCCGGCGGACGTGGCGGCGGAAATGGTGGAAACCGCAACGGGGGAGGCGGAGGCGGAGGCGGAAATATCCGGCTGCCCGCGAACAACTACGATCTGGATTCGGAATGGGGACGCTCCGGCGCACGGCATGCGTTGAACATTTCGGCCAACCTGCGGCTTCCGTGGGACCTCAACGCCAACACCATCTTCAACTGGAACAGCGGCAGTCCCTATACTCACGAAACCGGGGTCGACAACAACCTGGACACTACCCGCAACGACCGGCCCGCGGGCGTTCCCAAGAATTCGCTCACGGGTCCCGGCTTCTTCGAAACAGGGCTGGACTTTTCGAAGGCGATTCAGCTTCGGTCGGATCAGGTCGAAGTCGGGCCGAACGGCGCGGCAGCCCAGGCGCCGGTCGGTACGGGGGGCTACTATGGACAGCGTACCGGCGTCCGGATGACGATTCGCGCTCAGGTCACCAATCTGTTCAACAACGTCAACTTCGAGAGTTTCAGCGGCGTCGAAACCTCAAGTTTCTTCAATCTCCCGACGCGTGCTCGAAACCCCAGGCAGATCGTACTCTCGGTGCGGTTCGACATTTAGAGGTCCGCGGCAGGACCCTGCTGTAGGCGCGGTCTATGACCGCGCGATGACCGCGTGATCTTGATTCGGGCAGTCGTAGTTGATTTGGGCAGTCGTAGACTGCCCGTACATGCTCAATATTCAGGGATTCGGGCGCGCCGCCGCGGGTTTCCAGTTGTGCCGCCTTGCTTGCGGATGGTGGGGCGATCTGGGAAAATCGCCTGGAATCGGGGGCTTCACTGTTGATAAAGCGAACGCACAAATTGAAAACGCGAACGCGCAAATCGATGCGCCGAATTCCGTTTTGCGTCTTCGCCGTCTCGCTCGCCGCCGCGCTGTCGGTGGCTCCCGCCCTGGCGCAGTCCGCCGAGGACTTCATCGACCAGTACTGCATCGCCTGTCACAATCGTCAGCTTCGCACGGCGGGGTTGGAACTGGAAACGCCCGACCCCTCAAACCCCGGTCCCGATGCGGAAATCTGGGAAAAGGTCGTCGTGAAACTTCGTGCCGGGTCGATGCCCCCGCCCGGCAGGCCCCGTCCGGAAGAGGCGTCCTACGCCACGGTTGCCGGCGCAATCGAGCGGCGAATCGACGAGGCGTGGGAAGCCGATCCCAACCCGGGTCGAATTGCGGCCGTTCACCGATTGAATCGCGTGGAGTACAACAATGCGATTCGCGATCTCTTCGATCTCGATCTGGACGTGATACCGCTCTTGCCGGGTGACGAGACCGCCGACGGCAGCTTCGATAATTTTGCGGACAGTCTCACGATTTCCACTGCCCACCTCGAACGGTACATGTCGGTGGCGCGGCAGGTGACGCGTCTGGCAACCGGATTACCGCCCGAGAATCCCGCGATCGAGGCGTTCGAAATCCCGCTGCATGTCTTGCAGAACGATCGGCAGAGCGAAGATCTGCCGCTTGGTTCGCGTGGCGGCATGGCCATTCCCTACAACTTTCCCGTCGACGGCGAATACCGCATCCGCATCACGCTGCAGCGGCAGTATCAGGCCTATCTGAAAGGCATGGGTTGGCCGCAGCAGTTGGATGTACGTCTCGACGGCGCGTTGCTCGAACGGTTTACGGTGGGCGGCCAGGCCGAGGGTCGTCCCGCGGCTGCGAGCTTTGCCGGGGCGGGTGAAGTGGGTTTCGCCGGCGACCCCGAGTGGGAAGAGTATATGCAGTTGACCGGCGACGCGGGTCTGGAGGTCAGTCTGGCCGTGGACGCGGGCCCCCACATCGTCGGTGTGTCGTTCGTCCGGGAACTGTGGGAGCCCGAAGGTCTGCCGCAGCCGTTGCAACGCGGCCGTGTCATCGGAAACGATCAGGTGTACATGGACTACGCCAACGTGGGCTCGGTCGAAATCGGGGGTCCGTACGAGAGCTCGGGGCCGGCCACGGCGACACCGAGCCGGCGGGCGGTGTTTGTCTGCGAGCCCGAAGCGATTTCCGAAGAAGGGGCGTGCGCGGAAAGGATCCTCGAACGCATGGCGCGTCTGGCGTACCGGCGGCCGGTGACTCGGGATGACGTCGACACGCTCGTCGAGTTCTTCGACTCCGGCCGGAACGAAGGCGGCAGTTTCGAAGCGGGCGTGCAGTTTGCGCTGGAACGCATGCTTGTGGATCCCGATTTTCTGTTGCGCGTGTACCGCGACCCCGCCTCGACGGGCGAAGGCACGTATCCACTCAGCGACATCGAACTGGCGTCCCGCCTGTCGTTTTTCCTCTGGAGCAGTCTTCCGGACGATCGCCTGCTTACGCTGGCCTCAGACGGACAGTTGACCGACCCATCGGTTCTCGATCGGGAAGTGCGGCGGATGTTGGCCGACGCGCGGGCCGTCGACGCCCTGGTCGATGACTTCGCCGCGCAGTGGCTGAACTTGCGCCGGGTTCCTGAAGTGGTCGTCGATCCCGGAATCTATCCCAACTATGACCTGAGTTTGATGGACGGATTCCGGCGGGAAACCGAACTATTCGTGGCCAGCACCATTCGTGAAGACCGTAGCGTCGTCGATCTGATCGACGCCGAATATACGTTCGTCAACGAACGGTTGGCGCGGCACTACGAAATTCCCGGCGTGTACGGCACCCGGTTCCGGCGCGTGATGCTGCCGAACCGCGACCGGCGTGGAGGTCTGCTGGCACAGGGGGCCCTGTTGGCGACCACTTCCTATCCCGATCGCACGTCGCCGGTACTTCGCGGCAAGTGGCTGTTGGATAACATCCTGGGCCTGTCCGTGCCGTCGCCGCCCGCGAATGTGGACACGACGTTGGAAGAGACGCCGGGCGTCGTGCCCCCGACCATGCGCGAACGACTGGCGATCCACCGAACGAATCCGTCATGCAACGGTTGTCATTCCGTGATCGACCCGTTGGGTTTCTCGCTGGAGAACTTCGACGTGATCGGCGGTTGGCGGACGGTCGACGAAGCCGGGCGGGGCATCGATTCCAGAGGCACGACCGTCAGCGGCGCCAGCGTGGATGGACTGGCCGGCTTGCGGCGGCTGTTGCTCGACGATCCCGAAGCGTTTCCACGAACTGTCACCGAAAAGCTTCTGGCGTATGCGTTGGGTCGAAGAGTAGAGTTTTACGACAAGCCTGCGATAAGAAAGATCGTCCGCGAGGCCGCGGCGGATGGCTACAGTTGGTCGTCGCTGGTCGGCGGCATCGTCCGAAGCGTGCCGTTCCGGATGAGAACTGCCGAAGACGGCCGGACGCCGGCGGAATAACGTGTCGGATTGCGGAAGGTAGAACCCGGCCGGGGCCGGGAGGAGTTCGAATGTTCATCTTCAATAATGCGTTGTCCCGACGAACGGTGTTGCGCGGAATGGGCGCGGCCATCGCCTTGCCGTTCCTGGACGCGATGGTTCCGGCGGCATTGGCCACCCAGGCAGCGAGGCCGGCGAACCGGTTCTTGGCGTTCTATGTGCCGAACGGGATGGCCATGGAGTACTGGTCGCCTGAGACCGAAGGCCGGGATTTCGAGTTGACTCCGATCCTGGAGCCCCTGGCCCCGTTCAAGGACCAGATGCTCGTTCTCTCGGGGATCAAGGCGAACTGGAACTACATCCATGCGGGTGCTTCCGGTTCGTTTCTGACCGGAACGGCCCGGGGTGGAAGGAACGAAATCGAGATCGTTGCCGACGTGTCGATCGACCAGATGATGGCCCGGCACTTTGCCAACGAAACCCAGGTGGCGTCTCTGGAAATGTCGATGGACGTCCCTGCCAACGCGGGAGCATGTACCGGCAACCTGAGTTGTGTTTACACGCACACGCTGTCCTGGCGCAGCGCGACGCAGCCTCTTCCGATGGAGTGGAATCCGCGCGCCGTATTCGAACGACTGTACGGCGACACCGGCAGTACCGATCCTGCCGTTCGCGAGGCCCGTTTGCGCCAGCACCGGAGCATCCTCGATTCGGTGAACGCGAAGCTGTCCAGTCTCAGGAACGAACTCGGCCCCGGCGACCGGATCAAGGTCGACGAATACACCGAAGCGGTTCGCGACGTGGAACGGCGCATTCAAAAGGCCGAAGAGCAGACCGATCTGGAACTTCCCACGTTGGAGCAGCCTCAGGGCGCCCCGACCGAGTTCGAAGATCACCTCGATTTGATGCTCGACCTGCAACTCCTGGCATTCCAGTCCGATTTGACGCGCGTGATTTCGTTCATGTTGAGCAAGGAACAGAGTGCGCGGCCCTATCCACAGATCGATGTCCCCGAGGCGCATCACCCGTTGTCGCATCACAATGACGTGCCCGGCGTGATCGCGCACATGTCGAAGATCAACCGTTACCACACGGAGTTGTTTTCGAAGTATCTGGCCCGGTTGCGCGCGACACCCGACGGCGACGGCTCGTTGCTGGACCATATGATCGTCCTGTACGGCTCGGGCATCTCGAACAGCACGCGGCATTCGGGCGACAACCTTCCGCTTTTGCTCATGGGCGGCGGCTCCGGAAAACTACAGGGGGGCCGGCACGTGAAGTACGAGAACGAGCCGACGATCGCCAACATGCTTGTCTCGGTCATGGACAAGATGGGCGTCCCGGTCGATCGGGTGGGTGGAAGCGACGGCGCGCTTCCGCTCGACGTGTAACCGAACGGATACCATTGTTGATTTCGAGATTGGAAATCTCTGAATTGAATTCTCGATCGAAATTTGCAAAGCGCCAGACGCGACCGATGGCCGTGGCTGTACTCCTGATCGCGGTAACCGCGGCGGCGTCCGGCCTCGTGCTTCGTGCCGCGGTCGTGCCGCCCCTGGTCGAAGCCGTCAGGAAGGGCGACACGGCGACGCTGCGCATGCTCCTTGAACAGGGTGTCGATGCCAACACGAGCGAGGCGGACGGCACGACCGCGCTGATCTGGGCCAGTTATGGCGACGACGCCGATAGTGCCGGCCTGCTGCTCGATGCGGGCGCCGACGTGAACGCGGCGAACGATCTGGGTGCGACCGCGCTGTGGGCGGCCAGCCAGAACGGGAGCGACGAGATGGTGGGTCTGCTGCTCGACGCCGGCGCCGATCCCGATCGGGCGCTCTTGCTCGGCGAGACGCCCTTGATGGTTGCGGCCCGGTCCGGTTATCCCACCGTCGTCGAAAAGTTGATAACGAGCGGCGCCGACGTCAACAGAAGCGCGTCCCGTCGACAGACCGCGCTGATGTGGGCGGCTGCCCAAAAGCACGCATCCGTAGTCGAGGTCCTCATTGAACACGGTGCGGACATCCATGCGCGGTCCGAGGTATGGCGCCAGGTGATGGCCGTGCCGCCGCACAGCATCGACGAATACAACCGCGAGATTCCGCATGGCGGGGACACGCCGCTGATGTTCGCGGCGCGTTCCGGAGATCTTGCATCGGCGCGGCTGCTGGTCGCGGCCGGCGCCGACGTGAATGCCGCGGACGCCTGGGGAGTAAGCGCGACATCTCTGGCCGCGCACTCGGGTTTCGGTTCCCTGGTTGAGTTTCTGCTCGACGAAGGTGCGGATCCCGACCCACCCGGTCCCGGGTTCACCGCGTTGCACAACGCGGTCATGCGCAACGACGAATCGATGGTGCGAGCCCTGCTTGTTCACGGCGCTGACGCCAACGCGCCGCTGACGACGTGGACTCCGACGCGCCGTTCGTCGGGCGACCACAACTATGGTCCCGAATTGGTCGGCGCGACGCCGTTCTGGCTTGCTGCCCGTTTCAGCACTCCCGCCGTGATGCGCCTTCTGGTCGACCATGGCGCCGAACCGCTGGTCGTGCACGAGGGAACGTACTACGCGATCAGCATCACCGACGCCATCGTGGAGCGGCGTCACGTCACCACGCCTCTGATGGCCGCCCTGGGAATGGGCGGCGGCGGCCGGGCGTGGGTTCAACTCGACCGGAGCGAGCGCGAGGCCCGCGCGCTGGAAGCGGCGAAACTGGCCGTGGAACTTGGCATCGACTTGAGCGTGGCATCCGCCGATGGCCGTACGGCGCTCGACGCGGCCAGCGGTATGGAATCCGTGGTCGAGTTCCTGGCCGCCCATGGCGCCCCGGCGGGAAACGATTCTCCCTGATTGCCGGGTTCGAACGCCCTTTCCCGCTAAAGACTGCAAACCCCGCGGACCCTGCGAATGCCCTTCAACAACGCGATCGCCATCGTCACTGGTGCTGGAACCGGAATCGGCAAGCATACTGCCTTGGCCTTTCTAAGAGAGGGCTACGGCGTGACATTGGCCGGCCGGCGCAAAGAGCTTCTGGAACAGACCGCGCGTGAATCCGGTACCCCGGAAAACGCTCTCGTCGTCGCGGCGGACGTCTCCGACCCCGGTGCCGTCCGGACGCTGTTCAACAAGACCGAAGAACGCTTCGGCCGGCTGGATGTGCTGTTCAATAATGCCGGGATAGGGGCGCCGCCGGTACTGCTTGAAGACCTCACCGTCGAGCAATGGCAGTCCGTGGTCAACGTCAATCTGACCGGGGCGTTCCTCTGCACCCAGGAGGCGTTCCGCATCATGAAGAAGCAGACACCGACGGGCGGGCGGATCATCAACAATGGATCCCTGTCCGCGCACGTGCCGCGGCCGAACTCGGCCCCGTACACCGCGACCAAACACGCCATCACGGGTCTGACGAAATCCACCGCGCTCGATGGCCGCAAGTACGGCATCGCCTGCGGGCAGATCGATATCGGCAACGCGGGAACGGATCTGACCTCCAGTTTCAGTGAAGGCGTGCCTCAGGCCGACGGCCGGATCATGGCCGAACCCACCATGGATGTCGAACACGCGGCGAAGGCGGTTCTTCAGATGGCGAGCCTTCCCCTGGATACGAATGTTCAGTTCATGACGATCATGGCAACCGGGATGCCCTTTATCGGGCGGGGTTGAAGCGTCCGGTGCACATCGCGGTCTCTGCGATTCCCATCCGGAATTACAGGCCCGCCTTTCTCACGGGTTTTCGTCGCGAAGAGTCGGAGACGCCGTCAGGGCAAGGCGCGCGCCGGAAGGGCGCCGGAGGCGTACTTGACAGTACGTCGAGGAGCCCGACCAAGCGGAACGCGGCACTGGCGGATGTAAACGGCGCTGCAGCAGACAACTCGTGAGAAAGGCGGGCTAGTCAGCCCGTTCCTTGCGGGCAAGCTCCAGTTCTGCCGGAGTCCCGACGTCTCTCCACGAATACTCATCGGCACGGAAACCCACAATGCGTCGTCCCCGGCCGGCAAGCCTGAGGTAGGCGTCGACGATTGAGAAGGCGCCCGGATCGGTCAACATCGGCAGCAGTCGAGGCGAGATCACGTGGATGCCCGAAAACGCCAGTTCCCGAGGGTTTGCCACGGGACGGACCAGTTCGGTGGTGGCTTCGGCCGGCACCCGCCGCCCGCATAGCTGGGCCTGTTCGTCAAAGAGCAGATATCGCGATGTTTCGCGGTCCTGGACTCCCAGCGTCGCCAGTGCCCGCGCACCCCCGTGAAACTCCAGCATGCGTCCCAGATCGATCGTACTCAGGATGTCCACGTTGTGGACGATGAACGGCTCGTCCCGGTCCGTCCCGTTCAGAAAGAACCATCCCGCCTGTTTCAGTCCGCCTCCGGTATCGAGCAGGTCCTTTTCACGCGACACCTGTATCCGTGCGCCGAAGTTCCGGTTTGCCGCAAGGTAGTCCACCACCATGTCCGCGAAGTGGTGAACGTTGACGATGATCTCGTCGACGCCGTATTCCCGAAGGCGTTCGATCGTGATTTCAAGCAGCGTCCGTCCGGAAATCTCGACCAGCGGTTTGGGACGGCTGTCGGTCAACGGACGGAGGCGCGTCCCCCGGCCCGCGGCCAGGATCATTGCCTTCACCGGTCCGGTTTCTCCAGTTCAAGGTGGCGGACGACGACTTCGACTCCGTCGCCGCTCCGCAAATGTCTGGCGAGATGTTCGGCCAGATAGACGGACCGATGCCGCCCGCCCGAGCAGCCGAACGAGACAATCAGTTCGTTGGAGCCTCTGCGCCGACAGGTGCTGACGCTGGCGTCGACCAGCGACGTCACGTTGGCCAGATACTCGTGGACGCTGGGTTCGGCGGCCAGATAATCCGCTACCGGAGCATCCTTTCCGGTCAGGGTCTTGTAGCGTTCCTCACGACATGGATCCGGAAGGTTGCGGGCATCGAATACGAATCCGCCGCCACGCCTGGTTTCATCGGCGGGCAACTCATGGTGAAACGAGAAGCTGAAGACGCGTACGGTGATGTCTTCGCCTTCCGAGGTGAGGCTCCGCAGTCTCTCGGAAGCCAGCATGCTCTGGAACGCGCCGAACAGTGCCGGCAGTTTCACCGGCAGTTCGACGTTGCCGAGGAGCCACCGCAGGTTCTTCAGGGCAAACGGAACACTGTGAAGAAAATGAGGTTTGCGTTCGAAGAAGCCGCGAAAACCGTACGCGCCCATGGCCTGCATGATGCGGACATATACGTACGCGTAGTAGTGCCGCATGAACTCGGGGCGGTCGAGATCGACGTGCGAGGACAATGCATCCAGGTAAACGCCGAGCAACCGGCTGCGCAGAACCGGAGGCAGGTCCGCTTTTGCATCGAACAGCATCGATGCGATGTCGTACTGCAACGCTCCTTTCCGCCCGCCCTGATAGTCCAGAAAGAAAGGTTCGCCGTCGCGCAGCATGATATTGCGCGACTGAAAATCCCGATACAGGAAATGGTCGCGGTCGGCTTCGAGTAGAAAGTCGGTGAGACGGCTGAAGTCGTCTTCGAGCGACTGTTCGTCGAACTCGATCCCCGCGAGCCGCAGAAAGTGATATTTGAAATAGTTCAGATCCCAGGCGATCGACTGCCGGTCGAAGCTGTGGCGCGGGTAGCACACTCCGTAGTTCAGGTCGCGGCCGGCTTCGACCTGAAACAGGGGCAATATCCGAACCGCTTTCCGGTAGGCGTCCACCACGTCAGCCCCGATGCGGTCTGCGGTGCGGTTCGCCTGTAGGAACTCGTAAAGTGTGGTGTCGCCGAGGTCTTCTTCGAGGTACACGCCCCGGTCGAGGTTTTCGGCGTAGATTGCCGGAACGGGCAAACCGTGACCGCGAAAGTGTCTGGAGAATTCAAGGAACGCAACGTTCTCCCGACGAATGTCGTACACGATGCCGATGGCGCTCGACGTGTCGTTGGCGAGACGGAAGATTCGTCGACTCGAACCGCCGAGTTGTCCTTGCAGTGCATCGACGCGATTGGGCGGTGACTGGAAATGCTGCTCGAAGAGCCGTTCGAGTTCATCGGTTGCAGCCATGATCCCTTGGAAGATACCACTTTCGCCGAAAGAGTCGCCGCCGGGACCAAGGCCTTCTTCTCATTCGCATGGACATGGCGATAGACTGTTCCGGTCGCCGCGCCGCGAGCATTCGCCCCGCGCGCGGTATCGATCAATCTGCTCACTGGAGGGTGCGATGTCCGGCCGATCACGATCGAACATGAATCCGGTTCTGACCTTTTTGATACTCGTTCTGACGGGTGTGTCCTCGGCGTGTTCCCCGGCCGAAGTAGTTGAAGCCCCCGCGCCGGATGCCGCCGGTGAGGCGCCCCTGACGTCCCCGCGACTCTACGTCATGGATTGCGGAATCATCACGGCGATGGATCCCGAGAACTACGATCTCAGGGTCGAAGAGATCGAGGGGACCACCGACTTTTATACCCCCTGCTATCTGGTGGAGCATCCCGAAGGTACGCTGATGTGGGACGTGGGCCAGATTCCGGATGCCAACTTCCCCGAGGACGGGTCGATGGCGTCGGCCGGAGTGTTCATGGCCGACAAGCCTCTGCTCCCGCAGTTGGCCGAGTTCGGTTACGAGCCGACCGACATCACTTACGTCGCGCTGTCGCACTATCACACCGATCATTCGGCCAACGCCAACAGCTTTGCCGATTCGACATGGATCGTCCAGCGTGCCGAACGCGACGCGATGTTTGGCGCAGAACCCGCCGGACTCTCCTCGCGCGACAACTACGATCGACTTGAAGACGCCGAGACGATCCTGCTGGAGGGCGAGGATCACGATGTGTTTGGCGACGGATCGGTGGTGATCAAGTTCACGCCCGGCCATACGCCGGGCCATCAGTCGCTCTTTGTCAACTTGGCCAACAGGGGGCCGATCCTGCTGTCGGGGGATCTCTACCACTATGTCGAGGAGCGCACGCTGGACCGGGTGCCCGGATTCGACTTCGATGGGGAGATGACCCGCGCGTCCCGCCGCGAGATCGAGGATTTTCTTGTCGAATCGGGCGCCGAACTCTGGATCGAGCACGACATCGCTCTGAACGACACACTGGACAAGTCCCCGGCGTTCTACGATTAAGCGAAGATCGTGCGGTCGTAGACCGCACCTACAGAGAGAGTCGGAGCGGGGAGCCCAAATCCCTCAATATTGAGCATGTAGGGCAGTCTATGACTGCCCGAATCAAGTCCGACCGCCCGAATCAAGTCCCAATTCGAGATCGTGCAGTCATAGACTGCACCTACAGTGGGAGTCGGAGCGGGGAGCCCAAATCCTTCAATATTGAGCATGTAGGGGCGGTCTATGACCGCCCGAATCAAGTCCGACCGCCCAAATCAAGTCCCAATTCGAGATCGTGCAGTCATAGACTGCACCTACAGTGGGAGTCGGAGCGGGGAGCCCAAATCCTTCAATATTGAGCATGTAGGGGCAGTCTATGACTGCCCGAATCAAGTCCGACCGCCCGAATCAAGTCCGAAAACAAGTCCGCCCGAATCAAACAATTCCCATCCGCCGCAAGGTGGTATAGCATTTTCTCTCAACCCACGGAGGCCCTATGACCAAACGATTCGTACCTGCCCTTTCTGTGTTCTCAATCGTCGCCCTGGCTGTCCTTGTCATCGGAATGATGTCGCCCGGAGAAGTTCAGGCGGCCCAACGCGGCGGCGGCAACGACGAGCCTCTCGCGCCCTGCGGTCCGGCCGGCGACCTTTCCGACGAATTCAGCAATAACGTCGCCGCCGACTCCCGCTGCTTTGAGTTGCGGCTGTACACGGTGGACCAGTCCCGCGTTGGGGTCGGAAATTTTGAAGGCGGCATCGACGAACTGCACCAGCGGTTCCGCGAGAAAGAAGTCGAGTTGTTCGAAAAGCATGGCGCCGAAATCGTCGGAGTCTGGCAGCACCTGGAAAACCCCGACACTCTGGTCTGGATGCTCGCATACCGCGACCGGGCTCACCGCGAGGAAGTGTGGGCGGGATTCGGCGCCGATCCCGAGTGGACAGAGTTGAGAAACAAGTACTTTGTGCCCCTGACCAACGACACGTTCCTGATGAGTGCGTCGGATTATTCAGCGCTGAAATAGCCCCCTTTGGGGTCATGTAGACCCGGGTGTGCGATTTGTATTTCGTCCCGTTGGCCGGCCGACGCCCCGGGTTGTACGGTCGCACTGCTCCGGCCATCGTTGCGGACGCCGTCCAGGTCAGGGTGAATTTGTCCTTCCAGTGAACGTCCGAGAATTCAGTGGTTTAACCTGACAAGCTGGACATAGCGAGGAGATTCCTGTATAAAACGCTGAATGGAGAGGACGAAATTGACCAGCCAGGAACTGTCGGAGATCGGGGTACGGCCAGTGGAGCGAAGCGAGGAAGGGCAGTATCAAGAGCAGATGAAGCGTCATCATTATCTGGGCGCACTGGCGAAGATCGGGGAGACGGTCTGGTACGTGGCCACATGGCGCGGGCAGTGGGTGGCGCAACTGAGCCTGTCGGCGTCGGCGCTGAAGTGCGGGGTTCGGGATCGATGGATCGGCTGGGACTTCCGCTCGCAGTATGGGCGGCTGAAACTGATCGCCAACAACAGCCGCTTTTTGATCCTGCCGGGCTGGAATCGGCCGAATGTGGGCTCGCGGGTGTTGTCAGGGACCGAGCGGCGGGCCGGGTCGGATTGGCGCGAACGGTTCGGTCATGGGTTGCTGCTGCTGGAAACGTTTGTGGATCCCCGGCGCTTCCATGGCGGCGTGTATCGCGCGTCGAACTGGTTGGAACTGGGACGGACCCGGGGATACCGGCGCACCCGGGACGGCTACAGCGCCGAAGCCGATGCCCCGAAGCTTGTCTTTGTGCGTCCCCTGTGCCGTGATGCGCGCGGGCAACTGACCCACCCTGGCCGGGAACATCTTCAACTCACCGGAGCCCCCAAGATCATGCTCAATGCCGCACAGATGCGCCAACTCCCCCAGTGCTTCAAGACCATTCCCGATCCGCGCCGCGCTCAGGGACGGCGCCATCCCTTGTCGGCAGTGCTGGGCATCGCGGCGGGCGCGACGCTGTGCGGCATGCACGGCTATAAAGCCATCTCGGATTGGGCCGATGCCCTGGGGCAGAAAGCCCGCGAACGTTTTGGCTGCCGGCGGGAGAACGGCCGCTATGTGGTTCCCAGCGAGTTTGTGATTCGGGATTGTCTGGTCCGGATTGAACCGGGGGCGCTGGACCGGGCGCTCAATGCGTGGAATCGGGCCTGGGGCGCCCCGGACGATGCGCTGGCCATGGATGGCAAGACGATGAAGAACGCCCTCGACTCGGACGGGCGTCAGACCCACATCATGAGCGTGGTCGGGCATGAGTCGAAACGCTGCTACACCCAAAAAAAGTGGGAACCCTGCCTGTAGCCGGCGGCGAGGAGCGCAAGCGCACGAACGAAATCGGCATGGCCGTTCCCTTGCTTCAAACCTGCGACATCGCCGGCAAGGACATCACCGGCGATGCCCTGCTGACCCAACGCGCGATCGCGCGCTATTTGGTCGAGCGGGGAGCGCACTATCATTTCACGGTCAAAGGCAACCAACCGACGCTGGAACGCGATATCGCGTTCCAGTTCCAAACCCGCGGACAACCCGACTTTGTCGAGGTCACCCCGCCCGATCATGGCCGCATCGAAACCCGGCGCATTTGGTGTAGCGCCGAACTCAACCACTACCTCGACTTTCCCCACCTGGGCCAGGTCTTTCGGATCGAGCGCGAATCCATCGACAAGAAATCCGGCGCCCTCACGTGTGAAACCGCGCTGGGCATCACGAGCCGCTCACCCGGCGAAACCTCCCCCGAACGCTTGCTGGCCATCAATCGCGGTCATTGGAGTATCGAAAGCGTCCATTACATCATCGACTGGAATTACGATGAGGACCGCAGTCGAATCCGCACCGGCTTCGGCCCGGAAAACATCACCCGCCTCCGACGCTTTGCCGTCGGTATTCTCAAATCCTTTCAAAAACCCGCTCAATCGATCGCCCAATCGATGCGCAAACTCTCTTTCAATACCCGTCTCGTCTTCGACTACTTGAGAATGACTCGAAATTCATTCCCCACATCATGCTCCATCTGAGAACAAATTTGCCGTGCCGTCCAGGTCGAAGTTGTGGTATCTGGACGGTGTCAATGATAGGATCTGCGGACAGCCTTTGAGGGTCGGATTGCGCGTGTGCTGTTGGCCCGCCTCGCGCCCAGTGACGCCAACCGTCTTAACCCTATTACCGGGAGATACGATGCCCTACACAGTAACAGTCAACGGAAACTCGACGACAGTCGACACTCCGGAGGATATGCCCCTTCTGTGGGTCCTCCGAGACGTTCTCAAAATGAAGGGAACGAAATACGGTTGCGGCGTGGGCGCTTGCGGCGCCTGTACGGTGCAGATTGACGGTCGGCCGGTTCGTTCCTGTCAGACGCCGATTGCCAACGTCTCCGCCGATGTGACGACCATTGAAGGTCTGTCCGAGGATGGAAGCCATCCCCTGCAGCAGGCCTGGATGGAACTGGATGTTCCGCAGTGCGGATATTGCCAGGCTGGACAACTGATGACCGCATCGGCCCTGCTGGCAAACAATTCAAATCCGACGGACGCCGAAATCAACGCCGCGATGAACGGCAACATCTGCCGTTGCGGAACCTACATGCGGATCCGCGAGGCCATTCACCTTGCGGCAAGCAGGTAAGGGGACGACATGAAAGCAAACACAACAAAATCGCTCGATCGTCGTACCTTTCTGAAAATCACATCCGTTGCCGGTGGCGGCGTCATGTTCGGTCTGTATGCCGGGACCGAAGAACTGCTGTCGCAGGGACGCGGCGGACGCGGCGCGCCTGCTCCGCCTCCCACCCCGGATGTATACATCACGATCAATCCCGACAATCGGTTCACGATCATTGCCAAGAACCCGGAAACCGGTCAGGGCATCAAGACGGCGTTACCGATGATCATCGCCGAAGAACTCGACGTCGATTGGGATCAGGTGGACATTCAGCAGGCCGATCTCGACCCGAAGTATGGCCGGCAGATCGAGGGTGGCTCGACCGCCATCCCGAGCAACTACAACACGATGCGGCAGGTCGGGGCCGGCGGACGGGCCATGGTTCTGGCTGCCGCCGCCCAATCGTTCAACGTCCCCGTCGGTGAACTCACCACGGCCTCGGGCGTGGTCACGCACGGCCCCTCTGCGCGAACGGCGACCTACGGCTCACTGGCCGCAACCATTGCCGGCATGACGCCGCCGGACATGGCTACCGTCGCCATGAAGGACCCGGCCGACTTCAAGATCGTCGGTCAGCCACTCCCGGGAATCGAAAACTTCCAGATGGTGACCGGACAGCCGATCTACAGCATCGACCTCGAACCCGAAGGCATGCTCTTTGCCGCCTACCACAAGTGCCCGGTATTCGGCGGTGTGGCCCAGAGTGCAAACCTGGACGAAATCCGGGCGCTTCCGGGTATTCAGCACGCCTTTATCGTGGACGCCGACGGCCCCGCGTCAGGCGTGGCCATCGTGTCCGACAACTGGTGGGTCGCCAACAAGGCGCGCGAGCAGTTGAACGTGACCTGGGATGAAGGCGCGACGGCGGTCGAGAGCACGACGCGTTACAACGATCAGGCCGCGTCCCTGTCCTCACAGGCATCGACTCCGCCGACCGGCGGCGGCCGTGGCAGCGCCAACATCGGCGATGTCGAAGCCGCGTTTTCGAGCGCGGCTCAGGTGCTCGAAGCGGAGTATTACTTCCCACTGCTGTCGCATGCTCCTCTCGAGCCCCAGAACTCGACGGCCCACTTCAGGGCGGACAACACTCTTGAAATCTGGTCTCCGAGCCAGATTCCGGGTCTGGCCGGTCCCGCCGGTTCGGCGGGTATTGAAAACGACGCCGTGACGATGCACTTGGTGCGCTCCGGCGGCGGTTTCGGACGCCGGCTGTACAGCGAATACGATATCGAGGTTGGCGCGATTGCGCGCACCGTCAGCGAGGAACGAATGGCCGCCGGGCTGCCCACCGTTCCGGTGAAACTGCTCTGGACGCGTGAAGACGACATGCACCATGACAGGTACCGGCCTGCCGGATACCACTTCTTCAAGGCGGGGCTCGACGGAAACGGACGCGTGACCGCGTTCCGCGATTTCGTTCCGAGCATTGCGTCGGTGGTTCCCGCGAACGAGTTTCCGCGGGGATTCGTGCCCAACTTCATGGCCGGCGCCATCAACATCACCCCGTTCAGCATTCCGACCGGGGCGATGCGCGCGCCAAGCACCAACGGCGTTTCCTTCGTCATGCAGTCGTTCATCGACGAATTGGCGGTGGCGGCCGGCGCGGACCCGCTGCAGTTCCGGTTGGATCTGCTGGCGAACCCGGCAGCTGACGGGCCGGCTGGTGGATTCAACGCTTCCCGCGCGACAGGCGTCATGGAGGCCGTGCGCCGGATGTCCAACTGGGACAATGCGCGCGCGGGTCTGGGCGAAGGCCGCGGCATGGGTTGTGCGTTCCAGTATGCCCACGCCGGCTACGTGGCCTACGTGGTCGAAGTCAGCGTGGACGCAAACCAGAGCGTGACGGTGAACAACGTCTGGGCCGCAATCGACATCGGCAGGCAGATCGTCAACCCCAGCAGGTCTCGCAACCTCGTGGAAGGCGGCCTTGTCGAAGGCATGAGCCACATGATGAACTGGGAGATCACCATCCAGAATGGCAGTGTCGTCGAGAACAACTTCCCCGAATATGAGCCGACGCGCATTTCCCAGGCGCCGTCCAATATCGAGGTGGAGTTTGTGCTGAGCGACAATAATCCCACGGGGTTGGGTGAACCGTCGTTGCCGCCGGCCATCCCGGCGATCACGAACGCCATCTTCGATGCCAGCGGCGTCCGAATCCGGAAGCTGCCCATGAAGCACGAAGGATACTCCTGGACCTAGTCCGAATTCCTTGACCGGCCGCCGCCCTTCGCGGTGGCCGTGTCATCTCTCAGCATGGGGCCGACCGCCGTCAGGCGGTTCCCCTTGGGTAAAATCCTTTTTTCCGATCGAAACGGGGCGGGCGGGTTTCCAGCAATCACTGGAATCCGCTTCGCCCTTGTTTCTTTATATCCTTATATCCCCATGGCTTCCCCCCACCACTGTCACCACTTTCACAAAATGAATACATCCCGGCGTTTGCTCCTGGTGTCGCTGTTCGTCTTCCTGTGGGTTGCCGCCTGCGGATCGGATACCGATACCACCGTGGAGTCCGGAGAGACCGGCCCCACCGTGACACTCTCCAGAACCGTCGTCCCCGCAAAGGAATTCATCGACGTCACTGGCGCCGGATTCACGCCGAATGCGAACGTCACCTCGCACCTGCTCCAGCCCGATGGGCGCGAGTTCCCTTACCTGCCGATCCTGACCGACGGCAACGGCGGGTTCACGCACGAAGTCGATACGTTGCTTCTGCTGGTTGGGACACATGAATTGTGGGTGGACGACGATACGACGGGTGAGAGATCCAACGTTGCGCGGTTCGAGGTGACCCGGGAACAGGAAACCGAACCTTAGGAGCCTGTCGTAGAAGTGCGCGCGATCGTGCCGAGGGGTCTTCGGAGGCGGAGTTGAGGAAGGAAGAGAGGAACGATGTTCTTTCACCGAGAGACTGACGGTATATCTAAATCATTATTTTACAGTGATTTATCAGACTAGGCGCTTCTTTTGAATACAATAGTTTAAACATTTGTCTAGCAGCCTGTCGGACTAACACCGAATCAAAAACCTAAGTCATTCATATGACTGTGTTTACCGTTTCGGGCTAAAAAGGGCCGTTGTTGAAAACAAAGGACTTACGCCGAAAGTCCGACAGGCTGCTAGCGGATTCGACGGGACCGAAGCCGCTCGTCGCGCCGAACTCTTGCTTCGCCAGCCGGGGCGGTCGCCCGTGGGGCGAGCCAATCCGTTACGTGCTCAACCGTGATGGCCTCCCCGGTCCGGCGCTTGAGCCTGTCCTCGCCTCCTTGCAGAAACGCATCGCGCCAACTCGTCAGTGGCGCCGCCGTCGGCGACCGTGTCCTCGGTCCCAGCCGCCTGTCCTTGGTACGCGATCTCCCGACGTCAGGGCACCTTCACCACCGGGACCACAGGCAGGGTGGTGAAGATCCGGTTGACGCCATCCAGTTCGAAGGCCACCGCCGAGAAGCGCCCCGGTTCGGGCGTCATGCACCGCACCGACCCCACGAAGTCGGACGTGTCGGCGGTGGGGAACACCTGGTCGATGAACCGGGCGTCCTGACCGTTGGCCGCAAGCGGGATCATCGTCTCTTCGAGCACGGCGCCGTCCCGCATCAACCGGCAGCGCACCAGAAGGGCGGCCGCGCCCCGGTTGTGGACCGCGATGCCCGTGTTGATGCCGCCATCCTGGCGACGCACCGGGACGAGGGCATCCCGGACCGGGGGACTGTCGCCCACCCCGGCGACCCCCAGGGCGGGGATGTCGAAGCGCAGGACCCCGCCGATGGGACCCTCGGCCGCGACGGCGACCGATCCGGAAACCTGCCCCCCGCGGCCGTGGGTCGAGATCGTGAGTTCTCCCAGCGGGTTCATGGCCATCCGTGGACTCAGGGCGCCATCGTCGCCGACCTCCAGATCTTCGGTGATATCCACCAGCGACTCGGCGGCGATCGGGGCGCCGGTCTGGTCGTAAAAATAGATGGCCGGACGGATGGGATTGGCGCCCGGATTCACCAGCACCAGATCGGAGACGATGTCCCCTCCATTGGCGAAGTGCGTGAAGTCCAGGCGCGCGGGCTCCGGTTCCTGCTCTGGCTCCTGATCCTGTTCTTCCTCTTGTTCCTGCTCCCGCTCCGGGACCGCCGGCACTGGCACGACGGGCAGGGTGGTGAAGATCCGGTTGACGGCATCCAGTTCGAAGGCCACCGCCGAGAAGCGCCCGGGTTCGGGCGCGGTGCATCGCACCGATCCGGTGAAGTCCGATGTGTCGACGCCGGGGAATATCGCGTCGATGAACCGGGCGTCCTGGCCGTTGGCCCGGAGTCGGATAGCGGCTTCTTCGAGGACGGCGCCGGCCTGCATCAATCGGCACCGCAGGGTCAGAGTGGCCGTTCCCCGGTTTCGGACCGCCACCCCCGTGTTGACCCCCACCGCCTGCCGGCGCACCGGGACGAGGGCATCCCGGAGGGTCGGACTGTCGCCGACCCCGGCCACGCCGAAGCCCGGGATGTCGAAGCGCAGGACCCCGCCAATGGAACTGGCCGCGCGCACCGTGACCGATCCGGCCCGCTGTCCCCCGCGGCCGTGGCTGGCAATGGTGAGTTCGCCCAGGGGGTTCATAACCGTGCTTGGCCGGAGAGCGCCGTCGTCTCCCACCTCCAGATCCGGGGTGAGTTCCACCACCCTACGGGCGGCGATGGGGTCGCCGTCCTGATCGTAGAAGTAGATGGCGGGGCGGACCGGATAGGCGCCCGCGTTCACCAGCGCCAGCGTGGAGGTGACGAACCCCCCATTGGCGAAGTGGGTAAAGTCCAGGTCCGCCACCGGCGTGGCCTCGGGCGAAATGCGGTGGGCGCCAGCGCCGGCCGCGCTCACCGCGCGCAGATGGAAGAAATAGATCCGGCCTTCGATCAGCCCGGTAATCGTGTGCGTGCGGTCGGCCGATCCGCTCGAGATCCACTCGCCCTCGCCGTCGATCCGGTACTCGTAGTGCTCGATCCGGGAACTGCCCTGGCTGGACGGCGCATCCCAGGTCAGCGTCACCTCCCCGTCGCCGCTCTCCGCCCGAATGGTTCCGGGATAGCTGGGCGGCCGGCCGCGGCTTCCGCCTCCACCGCCACCTCCACCGCCACCACCGCCCCCTCCACCTCCGCCTCCGCCTCCTCCGCCTCCACCACCGTCACCCGGGTCACCACCACCACCGGGGGGATCCGTGCCGCCGTCAGTGGTGGTGGTGGCGCTGTCGACGTTGGAGGGAAGGCTGGTGCCGATGCTGTTGATGGCCGAGACGCGGTAGTGGCGGGTGGTGCTGGCGGCCAGCCCGGTGTGCTCGTAGGTGGTGGTGGTGGTGCTGGCGGTGTTGGCGACCTGGTCGGTAAAGCTGGAGCCGCCATCGGAGGAGATCTCGATCTTGTAGCCGGTGATGGCGGAGCCGCCGTCACTGGCCGGGGCGGTCCAGGAGAGGTTGATCGTGGTGGTCCCGCTGGCCGTTGCCGTGAGGCTGGCCGGGGCGCCGGGTGCGATGGCGGCGACGGTGATGTCGAATTCGTCGCTGTCCGTCCCGCCGTTGTCGTCGTCGGCGGTCACCTTCACTGACACCGTCCCCACATCCGAAGCCGCCGGGGTCCCCGCGAAGGTCCGCGTGCTGGCGGTGAAGACCAGCCACGTGGGTAGCGTCATGCCGTCGGATTTCGTCGCCGTGTAGCTCAGCGTCTGGCCGGTGTCCGTATCGTTGAACGTGTTCGCCGGGACCTGGTAGCTGAACGCCGTGCCCGCCGGCACCGACTGGTCCGGGATCGCGTTCGCCACCGTCGGGGGGTTGTTGGCGGCGGTGCCGGTGGTGGCACTGTCGACGTTGGAGGGAAGGCTGGTGCGGATGCTGTTGATGGCCGAGACGCGGTAGTGGCGGGTGGTGCTGGCGGCCAGCCCGGTGTGCTCGTAGGTGGTGGTGGTGCTGGCGGTGTTGGCGACCTGGTCGGTAAAGCTGGAGCCGCCATCGGAGGAGATCTCGATCTTGTAGCCGGTGATGGCGGAGCCGCCGTCACTGGCCGGGGCGGTCCAGGAGAGGTTGATCGTGGTGGTCCCGCTGGCCGTTGCCGTGAGGCTGGCCGGGGCGCCGGGGGCGATGGCGGCGACGGTGATGTCGAATTCGTCGCTGTCCGTCCCGCTGTTGCTGTCGTTGGCGGTCACCTTCACTGACACCGTTCCCACATCCGAAGCCGCCGGGGTCCCCGCGAAGGTCCGCGTGCTGGCGGTGAAGACCAGCCACGTGGGTAGCGTCATGCCGTCGGATTTCGTCGCCGTGTAGCTCAGCGTCTGGCCGGTGTCCGTATCGTTGAACGTGTTCGCCGGGACCTGGTAGCTGAACGCCGTCCCCACCGTCGCCGACTGGTCCGGGATCGCGTTCGCCACCGTCGGGGGGTCGTTGGTCTGATCGGTGCCCCGGATCTGGAAGAGGATGCGGAAAAAGGTGGTAGTCCAGCCGTCGGTGCGGATGTCAGTCTTGTAATTCGCGTTGCCGATGCTCCATCCCGCTGCCGTGCGGCTGTCTGAACCTCCGGTGAAGGTCGTGATGACCCGAAACCCCGTGCCATTGGGATTGGCGGAATTGCTCGTGACCACCCAGTAGGTCGTGTTGGCGGCCAGCGTGGTGTTGGCCGGGGCGGTGAAGATGTTGACGACGCCATCCACGATCGTGGCCGGATTGGTCATGGTGGCCACCAGGGTGCCCGGACCGATGCTGGTGTGCGTGTAAATCTGGACCGCCGGGGTGTGGGTATCAGTCTGGCTGTGAAGCCTTAACGCGACGCTGGACAGCGTGTAGGTGCCGGTGCCCGTTCTGAACGCTGTGGCTTGCACCCGGCTTGAGGTGGCGGTGGTCGTTATCCGCCCGGTGTTGCTGATGAAGGTCGTGACCGTCTGGGCGGCGGCCTGTTCCGGGGCGACCGTCGCCAGGACGGCGAGGACGGCGAGCGCAAAGGCCACGGGGATCGGGGGGCGCGGGGAGACTGCGGTCCGGGCCGCTCTGGTCATACGCCGGAGCGGCAGCAGCGCCGTCCCGATCTCGATTGTGTTCGTCACCATCGTTCCTCCTACGCCAGGATCGTCAACGGCCTCGCCCGGCGAGTGCCGCAAGTCGATCGCGTGCGGACACCCGTCGATGAGCGGCCCGGCATCGCGTGCCGCGTCGACGCGGCCGGCTCGAGGGTGCGGATCGGCCACTGCGCCGCCGGGGCGTGGCGCACGTCCGCCAGGCACTCGACGGCGCCGCTTTAGGGCAAAAACCCACAGCTACATTCCCAATGCATTCCAATGACGTATGGCAGGAGAGAACCGGACAGGCAGGCTGAAAAGAATTGGGAAATTTGGGCTAGGCGTTCCCGGGGAGCTCGGCCAGCGCGACGGCGAACGCGGGCGCGCTCGCCGGCCGCCCCGCCCGGGGGGCCGTCAGGATCGACGCCGCGAAGGCGGCCACGGACGCCGCCGATGTCGGTGCCGCGGCTGCGGCAGCCCCGCCGGCAGCGAGGCGCTGGCGCCGGATGCGGCTCTGCACCTCCTCGAGGGCGCCGCCGGCGAAGGGATGCCGGCCCAACACCATTTCGTAGAGGACCACCGACAGCGCCCAGACATCGTCGGCTTCCCCGGCCCGGCGGCCGGCGAGAATCTCGGGCGAGAGGTAGGGCAGGGTGCCGCCCACCATGGCCGCGTCGTCCACCGCGTGCGCCAACCCGAAATCCAGCAGCTTCGGCGACCCCTCCGCGGTGAACCCGATGTTGCTGGGCTTGATGTCCCCGTGCAGGCATCCCTTCTCGTGCAGGGCCGCCAGGGCGCCGGCCAGCCGGGCGACGACAGACACCGCCTCGGCGGGGTCGATGGGCCCGTCCCGCAACCGGTCCTCCAGCGTGCCGCCGGGGAGGAACTCGACGACCAGAAACGGGCGGTCGCGCCAGGACTCGACGCCGTGGATCTGAGCCACGGCCGGATGCGTCACCGTCGACATGGCCCAGGCTTCCGGTTTGAGCCCCATCAGGCGGCCGAGGGACCGCGCGGTCAAGATCTTGATCGCCACGTCGCGCTCCAGCCGCAGGTCGCGTGCCAGGTAGACCGCGCCCATACCCCCGGCGCCCAGGCGCCGCGTCAGGCGGAACTTGCCGGCCAGAAACTTCGGAACCTCCGTGGCGACGTAGGCCGGCCCGCACGCGCATCCGGGCGGCGCGCCGGCCTCGGTCACAGATCGGCAGACAGGACACTCCGCGGCAGGCAGCGCCTCCCCCGACCCCGCGCCCCGCGCGTCGAGCAGCTGCAGGCGCGCCAGCGCCAACCCGGCGGCCGCGCCGAGCGCCTCCAGGAACGGCAGGTCGAGGGAGCGGACCAGGCGACCGTCGAATCGACGGCTCACCGCCAGCACCCCGAGTACGTCCGTCCCCGGACCGGGAACCGGCACGATCACGTCGGCGCCCGTCTCGGTGACCCAGGCCGCTTCGCCGGGCGGCAGCAAGGGGAAGACCGACGGCCGCCCGTTCGGCTCGACCCGGACGGGTCCGCCGGCGGTTTCCAGCAGGTGGACGATGGCCGACTGGCGCGGCAGGGGCGCGATCCGGGCCCGCGGGGCGCTGAACCCGCCCGCGTGGGTCCCGGCGTCGTCCGCCACCAGCAGGGTCGCCGGCGAGCCGCACCCGCGCCGCACCGTCCGGGTGACGGTCTCGCCGACGGTCGTGATCCGGCTGGCCTGCGCCAGGGCGCCCGCCGCATCGGCCAGGGCCTGCCGCTGGTCCGCGGTCTCGGGGAGGATCCACGCGTCCAGGCGGATCAGGATGCGTTCCCGGGCGGCGATCACCAGCAGCAGGAGCCCGACGACCGCGAACAGCGACTGCGCCAGCGGATCCGCGATGACCGCGCCCACCGCACGCTCCGGGCTGCCCCCGATGAGCCATGCCAGCGCCCCGGCGGGCACGGCGGCCAGCGCACCGAGCAGGCCCGGGCGCATCAGCAGGCGGCGGTAGAGCGCCCGCACCGCCTCCCGCAGGTGGGGAATGCGCGCCGCCAGCACCGCGTACCAGAGCAGGATCAACCCGGGAAAGCGCAGCGCCTCCATCAGCAGCACCGTCGGCGACCAGCGGTAATTCGAGACCCAGTCCCCGGGCGCGAACGCCTCGGCCACGTCGTAGACGGACGAGACGCCCATGAAGAGGAGGAACCCGGCGCTGAACACCACGACGCGCCGCACCTCGTCCGCCGACGCCGTGTGCGCGCGTAGCGCGACCAGGGTGACCGCCCCCAGTACCAGCAGGTCCTGCGCGGCGATCGTGCCATCGAGCACCAGGGCGACCGGCGCCGCCGCATAACCAGCCCGCGCCAGCTCCAGCGTCACCGCGCAGGCAACCCAGAGGCCGCCACCGATCAGTACGCTGCCAGGGATCATGCGGCGCGCCAGATCATCGAGCCGGGTCCGGCGATAGACCCGCGGGCACTCGCGGGCGAACGCCCACAGGAACGCCGGCGCGAACAGGAACGCGGGAACGTAGAGGGCAAGCAAGAACCGGCTGTCGGCGGGCAGGTGCCCGAGATAGGCCGCGTACTCCTCGGGCGGCGGCACCTCCAGGACAAAGGCCGGGAGCATGTGCGTCTCCGCCTGGGTGGCCTTGAGGAGGCAATAGACCCCCAGCAACCATGTCCGCCAGTCCCCGCGACCGGCCCACAGCAACAGGCCGGCGGCGACGGCATGCCCGACGAACTTGGTCGTCATGAAGACGGCCACCTCGCCGTGCTCGCGATAGTAGTCGCCCCAGGCCCACGGCAGCAGCAGCAGCGTGGCCGCCACCTCGATGGTTGCGATGGCGATGAGCACGTGGACGGCGCGCCGCACGACAGCGCTGCCGTAGCGGCGGGTCGCCTCGACGGTCTCCGACGCCGGTCCCGCCGGCCGGCTCGTCAGAACACGCTCGATGACGCGCAGGTTCTCGATCTTCTCGCGATCGGCGCCCGCGGCCAGGCTTGCGCATCGCTCCCAATGCACCTTTTGGTCCAGCGTCAGCGCGTCGGCCACGTCGCCGATCAGATTGTCACGGTCGTCGGTGCGCATCACTCATCCGAAATCCCACCGCGCCGCAGCGTGGCGTCAGCCCTCGCGCACCGCGCTCGGCCAAGGAGTACGTATCTCATCTACTCTCTTATGACGTTTGAATGGCCGGAACCGGACAGTTTCCGCACGGTGGGTCGCCGGCGGGGACGCGCTCCCGGGCGCGCCGGCGAGATGGGCGCTACCTTCTGAAGGCCAGCGGCATGAACTCGCTCAGCCGGATGACGGCCCGTGTGAGCGCCTTGCGCGCGGCGTCCGGACTCGGCAGGCGTTCGATGGCCGCGAGCTGCTCGTTACCGTTCGAACAGCGCGCCCACGGCCGAGGAGCTGCCCCGCCGCACCCGATTCAGGAGACCCTGCTCGGAGCTGGGATCGGGCGGATCCGCTCGGCCGGTATCGTTCGACGATGGGGACATGGCGCTGCTGACCGGCTCACCCGGCAATGACGTCGTCTCGGTACCGTGGCCGCCGTCGCGGGGCTCGACCGGGGCCGTGTCTTTGTTGGATCGTTTCACGTTGTTCCATCGCGCGCCCGCGACACCTTCCGTCTGAAGTCCCGGCCCTCCGTGCGAGCTGCCCCGCCGGTCGCGATGCACAAAGTCATCGCCAGTCGAACCCATAATAGTGCCATACCGTCCCACGGCGCGGCAGCCCCGGAAAAACCTGCCCGCCTGGATCGCTCTCTCGCCGGCCGTGTGCTTCTAACCCTGCGGCCCTGCCGTGCCGGGTGCGCCACCCGGATAGCAAGGAGCAGGCTTCACACTGCACCTCGTTAGTCACTTTCGACACGAGCTGAGGATACCGGCGGCGTCCTCGAACGTCAGTATCGCTTTCGACTTCTTCTTCTCGGCCAGGGGATCGCCACCGGAACGGGCCAGCCGGCGGTTGGCGAAGGCCTTGTCGGGCGCCTCGGCCAGCGACACCAGGGGATAACCGCCAGACCCAGGGTGCGGGGTTGGCCGCCGACGACCAGCCAACTGCACCCAACGCCGGGCGCCGGATGGGTCCACGCGCAGGTTCAAACCATGTCCGTCGCCATAGAGACCCGGCCAGGCGGTCCGGACGAACTGGGCCGTGAGCCGGTTGGTCTGGTGTCTTCCCCAAGGTTTGGTGCGCATGGCATTCTCATTCTCCAGTGCACCTCGTGGGGGTCGGAGACTCCGATTGAGAACAACAATAATTCATACCTATATTTCTGGAACAGGCGGGATTTGGATGGCGTTTAAAGGACGGCTGGAAGACGTACAACCGTAAGCATATGTATCTATTGAATGGATTTCTTTGGAAGATCGGGGCGCTTATTGGAACCCGTAGGCTGTCTACTTCATCGTGACCGACGAGGGACGATGAATACGCCCCGCCCCCGCTCGGCCCGGAGGGTTTGGGCGGCATCGCACCATCTCGGGCGTTGCCACTCCTATCCGATCAAAGAGGATCGGTGTCGTCGCGGCGCCTTCGGTCTGAGTACGATGGCGCGCCGAACGCGGCCATGTACACTTCTACGACAGGGCTCCCGGGGAATGGGGAAATCGGGAGGCTGTTACCCCCCCCCCGCGCTTACCGGCCTTCCTCAACGTCGGCCGCTTCCACGGCCCGGGCGGCGCTCAACATGTTGAACATGCCGTTGTTTCCTTCGTGGCACGCGTACTCGAAGATCTCGTAGGTCGGTTTGTCCACGAGCGGGATACCGACCGTCCATGGCGCGGTCCAGGTGCGGGGATCGTCGAATGTGGCTTCGTAATACACGCGGTCCGGCGCGATTCGCGTGATGCGTTCGGTAATCACCATGTCTTCGGTGTGGCGATTGCCGCCGCCG
>CAUVWY020000002.1:0-580507 GCA_963555775.3 Terriglobia bacterium | reverse complement strand
GGGATTCGAATCTGCGGCCTTCGACCTATGACCCGGTGTTCCGCCGGTATTCGAAATGGGGACGCTTGGGGTCCGTAAAATGGGTCTGGCGAGGCTTTCCTTCAAACCGGTGCCCCCCCTTTGGAATTCCAACCAATTCTGACGCTTCCTTTCGAAACGCATGCATAATGTATGGCAGCCAGACGTATAATCCGCAAAAACTGATTGGAGCGTGGAACACAGCCCTTCATGTCGGATCGGGAAACCATAGTCAGGATCCTCAAGACGGCACAGTCCAGGATTCGCAGAAACCGGATATTCGACCGGATCGCATCCGGATTCTGCATTTTTGTGCTGGCCGGTATTGTGGTGAAGGCGGTGGGTCTGGTCATCTTGTTGAACCCCGGCTTCTTGCGTGCCTTTTGGATTGTCTGGTTGGCCGCGCTGATCGTGTTTCTGATCCGGGCAATGCGGTCCGAGGACGACCTCGGCACGACTGCGGGCAATCTGGACAGCCGGGCACGCCTCAACGATGAAGTGCTGAGCGCCTACTGGTTCCTGAACCAGCGATCCACGACGCCGTGGGTCGAATTGCTGATACAGCGGGCGGCCCGGAGCGTGGGCAGGCTGAACGTTCGAAATCTCTATCCCCATGTTCTGCCGAAGACTTCCTATCTGGCCGGCGGCGGACTCATCCTGCTGATGGTCCTGAACTTTGCCCCGCTGCCCTTCACGCCGGGACTCCTGTTTTCGACGCCGATGCCGGATCTGGAGGAATTGGATCGCCAGACGCGCCTGAACGAAATCGACACCCTCCTTGCCGAGGCCGAAGCGCTGAACGCCAATCTGGCCCTCGCCGAATTCCAGCAGCTTGTCGAAGAAATGCGTAACGCCGATCTGGCTCTGGAACAAACCGACGACCAGTCCAGCCGGGTTGAAAGCCTTCTGGACGAGGGCAACCTCAATATCAACAACCTGCTCGAAGGTCTGGAACAGATGGGCGAAGATCTTCAGCGCTCCGAGGAAACCGCGCCAACCGGAGAAGCACTCTCGGAAGGCGATCTCCAGGCAGCCGCCGAGGAACTCGAACGCCTGGCCGAGCAACTGGCGAACGGGTCGCCGGCCTCAAACGAACTTCAGGAAGCCCTGGAAGAAGCCTCCGAAAATTCACGGGCGGGACTCGAAGAGCTTGCCGCGGCTCTTGAAGCGGCATCCGAAGCCCTGGGCGAGGAGAACTCCGAGAGCGCACAGGAATCGCTCATGGAGGCGGCCGAAACGCTCGGCGAACTCTCGGATATCGTTCAGAGTCAGCAACTGCAGAACCAGGCAGCGCGCGAGATGGAAGCGTTGCGTGAAGCGCTTCGGCAACTGGAAAACCGGGAATCGCAGCAGGGAGAGCCCGGCGAGAACGGGGAGAGTTCCGAGAGCGATGGAGGACAGGGCGAACAACAGGATCCGAGTTCCGAGGCCGGAGATGCCGCGGCCAGCACGCCGCAGGAGGGTGAGGGCCGGACACCGCAGGAAGGGTCTCAATCCGGATCCGCGGAAGGGGCGTCCGAGTTCACGGCCGGTGAAGCCCAGGAAGGCGCGCCGTCCGATCAGTCGATGCCACCCATCGCCGGAGACCTGCAGAACCTGGAGCCTACAGGAACCGGGGATACGCCGACCGGAATCGGATTTTCGCCTGCACAGAAGACCGGAGAACCGACGAGTCTGGAAGTCCAACTTCTGTTGCAAACGACCTTGGCGTTATCGAATGAAGATCTACCGCGGCCAGACCCGGAAAGGCGTGAAGAGGCGACGCGGCAGGAACGATCGAGCCTCGACTACCGCAGCGTGCCTTCGGAGTTGACGCCAGCACAGCAGGAACTCCTGAACCAGGAACGGATACCGCGCGAATACCAGAACGTGATCAAGGAATACTTCCAGGCCATCCGTCCCCGGCCTGAAACACAGGACTAATTACGGGCAATCAAGACACGAGATGACCACGACTCAAATCGACAGGCAGATTGAAACCTTCCGACAGCAGTTCAATGTCGTCAAGGACGAGGTGTCCAAGGTGATCGTCGGAGCCGACACCATCATTGACGGCATCCTGATGGGACTGCTCGCGCGCGGGCACGTTCTGCTGGAGGGAGTTCCGGGCCTGGGCAAGACCAAGCTCGTTCAAACACTGAGCGGTGCACTGCACCTGAAGTTCTCGCGAATTCAGTTCACACCGGATCTGATGCCGGCCGACATCACGGGCACCAACGTGGTCCAGGAAATCGATCACCGCGAACGCCATCTGGAATTCCAGCCCGGTCCCATCTTCGGCAACATAATTCTGGCTGACGAGATAAACCGGGCCACACCGAAGACGCAATCCGCTCTTCTGGAAGCAATGCAGGAAAAGACGGTCACCGTCGGCAAGGAAACATACGAACTGGAACTGCCGTTTTTCGTTCTGGCGACGCAGAACCCTCTGGAGATGGAAGGGACCTACCCCCTTCCCGAAGCCCAGTTGGATCGCTTCTTCATGAAGCTGAGCGTGGGCTACCCAACGATCGCCAGCATGCACACGATCCTGAATCGGACGACCAACCTGACCGAACCCGAGCCGCAGCAAGTACTCACCGGCAAGGAGATTCTCGACATGCGCGACACCGTGTTGGCGGTCCCGATCGCGCGGCCGGTGCAGGAGTACGCGGTTCGGCTCGTTCTGTCGACGCATCCCGACCAACCGACGGCGCACGAACTCACGAAACAGTATGTCCGCTATGGCGCCAGTCCACGTGGGGCCCAGGCGCTGGTTCTGGGCGCCAAGATTCGCGCATTGCTGAACAACCGCATTCACGTTTCCGCCGACGACATTCGTGCGATCGCGTTGCCGGTGCTGCGGCACCGGATCCTGCTCAATTTCGAGGGCGAAGCCGAGCGGGTTGAAACCGATTCCATCATTGAAGCCATCCTCCGGGATATCAAAGCCCCGTAGTTCGACCCATGCCGTTAGCCGAGATCGCCGGATTCGACGAACAGTTCATGCGAAAGCTGGAGTATCTGGCACTGGTTTCGAAACGGTTCTCGGGGCAGTTCAAGGCCGAAAGGCGATCCCGAAAACTGGGTTCCGGACTCGAATTCGCCGACTACCGGGGATACGTCGCGGGAGACGATTTTCGCTATCTGGATTGGAAGACCTACCTGCGGTTGGGCCGCTTGTTGCTGCGCCTGTACGAGGAAGAAGAAGATCTGCCGATCTACGTCTTCGTGGATTGCAGCCAGTCGATGGCATACGGCGATCCCGGAAAGCTCGAATACGCCAAGAGCGTCGCCGCGGCGCTCTGTTACATCGGGCTGGCCAACCTGGACCGGGTGCGAGTGGTGGCCTACGCTGACGGCATCCGTAGCGAACTTGCTCCCCAACGTGGAAAGAGTCAGATCTTTCGCGTGTTTCAGTTCCTGTCCGAGATCACAACGGGCGGTGAGACCAACGGCCGCGAAGCCTTCAAGATGTTCTGCACCGGCAGTCGGCGCCGGGGGCTGGCCGTCGTCATCTCGGACTTCTTCGAACCGGGCGGCTTTGAATACGGTCTCAATATGCTGCGTTACTACCGCCACGATGTCTTTGTCCTCCAAGTGGCCGCGCACGAAGATGTCCTGCCCCGTGTCCGCGGACAGGTCCAACTGGTGGATTCCGAAACTCAACAGAGTCAGGAAATGACAGTCACCCCAGCGCTGCTCGAGGCGTACCGGCGTGAAATGGACCGGTTCTCCGAAGAGATTCGGAGACACTGCGTCAAGTACCAATTAGGCTACGTTCGAACGGTGACCGACTATCCGTTCGAAGACCTTGTGCTTCAGGTCTTTCGTCAGGGCAGGTTTCTCAAATGAGTTTCCTCAGCCTAACGGCGCTTCAGGCCTTTCTGTTCGCCCTGGTGACTATCGGCACGGTCCTGGCGCTTTTCTTTCTGAAACTCCACCACCGCCGAGTTCTTGTCGGGTCGGCATTGCTGTGGCAAAAGGTATTGCACGACCGGCAAGCCAACTCCCTGATCGAAAAACTTCGGCGCTTGCTCTCGCTGTTGCTGGCTTTGACGATCGCGTTGCTGATTGCGTTGTCGGTCGGGCGACCCTACTTCACAGCCTCCGAAGCCGCGCTTCAACCTGTCGTCATCGTTATGGACACGTCGAGATCGATGGACGCGTCGACGGCTTCTGGCCAAACGCGTTGGGAAATGGCGGTCGAGGAAGCGCGGCGCATTCTGGATGCCGGTCATTTTGCGGCCGGAGTCATGGCCGCCGACACGGCCGGCCGCGTCCAAACCACCGTAATGGACGACCCCAACGCCGTACTGGAAGCAATCGGACGGATGAGGCCTTTTTCCGGAAGCGGCCGCTTTCCTGAACTCCCATCCACAAACGCTCGAACCTACTTCATCACCGACGGCGTCGCACCGCCGAATGGTGTCCCGGCCGACGCGTCGGTTGTCTCTGTATTCGAGGCCGCTGACAACGTCGGCATCACCGCGTTCGAGATCCAGGTCGATCCGACGAGCACGTCCGGCTACACGGCATTCATCCAGGTCGCGAACTATTCCGAGACTCCGAAAGAAGCCGCGGTCGTCGTTGCCGGGGTCGGCGGTCAGCGCGTGGTTCGGGGTGCAAACCTGACACCGGGCGGAATCTGGCAGGAAGCTCTCGACCTGGCAGGCTTCGAAGGCGGAGGTATTCAAGCGCGGGTCCAGGCCGCGGGGGACCGTTTCGCAACCGACGATGTCGCATTCAGCTATCTGCCCGTTCGCGGCAGATTGAACGTCACGCTCGTGACACGGGAACTCGATGGGTATCTGGAAACATTGCTCAGACTCACGCCCGAGGTTGAGTTGACCATCACTTCTCCGGCGGCGTTGGAAGAGTCCGTATCGACCGACGTCTATGTGTTTGACGGGGTCGCATCGAGTACCCCGCCGGAACGACCGAGCCTCCTGTTCGGAGTCGCGGATGTCTCGTGGTTGCCTTCCGCGCGGGCGCTCGATACGGAGATTGAGATCTCCTCGTGGAATGAAGAGCATCCCGTCATGCGGTTCGTGCCGTTATACGATCTTGGCATCGATGCGGCTACTGTTGTCGATCCGGCGGGTCTGAACGTTGTCGCAGCCTCGGGCAACACGCCGTTGATCATGGTCAACGAAAATCCGGGCGGAAACCGCACTGTCATCACCACTTTCGCGCTCGACGATTCGGACTTTGCCTTCCATCTTGGTTTTCCGATTTTCGTGGAAAACGTTCTGGGTTGGTTCTCCGGCGAAACACTGGCCGAAACCAGCGGCCTTGGAGAAATCGAGTTCCCGGCGGGAACCGTCGACATCAGCCAGCTGGACGGCACTCCTCTCGACGCGTCCCCGAGAGCAGGCGGTGCAGTCGTCGAATTGAACGAACCCGATCTCCTGACGGCGACGGCCAATGGGCGGAGAATCCGGGTCGCGGCCAATATGACGGACCCGGAAAGCTCGGACATCAATGGAACGCCGCTGGCCGATGTCGAATCCGGCTCGACACCGCTGCCCCTCGCCGGAAACGAGTTATGGTTCTACATGCTGTTGGCAGCCACGCTCCTGATCGCACTGGAGTGGTGGACCTACAACCGCCGGATCACGTCATGAAATCGTCTGGGGAACCGTGCTGAGATTCGAAACATACTGGCCGTTGCTGCTTCTTGCGGTGATTCCCTACCTCTGGTGGGTCGCCAGGCGGTCGCTTGTCAATCTGACTCCCGGACATCTTCGTACGTCAACACTGGTACGGTCGGGCGTCGTGGTATTTCTGGCCCTGGCTCTGATGCAGCCGGTCCTCAGAAGGACCGGAACGTGGATCTCCGTGATCTATCTCCTGGATGTCTCCCAGAGCGTCGCACCGGATCAGATCCTGTCGGCCATGGAATGGATCGAAGAGATCAACGAATCCGGCCAACCCGAACAAGCCCGATTTATTCCCTTTGCGGCAAACCCCCGAGTATTCGACAGCATCGAAGAGTTGCGTGGGGTTGAAGTTTCGGACCTGGAAGCCGATGGTGCGATCGACCAGACCTCGACGAACCTGGAGGACGCAATCGATCTGGCCATGGGGAGCTTCGCTCCGCACCATCTGAAGCGCCTGGTCATCCTGTCGGACGGCAACGAGAACGCCGGAACCGTCAAGAACACCATTCGCCGGATGCGTGGCGAGAGCGTGACGGCCTTCACCCGGCCCATGGGCGCCCTGACGGGCCCGGATGTCTGGATCGAAGACGTGCTGACGCCTTCGAGAGTGACGGACCAGGAACTGTTCCCTCTTGAAGTCCACGTCTACAGTCAGATGACGACGCCTGGAGAAGTCGAGCTTCTAATGGCCGGCGAAACGCTCGAAACGCGGGAAGTGGATCTGATTCCGGGTATCAACCGAATCGCTTTCGAAATTCGGGTTTCCGAAACCGGACCGGTCAACATTCAGGCCGCGGTCCGCGTCCAAAACGACACCGTTCCCGGAAACAACGTTTTTCTGGAGTCCGTCGCAGTCGACGGAAAACCCAAGGTCCTGTACATCGAAGGCCGGGGCGAGAGTGCGCACTACCTGCGGGACATCCTGGTAGGCGAAGGAATCGATGTCGAGGTCCGTACGCCCGGCGACATACCCCTCAGCGTCGAAGAATACGACGCCTTCGAAACCATCGTACTCAGCGACGTTCGGGCGGACGCCCTTACCGATGGACAGATGGATGCCCTGGCCACGTACGTCCGCGATCTCGGCGGCGGTTTCATTCTGGCCGGCGGGGATTCCGTTTTCGGCGAAGACGGCTATTCGGAAACACAGATCGAAGAGATTCTGCCGGTCAGCTTCGACCTGGAG
Source organism: Terriglobia bacterium (assembly GCA_963555775.3). Lineage (GTDB taxonomy): Bacteria > Acidobacteriota > Terriglobia > 20CM-2-55-15 > 20CM-2-55-15 > JAJEDW01. The sequence goes on along the minus strand of CAUVWY020000002.1, from coordinate 573,661 downwards.
CGGGAGCCGCCTACGGTTTCGCTGATAATCGTTCTGGACAAGTCAGGAAGCATGGGCGGGAGCAAACTGGAATTGGCCAAGGAAGCCTCAAAAGCCGCGGTGGAAGTTCTGGACGACGACCACCTGATCGGGCTGGTCGCATTCGACTACAACCACTACTGGCCGGTCCGCCTGCAGCCGGCCGAGCGGCGCGAAATGATCAATCAGAACATCAGCATGATCGTGGCCGGCGGCGAGACCAATATCTACCCGGCGCTTCAGGAAGCGCACCTGGAACTGATCGACAGCGAGTCCGAGATCAAGCACGTCATTCTCCTTTCGGACGGACGTTCGCTCCCCGACGACTTTGCCTCGCTGGTCGAGGAAATGGCGGCTGCCGACGAAACCGTGTCGACGGTTGCAGTCGGAAACGGGGCGGACCGCGCGTTGCTCAACTCGATCGCGGATTGGGGCAATGGCCGGAACTATTTTATCGAAGACGCCGCCATGGTTCCCCAGATCTTTACCGAGGAAACCGAACTGGCCACGCAGGGAACGCTGAGCGAACGACCTTTTCAGGCAGTCGTTATCAAGGAAGTTGAGGCGCTCAGCGGCATCGACTTCGACAGCAGCCCCCCATTGCTCGGATACGTTTCAACATTGGCCAAGGATACGGCTGAAATCCTGTTGGAATCCGACGAAGACGAACCGAAACCGATACTGGCGCGGTGGCAATACGGACTCGGCAAGACCCTGGCGTTCACTTCCGATGTCAAGGATCGGTGGTCGGCGGAGTGGTTGACCTGGGACGGATACGCCAAGTTCTGGCCGCAGGTTGTTCGAGAAACGATGCGGCGGGGGGACAACGGTGAACTGGACTTTGTCATCGAGAAGAACGACGACGAGGCGATGATTTCGGTCAGCGCACTGAACGATGACGGCAGTTTCCTTAACGAACTCGATGCGGAAGTACGCGTCGTCAGCCCTGCCGGGAACGCGAGCGTCGTCGAGCTTCGCCAATCCGGACCCGGTTTCTATGAAGCAACGCTGCCGCTCGACGAACGCGGCAGCTACGTGTTCCGGCTGACCGGCAATGACGGCGGAGTGTCCCGCGTCCTGCCCTACTCGTACCCGGACGAGCACCACTTCTACCCACCCGACAACGAACTGCTCGGAGAGCTTGCCGCGTCGACGGGGGGCGTCTTCGACCCCGATGCAAGCCGCATCTTCGCGACAGACAACGAAAGCATCGTCCGGCCCACGCCAATGTGGCCCTATCTGGCTGTCGTCGCGCTGCTGCTCTACTTCGCCGACCTTCTCCTGCGTCGCTTGCGGATTTTCGAGGAAGGCGCCTGACCCTGAATCCTCCCGCTAGCCCGCCTTTCTCACGGGTTTTCGTCGCGAAGAGTCGGAGACGCCGTCAGAGCTACGGCGCGTTCCTCGCGCCGGGCGCGTAGCGGCGCGTTCCTCGCGCCGGATCAAGCGCTCGTGCCCGCACACGGGTTGCCTCCACTGGGAATATAGCGCCCCAGCACTGGCGGATGGATCCGGCGCTGTAGCAGACAACTCGTGAGAAAGGCGGGCTATGGTTGGTCAATCGCTCGCGCGGGGCCGAGATTGACGTCAATGATCGCGATCTCCACACGGCGATTCATGGCGCGGGCTTCAGGGGTTGTTCCTTGGACGCGGGGACTCGATTTTCCGTATCCCAGAGTAGAGACGATCTCCGGACTGACGCCGGCTTCGACCAGGTAATCCCTGACGGACCGGGCGCGCCGCTCTGAAAGGGTCTGATTGTACTCCTCCGTACCCACATCGTCGGTATGACCGTAAACGGCGACAGAAAACCCGCTCGAGGTGAGCAGGATTCCCGCAACCCGACTCAGCAACTCGCGGTCTCCACCGCCCAGGTCCGCACTGTCAAACCCGAACTCGATGGCGTCGCTGCCGAAATTCATGACAAGCCCAAGCGCGGTACGGCGTGTTTCAACGATTGCCCCGAGCGCTGCCTGCAGGCGATCCAACTCTTCCTGACGTTCCTGTTCGAGGCGTTCCAGGTCCGCACGCGCGCGGCCAGCCTCCTCGGTCGCAACCCGCGCAACTTCTTCAGCCTCGGCCGCCATCGCTTCGGCGACCCGCCGTGACTCCAGGGCCGCCTCACGGGTCCGTGCAGCCTCGGCCGCGTTCTGCTCGGCGCCGGCAGCCCGAGTGAGGGCGGTGTCGGCAACTTCGCGAGCCGAGTTGGCGGCAACGACCGCTCGTTCGGCTTGGTCGGCAAGTTGTTCGATGCCCGCGTCGAACCCTGCCATTCGCTCGTCCATCGTTGAGAGTCGATCGAGAATCAGGTATCCGATCGCGATTACGGCAACCAGAACGATCAGGCTTGGCAGCACGGTACGCACCGCAAAAAGACTGTCGTTCGGTCGACCGCCATCCTTTCGGGCTTCTTCATTCAAGCCGTTGACGCCCGCCATGGATCCACTCCCCGCTTTCGCGTGTTCTTTCTATTGGGAAGACTTCGGGTATCCCAGATTTCCGTTTCCAAGAACGGTTTCGTTCACTCTCTTTTGGTGAACCTGTTCGCCAAGCCGACTATTGGCTTCCTTGAGATACTCGATCAAGGTTGTCAGGCGGTCACGAACAGAAGTCGTCTCCAGAAGTTCCTGCTGGGCGGCAACCCCCATATCCAGAACGTAAGACACCATGAATGAAAGTTCGGTTGCCGAGGTCGGCAGCTCGATCTCACCGGGCTTTTGCCCCGTCAGTTCCAGACCCTTCCGGTAGGCCTCAAGATAAAGCTCCCCCAATTCTCCGCCCAGCGGCGACAGGACCGAATCGGGTTCAGGGCGGTCGTCGAGAAAATCCACCTCTGCGCGCCAAGCCGGCGCCCGGGAAGTGAACCTCGAAATCCTGAACCGCGCCTCACCCTCGGTCATGATGTTCATGCGGCCGTCGCTCATCCGTTCAACCTCGGATATTCGGGCCAGAACACCGACATTCCGGATCGACGACACGGACTCCTGGTCGCCGGCAAACAACACGACGCCGAAGGGCACGTCGTCTTCGAGACAGGACTCGATCATCGTCTTGTACCGCTCCTCGAAAATGTGGAGAGGCAACATCGCGCCCGGAAACAGCACGACATTCGGCAGCGGGAAAAGGGGAACTTCAATCCGACCGGCGTTGGACATGTTGTGTCAGCAGCTAGGAGCCTGCCACGGGCTGCAAGGAGCCGCATGTGGCGCCCCGCTCTTACCCATCACGGCAATTCTGGAATCGATCCTGGAAACGACGCTGAATACGACGCCCGGTGGATATCGTTTGCCGACGACCGTCAAATCCCTCAGATAAAAAGTTCTTCGTCCTGATGGGCACTGTCGACCGTCTGACGACCTTTCCGATTCAGCAGCAGTTCGAAACCCTTTGCGATTCCACGCGCGAGCGCGCCGACTTCGCGAACCGGACGCACGATGGACTCCTGAACCACATCCATGGTCTCGTTCGCCCGATCGGCCACCTCGCTGCTCATCCGATCCACCTTCTGCAACTGTTCCCGCAAAGTACGGTTGGTCTCTTCGACCATTTCATCGATCCGGTGGATTTGCGCGCGGGCGACACTGCCAATCTCGACGGCATCGGCGGATACCGTCCTCAAGTTGTCGGCCACCGTCTTCAGAGAAGGCGCCAACTCCCTCAATTGCCCGAGAGTCAGTTCTACCTCTCCGATAACCCGCGTAACGCGGCGGGTGAGTAGCAAGATGCCCAGCAGCAAACCGGTCTGCAGAACTATCGCCAACGCGGCAATACCGACGAACAGCGTCAACAAATCGTTCAAAACGACCTCCCCGATCATTCCGAACTGCCTTTGTCGTCCATGTATGCTTCCTTACCGGCTTCGAACGCCGCGGCCAAATGTTCCTTCTGGCGGTCGATAACTGTTCGGCCTTTCTCGACCAGTTGATCGACCTCGCCGCGTCCACGATCGACAATGGAAGTCACCTCGCTTGTGACCCGGCGGCCGCCATCCTCCACAAGGCTCCGGCCTTCATCGAGCTTGCGACCGATGAGTTCCCGGCTTTCGTTGGCCTTCCTGGAAATCTCATCGCGTGTTTCGCGTCCCGACTTCGGCGCATACAACAGAGCCGCGATGCTGCCTACACTGACACCAACCAGAAAGCAAAGAACCTTGTCACCTGTACTACCCATCGGAAACCTCCCTCTTCACCCGTCGAAGTCCAAAAGGGATACAACGGGCATAATCGATGTTAGCACAGTCGCTTGCAGCCACAACGACCCGCCGCCGGTCGCGATCGTGCGGTAATCGTGCAGTCATAGACTGCACCTACAGTGGGATTGGAAGCGGGAAAGGGAGTGGGAGCGGGCGCCTGCATGATGCTGGAACGTCCCTGCGCTCATGGCCTGGAAACCGGCGGCATGCGGCGCGTCTTCCTCCGCAGTCGGGAGAACGTTCTCAAACGGGCGCTCGTTCAATACGCCGCTCTCAACCTCGCGCCACTGCAGCGCTCGAAGTTCGGCCAAGCGCGTAGGAGCCCGTGGTGAAACCCCTGCTGCATTCGACCGATGATGCATCCCGTCTGGACTGCGTTGCTCGTCGGTCACATATTGGGAATATGCTCTCTCCTCGCGCCTTCCCAGACGGGCGCCTCCCCGGTCTCGGTGCGACGCGGAGTTTCACCACGGACTCCTAGGCGGACCGGCTGAAATGGGCCAGGATCGCGGCGGCTTGCCGCCGGTTGACCACGCCATGCAGATCGTCCAGGCCGGCGGATCGAACCTTCTTGAGGGAGCCGAAACTATCAAGCAGTTTGCGAACGGTTCGGGGGCCGATGCCGGGAATCCGATCGAGTTCGGTCGTTCTCTGACGCCGGGTCCGGCGCTGCCGATGGAAAGCGATCGCAAAGCGGTGACTCTCATCCCGGATCTGTTGAACCAGCTTGAGCGCGGCAGAACGCCGATCCAGGACCACCGGCTCATCCTCGCGACCCGCGACATAAATGATTTCCTCACGTTTGGCGATGCTGGCCAGCGGTTGATCCACGATGTTCAGATCGTCCAATGCCGCCTGCGCCGCGTGCAGTTGTCCGAGTCCCCCGTCGATCAGAATGAGGTCAGGCATCCGTTGTCCTGCTTCCGCCACGCGAGAATACCGCCGGTGCACTACTTCGCGCATGCTCTTGAAATCGTCGGGCTGACCGGACACGGAGCGGATAATGAAACGGCGATAATCCGATTTCGCCATCGCCCCCTCCCGCCAGACGACCATCGAAGCCACGATGTCGGTACCCTGGAGGTTGGAGATATCGAACCCCTCGATTCGCCTTGGCGTCTTTTCCAAGTCGAGTGCTTCTTCAAGGTCCCGGGCAATGGCCGACCGGGGCAAGGTCGCCGACCGGAAGCGTTGATCGAAAACGAGCTTCGCGTTCCGGCGCACCAGTTCCATCATTTCGCGTTTGCCTCCGCGGCGCGGCGTCCGAACTTCCACTTTCCTCCCTTTGAGCGCCGAAAGCCGTTCACTGAGGAGTGCCTGATCCTCGAACGATTCCGGAACGTGGATCTCGACAGGGATGAAAGGCGCATCCAGGTAATATTGCTTGAGCAGAGCCTCGAAGAAAGCCGGGCCGTTGAATTGTTCCTGATCTTCCCAGAACATCTCCTTCTTGTTCACGACACGCCCTCCCCGCATATGGAAGGCGGAAACCGCAACCATGCCCCCGTCCTGGTGGAAACCGAAGATGTCAATATCATCCGAACCTGCCGAAGCCATCTTTTGCCGCTCGGCAATCTTCCGTACAGTGTCTATTGCGTCCCGGTGGTGCCCCGCCGCCTCATATTGCTCGTTTTGGGCGGCCGTGTTCATTTTCTCTTCGAGGCTGCGAATCAGATCCGTGGTCTTCCCTTCCAGAAACAAACGCACGTCCCGGGCCGCCTCCCGGTAGGCATCGGGCGTCGTGAGCGTTTCGACACACGGCCCCAGACATCGGTGGATGTAATGCTGCAGGCAGGGACGACTGCGCTTGCCGTCAATGCGGATGTTGCAGTTGCGAATCATGAAGTGCCGCTCGATCAGGCGCAGCGTCTTTCGCGCCAGTCCCCCCGGAAAAAACGGCCCGAAATACAGGGAACCATCGCGGCGGACCCTCCGAGTGATCAGTGCGCGCGGAAACGCATCGTTCACGGTCAACTTGATATACGGATAGGTCTTGTCGTCGCGCAGCAGCACGTTGTACCGGGGCTTGTTCTGCTTGATCAGGTTGTTTTCCAGAGCCAGCGCCTCGCCCTCGGTATCGGTCACGATGAATTCGACGTCGGCGATCCGGTCCACCATCCGATCCCGGCGCTGGTCCAGGTCTCGCGATTCCTGGAAATAGGACCGTACCCGGCTGCGCAGTGATTTGGCTTTGCCGACGTACAACACCTCTCCATCGGCGTCACGGTAAAGATAGACACCGGTACCGGAGGGAATATCGGCCAGTTTTGCCTCAAGTTTCGTGTTGGGAAAAACCTTGGCAGTCATTGGTTTCAAGGGTGGAAAACACGCCCGGAAAAAGCACCGGACGGCCAATTAACGCAACGATTCGGGGACTTGTGGAAAAAGTATAGCAAGCCCTGGCCATATTCCGCCGAGACGGTCGCCCTCGCCCCCTTGACAGGTATCGGTCGAACGCACTGGAAGCACGCCGGCAGGCGGTTCAAGGGGTTTGACGATGTGACGCCGTCTCTGGGCTGACAGGCATTCGCGATTTCCTACGCTTACTTTTTAGCAGCCCGAGGCAGACGCGAAACGTGGGGATTCCCCTCCACGAAGAACCTCCATGGCTTGTCCCTGTAATCGCCGGCGTAATCCACGCCAATTCGGGGGCTTGACGCCACCGTACCCGGATCGAGCAACTGGTCCTCGATCCACAACGTTGTTCCCGACAGGCTGATGCCGTTCATGTCCTTGTCGACACCCAGCGCCTGACACAGCTTGCCGGGACCACTGCCCATATCCGAAATCTTGGGCGCGCGCGGACGGTTCCGCCGCATCAGGTCCACTCCTTCAAGGGGCTCGATCGCCCGGATCAGCACGGCGGCGGGAAAGCCTTCGGCTTCGGTCACCGCGTTGAGGCAGTGATAAAACCCATAGATCAGGTACACGTATGAACGCCCGGAAGGACCGAACATGACCTCGGTGCGCGGGGTACGCCCTTTGGACGCGTGGCACGCAAGATCGTCCTGACCGATGTAGGCCTCGGTCTCGACGATGATTCCCGAGGCGCGCGCCGCGCCGAACCGGCGCACCAGAACCTTGCCGATCAGGTCTTCGGCGACTTCCAGCGTGGGGCGCTGGTAGAACGGACGCCGGAGCTTCACTGTTTCATTTCGGTGAGCCTGACACCGGGCATCACGGCCACTGCAACAAGGCCGAGCAAGCTCACGGCTGTACCCACAATGAAGACTCCGTACAGCGCATTGGCCAACATCGACTGAAACACGCTCACAACATCGGGAGACAGCGCCGCACGCGCCGCCGGATCGAGAAAGGCGTTGGGATTCTCGACAAGCGCTTCAAATCCCGCATTCGATGGCTTCGAGATTGAGTCGGCGACGATCTCGAGCGATTGCCGGTTCATCCGTTGCGTCATGACCGTACCCATCACGGCCACGCCCACGGCGCCCCCGATACTGCGACAGAAGTGTGCCGTCGATGTCGCGATACCCAACCGCTCTCGCGGAACCGACGATTGGACGGCGATCAACTGCGTGATCATGACCAATCCCATTCCGGCCCCAATCAGGCCCACGCTGAAGAGAACGGCGCCGATCCTCGAATCGACGCTCAACCTGTCGAGCAGAAGGAATCCCGCCACCATCATGCACATGCCCCCGATCATGATCTGACGGAATGGCAGCCGCAAGAGCAGACGCCCACCAACGATGGAGAGCAGCACCCACGCCAGCAACAATGGCGTCAACACGGAACCCGCGGCGGTCGCCCCGGTACCCAGGACTCCCTGAACGAAGAGGGGGATGAAGGAGATCAGACCGAACATCGCCATACCGGCGAGAAAGCCGTTGATGGCGGCGCCTGAAAACAGACGGGTCCTGAACAGGTCGATCGGAAGCAGCGGGTCTTCGGCCCGCCGCTCGGCGCGTATGAACAACAACATAAAGAACGCGGAACCGGTCACCAGGAGAAGGTTCACGACCGACGTCAGGTCAAAGGATGTCTCGCTTCGCACCAGCAACAACATCAGCAGCGTGATCGATAGCGTAAAGAGCATGATGCCGACTGCATCGACCCGGCGCCGTCGAAGTTTCGAACGGTCCTCGATCAACTGGGTCCCGACAATCACTGCCGCGATCAGACCGAAGGGGATGTTCAGGTAGAAAACCCATCGCCAACTGATCTGTTCCGTGATGATCCCGCCCGCAAGGGGGCCCGCAATCGAGGCCAGCCCCCAGACCCCGCTGAAAAGGCCCTGAATCTTGGCACGTTCCACCGGCGTGTAGAGTTCTCCGCTGATAGTCAACGACAGCGGCATCAATCCCCCGGCGCCCAATCCCTGAATGGCCCGAAAAAGAATCAGTTGAACCATCGACTGCGCCTGGCCCGAAAGAATGGATCCGATCAGGAAGATTGCAATGGCCGCCAAATACAGGGGCCGCCGACCGTAAATGTCGGAAAGCTTGCCCCAGGCAGGAACCGTCACGGTCGAGGTCAGGAGGTAGGCGGAGAAAACCCAACTGTAGAGTTCGAGCCCTCCCAGCGAGGCGATTACCGTGGGCATGGCGGTTCCCACCACGGTCGCTTCGAGCGCCGCGAGGAACATGCCAATCAGGATTCCGACTGTAATGGTACGCCGCTTGGCGGTGTGTTGCACGACTTCAGAAATCCAACCGCTGGGAAGAAACTCGGTTCGGGACCGATATATGGCGCGATCGAATTTCTATTGAGTCAAAGGGACAGGGGGGGCCAACCGGGGCCAAAACGTCTGAAGCAGCCTAACCCGATAAATCCGAAAGTATTACGCTGCCTTGTTTCTGCCCCGTGCCTGTTTCTTGATCTTCCAGTGCGCGAACAGATATTTGTGAGAGCAATTCGGGCACTCCCACGCCTCCGCACCCGGATCGTGGAACATGCCGACCACAAGATGGCACTGAAGACACATCGTAGGTTGGCTAAAAACCCTTTTATTTTCTGTCTTTTTCGGCATCGGTTAAACCTCAGCTTCGGGAATGGGTAAACCGCCTCCGCAAGGCAGTTCAACCCGTCAAGCATCTTTAGACGCAACGAAACCCGAAAGAGTAACCAACGAACATGGAAACTAATTACGACCCGACGCTTGAAGTCAGCCAAACGAAAGACATTAAACCACTGGAACACCTGTAATTGCAATAACTTCGCTCGCCTTCCCTCCAAACGGATCTATACTATATTTAATTTCCGATGCGCCTCCCCGTGATCCCAATCGCCGTCGTTGTCGTGCTTTTGGCGGGCGCCTACGCACTGGTGACTTCCGAGGGGCCCCCAACGCTGGTGCTGGACGCGCCGAACCTGACGGTTCTGGCCGATATTGACGGCGTGGAGACCGAGGTCGCCGTCGCTCCGAACCGGATGTCCTACGCCGTGATCGCATCCGGCGACCTCTGGCTGGCCGCGGCAGACGGCGCGGTGGAACGACTCACCGATTCCCCAGCGGCGGAATCATACCCCGCCTGGACTCCCGACGGCTCGGAAATAACGTTCACAAAGGGCCCCGACACGTTCGGGATCGACCTGGAAACGCGTGAGTTGACGCTTTACCGGGAGAATGCCACCCACCTGACCTGGAGTTCCGACGGTCGAGTCGCATTCGTTCGCGATCGAGCCCTGTGGTTTGCGGAAGGCGGCGCAGCCGACGGACGTGAACTGGTGGCCGCGGACATCAGCGAAGACACCACGATTCACTCACCCCGCTTCTCCCCGAGCGGCGAACGGCTGATCTACCTCAAATCGCTGCTGGGTCTTAGAGGCCAGGTCTGGGTCACCGATCTCACCGGCCTCTCTCCGACGCCCCTCATCGCCGATCGCATTGCGGAAAATCCCTATTCCGCCGAATGGGTTGACGAACAACGGGTGGTCTACGTCACCGATCGGTCCGGTGGAATCGCCATCTGGTACCTGAACCTCGAAGAAAACACGATGGTGCCGCTGACCGTCTCTCTCATGGGGCGATCCCTTGCACCGCTCGGCCTCGACGTGGCCGGCGACCGGATCGTGGTTCCGAACCACGTCATCGATTCCAACGTCCAGACATCGAACGGAATCCTTTTGGCGGCAACGCCTCAGGCCGAACTCGACCCCGCGGTGTCCCGGCGCGGCGACCGCATTGCATTTTCGGTCGTCAACGGCGACCGTTTCGAAATCTGGGTCGCGGCATCGGACGGCACCGATCCGCAGTACGTCACGTTGGGACAGCACCCCCGGTTTGCGCCAAACGGCAACGAGATTGTGTATTCCAATTCCGACCTGAACGGAAACCGGGACATCTGGAAGGTGGACATTCGAACCGGAATTCCCGTACGCCTGAGCGACGACGAGGGAATCGACGACACACCCGACTGGTCGCCCGACGGACGAACAATCATCTTTTCGTCTGAACTGGGAGGCAGGTTTGCCCTTTGGACGACGCTCGCCTCAGGTGGAAACCGGCTTCGCTGGAACGACAGCGGATATGCCCCGCGTTTCTCCCCCGACGGGCAACGCGTGACGTACTGGGACAAGGGTCAACTCTGGATCGCTAACGCGGACGGGACATCGCCAACGCCCGTCGCGGACGCCGAAGAACCGGCATATGGCGTCTGGTCCGGGGACGGGATCCTCCATGTCAGTGAAGGACGAATCGTCGGAAACATCGACCAGACCGCGCTGCCGGCCCGCGTAATGCCAGTCTTCGATCGGCTACCCACCGGAGAGTGGCTGCTCGCGGCCACGGACGCCGAACGAACGGAACTCTGGGCAATCGACCTCACCTTTCGGGAAGAGTAGGGAGTCTCAATGCGATTCGAAAGCAAGGTGACTGTCGTCACCGGTGCGACCAGCGGAATCGGAAAAGCGACGGCCCTGGCTATGAAAGTCGAAGGCGCGCATGTCGCAGCCATTGGCCGCAACGGCGCCGTGCTTGAAGAACTCTCGGCCGCGAACATTCGAACCTACCAGGCCGATCTCGCCTCGGACGAACAAACGAAGAGGGTCGTCGATCGAATCGTCGAGGATCTCCAAGGTGTGGACGTTCTCGTAAACGCGGCCGGCATCATCGCTACGGGCAGCATCGAGAATACGACTCTGGCCGAATACGACACGATGATGAATTTGAACGTCCGGTCGGTCTTGAACTTGACCCAACTCTGCCTGCCCTCGATCATCGAGCGCAAGGGCAACATCGTGAACGTGTCGAGCGTCACCGGTTTGCGAGCGTTCCCGGGCGTCCTGGCATACTGCGTCAGCAAGGCCGCGGTCGATCAGATGACTCGATGCACCGCCCTCGAACTGGCCCCGAAAGGTATTCGCGTCAACGCCGTCAATCCCGGCGTCGTCCGCACCAACCTCCACCGCCGATCGGGAATGGACGACACCGCGTACGAAGCCTTTGCCGAACACAGCCGGAGCACCCATCCGATCGGGCGGATCGGAACACCCGAAGAGGTCGCCAACCTGATTCTGTTTCTGGCGTCCGATCAGGCCGAGTGGATTACCGGTGTCACGTACTCGATCGACGGCGGCAGGGCCGAAACCTGTGCGCGTTAGCAGCACGTGGCCATACCCCGGGAGGGCACCCAGGGGCGTGCCGCGGCCCGTGGGTTGCGGACGGCCGCAAACCCAGCCAGCGCTCACCTGATCGCCAGCCCGCTGCTACTTAGTTGCCGGATCCCAATGTTCGACGATCTTGCCGTCCGCAATCCGGAACATGTCGAACCAGGTCGTCGTGTAGGTCTGGTCCGGCGCGCCCGGCTCCTCATACTCCCGGACGAACGAAAGCGTCACCAGGTCATCCTCCGCCTGAATGGCCACAAGACCTTCGAGTTCGTCTTCAACCGGCCGCGGTCCCCCACCGAATTGTTCGAAGTACACCAGGAATCCGGCCAGTCCCGTATCGGCATTGGGATTGTGCTGGATATAGTCTTCGGCCATGAAATCGGCCGCTTGATCCAGTTGCTGGCCTCTGAGAACCACCCGGAAGAAATCGTACGCAAGCCTTTTGTTGGCTGCAAGCTGGGGATCCGAATGCTGGAGCAGCGCTACCTGGTCTTCGGCAGCCATCACCCGCACGGCGGTTGTCATGCGCGGAACCGGCGCCGCTTCGCTCTCGTCGGCGGGAGAGGGTTCCCCGGCCGGCGCCATGTCATCGGCCGCGGCACAACCGCCGACGACCAGAACACTCGCCATCAAAATCCACAAGGATCGTTTCATATCGAGACACTCCCGTTGTTTCAGTTAAAGAACTCCGGCGTCGAAAACCACGTCGCCGCCCACGATGGTCATTATTGATCGAATCCGGCCGATCTCAGCCTCGGGCACGCTGAAGTAGTCGCGGTCGAGCACGGCCAGGTCGGCGAGCTTGCCGGTTTCGATCGAGCCAATCCGGTCTTCCATCCGGAGGAACCAGGCGTTCTCCCGGGTAAACAGACGGAGAGCCTCGTTGCGCGAAAGCTGCTGCCCGCCGTTGACCTGGTTTCCGAAAGAATCGAGGCCCGTGTGCGCATAGTAGATGTGGTGCCAGGGATTCAGCGGCGCGATATGCACACCGTCGCCGTGAATGCCCGCCTTTATCCCATGATCCAGAATCGTTCGGAACGGTGCCCCGACAACCACGTTGGGATCGCTGGAGGTCACCCAACGATACGCGGCCATCTGGACACCGCAACCCATGTCCCGAAGCCGCCCGAGCAAATCGCCGGTCACTTCGGGAACGTGATGCACCATCCACCGCAGATCCATGATACCGAACTCCCGGTTGACCGCCTCATAAGCCTCAACCACCCGAGTCAGCCCGGCGAGGTCCTGAATGCTGTTCTCGTTCCTCCAGCCGGCCGCGGCGACGAGCCGTTGAGCCTCCATCCACACCTCACCGCTGCCGAGGGGCGCGGCCCATTCGCCGATCGATCCTGTCATCAGCATGTCGTCGCCGAAGAATTGGAACTGGTTCCTCAGCCTTTCGTTCAACTCGGGCAAATCCGGATCGGACTGGTTGTGCAGAAAATTCATCTGAAGGCGAATGATGGTCCGTCCTTCGCGATGGAGTTCCAGCCATGGGTCATACATTCGGTAATGATCGAGATTGGACAGGATCTGACCCGGATGCAACGGACCGGGCGTCGGGAACAGCACCTGGTCCAGATGTGCGGTAAGCCCAACGCTCGCGGAGTAATTCATCGCGTCCATCGTGCTCCGCTTTCGATCTTCGAAGGTCTGCGCCCGGCGCAGATGATATAGCGCCGAAGCGGACGGCCCCCCGCCCGCGAAACCGGCCGCGGCGATCGATCCGTCCGGACCGGCACCGACGGGCGAAACGTCGGGATGGACGGGCGGCGCACTATCGATCGCGTCGAAAATTGCCTTTCCCATGCTGTTCGTCGTGCAGGGACCGGTGAATCGTTCGTATAGGAGTACAGGCCGATCCGGAACGGCTTCGTCCAGTTCCGCCAGCGTGGGATGGCGGTGCTCGGCCCATTGATTCGTATGCCACCCTCCCATCGAGGTCATCCACGCACCAGGCGGTACGTCCGCCCTCCGCGCGGCCAGTGCTTCCTGGATCTCGCGGATTGACGTCGTATTCTCAAGGATGGTGTGGTAGCCCGGGCGATTCGCCAGACTGACGCTATGGATGTGAGGCTCAATCAACCCGGGCACGACGGCCCGGCCGCCCAGATCGATCACCCGTGTGCCGGCAGTCGATCGAGGCGCGAATCCGACATCCGTGAACCTGCCGTTCCGGATCGTGACGCTCGTGGCAATCCTTTCCTCCGCATCCATGGTGTGAAACTGGCCGTTTACCAGCGTGAGCCCGCCGTCACCATCATCGTCGCCCGCGCCGGGCTCGGGTCCTGAAGAAACACAGGAAGCCGCTGCGAAGGCCGCGGCAGCGGTCCCGATAAACTTGCGTCGCGACTGACGTTGGGGTAAGAGGCCGCTCATTCCGGTCAGCCCGCCTTTCTCACGGGTTTTCGTCGCGAAGAGTCGGAGACGCCGTCAGAGCAAGGCGCGCGCCGGGAGGGCGACGGAGGCGTACTTGACGGTACGTCGAGGCGCCCGACCAAGCGGAACGCGGCACTGGCGGATGGATCCGGCGCTGCAGCAGACAACTCGTGAGAAAGGCGGGTCAGGTCGGCAGATTCGCTCATCTCCAGCTCCTCAATGGGATCGGTCTTCGATCGAAACGATCGGGACGATCGAAAAGGCGGACTATATCCGCGGAATCGGCGGGGTGCAACGTTATCCGAACTCTTTGCGGGAGCGTGAATCCTGGTAGTGGGTCAGTTTGAATTCGCCGCTAAGTGGATTTCGAGCGTCCGAATGATATCGTCATACAGTTCGACGGTCCGCTGAGAAGGGAGTCGCGGCGTGTCAGTTCCTTCGATGTCCGAATTCGCGATGTTGCGCAATTCCTCGAAGCCGCACCAGATTTCGATGTCCTTGGTATTGAGTGTGATCTTCATGATGGCCTCCGATATGGATATGGGACGATCCTAGTATGGCGAAGGAACCGAAGAAGAAACGCATAGGCACATCCAAAGACCATGATTTCACGGTCCTTGCCCGTGAGGTTGTCGAGAAAGCCATCGGCGAGAAGCTGGACGGATCACCACTGGACGAGGCCGAAAAAGACTCGAAGTTAGTCAATCGAGCCCGTAAGGCTGGAAAGGTGGGAGGCAAGAAGCGGGCGAAGAAACTCACTCCGGAAAAGCGATCAGAGATCGCCAGGCTCGCTGCTGCGGCCCGCTGGAAAAAGGGCTAGGCCGCGCCTCTCCCAAAGAACGCTGTACGTTCCTCCACGTCTTCCGTGAAATCGAGAACCAGCTGAATCTCCGGATTTTTGCCGCGATTGAGATCATTGTACACATCGACGTCGGTCTTGAGCTGAACGCAGTCTCCGATGATCTGCTCCCTGCGCTGAGCAAAGGCCTTTTCCATGTGCTCATGCCGAGCGAACCCCATGCTTGCCCAAAAGGTGTACTGCACCCCTCCCCGAGAAACGCGGACCGCGTGGTTCACGCGATACCGCCTACCGTTCGGGTCCGTCTGAATTTCCTCGCGGAGAGCACTCGCCATTTGCCCGGCAAGAACATCGTATCGGTCGATAACCGGGAGATCCAGAATGCCTTCTGCGACCCCCCATTCCACGGCCTCACGCGCACTCGTCGGCCTTATGACCGCGCTGGTCTTCGTAGTGATGCCATACGCGCTGAAGTAGCTCACTCTTCTTTGCCATCATTGACTCCTTGAATTAACTCAGAGACTCACTGGAACAACCTGTCCCCAGCCATCAGCTATCGCGCCCGGCAAAACAAACCGTCGAATCTTCGCCAAATGCCGAGTGAGGTATGCGTAGTCATCTAGCCGTCGCTGCATCTGACCCACGATCAGGCCTGAATGCCGGTTCAGAACGCGGGACAGGGCCAACACGTCCTTTTCGTAATACAAAGGGTGCTTGCGTCTTAAGAAAGATTCGAGCTTTGCTTGAGGGACGCAAAACTGCGCAGCAGCCTCGTTTGCTATACGTTCTTCCTCTGGGAGATCGTCATTCTTAGCGTCCTCAATACCTTCATCAATCATTTCTGCTTCTCGACCATGTCCTCGAAGCACATGTTCGATTTCGTGGCGCAATACGAACCAGAAGTTATCAATCTTGTCTCTGATAAGGGACATTCCGATAACCGGAGACTTGCCGAACCAGAAACAGACACCATCAATTTTTGAATTCGGAAGGCGTTCGACGATTACGTACCGGACGCCGCACTCGTGCATAATTCGTGGAACGTGCCGCGCCTCTTCGGGTGCATTGAGCAAGTCTTCGAGATCGACCAGGGCCTCACGTAAACGGTCATCGGAATACCTCGGAACGCTAATAGACTTCGCGATCTGCCGAACACGAAACAGCCAAGCAATCTGTGGCGGCGAGATATTCCGGTCTTCATACTTGCTCTTCTTTGCAGCGTGCGCCATGTAAGGGATGTGCTCTGAATCCTTCACTTCTAAGAAGCGCACCAATTGCGATTCGAGCATTGTCGCGTCGGAGTTCTCAATCCATTGGCGCTTGATCATCTCGCGAACTGGATACTGTGCCAGTCTTGCCCGGATTTTCACTCCCGGATCTGGGCGGTTCGCACGGGCTAATTCGTAGGCCTGTTGCAGGTTTGCAAAGAACTTAGCCGGAACGTCGAACGTCTCTCCAAGCGCCTGAGCCATGTCAGGGCTGATGCCGCGCTTTCCAGTCATGATCGTATTGAGTGACTGCTCAGGACATCCCAAAATGAACGCCAAATCGCGCTGATTCCAACCGCGTGCCTCCATCTCTTCCTTGATGTAGAAGCCCGGGTGGTTGACCCAAGTTGGGTTTGCGACAGCCATGACGTTCTCCCTAGTGGTAATCCTCAACTGCCAACACCGTGAGTTTCGGGGGATCGTAATCTGAATCCAGCGTGAAGACCATCCGCCACTGCTTGTTAATCCTGATAGAGCGTTGTCCTTCTCTGCTTCCTTGGAGCTTCTCGTAGTGAAGGCTCTTCCAATTTCGGAGTGTCCGTTCATCCGGTGCTGCTCGAATGACCACCAACTTCTGCCGAAATGAATTGATCACAGCAATGGGCAGTTTGGTCTCGGCTGCTCGATCCGTTTCAATCAGGGCCAGCCTTTTGTCACTAAAGACGACCTGCAATTGCGCATCTCCCCTAGCTTTCCGTTCAGAGAATACTAGGCGGACACACCATTGTCAATGCACTGATTAACGTTATGCATTAAGTTTACGGTTATGATTGACTATATTCCGGTATTCGGTCAGAGTGATTTCGTTATGAATCGGCTGAGTACCAAGGACCGCGCACAGATCGTCCGCTGTCTCGCCGAAGGAAGCTCCATCCGTACAACCGTCCGAATAACCGAATTCTCCAAGAACACAGTTGCGAAGCTGTTGCTCGACATGGCTGTCGTCTGCGCTAACTACCAAGACGAGTCGTTTCGCGATCTGAAGTGCAGGCGGCTACAGCTAGACGAAACCTGGAGCTTTTGCTACGCCAAACAGAAGAACGTTCCCGCTGTGTCCAGCGTCAACTATTATTCCCGTTGACGACAATTAGAATTCCCGTTTGAGTTAAGGGATGTTCGTCGCCGTCCCGCCTGTGGGAAACGTGGTAAAGCCGTAGGCTTTTCCAAGCAGCGGTGGGAATCCGGGTCTTGCACGGATTCCCACGGATGCGGCGTTTTCCACAGGCCCGTCGCGGTCACTTGTTTCGTCCTTTCGCGTTCTTGGCGGCTTCCATGCGGTAGCTGGACAGATTCAGTTCCAGAATAACGCTGTGATGAACGATTCGGTCGATCGCCGCGGCCGTGGTCATCGGATCCTTGAAGATCTTGTCCCAGTCCGAGAAGACCAGGTTCGATGTGATCAGAATGCTGCGGCGCTCGTACCGGTGAGCCAGCAGGGTGAACAGCACTGCCATCTCGTCCCGGCTGTGCTGGACGTAACCGATGTCGTCAATGATGAGCGCGTCGAACTTGTCGAGCCGCTTGAGTTCTTTCTCCAGTTCCAGCTCGGCCTTGGCCCGCAGGAGCCGCTGAACCAGCAGCGCACATGGAGTGAAGTAGATTCTCCGGCCCTTCAGGATGAGTTCATGCCCGAGGGCGCACAGCAGATGGGTTTTGCCGCTGCCCGGATTCCCGAAGGCCAGGACGTTCTCGGTGCGATCCAGGAAGTCTCCTTCAAGCAATGCATCCACGCGTCGCTCGACGGTTCGGGGCAATCGGGACTGTTCAAACGCCGCCCAGGTCTTCTCCCGGGGCAGTTTCGATTCCCGCAGGAGCCGTTCGATCTTCCGTTGCCGTCGTTCTTCCAGTTCCAGTTCACAGAGCGCTACCAGATACCGGTCGTAGGCCCAACCTTCGTTGGTCGCTACAGTGGCCTGAACGCCGTAGTTGTCGACGAAGGCCGGCAAGTGCAACTGGCGCAGCGAGCTGGCGATCTCGGTCTTCACAGCCATGCCTCCTCCTCGACCGGATCCAGTAACGCGTCATAGTGTCGGATCTCGGGTGGAGCGATCCGAACCTGCCAGGGCGAAGGAACCGGAGTGTCCGCGTCGATGTGCTCCCGCACCGCTTGGACTGTGATCGGCAGGTCCTTGTCGATCCGATGTCTCAGCGCTTCGTGGACCCGCTCCTCACTGTCCATGGCCGCCATCTCGAGGATCTTCAGATACTGCCGGTCCGCGGTCCCCGGATGGTGTTCCCGCAGCCAGTCGTAGGTCACACGGAACAACAGCCGGGGAAACATGTCCTGCCGATACCGGTAGCGTGGAAAGGCGCCCGGTTTGCGGACCAGGGAATGAATCACGTGCCGGTAATCGATGGTGTGCTTACCCGATCCCCGCAGTCGCGGCATCTGCTCGACGCACTTTCCGCCGTACCAGACTTCCAGCCGTTCCGTATCCAGGCGAACCTCCACGTGTTCGCCGATCAGCCGGCTGTCTACCGAATAGGCGTTCTTTCGCACCCAGATCGTGCTGTCCCGGGATACGCGAGCCCGGATGCGATGCGTATGGTCCAGTCGTCGAAGCGGGAGTTGCCGCAGAGGCCGGAGTTCCTCACCCAGCCGCTGGCTGCGACCGGCGTTGCGCCGGTCGATCAACCCCACCAGAAACTGTTCGTATGCGTCCCGGCTCTCGAAGTCCCGGCTTCCGCGCAGCATCAGTTCCTGGTCGACCGCCGTCTTGAATCGATAGTGACTCTGCTCGACGTCGCCGTTCTCATTCGCCTTGCCGGCCTGGGTGTGCGTCGCCCGTAAACCGTAGTGGTCGAGCAATCCTTGATAGCGGGCCGTAAACTCATCCGGATCCTTCAGGTTGTTGACTGCCGCCGACAGGCTGTCGGTCCGATGTTCTTCCGGCGCTCCACCCAACTGCCACAACGCGTTCTGCAGTCCGGCCGATAAGCTCTCGAAGGATTCGGAGAAACACAGGGTGACCGTCTCCCAGTTCGAATAGGTCAGGACGAAGTGATAGGCCAGGTGCTCGAACTTCTGGCCCTCGATGGTCACGTTCAGGCTGCTCATGTGCGTGAAGTCGCTCTGGCATTGCCGCCCCGGATCATGCACCTGAGGGAACATCACTTCCCGCTCCGGACCCGATCGCGCCCGCCACTGCTTGAACCGCCGCTGCAAACTCCGCAGCTGACCTTCCTGGAATCGGCCCGGGTACTTCCGCCCCAGATACTCAAACATCGTCTTCGCCTGAACCGTCGGATGCGCCCGAAGGATCTTCTCGATCTCCCCCCATACCTCTTCGAACGGATTCGGTCGGGTTCGCCATCCATGAGCCTTCCCGATCTGGCTCGGCAGCTGCTTCACCTCCCGGTACTTCCGGGCCGTCTTTGCGTCCATTCCCGCTTTCGAGGCCGCCTGGGCCAGGGTCTCTTCGCTTTGTGTCAGCTTCATCAGTCGTCTCACCTGCTGATCCGTTACCATCCAAACATCTTGCAAAACCAACAACTTGAATCGGTGACATTTCTATTGAGGCAACGGGAATTCTAATTGTCGTTGGTCGGGAGTTTTAATTGTCGCTGATCACCGCTGAGAAGCAAGGCGAGTTCGGATATGGCGACGTGTGGACGTGGACCGCGATTGATGCGGACACAAAACTTATCCCCTCATGGTTCGTTGGACGGAGAGACGCCGCCTGTGCCGCGACGTTCGTTCGGGATTTGGCCTCGCGCCTCAAGAATCGCGTCCAGATCACGACCGACGGCCTGAAGGCATACTTGGGGACGGTTGAGCATGCGTTCGGAGCGGACGTGGACTACGCACAGCTTGTGAAGCTGTACGGCGAACCGAAGACCGATAGCCCGGAACGCAAGTACAGCCCCTCAGTCTGTACAGGAATCCGGATGTTCATTACGTCTGGCGATCCCGATCGCTTTGACAACGTAAAAAGGACCCACCCCGATCGAGTAAAAGGGACCCACCCCCTGGTTAATGGTTTGTAAGTGATTCCGCCGTCGAGGCTGCGGGAAGTGTGGGAGCCGAAGGCTTCCAAGCCACTGTGGGAACGCGCTGGCTTTGCAGCGGGTTTCCATGGGGGCGGCACTTTCCACAGCCCGCTGCGCCCGCGGTTTTCACGCGGATCCTCCGGCGGACCGGGGTTTGTTCTTCCGTTTGCTGGCGGCGCCGAGACTGTCGGTAAACCGGATACTTTCCCAATCGAACTGGTGAATGGCGCAGTGATGGGTCAGCCGGTCCAGCAGGGCTGCGGTCAGTGCGGCGTCACCGAAGACGCTGGTCCACTGTGCAAACGGCAGGTTCGATGTGACGATCAGCGAACCCTTTTCGTAGCGGTCCGAGAAGACCTGAAACAGCAACTGCGCCCCCTCGGCCGAGAACGGGATATAGCCGACTTCGTCCACGATGAGCAGCTCGAAGCGGGCCAGCTTGGCCAGGCGCCGGTTCAGTTGCCGTTCCTCGCGCGACTCGATCAAGGTGTTGACCAGCCCGGCGGCCGTGGTGAACCCGACGCGGTAGCCCCTCCGGCAGGCTTCCACACCCAGAGCCGTGGCGGCATGGGTTTTACCGGTTCCGTGCTTGCCCAACAGGACGACGTTCTCGTGCCGGGTAATGTAGCCGCACTCGGCATAGTCGCGAACCTGGATCGCATCCAGCACCGGCCACTTCTTCAGGTCCGTGGTCTCCAGAGTCTTGAGCAGTGGGAACCGGGCCTCCCGTAGTCGACGCTGGACCTGATTGGCTTGCCGCTGTTCCAGCTCGCGGCTGGCCAGAGCCAATAGAAAGCCGGTGTACCCCTCGCCGGCCTCTTTGGCCTGTCGGGCGTGTTCCCGCCACTCCCGCACCATGGCCGGGAGCCGGAGTTGCCGCAGTGCGTCGTCGAGAACGATCTCCTGACCCGGACTCATCGCGCACCCCCGGCCAGGAGACGGTCATATTGATCCAGATCGGCCCCAGCGATCGTCAGGTCGGTGATACCGGGCATCAACCCGGACTCGAGCGGCGCATGGGCTCGAGTCGGCGTGTCCTCCCGCATCAGAATGTGCCGCACCGCTTCCAACTCGATACAGTGGGCATCGAGCGCTTCCTGGATGGCCGAGGACACCCGTTCCAGATCCCAGTCCTGGTGGAGTTGCAGGATGCCGATGAACTCCCGGGTGCCCCGGCTGTACCCATGCCGATCCCGCAACCGCTCCAGCGCGGTCTCATATTGGGTCGGCCATTGATCCCGCCACTGCCGGATCGGCCGGGCGCTCTCAAACGAGGCCACCTTCCGCCGGATCAACTCCAGGTAGTGCAACGGATCAATCCGCCAGTCGCTATGACCGAACGCGCGGTCATGTTCGGCCACCTTCTTCTGGTCCGCGTAAAAGCTCACCCGGTCACAGCCGATATGGGCCCAGAGCCGGCGTCCCACATAGGCGGTCGGCACCGAATACCGGTTCCGATCCACCTGGGCGGTCTGATACGGGCTGATCCGGACTCCCACCACCTTCGTGTTCTCGAACCGCGTGTCGGGCAGTGCCAGGAGGCGTTCTTGCTCCACCGCGTGCCGCTCCCCAATCGTGCGATCGTCGGACCGGCCGCCGATCCGGCGCTGGTCGTCAGCCGCGCAGCGTTCCAGCAGTTGCGCGTTCATATCCTCGAAGTCGGTCACCTCGGGAACCGGCACCAGGAAGTTCCGGCGTGCAAAGCCGACCAGGCCCTCGACACCGCCTTTTTCCTGGCCCCGGGCCGGATTACAGAATCGCGCTTCAAACGTGTAGTGCGCCCGAAACGCCGTGAACCGGGCCTGCTCGACCCGAGCCTTCCCCTTCAGAATCCGCTTCACGGCCGTCTTCAGGTTGTCGAAAACCAGGGTCGGGAATACGCCGCCGTACCAATCGAACGCCCGAATGTGACCGTCCAGGAACATCTCCTGCCGTTCCCATGGATACGCCCGCACGAACGCCTTGCCCGAGTATCGGGACCGCATACAGAATAGCTTGACCTGGAGGTCGTGACCCTTCATCCGGACCCAGGCCGTGCCCCAGTCCACTTCGGCTTCACGGGCGTGTTCCGGGTCCAGCGGCACCACAGCACCGGTCTGGTTCCAGCCCCACCGTGTCTTCCGTTCCCGAACCCAGCGGCGTACCGTCGCCTCGGCTCCGGTAAATTCATGCTCCTCCACCAGACGTTGCCACACCCGGTGCGCGGTGTGGCGTTGCTTGACGGGCTGGTCCCGGTCCGCCTGGAGCCAGGCTTCTACGATCCCGGCGACCGGGTCCATCACCGGACAGGCCGGCTCCTTCTCTCGCCGATACCTGGGCTCCTGTCCGGCCAATACTTTCCGGACCGTCCGTCGCGTGTGCCCGGTCTCCCGGGCGATCTGTCGAATGCTTTTCTTGTAAACCCGATCTGCGGTTCTGATCAACTCGTACTGATCCATCCCTATCAATCCTCGCCTCCCACTCGCGTGCCTGTTCTTCCAGTTCACGCTTCCGGGGAGGCTATCAGGGGTGGGTCCCTTTTCCTCGATCAGAGCCCCGTTTGGTGGGTCCCTTTTACGTTATCGAAATCACCCGACGTAGGTCACATCAGCGCGTCCTACGTCGAACGAGCGAACCTAAGCATGAGAATGCAGATGCGCCGGTTTACTCGGCTGACCAACGGATTCTCCAAGAAGGTTCAGAATCATGCTGCGGCTATCGCGGTCTATTTCATGTTCTACAACTTTTGCCGAATCCATCAGACGCTTCGCGTAACTCCGGCTATGGAGGCCGGTGTTGCGGATCATGTCTGGACGGTCGAGGAAATAGTGGGACTGCTAGAACAGGCGGAACCGAAGGGAAAAAAGGGCGGACGTTACAAGAAAAGAAATTCAAACTGACCCATTTCGTGAATCCTGAACAAGACACATCGCGAATTGCTATCCGCGGGTCGGCAGGACGACGACTCTCCGCCACGGCATTTCGCCCCGGCTGTACGATCCCAACCCCATTTCACCGATCAGCATGTGCTGCTGCCTTCGGAGTGGAGACCCACGCGGCGCCAGTTCGACGGGTTTGCCGAAAGACATCACGCGGTCGACGCCTTCGCGGGCTTCGCGGAGAGCCTCGTCTTCGGCATCGGACCGCTCTTCTAGACCGAAAACACCCTCGAGAAAGCTCCTCATCTGACTGATGGTGTTGCTGCGGATCACCGCGATTTCGATCCCTCGATCGGCCATTTCCTCGAGCGTCCTCGGCTGCCGCCGCTCGTGCGCCTTCAGCGTCAACACCAGATTGGCCTCGCGGGAGACTCTGGCAATGGTCGCAGGCACGCCCAGGTCGGCGATCGCCCGTGACAGTCGATCCTTGCTGATGCCGAACGGGTAGATGCGCAGGGATCGTCGCCGTTCATGGCCCGACAACTCTTCCTGAGCGAACGGCAGGACCGGAGCCGCATTGTCGGAAGCGCTCTCCCGCTCATGCGGTTCATCGAGGATTTCGTAACCGTCGCCTCCACGCAACCGCACTTCGGGACGAATTTTTCGTCCGCGAAGGTAGGCATCGACGACCGACGCAGTCTCGTGATACACGGCAAAGCAGTCGCGGGTTCGTATCTCGACGAGTGTGTCGAATGTGGGAGGGGCCTTGCGTTCGAGTACGGTTTTCTGGGAACGGCGGCGGCGGGCCTCATCGTCTCCGAGGGTGACCGCGTGGATTCCTCCCAGCAGATCCGCCAGCGTCGGATTCATCAGCAGGTTGTCCAGAGCATTGCCGTGTGCGGTGGCGACGAGTTGCACTCCCCGCTCAGCGATGGTGCGCGCGGCCAACGCTTCCTGTTCGGTACCAATTTCGTCGATGACGATGACTTCCGGCATATGGTTTTCGACGGCTTCAATCATGACCGCATGCTGCCGTTCGGGCCGGGGAACCTGCATTCGGCGCGCCGAACCGATTCCGGAGTGAGGAATGTCCCCGTCTCCGGCGATCTCGTTGGAGGTATCGACCACGATCACGCGTTTACTCAGTTCAGTGGACAAGACCCGGGCGCTCTCCCGAAGAAGCGTGGTCTTGCCGATTCCGGGACGGCCCAGCAAGAGGAGGCTGTTGCCGGACTCGACAACGTCACGAAGAATATCGACCGTCCCGAGAACGGCTCGTCCAACGCGGCACGTCAGCCCGATGACCTCGTTCTGACGGTTTCTGATGGCGGAGATCCGGTGCAGCGTACGCTCGATTCCGGCGCGGTTGTCGCCAGAAAAATCCCCAAGCTGGCCAACCACGGCGCCGATCGCTTCGTTCGTGACGGGTTCGGGGCCGAGCTGGACGTTGCCGGACGGAAAGCGGGCTTCCGGTGGACGGCCCAAATCCATCACGATCTCGATGAGGTCGTCGATATCGTCCTGAAGACTCAGGGGCTCCTGGATCGAAGCGGGCAGGATCCGAAGCAGAAGGTCGAGATCGTCCGTGAATTCGTGGCTTGCCAAAACGCGTGGTCCTCGATGAAAACCGTGCCCGGCCGTCGCAAGCAGGTAGGCCGGGGCCTTTGAAACCGCGAATGGGACCGTGACGCAACTTTTGTCTTTGCTATAGTAAGGAACAGGCCAAGCGAAAGGAAGCACACGGACCTATTGCGACGATTCATTTCAGCGGCCCGAGCAAAAGACTCCCTGCATTGAATGAATCGGGCCGGCGCCCCACAACCCAAAACCGATCTTCGACTGGCAATTCATGACCGAACACCACTTCACCAATCATCTTGCGACTGAAACCAGTCCTTACCTGCTCCAGCACGCGCATAACCCGGTGGACTGGTTTCCGTGGGGGCAAGCCGCCCTCGACAAGGCACGCGCCGAAGACAAGCCGATCCTGCTGAGCATCGGTTACTCCGCATGCCACTGGTGCCACGTCATGGAACGCGAGTCGTTCGAGGACGAATCGATCGCCGGGTTGATGAACGACAACTTCGTCAACATCAAGGTGGATCGTGAAGAACGGCCCGATCTGGATCAAATCTACATGAGCGCGGTTCAACTCATGACCGGCAGCGGCGGCTGGCCTTTGACCGCCTTTCTCACCTCCGACGGCCAACCCTTCTATGGCGGAACCTACTTTCCGCCCGACGACAAGTACAACCGTCCGGGGTTCAGACGCATTCTGGTTTCGATTGCCGAGGCGTACCGCGAGAGGCGCGGCGACGTGCGCTCCAATGCGGCAACGCTTATCGAGCAGATCAACAAACAGGCCCGGCACGACGGGGCAAAAGCGGCGTTGAGCATCGAGCTTCTGGAAACAGCGGCAAATGGCATCTCGGAACGGTTCGATCCCGCTCACGGTGGTTTCGGGCCGGCGCCCAAGTTTCCGTCGAGCATGACCATCGACTACCTGTTGCGCTATCACAACCGGACCGGCGAGGACCGGACGATTGACATGGTCAACCTGACACTGGAGAAGATGGCTTTCGGCGGCCTCTACGATCACGTCGGCGGAGGCTTTCATCGGTATTCGACCGATGCCCACTGGCTCGTACCCCACTTCGAAAAGATGCTGTACGATAATGCTCTTCTCGCGCGTGTCTACCTGGACGCCTACCGTGTCACCGGTCGGTCGCTGTATCGGCGCGTTGTGGAAGAAACCGTGGACTTCGTCGCCCGTGAATTGGCCGACTCCAACGGCGGTTTCCATGCGACGCTGGACGCCGACAGCGAAGGCGTGGAAGGCAAGTTCTATGTCTGGAGCCGTGGCGAGTTCGACGAAGTCGCCGGAGACGACGCCGATCTGCTTGCCCGTTACTTCGACGTCACCGACCATGGCAACTTCGAAGGACAGAACATTATCCACATCACACACGCCCCGGAGGTCTTCGCACCGAGTGAAAACGTCACAGTCGAAGAATTGGGGACCCTCGTGGCACGAGTTCTTCCGGCACTGTTCGAGAGGCGCAAAACGCGCATCCGGCCGGCCCGGGACGAGAAGATTCTCACCGACTGGAATGGTCTGATGCTGCGCGCAACGGCCAACGCGGCGGCATTTTTGGGCCGTGAAGACTACCGGAAGCTCGCCGAGGCCAACGCGGAATTCATTCTGGACAGGATGTGGGACGGTAATCGCCTGCTTCACGCATACAAGGACGGGCGGGCCCGATTCAACGGATACGTCGACGATTACGCCAATTTCGCCGATGGACTCACCGCCCTTTACGAACTGACTTTCGACCAGCGATGGCTGGAAGCGGCTATCCAAATCGTCGAACGGATGATCTCCGAGTTCTGGGACAACGAGCACGGCGGGTTCTTCTTCACCGGAAATTCGCACGAGAGCCTCGTCGCCCGAACCAAGGAGTACTTCGACAACGCCACGCCGTCGGGAAACTCCGTTGCGGCCGACGTGCTTGCAAGATTGGGCACATTGTTGGACCGGGCGGATTACCGGGACAAGGCGGAACGGATATGCACGGCCGTCGCCGATTATCTGGTGCGCTATCCGGCAGGTTTCGGACGACTGCTCAGCGCCGCCGACTACCTGATCGGGCCATCGCGCGAAATCGCCGTCGTGGGGTCGGCTGAACCCTTCCTCGATGCGATTCGGGGACAGTACCTTCCCCGCACGGTCATCGCGGCGGGAGAACCCGACAGCGTCGCTCTACTGAACGGTCGGACTGCGATCGATCAACGGCCCACCGCCTATCTTTGTGAAAACTACGTCTGCAGTCAGCCCACCGTGGATGCGGCCATCCTGACCGAGATGCTCAAAGCCTGATGCAGTGGGATGACCTGATGGAGCGCCTCCGCGAGGGCGGCCTCGACCCGGTCGAAGATGACTTTGTCGACGAATACGGACAGTTTGCGGCGCGCGACGTCCGGAGCCTCCGAAACCGTTATTTCAGATGTACGTTTGGACGGGCGCGCCTGGCCGGAACCACACTGGAAGCCCTTACGTTCGCGTCCGAAATCGAAGCCGACGATTTCCTGGACCTGATCCGAAACGATCCCGGCATATGGAGGCGGCATCGGAACGTCCTGCTCCACGTACCCCCCGATGCCGAAAAGCTTCTGGAAACAATTCGACCGTTGCTGAATCGTCCGATGTCAGAATGAACGGCGGGTTATTCTTCTGCGAGCAAGGTATCCGGGCTGAGGTGAAGCGATCGGATTTGAGCCCGGAGGGGGCGAACGGCCCGCATGAACGGTTCCCGGTGCGAAGAGGCGATGGGCTGGGGCGGGTCGAGACGGGCATTTCTCGGGTTGACATAAACACCGTCCTGCATCAACTGATAATGCAGATGGTTTCCCGTTGCCAACCCGGTCATCCCGACTCGTGCGATCACGTCTTTCTGTCTGACTCGGTCGCCCACATTTACAAGCATGCTGGACAGATGCGCATATTCGGTAGTGGCCCCGTTCGGGTGGCGTAATCTGACGAAACGGCCAAAGCCGACGTTGGTCCCCGCATAAGTCACGGTTCCGTCCGAGGCGGCCCATACCGCCGTCCCCGCGGGTGCGGCATAGTCCACGCCCCGGTGTGCACGCACCGTATCGAGAATGGGATGTAGCCGCGCCCTACTGAAATTGCTGCTGATCCGTGTGAACTCCAGAGGCGCCGGCAGAAGCGAACGCCGGGTACTCATGCCGTTCTGGTCGTAGTACTCGTCAAGATACTGGTAGGCCTGGAGCGAATTGCCCTGGTTCAGGAACTCCGCTGCCCTGACCCTGCCGTACTTGACGAACTGCCCGCGGTGGTACATGCCCTCGATAATGATTCGGATCTGATCTCCCGCCCGAATGTCGCGGTAAAAGTCCACCTGCGAATCGAATACATCCACGATCTCCATCACCAGACCGTCGCCCTTCGGATATCCCGAAAGCGCGTTCCAGAGTGAGCTGTTCACTTCGGCAATCACGGTGTCGACGTGCATTTCGATCGGAAGTTGCTCGATACGAGCCTCGAAACCCTCGGACGCGCGTTCGACCTTCAGCGTGTGCTCATCGTCGATGATGTATTCGAACGACAGAAACTGACCGGCATGATCCCGAATCAGCTCGAATTCCTGTCGCCGGAACCGCCGGACATCGAACACCGGACGAACGGCTTCGGTGATTTCATAGACAATGGAGTTGGAAAAATCGAATGAGGCCAGAATTGTGGACAGTGTCTCGTTACGCTGGAAAGTTCCACGGAAGACGTCGACCGGAGGCGGCGGGGGGGCGGCGGCCACGGCAAAGGGGTCTTCGAGCGGTTCGACTTCGAAGTCACGGGGAAACGGAACCACGATGGTGGCGAGGACGATTGTAAAAACGAAAACCCAAGCCGCGATCGAATGATATTTATGATTTCCCATTCAGGCTCCGAAAGGATCTTCGTCCGTCACCCGGCAACGTTCAAAAAATGTTCAAAGATGTTCGCCGACGGCTCCACAAGAAAAGCGCCTGGAACTCGAAGGCAAGACGATACCGCAGTCCGGCACGAACCTCGCCATCCACAATGCTGCTGGTGCGGGCATTATACACATTTTCAAGCGTTTGGGCAGATCGGCGGCGGGCCATCGGCGCCCGGCATCGCGTCGTCCCTCGCCGGGCGGTACTCACCTTCGGGCGAAATTCTCGTCCAACTATTCACGGGGACATCGCCAGCGTTTAATTTTCTCGGGGACTGGCAGCCCGTGGCAGTACTCCGCAGGGCCGCGCGCTGGGGTCCTGGGGTCAAGGACGCGAAGAGAGGAAAGGACGCCCTCCGAATTTCCTCGTCTTCAAAACTGAAAAACCGGCGTATTTTTGCTTGCAATTCACGACCGGCGGCGGTCATCGTATTAGGTACAGTTTGCAGATCATCGACTGAGAGACGGCAGCCGCAATGAGAAAGACCATATTTGTGACGATTCTGGCCGCGGTTATGGCTATTGTCGTGCCGCTCGGAATCGCTCAACAGTCCGAGGGAACTCCCCAGGAACAGAAGGTCGCCAAATCGAAAGATCCGGTGTGCAACATGATCGTGGTCAACGACCCCGACCTTTCGTCGGAACATGGCGGCACAGTCTACTACTTCTGCATGAAGCGCGACCTGGAAGCATTCGAAGAGAACCCCGAGAAATATCTCGTGGGCGACGAACACAGCCACCCCGATCCCGAACTCGGCAACTAGCCCGCATTTCTCACGAGTTGTCTGCTACAGCGCCGGATCCATCCGCCAGTGCTGAGGCGCTATATTCCCAGTAGAGGTGTAACCCGCATGCGGGCATGAGCGCTTGATCCGGCGCGAGGAACGCGCCGCTACGCGCCCGGCGCGAGGAACGCGCCGTAGCTCTGACGGCGTCTCCGACGCTTCGCGACGAAAACCCGTGAAAAAGGCGGGCTAGTCTCGTTTCTCGATTTCCGCGCCCGGGTAATAGTGCCGCAGTATGTCGGTGTACGAGACGCCGTTCTCGGCCATGACCGCCGCACCGACCTGGCAGAGCCCCACGCCGTGCCCCCAACCCGCGCCGGTCAATCGGATCCGGTCCTGCTCGTCGTCGACCACGAAGGCCGAACTGTACAGATGCGATTCGGACAGGATGCGGCGGATCTCCAGTTCCTTTCCGACGGTCAGCGAGGCCCGGCTACCGTCGATTCGCAAGCGGACGATGCGCCCCGACCGCCCGCGCTCCAACGGTTCCAGCTTCCGAATCTCCCCAAGATCGACGCCGCTTCGCCGGGATACGAGTTCGGACAGTTCACTGCGAGCGTATTCGACCGTCCATCTGAAGAAATCCGCCGTCTCCCGGTCGTAGCTCGTAAATACCCGGCCCAGAAGCGCACGGTCGCTCGTATTGCAGTACACGTCCGCTCGGTTCGATCGAATCCACGCATCGTTGACATCGGGAATGGCGCCCGGCCCATCGAAAACAGGGACCAGATACCCCACCTCGCGGTCTTCCCACGCCGCGCGAAAGTCTTCGGTCACACCGCCGCAACACTTGTAGAAACGCGCGTCGCAAACGTTTCCCCCGGACACCAGAAACTGGTTGCGCGTGTCCAGAACGCCCCGCCTGCTCTGGTCGCTTCCCGAGTCTGGGACACCCTGGTAACGCTGGCAATGATCGTCGGCGCAAACGTCAAACGCGGTGTGTCCTTCGTGCCCGTACCAGGCCAACAGATCCCACTCGGCTGACGCGACTTCACGCAAACGCTTGAAGGTCCCCCCTCCGCTGCCCGCCGCGAGTTGGGCGACGATCCAGCTCCGCGAGACCACGGCATGCGCCCGAAGCAGATCCGGAGGACTCGCCGAACTCATTTCGGACGCGATGACGCTCTCAACATACGTCTCCAACTCGACATCGTTGATGGCGGTGAGGCCTCCAGTCCCATCGACGACTCTCAGATCACCGCGAAACCGTCGCTTCTGAAGACGTTCCCAATGAAATCCGACCCCGATTCTGAAGTCGTCAAGCACGAACCATGAGGAGTCCGGAGCGAGCGGCTGCAAAACAACCGGACCGGTAAACCGATACGAACCCGAAGCGTACGACTTCCCTGCCGCGTCGCGAAAGTTCCCCTCCAGAGCGACCGACACCACGGGGAGGTTCTCGACGAGCCCAACCGCTATCTTCATTTCGCCCCCAGCCTGGCGGCAATCTCAAGCGCGGTCTCAGGCGCCATCGACACTTCCAGAAAGACCTGTTCGATGTCTTCGGCCGTAATCCGTTCGAGATCGCCCGGTACGGGCAGGACCACGGCGCCGCACATGTCGATGGCGCCGGGACTCCATGTCAGCCGGCCCTGGCGGTAAACCTCCGGGCGATGTTTGCTTCGCGGAAACACGAGCACGGTCCATTCGCCGGCATCGTGAAAGCAAACGACGTTCACCATGGGTTCATCGACGCGTTCATCGCCTTGTTGCGAGTGCTCGGCCAGCAGCGACATCAGGCGGTCGAAACCCGACGCGATCCTGGGGGCCTCGTGACCCGAAACGACGAAGACCGTCCTCAGATAGTCGGGGAGAACCCCACCCGCCGCCCACCCGATGTCCCCGACAACGGGAACCCCGTCGTGCAGACAAGCCTGAAAGTGGAGATGGTCCGGGGCGGATGCGCCGCAACCCGGCCCGTTGTAGATCACCATGAACCCGGGCAAGGCCCGAGCGGCGGCAAGCATGCCGCGAATGCCCGGAAGCGCGCCGCCCGCCGTGCCCGTTCGTCCCACGCCGGCAACGATTCGCTGCGGCACGTGTTCACGGTAAACGATAGTGACGTGGTTCGAGAGTATCGGGAAGGGGTTGGCCAGCACGATCAGATCGTCGCCAAAAGGAATACCCTGTTGCTCCGGCGGCCGGTTTTCGGGGCACAGGAAGCAGGGACGTTCGAGGATCGTCTGGCGGTCTACCGATGCGGTCGTGCTGGCGGCCCGGTGCGGAATGTAGAGCGCGACCATACGCACGCCACGGATTTCAAACTCACGCGTGGCCGCCAGTGCGAGGCTCTCGACGCCTTTTCGCAGATCCGGCCACGCCTGAATCTGTTCCGCGAAAAGCTGTGCGACGTTTCCCGGCGTCATCGGGTCCGCCGATTCAGTTCGATCCGAGCGCGGATTTCGGCGGTTCGAAGACCGTCCTTGTACGCGTTGAACCGGTTGATCTGTTCGAGTGTCGGCGCGCTGTCGGTGTTCCCTTCCCATCGCCGACAGATGTAGAGGGAGTCGTAGATCCGTCCGATGGCGTAATCGCGGCTGACACGCAAACCGACCGCGTAGTCCTCGCCATAACTGACGTTGGGAAAACCGATCCCGCGGATGACCGACACGTCGAACGCACGCGGCGCTCCGAACCCGTTCACCCGGAGGGCGTTGTTGTGGCCGTTCTCGGGGGTCCATTCGCGGTGGTCGACCAGACCGGGGGGAATCTGCCGGAGGTCGAAATCGACTGTCGTATACGACCCCACGAGCATCGCATAGCGTCCCGCTTCCATTTCGCCGACGACACGGGAGAGGACATCCGAATCCGAAAACAGATCGTCGGAATCCAGTTGCAGGGCATAGCGGCCGCACTCGGATGCGGTAATCGCTTCCTGCCAGCAGCCTCCGATACCGAGGTCCCGGCGTTCAGGGACCCGAACGACCAGTCGGGGATCGGACACGGCCCCCAACACGGCGGCGGTGTCGTCGGTGGAGTGGTTGTCGACTACCAGTACGTTGAAATCGAAATTCGCGGTCTGGCCGAGCGCGCTGGCCACGGCGTCCCCAATGGTTCGGCCGCGGTTGCGAACCGGAATGACCACCGTCGCCTTCAACCGAAAGCCGTCCTCCACGTCCCCGACACGTCCATCGCGCGGGGGCAGGAAAGCCCCGGCACGCTTGAAGTGCGCCGTGACGATTCGTTCCATCTCGAGTTGATATTCGCGTGAGGACGGATCGACGTAGTCGAACAGCTTTTCGGATGACGAGCGCGCGTCCGGATCTGCCGCGTCGTAGAGCTCTTCGGGAACGCGGACGATCGGTGTATCGAGAGACAGGTTCAACCGCAGGTCGTAGAGAGCGCCCCAACGAAGCCCGTCCGGCATGCCATGCGCCTCGAACGCCGCCTGGGCACGTGCTACCGAGATGCCGATCAGGGGCCCGAAATCGAAGTCGTCGCGGACGCTGCCCTGTTGGCAGTCGATACGCGGGTGCCCGGCGCTGTCGGAGTAGACGATGCCTCCCCCCGAATCGCGCAGCGCCCGTCGCATCCGCTCGAGGGCTCCGGGGCGGACGTCCAGACTGAAAGTATCGTCGCCCAGAAAAAGCACTTCCTGGCCGGAGGCATCCGCATCCGCAATCGCCTTTCGGAGCGCGGATGAAGAACGATCCGGGAGAGCAGTAATCGTCATACTCGCTTCGGAATCGGACGCACGTGAATGACGCCCGGCATTCGGTTGGCCATCAGAAACGACGACAGGCTTTGTTCGACGACGCGGCCACGGCTGCGCGCGGCGTGACGCAAGGCCACCTCCCGGTCGGCGTCAACGGCCAGAATCCCGCAATGGAAGACATCGAGGTGACGGCGTGTGGACGCAAAGAAAACCAGATCTCCGTTCGCGACTTCCGAGAGACGACCCAGGAACGCCCGCTTTTGAATGCTGCGAATCGTAACCTGAAGCGGTTCGACGCCGGTCACCGTGTCGAGGTCCCTCCGGCGTTCGACAAGTCCCAGGCCGCGTGTGCGGTCGCGCACGAAACCGGCTCGGACATTCCGTCGAATCCACTGGCTCATGTAGTGATTCCGGGTTTGCCAACCCACGGCGCCGTCGGCGTATCGAATCTCGCGAACGTTGTCGACAAATTCTCCAGGGGTCTCGGAACGGGCCAGGGCCAGGGCATACTCGACGTACGTCACGCAGTCGAAGCCATCGAGAGCAAGGGTGAATTCTTCGGGCGTGGCCTCGGATCCGCCCAGGGGATTCGAGCGGTAGGGTGCGTCGATGAAGATTCGGCCGATTTCGGCGACGCAATTGCCCACATCGTCGATCGGGCGGACCCGCCGGATCAGATCCGCCACGTGCCGGCGGTCGAAATCGCGGACCCTCGCGTCGCTTGCAACCACACTCATCGATTGGAATTCTATCGCAGGCGCCGAAACGACGCACGGGCGGGTCGCCGATCGAGGATCGGGGACCGGGGATCGAGGAACAGGGATCGAGATTGAAGGCCGATCAGTGCGTCATTGCATAGATGACGTAGTTCACCCCAAAGCTGTAGGCAAGCGCCGTCATGGGCCCCGGGTAATGGGCATCGTCGGCGTGTTCCCACGCGTCGCCCATGTCCATGTTGAAATTGATGGCCACCATCAGACGTTCCCTGTCGTCGTAGATGCCAAGCCATTGCGGTTCCCCTTCCATCTGCGCAACGATCTGACCTCCGCGCGTCATGCGAAGATGCCGCTCGCCGGGAATCTGCGTCCGCTTGTCCAGATCGAAGAAAGTGTGCATGAGCGGATCGTCAAGCGGAATCTCGACAATCTCGCGGTCGGGCAGCACGGTCCGAATCGCGGCTTCGAATACCGCCCAGTCGCGGAAACCGTGGAAGTCGTCCACCATAAGGAACCCGCCGCGGGCCAGGTACTCTCTCAATCCCGCGGCCTCTTCTTCGTTGGGACGCCAGCCCCCCTGCCCCACCTGCTGCACAAACATAAAGGGATATTTGAAGATGCGTTCGTCGGTCAGTTCGAGGTGGACGCTGTCTTCGGCGACGTTGAGATTGGTCAACCGGCTCAGTGCCGGGAGAAAATGGATTTCGGCGTAGGGGTAGTCAATGGCCCACATCGGCTGTCGGAAGCCCCGGGATCCCCCCCGGCCAAACCCGCGATAGATCATGCGCGCCAGGTGAAACTCGGCTTCGGGGCCATCGGCAACGCCAGAGAATTGGGATTGACTGCCGGCCATACCTCCCAGCAGGCACACCAGCGCGCCGAGGGCGGCAATCCTGAACGCCTTGCCGCGGCGACCGACCCCGCCTCGAAGCATCTTAATGGGTTCGCCTCGTGGCGCCATGTTGCCGATTTGTATCATGTGGCGTTTCCATCCACGATTCTGCA
Organism: Terriglobia bacterium; assembly: GCA_963555775.3. Taxonomy (GTDB): domain Bacteria; phylum Acidobacteriota; class Terriglobia; order 20CM-2-55-15; family 20CM-2-55-15; genus JAJEDW01. The sequence continues at coordinate 538,935 of CAUVWY020000002.1, read as the reverse complement.
ACCGTCTTCAACCGATGCGGCGGACTCATCCGGTAGTCAGATTGCCGATGATACCGTCGTCGTTCTCGACATCCATGAAAACACAGAAAAGCGGGCATGTGGGTCCTTTTACGTTATCGAAATCGGTAGGAGGCTAGAGCGTGTGATTGACCGTCCCGCGAAATCAGGTCCGGTTCCAGGGTGAGGAAGTTGATGAATTATCCCGACCGTCGAGCCTGTCGGAAAGTGGAAAGCTCGTAGAGTTTTCAAAGGTCGCAGAGCGACCGGCTTTACCACAGCCCTTCCCGCGTCGCGCTGAATCCGGGGCCGCTTCGGTCGCCGTACGGGCTTCCTGCGCACCCCCGGATTCTGTATTTCTTGCTTTGGACATCGTGATCCTCCTGTTCGGTATTCTCTCAAATCACTGTCCAAAGAAATCGTGGGGCGGGGGAGTGGCTGAGTGAACCTTGTGTGCTCCAGTGGGAGGAACCGATTGACATTCTGACACTCGTCACGCAGTCGGCCGCAATCCCAACACTTTACAACTGTATAAAATGAAACGTGGGTTGTGCGGCCGCTTCCGAAATCTCCTCGCCAGCGGAGCCGAAAAATTATTGCGGTAGCGGGAAGTCGATCCATTTTCTGGCAGGATTTAGCGCTGTTTCGCTTGCAACGTCAAGTGTTGCTTTCGATACTGGACCAGTGCGGATAGTGCACGCCGGATCGAGACGTTTGTTCGAGCGCGGTGACGGTCGGCGTTTGAATCCAGCCCATGTGCGGCGCATCCGGCGCGTGCTGGCGGATCCGGCAACTGGCGCATCGTCTTCCGTTTCGTGGACGGTGTGGCGGTGGACGTGGATCTGATCGACTACCACTAAGCGGGAAGCATCCATGCCTATGTATGACCCACCACATCCCGGCGAGATGATCCGAGACATCCTGGAGGATGAAGAGGTCGGCTGGAGTGTGACGGAGTGTGCGCGGCGTCTCGATGTGGCGCGGAACACACTGTCGCGGCTACTCAATGGACGTCTTGGAATATCGCCACGAATGGCGCTGGCGCTGGAGCGAATCGGTTGGAGCAACGCGGATCACTGGATGCGTCTTCAGGCGGCTTATGACTTGGCGCAAGAGAGGCGCAAGCAGTCGGCTGCGTGAATTATGATGAATCTGGGAGGATTGTGCGAAAGCCATCACCGGACGGGCGGGTATCACCATGACACGAGGCGACAACCTGACACCATGCGCTGAGATTGTCCGCGAGCCGAGGACGCCGGTCACGACACCCCAGGCGGGGCGCAACTTCCGCATGCTCGACCAAGTTAACGTCCTGGTCGATGTTCGTGATGCCGATCCCGACCGGGTTTTCGTGGCGCGGTTGATGACGCTCTGTTCAATACTTCGTCCCAATCATCGAGCAAGTTCGTCGTTCGCCCCTGCCAGACTCCTACCTGCGATATCTGGAATCGAAGATCTGCACCACATCCCCGCCCAGCGCACCTTACGAAATGTTCACTTCTTGATACGCGCTAACAGACGGGGCCATCCTGTGATTGATTTCGTGGATTGTTTCCGCCGTCCAAGGTGCCGTGCGCCCAGTGGCCCGTCGTCTGGCCGACATTCTGGAAACCCTGCCGCGACCAATCCAACACCGCCCCACCATGTCCACCGCCGCCCATCACCCCGTGATCCATTTCTTGCCCTCTCCAAACCGTTCGGCAGGACACGGTAATCGACTATATATCCGCCGATAATGTATAAAGGGAACTTGATCAGTTGGCACGGACGCTGCCGCGATGGAGAATAGAATCTCAATGAGAACTTTCAAGCAATCCTGTCATGCAGCATGCCTTGCGTTGGCAACGGTTCTGTTGCTCGCTTCCGGTTCGGCTTACGGACAAGGCGAGCCCGAAACGCTTCCGGACTGGAGCGGAGTCTGGCAGATGATCGGCGGGACGGTCTTTGACCGCGCGACAGTCGAAGGCGAGGGCGGGGCCACCACTCCAGGCTTACGGGAGCATCCTCCGTATAACGACGAGTGGGAAGCCATCTATGAACGGAACCTCGCGCTTCGGGATCAGGGCCTGTTTCCGGATCCCCTGAGCAACTGCGGACTCCCGATCGGGTTTCCCCGGATCATGAACGTTCCCGATGTTTACGAGTTTGCGGTCACCCCGAAGCAGGTCTGGATCCTGACCGAGAACGGTCCGAACATCCTGCGAATCTTCACGGACGGACGGGACTTGCCGGCCCCCGAAGACAGATGGCCAACCTTTAACGGCGTTTCGGTGGGGCAATGGGAGGGAGACACGCTGGTGTTTCGCACCGTGAGCGCGAAGGGTTCGATGGACGGGGACGCCATCATCGACAGAACGGGCCTTGTGCTGAGCAATCAATTGGAGGCCATCACACGGATGCGCAAGATCGACGACGAATTGATCGAGGCGCAAATGACGATCGAGGATCCGGCAGCCCTGACCGCGCCATGGCAAGTGACAAAGCAATACCGCAAACTGCCCGAAGGCACCTTCGTCTACGACTATGCCTGTGCCGAAAACAACCGCAATCCGGTCGATCGAGAGACGGGCCGGACCCTGACCCTGGGCCCGAATGGCGAGGTGCTCGGGGAAACGAATTGACCGATGATTCCTGAAAGTACACGTCCCCGACCGATCGTTTGCGGTCTTCGAACCGCGGGAGACCAAAAAATGAACACATCTCCGAATTCAACGCACTTTATCGATCTGGCCGCCGTTGGACTGGTCCTCGCCAGCCTGGCCATGGCCCCAGCCGCTCAGCCGGCGTTTGGACATCACGCGGGGGCGGCATGGGACCGCGAGCAGGTACAGGAACTCCAGGGTACGATCAAGGAGTTTCAGTTCACGAACCCCCACACATGGATTCAGCTCAACGTCGAAAATGCTGACGGGACGGTGGAAGAATGGAGCATCGAATGGGGCAGTCCCAACTCGCTTTCGCGGAGGGGAATACGCCCCTCGACCTTCCCGCCTGGAGTCGAGGCGACAATGCGAATCAATCCCATGAAGAGCGGTGACAAGGCCGGTGGATTCGTCGGTGCGAAGTTCGGGGACGGAACCGTTGTCGGCCGATGGGAGGATTGACCGGTTCGGCCGAATCCGAACCATCCGCTCCGGTCTTGCCGCTACGGTTCTGTTGAACGTCTGAAAACGCCGATCCTTTTTGGAACGCGAACTCTATTCGCCCCCCGGACCGATCGCCGGTCCACGCAACCGGCCCCCGCTGGTATTGTTCTCCTGGCAGATGTACTCCATCAGGTCGTCGTTTGGCATCAGGCGGGCCCGGCTTGTCACCGTAAAGGGCTTCTCGTAGGCCGTGGGGTCGTCGATCGTGATGTCCCACTGAAGAGTGTTCAGGCCGGTTCTCGTGAAACGTTCGATCGTGTGGAGTTGTTCGGAGTGTGGATGGCCCTGGAAAGAAAACCAGAACAGGTCGTTGAACCCGACCGTGTCGACCACCAGCGTATCGCCCTCCCACCGCCCGATGGAGTGCCCGTACCACGTGGGGTCCGGATCTTCGGGATGGTCCCGTCCGTCCATGAAGATCTGGCGGTAACTGTGGATGTTCCCCTCGAAGATTATGAAGATGTGGGTCTCGGGTCCATGCGTGGGCGTCTGAATCATTCGCCACGGGTAAGGAGACATCCGCGGCACCCCTGAGGGCAGGCAATACAGGTTCGGATCTTCATTGGCTGCGTCCTGGTTGGGGTCTTGCCGATAGTCGAAGATTTCCTGAGCCCAGGGCGTCATGACCATCTCTTCGCCCGGTGCCAAGTTGCCAATGCCACCGCCGCCATTCCAGAGTCCGGAAAGATCGGACCTCCCGTCCGGAAGGCGAGGCGCAGGCGCTGCATCCACGTCCCCGGCATTGCCCCCGCCACCGCCCCGGCCCTGAGACCGGGCGGCGGATGCGGGTGAAACCAGAATCAAGCCTGCCGTGAACGCCGCGGCAGCCACGGCCAACCCGGCCAAACGCGTTTTCATCCCGGATTCCCCCTCGACTCCCTGGTCATTCCGGCTCCCCGGCAAACAATAGACGCCCGTCGGCCAGCCTCAGATTTCCCCTTGAATTGCCCCGGTTCGAACCGTCGCGAGCCATGTACGCATTGACGGTAACTTCGTCGCCCACGCCAAGCGCGTCTCGTGTCCAACCGTTACGAGTCAACGTATTCGCACTCTGGAGTTCGAGATCCCAGTTGGTAACCACACCGTTCTCGTCCACGACATCGACATAGAAACGGACGTGCGGATTGGTCCATTCGATCCTCGTGACCACGCCCTTGAGTTCCTTCTGGACGTTCGCATCGTATTCGGCCGACCACGCGTGGTGCGCATACGTCTGAACCGAAACGTTCATGAAGATCGCAATTCCAACGAGAACCGCAAATCTGATTTTCATCGCGCAACCTCACTGCCGGAATCGGTCCTTACCGATGCGTTCACGATCATCGAAAAACGCATCGTTTGTGCGACATCGATCACGACGAATCTTATCACCGTTCGCCAGCGTGACAAGATGTGCGTGCGCCGGTTCCAACAGGACAACTCTTTTTACCGTTCACCAGCGGAGCAAGATGTAGTGAATGGTACGATAGGCCGTTTGTTCTGATCGGCAATGGTCCGTCAGGTTGTTGCTGCCTGTCGGCGGACGCCAGAGGCAAAGAACAATCGACATTCGAGGAAGGACCGAAAGATATCCTTTCCGCGAACTATCTCGAACAGGATCCGTCGGTCGGGCTACGTCTTGAATCGAACAGCCGTATCAAGGACTGGAATTGCTACCCGGTCCGGGCGAACAAGGCGGGCACTTTCTCTACCCAGATAGTAGTTCGCAATGGCCTGGCAATCTTCGCCGTTGCCAAGGGTCAGATGATCCATGTTCTTCGATGCTGATGGACGCGCCAACCCCCGTCAGCCTCTAACCGATCCTCCTGGTATCGTGAAAAATCTGGCCGGGCAATATTCCACCCGCTGAATGGACCCGCCTGGTCCACGCGCCAAGGAGGTTGATTTTCCAGGGAGTCCGGTCTCATGCGCGTAATTGAGAAGGCCAATCCGAAGTTCGAATCGAAGCCAACGGCAATACACACGATAATCGTGGCCGTTGTGACGTTCTTTTCGCTTCTTGCGGTAAATGCCGAAGGACAGTGGGCGGTTCAGAGGGCAAATGCACTCCTGCCGGCCCCCGATGATCAGACTCGGAATATTATTGGAGGAAATCGCCTCAATCCCAGGGACTGGCCGTTCATTGTCCAGACATGGGCCGACGCGGACGGTGATGACCTCGGATCACAATGCGAGGGCAGTTTGATCCATCCCAATTGGGTTCTTACCTCGGCGCACTGCCTTGCGGAAGACGGTAACACCGCAAACGATGCACGTATTCTCATACCGGCGCTGAATCTTCCCCCCGGAGGCGGAAATTCCTACGTCCCGGAATGGAGGCGGGCTGGCGGACGGGTCATTCTACACCCCGAGTTTGACCCCGACGATGAGGTTCCCTTTCCCGACGTTGGCTTGATCGAGCTTGTCGATCCGATACCCGCCGCGCGCAGGATGCCTCTGAGGGTCCTGTCTCCCCTTGAGGAATCGCGGTATGCCCCGATAGGCACTTCTGTCACTCAAATCGGATATGCCGGACCGGAAGATGAAGACGCACGCTACGACCTGTATTGGATTGACGTAATCCTCGATAATTTCAACGGATGTACCGATGGAGCGTATCGGAATTGGTTGATCGCGGAGAGTCTTGATCAATGGATGTTGTGTGCAGGCCCTCCCAATGTCACCGAATCTGGAGACAGCGGTGGACCGTTAGTTGTATGGCTTCCCTATGGAAGCTGGGCTCAGGTTGGGGTCACCATGGGAATATGGGGCGAAGCGAATTCGCCCACGGCGTATACCGGATTCACCCGCGTGTCCGCCGTCTACGACTGGATCGCGCAATACGTCCCACTGCCTGGACCGCTTGTCCGGGCTTCATCCCTGAACTTCCCGCTGTTTGTTTCGGGTCAGTCATGGACTACGGAGTTCGTGATCGCAAACCCGTTTGAGGATTTCAGCGCGAGCGTGGAACTGCAATTCTTCGATGGTCCTGGAATGCCAGTGGACCCGCTGCCTCCCCACCAGTCCACTTTCACAATACCGGCCGGAGGGACTTATACCGTAGAGCTTCCTGGCAGTGGATCGATCTTGAATTCCGGGTCTGCCGTCGCAATAGCGGACAGTCGAATCACAGGGTTCGTTCGGTTCCGTGCCGGGGACCGCGCATGGCTTCGAGCAAATGGCGTGGCCGCTGTGGATGGGTTGGATACCTTTCGAATGGCCCTCGCCGCAAAGATCGGAATAGTACAGACCTATGTCAGCGTTCGTAATACCAACCCGGACAAATGGATCAATGTCCACATGTCGCTCGTTTCGGTGGGCGGCGATGTGCTTCGAACTAAATCGAATATCTACATCGCCCCGAACGGACGGTATTTGAAGGGTTTGCACACTCTGTTCCCCGAATATCGAACGGCCAGTCAGCAGTTCGAGGGGACGCTCATTGTAGAGGGTATGAACGACGCGCTGATATCGGTCGGGGCGTTCGACATCGGTTCGGCGGATGGAGAATTCAGCGGCGTTCCGGGAATGCCGGATGTGAGAGATGAACTGATACGGCTAGTCGACGAATTGGGCAGTGAAACAACCCTGGGACAACTGCTACAACTTCTGGGATTCGCATACTAAACCCACGGCTACGCACAATACGAAACCGGTTAACAAAATGTGCATCGGCGGTTCCGAATCGCCAGATTTCCCTGCCGGGTGTGGCGGCGGCGCCCCGAACCGGGCTATCGCCGATCCCGTCGACTCATCTGTTTGCGGCCCATTCTCACCTTCGATGGTGCAGGAGAAAAGGATCGAACCAACGTCCAAACAGATAGAATTGTCGATATGTCGTCATCGGTTTCGTATACTGTGGAAATTGACTGGGGGACATTCCAGATGAAGCACCGACTTTTGCGTACCGTCTCGTTTTTGGCTGCGACCCTCGTCCTCACCGCCCTGCTCGGCAGCCTCCATGGCGCCGGCGCCTATGGGCGTGCGGAGATTGAAGAGGATCTCGATGAGTCGCTCCGAATATTCGGGCAGCTTTTGAGCCTGCTGGAAGCGAACAATGCAACGCCAGTGGACCCTGAAGCCGCTGTTTACGGTGCGATTGACGGAATGCTCCGATCGCTCGATCCTCACTCGGCCTTTATTCGGCCTGAAGATGCCGCCGAAAGGCGTCAGGATCTACAGGGCACATATTACGGTCTCGGCATCCGCGTCGCGGCCCGCTTCGGGAAGGTCACCATCGTGGAACCCCCATTCCTGAACTCGCCTGCGAAAAAAGCCGGCTTGAGGGTGGGCGACGTGTTCAGCCACGTCAACGGCGAACCGATCGAGGGATGGAACCTGGACGAGGTGGTCAACAAGCTCCGCGGTCCGAAGGGAACGCCGGTCGATATCACGATGCTCCGCCCCGGCGCTGACGAGCCGATTCACATGACGGTCATTCGCGACGAAATCGGAAGTTTCTCCGTCTCCAACAGGTTCGTGACGGATGACGGCATCGGCTATATCAAGCTCTCGACGTTTGCCGAAACCACCGGCGAGGAACTTCGGGACGAGCTTCGTGCATTGTCCGCCCAGAATATGCAGGGTCTCATTTTCGACCTGCGGGGCAATCCCGGGGGTTCATTGCAGGCGGCCATCGAAGTAACCGAAGCGTTCGTTCAAGAGGACCAGATCATCGTCGAAACACGCGGACGGACTCGAGGTTCGAATCGTCCGTTCGAGTCGCAGCGAGCCAACGACGACAACCTCTTCCCGCTCGTCGTACTGATCGATCGAAACAGCGCGAGCGCTTCCGAGATCGTCGCCGGCGCGATTCAGGACCATGATCGCGGTCTGATCGTGGGCGAAACCAGCTTCGGCAAGGGTTTGGTCCAGTCACTGCTTCCGCTCAGCAAGGGGGCAATTCTCACCCTGACGACCCAGAAGTGGTACACTCCAAGCGGCCGCCTGATCCAGCGGGATTACGAGGGCGTGTCCCAATTCGACTACTACAACAACCGGGCGACCGAAGCGGATGACTTCGTGCCAAACGAAAACGACACCGCTTATTCCGACCTTGGCCGTACGCTCTACGGAGGCGGCGGAATCCGACCGGACAAACTGGTGTCGCGGGACGAAGCCAATGAATTCCAACGGTCCATGGCCAGCAATTACACGTTCTTTACCTATGTCGAGGAATTCCTGGAAAGCAATCCCCCGATCGACGCGTCGTTCGAGGTCACCGACGCGTTGCTCGAAGAATACACGGCACATGTCCGGGATCGCGGAATCGAGTTTTCAGACGAAGGTTTTGCCGAGAACAGCGATTTCCTGAAGCGGCAAATCCAGTACGAAGTTCTCTACAACCGGTTGGGCACGTCAGAATCCGAACGCATCCGGCTCCAGACCGATCCGCAATTTCTGGCCGCACGTGAGTTGATTCCCGAAGCCCGGGCGCTCTCGCTGCGAGCCCGTGCCGCGATGAGCGAGTCGCGGTAACCCGTTACAACATTACAGGACGTCGAGAGGCCCCTCTGCCGCACGCGGGAAGAGGGGCCTTTTCTTTGTCTCCAATCCGTCACACCTCCAAACCCAGCGCCCGCATCAACTCCAGCGCGTTACTCTTCTCAACCACTCCCGGCTTCATCCTGTAATCGAAAACCATCGTGCCGCCCTCGATCCGGTCTCCGAAGTGAACATTGTCGACCTGAGTGCCCAAATCGGCCATGACGCGGGTCAGAGCAAGATCGTGAGTCGTTGCCAAACCGATTGCGCCACGCCGCAACAACCCGCGGAGGATCCCTTCGGCCCCCTGGGCGCGGTCGTGAGAGTTCGTGCCGTGCAGCACCTCATCGAGAAGGAACATCACATTGCGATCCCCGGAAGTCAGTTCGACGATCTTGCGGATCCGCTCGATCTCCGCATAGAAACGGGATTTTCCATCCAGAAGCGAATCCTGAATTCGCAGTGTGGCGCCGATTGCCATGGGAGAAAGCGCGAGCCATTCAGCGCGCACCGGCGCTCCGGCCATTCCCAAGACGGCATTGATACCGATGGTCCGCAACAGCGTGCTCTTGCCCGACATGTTGGAGCCGCTGACGACCAACATCTGCGGCAAGGCGCCCGAGCCGGACATCGTTCGCAACGGAGCCGGACGCCGGCAACAGCGGATGGCGCACCTGATGCCCATCGAAAGTCGGTCGACCTTCAACGATTTCGGGAAACGTATCCGCGGGGTGCTCATAGGCATAGCCAGCCAGGGCGCACAGGGCCTCGAACTCACCGATCGCGGCAAGCCATCCCGATAACGCCGGCCCGCATTCCCGCCGCCAGGCTTCCAGAGCGAATGCAACCTGCGTCATTGCGATCAAGAAAAATAAGAACAGCACGTACATGGGGTTCCGGCGCATATCGGCCAGGTCGCCCAGCCGCGCAAAGCGCGCAAGCTGACCGGAGGACGATTGCCCCGCGGTCCGGATCGAAGCCTGAAACCCTCGCAGTTTGGAAGATCGGAAAGGATGAGATTCGATTCGCTCGACGAGTTTCGAGAGGAACTTGAATTCACGGCCGTGCCGGTCCGCTCCTGCCAGCACCTCTTCGACACGACCGCGAAATTGACGAACGAACAACCACTCGACCACCAGGCATGCGATCAGGGCGAGCCACGCTTCTCGTGTGTCGTTGACCAGCGCCGAGAGAATCCCGGCCACTGTGACCAGCGCAAGAAACGGGGCGGCGAAGCGGGGCCACCGGCTGGTGAGGGAGTCGGGCGCCTCACCCCAGGCGACAATCGAATCGGGGTGAATGGAAGCCACGACGTCGGTACCTAGAGTGGCCATGTCTTCGCGCAGATCCAGCATTGAACGCAACTCTTCAAGGGCCTCCTGACGGGCCAGAATCTCGGCGGGTTCGGCCGGTTCCAGGAGCCAGCGCGCCAGCGTCTCCTGTCCCGTGCGCGTTCGGGCGGTCGATATCAGTTCAAAGAGCGAACCGCGGCCGAAGATGTCGAGGTCGACGGCGTAAAGATGGCTGTCGCCGGCCGGCAGGACGTCCGACTGCCCAAGTCCGGCCCAGCGATCCTCGATCCTCGCGACACCGAGTTCGTAATAGGCAACGGCACGTCTGACGCGATCCTGAGCCTCGGCAATACGCGAATGAACAATGGCCAGGGCAACGAACACGGCGAGAGGCACAATCAGCCAGAGTCCGGACATCCATCGCTCCAGCAGACTCATCCACGCGATCGCAACGAACAGCAAGGCGACGCCCAGCCGGGCAACCGCGATTCGGGCGTAGCTGGCGGCATATCGATCGAGCGAGGCCGCCAGGACAGCGAGCCTTGAACGATATTCCGTTTTCGGGTCGGTCTTCGACATTACAAGTTAAACGTTACCATTCATGAGTCCTTGCAGGTGCGGACACTGCTTGTAGAATAGAGACGCCGGTTAACGAAATGAGCCGATATCCCCTATCGATTCGATCTTCTGTAAACCCTCTCACCCTGCAACAGGAGGAGCGCTCACCGTGATTCACGCATCGATCGTTCGAGATTCAAGACTTTCCGCTGCCATGATGGTGGCGTTCGGGCTGGCCGCATGCGCGTCTGGACCTGAAGAGGCCCCTGCGCCCCTCGACGAGGCGACGCCGGTCCCGGCAGGTCCCGTCCAGTCGGGATGGACTGCCAACGACGGGATGGATGCACCCGAAAGCGTCTATTTTGACGAGGCCTCCGGTTCGATCTTCGTGTCGCAGATTGTCGGCACACCCGACGGACGGGACGGAATGGGCCACATCACGCGCCTGGACTCAGCCGGAAACGTCGTCGATGCGACGTGGGTCGACGGCTTCAACGCACCCAAGGGCCTGCGGAGTCATGACGGGATACTGTGGGTTGCGGACATCGACCAGGTGGTCGGAATCGACATCGAAACCGGCGACATCGTTGAGCGGATCGCCATCGACGGCGCGATGTTTCTGAATGACGTGGCTGTCGGCAGTGACGGCACCGTCTACGTTTCGGACATGCTCGCAACGACGATTTACGCCGTGGCCGACGGGAGCGCTTCAGTGTTCGCCGAAGGCGCGGATCTCGAATATCCGAACGGACTTCTCGTCGACGGCAACCGGCTGATCGTTGCGGCGTGGGGCGCACCCAATGAGGATTTTTCAACCGAAGTTCCGGGTCGAGTCTACGCACTCGACCTTGAAACCGCCGAAAAGACGCTTATCACCGAAGAGCCTCTCGGCAACCTCGATGGTCTGGAAAGCGACGGGCGGGGTGGTTTCATCGTATCGGATTACCTGGCAGGCCGGATCCTCCAGGTAACTGCCGCCGGAGACGTTGTCGACCTGCGCCAATTCGGACCGGGTACCGCGGACCTGGCCTACATCCCGACCGGCAACGTGCTGCTGGTTCCTCACATGAATGAGAGTGAAGTTACGGCGTACGACGTTTCGGACACGATCCAGTAAGATTTTTACATGGCTACCAAATCGAACAAGAATTTTGCGGAAAGGAGTCCTTGGGAACAATGGAGGTCGAGCGGAATGAACGCGATAAAGGCAATGAAGACGACGCTGACGATAACGGCAATTGGTGCCCTGGTGGCGGCCACGGTATTGCCGCTGCTGGCACACCATGCCTTCACGGCCGAGTTCGATGCCACCCGGCCTCTGAATCTTACCGGTACGTTCACGAAGATGGACTGGGTCAACCCCCATTCGTGGATCTACGTCGATGTTGTCAACGCCGATGGCGAAATCACCGAATGGGCGTTCGAAACACCGCCTCCGAACATCCTCTATCGGCAGGGGTGGCGTCGCGACACCATCGAAGTCGGGCAGCAGGTCGAAGTTCGGGCCTTTGCCGCGTTCAGTGGCCGCCCGCGTGCCTGGGCTTCGCGCGTCACTCGAGTCGACGACGGACAGGTGATGTTGTCGATGAGGAGCCCGGCTCCCGAACGGGAGTAGTTCTCCGAAAGAAGGCTGACAAATGAGTAACCGCGGCAATCGCGTTCCGACCACGGCCACGATCTTTGCAGCCGTCCTGTTGTTGACTACGGCACTTCCGGCGGCGGCAGCCCAGTCGGGCCAGATTCACGGACAACCGGACCTTCAGGGCATCTGGCAGGCATTCGGGAACACGGCGTCCGACAACATCGAACCGCACATCGCGACCCAGGGCGTGCCGGCAAGTGTCGGCGTCGTCGTGTCCACCGAAGACGGTCTTATTCCGTACCGCCCCGAAGCCCTGGCCCGAAGAGACGAAAACTCGGCCAACCGCGAAGAACTGGATCGCGTCAACCAGTGTTACAAGCCCGGCATTCCCAGGCTCACATACATGCCGTTTCCGTTTCAGATTGTCCAGACACCGGGTCGCGTGATGATGTATTTCGAGTGGATCCACAATACGCGGACCGTCAACCTCGACAGGGACGAGCATCTCGAGGGCATGCTGTTCCGGAACGGGGATTCCATCGGACGGTGGGACGGCGACACGCTCGAGGTGACGGTCGGGAACTTTCTCGAAGACGCCTGGTTCGACGCCACGGGAAACTGGCATGGCGCCAACGCCGAAATCGTCGAGCGCTACACGCGCGAGGGTCCGGATCACATGACCTACGAGGTGACGGTCAATGACCCCGAGGTCTACACCGAACCCTGGTCCATGCGCATGACCCTGTACCGCCGCGTTGAAGACAACTTCAGACTTCTGGAATACGAATGCCATTACTACCGGGATCAGGAACTGGAACTGGGGATTTTCGCTCAATGACTGGCGCCATGAAAGCAATGCAGGCAATGAATGAAATGACAAACGTTGGGACAGTGCAAATGACCGACCGCAATCTCACCCCCCGGACGCGGCGCCATCTGGCGGCATTGGGCGCCGTCGTTGCGGTTCTCGCGGTGGCGTGGCCGGTGGACCTGCTCGCGCAGCCCGGAGGACGGGGCGGTCCCGGAGGGCCTCCCGCAGAACCGGCCGGTCCGTTCACCCGGACGACGGATGGGCGGCCCGACATGACCGGATACTGGGAAGGCGGCTTCTTTGTCGGGATTCAGAACGTGGAAACACCTCGAACCATCGTATCGCCTTCGGACAACATGTTGCCGTACCGGCCGGAGTACCGGGCCGAAACCGATGCGATTCGCGCCGGCAACATGTACCTGGAGCCGGAACTTCACTGTTACTCATCGGGCGTGCCGCACCAGATGTATCTTCAGTTCGGTTTTCAGATTGTTTCCAATCCCGGAATCGTCGCGATGGCCTGGGAGTTCATGGACAGTTACCGGATCATTCCCGTCGATGGACGGGAGCATATACCGGCCAACATGAAGCTGTGGATGGGAGATCCCATCGGGCGCTGGGAAGGCGACACTCTTGTGGTTGAAACCACAAGCCAGAACGGCCGGACCTGGCTGGATACGGGCGGTCACGTCACGACGGATCAGCTTTACGTCGTGGAGCGATTCACCATGACCAACATCGATACCATCGAATACGAAGCCACGCTCACCGACCCGGTTGCGTTTACCGAGCCAGTCATCATGGTTGAAACGTTCCGTCGAAATACCACACCCGGATTCGAGCAGATGGAATTCGCGTGCATCTCGGGCAATCAGGACCGGGAGAACTATCCTGCCAGCCAGGGCGGCCCGGCACCCGATGTCGCTCCCGAGGAACGCGCCGGCGCAGGGTTCGAAGAACAATAGATCGAATCATGCCTGCGCTCACGGGATTCGTCCTTGCCGGCGGAAAAAGCCGGCGCATGGGGACCGACAAGGCGCTTCTACCCTGGAACGGGAACACGCTGCTCGACCACATGACCCGCACGATTGGCACCGTGGCGGATTCCGTTCGGATCGTCGGTCGCGACGGGCTTCTCGACAGGAATCCGGGCCGGGGACCCGTCGAAGGCATCGCAACGGCACTGGCAGCAACAACAACCAGGGACAACCTGATTGTAGCCGTGGATCTGCCCTACATTGAATCCGCCTTTCTGCGCTATCTCGCCGACCGCCTCGGCGAATCCCCCACCGGCTTCGTCGCCTGCTCGATAGGCGGACCGCCACCGCTTTGCCTTGGTCTTCGGCGCAACCTGTTGACGGCAATCGATGCTTATCTGGATTCGGGTGAGCGCTCGCTTCGAGGGCTTTTACAGTACGTGACGCACGATGGAATCACCGAGGGGCAGTTTCTTGAATCGGGATTCTCCGCGGGCATGTTCCGAAATCTCAACACGCCCGAAGACCTTCCCGCTCGTTCGACACCGTAACCAACCGTTTTTCGGACGGTTCGCTCTGTCCGACTGTGAACTCGACAGTTTTCGTATCGACCCCCGGACACGAGGAATCACAAGTCAACGCATGGTCCCCGTGCGGAGTTCCGAATTATTCGATGACGACATCGACATCTGCTGGCAAAGTGCTTGCATTTTTCCACTGCCGAGCCTACACTTCGGTCACAGAGGCGCAACCATGGCATCGCTCACGATTCGGAACCTGCCCGACGACCTGATGGAACGGCTCAAGGAGACCGCTTTCAGACACGGCCGCTCCATGGAACAGGAATTGAGGCTTCTCCTGCAATCGAGATACACCAAGAGATCCGAACTGTTGGACCGGGTCCGCCGCCAGTGGGACGATGCCGTTGCACCGAAACCCGGCGAGGTCGACCGCTGGCGCCAGACCGGCCGCAAGTGAGAGCATAGGAGCCCATGGTCTTCGACACGATGGTGCTGGTATACGCTCTTCTCGGAGTGGAACCGTTCAGGGACGATGCGATCAGGGCCCTTCAAAAACCAGCAGATATAATCGTTCCGGATTCCTTTTTCGCTGAGTTTGCCAATGTCCTCTGGCAATGGGTCAAGAACCGCGATGTTGCGCTCGATCACGCGACGGCTTTGCTTCACGACGGGGAAGCGCTTGTGACTGAAATCGTTTCGGCGCCACAGTTGACAGCACAAGCGCTTCAACTCGCGGTCGAGTGGAATGTGGCCGTTTACGACACCCTGTTTGTATCGCTCGCCATCCAACGGAATTCCAGACTCATCAGTTTTGACCGCGAGTTGCTGCGAAAATTCCAGGATCTGGTGATCTCGCCGTCGACCTACGTCGGCAGAAAGAGATAGCCGGATAGCCGGAACCATGCGTCAAGAGCATTCGAGGCACTGAATGCCCTAGCTGGAATCGATCATTTCCCGAGACTGAAGCAACGTGATGGAGCCGAACGTCCGTGTTCGTTGAACACAGGAAACGGCGCCCTACCCTGTATTCGAATGGAACCGAACGGCGCTCCTTTGCGGTATTTACGCCGACACACCCGCTGCCCGAAGCGCGGCAAGCACACGGTCGCTCCGGAACGGAGCGCGACGGACCCGCACGCCGGTGGCGTCGTGGATTGCGTTGGCGACGGCCCCGATCATTGGTTTGAGTGCCGCTTCACCCGCCCCGTAGTGGGGCAGATCGTCCCGGTCCGGATTCGGATCCCCGTTGACAAGGACGACGTCGATTTGTTCGGGGGTGTCCGCGTGCCGGAGCGTCGGGTGAGTGATCCAGTCCACGCTGGTTACTTTCTCGGTGTCGAATTGAACTTCTTCGTGCAGCGCACGGCTCAGTCCATGGAGCAGATTGCCTTCAATGGTGTTGCGCAGTCCGTCGGGATTGATGACAAGCCCGCAGTCATGAGCGCAGACCAGCCGCTTGACCCATACGTGTCCGGTCTCGCGGTTTACCTCGACTTCGGCAATTTCCGCGACGAGGGTCGAACTGCGGTAGCAGTACGACACCCCGCGTCCGGTCAGAATGCTTCCTTCACCCACCGGCCGGGGCGACGGACGGGTATCCCAACCATAGGCCTGGGCGGCCGCTTCGATGACCGCAATGGAGCGGGCCCTCCGAAACTGATTGTCATCCCCCTCGCCGGCGCGAATGTGCCTCAGCCGGAATTCCACCGGATCCGCATTGGCGGCCGCTGCCAGTTCATCGAAGAACGCCTCGCCCGCAAACGTCGTCTGCGGACCGTTGGGGTCGCGGAGATTACCCAGACGGAGCGGCGTTTCGAAATTCAAGGGCATGGGCACGACCTCGGTCTCCCGGCGCCGGTTCGGGATCGCGTACATCTCAGCCGGCGGCCCCGCGCCACCCGGCGCGGGATTCGGCCTGCGAATACCCATCAGTTGTGCGATCAAAACGGTATCGGGCTCGTTGTAGCCGATATGGGCATAGTCGGCGACGCGCGCGCGGTACTCCAGGGCGACAAGGTTGCCGTCGCCATCCAATCCGCCGCGGAGATCGAACGTGAACGCCGGACCCTTGGTGTCCCAAGCTGTTTCTTCGTCTCTCATCCACTGGACGCGAACCGGACGGCCGATTTCCCGGGCCAGATATGCAGCTTCAAAGCCCGCATCGTCGGCGGCCGTGCGACCGTAGACCTGAGGGCCGTCCATGTAAATCACACGAACCTGCTCGGGCGGCATTTCGAGAAACTCGGCAACGCCGTTGCGCAGGCCGTACGACTTCATGTCGTTCGAATAGATCGTCATCTGCCCGTCGGATGGATCCGCCAGCGCGTGTGCCGGCCCAATCGCGGTGTGTCCCTGAAACCCGATCTCGTACTCCGCCTCGACGACAGTCGCCGCGTCTGCAAGCGCGCCATCCGGGTCACCCTCGACATTGGCGGCGCCGGTCCGCGTCGTCGACGACGGCGTAGCGTCGCGCATGAACGTGAAAAGGCCTTCGGATGAGGGGAATGGCGCCGTCGCCGGACGCTCCCATTCGAGGGCGAGCGCGCGCGCCGCATCGATCGCCTGCTCTTCCCTTTCGCACACAACAGCGACGTAGTTGCCCCGGCTGACGACCTGAATGAAACCGGGAAGATCGCGAACCGACGATTCGTCGATACTCACCAGCCGGGCTCCGGCCAGCGGTGGCCGCACGTTTCGTGCATGCACCATGCCGGGAAGCCGGACGCCAACGGCCCATCGGAGTGAACCGTCAACCTTTGGTGGAATGTCGTACCGCTCGATCGACTGGCCAACGATGCGGAGGTCCCGAACGGGCTTCACCTCGGCCACGCCGGTTGTCGAATTGATGTTGTTGCCCGTGAGGGCGACGTTGAATCGCCGCCCGCCAACGAGTTCGCCGTACGTGACACGCCGCGCCGGATCGCCTGCGACAACGATCACGCCCTCCGAAACCTCAAGCTCGGCCAGCGGAACGTTGAAACGGTCCGAGGCCATTTCCAGCAAGACCCGGCGCGCCTCGGCCGCCACGCGCCGCATCGGCCACCCATCGGTCTGAATCGCGTCCGAACCGCCCGAGCCCCCCTGATCGACGGTCGTATCGGTACGGCCCATGATCAGCGAACTCTGGTCGAAGCGAAGATCCAGTTCATCGCACATCATCTGCCGGAACGCCGTGCCGGTGCCCTGACCGCCGTCGGTCTTTCCGACGTAAAAGGTGGCCGTATTGTCGTCGTTAATAACGACCCAGGAGTCGAGCTGCCGGAAGTCGGGATAGGGATAGGGACCCGCGGCCTGCGCTTCCGCGTCTTGGGGCCGGCCGGCGACCGCCCCCGTACTGAGACTGACGACCAGGAAACCCGAACCTTTCAGGAAATTCCGGCGGGAGATCCCTGCCGATCGTTCGAGTGCGTCTTCGATTTCTTGCGATACGTTCGCGAAGGGGGTCATGCCAGCACCTCCTCTTCCGAACTGGACGCATCGGCCGCAATCGATTGCGCCGCACGTTTGATTGCCGCCTGTATCCGGTAATAGGTCATACAGCGGCACAACGTGCCATTCATCCCCTGACGGATCTCGGCATCGGTTGGATTCGGATTCCGGTCCAGCAAGGCCTTCGCGGTCATGATCTGACCGTTCTGGCAGAAGCCGCACTGTGGGACCTGTTCGTCGATCCAGGCCTGTTGCAGGGGGTCCAATACGCCATCGTTCGACAGCCCCTCCAGCGTCGTGATCCGGCCGGTGACATTTGCCGTCGGCGTCACGCACGATCGGACGGCACGACCGTCGACGAGCACGGTACAAGCGCCGCACTGCCCCAGCCCGCAACCGAAACGCGGACCTTCGAGTCCGAGATCGTTACGCAGGATATAGAGCAGTGGAGTCGTCGGCTCGACATCCACGGTACGGTTTTCCCCGTTCACGGTCAGTGTTATTTCGCTCATTCTTGCTCCTTCGGCTTCTCGACAACGTCTCCTGTATAACAGAAAAGCGGGATTCGGAGGTCAGGAAACCTCACCATCCCGCTTCTCGCAATACCCGTCATTCGTCAGTTGTCCCGCTGGGTGCCTCCGAAGAACAACGGAGAACCGTCGGCAAAACTCATGTCCACGCCCACGGCCTTGTTCTCACCGTCGCGCGAGCCATAGCCGTCGACGTACAGTTCGGCGCCGATCGGAATCGTATTGCGGTCAATGCCACGGCGCAACAGAGCGTTCGGGCTGCCGCCTTCGACCATCCAACTCGTAACGGTGCCATCGTCGCTCTCGACGTCGAGATGAATCCACGAATGCGGATTGATCAACTCGACCCGTGTCACCGTGCCCGTAAACTCGATAGGCCGTTCGGCGTCGAACTCGGTCGCGAATGCATGATGGGCCGAAGTGGACGTTGTAGCGACCATGGACAGGAGCCCACACGACAGCAGCACAGCCATGGAAAACCTTATCCCACGCATCGTTTTCTCCTCAAAATGCTCTTCGAAAATGCTCCTCGACAATTCGCTCGGCAAACCGGCGGTCACTACTGCCCGGAGGCCTGACGGGCTTCTTCAGCACGCTGGCCGGACAGGATGTTTGCAATTCCGTAATTGCCCTCGTGACAGGCGTACTCGTAAAGCGGACCGTCAATCGCAGCCAAAGGATAGACGCCCGACCACGGCGCGGACCACGTTTCGGCATCGTCCACGGTGAACCCGTATTCGACGGTGCTGTCGTCGATGCGCGTGATTCGTTCGGTCACCTTCATGTTCTTGCTGGAGCCTCTCCAGGCCGCCTGCTCATGGAAGTTGGTGGTCTCGACGACGAGCGTCTCTCCTTCCCAACGACCGACCGAAACGCCGTTCCACTGCTGGAGGTTTCCCGCGGCGTGTTCCCCGCCGTCGGTAGGAATGATGCGGGGATCGCCCATCTCCGCCTGAATCATCACGTACCCGGGGCTCTGGAAGATCTGCATGTTGCTGTTGTAGCCGCCCGGAAGGATCGGAGGCAGGGTGCTCGACCAGACGATGCAGCGCTCGGTCAGCGACCGATTTTCGGGACCGTCGAATTCATGGCCTCTTCGAGCTTCGTTTCGTGCTTCGCGACGCTCCACAGCGGCATCCACCGATTCCGGAAGGCGACCATTCGGTGGATCCGTAACGATGGAGGTACGCGTGTTCGTCGCAACTTCGTTCTGGAACTGGCTGAGTCCGAACTGGTCGAAGTCATAGTGGACGTCGGATCTGGTTCCACGATCTCGTTCCGGAGGACCCTCGCGCGGGGCCAGACGCGCGGCCGCCCGTGCAGCGGCTTCTTCAGGAGAATAAAACTCCTGCTCGCCCAACTCGCGGGGACGCTCCAGCGGGACCACGGAGGAAGTGGTGAAGTAGCCGGAAATGTCAGGATCTCCCCACGCTGTTCGCTGACTCTGCGCCGCAAGTGTCGAAGGAGCGACAAGCACGACCGCAACGGCTACGGCACCCATTATCTCTATTGTTCGTCGAATCATCTCAACCCCCATTAACCCTCAGACTAGTCCTCGGACGGCTTCCGCAGATGCCCATATAGTATCTCTTCCGAAAACTGGACACACTTGAATTCCAAAAACTGAAAATCGCTCTCGACACGGCGGTACAGCGGCAGGCTGATCGTCCATGGCCGCGAATAAATCGTGGGATCCGTAATGGTGACCTCGTACTGCAAATGATTTGGCCCCATGGGCGTGTACCGTTCCTGGATGCGGGCCATGTTGCTCGTAAAGTTCCCCGCCCGATCCAGCCACGTCACGCCGTTCACTCCGGTGACGTCCACGACAAAGGTGTCCCCTTCCCAGTTGCCATTCGACCATCCCATCCACGTGTCGATGGGCGCTTCGCGCGTTCCACCCACGTGGATGTTCCGCAGCGCGGCAGCGAACTGATACACAATGATGACGTTCGAGTCGCCCTGCAAGATCTGGAAGGGATTTGGCATGTACGTCGATCGCGGCACGCCGCCCAGGTAGCACTTGGCTTCCGGGTCATTGCCAAGGCGGTTTGCGAAGTTCTCGTCTCTTTGTGCCAGCGCGTCGGGCAAGTAGGGGATTTCTCCGCCTTCCACAACGCCCTGGCCGGGAGGAATTGCGAACTGCGCGCCCAATTCGGGAAGGACCGCATAGTCGGCGACGTGAGGTTCGATATCCCAGTACGCGTTGCCGAGGGCCTGCCAGACGCCGGTCAAGTTGGGTGAACCCTGAGGAGTCCGCGGAAACTCGGTTCGAAATCCCTGGGCGGAAGCCGAAGTGGCGATAACCAGAACTCCGATCGTCAACAGAACGGCCCAAAACAGGCCTCTACCCGATGCGCTTTGCATGAGTCGCAATTCCCTTTCGAGCCCAAGTGACAACAGGCTTTCGACTAGATAATGTTAGATCCTATTCGAACTCAAGCGAAATCGCAATTTGCGCGTTGGCACGGTGGAGGACGTTCCACTCGATGAGCCCGGACCAACCGGTAAACCGCGGCGAGTAGCATGATTCCGTCATCCGACACGGAGGGGGGTGGCGGCCAAATCCGGTATCGGGCAGCCCCTGATGGACATTGGAATAGCCGAATCAACGATCTTCACTGTTTGGTTGTTTCATTCGGGAGGCTCCGCGGGCCATCTTCGAGAATCGGAGCTCCCGGGCACGAACCTCATGCGGGTCGTGCTGTCTGGCCGCGGTTTGGAGTTCCCGTTGCAGCTTGAGATAACTCAGGTACCGGCCCACATCCAGTTTCCCCTGTTCCAACGCGCCGCGTACCGCACATCCCGGCGCCCGATCGTGCACGCAATCGGCGAACCTGCAGAGGGCGGCAAAGGCTTCGATGTCGGCGAATGTGGCGCCGAGTGTTTCTTCGTCTCCCAAAAGCCTCAACTCGCGAAGTCCGGGAGTGTCGATGAGCGCTCCGCCGCCCGGAAGAACAATCAACTCCCGCCGCACCGTTGTGTGCCGGCCGCGCGAATCGTCCTCGCGCACGTCGGACACTTTCTGCCGGTTGCTCCCAAGAAGCCGATTGACGATCGTCGACTTGCCCACGCCCGACGAGCCGAGCAGCGCTACGGTGCTCCCCCGGGTCAGGTAACGGTCGAGGATCGTCAGGCCCGTCCCGTCTTTCGCACACAAGGCGTGAATTTCACACGCGGAGGCGACTTGCCCGACTTCACGAATCGTAGCCGCAAGGTTGCCGCACAAATCGACCTTGTTCAGGATCACGACGGGAGTCGCGCCGCTTTCCCGCGACAGGTGGACGTACCGCTCGATCCGTCGGAGGTTGTAGTCGCCGTCAAGCCCCACCACCAGAAACACCGTGTCCAGGTTCGCGGCAAGCACCTGTTTATCGGTCCTGCCTCCGGCGCGCCGGCGTGAAAACTCACTCTTGCGAGGAAGAACGGCTTCGATTCTGGCAACTTCCGACTTCCGTCTCAGAGCGACCCAGTCTCCGACGGCTGGAAAGTCCGATGACCGTTTCATCTGGCGCCGCAATCGGCCCGAGACTTCCGCGGCCACTTCCCCGACCGTCGATAGCGCCTGATATCGAAGCCGGTCCTGACGCGCGATTCGCGCCGGCTCGAGGTCCGCGTGCTCCAATTGTTCGAAGTGAAAGTTGAAGGCTGAATTCCAACCAATGTCCTCGATGTTCACCTGCATTTCTCCTGAATAACGATGTAGGAAAGATCCGACGAGGCGCACGAAGCGCAACACCGACCCGGAGAAAAGAATCGACGGTGGAGAAAGCGGCGCCCAAGACGCACTAATGGCCACGACCAGACTTGCCTGGCGACGGTTTTCTCCCTAGAGGACAGCGGCTGAAGTCATATAAGTCGCAGAAACGACACGACATCTCGTGGTTCCCCGGGACCACCCTAACACGCAAACGACGCGGTCACCGCCAGAAATCGCGTGTTGCCGTACCCGCGCTACGCGCTGTGGGCTTTCGTTTGGACCCAACCTGGAGTATAAATCCTGAACATCTACAGTCCGGAGGACGATTCAATGACGCGACAGCAGGGAACAATCTTGTTGGGGCTCCTGACGGTTACAGCACTTGGCCTGACGCAAACCATGGCGCAGCAAGGCGCCACCGATGGCGAATGGCCCGCGTACGGCGGCGATGGGGGCAGCACCCGGTACTCGCCGCTCGACCAGATCGGGCCGAACAACATCGATGACCTGGAAGTCGCATGGGTATGGAAATCCGACAGCCTGTTGCCCAACGCGCAAGCCGGCAGCCAGACCACGCCGCTGATGATCGATGGCGTCCTGTATTTCACCATGGACCAGCGGCGTTTCGTTATCGCGGCCGACGCGGGCACTGGCGAAACGCTCTGGATCTACCGTCCGGATGAAGGGGAGCGATTCGAAGAGTCCCCACGAAAGGTTCACCGGGGTGTCTCCTACTGGACCGACGGACAGGGCGACGATCGGATACTGTTCGCCACCCCCGGTTTCCAGCTCATTGCACTCGACGCGGACACCGGGCAGCCGATTCCGAGTTTCGGCATCGATGGCGCCGTCGACATGGTCGAAGCCCTGGATCTGGACTTCGACGGCGAACTCCTGGGACGCATCAGCAACACCTCTCCGGTAGTGATCGCACGCGACACGGTTGTTGTCGGTCCCGCGATGGGCCGCCTCACTCGATCGAACCTGAAGGGTGACGTTCTCGCTTTCGACGTGGTTACCGGCGAAAGAAAATGGGCCTTCCACACGATTCCGCGCCCCGGCGAGTTCGGCTACGACACCTGGCTGGACGGGTCTGCCGATTACACGGGGAACGCCGGTGTCTGGGGGCCGTTTTCGGTCGACCCCGAACTGGGCTACGTTTACCTGAACATCGAAGCCGGTACCAACGACGTTTGGGGCGGTGCGCGGCCGGGGAACAATCTGTTCACGAGCAGCCTGGTCTGCCTGGATATCGAAACCGGTGAACGGATCTGGCACTACCAGTTGGTCCATCATGACATCTGGGATTACGACAATCCCCCACATCCGATTCTGATCGACATCAATGTGGACGGACAACCGGTCCAGGCTGTCGTCCAGTTGACGAAACAGGCGACCGCCTACGTCTTCGATCGCGTGACAGGCGAGCCGGTGTGGCCGATCGTCGAGACTCCGGTGCCACAAACGGCGGTCCCGGGAGAGTGGACTTCGCCGACGCAGCCCATCCCGACTCAGCCACCGCCATTCGACGTGGTGGGACTCACCGAAGACGATCTGATCGATTACACGCCCGAGTTGAGAGCCGCGGCCATCGAGGCGATCGCCGCCTACACGACGGGCCCCATATACACGCCGCCGTCGCTGGTCTCGGATACGAACAACGGCACCATTGTGGTCCCGGGTTATGGAGGAGGCGCAAACTGGCAATCGGGCGCCGCCGATCCGGAAACCGGCTTCGTCTACGTCGGCTCGACGACCAACCCGTCGATCATCGGTTTGGTTCCGAACGACCCGCTGGGTCCGGGTGAAGTTCCCGGCCCCGACTACGCGGCCTACAGAATGGGCGGCAGAGGCCCGCAACTTCCAAACAATCTGCGACTGTTGAAACCTCCCTACGGACGCATAACGGCCTATGACATGAATCGGGGTGAGATCGCGTGGCAGGTTCCCAATGGCGGCACGCCGCCTAACATCCAGGCCAACCTGGACGCCGCCGGGTTGACGAACGTGCCGGCAACGGGCAGTCCGTCCCAGGCCGGACTGCTTGTCACCAAAAACTTCCTTTTCGCGGGCGAGGGCTCGGGCGGACAGCCTGTTTTCCATGCGTACGACAAGGCAACCGGTGAGAGCGTATGGCAGGCGCCCCTGCCCGCCGGCCCGCAGACCGCACTCCCGATGACGTATATGCACGAAGGACGTCAGTACGTGGTGATTGCGACCAGCGGCCGGGCTCCAGGTGAATTCACCGGCGCCGCTCAGCTTGTGGTGTTTGCCATCGCGGAAGATCCTCCGGCCGGCGGGCGCGGCGGGCGCGGTGGACGCGGCGGACGCGGAGGGCAGTGAAGGGCGTAATACTCGCGGGCGGTCTCGGATCGCGCCTTCTGCCGTTGACCAAGGTGACCAACAAGCACCTGCTGCCGGTGTACGACCGGCCGATGATCTACTATCCGATCCAGACCCTTGTGGACGCGGGGATCCGCGACATTCTACTGGTGACCGGCGGCAATAGCGCTGGAGACTTCCTGCGGCTTCTCGGAAATGGCCAGGAATTCGGGCTCGAACACGTCAACTATACCTATCAGGAGGGGGAGGGCGGCATCGCGGACGCCCTGCGGCTGGCCCGTTTCTTCGTCGGAAACGACCGCATCGTCGTGGTCCTTGGCGACAACATCGTTCAGGACTCGATTGCTTCCTACGTGCGCAATTTCGAGCAACAGGAAAGCGGCGCCAAGATCCTCTTGAAGGAAGTCGAAGATCCGCAACGCTTCGGCGTGGCCCAGTTGGAGGACGGCCGGGTGATCGGAATCGAAGAGAAACCGGCGAAACCCAAATCCAACCTGGCGGTGACCGGAATCTATATGTATGACGCGGCCGTGTTCGACATCATCGAAACGCTCGAACCGTCGGACCGGAACGAGTTGGAAATCACGGACGTCAACAACGACTACATCCGGCGCGGACTGATGACCTACGACCTGCTGGACGGTTGGTGGACCGATGCCGGAACCTTCGAATCCCTGCACAAGGCAGGTAATCTGGCGGCCCACAGACCGCCGGAGTCCTAAACGACTGTTCCGGCAACGGCTACGGGACGATCGACCGCCGCCTACGGGACGATCGTCGTCGTCCGATCGATGGAATCGTAGTCGCCCAGCATGAGTTCGTTCGCCTGATTGCCCTGCTGGCAGACATATTCGAACAGTTCCGGGCCTTCACCCCAACGAATGGGGAAACCTCCCGTCCAGGGCGCCATGTAGACATGGGGATCGTCGATGGTGATGGTGTAGTCGATTTCCTCGTACGAAACCCGCGTCAAGCGTTCCAGCGTACGGAGTTCTTCGGTATGCGGGATACCCCGCCGGTCGAACCACGTTCCTTCATTGAATCCGGTCGTCTCGATCACCAGGGAGTCGCCTTCCCACCAGCCGATGGAGTGACCCAGATAGCTCAGCTCAAGATCTTCAGGGTGCGTGCGGCCGTCCATATAGATTGTCCGCCAGGTATGCGGGCCACCCACGTCGAAGATATAGAGGCGTTGAAGCTCGGGCAGTTCCAGAATCTCAACACCGTAGGGGGTCTGAAACGGTCGGGTCCCGGCCGAGGGCTTGCAGCGCGCATGAGGTTCCAACTCGTGCAGTTGCCGGTCGTCGAACAATGCCCGCGACCAGGGCTGGAACGGGATCTCGTCAGCAGGTGCGATCGGCGTCCCAAGGCCGATTCTGCCAGTCCACAGGCCTTTCGTGTCCGGTGTCTCACCCTCGAACAAAGCCCGTCCGTCGGCGTTGCGCGGCACGGGCCGGGGGTCCGGCTCCTGAAACCCTCCACGCTGCGCGCCCTGGACCAGAAGCGGCAAGAGCAACACCACTCCAACGATCGTCAACATACTCCGATACGGCATAGAATTGTCTCCCCCTGGATGGTCCTCTCGATATGAAACAGGCGCAACAAGCGATGCTCGTTGCGCCTCTTTTCGATCCCTGTCGCCGCAGCCAAACACTCAGGGCACGATAGTGGTGGTGCGATCTACGGCGTCGTAGTCGCCCAGCATCAGTTCGTTGGCCTGATTGCCCTGCTGACAGACATATTCGAACAGTTCCCTGTCGGCTACCCAACGCAAGTCGAAACCGCCGTTCCACGTATCGGTATACACTTCGGGATCGTCGATGGTGATTTCATAAACGATCGTTCCGTGAGTGGTACGCGTCACGCGTTCCAGCGTACGGAGCCTTTCGCTGTTGGGCGCCCCTCGGCGATCCATCCAAGTGCCTTCGTTGTAGCCGGTCGTCTCGATAAACAGCGTATCGCCATCCCACCAGCCGATCGAATGACCGAGGTAGCTGGGCTCCAGATTTTCAGGATGCGTGCGGCCGTCCATGTAAATGGTCCGCCATGTGTGCGGCCCCCCAACGTCGAAGATGTAAATACGCTGGAGTTCGGGCAGTTCGACAATTTCGACGCCGTAAGGCGTCAGGAACGGCCGCGATAGGCTCGATGGTTTACAACGCGCGTGCGGTTCCAGTTCGTGCTCCTGCCGGTCGGCATAAAGCGCCTCGGACCAGGGCTGGAACGGAATGGTTTCGGGTGGCGCCAACGGATATTGAGTATTCACCGTCGGCAGCCAGAGGCCCTTTTCGGAAGGGGTTTCCCCGCCCAAAAGGACCTTCCCGTCTGCGTCACGCGGAGCCGGCTCTGCCGGTTCGACAAAATCCGGATCTCTGAGGAATTCCTCTGCCGGCTCCTGGGCGCCCAGCATGGGTACGGCCAGCAACCGCACGGCAAGAACGCTCAGAATGTAGTGTCGCATCAACTGTCTCCAATCCGAACCAAGTCGTTACGGCGTTGTGGTCTCGCTCGAGTTGGCGTCGAGAGTCTCGCCCGGACGACCTCCAGTGGCTGTCAGGGTGACAGTCCTGGCGTTCAGGTTGGTTGTGCCGTTCTTGGCGAGCGAACCGGAGACAAAAACTTCGTCGCCGATCTTCAGTGTTTCACGCCGCCATCCACGCCTCTGAAGTCCGTGCGGGGGGCCCATCTCGGCGCCCCAATTTTCGACCCGGCCGGTCTCTTCGTTTCTGACGTTGATATAGAACCAGACATGCGGGTTCACCCACTCGACTTTTGTAACGATGCCTGTAAATTCGGCCGTCTTTTCCCTATCGAATTCAGCAGCAAACGAATGGTGAGCTGCGGTCGGCGCTGGGGCCAGGATCATTCCGATCGCGAGACTCAAACCGGCAACGACAATACCTTTCATGTGTAACTCCTCCTGCTCGGACAATAACTACGCTAGTGTGTGGCAGATGGCCTGTTCATGCAAATAAAACCAGCCATCGAACCGTCGATTTTACGGCCTGTTTTCCTGACAGAAGTGCATCGGCAGTTCTTGGCCGGCGACCCACCGGAGCGTCCAGCTACTGGTCCAGGGCCGGGTATAGGCGCCCGGGTCGTCGATGGTGACTTCGTATCGCAATGTGTCGAAATCGGGACGCGTGAACCTTTCAGTCAGAGTCAACGCGTCCGTATGCGGCAGACCGCCGTTCGCGAACCAGAAATCTTCGTTGAAGCTGGAGGTTTCGACAACCAGCGTGTCCCCTTCCCACTGACCGACGGAACGGCCGTAATAGAGGGGGTTGTCGTCGTCCCCACCCACCTGTCCGACCGGGTCGCGGCCGTCCAGAAACATGATATGAAAGTTTCGATTGCCGCTTCCGACGAGCACGAAAACACGCTCACGAACACGGTCCTCGATGAGTTGAAAACCCTCCGGCTGATGGTATTGACGCGGGCCGGCCGGGGGCTTGCAATTCAGAAAAGTGGGATCGTCCCGAAGTTGCCGGCTCTGGCGGTATTCGTAGAGTTCCAGCGCCCAGGGTTGAAGCGGCGCAACGCGATCGGAATCGTTGATGTTTTCAAGCATTCCGAATTCGTCCATCTCGACATTTGCGCCTGTCTGCACCAGCGAGTTGGCCGACGGATACGCCCAGTACCCATCCACACCGCCGGGCAAGGGACCCAATCGGGGCTGGCCATCAGGCCAGCGCGGCGTCGGACGGGGCGCCAGCGGATCGGGAGGTCTCATGGGCGCAACGTCCATTACGAGCCTTCCCGTTTCCGTCATTGCGATCGAACTGCCCCACACCTGCCGGGAGCCGTTCCGGGCTGCCATACCCTCCACGGTGATCGCGTCCCCAGCCCGCAGAGATTCCCGACTCCAACCGGTGCCCCGCAGTACACCGGGGCTTTCGATCTCGACCGCCCAGTTCTGGAATCCGGGACCTTCGGCGACATTCATGAAGATATGCACGTGCGGATTTCGCCAATCGATCATCGTGACGATGCCTTCGAGGGTCATCGCCTGCGCATCGTCGAACTTGCCAAGAATCGAGTGATGCGCGGCACCCGGCGTGGTCGTGGACAGAAGTCCGCCGAAGAGGAGGACCGGCAGGACGATTGCACGGAACTTCATCTTGAATCCCCCCCCTACTGTCGTTGGATTTCAAAGGGACCTTCTGCGCTCTCGTGAGTCCACGATCCGGTGAACGTCCGATCGTGGAACGCGAGGTTTTCGAGCACGCCTTCGACAACGTAGTTCAGTTCTTCTCCCGACGGACTCTCGCCCGTCGCCTCGAACCGCAGAACCCATCCATCGGGATTAAGCGTGGCGTTCTCGATTTCGATGTTGTCGGTACCCGGATTGATGATGCCCGAGATTTTCTCGCCGTCCCAATCCATGATGACAATTACATCGTTGAGATGATCCGCGCTCAGGCCCCACGTCCCGAGCCAGGAACCTTTTACCGGGTGGCCTTCCTGAGCCGAAACCGGCGCGGAGAGGACCAGAACCGCGAATGTCAATGCCGTTACGGCGCGTAGCGCTCGCATAGATATTCCTCCTGATGTATGACTGAAGCTAACGATAGTAGGTCATTCGGGGAAACTCCTTCAAGCAAGAAAAATCATTGCCGTCCGAGGTGCGTGTTTCCCTGAATCGGAGACAGGTGGTCAGCGGAATTTTCGGGCATATGCGAACCGGGCGCTTCGATGAAAAAATTCCGTTCGACGGAAACTGCATTCAATCGCATAGGCTTTTCACAAATGTCCACGAACAAGACACGACCGACAACCGCCAGCGTTCGCAAATTCATCTCTTCGATCGAAGATCCATTGAAAAGAAAGGATTGTGAAGTACTGCTGTCCATGATGCGCAGTTTCACGTCCGAAAGACCCGTGATGTGGGGTGAAAGCATCATCGGATTGGGGACTTACCCCTATCGCTACGCCAGTGGCCGCGAGGGGATCTGGTTCCGCGCCGGGTTTTCGCCTCGCAAGAACGCATTGGTACTTTATCTGATGCTCGATCTCGGAAAACAGACGGCCAATCTCGCAAGACTTGGCAAACACAAAACAGGAAAGTCCTGTTTGTATATCAAGAAACTGTCCGATGTTGACCTGAAGGTCCTGGAAGGCATGATCGCGGAATCCTTTCAGCAAGGAGAGAACTCTGCAAGTTGCGGGTGAATTGACGGCGCACCTGACCGAAGGAGAGTATCGAGCGATTCACCCATCTTCAGACCGGCGATCGATACCAGTTAGAATCCGGGTTTGGTATCGGCCAGAATCTGAAGAATATCCGCGCGGTCCGCGTCCGACAGATGGTCGAATCGTTCCGAGGCGTCGATACCCTCCAGCACCTCGAAAAGGCGATCGCGGACGCGGGTTTTGACCGGTGGCGTCAACGCATCGAATGCGTCGGAATAGACCAGAAAGCTGAGCGGATATCGAAACAACCGGCGTTGGAGATCCAGGTCGCGGAGTGACCGGCCGGCACGATCGGCCGGTCCCCGGATCGAGAAGTCCCGGGCGAACTCCGAGGTCCCCTGTACGGGCCCCTCGAGAGCGGCTTCCCCAACGAACAGCATCGCCTCCACCAGAGACTCCGCCGCTTCCTCGACGCCATTGGGCCGGTTTGCGGACTCATGGTTCGCGCGGGCAATCAGGTTCAGAACATGTGTCTGATGGCCCAGGACCATGAGTGAAACGATATCGCTGTCCGGCCTGAGGTATCGGCCTGTGTCAAAGCGGCCGGAAAGGTCGGTGACGTTGGCGCCGGCGGCATTGTCCACCCCCGCAAGTTCCCTCCTGATGTCGATCGTGTTGTCGAACCCGTCGAACTGCAGCGTGTCCGCTGTAACCGTCAGGTTTCCCAGATGACGTTGATCGCCATGGGTCCCGGTGACGTACCACCCACCCCAACGCTCTTCGAACGGGCTTCGGTCGGTCGTCGTCAGCGCGGCCCGTCCCAGAGCTGTTCCATCGCCGTCGGGAAGGACGGAAAGGACCAGAAGGCGCGGGACCTGCAGACCGGGTGTTCGGGACGAGTCGTGACAGACGAGGCAATCGCGCGTGTTGCGTTCGAACCGTACCGGGGCGTCAGGAGTCTCTTCGAGCGTATAGAAGACGGGCCCGATCCGAGGATCGACAGCGGCAAGTTCCAACACCGGCAGGCCCGACACGCGGCCGATATACACGTCGTCGGTGTAATAGATCGCGCGGGGAGTCTTCGGCGAGACCTGAAAAATCTGAAAGCTGGATCGGGCGAACGGCATGACCTGAGACGAAACCGGGATCGAAAACTCCTCAAGAAGGGCGGGAAGGTATCCATGTTCAGCATCGAAATTCAGTGCCACCCGTCCGTCGTCGATGGCCTGCTGCAGGCGTGCGATTCGATCCGAAGGGACACCGTCCCGGCCGGGAACGGCGCTCTCCTGCGCCATCGCCGCTGCCGGGGAGACGGCGACGGATGCGGCAACCGCAATCATCGCTCCGAAGACTCGAACCATGAAAGAAACCGATCGCCCCAAGGCCATTACGATGTTTGCCTGAGGCCGTTACGATAGAATATACGGTGAGTCGACAATGAAACCAACGCTTGCCATCGGAGTTCTCGCCATCGCAGCGATGTTATCCTCCGCAAACGCCCGATCCGAAAGTACTCAACTCGATCCCGATCGAGGTCTCGATGTCATGAACCGCTCCTGCACAGGTTGCCACGAGATCCGGGCGATCGAAATACAGGCGCTCGACAGCAACGGCTGGATCGCCACGCTTAATCGGATGATCAACAACGGCGCGGAGATCGAAACGATCGACCAGTTGATTCTGCTCGATTACCTGGTCCGCAACCACGGTCCGGTTGCCGATGGCGCCGGCAAGGAGTTACTCCTCAACCGCTGTACGATCTGTCACAACCTGAGTCGTGTGCGGGCGCATCGGGGAACCCGGGTCCTTTGGGAAGATGCACTTCAGGCCATGCGCAACGAAGGGGCATTCCTGACCGATTCGGAGTACGCGATCATGGTGGACTACCTCAGCGAGAATTTCGGACCAGAAGACTGAACGCTCTTCGGCGAGTTTCATGGTCCCGATACGTGCGCCTCAGTCCCATCATTTGTTCGGCCGAGATGGTTCGGCCGAGATGGTTCTACCGCGATGTCACGGCTCGAGGCCCTCTTCGAGTTCCTCCAGCGAGTTGAACTGCCGTTCCATGCAGATCTCCACGATACAAATGGATTCAACAACACGGTTGGGCGGCGGAACAGGCATTCCGCGTTCGATCATCATTTCCCGGATCCGCCGTGCGACTTCGGGGTGGTTCACGGCCGACTGCACGCCCACGCGCACCAACCCGTCGGCGTAATCGATGGCCTGCCAAGTGTGGCCCGCGAGTTGGGATCCGGCCTTGTCCGTATCCCGGCTCCCGTTGTCGCGGGTATCGAGCAGGGCCCCGGATTCGACCAGAGCCTCGATCACCTCGATACGCCCCTTCATGGCCGCGCCCATCAGCGGCGTCCGGCCGTCCTGGTTCGTGGAGTTCGGGTCCGCACCGAGGTCGACCAGCATCCGCACGGCTTCCAGGTTCTCATCGCGGGACGACTCGAACGTGACGCCTTCGACCCAGCCGATACCCGCCGCCGCAGAAAGCGCCGTGTCTCCGTATTCGGTCGGGATAAATAGATCGGCGTCGTATTCCAACAACATCCGCATCAGGGCCGTGTCGCCCGACTGCGACGCGCGCACCATAGCGGTTGCTCCGGTTTCAAGGAACCACTGCATCGTGAAGATGGTTCGGGTTTCGGTGTCGGAGGCAACTTGATGGTTGGGGTCCGCACCGCTCACGAGGAGCAACCGGATGTACTCCAGATCGTCGGTATCCGCGGTGGGAACCGGATAGTCCCCGCCTTCGATATTCCGGTTGTCGGTCGCCAGATACAGAGGAGTCATTCCACCCATGTTGGCAAGATTGACGTCGGCGCCCCGATCGATAAGGAAGGCGCCCAGTTCGTACCACCGGTTGTTCGTCGCGGTCAGTAACGGCGTCCATCCATAAATGGACTGCTGATTCACGTCGGCGCCAGCTTCGACGAGAAGACGCGCACACTCGAGGCATCCTTCGCGTGAGGCGTAGATCAGCGGAGTCAGTCCGCCACCGCCACGGCCAACGAGACCGGCCTGAGGCCCGTCGATCTCGTCCACGGCTTCGGCAGATGGCTGCTGGCGTCGTCCCTGTCCCTGCCCGAATCCACCTAAGCCACCCTGGCCCCGGGGACCCGCGGCATCGTCTTCGGAGGCATCTGCCGCGCCATCGCCTGCAAGTTCGGCCTTGACCGCGGTTTCGAGGTCGTCAAAATCGATACCGAATCCCGCGGCCTGATCGCGAAAGTCCTCAAGTACTTCGTCGACATCGCCACCGGGCTGAAGTTGATTCAGCACAAACGCCACGAGCGTCTCGATGTCGAAACCGAACGCGCCGCCCGGATTGTTGGGTTCACTGCCTGCCGCGCCAAGCGCTACACGGCGAGTCTGGTACTCTTCCTGCGTCAAGCCCTCGGCCACGGCCTCACGGAGCAGTTCCTGAGCACTCTGTACGCGGTCGACATTCACCCGGTTGGCCATGTAGCGGCGAGGCAATCCAGAATCGGCGGTCTGGGCCGCGACGTCGGCGCCCCCGGCAATCAACACGGCCACGGCTTCGGGATGCTGCTGCTCGATGGCCCACATCAGCGCTGTCGTGCCGCGAACGGTTTCGGCGATGTTCGGATCCGCTCCCGCTCCGATGAGAATCCGGATCGCATCCGGATTGCCATTACGGGCGGCCAGCATGACCGGTGTTTCCGTGTTCGGACCGGCTTCATTCGCATCGGCGCCGGCGTCCAGCAGACTTTCAATTACCGCCACATTGCCGTAAAGCGATGCCATGAAGAGGGGACTGATGCCTTCGCGAGTCTTCACCGCCACGTCGGCGCCCCGATCGATCAACAGGTCCACGGTTTCGGTATCGTCACGGTAGATGGCCCAGTGAAGAGCGGTCGAACCATTCCTTTGAGCCGCATTGACATCGGACCCCGAGTCCAGGAGCGACCGTACAGTGGCCATATCTCCGGCCTCGGCGGCGTCCGCCAGGTTTTGCCCGGTCTGGCCCAACGCGAACGTCGAGACCGACAGCAACGCGGCCATCATGAAGGCGATGAGTGTTGGTCGATTCATCATGTACACGACTCCTTGCGACTGCCTCTGGCTACAATTCGGTCAACCTGCCCGTACTGTCGCCTTGGGATTCCTGGTGAATTCCGTATATGTCCAGGATGCTGAGCAGCAAGTTTCCGGTCGTCACGGTCTTCCGGTCATAGTGGAGGTGACGCCCCCCCTCGAGTCGATGGCCGGCGCCGCCAACCAGGACATGAGGCACATCGTAATGCTGGTGCTGGTTGGAGTTGCCCATGTTCGTCCCGTAGAGGATGAGGGAGTTGTCCAGAACCGTCCCGTCGCCTTCGGGAATGCTTTCCAGTTTTTCGGCCAGGTAAGCCATCGTATGCAGGTGATACCGGTTCAGTTCGGAGTACCGCTGGATCTGGGCCGGATCGTCCTGATGGTGCGATCCGCCGTGGAAACTCACACTGGTGCCCCCATTGGGAAAGTATTCGTTGGTGGGGAACCGATAGGTCTTGCCTGTCAGATCGCGAGCGCCGAGCAACGTCGCCACTCGAGTGATGTCCGCCTGGAAGGCGAGAGCCGTGAGATCCAGATGGAGCTTGATGTGTTCGTCGAAGTCCGCGGGAATCCCGGCCGGCTCGTCGATCTGCGGAACGGCCGTCGACTTCGTGGCGGCAAGTTCCAGACGGCGCTCAATTTCACGAACTTCGTCGGTGTACTGGTTGATCGTCAACCGGTCGCTGGCCCCGACATCGCTCCTCAGGCTCGACAGTTCACCCAGAAGCGAATCGAGAATACTCTGGCTTTGTCGACGACGAGCCTCGCGGACCTCTGGGGTGGCGCCGCTGCCGAACAGGCGTTCGAAAACCACCTGCGGGTTCAGTTCCATCGGCAATGGACTCGTCCGGAGCCATTCTTCATTCTCGGGAGTCTCCTGAGCCACCCATGAAAGGGAATTCGTGTAGGAACAACTGCAACCCTCGCCACAGTTGCTCGAATTGGTACCCGGGTCTTCGACGGCAAGTTGAAGCGACGGGAGGAGGGATTCCTGTCCGATTTTCTGGGCGATGACCTGATCGATGGTCGGGCTTCCGACGCTGGCGTCCGAACCGGCCGTCTTCTTGGGTTTGATCGCGGTCATGAATGCGGCAGCCACCCAATGGTCGGAGCCGGTGGTTCCTTCCGGCGGCTCTGCGGACTTGGACCACAACCCGGTCATGATCACGGACTTGTCACGGACGTTCTGCAGCGGTTCCATGATGTAGGGCATGTCGCCGACCAACCTGTCGCCGGTCGGCTCCCACCAGCCCGGCGCCATCCCATGGGGATAGAAGATTCCCACGAAACGCGGGTCGGGATTCGCCGCGGTCTGCGCCAGAGCCGTTCCGGCGGGGATCATGGCTTCAAGAAGTGGCAACCCCAACGTGACGCCCGTCCCTTGCAGAAACCTGCGGCGCGGAATGTGCTTCTTGGTGATAAACATGATCTGCTAGCCTCCTGTGGCTTTTTCAAGAACAAATATGATTACGATTCACTACTCCTATTCGCTCGCCTGCAGTTTGGCGTTCATCGCGAACGGCGGACTGTTGACAACTCCCATCACCAGGGAAGAAAACCGGTTGTCGTTCTCGGCGGCTTGGCTGGCAATCGCCCGAACCACCGGCATGTCCCGATATTCAACACCGCGCCCGAGAGCGTAGGTCAATAGCTTTTCGACGGACAACTGAACGAACCCGTCCGAATAGGTCAGGAGCCAATCGCGCAGTTCCGACGGACCGTTGACCGGCGCGCCGTCAAACAGGGTCGTCGAAGCATCGATCGGGCCGTTGTCGTCGGTCCGCCACTGGGCGATGCCGTCAAAATTTTCGAGAGCGAACCCGATCGGGTCCATCAACTGGTGACACTGCACGCAGTCGGCACGAACCCTGTGGTCTAGCATCTTCTGCCGCATCGACGGATCCGCGTTGGCGCCGCGAGCATTCGGGTCCGGCGGCGGCAGTGGCGGGACGTTCGGTGGCGGTTCCGGCGGGCTGACGCCCAGAATGTTCGTCATGACCCACTTT
This sequence comes from Terriglobia bacterium, assembly GCA_963555775.3. Classification (GTDB taxonomy): domain Bacteria; phylum Acidobacteriota; class Terriglobia; order 20CM-2-55-15; family 20CM-2-55-15; genus JAJEDW01. The sequence goes on along the minus strand of CAUVWY020000002.1, from coordinate 503,379 downwards.
CCGCGCGTCACGGGCGACGTTCTGTCGGGCTTTGCCGTGGTTGAGAGAATCACTGCCTTGCCGGTGAGGCCATGGAGAGCGTCTAATTCTTGCCCAAGCGGAATGCGCCGGAACTGGCTGCCATAAACGTTTGGAATCCCATAATGCCTGGCAAGGCGTTCGTTGATGAACGTGTAGTCCGCCGTCAGCAGATCCACCACGCTTCGGTCTTCTCGGACGATGCTGTCGAACAGTAACTCCACTTCCTTCCGCATCGCCTGACGTAACGGGTCATCGAAATCGGGATAGATCAGCGGCAGGGGGCTGTGGCTTTGAATGCCCCTCAAGTTGAGCCACTGGCCGGCGAAGTTTTCCGACAACGCGGCCGAGCGGGGATCGGCCAGCATGCGTTCCACCTGCTGCTGAAGCCGTTCGGGCTCACTTAGAGAACCGGCACTGGCCAGTTCGACCAATTCCGCATCGGGCCCCGTGCTCCAAAGGAAGTAGGACAGGCGCGACGCCAGTTCAAGATCTGAAATGCGGTAGGTATCGCCAACGGCGAGTTCAACCGGCTCATCCTCGATGCGATACAGGAACTGCGGCGCCGCCAGAATGCGAGCGAGCGCCATCTCGATTCCACGGTCGAAATTCTGCTCTTCCCGGCCCATCTCGTAGAATTCCATCAAGGGCGCCAGATCGGCATCGGTCACGGGCCGCCGGTATGCCTGGGTCGTGAGATTGGCGATGATCTCTTCGGCGCATCCCGCCTCTTCGTTTACATTCGCGGGCTGACAAACAAACACTCGGTCTCGTGAGGGCGAATCCTGCGAAACCGCCGAATTGAATGGTCCCTGGATCCGGATGCTTCCCACATGGGGAAAGAACGTATAACCGGGCGTCGGACCGGTCTGGATTGTCTTGCGCTCAAACTGGCGATTCAGGTCCAGTAGCGGGGCAAAATTGGTAGCCAGAAAGGTCACGCCCACTTCATGCGGACCGCCGGTCGTCTCGAACGTGACTTTAATGGCGTTGCCGCCGTCGCGGTCTTCGCCGAAAGCCACCCCTGACCTTCCCGATTCCCGACCCAATCGAGCAACTCCACCAGTTCCCCGTCCAGCAGAACCTCAATCTTCTCGTTGGCAATCGTTCCAAAACCCTGAGGCGACATGTTGTCGCCGAAGATCGGCGTGATGCTGAGCGTGTATTCGCCGTCCGAAGGGAATATATGGTTCACGAGAATCCCGCCCCGCGTTCCAAACGGGAGTCCTTCGATGTGGTAGTCCTGCGAGGTGTCTTCGGCGACCCGATAGATGGCCAGTCGAGGAGTGGCCTCTTCGCCGACCGCCAGGCGGCTGATCTTGCCCGCGGCCGAGACATAGGCTTCAACCAGCGTGGATGAAAGGCCCAGCGTTCCGGCCATGTTGTCGAAACCGAAGCTGGAGTCATCCGATGGCAGAAAAACCGACGGATCGATTTCGAGACCCAGTATGTCGCGAACCGCATTGGCATACTCGGTGCGGTTGAGGCGGTGGAGCCCCGGAGGCGCCAGATAGACCGGCGCGTCACGATCGATTTGGTTCTCGAGCCACGCGGCCAGGCCCTTGAGGGCATTCGGGTCGTCGGGGCGACGCATGTTGGCCGGCGGCATCATGCCGGCGTTGAGACGCCGGATCACCCGTTCCCATGCTTCCCGGTCTGCTGAAACGTTGTTGAGATCGAAACCGTCGAGAGCAATCTTCAAGGAAGAGTCGACACCGGTCTCGGCGGCCCTCTGGTTGTGGCACCCCAGACAATAGTCGTCGATCAGAGCCTGCTGTGCGGAAATGTCTTCCGCGGCAGCGATCTGCGCCGACTCGACAGGTTCGACGCCCTGAACGACGAAGACGACCGACAACAGCGCCAGAGAGCAAACCAACAACATTTTCTTCTTCATCGAACGCTCCGCGCGGTATGGGTTGCTGCCAAGGAATCGAATGCGGATGAATCTCCAGAGTTCTCGCGCGGATTATTCGCGAGGAGATGCACGCCAGCATCCCGGATTCTTAGCCCCTACTATAGCAATCTTCGCGAATTTTTCAGAAGGAATACGTCGCGAATGCAATCAGGGACACGGGTGCCGACTGGTCCGGCAAGAGGCCTAAACTCGGATTGCGCCGAGGCGCCACCCCCCGGTCGGAAGGACCGGGGATTGGCATTCGCCGAGATCGATTCTTACGGGGTGAGTTGCTGACTGGAACCCGCGCCCAACCGCTCGCCGGTATGCGTCATCGTGACGTTCCGGGCATTGACGCGATTGCTGCCGTTCCGCGCGAGGCTTCCAGCAACGGTGACTTCGTCACCGATGCTGATGGTCGTGCGGGTCCATCCACGAGCCTGAAGCAGATGGGGCGGGCCCATCTCGAAACCCCAGTTCTCGGTAACGCCGTTTCCGTCAGTGACGTCGAGGTAAAACCAGATATGGGGATTGGTCCATTCGATCTTGGTTACGAGACCGCTCTTCGTCGTCGGCTTCTCGGCGTCGAATTCGGCCGAAAACGCATGATGGGCCATCGCGGGCATGGAAGCTACCAGCGCGAGAACAAATACGCCCAGAACAAATGCCATCGAACCACTAATGTGCAGCTTCATCGCTAACTCCTTCGGATCATAAGGAATGATTTCGTACTGGCTTTTAAATCTTTAACACACCTGTGAACAAAAACTGAATGTTAATCTTGCCCGGCTTATGGCCTGTTGTCCTGGCAATAGTAGACAGGCATCTCTTCGTCCGGGATCCAGTCCAGCGTCCAACTGCTGGTCCACTCGCGGGTATAGGTGCCCGGATCGTCAATCGTCACCTCATATCGCAGCGTGTTGTAGTCCTCGCGCGTCACCCGTTCGATGAGGTGGAGCGCCGCGGTGTGCGGCAGCCCCCCGTTTGTGAACCAGAACCGTTCGTTGAATCCCACGGTGTCGATAACCAGGGTATCGCCGTCCCATTCGGCGACCGACCGTCCATAGAACAGCGGGTTGTCATAGTCTCCCCGGATGTCGCCGATCTGCTCTCGCCCATCCAGATAGATGATGCGGAAGTTCCGGTTCGCCCCGCCCTCCAGAAGGAAGATGCGTTCGCGGTCCTTGTTCTCGACGAACTGCACGCCGAAGGGACTCTGAAACGTGCGGGGGCCCCCGGGCGGGATGCAGTACAGATACATCGGGTCGTCCACCAGGTTGTTGTTCTGGCGGGATTCGTAAATCGCCTTTGCCCACTCCTGAAATGGCGCAACCTCGCCTGCGTCGGCGATGTTTTCGAGCAATCCGTCCGCTCCGAGAGCCACACCGGACCCTTCTTCAACCAATGCGGTCGCACTGGGATTGCTCCAATATCCGGACTGGCCCATCGGCGGCCCCAGCATCGGAAGCCCGTCGGGCCATCGTGGCGCCGGGCCGTTGTTCGCACTCGCTTCGGGCATGTCGGCGGGATCGAACTGAAGCACTGTCACCCCCGAAGCGACATCCACAACAGACAATCCCCAAGCCTGCAAGCTGCCGTCCCGCGCGCGAATCCCCTCGACCGACAATTCGGCGCCGACACTAACCGATTCTCGGGTCCAACCACTCATTTCCAGCAACGTGGGGCTTTCCAGTTCGATTGCCCAGTTGATTTCGTCCGCGCCCTGCGGCACGTCGATGAACAAATGGACGTGGGGATTCAGCCAGTCCACCTTGGAAACCAGCCCCGTAAACGACACCGATTGATCCGGATCGAATTTGGCCGAAACCGCGTGGTGTGCAATGGCGGGAATCGCCGCCACAAGAAAGGCCAAGCATAAAATGAGCAAACTGCCGAAGAGACCGTGCTTCATCAAGAATCCTCCTGCATTTCTTCCATCAGGGAACTTTCGCAGACCCCGATCATAAAGGTCAACAATCTATTTTGCACCAGTTGTCGGCCGCCACTCTCAGGGTTTCCCCGAAACCGGGCCCAACAGCATCGCCTCGATCGCCAGACCCGGGCCAAATCCGAGCAGAACCCAAGGTGGCGGTGCCCCGCGGCGGCGAAGACGCTCGACAATGAACAGGATCGTCGGAGACGACATATTGCCATATTCTTCCAGCACGCCGGTCGACGGTCCAATATCCACGGCGTCAAGGCCCAACGCTTCGGTGCATGCCGACAGAATTCTGGGGCCCCCCGGATGTATCGCCCACGAACCGATCCCATCGACGCTCATACCTTCCGAAGAAAGCCATTCCGTGAGCCATGCCGCCAAACGATCGCGGATCAATTCGGGTACCTGGGCCGAAAGCGTCATCTCAAAGCCATGGTCTCCGATATGCCAGGTCATCGATTCCGAACATTCCGGAAGCTTCACGGACCCGGACGCCCATATGCTGAGGCTCGAATCCGGGGACGCGCGCATCGAATCGCCGCATCCCACAACAGCAGCCGATCCGTCAGCGAACAACGCATTCGAGACCACGTTATCGGGACTCCACTCATACTGCTGGTGAAGCGAGCACAATTCCACGGAACAGACGAGCACACAGGCGTCCGGATCTTCTGTCGTGAATGCGCCCGCCGTGCGCAATGCATTCAGGGCGCCATGGCAACCCATGAATCCGACGTGTGTACGGGCAACGCCGGGAGACAAGCCGAGCGTGTCGATCAATTCCATGTCGACGCCCGGGGCGGCAAACCCCGTACATGAAACCGTAATCAGATGGGTAATATCGCTGGCCGGGATCGTGGCATCCAACAGGGCGCGCCTTGCCGCGACGGCAGCCAGCGGCCCCGCTTCGGCATCGAAACGTTCCATCCTCTGGCGGGTCGTCGGACCGCGGTCGCCCTGGTGCGCGGCCGGTGGATAGAACTGCTTCCAGCGGGTTTCGTCGGGTTCAGAGGAATCGAGCAGCACGCTGTGCCTGTAACGCACTCCCGCACGGCGATACAAGGTCGTCAGCAGCCGGCTCCGATCGTGACCACCGTTGTACAGCGACAGAGCCCAACGAGCCGCAATTTCCTGGGCGACCGGTTGTCCGGGCACGGCCGTTCCGATCCCGAGTATATTGAAGCTCACGGGCTCATCTCTCGGGCGAGCGGCGGAACGGCATTCAGTCGACGGACGCCCATCTCGGTCAGCCCAGGCAACCGGGCGAGCAACCGAACGCCGATTTCCGGCAACATGGGTGTTCGCAGGGCGATTCCGATGGCCCGGCAGATGCGCTGTCGACGAACAGCCAATCGCTTGCGATCGTTCGTCCAACCTCCTTCCACGGTCCCGGTCCACTTCTCGATCCCGCGGCATACGAACTCATGAACGGCCACGGCATCGGCCACGGCCCAGGCGATACCTTCCCCGGTGAACGGCTCCACGTAACCGGCCGAATCGCCGATCGCAAGAACCCGCCAAGCCGCGGGACGCCGGAGAGTTTGACCGAGCGGCGTCGTACCATGCCAATCGGCATCGTCCAAATCGCGGGGAACGGCCAAGCATGCTCTCTCAAGGATCCCCCGTACCGCAGATCGGACGTCTCCACATTGCTTCAGATATTGCGGGTCGACGGCGGCGGCAATGTCGAACCTTCGGTCTTCGACTTCGACAATACCGACATATCCCGACCGATCGACGGCCATGTGTATCGTGCCGGGTTCGAATCCGGCCGTATGTTCCAAGATAGCTCCCAAACCGATTCGAGAGCGGTGCGTCATGGTTGAACGGAACTCGGGAAGTCCCTGCAACGAAGGGTGTCCGAGACCGTCGGCGGCAATCACAACACGCCCGGCAACGTTCGTCTCGAAACCGTCCTTCCCCCGCAGCCGCACCCGGCGGGAATGGCCCATGAACCTTTCCATCGGCGCGACCCGCGCCGACACACCGCTGAAAAATGACACGCCAACGCCAACAGCCGACCGAACCAGCGCTTCGTCGAACACTCGCCTCGTGACCGCCAGCCCTTCAGGCAATTTCAAACGAAGCCCCCCTCCACCGCTGGTCCTGAGGTTCAGGTTCGAGAACGGCCTCCCACCTAACCGGTTCACGGCGCCGCCCAGCCCGATCGATTCAAGTATACCGAGCGAACGCCCATTGAGACACCCGCCGCACACCTTGTCGCGGGGAAAAGTCCGGCGATCGACCAGAAGTGTTCCAAGCCCGGAACGCGCGAGTCCGTGTGCCGCAACGGCCCCTGCAGGGCCGGCGCCGATGACGACGACGTCCCATTCCGGCGAGAGCGGAGTTGAAGCTAAGGCGGTCATGGCATTCGAGGAACGGCACTCAGAATAAACCGTTGCGGCCACCGGTGCTCGATTTCGATTCCGGAAAGCCCCGCGCCAACGGCCAGGCTTCGCGCCTCCTCGACGGTGAATGCTCCGGCAACGGACAGCGGACCGTCCTTGTGGACGACCGGCGACCGGGAGAGCAAACGACAGCCCGCCCATGCCAGCACGTAGCCGAGGCGCGTCCGGCGGAGATCCTGAACGAGCACGAGCCGACGCGCCGCGGCCTTCATCCGTGACAGGATTGCCAGCACGTCTTCCTCGTCGAAATGGTGCAGGAACAGCGAACACATCGCCACATCGTAACCGTCCGGCAGCCGTTCGGCCAGCACATCGTGACAGAAGAAGCGGCAGGCGCCTGCCCCATTCGAATCGGCATGGCGGCGCGCGTACTCCATGGCGAAGCGGCTGGAGTCGCATCCGTCGATCTGGATCTTTCCACCCGTTGATATGGCACGATGGTACAGCGAGACGACAACATCTCCGCCGCCGGCGCCGACGTCGAGAACACGGAGCGGTTCGGATGAGGATTCCATCAAGCGATGGATTCGGGGCCACAGGATTCCCGGGCTGTCGGTGGAACGGTTGATCCGGCCGAGGCCCTCAAGGGCACGGGCGTGAAGCTGTTCGTCGAGGCCGGGTTCGTCCATCCATTCCGGCCGGCGGCGGCGTTCCTTGAACATCATGGTCCTGTACCTCTCCAGTCAGGTCCGAGCCACCCGTCAGGCTTCGGTCCCAGCTCCAGTCGCCAGGACGCGGGACGGCAGGGTTCGCCCGACCACTCGGCCGATGAAATCAGAAGCGTGCCGGATTCCGGACAGCCGCACACCGGTTTCGATGCCCAACCGGTCGCACAGGTAGAGTAGCTCCTCGGTGGCGACGTTACCCGAAGCTCCCGGGGCATATGGGCAACCACCCAAACCCCCAGCCGCACTGTCGAAAGTCGAAATTCCCATTCGGAGAGCTTGATAGGTGTTCGCGACGGCCATCCCGTACGTGTCGTGAAAGTGCATCGCCAGACGTTCTCCCGGGCACACGCCGAGCAGCCGGTCGAGAGTGGCCTCGACCTGGGCTGGCACGGCCCCACCGGTCGTGTCGCCAACCGACACCTCGTCGACGCCAAGAGCGAACAACTCCTGAACGATTTCGGCAACCTTGTGCTTGTCCATCGGGCCCTCGTAGGGGCAAATCCACGATGTCGAAACGTAGCCGCGAACGGAGATGCCCTGTTCGAGTGCACGCTGGACAAGGGGTCCCAGCGCCGTGATGGACTCACGCGTATTCATGTTGATGTTTTTTCGATTGAACGTGTCGGAAGCTGCGGTCAAGACTCCAATCCGTGACACGCCGGCTTTGATCGCGCGTTCCAACCCGCGCATATTGGGAACCAGTGCCGCGTAACGCACGACGTCGGTTCTTGGAAGGCGCCCAAGGAGTTCATCCGCATCCGCCAACTGGGGCACACGCTTGGGATGAACGAAGGATGTCACCTCGATATCCTGGAGTCCCGCGGCTGCGAGGCGCTCGATAAAGGTGATCTTGTCCGCCAATGCAATCGTAGCGGATTCGTTCTGTAGGCCATCTCGTGGACCGACTTCGACGATCCGCACCCGGGCCGGGAACTTTGTCACCCCTGTCATCCCATCCTCGCGATCCGTCCTGGAATCCGCCGAACACTCGAGGGGCGCTCCGCAAGCGCCCAATGACGGAGGGGCATGGACCGCCCACTACCGATTTCAACGAGTTCTGCCACGGCCTCGGTCACGGCTTCATCCAAGGTGGCTTCCGGCCTTCGAGGAACGACTTCATGCCGGCCTGGCCTTCTTCGCTGGAACGCGCCTGGGCCAAGGCTCTTTCCGCGTATTCGGTTGCCGAGTCCATATCCCTTGAGGATACTTCAGCAATCAGGGCCTTGGTCGCGGCGACTGCACTCGGGGAGGCTTCAAGAACCTGCTCCAGCTTGGAGTCGATCGCCGCATCCAGATTTTCCAGATCCGGATACACACTGTGCACAAGACCAATACGGTGAGCTGTTTCGGCCGAGAACTTTTCTCCAGTCGTAAAGTACTCCCGCGCATGCCCGGCGCCGATACGGGGCAAGACAAAGGGTGAGATGACACCGGCAACCACGCCGATACGGACCTCGGTAAAGCCAAAAACGGCAGATCTTGCGGCTAGTGCGATATCGACAGCGGCCACCAGACCGGCGCCGCCTCCCAGGGCGGCGCCATGGACACGGGCAATGACAAGTTTGGGGCAGGCCGCAACAGCCCGGAGCATTCGCGAGATTGTGGCGGCGCCGCAACGGTTTTCTTCAAAGCTGAGACCGGCAGTCTGCCGCATCCAGTTGAGGTCTCCACCGGCGCAAAAGGACTTGCCGTTTCCGGCAAGGACCACAGCCCGGACTTCGCGACGACCCGCCAGATCCTCGAAGGCCGCCGTTATCCGCTCAACCAGGGCATCATTGAAGGCATTGTGCACCTCGGGACGGTTGAGGACGACACGGGCCACCGGGCCATTGAATTCGATTTCGAGCATCGCAACCTCATCCTTGGCGAGACACTGTTCCTCCACCGCAATCGCGGTGGAAAACTACATTCTGAAGACTCCGAACCGCGTCGGTTCCTCCGATTGATTCATCGCCGCGGAAATTCCAAGAGCCAGCACATTGCGTGTCTCGACGGGATCGATAACACCGTCGTCCCAGAGTCGGGCAGTGCTGTAATAGGCATTGGCTTCTGACTGATATTTGCTCACAATCGGGGCGAGGAACGCCTGCTCTTCCTCTGGCGACATGTCTTGATCCCTCGCCCGCAACTGTTCGCGCTTGATGTGGAGAAGGACGCTAGCGGCCTGTTCCCCACCCATCACCGAGATCCTGGCGTTGGGCCACATCCAAAGCTGGCGCGGCTGGTATGCGCGCCCGCACATTGCGTAGTTTCCGGCGCCGTAAGAGCCTCCGATGATCACCGTGAATTTCGGGACCGTTGCGCTGGCGACCGCATTTACTATCTTGGCGCCGTCTTTTGTAATGCCTCTGTGTTCGAACTGCTTGCCGACCATGAAACCCGTGATGTTCTGAATGAACACGAGCGGAGTTCCGCGTTGACAGCACAGTTGGATGAAGTGGCTGCCTTTGAGTGCACTTTCGGAGAACAGGATTCCGTTGTTCGCAATGATCCCGACAGGATATCCCGCGATGCGGGCAAACCCGCAGACCAGCGTGGGTCCGTATAGTTTCTTGAATTCCTGGAACCAACTCGCATCCACAATTCGTCGAATGACGTTGCGGACATCGTAGCTCCTCCTGGGATCAGCCGGTACCACCCCATAAAGCTCGGCGGGATCCTCATGAGGATCTTCAGGTTCGGCAACCTGAAGCTGCCGCTTCCGCGGGGGCGGCATCGAGAGAAATATATTGCGTACGATCCGCAACGCGTCGGAGTCGTCTTCGGCATAGTGGTCAGCCACGCCTGAAATACGGCAGTGCACGTCGGCGCCGCCGAGCTCTTCGGCGGTCACATCTTCGCCCGTGGCCGCCTTGACCAGGGGTGGCCCGGCGAGAAAAATCGTGCCCTGGCGTTTGACGATCACCGCCTCGTCACTCATCGCCGGCACGTAGGCGCCACCGGCCGTGCAGGATCCCATGACCGCGGCAACCTGATAAATGCCGGCGGCCGACATCCGGGACTGGTTGTAGAAGATCCTCCCGAAGTGGTCGCGGTCCGGAAAGACTTCGGCTTGCAAAGGCAAGAAGGCGCCACCGGAGTCGACCAGATAAACGCAAGGGAGCCGGTTCTCCATCGCCACTTCCTGGGCCCGCAGGTGCTTCTTTACGGTTATCGGCAAATATGTGCCGCCCTTGACCGTTGCATCGTTGGCGATGACAACGACATCGCGCCCATGAATTCTCCCGATTCCAGTTACGATTCCAGCCGAGGGAACGCCGCCGCCATACATGTCTTCGGCGGCCAGGGCTCCAAGCTCGAGAAACGGAGCTCCGGGATCGAGTAGAGCCGCGATGCGGTTCCGCACGAACATCTTGCCTCGACCGCGATGTTTCTCGGCCGCAAGGTGGCCGCCTCCCTGCCTGACGCGCGCGAGCTTCCGACGCAGTTCTTCGACAAGAGGCTCCATCGCCCGCCGATTTTCTTCGAATCTGGAATCGGATGTCATGGAGATCTACCGACCGAGAACTTCCCGCGCGATCAAGATACGCTGGATTTCACTGGTTCCCTCTCCGATCGTGCAAAGCTTGACATCGCGATAGTACTTTTCGGCGGGGTAGTCTTTGACGTAGCCATAGCCGCCGTGAATCTGAACGCACTCGTTTGCCACGCGCACTGCGACCTCGGACGCATAGAGCTTCGCCATCGAGGATTCCGCCGTGAGATTGGCCCCGCTGTCTTTCATCCAGGCAGCGCGGTAGGTGAGCAGCCTGGCCGCATCGATTTCCGTGGCCATGTCGGCCAGTTTGAACTGAATCGCCTGGAAATCCGAAATCGGCCTGCCGAACTGCTCGCGTTCCCTGGAATAGTTCAAGGCAGCTTCGTATGCGCCCTGAGCGATCCCCAAAGCCAGGGCCGCAATCCCGATCCGGCCACCGGAGAGGATTTTCAGGCAGTCCCGAAAACCGTTTCCCTCCTTGCCCAGCAGGTTCGATTCGGGAATCCGGCAGTTGTCGAAGATGACGGTTGAAGTATCACTGGCTCGGAGCCCCAACTTGTTTTCTTTCTTTCCGTGCCGAAAGCCGGGCGTCCCTTTCTCGATGATGAATGCCGAAATGCCGTCATGGCCCCTCGTGGAATCCGTTTGTGCCATTGCGACGCAAATGTCGGCGGACGTCCCGTGCGTTGTGAACGCTTTCTCACCATTCAACACCCAGGTCGCGCCCTCGCGCTTCGCCGTGCTTCGTATGGCTCCAGCGTCGCTACCGGCCCCCGACTCGGTCAAACTCCACGCGCCCAGCTTTTTTCCCTGTGCCAATGGCGCCAGGAACCGCTGACGCTGGAATGGGTTGCCGGCACGGTAGATGTGTGACGTACACAGTGAGTTGTGCGCGGCAACCGAAAGACCTACAGACCCGTCGACGCGAGACAGTTCTTCGATAATGGCGACGTACTCCTGGTATCCGAGACCTGCGCCGCCGTATTCGGTAGGAACCAACACGCCCAGGCAACCCAATTCCGCAAGGCGTGCGAGGATCTCGCGGGGGAGATGCTGGTTTTCGTCCCAGTCCATGACGTGGGGACGAATCTCTCTTTCGGCGAACTCGCGGATCGTTTGCCGAATTGCTTTGACTTCCTCGGATTGGCTGAAATCCATGATCCCCGGAGGGTTCGCGTTTGCGTTTGCGTTTCAATGAGGAGTGGATTGAAGTTTGACGAATCCTTCCGTCGCCACTTCGAGTCTGGCTATGCGTTCGACCAAGCCCAACTCCACTATGCTCATGCGCTCGCCGAGGGCCACAATGTCCTTCCGCACGCCGCAAATGGCCGGAACAATGAATGCGGCAAGGCCAATGACCGCGCCCAAGATGGCGATCATTTCCTAGCTCACGTTTGCAGTATAGCCTCGCCGTCAATCCAAGGGTACTCCAACCCGATCTCGTACCCGAACCTTCTTCCCGAGCGGCGCCCGATTCCGGGTCCGATGTTGCCAATCCCCATGCGGTTTTCGAAGGCAATATGCCGGGCCGGTGCAGTCTCGAGTCGATGCTCGACGCGCTGGAAAAACGGACCGGCACACGCGCCAGCGCCACAGGCATCCTCGACCGGGGCATGGCCTTTGAGAGAATCTCAGCCAGATCCGTCAACGCGGATTGCACTATATCGCGGCGGGGCGGCGGCCCGAGAGGAATGAATGGTTGGACGAACTGGAAGAGGACGACGATTGGGAGGCGCCGGATCGCGGGCCCTCGCCCCGGAATCGGTTTCAGAAGAAATCACGCGTCGAGGTCAAGCGGCGGCGGAAAGGCGATCTCGTCTACCTTCGTTGCCGCAGGGAAGGGCGTCAGCACAAGGACCGGGCCATTCGTGAAACGCAGGAACGGAAACTGCTCAAAGACCTGGGTGGGCTCCAACAGCGTGTGGCGGCGGGTCGGTTGAAGCAGGAAGACAAGATCCAGCGAGTGATCGGACGGCTCCTGGAACGCTATCCCCGATTCGCGCGGTATTACCGTATCGCTTATGACGCCCAGCGCCACGCCCTGTCCTGGCAGCGGCAGGCCAACAAGAAGGCCATCGCCGGGAAGCTCGATGGCAGCTACATCCTGAAGACCGAAAGGCAGGATCCGACCGCCGACGAAATCTGGCGCACCTACATCGTGTTGACCAGTCGAAGCGTATGTGTCCACAACAGGAAAGTTATGGACAGATCCGATGACCTGAATCGCGCCGGGTCGAGCGAGAGGCGGGACAAGGTGTTGGCGGCAACTGAAGATTTTCCATTTGTGGCAACTGACAACTGCACACTTTCCGGGTTTTGGAGGGCGTGAGGAAGGCTCCAATCTGTGGGGAAAACCGACTGCGTCTTCAAACGATCGTGAACGCCGGTTCCGGGCATCGTGAAAACAATTTCATGCCGAATGCCAGCTTACACCGTCACCTGAGAAGAACTCGAGACAAGAAGAACCAACAAGATAATGTGTTTGAGTTGTTGTGTGAAGTAGGCGCTGTTCCGAGTGATCTACGATCCCAAATCGGAATGACCGCGTTTATTGTATCAGTTTAGCCATTTCTCAAGCTCACTGTTTCTTGGCCGATTTTCCCGGAAACTGCACAATACTGAACGATGTCCTTCCGATCTGTGACGTTCTCCCCCCCGAGATGCACGTCCATCTCGGCGTTCAGCATCCGTTCGGCCAACGCCTTCTTCAGATCTCCAACCAGCCCGTCTGAGCACAAGACCTTGGCCGGATCTTGCCATTCCAGAAGTTCATCCACCAACTCGGCGTTGAACGTGGTGTCTTGCTTCTGCTTCGCCAGACCTGCTCCTTCCCCTTCCGGGAGTCGGTATGGCTCACAAACACAAAATTCCTTACAAGCTCGTCGGTTCGTGTGCGATCCGGCGTCTCCGATTATCGGCTACGCGCTCGCGCCCTGGAAAAGATCCATGGTCTCCTCGACCGACGCGTCCCTGTGCACGAGATGGGACAATGCCTCGACGAGCGCCCGAGGGTCCCGATGGCCCCACACATTGCGGCCGATAACGGCCCCTGCGGCCCCGGCGTTCAAAGCGCTTCTGACCATTGCGAACAGCGCCCGCTCATCGTTCATCTTCCTTCCGCCAAGCACCAGCACAGGTCGAAAACAGTTCTCCACGACGGCTTTGAAGCTGTCCTCCGATCCTGTGAAAACGGTCTTGATCAGGTCGGCTCCTAGCTCCACACCGATACGAGCTGCCAGCTGCACGTTTTCCGGAGTGTGGAGTTCCATGTTGCTGAAGCCTCCAGGCAACACCTCCGCCATCAAGGGCATGCCCCAGTTCTGGCATTGGCCCGCCAGATTCGCGAGGTTGCCCAACGTCTGCGCCTCCAACGGCGTACCCGGAAAGCCCATGCAAGCCACCGCGTCTGCCCCCAGCCGCAGCGCGTCCTCGACCGAATAAAGAAGTCTCGATTCCGGAGCCTCGCTGAGCAGCGACCCTCCTCCATCCATCCTCAAGATCACTCCCAGAGACTTTAATTCACCGGCGTAACGGCGAATTGTGCCCGGGTTCGCAAGGACCCCGTCGGCCCCTCCCTCTGCGACTTGGGCGATTACCCGCCCGGGATCCGACAGCTCCGGGAACACATGGATGCCGGCGCCATGGTCCATCGCGACCACCAAGCTCCGTCCATCTTCGCCGAATAGGCGGTGAACTCTCCTATTTCTCCTTAGCGCGTCATCGAACATTCAATGTCCTCCGGTAGGAGAACCCGCACGTGCCTGCATTCCCGGATTCAGGGATCGAGACTGCCGCGAGCTAGGACTTCCCGTAATCGGCTGCGTCGCCGGGGGCGATATGACCGCCCTCGCGCAGCCATTGCTCCGTTTGTTTCATTCCTTCGTTCAATGATACGCGAGGTGCGTAGTCCAGCACACGCCTCGCCTTCGAGATGTCGAAGGTACCGGTTTGCGTCCAGCAACGAACTTCGATGCCGGTAAGTCCCGGGGTTCCCCCAACGACTCGAGCACCAAACTCGGACAGGAAGGCCATCCATTTCGCGCGAGTGAGCGAAATGCTGGGCAAGGGATCTCGGCCTATCATTCGCGCGTAGTACCCGAGAAATTCGCTCCAAGGAGTCCCGGCTCCGTCGCTGATGATGAAATCCTCGCTCACCGCCAAGTCCGTGCGGGCAGCCGAAAGGATGGCGTCTACCAGGTTGTCGATGTAGACATGGTTGGACTGCCCACGCCCGTCGTCGATGAGAGTGAGCCTTCCCGCATCGATCATAGCCAACAAGCCGACCGTCCAGAACGAGGACCGGGGGCCGTAAACGTTGGCTGGCCGGATAATGACCAGTGGAAGATTCGTTCGCTCGGCGTGCCGGGCGACTAACTCTTCCGCCTCGGTCTTGGAGTCGGAGTACGGGATTCCGGTAGTCTGGAAAGGGCACGTCTCGTCGGTGTGTACCTTGGGATCGATACCGTACACCGCAATACTGCTGATATACACCAGCAGCTCGACGCCCGCGTCCGTGGCTGCGTCTAGAACATTGGCCGTCCCACCTACATTGACCTGCCGGAAACCCTCGAGCGTGGCATCGGCGTCGTGCATGAGTGCAGCACAATGAAAAGCTAGGGAGCATCCTTCCATGGCTCGGCGAACGGATGCGGGATCCGTGACGTCGCCTTGGACGAGCTCGATGCCAATCGATGCGAGGTGGCCGGCTTGTTCTGGCGAGCGGACCAAGGTCCGCACCTCGGCGTGCTCTTCATTTGTAAGCCGCTCTGCTAAACGGCCTCCGATGAATCCGGTCGCTCCTGTAACGAACGCTTTCTTACCCGCGAGTCTCATGTCACACCGACTGTCCGATCAACCCCTGCATATAACACACGCGCTGCCCACGGAGTGAGCGGCCGACGTCGCCCGGTCCACAAACATGGGCGGATTACAGCTCCATCCCAAATTTCTGCTCAAACCACTTTTTGAACTCCCCAAACTCGTCCTCCGGCCTACTGCCACGAATTCTTCCTCCGACATTCTCGCCCGGCCCGCCACCCACAGTTCGGCGTCTTCCCCTACCAGATAACGCAGTTTCGGCTGATCCGTCTCGATGGCATGCCGAATCGTCGTGGCCACCAATTCCGGCGGAGACCGGTCCTTGAGACGCTTCTCGAAAATCGCCATGAGCCGGTTGAAAGACTGCATGCAGGGTGAGTTCGTCGGCCGCTCTCCCGCCGTCGCTTTGTCAAAAATGGGCGTCTTGATCGCACCAGGCTCAATGATGGAAACCCGCACGTTATATTGAAAGGCCTCTTGCGCCAGGGCTTCGCTGGCCGCCTGGAGCACATGCTTCGACGACGCATAGGATCCGTGAAACGCCATGACCAACCTGTCGGCTACCGAGGTGACGTTCACGATGTGCCCGCCACCTTGAGCGCGTATATCGGGCAGCACAAGTTGCATCATGCGCCACGCACCGAAGAAATTGGTCTCCATGGTGTCGCGTTTTTTTCGGTCGTTTCCTCGATCGAGCTACCGATCCCGATCCCTGCGTTGTTGACTAGAATATCGATCCTTCCCGCCGAATCGAGCACGCCAGCTACGGCCGACTCCATCAATGCGTTGTCGCTTACGTCCAGCGGAATCACTTCCACCTGTCCTGAGGAAACCATCTCCGGATCCGCCGCCTCCGGATTTCGCATCGAAGCAACTACGTAGTAGCCGTTTCTCGCCAACTGGATCGCTGTCGAGCGACCGATGCCTGTGCTCGTTCCAGTGATGAGCGCGACACTCTTGGCGTCCTCCGTATCATTCACACACAAAGCCTACGTACCCCTGTGCCACCACGTCGTTGCACTTCTCGACATAACGCGGAAAGCCCAATTACGGCGAAAAACGCGTCGCTTAACGGGAATGAGCCGCCCCGGGTTTTCCGGAGGCCTTACTTTCTTGAGATGTTTGAGGTCATGGGAAGAAAGAGTTGTTACTCACGCGAGTTACCCGAGCGTGCCGTCCGGATGGTGTTGGAGCATCAGGGCGAGAACGCATCGCCGTGGGCGGCAACGGCGTCGATCGCATCGAAGATCGGCGGCACGACAGAGACGCCGCGGAACTGGGTGCGCCCAGTCGAACGCGACGCGATCGATCGGGTCTGGCGGGAGAATCGCCGCATCTATGGCAGGTTAGGTCCGGAGTGTGAGCCAAGATCTACGACACGTGCTTGATGACGGAAAAATCCGACGCTGGACCGTCCGCCCGACCCTAGCGCTTCAAGCGGGTTTCATCCTCCTTCCTCTCGGGCAAATCTCATCAAGCACGCGAGTCCTCAATCGCCGGGGTGCATCATGACGAGCACGCTCGGGCCGTCCCCCAAGGGAAACGTGGAGTACGGCAGCCATAGATCTCCGGTCTGGTAGTCGAGAAGGATCATGCGCAGCAGTGCCGGTCCTCGCGGCAGTGGATATTGGGTAAACTCGGTCGTATTGGTATCGAAACGAAAAATTCGATCGGACGAGTTGGAGCTTACCCAGACGACCTCCCTTTGAGGATCCCAGGTTGCGCTGTAGGGCGCCGCGACCGTGTCGGGAAGATCATACCTACCCAACTCCTCGCCGGCAATGGTGTCATGGACGACAAGCTGACCCTCTCCGAACAAAGGTATATAGAGGATGTCGTTCTCCCCGACCGCAAGTCGGCGGGGTCCGGCACCTTCCGCGAACGGAAGAATCGTCTCGACCTTCAGAGTTTGGGTGTTGAACTCGCCCACCACGCCACCGATTTGGGAAAACCAGACGTTTCGGTCCGAGGTCATCACGCATCCGTAAAGCAAGGTTTGCATCGGGGAGACCTCTGACAGCGGCATTGTGTAAAGCTCCACCTCGCCGGTCGTTGGATCCAGACTTCCGAGCATGTTCATGCCGGTAAACGTCATCCAAACCCTGCCTTCGGCGTCGAACGCCACATCGTGGACGTCGTCCTGGCAGATGTCGTGGACGATCCCGGTTCCTCCGGCTCCCAACACATACTGTTCCCCCCACGAGTTGGTACGCGGATCGAATATCGCCACCTCACCGCTCTCCTCGAGCGTGACCCACAGGTTTCCCTCCTTGTCCGGCCATATCGAGTGGGGGCCCGACGGCCTCGAGGGAGTCTCGTACCACTCCTGATCCCCGTTGTCCGGATCCAGCTTCAGCAGGCGGTTCTTCAAAGTATCGACCCCCCACACATCGCGTAACCCGTTGACGGTCGACACCTCCCGAACAAGGGAAACTCGCGGCAGTTCGTACACTTTGAAGTAGGTGTTCTCGTTTGCTCCGAGTGTGCCTCCTTCGTTGTACGTTTCGCGGTAGTCGCTCACACTATACGTGCTGAAGTCAGTCGGCATGTGCTCGGCCAGGAAAGGCGCAATGATGTCTTCGTCATCCTGGTTGTGACGGCTGTTCTCGGGTTGGATGTATGCCTGGAAAGACTCCGCGGCCGGGTCGATGTCCCACCGCAATCGGTGGACTTCCTCGTCCGTGGGCGCGAAACTTGGGGTCGCCATCGTGAACATCGCGGCTCTCATGAACTCGATGGCCTCGCGCCAGGCTTCCTCGCGCTGATCCACGGGCAGCCCCTCGAGTGTGCTGGCGAATGCCTTCACCCGGGTCCCCGGGGTTTCATGGCAGTCCGAACACTTGTAAACCATTCTGCGGCGGGCGTTCGTGTCGGGCATGAGCGATATCCAGGCCGACCCCGGCACCTGGTCCGCCACGTTGTCAACCGGAGTGAGAGTGAAGTCGACCTGGGCAGCACCGGCCGCTCCCGCCGAGGGTGCGGAGGGAGTCTGCTCGCTCGATTCGTATCCTGCCTTGCGGCTAATGATCGTGACACCATCGGCGGAAATACCCGGACTCAGCTCCGGAGTCTGGTACGCGCCCGCCGGATCCGTGAAGACGGCCACATCGCTGGCTCCCAGACAATCGCAGCGCACCGTGACCATGGCGCCAGCAACGGGGTTGCCCTGGGTATCGCGGACCGTACCGGTGATTCTCGAAATGTCCTGATCCGGTATCTGACCCGACGCCACCGGGACGCCGGTCCCCGCAACTGCCAACGGCGCCGAAAGCACAAGCGCGATTCCGATTCGAGAGATCGTTCCGAGCATGATTCTTCTCCTTGTTGGTTACACCTGTCGGATCAGACCGCGGCCCCTCCGCATCTCGAGGCGGGTCGCTATTTCCTGATAGAAAAAGCCCACCAATATGCGCTCCATCGGCACTCCGTTACGCTCGCTCGTGCTTATCGAAGCTCAGATCGGCACGCAGGATGGTGTGATGAATCGTCTTCGAGACTGCCGGAATTCCCGTGATTGCCTTCGACCAGCTGTCTCCTTCATCGGCGCTATAGTAGATTTCCCCGTCAGTGTTGCCGGCGAAAAGCTCGCAGGACCCGTTGCAGGCCTCCAGGATCATCGCCTCGAAGCTCGAGTTCAATTTTTCCGGCATCCCGTTACCCAGCACTTCCCAGGTATCCCCGCTGTCGCGACTGCGGGCAATGCGCGGATTGGCGGACTTGGTCTGCATCCAATGATAGGGGTCGTTCTCTCCCCCGGCAAGAAACATCAGCTTCTCATTGGTGGGATGAATCACCATGGGGTCGGGATAACCGATGCGCGCGATCCGCTGCCCGATGTTCTCCCATGTCTCACCTCTGTCGTAGCTCCTGTAGAACCCGTACCCCGTGGGCAAATACAGCGTGCTTGTGTTGGAGGACAGGATCAGCAGACGATGGCAATCGTCGTTGAATCCCTGAAGTTCCTGCCACGTTTCGCCCGCGTCCAAGCTCTTGAAGAGCCCTCCCTGTTCCACACAGGCATAAACGACATTCGCCTCCTTCGGATCGACGGTGATGTTGATGACGTGCGCGTCATTAGGAGGGGCCGGAAATGTCCACTTCGACACACTTGGGACCGTTCTCAGCGAGGGCAACTCGGTCCAGGTTCCGCCCATATCGTCGCTGAAATATATATGTGCGGGTTCCGTTCCCGCATAGAGCCGGACCATGTCCCCCGATCGGCCATAGGTAAGACTGTAGACATTTTCGGAAGCCAAGCCGGTCTTGCGAAACTCCCAGGTCTCGCCGAAATCCGTGCTTGCCGCCACACCCGCGTCGTGCATCGAAGCAAAGATGGTCTGGCTGACCGGCTCGATCATCAAGGCAATCACGTGGTGCTCCCGAAGACCTTTCTTGTCGACTCTCCAGGCGCTGCCCACTCCATTCCGTTTGCAGAACACAACTCCCTCGACGGTTGCAACCAACAAGTCGTTTGAGGGAGATTCGGAAGAATAGATCGTCGTTCCCCCGTGCGATAAACAGATAGCCATTGTTGTTTCCCTCCTGGTTACAGGTACCCTGTGTTTCGAGACTCGACACCGGAAGGTCCACGACGGGACCGGACCGGAGCGTCGCGATTTCCGCTGCCTAATTCCTGAGTGGACCGAAGCTCGAGGCGATGCGCTCCAGCCCCCCGCGCATAACCGAGATGTCGACGGCACAGGACAGTATCTTCACCCCTTGTGTGATCCAGCGTTTCGCCCCTTCGACGGATTCCGCATGCATTGCGGCAATTTTGCCACTATCTTTGATCAGCGTCAATACGTTGTGGACGTTCGCGAGCAATCCGGGGTCATCGAATTGCCCCGTGCGGTCCATCGACTGGGATAGATCCCCCAGGCCCACGAACACGACATCCAGACCCGGGACGGCGCAGATTTCGGCGGCGTTTTCCACCCCGCGAACCGACTCGATTTGAACCATGGTCATCGTGCGCCGATTGGCCTCGGCGAATACTTCCAGCGGCGTACCGCCGACCCCGTATCTCGTTCCCCGGCTGGATGAGCTGTACCCTCGTTTCCCGATCGGAGCATACTTTGCCGCACTCACCACCGCCACGGCCTGATCGGCAGTCTCCACCTGCGGCACGTTTACGATCCCTGCGCCAGCCTCCAGCACCCGCAACACATGAGACGGGCTCCGGTCCGGAACGCGAACCAGGGTCGTCATCTCGGTAACATCGGCCGCGCGGCAGAGCTCTTCAACTTTCCCGAAGTCAGCCGTGGCGTGCTCCATGTCGAGCCAGACGAAATCGAAGCCCGCGAGGCCAATCAACTCGACTGCGACCGGCGACAGTGTCCGGCAAACGATGCCAAAGGCAGGCTGTCCCGCCCGGACCTTCTCCCTCACATTGTTTGTCCCAGCTAGCATGGCATGTTCGCGTCCTTGAAGCGCACGTTAGACGAGTACCAATTTACGGAACTTCCGCATCGAGATTATGAGTCGAACGCGCGCTCCTCAGTCCAGACCGATCACGACGTTCTTGATGCGAGTGAATCGCCGCAGCGTCTCGGCGCCGTCCACCGACCCGAAGCCGCTTCGCTTGTACGCGCCTGCCGGTGCTTCCAATCCAGCAGGAAAGTAGCGGTTCACATAGACACTACCTGCCTCGAGATTTCGCGCCATGTAATGTGCCGTCTTCAGATCGCTTGTCCACACGCCGGCGGCCAATCCGTACTGTGTTCCGTTAACAATGTGCAATGCCTCATCGGCATCCGAAAAGCTGAGAACCGAAAGTACGGGGCCGAAGATCTCCTCCTGGCTGATCCGCATCTCGTGCTTCACCCCGGAAAAAATCGTGGGTGCGACGAAGTATCCGCGCGCAAGATTGCCCTCGGTCAAGCGACTGCCCCCCACCGCGAGCGAGGCGCCCTCTTGCTTGCCGATGTCGATATAGCTCGTCACACGGTCGAGCTGTCCTTCGGAAATGAGGGGCCCAAGGTCGGGATTCTCGAGACCCGGACCGACGCGAAGCTGCCGGGTCGCTTCCACCAGGCGCTCGAGAAACTGATCATGAACACTCTCGTGCAGCACCAGCCGCGAACCGGCAACACAGATCTGTCCGGAGCATGTGAAGATGGCATACAAAGCCCACATCAAGGCCGCATCCAGGTTCGCATCGGAAAAGACAATGTTGGCCGACTTGCCCCCCAGCTGGAGGCCGATCGGAACGACGTGATCCGCAGCGAGCTTCATGACCGTCGTCCCCGTTTCGATGGAACCGGTAAACGACACCCCGTTGATATCCGGATGTCCGGCAAGGGCCGTTCCAGCGTCGGGCCCGAAGCCGGTGACGACGTTCAAAACGCCGTCGGGCAGCCCTGCCTCTGTGGCTATCTCCGCCAGCCGCAACACGGTGAGCATCGCTTGCTCCGCGGGCTTCACGACGACCGCATTACCGGCGGCAAGCGCCGGGGCAATGCACCGACTCCCCTCATACAATGGGCTATTCCATGGAATGATGGCCGCCACCACGCCCAGCGGCTCCCGCAACGTGAAGTCCACGTTATTTCCAGGCACCGGGACCGTCTCGCCCCCGAGCTTGTCGGACAACCCGCCGTAGTACTCGAAATTACGCGCGGCCACGTCCCGGCCCACCAATTCCGAATCCCGCAACGGAAAACCCGTATCCAGAGTCTCCAACCGCGCCAACTCATCCAGCCCCTTGAGGATACGGGTAGAGATCCGGTGCAGGATGCGGCCTCGATCCCTTGGCTCGACCTTGGACCAACCGTTCCATGCGTCGCGCGCAGCCGCCACGGCGCGGTCTATGTCTTCAGCGGACCCCTCGGCTATCTCGGCGAAAGGCTCTCCGGTGGAAGGGTTCACGGTGGCAAAATATCTGTTTGCCGCCGGCGCCGCCCAGGCGCCGGCTATGTAGTGATCGTACTTTTTCAAGCTCACGGTCGGTTTGTCTCGATTGGGGCCCCGCCTAGTCGGCCAGGGCATTGGCCCAGCGTGCAAACCTTGGAAAGTCATCCTTTAGATGTCGATACAGGTCGCGGTAGAACTGCAGCAACTCCGTGTAATGGGCGTGGTGGATCAAGTTTGGCTCGAAACGGGCCCTATATTGAACCATCGTTTCCGCTCCTTCGGAAAGATTCCCAAACACGCCCGACCCCCACCCGGCAATGATCGCGGCGCCCAGCAAGCTGGAATCGCTCACGCTCGGGACCAGCACCGGCTTCCCTACCACATCGGCTTTGATCTGATTCCACACATCGTTGCGTGAGGCCCCGCCGGCTACTTTGATCTGGCTGATCTCCCCGCCTGCTTCCTGGATGACTTGGCACACATCACGAACCGCGAGCGCCACCGACTCGAGCACTGCACGAGCGAAATGGGACCGGCGATGCCGTTCTCCAACACCGAAAAAGACCCCCCGTGCGTCCGGGTCGTTGATTGGCGACCGCTCACCAACCAGATAGGGCAGCGCCAGTAACCCGTCGGCACCCACCGACACGGATGCGGCCTCTTCGCTCACGACCCGATACGGGTCCCGCACCTGCTCGTAGAAGCGCCGAACGAACCAATCGAGCATGATTCCGCCGCTGGACATCGCTCCGCCGAAGATCCAACCTCGCTTCCCCTCACTCTCGACGATGTGCGGCATCGACTGGACACGGCCGAGTGGGTCCTCGAGTGCTCGGTCCCAGACGAGCGCTACCCCATCGGTGGTTCCAACCGTATTGCAAAGCTCCCCTCTTCGGAGAGTGGCGGTGCCCACCCATGCGGCAAAAGCGTCCACCGTGCCGGACACTACAGGCAATCCTGCCGGCAAACCGGTCTCCGTTGCCGCGCTTGGAGTGACTCCTCCGATGACCTCGCCCAGCGGCGAGAGGCACGACGGAAACTTCTGCACATCCAGACCGATGTCGAGAATGTCTTCACGCGACCACGGCGATGGGAGGCCAGAGGGCAAGACCGTCACTGCTTCGCCGGTCAGCATGAAGCTGATAAAGTCAAACGACTCGAAAAAGTGACAGGTCTGCCGATACCTCTCGATCTCCTCACGCTGCAGCCACAAGACCCTAGGCAACGTGCTGAAGGCGGCAAACGGTCCGAGCCTTTCGGTCAGCTGCCTGATTTCTGCGACGGACCTCTGGTCCGACCAGATCGGTGCCGGGCACAAGACCTTGCCTCGTTCGTCAACGCAGATCAGTGCCGGCGACAGTCCGACAACACTTACACCCCGGATTTGCTGCGTCTCGACCCGAGCGGCGACCTCCCGGATGGCCCGGCAACAGGCCGCCCACCACGCATTGGGATCCTGCTCGACCCAACCCGGCCGGGGGGTGTTGGTTGGGTACGCGGCTGAGGCTTTGGCCAACAATTGGCCGCTGGAATCGAAGACTCCAGCCTTGGCGCCGGAACTGCCAATATCCACCCCGAGCAACAGGCTCCCAGCGCTCATGCGTCAACGCCCCCTTCCACCAACACGAAAATCAAAGCTTGACAACCACACGCTGCGTCTCGCCCGCGGGCTTGGAGCCCAATTCTGCAGGTAATTCCTCCAACGTGATCACCTTGGAAATCAGCGGGCGAACGCTGATGGATCCGTTGCTCAAGAGCGCCGCCGCCTCGTGGAATTCCTGGTCCGTGTGTCCCTCGGTGCCCGTGATCATGATTTCTTCGTAATGCAGCCGATTCCAATCCAGGTCCAGCATGCCCGGTGGATGCAGCGAGGCGTAAAATACCAAACGTCCCGTGCGCCCGACGCATTTCAATCCTTGCTCTCCAGCATCGCGGCTGCTCGCTGCCACGATCACCCCGTCCGCCCCTCTGCCCGCAGTGAGATCCCTCACAACGGTGACGAGATCTTCGGTTTCCGGATTCACCGTTCGATCCGCTCCGAGCTGACCGGCTTGGGCCAAGCGTGCCGGATCGATATCGCTGACGATCACGCTCGCGCCTGCCAGTTTGGCCAACATCACGTGCATCCCGCCCATGGTGCCGGCACCGATAACCAGTACGGTCTCACCGAACCTAATCTGAGCTCTCTTCAAACTGTGGATACAACACGCAAGGGGCTCGAGCACGCTGGCTTCCTCGAGATCGACATGGTCTGCGAGCTTGACCATCTGACTGGGTCGTAGCGCCACATACTCTCCGAATCCGCCACCCATCTGGTAGTAGTCGTAATCCTGGCGAAATTCGAAACTCTTGACGCACTGGTTGTTGCGCCCCTTCACACAGTAGTAACAACGACCGCATCGAGTTGAGGCATCGATGGCGACCCGGTCCCCAGGCTCGAGGTCTGTTTCGAGGCCGTCAACCCGCTCGACGGTACCGGTAAACTCGTGCCCACCGATCATCGGGTAGTACTTCATGTATCCGGAAAACACGCGCCGCTCGGCCGTGCAGATTGCCGCCGCGTGGCAACGCACCAGTGCTTCACCAGGGGCTGGAACCATCCGACCCACTTCCTGAAGTGAGGCCTCGTTGGGGCCTGTGATGACAACAGCCCTCATTGAGTCGCTAATCATCTCGTTTCATCGCCGAAACCGGCATCCTGCATCGAGCGAGAACCGGCACATCGAGGCCGCCGCATACCGTGTCAGAAGCTTCAACTCGTAGCTTCCCCCTCTCGCCGGCGGGGACTCGCTGTTCTGCACTCGAACGGGACTGTCCAGGCGGCCATGAGATCGCCGCCGCCCGGGACATTTCCTTCACGAAAGCGCGCCGAGAAAGTGAAGATTCGCCGACGTGCGAATCGGAAACGTGCTTGTTTTCAGGTTCCGCGGCACCCGGCACGGTTATTCCCTTCTTCCCTTGATGTGCTCGGTTGCCGCCAAACCCTCACCTGGCTTCTTGTAGGCACCCCGAGGGGGACTGAAGATGTCCATGATCGTGGCGCCGTTTTCTCCCGTGCGCACTCCGTGAGGGGTATTGGCGGGCGTATGCCAGAAGTCACCTGCCTCCATCGCAACTTCCTCGTCGCCCTGAACCCGAATACATCCGCCTTTGAGAAGGTACCCCCACTGTTCTTCGGGATGACTATGGACCGTTGAGATCGTGCGCGGCGCAATTTCGGCAATCGAGAGCATGACATTCTCGCCAAAGAAAATGTCGGTGCTGATCCCGTCCTCTAGCTTCCGGTGAAGCCCTCCCTGGCGCGCTTTGAAAAACCACTTCTCGGGCATTGACCCCTCCTATCTTGAGTCTCTCGAGTTCAAACGCGAAATCGATCAATACTTCGGGCGTGCCCCCTACCAAGAGAGCGTCGCTCAAACTTGTCTGGATTGTGATCTGCTGAATAGAATTTGCGTAATTGTGCCAATCAGGCGTCTAGCGTGTTGAGCTTCCTGCGCATGATCTTCCCCGTGCTGGTGGTCGGAAGATCCGGAACGAACTGCAACGCGCGAGGAACCTTGTAAGCGGCAAGATGTTCACGGCAGTGCGCCAGAATCGACTCTTCATCCGGTTGCGCGCCTTCCTTGAGCACGATGTAGGCTTTAGCTACTTCGCCTTTTACCTCATCGGGCTGGCTCCCAACCGCTACCAGCGCAACCGAAGGATGCGAGGCCACGACACGCTCCAACTCCGCCGGATAGATATTGTAACCCGCCGTGATGATCATGTCCTTCCTCCGGTCGACGACGTAGATATATCCGTCGGAGTCCATGCGAGCCATATCGCCCGTATGCAGCCACCCGTCCGGCTCTATCGTCTCGCGCGTTGCCTTCTCGTTCCCGTAATAACCCTGCATGACGATCGGCCCCCGCACCATCAACTCGCCGATCTCGTCGCTTGCCAGCGTCTTGCCGGGATCTCCCGTGTCGGCGATTCGGCACTCGACATACGGGATCGCGATTCCGATAGACCCGCTTCGGTTCGGACCGTATGCGGGATGCGTCGTTCCCAAACCCGCGATCTCGGTCATGCCCCACAGCTCGATCAGCGGGCAGCCAAATCGTTGCTCGACTTCCAGCATCCTCGACACCGGCATGGTTTGCCCCCCCACCGTGCAACGGGTCAAGGACGACAGATCGTACCGTTCGAGATCGGGGTAGTTGAGCAGGTACATGTACATGGTCGGCACCCCTTCCAGCATCGTCGCCCGGTATTGCTGGATTGCCTGAAGCGCCGCCTGCTCTTCGAACCGCTCGAGCAACACCAGCGTCATCCCGAAGAGAAACGCCCCGTTCATGACGACGTTGCCGTAGACATGGGCGCAAGGCAGCCCGGTCACAGTCGTATCACTCGAGGTCCGCGCGTGAACGTTCGCCGTCATGCTCGAATTGAGCAGAACGGCCCGGTGACTCAACATCGCGCCCTTGGGATGACCGGTCGTGCCGGATGTGTATCCGATCGTCGATAGCGCCTCCGCCTCGATCTCGACATCGTCGAACTCCGATGGACTGCCCTCCAACAGTTCGTCGAACGACCGCGCCCCCGAGGGAACTTCCGCGGCAAACAATATGATTTCCTTCAGGGGCAAGTCCTCCTTGATCCCCAGCAGTGCGCTGCCTTTGTCCTGAGAAGAGATCAGCACCTTGGCGCCGCAGTCCTTCACCACAAATGACACCTCTTCCGGCGTGAGCATCACGTTGATCGGATTAATGACGGCGCCGACCCTGGCAATCGCATAGTAGCTCACGATCCATTCCCAGCTATTCTGCGAACAGAGCGTGACCCGATCGCCGGGCTCCACGCCCACGCTGCGCAGTCCATTGGCGACTCGGCCCGACATCTCACACAACTGGTTGAAGCTGAACTCACGGCCCTCGAAAATCAAACCAGTCTTGTCGCCGTACTTCCGAGCCGCGACGGGCAGCACCTGACCTAGGTTCTCCAGCATCTCCATCCCTCAGAGTTTGACTACTCGTGGTGTGTCAGAACCGTCACCGTATACTTTTCATCCTCGTATGAAGGCCGGCATGTTCAAGGCAACATTGGCGATTGACGCGTCCCACGCCACTGGGGCTCGTCCGAGCAACAGCATACGACGGCAGAAGCTCGGCGCCCGCGTCGTTGCCGATGCATCATGTCTTTCTCTGCGCTTGCGTCCAGTACTTGTTACGCAACTCTCGCTTGAGAATCTTCCCGTACGCGCTCTTGGGCAACTCATCTATGAAATCCACGGACTTCGGCTTCTTGTAACCCGCTACGCGTCCACCCACGAATTCGATGATCTCTTCCTCGGTCGCGCGGGCGCCACCGTCGAGAACAACGACAGCTTTGACTGCTTCGCCCCACAACTCGTCCGGAACCCCGATCACACAGGCCTCCGAGATTGCAGGATGATCGAGTAGCACCTCTTCCACCTCGCGCGGAAAGACATTGGAACCACCCGAGATGATCATGTCCTTGGTTCGGTCCATGATGTAGACGTAACCATCTTCGTCCATGCGAGCCAGGTCTCCGGTGTGCAGCCAACCCCCGCGCAGCGCCGCTGCCGTCTCTTCCGGCCGGCGCCAGTATCCCTTCATGACGGACGGGCCGCGAACGCAGATTTCTCCGACCGCGCCTCTGGCTACCTCCTCATCATTGTCATCGAGTATTCGCAACTCGATCCCGGACCGGACATGCCCACAGGAGGCGAGCCGCTTCGATTCGCGTCCCTCGATCCGATGCTCCTGCGCCCGAAAGTACGTTCCGGTCATTGGCGTCTCGCCCTGACCATAAAGCTGCACGAATACGGGTCCGATCCGACGGATGGCCGCCTTCAAATCCTCGAGGTACATCGGGGAGCCCCCATAGACCACCCACTTCAGGCTCGACAGATCCCACTTTTCCAAATCCTGGTAGTTGAGTAATATCTTGATCTGGGTTGGAACCAACCAGGTGTTGGTGACGCGATGCTTCTCAAGAGTGGCGCACAGATTCTCCGGATCGAACCGATGCGGGTCAAGCAATACCTGTTGTGCGCTCTTGAGCGTCAACGCTATGGCATGAAAGCCGGCGCCATGTGTTAGCGGCGCGGCGTGCAAACCCACATCTTCCGGCTCCAGCGGCATGAGGTCCGCCACCCAACTGACCGCCATGAAGGCCAGGGTACCATGTGTAAGCATGGCACCCTTGGGTTTTCCCGTGGTGCCGGAAGTATAGAACAACCAAGCTAGATCGTCGCCGCTCGAGTCGACCAGAACGTCGCGGCTGCCATCGTGGCTCGCAATCAGTTCCTCGTAGGAAATCTGTCCTTGGCCGGGACTCTCGGTACAAACAAAACAACGGGTCGTTCGCAGTTGATCCGCGAGGTCGGCCATCATTGCGCGAAACTCCTCGCCGAAAATGATCGCGGAAGCCTCGGCATCGTCCAGGTGATAGCTCACCTCTCCCGCCAGGAAGCGAGCGTTGAGCGGGACCGCGCAGGCACCGGCCTTCCATATCGAGAAAAGGCTCTCGATCAGCTGCGGGCAGTTGTGCATGATCACGCCCACCCGATCGCCCGGCATCACGCCCAGAGATTGAAGGCCCGCGGCTAGTGCGTTCGTCCTCGCGTTCGTCTCCGCATAGCTCGCCTTCCGATCTCCGCAAACCAGCGCGGGTTGATCGGGATGACGTTCGGCGGCTTGAGCAAGGAATTGCCCAATGTTCATCGAAAACCCTTCACTTCATCGGTATAGATGAGGTGTTTGGCGGCAAAGCGTATGCCATGCATTGGGCCGCGATACTTTCCCGCCGCGAGCTCGGCTTCCGCACTCCTGGATTGGCGGAGTGCCACGTCGGCGGTAACGGTGATGCAATCGTGCAATCTCCTATCCAGAAGATCAATTCGATCCCGCATCGCCTAGGAGCGTGTCCCCGTAATGCGTTCATACTGGCAACAGTGGAGTACAGAACTGAAATCAGCTGAACTTAAGAGCATAAAGTGGAGCATGGCGGCTCTATTCCCAGCATATTCACGCTCTAAGTGGTCCGCGACCGGCACCGATTCGATAACGGGGACCGGCTCATAGCACACTTCAAACGGGGAGATCTCCCTATCTCTGATCAGCCGAGCGACGTCGTTGATCGTCCTGTGGCAGATTTCCGGCATCGTGTTCCGCTGCGCTATTCGCCCGGCCTTCAACTTTCACCCACGGTGTACTTTGCAACCGCCTTTTCGTCGAGCTCCACACCCAAGCCCGGTGCTTGTGGAATTGGCAGGTATCCGTCGTCGTCGATCGTGATGGGCTCAGCCAGTAGGATGTCCCGCATCTCCAGAGTCCAGACGGGCGGCTCCAAGATGTACTCAAAGTAAGTATAGTTGGGAATCGATCCTGCGACTTGCAGATTGCCGGCCAACCACAAGCCCCCAATGCCTCCCGTGTGCAGGATGCATTGCTTGTTCATGGCCTCCGCCAATATCGATATCTTTCGAGCTTCCAGGATGCCGCCGCACCAGTGTGGGTCGGGTTGCACAATGTCGTAGGCGTGGGCCTCCATCATTTGCCGGAACCGATGAATCCCCCACTCGAGCTCTCCGCCCGCAATCGGAATGTCGACCTGCTCGGAGAGTTTGGCCAAGCCGTGGAGATCATCCTTCGGAAGCGGTTCCTCCAGCCACACAACGCCCAGCGCCGATAACTCCTTTGCCATCCACAGAGCAGTGCGAAAAGACCAGTAAGGAGGTTCCATGGGCCAAGCCTGATTGGCGTCGACCATGATGTCCATCTCGGGTCCGACCGCATCCCTGACCGCGGCAACCACTTCCAGGTCCTGGCTGGGTTTGTGCCGATGGGCCCGCAGCTTCACGGCACGGAACCCTTGCTCGAAGTACTTCAGCGCGTCGGCCGCGTGCTCCTCCGCGGACTTTACCTGCAAGGTCGAAAGATATGCCTTCACTCGATCCTGAGCTCCGCCGAGCAGTTTGTACACGGGTTGGCCGCAGGCCTTGCCGATGATGTCCCAAAGCGCAATCTCTATGGCCCAGGGCTTTGGACCCACGAAGGCCGCGTAGCGCAGCTTTGTCATTATCTTCTCGACACCGAACGGATCCATCCCAATCAGCAGGGACTTGAGATTGGATAGCCGCGAACCGGTGATACCCATCACGTGTTCCGGGGTCAGCTCGACCGCGTTGCCAACGATGCCTTCGTCCGTGTAGATTCGGATCAGCGCAAAGGGGAAGGAATCGTAGGAAGCCGACGGCTCCCAGGCCGGGTGGATCGGCTTGTCCAGTGGAATCTCGATACTCAGGAACTTCACATCGGTAATCTTCACTACGAGCCTCCAAGCAACTCCTCGGGGTCGTGCTCTACCCCGTTTCTGATGACCCGCCAAATCGAACGAACGTTGCAAATATCGGCTAGTGGATCCGAGTCGAGGATGACCATATCCGCCAGACCGTTATGACAAACTTCACGGACCATCTGCCTGCGGCGGCGGAGGACAAGCCAAGACCTCCGTTCTCAGGAACCCCCAATGTTCGCGGATGGAACTCATGGAGGCGAGGTCGCGCCAAGAGCGGTTTACGACAGAGGCACTAAGCTCCGTTCAACAGCTTCTTGGCCTCGGCTTCGACGACCGTGCCGTCGAAAAAGTGGGGATTCACGCCCCCATAGAACGAGACCGGGTTGGCGAAAACAAAGTCGCGGAAGTCGTCGTCCGTAATGAACTTTTTCTCGACCAACTCATGTGCCTCCGCGACCACCTCCGTCATGTCTAAGACATCCCAGTGGCCGATATCCGAGCTGAACAGGGCATTGAGGCGACCTCCGAAGGGATTGAGCTTCCGGTTGAAAGCCCAAGCGCTCATGGGGTCATCCGCCTCGCAGCCAAAGTAAAAGTGCGGCAAGAACAAGTCACGGATATCCTCGGCGCGCTCGATCTGACACGCCGCCCATTCGTCGAGCGTTGCCGGATCTTCCTGATCCACCTCGAGCAACCCCAGGTTGTTTCTTACCCAGTCGATCTTGCCTTCCATCATCTTACCGCCGTACTTGCTGTAGAGCTCAAGCAACAACTCGCGATCCAGATTCGCCGGCTTCGTGTTTTCGAGGGCTTCTAGATTTCGCTTCTCCCAGTGCCCGACTAGGTCGGAGTAGAGACTGCATGCCCAGCCGACCCCACACTCGAGAAAAGCGAATTTCAAGGTCGGAAAGCGCCGTGTCACGCCCCCGAAAAACAACGACTTGCACACCGCCTCGCCGGCGGCAGCGAAATGCCCAATGCGGTTGTAAACGAAGTTCGAAACCGAGGTGCGGCTTCCCCACCCGATACCCAGCGAGTGAAACGTGGGCACCGCCTTCAGCTCAATGCATCGCGCCCAGAACGGATCGTAGTCGTGCGCACTGTCCAGCCCGAAGGTATCGAGCCAGAAAGCCGCACTCGCCGCCTCCGGCGACCGCTTCGCGACCGCGGCTACGGGCCTCCGAACATAGCTCGGCAACATCAGAACCTTGTGGCCGCACTCCTTCACCGCGTATTCCAGCTCTTGCAGCCCTTCCTCCGGCGTGTGCATTGGAACGATTGCGGCCGGCACCATGCGATCCGAGTATTCGCTGTATAGGTCCGCGTAGAAGCGGTTGAACGCCCGGCAGGCCCCCCGGCGGAGCTCCTCGTCCTCGATGTGGGCAACGGGCAGACCCAGCGTCGGATACAGGACCACGAGGTCCAGGCCCATATCATCCAGCCGTTCATACAGTAGGCGGGGCAAGGTCACGGTGGCTCGGTCCAGGGTATTCTTGGTCGGGACACCCCACCATACGTTGCGAGCCACCCTGTGATCCCAGCGCTCCTGTGACGACATGCGGTTCCACCGAAACAGGTTTTCGGAAGTCCAGGAATTGAACCGTTTCACCAGACGATCCCCGCCGACTTCGCGCAACGAGTCCAGGATGCCGCACTCGAACTCAATCATGTGCCCATCGGCATCGATGACCGGATGGTTCAGCCGGGCGCGCGTCTTCGCGGATGCAGAAACTTTCGTCATAAGCCCTCGTCCTCACTGCCGGGCACTGACTCGCCGTCCCATATGGCTCGATCTCCGGCGTCCACGAGCAAGGTGCTTGCAGTCATGAGCATGGCCAAGTCACTCGAGAGAAAGAAAACAACCGAGCGACGTCATCCGGGACCGTCTTCCTGGGCAACGGCTCCCACTGCGCCATCTGGTCCATCAAGTCGCCCAGCCCCGCCTTGCGATAGCCCACAATACGTTCCTCAAGACACGGGGTTTCGGTCAACGTCCGCGCTGGCCTCAGCCAATCGATCGCAGATTGCGTACCCGATTCCGCGAGCTCCGTCGATGACAACTGCGTTCCGGCGGCTCAAGGAGATCGAGAATGGAATGATCGCTGACATCAGAAATCGGCATGTTGGCGCGCATCCTGTCCTGCGTGAGTCACGTCTTCGGACCAGGTTCCGTACGGACCGAGCCGGATGGCCATGGCCGCGGCGACCAGTGACGCAACCCCGAACGTAAGCAGAACCACGGAGTAAGACTGGGTCGCGTCAAACCCGATTCCCATCACCACCGGGCCGACCACCCCGCCAAGTGTGAAGCTGATCAACCCGTAGCCGTATATCTGCCCGAAGGCGCGCAGGCCGAAATAACGCCCGGTCAGGTACGGGATGATCTCCCCTGTGGCTCCCATGCTCACGCCGATAAGAAATGCGGCGACGAACGGCACGCTGCCCGCCTCGAGCGCCCAAAGCAACAGCAACCCGATTGCGGCGCTCACAAAAAAGCCCGTCACCACAACCGTGGCGAAGAGTCGATCCAACAAGTAACCGGAAAATACCCCGCCAATCAGTGACGCTCCCCCCAGCACTGCCGCAGCCAATGCCGCCCTCTCGGGCGAAAACCCGCGATCCGTAAGCAAAGGTACGAGATGAATGAGGGCGGCCATCACGCTCGAGGAGACAAGAAAGAAAGTCGTGCTCAGCAGCCAGAATACTCCCGTCCTCAGTGCTTCTGGACCCGTCAAACCCGGGGCCGTCGTGGATGCTCCGCCGACGGTTCCTACGGCAATTTCTCGGTCCTCGTCCGCGGGCTCACCGTCGATCCTCAAACCCATATCTTCTGGTCTTTCCTTGAGCCACAAGACAACGACCGGAATCGTGATGACGAAGACTGTCGCTCCGATGACCAAATAGGCACCCCGCCAGCCCAGCCCGCTGATCAACCATTGCGCAAAGGGAGGCATGATGAGCGATCCCAGCCCGGCTCCCATGGCAGCGAGAGCCAGCGCCAACCCCCGTTGCTTGTCGAACCAGTGCGAGACCACCTTAGAGTAGGGCATCGTGGATGAGCCACCTCCCGCAATCCCGGCTACGATGTACACGCCATAAAAGTACAGAAGGCTATTCGGCAGAAAACACAAGGAGGCCAGCGAAAGACCCAGAACAAGGATCGAAGGCACGATGACCGACTTGGCACCATAGCGATCGACCAGGGGGCCGACCACCGGCATAGCCAAACACATTGCGACCAGCGACAAGGAAAACGCCAGTGAGACTTCCGTCCGACTCCAGCCAAACTCCTCGATGATCGGGTTGGTGAACACACCGAAGGTGAAACCCACCGAGGAGATGTAACAAAACAACATGCCGATTGCGGATACGGTCACTATCCACCAGCCGTGAAACATACCGCTTCGTCTCTCGAGCTTACTCTCGGCCATGAACCCTTCGCCCCGCTCCGTCTGTGATCATGGGATCGAAAAACACCCCATTCTTAAGCACCCGATGAATGTACCGAATGTTCCGGATGTCGGCCAGTGGATCTCTGTTCAGCCGGGTTCCACCGTCCCCTGCTCGCGTTCCCTGCAGCATGCGTGCCACGTTGATGGCCGCTGTTTCTAGCAGCCTGTCGGACTTTCGGCGTAAGTCCTTTGTTTTCAACAACGGCCCTTTTTAGCCCGAAACGGTAAACACAGTCATATGAATGACTTAGGTTTTTGATTCGGTGTTAGTCCGACAGGCTGCTAGGACTTGCATCGGCGTGAGCCCTGCATCCGCGATCCTGACCGGTTCCATCTGGCTGGAGACGCCCACCATGGCTCCTTCCAGATCTGAGCCACACACGACAGGGACGCCCGCTTACCACACTTTTATTAGGTTTGTCCTCAGAATCGGCAAGCGCGATTTCATATAGTCAAGGTTGTACCGATGATGGCCGAAAATAACTCTGGCGTGAGCGGAGGGAGACGCGCCCTCCTTACGTAAATCAAGTCGCTGTAGTAGATCTTGATCACGTGAGCCCCCCGCGATCGCGCGAGTGTACTTGTTGGATCCGGGCACCGTCCGCGACGACGATGGCATCGCGGATCGGTGGCCCCCCAGAGCCATCGATCAGGGTCGCTCCACGATTGCCTTGATGCTCAAACCGTCGGATGCGATTGAGTGCGTGAAGAACGACAACGTCAACGGCAGCTGCAACAGCATTGTTCCGTTCTCTCCGGTTCGCCTTACTCCGGCGTATAGCCCAGGTCGGGCCGCCGTCTATGCTCGAATGCCTCCAGCTTCACCAGACATCGGCGTTCATCCAACAGCAACTCCCTGGCGCCGTCTTCGCCCAGTGCCTTGACCAGCGCGGCTTGAAACGAGTGCTGCTCGTAGAACTGCGACGGATTGTCGAAAGGCACCACGTAATAATAGACTTTCCCTTCGCCATAGAAGGTCTTGCCCTCTCCGATCACCATGCGATACGCGGACCATCCAATGGGGTAGTCCGCTTTCCCTACGGCCGCCATCAGGCGACGAATCGCCGCCTTGTACGGCTTCGCCTGCCCGGTACGCAAGTAGTGGATGTCCAGGATTGCATGCTTCGGGGCCTCGACGACGGAACTCGGCGCTTCATAAGTAAACTCGGCAACTCGCTCCAGGATGAACAATCGGGTCGCTTGCACCGACTGGACGGTCGCCATCGAGAACTCCTTTGCCGCATCCGGATCGACCGACGCCAAGAGATGTTGGTATCGCTGCTGGGTCACTCCCGTATCCGGATCCAGATCCTGTAACGAGTTGAGCGGAAACGAGTAGAAATAGGAGGAGTCGTGCTGACTGGCGCACCACTGGAATTCCGATCCCAGCTTCGCCTCGCGCATGGACCGAACCAGCGTCCCGATCCCTTGCTCATACCGGTCCGCCTGCGCCACATCCACATCTTCCACCTCTACCGCAACGAATCTCGACTTAGCCGCGGTCATACCCCAGTACTGCCGTTCGTAATCAAACGACTGCCTCGTGCACCTCACGGGCCACGCGCAGACCGGATTGCAAAGCCCCTTGCATCCACCCAGGCCACGGAGAGATGTGTTCGCCCGCGAAGTGAATCCGTCCCACCGGTCGGCCAATGTGCGGGAGGAAATCGATCATCTGTCCGGGCTTGAACCAGGCGGCGGCCCCCCGGGCCCAGGGATCTTCGTCCCAGCACTTAGAGACGCCCCCCTCAAGATTTTCGCGCATACCCGGGTATATTTGCTCGACCTGATTCACCGCATAGTCGATGCGGTCACGTTCAGGCATGGCAGCGACGCGACGCGCCTGATCTCTGGCCATGAAGGAGTGAAGGATGCCGCGCGGCCCCTCTTGATCGCGTGTCTCATCCGCGATGATGGTCGGGGGAGCATCAATGGCTGCGTCGCCCGAAAAACCCTGATCCATCCAATAGCGCCGTCGCGATTGCAAGTAAACGCGGGAGACGGACATGTACGGCAACTGCTCGATCACGCGCTGCTTTTCCGGCGGAAACGGCGGAGAAACCGCCACGTTCTTCAGAACGCTGAACGGGATTCCGCATATGAGATAGTCACCCCCGATCGTGTGCCGCAGTCCGCCCTGCTCGAAAGCGGCACGGACACCGCGCGGGCCCTGCTCGATACGGACAACAGGGGCCCCATATCGGATCTTATCAGCCAGTTCCCTGGCGAAGCGCTTCGGCAGCTGATCGTTTCCCCCCTTGATGGCATACGGCTGATCATGCGAGAACTGATGTCGAATCTCCCGCATCAGCATCAGTGCGGAGATTTCATCGGTGCCCTCACCCCAGAGATCGTAGTAGCCGAACCCCAATAGTTGTACCGCCCCGGGCGACGCTCCCTGCCGCAGGAGGAATTCCGCGAAGCTGACTCGATCGTGCTGCCGCAGTTCGGGCGGAATCCAATCCGGAGACACAGTGATTTGCTGGTCCTGGTGTCTGGGTATGCGCAGGAAATATTTTTCCATCAGTCCTTCCGGCCCGAGATCTCTTTCCTCCGGGGTCAGGTCGAAGGGCCAGTGAAAAGGCTCGCCGGGCATGACCGGCAACCGTTGTCCTCGAATCCACCGCACCGAGGCCTGATCACTCGGTCTCGCCCTAACGAGCTCGAGACCGAAAAGGCGCACGTACTTGAGCGTCAGGTAGTGGTTTGCGGGGATCTGACTGGCACCCGCGTCGACGTATAACCCATCCGCAAACGGCTCACGCAGAGTATAAACGCGACCCCCTGCCCGTTGTTGTGCCTCGAGGATCGTCACACGATGGCCGGCTCGCACGAGCTCGTAGCCGGCCGTGAGCCCCGCCAGTCCCGCGCCGATCACGATCACCGTCTTTGGCTCGGAGGCTGGTTTGAGGCTGTGGTCCACCGCAGAGAGATCGCGCAAGAGACCGGAAAAGGCCGAGGGAGAAACGGCGGCCAGCCTGAGCAAATCACGCCGAGTAAGGTGGGGGTTCATCGATTCCAAGGGTACAGGTAGAGAGAGTTTCGACCGCAGAAATGATTCCGGGGCATACTTGTCGCCCACCATATTCTATTTTTCAGAAGCGGGTCGACCGGGTCGTGCCACGGCTTCTTGACCCAGCCTTCCTCGTAAGGACTCATCAGTTCCATCTTCAGACAGAGATTGCCTTGAAGCGCCACTGTCCGGCGCCTTCCTTCACGACGTCGGCATCATTGCCTCGATATCCGCCAAACGGCCAATCCGGCGTGCCAGGTATTCCAGCTTCACTCGTTTCTTGCCTTTTGCGCCCACTCTTCGATCTCCCGACGATTGTTCTCGGAACGAACCCGCACCCGGGCGAGATTATCCTTCCTTGGGCGTCATGTTCGGCACGTCGATCGGCACGAATCGTTCCGTAGGGAAACCGTCGATCACGCGCGGCTGTTGGTAAAACTCCACCGCCGGAGCCACTTCCGCCAACGAAAGGGTCAAATTGAGTAGTCGTTGCGCATCCTCCGGCATGCTTTTGATCGGAAACTTGTTCAAGTAGTCCATGATCGCTTCCATGCGCGGCAGCACCGTATCATACAGCGACTGAATCTCCGACATCTCGCTGTTGAGCCGCTTGTGGTTGCGTTCGCGCTCGGTCGGCAGCGCCCAACCGGCAAAGGGCTCCAGATTCTTGAACTCCTCGGGTAAACTCTGCTTGGTCATGCTGATTCTCCCTTTGTAACTCACTAAAGCACTTCTGTCCGGACTAAGCGTCGACGTGGTCTTCAAGAACCTTGGCAAAGTGGCGCACATACAACTCCTGGTTCTGCGGCACGCAATGACTGATCGCCCCGGACTCCAAATCCTCGTGACTCGCCTCGAGCGTGCTTCCGTCCTCCAGGCATGCATCGCGCAGTAGTTCGCGGCTGTACTCGCGAGCCCGGGTGTGTTGGGAAATTGTCCGTTGAGCCACGTACAGGCGCGCTTCCCAAATCGCTCGATTGTGAAAGATCGGCCAAGCCTGGTGCGTGAGATACATACCAGAGAAGAGCAAGAAGATGGAAACTCGGGAAGAACATTTACTCGTCGGAATTCGCTGCCGATCAGTCCCGCGCGATCGATTCCCTTGCTGATTTCTCCACGACGGTTCCGTCGAAAAACTCCGGATTCAAACTCGTGTAGAACGAGACCGGATTGGCAAAGACGAAATCTCTGAAATCCCCCTCGGTGATCAGGCTTTCCTCGACCAACTCATAGGCTTCCTCCAGAACTCCGCTCACGTCCGGCACAT
This sequence comes from Terriglobia bacterium, assembly GCA_963555775.3. Lineage (GTDB taxonomy): Bacteria > Acidobacteriota > Terriglobia > 20CM-2-55-15 > 20CM-2-55-15 > JAJEDW01. The sequence continues at coordinate 465,268 of CAUVWY020000002.1, read as the reverse complement.
CCCAGTGGCCAATGTCGGAGCCGAACAATGTGTTGAGGCGGGCGCCGTGGCGATTCAACTTGCGGTTGAACGCCAGTGAATTCATGGGATCATCCGCCTCACAGCCAAAGTAAAAGCGAGGCACGAATAGATCGTGAATGTCTTCGGGACGATCGATTCGGCACGGCGCGAATTCGTCCAGCATCTCGGGTTGCTCGCGCGTGGAGGCAAGGATACCGAGCATCTTGTCCAGTTGGTCCAATCGGCCTTCGACCAATTTCCCGCCATGCTCGCGGTAGAGTTTTCCCATTAGGTTGCGGTCCAGATTGGCGGGGTTGTAGTTCTCCAGGCCTTCACGATTGCGTTTTTCCCAGTGCCCGTGCAGATCCGCATAGAGACCGCAGGCCCAGCCGACCCCTCCCTCCAAGAACGCGAATTTCAAATTCGGAAAGCGCCGCGTCACCCCGCCCAGAAACAGCGCCTTGCACAGGGCCTCGCCAGCCGCCGCAAACATGCCAATATGGTTGTAGATGTAGTTGGACGTCGAGGTCCGGGACCCCCAACCGAAACCTGTGGAATGAAACGCCGGGTTTATCTTCAGCTCTTCGCATTTGGCCCAAACCGGATCATAGTCGTACTCGCTATCCAGGCCGAACGTGTCCAGCCAGATAGCGTCCGACGCAGCCCCGGGTGCATCCCGGACGATCGCCTCGATCGGCCGGCGCACGAAGCCGGCACACATCGCCGCTTTCAGTCCCAGTTCCCGCACCGCGTATTCCAGTTCCTCGATGGCTTCCTGCGGAGTGTGCATGGGAATGACCGCCACCGGACACAGGCGATCTGCGAACTCCTCGTACGTCTCGGCATAGAAGTTGTTGAAGGCCCGGCACGCGCCGCGGCGCAACTCGTCGTCCTCGATGTGAGGAACGGGAAGGCCGAAGGTCGGATAGAGCACGGAAAAGTCGATTCCGATCTCATCCAATCTGTCGTAATACAGCTTCGGGAGCGAGGCCGTAGCCCGGTCCAATGTGTTTTTCGTGGGCATTCCCCACCAGGTAATGCGGTGGAGTCTACGATCCCGGCGCTCCTGGGGCGTCGCCCGATACCATTGGAACAGGCTCTCGTCTCCCCAGGTCTTGAAGCGTTTGGCAAGCGAGGGCCCCCCGACGCGATCCAGGTGGTCGAGCAACGCCGGCTCGAACTCGATTTGGTGTCCGTCGGCGTCAATGACGGGATGCTCCAAGCTATCCCGGATCTGGGCCGACCTACCAGTTCTGGAGCCGTTCATCTTATTCCGGTCCTCGCCACACGACGCTATCCTCGATCTAGACCCTCATTCGCCAACGTAGTCCGCAATTACCTTGTGAGAGTGGCGCACGAGAATCTCTTGATCTTGAAGCACAAAGTGCTTGATGTTCCGTGAGGAGATGGCGGCCTGGATGTTCTCCAGGGTGCTCAAGTCCTCGAGCCAGGTGTCCCGGAGCGCGCACTTCGCGTACTCCTGGCTGAAGCGCTGCCCTGCATTCTCCGGCGGCGGGTAGTATGTTCGTGTCTCCCACATCATCCGATCAGAAGCCAGTGGCCAGAAATGGTAGGTGAAAAACATCCCATCGAAGACGAAGATCGAGAAATTCGGAAAGATGTAGTTGGAATCGAACATCCAGATCGGGCTGCGGGTCGGATTGACTCCCGGAGGCAGCCCCTCCCCGGAGCCATCGCGGCTGATATAGGACTTGCCGAACTGATGCGCGCAGATCTGAATCGGCGTCGGCACGAACTCCGCGTTCCCCGGCACCGACATCATGCGATGAAGTGGATAGATTCTGAACTGCAACACGTGGATGAAGGGGTTGTCCTTGCTCGCGTAGGCTTCGCCGCCCGATCGCTTGTGCACGAATCTGGCGTGCCAAGCTTCCTGAAAGGCGTCGAGCGCGACCTTCCAGTTCACGTCGACCTCGGCCTGGTAGTGGTCCCGCATAACCATGCTCCCGAACCCATACCCCTGGAGGGCCTTGCCCCAGTCTCCTAGGAACTCGGCCAAAGTTTGCTCGGGCTCCGGATCGACGTTGATGAAGATGAAACCTTCCCAGACGTCGGTCGCCACGGGAGTCAAACCACAACTCGATTTGTCCAAACCGAAGAACTGATCTTCATCGGTCACGTGGATGAGATCGCCGTTCAGGCCATAGGCCCACCCGTGAAAGCCGCACACGAACCCATTGCCGTTTCCCCTGCTCGCCCGGGCTACCTTGTTCCCCCGATGCTTGCATACGTTGTGAAATCCACGGATCAAGCCGTCCTTCCCCCTTACGATCAAGATGGAGCTATTGATAGCCGCAATGTCCTTGACGAAGTAGTCTCCGGCTCGCGGCAGCTCGTCTTCCCTTCCGACGTTGAGCCAAACACGCCGATATATGCGTTCACGCTCCCGCTCGTAATACTCGGGAGAGAGACACGGTTCTACCGGGATCGGGTTGGTACCCAGCTCCGGATACTGAGCCGCCCACTGTTTGTCTTCCGTTGTCGGCGCCATCTCATTCGCCTCCTTTCTTCTGTCCACGCCGCGCTGGCGCGGTGTGCTGATCACCCGATGAACAAAATACGGACCGTTTTGCGAAGTCGCGCACGTATAGAACTGTTTCTCGAAAAGCCCTTCTCTACACAACTGGCCAGCGTGTCTTCAGCGGCAGACCGATGCGCTGATTGCATTCCTCTGCCTGTTTCGCCGCCTCGTTCAGAACTTCCCTTTCGTCGATCACGGTGAACTCGCCCTCTTCCAGGACCACGTTCCCGTCGATGATCACGGTATCGACGCTCTTGCCGTCAGCAGACCACACGAGTGTGCTGACCGGATTCCACATGGGTACCCACTCGGGTCGCATGCGATCAAAGAGAATGACATCTGCCTTCTTTCCCGCCTCCAGGGACCCGATAGAATCCTCCATTCCCAGGGATTTCGCGCCGTTGATCGTAGCCATCTCCAGCGCCTGCTCAGCGGGAATGAGCTCGCCGTCCATACGGCTATCCTTGAACAGCGCCGCGGCAATGTGCATGGCCCTGCCCATGTCGAGAAAGTCCGACGAAGTCGCCCCATCTATTCCGAGCGAGACGCACATCCCTTGAGCGAGCATCTCGGGGAACTTTCCGTGACGCGTAATCCCGTACGCGAGCCTCAAATAGGAGGTCATGTCCGCGACGACCTTCACGTCGTGTCGCGCCATCACGGCTACCTCTTCATCCGACGTGAAGGCCATGTGACGCAACCTGAGATTGTGTCCCAGCGCCCCGATATCCTCCAGATATTCAATGGGCTTCTTCCCGACCGCTTCTACGCATTGATCCACCTCGGCCGCGTCCTCGTTTCGGTGCATGCTCAGCGTCACCCCGTATCGATCTGCCAGCGCCTTGGCGCCCTTGATCAACTCATCCGAAGCCGTTCCAATACCGAGCAGCATGGGATGAAAGGAGATCCGTGGATGATTCCGGCCACGAAACTCCTTCAGCAGGCGTTCACAATCCCGTAGCGCCTCTTCGGTCGTCATCAGGAACTTTCGGCTTTCCTGTACCAGATCCCAGCTCCAGCGTCCCAGCACGGCGCGAATCCCGGTTTCGTCGACGGCACGAGCCACGCTCGACACATCATCGGCGCTCCCGCCCTCGGCGAAGGTCGTCGTTCCCGTGCGGATCATTTCCAAGCTTCCGACCATTGCGGCTTGGTATTCGTCTTCGGGGGTAAAACCCTCGTACATTGGAAAGACCCATTCATAGATCATGGGGTACGAGTTCACGTTGTCCGGCACGAAGCACCGATAGAGCGTCCCGGTGATATGCACGTCTCCATTGATGAAACCCGGCAACGCCACGTAGTCCGCTCCGGCAATCCGCTTCTTGGGCCGATACTTCCCCTCCAGATCCGAGCTCTTGCCCACTTCCAGGATACGATCCGCCTCGATGGCAATGGCACCATCGCGGATCACCCGGCGCTCGCCATCCATCGTGACGACGGTTGCTCCTTCGATGAGTATGTCTATGCCGCGCATTGCCCTCTCCTATAGTTGCGTACCGTCTAGTTGCGCGCCCTCGCCAAGGATATTTCGTCCAATCTGGCCAGAACGAAATCCCGCTCCAGTGTCGCCAGAAAGAAACCGACCGGAGGAGTGAAGCGCGCGGTCATGAAACTGTCGAGGACTGCCTCGGCCGCCTCGCGCAGGCCAATCGATGTCTCGTTACGAACCCGATGAAAGCACCAATGCAAATCGACGCCCTCCCAGCGATCGAGACTGCGAAAGGCATCGGCGACTCGGCCGAGAAACAGACGCTGCTTTCGATTCAATAAATCCGCGCCCGCGGGCGTCGAATCGTAAGCGAGGACGCTTTCCATGCTCCAGTTGCTCTCCCGCTCTGCCTTCTCGCGATCGGGCCGGATCACTTCACCGCCCTTGATGGTCCACACTGGCACGATCAGCTGTTTGCCTTCTCGGGCCGACCCGGTTGCGTCGGAGAAGCCAAAGCTGCCTTCGCGAAGCTCGATGACGGTCACATCCGCCGGCAGCCCGTTCGCAAGGCTGCCCATCTTGTGCGTCAAGCCCAGCTGCCGGGCGGGATTGATCGTCACGCGCTCGACGACGTCTCGCAAGCTCATACCCAGCAACATCATTGCGGACATCACGTGGGTCAACGAGTAGGTCGGGCCCGTTATATTGATCTGCTGCAGATCGCTGCTGATCGTCGAGGGAACGATGCCTTCGGCCATCACCCCCTCGGCCACGTCGAAACCGAAGTTGAAGCTCCCGAACGCAACATCGAAATGAACACCTCGGTCGCGCGCCCGTAGCGCCTCGGGTAACAACTTCCCGTCCGGTCCCAGCAAGTTGCCCGGACACGGCGTGAAGCAATGTGTCACATAGTCCCCGGCCGTCAGCAGGTCCAGCGTCTGTGCCGTATAGGTCCGAGTCGGTGTTTCGAATATGTCTCCGATGTGCATGTACAGCGGGAGCTCGAGCACATCCGCCACTCCCTTGGCCATCTTCATCGGTCCCAGCCCGAGTGCGGCAAAACCCGCCATCTTCAGGCCGACGATTGTTTCTCGATTGGCCTCCACGATATCGAGCATGGAATTGATCGGCACGTCGATCAGGCTGCGGACCGTCTTCCACGCATCCTGGAAACCGAATATGCCGGCGGCGCCCATCAGCAGCCAGAGGTGAATATCCGTCTTCGTCTGGCCCAAGATCAACGCCTCGAATTCGTCCCAACTGTAGGCTCCCGCGCCCCCCGCATCGCACATCGTAGTCGTCCCCAGGTTGACTCCGATGCTGTCGGGGTCCGCGAAGGCAATCCCGCCGTAGGCGTGCACATGGACATCGATGAAGCCTGGACATACCACCTTGCCCGAAACGTCCAGTACATTCGCCTCAGGTGATACCGAAAGGGCATCACCGACGGCACGGATCCGGTTGTCCGAGATCAGAACATCGGTGGTTCGGTCGATATCCTGTGCGGGATCGAGCACTCGTCCGCCTTTCAGGAGTATTTCGTTGGACATCACCGCTGCCTGTCGTCTCGAGTCAATGCTTCAGCCACACGCTGACGACCCCGTCTTTCACGTTCAGATCGTGCACCGAGAGGTTGAACCCCGGACAGTTGAGGCCCCGCCCCGTGTCTACGGAGAACATGAATCCGTGAACCGGACACTTCAACATTCTGCCGACCACGTGGCCAGCCACCATATCACCCTGCCGATGCGGGCACCAACGATCCATCGCCACCAAAGTATCCCCGTATCGAAAGAGGACCAGTTCCGTGTCCTCCACCTTCACAGAAACCGGACCCTCCAGTGGCGCCTTGTTCAAATCCCAGATCTGAACGCAGCCTGCGTTGTCGTGGGTCATGGTTGCGCATTACTCGTCATGGTCTTGTCACGGTTTCGTCACGGATGTGGCTCGACGTGCGAGTCATGCGGCTCGGAGTCTGTCCCGGTAATCGAATCGATGCCGACCACGGTCCACTTAACGTATAAATATGCTCGACGCAGAGCCTCCATGCTCCACTTTATACTCTTCATTTCAGCCGATTTCAGTTCTGTACTCCACTTACGCCAGACCGAAGAGGTTACGGGGACAGGTTCCTAGCCGACTATCCTCTCGTACGCGTCGCCAGCACGCAACACCGTGGCGTCCTCCCCACACCGGCCCACGAGCAGCATCCCGACCGGCAAGCCCTCGGATACGCCGCAGGGCACGTTGAGTGAAGGATGGCCCGTGACGTTGAAGGGGCAGGTATTGGCGACCTGCTCCAGCGCCCTGGCAACTCTCTCGACAATGTCGGCATCCTCGGCCGGCAGGGGCCGCGCCTTCATTGGAGTCGTCGGCAGCGCCAGCAGGTCTGCTTTCTCGAAGGCCTCGTCGTAGTTGCGCTTGAGCGTGAGAGCCAGGTTTTGAGCTTTCGCGTAGTAGTGGCCGCGATATCGGTCCTGGAAGTGACGGCCGATCAACATCACGAATTTCGTCACGGCTGAAAGCTTCGAGGAACGCTCGGCCAAGCCGCGAGCGTAGGCGTCTATCAAGCTCGTGACGTAGAATCCCTTCCAGCAGTTGCCCATCCCATGGCCCGGTGAGATGACCCTTGTGACGCCCTCGAGCCCAATTCCCATGAAGATCGGCATGCCGTCTCGATGAAACGGCAGAGAGACCGTGGAGACCGACGCGCCCCGCTCCTCGAACCGATGCGCGGCCTCCCTCACGGCTTCATCCACATCCGATTCGGACATTCCCTCCCAGGCAAACGCCTCTTTCACAACGGCGATGCGTAGTCCTTTCACGTCTCCCGACAACGAGCGGCTGTACGACTCGACACCCGCGTTTGCCGTGGGAAAGTTCACCTGCCGGGAATCGTATGCGTCGGGCCCAGCGATGACGTCGAGCAGGAGCGCGGCATCGGCCGCCGTGCGCGCCATGGGGCCAAGATGGTCGATCGTGTATTCGAGCGAGGATGCGCCGGTATAGGGGACCAAGCCAAACGTGGGCTTCAACCCGAAGATGCCGCACCATGAGCTCGGCACCCGGATCGATCCTGCTTGATCCGCGCCAATGGCCAAATCGACCTCTTCGCCTGCCACCAAGGCGGCGCTGCCACTCGAGGAACCCCCGGACGAATAGCCTCGCCTGCGGGGGTTGTGGGTCGGACCCGTGTCGGCCATGTGGCTGCCGCCGGAGAGGCAAAAGCTTTCGCACACCGCCTTGCCGGCGATTTCCCCGCCCGCATCCAGAATCCGCGTCACCACGGTTGCGTCCACGTCCGGGACATACCCCTCGAGGACATAGCTGCCGTTCATCATGGGCATGCCGGCCACGCAGACGTTGTCCTTGATCGCGATTTTCTTGCCGGAAAGCAGGCCCGTTTCGGCCCCCTGGATCGAGCATTTCCAGTACCACGCATTGAGCGGGTCTTCGTCGGATGACGGTCGTCGCCCTCCACTGCGAGGGTACTTCACCGGCGGCTTCGGTTCTTCGAGCTGGTCCAACCTTTGGAAGAAGCCCAGGACTCCCTCCGACAGGACCGTGAATGCAGCCATCTCATCGGAGCTGACGTCCAAACGAAGAGCCTCCGCTGCTTCGCGCAAGTCGTCGAGTTTGGGTTTGCTGGCCACCATGCGGAATCCTCCTTCGGCAAGGCGCGGCTTAACCGCGCGGACTAACCTACGGCTGCCCGGCTCCGGGTTCGACAATGTGAAAGCGTTCCGCGTCGAACACTCCCGACTCGTCGGGCTCACCCAGCAGTTCGATGGCTGGAGCTATCTCCATCAACGATAACCCCATGTTGAGCAGCCTCGGCGCGTCCTTGGGCATCTCATCGAGGGAAAACTGGTTGAGATAACCAACGATCTCGTCCATTCGCGGCAGGATGGCATCGTAGAACTCTTGCAGCTGCTGCATCGTGCTCGACCTCCGCTGCCGATTGCGCTCTACTTCGCGCGACAGGGCCCACTTCTCAACGAACGGCTCGAGATCCTGGAACCCCTCTGGCAAAGCGACTTTGGACATCGAAACGCCTCCTGTTCCCCACCGAGCTAGCCAAACCGCACCGCGTCGTCGATAACCCTGAAGGTGTGCCTCACGAGCAATTCCTGATCGGATAACGGAAAGTGCGACAGACCCCCGGACGCCAATCCGGTCTGAATACTCTCAACCGTGCTCAGGTCTTCTCGATAGAGATCACGGGTCAGGATCTTCGAGAACTCCTGGCTGATCCTTTCCCCGGCATTGCTCGCGGGGCTCATGTAGAGCTCCACATCCCATCGGGTGCGATCCACGGCCTGAGGCCAGAAAACCAGCTTGTAGAAAAAGCCATTGCCGACGTGCAGAATCAGGTTTGGAAAGATCCCATTCATGTCAAACGCCCAATTGGCATTGTTCTCGGGATTGACTCCGTTCGGCTTGGCGGACTTCGCCTTCTCGCCCTGAATCACGGTGGGGCCGTATTTGAACGCCAGTCCTTCGGCGGGGGAAGGCACGTGGTTCGGATTCCCGTACACCGAGCAAGACCGGTGACGTCCCTGAAGCCGCACTGACAGAAGATGACACAACGGATTCTGCTCACCGGTAGCCGCGTCCGGCACGATGCGCCGGTGCAGCCTGGGCACGTGGTAGCATTCCAGGAACGCCACCATGAACACCTTCCAGTTGACCCGGACGCTGGTCGTATAGTGCCCAACGGGTCGCATTTCTCCAAAAGGATAATGCGCGAACTGTTCCCCCCATTCACCCAGCGCTTCACCCAGCGTCTCCCTCGGCTTGAGGGAAGCAAACACAAACCCGTTCCATTCCGCCGCTTCAATCGGGGTCAGTCCAAAGTCCGACTTGTTCAAGTCGTGAAACTGATCTTCGTCGGGCACATGAACCAGTGTTCCCGTCGTGTCGAAGGCCCAGCCATGAAATCCACACACGAAGCTGTTCGCCTTGCCGCTACAGGCCTTTGCCAGTATGTTGCCCCGATGCTTGCACACATTGTGGAATCCGCGAACGCGCCCATCCTTACCACGCACCAGCAGAACCGACGTTCCGAGAATTTCCAACTCGCGAACGATGTAGTCCCCGGGTTCGGGGATCTCACTGGACGTAGCGATGTTCAACCACGAGCACTTGAAGACATTACGGCGCTCGCGCTCGAAGTATCCGGGTGATATCGTCGCCTCTACAGGCACCGGAGACGTGCCGAGTTCCGGATACTGCAGGGTCCACTTCTTTCCTTGGATAGCCGAGTCCATCGGTACCTACTGATGTTCGTCGCGGTTCTGCAGAATCACAAATCCCACGACGCGAATCACAAACAAACGATCAATATTCACATTCCAAACAAGGACGTGAGAGTCAAGTCCTCCAACTCTCGTAGGCTTGCACGAACTCGTCCACGATGCGGTAGTGATGGCGCAACTGGATTTCCTGATCCGACAGCGGCATGTGGGTGACCGCTCCGGACACCAGTCCTGCCTGCACCGTCTCCAGCATGCTGAGGTCTCCACGCGCCAGATCGCGCGTGATCACTTTCGAGAACTCCTGGATGATCTTCTCGCCTGGGTTTCTCGGCGGATTCATGTACAGCTTGTTCTCCCAGTATGTGCGATCCACGGCAATCGGCCAATAAGAGTGGGTGATGAACCAGCCGTTGCCGACGTGCAGGATCAGGTTGGGAAAGATCGCGTTGCTGTCAAAAGCCCAGTTCGGCACCTTGTCGGGGTTGACACCTTTCGGCAGGCGCTCGTCTCCACCGGTCCCATCCAGCACGGTCCCGCCGCCTCCGAAGGCGATTTTTTCCACGGGTGTCAGCTTGTGGTGTGGATTCGAATAAATGCTCGAGGAACGATGCCGCCGGTGGATGCGAATCGAGGGAAAATGGCAATAGGGGTTGTTCCCGCCCACGTTCGAATCAGGCACGAGTCGCCGATGCAGGAACGGGACGTGATACGACTCCTGCGTGATGTCCATGAAAACCTTCCAGTTCACACCAACCGTGGCAGTGTAAGAACCGAGTACTGCCATTTCGTCAAAAGGGAAGTCTCCGTACTGTCCGAACAACTCGCCCATGGACTCCTTCAACGTCCCCGTCGGCTCGCTATCGGCGTTGATGAATATGAAACCTTCCCAGACCTCGGTGGCCACCGGGGTCAACCCGTAGTCGCATTTGTCGAAATCGAAGAACTGGTCTTCATCCGGCACGTAGGCCAGATCTCCCTCCAGATCATAAGCCCAGCCATGAAACCCACACACGAAACTCTTAGTCTTTCCGGCGCAGAGCCTGGTCAGTTTGTTGCCACGATGCTTGCATACGTTGTGGAACCCGCGCACTTTGCCGTCCTTGCCGCGCACGACGATGATCGAGGTACGGAGCATATCGATGTCTCTGACAAGGTAGTCGCCTGGCTTATGAACGCTCTGGACGCGGCCCACGCACAACCAGCAGCGCTTGAAGATCCGCTCGCGTTCCTTTTCGAAGTAGTCCGGCGAAACGTCCGGCTCGGTCGGGACGGGGGCCGTTCCGAGGCCAGGGTACTTGCTCGCCCATTTCTTCTTCGATTCCGAAGCTGCCATTATCACTTGGTCCCGTCTTGTCCTTCTACTCGCCGCCTGTCGCCGTTCGAATCACTCCAATGTCTCACGCAGCAGGCACTCGCGATCGATGATTTGCCCGTCCTGAATGACGGCATGGATTTTTCGGGTATTCGTGATTTCCGCCAAGCGATCGCAGTCGATGACGACAAGGTCGGCCCTCTTTCCCGATTCGACGGTGACGACCGAGAACGGTTCGAACCAGACCAAAGCCTGGCGGAAGCAGCCGGCCGAGCCGGCCGTGCGAGTGTTCGAATCGGGAGGTGTCCAAGACGGCGAACGGTGTAGCCGCCAAGAGCTACGGCCTACACAAAGGTCGGCGAGTTGACCGTGGAGCGGGATTTTTTATCCAGAAGTTCGGCCGCTGAGCAAAACGGGCCGGGAAGCGATAATTGACCGGGAATACCGGGGGCTGTTCATCCACAGCAGTTATTCCTCATCTACGCTTTCTCCATTTCCGGCGTCCTCCATCTGCGCGGGATCGTAGGCGATTCCCCCTTTGACGACACGATGAATATCGTTGACGTTTCGGATGTCAGCCAGAGGATCCGCGTTCAAAATCACCAGATCCGCCAGCTTGCCAGCCTCGACCGAACCCAAGTCCGCCTCCCGCCCGACCATTCGTGCGGCGTTGATCGTCGCCGTCTGCAGCACCTGGTGCGGCGTCAGGCCCGACTCGGCCAGCAACTGCAACTCGACCTGTAGCGACAGTCCATTGATCACGCCGGCCCCCGAGTCTCCCGTGTCGGATCCCGCGACGACCAAAAACCCTGCTTCGTACGCCGTCCTGGTGTTGGCGCGTAACACGGGCATGCGCTCTCTCATGTAGGCGAAGTTGTCCCAGAGTGCCTCCCACTCCGACGCCAGCTCGGGACTCAAGCCGTTTTCTATCTCAACCTGCGATGTCCGCCCGCTACGGTCGAATTCCTGCAAGCGTTGCGCCCATCCGCCGATGTCCCCCGCGGCTTCGAAAATCGCGTGCGTCGTCATGTAGAAGGCTTGGTTCTCTTGCATCAACTCGATGAACTCCTGGTCGATTTCCTGGTCGATGATACCGTGCACGAGTCCGTCGGCGCCCGCCCGCAAGGCTTCCTTGGCGTAGTCGAGGATCGGGGCATGAACCATCGCCTCGAGACCGTTCTGGTGCGCCTCGTCGATGATCGCCTCCATCACCTCGGGCTCGAGTTGGGGAAGGCCCGCCTGGAGCGCATAGGTCACCGGGCTGTAGACGAACTTGATGCCGTCGGCGCCGGCGGCTGCATTCTCGCGTACGCCTTCCCGAGCCTCCTCGGGCGTGGCCGGCGCAAAGCCGCCGATGGAGCCATGACCGCCCTCGGCCCCGAACGTCATACCCACACCATAGAAATGGGGATACGGCGAGGCCGGATCCGAAGAAATGCGCTTCAGGTCTCCGTAGATTTCCAAGTCGGGGATTCCCGTCGAGTAGACCGAGGTAATCCCCCAGGCCAGGAGACTCGCGAGGTTCCGTTGATAATCCTGCTCCCGTTGGCCGAAACCGAACCTCCCTTCCGCCAGATGATTGTGCATGTCGGCCAGACCCGGGATGACGAACTTGCCGGTCGCCTCGATCACCTCAACGCCGGACGGCACCGGCACCTCGCTGCTCGGGCCGACTTGCTGGATTCGAGATCCCTCGACAAGAATGACCGCATCCTGGATCGAGGCGCCCCCGGTCACGTCGATCAGCGTCGCGCCGCTGATGGCCAGGGTGGGCGGTGCGGGAGGGGTGCCCTCCGGCTCTTGCGCGCCGGAACAGCCCATTGCGACGACGAGACATGCGGCCAGCAGGTATGTCAGATTGTGGTTCATGTTCACTCCCTTGTGATTGAGGTCACGACAGCGGGACGTTGGTCGTGTCCCATTTCGGGTAGGGTTCGAGCTTTCGCATCAACGTCAGCCCCACGATGAGGGAAATCAGTAAAGCGCCCAGGACCCGACTATAGGAACCGGTCATGTCGAATGCTATTCCCATCAGCGGCGGGCCGATGACACCGCCCATGGCAAAGCTGATCAGAGCGTAACCGTAGATTTCGCTGAAGGCGCGCAAACCGAAGTATCGGCTGACCAGGTACGCGATCGTTTCTCCCTCCGCGCCCACGCCCAACCCGACCAGGAAGGCGGCCACGAAAACCCACGCCCCTGCCGCGCCGGTCCACAGGACGAAGATGCCGAGGCCGGCGCCGCCGAAGAAAAACATCGCCACGGTCGGAGCGAAGAATCGATCCATGAGAAACCCGCTGATTATTCGACCCGGAATCACGGCGCCACCCAGCAACGAGGCGGCGAACGCCGCCGCCTGCGGCGATATTCCACGCTCGGTCAGGATTGGCACGAGTTGGATCAGGCATCCGATCACGCTCGTGGCCACGAAGAGGACCGCGGCAAAAAGCAACCAGAATGTTCGGCTCCGCAGGGCCTCCCGGCCCGTCATCCCTGCCTCCTCGGCGGGCGCCTTGCCGTCGGCAGGCCGGCTACGGACTTCCCCGTCGGGCCAGAGCCCCAACATCGCCGGGTTCTCCTTGAGGAAAAGACCGACGGGCACGGTGACCACCAGGACCATGAGGCCGATCCAAAAATAGGCCGCGCGCCATCCGGCATCGGAGATGAACAGGAATGCGATCGAAGGCATCGCGAACGAGCTCATCCCGACTCCGATCGAGGCCAGCCCCAGCGCCAGACCGCGCCTGCGGTCGAACCAGTGGGAGATGACCTTCGAGTAGGGAACGATCGCCGAACCGCAGCCGAGCACACCCAGAGCGATATTGAGAGCGTAGAAATGCCATAGGTTGGCCGACAGACGGGAGAACCCCATCAAGCCCGCGGCAAACAGAACCAGTGAGGGGACGATTACCCGGCGGGCACCCAGGACGTCGACCAGCTTGCCGACGAACGGCGCCACGACCGAGTAGGCGATGAGCGACAGCGAGTACCCTAGCGTGACGGCGAAACGGCTCCACTCGAACTCACGTTCGATCGGACCGGTCAGAACGCCGAAAGTGTAGTTGTAGATCGCACCGTAGCCCATGAACAGGCCGATGCCCGACACCAGCACGATCCACCAACCATGGAAGACCTCCCCACCGGTCCATCGAGATGCAAGCATCATCGAGATCGAGTCCGATCCGTCAGGTCAGCCCCTCCCAGCGGTATGGTCCGCGACCGAAAACTATCTCGCCGCCTGGTAACTCATGTCCGGCCGCAACCGGTAGTCATGAGTTTCCATGGTGACGACGCTGCTCAACTGACCGCCGAGCAGTTGAGCCGCGCGCTCCGCCCCGACCGCTTCTTCCAACGCCGCGCCGAAGGGGTGTTCCTCGTAGAACTGGGACCGGCTGTCGAATGGCACGATGAAATAATAGGTCCGCCCGCGATCGAAGAAGACCCGTCCGTCGCCGATCACGGTACGATAGGTGTTGAACCCGATCGGGTAGGCCGATTCCCTGATTGCCGCGATGATCTCGGCGGTCGCCTGCTCGAACTGTTCGACGCGCGCCGCCTGCACGCGTAACGTCACCACGTGATTGAATTGGGGATTCTCAACCACGGAGTCCGCGGGTTCGTAGCTGTACTCGGGCACGGGTTCCATCACCGAAAGGTGATTCCCGCGAATGGCCGGCGTGGTCAAGGTCGCGAACTGCGCGAACGTAGCCTCGTCCATCGCGGTGGCCAACTGCGCGTTTCGCGCCTGCGCCTGGGGAGAATCGAGATCGATCTCCCCCAGCGATCCGACTTGAAACACGTAGAAATAGGAACTCTGATACTGGGTCGCGACCCAGTTCATGTCCGAACCGAGGTTCGCTTCCTGCATCGCGGCGACCGCCAGTTGAACCCCCTCCTCGTACTGTGCGGTGAGCGCCGGATCGATGTCTTCCTGCTCCACGACGTAGAGCGGGTCGGCCGCTTGCTGAGCCTGCGTTCCTTGGCATGCCAGTAGACCGAGTGGCAACAGCAAAAAGCTTGGAATGATCCTCATGGTTGTTGACATGTTTTCTCCTGCTTCGGGCTAGTGAAAACTCAACGGGTCCAAACGGCGACCCTCGATCATGATGAACCGAACCTTGGCCAGATCTCGAATCTGAACCAGCGGATTGCCTTCGACGCTGATGATGTCGGCCAGCTTGCCTGGCTCCAAAGTTCCGATTCGATCCCCCATTCCGAGTCCCAGCCCGTTGGCGGCGACCCGCGTGGTGGCCTGGATCGCTTCCATGGGCGTGAATCCTCCCTCGACCAGAAACTCGATGTTCAACAGCAGTGTCCCGTGCAGCGAATCGGTGCCGTGGCTAATCGGAACCCCGCGCCGGTGCGCCTTGAGCAGCTGCGCCTGATAAGGCTTGATGCCCGGCGTATAGTCCACACTCTGGGCGTCGGCAATATCGAACACGTCCTGCGGGCGGTCCTCGGTTTCACCCCGGGGATTGTTTCGTCTCCCCTCCTGGATGGTCGCGCGGTTGAAGTCGATCCACTGTTCAATGCTCGTCATCTCGTTGTCGAGCCGCCACCAGATCTCCGGGCTCCACCGGATCCCGCCGGCAATGAAGATCAACGGGGTGATGTTGAGGTGCGACTCGTGCTCGACGAACAGGTCGATTAATTCATCGGTGATGGGTCGCACGTGCTCGAAACTGTCGACCCCGCAGTCCAGCGCCACACGAATCGAGACGCCCCAGTTGCCCACCACGTGCGACGTGATCGGAATGCCCAGCCGGTGCGATTCGTCCACGGCCGCGCAGACCTCTTCCCTCGACAGGTTGGTCGTAGTGGGCGACGTGTCACTCAGGTACATCTTGGTAAATCGCGCGCCTCCGAACACGTTTTCTCTAATGCGCTTGCGTATGCTCTCGACGCCATCGGTGGGCCATAGCGGTCCGGCACCGGCGCTGGTGGGCACGATGGGCATGCCCGCGGCAATGATTCGAGGCCCCGGAATCACACCCTCGTCGATTGCCGTTGCCAACTGAAAATCGATACCGCTGCTCTCGCCCGTGACCCGCACCGTGGTCGTTCCCCCCAGCAGACTTATGCGCATGTTCCGGATGGCTCGCACCATCTGCTCTCCGCCCGGCGCCATTCGCTGATCGATCAACGGCTGCAGCTCCAGCGAGTCCGCACGCAGCGTCGGATGGTCGTGGCTGTCGATCAGGCCGGGCAGCAGCGTGTGGCCCGGCAAGTCCACGACGGTGGCGCCGGTTGGAACCTCGACTTCATCGGCGGAACCGACCGCGACGATCTCATTGCCGCGCACCACGACCACACCGTTGTCGATCGGCTCGGACCGCACTCCGTCAATGACGCGCGTGGCCCTGATCGCGGTCACCTCATCCTGTGCTTCGGCCAGCCCGCACAGAGAGTAAAGGAGCAGGGCCGGCAGAAACGATTGAATCAGCCAATTCCTCTGGATCAGTTTATTGGGCATGCAGAAACCTCCGGGATCAATCTGGCGATTTGCCCGCCCCTCTAACGAGCGCGCGAACTCGGAGCGGACGTTGCCAGTGCCGAAATTCTCTCACAGTACGGGTTGACTGGGTACTGTGAGGTGATGAGTCGCGAGCCGGGGATGCGCCACCCGGCCCGAAGCCAGCGTTGAAGCCTTTACGAATCGCGCGCCCTGCCCGCTGCCATAGCAGCGGGCAGGGCCATCGCTACGCCATTCGCTAAAAGATGAACTTGAGACCGAATTGCATGATTCGCTCCGAGGTCGAGGTGCTCAACACACGGCCGAACGCCGCCCCGTCTTGCAAGTCGTTCTTCGGCACACCGAAGTTCGGGTGATTGAACAAGTTGAACGCCTCCCAGCGGAACTCGAGGTCGGTGCCTTCGGAAACATTGAACACCTTGGTGAGCCCGAAGTCGAAGTTGACGATACCGTCAGTCAAGACGACGTTTCGCCCGGCGGTCCCGTTCATGACCGGGCCCTCGGCCCGCACGAAGGCTCCGGTGTCGAACCATTCCTCCGGCGTCTTCGGCCCGTCGTTGGGATCTCGGATCAGATTGGGGCGGTCCCCGGAAGTGCCGTCGAACGATTGATCCGAGCCATCGAGCACGGTGAACGGCGAGCCCGACTGCAGCGCCGTGATCCCGTTTATTCGCCAACCGCCCAGGATGTGACCGAGCGCGTCGGATCGATCCCTGAGGAACGGCAACTCGTAGATGTAACTGAGGACGAAGCGATGCGCCAAGTGATAAGCGGACAATCCCTTGTCATTGGACAAGTCGGCGGCATGGCCGGGATCGAGCGGTTGACCTGGAATGTTGAAGAAGGTCCCGAACGTGGATGCGTTGTCGATCGCTTTCGACCAGGTATAGGCCGCCTGGAAGCTGAGTCCTTGGCTGAACCGATGGGTCAGGGTCGTTTGCAGGCTATGGTAGCTCGAATGGAACGCATCGGTGATTATGAAGGCGTCACTGAGCGCCGGCATCGGGCGACGATCACCGGCCGTGGCGCGCGTGACGTTGGGCCCGAATACGGCCTGATTGGGGTTGGTCATGCTGTTGAGGTTCCATCCGGAGTTGCCCACGTAGGCCACCTCGAGGGCCATCGCTTCGGTCAACTGGCGCTGCAAGGTGAGATTCCAGTGGCCGACATTACCCAGCTCGAGATCAGGATCCAGCGTGGTGACGGGCAACCCGGCGATGATCGGGAGCGGCGGTGTCAGGTCGCCAGCCACCGGGCTGTTGCCGCCAAAGGGAGCGGCATAGGTCGTGCTGGGGTCGAACGCCGTCAAAACAAAATAGAAGGCCTGCAGCTCCGGCGGCTGCTGCAGCGTCGTGGTCGAGATCAACGCCGTGTCGTCGAAGAAGATGCCGCCGCCGGCGCGCAGACTCGTTCTGCCGTCACCGGTGAGATCCCAGGACAAACCCAGCCGCGGTCCGAAGTTGTTCGTGTCGGTGGGGAAAACCCGCCGGCCGACGCCCGGATCGCCGGGGCGCACCAACCCCTCCGGCAAGGTCGGGCTCACCGTAGACTTGACGCCCGGCAAGAGCGCGAAATGCCGGTCCTCCTTCTCGATGAACCCGGGCGCCAACTCGTACCTCAACCCCCAGTTGAGGGTAAATCTCGGGTTGATGCGAAAAGTATCGTGAACGTACAGGTACATATCGGTCTTGAACAATTCCTTCACCGATGCGCCGGCCGTCTGCAAAAAAAAGCTGGGTTGACCGAGCAGAAAATCGGCGTACGGGCTGCCGGTGACAAAGGCGAAATTGAAATTGAAGTTCCCGTGATTCGTCGATGGGAAGTCACTGAAGACATTGTAACGGTGAACGTCCACTCCGATCTTCAAGGAGTGACGCCCCGTGTTGACCGATACGTTGTTGGCAAACTGCAAGGTTCGGCTGATTCGATCGTTGCCGCGGACGGGATAGCCGAGACCGGAGTAGGGGGCAATCCCGTGCGCCGGAAAAAACTCGCCTCCCTCGCCCGCCGTGGGGTAGGTAAAGCCGAAATCCCGATTGTTGATGTCGCTGACCTCTTTCCCACTGTTGACTCGCGCCCGGACGTATGCGAAGCGGAACTCGTTGATCACCGAGGTCCCGAAGATGTGCGTATCGGCCAGCGTGAGGTTCTGGAACCGGTTCGCATCGGTAAAACCGAATCCCGGGGCATCGATGAATCCCTGACTCTGCCCGAAGAGCCCGTTGGGCCGTATCAGGTTTCCTTGATCCACGAAGTATCGTCCGGTCAGCGTGTTCGCGCCACCCATGGACGAATGATCGATCCTGACCATGAACTGGTTGCGATCGTGCGATCCCACGGGCGTCGCCACCCAGTTGTCGGGTCCCTGGTTGGGCAACGGCCACAAGTCGAGGACTTGCCTGGCGACCGGATCGTGAAGTTCCAGAGGAATTATGTCGTCCGGCCACGGGTTTCCAGGGTCGAACGGCATGGACGGGCGGCTGGCTTCGGGCAAGTCCGAGAAATCACCCTCGCGCAACTTCAGCGATGGGACCAAGGTATTGGTCGGGCGTCCCTTGCGCTGGCGAAATCCTTCGTAGCCGGCAAAGAAGAAGGTCCGGTCCCTGACGATCGGACCGCCAAGGGTGGCGCCGAACTGGTTCTGCTTCAGGACCGGCACTTCAGGTACGAAGAAGTTCCGCGCATCCAGGGCGTCGTTCCTGAGAAATTCGTAGACCGTCCCATTGACGGCGTTCGTGCCGCTCTTGGTGACCACGGTGACGACCGAGCCGCCGGAGCGACCGTACTCGGCCGTGTAGTTGTTGGTCAGGATCCTGAATTCCTGGATCGTGTCCGGAGACGGCACGACCATGGCCGCGCCCGTCATTCCTTCCACGTTATTGGTCCCGTCCAGCAGGTGATTGTTCGACGTGATCTTCATCCCGTTGACCGAGAACTGATTGGTTGTTCCGCCCGGGCTGTTGTCGGTTCCGCTCCCGGTCGCCTGAATGCCCATCGGAGCCGCGACCACGCCGGACTGCAACGTTCCAAGCTGCAGGAAGTTCCGTCCGTTCAGAGGGAGTTCAACGATACGCCGCTCCTCCACGACCTTTCCCACACTGGCCGTGGTGATATCCACCTGCGGCGTCAGGGTCGCGTTGACGATGACCTCCGCCGTCACCTGCCCCACTTCCAGAACCAGGTTGGCGGGCGTGGCCTCCGTCGCGTGCACCTCGACCCCATCCTGCCGGGCAGGCGCGAAACCTGGCAGCGTGACCGACAGGCTGTATGTCCCCACAGGCAGCAGCGTGAAGCGGTAGCCTCCCTGGCCATCCGTGATTGCGGCTCGCGTGAGGTTGGTTTCGCTATTCTGCGCCTGCACGTCCGCTCCAGGAATTAATGCCCCGGAGGTGTCGGTAATGGTCCCGTAAACCTCGCCGGTCGTTTGAGCCTGGCTGTCGATGGCAGTGAAAACCATCGTTGCCGCGACGAGCAGCACAACACTACCGTATCGAAGAAACAAACTGTGTCTATTCATGTCTTGTCTCCCTACCCTGCCGCTGCCATAGTGGATAGACAGGGGACAGAGCTTCTTTGTTACAGACGTATCTTCTGGCGAAATTGCCCACAGAGACGTCCAGCCCGCCTGGGTCTCCGAAATCAGCCAAATGAGGCCAGATCGATCTCAATCGCTCCACAACTAGGCACCCTTTCTCGGTGATGCAAAAGCCCGATCGATCAAGGGCTCGAAATGCTCCAGCGGATAGCTGTCGTAATGCGGATCGAAAGCGGTTTGATCCCAGGCGTCCGAGAACTGGCATGCCAGTCGATACCACGGTCGGTCTGCGTATCGCTTGCGCTCGTCCGGATCCTTTCCCATGAATCTGTAAATGTATTTCCCTTGAAAATCCTGATGCGTGCGGATGATTTCGTACGTTTCCGTGGAAACGTACGGCCGCAGGATCTCCGCGCTGATCGCCGCGTGGTTGACGTCGGAGATGGCTTTGCCGATGTCGTGGCAAAGGGAAGCGACTATCATTCTCTTCCGACGCGCCGGCTCGCTCCGCGCGCGTGGCGGTCTGGACGGAGTGCTCGAGCTGATCGACTGGAAACCCGTCCAGATGCGAGGCCAGTTGTCGCAGCATTCCCCTGATCACCTCGGGCATGGCGGCCTGACGCTTCGCGAGCGCATCGCCGATGATCTGGATAGCGTCCATTTCGGCCGTGAGCTGATCCATTCGGGTGAAGGCCATCGTCCGTCCTCTCCTTTCTCGAAACCCTTTCTATTCTGCCCGTCGGCAATACAGGACCATGCAGTTCCCCACCCGCTCCATGCGCGTGCACTCCAGCTTTGCCGGAGTCGCCTCGACACCTCCTGGAATTTCGGCAAAGCCCGGCGCGCCCCGATCCCCTATCAAAATCGGGAGCTTGACGATCTGCAGCTCGTCCACCAGGCCGGACGAAATTGTGAGCCAGTTTAGAGTTGCGCCCCCTTCGACCAGCAAAGATTGGATTCCCTCCTGCGCCAGCGCTCTGGCGAGAACCTCGATATTCACGAACTTGCCGTCACCCGCACCAACCACCTTCACGCCCAAGTCTCGGAGTGCCTCTATCCTTTCGTCGGGGGTTTCGCTCGCGACCGCGACGATGGTCGGCGCCTGCTTGTCTTGAAACACCTTCGATTCGAGTGGGACCGCACCCTCGGGATCCACGATGACGCGCGTGGGGCTACGTCCATCGACGGCCCGAACCGTCAGGCTCGGATTGTCGATCACGATCGTGTTACCGCCGACCATAACCGCATCGACGGAAGCTCGCATGTCGTGCAAGAACTCGACGACCTCGTTGGTGACGAACGCGCCGAGCGAGCCACTCGTAACACCGCGGCCGACGGTCAACTTGCCATCGAGCGTGACGGCGGACATGATCACGATATAAGGGCGACTGGAATCCGGACTGGCGGGCAAAGTCTTAGGCATACCTTAAGATCTCGCTGGTTCTTTGAGGCGGCGTGCCGTTTCTACCACTTGTCGCACCTTCTCGAGGTCGACGGCGTTGGCATAGACCCCGTCTTTCTTGAAATACGAGCCGACAATGGCTCCGTCGGCCACGGCGAGCAACTCGGAAGCGTTGTCTACGTCCAAGCCGCTGCCAATGATGACCGGTGTTTTGCCGACCGCGTTTTTGGCACGTGCGGCAGTCTCCACCGGTGGTGCGTTGCCCGTGACCTGACCGGTCACCACAATCGCATCGACGCCCGACATGGCAGCACCTTGAGCGGAAAGCTCGAGCGAGCGCTCGGCCATCATGGTGGTGTACTTCACTTGAATATCGGCCAGCACGGCAATATCGGAGGCCCCCAGGCGGGCGCGATAGCGGGTCATCTCGCCTGGCAGGCCTTGAAAGACGCCGAATGAGGTCAGCACGGCTTCATTGAAGCTGACTGAACGAATGAAGCGCGCCCCGGCGGCTACCGCCACGCCCAGCGAGGTTCTGTCTCCCGGTTCCATGTTCACCACCACACCCACCGGAACACTCGACGCATTCACCACTTCGTGGGCACATATCGCCATCGCGGCGCCGAGATGTGGTTCGATCACCGAATCGATCGGAAAACTAAAGCTGTTCTCCACCAGGAGCCCGTCGATTCCCCCTTCGATCAATGCTCGGGCGTCGGTCAGAGCCATCTCCAGCACCCGATCCATGCCGGGATAGTTCGGATAGGTCGGCAAAGGCAAAAGGTTGATCATCCCGATGATCGGCTTCGACGTGCCGAAGATGTCTCTCAAGTTCACGGTCACTTCACTCTCCTACGGAAGCTCGCACCGTCCGCAAAAAAACAGGCCGTCTCTCATGACCCCTTCGACTCTTTGGGGGCCGCAACGCCAAAAATCATGAAAAGTGCGCTTTACCAAACCTTCGGAGTACGGACTCATGAACTGCGTCCGTAGCCAAACGTGGCTGATTTCCAACAATGACTGATCTACAAATGGGGAGAACGTCAGTCGCCAACGGGCTCGGGAAACGGTTCGACCCCCAAATGGGGGCCTGATAGCGAAGGTCGATGGCGCGCTACCGCCATTTCTGCCCATGCGCGAGCAGCGTAGGTTTTTCGTTGTGGAACGATCAGACAGCTTCTCGTGCGAGCTTGAGACAATGTTTCTCGACCACGACCCTCGCTTGAAACCGGATTGTGTCAAGCAACAACGCCACCCGATCCTGCTTGTTGAGCTCCCGCTCAAACATCCCCGTAAGTCCACAAAAGGGACCTTCCTCGACGGTCACGCAATCTCCCTTGCGGAATGCCGCGGAATCCAATCTCACGTATCCCTCGGAGTTGATCCTGGCTTGAATCTCGAAAATGATTCGCTCTTCGACGGGCAGCGGCAGATCCCCGAAACTGACCACGTGACGAACGCCACGCGCGTACCGAATGGAATGCAGGTGAGCATCTGGGCGAAATTTGGCGAATACGTACCGGGGAAACAACGGCTTGAGCACTGGGTAGGAAACACCCCAAACCAACTTATGACCGAGTCTCTTCGGGATAAAGACGTCAATCCCGAGCCGCGCGATGTTCAGCGCGGCCACCTCCTCCTGAGACGCCTTGGTGTGTACTGCAAACCAGTTTTCCGTCCGCCACAGGTCCATATAACCCACCGACCCCCCATCACTCAACGGGCGTTTCCACCTTGCTGTCGAGAAGTTTGCCCCCCTCTAGCAGCCTGTCGGACTAACACCGAATCAAAAACCTAAGTCATTAATATGACTGTGTTTACCGTTTCGGGCTAAAAAGGGCCGTTGTTGAAAACAAAGGACTTACGCCGAAAGTCCGACAGGCTGCTAGCGAAGCACGTCTCACCTGATCTCCGACACTATAATCGGATCGCATTGACGAATACAAGAACATTCTAATGGACGTAGAACAGCGAGAGATCCGACGAAAGCGACGGATTCTTGAAGACGCCCGGCAGAGCGGGAATATCCAGAAGACTTGCCGCGCGATCTCGGTCTCGGCCTTCTTCATCCGGCCGTAGCTCATCGCCTTGTGCCGCGACGCATTGGCTCGCATCTTCCTCCCATCCAACGCCACGTGCCCCATCCGCGCCAGCCCGGCCTGCCGGCACAGCCCCGGCACCTGACCCAACATCCCACGTAGCGCGTCCAGATGGCGCTTCCGGAACTTGTTCACCGTCCGGAAATCGGGCGCATCCATCCCCACGATGACCATGAAATCGACTCGCTCAACACAGGCCCGCGCGATCCGCCGCGATGAATCGATCCCCCGACAGTATCCATAGAGGATCAGCAAAGTCATCATCACCGGGTGGTCGGTTGGATATCCCCGTTCTTCCTGATCGCTCTTCAGGATCTCGTCGAAATCCAGCTCTTCCACCACCCGGTTCTTCACAAAACCTGCCACATGCCCTTCGGGCACCCGATCCATCACATTGGGCGGAAACAGCACGCTTTGATCCACGTCCCATTCTCGAAATGTCCTGGCCATGTCCCAACCTTCTCTCACTCATTCCCTGGTCCGGTTGGGTCCAGCCGCAACGGGATTACGGGGACGTGCCCTTTAAAGGCGATTAGGGTTGACGGGTCGAGACGATCGGCCGATGATCGCAAACCAATGATTACCGAGAGCACGATAATCGCATTGGCCGGACTGATCGCTGTCATCGCGTTGCTGTTCCTGCTGATTGCCAAGTTCAAGTGGCACGTGTTTCTCGCCCTGCTCGCTCCGATTCTGCTTTTCGCGGCGATTCCCGGAATCGACCGAACCGTATTCATCGAGGCATTCGAGCAGGGTTTCGGCAGCACGATCGAAAGCATCGCCGTTGTCATTGTTCTGGGCTCGCTCCTGGCCGAAGCGCTCAAACACACCGGTGGCGTCGAGCGCGTGACCTCGTCGATGATCGGGTGGGTTGGCCGAAAGCGGATGCCGCTCGCACTGACATTGAGTGGCTTCGTGATCGGCATCGCCATTTTTTCGGATGTGGGTTACGTGATTCTGAATCCTCTGGTCCACTCGGCGGCCCTGACCACGGGCACCAACATGAGCGTCATGGCGACAGGCCTGGTCGGCGCCATGCAACTCACACATGCGCTGGTTCCACCGACGCCGGGGCCGCTTGCGGCCGTCGCCCTGGTTGGAGCGGACCTTGGGAAGGTAATCGTTCTTGGCATTCTGGTCACTCTGATCGGGGCAATCGCCGGATGGATCTACGCCCTGCTTGTCGGTCCGCATGTGGAATCGCCGCCATCGAAGGAATTCGTCGGCCAGTCGTTCGTGGAACAGGGCCGCGAATCGGAATTGCCCTCCACTGCATGGGCGTATGCGCCGATACTTGTGCCCCTGGGATTGATCGCCGGACAGAGCGTCGCAAGTTTCATGTTGCCGGAAACACACCTCGTCAACAGCATCATGCTTTATCTCGGCTGGCCGGTGGTGGCCCTGACGGTGGGAATTCTTTTGGCCTACCGGAGCACGAAGCCGGAGCACGGCGGCGAACGCACCTCAACCTGGGTCGAAGAAGCACTGCGAACATCGGCCATGATCATCGTGGTGACCGGACTGGGAGGCTCGTTGAGTCAGATCCTGCGTGCGACACCCGCGGTGGATACGTTTGCCGAATTCATGGTCGGGACAGGATTGCCGTCGATTTTTCTACCGTTCTTCGTGGGGATTATCGGCAACATGATCACCGGATCCACCACGGTCGGGGTCATTACCGCGGCCGCAATCGTCGCTCCGATGATGCCGACTCTCGGTTTGAGCCCGGAAGCCACCATGCTGGCCGGGGCCTCCGGATCCATCATTGTCAAATACGTCAACTCGAGCTACTTCTGGGTGTGCACTTCCCTGTCGAGAATCCCGCTGAAAGGCGCCCTGATCTCCTTTGGCGGCGTCACGCTGGTGAACGGAATCACCGCGATGGCCGCCGTGTACGTCCTTTGGGTGTTCGGAGTCATCTGATCCGCATGAAAATGAAAAGGTTGGATTTTACAAGGAAACTGATGTGCGGAATCGATTGATCACCGCCTTTGTCTCGATCCTCGGCGCTTGCCTGCTGCTCGATGCCGCGCCGTCCGGCCCACAGGAGCCGCCCGCTGAGGCGGGCGCGGCGATACCGCGTTGGAGCGACGGCAGGGTCAACCTGGGGGCGCCTCCCGGCACAAAGGGGCTTTGGGAAGGCAGCGGCCGCCTCGCAATCAACCCGAACAGTTACGATGCGAACCGGGGAGTGCAGTCCGCTCCGGTTCACATCGATGACGTGCCGTTGCAGCCGTGGGCCCGCGCGATCATCGAGTACCGACACGTCAATTCGTTGAAAGACGAACCCTATACCCGCTGCAAACCCTCTCCCGGTCCACGTTTCTTCGGTACGGCCTATGGAATAGAGATTCTGGATCGCCCGGATCTGCAACGCATCTACATTTTTGTGATCGGCGGCCCCCATACGTACCGGACGATCTATATGGATGGGCGGCCTCATCCGACCGATCCGACACCCACCTACCTTGGACACTCCATCGGTCACTGGGAGCAAGACACTCTGGTTATCGACACGGTCGGTTTCAACGAGCGGGCGTGGATGGATAGAAACGCGATGCCGCATACCGACCAACTCCATATGATCGAGCGTGTGACGCGGGTCGATTTCGACACGTTGCAATACGAGGTGACGATCGACGATCCCGGTGCGTATACCAGCCCCTGGACCACAGGCTATTCGAAGGAATGGTCGGATGGTGAAGAGATGTTCGAATACGTGTGTCAGGACAACAACTACGCCTCGGAGTTGATGATCGGCGAGGGCACACTGGCCCATCGGGACAGCCGGATCACTCCGTAGCCCACACTCTCACCGAACTGGGAAAGACGTGGTCAGCGCCGACCCCACTCCAGGTCAAAGCTATAGTCGGAGTCGCCTCCGGAATCATCCTCGATTCGCACCACGACGGTGTACCCGTTCCCTTCCCAGGGTCTTTCGACCAATTCCACGCGGCCGCGCCCCCTGACATTTCGGAGATCGATGTCGACGGACGCGGAGGGAAGAGGGCCGGTCATGTCGTATCGCTCATCCCGAAGCCGTCGACCGCCGAAGTCTTCGAACCGAACGCGGTTTCCGCGGATCGTAATCGCGGTCACGTGATCCACTCGTCCGCGAAATGAGAACACTCCGCGCCCGAGACCGATATCGAAAAAGCCGGTCCTTGAAGAATCTCCGAACCCGCGGCCACGGTTCCGATCCTCCCGATTCAAGCTCCAGCTCAACCTAAGGTGATACAGGTCCGACCCGCCACCGTCGTCGTCTATCCGGATCGTTGCGGTGTAGTCGTTGTCGCGGCTCGGGACCTCGAACAATTCGACGTCGCCTCTGCCCTCGCTCTTTTCGAGTTCGAACCGCCCCAGGGGAGCGCGGGGGATGGGTTGCGAGAAGGTCAGGCGTTCCACCATCAGCGGTCCGCCGCTGACGATCCGTTGACTGACTTCGGACTCCTTCAGGTACACGAATACTTCGCCGTCCACCCGCAGGCGGATATCCAGGACGCCTTCGGCCGCCGGTTCGTTGAAGGGAGAAACCCGATCGGCATCAAGGGGACGCTGAACAGGTTGAGGTCCGATAAGACCGAGAGCCAGCAAAGAACTCAAGATTAACGTCATGGCTATCCCCTATTGAAAACTGCCACCGGGCGCATCGCATGCTTAAAGAGGCACGCGTCACTGTCGGTCTCGAATGTCCGTCTCTAAATAGTACTGCGCGAAACCGGCAACTAAAGTGGCATATTCGAGGGTTCGAAATCTTTTCCAGCCTAATCGACCGGAAAACCCCGGTCGCGCATCAGCGCGTCAACCCGCGCGTCACGGCCCCGAAACGCGCGATAGGCTTCTACCGGATCGACAGAATTCTGGGGCGCAAACAAGTTTTCCAGCAGCTTGCCAGCCAACTCCTTGTCATAGAAACCTCCGGGCGCGCCGGCAAACGCCTCGGCGGCATCGGCGGTCAGGACATCGGCCCACAAATAGCCGTAGTACCCCGCCGCGTACCCCTCGCCCGAGAAAACGTGGCCGAAATGAGGGCTCCGATGCCGCATTACGATCTCGCCGGGCATGTTCAGTTCGGCCAGAACTTCGGGTTCGAATGCATCGGGATCGATACCGGCGGGATCTATCGTGTGATACCGCATGTCGACAAGGGCCGAGGCGAGGTATTCGGTCGTGGCGAAGCCCTGGTTGAAAGTCGCGGCGTTCCTGATCCGGGCAACCAGTTCCGACGGGATCGGCTCTCCCGTTTCATGGTGAATCAGATAGCCCTCAATCACCGCATCGGTCAGCAGCCAGCGCTCCAGGAGCTGAGACTGGAACTCGACGTAATCTCGCAGAGCCCCGTTCAGAGTCGGATACGCCACGTGCGATGAGAAGTAATGCAGGGCGTGTCCAAACTCGTGGAACAATGTCCGGGCGTCATCCCATGAAATCAGGATGGGCTCGCCCGGCGGCGCCTCGATGAAGTTGGAATTGTTTGCCGCCAGCACGGTTTTCTTTCCATCGAAGGTCTCGTGGCGCCGATAGGTGGTGGCCCAGGCGCCCGATTCCTTCCCCGGACGGGCGTACGGGTCGAGATACCAGAGGCCGATGTGATTTCCTGAGTCCCTGCCGGTGACCTCCCAAACCCGAACGTCTTCGTGAAACACCGGAACCGACCCGTCTGGAACCGGTGAAAATTGAAAATTGAACAATTCGCCGGCGACAAAAAACATCGCCTCCCGAAGCTTGTCCAGTTGCAGGTACTGGCGCACCTGGTCGGAGTCGAACCCGTACCGGGACTCCCGTACTTTCTCGGCGTAATAGCGATAGTCCCATGGAGCAATCGCGATGCCGGCGGCGTCGGCGTCGGCAAGAGCCTGCATGTCGGCCACCTCTTCGGCGACACGAGCCAGCGACGGGTCCCAGACAGCCTCCATCAATTCCAGTGCGCGGCCGGGTGTTTTCGCCATGCGGTCTTCCAGACGCCACGTGGCGAAGTCGGGATAGCCCAGGAGCTGAACCCGCTCATGGCGGAGTTGCAATATCTCGGCGATTATTGCGTTGTTGTCGTGTTCGTCGCCGTTGTCTCCCCGGTCGTAATAGGTCCGCCACACCTCTTCGCGCAGATTCCTCTCGTCTGAAAAGGTCAGGAACGGATCGATCGAAGACCGCGTATTGGCGATCGCGTATTCGCCTTCGCGGCCCCGCTCGGTTGCCGCCGCGGCCGCGGACTCGATGAAGGACTGTGGCAACCCGCCAAGTTGCTCGCCGGTGAGATAGTGGACGTATCCTTCCTCGTCGGCAAGAACGTTGTTGGAAAACCGGGTATACAGTTCGGCCAGGCGTTGGTCGATGGCCGCGTACCGTTCTTTCGCCTCCGATTCGAGCGCGGCGCCGTTGCGGGCGAACCTGTCATATACGAGCCGCACCAGCCTCTGCTGATCCGGTTGGAGCGCCGACATCTCGTTTCCTTTGTACACCGCCTCGATTCGGGCAAACAAAGCCGCGTTCTGCACGATCTTCGAATTGAACTCGGCCAGACGCGGGGCCATCTCCCGCTCGATTTCCCGGAATTCGGGAGTCGAGAGGTTCGAGCTCCAGATACCGTAAAACGGATATACGCGATCCAGCCGACGCCCGGCCCGTTCCATGGCGATGATGGTGTTCTCGAACGTGGGCGGGTCGGAACGGCTGGCGATCACGTCGATTTCAGCAAGACTCGCTTCCATCCCGGCCTCGAGAGCGGGCTCGAGGTCGGCAAGGACCATTCGATCGAACGGGGGAACTCCGCCGTAGGGTCCGCTCCAATCCTCCAACAAGATGTTCGGTTCGGTTGTGTTCATTTCGTTTGTAGTGCATGCGGAGGCCGCCAGGAACGCCGCCGCGCCGGCAACATGCATCAAGTTCCTTCGCATGGTGATCTCCTGTGGATTTCGGTGGTGAATTGTAGCACCGTGAGGGGATTGCGGGCGCCAATCGAAGGTCCCGCAAACCGGAGGAACGATGGCCGCTCCACGAAGTGTTCTGCTCGGATTTCTGATGGCGCTGCTGCTTTCCGTGACGGCTTCCGCCGAAACCGGCTACGACGCCTGGCTGAGATATGAGGCGCTCGACGAATCGGTCGCCGATTCCTATCGCGGCACGGTGCCCGCCGTCCTTGTAACGCTCGGCAACGATTTGCCCGTGATCAGCGCCCGCGGCGAACTGGTCCGCGGGATTCGTGGAATGCTGGGACGCACGTTGAGGCTCGAATCCGCCATACCCGAGGAGCCCGCAATTCTTCTGGGAACGGTCTCCGACATTCGGGCCATGGCGCCCGAACTTGCACCGGATTCCGACATTCCCGAAGACGGTTTTCTGTTGCGAACGGTCCAGTTCAACTTCGTGTCCTATACGATCGTCACGGGAAGCAACGACCGGGGCGTCCTCTACGGAGCGTTCGCCTATCTCCGAAAGATCGCACTGCACCAATCTCTGGCCGGTCTCGATTGGCAGGAGTCGCCATTCTCTCCGATCCGTTGGATCAATCACTGGGACAACATCGACGGGACGATCGAGCGCGGATACGGAGGCCGATCCCTGTTCTGGGACGACGAGCGCGTGCATGACGACCTGTCGCGGGTGACCGACTACGCCCGTTTCCTCGCCTCGCTCGGGATCCACGCGGTATCGATCAACAATGTGAACGCCAATCCGCGCGTGATCGAAGCGGACATGCTTCCCGACGTCGCCCGTATCGCCGAAGCATTTCGTCCATGGGGCGTGCGCATTGCCTTGTCCCTGGATTTCGGGAGTCCGATGCGAATCGGAGGTCTCGACACGTTCGATCCGCTGGATCCGGCCGTTGTCGAGTTCTGGGAGAACGCGGTGGACGAAGTTTATGCCGCGGTCCCAGATCTCGCCGGTTTCGTACTCAAGGCCGACTCCGAAGGCCGTGTCGGACCGTCGGCGTATGGACGCACCCACGCAGACGCCGCCAATGTCATCGCACGCGCGTTGCAGCCTTACGGGGGAACGATCTTTTACCGTGGCTTCGTCTACGACAATCGAATGGACTGGCGCGATCCTGCCAATGACCGGGCGCGTGCCGCACACGACAACTTCATCGATCTGGACGGCGACTTCGAACCCAACGCCATTATTCAAATCAAGAACGGTCCGATCGATTTCCAGGTTCGCGAACCGGCGTCGCCCCTGTTTGGGGCACTGAGAGCGACCGGAGAGGCCATCGAACTTCAGATCACCCAGGAATACTTCGGCCAGGCCCGGCACACCGTGTTTCTGGCGCCGATGTGGAAAGAGGTGCTCGACTTCGACATGAGGGCGGATGGCCGGGCGACGCCCGTCAAGGCGATCGTCACCGGCAAGGTCTTCGGACCGAGGGGCGGGTTCGTGGGTGTATCCAACGCCGGTCTGGATGACAACTGGTATGGCAACCACATGTCCCAGGCCAACCTCTATGCCTTCGGCCGCCTGGCATGGGACCCGGATCTGACGGCACACGACATTGCGGACGAATGGTCGCGACTCACGTTCGGACACGACCCGGAAGTGGTTCGGACGGTGTTGGACATCCAGCTAACCTCATACGACACTTTCGAGAAATACACCGGGCCGCTCGGATTGCAGACCCTGACCGATATTACGGGCAATCACTACGGCGCCGCCGTCGAGGCTTCCGAGCGCAACGGTTGGGGCCAGTGGCACAAGGCGGACGAGGAAGCAGTGGGATTCGATCGCTCCGTGGCCACGGGAACGGGTTTCGCCGGGCAGTTTCCCTCTCAGAACGCGGCGATGTGGGAGTCGGTGGAAACCACGCCCGACGAACTGGTCCTGTTCTTTCATCACGTGCCTTACACGCATGTTCTCCATTCGGGCAAGACCGTCGTTCAGCATCTTTATGACACCCACTACGAGGGCGCCGACGCGGTGGCAGGTTACGCACGAGCCTGGGCCGAACTCGCCGGACGAGTGGACGAGCAACGCTTCAGCGAGATACGGGACCAACTCGAATATCAGGCGGGCCAGGCGGAAGTCTGGCGCGATGCCGTCGCTCGCTGGTTCTGGAGAACATCCGGCATCGACGACGATCGGGGCCGTGTCGGAAACTACCCCGGCAGAACCGAAGCCGAATCGATGAATCTGACCGGTTACGACTTCATCGAAGTCGACCCGTGGGAGGGGGCTTCGGGCGAAGGCGCCGTTGAATGCAACGCGGCAACCTGCACGGCCACTCTGGAATATGACGGGGAAGCGGGATGGCGGGATCTGGTCGTCCGTTACTTCGATCACCTCGGTGGAACCGCGCGCTTCGAAGTTCGAGTCGCCGGACAGACGGTCGACGAATGGAGGGCCGACGATCGCGTCCCCACGCGCCGCCCCGACAGTTCGTCGTCGTCCCGGCGTGTCATATCCGGAATCGCGTTGCGTCCGGGCGACGAGATTCAGATCATCGGATTTCCGGAAAACGACGAAAAAGCGGAGTTGGATTACGTCGAGATTCGCGAAACGGCTCAGTCGGACGATCGGTAGACGCTCTTGAGGGCAGGGTAAAGCGACCGGTACACGGCGTGGCCTTGTCGATAAGTCCCTGTAGTGCCGGGGTCGGGCTCGTACCGGCCCACTTCCCGAACAGTTTTGCGCGAAACCTCCTCGACCGATCCGGAATCGCCCGTTCCGGCCAGCGCAAGCAGGGCGGCGCCGTAGGCCGAACCTTCTTCTCTCTCGAGGACCGCAACGCGCTTCTCGAACACGTCGGCCAGAAGTTGCCGCCAGAACGCACTGCGGGCGCCACCGCCCGACGTACGGACAAACTCGACATCCACTCCCATGCCCTCAATGATGTTCAGGCAGTCCTTCTGACTATAGGAAACGCCTTCGAGCAGCGAGCGGATCATCTCGGCCCTTGTGTGGCGCGCGGTAATCCCGACCCAACCGCCACGCGCCAAAGCGTCGAGATGCGGCGTCCTCTCACCCATCAGGTATGGAAGCCAATAGAGACCCTCGGAACCCGGCGCCGCCCGCCGAGCCTCGGCCATCAGCGAGTCGTAGCCGCTCCCCGGCGCGAAGGTGTTCCGAAACCATTGAAGGCTGAGTCCCGCGGCCTGCGTCACCCCCATCACGTGCCATGCCCCGGGAACGGCATGACAAAACGTATGGACCCGCCCCTGCGGGTCGTACAACGGCGCGGTCATGTGCGCAAACACGACCCCCGAAGTGCCAAGCGTGCACGAAGCGATACCGGCTTGGACGATGCCGTTGCCCACGGCGCTTGCCGCCTGGTCGCCGGCGCCGCCGACCACCGGTGTCCCCTCGTTCAAACCCGTTTCGGCCGCCGCGCCCGGCGAGACGGCGCCCGTAACCCGATCCGATTCGACCGCGGATGGCAGAACCGACGGATCGATATCGAGACCGGCGGTCATTTCGGCCGACCATTTTCGGTTCACGACATCGAACAATCCGGTCCCCGACGCGTCCGAAACGTCGGTGGCGCAGTCTCCGGTCAGTCGAAACCGGACATAGTCCTTGGGCAGGAGCACTTTGCGTACACGACGGTAGTTTTCCGGTTCGTTGTCGCGAACCCATAGCAATTTGGAAAGCGTGAAGCCGGTGATGGGCGGATTCGCCGTCCATGCAACAACGTTCTCGACGCCCAGCGCCGCATTGATGCGATCGACCTGGATCTGGCTGCGCTGATCGCACCAGATCAATGACGGCCGAATGACCCGGCCCTCGCTATCGAGGAGGACCAGCCCATGCATCTGCCCCGAAAGACCGATACCGCGGATGGCGGCGGGATCCGTCTTTCTGCTGGCCAGAACGCCGCGGACGGCCTGGACCGCCGCATCCCACCAGTTTTGGGGATCCTGTTCGGCCCAGAGCGGCCGGTCCATCCGCATGTCAAGGTGCGGTGCGGCAAACGACTCGGTGACGCGGCCCCGGTTGTCGACAAGCAACGCGCGGGTGCCGCCGGTCCCGACGTCGATTCCCAGCCAGTACATCAGCCGAAGATCGTACGGCCGCGGTGGAGTCCGAGCAGGATCTGGAACAGCCGATGACCGATCAGTTCGTGCAAGGTCATCAGTTCCTTGTTGGCTTCGAACAATGCGTCCGCGTCGGTACCCGCCCGAACGCCCGAACCTGCATTCAGGGCGGCGGTGGCTTCGTTCAGAACCGGATCTTCAAGAACGTCGCCCGCGATTTTCCACAACGTGATGAAACGATCGACCGCGGTTGTGAAACTCACCGTGAATACGCCCCAGTTGCTCGTGGTCCGGAGCGGTTTGAAATCCAGGTTGAACGGTCCCTCGTAACCGTTCGATCGCAACAACACCAGCACATTGAGCCAATCCAGTGGATTGATCATTCCGATGGCGATGTCCACGTCATGCTTCAGGCGATATCCGTCGTTGATGTCCATGTGCCAGAGCTTTCCCGACACCATTGCGCGAGCGAGCGCGGCCCGTGGGGCGCCGCCCCACATCAACTCATGGAGGTACTCGGGATTGACTCCAACCATCTCGGGGTGGGTCAGCAAGCCGGAAGAGATGAAGCCCAGCATCGCGTCCGTGGTCGGCAACAGAATCTCGGCCTGCGGCTCGAACGGCTTGGCCTCCAGACAATGTTTCAGCGTGCCGCGCCCCCGGGCAGCCGCGGTTGCGATGTCACGTTCGCACGCCGCGTTCAGGGCTTCGGCGTACCAAGCCAGCGACTGCAGTTCGTTGACGGCGCCCTGAACGAAATAACCCAGCGAACCCGGCCAATACACCGCATAGCGTGCGCCCAACTCGTGTCCGATGTCGACCGTGTTCTCAACACGGAATTTCACGTATTCCCGCAGTTCGGGAGCTTCCGGCGCGGGACCGGCGGCGAACGCCGCGTTGAAAAATGTCTCGGTCGTCACCATCGAACATTCCACACCATTGCCGGACAAGGCCTTCTGGATTCGTTCGACGATGGCGTCCTGGCGCTCCGTGCCCAGATCTTCAGCCGGAACCACATCGCTGTCGTGCGTGGCCCAGTGGCCGATGCCGATGCTGCCGAACTGACGTATGACGTCTTCGAACGTTATGGCCTTGCGAGTCGGGGCATAGAAAAGCGCCTGACCCCGGTAGGCCGCGGCCCATTGCGGTCCGGATATGAAATACTTCCGACGTTCGTGGGGACTGTACTCCCCTCCGCACATTCCACCGAGGCGCTCGACCAGCGCCTGCTGCTTGTGAGGCGATATGGGTTCCATGTCGAGTAAAATAGTGCAGCCCGACCCAAGGAACAAGCTGGAATCCGAGCTGACCGGCGCTGGGCGCCGGTGTAAGGACTCTCGGGTTCGCAGCGGTCTCCGGCCGGGCGGACAAACAGAGGCAGACAGGCTGAAACCATGACCGTCGCATCCATCTTCAACCTCGTCGCGCTCTTGATCACCCTGGCCGCCGTGTTCGGGTGGGTGAACCACCGCTGGCTCAGGCTCCCCCACTCGATCGGGCTGGTACTGATCGCACTGGTTGTTTCGCTTGCGTTGCTGGTTGTCGACGGGCTTTTCCCGACCCTGCTTCTCGGGACAACTGTCCGGGAAACGCTGACCGAAATCGAATTTCACGACACGCTCATGCGGGGGATGCTCAGCTTTCTGTTGTTCGCTGGCGCCCTGCATGTGGACCTGAATCGGCTCCTGGAACGCCGTTGGGCCATCTCTTCGCTCGCCACGATCGGGATCGTGATGTCGACGGCAATCGTCGGGGTCTGTTCTTATTATTTTCTGAGATGGACTGGCTTTGACGTGCCCCTGTCGTACTGTCTCGTCTTCGGAGCGTTGATCTCGCCGACCGATCCGATCGCTGTCCTGAGTATCCTGAAACACACCGACGTACCGGAAACGCTGGAGGCAAAAATCGCGGGCGAAAGCCTGTTCAACGATGGAGTGGGGGTCGTGTTGTTCACGATTCTCCTGGCCCTGGCGACGGGCGAAGGCAGTCTGACCTTCGTGGGGGTCACGACACTGTTCGCCACGGAAGCCATTGGCGGCGCGCTGCTCGGACTCGTGGGGGGATACATCGCCTATCGAGCGATACGGGCGATTGACGAACACAACCTTGAAGTCATGATCACGTTGTCGCTCGTGATGGGCGCCTATGCCTTCGCGTCTCTCATCCACGTTTCGGGTCCGATTGCCATGGTGGTGGCTGGACTCCTGATCGGCAACCACGGCACGCGCTTCGCAATGAGCGAAGTCACGCGCGATCACGTCGAAAAGTTCTGGTCCCTTCTCGACGAAGTACTGAATTCTCTCCTCTTCCTGGCGATCGGTTTCGAGGTCGTCGCATTGACGTTCACGCCCGAGTTGGCCGGAGCGGTCGCTTTGATGATCCCCCTCGTTCTGATCGCTCGATTCATCAGCGTCGGCATTCCGATCCGAATACTTGGAATCTGGCAGGATTTTACGACGGGGGCGATTCCCGTGCTGACCTGGGGAGGCCTCCGGGGGGGTATATCGGTCGCGCTCGCGCTATCTCTCCCCGACGTGCCGGCCAGAAATACCATACTTGCCGCAACCTACGGGGTGGTTGTCTTCTCGATTCTTGTACAGGGGTTGACGATCGAACGGGTCGTTCGCGCGACCGTCCGCACGAAAAAGCCCGAGATCCGGCGCTGAATTTTTCGAGGTCTTATCGTCCGCGCGCCGCGGCATCCAGCGGATCGAGTCCGCTGTCGTAACCGGGGTCCATCGCCGCGATATCCGCTCGATAGCTCACAACATTCGCCGTTGGAAAGTTTGCGGGAACATCCTGGGTCACACCGCCGGTTGCAGCCCATTCGGTCCCACGTTGAAACGTAACGACAAAATCGACGGAGCTCAGAGCGTTGATGTCATGTCCAAGTGTCGTGTGGAAGATCCTGCCATCGCCGTAGTCGAGCGCCATGAGCATGGGTTCGTCTCGTCCGGTACCGCTGTTGGCTGGATCGGAATAAGCGGTGGCAAGAACAGTCATGTTCGCTCCGGGCCCCCGAAGCCTCGCGTACAGTTCGTCGCCCTGATGCATCCACGACTCGGGCAGTCCGATGGTGATGGGATGGTCGGCGCGAACCTGGATCCGGAATGGTATTCGACTGCCATGGCTTCCGGCACGCCCTGGAGAATCGTCCTCCACCAACGCCCCATCCCTGTAATACCAGAACGGCCCCGCGTCCTCGGTTCGGCCCCGCCATCCACCGACGCCGATCATTTCGTTAAAGGCCGTCCAACCCGGAAAAGCGTTGTCGGCGGCATGAACGATGACGACCCCGCCACCGGCTTCGACGTATTCTTCGAACGATGTCTTGAGTTCCGCGGGCCAGCGTTCGTCGGGAGCGTCATAGTTCAGGACCACGGCGTCGTAGCGGTTGAAGTCGGGCCTGAACGTGCCGAAGTCGGCCTCGGGGGAGGGCGCCGTGACCACATCCAGATCGAACAAACCGGTCTCGTCGAGTTGCTTTGCGAGAACCGGCGTCACGAGTTCCCACTTGTGGTAGTTTCCCGCGCTCTCGCCATCGAGGAGCATCACGCGGATCGGATTCGGCGCCTGAGACGCGGGCGCGCCGGCCAGGACACCGCCGGCCATTACGATCAATACGAATCTCATCGTCTTCAACATCGATACGGGCTCCAGTTCGACTATTCTTCGAGCGCAAAGGCGTACAGGGAGCTGCGGGCTCCGACGACCACATATTGCCGTCCGTCAAGCATGTATGTGATGGGGCCATTCCCCACTCTGCCGATCGGAGCATGCCACAACGTCTCGCCGTCACTGGTGCGGAGCACCATCAGATTTCCCGGAATATCTCCGGTAATGGTCAGTCCGGACGCCGTCGTCAGGACGCCCGCGGCCCCTGGGCCGTCTCCGATAGGATGGCTCCATGCGATCTCGCCGGTCCGATAATCAATGGCTCTCAGAAAGCTTTTCCCCGCGATGTTGTAGTCCGCTCCGGCCCAGCCATACGCTCCATGATCGGGCTTGTAGAAATAGATCCCGAAGCCGTCCTGCGCGCTGACCACGAGCAACCCTGTTTCCGGATCGAAGCTGGGCGACCGATAGTTGGTGCCTCCGGCTTCGTTGGGCGCCACAAGAACGCCGTCGGGTTTCGGCTCTTTTTCAGGATCCGGGATCGGACGGCCGCGCTCATCGAGTCCCATAGCCCAATTCACCGTGGTAAAGGGCGCCGTCAGCAGGTTCTCACCATTGGTCCGGTCCAGAACGAAGAAGTACCCGTTGCGAGAAGCCTGCAACAGCATCCGGCGTTCTTCGCCGTCAAAAGTCCCGTCGACCAACACCGGCACTTCGGCGGCATCCCAGTCATGAGTGTCGTGAGGCGAGGTCTGATACCCCCAGACGAGTTCTCCGGTGTCTGGATTGAGCGCGACGATGGCGCCGGTCCACGGGTTGTCGCCGGGGCGGGCCTCGCCATTGAGAACCGGCGTTGGATTCCCCGTGCCCACGTACATCAAATTGAGTTCCGGATCGTAGGTGCCCGACATCCACATCTGGCCGCCGGTGGCGCCGCCGCTGATCGAATCGGGTGTTCCCGGCGGGGGTGTGCTGTAGAAAATCCACTGCGTCTCTCCCGTGTCCGCATCCACCGACTTGAGTTGACCGGGGAGGTTGTCGAAATCGCCGGATACGCCGACGATCACATGATTTCGAATCACCAGCGGCGCGTTCGTCGACCAGTAGCCGCGGCTGGAATCGGCGATCTCGACATCCCAACGGAGCGTGCCATCGCCGGCATCGAGTGCAAGCAGGTGCGCGTCGGGCGTCGTCAGATAGACATTGTCCCCGTGGACGGCCGCGCCGCGATGCCCGATGTGAAACGCATCGTTCATCGGGTAGGTGTAGTGCCAGAGCTCTTCCGCGGTCCGGGCGTCGATCGCCCAAAGGTTGTCGGGTGTGGTGACATAAAGGACGCCATCGACCAGAACGGGCGTGCCCTTGATCGACGGGGGCTGGCCGGTGTCGAACCTCCAGGCCTGGGTCAGCCGATCCAGGTTGCCGACGGTAATCTGAGTGAGCGGACTGTGGCGTTTACCGGAATAGTCGCCATGGTAGGTCAACCAGTTGTCGATGGGAGGCTCGGCGAACCGAGCGGGATCGACACCCTGTGCGTTCGCAAAAACCGCCAGGGCCGCAACAATTCCCAAACCGACAGCAAGGCGTGTTCCCGGATTTCTCACCTCAACGTCTCCAGATAGGCATAAAGGTTGTGCATATCGTCGTCGGTATACGCACCGAGCAGATCGAAATGAGTCGCCATCGGATCGTCGACGGTGAATTCCACCTCGTTTGTCGACCACGAGTGGCTCGCTCCGTCGCTGTCGATCAACGCGATCGTGAATTCATCTTGCGATGCAAGCTCACCGATCAACGTTTCGCCGGTGGGAAGGGTGACCGTGACAGTAGCCGGCGCCGGGGCGGGTCGACCAAATGCGGGATACAGCATGCGCCTCAGCAAGGCCAGGCCCTCGAAGCGGCTGGCAATTCCGGCCAGGTCCCCGGTTTCCGAATGGCATTGCGCGCACCCGCCGGCGCCATTGAAGTACCGTTGACCGGCCGACGCGTCTCCTG
Source organism: Terriglobia bacterium (assembly GCA_963555775.3). GTDB lineage: Bacteria > Acidobacteriota > Terriglobia > 20CM-2-55-15 > 20CM-2-55-15 > JAJEDW01. The sequence goes on along the minus strand of CAUVWY020000002.1, from coordinate 426,643 downwards.
TACGGAGGTCGTCCGCCTCCACAAACCGGCGGCCGCCCATCGCCAACTCCGCCTGTGTCTTGCGATCGTGGATGAACGCCACGATCAGTGTAAATTCCTCGTCACCCAGGTCGAACGCATGCATGTCGCCTGCAACCCGGCCCGAGCGCAACAGGTCGCGAATCCTGTCGCCGTAGGTATCCTCGGCCACCAGTTCCGAACGTGTCAGGTCGGGACCGCCTTCACCGCCGCCGGCATCGCGCCCGTGACAGAAACCGCACCGGGCGGCGAACCGGGGTTCGCCGGCTTCCACCAACCGGGCCGGATACTCCTGAGGCGTCACGGTGGGCGGTGGTTGCTCGGCGGCAGGACTCCGCCCCCGCTGTGGGGCGCCACCGGCCGTCGCGCCTCCGACGATTAAGACAATGGCAATGGAAGTCAGGATCGATGTTTTCATTACGATGCAATGCTCTCTGAAAAGACGGTCCAATACAATCCGCAGCATATCAGCCGGCTGCCGAACCCCACAGGGTTTAGAAGCCCGCGGCAGGACCGTGAAGGTTTCTGCCACGGACTGCTAGCTCGGGCCGACAGCCAATCGGATACACTTCGTGCCTTGGAGGAAGTCATGGCGATTGAACCGTTCGATCCCCAATTCATGAAGATCGGAGTGCTGACCGCGGCGCTGCAGGAATTGACGCCGCGCGAGGTTCGAGATCCGGACCCGGATCGGGCCATCGAAGACTGGCTCGCGTTCGCAACCGAACTCGGCGCCGACTATATCCAGCTCTCTGCGGCTCTCCATCCCTCCCAGGCCGACGTGCCGCCCGAAGCCATGCTCGACCCGGTGGCCAACACGCTCGACTTGCGGGAACCATTTGACGCCAGCCGCGCAAATCGAGTCGCAGCCGCGATGAAAGCTTCGGGGGTCGGCTTGTCCGACATCGCGTACTTCGACAACATGCTGCACGGTGACCCGAAGATCCGGCAAAAGAAGACGGACTTCATGCTGAGGGTGTTCGACGCCGCGGTGCTGCTAGGTACCGATGCGGTCTGCGGTTTCGTCGGCAGGAATCAGGAACGCGGCATGGATGAAAATCTCATCGATTTCGAAGAGCATTTCATCCCGCTGTTGAAAGCGGCAAGGGATCGCGGACTGACGTTCCGTGTCGAACAGTGTCCGATGCCGGGCTGGACCGTGAGCGACAATTTTCACAACAACATCGCCTATACGCCCGGCACCTGGATCGCGTTGCATCGAATTTGCGAGAAGCACGGCGTGGGTGATCGGTTCCGCATCCACTACGATCCGTCCCACTCGATCCTGATGGGGCAGGACACCCGTTCGATGTTCCAGTATCTGAAGGACGCCGGGTACGGTTTTCTGATTGGCGGCTTCCACGTCAAAGGACAGGTCATCGATTCGAGCGGCGTATCGGCATGGGGCTACGGTGGACAGACGATTGAGCGTGGAGACTGGATCGATGGCAAACCGTCCGCAAACCCGACCGACCAACTCAACGCCTGGAAGAAGCAGGTGGTGTTGTGCGAGCACGAACTGCCAGGCACCGCACGCCACGATCCGCTGGCGTATCTGCAAAACCGCACCGTGGACTGGCTGGACCACCAGTTGGCGGCAAGAGAATTGCTGCCCTTGGACGTCGCCAACACGCATCTGGTCGTCGAACACGAATACCCGCCGGCTCGCATCCAGGACAAGGAGCGGCTGAAGCCGATCCTCAAGGGGTCTATCGCTTTCACGAGAAAGATCGACGAGGCCGCCGCGTGCATGTACGCGCTTCAAAGCAAGGTGATGGGTGCTCAGGAAATCCCCGTTCAGGGCGTCGGGCGCGAAGCGTACCGGTCTTGATCCCGAAGCTTTGGAAAGTTTGACAACCGGACGCGGGATTGAAATATGCTGGGTCCATCGAACAACGGCCCTCCACACCAATACCAATGTCGATGAATAACGCCGTACAGTCGAGGCTCGGTCGTCCCATCGTCCTGACCGGCGCACTGATCGCCTTGCTGGGCCTGCTTGCATTTCTGCAATACCGCTGGGTCGGCCAGGTGAGCGTTGCCGAGCGGGAACGGCTCGAAGCAAGCCTCCGGACCGCCACGCAGGAACTTGGCGAAGATCTGTATCGCGAACTCGCGCGCGTCGGGATCGGCTTCGGACAGGGGCCACCGGATTCCGATACGGACCTTGCCGGGCAACTCGACCGCCACTACGATTTCTGGCAAACGACCGCGCCCTATCCCGGCCTGATCGGCGACATCTATGTTGCTGCCCCGGGCCGGGAAGACGCACTGGCGCTACAACGGTTCAATCCGGAATCCGGGCTTCTCGATGAAGCCGACTGGCCCGAAACACTTGTCGAGTTGCGGCGCCGCGTCGAGGATCTGCGCGCCGCGCCCCGCCCTGGATTCGACTTGATGTGGACCCGCCGCGGCCGCGACGGGCTCGATGTGGAAGACATCGACGACTCGATCTGGCTGCTTCTCCCCGGCGGCGGAAGATTTTCGCCCCCTCAAGGCCGGCAAGGTCCGCCGGGGTTGCCTGAATGGACATTGGTCGCGATCGACGTGGATTATCTGAGAACCGAGGTTCTTCCCTCGATCATCGGTGCCCACTTCGACCCCGAGGAGTATCTGGTTGGGATCTTCCGTTCCGACAGCCTGCTCTTCGCCAACGCGGACAACATCGCGGCCCACGACATTGCCGATCCGGACGCGCGGGGAGCGGTGGTCACCCCCTTCTCCGACAGACGCGGGCGCGACCGCGTCGGCCGTCCCGGTATCCGGAGCGGAGTGCTGTTCACCGTTGTTGGCGCGCCCTGGCAACTGCGGGTCAAGCACCGGTCCGGTTCGCTCGACACCGCGGTGATGACCGCCCGCAAGCGCAATCTCGCAGTGGGATTCGGAATACTGGCGTTGCTGGGTGTTTCAGGGGCGTTGACGATTGTCTGGGCTGAACGGGCACGCTCGCTGGCCCGTCTGCAGATGGAGTTTGCGGCCGGCATGTCGCACGAACTTCGGACGCCGCTCGCCACCATCCGCATGGCGGCACACAACATCGCGTCGGGCGTCGTCGAAGAACCCGAGAAGGTGAAGGAGTATGCCGCAATTGTCCAGTCCGAAGGACGGCGGCTTTCATCGATGGTCGAGCAGGTGATCCAGTTCGCTCAGACCGAGTCGGGACGGCGGCGCTACTCCCTGAATCCGGTTTTCGTCGAACAAGTTATTGAGCGGGCGATCACGACGACGTTCTCGAACCCGAAAGAAGCAGCCGAACGCGTCAGGGTCAACGTACATCCCGGCACTTCGCCTGTACTCGCCGACGAGACGGCGCTGACCCACGTGCTGGTCAACCTGCTGGTCAATGCGCTGAAATACGGCGTTCGTCCCGATGCCGGCCGCAACGAAGCGATCGAAGTCGACGTTTCCGAAGAGAAATCGACCCGACAGGTACGAGTTTACGTCCGTGACCACGGACCCGGAATTGACGCCGGTGACATACCGCACGTTTTTGAACCGTATTACCGCGGGCACGACACCGGCAGGATTCCGGGAAGCGGCCTTGGACTCAGCCTGGTCAAGAAGATGATGGAAGGAATGGGTGGGCAGGTCTCCCTGGCCGAATCTACCGGACAGGGCGCCACATTCGAAATTCGTCTGCCGGCCGCGACCGCGAACGAGCGAGGAACAGAATGACTTCCCCCCACGGGGAAACACGCCAACGCGTTTTCCTGGTCGAAGACGAACCGGCGCTGGCTCGGGCACTCTCCGACATGCTGGCCGGCAACGGGTACGATGTCGAAAGCTGTGCCGACGGTCAGGAGGCGCTGAACAGCGCGAACGACCGCTCCTACGATCTGATCATACTCGACGTGATGCTGCCTTCGGTGGACGGCTTCGAAGTCGCCGCCCGGCTCAGGCGCAGTGGGACCGACACCCCGATTCTGATGCTGACGGCACGGGATGAGTTGAGCGACAAGGTGATGGGGCTGAAGTCCGGCGCCGATGACTATCTGACCAAACCTTTCGAAGCCGAAGAGTTGCTCGCACGCATCGAGGCATTGTTGCGGCGAGCGTCGCGCGACCTGGGATCCAATCTTCGAATCCACGACTTCGGAGGCATGCGGATCGATTTCACGAAGCGCAGAATCATTCGCGACGCCGAAACAGTAGACCTGTCAGATCAGGAGTCCAGTCTTCTTCGATATCTGATCGAGAATCGAGGCGAGGTCGTTTCGCGAGACACGCTGCTGAAAGAAGTCTGGGGTTATGACTCGGTACCGATCACGCGTACAGTCGATGTCCATATCGCCTGGCTGAGGCAGAAAATCGAAGCGGATGCCCGATCTCCCCGATTCATCGTCACGGTGCACGGGAAGGGGTATCGTTTCGAGGGGTAGGAAACTGGAACGGCGAGCCGCGAACGTGCGGTTCGCCGTTCGACATGGGTAGTTACCCGGCAGCCCGCGGCAGAACACTGCATGGGTTTGCCGCGGGCTGCTGCCCTTGGTCGGCGTCAATCGACCTCCTCCGAAGCGGCGCCGCGCCGGCCGGCCCCTCTACCACCGCGACCGTTGAAGCCCGCCCCATCGAGGACTCCAGGCCTCATGGCCTGAATATTTTCGAACTGCGCCCGCTGGGTTTCCGTAAGAAGGTTCGTGAACCCGTCGATGAAGGTCCGATTCGCATCCTCGAATTGCTGCCTCAGGGCAAGTACCGCATTACCGATTGCCGCGGGGTCGTCGCCCTCCCCGATCAGTCCATTCAGCGCCTGACGGGGTCTGGGGCCTTGTTCGCGAATGGCCTCGATGGCCGTGTTACGCCGATCCAGCAACTCCTGTGCGGCGGCGACTTGCGACGCGTTCAGTTCGAGCGCCTCCGTCAGCCGGCCCAGGGGGATGCGTTCTCCGTCCCGGTCCGCAAGCCGGTCCTGACGTTCGCCGTTGCCCCCCCCCGGAATCCTCCGGGACCTCGCTCGGCGGTCGCCACCAACGCAAGACCCAGAAACAACGCCGCCAACCCAAGTACCTTGATTCTCATTTCGGTATCTCCTTCTTTTTCTCGGCTTTGAGTGATGCCGCTTCGCGTAATTGCGTTTCGGCTATCTGATGGGTTGGACACGCCACCACTGGGGAAGACGCGTTAAAGGATGTTAAATCGGGTGACTGGCGATGATCTGTAACAGCCCGGGCTAGAACCCTTCAGGGTCGCGCGCGGGCCGCTAAGCGTTCTCTTCGATCGTCCGTACCGTCCGATGGCCCAACAGAAGTTCAGCGCCGATCCGTTTACTCAGGTACAGTTTGGACTCCCGATTGTCACCGTGGTTGGGCTGGAATTTGACGACGTTGAAGTTCAGGAGATCGAGCGTGGACCGCATGGGGTAGAACTTGTTCTTCGTCTTTACGACCAGTTCGTGATACCCGCGTTCGTGAGCCCATTCTTCCTGCTGTTCGGTCAGGGCACGATAGTGCCCCTGGCCGCGCCACTCTTTTCGCGTACCGCCGATCCAACTGTAGAAGACCTTCCGGTCCGAGAACTGGACACAGCCGGCAAGCTGACTGACAAGATCGACGAGGTCGACCTGGGTTTCGGACTCTTTCAGTTCGTGGCCAACCTTGAACGCCACGGGAATGAGTTCGTCGTCTTCAGAAGAAGCCGGCGCCATCGACAGCAGAATCAGGTATTCCCGATCGCCAAGCCGCTCGACGATCTCGTCGGCGATCTTGCGATTCCGGAACTCGGAAAAATTTTCTTCGATGTACTGAACCTCCAGCGCGCCCAGTTCCAGACTGTACTGTCGGATGATGTGTTCCATCTTTTCGGCCACGTTTCAGATGTAGGGGTCAGATGTACAAGAACGAAGAATCCGGATTGAAGAGATCGAAGAGTCGGAAACGCCCTAACCCGCCTTTCTCACGAGTTGTCTGCTACAGCGCCGGATCCATCCGCCAGTGCTGCGTTCCGCTTCGTCGGGCTCCTCGACGTACCGTCAAGTACGCCTCCGGTGCCCTCCGGGCGCGCGCCTTGCTCTGACGGCGTCTCCGACTCTTCGCGACGAAAACCCGTGAGAAAGGCGGGCTACCGGTCAGCAGGGATCAGACGCGGCTGGGCCTGAATCAGGGCGCCTCGATTCACTTCCACGGCTTCGCCGAAATTCTCGTAACGCCTGACAAATTCGGGATCCCGATAGGCGCCTGAAGGCGCATCTTCCCAGGCAAACAGTCGATAGCGCCCGGGGGCGATACCGCGCATTGAAAACCGACCGTACTGATCGGCGCTCGCAACTTCATAAAGATCCTCGCGAGCCGCGTTTTCGGGGACAAGCACGACCTGTGCTCCGGTGAATGCGGCGGTGGATTCCACCGCCACGGCACCCTCGATGCGGCTTCCCCCGCCATTGATCGAGAATTCGAGCAAGCCGACATTCGGTGTCACAAGGATCCCCGAATTCAACGCATCGGATGCGCCCACGCGGGCCGCGGACACGTACGCTTCTTCGGGAAGGCCGGTCAGCGACACGCGATACAAAATCTGGTTGACGTTGTCGAGAGTAAAGGTGCCGTCGTCTTCGACTCGGGCATTGATTCCACCGATGGGCAGCGAGCCCGTCGGTTCGAGCCGTACGCGCAATCGCGAAACGTCGATCTCGGACGTACCCGGTTCCAGAAGAACGCGCCCCGCTACCGGAACACTCTGTTGAACGGCAACGACGAGGTTGTCGATGTCCTGCCCTCCGACCTCAACGTCGGCGAATCCAGCCAGTCTTGGCTGCTCTCCGGCGCCGCGGCCGCCACGTCCGCCAAATCCGCCACGTCCGCCGGTGGCCCGTACGGTCGCGACGATCGTATACGAACCCGGCGCAATGCCGGTCAGTTCAAAAGTGCCATCCCGGCCGCCGCTGCTCCGGCCCCTTCCGCGGCCAACGCTCAAACTGTTTCTCCGCGGAGCAAGCGCGGAATTCTGCGGCACGATGCTGACGGTCGGAACGAATCCCTCATCGGGAGAATACGGACCCACGACCCGCCCGCGAACCGTGACCGCGCGCGTGGGCAGAACCGTGAAATCCACGGCCCGCACCTCGCTTCCCTCGGCCACATGGATCGGAGACGAGGCGAGAGGGTCGTGCGTGCCCGGATAATAGGTGTCGACATAAATCTCGTCCACCGGACCGCCGGCCGAACCGCCGAGCCGTATCTGGAGGTCGCCTATCTCCCCGCGCAAAGCGTCGGTCAGTCCCTGCAGAGATGCGCCGCCCAGCCCCGGATTCGCTGGCCGTCACTACCATCTGGATATTCGCTGCCGCCCGGGAACGGGCCTGGAACGTGGCCGAAACCCGGTACTCGCCCGGCGTAAGCCAGTACAATCGGTATTCGCCCAGATCGTTGGTCCGGGCTTGGCCGACCGAGTTCAACACCCGTTCTCCATCGTTGTAGTCGAATCGCATTGCCTGGACATTAACCCCTTCGATGGGTTCGCCATCCTGGTCGTAAATCCGGCCGGCGATCGTGCCCGTGGGAACCATGCTGACGACCACGTCGCGAACTTCCTGCCCGTCCACCAGCACCAGGACGGTTCCCGGACGAGAGGAACTGATCTGGCCGAATTCGCGATCGACATATCCGTCGCGCTCGACATGCAGCCGGTAGTTGCCCGCCTGAATGTTCTCGAGCACAAATTCGCCGTTGTTCCCGGTGACCGCCCCGTACAATGGGCTTCGTCCCTCCACCGGGCGCAGCATCACCTCCGCCTTGCCGAGCGGCGCGCCGCCGGCGCGGATCACGTATCCCCTGATAGAGGCGGTTGTCCGAGCGCCGTCTTCACGGGCCGCGGGAACACTCAAGGGTGGCTGCTGGCCCAGCACCGCCGCTGCCACCAACATCAGACCCGTTGCCAGAATCGAGCTTGCAAGCTTTTTCATCGACACTCCCATGGCATCCATGGTGACATCTTCTAAACGTACCGCTACGCCTGCCAATAGTCTACGAATCCGTGGCGACCATGGGTAACGCCATCCGCGCCGGAAGCGTAAAAACTTGTAAAGCCCCTGGCCCCAACCCGGCCAGGCCTGTGGCACCATCTCTCCAGCCATGCAGGACAGAGCCCGCCGACAGTCGCTGTTCCACGTCTTCAACGACCGCAAGATGACCTACATCCTGTTGCTTGGGTTCTCGTCGGGCATGCCGTTGTATTTGACCAGCCAAACGCTGGGAACATGGCTCAGCGTTGAGGGAATTGATCTCGCGACAATCGGCTATTTCAGTCTGGTCGGCATCCCTTACTCATTCAAGTTCCTGTGGTCCCCTGCAATCGACCGCTTTTCTCCGCCGTTTCTGGGCAGGCGGCGTAGCTGGATGGCAGTGACCCAGGTCCTGCTCATGGCCGCGCTGATACTCATGGCCTTTTCCCGACCCGACCGGACCATCTTCCCGATCGCGGTCGCCGCCGTGGCCGTCGCCTTCTTCAGCGCCACGCAGGACATCGTCATCGATGCCTACCGGGCTGACGTCCTCGCTCCAAACGAAATGGGCGCCGGGGCCGCGGTCTCCACGCTTGGATACCGCATCGCAATGTGGGTGACCCTGTCCGTGGCGATCTTTCTGGCTGAATATGTGGGTTGGCGGTCCGTCTATCTGCTGATGGCGGCATGCATGTTGCCCGGACTGTTCGCATCGATCCGGAGCCCGGAACCTGTCAACCCCGGCACGCCGCCGAAATCCTTCAAGGAAGCGATCTTCAAGCCGTTTGGCGAGTTCTATACCCGGGTCGGACCGAGGGGCGCCCTGCTCGCACTCGCCCCGCTTCATCGCGCTCTACAAACTGGGCGACAACGTTGTCACCAACATGACGGCGCCCTTCCTGCTGGCATCGGGGTTTTCCCTGACCGACATCGGTGTGGTCCGAGGCACGATGGGCCTGATCGCGACGATGCTGGGCGTCTTTGCCCGGCGGCGCACTGATGAGCCGAATGGGAATCTGGCGATCGCTGTGGATATTCGGCTGGCTGCAGGCCGGGACCAACATCTTCTATTTCATGCTGGCGCAATCGCGCGGAAATTATCCCCTCATGGTCGCCACGATCAACCTGGAATACTTCGCCCAGGGTTTGGGCACCGCGGCGTTGGTGGCCTTTCTGATGAGCCTCTGCAACCATGACTTTTCGGCAACTCAATATGCCCTGCTCTCGTCGTTCATCGCACTCAACCGCGACATCGCCGCGGCGCCGGCGGGTCAACTGGCGGAGACAACGGGATGGCCCGCATTCTTTCTCCTGAGCATACTGCTGGCCGTTCCCGCCCTGATCCTGTTGTGGTTGATGAGGCGCCAATTCGGTGGCCCTCAAACGGGGCCGCCACCGGTATCAATTTGAAGGGAGATATGGTACCGTCCGGCCATTGAGAGCCTGATGCAGCCCTACCGTTCTCTTGTGAGTTGGGGCGGTATCCGGTGATCGAACCCGGCGTTCTAAGTCGTCACGAATTCCAAAACTAGGGGGAACGATGAGCGGATTGGAAGCAGTATTCCGATGGCTACATGTATTCGTGGGCATCATCTGGATTGGGCACCTCTATTTCTTCAACTGGGTCAACGGCGCCATGGCGGCTCAACTGGACGGGCCGACGAAAAAAGCCGTCGTTCCCGAACTGATGCCGCGGGCCCTTTACTGGTTCAGATGGGGAGCGGCGTGGACCTGGATCACGGGCGTACTCCTCCTTCTGCTGGTGTATTACCACGGCCAACAGGCACTTGAAACCGACGCGGACTGGTCGGCCGGCGCCATCGTCATGATCGCGGTAGCGTTCCTGGGCGTGTTCGTTTACGACGGGCTGTGGAAGACGAGCCTGGCCGGCAATATCCGGGCTGCGGTGATCGTCTCGTTCCTGCTTCTGTCCGTTGTCGTTGCGCTATTTGTTTACGTCGGCGACTTCAGTTACCGCAGCACGTTGATCCATACCGGAACCCTGTTCGGAACGGCAATGGCTTTCAACGTCTGGTTCCGCATCTGGCCGGCACAGCAAAAGATCATTACCGCGGTGAAGAACGGCGATGCGCCCGACGGCGCCCTGGTCAAACTGGCCGGTCTGCGTTCCAAGCACAACACCTACATGTCTCTGCCCCTGCTGTGGTCCATGATTGGACAGCACACCACGTACTTTGCGGGCGGCAATCTGGGCATTCCGTCCGAATACTACTGGGTAGTCTGGCTGGCAATAATCGCCCTCGGATGGCACATCGTATTCCATTGCTACCGGAAGTCCGGAAAGGTGAAAGGCTTCTAAACACGACATGGTACGGCCATACGAGGGCATGGCCAGTTCCGGGCCGGCGCCGGGATAGTTCGTCGTCATGAAGCTCGCCGACTCGAAAATCCAACCTCGAGCGCTCGTTGTGGGTGCGGGTACGACCGGCAGGGAACTGCTCAGGCGACTGACGGCCGTCTGGCTCGTCTCGATCGTCGATATCGATTCGGCCCGGCTCGATCTGGTTGACGCACAGGTCGATACGGAACGGATTCAGAAAACCGTTGGCGACGGTACCAGCCGGCTGATTCTGGCTGAAGCCGGCATCGAACACGTCGACTATGTCATCGCCGTTTCCGATTCGGACGACGTCAACCTGGAAGTCTGCCGGCTGGCGCGGGACCATTTCGGCAAATCCAACCTCTTCGCGGCAGTCAGCCGCTTTTCGGAACGCGAACGGTATCGGAAGGCCGGTATCGATTTCGTCACACCTTCATACGCGGCGGCGGTCAACCTCCAGCACCGGGTGCTGCATGGCGTCGGAACTTCGTTGAGCATGGCGGAGGCTCATGGTGAAATCGTCGAGGTGTCGGTCCTGCCGTCGTCCCCAATGATTGGTCGTACCCTGTCCTCGATCCGCTCCCAACGATGGCACGTCGCTTCAATCTTCAGGAATGACATGCTGGTCGTTCCAACGGGCGCGGTCGATATTCAAGTCGACGACCGGGTGATCCTGATTGGCGAAAAGGAAATCCTGCCGTCGATCGCGGAGTTCTTCAGGCTCGGGGAACCCGAGTTCCCTCTCGAGTTCGGCTCCAAGGTCCTGCTACTGACGGAAAGCGCCGCCGAGTTTCGAGATATCGCCAGCGAACTCCGGTATGTGATGGATCACAGCAGGGCGCGAGGATTGGAGATCCTGTTCTGGCCGCATGAGCCGGAGATACAGACAACCCTGGATCAAACATGCGGCGAACATGGAATCGAAGCTTCGAGCCTGGCGGTCTTTGGGAACTATGGCGAGGTGGGGGCCAAACACGTTCTCAATAAAGACTGCGGTTTTCTGATCCTGCCCGACGAGCGGTTTCGATTTCTGGAACGTCTGGGCCTTCGCAGAACGGTGCTGTCGGGCATCCTCGGAAAAATGGAGGCGCCCTTCGCCATCCTGCGGGGCAGCCAGCCCTACAAGAGGATATTGCTGCCCGTCACGCATGACAATCCATCGATGGAAGTGGCTCGGCTTGCCTTCGACCTCGCGCGGATATACAAAGCCGGTGTCACAGTCGTCACCGTCACGCCACCGCGTTTCGCCGGCGGCGATAAAGCGCTTGAAGAGCAGAAGTCCGCGCTCGACCAAACTACGCATCTGGCCAACCTCTACCACCTCGAAGTCGAGCGGATTCACCTCGAGGGAAATCCCGTGGATCGGATCCTCGTCCTGGCCGGCGACTACGACCTGCTACTGTTGTCGCAGAGCCGGGACCGGTGTCCGTCTCTGTTCAACCCGGATGTCAGCCAGCATTTGTTCCGCCGCTCGCCCATCACCACGATCGCTCTCCCCGTCTAATGGAAGATCAGGCGTCCACTCTGCTTCTGATCGCACTTGGCGCCTTCATCGTCCCCATTCTGAGCGGCCGGATCGGCGTTTCCAGCCGCGGATCGGCGAAATCGTTTTCGGCATTCTGGTCGGACCGTACGTTCTGGAAGTCGTATCGGAAGGGGAGTTCTTCGACGTGCTTGCCGAGTTCGGCTTTGCGTTCCTGATGTTCCTGGCCGGACTGGAACTGGATTTCGCAAGTCTGGAACGGCGCGGCCCCCGGCCGCTGGTACTGAGCGGAATTATCGCTGGACTCATCGTGGGGCTGGCCTTTGTTGGAGCGTACGCGATGGGATGGTCGCCGTTCTTCGGAATCGTCCTGGGCGCCGTCTCGATCGGTCTGGTGCTGGTGAGTCTGCGCGAGATGGGAGCAGCCCGATCCGAATTCGGGCAGACCGTCATCCTGGTAGGCTCCATTGGAGAGTTCCTGACGATCATCATCGCGACGATCTACAACATCGTGTTCTCGGTGGGAATCGGCATCGAGTTCTTTGTCGAGATACTGAGTCTGGCCGGTGTTTTCGCGATCGCCTACCTCGTCCTGAAGACGCTACGCCTGCTGGTGTGGTGGTTCCCTTCCCAGTTCTCCCGCCTGGTGGAAAGTGAAGATCCTTCCGAGATTGGGGTTCGCGCCGGTCTGGCACTGATGATAGCGTTTGTGGCGATCACGGAGCTGCTGGGCATGGAGGCCATTCTCGGAGCGTTCCTGGCGGGCGCACTGTTCACTTTCGTGTTCAGGGAAAAGGGGATTCTCGAAACCAAACTTGCGGGAATCGGGCACGGGTTTTTCATACCCGTCTTCTTCATTCATGTCGGTGTGGAATTCAATCTCCAGGCTCTGGGCACACCGGAAATCTACCCGCTGATGGGACGCGTCATTCTCGTCTCGCTGGCAGTCAAGATCCTGGCATCGCTCGTGTTCGGAACGATGGGTTTCTCAATCCGGCAAATCGCCGGCGCCGCGCTTCTTCTGGCGACGCCTCTGACGCTGCTGGTGGCCATTGCCGAGATCGGCCTCGATCTGGGCACGCTAACGGAGTTGGAAAACGCGACGATCATCCTGGTCGCGGTACTTTCGGGTCTGCTGTTCCCGACGGCCTACAAGTGGTTGGCAAAAAAATCCAGCGCCGGCGCGCAAGTGCCAGAAGAAATCCAGCAATCCTGACGGCGCCCTTGACAGCGACAGGACTATCTGGCAGCGATGATCAGGGGTTCGCTCAGGGTAAACCCAAGCAGAGTCTCTGCCGGGATATAGAGTTGCTCGCCACGGGTCAGCACCTGCGCGGTGCCAGCGGCTCCGGCGCCAATCCCCGCGCCGATCGCGGCGCCCTGGCCTCCACCAGCGATTGCTCCGATGATGGCTCCAATTCCCGCGGCCGTGCCGACGCGACGCGCCGTTTCCTCGCCGCGCCCTTCCCTCACCTCGGCGTATTCCGCCGTATTCAGAGCGTAAGGCACGCCATTGACAACGATCCGAGTCAATTCCAGCCGCAACTCCGCGGCCCCTCGAACCCGGCCGCCGCTGGAAACCTGTGCGATCCTGCCGCGTATTTCGACCCCTCGCGGCGCCACTTCAATGCCTTCAACCAGAAGAGGCTGCTCCAGGGTCGCGGCGAAGGTTTCTCCGACTTCGTTGTCCTCGCTATCGATGGCGTCGATCAAGCGGACCATCATCGTCGAACCGCTCGGAATCGTCCAGGCGGTATTCAGGGCGTTTTCAGCCACCGGGCTACCGGCGACTTCGTCACGCGTTCGGAGCCGCACGGACTCGTCTTCCGTTTCCGGATTCGCCCCAACCTGCACGGGCGGCTCGGTTCCGGTATCGGCCGGTGGAACCGCAGCGGCCTGTTCCACTACCCCCGGTGTGGATGAAACCACGTCGTCTCCGAAGCGAATCTCCTGGACGGTAAGAAGATCGTATTCGCCGAGCCCCGAGTCGGTTCGGAAGCGAATGACACGGGAAGTTCCGCCTTCATAGTATCCGGAGATCCGGTTGCCGTTTCTGAGCACCAAGGTGTCGGCAAAACCGATTCCGGACAGCGATATCGCCGCCGCCGCCAAAACCATCAGCAAGAATATGTATCTGAAAGCCTGCCGCATGGGACCCTCCATCTAGACTCAAGCGTTGAACGACCGGTGACTCAGCGTGTTAGACGCCTGAATTGACCGAATGTTACCATCCCAGCCCGGATCGGGGCTCCGGACGACGGAGTGAACCGACGGCCCATGGCCCGACCCCGCCGGGTTGGACCAAGGGCCGCGAGACCGCGGGCCGCGAGACCGCGGGCCGCGAGACCCCCGTCCGAACTGCTAGTATCGTTCCAAGCGCCCGTAGCTCAGAGGATAGAGCACCGGCCTTCTAAGCCGTAGGTCGCAGGTTCGAATCCTGCCGGGCGTATTCATTCAGCAGGCACTTCAGCGGTTAGCGCAAAACACGGTCGATCGACCCCGGCATTCCGGAGCCGTGGAACCGAATCAGTGGGCGATTCAGGCAGACGATTCATGTTATAGTTCTTGGCTGTGTGCGGTCCCAAACCGCACGTCTGGAGCAAGCCTGCCACCCATTGTTTTCCGAACAGGCGTACAGGGGAGGTCCAGAAGAAAGCAGAAAAGAAAGAAGGAGCCAGAAGTGTCACAGCAGTCCCACAGCACTGCGGTGCTGGACGAAGGTGGTGGAGGAGAAACGGCCCCTGCAATAAACGACTTCAGTATTCAGGTGGCCACGATCAACGGTTCGGGAAGTCAGTCTGCCAACATGGTGCTGATGCGATCCATCTTTCAGATGGGCATCCCGGTCAGTGGCAAGAACCTGTTCCCTTCCAACATCGCCGGCCTTCCAACCTGGTTCACGATCCGCGCCAACAAAGATGGATGGACAGCTCGCCGGAAGGATCTCGACTTCCTGATTGCGATGAATCCGGCGACGGCCCGCGAAGACGTCATGAGTCTGAACCCGGGACGAGTCGTCGTTTACGAAGAGCGGTTGAATCTGTCCGATCTGCGCGACGACCTGACTTATTACCCTGTCCCCTTCGCCAAGCTGGCTACCAAAATCACCTCCGACTCGCGGTTGCGCAAGCTGCTGGCCAACATGCTGTACGTGGGTGTGGTCGGCGAGTTGCTGGCCATCGATACGAACGAGATCGAAACAGCCGTCAAGAAACAGTTCAAAAGCAAGAAGAAAGCCATCGAACTCAACATGCAGGCGATCGCGATCGGAATGCGATACGCGCGGGAACAAATCGCCAAGACCGACCCGTTTCGCTGCGAACGGATGGACAAGACGGCCGGCAAGATCATTATTGACGGCAACTCCGCATGCGCGCTGGGCGCCATGTTTGCCGGTGTGACCGTCGCCACCTGGTACCCGATCACACCGTCGTCGGCGCTTTGTGAAAGTCTGATGGGCTACATGGACCAGTACCGGCGTGACAAGGATGGCAACGCCACCTATGCGATCGTCCAGGCCGAAGACGAACTCGCCGCCGTGGGCATGGCGATCGGTGCAGGTTGGGCTGGGGCGCGGGCGATGACCAGCACTTCCGGACCCGGCATCTCACTGATGTCCGAGTTTGTGGGTCTGGCGTATTACGCTGAAATTCCGATTGTCATCTACGACGTCACCCGCGTCGGCCCCAGCACGGGCCTTCCGACCAGAACTCAGCAATCCGACCTGCTCTCGCTGGCTGTGTTATCTCACGGGGATACCAAGCACGTCGTCATCATTCCCGGCAACATCGAAGAATGCTTCACCCTCTCGCTGGAAGCGTTCAACCTTTCGGAAGGACTCCAGACACCGATCTTCGTCATGACGGATCTGGACCTGGGGATGAACAACTGGATGGCCGATCCGTTCGAGTACCCCACCGGGTCGATCGATCGCGGCAAGGTGCTTTCGGCGGAAGATCTGGAACGCATTGGCGAATTCGGACGTTACCGGGACGTGGACGGCGATGCCATACCCTACCGGACGCTGCCCGGAACGCATCACCCTCTGGCGTCGTACTTAACGCGCGGCAGCGGACACGATGCCGACGCCAGGTATAGCGAACGCGCCGACGACTATGTGAACAATCTGGATCGACTCAACCGCAAGTACCAGACCGCGCGAAAGATGGTGCCGGCACCCGTCGTCGATTACGTCAACGGTGCGAACGTAGGCGTGATTGCATTCGGTACGACAGATGTCGCGGTCGGGGAAAGCCGGGCAGAACTTGAACAGCAGCACGGTATGCGGGTGCACTACCTTCGGCTCCGCGCGCTTCCCTTTACCAGCGAACTCGCCGAATTTTTCGATCGTTGCGACCGGGTCTACGTGATCGAACAGAATCGCGATGCCCAAATGGCAAGCCTGATGCGTATGGAGTTATCGGCCGACAGAATCGCCAAGATCCGCAACATGCTGCACTATTCAGGAATCCCGCTTGACGCGCGCTTCGTTACAGACGAGTTGATTGCAAGTGAACGGAAGGAGAACCGCTAGTCATGTCACCCACGACTGCTTCGCCACCGAAGACGAATCGGATCGGCCTCGCCATCAACCAGTACAAGGGCGGCGACTCGACTCTATGCGCGGGCTGCGGTCACGATGCGATTACCAGTCAACTGATCCGGGCTTTCTGGGAGTACGGGGTCGAACCGCATCGTATCGCCAAACTCAGCGGCATCGGATGCTCGAGCAAGACTCCAGCGTATTTCCTGAACCAGTCTCACGGCTTCAACAGTGTTCATGGACGTATGCCCGCCGTCGGAACCGGCACAATGCTGGCCAACAAGGATCTGATGGCGGTGGGCGTGAGCGGCGACGGCGACAGCGCCTCGATCGGTCTGGGACAGTTTTGTCATCTGCTGCGCCGCAACGTTCCGATGATCTACATCGTCGAAAACAACGGCGTCTACGGCCTCACGAAGGGTCAGTTTTCGGCAACCGCCGACTACGGATCGAGATCCAAGGGCGGGACGCTGAACAACCTGCCCGCAATCGACGTCTGCGCGCTGGCCATCGAGATGGGGTGCAATTTTGTCGCGCGCTCCTTTGCGGGAGACCCCAAGCAACTCGTTGCCCTCATCAAGGCGGCAATCAGCCACCGCGGCACCGCCCTTCTGGATGTGGTCAGCCCTTGTGTCACGTTCAACAACCATGAGGGATCGACCAAAAGCTATCCGTTCGCGAAACAACACGAAGAACTGCTGCACGAAATCTCATACGTGCCTTTTTTCGAGCAGATCGAGGTGGCCTACGACGAAGGAACGGTGGCAAACATCAAGCTGCATGACGGTTCGCATCTGAAGTTGCGGAAGGCCGACCGAAGCTACGACCCCACCCACAAGGCCGAAGCTCTGCAAATGCTGATACAGACCAATACCGATAAGGAACTTCTGACCGGGTTGATTTACGTCAGGGAAAACCAGCCGGACTTCCTGTCCACGCTCGATCTGTGCGACAAGCCGCTGGCGCACCTGGGCCCGAAAGATGTCGTCCCCAGTGCGGACGCTCTGCGCGAAGTCATGGAATCGCTGATGTAGTCCCTCGACCACGCGCGCAACCCTCCGACGGATCTGTTGCAAGATGAACCGGTTTGATGGCGGGATCGACCGCAGAATCAACTGTACGTTTCCCCAGAATGTGCCGGTCGATGGGCAGGATCGACCGCGGAATCAACTGTACGTTTCCCCAGAGTGTGCCGGCCGGCGGGCGTCTTCGAGCGCGAGTCTAACCATGTATTTCTACCCCCCATTCCACCAATGTCTTTTCGGTGACTTCTCCGCGGCATCGCGGGCACCGGGCCGGCTCCGAAAGGATGTAGTCCACGTCCGATCCGTCACTGCCGGTCACTTCGTCCAGGAGCCAGTCGAACGGCATTTCGGCCTCGGAAGAGCAGAATTCGCAGGCGAGGATCAGGGATTGGGCGCGGTAGGCGGTTGACTGCGACAAAGCAAGGACGCGGGACATACAACAGTCGATGCACCAGCGAATCCACTCCTGAAACACTTTTGAATCAATCGATTAGGGCTTCGAGTATTCGGGGTTGTCACAGAAATCGCGCCTTGACGGTCAGGTTTTCTCCGTCACGCTTCATCCGTCACGCCCGTCGGCCACACACACGAACAGTCGCCAGCGCCTCTACCGACGGATGTTGGCAGATGTGGTAGATTACAGGTTTCACCTACTAAGGTTATTCCATGCGTAACGTCATCATCATTGGATCGGGCCCGGCCGGACTGACAGCGGCGGTATATGCCGCCCGGGCAAGTCTGAAACCCCTTTTGATCGAAGGTGCGGAACCTGGTGGGCAACTCACGCTCACGACCATGGTTGAGAACTTTCCAGGCTTTCCCGAAGGAATCATGGGACCGCAACTCATGGAGGACATGAAGAAGCAGGCCGAGCGGTTCGGTACCGAGTTTCTTACGGGCTATGTCGACCGTGTGGAACTGGACGCAAACCCGTTCCGGATCTTTGTCGACGAACAGAAATTCGAAGCCCGAACCGTGATCATCTCGACCGGTTCTTCGGCAAACCTGTTGGGTCTCGAAAACGAGCGTCGTTTGATGGGCTATGGCGTATCGACCTGCGCCACCTGCGATGGGTTCTTCTTCAGAGGCAAGAAAATAGCAGTCATCGGCGGCGGCGACTCGGCGATGGAAGAGTCGACGTTTCTGACCAAATTCGCCACCGATGTCCAACTCATCCACCGCCGCGATGCGTTCAGGGCCTCGACGATCATGGCCGAGCGTGCACTGTCGAACGATAAAATCAACGTGCACTACAGCACTGTGGTCGAAGACGTACTTGGAGATAACGAAGTCACCGGAATCCGGATACGGAACATCAAGGAAGACAAGACTCTGGAGATCGATCTCGACGGCGTTTTCGTGGCGATCGGACACAACCCGAATACCGGAATTTTCAGGGGATATGTCGACCTGGACCAGAAGGGCTATGTGAAGACCGTTCCAGGCTCGACTGCGACGAACATCCCGGGCGTATTTGCTTGCGGTGACGTTCAGGATCCCGTATTCAAGCAGGCGGTGACTGCCGCGGGGACCGGTTGCATGGCCGCCCTGGAAGCCGAAAAGTTCCTCGAACATTGAGCCGTCAACACCCATGAAAGAAGCTGAACACATTTTCACCCGCAGCGAGGCCAGCAGCGTTCTGCCGCGTCTGAAGCCGCTACTCCAGGAAATCCGTGGAGAGTGGCTGCGGATCAAGGAACTGAACCCCGAGATCCAGAAGACCCGTGAAAAGGCCATGCTGGACGGGTACAGCCCCTACGGCGTCGAATACGTGGAGTCCGTGTCCCAACTGATGCACGTAATGAGTCAGGTTCGGGAAATGGGGGTACTGATCAAGGATCTCGACAAGGGGTTGGTCGATTTCCCCTATTTGAAACACGAGCGTGTGGTCTATCTGTGTTGGCACCTGGGTGAGGAATCCATCGACTACTGGCACGAAACCGAGTCTGGATTTTCGTCGAGAGAACCGCTCGACGAAGATGATATCTGACATCCCATTCATTTCATGACCGGGCGATCCGACAGGGTTTTCGTTTCCGAAATCGAATGTTCTTCCGCCATCGGCGTCACGGACGAGGAGCGTGCCGCAGGCCAGCGCTTGTCCATCGATGTCGAGGTCATGACGGACCTGCGCGCCGCGGCTGTTAGCGATGATGTTGCCGATTCGGTGGATTACGGGCAGATCGTCCGAATGGTGGCGGACATGGCCGGCGATCGGGAGTACCGCCTGTTGGAAACTCTGGCCGAGCGCATTGCCGACGGCGTTCTCACTGAACTGGGCGGCGATTCCGTCCGGGTTCTCGTGCGAAAACTGACGGCCCCGATACCGACGCCGCTGAAGTTTGTATCGGTGGAAGTCGTGCGACAGAGCAAAAATCGAGCGTGACCGATTCTGAATGACAGCCGCTTGGGCCCATATTTCTGTTGTATAACCCGAAAAAGCTGCGCTATTCTACGTTCCACTCATATGACAGCTCGGCAAACTGTACCTGTCAGACTGAAAATAGAAATCTTAATCAAATCTGACCGGTTTCAATCGACCGGAAAGCGCTTTCAAGACTTCTGTACCTGCGGAGAGAAGCGCGCGTTCCCCAGGAGGCACCTTTGGCACCCTTAACCAAGCAACAATCAGTCGGTACCCGAGCAATGAAGTTTTTCGACGCCGCTGCCTGCTATTCGGCAGGAAAGACCCTCGACACGATTCAATACGTGGCGAAGTATGGAGTGAAGGCCTCATTCATTCCGAAATGGGCCGAAAAGCCCCTCCAGAAGTCGTGGCAGAAGACAAAACCTGCTCTGGGGTGGCCCCGGCAAACCGACTCGCTCTGTCCGAAGTGCGTACTGGAAGCCCGCGCAGCGATCATCAGCGGCACGCAGGACTGGACAACGCTGCTCCACGAGAAAGTCGGCGAAGTGAAGGCCGACATTATCGAGCGTGACGGGCAGGTGTGGATGGTCAAGGATTGCCCGCTACACGGCAAGGTCGAAGACATGATGGCCGTGGATGTCCGCTTCCTGGAATGGATCGAAAAGAATTTCCCGGGACGGGACATGCCATCCCACAACGACGAAGACCTCCACAATCACGGCTCGAGCACGATCAAGCACGGGCGGGGCTCGGTGCTGACCGTCGATCTCACGAACCGCTGCAACATGATGTGCGATCCGTGTTTCATGGACGCCAATCAAGTCGGTTACGTGCATGAACTGACATGGGACGACATCAAGGAAATCATGGACAACGCGATGGAAATCAAGCCGCGTCGTCAGATGTCGATCCAGTTCTCCGGCGGCGAACCGACGATGTCGCCGTTTTTCCTCAATGCCGTCAGTTACGCCCGGAAGCTGGGTTTTTCAAGTACGCAAGCTGCGAGCAACGGTATCGAGTTCGCCAAGAGCAAGGAGTTCTGCCGCCAGGCGGCGGAAGCCGGTCTGAGGTTCGTCTACCTGCAGTTCGACGGCGTCGGAAACGATGCCAACAGCCACCGCCAAGTGGGCAACCTGTTCGATGTGAAACTTCGGGCAATCAACAACCTGCACGAAGCCGGTGTGGAGATCATCCTGGTGGTGACGCTCGTCAACGGCGTCAACAACGATCAGGTGGGTTCCATTCTGCGTTTCGCGATGGACAACCCCAAGAAGATCGCGTTCATCGCGTTCCAACCCGTCTCGTTCACGGGACGTGACGAAGAGGTAACGCCGGAACGGCGTTTGCGGCAACGGTATACGCTGTCGCATCTGGCGCATGACGTGAAGCAGCAGGTCGGTATCACCGAACCCACACGCGACTGGTTTCCGCTGTCCCTGATGGGCTCCTTTGCCGACTTTGCCGACCTCGCTCATGGCCCGGGCCGCGAGTGGGGGCAGGTCAGTTGCGGTTGCCACCCGAACTGCGGTGTCGGTACGGCGCTGATGATCAACAAGGAGACCAAGGAGATGGCCCCCGTGCCGCAGTTCCTGAATATCCCCGGACTGGTGTCCGACATGCAAAATATCACGGACATGGGCCGTGGCAAATGGATGTCCAACGGTCTGATGGGACTCGCGCTGTTGAAGCACTACAACCCCCACAAGGCGCCCGACAGCCTCACATTGTCCGCCCTGTTCAAGAAGTTCGACAAATCGTTCGGTCTGACCGGAAGAGACTATGGCTCCATCGATGGAAATTCCCGTTTGGATGACGTCGAGAAACGTCGTTCGGACCCTTGGAACTTCCTTTTCGTTGCGGGTATGTGGTTCCAGGATCTGTTCAACTATGACTTCCGCCGCACCGAGATGTGCATCATTCCGTACGCGACACAGTTGGGCGAGATTTCCTTCTGTGCGTACAACACCGGAATCGGCTGGCGGAACATCATCGAAAACATGTTCAAGACCCACACGGTCGCCGAATGGCATCGGGAGCATGGAAAGCACGGCGTCTATGCGGGCGGCAAGAAAGTTGAACTTGACACCACCGATCACAGCCTCCAGATTCGCGCCGAAGATGCAAACCGGGTCCGCGACCGCGGTGAACTTCCAATGACGGCTGCCGATGAAGAAAAGCAACGCCGACAGGCCGAGCGAGAAGCGCAAAAAGCCCGGGAGATCTACGAAGAGATGGTCATGGGCAAACGCCCGAGCAAGATGGATCTGATCAAGATCGAAGTACTGAACCGCAGGGAAGAAGAGAAAGAAGAAGCCCTTTCCGCGAGTAAGTAGCTACCGCGTTCAGGCAAATATGAAGGGCGACCCGAAAGGGTCGCCTTTTTTTCTGGCCCAACCGGAATCCGGAAATCCGGCACGTGGGGTCACTGGGCGTAGTACTTGTGTTTGTGGCAATGGAAAGCGCTCAAACATTCCGCCCAGACAAATTCGTCAATCGGTATCTGCCTGTTTGCGGTATATCCTATGGCTCAGGCTGTCGGCAGCCCATGGCAGAACCCTGCGGTGTTCTGCCATGGGTTCTAGGAACTGGATATGAGTTGGGTCACCTTAGCGTTGGGATTGATCCGTGATGTCGCGACCACCGAACAGGGTCAGGAAATCATTAACGACATCAGATCGGGAAGAACCGGAAAGCGCCCGCCAATCCCCGTACCGCCTCGGGAGGAGGAACTGGGAACGTGGCGTCAATCGGTCGAAGAACGCTTTTCGGTGGCGGATCGAAACATCGGAATGTTGGTCGGAATCGTCAATGCCCAGCACGAAACACTGGTCCGAATCCAAAAACGGCAGCGCGTATGGAACCTCGTCCTCGCCGCCGCCGTTTCGATTGTGGTCTCCGGTGCGAGCCTCTGGTGGTTCTTCTTTCGAGGTTGACTGAAACGAAACCGACCCGCAAATAGCGTTTCGAAAGACGATCCCGCGAAACGGCTTAAGGCGTTTCGAAAGACGATCCGGCGAACAGGCGCCGACCATCTTGGGTAATAACGCGGGCATTGCAGGTATCGGTTCCATCGTGAGCGCGGAAACCCTCGATCTGCACCTCATCTCCGGTCTTCAGCGTTTCGCTGGTCCACCCAAGACGGCGTAACGAGTTGGGCGTCCCGCCCTCGCACTGCCAGTTCTCGACATCCCCATCCGCATTTCTGACATCCAGATAGAACCAGATATGCGGGTTGGCCCACTCCACCTTCGTGATCTCTCCATCGAGTTCAACGGATTGGTCGGAATCGAAGACCGCCGCAAACGAGTGATGGGCCAACGCCGAGGTCGGCAGTATCAGGGCGACTGCACAGAGTGTCAGTATTGCTTTCATCCGGGGCCTCCAACCGGCTGACTGTTTCTTCCACCGCAGTGGACGGACCGGCGAGAACAGATGGTACAATCGGCTTTCGGAGAGGTCAAGGAAAAGCCTGATACGAGGCCCCTCGTGAACACGAGAGAATCAATCAGATGCGACGTCCTATCTTGACACCCGCGAACAAGCGTCTCCATAATCGGAGCCAGAATCGATAGCCACACCAGACAGGGGGTTCCGAATGAAAATTCGCTTCTCGAATTGGACCGTTGTATTCGCTGCCGTTGCCGCAATCCTGCTGCTCGTGCCAAACGCGAGCGAAGCCCAGGACTCGACACCGCGGCTCGATAACGGCAAGCCCGACTTCAGCGGCATATGGGACAAGCCGCGTGTGGGCAGCATCGTCACGGACTCGAACACCTGCGGTGCGGCGAGCACGGGATGCCTTCAGGAAGGCGCCGGCGAAGTCCCCTACACGGAACTGGGTCAGGCACGGTGGGACGGATATCGAAACGACTGGACCGGCTATTGTCTACCCTGGGGATATACGCGGGCCTTGCAGACCTCATATCCGGTCGAGATCGTCCATACTCCCCGTCGCATGGCGTTCCTGTACGAATCCAACAACATTTTTCACGTCGTGAACGTGGACGGAGAACAGCCCGAAAACCTGGAAGCAACATGGATGGGACGTTCGGTATCGCGCTGGGAAGGCGATACGCTGATTATCGATACCCGCGGATTCAACGGAAAGACCTATATTGACACGGCCGAACATCCGATGAGTCCCGACATGGTCGTCACTGAACGCATCGGCTATCTCGATGCCGATCGCCTCTCCTATCAGGTCACCTGGAACGACCCCGTCATGTACACGCAGCCATTCTCGAACAACCGAATCTTCGTTCGAATGGCGCCCGACGCCGAGCTTTTCGAATACTGGTGCATGGAAAACAACAAGGATCTGATTGAAGGCCGACTGCCGCCGCTGATCGAACAGTAGGTCGAACGGTAAGGAAGTATCTGTGCGCGCGAAAGTGAGTGCGCACAGACATACGATTCTTCGATTCGGAAATCCGCGATTTCCAACGGTCAACGTCCGGGCGTCGACCCTCCGCTGAACAATGCGCTGCCGTCGGGCACTGTAAACGACCGCCCAATGGCGACGGGTCCACCAGCCTTGGCCCGGAACCCTGTCACGTCAACTTCCACTCCGACCGACAGCGTGTCCGTACTCCATCCCAATCGAAGCAGCGCATCCGGAGCGCCGAGCTGAAATCGCCACTCGACCGTTTCTCCGTCTTCTCCTTCGACGTCAACATAAAGCCACGCATGCGGATTCATAAATTCCAACCGGGACACCTTGCCGTGCACTTCGATCGGATTATTGACATCGAACTCGGCGGCAAACGCGTGATGGGCGGATAACGGCGCCGCGCCCGACAGCAATCCCAACACGGCGACTCTCAAACAAAGCGTCAAACGCATCGTCATTTCCTCAAACACTCTGGTCGGGGAACGTACCTCGTCTACTGAATCGCATCCACTCCCGCTTGCGCCGCCACCCCGTCCTGCGCGCCACTTCCGCCGGAAACGCCAATGCCGCCAATCACCTGTCCATCCACGATAATCGGCACGCCGCCATCGAGCGGGACAGCACCCCGCAGGTTGAGCAGACGCACGCCCTGGCCTCCGGCTGCGACACCATCTTCGAAAACCCGTGTCGGACGCCGGAACAGCGCCGCAGATCGCGCCTTGTCGATGGCAACCTCGACACTGCCAGTCTGTGTGCCGTCCATCTTTTCGAAATACACCAGGTGTCCACCTGGATCCACGATCGCAATCGCCATCATCCACCCGTTCGACCGGGCCTCTTCCGCCGCGGCGGACGCCACGGCCTTGGCGTTCTCGAGGTCGACCGGAATACCGTAGGGGATCTGAGGCGGAGGGGCGAATCCCTCCTGCGCACCACCGGCTGGAGCGAATATCGCCAAAATGCACAGGAAGAGGCGCCGACGAACGAAATGCCGAACCATAGACCTTTTCTCCTCGTCAGCAGGGACGTTATCGGAATTCGGGGTTCGAATTGTATCACCCGCCCAAACCTTGTCAACCGAGCGGCAGTCATTGCGCATGGCGGTCGATTCTGAAAGAATCCCCACAGTTTCCGGACCGACCGAGAGGGTCGTGACCAATGCAAACTACTAACACAAACAACCGTTCCCTTCGGTTCGTGGTCATTCTGACAGTCGTGGCCGTCCTGTGGTTCATACCCGCACCCGAGGGAGTCCAGATCGAGGCCTGGCATCTGCTCGCCATCTTTCTGGGCACCATATTGGGACTCATCCTGCAACCGGTACCCATGGGCGCGGTGGTCATCATGGGTTTGACAGCGACGGTATTAACGGGAACGCTCGAAATGACCGACGCCCTGCTCGGCTATCAGAGCGCAACCGTCTGGTTGATCGTTTCGGCGTTCCTTTTCGCCCGATGCCTGAACAAGACGGGCCTGGGACGAAGAATTGCGTTTTTTTTCATTCGACTGTTTGGCCACAAGACTCTGGGACTGGGTTACGCGCTGGGAATGGCCGACCTTGTTCTGGCGCCCGGCATCCCTTCCGGGACGGCCCGTACCGGGGGCGTTCTGTTTCCCGTCGTCAAAAGCCTGTCCGTCGCATACCGATCCGAACCTGGGCCCTCGGCGAAGCGCATCGGCGAATTCCTGATGATCTGTACCTATCAAATCCATTGCATCACCTGTGCCATGTTCCTGACTGCAATGGTGGCCAACCCATTCATGGTGGAAATGGCCCGGGAGGTTGCCGGCATCGAGATTACCTGGACCGGTTGGGCCTTCGCGGCTTTCGTTCCCGGAATCGTCAGCTTCATCGCCTTGCCGCTGATGTTGTTCGCGATGATCAGGCCAGAGATTCGCGAAACGCCGGAAGCGTCCGAGCTGGCTCGGGACGAACTCGAGAGAATGGGTCCCATGAGCCGGGCCGAACGTTCGGTGATGGGCGTGTTCGGACTGGTTTTCCTGCTTTGGATCACCGGTTCCTGGACCGATCTGCATCCAACGGGTGTCGCGTTCATGGGGCTATGCCTCATGCTCGTACTCGAAGTCATCACATGGAACGATGTCCTCGAAGAAAGGGCAGGCTGGGACGCGTTGGTGTGGTTTGGAGGGTTGGTCGGCATGGCGACCATGCTCAGCCGGCTCGGGCTCACCGAATGGTTTTCGATGTTTGTCGGCGGATACATGGAAGGCTGGCCATGGCTGTACGTGTTAGCCGTGCTGACCCTGGTGTATCTGTACGCGCACTACTTCTTTGCGAGCCTGACGGCGCATACAACCGCGTTGTTCGCGCCCTTCCTCGTAACAGCCGTCGCGGCAGGGGCCCCGCCGTATCTTGCGGCGCTCACGCTCGCGTATTTCTCGAGCCTCTGCGCATCGCTGACCCACTACGCGGGCGGGCCATCGGCCATCTTCTGGGGTGCGGGATATACCGACATCAAGGGATGGTGGAGTACGGGGTTCGCGACCTCCGTTCTCTTTGTCGTTATCTGGATGGGAATCGGACCGATCTGGTGGCGAACGCTGGGACTGTTCTAGCCCGCCTTTTTCATGGGTTGTCTGCTACAGCGCCGGTTCATGCGCCCTGGCGCTTGATCCGGCGCGAGGAACGCGCCGGATCAAGCGCCAGGCGCGAGGAACGCGCCGTTGATCTGGCGCCTTGTCGACCCGACACTAGAGCCGTAAGTGGTTGACTTTCTTCGTGAATGATACGGCGCAGGCGGGGGTGCGACCAGCCCGCATCAACGCACGTACACCTGTCCGTCCATGATCCGGCGCGCCGTTCCCGCAACCGCGGCCTTCGTCAACTCGAACCCCGCAGCCGTCGCTTCGACCTGTATCAGAAAACTGGACACTCCGGACGGGTGTCCCACGCGAACGACACGGCCGTCGGCCGAGGCACGGGTCACCCGCTCAACAACCGTTCCCTCGATGCGCGCCGCGGCGCTGAGACAAATCCCGCCGGTTACGGCATATGCCTTGTGCAGCACCCCGAAAGCCAGCGTCCGAGCCAGAAGATCGCAAGCCGAACCCAAAACCGTCTCGCCTCCGATCGTCCGGTAATCGTCCGGGGGCGCGACGATTCCGACTTTCGGAATAGCCGGCGATACGCTGTCGGCATCCGGCGCCAACTTCATCATCAAGGCGCCCTGAACGCGGATCTCATCCATCACGTCCACAATTCGACGATCGCGTTCGCAATCCTCCGGTAGCTCGCGAGCCGTGAGCCCGACGTCGGCCGCACGAACGAAAATCGCTGGCGCCGCGGCGTCGACCAGACTGACTTCTACCGGGCCACAGCCCTTCACATCGATCGTGTCGACAACATTGCCCGTTGGCAACAGACTGCCCGTCTTCGACCCCGAAGCGTCGAGAAAGTTGACGATGATCCTGGCGCCGGTTCCCGGCACGCCATGAAGCGAAAAACCACCTTCGGTAACGGCGCGTCCGTCGCGAACGGGGACCTCTGCCACCATCCGCTTTCCTGTGTTCGTGTTGAAGATGCGGACTGGAGTGAACGGCTCCACGGCGGGCACGAGGCCTTCGTCAACCGCAAACGGTCCGACACCTTGAGAGATGTTGCCGCAGTTTCCCTGATAGTCCACCAAGCCCTTCTCGATCCCGACGTATCCCAGCGTGTAATCCACGTCGGAATCGGATCTGGAGGACGATTCGACAATCGCAACCTTGCTGGTGAGCGGATCCGCACCGCCCAGGCCATCGATCTGTCTCGAATCGGGACTGCCAAAGATTGAGAGGATCATGCGGTCGCGAGCCGCGGGATCGGTGGGCAGATCGCGGGCATGCACGAACACGCCCTTGCTGGTTCCTCCGCGAATAACCGCCGCCGGAATGCGTTTGATCTTTTTCACGAATGAGGGGCCTCGGCGGACCGTGGCCAAACTCGCGGGGCCCTCGAGGGTTCCGCCATGGACAACTGGCCGCTCATGCGCCCTGCGGGCGGCGACACCATCGACCACCCGTCAAGCCAACCAAAAAAGGGGCTATTGAGGGGGCTAATGGTAGTGCTGGTGCTCCTCGGACCACACACCGTTAGGGCGAGCGTCTTCGACATTGCGATTGGACAACGCGTTCAGGAAACCGAGCGCGCCAAGCAGAAGGACGCCGCCCAGGACGATCGCAATCCACTTACCACTCGACTCGATTCGGTCCGCAGACTGCTCGCCGTGACACTGCTTGAATTTCTTGCCACTGCCGCAGGGGCAGGGGGCATTGCGCCCGACCTTTTCAGTCTTCATGACATTCGACAGTTTATCCGAACTTCAATATTCGTTTGCAATCAAAATTCGAAGCGGCTTCTCGGGTCCCGGCCAGTCGATTGCCCGAAGTTCCCGCCCGATCCGGCTAACGCGTTTTCCGCACTCGAATGTATATATTCAATGGGCCCATCCGGCCTCGCTATCAACTGTAGGCGCCCACTCCCACTCCGACTCCCACTGTAGGTGCAGTCTATGACTGCACGATCCGCCCCTTGTATCTTTCATTAGGACATAAAATGACGAGTTCTGGATTCCCGTAGTTTACGCGGGGATCGAGAACGGACGTGACAGACCGGTCGTGGTTGTGAATCCGCGTCAGGTTCGTGATTTCGCCCGTTCGATGGGCCAGCTGGCCAAGACCGATCGGATCGATGCCCACGTCCTGGCCGAATTCGCCGCCCGCGTCCGGCCCGCGATCCGCCCTATTTCGGATCCCGAAACCACCCAACTGCGCGCCTTTGCCGTCCGTCGACAGCAAATCGTGCAGATGATCGTCGCCGAGAAAAACCGTCGGGCGATGGCTCTGAAGCCGATTCGTACTCAAATCAATAAACATATCCGTTCTCTGGAACGCGATCTGGGCAAGATCGACCACGATATCCACGTACCGCCCCAGGTCCAACCAAGACCGATCTGTAGCAAGGTCGTCACGTCCGTATCCTGCACTAACCCGAACAGTCGACCAGGGCCGCTGATTTCAAGCCCGCATTCGCAAGGAAGGGTCCACAGGAATGAACACACAAAACTTCGTCGGTATTGATGTCTCTAAATCCACACTCGATGTGGCCGTTATCGGATCGGACCCGACCATCGCCACAGTCAGCAACGACGCCGGGGGCCACAAAACACTGGTGTCCCAACTGACACGTCTTTCCCCTGAATTGATCGTTCTGGAAGCCACCGGGGGATATCAGCATGACGTGACCCTGGCTCTGGCCGCGGTCGGATTACCGGTCGTGGTTGTGAATCCGCGTCAGGTTCGTGATTTCGCCCGTTCGATGGGCCAGATGGCCAAGACCGATCGGATCGATGCCCACGTCCTGGCCGAATTCGCCGCCCGCGTCCGGCCCGCGATCCGCCCTATTTCGGATCCCGAAACCACCCAACTGCGCGCCTTTGCCGTCCGTCGACAGCAAATCGTGCAGATGATCGTCGCCGAGAAAAACCGTCGGGCGATGGCTCTGAAGCCGATTCGTACTCAAATCAATAAACATATCCGTTCTCTGGAACGCGATCTGGGCAAGATCGACCACGATATCCACGACGCGATCCGGTCCAGCCCAATATGGCTCGAAACCGACGACCTTCTGCGCAGTGTTCCCGGTGTCGGCCCTGCGACATCCACCATGTTACTGACTCATCTCCCCGAACTGGGTCTTCTGGATCGCCGCCAGGTTGCCTCTCTGGTCGGCGTCGCCCCCATGAACCGCGACAGCGGCACTTTCCGCGGCCGCCGCATGATCATGGGTGGTCGCGCTCCTGTACGACGCGCCCTTTACATGGCCACCCTCGTCGCCATCCGCCACAATCCATCCATCGCCGTCGTTTACCAGCGCCTTCGTCATTCCGGTAAACGTCCAAAGGTCGCCATCACCGCCTGCATGCGCAAACTCCTCACCATCCTCAACGCCATCGCCCGTGATCGCGTTTCTTGGCGCCAGGAGCTTCCTTGTGCTTGATTTTCAAGACAGTCGCTACAGTCTCGGAATGCAGGCACCCACTCCCGCTCCGACTCCCACTGTAGGTGCAGTCTATGACTGCACGATCCGCCCCTTCAGTAAGAAGATTTGGGCGGATCGACGCCCCTTCAGTCTCGGAATGAACCCCGGTCGAGAAATCGGCCCAGGCGTCTCAGAACCGGAACGTGTACTGCAACTTCGCGGTCACTCCCCGGTCCGCCATTTCGAATCGCGTTCGTCCGTCTGGATGCTGTTCCCGGATCCATCCCTGATTGAAGACGAAAAACAGATCGCGTCCCGGTTCCAGGATCCACCGGACACGGCTCTGCCATCCCAGGTTGTTCGAGTCGTTGTCGAACTGGACCAGGTTGAAGAAAGTCAGAAACGGCGTCACCGAGTAGTCGGCCCGCAGAGTGAAGACCCGAGCGGCGAAGTTGCCTTCCGGAAGTCGCGCGAACGTCAGATTGTAGGACGCGGCTGCATCGAGGTTCGGGGCCAGCTTGTACTGGAACTGACCGGACAACTCATGAGCCCGGCCCGACCAATACGATCCGAACCACCAGGTGGCATCCACTTTCCAGGGACGATTGTCCGATGAAAAGAACTCGACGCGGTACCGGTCGAAACGGTAGTCCCCCGGCTGTAATTCCACGCCGTCCGATATTTCGAACGGTTCGAAGAGTCGTTCGGACTGGGCCCGCCAATTCAACTCGAACCGGTCGCCGGAGTTCCACGTCCAGTTCAGCGGTGCGGTGAAGAACTGCCAACTTTCGACCTGACCGGTGTCGATCCGCGTGTGCCGTGTGAACGCGAACTGGTGCAGCATCTGGCGAATTCCGACAAAATCGGTCGGGCGTGGAGCGAATTCAACGGTGAAATCCAGACGCGTCGTGTCGGGACGTTGAACGAAACCCATTGCCGGATCGAAATTCTTCTCGGCACGAAGCCAGGCTCCTTCCAGGGACCAGAGGTCGTTGGGATAGGCCACCGCCACCCGGTATGCACCGGAATCTCCCGAAATCCCCTCGTTTCGGACGCCCACCGCGAACGCCTGGATGTTGAAGTTCCGCCCGGCGCCCAGGAAGTTCGAGGTTCCCAGGAGCAGGTCGCCTCCGTAGGTGCGCGCCGAACGGCCGGTTTCCGAGCTTCCCTCCGTGTAGATCATTCCCACATAGGATTGGTTCAGGATGTTTCGCTTGACGCGCGCCGCCAGGTAATTCTGCGCGTCGGTGAACCCGGTTTCCCGAGTGCGTGCGTCCAGAATACCCACGTCGAAACGACCGGCCTTGCCGGCAAGTTTGACGCCGGCGAGGATCGGGACCTCCCGACCGCCGAGCAGGCCGATCTTCCGACTGAAGAGAGGCAGCAGGGTCGGTCCGAAGCCGCCGCTGACGCCGAAATCGAAGACGCCGGCGTTCTCAAGGAAGAACGACCGTTTCTCCGGGAAAAACAGGGGAAAGCGGTCCAGATTGATCTGGCGGTCGTCCACCTCGGTCTCCGCGAAGTCGGTGTTGACGGTGGTCGTCAACCGGAGGCTGGGCGTGATGTTGTAGAAGAAGTCCCCACCGACGTCGCCTTCCCGCAGGCTGTTGTCTTTAAAGGGAGAGTCGATCCATCGGCCCGAAACGAATGGACGCACATCCAGTCCCCGACCCTCGTCGATTCCGGCCAGGCCTTCCATGTCCCCGGCTTCGGAAACCTGAACGAAATCCGCGTCCAGGCGGGCTCCGGACCAGCGATCTTCCTCGCGCTTACGGCCGATCGTGCGGGAAACGTTGAAGCCCCATGCCTGGAGTGCCGGAGAAAAACTCAGGCTCTTGAACGGGATCGCAAACTCGGCCGTCCAACCATCGTCGTTCTGCCGGGTGCGGACGTTCCAGATCGCGTTCCAGTCACTGTTGATCTCGCCATTCTCGATGATCAGGCCATCGACCAGGGCGCCGGCCGGATTTGTCGAAAAGTAGAAGGCGTTGCGCCGGTCGCGGAATGTGTCGAGCAGGACTTCGATCCGGTCATCGACCGAGAGGTCGGCATCACGGGACATCTGGGTCGCAACAATCCCTCCGGGGTCGGAGTCGAAACAGACGATGCCAATGTAGAGGGTTGCGCTGTCATACAGGACGCGAACCTCGGTTCGCTCGGTTGGCGCAGCGCCTTCCACGGGTTCGCGCTGCAGGAATTCTCCGATCGGCGCGGCAGATTGCCAGTCCGTTTCCAACAGGTCTCCATCCAGAGTGATCGGCGAAATCGTCCGGACCGCGGTTCCGCGCCGCGCCCCGCCGGTTTGACTGCCGGGTTCGGCGCCCCAGGCGGGCTCCAGACCGAGAATCAGGATGACGATGGTTTGGATGAGAATCGTGACTCGGGACGCGGTTTTCATTACTGTTGGTGTCGTATCCGCAGGAATCGATCTTACGGGTGTCGATCCAAATCGGAGGTGGCATCCGCCTTGCGCAGTTCCCGAAGGACGTTCCTGCTCCTGGCACGAATGCCTGGACTCTCCTCCCTGCCCGTTGTTTCCAACGTCAATCGCAACTCGCGGCGCAGTTCGGCGTAGGGCAGTGCGATGTTGCGGGCGGTGAATATCGCATGTGCGCGAACGGCAATGGGCTGCCGTGGGGACGCGGTGATTTCGACCGCGGCGTCGAAGACCTCACCGGCGATATCGTCATCGATCTCGATAAATGAAAGCGCGCGCCACAACTCGCGCCGCATGCTCGCATTCTCGCAGTCCCCGAGCATTTGCCAGATCAGTCGTTGCGCTCGGGCGCCGTCGGGCCGGTTCCGTTCGACGAAACGAGACAACATCCACGTCATGTACCACTTCACGGGGAACTTCCGGCGGCGCATCTCGTCGAAAAACGCTTCGAAGTCGATCCCTTCGCGCGCCATGAGACCGGCCCAACGCTCGACGTTGCGCTTCGTGCGGTCCGAAGCCAGCGAGTCGGCCAATTCCGGAGGCGAAAGCAGCGAATGGGAACCAGTGGCCGTCAACGCTTTCGAAGCCTTGTCGACGGGTCCGGATCTTTCGGCATCCATGGCACCAAAAACTCGGTAATGCCTCGGTTCGAATGCCGTCAGAGACACACTCCACCATCTCGAACCCGGACACTACGAACAATTCTTTTTCCTAGGCTGTAGTCCTCACCTAAAATATCATGCCTGGAAGCTTTGAAACGGGTCGCATAGTTCTCTTGATAAAAGACTTCACCCACGGGGAACTGCTCGTGATGGAGTGCCTGAAAACGCTCAACGTAAGGAAGGTTGGCCGATGATTCGTCGTTTGCGATTTGCTGTTGTGCTCCTGTCGGTGGCTGTATTGTGCGGCACGATCATCCGGGCTGCGCAGGATAGTGCGGTGGCCGACGCTGCACGGGCGGGCGATCTCATTGGTCTCGGCAACCTCATCGCGTCTAACGCGGATGTGAACGCACCATCGGGCGACGGATCCTCTCCGCTGCTTTGGGCGGCCTACAGGTTCGACGTCGAGATGGCCGAGGTTCTCATCGCTGCCGGCGCCGATCTGAACCTTGCCAATAACTACGGAGTCACGCCCCTTCTCCAGGCGGCTCGAACCGGCGACGCGGCGATGACAGCAGTCCTGCTCGAGGCCGGCGCCAATCCCAATCTCGCCCACACCGAGGGCGAGATGCCGTTGATGGCCGCATCGCGCGCGGGCAGTGTTGCCGCCGTGCGCCTGCTGATCGACAACGGCGCGATCGTGAATGCGGTCGATACGTTTCAGAACCAGACCGCGCTGATGTGGGCCTCGGTGGAAGGGAATGTCGATGTCGTGGACGTGCTGCTTTCCGAAGGCGCCAATCCCAATCATCGGGCTCGCGTATCGTCGATCACCACACGCAGAAACGCGGATCATCCGACAGGGGGCTTCACGGCCCTGATGTGGGCTGCACGAAACGGCGAGGAAGAAACGGTGCGGCGGTTGGTCCAGGGGGGAGCGGACCTCAACCTGAAGAACGGCGATGGCGCTTCAGCCACAATGATCGCCATCTACAATGACCACTTCGATGTGGCGGGGACGCTGACCGATCTCGGCGCCGATGTCAATGACGGAGCGCTGTACACGGCCGTCGAGATGCGTCGGTCGACGACAGACCAGTTTGCTTTCGACGGTTCGCGCCTGCGCCCGAATCACGAGAACACGCTGACGGCTCTGGATCTGATCGCCACCCTGCTCGAGCGCGGCGCCGACCCGCACCAGTGGTTCCAGGGCCAGTTTCATTCGACGTCGATGCCCAACGGCGACCGATTCGCCGATACGCCGTTTTTCCGCGTGGCGGTTTCCGCGGACGTCGAAGCCCTGAAAGTTTTTCTTCCATATGTATCCGATATCGATCAGGCGCTGGTTGTCCCGGAGGTTGAAGACGACGGAGGAAGCGGTGGCTCGGGCGGTCGCGGACGGGGCAATCCCAACGCCGGCCGAACCGTTGCCATGGCGGCTATGACCGGAGGTCGCGCTCCGGCAATGACGGGCGGCCCGGGATACATCCGATCGGGCGAGGCGCCCTATCGCGAACCGGGGAGCCGGAAGCCCGAAGACGCGTTTGCCCTGTTGCTCGATGCCGGTGCGAACCCCGATGCCAAAGCGCCCGACGGTTCGCCGTTGCTGCACCAGGCCGTCCGGTCTCGGAATCTCGACATCATTCGGGCGCTGGGCGGTGCCGGGGTCGACTTCGACCAGACCGACGATGACGTCTTGACGGCACTCGACGTTGCCGAGGGCAGGCGTCCCGAGGGCGACGAAGGCGATGGAGCCGGCCCGGCTGGGGGCGGAGGCGGTGGTCGTGGAGGCCGCGGGGGTCCCCCTCCTCCTGAAGTCGCGGCACTGCTGCGTGAGTTGATGGGTTTGCCGCCGGCGCCTGAACCGCCAGCGGTTATCGAAGATGAAGACGCGCCTCTGACACCGGCCGGAGACGCGCAATGAAGAGGATCCTTCTCCAAACGGCAGCGCTGGCGCTCGTCTTCGGCGGCCTTCCGGGCATCGGCGAAGCCCGGCAATCGCCCGCGGACTACCAGGGGTTGGTTGACCAATACTGTGTCACCTGCCATAACCAGCAGACGCGCATACCCGCAGGAGCGCCGCTCGCGCTGGACACGGTAAACCTTCAAGACCCCAGTGCGGATGCCGGGATTTGGGAGAAAGTCGTTCGCAAGCTCGGTGTGGGCGCGATGCCTCCACAGGGCGCGCCGACACCAGCTTCGGAGGAGTTGACGGCGTTCCGGTCGACATTGATCGCCAGCCTCGACGACGCCGCGGCGCAAACGGACAGCCCGGGACGCTACGTCCTGCACCGTCTGAATCGCAGCGAATACGGCAACGCCGTCCGCGACCTGTTGGGTGTCGAAGTGGACGTCAGCGAAATCCTGCCGAGCGATGGCGGCGACTTCGGGTTTGACAACATCGCATCGGCGCTCACGATTACCCCGATCCTGCTCGAGGGATACCTCTCGGCCTCATTGCGTATTGCCGATCTTGCGATCGGCGATGTTGAAGCCGAACCCGGCACTTCGACCTATTCGATCAGCACGGTCGTCACACAGAGAGATCATGTGGAAGGACTGCCGCTCGGAACGCGAGGCGGCATTGCGGTGACCCATACGTTCCCGGCCGACGGCGAGTACGTGTTCTATGGACGGCTACTGCGCACGGTTGCGGAAGGCTACGTCGGGGTCGAGGGCCACGAATCGCCGTTTGACTTCATCGTGACGGTCGATGGCGAGCAGGTGTTTTCGGCGCCGGTCGGCGGGAGAGAAGATCACGAGTCCAGTTCGGAAAACATCACGGTATCGAAAGATGAAATCGACGAGCGTATGACCTCGCCGCCGATCCCGGTTACGGCGGGTCCGCACAAAATCGGATTCACGTTCATCGACCGGCCCACTCAGGAACAAAACGTGTGGCGTCCGGTGCTGCGCGAGAGCCTGGAGGCACACAACCCTTCGGGCATTCCGAGGTTGCGAGCCGGGAACATCGAGGGTCCCTACAACGTCACCGGCATCAGCGACACGCCCACGCGCCGACGGTTGTTTACATGTGAGCCGGCATCGGCCGCCGACGAAGCCCCGTGCGCTGCCGAAATATTGTCCAATGTGGCACGACGCGCCTTCCGGCGGCCCGTCGACGCCCCGGACGTTCAGGCGCCGATAGCCTTCTACGACGATGCTCGTGCCGAAGGCGGCGACTTTGACGCCGGAATCCGCGCGGGTCTGGTTCGGATCCTGGCCAGTCCGTCATTCGTATTTCGTGCGGAAGAAGACCCGGCGAACCTTCCGGCCGGCGCCGCGCATCGCATCACCGATATCGAACTGGCTTCACGCCTGTCGTTCTTCCTCTGGAGCAGCATTCCCGACGATGAGTTGCTGGATCTGGCCATCGCTGGCCGCTTGAGTGAGCCGGACGTTCTGGAGGCTCAGGTCGGGCGAATGATCGCCGATGGCCGGGCCGACGCAATGATCACCGAGTTCGTCGGACAGTGGCTCCAACTCCGCAACATCGACAAGGTAACGCCGGATCTTCTGATGTTCCCGGACTTCGACGACAACGTCCGGCAGGCGTTCCGCCGGGAAACCGAGCTGTTCTTCACGAGCATCGTTCGGGAGAATCGAAGCGCGCTGGAGCTTCTGGATGCCGACTATACGTACCTTAACGAACGGCTCGCACGGCACTACGGCATCCGGGGCGTCCTTGGTTCCCAGTTCCGCCGGGTTCGGGTGGACGATCCGAATCGGCGGGGCCTGCTGGGCCATGGCAGTGTCCTTACGCTGACCTCGGCCGCGAATCGGACCTCGCCAATCATCCGCGGGAAGTATGTGATTTCGAATCTTCTGAACACGCCGCCGCTGCCGCCGCCGGCCAACGTCCCGTTGCTGGAAGAGAGCGCGCCGGAGGACCGGCCTTCAACGGTCCGTGAACAACTGGAACTGCACCGTGCGAATCCGGCATGCGCGGCTTGCCATCGCAATATCGATCCCGTCGGATTTGCGCTGGAAAACTTCAATGCGGTGGGCCAGTGGCAGGATACGACTCGAGAGGGGCTGGAGATCGATTCCGATGGAGTTCTGGTCGACGGTACGCTCGTCGACGGTCCCCTGGAGCTGAGGAACGCACTGCTCGCCAGGCCCGAGGTGTTCGTTGGCACGGTCACCGAAAAGTTGATGACCTACGCCTTGGGACGGGGACTTGAACCCATCGATCTGCCTGTCGTACGCGGCATCATGAACGACGCCGCGACGGATGACTACGCCATGCAATCGATAATTCTGGGGATCGTCCGAAGTTCCGCCTTTCAGATGCGTACCAAATTGACGGATACTGTTCCAATAAACTGACAGACAGCAGAGAGGGATTAGCCCATGATCATTACAAAGAAGCATCTACCTCGCCGGTCGTTCCTTCGGGGGGCCGTGGGGACGATGGTGGCGTTGCCGTTTCTGGACGCCATGGTTCCGGCCTTGTCGGCCCAGACCACGGCGCGGCCGTTCCGATTCGGCGCGATTTATGTGCCGAACGGAATCTACCCGCAATTGTGGCATCCGGACACGACGGGAAGCGACTTCGAATTCAAGTCGATCATGGCGCCGCTCGAACAGTACCGCGACTACCTGGTCACGATCAGTCAGATGAAGGCCCCGGACGGGAATCCCGAAATGGGCGGTGTGCACATGGGTGCCAGCGCGGCATGGCTGAACGGCGTCGGTCCACTCACCGGCCAGGCAAACTATACCGTCATCCAATCGAAGAAGACCATCGACCAGTTCATCGCCGACGGGATCGCCGGAGACACTCCCCTGCGGTCCCTCCAGGTGGGAACCGAGGACATGGGAACCTCCGCGGGCGCCTGCGACGGCTTTCCCTGCGTCTTCTTCAACACCGTTTCATGGCGCGACGACACCAGTCCGCTGCCCATGGGTATCAACCCGCGTGTGACTTTCGAACGCATGTTTGGAGAAACCGGTTCGGCGCGAAAGCGGCTTTCGAACCTCAAGCTGAAGCAGAGCGTGCTGGATTCGATCGCCGAGGAAGCGGCCAATATGCAGCGAAGACTGGGGGCCGCCGATAACGCGATTCTCGATGAGTACCTGACGAACGTTCGCGATGTCGAACGGCAACTCGACCGCATGGAAACCCGCTCCGACGCCGTTCCCGAGGGCACGTCCGCTCCGACGGGGATCCCCGATACCTTCGACGAACACATGACGGTGACCTACGACCTGATGCGCTTGGCGTTCCAGGGCGACATCTCACGCGTATTCACGTTCATGGTCGGTCACGAGGGAAGCAGCCGGAGTTATTCCCACATCGGAATTCCCGAGCCGCACCATCCGGTGTCGCACCACGCCGACAACCCCGAGCACATCGAACGGTACGCGAAGGTCACCACCTACCATTCCGTCAAGCTCGCCGAGTTCATCGGCAAGCTCCAGGCAACCCCTGACGGCGATGGGACGCTCCTTGACCGATCGGTCATCTACTATGGCAGCGGAATGAGCAACGGCAATGCCCATGACCGCAACAACGCCCCGGCCCTCTTGATGGGCGGTGCGA
The DNA here is from genome assembly GCA_963555775.3 of Terriglobia bacterium. GTDB lineage: Bacteria > Acidobacteriota > Terriglobia > 20CM-2-55-15 > 20CM-2-55-15 > JAJEDW01. The sequence continues at coordinate 387,975 of CAUVWY020000002.1, read as the reverse complement.
ACGGCCGGTTGAAGGGCAATCGCCACATCGCCGTGGAAAACAAGGAACCGACAGCCAATCTTCTTCTCGGCATCGCCGATCTGGCCAATGTCGAGGTCGAGCAGATCGGCCACAGCACCGGTCGGCTTCTCCTCTAGTCACACGAGGTCAATCAAAGGGGCAGGGATTTTCCCTGCCCCTTTTGCGTGTGCGCCCGTGGGCCAGGGGCCCGTGAGACCGGAAGACGAAGCGCCGCCTGATCCGTCATTCGCCGATCTCGTCCCATTTGAGCTTGAAGACTTCGGAAAGCCGCGCCCCGGTCAGCGTCAGCAGGCGGATCGCCGCGACTGGCCAAGGGTGTTCCTGACCGTGCTGGTCAAGAACTGTACCGAGGCGTTCCAGGTCCGCTTGGTCGGGCTAACGCGCGACGGGCCGTCGCCGCCTGCGAGGCGAACAGCACCAACACCTCCTCGTCCGTGAACGCCTCCCCGCCCTCCTTCTCGACCACGAAGAAGTTGCCGGCATGCGCGCCGAAATGGCGCATCGGCGTGCCCTGGGAGGTCCGCAACGGCAACAGGTCCGGCGAAAATCCGAGCGAGCGCACGTAATCGGGCACGTCGGCCAGACGCGGCGGTCCGGGAAAGTCGCGAAAGTACTCGAAAAGCCGCGGGCCGTCGGGCCATTCCACCCGCTTGCGGTGCTCCTCTTCGGTCAGGCCGCGGGTGACGAAGTCCTGCGGCTCGCCCTTCCCGTCGGTGGTGGCGATGGCGCCGTGGCGCGCGCCGGCGCACACGGGCTTCAAGCTCACGTTGGGCTCCATTGCCCCGGGCGGGCGTCCCGGCACCGCCTCGTGCGACACGCTTCAACCGCTGTCCACCTCCGTCGCGCCGCGCTGAGCCGCTCCAGCCGCTGACGGGTCACTGGATGGATAATTCGGCGAGATCGTTCACGCCACCGCTTCGCTCCAGCGCCTGGCCGAACCAGACCCGCCGCTGAGGGGGCCCGACATGTGGACGTCCGGTAACCGGGTCGCCGCGGCGGGGCATGATCCGGCCGGCCCACACGCCGCAGCCGGTAGAACTCGACGGCCGGCAGGACGGGGTGCGGTTGCCGGAGGTCAGGGCTCGCCCGGGTCGCCGGGCCGTGGCATGCGGTAGCCGACCCCGCGCTCGTTGAAGATCCAGGTCGGGCTCGCCGCGTCGTCGCCGAGCCTGTGGCGCAGCCGCTTGACGTAGGCGCGCACCTTCTTGGGGTTGCCGGTGCCCCGTCCGGCCCAGACCTGGCGCAGCAGGGCCTCGTGAGTCAGGACCCGGCCCGCGCCCTCGGCGAGCACGCGCAGCAGATCGTACTCGGTCGCCGTCAGCGTCACCGGGCGCCCGGCCACGCTGACCCGGCGCCGGTCGTAGTCGATGGCGAGCTCGCCCAGTACGAAGGGGGTCGGATTCGACCGCCGGCGCAGGGCCGCCCGGATGCGCGCCGTGAGCTCGGTCGGCGAGAACGGCTTGACCACGTAGTCCTCGGCGCCGGCCTCCAGCGCCCGCGCGATGGTCTCGTCGCGCCCGTAGGCCGAGATGAAGATGACCGGCAGGTCGGCGAGCCCCGGAACGGTCCGCATCAGCTCGACGCCGTCGGTCCCGGGCAGCATCAGGTCGAGCAGGACCAGCCGGGGTTTCTCGGCCCGGAGGATGCGCGGCAGCTCCCGGGGGTCGCCGGTGACCAGCGGGGCGTAGCCCGCCTCCGCCAGCGTGTCGCGGACATGGCGCAGCGTCTCCGGGTCGTCGTCGACCACCAGGATGGGCACCGCGTCCGGTGCGTGGCCCGGCGCGCCGGGGCGGACCGGGGCGGGACCGGCGCCGGACTCCACGGCCACCGGGATCGTGAAGGTGAAGCGCGCGCCGAGGCCGACACCGCCGCTCTCGGCCCGGATACGCCCGCCATGGGCCTCGACCAGGCCCTTGCAGATGGCGAGTCCCAGCCCGCCGCCGACGCCGCCCTCCCGGTCCCCGGTGGCGGTGTACTTGCGGAACAACTGGCCGAGATGGTCCGGCGCGATGCCCCGGCCCTCGTCGGCGACCGAGACCGCCACATGCAGCCCCTCGCGCTCCGCCGCGATCCGGATGGGGGCGGATTCCGGAGAGTGGCGCGCGGCGTTGGCCAGCAGGTTATTGAGCACCTGCACCGTGCGCTGCCGGTCGGCCATGACCCGGGGCAGGTCGGGCGGCAGGTCGATGCGGACAGTGTGCCGCCCGCCGCCGCTGACGAACGTGCCGCGGGCCTGGTCCACCAGCGCGGCGACATCCGAGGGCTCGGGCGCGACCGACAGCGTCCCGGTTTCGATGCGCCCGGCGTCGAGCAGGTCACCGATCAGGCTGTCCATGCGGTCGGCCTGCTCGTCGATGATGCGGAAGAACTGCCCCACCTCGGCCGGGCCGAAGATGCGCGAGGCGCGGAGCACCGTGGCGGCCGAGCCCTTGATCGAGGTCAGCGGCGCGCGCAGTTCGTGGCTCACCATGCCCAGGAACTCGGCCCGCATGCGCTCCAGCTCCCGAAGCGGCGCCAGGTCCTGCATGGTGACCACCACCGAGGCGAGCGCGATCTCGCGGCCGTCCGGGCCGTGGATCGGGGTGGCGTTGATGAGCGTCGTGACGCTGCGCCCGTCCGCGGCCGAGAGCGCGATCTCCTCGGCCCGCACCGTCTCGGCGCCGCTCAGCGCCCGCGCCAGCGGCAGCCGGGCGAGCGCGATCTCGCGGCCGTCCGCCCGCCGGCAGGTGATCGTCTTCAGCAGCTGCTCCGCAGTCTGGCCGGGCAGGCACAGGCCCTCGACGATGCGCCGGGCCTCGCGGTTGATCGAGATCACGTCGCCGGTCTGCGCATCGAACACCGTGACGCCGACCGGCGAGGTCTCGACCAGCGCCTCGAGGTCGGCGCGGGCGCGTTGCTCGGCGCGATAGGTGCGCGCGTTGGCGATCGCCGTCGCCGCCTGTGAGGCGAACAGCACCAGAACCTCCTCGTCCCCGTCCGTGAACGCCTCCCCGCCCTCCTTCTCGACCAGGTAAAAGTTGCCGACATGGACGCCCCGGTGGCGCATCGGCGTGCCCTGGAAGGTCTTCGAGGGCAGCCGGTCGGTCGAGAAGCCGAGCGAGCGCACATAGTCGGGCACGTCGGCCAGCCTCAGCGGTCCCGGCAGGTCGCGGAAATACTCGAACAGCCGCGGCCCGTCGGGCCATTCCACCAGCTTGCGGTGCTCCTCCGCGGTGAAGCCCGAGGTGACGAAGTCCTGGGGGACGCCGGCATCGTCGATGGTGGCGATAGCGCCGTAGCGCGCGCCGGTGAGCGCCCGGGCGCTTTCGACAACCTCGTTCAGCACGGTCTCGAGGTTGAGGCTCGCGTTGATGCGCAGGCTCGCCGCGCTGAGCGCGGAGATGCGGGCGCGCAACGCCGCGTTCTCGGCCGCCGTCCGGTCGCGATCGGTCATCCGTTCTCCTCCCTCTGCCCGCCGCCCCAGGCGGGGGTGATTCGGTCCGTTTCCGGGCGCTCGCATCGAGTTCGCTAATAATTCGCGTATTATTCGTGACAAAATCCGAATAAAGGACACTATTATCACACAAGTTTGCCTAGAATTACAATGGGGAATTGTATGCGGACCGGCGGCGGAAGCCGCGCAGGCCGCGTGGCGGGCTCCGGGGGCCACGGCGGCCGGAATTGTGCGGTCCGGTTTCGGAGCATGCCGGGACGTCAGGGGGAGGGGAGACCGAAATGCATTGTTCTTCAGAACCGGACGGCATCGCCGCCGGGGCAGGGGCTCTTCCGGGAGCCCGGCGCCGTTGCGAGGCCGGGAAGCGAACGCACGGCCCCGGCACGCGGGCCTGCCTGGCCCCTCTGGCCGCCACCGCCAGTCACGCGGAGGGCAGGCGCGGCATGCGGGTCGCGGCCTACAGGGTCGCGGACGGCGACGACTGGTCCCTCGCGGGAAACGACAGTGCGCTGTTCACGATTGCCGACGGCTTTCTGCGCTTGGTCGATCCGCCGGACTACGAGAACGCCAGCGACGCCGGGAACGACAACGTCTACGACGTCACGGTGCGTGCTGGCGACGGCACGACCACGGAGTCGATCGATGGAGCCACGGCGGCGAGCTATACGCCGACTGCGGCGGACGCGGATCGTTACCTGCGGGCGAGGGCGACCTACACGGACGGCCTCGGCACCGGCAAGACAGCTCAGGCGATGGCTCCGCACCTTGTCATCGCGCGCCGTCTGAGTGCGCTCACATCGTGGGCAAGGGATCGACACTTGGGAGGGAGGTCCAGCCGACATGACCGACGCGACAAATGCAAAACAAAGCTTGACGTTGGCTAAAACGGCACTAAGGCTCCTTGAGGGCCGGAAGCCGGGAGTGTCCGCAGCGGCGACCCGACGAACAGCAACGGTGCTCATTCTGGCCGTGACTGCAGCGCTCTTTGCAACGCCAGCTTCAGCACAGCGGACTGAAACAATCTGGTCCGCAACGATGACGGTTGGAAGGCAGGACCCTCAGGGCTTGGGTGGGGTGGGCTTAAATGGCTTCACTAATCCGGAGACAAATTCACCCACTAACATCGGCGGGCTGTCCCCGGACACGTTCACGGCGGGAGGCAGCAATTATGCGGTTGAGAGGCTGACTGTAACAGACACCGGAGAGTTGAAGATTGCGTTCTATGGCCCAACCACGATGGTCGACGGAATTCTCCGCGTCGGCACCGTCGGCACCCCCTTTGCCATGTCCGACGCGGACAGATTCCCGATCTTGATTGAGAGCGTAGTCATTTACACCTGGTCGAATTCCGGCCTGAGCTGGAACGTCGGCGACACGGTCGCGGTGAGGCTGACTGCAGCCGCTACTAACGGCGGGGATGATGGCCCGCGCGAAACGGTGCCGGACGCGCCCAGGAATCTGCTAGCGGACGCCACAGAGGGGGCGGTGACGCTGACCTGGGACGCGCCGAAGGACGACGGCGGCGCGGCGATCTTGGGTTACGAGTACCGGATCGACGGGAGGGGGAGGTGGATCTCCACCGGCTCGACCCTCACCACTCATACGGTCAGGGGTCTTGTCAACGGCACGGTCTACGCCTTCCAGGTGCGGGCGGTGAACCAAATCGGGGAGAGCCAGACTTCCAACCGGGCCGAGGCCACGCTGCCGGTGGTTCTGGACTTTGCGCATTTCGCCAATGGGACCGACATCACCTCCGAAATGGTGCTCGTGAGCGTGGCCACCCATCCGATCCAACCCGCGCTCTACTTTTACGATCAGGAGGGCCATCTCATTGATCCCGAATCGGTGGTGGACGTGACGGTCGATCTGGAGGTCACCGAGGACGGCAGCCTGACGGTTCGGACAGAGATGGCGCCGCTGGGCCAACTCACGATCTCAACCCACGGGCGAGGCGATCCGGTGTCGGGATCGGTGCGGGTAGTCTCAGACGGTCCCATCGGCGGCGGCGTACGCTATGGCATCCCGGAGATCGGGGTCGCCGGGGCGGAAGCTGGCCCACCCGTCCGGGATGTCCTCTTCCCGGCCCGCCGCCAGGCGGGAGGCATCCACACGGCGGCGGCCCTCCACAATCTGGGAGAGGAAGCGATGGAGGTGCGCTGCCGATTGATGAGCGGCGGCTCTGCGCTCGAAGAGGTGGAGATGCCCTTGGAGGCCCACGGGCAAACGTACTGGTTCATCGAAGACGCGTTCACCGCGACCGATACGTCCGCCTTCGCGGGGTCGGTGCGCTGCACCGCGTCAGGCCGGGGACGGTTCACCGCCATCGCCGTGGAGATGGATGCCGCCGGGGGCATCTTCACCACGCTGCCGGTGGCGCGGGTGGACCGCACGGGAACCGGTAGCAGGGTGGAGACGGCCCTGGATTTTGCGCATTTCGCCAATGGGTCCGGCCTCACTTCGGACCTGGTGTTTGTGAATCTGTCCACTCAGGCCAGCCGTCGCGCCCCTTCCCCCTTTCATCCGGACATCCATCCGAGCCGTCCCGCTATCTATTTTTTCGACGCCGAGGGCAACCCGATTGCCGCCACTTCGGTGGTGGATGTTATGGGCGACCTGGAGATCCAGGAGGACGGTAGCCTCACGGTTCGGACGGAGATGGCGCCGCTGGGAGTGCTCACGATCTCGACCCACGGGCGGGGGGACATGGTGACAGGATCGGTGAAAGTAGTCTCGGAGGGTCCCATCGGCGGGGTCCTGCGCTTGGACATCCCCGGCCTCGGCGTCGCCGGGGTCGGCGACAGTCCGCCGGTCCGGGATGCCCTGGTCCCGGTGCGCCGCCAAACGGACGGCATCAACACCGGCGTCGCGGTCCACAACCGGGGCGCGGCCGCCCTTCTGGCGCGGTGCCAGCTGATGCGGGCCGGCGCCGTGCTCGAAGAGACGATCATCCCGCTTGCCGCCAACGGCCAGGACTCCCGGTTCATCGACCAGGTGTTCCCCACCGCCGATACGTCGGACTTCTCCGGGTCGGTGCGGTGCCTGACGCCCGAACCGGGGCGCTTCTCGGCGGTGGCCTTCGAACTCGATGGGGTCAACCGGATCTTCACGACCCTGCCCGTGGTCCCGGTGGTCGAGGTGCCCTGACTTCCGGAGATAGCGTACGACGGGCAGGCGGCTGGGACCGACGATCCGACGGGGTTGTGGTCGGACGGGGAGACGCTGTGGGTGACGGACGGGGGCCGGCTGGTCGGCATGCCGAGCTTCGGCATCGGGGCCTCGTGCCCCCGCGCCGCGCCCGCATCGTCCGCGCTTACTTCCAGTTCCGTCAGCAACCTTCTGTTGGCGATCGCCGGAAAGTGAAGAAATCTGGACCTTCGCCGCATGCCACATCTTCTGGTCATTGAGGGGCTTGCATTCCGGGACTGTAGCGACTGTCTTGAAAATCAAGCACAAGGAAGCTCCTGGCGCCAAGAAACGCGATCACGGGCGATGGCGTTGAGGATGGTGAGGAGTTTGCGCATGCAGGCGGTGATGGCGACCTTTGGACGTTTACCGGAATGACGAAGGCGCTGGTAAACGACGGCGATGGATGGATTGTGGCGGATGGCGACGAGGGTGGCCATGTAAAGGGCGCGTCGTACAGGAGCGCGACCACCCATGATCATGCGGCGGCCGCGGAAAGTGCCGCTGTCGCGGTTCATGGGGGCGACGCCGACCAGAGAGGCAACCTGGCGGCGATCCAGAAGACCCAGTTCGGGGAGATGAGTCAGTAACATGGTGGATGTCGCAGGGCCGACACCGGGAACACTGCGCAGAAGGTCGTCGGTTTCGAGCCATATTGGGCTGGACCGGATCGCGTCGTGGATATCGTGGTCGATCTTGCCCAGATCGCGTTCCAGAGAACGGATATGTTTATTGATTTGAGTACGAATCGGCTTCAGAGCCATCGCCCGACGGTTTTTCTCGGCGACGATCATCTGCACGATTTGCTGTCGACGGACGGCAAAGGCGCGCAGTTGGGTGGTTTCGGGATCCGAAATAGGGCGGATCGCGGGCCGGACGCGGGCGGCGAATTCGGCCAGGACGTGGGCATCGATCCGATCGGTCTTGGCCATCTGGCCCATCGAACGGGCGAAATCACGAACCTGACGCGGATTCACAACCACGACCGGTAATCCGACCGCGGCCAGAGCCAGGGTCACGTCATGCTGATATCCCCCGGTGGCTTCCAGAACGATCAATTCAGGGGAAAGACGTGTCAGTTGGGACACCAGTGTTTTGTGGCCCCCGGCGTCGTTGCTGACTGTGGCGATGGTCGGGTCCGATCCGATAACGGCCACATCGAGTGTGGATTTAGAGACATCAATACCGACGAAGTTTTGTGTGTTCATTCCTGTGGACCCTTCCTTGCGAATGCGGGCTTGAAATCAGCGGCCCTGGTCGACTGTTCGGGTTAGTGCAGGATACGGACGTGACGACCTTGCTACAGATCGGTCTTGGTTGGACCTGGGGCGGTACGGTCTGTCACGTCCGTTCTCGATCCCCGCGTAAACTACGGGAATCCAGAACTCGTCATTTTATGTCCTAATGAAAGATACAAGGGGCGGTCATCGTGCGGTCATAGACCGCACCTACAGTGGGAGTCGGATTGGGAATGGGAATGGGAGTGGGCGGATTTCCGGCCGGCGGACGATGATGACGATCTTCAACCCGGTGCGGATTCAAATTCTCCACTTTCCCACATCCAGAACGGCTGATCTCATCTCGCGAATTCCTTTCTCTCGACCTGGACCCGATCTGGGTCAGATAACTGAGCAGAAATATGTTCCAGACTGCCGGAAAATCATGAAGCGGTCGCGCGCGACAGGAATCATGGCATGGGCCGGCGCAGGCCCGTTCTGTGGGCTGCTGGGGTGTGTGTTGGCTATCCCGTTGCTGGCCGTACCCGCCGGCGCGCAGCAACCGCCGGCGCAGGCCGGTGGCGAGTTGCCGGGCAAGGCCATGCTTCAGATCCAGGAACTGCTGGACGCGAAGGAGGCACGGACGCCCGCCCAGCGGAAGGTGATCTCGCAGCTCCTGGACGCGGCCCGACAACAATCGGAGCCCTCCGTCTCGGTCCGCCAAGAGGCGGCGGACACGGATCCCGTGGCCGAACCCGAATCGGTGACGGTGGATATCCGGGCCGACGTGACGCCCGCCGTGCTGGCACGCATCCGAGCCTTGGGCGGCACCCTCGTCAACAGCGTCCCCAGGTATCAAACCATCCGGGCACGACTGCCACTGGCTGCTCTGGAACCGCTTGCCACGCTTGAGGCTGTCCAGTTCATCCGGCCTGCCGACCAGCCAATCATGCAAGGGGTGCTTGAGCGCTCAGCCGGCGCGCGGGCAGCAGTCGCGACAGACAAGGTCGATACCAGCGAGGGGGATGTCGCGCACCGGGCGAACATGGCTCGTACGACCTACGGTGTCGACGGCACCGGCATTGGGATCGGGGTGATCTCGGACGGCGTCGAAACGCTCGCCGAACAGCAGGCGACGGGCGACGTGCCGGCGCGGGTCATGGTCTTGCCCGGACAGGAGGGCGGCTCGTTTTCATTGGCCTGCGGCCGAAGGAGCTCGGGAACCGAGGGGACGGCCATACTCGAGATCGTCCACGATCTTGCGCCCGGCGCCGAGCTGTTTTTCGCCGACGGTGGCGGCGGGCCGGCGCAGATGGCGCAGAACATCGAAGACCTCTGCGCGGCCGGCGCCGACATCATCGTCGACGACATCGGGTATCTGAGGGCGTCGGCCTTCCAGGACGACGTCATCTCCCAAGCGATCAGCGCGGCGGCCGCCAACGGCTGTTTCTATTTCTCGTCGGCCGGCAACGCAGGAAACCTGAACGACGGCACGGCCGGCGTCTGGGAAGGCGACTTTGCCACGGGAGGGATGCTGAGCCTGAACGGCATCGGCTCCGGAGCCGTCGTCCACGACTTCGGCGGCGGCGTGACCGGGAACCGGATCAAGATCAACAGCACCCGCCCCATCATCCTGCAATGGGCCGATCCAGTGGATGGGTCGGCGAACGATTACGATCTCTTCCTGATCGATGAGGACGACAACGTGCTCGCCAGCTCGACGAATACGCAGGACGGTACGCAGGATTCCATCGAGTACATCGGAGGCTCGTGTGCCGGTGACCGCAAAGACGCCCGCCTCGTCATCGTCAAGAACTCGGGTGCGGCAGATCGCTACGTGCGCCTCAACTACGCGCGCGGAGCGTTGGAGATCGCGACGGCCGGCCAGACGTTCGGCCATCCCGCTTCGCAGGATGCGATAGGCGTGGCCGCAGTCGATGTCGGGGATGCGGGCGGTGCTGGCGGTGTCTTCGACGGCACGGAGTCGGTCGAGACATTCAGTTCGGACGGTCCGCGGCGGATCTTCTTCGAAGCCGACGGCACGCCGATCACGCCGGGGAACTTCTCATCCACCGGCGGGCGGGTGCTGCAGAAACCCGACTTGGCCGCGGCCGACGGTGTTTCGACCTCGACGCCCGGCTATTCAACGTTTCACGGCACCTCGGCGGCGGCGCCGCACGCGGCAGCGATTGCGGCGTTGATGCTGGAAGCGGCCGGCGGTCCGGGCAAGGTCACGCCGGCGGCGCTTCGCACGGCGATGACCGGAGCAGGAGCAGTCCTCGATATCGAAGCAACCGGGGTCGATCGCGATTCCGGCGCCGGGAGCGGTGGATGCGGTGGATGTGGCCGTGGCGGACCGCAACCGGGCGCCAACGGTATCGGGTACGCTGGACAACCGGACGATGATACGGGGCGCCGCCGCGGTGACAATCGACGTGGCGAGCGTGTTCTCCGATCCGGACCAAAACGACACTTTGACCTACACCGCGCTGTCGAGCGACCCCGACCGTCTGGATATCAGCCTGACGGGGTCGATGCTGACGCTGACTCCGCGGTTGCCGGGCCTTGTCGTGGCTACGGTGCGCGCGACCGATTCCAGCGGCTTGAGCGTGGTGTTGTCCTTCTTGGTCGCCGTTGCGTTGGGTAACCGGGACTATGACGTCGATGACGATAACCTCATCGACGTCGGCTCGCTGGCGCAGCTCGACGCGGTGCGCTACGACCTGAACGGCGATGGCGTGGTGGACGACGCATCGGAATGGCAGTCCTATTACGATGCGTTCGACCAGAGTTCGCTGATGGGGTGCCCCGACGGATGCGCGGGCTTCGAGTTGGCGGACGACCTGGACTTCGACACAAACCTCAATGGCATTGCGGACTCAGGCGACGACTACTGGAACGGCGGTGACGGCTGGGTGCCCATCGGTGGGGACGCCACAAGCTTCTACGTTCCGGGAAATCCGTTCATTGCCGTCTTCGAGGGCAACGGGCATACGATCAGCAACTTGTATATCGAGACGGACACGGATATACCGGCCGCTCTGTTCGGTTCTACCGAGGGCGGGTCCAGCATTCGGAACGTTGGTTTGATCGATGTCGACGTGACGGGAACCGAATTCGCCGCAGGCTTGGTCGGATGGAACGCGGGCGAGATTCGCGCCAGCTACGCCACGGGCCGCGTCTCGGCTATTGAGAGTGCGGGCGGGTTTGTGGCGATCAACGGTTCTGGTGGCGGGATTCGCGCCAGCTACGCCACAAGCAGCGTCTCGGGTGTCAAGAATGTGGGCGGGCTGGTGGGGTTCAACTATTTATCCAGAGAAATTACCGCCAGCTACGCCACGGGCCGCGTCTCGGGTGTCGAGAATGTGGGCGGGCTGGTGGGGTTCAACTATTTATCCAGAGAAATTACCGCCAGCTACTGGGACACGAGCATGTCGGGCCACACGTCAGGGTCATTTGGAGTTGGTAAAACCACGTCGCAACTGCAGTCGCCCACCAGCTACAGCGGCATCTACGGAAGCTGGAACGTGGATATCAATGAAGACAATATGAACGATGAGCCCTGGGATTTCGGGACGTCCAGCCAGTACCCGGCCCTAAAGGCGGATATGGATGGAGACGACGATGCGACGTGGGAGGAGTTCGGCTATCAGATTCGGTCCGGGCCGACCCTGACCGCGACAGCGACGACGAATGCCGGGCAAAGCCAGGTCGAACTGGAATGGACCGAAGTGTCGTTGAGTAGTGAATGGACCCCGGCGCCGAGTGTGTCCTACACCGTGACCCGAGACGACGGCAACACCATCGAGACCATCGCCGAAAACCTCACCGTGCGCGAGTACACGGACACCGACGTCGCCGGTGAAACCTACGTCTACCAGGCGGTGGCGGTGGTGGACGGCGGCGAAGCCGTGCGGAGCGCCGCGGTATCGGTGACGGTAGCCGGCAACAAACGTCCGGTGGCGGTGGGCGCCTTGTCGAACCGATGGGTGCTCGTGGGCGACTCGGCGATGACGGAGCTGGGCGGGGCGTTCCAGGATCCGGAGGGCGACGCCATCACCTACGGCGTGTCCTCGTCGGACACGACCGTCGCCCAGGTGACTCTTTCGGGGACACGGGTGACGATTAGTCCGGTCGCCGAGGGCGCCACGACCACCACGGTGACCGCTACCGACGATGGGTCCAACCAGAGCAGGACTCAGCAGTTCACGGTGACGGTTCTGCCCGCCACGACGGTTGATTACGACACCGACGACGACGGACTCATCGAGATCAGCAGTCTGGGCCAACTCTATGCCGTCCGTTATGACCTGGACGGGAATGGGATCCCTAACGCCGGAAGCCTGCTCGGATGTGTGGGATATGAACTGAACGCCGATCTGGACTTCGACACCGACCGCAGCGGTAAGGCCGACGCCGGTGACGCCTACTGGAACAACGGCGCCGGATGGGCGCCCATCGGTAACTCATCCGGCAGCTTCTCTAGCTTCGGTGCGATCTTCGAGGGCAACGGCCGGACCATCGCCAATCTGTTTATCGATAGTAGCGAAAACGATATCGGATTGTTCGGCGCGACCCGGTCCTCCGCCGTCATCCGAAACCTGGAGATGGTTTCTGTCCAGGTGACGGGAACCGACAACGTCGGCGGTCTGGTCGGGTCCAACGGCGGCGCCGTCAGCGCATGCTACGCCACTGGCAAGGTATCCGGCGACGACGATGTCGGCGGGTTGGTCGGAGCCAATGTGGATGACGGAGCCGTGTCCACCAGTTACTCCACCGTCCACGTGACGGGAGACGACCGCATCGGCGGCCTCGCCGGGTCCAACAGCGGCGAGGTGACCGCTGCATACGCGACGGGCCGGGTCGTGGGGGATTCCGAGGCGGGAGGATTGATCGGCGGAAACACCGGTGACGTCAAGATCAGCTATGCGACCGGTCTCGTTTCGGGTCGCAGTACCGTCGGCGGCCTGGTCGGCCGAAACAGCGGAGGCGGCGCCATCACCGACAGCTATTGGGATTCCGACACATCGGGACGCACCACCGGCTCTTACGGCCAGGCAAAGAACACGGCGGAGTTGCAGTTGCCCACCTCCGCCGGCGACATCTATCTGAACTGGAACGTGGACCTGGACGGCGACGGCATGAACGACGATCCCTGGAACTTCGGGATGTCCAGCCAGTACCCGGTCCTTTCGGTGGACACGAACGGCGCCGGAGGGGCCACGTGGCAGGAGTTCGGCCAGCAGCTTCGGACCAGTCCGGCCCTGACGCCGACCACTGCTCTGGGTCAGGTGACGTTGACCTGGTCTGTCGTCTCGAGTGCGGCCTACAACCTCTACCGCACCTCCGGAACCACTGTCGAGATCGTCTCCGAGAACACCGCAAATCGCACTTACGTCGATACCGACGTGACCGCCGGCGCCACCTATGTCTATCAAGTGGCGGCCGTGATCAATGGCGGCGAAGCGAGCCGCAGTCCGCGGGTTTCCGTGGACGTGCCGGTGCCGGGCGCGCTGCCTAAGGTAACGCTCCAATTGGTACCGGCGTCCATCAGCGAGAACGCCGGGGCCAGCACCGTGACGGCGCGGCTGAGCCCGGCGTCGACTGAGACGACGACGGTGACCGTATCCGCCACGGCCGTCTCCCCGGCCGTGGCGGGGGACTTCACTCTGAGCACGAACCAGACGCTGACGATCACGGCCGGTCAGACCACTAGCGCCGGGACCGTGACGATCACCGCCAACAACAACACTGTGGACACTCCTGGCAAGACGGTCCGGGTGTCGGGGACGGCCACCAACAGCGCGGGGGTGACGGCGCCATCGGACGTGACGCTGACGATCATCGACGAAGACGATCCTCCGACGGTGACGCTCGAGCTGATGCCGGCCTCGATCGACGAGAACGGCGGGTCCACCACCGTGACGGCGAGGCTGAACCGGACGTCGAGCGAGACGACGACGGTAACCGTGTCCGCTACGGCCGTCTCTCCGGCCGTGTCGGGGGACTTCAGGCTGAGCACGAACAAGACGCTGACGATCACGGCCGGTCAGACCACCAGCACCGGGACCGTGACGCTCACCGCCAACAACAACGACGCGGACACGCCCGACAACACGGTGCGGGTGTCCGGAACCGCCCGCAATCGTCACGCAGTGACCAACCCGGCTGACGTGACGCTCACGCTCACGGATGACGACGATCCTCCGACGGTGACGCTCCGGCTGTCGCGTACCTCGATCAACGAGAACGGCGGGTCCGCCACGGTGACGGCACGGCTGGACCGGACGTCGAGCGAGACGACGACGGTGACCGTATCCGCCACGGCCCTCTCCCCGGCCGTGGCGGGGGACTTCGCGCTGAGCATGAACACGACGCTGACGATCACGGCGGGCCGGACCACCAGCACGGGGACCGTGACGCTCACCGCCAACAACAACGACGCGGACACTCCCGACAACACGGTGCGGGTGTCCGGCGCCGCCGACAATAGTCATGGGGTGACGGACCCGGACGACGAGGATCTGACGATCACGGATGACGATGACCCTCCGACGGTGATGCTCCGGCTGTCGCGGACCTCTATCGGCGAGAACGGAGGGTCCGCCACGGTCACGGCGCGGCTGGACCGGAAGTCGAGCGAGACCACGACGGTGACCGTATCCGCCACGGCCGTCTCGCCAGCGGTATCGAACGACTTCACCCTGAGCGCGAACAAGACGCTGACGATCACGGCCGGTCAGACCACCAGCACCGGGACCGTGACGATCACCGCCAACAACAACGACGTGGACGCGCCGAACAAGACGGTGCGGGTGTCAGGGACGGCGGACAACAGCCATGGAGTGACGGACCCGGACGACGAGGAGCTGACAATCACGGATGACGATGCGGCCCCGGCGATGACTCTTGAGGTCAGTCCGGCGGTGATCGCGGAGGCGGCCGGGAACTCGACAATGGCGGTAAGGATCACCAACGGAGTCACCTTCGCGGAGGACCAGGAGATCCGGCTGTCCTTTGCGGGCACGGCGGCGAAGGGCACGGACTACACGGTGGCGTTGGAACGGCTTACGCTCACCGCGGGGCAAAGCTCGGTCGAGACCACCGTCACGGCGGTGGACGACGCCATTGACGATGACGCCGAGACGATCCTGGTCACGGCCCGTCATGGAGGCGGGACGATCGGGGCCGAGCGGACGATCACGATCGCCGATGACGACGCATCTCCAGTGATCGTGACGGGCTCCCCGATTCTTGTGGACGAGAACGAGACGGCGGTGGTGACGCTCACGGCCTCAGACGCGGACCGCCCGGCGGCGGATCTGACGTGGCGGATCACGGGCGGCGCGGACCGGAGCAGATTCAGGTTGACGTCGGACGGTGTGCTCACCTTCGCGGCGCCGCCGGACTACGAGGCGCTGGGTGACAGCGACGGGAACGGCGACTACGAAGTCACGGTAGAGGTGAGTGACGGGGCCAACCCGGTGGAGGCCGTGTTCACGATCCGGCTCGAGGACGTGGACGATACCCCGCCGGCGCTTTCCTCGGCGTCGGTGAACGGGGCCTCGCTGACGCTGACCTATGGGGAGACGCTGGACGGGGGTTCGAGACCGGCGGCAACTGACTTCACGGTGTCGGGCGGCAATTCGGCGCGAACGGTCTCCAATGTCGCGGTCAGCGGGCAAGCGGTCACGCTGACGCTGAATCCGGCCGTCGTGCACGGGGAAACGGGGATCCGGGTGAGCTACCGGCCGGGGACGAACCCGATCCAGGACGCGGCGGGCAACGAGGCGTTGGGACTGAGCAACGAGCGGGTAACCAACAACACGGGGGACACGACGGCGCCGGCGGTGAGCCGGGTCGAGATCACCTCGCGTCCGGAGCGGAACGCGACCTATGCGGCGGAAAAGGAAATCGAGGTGACCGTGACGTTCAGCGAAACGGTGGTGGTGACCGGGACGCCCCAGTTGAGGCTGAATGTGGGCGGCGTCAATCGGCCGGCGGCTTATCGGAGCGGGACGGGCGCGGCAGCGGTGTTCGTTTATATGGTGGCCGATGGCGAGAGCGACGCCGTTGGGGTGAGCATCGACGCGAACAGTCTGACGCGGAACGGGGGGACGATCCGGGACGGCGCGAACAATGACGCCCTGCTGACCCATGACGGATTGCCGGCCGATGCGAGGCACAAGGTGGATGGCGTCAAGCCCGCGCTGGCCGCCAACGGGGGAGCGGTGGTGAACGGGGCCACGCTGACGCTGAGCTACGACGAGGCGCTGGACGGGAGTTCGACGCCGGTGGCGCTCGCCTTCACGGTCAATGTCGCGGGTAGCGGGCGGGGGGTCTCCCGGGTGGCGGTGAGCGGAAGCGCGGTCACGCTGACGCTGGAATCGGAGGTGGGCGTCGGCCAGGCGGTGCGGCTCGACTACCGGGCGCCGGGAGCAAATCGGATCCAGGACGCGGTGGGCAACGGCGCCGAGGCTCTCACGAACAGGGCGGTGGAGAACAACACGCGGGATACGATGGCGCCGTCGGTGAGCCGGGTGGCGATCACGTCGAATCCGGGCCCGGACGGGATCTATGCCGAAGGGGACGTCATTGAGGTAAGGGTGACGTTCAGCGAGACGGTGAGGGTGGACACGGCAAACGGGACGCCATCGCTGTCCCTGACGGTGGGGCGTCAGAGCAAGCCGGCCCGCTACAGCCCCGGGCCGGCGAGTGAAACGCAGAGGTTCAACTATACGGTCGGGGACAGCGACATCGACACCGACGGGGTGAGCATTGCGGCCGGGCGCATCGCCCTGAACGGGGGGACGATCAAGGATCTTGCGGACAATCCGTCTCTGCGGGTGTACGAGGCGGTGCCGCCACAGCCCAGCCACGCGGTGGACGGGGTCCGGCCGGTGCTTCAGGGCGCGACGGTGAATGGGGACACGCTGACACTGACCTACGGCGAGGCGCTCGACGAGGACTCGACGCCGGCGGCGAACGATTTCACGGTGGATGTCGCGAGCGCCGAGAGGCTGCTCACCCAGGTTCTGGTGGGCGGGCCCACGGTCACGCTGACGCTGGTATCGGAGGTAACGCCGGGGCAGACGGTGACGGTGAGCTATACCGCCCGGACGCGCCCGATCCAGGACGCGGCGGGCAACGCAGCCGAGGATCTGACCGAATACACGGTGGGCACGCCCCCGCCCATCATCGCCCGACCGCCTCCTCCGCCGCCACCGCCCATCACGGGTGGCGGAGGCGGCGGAGGCGGGGGCGCGCGCGCCCGGCCGCCGTCCTATCCCGGGACCATTCGGGCGGCGGGCGGCGACGGGGAGGTGACGCTGACCTGGAATGCGCCGTCCAGCCAGGGCAGCTCCCGGATTCTGTATTACGAGTACCGGATCGACGGCGAGGGCGAGTGGATTTCGACCGGATCGCCCGACCGCATCCACACGATTACCGGTCTGATCAACGGCCGCGTCTATTTCTTCCATCTGCGCGCGGTGAGCGCGGCCGGCGCCGGCGCCCACCGCATTTCGCCCGAGGCCACGCCCGTGGCGGACCTGGACTTCACCCACTTCGCCAATGGGGGGTTCATCACGTCCACGCTGGCGCTGGTGAACGCGGGCGCCTATCCGGTCCGTCCCGCCATCTACTTCTACGATCAGGACGGCGACCCCATCGAGGCCCGGAGGGTGGTGGATCTGACCCCGGATCTGGAAGTGGCTGACGACGGCGCCCTGAGCCCCCGGACGGTCATGAACCCCCTGAGCGAACTCACCATTGCCACCCACGGCCGCGGGGGGCAGCGGGTCGGATCGGTCACGGTGCGCGCGCCCAGTTCCATCGGCGGGGTCCTGCGCTTCGACATCCCCAACCTTGGGGTCGCCGGGGTCGGCGACAGCCCGACCCTCCGGGATGCCCTGCTCCCGGTCCGCCGCCAGGAGATGGGCATCAACACGGGGGTCGCGGTCCGCAACCGGGGAACGGGCACCCTGACCCTGCAATGCCGATTGATGCGGGACGGCGCCGTGCTCGAAGAGACGATGATCCCGCTTGCGGCCAACGGCCAGGACTCCCGGTTCATCGACCAGGTGTTCCCCGCCACCGACACCTCGGACTTCGCCGGGTCGGTGCGATGCGCCGCGCCCGAACCGGGGCGCTTCTCGGCGGTGGCCTTCGAACTGGATGCCGTCCACCGGATCTTCACCACCTTGCCCGTCGTGCCCGTGCCGGCGGTCCCGGAGCAAGAGCAGGGACAAGAGGACGAACAGGATCAGGAGCCAGAGCAGGAACCGGAGCCCGCACGCCTGGACTTCACGCACTTCGCCAATGGAGGGGACATCGTTTCCGAACTGGTGCTGGTGAATCCGGGCGCCGACTCCATCCGGCCGGCCATCTACTTCTACGATCAGCAAGGCGATCCCATCGCCGTCGAATCGGTGGTGGATATCACCGAGGATCTGGAGGTCGGAGACGACGGCGCCCTGAGTCCACGGACGGCTATCGACCCGCTGGGAGAACTCACCATTGCGACTCACGGCCGCGGGGGGCAGGTCGTCGGGTCGGTCGCCGTGGCGGCCGAGGGTCCCATCGGCGGGGTCCTGCGCTTCGACATCCCCGCCCTCGGGGTCGCCGGGGTCGGAGACAGTCCGCCGGTCCGGGATGCCCTGGTCCCGGTACGTCGCCAAGATGGCGGCATCAACACGGGCGTCGCGATCCACAACCGGGGTGAGTCCCCCCTCCTGGTGCGGTGCCGGTTGATGCGGGACGGCGCGGTGCTGGACGAGACGATGATCCCGCTTGCCGCCAACGGCCAGGACGCCCGGTTCATCGACCAGGTCTTCCCCACCGCCGACACGTCCGACTTCGTGGGGTCGGTGCGGTGCCTGACGCCCGAACCGGGCCGGTTCTCGGCGGTGGCCTTCGAACTGGATGGCGTCCACCGGATCTTCACCACCCTGCCCGTGGTTCCTGTCGTCGAGGTGCCCTGACTCCCGGAGATAGCGCGCCGCGGGAAGGGCCGTTGGTCGGCCCGGCGGAAGGTCACGGTGGTGCTCGATCTAATGCGTGGCGCCGAGCTGGAGGCGACAAGCCGGAAGTACGCGGGCGCGGTTGCCGGAGGTCAGGACTCGCCCGGGTCGCCGGGGCGGGGCATGCGGTAGCCGACCCCGCGCTCGTTGAATATCCAGGTCGGGCTCGCCGCGTCGTCGCCGAACCTTTGGCGCAGCCGCTTGACGTAGGCGCGCACCTTCTTGGGGTTGCCGGTGCTCCGTCCGCCCCAAACCTGGCGCAGCAGGGCCTCGTGAGTCAGGACCCGGCCCGCGCGCTGCGCGAGCACGCGTAGCGCCGCGTTCTCGTCCGCCGTCCGGTCGCGATCGCTCATCCGTTCTCCTCCCTCTGCCCGCCGCCCCGGCCGGCGGGTGATTCGGCGCCGGACCGCCGCCGTGGCGGCGCGATTCGGTCCGGCACCTGTATATCACGCTGAAATCGCTCCGAATACGCACATCCTCCCCATAAAGGGACGGTATTGTCACACCTTATTACCTAGAATTATAAGGGGAAATTATGTCCGGACCAGCGGCGGAAGCCGGGCGGTCCGGTTTCGGAGCAGGCCGGGACGTCAGGGGGTGGGAAGACCGAAATGAATCGTTCTTCAGAACCGGGTGTTATCGCCGCCGGACTGCCGGCGGCGTCCTTCGCGCGGCGCGGCCGCGGCGGCGCGGAACGCTCCCACCGCGCGGTTCCTTGCCTCCGCCGGCAGGTCCGGTCCCTCGGCCGCCACGCGCGCGCGGCGCTCACGCTTGCCGGCATCGCCGTGCTGGCGATCCCGCTGCTGGCCGCTCCCGCCGGAGCGCAACAACCGCCGGCGCGGGCTGGCGCCGACTTACCGGTGAGGGCCGTGCAGCAGATCGAGGCACTGCTGGCAGCGAAGGCGCAGCGGACGGCGGCGCAACGGAAGGTGAGTTCGCAACTCCTGGACGCGGCGGAGAGCGCACAACTGCCGGAGACGGCGGAAAGTGCGCAACTGCCAGAGACGGCAACTCCCCGCCAGCCCGCGCCGGAGGGGATCGCGCAGCAGCTACGGGGCCGGACGCCGCTGCCGGCCAACAGGCGGGGAACCCCGATGGCGCACCCGAACCCGAACCCGAACGGGTGACGGTGGACATCCGGGCCGATGTGACACCCGCGGTCCTGGCGCGCATCCGGACCCTGGGCGGCACGGTGATCGACAGCGTGCCGAAATACCGTGCCATCCGGGCGCAGCTCCCGCTGGGTAGCGTGGCGCGGCTTGCCTCGCTCAATGCGGTCCAGTCCATCCGCCCCGCCGACGAGGCGGTGACCCGCAAGGACAACACGACCCAGGGCGATGCCGCCCATCGGGCGAACGCAGCGCGCACGACCTACAGTGTCGACGGCACGGGCATTGGGATCGGCGTGATCTCAAATGGCGTTCGGACGCTAGCCGACCGGCAGGCATCGGGCGACCTTCCGGCCCGGGTGACGGTGCTGCCGGGCCAGGAAGGGTCGGGCGACGAAGGGACGGCGCTGCTGGAGATCGTTCATGACCTCGCGCCGGGAGCAGATCTCTATTTTGCGACGGGGATCGGCGGCCAGGCACGGATGGCGGCGAACATCGAGGCGCTCTGCGAGGCCGGGGCGAACGTCATCGTCGACGACATCGGCTACCTGTCTGAAGCAGCCTTCCAGGACGACATCGTCGCGAAGGGGGTCAACGCGGCGGTCGACGGCGGCTGTGTCTTCTTCTCGGCGGGTGGCAACGACGGCAATCTGACCCACGGCACGTCCGGGGTCTGGGAGGGCGATTACGCCGCAGGGACCTCCCTGATCGTGGATGGTGAGACGCTCGGCGTCCGCCACGACTTCGGCGGCGGTGTGGAGGCGAACGAGCTGGAGGGCCGGTCGGTTCGCAGGATCAACCTCCAGTGGGCCGACCCGCTGGGCGCCTCAACGAACGACTACGACTTGTTCCTGGTCAATGAGAACGGCGACGTGGTCGCCAGCTCGACCGACACCCAGGACGGCACCCAAGATCCGGTCGAGTCGATCTCGTCTCAGATATCTAACTACTCCGGGCTCAGTGTGGTCGTCGTCAAGGCCTCCGGTGCGAACCGCTACTTGCGCGTGCAGGCCTTCGGCGGACAATTGGCGATCGCGACCGCCGGGACCCTGTTCGGACACTCGGCCCAGGAGAACGCGATCATCGTGGCGATGGTCGATGTGCGCACCGCCGCCGGATCCGGCAACGTCTTCAACGGGACCGAGTCCGTCCGGACGAACAATTCGGACGGTCCGCGCCGCATCTTCTTCCAACCGGACGGCACAGCGATCACAGCAGGCAATTTCTCCTCGACCGGCGGGAAGCTTCTTCAGAAGCCCGACCTCACCGCCGCGACATGCGTGGCGACGGCGACGCCCGGCTTCTCGACGTTCTGCGGCACTTCAGCGGCGGCGCCGCACGCGGCGGCGATTGGGGCCTTGATGCTGGAGGCGGCAGGTGGTCCGGACCTGGTCACCCTGGCGCAACTCCGTACAGGGATGACGTCCGGGACCGCGGTTCTGGACATCGAGACGACCGGCGTCGATCGCGATTCCGGATACGGCATCGTGATGGCTCCGGGCGCCGTGGATGCCGTCGATGTCGCGGTGGCGAACCGCAATGGAGCGCCGACCGTGGAGAACGCAGTGTCCGACCGGACTTACGCCCCGGGTGACGATGCAGTGGACATCGATCTCGCGAACGTCTTTGACGATCCCGACGACGACACGCTGACCTATGAGGCGGTGTCGAGCGACCCTGACCGGCTGGCGGTCACACGGAACAATGCACAGCTGACGATCACCCCAGGCTCGCCGGGCCACGCGGTGGTGACGCTGCGCGCGGTCGACCCTGGCGGCCTGAGCGCGGACGACGCATTCTCGGTCACGGTCTCAGCGGGGATCCGAGACTACGATGCCGATAACGACGGTCTTATCGACGTTGCCAACCTGGCGCAGTTGGACGCCATACGGTATGACCTGGACGGCGACGGTCTGGTGGATGGCGCGACGTGGATGCCATATTACGACGCCTTTCCCATGGGCGCGCCGGGGATGGGGTGTCCCACCGAGGACGGGTGTACGGGCTACGAGCTGACGGCGAACCTGGACTTCGACACCGACGACGATGGAGATGTCGACTCAGACGACGACTACTGGGACGGCGGCGATGGCTGGGATCCGATCGGTGAGGCCGACGCACCCTTCACTGCGGATTTCAACGGTAATCGTCGCACCGTGTCCAACCTGTTCATCGACCGGGACACCGAGGACGGGGTCGGTCTGTTCGGGGCTGTCGATTGGAGCAGCATTAGTGGCGTCACCCTGGCCGGCGTCGACGTGACCGGCAGCGATAGGGTGGGCAGCCTGCTGGGGGACGGCGTCTATGGGTCGGTCGTTGACAACCATGCCACGGGCCAGGTGTCTGGCCAGGATGAAGTGGGCGGCCTCGTGGGCAGGACGCGGCGAACGGTGTGGTACAGCTCCGCCGCCGTCAATGTGTCCGGCAATGATGCGGTCGGCGGGCTGGTTGGGCACCAGATTCGCAATGACACCGTCGCCAGCTATGCCACCGGGAGTGTGGAGGGCATGGACGCGGTCGGTGGGCTGATCGGAGCTGTCAGCGATAAAAACCAGATCATTGAGGCCAGCTATGCCACCGGGAACGTGTCGGGTCGTGGATCTCGACTCACGGATTCGGATTCTGGGTTCATCATTTGTGATTCGATCGGGTTCTTCAGCTCATCCGACCCCGTAGAAACCAGCACCGGCGGGGGTGTCGGCGGGCTGGTCGGTAGTTCCTGCGGTTGGATTCAGGTGAGTTATGCCACGGGTGCGGTCTCCGGCACGGCGGCAGTCGGCGGGCTTATCGGTAGTGGTCCCTATGCCAAGATCCAGTCCAGCTACTGGGATCTGGAGACTTCCGGGATGCGCGTAGGAGTGGGCGAGGACGATGAGAACGACAACGGCGCGATCGACGGCACGGAGCTGCTGCGGCTGGGCGCGGTCGGGAAAACCACCGCAGAGCTGCAGACGCCGACGGACTACATAGGCATCTACGAGACGTGGAACGTGGAGTTGGGCGACTCGCTTTTCGGCGATGGCGAGCCCGACGATCCCTGGGATTTCGGGACGACGGCCGAGTATCCGGTCCTGTCGCTGGATCTGAATGATGATAATCGAGCGACGTGGCAGGAGTTCGGCTATCAGGTCGGCAGCAGCTTGACCCTGACGGCGGCGACGACGGCGAACCAGGCCCAGGTGGTCCTGAGCTGGACTGCGATATCGATTCCGAGTTCCTGGAGTCCGGCTCCCGATGTCAGCTACACCCTCTATCGCGACGATGGCACCACCATTGAAGCTATCGAGACGAATCTCACTGGAATTACCCACACCGACACCGACGTGACGGTTGACGACTCCTATACCTACTGGGTGGCTGCCGTGGTGCGCGGTGGCGAAGCGGCTCGCAGTGCGCCTGTGTCGGTGATCGCCGGCGGGGCGAACCAACCCCCGGTATCGGTGGGGATTATCGCGGATCGGCAGCTGGTAGTGGGATCCATGACGGTGGACGTGGACGTCGCGGCGGCCTTCCAGGATCCAGAAAGCGACACGCTGACGTATGGGGCAAGCTCGTCGGTGACATCCGTCGCCACGGTGAGCAGGTCGGGATCCGTAGTGACGATCACGCCGGTGGCTGCGGGCCGGACGATCGTCACCGTGACGGCGACCGACGCCGGCGGGTCCGATATGAGTGCGAAGCAGCGCTTCGTAGTGACAGTTGGCCACGACTACGACTCCGACGGCGACGGTCTGATCGGCATCGGTAATCTGGCGCAACTCGATGCCATGCGCTATGACCTCGATGGGAATGGCTACGCGGGCACCGTGGCGGCGTACGCGGCGGCGTTCCCCTCGCCGCTCGATCGGCTGGGTTGCGGCGTGGACGGTTGCTCGGGGTATGAACTCCTCGCAGATTTGGACTTCGACACCGACGGGGATGGGGCCCTCGACTCAGACGACGACTACTGGAACGATGGCGCCGGTTGGGAGCCCATCGGCTGGGATTCCAGCGGGTTTTCCCGGTTCTTCAACACGACGTTCGACGGCAACGAACACAGCCTGAGCAACCTTTTCACTGCGGGACGTGGATTCTCGGGGTTGTTCGGTAAGATCGGTTCGGGCGGCGGCGTCGACGACCTCACGTTGGCCGACGTGAACGTGGCGGGTACGGAGGCTGCCGGTGCGCTGGCCGGGGAGAACCGAGGCCTTCTCAGCGGCATCCAGTCGTCGGGGCAAGTATCTGGAGAACTTCACGTCGGGGGACTGGTCGGGCTCAATCTGAGGCTCGTCTACCTCTCCCGCAGCTCCGCGGCGGTCACGGGAATGAGCCCGCCACTGCCTCCCGGCACAGGCATCGTCATTACTTTCGGGCCGCCTGCCGCCACCGGCGGGTTGGTGGGTTACAACACCGGTTTCGTCGTCTACAGCTATGCGACCGGTCCGGTCACGTCGGACCGTTCAGCCGGAGGTCTGGTCGGTTTCCACCAAAGCAAATTGATCAGTGGCAGCTATGCGACGGGTCCGGTCTCCGGGTATGAGGCGGGCGGACTCGTCGGCACGATCGGGACGCCGTTCGAAGAGGCAACGATCCGGGCCAGCTACGCGACCGGAACCGTTAGTGGAGCTTATGTCGGTGGGCTGGTCGGTCACCTCTACGACGAGGGCATTATCACTGCCAGCTATGCGACGGGGCGCGTGGACGGCAGCCGCGAAGGTGGGCTGGTGGGAGACGATGAGGGAGGGACCGTCGCCAACAGCTACTGGGATACGCGCACTTCAGGGCAGGGATCGGGGTCACCCGGCTCGGGGAGAACGACGTCGCAATTGCAGTCGCCCAGTAGCTACAGCGGCATCTACGGAAGCTGGAACGTGGATGTCGATGAAGACAATGTGAACGATAGCCCCTGGAATTTCGGGATGTCCAGCCAGTACCCGGCCCTGCGCGCGGACGTGGATGGAGACGACGATGAGACGTGGGCGGAGTTCGGCTATCAGCTTCGGTCCGGGCCAACCTTGACCGCGACGACGACGAATGCCGGGCAAATCCAGGTCGAACTGGAATGGACCGAGGCGCCGTTGAGTAGTGAATGGACCCCGGCGCCGAGCGTGTCCTACACCGTGACCCGAGAAGAAGAAGACGGCACCGTCGAGACCATCGCCGAAAACCTCACCGTGCGCGAGCACACCGATACCGACGTGGCAGGTGAAACCTACATCTACCAGGTGGTGGCGGTGGTGGACGGCGGCGAAGCTGTACGGAGCGCCGCTGTATCGGTGACGGTGGCCGCCAACAAACGTCCGGTGGCGGTAGGCGCCTTGTCGAACCGATGGGTGCTCGTGGGCGACTCGGCGATGACGGAGGTGGGCGGGGCGTTCCAGGATCCGGACGGCGACGCCATCGCCTACGCCGTGTCCTCGTCGGACACCACCGTCGCCCAGGTGACTCTTTCGGGGACACGGGTGACGATCATCCCCCTCGCCGAGGGCCGCACGACCATCACGGTGACCGCCACCGACGAAACCGGGTCCAACAAGAGTAGGAGTCAGCAGTTCACGGTCTTCGTGCAGCCCACCACGACGGTTGATTACGACACCGACGACGACGGACTCATCGAAATCAATAATCTGGCGCAGCTCGATGCTGTCCGTTATGACCTGACCGGGTACGGTTGGAGCTATGATGCCGTTCATACCCAGGCGTTCCCCGACGGGAGCAGTGTCCTGGTCTGCGGCGGCCTGATCGGATGTGTGGGGTACGAGTTGAGCGACGATCTGGATTTCGATACCGACGGCAGCGGGGAGGCCGACGCCGGTGACACCTATTGGAACAACGGCGCCGGATGGGCGCCCATCGGTGACTCATCCAGCAGCTTCTCTAGCTTCGCTGCGACCTTCGAGGGCAACGGTCGGACCATCACCAATCTGTTTATCGATAGTAGCGGGAACGATATCGGATTATTCGGCGTGACCCGGTCCTCCGCCGTCATCCGGAACATGGAGATGGTTTCTGTCCAGGTGACGGGAACGGACAACGTCGGCGGTCTGGTCGGGTCCAACGGCGGCGCCGTTAGCGCATGCTACGCCACGGGCAGGGTATCCGGCGACGACGATGTCGGCGGGTTGGTCGGTGTCAACCTGGATGACGGATCCGTGTCCGCCAGTTATTCCACCGTCCACGTGACGGGAGACGACCGCATCGGAGGCCTCGCCGGGTCCAACAGCGGCGAGGTGACCGCCGCATACGCGACGGGCCGGGTCGTGGGGGATTCCGAGGCAGGAGGATTGATCGGCGGAAACACCGGTGACGTCAAGATCAGCTATTCGACCGGTCTCGTCTCGGGTCGAAGTACCGTCGGGGGCCTGGTCGGCCGAAACAGCGGAGGTGGCAGCATCACCGATAGCTATTGGGATTCCGACACATCGGGACGCGCCACCGGCTCTTACGGCCAGGCAAAGAACACGGCGGAGTTGCAGCTGCCCACCTCCGCCGGCGACATCTATCTGAACTGGAACGTGGACCTGGACGGCGACGGCATGAACGACGCTCCCTGGGAATTCGGGATGTCCAGCCAGTACCCGGTCCTTTCGGTGGACACGAACGGCGTCGGAGGGGCCACGTGGCAGGAATTCGGCCAGCAGATTCGGACCAGTCCGGCCCTGACGCCGACCACTGCTCTGGGTCAGGTGACGTTGACCTGGTCTGTCGTCTCGAGTGCGGCCTACAACCTCTACCGCACCTCCGGAACCACCGTCGAGATCCTCTCTGAGAACACTTCCAGCCGCACCGACGTCGATACCGACGTCACCGCCGGCGCCACCTATGTCTATCAAGTGGCGGCCGTGATCAATGGCGGCGAAGCGAGCCGCAGTCCGCAGGTGTCCGTTGTCGTGCCGATTCTGGGCATGCGGCCCACGGTGACGCTCGAGCTGATGCCGACCTCCATCAGCGAGAACAGCGGGACCAGCACCGTGATGGCGCGGCTGAGCCCGGCGTCGACTGAGACGACGACGGTGACCGTGTCCGCCACGGCCGTCTCCCCGGCTGTGGGGGGGGACTTCACGCTGAGCATGAACACGACGCTGACGATCACGGCGGGTCAGACGACCAGCACGGGAACCGTGACGATCACCGCCAACGACAACACTGTGGACACCCCTGGCAAGACGGTGCGGGTGTCGGGGACGGCCACCAACAGCGCGGGGGTGACGGCGCCATCGGACGTGACTCTGACGATCATCGACGAAGACGATCCTCCGACGGTGACGCTCGAGCTGATGCCGACCTCGATCGACGAGAACGGCGGATCCACCACCGTGACAGCGAGGCTGAACCGGACGTCGAGCGAGACGACGACGGTGACCGTCTCCGCTACGGCCGTCTCTCCGGCCGTGTCGGGGGACTTCAGGCTGAGCTCGAACAAGACGCTGACGATCACGGCGGGTCAGGCCACGAGCACGGGGACCGTGACGATCACCGCCAACAACAACGACGCGGACACGCCCGACAACACGGTGCGGGTGTCCGGCGCCGCCCGCAATCGTCACGGCGTGACGAACCCGGACGACGAGGATCTGACGATCACGGATGACGACGATCCTCCGACGGTGATGCTCCGGCTATCGCGGACCTCTATCAACGAGAACGGCGGGTCCACCACCGTGACGGCACGGCTGGACCGAGAGTCGAGCGAGACGACGACGGTGACCATATCCGCCACGGCCCTCTCCCCGGCCGTGGCGGGGGACTTCGCGCTGAGCATGAACACGACCCTGACCATCACGGCCGGTCAGACCACTAGCACCGGGACCGTGACCATCACCGCTAACAACAACGACGCGGACACCCCAGACAACACGGTGCGGGTGTCCGGCGCCGCCGCCAATAGTCATGGCGTGACGAACCCGGACGACGAGGATCTGACAATCACGGATGACGATGACCCTCCGACGGTGATGCTCCTGCTGTCGCGGACCTCTATCGGCGAGAACAGCGGGTCCACCACCGTGACGGCGACCCTGGACCGGGCGTCGAGCGCGGTGACGACGGTGACCGTATCCGCCACGGCCGTCTCGCCAGCCGTAGCGGACGACTTCACCCTGAGCACGAACAAGACGCTGACGATCACCGCCGGTCAGACCACCAGCACGGGGACCGTGACGCTCACCGCCAACAACAACATTGTGGACACCCCCAACAAGACGGTGCGGGTGTCCGGGACGGCGAGCAACAGCCATGGAGTGACGAACCCGGATGACGAGGATCTGACGATCACGGATGACGACGACGCGCCGGAGTTGACCCTGGCGGTTCGTCCATCGTCGATCGCGGAATCGGGCGGCAGTGCAACGGTGACGATCGAAATCACCAACGGCGCCGCCTTCGCCGAGAATCAGCGGATCCCCCTCGCCTTTGCCGGCACGGCGGCGAAGGGCACGGACTACACGGTGGGGCTGGAAAGGCTCACTCTCACCGCGGGGCAAAGCTCGGTCGACACCACCGTCACGGCGGTGGACGACGCCATTGACGATGACGCCGAGACGATCCGGGTCACGGCCCGTCACGGAGGCGGCGTCCTCGGCGCCGAGCGGACGATCACGATCGCCGATGACGACGCATCTCCGGTGATCATCACGGCCTCCCCGATTCTCGTGGAGGAGAACGAGACGGCGGTGGTGACGCTCGCGGCGACGGACGCGGACCGTCCGGCGGAGGATCTGACCTGGCGGATCGCGGGCGGCGCGGACCGGAACAGATTCAGGCTGACGGCGGACGGCGTGCTCACCTTCGCGGCGGCCGAGGACTACGAGAGGCCAGGCGACAGCGACGGGAACCGCAACTACGAGGTCACGGTAGAGGTGAGTGACGGGGCCAACCCGGTGGAGGCCGTGTTCACGATCCGGCTCGAAGACGTGGACGATACCGCGCCGGCGCTTTCCTCGGCGTCGGTGAACGGGGCCACGCTGACGTTGGCCTATGGGGAGGCGCTGGACCCGAATTCGAGGCCGGGGCCGGGCGGCTTCACGGTGGCGGGCGGCAATTCGGCGCGAACGGTCTCCAATGTCGCGGTCAGCGGGCAAGCGGTCACGCTGACGCTCGATCCGGCTGTCGAGCATGGGGAAACGGGGATCCGGGTGAGCTACCGGCCGGGGACGAACCCGATCCAGGACGCGGCGGGCAACGACGCGTTGGGACTGAGCAACGAGCGGGTAACCAACAACACGGGGGACACGACCGCGCCGACTGTCCGCACCGTTGCGATCACCTCGCGTCCGGAGCGGAACGCGACGTACGCGGCGGGGAAAGAGATCGAGGTGACGGTGACGTTCAGCGAAACGGTGGTGGTAACCGGGACGCCGGGGTTGAGGCTGAATGCGGGAGGCGTCAGTCGAACCGCGGCTTATCGGAGCGGAACAGGCGCGGCGGCGGTGTTCGTTTATGTGGTGGCCGATGGCGAGAGCGACGCCGACGGGGTGAGTATCGAGGCGAACAGTCTGACGCTGAACGGGGGGAGGATCCGGGACGGCGCCAACAATAACGCCCTGCTGACCCACGACGGATTGGCAGCCAATGCGGGGCACAAGGTGGATGGCGTCAAGCCCGCGCTGGCCGCCAGTGGGGGAGCGGTGGTGAACGGGGCCACGCTGACGCTGACCTACGACGAGGCGCTGGACGGGAGTTCGACGCCGGTGGCGCTCGCCTTCACGGTGAATGTCGACGGCGCCGAACGGAGGGTCTCCCGGGTCGCGGTAAGCGGAAGCGCGGTCACGCTGACGCTCGACCCGGAGGTGGGCGTCGGCCAGGCGGTGCGGCTCACCTACCGGGCGCCGGGGGCCAATTCGATTCAGGACACCGTGGGCAACGACGCCGGTGCACTCACAAACCGGGCGGTGGAAAACGACACGCGGGATACGACGGCGCCAAGGGTGAGCCGGGTGGCGATCACTTCGAATCCGGGCCCGGACGGGACCTATGCCGAAGAGGACGTCATCGAGGTAACGGTAACGTTCAGCGAGACGGTGAGGGTGGACACGGCAAACGGGACGCCATCGCTGTCCCTGACGGTGGGGCGTCAGAGCAAGCCGGCCCGCTACAGCCCCGGGCCGGCGAGTGAAACGCAGAGGTTCAACTATACGGTCGGGGACAGCGACATCGACACCGACGGGGTGAGCATTGCGGCCGGGCGCATCGCCCTGAACGGGGGGACGATCAAGGATCTTGCGGACAATCCGTCTCTGCGGGTGTACGAGGCGGTGCCGCCACAGCCCAGCCACGCGGTGGACGGGGTCCGGCCGGTGCTTCAGGGCGCGACGGTGAATGGGGACACGCTGACACTGACCTACGGCGAGGCGCTCGACGAGGACTCGACGCCGGCGGCGAACGATTTCACGGTGGATGTCGCGAGCGCCGAGAGGCTGCTCACCCAGGTTCTGGTGGGCGGGCCCACGGTCACGCTGACGCTGGTATCGGAGGTAACGCCGGGGCAGACGGTGACGGTGAGCTATACCGCCCGGACGCGCCCGATCCAGGACGCGGCGGGCAACGCAGCCGAGGATCTGACCGAATACACGGTGGGCACGCCCCCGCCCATCATCGTCCGACCGCCTCCTCCGCCGCCACCGCCCATCACGGGTGGCGGAGGCGGCGGAGGCGGGGGCGCGCGCGCCCGGCCGCCGTCCTATCCCGGGACCATTCGGGCGGCGGGCGGCGACGGGGAGGTGACGCTGACCTGGAATGCGCCGTCCAGCCAGGGCAGCTCCCGGATTCTGTATTACGAGTACCGGATCGACGGCGAGGGCGAGTGGATTTCGACCGGATCGCCCGACCGCATCCACACGATTACCGGTCTGATCAACGGCCGCGTCTATTTCTTCCATCTGCGCGCGGTGAGCGCGGCCGGCGCCGGCGCCCACCGCATTTCGCCCGAGGCCACGCCCGTGGCGGACCTGGACTTCACCCACTTCGCCAATGGGGGGTTCATCACGTCCACGCTGGCGCTGGTGAACGCGGGCGCCTATCCGGTCCGTCCCGCCATCTACTTCTACGATCAGGACGGCGACCCCATCGAGGCCCGGAGGGTGGTGGATCTGACCCCGGATCTGGAAGTGGCTGACGACGGCGCCCTGAGCCCCCGGACGGTCATGAACCCCCTGAGCGAACTCACCATTGCCACCCACGGCCGCGGGGGGCAGCGGGTCGGATCGGTCACGGTGCGCGCGCCCAGTTCCATCGGCGGGGTCCTGCGCTTCGACATCCCCAACCTTGGGGTCGCCGGGGTCGGCGACAGCCCGACCCTCCGGGATGCCCTGCTCCCGGTCCGCCGCCAGGAGATGGGCATCAACACGGGGGTCGCGGTCCGCAACCGGGGAACGGGCACCCTGACCCTGCAATGCCGATTGATGCGGGACGGCGCCGTGCTCGAAGAGACGATGATCCCGCTTGCGGCCAACGGCCAGGACTCCCGGTTCATCGACCAGGTGTTCCCCGCCACCGACACCTCGGACTTCGCCGGGTCGGTGCGGTGCACCGCGCCCGAACCGGGGCGCTTCTCGGCGGTGGCCTTCGAACTGGACGGGGTAAACCGGATCTTCACCACCCTGCCCGTGGTGCCCGTGCCGGCGGTCCCGGAGCAGGAGCAAGAGGAGGAACAGGAGCAAGAGGAGGAACAAGGGCAGGAACAGCAACAGGACGCCACACGGCTGGACTTCACGCATTTCGCCAATGGCGGGAAGATCGTCTCCTCACTGGTGCTGGTGAACGCGGGCGCCAATCCGGTCCGTCCCGCCATCTACTTCCACGATCAGCAAGGCGATCCCATCGCCGCCGAATCGCTGGTGGATATCACCGAGGATCTGGAGGTGGGCGACGACGGCGCCCTGCGCCCTGGCGCGGCCATGAACCCGTTGGGAGAACTGACCATTTCAACCCACGGCCGCGGGGGCCAGATCGTCGGATCGGTCGCCGTCGTGGCCGAGGGTCCCATCGGCGGGGTCCTGCGCTTCGACATCCCCCGCCTCGGGGTCGCCGGGGTCGGCGACAGTCCCCCGGTCCGGGATGCCCTGGTCCCGGTGCGCCGCCAGAGGGACGGCATCAACACGGGGGTCGCGGTCCACAACCGGGGCACGACCGCCCTCCTGGTGCGGTGCCGATTGATGCGGGTCGGCGTCGTGCTCGAAGAGACGATGATCCCGCTTGCCGCCAACGGCCAGGACTCCCGATTCATCGACCAGGTGTTCCCCACCGCCGATACCTCGGACTTCGTGGGGTCGGTGCGGTGCCTGACGCCCGAACCGGGCCGCTTCTCGGCGGTGGCCTTCGAACTGGATGGGGTCCACCGGATCTTCACCACCCTGCCCGTCGTCCCGGTGGTCGAGGTGCCATGACGTCGGGAGATCGAGCGCCGCGGATCGGGCGGGTAGCCCGAGGACTGACGTCCTTTGCCAGTCCGTTGAGCCCGGCCCTACTGCCTGCGCTGGCGGCGCTACTGGCCGCCCCGATACCGATACAGGCAGAGGGTAACGCCCAATTGGAACCGTGTCCGGGCGGCGGCTTCAACCCGACGCTGACGGCGGTATTTGGCCGACGAAGGCGGGATTGCCTTCTTCGTGATCTCTTCAGGCTGCCAGCCGCCTGGGCAATGATGCAACACAGCGGTAACAGCCGACCTTCAACTCTAGACCGAGTTCTTCGGGTGGCTCGTGGTGGGCTGGCCATTCTTTTTGCGTTGAGCATCCTTGTTGCGGCGGTTGCCCCTGAGCTACGGGCGCAGATCTCCGGCGAGGAGATGATCGTCCGTGTCTTCTTCGACGATCTGGCGACCGGCCGACTTATTGCCGCGAGTTTGGAGCCGATCGAATCCAAGTACGAAAATGGATACTTGGTGGTGGAGGTCACCGCCGAACAGCTTCAGCGCCTGCAGCAGCGCGGGTTGAGAACGGAACCTGTCAGCGCACAAGAATTGTCGACGATACTTGCCCCGCCCGGCGTGCTCCGATCAGATCAGACTCCAAAACAGGCCGTGGCGAGAGCAACGACCGGGATATCTGGTTTCTCATGCTACCGAACCGTCGAGGAGACGTTCGCCACTGCGGATTCTATCGTTGCGAGCAACCCAACCTTGGCGAGTTGGGTTGATGTCGGTGATTCGTGGTTGAAGACCGATAGTGACGGCGGCTATGACATGCGGGTCCTCGTCTTGACGAACGAGAACGTGGCGGACCCAAAGCCGAAGATGTTCGTCACTTCGGCGATTCACGCCAGAGAATATACTCCGGCGGAGTTGGTAACACGCTTTGCGGAGGACTTGATCCGCAACTACGATGTCGCTGCCGATGCGACCTGGTTGCTCGACCATCATGAGATCCACTTGATGCTGCAGGCTAACCCGGACGGCCGCAAACATGCGGAGGCGGGCCAGTTGTGGCGCAAGAACGTCAATGAAAACTACTGCACAGAGGAACCGAACAGTCGAGGCGCGGACCTCAACCGAAACTTCGAGTTCATGTGGAACTGCTGCGGCGGTTCGAGCGATTCCCAGTGCAGCAATACCTACCACGGTGCTTCTGCCGCTTCGGAACCCGAAGCACTGTCCCTCCAGAATTACATTCGGTCGATCTTTCCCGATCAGCGCGGACCGCATTTCACCGACCCTGCGCCTGATGACGCCACAGGCATCTACCTGGATATCCACAGCTCCGGCCAATTGATACTTTACCCCTATGGGTTCACGCAGACACTAGCCCCCAACAATACACAGCTCCGAACGATTGCCCGCAAGCTGGCTTTCTTCAACGGGCATACCCCGCAGCATGCGCTCGATCTTTACAAGACCGACGGCACGACTGAGGACTTCGGCTATGGAGAGATGGGCGTGGCGAGTTTTACGTACGAGCTCGGCACCGAGTTTTTCGAACAATGCAGCTACTTCGAAGACACGGTGCTTCCGCGCAACATGCCATCGCTCTACTACGCGGCGAAGGTTGCGAGAACTCCCTATATGACGCCCTCGGGCCCCGACGTTGTCGACGGCAGCCTCTCGCTCGGCGCAGCAGAATGGCCGTCCGTGGTCGCGGCGGGTACCTCAGTTACACTCAGCGCCACCCTGAACGACAGCCAGTTTAACAATTCCAACGGCACCGAACCCACGCAGTCTCTCGAAACCGCGGAGTACTACATCGACACGCCCCCGTGGGTCACGACTCCGGTTCCGGCGCCGCTCTCCATGGTGGGTCACGGGGATGTTTATGCGGCGTCGGTTGACACGACCAACCTCAGTGACGGGCGGCATATCGTTTACGTGCGCGGGAAGGATTCGGATCAGAACTGGGGAGCTTTCAGCGCGATCTTTCTGGGAATCGGGATGCCGCCACCGCCGGCTCCGTCGGTAAGCTTGACGGTCCAGCCGAGCAGCATTGAGGAGGGAGAGAGCGCGACATTGCAGTGGAGTTCCCAAAATGCGACAGAACTCAACCTACAGCCCGGTATCGGCCAAGTGCAATCGGAGGGCTCACTTTCGGTTTCGCCGACCGAGTCTGCGACCTATACCTTAACGGCCACGGGGCCTGGGGGAAGCACGAGCAGCACGGCCCGGGTTACGGTAACCGCTCCACCGCCACCTCCGCCTCCGCCTCCGCCTCCTCCGCCGCCACCGCCCACCACGGGTGGCGGAGGCGGTGGAGGTGGGGGGCGCGCCCGGCCACCGTCCTATCCCGGAACCATTCGGGCGGAGGACGGCGACGGGGCGGTGACGCTACGATGGGAGGCGCCGGCCAGCCGGGGCAGTTCCCGGATTCAGCATTACGAGTACCGGATCGACGGGGAGGGCGAGTGGATTTCGACCGAATCGACCGACCGCACCCACACGATTGCCGGTCTGATCGCCGGCCGGGTCTACTTCTTTCATCTCCGCGCGGTGAGCGCGGCCGGCGCCGGTTCCCACCGCATTTCGCCCGATGTCACGCCCGTGGCGGACCTGGACTTCACCCATTTCGCCAATGGGGGGTTCATCACGTCCACGCTGGCGCTGGTGAACGCGGGCGCCTATCCGGTCCGTCCCGCCATCTACTTCTACGATCAGGACGGCGACCCCATCGCCGCCCGGAGGGTGGTGGAACTCACCCCGGATCTGGAAGTGGGTGACGACGGCGCCCTGCGCCCCCGGACGGTCATGAACCCCCTGAGCGAACTCACCATTGCCACCCACGGCCGCGGGGGACTGCGGGTCGGATCGGTCACGGTGCGCGCGCCCGGTTCCATCGGCGGGGTCCTGCGCTTCGACATCCCCGGCCACGGGGTCGCCGGGGTCGGCGACAGCCCGACCCTCCGGGATGCCCTCGTCCCGGTGCGCCGCCAGGATGGCGGCATCAACACCGGCGTCGCGGTCCGCAACCGGGGAACGGCCACTCTGACCCTGCAATGCCGATTGATGCGGGACGGCGCCGTGCTCGAAGAGACGATGATCCCGCTTGCGGTCAACGGCCAGGACTCCCGGTTCATCGACCAGGTGTTCCCAGACTCCGACACCTCGGACTTCGCCGGGTCGGTGCGATGCGCCGCGCCCGAACCGGGGCGCTTCTCGGCGGTGGCATTCGAATTGGACGGGGTAAACCGGATCTTCACCACCCTGCCGGTGGTGCCGGTACCGGCGGTCCCGGAGCAGGAGCAGGAACAAGAGGAAGAACAGGATCAGGAGCAAGAGGAGGAACCCGAACAGGACGCCACACGGCTGGACTTCACCCATTTCGCCAATGGCGGGAAGATCGTCTCCTCACTGGTGCTGGTGAATGCGGGCGCCAATCCGGTCCGTCCGGCCATCTATTTCCACGATCAGGACGGCGGCCCCGTCGCCGCCGAATCGATGGTGGATATCACCGAGGACCTGGAGGTGGGCGACGATGGGGCCCTGCGCCCTGGCACGGCCATGAACCCGCTGGGAGAACTGACGATCTCGACCCACGGACGGGGGGTTCTGAAGGTCGGATCGGTCACCGTCGTGGCCGAGGGTCCCATCGGCGGGGTCCTGCGCTTCGACATCCCCGCCCTCGGGGTCGCCGGGGTGGGCGACAGTCCGCCGGTCCGGGATGCCCTGGTCCCGGTGCGCCGCCAGGATGGCGGCATCAACACGGGCGTCGCGGTCCACAACCGGGGCACGACCGCCCTCCTCGTGCGCTGCCGATTGATGCGGGCCGGGGCCGTGCTCGAAGAGACGATGATCCCGCTTCCGGCCAACGGCCAGGACTCCCGGTTCATCGACCAGGTGTTCCCCACCGCCGACACGTCGGACTTCGTGGGGTCGGTGCGGTGCCTGACGCCCGAACCGGGCCGCTTCTCGGCGGTGGCCTTCGAGCTGGATGGGGTCGCCCGGATCTTCACCACCCTGCCCGTCGTCCCAGTGGTCGAGGTGCCCTGACTTCGGATAAAGCGCCCCCATCATGATGTTCGTCCCCGGGAAACGAACGCCACGCAACAACGGCCGTGTGGATCCAGTCGGATGATTTTCCCAGGGCGTGGGTTTCGATCTGAGCGGCGATCTCCGCCGCGCCCGACCCGCAATACCTCCGAAACCGGCCTGAATCGGCGATCCTCAGTGACTACATGTAGGGGTTTTGCGCAGCCGCGCCACGGTGCGCTAAATGTTGGGGGCGTTAGGTCGAACAGTTCCCGGTTCCGGCCGCGGCGATTGAAGCGCTATTGCGGCGTATTCGACAACCAGGCCCACGCCACGCACCGTTCCAGATCGCCGGCCTCGGCGGCAGCCTGTTCCAACAAGTCGGTGTCATCCAGCGCCGCGATCCCGGCAATACTGGCTTCCATCACCGGTCGGCCCTCCGGAGAACTGGGCCGGGTTACCGTGAGGGTCACGTGCGGCGGCGACGCGGACGCCGGGACCACCGGCAGCCGGTCGGTCGAGAACCCGAGCGAGCGCACGTAGTCGGGCACGTCGGCCAGCCTCAGCGGTCCCGGCAGGTCGCGGAAATACTCGAACAGCCGCGGCCCGTCGGGCCATTCCACCAGCTTGCGGTGCTCCTCCGCGGTGAAGCCCGAGGTGACGAAGTCCTGGGGGACGCCGGCATCGTCGATGGTGGCGATAGCGCCGTAGCGCGCACCGGTGAGCGCGCGGGCGCTGTCGACCACCTCGTTCAGCACGGTCTCGAGGTCGAGGCTCGCGTTGATGCGCAGGCTCGCCGCGCTGAGCGCGGAGATGCGGGCGCGCAGCGCCGCGTTCTCGTCCGCCGTCCGGTCGCGATCGCTCATCCGTTCTCCTCCCTCTGCCCGCCGCCCCGGCCGGCGGGTGATTCGGCGCCGGACCGCGGCCGTGGCGGTGCGATTCGGTCCAGCTCCTGGATAGCATACAATTCGCTCAGAAATCGCTTAATAACCCTAAAAGAGGACGGCATTGTCACGCCTTATTACCTAGAATTACAAGGGGAAATTATGTCCGGACCGCCGGCGGAAACCGGGCAGGCCGCGTGGAGGGCTCCGCTGGCCTTGGCGGCCGGAATCGTGCGGTCCGGTCCCGGCGCAGGCCGGGACGTCAGGGGAGTAGGAGACCGAAATGGATTGTTCTTCAGGACCAGGTGTCATCGCCGCCCAGAGCGTCATCGCTGTCCAAAACCTCGGCAAATACTCGGCCATTGTGCAAGAGATAAGTACCGGCGGGGGGGCGCGAACGCGTTCACGACCGGCACGGGGGAGGCCTCGTGGACCCTCGACTCCGTGCGGATCGCCATCTTTCGATGGCCGCCCGGCACGAACCTCGTCGTCAGGATCCACGGCGCGAGCGACTCCAGTCCGGGCGCCGTGATCGCCACCCTCGCCAACCCCTCCCGCGCCGTCGGCGCGCTGGCCTTCACCGCCCCCGACAACGTACAGCTTGCCAGCGGCACGACCTACCAGGGTGATGTCCGCAACCAGGCGGCACCGGCCAGCGGCTCGCCAGATGTTGAGCTCCCGCAGCCCGTACGGGAAAACGATTCAGAACACATGGGCAGCAAGATGCAACGGCAAATTCCACGCCGTATCGAAGCTTGGAGAATCAACTCCAGCCCCGTTCTCCTGGCCCCCTCTCCCACAACTGCAACGGAAGATAGCGTTTCAGCAATTCCTCATTCTCTACCTGGACCTGTACGGGATTGGAGATATGCTTCGGCCCGCCGGGAGAATATGAAACTGCCACGTACGGCAGGAATCATGACACGGGCCGGCGCCGGTCGGCGCTGGGGGCTGCTTGGGGCGGTGTTGGCGATTCCGTTGCTGGCCGGGCCCGCCGGGGCCCAGCAAGCGTCGGTGCAGGCTGGCGGCGAGTTGGCGGTGAAGACCGTGCGGCAGATTGAGGCTCTGCTGGCCGAGAAGGCGCAGCGGACGCTCGCCCAGAGGAAGGTGAGTTCGCAACTACTGCCCGCGCGGCAGGATCAGCAGTACAGCGTCGCGCTCCGGCAGGCGCCGGTCGAGGTTGCCGCAGACGAGACGGTGATGGTGGACATCCTGGCCGACGTCACACCGGAGGTCCTGGCGCGCATCCGGTCCCTGGGCGGCACAGTCATCAACAGCGTGCCGAAGTACAGGGGCATCCGGGCACGGCTCCCACTGGCCGACGTGGAGCCGCTCGCCGGGCTTGATGCGGTACAGTCCATCCACCCCGCCGCCCAGGCGGTAACCCGCAAGGACGACACCTCCGAGGGCGATGTCGCCCATCGGGCGAACTCAGCGCGCACAATCCATAGCGTCGACGGCACGGGCATCGGGATCGGGGTGCTCTCGAATGGCGTCGATACGCTCTCCGCCCGGCAGTCGTCGGGCGATCTGCCGGACCGGGTGACGGTGCTGCCGAGGAAGGAGGGAGAGGGAAGCGAGGGGACGGCCATGCTCGAGATCGTCCACGACCTCGCGCCGGGGGCAGATCTCTATTTCGCGACGGCGTCGGGCGGAGGAGAGCCGCTGTTGGCGTCCAACCTCGAGGCGCTCTGCGAGGCAGGGGCGGACGTCATCGTCGACGACGTCTACTTTCTCAGGGAAGCGGCTTTTCAGGACGGCATCGTGGCGCAGGCGGTCAACGCGGCGGTTGCCGATGGCTGTGTCGTCATCTCGGCCGGCGGCAACGGCGGCAACAAGAACGACGGATCGTCCGGGGTCTGGGAGGGCGATTACGCCGCGGGGAGTTCGCTGTCCGTGAACGGCGTATCGGTCGGCGTTCTCCACGACTTCGGCGGCGGGGTGGTCAAGAACCGGATCACGCAAGACAGCCCGTTCGGTTACGTCCTGCAGTGGGCCGACCCGCAGGGGGCCTCCACAAACGACTACGACCTGTTCCTGGTCGACGCGGACGACAACGTGCTTGCCAGCTCGACGGATATCCAGAACGGCAGGCAGGATCCGGTCGAGCTGATCTTTTCGATTGCGGACAACCACGCCGATGCCCGTCTCCTCATCGTCAAGACAGCCGGCGCGGCGGATCGCTACCTGCGCCTCGATGCGAACGCAGGACGGTTGGCGACCTCGACCGCCGGTAATCTTTTCGGGCACAGTGCGGCAGCCAACGTGATCACCGTGGCGGCCGTGGATGTCCGCGCGGCCCGCGGGGCCGGCGGCGTCTTCAACGGGACGGAGTCGGTCCGGAGGTCCAACTCGGACGGACCGCGGCGTATCTTCTTCGAAGCCGACGGCACGGCGATCACGCCGGGGAACTTCTCATCTACTGGCGGGCGGGTGTTGCAGAAACCGGACCTGGCCGCCGCAACCTGTGTGTCGACCTCGACGCCCGGCTTTTCGAGGTTCTGCGGCTCCTCGGCGGCGGCGCCGCACGCGGCAGCCATCGCGGCGTTGATGCTGGAGGCGGCGGGCGGTCCCGACAACGTGACGCTGACGAATCTTCGCACGGCGATGACCGGATCTGCGCTTGATATCGAAGCAACCGGGGTCGATCAAGATTCCGGCGCCGGCATCGTGATGGCGCCCGGCGCGGTAGATGCGGTGGATGTCCCCGTGGCGGACCGCAACGGAGCGCCGACGGTGGTGGATGGCATGCTGCCAAACCGGACGCTGATAGGGGGCGCCGGAGCCGTGACGGCCGACGTGGCGAACTCTTTTTCCGATCGGGATGACGACGTGTTGACCTACACGGCACTGTCGAACGACCCCGATCGGGTGGCGGTCACACGGACGGGGTCTCAGTTGAGGCTGACCCCGAGGTGGCCGGGCCCTGCCATGGTCGCGGTGCGCGCGACAGATCCCAGCGGCCTCAGCGTGGTGGCGAGCTTCTCGGTCATGGTCTCTGCTGGAAATCGGGACTACGACCTTGATGACGATAACTTCATCGATGTCGGCAACTTGGCCCAGCTCGATGCGATGCGCTACGACCTGAACGGCGACGGCGTGTTGGATGACGCATCGGTCTGGCGGTCCTACTACGCGGCCGGAGCCTTTGCCCAGGGGGCGATCGACATGGGGTGCCCCGGCGGATGTATCGGCTACGAGTTGACGGAGAACCTGAACTTCGACACCGACGGGAGCGGCGGTCCGGATTCGGGCGACGATTACTGGAACGGCGGCGAAGGCTGGGCGCCGATCGGCGGCGCCGGCGTCCAGGCAGTTCAAAGGCGGTACTTGCTGGCGGATCCGTTCAGTGCGATCTTCGAGGGCAACGG
Source organism: Terriglobia bacterium (assembly GCA_963555775.3). Taxonomy (GTDB): domain Bacteria; phylum Acidobacteriota; class Terriglobia; order 20CM-2-55-15; family 20CM-2-55-15; genus JAJEDW01. The sequence goes on along the minus strand of CAUVWY020000002.1, from coordinate 347,370 downwards.
GCGGACGATCGGCAGTCTCTTCATCGACACGGACACGGTCGTTTTTGCCGGCCTGTTCGGCTATGCCACGTCGGAGATCCGGAACGTCGGGCTGATCGACGCCGACGTGACGGGTACCCCGCTGGCCGCGGGGCTGGCCGGGTACAACGTGGGCGAGATCCGCGCCAGCTACGTGACGGGCCGCGTATCGGGAGTCGAGAATGTCGGCGGGTTGGTGGGCATCAACGTGTTCGGTGGCGGGATTCGCGGCAGCTACGCCACGGCCAGCGTGTCGGGTGACGACGACGTGGGCGGGCTGGCGGGGGACAACCGCGGCGAGATTACCGCCGCCTACGCCACGGGCCGTGTTTCCGGCGACTCCGACGTGGGCGGCCTGGTCGGGAACAACCAATCGACCGGCGAGATCCGCGCGGCCTACGCCACGGGCCCCGTGTCGGGCGATTCCGGCGTGGGCGGGTTGGTCGGGACCTCCGGGGGCGGGCAGGTGATCGCCGGCTACTGGGACACGAGCACGTCGGGCCGCACCCAGAGCGCCGGCGGGACGGGCCGGACGACGGCGCAGCTCCAGGCGCCCACCGACGACACGGGCATCTATGCGGACTGGGACGATGACCTGTGGGACATCGGGGAGGCCGACGAGTATCCCGTGCTGGTAGTGGACTTCGATGGGAATAATTCGGCGACATGGCAGGAATTCGGCTACCAGCTTCGGGAAGGCCCGGCCCTGACGACGACCGCGAACGAGACCCGGGTGAACCTCAACTGGGAGGCGGTGGCGGCGAGCCACTGGATCCCGCCGCCGGGCGTCGCCTACACCCTTTATCGCGACGACGGCACCGCCGTCGAGGCCCTGGCCGAGAACACCGGAAGTCGCACGTACGCCGACACCGACTTCATCGCCGGCGTCACCTACGCCTACCAGGTGGCCGCGGTGGTGGCGGGTGGTGAAGCGACGCGCAATGGGTGGCTGTCGGTGAGAGTGCTGGACACGACGGCGCCGCGGTTGTCGTTGGTCTCGATCACGTCCGATCCGGGGACGGATGGGATCTACGCGGCCGGCGACCGGATCGTGGTCACGGCGGCGTTCGACGAGGCGGTGACGGTGACGGGGACGCCGCGGGTGAAGCTCGAGGTCGGAGGCGAGGAACGAACGGCCGACTATGCGGACGGCTCCGGCACCGGCGCGCTGGTGTTCGAGTACAAGGTGGCGGAAGGGGAGAGCGACGACGACGGGGTGAGCATAGCGGCCGACGGCATCGACCTGAACCGGGGGACGATCGCCGACGCGTCGGACAATGCCGCCGTGTTGACGCATCCGGCGGTGAGCCCGCGGTCCGGTCATCGGGTGGACGGAGTCCGGCCGGTTCTGGAGGACACCGGCGGAGCCGTCGTTAACGGTTCGATCCTGACGTTAAACTACGACGAGCTGTTGGACGGCGGCTCGACGCCGCCCGAAAGCGCCTTCACGGTGAGGGGCGGCGACCGGACGCGAACGGTCTCCGACGTGGGAATCAGCGGCCGTGCGGTCATCCTCACCGTCGACCCGGCGGTGGAGCACGGGGAGGAAGGGATTCGCGTGAGCTACCGGGCGGGGTCGGGCGCGAGACTGATCCGGGACGTGCCGGGCAACGAGGCGGCCGGACTGAGCAACGAGCCGGTGACGAACGAGACGCCGGACACGACGGCGCCGACGGTGGATTCGGTCGAGATCAGCTCGGATCCGGGGACGGACAGGACCTATGCGGCGGGGGAAGAGATTCGGGTGACGGTGACCTTCAGCGAGACGGTGGAAGTGACGGGAACGCCGCGGCTGACAATCGAGCTGGGAAGCGGGAGGCGAACGGCAAACTATCAGGGTGGTTCAGGAACGGCGGCGCTGGTGTTTGGCTATGAGGTGGCCGATGGGGATAGCGACACCGACGGGTTGGCCGTCGAGGCCGACAGCCTGTCGGGCGGGACGATTGAGGACACCTCGGACAATCCCGCGGAGCTGGATCATGACGGGCTGGCTGCAGACTCGAACCACAATGTGGACGGGGTCAAGCCGCGGCTGGCCGCAAGCGGCGGGGCAGTGGTGAACGGGACAAAGCTGACGCTGACCTACGACGAACCGCTCGACGGGAGTTCGATGCCTGTGCCGGGGGACTTCACGGTGTCGGGGGGCGATCGGGTGCGGACGGTCACCGGAGTTCGAGTGAACGGGAGTGCGGTGGAGCTGACCCTGGACGTGGGGGCCGAGCACTTGGAGGCAGGGATCCAGGTGAGCTATACGCCGGGTGACAACCCGATCCGGGATGTGCCGGGAAACGATGCGGAGGCGCTCAGCCGCGAGCCGGTGACCAACGACACCCCGGACACGACAGCGCCGACGGTGAGGAGTCTGGCCATCACATCGAACCCGGGATCTGACCAGACTTATGCGGCGGGGGACGAGATCGAGGTGACGGTGACCTTCGATGAGACGGTGGAGGTGGAGGGGACGCCGCAGTTGAGGCTGAGAGTGGGAACCAGGACCCGAACGGCCGGCTATGAAACCGGCACGGGGGCGGCGGCGCTGGTGTTCGCCTACGAGGTGGCCGATGGGGACGACGACACCGACGGGGTGAGCATAGAGGCCGGGAGGATCGACCGGAACGGGGGGACGATCACCGACGATGCGGAAAATCGGGCGGATCTGGCCCATGAAGCGGTGGCGCCGCAGGCGGGGCACAAGGTGGACGGGGTCCGGCCCGTTCTCGTCAGCACGGCGGTGGACAGCTCCTCTCTGACGCTGACCTACAGGGAGGCGCTCGATGAGGGATCGAGGCCTGCGCCGGGGGACTTCACGGTGCATGTGGACGGGAGCGGGCGAACCGTTTCGGGAGTCTCGGTCAGCGATACCGTGGTGACGCTGACCCTCAATCCTGCGGTGGTGCACGGAGATACGGGAATCCGGGTGAGTTACGCGCCGGACACCGACCCGATCCGGGATGCGGTGGGCAACGACGCGATCGCACTGAGCAACCGGTCCGTGACCAACACGACGGGGGCGCCCAACACGGCCCCGCAGATCACAAGTCCGAGTTCGTTCGATGTTCCGGAGAACCAGACGGTGGCGAGGCGGCTGGCGGCCAGAGACACCGACCCGGGTGACGAGGTGACCGGCTGGGCGATCGTGGGTGGGACCGATCGGGGGCAGTTCACGATTACCTCCGATACGGGGGATCTGAACTTCCGGACAGCGCCGGACTTCGAGGCCCCGGGAGATAACGAGTATGAGGTGACAGTGGAGGTGAAGAGCGGGGCGGGGGCCAGGGAACTGGAGGCCGAGCAAACGATCACCCTCAGAGTGACCGACGAACGGGAACCGCCGGGTGTTCCGGAGCCGCCGGTCTTCTCGGGGGAGACGGCCGACATTCTCACGGTCAACTGGAGCGAACCGGACAACACGGGACCTCCGATCACCGACTACGACGTGCAGTACCGGGAGAAGGGCACGGGGCGCTTCATCGACGGTCAACACGAGGGGCCGGGGCTCTCTCTGACGCTTGATGACCTGGAACCGGGCACGGTCTATGAAGTGCAGGTGCGGGCCACCAACGACGAGGGGACAAGCGACTGGTCGGAGTCGGGGGAGGGGATGACCGTCACGCCCCTGACGGTTCAGATGACGAGTGACATCGAGCCGCCGATGGAGGGCCCCTTTACGGTAAGGTTCAGCTTTTCCGAGCCGGTGACAGGTTTTTCCAGCAGCGACATCGAGAGCGGTCAGAATCCTGCCTGCAGCGACGATCAGAACAACCCGGTGTTCTGCGACCCGGGGATCGGTCGACTGGATACGGTCGACAACCGGGTGTTCACCAATACAGTGACGCCCGGGACCAATGGGGTGGCGCACAACTACACGCTGACGCTGACGGTGAGCAGAGAGGCGGTGAGGTCGTCGGCAGGGAACAAACCGAACGAGGAAGGAGCGCTTGAGGTTCGGGTGGCCCCACCGGGAGTGACGCTGCCGATCTCGGCGATCGGTCGGACGCCGAGCCCGGGCAACGGCCAGGTGACGCTGAGGTGGAATACCCCGGCGAACACCGGGGGCGCTCCGATCGTCCGCTACGAATACCGCTGGGCGGAGAGCGGCGGGGAGTTCAGCGGCTGGATGAGGGTTGGTCCGGCGCAGCGATCCGCGACGGTGCCCAATCTGACGAACGGCACGGAATACGTCTTCGAGCTACGGGGGGTGAACGCCTTGGGCTATGGCGGTGTGGAAACGATGCGGGCGACGCCGCCTCCAGTAGTCATCAGGCCCCCGCCCCCGCCCCCGCCCCCGCCCACCACGGGTGGCGGAGGCGGCGGCGGAGGCGGCGGGCGCGACCGGCCGCCCAGCTATCCCGGAACCATTCGGGCGGCGGGCGGCGACGGGGCGGTGACGCTACGATGGGAGGCGCCGGCCAGCCGGGGCAGTTCCCGGATTCAGCATTACGAGTACCGGATCGACGGGGAGGGCGAGTGGATTTCGACCGGATCGACCGACCGCGCCCACACGATTGCCGGTCTGATCAACGGCCGGGTCTACGTCTTCCATCTGCGCGCGGTGAGCGCGGCCGGCGCCGGTTCCCACCGCATTTCGCCCGAGGCCACGCCGGTGGCCGACCTGGACTTTACCCACTTCGCCAATGGGGGGTTCGTCACGTCCACGCTGGCGCTGGTGAACGCGGGCGCCTATCCGGTCCGTCCCGCCATCTACTTCTACGATCAGGACGGCGACCCCATTGCCGTCCGGAGGGTGGTGGAACTCACCCCGGATCTGGAAGTGGCTGACGACGGCGCCCTGCGCCCCCGGACGGTCATGAACCCGCTGGAAGAACTCACCATCGCCTCCCATGGCCGCGGGGGGCAGCGGGTCGGATCGGTCACGGTCCGGGCTCCCAGTTCCATCGGTGGGGTCCTGCGCTTCGATATCCCCAACCTTGGGGTCGCCGGGGTCGCCGACAGCCCGACCCTCCGGGATGCCCTGCTCCCGGTCCGCCGCCAGGAGATGGGCATCAACACCGGCGTCGCGGTCCGCAATCGGGGAACGGCCACCCTGACCCTGCAATGCGGATTGATGCGGGACGGCGCCGTGATCGAAGAGGCGGATATCCGGCTCGCGGTCAACGGCCAGGACTCCCGGTTCATCGACCAGGTGTTCCCCGCCGCCGATACGTCGGACTTCGCCGGGTCGGTGCGGTGCACCGCGCCCGAGCCGGGACTCTTCTCTGCGGTGGCCTTCGAACTGGACGGAATCCACCGGATCTTCACCACGCTGCCCGTAGTGCCGGTACCGACGCCGGCGGTCCCGCAGCAGGAGCAAGAAGAGGAACAGGAGCAGGAACAGCAACAGGACGCCACGCGCCTGGACTTCACGCATTTCGCCAATGGCGGGAAGATCGTCTCCTCACTGGTGCTGGTGAACGCGGGCGCCAATCCGGTCCGTCCCGCCATCTACTTCTACGATCAGCAAGGCGATCCCATCGCCGCCCAATCGCTGGTGGATCTCACCGAAGAACTGGAGATCGGCGACGACGGCGCCCTGAGCCCTGGCACGGCCATGAACCCGCTGGGAGAACTGACGATCTCCAGCCACGGTCGGGGGGTTCTGAAGGTCGGATCGGTCGCCGTGACCGCCGAGGGTCCCATCGGCGGTGTCCTGCGCTTCGACATCCCCGCCCTCGGCGTCGCCGGGGTCGGCGATAGTCCCCCGGTCCGGGATGCCCTGGTCCCGGTGCGCCGCCAGGATGGCGGCATCAACACGGGGGTCGCGGTCCACAACCGGGACGCGACCGCCCTTCTGGTGCGCTGCCGATTGATGCGGGACGGCGTCGTGCTCGAAGAGACGATGATCCCGCTTGCGGCCAACGGCCAGGACTCCCGGTTCATCGACCAGGTGTTCCCCACCGCCGATACCTCGGACTTCGTGGGGTCGGTGCGGTGCCTGACGCCCGAGCCGGGACTCTTCTCGGCGGTGGCCTTCGAACTGGATGGGATCCACCGGATCTTTACCACCCTGCCCGTCGTCCCAGTGGTCGAGGTGCCCTGACTTCCCGGAGATAGCGCGCCGCGGGAAGGGCCGTTGGTCGGCCCGGCGGAAGGTCACGGTGGTGCTGGAACTCATGCGTGGCGCCGAGCCGGAAGTACGCGGTGACGGCGCCGCTCAGCGCCCGCGCCAGCGGCAGCCGGGCGAGCGCGATCTCGCGGCCGTCCGCGCGCCGGCAGGTGATCGTCTCCAGCAGCTGCTCCGCAGACTGGCCGGGCAGGCACAGGCCCTCGACGATGCGCCGGGCCTCGCGGTTGAGCGAGACCAGATCGCCGGTCTGCGCATCGAACACCGTGACGCCGACCGGCGAGGTCTCGATCAGGGCTTCCAGGCCCGCGTGAGCGCGTTGCTCGGCGCGATAGGTGCGAGCGTTGGCGATCGCCGTCGCCGCCTGTGAGGCGAACAGCACCAGAACCTCCTCGTCCCCGTCCGTGAACGCCTCCCCGCCCTCCTTCTCGACCAGGTAAAAGTTGCCGACATGGACGCCCCGGTGGCGCATCGGCGTGCCCTGGAAGGTCTTCGAGGGCAGCCGGTCGGTCGAGAAGCCGACCGAGCGCACATAGTCGGGCACGTCGGCCAGCCTCAACGGTCCCTGCAGGTCGCGGAAATACTCGAACAGCCGCGGCCCGTCGGGCCATTCCACCAGCTTGCGGTGCTCCTCCGCGGTGAAGCCTGAGGTGACAAAGTCCTGGGGGACGCCGGCATCGTCGATGGTGGCGATAGCGCCGTAGCGCGCGCCGGTGAGCGGCCGGGCGCTCTCGACAACCTCGTTCAGCACGGTCTCGAGGTCGAGGCTCGCGTTGAAGCGCAGGCTCGCCGCGCTGAGCGCGGGGATGCGGGCGCGCAGCGCCGCGTTCTCGTCCGCCGTCCGGTCGCGATCGCTCATCCGTTCTCCTCCCTCTGCCCGCCGCCCCGGCCGGCGGGTGATTCGGCGCCGGACCGCGTCCATGGCGGTGCGATTCGATCTAGCTCCTAGATAGCATACCATTCGCTCTGAATTCGCTCTTATACCCCAGAAGAGGACTGATTTGTCACTATTTATTGCCTAATATTAATGAGTTGAATTGTATTCGGACCGCCGGGGAAGCCGGGCAGGCCGCGTGGAGATTATCTGCGCCCTCGACGGTCGGCGCTGTGCGCGCGGGGCGAAACGCCACCGGGAAGTCAGGGGATTGCGTGACCGAAATGGATCGTTCGTCGGATTGGGGAGATATCGCCGGGAGCACTGAAACGCGGATCTGCCGGGCGGACGCCGCGCCGCCGGACGGCCGGGGGCCGGAAGAAGCGGGGCGGCGCGCATGGACGTCCGGTCCGGACGCCGCCGGGGGTATCGGCCCGGAGGGTATCGGGGAAGCGGGCGACGACCATGAAACATCGGGAGAGCCGGGCGCCGAGCCCTGTCCGCCGGGGCGTTCCATGACCCGGCGGAGCGCGTCCTGGACACCCGGACCGGACCGGCCGTCCGAGCCTTCCCGGCGGCCCCGGGGCGGCTCCCCGTACCAGGATCGTTCTGGCCCCCCTGCCCGATGGGCGCGCGTCCCTTCCCCGGACCGTGCTTCCCCCGCCGCATCGGCGCCGCGCCGGACCTCCCTGACGCGCCGGTCCTTCCTGCGGCGGCGGCTCCGCCCGCGGAAGAACACCGCGACCCTGCTGCGTGGCGCGCGGGCGGCAGCCCTGGCGCTGGCCGCCCTCGCCGGCCTGGCGCTCGGCGTGCCGGAGCAGGCCGCGGCGCAGACGGCGACGACGTTTGTCAGCAATTTCAATCAGCTCTCGGACTCTCACATCTTTAGGAGTGGGGACACGGCGCAACCCTTCACGACGGGCTCGAACACGGCCGGCTATACGCTGAGCAGTGTCGACGTGAAATCTGAAAACCGCCGTCGTTTCTCGCTGTCTGTATGTGCGACGGATAGCAACAGCTATCCCGATACGACCAGTTGTACGCCGCTTGTGGCGCCAGGCAATTTTGCAATTGCGACCCTCTCCTTCATGGCGCCGACCGGCACCACCCTCGATCCCGATACGACCTACACCCTACTGTTTTCGCGCATCTCATCTTCGAACCCTGGGGAGTGGTCCGCGACAACCTCCGACAATGAAGACACGGCTTCATTGGCCGGGTGGGAGATCGCAAACGTATATCATTTCGTGGATACGACTACGGATGTGTGGAGAGTAACTTTGACCGGAAAGGTAATCCAAATCGATGTCAAGGGCACCGCCGCAGGCGGCACCACCAACGCCGCCCCGACGGGCACGCCGACCATCACGGGCACGGCCGAGGTGGGCCAGACGCTCACGGCGGTCACCACCGGCATCATCGATGCCAACGGGTTGACCACCCCCGGCTACAGGTACCAGTGGATCCGGGTGGACGGCTCGGATGCCAACATTTCGGGAGCGAATTCGAGCACCTATACCCTGCGCGACGCCGACCTGGACAAGACCATCAAGGTGCAGGTGACCTTCACCGACGACGATGGCTACACCGAAACGCTCACCAGCGACGCGACGGCGACCGTCTCGGCGGTGGCAAACACCCTCGCGACGGGCGCGCCGACGATCAGCGGCACGGCGCAGGTCGGCCAGACGCTGACGGCGGTCACCACCGCCATCATCGATGCCAACGGGTTGACCACCCCCGGCTACAGGTACCAGTGGATCCGGGTGGACGGCTCGGATGCCAACATTTCGGGAGCGAATTCGAGCACCTATACCCTGCGCGACGCCGACCTGGGCAAGACCATCAAGGTGCAGGTGACCTTCACCGACGACGATGGCTATTCCGAGACGCTCACCAGCGACGCGACGGCGACCGTCTCGGCGGTGGCAAACACCCTGGCGACGGGCGCGCCGACCATCACGGGCACGGCCGAGGTGGGCCAGACGCTCACGGCGGTCACCACCGGCATCATCGATGCCAACGGGCTGACCACCCCCGGCTACACGTATCAGTGGATCCGGGTGGACGGCTCGGATGCCAACATTTCGGGAGCGAATTCGAGCACCTACACCTTGCGCGACGCCGACCTGGACAAGACCATCAAGGTGCAGGTGACCTTCACCGACGACGATGGCTACACCGAGACGCTCACCAGCGACGCGACGGCGACCGTCTCGGCGGTGGCAAACACCCTGGCGACGGGCGCGCCGACCATCACGGGCACGGCCGAGGTGGGCCAGACGCTGACGGCGGTCACCACCGGCATCATGGATGCCAACGGGTTGACCACCCCCAATTACACGTACCAGTGGATCCGGGCGAACGGCTCGGATGCCAACATTTCGGGAGCGAATTCGAGCACCTACACCCTGCGCGACGCCGACCTGGGCAAGACCATCAAGGTGCGGGTGACCTTCGCCGACGCCGCCAGAAATTCCGAGACGCTCACCAGCGAGGCCACGGCGACGGTGGTCGCGGCCGCGACGGCCCCGACGGTGAGCAATGTGGCGGTCACCTCGACGCCGGCATCGGGCAACACCTACCTCGCGGGCGAGGCCATCGAATTCACCGTGGCGTTCAGCGCCCCGGTGACGGTGACCGGCACGCCGACGTTCGCGTTCAGGCTGGGCGCGACGACGCGGCAGGCCGCTTTCACGCGCGGCTCGGACAGCGCGGCGCTGGTGTTCGCCCGGACGGTGCAGGCGGGCGAGGTCGAGCGCGACGGCATCTCGTGGAATGCGAACGCGCTGGCCCTCGGCGGTGGGACCATCACGAAGATGGGCGCGACGGCGGCCGCGAGCCTGACCCACGCCGCGCAGGCGGCGCTGGCCGGGCACCGGGTGGACGCCGCTCCGCCGGCGCTGGTCTCGGCGTCGGTGCGGGGGAGGGCGCTGGCGCTGGTCTACGACGAGGCGCTCAATCCGGCCTCGAGACCGGCGGCGAACGCTTATATGGTGACGGCGACGGCCGGAACCACCACGACGAACCCGGCGGTGTCGGCGGTGGCGGTGGGCGGCAGCAGGGTGACGCTGACGCTGGACACGGCGCCGTCCCAGGGCGCGACGGTGACGCTGGCGTACGCGCCGCCGGCGTCGAACCCGGTGCAGGACGCGGCGGGCAACGATGCGCCAGCGTTCAGCGGCCAGTCGGTGACGGTGGGCACGCCGCCACCGCCGCCACCGCCGCCGCCGCCGACCGGAGGCGGTGGAGGAGGCGGGGGAGGTGGGGGGCGCGCCCGGCCGCCGTCCTATCCCGGGACCATACGGGCGGAGGGCGGCGATGGGGAGGTGACGCTGACATGGGACGCGCCGTCCAGCCAGGGCAGTTCCCGGATTGAGCATTACGAATACCGGATCGACGGCGAGGGCGAATGGATTTCGACCGGATCGGCCGACCGCATCCACACGATTACCGGTCTGATCAACGGCCGCGTCTATTTCTTCCATCTGCGCGCGGTGAGCGCGGCCGGCGCCGGCGCCCACCGTATTTCACCCGAGGCCACGCCGGTGGCGGACCTGGACTTTACCCACTTCGCCAATGGGGGGTTCATCACGTCCACGCTGGCGCTGGTGAACGCGGGCGCCTATCCGGTCCGTCCCGCCATCTACTTCTACGATCAGGACGGCGACCCCATCGCCGCCCGGAGGGTGGTGGAACTCACCCCGGATCTGGAAGTGGGTGACGACGGCGCCCTGCGCCCCCGGACGGTCATGAACCCCCTGAGCGAACTCACCATTGCCACCCACGGCCGCGGGGGACTGCGGGTCGGATCGGTCACGGTGCGCGCGCCCGGTTCCATCGGCGGGGTCCTGCGCTTCGACATCCCCGGCCACGGGGTCGCCGGGGTCGCCGACAGCCCGACCCTCCGGGATGCCCTCGTCCCGGTGCGCCGACAGGATGGCGGCATCAACACGGGCGTCGCGGTCCGCAACCGGGGAACGGCCACTCTGACCCTGCAATGCCGATTGATGCGGGACGGCGCCGTGCTCGAAGAGACGATGATCCCGCTTGCGGTCAACGGCCAGGACTCCCGGTTCATCGACCAGGTGTTCCCAGACGCCGACACCTCGGACTTCGCCGGGTCGGTGCGATGCGCCGCGCCCGAACCGGGGCGTTTCTCGGCGGTCGCATTCGAACTGGATGGGACAAACCGGATCTTCACCACGCTGCCGGTGGTGCCGGTACCGGCGGTCCCGGAGCAGGAGCAGGAACAAGAGGAAGAACAGGATCAGGAGCAAGAGGAGGAACCCGAACAGGACGCCACACGGCTGGACTTCACCCATTTCGCCAATGGCGGGAAGATCGTCTCCTCACTGGTGCTGGTGAATGCGGGCGCCAATCCGGTCCGTCCCGCCATCTATTTCAACGATCAGGACGGCGGCGCCATCGCCGCCGAATCCATGCTGGATGTTCCGGCGGATATGGAGATCGGCGACGACGGCGCTTTGAGCCCCCGGACGGCCATGAACCCGTTGGGAGAACTGACGATCTCGACCCACGGCCGGGGGGTTCTGAAGGTCGGCTCGGTCGCCGTCGTGGCCGAGGGTCCCGTCGGCGGGGTCCTGCGCTTCGACATCCCCCGCCTCGGGGTCGCCGGGGTCGGCGACAGTCCCCCGGTCCGGGATGCCCTGGTCCCGGTGCGCCGCCAGGATGGCGGCATCAACACGGGCGTCGCCCTCCACAACCGGGGCACGACCGCCCTTCTGGTGCGGTGCCGGCTGATGCGGGACGGCGCCGTGCTCGAAGAGACGATGATCCCGCTTGCGGCCAACGGCCAGGACTCCCGATTCATCGACCAGGTGTTCCCCACCGCCGACACGTCGGACTTCGCCGGGTCGGTGCGGTGCCTGACGCCCGAACCGGGCCGCTTCTCGGCGGTGGCCTTCGAACTGGATGGGGTTCACCGGATCTTCACCACCCTGCCGGTGGTCCCGGTGGTTGAGGTGCCGTGACTTCCCTACAGTCTTGGATTTGGGCGGTCATAGACCGCTACAGTTTCGGATTGCAGGCACCCTCGCTCACTCCCACCCACTCCCCTTCCGATTCCCCCTGTAGGTGCGGTCTATGACCGTAAGATCAACCGATTCCAGGCGCGTCACTTCGAAAGAAATCATAAATCGCGAATAATGATCTGAAAAATCGCTGTAATATTCCTAAAAGAGGCACTATTGTCATACTATTTTTCTTATAGTTAAAACCAATTGTGTGCGTGTGCGGTCCGCCACGGAAGCCGGGCAGGCCGCGTAGAGGATTCCGGTCACCTCGACGGACGGCGCCGTGTGCGCGGGGCGCTGCGCCGGAACGCACGGGGTTCGAAGCGTTCCCTCCGGAATGTTGGGAGGCTGGTACATGGCAATAGTCAGGACGACGCATCGGGCCGCTCGGGTCGGTCACGACCGGGCCCGTGGCCAGTGGGCAGACATGGCGGGATGCGCGGGGCCGGCGGACGCGCGGGGCGGACCGGGCGGTTCCCCCGCCCTTCCGTGCCTGACCGGCCTCGCCGGACGTGCGGCGGCGGGACTGCTGCTGGCGCTCGTTGTCCTGGCGGCGATCATGCCGATGCGGGCGCCGGCGCAGGACAAGGACGCTGCGCGGGCGCCGAACATCGTCATCGTCCTGGCCGACGACCTTGGGTACGGCGATGTCGGCTATCTGAACTCACAGTCCAAAATCCAGACGCCGAACCTGGATACCCTGGCAGGACAGGGTATGGCGTTTCTGGACGCGCATTCGCCGTCGGCGGTTTGCACCCCGACGCGCTACGGCCTGTTGACCGGCCGCTATGCGTGGCGGACACGAATGACCCGGGGAGTCCTGGACGGTTACGACGGGCCCTTGATCGCTCCGGGTCGCGAAACGCTCGGCTCCTTTCTCGGAGCCACCGGGTACCGCACCGCAGTGATTGGAAAGTGGCACCTGGGCCTCGGTTTTGCGAAGAATGCCTTGGGCGAATTCGACTTCGAGGAGCCCATTGACGACGGACCGCACACGCACGGATTCGACGAGTCCTACATCATCCCGGCTTCCTTGGACTTCCCCCCGTATGTCTATATCCGTGACGGCGAGATCACGGGATTTCCGCTGGGGCAACAGTCCGGGATGGAATTTCCGCGTTACATGAGAGCCGGCGAGTTGGCGTCGGATTTCGATCCCGCTGATGTGCTCGATGAACTGATCCGGCAGGCCACGGGGTTTATCCAGCGGCAGGCGTCGGACGGGAGCCCATTTCTGCTGTATCTGCCCTTGACGGCCCCGCACAAGCCGGTCTGGCCGGCCCAGCGGTTCGAAGGAACGACCGAATTGGGCCCGTACGGGGACTTCGTCGTACAGGTCGACGCAGCCGTGGGCGACGTGATGAGCGCCCTGGACCAAGCCGGTGTCGACGGCAACACGCTGTTGATTGTCACCTCCGACAATGGGTCCTTCATGTCCCGTCTGGACGGGCTTGACGACAGGGACCACACGGATGATTCGACGATCCAGGCGTATCGGGCGGGCAATCACACTGCGAATCACGTGTATCGAGGGACCAAGGCCGATATTTGGGAGGGGGGTCATCGCGTGCCGTTCTTCGCGCGCTGGCCTGGGGAGATTGAACCCGGCAGCACCCGGGAGGAGGTCATCTCGTTGACCGATGTCTTTGCAACGGTGGCAGAGATCGTTGGTAAGGAGTTGCCCAATAATGCGGCCGAGGACAGCTTCAGCCTCCTGCCGCTGCTACGCGGCAAGCCGTGGGCCCGTCCGCGCGCTGCGGTGACCCATCATTCCAATCAGGGGATGTTCGCGATCCGTGACGGTCGCTGGAAGTTAGTCGCAGGGAACGGTTCCGGGGGCAGGGAAGATCCTATCGGTCGACCCTTCGAGAGGCCTTACCAACTCTTCGATATCGCATCCGACCCATCGGAGCAGAGCAACGTCTATGACCAGCATCCCACTGTCGCCCAGCATCTGGAACGGGAACTCGAACGCATCCGTTCCTGGGACCGCAGCCGCATGACGACCGACATGGCGGCTTTAGTGGATCTTTACAACGGGACGAATGGTGCGAACTGGAAGACAAACACGAACTGGTTGAGCGAGGCGCCTTTGGTGTCGCTTTGGGATTGGCACGGTGTGACCACGGACGTGAACGGCCGCGTCACGGAACTGGCTCTCGCCTCCAATGACTTGAGCGGCACGATTCCAGCCGAGCTGGGGGATCTGACCAAGCTCCAGAGGTTGGATCTCTCCGAGAATGAGTTGAGCGGGGCAATCCCGCTCACCCTGATGACGCTGTCACAACTCTCGGTGTTGGATATACGGTCGACCACTTTGTGCGCGCCGACGGATACCGCATTTCAAGCGTGGTTGGCGACGATCGATTTTCAGGGAGCCGTCTGCGGCGACCCGCCACCGCCGCCTCCGACGGTGACGCTCGATCTGATGCCGGCCTCGATCGGCGAGAACGGAGGGTCCGCCACGGTGACAGCGCGGCTGGACCGGATGTCGAGCGAGACGACGACGGTGACCGTGTCCGCCATGGCCGTCTCCCCGGCCGTGGAGAGGGACTTCAGGCTGAGCACGAACAAGACTCTGACGATCACGGCCGGTCAGACCGGCAGCACCGGGACCGTGACGATCACCGCCAACAACAACGATGTGGACACCGCCGACAAGACGATGCGGGTGTCCGGCACTGCCGACAATAGTCATGGAGTGACGGACCCGGCCGATGTGACGCTGACGATCACCGACGACGATGCGGCTCCGGTGATGACCCTGGAGGTCCGTCCATCGGCGATCGCGGAGGCGGGCGGCGCCTCGACGGTGACGGTCGAGAGCGTCAACGGCGTTGCGTTCGCCGATGATCGGCAGATCGCTCTCTCCTTTGCGGGCACGGCGGCGAAGGGCACGGACTACACGGTAGCGTTGGAACGGCTCACGCTCACGGCGGGGCAAACCTCGGTCGAGACCACCGTCACGGCGGTGGACGACGCCATTGACGACGACGCCGAGACGATTCTGGTTACGGCCCGTCATGGAGGCGGCGTCCTCGGCGCCGAGCGGACGATCACCATCGCCGATGACGACGACGCGCCGGTGATCCAGACAGCCTCCCCGATTCTTGTGGACGAGAACGAAACGGCGGTGGCGACGCTGGCGGCGACGGACGCGGACCGTCCGGCGGAGGATCTGAGGTGGCGGATCACGGGGGGCGCGGATCGGAGGAGATTCAGCTTGACGGCGGATGGCATGCTCACGTTCGCGGCGGCCGAGGACTACGAGAGGCCGGGTGACAGCGACAGGAACCGCGACTACGAAGTCACGGTACAGGTGAGCGACGGCGCCAACCCGGTGGAGGCCGTGTTCACGGTCCGGCTCGAGGACGTGGACGATACCGCGCCGGCGCTTTCCTCGGCGTCGGTGAACGGGGCCACGTTGACGCTGACCTATGACGAGGCGCTGGACGGGAATTCGAGACCAGCGGCAAGTGACTTCACGGTGTCGGGCGGCAATTCGGCGCGAACGGTCTCCAATGTCGCCGTGAGCGGGCGAGCGGTCACGCTGACCCTTAATCCGGCCGTCAGCCATGGGGAGACCGGGATCCGGGTGCGCTACCGGCCGGGGGCGAACCCGATCCAGGACGCGGCGGGCAACGACGCGTTGCGCCTGAGCAATGAGCCGGTGACCAACAACACGGGGGACACGACGGCGCCGGCGGTGAGCCGGGTCGAGATCACCTCGCGTCCGGAGCGGAACGCGACCTACGCGGCGGGGAAGGAAATCGAGGTGACGGTGACGTTCAGCGAAACGGTGGTGGTGACCGGGACGCCGCGGTTGACGCTGAATGTGGGCGGGGCCGATCGAACGGCGAACTATCGAGGCGGGACAGGCGCTGCGCTGCGGTTCGCCTATGCGGTGGCCGATCGCGAGAGCGACGCCGTCGGGGTGAGCATCGAAGCGAACCGCCTGACGGGGACGATCCGGGACGGCGCGAACAATAACGCCCTGCTGACCCACGACGGGTTGGCGGCCGATGAGAGGCACAAGGTGGACGGCGTCAAGCCCGCGCTCCTGGCCGGCGGCGCGACGGTGAACGGAGCCACTTTGACGCTGACCTACGGCGAGGCGCTGGACGGGAGTTCGACGCCGCTGGCGGCCGCCTTCACGGTAAATGTCGAAGGCGCCGAACCGAGGGTCTCCCGGGTCGCGGTGAGCGGAAGCGCGGTCACGCTGACCCTCGACCCTCCGGTGGCGCCGAACCAGACGGTCCGGCTCACCTACCGGGTGCCGGGCGCAAATCCGATCCAGGACATCGCGGGCAACGACGCGAGGCCTCTTACGAACCTGGGGGTGGAAAACAACACGCTGGACACGACGGCGCCACGGGTGAGCCGGGTGGCCATCGCTTCGAATCCGGGCCCGGACGGGATCTATGCCGAAGGGGACGTCATGGAGGTCACGGTGACGTTCAGCGAGACGGTACAGGTGGACACGACAAACGGGACGCCGGCGCTGGCCCTGAAGGTGGGCAGACCGACAAAACCGGCGACCTACGACCGCGGTTCAAACAGCGACAGACTGGTGTTCTCCTACATGGTGGCCGATGGCGACCTCGACACGGACGGGGTGAGCATTGCGGCCGGCCGCATCGCCCTGAACGGCGGGACGATCCAGGATCTCGCGGACAATCCGGCGGTACTGGCATACGAGGCCGTTCCGCCCCAGCCCGGACACGCGGTGGACGTGGTCGGGCCGGAACTCCAGGGCGCGACGGTGAGCGGCGACACTCTGACGCTGACCTACCGCGAACCGCTCGACGAGGACTCGACGCCTGCGGTGGGCGATTTCACCGTGGATGTCGCGGACGCCGAGCGGCCGCTCACCCAGGTTCTGGTGAGCGGGAGCACGGTCGCGCTGACCCTCGATTCGCCGGTGACGCCGGGCCAGACGGTGACGGTGAGCTATACCGCGGGGACGCGCCCGATCCGGGACGCGGCGGGCAACGCGGCCGATGATCTGACCGAATACACGGCGGGCACGCCCCCGCCCATCATCGTCCGACCGCCTCCTCCGCCCCGCACGGGTGGAGGCGGTGGTGGTGGTGGAGGCGGCGGGCGTGCCCGTCCGCCCAGCTATCCCGGGACCGTGCGGGCGGAGGGCGGCGACGGGGAGGTGACGCTACGATGGGAGGCGCCGGCCAGCCAGGGCAGCTCCCGGATTCAGCATTACGAATACCGGATCGACGGCGAGGGCGAGTGGATTTCGACCGGATCGACTCATCGCATCCACACGATTACCGGTCTGGTCAACGGCCGAGTCTACTTCTTCCATCTGCGCGCGGTGAGCGCGGCCGGCGCCGGCGCCCACCGTCTTTCGCCCGAGGCCACGCCGGTGGCGGACCTGGACTTTACCCACTTCGCCAATGGGGGCTTCATCACGTCCACGCTGGCGCTGGTGAACGCGGGCGCCTATCCGGTCCGTCCCGCCATCTATTTCTACGATCAGGACGGCGACCCCATTGACGCCCGCCGGGTGGTGGACCTCACCCCGGATCTGGAAGTGGGTGACGACGGCGCCCTGCGCCCCCGGACGGTCATGAACCCGCTGGAAGAACTCACCATCGCCACCCACGGCCGCGGGGGACTGCGGGCCGGATCGGTCACGGTGCGCGCGCCCAGTTCCATCGGTGGGGTCCTGCGCTTCGACATCCCCGGATTCGGCGTCGCCGGGGTCGGCGACAGCCCGACCCTCCGGGATGCCCTCGTCCCGGTGCGCCGCCAGGATGGCGGCATCAATACGGGCGTCGCGGTCCGCAACCGGGGAACGGCTATTCTGACCCTGCAATGCCGATTGATGCGGGACGGCGCCGTGGTCGACGAGGCGGATATCCGGCTTGCGGCCAACGGCCAGGACTCCCGGTTCATCGACCAGGTGTTCCCCGTTGCCGACACCTCGGACTTCGTGGGGTCGGTGCGGTGCACGGCGCCCGAAACGGGGCGCTTCTCGGCGGTCGCATTCGAACTGGATGGCGTCCACCGGATCTTCACCACGCTGCCCGTGGTGCCCGTGCCGGCGGTCCCGGAGCAGGAGCAGGAAGAGGATCAGGAGCAAGAGGAGGATCAGGAACAAGATGAAGAACAGGAACAGGACGCCACACCCCTGGACTTCACGCATTTCGCCAATGGCGGAAGGATCGTCTCCTCACTGGTACTGGTGAACGCGGGCACGAATCCGGTCCGTCCCGCCATTTACTTCCACGATCAGGGCGGCGGCCCCATTGCCGCCGAATCGATCGTGGAGATCACCGAGGATCTGGAGGTGGGCGACGACGGCGCCCTGCGCCCCGGCGCGGCGATAAACCCGTTGGGAGAACTGACGATCTCCACCCACGGCCGGGGGGTTCTGAAGGTCGGATCGGTCGCGGTGACGGCCGACGGCCCCATCGGCGGGGTCCTGCGCTTCGACATCCCCGCCCTCGGGGTCGCCGGGGTCGGCGACAGTCCCCCGCTCCGGGATGCCCTCGTCCCGGTGCGCCGCCAGGCGGACGGCATCAACACGGGCGTCGCGGTTCACAACCGGGGCACGACCGCCCTTCTGGTGCGGTGCCGATTGATGCAGGCCGGGGCCGTGCTCGAAGAGACGATGATCCCGCTTGCGGCCAACGGCCAGGACTCCCGGTTCATCGACCAGGTGTTCCCCGGCGCCGACACCTCGGACTTCGCCGGGTCGGTGCGGTGCATGACGCCCGAACCGGGCCGCTTCTCGGCGGTGGCCTTCGAACTTGATGGCGTCGACCGGATCTTCACCACCCTGCCCGTGGTCCCGGTGGTGGCGGTGCCCTGACTTCCCGGAGATCGCGTACGACGGGCAGGCGGCTGGGACCGACGATCCGACGGGGTTGTGGTCAGACGGGTAGACGCTGTGGGTGACGGACGGGGGCCGGCTGGTCGGCATGCCGAGCTTCGGCATCGGGGCCTCGTGCCCCCGCGCCGGGCCCCCATCGTCCGCGCTTACTTCCAGTTCCGTCAGCAACCTTCTGTTGGCGATCGCCGGAAAGTGAAGAAATCTGGACCTTCGCCGCATGCCACATCTTCTGGTCATTGAGGGGCTTGCATTCCGGGACTGTAGGGGCGGATCGTGCGGATCGTGCAGTCATAGACCGCACCTACAGTGAGATCGTGCGGTCATAGGTTGTCTATCATCCAGTTTTTCCGGAATACTTCAGACTGGTGATTTTCGCGTTTCTTCAGTTGCGCTTGATCCGCGTTTTGCCTCATGCTTCAATTTTGGAGTTGAAGGCAATGAGATCCATCGTTTCAGAGTTCCCGAAGACATCGGCGTGCACCACGGCCATCATTGTCCTGGTTGCCGCGGCCTGCGTCTGGACCGAAGAGGCCACTGCGAGGCAGACCGGCGATGCCGCCGGGGCAACGATTCCACGAACCGCGGATGGACGTCCGGACCTTCAGGGCATCTGGCAGGTTCGGAACCGGGCCTCGTACAACCTGGAAGATCACGCCGCGGGGTACGGCATGCCTCCGGGCCGGAGCGTGGTCGAAGGGGGGCGAATTCCCTACCGGTCGGCCGCGGTCGAACAAAGGGACGCGAACCTCAGAAACCGGGAAACCGCGGATCCGCTTTCACAGTGCTACATGCCCGGCGTTCCGCGGATCATGTACATGGAGCATCCCTTTCAGATTTTTCAAACCGCCGACTACATTGCGATGACTTTCGAATGGTCGCTGGTCCACCGACTGATTTACACCAATGGGGAACCGCAACGATATTCCGGACTGGAGTTCTGGATGGGGGATTCGCGCGGCCGATGGGAAGGGGACACGCTGGTCGTTGACGTGACCGACCACAACAACCGCACATGGTTCGACATGTCCGGCAACTTTCATAGCGAGGCGATGCGCTTGGTTGAGCGGTATACGATGCTCGACCCGGACACCATCGAATACGAAGTGACAATCGAGGATCCCGAGGTGTTCACCCAGCCATGGACCATCCGGATGCCGATCTATCGGCACAAGGACATGGACCGGGTCCTCGAGTATCACTGTCAGGCTGAAACCGAAGAGGCAAACGGAGCGTTCGAACGCGATGAGCGCACCTGGTATCCTGGGCCGGCGCAGCCATGAGTCTCATTTCGAGCGTTCCTTCACGGGCGCCCTTCAATCGAGCAATACGAATGAACCACCCGAGGAATCCGATGAAACGACGGCGCAATTTCCTGCTTCGGGCCGTCCTGGCGGCAGCGATATCGACACCCCTGGCGATGGCGCCGCAATCCCTTTCGGCCCAGGGTCGTGGGAGGGCGGATTCGGAACCTTCCGGACCCATTCGCCGGATGCCGGACGGCGCGCCCGACATTTCGGGCCTGTACCAAGCCGACGGAGGAGGCGCCAACTACGGGCTCGAACAGAAAGAACGGGACTTCCTGACCCCGGCGTCCAGAGGCGTGGTTATCGATCCGCCCGACGGCTTACTGCCGTACCAAGACTGGGCGCGAGCGGAACGGATCGACCGCTATCTTCCTCACCGTGGATATGACGATCCGACGGCCCATTGTTTCGTGGCGGCAGGCGTCCCACGATCCCTGTATGTACCGTCGCCGTTCCAGATACTGCAGCCTCCCGGATATGTCCTGATTCTGTTCGAGCGGATGGCTTGGCGCCAGATTCCCCTTGACGCGCGGGATCACATTCCGGAAGACATCCGGCTATGGAACGGCGACTCCGTGGGCCGATGGGAAGGCGATACGCTGGTCGTCGAAACCACGAACATGAACGGCAAGACATGGCTGAACGAAGTCGGAGACGTGGTCAGTCACGCGCAGACCACCGTCGAACGGTTCACGCCTCTGGATGCCGACACCATCACATACCAGGCCACGGTGACCGATCCCATCGCCTACACGGCGCCTTGGACAATGGAAATACCGTTGAACCGCAGGGACGACGAAATCCTCGAGGTCGCATGTCTCGAAGACAATCAGGATCTGGAACATCTGAGGGATGTCCGCGACGCATGGCGTGCGGAACAAGGTCAAGGAGAAACTGGACGATGAGGCTTAATTTCAGCAAAACGATACACGCGCTCGTCATGGTTGCGTTCGCCGTGGGCGTGTTTGCCGTTTCGGCCGGCGCCCATCACGCCTTCACCGCCGAGTTCGACCCGAACCGCCCGATCGAGATCACTGGCAAGGTGACGGATATGTTGTGGTCCAATCCACATGCCTGGATCTATATCGATGTCGAAGGACCCGATGGCGAGGTCGTCAACTGGTCTTTCGAGTCGGGTTCGGCGAACGGGTTGATCCGGCGCGGATGGCGGAAAGAAGACCTGATCTTCGGCACCGAACTTGTGATCACGGGCTGGCAGGTACGCAGTGGAGAACCTTCCGGAAACGCCAGAAGCATCACTCTCCCGGACGGGCGCCGACTGTTTGCCGGCACGTCCAATCCGGACGCGCAGGAGAACGAGTAGCCCGTCTTTCTCACGGGTATTCGACGCGAAGAGTTGGTGCCGCCAGAGGAAGGGTGCGTGGACACGCGCCGCGCCCGCTCCTCCTCCCCCCGCGCCGCCCCCACACCGTCCACGCCATCTTCCAATTCAGTCAGAAACCTTCAGGCCTTAGCCTGGGAACGCGGGCATCTTGCCCGCTCTTCTTCCCCTCAGTAATGCGCAACTGGAGCAGCCATGCGTTCCCACAGGTTCAATATTCAGGATGGGAACTAACCCTTGCGGGCAAGATGCCCGCGTTCAACGGCGCGTTCCTCGCGCCGGGCGCGTAGCGGTGCGTTCTCAGGCGTGTTCCTCACGCCGGTC
Source organism: Terriglobia bacterium (assembly GCA_963555775.3). GTDB lineage: Bacteria > Acidobacteriota > Terriglobia > 20CM-2-55-15 > 20CM-2-55-15 > JAJEDW01. The sequence continues at coordinate 325,558 of CAUVWY020000002.1, read as the reverse complement.
GCACCGGATCAAGCGCCAGGGCGCGCTTCCGCGCGCAAGAGGAAGGACGCCTTGATGAGACGCTCGCAGGGCAGGCATTGAGCGCGCTTCCGCGCGCAAGAGGAAGGACGCGTTATTCAAGATCGACGCATTCCCTTGCGGGCAGGATGCCCGCACCCGGGTAGCCCCCAACAGCAGCCCCTGGGGCTCTGTCCCGAACCGTCTCGTTATTCCGGCAACGCGAACACGTAGATCTCATTGTGGCCGCTGGGCGGATTGACGCCCGCGCCGCGTGCCAGACCGCCACCCTTGTCACCTGTTGTGACCGCGACATATTGCGTACCGTCTACGGCATACGTGATAGTGCTGATCGAAATCGGCCCGCCCAGCACAGTTTCCCAAAGCTGTTCCCCCGTATCCACGTCATAGGCACGGAAACGGCGGTTCACGTCGCCGTGAAATACGACGCCGCCCGCGGTCGCGAGAGTGGAACCCGTGCTGGGAATGGCACTGACGCCGAAGCGCATGATCTCCCCCGTATCCAGATTGACCTTCGCCACACCTGCGAACTCGTCGGGGTTGCCTTCGGGGCGTGCCTCGCCGAACCGCCGTTCGCGGTTTTCACCATCGGCCCGAGTCATGTTGAGGCAGTTGTCGACATATGGGATGTATAGCGAATTGGTGCCGGGGTGGTACGAAGACGGCCAGAAACTGGTCGTGTTGAAGAAGCAGATCAGGTGGTTTTCGCCCGGCTCCTTGAGTACAAGGTCCCAGTTGAGCTCGGTTCGGCCCGTAGCGCCATCGATGTTCGAGATCAGGAATCGTTCGGTGTCGAACGGAAACGGCGTGGCCCAGAGGAACTCGCCCGTTCGGCGGTCGTTCACGAATATACCTCCACCCTCTCCCACCATTACGGTGGCGTCGCGTTCCTCGCCGCGAGGAACGTTCGGATTGAACCATTTGACGTATTCCGGATCGGGGTTGAAACGGATCGTCGTCAAGATCCGTTCGTTGGTGTAGTCCTCGTCCCAGTCGTCCCCTGGAAGGTGTTGGAAATACCATTTCAACTCACCGGTGTCCGGGTCCAGCGCCAGCGTGGAGTTGCTGTACAGATCCGAAGGCGACGTGCGCGGAATCGAGTCGACCTCGCCGTCATGCCGCGCCGCCCGCGTGTTTGGCATCGGATTGGCGACGCCCCAGAGCACGGTATTGGTTTCGGGGTCGTAGGATCCGGGCAGGCCCCAGGTCGAGGCCATGTTCCTGTCATGTGTTTCGGGAGACGGGTTTCCCCAGGTTTCGTATCCGGGCTCGCCCGGACCGGGAACCGTAAAAAACTTCCACAGTTCCTCGCCGGTTTCGATGTCGTGGGCAGCGATGAAGCAACTCTCGCGGGTCCGTGCGCATGCGCGTCCGGAAATCACCTTGCCGTTGACCGCCACCGGGCCGGAAGTGTGGTCGGCTTCACCGGCATAGGTCTGCCACCGAACCTCGCCGTTGACCGCATCCAAGGCGACGATGTAGCCGTCGGGCGCGGTGTAAAGGATCACATCGCCATAGATCGCCACGGTCTTGGTTCGTGCCCGCCCGGCGGCGTCGCCCGCATCGTGGCGATATTCCCACAAGCTGTCGCCGTTGGTGGCATCGACGGCCCGCACGACGGCGCCCGGCTCGACGATATACATCACGCCGTCATGGACTATCGGAATCGCTTCGGCGCTGCCGTTGTTCATTCCGCGCGACCAGGCCAGGGTGAGCCCCTCGACATTGTCCCTGTCGATCTGTTCCAGCGGGCTGAACCGTTGCGCATCATAGGTGCGACTGAACATGAGCCAGTCGTCGGGACTCGGGTTCTGGAGCATCGCATCGGTAACCGGCTGGTAGTCTCGAACCTGAGCGATGGCGGAAGGAACGAACAACAGAAACAATGGGATAGCGGTCAAGAGTCGAGTGAGTCTCATGGACCCTCCTGCAAAGAGTGCGGGCCGGTCGCCGATCGATCGTCCTGCCTAGTCTTACTGCCTGGAAATCGGTTTCCCGACAACGATACAGAATGCCATACAGGGAGTCGAGATCAACCGCAGTTGAAGGCGCACAGCCTCGCATGCCCTGTTCGGCACGCCCGTTTTCCAGAAGCCAGTTTCGGCGCCCAAGCCATCTTCTTGACTGAATGGCCGCCGCCAACCTATATATAAACCTGCGAATCGTCGGATTCCGCGTCGACGTATCGAGCCAAAGGGAGATCGACCTCATGAAAGACGGGTTGCGAGCGGGCAGGGTATTTGGGGCTGCGGCATTCGCGATCGCTTCGCTTTTGGCGCCTCAAGCCTCGGCGCAGGTCACCGGACCCGACATTCCACGTGCCTGGGACGGCAACCCCGATCTGAACGGGATTTGGCAGGCGCTCGGTACGGCACATTGGGACATCCAGGATCATGCGGCCGCCGCGGGGCTGCCCGAAATGGGAGCGATCGGTGCGATTCCTCCGGGTCAGGGCGTAGTGGACGGCAACGAAATCCCGTATCAGGAATGGGCTCTCGAACAAAGGCAACAGAATTTCGAGAACCGCTTCACCGAGGATCCCGAGATCAAGTGCTACTTGCCGGGCGTCCCACGCGCGACCTATCTTCCGTATCCATTCCAGATCGTCCAGGGCACCGGCAAGATGATGATGGTCTACGGGTTTGCCGAAACCGATCGCACCATTCACATGGACAAGGAAAACCCCGAGCCCGCACCTATCGACAGTTGGATGGGGCGTTCCCATGGGCACTGGGAAGGCGACACGCTGGTGGTCGATGTCGCCGGCTTCAATGGGCAGTCGTGGTTCGACCGTGCAGGAAACTTTGCCAGCAGCACGTTGCACGTCGTCGAGCGGTATACCCCGATGGGCCCCAATGCAATCATGTACGAGGCCGTCATCGAAGATCCGAACGTGTTCACGCGCCCATGGACCATGCGGATGCCCCTGTATCGACGTTTGGAAGAGAACATCCAGATCCTGGAATTCAAGTGCGTCGAGTTCTCCGAAGAACTCCTGTATGGCCATCTCCGCCGACAACCGCCGAACCCAGACCAGTAACGAGGTAAACACGCCATGAAAGCGAAACGTGTCCATATGTTCCTTGCCGGGATCGCGATGGCAGCCGCCGTATCGGGCGTGGCCCGCGGGGCGGACTATCATCACATCCATCTCGCCGTACCGAGTCCGACCGAAGCGGTCGCATGGTATGAGCGGTACATGGAGTGTCAGGCGATTCCCCAGCGCACGGACGCCGTCGCCTGCGGCGGTGTGGAGATCCATTTCGATGCCCTGATCACAGTGGGCGGGAGCCAGGGCACCGGCGTAAACCATATCGGCTTTTCGTTTGCGGATCTGTCGGGCAAGATGACGGAACTCGAAGGAGTGGGTGTCGGTGGCCGGGGCGTGCGACTCCAGAGGTTCGACGACGGCTCGACTCTGAGCGACGTACCGGGTCTGTTCACTCATGGCTTTGTTTTCGATCCATGGGGGACGCGCATCGAACTGGTCGAAGACCCGAATTATCTCGGATTCCATCATGTCCACCTGAGTTCCACCGATCCGGAAGCAAGCCTGGACTGGTATCGTGAGAATCTCGGTGGCGAGCGAACGCGCCTCGGCGGACAACTCGACGGACTGTTGTTCGACAATGTGTGGCTCATCGTTTCGGCCCACCCCGAGGACACGCCCGCGCCCGCGCCTACCCAAGGCCGGGCAATCGATCACATCGGTTTTCTCGTATCCGACCTCGACGAGGCCGTGGCGGACATGAGTGAACGCGGCGTTGCGCTCGAGGGCACGGAGACTGGCCGGACATCGGCGAGACGGGCCTTCATTGCGGGTCCGGACAACGTGGATCTCGCGGTTGTGGAGCCGGGATGGGAGGGGGTCGTTGCAAATTCTCTGGCAGCGGACATCGGCGCCGTTCCACTTGGAGAACCGTACACGGTGCCCAGAACGCCGTGGGGCACGCCGGATCTGCAGGGAGTCTGGACTTCGAACCGGGCACACGGCATCCCGCTCGAACGCCCCCTGGACCTGGCGGACATCGAGGAACTGACTCCCGAAGAAGCCGACGCGCGCCGGGAACGGGGAACGCTGGGGAGCATCTGGGGTTACGAACGGGAATGGCGCGATACGACATTGGGGCTGGTTGGCTCGTCGCCGTCGACCCAGGTGGCCATGGTTGTCGACCCGCCCGACGGACGCATACCCCCGCTGACGCCGGAAGCCCAGGCGCGTGCCAGCGGGGGGCGCGGAGGCCGAGGCGGCCTGCCCGCGGGACCCGAGGAGCTGGGCAACTACGTGAGGTGCATCACGCGGGGTCTGCCCAGCCTGATGATGCCGGGCATCTACAACAATGGCCTGCAGATCGTGCAAAGCCCCGGTCATGTCGCGATTCAGAAGGAGATGATCCACGAAACCCGCATCGTTCCCACCGACCCGAAACCGCGTCTGGGAGAGAACCTGACCCAATGGCTCGGCGATTCGCACGGCCGCTGGGAAGGCGACACGCTGGTGGTCGAGGTGACCCACTTCAACGGAAGGGCCGCATACCGGAATTCCAGCACCGCGATGAAACTGACCGAGCGTTTCACGCGCATCGGTCCGGAGACGCTGTTGTACGAATTTACCATCGACGATCCGTCCATGTGGACTCGGCCATGGACCGCGATGTTCACGTTCGAGAAGGACGACGAACAGTATGAACTCGTCGAATACGCCTGCCATGAAGGCAACTACGGAATGACAAACATTCTGACCGGCGCCCGCGCGCAGGAATTGGCCGCCGAAGAAGACACCGGGAGATAAGACCCATGCGAACGACTCTTGCCGTCATTCTGGCCTCTGTTCTAATCCTGACCGCCGCCCCGCCCATGATGGCGCACCATGCGTTTTCAGCGGAGTTCGATTCCACCAAGCCAGTCCGTTTGCGCGGCAAGATCACCCGCATGGAATGGATCAATCCCCATGCGTGGATGCACCTCGACGTGGCGGGGGATGACGGCACGGTAGAAAGCTGGATGATCGAGGCCGGCCCTCCAGGCGCGCTTGTCCGAAGGGGATGGAACAGGGATTCGGTAGTTGCCGGTACCGAGGTGCTGGTCGAAGGCTATCGGGCTCTGGACGGGTCGAACCGGGCCAACGGGCGCGACGTGACGTTCCCGGACGGCCGCCGGCTGTTCGCGGGATCCTCCGGCACCGGCGCGCCGATCGATGGGGCCGACCCCACCGATCGGTAGCCCCCCTTCGGCGTTCACGACCGGACCGGCAAACTCGGCCCAATTCCGATTGTTCCGTATTGAGAGAGGCCCGTCTGACGGGTTAAAATAGCATCGTGATTCGGAAGGTCATTCACAAGACCCGCCTGCAGGACAGCCAATCCGTGCAACGAGATCTGGACTATTGGCTCAGCCGTTCCCCCAAGGAACGAATCGACGCCGTCGAGCGCTTACGAAAGCAGGCCCATGGATCTGGAAACCGACTTCAAAGAACTGCTCGAGTTATTCAACGCCCGGAGCGTTGAATACCTCATCGTCGGCGCCTACGCGCTGGCTCAACACGGCGTTCCAAGGTATACCGGCGATCTGGATATCCTCGTCCGGCCCAGCGCGGACAATGCCGTACGAGTGATGGAGGCGCTAAAGGCATTCGGATTCGGAGAGATCGGCTTGGCACGCCAGGACTTCGAAAAGGTCGGCAACGTCATTCAGCTTGGTGTGCCACCGGTCCGTATCGATATTGTCACCTCGATTTCCGGCGTTTCATGGGACGAGGCTGATGGCGAACGGATTGAAGGGCGCTACGGAGACATCGCGGTTGGCTTCCTGGGCCGGGAACAAATCATCGCAAACAAGCGCGCTTCGGGACGAAAAAAGGACCTCGCCGACCTGGAAGCTCTGGGAGAAGAATAGTGACCCGCATCCCCGGGTGATTCCAGCCCGACCCCTTTGGATTTCTGCCACGGGCAGCTACCGGCCAAGGGCGTTTTCGATCTGCTCCTTCACGCTTTCGATCGCTGTGCGTTGGGCCGATTCGGGCGCTTCGGAAAGAAAGATGTTCACCTGCTCCAGGGCCTCGTCCAACCGGCTCTGACGTACGTACACGTTGATGAGCATCAGACGCGCATCGTCCAGCGACGGATCGAGCCTGAGCGCATTCTGAAGCGCCGTGTGCGCCCGATCGTACTCTTGCACGCGATACAGGACGGCGCCGGAGTAAAAGTGCGCCTGTGCCGAATCGGGACTGAGCCGGACGGCTTCATCGAGAAATTCAATCCCTTCCAGAAAAATCGAAGCGGCATTTTCATCGTTGCCCGCCGTGCTGGCGGCATCGCCCCGCTGGTACCGCAGAACACCCAGATTGAGCGGCGCCATCGCTCCACTGGGGTTTGAATCCGCGGCCGCCTGGAAGGACCGCTCCGCGTCGCCGGTGCGGCCCAATGCCATCTGCCGTACCCCGAGACCGATCCAGGCCTCGTAGTAGTTCGGTGCGAGTTCGACGGCCCGTTCGAACCGCTCGACGGCGTCGTCATAGCGGCCCCGATCGATATCCTCGAGGGCGCCTTGGTATTGCTCGCGGGCCCGGTCGGGAATGACCGTTGCGAGTTGCTGCAGATCGACCAGAAGGTCTCCATCCTGCCCACCATCGGAAACCCGAGCCGCTTCCGGCTCAAGGTAGATGGCGAAAGGGCCCTGAAGCTGGCGCAGATCGAGCCGGACGCTCGCACGTTCGAAGCCGTCTTCTTCCACGACCAGAAACAGGCCGCCGGGGTTCTCGCGGGGAATCTGCCGGAAGCGGAATAATCCCGTGGCGTCGGAAAACGCCACGTCAAGAATGGCGAAGGTGTGGTCCTGGAGTTGAACGGCAACATTTCCCCGTGGGCGTCCGCTGAAGATGACTCTTCCCTCGACGACCGACGATCTCTGGGCCATCGCATTTTGCGGCAGGGCCAGGGGAAAAACGGCCAAGGCAAGCCAGAGGGCGGGCGACGAAATGAGTCTGCCGATTCGAAGCCGGCTGCCGCGGGTACCGCGCATGGTCATGAATACTCCCGGAGAATGCGACTCGGCAAGTCGCGCCCGGAGAGGGCCCCCGCCTTGCCCGTAGCTTCCGGCGCCAGCAATCTCGCAGCAAGGGTTCGATTTGGAAAGATCTCACGCCGCCACGAACCGAACCGCTTCCGGCCGGGACGCCGCGCGCGGCCTCCGACTGCCTCCAGCCGCGAAACCACCACATCTACCGTATTCACGGTACTTCAGAACCGGGTCTCAAACCATGATTTTGACAAGCCGCCATGCCGAGACAAACCATACATATTGATTGACTTCCCGGGATCTGAAGACGCATGATTCTCGCAACCTGATCGTTTTGGCGCTGATTTGTCCAGCGTTGAACCATAAGAAAATAGCCGGATCTGAAACCGGGTTAAGACTGTTCGGCGGATGGAAAAATCCCGACGCCGAAACAGATGGAGAGGAATCGCAATGCACAGAGCCTTGTTTGTACTTGCTCTAACATTTCTGGTGGCAAGTTCACCGATACATGTATCCGCACAGGTCATCAACGCAACGTTGACAGGTACCGTGACCGATGCGACGGGCGCGCTGATACCGGGCACCGAAGTGACGGCGCGGCAGACCGATACGGGAATCGATGCCTTGACCGTGTCGAACGAAACCGGCACGTATCGTTTTGTCAGTTTGCGGCCGGGCCCCTACGAGGTCAGTGCCACACTGCCGGGGTTTCAAACCCAGGCATTCCAGATGACCCTGGGCAGCGGGCAGCAGAGACAGCAGAACATCGTTCTGCAAGTCGGAACCGTAGCGACCGCGGTCGAGGTCACCGTTGCCGCCGACGAGTTGTTGACCTCGACGCTCCAATCGGTCGCGGACACGCTGAACAGCGATGAGGTGTTCAACCTGCCCATCGTCGGCCGCAACGTGACGGCCATCGCGACGCGGACCACGGCCGGCGTCATCGGTACCGGCAACTCCGGCACTACCTTCGCCGGCATCTCGGCGCAGGGTTCGCGATCGGTGAATGTCCAGGTGGACGGTATGACCGTCAACAACGGGCGTCACGAGCAGGGACTCGCAACGGCAACCTCCATCAATCCCGACATGGTTGCGGAGGTTCGCGTCGTGATCGCCGCCGTAGACGTCGAAACGCCAGGCTCCGCGTAGTTCCAGGTGCGGACCAAATCCGGCACCAACGAGTTCCACGGAGCGTTCGTCTGGAACAACGAGAACTCGGTGCTGAACGCGAATTCCTGGAACAACAATCGGCTGGGCAACGACAAGGACTGGTTCAAACGCAATCAGTACACGGCGAGCGTGGGCGGACCCATCGTGCGGAACAAGACATTCTTCTTTTTCCTGTTCGACGGCCAACGGGCGCTGACCAAGCAGTCGGTCAACGGTCTCGTCCTGACCGAATCGGCACGGCAGGGGATATTTCGATTCTTTCCCGGCGTCAATAACGGCAACGCCGATGCCCCGCCCACCAGCGGTTCGGGCAACACGCTGACGGCCCCGGTGGTCGACGGCGCGGGCAATCCGCTCGACTGGACGCAGATTGAGGGCGCGACCGGCCCCATGCAGAGTTTCAACGTGTTTGGCGACGCCCTGAACCCGGGCGATCCGTTCCGCACCGGTTTCGATCCGACAGGCTTCATGGCCCGCCTGATTGCGGACATGCCGGCCGCGAACGCGTTCGATAGCGGCGCCGCCACAGGAGGAGCTCTCCTGACCTCCATCGGTGGAGTACCCGTTGACGGGTTGAATACAGCCGTCCATCGGTGGACGCGCCGGGTGACCCCCGGCCGCGCGGGCACGGGCGGCAATCCGGCCAACTTCGATCGCGAGCAGTTCAACCTCAAGATCGACCATGACTTCAACACCAGCAACCGGCTGACCGGCAGTTTCATCCGGGAGTTCCGCACCAGCACCAACGCGGGACTCTCACCGTGGCCGAACGGATTCAATGGAGAAACGACCACGGATCCGACGGTCTATACGCTGTCGTTCACCTCAACGATCACGCCGAACCTGCTGAACGAGTTCAAGTGGGGCCGGCGCGTGACCACGCTCAAGGCCCGAACTTCGTACCACAATTCCGACCCCGAACTCGCACAGGCGGCATTGGACTACCTGCCCGTGATCAACGGAATACCGGTCATTCCGCATCCGGAATTGTTCACCAATCACATGATCAACTGTGCGGGGTTCTGCACGTATTTCGGCAACAAGAGCCCGCTGACCACGTTTGGCGACACGCTGAGCTGGACCACGGGTTCGCACTCGCTGAAGTTCGGTGGCGAGGTGCGCCACCAGAGCACCTACGGATGGTCTCCCAACCTGGTCGTTCCGCACCTCAACGGCGGTGCGGGCGACACGCCGGTCACGGGTATCGACCAGATCCCCGGCCTGCTGAACAACAACCAGGCGCTGGCCGAAAGACTTCTGCTCTCGCTGTCGGGTTCGGTCAACGACGTCCGGCAGCGGCTCGAGATCCGGGAACCCGGCGATCCGGAATTTCTGGACTACCGCGGAACGTACGACCATCCGGACAATCTGGACGACACGTTCGGCCGGATTCGCGACTGGCATCAGAACGAGGCGAGCTTCTTCGTCAAGGACGACTGGAGAATCACGCCCAACTTCACGTTGAACCTCGGCCTCCGCTATGACCTGATGCAGGTCCCGTATCTGCTGAGCGCTTCGGGCGCGAACTTCACGCCCGGATTGAAAGGCGGGAACCGCACGGCCTTCGGTTATTCCGGAACGGATTTTTCAGGCTTCTGGAGCGGCGGGACCGAGCGGCGCGGCGAGGATACGCAGATCGTCCTGATCGGCGAAGGCGGCGAATATCCGGGCCAGGGCATCTGGGGCGGCGATCGGAACAACTGGGCGCCCGCGCTTGGTTTCGCCTGGTCGCCCGACTTCTGGGGCGCCGGTCAGACAACGATCCGGGGCGGCTATCAGGTCGCGTACCAGTTGCCCGGGGACAGCCTCTCGTGGGTCGATGTCGATGTGGGCAACATGCCGGGCTTCGTCCTCGATCTCACCGACCCGGGTGACGGCACTTTCCGGGATTTCTCCGACGTGGAGGTTCCAATCGACGCGGCCGGGATCAAACCCTTCCAGCCCATTCCGATAACACAACGTACACAGACGCTTCGGGTCCACTCCGAAAACTATGCGACGCCGTACGTGCAGACGTTTACGTTGGGTGTCACCCGGTCGCTGACGCAGAACCTGACGCTGGACGTCAAGTACATCGGCACGAAGGGCACCAAGATGCACGAAACGTTCAACGTGAATGCCCCCGACATCCGGAACAACGGGTTGCTCGACGCCCTTGAAATGACCCGCGCCGGGGGAGACCATCCCCTCTTCGACCGGATGTTGAGCGGACTCGACCTCGGCAGCGGCATCGTCGGCGTAGACGTCACAGGCTCCGAGGCGATGCGTCTGAATCGTAGTGTGCGGAACAACATCGCCAACGGCAATTTCGTGGCCGTTGCCGACTGGCTCAATAGAACGAATACAGGAACTGTCCAGACCGGCGCTGGAGTCATCAGTGGCGGTTTGCTACGGTCGAGCGGAGAGTTCCCCGAAAACTTCATCTCGGCCAATCCGCAGTTCAGAACCGTCACGCTTGCCGGAAACCTCAACAACTCGATCTACCATTCCCTTCAGACGCAGGTGACATTGCGGCCGACGAACGGGATCAGCTACCAGGCGACCTATACCTGGAGCAAAAACCTGGGCCTCTTCGCTCAGGGCGGCGCCGGATACCGGGACCCGTCGAACCAGAGGGCCGACCGCACGCTACAGACCAATCACCGGACACACGGCTTCAGGAGTTTTGGCACGTTTGAACTGCCGTTCGGACCCGGCAGGCTGCTGGGTGGCAACAGCTCGGGCGTGCTTGCACGCGTTATTGAAGGCTGGACGATGGGCGCGATCGTCAATATGACTTCCGGAGATGTACGAAACATCACGGGCGGCACGATGGTATGGGGCACCGGCACGCTCGACATCGTCGGCGACCTCCCGCGGGAAGGGAACGTCGTATGGGACGGCAGGTACGGCAACTTCTTCGATCGGAGCTACCAGAGTGTGGACGATCCGCAGTGTGCGGCGCTCGCCGATAATCTGATATCCCGGTGCACGCTTAACGCACTGGCGGATGCAAGCGGCAACATCGTGCTTCAGCACCCGGAACCCGGGCAACTCGGAGGGCTGGGTCTCGGAACAATCGAGGGCCCCGGAATCTGGGAGGTCGACATGAATATCCAAAAGAGCATTCAGATCGACGAAAACAAGAGCGTCAGTTTGCGGATGGATGCGCAGAACGTCTTCAACCATGCGACGCCGGTCAATCCCAACCTCAACGTCAATTCCTCCACACCTTTCGGACAGATCGGAAGCCGGTCCGGAAACCGGATCGTTCAGGGCCAGATTCGTTTCGACTGGTAAGTCCATCGCCCGGCCGCGCGCTTGCGTGGCCGGGTTCGAACGTCACGCCGTCGATCCGATCGATCGGATCTAATCGGATGCTGAAGGGCCGCCCGCTTGAGAAACCGGGCGGCCCTTCTGTTATTGTGTTGGAGGGTTTGCGGCGGTCCGATACCCGCACCCGACCGGCTTCCCGGAGTTATGCAGTCGTACCTCGCACATCGAATTGCCGGAACAACACACGGCCCGTTGCTGGTGGCCCTGGTATCGGTGTGGATGGTATCCACGCATCCGAATCTCAACGCGCAAACCTCGGATGTCGGACTGCGGATCATCGCCGTGGACACCGAAGCCGAAGCCCTCCGGATTCGATCGGAAATCGTGGAGGGCGTCCCGTTCGAGGCGGCCGCGCGAGAACGATCGGCAGACCCTTCCTACGGCGCCGGAGGGTATCTGGGACGTTTCCCCCTCGCCAGCCTGAGACGAGAATACAGGGACGCAATTCGCGATCTGGACCCCGGCGAAGTCAGCCCGGTGACCCCGGTGGATGGCGGGTTCGTGCTGTTGACCGTTGTCGCTCCCGATGAAGAACGTTGGATTGCCGCACGCAATGCTGGCTTGGCTGCCGTCGCGCGAGGCGACTACCGCGCAGCCGGAGAATCGTTCACGGCCGCCATCGCCGCCGCCGGACAGTTCGGACCTCGAGACCCCAGGCTGGCGCAAAGCCTGAACGATATGGCGGAGGTCCATCGTGCCGGGACGGAGTTCGCCGAGGCGCGGCCGCTCTACGAACAGGCGCTGGGTATCATCCGGGAGGCCTTCGGCCCGAAGGATGCGAACGTGTCGCTTTGACAACGTAAAAAGGACCCACCCCGATCGAGTAAAAGGGACCCACCCCCGGGTTAATGGTTTGTAAGTGATTCCGCCGTCGAGGCCGTGGGAAGTGTGGGAGCCGAAGGCTTCCAAGCCACTGTGGGAACGCGCTGGCTTTGCAGCGGGTTTCCATGGGGGCGGCACTTTCCACAGCCCGCTGCGCCCGCGGTTTTCACGCGGATCCTCCGGCGGACCGGGGTTTGTTCTTCCGTTTGCCGGCGGCGCCTAGACTTTGGGTGAACCGGATACTTTCCCAATCGAACTGGTGAATGGCGCAGTGATGGGTCAGCCGGTCCAGCAGGGCTGCGGTCAGTGCGGCGTCACCGAAGACGCTGGTCCACTGTGCAAACGGCAGGTTCGATGTGACGATCAGCGAACCCTTTTCGTAGCGGTCCGAGAAGACCTGAAACAGCAACTGCGCCCCCTCGGCCGAGAACGGGATATAGCCGACTTCGTCCACGATGAGCAGCTCGAAGCGGGCCAGCTTGGCCAGGCGCCGGTTCAGTTGCCGTTCCTCGCGCGACTCGATCAAGGTGTTGACCAGCCCGGCGGCCGTGGTGAACCCGACGCGGTAGCCCCTCCGGCAGGCTTCCACACCCAGCGCCGTGGCGGCATGGGTTTTACCGGTTCCGTGCTTGCCCAACAGGACGACGTTCTCGTGCCGGGTAATGTAGCCGCACTCGGCATAGTCGCGAACCTGGATCGCATCCAGCACCGGCCACTTCTTCAGGTCCGTGGTCTCCAGAGTCTTGAGCAGTGGGAACCGGGCCTCCCGTAGTCGACGCTGGACCTGATTGGCTTGCCGCTGTTCCAGCTCGCGGCTGGCCAGAGCCAATAGAAAGCCGGTGTACCCCTCGCCGGCCTCTTTGGCCTGTCGGGCGTGTTCCCGCCACTCCCGCACCATGGCCGGGAGCCGGAGTTGCCGCAGTGCGTCGTCGAGAACGATCTCCTGACCCGGACTCATCGCGCACCCCCGGCCAGGAGACGGTCATATTGATCCAGATCGGCCCCAGCGATCGTCAGGTCGGTGATACCGGGCATCAACCCGGACTCCAGCGGCGCATGGGCTCGAGTCGGCGTGTCCTCCCGCATCAGAATGTGCCGCACCGCTTCCAACTCGATACAGTGGGCATCGAGCGCTTCCTGGATGGCCGAGGACACCCGTTCCAGATCCCAGTCCTGGTGGAGTTGCAGGATGCCGATGAACTCCCGGGTGCCCCGGCTGTACCCATGCCGATCCCGCAACCGCTCCAGCGCGGTCTCATATTGGGTCGGCCATTGATCCCGCCACTGCCGGATCGGCCGGGCGCTCTCAAACGAGGCCACCTTCCGCCGGATCAACTCCAGGTAGTGCAACGGATCAATCCGCCAGTCGCTATGACCGAAGGCGCGGTCATGTTCGGCCACCTTCTTCTGGTCCGCGTAAAAGCTCACCCGGTCACAGCCGATATGGGCCCAGAGCCGGCGTCCCACATAGGCGGTCGGCACCGAATACCGGTTCCGATCCACCTGGGCGGTCTGATACGGGCTGATCCGGACTCCCACCACCTTCGTGTTCTCGAACCGCGTGTCGGGCAGTGCCAGGAGGCGTTCTTGCTCCACCGCGTGCCGCTCCCCAATCGTGCGATCGTCGGACCGGCCGCCGATCCGGCGCTGGTCGTCAGCCGCGCAGCGTTCCAGCAGTTGCGCGTTCAGATCCTCGAAGTCGGTCACCTCGGGAACCGGCGCCAGGAAGTTCCGGCGTGCAAAGCCGACCAGGCCCTCGACACCGCCTTTTTCCTGGCCCCGGGCCGGATTACAGAATCGCGCTTCAAACGTGTAGTGCGCCCGAAACGCCGTGAACCGGGCCTGCTCGACCCGAGCCTTCCCCTTCAGAATCCGCTTCACGGCCGTCTTCAGGTTGTCGAAAACCAGGGTCGGGAATACGCCGCCGTACCAATCGAACGCCCGAATGTGACCGTCCAGGAACATCTCCTGCCGTTCCCACGGATAGGCCCGCACGAACGCCTTGCCCGAGTACCGGGACCGCATACAGAACAACTTGACCTGACGGTCTTCACCGTTCATCCGGACCCAGGCCGTGCCCCAGTCCACTTCGGCTTCACGGGCGTGTTCCGGGTCCAGCGGCACCACAGCGCCGGTCTGGTTCCAGCCCAACCGTGTCTTCCGTTCCCGAACCCAGCGGCGTACCGTCGCCTCGGCTCCGGTAAATTCATGCTCCTCCACCAGACGTTGCCACACCCGGTGCGCGGTGTGGCGTTGCTTGACGGGCTGGTCCCGGTCCGCCTGGAGCCAGGCATCTACGATCCCGGCGACCGGGTCCATCACCGGACAGGCGGGCTCCTTCTCTCGCCGATACCTGGGCTCCTGTCCGGCCAATACTTTCCGGACCGTCCGTCGCGTGTGCCCGGTCTCCCGGGCGATCTGTCGAATGCTTTTCTTGTAAACCCGATCTGCGGTTCTGATCAACTCGTACTGATCCATCCCTATCAATCCTCGCCTCCCACCCGCGTGCCTGTTCTTCCAGTTCACGCTTCCGGGGAGGCTATCAGGGGTGGGTCCCTTTTCCTCGATCAGAGCCCCGTTTGGTGGGTCCCTTTTACGTTATCGAAATCAAACGTGGCCGCCGTGCTCAACAATCTCGTGCTCGTGGACCTGGGTCTGGAAGACTACGATTCCGCGGAATCGCACCTCCGAGAGTACGCCCGCGCCGGTTTCGAGCGCGGCGACCGTGAAGATTCGGATGCGCGCGGCGCCGATGCCGTTCTCGACGCCTTTGCCGAAATGCTCAGCTTCGCCGCCTTCAGGGCATCGCTTTTCGATCTTGCCAGGGAGTCGTTTCGTGAAGTCCTCGATCGGATTCCGCTCGATGGGAGCGTCTACGTGGCCATCGGCGACATGCTCATGGCGGCGGAGTTGGTGGAGGAAGCCGAGGCCGTCATGCGGACCGCGGTCCGGGAGTTCCCCGATTCACGGACGCTGCCGTACAGTCTCGCCCAACTTTACAGGGAATACGGCCGGTTGAATCAAGCTGCCCGGCTTCTGGAAGAAACCGCGGCGATGGATGCCTACCCGGGGCTCGATCCCTCCACGGATCGAGAGCAACTGAACTTCATACAGGTGCAACTGGGAAGCCTCTATACGGATCTGTTGCAGTTTGACGATGCGCGCGCAGCGTATGCAGAAGGGTTGGAAACTGCGCCCGGCAACACGGCTCTCCAACTCGGACTGGCTTCCCTGTTCCTTCTTCAGAGCAACCCCGAACCAGCGGCCCGGTTGTACCGGCAGGTGGTCGCCTCGGAACCGCAGGCAGCCGCCGGGTACGCGGGACTCGCGGTGGCGAATTTCCGCCTGAGGTTGTTCCCCGAGTCGGCCCGGGCGGCTGAAGTTGCCGTGCGCCTGGACCCCGAAGACCGCAAGAGCCAGTATTTCCAGGGCATGGCTCTTCTGCGAAGTGGGGAGGCGGAGCGCGGGAGACAAGTCCTCGAAGAGTACAGCCGCCGTGAGTCCGAAGCTCTCGAGATCCGCAACAGAACCGCGAAGATGTCGGCGCTGAACAGGCGGGCGGCAAACGCCTTGGTCGAGGGCCGCTCCGACGAGGCCCTTGCCCTGTTTCGCGAGGGGATCGAAACGTATCCGGAGGCCCCAGCGCTGCAACTCAACCTGGGAATCGCGCAAAACATGCTTGGCCGGCCCAGCGAGGCCGCGGAAACGTTTCGCGATTTGATCGATCGCGGCGCCGGGGAGCATCTCCTGGTTCACAAGAACCTTGCGCGATCGTATCGGCAACTTGGAGACGCCGCCTCCAGTCAGCGCCACCGGGTGCTCTACCTTCAGAGCTTGTACGCGGCGATCGGGGCAGACACCCCGTAACGGGCCCCAGTACAAGCTCGAACGTGCGCGGACCGGTTGACGGCCTATTCCCTCAAAACTGTATCGTGTGAGGGACTTGCAAAACTATCGGATCGACCGAGGAAGCTACCGCATATAGACGACGCAGGCTGACAGTTCCACAATATATTGATTTTAACCCATCGTCCGCACTAGTTTTGCAAGTCCCTCGTGTTGGAATGAAACTGAACCCTCATCTTGTTTTCAGCGGTCAGTGCGAAGAGGCGTTCAAATTCTATGAACGCTGTCTTGACGCCAGAATTGGTTTCATCCTTACCTGGGGCGATTCGCCTCTTGCAAACCAGGTACCGCCGGAATGGGGCGGCAAGGTTTTGCATGCGACTCTCCTGGTCGGAGACACGCTGTTGACGGGAGTGGATGTTGTTCCCGAGGAGTATGAACCGCCGAGGGGCTTCTCCGTAATGCTTGGCCTCGACGCTCCGGTAGCCGCCGAACGTATATTTGACGCGCTGGCGGAAGATGGAACAGTGGGGATGCCGCTACAGAAGACTTTCTGGGCCGCCCGATTCGGGGGAGTTGTGGATCGGTTCGGAATACCCTGGGAGATCAACTGCGAGGAAGCCATCTAGCCGGCGTTTCCCGCCAATCCGCGTCCGGGGCGCCTTACTTCGCCTTGGGCCGAAAGATCCTGAAGAGCCTCCGAATCGGGTCGTAGAAATCGTCGACCACACGTTCCTTCAACGGGATGATCGCATTGTCGGTGATCGTGATGTTCTCGGGGCACACCTGGGTGCAGCATTTCGTTATGTTGCAGTATCCGATCCCCTGAGTCCTGGCGAGTTCCTCGGTGCGATCTTCAGTATCCAGCGGATGCATCTCGAGCGCCGCAACATGGACAAAAAACCGCGGTCCGATGAACTCGTCGTGAAGCCGGTGCTCCCGCAGCACGTGGCATACGTCTTGGCACAGGTAGCATTCGATGCATTTCCGGAATTCCTGAACACGGTCCACGTCTTCCTGAGACATCCTCCAGGTTCCATCCGCGGCGTCGGGAGGACGGGGTTTGAACTTCTTGATCCTGGTCTTGACCTTGTAATTCCAGGACACGTCCGTGACCAGGTCGCGGATGAGCGGGAAGCTCTTCATCGGTTCGACAACGACGGGCTGCTGAGGCGGCAACTCATTCATCCGGGTCATGCACATCAATCGGGGCATTCCGTTGACTTCAGCCGAACACGATCCACACTTCCCCGCCTTGCAGTTCCACCGTACCGCGAGGTCCGGCGCGTCTTCGGCCTGTATCCTGTGGATGGCATCCAGAACGACCATGCCTTCGGAAATCTCGGTTGCGTAAGTCTCGAAACCGCCGTCTTCCCCGCTTCCGCGCCATATCCGAAAGGTTACCCAGCTCATTGCTGCTCCTCTATCACCCGTTTCAGTTCCTCCGGCATTTCCTCGATTCTCCGGGCCTCAATCTGCATTTCGCCGTCGGGGCCCTTCCGCACTCTGAAGTTCAGCTTTCCGAAGGCCGGGTTCTTGCCGGGATAGTCCTCGCGGAAATGGCCTCCACGGCTCTCCTGCCGCCTGAGCGCCGACCGCGCGATAGCTTCGGACACGACCATGAGATTAGGAAGATCGAGCGCCGTATGCCACCCGGTGTTGTATTCCCGGTTGCCGTCCACCGCGACCCGTTGCACTCTCTGTTTCAGGGCTTCGATCCCCTCGAGCGCCTTCACCATTTCCGATTCGGTTCGGACGATGCCCACCTGCTCCTGCATCATGCCCTGAAGATCGGACTGAATCCGGTAGGGCCCTTCGGCGCTGGCCTGAGAGACCCGATCGAAAGGCGCCAGCGTGTCGGCAGCGATCTTGTCGACCCGAACCGAATCGATCCGGCCGGACGCGTTCTCTTTGGCAAACCGTGCGGCAAATTCCCCCGCGCGTTTACCGAAGACCAGCAGATCGGACAGCGAATTGCCTCCCAGGCGATTGGCGCCATGTAATCCGGTCGCGCACTCGCCGGCGGCGAAAAGCCCGGGAACCGTCGACATCTGGCTTTCGGGATCCACGAAGATACCGCCCATGACATAGTGTGTCGTCGGACCGACTTCCATTGGAGCGGCCGTGATGTCGATGTCGGCGAGTTGCTTGAACTGGTGATACATGCTCGGCAGCTTGCGCTTGATATGTTCGGCCGCGTTCGGGAGCTTTTCCTTGATCCATGAAATGTCCAGGTACACGCCCCCATGCGGACTCCCGTGGCCTTCCTTGATCTGCTTCACGATGCATCGTGCAACGTGATCCCGGGTCAGCAGTTCGGGCGGGCGGCGTGCCGTCTTCTTGCCCTGCGTGTATTCCCACCCTTCCAGTTCATTGTCCGCCGTCTGGTTCCGGTAAGCCTCGGGGATGTCATCGAACATGAAGCGCCGGCCTTCGCTGTTGCGAAGGACGCCGCCTTCGCCACGTACGCCTTCGGTGACCAGAATGCCGGCGACGCTCGGTGGCCACACCATACCGGTCGGATGGAACTGCACGAACTCCATGTCCATCAGATCGGCGCCAGCGTCGTAGGCCAGGGAATGACCGTCCCCCGTGTACTCCCAACTGTTGCTCGAAATACGATAGGCTCGGCCAATACCGCCCGTTGCCAAGACAATCGCAGGCGCGTCGAACAGCATGAAGCGCCCCCGCTGCCGGTCAAAGCCGAAAGCTCCGGTCACACGGCCGTCATCTTTCAACAGCGACGCCACAGTGCATTCCATGTGGACTTCGATCCCCTGATGGATGCCATGATCCTGGAGCGTGCGGATCATTTCGAGGCCCGTTCGGTCGCCGACGTGGGCCAGGCGGGGGTACCTGTGTCCGCCGAAGTTTCGTTGCAGGATTCGTCCGTCGACGGTCCGGTCGAAAACCGCTCCCCAGGCTTCGAGTTCGCGAACGCGTTCGGGAGCTTCCTTCGCGTGCAACTCGGCCATCTTCCAGCTATTCAGGTATTGTCCACCGCGCATGGTGTCTGCGAAATGCACCTTCCAGCCGTCGTCCGAGTTGACCGTCCCCAGAGATGCCGCAATGCCGCCCTCGGCCATCACTGTATGGGCTTTTCCAAGAAGCGATTTGCAAATCAGGCCCACTCGCGCACCGGACGATGACGCTTCGATCGCCGCACGGAGACCGGCCCCTCCGGCGCCCACGACAAGGACGTCGTACTTGAAGGTCTGGTACTCCGGCATCAGAAAATTCTCCAATCGGTAAAGACGCCCATGGAGCACATGCGTACGTAGAAATCGGAAAACCCGACCCAGAAAAGGCTGCCCCATGCCCACTTCATGTGCCCGCGGTTGAGGCAACTCGAGCAGTTGTAACCGGCGCGCCCGAAAATGCCGTTGCTCGGCCGGTCCTTGCCTCCCCCCAGCAGGTGCCTCATCGAGTGACACCCAAGAGCGTACCCTCCCAACATGAAGACGTTGACGGCCAGGACGATCGTTCCGACGCCCATGCCGAACGACACCTCGCCGGCGGCATCGGTAAACCAGAGGGCATTCCAGACGTCCGTGGTGAGAAACACAAGAAAGATGATGGCCAGGTACAGAAAGTATCGATGAAGGTTCTGGACGATCAGCGGGAACGAATTTTCACCCAGGTAGCTCTTCCGCGGTTCACCGACCGCGCAGGAGGGCGGGTCGGCCCAGAAGGCCTTGTAGTAGCTGCCGCGGTAGTAGTAGCAGGTGAGTCGAAACCCGCCGGGCGCCCACAGAATGAGCAGTGCCGGTGAAAACGGCAGCCAGACGGGCCATACGGACGGGACGGCTCCGAAAAGGCTGTGGGGTGAATCCCCGAAGATCTCCGGTGAATAGAAGGGAGACAGGTACGAGCCGAAATAGTAGTGCTCACCCTGGAACGCCGCCCAGGTTCCGTAAACGATAAAGGCGGAAAGTCCCAGGAAAATCGCCAACGGCTCGACCCACCAGCGGTCCCTGCGCTGCGTGTGAGCGAAGCCTTGTGGATGAAGCGAAGACGCTGATTGGGCCACGCTATGACTCCTCACAAGTTTGTTGAAAAAGCAGGCCCACTATAGGCAAGTGAGTCGGCGTTTGCAACAACCGCCCGAAATCGCCTACCCGAGTTCGACGTTCGATTCCCCAGGCGGCGCCTCTTCCTCGGGCAACAGCAGACCCAGGACCGACTTGGACGCCGTCGCTTCGCCGTTCGTATGGTAGGACTCGTGATTTCTTTCGATATCGTCGAGTTGGTAGCGGTAGTTCACCATCAGCCCGGCCGACCGCCGCAACCCTTTTTCTGAAACGTCGGCGAGCCAATTGATACGCTCCAAACGCGCGCCATTGTTGAGATGGAAATTGCCGACCCGGTCCACGACGCGACGGTCCTCCCGTTCGTAGAGCAGGAACTCGGCGCAGAGCCTCATCAGCGGACCCTTCAGGGCATTGGCGGCGCTCGGGACCAGATGCCAGTTAGCGGATTGGAGAAGGTCGGCGAGCGATTCCCTGTTCGCGGCACGAATCGCTCCTTCCAGAGTCTCACGCTCGGCCGGCGTCAGGCGGAGACCGTCGACATCCCGAACGCGATCGCTCATGTAGCGCCCGAAATCCGGGACCGGAGACAGCGTCGCGAAGGTCCGCAAGTTGGGAAGCTCCCTCACCAGGCGGTCGACGACGCGCTTGATAAGGAAGGTCCCCAGATTCACGCCCTTCAGTCCCTTCTGCGTATTCGAAATCGAATAGAAAATGGCCGTGTTGGCCGTGGCCGGGTCGCGGCGGGCGTCTCTTTCGCCAAGCAGTGCCTGGATACTGTCGGACATGCCCGAGACCAGCGCGACCTCGACGAATATGAGGGGCTCCGTGGGCATTCTGGGGTGAAAGAAGGCGTAACAGCGCCGATCCTCTCCAAGGCGATTCTTGAGGTCATCCCACGATTGGATTTCGTGAACGGCTTCATAGGCGATCAGCCGTTCCAGCATCGCCGCCGGCGACTCCCAGTCGATTCGCTCAAGATTCAGAAACCCGACATCGAACCACGAAGCGAGCAGTCGTTTGAGATCGCTTTCGAGGCTTCGCAAGTACGGGTCCGAACCCTGAAAGCGTCGCAGGTCCGCACGCAAGTCGACCAGAAACTTCACTCCCGACGGCAAGGAGTTGAACTGTGTCAGCAGCTTCACGCGGCTTGGGGTCAGGACGGTCCGCAGGCGTTCCACGATCTCGAGCGCGGAAGCCGAGTCATCGTTTTCGCGGATCGCGCCGGCCGCGGCCACGAGCGCCTTCCTGTCGACACCGAAATCGTTCGCCAGGATCTGCAGGAAACGCTTCCGGCCCGAATCGTTCAGATCCATGTACGATTGACCCAGAGCGGCGGCTCGGGCACGGCCGGACACCTCACCGCCTCTGCTTTCAAGGCATTCGCGCATCAGGCGTCGCAAGGTTTCGGCGTCTTTGTCGGGCAAGTCGGCGCGGAGACGCGGGACGTCACCTGCTCGAGCCGATTGGCTGATCGAACGCCATGCGTTACGAATGTTGACCAGTGTGCGCTGCAGGATGCCCGTGACTGGTGAAGTCATTTCGTGCGCCCCCTGGTGCTTGCGAAAAGCCTGGTATTCGTCAGCCCGGACCGTGATCGCCGCTGCGGAAACGATCGGCTGTAGCGGCCCGTGGTAGAAGCCTTAAGGGTCCTGTCGCGGGCTGTTAGTCCTCACCGCTCTCGTAGCGGTCGATAGCCTTCTCGATCGAATATCCGGCCGCGGCCAGAACTGCGACGGATGCGGCAACCGCGCCGACTACTTTCAGGACCAGACCCCAATCCATCGGGCACCCCCTCCGGACACGTTAGAACGAGTTGCCGAGAAACGGCA
Source organism: Terriglobia bacterium (assembly GCA_963555775.3). Lineage (GTDB taxonomy): Bacteria > Acidobacteriota > Terriglobia > 20CM-2-55-15 > 20CM-2-55-15 > JAJEDW01. The sequence continues at coordinate 303,510 of CAUVWY020000002.1, read as the reverse complement.
ACATCCGCCCGAAGTAGATGACGCCAATCCAGAGCGCGATCGTAGAGACGGCTATGACCTTCCCGTGTAGCGGCGGGTCATCCTGCGCTCTCAGCTTCCAGGCATCGTCGAAGATCGTAAAGTAGATGACGTTGATGCCCGCGATGACTATCAACAGCATCTTCAGATGGAACGACAGGTTCTGCGTATACTGCCCCGGCGCCGCGATGAAAAACAGCATCCCCGTAATGCCGTTGAGTGCAAAACCCAGCACGCCCCATGGCAGTATCCGGTGCAACGTCGAAAAAGGAAGGTGCTTCACGATGCCCAGCATTCGCAGGTTGACGAGCAACACCACGCCGAACAGAAGCCACAGGCCGATGAAATGGAGCGTTTCGCTCGCCGGCCACACCCATGTTTTTTCGACAAACCAGGTTCCCAGAGCCGTGCTCCAGCCCACGGCCCCTTCACTGGCAACGATCTCCGCCCCCTGACGAACCTCCGTGTGACGGATTTCTCCCCCGAAACTCGCCGCGCGGGCCATCAACCCGATAGCGATCAGGGCAATAATGAGGACGGCCGACAGGTTCCACGTCGCCGTGCGTGCGATCCGGCGGTATTGCCACAGCCCGAACCACGCCAGAGCCCCCGCAATCTGCATGAAGATGAAGGCAAGCAGGGCCGCATCCTGATGCCGGTGTACGTAGGCTTCGGATACCCCGGGCCCCTCCAGCAGCACTTCCTCCGCCATGTTGCCGGTGACATACGCCGGAATGGTGAGCAGTCCGATAATCACGAAAAGGCCCAGGCTGGCGCGTGTCAGGTCGGGACTCTTCCAGACGAGAGCGACGATGAACAGTCCCACTGCCACAATGGCGCCGATGGTCGGAAAGTGATTCAGGAGGATGTGCAGATGCGCAAGATTCATGGTTTACCTTCGGACACCGCCACCAGGGGCCCGTGGCAGAACTCTGACGGATCCCTGCCTGATTCTGCCACGGACCGCTGGTCCCGGGCACGAAAAACTGGGCCGAGTCTACAGAACGATCCAGTCGAGTGCAACCCGTTCTCCGGATGGGTCCAGAACCGCATTCATGACGCTCGGTTTGGGATACCGGTCGAAACGCCGGTCGCCAAACGGATCCCACAATAGAGTGGCCCCGGCACGGCTCGGAACCACTCCAGACTATTGACTCCAGAGCTTAACCATTGCCGTTATTATCTCGGTACGTTAACATCGGGATCGTGTCGCGATTCAAGGACAAAGACACCGAAAATGTCTTTCAAGGACACTACGTACGCCGGCTGCCAACCGACATCCAACGCCGGGCACGCATGCGGCTCCAGCGCGTCGTGGCGGCGGTCGCGTTGTCCGACCTGCGGCTTCCGCCCTCGCACCGCCTCAAAGTTCTGCACGGCGACCGACAAGGCCAGCACGCCATCCGCATCAACGACCAATGGCGCGTGTGTTTTCACTGGTCGGAGCAAGGAGCCATGGAAATCGAAATCGCAGACTATCACTGAGGACAAAGTCATGACCGATATCGAACCGATTCATCCTGGAGAACATTTGGCGGAATTTCTCGAAGAACTCGGAATCAGCCAATACCGTTTGGCAAAAGCGATCGGCACGCCGCCGCGACGCATCAACGAGATCGTCCACGGACGCCGATCGATCACGGCGGATACGGCGCTGCGGTTGGGGCGGGCTTTCGAAATGACACCGGAGTTCTGGCTGAACTTGCAAAACTTGTACGACCTCGATCTTGCCCGTGCCTCCATCGATACCGGGACCATCGAAGCGCTGCGTACGACCGAATAGCCGGGCGCTTCCTTTCCGGGGCGGCGATCCGGAGCGTCGATCGGCCGCGCCCCGGATGCAATGGCCCGACTACTGGCTATCGGCACGCCGAGTCCGAAGTCGTGAGAGGGCGTGGCGATCTACCAGCCGGACGCCAGCTTGGCGGGCCCGAAGCTCGGCATCGGCCGTGAAGCCGATCGCGTTCGTCACGACCATTAGCCGGGGGTCGCCGACAATCTTGTCGGCGTAGGCGGGAACCGAACCCAAGACTTCATCGATGGCCGCCCGGCCGCACTTGGCGTCCGGCTGCATGTGTTTGCATTGGACGATGATCGTGTGCTTCTCGTCGTCAAAAGGCCAGAACGCCAGTCCGTCGCCGCCGCGATCACCGGTCCGCGGCGTGCGCCGCGTATCGTAGCCGGCATCGGCAAGTTGACGGAGCACCCAATCCTCAAAAGTTGTCGGTTCCATAAGGTCGACATTGACCCGATCCTACGGCGCATCACGTTCTTCGCCCAGGCGCGCCTCGGTCATCGTGCTGCGGTAGAGATCTTGCACATCACGCTCCGTGGCCGTGGTCGGCGCAAGCACGCGGCGGTTCATCGCGCGTTTCCGTTCCATCAGGCTGTGGAGCTTCAAATCGAAGCTGTATTCGCCGAAACGCGGGTGCCGCGCCAACGGCAGGTAGACGTGCACGGTCCGGCGTTGTCCAATGCGGAAGACGCGATCGGTGCATTGGTCCTCCACGGCCGGATTCCACCACCGGGAGAGATGAATGACGTGGTTCGCCGCCGTCAGCGTCAGGCCGACGCCGCCGGCACGAGGCGACAGGAGCATAACGTCAAAACCCATACGGTCCTGGAACATGTCGACGCGCGCCTTGCGCCTTCCACCAGAGACCGTGCCATTGATGACGAGCACATCCTCGCGAAGCCGAAAGCGGTGTCTGAGCGCGCCGATCAGGAAGTCCTGCATTTTGAGCGACTCGACGAAGATCAACACTTTCTCGCCTTGGTCGGCGACCGCCTCCAGAATCGCGAATGTCTCGGATAACCGCGCCGATTCCCGTATGTACTGATCGACGCTGCGATCGCCCGGCACCGTGGGATGCAGGGAGGTATTTCGAAGTTTCTGGAGCGTCTGAAGCACACCGCCATCCTGTCGGCCGCGCAGCACGATCTCCGCGTACGCCTCGGCCTGCAACGGCGGCATCTCAACCACGCGGCGGTGCACCCGCTTCTCCGGCAGCGTCGCGAGATGGTCTTCCTTGAGCCGACGCAACATCAGCGCAGGACCCGTCGACTCCGCCGGCTTCGTCAGCGTGCGATGCAACTCCTCGAGTATCGCGTGGCCTTCCGCGTCTCGCCTTTCGTATCTCCCGCTGAAATCCGTCAGGGTTCCGAACATCCCAGGTTCGGCCCGGTCCAGCAACGACCAGATATCCGCCGGGCGATTCTCCACGGGCGTGCCGGTCATCAGCAAGGCAAAGTCGACGTTCATGGCAAGCGCCGCGTCCGTCAGGCGAGCGTTCGGGTTTTTGATTTTCTGGGCTTCGTCGAACACACCGGCGCGCCAGTGGACACGTCCGAAACTGTGCTGATAGTCGCGAAGAGTTTCGTAGGTGGTCAGCACCCAGTGGGCATCCTTCAGTAGATCAATGTCCAGGAGCGGTTGTCCGAAAGCGAGTTCGTCGCCACGATTCGCCGCGTGTTTCTTTCGGAGACGCCGCAATTCGCCGCCATGCGCTTCGATGGCCCGGCCGAGTCCTTCTCCGGCAAGATGTTTCGCATGTTCGTCTTTCCAATTCTTGAGCAGTCCGGTCGGAGCGACGACGAGCGCGGGCTGCTGCGGCATCCCCTCGTTTTCGGAATGCGTCTTCAGGCAGGAAAGAAAAGCCAATGCTTCGAGCGTCTTCCCGAGTCCCATGTCGTCGGCAAGCAGGGCACCCCAACTGCCGGCTTCCCATCTGGTTTCGAGCCAGGCAAGACCCTCCTGTTGGTGGGGAAGAAGTTCGGTCCGCAAGTCGGGCTTGGACGTCGAGATGCCGGGCCGGCGCCGCTTCCGCTCACGGGTGAACCGAACGGTTTCCAGGTTGTCGATGACGATCAAGAACTGATCGTCATCGTCGCGTCCGACGGGTGCTTTGTCCGGTTCGGTGCTCGCCCTCGGACGCTGGGCTGACTGATGCCTGCGGATCAGTTCTTCGACGGCACTGATTGTGGCCGAATTCGCCGGGATATCAGCGCCGCTATCGGTCCGCACGGTCGGGTCGCCACGCTCGACCGCGGCCTGGATTCGTTCGAGCAGGCCGGACAGGTCGTCGGGAGTGAGCGGCACCATCTGCGAACCGATGCGAAGTCCCGATTCGTCTGGAGGCAACCACGGTTCCGCGGCCTGCCGGATCCACGGAAGGGTCTTGTCGACCCAGATACCGACACCGCTGACACGTTCGCTCAATCCGTCATCGCTGAAGACGCTGTCGAGTTCAAACTCGTCCGAGTCGAATGCACCGCGCAGGTAGCCCGAAGCGTTCCGCAAGAAATCTCGACGCTCATCGGGAGTGCCCGATTGTGCGCGTCGCACGACGGCGAGAGCCTGTTGGACCTCGGGTGCCAGCACGACATAGTAGCCACCTTCGACCGCGTATCGGTGCTTCACGCCGGACAGGGCGCGGAAGCGCCGTGCGAACGTCCGCTGCCGGGCCGCCGGCAGCGCTTCGCGGTCAAAACAGTGGTCCTCATCCCCCGCCTCGGAGACGCGCGTCGCCCGCCTGCCGACGACCGGGTCGAAGTCCGGTTCGCCGCTCTTGTTGACGAACGGATCCAGTTCGAAGCTCGAAACCACGACGATCCTCAGCGAACGCAGGTTGTCGTCACCGACAACGGCGTCGGCCGGCAACATCTCGGCGATCCGTCCCCATCGAAGCATCCGCGATTCCAGATCCGCCTCGTCCTCGCGGTTGAATCGGTCGATCGCGTCCGCGATGGAGTACACCGGATCGAGCAGCACGAATTCGTCGCCGCCTGCGTACAGCCATACCCCCTCGCGTCGCGCGCCAAGGACACGCCGTCCGTTGCGGAGAAAGCCGTAACCGATCTGGAAGTCGGCGTCGTGTATGGCGTTGTTCGCGACGACCTCGATCGCGAACGGCGATGCATCGGGAAGCCCGATGTACCGCAGTTCGCCGGGGGTCAATCCGGCGACGCTCGGCCAGGAAACCGACAATGAACAATCATCGTCCTTCTCGACGGCGCCGCCGTCATCCCGAAGTCGAATCAGCGCGCCCACGCCGGCCGATCCGTCGGCGAGTGATGTCCACTCGCGGACGGGAACCGGTGGATCGCCCTGCATCCGGACGATCAAGCCGTCCGGCGTCGGCTTGAACCTGAGGCTTTTAGTCATGGAATCACCCCACGGAACGGGAACAATACAACCGCCGGACCCGGCGGCGGCACCGTCGAGCGGGCCGCGGTCATCGGAACGTTGAGCGCCATGAGCGGCTGCGTTCCGATCGGCGCAGGGAGGATGGGAAGTACCGATCACGGTCGATTCTGACACCGGTGTTGTCTCGCAACCATTTCGCGATCTTGTCCTGCCACCGGCCGTATTCGCTGCCCATGTGCGCTTGCAAATGTGCTCCGTCGATCCGATGGTATTGGCGCGTATGTCTCAGTTCGGCAGCGGAGTATACAGGCTTGTAAAGACCGGGTGTGTCCAGAAAGTCCAGAAGTCGTCGAGCCACATGTGGCACGAGCCGTTATGGCTCCATTCGGCTATGGTCACTCCAGGCAGGCGAAAGAGCAGGACGGATTGGTCACTCTGGCCGCCGCGCAACTCGCTTGTCGTTCCGAGCCCCCCGTCGTTCTTGTTCATCTTGCGGAGCACATCCGCCGCGCGACGACCCAGCACGAACCAGATGTCCTCGATCAGTTCCCTGGCGAGAAACGCCCGCCAGAAGGCTTCCCGGTAACGCCAATGTCTGTCGAGTGCAGTCTCCTTGACGAGAAGGAAGAACTGCTCCAGCACACGTTCGACGAGCCATCGGATCACGACGCGCGTAACGTCGTCTGGCACGCCGGACCACTTGTGTTTCCCGGACCGCAGGCGGGGGTCGCCGAAGTGACGCAGAAAGAACGATTGCAGCCGTTCCTTGACTTCGGGCTTCGGAGACTGGTCAACGAAAGGACCGAGTAACTCAACCGCGGTCCTTACCCGCACGGCCGATTCGTCGAAGCGCAATTTGCCGTCGCACTCGAAAAGGGACAGCAACCGCTGGAGGCGGTCATCGCCGAAGCGATTGCTCTTCAGCCGGGCTCGTACGTCCGGGAGATACGAGCGAACGCCCGATTCGAGAAACCCGCAACGCGCGAGTCCGGCATTGAGCCCGGCTTGGAGAAGGATTTCTTCGGGAGCCGCCTCCGCAGCCGTCATCAACTGGTTCACGAACGCCCGGCCACCGTTATTCTTCAGAAACCCATAATCCTTGCAGCGCTGACGCCACCGTTTCAGGGACGGCGGAGGTGCTGACGAAGGACCTTGGATGGTGTTTTCGAGCAACCGACGTAGATCGTCGAACGTCGGCAGGTCGACCGGGTAGACGCGCAAGAACTCGTGCAGCAGCGCCAGGGTGGACCGCGTGCGGCCGCCCTCCGACAGCCAGCGCCCGTATTCCTGTACGAGGCGGGGGCGCGCGCCCAACCACCGGGCACGGCCTGCGTCCGGCGGTGTGTAGAACAAAACCCACGGCAATCGCCGGAGGTCGCCGGTTGAGAGGCGGTCGAGAGAATGGTAACGGCGCCACGATTCATTGGCTCGCCGATGCAACGTCTCTAAGTCGTAGGGCTCGGGCGCTTTGGGCTGAACGTCGCCCAACCGCTTCGCGATATCGGCAGCCGCAGCCCTCGTCCGGCGGGGTTCGAAAGCGCGGTCAATTTTCGGGAAGCCGACCCAGCGGTCGAGCGAATCCCTCAGCGAAGGCGTGTTCACTGCGCCCCTTCGCCGACCCGTTCACGAACATCGGTCTGGACATCGGGTTCGCCCGTCGTCAGCACGCCCTCGGGAGGTTCGAGAAGGAACCGCAGATCAATGCGACGGTGGATGCGTCCGGCGTCGTCGGCCGCGGCACCGAGTGGCGCGGACTGGAATTCGCCGCCGGGTACCGGCCGCGTGGCGCCGTAACCGCTGGTGCTCAGAATGGGATAGTCCTCTGTGTTCAGCAGGCGCGCCACGCCCGGTTCGCAAGCGGCGATCATGCCATGCACAATCGCCGCCCGCATCGAGGACAGTTCGAGATTGTCTCTGAAGCGGTTGCCGACCGCGACGGGCACATCGTCGGTGTGGCCCTCAATCAGCAGGGTCTCGAGGAGCCACGGAAACCGCTGTTCGCCGCATTCATACCCGGATGGATCTGCGGGAAGTTGACAATAGGACAGCGCAACGGCGTCTTCGCTCGCCAGTGCGTTCCCGTCCGTCGCCGGAAGCCCGATCAGTTCGCCCGAGACATAGCATGGTACGACCTCGGCGATGGCCTCGGCGAGACGTCCGACGTTGACGTGATGTTCAGGGACCGGCGTATCGCTGCCCGACGGGAAGTTGATGGCGTTGTCGGAAAGGCGCAGGACGCCCTGTTCGTACAGCACTTCGACCCGGATACCGGAACCCTGGAGCCGGCCGGCGATGTCTCCGAGGATCCGGTCGCGCGTTTCATCCGCGGCGGTCAGTTCCTCGGTGACGTTGGCCTGTTCCTCGGTGATGTTGGCGAGTTGATACGCAAAGACGGCCAGCATGATGATGAAGACGAAAATGAGCGACGAGACGAGGTCGCTCACACTGGCAAGATAACTCTGCCCGCCCTGGCCGGCGTCCGGCGAGGGCCTCGATCCGCCAACGATCACGCACGCCTCCGGAGATGCTCGCTCAGATCCTCGATCGACGAATGGAGTTCGTTCGTTGCGCCAGCCAGATCCTGTGTGATCTTCGAAGTAGTCCCGTCAAGTTCGTTGACAAATTGCGTCACCTGTTTGCAGTAGCCCGACAGACCTTCGTCGAGCTTCTGGAACACTTGGGCCAGCGAGCCATCAATGCCCTCGAAGCGTTCCCGATACCGGTCCCAGTTGCCGGCCACCGTTTTCTGGTGCTGTTCGAGAGAATTGACCGCCGCGTCGATACTGCCGACGAGCTCGCTCGTCCGCCCCAGCGCTACGGCCGCTTTGTCACTGGACGCGCGGATCTCGCCGGCCGCGCGGCCCATAGGTTCAGCGACATCCGCGATCTGACGGTGCGCGACCTCAATCGTCTCGCGCAACGTGTTGATTTGATCAACGAAACTGGTCATGTTGGTCAGCATTTGCTCGCTCTGTCGTGTGGACCGGTCGAGACTATTCGCGGCGGCCAGCAGGCCGTCGAGCGATCCGGAAATCTGCGAGGCGGCCTCGACGCCGGCCTCCGCGGCGGCCGTGCCGGCGCCTGTCAACCGTTCCGCTAGTTGGTGCGAAGCATCCGCCATGATGCGGGTGACATCGCCGAGGGATTGTTGCAACGTCTCGGTCATCGCGGTCGCTCCTGCGTCCATCGACGTCCTGACCGTAGTCATGACCGAACTGAGCGCTGCTTGGACGTCCCGCTGCGACTGGGCCAGCCCGTCGGATGAGTCCTTCAGGGTGCGGTTCAACTCGGTGACAATAGCGGCCATCTCGTCGAACTGCGATCCGGCGCGTTCCTGCATGACCACAGTAAACCGCTCGAGCGTCTCCTCGATCATCCTTCCGGAGTCGGTCGACCGATCGACGCGAAGTCCCTCGACGGCTTCGACGAGCCGTTCGAGTTGCGGCGACAATCGGCCGGCGATCTTCTCCTCGAGTGCCTGTTCGAGAGAGAAAATCAGTTCACTGTTGAACCGTTCGAGTTGGGTTGTCGCGCGCTTGGCCTGTTCGAGTTGCTTCAGGGCGACGCCTTCGGGCGTGACACGTTCCAGGCGGGACTCGATCGATCCGACCCACTTGTCCAGTGCAACGTGGAGTTGCCGAGACGCGAAGCGCTCGCCCAGTACGAACAGAATTGAGCAGACGATGCCGACGATCGATGTCCAGAAGGCCAGCGAGGCGCCACCCAGAAGTTGCTGCAGGGAGGCCGTGATTTCAGCGGGATTGCTGGAGGACAGACCCGAGCTTGCCGATCCGACCCCGCCTGCCAAGCCCAGAAACGTACCAAGGATGCCGGCGCCGGTCAGCAAGTTCGGCACGGCTTGGTAAAAACCGAAAGGGATTATCGGGAAAATGACCGTGGCGTCGTTCAGATACCGCGACACTTCGCCTGTGTTCCGGATTGGGTCGTCGGTATCCGGCTCGGGAAGAACCAGCGTTTCGACAAATTCCTTCCACGGCAGACCGAAGGCCTTTTCGACCTGCATGTTGTATTCGTCGAATGCCCCGATAAAACCTTTTTCTCCGTCAACGCGCTCAAGTTGTTCGCGCACCCAGCGAAGCCTTCGATATAGCGGGCGCGCGCCCAGAGCCAACATTATCGCGCAGACAACAGCGGACAGAGCAATGATCCCGCAGTACCACCATACGAAGCTTTCGGTGAGGAAGAAGCTCATTGCGGCGTACAACAACCTGGAAAGATCCGCCAGACGGGACGGCGATAGGGCCGTCGGCGAGTGCGTGTTGCGGCCGTTTTACCGACATACCAAGACGTTGTCATTTTCAGATGTAAAAGATGTAAAAGATGTCAAACAAGTTCGATACGAAGCGTGATAATTCGCGCTGGCGGGTCAAGATTTCTTCCGGGAAGGCACAAGCATACATCAAGGAAGCGGGTGCGGCAACGAGGGCAAATTCGTCTCGGGAGGTCCGCTTCGAGTTGGAAGGGGTCGCGATCCGCGGCTCAGCGAATGCGCGTTCGGTAGCGCCGAGCATGGACGGGCGCCGGTGGGAGAGGACGGCGTACGGTGGATTGCCGGGACGGGCGGGTCCCTTCCCTTGCGCGTCCGAGGACGGGCGAGGCTTCATGGACGTGCGCCCCTGCATCCGCTCCCGACGGCACCCTCCGCGACAGGCCAAGCCGGCTCATCGACTCGGGTAGTACACGCTGTCGGTCGGCTGGGGCTCGGTCAGATAATCCAATTCCTTGAACGGATAGTACGGACGATCGTGCGAATTGATGAACGCCGACAAATGCTGGGCTTCTTCGTCGGTCGTGCTGCCCGGATCCATGTACGGCATCATGTGACGGATGATCCCGGCCAGCGTATAGATGCGCGCCGCGCCGGCGCCGTCGTTCCACGAGTTCGGCCCCCACAGCGGCCCGGCCTTCTTCGTGCCGATCTGGACTCCCTGCCCGTCCTCGCCGTGACAGTTGGTACAGCGCTCGAGGAAAATGGTCTCGCCAAGCTTGGGGTCGAGTTCATCCAGAGGCAGTCTGTTCTCGGGAGGGATCGTGTTCTGACGCCGCCAGGGTGGATTCTCTCCAGGCTCGAATCCTCGTGAAAGCCAGCGCAGGTACGTTGCCAACGCCTGAACTTCCGGTGTCTCCGGCGTCGGAAGGATCGTATCGTCGACCGCCGGGTCGCGTGCCGGAAGGTGGCCCGTGGAATTCTGGCTGCGGAAAAAGCAGCCGACGATTCGATCTTCGATCGTAAAGTCTCGGCCCGCCCGCCGATTGTACTCCGGGAACATGGCCGTCACTCCGACCAGGGGAAGCGATTTTTCGCGCTGTCCGGCATTCAGGTGGCAGTTGTTGCAGGACATGTTCCCCCCGCTAAGATGGGGGGCTTCGCCGGGTGTATCGGTGAAGATGCGGTAGCCCAATCGGATCCGTTCCGCCAGATCCGAATCGCCCAACGTTGGGTCGTTGAGCGGGTCATTGGGAACGTCCCAAGCCGTGGCCATCGTCGTCGACGAGGAAATTATCGGGGCCGGCAGCTTGCCCAAGCCCGGATCGAGGGGATCGATTTCGGGGGCACAAGCGGTCGCCGTCAGGCCTGCAAGTACCAGAACGGTAGCGCGAAAGGGCTGGTTCATATCGTTTGTGAGTATAATCTTTGACGAAAATCCGAATCAAGAAAGCGAGGACCCATGCCCGAAAAGCCTTTTAAATCCCACGTGGCACGCCGTTCATTCCTGAGGCGCGTGAGTGCAGGCGCAACCGCATTCGGCGCCGCTTTCGCCGCCGGAAAAGCATCGGCGTCACCGCAGACCGGATCGATTGGGAGCGATTGGACGCCAACCCTTCACGAATTGGACGACTGGTTCGACCGGATGCCCGGTGGCCACCGTTTTATCCTCGACAACACCACCGCGGACGGATTCGCGGCAGCGATGGCCTACGCGAACAACTTCTTCCAGGTGAACAACGACTTCTATGGCCTGTCCGACAGCGACCTGGCTGTCGTCCTGCTCGCCCGGCACTTTTCCACGCCATTCGCATTCAACGACGCGATGTGGGAAAAGTACGGCGCGAGTTGGGCCGGTATGGCGCGCTTCAACGATCCGCGGACCAACCAGGCGCCCACGGCCAACCTGTACAACGCGGGCCCGATAACGGGACTGGGGAACCGTGGCCTGACGCTGGACGGCATGGTTGGGCGAGGAATGAAAATTGCCCTGTGCCAAGTGGCCGCGCGTGGATTCGCAGGAGCCGCCGCGCGCGCGGCCGGTGCGGACACTGACGAGGTTTTCGAAGAGGTCATGGACAACCTGCTCGATGGGGTCCAGCCGGTTCCGGCCGGTATCGTCGCGATCAGCCGCGCCCAGGAACGCGGGTTCACGTTCAGTTTCACGGCGTGACCGGCTGCTGCTGGCTGCAGCAGTGAAGCGTGCCGAAGCCATGGAGCATGGCGGTGGAATCGACGCCCACGACCTGGTGGAAGGGAAAACAGGACTGGATCACCGCCAGGGCGTTCCGGTCTTTTTCGGGTTGTCCGAATGTCGGCACGACCACGACACCGTTTCCGATATAGAAGTTGGCATAGCTTGCCGGCAACCGGCCCTCGGGCCCCACGACCGGGTCCGGCATCGGAAGTTTCAGCACGCCAAGTTTCCGGCCCTCCTCGTCGGGTGCCGCCACTAGACGTGCGTAACAGTCCTTGAGAATCCCATGGTTCTCGTCGGCCGGATCGTCCTCGAAAGCAACCAGAACGGTCGTCGGATCGACGAACCGCGCGATGTCGTCGATATGGCCGTCGGTGTCGTCGCCGGCGATGCCCTCCGACAGCCAGATCGCGTTCGTGGCACCCAGAAATTCCCTCAGGACATCCTCGATTTCGGAACGTTCCAGTTCCGGATTCCGGTTCGGGTTCAACAGGCACTGTTCGGTCGTCAGCACCGTCCCGCGCCCGTTCACATCGATCGAACCGCCTTCCAGCACGATGCCGGCGTCGAACACGGGCAAATCCAGATGCCGGTTCATCTCGGCCGGCACGCGGGCGTCGGCCTTAAGGTCGGCGTATTTGTCTCCCCACGCATTGAATGTCCACCGGACCATGGCCGTCTGCCGGGTCCGTTCGTTCAATACGAAGGTTGGACCGTAGTCCCGGATCCAACTGTCCACGGTCTCGATCAGGTAATAGCGGAGCCGCGATTCGACACCGCGACGACCCAGGGTTTCGACCGCGCTTGCCCGAACATCTTCATCGTCGACCAGGAGTGCAACGCGTTGCCGATTCGAAAGGGCGGCGATGAACTCGACATAGGTCTGTCGAACGCCGGCGATCCGATCCCGACCCCAGGTTTCGAGGTTCGTCGGCCACGCCAACCAGACGCATTCCTGCGGCGCCCACTCGGCCGGCATCCGGTAACCGAGCGACCAGGGCGTGGGACGATTCATCGAACAAGATCCCGATACGTATCCGGACGCCGGTTTTCGAGAAATCCCCAGCCGTCCCGGGACTCTCGCACCCGGCCCAGGTCGATCTCGACGACCAGCACTTCCTCGCGGGTCGATGACGCCCGCGCGATAACCTGACCGAACGGGTCGGCAACGAACGAACCGCCCCAGAACTCCAGGCCGCCCTCCTTTCCGACACGGTTGACGGCAACGGCGAAGACACCGTTCATGGACGCGTGAGCCCGCATCGCGTCTTCCCAGCGCCGGGCCGAAAACGGCTCGTCCCGACGCAGTTCCCGGAACCAGCCAATGGCGGTCGGATAAAAAAGCACTTCCGCGCCACGAAGGGCGTTGGCTCTGGCCGCCTCCGGAAACCACTGGTCATAACAGATCAGGGGCGCCACGCGGGTTTTGGGCGTATCGGCCTGTACGTATCCCAGATTCCCCTGCGCAAAGTAATACTGCTCGTAGTACATGGGGTCGTGGGGGATATGCACCTTGCGGTACTTGGCCCTCCGATTGCCATCGGGATCAAGGACGAGAGCCGTGTTGTACCGCCTTCCATCGCGCCCCTTCTCGTACATCGAACCGCCCACCAGCGTCACATGGCTGTTGGCGGCTGCGGACGACAAAAACCGCGAAATTTTCCCTGGAATCGGCTCCGCGGTCTCCAGAACAGCGGGGTCTTCGGACTGCGCGAAGTAGGGACCGGCGAAGAGTTCCTGAAGGCAAACGATCTCGGCGCCCCGATCCGCCGCGTCCTGAATGCAGGCGGCGGCATGCGCGAGATTACGATCGATACCGCGTGTCGATCGCATCTGGACAAGGCCAATCCGCAGCTGTCTGTTTCGGTACTGGTCGGACAGCTTCGTCACGTTACTTCCTCCGGGCAACCCATCGTCGCATACCCGGATGACAGCTTCCAACCGACGGGACCTCCATTGACCCAACCTTGCTACACTAACGAAGTATCAAGAGTGTGCCCCGAAGGCCCGCGAAGCGCTTCCCGGGAACAGGCATGCGCGCAAACCGGGAATCGATCAAGGGATGGCGGCCCCCGGGCGGCAGGAATTCAATCCAATGAACAGTCCTCCAAAAACCGTTCCGCGCACGATCGTTGCCGCGGGCGTCCTGGCGTTCCTGCTGGCAGGCTTCGGAACGCGGTTCCTTGCCACGCAGACCGGCGACGAAGCCGGCCGCCTGACGATCTACTTCGAAAACGGACCGTTTGTTGCCGAAACGTCCGTCCGAAACGGAACCACGTTCCTGTCGGTCGTCGAACTGGTCCGCCGCATGACCCTTCCTTACACAGATGCCACGGCAACTGAAACGTTTACGATCCGGGGGCCCGAAGCCACGCTCGAAATTCGCAATGGCAGCACGACGCTGACACTCGATACGCGCAGTATCGAAATGGGGGCGCCGGCGTCGCGAGAATCGGGGCGATGGTGGGTTCCCATGGAGTTTCTGACCCTCGGCCTGGCCGACGCCTCAGGCGTCCGTTTTCGGTACGACGAGGGGAGCCCGCGCGTGTTCGCGGGTACCATCGTCCCGACGTTGCTCGACATGAACGCCGCACAGACCGAAGCAGGCACCCGTCTGACGATCCGCACCGGCCAGCGTGTGAACGTCCGCGTCCAGCAGGATCCGGCGGCGAATCGCATCGTCCTCTCTATTGACCCTTCCCCGCTCGACCCCACGCGCGAAGCGTTGGACTATCGCGATGGTTCGATCCGCGCGGTCAGGTTCGACGACTCGGAGGGCGTGGCCCGGATCGTGATCGATACCACCGAACAGTTGGCAAACGTCCGTCTCGTACCGACCGATGAGAACCGAACCTTTCATCTGGATTTCGTCCCCGAGAACACGCCACCTGAAACCGTCACCGACCAAGCCGCCACATCGCCGGATCCACTGTCGTCGGCGGGCACGGCACGAGTGATCGTGATCGACCCGGGACACGGTGGACTCGATAACGGCGCTAGTGCCCACGGCATTCTGGAAAAGGATCTCACCCTGGATTTTGCCCGTCTTTTGCGGTCCGCGCTCCAGTCCCGGTTCGATTCCACGGTGATCCTGACCCGCGATGACGATCGTGAAATGACCCAGGAGGAACGGGCCACCATCGCGAACAACAGCGCGGGGGACCTCTTGATCGGTGTGCACGTCGGATACTCGTTCGATCACACCGAATCCAGTTCGTCGCTCTTCGTCATGGACCCGATTCCTGGCAGGGACGGCGAGGCGCCATCCGAATCGGCTCTCTTCCGGCCGTGGTACAGGGCTTACATGCGAACCGGGACCGAAAGCCGGCGTTTCGCCGAAATCCTTCACCGGAATCTGGACTCCGCGATCCGGCGCTGGGAGTTTCCAGTCCGCCAGGCGCCCGTGGGACTCCTGGCCAGTTCGACGATGCCGGCGGCAATTGTCGAACTCGGGAACGCGAACAATCCGGACGATCTGGCAATGCTCAACGATCCTGATGTCCAGGACCGCATCGTCGCTGCGATTCTCGATACGATCGGGACCTTTGGCGGAGGGACGTAAACGATGAGGCGGCAAATGCTCCTCAGCCTCGGAATGATGGCGATCGCCACGATCTTGAGCGTGATCTACATTTTCGACGTCACCCGGATGGTTCGGACCAGTGCGGAAATCGACGAAGAGGAGGCCGGTTTCGCCGGACCCGAGGCGCCGCTTTTCGAGCCGACCGACCTCCCACGGGAGATCCGGATGTTCTTTCCCGCCACGAACAACGACCTGCTGGTTCGAACTCGCAGGATGACCATCTACGAGTCTTCGGAACCGGTCAACCAGGCGCGGCAGATCATCGATCACCTGATCGCGGGGCCCGATAACAACAACCTGTTCATGTCACTACCGGAGGGAACCGAACTCAACGAACTGTTCATTTCCGAAGACGGCGTCGCGTACGTCGATTTCAACAGCGCCCTGTCCGACAATCATCCCGGCGGGATTCTTCCCGAACAGGCGACGATCTACTCCATCGTCAATTCCCTTGCCTACAACCTCGACGACATCCAACGGGTAAAAATCCTGATCGGCGGAACCGAGAAAGAGACGCTGGCTGGGCATTGCCTCATTCTGTTACCGTTGCAGACTGATCTGACAATCACCGATATCGCCTATCAAGCCGAGTCGGTGGCGGAGAACGCCCCTCAGATACCGTGACGGCGATAACCGTCGTGACGGCGCCAAGGGGAACGCGCGGATGGAAAGGAATCGATGCGAAACGACGGACGACGGCCCGACCAACTGCGACCGGTAATCATCACGCCCAACTTCATTCCCCACGCCGAAGGCTCGGTTCTGATCGAGGTCGGCCGGACACGCGTGATCTGCACAGCGACGGTCGACGACGCTGTTCCCCGGTTCCTGAAGGGTTCGAATAAGGGTTGGGTCACGGCCGAATATTCGATGCTGCCACGCGCAACCGAAAGCAGAACCCCCAGAGAGGCATCGGTTGGAAAACGGTCTGGTCGAACCCAGGAAATTCAACGACTGATCGGACGTTCGCTGCGTTCGTCGGCCGATCTGGAGCGGTTGGGCGAACGCACGATATGGGTCGACTGCGACGTCATCGAAGCCGATGGCGGGACCCGCACCGCGTCGATCACGGGGGCGTTCGTGGCAATGGTCCAAGCAATGGATACGCTCGTGTCCGACAAGGTCGTCGAGTCGCTTCCATTGCGGTCCAGCCTGGCCGCCGTGAGTGTCGGGATCGTCAAGGGTACGCCGATGCTGGATCTGAACTACGAAGAAGACTCCGCCGCGGAAGTGGATTTCAACGTCGTCATGACTGGTGGCAGAGAGTTTGTCGAAGTTCAGGGCACGGCCGAACGTCAGCCGTTTACACGGCAACGCCTGGACGAGCTTTTGGATCTCGCCCAATCGGGCATCGCCGAACTGATCGAAGCGCAACAGTCGATCCTCGGCCCGGTTCGCCAATGGTGAAGAGGCTGGTCGTTGCCAGTACCAACCCGGGTAAGGCCCACGAAATCACGGCTGGACTGGAAGGTCTGGATGAATGGTCCGTTGAGGCGCTGCCCGCCGGCCTGCCGGTCGCCGAAGAAACAGGCACCGCCTTTACCGAAAATGCCATCCAGAAAGCCGAGTTCTACAGTCGACTCCTGGGAAACGCGGTCTGGGTGGTCGCCGACGATTCAGGTCTGGTCGTGGACGCGCTCGGCGGGCGGCCCGGCATCAAATCCTCCCGCTACGCGCCCACCGACGACGCGCGCAATCTAAAACTCCTGGCGGAGATGAGGGGTGTCGAACCAGACCGGAGGGCGGCCCGTTTCATCTGCGCACTGGCTCTTGCACGAAACGGCAGGACGCTCTGGAAAGCCGAGGCACATGTCGACGGGGCGGTGGCAGTCGATCCGGCGGGAGAGAACGGCTTCGGTTACGACCCCCTGTTCTGGGTTCCGGAATTCGGACAGACCATGGGACAGTTGCCGCCGGAGATCAAGAACCGAATCAGCCACCGCGGCCAAGCCCTCGCGATGCTGCGAACCTGCCTTGAAACCGGGAACTTTTAGCTGTTTCGGTATGCGAGCAGCACCTGGGGGAACGGCGCATTAAACGCAATGAGATCTCACAGGTCTAATCGGATATGACAGGAGGCCGTTCATGACTTCGGTATTGATCGCCGTATTGCTGCTGGTACCGGTTGGCGCTACCGGCCAGGGTCCCAGAGACCTCGAGGCGCCTGGAGCGATCCAGCCGTTTCTCGTCGTGCCGGAAGGCACCGTGATTCCGATAGTGTTGACAAGCGAAGTCTCGACCAGGAACGCCAAGGAAGGCGACGGCGTTTACGGCCGCACGATATTCCCCGTCACCGTGGACAATCAGATCGTGATTCCGGTCAACAGTTATGTTCGCGGACGTGTTGTCGGTTCCGAGCGCGCGGGAAGAATCAGCGGGAAAGCCGAACTGACGATCAACTTCCAAACCATCGTACTGCCAAGCGGTCTGACATTGCCGATCTTCGGCAGCCTGGGAGGAATTGGCGGTACGACGGGCGAACGGCGCGGGGAGGCCACCGTGGAGGCCGAGTCGGGCAAGGGCGCGGATGCGACGACAATTGGAACCAACGCGGGAATCGGAGCCGGCGTTGGCGCCATCGGCGGTGGAGCGAGAGGCATCGGCATCGGCGCAGGCGCGGGCGCTGCCGCCGGAGTCGCACAGGTCTTGCTGGGACGCGGAGAAGATCTGGTCCTCAGACCCGGCACGATGATCGAAATCGTTCTCGACGTACCTCTGGAACCTTGACAGCCGAGGCGGAACTCCGCACTCCGCAGGGTCGCCGCCCCGGGACAGAAGGACGCTTTCGAGGATTCCGATTCGCCTCCCGGAATACAGGAAGTACGGCCCAGGCCAGGGCGATCGGAGGATCGACAAGGCATCGAAGCGAAAACCTTCCCCATGGAAATTCCATGGTCCGCCTTTGCAACCACGCTCCGTTTGAATTACCTTGGACACGACGGGGCGTAGCGTAGCTTGGTTAGCGCGCCTGCTTTGGGAGCAGGAGGTCCCCAGTTCGAATCTGGGCGCCCCGACTTTTAGAATCAAAGAGATACATGGATTTTGGCATACCTGTCCGTACCGTAAACTCCGTCCGCACTGAAAACATTGCAGTTACAGGATTCCGGCGACAAGCTTCGGTGGCCATGATACGAGTGATTTGTTGCCTGATGGCCGCGCTGTGTTCCTGCTTTCGGAACCGAAACGACGTTCATCTGGAGATTCTTGCCCTACGGCATCAAGTGGCCGTTCTCCAACAAGCCGGACGGCGGCCGAGGCTCGGTCCAGCCGACCGCTGGTTGTGGATCGTTCTCTATCGTGTCTGGAACGGCTGGCGCGATTCCCTGCACATCGTCAAGCCAGCGACCGTGGTCCGATGGCATCGCACTGCCTTCAGGAAGTACTGGACATGGAAGAGCCAGGCCCGTCGGCAAGGAAGACCGGCGGTGAGTGCGGAGATCAGAAAGCTCATCCGGACAATGAATCGGTCGAACCCGCTCTGGGGC
The DNA here is from genome assembly GCA_963555775.3 of Terriglobia bacterium. Classification (GTDB taxonomy): domain Bacteria; phylum Acidobacteriota; class Terriglobia; order 20CM-2-55-15; family 20CM-2-55-15; genus JAJEDW01. The sequence continues at coordinate 284,853 of CAUVWY020000002.1, read as the reverse complement.
GCACCACGAATCCACGGGGAACTCCTGAAGCTCGGGATCGATATCGGTCGAACCACTGTTGCCAAGTACATGCCACGGCGAACCTCCGACCCGTCTCCCACGTGGAAAAGCTTCCTCAACAACCATCTCGATCAAACCGTCGCGCTCGATTTCTTCGTCGTACCGACGTTGACGTTTCGGATCCTCTTCGTCCGGGTGATCTTGGCTCATGATCGCCGACGCCTGCTCCATTTCAACGTCACCTCACATCCGACGGCGGAATGGACCCGACAACAACTGGTCGAAGCGTTCCCATGGGACTCGGCACCACGATATCTCTTGCGAGATCGGGACAAGATCTACGGAGCGATCTTCAAGCAGGAAGCGCGGAATCTCGACATCGAAGAAGTCGTCACCGCGTACAGATCGCCGTGGCAAAATCCTTTCGCGGAACGCTTGATCGGTTCGATCCGGCGCGAGTGCACCGACCACATCGTCGTCCTGAACGAAGTGTCTTTGCGCCGAACCCTGAAATTGCACTTTCTCTACTACGGGCATTCGCGGACTCACCTGGCGCTGGAGAAGGATTCCCCACAGACGAGAGCAGTGCAGCTCCTCGGAACTGGGCCTGTTGTGGAACTGCCACAAGTCGGCGGGGTACACCATCGTTACGAACGCCGCGCCGCCTGAACCGTCAGACAGATCGTGACCGCACGCAATCGACGTACACAAAGTTTTGTCAATACCCTGCTGAATCTCCGAATCGGATCTCCGTATGAACGGTCATGCCGAACCTGACGGTCATCTCGAACGCGGAACGTAGCGTTTCGCCGTACACGATCTGACCGATTTCGAGTGCGATGGAGTTTCTGGTAGGGACAACCCGTTATGATGGACGATTGACTGTGCCGCCCACCAACATCGCTGTTCTGGCAGAAAAGCCGTCCGTTGCACGAGACATCGCTCGCGTCCTGGGTGCCGGCAAGAAAGGCGATGGATTTCTTCACGGCAATGGCTATGTAATTACGTGGGCCATCGGGCACCTTGCATCGCTCGCTCAACCGCACGAGATCGATCCCACCTGGAAACAGTGGCGACTCGACACACTCCCGATGCTGCCCAGCCGATGGCCGCTCGTCGTCTACGAGAAGACAAGTCACCAGTTTGAGGTCGTCAAGAGGATCCTGCGTTCCGAGAGAATCTCGGAACTCGTGTGCGCGACCGATGCCGGACGTGAAGGGGAACTGATCTTCCGGTACATCTACGAAGCCGTCGAATGTGGAAAGCCGTTCCGGCGTTTATGGATCTCCTCACTCACAGCCGATGCCGTTCGAAAAGGTTTTGAGACGTTGCAACCCGGTGCCGACTACGATTGGCTGGCCGACGCCGCGAGGGGACGAAGCCGCGCCGACTGGCTGGTCGGTATGAATCTTTCGCGGGCGTACTCCCTCACATTCAACGAAGAGCTGTCGGTGGGCCGCGTGCAGACGCCAACGCTGGCGATGATCGTGGAGCGGGAACTGGCGATCCGGAGTTTCGTCGTCGAAGAGTATCTCGAAGTTCATGCCACGTTTCGGACCGGCGGCGGAGTCGATTCGTATCGAGGCGTGTTCGAAAAACGTCTCCCAAAAGACGGCGTCCAGGCCACGGCCATCGTCGAGCGCGCGCGAACGGGCACGGCTTCGGTCGAATCGGCCGAGGCCAACACGCGACGCCAGGAACCGCAGCTGCTCTACGACCTCACCGAACTGCAGCGGTCTGCGAACCGTTTATTCGGGTTCAGCGCGCAACGGACTCTCGATCTCGCTCAGGCACTCTACGAGAAACACAAGCTCATCAGCTATCCGCGGACCGACAGCCGCCACCTGTCGAAAGATGTGGCAGAGACGTTGCCCCGCATCGTCAAGACGATCAAAACAGCCTATCTCGAAAACCTGGCGCCAGGAACAGGCGAGCTTCCTCTTGGGCCGCGATTCATCAATGATGGCAAGGTCACGGATCACCACGCAATTATTCCGACGACCATCTCGCCGGACACAGTTGCCATGTCCAATGATGAGCGTGCCATCTACGATTTGATTTGCCGGCGCCTCCTAAGCGCGTGGCATACCGAACACGTCTGGTCGGTGACCAAGGTGGTCAGCGCGATCCGGAACCCCGACGTCGTCGATCGATACCACTCGACCGGCAGTCTTGTCCAGCAGGTGGGCTGGAAGGCTTTGGACACGGTTCATCCGAAGGCGAAGAGAGGCAAGGCACTCGACGCGCAGGCTTTCGAACAGCCGCTTCCTCCGGACCTTGCGCAAGGTCGAGGGCTTGACGTGGTCGAGGTCGAATCCCTGAAGAAGAAGACGAGGGCTCCGAAGGGTTTCACCGAAGGAACGCTGCTCACTGCAATGGAGACAGCAGGAAAGACGCTGGACGAAAAGGAACTCTCGGACGCGATGAAGGAAACCGGCCTGGGTACTCCTGCCACTCGAGCGTCGATCATCGAGGTCCTGCTGAAGCGCGGCTACATCGTTCGTAGCGGCAAGACGCTTCAGGCCACCGACAAAGGCATCCACCTGATCGAAGTCGTTCACCCGGATGTCAAAAGCCCGGCGATGACAGGACAGTGGGAGGCCTTTCTCAAGAGAATCCAGCGCGGTGAAGCACAGCTTGAGCCGTTTCTCAAAGGTATCGAGGACTACGTACGAGACGTCGTCGGCAAGAGCCGCCAGATTTCGCAGACGCCCCCCCAAACTGCCGCAGCGGCGAGGGATGATCGCCGGCACGGCGCTTCCGCCCCACCTGCAATCGACCAAACACCATTGCCCGAACTTCTTCGCAACGCGTTTGGTTTTTCATCGTTTCGTGCGAACCAGGAAGCCGTCTGCCGCGCTGCCATCGAAGGCAAGGACGTACTGTTGGTGATGCCGACCGGCTCCGGCAAATCGCTGTGCTATCAATTGCCGGGCCTCGCGCGCGGCGGAACAACCCTGGTCATCAGCCCACTCATTGCGCTCATGGAGGACCAGGTCGCGAAGCTCAAGGACCAGGGCTTCAGGGTGGAGCGGATCCATTCGGGCCGGGACTCGGCGTCCTCGCGTCAGGCCTGCGCCGATTACCTCAGTGGCTCGCTCCAATTTCTGTTCATCGCGCCAGAACGATTGCGCCGGTCCGGTTTTCCGGAAATGCTGGCGAAACGCAAGCCCACACTCGTTGCGGTGGACGAAGCCCATTGCATATCGCAATGGGGACACGATTTTCGGCCGGACTACCGCCGTCTTGGCCAGCATCTCCCCTTGCTGCGGCCGGCTCCGGTGATTGCGTTGACAGCGACCGCAACGCCCCTGGTCCAGAACGATATTGCCCGGCAATTGGGGCTTCCGCAGTTGACGCGATTCATCCATGGCTTTCGCCGGGACAATCTTGCGATCGAAGCCGTCGAAGTCGTTCCATCCCAGCGGGCGTCGCTCACAGGCGAAGTGTTAAGCGATGCAGAACGCCGTCCCGCCATCGTCTATACGCCAACGCGAAAGCAGGCGACGGCACTTGCCGCCGAACTGGGGCGTGACTTCGCGACGGCCGCCTACCACGCGGGTTTGAACTCCGAACTGCGCGGTCGGGTCCAGGAGCAATTCCTCGCGGGGAAGATCGAAGTGATGGTGGCCACGATCGCATTTGGAATGGGCATCGACAAGCGGGATGTGCGGACGGTGATTCACACGGCCTTGCCAGGCAGTCTCGAAGCGTACTACCAGGAAGTGGGCCGCGCTGGCCGCGACGGCGCACCGAGCCGGGCGATTTTGATGCACTCGTATGGGGACCGGTACACCCACGATTTCTTTTTCAAGCGTGATTATCCGGATGTCGCGTTGCTGGATCGTATCTTTGTCGCGCTTGGAGAGGAGTTGCAGGAGAAAGCCGATCTGCACAAGAAACTGGGAATGGATCCCGACCTTTTCGACAAGGCTCTGGAGAAACTGTGGATTCACGGCGGAGGCGTTCTGGATTACGCGGAACGAATCACTCGCGGCCAGACGACATGGCGCGAATCCTATATCGCCCAGGGCGACCAGAAGCGCTCGCAGATCGACCTGATGATCCGTTACGCCGAAACGAACAAGTGTCGCATGTCGACGTTGGTTCGACATTTCGGGGACTTCGCCGATGGGCAAAACTCCTGCGGCATTTGCGACTTCTGCGCGCCCTCGCAGTGTGTCGCGCAACGCTTCCGGACGGCGACCGCACGGGAGTGCGACGCGTTGTCCCGCGTCCTCGCCGAGCTGCGATCTGGTGGAACCCGGGCCACAGGCCGCCTGCATTCGGGGCTATATCCAGGCAATGAACTGATCCGTGACACCTTCGAGGAGGTGCTCGGTGGCATGGCTCGGGCCGGTCTGGTTCGCATGTCGGATGCGTCCTTTGAAAAGGATGGAAAGGCGATCCCTTTCCGGAAGGTGAGTCTGACGCGGGAAGGTCAGTCCTTCGAAGAAGGTACGCCGATTCATTTTGTGATGAAGGAAACGGGAAAGCCCACAAAGCGAAAACGCCAGAAGAAGACGGCCACACCGGCACCGAAGCCGCCAGCTCCCGTGGACGCCCGCATCGAAAAAGCGCTGCGCGCCTGGCGCCTGGAAGAAGCGCGACGCCTTGGCGTCCCTGCCTTTCGCATTCTGACCAACAAAGCCGTGACGCAGATCGCCAGCACACGTCCCGCAACGGCAGACGAGTTTCTCGAAATTCCCGGCATCGGCATGCGCACCGTTGAAAAATACGGTGCTTCGATCTACAGCATCGTGCGTGAAAGAGGCTGAAACTATCCTTTGCGGTTTGGCAACTGAGGACCTTAAGGCATCGCCGACCGAAGCACGGCCGACTAAGCTGATGACTTCGGGTCTCCAGTCGATCGGGATCGGAGCTGTGCCTGGTGAATTGTTGGTGGTCCCTGAATTTCGGCCACGTGCACTTCTGTCTGCTATTTTTGGGGCGACCAACATCTCCGATTGGTTTGGGAGAAATACGTTATTTCGATTCATGGTTCGGATCTGTTCGCGTGTGTTCTTCGGAATGCTCGGTCGCGCGGCTTTTCCGTGGCGAACCTTCCAGGTCCAGCACCAACGGAAGCCGCGACGGTGCCAATCGATGACCGTATCCGGTGTCACGAGCACGAGTGCAGATCGCCACCGGGACCAGAATCGGGAAAGGAAAACCCATAAGCGACGGTCCGCCGATTTCAGTCGGGGCTTCGGAATCTTTCGCTCCAGAACCGTGATTCGATGTCGAAGGGCGACGATCTCCAGCTGAGTGTCCGAGCTCCTTTGAAAGTGCACTCGAAACGACGATAAGAACGGGAAACGGACATCAAACATAGCCGTTGAAGCGTAAGCGGCAAGACGCGACAGTTCAATGTTTTCAGGGGCGACGCGATTTTCCGTGGGACAGTCGAAATGAGGTGAATCAGGAAGATAATAACGTCGCGCATCGACCAATTTTTGCGATCTCACCGAAGATCGCAAGACTGGAATTTCAATGAATTTCGCGACGGATTAGTGATTCGCAACACACACCATAACGCATCGGTTCGGTCGGCTCCGGTTAAGTTTACAATGCCTAACGAAACCTTGAAGGTCATTGACTGGGAGTTGTTCGAAACGATGAGGCGGAATATCGGCATTGACCCGGCGGTGATGAACTCGGTTCGCGCGAAGAGGAATGGTGGCCCTGAAGCGAGTCCGTCGCAAACGCTGCTACCGGCGGACAAGCAAGACAAGGCGATGATGGCGGTGCTGAAGCAGGCCGACGTGTTGTCGGCTGGGTGGATGGTGTGATGCAGCAGTTGGCCATCGATACAAGCTCCGAGTCGCCCCAATTACTGCGCTGCGGTCTCACACCCGGTAACCAGATCATTCTGCGGCATGGCTCACCGCAGGACGGACCACCACTACCATCTTCCGTAGAAAAGCGCATCACGGACGCATTCTCGAAAGGCCGTGGGCACGGCGTGCTGCACCTCGGTGCCGCTGAACTCACCACCGAACTCGATCCGACTCTGGGATTCTGGCGTGACCTGGGCCAGTCGTTCATTGCCAAGGTCTGTGCGGCTCTGGACCCATCCGAGCCACAATCGCTCGTCGTTCCGGAGCCCGAGCCCGACGAGTTGGATGCGCTGGCCGACTCCGTGCCTCCCATGCAGGGCGCCGAGCTGATTTCGAGCGTGCTGCTGGGCGAGGTCTGGACCGACATTGGAGAAGCTCTAGCCGTCGAGGCTGGGGAGCACAAGGAGGGCATCCAAGGCTATCTCCAGGCCAACAGCTCGATCTGGAATGTTGTCGGTCGCGTATGCTTCCACCTGGCGGAAAACAAGCGAGACCCAAACTATCCATTCGCCTTTATCGCCACTTACGCCCACAAGGTTTCCAGACAGGCCAGGCTACAGCATCTGCCGCTCAATCGAGCCCTCAAGGAATATGCCGGTGCCAGGGACAAGAAGAAGCTGCTGGCTCTGCTCTCGCCCCTACAACGGTCGGCGGAGCGCAGCGAGCTGATGCGCGACATGGTCGACTCCGGCGATGTGTACCATCCGCTGTCGTGGACGCCGAAGGAAGCGCATCGGTTCTTGTGCGAGATTCCGGTCTACGAGCAGGCTGGCGTGGTCGTGCGAATGCCCGATTGGTGGAGCGTCCGTAATCGACGTCGGCCCAAGGTTTCGGTCTCAGTGGGAAGCAAGCCGCCCTCCAGCCTCGGTATGGACGCCTTGCTCGACTTCGACGTCAAGCTCACACTCGGCGGCAAGGCTTTGTCGAAGACGGAGATCGAAGCTCTGCTCGCGTCGAGCGAAGGGCTGGCGCTGATCAAAGGAAAGTGGGTTGAAGTCGATCGCGAGAAGCTCTCCGAAGTCCTCGAACAGTGGCATGAAGTGCAGGAGCAGGCCGCGGCGGGAGGGGTCACTTTCGCCGAAGCGATGCGCATGCTGGCAGGCGCCGATTTGGACGTCGCTTCCAGGGACGAAGTCGCGGATGCACGACCCGAATGGTCTGAGGTCATGGCCGGAAAGTGGCTGACCGCCAAGTTGGACTCGCTACGATCACCGCAGGTCCGTACTGAGATCGAGTCAGGTGCAGGCCTTACTGGCGAACTTCGCCCGTACCAAAAACTCGGCGTCCAATGGCTCTGGACGTTGCGCAGCCTGGAGTTGGGCGGATGCCTTGCCGACGACATGGGGCTCGGCAAGACCATTCAGGTGCTGGCCATCCTCTCGATGCTGCAGCGCCAAAACATACACGGCGCTGACCTTTTAGTCGTCCCGGCATCGCTCATCGACAACTGGCGCTCGGAAATGCAACGTTTTGCGCCCAACCTCAAGCCACTGATCGCGCACGCTTCACACTTCCCAACATCGGAGCTCAAGGCTCTGCCGACATCTGAGGTCGAGGCTCACGACGCCGTGATCACCACCTACGGTACGGTGATGCGCACCGAATGGATCAAGAACTACGCGTGGCGTTCGGTGATCTTGGATGAGGCCCAGGCAATCAAGAATCCCAGCGCTAAACAGACGCGCGCAATCAAGGAGCTCAAGGCGAAGTGGCGCCTCGCCCTGACCGGAACGCCAGTGGAGAACAAGCTTGGGGATCTATGGTCTGTCTTCGACTTTCTGAGCCCGGGTCTTTTGGGATCGGCCAAGGCCTTCAACGGTTTTTGCAAGTCCTTGGCGTCGCGCAAACACAACGCCTATGCACCGCTTCGCAAGCTGGTTCAGCCTTATATTCTCAGAAGACTCAAGACCGACAAGAGCGTGATCTCCGACCTTCCCGACAAGACCGAGGTGACGGCGCACTGTCTGCTCAGCAAACAGCAGGCGACCCTCTACCAGAAATCGGTTGAGGAGTTGACACGGATCATCGAGGAGGTCGAGGGCATCGAGCGTCGCGGGGTGGTCCTGGCGTTCCTGACGCGCTTTAAGCAGATCTGCAACCATCCCTCACAGTGGCTCGGCGACAACGAATATGTTGCCGGCCACAGCGGCAAGTTTGCCCGGCTACGGGATCTCTCGGAACCGATTGCCGCGCGCCAGGACAAGCTGCTGGTCTTCACGCAGTTCCGCGAGATGACAGCGCCTCTGGCACGCTTTCTTGCCGAGAGTTTCGGCAGGCCGGGCCTGATTCTTCACGGGGGCACTGCCGTCAAAAAGAGGCAAGGCCTGGTCGAACGGTTTCAGCAAAGCGAGAACATTCCGTTCATGGTTCTCTCGCTCAAGGCGGGTGGCACGGGCCTCAACCTCACCGCCGCCTCACAGGTCATCCACTTCGATCGCTGGTGGAATCCGGCCGTCGAAAATCAAGCGACCGATCGGGCTTTTCGCATTGGACAGAAGAAGAATGTTCTCGTGCACAAGTTTGTCTGCAAGGGCACAGTGGAGGAACGCATCGACAAACTGATCGCGGGCAAGCAGCAGCTGTCCGAAGAGATACTCTCTGATGGAGCCGAGTCCACATTAACCGAGATGAGCAACGACGAGCTGCTTGCTCTCGTCACACTCGACATGCAAAGCGCATTGGAGGCGTAGGAGCGAAGGAATGAGATACGACGACTACGGATGGCGACCCTATGTTTCGGCGGCGGAGCGGCGCAGGAGCGGCGCCCAGAAGATCGCCAAGCTTAGGAAGTCCGGGCGTGTAGTCAGTCCTGTCGAGATCGAGGGCCTCAAGATCGCCCGGACTTTCTGGGGACAGTCATGGTGCAATAACCTGGAGGCCTACAGTGATTATTCCAATCGGCTTCCGCGGGGCCGAACCTATGCGCGAAACAGCTCGGTGATAGATCTGCAGATCGACGCAGGCAGGGTCCGAGCTCTTGTAAACGGCTCGATCTTCTACAACGTGGAGATCCGGGTCACGCCGCTGGCACCGAAGAGATGGCAGGCGATCAAGTCGCAGTGTGCTGGCAAGATCGACTCGGTGGTGGAACTATTGCATGGATCGATCTCGAAAGGCGTGATGGAAATCGTAACCCGAAAGGGCGAGGGTCTCTTCCCCGCACCAAAGGAGATCTCCCTCGGTTGCTCGTGCCCGGATTGGGCAACGATGTGCAAACACGTAGCGGCGGCGCTTTACGGGGTAGGGGCTCGCCTCGACCACGAGCCCGAGATGCTGTTTACGCTTCGGGGAGTCGAGCCCGCTGAGATGATCGCCGCCGCGATAGCTGATGTTCCGACGACCAGAAAGCGAGGGCGGGGACGCATCTTGAAGACGGATGACGTTTCTGCTGTCTTCGGCATCGACCTGGACTTGGGAGCTGATTCGAACAGCGAGAAAGCGCCTCGTCCGACGCGACGACACAAAAAGACGACCACCAGAAAGGCGACCAAGAAGCCAGCGGCTGCGTCACGCACGGGACCGATAGCTGGCGCCAAAACGGTAAGGAAGGCGGCATCTGCCAAACCGCTGAGCAAGAAGAAACCACAGTCGAAGAGAACGGCTGCGAAATCAGGCACGACCGAGGCCAGCGCGAGCAAGACGACCGTCAAGAAAGCTACCGCCACAACGCGAAAGAAGACACCGGCAAGAGCGGGAACAACCGGGAAGATACGCGCCGCCACCAAGAAGAAGCGCACATGATCGCGAAAGACGACGGTATTGTCGCAGTATGAAATGGACGCCCTCATCTGGAGTGATAGGCTTGAGCGCTGGCGCGGTGACCACTCTGTGGCGAATTCCCAGCTTCCTTTAGATTTCAGGGACTTGGACAAGGAGCCAGGAACCGGGCTCAGGCTCGTAATTGTCGATCAATCCCACGCGGCTGCCCTGCAGATCGGCGAATTGCAGTCCGGCTCTTCGCCTCGGAAAAAGCGAATGTAGATAGAATCGTAGCTGCCAGAATCCCCACGCTTCCAAACGTTCCCACACGAAACCGCCCAAAACCAACAACGCCTTTAATTTCAATATGATCGCAAGTCGCCCGTTTTGAGTAGGATGTGAAGAACGCTGCGATCTGCTTTGGGAACAGGAGGTCCCCAGTTCGAATCTGGGCGCCCCCCGATTGTTTGACGCCTGTGTTTTCACCACGCGTCTGCCTTTTCTCTCGTTTCCAAAGACGGAACCGAAAAGAAACTGTCAGAAAACTAGCCTTGGCCAGCCACCGGCGTAAAGGAAGTCCTGCCCCGCTCGTTCGCCCACCGATCGAGCTTCCGCCGCCGCACATCTCTTTTCTGGACCGTGACGTGTTGACGCAAAGCGATGTTCTCCAGGGCGACATGTATGTGTCCTCCGAGAACCAAAAGAATCATGCGGAATCCCTGCAGAAGCCATTTCAGCAAAGTCGTTCCACTGTGCAGTCATCGTCTCGGGAATTCAACAGCTCGGGGAACCGTGAGGCTATTAGCGAAGGACAACCCTCAGCGACAGCGGAATCGGGCGGATTTCATATGCCAGTCCAGCAGACATCGCCGCAATGTGATGCCATCCGGACCAAATCAGCCAGCGATCGTTTCGACATCACCAGGCAGCTTACTGATGATGAGCTTGTGAAGATTGACCTTTCTGCTGGCATTGTCGATATCGATGCCGACCAAATTGCCTTCGGTGTCGTAGTCGAGGAGAACGCCTTCAGAAACCTCTCGTGTGTCGGCGCTCTCCGCATCGGACAGGTCAATGTACAGCGAATCCGTTTCGACGTGGTAGTTTACCTTCATGGTTTGAACCGTCGGTCCAAGAATGCGTTATGGATCGTAATCTTGTCCCCTAGCAGCCTGTCGGACTTTCGGCGTAAGTCCTTTGTTTTCAACAACGGCCCTTTTTAGCCCGAAACGGTAAACACAGTCATATGAATGACTTAGGTTTTTGATTCGGTGTTAGTCCGACAGGCTGCTAGCGTAACGACTCTCAGATAGCGGTCATCGAGTTCCGGCACACTCGCCCAGAAATCGATGTCGATTATTCTCCTGTGGCTCAGAGCGAATCGCGTTCTCGACAACCCGGATACACCACGCTTTCTTGAGATACGGACGCTTCCGGAGAACTTCATTCTCAAAGTAATCCGTGAACCGGTACTCTGGCACCACTCAAGCATAAACGTATCCACTTGCTGAACCCACCACTCTGCGATCACTCTGTGGTCTGGGCCTCATTCCTTAACATACGACCAAACATGACAGATGGATGCTTCCGCGCGATATCCAACATCCTCAGCGACGCGTCCGCAGGTTCCCGAAGCCCCGGTTCCCATGCCTCAAGTGTCCGCTTGCTGACGTTCAAGACTTTGGCAAACATCGCCTGAGAGGAGCGCAAAGCTGTTCGCAATCCCACCATCTGCTTCTTGCCGATCGGCGCGCGCCGGTGCGCTCGTCGATTGAGGCAGGCGGCACGGCTGATAGCTATGCCAACGCGGCGGCGGTCGCGACCTTCTTTATGAGTTCTTATTGAAGTAAGTCCGCGTCTCGCGGACGATGAGCCCCGACAGCAGGAGCAACCCGATCAGGTTCGGGATGGCCATCAGGCCGTTGAGCACGTCGGACAGCAGCCACACGACCTCAACCGTGCCGAGGCTGCCGATGAACGCGGCCAGCACGAACGCGATTCGGTAAGGCATGACGGCTCTCGCGCCGACCAAGTACTCCAGACTCTTCTCGCCGTAGTACGACCATCCCAGTATAGTGGAGAACGCGAACAGCGCGAGGCAGACCGCGACGACGATCCCGCCCCATTGGCCGGGCAGACCCGTGGCGAAGGCGTTTTGCGTCAGGGCGGGTCCGTCCAGCCCGGTCTGCCACGCGCCGGTCGTGATGATGGCGAGCCCGGTGAACGAGCAAACCACAAGCGTGTCGATGAAGGTCTGCGTCATCGACACCAGCGCTTGGCGCACCGGCTCGCGCGTCTGCGCCGCCGCGGCGGCAATGCCCGCCGATCCCAGACCTGACTCGTTCGAGAAGATGCCGCGCGACACGCCGAAGCGAACGGCCTGCGCAACGCCTGCACCGAGAAACCCACCCGTCGCCGCCGTGCCGGTGAACGCACTTTCGAAAACGAGCCCGATTGCCCCGGGGATTCCTTCGTAGTTCAGGATCAGGATAACCGTCGTCGCAGCCACGTACACCAGAATCATCGTGGGGACGAGCGTGCCAGCGATCCGGCCGATCGACCGGATGCCTCCCAGAATCACCATCGCCGCCAGTACCGCCACGGCCAGACCGACGACGCCAGGATGCACCGACAGGGCGAACGTCGCCGCCGAGTTGGACACGGCCAGCGAGATGGCGTTGGACTGCACCATGTTTCCGATACCGAACGCCGCGACCGCCGCAAACAGGGCGAACGCTCGGGCCAGCCAGCGGCCGGTTCGGTGGCCGACCCCGTGCTCCAGGAAGTACATCGGCCCGCCGCTTTGTCCGCCTCGGGAGTCGGTCGTTCGGAAGCGAACCGAAAGGAGCGCTTCGGAGTACTTCGTCGCCATCCCGACCAGGCCCGTCATCCACATCCAGAAGAGCGCACCGGGCCCACCCGCGGCGATCGCCGTGGCCACGCCAACGATATTGCCGGTGCCGACTGTGGCGGCCAGCGCCGTCATGAGCGCCTGGAAGTGGGTGATGTCGCCTTCGGCGCCGGGCTCGCGGCGCACAACCAACCCCAACCACAGTGCGTTCGGGAGCTGCCGGAACTGGAGGCCGCGCAGCCTGACAGTCAGGTAGAGGCCCGTCAACAAGAGGAGTGGGACGAGGAACAATGGGCCCCAAACGAAGCTGGACACTTGGTTCAGGAACTGTTCGATCGCGGCCATGCCCGGCCAGTATAGCAACCCGTATCTCGACTCCCCCAAACGAATAAATTTGTGGCTTTCTTCGGCTGCTGCCGGAGGAACGCTCTCGGGTCGTCGATCGTTTCAGACTGCCGTCATCTCTCCTGCCTTCTTCTGGAGGCGTTATTTTGCGCCTGGCGCAGTGTGCCTATCGACGCGGTGGTAGTTTTCGGCTCAAGTTAGACGAGGTCCGCATCCATCCGGGCGTTGGAAACGGTAGACAAACTCACAGTCTCACTGGATAATTGGCAGCAATATTCTTGTGGTGCCAAGGGTGCGCGGCATGCGTGCTCCCATCGACCTGGGTCACACTTCGGGAGAGCCAATTTTGGTCAAGCGCAGCGTCACGGCAGCCTTTCTTATTTGCGGCGTGCTCGGCGGCGGCACGGCTGTCGCGGCGCAGGACAATCCTCGGCAGTCACAGTGGAGCGTCATCGAGGACTATTGCATCGGCTGCCACAACAACCAGGTTCGGGCCGGAGGCAAAGCATTCGATCTGATGTCTCCCGACCGGATCGCCCTTGACGCCGAGACGTGGGAAGCCGCGATACGCAAGCTTCGCGGCGGCCTGATGCCGCCGGCCGGTGCCCGGCGGCCGGATAGTCAGTCTGTGGCGGAACTGGTCTCGTGGCTCGAGAACGAAATCGACACCGGGGTTGGCGATCCCGAACCCGGGCGTGTGGCACTGCGCCGCCTCAACCGCAGAGAGTACGCCTACGCCATACGCGATTTGCTCGGATTCAATATCGACGCGGAGGCTTTGCTGCCCGAGGACAATATCGAGGGCAACTTCGATAACAACGCGGCCGCGCTGCAGGTATCCCCCAGTTTTGTCGACCAGTACGTATACGCCGCACGCGCAGTCGCGCTCGAGGCGGTCGGCAACCCCGAGACTCCCGCCGTGACGACCACTTACGGCGACGTCGCCAACATGGTGATTTCTCTGTCGCCGCGAGGTGCGCCCGGCACCGGAAAGCAGCAGCATCGCATTGAAGGGATGCCATTCGGGACGCGCGGGGGCTTCATCGTTGAACATAACTTCCCGGCAGACGGCGAATACGAACTCACGATCGGCGACATGGCGCTCGCGCGGGAAGTGCCGAGGATGGAATTCGAGAACACGGTGATCGCCCTGCTTGACGGCGAGGAGTTCTATCGCACGAATATCGGCGGCGAAGCCGAACACAAGGCGATCGACCAGCTGCTGGATCCCGCGGTCGAAGAAATCAACGGACGGTTGCGGAAGATCCGCTTCACAACAACGGCCGGGCAGCATCGATTGGCGGTCACGTTCTTACATCGCAGCTTCGCCGAAAGCGACGAGCGTACCCGCACCATCGCGTTGGAGGGCGGTCAGGAGCGTATACAGGCTGCGCATGCCTTGCAGATCCGCGGACCTATATCGGTAACCGGAATAAGTGAATCGGCCAGTCGCGGGAAGATTTTCGTCTGTCAGCCTTCCGAGACAGTCGACGAGACGTCGTGTGCCGAAGACATCATCGGGAACCTCGCACGGCGCGCCTTCCGCCGCCCGGTGACCGACGAGGATGTCGATCTGTTGATGGCGCTTTATGAGTCGGGATATGCGTTGGCAGGCTTCGAAGGCGGTGTTCGCGATGCTCTCAGTGCGATCCTGGCGAGCCCTCACTTCCTCTATCGCGCGGAATCCGAAGACGATGCCGGCGGGACTCGCACACTGAGCGATCTTGAACTCGCTTCGCGTCTTTCGTTCTTCCTGTGGAGCAGCTTGCCGGATGAGGAACTCCTGAACCTCGCCATCGAATCGCGCCTCAGTGATCCCGGCGTTCTCGGGCGTCAGGTGAGCCGGATGCTTGCCGACCCGCGCGCCATGTCTCTGATCGACGATTTCGCGTTTCAGTGGCTCGACCTTGCCAAGCTGGACGAGATTACCCCCGACAGGGGCCAGTTCCCACACGCGAGCGGCCTGTTGGATCCTCGGGCGACGTTCAAGGAAGAACTGCGGCTGTTCATCGACAGCGTCCTGCGCAGCGATCGCAGTGTCGTCGAGTTGTTGACAGCGGACCATACGTTCCTCAATGAGCGCCTGGCGATGCACTATGGCATCGAGACCGTCAAGGGCAGCCGCTTCCGTCGAGTGACGCTTGACGACACGGCGCGCCACGGCTTGTTGGGCAAGGGCGCCATCCTGATGTTGACCGCTTATCCCAATCGCACCTCGCCCGTACTACGCGGCGCCTGGATACTGGACCGCGTTCTCGGGGCGCCCTCGCCCGAGCCGCCTCCGGACGTCGAACCGCTGCCGGAAAACAGCCGGGGTCAGCCGGCCCGAACACTGCGGGAGAGACTTGAACAGCACCGCGCGAATCCGACGTGTTTCGCCTGTCACGGCGTGATGGATCCACTCGGGCTGGCGTTGGAAAATTTCAGCGCGGTGGGTCAGTTCCGTACCAACGATCCTGAAACACGGACCCCGATCGATACTTCCGGTCTGCTGCCGGATGGTACGCCGATCGGAGGACCTGAAGACCTGCGCCGGGCACTGGTAGCGCGGCCCGAGCGATTCGTTCAGGCATTCACCGAAAACCTGTTGACCTATGCCCTTGGCCGCGGCATCGACTATCGCGATATGCCCACTGTGCGCGAAATCGTGCGTCGTGCGGAAGCGGACGATAGCCGTTTCGAGGCCATTGTCCTCGGCATTGTATCGAGCGACGCTTTTCGCAAGCGGGAAGCCCCGGCAAGCCAGAACGGTATATCTGCCGAGTAGTCACCGGCTGGAGGATTCTAGTCATGTTTCTCACCCGAAAATACATCTCGCGGCGCACAGTGCTGAAAGGCGTCGGCGTGTCGATCGCCTTGCCCTTGCTGGACGCCATGATCCCGGCCCGCACGGCGCTCGCCCAGACCGCCGCAACGTCCGGCCCGCGCCTGGGCTTTGTGTACTTCCCCCATGGCGCGCTCCAGGACCAATGGGTCCCAACGCGAACCGGCCGCGATTTTGAGTTTCCGTTTATCCTCAAGCCCCTGGAGTCATTACGCGAGCATGTGACCGTAGTCAGCGGTCTGCGGAACAAGGGTGGGGAAAGCGGCAGCCCGCACGGCATCACCCAGGAAACCTGGCTGAATGGCGTCAGCCCGCGCCTCCGCAATGAGGAGACAGGGGTTGGGGTGACCATCGACCAGATCGGAGCGCGGTACCTGGGGGCGGATACGCCGCTGCCGTCGCTGGAACTTTGCGGCGAGCCAGGTGGCGTCCTCTCTTTTCGGACGGCCCAGCAGCCGCTTCCAATGGAAAACAATCCGCGGAAGGTGTTCTACAGCATGTTCGGGCAGGGCGATACGACACAAGAACGCCAGGCCATCCTGAACACGACGAACAGCCTGCTCGACTACGTGAGGGAATCGACGGCCAGTCTGAACCGCAAGCTCGATGCCGGTGACCGGGCCAGGGTGAGTGATTATCTGGACTCGGTCCGCGAGATCGAGGTCCGCGTGCAACGACTCGAGGAAAACGCCCAGTCGTTGGCCGATCTGCCGGATGCGCCGCTGGGTCCGCCTGAGGATTTCGGCGAACTGCTCGACATTCAGTTCGAAATGATCGCCCTCGCCTGGCAGACGAATCGGACCAAGGTGGCCTCGATGAAGATGGTCGAGGAAGCCAGCATGCGGACCTATCCGAACCTGGGGGTCAGCGAAGCCTTCCATCCAACCTCCCACTGGGGCGGATTTCCGGATCGCGTAGCCAACTTGAGGCTTATTCAGAACTACCACACCGCGGTTTTCGCAAAGTTCGCCCGGCGCCTCAAGGATATGCCCGATGGCGACGGATCCGTGCTCGACCATTCGATCATCCTGTTCGGGAGCAACATGTCCAACAGCGACGCCCACAACAACGATCCGCTCCCGCAGGCGTTGATCGGCCGCGGTGGCTCAATCAAGGGTGGCCAGCACGTGAACTACCCACAGGACACTCCACATTCCAATCTGCTGGTCACCATTCTGGACCGCGCGGGCGTGCCGGTTGAGGAGCTCGAGAATTTCGCCGACAGCACCGGCTCCTTCTCGGAGATTTGATGATGAGGAATATACCCGGCATCTTCCATACAGCGGCACTGATTGTCGTGTTGCTCTTCGCCCCGGTCAGCGTACGAGCCGCATCGGAACAAGACCTGGTCGCCGAGGTCAATCAGCGAGGAGTCGATGGCAGCACACCGCTGCAGTGGGCTGTCTATGAGGGAGACGTCGCCGAGGTAAGGCGTTTGCTGGATGCCGGCGCCGACGTGTCTCTGGCCAACAACTATGGTGCCACCGCGATGGGGCTCGCCGCCGAAGTCGGAGACACCGACATGCTGAAGCTGCTGCTCGAAGCCGGTGCGGATGCCGACTCGCCCAATGCCGACGGACAAACAGCATTGTTGGCCGTGGCACGAACAGGCAATGTGGAGGCGGCCGAGCTGTTGCTGGATTACGGCGCCACAGTCGATGCCCGGGAACAATGGGGCGGACAGACGGCGCTGATGTGGGCCTCCGCGCGTCGACACCCGCGTATGATCGAGTTCCTGGTCTCCAATGGCGCCGACATCAATGCCCGATCGATCGATCGCGACTACCAGCGCCATGTGACTGCCGAAGGACGTCCCAAGAACATGGACAGCGGTGGATTGACGCCTCTGCTCTATGCCGCGCGTGAGAACTGTATGGCTTGCGTGGATGTGTTGCTCGAGAACGGCGCGGACATCGACCTGCCGGATCCCGGCGGCGTCTCGCCGGTACTCGTGGCCATCATGAATGCGAACTGGGACCTGGCCCGGCAATTGATCCTGGCCGGCGCCGATGTCAATCAGTGGGACATCTACGGAGAGACACCCCTGTTCGCCGTGGTGGGCCTGCACAGTCAGATTAACGGTGGAAGGGCGTCGATCGACCCCCTGAACGAAACCGACGGCATGACGATCCTTCGCATGTTGCTCGAGAACGGCGCCAACCCGAACATGCAGCTTTTCTTCCGTCCGGCCAACGTCCGGGGCTCGACGAATACCCGGGGCTCCACGCCGTTGATCCGCGCGGCCAACAACGCCGACCTAGAGGTGGTCGAACTGCTGTTGGAGCACGGCGCCGACGCCAACCTGCATATGGCCGACCGCCAGACCGCCATCACTGCGGTGCTGGCAGGCCGCGCCCCCGAGGCGCAGGCCCTTGAACTGATCCGCATCCTGTATGACGCTGGTACGGACGTCAATGTCACCGCCCTGGTCAACCACAGGGAAGAGGTTCGCGGGGGCACGGCGCTGCACTACGCCGTCCGCAAGCGATACAAGGAGGTCATCGGGGAACTCGCCTCCTACGGTATCGATATGAACGCCCGGGATCAGGACGGCCTTACCGCGCTGGACTATACGAAGTCCCGAGGTTTCATGCCCTTCATGGCGCTGCAGACTCCACTGTACGAGGAAGAGGCCGCGCTTCTGGGTGAACTGGGCGCGACCGAACAGATGGATCAAGGCCCCGTGTGGCCAGTCCTGGGCCCACCCCAGGGCGTCTGGGCGGACATTTGGCCTCTCGGTGAGTCGCGAGTTCATGAGCCGATCTACACGCATTCAATCGACTGAGAATCGGTTTTCGCGACGGCGCTTTCTGCATACGGGCGCTGTCGCGCTCGGCAGTGGGCTGATGCCTGCCGCTTCCGCCAGCGCGCGACAAATTTCTCCACAAATCTCAACCACCGATCTGGGTGGGGCGGCGTTGCTTCAGGGCGCCGGGTGCAACGTGATCGCGATGCCCGGCGAAGACGGCGCACTGATGATCGATGGGGGCCTTGCGGCCAACGCCGATGCGCTGCTTGCGGCCGTCAGGGACGTGACAGGCAACGGTCGCATCCACACGCTGATCAACACCCACTGGCATCCCGAGCAGACAGGCGCCAACGTCACGGTCGGTCGCGAAGGCGGCGTTATCTTCGCCCATGAGAAGACACGGATGTACCTCGGCAACACGGTCTACTCCGTGACTTTCGAAGGCCGCCTGCCCCCTCTGCCTGAGCCCGGCCGGCCGAATCGGACAACCTCCGGTGACGGGTCCATGGAGTTTGCCGGCCAGCGGATCGACTACGGTTACATGCCCGCGGCACACACCGACGGGGATCTCTATTTGCATTTTCCGGAGATGAACCTGCTGGCCGCTGGCGGAGTCGTGTCGGGGGAAGCCTGGCCGATCCTGGATTACCGCAACGGCGCATGGTACGGGGGGCGCGTCCGCGCTCTGGAATGGCTCGCCGATTTGGTCGATCCCGACACCCGCGTCGTGCCTTCCGACGGGCCTCCGATAACAGGCAGCGACATCGTACGTCACCGCGATATCTATCGGGAGCTCTTCGTCACCATGATTGCCTACATGAACATGGGACTGGGCCCTGAAGACGCCGTGGAACGAAACCCGCTAGCACCATTCGAGGACGAATTCGGCGACCCCTCGACCTTCCTGGATGGCGCCTACCGCAGCATGCTTATCGCTTACGTGCCGGACTGAGATGCGCCGGGTATTGAAGTCAATCTATCAGAAGCGAATGCCATTCTGATGTTGACCCGAGATTCAACCCAGAGCGTAGAAAACTGTAGTCAGGCTATCTCGTCGCCATAACGCCGCCCCATTCAGCAGGAATGTCGAGAGCTGGATTCCGATCGAAGAAGTTGAACGGTATCAGTTCAAACTCGTGCCAGACACTGGGCATGATCGGGAAGTCCTCAGTACGTGGAACGTGATGGAATCCGGCGGTGTACCAAAGAACGATGTCGGTATTCTCGATTGAGCGATTCGCGGCTGTCCAAGCCGGGAGCCCAAGCCCGCCCTCGCTCTGATTCACGTAGTGCCCCGCCGCGTAGCGTTCGTCGGAATCATGAGGTGTTACCCAAAGTTGATGGGGGTGAATCCCGCACGCTGCTCGGCCGGGTCGCCGCGATCGAGCAAGCTGTATGCGACGCTGTTTCCAGGACGAAGAACGTAGCCAGGCGCGTTGCCCACGGGTCCCGGGGCAACCGGATTCACGATCCGCCAGTATGCGGGCCGCGACGGATCGTAGTCGAGCACGGCCTCCTGCTCGTAACCGGCGACCTGGGATTCGACGACCCAACCGCTTCGCGGGCCCTCGAAATCCCGCATTGCGAGGCGGTCGAGGGAAAGGCTGTTGTCGATTCCGTCGACGTCGACATCGAGTCGGATACTGAAGAAGTGATCGTGGTTGGTGGCCACCAGTCCCGGCGCCACGAGCGTCCCGTAGGCCGTCTCCGCTTGCGCTGTCGGATCGTTCATGGACTGGGCGAGTACTCCCTTGAGCCCGTCATATCCGGAGGCGCCGATTCTTGGTTTGATTCGCCCGTCCTGGGTAAACACCCAGTCGACGAAGTAGTCATAGTTACCGATGGTGGCACCCATCCTGAGGACGAGTTCGACCCCACGCCGTCCCTCGAAACCGGTCCCGCTGAGGTTGTCGAAGTGTCTCCAGGCGGGATCTCCGAGGTTACGCTCAAAGATGCAGATGGTATCGGCTGCGACTACAGCCGCACCCAAGTCGTTGGGGAGCAACGCGTCCAGGAGCCGGCCCGTGCTGGGGCAATCGTACGCCGGAGTGAGTGGCGTCGCATTGGCTCCAAAACCGTACTCCCCTCCATCCATGAATGTCCGCGAGTACCAATTGCCGTTTGGATCCATGTAGGGAACGAACAGCTCCGAAACCGCGCCCTGGTAAAGAACAGGCCTGATCCGATCGCCGTCCCGGTAGGTGACCGTGGAGACGACAAGTCCCGAGCGCTTCTCCATACGGTAGTGTACGGTCCAGTTGTCCCATTCGATCACGTGCCCTCGCACGATGAAATTCGCTCCGTCGGGCTGATCGAGGACTACCGGCCGGAGCGCTTCGCGGTCAGAATCGATCGAACCCTCGTTGATCGCCGCCGCCGCATCGGATACCGGAATCACGGCCTCGTCCACAATCTCAACGACTTCGCGCGCGTTCAGGTCTACCACGGCCCAGAGCCCCTCGATAGGGCGACTAAACAAGCTCACATCGCCGAGCGCGAAGCAAGGGGTCTTGAACAGCCGCCGTCCTCGATGTGTGGGGATGTCATAGTTTCCCAGAGTCATGGGCGCGCACAAAACTTCGTCCGGTGAAAATCCACGAGCCGCGAGAGCGGCGACATGCTCCTCGTTCCCGGCCAGGATCTCGCCCACACCGAGGAACTCCTCCATCAGCAGACTGGGCTGCACTCCTTCGATCTCGGTCCAGGAAACAACGGACTCATTGGAGAGATCGACGACCGCCTCGAATGTCTGCGAGCCCTGTTTGACGATGGCGAAGGCAGATCGATCGAAGTCTTGTCCAGGGCGCCACGCCAGGACGCTGGCTTTTGCGGGATCGTGGAGGTCCAGGCTCGAGAATCTGGACGCATCGTTCAAGTGACCGGCCGCGCGCAGAAGGGCGATGGTCTGACTGTACTCGTCCGCAGTCAGCGGGTCGAGGGGGTGAGGAATCGGCATATTCGCCACCATCGTGTCTTGCGCCTCGCAGCCCGCCAGGAAGGCCAGGGCCAGCGCCGTCAGGGCAACCGACGTCAGGATTGAAGTAAGTGTCCAGCCTCGCATGACTACCTCCTCTCGATGGCCGGCGAGGACTTCAACCGACGAGTCCGATGTCCTCGACCGTGAAGGCGCCGACCTTTGCGGACGGAGTCCTTTTGGGACGGCTTCCTGAATAAGAGGATTGTTGCACGGATCGGGGGCCGACAACATCCTGCAGCTTGACCATCGAGCGATCGGACGACGAGTGAAGTCCAAGCAGGGCTTTCGTGAATTCCATGCGGCGCGGCGAACGATCCAGGGATAGGAGGCCATGCACATGATCAGGAACGGGCCGGCGCGGTTGGGCGGCTAGCCGCTGTGCTGGGATACGGCTTCGCGATCGGACGCTGCTTCGTCGGAACGCCGCGGTTCGCCTGGGCAGGTCCGGGTCCGGGCGCGAATACCGGCTGGGCTACACAATGGGGCTGCGCGCCCCAAAGGGCGTGGACTTCGACTGGCGCTCGACGCCGAGCGGCGCGAGAACCCCGCCGCCGCACATGTCCCGGTTGCCCGCTTCACCGCCGGCTGGTAGGCGGCCGCCCGGGCAGCCCGCGGCGGAAACGATGTTTCCGGCCTGGAAGTTCATGCATTCTCTTTGCGGGAAGGAGAACGTGTCGATGACGATTCACTACCCGGTTATGTTCACTTTCCAAGCGATCATTTCGCTGACAGTGTTCCGTCTCCGGGCGATTTGACGGGGCTAACCCGCATTTCTCACGAGTTGTCTGCTACAGCGCCGGATCCATCCGCCAGTGCTGCGTTCCGCTTCGTCGGGCTCCTCGACGTACCGTCAAGTACGCCTCCGGTGCCCTCCGGGCGCGCGCCTTGCTCTGACGGCGTCTCCGACTCTTCGCGACGAAAACCCGTGAGAAAGGCGGGCTAACCGCGCAACGTACCCCAGTGCGGCTGGTGGGGGCGGGAGTTGGCCGGTCGACCGGCGGCATCGGATCACGCGTTATGGCTGAACGGTGGATTCAACAATTAACGTCTCGACGCGCGTCAAGCGTTCGTTCATCTCGTACATCCGTCCGTCCAGCGTTTCTATGCGTTCGCCCAAAGTTGCGATCTCCGACTGCAAGCCATCGAGCTGAACTTGCGTTTGCGACTGGAACATGAACATGAGTCCCGCCAGGGCAAATCCGACCGTAACGATGGGAATCCGACCCTTCATGACGGCATCGTATCACGACCCCCAACTAGAGGTATTTTGCCGCGGCGGCCCTACGCCTTCACAGAGCAGAGATGGCATGAACTTCCAGGCCACGCCCCCTAAGGGCTCACCATTCCGGAGATAGGCAGCCCGGGTGTGGCGCAAGGACAACGGCGCCAACGCGGTTTTCGTTGGATACGTCCAGGCGCGAGGCTGGCTGACCAACCGCTTCCCCGTGGGTTTCGTCGCGGTCGAGAACTCGGGGACGCGGGAAGCGACATCCCGGCTTTACACGCTCCGCTTTCCCACCGCTCCCACAGCGCCGACGGCGGGAGATCCAATCCCTCTTCCGGCGGCACAACCGGTTTAGGCCGCTTACCTGTTCTCTAATTCTTCAGGAAATTGTCCAATGTAGGGGCGCAGTTCAGATCTTGACAAGCAATCCTCTCATATTCGATACTTCCCTTTGGTCAGCCCCGATTACTAATCCGAATGGGGCGACTTACTACAGGGCTCCTTCGGGAGCCTTTTTATTTTTGCCTCACCTTTACATAGATTAATCAAATGGATCGAGTCGCAGTTTTTGTGGACGCTGGATACCTTTTTACACAGGGCTCAGTGGCCTTGGCTGAACAGAAGCTTCAACGTGGCAGCGTCTCCCATTCCCATTCCCACTCCGAATCCCCCTGTAGGTGCGGTCTATGACCGCACGATTACCGCACGATCTTTCCCACTGTAGGTGCGGTCTATGACCGCACGATCTTGATTTGGGCGGTCATAGACCGCCCCTTGTATCTTTCATCAGGACATAAAATGACGAGTTCTGGATTCCCGTAATTTATGCGGGGATCGAGAACGGACGTGACAGACCGTACCGCCCCAGGTCCAACCAAGACCGATCTGTAGCAAGGTCGTCACGTCCGTATCCTGCACTAACCCGAACAGTCGACCAGGGCCGCTGATTTCAAGCCCGCATTCGCAAGGAAGGGTCCACAGGAATGAACACACCAAACTTCGTCGGTATTGATGTCTCTAAATCCGCACTCGATGTGGCCGTTGTCGGATCGGACCCGACCATCGCCACAGTCCGCAACGACGCCGGGGGCCACAAAAAACTGGTGTCCCAACTGACACGTCTTTCCCCTGAATTGATCGTTCTGGAAGCAACCGGGGGATATCAGCATGACGTGACGCTGGCTCTGGCCGCGATCGGATTACCGGTCGTGGTTGTGAATCCGCGTCAGGTTCGTGATTTCGCCCGTTCGATGGGCCAGCTGGCCAAGACCGATCGGATCGATGCCCACGTCCTGGCCGAATTCGCCGCCCGTGTCCGGCCCGCGATCCGCCCTATTTCGGATCCCGAAACCACCCCACTGCGCGCCTTTGCCGTCCCTCGACAGCAAATCGTGCAGATGATCGTCGCCGAGAAAAACCGTCGGGCGATGGCTCTGAAGCCGATTCGTACTCAAATCGATAGACATATCCGTTCTCTGGAACGCGATCTGGGCAAGATCGACCACGATATCAACGACGCGATCCGGTCCAGCCCGATATGGCACGAGACCGACGACCTTCTGCGCAGTGTTCCCGGTGTCGGTCCTGCGACCTCCACCATGTGACTGACTCATCTCCCGGAACTGGGTTGTCTGGATCGCCGCCAGGTGGCGGCTCTTGTCGGCGTCGCCCCCATGAACCGGGACAGCGGCACTTTCCGCGGCCGCCGCATGATCGTGGGTGGTCGCGCTCCTGTACGACGCGCCCTCTACATGGCCACCCTCGTCGCCATCCGCCACAATCCATCCATCGCCGTCGTTTACCAGCGCCTTCGTCATTCCGGTAAACGTCCAAAGGTCGCCATCACCGCCTGCATGCGCAAACTCCTCACCATCCTCAACGCCATCGCCCGTGATCGCGTTTCTTGGCGTCAGGAGCTTCCTTCTGCTTGACTTCCAAGACAGTCGCTACAGTTTCGGAACGCTGTTCTCCGACAGTGTCGGAATGATAAAGGTGCGGTTCCGGACTTGATTCGGGCGGTCATAGACCGCCCCTACAGTTCGGAACGCTGTTCTCTTACAGTTTCGGAATGCAGAGAACCGCGACCGCTGTCGCTGTCGCGAAGAGTCGATCTCTCAGCAAGCGCGTACGCTCATCTTATCCAATTCTCCGAAAGCTGGGCAGTCCCGACAGAGAACGGGGATAATTGTATTTGCATACCGAGCGTTGTGTTCTACGCTCGGACAATCGATCTGTAGTTCCTGGGGGATGCGATGTCACGGAAACTGCTTGCGTGTGTTGTCGTGCTGGGGTGCGGAGTGTTGCTGGTGCCGGGTCCGCTCGCGGCTCACCACTCGTTTTCGGCGGAGTACGACGGCGACCAACCGGTCAATGTCACCGGTGAGGTCAGGAAAGTGGAGTGGACCAATCCCCACATCTGGTTTTTTGTCGAAGGGCAGGACGAAGTCAGCGGCGAATCCGCCATCTGGGGTTTTTCAGCCGGCGCGCCTGGCGCTCTGATGCGGAGGGGCATCGGCCCCAACGTCCTGCAAGTCGGCGACATTGTCAAGGTAGAGGGTTTCAGGGCCAAGGATCGATCCCCCAACGCGTCCGGTAGCGTAGTCACATTTGCCGACGGCCGCGAAGTGTTCACTGCTTCTGCCGAAGACGCGGTGCCGGATTAGCCGAAAGCAGACAGTTCTTTCGGGGCATGCCGCGGAAGACGGGCAAAGGAGATTTCGAAATGCGGGAACTCCCGACATGAGGTACGGAACGATGGTTTCGTTGGCCGGCGTATTGGCGCTTCTGGTTCTTGTTCCAGTATCCGCCAATGCCCAGGATGCCGAGGCAGACGTTCCACGCCTGCCCAATGGCAAGCCGGATTTCACGGGAAACTGGGACCACTCGCGCGCGGGGAACCTCGCCAATGACTCGCAAGGCTGCGGCGGGGTGAGCGCCGCCGCGGGCAACCTCGATCTGACTGGAAGTCCGGACTGCACACAGGAAGGCGCCGGCCCGCTGCCGTTCACACCCGCTGGACTGGCCGCGAAGGAAGCGAACCGTGAGTTCGAACAATCGGGCAATTGCTGGCCTTGGGGATACGTGCGGCTCTATGGCACGCCGTTTCCACACTCCTATGTCCATCATCCCGATCGGCTCGCGATTTTCTTCGAGCAGGATAACGCATTCAAGATAGTCCCCACCGATGGGCGGGAACTTCCCGAGGACCCTCTCCCAACGTGGAGAGGGACCGCCATCGGCCATTGGGAGGGCGACACGCTGGTGATCGAGAACGTCGGTTTCAACGGACAGGCATGGCTCGATTCGGCCCGGGATCCGAACAGCGACCAAATGCGAGTGACCGAGCGCATGTCGTTCATCGACGCCGATCACATCCGATGGGAGGTCACAATCGACGATCCGGTGTACTACACCCGTCCGTTTTCGAACGTGCGGACTTTTTTACGCATGGAACCGGGAGAGGAACTCTACGAATACTTTTGTCGTGAAAACAACAGGTGCGCCAACGGGGAGTGCACGCCAGACGAGATTCAATTGGAACAACCGTAGGGAAAGTTCGTAAGAGGCCAACCCAAACGTTGGGCGGGGCAAGCGACACGGAGCGAAACCATGACAAATCAGAGGTCCCTGGCAACCCGTGGCGGAACCCTGGCGTTACTGGCCGCCTTCGGCGTGGGGCTATGCGGGTTACCGGCCACGGCTCAGGCGCTTCGCGTTTGCGCGGATCCCGACTACCTGCCTTTTTCGAATCGGGCCGGCGAGGGTTTTGAAAACGAGATCGCCGCCGAGGTCGCCAGCGCGCTGGGGACGACGCTCGAATACACTTGGGCAAACACGCGCGAACGCGGGTTCCCGCAGTTCCTCGAAGATACGCTCAAGGCGCAGGAATGCGATCTGGTGATGAGCATTCCCTACGGCAGCCGCGAAGCGTCGTCCACACAACCCTACTACGTGTCCTCGTACGTATTCGTTTTCAAGAGAAGCATGAACTATGCCCTGACGAGCATGAACTCAGCGGTGCTCAGGCAAGTCAAGATCGGTTATGAAATGGGGACCCCCGTCGAAGAAGGATTGAAAATGCGCAGCTTGGTTCCGGGCGTGCCCGGGGTTATTCCCTTCGCGGTAGCGGAGACCAGCGGACAGTCGCCGGAAACGATGCTCGATGCGCTCGACAACGAGGATATCGATGTTCTGATCACCTGGCTACCCGCCATCGGCTCGTTCTTGAGCAGGCACACCGACCTTGAAGTGGTCGTTGTTCCGAATGACCGGACGCTTGGCCCACCGGAGCAGTATTCTTTTCCGATGTCCATGGGAGTCCGGGAGGGCGACGATGCGTTGCGAAGTCGGCTCAACGACGTGATCGCCGAGCGCCAGTCGCAATTGACGTCGATCCTGACACGGCACGGAGTCGGATTATTCGTACCGCAATAACACGTCGGGTCTGGAAAAAGATATTGCACCGACGAGTTGGAGTTTTGGGCGGGGTTGTTCTTTCGGCGGCAGCCCTCTGTGCGGCCGAAGAGGTAG
The DNA here is from genome assembly GCA_963555775.3 of Terriglobia bacterium. Taxonomy (GTDB): domain Bacteria; phylum Acidobacteriota; class Terriglobia; order 20CM-2-55-15; family 20CM-2-55-15; genus JAJEDW01. Next base: position 257,813 of record CAUVWY020000002.1, on the reverse strand, counting down.
GGAGCGGGACCCGTATGGCGAACGCCCCTCAAGCCGAGGCCGACAGCGGCGTCGAGGCGTTGATGGCGGGTAGCGACTGTCGTGCCTGCCACACGCTCGATCGTGAACTGGTGGGGCCTGCGTATGCGGAGGTGGCCAGCCGTTACGAAGGCCAGGAAAATGCCGTTGAGGAACTGATGCAGAGCATTCGGGAAGGCGGCTCGGGTCGCTGGGGCGATATCCCCATGACGCCCCATCCGGACTTGAACGATCGTGACCTGGAGGAGATCGTGACTTGGATTCTTGACCAAAAAGACCACGTTCCCACTCCGAATGAATCCGAAACCACGCGGTACGCCTATACGCTTGGGGACGGTCGGACGGTCAGCCTGGATTACCAGTTGTTTCTGGAGGACGATTCGGGCAGGGTCACCGAGGATGTCTTTCGGGGATATCTTTACTACAACTCGTACTGCTACCGATGCCACGGGCTGGATGTGACGGGGAGCGAACTCGCTCCGGACCTGCGCGATTCCCTGGAGGGAGGCCTGACCGCCCAGGACTTTCTGGCCACGAGCATGGCAGGCCGCGAGGCCGAAGGGATGCCGGGTTGGGCCGGTTTCATGAGCGAGCAGCAGATAAGGCAGATCCTGATGTACGTCGAAGCACGGCGTTTCGAGTTGATACCGGTCGGCAGGCCCCGGTCGGAAATCGAATGACAGCGCCTCCGAGGCGCAAGCAGATTCAGCAGGAACAGAAAAAGGAGAAGGACAAATGCTCTGGATGAGACGCGGTTCGCTTCTGGTAGTCGCCTTGTTGGCCTCTACTCTCACATTCGCCCAGGGAACTGAAGACCTCGACCAGATGTCTCAAGATCCCAATCAGTGGGTATTGCCGCTCGGAAATTATCACGGGACGCGCCACAGTTCGCTCGACCAGATCAATCGCGATAACGTGGACCGACTCAAGGTTTCCTGGACCATGTCCACCGGCGCTCTCCGAGGCCACGAGGGGCAGCCGCTGGTTATCGGCAACATGATGTACGTTCAAAGCGCGTACCCCAACCACGTCTATGCCGTCGACCTCGACAACGTGGGACGCATCGTCTGGAATTTCACTCCGCAACAGGATTCGTTCGCACCTTCGGTCGCCTGCTGCGATTTAGTCAATCGCGGCGTTGCCTACGGCGACGGAAAGATTTTCGTGGCCGCACTGGACACGAAGCTTTATGCCCTTGACGCCATGACCGGCGAAGTCCTCTGGACTGCCCAAAACGGCGATCCGCAGTTGGGCCAGACGATGACCATGGCCCCACTGGTGATCAGGGACAAGGTTCTGGCGGGCATTTCAGGAGGCGAGTACGGTGTCCGCGGCTACATTACCGCGTTCGACACCGAGACCGGAGAGCAGGTGTGGCGCGCCCACAGCGTCGGACCGGACACGGAATTGCTGGTCGATCCCGAGACGACCATCGACGGCGCGACCCAGCAACCGGTGGGTGCCGATTCCAGCCTGAATACCTGGCGGGGCGAGGATTGGATACTCGGAGGAGGCACGACCTGGGGCTGGTACACCTACGACCCCGAGTTGAACCTGTTCTACTACGGCACGGGGAATCCGGGAACGTGGAATCCCGACCAAAGGCCCGGAGACAACAAGTGGGCGATGACGATCTTTGCGCGCAATCCGGACACCGGAATGGCTGCCTGGGCTTATCAGATGACTCCTCACGATGCGTGGGATTACGACGGCATCAATGAGAGCGTGCTCACCGAAACCGAGGTCGATGGCGTTATGGTGCCAACCTTGACCCACTTCGACCGGAATGGGTTTTCCTATCTTCTGGACCGGCGCAACGGGCGGCTTCTGCGAGCCCACAAATTCGACCCGTCGGTGAACTGGGCGACAGGAATCGACATGACCACCGGCCGGCCCATCGTGGATCCCGAGAAAATGACCAAGGCGGATGTGAACGTGACCGACATTTGCCCTGCCGCACAGGGCGCCAAGAACATGCAGCCCATGGCCTACGATGACAGCACCGGACTCTTCTATGCGGGAACGAACCATATCTGCATGGATTACCAGGCTTTCACGGTCCTGTACCGGAGCGGCTTCCCCTTTGTCGGGGCTCTTCTGAGCATGTACCCCGCCGACAACGGTGACGTGCGGGGCAGGGTGATCGCGTTCGATGCCGTGACGGGAGAAACGCAGTGGTCCATCGACGAAACGTTCCAAGCCTACAGCGGCGTGCTCAGCACCGATGGCGATCTCATTTTCTACGGCACGCTTGACGGATGGTTCAAGGCAGTCAACAAGGAAACCGGAGACGTTTTGTACGAGTTCCTGACGCCATCGGGCATCATCGGCAACCCCATCACGTACATGCATGACGGCACGCAGTACCTCGCCGTTCTCAGCGGCGTCGGGGGGTGGGCGGCTATCGGGCTTGCGGAAGGGTTGACCGAGGGAACCGAAGGGCTCGGCGCCGTCGGTCTCACCCGATCGCTATCCGACTACACCAACCTCGGTGGGACGTTGATGGTTTTCGAACTGGGTAACTAGCAGCCTGTCGGACTTTCGTCGTAAGTCCTTTGTTTTCAACGACGGCCCTTTTCAGCTCGAAACTGTAAACACAGTCATATGAATGACTTATATTTTCGATTTGGTGTTAGTCCGACAGGCTGCTAGCGTCCTGGTGTGGGACAGGACACTGAAGGCGATTGGCGAGAGAAGCCGGGATCCGTTCGCCGACGGACCAGGCGGTCCGTAGACCCGTCGGCGAAAAAGACTGGAGGAAGTTTCGAATGCGGCGATTGTTTGTCTCAGGCGCCACGGCACTAGCAGCCCGTGGCGGAACTCTGCGCGCGATCCCTTCAGGGTTCTGCCACGGGCTGCTTTTGATCCTGCTCGTGGCGGCATACGCATCTGCGCAGCATACGCCCGGTGCGAAGTTCGATTTGAATGAACCGCTGGTCTTGACGGGCGAAGTCACCCAGATCGACTGGGCCAATCCCTACGTTCACATCCTCATGAAAGTACCCGGCGAACCGCTTCCCGCCTTGTGGGCCGTGGAAGTCGATGGCGCGATCATTCTCGGGGATAGGGGGTGGAGCGCGGAATCGCTGCCGTTCGGAGAGACCATACGCGTCGAGGGATTCGCCGCCCTGGATGGCAGCAATCAGATCTCCGGCAATTCGGTGATCATGACGAGCACCAGCGGGAGCGTCTATGCCGGAACGAACGGCACGCCGCCCGCGCGGCCTGTTGCCTCGGGGCCCACGCCGCGGTGGCCGGACGGCCGCCCGCGACTGGGACCGCCACCGGGCGAGACGGGTTATTGGGGAAATCCCAGCCGGCCGGCCATGGTGGAGGACGGCGTGAACGTGGAAATGGACGCCTACGGGCTTTTGAACGACATCGCGGACGCCGGCAGAATCGCGCCGATGCAGCCGTGGGCCCAGGGCGTGTATGAACTCCGGCAACGCATGTTCCTCCGGACCGATCCGATGTTTCTGTCGTGCAAACCGCCGGGCGGACCCCGCCAGTACCAGCAGATCTACGGAGTTCAGTTTGTCGAACAACCGGACTTCGATCGTGTCTTCGTCCTCGTGGGTGGCGGCAACCGCAATCGGCGGGTCATCTATACCGACGGACGAGACCATGTCGGCCAGATTGGCGGCAACGACGACAACCCTCTGTTTTATGGCCACGGGGTCGCCACATGGGAGGGCGACACGTTTGTTGTGGACATGCGGCGTTTCAACGAAGATTTCTGGTTCGACAACGGCGGACTGCCGCACACCGAACAACTTCAGATGACTGAAAGGTTCACGCGCGTCGACATGCGGACGCTGCGTTACGAAGTAACGATTAACGACCCGTGGACGTATACGCGGCCATGGACAAGCACCTGGACGCTGGAATGGATACCTGGCCAGGAGATGCCTTATTTCCTGTGCCAGGACAACCGGCCATGAAGTTTCGATCGACAGAGAGGACTCTAAAATGACCATCCGCTCAATGAACACCATGTTCGCAAAGACTGCAGCAGTCTTATTGGCGCTTGTGCTGACGACCGGTTCGAGCCTGGCGGCTCAGCAAGGGGGGGCGGACGATGAAGAGGCTGAACCGGCCGCGCCCACTCCGCGATGGCCGGACGGGAAACCCATCATGGGCTCGGTTCCGGGACAAGGCGTGGGCGGTTGGGGCGCCGGCGTCACGACTTTGCCGCGGGATCAGGAACTGGACGACATTCCCTTTCAGCCATGGGCAAGGGCCGTTTACGACATCCGCCAGATCGATCAATTCGAACCGCATACGCGGTGCAAGGCATCCGGCGCGTCGAGACAGTTTTCGACGCCGTATGGCACGGAGTTCGTCGACATTCCCGAACTCGAGCGCCTGTACATCATGGACAACGGGGGGCCCAATTCCTATCGGATCGTCTTCCTGGACGGCCGCTCGTTTCCTGAAGACATTGTACCGACCAATTACGGCTACTCGATCGGTCATTGGGAGGGAGACACGCTGGTTGTCGAAACCCGTGGCCTGAACGAAAAGTTCTGGATCGACACCCGCGGAACACCCCACACCGAACAATTGAAGTTCATCGAACGTCTCACCCGCCTTGACATGAACACCATGCAGTATCAAGCGACAATCGACGATTCCGGGGCATACACGCGGCCATGGACCACGATTGATTTCAACCTGCGTTGGAGACCGGGCGCCGAGTTGTTCGAATACATTTGCCAGCAGGCCAATCAGGGCCCCGAGTTGATGCTCGGAAGTCAGGAAGACGTGGACAACACGCGCTTCTTTGTTCCGTAGGCCGTGCCAAGCGAGGTATCGAACCGATGCAGATGAAATCCATACGATCATTGATTCCCTTTGTCGCCGTTCTGGCACTCGCGGCGCCGGCGGTGGCTCAGGAAGGACACCCGTTGAAAGGCACCTGGTACGGTGACTTCGGAACGGGAACCGACCGGCATGACCTGACGGTCGTTCTCGACTGGGATGCGCCCCGGATCACGGGCGTCATCGATCCCGGCCCGGACGCGATCCCGATAAAATCCGCCGAACTCAACATCACTCCGGGAATACCGGCGGGCGAGGGGCAGAGGTCGACAGAAGGCACACCTCCGGAATTCCGCGTCCGCATTGAAGTGGATGCGCCGAACGGTGCCGGCGGTACGGATTCCTTCATTTTTGAAGGAATGATCTTCAACCCGGTGGCAGGCAACCGCAGGATCGTTGGGACCTGGACTTGCGGGGACACAAGCGGTAATTTCCAGATCCGGCGGCTTTAGCAACCATGGCTCCGGGAGTCCGTCGGCTCCAGCGGCCACAACTCCTGGAATCGATGTGCCATCGTCCGCTTTGGACTTGTTCGGGAATGGGTTGTTGGCTGTTGGCGGTCCTTGGACCTCAGGCCGCCTCCGGCGAGCGAGCCGCAACAACTGTCAGGTAAGGGGCATGTTCAAACACCAGGCGCACTGGACAATGGTTTCCGCGGTCCTCTCGATTTCGGTCGTGCTGCATGCCGGCGCGCCCGCGGGGGCATTCGCTCAGGAGAGTGGAAACGAGATTCACGTGCTTCCGGTCAAGGGGAACATCTACATGCTTGTCGGGGCGGGCGGCAACGTCACGGCATCCATCGGCCCCGACGGCGTCATGCTCGTAGATACGGGTTCCGCCGAAATGAGCGACCTGCTCCTGGCCAGGATTCAACAACTGTCAACGGCAACCGCGGCGCCACTGGTACCGGCGACCTGCGTCGGGTTGGGATGCGCCGCTTCTCGGAATCCCTACGGGTGGTCGAGCCCGGCAATCAACGCGATTATCAGCTCGCCGGCGCCCGCCAAGCCGATTCGCTATATCGTCAACACCCACTACGACTCCGAACACTCGGCCGGAAACGAAAGAATCGCGATGGCCGGAACCACCTACACCGGAGGAAACGTCACGGGTACGATCGAAGACGCCGGGGAGGGCGCGACCATACTGGCCCACGAGAACACGCTCTTCTCCATGGTCGACGCCTTGGAACCGCCGGAAGCGCTGCCCACCGAAACGTACTACCTCGACAAATACAAACTGAGCCATTTCTTCAACGGCGAAGGCGTACAACTGTTCCACCTGCCAAACGCGCACACCAACGAGGACACGATTGTCTGGTTTCGCTTCTCGGATGTCATCAGCGCGGGAGACATTTATTCGACCGAAACCTACCCGGTCATCGACGTCGACCGCGGAGGCAGCATTCAGGGAATTCTCGATGGCTTGAACTTTATTCTCGACCTGGCGTTCCCCGAGTTCCGATCTCAGGGTGGAACGATGGTGATTCCCGGTCATGGACGGTTAAGCGATACGGGCGACGTCGCCATCTACAGGAATATGGTCTCGGTCGTGCGAGACCGGATTCAGAACATGATCGATGAAGGGATGACTCTGGATCAGGTGCAGGCAACCCGGCCGACCAGAGACTTCGACAGCCGCTACGGTTCGGAAACGGGCCCGTGGACAACCGACATGTTCCTTGAAGCGGTCTACCGGAGTCTCAGTGGCGAGTAGCAGGGATACCGATTTGCGGGAGGTAATGCGATGAAGGGTGCGATGTTTCTTATTGTCCTTTTGGGTACGCTGGGCCTTGGTGTGACCGCCCGCGGCCACCACTCGCTCGCGGCCACCTATGACTCGAATATGGAGATCACGCTCGAGGGGAGGCTGGTCCAATTCCAGTTCCGGAACCCCCATTCGTTTGTCCACGTCGAGGCGCCTGACGAGAACGGAAATATGCAGCGATGGGCCGTCGAATGGGGCGGCGCGGGACAACTACGGGGACAGGGGGTCACACGAACCACCCTCAAACCCGGAGACGGCGTGATCATCACCGGCAGTCCGTCGCGCGAGGCCGGGGCTCACAGGGTCAAGATGAACACTCTCCACCGCCTGTCGGACGGATTCGGCTGGGGCGAGCGGCCGGGTGAAGTCGTCGATTGAGGAATTCGAGGAACCGGGCAGGTCCAGGCCACGGGCTCGGGTTCCTCGGCTTGTCAGGAGAGGCGCAATGCATTGCCGCACCTTGCCCACGTACCGCAAACCGCTGTTCGCCGCAATCCTCGTGTGGGTGGCTGTTGCGGCGGGATCTGAAGTCCACGCCCAGTCGGCGCCCGACGCTGCCCCTTTCGATATGACCGGCTACTGGGTCTCGGTGGTCAGCGAGGACTGGCGCTCTCGCATGATTACACCGCGCAAGGGAGACTACGAACACGTCCCGATCAACAACGAGGGCCGGCGCGTCGCCGATACCTGGGATCCGGCCCGGGACGAAGCCAACGGCAATCAATGCAAGTCTTATGGCGTCGCCGCGATCATGCGCGTGCCCGGACGCTTTCACATCGCCTGGGAAGGCGACAACACCCTGAGGATCGACACGGACGCGGGAATGCAGGTGCGGCGACTCTATTTTGGAGACGTTCCCTCGCCCGGCAGCGAGCCGACATTGCAGGGACACTCCGTCGCCCGGTGGCAGTTTGCCGGCCGGGGCCAGGAAGCGGGAAACCTGAAGGTCGAGACCACACATTTCAGGTCGGGGTACCTGCGCAAGAACGGCGTTCCTTACAGCGAAGACGCCTCGGTGACCGAATACTACAACGGGATCGCCGGACCCGATGGGAACGAGTGGCTCATCGTGACGACCGTGATCGTCGATCCGCTGTACCTGAACGGACCATTCATCACGAGCACCCACTTCAAGAGGATTCCCGATGAGTCCGGGTGGAATCCCACACCGTGCTCGGCAAGATGACACAACGAACCGGATGCGCGCGATGCGCACAGTTGAGCGGGGACGGCCCTCTTCCGCGCCCGGGAGTGGATATGCAAACCTTCAGTCGAGCGATGCTGGCAGGGCCCGTGTTTCTACTGGCGCTCATGTTGGCGAACATGCCGGTGTCGGCCCAGGTGATTATGGAACTGTCGGGCGAGTATGAGCGGCACAACGATCGGGGAGAGCGCCCGGGCGGGGATCCGCCGGGCGATTACCTCGGGATACCTCTCAACGACATGGGCCGTATGCGCGCCAATACAAGCAATCCCACCGACTGGGGATTGCCGGAGTTCCAGTGCCGTCCGCATCCCGCCCCCTACCAGTGGCGCGCCAACGGAAACGTCCGGTTCATCAAGGAGATCGATCCCGTATCGCGGCAACTCACCGCGTACCACGTTCAATGGCTGCGCGCCCTCGACCGGCCCATTTACATGGATGGACGACCGCATCCTCCGGAATGGGCGCCTCACACCTGGTCGGGTTTTTCAACGGGAAGATGGGATGGAAATACGCTGGTCGTCACGACGACGCACCTCAAGGAGGGCTACCTTCGCCGTAACAACGTTCCTTTCAGCGACCGTGCCCGGATGACCGAATACATCATCCTGAATGACGATCGGTATCTATTGATCGTCATGGTCCTCGAAGACCCCATCTACCTGGAGGAGCCTTTCATCGAAACGTCGAACTACTTGCGGACGACCGACTCTCAACTCGCTTACTACCCCTGCACGATCATTCAGGAATCGACATCGACGCGAGTGCCTCACTTCCTTCCGGGGCAGAATCCGTACCTGACGGACTGGCTGGCCGAGGATGGGATACCCGAAGAGGCGGCTCAAGGCGGCGCCGCAACGCTCTATCCTGAATACAAGGAGAGAGTGCAGGAACTGCTTGCGGCCCCTTCCACGCCGTCCACGCCGTCCACGCCACCCAATTAATTGATCCCTGCTGGAGTGCCGCCGGGTCAAGGGATTCGCCGGTTTCCGGTTTCAAGCACGGCGGGACTTCGCATCACTCCACGGCAGACCGTCGTCTATCCCCACGCCAGATCGATTTTGCCCGTGTTTTCACGCAATCCATCCGCCCACTGCACGATGGTTTTCGACAAGCCCGGGTCGACACCGGCATGACGCAGGTTGGCGGCGCATTTCCCGATCAACTCGGCGCGTTCCATAGGCTCGCGCACGCCGCCGCGAAGATGCGGCTGACGCTCCTCCACCACGGTTCCGTCGGTTAGAGTCGCGCGGATGCGTCCGGTGTAGTTGCGCGGATATTCATCGTCGGGACTAACCGTATAGGCAACTCGATTGGACAGCGACAGAACGCCAGGGTCCTGAATCGACGATTCATCGAACTCGGCCATTCCCGCGTCTCCCAGAAGGAAGGCAACGGCGATACAGTAGGGTGTGCTGAACTTCGCGGAGTAGGCGTTCGGCGGGTTCCGTTTGAGGTCCAGGGGCTCCCACAGGCGGTGGACCGTTCCTTCTCCGACGGAGCACATCAGTTCGGAAATGTCTTCGGCGCGAATTCCGCGTTTCCGCAAACGGATCGCGCAATCGACAAAGGGTTGGGCCATCGTGCCGCAAGCGAACGGCTTGAACGCAATCCGCGCGGCTTCCCACCGTTCTCCGAGTTCGCCAGTCAACAAACTGAAATCGGGGGACACCGAGGGCGCGAAGGCGTGAAAGAACCCATGCCCGCCCTCGAACACGGTTGCCGGCCCCTTGAACCCGGCCCGGCCCATGGCCAGCGCGCGCAGGCCCGATTGCGCGGCCCAGCCCGCATGCATCTTCTTGGTCCACGAACCGTCAGCCAGATATTCGATGATGCCCGACGCCATGCTTCCGGCAATCCCAAGCGCATTGGTTGTCGCATCCGAAGTCGCGCCCGTTGCCGCAGCCACGGCGGCCGTCGAGCCCATCGCCCCAATCACCGCCGTGGGGTGAAAGCCCGCGGAGTGCGGGCCTTTCCCTGCGGCCAAACCCATCCGGCACATCAGTTCCTGGCCCACCGCGACTCCCCGCAGGACGTCAACTCCGCTGAGCCCCTCGGACTCGGCCACTGCAAGCACTGACGGAACGATCACGGCGCCCGGATGCACCGGGCATCCTTCGAACGTGTTGTCGAAATCCTCGCCGTGCGCCGCGGTGCCGTTGATCATCGCCGCGGCCTCGGCCGTATGACGCTCTTGGGAACCGATGACCGTGCAGGGTCCGGCGGCTGCCCATGACTTCGACACGGCTCGGACGTAATCGGTATCGCGGGCGGCAAATGCCAGCCCCACGGTATCGATGACCGTGTCCGCACAGGCACGCGCTACCGCGTCGGGCAACGTTTCGGCTGAAAGATCTTCGATCCAGTGCGCGAAGGTGGCGGCAACCGGGTGTTGTAAACGCGCAGAACTCATGCCTTACCCTGCCTCGCTTGCCGGCTTTGCCCGGGTCGCCGTGAAAACACGCCCCGCCAGGGAACCGACAAGGAACAACGCGGCGAAGGACAACAGAACCACGGCGACTGGATCTTCCAGAAAAATCGAATGGTCGCCAGCCGAGAGTACAAGAGACCGGCGATAGTTCGACTCGACCAGAAAGCCCAGCACCACACCGAGCACGGCGGGAAGCAACGGTAAACCCAGAATCCGCATCGCCACCCCGACCGTACCTGCGGCGAGCACCAGTCCTATGTCGAACAGGCTGTAGTCGATCGTGTAGATACCCGAAAAGATCAGCGCGTATATGAAAGCCATCAGCACGGCTTTCGAGCGGTTGACCAACCAGAGGCACACCGGAAGGATGGCGCGGCCGACGACAAGCAGCGACAGGGTCGCAACGAACAATCCCACGTAGAGACCGCTGACGACATCGGCGTTCTCCTCGAAAAGGCGCGGTCCCGGCAGCAATCCGTGAACGAGAAACCCGCCAAGCAGAATCGCGGCGGAGTTCGATCCGGGAATTCCGAAACTCAGGAGGGGTACGAGTGCGGTTGCCGAAACGGTGTTGTTGGCGGTTTCGGGCGCGGCGATTCCTTCCGGCGAACCCTTGCCGAATTCCTCCTTGGCGTTCGACCAGCGGCGTGCTTCGTTGTACGAGAGAAACGATGCGATCGTCCCCCCCGCCCCGGGTATGACGCCTTCGACGGTACCGATCAGGGAACCGATCAATTGGGGCTTGCGCAACCGCCGCCGCATTTTCTTGTCCGGAAAACGGATCTTCGCGAATTTCCGGGACGTCCTTTCCCACTGCGGCTGGCTGGCCTGGAGAAATAATTCGCTGACGGCAAACAATCCAACCATCACCAGGATGGGCGCGATGCCGTCCAGCAGGGCCACCTGTCCGAAAGTGAAGCGCGGCACTCCGGAAATCGGGTCCGTACCCACCGTCGCCACCATCAACCCCAACAAACCCGCGGCAAGCCCCTTCAGCAGGGACGCCCCCGCCAACGACGCGATCACGCTCAAACCGAGAACGCCAAGAGCAAAATACGACATCGGGGTGAAAGCCAAAGCCAGGTTCGCCAGAGGCCTCGTCAACAGCACCAACATCGACAATCCGATGAAACTGCCGATAACGCCGGAGTACAGCGAGATCCCCAGGGCCTCGCCGCCGCGGCCCTGCTGCTTCATGGGATAACCGTCGAGCACCGTAGCGGCCGCGGCATTCGTACCCGGCGTATTGATCAGGATGGCGGGTATCGATCCTCCGTATTCCGCTCCGATATAGGTCGCCGCCAACAACACGATTGCCGAACGGGGTTCAAGGCCGTAAGTGAGTGGCAACAACAAGGCCATGCTGATAGAGGGTGAGATCCCTGGCAGCGCTCCGCCCAGAATCCCCCAAGCGACCCCGACGATGGCCGCCGGCACGATCGATGTGGTGACCAGCATCTGGAGGGCATCGATTAATCCTCCCACTATGCCCCCCAAAGTGCCGGCCAGACCCCGGGTGGCATGTCGATCCCGAGCAGACGATCGAAGAAGATCCAGAATACGGCGGCGCCGCCGACCGCGATTCCTGCGAGACGCCAGCCCGCGGGCTCGCCCTGATACAACGCAACCAGGGCAATCGCCGCCGCCAGTGAGACCGGATAACCGACATAGGCGACACCGCCAACGTAGGCGACGCCGATGCCCAGCATGCCCGCGGCGCGCAACAGTTTGCGGCCTTCGCCTTTGAGTCCGTGATCCGGATGGTTACGGCCGGTCGGCAGGAAGCGCCAGGCGATCAATGTCTTGGCTGCAAGGGCGAGAGCAATTGCGGCCAACAGCGTCGCGTAAATAACGGGAAGTCCCCCCGCTCCGATTTCGTCGTCCAGGGCGCTTTGGCCGATGCCGCTCGCGGAGATGTAGTATCCAACGGCGACCGGCAGCAGGATCAACGCGCTTATCAGATCCTTCAACATGAAACGATCACCGTTTCCGAACGACTCTGCAGGGGGTGCCGCCTAATCAATAATGCCGGACTCGATCAGGAACGCTTCGGTTTCGGCCGCGAAGGTTGCAATGAAGCGCGCGTACTCGGTTTGCGGAAGATATCGTGGCGTGAGCATCGCACCCGAATACGCCTCGCGATAGTCGGGGTTCTCCAACACCTGCTGTATCGCACCCTCCCAGGCTTCGACAATTGCCGGTGGCGTACCCCGGGGTCCCATCAGTCCTCTGAACTTCGTAACGACGACGTCGTAACCCGATTCCAAAACGGTGGGCAACTCGGGCAGTTCCGGCAAACGTGTTTCGCTGAACACGGCCAGCAGGCGCAGCCGCCCGGCGTCGAGTTGGCTCCGTATTTCCTGAGCCTCGCCGACTCCGATATCGAGGGTCCCGTTCAATACGTTGAGGATGAGATCGCCGCCGCCTTCATGGCTGACGATCGCGGCGTCCACGTCCGCGGCGCGCTTGAGACGTTCCAGCGCCTGCCGCTCCAATGATCCGGGTGTCGCGGCGCCCCAACGGCCTCTTTCCGAATCTGCGGCTCGAATCGCGTCAGCCAGGGTTTCAAACGGGCTTTCGGCACGGGTGTAGACGACTTCCTGATCGGAAAACAAGTTGACGATCGGATCCAGATCGTCGTAACCGATCGACGGGTTGCTCATCAGCGAGGTGAAGATAAAGCTGGGCGTCGCGGCATAAAAAACGCTGCCGTCCGCCGGTGAGTTGGCAAGCCGGCTCATCGCCCGCACGCCACCGCCGCCGCGAACGTTCTGGACAACGAAGTCCACCCCCATCTGGGGGCCCAGGTGCCTGACGAGTTCGCGTATGAACACGTCGCTTCCGCCTCCCGGGCTCGAATGGGTGATCAGGGTAACGACATCGTGCGGGTATGCGTTTTCGGGCGCGTCTTGTCCGGCTCCGGAACCCGCTGTATTGGAGGTGCTCTCATCGGTGGCGCAGCCCGCGGCGAACACCGCGATCATGACCAGAATCGATGAAAGTGGGGCTTTTGCCATTGTCCTGCGGTCGGCTCTTGTTGGTTCCATCACGATGTCCTTGTCGATGCTCGCAGATGGGTGGGTCTGAAATCAAGGCATGAAGCGGCCGCCGCTGACGTGCAGAGTCTGGCCGGTCACAAACTGTTCATTGGGATCCGCCAACCCCAGGACCGTACGGGCGACGTCGCGGGGATGGCCCGCCTGATGATCCTCGTCGTCCAGAAACCTTGGCCGCCGCCCTCCCGCCGGAATCGCGGTTTCGATTGCTCCGGGGACGACGCAATTGACCCGGATACGCCCGAGGCCCTCCTGGGCCAACGACCGCGTCAAGCCGATCAGCCCGGCTTTCGCCGTAATCACGTGTGCCCGGTTCGTTCCCGGACGATGCGCGCTGATTCCGCCGATGTTGACGATCGCTCCATTCCGTTCCCCGGGCAAACGGCGGAACAACTCGCGCGAAGTCAGAAACGCGCCGGTCAGGATCACATCGAGGACCGATGTCCAGGCAGTGCGGCTGATCGTTGTGAGCGGCTCGTACGGCCGCCGCGCCGCGTTGTTGACGAGGATGGATACCGGACCCAGGCGCGCTTCGATCCGATCGAAAGCGCCGAGGACCGCATCTTCGTCCTCAACCTTCACGAGCATCCCGATTCGATCGGCCCCGTCCCCTCCGAGCAAACTCAACGCCTGTTCCAATGCGCCAGCATCGGAGCCCCCCCAGATACAGACACGCGCACCGGAAGCCCGCAGGGTCTCGGCGATCGCGAGACCGATGTTTCGGCTTCCGCCAGTGACCAGGGCCACTTCGTTACTGAGGTCCGTTCGATAGCTCACATTCCCGGTCCGATACGTCACGTTCCCGGACAGATCGATCTCCGATGATCGAAATACATCTAACCCGCATTTCTCACGAGTTGTCTGCTACAGTGCCGGCTCCATCCGCCAGTGCACGCCCCCTGACGCGCTTGATCCGGCGCGAGGAACGCGCCGCTACGCGCCCGGCGCGAGGCACGCGCCGTAGCTCTGACGGCGTCTCCGACGCTTCGCGACGAAAACCCGTGAGACAGGCGGGCTAAAAGCCAGCCTGGAAATCGCCTCGTCCGTGCCGATCATTCTATAGGGACCCGCGCGTTGGAAGCTACGGCGGAAGTGGACTCCGGTCCTTCTCGATATGGTCCAGGCCGGTTTGCCGAATACTTCGCCCGCGGTGGGGTTGGCGACTGAAGCGCCGTACTACGAAACTTTTCGTTGAAACTACGAAACATCTCGTAGATACTCTGGCTCATGGCAAAACGATCCGTCCTGAAACCAACCGACGCCGAACTGGCGATCCTGCGGATCCTGTGGAATCACGGACCGTCGACGGTGCGCCAAGTGAATGAAATTGCCGCCACGGATCGGCCGATCGGCTATACCACCACGCTCAAGCTGCTGCAAATCATGACCGACAAGGGCTTGACGGTTCGCGAAGAAATGGGTCGAAGTCATGTGTACGCCACGAGTCACGAGGAGGAAGTAATGCAGCGCCGTCTGCTGGACGATCTTCTCGAACGCGCGTTCGGGGGTTCGGCATCCAAGTTGGTGATGCAGGCGCTGGCCACCCGGCCGACATCGACCAGGGAACGGGACGAGATTCGAAGACTGATCGCCGAGAAATCCAACGAAGGAGAATGATCGTGATTGAAGCAATCGCCGCAAGTCCGGCCGTATATGCCATCGGATGGTCACTGGTACAGTTCGCCTGGCAGGGTACGATCGTCGCCGCCATCGCCGCGCTGGTCCTGGTTGCCCTGTCGGGCGCCGATGCCCGGATTCGATATTGGACGGCGTGTGCCGCGATGCTGATCATGGTGGCGTTGCCGATACGGACTGCCGTCGGCGCCTATATGGCCATGGCGCCCGAATCCGGCCGAAACCGGATTGCTGCCACGGCCCCGACTACAACGGCGCCAAGTGTTACCGAAACACCGGACTCGCCGATGCCGGCGACAGGAACGACCCCCACCGGCCGCACCTCGGACGGCAGCAGTTGGGCAACGGCCCTCGACCTGCAATCGTTCATCCCGGTGATCGTCATGGTCTGGATCGTTGGCGTCTTGGCGCTTTCAATCCGTATCGCCGGAGGCTGGGTCCTCGTGCGGCGCATGCGGCGGCAAAGCGCTCGAGCCAGCACGGAACTCGCGGCAACCGTGAATCGAATCGCGCGGCAAGCGCGTTTGGCGCGGCCCGTTCGAGTTATCGAATCCGCAATCGTCGAGGTGCCGGCCGTTGTGGGATGGCTCCGGCCCGTCCTTCTCTTGCCTGCCAGCGCTGTCATCGGACTTTCGCCCGAACAGCTGGAGGCGGTTATCGCCCACGAGTTGGCGCACGTTCGACAACAGGACTACCTGGTGAACATCTTTCAGACGCTCGCCGAAACGCTCCTCTTCTACCATCCGGGTGTCTGGTGGCTCTCGAATCGCATCCGCGCCGAACGGGAACACTGCGCCGACGATTTCGCGGTGACCGTCTGCGGCGACGCCGTGCTTTACGCGCAGGCGTTGTCCAACCTCGAGACGGCAAGAGCCGCCGCGGGACTTGCCGTCGGTGCGGCCGGCGGCTCCTTGTCAGGACGCATCAAGCGCATTCTGGGCCAACCGGCACATCGAAACCGGCCCGCGTCGGTGGGGTTGGCGCTCGCGGCCACGATCGCGGTTGTACTACTTGGATTCGGTGGCTCGCAGGCGGCGCTAATCGCAGCATCGCCGCCAATGAAGCTTCCGGCGCCGCCCCCGATGGAGACGGTCGAACCGGCGTCCACTCCGCAAGAGCGGCCTCGCGAGGAACTGCGACCCGCGCCTGAACAATTGAATGCCGCCGAACCGTCGAACGGTCTTCAGGAAACCCCGGCCGAATCCGAAGAGCCGCCAGCCGCGGGCACGGGTCGAACCGTTATCGTTCAGGAACGCGACGACGAGATTCCACCCGCGAGGCGCGACGTCTTCGATCTGCTCAATAACACCCGTGAACTGGTCCGCAACATTGGAGAGAACGCGCCCCCACGATTCCAGATCAGTGTGGAACCAAATCAGCCAGAATCGAGTTGGATGGGGGTCCTGATTGAAGACGGCCCGGATCGGGGCGTCGTCGTGACCGGGGTTGAGTCCGATGCGCCGGCCATCGAAGCGGGAATCCAGGAAGGAGACCTGATCACCGCGTTCGATGGAATGGCCGTCGTCGGCGCCGTTCAGTTGACACGGCTGGTCTCGGAGACCCCCGTCGGCCGGACTGTCGAAGTCACATTTTCCCGAAACGCCGAGGAGCAGAAAGTCACGCTGACGCTCTCGGCCAGACCTATCCAATTTGAGGTAGTTAGTCGGCCCAGTGTCACTGTTTCACAGACACCCAACAATTGGTCTCCCGATGGCCGTTACCTCCGTTACAGCAACATGATAGCCGCTATCGGGGGCAACGCCTCACTTCTTGGAGTCCAGGTCGCCGAAATGACTACCGAACTCCGCCAGTTCTTCGGTGCCGATCCGGAGGCCGGGGTCCTGATCGTGTCCATGGATGACGATTCCATCGGCGCCAGCGCCGGGCTGCAAGTCGGAGACGTCATCGTCGCGGTCGACGGAAACCGGGTGGGCTCCGCGTCGGATCTGAGGAGCCTGTCCGAAGGGGTTCTGGCAACGGGGAATGCTCTCACGGTGACGGTAATGCGTGATGGGTCGGAACGCGAAATCGAGGTCGAACCGCCGTTGGATCGTTAGGCTGAACCACTTGAGAAGGGTGCGGGCCTCGCGCGGGTCCGCACCTTTCCCTTTCCCGCCCACCGCCAATCCAACCGAGCATGGCCGCGGGCCGCTCCCCACACGCCCTTCAGTCGGAATTCGCCTGATCCACATCCGCAACGGACACCGCGCGCCGTCCCGCCATTGCCTCCGCCTGTGCACAATTTGCAATATCCCCCGGAGGCGGTGAACAAGGTGAGATATAGTAAAAATTCAGACTCTGGTTGCCTGAACCTGGAGCAAATGAGCTATGGGTAGCGACGAGCACATGAGCAATGGTTAGCGAAATCCGATTGGGGGTTGCGAAGGCGTTTTTCTTCATCGGAGACAATGCGGCGTTCGGTTTCCGAAGCCTGCATGCCTCCGTCAAGCGTCCATTTCACTTCGACGAGACGTTGCGCCAGATTTACGAGCTTGGCTACAAATCCGTTCCGCTGATTGCCGCCGCAGGTATCGCCGTGGGCGCGGTCATGTCGATGCACACCCGTGCGACGCTGGAACGTTTTGGCGCGGAATCGTTGATTCCCACCGGTCTGGGCCTGGCAATGATCAAGGAAACCGGACCGCTCGTGGCAGCCTTGCTGATCGCCGGGCGCGTTGGGGCCGGAATCGGCGCCGAGTTGGGCGCCATGCGGGTCACCGAGCAGATCGACGCGCTCGAAAGCCTCGCGATCGATTCCTTCAAGTTCCTGGTGGCCACACGGGTGATGGCCTGCATGATCATGATGCCGCTGCTGACCACGATCATGAACTTCACCGGAATCCTCGGTGGCTTTATCGCCGAATACGCGATCAGCGGCATGGGGTTCCAACAATATTTCGAACAGGCGTTTCTTCTAATCGAGTTCGACGACTACCTCACGGCGACGTTCAAGACGGTGATTTTCGGTTTCATCATTTCGGGGGTCGCCTGTTATCAGGGGTACTACACCACCGGGGGCACAGCCGGTGTCGGGCAATCCGCGACGCGCAGCGTGGTCGTGAGTTCGATTCTCCTGATCATCAGCAATGTGGTCCTCGTCAAGGCCATTTTCTTCTTCCTGCCCGAGGCTGCGTAATGACCGAAGCCGACATTGCGATTCGATTCGACGGCATTACGAAATCGTTCGGCGATCGAACGATCCTGGATGAAATTTCCTTCGAAGTCTTGCGGGGCGAGGCGTTCTGCCTTCTCGGACGCAGCGGAAGCGGCAAGAGCCTGACACTGAAGCACATGATCGGACTGATCGCACCCGACTCGGGCGAGATTTATCTGGAGGGGGCGCCGATCACGAAACTCCGGGGCTCCGAACTTTCGCAGGTTCGCAAGCGAATGGGCTTCCTGTTCCAGTACTCGGCCCTTTTCGATTCGATTACGGTCGGAGAAAACGTGGCCTTTCCCTTGCGTTGGCACACCGAACTGTCATCACCCGAGATCCGCAATCGCGCCACTGAATTGCTGGACCAGGTGGGGCTCGCCGACGACTACGACAAGATGCCCACGGACTTGTCAGGCGGCATGCGTAAGCGCGTGGGCCTGGCTCGCGCGTTGGCGCTCGAACCTCCAATCCTGCTCGTCGATGAGCCCAGCAGCGGCCTGGATCCGATTACCGCCGTCGAGATTGACAACCTGCTGCTTCGTCTCAAGCAACACAAGGGCACGACGATGGTCGTGGTCACGCATAACATTCCGAGCGCCCAGCGGATTGGCGACCAACTGGCACTGCTCGAAAACGGCAAAATCGTGGAACGAGGGTCACCCGACCGGCTCCGGCAAAGTCAGAACGATACTGTCCAACGCTTCATGTCTGCAACAGGAGGAACGTAAACGTGAATTCATCTCGAAGAGCGATACTTGGAGCTTTCGTCGTTGTCGGTGCGTTTCTGTTCGCACTCGGCCTGTTCTGGATCGGCGACCGCCGGCAGTTGTTCTCCGATAACATCGAACTCCATGCCAATTTCCTGAACGTCAGCGGCCTGTCGCGAGGATCAGTGGTGCGCGTGGCGGGCACGGACGCCGGCGAAGTTCTGGACATCGGGATCCCGACGGCGCCCGGCGATCCGTTTCGCGTCCGCTTTCGGGTGAATTCCGACCTGCAGCCGATCCTGCGTGAGGATTCGGTCGCGACCATTCAGACCGACGGACTCGTCGGGAATAAATTCCTGCAGGTCGCCGCGGGCACAGCCAATGCTCCTGAAGCCGGTCCGGGTGGCACGATCGGTAGCCGTGAACCTGTCGAAGTCGGTGACCTGATGCAACGCATGAACGATATGGCCATCTCGGGCAACCAGGCGGTTACAGATATCCGGTCCGGGATCAATCGGACTTTCGATGCGTTGCTGGAACTGAACGCCGAAACGACCGGAACGATCGATCGGATCGGAGTCGAAATCCAGAGCATCACGTCGGTTGGCGACGGTATCGCGACCAATATCGGCGGCATGGTCGAAGATGTCCGTGCCGGCCGGGGTTCGATCGGCCGAATCCTGACCGATGACGCCCTCTACAACGATATACGCGCCACAATGAACGAGTTCGAGCAAACCATCGGCAACTTTAGAGCCTTGTCCAATGATTTTCGGGTGATATCCGAGGACTTTCGCGAGTTGGATCTTGGCGAAAGAATCGACCGTGTCGGCGCCAACGTCGAAGCGGCGACCCGCGAAGCGGGAGAGTTCACCCGGGAGGCGACAGAACTGATTCAGACATTCCAGGGGACGGCGGGACCGGATGGCCTGATGGCCGACGTGCGCACTACACTGGACAACACCAACCGCGCGATGTCGAACATGGTGGACAACACCGAGGCCCTCAAACGCAACTGGTTCTTTCAGGGCTTTTTCGACGACCGGGGTTTCTTCAATATCGATTCGGTCAGCATCGATGAGTACCTGAGCACACGTTTTATCGCCGACAAGCAGCGAATCACACGGCGGCTGGACGCGACCGGCATGTTCGATTCCAATGGAACGGCGGCTCTCACCGATACGGGAAGACAACGGCTCGATACTGTGATGGCCGAATACATGCGCTATTCGAAGGAAGACCCGCTGATGATCGAAGCCTACTCCTCGGGCTCGGATCCTGAAGACCTGCTTCTCGCGCGGGATTGGGCGGTCGCCGTTCGGCAGTACCTGATCGGCAAGTTTGAACTGCAGCCAAGCTACGTTGGGGTCATGCCCATGATGTTGACCGACCTCGAGGCCCAGAACGTGACCGACAGCGGTGTGGCCCTGGTTCTTTTTGCGACCCGGGGCCGATGATCCGATGGGCGGTTCGGTACCGGGTTCTCTTCCTTGCCTCGGCGCTCCTGACGGCGGCGGCGCCGCTCGATTCGCAGGGGCAGGTCTTGTTCCGTCCCGTACTGGGCGGTCTGCCGGCGGACTCGGGTCTGGCTGCGGGTTTCGAACTCTTGCGCTACCGGACGCTCGGGCCGTTCGACGCGCGCGCCCGAATCGTTGGGTCCCTGAAAAAATACGAACATGTCGAGTTGTCGCTCGAATCCCCTCCGCCGGCGACTCATGATTTCTTTTCGGAATTCCGCCTGAGGTACCGCAACTATCCCCAGGAAGATTTTTGGGGATTGGGTCGGGACTCGAACGAGGACCGCCACTCGAACTACCGGTTGGAGGACGTTTGGTTGACAGGAACCGCGGGCCTTCATTTCAGGTCCGGACTTCGGGTGGCCGCTTTCGGAGGGCTGGTCGAGGTCAACGCCGGGCCCGGCACGGACAAGAAGTATCCTTCCACGGAACAACAGTTCACGGTAGCGGAGGCAACGGCTCTGGAGGCCGCTCCCGATTACTGGCGCGGCGGCATTCGACTGGATTACGACCGCCGGGACGACAGGGACGATCCCAGGGCAGGCGATGTTGCGTCATTCGAGTGGGCGCGATTCGAAGACAGGGAACCCGGAGACTATAGCTTCCATCGGTATGAGTTCGAATATCGGCGTTTCCTTTCCCTGTCCGATGCCGGACGAATCGCGGGCCGGGCGCGTGCGGTGCTGACCGGCAAGGCGTCCGGGCACCAGATCCCGTTTTTCCTGCAGCCGAGCATCGGCGGGACCGATACCGTTCGCGGATTCGATCAGTACCGGTTTCGATCCGGCAATGCCCTGCTGTTCAACATCGAATACCGTCGCGCAATGATGGGTTTCCTGGACGCCGTGGCCTTTGTCGACGCTGGCAGCGTCGCGGCCAGACCCCATGATCTGAGTCTCGATGAGCTTCGTGGCGCGGCCGGCGGCGGTGTTCGTGTCCGGTTTGGGGGACGCGTGTTTTTCGGCCTCGATGCCGGGTTCAGCCGTGAAGGCGCCCACTTCTGGTTCCAGTCCGGACATACCTTCTGAGTCACTGGCGGATTGGCTGCGCCATTGAAACCGGGGTCGTCGGTTGTTCGGCGTCGATGAAACTGGTGGTAGACTTTCAAAATCTTCGCTGATCATGAACGCAATGGCACATCGGCGGCGGCAGCCGCCTTCCATGCGTGGGGCTCGGTATTCCTCGGCGGTAACGATTCTTCTCTTCCTGGCCGCCAACTGTACCGGTTCTCATCCTTCTTCGGCGCTTGCGCAGGACTCCGGGCTGGGGCTGGGCACGATTGATTTTCCGACTTCGGGCGCCCCGGAAGCGCAGGAGGAATTCGTAGTCGGAGTCCTGGCGCTCCACAGCTTCTGGTACGAGGAGGCCCGCGACCGCTTCGTGGTTGCCCAGCAGATCGATCCCGGCTTCGGTATGGCGTATTGGGGCGAGGCCATGACTTACGACAACGCGCTCGGAACCGTTCCAGGACTGGAAAACGAGAGTGAGGGCGAGGTGGTCATCGCCCGAATGGACCAGCTCGATTCGGAGGGCAAGCTGAGATGGACGCCGCGAGAGAGCGCTTACGCGAATGCCGTCCGGGAACGATTCCTCCCCGGACGCTCACCCGAGGACCGGCGCAGGGCTTACGCCGGCGCCATGGATCAACTCTCCCTGCAGGCGCCCGATGACGACGAAGCCAATGCCTTCGCCGCTCTCGCATTCCTGGCTCTCCCCACCTTCGACCGGGACAACGCACTTCATGTGGTGACCGTTGCCAGCATGCTCGAAGAGGTTTACGAGCGGAACCGGGAACACCCCGGTGTGCTTCACTATCTGATCCATGCCTACGACACTCCGACGTTTGCCAGGATGGGCCTGCGTCAGGCGAGGCTCTACGCCCGCATCGCGCCCGCTTCGTCCCACGCCCTCCACATGGCGAGCCATATATTTCGTCATCTCGATATGTGGGAAGAGGTTGCCTCATCCAACGAAGATTCGTACCGGGCTTCGGTGGATTGGCAGGAACGAACGAACCGGCCGCTCGGCGTGCGCGACTATCACGCGCTGGACTGGACGCTGGCGGCGTATCTGAACCTGGGCCGTCTCGACGATGCCCTTGGAGTAATCGAGGAGTTGGCTTCGATCGAGGAAGAAATTCGGCGGCGCGGCGAAGACGCGGGATATTTTCCGTCGATTGCCGCATCGATGAGGGCTTATTACGAAAGCGAAGTTCCGTGAGTTGAACAACTGAACGGGTTCCGAATCGGGACCGAACCGACAGGAGGTTTATTACCATGACCGAACGACAATGGATTTGTATCGTCCTTCTGGCCTGTATTGTCCTTGTTCCCGCCGCCGCGCAGGCGCAGAGAAACGGGCAGCCCGCAAGCGACCTGCTCGGCCAGGAAGACCTGGACGGCAACCCGACCTTCGTCGGAGGCGTGACCAACGGCGGCCCCGCCGGCCACAGCGTGTGGTGACCGCCCCAGGGGGCGCTGGATCGCGTCCATAATCGACTTTTCCTCACGGGTAATGGCAACGGCCGCATCGAAGTATTCAATCTCAATGACGACGGGACTCTGGCAAGCCCCACCGTGGAACACATTCTGGGCAAGCCCACTGCTTACGCGCGCCGTTCGGCCGCCGGTCAATGGTCGGAAAGCCAGGTCGAGTTCCCCGGCGCGGTGGCGATCGATCACGTGAATCAACGATTGTTCACCGTCGACAGCGCCAGCGGGGGCAGCATTGACTCCGGCCAGCAGATCATGGTTTTTGACATCGACCCCGACCGCATCCGGACCGGATCTCCCGTGATCGCGGTGCTGGGCCAGCCCGACGCGGGCACGAAGACCCGCGGACTCGCCGCCAACCACGTGGGACGGGGGGTCAGCTTGGCGATCGACGATGCGAACCAACGGTTGTTCGCCACCGACAGCGCCAACAACCGTGTCCTGGTCTTCGACATCCGGTCTGAAGGATTCGGAACGGGCATGGATGCCGATATCGTCCTCGGCCAGACCGACTTTACTTCGAACACGCCGGGCCTGGGCCCGGACAAGCTGTCCCGGCCCGGCAACCCGGCCTACGACGCCAAAAACGGGCGGCTGTTCGTGGTCGACGGCGGCAATTCGCGGATCATGGTTTTCGATGCCCGTCCCGAGGTCCTTGAAAATGGCGCGTCCGCCATCGGCGTCATGGGACAACCGGACTTCACGACGAACGAGCCGCACGAGGGGTTGAACGACTTTGCGACCGGCGGGCTGACCTACGACGACCGGAACGACCGGCTTTTCATCGCGGAATCCCACTCCCGTATCGAGCACATGCGAATCGCCGTCTACGACGTGGCGCCTGGACAGCCGCTGAACGAGGCGGAACCGACCATAGTGCTCGGCAAGCCGGGTTTTGACGCCTACGATCCGATCGTCTCCAGGACTCAATCGGTTTGGCCGCGCCTGGGTGCGGGTTCCATCGATACCGAACGACAGCTCCTTGTGGCCACTGAGGGATATCCCGGCGGAAATCGCGCGATGATCTGGGACATCTCGCCCGAGACTCTGCGCACCGGCGCACCTGCCGTCGAAGTGGTCGGCCACCTCGACGATAACATGGAGCCGGACTTCAATCGCCGTTCCGCGAATGACCGCGTCAATGCCCGGAACATCTATCCGCGGGACGTCATCCTCGATCCGGTGGACCATCGCCTGTTCGCGATCGATCAATACAACAACCGCGTCATGGTGTGGCAACTGGATTCCCAGAACCGCATTCTGGACCGCGAGGCGCAATGGGTGATCGGACAGCCGCACATGTACACGGCTGAATTGAGACCCATCAGCGGGAATACGCTCAAGATCCCCATCGCGCTCACCTACGACACCGTGAACAAGCGGCTCTTCGTCAGCGATGGGTGGGGAAACCGCGTGATGGTGTTCGACGCGCATCCCGATCGGCTGCGGAACGGGCCGGATGCGATGGCCGTACTGGGACAGCCGGATTTCACGACGACCACGGCCGAAGTCAGCCAGACCGGCATCAATTTCGACACGCGCGTCGGAACAGGAATCACGCCGGGCCGGCCCCGGGCCACCGCGCTCACGCACGATCCGGTCAATGACCGGTTGTTCGTCTCCGACGGCGGAAACAACCGAGTGCTCGTTTACGACACGGCGCCTGAGAACCTGCGAAACGGGATGGCCGCTTCCGTGGTGATCGGGCAACCCGATTTCACCAGCAATGCCCCGGGGTTGGGTCCCGCATCGCTACGTCAACCGGCGGCACTTCATTACGACTCGCAGCATCATCGCCTGTTCGTCTCCGATGGAAACAACAACCGTGTATTGGTCTTTGACGCGGACCCGCCGGCGCTCGAGAACGGCGCCGAAGCGGTGGCGGTCATCGGTCAGCCGGATTTCGATTCGCAGACCGCCGGACGTAGTCGTAGCGCCATCGACGGACCGGACGGCGTGACATATGACGACGCGAACGACCGCTTGTTCGTCTCCGACCACGGGAACGACCGGGTCACGATCTATGACTTCGCGCCCGAGGAAATGCGCAACATGCCCGAGGCCGTCGGCGTGATCGGCCAGCAGGACTTCGAGTCTCGAGAACTGGGGCAAGTCCGGGCGGATGAGCTCTGGGACCCGCGTGGACTGACTTTCGACAGCGCGCACCAGAGGCTGTACATTTCGCAAGGGTTTGCGGCCAACATCATGATCCACGACATGGCTCGGGCGGCTTACGAGTTCGGTTTTCCGTCCAACAGCGTGCGGTCCTATCAGTCGGCGGGCGCCGACGTCGATTCAAACCAATACGACGGTTACGCCGTCGCATCGAGCGATGACTCGGTGTGGGGCGGCGCCGCAACGTTGTCGGTCATGAGGACGGTTTTTGACCGTGAATCGCAACGCGAGAGCCGCGTGCTGGTCAGCGAAACCGGTTTTGGGGCGCCTCCGGAGGTCGATGCCGCCATGGCATTCGTCGATTCCCGAACCGACGCGACGCGCCTCAATGTGGCGAACCGGCGGCCGGACACTCTGCGCCTCGATTTCGTTCTTCGGGATGAGGAAGGAAATTCAGTTGGCTCTCCCGCGGTTCGGGAACTGGACGCGGGGGAAAGTGGATCGTTCCAGATCCAGGAACTGTTCGGGCGGACCGTTTCGGGCTCGGTCGGCATCACCGGCAACGGCGACTTCTTTCTGACAGGGTCCCGAACGACGCGGAACGACCGCAATGAGGAAATCGTCACCGCCATTCCTGTTGCTTACGGCAACGAGGGAAGCCGACAGTCGAGTCTGACGATACCAAGGATCCAAGTGGGCGGCGGTTACGATGCGCAGATCGTCCTTTTGAATCCCGGCGGCTCGCAGATCGACGGCACGCTTCGGTTCGTGAGTGCTCTCGGTGAGCCCATGGCCGAAATCGGAGAACAGGGCGCCGTAGAGTATTCGATCCCCGCCAACGGCACGTTCGTTTACGAGGCCGGTTCCACCGGCAACACTGCCGAAACCGGTTTTCTGACGGTTTCCGCGACGGGAGGCGCTCCGGTTGGAACGGCCATCTTGCGCTTCGGCAAGTCCGGCACACTGGTTACCGAGAGCATCGTGGGCGGCGGTTCTTCGAACGAGGCCTGGTTCCCGGTCGATACCTATCCGTCCGTGGTCCGCCACGGGCGCATCGATCAAGGGCTGACGCTGGCGAACGGCGAGGACGAACCCGCGGACGTTCGCGTCATCGTCTACGACCCGGACGGCCAAGTTCTGACGCGGACGAATCAGATCATCCCGCCGAATCGGCAGGTGGAGTTCACACAGGTCGATCTGGCGGACAAGGGCAGGTTCAAGGGGGGCATTCGCGTGGTGAGCGACGTCCCCATTGCGGCCGCGTCTCATCGGCTCGTGCGGAACATCCGCAACGAAACGATCGTTTCGAACGTGCCCTCGATGAGCTCACCCGGCGGGCGTCCCGATGGCGTCGTCTTTCCCGGGTTTGTCGATGGGCCGCGGAATTCCACTCAGTTGTTCGTTCTGAGGAAGGGAACGGGACCGGCCGATGGAAGGCTGGAGATCATGGACGAGAACGGGGAACCGCTTGTGGTGGTTCTTCGTTAGCCCGCCCTTCTCACGGGTTTTCGTCGCGAAGGGTGGGAGACGCCGTTGTCGTTCGTGGGGCCGGCCGCCGTCACGAAACTGCGTCTCCGAACATTGTTCCTTCCTACCGGGTCTCGCTTTCCGGAATGACATCCAGATTCAGGTTGAGGCCATCACCCTCCTGAATGCTGACGCGTTCGCCGAGAGCCTGGAATCGGCCCATGAACTCGGCGTTCAGGTAAGGTACGGACTGGGTGGCCTCCCATGCGAATAGGCGGTACTCGCCCGGCCGGATGCCGGCCAGCGAGAATTCCCCGTCAGTACCCGTCCGGGTCTGTTTCGACAACCCCCCGGGCAGTAAATCGCCCGGCGCCGTTTGAGGCATATCGAGCGGTAGAAGGGTAATCGTGGAATTAGGCATCGGTTCGCCGGACCGATTCGATGCAACGCCGTCGATGCGTCCCCCATTAGGGCTGACGAGGAGGTAGATCTGCTGGTTGAAATCGGGAGGAATCGCGATCGTGTCCCCGGGGACGACTTCCAAGTTGCCGACCATGATGCGCTTCAGATACAAACCCGGATTCAGCGCGTTGAGGTTGACCGTGTATTCGCCCGGCAGAAGGTTTTCGATCAGGAAGCTCCCTTGGGTATCGCTGGGTTGGCTTGCCGCTGAACCAGGCGCGGAGGTGCCCCTGAGCATGACGCGCATCCGGGTCATGTCGAGACCGGAAACGGCTTCCGATGCTGCAGCCGTCGTGGCGTCTTCGATGAAGATACTTCCCGAAATGTCGATTCCGGAGGTCAGCGTGAGCGTCATGTTCTCCAGATCCCGGTTCGTTACTTCAACCTCGAGAGCGGCCCTCGTCTGCTCGCCTCCGATCACTTCCGCCCGAACCTGCAACGTGTACGCACCCGGCGTCACGTTCTGAATCGTGAAGTTCCCCTGCGGATCAACCGGACTTGTATTGAAAGAAAAGGGCATGCTACTGAGCGCGGCTCGATTGGAGGGTTGTATCGTCACGATCGCAAAGCCGCTGATCTGGCTCGGACCGATGACGCGGCCCGAAATCGTGTACGTCTCTTTCGGCGCCAGCCGGACATCGATACCGGCCACTTCATCTCCGGCGCTCACGCGGACCGGCGTTGCGAGGGCCGCATCGGGCACTCCGGGATAGAACGCCGCCATCTCTTCGACTGGAGGCCCGCCGGTCGAACCCGATGACGAGATGATCGAGACAGTGCGACCGGCCACCGGATTGCCACCCAAGATACCGCCGATTCCGCCGCCGGACGTGCTGGCGCTGATGAAGTATTCGCCGGGATTCAGCCAGAACAGCCGATACTCTCCGCGGTCATTGGTCGTGTCGGCCTGCACGGTCGCAAACGCCTCCTGGCCGTCGGGGAGGATCCGTGGCTGCATGGCCGAGACCGCGATGTAGGGTACCGGTTCTCCGAATACGTCATAGATGCGTCCTGTGATCGTCGCGGCGGGAACCAACTCGAATGAGGTTTCGAAGACCTGACCCCCAATCAGTTCGACCGGCGTGCCGGGGGTCGCGGGTTCCGTCTGGCCATACTGTTGGCCGACGAAACCGTTCCGAGACGCAACGATCCGGTATTCACCGGGAGGGATGCCCTCGATAATGAAGTTACCGCCCGCGTCGGTGGTGGAACTGGGAAGCGGGCTGGGATTCCCCAGGGCATTCAAAATGGCGATCGGGCCGTTGAGATTCCTTACCGGCTCCAGATACACTGCCGCGCGACCGATCGGTACGCCCGACCCGACGCGTGTGACGACGCCCTGAATAGTCGCACTCGCCTCCGCAGTGTCTTGTCCGACCTCGAACGGTCCAGGAACCTGGGGCGGAAGGCCGAACGCCTGAGCGAGGAGAACGGTCCAGAAGAAATACCCGATCGATGACATCGCAACACCCCCGTGGAACACGTTTGGTGATCATCTGGTTGGCTTTCTTGTCGGTTAGACACTCCAGATCCAAAAAAGTTCAATGAAATGCATCCGCACATCGATTTGAAGTCCCGCGGGAATCCGTGGGCGGCCCCGACGCTCCGTCTACGTAGTTCTAACGGTTTCGATAGCGATATTGTGACGGGTTCGGTTGTTGTGGCTCTCGGCAATCGGTGCCCCATGGGCACAACCCCCAGGCTTAAAACTGCAACCGAAGGCCGAACTGCATCTCCCGCGCGTTCTTTGCGCTGAAGATACGGCCAAAGCCGGGGGTAAAGGCGATGCGGCCGGGGAGGTCGAAGTTGTTCCTGTTGAAGACGTTGAAGATTTCCCAGCGCAAATCGATCGTCATTTCCTCGGACACCGGCACGGACTTGCGGGCCGACACATCGACGCCCGCGAAGCCCGGCGCGAAGACAGTATTTCTCCCGGCATCTCCAAAGGTGAACGGGGCGGGCATCGAAAATACCCTCGTGTCGAACCAGCGTTCCGGAGTCCGGCCCGATTCGAGGTTCGGATTTTCCGAAACGTCGGGACGCTGGGCGGGCCCCGATCCGATATTCGCCCGA
Source organism: Terriglobia bacterium (assembly GCA_963555775.3). Classification (GTDB taxonomy): domain Bacteria; phylum Acidobacteriota; class Terriglobia; order 20CM-2-55-15; family 20CM-2-55-15; genus JAJEDW01. The sequence continues at coordinate 228,891 of CAUVWY020000002.1, read as the reverse complement.
TCGACGCCGAGGTTCACCGTGAACGGCGCACCCGACTCCAACCGAACGATGCTGCTCACTGTCCAGTACCCTCCGATGGCTTCTTTCAGACCGCCGCGACCGTTCAGAAAGTCCAGCCGGTAGGTGGCGCTCCCCGAGAACAGGTGGCGGTGGTCGAAGCTGGACAAGGCGCGCTCGCCGCCGAAGACGTTGCGGACATCCTGAGGGATATTCGATTCGAATGCCGTCGCACCGGGGCTGGACGCGTCATCGATGGATTTTGACAACGTATAGTTGGTCGAGAACGAAAGGCCGTCGCTGACGCGCCGGTCGGCCTTGAGAGTCAGGGCGTGATAGATCGAGTTGCCGTCCCACCGAATCGCACGAATTCCCGAGAGTTCGGGGACGGGGCGCCGGGCGTCGATCGGCCCGGGCCCGGGCTCGGGCACGGTGCGGAACGTCGAGTTGTCCGCGCCAACCGTCCGGGAACCCATGTAGAACCCCTCCACAACGGTGTCGTTTGCGATCTCGTGCTGAATTCCCAGGCTCCAGGTCTGCGTGTATTCGGTCCGATAGTCGTGGTCCATGATCGACCCGCCGATACTCCCCGTCGCGTTCGTGGTCAGCATGTTCGCGGTTCTCAAAACGGGAACTTTCTGGTCCGCGGGCACATCCACGCTCTTCAGCAGAAAGAATGGAAGATTGCGCGTGAACGCCATCTGCACGCTGTAAGCCCACTGGTTCAGGAAAACGCCGTACCCTGCCCGAAGGACACTTCGGTTCCCGCTTCCGAAGCTCCACGCCAGACCGATCCTCGGCGCGTAACGGCGGTAGCTGGGCCGCAGTAGACCCGCGTCCCACCCGATCTCATTCGACGTCACCCACGGAATCGGTATCGATGGCAGCAACGCCTGGGACTCGGAAGATATTCCACCTCCCTCGTCGCTCGCGATCACGAACCGTGCCCCGGATACAGACAGATCGATCGTCGACAGACGATTGTCCGTCTCCCGCATGTGCTGGTTCACCTCATACCGCAGTCCGATGTCGATCGCGAGATTCGGCAGGGCTTCCCAGTTGTCCTGGATGTAGCCGTGCAGCCAGTTGGTTCGCGTGTCTTCGGAACCGCTTCCGATTCCGACGTTGGCCCGGGTCGGGTAACCCAGCATGAAATCGGCCAGGGCGTTCCCCGTCCACTGTCCAGTGTATCCAAACGAACCGCGCGCTGCCTAGGGATTTCGCGGACGGAACTTGAGATGAAACCAATAGACGCCGAACTTGATGCGGTGCGCGCCGCGATCGGCAGAGACGTTGTCGTAGACTTCGAAATTTTCGTTGTCGCGCGAAACGAACGTGGTGGGATCCCCCATCGTACTGAACTGCCCCGAGGTTGAAATCTGCGGGAAACCCATGTCGGGGGGGTTGCGCGTCACGCCGTTGAGTCCGGCCTCGGCCGCGAAGTCGACGCCTTCATTTTGGCTGATCTGGCCACCGGAAACAGACAGCCATCCCAATCGCAATTCGTTAAGGAGCGTGGGGCTGAACGTGTGGGTGTGGCTGACGGCGGCATTCCGGCTGGTCGTGGCCAGCAAACGCCCAAAGCCCGGAACGAGGTCTTCGTTCTGAACGCTGGTGCCGAATGGCTGAACCTCATCGGCATCGAATGTGCTGAAGCGGAAGAACAGATTGTCGTTGTCGGTCACGCAGTGATCCAACCGAGCCGTGAACTGGTGGGTATCCTTGATCTGCTTTCCAACCGACGTCAGGTTCTGGACCGAACCTTCGCCAGTGGGAACCGGAACGTGGGCCAAGAAAGACCGGGCCACCGGATCGATGCGATCCTGTGGAATACGATTGTCCGGAAACGGAGTGCACTCGCCGGCAATTCCGGCAAAGGGGTCGCAGATGGTTTCGCTGCCGAAAATGCCGGACCGCATGTCCATCGTCGGTACCGAAAACGTCCGGGTTATCGATCGCCGCGTGCCCTGTTTTTCATAGCTGCCGAACAGAAAGGACCGGTCGGAACGGATCGGGCCGCCGGCCGAGAATCCGTACTGGCTCTCGCGCAGGGGTGGAACCGGCTGGTCCGGGTCGTCGAAATAGTTGTGCGCATCGAAGCGATCATTGCGAACAAAACCGAAAACGCTTCCGTGCAATGCATTGGTCCCCGCCCGGGTCGCCACATTGATCAACGCCGACGCCTTGCCGCCGAATTCGGCCGGATACATCGATTTCTGGATCTTGAACTCCTGAATGGAATCCACGGATGGGTTGATAACCAAATTGTTGAACAACTCGTCGGTCACCTTGACGCCATCCAGCAAGTAGATGTTGTGACCGGCGCGCTGCCCGCCAACGTTGGGGAGCGGTGCCGCCTGCTGCAACGCGGCGCCCCGGGTGCCGCCCTGGGGAATGACGACCGCATCGCTCAACTGCGCCAACTGCAGGAGTTGGCGCCCGTTCAACGGCATCTGGACGACACTCTCGTTCTCGATCACGTCGCTGATTTCGGCGTTCGTACTTTGAAGAAGAGGCGCGGTTGTTGCGATCACCACCAGTTCATCGGTCAGGACACCCACCTCCAAGACCAGGTCGAGATCAAGGGTCTGCCCGATCGACAACGACACCGACGAGGTGGACCGCCGGAACCCGGGAAGTTCGGCACTCACGGAATAGGGGCCGGCGGGAAGGGAAGGAAGAAAGAACCGGCCCGAACCACCGGTCACGCGGTCGATCGCAAAACCACTGTCGTTGTGCAGGGCATGCACCTCAACTCCTGGAAGTACGGCACCCGTTCGGTCGGCAACAACGCCTGCGATCTCACCCGTGTTGAACTGCCCGAAGGCGCCGCGACCGGTCTCGATTCGTCAGTCTTCGGTGCGGAACCGGTCCATGACATGTTCGTCCACCCACCGGGCATCCCACCACTCGATCGGGTTGACGGGAACACCGTGAAGAAACAGGCTGAAATGCAGATGGTCGCCGCCGGCCAGTCCCGTCTGGCCGCTTCGGCCTAGAATGTCGCCCTTCGCCACCATCTGGCCCGACGAAACATCGATCGAACTCATGTGACCGTAAAGCGAAATCAGGCCCGCACCGTGGTCGATCAGGACAGTGTTTCCGTAAATGCCGAAGTACTCGGCCAGGATCACCCGGCCGGAATTGGTGGCTTCTATGGGATACCGCGCGACGACGGACAGATCGAAACCGACGTGATCCTGCTGATCCACGGGTTCGCCCTGGTACAGGTAGGTCCGCCGGTCGGCGAAGAGAGACTCGACCTGGGAGTTGCTCAGTTGCAGAAATCCGCCGTCCCACAGGAACTCTCCTTCAGACGCCGCCGACAGCTCCGCGATCCGGGCGTGATTGAGTGCACGCAAACGGCTGTTGATCTCGACATAAGTGTCGATCAGGCTGCCCTGATCCCGGACTTCCCGGGTTTGCGACATGATTTCAGGGACAACTTTCTGAAGAAAGCCATCGTCAACTGAGAGCTCCCGACTCCTGAACGCGCGGGCCGACACCCGGTTGGCCACTCCTGCGACGGATCGGTTTCCAGCCGCATCGCGGGCAACAACCCGTACCGCCGTGTCGACGGGAAGGTCGTATGCGAATGCGAAAAGTGCGAAATGGGCTTGCGGGTCGTCCGGGATCGACGCGGGGAACCCGGGAAAGAAATGTGGCCCAACCTCGACACCCGATGTCACGGCGTCCTCGGCGACCCGGTAGAGCAGGTTTTCGGAGCCGCCCTGGTTGATGTACAGCAACGGTGAAAGCACCTGCAGTTGCGGCGGGTACAGATCGAACTGGAACTCCTGGGTCAGGGAACTCTCGTTCTCGCTGTAACTCCCGTCGGACGCACTCACCGTCAGGCGTGCAGCCCCTTCCTGAGGAGAAAATTCGTCGGCAATCAGACGGCCGATGTCGTACACCGCGGGTGTCCCTTCAAGCGCTTCCTCGAACGTCTCGTCCACCAGCACCTGCGCTTCCGGGTCCAGATCCTGCGCAAGCAGGACCCGGACCCGTGCAACGCCTCCACGGACGTCCGAAACGGTCAATTGGAGATCCGGTGCGCGGCCCAGGACTTCGAATTCGCGGTCAAAGGAAATCTCGGGCGGGTCCTTTTCAAGAAGCCCGCATCCGGCAACCGCCAAGAACAGGACAGCCAGAAGAACTCCACGAACGCGTGCGCACGCGGCGAACGCTTTCGTCAGTGTCGTGGTTGACATCGTGGACGGCGCCGTGAATGGCGTTTTGAACGGCATCTTGAACTCCATCTTGGTCATTCGGTGAACGTAGCCCCGCAACGGGCCAGAACCGGACCATCAGGTCAGCAATTCTCATTTTTGCCCCTGACGATTTCGGAATAATATCCCATTCCCATTCCCACTGTAGGTGCAGTCTATGACTGCACAATCTTTCCTACTGTAGGCGCAGTCTTTGACTGCACGATTACCGCCCTACAGTTTCGGAGTCGCGGAATGCAGGCGCCCAACTCAACCAGTCACGACATCGAAAAACCTCAAGACCAGGAGCGGGAACGAACAACGGAAAACATTCATTGTGAGAATTGCTGCCATCGGGTGCCCCTCTGGCCGAAAAAAATCCGCCGTACTGAATGGATTCCGCCGGACCCGATCAGGGAAGGACGCGTTCGGCGAGCTCTTCGAACCAGTTGAAGACGAGATGGACCTGGCGCAAGGGCGGTCCATCGGAATCCGCATAGTCTTCAGAATAGACCAAAAGGAACCGTTCGCCGTCGCTGGTGATGTCATAATCCCGATACGTGCTGAAAACCGAAAAGCCGCTGATCGGAAGCACGCGCTCGGGACCGAGCGAATAGGTTTCGGGGTCTTCGATGCCCACCGCGATCAGGCGTGTTCCGTCGATCGCGGCCGTCCCGGGACGACGATAGAACAGCTCGCTGCCATCGGGCGACCAGATCGGAAAAACCCCGCCGCCAAACGTGATTCGGTGACGAATCTCCAACCGTGGCACGGGCTGCACCCAAATTTGATTGTCGCTGTTCGATTCATTCGAGTAATAGGCCAACCATTCGCCATCGGGAGAAAACACGGATCCGTTCTCGTGAAACCCCTCGGCGTCGTAGAACTCCGAGTTTTCACGACCCTGTCCGTTCTCGACAACCAACATCCAGATTCCCCGTGCCTCGCCATCGACGACAACGTAAGACAGCATTCGGCCATCGGCGGACCACGATTCCGGCCAATGCTGATTCCCTTCCGCCGCCGCGGTCAACCGGACGGCGGGTGCGCTGCCGTCGGCCGGCTGCCAGTAAATTCCACAGGTTCCGTCGCGGTCCGAGGCGAAGGTGATGCGCCGGCCGTCGGGGGTCCATACGGGCCGGGTGTTGTTTCCGTCGGGCGTCAACTCGCGGCCCTGCGCGTTGCCGTTCAGTTCGTAGACCCAGATTGAACTGCGATCGTCGTCGTCGGTCACCTGGACCGCTACGCGCGTTTCGTCGGGCGACAACCGTGGGCTCAGAAACGGCATCGCGGGCAGGTCGAGCGGTTGCATCCCGCCATCCCGATTCACAAATACGAGAATCCGGTCATCTTCGAGCGGAGGGCCGCCAACGTAGGCGAGCGATCCCTCATCGGAGATCGCAAATGCCGCCGCCCCGGAATCGCTCGGGACGACACCCTCCAGAACCGGCACCGGGTCGGACAGAAGAGTCCGCGTATCGGGATCGAATCGAGCCGCCATAAGCTGATCGTCGAGTCCGTAAACGATGTGACCGGTGGCAGCGTAACGGGCCTGCCCACCCTGGGGGATCAGAATTTCATGAATCCCCGTATCCATATCCAGAATCGCGATCTGCGAGTTTGCCGCGCCCAGACCGCTGCGGATGGTAAAGAGCACGGCGTCTCCGCCCGGAAGAAATTCAGGCCACATATGATCTTCACCCGCTGCAGGTGTGGTCAGTAATTCGGCCTCGCCTCCGCGGGCGGGCACCTGAAACAAACCGGTCGACCCATCCGTCGTCGCAAAAACGACCGTGTCGTCAGGCCCCCAACTGGCGCCCCGTGACACCACGGGAAGTTCGACAATGGTGGCGATGGGACCTCCGGCCAGAGGCATTCGTTTGAGTGTCCCTTCGGCCAGGTCATAGAAACCGATCGAAGCGCTGTCGGGCGAGAAGAAGGGCGTGTCGAGGGCGTCGTCCGACAGCAGGCTGCCTTCGAGGCTGTCGACCGGACGCAGGAACAACCCCCGGTGACCATCGACCTCGACTCCATAGGCCACGGTGGAACCATCGGGGGATATGGCAAGGTCGGTCGTCAGTCCCGACAACCGGATCGGCATACTGGGGAAAGCGGAGACCACGAAGCGTCCCGACGGCGCCGGAGGCGGATTTCGAACGTACCACCCCGCAACCCCGCCGGCGACGGCGACAAGCAGGGCCGCCGCGGCCAAAGCCAGGACCGTCTTTCTGGCAGGCGTCCGGTGCCTCGATGCGCGAACGATCGAACCCGCGGGGCGTGCCAGCACATGGGTGAGTTCGATCCGCACGTCGCCGACGTCCCTGAAACGCTGCTTCGAATCTTTCTGGAGACAACGATGCACCACTCGCCGTATGGCCGGGTGGTATCGATCGAGGAGCGAATCGTCGGGTTCCCGTGCAAGGATCGACGCGATAACGTCGGACACCATTTCGCCCGTGAACGCCCGCCGTCCGGTGAGCAGTTCGTAGATGATGCAACCCAGGGCCCAGATATCGGTCCGTTTGTCGACGGCGGCGCCACGAGCCTGCTCGGGCGACATGTAGGCCGCGGTTCCCAGAATCGTGCCGGGAACAGAGAGGCCTGAAAGATGACCCGAAGACGTCATGGGGTCCGTCCGGTGGAGTCCCTGTCCGGGCACTTCCAACGCCTTGGCCAATCCAAAGTCCAGGAGTTTGGTCTGGCCATCGCCATTGACGACGATGTTTGCCGGTTTCAGGTCGCGATGGACTACGCCTTTTTCGTGGGCGGCCTCCAGGGCCTCGGCAACCTGGACCATCAACCGGAGCGACTCTTCAACGGGAATCGGCATCCGCTTGACCCGATCGGCCAGCGTTTCCCCTTCGACGAATTCCAGAATCAGGCAGTGGATTCCCTCGTATTCCTCAAAACCATAGATGGCCGCGATCCCGGGATGGTTGAGAGACGCCAGGACCTGAGCTTCGCGCCTGAATCGGGCCACGCGGTCGCGGTCCGCGGCAAACTCTTCGGGCAACATCTTGATGGCGACTTCCCGGCCAAGCTTCGTGTCCCTGGCCCGCCAGACCTGTCCCATCCCGCCGCGTCCGATCAGAGACAGTATTTCGTAGTTGCCGATCCTTCGGCCGACCATGGATTGATCGTCCATATTCATCGCTGTCGCCAGCACTTCGATGGCCGACAATTCAAGGAAATCCCCGGCCTGCTCGTCATGTTCGAGAAGAGATTCGATTTCGCGCCGCAACTCGTCGTCGCCAGCGCATCGGGAAGCAATGAAAGCCGCTCGCCGGGTCCGGTCCAGCCGGCGCGCCTCGTCGTAGAGCGCTTCGATCCGTTCGAGCTTCTCAGACTTCATGGCCTTGTCCTGAAATCTCCCGGTGAAGCCACGCCTTGGCCAGATTCCAGTCCCGAATCACCGTTAATGGCGAAACCTCGAGCACTTCGGCAGTTTCGTCAACGCTCAAACCGCCAAAGTAGCGAAGTTCGACGACCTGACTTTTTCGCGGGTGTTCGGTGCGAAACCGATCGAGAGCTTCATGCACGGCAACCACTTCGGCACTCCGGGTCGCCGCCGCCACCATTTCTTCGTCCAGAGGCGCTACAACCTGTCCACCGCCGCGCTTGCCTCGCAGCCGCGCTCGCGCAAAATCGACCAGGATCTGCCGCATCAGACGGGCGCAAATCCCCCTAAAATGTGCACGATCGCGCCACTGGACCTTCCCCCTGTCGATGAGTCGAACGTATACCTCATTGATCAGGGCGGTGGGGCCAAGCGTGTGACCCGGCCGCTCGCCGGCCATTTGCCGCCGCGCAACGCGATGAAGTTCTCGGTAGACTAATGGCGTCAGCCGGTCCAGGGCATCGGAGTCGCCGCCGTTCCAGGCGAGCAGAAGCTCCGTCAGTTCCGAATCGTCGTCCGAGGGCTGCATTGGTTCAGACCGCATTTCCAGGGTTTGGCCCTATTTCCATCGAGATGGAATGACACCGTTTTCCGCTTGTGGAACTCCAACGCGAAAAATGAAGTTCAGGTTCCTTATAACGCAGAACCAACACATCCGGAAAGGTCCGGCTGCGAACGTAATTCATGTCCGACCGGGGGAAAACCGGCGGGTCTGAGCCTTGAGGCACGACCAGCGGTCGAACGGGTGCACGGTTCGCCGGGGGAATTCACAATTCGTGGAACATTGACACGTAGCGTTTCGCGAGCCCGGTCCAATCCAGCGGCCCGACAAACTCGTCCGCCGCCGCGACCATCCGCACCCGGCGCGCCTCGTCGGTGAGCAATTCCTCGATACGATCGCAGAAGGCATCCCAATCGTCTTCGACGAATGCTTCGCGCCCGGACTCCACCGGAATGCCCTCAATACCTTTCGGGGTGCTGACAACGGGAACGCCAGAGGCAAAGTAGTCGATGATCTTCATTCGTGTACCGCCGCCGCTCATCAGGGGGACCACGGCGACTTCGGCGCCCTTCAACCATTGGGCAACCCGCCCCACGCTGCCGACAAAATGCACCCGCGGATGAATGGGCTCGGGTGGAGCGTGTTTCCCGATGGCAACCAGATGGACATCCATGCCGCGGTCCACCAGGCGGGGCAGCACTTCCCGGGCGCAAACCTTCACCGCTTCGAGATTCGGGGGGTATTCGAATGTGCCGTGATACGCGAGGATCCGTCCGGTCTCTCCAATATCGAGTTCCCCTCGGAGGTCCCGGGGCGTGGCGCGCCTGAATCCCTCCAGATCGACCCCATGGGGAATGATGCGGAGCAGCCGCTCGTCGACGCCGTCGTTCGACAACCGCCGGCGGTCGTCGGCCGAGACACAGACGACGGCATCGGCCAGATTGCACAGACCGACTTCGACATCCTTGATGAACAGGTATTGCTCCTCGGTCAGGTCCGGATCCTGATCGCGCAGCCGCTCGTATTCGACGTTGTGTTCCACCGCGACCACGCGACCGCCGCGCACGCTGCGGAGACGCAGGCACGGTTGAACGAAGGCGGGAAACTCGGCCTGGTAAACATTGGCGTTCAGAAACCGCGCCACGTACAGGGCCCTCCAAGTGAAGCCGATGTCCCTGAGCGGCAGATAGAGAAAGGCGTTCGATCGGGGAAAATTCCCGTTTGTGCGAAAGAGCGATCCGATACCCGGTGGAAGGCTGGTCAGGCTGAGCCAACGTGGAAAACGCCGATCGTGAAGTTCTCCGTTCCGGTAGTGCCACCAGACATCCCGGCGATCGCTGACGATCCCCACTTCGTGACCGTTGAGGGACAGGCCGCGGGCTGTTTCGACAATCTTGACGGCCGCGCCGTGATTGGTGGGATAGAGATCCGAACGGGTGACCATGACAACGTTACCCGGCGAACGATCGGCACCCGGCTTCGGGAGCTTTCTGGCAGTTTCCCGCACCAATTGCCGCACCAGCTCCTTCAAGGACGGGCGCCGGCCACTGGGCGCATCCAATGACAGTTGATGATTCCGGACGTAAAGTTGGGCCACCTGCCGGCGCAGGTCTTCGATCGTTCGCTCGTAGTCCTGACGCGTTTCGTCCCATCCCTCCACCTCCTGGCGAAGTCGTTCGAACTCGGCCCGGTCCTGCCCCGAAAGCGAGACGAACGCGCCGCCCCCCGCCGGTTCCGTAACGGGTCGTTCGACCAGGTTGCCGATCAATTCTGCAAGGGGTGCGACTGCCGAATGGGCGTTCAGTTTCTCATGGACCAACCTGAGGGCATTCGCGCTCTTTCCGGCCCAATCGCCGGGCCGGGAGGCAATACCACGAATCGTTCGTCGAAGTTCGTCGATGTCCCCGACGGTCCAGCCCGCGTCGAAACCTTCGATGTCTTCCGCAATCGACAAGTATCGGTTGCAGATCACGGGCAACCCGTGACTCAGGTAATCGACGACACGAAACGATTGACTGAAGTAGCGTTCGATGTTTCTTTCCGCCAGTTCAAGACCAATCTGGACGTGACGGGTCAGGAACCCGGAATAGTCGGCATGGGAGGTCAGGTCCCAACGGCCGATCGATTCTTCACCCGTGGTTTCGGCACGGCCCGCGGGGCGTTCGACGATACGCGGATATTTGCCGCCGAACTCCGCAAACCGCATCGACGGCGCCTGATGGCGAACCTCATCCCGAACGGCGTCGAACCAACGCCGGTGATGGCGCCAGGGCCACTCCACGCCCCCTCCGACGAAAGTCATACACGAAACGGGAGCGGCGGCCGGGTCCGGAAACGGCGGAACCGCAGCAATGGGAACACGGGCCACGGGCAGGCGTTGACGCAGGTCGTGTCCGGCCATCAGCAGATACGGAATCAACAGGTGTTCCTGGCGGGCGCTGGCGACGACAAAACCCTGGGCGCGCTCCAGGGCCCTCAACAACTGGCGGGTTTCGGTATCGCGGCGGTCCGGGTCCTCGAATAGGGCTTCGAGCGGACGCGGCGCGATGAAATCGACAATGACCGGCGCCGTCACCGAATCAGGCAGGTCGAACACCAGGTTCCAGTAACCGGCAATGACGATATCCGGAGATATCTTTCCGATCAGGTTCGCCAGTTGCTCCGGCCCATCGTACATCGACGGGTTCGGGTCAACGGTTGAGCCGTCATACGGCGCTCGCCAGACATGAGCGACTTCGAACCCGCGATGTTCCAACCCGGCAATCAGGCCGCGCGCGCGAATCGCGTTTCCCCGCACCACCAGAGCCGGATCGAACGGGGATTCGAGCGTTAGATAAAGGATCTTCATCGCCTGTAACGTGCACCGACTTTGACAGAGCGCCAGCCTACCACAGCATCCCGGCAGGTCAGCCGGCTCCGATTGTCCGACCCCGCCTTGCTCACGAGTGGTCTTCTACAGCGCCGGATCCATCCGTCGGCGCGACCGGCGCGGGGAACGCGCCTGAGAACGCGGGTATCCTGCCCGCATCGTCTTGGCTCGACCTCCAATATCGAACCCGCGCGAGCTTGATCCGGCGCGTGCGGCCGTCCCAACGCCGCGTTCCGCTTCGTCGGGCTTCGCGACGAAAAACCGTGAGAAAGGCGGCTGCCTGTTACTCCATATTCGCGAGGGGGAGCTTTCATGTTCGAAAATGCTACGATGATTCAATCCCAGATGCGTTCCCGACCGCAAACTCCAATTCGCCTGTCGTTGTTCGCGTTCCTGCTGTATCTGGTTGGTCCAAATGCCGTTGCGCCGCCCCAGGAGGCATCGGCCGCACCCGGCCAGGCAACCGCCGGTTGGCCCGCGTTCGTCGATGTGGCCTCGGACTCCGGCATCACGGTCCTGAATATCACCGGGGACGCGGAAAAGGACTACATCATCGAGGTCAACGGCAACGGCGCCGGCTTCTTCGACTACGACAACGATGGCGATGTCGACCTTGTGATCGCCAACGGGTCCACGATGGAAAACCACGGGAACGGCGGCGACCCCATTTCGTTTCTCTACCGGAACGACGGCGGACAATTCGTCGACGTCACCGCGAGCGCGGGGCTCACGCGCAATGGATGGGGAGTCGGAGTCTGCATCGCCGACTACGACAACGACGGCAACCGCGACGTCTATCTCACCGCGTTCGGGCCAAACGCTCTCTTCCACAACAACGGCGACGGCACCTTTACCGATGTCACCGGGGAGGGCGGCGCCGACGACGATCGCTGGAGCGCCAATTGCGCCTTCGCCGACTACGACCGCGACGGCGACGTCGACCTGTACGTGGCCAACTATGTCGCGTTCAGCGAGGAAGCCATTCCCCGCCGAGGCGAAAGCGATCTCTGCAATTTCATGGGTATCGAGGTGTTCTGCGGTCCCCGGGGGACTGCGGGGCGAGCCCGATACGCTTTACCGCAACAACGGGAACGGCACGTTTACCGATGTTACCCGGGAAGCGGGGAATCGAGGATCCGGACTACTTCGGCCTTGGGGTGGCGTTTGCGGATTTCGACGTTGACGGATGGCCGGACATCTACGTTGCCAACGACTCTGTACCGAATTTGCTGTTCCGAAACAACGGCGACGGCACTTTCGAGGAAATTGGTCTGATCTCCGGCACCGCGTTCAACGCACAGGGGGGCGCTCAGGCCGGGATGGGAGTCGCTGTCGGCGACTACGATGCGAACGGCTTTCCGGATATCTTCGTCACCAATTTCTCGCATGACACGAACACGCTCTACCAGAACCTTGGCGGCATGCTTTTTGTCGATTCCACCGTGCCGGCCGGTCTGGGAGAGACTTCCCTTCCCTACCTGGGCTGGGGAACCGCTTTTGCGGATCTCGACAACGACGCATTTCCGGATCTCCTCGTCGCCAACGGGCATATTTACCCGGAAATCGACGACCTCGACGTCGGGACACGTTTCCTCCAGCGCAATCAGATCTATCGCAACCGGGGAGACGGCACCTTTGAGGAAATCGTTCCGGAAGCCGGCGGGGATCTTGGAGTCGGAAAGTCCACGCGCGGCTTGGCATTGGCCGATTACGACAACGACGGAGACCTCGACTCGGTCGCGATCAACATCGACGACCGTCCCAGCCTGTATCGGAACGACACGGCCAACGCGAACCATTGGATTACCTTTCGACTCGAGGGAGTCGAAAGCAATCGCGACGCGATCGGCGCACGCGTCCAAATCGAATCGGGAGGGCGGACCCAGACCAGAATCGTCCAGAGCGGCGGAAGTTATCTGTCGCATCACGACCTCCGCGTACACTTCGGACTGGGCGGCGAGCCACGAGTGGAAAAGGTCAGGATCGACTGGCCGAACGGCAACATTCAGGAATTGCGCGACATCGCGGCCGATCGGTTCGTCACGATCCGCGAAAGCGCACGTATTCAGGAAATTCTGGAACAGTGACCGGACGGCGAATCGTCTTTTCGATGGTGTTTGCGGCGATGTCCCTGGCAGCCGCCGGCGCGTATGCGCAGACGCCGGCCCCCGATCCGAACGGCGCGCTGACGGGCGTCATTCGGAATCTGAACCGCGGACAGGTGTTCGAAGCAATCGCGGATCTTCGCGAAATCCTGAGTCGGACACCGGCATTTGGCCCGGCTCACTTCTATCTCGCCACGATTTACACGGAGATGGGGCAATACGCGACGGCTCAAGGGCATCTCAGGCAGGCCATCGAATCCGACCCCGACGCGGCCGTTTACCGCCATCAGGCGGGCATCATCCGATATCGGCAACGCAAATGGCCGGATGCACTGGATTCGTTTCGACACGCGCTGGAACTCGGTATGGGTGCCGATGAAGCCGATACCTGGCGCGGAATCGGAGAAGTTCAGATCGAATTGTTCGACCCCGACGCGGCGATGGCGGCATTCGAGACCGCGGTTCGGCTTCGGCCCGCGGACGCGGCAAGCCTGCTTGCCCTCGCCAACCTCCATCTGGACCGGGACAATCCCAACGAAGCGATCCTGCGCCTGAGACGCGCCATCGAACTGCGGCCCATGCTCCGGGAGGCGCACGCCGCACTGGGCCGGGCTTACATGAGGACCGGCGACTTACCTCGGGCGGTCGCGACGCTCACCGCGGCGCTCGACCTGGACCCGTCGAATCTGGAATCGAGGTACGCCTTGGCGCAGGCGCTGCGGTCCTCTGGAAACGTCGCGGAAGGGCGGCTTCAGATCGAAACGTACAGGCGTCTTGAAGAGGCCGTCCAACAGACGGATCTGCTTTTCGACGGGGCAACCGAGAGAATCGACGATGGACGGTGGGAAGAAGCCCGGGCGCTGCTCGAGGAAGTCCGCCTGCAGGCGCCCACCTTCAGCCGCGCGCTCCATGCGTTGGGCATCGTTCTGAATGCGCTGGATGAACCGGAAGCCGCGGTCGAAATCCTGAAGGCCACACTCGAGCTGAACCCGTTGACCGCCACGGCCTACCTCGACCTGGGCGGGGCGTACATCGAGACCGGACAAATCGAGGAAGCGCTCGACGCGACCGAACGATCTCTGGTGCTCGACGAAGACAACCCCGACGGATTTCGGCAACTCGGGGACGTGTACCGGATTTTGGGGCGTACCGCCGAAGCCGCCGCGGCCCGCCAACGTGCGGACGAAATGCCTCCCCGCCCAATGCCGCGTGCTATCGATCGCTTGACAAATAGTGGCATGGATCTTCGGGAAGTGCCGGAGTAACGTCATGACGTTTGCCCTCCGGACATCGCTCGGCCTTCTGATTGGCGGCCTGTTCGTCCCCGCCGCGCTTGCGGCGCGGCAGTTTCCGTCCTTCACGGATATCGGTCCGACCGCTGGAGTGACGCTTCTGAATGTCTCTGGCGGCGCTTCGAAAGACTTCATTGTCGAGTCCGTCGGAAACGGCGCGGGGTTTCTGGATTACGACAACGATGGGGATATGGATCTGATCGTCGTGAACGGTTCAACGCTCGACAAGTATCCGGCGGGGGGCGACCCGATGGCCGTGCTATACCGAAACGACGGCCAAACGTTCACCGACGTGACCGGGGAGGCCGGAATTCGGACCAACGGATGGGGGATGGGAATTTGCGTGGCCGATTACGATAACGACGGCTATCGCGATTTCTACCTCACCGCGTACGGACCGAACGTTCTCTATCGGAACCTCGGGGACGGAACGTTTGCGGATGTGTCCGCCGGCGCCGGGGTCGCCGACCGTCGCTGGGGAACGAACTGCGCGTTCGGGGACTACGACCGCGATGGAAACCTGGACCTGTACGTCGCCAACTACGTGGACTTCGATGACACGATCGTTCCCCGGCGGGGCGAAGACGAAGACTGCCGCTATCTGGGTGCGGCGATATTCTGCGGCCCACTGGGACTTCAGGGCGAACCGGACGTGTTGTTTCGCAACGGCGGCGACGGCCGTTTCGCGGACGTCACCTCGGAAGCCGGAATCGAAGATCCCGGCTACTATGGCTTCGGCGTGGTCTTCAGCGATCTCGACAACGATGGCTGGCTCGACATCTATGTCGCCAACGACGCCGTTCCGAACCTTTTGTTCCACAACCAGCGGGACGGTACGTTCGAAGAGATCGGCCTGCTCTCGGGGACGGCGCTCGATGAAACGGGCCAGCCGCAATCGGGCATGGGCCTCGATTCCGGAGATTACGATCAGGACGGCGACATCGATCTGTTCGTCACGAACTTCGCCCGCGACACCAATACGCTGTACGAGAACCGGGGCGGGATGTTTTTCATCGAGGCCACGGCCAGAGCGCTAATGGCGGAAACGTCTCCCCGATTCCTCGGATGGGGCACCGCATTCGTCGATCTGGATAACGACGGCCTCCAGGACATCTTCGTCGCGAACGGACACGTCTATCCCGAGATAGCCCATCTGAACGTGGGGCAGGACTACGCGCAGCGGAAAGAGGTTTACCGCAATCTCGGCGAGGGAAGGTTCGACGAAGTCGCCCTTGAAATTGGAGGTGTCCTGGCCGAAGGACGGTCGGCCCGCGGCCTGGCATTCGCCGACATCGATAATGACGGAGACCGGGACGCGGTCGCGATCAACATCAACGACCGCCCCAGCCTTTATCGGAACGAAGGGGGCAGTCGAAATCACTGGTTGACGATGCGCCTCGAGGGCACTCGCGGCAACCGGGACGCCATTGGAGCCCGGATCGAGGCCGAAGTGGGTGGCGCCACCCGCGTGGCCGAAGTCCGGAGCGGCGGCAGCTTCCTCTCCCACAACGGCATGCGTGTCCATCTGGGCCTGGGAACCGCCACGTTTGTCGACCGTCTCCGGATCCGCTGGCCGAACGGAGACACGGAAGAATGGACCGATGTCGAGGGCGATCGTTTCATCGCCATCCGCGAAGGCGCCGGAATCACCGCGGTGGCGCCTTAGCAGCCCGTGGTAGAACCCCCGCCCCCAACGGGCCACGTTGACCCCGTTCCGGGGCTCGGATAAGATCTACTCGACTTCGCCGTGGCGCCTCGCACAGGGTCCAATGGCGCTCGCAACGCGCACATTCAAGGTCTTGCCACGGGCTGCGCATGATTGGGAGGACTGCAATGAGGCCGCTTCCGAAGTGGGTGGCGCTGATGTTTTCGGCGGCCCTGGGGTGGCCGGCCGGGCTGACAGCGGCGCAATTCTCATTTCCGACTTTCGACAACGCCGCTGCTGACGTGGGGATCGCTTTCACGCACCGGAACGGCGCCACCCCGGAAAAGTACATGCCTGAAACCATGGGGGCGGGCGGGCTCTTCTTCGACTACGACGGAGACGGCTGGCTGGACGTTTTCCTGGTCAACGGAGGTTCGTTCGTCGATGAGAGCGTGGCGCTGGAGGCGAGACATCGGCTCTATCGCAACCAGGGCAACGGGATGTTTGTGGACGCCTCCGCGGGGGCGGGCATCGGTATTTCGGGCTACGGCATGGGAGCTTGTTCCGCCGATTACGACAATGACGGGGATGTCGACCTCTATGTCACGAGCGTGGATGCCAATCGACTGTACCGAAACGACGACGGCGCCTTCACCGACGTGACGGATGAGGCCGGCGCCGGCTCCAGAATGTGGAGTTCCAGTTGCGCCTTCGCCGACATCGACAATGACGGAGATGTCGACCTCTACGTCGTCAACTATGTGGACTTCGGGGCGGACAACAACAAGTACTGCGCGTACGCGGGCGGTGCCCGCGTCTACTGCCATCCCAATGTCTACAACGGACTCTCCGACATCCTGT
Source organism: Terriglobia bacterium (assembly GCA_963555775.3). GTDB lineage: Bacteria > Acidobacteriota > Terriglobia > 20CM-2-55-15 > 20CM-2-55-15 > JAJEDW01. The sequence goes on along the minus strand of CAUVWY020000002.1, from coordinate 212,015 downwards.
ATCGCAACGACGGCGACGGCTCGTTCACCGATGTCAGCGCGGAATCCGGAATCGAGATGGCCGGCGGCAAGGGGTTGGGCGTGGTCTTCGCGGACTACGACCTGGACGGTTGGACCGACATCTATGTGGCCAACGATTCGGTCCCCAATTTCATGTTCCACAACAACGGCGACGGGACGTTCGAAGAAACGGCCCTGTTCCTGGGCGTCGCCGTTGGCGGCGACGGGCAACCTCTCGCCGGAATGGGCACCGACATGGGAGACCTTGACGGCGACGGTTATCCCGACGCTTTCGTGACCAATCTCGACAGTCAGACCCACAACCTGTACATTAATCTCGGTGGCGGCCTGTTCATGGACGCCACTTTCGAGAGCGGCGCGGGCGAGGCGACCCTGCCGTTCGTCGGATTCGGTACGGTGTTCTTCGATTACGACAACGATGGCGATCTGGACATTGCCGTCGCCAACGGTGACGTCATCGACAATGTCGCCGAGTTCAGGGACAGCACATCGTACCCGCAGCGTAATCTTTTGCTCGAGAACGACGGCGCGGGACGTTTTGAAGATGTCGGACCCGACCGGGGCACCGGCTTCGCTCTGGAAAAAGTGGGCCGGGGCCTGGCTGCCGGCGACGTGGACAACGACGGGGACCTTGACCTCTTGATCGTGAACAACGGCCAGACGGTCGACCTGCTTCGGAACAACGGCGGAAATTCCGGCAACGCCTTGTTGATTCGTACCGTGGGCACGACAAGCAACCGTGACGGAGTGGGCGCCAGACTCACGTTGACCCTCGGGGATCGTGCCCTCGTCCGCCATGTGAAGGCCGGATCCAGCTATCTGGCACAGAGCGACCTCCGCGTTCACTTCGGACTCGGCGACGCGGCCGGCGCCGACAGTCTCCGTATCGCATGGCCGAGCGGCCAGGTGGACCTCATCAAAGGACTCGAAGCCAACCAGATCCTGACCGTGGTCGAAGGTCAGGGGATACGGGACAGGACTCCGATCAACCGATGATTCTTTTGCTTATTCTGTTGGCGACCGGGGCCTACCTCTATGCCCTGCCTGGAGCGTCGTTGTTGTTCGTCGCGGGCGTGCTGCTCCACGTCGGAGCGGGCGCGGTCGCCATCCCCTGGCTCGCACGATTTCTCTTCACCCGGTTTCGCCAGGCATCGGTCACGGCAAAGACGGGATGGCTTCTGATCGTTGCCGGCGCCGCGCTCGGCGGCGCGCTGACGATCACCGGTACGACACGGCCCTATCAGCCTCTGATGATGGTCCATATCGGTCTGAGTCTGGCCGGACTCGTCATTGTGGCCGCCGATGCCTCTGGCCCTCGGCGCCCCAAGGCGGTTCTCGCCCGGCTGGGCGTGTTGATCCTGGTGGCCGTTTTCGGGTCCGCCGGCGCGTCGGCGCTACGGGAAGGCTGGGAGGGATTCCCAATCGCGAATCCCGAACTCCCGCCCGCAAGCATGCTCGACGAAGGCGATGGACCCGGTGGGCCATTCTTTCCCAGTTCGTCCCGGACGAGTACCGAGGGATTCGTCCCGGTCGACTTCTTCACCGAATCCGAAAAGTGCCAGCGATGCCACGAGGACGCCTATGAACAGTGGTTCTCTTCGGCGCATCATTTTTCGTCGTTCAACAATCAGTGGTACCGCAAGAGCATCGAATACATGCAGGATGTCATTGGGACCGAGCCGTCCAAATGGTGCGGCGGCTGCCACGACCCCGCCCTCCTGTTTACAGGCATGATGGATACGCCGGTTCGCGAACTGATCGACGAACCCGAATCGCAGGTCGGATTGGGCTGTGTCATGTGCCACTCGATCGCTGTCGACAGCAGTATGGGCCAGGGCGGCTACACGATCGAATACCCGCCGCTCTACCAGTTGTCCACCAGCGAAAACCCGATCGTCGAGGCGTTCCACGATTTCATCGTGCACGTCAACCCCGAAGCCCATCGGCGCAATTTCCTGAAACCGGCGCTCAGGGACCAGACCGCCGAATTCTGCTCCAGTTGCCACAAGGTGCATCTGGACGAACCGGTCAACAACTACCGATGGATCCGGGGCTTCAACGATTACGACAACTGGCAGGCAAGCGGCGTGTCGGGGCAGGGGGCGCGTTCGTTTTATTACCCGGCCACGCCGCAGACATGCACGGACTGCCACATGCCGCTGCTGCCATCCAACGATTTCGGCAACCGGGACGGATTCGTTCACAGTCATCGCTTCCCCGCGGCCAACACGGCCCTGCCCATAGCCAACCGCGACCAGGACCAACTTGACGCCACGATCGACTTTCTTCAGAACGACATCGTCAGCATCGACATCTTTGCCGTGTCGGCCCAGGATCCAGTCGAAGAAGGGGGGGAAGGGCTTCTGACCGGAGAACTTTCCACGACATTCGGCATCGGCGAGGAAGCCGACGTGGCCGGCCCGGTCTTTCTGTTGGACACGGCCCCGGTTTCGGCCCCGATCGATCGCGTCGCTCCGACTCTCCGAAGAGGCGATTCGGCACGAATCGACGTCGTCGTCAGGACCCGCCGCGTCGGGCACTTCTTCCCTGCGGGCACCGTCGATGCGTTCGACGTCTGGGTTGAATTGATCGCCACCGACAACACCGGCCGGACGTTGATGTGGAGCGGCATGGCCGAGGACGACGGACGCGGCCCGGTCGATGCCGGCGCCCACTTCTATCGGTCGCTTCTCGTTGACCAGCACGGAAACGCCATCGACAAACGCAACGCCTGGGCTGCCCGGGCCGTGGTCTACACACGGTTGATTCCGCCTGGCGCGGCCGACACCGTTCATTACCGGTTGGAGGTCCCCGAAGACGCCGGCGACGAGATCCGGATCGAGGCCAGGCTGAATTACCGGAAGTTCTCATGGTTCAACACACAGTTTTCGTACGCCGGAGTCTGGCAGGGCGAAGACGGAGACCGGACGGCGGACTACGACAACGGAAGCTGGAGCTTCGATGCCGATACGAGTGGCGTGTCGGGCGCGCTGAAGGAGATTCCGGATCTTCCCGCCGTCAGGCTCGCCGAAGACGCGGTGACGCTCCGAGTCGTGAACGCCGACGCCTCCGTGCCCGACGCCGTTACCGCAACCGAGGCACGGGACTGGGAACGGTGGAACGACTACGGGATCGGACTGCTGTTACAGGGCGATATCCGGGGAGCGGAATCCGCGTTCATGCGGGCGACGGAAGCCGACCCGGACAATGTCGACGGTTGGGTCAACATCGGACGGGCACGAATCGTCGAGGGAAACCTGGACGGCGCACGCGAGGTGCTGGAACGGGCTCTGGCGTTGGACCCCGAACTGGCGCGAACCAATTTCTTCTACTCTCGTATCCTGCGCGAGGAAGGAGAGTACGCGGGTGCGCTTGAACGTCTGGAACGTGTGAGTGCCCAGTACCCGAGGGATCGGGTCGTGCTGAACGACATCGGCCGCATCCACTTTCTGGAGCGCCGATTCGACGTGGCGATCGAAGCGCTTGAACGGGTCCTCGATATCGATCCCGAAGACCTGATGGCCCACTACAACCTGATGCTCTCCTACAACGGTCTCGGTGAACGGGATCGCGCATTGGAACACCAGGCATTCTATCTGAGATTCAAGGCCGACGAGTCGGCACAAGCCATCACCGGCCCATACCGCCGCGAACACCCTGAAGACAACAACGAAAGGCAATCCCTCCACGAACACAGGTCGATCGATCTCTCGCAACAGGCGGGAACGCCATGAGCGGGTTTGGAAGACGGGAGTTCTCTGCCGACTTCGGAGAAGCGGCCGAAGGCCGGGAAGGAGAAGCGGGATCCAGGCGCAACAGGCGCGCCCATACCGCGAACGGCCGGTTTATCGTCCTCGCGGCACTCCTGCTGCTTCCGCCATCGCTGACGGCCCAGAACATCGTTTTCGAAGACGTCACACAGATCGCCGGCATCGATTTCACACACAACAACGGCGCGACCGGCAACAAGTACCTTCCCGAAACCGTCGGCGCCGGCGCGGCCTTCATCGATTACAACGGCGACCGGTTTCCCGACATCTTCTTTGCCAATGGAACGAACTGGCCTGGAGACGCCGGCCCAGGTTCGACCTCGAGGCTCTACCGAAACGACAGGGATGGGACGTTTACGGATGTGAGTGCGGAGGCTGGACTCGACATCGAGATCTATGCCCTGGGGACGGCCGTTGCGGACTACGACAACGACGGCGACGACGATCTGTTTGTGACCGCCCTCGGCCAGAACCGTTTGTTTCGGAATGAGGGAGGGGGGACTTTCCTGGATCGAACCGAAGAGGCGGGGATGATCGGGCCCGAAGAGTTTTCAACGAGTGCGGTGTGGGCCGATTTTGACAACGACGGAGACGTGGACCTTTTTGAAGCCAACTACGTCGAGTGGTCGATCGACGGGGACATTCAATGTGCGTTCGACGGCGTCAACAAATCCTACTGCACTCCGGAATCCTATGAAGGCGCGTCGTTGCGCCTGTGGACCAACAACGGAGACGGCACCTTCCGGGATCGAACCGCGATGGCCGGCCTCCTGGATCCGTCGTCAAAGGGACTTGGTATCGCGGCGTTCGACCACAATCAGGATGGCTGGACTGACATCCTGGTCGTTAACGACACGGAACCGAACAAACTCTACGAGAACAACGGAGACGGAACGTTCGCGGAAGTGGGCCTCCTGGCGGGCATCGCGTACAGCGAGGACGGAATCGCCCGCGCCGGTATGGGCGTGGATGCGGCCGATTACGACCGGTCGGGCTATCCCAGCATCGTCATCGGCAACTTCTCCAACGAAATGCTTGCGCTTTACCACAACGAAAGCGGCAATGGCCTGTTCATAGACGTCGCACCTCAGTACGAGATTGGAAGAAACAGCTTTCTGACTCTGGCGTTCGCGTGCCTGTTCATGGATTACGATCTGGATGGGTGGCTCGACATCGTGGTCGCGAACGGACACGTTGTGGAGGTCATCCAGCAAATCCAGCCGCGAGTCAGCTATGCGCAGCAGCCCCATATGTTTCGCAATCTGGCCGGAAAGGGTTTTGAAGAAGTCACGGATCGGCTCGGCGACGATTTCGGCACTCCGCGAGTGGGCCGCGGCGCGGCGCTCGCGGACATCGACAACGACGGAGACCTCGATGTGCTGATGACGACGAGCGGCGGACCCGCCGTGCTGTTCCGAAACGACGGCGGGACCCGCCAGAGCCTGCGAGTCCGGCTCGAAGGCAACACTTCGAACCGAAATGGCCTGGGCGCCCGGGTCACGGTCACCGCCGGCGAGGATGTCCAGACACAGACCATGCGTAGCGGAGCAGGATACCTTTCGCAGAACGAACTGGTCTTGACGTTCGGTCTCGACACGTATCGCGCGGCAGACCGGATCGAGGTTGAATGGCCGGGCGGCCAAATCGACCGCCTCGACAACATCGAAGCCGGGCGTATGATCACAGTACGGGAAGGTCGCGGTATCGCCGAGTCGCTTCCGTTCCTGAATTGAGTAGGAGCCACCAACGCCATGAAACGCAAACGGACCGCTATCGCGACGATCGCCTTCGCGGGGATCGTGCTGGCCGGGATCCTCGTCACCGGATCGCCGCCCGCGGCCACTCAGGACGCCGAGGAACCCGACGCCGCGCGAATCGACGCCGTACGCCTGAATACGTTGGGTGCGGCCAACATGACCCGCCAGTCCACCGTCGAGGCGCTGGCGCTGTTCGAGCAGGCGTACGATCGCGATCCCACCTTCATGACGGCCCGCCTGAACCAGGGCATCGCGCTGTTCAACCTGCAGCGATTCGAAGAGGCGCTCGAGATCCTGACCGCACTGACCGTTGAATTTCCGGACTACACCCATGCCTGGTACAACCTCGGCTGGACCTTGCGCACGCTGGGCCGCTCCGAGGAAGCCGCGGAAGCGTTTGGGCGCGCGGCCGAACTCGACCCGAACGATCCGGACATCCACTCCATGCACGGTATGATGCTCTTTCAGAACCAACGGTATGACGAATCGATCGCCGCCTACGAAAGGGCGCTCGCGCTCGCGCCCAATCACGCGTCAGCCACTTACGGTCTGAGCCGCACCTACTATCTGATGCGCGATGTCGAACGCGCCCAGGAAGTGACCGCCCGCTATCAGGAAATCCTGAGCCGTCAACTGAGCACGCCCCTGGGAATGTCCTACGGCGAACAGGGCGCATACGCCCTCGCTGAAGACGCATCGGACCTCGCCCGGAGGCCCGAGAATGCCATCGAGGTTCGATTCGAGGAAACAGCAGCGGCACGGGGGATCGACTGGACACACTCGACATCGGGAGATGGCGCGATCGGTCTGCTTGGCGGCGGCGCCTGCGTTCTCGACTACGACGCCAACGGGTCGGAGGACCTGTTCCTGCCGGGAGACAACGCGGATAGCGGTTTGTTCCGGAATTCCGGAGACGGCAATTTCGAACGAGTCGACATTGGCGATGGCCTGCGCGTTTCAGCGCTCGGATGTACGGCCGGAGATTTCGACAATGACGGATTCATCGATCTGGCGGTCGGGAACCCGAGCGGCGTCAGCCTGCTAAGGAACACGGACGGCGGGGGTTTCGAAGACGTTTCCATGAGCGCCGGGCTTCCGGCCCCCGGTCCCGGGGGCGACGCATTCCCGCTGGGGCTGACTTTCATCGACTTCGACCATGACGGCGATCTGGATCTGTACGTCGTTTGGTCGGTCAATTTTTCGGCTCCCGAGGGGCGCGAAGCCTTCACACTGCCCGCCGACGCCGTGTCCCCCGGGAACACGCTTTGGCGGAACAACGGAAACGGCACGTTCACCGACTGGACCGACGAAACCGGGATGGCATCGTTCGGTCCCGGTACGGGAGTCGTCGGGACGGACATCGACAACGACCGCGACATCGATTTCGTTGTGACGGGGTGGGCCAACACGCCCGAAATTCGGCTGAACCCCCGGTCAGGCGCCTTCGACACCTTCGAATGGACCGGGCAATTCCCATCGCCTCCGGCCGGCGTCGTTGTCATCGATTTCGACAAGGACTCGTGGATGGATCTGGCGTTTACCCACTGGGGCTCTCCCGGAATCACGCTGTGGCGCAATCTCTTAGGCGAACGGTTCGAACAGGCGGAGTTGCCGGACGTCGATTGGTCGCGGGGATGGGGAATCGCGGCTCTCGACTACGACAATGACGGCTGGATCGACCTGGCAGCGGTGGGAGAATCGGCGTCCGTCGATGAAATCCGCGTTTTCAGGAATCTCGGCGTGGACGGGTTCGAGGACACGACCGCGGCCCTCGCACTTTCCGGCGTCACGCCGCTCCGTCCACGAGCGCTTGCCGGTGCGGATTACGACGCCGATGGAGACACCGACCTCCTGCTGACTCAAAATGGGGGCGCTCCCCTGCTTCTTCTGAACGACGGAGGAAACGTCAATGCGTCGCTGGGAGTGCGGCTCGAAGGACTGGCCGACAACAAGAGCGGTATCGGCACCAAGCTCGAAGTCTTCTCGGGCATCCTGCGGCAGAAAGTCGAGGTCCATGCAGGCGGCGGTTATCTCGGCCAGAGTGCCCTGCCCGTCAACTTCGGTCTCGGAAACAACGTCGAAGCCGATTCCGTCCGGCTGTTGTGGCCGACCGGCGTTCCCCAGGACGAAACCCTGTTGCAGGCCGGCCAGACTCACGATCTCGTCGAAAGCGATCGGCGTGGAAGCTCCTGCCCCGTTCTGTTCTGCTGGAACGGCGAAACCTACGAATTCGTGACCGATGCGATCGGCGCGGGGGTTGTGGGCCATTGGGTCGCACCGGGACAACGCAACATTTCCGATCCGACCGAATACATCAAGATTCCGGGTTCGTCTGTCGCGCTTCGTGACGGAATGCTGAGTTTCCGAATCGCCGAACCGATGGAAGAACTGGTCTATCTGGACCAGGTGCGGTTGCTCGCAGTGGATCACCCCGCCGGCGTCGAGGTCTATCCCCACGAGTATTTCGCAGCCGTTCCTCCCTTCCCCGAGTTCGAGGTCATTGCCAGCCGCGACGCGCGGTTGCCCGCCGGTGCCTGGGATGACAGCGGGCGCGACGTTTCGGACCGATTGCGGACCATCGACCGGCGGTACGTCGACGGCTTCGCCCCGGGCTCTTTCACGGGATTCGCCGAGACACACTCGCTTGAACTCGATCTGGGCGGCATCGATACCCGAGGACCGGTCCGGTTGCTGATGCACGGGTTCATCGAATACTTCACGGCGACTTCGGTCTTTGCCGCACACCAGGCCGGAGTCGTTCCCATACTGCCGTATATCGAAGCTCTCAACGCCGATGGCGAGTGGGTCCGGGTCATGGACGATCTTGGTTTTCCGGCCGGGCTTGCGCGGTCCATGGCCAGGGATATCACCGGACGCCTGCCCGAGGACGCCCGGCGCATCCGGATCACGACCAATCTCAAGATCTACTGGGACCGGATCCTTATCGATACGACTCCCGGCGACGTTCCGTTCCGGATTACCGAAGCGCCCCTGAGCGAAGCGAGTCTGGACTGGCTGGGATACCCTCTGGCAGAGGAAGGCGCGCTGAAGGCGGACATCAAGTACGTATACGACCGGGTCAGCCCCACCGGACCGTATGCCCGTCACGCGGGCGCCTATACGCCGTTCGGCGACGTACGCAACCTTTCGACCGACTCGGACGATATGTTCGTGGTTTTCGGATCCGGCGAGGAGGTTCGCATGGAGTTCGATCCCTCGGGCCTGCCACCACTGCCCGACGGCTGGACGCGCGATTATTTTTTCTACGCGGATGGTTTCGCCAAGGACATGGACTTCTACGAAGCCCATTCCGGCACGGTGGAGCCGCTGCCCTACCACACTGAAGAACCCTATCCATACGCGTCCGGACGCACCTATCCCAACACCGGCGAGTACCTCGACTACCAACTCCAGATCAACACGCGGCACGAATCGGGAGCGTCCGCCGCAACTTGGCAATACGACTACGATTGATTTTATCTGTCGATGAACGATCCGATTCAATTGTCAGCGACCCGCATGGCCGAGGGCGTCCGCAACGGCGAGTGGTCTTCCCTCGATCTGGTTGAAGCCCACCTGGAACGAATCGAGCAACTCAATCCCCGGCTGAATGCGTTCTCCCATGTCGATGTCGACGGCGCCCGCGAGGCGGCGCGCGCGTCGGCCGCACGGATGGCGGAGGGAGGGCAGGCTGGACGGCTCGAAGGAGTGCCGGTCAGCATCAAGAGTTCGATCGCCGTCCGTGGTTTTCCCTGGGAATGCGGCTCGATAATCCGGCAGGGGATCCACGCGGATACCGATGCGCCCTTGGTACGACGGCTCAAGGAAGCCGGGGCCATCGTCCTGGGCAACACAAACACGCCGGAATTCCTGATGGCCTGGGAAACCAACAACAAACTCCACGGACACACCGACAACCCGTGGGATCTGGAGCGGACGGCCGGAGGATCGAGCGGTGGCGAATCCGCGGCGATCGCAGCCAGGATGTCGGCCGGCGGGATTGGCAGCGACGGGGGCGGATCGATCCGCGTGCCGGCGCACTTTACCGGAATCTGCGGTTTGAAACCCACGCCGGGCCGCGTGCCCGCCACGGGCCACTTTCCAGTCCCCGCGGGACCCTTTGCGCCGATCGGCGTGGTGGGTCCCATGGCACGGACCGTGGCGGACACCCAACTCCTGTTCGAGGTTATCGCGGGGCCCGATGACGGAGACCCGCATTCCGCACCGGTTCCGGTGCGTCGGTTTCACCCGGACGCCGCAAAAAAGCTCAAGGTCGGTTGCTTCGAGGACGATGGACGGACGCCCGTGACCACCGAAACACGCATCGCGATACGCCGGGCCGCCGCGGCACTCGAGCAGCAGGGATTTACGGTCGAAGCCTTTCGGCCGGACAATCTCGAAGAAATCCGGCAGCTCTGGTGGAACCTGTTCGGAAGAGCCGGCCGAACTGTACTCGAACCCATGATCGACGGGCGCGCCGCCGATCTTTCTCCAACGTTCATTCAGTTCATGGAATACACACGTGAAAGCGACCCGCTGACGCTGGACGAGTTCATGCAAACGCTGCTTGCCCGGGACGGTCTTCGGCAGCGCCTGTTCGAACAGATGCGGGAGTTTCCGATCCTGCTCTGCCCAGCAGCGGCCGTGCAGGCTTTCAGGCACGGCGAGCGCGAATGGAGAATCGACAGGAAGCAGGTTCCCTACCTGGACGCGTGGAGCTATACCGAATGGTTCAATCTGACGGGGAATCCGGCGATGACCGTTCCAATCGAGATTGCGAACAATCTCCCCATCGGTGTCCAGATCGTGGGCCGCTGCTGGGAAGAAGAAGCCGTCCTTGCAGTCGCCGCGCAACTTGAAGAAGCCATCGGCCCGCTTCCCCCGCCGCCAATCGATGCAATGCTGTGAGAGCCCTCATTTTCCGTATGGCACACTGGCAGGCAGAACACCCCTGATGAGCGGGTTGCAAGGCTTCCTCCATGGCCAGAACTCAGTCTGCGAACCAGCACAAAACGATGTTCACCAAGAATATTGAGGGCTGAGCCGCAATCTCCTGAGAGTCTTGCAAGCGGCTCATGAATCTGCGTTCTTCCTGGGAAGAGTGCGCGAAATACGTATTTTTCCGCTCCGAATCGTGACTACTGCCCGAGCCTCCAATGCCCTTCCATGTCGTTCGATCAGTTCGGAGGTCAGCGCGATACGCCGCTCCGCCGGAACGTCCGGGAGTCGAATAAGCCCCGTATGTGGAACGTCATGCAGATTGATGAGCTTCCCGAAGTCGGTGTCAATCGTGACAAGAATTCTCCCTTCGGCCTCCGCCCTCTTCAGCAGCGTCCAATCCCCGAGATCAGGACCGAGTTGTCGAGCCTCGACCACATCGTGCCCGCGGCTACGGAGCCAATCCGCCAAACGGCGACCGGCGCACCGGTCGACAAGAAATCTCACTGGTTCTTCACCGAAACGGCGGCGAGCGTGTCCCCGGCGATGACAGCGCGCGCGTAAGCGTTGCAGGCACGGATGTCTTCGGGCTCCAAGTCGGGGTAGTCGTCCAGAATCGCCTCTTGAGAGATGCCCTGCGCCATCAGGCTCAATATAAGTTCCACCGAAATCCGCATGTCACGGATGATCGGCTTTCCGCCGAAGACGTCTGGCCGAGCGGTGACCCGCTTGAGCAGTTCGTTTTCCGTTGTCATCAACCTTCCTCCATGATTTCGTGTTTCGAGCCAAGGGATGCCCGCCCCGAATGGACTCCTCCAGCGCCGCGCACCTCGAAACGTCGGCAGTGGGAAAATCCACATCCGCCGTCGCTTGCACGCATTGGGTACCCCGCTGCTTTCCATTGTTTAGAAAGCAATACCCTCCAATCTTTAGAAAGCAATACCCTCCATCAACTCCTCTCCCCAAACAATGTCATCTGCAGGAAATAAGATCATTCCCCAAGGGTCTCCAAGATCTTGACCATGATCTGACAAATGATCTGAAATCTCTGGTGGAGTGGCTGCAACGGGGAAGTCCATATCTACCCGACGCCGTTCAGCAACTGACCGTTCTTCATCTGAGAACAGAGTCTTCCAGTCGTCGTTCGAGGCGATGGCCTCGATCGTCAAGTCGGGCCGGCCACGCGCCCAGAGCTGAACGGAATCATCAGACAGTTGAGGCTCCGTGAGCAGATGCTTGGCCGCTTGCACGCCACCAAGTTCAGTCACCGTTTGTATGTACTGTTCAGGCTGATACCCACAGTCGACGGTAATCCGTTCAATCATCTTTTGGAGCGCTTCGGTGAAGCGGCCTTCAGGTTGTTCAGCCATGTTCGGATTTTACTCCTTTAGGAGTTCTTTCGCGCTGTTCGGCGAGCGACTCAAACCGCTCAGAGTGGAGGCTTTCGCCGAGTTCTGGCGGGCCACGCTACGGGCCCGCTCTTTGATCTCGGAGGGATCGTTGGGAACGTCCGCCGCCGCAAGGGCCCTGGCTGCGATGCGCCGGCCCTTGAAATGACGACCCCACCGAACCCCACACAGGCACGGGCTTACCAACTTTTAAAGACCATCGACATGTAGGCCGGCACGTGCACTCTTTATCCGGCCTATCTTACTGGTTACACAGTGGCAATCCGTCTCTTATCGGACCGGGCCGCTATCGGGCGGAGCATGGGGTGGGGTTCCAGCCTTCCCCATCCGGAATCTTCTTGAAGTCGGTGCTGGTGACGAACGGCTCGCTCAGGTAAGCCGGATCCTCGACAATGGTGGTCACGACGAACCATGTGTCGCCGCCAGGCGCGTTGAACAGACTGTAGTATTCACGCACCACCGCCCCGTCGCTGTAGGGCGCCCCGTTCTTCCTCAAATAACCTGCACGCAGCCCGGTCGTCACAACTTCCAGGGCACGGCCACCGCTTCCGACGCGGACGGCGCCCAGCCCTGCTCTCGGAGTGCCGGTCCCCCTGACCGCCGACTCCCACCGGGCGGAAGAGTAGCCCTGAAACGTGGGCACCCAATCCGCGGGCCGCTCCCCGCCAAAATCGAACAGGCGCGTCTGCATTCCCGCGTCGGTATCGATCCTGAGAGTTTCGTCGTCTTCCCACGCGATGCCCAAGCGCGTCGGCGCCCTCATGATGCCGCCTGCCCCGTACGCCCGGCACTCGGCGCCGGCCGCCTCGACTTCATCGGGATCCCAGGCATCGCCGACGCGCCGCCCTTCCTGGTTCAGTGGAATACCTGCGAAGTCGCCCCGCGCGGGAGTGACCATCCGCCACCGCCAGTCTTCGGTGATGACCGAAACCCAGTCGCCGGTGAAGTCGACCGGAGCGGCCTCCCGTGCCGGCAACGGGGGACCACCGCGGCCACCGCGCTGAGCCTCCCCAATCGAGGGAACCAGAAGCAGGATCGCGGCCACGCACAGATTGCGAATCGATTCTCTATGCACCGGTCAAACTCCTGTACACGGCTTCGACAAACATGTCGGTCGTCCACTCTTCGCGGTCGCCGTGGTATTCCGCATCGTAGTCCAGGGTCGGCCGCGCCGCACGCACCTGCTCCAGCGACATCCCGTCGTTTATCAGCGCCTGAACGCGGTCGCGGACGATGGTCAGCATGTTGCGATACTCGGCAACTTCGATTTCCTCGGACAGACGGCCGTGCCCGGGAATCACCCTGGTCCCGCCCTCCTGCATATGGGCCGGCACGGTCAGCCTCAGTATGTAGTTCAACGCGTCGATATACCCCTGGACGCTCCCGCCGTTATCGATGTCGATTACCGGGAACCGGTCGGGCGTGAACACATCGCCGGTACTGATGACGTCGGATTTCCGGAATAAAACGATGCTGTCCCCGTCCGTGTGCGCGGCGGGCATGTGATAGAGGATCACGGCCTCGCCATTCATGTAGAAGTCGCGCTGCAGGCCGAAATAGGTGTTCTCGGGCCACACGCCGACCGGTGGCGGAGATTCCATGCGGGCGATGCGCAACAACACGTTTTCATGGGCCATGATCGACGGAATGGCTGGAACCCGTCCCGATCCCAAATCGAGCAGCGCGGCGCTGCCCATGATGTGATCGGGATGAAAGTGCGTGACAACGATGTTGCGAATGGGACCGCCGGTCAGCGTCCGGATGGCCTCCATGACACTCGGGGCGCTGGATTCAAACTGCGAATCCACGACAACGAAGCCGTCATCCCCGATCTGTACGGTCGTATTGCCGCCATCGCCGACGAGCATGTAGACGTTTCCCTGGACGGGAAGAATCTGTATTTCATCGCTTCCGGCGCCTTGAGCCAGTACGGCGACCGGGACCAGGACGAGCAGGGCCGCTGCTGGCAGCAGGTTCTTCATCGTATTCACTGGCAATTGAACAGACCCATGCACGCGCAATACCGCTCGCACATGGCCGGAGGATTGTACGGCCCCATCCGCATTCGGTATTCAGGATAAAGAGTCTCGGCACCGCCGCGCGTCGCCTCGAACGGGAGTCCGAATCGCTCGGCAAACTCCATCAGGTTGGGGTTCTGCCCCGGCAGATGGTGGGGTACCGTTCCTTCCGGCAGCGGCACCTCGACCTGAGTCTCACATCCGAAAACGCCGATCTGCTGGCCGGGATCCAAAAACCAGTTCGTACTCCGAACCAGCGGTTCGGTCAGAAACACGGGGTCGTCGATGATGCTCACAACCGTCAGATAGTCTCCGTGACGGGTCCAGTGTTCGGTTACCCTCGCCTGGTCGCTGCGGGGGACCCCGTTGCGCCGCATATAGTTGGTCTTCAGGTGGGTCGTCGTGATCGTCAGCATGTTGCCTTCCCATACGCCGGTTGAGAACCCCGGGAAGGTATGCAGTGCGTTCTCCGGAGGATGGGGGCGACCATCCAGATAGATGGTCCGTTCGTTGTCGTAGGCCAGCATGCGCGTCTGGAAGGCCACGACATCCTGAGTGGCCGGATCGATGACGCGGGAGACACGCAGGTTCCCCAAGCCCCGTATTCCGTAGTCCGAAGCGTGCGGGCGGCACTGATATTCGGTCACGACCGAGATTCGGCCGGCGTCCCAACTGTCGGCCTGGAGCCGCCCGGCTTCGTTCATTGGCAGCCCCAGGTAGTCTCCCAGTTCCGGACCCGGGCCCCGATCCGGAGCATCTTCATGGTAGATGGGCGCCCACTCTCCGGAAAAATCGATCTGGGCAACAGCCGGTGCGCCGGCCAATGCAAATCTCAACATGAACACTACCGCGAAAGCCTGACGCATATGTCTCTCCCGAACTGGATAACGGGTGTCTGGAATGCGCCCCATTATAACCCCGGCCCTCGGCACGGCGTTCGACGGGCACCCAATTACTCTCTCTTGACTCATACACTCACTCTTCAAAGCGAAAATTCGGGCCGGTGGCCGCCCACAGCCCGGTCACGGAGCCAGATCGCTCCAAACACGACGATCAGGACCGCGGGCAACACCGCCACGTATCGGAACGAGGTTTGCGCGGCGGCGTCGAGGACAGCGTTGAGTTCGGCGCTGCCTTCGGCCAATGCATTGAATGCGTCCTCTCCACCGGCGACCTCGATCTTCCGGCTGTCGTAGACCTGACCCATCAGGGGCAGCACAAACTGGATCGACAGCGTGCCAGCGGTCCCCATCAGGCCCATCAGCAGCGCGCCGCCCCGTGGAAAGCGTTCCGAAGCGGTCGCCAGCATCGTCGGCCACATGTAGCACACACCGATTCCCCAGAGTGTCGCGGCCAGCAGGCCCGTAACCGGAGAGGTCGCAAAACTCAATGCGACCAGGCCGAGCGACGCGCCAATGCAAGAGAACCAGAGCACACCCATCGGCGAAAGCTTGTGGACCAGCGGACCCGCGAAGTGCCGCATCACGAACATCAACCCGCTCACGTAGACCAAAAGCAGAATGCCGGGCATCCCCACGATGTTCGACAACGCGAAATCCACCCATTGTCCCGGGGCAAGCTCCGATGCCGCGGTCAAAAACATGGACAGGAAAAGGACAAGGAAGAGCGGGTTCAGCAGTTCGCGAAACATCACGCGAGCCGGAACTCCCGATGCGGCACGTTCGGTCGGAGGAAACTTCATACCAATACAAAGCGCAACCACGGCGACCGCCGGCAGAATCACCGTCGCGAGCTGGATCTGCCAACTGATGTCCGCGCTGCCCATATATGCCCCGAGGAGCCCACCGATCACAAGCCCGGCTGGCCACCACGCATGCAGGACGTTGAGTTTTTCGGTCTTGGCGTTTGGGTAAAGCGCCGCGATCAATGGGTTCACGACCGTTTCGACCAGGCCCCATCCGACACCGGTCACCGCGGCGCCGTACCAGATCACGTTGTACACGCCCGCGCCCGAGGACAGGTCGGCGGCGAAGATCATCAGTACGGCGCCAATGGTGAAGCAGACTCCCGACATCGGGAGCATCCATTTCATTCCGATGTAGTCGAGCAGCGGACTTCCGATCGCAATCGTTATCGCGAAGCCGAGGAACGGCACGCCGAGGACGGTCCCCAACATTTCGGCTGACGCGATTGGATCGATCGAATCGAAGAAGATCGTCTGCAGGTCGCCCCCCGTACTGGCTCGGGTGGCCGCGCCAATACCGGCCATCGTCAGGGCCAGGCTGCTGACAAAGAACAGGCGGGTGCGCTTGTACGGACCTTTCGAATCGTTCATCTATCGGTTCGGGACCTCCACCCAGTTGCGTTGCCGATGGCTGGCGAGCGCGGCCTCCAGCACTTCCATCTGACGCAGCCCGTCGGAAAACTGAGGATACTCCGGTTCCCGATTCGCGTCCGCGATCGATCCGTAGAACCGCCGGAAAACCTGTTTGAAGGTGTCGTGGTAACCCTCGGAATGGCCGCCGGGCAAATCCGCATACGACCGCGCGGTTTCATTCATCAGCGACGGGTCCTTGACCAGCACCTGATTGTTGGCATTGCGGCGCCCCATCCACAATTCGTCGGGACGTTCCTGGTTCCAGGCAACCGAACCCTTCGAACCATAAATCTCAATAAACAGCCGGTTCTTTCGTCCCGCGGACACCTGGCTCACCGTGAAGCTCCCGCGCGTGCGCGGCCCCATCCGGAGCATCACCGCACCGAAGTCCTCTGTGTCGATCTCGACCTCGACCGAGTCTTCGGGCGCAAGGGTTTTGCCGGCAAACGTTTCAACCGATCCCGTCGGACGCTTCCGCTTCTCATGGAACGTCTGCAGGTCCGCCACCAGCGACGTGATGCGTTGCCCGGTAATGTGTTCGACCATGTCACACCAGTGCGAGCCGATATCGGCAAGCGCGCGGGATGGGCCGTTCGCGGCGGAATCGATTCTCCAGTTCCAGTCGGTGTCATAAAGTAGCCAGTCCTGGGAATAGGTCCCCTGAACAACCAGGATCTCGCCCAACTCGCCGGCTTCCCGCATGCGCCGCATCTGCTGGACCATGGGGTAGTAACGCAGATTGTG
Source organism: Terriglobia bacterium (assembly GCA_963555775.3). Lineage (GTDB taxonomy): Bacteria > Acidobacteriota > Terriglobia > 20CM-2-55-15 > 20CM-2-55-15 > JAJEDW01. The sequence goes on along the minus strand of CAUVWY020000002.1, from coordinate 195,021 downwards.
ACAGGTGCAGTTGCGGAGTCCGCGCGCGGTTGCCAGATCGACCAGGCCGCGGGCTTCCTGGCTTGAAATCGCCAGCGGCTTCTCGCAAAGCACGTGTTTGCCCGCTCGAAGAGCGGCGGCGGCCATCGGCGCATGCAGTGCGTTTGGGGTACAGATATGCACGGCATCGATGGACGGGTCGGCAAGCACGGCTGCCAGATCGGTCTCGGCGCGCTCCACTCCGAACGCCGAAGCCAGATCTTGGGCAGCATCGCGGCGGCGGGCGCACACGGCCCCGACATCGACAAATCCCACGCGCCGAACCGCCTCCAGATGAACGCGTCCCATGAATCCCGACCCGACTATGGCAGTCTTCAAGCGTGACATGTCGAAATGCCTCCAAGGGCTCAACCACGGGCTGTTAATACCGCGCAAAGGCTATCAACATTCCGAACGCGGAGGCAAGGCTCGCCACGTCTGTCAGGAACCCGGTCAAACCCGCGGGGGCAATGCTTGTGAGTCTGACACCGTTCGGGTACGCTGGCCGACATACTCGATACGGAGGCAGCAACGTGGGCAAGTGGATGGGACTTTCGGCCCTTGGCCTCGTCCTGGGTTTGACGATACAGACCGGACTCGATGCGGCACGGTTGCAGTTGATCAGCCGCCCCGTCCCGGCCGACGATGTCGTGGAACGCGGGCGTCAGGCGTTCACGATCTCGTGCGGTTTCTGTCACGGAATCGATGCCAGGGGCGGCGAGGGCGGTCCCGACCTGGTGCGCTCCGAAATGATGTTGAACGATGAAGGCGGGGACCTGCTCGGACCGTTCATTCGAGTCGGCCGACCGGATCAGGGCATGCCTCCGTTTCAGTTGAGCGACGCCGAAGTGGCCGATCTGGCCGGGTACGTCCGCGCGCAGAGCCAGGCCGTGATCAATCGGAACCTCTACGTCATTCAGAATGTGGCTACGGGAGACCGGGACCGGGGCGAGGCCTATTTCAACGGCGAGGGCGGTTGCAGCGGCTGTCACTCGCCAACCGGAGACTTGGCCGGCATTGCCAACCGGTTCGATCCTCCCCGACTTCTGAATCGATTACTCTACCCGGGCCGCGGCGGTAGAGGCGGCCAATCCCAACCGTTGCCGCGCGAAGCAACGGTCACGCTTTCAGACGGTGCTTCGTATTCGGGAAGACTCGAATACATCGACGATTTCAACGTCGCGGTTCGGGACGGGAACGGGGACTATCGCTCTTTTGAACGAACGGATGCCGAGGTGGAAATCCGCAACCCCTATCAGGCTCATATCGATCTGCTGGGCCGGTACACGGACGAGGATCTGCACGATCTGATTACATATCTGGTGACGCTCCGATGAAATCGACAATCGCACTGCTCGGACTGATCTCACTCACATCGCCCTTGCTCGGAGGACGGTTGGCGGCCCAGGGTCTCGACCCGGCCGCGCTTCTGGAACTCCCGACCGACGCGTGGCCGACCTACAACGGAGACTACACCGGAAGGCGGTACAGTCCACTTGTAGAGATCAACCGCGGCAACGTCGACAACCTGACGCTTGCGTGGTCGTTCCGCCAGAACACCCGTGGACAGGCGCCGGGAGCGGGCTCGATCAAGGCGACGCCGCTGTACGTCAACGGCGTGCTCTACTACGCCGCCCCCGATCACGCATGGGCCATCGACGCGCGCACCGGCCGCGAGATCTGGCACTTCGGCTGGGAGACCTCCGGGGGCATCCATAACGGCAATCGCGGGATGGGGATGTTCGGCGACTGGCTTTATTTCGAGACGCCCGATTGCTACCTGGTATCCCTTGACGCCAAGACGGGCGATCTGCGATGGACGCAACAGATCGCGGACGTGAGGCAGGAATATTTCTGCACGCCACCTCCCATGGTGATCGGTGACAATCTGCTGACCGGCGTCGGCGGAGATTCGCTCGACGTGCCCGGGTATCTGGAGTCCCGAGACCTCGAGACAGGCGACCTCAAATGGCGCTTCAATACGACCCCGCGAGGCGATGAACCCGGCGCGGAAACCTGGCCGAACCGGGAGTCGATGGAGCACGGCGGCGGGATGACATGGATCCCCGGCACCTACGACCCCGAACTGAATCTTTACTTCTTCGGCACCGGAAATCCCAACCCGGTTTACGCCGGACACAGCCGCCAGGGCGACAACCTGTATACGTGCTCCATTATCGCCCTCAATCCCGACACCGGCGAGATGGAGTGGTATTACCAGGTGTCCCCGCACGACACCCACGATTGGGACAACGTCGAAACGCCCGTCCTGATCGATGGCACCTTCGACGGCCAGCCGCGCAAGATGCTGGCGCAGGCGGCACGCAACGGCTACTTCGTACTGCTCGACCGCGAGACGGGCGAACACCTGCTGACCACGCCATTCGTGGACACGCTGAACTGGTCGTCCGGGCTCGACGCCCAGGGCCGGCCACGCCCCGACCCGGCCAAGGAGCCCCAGCCCGATGGCACGCTGGTCTCACCGGCAGAAAGTGGGGCGACCAACTGGTACGCACCGTCGTTCAATCCCGACACGGGCCTGTTTTATGTGCATGCGACCGAATCCTACGCGCTCGACTTCGTGACCGACACCGGAGACAACCCCCAGGGGTTCGCCGGTATGAGTCAGGGTCTGTATTCGCAACACCTGCTTCAGGCGTTGGACTACCAGACCGGAGGAATCAGGTGGAGCCATCGCTACTCGGGTGGCGGCGGGACCCGATCGGGGTTGCTCAGTACTGCCGGAGGGCTGTTGTTCGCCGGGGATCCGACACGGAACCTGATTGCGTTCGATCCTGAGAACGGAAATGTACTCTGGCACGTGCCGCTGCATGCCGCGGTAAGCAACGGGCCAATTACTTATGAGATGGACGGGCGGCAGTATCTGGTGGTAGGCGCCGGGGACATGTTGTACGCGTTCACGCTGCCCCAATAGGAGATTCGCAATGAGTTCGTTTTCAAGATTCGCCGTCGCCGGACTGATGCTGGCGACCCTGGCCGCCTGTACCGCGCCGACCGAAGAACTCCCGGACGCAACGTCAATTCCGGACGCCGTCTCCATCGACACGGGACTGGTTTCCGGTATCGACGGAAGCAACTACCCCGAGGTTCGCGTATTCAAGGGCATTCCTTTCGCCGCGCCCCCGGTGGGCGACCTCCGGTGGCAACCGCCCCAGCAGGCCGCGTCCTGGGAAGGCGTCCGCGCAGGCGGCGAGTTCGGTGAGATATGCCTTCAGGGCCAGGGCGGGAGCGACGACTGCCTCTACCTCAACGTCTGGACCGGCGCCGAATCCGCCACAGCCGAAACAACCCGTCTTCGTCTGGGTCTACGGCGGCGGTTTCAATGGCGGTTCGGGCTCCATGGACTGGTACAACGGCGAAGCGATGGCGTCCAAGGGCGCCGTGGTCGTGACGCTGAACTACCGTCTCGGCCGGCTTGGATTCTTTGCGCATCCCGAACTGACGGCTGAATCCGAACATGACGCTTCGGGCAACTACGGTCTGATGGATGTATTGGCCGCGCTGGAATGGGTCCAGCGCAACATCGCGGGTTTCGGCGGCGATCCCGGCAACGTTACCGTCGCAGGAGAGTCGGCGGGCTCGATGGCCGTGGGCGCGTTGGTCGGCTCGCCTGCAGCCGCGGGGTTGTTCCACAGAGCGATCGGTCAAAGCGGTGCGTGGCTGGGACTGGCGCCGGGCCGGATGACGACGCTTGAGGCGGCCGAAGAGGCTGGACAACGGTTCGCCGAAGAGGCCGGCGCATCGACACTTGCCGACCTCCGCGCCATTCCGGCAGAGGAACTCAGCGGCGGTTCCGGCGGAATCGTCATCGACGGCTGGATCGTTCCCGAAGACCTGACCGTGACGTTTGCCGAAGGCCGTCAGAACGCCGTCGACGTGCTGGTTGGCTCCAACGAAGACGAAGGAACCTTCTTCAACCGCGGCGGAGCCACCGCGGAACAGTTCATGAACGGCGCCGGGAGATTTGGCGACCTCGCCGACGACTATCTGGCGCTTTACCCCTCCGGCAGCGATGAGGAAGCAGCCGCGTCCCAGCTTCGAACCTCGAGCGACCAGGTGGGCTGGGCGATGCGCCTGTGGGCCCGCGCTCATGTCGGCATCGGACGTTCGGCATACCAGTATTACTTCACCCAGGACGAGCCGGCGACGGAAGACCGGCCTTCTCGGGGCGCGACACACACCGCCGAACTTTATTTCATGTTCAATACGCTCGGGGCCGCCGAAAGAAATTGGGAAGACGTTGACCGGCGCTTGGCCGACTGGATGTCGTCGTATTGGGTCAACTTCGCCCGAACAGGCAATCCGAACGGAGACGGTCTGCCCGAGTGGCCGGAATACACGGGCGACGACAACGCCGAAATCATGATCCTGGGCGGGGACGTCATGGCGGGAACGGGGACCCCGCCCGAGAATCTGGAATTCTTCGACCGGTATTTCGAAACGTTGCTTCAGGAATAGAGTCCTCAAGCCTCGGGTTGCCCTGCTATCCGGAGGTGCGCGGCGCCCGGCGCCTCCGGACGACACCTTGCCACCCGCTTCAATAGGTGAACCGGGACCCAATAGAAAACATGGAAAAATTGGCATCGGCAAACGGACTCGTCGTCAGACAGGTCAAGGAATGGGGCGAGATTCTTACCCCCTTCGAAACCCGTAACAAGTACGCGGTATCGGATGCCACTTCGGGCGATGAAATCTACTTTTGCGCCGAGGAAGCCGGCTCCAGTCTGGTACGCACGATATTGAAGGCGATGCGTCCGTTCAGGCTTTCAGTGCTCTCCAGCGGCGGGCAGCCCGTCCTGACAATCACACGGCCTTTTCGCTTTTATTTTCACGAGGCCGAGATCGCCGATCCGGGCAGTCGCGTACCGCTGGGCAAGGTCTTGAGACAATTTTCATTGGTGCGCCGCATCTATTCGGTGATCGACTCCAGCGGTACGGAGATCTGCCAGATATTCGGCCCAATGCTCCGTCCGTGGACCTTCAACATTCTGGTCAACGGCGCTGAATTCGGTCAGATCCAGAAAAAATGGAGCGGTCTGCTCAAGGAAGGCTTTACCGATGCCGACAACTTCGGCGTGACCTTCCCCCCACAATTCGGTTCGCGGCAAAGGGCGCTGATTCTGGGCGCGGTGTTTCTGATCGACTTTGCCCATTTCGAAGAGTGAAGGGAGTCAAGCGGCCCGAATCCCGGCCGGTCGATAGCGAAAAGGAACAGCAGGTGCGAGGCGGCGTCTCTTGAAAGCAAGGGGCAGCGGCCAGATAATTTGAGTTGAGCCAGTGACAAAGACCGTCATTCCAGAAGCGTGTTAACATTTCGGTTTTCCATGATTTCAAGGTTGTTTTGTCAAATAGGGGAGATGAATCGTGAATGACACCAGTTCCGCCCGGCCTCTGAACTGGGATGACTGCCAAGACCTCCTGGAGAACGTTGCGAAGATCGCAGCGTCGCTCGAACGCGTAGCGAGCCTGGATTTCAGCATGATCAAACGAAAGCTTGGTGAAGAAAAGGGATGGTCGCCGGAATACCAGAGCGAAGTCGAGGATCTGTATCGTCGTTTTCTTGCTCTCAACATCGTGTATAGAGACCAAAAGATCTGTCCAACTGGACCGATCGACGAATTCTGGCATGCCCACATCCTGGACACCATCGCGTACGAAAAGGATTGCCAAGACCTTTTTGGGGCCTACTTGCACCACTTTCCCTATTTCGGTATGCGTGGACCGTCCGATCGAGCCGACTTGGAAACCGCCTTCGATCAGAGCAGGGTGCTCTTTATCAGGCATTTCGGAATAGATCCCTGTGGCGGTGAAACGCAGGCACGCGGTTGCTCACCCCAACGCTGTCCCTGATATCCAGCATCCGCTGCCCGGTTTCCATATGCCACCGGTGTCATTGCCTGAAGACGATTCTTCACTCGAACAGGCGAATGAGATTTTCTGGCAGAGCCTTCTCGACCATGTCCGAAGAGAGTTCCATAGTAGGCCCGTCGGTGGCGTGCTGGACGTGGGCTGCCACCACGGCGGCTTGCTGGTACGGCTTGCATCCGCACTTCGTCCCGAGCGGCTGACCGGTATTGAGCCTGCCAGCCGTTCTCGCGAACGTGCCCTGTTCCGCCTGCGAACGCTCGCGCCCACCGTAGATGTCCTTCCCCCAGAACGATGGGCAGAAGTACCGGCAGACAGTATGGATCTTGTAACCTGCCACGAAGTCTTGCATCAGGTTGAGGATCTTCCGAGCCTATTCGAAGACATCGCTCGCGTCCTGCACATCGGGGGCACCGCGTTCATCGTAGCGGGATGCCATACGGAAAACCCTGTCTGGGAAGCCTGGAGTGCCGAACTGCGCGATTCAAGCCAGAAAGTGTTCGATCGTTCGCCGTTCGACATTCTTCGTGCCGGAATCGCCGCGGGTCTGCACGGCGCGCTACGGCCTCTCAGGCGTGACGGGTGGATCGTCTACGACCCCGACGACGCGGTTTTCAAGTATCCTTCCGCCAAGAACCTTCTCGATCATCAGTACCGCCATAAGCTGTTGTTTCGATTCCTGAAGCCGTCATGAGGGATTGTGCTACACCGTTCCTGACAGTGCCGACGCCGGTGGCCGCAGCCGTCGCAGAGACGTGTGCCGTCCGAGACGCCGCAGGTTACCTGGAGGAGATGGTCGTTGCGGGCCGGATCGAAACCCTGCCCTTGTTTCTTTCCGAGGAATGGCGGCGTTTTCGCATTGAAGTGCGTCAAGTGTTTCAAGAAAACGACTATGCCGCCCTCCGGGGGTTTCCCTGCGTACAGGACGGAGCAGCATTGCTCGTGGCCGCAATGACGATCGGGGAGTCCTTGAGGACCTATCGTGACGGCAAAGTGATCAAGCATTTCAAGATGTCGCCGTGGACCACCCAACTGTCGCATACCACGCGGGAAGGAGAGTTCCATACAGACCTCAATACCGAGCCGCAACCTCCCGCAATTACGGCGATACAATGCCTGGAGCCTGATCCCGGAAGCCCACGATACGGGATCACACGAGTTGCGCGACTCACCCATCTGTTGGATTTCTTCGACCGCCATGATGACGACGGTACACAACGCTTCCTTCGAGAAGATACGGTCACAATGCTGAACGACCGTTCATCGGCAAACTGGTCTGGAAGAATAGTCCAGGCCAACGCCGTCCGCTATCACCCTGAAACGATACGGGCTGCCGCTCGGCGGACGGGTGATTCACTACAGCGCTTGGAACAAGATATTGCTGGCGTGGAGCGAGCCGCAATGTCTGTGTCGACGCCTTTTGTTCTGGAACACGGCGAGATACTCCTTCTTTCGAACCGCAGGACACTACACCGCCGAGGTGAGTGCTCGGTAGTTTTCCGGGATTTTCCGACGGATTTCGAGTCAAGGCGCGTGTCCGTCCTCCATGCAGTGCGGGAACGGCAGGGACCATGAACGACGGGATAGAGATTGTCGGTGCCCGCACCAACAATCTAAAATCCGTCGATGTCGTCCTGCCGCTACGAAGGGCCACAATGGTGGTCGGCGTATCCGGCTCGGGCAAAAGTTCGCTCTTGGCCGACACCTTGGCGACCGAGGCCAACTCACGCATGCGGAGGTTTCTCGGCGTCGACCAGCCGCATCTCAGTGACGAAGACGTTCCGGCCTTTCTGGGTCCGCTCCCACCTGCCATCCATTTCACGCAGGCCGCCTTTCGCGCATCCAGAAGGACTACGGTAGGCACTTCCACGGGCCTTCTCGCCCTGATGCGCCGCTATTTCAGCAGGTACTCCACGCCATGGTCCGAAGAGGTCAAGACCATCGTTCCTCTGCCGACGCCATCCAGCTATGCGGCATGGATAGAACGCCACTATACCGGTTCGTTGATCGTGTGGACTGTCGTTGAACGATGGCAACGCAGCGACGGTACACGCGCCGTCGCTTGCTTGCAAAAGCACGGATTTAAGGTAGCCATCCTTTCAAGCGAAACAGACTCCCCGGCTAGTCGCGGCCAAGGCCGCGAGATCGATCTTGAGAAGTTCCGTCCGCTCTCTGAAAATGCGCGCCACCTTATCGAAGCCGAAGTCGGACGAGCCCAAATCTCCGGCAAATGCTCGGAATTGACACCGTTGCTCAAGCGCGCCTTCGACGTTGGCGGTGACGTCATCGTGGAGTTCGAGCAGGGAAAGCATCTACCGAAACAGCTTCAGACCGAACGCGGCACGCAGCTTGACAGCGCCTTGCACTGGGTTCATCCCGAGGTGCTGGAACCCTTTTTTGCTCCAAGCGACGCCCTCCTATCGTTCAATTCTCCTTCGAATCCCAGAAGTGGCGCCTGCAACGCCTGCAACGCCTGCAATGGACTTGGAAGAGCCAGGACAGTTCTCGTTAATGCGCTGGCGACGCGTCCAGAGCGGAGCATGCACGACGGCGCCTTCGCTCTCTGGACCGAAAAGAACTACCGCTACGTCAACATCCAGCACGAAACGATCGAGGGGTTGCGTGGCGTTCGGGGTTTTTCGCCGGACACTCCCTGGAGGCACCTCGGTCCGGATGCGCAACAACTCGTTCTCTTCGGTTCCGGCAGCGAAACCGTAACCGATGTCGACCGGAAAACAGGACGAAAGATGAGCGCAGCGCGGCATTTTCCTGGCTTTGTCCCGGAGATTCTGCGACGCGCCGAAGGCATGCGATCTCCGTCGCGTCTCGCTGATCTCGTTTCGGAGGGCTCCTGCCCGGAATGCAGGGGCACACGCTGGTCACGGGAAGCCCGTGCGTTGCGCCTGGGTCAATGGCGCATCCATGAACTCTTGGGCCTTCCGTTCGACGAGCTTCGCGAACTATCAAGACCCGGCGGCTCGCTGGAGAAGAAACTCCCTGATCCGTCACGGTCGCTGGCCGCCGGCCTGCATGCAGCAGCAGCCGCTTTCGTCGGGACCGGCCTTGGGCATGTTTCCGGCGAGCGCGGAATGACAACGCTGAGTGAAGGTGAAAGCCGACGCTCCCGCCTCGCGGCGCTTCTTCGAACCCGAGGGGAAGGCCTGGCGCTGCTGCTCGACGAACCGGCGCGGGGTCTCCACGAAGAGGATGTGCGGCGTCTTTCCGAGGCCCTGACAAAACTCAAGCGTCGGCACACGCTGATCATTAACGAGCACAGGACCTCCCTGGCTCAGTTTGTGGATCAACTGCTGGAAATCGGACCGGGAGCCGGCGACAGCGGTGGGCAGATCGTCTATCAGGGTCCCCCGGAACGAAGAATCCAGAGAATTTCGCAATACACCGCGCAGCGCCCCCACCTTTCTGTAAGCCCGAAGGACATTCGGCTCACTGTCGCCGGTGCTCGGATCCACACGATATCGAACGTCACATGCAGCATCCCATTGGGAAGGCTCGTATCCGTCACCGGCGTTTCGGGGTCCGGGAAGTCGAGCTTCATCCGTGGCATTCTCGTACCTGCTTTGGCGCAAGAGCTGCCGGATCGGGTCGACTGCGATGGCTTCGCATGGGCCGAAGGATCATGGGATAGCGTCGAGGGCGCTTCCCAAATCTTGTCTGTTTTGGCGCTCGAACCTCGGACGCCAACCACTCAACGGCGCAGCACCGTGGCGACGCTCCTCGGACTGGCTGACGATCTGCGGAAGATCTTCGGACGTTCTCCGGAAGCAGCCAGTCTGGATCTCAAACCCACGGATTTCGGTTGGAACGCGGGCCAGGGCCGTTGCCAGACCTGCCTCGGGTTGGGCGAGATCGACGATGACGGGGGTTGGGTTCCCTGTCCTCACTGCGGGGGCCGCCGATTTGGAGAAGAGGTCCTCAGCGTCCGCCTGAACGGCCACAGTGTCGCTGATATTCTGGCGCTATCCATGACGGAACTGCTGGATCATCCACTCGCAGATGAAGCCGGCTGGCGTCCGCTGCTCGAACAGTTGGTCGCCCTCGAACTTGGCTACCTGACGCCCGGGCGCCGCGTGGACCGAATCAGCGGGGGCGAACACCAGCGTCTGCGGATTGCGCAGACACTGGCCAACCGACGCCCAAAAGGACTCTTGCTCGTATTGGACGAACCGTCCGCCGGCCTCCATCCTCAAGATGTCGGTCGACTACTGCAAGTCCTCGACCGCGTGATCGCTGGAGGAGCCAACACGGTACTCCTGGTAGAACACAATCTCGACCTGATTCGTGCTTCCGATTGGGTTATCGACTTTGGCCCGGGCGGGGGCCCCGACGGCGGCCGCGTCGTCGGGCAGGGCCCCCCGGACAAGATCGCCGGACTCGGCACACCGACAGGACGTGTTTTGGGCGGAAAGCTGGCTCGGCTCCCGTCCTCATCTTTCGATGCGGGGGCCTTTCATCCAACATCCAAGTCAGGAAAAGTCGACGCTGAAGCCTCGGTTCGAAGCGCGCGACGGTGGCTCAAACGCTTGATCGGTGAGGATGTTCCGGCAGAGGAATCGGAACCCGTGGACTTCGAGGATCTGGCCGTCATCTTCGATGCCGCGGCGGCGGTTGCCCGTCCACATGAGATCGGCGGCCTGGATATCGAGATTGGCCGCCTGCTTCTGGACCGCCCGGACGATTCCTCGGGAGAACTCGCACGTCTCGCTGAAACCTGGGCCAACCACCCCAAAGCTCACCTGCAAATCCATCCGCTGCTGGAGGAATTCCGCGTATGGGGTTCCCAGCTTCCTGCTTCTGTGACACGAACCGTACGGCATCGCCTCGGTCACATGGGATTGGAAAGCCCTCTCGAAGCAATGAACGATTCGGATCTGGCAACCGTCCGCGCGACAGGCACGCGCTTTCAGTTGTTTGCGGGAACCTCGGGCGAGCGTCTTCAGTGTTTGCGCGACGCCCTTGCGGTCGGCGGCGGATACGTGGAACTTTCAGATGATCGAGGCCATGTCCTGGGAACAATCCGGAGCCGTCATATTGACCTTGAGTCTACGATTCCAGCCGTGGCCCCGCTGTCAACAAGCTCGGCAAGCCTGTCGCGGTCCCATGCCGCCGGGCGTTGCCCCTGTTGCGGGGGTAACGGTTCAGTTCAAACCGTGGATGAAAAGCTCTTCATCGCCCGTCCAGCGGCAGATCCGCTTGATGAGGGTTTCCTCAACCCCGAAGCACTCGGCGTTCTCAGAGGCATTCGGAGGAACATTTTGCTGCCGTTTTTCAAACGGATGATCTCCGAAGGCCTATGGTTGAAGGGCTGTTCATTCTCGCAGTTGGGTCCAGAGGAACGAGCCATGCTGATGCACGGATGCTGGTCTCGTCCCGGCCACGGCAGTTTCCTCAAGAATCGAAAAGCCAAACCTGAAGATGTCCGTTCATGGCTGCGCTGGGATGGTTTCAATCGAGCGGTCCGCGACGAATCGGAACGGAGCAGGAACGTGGAGTGGCGGAAGCGGCTTGAAACTTCGACGAGGTCAGTGGACTGCCCGCGGTGTCAGGGTACCGGTTTACAATTGCACAGCCGCGCCATCCCGCTCGGCCGGCGCTCGCTGTTCGATTGGGTTCGCGAAGGAACGATCAGGGAATTTGCTCAGGCACTTGAGCAGATGAAGTCCCCTAGCCGCAGAGCCCAGCACATGAAGGTCCGCATTCTGCATTGTCTGGAACCTCTCAGCAAGACCGTTCCGCAGGCTCCGCTCCGGGCGCCGATCAACGATCCGGATCTGTTGCGTTCCGTATTCAAGAGAATGGTTCACAGCATGACTCAACTCAAAGTCCTGAACTAAGCACATGACCTACGCGTTGTTTGGCCGTCTGGCGGATCGATTCGACTGGCACACGCCCCCGCACCACTATCAGGACGACCATGCTTTCGTGCTTGAACGGCTCGGCGAACCCGGCCGCGTTCTTGATGTTGGTTGCGGTACGGGAGTGTTTCTCGAAAGAGCGGTGTCGGTGGATTTCGACGCCATCGGCATCGACGCTGCCCCGGAAATGGTTTCAATCGCGGGGGATCGAGTCGGCGAAGAGCGCGTTCGTGTAGAACGAATGCAGGACCTCAAGGAAACCAACGTCTACGATGGCGTCGTTTCGCTGAGTTGGTCCTTTAACTACGTCCAGTCATTCGCGGAAGCCCATGACGTTCTGGACCGGCTGTTCAAAGCGCTACGCCCCGGAGGGCGCCTGATCTTGCAGATCGCTCACGCTCCGAATGCAGCAGACACGCTTGGAGAAGATCGCGAACCGGGGCCTGATGGTCAAGAAGAGGACGTTTTCTTTCTTTATCGTTTCAGTTCGGCGCCGAACCGCCCGGGCGTATTACGTGCGCAATATGTGTATGGCTGCAAGAGCATGAAAGAACTTTACTTCGAAGAACATCAACTCGGTGCGGCAGACGCAAACCAGGTTGCCGCTTTGGCATCCGAAATCGGGTTTGAGAATACTGAACTGCTGGATTCGTGGCGCGGTGAACCGTTCAGGAATTCGGTCAACGTGTTTCTGCTGGCGCGGCGCCCGTAGCGATCGAATCGCAAGATTCAGACAACGGTCGATGCATTTTCTTGACGAAGCAGAGCCATGCCTGTCGTCTCGCTTCGGTTCCTTTAACCGTCTGCTCCATCCGGTCATGAAGACTGAACCAGTTGTGAACGATCAGTAGTGAGCCAGTTGAAGCGGGAAGCGTTTCGCCCACTGCATCCGCAGCCCCTTCGATCAGGGCGATGGCCTCCCTGGTTCGATTCGGAACCCGATCGAAGGCAATGCGGGCGCCTTCGGTGAGCGCGCGACCGTAGAAGCGTAGTCCCCTCTGATTGATTATTCGAAAAGATCTGGCACGACCGGCATCCGTGTAGCCAAATGGCTGGGCCTCTTTGGATAGCTTGCCAACCAGCCTCCGACCCTCAATGCTGTCTGTGAGTTCAGAAAGGACGGCTCGGACCGACGCTACCCTCCAGGCCCCGACACAAGGTCCCCCAGGGTCTTCATGACGAATCCACGACAGACTGAGTTCGGGTCTTCCAGGCCGAGTCGAAAAATCGTTGTGCCAACCGATCGACGCTTGGCGATCGAAGGGCCGCCACTTTGGGGCACGAATCGACGGTCGGGTCAAAAGCATGGAGTGATCGGCGTCAGTGGCCGATGGAATCGATAACGAACCTAGCAGCCTGTCGGACTTTCGGCGTAAGTCCTTTGTTTTCAACAACGGCCCTTTTTAGCCCGAAACGGTAAACACAGTCATATGAATGACTTAGGTTTTTGATTCGGTGTTAGTCCGACAGGCTGCTAGGGAGCGGGCGGCCCGCACGAGGGCGTCCACATCGTCGACGTTTGAGCAGAAGTCGCGGTCGTAGAAATACCCGCGAGCGCGCAGACTTTCGACAACGCGCACGGTCCAGTCAACCCGGGCGCGTTCGTCGTATGTCTTCAGGCTCATGGCGGTGGTGCGGGCCGCTGACCCCGAACCAGGCTGGGCTTCAGTTTTGTCGGCCGTCTGGTTATGGACCGAGGAAGCGTGAAACGTGCGCGCATCCCGGCCTCCCGGACACTGTCAAGCCAACCGAGCGCATCGTCTTGCGATAGGCCCGCGAATACGATTGCGTCGAACAGCAATTGGTACTCGTGGGGAAGAGTGGTCGCAAACGTCAGCGGATCGTCGCTGCCGACGCAGACCGACAGAGGCGGAATGTCATCGATGGCATGCACAGGCCTGAGCCGCCAGATGGGATGATCCTCAAGGCGACCGCCGTCCCCGATCAGGAGATTGGACGAAGGATTGATCTCTACCGTCAGCCCTCGCTTCCCCACCTCGGCCCGAAGCGCACTCTGAAGGTTATGGAGCGCTTCCCGCTCGTGTTCCAAGTCACGGAGGGTGATCGTTTCCAGGACGCGTCCCTTGCTCCAGGCTTCCGTACTCCGCAGGTATTCCCCCAGCAGATTTGACGGCCCGGTCTCGTCGTTCTTGCGCGATATCGCCCCCGAGGTCCGGCGTCCCAATCCGTCGGGGAAACCCTGGGCCTTCAGTTGCCGTTCGTCGTGCAGTGCGTTAACAAATTCAACGAGATGTTCGGGCGCATGGGCTTCTTCGAAAATGTCCCGCGAGAGCCGAGCGATAGCGCCCGTGATGTACGCGAGACGCCCGCTCCCGACATTGATCCCGCGACCGGCACAGAACTCCCACTCCCAGACCAGGTCGAACAGCCGTTCTTCCCGCGTTTGAACGACTCGCCCCGTGCGTTCGAACCACATCGACGGGTCAAGGCCGAGCGCGATACCGTGCCCGATTCGATCGCCTTCTTCCAGGCCCAGATGTCGAATCGCCTCATCGAGGCGTCTGAGTCCGGTCAGAAGATGGACGAAGTCTTCGCCGGCATGCACCGTTGTACGGAGCGGAGGCACACCGGCGATCCCCCGGTCCCGTAAGTGGATGGCGGCCGCCTGACCGGCTTCGCGAACCCATCGAATAAAGGGGGCCATGACCCAGACCGGCACGCCGGCTTCGTCCGTGCAGAGGTCGAGGCCGCGAAACGTACGCAAGGCAGTCGGAAAGTCGCGAAGAACGCTGACCAGTACCTGGGCGTGGCGACGTTGCTCCAGGTAGAACCGCGCGAATCGGAAGCCGCTTGGATTTCCGACGTCTTGGCGGGTTCTCAGTCGCTTGTCTCCTGGGACGCCCGGGTATGAACGATCGAGTCCGTAAGCGTTCGGGAGACCCATCCTCCAGCCTCCCCCGCGGTCACGCGAAAAGTGAAACACCGCGCCTCTTTCAACACTGACAGGGCCATTCCGAGCGCAGTTCACTTGCCGTATGAGTTCCAGGAAACGCGACTCGTTATCCTCGGTACCGACGCGAACCTCCAACGACCGCAGGCCTTCGCCACCGACGCTCCGACGCATGGCCGCCTGCATCCGGACCGCTTTGGAAAGCGTCCGTCGCACGGGCTTGATACGCGAGAAGAACCGAACGAACCACTGCAATCCGGGCGTCAACGGCCGTTGCACCAAATGCCGGTAGAGCAAGCAGCGAACGCGGGTGACCTGCCAGAAAAGACGGGCGAAGTCGCCATCTTCGTGATTTCGGTCTAGCAGCCTGTCGGACTTTCGGCGTAAGTCCTTTGTTTTCAACAACGGCCCTTTTTAGCCCGAAACGGTAAACACAGTCATATGAATGACTTAGGTTTTTGATTCGGTGTTAGTCCGACAGGCTGCTAGGTAACGAAGCGCTTCTCCAACGAAACGCGTTTCCGGGCTGGATCCGGACGTCCGTTGCCAGCCAACAATGCGCGCGAGCGGATCGTTGGCGAATACGTCTTCGAGGCATTCAGGCGTGTGGCGCGCGCGGAACCGTCGCCGCTCTTCCCGGCGGCTCCCCAGGAACGGCAATGGACGGATCAACGAACGGTAAACGGCGCGCCCCCGTGCAAAACGCAACGGGAGTTCGCCTTCCTCACCCCGTTCCAATTCGAACATCAGTCGGCGCAGATCGTTCCTGATGCCGGCTTCCGTGCGATCGCGCCAAGGGGCGCTCTTGAAATCCAGAAGCCCGTTGTTCTCGCCGGTACGGGCGGTATCGAACAGCCACTCGGCCAGTACCAAACGCGTAACGGCCGTCCAGAGTACCCACTTCGCGAAATCGGTGCCGTCGTTGAAGCAGGCGCCCGGGCTGGCCAACGAATCCTTTGGCACCTCCTCCACAGCCAGAGCATGCATCAGGTTGGCCCACAGCAACGAAAAATCAGCCGCGGCCCCGAGGTGGAGATGCGTCTCGGCAAAACCGCTCTCCCGAAGAAGGCGTCCAACGTCCGGACTCAACGGAAACGGCGAATCGTCGGCCGTCCCGATGCCGCGAGCGGCCCGGAGCAAGTCCGGCGGGAGAGCACGGCAGAGCCAGCTCCACCGGAGCCGGGCCTGGGGCGACGGGCCTCCGTTCCCAGCGGATGGCAGAGACTGTTCGACGGGGCGGCCCTGTGGGTCGAGATATTGTTCCAGTAGCTGGCGGAGGTAGCGGACAAGGGAGATGCCAGGTTGAGCACGGCCGGGGTCGGGAGTCTCTCCGAACCACAGTCGGTCGCGAATCGCGACGAATTCATCGAGAGGAATGGCCGGCATGGATCCGAGGATCTCTCTTTCCGCGGCGCGCCACAGATCCTTCTGCCTGAAGGTTACAGGGTCCAGGAAGACGGACGGTGAACAGAAGCTGGCTTCCGATGCAATCGGAAACGCTGCCACTTCCGCTTCGACGTGTTCGAAGGGAATTGCGGCCAATCGCGTCGTCGCCAATTATTTCTGTTCCCGGTTCGTAAACTGCTTAAAAACTGGGTGTTCTTCTAACAAGCCATCCTTAAATTTGATCATCCTCTTCCTTCTTGGTCTTTGGCATCTTCAATTGTCCAGTCGCGTATTCTTTGTAGCGATCCTCCGAGCCCTTCGCGACCGAACCAGCGAACACCCAGCGCCGGACTAGTTCATCCCGTCTCAATGACGTGGAGACCGTCGGCAATCCATCGTTCCAGACCATCAGGAAGCGATCGAGTTGCCGAAAAGTGTCGAGCTTTGGAAAATGAAAGTGGACCCATTTGTCCTTGTCCTTCTCCTTGTACCAAGCCCAGCCAGGATCTTCCGCGTTCAGAAAAGCCTTTCTGGGATCTTCCGCACCTGATTGATCCTTTACTTGCGTAGGTGAGACGGAGCTATTTTCGATTCCTGCTAGCAACTCGTGAACAAGATTTGTGTCAATGCTTTTCGGCCGCCAGTTCCAGGCCAGATCATGCAACAAGATGATCCACGCCGCCGGGCGCGGTGGAAGTGCTTTTCTTTTTCTTTCGTTTTCCTCTTTGGTGCACTTTTTGTCCTCCTCTCCAGATGGAGGGTTCCGAATACCCAGCCTCCAACCGAGATGCCGTCGTACGAAAACCTCCCCATCTGACGTGTGTCGCCACCGATCGGACTTCTGCGTCAGGCGCAACTTGTCCGTCTCAACCGACAGATCGTCTCTGTCGCTTCCCGGAAAAACGAACCGGAGGATCTCCTGTTCGTCCTCGGTGAGGAAGTCCTGCTCTTCTATGGCGAACAAGGTGAAGTGAACTACCATCCGGAGATATGGCGGAACGTACTCGGCATCCAGGTCTTGATTCTGCTTCTTGGTCTCTTGCCTCTCGGTGGAAAATTCCTTACTGAGCTTGGGGTCGTTTAGGCGCATCCACAGATCCAAGAGTTCCCTCGGCGGCGCGTCTAGCAGCCTGTCGGACTTTCGTCGTAAGTCCTTTGTTTTCAACGACGGCCCTTTTCAGCTCGAAACTGTAAACACAGTCATATGAATGACTTAGATTTTCGATTTGGTGTTAGTCCGACAGGCTGCTAGGACTAGAAGTGCCGAATAAGCTTCTCGGAACGGCTTGAGCCGCTTTGCCGAATCTTCTGTTTCTTTCTCTGACTTGGAGACGGGCCCATCGGATTCCGCGGAGCCAGTATCACCGGCTTTCGCAGGCCGCGGGTCGTACCTTGGGGCTACCATAAAATTGAGGAGGTTGGGAGATATAGCCGCGACCTCGGTATCAACCTTCCAACAGATACAGACTTTTGATAACAGACTCCACAATTCATCCGGATTGCTGCTTGAGCGCTCGGCAACCACCGGCTTATACCTAAGCGCCTCATGCCAGAACATCCATAAGATAGTTGCCCGCTGACCGACTGGCAGTAGCTTACGGAGATACCGTGCCTTCATCTCTCGGACGCGCGACAACACCTCTTGCTTCTTCGGGTCGTCGAGCGACGCGAAAACTTGTGGTCCCGCGACACGGGTCCAATCGGCGAGCGCCTTCTCGAAGAAGAGGGCTTCCATGGTCTTGATGTCGCCCATGATCAGGAAGAACAGGCGCGGAACGGAAATCATCCTGAGAAGCCGCAGCAGTTCCAAGGACGCTGCCGGTTTCAAATAGAAGTCATCGATGGGCAGGACGAAGAGTTGTTCCGTATTGAAGGCATAGCAGTTCTTTTTCAGGAGCGTGTCGATCGCTCTACGAAGACGCCTGTTGATACCCAGCCTCGTGCGTTGCGCTCGGATGACTTCCTGGGAATAGGTGTCCGGATCGAGAGACCCTGCGCGGGCCTTCAGGTTGCCGTCCCACGCGATTCCGATGTCGTTGGCGAGTTCCTCCAGTTGTTCCATCGCTTTTCGGCACTCCGTCGAGGGCATTCCGGCAGAATCGTCAATCGTATCGAAGATCCGGACGAGCACGGCCGCCAGGAGGTTTTCGCCTTCCTCGCCAGCGACTTCCAGGTCGATCGTTTCGAGCCAACGAGTCTGGCCTTCCAAACTTCTGAGATGCGGGACCTTGGATTCATATTTTGGGCGGAGTGTTTCGTGCCTCTGTTCTTTGCCGAGAATGGCACGGAGGGTGAGATAGAGGCTGCTCTTTCCGCTACCCGGCTGACCCGAAACGAAAAAAAGCCGGCTCGCCCGATCCTCATCGACCCAGCCGGCATCGTCGTTACACCTGCTTGACTGGTCCAACTTCCCGGCTTGTTCCGCGGCCTCCCGCAGAGCCCCGACAATCGCCTTCATCGCATCGCGTTGACTTCGATTAAGCTGATCGAACGGTACAGGCCCGGCTTCAGGCCGCAGGGCGAAGTGGCTGTCACTCATTAACTCTTCTCCACAGCGATGTATCGGGCTATTCCGTCAGTCGCCCGTATCACAGCTTCAATATGGTGCTCAATCGCTTCTCGTTGTCGCGACGGAGGAAGTAGCAGCGCGCAACCGAACCGCGACTCGTCCCCGACCGGTGCCGAAATCGCAATGTCGTCCTCGCGTTCGCACAGCCGTCGCTGGACCCTGTTGGATGGCTTCGGCCTGATCAAGTTCCGAAACGATGTTGGTTTCGAGCAGGTATTTCACGATTCACAGATGGATGTCGCGCCTTTTCCCACTTGGTGTTCGATGTCCTCTCCGCTTAGCGTCGAATCGGACTACATTCAGCGATTCCGCCTCGGACGATTTCGCCGCTCCAACAGTTCAGGTGCGATGTCAAGAATCCTTTTCTGTTTGCCGGTATCCAACCATTCCAGGCAAGTTTCGATCCTGTCCGTCCAGAATTCGTTCGGTTCTCGAGACACGGGCTGAAAAATCTCGATGAGAGACTGATCTTCATACCTTGGAAGCAGCCAGTTAGCAACCGTGAAACGAAACTGATGCCAGTCGTTGGTTGAAGGATGCATGTTCACAGCGAGAATTTCGAATTCGCCGAATCGGTAGGGGCGGGTATCTTCTCCGGTCTTGGGATCTATTCCCCCGCGTGTTTTTTGCACTTCAACAACATACATGTCGCCGGGAAAGTGCCGGTTCGCCTGGGAGGCGAACATCGCCTGCTGTTGCCGTCTTCGCTGAAGTTTGACCTGGATGCGTACATTGGTTGCATCTGAACGGATCAGGAAGTCGTAAGGGCGGTCGTCAGAGAACTCCACAACCGCCCAGCCTGCAAGTCCGGTGAGAACCTCGCGCTCGAGAATCGCCTCGGCGATAATTCCTCGAACGCCGCGTTTTGTCAGGTCATTCGATCGCGAAATTGCGCTGAGAATGATGTCTGAGCTGACACCCCATTCGCTTTCGAGAGCGTGCTTCGGAAGCCGATCCTTCAGATAATCACGCAACGCGACCAGTTCTTCTGTCGAGCAAGCATCCAGAAGTCGTTTGAGGTGTTCAATAGACTCGCTCATTTGCGCTTCCGTCCTGGTGGCTCTGGTTGGCAGGCTTCAATCTTGGACCGTTTGAGTGGAATTTTGCCCCCAATCATGAGAACATCGAATCGCCCTTTCTTGATAAGTCGTGAAATCGCTTGGCCTGACACGCTCCGGATCCTTGCTGCCTCTGCTTGAGAAATCCAGTCGTTGGTGTGTGTGTGGCATCCCGGTAAATCGGCTGACATTGTCAATCTATTCTTGGTATCGTTTGTCCTGTCTGGCCCGCGAGCCCGCGGCTTTGACCATGGCATGGCAATCCAGCCAAGGCGGCGCGACAATGATTGCGAATGACGATGAGTACTGAGCCAGCAGAGAGAATCAAGGACAAGCTCTCCACCTCTCATCCCGCGCACGCGCTGAAAAACGTCCCTTACTTCGTTTCAGACTATGGGGCGGCGTACCTTGGTGACTCATTGGGGTTGCTTCGACAATTGCCCAGCGATTCCGTGAATCTGGTTGTGACTTCTCCGCCCTACGCCCTGCATTTCAAGAAGGCATACGGCAACAAGGACAAGAAAGAATACATCAAGTGGTTTCTGCCATTTGCCAAGGAGATTCGTCGTGTTCTGAGCGATGATGGCAGTTTCGTCCTGAATATTGGGGGCAGTTACAACCCTGGGACGCCCACCAAGTCAATCTATCATTTCAAGTTGTTGATTGCTCTGGTTGAAGAGATCGGCTTCCATCTTGCTCAGGAATGTTTCTGGTACAACCCCGCCAAGATGCCGATGCCCGCGGAATGGGTCACCGTCCGGCGAATCCGCATTCGAGACTCGGTTGAATACGTATGGTGGCTGTCGAAGACGCCTTGGCCCAAGGCAACGAATCTCAAGGTGCTCAAAGAATATAGTGAAGACATGATTCGCCTGAATCGTAACGGCGTGCGCGGAACAGTTCGGCCATCCGGGCACGTGATCCGCAAGTCGTTTAACAAGATCGAAGCCGGTGGTTCGATTCCGTCGAACGTAACTGAAGCGGACTTTCCAGACGTGCCCGAGAGCATGCTCAAGATGGGTAACAACGCGGCGAACGATGCGTATACGCGGCGCTGCAAGGAAGACGGTATCAAGATCCATCCCGCGCGTTTTCCTGCGCTGCTGCCTAAATTCTTCATCAAGATGCTGACGGACGAGAACGATTTGATCGTCGATCCATTTGCGGGATCCAATACGACGGGTTCTGTTGCTGAAAGCCTCAAGCGCCGGTGGATTGCCAGCGAAGCCGTCGAGGAGTATCTCAAAGCAAGCACGTTCCGATTCGAAGAGCCCAAAAAGAAATCCCATCCGAACCAAAACAGCCTTTTCAAATAATATCGGTTCCGACTCGTCGACCCGCCTCGATTTGGCTGATCGATAGCGACAAGGAACAGCAGGCGCGAGGCGGCGTCATTCACAAGAAGAATGATTCCGAGCCAACCCCATTGTCCTGATTAGCTGACTATCTTGAAGAAACGCGCCAGAACGCTACCATTGAGCAAGGAGGCGCTCTTGAAAAGTTACGTTTTCAAAGTCGTCGTAGAACCGGATGAGTTCGAGGATGGGCGCAAAGCGTTTAGCGTACACTGCCCCGAACTGCCGGGGGCCCTGACATGGGGATACACCGAGGCCGAAGCCCTCGGAAAAATCAAGGAAGCGATCCAGCTTGTCCTCGAAGAACTTCGGGACGAAGGCAAGCCGATCCCGCCAGCTGCCATCATCGCCGAGACCGAATCCCCCGCAGTCGTGGTGAGCGTTTCTTCTCTTGGCTTCGTGCACCCCTACTAAACGCCGCCGACATTGAGACGCCTATAGGCATTGCTCCCATCGAGCGAGTTCATGTCCCTTACAATGTCCCACGGGGTCATGCCGCTCTCATCCTGCGCGTTCGGGTCGGCACCCGCATCGAGCAGCGCCTCAATCCCCGCCGGGCTCGCGCGAAAAATCTCCGACGCCGCCTTGTGAAGGGGGGTCCTTCCCTCCATGTCGCGCGCGTTCGGATCCGCTCCGGCGTTGAGCAGCATCTCAATCCCCAACGGGTTCGCACGAGAAGCCGCCGCCGCCACATGCAGGGGGGTGGCGCCTGATTGATTTCGTGCGTTCAAGTCCGCTCCGGCGTTGAGCAACGCCTCAATCATCGCCGGATCCGCGTTCAAACCCGCCCGGTGCAGTGGGGTCCATCCGTCCTTATTCCGTGCGTTCGGGTCCGATCCAGCGTTGAGCAACACCTCAATAGACACGATATCCGACGGATCCGCGAACACCTCCCTGTCCTCGGTAACCAATTGCGCCGCCCGGTGCAGGGGGGTCCAACCGCCCATATCCCGTGCGTTCGGGTCCGCTCCGGCGTTGAGCAGCGCCTCGATCACCGCCGGGACTGGGTCCACCCACGCCGCGTAGTCCAGGGGGTCCTTCCGTCCGTATCCCGTGCATTCGGGTCCGCTCCCGCGTCAAGCAGCGCCTCAATCACCTCAGGGTTCGCGCGCTGCGCCGCCCGGTGCAGTGGGGTCCTTCCGGCTGTATTGCGTGCATTCAAGTCCGCTCCGGCGTCAAGCAGCGCCTCAATCACCTCAGGGTTCTCACTCAACACCGCCTGGTGCAGGGGGGTGTAACCCAACCGATCCCTTGCGTTCGGGTCCGCTCCGGCGTCGAGCAGTACCTCAATTGCCGCCAAGTTTGGCAAAGAATCTACCGCCCGGTGCAGTGGGGTCGTTCCGCCCATGTTCCGCGCGTTCGGGTCCACTCCCGCGTTTAGCAGCACCTCTATCTTGGCGGGGGTCGGGTTCGTACCAGCAGCGTAGTGCAACGTGGTGCTGCCTGACTTATCCCGTGCGGTCGGGTCGGCTCCGGCGTTCAGCAGCATTACAATCCTCGCCGGGTTCGCGCGATAACTCGCGCCATGCAGGGGGGTCATACCGCTCTCGGTCCGTGCGTCCGGGTCCGCACCGGCGTTGAGCAGCGCCTCGATTAGCGCTGGATACCCGTTCCAAATACCCGCGAAGTGCAGAGGGGTCATACCGCTCTCGGTCCGCGCGTTCGGGTCCGACCCGGCATCAAGGCATGCGGTCACGTTCTCGACGGTTGCCGTCCGGAAATACGCTTCCTCGTTCCACTCCTCGCAGGAAGGGGCCACCGGCGGCTCTTGGGCAAGCAAGGCCACGGCAAGAAACGCCGACGTCAGGAAGCCCCCAGCCCGAATCAGTCCCGTCATGATGCCCTCCGTCCCCTGCCGTGGCTCTGGCACGAACTGCCGCCGAAACGTCCGGTCTCTCAGGCACGCATCGCGTTATAGGTGGCAAGGCACCGCTGGGCTGTTTCAATCGACGAGAAGCGGCTGCCTTCCTGCTCGATCAGGTAGTACTCGATCCCGCCGACGGCCTCGGCCGCTTCAAAGATGTCCAGCCAGGGTGAAACGCCTTCACCGAACAGTACACGGTAGCCGTTGCCTTCGCCCGGCCCCCAGTCCTTGCAGTGGATGCTTCGGATCCTGCCGGGATTCCGCTCGATCCATGCCACCGTGTCGGCGCCGGCGGCAACCGCGGTTCCGACGTCGAGTTGCAGGGTGACCTCATCGGGCGTGTTCGCGGCGAGAATGTCCATGGCGTTCCGGCCGTTGTCCACTTCGCTCCATTCGGCGGCGTGGTTGTGGAAACCCGCGCGCATTCCCAGCGGCCGCAATTTTTCGGCCGTTGCGGTCAGCATCTCGGCAACCCGCATCCATCCGTCCACACCCTGAACCCGCGGCGGACTCGCCATGACGATCGATTCGGATCCGATGATTTGGTTCAACTCGATCGCCTTGTCGATGCCTTCAGGAGTAAAGGAGTTGGCGCTGTTGTGCGTCGACGGACAACGAATACCCAGGTCGTCCATCAGTGCCTTGATGCTTCGCGCGTATTCGGGAGTCCACTGGTAGTAGGGCGCGTAAAACTCGACCACTTCGTATCCCATGCGGGCGATGGCCGTCACGGTCGCTTCCTGGTCGTTGGCCAGTTCGTCGCGAACCGAATACAGCTCGATCCCCACCGGAACCGAGCCGGCATTCTGCCGGATTCGCCTGAAGGGCCTCATTATCGGAACGGTTGCTGCCATTGCCATGAATTGACGCCGGGACAAGGAATGGGGTGTCTTCATGGGAGAAAGATATCACACCGAATTGCGAACTTCTTGCAATTATGGAAGCACGAAAACTATGATCCTCACTCAATGAGACGACGAGAATTCATGACCATGCTGGCCGCTTTTCCTGCCGTTTCCCATGCGTTGATCCTCCCGGAATTGCACGGCCAGCAGGGCGCCGCGACTGAACTCGTTTTCAGTTCGCCCGACTTCGCCGCCGACACCACGCTTGAATTCTTCAACGAAGAACAGTTCGCGGCTCTTTCGCGGGTCAGCGATCTGCTGATGCCTCCGATGAACGGTATGCCCGGAGCGCTGGATGCACGCGTTCCCGAGTTCCTCGATTTCCTGATCGGAGTCTCCCCCGCCGATCGCCAACGGGTGTACCGCGAAGGTCTCGATGCGATGAACGGACGGTCGCGAAGTCAGTACGGACGACCGTACTCCGAACTGACCGGCACGGAGGCCGAAATCATGCTGGCGCCGCTGGGTGAACCATGGACTTACCGTCCACCCGAAGATCCGGCCGCACGCTTCCTTGTCACCGCCAAGATGGACGTGCGCACGGCAACACAGAACTCGGTGGAATGGGACGCGGCCGCCCAGGCCGCCGGTGGAAACGGACGCCGGGGGCAGTACTGGCGTCCCCTGGACTAAGCGGACCGACGCGGCACGGACCATGAAGATGCAAGCAACCGATCACGACGTTCTCATTGTCGGCTCCGGCGCATCGGGCGGCATGGCGGCCAACATCCTCACGCGCCAGGGCATCAAGTGCCTGATGCTGGAAGCCGGCCCCGTGGTCGACCGCAACGAAGCTCGGGAACTGCGCTCCGCCCACTCGCTGCCCTATCGTGGCATGGGAACCCCCGGCAAGGTCCCCCATGTCTTCCAGGCCAACGAGTTCAACGAGAACCAGTGGGTGGACGAGGAGGAAGTGCCCTATACCCACGATCCGGACAAGCCGTACAACTGGGTCCGCATTCGGATGGTCGGCGGCAAGTCCTCGTTCTGGGCACGAATGTCGTATCGACTGAGCGACTACGAGTTCAAGGCGGCCGATCATGACGGCTTCGGCGACAACTGGCCGATCGATCACGCCACGCTGGCGCCATATTACGATCGCGTCGAGTCGATACTGCGCGTCTCCGGACGCAGCGAAAACTTCCCACAGATGCCGGGCGGCAACTTCGTCGAGGACGACTCTCCCTGGAGCGTCGTCGCGCAGCGCTTTGTGGACGCGGCCGGCGCCCGGGGTATTCCCGTCACCAAGGGCCGGCGGGCATTGGGCAGCGGGGGCTTGGCCAGTTCGGTCAATCTGACACTGCCGGGCGCGATGGAGACGGGCAACCTCACGATCGTTCCCGACGCCATCGTTCGACAAATCACGACCGATCCCAACACCGGCCTCGCGAATGGCGCGGACTTCTTGGACCGGCATTCCGGCCGCGAAATGCACGCCAACGCGCGCGTGGTGGTTCTGGCCGCATCCTGCCTGGAAAGCACCCGAATCCTGCTCAACTCTGAAATCGCCAACTCAAGCGGTGTGCTGGGCCGGTACCTGATCGACCAGTTCTACATCACGCAAGCGGTTCAGGCGAGCGTCCCCGAAGCTCGCGATGGACGGGCGGTACAAGGGTTCATTGGCGGAGGAGGCATTGCCCCGCGCTTCAGGAACATCGACTCCCAACACTCGGGCTTCATCCGTGGCTATGCCTACGACTGGGGCACCGGCGGGACGCCCAACGCGGCGCACATCCCGGCGTACGGCGCGGAACTCGAGCGGGCACTGGAAAGCTACCGGGGCTCAGGCGTTTCGGTGACGGTCATGGGGTCGGTCCTGCCCCGCTACGAAAACCACGTAAGGCTGAACCGCGGCGTCACCGACAAGTGGGGCATCCCGGTTCTCCATGTCGACGCAACGTACACGGACAACGAGTTCAATATGGCCCGAGACGCCGTCGACACGTTCGAGGAACTCTGCCTGGACTGTGGTTGCGACATCGTCTCGAAGCACGACGAAATGTTCCCGCCCGGTTACAGCATCCACGAAGTGGGCGGTTGCCGCATGGGGGACGATCCGCGAACCAGCGTCCTGAATCGGTGGAACCAGAGCCATGACATCCGGAACCTGTGGGTCGTGGACGGCAGCAGTTTCGTTACAGCCGGATGGCAGAATCCCACGTTGACGATCATGGCCCTGTCGATGCGGGCATCCGAGTACATGGTGGAGCAGATGAGGACCGGCGCCGTTTGATTTCGTGCCGTGTCGTGCCGAGTCCGTGCGGAGTCCGGGCTGTCGCTTCTCTTCCCCAACCGGTGCTAACATTCCCCGCCTGACCATACATGGGAAAACCGATTCGACGAAGGCCTCGCCGACAGGAAGAGCTACGAAGAATCCGTAATACACGCTCACTTATAGATATAGAGTTAGGAGACACGAATGGTAATTGACTCGCACGCACACGTTACCGCGCCCGATGGCCTTTACGTCTACAAGGCCGGCCTCCTCTCACATCGTGGAGGACACGGACGCGGGACCCCTCCTGGAATGTCGGACGACGATATCCGGGCCGCGCTGAACAAACCGGTGTTCAACTCGGGTTCCCATCTGGAACAACTGAAGGAAGCCGGCACCGACATCCAGATCATATCGCCCCGTCCTTACCAGTTGATGCACAGCGAGGATCCCAAGCTGGTGAAGTGGTGGGTCGAAGAAAACAACAACGTGATCGCGCGTGAAGCGAAGATGATGCCCAATGTCTACCGCGGTGTCTGCGCGCTGCCGCATAGCCCGGGGGTCAGCCCGGCCGACTGCATTCCCGAACTGGAACGATGTATCGGGGAACTCGGCATGGTGGGCTGCCTGATCAATCCCGACCCGGGCGAATGCAGCGGTCACGAAACACCGCCGATGGGCGACCGGTTCTGGTATCCGTTATATGAAAAGCTGGTCGAACTGGACGTTCCGGGTCAGATCCACTCGGCTGGATGCCATTCGGGCCGGCTCAGTTATTCGTTGCACTTCATCAATGAAGAGAGCATCGCTGTGGTTTCGCTGCTCAACTCGCCGGTGTTCGACGACTTCCCGACGCTCAAGATCATCGTGTCCCATGGCGGCGGCGCGATCCCCTACCACATCGGCCGCTTCAGCGCAGGCTCGTTCAGGCAGGGAGGCAAGTCGTTCGCCGAGAAAATGAGACGGCTGTGGTACGACACTGTACTCTATTCGAAAGACGCGCTTGAACTGCTTTTCAAGACCGTCGGAGCGGACCGTTGCATGTTCGGCACCGAGCGCCCGGGAGTGGGGACGGTGAAGAATCCCGAAACCGGACTCTGGCTCGACGACACACGGCCCATAATCGAAAGCTTCGATTGGCTGAGCGCGGAAGAAAAGAAAATGATTTTTGAAGACAACGCCAGACAGGTCTTTAATCTCAAAGACCTCGACGCCTGAAACAGCGGGCAAGGGAGAAAACGATGAGGAATGAACGCGAAAGTTTCCGAATCGGACGAGTTGTTTTGATGTGCACCCTGTTGGCCGGGCTTACAGCGTGCGCCGGAACCGAAGACGCCGCGGAAGGCGATTCCGGACTCCACTCGATCCGAATCAATTACCCCACGCTGAGTGGCGGATCCTGGCACCTGTTCATGGCGAAAGAAGGCGGGTACTACGAAAAGTACGGCCTCGACGCCGAGTTGCTGTTCGGTCTGCATCCCGCAGGTATCGCCATGCTCACCAGCGGCGACGGACAAATGGCCGACTACTCGTTGGAACAGGCCTTGATCGCAAGTTCGCGGGACGGCAGCATGCGGATGATCGGCGGCGCGCTCAACAAGGGCACATTCGCCTTGATGGCGTCTCCGGAACTGACCAGCGTCGAGGACGTTCGTGGAAAGCGGTATGGCATCAGTCAGATCGGCGACGCGCCGTATAACTACTCGGTCGCGTTGCTCTCCGAGTTCGGTCTGACTTCCCGCGACGTGCAGTGGACTCCGGTCGGTACCGGCGCCGCCGGTAGAGCCGCGGCCCTGGCGGGCGGACGGGTCGACGCCACGCTCCTGACCGCGCCAACATACTTCACACTCGAAGAAGAGGGCTTCACCAAGCTGGCCGACCTTACCGATTTCGACAATATATTCGCATCCAAGGTCTACCTGCTCAGCAACAACGACATTGCCGAGCATCCCGAGTTGCCCGAACAATTGATCAAAGCCCATGCCGAGGGGGTCAAGCGGTTCTACGAGGACAGGGAGTTCGCCATTGACGCCTACCTGGTTTACGACCCCGAAGCCAGTCGCGCCGACATCGAACGCATTTACGACAGCTACTATGAATCCAACATGTGGGAACGGATTCCCTACGTCCGGTCCGGGGCGGTCGAGTCGGTTCTGGCTCAGGCCGACCGCGACGCCAATCCGCAGTTGGACACTTTCGACTTTTCGACAGTGATCGACAACAGTGTCATCGACAGGTTGATCGAAGAGGGTTTCTTCGAGGAACTCTACGGCCCGGAAATCGTCGAGGAACAGGAACGGGCGGCCGCCCTCGCATACAGGTAGCCCTTGGACAGTGCAGAAGCTCGATATTCAAAACGTCTCGAAACGCTACTGGCTGGAACGCGAATCGCGAGAGGTCGTGGCATGCCTGGACGTCACCCTGTCGGTCGCCGACGGCGAGTTCGTCGCCCTCGTGGGACCGAGCGGATGCGGCAAGACATCCTTGCTCAACATCGTCGCGGGCCTGCTGCCATACGAAGACGGCAATGTCGCCATCGATGGAGTGAAGGTCGTCGGGCCGGGCGTGGACCGTGCCGTCGTCTTCCAGCATTCGGGTCTATTGCCCTGGCGGACAATAACAGGAAACATCCGGTACGGGATGGAACTGCACGGCCGGTTTCCAAAGCCTGAAATCGAAAAACGCACGGCCATGTTCATCGACATGGTCGGTCTCAACGGATTTGAACGGGCCTATCCGTCGGAGATCTCCGGGGGCATGCAACAACGCGTCAACCTTGCGCGCGCCCTCGCATCCGACCCCAAGGTCTTGTTAATGGACGAACCGTTCGCGGCCCTGGACGCACAGACCCGCGAATTCATGCAGGCCGAATTGCTGAAGATCTGGCAACAGGCGCGAAAGACCGTCCTGTTCATCACGCATCAGATCAACGAAGCCGTCTATCTGGCCGACCGCGTCGCCGTGATGAGCTCCCGGCCGGGCCGTATCAAGGAAATCTTCCACATTCCGTTCGAACGTCCCCGAACATTGGGGCTCAAACGGGATCCGCGTTTTCTGGAGATCGAAGACAGGGTCTGGAAGCTGATCGAGGAAGAATCCGAATTTATTCTCACCGGAAACGAATCCGGAAGCGGCGACTCGACCGCTACGCCCGCCGGCGCCGGTGTTTCCGGACCTCGGATGGGTAATTGACATGAAGACCGAAACGCTGGCCGCGACTGGCATCGAAGTAAAGCCCAAACGACGGCGCAGTTTCTATCGCGAGTACGAGGCCTTGATCCTTGGCGGTTCGGCCGTTCTGATCGTCCTGATCGCCTGGGAAACCATCTGGCAGTACGGACGGGGATACCGGCTGGACTCGGAACCGATGATTTCGGCCTTGTTCTTTACCGGGCCGTCGGCGGTCTGGCAGGCTTTCCTCAATACGTGGGCGAGCGGCCAGCTCCAGTCGGATCTGCTCCACAGCGGCGGCAATTTCGCGATCGGATTCAGCAGCGCCCTTCTTGCAGGCGTGGTTCTGGGAATCGTCATCGGCTGGTACCGGACCATCCGGTTGCTGCTCGATCCGTTCCTGAACGCTTTTTATGCCACGCCCAGAATCGCGCTGGTGCCGTTGATCATCATTATCTTCGGTATCGGACGGTTGCCGGCAATCGTCATCGTTTTCCTGAGCGCGTTCTTCCCGATTCTGATCAACACGATTGTCGGTGTGAAGACCATCGACGACGACCTTCTGAAAGCAGCCCGGGCGTTCTGCGCTTCCGACCGTCAGATCTTTACGACGGTGGCACTTCCCGGCTCGGTTCCGTTCATCCTGACGGGCGTCCGGCAGGGGGTGGCTCACGGCCTGATCGGCGTCGTCGTCAGCGAGATGTTCGTCGGAGGCGAGGGAATTGGCTTCATGATCGCCTACAGCGGCCAGACGTTCGCGACCGAACGGATTTTTCTGGGGGTCGTCATCATGGCGGGTTCGGGCATTCTGCTCACGATGGCCGCCGAGAAGCTTCAGGCCCACTACTCGCGCTGGCGCCCACAGCGTTAAGAGCCTGTGGTGGAATTGAACGCGGCCATGCACCATACGACCTCAGGCTGTCAGAGTTAGGAAACAGCCTCGCGCGCTTCGAGCGCGCGAGACAAAACCGAAACACCATGTCCAACGCCGTCTCACGCCTGCTCCAACTCGACACATGCGCCGTATCCGACGCCATCGACAAGCTGGGTCTCCCCAGCGCCGTTACCGGCATCGTGCGCCTGTCCACCGATCGCCGGATCGCGGGCCGCGTGTTGACCGTCAAGCTCGACCGGGCTGAAGGCCGGCCGCCGTCGGGTCGTCATCTGTGTACGGCGGCTATCGAATCGGCAAGACCGGGGGACGTGATCGTGGTGGAGCAACGGACCGGACTGGACGCCGCCTCATGGGGCGGCACACTTTCGCTGGGCGCGCGGATGCGGGGCGTGGTCGGTGTGATCGTCGAAGGACCGGCACGCGACATCGACGAGAGCCGCGAACTGGACTTTCCGGTGTTTGCCCGCAGCCACACCGCACACACGGCCCGCGGGCGGATCGTCGAGGTCTCAACGGGCGAGCCCATAACGGTTGGAGACGTGACGGTGACGCCCGGCGACTACGTCATTGCCGACGGCACCGCGGTAGCGTTCGTCGCCCAGGCCGATATCGAAAGGGTGCTGGAAGCCGCCGAGTTCATCGCGACAAAGGAAAGGGCGATGGGCGAGGCGTTGCGCGCGGGCAAACCGATGAGCGAAGTCATGGGCGCTGACTACGAGAGCATGCTCAAGAATCAATAGATTCGGGCGGTCATAGACCGCCCCTACAGTAAGAACAGGAAGACTCACAATGACTGGTCAACCCGACCCCAACGTTGAACGTGCCGCTAAGCTCGACACTACCGCGCTGAGCGATGCCCTGGATCGCCTGGGAATCGCAGGCCAGTGCCTGGGCATCAAGCCGCTGGACCCGGGGTTTCGACTGGCGGGGCGCGCGTTCACAATCCTGTATGGACCCTCGGCAACGCCCTCGGGGACCGTGGGGGACTATATCGACGACGTCCCGGTTGGCGGCGTGGTCGTGCTGGACAACGGAGGCCGGGAAGACGCGACGGTCTGGGGAGACATCCTGACCATGGTGGCCGACCGCCGCGGCATCGCCGGCACGGTCATCGACGGCGCGTGCCGCGACACCCATCTCGCCCGCGAACTGGGGTATCCCATGTTCAGCCGGAGTTATTCAATGCGAACCGGAAAGGACCGCATCCAGGTGGAAGCCATGAACTGCACGGTCAACATCGGGGATGCCCGGGTCAACGACGGCGATTTGCTTCGCGGCGACGCCGACGGCGTGGTCGTCATCCCCCGAGCCCACGAAGAAGCCGTTCTGGGGGCAGCGGAAGAAATCGATCGGAAGGAAGACCAGATCCGCAAGCTCGTCCTCGAGGGCCTTCGCCTCGACGACGCCCGCAAACAACTCGGCTACCACACGCTCCAGACCAAGAAGTAGATTCCACTGTAGGTGCGGTCTATGACCGCACGATCTTGATTTGTGCGGTCATATTTGATTTGGGCAGTCATAGACTGCCCCTACAGTAAGAACTCAAGTATCGATAGATTCGTGCGGTCGTATTCGGACTTGATTCGGGCAGTCATATTTGATTTGGGCAGTCATAGACTGCCCCTACAGTAAGAACTCAAGTATCGATAGATTCGTGCGGTCGTATTCGGACTTGATTCGGGCAGTCATATTTGATTTGGGCAGTCATAGACTGCCCCTACAGTAAGAACTCAAGTATCGATAGATTCGTGCGGTCGTATTCGGACTTGATTCGGGCAGTCATATTTGATTTGGGCAGTCATAGACTGCCCCTACAGTAAGAACTCAAGTATCGATAGATTCGTGCGGTCATATTCGGACTTGATTCGGGCAGTCATATTTGATTTGGGCAGTCATAGACTGCCCCTACACTCTCCCATTGTAGGTGCGGTCTACGACCGCACGACTACCGCTCCTTACCCTTCCGGCTCGGTGATTTCGATGAGGCTGTCGATCGAAACGTCTTCGACGCTGCTGACCGTACCGCTGGGCCACGTGATGTCGATGCGGTCGATCGTCGCGGCATCGCCGAGGCCGAAGTAGAGCGGCATGCTGCTCTGGCTGAGATAGCCGCTCTTTCCGTCGTTGATCTGGGTCAGTTCGCGGCCGCCGGCCATCACCGAGACTTTCGCTCCCAGCGCATCCCGGTTGGACCGTATCCCGACGAGCCTCACCTTGAGATAGTGCAGGCCGTCGCCAAGGCGTTCGCTGAGGTTACTCAGGAGCACCTGCGGAACGGCGCCGAACTCGTTGGTGACGATGTCGAGATCGCCGTCGCCGTCGAGGTCGAAGATCACCGAGGATCGCGTTCCCAGGGCGCCGTTGACGACAACATCGCCCGTCCGGTCGCCACAGTCATTGTGGCCGCGGTCGATGCCGCCGCAGGCCAGCCTGAACCAGGGCTTTGTCATTTGCCCGCCACGGCGCGGCTCGACGCCCACGATGTATTCGGCATCCATGAACCCGCCGCCGGCGTTGTTGATCAGAACAGTGTTGGGAGCGTATCGGAACGGGAAGCTCATGCTCGCAGCGATAAACACGTCCTGCCAGCCATCGGCGTTCAGATCTCCAACGCTCAATCCCCACGGCCAGTAGTTCTCGGCGTTGACCTCGCCGGATACTTCATCGAACGATCCGTCGCCATTGTTGCGATAGAACGCATTGCCAAAGACGCTGCGGCCTTCGCTCAGCAGGAACTCCTCGGTCCACTCCTCGACAAGCCATGCGGCCTTGAGTTTCTCGCCGGCCGTGTCCTCGCCCGGAATATTGATGGACATGTCCGAATGCATGTCGGTGAGGATCATGTCCATATCGCCGTCGTTGTCGTAATCGAAGCTCTTGACGCCCATGGCGCCCCACGGCGTGCCGGGAAACACATCCGCGGATCGGTTCGTGAAACGCTCGCCGTCCTGGTTGACCCAGTAGTTATCGTGGCCCTGCATGTTCAGAACGTACAGGTCGGGCCAACCATCGTTGTTGAAGTCGGTCGCGGTCGCGTCCCCCGAAAAACCAAGGTCATCCAAACCGGTCTGGGAGGTCACATCGGTGAAACGGTTGCCGCTCTCGTTATGAAACAGGCGGCTACGGCGAAGCCGTTCCGGAAACAGATGGCCCGAGAACGCGTCTTCGTATCCCAGATAAAACCGCGGTGTCAGGCCTTCGACCCGCTCTTCGTCGACCGTACCGGTGACTTCAACGATCTCGTCGGCCGTGTATTCACCGATGACCGTGAGAAAAACGTCGAGCAGGCCGTCGCGATCGTAGTCGAAGACCACCGCCCCCGAAGAGTGCTCGTTAAAATCCAGCCCCGAACCCGTAGAGATATCCCTGAACGTGCCGTTCCCGTTGTTTTCGAAAAGGCGGTTGTCGCTCCGGACATTCGTCACGTACAGGTCGGGATCCCCGTCGTTGTCGAAATCGGCAAAGCTCGCGGTTGCGCCGATGGGTTCGGTAACGGCGACGCCGGCCCGCTCCGTTATGTCTTCGAATCGGCCGTCGCCCCGGTTCCGGTAGAGACCGTTCGGCCCCATCTGCGAAACGAGGTAAATGTCCAGAAAACCGTCCGAGTCCACATCGGCCACAGCGACGCCGTTGCCATGATCGTAATGGACCGGCTTGTAGTTCTTGCCGGCGTCGTCGACGATGCGATGCAGGAACGTCACTCCACTCTCGGGTTGCGTGTCCTCGAACGTGAAGTCGTAAAAGACCTCGAACCGGTTCCGGGTTGCGAGTTGGTCTTCACGCCGCTGGCTCATCCAATCGGACGTCTCGACGCCATCGGGAATGTACACGGCCTCGACGCCCTGTTGCGGGGCGGGGGCGGCCTCCAGCGTCGAGGTTTGAACCCCGGATAACCCCACGAACGCGGCAAGCCATGTGGCAAGCGCTGGAATCACAACGTCACTTCGGCCGTGTTGCATCGATCTATCGCCCTGTCTCCAGATTCAGTGTTCGTGATCGTGATCGTGACCCAACTGGCCCTCTCGCCGGTGATGGTCGTTCTCGCCGATCGTTTCGCGCTCTTTGGCCAGGTCGTCCCAGCCCATGAGTTTCTTCTCGACGACCAGGCGCTCCAGCGCCATGAGCCAGTAATCATAATACCGCTCGCCAGTGTTGAATTCGCCTCGCTCCTCGGCCCCCCGGAATTCGCTTCCGAGACGGTCGGCCCATTCCTTTTGCCCGACCAGGCCCGACTTGATGAGTTCAACGACGGTGGCAAAAGCCTGAGCCTGCCATGGCTCGGCGAAAGCGGGCCCTTCGTCGTCTTTCGGAAGCAGGGGCAGGTTCGCCAATTCGCCTGAAGGTTCTCTCATCATTCAATCCGCCGCAACAAGATGATCGTCCCAGAGGTCGACATGAATCCTGTCGGACGGGTGACCCTGCCCGCCCCACAATTCGGGTCCGGTAAACCGTACCGTATACAGGTGCTGCAGCCGGCGTTCCTCACCGGCAGGGAGCGCATCCTGGAACGGATGCACTCCGTGGTCCATCGCGATGATACCCCGGCGGCCGCGAACGTACCGCGGGACCCTGGTGTGCCCGGCGGGTTCCCGATTCCGCACGACCACGGGATCGCCAACCGAAAACAGCGCCGGAATATTCTCGTCGAGTTCGGCCGAGGCGTCCTGCAGGACAAAGGCGAGGAAATCTTCGGGTCGGGCCGGCTCGAAATCCGCGATAGCGGGCATCGTGAGCGCCCCGTCAGGATTCGCCAGTTCCTCGACCGTCACGAGACCGCTGGCCAGAACCGCCTGCTCCTGTATGTAGAGCCACCTGGCGTAGTACGGCATGGCCAGGTACAGCGCGGGTGGAATCGCTTCGATTGCCCGACGGCCTCCCGTGGTCACTCCCGGCACACGCAAGCTGAACAACAGCCCCCAAACCTGCCGTTCCCACTCCTGGGCCAGGACTGGTCCCTGATCACGCTCCGGCAGCGTGAAACCGTCCATACCGCCGAGGTCGTGGATACCTTGCATCCAGATTACCCCGGCGGGTTGAGCTTTTCGGCGCCGACCATCGAATCCCGGGTCACGAGTGCCGCAAGTTCTTCTTGTGAAAGACCTTCAGTACCCGAAGGCCGCTCTGGAACGACCAGATACCGGATTTCGGCCGTGCTGTCCCAGACCCGGACCTCGATATCGTCGTCGAGTTCGAGCCCGAACTCCCGCAGCACACCCCGCGGATCGGCCACGGCCCGCGCCCGATAGGCGCTGTCCTTGTACCAGGCCGGAGCCAAGCCCAGCAAGGGCCACGGATAGCAGGAACAGAGCGTGCAGACGACGAGGTTGTGCACCTCGGGCGTGTTCTCGACGGCGACCAGGTCGGTACCCTGGAAACCCGCGATGCCATCATCCCGGGCCACCGCCCGCGCATCGGCAAGCAGCCGTTCGCGGTAATCCGGGTCCACCCAACTCCGGGCCACCACCCGGGCCCCGACATGAGGGCCCACCCGGTTTTCGTAGAAATCGACGACTGCGTCCATGGTCGCCGGATCCACAAGTTGTTTGCGTGTCAGCACCGACACCAGGGCACGGGTGCGGAGCGAATAGTCCGATTGGACGAAGTCCCCTGTTTCGTCCTGAGCCTGTCCTTCGCCGGCCGTGGCCCCGATTGCCGCTCCCGACGCCGCCAACGTGCCTTTGCTCAGGAATTCTCGACGAGTTACGTTCTTTTCGCCCACACATCCTCCCTCTTGAACTAACGCCATTGCGAACCTGACCGACCGCTATTTGACGCAAAAAACGATTCTATTCGTGAACGGCGAAGGATGGGCAAAAGAATGTTTCGAGGCCGGGAACATTGTCACCGCGAAAGTAAAGCCGCGCGATTCGAGTGCTCGATTGCAAAGCGCCCGATTCGGGTCGACTATCGCGGCGGCGGCCAGATCATCAATCCGTCGTCGTCGAGCAACCCCATCTCGCTGAGCTTCCTGACGGCGTCGGGGCCCGCCCGACCCGGCTGAGAACCGTTCAGGTTCCCTGCCGGAACGATGTTCAGATCTTCGAACACGCCGTTCGCGATGTCGATCATGTCGGTAAACCGGAGGTTGGAACGCATTGGACCGTCGTTGATCTGAATCGCGCGCGGCCACGTCATCGGCACATTCCGGATATGCTTCCAGGCAATCAGCTTGACACTGTCACCGGCGGCAAAATCGCTCCGGTCGAATCCGTACTCTTCCATGATGCGAATCGGATGACTTTCGATCCGCCATTTTTCTCCAGCAGGCACCTCGCCGCCGGTCGTCTCAATCTCGATGGCGATATGGGGATTCCCCCAGATCACCCTTACGATTCTGCCTTCCACGTTGATGGTGGGCGAGCCGAACGACCCGTACTCGGCCTGAGTATTGTGATGGGCCGGAAGCGCCGATGACGGCGTCAGGCCGATCGTCAGCATCAACAAGAGCAATGTCAGGATTCTCATCGCAAAACGCCTCTTTTGAATTTCAACATTCACCGCAGGACCGGACTTTCAGGCAACCTGTATCGAAGCGGATCGTGCGGCTATCCCAATTGTGCGGCTACTCCCAAGTCAGGCAACCGGCATTGCAGCGGGCCTCGGAAACGCTGCCTTCTTCGATTGTGGCATTCACCTGCCAGTGACCGGTGAACTCGTCGATTTCGACGCTGCAAATGTTGGAGTCATCCGGGCCCCGCATCCCTTTGAACTGAACCTTGGTCAAATAGCAAATGGAGTTCTCCGCGCTTACCAGAAGCTTCGAATACACTCCGGTATATCGCGTTCCGTCCACGATGGAATCTTCGACATTGTCCACTGTAAAGCTCAGGACAGTTGGACTGAACTTCGTGACCAGGGCCTCGTGGTTGGACAGTTCATCTGCCAGCCGATCGACATCGCCACCGGCGCCTCCGGCAATCTGAATCACGACGACGGCAACGACCGCCCCAACGATAGCGCTAACCAGAGCTTGCTTCATCGGACCTTCCTCTGTGATCGCGCTCGGAAGTCGGATCCTTGACGATCCGGTCCCGTACGCGGTCCGTTACTTTTACTTCGACTTCGTATCGTCTCTCACCGGTGAACTCAGTTCAACCATCGCCCGCCGACCTCTTCGGAACAGATTCCGGGCTCGGGCTGCTGCAGGCCGGGGGCATATTTCCATTGCCGCGAGTCGCGGAATGGTGCTGTCATGTACTCGGGATCGAACAACTCCCACTCGGCTGTGATCCTGGTGCCTCCCTCCGACAGCGAGTAGCGCTCAATCACATGTTTTTGGGCACCGCTGGGAATGCCCTCGCCGATGCCCCAGGGATTGTCGGCGAAGAGCCTGGTGTCGACCACGAGTGTGTCGCCATCCCAGTATCCGATCGAGTGGCCGGCCGGTGTGCGCTCGCCGTCCTCGGGATGTTGGCGGCCGTCCATATGGATCGTGCGTTCACGCCCGACGCCATAGGAGTCGCGCAGATAGATGGAATCCCCACGGTCCTCGACCAGGATGACGCCGGGCGTGCGTGGAAACACGGGCCACGGCGTACACCATGGGTTGTCCGGATTGTCTCTCTCAAACCGAGTCAGCGCCGCTCGACCCTTGTCGTTGAGAAACGGGACGGCTTCCATCGCATACTCCTGTTCCGAGGCGTTCGGAAATTGCTCGCCGCCCGCGATCAGAACGGCCATCCGCTTCTCGGCCCAGTCCGGAGGGTTGGTCAGGTTGAACGTGTCCAGCAACCCCACCCAGATTCCGAACAGATCGTCACTGCGCGCGTTCGATTCGAGCAGTTCCCTTCGAATGTCGCTGTTGGGGCGTCCTATTCTTGTGCCGTCAGGCCGCGTGTAGGTTGCGCTGCTTCCGTGCAGTTTGGCCGGGTCCGTATGTGGACGTGTTTGAACCGTGATTCTGTCGCCTGGTTGCAACGTGTCTCTGGTCCATCCCTGGCGAGTCATGGTGCTCACGCTGTTGTTCTCGAACATCCACTCCACGGTCTGGCCGTTCCTGTCCACGGTCTCGACGAATACATAGACGTGGGGGTTCCTCCAGTCCATTCTGGAGACGACACCCTCGATCTGGATGCTCTCGTCAGAGAATTTACCGATCCGCCCGTGATGCGCAAGCAACGGTCCCGCCGAGATCGTCCAAAGGACGGCGGCGGCGGCTACGGTCTTGATGTTCACAATGACCCCCTTCAATAGGTCGGGTAACACGTCAGTCCGCTATCTACTGCCGACTGCGCGACGGTTCAAAAGTCGATCCTGCACCGGCACGCGAGGCAAGTCCAGAACTTATAAACAGGAAAGGTGTTCAGACGACCCGCGTTGCGGGAATCGACGGTTCCGCCGACATCGAAACGATCGGGCCTACACGCCAGCGTCCACGGTTCGAATGTGACCATCGGCGGCGTATGCAAGGATGGCGCGGTCGGCGGTAACAAGTGGAGCATCGCAATAGCGGGCCGTGGAGACGATGAAGCGGTCGGCGGCCCAATCGGACGGATCGAGGGCGGGACCGAAAGGATCGTCATAGGCGAGGACCGAACCCCGCATCGCTCCGATAATCGACGACTGCTCGTTCGTCGCCAGCAACGGTGACAACACTGCGACCGGCCTGCCACGATTCGTGATTGTCACCGACTCGCGATCCTTGTTCATCTGGCCGATCACACGGAGACATCTGGCCTTGAACTCCGTTGCGCCTATCGTTTTCACAGCGTCCTCCACAATCTCGTCAAGGTGTACACATCAATATGCACACTTCATTGGGCGAAAGATCCGGGGGCGGATTGTTGCAATACCGTTCCTGTGTGCAGCCCCACCCGTCGATGGTCTTCAAACTCCCGCCTGGCGCAAAAACAATCCGATTCGTGAACAGCGCAGGATGGGCAGAAGGAACCGAAAATTTCGAGATTCGTGACAAAGCGGCCCGATCGCTCGACGGTTTACAGATAATTTACAAAAAAGGGTGCAAATGATTGACGTCAGCACCCCTAAATGATTGACGTCAGCACCCCTAAATGATTGACGTCAGCACCCCTAAGTGACACGATTGGTTGCCCCATATGGCGGAAACGCCACCACACGTGAGCGGATCTCTTGACCCCATGGGGCGGAAATGTTTGCGCTACCGACTCTGAATCACTGCTGAGTGGAGGAATAATGAATAGAGTTTTGACACTAACAACGATCGTTCTGTTGCTTGGTCTGGCGCCCTATGCCATGGCACAGCAGGCAACGGTCACCGGTACGGTGACCGACGCCACCGGCGCGCTGATTCCGGGCGCCGAGGTTACCGCGACCAACAACAACACCGGGATCGCGACACTGCGCATCTCGGGCGAAACCGGAAGCTACACCATTCCGGGTCTTCAACCCGGACCGTACGACCTCGTGGCAACGCTGCCCGGTTTCAGCGACGCGACGATCGAAGTCAACCTGACGGGGAACCAGACGTTCCGCTTCAACTTCGAGTTGCAGGTGGGAGCGGTGGCAACGGCTGTCGAGGTGGTCTCCGACGCCGACGCCTTGCTGGCTACGACCGGCGCTTCGGTAGGCGATGCCCTACCCGAAGAAGAAGTTCTGGCGCTCCCTCTGGGCACGCGCGACGTATTCGACCTGCTCAGCACCACGGCGGGTCTGGTGCGCCGGGGTAGGGGTAATAGCGACGACGGCAGCAATTTCGCCGGACAACGCGCGAGTTCGGTCAACACCACCCGCGACGGCGTCCCCGTCAGCGACGGACGGTATCTGGATTGGAACGGGGCCTTTTCAGCCACCTACTCCAGCCCCGACCTGGTCGAGGAAGTCCAGATCTCGGTGGGGACGGTCGATGCGGCCTCGCAGCCTGTCGGACTAACACCGAATCAAAAACCTAAGTCATTCATATGACTGTGTTTACCGTTTCGGGCTAAAAAGGGCCGTTGTTGAAAACAAAGGACTTACGCCGAAAGTCCGACAGGCTGCTCGGGCCGCGGATCGTCTCAGGTGCGGCTGCAGACTCGCTCGGGTACCAACGAGTTCCACGGCGCGCTGTTCTACGGAACCAACAACTCGGCGCTGAACGCCAACACCTTTTTCCAGAACTTGAACGGCCAGGAGAAAAACTGGACCAACCGCAACCAGTTCGGCGGCCGCATCGGCGGACCGATCATCCGGAACAAGGCGTTCTTCTTCGTCTTGATCGACGAGCAGCGATACAAAACGCGTGCCAACGTCACGGGTGAGGTCTGGACCCAGCAGGCGCTGGCGGGCAATTTCCGTTATTGGCCCGGCGTTGAAAACGACCACGCGCTGGGCGGGGCCAACGCGTCGGTGGATCGCAATGGCAATCCGATTCCAGCCCGCGGGCGCGACCGGACCGCTACAGAGCTTCCACCTATTCAACGACGTCCAGAACCGGCACCGCGGGACAGGCCCAAGCAGCAATGCATTCATCAAGGAAACGTTCCGCCGGATGCCCGTCGCCAACAATTTCACCGTCGGTGACGGCCTGAACACGGCGGGATTCAACTGGGTGCGGAGCCGGTCGGGTATCGACAACTCGGCGGGCACGTCCCAGGACACGAACCGGAACAACCTGAACATGCGTCTCGACTACCAGATCAACGACAGCAACAAGGTCCTGTTCGTGCAATCCCGCGAACACAACTACGTCGACGCCTCGCAACCCACTTGGCCCGGCGGATATGCAGGCGAATCGACTCGCGACCCCGGGATCACGACGATAGGGTGGACCGCCACGGTCACCCCGACGGTGCTTAACGAATTCCGGTTCGGGTTCCGGAAGACGAATTGGTCGGGTCGGCCCCCGTTTTCGTTGGGATGCTGCGTCGGCGACAATGAAAGCCCCACCGACGGCCTCACCGAGGCGGGCCAGGAAGCATTCGAATTTTTTGAATTCAGCGGCCCGTACCCGTACATGCCACCCATGTCGTCACTGGACGGCAACCTCTGGATGACCACTCCGACCGGTACCACCACGCGCGACCAGACCAGCCCGCTGTGGACGTTTTCAGACACCGTCAGTTGGATCCAGGGCTCGCATTCCTTTACTGCCGGCTGGGACGGCGTATGGGCCGATTCGGACGGCTGGAACAGCGGCGGCCTGTGGCCGCGGGTGGCGTTTGGCGAGGGCAACTTCGAAATCACGGAGATCAACGCCGACTCGTTCGAGGGTCTTCAGGACGCCGATGCCAATCGGGCAAAAAGCATCCTGAACGATCAGGCCGGGTCGGTTTCCGCGCTGAATCAGACCTTCCTTGTCAACGATCCTGCAGTGGGTTTTATCGATATTCTGACCTCGGTCAAACAGAGCCTGAACTTCCATCAGGACGACTGGGCGGCGTTTTTCAAGGACGACTGGAACGTCAGCCAGAACCTGACGCTGAACTATGGCGTCCGCTGGGATGCCTATGGGGTGCCATACGAAGGCAAGGGCCTGAACGCGGTTCCCGTGGGCAACAGGTTGACCCCCACAAGCAGCGGTGAACTGGTCAGCGTCATCAACGTCGGCAAGCACAGCCTGAACCCGGATCTGGGGATGTACGCGAGAGACTGGGACAACATCGCACCGAGCCTCGGCTTCAGCTACAACGTGCCATGGCTGGACCGGACCACGGTGGTCCGCGGCGGCTACGGAATCAGTTACTCCGGCGCCCCCACGTTCCTGCAGTTCGACTTCGGCATCGGGCGCCAGGCCGGCAAGTCCGATTCTGTCTCAATCACGCCGATCGTCTATACGGCGGTTCCCGGTTCGACGAATCCGAATGCCGCACTGGCCGAATTTCCGTTGGCTCAAACGATCGCCGAGCCGTTCGGGGTGGTTCCGCTCACCAATCGGCGGTCCAGCCTGTACACGTACGCCGATGACCGCAGGATCCCCTACATCCAGAATTTCAACCTCTCGGTCGAAACCGCGCTCTCGAACAACACCAACCTGAGCGTCACATGGCTCGCCACCAAGGGCACATCCCTGTGGAGCGGCTATCAGTTGAACGAGCCGAACATCTACGCGTCGTCGAACGGCGAGAGCATCCTCGATGGGTTCATCACGACCCGCCAGGGCGGCGACTCGGCGCTGTTCGCCGACATGTTCGAGGGACTCAACTTCGGATCCGGCGTAATCGGCACCGACATCTCGGCCTCCTCGGCCCTGCGCAAATGGGCCTCGACCGACGACTTCTTCGCCGACGGCGAGGTGGCCGCGTTCGCCGAGTTCATCAACCAGACCAACGCGGGCGGCACTCGCTCACAAGGAGGGCTGTTGCGCGCCAACGGCTACCCTGAAAACTTCATCGTCGCCAGCCCGCAGTTCAATCAGGTCGATGTCTACGATAACGGCGACAATTCCACCTATCACTCGATGCAGCTGCAGTTGACCAAGCGCCAATCGAGCGGATTCAGCGGCCAGTTCAGCTACACTTGGTCCAAGGCCATCGGCAACAGCGCCACCAGCATCAGACCGGAACGCGAAGACCAGAGCTTCGCCACGCGCGACAACCGCAACAGGGCCCTGCAGAAAGGGGTCACGCCGTTCTCCCGCACCCATGCGTTCAACGCGCACGGCGTGTGGTCCCTGCCGTTCGGGCCCGGCCGGCTGCTGGGTTCGGGCGCGCCTTCGGCCATCGCACGGATCATCGAAGGATGGCAACTGTCGTCGATCCTGAGTTGGGACTCCGGCGAAGCGGTCGGGGTGACGAGCGCGATGGAGACGCTCGTGGCCGAAGACGATATCAACACGCCGGACCTGGTCGGCGGCTATGACGCTTTCCCCAAGTCCCTGGGACAACTCAATGTCGGCGCCGATGGCAACGTCACTTACCTGGACATCGAGAACGCGTTCAGACGCGAACGCGAACCCACGCTGGACTACTACGGCGGCGACCCGGACGGCTTGGCGTCGCATGACGCTCTCTATCAGATCGTCGACGCTTCGGGCAACGTGATCCTGCGGAACCCAAAACCGGGGACCACGGGCAATCTGTCCACCAACTGGCTGACCGGGCCGGGGCGTCTCGGACTCGACATGGCCCTGTCCAAATCCGTTCAGATCACCGAAGGCACGGAATTCACGCTTCGGATGGACG
Organism: Terriglobia bacterium; assembly: GCA_963555775.3. Lineage (GTDB taxonomy): Bacteria > Acidobacteriota > Terriglobia > 20CM-2-55-15 > 20CM-2-55-15 > JAJEDW01. The sequence goes on along the minus strand of CAUVWY020000002.1, from coordinate 151,836 downwards.
CCATCGACATACTGAACACCCCACGGTGGGGCCAGCCGAACCTGAACATCAACTCCAGCAATTTCGGCCGGATCACGAGTGCAAGCGGCGCGCGCACGTTCACCCTGAACGCGCGCATCGATTTCTAATTGACCCGATCGATTTGAGCGGGTCCGCCTGGGTCCGCTCAGCAAGTATCGGTAAGTAGAAAAAGCTCCCCGGCATGTGCCGGGGAGCTTTTTTGTGTCCAAACTCCACAATCGGCATCTCCAATTCCGAACTTCCGGTCGCGGGCTCCACTTCACTCTCACGGAATGCTGTCTGACTGGGTCGGTGTTACGTTAGCATTGGCGCGATCCGAATCGGGGGAAGACAAATGCCACAGATCCGGTATCCGCAAGAACAGATGCACCGCATCGCGTACACCAAGCTCACTGAGGCGGAGATCGACGACAAGCTGGCTGCCGCGGCTGCAGGCCCTTCGAGCGCGTCGACTCTGTCCGATATCTTTGTGGGCACAACGGTGAAGATCGTCACCGACAATGGCCCCACCCTGACCTACAGCTTCGGCAATGACCGGCAGCTTTCGGTTTCGGAGAACGACGGTCGCGCCGTTGACGCCGGGTACGGCGCGTTGACGCTCGATCGCGTGGCCGTCTTCTCGCACATGGTCCCGGGGACACAGCGCGGTTACAACGTGATTGTCGACGAGGACACCGGCTTGGTGACGGTATTCGAGATTTGGTTCAGCGGCTACCTGGACAACCGCGAGGTCCAGCGCGAGGTGTACTTCGGCTACGTGGAAAAACCCGGCGAGCCAAACCCCGAGGCGCGGCACGCAAGAACCAACCGCGTCGAAGGCAAGGGTTTTTACTGGAAGCAGGATACGGGCGTCGAGACACTCGAGTTCTATCCGTCAACGATATACTCGAACTTTGTCGAGCTGACGCGTCTCGGCGGTGAACTCGGTTTCTGCGGTCCTTCCGACTACATCAAGATCGACGACGAGTTCTATATCCATTCCCGCACCGAGTGCGAATTCTCCGGCGCCATGACGATCTACGTCCTCGATTTGAACCGCGTGGAGCAAGTGGGCGCGCGTCTCGGTTTCGACGCTGACGACGCTCTCGAGTACTACGTGTTTCGTGGCGAAGGCGAGTGGCTGGGCCAAATCGCCCAGTTCGAGGCATTCGGCGACGTCGGCGAGGCGGTCGCAGCGGGTCCCGGCACGGCGCCGGCCGAAAAAGGAGCACGCGGCGTCTATCGTCCCATGCGCAACAACTGGACGATGACCGAGGCCGAAGTCGCGGCCCTGACCGAAACGTCGGTATTCGCCGCGCCCAGCGCGATGGCTGGCAACAAGAGTCCGATCAGCGACTTTCTGGTCGGCCGGGCGCTGACGCTCCGTTTCGACACCGGGTTCGCCGTCGAGTACCAATTCGACGAGATCCAGACGCTACGCTGGCGCCGTGAGGGCGAGAACAACTGGCGCGAGGAGCGCTACGAGTCGTGGGAGTCGGCGCCAGGGGTCATAATGTTCGGCCATTTGCTCGGCGGCGCGCCGGACCACGACTGCCTGAAGGTCGTTGCCGATTTCGATCAGGCCCTTGTGACGGCCATCCATGGCACCATCGGCACGCCGTACATCGCCAACGAGGCCGCGGCCGAGACCTGGTTCGGCGTCATCGAGATGGCTGGCCTGACCCCGCCCAGGTATCGGCGCCACTCGTTCACCGATGAACTGGTCGGCCGGGCGTTGACCTGGAATTACTCACCCGGGTTGACCTCCATGCACCTCTATACGACGCCCCATTCGCTGTCATGGATCATCTTCGGCCAGAACGGCGCGGGCGGAATGGAATGGAGTGGCCCGGCATCATACGTGAAAATTCGCGACGAACTCTATCTCGCTTACTGGCTCGAAGAGGCTTGTAACGGCACGCTCGGCACCATACTCGTCAACATGCGGACGATGCATGACTGCGGCATCGGCTACCACTGCGGAAGGGACGGCTTGAGACTGAGTGCCATAGGCGCGCATGCACGTCACGCGGGCCGTTTCGATGTCGGCAGGTTCTATGACCTTGAAGCGTGAGGTGCGCAGCATGAACACGGACAACGTTTCGACACGCCGCCGATTCCTGTGCAAAGCCGGCGCCGCTCTGTCCGCTCCGCTCGCGGTGGCGGGTGCAAACGTTTCTGCCAGCGGTGCCCAAGACCGCACCTCTGTCGAGGCGCGCCTGGCCGACCTGGAGGACGTGAACCGAATCCGTAAGCTGCATCGGACCTATGCTGCGCTCATCAATCGACAGGCGCGCGACGAAGTGGCCGGCCTCTTCGCCGTTCCTTCCGAGGCCACGGTCGATGCAAGTGTCCGGGGCTTGTCGGCGGATCGCTTCGGCGCGGAAGACGTTATCGAACTCGCCCCCTACCGCCAGTCCGCTACCGGCCGCTTTCATTGCACCGTTCAAACCGAGACCGCTATTGGACCGACTTGCACGCTCGTCGAAATGGCGCGCGCCCAGGGCGAAGGCTTCATCGAACGATCGCAAAGGCACGTGATCGAAGCCGCGTACGTGAAGGAAGCCGGCGTCTGGAAGATCCGGCGCGTGCGTATGATGGCAACCTGAAGGACACCGCCGGGGAAACTCTGTCTACAAACCTGCCTTGGTGTTCGATGGGGTGTAGGTAGCGAGACAGTTTTCGTTGTTACACCCGCCGGATTCGGCCACTAACCTGTTCAGTTCATTGCAACTTCGATCACTGGTATTCCCATCAGAATTTTGCCCAATCCTCCCAATCGAGTTCTTTGACGCGGGCGAATTCCTTTGTGTTCGACGTAACCAACGTCGCATTGTGGCGTACCGCCTGACCCGCGATCAGCAGATCGTAAGCGCCAATCGGTCGACCTGCCGCTTCTATCTGCGCGCGGATCGTTCCCGCAGCCCTCGCGTCTTCTTCGTCAAAAAACGTCAGACCTAGAGGACGGGCGAGAAATGTGTTCAATCGTTGTGCGTTTGCTTCCCTCTGTTGACTCTTTCCGACACCGTACCAGAGTTCGAAAGCGATGATGGTCGATACGTTCACCTGCGCGCCGTTATGGAGAACATCCAGCAAACGATTTCGTACAGCGGCCGGCCTTCCGTTAATCAGTGCGATACAGGCGTTCGTATCCAGAAGATAGGTCAATCAAAAACCTCGCGTCCGGGTGTCGCCGGCTGTTGACGATCTCCCTTCTTCATAAACGGTTTCGGATCGAAGCGGTCAAGTTCGGCGAACCACTTGCGGGTATCTGGAATGACAGGCGCCAGCAGAACACCGTCGGAAACGCGACGAATTCTTACTTCGTCTCCCTCGAAACGGAAATCGCGCGGAAGGTGAACCGCCCTGTTGTGGAAGTTATCTGTAGTGTTGCACATCCCATTCCTGCTTCTGTGCGGCATACACACAAATTCGTAGTTGGATACCGGGTCCGGGTATGATATTTATCCTCACACACATTTTCCCAATGGCCGCTCCGACCAGTCTACTCCTGACACCCGCAATCCCGTGTCCGGCAGAAATACCGGTGCGACTGAATTTGAATTGCTCCCAAGTGGAGGACAAGGAAGAATGAGAACAACACTCACACTGACAACGATCGTTCTGTTACTGTGTCTCGCTCCTGCAGCGATGGCACAAGAGACGGCGACGGTCACCGGCACGGTGACGGACACCACCGGCGCGCTGATTCCGGGCGCCGAAGTCACCGCGACCAACAACAACACTGGCATTTCGCGGCTGGTGGTTTCGGGCGAAACCGGAAGCTACACGCTGCAGGCACTGCAGCCCGGGTCTTACAACATCGTGGCGTCTCTTCCCGGATTCAGCGATTCCACGATCCAGATCAACCTGTCGCCGAACCAGACCTATCGCGAGAACTTCGAGTTGCAGGTCGGCACCGTGGCGACGGCGGTCGAGGTCATCTCCGACGCCGACGCGCTGCTGGCCACCACGGGCGCCTCGGTGGGCGACGCGCTTCCCGAAGAAGAGGTCCTGGCGCTGCCGCTGGCCACCCGCGACATATTCGACCTTCTCGACACGACGGCGGGTCTGGTCCGTCCCAGGAACGATGATGACGCGACCAGCTTTGCCGGCACGCGCGTTGGGGCCGTAAACACCACGCGCGACGGGATACCCGTTTCGGACGGCCGTTATCTGGACTGGAACGGGGCCTTTGCGGCCACCTACTCCAGCCCCGACCTGATCGAAGAAGTCCAGATTTCCGTGGGCACCGTCGACTCCGCCGCCGGGCGCGGGTCTTCTCAGGTGCGGCTGCAGACCCGTTCGGGAACCAACGAGTTCCACGGCGCCCTGTTCTACACGACGAACAACGCGGCATTCAACGCCAACGACTGGTTCGACAACCTTCGCGGTAACGAAAAGGACTGGGAGAACCGGAACCAGTTCGGCGGCCGTGTGGGCGGGCCGATCGTCCGGAACAAGGCCTTCTTTTTCGTTCTTCTCGACGAGCAGCGATACAGACGGCGGCAGAACATTTCGGGTCCGGTTTTGACACCGCAAGCCCGCCAGGGCATCTTCCGCTACTGGCCGGGCGTGGAGAACGACAACGCGCTGGGCGGGGCCGGGGCCTCGGTCGACTTTTCGGGTAACCCGACACAGCCCGCCGGGACAACGGGACCGCTCGAGAGCTTCAACATCTTCAGCGATGTGAACGACCCGAACCGTGGATCCGGGATCAGCAACAATCCGTTCATCCAGGAATCACTCCGCCGGATGCCGGCGCCCAACGACTACACCGTGGGCGATGGCCTGAACACGGCCGGATACAACTGGGTCCGCAGGGAGTCGGGCAACGATAATGCAGCCGGCACCTCACAGAACACGAACCGGGACAACCTGAACGTCCGGATCGATTACCAGATCAACGACAGCAACAAGATCAACTACGTAATGTCGCGGGAGTATAACTTCAACGACGCGAACCTGGCGGTCTGGCCGGGCGGGTTCAAGGGCGTGGCCACGCGCTCCCCCCGGATCTACACGGCCCAGTGGACCTCTTCGATCACCCCGACCGTCCTGAACGAGTTCCGGTTCGGGGAGCGCGAGACGAGTTGGCATGGCCGGGGGGCCGATGAAGTCGGGTGCTGCTTCGGCGACGACGAACGCCTGGATAACCTGACCCCCGAAGCGGAGGAAGCCCTGACGTTCGTTCCCGCCACGGCGAACGGATACCCCTATTCCATAAACATGAGTGTGATTCACAACGACGGCTTCCTTAATCGCGGCACGCGCAGCCAACGGAGTCCGCTGTATACCTACAGCGACACCATTAGCTGGATCCAGGGTTCCCACTCCTTCACGGCGGGCTGGGAAGGCGTCTGGGCGGATTCGGACGGCTGGAACGGCGGAGGCCTGTTCCCCGGCGCAACGGTGGGGAGCGGCAACTTCCCGGTCACCGCCCTCCAACAGAGCGAGGAGACCTTCCCGGGTCTGCACCGGAACGATGCGGCCCAGGCGGAATCGATGCTCAACGACCTGTCCGGCTCGATCTCCGGTCAGGCCCAGACCTATATCGTGAACGACCCCTCCCGGGGATTCGACGACATCCTGGTGACGAACAAGCAACAACTCAACTTTCACCAGGACGATTGGGCCGCGTTTTTCAAGGATGACTGGAACATCACGCAGAACCTGACGATCAATTACGGCGTCCGCTGGGACGTTTACGGCGTGCCGTACGAGGCCAAGGGCCTGAATACGAAGCCCTCCGACCTGGACCTGCTGATCGGCGGCGGAGCGAACAACCCCAATAGCCTGATCGAGATCATCACGGTCGGGAAGAACAGCCTGAACCCGGACCGGAACCTCTACGACAAGGACTGGAACAACATCGCGCCCAGCTTGGGCTTCAGCTACCGCGTGCCGTGGCTGGACCGGACGACGGTGGTCCGCGGCGGATACGGCGTCAGCTACTCGGGAGCCCCGACCTTCCTGCAGTACGACTTCGGACCAGGCCGCAACCCGGGCAAGACCTTCAGGTCCGCCATCACGCCGACCGTGTACACGGCCCTGCCGGGATCGACGAACTCGGCCGCGGCCACGGCGCAGTTCCCACTGCCACGGTCAATCGAGCCATACGAGACGATTCCGCTGACGAACCGGCGCAACGACCTGTTCGCCTACGCTCCGGACCGGCGGATTCCCTACATCCAGAACTTCAACGTCTCGGTCGAAACCGAGATCGCGCCCGACACCAACCTGAGCGTGTCCTATATCGGGACCACGGGCGTGTCGCTGTGGGGCGAGCGGGAGTTGAACGAGTACGACATCTTCCGTAACGACATTCTCGACGCGTTCGTTACCGTGCGCGAAGGCGGGGTGGCCCCCTTGTTCGAAGACATGTTCGAAGGTCTCAACTTCGGACGCGGTACTTGTGGGACGATCAATGGCACAACGTGTACGGCGTCATCGGCGCTGCGCAACTGGAGCCGGACCGACGACTTCTTCGCCGACGGCGAGGCGGCCGGTTTCGCCGAGTTCATCAACGCGACCAACGCCGGCGGCGGCGGCTATGGCGGCATGATCCGGGCCAACGGCTATCCGGAAGACTTCATCGTCGTCGCCCCGCAATTCGATGACGTGGACATCTACGGCAACCAGGACCACTCGACGTACCATTCGCTGCAGACTCAGGTGACCAAGCGCACCTCGGCTGGCTTCAGCGGCCAGTTGAGCTACACCTGGTCCAAGGCCCTCGGCAACGGACCGGCCACGCACCGGGCACGCCAAGACCAGAGCGGGTCGATGCGTGACCCGTACAACCGAAGGTTCAACAAGACCCTGCAACAATTCCACCGCACGCATGCGTTCAACTCACACGGCGTGTGGTCTTTGCCGTTCGGTCCGGGCCGGCTCATCGGTTCAGGCGCTCCAGCGGCTGTCGCTCGTATCATCGAAGGCTGGCAGCTCGCCTCGATCTTCAGTTGGAGTTCGGGTGGTCCGCTCCTCGTGTCTGCCCCGATGCAGACGCTCGCGGCCAATGACTTCGTCAACACGCCGGACCTGGTCGGCGGCATCGATGCGTTCCCGAAGACTCTCGGATCGGTCATCGTCGGCAACGACGGAAACATCACCTACTTCACCGGCCTGACGCGGGAACCGGAGCCGGTGACCGACTACTACGGCTCCAACCCGGACAACCTGCAGTCACACGACGCGCTCTTCCAGATCGTCGACAGCTCCGGCAACGTGATTCTCAGAAATCCGAAACCGGGCACAACCGGCAACCTCGGCCTGAACTGGCTGGAAGGGCCGGGCAGCCTGGGTGTCGATATGGCCCTCTCGAAGGCCTTTCAGATCCGTGAAGGCACGGAATTCACGCTTCGCGTGGATGCGATCAACCTGCTGAACACTCCGCTGTGGAACAACCCGAACGTGAACATCAACTCCAGCAACTTCGGTCGGATTACCTCCGCGGGCGGCGAGCGCACGTTCACGCTGAACGCGCGCATCGATTTCTAGTTAACCCGATTGATTTGAGCGGGCCCGATGGGTCCGCTCAGAAAGCAAAAAACTCCCCGGCCCATACCGGGGAGTTTTTTTGCCCGGTGAGAATCCCGGATTTCCAACCTCCGACTCCTCGATACGAACGGCCCAATAGCAGAAGCCGTCTGTCGGGTTGCACATCCCATTCCTGCTCCCGTGCATTATTTCTGTCGAAACGTGGTTGGATACCCAGTCCGAATACGATAACCATCCACCGACACATATTCCCATCAGCCGCACCCAACTGAGTATTTCCACCACCCTCGATCCCGTGTGTGGCAGAATGTTGGGTCGGTTAAATTTGAATCATTACTGAGTGGAGGAAAGAAAAAGTGAAAACGACATTCACATTAACAATGATGGTTCTGTTGCTTGGTGTGGCGCCCCATGCCATGGCACAGCAGGCAACGGTCACCGGAACGGTGACGGACACCACCGGCGCGCTGATCCCAGGCGCCGAAGTGACCGCCACAAACGCCAACACAGGAATTACAACACTAGGCGTATCGGGCGAGACCGGAAGCTACACGCTTCAGGGCCTTCAGCCCGGCCCCTACAGCATCGTGTCATCGCTGCCCGGTTTCAGCGATGCGACGATTGAAATCAATCTGTCTTCCAACCAGACCTATCGCGAGAACTTCGAACTGCAGGTCGGCACCGTGGCCACGGCGGTGGAGGTGATCTCCGACGCCGACGCACTGCTGGCCACCACCGGCGCGTCGGTCGGCGATGCGCTGCCCGAAGACGAAGTGCTGGCCCTGCCGCTGGCCACCCGCGACGTGTTCGACCTTCTGGGCACGACCGCCGGTCTGGTCCGTTCACAGAACGGTGACGGCACCAACTTCGCCGGAGGCCGCGTCAGTTCGGTCAACACCACGCGCGACGGCGTCCCCGTCAGCGACGGGCGGTATCTGGATTGGAACGGGGCATTTTCAGCCACCTACTCCAGCCCCGACCTGGTCGAAGAAGTGCAGGTTTCGGTCGGCACGGTCGACGCGGCCGCCGGTCGCGGATCGTCTCAGGTAAGGCTGCAGACACGCTCGGGAACCAACGAGTTCCACGGCGCGCTGTTCTACACCACCAACAACTCTGCACTGAACGCCAACGGCTGGTTCGACAACTTTAACGGCCGGGATAAGAACTATGAAAACCGGAACCAGTTCGGTGGCCGCATCGGTGGGCCGATCGTCCGGAACAAAGCCTTCTTCTTCGTTCTTCTCGACGAGCAGCGATACGTCAGACGCCAAAACGTTACCGGCCCAGTCTTGACGCCACAAGCGCGTCAAGGCATTTTCCGCTACTGGCCCGGTGTCGAGAACGACAACGCGCTGGGCGGAGCGGGTGCGTCGGTGGACATCAACGGCAACCCCGTCCGACCCGCGGGCGCCACCGGGGACCTGCAAAGCTTCAACGTGTTTGGCGATGTCAACGATCCGTTCCGCGGCAGCGGCATCAGCAACAATTCCTACATCCAGGAAACGCTGCGCCGGATGCCGACGCCTAACGACTACACGACGGGTGACGGCCTGAACACAGCGGGACACAGTTGGGTGCGCCGGCAGTCGGGTTCCGACAACGCGGCTGGAACGTCCCAGAACACGAACCGGGACAACCTGAACATCCGGCTGGACTATCAGGTCACCGACGGCAACAGTGTCTCCTTCATCATGTCCCGCGAACACAACTTCAACGACGCCTACCAGGCCTCATGGCCCACGGGGTTCGGCGGCAATTCCATACGCACACCGCGCATCTACACAGCCACGTGGTCGTCATCGATCGCCCCCACCGTCCTGAACGACTTTCGGTTCGGCGAGCGGGAGACAAGCTGGCATGGCCGCTCCTCCTACGAGGAAGGCTGCTGCTTCGGCAGCGACCAGCGTCTGGACAACCTGACCCCCGAGGCTGAGGCAGCTTTGGCGTTTATTCCCACCACGGCAAACGGATATCCCTACCTCATCAATTTGAATACGCTTGGCGGCCGGATATGGCTCGGGAGCGGCGGACGCAGCCAGCGGAGTCCGTTGTATACCTTTGCCGACAACATCAGTTGGGTTCAGGGCGCGCATTCCTTTACCGCGGGATGGGAAGGCGTCTGGGCCGACTCGGACGGCTGGAGCGGCGGGGGCCTGCACCCCTCAACGACAATGGGCAACGGAAGTAACCCCATAACCGGGATTCAGGACCAGGTCGGGCCCGGGGGCAAGTTCGCGGGCCTGCAGAGCACCGATGTCGACACGGCGGAGGATCTCCTGAACGACCTGACCGGAACGATCGACAGCCAAACCCAAGTCTACATCGTCAACGACCCGGCCCGGGGCTTCGACGACATCCTGGTCTCCAACAAACGGGAGCAAAACTATCATCAGGACGACTGGGCCGCGTTCTTCAAGGACGACTGGAACGTCACCCAGAACCTGACGCTCAACTATGGCGTCCGGTGGGATGTCTACGGGGTGCCGTACGAGGCCCAGGGCATCAATACGGTTGCCAAGGACTACAACATCCAGGGCATCGGAAGTGGCAGCCTGACCGAAATCATCACGGTCGGCAAGAACAGTCTGAACCCGAACCTGCAACTCTACGATAGGGATTGGAACAACTTCGCGCCCAGTTTCGGCTTCAGCTATCGCGTCCCGTGGCTGGACCGGACCACGGTGGTCCGCGGCGGCTACGGCATCAGCTACTCGGGAGCGCCGACGTTCCTGCAATACGATCAGGGGCCCGGCGCCAACCAGGGCAAAACATCGAGGGTCGGCGCCAACCCCACGGTCTACACGGCACTGCCAGGCTCGTTGAATCCGGACGCGGCCACGGCCGTGTTTCCGATCCCTAATCCGCGGGAACCCTACGAGACAGTGCAGTTGACCAGTTCCTGTCGTGGAGCCAACTGCAACCTCTTTGTGTATGCTGACGATCGACGGATTCCATACATCCAGAACATGAACCTGTCGATCGAAACCGAGATCGCCCCCAACACCAACTTCAGCGTGACATGGCTTGGCACGAAGGGTTCTGCGCTGTTTGGCGGCCGGCAGCTCAACGAGCCGCAGATCGTCTCCAACGGCATCCTCGACGCGTTCATCGAGACGCGCCAGGGTGGCGACTCGGCACTGTTTGCCGACATGTTCGAGGGCCTCAACCTGGGCAGCGGTGTGATCGGCACCGATACCTCGGCTTCCTCGGCCTTGCGCAATTGGAGCTGGACCGACGACTATTTCGCCGACGGCGAAGCGGCCGGGTTTGCCAGATTCATCACTGAAACCAACCGCGGTGGCGGAGGCTTCGGCGGGATGCTGCGGGCCAACGGTTACCCGGAAAACTTCGTCAAGTTCAATCCCCAGTTCAACCAACTCGACTACTACGACAACGGGGACAGTTCCAGCTACCATTCACTGCAGGCCCAGTTGACCAAGCGGACCTCGAACGGCGTCAGCGGCCAATTCACCTACACCTGGTCCAAGGCCATCGGCAACGGGGGCTCCGTTAACTTCAGGGCTCGTGAGGACCAGAGCTTCGCCACACGCGATCCTAACAACCGGAACCTGCAGAAGGCCGTCGTCCCCTTCCACCGAACCCATGGGTTCAACGCGCACGGCGTGTGGAGTCTGCCGTTCGGTCCGGGCCGCCTGATCGGATCCGGCGCGCCTGCGGCGCTCGCACGTGTGATCGAAGGCTGGCAGCTCTCCACGATCTTCAGCTATACCACGGGCCAGCCGATCAACACTCTGACGGGCGCGGGTGGGTTTGGAACCGGTGGCCTGGCCACGCTGTCGGGCGAAGATATCATCAACACTCCCGATCTGATCGGTGACAATTCCGCGTACCCGCGGAATTTGGGGAACGTCAATGTCGGCACGGATGGCAACGTCCAATACTTGACCGGGTTGACACGCCAACCCGAACCGGTTGCCGACTACTACGGGAGCAACCCGGACAACCTCGGGCCGCATGCCGCGCTCTTCCAGATCCTCGACGCCTCTGGCAACTTGCTTCTGCGGAACCCGAAACCGGGAACCACGGGCAATCTGTCCACCCTCTGGCTTGAAGGCCCGGGACGTCTCGGACTCGACGCCGCCCTGTCCAAGTCGGTTCAGATCACTGAAGGCACCGACTTCACGATCCGGCTGGACGCGATCAACATGCTCAACACGCCGCAATGGAACAACCCGACGAACCTGAACATCAATTCCTCGAGCTTCGGTCGGATTACCGGCGCAAGTGGCGAGCGCACGTTCACGCTGAACGCGCGCATCGACTTCTGATTGACCCGATTGATTTGAGCGGGCCCGATGGGTCCGCTCAGGAAGCAAAAGAACTCCCCGGTACATGCCGGGGAGTTTTCTTGTGCTTGATCTCCCGAAACCCAACGACCACAGCTTACCGCGCGGCTGGAGACTGGAGAAATTCCTCGATCAAGACTCGATTACATATCACACGCTCGTTCAGTTCGTAGGCCCGGTCATCGAGGCGGTCAATATCGATCTTCAAGTTCTCGAACTGGCTGCGCGTTCCCATCGCTAACACAAACATGAGCGTGGCAAGGGCAACAGCCAGTTACAGACCCTGCAGCGGCGCGTGCACGAATGGCGGCGTCAGATTCTGGAGACTTTCGACGGCGAGTGGCTCGAACTGGATCGGGTTCGCCCGGCTTCAGCATCGGCGGGGTGACGGGAGCTGTGGAATAGTCGGTCGCTCCGCGGCCTTGGACAACTCTTCGAGTTTCCCGCGTTCCCACAGCCACAACGGCGGGAACGCATCACAATCAATCTGTTTCCGGGCAGCAGCGATCCGCCTTAAGATCGGGAATTTCCTGTCTAGAGAATGGGGAGACCCTCAGTCGAGTACGCGACCCTGGAGTGGATTTAATTGGTTTAATCACCGGCGGAGTCGGAGGTGGCGTATTTTCGCCAATTGGAAGAGTCCCGCACGGCAGGTTTGACTCAGACAAAGGAGTCTCCGGAATACCCGAGGCCGAGGGGGTACAGTGGTAGAATCCCGTCATGCCACCAGAAACCGATAAGAAGCGAGTGATCGAAGCGTTACAGGCTCTCCCGGAAGACGCTACGATCGAAGACGCAATCGAACGATTGTACTTCATCGCAAAGATTGAAGAGGGTTTGCGCCAATCTGAATCAGGTCAAGTTGTCCCACACGAGGACGTCAAGAAACAGCTTCTGTCGTGAGATCGGTCTTCTGGACCCTTCAGGCGCAGGAAGAGCTTGCAGCCATCCGCGAATTTATCAGCAAGGATTCGGCGCACTTCGCTGCGATTGCAATTGAGAGACTCATTGAGTCGGCAGAACAAGCTGGGGAGTTCCCCGAGTCCGGTCGGATTGTGCCGGAACTGGCCGATCCAACCGTACGTGAAATTATTCGCAAACCGTATAGGATTGTTTATCGGAATGTTGGTGGGGACCGAGTTCACATTCTGACCGTTCGCCATAGCGCCAGAGTCTTTCCGGCAGATGAGTTAGACCCTTAGTATCAGCCGACAATATCCTTCATGATCGGCTTGGGCTTGGTCGTATTACTTATGGCGTCGGTGAATGCCGCGAGGTCACCCGAATTCGTTTGGAACGGAAACGACCACTGGCGTTATGATGATCCGAGAAAAGCATTGAGTTTCAGGGAGAATGCCCCATGTTGAACCGCGTGTTGAAACGATGGACGATTCTGCCGGGCCTGATTTGCGTGATGGCTGCGGCTGGCGCCTCCGAAGCCAGGGGCCTCGAGCCCCAGGGCGATTATGCCTACGCCGAGAGCGGGCCGTTTTCGGTCCAGGGCGTGGAGTCGCTGACCCTCGCGGACCGGCAACGCGGCACGGATGTGCTTGTCCGCGTCTACTATCCGAACGGAGATGGCCCGTTTCCGGTGGTTGCCTTTTCACACAGCGTGAATGGCAGCAAGGACCTCTTCGGCGCGGTATCGATGCATTGGGCCAGTCATGGTTACGTTGTGGTGCATCCGACACACAACGACAGCGGCGTCCGCATGGGCCCCGATGGGATGCAGCCGCCGGCTGAAAAGGTTCGCAACCGCATCCGCGACGTGACGGCAGTCCTGGATGCCCTGGAACAGATCGAAAGCCGGATACCGGACCTCCAGGGAAAGCTCGACCCCACCCGACTGGCTGTTGCCGGCCACTCTTATGGCTCGTTTATCACGATGCTGTCCGGCGGCGTCACCGTGAACATTGGCCAGGAGCTTAACGCGAACCTTGGCGATCCCCGGGTCCAGTGCATCCTGCCCATCTCGCCGTCCGGCCGCGGCGACTACGGCATGAACGACGCGAGTTGGGACAACCTGACAATCCCGGCGCTCTTTATCACCGGGACAGAGGATCAGAGAGAGGGGCGGCACGAGGGCTGGCGGATGGAACCCTATGAGTTCAGCCCCGCCGGGGACAAGTATCAGATCGTCATCGAAGACGCCGCTCACTCCTCGTTCGGCGGAGACCGTCCGGACGGCGACGCGCCGACCTACGTCAAGGCGGCTTCGGCGGCCTTCTGGGATTTCTGCCTGAATGGCGCCGGCCAGGGCAAAACCTGGCTGGAGGACGGTTTCATCGAGTTTGCGGACGGCGCCGCGACGATCGCGTTCAAATAACCACGTAACCCCTCTCGTTCGGGGGCGACCGTCCGGGCAGCGAAGCGCCGACCTGCGTCAAGGCGGCTTCCGAGGCGCTCCGGGATTTTCGCGTGAATGCCGCCGAACCCTCTCGTTCGGGGGCGACCGTGCGGACGGTCGCCCCCGAACCGCAACGTCGCCGAATGGACGTTGCTATCTCGCCGCGGGGCCCGAACCTCGAAAGGCGGCCGTGCCATCCGGCATGGCCAATGGACCGGACACGTTCATCGATTCCGAATCCCTTGAAGGGTTCCCTTCGAACGAAACTTCTGTTCCCGGTTTCAATGAATCCCGTCTCCACCCGGCGCGATACAGCTGGTTCGGTGCCTGAATCTCCACCTTGTAGACCACCAAGTTGCCGTCGGGGTCCTCGGCTTCCACCAGAACATAGCCATGGGGATTGGTCCACCCGATGTCCTGGACGATTCCCGTGAACTCGATCGTTCTGTTCCTGTCGAACTCTGCCGACTGGGAATGATGGGCCAAAACGGCGCTGGCCCCCAGAAGCAGTCCGGCAGCCGCAACCAGCACACTCCGCAGTAGATGTCGCTGCATATTTTGCTTCATCGTTGCCTCCCTCCGGTTCGAAACTAATCCACGATTTCGGGCGGTGTCCACGAGATGATGCCGCTCGAAATGAGATCGAGGTTATTCTCCGTACACGAATATTCCATGATCTCCCACTCCGGCCGCAGCACCCAGGTCTGGGCCTGCCTGATCGTTCGGGTATAGGTCTTCGGGTCCTCGATGATCATTTCGTACTCGATATGACCGAAATCGGTTCGCGTGATCCTCTGGATCAGATGCATTTCGGTACTGTGTGGATGTCCTACGGTGTCCAGCTTCGTGTAGCCGTTGACACCGATGGTGTCGACGACCAGCGTGTCGCCGTCCCAGTGGCCCACGGAATTTCCAAACCATGTGGGATTGTCCATGGCGTCGGCAGGATGAGGACGCCCATCTATCGGGACTACGGTGAACCACGAGTTCTGCTCGAACAGAAACGCCAGAAAATCTTCGTGCTGAACCAATTTCATCGGATGCCGGGCCACGATGGCGCGCGGAAAACCGTACGGTAGGCAGGCACCGGCATAGTCGTTCGCCGGATCGTGGTTGTCCCACTGCCTCTGTCCCCATTCAGTGAACGGAAGTTCCGAGGCACCGACCTGGCGGATGCCATCCTCAGTTGTAAACGATTCGGTGATGTCCCGGATGGCGGGTCGATCCCAGACTCCAGTCAGATCCGGCTTGCCACTTGGAAGGCGTGGCGTGGGCCCATTCAGATCGTAATCCCTACCTGCCAGGAAACCACGATCCGATGCCTGTTGAGACAAGGCGGGCAGGGCCGCGCACAAGACGACAAGCACCAGGACCGCCAACAATGCATTCAAACGTACTACCATTTCAGAACCTCCTCTGCCGCCCAGCGTTCGAGGGCCAGCACCGTCGTCAGGGACACGTCCGGATATAGGGCGCCATCAGCCGCCTTCGACGCTGAACGATGCGTATACCAAACGGCCATGCCGCTCCCAATGGCCAGTTTTGGGATGCCGGGTTCGATTAACACGTCCACTCTTCATGGCCGGGGCAAAGCCGATCACCTTCCCCGCCTGAGGACCCAAGTATATTCGTGTGCAAATTGTACGGCTCTGTCGTCAATTCCGCTACGGCAAACGAACAGCATGAATCAGCCGCAGCCCACCGGGACCGATGACGCTTGTCATCGGCGTCGTCAGCCGGAAAGCGCGCGGCCGAAGTATCGATAGAATTCGGATTGCCCGACAAGGCTCCCCAGCGTGTCGGCCCGGTTGGCAGAGCTATCCCGATGAGGTACAGTCTGTTTGACGGGGACCACCGGTCCTGACACCATGACCCAACGAAACAGCGTTCGCATCCTGATGGCTGTCCTGTTCCTGGCAGTTGTCGACCCGCCGCCGAAAGCTGTCGGGGCAGAACAATCCAACGCATCCGAAGAGGCGGCCGCAGAGCGCCAACTCGGTCTCGACGCGTTTCGGGACGGTCAGTTCGGTACGGCGATCGAGGCATACCGGCGGGCGCTTGAACTCAACCCCGGTGCCGAAAACCTGTATCTTGAAGCGGCCGATGTCCATATCGCCGCCCGGCTTCCCGCGGAAGCCGAATCTCTTCTGGCGGAGGCATCGGAACGCTTCCGGGATTCCGCGTCGCCGGCATACAACCTGCTCTACCACGATCTGGCCGAATTGTGGGTGGATCATGGAAGGCTCGGCAAGGCCAGCGACGCGATGGAAGCCGCCAGCCGGCGGGATGGACCCGTCCCTTCCGAACTGATATTCAAGAGGGTGGGCGACTTCAACGCCGACCTTCTGCGGCTGGACCGGGCCCTGGCGGCCTACCGAACGGCCCTCGGCCTGGAACCGGGCAACCTCGCGATACAAGTCGCACTGGGCAACCTCCAGTTGCGGCGGAACAGTCTGGACGAAGCGGAGGCGTTTTTTTCGGGTGTCGCCGGCATTGCCCCAACCAGCGTCGACCCATTGCACGGGATCGCCGAAATCCACCGGCGCCGCGGTCGGTTCGATGAAGCGCTCCGCGCGGCCGACGATGTGCTCGGACAGGCGCCCGATCATCGCGGCGCCCTGTATATCCGGGGGACATCCCTTGTCCGGTTGGGGCGGCGCGATGAAGGAGACCGTGTTCTCCAGCGATATCGGCAACTTCTGGCCGAGGCTCAGGCCGATGAACACCGGCGTAGAGACATCAATACATTCCAGACCGGAGGAATGCACCTCGTGCTGGACGGAAGGTACGACGAAGCGATCCGGCTGCTCGAGACCGGCATCGAATCCTACCCGGGCGCCGACCTGCTGTATTTGAGATTGGGGCAGACTGAGGGTGAGGCGGGGCGGCACGATGCCGCGATCGAAACGTTTCTCGGCATGCTGGAGCTGGGAATCGGCGACGCTGCGGCGGCTCATCTGAATCTGGCCCGTGAGTATCGGGCCGTCGGGAACATCGAGGCCAGCGCGCGGCATCAGGCGCTCCATGAGGCCGAATCCGGGACAGCCCCCGGCAGGTAGAACCGGAGTACGAAAGTTTGGAAATTCCGGGATTTGAAATCGGAAATTCGAAAAGGCGCGCCTTGGCTCTTGCGGCCACGCTCGCGTTCCAATTCGGGAGCGCGCCCTTACGCGCGGTGCCGCTTCAGGAAACTTCGGAAACGACCTTCGTAAACGCGGCCGCCGAATCCGGGATCGACTTCGTTCACGCCAACGGGGCCACACTCTCGAAGTACCTGCCGGAGACAATGGGCGGAGGCGTTCTCATCTTCGACTACGACAACGACGACTGGCCCGACCTGCTCTTCGTCGACAGCGGTTCGAGCCTCGACTCTCGAATCCCCAACGACGGACGACACCGGTTATACCGCAACGATGGCGACGGAACCTTTTCGGATGTCTCCGCCCAAAGCGGCATCGAGGCGTCCGGCTACGGGATGGGCGCCTGCTCGGCCGATTACGACAACGACGGATGGAGCGATCTGTACATCACCTCCGTCTCGTCCAATGCGCTGTACCGAAACACGGGTGAGGGCGGTTTCGCGAACCTGACCGCCGCCGCCGGAGTGGATTCCGACCGGTGGAGTTCCAGTTGCGCGTTCGGGGACATCGACAACGACGGCGATGTCGACCTGTACGTGACCAACTACCTGGACTTTTCCTTTGACAACAACAAGTATTGCGGTTTGCCGGAGGTTCGTATCTATTGCGACCCCAATGTCTATAACGGCCTGCCCGACGTCTTGTACCGCAACAACAGTGACGGGACCTTCACGGACATCAGTATGGATTCTGGAATCTACTCCACTGAAGGCAAGGGACTTGGAGTTGTATTTGCCGACTACGACCTGGATGGATGGATCGACATCTATGTCGCCAACGATCTGGTTCCCAACTTTCTGTTCCACAACACCGGCAACGGTGTCTTCGAAGAAACCGCCCTGCTGGCGGGAGTGGCAGTCGGGGGAGACGGCCGCCCGATGTCGGGTATGGGAACCGATATGGCCGACATGAACGGCGACGGCTTGCCCGACGCTTTTGTCACCAATATGGATCGGGAAACGCACAACCTTTACGAAAACATCGGCGGCGGATTGTTTATCGAAGTCACATTCGAAAGCGGTGTGGGCGAAGCGACCCTGCCTTACGTGGGCTGGGGTACGGTGTTCATGGATTACGACAACGACCGGGACCTGGATCTGGCGATCGCCAACGGCGCCGTTCTGGACAATATCGATTACTTCAGGGATACCACTCACGCACAACGCAATCTGTTGCTTCGCAACGACGGCAACGGCGCCTTTTCGGACGCGGGTTCCAACGCCGGAACGGGGTTTGCCATTGAAAGCGTCAGCCGTGGCTTGGCCGCCGGCGACCTGGACAATGACGGCGATCTCGACATCGCGATCGCCAACAACGGACAGGCTGCCGACCTTCTGCGAAACGAGGGGGGGAACCGACGGAATTCCCTGCTTGTGCGAACGGTGGGCGCCGCCAGCAACAGGGACGGCATTGGAGCCCGTCTCAGTCTGTCTCTTGGCGAACAGGTGCTGGTGCGGCAAGTCAAGGCCGGTTCCAGCTATCTGGGTCAGAACGACACGCGTGTCCATTTCGGCATGGGCGATCGACCGCGAGCCGACCGGTTGGAAATCTCATGGCCGAGCGGACATGTCGATATTCTTCAAGACATCGAAGCAAATCGGATGCTGACGATCCGGGAAGGCGGAGAGGTGATTCGCCGGACTCCGTTTTAATGATCCCGAGTCCCTAAAGCCGAATAGAATAGTTGAGTCTGAGAGTTGGTTTCGGGTGAGACAGTTTCCGAAGAGGTATCGGTATGCGCAAGGTGGCGGGGTTGATCGCGATCTGTGCGGCACTGACAGGCGTCGCATCGGCCCAGTTGCAGGGCCGCGTCGTCGCGTCCGGCGCCGAACGCAGCGACATTCTCGTGTCATTGCAGAGAGAGACCGGCCAGATCGTTCACCAGGCGTTCACAAGTTCGCGCGGCACTTTCCTGCTGGAAGGCGTCGGCCTCTTCAGCGTCAGCAACAACAACCCCTACTATCTCGTTATCGAGGAAGACGGCTACAGGCCCTATCGGAGGCGTCTCCAGCAGTTGGACTTCCGCGGGGGCGGCGCGGTTTTTACCGTCTATCTGGAACCGGAAGAATTTGGCATTGTCACCGCTTCGGGCGATGAAGACGGGTCTCTGACGGTCGACGTCAGACAACTTCAGGTCGAAATCCCGCAAGCGGCTTTCAGGGATTACGAGGAAGCGTTTGAAGCCGCGGCCGACGGAGACCACGAGCTGGCCGTTGAACGCCTGGAGCGCGCGGTCGAAGCGGCCCCCGACTACTACGACGCATGGATCGACCTTGGTGGCCAATACGACCGGCTTGGCAGATACGAGGACTCCAAGACCGCGTACATGGAAGCCAGCGAAGTGAATCCTGCCGGTGCGCTGGCCGCGCTGAACCTCGGGGCACTCTATTACCGGCAGGGAGAACGTGAGAGAGCTGAAGGGAACGCCCGCGCCTTCGGCACCTACGCTCTCGCCGGAGAATGGCTCCAAAAAACAATCGATCTGAACCCGGCGTCCGCGGAGGCGCGCTTTTTTCTGGGTGCGGCGCTATACCGGATGGACCTGTACGCCGAGTCGGAAGAGATGCTGCTGACCGCGTTGACGCTCGAAGAAGGTTACGCCGATGCCCGGCTGTTGCTGATCAACGTCTATACCCGGCAGAATCGGTACGAAGCGGCGCTCGATCAGGCGGTCGCCTTTCTGGGGGAGAACCCCAACGCACCGCAAGGCGATGCCATCGAACGCGTACGATCGCAAATCGAAGACGTGCTGAGTCGATAACGGAGCGGCCAGCCGAAACAGTAACTGAAGGTACGGTTCATGACCGCACCTTCTTGGCGAAACACGATTACATCCCCGTTTCCGGAGACCGGACCATTGCAAAGAACTATTGTTTTCATTGCGGTCATGGCGTTTTGGACCCCTCAGGCCGTTGCCCAGAACACTTTCGGGGGACGGGTTGTCGCCGGCGTCGAAAGTACCGGGATCGTGGTATCCATCGAGCGGCAGGGAGGCCAGATTCTCATGCAGACCTTCACCGACTCGCGCGGGGCGTTCCGCTTCCAGGACGTGTCGGCCGCGGACCGGTCCAACGACAACTACGTGTATCTGGTTGTCGAAGAGGAAGGCTTCAAACCCTATCGGGAACGACTCGACGCAACCCAGATTCGGGGCGGCGGCGTGTTTACGATCTATCTGGAGCCGGAAGGCGCCGTGCCCGGCGCCGGCGATGGAACAGCCGTCGACGTCCGGCAGCTTCTGGCTGAAATCCCCGAGGACGCGCTCGAAGAGTACGAACGGGCACTCGAGGATGCCGACGATGGAGACCACGAAGACGCGGCGGAACGGTTGGAGCGGGCCATCGAAATTGCACCGGACTATTACGATGCGTGGATCGACCTGGGTGGGCAGTACAACGCACTCGAGCGTTTCGACGATGCCAAGCGAGCCTACGAACAAGCCGTTGCCGTGAATCCCAATGGCGCCCTCGCCTATGTCAACCTTGGAGCGCTGTATTATCAGGAAGGCCAACGGCACGCCGCCACTGAAAACGGGATCGAGGCGCTGGGAACATTCGCCGAAGCCCGGGCTTCGCTGGAAACCGCGATCGAAATCGACCCGGCTTCCGTTCCCGGACATTTCTTTCTGGGAGCAACCTACTACAGAATGATGCAGATCGACGAAGCGGAATCCGAACTTCAATTGGCGATTGACATCGCAGGTCAGCACGCCCAGTCCCGGTTGATGCTCATTAACGTTTACGCCCGTCAGCAACGCTACGACGACGCCCTCGAACAGGCGAACGCATTTCTTGACGAAAACCCCGATGCTCCGGAACGGGAAGCGATCGAGCGGGTACAGTCGCAGTTGGAGGACGCGCTCGGACGATGACGGCCCTAGCAGCTTGTGGTGGAACCCCGCGTCGCACCGAGAGCGGCGAGGCGCCCGGCTGACAAGGCGCGAGGAGCGAGCATATTCCCGATATGTGACCGACGAGCAACGAAGCTCAGCCGGGATGCATCGCCGGTCGAATGCAGTGAGGGCTTCACCACAGGCTGCTAAACGGCTGACAAGAGACGGAGAGGGGCTCCGCAAGCGCACGAATTCAAGTCCGGTTTGTCCGGCTTCTAACGGCATCGGCAGTTTTGGAGGGATGCTTCCTGGCTGCGGGAGTGCAATTTTCGAGCAATAACAACCTGGGAGGGTACTGATGAGATCCACTGTTTTATTGACCTTGCTGACCGCGACATTTCTGGTGCTGTCGGCGTGCGCTTCGGAACCGGAACCGGCGGAACCCGTTTCGGAACCGGATGCGGTCGTGGCCGACACGGGTGCGGATCCCCTGAGCGGCACCTGGACGGGCGATTGGGGACCGACGGCTGATCACCGGAACGCGGTTACGGTTGAACTGTCCCTTGAAGGCGACACTCTTAGTGGAACCGTTAATCCGGACGCGGAAGACATCGCATTGAGCGTGGCATCGTTCGATTCGGCAACGAATATGGTAACCATGGAGGCCGAAGCCCAGAATTTCAGGGGCGAGACCGTCCAATACACCATCGAAGGCCGACTCGACGGTAACACCATCGCCGGCACATGGATCCACGACGGCCTGGAGGGCGACTTCTCGATCACGATGCAGTAACTGCAGCGTCACGATGCCGTAACCTCACTCGGGCACGGGGCGGGAGCGCGAAAGTTTTCGAAGGACAGGCGTATGGCACAACCTTCAGAGCGGAACGTGGGTGCAAAAGGCCTCAGCCGGCGCGGATTCATGAAAGGAGCCGCCGGTGGCGCTGCGGCGTTGGGCGGCGCGGCCGCTTCCGCACAACCATCGCCGGCCGCCGCTCCCTCACCCGTCGTCACACCGCCGACCGTTCAGCAGGTCGCCCAAGAAGCCGGAGCCCCGCCTCCCCCCACACCCGATATTATCGTCGAGCACCCGCAGTCGGACTTCATGGTCGACGTCATCAAGGCGCTGGGGATCGAGTACGCCGCCGCCAACCCGGGGTCGAGCTTCGACTCTCTCCAGGAATCCATCATCAACTACGGCGGCAATTCCGCGCCGGAATTTCTCACCTGCACGCACGAAGAATCATCCGTAGCCATGGCCCACGGCTACGCCAAAATCGAAGGCAAGCCGATGTTGGCGCTGCTTCATGGCACGATCGGAATTCAGCACGCATCGATGGCCATCTTCAACGCGTATGCCGACCGGGTCCCAATTCTGATGGTCGCCGGCAACGGACGGGAAGCGGTTCGGGCACATGCGGCAACGGATTTGGCTGCGATGGTGCGGGACTACGTAAAGTGGGACCGGCAGCCGCTGTCGCTGAACGAATGCGCACAGGCTTTGATCCAGTCCTATCGGCTGTCAATGACGCCTCCCACGGCGCCCACGCTGCTCGTCGTGGATTTAGACATGCAGCTTGCACCCAATCCGAACCCGGATCGGGGGGTTCCTGCAATCCAGATGCCCCTGCCTCCGGCGGCCGATATCGGATCGGTTCGTGAAATCGCACGCCAACTCGTGAATGCGGAAAACCCGCAAATCAATACCGGACGTGTCGCGCGGACGCCCAATGGAATCGATCTGCTCGTCGAACTGGCCGAACTGCTGCAGGCACCGGTCAGCGGCGGCAGCGATCGCGTCAACTTCCCTTCCCGGCATCCGCTTGCCGGAAACGGCGTGGGACAGCCCGACCTGCTCTTCAACCTCGAAACGGGAGGCGGCTTTGGCGGCGGTAACGCAAGACAGCTCACAATTTCGTCCGCCGAATTGTTGATGACCGGCAACTACGAAATCTCGCCGGGAGCTGCTGGCGGGGATCTGGTCATCGCTGCCGACGCCGAAGCCTCACTTCCGGGATTGATTGAAGAAGTTCAGCGCCTGATCACACCGGATCAACGGCGTGCATTCGACGAACGGGGACAGGCCATCGCCGAAGCGCACGGGCAGGCGCGCCGCGTTGCGATTGAGGAAGCCCGTCACGGATGGGACGCCAGCCCGGTGAGTCTGGGGCGCCTTTCGGCAGAGCTCTGGACGCAGATCCAGAACGAAGACTGGTCGCTGGTTTCGCCCCAGGGATTCATTAGCAACTGGCCGAGCCGCCTCTGGAACATGGACCGTCACTACCGTTACATCGGGGGTCAAGGGGCGGGCGGCATGGGATACGGTGCACCGGCAGCCGTGGGTGCCGCGCTCGCGAATCGGAAATACGGGAGGCTGTCGATCAACATCCAGACCGATGGCGATCTGAACTATGCGCCCGGCGTCCTTTGGACCGCAGCGCACCATCGGATTCCCCTGCTGACGATCATGCACAACAACCGTGCCTACCATCAGGAAGTCATGTTCATGCAGCGCATGGCAAACTGGCACAACCGGGACGCGACGCGCGCCGACATCGGCACGACGCTGAAAGATCCCAACATCGATTACGCAAAGATGGCCGAGTCCTACGGGATGTACGGTGAAGGGCCCATCGTGAACCCCGACGATCTGGCCCCGGCGATCGCTCGAGGCATCGAAATGGTCAAGAACGGCGAACCCGCCCTGATCGACGTGATCACACAACCCCGGTAGAGCAATAGTAGAGGAATTCGCAATGCGACTCGCAATACGAGGTATAGCGGCCCTGTTGGCCCTGGTACCGCTTTCGATCGCTTCAGTGCCCGCTGCACCCACACCCATCGCGCAAACGGGCGAGGCGGAACGCGGCGCGGAATTCTTCACCGAGTTCGGCTGCTACCAATGCCACCTGTATTCCGGGCACGGATATACCGGTGCACCGGGTGGGGCGTCACTGGTCCCCATGACGTTGACCGAGGACGGCTTCATCGCCTACATTCGCAATCCCGCAACTCCACGGCGCATGCCGCCTTACTCGCGGGAGAACCTCACGGACGAGGAAGCCGCAGACATTTACGCGTTCATCCGGAAATTCCCCCAATCGCGTGAGGCCGGCGACATTCCGTTGCTGCGCGAGATCCTCGAAGAGAACCAGGCAGGAAGAGACCGGCGGAGCCGCTGATTCCTGACCGGCAAGACGGTAATTACTGACAGACAAAACCAGGAAACAGGGGCCTTGCCCCCTTTTTTCCGGTAAGCTTTCCGGATCGCCGTTGACGGCGAAACGATTGTTGTGAACATGCGGAAAACTGTTTTGGCCATGCAGAAAACGAACATTCGAATGGCTGGGCTCGGACTGATGCTGGCCCTAATTGGTGCAGTGCTTGCCCCGGGCCCGGCATTCGCCCGGCAGGTTCAGGAGTCGAGTTTCCTTGCCGCCGACGAAGCCGCATCCCAACTGCCGCGGCTGCACAGCATGTTGATCAGCCGGAATGGCGAACTTCTTTTCGAAAAGTACTACAACGGCACCGGCCCCGAGCGGCAGGCCAACATCAAGTCGGCGTCCAAGAGCGTCATTTCGGCACTTGTTGGAATCGCGATCGACCAGGGTCTTATCGAAGGCGTCGATCAACCGATCGGAGATTTTTTCCCGGACCTGCTCCAGGGCGATGCGAACGCGGCCAAGCGTGCCATCACGATCGAAGATTTGCTCACGATGCGTTCGGGGCTGGAAACCACCAGCAACAGAAACTACGGCGCCTGGGTGGCGAGTTCCAACTGGGTGCGGCACGCCCTGAACAAGCCGCTCGTCGAGAACCCCGGGGGCCGTATGATCTACAGCACCTGGAGTACGCACCTCTTGTCCGCGATCCTCACCAAGGTGTCCGGCGTCAGCACCTGGCGCTTTGCGCAGGACTGGTTTGCCGAGCCCCAGGGGTTGAATCTGGCACGCTGGCTGCGAGACCCGCAGGGCATCTATTTCGGCGGAAACGACATGACGATGACGCCGCGCCAGTTGCTCGCATTCGGGGAACTCTACCTCAACGGCGGCCGTGCCGGCGACACCCAGGTGATTCCCGAATCCTGGGTCCGTTCAACGTTCGTCGGCAGGACGGCATCGCCCAGGGAGCGGGGCCGCTTCTACGGTTACGGATGGTGGATCCGGCCAATGGACCGGCACGCGGTTTTTTATGCGTGGGGCTACGGAGGACAGTTCGCATTTGTCGTCCCGGCACTGGACCTGGTTGTCGTGACCACATCGAACAGCAACCCCGGTGATGGCCGGCAAAGCCACCTTCGACGCATCTATGCGCTGGTCGAAGACCATATCGTGGCGCCCCTTTCCCGCTCGACCAGCAACGCCCTGCTCCCTGCCGCCGTTGAATAGTTCTGCCCGCGCAGGTAACATTCCGGTACGGACAAAACCGGGGTCCGGACAAATCCGGGGTCCGGACAAATCCGGGGTCCGGACAAAACCGGAGTCCGGACAAATCCGGGGTCCGAACAAACTTCGTTTCACCCAGGAGGCCATGCCAAATGCCGCCAGTTCGAATGCGTATTCGGGTCATCGCCGGCTGTGCCGCGTTGATCCTGACCGGGGCATCCACGCTAACGGCACAGGAACACAGCTACGCGCCGGCTGATATCCAGGCCGGGCAAGGGCTGTTTCAGGGCAACTGTTCGGGCTGCCATGGACAGGCCGGAGACGGTGTCCAGGGCGCCGACCTCAGCTCAGGCCGATTTCGCAGAGGCAGTTCCGACGAGGATCTGATTCGTGTCATCCGCAGCGGAATTGCGGGAACGTCCATGCCGCCCCACGAATCCCTGTCTGTCGGCGACACACGAACCATCGTTGCGTTTCTGAGATCGTTGCCGGCTGGCGGCGTGGTACCCGTTGACGACCGTGAAGTCCGGGTGGGAGACGCCGCCAGGGGACAAGCAGTCTTTGAAGGCCGCGGCGAGTGCACTACCTGCCACAGCGTCAACGGCGAAGGCGGGCTGCGGGGGCCGGACCTCGGGGGGATCGGCGCCCGGCGCAGCCCCGGATCGCTGGAACAATCCATTCTGGAACCGTCCGCGGAAATCCGGGCCGGGAACCGTTCCTATCGGGTGGTCGACGCTACCGGCGCGACGGTGACAGGCCTGTTGTTGAACCAGGACACGCACTCGATCCAGATGATGAGCACGGACGAACGCCTGGTGTCGTTTCTGAAATCCGAGCTTCGCGAATTCGGTTTCGCCAGCTCGCCGATGCCCTCCTACCAGGATGAACTGTCAGGGGACGAGGTCGCCGATCTGGTTGGTTATCTGCTATCGCTACGAGGTGAGGACGCCCAATGAATTTACGTGGACTTGTTTTCGTACAGATCGTCGGCCTCGCCGGCATCCTGGCCACAGGCTCTAACCTCGCGTACGGTCAGGTCACCTCCGAACGCCTGCTCGAAGCAGGCCAGGAGCCCAGGAACTGGCTCACGTACTCGGGCGGTTACGATAGTCAGAGGCATACCACGCTCACAGGGATTACGCCCGCGAACGTTGTCGATCTCCAGTTGGAGTGGGTCTATCAGGTCCGGTCCCGGGCGGGTGCCGCCGAAAAGTTCGAAGCCACTCCTCTGGTCGTGGATGGGGTCATGTACACCGTGACGCCTCCCAACGATCTGGTCGCGCTCGATGCACTCACTGGACGGGCCTTCTGGATTTACTCGCACACACCGTCACAGGATGCCCGCGTGTGCTGCGGACGCATCAATCGCGGTGTGGCGATACACGGCGACACGCTGTTCATGGGCACCATCGACGCACATTTGCTCGCCATCGACGCGCGAAACGGACGGCTGAAGTGGGACGTCGAGGTTGCGGACCCGGCGCTCGGGTACGCGCTGACCGTCGCCCCGTTGATCGTCAAAGACAAGGTCGTCGTCGGTCCGGCAGGCGGCGAATACGGCATTCGCGGATTCATCGTGGCCTACGACGTCGAGACCGGCAACGAAGAATGGAGATTCAACACCGTGCCCGGCCCCGGTGAACCCGCCAGCGAAACCTGGGAGCGTGAGGATTCATGGAGAACCGGAGGCGGATCTATCTGGGTCACCGGTTCGTACGATCCGGAACTGGATCTGATGTATTGGGGCGTCGGCAATCCCGGACCCGACTGGAACGGCGACTCGCGACCCGGAGACAACCTCTACACCGATTCGGTCGTTGCACTGGACCCCGACAACGGCGAACTCCAGTGGCATTACCAGTTCACGCCGCATGACGAGATGGACTACGACGCGGTGCAGGTACCGGTTCTGGTTGACATGAACTGGAGAGGCGAAGACCGTCAGGTGATGCTCTGGGCCAACCGGAACGGTTTGTTTTACGTGTTTGACCGAACCGACGGCGAGTTCCTGCACGGCTCGCCCTTCGTCGAAGTCAACTGGATGGACGGCTTCGATGAGAACGGGCGTCCGAATCAGGTTCTCGCGCCAACCGAGGGCGGAACGCTGATCATGCCCAACAACCAGGGCGCGACCAACTGGTATTCGCCATCGTACAGTCCGGAAACCGAACTCTTCTACATCCCATCCTGGGTCGACACGTTCTCGGTCTACACCAAACGGCCGGTCGAATACGTCGAAGGTCAGCAGTTCGTGGGTGCGTTCCCGACGATGGCGATGCCTGCGCTGGGAACCCAACCCACAAACGTACGGTTGCCTGAAGAAGGATTCGGCGCGATCCAGGCCGTCGATCCACAGACCGGCGACATCGAGTGGATGTTCGAAATGACCGATGTCACCGACAGCGGCGTCCTCTCCACCGCCAGCAACCTCGTATTCGCCGGGGGGCGCGAAGGGTATTTCTACGCACTCGACGCACGCGACGGAAGCATGCTGTGGCGCCAGAGCCTCGGAGGCCAGGTTTCGGCCGGACCGATGAGCTACGAGGTGAACGGACGGCAGTACGTCGCGATTGCCGCGGGTGCGGGCCTGTTCGTCTTCGCCTTGCCTGAATGATCCGTACTCTTGCGATAGCCGCCGCCCTGGCCTTCCCGGTGGCGGCTTCGGCAGTTTCCGGCCGTGCCGCCGCCCCACAGGCTCAGGCAAACTTCACAGCCACGGAACTGGACTACGCCGAAGGGGGCGCGCTCTACAGAAATCGCTGCTTGCGTTGCCATGGCCCCGACGGCGTGGCTCTGGAAGGTACCGACATTGCGGCTCTGAGCACGACGCTTTCCGACGATGATCTTCTACCCGTGATTATTGGTGGAATACCGGAGACCGCCATGTCGCCCACCGGCCTCACGGCATTCGAAGCTGGAACTGTTGCCGCATATCTGCGTTTTGTCGCCATCGATCGGGTGACCGAGGCCCAGGGGGATGCGGCGCGCGGTCAGGCGCTGGTCGAGGGACGGGGAGGTTGCCTCGTTTGCCATGCCATTGAGGTCGCGGGCGGGTTGGTCGCACCTGATCTCAGCGATATTGGCAGCAGGCGCCGGTCGGGTGAACTCCGCGATTCCCTGCTCGATCCGAACGCCGAGGTTCGAACGGAAAACCGATTCGTGGATGCCCACCTGACCGGCGGGACGACGGTACGCGGACGGCTGCTCAATCAGGACAGCTTTTCGGTCCAGATCCTCAGCATGGACGAAAGGCTGACAGCGATTTCGAAATCCGATCTCGAAGAACTGGAATTCATCGACTCTCCGATGCCGTCGTTCCGAGATCGCCTGACTCCGCAGGAACTCAACGACATCGTCCGCTACCTGACGACGCTGCGGTAGGCGTCCCGGCGGCGGCGAAGCAATCTCTCCCCCCCCAGAGAAAAGACTTCCGCAGTGAACGGCATTGATGACAGCAATTCTCATTTTGGTCCCTGACGGTCTGCCAGGCGATGCTGGACAGCTGCGGCGACTTCCTGCTCACCTGCAAGCCGGACAGCCACAAGACCCTCTACGAGTTCATCGACGGCGACGATGCCCTGCGCGTCAACTGGCTGGCGGTCACGGTCGCGCGCCCGGACGGCGCCGTCACCTACCGCAACGCCTTCATCGCCAATCTTCACGTGAACCGCGACAACGTCGCCGAACTCGCCGCCTGCGGACGCACCCGCTGGAAGATCGAGAACGGGACCTTCAACGTGCTCAAGCGCCAAGGCTATCATCTGGAGCACAACTTCGGCCATGGCAAGGACACCCTGGCCCGCCCCCCAGCCTCCCTGACCAAGGCCCCACCGCCCATCCGCGCCGTCGGCTCACCGGCGCTCCAACTCAACCAGTCAAGACCTCTTGACCAGAATCGGGAATGGACACCAGAAAACACTCAAAATGAGAATTGCTGCATTGATGAGGATGAGCTTGACAGAAGCGATCCGACGCCCAATACTTACATGAAAGCATTATCTGCTAATCCTGTTTAGTGACCTCTTGCCTCTGTTCGGAGCGTGCGCTGGCTTATCCGGCATTCCTTCCCCACAAAGCCTGCGAAGTCCCTCTTCAGAAAAATTAAGGAAAAAACAAGAAGATGAGCAAAAAATTGTACGTTGGAAATCTGTCGTTCGATACGACGGAAAACGATCTCAGCGACCTGTTCGTGCAAGTCGGCGAGGTCGAATCGGTTCGGATTATCACGGATCGCGATACTGGACGGTCTCGAGGCTTCGGTTTTGTGGAGATGAACGATCAAAATGGTGAGAAGGCGATTGCTCAGTTCAACGGAACAGAGTTGTCTGGCCGTGCGCTTACCGTCAACGAAGCGCGGCCTCAGACAGACCGGCGCGATAGCGGCGGCGGTGGCGGCGGAGGCCGGGGCGGTTATAACCGGTACTGAAAAGAACACTGGAGGCACGGGCGATACGCCCGTGTCCGAGCAGCCCGTGGCAGCTTTGCCGGGAAACGGTCGTAGCGCAACCACCCCGGCGGCTTCGCCATCGGGATGTGCGCTCGCAACCCTAATGGCCGCCTACCGGCAGATTCGGATTTAACGCTATGCCACTGACATCTCGAAGAACGGACCGCAAGTTGTACTTTGGCGTGATCTGCAAATACTGCAGCGTGCCGATCCTGTTCGGCGTGGATATCAGCGAGGGTAACAGCCCGATGAGCCGCGCCGTGAGACTCATTCTGACGTGCGCGGCGGCAGACTGTGGGCGGCAGTCCGATTATGACGGCGTGCCCGTATCGCGCTGTCGCAAGAATGCTGAACAAGTAGAACTAGTTGCGGACACCAGGTAACAAATGAAAAAAGCTGTTTTAGAAGAGACTTCCTTCATGAATCTGAAGATCTGGTGCGAACGGTGTTGCATACGCATCGCGCCAATTGAAGACCGCATCGAAAGGAGCGGAAGGTGCTATCACCTCCGTTGCCGACCCAAACCCCATCGCTCTACCGACAGGTGCGTGACCAGAGATTGAAACCAACTCCAACAGGCTTCATGCATATACCGCTGGTGTCAATCGCAGGGGTCCCCACCAGTATTCCCAGAGGAAGATAGATGTCCCATCGTAATGGCGACCGCGCACGCGCGGACCGGCAGTGGAAAGCGAAGATTCGTACCAGAGCCCGCATCCGGGCATTGGCGCAAGAGGCCGCAAGGAAAGGCATGAAAGAAGCGCCGCCGGCGGAACCGACCGCCTGAGATGATCGGGTCATGCAATGGCATGAATCCCGAGGATGCCGGATTGCGATGGGTTGACGATCGGTAAGGATTTCGAACGCTACGAGGAGAACGGACGCCAGTACGTCGCGATAGCCGCGGGTGCGGGCCTGTTCGTCTTCGCCTTGCCTGAATGATCCGCTCTCTTGCGATGGCCGCCGCCCTGGCCTTCGGCGGGGCGGCTTCGACAGTTTCCGGCCGGGCCGTCGCCCCACATGCTCAGGCAAACTTCACAGCCACGGAACTGGACTACGCCGAAGGGGGCGCAGTCTCTCCCACAGCGAGAAGTTTTTGGGCATTACCGAAAGCCCCGCCCCGCGGCCTCGGGAATCCGCACAGTTCCCTGCCGGTCGATCATTCCCGTCATGGCAATCGATCCCGCGAAAGCCACCGCCGGTTCAAGGTACATGACCACTGACAACACGTTGTTTCCCCGCGAACAATCGTCTCGTAGGGATGTCCCCTACTGCATGAGATCCTGAACCGCAGGCATGATGGCATCCGCCCAGATCTGGTATCCCATCGCCGTAGGATGAAGCCCATCTCCCATCACTTCCGTCGTCAAGGTTCCATCGGCAGCGAGGAACTCGTCTCCGATATCCATGTAGAAGACCTGCTCATTGTCGGCCAGCTTCTCAAGCTCGGAATTGATTTCCCTGATCGTCTCGCGAACCGGTGCGTTGGCATCGGCATTACGAGGGAAAATGCCCAGCAGCAAAACCTTCGCCTGAGGCTGACGGTTCCTGAACTCTTCGATGATCAGCCGATTGCCGTCGATAATTTCGCCGTTCGGATTGCGATTGATGTTGTTCGTGCCGAGCATCAGGACGATCAGCTTCGCTTCGAATTCTTCCAACTCTCCATTTTGCATGCGCCACAGCACACCCTGCGTGGTGTCGCCGGCGATGGCGAAATTCGCAGCCCGAAGGGGCGCAAAGTTAGCTTCCCAAACCTCCCCTCCGGTAGCCTCGCCATTGCGAAACGGCCAGTAGAACCAGTCGGTGATCGAGTCGCCGACGAAGAGAAGATCGATATCGCCAGCCTGAGCGATCTCGACGAATGTTTGGTGACGCCCTTCGGTGCGCTCGTTGCGAAACGGAACATTGGCCGGAGTCGCCACGCCCGCGGGGCCTCGACCGCCTCGACCAAACGCCCCGCGACCAGGTCCCTGACCGCCCGCTGCCGGGGTCTGGGCGACCAGCATTGCGGGCAACAGCGACAAGGCCAGCAACAGAATCAAGCACATCGACTTTCGGTTCATGAAAACCTCCCGATCCCCCTCGAAATCGTTGTCTATCAAAAATATTGGTAAGCACTCACAACCGCGGGCATCATACTAAAGATTCGAAACGGCAACAAAACAGCGATAGCGAGTTTCGCTGTGGAAATCGGGACGCCCGCGTTTGGCGAACTGAACTGTTTGCGGCATCGA
Organism: Terriglobia bacterium; assembly: GCA_963555775.3. Lineage (GTDB taxonomy): Bacteria > Acidobacteriota > Terriglobia > 20CM-2-55-15 > 20CM-2-55-15 > JAJEDW01. Next base: position 119,638 of record CAUVWY020000002.1, on the reverse strand, counting down.
CATTGACTCTGGCCGCCCGGGTCGGGCTCAACTCGGAAGGACCCGTGGTTTTTCTGAAATCGGATCCCTTGTAAGTCCCCTTGCATAGGAACTACGGTTCTCAACGCCTTTGAAGCGCACCAACCTTTTCATACGAGATCACGATGTCACGACTCTCCCGACGAGAAACCCTCACGGCAAACCTTGACGCGGGGGCTGTTTCGACCTCATGGCATCCGAGGCGTCCCAATCACTCCATCGGAGATAGTGGCAGGAAGAACACCATGCGATCGACACGAATCCTGACTTTCAGGCTGTCAGCGGCGGCCATTATGATGATCGGCCTGCTCCAGACAGGAGCGGCCGCACAGGAACCCATTGACGCGGCGATGGTCGATGCCATCCGGGACGAAGGTCTGAATCGCTCCCAGGCGTCGGATCTCTTTTACACGCTGACCGACGTGCTCGGGCCACGCCTGTCGGGATCGCCGGCCTACGACGTGGCCGCCCGCTGGGCCGTCGATCGCTTTCGGGAATGGGGACTGGCAAACCCGCACCTCGAGGCGTTCGAGTTTGGCCGAAGCTGGACGCTCGAGAAGCTCACCGTCGAGATGACCGCGCCACGCTATATGCCCCTGATCGGGTACGCCGAGGCGTGGTCCCCGTCGACATCGGGATCGCTCGCGGGCATGCCGATCTACATCGGCGACAGTTCTGTTGAAGAGATCGAAGCGCTGGGCGCCCGCCTCCGGGGCGCTATCGTTCTGACGGCCCGGCCCCAGACGGAGTTCCTTCGCGCGGACCGCCCGCAGCCGGCCGCGGGCACGGGGACGGTCCAGACGGGGAATCCTCCATTCCCCGGCCCGTCCAGCGCCGCGCCGCGTTTCGAGATTCTTCAACGTCTTCAGGCACTGGGCGCCGGCGTCGCGGTCAGTCCGGGAGCGACCGAGCACGGGACGGTTCGCGTCCAGGGCAACCGGGCGACGGCCACCGACGCTGTACCCTCGGTCGTGCTGGCGGCCGAGCAGTACAACATGCTCGTCCGGCTTGTTGAGGCCGGAGCGGGCGTCGAACTCCGCGTTGACGTCGGTGCCCGCTTCGACGACGAGAACCTCGACAGCAACAACATCCTGGCTGAAATCCCGGGTACCGATCCCGCACTCGTGGATGAGGTCGTCCTGGTGGGGGCCCATCTGGACTCGTGGCATACGGCCGCCGGCGCGACCGACAACGCCGACGGCGCCGCCGCCGTGATGGAAGCGATGCGCATCCTGTCCGCGCTCGATGCCCGGCCTCGCCGGACCATCCGCGTGGCCCTCTGGGGTGGCGAAGAACAGGGGCTCCTCGGCTCGCGGGCCTGGGTCGAGCGGCATCTCGGAGACGAGGTTGCTCGCGACCGCATCGCGGTATATCTGAACGACGATCCCGGGACCGGCGAGGTCTACGGCTTTTACATGGAGGAGAACGCGGCCGCGAAGGAAATCTTCGACGCCTGGCTCGAGCCGCTCTCGGACCTCGGCGTGCGCCGGAATGTGATCGAGGGCATCGGAAGCACGGACCATGTGCCTTTCGTTGCCTTAGGCTTGCCCGCGTTCAACACGATCAAGGAGTTCGAGAACTACGACGTACGTACGCGGCACACCAACGTGGACCTTGCCGATGCCGTGAACGTCGAGGGTGTCCGGCAATCGGCTGTAGTGATGGCCGTCGTCGCGTGGCACGCGGCAATGCGAGACGAGCGAATCCCGCGCCGTCCTCAGCCTTGACGACCTCGATCGGGACCGCCCGGTCACAGCCGCGTTCATCAATCAACACGTAAGCGTGGCGCCCTGCGATCCCGCCGAAGTTGACGCGGCGAGAAGATATTCGACCCAGAGTGAGCTGAGAATGGGGCGCCGCCGACCCACAGCTTCGGCAGGAGTTTTCGCTATTGCACAAGCACACGATTCGGGCACCGATCGCGTATCGGACGGCGCATGCGAGACCGCAATGCGGCGAATGTGAGGTTGCCATGTTGAAAATGGGCAAGTCAGGGGGATTCGGGATGGCGCGTCATTGCGGCGGCCCAGCGTTCATCGTCGGCATGGCTGCCGTCACGGGCTGGCTGGTTGTCGCGCCGGGCGCGTAGCGGTGCGTTCCTCGCGCCGGATCAAGCGCGGTCGGGCTCCTCGACGTACTGTCATCGCGCACCTTGGTGCGGCAGTAAAAAGCGCACCTTGGTGCGGCAGTAAAAAGTACGCCTCGGTCGCCCTCCGGCGCGCGCTGTGGGCGCAAGGATATGCGCCCTGGATCTGACGGCGTCCCCGACTCTTCGCGACGAAAACCCGTGTGAAAGGCGGGCGAAAGATTCGAAATGGCGACAAAACAGCCATGCCGAGTTTTGCCCTGGAAATCGGGGACCTTCCCCCCAATAAAACGGTCCACTTCGAGAGTGAGTTTTCCGGTAAATAGACCAGGGAGAACTCAGCATGAAGCGGAAACAATTCACCGAAGAACAGATCATCGGGATTCTGAAAGAGTCTGAGGCCGGGGCGAACAAGAAACGATTCCCGTCGTCGCCCGGTATGTACGCCGTGGCCCCGAAGTTCGTGCCCTGCGCCTTCCGGACCGTGAACAGGCGTAGAGGCGCTAGCTCGCGCGCGAGTTCTGATGAAAACTCTGGCGCGCGTGCCGGTGCGGGAGTATAAGCGTGATCAAGGTGATCCAGAGCGGAAATCCCAAACGAACGGCATCGATCGGCAGTCTATCGCGGAGATTTTCTCCGGTCACGCTTTGCGTGAAGACAACTCGATAACGGCGGAGGCGAATGTGACGAGAGTATCGCGGCTCATGGCTTTGCTGGCAGGACTCGGCGTTTTGCTGATGACGGCGCCGGTTGGTGCGCATCACTCGACGGCCATGTACGACGGCGACAATCCGGTCACCATCACCGGCAAGGTGATCCGGTTCGAGTGGACGAATCCCCATGCGTTCGTCTATCTGGAGGTGGAAGGCCAGAACGGAAGTACGGTGGAGTGGGAAGTCGAGATGATGAGCCTCAATCACTTGAGAGCATACGGTTGGACCAGCCGGACCGTGAAGCCGGGCGAAGTCATATCGTGCACGGGAGCGCCGGCCCGGAGCGGAGACCCGGCAATGATCGCCAACCGAATGATCCTTGCGGATGGACGTGAGATTCGATCGTGACCCGGGTTTCAACCAGTGGAGCGATGCCCCAGGAGATTGTATGAGGAAGGCAGCTTTCGCGACGCTGGGCTTATTGCTCGTGTGCCCGGCAGGCCTCGCCGAGGGTCCCCAGCGGGGCGGCCGCGGCGGAAGGCCGGCCCCACCCCCGCGCATCGTCACCTTCGAGGCCCGTCCGGCTTCGATTGAACCCGGGGAGTCCGCTCTGCTCGTATGGCACGTGGAAAACCCGTCCGGTCTGACGCTCGAACCCGGCATCGGCGCGGTCATCCCGAGGGGCAGCGTCGAGGTCACGCCAGCGGCGACGACCACGTACACGCTCTCGTTGCCGGGAGCCGGCGACACGCCCCTCACGCGATCCCTAACCGTCACGGTCACCGGGACAACCCCGGCAACTGTCGCTTCTCCCACTGATGATGCCGAAGAAGAGACCGAAATCCCGAGAACGCGCGCCGGACAGCCAGACTTCTCTGGAGTTTACAGTTTTCGCAGCGGACGCGGAGTGGCGGCCGGGGATGGCCCTACTCTCAGGCCGGGCGCCGAGGGCTACAGGGTCGAGCGCGACCCCCTGGACACCGGGGCAACGTCGGACTGCATGCCATTGATCCCTCCGAACGCTTTCGGCGTGCCGTATCAGTTTCAGATCATGCAGAACGACCACTATCTGGCGATCTTTCACGAGTATCCCGGCACGTTCCGTATCATTCCGCTGGACGGCCAACGGGTTCAAGTCGAGCCGGACCCCTCGTGGCTGGGTGATCCGGCTGGACAGTGGGAGGGCGACACGCTGGTCGTGGAGACTATCGGCTACAACGACAAGACTGAAATCAGCGGCTACCGTCACACGGAGGCTCTCCGGACGGTCGAGCGCCTTACGCGGGTTGAAAACGGATTCGAGTACGCGATCACGATCGAGGACCCGAACGTCTTTGTCGAACCCTGGACCCAGCAGCGAACGTTTCAGTTCAACGTCCCGCCCATGAAGAGGGTCATGGAGTTCGTGTGCGAGAACAACCGGGACTACCGGCCGCTGTTCGGCTCGACCATCGACCCGGCGAATCGTTAGGTGTCCGGTCGCGACCACGACGGAGGGTCTGCATGAGAAGCGCACCGTATGCCCTGCTGGCTTTGCTGCTGGCGGTTTCGATCCCGATGGAGGCCGCCCAGCGCGGCGGTCCGCCGGCGCGAATCGTCACCTTCGAGGCCCGCCCGGGGTCGATCGAACCGGGCGAATCGGCCGTCCTCGTCTGGCACACCGAGAACCCGTCGGGCGGGATCACGATCCAACCGGAGGTGGGACCGGCCGCAGCTCGAGGAACGGCCACAGTAACCCCAGCCGCGACGACGACCTACAGGCTGAGCATCGGTGATGCCCTTTCCGAGACCGTAACGGTTGCGGTTGCGGGCACGACGCCGGTGACGGCCGATTCGGTCGCGCCTGCTCCCGCCGTGGAGCGCGATCCGCGACTGCCCAACGGCGAACTCGACCTCTCGGGAGTGTATAACTTCGCCGGCCTCCCGCGGGGCACCGAGCCACCGCCCCTGGCGGCAGGGGGCGAGCAATTCCGGATCGTCCGGGGACCGAACGACGTCCGGGGACGGACCACTCTCAACACGGACTGCGTGCCTCTGGGCGTTCCCCAGAGCTACATCACCCCATATCCTTTTCAGATGGTCCACCGGCCCGGCATGCTGGTGATGATTTTCGAGTATCCGAACGCCATCCGCATGATTCCGACCGATGCCCGCCCCCTCCCGGTCGAGCCGGATCCCAAGTGGATGGGCAGCTCGGTGGGGCATTGGGAAGGAGACACGCTGCTGGTCGAGTCGATCGGCTTCAACGACAAGACCGAAGTCCACGGTTTCCTGCACACCGAGAGCCTGCGCGTGGTGGAGCGGTTCACCCGCCTCGACAACGGCTCGCTCGAATACGAGGTCACCGTGGAGGATCCGAATGTGTGGGCGGCTCCATGGGTGATCCCGGCGCGAACCTTTCGCCTGCGTCCCGAGCTGGATTGGGTCGAGGAATTCGTCTGCGAGAGCAACGTGGACTACGAGCGGTACTTCGGCAATTGATAGACGGAGGCCGGACTCACCAGCTCGACATACCGAGTCGACTACAACACGGTCCGGCCGCACAGTTCGTTCGGATTTCTCAGTCCCGAGCGGTTTCGGATGGCCGGCGAAACGGGCTGTGGAAAACCCGGTCGCTGGGCGGCCTTGGAAAACTCGACGAGTTTTCCACTTTCCCAGAGCCACGACGGCGGGGATAATTCCCCAGATTTCTCACTCTCGAAGTGGACCGTTTTATGGGGGGACGGTCAGAAGGCTTATGACTTTCTAAAAAACAATCGATTCTCAGAGCGAGAGTAACGAGGGTCGAGGTTGACACGATCTCACGGCGCTCGCCCAGATGTACCGATTGCCTACTTCTTCATCAATACGACAAGTTCTCGATAGTTGCCCTGCATTTCCCAGGTTCCGGTGTACCCGATCGGCAAGACCAGTGAATCGCCGGGAAGATACTCGTGCGCCGTCCCGTTCGGCTCGGTCAGGATCAGTTTGCCGCTGAGAACGTAAACGAATTCGTCAACATCGGTCGGTCTGGTCCGATGGTCTGTCTTGGCCGGCGACGACTCGAAGATGGAAACGGCAAGCTTGGTTCCGTCGAAAAGCGTCGCGACTCTCATGTTGAGTTCGCCAGCAACGAGGATGTCCATGCAGCCCGTGGCAGAACCCTACAGGGATCGCGTTACGAGCGCCATTGGACCGTATGCGAGGCACCACGACGAAGTCGATGTCCCCCATCTATCGAGGAGGGGCAACGTGGCAGATGGCCCGATGCCGCCGTAACCCGTAGGGCGCAGGGGGGTTCGGGTCACAGACTTTGTCGTTCGTCGGTCACGATGTGAAACCATCGCTCCGCTCCTTTCTTCGCGTCTGAGACCCGAAGACCCCTGCGCGCGACCCTGCAGGGTTCTGCCACGGGCTGCTACGCATCGGGCGGAATGCTCGTCAGGTTGAGACCGGCCATCTTGTCCGGGTCGAGGCGGACCGGCGAGGGACTCTCCTGCGCCTGCCCGAAGCTGGACGTGCCAACCACGGTTAGAAATAGAGTGGCGAATATTGTTCGTCCAAAGCGTCGATTGACGAGCATGTCCTGGATCTCCTTGATTTATCGGCTCCGGTCTCGCGACGACAAGATCATTCGCATGAGCGGGAGTTCGATTCCTCACTCTTCATTGGGAAATCCGGGGAAATCTGGAGAGATCCCGAAAAGGCTCCGACCCCGATTAATCGCCTGCGATCTCGTCCATCCGTTCGTAGGCGCGGATCGTAACGCGAGAGTCGACGCCCGGCGAAGTGAGATTCGGATAGTTGTCCTGGTGGTTGGTCATGTCGAGCTGCTCGGCTGCTTCTTCAGCAGTCAGGCCCTGATCTCGGAGATCGGAAATCTTCGTCCAGATGTCGCGCAGGTAGGCCTGGAGATCGTCAATCCGCCCCCGATCCGTGAACGCCGGGCCATGGCCGGGCAGAACCGTTTCGAAATCGATCTCTCTCAACCGCTCGAGCGAATCGGGCCATTCGTCGATGTAGGCATCTCCCATATAGGGGACGCCGGGGAGAAAGAAGTCGCCGGTGCATACGATTCCTTCTTCGGGCAGATACACGATGACGTCGCCACCGGTATGGCCCGGTCCCGGATGGATCAACCGGATTTCCCGATCTCCGGCAAAGACCGTAATCCCGTCGCTGAAGGTCATCGTCGGCGGTGTAGGATTCACGGCCTCCAGGGCAAACATGTACTGTTCCTGAACCTGCAACCGCGCTTCGAGGCCGGCAAGCTCATCCGGGTCTTCGGCATTCTCGATCTGGCTCCGGATGTTTTCGACCTGATCGGGCACGCCACCGGTGAACCCCACATAGGTGCGCGAATCGAAGATCGCCTGCGGATTCGAGAGCATCTGGTGGGTAAATTCGTGGCCGATGATTTCGACTTCAGGACCGAATATCTGATTTCCGTGAGAGTGATCGAAGTGGAAGTGCGTGTCGACGACATAGCGGATCGGCTTGTCGGTGATGGTTCGGATTTCCTCTCTCAACACGAAGGCCGCGGCCGGGGTGATGTGAGAATCCACGATCATCACGTCTTCGTCGTTGATGATGATGACCGAATTGGTGCCTACAGACATCGTTCCCGTGCCGGTGGCGTGGTAGATGTCGTCGGTGATCCGGTTGAAATCGAAGGCGGGTCCGCTTCGGAGCGTACCCGGAGGCACCGCATCGGCGGCCGGGGTTGCCACCCCATCGTCGGGCGCAGGACCGGAACAGTAGGCGGCCATCGCTGCCGCCGCGAAACAAACCAGAATCGTCGGTAGTCGTTTCACCACACTCTCCTCCAGACGAGCGATCGCCTACTCCTGAGGCTGCCCGCGCTGGGAGTAGGTCTTTCCGTCAGTCGCCGTCACCGAGACGAACAGCCCACCCGGGTCGCCGTTGATCAAGGGGCGAACAACCGCGGTTACCGTGTCTCCCGGTTTGACTGTGGACCGGGTCCACCCGGCGCGGATCAGAAAACTGGGCGCGGTCATTTCCAGCGTCCAGGTAACGGTCTCGCCACCATCGCCGGGAACGTCGATCTGCATGAACGAGTGCGGGTTCTGCCAGCGGAACTCCCGGACCGTTCCTTCGATGGTCGCGGTCTGCGAGCGATCGATCCCCGCGGCCGAGTGGTGCGCCAATCCGTTGCCAGCAGCGATCAGCAGCATGCACGCTGCCGCAATAAAACAAGTTTTCATGACACTCTCTCCATTCGAGAATCGTTGAATGTGGTCTCCGTGCGTGGCGTGCGATCTCGCGTCGTCGCGCCTTGCTCTACCTGACATTGAACTCCGACTGGACCGTTGGCATGTAATCGTTGAGATCCGGCAGACACTGCACTTCGGCGATGTCCCGGTCATTGACCCTCCGCCACCGCTTGGTCATCGTCCAGTCGCCCTCCCAACTCTTGGGATCGGTGAACGTGTATCCGATTTCAAGGGTATTGCCCTCGTCAATCATGCGAATGCGTTCCACGATACTTAGCGCGTCGCTGGCCGGAATCCCGGTGTCGATCCAGTGGTGGTGCCCCGGAAAGGACTGCGTCTCGATCACGAGCGTGTCGTCTTCCCAGTGGCCGATGGATTCGCCGTTGAAGCTCGGTACGACCAGGTCGGGATCGGTGTGGGGACGGCCGTCCAGGTAGACGATGCGCAGGCTGTTCATGAATTCGCTGATCATGTAGATCGACGTGGGGAGTTGGATCATCGCGATGGGCCAAACCCGCGTCATGATCACGGGCAGTCCCGCGGGCCAGCAGAGGCCGATGTCGTTGCGATAGACCTTGCCCTCGGCCGCGGCCTGCTGGGCGGCGTCATAGTGGACTTGGGCTTCCGGAGTCAACCGGAAGCCATCCGGTGGGCTGAACCGGAACGAGTTGTCGGGTCCGCCGGCGTGCAGCCAGAGTCCGGTCAGATCGAAACCGGGCGCGGGGCGCGGCTGCGTGAGGTTCTCCGGGGCCAGGGCGCCCAGCGACTGGGCTGAAGCGACTGGTGACGCCGCAACCAGAAAGGCGACCCCAAGCAAGAGGGTCCTGATGCCATGCATATTTTTCATCCTTTGCTCCGGGAAACTATTGTCCCCCGCCTCCAAGCCGCATTCGAACAATGCCGTCCTCGTCAACGTATTCGCGGTTGTTGTCACACACAAACTCCACCATCTTGTATCCGGGAATGCGCCGGTAGGCCAAGGTGTATGTGACTGGTTGTTCCAGGACCACGGGGTCGTCGATCGTTATTTCATCGTGGAGAACATCGGGGGCGACCATACTCAGGCGTTCGGTGACTCGTATCTGGCTGCTGTGGGGCATCCCACGGTAGCCGCGCACCGTTTCCTTGATGCCGATCGTGTCGATCGTCAACGTGTCGCCATCCCATGCCCCGACCGAGTGACCGTAATAGCCAGGCGGGACGGATCCAATTTCCATCTGCGGCTCGTCCATGTAGACGCGGCGAACCTCGCTGAAAGCCTCGGCAACAATGGTCACCTGCGAAGTCCTTTGGATAATCTCCACCGGATACACCGCTACCGACATCATCGTCGGAACGCCGTAGGGCAGGCAGAACGATGTTGGCGGGAGAGGCTCGCCCCGCGCCGTCGCCGCGGCGGCCGTGGCCTGTTGCGCCTCGTACTCCGCCGCATACTCGGGCCGGAAGACGAGTTCGCCCGGTGGCGGCGGCGCAAACTCGCCCCTGCCGCGCAGGATGCCCCATACACCGGAAAGGTCTACGCGCTCGCCACTCGACTGGGCGCCCGCACTGGGCGAAACCAACAGCCACAGGGACAGTGCCGCGGCAACAGCCATCGGTCGCCGTCGAATACCTGTGAGTGCAATGTTTGCCATTTGTCGTGCTCCGTTGGCGTCAGCGACCGGGTCCGTTGGGAAGTTCACGCCCGTCCGGAAGCGTCACGCGGCCCAGCAAACCTCCGAGCTGCCCGTCCCGGAGCGGATTGAGCGTGGCACTGACACTATCCCCGGGCTTGATGTCGTTGAACTTCCAGCCGCTCTGCATCAGGATGCTCGGGCTGCCGAGTTCGATCGTCCAGTGCCGTATGGCGCCGTCATCTTCGGTCACGTCGAGTTCGATGTAGGCGTGGGGGTTGGTCCACTGAAACTCGGTCACTGTTCCGGCGAGCGTTATCGTTCTTCCGGTGTCGAACATCGCGAACGAATGGTGAGCGTCGATGCGAGGGACCGGAAAGACTATCCAGATCGTCGTGATCACCCCCAGCACAATTCGCGTGACATGGCGGCTCGATTCGGTGGTGTTGCGACTCGTCATCGGGAATCGACCTCAATATTCCGAATATTGTAGTGCGGCGCCTGCCGACGTTCGACAGAGCGTAATCTATCAGGGGGCTTCCGAAAATGCCAGCGGCAACTAGAGGATTGAGCAACGGATGCGCGGTCAATCGAGGGGTCACCATTCTCCCGGCTGGGGACCGTGAGACAACAAGGGCGGCGAGTCTGTTACAGACCTCCTCTTGACGATCTTGACGACTTTCCGACTTTGCCATGGGTGTTCCAGAAGATATAATTTCTGCCACTGTACAAATCCATGCAAATCCTTGGAAAAGCTAGACTTTGCTTATGAAGCGTCTGATCATCTTCGCGTGCGTATTGCCTGTCCTTCTGGTCGCTTCTCCCGGCGCGTTCCGCACCGAACCCGCCACACAATCCGCGGGGGGCGCTTCTTCGGCTGATGATCTCGATCGGCATCGCAGACTGGTGACGACCTATTGCACGACGTGCCATAGCGACTCCGCGCAGTTTGGAGGGCTTGCGCTGGAAGGGATGGACCTCGGCGCCGCCGCCGATGACGCGGAAATCTGGGAGAAAGCCATCCGCAAGCTACGAGGACGGCTGATGCCGCCGCCGGGCAGCCCGCAGCCGGAACAGCCGTCGATCGACTCCTTCGTTGGTTGGCTTGAGAACACTCTGGATGCTCAACCGGGGGGAACAAGAGCGGGCCACGTACCGATCCAGCGATTGAACCGCACCGAGTATGCGGCGGCGGTCAGAGAATTGGTGGGCGTGGAGGTGGAGCCTGATGTTCTCCCGCAGGACATCGCGGTTGACGGTTTCGATAATATCGCCGCCGTCCTCAGTGTCTCACCAGCGTTTGTCGACCAATATGTCGCCGCGGCCCGGTTGGTCGCGCAACAAGCGGTCGGTGGGGAAATCCTCGAGAACCTGAAGTACACCGTCGCCGAGAATTCGGGTCGGGAGGGCATGCCTCTCGGGCTTCGCACCGGGATCATGTTCAAGCACAATTTCCGGGCTGACGGCGAATACCGCGTCAACGTCCTCTTCCCCGATCAGACAGTTGGCCTCTATACGAGAAGTCTTGAGAATGAGAACACTCTCGTCATCATGGTCGACGGCAAGATCGTGTTCCGTGAGCCGATTGGCGGGCTCGACGACCTCATGTTGAACCATCGCCTGGCTGGCGACGGGCGCGCCGAGATCCTGGAGCGCTTCACGAAGGTCCCCATCCAGGTTCAGGCCGGCGTGCGCGACGTTGTCGTCGGGTTCATCGAGCGCTCGCTGTTTGAATCAACGGCCAACACGGGAGGCGGCCGATTAGGCGGGAACCAGCCGCGTCTCGGCGACGTCGAGATTGTGGGACCGTACAACTCGACCGGCGTTTCCAGTCCCAGCCGCGAATTGGTGTACGTCTGTGATCCGGACACCGTGGGAGAAGCGGCTTGCGCACGGCAAATCACCGAGAACCTGGCGACGCGCGCCTTCCGCCGTCCGGCGACGGAAGACGACATCGCCCGTCTGCTGCCCTTCCATGAAGTCGGACGTTCCGAAGGCGGAAGCTTCGATGCCGGCGTGGAGCGGTTGGTCGCCGCGGTGCTGGTGAGCCCCGATTTTCTGTACCGCGCGATACGCGTTCCCGAAAGCTCGGAAGCCGACCTCAGCGGCCTCGAGTTGGCTTCGCGGCTGGCCTTCTTCATCTGGAACACGGGTCCGGACGAAGAATTGCTCGACCTTGCGGCCGCGAGCCGTCTGAGCGAACCGGACGTTCTGGACGCGCAGGTCACGCGCATGCTCGCCGATCCGAAAGCGTCCAGCCTGGTCAGCAGCTTCGCGATGAAGTGGCTGGGTCTGGACAATCTGGAATCCGTGCGGCCAGACCCCATGGTGTTCCCGGACTTCGATGACCGGTTGTACGAGGACTTCTCCAGGGAGATCGAGTTGTTCGTGGGCAGCATTCTGCTCGAGGATCGCAGCATCTTCGATCTGCTGACGGCGGATCACACTTTCCTGAACGATCGGTTGGCCAACCACTACGACATTCCAGGAGTCACGGGCTCCCAATTCCGCAAGTTCACGCTGACCGACGCTACCCGTTATGGTCTGCTCGGGAAGGGCGCGATCCTCTTGAGCACGTCCTACGGCGACCGTACCTCCCCGGTGCTTCGGGGCGCCTGGGTGCTTGAGCGTTTGATGGGCACGCCGCCCAGCCCGCCGCCGGCCGAGGTGGAGTCGTTTCCCGACAACCCGGAAGGCGAGCGGCCCCGCACGGTCCGCGCGCGGCTCGAACAACATCGGGCCGCGCCCGCGTGCAACCAATGCCACGGAGTGATCGATCCGATCGGCCTGGCGCTGGAGAATTTCGACGCGATCGGGCGATGGCGGACGATGGATCGCGCGGCCCAAGCCCCCATCGACGCCAGCACCGTGCTGCCGACGGGCGTTGCGATCGACGGTCCGATAGCGCTCCGGGGGCAGTTGGCCCGCGCGCCGGAGATGACGGCGACTCGCGCGGCGGCGATGTTTGCCCAGACCGTGGTCGAGAAGCTGATGATGTACGCCCTCGGCCGGGAGCTTGAGTATTTCGATATGCCGCAGGTGCGCGCGGTGATTCTCCAGGCCGCAAACGACGACTACCGGTGGTCGGCGATCGTATCGGGAATCGTTCACACGGACGCCTTCCGAAAGCAGGGGCCGGCGGTCGATCGAGCGACGGACGGCGTGGAGGCGGTGGCCGCAAACTAGCAATTATTGGAGACGCGTTATGTTCATAACGAAAAAACATCTTTCCCGGCGAACGGTACTCAAGGGCGCGGGCGTGGCCGTGGCCCTGCCGTTGTTGGACGCCATGGTCCCGGCGGCCACGGCGATGGCGCAGACGGCGGCGGCGCCCAAGCTCCGCGCCGGATTCTTCTACATCCCGCACGGCGCGATCATGCACAACACCGCCCACGGGCCCGAGTGGGACCGGTGGACGCCGAGCGGTTCCGGCGCCGACTTCAAGCTGAGCGCGATCATGTCGCCGCTGGAGCCTTTCAAGGACTATGTTTCGTCGGTGGGGAATCTCGTGAACGCGGCAAGCGCGGGATCGGTGCACACCCTGAATCCGGCCACCTGGCTGAGTTGCACCCGCCCGGGCGGTGGCGCCTTCGGCGGCGCCAACATGGCCACGACGCTCGATCAGATCATCGCCCAGAATATCGGCCAGGAGACCACGCTGCCGTCTCTGGAAGTATCCGCGGAAACAACGGTTCAGCAGGCGGCAGGGAGCGGCGGTCCCTACACGACGCTGTCGTTCCGAGACCCCACCTCCCCGCTTCCGATGGAATACAACCCGAAGAAAGTCTTCAATCAGTTGTTCGGCGAGACCACGGCCGTGGAACGCGTCGAAATCGCCCGGGAGAACTATAGCCTCCTGGACCTGATCATGGACAGGACCGCGGCTCTCAAGAACGAGCTCGGCGCCGGCGACCGCGCAACGCTCGATGGGTTTCTGGAAAGCGTTCGTGAAATCGAGCGGCGCACCGAGTTGATCGCCTCTCAGGATGTTTCCGACATCCACCTTCCCGAGCGTCCGGTCGGCGTGCTCGACGATTTCGACAAGCAGGTCGATCTCCTTTTCGATCTGATCGCGATTGCCTATCAGTCGGACCTGACGCGCGTGGCGTCCTACATCATGGTGGCCGAGGGGACGAACCAGACCTACAACCACATCGGCGTTCCGGACGCCTTCCACCCCGTTTCGCATCATGCCAACGACCTCGAGAGACTCGAAAAGCTCGTGAAGATCCAAACCTGGCATATGGACCGCTTTGCCGCGTTCCTGCAGAAGATGGCGGACACTCCCGACGGCGACGGCTCGCTGCTCGATCATTCGATCTTCCTGTATGGATCGAACATGGGCAACAGCGACCGGCACGGAAACTATCCGATCCCGACCGTTATCGTCGGTGGAGGCAACGGCCGGATGAAGCGGGGTGGGCAACAAATCGTCATGCCGGACCGTTCGCCGCTGGCCAACGTGCATCTGACGCTGCTCGACAAGTTCGGGATCGAACAGACCGAGTTTGCCGACAGCACCGGGATGATTTCAGAGCTTTAGACTCGGCATGACGGGCCGTGCACCCGGACCGCCCAGCGGGCGGTCGCGACGAAGCGGCAGCCGACATGATGGAACGTGAACTCGGACCGCCCAGCGGGCGGTCGCGACGAAGCGGCGCGCGGCTGGCTTGCCGCGCAAGCGAAGGAGCCGGGGTCTGGGGCATAGCCCCAGCCAGGAATGCCCCCGCGGCTGTCTTGCCGCGCAAGCGAAGGAGCCGGGGTCTGGGGCAGAGCCCCAGCTAAGGAATGCCACCAGAGCCCCAGCCAAATAAAGGGAGAAACACAGAGTGCATCGCAGGCAAGTACTGAAAGGCGCCATGACCGGGATGCTCACGCTCTGGGCTTCTCGTCGGGCGCACTCCCGCCAACAGGAAGCTGAGGTCAACGGCGTTCGCCGTTTGACCGACAAGATCGCGGTCGTGAACGCGGGCGGCACCAATGTCGTTGCGTTTTCAACCGGCGATGGTCTTCTGCTGGTGGACAGCGGCGTTCCAGGCTACGGCGACCCACTCGTCGCTGCACTTGCCGGCGTGGCCGTGAATTCGAACGTCCGCACACTCTTCAATACGCATTACCATCTCGAGAATACGGGCAATAACGAACTTTTCGGCGCATCGGGCGCAACGATAATCGCGCACGATCGCACGCGCCACTGGCTCTCGACCGATTACTGGCTGCCTGCCGAGTATCGTTACGAGAACGCCCGCCCGAAAACCGCCTGGCCGACTCAAACGTTCTTCAACACGTTGGAATCCATCGAGGCCGGCGGGGAACGGATTGAATACGGCTACCTGCTTGCGGCACATACCAGCGGCGACATCTATGTGCATTTCAAGGATTCCAATGTGCTCGCCGTTGGCGATGTGGCGTCGCCTGTGAAAGACCCTGAACTGGATTGGATTACGGGTGGGTGGATCGGCGGGCGCGTCGACGCGATGGATCTGTTGCTCGATATCGGGAACGAGCAAACGAGGATCGTTCCGGGTTCGGGTCCGGTGATGACTTATGCCGAGTTCAAGACCGAGCGGGAACTGATGGAAGTCGTGCGGCAGCGGCTGTTCAAGCAGATTCGCGTAGGAGAGGGCCCCCAGGAAATGTTGGAAGGGGGCGTGATGGACGGGCTCGAGCGCACGTGGGCCGACCCCTACAAGTTCCTTTATGACGCGGCCAGAGGCCTGTGGGGAAACCATAACAAGCTGGACGCCGATGGTATCTAGTTGTTGGAGGAACGAGTGAAGCGTTTCATTCTCGCCATTGTTCTTGTGGTTTCCGCCACTTCGCTCTATTTGGCCCAGGATCGGCCAGGGAGGCTGGCCAGCCTGATTCAAGCTGGAAACCGCATGGCGGCGCTCGACATGATTCGGTCGGGCGCCGATGTGAATGAAGCGCAGCCCGACGGAACGCGGCCGATTCACTGGGCGGTCTATCGCGTCGATCATGAGTTGATGACCGAGTTGATCGGGAGGAACGCCCAGGTGGACGTCATCAACGAACTCGGGTCCACGCCCCTCACTGAGGCCGTCAAGCTGAGTGACCCCGACATGGTACGGATGCTTCTGGACGCGGGGTCGGGCCCCGAAGGCGTCAATCCGGAAGGCCAGACCGCGCTGATGCTCGCCGTCAAGAGCGGTGACCTGGGCATCGTTCGGATGCTCGTCGATGCGGGGGCCGACGTCAACGCCGTCGAGCAGGTTCAGGACCAGACGCCTTTGATTTGGGCCGCCGCCGCGACTCGAAACGCCGCCGAGATGGTGGATATTCTTCTTGCGAACGGCGCAGACGTGAACGCCCGCGCCAGATTCACCGACTGGCCGAGTCAGATCACGTCCGAGCCACGTTGGCAATACCACGCGTACGGCGGTCTGACCGCCCTGTTGTACGCGGCCCGCCAAGGCTGTAACGAGTGCGGTCCTCATCACGTCCGAGCCACGTTGGCAATACCACGCGTACGGCGGTCTGACCGCCCTGTTGTACGCGGCCCGCCAAGGCTGTAACGAGTGCGTCGAATCTCTGGTCGGGGCCGGCGCGGACGTCAATGTGCCCACGCCTGAAGGTGTGACCGCCCTGATGATCGCCCTGGACAACACCAACAACGAAATTGCGAAATTCCTGGTGGATCAGGGCGCCAATCCCCATGTTTGGGATGTGTATGGACGCACGGCGCTCTACATCGTCATCGACCACAAGAACCGTGGCGGTGGCGGTGGGTTCGGCGGCGGCAGAGGCGGGCGCGGCGGCGGTCCGCCGGTTGACCTGCCCCCTGCTCCCGACGGCCCGGAAGTCACGAGCATGGACATCGTCACCGCGTTGCTGGACGCCGGCGTCGATCCGAATCCCCAACTCAGCATGCGCCGTCCGAGCAATCAGGGTGGGCGTTTCAGCGATCCTCTCCTCAGCACCGGTGTGACGCCGCTGTTTCGTGCTGCCATGGACAGTGACATCGAGGTAATTCGGGCCTTGCTCGACAAGGGCGCCAATCCCAACGTTATCGGTATGGGGGCGACGCCGTTTCTGATAGCCGCCGGCGTCAATCCCTACGGCCGCGGGGGCGCTGGGGGCGGCGGCGATACCGAAGTCCTCGACCTCTTGATCGAACACGGCGCCGATGTGAATGCCCGGATTACCGGAGTGCTGTCGTATTCGATGCGCATTGCCCGCAGCGTCTCTGACGACGAGGGAATTTCAGCTCTTCACTACGCCGTTCAATCCGAAAACACCGATATGGTTCGCTATCTCCTGGAGCACGGCGCTCGCACCGACCTCGTGGACTGGTCAGGCCGGACTCCCCTGGATGTCGCCAATGGCGTTCCCGCCCGGCCATTGCCGCCGGATGCCGGAGACGCGAGAGTCCCCGATCCCTATGCCGTAGTCGCGGTCGAGACCGAAGAGGACAACGCTGCCGCCCCCGCTGTTCCCCCGGTCGGATTCGGCGGAAGGGGCGGTCGTGGCGAAGAGGACTCCGAGGCGCTGATGGAAATCCGAGCCCTGCTCGAGGCGGCAGCCCAAGCGGAGTAGGTCGCGGCGCCTACACCAGGAATGGCCCACGCAAGACGCGTCGGCCTTTTTACTCTTGCCAAGAACGGTAGAGCCCTACCGCTACCGGAACGAAACGGCTCATCTTTATCCGTCCGGGCCTCGATGCGACAACACGCGGGTCCATACCAGGGCGATCGCCACAAGGACGATAGCTCCCATGACGCCACCCGCCCGTGCCCCGGGGTAGGCGCCGTCAACGGCTGTGCCCAGACCCACGGCCACCCACGTGACGGCCGATTCCTGGACGGATTCAGGGATATCGACGAAGCCGACCGCCAGAACGGCGGTCCAGAGCGCGATCTTGGGAAGGAGTCCCGTCCGCAAGGCGAGGCCGCCCAGCAGCAGGAGCGCACTCGTGCTCAAAAGAAAGGGCACGATCGGATCACCCACGTTCGTCAGAACGGGCACAAACGAGACCGCACCCGAGGGATTCGGCCAACGGGGCAATCCGCCGAACGTGCCGAAGAACATCTCGGCTATGCCACCGGCACCGACCACGACGAATCCCAGCGCAACGCCGAGAGCGGGCGCGGACTGTCGCAGGTTGTTTCGATGCCAGGAGTGAGCCAGAGCCGCCAGTAGCGCGATCGCAGCGGCCCCCACCAGGACGACCAGGACGATCCCGAACGCCGCCGCGCCGGCCTGCAGTCCCCACGGTTGCGTCGGGCCAAACTGAGCCGTGATTGCAGGCCACGAGTTGGCCTGCGACAGAGCCATCACGACCAGGGCCATCGGCAACATGACGACGAGGGCGCGCACATACAGCGTGCCCTTGGCAAGAGCAACGATGGCAAGGACATCAGCAGTGCCGACCATCAGCACCAGTAACGCGGCCAGACCGATGCCGATCAGCGTGCGGCGTGTCGCCGCGTCACGCCGGCTGCGCTGCCACTCTTCGGGCACGTCCACCGACCGTGTTATGTCGGTGAGTTCGTCGCCTGCCAGTCGGACCGTGACACGGCCTTCCCCCTCCACGTCCGGCAAGGCGTCGGGATCCTCGAATACGAAGACCCAGTCGACGCGATTCGGGCGTGCGGTCTGGTCGGCAACCACTTCCACCAGGCGGGCCGGGTCCAGATCGAAGCGCTCCACGATGTGGTTCAATGCGAGGGTCCGTGCCGCGTCTTCTTCCAGTTGGGCGCCCTCGCGCGCTTCGGGAAGGATATGCACAACGCGCAATACCTCTTCAGCCGGGCTCATCTGAACCTGAAACTGGTCGACACGCTCCTCGGCTTCGGCCTCGAAATCGATAAAGCGGACGCTCCAGCGCGGCTCTCCCAGATACCGCCCCAGCAGAGACGTGTATGCGGCTTCTCCGGCTTCGTCGAAGACATATCGATGGTCGTCACCCCGTTGGAAAGGTGTCGCGGCCAACGCCGTCCATTCCTCGACGGAGTTGCCCTGAGTCTCGAGAGCCTCGCGGGCAGTGGCGATCGCTTCGGTGCGCGACTGCGTGAGGCGGGGGACTTCGCCTCCAGATCCGATCGAGAAGAGCCACACCGCGGCACCGAGGGCGCCCAACACAAAAACAACCGTACGAGCGACAGGCAGGCCTGGCCGCGGTGGTTCTTCAGCCGTCTCGAGAGAAGCGTCCGCGGGGCCTGCGGCAGTGGCATCGGCCGGGAGTTCGGGAGGACTCCAGGCACGGTTGTATGCCCAGTCGGGCGCGTTGCTTCTCGCGCGCCCCCGGCGCCGCGCATTCAGAACGATCGCGAGCGGCAGCAGACCGACCAGGATAACGATGGCGCGGTCGAACACGACTCCCGGCGTATCCGAAGCAAACAACGGGATCGAGAACAATGAAAGATCGTAGGTGAAGTGTGCCAGCACCGTCGGCACCAGGCCGAAATACAGGTAGACCACACCCCAGACCAGGGCCGGTACCGAGAGCTCAACAACCCTCGCGTACGCGGGCTGCTGCGGATAGTTGGCGTGGCCGGCGGCAAAGATTACTGCCTGAAGGATGATCGCGATCCAGATCCAGACGTTTTTACGTCCGTACCGTGCGCCAAGCAGTGCGGCGCACGCGATCGGGACGGCGCGAAAGAGACTCTCTTCCCAGAACGCGGCCAGAAGCGAGTTCGAAACGGCCACTAGCCACGGCTGGAACGTCGCCAGCAGATCCGGTTGAACCAGTGCTTCGGCCGGAGACCACCACCCGTCGAGTCGCGAAGTCCCGAGATAGAAGAGAACGACATAGCCCAACTGCATTCCCGCCAGCAGATAGGCGGCGATGGTTCGTCCCAGGGCGGGGCTGGAGGCGGCGACTTCCGGAGACCAGAATCGCCACTGTTGCGGATGCGCCGGGAACGCCCGCCGTCCCAGCGACTCACCGGCAAGATAGAAGAAGGCGATCAACGGCGTACCGGCAACGAGTATCAGGACCGCCGTGCCAATCTGCTGGGAGAGAAAGACTCCCGCCGAGACGGCAGTGTCGTACGCGTTCCAGGCAAGCGGGAGTGCGTTCAACTGGTTCAGACCCAGCAACAGAGCCGTGATGCCGCCCCAGATGAGCGGCTTCCGCCATAGGACCCAGCGCTGTCGCATCAGGATGACAGTCCCGATTCCAGCCGCCAGGATCCCGAACACCAAGAGGAAGAAGCCCTGAGAAACCAGCGCGATGGCGTCGTTGGCCGCCCGCATGTCGGCGAATCGTTGCGAAAACGCCTGGGGTACCTGGACAAAGTGCGTCAATTCGGAAGCACGGTCGCCCGCCACCA
Organism: Terriglobia bacterium; assembly: GCA_963555775.3. Classification (GTDB taxonomy): domain Bacteria; phylum Acidobacteriota; class Terriglobia; order 20CM-2-55-15; family 20CM-2-55-15; genus JAJEDW01. Next base: position 99,757 of record CAUVWY020000002.1, on the reverse strand, counting down.
CGACACGCAGCCGGAACTGCGCTTCGGCAACGCTAACATCTCCACGTTCGAACACGATCGTGTGATCGATGCGGCCACCCGGCAGGGTTTGTTGTGACGATTCGAGCAGTTCGAACGGCGTCAGGTCGACGCCCCATTCCGCGGCGACCGCTTCGCCGACGGCAAGCGCCTCCATGTCGGAAAGGTTTCCGTCGCCGGGATCGTCCTCGGAGAGACGCAGCCGAAATCCGTACGCCCGTCCGTCGGGTGTGAACCGGACGAGGCTCTCCTCGACCGAGCCTTCTTGGAAGCGGCGCACGCTCCAACCATAGGGGTGGTAAATGTTCTCGTCGGCGAGGTTGACGAACGCGTCCCGTCCTCCGCCTTCAAGCTCAACGTAGGTCTGGACTTCAGGATCGAGCTGACCGAACGTCGACGCCGACCGGGCATCCGCCGGACTCCAGCCGTATTCAGCCGCCAGTTCGGCCGCGCGCTCAACGGCCGCCGCCTGATCCATCTCGATGTCCAGATCGATGATTGGGAATGCTCGGGGAAAGAGCCAGATTGCGATAACAAAGCCGGCCGCTCCGAGAGCGGAAAACAGGATCCAGAACAACGGCTTGCGCGTCATGAGATACTCCGGATTTATCGGACCCAACAACCCTCCGACACATCGTCCCGGATAGGCGATAATGAATCTGCGCACCTGAGACTTGCCTGGACTCGGGGCGCCGATTCCGAGCAGCATTTGTATGGTGGCGGTCTTTCCCGACCCGTTTCGTCCGAGAAAACCAAATACAATGCCCCGCGGAAAGCCGACGCTTGGTCCATAGACCGCTCAAACGTCGGAGAAATCACACGCGAGTGCTTCCGTCTCGATTTTGTTGTCTGCCTTGGGCGGTATTTTACAACATCGGCCTTGGATCGCAATCAAGCTCCAGGAGCCTGTGGTAGAAGTGTGCGCGGTCGCGCCGAGGGCGAACCGGCCGATAAGCTATAGGCCGTGGCGGGTTTGCGTTTGTGGATTTGCGAGAATTGACGCGGATAGACGAACTTGATCGCAGCGTCCAACCGAAGAAGGAGTACATGTTGGCCAATCAAGTCGAACTCATGTTGCACGAGGAGTTGCTCCTGCTCGCGTTGCGGGACAAGAAAGGAACGATTGCCCTTGGATCGATGCACGAATACGCAATGGCGGGCGCCATTCTCGCCGAGCTTCTGCTTCGTACCCGCATTCGCATCGATTCCCGCAAGGGCAAACTGGTCGAAGTGGTGAACTCAAGTCACCTCGGGAATCCACTCGTCGACGAGTGCCTGCACGAGGTTCGCGATGCGAAGCGGCGCAAGACTCTCAAAGCCTGGGTTACTCGATTCGCCTCGAACCGCAAGCTCACCCGGCGGGTCGCCGAGCGATTGTGCGAACAGGGTATCCTCCGTGCGGACGAGGACAAGATACTCCTCGTCTTCAACAGAAAGATCTACCCGGAAATCAACCCTGCTCCGGAACGGGAAATGATCGAACGGCTGCGGGAAGCGATCTTTACCGAATCGATGGACATCGACCCGCGAATCGCTGTCTTGGCATCCCTCGCGAACAGTGCTGATCTTCTGGCCCAGGCCTTCGACAAGAAAGCGCTTCGGCAACGAAAGAAGCGCCTCAAGCAGATTGCCGCCGGGGAGGTGGTCGGCAAGGCCGTTCAGGAATCCATCAACGCGATGCAGGCGGCGTTGATGGCGGCGGTTATTATCCCCGCTGTCGTCGTCACACCGTGTTCGTAAGGGCCGTTGGGGAGGCAAGGCGCCAACTGGATATTCATGCACTCCTTATTTTGGATTTAATATACTGAATCTTCACAATGTCGCCCATTACGCTTTGAGGTCTTTTATGCTTCCACGACGTACCAGCTTTTCCCGCAGCGACACGACTTCTTTCGTTAGTTTCTTGACCCAGTCTTCATCACGGAGTTTCCCGCGGTAGTCGAACTCTTCACCGTACTCATTAACTTCGCTATTGAGGTCCGTTACGATGTCGCCGAGAATGCTGCTCACGAGCCTGCGAAACTTTTCTCGGTCCTCTGTGTTCCTGACGACATTCTGGGGATTTTGCAGGATTTCGCATCCGAACTGGTCTTCATCGAAAACGCGCCTCACGAGGTATATCAAGAGATAGCGGGTAAGCACGTACTTTGCCAAAAGCCGGTTGTTGATCTTGTCGAGCACATCATCGACCGCCTCACGGATAACATGGCAGGCCACTATTCGGTTCGCATTGACCTCCGGGCGCCCGAACAATTCGGAATGCTTGTCTTCGAATACCTGATATTTCCTATGAGTCGCCCATGGGGTTTTGAGATCGAACGCCATCAAATAGAGCCCAGCATCTTCATTCGATATCTGGACTCCCCCAGCACTCGCCTCTCCGCGCTTAATCGCGTATTCGTAAGTTCCGGGGTAGAGATTCTTGAACTCGTTCTGGAGCCGAATCTGGGGAGCACTGTTCGCCTTGAAGTCCCTAGCCCTGACGCCGTTCTGATTGTTGGAAAACTCTGTAATCTGAGTAGCAAGCGAGGACGTAGGTTCAACCTGGATAAACTTCGCGAGGACGTACAGATTGTCAGTCAACGCAGATTGATTGAAGAACAGCGAGGTCAGGCTCTGGCACCCATTAACGACGAAATAATCTGATATGGTAATTCGTTCATTTGTGGCCTCAATCTTCCCAGCCAATATCGTTATTCCATTGTGAAACAGCGGGAATTTCTTGTGCAGTGACGGTTCGCTTACGCTCTTCTTTATCGCTTTGTTGACCGTCGTTCGACCTAGCGTACCCCTTACATTGTGGACGAATAGCGATTGATTCTCGATCCCATCCATCTTCACGAGATCACGCGCCCGAACCGGCGCTATGAACGCCTTACTGCTCTCATCTACGATGTACTCTGTCGTCTGAAAACTGGAGACATCGAAGCTGATGGGCGTGTGTATCGGCGCATCACGCTGATCAGATATGAAGGTCGACTCAAGCGCATCGCGTCCGACGAATGAGATTGCCGGAGAATGGGTAAGGTAGTCCATTCCATTCGTGTCAATCTCGATGTTTGACAAGAACTCGCCGCGAACTTCATACTCGCCGATTTTTTCAGCAAGATTCAGACGCTGGAGCAATCTTGAGACTTGCGCCTTTCCAGCATTTTCGATCAGCTTGTTCACGCTGTCCGCGTCAGAGAGCTGAGCCAATGAACCCGCAAACTCCTTCAGCGACGTGTCTCCGACAGAGGAATTTCTCTTCTGAGAAATCTTCGACTGGAACACAACTATCGTCTGTGTGCTTTCGTTTACGAAAATCCCATCGATTCCTTTATCTCCGCTGTCGTCGCAGACAGAATCCGTTGCCTCTAATGGATCGAGGCGGTAGTACTTTTCGAGATACCAGATTAAGAACGAGGCGCTTTCGCTACGCTTGTCAGCACGATGTTCGGGGAATAGATGATTTCGATAACGTAAAAGGGACCCACCAAACGGGGCTCTGATCGAGGAAAAGGGACCCACCCCTGATAGCCTCCCCGGAAGCGTGAACTGGAAGAACAGGCACGCGAGTGGGAGGCGAGGATTGATAGGGATGGATCAGTACGAGTTGATCAGAACCGCAGATCGGGTTTACAAGAAAAGCATTCGACAGATCGCCCGGGAGACCGGGCACACGCGACGGACGGTTCGGAAAGTATTAGCCGGACAGGAGCCCAGGTATCGGCGAGAGAAGGAGCCCGCCTGTCCGGTGATGGACCCGGTCGCCGGGATCGTAGATGCCTGGCTCCAGGCGGATCGGGACCAGCCCGTCAAGCAACGCCACACCGCGCACCGGGTGTGGCAACGTCTGGTGGAGGAGCATGAATTTACCGGAGCCGAGGCGACGGTACGCCGCTGGGTTCGGGAACGGAAGACACGGTTGGGCTGGAACCAGACCGGCGCTGTGGTGCCGCTGGACCCGGAACACGCCCGTGAAGCCGAAGTGGACTGGGGCACGGCCTGGGTCCGGATGAACGGTGAAGACCGTCAGGTCAAGTTGTTCTGTATGCGGTCCCGGTACTCGGGCAAGGCGTTCGTGCGGGCCTATCCGTGGGAACGGCAGGAGATGTTCCTGGACGGTCACATTCGGGCGTTCGATTGGTACGGCGGCGTATTCCCGACCCTGGTTTTCGACAACCTGAAGACGGCCGTGAAGCGGATTCTGAAGGGGAAGGCTCGGGTCGAGCAGGCCCGGTTCACGGCGTTTCGGGCGCACTACACGTTTGAAGCGCGATTCTGTAATCCGGCCCGGGGCCAGGAAAAAGGCGGTGTCGAGGGCCTGGTCGGCTTTGCACGCCGGAACTTCCTGGTGCCGGTTCCCGAGGTGACCGACTTCGAGGATCTGAACGCGCAACTGCTGGAACGCTGCGCGGCTGACGACCAGCGCCGGATCGGCGGCCGGTCCGACGATCGCACGATTGGGGAGCGGCACGCGGTGGAGCAAGAACGCCTCCTGGCACTGCCCGACACGCGGTTCGAGAACACGAAGGTGGTGGGAGTCCGGATCAGCCCGTATCAGACCGCCCAGGTGGATCGGAACCGGTATTCGGTGCCGACCGCCTATGTGGGACGCCGGCTCTGGGCCCATATCGGCTGTGACCGGGTGAGATTTTACGCGGACCAGAAGAAGGTGGCCGAACATGACCGCGCCTTCGGTCATAGCGACTGGCGGATTGATCCGTTGCACTACCTGGAGTTGATCCGGCGGAAGGTGGCCTCGTTTGAGAGCGCCCGGCCGATCCGGCAGTGGCGGGATCAATGGCCGACCCAATATGAGACCGCGCTGGAGCGGTTGCGGGATCGGCATGGGTACAGCCGGGGCACCCGGGAGTTCATCGGCATCCTGCAACTCCACCAGGACTGGGATCTGGAACGGGTGTCCTCGGCCATCCAGGAAGCGCTCGATGCCCACTGTATCGAGTTGGAAGCGGTGCGGCACATTCTGATGCGGGAGGACACGCCGACTCGATCCCATGCGCCGCTGGAGTCCGGGTTGATGCCCGGTATCACCGACCTGACGATCGCTGGGGCCGATCTGGATCAATATGACCGTCTCCTGGCCGGGGGTGCGCGATGAGTCCGGGTCAGGAGATCGTTCTCGACGACGCACTGCGGCAACTCCGGCTCCCGGCCATGGTGCGGGAGTGGCGGGAACACGCCCGACAGGCCAAAGAGGCCGGCGAGGGGTACACCGGCTTTCTATTGGCTCTGGCCAGCCGCGAGCTGGAACAGCGGCAAGCCAATCAGGTCCAGCGTCGACTACGGGAGGCCCGGTTCCCACTGCTCAAGACTCTGGAGACCACGGACCTGAAGAAGTGGCCGGTGCTGGATGCGATCCAGGTTCGCGACTATGCCGAGTGCGGCTACATTACCCGGCACGAGAACGTCGTCCTGTTGGGCAAGCACGGAACCGGTAAAACCCATGCCGCCACGGCTCTGGGTGTGGAAGCCTGCCGGAGGGGCTACCGCGTCGGGTTCACCACGGCCGCCGGGCTGGTCAACACCTTGATCGAGTCGCGCGAGGAACGGCAACTGAACCGGCGCCTGGCCAAGCTGGCCCGCTTCGAGCTGCTCATCGTGGACGAAGTCGGCTATATCCCGTTCTCGGCCGAGGGGGCGCAGTTGCTGTTTCAGGTCTTCTCGGACCGCTACGAAAAGGGTTCGCTGATCGTCACATCGAACCTGCCGTTTGCACAGTGGACCAGCGTCTTCGGTGACGCCGCACTGACCGCAGCCCTGCTGGACCGGCTGACCCATCACTGCGCCATTCACCAGTTCGATTGGGAAAGTATCCGGTTCACCCAAAGTCTAGGCGCCGCCGGAAAACGGAAGAACAAACCCCGGTCCGCCGGAGGATCCGCGTGAAAACCGCGGGCGCAGCGGGCTGTGGAAAGTGCCGCCCCCATGGAAACCCGCTGCAAAGCCAGCGCGTTCCCACAGTGGCTTGGAAGCCTTCGGCTCCCACACTTCCCACGGCCTCGACGGCGGAATCACTTACAAACCATTAACCCGGGGGTGGGTCCCTTTTACTCGATCGGGGTGGGTCCTTTTTACGTTGTCAAAGCGAAATAGATTCAGAAGATTCGGATATGTCAAATCGAGATCAGCCACGGGCACACTCCTTATCGTGGAACCCCAGCAAACCGGGGAAACATATGGGTAGGCGCGGATCACAGCGCATCCGCATCATAGGGCCACTCGCTCAATGAGCCAGGTATATTATTACCCTTATTGGCCACTGACGCGGGCCCAAGTCAGTGCATACGGATCCTCAACGCTCGCGATCCCTCGCACCGACCCGCCCAATTCGGTGAGTGACAGCAGGCGTCGGAAGAGCCGCCGTTCGGCGTCAATGGCGAAGTTGGTGAGCTTGCCGTGGGCCGTCGAGGCGGTCGTTCGGCGGATGATGGGTTTCGTCGAAGATCAACACCGGCAGTCGCCTTGACCATTTTTCTTTCATCGCCGGTTTCCCCGGTATCTTCAAGGTCACGGTTTCCGTCAGTAGTCGTCGTCAGGCGTGTACGGCCGGCTCCAAAGCACGACTTGCAGGACCACTGACTTGAACCATGCATCGTGCATCCGGTCGACGGCCTCCTTCGGGTGTCCCTTTTTTTCAAGAAAGGGGCGAATGGTCGCCGTAATCGGGTAGATGAACGCAATCATATAGCGCAGTGGAACAATCGGGGCCGCATCCACGCCATCGGTCTTGTTCTTTTTTGCACGATGGTGTCGAAGCGCCACTTCGTGCTGGTAGTCCAGCCACGATTGATCGTACTCCCGCTCGCACGTGTCGCGAATCCACTGTCCGAACCGCTTCCGAACCCCTTCCAGGTAGCTGCCGACAGGTTGCCCGTCGGCACCGGCGAAGTACGCCAGAAGGTGGTCATTCGAGCCGACAAAGCCGTACCAGACGTCCAGGATGTCCTCCACCTGGTCGCCGAGGATTGCTCCGGCCTGGCGCAAGGCTTCGCGGTCGTCGTCGGTGAACAGCAGCGTCTTCTCGAGCAAGCCAAGCTCCTGGACCGAGAGCGGCGAACGCGCAAGATCGGACGATCCGTAGGTGTATCCGGGAATCGAATTGGACATGAGTTCCTCCAAATATAGTAGCGAGTCGATACGATAATCCAGAATAGATCAGCACGTTTTCGTTGTCAATGTGGTATTGAGTCGATACATTGGGGCGTGGCCGACTTGACGATTCTCCTCGAACGGCTGACCAGTCTATTGCGGGCAGAGCAGCGCGAAGGGGCCTCGCATGCGGCGCTGCAGCCGGTTCATCTGTCGTCGCTGCTTTACCTGTCGCACGCCAACCGGTACAGCAACACGCCCGCTGGCCTGACCGAATACCTGGGCACGACCAAGGGAACCGTTTCTCAGTCGCTGCTTGTCCTGGAGCGCAAGGGCTTGATCGTCAAGCGGTCCGACGAGAACGACCGTCGCGTCATCCATCTCGAACTGACAAACGAAGGCAGGCAACTCCTGGTCCGAACCTGGTCATCGCTTCGGGTCCGCGAGGCGATCTCGGCGCTGTCGGAATTGCGACAGAAACGTCTCGAAGAGGCTTTGCGCGACTTACTCACATCCCTCCAGAGGGTCCACGGCTCGCGCAGCTTCGGCCTCTGTCACACATGCAGCCTCTTCGAAAGGCTTGGCGACGGACGGTTCCGCTGCGGGCTCACCGCAGAACCGCTGGCGGACAGCGAAACCGAGAAGATCTGCCGAGAGCATGAACCGGTCGCCTGAGATCGACCGGCCCCCACAACCCTTGAGTCGTCTGTCGGAGTTTTCATCGCACGCCTTGGTACACCGGGCTGGTGTAGTGCGGTACATGTCCGGTTTCGACGCGGCTGGTGCCGCACAGTTGCTCGCACGCGACGCCGTCGAACCCACCCCGGGGATCGAGCCGTCTGCAACCGGTCGACATCGGGTTTGCCCTCTCCCTCGGATCGGTCTCGATACCAGTTCGGTCGTCTTGTAGAAAAGATATCAGAGTGATATCATTTAGAAATCATTGGAGGACACGCTGATGCAAGAAAAACCGATCAAGGCAATCAGTGGCGGGTTGGTGCTGCTCGCGTTGCTCGCCGGGCTCGTTTTGGGGATCGTGCTGGTGTTTTTGGCCATTCGTAGCGGCAATGGACTGATGATCCTCACGAGCGCGCTCTTTGAAACAATCGCGATCATTCCGTTGTTCGGCCTGTTTGTGGTCAACCCGAACGAGGCGCATGTGCTGCAACTGTTTGGCAGCTATGTGGGCACGGTGCGTGATCCCGGGCTTCGCTGGACCAATCCGTTCTATTCCAAGCGACCGATCTCGGTGCGGGTGCGGAACTTCGAGACTGAACGTTCCAAGGTCAACGACACCGACGGTAATCCCATAGAGATCGCCTCCGTGGTCGTTTGGAAGGTCGTGGATACCGCCGAGGCCTCGTTCGAAGTGGACGACTACGTCAACTATGTCCACGTCCAGAGCGAGTCCGCGGTCCGCGATCTCGCGTCGCAATACCCCTATGACACGCAGGAAGATGGGCAATTGTCACTGCGCGGTAACACCGAGCGAATCGCGAGTCAACTGAAGATCGAAATTCAAGGACGGCTCCAAGCCGCGGGGGTCGAAGTACTTGAAGCCCGGATCACGCACCGGGCCTATGCCCCGGAAATCGCGTCGGCGATGCTGCAACGGCAACAGGCCGGCGCCATCATCGCCGCCCGCGGCAAGATCGTCGAGGGCGCCGTGAGCATGGTGCAAATGGCGTTGGAACAACTGGACAGTCAAGGCATCGTCCAACTGGACGAGGAACGCAAGGCGGCTATGGTGAGCAATCTCCTGGTCGTGCTTTGCGGCGACAAGGGGACCCAACCGGTGCTGAACACGGGCACCCTCTACCAATAAGACCGGACATGCGTCGTGCCAGACCCCGGCGCGGATTAAATCCATGCAGACGCGCAAGCCGTTTCTGGTGCGAACCGACCCGGAGGTCCTGGCGGCGTTGCATCGCTGGGCGGCTGACGAATTGCGCAGCGTCAACGGCCAGATCGACTACCTCCTGCGCCGTGCCCTGCGCCAAGCCGGGCGGTTACCCGCACCGGTGCCGCCCGAAACGGTTATTGCCGACGAGGCGCCCAAACGCGAGAAGTCTTGATTGTTTCAGGGACCGGCGGGCTCGAAATCGAGCCAGATCGCGCCGTTGTTAATTCGTGATCCCTGCGCGACGGAATTTCAGTCGTCTTGCCCTCGAATAGAGAGTCGCCGAGACGATTGCGATCCGCGGAACCACATGCGCCGCGGAAATCATCGAGAGACGCATTGCCCGCGGGGTCCATGCGGGCTTCCCCCGTGCTTGTCGGACCTCACGGCCAACGGCCAATCGACGTGCTACCGGCACACAAGCTCAACATCTCACACAAACTCAACATCCATTGACGCTTATGGACCCGTCAAGTAGAGTGACTCTGCTTCGCCGCAGACGAATCGATGAATTCACACGGAGGCTTGGGATTGTCCAGTCCAGAGACTCGCTTCGAGCCGATGACGACCGGCAGGTTGTTGGACCGGGCCTTTCGCATCTACTTCCAGAACTTCCCGCTCATGGTCGGGATCGCCGCCTTTGCAAATCTGCCCCTACTCGCATTTCAGGCGATCGGCCTGTTCCGTGAAGCGGGCGCCGACCTCGGACCGATGGCCATTATCGCCGGGGTGTTGGCATTTCTCATCGGCATTATCGTAGTCGCCCCGTTGGCCATCGCCGCGACAACCAGGGCCGTCAGCGACAGGTACCTCGGGAACGAGGTGACGGTCGGATCTGCCTTGAAGGGCGCGTGGGGACACGTCGTCACCCTGCTGCTGACACAACTCGTCGTCGGTCTCATCGTCATGTTCGGATTCATCCTGTTCATTGTGCCTGGCATTTTCTTGATCCTCTCGTATGCGCTGGTCGCTCCGGTGGCCATCCTGGAAACGTCCGACCGAACTGCCATTCGCCAACGTAGTTGGGCTCTGGTGGAAGGATATCGCGGTAAGGTCTTCGGTGTTTTTTTGTGTTGTGGCTTCTCGGAACGCTTTTGTTAACTCCCAGCAATGTCCTGCTATTCCTGACCGGAATCGACGCGGAATCGAGCATGGGGGCGGTCTTGCGATTTTCGATGGACAGCATCCTCGGTATTGTCTTCTACCCCGTGGGGACGATAGCTATTACGCTCCTTTATTACGACCTGAGAATCCGTAAAGAAGGGTTCGACCTCGAGATGTTGAGCCGGGCCATCGGCGATCGTTCCCACCAGTAGCCATGATCCAAGCCCCTTCCCCGGAACAGGTTCGCCAGATCACCGAATCCGTTCTGGCACGCCCCGAGTTCCGTCCCGAGCCATCCCCTTATGCCTGGGTCGGGCAATTGCTTGATTGGCTGTTCCGCGATTTGCCGGTCTGGGCCGCGGCAAACCCGATCGTGGGCCAACTCCTGATAGTCGTACTCACGATTATCCTGATCGCACTGCTGGCACATATCGGATACCTGATCGTTGGAGATTATCGGAATCTCAAACCGGAGGATCCCGGATCGCGGGCCGAGAAGTCGTCGATCGAAGCGCTGGCCGAAATCGCGCCAAGCTGGAATCAGGCGGTGGCACTTGCCCGCGAAGCGTTGGAAGCGGGGAACCTGCATCGTGCGCTCTGGATCGCGCACCGAATCCTGCTGTCGACGCTCGACCGCATGGAACTGGTAGCGTTCAAACGCTGGAAGACCAACACGGACTATTTGACGGAATGCCACGACACGGGGACGGCGGGAGGGCTGCTTTCGGATCTCACCCTGGCATATGAACGCGTGATCTACGCTCACGACGCGTTCGAACGCGAACGAGCCGCTCGATTGCTGGCGCGCGTTGAAGCCCTTGCAGGCCACGTGGGACAATGACTACGAAAAGGACGAACATCATTTATGCCGCCGTGGGCACTGCTTTGTGCGTGGCTCTGATCCTGATCGTCGCAATACTCTCGAGCAACCCGACGAGCGACACCTTTCGTCAACGGCCCTCTACGTTCTTCACGGACGGCAGCGGCGCGCGCGCCTCCTATCTCGTACTCGAACAGGTTCTACCGCAAGTCGAACAATGGCGCCTGCCGTTATCGGAAATGGCGTCCCTGCCGGAATCGACCCCGTCGACCCTGATCGTCATGCAACCGAGCATTCCGTTAAGCATGGGGGAGGCAGCGGCGCTCGACGGTTGGATGACGTCGGGCGGACAACTCATCCTTGCCACGGACCGGCCGTGGATGGTCGCCGGCCCAGGCGGCGACCTACAAGAAGACTATCTCGAGCGGCACGGCATCGAAACCGATACGGATACGGAAGTCGAATTCGAGGATTCTGTCGCCGCCTCCCAGGTGGTGACGATTGGCGCCGGCCGGATCGTTCATGTTCCCGACCCTTATGCGTTTTCGAATGGCACTCTGGCCGAAACGGACAACGCGGTCTGGCTTGTGGATCAATGCGCGGGATGGGGTGGGACCGTGCGATTCGACGAATACCACCATGGCTTCGGTCAACAGCGAAGCTTTACCGCAATCATGGCCCCATTTCTGGTTTCTCCATGGGGTCTGGTGTGCCTGCAGTTGGGTCTGGCCGGAGCCGTGTATTTATTCGGTTACAAGAGACGCTTCGGCCGGCCGGTGGATCCGCTTCCACCCGAAAGGACGAGTCCGTTGGAAACAATCGAGGCGCTGGGCGGCCTGTTCGAGGCCTCCGATGCCAAGAGGTTTTCGGCACGGGCCATTCACCAATACCTGAGCGCCCGGCTCTCGGGAGCCCTGAGGCGGCCTTTCGACCTGATGGACCCGGCAGGACGCCAGCGCCTGGCGAAACGAATCGGAGTCAGCGAAACGGACCTCAAAGCCTATGCCGACGGCGTCGATGGCATCATCGCCGGACGCCTCATATCGGACGCGGAGTTGATAGAGATCGGCCGGCAAGCAGCGAACATACGGAGCTTGAATCATGGAACCAGTAGAAGCGGGCGTTCCCTCGCCGCTGGATGACCTTCGCTCCGAACTGGCGCGGGTCATCGAGGGACAAGAAGCCATCATCCAGAGCCTGATGGTGGCCCTGGTGGCCGGTGGGCACGTGCTGATCGAAGGCGTGCCGGGCGTGGCAAAGACGTTGATCGCGCGCAGTCTGGCTGCCGCTCTCAGCGGGGGGTTCTCGCGAATCCAGTTCACACCCGATCTCATGCCGGCCGATATCACGGGCGTCAACGTCTTCGAGCCCAAGACAGCGGAGTTCCGGTTCCGACCCGGCCCCCTGTTCGCCGATATCGTTCTGGCGGACGAGATCAACCGCGCTCCGGCCAAGACACAATCCGCCCTGCTGGAGGCCATGCAGGAAGGTCAGGTCAGCATCGACGGCGTGACGCACCAGCTGTCCGAGATTTTGACCGTGTTGGCCACGCAGAATCCCATTGAACACGAGGGGACATACCCCTTACCCGAGGCACAGCTCGACCGGTTCATGATGAAGGTCCTGGTTGACTATCCGGACGAGGAAGCGGAACGCGCGATGATCGGACGAATGCATCGGCTGGGTGCGAACATCGTCCACCCCGAGAAGATCATTCAAGCCATCCTGGACAAGGACCAGTTGATCGCACTCCGGGCCCGGGCGCATGCCATCAACGTGGACGACGCGATCATCCAATATATCGTGGAGATCATTCGCGGTTCCAGGAACCTTCCGAGCCTCAGCCTCGGCGGCAGTTCCCGTTCAGGCGTGATGCTTCTGCGCGCCGCCAAGGCCTATGCCCTGCTTCGGAACAAGACTTATGTAACTCCCGACGACGTCCGCGACTTGACGTTGCCCGTGCTTCGGCATCGAATCCAGCTTACGCCCGAAGCCGAGATCGAAGGGCTGACTCCCGACATGTGCCTGGAGTCGCTGCTGAAACAGGTGTCGGTGCCTCGCTGATGGTTCCGACTCTTCGGCTCGTGATGTTGACTGCGTTCGGGGCGCCGCTATGGCTCCTATGGCTGGCAGTACCCACGGGCTGGGTCGCGGGAATCGGATATCTCGTCGTTCTGGCGGCGCTTTTGAGGAGGGAGTACGGGTCCCTGCCGGCGGAAGGGGATTTGGAGGTCGAGCGACGTTTCGGACGCCTGTCCATTGGCACAACTGGCGAAGTTCGCCTCATATTGACGAATCGTTCCGATCAGACGCTTCAGATCACGGTGCGCGAGGAACTGCCGCCGGCCCTCGAACAAACGACCCCCCGGAGTACATTGGAGATCCGTCCAGACAATTCCGGCGAGTGCTCGTACGAGATCCGGCCCCACCGGCGGGGGCGTTTCGAACTGACCGACCTGGTGGTCCGGGTGGGCCGTCCGCGTGCCTTGATTCAAAAACAACTGCGCCTGCCCGCGCCAGCAATCCTTCGCGTCTATCCCCGCTTCTCGACCGCCGATGAATATCGTCTCCTGGCACCCATCAATCAGCGAGATGAAGCCGCGCGACGGACGCGTCAGGTGCGCGGGCGGGGAACCGAGTTCGAGAGCCTCTCCAAATACAACCGGGGAGACGACCCCCGCACAGTGGATTGGAAAGCGAGCGCGAAACGCGGCTACCTGGTCAGCCGCAACTTCCAGACCGAGCGCGGCCAGCAGATTTCGCTCATGATCGATGGCGGACGCCTGATGGCCGAGCGGATTGGCGACTACTCCCGATTCGAGCATGCGCTGAACGCCGCAGTCATGCTGAGTCACGTGGCGCAGAAGCGCGGAGACACCGTGGCTGTCGCAACGTTCTCGGATCGAATCGAATCGTTCACGCCTGCGACACGGGGTACTGCCATTGTCCGGACCGTGATGGACTCGCTCTCCACCGTTCAGGTCCGCCAGGTGGAGTCGGATTACTGGCATGTGGTTGGGCAGGTCATGGCCAAACTGAAACGCCGCAGCCTGCTGATCATGATGACGGACATTCTCGACGCGAACGCCAGTTCGGGCCTGATCGACAATATGGCGCGCGCCGCGGCGCGTCACCTGGTCCTGTGTGTCATCCTGACCGAAGCGCGGGTCGAACACCGGGCCGAATCCATGCCCGAGACCGTAAACGACACGTTTCTCAAGGCGGCCGCTTCGCATCTATGGTTGCAGCGTCATCTGGCGCTGGAACAGATGCGAAATCGGGGAATACTGGTTCTCGAAACCCCTCCAGAGGATCTGACCGTCGGGTTGATTCGTCGTTACCTGGAAATCCGAAAGGACAATTTGCAGTAATGGACGAACGCGTCTCCATTGTCACTCCCGACCAGATCGACCTAGAGTTCGAACTTGCCGGACTCGGTTCGCGGACATTGGCGTTGCTTGTGGACGTGCTGGTGATCGGCGCCGCGGTTTTGGTCGTGAGTCTGGTGAGTTCCATGGGTCTCATCGAGGGGATTGTGGGGCTCAGTAGGCTGAGTACATGGGCCTTGGCCTTTTTCGTATTCGTCGTGTTCCTCGCTCAATGGGGGTACTTCTTCGCCTTCGAGGCCCTCAACGGGGGACAGACTCCGGGAAAGAAGAGTGCCGGCATTCGCGTCGTTCGTGACGATGGACTGCCGGTGGGTTGGCGGGAAGCGGCGCTTCGGAACCTGGTCCGCGCGGCCGATATGATGCCAATTCCGTCATGCATGGTGGGGGCGCTGTCGATCGGGCTGTCAAAACGGGGTAAGCGGCTCGGAGACCTACTTGCGGGCACGATGGTGGTCCGCGAGGATTTCGGCTTCGAGGGCATCGGGGATGGCGCAGGCTGGGAGGCGGCCTGGGTGGCCCGGGCCCGGACTGGCGGAACGCGGCGCGGTCTCACCCTTGCCGGCATGAAGGTCGAAGCGCACCAGATCCAGATCATCGAGCGCTTTCTTTCGCGACGCGACTCCCTGCCCATGGACCGGAGGCAGACGTTTGCGTGGAGAATCGCCGAGCCCTTTATCAGCGCGAGCGGCGAAGATCCCGAGGAACTCGCCCAACGATCCGACCGGTTCGCAGTATGTGAGCGAATACTCGAGGAGATCATGAAGCGCGCAAGGGCAGCGCCGGCTGTGGCGGAAGAAACGGAAGGACCCTCGGCCGCCGACTCGAAACGGCAGGAGTGGACGCGGTTCGAGGGACTCATTACGGGGCTGCGAAAGGCCGGAAAGGATGGACTCCGCCGGCTGGGTCCGGATCAATTGGCCGAAGTCATCCGCGGCTATCGAAGTCTGACGTGCGATTTGGGGCGCGCGCGAACGATTGCGCGAAATTCGGCGATGGTCGAGCGTTTGAACCAGATTGCCGTACAGGCGCACAACGTCATGTACGGACACATCCGAACGCGGAATCGCCGACCGCAAGGTTCGCACTGGGCGACACGGTTTCCTCTCGCGGCCCGCAGTCACTGGAGGGCGGTGGGACTGTCGGCACTGCTACTGTTCGGCCCGGCCGCGATCGCGTACGTTGCGGTACAGCTTCATCCCGAGCTTGGATACGATCTGGTGGGCCCGGGGTTTCTCGATTTCGAGCCGGCGCGTGAAGACTCGTTGAACGATATTCCGAGCATCTTCCGCCCCATCGCGGCTTCATCCATCATATCCAACAACCTGCAGGTCACCCTGCTGGCGTTCGGACTCGGAATGACCGCGGGAATCGGCACATCGTATGTGCTCGTCTTCAATGGAATCTACCTGGGCGCGGTTGCGGGGTGGCTGACCTCGCGCGGCGATGCTCAGGCGTTCTGGGGCTGGGTCATGCCCCACGGAGGAACCGAGTTGCTGGCGATCGTGTTGGCCGGCGCGGCTGGATTCATTCTGGCGGGCG
The DNA here is from genome assembly GCA_963555775.3 of Terriglobia bacterium. Classification (GTDB taxonomy): domain Bacteria; phylum Acidobacteriota; class Terriglobia; order 20CM-2-55-15; family 20CM-2-55-15; genus JAJEDW01. The sequence continues at coordinate 83,892 of CAUVWY020000002.1, read as the reverse complement.
CCATCATCGCACCGGGCGAAGTAACGAGAGCGACGGCCCTGCGGCGGGTCGCCGTAAACGCGCTGATCATCGAACTTGGGGTGATGGTGATGCTCGTCGTCGCCGGTCTCATTGAAGGTTTTGTTTCACCAAGCAACATCGACTTCAACCAGCGCATCTTGGTGCTCGGGGTTACACTTGCGTTCTGGTTCGCGTACCTGGGATTGGCGGGCCTGCGATCGAAGGGGCAGAGAACATCGGAAGCGGGGGCCGGGCTTTCGGAAGCGGCAAAGCGGCAACCCTGAGGCGATCACCGGGCGCGGTCATCGCTACCGCTGCCCGCGGCAGAGACCGGCAAGTTCTACATGGGTTCTCGCCTGTTCATCACACTGACGGCTCTAGCAGCCTGTCGGACTTTCGGCGTAAGTCCTTTGTTTTCAACAACGGCCCTTTTTAGCCCGAAACGGTAAACACAGTCATATGAATGACTTAGGTTTTTGATTCGGTGTTAGTCCGACAGGCTGCTAGCCCGCATTTCTCACGAGTTGTCTGCTACAATGCCGGATCCATCCGCCAGTGCTGCGTTCCGCTTCGTCGGGCTCCTCGACGTACCGTCACAGCGCACCTTGGTGCGGCAGTAAGGAGTACGCCTCCGGTGCCCTCCGGGCGCGCGCCTTGCTCTGACGGCGTCTCCGACTCTCCGCGACGAAAACCCGTGAGAAAGGCGGGCTTGTCGGCTTCTGGCCAACCTGTTTCGGGCTGCTCTTCGCGGAAAACGTGACCCGTAGCACAGGCTGTCAGTTCGTACTGTAGGCCGGTCCCGCATTCAGCGTCTGCTCGTTGACAAGGAAGCTCAGGTGTATCCTCCCCTCGTCGAGGTCGCTGTCCAGAATTGCGTCAAATTGTTGGCCACTGAACGAACCCATGACGCGCCATTCGTGTTGGGTGTACAGGACGCCCTCGAAGGTGTCTTCCGAGATCTCGACCCGCTCCTCACCCGCAAGATAGAGCAGTGTCGCCTGTGCAACGAGCCGCAGCTTCTGCTCATCGGCCAGGCGCGACGTGCCCATCAGGAAGGTGAAGCCCCAACGCATCGTCAGAATACCGCGATCGGATTCAACGGCGAGCCCGTACCTCCTTGGATCGGAAGAGGCGCGGCCATCAGCAGAAACTCCCACCGGCCGCGTTCCGCCGCCGCCTCGCCGAGCGCCTCGAGGTCGCAGTTGTCGAAGATATGGACTCCCAGATAGAGCAACGCGAAGTCATGGACGGCGCCCGGAAGTTCGGAGGGCGCGACGTACTGGGGATGATCGCTTCCCAGCAATGCAATGTCTCTTTCTTTCAACCACGGAATCACCGACGGGTGCAGCCCGGCAGACTGGCCCCCGGGCCGGCGTCCCCGCAACCACGGTCCCTCGACCTGCCGGCGGGCCCAGACGCCGGTCCGGACGAACAGCGCGTCGCCCGACGACACCTGGATACCGGTTTGCCGTTCCCACTCCTCCAGATCCTCGACGTAGATCGGCGTTCCCGGTTCCAGGTAGGGGACGCCTCGCATCCGGGGGATGTCGATCAGGACGCCGCGTGTCACGATGCCGTCCTTGACGTTGTGAATCGAATTGCGTTCGTGGCCGTTCTCAAGGACGGCCGCGGGGTCGGGCTGGTAACCGTTGTAGAAGACGCCGTCGGCGTTGACATGCGCCAGGGCATCCAGATGCGTATGGGCGATCCCGTGGTAGCTGACCGCGATTCGGTCCGAGCTGATCCCCAGCATCGTGTGTTCGTAAGGATTCGGGTTGTCGACGGCTTCGACCGTGTCCGCGTCGCCAGCGAGCGATACGGTCACCCCGTCTTCGACCAGCGCGACCGCCTGAAGACGTTTGGCCGGGGTGATCAAGTTGAGCGCCCCGATCTCGTCGTCTTCGCCCCAGCGGCCCCAGTTGGAGAGATCCGTCTTCCACTGTTCGTATTGGGTCTCGGTGACGGCGGGGCGGCTATCGCCGGCCTGCGGCATCGACGCCTGAACGGCCAGGCATCCGGTGAGCGCGACGACCGCAAGAATCGTTGCTGGTTTCCACATAGAGGCCTCCTCTCGGAATGGTACATGATACTCGGCCACGTGCAATTTGTACGCTAAACGCGTCTATCCCGGAGACAGGAGTCTTGATGCTTCGATGGAGCGCTCGGCCGACTACGGCACCGCAACATCCGGTCGGCACCGAAACATCCGGTCGGCACCGACCCCTACCCGTCGCTGTGCTCCAGCGCCGCCAGCACATCGGCGTATTGCTCAAGTGCCTCGTAGCCGTTCGGCGTCAAGCCGTAGACTCCGGGCCGCGCATCGGGGGGGCGTTCAAACCAGCCATAGATATCTGCATACATTGTCGCGCGAGCCCGGGCGACTCCGGCCGCTTTGGCAACGACGGACGCCTTTGTCGGGCCGTTGAGACGGAGATGGGAGGCGCACCGCAGGGCATCCTGCCGGTAGGCGGTCATGATCTTGCGACGGGTCGAGCCACCCTGGGTCGGGTCGCCCACCCGGCGCTGGAACTCCCGCAGCAACCGTCCGACTTCGTGCTTGCGACGGCGCGGCCGGTAAGGCCCCGGGTCGAGCAGTGCCTCCACGAACGGCGCGGGATCCACCCGAACCGTCAGGAGCCCGAGGCCGAGCCGACGGCAGAGCTTCAGTGCGTCGTTCCGGCGGGCCGTGCGGCCTGAAAATGGTGGAACCGCGAGATAGACGTTGTCGGAGAGGCCCTGTCGCTCAATCCCCTGGAAGACCAGCGGCAGAGAGAACCCGGTCTTCAATTCGACGATAACCGGCGGCTCCGCGCCTCGTACCGCGACGATGTCGCAATGGTTGACCTCGCCCTTTACTTCATAGCCCTGTGCTTCGAGGAACGCCTTTACCGGCGGGTAGAGCGTCTGTTCGCGCATACCAGTAATCTGCAATGAGCGGCCCGCCCATCAAAGTGAAGAATGGCCCGGAGCGGTTCACGCCCTTCCAGTTGGTTGAACTGCAAGGACCGGCAGCGGGAGCGCCCGACTGCCGCGCCCAACTTGGCGAGAAGCATGATCGATATGAACGCCAGGCGTTTCATCGTGCCTCCGTGAGAGTAAAACCGAGAACGATCGGATCGTGGTCGGAAAGGGGCGGCCCGCCGCCGGCGAGCCCTTCCAGTATCGCCGGCGCCTGCTCGGGGGATGCTTCCACGCCCCGGCCCGCGAACCAGTCCAGTTTGAGGGCGCAACGTCCCCCCTGTGGGGCAAGCGCCCAGTCGATGAACCAGAAACACCACCGCGGGATCCACTCGCCCATGTTCTGGTTGGCCGCGAGATCCTCTATCGAATAGTGCAGCGTACAACCTCCGGGGACGTTGAGGCTCTTGTACTGGTAGCCGCGCCGCTCCAGCTCTCGGAACAAGCGGCGTTCGAACCAGCGGTCCGGATAGGGGTAGTGATGGGCCAGCACCCGGCGAACCCCCATCAGCACGCGGAGGGCATACCCCAGGATCGAGTACAGAGCGCGGCTCGAGTTGTGCGTGGTCGTGTTCCAGTCTCCCCCGATCAGCACCGGAAGCGAGGGCGACAGCGTGTCCAGATGGTCCATGACGATCTTCATCTGGCGGTGGCGGTGGGACTGCGCCGAGTGCGCGTCCATGTGCAGCACGACGGCCCGAAACGTTCCCGACGGGTGAAGGATGTCCGCCACGATGGCCCGCTGCGAACCCAACCGCTTCTCCCGGCCGACCATTTTGTCCTTTCCGTTGGGAAGGGCCACGGCGTGGGCGTTCCGGATCGGGTACCGGGACAGCAACGCGTTTCCGTGGAGGGCCAGCGTGTTCTCGCCTTCGGCATCGGCTTCCACACCGGCACCCTTGTTCAACGCCAGGTAACAGGGCGCGAACACATGGTTAAATCCCAGCGCGTCGGCGATCTCGCGCGCCACGTGCCGGTTACCCGCCCGTGCCATCCCGTAATCGACCTCGGTGACAAAAAGAACGTCGGCCGCGGCCAGGACGGGGTCTTCCACCAGAACCCGGATGATCCGATCCAGTTGGATGCCCCTCTCGATGTTCCAGGCGACGCCGCGGATTGCGCCGGCGTGGGGCGCGGACCGGGGCGCGCGCACGCCCTGCTCCAGGGCGGTCAGGACGCGGACGATATCGCCTCGGAGTCGGCCGTACAGCTCGGACCGCTCGCACTTGGCCGTGCTCGAGAACCGGGCCAGCGCTTCCATGTAGGGCTGCAGCCGGTGTTCGAGGGGAGAGGGCGGCGGCATGAGTGACGAACGCGTCATTTAAGGTCCACCTTAACAGCCCGAAACGCGTGTTGTGAAGAGGCGGCGGCCGATCCATGGGGGCCCACTCGCGTGTCGACGACAGGCATCGAATGTGGTTAGAGACCGGAAGAGCGCGATGGTACGCTCCGGGGACGTAAACCCGTGTCTCGCGGGGGCTGCGTGACGGCATCTTGTCCCGATCGAGATTTGAGGAGGCGCGCTAATGATTAAGCGGACTTTGGGTTGTGTCGTTTTTTGCGGGTTGCTGATGGCCAGTGGCTCCTTGCGGGCACATCATTCCCTTTCGGGCGTGTACGACATACGAGCGCAAGGGGAGGTGACCGGGGAGGTCGTAAAGGTGGAGTTCATGAATCCCCACGGGGCGATGACTCTCTCTGTGGAGAACCCGGACGGCTCGAAAACCGAGTGGGTAATGACGACCGGCTCCGCCAACGTCCTGTCGAGTCTCGGGTTCGGTCGCGGCGGACCGAATACCGTCCTGGCCGGGGATGTGGTCACAATCGCTTACTTTCCCGCGATAAACGACAGTCCGTTGGGGTTTATCAGGTCGATTACCTTGCCAGACCAGCGCGAGATCGAGTTCGATCCCGACGAATAGAGCAGTGATTATAGGGAGACTACCATGGCCTTTCGACAAGGAATGATTGGGACAATGGTTGTGCTGGGAATCGTCCTCGCGATCAGCGCGCCCTTGACGGCCAGTGCGCAGGGCGGCCGCGGCGGCCCTCCGCCCTACACACCCGAACCCGACGCCGGGGACCTGAAGTCAGTGCTCTTCAACTGGACGTGGCACATGGGCATGCTGCGTGGCATTGAGGAACACGAACTTATCGTCTCGCTCGAATATCAGGGGAATGGCACGATTGACGTCGACGGTGAGCCCTGCACGCTGACCGCATACCGCGGGAGCACCAACTACCAGACTCCGGGACAGCGGATTCAGTACACCTGCACCCTGCCGAACGGCCAAACCCATTCGAACATTGAAGTCGTCAGCGGGCGCTACGCCTGGAACGAAGACATTCCCGGCGCCGAGCTCATTCCAGGGGAAGGGACGGCCACCGCGATGCCGGACGAGGTCGAGGAACGGCTCATCCGTCTATGGGCCAGTCCCCAGGGTGCGCCCAAGGCTGCGCTGGCTGGTGCTGGAATCGAGCTGTCCCGAATGTTTCGCAACCCGGGCGGTCTGCTCGAGGATGGTTCCACGACGATCGGCAGTACGTCCGTGGCCCGGGAAGCGGGAAAGCTCGTCGTAACGTTTCCGATTCCGGGCGTTGCAGGCGCGATGGCCGAGGCCACGCTCGACGACCGGTACATGGCGGAACGCGTGGTGGTCACCCAGGGATCGACGACTAGCGAGTTCAGCTATAGCGACTATGATGACTGGAACAATCCGCTGAACAAGATCGAGGTGTATTACCCCGGCAGGATGATTGAGCGGCGTAACGGGGACATCGCCCGCGATCTGACGACGGTCGAGACGGAAACCGGCAGCGTCTATGTGGTTGTTCCCGTGCCGGCGAGCGTGGGGCCTTTCGAGTCGGCCCCGCTCTACGCCAGCGATCGGCCAGCGGCGGTGCTGAACTCGCAGGAGCCTACGCCACGGCTTGCCGACGGAAAACCCGACTTGACGGGTAACTGGAGCCGTAGCGGAGGGATGAATTGGCGCTACGGGAGTCGCCGCTGCGCTCCGACACAGCTCGAAGGCTGCAGCACGATGTGGAATCAGACGGTCGATTTCGAGTTCGAAGCGCCGTCGCGGTTCGGGCCGAATCGTCCCCTGTACAAACCTGAGCACTGGGACCGCATCCAATATCTCGACATGTGGACCAACCGGGAAGATCCGGTCATGACCTGCCAGCCTCTGGGGATTCCGCGGCAGGGCTCGCCGCCGCGCATCTTCCATACGGCCAACGACGTGACTTTTCTCTATCGGGGAGGAATCGATGGCGGCGGCGGTTACTCTGATTTTCGCGTGATCCCGACTGACGGCCGCGAGCACGACGAAAGGCAGGTGGTACAGACCAGGTACACGGGACATACCGTGGGACACTGGGAGGGCGACACGCTCGTACTCGACTCCATAGGTTTCACGCCTCGGACCTGGTTTGCGCGCGGCGGTTTCTTCCATTCCGAGCAGATGCGCGTCATCGAGCGCTTCACGCGGCAGGGCGATGAGATGCTGTACGAGGTCACGGTCGAGGACCCCGAGGTGCTCCTGGAGCCGTGGGTGATGACGCCGAGTATTATCCAGGTCAGTTCGAATCCCGACAGTGGACTGCTCTTTATGGAGCGAGGTACCTGCGAGGCGTACGAACTCGACGACATCAGCTCCCAGATTCGTCACTAACAGCACGTGGATCTTGATCCGAGCGGTCATAGTTGATCTGGGCGGTCGTAGACCGCCCCTACATGCTCAATATTCAGGGATTTGGGCGGTCCGCGCACTCGTCTCGGCAAGCGGCTAATTTTGGTCGGCCGCCCTCCGCAGAAACGCCTTTATATGAGGAGTCTCACGTTCCTGGTCGTAGGCGACGATCAGGAAGACGGGCTCGAAGCTTGCCGGATTGGCCTCCATGAACGCCCGGATGACAAGCTGAACTTTTTCCATCAGCGACTGGTGCTCCGAGACGCGCAACCTGCCCGTGTGTTCGAGCACGAGTCGGCAAGAAGCCGACCGGCACCGAACGTCGATTGCCGAGAATTCGGGCCCGGTTTCGCTCAAGTGCCTTTCGATTCGTGGCGCCATCGAGCCCGCCCATTCCGAATCGACAGGCTCGGAGTCGAATCTGATGTCGGCCCTCAAGCGGTCGTGGACCATGGTGGAGAATTCGGCGTTGACGATCTCGTCCACTTGGTTCGCATCCAGGCTACCCGGTTCAGCGCCAGCGTAGCGGAGAACCAGGTGGCCCTCATCGTCTGTGAATACGAAGTCCCGGTCGTCCTGTGGGGCCGCAAGCTGCGGCCAAAGGGCGGCAGCCAGACCAATTGATGCTGCGATGGTGAGCAATGGAAATCGCATTAGCGGGTTCCCGGTTAAGCCCTTTCACGTTACCACTTTGTCGCGAACGATTTAAATTCCAAAGCGGCTGGTTGCACGCCCGATCGACTCAAGAGTAATCATTCGAATCGGCTTCCGCTGTCCATGACCACTGGTTTCGGAATGGCATACCGCACGAATGAAGCCGTTCGAACTCCGGCAGGCCATATGCCTGAACGCGGGAAGCAACGGTTGAGAACGGCGCGAGCCTGTTGATATGATTCTCGCTCACTGTTGCGAAAGCGTACTTTCAGGAACCTGCAGAATCGGAAGCGGAGGTGGAACGCGATGTCGTATGCATTTGGCCGGATCAAGTGGTGCCTGGCGGTGGCGCTGGGGTTGGCCGCGGGCGTGGTCGTCGCCCAGCAGCCTGTAGACCGGACCGCGCTTCTGGATTCTCCGAACGAAGAATGGCTGACTTACGGCGGGGACTACGCCGAAACCCACTATAGTCCGCTGGATCAGATCGACGACTCCAACGTCGACCGGCTCGGCCTGGCATGGGAGTGGGAAATCAGCGGCACGGCTGGAAATATGGAAGCCACACCGCTTATACGCGACGGCGTGATCTACGCCACCGGAACCTGGAGCTACGTCTTCGCCCTCGACGCGCGAACCGGAGAGCCGCTCTGGCGTTGGGATCCCGGGATCGTGCGCGGTAACGACGCCGGGGGGCCGAGTGTCTGTTGCGGACCGGTGAATCGAGGCCTGGCCATGTACGGCGACAAGGTGTACGCGGGTCTGCTCGACGGACGGCTCGTCGCGCTCAACCGCGAGACCGGACTGGTGGAATGGGCGGTCCAGACCACTCCGCTCGGACAGGACTACAGCATCACCGGGGCTCCGCGCGTCATCAACGACATGCTGGTGATCGGAAACAGCGGGGCCGAATACGGCGTTCGCGGCTATATCACCGCATACGACGCCGAGACCGGCGAAGAACGTTGGCGCTTCTACACCGTGCCCGGGAATCCGGCCGACGGTTTCGAGAACGAAGCCATGGAGGCGGCCGCAGAGACGTGGACCGGCGAATGGTGGGTGATCGGAGGTGGAGGCACCGTCTGGGACGGTTATGCCTTCGATCCCGAGGAGAACCTTCTTTATGTCGGCACGGGAAACGGTTCTCCCTGGAGCCGCGCCATCCGCAGTCCGGGAGGCGGCGACAACCTTTACCTGTCCTCCATTGTCGCCCTGGACGCCGACACCGGTGAGTTGGAATGGTACTACCAGACCACGCCGGGTGACGATTGGGACTATACAGCCGTGCAGCCATTGATGCTGTTGGATCTTGAGATCGACGGACGGGAACGGAAGGTGATCGTTCAGGCGCCCAAGAACGGGTTCTTCTACGTGATCGACCGCACGAGCGGCGCGTTCATTTCGGCCCAACCGTTTTCGGACGACGTCACCTGGGCGAGCGGCATCGATCAGGAAACCGGCCGTCCCATCGAAAACCCCGATGCCCGATACGACGCATCGAGCCCAGGCGCCTGGGTGAGCCCCGGTCCCGGCGGCGCTCACAACTGGCACCCGATGTCGTACAACCCGAATACCGGCCTGGTCTATTTTCCCGCGGGCAGCAGCAGCTTTTTCTATTCCATGGATGCCGAGTTCGAGTATGAGGCCGGCGTGTTCAACACCGGTGTTCCCTTCGGTCGCGGCGGAGGCGACGACAGGCCGCCGCAACCGGAGCTTCGCGGGCCCCGCGGTGGTGTGGTTCTGGCCTGGGACCCCGTGACAAACAGCGAAGTCTGGCGCACGGAACGCAATGGGACCAGCGGCGGCACTCTGTCGACAGCCGGTAACCTGGTGTTCCGGCCGGGAGAAGGACGGATTTGGGCGCACAATGCCGAGACCGGTGAACCGCTATGGTCTGGATACCTCGGCAGCAGCTTCGCCACTCCGGTTACCTACGAGCTCGACGGGCGCCAGTATATCGTGGTCGAGGTCAACCGCGCAGGCGGCGGGGGCGGCAGGGGCGGCAGAGGCGGCGGGGGCGACGACGGACCCCAGATTCCGGCACGCATGGTGGCATTCGTGCTGGACGGCGAACCGCTCCCCGATCCGCCGCCGCCCGAGGAAGACGAAGACACCGACGACGACAACCAATAGTCACCCGCGCCCCAAGAGCGGGTGCGCGCGCCGCCGTCGATGCGCATCGCCCCGTTGCGCTCCCAATGTCAGGCTCGCTACCTATGAGACGGGACACTGGGTTCGAAAGGGATCGGCGATCCTGTCGATAATTGCGCAATCCCGATTCTTCGGGAAAGCATGTTTTCGAACCTTTTCTTGATCCGCGGATGGTGGCACGATAGGCTGACCGGATGGGTCGATGGCCCAGGCTCGACCCGACTCGATATGGAGCGAATTTTATGAAATACACAGGTTTGATCATCTTGACGTTGGCGTTTTCCGCGAGCGCGTACGCACAGACGGATGCAGAGCTCATCGAGCGCGCGCTAATGGCCGCTCCGGCAAGGGCTCGCGACGGGGTCGGCGTCATCAAGTGGAACGACGACCATACTTACGAGACGCTGAGGGAGGGCACCAATCCGCTTGTCTGCTTCGACCGGTCGGGCCAACTGGGTGAACCGCCGTTCTCGGTCCATTGCGCCGGCATGGGCAACCTCCCCCGCGTGGCGCAGAACCGGATGTTCGCGGCCGAGAGCGCGGACACCGAGGCGATGCGGGCGCGGCATCTCGCGGCCGAGGAGGACGGAAGCCGCATCGCGCCCGAGTTCGGGTCGCTGTTCATTACCATGCGGGGCGAGGACCAGGCGAGCGCCAACAAGCACACGACCGTCGCGGTGCCCGGCGCGACGGCCGAATCCCTGGGGCTGCCCGAGAACCCGAACCAGGGCGGCGCCTGGATCATGCAAGCGGGCTCGAGCTACGCACACATCATGGTTCCGGGAAATTAAGGGCGGCACGTTCGTCCGGCGGCGCTCCGCGTCATCGTTCCCCGACTCCATGGGCGGTGCGGTTTCTGGCTACCGCCGGGAATCGCGGCAGATGTAGGGGAAGGCCTTGCCGTCCCATCGGCCGATCGAATGCCGAAGTAGGTGGGGAGCAGGTCGCGGCTTCCAAACCAGGAATGGCCCACGCAAAAAGCATGGGCCATTTTCCTTTTCAAAAAAATCCGGCAAGACCGACCACCGATGTCCGATCGAACGTCCGAAGTCGTGCGCGATACAACGGCCCCTCGCCTATAATTCGTTCAAACAGACAACGAGAGGAGCAGATTGATGAAACGCACTACTTTCATGTGGATGGTGCTCATAGCCGCATTACTCGCCCCCACGGTCGGATTCGCGCAGATTTCGTGCACGCGCGAAGGGCTGCAGCGCGCTGCCGATCTCTACATCGCCGCCCAGACCGATGGCGATACGTCCGCACTACCGCTACCGCCGGGTGTGGGTTACATCGAGAACATGGCGCCCGCGGATATCGACACCGGCTTGATCAACACCCCGATGGAAATCGACCACCACCGCAGCCTGCTCGACACCGCCACGTGTCAGACTTTTACGGAAGTGATCGTGACTGACGAGGAAGAGCCCTATGTCCTGGGCACGCGCCTGCGTGTCAACCATGACAAGATTGCCGAGATCGAAATCCTCTGGACCACGACGGGCTATTGGCTATTCAACGCCGACAACTATCTGCAGTATTCGTCCTCGGAGAATTGGGACACGATCCCCCCCGACGAGCGCGATGCGCGCGATACGTTGGTCGCCGCCGGCAACGCCTACCTCGATGCGTTTCTCGAAGGGAACACGGACCTGGTGCCGTGGGGCTATCCCTGCGTCCGCACCGAAGGCGGCATGCACACCGGCACCGGTTCGGACGATGACACCTGTGCGGTCGGCGTCCCGAGCGGTGTGAACATCGCCAACCGCCGCTTTGTGGTGGACGAGACGATCGGTTCGGTCGTGGTGTTCTGCACCTTCGGCGCCGGAAGTCCGGACGGCGGCAGCGGTGCGCCCGACACCCATCTCTTTCGCGTGGAAAACGGCACGCTGCGCTACGTGCATACGCTGACGCATCTGTTGCAGGCCAATTTCCGGGGCGGAGGCGCCGCAGCGCCGCAGAACAACTAACGACAGGAAGGATAGCCATGTCACTCGTTCAGCAGTCTCCATGGAAGGGCAACATCTTCAACGGTTCGTGGGAAGCGGCGAAGGGAGGCACGCTTGATGTGACCGAACCTGCGACGGGAGAAATCTTGACCCAGGCCGGTTTGGGCAGCGCAGCCGACGTCGAGGAGGCCGCCCGTAGCGCGGCCGCGGCGCAGGTCGCCTGGGCGGCGACTCCGGTGCGAGAACGGGCCGATGTGCTGCTCCGTACGGCCGCTTTTCTCGCGAAAAATGAGGAGGAGATCGCGGCGTTCATCGGGCGCGAAACCGGGGGCACCGTCCTGAAGGGGACACACGAGGTGCGCGAGGCCCAGGCACAACTCAAGCAAGCCGCCGGAATGATCCTGCAACCCGACGGGGTGGTGCTTCCCAGCACACCGGGGCGGCTGAACATCGCCCGCCGGGTACCGCTGGGGGTCGTCGGGGTCATCTCACCCTTCAACTTTCCGCTCATCCTGTCAATGAGATCCGTCGCGCCGGCTTTGGCGGTGGGCAACGGTGTCGTGCTCAAGCCGGACGCGCGGACTCCGGTTACCGGAGGGTTCTTCCTGGCAATGGCGTTTGAGGCAGCAGGTCTTCCCGAAGGGGTGCTTCACGTGCTGCCGGGCGAAGCCGAAGTCGGTGAAGCGCTGTGCGTCAATCCCAACGTGCAGATGATCTCGTTTACCGGATCCACCTCAACGGGCCGCCGCGTTGGTGAACTCGCCGGCAAGCACCTGAAGAAGGTCGCGCTCGAATTGGGCGGGAAAAACTCCCTCATCATCCTGGAGGACGCAGACCTCGACCTCGCAGCGAAAAACGTGGCCTGGGGCGCCTACCTGCACCAGGGCCAGATCTGCATGGCGACCGGACGCGTTCTCGTTCAGGAGGAGATCGCGGAGGCGCTCACGGCGAAGATGGTTGAGAAGGCCACGCATCTTCCTGTCGGCGATCCCGCCAAGGGCAACGTCGCCCTTGGTCCACTGATCAACGAGCATCAGCGCAACCGCGTCCACGAGATTGTGCAACAGGCGGTCGGGGCGGGCGCCAAACTCGAGGCCGGCGGCCGCTACGAAGGGTTGTTCTACGAGCCGACCGTACTGTCCGGCGTGCGCGCCAGCATGCGCGCCTTTCGCGAGGAGGTTTTCGGACCGGTCGCCAACATAACCTCCTTCGCCACCGATGCTGAAGCCATCGCACTCGCCAACGACACCGAGTACGGACTGTCCGCCGCCGTCATCTCCGGTTCGGTGGGCCGTGCCATGGCGATCGCCAACCGTCTCAACGTGGGCTTGGTTCACGTCAACGACCAAACCGTAAACGACGAAGTGGTCAATCCCTTCGGCGGCTGTGGCGTGTCGGGGAATCACACCAGCATGGGAGGCCCCGCAGACGTCGGCGAATACACCCAGTGGCGCTGGATGACCGTAAAGGACTCTCCCCCGCCCTACCCCTTCTAACCCGCATTTTTGACGAGTTGTCGTCTGCGGCGCCGGATAAAGCGCGCCGGTAAGAAGCGCGCCAAGCGCAATCTTCAGGATGGAGACTGATTGGTGCGGGCAGGATGCCCGCGTTCCCAGGGGCGCGCCGAGGCGCGCCAGGACGCCATATTCCAGGTCGAGGCAACCCGGGTGCGGGCGTGGCGCGTATACCGGCGCGAGGAACGCGCCGCTGCTACTGACGGAAGCGTCCCACGTAGGCCGACTTGGCCACCACCTTGCCGTCCATCGCGGCCAGGAGCGCATCCCGACTCGAGTCAGCCGGAATGTCCAACATCTCGCTGAGAGCGTAAAGTTCGAACACGTAGTGGTGGTACCTTGGACCGGCAGGCGCTCCCGGCCCGAAGTAGTTACCACGTCCGATTCCCGAGGTTCCCTCGACCGATCCGTCGGGAAGGCTGCCCTCGGGAATGCCCCCGGCCGAAGCAGGGATGTTCCAGGCCAGCCAGTGCAGGACGTCGTCCGTATTACCGCCGAAAGCGACATCCAGATCGTGGAATATGATTGCAAAACTGACGGTGCCGTTGGGGACGTTCGAAAACGTGAAGCCCGGCTGGACGTTTCCGCCCCGGCCCGCGTACATTTCGGGGACGATTCCGCCGTCCGGAAACGCATCGGTCTCCATCAGCAGCGTCGGGATGACGCCTCCGCCACGCCCGCCTCGCCCGCGCTGTGCGGCGGCCTCGTACCCGAAGGCGGCCATTACCATCAGGACCAAGACTCCTGCCAGTACTCTCCTTCGCATGAGTGTTTACTCCTTGGAAGTAAGTAATCGAAACCGTCAGAATTTATAAAGCAGATAGATGCGATCAGGCGCACGACAACGGAACGCCAACTCATGGATTTCGGGGAGTTTCAGCCTGAAAAACGACGGCACGCCACACCCGGCACGCCGTCGTTTAACGGGCAAGATCAGTTCGATCTGGTAATGGGATATTCGTAGAAATCACGTGCCCATTCGAAGGTCCAACTCGTCGGCTCGATGTAGATGTTCTTGTCTACGCCAAGAATCATCCCATCCTTGATCTCTGCCATCGAAGTCAGATATATGCGGCGATCGTCTTCGATCTTGTTGCGCATTACCGAGGACGGTGGATACAGCTCGCGAACCCGCGCAACGGTGGGTTCGTCATTCACCCAACCGTCCACACCGAACTCGCCCTTTGGCAGACGACTGCCGCCTTCGTCAATCCAGTCCCTGAGGTCATTGTTGGCGCGGTTCATTCCGTCGATGTGGCAACTGATACATGAACTCGCAGTGTTCAGTCGATGATCGCTCACACGTCCGGTCGTGCCAAAGCCAGTCAGGTTATCGAGCATCTGATCGGAAACCTGTGTCTGGAGTCTGGGATCGCGAACGATGTTGGTAAACGCGTCGACACGACGCTGATTCCAGGCGCCGAACAGTACATATCCCTGAAGTCCGTTGGGCAAGCTCCAGATAGCTTCCTCCGCCGACTGTTGAGGGCCGTCCGCTCCCGTAGGAGGACCGACCGATCCGCGGAGGTCGAAGGAGTAGCCGCCAAGCGGTAACGTCGCCACGTAACTGAGGTCTTCAGGCGTCGTTCCACCTTGATTGGTAATAAATTTCGGGATCGGATTCGACCAGAACGGATAGGTGACATTTCCGTTTCGATAGGCGTGATCGATGTGCCAGCGTTGCGGATCGGCCTCTCCCTGCGTGAAGATATCGAACGTCTTCCAATAGAAGCCGCCGCCTTCGGTCTCGGCACGCCACATGAAACGCGAATCAATCGTGATGGCCTCATACGTCACCATGTAATCGTACGAGTCCATACCTCTCGATTTATCGACGCCCAACTCTCTTTCGAGTTCGTGAGAATACCCTGGGAGAGCCATGATGGCGTTGTAAACATCCGGACGAGTCAACGTGTAGGTCAGTTGGGACGCCTCTGCGTAGACCAGACTATCCGGAATGACGATGTCCTGCCCATGCGGGCCAAGTTCCCTGGTTCCGATGAATCCATCGAGGTTCGGCGGGAGAGTCTGGCCTGCAGCTGCGCCTTCCGCGTTCCCTTTGAGGACCCGAGCCCAAACAAGGCGGGCAAATTTTTCGTCCGGAGTGACTTCCGGTTTAAGCTCGTGGACCATTTCAGTCAGCGCGCCATAAGATATGGGCTTGCCATTCAGATCTATTTTGCTCTCGGCGAAGGCGAGATCGTCGTCGGATCCACCGTAGAAAAGCGCAAATTCCGGATCTGAAGTATCAATGAGCGTGTGTCCCCAAAAGTCGCGAATATCGAATCTGTAGAGGATACCCATTCCGTTCACGTCGACTGGATTTGCGATCCGCGGCGCCCATCGAGCCGTGCTGTTCAACGCTTTGGACAGACCGACGCGAGCGTGGTTCAGATTCTGAGCGCTGATGCCAGCGTTGTGGAGTTCATGGAAGGATGAGTATTTGATGAACTCCTGATCCGCTTCGGGAATGGTTGATCTGTCAGCCTCGATCCACTCAATAACCTGCTGCTGCGTAATCTTCGTGGATGCTTCGACGCCTCGAGGAACTTCAGGAATCATGTCGGCAACCGCGTCACTCCAGGCGGTTACCGCCTCCAACATGTTCGCAGCCGCTATCGCGCAGCTTCCACCAAAACAATTGTGGCGGTCGATGCCCATACGAACAACCAGCTTGGAGTTCACGGGTTCTCTGAAGTTGACACGAGTCAGCGCATATTCATGCGCCAGATTCACATCGACATCTGCGTGAAGCGGCGCCTGAGCCCCACTTCCGGTAGTATTTTGGGTGTTGTGGCATCCAGCACAGTTGGCTCGGACCAGCGGATAAACCGTGTCCTGGAAAGCACTCAAAGACCGTGCTCTGTCAAAACCCATCTCCTCTGTATAGACAATGGATTCCAGGTTGGTTCCACCGCGTCCGTCGGGAAGCTCCGAGAACCCGGCATCGGTATCCACCACGATCTCGTTCAATAACGTCCGTGCGGTGGTTGCCTCAGTCGCGGGCGCAGTAGTCAGCACAACCGTTGCCAATAGGGCAAATCCAAATAGTATTCCAAATTTGAGGGTGGTTTTTTTCGTCACTGTTCGCTCCCCTGTTTGCAGCTGGATCACGGAATCCTCAGGCTCGCCCAGGAAACCAATCGCGAATAGTTACTACGGTTCTTCGGCACTGTCAATTGAATCAGGCGGGCGTGTCGATAGCACATGATGTGTCCGGTGGTCATAGCAAATGAAGTGTCCGGTCTGAAGAGGCGGGGCGGGAGAATAGAGCATTCGCAAAGGAGGGAGGCGAATGCCGATGTATCCGGCCCGAGCATTGGAGCGGGCGATGAAGGTGAAGGAAGTGATCATGCGGGCGCTGAGCGGGCAGATCAACTGGATGCAGGCGGCCGAGATACTGGGGATATCGGATCGGCAGTTGCGACGGTGGGGGAAGCGGTGGGAGAGGCTGTCGCGTCCCACCAGATTCGGAACAGTCGATGAGTAGGGGATGTTCAGGGCATAAGTCAGCAAAAAATGAGCGCGAATCTTAAAATGAGACCCGCAGTCGACATTGTGGGAACGGTGGGAAAGCCGAGCGTTTTTGGCGAGGCTTTTCCAGGTAGCGTGTGGGAATCCGCGTCGGTGCGGATTTCCACGACTGCGGCGGTTTCCACAATGCGAGTCGGGATGCGTTCGTTTTCGCGAAACGAGGATGCGATGCCCAAACCGAGTCGCTGGAGCGGGGAGAAGCGCTACGAGATCGTTCTGGAGATGCAACTTTCAACTCGAAGGTCGGCGCGGACATCGACGGGGCGCTTACCAATGAGTTCTTAATTGCAGTGAGACGTACGGTGAGGTAAACGCCTCCTTGTTTCTCAGCCTCGGTCTTGAACACCGTCGTCTTGCCCACGCCGGGCACAAAATATAGCGGTGGCGCGATCGGGCCGAAAAAAAGCCGCGCAGGATTCGATCTGAGCGGCGATCTCCGAAAAACAGGACCCTTGCTGCCTACCTGCCAAACGGCGTTCGCGCCGTGACGGGCGGGTTCCGCGCGTCCGGATCGGGAACGGCGCGAGGACCGGGAAGGACCACAGGAGAGGGGAGAAGAAAGCCCGGCTGTTGCCCCAAGGATCGCCCAGGAGCGCCGTTTGCGCCCTTGGGCGGCATTCTCGGCCCCGGTCCTGGCCGATCCGGAACCGTCAGTGGGCCTTGGAAGGGGTTTCGAGCCAGCCGCGCCAGAACAGATAGAGCATAACTCCCGCGAAACCGGCGATGCCGACCCCGCTGCCTGGAATTTGATATGAAGCTGTAGACAGGTTGACGACCGTATCATAGCGTGATACATGTCACTTTTGTGATACGTGGTTTTAAGAGTAAGCGGACCGAAAAGATCGCTGCTGGTCAAACCCCAAAGGGATTTCAGGCCGACTTGCTTCGAAGAACCCGTGCCATGCTGACCGCATTGAATGCGGCGGTTGAATTGGAAGATCTTCGCTTTCCGCCAGGCAATCATCTTGAGAAGTTATCTGGCGACCGCCAAGGTTGCCATTCGGTTCGGATAAACAAGCAATGGCGTATCTGTTTTGTCTGGACCGATAGTGGACCGGATGAAGTCGAGGTTGTGGATTACCACTGAGGACCGATGGAAATGGCTGATTTTCTTGCTCCGATGCATCCTGGTGAGGTTCTGGACGAACTGTACCTCACTCCCCTTGGGATGAGCGCCGGTGCCTTGGCAAAGGAATTGGGCGTGCCTCGCACGCGGATAGAGCGCATCGTAAAGGGCCAGACGTCGATGACACCGGATACGGCGTTTCGACTCGCGAAAATATTCAGGACAAGTCCGCTTTACTGGATGAATATGCAGACGAGCTACGATCTTGCCATGGCGAGTGCGACGGTCAACGTTTCGGATATTAAACCTCTTGACACCATTTTCAAGTAGGGGCTCTTTCGACAACTGGACTGCCCAGGAGCGCCGTTTGCGCCTTTGGGCGGCCTCTCGGCCTCGGTCCTGGCCGATCCGAAGCCTTCAGGAGCCCTTTGAGTTTCTCGATCTCGTGCGCGAGGCGTTCGGTGCGTGGCGGAGATGGGGGCGATTTCGGGGAGAAACGCCTGAGTGGTACTGACGTGCAGCTTGCAACGGACGGGATTAGCTTTGATGATGCAGAGACCGTGTTCTCCGGGCCGTGCGTCACGTTCGAAGATACCCGCTTCGACTACGGCGAACCACGATTCATTACCCTGGGCCGCCTCGTGGGCCATGTAGTGGTGGTGGCCCACACGCCGCGCCTCGAGAACACGCGGATCATTTCGATGAGAAAGGGCAATCACCGTGAAGAAAAAGTCTACCAAGAGCGACTTGAAACGCCTTGATGCGATGAGCGACGCAAGCATCGATTACTCCGATATTCCAGCACTCGATGCGGCCTTCTTTCGCAATGCACGGGTGGTGGTCCCGCCAGGGAAAAAGCAGCTGACCTTGCGTCTGGACGCGGACGTGCTGGAGTGGCTGCGTGGCCAGGGAAAGGGTTACCAAAGCCGGATTAACGCCATTCTGAGGGCGTACTATGAAGCCCATCAGTAAGAAGCATATAGCCGGGGGCAGGGTCTCTACCGCTACAAGAACGAGACGTTGATCGACCAGCTCCGCATCACCCCGGACGAAGAACGTCACATGAAGGTGCTGATATCGACCGCGGAGAAGTACCGGCGGAAGAACAAACGCCGCAACGAGGCGCGAGGGGTTCAATCCAAGCGCGTGGATCGGACCCGGAAGATCGTTGAGCTTCGGCGTCTGGGGCTGTCGCTACGGCAGATTGCAGTGGCGTAGCCAGTTGATCCCCTGGTTTTCTGATCGAAAGTGATACCGGGGGGTCCGGGGGGAGCGGAGCGCACCCCCCGGCATCGTCCCCAGAGGAACCGCTGGCTCCGATCGACCAGCAACCCGCACTCGGTAGCAGGCCTCGGTCCTCCGGATCGCGGATCCGGAGTCCCAAAACGCCCGCGATTGGCGGGAAGTCCAAACCCCACCCGTGGAAGTCATCCGGATGACTTCCACCCATAGGGCGATGGTGCCGAGATGCCACAGGAGCGCGAAAGCGGATCGGCAGATAGTTGTGGGGGCCGGGTTGCCCCGAGAAAACGGCTCAGATCGAATCCTGCGGCGCGCCGAAGGCGGAAATTACGTCCATCTCCCCTAGTCGCTGTTACCGACCGCAGTTCCGGTAGTCCGACGCCATGCACTCGCGAGCCAGTCGCGTGGCACGGTTGATCTCGTCGGGGGTCATGAGAAGTTCCACGCCGTCCCGCGCCGTCCTGGCATTGTCGTCGCCGTTTGCGCCCGCGATGTTTAACCACATGTGCGCGATGACGTGATTCGGAGTCGCGGGCTCACCGAAGAAGCGCGTCAGGCGGTCGAGGAAACCCTGCTGCGGCAAGACGTGACCCATGGCGTACATGAGACCGAGGCTGCTCTGCGCCTCAGCGTGTCCCTGCTCGGCGGCCAGGAGGCTTTCGGGGGTTCCACCCGCTCGCGAAGCTACGGCTTGCCAGCCGGCGTGTCCCTGTTCGGCGGCGAGGTGATACCAGCGCATGGCTTCGGCGTGGTCTTCCGGTACACCCCGGCCAGCGCCGTAGAGAGTCCCGAGGGCAAGTTGGGCGGGGGCCGAACCCTGTTCGGCGGCGAGCCGAAACCACTTCACGGCTTCGGACTCGTCATTTTGCCGGAGGTACATGGCCCCGAGTTGGGTCTGCGCGACGGGGTCCCCCTGCTCGGCCTGGCTCCGGAGTTCAGTGATCGGGTCCGGCACCTGCGCGATCGCCCAAGGCGCGATCAGCGTCAAGGCCAACAGGCAACCGGCAAGGGGCGCTGCACCTGGTGTTCGACGGGTCTTCATTCGGAAACCTCCTTGTGGGGGCTGCGGATTTGGAGCCAGGTCGAACAGCGCCCGGTCGCGTGGTCGCGCTACGGCGGCGACACATTCGTCCGTAACGTTTGGTACGCTCACTGGCCTTCCGGCTTGCTGCCTCCATTCACATTGCGGTGTAAGGGCTCACATCTGGCCCAGGCGGCGGACCTCCGCCTCTATCGTCTCAACCACGGTCACCGCCTTGTGCGCAACGCCAAGATCGGTCATCTCCCGGCTCACCGGGACAGCCTGAGTGGCAGTCGGTATATCCCGGAATTCGAGTGATCCGTCCGACTCGCGATAGAACCCCGACACAAGGACACCCAGGAAGACGACACGTTCACTGCCAACCGTCCAGTCGCTGGTTCCACTCAACCATGCACCCCTGTCGTAGGCGAAGATGGGGCTTCCGCTGCTACCAGGAAACACGGACGCGTCTATGAGAAATGATTTCGATAACGTAAAAGGGACCCACCAAACGGGGCTCTGATCGAGGAAAAGGGACCCACCCCTGATAGCCTCCCCGGAAGCGTGAACTGGAAGAACAGGCACGCGAGTGGGAGGCGAGGATTGATAGGGATGGATCAGTACGAGTTGATCAGAACCGCAGATCGGGTTTACAAGAAAAGCATTCGACAGATCGCCCGGGAGACCGGGCACACGCGACGGACGGTCCGGAAAGTATTGGCCGGACAGGAGCCCAGGTATCGGCGAGAGAAGGAGCCCGCCTGTCCGGTGATGGACCCGGTCGCCGGGATCGTAGATGCCTGGCTCCAGGCGGACCGGGACCAGCCCGTCAAGCAACGCCACACCGCGCACCGGGTGTGGCAACGTCTGGTGGAGGAGCATGAATTTACCGGAGCCGAGGCGACGGTACGCCGCTGGGTTCGGGAACGGAAGACACGGTTGGGCTGGAACCAGACCGGCGCTGTGGTGCCGCTGGACCCGGAACACGCCCGTGAAGCCGAAGTGGACTGGGGCACGGCCTGGGTCCGGATGAACGGTGAAGACCGTCAGGTCAAGTTGTTCTGTATGCGGTCCCGGTACTCGGGCAAGGCGTTCGTGCGGGCCTATCCGTGGGAACGGCAGGAGATGTTCCTGGACGGTCACATTCGGGCGTTCGATTGGTACGGCGGCGTATTCCCGACCCTGGTTTTCGACAACCTGAAGACGGCCGTGAAGCGGATTCTGAAGGGGAAGGCTCGGGTCGAGCAGGCCCGGTTCACGGCGTTTCGGGCGCACTACACGTTTGAAGCGCGATTCTGTAATCCGGCCCGGGGCCAGGAAAAATGCGGTGTCGAGGGCCTGGTCGGCTTTGCACGCCGGAACTTCCTGGTGCCGGTTCCCGAGGTGACCGACTTCGAGGATCTGAACGCGCAACTGCTGGAACGCTGCGCGGCTGACGACCAGCGCCGGATCGGCGGCCGGTCCGACGATCGCACGATTGGGGAGCGGCACGCGGTGGAGCAAGAACGCCTCCTGGCACTGCCCGACACGCGGTTCGAGAACACGAAGGTGGTGGGAGTCCGGATCAGCCCGTATCAGACCGCCCAGGTGGATCAGAACCGGTATTCGGTGCCGACCGCCTATGTGGGACGCCGGCTCTGGGCCCATATCGGCTGTGACCGGGTGAGCTTTTACGCGGACCAGAAGAAGGTGGCCGAACATGACCGCGCCTTCGGTCATAGCGACTGGCGGATTGATCCGTTGCACTACCTGGAGTTGATCCGGCGGAAGGTGGCCTCGTTTGAGAGCGCCCGGCCGATCCGGCAGTGGCGGGATCAATGGCCGACCCAATATGAGACCGCGCTGGAGCGGTTGCGGGATCGGCATGGGTACAGCCGGGGCACCCGGGAGTTCATCGGCATCCTGCAACTCCACCAGGACTGGGATCTGGAACGGGTGTCCTCGGCCATCCAGGAAGCGCTCGATGCCCACTGTATCGAGTTGGAAGCGGTGCGGCACATTCTGATGCGGGAGGACACGCCGACTCGATCCCATGCGCCGCTGGAGTCCGGGTTGATGCCCGGTATCACCGACCTGACGATCGCTGGGGCCGATCTGGATCAATATGACCGTCTCCTGGCCGGGGGTGCGCGATGAGTCCGGGTCAGGAGATCGTTCTCGACGACGCACTGCGGCAACTCCGGCTCCCGGCCATGGTGCGGGAGTGGCGGGAACACGCCCGACAGGCCAAAGAGGCCGGCGAGGGGTACACCGGCTTTCTATTGGCTCTGGCCAGCCGCGAGCTGGAACAGCGGCAAGCCAATCAGGTCCAGCGTCGACTACGGGAGGCCCGGTTCCCACTGCTCAAGACTCTGGAGACCACGGACCTGAAGAAGTGGCCGGTGCTGGATGCGATCCAGGTTCGCGACTATGCCGAGTGCGGCTACATTACCCGGCACGAGAACGTCGTCCTGTTGGGCAAGCACGGAACCGGTAAAACCCATGCCGCCACGGCGCTGGGTGTGGAAGCCTGCCGGAGGGGCTACCGCGTCGGGTTCACCACGGCCGCCGGGCTGGTCAACACCTTGATCGAGTCGCGCGAGGAACGGCAACTGAACCGGCGCCTGGCCAAGCTGGCCCGCTTCGAGCTGCTCATCGTGGACGAAGTCGGCTATATCCCGTTCTCGGCCGAGGGGGCGCAGTTGCTGTTTCAGGTCTTCTCGGACCGCTACGAAAAGGGTTCGCTGATCGTCACATCGAACCTGCCGTTTGCACAGTGGACCAGCGTCTTCGGTGACGCCGCACTGACCGCAGCCCTGCTGGACCGGCTGACCCATCACTGCGCCATTCACCAGTTCGATTGGGAAAGTATCCGGTTTACCGACAGTCTCGGCGCCGCCAGCAAACGGAAGAACAAACCCCGGTCCGCCGGAGGATCCGCGTGAAAACCGCGGGCGCAGCGGGCTGTGGAAAGTGCCGCCCCCATGGAAACCCGCTGCAAAGCCAGCGCGTTCCCACAGTGGCTTGGAAGCCTTCGGCTCCCACACTTCCCGCAGCCTCGACGGCGGAATCACTTACAAACCATTAACCAGGGGGTGGGTCCCTTTTACTCGATCGGGGTGGGTCCTTTTTACGTTGTCAAAGCGAGAGAAACCTGGGACGACCTTCGTAATCAACACTGGGAGGTGTTGCTGTGATGCCGCTTCGTATGACGGGCAGGTTGTTGATGGCGTCGTAGACGCCATTCGGATACCCGACAAATAGTATGCGCTCAAGGGCGTTCAGGTCGCCGAAGCGGCTGTTCTCGGGAAGGAGTTTCGCATCCACAACAGAGAAGAAAGGGGTGACTCCGCGTTCGCTCAGCATTTTGAAGATGGGGTTCAGCGGAAACACCGCAATATCAACATCCTCCACTGGATGACCTGCCCACCATTTCCACTGGCGACGATCGATATTCACGCCAAACCACTTTCCCAGCTCCGGCCCAGAATCATCGTCAGTACGCAGCGTAAAGCGAATCGTGCCATTGTCTGCGTCGGCAATGACGTGTTTGTTCGTGACGAGGAACATGCCAGTCAACTCGGAACCCGTTTGCGGGCACTTCCACTTGTGCTCGAAGATGAATCCGGTACCGACGGAGCGTTCCGTCTCGATGCGAAGCGTCATGAACAAGAAGTGTTCCGCTGCCGTCTCGACTTTCACCGTGTCCCCACCATAAATGGTTCTTCTTGGCACTGGCCGCGCACGACTCGAGTCTATCGCGATCTCGCGCTCACCGCCGGCGTTCCACCGGCGGTGAGGTGCGGCGTCTGATGGACGACTGCGCACCGCGGCGCAGCGCCCAAAGCGGTCACTCTCGAACGGATTTACGCCTTAAAGAGATCAGAATGGGAGCCGGTACGGACCAGGTGTAATTCGTCTCCTTGGGGACGGTAAATCAAAAGCCATTTCGGCTCGATATGAGCCTCCCGATAACCCTTCCAAGGTCCCCTGAGCGGATGATCGAGATAGCGAGCAGGTAACGGCTCCTGCTGGATTAACGACGCCAGCACCGCCCGCAGCTTGCTGAGATCCTTGCCTCGTTTTTCGGCTCTTCGTGCGTCGCGCTTGAACTGCGCGGATCGAACCGGGACCAGCATGTCAGATGCCGATATCCTGGAACAGTTCCTCGGCGCTTCCGAAGCGTTTACCCTTGCCCTCGTCCAGTTCCTTCATAGCCTTGACCGTGGCGGCATTCGGCACCCGGACGGTGAATGGCAACTGCTTCTCCTCGGCCACTCGCAGCAACAGCAGACGAATGGCGTCGGACACCGACAAGCCCATGGCGTGAAGCGCTTCAGTCGCTCGTTTTTTGGTGTCGCTATCGATCCGAGCGCGTACGACAGTATCGGTACTCATCTTGGACGCCTCCCAAATATGTAGCGTTATTGTGGCTACGTATGCCCGCCATGACAAGTCCCTTCGATGGAGACTGGTCTTGAAAGAGGCTGAACGTTCAGGGTCTTCTTGCCGGTCGATCAGTACCGCTCCATATTCGGACACGCCGCCGCGGTCGTCGGCAACGCTTCGGCCTGGCCGCGGATCGCGCACCGCCCCGGCCCGGCGTGGGTCGACCGATTGTGTTTTATGCGACGTTCGACCGCTGCCCTCGAGGCGACGCCGCGACCTGGCCCGAACTGGACGGCAGGTCCGGGAAGGACCACAGGGGGGATGTCGCCGAGATTCCACAGGAGCGCGGATCCGCGCCAGGGCGGATCGACAGGTAGTTTTGGGGGGCTGGGGCGGGCCGAGAAAACGTCTGAGATCGAATCCTGGGGCGAGGGCGGCGGCAGGAAGGCCGCCGATAGCGAGCAGGCCGACGTTGACCGACTAGGTCCGCATCACCCCGGACGAAGAACGCCACATGAAGACGCTGATCTCGCGGCGCGAGAAGCGCCCCCGGCTTATATGGGTTCAAGGAAGCGTGGGTGACCACATGCTGCCGTTGCTGTTCATCGAGGATCGCCGAAAGCTCTTGCCAGTACGCCATCACAGCGGCGGACCACTCGGACAGATCGTGTTCCGATACGTAGAGGTCATTTCCAGCGAGTGGAACGATGAACGATGTCGCCATCGCTTCCGCGCGACGTGTTTTCTCATCGTCGCCCTTTTCCCCTCCGAGCTGCGCGAGGACTGAGTTCAGGAAGAGATCAGGACGAAGTTTTGCCAGCTTGCTAGCAGATTTTCCCGCCCCGTGCTTGATTGCGTTCGTGGCCATCCTGAGTTCGTAGAGTTTCCCGGCGCAGGCGACACTCGGGCACTCGACGCCACATGCGGCCAGTCGCTTTTCGAGTTCCTCCGGGGTGATCGATCCTTTTTCTTCCCTAACCCACTCCCGCCGGAGGAAGAAGTTCTGCTGTTGCTCGAACAGGTGGTGCAGACCAACGGCGAGAAGGTTCAACACTCCCTGCCGCACGCCGGTCATTGTTTCGTAGTACGCGATGCCATGATCGGTCGCCCACTCGGCGATGTCACCCATGTCAATCGAACTGTAGGCTGGCATGGACCCGAGACGCTCGAATTCCGCTTCGGTTGCCGCATCCGCTTCTTCCGCGATGCCAGCAAACGCAGGAGCCACCTTCTCAAGTGCCCCGGTGTGAAAACCTTGGATCGCTGGAACGTAGACCTGTCGAAAATAATGAGCCCAGAACCCGGAATTCGGAACCATGTACCCATTGTACATCAGCGCTCAGGGGGCCGCCGATGGGGGGACGCCGCTACACGTCAGGAGCCCTCAGATGCGTTTATAGGTCGTTGGAACCATGTCGAACAGCGCCCGGTCGCGTTCCAGGAATCCATCCAAACCCCGCATCAGCCAGAGAAACACGGGCGCATTCAGGGCCATGAGCGCCACGACGGGATTCTCCGATCCGTCGGGAAACGGGCTCGAAATATACCGCGCGGTCGAGGCCGCGAGGCCAAGGACAAAGAGAAAAACGGGACTCCATTTCATGCCCGGTCATGCCTCCGGAATCCGAGCCTTCCTGCAAGGATCACTGTGGCGGGAGCGACCCCCCTGGGGAGGGCGGCCCTACGACCCCCGCGATGTAAAATCGCAAGGGGGCCAGGGACGGACGAACCCCCGTAAAGGGGGGGTCGCTCCCGCCACTCTCTCCCCCTCTGGTTCGACACCGGGGACACGGGCAAAACCGCCGTAACCACAAGCAGGTGAGGACGATAGCGGACACTGCGCCTGAAACATAGCCGTGAAACATAGACCCCCCGAGGTATGTTTCACACTCGATCGGCACCGCGGTTGTATATTGGGGGTCCGATTGTGGAGGGGCTGACGCCCGGTTTGTCGCGCCAGAAGGGCGCGCGGATGATCTCAAAAATGAGCGGGGCGGGGTCTCATGCCGGAGCCTCGTAGATACTCAGGCCGTTCGGATAAATCCGCCTCGACCGCCATATCTCGAACGTGTCGATCCGGATGTGGTAGGGCAACGGTTCTGCCAGCATGTCCTTCAATTCGACGTAACGCAGCGAGGTCCGATCGAAGCCGCCGTAGCGGTCGAGAACCCTGGCATCGCCGTGTTTGACGGCCCTGGACACCGCGTCGAATTCCTCCCGCAATTCCGCCTCCCGCCTGCTCCAGGCCCTGATGCCCTTGCGATCCCGCGCCCATCCGTTCAACACGTTTCACGCGCGCGTGTCGGCGGCAGGAATCACCCCGATTGCGGCAACGTGAATCTTGATCCCAAGCTTCCGCAATCCCGCCCACACGTGTTCGTGCGTCTGGCCCCACTGCCGCATTTCGGTGGCGGTGTCGTTCCCCGGATCGACATAGACGAACGTGCAAACCGGCCCGCCGGCAACGGGCAATTTCAGGGGGAAATACCGGGTGACGTTGCCAGCCGCTCCGCTGTAAATCCGATGGGGCAGGCGGTTGAGAGGCACGCCGTAATGCGTACAGAACTCGACCTTCTCGTCCTCGGTCGGGAGCCAATGGAGGTCGGGGTGTTCGATGACGTAATCCAGCGACAGGAGCCGCCGGATATAGACGGCCGGATCGGGGAATCGCCGGTGGCGGATGTTGGGAATTTTCAACGCCCGGTAGATGCCCTTGTAGGTGATCCGGCAGACTCTGGTGCGGTTCTGGGGACGGATGACGGGAATGGGCTCTTCCACGGCAAGTCTCCGGGCCACGAGGCTCTGAACGAAGCGCGCAGCGCGGAGGGGGTACGTGTTGAAATAAGCGGAGTATTGAGCGCGGGTGAACACGCCGCTGTTGAGGCAGACCATCGCGACCCACTCGGCGTGTTCCTGACTCCATCCGAACCGTTCAAGGTCTTTTTCCCGGCCACGCAAATGAATGATCATGGAGTCTCGACGGATCCGTCAGCGCCTTGCGGAACCGGCGTTGGGCCGCCGTTCCATTTCAACCTCCGATCTGGAGACGCTATTGAAACCGGGCGTCGTTGAGCTTCCAGTAAGCATCTGTTCCTTTGAGTTGATCGTTGTCTCTGGCGTAGTCGAAAGGCAGTTTGCCATTGCTGTCCCGCGCGTTCGGGTCCGCACCAGCCTCAAGCAACGCCGTCAAGACTTCGGCAGTCCCGGTCAGTGCCGCCACATGCAGCGGGGTGGAGCCAATTCCGTTTCGAGCTTCCAGGTCCGCTCCCGCCTCCAGCAGGGCCGTTACTGTTTCGTCATTCCCCCACGTCGGCGCTGAATGCAGCGGGGTGTTGCCAAAAAATCCGTCTCGGGCTTCCAGATCTGCCCCCGAATCTAGTAGCGTCGTTACGGTTTCGGCAGTCCCGAATATCGCTGCCATATGCAGTGGGGTGTAGCCGCCTTCGTTCCGCGCGTGTGGATCCGCACCCGCTTCCAGCAGGGCCGTTACTGTTTCGGCAGTTCCCCACGGCGCCGCCGAATGCAGCGGGGTGTTGCCAAGGCTGTCTCGCGCCACAGGGACCGCCCCCTCCTCCCGCAAACAACGAGTCACGTCCGAAACCTTGGCGACCTCGAAGAAAGATGCTGTGTTCCAGTTCGCGCATTCGACTTGCGCATGTACCGGAGTCGCCAGCGCAACGGCGACTGTGGCTGCTCCAATGATGCCGATCAAGTCCTGGCTCATGTTGTCAGTATATCCTTCCCGTTCTGATTCGGACCTGATCTGGAATGAACACCAAGTAAGAGGAAAAGCCGTGCCGAAAGATGCCTTGACGCCACAAGCCAGACACCACTTCACCCGCTTCGATCAAGTTAACCAACTCACCACCGCCCTTGAGCATGTGTCGTGAAAGTGCGAGATGTCGTCAGGATGATCGAAAAAGACGGGTGGTATTTAGTGGGGACTCGCGGTAGTCATCGGCAGTACCATCATTCTGTCAAAAAAGGCAAAGTAACCATCAGCGGGCATCTCGGAGCGGAAATGAAGAAAGGGACCGTGGTCTCAGTCAGGCGACAGGCGGGGTTAGAGAGATGAAATATCTGATCATCATCGAAAAGGACGGCAAGGGCTGCTCTGCTTACGTGCCGGACCTTCCGGGGTGTGTGGCAGCTGGCGATACCGAAGAAGAGGTCCGAAAACTTATCCACGAGGGCATCCAGTTTCATCTCAAGGGCATGCGAGAGACTGGAGATCCCATTCCGGAACCTACGAGCACCGCCGTGTACGTGGAAGCTGCTTCATGACCTACCGCTGATCTAAACCGCCGTGCCCGCCAAGTGGCGTAGCCGCATCACTTACTCGATCTTCATTCCAAATCAGGTCCGGCACAGCAGCCCGAAAATTGGCCGTCCGGGTCTTCGATCGGATGGTCGCAGCGTTTTACTATTTTTTTGCCGGATGACGCGAGTGGAGCATGAAATCCGCGAGGTCGCCCAGCGGATCGCGGGGCGGGTACGAGAGACGTGGAACCGGAACCGCCCCAGCCGCGGACCCGATATCGATTGGAGTCGATGAGCGAGATCAGAGCCGTAGGCGGCCCATAATTGTCGGTCTGGATCTGAACCGCGAAAACTGGCGTCCTGAGCCTCGATCTGAGCGCTTTTCTACCGTCCACTGGAGACCCTGAGTACCTCCTAACCCGTTCCAGCGGCTCTACCTGGGCGTCGATCCTGGACAACGTCCACGTCGCGGGCGGATCCGGTGGACCCGATCACTTCCAGCCGGACCACAAGGGACCGGCGCGGATCGGCCTGGCGTGGGTTGACCGATTGGCTTTTATGCGACGTTCGACCGCCGACCTCGAGGTGACGGGCGCGGATCAACAGAAACGTTACCCGCGCGATGCCGGCCGCGACCGCGTCCAGTTCGCCGCCGAGGCCGCCGCGGGGTCCCGCTTGAGCGGTTTTCTCCCCCGGCCCCGACCCGTAGCACCCCTGAAACGACGACAGTCGATTTTCAAGCACCCACCGGAGGCCGCGGCCGCGCCACAGTATCAGCGCGGGCTCGGCTTGTCGCCACTTGTAGATAGCCGGTCGGATTGTCTCTTTCATGATCTCTTCAGGCTACCAGCCGCCGTTCGGGCCGTGACGCACTTCGCCCGTTCTTTTCCTTTTTCTGAATCACGGTTTTTCCCTCCCTGGGGGGCTCCCGCCAACAGGGGGTGACGGTGAACGGCGGCGTGAACGGCCGCAGATGATGAAGGCGGGTTCAAATTCGGGGCGGACGGCATGTTGAGCCTCCCCGGAGACGCTTCCCGGTCCGTTTTCTGAGGGGGAAGGCTCCGCGGGGTCGATACTGTCCGAATCGGAGGGAGCGGGGGAAGTATGATCCGTCACGCGCCGGAGGCGCGCCCGGTAGGCCCGCTGCCGGTCGCGGTGATCGAGACGTCCCTCCCGGCTTTGCTGGTGCCGCCGGTTGGCGGAACGCCGTTGTTGCCGGCGCGCTTTCCGCCGGCATCGGCCCCCGCAGTATTGGTGGCCCCGGTCACAATGAGGACAGATCCAGAACACCAGGCCACAGTTCGCCCCCCGGCAAAACCGTTGACGCAGTGACTCTTCGCGGGTCCCCATCGCCGCCTTTCCGGCGGACCGGACAACCGCGACTCCGCAGGGCAAGCGCGATCTTATCTATAGAAGAATGTTCGGTTGGTTCCTTCGGCCTGGCACAAAAAGCGCGATCGGGCGGCAGCCGCCCCCGCGCCGACACGTCCGCGACGGCGCTGCGCGAGAGGTCGAACCCGGCAGCGTCCCGAACCCGATCGACACGCTCTCGCCGCCGTCGGCGAGCGTGTCCCCGGTCCCAGCCGTCTGTCCGTGGGACGCGATCTCCGGGAAGTCAGGGCACCTCGACGACAGGCACCACGGGCAGGGTCGTGAAGATCCGGTCGACCCCATCCAGTTCGAAGGCCACCGCCGAGAAGCGGCCCGGTTCGGGCGTCAGGCACCGCACTGACCCCACGAAGTCGGACGTATCGGCGGTGGGGAACACCTGGTCGATGAACCGGGCGTCCTGGCCGTTGGCCGCAAGCGGGATCATCGTCTCTTCGAGCACGGCGCCGTCCCGCATCAGCCGGCACCGCACCAGGAGGGCGGTCGTGCCCCGGTTGTGGATCGCGAGGCCCGTGTTGATGCCGTCCGTCTGGCGGCGCACCGGGACCAGGGCATCCCGGATCGGGGGACTGTCGCCGACCCCGGCGACCCCGAGGGCGGGGATGTCGAAGCGCAGGACCCCGCCGATGGGACCCTCGGCCGTCACGGTGACCGATCCGACCTTCAGAACCCCCCGGCCGTGGCTGGAGATCGTCAGTTCTCCCAGCGGGTCGATGGCCGTGTCAGGGCGCAGGGCGCCGTCGTCGCCGATCTCCAGTTCTTCGGTGAGATCCACCAGCGATTGGGCGGCGATGGGATCGCCTTGCTGATCATAGTAGTAGACGGCGGGACGAACCGGATCGGCGCCCGCGTTCACCAGCACCAGTGAGGAGACGATCTTTCCGCCATTGGCGAAATGCGTGAAGTCCAGCCGTGTGGCGTCCTGTTGCTGTTCCTCCTCTTGCTCCTGCTCCGGGACCGCCGGCACGGGCACCACGGGCAGCGTGGTGAAGATCCGGTGGACCCCATCCAGTTCGAAGGCCACTGCCGAGAAGCGCCCCGCCTCGGGCGCGGTGCACCGCACCGACCCGGTGAAGTCCGAGGTGTCGGCGGCGGGGAACACCTGGTCGATGAACCGGGAGTCCTGGCCGTTGACCGCGAGCCGGATATCCGCTTCTTCGAGCACGGCGCCGTCCCGCATCAATCGGCATTGCAGGGTCAGAGTGGAGGTTCCCCGATTGCGGACCGCGACGCCCGTGTTGATGCCGCCATCCTGGCGGCGGACCGGGAGCAGGGCATCCCGGAGGGTCGGGCTGTCGGCGACCCCGGCGACCCCAAGGTTGGGGATGTCGAAGCGCAGGACCCCACCGATGGAACTGGGAGCCCGGACCGTGACCGATCCGACCCGCTGCCCCCCGCGGCCATGGGAGGCGATGGTGAGTTCGCTCAGGGGGTTCATGACCGTCCGGGGGCGCAGGGCGCCGTCGTCACCCACTTCCAGATCCGGGGTCAGATCCACCACCCTCCGGGCCTCGATGGGGTCGCCGTCCTGATCGTAGAAATAGATGGCGGGGCGGACCGGATAGGCGCCCGCGTTCACAAGCGCCAGCGTGGACGTGATGAACCCCCCATTGGCGAAGTGGGTAAAGTCCAGGTCCGCCACGGGCGTGGCCTCGGGCGAAATGCGGTGGGAACCGGCGCCGGCCGCGCTCGCG
The DNA here is from genome assembly GCA_963555775.3 of Terriglobia bacterium. Lineage (GTDB taxonomy): Bacteria > Acidobacteriota > Terriglobia > 20CM-2-55-15 > 20CM-2-55-15 > JAJEDW01. The sequence continues at coordinate 52,403 of CAUVWY020000002.1, read as the reverse complement.
GCGCGGAGATGGAAGAAGTAGACCCGGCCGTTGATCAGACCCATGATCGTATGGGTACGGTTCGTCGATCCGGTCGAAATCCACTCGCCCTCGCCGTCAATCCGATACTCGTAATACTGAATCCGGGAACTGCCCTGGCTGGACGGCGCACCCCATCGTAGCGTTACCTCCCCGTCGCCGCTCTCCGCCTGAATGGTTCCGGGATAGGACGGCGGCCGTCCGCGCCCGCCACCTCCGCCTCCGCCTCCGCCACCCGTAGTGGGCGGAGGAGGTGGGGGAGGCGGCTGCACCGCCGGCGTCCCGTTCATCTCCCTCGACGGCGTCCCGTCGTCGTCGCCCGTCCGGGTCGCGATCACCCGCACCGTGTATTCCGTGCCGTTGATGAGGCCGGGAATCATGTAGCGCGTGGTCGACCCCGGAGTGACCGTGGCCTGCCGGTCGCCGGTGTTGTAGTCTTCGCCGCCCGACGTCCACTGCACCGTGTAGCCCGTGGCGTTGTCCACCGCCGTCCAGGTCACCACCAGATGCGCGTTGCCCGGGGCGACCCCCACCCCCATCACCTGGGCCGTGTCGTTGTCGTTCACCGTCACGTCCACGCCGGCGATCGCAATGCCGTTATAGTCGGTGTCCGTGCTCGTCGCGCTGTGGGTCAGCGAGACCGCATCGTCCGCCGTGTCCGCATCGGGGCCGGCCGTCACCGTCACCGTCCGGGCCGTGCCCCAGGTCGTCGGCGTGAAGGTCAGGCTGGTCGGACTCGGGGTCACGTCCGTGCCCGCGTGCCCGGCGACCGTCACCGTGACATTCGCCGTCGGCTGGGTATTGAGGACCACCGTGTAGCTGGCCCCGGTCGTGTCCTCCTCGGTCACCGTCAGCGCCGTCGTCGACACCGTGACGCCCGTCGTGGTCGCGGCCGCGGTCACCGTCGCCGTCGCCGCGCTGGTGAGCGTCTCGGTATGGCTGAGCTCGTCGGCGAAGGTCACCTTGACCTTGAGGGTCGTGCCCAGGTCGGCGTCGACCAGGGTGTAGGTGCTCGAATTCGCGCTCGAAATGTCGGCCTCCGTGCCGTCCACCCGGATCCACTGGTACGTGTAATTGGGGGTGGTCAGCCCGTCGGCATCCATGATGCCGGTGGTGACCGCCGTCAGCGTCTGGCCCACCTGCGCCGTGCCCGTGATGGTCGGCGCGCCCGTCGCGGCGTTGTTGGTCAGCGTGTTGGTCCGGCCGGACCAGGGCGGGTCGGACCATCCGGAGTCGCCTTCCGCGTTGGTGGCGCCAACCCGTACCTCATACTCCGTGTTCGCGACGAGTTCGGAAATGATCGTGGTCGTGGTCGTGACGTCCTTCGCGCCCGAGACCGTGGCGCCGCTTACGCGCCACTGTACGCTGTAGCTTTCGATGGGGGGCCTGCCCTCATTGGCCGGGGCGGTCCAGGAGACCGACAGGCTGGGGGTGCTGCCGGAGACTGCCGAGACCATGGGCGTCGCGGGCGCGTCGGGCGGCTCGTCCACGTCGGTGACGCTGATGGTGACGTTGGCGACGGCGGTGGCGGCGCCGTCCGAGACCGTGACCGTAACCGTGTAGGAGGCCCTGGCCTCATGGTCGTAGCTGACGCCGGACTTGGTGCGAATCTGCCCGGTGGTCCCGACAAAGTCGAAGGAGCCCGCGTCGGTGCCTCCCAGCGTGTAGCTTAGGGTGTCGCCGGCGTCGTCGTCCGTGGCCGCCACCGCGGCGCCGATGTCCTCGCCCGCGGCGGTGTTCTCCTCGATGTCGCGGGACACGTTCGAGGAACTGAACACCGGCAGGATGTTGGTCAGCGCGTTGGTCCGGCCGGAGCCGGGCGGGTCGGACCAGCCGGAGTCGCCTTCGGCGTTGGTGGCGCGAACCCGCACCTCATACGACCTGTTCGCGGTGAGGCCGGTAACGGTCGTGGTCGTGGACGTGCCCGTAACATCCTCCGGGCTGTCGGTCCAGCTCCCGGAACTGCCCACTCGGTACTGCACGTCGTAGCTGTCGATGGCGGGCCTGCCGTCATTGGCCGGGGCGTCCCAGGAGACCGTCAGGCTGGTGATGCTCCCTGGCACAGCCGAGACCGTTGGCGTCGCGGGAGCGTCGGGCGGCCCCTCGTCCACGTCGGTAACGCTGATCGTGACGCTGGCGTCGGCGGTGGCGGTGGCGTCCGAGGCCGTGACCGTGACCTTGTAGGAGGACTTGGTCTCGTGGTCGTAGATGACGCCGGATTTGGTGCGGATCTGCCCCGTGGTCTCGACGAAGTCGAAGGAGGCCATGTCGGCGCCTCCCAGCGTGTAGGTGAGGGAGTCGCCGGCATCGGCGTCAGTGGCCGTCACGGCGGCGCCGACGTTCTGGCCCGCGGCGGTGTTCTCCGCGATGTAGCGGTCGACTATCGCCGGGCTGAACACCGGGGCGTTGTTGCCCGACGCGTTGGTCCGACCGGACCCGGGCGGGTCGGACCAGCCGGAGTCGCCGTCCGCGTTGGTGGCGCGAACCCGCGCCTCATAGAGCGTGTCCACGATGAGGCCGGTAACCTGCGCCGCATAGAGCCTGTACGAGACGGGGCCGGTAACGGCCGTGGTCGTGGAATGATCCGGGCCGTCGGTCCAGGCCTCGGCGCCGCTTACGCGGTACTGTACGTCGTAGCTGTCGATGGCGGGCCTGCCGGCGTTGGCCGGGGCGACCCAGGAGACCGACAGGCTGGTGGTGCTCCCTGCCACTGCCGAGACCGCGGGCGTCGCGGGAGCGTCGGGCGGCTCGTCCACGTCGGTGACGCTGATCGTGACGTTGGCGACGGCGGTGGCGGTGCCGTCCGTGACCGTGACCGTGACCGTGTAGGAGGACTTGACCTCGTGGTCGTAGCTGACGCCGGCCTTGGTGCGAATCTGCCCCGTGGTCCCGACGAAGTCGAAGGAGGCCGCGTCGGTGCCTCCCAGCGTGTAGGTGAGGGTGTCGTTGTCGTCGTCGGTGGCCTCCACTGCGATACCGACGTCCTCACCTGCGGCGGTGTTCTCCGCGAACTCAAGGGGCTCGCGCGCCGGGCTGAACCTCGGCGCGTAGTTGGTCACGCCTCTTACGGCGTTGCCCCTGATGACGATTTTCGCCGAACGGCCGTCCTCGGAACTTTTCCAAACGCTGGTGTAGTAGTGATAAGTGTCGCCGATGCTCCAGCCGCTGGCGCCCGCGTTGTCGGCGTTGGACGGGGTGGTCTTAATACCCCGGATCTGGTGGCCGGGGGGTGTACTGCCCCGTCCCAGAACAATGGAGTAGGTGGCGTCTGCATTAAGCCTCGTATTGGGGGGGGGCGTGGAAGTGGATAGTATTCACTCCCGCTGGAAAATTGCCCGGAGGGATCATGGATGCATGAAGCGCAACGGGCACGCCGTTGGTATCCGCTGTGTGAACCGCTACGGAGAAAGCATCGCCCAAACTGGCTACCGCACCGATGCTTGTGAGGATGTAGCCGCCTCTGTTCGGCCCCGTGGTGAAGGATTGACTGTGCTGGTTATCTGCTACCAAATTAAAGGCATTACCGGTCTCGGTCTCTTCCGTGTTGTTCACAAAGATCTGTCCCGTCAGCGCGGGGGTGGCCGTCACGTCAATCCTCATCGTGTAGGCGGCGTCGCTGAAGACCGTGCCGTCGTTCACCTTGAAAGTGAAGCTCGCATAGTCGTCGCCGCTGCCGCCGGTCGTGGGCTCGAAGGTGAGGTCGCCGTTGTCGATCTGGGCCTTGGTGACGACCCGCTCCGAAATCACCGTGGCGCCGTCGAGCGCCAGCCGGCCCGCCGCCGGCGGGGTCACGATCCGCACGCTCGCCAGCCTGTCGGGGCGGTTCGTGTCGTTGAAGCCGAAATCCGTCGCGCTGAACTCGTACCGCCCGTCCTCGGCCATCGTCACCGTGTTGTCGGCGGCGGTCGGGGCGGCGTTGGGGGTCAGCGTGCCGTTGACGCGGACCACGATTTGTCTAACAGCATCGATATAATATGGCGATGTCCCGGTACCCGAACCGTCGATAGTCCATCCGTCGGCCTTGCCGGCGTCTTCGGAAGGGTCAGCCGTAGTCTCGACTACTACAATTCCCGCGGACGGTGACTCCAGCACGAAAATGTACGCTGTCGATGCGGTCAGGCTGGTTCCGCTCGGCGCATCGTAGGTAAAGGTCTGGAAGGAATTGGTGGTCAGGCTCGTCGAAGGAGTGATGAACGTTGCCACCTCCTCCATGTCCGGGGTTGCCCGTCTATTTGCCACGCTGAAGGTATAGAGCTTTAGCGTAGGGGCGGCGGAGCGGGAAACGACTTGACTCAACCTGAATTCGATGCTGGTCAGCGTGGCGGCGCGGCCGCCGGTCGTAAATACGCCTACGGCGTTTAGGAGCGATATATGAAGGTCATCGGCATCGCCGGTGTGATTGAAATTGCTGACCAGTTCATCGGCCTGGGCCGCGGCGGGCACGCCGAGCGCCAAGACGGCGAGGGCGGCCAGCGCCAGGGCTCCCGTCCGCGCGCCGCGCAGCAGGGTTGCGGCGTTCGCCAGGGCGGCCAGCGCTGCTGCTCGCGCACAGCGCAGCAGGGCCGCGGGGACCAATGACGAGGAAGCCCGGATCATGTCTCGCGACAATCCCCCACGAATGATGGGGGGGGGGAGGTATTAGCCGGCGGCGCGACATCGGTCCGGTCCGCGGCTCCTTAGCTCCCGGCGCTGGCGCCGGACTCCGACAAACGATCCATTTCGGTCTCCCCATTCGCTGGCTGCTTGACGACCATTCGCCCCGCGCAGACGGGTCCGCGCGTCGCGGGGGTCGAACCCCTCCCGCGCGCGCAATCGTTCTTACAATTATAGGCTCTATTGTGTGACAGTAGTGTCCATGTTCGGGAGTATCACGTGACTTTAACACTAAATCATCACAATTTAGACGCGACCTGCCGGGAATCGGACCGAAGCGGGGCCGCCGGACCCCGGCTGCGGTCCGTCAATGAATCAGTCCCCGGCCGGGCCGGCAACGCGCCCGCGACGGGAGCAGGCAGGAACCGATGACCGACCGCAAGCCGACGGCGGACGAGAACGCGGCGCTGCGCGCCCGCATCTCCGCGCTCAGCGCGGCGAGCCTGCGCATCAACGCGAGCCTGGACCTCGAGACCGTGCTGAACGAGGTTGTCGAGAGCGCCCGGGCGCTCACCGGCGCGCGCTACGGCGCTATCGCCACCATCGACGATGCCGGCGTCCCCCAGGACTTCGTCACCTCAGGCTTCACCGCGGAGGAGCACCGCAAGCTGGTGGAATGGCCCGACGGGCCGCGGCTGTTCGAGTATTTCCGCGACCTGGAGGGGCCGCCTTCACCGCCACCGGCGTCGCGCCCGTGACAGAAACCGCACCGGGCGGTGAACCGGGGTTCGCCGGCTTCCGCCAACCGGGCCGGATACTCCTGTGCTGGAAGAAGTTCCGGCTGGAGTAATGCCGATTCGATACCTTCGAAGGTCCCAAGGCTGCATGAGAGCCGACCCTCGCGGGTCGCCACTCAGCGGATTGCAAGCGTAGGGGAAATGCGCGGCACCTCGATTCGGTCTTGCGCTCCCGCGCGCGGGTGGAGCCGCCGCCAGAGGGAGAACCGCCGCGCGAAGGGCAAGGTGCACCCGCGCAGGTCCCGTGCGGCGGGGGAAGCCGGGTCCGGGGAAAGTGACGCGCGCCCATCGGGCCGCGGCGGGGCGGTCCGTGGCGGCGGCGCGACGTCCGCCCGGCAGGTCCACTATTCCTTCCTCCCGGCGATGGCGCCGGACTCCGACAAACGATCCATTTCGGTCTCCCAATTCCCTGACTTCCCGGCATGCTCCGAAACCGGACCGCACAATTCCGGCCGCCAAGGCCAGCGGAGCCCGCCACGCGGCCTGCCCGGCTTCCGCCGCTGGTCCGGAAATAATTTCCCCTTGTAATTCTAGGTAATATAGTGTGACACTACCGTCCCCTTATGGGGTATAAGAGCGATTTCTGAGCGAATTAAGGGTGCTATCCAAGAGCTGGACCGAATCGCACCGCCACGGCCGCGGTCCGGTGCCGAATCACCCGCCGGCCGGGGCGGCGGGCAGAGGGAGGAGAACGGATGAGCGATCGCGACCGGACGGCGGACGAGAACGCGGCGCTGCGCGCCCGCATCTCCGCGCTCAGCGCGGCGAGCCTGCGCATCAACGCGAGCCTCGACCTCGAGACCGTGCTGAACGAGGTTGTCGAGAGCGCCCGCGCGCTCACCGGCGCGCGCTACGGCGCTATCGCCACCATCGACGATGCCGGCGTCCCCCAGGACTTCGTCACCTCGGGCTTCACCGCGGAGGAGCACCGCAAGCTGGTGGAATGGCCCGACGGGCCGCGGCTGTTCGAGTATTTCCGCGACCTGCCGGGACCGCTGAGGCTGGCCGACGTGCCCGACTATGTGCGCTCGCTCGGCTTCTCGACCGACCGGCTGCCCTCGAAGACCTTCCAGGGCACGCCGATGCGCCACCGGGGCGTCCATGTCGGCAACTTTTACCTGGTCGAGAAGGAGGGCGGGGAGGCGTTCACGGACGAGGACGAGGAGGTGTTGGTGCTGTTCGCCTCACAGGCGGCGACGGCGATCGCCAACGCGCGCACCTATCGCGCCGAGCAACGCGCTCACGCGGGCCTGGAAGCCCTGATCGAGACCTCGCCGGTCGGCGTCACGGTGTTCGATGCGCAGACCGGCGACGTGATCTCGATCAACCGCGAGGCCCGGCGCATCGTCGAGGGCCTGTGCCTGCCCGGCCAGACTGCGGAGCAGCTGCTGGAGACGATCACCTGCCGGCGGGCGGACGGCCGCGAGATCGCGCTCGCCCGGCTGCCGCTGGCGCGGGCGCTGAGCGGGGCCGAGACGGTGCGGGCCGAGGAGATCGCGCTCTCGGCCGCGGACGGGCGCAGCGTCACGACGCTCATCAACGCCACCCCGATCCACGGCCCGGACGGCGCGCTCGCCTCGGTGGTGGTCACCATGCAGGACCTGGCGCCGCTTCGGGAGCTGGAGCGCATGCGGGCCGAGTTCCTGGGCATGGTGAGCCACGAACTGCGCGCTCCGCTGACCTCGATCAAGGGCTCGGCCGCCACGGTGCTCCGCGCCTCGCGCATCTTCGGCCCGGCCGAGGTGACGCAGTTCTTCCGCATCATCGACGAGCAGGCCGACCGCATGGACAACCTGATCGGCGACCTGCTCGACGCCGGGCGCATCGATACCGGGACGCTGTCGGTCGCGCCCGAGCCCTCGGATGTCGCCGCGCTGGTGGACCAGGCCCGCGGCACGTTCGTCAGCGGCGGCGGGCGGCACACTGTCCGCATCGACCTGCCGCCCGACCTGCCCCGGGTCATGGCCGACCGGCAGCGCACGGTGCAGGTGCTCAATAACCTGCTGGCCAACGCCGCGCGCCACTCTCCGGAATCCGCCCCCATCCGGATCGCGGCGGAGCGCGAGGGGCTGCATGTGGCGGTCTCGGTCGCCGACGAGGGCCGGGGCATCGCGCCGGACCATCTCGGCCAGCTGTTCCGCAAGTACACCGCCACCGGGGACCGGGAGGGCGGCGTCGGCGGCGGGCTGGGACTCGCCATCTGCAAGGGCCTGGTCGAGGCCCATGGCGGGCGTATCCGGGCCGAGAGCGGCGGTGTCGGCCTCGGCGCGCGATTCACCTTCACGATCCCGGTGGCCGTGGAGTCCGGCGCCGGTCCCGCCCCGGTCCGCCCCGGCGCGCCGGGCCACGCACCGGACGCGGTGCCCATCCTGGTGGTCGACGACGACCCGGAGACGCTGCGCCATGTCCGCGACACGCTGGCGGAGGCGGGCTACGCCCCGCTGGTCACCGGCGACCCCCGGGAGCTGCCGCGCATCCTCCGGGCCGAGAAACCCCGGCTGGTCCTGCTCGACCTGATGCTGCCCGGGACCGACGGCGTCGAGCTGATGCGGACCGTTCCGGGGCTCGCCGACCTGCCGGTCATCTTCATCTCGGCCTACGGGCGCGACGAGACCATCGCGCGGGCGCTGGAGGCCGGCGCCGAGGACTACGTGGTCAAGCCGTTCTCGCCGACCGAGCTCACGGCGCGCATCCGGGCGGCCCTGCGCCGGCGGTCGAATCCGACCCCCTTCGTACTGGGCGAGCTCGCCATCGACTACGACCGGCGCCGGGTCAGCGTGGCCGGGCGCCCGGTGACGCTGACGGCGACCGAGTACGATCTGCTGCGCGTGCTCGCCGAGGGCGCGGGCCGGGTCCTGACTCACGAGGCCCTGCTGCGCCAGGTCTGGGCCGGACGGGGCACCGGCAACCCCAAGAAGGTGCGCGCCTACGTCAAGCGGCTGCGCCACAGGCTCGGCGACGACGCGGCGAGCCCGACCTGGATATTCAACGAGCGCGGCGTCGGCTACCGCATGCCCCGCCCCGGCGACCCGGGCGCGTCCTGACCTCCGGCAACCGCGCCGGCCTCAGCTCCTCGACCTGCTCGACCACGTGCACGGCCGCCGTCCGCCCAAACCGCGCCATCAATGCCCGCAGCATCGGGTCGCTGTTCTTGATCGTCCCGGTCGCGTCCGCGATGCCCGCGCCCGATTCGTTTTCTGAGGGGGAAGGCTCCGCTGGGTCGATACTGTTCCGAATCTGGTGGGACGCGACACGTGTTCCGCTCACTGAAATCCGAACTCGGTCTGCGCCCCATCTATCACCGCAAGCCCATTCGCGCCGAGGGTCACCTGTTCGTCACCGTCATCGCCTACCAACTCGTCCAGGTCATCCGCCGCCGTCTCGCCGCACGCGGGGAACACGCCAGTTGGTCCACGCTGCGCCAGATCCTCGGAGGCCAGCACCGCGTCACCGCCACCTTCCGGTGCGCCGACGGCCGCACCCTGCACGTGCGCAAGGCCACCCGCGCCGAGATCGACCGCGCAACTGAACTAGCGCGGACGTGCATGGACTCGGACTACCGGAACTGCGGGCGGTGACCGGCAACGAAGCCCACAGGCGGCCGCCTAGGGGCTCGTTCGGCGACGTGGCTGCCCATAATTGCCGGTCTGGATCTGAACCGCGAAAAATGGCGTCCTGAGCCTCGATCTGAGCGCTTTTCTACCGTCCACTGGACCCTGAGTACCTCCTAACCCGTTCCAGCGGCTCTACCTGGGCGTCGATCCTGGACAACGTCCACGTTGCGGGCGGATCCGGTGGACCCGATCACTTCCAGCCGGACCACAAGGGACCGGCGCGGATCGGCCTGGCGTGGGTTGACCGATTGGCTTTTATGCGACGTTCGCCCGCCGATCGCGTCCCGCTCGTCGACGAGGACACGGACGCCGGCGTCCCCGGTCCGGACCTGCAGCCGCCCGACGTCGACTGCGGCCCTCGCCCGCGCGGATCGGCACCGGGATCCCGGCCTGGTCAATAGTGGCGTTACGCGTAACACGACTATTGACGACTAGTCCGTACTCCACCAGAGTGGCAGCCCCGGCGCGTTTTGCGCGCGCCTCTTGGAGAACCCCAGGGAGGATGAAGTGGAAGAAGCTGATGTAAAGAACCGTTTGGAGTGGGCGCTGAGCACGTTGTGGCAAAAAGACAAGTACCTGCTTGAGAATGATTCGAGCGAGCGGGGCATCGCGGCACGGCTCGCGATGTATCTGCAAGAGCACTTCATCGAGTACGAGTACGACGTTGATGCCGAGTACAACCGGCAGCAGGGTGATCCTCCTGAAAAGCGGTTGAGGCTATTGCCGAAAGAATGTCAGAAGCGGTTGGACCGCAAAGAAGACAAGATCGTTGTGCCCGACGTGATCGTTCACGTCCGGGAATGCAGTAGCCAGAACCTGCTGGTGATCGAGATGAAGAAGTCGTCGAACCAGGCTGGTATGGAAAGGGACCGGCAGCGCATCGAGGCGTTCTGTGAGCAGCTTCATTACCGCTGTGGCGCGCTGGTGGAGTGCGTGACAAAGACTCCCGCAATTCGCGCCGACTGGTACTCCTGTCATAAATGGACCGATGGCTTTATAAACCTCTCTTAGCGGCTTTCCCGCATCCTTTCGAGTACCTGTTCGATCATAATTTTTTCTAATGTGCTGAGTGGTCCAAACGAGGTAATGGCCGAGTCTTCTTCAAGCCTAGCCACGCGATCACGAAGGTCGATGATACTGAAACAAACGATGAGGAAAAGTACGATAACCACTGTAATTACTAGCTTTTGTCGGTTCATGGCTTTGGCCTTCAGTTCGGCGATGTCCCACGCGACGCTAAACGGGTGCTGGAACCAGTCAGGGGCGGTGACGACTGGGCTAGTCCACTGGTGGTAGCGTGCCGATAAACGTGGAGAGCCAGTACCCGATGATTGATGGGAGCAGAATCCACCAGAGGCCAGCATACCAAGGGTAAACGAGATAGGTGATTGGGAAGAAGAACGCTTTAACCACCAACATCCCAATATTTTCAGTGATGTAAGAGGCCCAAAGAGCGTGACCGACGATAAAGAGGAAACCCAACCAGAATATTGTTCTTCCAGCCAAACCAATGAGGATTCTCGCTACCATAGGACAAGACAGTACCGGGAATCGGAGTCGGAAGGAACCCTTTGAAGGTGAAGACCGGGGGTAATCGGAATCCTCCGGGAGGCTATCTCCTAACCAGTGACGACCCTGTAAAGCAGGCCGAAGACGGTCGTGGCGAGCAGACCGATCAGCGGCCAGATCACCCGCTGTAGAACGTCAATGCGGCTTCCCATCGCGTCGATCCGCACGGTTTGGGATTTGATTTCCGCCTCGATCCGGGTCAGACGAGTGTCCAGTTCGGCCCTGAACTCAGTGAGCTGGGCTCCAATAACGGTGATGACGTTCTCCCCGGCTTGGCGGCGGCTTTCCTCGGCGGCTTCGTAGGCTAGGTCGGGGTCCACATCCACACTTCGAAGAGCGCGAAAGATAGCATTTGTGGTGGGTTCAGTCTGGGTTGCCATCAGCATTCATATCAATCAGCAGCGATTGTATTTAGTGTTCTGACCTTTACCGCAACTGCCACACGGCGGTAAACGGTCCGAGTCGTCGTCTAGCAGCCTGTCGGACTAACACCGAATCAAAAACCTAAGTCATTCATATGACTGTGTTTACCGTTTCGGGCTAAAAAGGGCCGTTGTTGAAAACAAAGGACTTACGCCGAAAGTCCGACAGGCTGCTAGTGTCACCCGCCAACTGCAATTCGTACAGCAATAGCTACCTTTGCCCGGTTTCTCTCCGATGTCATACATCTACTCAGTTCCTCCACGGTCTTAGCACTTCCAGTGTAACATCCGCGAAATAAAGCGCCCCCCGGCATCGTCCCCAGGAAAACCGCCGGGCCTGGTCGATGAGCAACCCGCACTCGGGAGCAGGCCGAGGCCCTCCGGATCGCCGATCCGGATTCCCAAACCGGGCCGACGGCAGCCTGGCCAAACTGCTGGACAGCATTGCCCGGATCGACGTGCTCCTGGTTGACGATTGGGCCATCGCGCCGCTCGCCGACGCCGAACGCCGCGACTTCCTGGAAATCTGCGACGACCGTTACGCCACCCGATTCACGATCCTCACCAGTCAACTGCCCATCACCGACTGGCACGCTCAGATCGAATCCCAGGCCCTCCAACAATTGTCCGACTGGATCCACGCGGCCGTTGTTGCGTGGCGTTCGTTTCCAGGGGGACGAACATCATGATGGGGGCGCTTTGTCCGAAGTCAGGGCACCTCCACCACCGGGACCACGGGCAGGGTGGTGAAGATCCGGTGGACCCCATCCAGTTCGAAGGCCACCGCCGAGAAGAGTCCCGGCTCGGGCGTCAGGCACCGCACCGACCCGACGAAGTCCGACGTATCGGCGGTGGGGAACACCTGGTCGATGAACCGGGAATCCTGGCCGTTGGCGGCAAGCGGGATCATCGTCTCTTCGAGCACGGCGCCGTCCCGCATCAGCCGGCACCGCACCAGAAGGGCGGTCGTTCCCCGGTTGCGGACCGCGACGCCCGTGTTGATGCCGCCATCCTGTCGGCGCACCGGGACCAGGGCATCCCGGACCGGGGGACTGTCGCCGACCCCGGCAACCCCGAGGGCGGGGATGTCGAAGCGCAGGACCCCGCCGACGGGACCGCCGGCCGTCACGGTGACCGATCCGACCTTCAGAACCCCCCGTCCGTGGGTGGAGATCGTCAGTTCTCCCAGCGGGTTCATGGCCGTGCCAGGGCGCAGGGCGCCGTCGTCGCCGATCTCCATATCCGCTGGAACATCCAGCATCGCTTCGGCGGCGATGGCGCCGCCGTCCTGATCGTGGAAATAGATGGCGGGACGGACCGGATAGGCGCCCGCGTTCACCAGCACCAGTGAGGAGACGATCTTCCCGCCATTGGCGAAATGCGTGAAGTCCAGCCGTGTGGCGTCCTGTTCCTCCTCTTGCTCCTGACCCTGTTCTTCCTCTTGTTCCTGCTCCTGCTCCGGGACCGCCGGCACGGGCACGACGGGCAGGGTGGTGAAGATCCTGTTGACGGCATCCAGTTCGAAGGCCACCGCGGAGAAGCGCCCCGGTTCGGGCGCGGCGCACCGCACCGACCCGGCGAAGTCCGACGTATCGGCGGCGGGGAACACCTGGTCGATGAACCGGGAATCCTGGCCGTTGACCTCGAGCCGGATATCCGCCTCTTCGATCACGGCGCCGTCCCGCATCAATCGGCATTGCAGGGTCAGAGTGGCCGTTCCCCGGTTGCGGACCGCGACGCCCGTGTTGATGCCGCCATCCTGGCGGCGCACCGGGACGAAGGCATCCCGGAGGGTCGGGCTGTCGCCGACCCCGGCGACCCCAAGGTTGGGGATGTCGAAGCGCAGCACCCCGCCGATGGAACTGGCCGCGCGCACCGTAACCGATCCGACCCGCTGTCCCCCGCGGCCGTGGGTGGCAATGGTGAGTTCACTCAGGGGGTTCATGACCGTCCAGGGCCGAAGGGCGCCGTCGTCTCCCACTTCCAGATCCGGGGTCAGGGTTACCAGGGACCTTGCGGCGATGGGATCGCCGTCCTGATCGTAGAAGTAGATGGCGGGGCGGACCGGGTAGGCGCCCGCGTTCACCAGGACCAGTGTGGATGTGATGAACCCCCCATTGGCGAAGTGGGTAAAGTCCAGGTCCGCCACGGGCGTGGCCTCGGGCGAAATGCGGTGGGAACCCGGGCCGGCCGCGCTCACGGCGCGCAGATGGAAGAAGTAGACCCGGCCGTTGGTCAGACCGGTAATCGTGTGGATGCGGTCGGTCGATCCGGTTGAAATCCACTCGCCCTCGCCGTCGATGCGGTACTCGTAATGCTGAATCCGGGAGCTGCCCTTGCTGGATGGCGCATCCCAGGTCAGCGTCACCTCGCCGTCGATGCGGTACTCGTAATGCTGAATCCGGGAGCTGCCCTTGCTGGATGGCGCATCCCAGGTCAGCGTCACCTCGCCGTCGCCGCCTTCCGCCTGAATGGTTCCGGGATAGGACGGTGGCCGTCCGCGCCCGCTTCCTCCTCCGCCACCCGTGGTCGGCGGGCGTGGGGGCGACACTCGCTGCTCAGGGGTCGCCATCACCGTTTCCACCCCGCCCTTGCCCAGAGCGTTTACCGCCCGCGTCTCGAAGACGTATTCCCTTCCGTTAATCAGCCCTCCCACCGTCACCCTGCGCGTTCCCGCACTCACGTCCTCCCATGCGCTGAAATCCTCACTGGCGGCTGCAAATCGGTATTCGTAGCGGATAATCGCCGAGCCCCCGTTTTCCGTCGGCCGGTTCCAGCTCAGCCGCACTTCTGCGTTACCTGCGCTGGCCGTCAGACCCAGAGACGAGATCGGCACCGTCACTCCCGGTGGCGCCACCCGAACCTCCAACAGCCCTTCCTCGTTCGGTTTGTTCCCGGCCGACGACCTCACCGCCCCTCCGCTCACCGTCAGCGTCAGCGTGTAGTTGTGTGCCACCCCATTGGTCCCGGGCGTCACCGTAGCGGTGAACACCCGGTTGTCGACCGTATCCAGTCGACCGATCCCCGGGTCGCAGAACACCGGGTTGTTCTGATCGTCGCTGCAGGCAGGATTCTGACCGCTCTCGATGTCGTTGCTGGAAAAATCTGTTACCGGCTCGGAATAGCTGAACCTCACCGTAAAGGGGCCCTCCACCGGAGGCGGAAGGTCGCTCGTCATCTGAACCGTCAGCGGCGTGACGGTCATCCCCTCCTCAGACTCCGACCAGTTGCCTGTCCCCTCGTCGTTGGTGGCCCGCACCTGCACTTCATAGACCGTGCCCGGCTCCAGGTCATCCAGCGTCAGAGAGAGCTCCGGCCCCTCGTGTTGACCGTCGATGAAGCGCCCCGTGCCCTTCTCCCGGTACTGCACGTCGTAGTCGCCGATCGCCGGTCCCGTGTTGTCCGGTTCGCTCCAGTTGACCGTGAGACTGTCGGCCGTCTCTCCCGAAAAGGTCGGCGCCTCCGGGATACCCGGTGGTTCCCGTTCGTCCGTCACTCTGAGGGTGAACGTCTGCTCGGCCTTCAGTTCCCTCGCCCCCGCCCCGCTCCTCACCTCCACTGTCACCTCATACGCGTTGTCTCCGGGTGCCTCGAAGTCCGGCGCTGTCCGGAAGCTCAGATCCCCCGTATCGGAGGTGATCGCAAACTGCCCCCGATCGGTCCCGCCCACGATCGCCCAGCCCGTCACCTCATCCCCCGGGTCGGTATCCCTGGCAGCCAGCCGCCTCACCATTGCCTGGTTCTCCGGAACATCGAACGAACTCGGACTTGTGATCTGCGGAGCCGTGTTGGGAGCCCCCGTGGTGTTGGTCACCGACCGGTTGCTCAACCCCAAAGCGTCGTTGCCCACCGCGTCCCGGAGCGGGTTGGTTCCCGGTGTGTAGCTCACCCGGATCCCCGTATCTCCGTGCTCCACCTCAGGATTGAGCGTCAGCGTCACCACGGCATCGCTGATCGAGACTCCCGAAACGCTTCGACCGGTGCCGCCTACCTGCACCGTGAAGTCCCCCGGCGCAGGCCTCGATCCCCCGTCCAGCGCTTCCCCGTAGGTCAGCGTCAGAGAGGCCCCATCCACCGCCGCGCTCACAAACGCCGGCCGGACACCGTCCACCTTGTGCCCTGCCTGTGTCGCGACCGACTCATGGGCCAGTTCCGCCGGATTGTTTGCTGCGTCTTCGATCGTCCCGCCGTTCAAGGCGATCCGGCCCGCCTCGATGCTCACCCCGCCGGTGTCCTCGTCCCCATCGGCCACCTCGTAGGCAAACACCAGCGACGCCGTCCCCGTGCCGCTGTCATAGCCGGCCGTTCGGTTCCTGGTCCCCACTCTCAGCCTCAACTGCGGCGTTCCCTCCACCTCCACCGCCTCGCTGAAGGTCACCGTCAACTCGATCTCCTCCCCCGCCGCATAAGTCTGGTCTGATCCCGGGCTCGAGGTGATGGCCAGACTGCTCACCGTCGGCGCCGTCGTGTCCCCCGTGTTGTTGGTTACCCGCTCGTTGCTCAGTCCCAACGCGTCGTTGCCCGCCGCGTCCTGGATTGGGTTGTCTCCCGGCGTATAGCTCACCTGGATCCCCGCCTCCAAGTGCTCGGCCCCCACGTCCAGGGTCAGCTCCACCGCACTCCCGTTCACTCGAACTCCGGTGACCGTCCGCACCTGGTCGCCCCCAGACACCGTGAAATCCCCCGGCACAGGGGTCGAGCTCCCGTCGAGCGACTCGTCGTAGGTCAGTGTCAGCGTCGTTCCGTCGACCACCGCCCCGCCGGTTGCGGCCAACGCCGGCCGCGCCCCGTCCACCTTGTGCTCGACCTGCGGCGCCACCGCTTCATGGTCCAGCACCGCATCATTGTCTGCCTCGTCTTCGATCGTCCCGCCGTTCAAGGCGATCCGGCCCGCCTCGATGCTCACCCCGCCGGTATCCTCGTCCCCATCGGCCACCTCGTAGGCAAACACCAGCGACGCCGTCCCCGTGCCGCTGTCATAGCCGGCCGTTCGGTTCCTGGTCCCCACTCTCAGCCTCAACTGCGGCGTTCCCTCCACCTCCACCGCCTCGCTGAAGGTCACCGTCAACTCGATCTCCTCCCCCGCCGCATAGTTCTGGTCTGATCCCGGGCTCGAGGTGATGGCCAGACTGCTCACCGTCGGCGCCGTCGTGTCCGGGGTTTCGTTGTCCACCGTTTCACGGCTGAGCGTCTCCGCCTCGTTTCCCGGCACATCCTGGATTGGGTTGTCTCCCGGCGTATAGCTCACCTGGATCCCCGCCTCCAAGTGCTCGGCCCCCACGTCCAGGGTCAGCTCCACCGCACTCCCGTTCACTCGAACTCCGGTGACCGTCCGCACCTGGTCGCCCCCAGACACCGTAAAGTCCCCCGTCGCAGGTGTCGAACTTCCGTCGAGCGCCTCATCATAGGTCAGCGTCAGCGTCGTCCCGTTCACCACCGCTCCGCCGCGTGCGGCCAGTTCCGGCTTGACCCCGTCCACCTTGTGCCCCGCCTGCGGCGTCACCGCTTCATGTTCCAGCACCGCGTTATGCCCCGCACCGTCTCGGATCGTGCCGCCCGACAGGCTGTCGGCCTCAACGCCCACTCCGTCCGTGTCGCTTTCCCCTGCAGCTACTGTGTAACCGAACACGAGCGCCGCCGTTCCCGAGCCGCCTTCATAGGTCGCCGTTCGCTGCCCTTCTCCCAGCTCCAGCCTCAACTCCGGCGTCCCCGTCACCTCCACCGTCTCGCTGAAGGTCACCGTCACCTGAATCTCATCGCCTGCGGCATAGGTCCGGTCCGTTCCCGGATTCGAGCTGACCTCGATCTTGCTCACCGTCGGGGGTGTCGTATCTGCACGGATGACATGTGATGCGGGGACTTCCGACAGCAGGGTTTCACCGGCGGTGCAGATGCCACCATCGGCGCAGGGCTGATCGGCCACCAGACCGACGGTGATGTCGCTGGTGCCGGCTGGCGTTAGGGTGACGACATAGGCGTTGGCCGGTTCGCCGGCCACGATGTGGGACAGGACACTCTCGATTGTCGCGCCCTGGACGCTGATCGACGGGCTGGAGGCGCTGAAATCCACCACGGGCTGGTTGAAGGAGACGATCACTTGCGACGCGTCCCCAGCGCCCGTGTGGACAAGCGAGGTGTGGTCGCTGGCCGGGAACTCCGCGGTGAGCGAGACGGGTTGCGGCGCCAGGGCCTCTGACGGGACCACGGTCGCGTTGATGAGGCGCTGACGAAAAGAGGTGGGCAACTCCCTGAAGCGGATGCCCAGCTTCTCCTGACCGGTCGCGGGATCGACCAGCGTGGCCATCTCGTTGTTTGGAAACTCGACACCCTCCCTGAAAATCCCGCCCCAGCTCACCAGCCAGTCGCCGTTGTCGAGCACGTCCACGTTGCCGGTGAATTCACCAAGGTGGCTCCGCTCGCCCCGCAGGGAGAGATCGCGCACGAAGACCGCCTCGTGGTTGTCGAGATCCAGCGCGTACTCCACCGCGCGGCTGAAGTCGCTCCCCTCGCGCCCCAACTCATCGAAGGCCCACGGATCCATCGCGCACACCACGCCGTTGTCGAAGAGGAAGACGTTGCCGTTGGGCAGGAAGCGCGCCGCGTGCTGGCCGCAGAACTCGCCTTCCGGATCGTTGATGAAGTCCAGCGGCGGCGGGCCGATGTCCCGCGCCGCCCATTGCGAGCCGCTCAGGTTGGTGCGGCCCATCCGCCAGAGCACGTCCCCTCGGGTATCGCCGGGTTCGACGTCGATGCCCAGCACCTTCGAGCAGCCCCGCATTGAGGCGACGAGGACGCTGTCGACCACATGCGCCCCGTTAATATGCGCATAGTCTCCATTGAGTTCCCTCATGTTGGGATCGGTCGAGAGCGCCACGGGGAAGTGGCCTGCCACGCAATCCTCGACGGCCATGTGATTCCAGGACTTCCAGGTGAAGACGGCTAGCCTACCTGGCGTAACGATCTGGAACGCCGCGTCCCGGACAGCGACGGAGGAGACATCGGCCCCGTCGAGATAGGGCAGATCGATGTCGCTGAAGTCGCGGGTCGCCGGTTCGTATGACATGAGAAGGTAGTTGCCGTCCTCCAGAATCTGGAAGTCGTGATGGTCGAGGCCGGTCAACGGTGCCGCGGTCCTCACGCCTTCGGCGACCGCCTCGAAGTCCTCGTCCAGGATGGTGTAACCGCCTTCTCGACCTAGCAGCCTGTCGGACTAACACCGGATCAAAAACCTAAGTCATTCATATGACTGTGTTTACGGTTTCGGGCTAAAAAAGGCCGTCGTTGAAAACAAAGGACTTACGCCGAAAGTCCGACAGGCTGCTAGAGCGAACCCGTAGCGGTATGCACCGTCGGCGCCGACCCGGTGGAACCTGGTGGCGGACAGACTCACGCCCTCGAAACGGAGATGCTGTCTTGGCACGCCGTTTCGATCCATCAGCCTGAAGTAATCGTCGTGGTTGAACAGGATCAGATCCTCGAATGCCTCGGTGTCCGGAAACGCGTGCGTCTCGATTCGGAAGAGTACGTCCGGCAGGCAGTGAACGACGTAGGTCGTGCCGTCGCCGCTCGCGTCAGCCACGCGGATCGTCACGTCGCTGTCCGCAGCCACCGGCACCGAAACCACCTCAGGCGCTCTGGCGGCCTGAACGCCGGCCGCCTCCAAGCGCGCGTGCTTCGGCGGTTGCAGCGGTTCAGGTAGAGGCGGGTGGACGACGGCCACCGCCAAGCGCGCGTGCGCCGGCGCCGACACGGTCAGGAGCAGCGCGTTGGCGCCGGCGCACCCGATGCGGTAGTGAAGCGTCTGCGGGTCGAACGCGGGGTATAGGCCCCGCACGGTGTCGACCCGGGAGTCATCGGCCTCCACCGTCAGACCCGTCAACAGCGGCCCCGTGACCACGTTGGGCGCCACCTCGCTGACCGTCTTGCCGGTCCCGTGCTCGTCCGCGTAGGTCGCCGTCACCCGCAGAAACGTGTTCGTGTCCGCCGCTGCCGGCGTGTAGCTCGCCGAGGCGGCGCCGTCGATCACGGCCCAGGAGTTGCGGCCCGTGGACCGCTCCCACTGCCAGAGGGCCGTTCCGGCGGTCACGCCGTCCGGGTCGGTGGGGACGGCGGTCAGCACGGCGCCCAGCGCGGGACGGGTCGAAGACAGCGACAACGCGCCTTCCTCGTCCACGTCGGTGACGGTAACCGTGAAGGTATGCGTGTCCGTGACGGACGAGCCGGCTCTGGCCAACAAGGTCAGCTCGTAGGTGTTGGCCGCGTCGGGGTCAACGGGCGCCTCGAAGTCGGGCGGCTCGGAGAAGATCCGCGGGGCGACCGCTTGGAGGGCGAATCGGAGCGCGCCGGGCGGGCTGTCGATGCTGAAGTGGTCACTGTCGGTCCCGGCGAGGACCCAGTCGATGCCGGCCCGGTCTTCCTCCGAGGACGCCGTGAAGGCCGCCACCCGCGACCAACTGTTCTCTGGGAACGCGACGCTCGAAGGCCCGGTGATCGCCGTGAGCTCGGTGACGTTCCGGAGCGTCACGAGCAACGCGGCCATGTCCGAATCGGTCCCGTCGCTCACTTGCACGGTCACTTCGTAGGTCCCGTCGGCGTCCGCGTCATCGGGCGCTTCGTAGTCCTTGACCGAACTGAAGGTGAGGACGCCCGCACTGGTGAGGCCGAACTTGCCGGAGTCGGCCCCGCCCGTCTTCGACCAGATCAGGTCGCCTGCGGTCGTGTCGCTGTCGTCTGCAGTGAGCGTGGCCACCGCTGTCTCGCCTTCATCGACCAGGAAGGGCTCCTCACTGGTGATGTCGGGCGCGGTCATGGTCTGCGCGATCGCCTGTGTGCCGGCGGTGAACACAAACACGAGCACCAGCAAGAACGCACGGCCGCCCACCATGGCAGCAAATACCCGGACCGCAAATGCTCTCAAGGAAGGGCCGATCAAGGCGTCCTCCGGGACATCAGGGCCACGTGGATGCTGTCCGAGGCGCCGTTCCCGCCCACGACCTTCGCGACCACCGCGCAGCTCTGCTTCGCCTCGTAGTCGTGGATCTTGCCCACCTTCTTCCGGATCTGCCCGGCCCCAGGGACCAACAGTGAACGTTACCGGCGTCCCATCGGGCCGGCGCACTGTGACAACGGCCAGCCGCGCCGGAGAGGTCCACACGGAAAGGCTTCTTTCCGCTAACCGCTGAAGGTTAGTACTTTCAACGCCTTACAGTCGCTACCAAGATTGGTAGGATTTGAAGAAATGTGGGTAGATTTTGGAAGAAAAAGAAAGCGGCAGGCATCCGGGCCGTCCAACGAGAACGCAGGCAGCGGAGTGGTTACCTGAACTCGGCGATCGACAGCACCAACCGCACCAGGTCCACCTGCCGGGAGATCGGCAGTTTCTGGTAGATCCGCTTCAGGTGCCAGTAGATGGTGTTGTCCGTGAGCCCCGTGACGTTGGCGATGTCGTGCACGCTCTTGCCTTCGGCCAACCAGACCGCCACGTGACTCTCGGCCGGGGTCAGCCTCAGGGTCCTGGCGACCACGGCTGGATCGATACGATGATGGTGCCCCGGCTCGACAATCAGGACCAGCGCAGCGACAGGCTGCGCTCCGTAGTCCGGTTGAGGGACCGCCACGGGATTGATGTGCACCACCAACGGCGGCAACCCGGCCGAACGGCCCAGCAGGGTCGACCCGCTGAGGGCGACAGCATCGGAGGTCGGCAGCGCGGTGGCCACCAGCCGCTCCAGCCGCAACTGGTCGTCCGGATCGCAGGCGCAGAGCAGCCCGTCGTTGTCCGACAGCCGGTCACCGCGCCGGAGGATCCCGCGGGCACGATCATTAACCTCCAGGATCCGCCCGCGCCGGTCCAGATGGACGATGCCAATCCGGGGATTATCAAGCAGGGCGGTCACGGTCGTGTCGCCGGCCTTCGCGCGGACCAGCGCCTGCCGGACGCGGATGAATTGTCGAATATGGGGCATGAGCCGCCTGACCATCGCGATCTGCGAAGACCCCCAGCCATCCGAGGCGACGGGATCAGCGAGCGACCAAGTCATGCGGGTGCTCCCCGGCCCGTCCAAGAGAACGTTGAGGCCATTCTGATACTTGGCCCGGGGATATGCCTCGTTGTAGGCACGCGAGGTTTTCAGTTCCTCGGCCGTGTACAGGTCTTTGAGAGGCACCAGATGGCCGTCTGGCAGCTGCAGCTGGCGCGGTATGGCTTCGTTGATCGGATGGTAGACTTCCAGATACTCTCGCTCAAAGTCTTCCCGACGCTTCCCCCGCCAGTAGAGCCCCACGAAGAGGGGGCGGATGTCGTCGGGCGGGCCTTCGCCGACCAGGAGGGCTTTGCCCACGGTGCCGCAGGCCTCGTCAATCAGGACCGAGGTGGCCGGCCAGCGGGTATCGTCGAGCATGGCCTCGTACAACGACGCCAGGATGCGCTCGAACGCGTTCAGTTCGCTCATGTTCCGCGGAACTCACTGGTCATGAAGTCGAAATCAACGAGGTGGCGTCGCCTGGCCTTTCCAGAGCCTGTCGGAAAATGCCGGTTCCCGTTTCCTTTTAGATGGCGGCCCGCGATATCGATACCCTTCCGGTTGAGCTCGATCTCGTTGCTGGAGGTGGCATCCTCCGTGCATTCGACTCTCTCCCCGGCTCCGGGCGTTTCGCCCCACGCCGCGGTTTGCTGCGCCAGCCCGAATCCGGCCACCACGGAATCCGCCAGATCGCCCCGCAGGCCGCCGCCGGCCATGCCCATCGCCAGCCCGCTCCTGAGCGCCGCTGTCTCGCCCGGCGTCAACGTCAGGGCGCCCTTCCCGTAGCCGGTCGCGCCCCAGACAGAGACCCGGTCGGACAGCTTGTAGCCCAGCCACGGGTACAGCCCTGTCACCGACGACGCCACTTGTCCGGACGACATGGACGACAGACACGTGGTAGCCGCCCAGGCCCGGTCCGTCACCCACAGCGTCTCCCCGTCCGACCACAGCCCCGTCGGGTCGTCGGTCCCAACCGCCTGCCTGTCGTACGCAATCTCGTAGGAGTCATGGCACCTCCACCACCGGGACCACAGGCAGGGTGGTGAAGACTCGGTTGACCCCATCCAGCTCGAAGGCCACCGCCGAGAAGAGTCCCGGCTCGGGCGTCAGGCACCGCACGGACCCGACGAAGTCCGACGTGTCGGCGGTGGGGAACACCTGGTCGATGAACCGGGAGTCCTGGCCGTTGGCCGCAAGCGGGATCATCGTCTCTTCGAGCACGGCGCCGTCCCGCATCAGCCGACACCGCACCAGGAGGGCGGTCGTTCCCCGGTTGTGGACCGCGACGCCCGTGTTGATGCCGTCGGTTTGGCGGCGCACGGGGAGGAGGGCATCCCGGACCGGCGGACTGTCGCCCACCCCGGCGACCCCGAGGCCGGGGATGTCGAAGCGCAGGACCCCGCCGATGGGACCCTCGGCCGTCACCGCGACCGATCCGACCTTCAGAACCCCCCGCCCGTGGGTGGAGATCGTCAGTTCTCCCAGCGGGTCGATGGCCGTTCCAGGGCGCAGGGCGCCGTCGTCGCCGATCTCCATATTCGCTGGAACGTCCAGCATCGATTCGGCGGCGATGGGGCCGCCGTCCTGATCGTAGAAGTAGATGGCGGGACGGACGGGATTGGCGCCCGCGTTCACCAACACCAGTGAGGAGACGATCTTCCCGCCATTGGCGAAATGCGTGAAGTCCAGCCGTGTGGCGTCCTGTTCCTGCTCCTGCTCCTCCTCTTGTTCCTGCTCCGGGACCGCCGGTACCGGCACCACCGGCAAGGTGGTGAAGATCCGGTTTACCCCATCCAATTCGAAGGCCACCGCCGAGAAGCGCCCCGGTTCGGGCGCGGCGCACCGCACCGCACCGACGAAGTCCGAGGTGTCGGTGGCGGGGAACACCTGGTCGATGAATCGGGAGTCCTGGCCGTTGGCCGCAAGCGGGATCATCGTCTCTTCGAGCACGGCGCCGTCCCGCATCAATCGGCATTGCAGGGTCAGAGTGGCCGTTCCCCGGTTGCGGACCGCAACGCCCGTGTTGATGCCGCCATCCTGGCGGCGCACCGGGACGAGGGCATCCCGGAGGGTCGGGCTGTCGCCGACCCCGGCGACCCCGAAGCCGGGGATGTCGAAGCGCAGGACCCCGCCGATGGAACTGGCCGCGCGCACCGTGACCGATCCGACCCGCTGCCCCCCGCGGCCGTGGGTGGCGATGGTGAGTTCGCCCAGGGGGTTCATGACCGTGCGGGGGCTCAGGGCGCCGTCGTCGCCCACCTCCAGATCCGGGGTCAGGCTCACCAGGGACCGTGCGGCGATGGGGTCGCCGTCCTGATCGTAGAAGTAGATGGCGGGGCGGACCGGGTAGGCGCCCGCGTTCACCAGGACCAGTGTGGATGTGATGAACCCCCCATTGGCGAAGTGGGTAAAGTCCAGGTCCGCCACGGGCGTGGCCTCGGGCGAAATGCGGTGGGAACCCGGGCCGGCCGCGCTCACGGCGCGCAGATGGAAGAAGTAGACCCGGCCGTTGGTCAGACCGGTAATCGTGTGGATGCGGTCGGTCGATCCGGTTGAAATCCACTCGCCCCCGCCGTCGATCCGGTACTCGTAATGCTGAATCCGGGAACTGCCCTGGCTGGACGGCGCATCCCACCGTAGCGTCACCTCCCCGTCGCCGCCCTCCGCCCGAATGGTTCCGGGATAGGACGGCGGCCGGGCGCGCCCGCCACCGCCACCTCCTCCCCCTCCACCGCCGCCGCCACCCGTGGTGGGCGGGCGCGGGGGCGTGATGACTACGGGTGTCGCCACCGCTGTCTCCGGCGAGCCCTTGCCCAGAGCGTTCACCGCCCGCGCCTCGAAGACGTACTCCCGGCCGTTGATGAGGTTCTCCACAGTGACTCCACGCGCCCGGGCTGTCGCGTTTTCCCAGTCACTCCACTCCTCCCCTTCGGCCCGATACCGGTATTCGTAGCGGACGATCAGATCGCCGCCGGGGTCCGCCGGGGTATTCCAGCTCAGCGTCACTTGGCCGTTGCCGGCGTTCCCCCTCAGGCCGATCGACGAGATCGGCGCCGTCACCCCCGGCGGCGCGATGCGGACTTCCAGCGTCGCAGCCTCGTTCGGCTTGTTGTCCACGGCCGATGTCACTCCGCTCGCGGGCACAGAGATTGTGAGCGTGTAATTGTGTGCCACCCCTTCGGTCCCCGGGGTCACGGTGGTGGTGAAGATCCGGTCGTCGACCGTCTCCAGCCCCCCGATGGCCGGGCCGCAGAACACCGGCGTATTCTGGTCGTCCATGCAGGCCGGATCCTGGCCCGTTTCGATGTCGCTGGTCGAAAAACCCCTCACTGGCTCGGAAAAACTGAATCTCACCGTGAACGGGCCTTCTACCGGCGGCTCGGTGTCACTCGTCATCCCGACCGTCAGCGGCATGACGGTCATCCCTTCCCCCGACTCCGACCAATTGCTTCTCCCCTCGTCGTTGGTGGCCCGCACCTGGACCTCATAGACCGTGCCTGGTTCCAGGTCGTCAAGCGTCAGAGAGAGCTCCGGCCCCTCGTGTTGACCGTCGATGAAGCGCCCCGTGCCTTTTTCCCGGTACTGCACGTCGTAGTCGGTGATCGGGGGTCCCGTGTTGTCGGGTTCGCTCCAACTCACCTGCAGACTGTCGGCCGTCTCCCCCGAAAATGTGGGCGCTTCCGGAACACCAGGCGGTTCCCGCTCGTCGGTCACCCGCACCGCAATCGTCTGCTCCATCTCAAGCTGCCGGGCTCCGGTCCCGCTCCTCGCTTCCACCGTCACCACGTATTCGTTGTCCCCCGCTCCGCTCACCGGATCGCTGCTGTCCGTGTCTCTGGGATCCTCGTAGTCCGGCGCTGTCCGGAAACTCAGCACTCCCGTATCGGAAGCAATAGAGAACTGAAACCGGTCGGCCCCGCCGACAATCGACCAGCCCGCCACCTCGTCCCCCGGGTCGGTGTCCCCGGCCGCCAGCCGCCTCACCATCGCCTGGTTTTCCCGGACATCGAACGATTCCGGACTCGTGATCTGGGGAGCCGTGTTGGGCGCTCCTGTGGTGTTGGTGACAGACTCGTTGCTCAGTCGGACCGCGTCGTTGCCCACCGTATCCTGGATCGGGCGCGTCCCCGGTGTGTAGCTCACCCGGATCCCCATATCTCCGTGCTCCACCGCCGGGTTGAGCGTCAGGATCACTACGCTCCCGCTGACCGAGACTCCCGAAACGCTTCGCCCGGCGCCGTCCACCTGCACCGTGAAGTCCCCCGTCGCGGGCCTCGACCCCCCGTCGAGTGCTTCCCCGTAGGTCAGCGTCAAGGAGGCCCCGTCCACCGCCGCGCTCAGAAACGCCGGCCGGACCCCGTCCACCTTGTGCCCCGCCTGCGGCGCCACCGCCTCGTGGTCCAGCTCCGCCGGATTGTCTCCTTCGTCTTCAATCGTCCCGCCGTTCAAGGCGATCCGGCCCGCCTCGATGCTCACCCCGTCGGTGTCCTCGTCCCCATCGGCTACCTCGTAGCCGAACACCAGCGCCGCCGTATCCGTGCCTCTCAGGTAGCCGGCCGTTCGGGTCCTGCTCCCTACTCTCAGCCTTAACTGTGGCGTCCCCTCCACCTCCACCGTCTCGCTGAAGGTCACCGTCACCTCGATCTCGTCCCCCGCCGCATAAGTCCGGTCAAATCCCGGGTTCGAACTGATGGCCAAAATGCTCACCTCCGGTGAGGTCGTATCCGGCGTTTCGTTCGTTACCGATTCGCGGCTGAGCGCCTCCGCATCGTTGCCAAGCACATCCCGGATCGGGTTCGCCCCCATCCCGGTGGGAACCGTGTAGCTCACCAGGATCCCTGCCTCCCCGTGCTCGGCCCCCACATCCAGGGTCAGTTCCACCCCACTCCCGTTCACTCGAACTCCGGTGACCGCCCGCACCCGATCGCCCCCCGACACCGTGAAGTCCCCCGACACAGGCCTCGATCCCCCATCCAGCGCCTCATCATAGGTCAGCGTGAGCGTCGTTCCGTTCACCACTGCTCCGCCGGTTTCAGCCAGGTCCGGACCCGCTCCGTCCACCTTGTGGCCCGAGTTTGCGGCCAGCCCGTCATGGTCCAGTACGGCGTTATTGTTCGAGCCGTCCCTGATCGTCCCGCCGTTCAACGTTAGCCGGCCCGCCTCCACGCTCACTCCGTCGGTGTCCTCATCCCCATCGGCTACCTCGTAGCCGAACACCAGTTCCGTCGTACCCGTGCCTTCCAGGTAGCCGGCCGGCCGGTTCCTGTCTCCCACTTTCAGCATCAGCCGCGGTGTCCTCTCCACATCCACGGGCTCGCTGAAGGTCACCGTCACCCGGATCTCATCGCCCGCCGCGTAGGTCCGGTCCGTTCCAGGATCCGAGGTGATTTCGACCGTGCTCACCGTCGGCGCCGTCGTGTCCCCCGTGTTGTTGGTTACCCGCTCGTTGCTCAGTCCCAACGCGTCGTTGCCCGCCGCGTCCTGGATCGGGTTCGTCCCCGGCCGGTAGCTCACCCGGATCCCCGTCTCCCCGTGCTCGACGGCCGAATTCAGCGTCAGCGTGACCGCTTGCCCGCTCACCGCAACATTGGAGACCGTTCGGGCCGAATTGCCGCCCGACACTGTGAAATCACTTGCCGCCGGTCTCGAATTCGGGTCCAGCGCCTCCCTATAGGTCAGCGTCAGCGTGGCCCCGTTCACCACCGCTCCCCCACTGGCGGCGAGCGCGGGCTTGACGCCATCCACCTTGTGCCCCGCATTGGCTGCCAATCTGTCGTGGGTCAGCAGGGCGTCATTGTTCGAGCCGTCCCGGATCCTCCCCCCGTTCAGCGTCAGACTGTTCGCGTCGATGCTCACCCCGTCGGTGTCGCTCTCCCCATCGGCCACCATATAAACGAACACTGCTGCCGCGCCCGTCCCGCTCCGATAAGCCGCCGGCCGATTGACGCCTCCCACATTCAGACTCAACCGCGGCGTCCCGGTCACCGCCACCGTCTCGTTGAACGTTACCGTTACCGCGATTTCCGTCCCCGCCGCGTAGGTCGCGGCCCGCTCGGGACGCGAGCTGATTTCGACCGTGCTCACCGTCGGCGCCGTCGTGTCCCCCGTGTTGTTGGTTACCTGTTCGTTGCTCAGTCGGACCGCGTCGTTGCCCGACCGTCCCCGGTGTGTAGCTCACCCGTCCCCGTCTCCCCGTGCTCCACGGCCGAATTCGTCAGCGTGACCGCTTGCCGTGTTGTTGGTTACCTGTTCGTTGCTCAGTCGGACCGCGTCGTTGCCCGCCCGCGTCCTGGATCGGGTTCGTCCCCGGTGTGTAGCTCACCCGGATCCCCGTCTCCCCGTGCTCCACGGCCGAATTCAGCGTCAGCGTGACCGCTTGCCCGCTCACCGCAACATTGGAGACCGTTCGAGATGTGTCGCCCCCCGTTACCGTGAAGGCGAGCGCCACCGGCGTCGAACTCCCGTCCAGCGCCTCGTCGTAGGTCAGCGTCAGCGTGGCCCCGTTCACCACTGCTCCGCCGGTTTCAGCCAGGTCCGGACCCGCTCCGTCCACCTTGTGGCCCGAGTTTGCGGCCAGCCCGTCATGGTCCAGTACGGCGTTATTGTTCGAGCCGTCCCTGATCGTCCCGCCGTTCAACGTTAGCCGTCCCGCCTCCACGCTCACTCCGTCGGTGTCCTCATCCCCATCGGCTACCTCGTAGCCGAACACCAGTTCCGTCGTACCCGTGCCTTCCAGGTAGCCGGCCGGCCGGTTCCTGTCTCCCACTTTCAGCATCAGCCGCGGTGTCCTCTCCACATCCACGGGCTCGCTGAAGGTCACCGTCACCCGGATCTCATCGCCCGCCGCGTAGGTCCGGTCCGTTCCAGGATCCGAGCTGATTTCGACCGTGCTCACCGTCGGCGCCGTCGTGTCCCCCGTGTTGTTGGTTACCTGTTCGTTGCTCAGTCGGACCGCGTCGTTGCCCGCCGCGTCCTGGATCGGGTTCGTCCCCGGCCGGTAGCTCACCCGGATCCCCGTCTCCCCGTGCTCGACGGCCGAATTCAGCGTCAGCGTGACCGCTTGCCCGCTCACCGCAACATTGGAGACCGTTCGGGCCGAATTGCCGCCCGACACTGTGAAATCACTTGCCGCCGGTCTCGAATTCGGGTCCAGCGCCTCCCTATAGGTCAGCGTCAGCGTGGCCCCGTTCACCACTGCTCCGCCGTTGGCGGCGAGCGCGGGCTTGACGCCATCCACCTTGTGCCCCGCATTGGCTGCCAATCCGTCGTGGGTCAGCAGGGCGTGATTGTTCGAGCCGTCCCGGATCCTCCCCGCGTTCAGCGTCAGACTGTTCGCGTCGATGCTCACCCCATCGGTGTCGCTCTCCCCATCGGCCACCATATAAACGAACACTGCTGCCGCGCCCGTCCCGCTCCGATAAGCCGCCGGCCGATTGACGCCTCCCACATTCAGACTCAACCGCGGCGTCCCGGTCACCGCCACCGTCTCGTTGAACGTTACCGTTACCGCGATTTCCGTCCCCGCCGCGTAGGTCGCGTTCCGCTCCGGACGCGAGGTGATCTCTACCCGGCTCACCGTCGGCGCGGTCGTGTCCCCCGTGTTGTTGGTGACCTGTTCGTTGCTCAGTCGGACCGCGTCGTTGCCCACCGTATCCTGGATCGGGCGCGTCCCCGGTGTGTAGCTCACCCGGATCCCCGTATCTCCGTGCTCCACCGCCGGGTTGAGCGTCAGGATCACTACGCTCCCGCTGACCGAGACTCCCGAAACGCTTCGCCCGGCGCCGTCCACCTGCACCGTGAAGTCCCCCGTCGCGGGCCTCGACCCCCCGTCGAGTGCTTCCCCGTAGGTCAGCGTCAAGGAGGCCCCGTCCATCGCCGCGCTCAGAAACGCCGGCCGGACCCCGTCCACCTTGTGCCCCGCCTGCGGCGCCACCGCCCCATGAACCCGCACCGCATTGTTGTCTGCCTCGTCCTTGATCGTCCCCCTGTTCAAGGCGATCCGGCCCGCCTCGATGCTCACCCCTTCGGTGTCCTCGTCCCCATCGGCTACCTTGTAGCCGAACACCAGCGCCGCCGTGCCTCCGCCTCTCAGGTAGTCGGCCGTTCGGGTCCTGATCCCTACTCTCAGCCTCAACCGCGGCGTCCCCTCCACCTCCACCGCCTCGCTGAAGGTCACCGTCACCTGAATCTCGTCCTCCGCCACGTAGGTCCGGTCCGAACCCGGATCCGAGCTGATCTCCACCCTGCTAACCGTCGGTGAGGTTGTGTCAGGCGTTTCGTTTGTCACCGCTTCGCTGCTCCACCCCCGGGCGTCGTTGCCCGCCGTGTCCTGGATCGGGCGCGTCCCCGGCCGGTAGCTCACCGTCACCGTCTCGTCATGCGCCACGGCCGGGTTCAGGGTCAGCGTGACCGCTCGCCCGCTCACCGCGACATTGGAGACCGTCCGCGCCGAATTTCCGCCCGACACCGTGAAGTCATTTGCCGCCGGTCTCGAATTCGGGTCCAGCGCCTCCCCATAGGTCAACGTCAGCGTCGCTCCGTTCACCGACGCCGAGGAAAGCGCCGGATTGACGACGTCCACAAGGTTCGGCCTGAGGATGAACAGGCCCTGCTCAATCCCGCTGACAATCACGATTCCACTGTCAAAGAACGGATAATTACTCCACGACCCGTTGAAGTCCGGCGAGTCGCTACCGGGATAGACGTCAAAGAAAGCTGCTTCACTGAGATTGCCGTTGGCGATGTCGGTGATGTCCAGGATGCGCAAACCAGCCTGGTGGTTCGACTGGTAGGTGTAGCTGCCCTTGACGTACTGGTTGTGGTCGGTCGCGGTTGTCGTGGAGTCGTGAGAACCGATGAGCGCCGGCTCGTCGAGATCGCTCACGTCCCACATGTAGGTACGAGTATTCGTGACCTTGGGGTTGTCCCTTTCATCCAACTCGTCGCCCAACAGGAAGTAGGCCTGATCTTCCGTCAGCCAACCTTGGTGGGTGTACCTGGAGCCTCTGTAGCCCGTGCGGGAGAGCTGCACCGGGGCTGCCCTATTCGTCACGTCGACGATCGTCAGCGTGTCCTCGTTGGAGTTGAAGCAGATCTCTTCTCCCTGGTGATCTAGGTCCGGGCCATCGTAGTTCACACACTGTGCATCGTGGGTGTAGCCGTCGGCGCTGAAACAACCGGCCGAGGTCGGGTTCGTCGGAGTTTGAAGGTCGATCATGTGCAGCCCGCCGCTGCACGTGTTCGTGCCTACCGCGTAAGCAAAGCCACTGTCTTCGTTAATCGCGAGGTTGTGAGCGTCCGAGAAACCGGAGTAGTGGGCGGTTTCGGAAAGCGTGGCAGGCGGTGAGGCCACCGATCTCAACTGAGTCAGGTCAAATACCTGCATGCCGCTGTTGTCTGCCCCCGTCACTATGAAGGCATGGTCCGCGTATACCTTGATGTCCCGAAAGTCGGAGTTGGTGGCGTGTGGCGGAAGGTTGCCAAGATAGATCGGGTTGACCGGGTCACTGATGTCCACGAACGACGTGCCGTTGGTCCGGCCCATGATCGCGTACTCCTTGCCGGTCGAGGAATCCGTCCAGCCCCAGATGTCGTTAGCCTCGCCGCCGCCAATGTCGGCTAAAGCCAGAAACGACATCAGGTCGACGTTACTGCAGGGGTAGGTTCCCGCCATCCCTCCGGAGCAGGTTGTCACCGCTGGCGTGGTGTCGTCATCCCTGATCGTCAGTGTCACATCCGATGGCCCCGTCACCCCCGCGCTGTTGGTGGCCGTCCCCGTCACCATCACCGTCTTGTCGGGTGCGTCCACACTATTGTTGTTGGCGGTGATCCTCACGGTTCCCGTGCTGCTGGTCTGACCCGCCGTGATCGTCAGCGTCTTGTTCGCGCTCAGCATGAAGTCGTCCGATACCGCCGTCGCCGATACCGTCACCGCCGTCACGGCGCTTGACGCCCGGTCCAGGCTTGCCGTCACCGTGGTGGACCCGCCGTTCTCGCCGATAGAGGTCGGCATCAGATCGAGCGTCACCTTCGGAGGGTCATCGTCATCCGTGATCGTCAGCTCCTCGTCGTCCGGGTCCGTCACTCCATGGCTGTTGCTCGCCGTCCCCGACACCCGCACCGTCTTGTTGGGGGTGTCCGCAGTGTTGTTGTTGGCGGTGATCGTCACGGTCCCGGTGCTCGTGGTCTGACCGGCCGTGATGGTCAGCGTCTTGTTCATGCTCAGCGTGAAGTCTCCCGGCATCGCCGGATTCACCGCCATCGCCGATACCGTCACCGTCGTCACGGCGCTTGACGCCCGGTCCAGGCTCGCCGTTACCGTACTCACCCCGCCGTTCTCGTTGATCGAGGACGGCGTCAACTTCAGCGTCACTGGAATCGGATCGTCTTCGGCGATCCGGAGTATTCGGTCGCTGCTGCCGCCATTTGAGGTGGAAACATACAAGGCTCCGTCGGGACCCAGAATCGGGGTCCGCAGCCGGCCGAAAGCGCCGTCGAGCTCGGCGACGACAACCTGACTCACAAAGGCGCCGTCCGGGGTGAACTCGAAGAGGCGCAGCTTGCTGTCCGCGAGCGTGGCCACCGCCAGTCGTCCCTCCCAGACGCCCCACTGGTTGCCCTCCAGGAAGATGCCCCCGCTGGTAGCCAAGGTCGCGGACCCCGACGACCACTTGGCCTCCACGGCATCCGGGTACTCCACGAAGTCGGTCATGGGGACACTTTCGTTGTAGCCGGGCACTGGATTCCAGCCGTAGTTGCGGCCGGCGACCAGCAGGTTGATCTCGTCGTCAACCGACGGACCGTGCTCCACCGACCACATCTGGCTCGTGCCCGGGCGGAGAGCCAGACCCTGCACGTTCCTGTGGCCATAGGTGTAGACCCGTGATGGAGCGAACGGGTTGGTCGGCGCCCCGGCGCCCGTGTATGCGTCGACCCGCAGAACCTTCCCCCCGAGCGAGGTCAGATCCTGCGGGACCGTCCCCGATGCCGCGTCGCCGGTCGCGATCCACAGATAGCCCTCCGGTCCGAACCGCAGCCGGCAGCCGCCGTGGCGGCCGCTGGAGGTGGAGGTGGGCATGCCTCCGACAAGGGGATCGGCCACTCGGGTGGCCTGGGTGTAGGCAGCATTGAGGGTCCAGGTGATCACCTGTATCTCTGGACCGGTGTGGCCCTGGCAGGTGTAGAACCGCTGGTTGGAGGCGAAACTCGGATCGACGACGATTCCCATCAATCCGATCTCTCCGCTGGCGAACAAGTCGCTGAAATCGGCGTCGATGGTCTGGACCGTGCCGTCGGCGAGTCGACTGCTCAACACGCCCGCCCGCTGGGTGAACAGCATCGTCCCATCGGGCGTGAAAGCGATGTCCCAGGGGATGGACAGGCCGGAGACGAGTGTGGCGACCCGGAGATCGGGCGGGGCAATCTGGCTCGCGCTTATGCCCTGCGCCTGCTTGCCGGAACTATGAGCGTCGTCGTAGGACACCGTGGCTTGCAGGTATATGCCCTGGTCCCCGCTGGACGGCGTGTATCTGTCCGACGTGGCACCGCCGATGTTGGTCCATCCCGTGTTCCGGTTCGAAGACCTGGCCCATTGCCAGGTCGCGCTGCTGACACCGTCATCCGGATCGTTCAACACCGCCCTGATTCGAGTCCCGCCCTGGGAGAAGCGTATCGTTCCGGCTTCCTCCACGTTGCGCACGGTGGCGGTGATCGTCTGCTCGGTCGTCATCGCCCGATCGCCCGTGCCGCCGGTCGCCGTCACGGTCACGATGTACTCGTTGTTCCCCGCGCCGTTAACGGGATCCGTGCTGGCGACATCCGCCGCTCTCTCGTAGTTCGGCGGGACCTGGAAGGTCAGCACGCCCGTTGTTTCGCCGATATCGAACTTCGAGGCGTCGGCGCCCGACAAGCTCCAGGTCAGCAACTCCCGATCCGCCTCGGAGGAGGCCGAGTAGGCGGCCACTCGAACGGCGCGATTCTCCTCGTAGTCGACGGTCGCAGGGCCAGTGAGCGGCTGGAGTTCGATGATGTTGGTGACGTCGATGGTCACCATGATGTCCACGGAACCTTCCGAGTTCGTGGCGGTGACCGTCACCTCGTAGCTCGACCTGGTCTCGTAGTCGAGGGCGGCCTTCGTCTGGAGCTGGCCGGTCGCCTCGACGATGTCGAAGGATGCGGCGTCTGTTCCGGCCAGGGTGTAGGTGACTGCGGCGCCGACGGTCGTAGCCGTGACCGGCGCCCCGATGCCCACGCCTGCCGCCGTGTTCTCGGCGACGCTGCGGGTCGTCGTCGCGCTCGGGAACTCGGGCAGCTCGACGTTCGCGACGACGACGGTTGCGAAGGCAAGGCCGGTGGCGGAACCATCGGCGGCCACGATGCCGACCGTGTACACGTTGTCGCCGTCGGCATCGGAGGGATTCTCGAAGTCGGGCGGCGAGACGAATGAGAGCACGCCCGTGCTGCCGATGGCGAAGGCATCCTTGTCCTCACCGGACGCGGCCCAGGTGACGGTCGTGGCAGTCACGGAGTAGGTGGCCAGATCCGTTGTGCCGTTCTCCGCGTACAGGATCGGCTCGGTGGAGCCTCCCGACACGACGAGCGGCGTGTCCTGGTTCTCAACCACCACGCGCAGGAACGAGCTCGACCTGCCAATGTGGGGGAGGAGGTCGCTGTAGGTGTGAACCGCGACCGCCCAGACCACGAACGAGTGCGTGTCGCTGCGCGCAGTGAGCGTGACCGTCTGGGGCGTATCCCAGTCGTCCACGGTGAACGTCAGCGTCTGCGGCTGTAAGGAGATGACGTCCGGGATCGTGTTCAGTGTTACCCCGACCGGGCCGGTTGGCTGCGAGGGCAACCGGACCGTGTACGTGGCGGTTCCGCCCTCGTCGATCGTCAGGGCGTCCGTGCTCAACGTGGGGCCCGTCCGTGTGGTCGCACCACCCGGAAGGGTCGAGTTGTTCCCGACGGTAATCTCGTCAAAGAGTGCGAGCGCGTTGCCAGCCCTATCGATGATCAATCCGCCAATCGTGCCCTCTAAACTGCGCGCAAAGATATTGTTGTAGGCGAGCTTCACCACCTGCGGGCGGCGTATGGCAGGCGTTACGACGTGGTAGGTAATCGTGGCGCCGGAAATGTCGGCACTGAACAGGAGGTCCCTGTGGCCGTCAATGGTCAGGTTCATGATCGACCGCAGGAAGTCGCCGGGCCTCGCATTGAACAGGTCACCGACTACGTAGACGATCGGGTGAACGGTGACGTCCTCGCTGAAGGTGAGCGTGATCCGCTCGCCGTCGGTGCTGGTTTCGGCACTGACGAGCGTCGGGGGCGTGGCCTCGTTCGCCGCCGGAGCCGAGAGCGCGAGATGTACGGTGGTCCCTGCTGTCCAGTCGAGCCTGAGACTGCTCCACCTCAGGATGTGATGGATGGCCAATCCCCCGCCGGCGAGTGGAACGCTCTTCCCACACAGGTGCAGGCGCAGCGTCCTGTGGCCCTGTTCGGGGAGTGCTTGATCGGAATCGAAGGCGAGGATGAGCCGGTCCTCGTACTCGTTCACATATATCTGCTCGATGACGGTTTCGTCCCCCGCGACATCGAAGCTCGTGTCCGACAACGTGCCTTGTTGCGCGTCGTAGCCGATCGTCCCCAGGGCCGTGTCGATGTTCGCGGGCGTGAGCGTCGCGCTCCAGACCTCGATGCGTCCGCCCAGATCAGGCGCGGGACATTCGCTTGGCATCGCGGCGACGACCGTGTCGCTCTCGGCGCTTGTCAGCCGCTCAACCGTTCCGCCATTGTCGGTGAACGAGGTGATGACTTTCAGCGTGAACCCCACATCAGCTGCGGTTACGACATATTTGGAGGAGGTTTCCCCGGTGATGGGGATGTCGGTATTTCCTTCGACTCGGACCCATTCATAGCTGAACGAGTTCCGATCGATACCGTCCGGGTCCTCGATGTAATAGAGATCTGCATATAGCGCTCTGTTTTCCTGGGCGATGCCGACCATCGTCGGCAACCCGGTTGGCGGTTCGGGTACATTGGTGACAGTGATGATCACCTCGACGGTGTCAGAGTCGCCTCCCGGGTCTGTTGCGGTGACCGTTACGTCGAGTGCCGTCGTGTTTTCGAAGTTAAACTTCGCGTTCGGCGCCGTCGTGATTTGACCGGTGCCGGGGTCGATCTCGAACGCTGCGGCGTATGTTCCCGACAGGGTGTAGGACAAGGTATCGTCATCCCAGTCGACCGCGGTGACCGGATCTCCGACCGCTGCGCCGCTTGGCGAGTTTTCGGCCAGGTCGCGGTCGACCGAATCTGAGGCGAACCGGGGTGGATGGCTCCCTGGGATGGAGAGTTCGGCCTGCACGTTCGTCTCAGATGACCAGTCCGGTCCTGCTCCTGGCCACGAGATGACCCCGTCGATGTTCGTCGTCGCGTCTGAGATGTCCAATGCTTTACCGCACAGGTGCAGCCTCAGCGTCTCGTTCCCCCGGTCGGTCAGTGCCTGATCGAAGGCGAGAATAAGGTCCGCGCTCACGTTCAGGACTTCAAATCTCTCGATGGTCCGTGTCTCATTGTCGAACGCGAGCTGCGTGTCGCTCAGCGTGCCTCCAATGTTCGCGTTGTACCCGGTGGCCGGCGGCGTTGTCGCCAGCGCGATCGGGTTCATCACGCCCGACCACACGCTCCGGCGATCGCCGAGATCGATCGCATCGCACTCCCCTGCCGGGAAGGTCGCCACCCGCGACCAACTGTTCTCCGGGAAGGTGACGCTCTCCGCCCCGGTGATCGCCGTGAGCTCGACCACGTTCTCCAGGGTGACGACGAGATCCGCCGAGTCCGTTTCGGTGCCATCGCTCACCTGCACCGTGACCTCGTAGGTCCGGTCGGCGTCGGCGTCGTCGGGCGCCTCGTAGTCCTTGGCCGCGATGAAGGTGAGGACGCCCTCACTGGTGAGGCTGAACTTGCCGGAGTCGGCGCCGCCCGTGTTCGTCCAGATCAGATCGGTTGTTGCGGTGTCGCTGTCGTCTGCAGTGAGCGTGGCTACTGCGGTCTCGCCTTCATCGACCAGGAAGGGACCCTCACTGGTGATGTCGGGCGCGGTCATGGTCTGCGCGATCGCCTGTGTGCCGGCGGTGTACACAAACACGAGCGCCAGCAAGAACGCGACGGCGCCGCCCTTGGCGGCGAATACCCGGGCCGCAAATGCTCCGAAGGAAGTCCCGATCAAGGCGCCCTCCGGGACATCAGGGTCACGTTGATGCGGTCAAAGCCGCCGTTGCAGTCCACGACCTTCGCGACCGCCGCGTAGCTCTGCTTCGCCTGGTAGTCGTGGATCTCACCCACCTTCTTCCGGACCTGCCCGGCCTCCGGTGATCAACCGTGGTTGAACGTTACCTGCGCCCCGTCGGGACGCCGAACTGTGGCAACGGCCAGTGGCGCCGGAGAGGTCGACCGTGAGGGGCTTCTTTCCGTTAACCGCTAAAGGCTAGTACTTTCAACGCCTTACGGTCGCTACCAAGATTGGTAGGATTTGAAGAAATATGGGTCGATATTGAAAAAAAGAAGGCGGCAAGCATCCGGAGCGCCCAACGAGGACGCCGGCAGCGGGGTGGTTATCTGAATTCGGCGATCGACAGGACCAACCGCACCAGGTCCACCTGCCGGGAGATTGGCAGTTTCTGGTAGATCTGCGTCAGGTGCCCGTAGAGGACACCTTCCGTGAGCCCCGTCGCCCGGGCCATGTCGCGCACGTTGTTGCCTTCCGCTAACCAGACCGCCACCGGACTCTCGTCCGGGGGCAGCCTCAGGGTCCTGGCGACCACGGCTGGATCGCGACGCGGATGGCCCCCGGCATGATGTGATTTTCCGGATATCGGCAGGGTGGGTTGAATATGAATGATAAAGGACATTATCGTTCATATGAAAGGGCCGCTGAACCATCCGAAGACCTGCCGGCTACCCTCCACACCGCCACCGCGCTACCGGTGGAGCGGACCGGTGCGGGCAGGCTCCCGGCGCTCTTTGCGCCCGATCCCCGCGCCGCCCGCCGCGTCGCCGAGTTCTTCGCCGCCCATATCCGGAACCCGCACACCCGCAAGGCCTACGCGAAGGCCGCGGCCGGCTTCGCCGACTGGTGCGACGCGCATGGCGTCGGTCATCTGCGCGACGTCGAGCCGGTTCACGTCGCCGCCTACGTCGAAGACCTCCAACTCCGGATTGCGGCGCCCTCGGTCAAGCTCCGTCTCGCCGCGATCCGCATGCTCTTCGACTGGCTGGTGGTCGGGCAAATCATTCCCACCAACCCCGCCAGCGCCGGGCGCGGGCCGAAGCATTCCGTCAGGAAAGGCAAGACGCCCGTCCTGACGGCCGCAGAAGCCCGCGAGCTGCTCGATTCGATCGTCACCGACACGCTCACGGGCCTGCGCGATCGCGCCGTGATCGCGCTGATGACCTATGCGTTCGCCCGCGTGGGGGCCGTCCTGAAGATGCGCGCCGAGGACGTATTCATTCAGGGGCGCAGGACTTGCGTGCGGCTGCACGAGAAGGGAGGCAAACACCATGAGATGCCCTGCCACCACAAGATCGAGGCCTACCTTCAGGACTACGCCGCGGCCCTCGGCGACGCCGGCGCTCCCGACCCCAAGGCCTGGCTCTTCCCCACCGCGGAAGGTCCGTCAGGGCATCTCACCGCCAGGCCCATGGGACAGTCTGACGTGTATCGGATGATCGGCCGCCGCGCCCGCGACGCCGGCATCGAGACCAAAATCGGTTGCCACAGCTTCCGGGCCACCGGCATCACCGAATACCTGCGCAACGGCGGCAAGCTCGAAATCGCCCAGCAGATGGCCAACCACGAAAGCGCGCGACGGGCCTCTACGACCGCCGCTCGGACCAGGTCACCTTCGACGAGGTTGAACGGATACGGATATGACCAGGAGGATGGAAAGGGGGCGCGGGCCCGCCGTTCTCGATAAGCCGCGCCGCCCGTTCTGGAAGTTCTGCCCGGCGCCGGACGTTGGGAATCCCCAGTTCGTGCTGATATCAGAGCCGGAAGCATTCGACTGTGGCATATGGACCTGATCTGGAATGAAGAGCAAGTAGAGGGAAAGCAATGGAGGGTGAACGAGGCGGGTTGCTTCCCATCGGCGAAGGCGTCGGCGGCCTGGACGGGTTGGTGGACGCGGCTGCGGAATCAGATGCAGCGGTTCTTTAGCGCGCAGGTCCGGGTGGTCTACCAGGATAAGTAGGGCGAGCGGTTCATATCCTCGGCGATCGCCGACGAGGGCGAGTTTTGGTGGAACGAACGCCGCCCCGATGATCCATTGCCATGGGAGAGCAAGATCCGGCTCGGTGAAGAGTTTTTCCAGGAGATCATACGCCATCCCGTGCCGCTCGAGATGAACACCCTGAAGGCGTGAGGCGGGCGCCGTAGGGATTACAGAATATGTCGTTTGTCGGTCGCAATGAGACACCGTAACTCCGCTCCTCTCTTCGCGTCCGCGACCCGCCGCCCCATGCGTGAGACCCTGGACAGGGTCTCGTCTAAAACCCCTCCATTATCAGGGTGTGGAGCGAATCGATGCTCTCAGCCTGGCCTGTGAACAGGTCGGTCGGGAACTGGCGATAACGGAGCATCGAGTCGCGAATCTCCGTACCGAGGTTGTTGTTGAACCCGACCCCGGCGAGGTACTGGAGGCGGAGGTTCCGGTCGGTGTTGATCTCGGCGCCGACGACCCACGGAGCGAGATCCTGTCCGCGCCCCGAGTAGGTCTGGAGCAGGTCGAGAATAGTGGAGTAGCCGACCTCGGCGAGCGAGGCCTTCACCGCTTCGTACGCGGGGCTGTCGATCTTTGCCTGCCACGCGTCGACGTCGATCGGCGTCTCCTCGGCGCGCCCGACCAGCACCACATCGTAGCCGCGTCCGTTGACGTCGTCATTCCGCCACACGGTGCCGTTGGGGAACACCTCGAGGAACGTCGCGATCTCGCTGCGCACCGCCTCCTCGGTGCTCTCGTACAGCGGCACCCACTGCGTGACGACGCCGCCCGGATTGAGGCGCGCCTTCACGTGCTCGAAGTACTCCTTCGTGTACAAAGTGGCCGCGCCCTTCACCCAGGGGTGGATCGGGTCCGAAGTGATCACATCGAACTTTTCGCGCGTTGTGAGCACGTAGTGGCGGGCGTCGTCGTATACGATCTCGACCTTCGGATTCGCCGCGACATCGTAGTTCACTTCGCTGAAATACGTCGAAACGACGTTTGGGATGAGCGGCTCCAGTTCGCAGACCACGATCCGCTCCACGGTGGGATGGATGCTGATCGCGCCGGCCGTAACCCCCGCACCGAAACCGACCACCAGTGCGCTCTTCGGGCCGTTCTCGTCCATGAGCGCGGTGAGATGGCCGAGGAGGCGCTGGAGCCGCATGTCCTGGGGCTCGGTGGAGGCCTCGACCTTCCCACTCACGTGAAAGTTGCGCCAACCGTTGAAATCCTCGGTGACGGCGACAGAGGAGTTGATACCCTCGCCCACGTAGAGAGCAAACGGGTCGCCCTGCCACGCGAGCAAGCGGCCCCACGCTACCAGACCCGCCGGCACGGGCCGCACGTTCGCGGTGGCCCAAAACGCGCCAAGCAGCAGGAAGCCGAACACGAACATCGCTCCTCGGCCCAGCACTGCTGGGGGGGACTCGCCCTCGCCGGCAGCGATCGAAGCCGGCCTGAAAAGCGGCGCCAACGCGAAGGCCGCCGAGGTTACCGAGACGATTATCAGCAAGCGCACGGCGCCGTCGGTGCCGATCAGGGGTACGCACACGAGGCCGATGAAGAGCGCGCCTCCGAGGGCGCCCAGCGTGTTGGCGGCGTACACACGGCCCACCGTGGGGCCGGTGTCGTCGTCGGGTCGTGCGGCCGCCGCGACCGCCAGTGGGAAACTGGCCCCCCAGAGCACGGCGCTGGGAAACGTCACGACCAGAGATCTCGCGATGTCGATCTGAAAGTTGAACCACGCGCTCGGCGCGAGCGACGGATCGACGGGCCAGTACGGGAGTTGCTGCGCCGCCATCCATGCGCCGTAGGCGACGGTGAACGCGAGGAAGAGTTGCACCCAGCCAAGCGTGACGCGGGCATTGGCCGTGTTCCGGGCGATGGTCGAGCCGATCGCACTGCCGATACCGAGTCCGAACAGGAACACCGCAAGGATGACCGACAACGCGTACGTCGTCGCGCCGAACAGAAGCGAGAGCAAACGCGTCCATACCACTTCGGCCCCGAGCGCCGTGAAGCCCGACAACGCGATGACGACATATACGCCCGGCGGCGACCA
Source organism: Terriglobia bacterium (assembly GCA_963555775.3). Taxonomy (GTDB): domain Bacteria; phylum Acidobacteriota; class Terriglobia; order 20CM-2-55-15; family 20CM-2-55-15; genus JAJEDW01. The sequence goes on along the minus strand of CAUVWY020000002.1, from coordinate 12,051 downwards.
CGACGTGGTTGGCGTGATGCCCTTGAACACCGCCCTCGCTCTGCCGCGCACCGTCGTGTGTTTCCCAGTGACTGACGCGTCAGGCGCTCCGGGGCCGTTGGTCACCGCATGCGACGGAACATACGGCGCGCGCATGGAGAGCAGGAAGCCGCCGGTCGCAACGACCGCGTTGAGTACGACCGCCGTCAGGGCCGCCGTAGTGAGGTCGTATACGCGCAGCAGGTAAAACCCGGCGGCGAGTGCGCCGATCACGGCGCCGAGGATGTTGCCGCCGTAGAAGAACCCGAGCCAGGCAACACCGGAGGGCGTTGCTTTTACGTAACGAGAGACGGCGGGAAGCGTCGCGCCCATCAGCATCGTGGGCGGCAGGAGCAGGATGACGCTGACGAGGGCACGGAGCGCGATACTGGCTGGACCACCGCCCACCGTCGTGTAGAGTCGGCCCACGAGCGGCATCACTACGATGAGCAGTGCCCCGATCACACCGATCGCCGCCTCGAGCTTCGCGTACACGCCGAGCGGGTGATGCGCAGGCGAAACGTACCGCGTGAGCAGGAGCGAACCGGCAAACATCCCACCCATGAAAGTGCCGAGCAGTACAGCCAACGAGACCGCCGACACGCCCACAACGAGCTGCAGAACCTGAAACCAGACGATCTCGTAGATGAGCGCCGCACAACCTGAGCCGACAAACAGGAGCAGCATTGCCGGCAGGTAGCGGGCGGAGGACGCGGTTGTCGACGAATTCATATGAGAATCGTAATTGCCTGACGGACGCGGCCGGTGAAGCGCCAAGCGCTCGGCTTCGGACTGCGGGTTCCGATCCGCGATTCCGGGTTCCGATCCCACCCCGACCGAATTGGCAACGGGGCGCTTCGCTGACGGTCGCCTCATCGAGCCGGCATGTTTCGTTCTCGCTGCACTATAGCAGTCCGCGACAGAACGCCACAGGGGGCAATGTCAGCAGAAGAGAGACCGCAAGCCCGTTTCGAGATCCCTGTCGCCGGTAAAGAACCGAGACCTGCGAATTTTCTCTAACAGTGCTCGCGCCCGGGCTTAAAAAGCGGCGTCTTGCGCCCAGGCTTAAATGGTCATATAAATAGTCAGAACAGCGAATAGGGGAGGGACACATGAGCAAGGCGTGGCAGGTTCAGGAGGCGAAGGCCCGATTCAGCGAGTTTCTTGAGGCGAGCGTCAGGGAAGGACCGCAGATCGTGACGAAGCGAGGCGTGGAGGCCGCTGTGCTTTTGCCGATCGAGCAGTGGCGGAAGTTGCGGGCGCTGGCGCAGCCCGATCTGAAGGAATGGCTGCTCGCACCGGAAGCCCGAACGGAGACGCTCACACCGCCGCGGACGCGCCGCCGCCCTCGCCCGCCATTGGCCTTTGAGTAGCCCGGTGTACCTTTTGGATACCAACGTTGTTTCGGAACTTCGCCGTCCCAAACCGCACAAGGCGGTGTTGAACTGGATCGAATCGGTTCCCGCCGACCGGCTGTTCCTGTCCGCCGTCACGGCCGGAGAAATTCAGGCCGGTATCGAGAGGACGCGCGAGCAGGACACGGCGAAAGCGGCGGAACTGGAATCCTGGCTCGGCCGTGTCATCGACGGCTACGGTATCCTGCCGATGGACGTGGTGACTTTTCGGGAATGGGCGCGCCTCAAGCACCGCCAGCCGGATTCGCTGTTCGAGGATGCGATGATCGCCGCCACGGCTCGCGTTCATCGACTGACGGTGGTGACGAGGAATGTCCGCGATTTCCATAAATTCGAGGTGGAATTGTTTGACCCGTTCAAGGGCAAGTGACCGGTGCCGCGCAGCAGAGATTTGAGCGACGGCAGCACCTGATCTCTTCGCGCATGTCGCTGGAGAGAGGGACGCTCGGGGAAGAGATCACGAATGCTGACCGCGCTGAACCACTCCATCCTTGCGGCAATCGATGACCTCGAAAAATCCGATTGAACCCGAAAGACGCTCGACGCCCATCTTGTCTGCGAAAGACGCTGGCAGTATCGTGTCCTTGTGCCAAGGTTGGAAGAACTGAGCGAGATCGCGCGCCAGGCGGTCCTGAATTTCCCATTCATCGAACACGACGACTCACCTCTGACGATTCTCCAGAAACCGCTGTCCGAGGCGAAGTTGGCGCTGGTGACCACCGCGGGAATCCACCTGCGGAGCGACACTCCTTTTTCTGGTGGCGACCAAGGCTACCGGGTGATCCCAAGCGGTACTCCGCCAGGCGAGATTGTGCAGAGCCACACCAGCATCGGTTTCGACCGCGTAGCGATGTACCGCGACATCAACGTGTGCTTTCCCGTCGACCGCGTCCACGAACTGGTCCAGCGGGGCGTCATCGGAAAGTTGAGCGACCGTTTCTATTCCTTTATGGGAGCGCAACGGGACCCCCGCCACATCGTCGAGGTGACGGGACCGGAGGTCGCACACCAACTCAAGGGCGAGGGGACCGACGTCGTGTTGCTGACGCCAACCTGACCGCTGTGCACGCACACGGTCAGTGTGCTGGCTCGCGTCTTCGAAGAACACGGTCTCGTGACCACAGCGATCGCTCTGCTGGCACCCCCGGTCGTGCACGTCAAACCGCCTCGCGCCCTGATCGTGCCCTTCCCATATGGCTACGCGCTGGGCCGTCCCGATGATGCCGCCTTTCAGCACCGCGTCCTGGGCGACGCGCTCGAACTCGTCGTTCGAAACGACACCCCGGTCATCGCGGAGTTCCCGGAGACCCTGGACCGTCGGGCGCGCATTCTCCAGGCGGCTGACGTCGATACCGCGATGCTTCCCGGCCCGAAGGCGGCCGCGGACGAGGTAACCGCGCTACGCGTATGGTACGAGCGCTGGAAACGCGACCACGGTGGACGCACCGCCGTTGGCGTCAGCGGTGTGCCCGAGCGCCGTTTCCGTCCAGTGGTCCGTTTTCTTGAAGCATATGCCCGCGGCGAGGAGGCCGATTGTGGCGAACGGCCTCCCGATATACCCAAGCAGCGGTTCATCAGGTATGCCATCGACGACCTGAAGGCATTCGCTTACGAGGCTCGAATGGCCCAGCGTCCCAGCGAGGACGAAGAGGCGTTACACCAATGGTTCTGGGGAATGACGGGCATGGGCGCACTTATCCGCGCGGTCGCCGCCCGGATGACCGGCAGCGACGACAAAGGCATCCGCGCGCTGGTCAAAGGCCTTGTCCGATGAGACGCCTTACAGGCCAGCTTTCGATCCTTCGAATACAGCGCGCCAGTCCGGCGGGAAGCATTCTAGGAGCCGACGGCAAGAGACGAGTACACTATTTGTCGCGGGGCGCCAGGAGCGCTGGTATGGAACCGCAAAACATGGGGAGAAGACGATGACACGCACGCACGTTAAAGTATTTTGGCTGACCACGTTGGCGGTTTTATTGGTGGCGGCCTGTTCGCCCGAAGATGCGCAGCAGGAGGCCGCTGAAGCGCCGTCGACACCTCGGCTCTACGTGCTCGAGGGAGGCGTGCTCGTCTCCGACCCGGGCCGATATCAGCTCGCCGATGACGAGGTCGCCTCGCCGAGTCTCGCGATTGCCGCGTATCTGATCGTTCATCCCGACGGGGTCCTTCTCTGGGACACTCTCGGGATCAGCGATGAAGAACGTATTCCCGAAGGCACCGGCGCCGAGCAGACGATTATTCGCTCGGACATGCAGGAGCGGCACGTCACGCTGGGTCCGCCCCTGGTCGATCAACTCGCCGAGATCGGTTACGCGCCGAGCGACGTCACGCATCTCGCAATATCTCATTTCCACTGGGACCACACGGCCAATGCGAACGCCTTCGCGTCATCGACGTGGCTTGTCCGCCCCGAAGAGCGCGAGGTCATGTTTATGGACGCGCCGGGCGGCAGTGCGCGGCCGGCCACCTACGACAGGCTTGAGAACAGCCAGACGACCCTCATCACCGTAGACGAGTTCGACGTGTTCGGAGACGGCACGGTCATCCTGAAGGCCGCGCCCGGACATACCCCGGGCCATCAGGTGCTCTACGTGAATCTGGCCCAGACCGGGGGCGTCGTCCTGTCCGGCGACCTGTACCACTACCCCGAGGAGCGCACGCTCGACCGCATGCCGGTGGCCGAGGAAGAGGCGGGAATAACGGGCGCTTCGCGAGAGGCGGTCGAGATGTTTCTGGAGCGCATGGGCGCCAGTCTCTGGATCGGCCACGACCTTGAAGCTCACCGCCAACTCAACAAGGCTCCCGACTACTACGAATAGGCTTGGCGCCGGTGACCGGTGAACAAAGTCAGGGGTCGGAGTTAACAGCCCGTGGCAGGACCCTACAGGGATCGCGTTACGAGCGCCATTGGGCCGTAGGGGAGGCGCGTCTGGACCGATGGGATGAAATCGAGACGGCCGAACGCCTCTGGACCGTGCGTCCCGAGCGGATGAAGATGGGGCGGGAGCATCGGGTGCCGCTATCGGCGGGCGCACTGGAAATCCTGGACGCGGCGCGGGAGAGAACCGGTGGGACCGGCTGGGTGTTTTCGAACCCTCGCGGGGGGGGGGGGACGCTCTCGACGTCGACGCTGTCCTCCCTGCTGACGAAGCTGGGGATCGCGGCCGTGCCCCACGGATTCCGGTCGAGCTTCGACGGCTGGGCCTCGGAGAGAGCGAATGCCCCGCGCGAAGTCATCGATCTGGCGCTGGCCCACGTGGAGACGAACAAGACGCGGGAGGCTTTTGCGCGATCGGATCTGTTCGAGCGCGGGCGCCGGCTGATGGAGCAGTGAGCGAAATTCCTCATCGGGAGCCGCGAACCGGAGGTCGTACCGATCGGCCAACGATCCAGTCAGCCCGCTGCCGTCGCCTAGCGCCAGCGCCAGCGCGATGGCGTAGCAGTTTTTGGCAGGATGAATCCGTAACGGCGTTCGCGATGGATCTGCTCGATGAATTTTCCGACGTAGGCGACCGCGTTTATTAGGCCGGCAGGCTTTCGCGAATACAGCATGAATCCGGTGCTGGTCCATCGAGTCCTCGAAGCCGGATCCGTCCGGTTTTCCCTGACGTCGGAAGTCGACCGCCATGTGCTGATCTGGCTCTATCCCTTGATCGCGGAGGGGCTCGCCACGGGCGCATGCGTTCCACTTCTGGAATCCGGATGGTGGCTACGCGCGGAAACCGTGTCCGGGAGGCTCCAGGCGTCTCTCTGGCTGTCCCGGCGCGTGGGGGATTCCCGGCTGCCCGTAGTCCCGACACCAGCGTCGCCGCCGCACGTGACCCTGACGGTGACCCGTTCCGGTTCTTCGGAGGCGCGGCCGATCACGGAAGCCAGTATCGCCGGAATCGCTTCCCTGGATCACACCGAATTGTTGGAACAGGCTGTCGCCGAGGCCGGCGAATTGGAGCGGTGTGTGGCGTGGGCCTAGCTGTCGCATACGGCGCAATAGCCCTGTGCTGTCGCCCCCTTATGGCATCAACGCATCCTTCGCCAAGGCTTTTTCTCTTACTCGGCCTTCATTCCAGATCTGGTCCGAATCAGAACGGGAAGTCTATAATGACCAACGGCTCAAGCGTGCGCCGGACGGCTTCCTGGAACGCGACCGTAACGGTAGACCGGAGGTTGAAATCGAACGGCGGCCAACAAGAATACGAATAGGCAAGCTAGCAGCCTGTCGGACTAACACCGAATCAAAAACCTAAGTCATTCATATGACTGTGTTTACCGTTTCGGGCTAAAAAGGGCCGTTGTTGAAAACAAAGGACTTACGCCGAAAGTCCGACAGGCTGCTAGAAAGCCTCGTCCAACGAGAGACGCTCAAAGTGACCCCTGTGGAAGACGACCAGTACCACGAGCAAGTGCACACCGCCTTCATGGGGCCGCCGCAGGACGTGAACTCGCGCGCAATTGAGATTGGCACAATGCTGGCAACTTTCCTCACCCGGTCCCGCGACGCTCAGGAACTCGAGTTGCGCGCCCACCTGAACTGGGCAATGGAGAAGTTCAAAAGGGAGGGTAGAACGTTCGTCCCCTCCAACTTCATCCAGTACGACAAGCGGGGTCGAATGAAGGTGGGTCGGCCGGGATTCGTTCAGGCCTACTACGGGCCCCTGACAATGATTTCAGGATCTGAAAATATCCTTGAGAAGGGGCAGAACAACAAAGACTCGCGGGCGTCGGTACGGCTGAGCTATGCCACCAAGCGCTTTCAAGAGGAACTGTTGCGGCAAGAGGCACAACGGCTGGCGAGGGGATCAGCAAGCCGACAACGGGAAACCAACAAGCCTCAGGACGACTCGGCGAAGGTCCCTGGCACCGTCAAGGAGGCTAATCTGGCGATGATCACCGCCGCCGGCCACCGACGCGTGACCCTTGTCGACGGTTCCGTATTGTATTTCCACGATGTGATCCGAGACGCGGCAATCAAGGGCAACGTTGGCAACGAAAAGAAGTTGCGGGACAACTGGGAAGGCGGATGAAGACGCCCAGATTGATCTGAACGATTGCGACCATCATGGCGGCGGACTACCGGAATTGCGGGCCGTAAACGCAGGAAAAGAAAGAAGAGATGGGCCATGAAAGCACCACAAATGACACTTGAGGAACGCACCGCCTTCCTCCGCCGGCTCGGCGGACCCGCCCGCACGGACTACTGGAAGGGAGCCTCCAGCTTTAGCTAGTGTCCGCCCGGAAAACTCATAACTGATTGATAATGCAGTACATATAGTGGTATTCGAGTGGTGAAGATCGTTCAGATGTCGTATTATTGGGGGTGAAATCATGGATTTTGACCCCTGAATGGAGAATCTTCGCGAGGCAGGGACACGATGAGAGAAGTTCAGAGACGGCAGTTCCATCTGGGTCAGGCGCCGATCGGGCAGATCTGGATCGACCCGAAGTCGCGGGACGACATTCCGGCGGTATTGAAGGGGCTGCAGGACATCTGGGGCGAGGAGGCGCTGCGCGCCCGGCTGTTTGCGCTGCTGGATGAGCATATTCTGCCGGAGGCCGACCGCACGGTCGGGCGTCCGGGGATGGAATTGTGGCAGATTCTGGTGCTGGGGGTTCTGAAGCAGGGTCTGGGGTGCGACTTCGACCGCCTTCACGACCTGGCGAACCATCACGCGACGATACGCGCGTTCCTGGGTCACGGCGATTTCGTCGACAAGACGCGCTACGAGTACCAGACGGTGGTCGACAACGTGTCGTTGTTGACGCCGGAGTTGTTGTCGGCGGTCGGACAACTGGTGGTGGAGAGTGGCCACAAGGTGGCCCGAAAAAAGCTTGGCGAGCCATTGCGCGGGCGGTGTGACTCGTTCGTGGTCGAAACGGACGTGCATTACCCGACGGATGTCAGCCTGTTGTGGGACGCGATGCGGTGCGTGCTACCGGAGACTGGGGAGGTGGCCGGGCAACACGCCGTGGGCGGATGGCGTCAGTGGCGGCATCTATCCAGGAAGGTCAGGAAGCTGTTCAACACGGTGCGCTCGACCCGGCGGGCGAAGCGCCGTCCGGAGCGGGTGGAGGCGTACCTGGAGCGCTGCCGCGCACTGGTCGCCCGGATCGCGGAGACCCTCGACGAGCTGCGGGACAACGGCGTCGAGGAAACCACCTGCCAATCAATCGAAGGCTTTATCGCTCATGCCCGGCGCCAAATCGGCCAGGTTGAACGCCGGCTCCTGCGAGGCGAGACGATTCCTCACGCGGAGAAGGTGTTCTCGATCTTCCAGGAGCACACGCGGTGGATTTCGAAGGGCAAGGCGGGCACGCCGGTGGAACTGGGAGTGCCGGTCGCTCTCATCGAGGACCAGCATCAATTCATCCTGCACCACCGGATCCTGTGGGAGGGCGAGGACGTGGACGTGGCGGCGCCGATGGTCAGGGAAACCCAGGCGCGGTATCCCGATCTGCGGGCGTGCAGCTTCGACCGGGGCTTTCACAGTCCTGAGAACCGGATCGATCTCGACGCGCTCCTCGACCTCAACGCGCTGCCGGGAAAGGGGTATCGGTCCCGAGTCGACCGGGAACGCGAAGCGGAGGAATCCTTCGCCGCCGCGCGGCGCGCGCATCCTGCGATTGAATCGGCCATCAATGGATTGGAGCATCGGGGGCTCAACCGTGTCCGCACTCACGGCGCCGACGGCTTCGCCCGCGCCGTCGCCCTGTCGGTACTGGCCGCCAACCTGCATCGCATCGGATCGATCCTGCAGAAGCGCGAGCGCAAACGACCACGCGTCGCCTGACCCACCGGTCCTCCCGGAACATGCCCGATTCGGGGCCGTCGCAAGACGGCAAGGCGCCCCATGCCCGGACGCCCGACATTCGGGCCGATTTCTTGCCGATCACTCCCCACGAGTCGTCAACCGCTCCCGTTGCGGTTCGATTTATAGTGAATGAACGTCACTTGCACCCCCGGTCGCTCCCAAATCTCCATCCGCGAGAGGGGTTTTCTGGCTGACACTAGCTAGGGTCGATCCCGACGGTTTCATCCCACGCAGAAGGACCGCTATCGATGTTGACGGTCACCGAGAACGTTGAACTCGGCAATGCCACCTCGCTGGTGAATCAAGGCACGTTCAGACGTGGCGTACACGTGGCGATCTGCGTAATCCACCGTGCGACTGTTGAGAGCTGCGACTTCGTCGGTGCGAACCGTGAATTGCGACTGCAGCGGATTCTCAAGAACGCCGATCACGGCGTGCCTCGGACCCAGTGGGAAAGACACCTCAGTACCAGGCAGGCCATATCCAACGGGGCCACACCTGCTCGGGTCCTTGTACACAATCGCCACAGGGTGATCGCAGGTCACAAAGTCCGGAGCTTCCGTGTCGGCGATGACCAGTGACCACCATCGGGAAGCCGGCATCTCAAAAGTGCTCTCGAAGTTACCGAGTTCCAACGAGATGCTCTCGGTCGTACTCACGTCGAATTCAGACTGATCCGATTCGATAAACGCCGCTGCTTGCTCAAACGGCAAGTCCGCGTCTTTAGAAATAGCACCGTCGCTCTTGGCCTTCGCGAAGTGATGTTCGTACATGCCCCTGTCTGAGGCCAGAATGTCACGGAGAACTCGGTCCACGTTTCTACGGGCGTCAGTGATCCTTCGACGACGCCGTGGATTGCGAACCACCAGTAGCGTCATCAGGGTAACGATGTCGGACCGTTCGTCATCCGTCATACACCCTCCGTGTTCTTGAAGCTGACGGATGGACGAAATCGCCTTCCCCTCAAATTCGCCCAGAGATTGCTCCAACGCGTCGGGAAGCAAGCCATCGACGTCGATTCGATTGAAGTCACGTTTGGCCGCAACGTTGCTCGGCGTCGTCCGGAAGGTTTTTTTCAGCTTAAGATCAAAGACGGTGAGCTGGCCGTTTCGCGTCCCGTCGTTGGTGAATCCGGCGAGGTAGCCTTGAGGTACAAAATGGTGTTTTCTTGCGACATTCATGATTTCATGATGTTCTGGTGTTTGTAGGCAACATCCCGTCGGCGGCGGAATTACTTCAGGTGTACCGCCCCTGGTTACGTGGGCAGATCGAACACACCATAATCAAGCTGCTGACACAAGTGCAAGACGTTGTAGAGCCTGAGCCGTAGATTTTAAGCCGAGGCCTCGATCAATTAGTGCTGATTATCGGGAGCGCGAAAGTCCTGAGAAGCTGTCCCGAACGTAGTTGAAACTTTCGATGGCGAACCGTATACGGCTTGGTCGATTGCAATAACTTCTTCGTCTCCTGCGAGCGGGTGTTCCGTCCCAATCTAGAAGGCCACCTCCTCTGTTGGGAGGTGCGGCGTGCCGAAACGGTATTGGATTCGCGCGGTCGCCGGCCCCGAGCCGGATCGGTCCAGGATCAACGGGTCGCTTTGACAACGTAAAAAGGGCCCACCCCGATCGAGTAGACGGGACCCACCCCCCCGGGGTTAATGATTCGTAAGTAAGCCCACAGCCCCTCGCGCCCGCGCGTTTCACGTCGGACCCTTTGGCGGACCGGGGTGTCTTCTTTCGTTTGGCCGCTACGCCGAGACTTTGGGTGAACCGGATGCTTTCGCAGTTGAACTGGTGAATCGAACAGTGATGGGTGAGGCGGTCTAGCAAGGCCGCGGTAAGGGCGGCATCGCCGATCACGCTGGACACGTGTCGACGGAACACAGCATCGCATGCGCTACAAATGACGCATATAACATGTGTTATAGTCGATGGTTTGGAGCTGTAAGGTGCCTCTTTTCAAGCGGAGGGAGTCAGTTTTGGCTGAAGACCAGGAATCTGCAACGTTACCGTTCGACTACGCCGCCCGGGTCAAGCAGTACCGCGCCCGCTTGGGCCTGACACAGGTTGAGCTGTCCGCACGGTTGGGTGTTTCCTTCGCCACGGTGAATCGATGGGAGAACGGCCAGACGAAGCCGTCGCCCTTGTCGTGGCAGCAGCTAGTGCGGATGGATGAGAACGACACAGTCGCGACGCCTGTCGAGCTGACCTCCACGCCGCCCGGTCTCGATTTCACCGGTTCCCCGCAGGCCGTCCGGGCCGTGGTAGAGGGTGAGCGGCTGAGTTTCGGCCACATGTTCAACTCGGCGTTTGCCACGGAGATCTCTCACATCGATCCGCTGCCCCACCAGCGGATCGCTGTATACGAGCACATGCTCAAGCAGTTTCCTCTACGATTCCTACTCGCCGATGACGCCGGCGCGGGTAAGACCATCATGTCGGGGCTCTACATCCGCGAGATGAAGGCCCGCCGCCTGATCAAGCGCATCCTCATCGTGCCGCCCGCGGGTCTCATCGGCAACTGGCAACGCGAACTCGCGACCCTCTTCAGCTTGCGGTTTCGTATTGTCACAGGCGCGGATGCCCGTACTGCCAATCCGTTTATTGGCGACGACAGCGACTGTCTCATCGTCAGCGTGGACACGCTCACGAGGTCGCGGATGTTTGCCCATCTGCGCGAGCCCGGAGTGGTGCCCTACGACTTGGTTATCTTTGACGAGGCACACAAGCTTTCGGCAGACCGCGGCAACGATCTGCGTGTCCGCAAGACGGAGAGATACAAGCTGGCCGAGGCCATGACTGGCGGTAGTGGGGCAGACTATGCGTGGCGGATGCCTTGGGCGGCACACCACGTACTTCTGCTCACCGCGACACCGCACCAAGGTAAGGAGTACCCGTTCTACGCGCTGTGGCGTTTGCTCGAGCCTGAGGTGCTCTCCACTCCGGAGGCCTTAGATGAATACCCGCCAGAGCGGCGACAAAACCATTTCCTCCGCCGCACGAAGGAGGAGATGGTTGACCTGAACGGCCACGGTGAATGTCAACAAGTGTGAGACACGTGGGTTCAACAATTAAGCTACCGCCTGCGATTCTACGGGTGGATTGATCCAGACCTTGTCGGGCGGCCCTGGGATCGTTCTGGGTACGTTGACGAAACGTTCTGGGTGGCGTTGCCGCGCACAATCCATGGCATGCTGCCGTTTTTGGATGACGATGTCGGTACGGGCGTGGTGAACCATAGCCGGTGTCAACCAGTTCAGTCCCGAATGGTAGTGGACATTGTTGTACCAGTGGAAGAAGTCCCTGCAGAACGCCTTGGCGTCCTGGCTACAACCGAAACGGTCCGGGAAGCCTGGCCGGTACTTGAGCGTCTTGAACTGCGCTTCCGAGAATGGATTGTCGTCCGATACATACGGTCGGGAGTGAGACTTGGTCACTCCCAGATCGGCCAACAGCAGCGCCACCGCCTTGGACTTCATCGACGATCCACGATCGGAGTGGAGTATGAGTTGATCACGATCAATCTGTTGCTTGTCGCAGGCTTTCTGGATCAACTTTTTGGCCAGATTCGCCGATTCGCAATCGGCGACCATCCAGCCCACGACTTGGCGGCTGAAGATGTCCAGGATCACGTACAGGTAGAAGTAGGTCCACTTTTGGGGTCCCTTCAACTTCGTGATGTCCCCACTCCAAACTTGATTCGGAGCCGTAGCCAACAGCTCCGGCTTTGTATAGGCGGGATGGCGTCGCTGGTTCCTTCGTTCGCGAACTTCCTGATTCGCTTCCAGGATCCGATACATCGTTCGTGGGGAA
>CAUVWY020000001.1:0-222313 GCA_963555775.3 Terriglobia bacterium | reverse complement strand
CGGAAATCGTGGATACCGCAAAACGCACCGGTGCCCGCGTGGCTGGACCGATCCCGCTTCCGACGATTATCAACAAATACACCGTGCTCCGTTCGCCCCATGTGGACAAGAAGTCGCGAGAGCAGTTCGAGATCCGGACGCACAAGAGACTTCTGGACATTCTCGATCCTACGCCGCAGACCGTCGACGCCCTGATGAAATTGGACCTCCCCGCGGGCGTAGACGTGGAGATCAAGGCGTTCGGGCGCGAACACGCGAAGTAAGAAAAATGATCGATGGACTCCTAGGCAAGAAAGTTGGAATGACCCAGGTGCTCGCTGAAAACGGCACGGCCGTCCCGGTCACCGTGATTCAGGCGGGTCCGTGTGTTGTCGTGCAACGCAAGACTGTCGGTAAAGACGGATATGACGCAGTGCAACTGGGGTTGGTCGAGTTTGTCAAAGACAAGAACGTGACCAAACCGATGACCGGGCATTTCAAGAAGGCCGACGTTCCGCCAGTCCGGTTTCTGCGGGAGGTCGGACTGAGCGGTGAAGAAGACGCCGCGGTCAAGGTCGGCGACCGCGTTCGGGTCAAGTTGTTCGAGGGTGTCGAGCGAGTCCGGATTACCGGCATCAGCAAGGGCCGCGGATTCGCAGGGGTCATCAAGCGCCATGGGTTTGCGGGTGGTGGCGCGACCCACGGCTCGATGTTCCATCGGGCACCGGGATCGGTGGGGCAATCCGCATACCCGTCTCGCGTCCTGAAAGGGACTCGCATGCCCGGTCATATGGGGAATGTCCGCGTGACCGTGCGTAGAGTGAAGGTGCACGGCATCGACGAAGAGAAGAATCTGCTCTTTGTGATGGGTGCCGTACCGGGACCGAATGGCGGTTACGTCGTTGTCCGGAAGGGTTGAGGAAGGTTGGGCCAGTACCGCGAGGGGACAATGCCGAAGATAGAAGTCAGGAATCTGGAGAACAAAGTCGTCGAGACCATTGAACTGGCCGACGAGATCTTTGGCGCTCCAGTGAACGAAGGGCTCATGCACGACGCCGTCCGCCAGTACCTGGCGAGTCGCCGGGCGGGCACCCATTCGACCAAGACTCGTGGCGAGGTCCGGGGGAGCGGCCGCAAGCCCTGGCGTCAGAAAGGCACCGGCCGGGCTCGCGTTGGCGATGTCCGGAATCCGCTGTGGCGGAAGGGTGGAACGGTATTCGGACCGAAGCCGCGGGATTACGGATATAGCCTTCCCCGCAAGACATTCCGTGCGGCGCTCAAGTCCGCTCTGAGCGTCAAGTTGCGGGATTCGGAATTGAGCGTGATCGACCAATTTGACCTCGGCAGCCATAAGACCCAGTTGTTTGCCGAATCGCTTGGCAAGCTCGGATTCCACCGCAAGGTCCTTCTGGTCGATCCCACCGACAACCGCAACCTGCGACTCGCGTCTCGCAACCTTGCCGAAGTGAACTTGATTGCAAGCCTCCAGGTCACGCCTTATCAACTCCTGAATTCCAGACATGTCGTCTTTACCAAGACAGCGATCGAGAGCTTGCAGGAGGCGTTGACGAAATGAGTACGCTCCACGACGTGATCCGGCGGCCCGTCGTCACTGAGAAAGGTCTCAACCTGAAGGAACAGAACAGGACGTTGTGTTTCAGAGTGGATACCGGCGCCGGCAAGCAGCAGATCCGGCAGGCCATCGAACGCATCCTGGGGGTCAAGGTCGATGCGGTTCGTACGATGAGCGTACGAGGGAAGTACCGCCGGAGAGGCAAGTATGGCGGATACAAGGCTTCTTGGAAGAAGGCCTATGTGACGCTGGCCGAAGGCGAAAAAATGATCGAATATGGGGAGGATATCTAAATGGGTATCAAGAAGTTCAAGCCAATCCCCATGTCGCGGCGGTTCCAGGAAGTCGTCGATTACAAGCAGGAACTCACGACCGACAGGCCGCACAAACCGCTGCTCAGACCGAAGAAGCGGATCAGTGGACGCAACAACTACGGCCACATGACCATCAGGCATCGTGGCGGTGGTAGCAAGAAGCAGTTTCGCATCATCGATTTCAAGCGTGAGAAGGCTGGCGTTCCGGCCAAGGTCGAGACGATCGAATACGATCCAAACAGATCGGCATTCATCGCGTTGCTCGCGTACGCCGATGGTGAAAAACGCTACATCCTGCAGCCAGTTGGTTTGAAGGTCGGCATGAAGGTATTGTCCGGTGCCGAGGCGGACATTTTGGTCGGCAACGCGCTTCCGTTGAAGAACATCCCCTTGGGTACAACCATCCATAACATCGAGTTGCGTCCGGGCAAGGGCGCCCAGATGGTGCGGGCCGCAGGGGGCTCGGCTCAGTTGGTGGCAAAGGAAGGCAAATACGCCCACGTCAAGCTTCCTTCGGGCGAAGTTCGATTGGTTGGCGTCGATTGCATGGCGACAGTCGGTCAGGTGGGCAATCTCGACCACGAAAACGTCACGCTTGGCAAGGCCGGCCGTTCGCGCCACCGGGGTGTGCGCCCGACCGTTCGCGGAGTTGTCATGAATCCGGTGGATCATCCGCATGGTGGCGGAGAAGGGCGCGTCAAGGGAAACCATCCCATGACTCCGTGGGGGAAGCCGACGCTGGGTTACCGGACCCGCAACAACAAGCGCACCGATAAATTCATCGTGAAGAGGAAGAAGTAGGCGCCATGGCACGATCTGTCAAGAAGGGTTACTTTATCGACGATCATCTGGAGAAGGCGATCGCGGGCTTGAATGCCAGGAGCGAGAAGAAGGTCCACAAGACATGGTCCCGCCGGTCGACGGTGACGCCGGAAATGGTGAGCCATACGATCGCGGTGCACAACGGGAAGAAGTTCATTCCGGTGTACGTCACAGAAAACATGGTCGGACACAAGCTCGGGGAGTTTGCGCCGACACGTACGTTCCGTGGCCACGCGGGCGGCGGGAAAGTCTCGGCGAAGTAAGATGATTTCAAAAGCAACGGCAAAATTCATCCAGATGTCGCCCCAGAAAGCGCGACTGGTGATCGATCTCATTCGTGGCAAGCAAATCAACGAAGCGCTGATGACGCTCAAGTTTACCAACAAGCGCGCGACTGGACCGATTGCGAAGGTACTGAATTCCGCGGTTGCCAACGCACGCGACCGATTTGAATCCCTTGATGTCGACAACCTCTTCATTGAGCGCGCCTATATCAACGAAGGGCCGCGGATGAAGCGTATTCGTCCGGCTCCGATGGGACGCGCTTTCGGGTACCAGCGAAGAATGAGTCACATCACGATCGAGTTGGGAGAGAAGGAGTAAATGGGTCAGAAAACACATCCATACGGCTTCAGGCTGGGCATTACGAAACCTTGGAGATCGCGCTGGTTCGAGACCAAAGACTACGGACGCCTGCTGCATGAAGACCTGGAGTTGAAGACCCGGCTCAAGAAGCAGTTGGGCCACGCCGGTGTCAGCAGTATTGAGATCGAGCGTATGGCGAACAAGCTTCGGATCACCATCTATACGTCTCGTCCCGGAATCATCATCGGTCGGAAAGGATCCGAAATCGACAAGCTGAAGCAGGAAGTCCAGAAGCGCACCAATCGCGAGGTCTACATCAACATCCAGGAGATCCATCGACCTGAACTGGATGCTCAACTGGTGGCGGAGTCGATCGCGATGCAGTTGGAGAAACGAATTGCGTTCCGGCGGGCCATGCGAAAAGCCGTGGACTCCGCGTTGCGTTTCGGCGCCAAGGGAATCAAGGTCCGTGTCAGTGGTCGTTTGAACGGCGCGGAAATCGCGCGCTCGGAGTGGTACCTGCAGGGACGGCTTCCGTTGCACACGCTTCGTGCGGACATCGACTACGGTTTCGCGCAGTCGTACACCACTTATGGCGTGATCGGGGTGAAATGCTGGACCTACAAGGGTGAGATTCTGTCGAAGACACCGGTGGCGCCAAACCGGCTGTAGACGGTCGTATCGGTAGCGAGGAGTTGGACTTATGTTGATGCCGAAGAAAGTCAAGTTCCGCAAGCAACAGCGCGGCAGGATGAAGGGCAAGGCCTGGAGAGGGTCAAGCCTGGAGTTCGGAGACTTCGGACTGAAGACACTTGATGCGGCGTGGATCACCGACCGTCAGATCGAGGCGGGTCGTGTCGCAATGACCCGTTTCGTAAAGAGGGGCGGAAAAGTCTGGATTCGAATCTTTCCGGATAAGCCGGTCACGAAAAAGCCGGCTGAAACCAGGATGGGCAAGGGCAAGGGATCACCCGAATACTGGGTTGCCCCCGTGAAACCAGGCCGGATTCTGTATGAGATGGAAGGCGTGACCGAAGATCTGGCGAAGCAAGCCATGCGACTTGCCGCCCAGAAGCTCCCGGTGCGAACCAAGTTCGTTGCCAGACTCGAAGAGAGGAATTAGGTCGTGAAATCGACGACTCGGCTCAACAAATTGAAAGATCTCTCGGACGAAGAACTGGCGAGTCGGCGCGAGGAGATGTCGGAAGAGAGCTTTCGACTGCGTTTCCAGTGGACGATGGGGCAGGCTGAGGCGCTCGTCAAGATGCGGGAGTTGCGTCAGGATCGGGCGCGGGTGCTCACGATACTCCGCGAACGGGAACTCGAAAGGCAGAAGGCGAATTGAAATGACAGAGGACACTCGGACAGAGCAGCCGGTAGTCGGCCGACGGCACCGTCAGGAAAAGGTCGGCGTCGTTACACGGACCAAGATGCAGAAGACCATCGTGGTCGAAGTGCGCCGGCGCGTCCCGCACCCGCTCTACAAGAGAATCATCACACGCAGGTCCAGGTTCTTCGTGCATGACGAAGAGGGTAAGGCGCATACCGGAGATATGGTGCGGATTGCAGAGACCCGTCCCACAAGCAAGAACAAGAGATGGCGTCTTCAGGCGATAGTCCAGCCGTCGTCGACCAGAGGAGTGTAGCGAAATGGGCGTGCAGATGCGGACCATCCTCGAGGTGGCCGACAATTCAGGGGCGAAGAAACTGGCTTGTATCCTGCCTCTGGGTGGTTCAACCGGACGGATCGCTGGAATTGGGGATATTGTGACGGCGTCGGTGAAGGAAGCTGCGCCGGAAAGCAACGTCAAGAAAGGGTCGGTCGTGAGGGCTGTAATCGTCCGGACGCGGAAGGAACGCCGACGTCAGGACGGAACCTATATTCGGTTTGACCAGAACGCGGCTGTGCTGATCAACGAGGCTCGCGAACCTGTCGGTACCCGTGTCTTCGGGCCCGTTGCGAGAGAGCTTCGTGAAAAGCAGTTCATGAAGATCGTGTCGCTCGCTCCGGAGGTGATCTGATGGCCGCGGTTCCTCCCTTCAAGAAAAATGACCAGGTTCAGGTGCTTCGAGGAAAAGACCGGGGCAAGACGGGGCGGGTGTTGATCGTGATGCCAGACAAAGAGCGGATCGTTGTCGAAGGTGTCCAGATGATCAAGCGGCACACGCGTCCGAATCCGCAGAAGAACGTCAAGGGCGGCATTGTCGAAAAAGAAGGATCGATTCATATCTCTAACGTTGCCATAGTCTGCAAGAACTGCAAGCAGCATACGCGAATCGCGAAGGCGGTTCTTGACGATGGCCGGCGGGAGCGCACCTGCAAGAAATGCGGGACCGCACTGGACTAGGTGGAGTACGGGCGTGGCTAGACTGAAAGACCAATACAAGAGTGATGTTGTACCGGCTCTGGTCAAGCACTTCAAGTACGACAACATCATGGCCGTACCTCGTCTGGAGAAGACGGTAATCAACATGGGGTTGGGTGAAGCGATCCAGAACGGGAAGATTCTAGACTCTGCCGTCGATGAACTTGGTCGAATTGCCGGGCAGCATCCGGTTATTACACGGGCCAAGAAGTCCATTGCGAATTTCAAGTTACGCGAAAAGATGCCGATTGGCGCGGCCGTGACGCTGCGTGGGGATCGGATGTTCGAGTTTCTGGATCGATTGCTGAACGTGGCATTGCCGCGCGTGCGTGACTTCAGGGGAGTGCCGACCCGATCATTCGACGGTCGTGGAAACTACACGCTTGGACTTCGCGATCAGTTGATCTTTCCGGAGATCGACTACGCAAAGGTCGACAAGATCAAGGGCATGAACGTGACGATTGTCACAACGGCGAAGACGGATGACGAAGCGCGCGAATTGCTTCGCCTGCTCGGAATGCCGTTTCGTCAGCAGTAGACGAACGGACCAGGAGAATTGAATGGCTCGTACGTCATCGATTGCGAAGGAAGCGACCAGGAAGAAGTTGCCGTTCGTCAGCAGTAGACGAATGGACCAGGAGAATTGAATGGCTCGTACGTCATCGATTGCGAAGGAAGCGACCAAGAAGAAGTTCCCGGTTCGTTATCGGAACCGGTGTAAGCGTTGTGGCCGCCCGAGAGGTTTCTTGCGAAAGTTTGCATTGTGCAGAATCTGCTTTCGAAGCCTCTCGCTTGCCGGAGAGATTCCCGGAGTTATGAAGTCGAGTTGGTAGAGACTGGACACAGATCTCGGAAGAAGATTGGAGAAAAATGACGGATCCAATTGCAGACATGCTGACACGCATCCGGAACGGGTTGCAGGCGCGGCACAAGAAAGTCGACATCCCCGTTTCGAAATTGAAAATCGAAGTTGCGCGGATTCTCAAAGACGAGGGCTATATCATCAATTACACGCAGTCGGACAACGATGGCAAGCCGACTCTGACCGTCATCCTCAAATACGGCCCCGATGGAGAGGAGGTTGTGACTTCGATTCAGCGCGTCAGCCGTCCCGGATATCGGGTCTATGTGGGAAGCCGCGAGGTCCCCAAGGTGCTCGGTGGCCTGGGAGTCAACATTCTCAGTACCTCCGGTGGTGTGATGAGTGGCCAGGACGCACGAAAGAAAGGGTTTGGCGGAGAAATCATCTGCGATGTCTATTAGCCGCCCATGGCAGGACCCCGCGGGGTTTTGCCGCGGGCACTCAAAATCGACTGAAGTCGGGCGGTCATGTCCGTCCCAGAGAAGATAGGATCATGTCACGGATAGGAAAACAACCGATTCCAATACCTGAGAAGGTGAGTGTCCAGTTCAGCGCTTCAGAGTTGCGGGTTGCGGGCCCGAACGGAGAGCTGTCGACGCCGCTTCCCGATGGGATCGAATGCGTACAGCAGGACAATCAACTCGTACTCACCCGGCGAGACGACAGCGGGCGACAGCGCGCATTGCATGGGCTTGCTCGCGCCCTGGCCGCCAACGCGGTCCATGGTGTGTCGCAGGGATTCATCAAGGAACTGGATATCGTCGGTGTCGGGTTCCGTGCCGAGGCCAGGGGGAAGTCGGTGATTTTCAGTCTTGGATACTCCCATCCGATCGAATATCCGATTCCCGATGGAATCGACGTCAAGGTCGTAAAACAGACACATCTGTCCGTGAGCGGACCCGATCGACAGCAGGTCGGACAGGTTGCGGCCGTGATCCGGAGTTTGAGGAAGCCGGATCCTTACAAGAACAAGGGTGTACGGTATACGGGCGAAGCTCTGAAGAAGAAAGCCGGCAAGAAGACCGCGGGAGCGGGAGTTTAATGGCGATGAGGGGGTCACGCGCGGCGATTCGAGGGCGGATTCATACACGAATCCGGAAGAAGCTGTACGGTACGGGCGACCGTCCAAGGTTGGCCGTGTTCCGCAGCAACAAGCACATTTATGCGCAGTTGATCGACGACATTCGCGGCGAGACGCTTGCGGCCGCGGGTTCGACCGAATCCGAAGCCAGAAAGAACGCGCCCACCGGCAGCAACGTTGCCGCGGCGAGGGAAGTGGGGCGCCTCATCGCGGAGCGTGCCAGACAGAAGAGTTTGGGCGTTGTCGTGTTCGATCGCGGCGGGTACATTTATCACGGGCGGGTCAAGGCCCTTGCCGAATCGGCCCGAGAAGCGGGACTGAAGTTCTAGGATCCTCTCGTGGAAGTGAGTACGATGGCGCTCCGAACGCGGCCATGCACGTTTCCACCAGAGGCTCCTGACCAAAAGAGGTTTTAGTGTCGAATCCAAGAGATCCAAGGGGCGGCCCGAGAGGGCCCAGGGTACCCAGAGAGCTTAGGGACGATCAGGGAGAACTCCTCAAGGATACCGTCGTCTCGATCAACCGCGTCACCAAGGTGGTCAAGGGCGGCAAGAACCTGAGCTTCAGCGCGCTTGTCGTCGTCGGCGATCAAAAGGGGCGTGTTGGCTACGGCAGCGGCAAGGCCAAGGAAGTTCCTTCGGCCATCCGCAAGGCAATCGAGACCGCCAGGAAAAACATGATTCGCGTGCCGATCGTCAAGAACACCACACCCCACAAGGTTCTGGGCGTGTTCGGGGCGGGGCGGGTTCTGCTGAAGCCCGCTGCCGAGGGCACTGGTGTGATTGCCGGAGGGGCTGTTCGTGCAGTCATGCAAGCCGCGGGAATCAACAATATTCTCACGAAGTCGATTGGTACGGCGAATCCGCACAACGTAGTAAAGGCCACTTTCGAGGGCTTGAAATCGCTCAAAAACCCGAATGAAGTGGCCCGGTTGCGCGGCAAGACGGTGGAGGAGTTGGTTGGATAATGACCGCGTCAACGAAAAAATCATCGACGATGAAGGTTCAGTATTACCGCAGTGCCATCGGTTTCAGTGAGGATCAGAAACTGGTCGTCAGGGGCTTGGGTTTCCGCAAGCTGAATGGCGTGCGTGAGCTTCAGGACACGCCTGCAATTCGGGGAATGGTTGCGAAGATTCCTCATTTGGTCCGGGTAGTCGAGTAGAGGGCGAGGTCTGGGATGAATGGGATTCACGAACTGAAACCGAACGCAGGCTCCACGAGGCCAAGACGCCGTATTGGCCGTGGAATGGGGTCGGGACATGGGAAAACCTCGGGTCGCGGTCATAAAGGTCAGTGGTCCCGTTCCGGCGCTTCTTCGAAAAGAGGCTTCGAGGGCGGCCAGATGCCCCTGCACCGCCGCCTGCCCAAGCGTGGTTTTACCAACGCGGTCTTCCGTAAGGATCACTCGGCGGTCAATATCGGCGACCTTTCGCGGCTCGAAGGTGTGGAAGATGGCGCGAAGATAGGCGCCGAAGAACTTGTGGCCGCAGGAATCATCAGGAAGTTGGGCAAGGACGGAGTTCGCATCTTGGGTGGAGGAGAGATCGCCCGGCCCTTGCACCTTGTTGCGAAGCATTTCACGAAGAGCGCACAAGAGAAAATCATCGCGGCCGGCGGCAAATGCGAGGTCTTGAGTTAAGTGATCGAGGCTGTTCAAAATATCTTCAACGTTCCGGATTTGCGAAAGCGTCTCCTGTTCATGTTGGCCATGCTGGCGGTCTATCGTGTCGGTGCGTTTATCCCGACTCCGGGAGTCGATTTTGAAGCGTTGCAAGTTTTCTTTGCCAATAATCAGGGGACTGTTCTCGGGTTCCTGAATCTCTTCTCGGGTGGCAACTTCAGCATGATGACGATCTTTGCGCTCGGCATCATGCCTTACATTACGGCATCGATCATCCTGCAGTTGTTGACCGTGGTCTGGCCGTACCTGGAAAAGCTTTCGAAGGAAGGTGAACTCGGCCGGCGCAAGATCACCACTTACACCAGATATCTGACAATCGTTCTGAGTTCCGTGCAGTCTTTCGGCATTGCTTACGCACTTCAGAATGACGGTCAGTTCGTACTCACGCCGGGCATCGGGTTTGTACTGATGACCATGTTGACCCTGACGACGGGGACGGCCTTCATCATGTGGCTCGGCGAGCAGATTTCCGAGCGCGGTATCGGAAACGGCATGTCGTTGATCATTTTTGCCGGCATCGTTGCGGGATTGCCGTCCGCGACCAGTTCGATCTACGACAAGTTGATCACTAACGAATGGTCGCCCCTGACATTGATCCTGCTCTTGTTGGGTATGACGGCCATCGTCGCCTTTATCGTCTTCGTCGAGCGTGCGCAGCGCAGGATCACCGTTCAATACGCCAAGAGGGTCGTCGGGCGCCGAATGATGGGCGGGCAATCCACACATATGCCGCTGAAGGTCAATACCGGCGGTGTCATCCCGGTGATCTTTGCGTCGTCGATGCTGACGGTCCCACAGACTTTCGGACTTGTGATGAGCAATAGCCCGTTCTTGCAGGGGATGAGCACCGCCCTGTCACCCGGCGAGCCTCTCTACGACCTGCTCTATGTGAGTGGAATCATTTTCTTCTGCTACTTCTATACGTCGATTATCTTCAACCCGAATGAAGTGGCCGACAATATGCGGAAGTACGGAGGGTTTATCCCAGGTATTCGACCGGGGCGGCGGACGGCGGATTATCTGAATTCGATCCTCACCCGGTTGACCCTGGTCGGGGCCCTCTATCTGTCATTCGTTGCGCTGATTCCGGAGTTCATGATGACCGGCTTCCATGTTCAGAGCCTGCCGCTGATCGGTGGTGCGCTGGAGCGGAGTGTTCCGCTTTTCATCCAGCAGGGGATGCAGGTCACGTTCTATTTCGGCGGCACTTCATTGCTTATCGTCGTCGGAGTGGCGATGGACACAGTGCAGCAGGTGGAGTCGCAGTTGATCATGCGACACTACGACGGTTTCCTGAAAAAGGGCCGAATTCGGGGGAGGCGCAGCTGAGTGGCGACCGCAGTTCGAAACGTTGTCATCATTCTTGGACCTCCGGGCGCCGGCAAGGGAACGCAGGCCAAGGCCGTCGAGTCGGAGCTTTCGTTGCCGCAGATCTCGACTGGCGACATGTTGCGGGACGCAATCGCCGGAAAGACGGCATTGGGGCTTGAAGCCAAGCGAGCCATGGATGCTGGTGAGTTGGTTTCCGACGACATCGTGAACGGTATCGTCGGAGACAGGATCCAGGCCGAGGATTGCGATTTTGGCTTCATCCTTGACGGGTATCCGAGGAACCTGTCACAGGCTGAGGCTTTGAACCGGTATCTGGGTGAAGGGGAT
The DNA here is from genome assembly GCA_963555775.3 of Terriglobia bacterium. Taxonomy (GTDB): domain Bacteria; phylum Acidobacteriota; class Terriglobia; order 20CM-2-55-15; family 20CM-2-55-15; genus JAJEDW01. Next base: position 211,389 of record CAUVWY020000001.1, on the reverse strand, counting down.
CGGGTCTCGGTGATCGAACTTGACGTCAATATGCGTCGTCTGGTCAGTCGGTTGACGGCACGACGTACGTGTTCGAAATGCAGTGAGATCTATAACCTGGAGAGTCGGCCCCCCCAGCGGCAAGGTGTCTGCGACAAGTGCCGGGGCGAACTTGTACAGAGGTCGGACGACACCGTGCAAGTGGTAAAGGATCGTATGGAAACGTACCGGACTGAGACCGAACCCCTTGTGGCGTTCTACAGGGGTGAAGGCAACTATGCGAAGGTCGACGGCATGGCGCCGATTGAAGATGTAACCGGTACGTTGATATCGATTATTCGCAGCGGTCACCGAATTTCTGCCTGAGGAGATCAGAGCGTTTGTCAAAAGAAGATGCGATTGAGGTGATGGCTACGGTAATCGAGCACCTTCCCAACGCCATGTTTCGCGTTGAACTCGAAAATAAGCATCAGGTCCTGGCACATATTTCCGGAAAGATGCGAAAGAACTTCATTCGGATTCTACCGGGTGATCGCGTCGCCGTGGAATTGTCGCCCTATGATCTGAAACGAGGACGAATCGTATACCGATACAAGTAGTTGTGGATGTGCCACTCGTCGGCGTACATCATTCGGCGGTTGCAAACCGCCCTTGCAGGTTGGAACCATGAAAGTAAGAGCGTCCGTCAAGAAAATGTGCGACAAGTGCAAACTGATCCACCGTCATGGTGTGGTCCGCGTCATTTGTTCCAATCCCAAGCACAAGCAGCGTCAGGGATGAATCGGTGGTCGGTTATCGGCGGCAGGTTGCGGTCCGAATCCGACCCCGGTCACCATTGACATCATTGAGAGGTTGAGAGATGGCACGAATAGCTGGAGTTGATCTTCCCCCGAACAAGAGGTTGGAGATCGGCTTGACTTACATTTTTGGGATTGGCCGTTCGTCGGCTACCAAGATCGTCGCGGATGCGGGTATCAGTCCGGATCGCAAAGTGGTCGATCTGAACGATGAGGAAACCACCAAGATCCGTAAGCTGATCGAGGAAGACTACCAGATCGAAGGCGACCTGCGTAAGGAAGTGTCGATCAACATAAAGCGATTGATGGAGATCGGCTCATATCGTGGATTCCGCCACCGTCGGGGTCTTCCGGTTCGTGGGCAGCGAACCCACACCAATGCACGTACGCGCAAGGGCCCAAGCAAGGGGGCCGTCGCCGGCAGAAAGAAAGCCAGCGCGAAGACCTAGAGTCAGGGCCAAGCCCCAAGAGCCAGGGCCAAGCCCCAAGAGCCGGGGCGAAGCCCCAAGAGCCAGGGCGAAGCCCTAGGGAGAATCGATGGCAAAGGCAAAGAAGAAAGCCCCGAAACGACGCGAAAAGAAAATCGTGCCAGCCGGTCACGCTTACATCCAGGCGACGTTCAACAACACTATTGTCACGATTTCGGATACCGAAGGCGGCGTTGTGTGCTGGTCAAGTTCCGGATCGCTCGGTTTCAGAGGCTCCCGGAAGGGCACTCCCTTCGCGGCACAGCAGGCTGCGGCGACCGCCGCGAACAAGGCCCGCGACATGGGGATGCGGACAATCGAAGTGAGCGTCAAGGGGCCGGGGTCTGGCCGCGATTCGGCGATCCGGGGTTTGCAGAATGCCGGTCTGGAGATTCGTGCGATTCGGGATGTGACCCCGATACCGCACAACGGATGTCGTCCGCCGAAGAAGCGGCGCGTCTGATTATCGGAGGAAGATTCATTGGCTAGATATACAGGTCCTGTTTGCCGCTTGTGCCGACGTGAGGGAATGAAGCTGTACCTAAAGGGTGAGCGATGCTTCAAACCGTCATGTGCGATCGAGAAGCGCAACTTCATTCCTGGGGAACATGGCCGCGACCGTCGCCCCAGAAAGGTCGTTGGCTATGGATTGCAGCTTCGGGAGAAGCAAAAGGTCAAGCGGTTGTACGGCGTTCTGGAGAATCAGTTTCACCTGTACTTCGAACGTGCCGTCCGCCAGAAAGGCGTGACCGGTGAAAACCTGCTTTCCCAACTCGAGCGGCGTCTTGACAATGTCGTGTTGCGTCTCGGATTGGCCGGGTCCCATGCACAGGCCCGTCAGTTTGTTCGCCACGGACACATCCATGTCAATGACAGAAAGGTCAACGTTCCTTCGTTCCTTGTTCGTGTGGGCGACGAAGTGGCGATTCGTGAAAAATCACGGAAAAACATTCAGATCCTGAGTGCTCTGGAAGTCAATCGTGGAGTGCCGTCCTGGTTGGAACTGAACCAGGAGTCCCTGAGCGGAAAGGTGTTGGCGTTACCGAAGCGCGAAGACATCACGATGCCTATCGAAGAACACATGATCGTCGAGTTGTACTCGAAGTAATCTGGATTTCGTCCTGGCAATATTCCTCTCCGGCCGTTGACAGTTGGCATGGGGCAGACACTACCGAGGTCAAATATAGATGATTTGGAAAGGCTTTCAGAAACCGAAGAGACTCGTCATGGATTCCGAAACCGCTACCGAAAACTATGCCCTGTTCAGCGCGCAGCCCTTCGAACGCGGCTTTGGTACGACGATCGGAAACGCACTGCGACGGGTATTGCTCTCATCCATTGAGGGCGCAGCCGTCACTGCCGTCAAGATTGAAGACGTGCTCCATGAGTTCTCCTCGATTCCCGGTCTGGTAGAGGACGCGACCGACATCATACTCAACCTCAAACAGATTCCGATTAAGCTCTATAGTGAAGATTCCGTGACGATGTATGTGAACTCCAACAAATCCGGAGTGTTGACATCCGCCGATATCGAGCATGGTACCGAGATCGAAATTCTGGACAAGGATGTCTACATCGCGACCGTCAGCGAGGGCGGTTCTCTGAGCCTCGAAATGAGGGTCAAGAATGGCCGGGGTTATGTATCGGCGGACCGGAACTTCGACGAAGATCTGGGAATCGGGTATATCCCGGTCGACTCGGTCCATTCACCCGTGAAGAAGGTGAATCACTATGTGGAGGCCGCGCGCCTGGGTCAGGTCACCGACTACGACAAACTGACGATCGAATTGTGGACCAACGCGTCGATTACACCTCTGGATGCGCTGGGTCTGGCCGCCAAACTGGTAAAGGACCACATGCAGATCTTTATCCAGTTTGAAGAGAAGGATGAGCCCGAGGAAGAGGCCGATGAGGTTCAGCACGACGCCGTGATGGAACATCTGACAAAGTCCGTCGACGAACTGGAACTGTCGGTTCGCTCGTACAACTGCCTGAAGAATGCCAGTATCCGGACGATTTGCGAACTCGTGCAGCGCAGCGAGGCCGAGATGCTGAAGACAAAGAACTTTGGAAGAAAGTCTCTCAACGAGATCAAGGAAATCCTGTCATCCATGAATTTGGGCCTTGGCATGAAACTGGATGAAAATGGCCGTCCGGTCCAAGTCGGCGCCGTCGAACAGGGTGCCGAATAGCAGGTTTGGAGTTCTGAAATGCGACACAAGATGGCAGGTCGGAAACTCGGCCGAAGCCCCTCTCATCGACGAGCGATGTTGCGCAATCTGGTGACCTCGTTACTTGAGCATGAGCGGCTTGTGACTACTCTTCCTAAAGCGAAGGCAGTGCGTCCAATTGCCGAGAAGATGATCACGCTCGGAAAACGCGACACGCTCCATGCACGCCGGCAGGTCATGGCGTACCTCTTGAGCGACGAAGTGTCGAAGAAGGTATTCGACACCATCGGCCCGCGTTTCAGCGATCGGCCCGGGGGATACAGCCGGATTATTCGTTACAGGAACCGCGTGGGCGATGGCGCTGAAGAAGCCATAATCGAACTGATCGGCAGCGGTCTTGAAGAAAGACGTGTCGAAGAGGGTGCCGCGAAGAGCAGTTCGGCTAAAGAACCGCAGGAAAGCGGGAAAGCGCAAGAGGGCGATGAAAAATCCGACCAGGCGTAGCCCTCCTGAACAGCAACCTGGATCCAGTCCAACCAAATCAAATCACAAATGCAGCATTCAATGACTCGCCGTTAAATACCGTTCGAGTCGTTGGATAGCGGAGGAACCTATGGAGGATCTTACTGGCGTAGCTCCCATTCTGGGCATCGTTGGCCTGGCCGTCGCCGGGTTCATCTATGTCGGCATCGTTCGACTGCCGATGGGCAACGATCTGATGAAGGAGATCGCCGAAAGCATCCATGAGGGTGCGATGGTGTTCCTGAAGAAGGAATACGCGATGGTGTCCGTATTTGTCGCCGCCGTGTTCATCGCCCTGGGAATCGCCCTTAACTGGATGACCGGTCTTGCGTTCCTGACAGGGGCCGCCTTTTCGATGCTTGCCGGGTTCTTCGGCATGAAAGCCGCGACGCGTGCGAATGTCCGAACGACGCAGGCGGCCAAGGACGGCGGTACGCCAGCCGCGTTGACCGTGGCATTCAACGGCGGTGCAGTCATGGGGATATCGGTGGCCTCCCTGGGTCTGCTGGGACTCGGAATATGGTACGCAATCACGCAGGATCCGGTGATCATCAACGGTTTCGCAATGGGGGCCAGTTCGATCGCGCTGTTCGCACGTGTCGGTGGCGGCATCTTCACAAAGAGCGCCGATGTGGGCGCCGATCTGGTCGGAAAAATTGAGGCTGGGATTCCCGAGGACGACCCGCGAAACCCCGCGGTTATTGCAGACAATGTCGGTGACTGCGTGGGCGACACCGCGGGTATGGGCGCCGACCTTTTCGAATCCTATGTCGGCTCGGTTATCGCGACCATGGCTCTGGGGGCGGTTCTGGGGAACAGCATGTCGGCGATGGCTCTGCCGCTGGTCCTGGTGATGGCGGGTCTGGTCTGTTCCCTGATCGGTGTTGCCTCCATCGGTATTTTCAAGAAGATGGATCCGGAGCGTGCGCTGCATATGCCGACGTACCTCGCTGGAGCGCTGTTTGTCGTCGCGGCTTTCTTCATAGTCAACTCGATCATGGGCAATCTTGACGCGTTCTGGGCGGTGCTGTCCGGTCTCGTCGGTGGTGTTCTGATCGGATTTCAGGCCGAATACTACACCTCGGGCAAGCCCATCGTGAAGATCGCGGAGGCCAGCCAGACAGGACCGGCAACGACAATCATCAGCGGTATTGCAATCGGTCTGGAGAGCACGCTTCTACCGATTCTGACGATATGCGCGGTCATATTCGTGTCCTATTCCCTGAATGACCTGTACGGAATCGCAATTGCCGCGGTCGGGATGTTGTCGACCATCGGAGTAACGATGGCCGTGGATGCATACGGCCCCATTGCCGACAACGCCGGAGGTATCTCCGAGATGTCGGGCGCGGGTCCGGAGGTGCGGGAGATCACGGACCGTCTCGACGCGCTGGGAAATACGACTGCGGCAATTGGCAAGGGCTTTGCGATCGGTTCGGCGGCACTGACGGCGTTGGCACTGTTTTCCGCGTACACCCAAACGGTCGGTCTGGATTCAATCGATTTGACTGAGGCGACTGTCGTGATCGGCCTGCTGTTGGGGGGCGTCATGCCCTTCCTTCTGGCGTCGATCACGATGAATGCGGTGGGTCGAGCGGCCTTCAAGATGGTCAACGAGGTTCGGCGTCAGTTTCGTGAGATCCCTGGCCTGATGGAAGGAAAGGCGAAAGCCGACAGTGCCCGTTGTGTCGCGATCGCCACCTCGAGCGCCTTGAACGAGATGATTCTGCCCGGCCTGCTTGCGGTCGCGGCGCCGGTGACAGTTGGATTCGTTCTCGGACCGGAGACTCTTGGAGGGTTCCTTGGCGGCGCCACAGTCAGCGGTGTTCTTCTCGCGATCATGATGTCGAACAGCGGTGGCGCCTGGGACAACGCGAAGAAGTACATTGAATCCGGAAACATGGGCGGCAAGGGTTCGGATGCCCATAAGGCCGCGGTTGTGGGCGATACCGTGGGCGATCCGTTCAAGGATACCTCCGGTCCGTCAATGAACATTCTCATCAAGCTGATGGCGATCGTGTCCCTCGTTTTGGCGCCGCTACTGGCGTAGTTCCAGTAATTCCGGGGTGCGGCCGTTTGGCCGCGCCCCGATCCTTTCTGTTCGCCGTCCTCCTCGCGGTATGATAGTGCAATGACCGACACTCCACCGGAACCTGTCGAACAGGAGTCAGAGGAGTTTGAGGAACCCGGATTCGATTTCGCCGCGCCCGATCCGGAGCCCGGATTGGACTACGCCCGAATGGGCGCCGGTGTCCTGATTGGTCTGGCTATCGTTGGGATTGCGCTGTTTTCACTGACCGATCTGTCTACGGTCCTGGTTCCGATGGAAGAAGAATACCTGAGCGCCCTGACTCCCCGCGCCGAAGACGATTCAGGATTTCCATTCGTTCTGAACCAATTGACCAACGAACTTGAAGGCAACACGTTGTCGGTTTCAGGCGTGATGACCAATAACAGTACCGAAACCGTTCAAAACGTGCTTGCTGTCATTGGCGTCGAGGAGACGACGGGACGCTTCCCGGCCACGCTCGAAGTTCCACTCGATCCCGTGTTGTTGGAGCCGGGCGATTCGGGGATCTTTTCGGCGGCGGTGACACTTCGCCAGAGACCCAACAGCTACAAGATTCAATTCAAACTGCAGAACGGGCCGTTCGTCCCCCACCGAGATGAAAGAGGCTTCGGGCTCGAGTCCACATTTCCGCCCGGAGACTCCACTCCCACGATTCGTCTGAATCCGAATTAGTCAGAAGAAAGTCCCAGAGGTTCAACATGTCCGCATACGTCGTCGTTCAGGTCCGAGTGACCGATTCGGAGCAATACGGAGAATACAAGCGGCTGGTTCTGCCCACGGTCGAAGCCTATGGAGGCCGGTATCTGGTCCGTGGCGGGGCAACCGAGACTCTGGAAGGGGACTGGGATCCAGGTCGTCTTGTCATTCTTGAATTTCCAACTCTGGAGCGAGCCAAGGCCTGGTGGAACTCGGAAGAATATCGTGGTCCGAAAGGCTTGCGTCATAGTGCCGCGAATTCCAAGTTGCTGGTTGCCGACGGAATCTGATTCCCGAAAGGAGAGTTATGGCACTCACCGAAGAACAGCAAGCCCTCTGCAGCTCAAGCAAATGGGACTTTTCGGATCTTCGCGCGCTGTTTCTGAACTGTACGCTGAAACGATCGCCGGAGATGTCGCATACGGAAGGTCTGATGAAGATCTCCATGGCAATCATGGAAGCCAATGGCATTGCGGTCGAGTCGCTTCGTCCTGTCGATCTGGAGATCGCATTCGGAGTCTATCCCGACATGTCCACCCTTGGATGGAAACGCGACGACTGGCCCGAACTCGTCGAGAAGGTCAAAGCCGCGGATATTCTCGTGTTGGGGACTCCCATTTGGCTCGGCGAAAAGTCTTCGGTCTGCCAGAGGGTGATCGAGCGGCTCTACGGGATGTCGGGCGAACTCAACGAACACGGGCAGTACCTCTATTACGGACGCGTTGGGGGATGCCTGGTCACCGGCAATGAGGACGGGATCAAACATTGCGGCATGGGAATCCTCTACTCCCTGCAACACCTCGGATACGTGATTCCACCGCAGGCCGACGCAGGCTGGATCGGAGAAGCCGGTCCGGGACCTTCATATATGGACCCCGGGTCGGGCGGGCCCGAAAACGACTTTACGAACAGGAACACAACGTTCATGGCATGGAACCTGATGCACCTGGCACGGATGCTGAAGGACGCCGGCGGAATTCCGGTACATGGAAACCAACGCTCCGAGTGGGATGCCGGTTGTCGTTTCGACTATCCCAACCCCGACTACCGGTGAATCGGGAAACCTGTGCGATAGAATCGCAACGAAATGGAGCTTAAGGATCTTCTCGTCGATTGCACCGTGCGCGTCGAAACCATGGCGGGTGCCGCTACCGGTTTCTTTATCGCGCCCGGTCTGGTCCTCACCCCGGCTCATGTCGTGGAATCGCCCAACGGCGGTGAGTATCCTCTACGCAGCGGAATATCGGTTCACTACAAGGGGTTGGATTACCCGGCGAAAACGATTCGGTATGCGGCCGGCCCCAGCCCGGATGTGGCGGTAATTCAGACTGATGTGCCCCCTCATCCGTCCGCCTATCTCTATGCTCCCGCGCGTTCCGAGGACCCGTTGTTCGTGTGCGGATATCCGATGGCCGCCGGTGAAGCCGAACGTCTGACTTTTGAGAACGCGGATTTCACCGGACCGATCGTCGAGTTGGGACCCGGAGGGATCCCGCAGGGAATGGCGGGTGCCCCTGTTCTCAACTTGAGGACCGGCGGCGTGTGCGCCATCGTCAGGAACAATCTGTCGCCCAGGCAAACCGCGACACCCGTCTCGGTGATCGATACGCTCTTTCCTGAAATCCGCGATACCCACGACCAACATCATCAAGAGCAATCCCGCTGGTTCGACGCATCTGGCGTCACCGGTACGGTCTTTGCGGCGCGCGATCATATCATGGCGATGCGCCAGGCGTGCCAGGAGCCGATTCAAACCCTGCTATCGCCGAAAACCGGTGTGGGCGCCGTCGACCTGATGGCGCCGGTTCATTTCAAGGTCCAGGCTGAAGACGGTCTTCGCCGAAGACTCATGGACATGCCCGGCCTTGCCCGGCATTGCGGTTCCGACGGTCATGGGATCATGATCGTCGGCCCCCCGGGTTCGGGACGGTCCAGCATGCTTCGATACCTGGGGTATGCGGCTGCATTGGGTCCCGGCAACCTCGGTGTCCGAGGCCGGAGCTGTTTATTTCCAATCCTCATTCGAGCCAACCAACTGGCTGCACGAAAGGGTGAGATCGAAGAGCGGATTCTGGATGCGATCGGCAAGAGCCATGGACCGCTGGGTGAGACGTACCTGCCGCCGGGGTTCCTGAGCGATCTTGTCGAAACACCCGGACTCCGATTGCTCATCATGATCGATGGTGTGGACGAGATTCAGAACAGCCGTGACCTTGCCGAGATCGTCGATTCGATCGGGAGAATCCGGAACGAAACCAAGTTTGGCAAAAAAACGCGCATGGTGGTGACGTCAAAGCCATCCACCGCGGAGCACTTCAGGTATTCCGGATTTGAAGTCTACGAGATTCAGGCGCTGGACGATGCCTCCATTGCCCTTGCGGTCCGGCGATGGCTTCCCTCCAGCGCCGATCGGTTTCTTCAGGGCAACCGGGCGTTGGTTCGATCCGGATTGCTTTCGTCGCCGCTGGCCCTTTCGGTTGCGTTGGCGCTCTACGAACGCGAGGCCGCACCCCTGCCGTCGCGGTTGGTCGATCTCTATGCGGAGTTGGTGAAGGTCTCGGCCGGGGATTGGCATCGGAAGCGGCTTGGAGACAAGTACGGAACCGACATCATCGACAACGCGGTCGATGTGCTGGGCTTTCTCGCATTGGAGTTGCTGCGGTCGGCGACCGTACAGGACAAGGAATGGCTGCTGCAGTCGGTGACGCGTTACTTTATTCAGCATTTGAAGATCGACCCCGCATCGGCTTCTGAACGGGCCGGACGGTTCGCGGAGTTTGCAGCCGCCGACAGTTTCTTTCTCAGAATGGCGGGTGACCGGTTCTATTGGACGCATCAATCGTTTCAGGACTACTTCGCGGCCTTTCGGTTGACCAATTCCGACGACGAAGCCGGAAACGCCGTCAAGGCGATTCGAAGCCGGTGGTTCGATGCCAACCGGGGCAATGCCCCGGCATTCGCCGCGGCCATGTTGCCGGATGAGGATCAACGCGTTGAAATCGCACGTGAGATACACGCTTCCGGGAGGGAAGAACGCCGCGATTTTCTGCGGAATTTGAGCATCGACGGCGCGGAGTTGCCCGACGATCTGGTACAGGATCTGATTGACGATCTCCGAGCGGTGGCATGGGACGAGCGAGAGGAATACGGTACGATTCTGCGGCGGTCCGCGAGAGCGAGTTTTGCGTTCGATCTCTTGCTGTCCCTCAGACAACTGCCCCTTGCTGCCGAGGCGCTGGAGGCGATCGCCTCGGACAACGATTGGCCAAGCCAGATGTGCGAATCGGCAAGGACGGTTCTGGAAACCGTTTCCCGGTCCACATAGTTCTCCGGAAGTGTCGGAAGAAGCCGCCCTGTTCGGGATAGAGCGTTTGAATGGAACGTTTGAAAAGCAGTCGAACGTTTCACCGGATCGCGCAGCCGGATCTATTGGACAGGCTCCTGGCGTGTTGCCAACAGGTTCAGATCGAGACGCAACGTTCCATCGGCCACGATGACCAGATCGAGGGCGTCGTTGGACACACCCTGCAGGTTCGGTTCCAGCCTGTTCACGCTGACCTGGGCTGTTCCGTAATTGCCGAATGAGATTCGGGCCATTTCTCTTTGGAGACTGCCACGCACGTTTTCAATGAGTTCGTCCACCGGGATCACCAGCTCGTTCTGTATCTGTCGGCGCAAGCGGTCGTGAAGCAGCCAGTCGGCGAGCCTGGCGAGTGTACTGTCCGAATCCAATTCGTAGTCGATGTCCGTCATCGTGAGGGTTTGCGACGATGGGATATAGCCGGGCCGGCCCTCGAGTATCATGACTCCGGCCAACTCGTTCAGAACGGGAAAGCCGGTTTCGGCTTCGAACTCGACCGATACTCTCAATCGGTTTTCCACGCCTTCAAGTGCGATCGCCTGCCATCGGACCACCGCGCCCTCCCCGATGCGGTCTTCACGCCCGGTAATCCGCTCTGAGAGAATTCGGTTCGCTTCCGATAGCTGCAAGGCGATGGGGACAGCGACATTGAAGGAACCCGGTTCGCGTGGCGCCTCATCGAGATCGGGGATCGACCCGGGTTCCATCGTCGCCGGCCGCTCGCCGACAACCGAGTCAAGGTATGCTTCCACGCCGATGTCGAAGCGAACGCTATTTGCTTGAATATCCGGTGGCGAGTAACTGAATCGTTCAGGTCGAATCCGGAGCCACACCTGCGGATCGCCCCTCAGTCGCACCGGCTCACTCAACCGCAACCAGATCGGTTCCATCATCGTGCGGATATCCAGGTTCCGGAGGTAGTCATCCAGGGGCGCCGCGATGCGTTCCAGATTACGATCCAGGATTTCGGAAACCACAGGGGAGGCGTCCGTAACCCGTCCGGCGATAGTCAGATCGGCACGGCCGACTTCGATATCGGCCATCGTGTTTGACGTGACCGTCCAGTCCGGGTTTATTCGGACTTGCGTCCGCAGCCCGACGTCGAGATCCGCCTCGAATCCACCCACTGCGTTTCCGGGTATCCTGAGCGGCCCGAGCCTGATGTTGGGGGTGCCGGTTACCGTGATCGGAACGTTTGTGGTCAACCAGCCTGCGATCATATCCATCTGGATGGGTTCGTTCCGTCGCAGGATCGCGAGGTCCACTCCGATTCCATTCGCAATTTCCCGGTTTTCACGGAAGATTTCGCCGGACAAACGCCGATCGGCAATCTGGCGCAACTGCTCCAGGGGAACAGTGACGGGAGTCGCAATGCGTGAGAGGCGGGGTTCTATAGCCGCCGCGTCGGGTAGTGGTTCGGAAACCCGGGTCGGGTTCGGTTCGCGGTTGACGATGAATCCGGCGAGGGCGAGTCCCACGACAATCAGCGTCGCGATTGCACTGAGCCCGATGGCGTACTTGGTGGGCATTGGGCGGCTATTCGATCAGGTAACTCACCAGCGTAACGAAAACGTACGATGAAATCAGGACGATTCCGAACGGGCGTTTCAGGGATTCACCCGAAAACATCACCCCGAGCCGAAACACCAACAGGATAAAGATCATCGTTGGAAACAGAACCTTGAAAAAATGAGGGCCGGCCATCAACCCCCCTGGCGTTACCGCTGCTGCCGCTCCAGCGACAAACAGAACGTTGAGAATATCGGCGCCGATCACGTTGCCAACGGCGAGTTCGCCATGGCCCCGCATCGAAGCCTTGATCGCCGTGACCAGTTCGGGAAGCGAAGTACCGAATGCCACCAAGGTTGCCGCGATGATGCTTTCCGGAACAGAAAGACGCCGTGCCGCCTCCGCGACAGCCGGGATCAACACCATTGCCGAGATGAGGACCAACGCCAGAGAGCCGACCAGCTTGACAACAATGATGGGCATGGTGTTTGTCGTATCGTTTTGCGACTCTTCACCCAGGGCGCCTTCCGTGCCCTTCCGTGCCCACCGTATGGACATGTAGATATACACGCTGAGAGCAATGAGGAAAACGAATCCCGCCAACTGAGGCAGGTTGCCTCCCGAGACGAGGGCCGCGGCTGGACTGCTCAGTGGAAACGAGAGAATCACGAGAGCCATTCCCGCGCCGAGTTGTATCCAGCCCTGTCGGTTGACAATGGTCCGGTTCAGTTTCAACGGCGCGATCAGCGACGCCAACCCGAGAATGAGACCCGTGTCGCAGATGATGGATCCCACCGCGTTGCCCATGGCAAGTCCCGGACTACCCTGCATCGCGGCCAAAACCGATACGGCAGCCTCGGGTGCGGTGGTTCCGAGACTCACGATCGTGGCGCCGATTACCACCTTCGGCACCTGCGATTTTTCCGACAGGGCCACGGCTGCATCCACCAACCAATCGGCGGACTTTCCGAGAACCGCGAGCGTAAGAACGATTGTTCCCGCAAGCAGGAGCGCGTTCATGTCACTGAATAACTCTTCGAACAGTGTTTCCATCGGTTTTTGGGAGTATAGGGCAATCGAGAAAAGGAATCGTCAGCCGAGCAATGAAAAAAGAGGCAGGAGATCAATGATTGGAGATTCCGCAATCGGAGGGGGGAAATCCGAAACAGGAAAGTCCGGATTCCCACCGCATTCAGATTTCAAATCTACTCCGCTCCACGGCCGCCGCCACCCCCGAACGGTGGGTAGGTGCGGGGATTGATCACGTACCGGTCGGTGAAGAAATCCGCAAGTTGCGCCGCCGTTTGCGCGAATTCTGGATGACTGTCGAATACGTGCGGCACGCCGGCAAAGGCATGCAGTTCGGACGCGATCTCCGCGTCCTGCAGCATCCGGTAGAATCGTTCGCTGCTCTCGAGCGGGATCGTGGTGTCCTCGGTGCCGTGAAACAGTACCGTCGGAACGAAATCCGCGACGTAGGTGGTCGGGGAGGCGGATACGTGGGCCGCTTAATCGCTTCCCTCCGGAAGTAGCGGGTTCGAGTTACCGCCACGTCCCACGCGAACTTCGGTTCCGGGATAATATGCGAAGCACGCAATGGTCTGGCTGCTGACGCCGGGCGTTCCCCCATCGCCTTCGAACTCTGGCCGGTCGCCGGTGCCCGCGGCAAACAAGGCAAGTTGGCCTCCGGCGGAGTATCCGGCAATCGCGATTCGATCCGGCATGACACCCAGGTCGCCGGCGTGCGCCCGGACCCATCGAATAGCTGCTTTCACGTCGTGGATCTGTGCCGGCCACCGGGCTTCTCCTGTCAGTCGATATTGAGAGGCAATCGCGACATAGCCGCGTTCGGCGTACGGAAGGATTCTCTGGTTCAGCGATTCCTTGTTTCCGGCGCGAAAACCACCGCCATGGATGTGGATGGTTGCCATCCGTTTCTCGCTGCCAGCCGGTGGCTTGTAGATATCGAGTTTCAGATCGGTTTCGCCGCCCTTTCCGAAAACGACATCCCTTTCAACTTCGATCGAACTCTGTGCCGCAGCGCTGGATTCGGTCGCGAGGGCTCCGATTGCGGGCGCCGCCGCTGCCATTCCGGCCGTCCCCATGAAGCTTCTCCTCGTCATTTTCTTCATTGTTCGCGATCTCCCTTTCGAGCACACCCCCGGAATCCGGCCAAGGCTGGTAACAGATTGTTTATTAGTCAGTTACGTGACTATAGACGCGGCCCACCGCTTCTGTCAAACTAGCCGAAACGCCTGATTGACGAGGTCAGAAATGGACAGTAGGGAATTTGAAGAGTTGGCATTTCGCTACGATGAAGATTCCTTCCGCAAGAAGCTCGTTCGGTTTGCGCGTCGGGCCGGAAGGGACGTTGTCGAGAAAGTATTGATTCTCTATTTCTGCCTGAAGGATCCGGACGTGCCCCGATGGGCCCGCCGCGTCATCATGGGCGCACTGGCCTATTTCGTGCTCCCGATCGATGCGATTCCCGACATCACACCCTTTGCGGGTTTCGCGGACGACTTCGTTGTGTTGGTCGCGGCCGTCGGGATGGTCATGACCCACATCAAACCCGAACATCGAGAGATGGCAAACGACAGGTTGCTGCAGTGGTTCGGCGCCGGCCATGAGAGCGATACGCACGCGCGTGGCTGATTTGGATCTGGAAGCGGGTAACCCGTGAGTGATCGGATGCGCGAAGCTGTGTTCCGGATCATGCCGACTCGACATCGGTACGGGCGAAGTCGTTGCTCTTGAACAGCAGCGGCTCGCCGGTCGCCTCCGCGAGCGCATAGGCAAAGCAGTCGCCGAAGTTCAGCGCCGCCGGGTGATTGCCCCTTCCGAAACGGCGCCAGGCCCGACGCGCCGCGTTGGCGTGTTCGGGCGTGGTAGAGACCAACTCAACCGCCGCCTTCTCCAGCAGCACATCGAGTCCATGTCGCGCCGCCACTCCACCTCTGCTTTCGACAACCATCGCTGCTTCAAGCAACGCGACCGCCGACATGCGACAAGGCAATACTGCCGCTATCGCATCTTCATGGCGTTTCGCGTCCGGCTCGCTGAGCAAAACGGCAAGGATGCCCGACGCGTCGATGATCACTTGGGCAAGCCCCGCTCATCGTAAAGCAGATCGCCATGCTCCACCGCCGAAGGCCCCGGTCCCAGAAGTTTGGCGCAACGCTGCCCGATTGCGTGAAGCTCCCGAGCCAAGGCATCCCCGCCGCCCCGGCGTTTCTCAAGCTCCAGACGTTCGCGCCGCGCGACGGTAATCGCCCCGGTCATGGTCTCACCCGTCAACCGCACCAGTTCTCTGTCCAGTCGGCAGGTTTCGTCATTCTTGATGTTGAGGCCCATTGCCGATTTCCGGGGTAGACGATGCTTAACATCATCTGCCCTATGCCACGCCATAGCCGTATGCAACACTAATTGACAGCCGGGTCGGCAATTGATTTTTCAAGCAATTTGATCAGGTTGCAGAGTGTGTGGTTGACCGGCGTCTCGATCCCGAGTTCTGCCCCACGTCGAGCAACGTAACCGTTCAGCGAGCCGATTTCGGTCTCCTTGCCGCGCGCCAGATCCTGCGCAGTCGACGACATGGCGTTGGGCATCGTCGTTTCGCCCAATGCAAGACAGGATTCGACAACGTTGCCGCTCCCGATTTCGATATCCGCTCGACGCGCCACCCGTGCGGTTTCTTCGACCGCTCGTATCAAGATTTGCCGGGTTCCAGGTTCGGTGACGATTGCACCGTATCGAGATTGCGTCAGCGCCGATATGGCATTGTATGCGCAGTTGACGGCCAGCTTCTGCCATAGCTCGCCCTCGATGTTTGGAGAAACGATGCAGGGGACACCCGTCTTCTCAAAGATCCCGGCGATTTCATCGAGATCCCGGTATTGTCCCGGGAGATTGCCGATCAGCATGTCACCGCGTCCGGAATGATGGACCTCTCCGGCCGCGGACATTGCGACGGCAACGTAGATCACCGTAGCCACTGCGTCTATGCCGCTGGCCGTCCGGATACGTTCGACGTTATCGACACCGTTTTGCAGGCTCATGACGACCGATTCCGGTTTCAAATGAGGCGCCAGACTTCGGGCCGCGTTCACCGTGTCGAGCGTCTTGACCGTCAACAGAACGAGGTCGGCCCCGGTTGCCGAATCGATTTCAGTGGATGCCCTTACCTTGACCCTCTCGTCGAAGGACAGAGTCTGCAGCCGCAGTCCGTTCCGGTTGATGGCTTCGGAGTGTTCTGCTCTGGTTATGAGGGTTACCTGAATTCCGGAACGGGCCAGCATTCCGCCGAAATAGCATCCGACGGCGCCGGCCCCCAGAACGGCCACCCGCGGCCAATCCCTGACTCGCTTCTCACGGATCACGATTCTGTTCAACGATGATGACAGGAGTGCCGGCGCGATGGGGTTGGAACCTCAACCGTTTTGGCGCCGAGGACCTGTCGACCGGGGGCGATCACCGTCGGCACTGGTAGACGAAAGCCGGAGGGAGGTTCAGCCACACCGTCTCGCTGCGCGACACTTCTCTGAAGTATTCAGGCAGCAGTCGTCGAAACCGTTGTCCGGCCGGCAAAAGGAGACTGTGCGCGTAGGAGAAGGTCACGAACTGTCCTCCCGGTTTCAGCACCTTCATCAGTGCATCCATGAACTGCCCCTGCGTCGATGGGGAAAACGTGGCCCACGGCAGTCCGGCGACCACGCAGTCGAGTTGGTCAATTCCTTCCTTCCGGCAAAGTTCCTCGACGTTTGCCACCGAGTCCCGATAGATCGTGACCCCGGGCAGGCGACGACGCGAAATCGCGGTCAGCCGCGGATCGATCTCAATTCCGAAGAATCGACAGTCCCGATTGATCGAACCCAGAATCGTCTCGGTGAAAACTCCGGTTCCAGTTCCGAATTCCACCACTGCGCCGGCATTCTCGAGGTCCGGCCATTCCATTATCTTCCTCATGAGATGGCGGGAACTTGGGGCCACTGCGCCCACTTGTCCGGGGTTCCTGATGAACTGTCGAAGTAAGAATCCGGTGGTGTTGCTCATAATCTGAAGTCCGTGGCAGCAACAGTCTATAGATTTGAAACCCGAGATTCCAATCGAGTGCCGCGAATGTTGCACTGCCCGTTCTGGAATCGTTGGTATTTTTACGGATAGTCCCGCTCGGATGGCCTTGTGTGTCAATGGCAATCGAAAACTGCACATATTTGTGACGATCCGGAGAGCGCACGAGGTGTTCGCCACCATCAACGGCGAGCGCCGACGGTGGCTCCTGTGGCGTGTGCGGATGTTCCCACGCCTGGCAAGCCGCCTGCAGGCCAGTGAATTGCGTGCACCGTTTAATTTGACCGCTACTCCCAACTGTAGTCTGATTTACGTCAATGCCTCGGCACGCAACTCTCGTCTGACAGTGGGACCCACTTGAGTCTCGCAGTCGTTGGCGAACCCGGTGCCGGCGCCATTCGATTGTGCACATGGAATAGTAATGAGGGGACGGCAATGAAGTACTTGATCATCATGGCGTCAGGGATTCTCATGGCGGCGCTGCCGGCACTGGGTCACCACAGCGATGCCGCACTGGACATGAACTCGGTCTTTACCTTTGAAGGGGTTGTCACCGAGTACACGATGCGAAATCCGCATGCCTATTTCACGGCAGAGACCATCAACGATGCCGGAGAGACCGTGGAGTGGAGCGTGCAGATGGCCTCGGCACTCACGATCGGGCGTAGAGGTTGGACGCGGACTACTCTATCGGTCGGTGACCGGGTCAGGGTCGGCGTACGGCCATCTCGAGACGGGCGACCGTATGGATTGCTGGTATCTGTCGAAAGAGACGGGCGTTCCGTGGTGACACCGCCAAACGCTGCTCGGGCGAGGGGGCAGACTGGCGCGACCAGGGGTTCTCTGGAGGGCGTGTGGATCGTCGATCGGTCGAGCCTGGGCCCGGACTATCCCGGGGGACTCGATCAACTGATGATCCGAGAGTTGAGCCTGACCGAGGAGGGCCGGATCGCGGAGGCTGAATACAGCCAGAACGACGCCGACAATCCCGAGCTCGCTTGCATGACGAAACCGACCCCTGGAGGAATCGTTTACACGGATCTCTATCCGATGGAAATCGACATCATCGAAGGCCAGGAAGTAGTCATGATCCGCAGCCAGTATTTCGACCAGGAGCGAACGGTGTATATGGACGGCCGTGGGCATCCCGACATCAGTCAGCGGACGCACGAGGGTCATTCGATTGGCCGTTGGGAAGGGGAGGTTCTTGTCGTGGACACCATAAACTTCGCCGACAACCGATCGCCCTATCAAAACGGCATTCCATCCGGTGCCCAAAAGCACGTGGTGGAGCGTTATCGGTTACACGAAGACGGTAGCCGCCTGACCGTCGAATTCACACTGGAAGACCCGGAGTACATCGCCGAGCCGATGACTCATAGCAGAGAGTTGCTCTATTCCCCGAACTTGGAGATGACACCGTTCGATTGCGATCTGGAAGCAACGCGACGCTACTTGCCGCAATAGAGCCGGCTACGGAACAGCAACGGAAGCCGAGGCTTCGGGCAAACCACACGGACGTATGGTCCCTTGCTCGGAAAGTTGATTTCTTGACGAAACTTCCGCACAACGAGGGAAATCGACCGGATAGCCATGGCGGGATCCAAGTGGGCTGGGTTGGCCGCAAATCGGACGACAACCGCGCAGGATGGAGCTGGTGCAGACACTGGCGGTACTTAACGTACTGGAACGAAAGATGCCGAAAAGAGGACTCGAACCTCCACGGGGTTGCCCCCACTAGAACCTGAATCTAGCGCGTCTGCCAATTCCGCCATTTCGGCCTCGGACTATTCAATTTAAAGCGCGCGGTCGGCGAAGTCAACCGGGCCCCAATTCTCTTGCCGTACACTGGTGTGTGGCACGATCGACAGATTGGTCCGGAAAGAACTTCTCCAAGGACGACCTTCTCCACTATATCCGCCAGCGGCCGGGCGGGGCCGCGAGTTCTAGACACATCCTGGGCGACTTTCAGGCTGACAAGACCGATCGCAAACAGATCAAGGCCGTTCTGGACCAACTGGTCAAAGACCAGAAGCTGATTCGTCACGCGGGCAACCGATATCAGGCGGCCCCTCAACTCGCGGCCTGCAACGGGCGGATTTCAGTGCATCCCGACGGATATGGCTTTGTGAGCACTGACGAGAATATTCCGGGAATCACGGGCGATATCTTTATCCCGCCGCCTGCCGTCGGTTCGGCACTCGACGGAGACCGCGTGGCGATCGAGATCGTCTCGAAGCGCAACGCCGAGGGACGGGTGGTTCGCGTCACTGAACGAGCCCGCACGACAATCGTTGGCCAGCTTCGGTTCGACGGGCACGCCTATTTCGTTTCGCCGGCTGACACCAGGCTGCCCGACAGAATCCTTGTCGCTGGGGACGTGTCCGAACACAAGGACAAGATTGTCGAAATCGAACTCACCCGCTTCGGTTCCGAATCCCATTGGCCAGCGGCTCAAATCGTTTCCATCATTGGATTCCTCGACGATCCCGGTGTCGAGACCAACGTGATCATCAAGAAGTACGGTCTGTCGGTCGAGTTTCCCGAAGAAGTGGACCGGGAAGCGCAAAGGCGAAACGTGGAACTGACCCCCGACGAGCTTGCCGGCCGGACCGACTTCAGGGACCGGGCGGTCGTCACGATCGACCCGGTTACGGCACGGGACTTCGACGACGCGGTGGATGTGGAGGCGCTCGCCGGCGGTGGTTTCCGTCTGGGCGTCCATATCGCCGATGTGGCGCACTTTGTCCGAATGGGATCGGCCACGGACAAGGAAGCGCGGCAACGCGGTTGTTCGGTCTACTTCCCCGACCGAGTGGTTCCCATGCTTCCCGAAAGACTCTCGAACGATATCTGTTCTCTCAATCCGCGTACGGACCGGCTTGCGATGAGTGTCGTACTGGAAATCGACGCCGACGGGACGATCGCAAGGCAATCATTTCAGAACAGCATCATCCGCTCGCGTGAGCGGATGAGCTACGAACAGGTCCAGGCAATTCTCGACGGCGCCGCGAGCATCAGGAAGCGGCACCACGACCTTGTAGGAACTGTCGAGATGTTGTCCCAGGCCGCGGCAGCACTTCGGCGCGAGAGGCTGAAGCGCGGAACGATCGATTTCGACTTGCCTGAACCGGAACTGGACTACGACAGCCAGGGCACCGTCATCGGGGTCGTCAAAGCACGCCGCTTCTTCTCACACAAGATGATCGAAGAGTTCATGATTGCCGCCAACGAGGCGGTTGCTCGACTACTTGAAGATCGAATGCCCGCCACGGTCTATCGAATCCATGAGCCTCCCGATCCCGAGCGTGTCGGCGAGCTTTCCGAAACACTGGCCGGTCTGGGTCTCCGCTTCCGCCCGAAAAAGATCGCCCCATCGGCGTTTCAGAAGTTTCTGAAATCGATCGTAGGGCGGGCCGACGAACGCATGATCTCGTTCGTCGTATTGCGTTCGTTTCGACAAGCCGTGTACTCCACACGGAATTCCGGTCATTTCGGTCTGGCGTCGGGCTGTTATACGCACTTTACATCGCCGATCCGACGATATCCCGATCTGATCGTTCAACGACTGCTCAAGACCTGCCTGAGCGGCGGACGAAGGACGGGATATATCCCCGCCGAGTTGGAAACCATTGCAGGCCGGGCAAGCTCTCGAGAACGGATGGCGGAGATGGCTGAAAGAGATCTGTTCGACTGGAAACGGATGATCCTGCTCGAAGAACACCTGGGCGATACTCTGGACGCCATCATCATCAGTGTCCTGAGACGTGAAATCCGGGTGGAACTGGTGGACTATTTCATCGAAGGCCATATCCTGCTGGACGACCTGAGTGACGACTACTATGAGTTCGACCAACGATCGCGGACGCTGATTGGGCGTGGTACGCGGAGGAAGTACCGATTGGGGCAACGAATAACCGTGCGTGTGGCGCGAATCGACAAGCTGATTGGGCGGGCCTGTTTCCTGCCTGTATTGGAAAAGAAGAATCGGTCCGATTAGAATGGAAGGTTTGCATCAGCCGGCGTAGCTCAGAGGTTAGAGCGAAGGTCTCATAATCCTTAGGTCGGTGGTTCGAGTCCACCCGCCGGCATTGCCCCCTTGTCCTTACCCGCCGGCCACAACGCCCGGGCCTGCCCGAAGGCCGGTATCCGCGTTGCCGAGCCATTCGTCGAGCTTCGACCAGCGCCGCCGTCCCGAAACATTGCGCACGGAGATAGCGATGGCATTCTTCTGGCCGACCAGAACAACCAGCCGCTTACCGCGCGTCACGCCGGTGTAAAGCAGGTTTCGCTGGAGCATGGCGTAGTGCTGGGTCAGGACGGGAATGATGACCGCGGGGTATTCCGAGCCCTGGCTTTTGTGAATGGTGGTGGCGTATGCCGGAACCAGTGTGTCAAGTTCGCCGAATCCATAGGTGACCCTGCGCCCCTCGAAACTCGCCCTCAGTTCGCCGCCATCCTGGTCGACATCGTCCACATAGCCAATGTCTCCGTTATAGACCTCCTTGTCGTAATCGTTCTCGATCTGCATGACCTTGTCCCCCGGTGCGAAGGTCCAGCCAAAGCGTTCGATCTTGCGCTCGCCGGCGGGATTGAGGACTGCCTGCAACTCGATGTTGAGCGCGCGGGCGCCGGCGCCGCCTCGGTTCATCGGACACAACACCTGGATATCGCGGACTGGATCGAGCCCGAAGCGGTTCGGGATGCGTGTCTTTACCAATTCGATAATGAGGGAGACCGCGGTTTCGGGATCGTCCGCCGGCACGAAGTAGAAGTCGCTGTCGTGGCCTGGCTTCGAAAGATCGGGAATGGCGCCCCGGTTGATCCCGTGCGCGCTGGTGACGATTTTGCTCCGTGCGGCCTGACGAAAAACTTCGGTCAGGCGCGCAACCGGGACCACGCCGGATGCGATGATGTCGGCCAGCACCTGGCCCGGACCAACCGAGGGCAGTTGGTCGATGTCGCCCACGATCAGCAGCGCGGCGTCGTCGGGGACCGCTTTCAGCAACGCCTGCATCAGCATGACGTCGACCATTGAGGTTTCGTCGACGACCAACAGCCCGCAGTCGAGAGGGTTGTTGGCGTTCCGCTTGAACCCGCCGCTTCCGGGATCGGCCTCGAGCAGTCGATGGATCGTTTTCGCCGCGAAACCGGTGGCCTCGGTCATCCGCCTGGCGGCGCGTCCGGTCGGCGCGCATTGCAGGAGGGGCACCCCCTTGGCTGCCAGAATGCGCAGGATTGCGTTGACGAGGGTCGTTTTGCCTACGCCCGGCCCTCCAGTGATAATGAAAGCCTTGGAGATCAGGGCTTGGCGAACCGCATTGGCCTGACTCGCCGCCAGTGACATGCCGATCTTTCGTTCGACCCAGGGTACCGCCTTCTCGGCATCGATATCCGGCCAGGGGAGCTTGCCGCCCGCAATTCGTAGAAACCGTTCTGCAATTACCTTTTCAGCACGGTACAGACCGCCGAGGAAAATACATGGGGTTCCGGCAACCGTGTCCGCAACGACCGTCCCATCGGCGAGTTCGAGATCCAGCGCTGTCTGAACCAATTCCTTCGGGACTTCCAGCAATTTGACGGCGAGCGGCGCGAGTTCTTCGACGGGCAGGGCGCAATGACCGTTATCCATCGCCTCGGTGAGCGCATGGGAAATACCCGCGCGAACCCGGGATGTGGCCGTTTTCTCGACGCCGAGCTTCATGGCGATCGTGTCGGCGGTCCTGAATCCGATGCCACGAATGTCCCGTGCAAGGCGGTATGGGTTCTCGGTCATCGCCTGAACCGCATCCGCTCCGTAGGTCTTGTAGATTCGTATCGCCCGTGCCGCGCCGACCCCGTGACTGTGCAGGAAGACCATGATCTCGCGAACGACCTTATGTTCTGCCCAGGCCGCGGTGATGCGCGCGGCCCGCACACGCCCGATGCCGACCACTTCATGCAGCCGTTCGGGCTCCGTTTCGACGATATCGAACACGTTCTCGCCGAACGCCTGGACCATTTTCGCGGCGAAGACCGGACCGATGCCGGGGATCATGCCGGAGCCGAGGTATTTTTCGATGCCGGCGATCGACGACGGCGCTGAAGTGCGTATGAAGTGCGCCTTGAATTGCTGACCATGAGTACGATCGTTGATCCATTCCCCCGATACCGTAATCCATTCCCCGACCGAAACGACGGCGGCATGTCCGACCACCGTCACAAGATCGCGATGGCCCCGGGCCTTGATGCGCAAAACGCAAAAACCATTCTCGGCGTTGTGGAACGTCACCCGGACGATGAGGCCAGCCAGAACTTCCTGGTTCGAAGACCCCGGTTGTTGCCTGACATCGGCAGTCATGATTTACCACGCGCGAAGGTGGGCGGTCCGATCCAGATCTTGTGCCAATTTCGGTTTCCCATCGTTGGCTCCAGTTCAATCGTACTGTGATGTCATCGTTTCCGGTTTATCGATTTCCACCGCACTTGCCACGTGCACGTTTGTCGATCGAAAGGCCTTCCAGACCACGATTGTGTAGGGGTTGGCCGCTTCGTGAGTACCCATTGCCGGGGGCAACCGGTTGCACCATAATCGAGACATGCAGCCATGACGGAATCCTGTTCACTCCCGGATCGTGTCGCCGAAACGATCCGCAAGCATCGAATGCTCGGCACGGGAAAAAGTGTCCTCGTGGGGGTTTCCGGTGGCGCGGATTCGGTGGGTTTGGTTCGCGTTCTTGCCGACTTCGGGGAGGATCTCGTTTCCAGCCTTGCCATCGCCCACGTCAACCATGGCTGGCGCGGCGAGGAATCCGACAAGGACCAGCGATTCGTTGAAACCCTCGCCGAGCGTCTTGGCCTGAAGGTTTTCGTTCAAAGGTCGGTGGCCAAGGTTGACGGTGCCGGCCTCGAAAATATCGCGAGAGAGGAACGGCGGCACTTCTTCAAGGCAGTTGCCGGGCGAGAGGGGTTCGAACGAATTGCCGTCGCTCACAATCGTGAGGATCGTTGCGAAACGTTCTTCCTGAACCTGATGCGGGGCACGGGAAGGGATGGGCTGTTGTCGATGCCCCCTGTTTCCGGGCCAGTGATCCGGCCGTTCATTGAGTCTTCACGGAGTGAAATCGAACAGTATCTGAAAGAAATCGCTCAAGTCTGGAGGACCGATGCAACGAACCTGGACACTCGGTTCTTACGTAACAAGATTCGTCACGATATCTTTCCCAAGCTTCAGGCGGAGTTCAATCCGCGCCTGACCGCGGCGTTGTCGCGCACCATCGATATCCTGCAGCGGGAGGAAGAATGGATGGAGCAGGCGGTTACGGCGTGGATCGAGACCCATGGCTCGGACGATGGCACCGACTTGGTGATCGAAATCTCCGGTCTGGAGTCGGAACCGGTGGGCTTTGTCCGGCGGGTCCTGAGAGAGGCCTTGCGAACGGCTGGTTCTCCGATGCGGGATATCGGTTTCGACCACATCGAGCGTGTCCGTTCCCTGCTTCAAGCCGAAAAGAGCGGGCGGGTAATCGAATTGCCCGGATCCATCGGCGTGGAGCGCAACTTCGAGACGCTCCGGTTTTTCGTCGAAGACCCAGGCTGTCCCGAGTACGAATACGAACTGCCGATTCCCGGCGAGATTGACGTGCCGGAAATCGATGCGGTGTTCAAGGCGCGACTGGTCCAGATGGGGGTGTCTGAAACCTGTAAACCCAACGGTGACAGGGTTTTTGTGGATGGTGAATCTCTGGGGCGCTATGTTAATATCAGGAACTGGAAAAGTGGCGATAGGTACAGTCTGTACGGATTGTCGACATCCAAACTGAAAACGCTATTCCAGAAGGGACGGATTCCCCGAAGGAATCGTCGGCGGTGGCCGGTCGTGGTCGCCAATTCATTGATTGTCTGGGTCGCCTCGTTCCCTGTGTCCCGTGATTTTGCTCCGACCCGGCGTTCCCGCAGAATTGTCGAGTTCGAGGCGTCGCATAATTTGAGATGAGAAGGCATTTGCTGAAGGTCCCGGAGACGCGACTTGACGACGTAAGGAAGTAGACATTTAGAGGTTTCGAGTGTCTAAGAGCTTTAGGGACAAGCGATTAAGTCCTTGAGGTCCGGGCCAGGGGGTTCTTTTGAATTCAACATCAAAGACGATTTTGTTCTGGGTCGCGCTCCTGTTGAGCGCCGTTCTGCTTTACAACCTCGTTGCGAGAAGAACATCTGGACAAGAGACCGAACTCAACTTCTCACAATTCATGGACGAATATGAGAACGACAATATCCGTGAGGTCACAATTGCCGAGTTCGAGATTACGGGTACTCTGAGGAACGATCAGGCGTTTACCACCTATATCCCGATGGAATACCCCGAGTTGCTTGGCATGCTTCGGGGCCGCGGGGTCATAATTACCGGAGAACCGGCAAACACGAGCCCATGGCTCACGGCATTGTTTACATGGGCTCCATTCCTGGTCATTATCGCGTTCTGGATCTTCTTCATGCGGCAGATGCAGAGCGGGGGCAACAAGGCGCTGTCGTTCGGGAAAAGCCGTGCCCGTCTGCTGACGGCCCACCAGAAAAAAGTCACGTTCAAGGATGTTGCCGGCGTCGATGAAGCGAAGGAAGAACTCCAGGAAATTATCGACTTCCTCAAGGAACCGCAGAAATTTCAGAAGCTTGGCGGCCGTATCCCGAAAGGCGTGCTGCTCGTGGGGCCCCCGGGCACCGGCAAGACGCTGCTGGCGCGGGCGATCGCCGGGGAAGCCAACGTTCCTTTCTTTTCGATCAGCGGTTCGGACTTCGTCGAGATGTTCGTTGGCGTGGGTGCATCACGCGTTCGCGACCTCTTCGAGCAGGGCAAGAAGAATGCCCCGTGCATTGTCTTCATCGACGAAATCGACGCTGTTGGACGCCATCGCGGCGCCGGTCTCGGAGGCGGCCATGATGAACGCGAACAGACTCTGAACCAGTTGCTGGTTGAAATGGACGGTTTCGAGTCGAACGAGGGCGTCATTCTCGTGGCTGCGACGAACCGGCCCGACGTTTTGGATCCGGCTTTGCTCCGACCCGGACGTTTTGACCGCCGTGTGGTTGTCCCCCGACCAGACGTTAGAGGCCGCGAAGGCGTGCTGGCGGTCCACGTCCGCAAGATTCCGCTGGCCGAAGATGTTGACATTGGAGTTGTTGCACGCGGTACGCCTGGATTTTCGGGCGCCGACTTGGCAAACCTGGTTAACGAAGCCGCGCTGAACGCTGCCGGAATGAATCACAAGTCCGTTTCCCAGGAAGATTTCGAGACGTCCAAGGACAAGGTCATCATGGGCGTGGCACGGAAGTCGTTGATCATCAGCGAAGATGAAAAGCGCGTGACCGCATTTCACGAAGCTGGCCATGCCCTAGTGGCTGTGCTCGTTCCTGGCGCAGATCCCTTGCACAAGGTGACGATCATTCCTCGAGGAATGGCTTTGGGCGTCACCCAGCAGTTGCCTGTCGACGACCGCCACACCTATCCGCGGATGTACCTGGAAGGGCAACTCGCCATCATGATGGGCGGCCGCCTTGCTGAAGAACTTTTCCTCGACACCATGACTACTGGAGCGGGCAACGACATTGAACAGGCGACCAATCTGGCGCGCAAGATGGTGTGCCAATACGGAATGTCGAAGTTGGGTCCGCTGACTTTCGGGAAGCAGGAAGAGCAGATATTCCTGGGCCGGGAGATCTCGCAACACCGGGATTACAGCGAAGAAACGGCACAAACAATCGACGAGCAGGTCCGCGACTTCATCATGCAAGCCTACGAACGTGCCAAGGCGATCCTGACCGAGAACAAGGACGCGCTGACGCGAATCGCGGAAGCTCTGCTCGAAAGGGAATCGCTCGATGGCGTCGATATCCAGATGCTGCTCGACGGCGAACCGCTAAAAGAAAAGGCCGCGCCGTCGATTTCGAGCAAGGACAAGGAAACGGCCCAAAGGGAGACGGCGGAAGATACGAAGGGCAAGATCATCTCTTCTATTCCGCCACACCAGAATCCGTCGCCGGCCTGAGACTCATCGTCGCAAGGATGTAGAAGGGAAACGGGGAGTGGTCCCTGTTTCCCTTTTCTGTATATGCGCAAACACTACACGTGGAAGCTGCCAGGGGCCACGCTTGAGCTGGGTAAACGGACCCTGGTAATGGGGATCCTCAACCTCACGCCGGACTCGTTCTCTGATGGCGGAATGTTTGCCGACCCCCAGAAAGCGGCTACCCGGGCCCTCGCAATTCAGGCTGAGGGCGCCGATATTCTGGATATCGGTGGACAATCGACGCGACCCGACAGCGTCGGTCTTTCGGACGATGAAGAGTGGTTGAGAGTGCTTCGGGCGCTGAAACGCATTGCTCCTCTGATGAAAATCCCGATTTCGATCGACACGTATCATGCGAGTGTCGCGTGGCGGGCGATCCAGGAGGGAGCACAGATCATTAACGATATAAGTGGCTTTCGACTCGACCCCGCGATGAAATCGGTCGCGCGAAAGACAAGTGCGGGCGTGGTGCTCATGCACAGCAGGGGGCGACGCGAAAACCTGTTCGTCCGGCCCGACCCGGACAGTCCGGAAGCGATTCGAGACGAGCTTCAGGCAACGATCAACACTGCCATGGACGCCGGAATAGCACGCGAGTCCATTGTGGCGGACCCCGGACTTGGCTTCAGCAAGACATCCCGAACCAGCCTAAAAGTGTTAAAGAAACTCGATGTTTTTAGTACACTAGGTGTTCCTCTGTTGGTCGGCGCGTCTCGTAAGTCGTTCATCAGGTTGGATATACCTGTATCTGAAGCGGATGTCTGGGCGACTGCGGCGGCCACGACGGTTGCCGTGGCCGGGGGGGCACACATCGTGCGGGTTCACGATGTCGGACGCATGCGAGTTGTGACAGAAATAGCGGATTCGATAGAGCAGTCCTAGCGCGCCTTTCTCACGGGTTTTCGTCGCGAAGAGTCGGAGACGCCGTCAGAGCTACGGCGCGTTCCCCGCGCCGGGCGCGTAGCGGCGCGTTCGTCGCGCCGGATCAAGCGCGTCAGGGGGCGTGCCTGGCGGATGGATCCGGCGCTGTAGCAGACAACTCGTGAGAAATGCGGCCTAGGAGCCTGCGCCGTAGGAATCCCATGAGATAATAGTGTCGCAATTGGGAGGATATTGGGATGCCGACAACATTTCGCCCCTACCAACCGGATCAAGCGCTGTTGTTGCCACCGGATTTACGAGATTGGTTGCCGGAGGGGCACCTGGCGCACCATGTGAGCGATCTGGTGGACGGATTGGACTTGACGGCGTTTTACGCGCCTTACGAGGGGGACGGTCGTCGCAAGTCGCCGTATGAGCCGCGGATGATGGCGAAGACGCTGATCTACGGGTACGCGACGGGGGTGTTTTCCTCCCGGGGGTTGGCGCGGAAGCTGGAGGAGGACGTGGCGTTTCGGGTGTTGGCGGCGGGGAATTATCCGAGCCATCGGACGATATGCGAGTTTCGCCGCCGTCATTTGTCGGATTTCAAGGCGCTGTTTGTGGAGGTGATCCGTCTGGCGCGCGAGACCGGCGTTGCGAACTTCGGCAAGTTGTCGATTGACGGGACGAAGGTTCGAGCCAATGCCAGCAAGCGCAAGGCGATGAGTTACGGTCGGATGCGGGAGGAGGAGCGGCGTCTGGCGGGCGAGATCGAAGCGTTGCTGTCGCGGGCGCGGGAGACCGACGCGGCCGAGGATGCGCGCTTTGGGGAGGCGTTTCGGGGCGACGAGTTGCCCGAGGAGTTGCGGCGCCGGGAGGACCGGCTGGCGGCGATCCGGGCGGCCAGGGCGCGTTTGGAGGCCAGGCAACGGGAGGCGGACGAGGCGCGGGGACGCAAGCCCGGTTCGAAGCGCAACCCGAAGGGCGGCCGGCCCTACAAGCGGGAATACGGGGAGCCGGACGAGAAGGCGCAGGACAACTTCACGGATCCGGAAAGCCGGATCATGAAGACCTCGACGGAGGGTTTTCAGCAATGCTACAACGCGCAGGTGGCGGTGGAGGGAGAGAACCAGTTGATCGTCGCTACCGAGGTGTCGTCGAACGCCAACGACCAGGGCCGGATGGTCCCGCTGGTGGACGAGGTGGAGGCCACCCATGGGGAACGGCCCGAGACGGTGTTGGCGGATGCGGGCTACTGCAACGAGGACGACCTGCAGGCGCTGGAGGCGCGCGGCGTGGACGGCTATGTGGCTCTGGGCCGGGAGGGCAAACACGAGATCCGGGTGAATGCGGCCAAACATCCGGCGAAGGCCCGCATGGCCGAGAAGCTGGCGACGGAGGCGGGACGGGCGCAGTACGCCCAACGCAAATGGCTATCGGAGGCGCCCAACGGGTGGATCAAGGAGGTGCTCGGTTTCCGCCGATTCAGCCTGCGCGGCCTGAACAAGGTGAGGGGCGAGTGGGATCTGGTGTGTCTGGCATTGAACGTCAAGCGGATGCAGGGGCTTCAGGCAGCCTGATGACAGGGATACCGCCCGCAAATCAGGCCGCAAGGGGGTCCATTCAAGCATCTGTGGCGCACCCAGCGGCGCCTCGTCGTCCAAAACGCCCTTTCTCCGGCCACCGATGCCGATCAATCGGCATCTCGCGAAATTCGCCAAGTCGCAAATCGACCTACGGCGCAGGCTCCTAGAGCAGTACTGTTGCCAACGTCTGTCTGGAACGGGTCAGCAGATATCCTGGCAGATCTCCCGATCGGAGTCGATCGACAAGGTGTCGGGAGCGGTCGGTTGTGAATTTTTCGAAACGCGAGTCGGGCCAAACTGCCAGAGCACGAGGTCGATTCATGAATTCAGGGGCCGGCGGGCCCGATGAGAGAGATGCCGGAACTATTTTCATTGCCACGATTGGACGTGTACGCGATTCTCGATATCGCGGTCGTTGCGTTCCTGATCTACCAGGCGTTGTTACTGATACGCGGTACCCGCGCGGTCCAGATGGCCCTTGGGCTGGCGCTGGTCATTACCTTCTTTTACCTTTCCAGTTTCAGTCAGCTTGCGACGCTCCGTTGGCTGCTTCAGAACTCTCTTTCCTACCTGTTCATCGCGATCATTGTCATCTTCCAGTCTGAAATCCGCCGCGCTCTGGCGCACTTCGGCAAGACTTCGATCCTGAGCGGATTCTCGTCTGTGAATCGGAGCGAGTTCTATGAGGAGATCGTCCTGGCGGCGAGGACACTTGCCGGTCGGCGGACGGGCGCACTGATCGTGATTGAACGGGATATCGGGTTAAAAAATTACATTGAGAGCGGCATTGCGCTGGATTCGTTGGTGTCGTACGACATCATCGTGACGGTGTTCGATCCCGCGGTGCCGCTGCATGACGGTGCGGTGATCATTCAGAACGATCGAATCGCTGCTGCCGGATGCTTCCTTCCGCTGACCGTGAACCCCAGACTCAGCAAGGGCTTGGGAACGCGGCACCGCGCCGCGGTCGGCGTGACCGAGGAAACGGATGCGATCGCGCTTGTGGTCTCAGAAGAAACCGGTTCCATTTCTTTGGCCGCGGATGGTCACATCGAACGATCTCTCGATCCGGACGGGCTGAGGCAGCACCTGCGTGACGTGTTCGAGAAGAAAACGCGTAACGGAGTGACCGAGGCCGTCGCGTCCCCGGCATAGACCCATGCTTCGCGCCATCGGCAGATTTCTCAAACGCGACTGGTTCCTCAAGCTGTTTTCCATATTGCTCGCCAGCCTGCTTTGGCTGACGATCTCGTCCGATGACAACTATGTTATCGACCTAACCATTCCGATCGACTTTCGCGGCATTCCCACCGACATGGAGACTACGGGTGAAACCGCGACGGAAGTCCATCTCCGGTTACGCGGGTCACGGAACCTGCTGAACAACATGTCGCCGTCGGACGTCACCGCGGTCATCCCATTGGCCGGGGAGGCTCCCGGAGACAAAACCGTCGGGCTGAACGAAGCGAACGTCCAGACGCCAGGCGGAGTCGAAATCCTTCGCTACGATCCGCCTCGTGTATTGTTCCGGTTGGAACGGACCATGGAGCGGACGATTCCGGTTATTCCAAACGTTGAAGGTGTTCCCGCTGAAGGTTTCCTCCGGCGAGAGACGATCGTGACACCGGCAACGGTCTTGATTGAGGGGCCCGAATCAAGGGTGCGGCCTCTGGAAGCACTGTCGACATTGAGCGTCAACATCGAGGGAGCGGACGCCGACGTGACGCAGATGGTCGAATTGAATGTTGGCGCGCTTGATCCCCTGATTCGCCTGCCTTCGTTGTCGCCTCATGAAGTCGTTGTTGAAATCCGCGAAACGCCGGTCGAGAACACGTTCCGTGTCCTGAAAGATCCGCTGCTGGATGAAGGTGACTGGATCGTTCAACCCGACGAGATCATGGTCCGGATCAGCGGGCCTCCGAGCCGTTTGGGGACGTTCGATCCAACCGGTCTCGTATTCACGGTCGACACGGTGGAACTGGACCCGGGATTACGGCACCAAGTGCAGCCTGAGGTCACGGGCCTCGAAACCGATTTCCTGGTCACGGGCGTCGATCCCCCGACAGTCGAAGTGTTCCACTCGGAACCATAACGATCCATGCAACTCTTCGGTACCGACGGCATCCGCGGAGAGGCCCGCACGTTCCCCCTTGATGCGTCGACACTTCCTCTGATCGGACAGGCCATTGGAGAACGCCTCGGCGGTCGAATTCTGATCGGTAGAGACCCGCGGGAATCCGGCCCCGAGATGCTCGATCTGTTAACGGCCGGCATCGAAGCCGGCGGCGCCACGACCGAAGACGCCGGAGTGGTACCCACGCCGGCGATTGCCTTGCTGGCCAGCAATTCGGATCTTGCGGGGGGTATCATGATCTCCGCTTCGCACAACCATTATAAAGACAATGGAATCAAGGTTTTCGGAAGCGACGGCCGTAAACTCGACGATGCCGCCGAAGATGCGATCGAGGCACGTGTCGCGAACCTGCAATTGGACCGGACGATTCGGATCGTACCGCGCTCGAAACACAGGGGGGGAACAGGCGATCCAGGTTGGCTCGAGCGTTACGAGCAGCTTCTCGCGGGGCGATTTGAGAAATGCAAGTGGTTGGAAGGGCTGCATTTAACCCTCGATTGCGCCAACGGGTCCATGAGCGGTACGGCCGCGGACTTCCTTAAAGGACTCGGCGCGACGGTCACCGCGATCCACTCGGAACCGAACGGAACCAACATCAACGTGGATTGCGGCGCGGTACATCCTGAAAGTCTGGTCGAAACCGTCCGGAACAACGGTTCGGATCTGGGCGTAGCCTACGATGGCGACGGCGACCGATCCATCTTCGCGAGCAGCAGCGGTCGCCTGATCGACGGTGACGCCGTCCTGCTCGTGATGTCGCGGCTGCTGAAGCGCAAGCAACAGTTGATCCCACCCGTGGTCGTCGGCACCGCGATGACCAACTACAACCTGGAACGCTCCCTGGCCAACGATGGTGTCTCGCTGGTTCGAGTTGGCGTCGGTGACCGTTATATATTCCGGGAGATGTTGGCCAGGGGGGCACATCTGGGTGGGGAACCGTCCGGACACATCATCTTCTCGGATTTCGGCCTTTCAGGCGACGGACTTCTGACGACGCTGAAGCTATGTGAAGCAATGATCACGAACGAGGCTTCGTTGGACGAGTTGACCATGGATTGGACTCCCGCTCCCCAACTCCTGCGAAACATCGCGGTGGCGGAACGTGTTCCCCTGGGGACGATCCCTGCGATCGGTCGAAAGATCGACCGAATATCACGGACTCTCGCGGGGCGTGGCCGCATCGTGGTCCGTTATTCAGGCACCGAACCGTTGCTCCGGGTGATGGTCGAAAGCGATTCGGACTCGCTGAATGAGGCCTGCGCGACCGATCTGATCGAGGTCGTTCGCAATACCATCGGGACCCGCGAATGACGCGCGTGTTGGATGTCCCGCGGCCTGTAATGGAGGCGTACACGGCACTTTGCCGAAAATAATATGCAAAGAGCCCGAATTCACCGGGTCGTCTATTGACATCGATATTCAGGAGACGTACTATCTGCTGATGTGTCCGTGTACTTGAGTACTATCGTGCACGGGGTGGCGAAGGGAATCCGCCAAGCAAGATCAGGCGGGCTTTTTTTGCCCCTAAAAGCGGTTTCGAATGCCTTCGGGTTTCGGGATTCTTTAACACAGTTTGAGGCCTGAGAGCCTTGGCTCTTTGACATCGGAAAGCGTGCCTAATAGTCGGTTTAACTGAGTCTTTCAGCTGAAGAAGCTGTTTTTTGTATCGACTTTCAAAGAATTATTTTGAGAGTTTGATCCTGGCTCAGAATCAACGCTGGCGGCGTGCCTAACACATGCAAGTCGAGCGAGAAAGTAGACTTCGGTCTGCGAGTACAGCGGCGCACGGGTGAGTAACACGTGGGTAATCTGCCTCGGAGTGGGGAATAACACCGGGAAACCGGTGCTAATACCGCATACGATCACCGAATCTTCGGATTTTGTGATGAAAGGATTTATTCGCTCTGAGAGGAGCCCGCGCCCGATTAGCTAGATGGTGAGGTAATGGCTCACCATGGCTTCGATCGGTAGCTGGTCTGAGAGGACGGTCGGCCACACTGGAACTGAGACACGGTCCAGACTCCTACGGGAGGCAGCAGTGGGGAATTATTGACAATGGGGGAAACCCTGATCATGCAACGCCGCGTGGATGATGAAGTATCTCGGTACGTAAAATCCTTTCGACAGGGAAGAAACCTTCGGGTTGACGGTACCTGTAGAAGAAGCCCCGGCTAACTCCGTGCCAGCAGCCGCGGTAATACGGGGGGGGCAAGCGTTGTTCGGATTTACTGGGCGTAAAGGGCGCGTAGGCGGTTTGTTAAGTCGGATGTGAAAACTGTGGGCTCAACCCATAGCCTGCATCCGATACTGGCAGACTAGAGTGCGAGAGGGGAAGGCGGAATTCCTGGTGTAGCGGTGAAATGCGTAGATATCAGGAGGAACACCGGTGGCGAAGGCGGCCTTCTGGATCGCAACTGACGCTGAGGCGCGAAAGCTAGGGGAGCAAACAGGATTAGATACCCTGGTAGTCCTAGCCCTAAACGATGGATACTTGGTGTGGGGGGAGTTGAATCTCTCCGTGCCGGAGCTAACGCGTTAAGTATCCCGCCTGGGGAGTACGGTCGCAAGGCTGAAACTCAAAGGAATTGACGGGGGCCCGCACAAGCGGTGGAGCATGTGGTTTAATTCGACGCAACGCGAAGAACCTTACCTGGGCTCGAACGGCTAGTGCCAGTTGGTGAAAGCTGATGTTCTCTTCGGAGACACTAGCCGAGGTGCTGCATGGCTGTCGACAGCTCGTGTCGTGAGATGTTGGGTTAAGTCCCGCAACGAGCGCAACCCCTGCCTTTAGTTGCCAGCATTAAGTTGGGCACTCTAGAGGGACTGCCGGTGAAAAACCGGAGGAAGGTGGGGATGACGTCAAGTCCTCATGGCCTTTATGTCCAGGGCTACACACGTGCTACAATGGGCGGTACAGAGGGTCGCAAACCCGCGAGGGGGAGCCAATCTCAAAAAGCCGTCCTCAGTTCGGATTGGAGTCTGCAACTCGACTCCATGAAGTTGGAATCGCTAGTAATCGCGGATCAGCATGCCGCGGTGAATACGTTCCCGGGCCTTGTACACACCGCCCGTCACATCACGAAAGCCGTTTGTACTAGAAGCCGGTGATTTAACCTTCGGGAGATAGCCGTCCAAGGTATGAGTGGTGATTGGGGTGAAGTCGTAACAAGGTAGCCGTAGGAGAACCTGTGGCTGGATCACCTCCTTTCTAAGAGTAAAGTCTCACGATGTTCGGTAGACCGACGGTTCGTAATTTGAACCGAAGATTCGATCGGACACTCTGCTTCGTTGGTTTGATGGATTCAGTTAGACCAGCGGGCACGCTTTCCGTCTCAAACAATCAGACAAACACGAAACTCTGGAGCTCGTACTAGCCGGGCCTGTAGCTCAGGTGGTTAGAGCGCACGCCTGATAAGCGTGAGGTCGGTAGTTCAAGTCTACTCAGGCCCATTCCTGACGGGTCCTAGGATTGAATGTCCGGCCTTGATACCGATTGGACGACGCCTCCAGGGGATGTAGCTCAGTTGGGAGAGCGCCGCCCTTGCAAGGCGGAGGCCGTCGGTTCGATCCCGATCATCTCCATCAGTCTCGTCGGGCTGCTGCCCGGGAGACTGGTCTTCTTCTGACTCGGTACCCACGGTCCTTCGGTCGGGGCCCGTAACAGGAGATTCCCATCCGCTTTTCAGGGATGGCTCTGGTAACTGTGCGGTCGACGACAGCACATTCATTCATCTGCGAGTTGCGCTCGCGGATGTTTTTTCTGGTCTTTGACAATTGAATATTGATGGGCAAATTCTACGAATATGGTTTCGCGGGCGTGTCGCCTTGCAGTGGGTGCGTGGTATCCAGGCACTCATGGCGGGTGGCACTGTAGTACCCGCGGAGCCGGCTGAGTAGAACGAGCGCCTTAGGCAAAGTTGGTGTAGTGATCAAGCTACTAAGGGTATACGGTGGATGCCTAGGCGACGGAAGGCGATGAAGGACGTGGCAAGCTGCGATAAGCCTCGGGAAGCTGCAAGCAAGCGTTGATCCGGGGGTCTCCGAATGGGGGAACCCACTCCGGCAAAACTGGAGTATCTGCGACTGAATACATAGGTCGTATGAAGCGAACCCAGGGAAGTGAACCATCTCAGTACCTGGAGGAAGAGAAAACAATAGTGATTCCGTTAGTAGCGGCGAGCGAATGCGGAATAGCCCAAACCATCATTTCTTAGGATTTGGTGGGGTTGTAGGACCTGTCATTGTGGAGTTACAAATCACTCCGCTAGTAGAACCGTCTGGAAAGTCGGGCCATAGAGGGTGATAGCCCCGTAAACGAAAGCGGTAGTGACTCCCGACAGGCACCTGAGTACCGCGGGACACGAGGAACCCTGTGGGAATCCGGGAGGACCATCTCCCAAGGCTAAATACTATCCGTCGACCGATAGTGAACCAGTACCGTGAGGGAAAGGTGAAAAGAACCCCTGCTAGGGGAGTTAAAAGAACCTGAAACCGTGTACTTACAAGCAGTGAGAGGGCTATGGCCGTTCTTCGGAACAGTCACGCCTGATCGCGTGCCTATTGCATAATG
Organism: Terriglobia bacterium; assembly: GCA_963555775.3. GTDB lineage: Bacteria > Acidobacteriota > Terriglobia > 20CM-2-55-15 > 20CM-2-55-15 > JAJEDW01. Next base: position 175,552 of record CAUVWY020000001.1, on the reverse strand, counting down.
AGCCGGCTAGTTATTGTTACGAGCAAGGTTAACCCGTTTGGGGGAGCCGCAGCGAAAGCGAGTCTGAATAGGGCATTTAGTTCGTGGCAATAGACGCGAAGCGGGATGATCTACCCTTGGCCAGGATGAAGCTTCGGTAACACGCAGTGAAGGTCCGAACCAGTGTCGGTTGAAAACGGCTTGGATGAGCTGAGGGTAGGGGTGAAAGGCTAATCAAATTCCGTGATAGCCCGTTCTCCCCGAAATAGCTTTAGGGTTAGCGTTATGTGAATTGCCTCGGCGGTAGAGCACTGAATGGACTAGGGGCCCCACAAGGTTACTGAATCCAATCAAACTCCGAATGCCGTGGACAAATGCATAGCAGTGAGACAGTGGGGGCTAAGCCTCATTGTCGAGAGGGAAACAGCCCAGACCGCCAGCTAAGGCCCCTAAATCAATACTAAGTGGGAAAGGACGTGAAGATGCTGAGACAGCCAGGAGGTTGGCTTGGAAGCAGCCATCCTTTAAAGAAAGCGTAATAGCTCACTGGTCAAGCGTCTTTGCACCGATAATTCAACGGGGCTAAAGTATTGTGCCGAAGCTGCGGATCTCATGACTCTTCGGAGTCGTGATTTGGTAGGGGAGCATTCTGTGCGGCGTCGAAGTTCGACTGTAAGGACGGATGGAGCGCACAGAAGAGACTCTGCCGGCATAAGTAGCGATAAGGGAGGTGAGAACCCTCCCCGCCGAAAGTCTAAGGTTTCCTGAGGAAGGTTAATCCGCTCAGGGTTAGTCGGTCCCTAAGTCGAGGTCGAAAGGCGTAGACGATGGGAAACAGGTCAACATTCCTGTACCACCACGATTTCGTTTGTACGATGGGGTGACGCAGGAGGCTAGCTTCGCTAAACCCTATGGCTATGGGAAGTGGAACCCGGTAGGCGGTTCGCGCAGGCAAATCCGCGCGGGCATTCAACGCCGAGAGGGGAGTCCGGAGTCGTACGACTCGTAAGGAAGTGATGCCACACTGCCAAGAAAAACCTCTAAGGAGAGGTCGTGGTGACCGTACCGCAAACCGACACAGGTAGACGAGGATTTAATGTCCAAAGGCGCTTGAGAGAACACTCGTTCAGGAACTCGGCAAATTAGCACCGTAACTTCGGGAGAAGGTGCGCCCCATTATTGTGATGGTCCTCGCGGCCTGAGCAAGAAGGGGTTGCAGTGAAGCGCGTCAGGCGACTGTTTAACAAAAACACAGGTCTCTGCAAAGTCGAAAACGACGTATAGGGGCTGACGCCTGCCCGGTGCCGGAAGGTTAAAGGGAGCGGTTAGCAAGCTTGCTTGCGAAGCTGTGAACTGAAGCCCCGGTGAACGGCGGCCGTAACTATAACGGTCCTAAGGTAGCGAAATTCCTTGTCGGGTAAGTTCCGACCTGCACGAATGGCGTAACGATCTGACGACTGTCTTAACGAGTGACTCAGCGAATTTGTAGTTCCGGTGAAGATGCCGGATGCCCGCATCAAGACGGAAAGACCCCGTGCACCTTTACTATAACTTGGCAATGATTTACGGTGCTGTATGCGCAGGATAGGTGGGAGGCTTTGAACCGTGGCTTTTGGGCTGCGGGGAGCCAACCGTGAGATACCACCCTTGCTGTATTGTGAATCTAACCTCGGACCGTTATCCGGTTCAGGGACATTGCCTGGCGGGTAGTTTGACTGGGGCGGTCGCCTCCTAAAATGTAACGGAGGCGCTCAAAGGTCACCTCAGGCTGTTTGGAAATCAGCCTTCGAGTGTAAAGGCATAAGGTGGCTTGACTGTGAGACCAACAAGTCGAGCAGGTGGGAAACCAGGACTTAGTGATCCGGTGGTTCTGTATGGAAGGGCCATCGCTCAACGGATAAAAGGTACGCCGGGGATAACAGGCTGATCCGGGCCAAGAGTTCACATCGACGCCCGGGTTTGGCACCTCGATGTCGGCTCATCGCATCCTGGGGCTGCAGAAGGTCCCAAGGGTTGGGCTGTTCGCCCATTAAAGCGGTACGTGAGCTGGGTTCAGAACGTCGCGAGACAGTTCGGTCCCTATCTGGTGTGGGCGCAGGAGATTTGAGCAGGGCTGACCTCAGTACGAGAGGACTGGGTTGGACGAACCTCTAGTGTACCAGTTGTCGTGCCAACGGCATCGCTGGGTAGCTACGTTCGGTTCAGATAAGCGCTGAATGCATCTAAGCGCGAAGCTGGCTGCAAGATAAGATCTCCCGAGCCATAAGGCTCCTGAAGACCCGTGGAAGACCACCACGTTGATAGGCAGGGTGTGTAAGCACAGTAATGTGTTCAGCTAACCTGTACTAATCGGTCGTGAGGCTTGATCATTATCGATCTATTCACTACAAAAATTCGTCCTACTGGCGCTCATTTGCCCATCAATATTCAGCGGTCAAAGACCGGCGATGGTCTTTGACTGGATTTCTTGCTGTAGGGATGGTCCGTCGGCGGTCGTTCAAACCGGAACGCACGGTCACGGGTCGTATCTGCAGTATCCAGTTTCTCGGTGATTCTACCGAGGGGGTCACACCCGTTCCCATCCCGAACACGGAAGTTAAGCCCCTCTGGGCCGATGGTACTGCGTGGGCAACTGCGTGGGAGACTAGGTCGTCGCCGGGATCTAAATAAAGCCCCGTTCAGCCGAAAGGTTGGCGGGGCTTTCTTGATTTTGGACCGGGGCTATAAACTTTGAGACAACTTGATCAAGAGCGTTGAGACGCCTGTCATGCTCCTACTTGCCGGATCCCTCGTCGCCCCGATCGCGGGCGCCTGCCTGTACAGGTGGCTGCACGACCGACCGTCGGTTGTGCGTTACTTTGACGGCTTCATGTATGTTTGCATACCGGTACTCGTCGCCTGGCAGGTGCTTCCGCATGCATGGGCCAACCATGGCGTGTTGGCGATTGCGGTTCTCGTCCTGGGAATGGGCACACCCGCTCTCATCGAGCGTGTCTCGCACTCGTTCGCGTCGCATACCGACACTCTCGCCCTCCTGGCTGGCCTTTCAGGCCTGTCGCTGCACGCGTTTCTGGAGGGAGTGGCATTCGCGTCTGAAGTGGCACGGGTTGGGGTTGCAGTGATTCTGCATCGGATACCGATCGGATTGATGATCTGGTGGCTGCTGCGACCCCGGTACGGCTTCAGGGGAGCTTCGCTTGGCATCGGAGCCATCGTTGTCGCTACCCTCGCCGGTTACTTGATCGGCGTCCGGCTCTTCGGGGCTGACCAGGGCGGCGGAGTGGAGTTGTACCAGGCTTTCGTTGGCGGGTCGCTTCTGCACACGGTGTTCCACCAGGGCCGCCTCACTCACCGGCACGACGCCCACGACTAAGGAAAGAACCGGAAGCCATTGTGAACCCACACCGGGGAGAGCGCCCGATTCGGTTTTGGCGGGCATCTCCCCGGTGGCTGAGTCTCAGGATGTTTCCAGATCGCCGTGATCGTCGCAGCGGTCGCCGTGTGGATGGTGCGCGTGAACTCCATACAAACGTTTTTGTCGCCGACCAAACCTTCGAATTTGTACGCAGGATCTAATATCGGGCAATTTTCATTCAGTTCTTTTAAGCTTCACAACAGACATTCTGAATAACAACTACGGCAAGGGCCGTTATCGTGTCTTGCGAACGGTATTCCACGGCCCGGCAAGCCGTAAAGGGAGGTCGATAGTGAAGACCCTTCTCTGGTTGATCGTAGTGGTGGTTGTCCTCAGCCTGACCTTTCAGTTTTCCGCACCCGCATTCGCTCAGTCGTTGAGGATGGAAGTTGACATGAACGCACCGGCCCCGCGCCTTCCCAATGGCAAGCCCGACTTCAGCGGGGTCTGGAACCGGCCCGGCGCTCAAGACCTGACACGGTCGGTCACCAATGAGAACGGGACCAGCATCATCGGCGAACCCAATCCGCTTCCGTTCACGCCGTGGGGACAGGTGCAATGGGATAACTACGACGCTGTGGCAAACGGTGACTACGCGGGAAGTTGCATGCCGTTCGGGTGGCTCCGGTCCTTCACGCCGCATCCGATGCAAATTCTCCAGAACAACGAGTACATCGCGTTTCTGTTTGAACAGAGCACGATGTTCCAGGTAGTCAATACCGAAGAGATGCCGCATCGGGACGGATGGCCGCCCACCTGGTTTGGCGATTCCCGGGGCCGTTGGGATGGAGACACGCTGATCATCGAATCCGTCAACGTGAACGGTTGGGGGAAGCTCGGCACCATCGGTCATCCCATGAGCAGCGAGGCAACGCTCACCATGACCTTCGAACGGTTGGACATGGGGCATATTCGTTTCATCTGGACCCTGGACGACCCCAAGACCTATACGCGGTCCATCGGTAATGAGCGGATCTTTGTTCTGACCCCGGACGTGGAGATCATGGAATACGGTTGCATGGAAGGGAACCTGAGTTCGTTGCTCACGGGCGCGATCACGCCGTGGTTGGGACCGACCGAAGAAGACGCGAACCAGGCCTATCCCGAGGAACGGGATTGGGGCGCGTACGACGAAGCCGGACGGTTGGAACTTACCGGCGTGGTCCGCGAAACCAGCTACGACCAAGCCTACGGAGTGACTCGGATTGAAACCGGGGGACGAATGGTGACGGTTGTATTGGCGCCCGTCCCACGACTCAACTTCCGCCGTCTGACCGAGGATGTTCTGCGTACCGGGCGAACTATTGGGGTTCAGGGACTTTCGAGCCGGGACAACAACGATGAAATTCGCGCCGAAATCATCACGATCGATGGTGAATCGTTCGACATGCGCTGACTCGCTTTTCTCAGTGCGCCATGAAAAGGTGCACTGAGCGGCGCGTTCCTCGCACCGGATCAAGCGCCAGGGCGCGCTGCCGCGCGCAAGAAAAAGGACGCAATATTCGGGACTGCGCGACCGGCGTCAGAGCGCGACCGCTCCGCCGTTCATACAACGGGCGTAATTGGGGAACGGAGTTTAACTTTTCGCCACCCGCTTCCTGCCAGTCATCGTCAGCGCGCGTTTCGGGTCCCGCTTCATCGTCCTGATGAATTCGACTCGTCGAAAACGAAGCGCGGACCAGTTGTCGTCCAGGGCCACTATGCGTACGCTTTCGAAGCTGGCCTTTCCCATCTCTGCCCATCCCGTGTCGCGATTGAACTCGCAGATGTAGTTTTTGGATGACCCCTTCGGATAAGCGAACCAGACGACGGCATCGCCCTCGGCTCTTTTGGCGACCAGTTTTGCAGCTGCATCCAACGTTCGTTGTTTCGTGACGAATGCGAGGACGAAATCAAACGCCTTGATCTTCTTCGGATCTCGATGGACGATCGCGATTCCATCGAGCCGTTTCAGTTCGTCGTCGAAGCTCGAAGGGGCGCCAATAACCATGATCTCCGTTCTGCGGCCGAGATTCAGTTTGTCGAAGAGTGCGGACACGGCGCCTCGCATCGTCATTTGCCGGAAGAAGTCAGCGTTGGGACTCCCCTCCGATTGCCGGATTGATTCGGAGCCAGCTTGCCGAAAACGTGTTCCTGACAATATTATTACTTCAAGTTCGGGCTCGAAATCACTACACTGGGCGGGTTATCTAACGGAATGATCGATTCTGGAGGTCTGCAATGTCACGTAGTTCGCTCGTAGCGCTTGTCGGTGTTGGATTGCTTCTGGCTGCCGCACCGCTTCTTGCGCATCATTCGGAAGCCGCTGAGTTTGACGACACCAAGCCTGTCAAAGTGACCGGCGAGGTTGTGAAAGTGGAATGGCAGAACCCTCATGTCTGGTACTACGTCAGTGGGACTGACGAGATCAGTGGCCGCGAGGCCGTATGGGGATTTTCTGCGGGTGCGCCCAACAGTATGCGTCGAAGAGGTATCTCACGCGATGTAATGCCGATCGGGTCGATTGTCGTCGTCGATGGCCATCAGGCGCGCGACGGGTCCGCCAACGCCTCAGGGGGGCAGGTGACGTTCGAAGACGGCAGCCGTGTGTTTACCGCATCAGCCCATGCCGTGGGTCAGGAGCCGCAATAGTTCGCAAAAGGAGTCTGGACATGAAGAGCAGTTTGTACTCGAACTTTGGCTGGGTCCGAGGGTTTGCCAGCCTTGTCGTCCTGCTGGCATTGGTTGTTTCGTGCGCTCCCGCCGAGGAACCAGCTGGTACCGATGCGGCCGTTGCCCCCGCCGAGACGCCACGCCTGGCCAATGGCATGCCCGATTTCAGCGGTGTCTGGGATCATCCGCGTGTTGGGAACATCACACAGGATGGCGATGCATGTGCCGGTGGAACGGAAGGGTGCACCCAGATCGGATCCGGTCCGCTGTCATTTACCGCTGACGGACAGGCGATGCGGGACATCAACGACGGAGACTACTACGACTATGGGGCGCACTGCATGCCGTGGGGATTCCTGCGCGCCTACGGGACTCCCTATCCACATGCATACGTCCACAGTGCGGACCGCCTCGCGATACTGTGGGAACAGGACAACGCGTGGCATATGGTTCCCACCTATGACGGCGTTGAGTTGCCGGCAGACATGGAGCCGACCTGGAGAGGCACTTCGATCGGCCGTTGGGAAGGCGATACGCTCGTGATTACGACGACGGGGTTCAACGGTCAGACATGGCTCGACACCGCGCGCAATCCCTTGAGCGACGAGATGACCCAGACCGTTCGCATGTCGCGCCCCGACTACAACCACATCAACTGGGAAATAACCATCGACGATCCGAAGTACTACACCGAGCCAATCACGAATAGTCGCGTTTTCAGTTTGATGGCACCGGGAGCGGAATTGTACGAGTACGCCTGTTCTGAAAACAACCGGTGCGAAGGCGGAGACTGCGTGCCCGCTGACGTCCAGTTGTAGGTCTATCTAACCGACCGAGAGGCCCGGTCTTCCTTCGAAAGGAAGTGCCGGGCCTTTCGCACGCAAGGGGGGAGAATCGAGATGAAGAATGGAATTCTGGCGGCCGTTGCCGCGGTCCTTGTCCTTGGCGGCGTGCCTGCCCTGGCCAAGGACATGAGTTTTTTCATTACGAGCGAAGGAACCGGAGACGGAGGCAACCTGGGCGGTCTTACCGGTGCGGACCGTCACTGCCAGATGCTGGCGGCCGATGCGGGCGCGGGAGACCGGGTCTGGCGCGCTTATTTGAGCTTGACCCATCCGGCGCTGACCATCAACGCGCGGGATCGGATCGGGACCGGGCCCTGGTACAACGCCGACGGCGCCATGGTGGCGCGCGATGTCGAAGACCTGCACTCCGACAACGCCAACATCACCAACGAGACGGCGGTGACCGAGCGGGGCGACATGATCAACGGTCCGGAAATGCCCAACCGGCACGACATTCTGACCGGCTCCAGACCGGACGGGACCGCATGGCCGTTCGCGATGATGGACCTGTTGAACTTCGAGAGCCACAACCTGACCTGCGCCAACTGGAGCAGCAATTCGGACGATCACCGAGCCCTGGTCGGGCATCATGACCGCGGAGGGTCGGTGGGTTATTCCCCCTGGAACGCGGCGCATCCGTCGAACGGTTGCAGTCAGGAGGGCCTTGTCGGTACTGGTGGCGCCGGCCTGTTCTATTGCTTCGCAACCGATTGAGACCCCAATGCGCACAGTGTGCGCACCCCGGATTGGAGGGATCATGCGATACGTGAGGTTGTTTCTCGGCAGTCTCCTGTTTGTTTCGGCGTGTGCGCCCGATGCGCCGCTTCCTCCGGTTGCTTCAACCGCGGTCGTGTTCGAGGGAGCGAGGTTGATCGCCGGTGATGGCGGCGATGTCATCGAAGACTCCGTGTTCGTTGTCGAAGACGGAGTATTCGGGAGTGTCGGACGAAGGGATGAAGTGGCAGTCCCCGAAGGTGCGACCCGCATCGACCTGACCGGCATGACGGTCATGCCGGCGCTGATCGACGGGCACACGCACCTGGGCTACGCCGACGTGGCGACCTCCACCATGTCGGCCGAGAACCTGACCCGGGAGAACTACATCGATCATCTGCGCCGCTATGCCTACTACGGCATAGCCGCAACCCGGAACATGGGAACCGATCCCGGTGACCTTCCTTTCGAATTGCGTGCGAACCCCGTGCCCGGCGCCGCATTGTTTCTCACCGCTGGACGCGGGATCGCCCGGCCCAATGCCGGTCCGAACGCAGCCTACTACCGACCGTCCGCCTATGGAGTGAACACTGAGGAGGAAGCCCGGCAGGTGGTCGGCGAACTGGCCGAGCGTATGGTCGACGTCGTGAAAATCTGGGTCGACGATCGCAACGGAACCGTCGACAAGCTGACCCCCGACCTGTACCGGCCCATCATCGAAGAGGCGCACAACCGCGGTTTGCAGGCGGTCGCCCACATGTACTACCTGGACGATGCCAAGGAATTGGTACGGGCGGGCATCGATGGCTTTGCGCATGGAGTGCGCGACCGGGACATCGATGACGAACTGATCGAACTCCTTCGCGAACGGCCGGAGATCTATTTCATTCCAAACCTGCCGAACAGAGGCGCCCTGACCGAGGACGAATTGATCTGGTTGGCGGAGAGTGTTCCGGCCGAAGAAGTCGATCGAATGCGCAGCACGGCGGCGGAACGCACGCCCGAGACCGCGGCCCAGGCCGAGGAGTTTTTTGCCGTGCAGGCCCGCAACCTCATCCGTTTGCGCGACGAGGGGGTCCGGATCGCGTTCGGTTCCGATGCCGGAGCGTCGATCGGTTGGCCCGCGCATGAGGAGTTGGCCGACTTGGTTGCGGCCGGCATGACTCCCTCCGAGGTTCTGACTGCGGCCACGGCCACCACGGCCGAAGTCGTGGGGTTGGATGGGCTGGGAACGATCGAAAGCGGCAAGAGCGCCGATTTTCTGGTGCTGGACGCAAATCCTTTGGACGACATCCGGAACACTCGCGCAATTTCGAACGTTTATCTGCGAGGCGCGGAAGTAGACCGGGCGGCGCTTCGTGCGTCCTGGGCGACGGAGAATTGAGCATGGCTCATCGACGGATATTTCTGCTTGTCCTGGTGTTCGCGGCGCCCTGTCTGCTGGTTGCCGGTCAGGACCCACCGAACCTCGAGGTCGAGTGGCTCTACCACGGCGGGGATCAAGGCGGTTCCCGGTACTCGCCGCTCGCGGACATCGACGCCTCGAACGTCGGCCAACTCGAAGTCGCCTGGGAATGGCAGCACTGGGAGACGCCGCTCGAGGAGTGGGGCACCACGCCCGGTTTTTTTGAAAGTACCCCGCTGATGATCGACGGGGTATTGTACGTGACCACACCGTACAACAATGTGGCCGCTCTGGACGCGGAAACAGGTGAAGAACTCTGGCGGTTCGACGGCGAAGGTTACAAGCTCGGGCAACTCCTGTCGGCGAGTGGATTCAAACTTCGCGGGACAGCGTTCTGGCGCAACGAAGGGCGGCTTTACATCTTTCTGAACAGCCGCACGCGTCTTTTCCTTTTGGATGCGTATACCGGAGAAGCTGTCCAGTCCTTTGGCGATGGGGGCGCGGTCTCGTTGACCGATGGGTTGGGACGGATCGACGACATTGCCCATGTCAGTCAGAGTTCACCTCCGGTGATCTATGGTGATCTCGTGATCGTTGGGAGTCAGATTCCGGACCGCGTTCAGATTCCGGATCCGATGGGGTATGTCCAGGCGTTCGACGCGCATACGGGCGAACGTGTCTGGACGTTCTCGGTGATACCGGAATCCGCGGACGATCCCGGCGCGGATACCTGGGAGAACGAGTCGTGGCGTACGAACGGACACGGGAACGTTTGGGCGCCGATGACGCTGGATGAAGAACGCGGCTTGCTTTACCTGCCCACTTCATCGCCCAGCGGCGACTACTATGGCGGCGATCGTCCCGGCGCAAACCTGTTTGCCGAATCGCTTGTCTGCCTCGATGCGGCGACCGGAGAATTACGCTGGTACTTCCAGACGGTTCATCACGGGCTGTGGGACTGGGACATTCCCGCGCCGCCCAATCTGGTCACCATCGATGTCGACGGCCGCCGGATCGACGCGGTGGCGCAGGTCACCAAACGCGGCGACACGTTCGTGTTCGATCGTGTTACCGGTGAACCGGTCTGGCCGATCGAGGAACGACCCGTGCCTACCGACAGCAACGTTCCGGGCGAGCGTCCCTACCCGACGCAGCCGTTCCCCGTAAAGCCGCCGCCCTTTGTTGGACAAGGCGTGTTGCTCGAGGATGCCAACAACCTGACTCCGGAGGTGGAGAGGATGGCCCGTGAGCGGATGCAACGATTCCGTATCGGGTCGATCTTCACACCTCCATCGCTCGAAGGCACGCTTCAGCGGCCGGGGATGGCCGGGGGCGCCAACTGGGGGGGCGCGGCGTTCGATCCCGAGACAGGGTACCTGTTCGTGCGCGGCGCGAACACTGTCGGTGTGAACCGGGTCGGCGCGAACGACGGTTCGAATCCGCTCGTCACCCTCGACTATTCGAACGTCTTTACGCGGGGTGAAGCGGCGGTCCTGCCCGGGAACCTCCCGCTGATATCGCCCCCGTATGCGGTGCTGGCAGCGATCGATCTGAACCGAGGCGAGATTGCGTGGAGCGTCCCCCTGGGGGAGGGGAATCCCGCCTTGCGCGAAAACCCCCTGCTCGCCGGTATCGAATTGCCGGACCGTCTGGGTTCGCCCAACAACCGGGGCGGGGCCATGGTGATGGCGAGCGGCCTCGTGTTCATCGGCGGCGGCGATCGATATCTGTACGCGTTCGACAAGATGACCGGAGAGGAAGTCTGGCGCGCTCCCGTCCCCTATGAGAATACCGGTATTCCGATGACCTACCGCGCGAGTTCCGGCGAACAGTATCTGGTGATTGCGACTGGCCGGGGCGCCGACAATTCCCTGGTGGCGTTCAAACGGGTCGACTGAGTCAAATTTTGTAGACTCGGATCCGCACTTGGCGCGCGTCGGGATCCCGCTCCGGCGCCTGCAATCGTGACTGTCGCGTCGTGGCAGGGCCGAAGAATCTCTTGGTCTCCAAAGGGGAGCGGGTGTTGTTCGACGACATCCGGTACTTCTTCTACATCACGACGCGTAACGGCCTATGAACCCTCACCGTTCCCGGCCCGGATAGCTCACGTTCTCAAAAGGCCATTCTTCCGCTATCCAACGCTGAACCCTGTCAAACAGGTCTCCATCCAGCGTCTCGTGTTCTTCTTTCCGAACCCACATGAAGACATCGGCATCGACCGTTTCAGACGGATAGATGTAGACGCATCCCAGGCAGCGTTCTTCGTCGAGGCTCATCATCGTAAAGGCGAATGAGGAACGTTTCTGGAACTCTTTCTGATGCCAGCCCAGGTCGATCAGGTTCTGTTCCAGGGTGAGGCCTTCCGGCCACTGTGAGGTGGAGTCGAGCACGCCCTTCAGGTGATCGACACTCGACATCACCGCGTCGTAATCCTTGACGACGTCATTGACGGTGAGCATTCGCAGACGGTACCGGTCGGTTTCGATACCGGCCGGCACATCGAAATCGTCGGGTATCAGCCCTTTGGTCATGGCAGCGGCGGCGTGTCGCTTTGACAACGTAAAAAGGACCCACCCCGATCGAGTAAAAGGGACCCACCCCCGGGTTAATGGTTTGTAAGTGATTCCGCCGTCGAGGCCGTGGGAAGTGTGGGAGCCGAAGGCTTCCAAGCCACTGTGGGAACGCGCTGGCTTTGCAGCGGGTTTCCATGGGGGCGGCACTTTCCACAGCCCGCTGCGCCCGCGGTTTTCACGCGGATCCTCCGGCGGACCGGGGTTTGTTCTTCCGTTTTCCGGCGGCGCCTAGACTTTGGGTGAACCGGATACTTTCCCAATCGAACTGGTGAATGGCGCAGTGATGGGTCAGCCGGTCCAGCAGGGCTGCGGTCAGTGCGGCGTCACCGAAGACGCTGGTCCACTGTGCAAACGGCAGGTTCGATGTGACGATCAGCGAACCCTTTTCGTAGCGGTCCGAGAAGACCTGAAACAGCAACTGCGCCCCCTCGGCCGAGAACGGGATATAGCCGACTTCGTCCACGATGAGCAGCTCGAAGCGGGCCAGCTTGGCCAGGCGCCGGTTCAGTTGCCGTTCCTCGCGCGACTCGATCAAGGTGTTGACCAGCCCGGCGGCCGTGGTGAACCCGACGCGGTAGCCCCTCCGGCAGGCTTCCACACCCAGAGCCGTGGCGGCATGGGTTTTACCGGTTCCGTGCTTGCCCAACAGGACGACGTTCTCGTGCCGGGTAATGTAGCCGCACTCGGCATAGTCGCGAACCTGGATCGCATCCAGCACCGGCCACTTCTTCAGGTCCGTGGTCTCCAGAGTCTTGAGCAGTGGGAACCGGGCCTCCCGTAGTCGACGCTGGACCTGATTGGCTTGCCGCTGTTCCAGCTCGCGGCTGGCCAGAGCCAATAGAAAGCCGGTGTACCCCTCGCCGGCCTCTTTGGCCTGTCGGGCGTGTTCCCGCCACTCCCGCACCATGGCCGGGAGCCGGAGTTGCCGCAGTGCGTCGTCGAGAACGATCTCCTGACCCGGACTCATCGCGCACCCCCGGCCAGGAGACGGTCATATTGATCCAGATCGGCCCCAGCGATCGTCAGGTCGGTGATACCGGGCATCAACCCGGACTCGAGCGGCGCATGGGATCGAGTCGGCGTGTCCTCCCGCATCAGAATGTGCCGCACCGCTTCCAACTCGATACAGTGGGCATCGAGCGCTTCCTGGATGGCCGAGGACACCCGTTCCAGATCCCAGTCCTGGTGGAGTTGCAGGATGCCGATGAACTCCCGGGTGCCCCGGCTGTACCCATGCCGATCCCGCAACCGCTCCAGCGCGGTCTCATATTGGGTCGGCCATTGATCCCGCCACTGCCGGATCGGCCGGGCGCTCTCAAACGAGGCCACCTTCCGGCGGATCAACTCCAGGTAGTGCAACGGATCGATCCGCCAGTCGCTATGACCGAAGGCGCGGTCATGTTCGGCCACCTTCTTCTGGTCCGCGTAAAAGCTCACCCGGTCACAGCCGATATGGGCCCAGAGCCGGCGTCCCACATAGGCGGTCGGCACCGAATACCGGTTCTGATCCACCTGGGCGGTCTGATACGGGCTGATCCGGACTCCCACCACCTTCGTGTTCTCGAACCGCGTGTCGGGCAGTGCCAGGAGGCGTTCTTGCTCCACCGCGTGCCGCTCCCCAATCGTGCGATCGTCGGACCGGCCGCCGATCCGGCGCTGGTCGTCAGCCGCGCAGCGTTCCAGCAGTTGCGCGTTCAGATCCTCGAAGTCGGTCACCTCGGGAACCGGCACCAGGAAGTTCCGGCGTGCAAAGCCGACCAGGCCCTCGACACCGCCTTTTTCCTGGCCCCGGGCCGGATTACAGAATCGCGCTTCAAACGTGTAGTGCGCCCGAAACGCCGTGAACCGGGCCTGCTCGACCCGAGCCTTCCCCTTCAGAATCCGCTTCACGGCCGTCTTCAGGTTGTCGAAAACCAGGGTCGGGAATACGCCGCCGTACCAATCGAACGCCCGAATGTGACCGTCCAGGAACATCTCCTGCCGTTCCCACGGATAGGCCCGCACGAACGCCTTGCCCGAGTACCGGGACCGCATACAGAACAACTTGACCTGACGGTCTTCACCGTTCATCCGGACCCAGGCCGTGCCCCAGTCCACTTCTGCTTCACGGGCGTGTTCCGGGTCCAGCGGCACCACAGCGCCGGTCTGGTTCCAGCCCAACCGTGTCTTCCGTTCCCGAACCCAGCGGCGTACCGTCGCCTCGGCTCCGGTAAATTCATGCTCCTCCACCAGACGTTGCCACACCCGGTGCGCGGTGTGGCGTTGCTTGACGGGCTGGTCCCGGTCCGCCTGGAGCCAGGCATCTACGATCCCGGCGACCGGGTCCATCACCGGACAGGCGGGCTCCTTCTCTCGCCGATACCTGGGCTCCTGTCCGGCCAATACTTTCCGGACCGTCCGTCGCGTGTGCCCGGTCTCCCGGGCGATCTGTCGAATGCTTTTCTTGTAAACCCGATCTGCGGTTCTGATCAACTCGTACTGATCCATCCCTATCAATCCTCGCCTCCCACCCGCGTGCCTGTTCTTCCAGTTCACGCTTCCGGGGAGGCTATCAGGGGTGGGTCCCTTTTCCTCGATCAGAGCCCCGTTTGGTGGGTCCCTTTTACGTTATCGAAATCAGGCGTGCTTGCGGGCGGGCGCCGATGTCGCGTGGCCTGTTCGCAGGCATACACGGACCTGATCAGAGTGCCCTCGTCAAATGGGCGGCCGACGAACGACAGGCTGGCGGGAAGCGGGTCCGGATCGACGACGATCGCACCCTCGCGCCGCCTGTCGGCGATCATGCCCTTCATCAACTCGAGGAGCCTGGGGTCGGCGGTGTCGGTGTTCGTTATCACGCGCATCACGCCGATGCGCGCGCCCCGCACGCCGTCGGGCTCGAGGCAAGAGGCGTAGCTCGCTTGAAGCGGTCTATGCATTGGACGAGCTCCGCAAGCGGTTGCATTCAGATCGCCCGCTGAAGGTAAAGTATGGCGTCGACGCTACCGAGAACCAAGCCGTTCTACAGATGGAGTTCAAGACGTTCCTGAACGCCTTGACGCGCCGCCCGTGCCAAATGGTTCGCACCGGCCGGCGCCTCCTCTCGGCTCATGACCTGGAATTTCCGGTTACCTGTCTTGTTCCGTATCCCGGATGTGCTGTGTCGTCCCCTGCGATGCTGACCCGATCATGAATCCGAGACCGGACGTTCGAGGTCCCGGTTGCTGTCAACCCTTCGAACAGACACGGCGAGGGTCCCGCAGGAAGAGAGACCACACGAACCCAAGCCCGGGTCAATACGGTCCGGGAACGGGAGGCTATCCTTCCAACTAAAATTCAAATATTTACAGATTTCTGGTTGTTCCGAAAAAGCGGAAGCGCGGTTGTCGCCGATTTCCCTTTTTCCGATCAAGCAAAATCGAGGCGGAAGCGTTGTCAAGCACATGTCCGCCCTCTGGGTCAAAAGAGCCCCCCGGCATCGGGACAGGGGTATCCGCGTCGTCGTTCCGGACGTTGTTCACCCTGGCGCTGACGGTGCGACGCTCGTAGGGATCGGCGCGAGCCGCGCACTAGATCGAAGGGCCGCCGCGCGTTGCCACGGGCCAAATAGACCAAGTCGCCGCAGCCGTCTCGATGTGCTCTGACTGCACGCCGCAACCAACGATGCGCGCGGCAATCCGCTGCAACAATGGCACGCGAGAGATGATGCGCACCGGCAACGGCGGCGCCAGCGGTTCCGATCCCTCGCCCGCGAGCAGGCGTTTGATCACGCGGTTCTGAACCATGACCTGCGTGCGTTGCGTGATCCGTGTCGGAAAGACTCGCCGCCTCTGCACCGCGGCCAGATCGGCATCCGTGAGACAGCCGCCCCGCAGCGGCGCCGCGATCCGATTCGCACACGCGACGGCGTCCTGAATTGTGAGATTGATGGCGACCCCGCCGCCGACGATGCAGCAGGTGGTTTCAAGGGCCGAAGTCATCAGAACTCAGAACTTCACGGAAAATCGGCGGCAGAAGCTGTGCCGTTGCGCCACAAGACCCTGGTCACAAACGCCGCTGCCCGACGCAGAGATAGATGGCGCCAAGGTAGAATTCCTGGTAGAGGACTTCGTCCAGGTGCCGCCTGACTGACTCCCAAGGCGTTCGCTTGGCGTAGTCAGGGCTCACTCCAAAGGGCCGGAGGAGCCAGGAGCCGAAACGAATCATCCACTCCGGCCGCCCTTCCGGTCGCTTCATCTCCAAGATGGCCAAGCGTCCCCCGGGAGGCAGCGCCTCCACCGCCCTCCGGATGACACCGTCGTAGTCATCGACCATCGTCATCGCGAACGTGGATAGCACGCCCCCCACGTTGCTCGGAAGCTCGTAGTCGGCCACATCGGACTCCACCAACTCGACATTCGCCCATCCAGCGTTCTCCACGCGATGCTGGGCTTCGCGCAGCATGGCATCGGTAAGGTCGATGCCGACGATGCGTCCCGACGCGGTGACGGAGCGTTCCAGCCACGGAAAGTTCGCTCCCGTGCCGCATCCGAGGTCCACAACGGTGTCGCCCGGGGAAACACTCAGCGCCTCCACCGCAAGGCGACGGTACGTGTTCACGCGAGCGCCGGCGAGGCGAAAAAGCGCGCCGAGCCGGTCATAGTGGGGGGCACGCCGACGATAGAGCGCCCGTGTCTGAGATGGGGTCAGCACCACGTGTTTCGGGTCCTTCCCTTATGGGTGGCGATTGGATCCAGCGACAAGTGTTGAGCGTCAATCATTATTTCCCCGGCTCGATAACGTTTTCAATGAGTCAATGCGGACCAGGAAGGGGCCTGACTCCTTGAAAAATCGCCAGATACGACGAGGCCCCGAAGGGACCGCCCTCCGGGGCTTCGCGTTAACTATCGAGACGCGGTAGTTCGCGCCCAAGAAGGCTCCTGAGGTAGGACTCGAACCTACAACCCTTCGGTTAACAGCCGAATGCTCTACCATTGAGCTACTCAGGAACAATGCGCCAAGGCGCAGCCAAATGAGATTAGCAAAGGGGTTTGGAAAAATCCATACCCCAAAGCAGCCCTTGGCAGGACCCTTCAGGGTTTTGCCACGGGCAGAAATTGGTTTCGCCGAGAAGTCGTGTCGGGGAGTGGAATGAAATTCACTGGCGACCTCCTCGCTTCGCGGCGCATTTCGAGTAGCCGGAAGGAGTTCAATCCGTGATGCGCAGTTTTGCGACCGTCGATCCATGATCGGGCAGGTCGTGAAACTCCGTCACGTCGGGGTGCTTTTCAAGGACCGATCGGACGATCTCGCGCTGCACCCCGATTCCCCGGCCATGGATGATCCGAACTTCCTTTAACCGCTTCCGGACCGCCTGAAACAGGTACTCCTCCACAACGATCTTCACTTCCCTCGGCTGAAAAGTGTGGAGATCGATCGTGTCTTCGATAGGTATTTCATGCATGGGATCCATGCTCACTTTAGCAGTCCCCGCAACAATTGAGCTAATATCGACGGATTGCAATGAAGTACTTCGTCCGAACATACGGCTGCCAGATGAATGTGGCCGACTCGAACGAGATGTCGCGGCATCTTGAAGCTCGCGGCGTGGTTGCTACCGACGATCCAGATGCGGCATCGATCGTCCTGGTCAACACCTGCACGGTACGTGACCATGCCGAGCAGCGGGGAATGTCCGAAATCGGCAGGCTGCGGCGTTGGAAAGCCAAGGCGCCGGACCGGAAGATTGTCGTGACCGGATGTGCCGCGGAGCGGACCAAAGAATCCATCGAGCGCCGATTTCCGCACATCGACCTTGTGGTAGGAGCAAAATCCATCGAATCCTTCCCGGCGATGGTCGATGGCCTGCTGTCGAAACGCCCCACCGACGAGAGCTTCGCCTATGTCACCGGCATGCAAAATGCCGAGCGTGGCAACGTCGCCAACTTCGTTACGATCATGCGGGGGTGCAACTATTCGTGCACCTACTGCATTGTCCCCTATGTTCGCGGGCGGGAAAGCTACCGTCCGATGGACGAGATCCTCGACGAGGTCCGCGAGCGCGTGGACGAAGGTGTCCGGGACGTCACGCTGCTCGGCCAAACCGTGAACTCTTATCGTCGCGACGGACACAGGGGAAAAGACACGGATTTTGCCGGCCTGCTCGAAGCGGTTGGCGGCGTTGCCGGGGTCGAGCGAATCCGTTTCATCAGTCCGCATCCCTCTTACATGACCGACAGCGTGATCGAGTCCATGGCGACGGTACCTGCCGTTTGCGAAGGGCTGCATCTCCCCGTGCAGTCCGGTTCGGACAGGATGCTCCGGGCGATGTTGCGTAACTACACCCGGGAGCACTACCTCGATCTGGTGGACAAACTCCGGGCGGCGATGCCCGGTATCGTCCTGTCCACCGACATCATCGTCGGGTTTCCGGGCGAAACCGAAGACGACTTTTCCCGGACGCTGTCGCTCGTCGAGGAAGCCCGCTTCGACTGGGGATTCATATTCAAATACTCGCCACGGCAGGGAACCCCGGCCGCCGATTTCGAGTCGCATCCCGAAGAGTTGATCGAAGAACGGCATCGGATTTGCCTGGATCTGGTCGAGAAGGTGGGACGCCAACAGCGTCAGCGGTTTGTCGGAACCACGCAAGAAGTGCTGGTCGGAGAGGCGGGGATCGGGCGGACACGGGGAAACTACAAGTTGCGGGTGAACGGGAACGAGGGAAAAATCGGCGTCGGCGAAATTATCGATGTCCGTGTGACCAACGCCGATCGGGTAACCCTGCAAGGCGAACTCGCCGGTTTGGGGGCCCGCATCTGACTACTCCTGCCGGATGTCGATTTCCTGAAGATCGCGCGCGACCGTGATGTTCTCGTAAACGGGGCGCGCGTTGTCGGCGATTCTCTTGACCGCCCGGTGATCGTATCGGCTGCTGAAGTGTGTCGCGATGAGTTGACCGGCCCCCGCTTCGCTGGCCACGCGTGCCGCGTCTTCCATCGTTGAATGTTTTCGCTCCCGGGCCAGGCCCGCATCGTCGGCGCCGAACGTGGTTTCGTGGACCAGGACGGAACAGCCTTCGGCGAGTTCAATCGATCGCTCCGAAAACTGCGTATCCAGACAGTATGCAATCGATTTCCCGGGGCGGGGCGGGCCCAGGACCTCGCTGGGTTCAACTGTTCGTCCGCCGGGAAGCGTGATCGGGCTGCCTTTCTGGAGCTTGCCGTATAACGGACCGCGTGGAATCCCCAGTTCCACGGCCCGTTCCAGGTCGAAAATCCCCGGCCGGTCCTTTTCCTGAAAACGCCACCCCAGGCAGAAAATTGAATGGTCCAGTGGCAGCGCGTCGACGTAGAACTCCTTTTCATCCAGGACACGCCCATGGAACCCGTGGGGAAACTCCTGCACGGTCACGGGATAGTGGAACTTGAGATTCCGTGTCCTGAATGAAGCGTTCAGGAACTGAAGCAGGCCCTGGGGACCGAACACGTTGAGCGGCGTCTCCCGGTTGTCCAGGTGCATGGTGCTCATCAAGCCGTTGATCCCGTACACGTGATCTCCATGCAAATGCCCGATGAAGATCGAGTGAATCCTGCTTCGGCGAATGCCGGACCGCATTAGTTGTATCTGAGTGCCCTCGCCGCAGTCGAACATGAAGGCGTCTCCGTCGCGGATCAGAACCGTCGATGAGAGACCGCGATAAAGTGTAGGTACGGCCGAACTGGTGCCGAGTGTCACAATCTTCATGCCGAATGCAGATTATCACGGGCAAGCCGACGGGGTTGCCGTGCAGTCAACGCGAAGCTGTCTGGCTTGCGGTTCGAAGGCTCCCGGCGTTGGTTTCGGCCCGGCCGCCGGACTCGTCTATGAGGTCTTCGATGAAGTCATCCTGGAAACGCCGGTACTGGAGGACGGGTCCCCGGCGATTGAATATTGCGAACAAGAGCGGACCGCGATCGGCGGTATAAAGGATTCCGGCAAGAGTGCTGACACCGTCATCGGTGGATACCAGGGTTCCTGTCTTGGCGACAACCGCGCCGCGGTATGCGCGGGCGTTGAAACGAAGCCGTGTCGTCCCCTGATCCATTCCCGCGACCGGTAGAATGTCCCCGGGATACAAACCCTGTTTCTCTATCAGCCGAGCCAGCTTCCGCAGAATCATCACGGTGCCTTCCGGGGTCAGACGGTTGGTCCGGAGCCCCGAGGCCCGTCCCACCCGGACGTCGGCTGCGGGCAGTCCCACTTCATCGATCAGATAACGCTCAAGCCCCCGACGCCCCCCAACGGCTTCTCCGAGTCGATCGGCCGTGGGGTTGTCGCTGTGCGCATTCTGTTCGAAGACGATGTCTCGAAGGGGCGATGACCATCGCCTCACGATTTCGACGCCGCTCACGTTGCCGTAGGTCACCTGGTCGGGGACCCGTATGCCGATGCGGGTGAGAGTGCGTGTGACGTAGCTGGCAACCCGATCCGGCCGGTGGAGATTGCCGATGGTGAACGGACCTGAAATGACGAACTCGCCCTCCACACGACGAATACCGGCACCGATGACCTCGCGGGCCATGCGGGTCAGTTCAGCCGATCCCATTTCGGGATCGCCGTCGCTGGAGAGTATGAGCTTGCCCGTGAGCGTCCCGTTTTCGATTGTACCGTCCATGAAAAACGCGGTTTCGAACTCGTGCGCGGGTCCAAAGCGATCCATGGCGGCGAGCGTCGTGACCACCTTCATCACGGATGCGGGATTGAAAGTCTCATCGCTTCGATGATCGGCGTAGATCAGGCTGCCGTCCAGAGACTCCACGCGTACGCCCTGATCGGCGATGTCCACACCGCGACGCTCCAGGAGGTCGAGGTATTCATCGACGGCCTCCGTTTCGACCCATACCGGCTGACGAATATTGGCGAGGAGCGTGGTCGTTTCGTCTGTCTGACTGGGCCAGTACAGGAACGAAATCAAGAACAGGAGACAGATGAAACGAAGGAGCATTTCCTCTGGTTTTCCCTATCTATAGCCAGTGTGAACTTAGAATCGGCAAAGCGCGCGCTGTTGCCGGAGAAAGCGATACCATTCTCCACAATAAACACGAAAAAAGAAGAGTTCTTCTGGTTTGGCACGGCAAATTTGTTCTCAGATGGAGCATGATGTGGGGAATGAATTTCGAGTCATTCTCAAGTAGTCGAAGACGAGACGGGTATTGAAAGAGAGTTTGCGCATCGATTGGGCGATCGATTGAGCGGGTTTTTGAAAGGATTTGAGAATACCGACGGCAAAGCGTCGGAGGCGGGTGATGTTTTCCGGGCCGAAGCCGGTGCGGATTCGACTGCGGTCCTCATCGTAATTCCAGTCGATGATGTAATGGACGCTTTCGATACTCCAATGACCGCGATTGATGGCCAGCAAGCGTTCGGGGGAGGCCTCGCCGGGTGAGCGGCTCGTGATGCCCAGCGCGGTTTCACACGTGAGGGCGCCGGATTTCTTGTCGATGGATTCGCGCTCGATCAGAAAGACCTGGCCCAGGTGGGGAAAGTCGAGGTAGTGGTTGAGTTCGGTACTACACCAAATGCGTCGGGTCTCGATGCGGCCATGCTCGGGTGGCGTGACCTCGACAAAGTCGGGTTGTCCGCGGGTTTGGAACAGCAACGCGATATCGTGTTCCAGTGTCGGTTGGTTGCCTTTGACCGTGAAATGATAGTGCGCTCCCCGCTCGACTAAATAGTGCGCGATCGCACGTTGGGTCAGCAGGGCATCGCCGGTGATGTCCTTGCCGGCGATGTCGCAGGTTTGAAGCAAGGGAACGGCCATGCCGATTTCGTTCGTGCGCTTGCGCTCCTCGCCGCCGGCTACAGGCAGGGTTCCCACTTTTTTTGGGTGTAGCAGCGTTTCGACTCATGCCCGACCACGCTCATGATGTGGGTCTGACGCCCGTCCGAGTCGAGGGCGTTCTTCATCGTCTTGCCATCCATGGCCAGCGCATCGTCCGGGGCGCCCCACGCCCGATTCCACGCATTGAGCGCCCGGTCCAGCGCCCCCGGTTCAATCCGGACCAGACAATCCCGAATCACAAACTCGCTGGGAACCACATAGCGGCCGTTCTCCCGCCGGCAGCCAAAACGTTCGCGGGCTTTCTGCCCCAGGGCATCGGCCCAATCCGAGATGGCTTTATAGCCGTGCATGCCGCACAGCGTCGCGCCCGCGGCGATGCCCAGCACTGCCGACAAGGGATGGCGCCGTCCCTGAGCGCGGCGCGGATCGGGAATGGTCTTGAAGCACTGGGGGAGTTGGCGCATCTGTGCGGCATTGAGCATGATCTTGGGGGCTCCGGTGAGTTGAAGATGTTCCCGGCCAGGGTGGGTCAGTTGCCCGCGCGCATCACGGCACAGGGGACGCACAAAGACAAGCTTCGGGGCATCGGCTTCGGTGCTGTAGCCGTCCCGGGTGCGCCGGTATCCCCGGGTCCGTCCCAGTTCCAACCAGTTCGACGCGCGATACACGCCGCCATGGAAGCGCCGGGGATCCACAAACGTTTCCAGCAGCAGCAACCCATGACCGAACCGTTCGCGCCAATCCGACCCGGCCCGCCGCTCGGTCCCTGACAACACCCGCGAGCCCACATTCGGCCGATTCCAGCCCGGCAGGATCAAAAAGCGGCTGTTGTTGGCGATCAGTTTCAGCCGCCCATACTGCGAGCGGAAGTCCCAGCCGATCCATCGATCCCGAACCCCGCACTTCAGCGCCGACGCCGACAGGCTCAGTTGCGCCACCCACTGCCCGCGCCATGTGGCCACGTACCAGACCGTCTCCCCGATCTTCGCCAGTGCGCCCAGATAATGATGACGCTTCATCTGCTCTTGATACTGCCCTTCCTCGCTTCGCTCCACTGGCCGTACCCCGATCTCCGACAGTTCCTGGCTGGTCAATTTCGTCCTCTCCATTCAGCGTTTTATACAGGAATCTCCTCGCTATGTCCAGCTTGTCAGGTTAAACCACTGAATTCTCGGACGTTCACTGGAAGGACAAATTCACCCTGTGGTTTGGCGAGTTCGCTACGACAGATTTCCGATCTATTCCGTGTGCTGCGCTTTGACTGGATTCATACGTGTGGCCCGGCGAACTGGAATCCGAGTCGTCCGGTTTCGCAAAAAAGGTCCTGAAATCGGACACCCGGATACCGCTCCCGGCTTCGATCCTTCGACTAAATCCTTTCTCATGTTGCTCTTAACGAAACGGTCACTCTGGAAGGCAACGTGCTGTAAGAGGAGGCATTGGATTGTGAGAACGCGTTCGGCTGTGGGGATCGTCCTGTCGCGCAGTGGTCCGAGCATCGTGTGGCGACTGCAATGTCGCTAACCGATGGAAAGGCGCCAGGGAAATCCGTTTTCTCACAACTGCAGACGCATCTGGGTGCGCCCCTGTGTGGCGTGCGGCCGGAAGGCTAACAGGCGTGGAGACGGGGGGGTGACATGGTACGGAAGCGAACCTGGTTTGAATGGCTGCTGGAGTTTTTGAGCGATCTGTACTGCGGAGTTCGAGCGAAACGGGGCCGACAGATGCTCGACACGCTCATGAAGGACATCCGCCACGCACAGCGCAACCTCCGCCGGCGCCCGGGATTCACGATCGGCGCGGTGCTGGTGTTGGCGCTGGGCATCGGCGCGAATGCGGCCGTCTTTTCCGTCGTGAACAGCGTGCTGCTGAAGCCGCTGCCGTATGCGGAACCCGAGCGGGTGGTAAGCGTGTACCAGGACTCGGACGACGGGGCGCCCAGCTCCAGCTCGTTCCCGGCGAGTCGAGACATGGCGGCCTACACGGACGTCTTCTCTGGGGTCGCCGCCACGTCGCCGGCCACCATGACCTGGGAAGCCGACGACGGCCCCCGGTCGGCGTTCATCGAGTTCGCCACTTCCAGCTACTTCCCCGTGCTGGGCATCGCGCCAGTGCCGGTCGCTGGTTCGACCCGGCTTACGACCTGGTCGGTGCGGGCAACTACGCGGTTGTGAGCCATCGCACCTGGCGGACCCAGCTCGGTGCCGACCCCACGGTGATCGGCCACACCGTTCGCATGGGCGGACAGCCGGTCACGGTCATCGGCATCGGCCCCGAAGGGTTCAACGGCGGCTACGCCCCGCTGGTCACCGACTACTGGCTGTCCATTTCAGCGGCCGGCGTCGGCGGCCCGTTCCGTATCGCGAACCTCGAGCGACGTCAAGACCACTGGTACGACGTCCGCGCGCGACTCGCACCGGGCGTCACCGTCGTCCAGGCGCAGGGAGCGATGGACGCCCTCGCGGCGCGGCTTGCCGACGAGTTCCCCGACCTGAACCGCGGCCGCGGCATCACCGTGTTCGGTGGCGGCGAGGGGCGGGTGCACCCCGCCATTGACGGCGCGCTCGCACCGGCGGCGGGCCTGCTGCTGGGCATCGTCGGGCTTGTGCTGGTGCTGGCCGTCCTGCTCGCCAGCGTCGGAATCTACGCGGTCGTGTCCTTCTCCGTCGCAGGCCGGTCTCAGGAGATCGGCATCCGCATAGCGCTGGGCGCCGAACGCTCGCAGGTGATCGGATTTGTGATGCGTGAGATGCTCGCCACCGTGCTGATCGGACTGGCCGTCGGCACCGGCCTGGCGCTGCCGGCCGCCTTGCCATTAGCGCCGGCGCTCTATGAGGTGTCCACCTTCCCTGCGGCCATTCTCGGGCTGGGGGCGCTGCTGCTGGCCGCGGTCGCGACGCTGGCGACCTACATCCCGGCCCGCCGCTCCGCCATCGTCAACCCGGTCGCCACGCTCCGGGTGCGGTAGTCGCAGTGGGGCATCAGGCGGTCTGCGACGTGACGCCGACGGGGGCGCTCGCGGATCGCCTTCGCGTCCGGCGGATCGAGTTCGGTAGCGGCAGTGCTTCATTTCCGGGCGGGTCGGAGCGCGTTGGTGGAGCCGGTCGGCCAGTGTTGGGTAGGATCCAATATCTGCCATCGGTCACGCTTCGCTTTCATAGGCGAGCTGCTCATGGCACATTGCGACCATGCGGGAACACACCCTGTACCCGCCGGCAAGGGCGCACCTCGAAGCAAAGGGTTATGCCGCGAAAGGAGAGGTCAACGGTTGCGACCTCATCGCGATCCGGGGCGGGCCGGGAGGCAGGGTGAATTTGTCCTTCCAGTGAACGTCCGCGAATTCAGTGGTTTAACTTGGCAAGCTGGACATAGCGAGGAGTTTCCTGTATAAGACGCTGAATGGAGTGGAGGGAAATGACCAGCCAGGAGTTGTCGGAGATCGGGGTACGGCCAGTGGAGCGAAGCGAGGAAGGGCAGTATCAAGAGCAGATGAAGCGTCATCATTATCTGGGCGCACTGGCGAAGATCGGGGAGACGGTCTGGTACGTGGCCACATGGCGCGGGCAGTGGGTGGCGCAACTGAGCCTGTCGGCGTCGGCGCTGAAGTGCGGGGTTCGGGATCGATGGATCGGCTGGGACTTCCGCTCGCAGTATGGGCGGCTGAAACTGATCGCCAACAACAGCCGCTTTTTGATCCTGCCGGGCTGGAATCGGCCGAATGTGGGCTCGCGGGTGTTGTCAGGGACCGAGCGGCGGGCCGGGTCGGATTGGCGCGAACGGTTCGGTCATGGGTTGCTGCTGCTGGAAACGTTTGTGGATCCCCGACGCTTCCATGGTGGCGTGTATCGCGCGTCGAACTGGTTGGAACTGGGACGGACCCGGGGGCACCGGCGCACCCGGGACGGCTACAGCGCCCAAGCCGATGCCCCGAAGCTTGTCTTTGTGCGTCCCCTGTGCCGTGATGCGCGCGGGCAACTGACCCACCCTGGCCGGGAACATCTTCAACTCACCGGAGCCCCCAAGATCATGCTCAATGCCGCACAGATGCGCCAACTCCCCCAGTGCTTCAAGACCATTCCCGATCCGCGCCGCGCTCAGGGACGGCGCCATCCCTTGTCGGCAGTGCTGGGCATCGCGGCGGGCGCGACGCTGTGCGGCATGCACGGCTATAAAGCCATCTCGGATTGGGCCGATGCCCTGGGGCAGAAAGCCCGCGAACGTTTTGGCTGCCGGCGGGAGAACGGCCGCTATGTGGTTCCCAGCGAGTTTGTGATTCGGGATTGTCTGGTCCGGATTGAACCGGGGGCGCTGGACCGGGCGCTCAATGCGTGGAATCGGGCGTGGGGCGCCCCGGACGATGCGCTGGCCATGGATGGCAAGACGATGAAGAACGCCCTCGACTCGGACGGGCGTCAGACCCACATCATGAGCGTGGTCGGGCATGAGTCGAAACGCTGCTACACCCAAAAAAAGTGGGAACCCTGCCTGTAGCCGGCGGCGAGGAGCGCAAGCGCACGAACGAAATCGGCATGGCCGTTCCCTTGCTTCAAACCTGCGACATCGCCGGCAAGGACATCACCGGCGATGCCCTGCTGACCCAACGCGCGATCGCGCGCTATTTGGTCGAGCGGGGAGCGCACTATCATTTCACGGTCAAAGGCAACCAACCGACGCTGGAACGCGATATCGCGTTCCAGTTCCAAACCCGCGGACAACCCGACTTTGTCGAGGTCACCCCGCCCGATCATGGCCGCATCGAAACCCGGCGCATTTGGTGTAGCGCCGAACTCAACCACTACCTCGACTTTCCCCACCTGGGCCAGGTCTTTCGGATCGAGCGCGAATCCATCGACAAGAAATCCGGCGCCCTCACGTGTGAAACCGCGCTGGGCATCACAAACCGCTCACCCGGCGAAACCTCCCCCGAACGCTTGCTGGCCATCAATCGCGGTCATTGGAGTATCGAAAGCGTCCATTACATCATCGACTGGAATTACGATGAGGACCGCAGTCGAATCCGCACCGGCTTCGGCCCGGAAAACATCACCCGCCTCCGACGCTTTGCCGTCGGTATTCTCAAATCCTTTCAAAAACCCGCTCAATCGATCGCCCAATCGATGCGCAAACTCTCGTTCAATACCCGTCTCGTCTTCGACTACTTGAGAATGACTCGAAATTCATTCCCCACATCATGCTCCATCTGAGAACAAATTTGCCGTGGGCCGGGAGGCAGGGTGAATTTGTCCTTCCAGTGAACGTCCGAGAATTCAGTGGTTTAACCTGACAAGCTGGACATAGCGAGGAGATTCCTGTATAAAACGCTGAATGGAGAGGACGAAATTGACCAGCCAGGAACTGTCGGAGATCGGGGTACGGCCAGTGGAGCGAAGCGAGGAAGGGCAGTATCAAGAGCAGATGAAGCGTCATCATTATCTGGGCGCACTGGCGAAGATCGGGGAGACGGTCTGGTACGTGGCCACATGGCGCGGGCAGTGGGTGGCGCAACTGAGCCTGTCGGCGTCGGCGCTGAAGTGCGGGGTTCGGGATCGATGGATCGGCTGGGACTTCCGCTCGCAGTATGGGCGGCTGAAACTGATCGCCAACAACAGCCGCTTTTTGATCCTGCCGGGCTGGAATCGGCCGAATGTGGGCTCGCGGGTGTTGTCAGGGACCGAGCGGCGGGCCGGGTCGGATTGGCGCGAACGGTTCGGTCATGGGTTGCTGCTGCTGGAAACGTTTGTGGATCCCCGGCGCTTCCATGGCGGCGTGTATCGCGCGTCGAACTGGTTGGAACTGGGACGGACCCGGGGATACCGGCGCACCCGGGACGGCTACAGCGCCGAAGCCGATGCCCCGAAGCTTGTCTTTGTGCGTCCCCTGTGCCGTGATGCGCGCGGGCAACTGACCCACCCTGGCCGGGAACATCTTCAACTCACCGGAGCCCCCAAGATCATGCTCAATGCCGCACAGATGCGCCAACTCCCCCAGTGCTTCAAGACCATTCCCGATCCGCGCCGCGCTCAGGGACGGCGCCATCCCTTGTCGGCAGTGCTGGGCATCGCGGCGGGCGCGACGCTGTGCGGCATGCACGGCTATAAAGCCATCTCGGATTGGGCCGATGCCCTGGGGCAGAAAGCCCGCGAACGTTTTGGCTGCCGGCGGGAGAACGGCCGCTATGTGGTTCCCAGCGAGTTTGTGATTCGGGATTGTCTGGTCCGGATTGAACCGGGGGCGCTGGACCGGGCGCTCAATGCGTGGAATCGGGCGTGGGGCGCCCCGGACGATGCGCTGGCCATGGATGGCAAGACGATGAAGAACGCCCTCGACTCGGACGGGCGTCAGACCCACATCATGAGCGTGGTCGGGCATGAGTCGAAACGCTGCTACACCCAAAAAAAGTGGGAACCCTGCCTGTAGCCGGCGGCGAGGAGCGCAAGCGCACGAACGAAATCGGCATGGCCGTTCCCTTGCTTCAAACCTGCGACATCGCCGGCAAGGACATCACCGGCGATGCCCTGCTGACCCAACGTGCGATCGCGCACTATTTAGTCGAGCGGGGAGCGCACTATCATTTCACGGTCAAAGGCAACCAACCGACACTGGAACACGATATCGCGTTGCTGTTCCAAACCCGCGGACAACCCGACTTTGTCGAGGTCACGCCACCCGAGCATGGCCGCATCGAGACCCGACGCATTTGGTGTAGCGCCGAACTCAACCACTACCTCGACTTTCCCCACCTGGGCCAGGTCTTTCTGATCGAGCGCGAATCCATCGACAAGAAATCCGGCGCCCTCACGTGTGAAACCGCGCTGGGCATCACGAGCCGCTCACCCGGCGAGGCCTCCCCCGAACGCTTGCTGGCCATCAATCGCGGTCATTGGAGTATCGAAAGCGTCCATTACATCATCGACTGGAATTACGATGAGGACCGCAGTCGAATCCGCACCGGCTTCGGCCCGGAAAACATCACCCGCCTCCGACGCTTTGCCGTCGGTATTCTCAAATCCTTTCAAAAACCCGCTCAATCGATCGCCCAATCGATGCGCAAACTCTCTTTCAATACCCGTCTCGTCTTCGACTACTTGAGAATGACTCGAAATTCATTCCCCACATCATGCTCCATCTGAGAACAAATTTGCCGTGGGCCGGGAGGTCCGCGCCTTGACTTTAGGGTCTGCATTCATTATAAATGTCGATCTGACAGCTACTTCAGGCGAACAGGAATGGCGGCAACAAAGAGAACCCAAGCTGAAACCGGTAAAACTGCTCCCAGTGCGGCCAAGTCCAGAAAGACCAACGTTAAACGGAAGAGCGCCGACTCCTCCGAATCTTTGAAACCAACTGCGAATCCGGTGACGTCGAAGGTCGCGACCAGGAAGAAAGCCTCGGCCGCAAAGGGTGCCGGGACTGCGGCGGCCGGCACGAACACCGGAAAAGCGGCATCGAGTCCGACCTTGAAGAAGACGACCAGGAAAGCGGTCGCGAAAAAGCCCGCCGCCAAGAAAACCGTCACGAAGAAAGCGGCAGCCAAGTCGGCAGCGTCCTCGACCCGGGCGGCCCAGGACAAGACAGCGAAGAAGAACGCCAAATCTTCGTCCGCATTTTCCGATGCGGTCAAGCTTTACGAAAGCGGTTTCAAGCTGATGCACGCCGAGAAGTTCGACAAGGCCGGGGACACCTTCGCTGCCTTGGTCGAAGATTTTCCCGATGAGACCGAATTGCTGGATCGTGCCCACGTCCTGATTCATGTTTGCCAGAAACGGATTCGCGAATCCAAGAAAAGCATGAAGCTCAAGAGTGCGGACGATTACTATGAAGTTGGTGTTGCGGAAATGAACCGGCGCGAGTTGGACGACGCTCTCGAGCATCTGCAGCAGGCGCTTAGGATGTCTCCCAGGGCGGATCATGTCTTCTACGCACTGGCCGCTGTCTCGGCTTTGCGAAACGAGCGCGATCAAGCGCTCGAATATCTGGAAAAATCCATCAAGTACCGGGATGAGAACAGATTTCTTGCCATCAACGACGTCGATTTCGAATCCTTGTCCGACGATCCCGAATTCATACAGTTGATCACCCCCGACGAGGGTTGATCCCATGACGAGGGAACAGCCGAACGTTCCCACTCCTGACTTGTCCTCCGGCATTCCCCACATCGTTTCTCCGGGTGGCGCCGTCAGTCTGGCCATCTGAGAAAATATGAACGAACTGACCGTCCTGATTCTGGCAGCGGGCAAGGGAACCCGGATGAAATCGAACCGGGTCAAGGTGCTTCACCAGCTGGGCGGTCTTCCGATGCTTGAATTCGTCCGGCGCACGGCGAGCCGAATTTCCGACGACGTGCGTGTCGTGGTGGGTCATCAGGCTGCCGCAGTGCGGGAAGCTGTCGAAGGAGTGTACTTTATCGAGCAGAGCGAACAGCTTGGAACCGGTCATGCAGTGATGTCCGCGCGAGAGGCACTGAAGGGCATCCCCGGGGACCTGCTCATTCTTCCCGGCGATGTCCCCCTGATCCGTCCCGAAACGCTCGATGCCTTCTCGGCTTTCCATCGCAGCGGCAAATTTCAGGGTTCCGTGCTCACCGCCCGGATGGAGAGGCCCGATGGCTACGGACGCATTCTGCGCCGAACCGAACACGAGGTCGACAGCATCGTCGAGCACCGTGACGCCGACGCCGGAATTCTCGAGATCCGCGAGATCAATTCGGGTATCTACATTTTCGATCCCGGGCTCCTTTTCGAGGCTCTCGACAAGACGCGTACCGATAATGCGCAGAAGGAGTACTACCTGACCGACGCGATCGCCGTTTTTACCGGAAGCGGCAGCCGGGTGGGCGCGTACCGGGTTGACGATGCCCGCGAAGTGGCGGGGATCAATTCTCGAGGCGAGTTGGCTCGGGCAGACAGGGCGATACGGCGCCGGAAGTGCGATGCACTGATGGCCTCGGGCGTTTCAGTCGTGGATCCGGCTTCCGCCTGGATCGATGCGGACGTACAGATCGGCCCCGATTCGACGATCCATCCTTCGGTCACGCTCGAAGGTCAAACGTCGTTAGGCGCGGGCGTGACCATCCGATCCCACAGCAGGATCTCGGATAGCCGGATTGGAGACCGCTCGACGGTGTTGGACGGCACTGTCATCACGGATTCGGACCTGGGCGCTGGCGTCCGCGTGGGACCGCGGGCCCATCTGCGAATGGGGGCAGTCCTTGAAGACAACGTGACGGTCGGCAACTTCGTCGAGATCAAGAAGTCGCGCCTCGGTGCGGGGACCAAGGCAATGCATCTGACCTACATTGGCGATGCCACCATTGGAAAGAACGTCAACGTCGGCGCGGGCGTGATCACTTGCAACTACGATGGGAAGAAGAAGCACCCGACCGTCATTGGCGACGACGTGTTTGTGGGCAGCGACTCGCAGTTGATCGCCCCGGTCACCATTGGCCATGGGGCATACATCGCCGCCGGGTCGACGATCATCGTCGACGTTCCCGCCGATTCTCTCGCTATCGGACGGGGACGGCAGGTGGTCAAGGAAGATTGGGCGAAGAAGAACAAGCGGCAGAGGGACTAGAAATACCGTGTGCGGCATCTTCGGCTACATCGGACAGCGTGACGCGGTTCCCATTGTTCTGGGTGGATTGCGTAGCCTGGAATATCGCGGTTACGACTCGGCGGGGATTGCCGTGGTCAGCGACGGCAAGGTCGAAGTGCGACGGTCCAAAGGGAAGGTGGGCAATCTGGAAACGGCACTGGCGGCCGATCCCCTGACGGGCCGCTTCGGTCTCGGGCACACTCGATGGGCGACTCATGGACGCCCCACCGAAGAGAACGCCCACCCGCACCGGGACTGCACCGGGCGCATCGTGGTGGTGCACAACGGCATCGTCGAGAACTACCTGGAGATTAAACGGGCCCTGACGTCCGAAGGCCATGCCTTCACGACTGAAACCGACACCGAAGTGATCGCGCACTTGGTTGAGAAGTACTTCGACGGGAATCTCGAAAACGCCGTGATCCAGGCGGTGGGCCAGCTTCAAGGGGCGTTTGCGGTTTCGGTGATTTCCGCCGACGATCCCCAGAAGATCGTTACGAGTCGATTCGGGCCGCCGACGATAGTCGGGCGTGCCGACGGCGAGGGCTTTGTCGCCTCCGACATACCGGCGTTGTTACCGTACACGCGCGAATTGTTGTTTCTGAATGACGGTGAAGTGGCCGTGATCGAGTTGGACGAAATCCGTCTCATGGATTTCTCGGGCAGGAAACGCGACCTGCATTTCGAGTCCATCGACTGGGATCCGGTCCATGCGCAGAAGGGCGGCTATAAGCACTTCATGCTCAAGGAAATTCACGAGCAGCCGCAAGCCGTCAGTGAAACTCTGGTCGGGCGGCTTGCCCTGGACTCGAACGAAGTGCGCCTCGACGACGTCGGATTCACCGACGCGCAATGGAACAGCTTCGCTCGTGTCTGTTTGATCGGTTGCGGGACCAGTTGGCATGCGGCGCTCGCCGGCAGGTACATGATCGAGGCGATGGCCGGAATCCCGGTTCAGGTGGACTACGGCAGCGAGTTTCGGTACCGGAGTCCCGTTGTCGAGCGCGGTACGTTGTTTGTCGTGATTACGCAGTCGGGCGAAACGGCCGACACGATAGCGGCCCAGAAACTCGCTCGCGAAATGGGGTTGCCGGTTCTGACCATCACCAACGTGGTGGGTTCCATGACCACCCGAATCGCCGACGGCGTTCTCTATACCCGTGCCGGCCCCGAGATTGGGGTCGCGTCGACCAAGGCGTTCGTCACCCAGTTGATCGCGATGTATTTGCTGGCGCTACGCTTGGCGCAGGCGCGGAACACCATGCCGGACAGTCAATTCGCGCGGGCGATGGTTGAACTCACGGCCCTGCCGCACAAGATCGAACAGGTGCTGCAGCAGCAGTCCGCGATCGAAGTCATAGCGCGGCATTTGTTCCACTCGCGCGATTTCCTTTTCCTGGGCCGCGGAATCCATTTTCCGATCGCGCTCGAGGGCGCCCTGAAGCTCAAGGAGATTTCCTACATTCATGCTGAAGGGTATCCGGCGGGAGAAATGAAACACGGTCCCAACGCGCTCATCGACGGCGATCTTCCAGTCGTTTTCATAGCCACTCGGGACAAGGAACGCGAAGAGTCCCGCCAGATTTACGAGAAGGTTCTGAACAACGTTCGTGAAGTGAAGTCGCGGGGAGGAATCATCACTTCGATAGCCGTGGAGGGCGACGCTGACATTGCAGAGGAATCCGATCATTGTATCGCGGTCCCCGCGACGAGCGATTTCCTGTTGCCCGTCCTTGAACTGTTGCCTCTTCAACTACTTGCCTATCAAATCGCCGTCCTCCGCGGCTGTGATGTGGATCAGCCCCGCAATCTGGCCAAAAGTGTGACTGTAGAGTAGGACGTCTGGAATCGTCCGGTTTCGCTCGATCCAAATGGCTATCGAACTCAGGCAACATCTGAATCCGCAGCAACTCGAGGCGGCGGAAACCATTGACGGCGCAATCCTGATTTTGGCGGGCGCCGGCAGCGGAAAAACCCGCGTGATCACCTACCGGATCGGTCACATGATCGACAACCTCGGGGTCCGTCCCGAGTCAATCCTGGCCGTGACATTTACCAACAAGGCCGCGGATCAGATGAAGACACGGGTTCTTCAACTCCTGCGGGGCCCCCGTTCCGCCGATCCGTGGATCTCAACCTTCCATTCCCTTTGCGTTCGGCTTTTGCGCCGGGAAATCGAGGTTTTGGGGTACAACCGCGAGTTCACCATCTACGACTCTGACGATCAGCTCCAGGTCGTCAAGAGTTCAATAAAAGAACTCGGGATCGAAGACATCAAACCACGCCTGATTCAGTCGCGGATCAGTTCAGCGAAGAGCCGGAGAATCGGCCCGGAAGCGATGGCCGAGGATGCGTTTCAGCCCGATTGGGAGCAGACCGCACGGGTCTACGACGACTACGAGAAGCGTCTCAAGAAAGCCAATGCGCTCGATTTCGACGACCTTCTCGGCAAGACCGTAGAGCTTTTCGAAAAGTTTCCGGACGTGGCCCGCCGCTACAGCGAACGATTTCGCTACATCATGGTTGACGAGTATCAGGACACCAACCGTACGCAATACACGTTGATTCGCCACCTGTCGCACCGGCACGGCAACGTGTGTGTGGTCGGAGACGAAGATCAGTCGATATATAGCTGGCGGGGCGCGGACATCCAGAACATTCTCGACTTCGAAAAAGACTATCCCGCCGCCCGGACGATTCGGCTGGAACAGAATTACAGGTCGACCAAGACGATTCTCGCGGCCGCGGGCGCCGTTGTCGCCAACAACGAAAAGCGAAAGGGAAAGAATCTCTGGACCACGAAAAGCTCTGGCGAGAAGATCCGGTACTTCGAGGCTGGCGATCCGGACCAGGAGGCCGCCTTTGTCGTCGAGCGGGTCAGAGAGCACCGCCGTAATCGGCCCGAAAGTCCCATCGGAGTTCTCTATCGGACCAACGTCCTCTCGCGAACGCTTGAAGAGATGTTCCGGCGTTTCGACATCCCATATCGAATCGCCGGAGGATTCAGTTTTTACGAACGGGCCGAGATCAAGGACGTGATCAGCTATCTGACCGCGTCCATGAATCCGGACGATTCCGTCCACTTGCTGCGAATCCTGAACACGCCGGCCCGCGGCATCGGCCGAACCACCGTCGACACGCTGCTCGACCGGGCTTCGGAGCGTGAGGTCTCGCTGTGGGATGCCATCTGCGGAATCCTTGACGATCCGGGCATTGCGATGCGGTCCCGCCGTTCGCTGGAATCGTTTCGCGCGCTCATGGACGACTTCATCCGGTCTGCCGAAACCCTTTCGACATGGGAGTTGCTCGATCGCATCACCCGGAAAAGCGGCTATATCGAAATGCTGCAGCAGGAGGGAACCGAGGAAGCCCATGGACGGATCGACAACATCCGCGAACTTCTGAACGCTGCCATTGAGAGTGGGGAGCGGGGAGAGAGCGTTCGGGACTTTCTCGACAATGCGGCCCTGGTGTCGGACCAGGACGATTACGATGAACGGGCGCCAGTCATGCTGATGACCTTGCATACGGCCAAGGGGCTGGAGTTCCCGGTCGTGTTCATTGTTGGGCTGGAGGATGGATTGTTCCCCCACAGCCGCTCGATCGACGAAGACGAATCGCTCGAGGAAGAGCGTCGGCTGTTTTACGTCGGCATGACCCGTGCCGAAGAACATCTGTATCTCACGTCTTCACGCTACAGGCGAACGTTTGGAACCATGGAGCCGATGCTCACCGAGGTGTCGCGATTTCTTCGCGAGATTCCATCCGAGCTTGTCGACGGTCTCGCCCAACCCGGATCCGTCGAGTTCGAACCGCGTCAGCGCACCGCCTTTGGCGGGGATTCGTACAATACCGTGGATGCCGTGCAGGGCTTTCTCGCGAACAAGTCGAAGCAGCGCTCCACTTCGCGTTCCGGAGGCCGCGGCGCGAAATGGACCTTGGGGACGCGTGTGAAACATCCCATGTACGGAATTGGAACGGTCATTCGGATGGAAGGCGCGGGGGGCGATGCAAAGCTGACCGTCAGCTTCAACAACTATGGATTGAAGAAGCTGGTTGCCAAATACGCAAAACTCGAAGTCGTTTAGCGACCTTCAGGCGCGCGCCGATACGCGGAGGAGATGGGGGCTCAGGCGCTGTTTTTCTCGGTGTGGAACCGTATCTGACGCTGTGACCCGAAAATGGGGCTCTGCCTCCGTTTTTCTAGTAGAATTGCCACTTCATATGCAGACGGAAGCGGAACTTCGACAAGAGATCGCGGACTTTTCCCGGTTGTGTTACCAGAAGGACTACCTGGCGGCCACAGACGGAAACCTGAGCGTACGTCTGGGCGACGGGAACATCCTGTGTACGCCGACACGCATTAACAAGGGGTTTGTCCGGCCCGAGGATTCGGTGGTCGTCAATCTGGAGGGAGAACTGGTCCGCGGGCATCGGAAGGCGTCGAGCGAGATCGAGATGCACACGTTGATCTACCGGCTTCGACCCGATATCAACGCGGTGGTCCACTGTCATCCTCAGGCCGCTACCGCGTATGCCGCCGCGGGGATCCCTCTCAATAAAGCATTGATTTCAGAAGTGGTTCTGGCTCTGGGATGCATCCCGATTGCCGACTACGGAACTCCCGGCACACCCGAACTGACCGAGCAACTGACCCCTTTCGTCGCGCATTACGACGCGCTGCTGATGGCCAACCATGGCGTGGTGACCTACGGTACCGATCTCATGGACGCCTATAACCGCATGGATACGGTCGAACATTTCGCCATGATATCCATCTATACTCGTGTTCTCGGCAAGGAACAGTTGCTGTCTTCCGAAGATGTTGAAAAGCTTTGGGTTCAGCGCCAGAAGTACTTTGGATTGGAGACTTCGGATGCGGCCCGCCCCAAGGACCCGATGTGTCCCGTAACTGATGGAATATCGGAAACGATCTCCATGTCCAGGACCGAACTGGTCGACCTGATTAACGAGGTTGTCGCGAATCTGGAAAGATGATTGTGGAACCGCCCGACGCGGTCCGATTCAAGGAGTATTGAATGGCACAAGTGGAAACGATTGGCGAAGCCCTGGGCATGATCGAAACCCGGGGGTTGGTGGCATTGATCGAAGCGTCCGATGCGATGGTGAAGGCCGCCAAGGTCAGCCTGATGGGTTGGGAGAAGATCGGTTCCGGTTATGTCACGGTGATGGTTCGCGGCGATGTTGCAGCCGTCAAGGCTGCGACCGATGCAGGCGCTGCCGCTGCCCGCAGGGTTGGCGAACTGATCAGCGTTCACGTGATCCCGCGCCCGCACTCCAACCTCGAGGATGTGTTTACGATCGGAAAGGCGAGTTAGCAGGCGCCCGGACGCATGCAACTGGCAAGGGTCATCGGTACCGTCGTGGCCACCCGCAAGGACCCCCGTCTTGAGGGCAAGAAGCTGTTGATCTGCCGTCCGATCAATGTCGAGGGCGGTGACGAGACAGGCTATATGGTTGCCGTCGATACCGTTTCTGCCGGTTATCGTGAAACCGTCCTCGTCGTCCAGGGCAGTTCCGCCCGCATGTCCTACGGTTGCGAAGAGCGGCCGGTCGATGCCGCCATCGTCGGGATCGTCGACGAGATTTCCACGGATTAGCAGCATGTATCTGGGCGATGTCATCGGCTGCGTCGTGTCTACGGCGAAGAACGAAACACTCGAAGGCCGCACCCTTCTGCTCGTTCGCCGTCTCTCGGATCGACGCACCGTAGTTGCTATCGATGCGGTGGGTGCGGGGGCGGGTGAGCGTGTCTACGTCTGCCGGGGCCGAGAGTCCTCGTTCGCCTTTCTTCCCGATCTTGCCCCAGCCGACGCCACCGTCGTGGGCATTGTCGACAGCGTGGACACCGTGGCCGGGGTGGATTTCGAATGATTCTGGCGAGAGTCGTTGGTACCGTGGTTGCAACGCGCAAGCACCCGAGCCACGAGGGCTGCAAGGTATTGATGGTCCAGCCCCTTGATCTGGACGGCGCCGAAACCGGCCACATTTTCCTGGCGCTCGACGGCGGCGGCGGAGTGGACGCCGGTGTGGGTGATCGTGTTCTCGTGGTCCAGGAGGGCTGGTCCGCCGCGACTGTCGTCGGACCGGCGGGTACTCCGATCGACGCCGCGGTTGTGGGTGTCGTCGACGATGTCCAACTGGACGTTCAATCGGGTGCCGGCCGAACCGAACCCGCGGATCCGGCGAGCTTCGCGTGATCGCCCGCCTCCGCGGCCGCGTCATCGAAAAGAAGCCCGGCCAACTGATCGTTGACGTCAACGGCGTCGGCTACCAGGTCTTCATTTCGACCCCGACCTATTCGTCCATCCCCGCTGCGGACGAAGAAATCGCCCTCGAGATTCACACCCATGTTCGCGAGGACGCCATTCATTTGTACGGCTTTTCGACCTCGCGCGAGCGGGCCGTTTTTGAATTGCTGACTCAGATTTCCGGTATCGGCCCGAAGTTGGCTCTGACAATTCTATCCGGGAGTTCCGTCGAAGACCTGATCGGCTCGATCAAGAAGGGAGATCTGGCCCGCCTGACTTCCATTCCGGGCGTAGGGAAGAAAACCGGTGAGCGGATTCTTCTGGAGTTGAAAGATAAATTCAAGGACTTTACCGTCGATGACGAAAAGACCGGCAGCGAGGGCGATGTCGTTTCGGCGATGGAGAATCTGGGATACCACCGGGCGCTTGTCGAGAGCGCGATCCGCAAAGCTCTTGGTGGCGGTTCCGATCCCGGTTTCGACGAACTCTTCAAACGAACCCTTCAGATTCTGACCAGGGGCGGATAGCCCCCGGTTGCACATGAGTATGTCTGAACGGACAAGCAGCGTAGCGGCGAAAGCGGATGAGATTCCTTTCGAACTCTCCCTGCGGCCGAAGACGCTCAACGAATATATCGGGCAGCCGGGAGTCAAGGAAAACCTCGAGGTTTCGATCGGAGCGGCCCGCAAGCGTGGCGAGCCTCTCGATCATATCCTGCTCTACGGTCCCCCCGGTCTCGGAAAGACCACGCTGGCGTCGGTGATTGCCAACGAGATGGCCGCCAGTTTTCGTGCGACTGCCGGCCCGCTGATTCAGATCAAGGGCGATCTGACGGCGATCCTCACCAACCTCGATTCGGCCGATGTGTTTTTCGTGGACGAGATTCACCGGCTTCAGCCCAATATCGAAGAGATCCTCTATCCGGCGATGGAGGACTTCAAGCTGGACATCATCATCGGCCAGGGGCCGAGCGCGCGGACCCACCGATTGGATCTCAACCGGTATACGCTGATCGGCGCTACCACGCGGATCGGTCTCATCACCGCGCCTCTGCGTTCCCGCTTCGGCATCGTCCATCGCCTGGATTACTACACCAGGGAGGATCTCGATGTGATCGTTCGACGTTCCGCGGACATACTGCAGGCGCCGATCACGCCCGAGGGGGCCGGCGAAATCGCAAAACGATCCCGTGGGACACCGCGTATCGCGAACCGGTTGCTGAAGCGCACGCGTGACTTCGCGCAAGTTCGGGGCGATGGGCGCATCACCGACTCGATCGCCAAGGCCGCGTTGAAACTGCTCGACATAGACGAGTACGGGTTTGACGAAACGGACCGCCGTCTGCTGTTGGCGATCATCGAAAAATTCGGGGGGGGACCGGTGGGGCTGAATACAATTGCGGCGGTGTTGTCCGAAGAGACCGACGCGATCGAAGACATCTATGAGCCCTTCCTGCTCCAGATCGGCTTTATCCAGCGAACGCCCCGGGGACGGGTGGCGACGAAGCTGGCCTACGATCATCTGGGTATCGAATACCGGCCTTCCAACAAGCAATCCGGTTTATTCTAAGAACGCCCTGCCGGCGTAAGGCCGAGGGCGTTTCGACGTATTCCGGTGAGAAATCCCCGGTCAATGCGGTGTGCGTGAGGTGGGATTGCCCGAACGTATCGTCAGGTTTGCAGCCTTGGTGAGCTTGATTTCGTGGGCCGGCCCCCTCGCTTCGGCTGCTGTGGGGCAGTCATGTGCCTGGGATTCCGCCGTTCCGGCCGGACATCTGGACGCGACCCTGATCGATGAAGGCAGCGGCTTGGCGATATCCACCGAGTTCTCCGACCGCCTCTACCACGTCAACGATTCCGGGGACTCCGGCCGCTTCTATATCACGCGCTTGAACGGCAGCGGCACGCAGATCGTCGATGTCGAATTTTTTGACCCCACCGATGTCGAGGATGTCACGCTCGGCCCGTGTGGGTCAGTCGACGGTTCCTGCCTGTTTATCGCCGACATCGGCGACAACGCGCGTGTACGCCGGGAACTTGAAATTGTTCTCGTAAGAGAACAGGCCGCGTTCGGCGATCGGACGGTTCCTGTCGATACGATTCGTGTCCGCTATCCGGACGGGGCCCATGATGCTGAATCGATCGCCATGCATCCCAACGGGGATCTCTTCATTGTCAGCAAGGCCGCGGGTTATGCCCTGCTCGCCGTTTCGGAGTCCAGGATTTATCGGCTTTCCCGCGATCGCTGGCAGAATGCCGCTGGAGACGTGCAGCAACTGGAATTGCTCGGTGAAGTCGACTTCCCCGCGATCGCCAGCGATACGTTTTCGGGAAGCCTCCCGACCGCCTTCGATATCAGCGACGACGGCCGGCGGTTCATCATTCTGACCTACGTGAATGCCTTCGAGTTCTACATCGATCTGTCCGAAGGCCGTTTTCCAGCCACCGAGGACCTGGTTCCCGGAGTGGACTTCCGTGAAATTCCACTTGAGGTTCTGCAGCAGCAGGAAAGCATCGCTTACCTGGGCGAGAATGCTTTTCTGTATCACACCGAAGCCTCGGACGGCGAGGCGCCGATCATGCGCGTCCGCTGCCGGCAGTGATGGCAATGGGCCTCGGTCGTATTGCTACGCGAGTGTTGCCCGCGCTCCCAATCGTTGTGTTTGCCTGCTTTCGGGGTGCGGCGGTGCCAACGTTGCCACCGGTTCAGGTTGAAGCCGAACAGCTCGCGAGCCAGGTTGAGGTAATCCGTACCGACTACGGTGTGCCCCATATCTATGCCGACAATCTGCGTGCACTTGGGTACGCGCTGGGGTACCTGCAACTTGAAGATTACGGTGAGCGCGTTCCGATCGGGATGATACGCAACCGGGGAGCTCTGGCTCGTTATCGGGGACGGAGCGCGCTCGATTCCGACTTCCAGAATCGGCACTATTACGAACTTGCGGTTGAGCTTTACCCTCAATTGTCCGAGGACACCCGAGATGTCTACGAGGGTTTTGCCGAGGGCGTAAACCGCTACGTCGAGCGGCATCCAGACGAGTTTCCCGATTTTATGCCGCCGGAATTCGACGGCTACGATGTGGCCGCGCTCTACATGTACCGGCCGAGCGCGGGACTGATGCGATCGTGGGAGCGGCGATTGGCCGGGAGCGGCGGCGAACCGGGGTTCAGTGGCGACGGCGTCGAAGCAGAGAACAATGAAGGCGATCCCATTGAAGCCGGTTCCAGCGCCTGGGCCCTGGCGCCATCCCGTACCTTGTCGAACGCTGCCATTCTGATGAGGAATCCGCATCTGTCGTGGGATGCCGGTTACTGGGAAATCCACGCGGTTGTTCCGGGTCGTCTCGATTTTTACGGCGACTTTCGGATTGGCGGACCCCTGGGAATTATCGGCGGCTTCAACCGGGACCTGGGGTTCGCGACGACCAACAACAGCGTCAACCGTGCGGAAGTGTATCGGCTTCAGGCCGATCCGAACGCCATGGATGCGTACATTCTGGACGGGCAGTCGGTTCCGGTTCGCAGCGAATCGATCGCGATCGAGTACCGCAACGGCGACGGGTACGCCACCGAAACACGTGAGCGCACATATACGGACCTGGGTCCGATCGTCTATCGAAACGAAGAACACATCTACGTATTGCGCACAGCCGAAGACGGCGAATTCCGTGCGGGCGAACAGTTTCTGAGGCTGATTCAGGCGAGGAACCTGGATGAATGGACCGACGCCATGAGAATGCGAGCGCATCCGGGCTCCAACTTCATGTACGCGGACAGGGAGGGAAACATCTTTTACATCTGGAACGCCGCCATTCCCGACCGCCCGCATCCCCCAGGCGGCGACCGCGCCGTTCCGGCGGCGAGATCGGACCAGATCTGGTCCGAGCTTCACGACCTGGAATCCCTGCCGCAACTGCTGAACCCTCCAGGGGGATACCTCAGGGATGAAAATGACGGTCCGTGGTTCACGAACCTGAATCGTCCGTTGGATCCTTCCGACTATCCCGACTATTTCGAGGAAAACGAGTTCAGCATGCGGAGCCAGCATTCCGTACAGTTGGTGGGCAACGACCAGCGCCTTTCTCTGGAAGACGTGGTACGGCTAAAACACAGCTACCGCGTGTTGCTGGCCGACAGGATCAAGGATGAGTTGACGGCATCCCTGCGCTCGGCGTTGGCCGCAAGGCGGGTTGTCAACACGTCCGAGACACCGACCGCTGCCGCCTTGCTTCTGCTTGAACGCTGGGACAATACCGCAGCGCACGATAGTCGCGGCGCCGTTCTGTTCGACGAATGGTGGCGTGGCTATCGTTCGGCGTTCACCGATGAAGAGGATGCGTTCGCCGAAGGCTGGACACCTGACGCATTGCTCGAGACACCGCGAGGCCTGACCGACCCGGAACTGGCGGTTCGCGCCTTTCCCGAGGCCATCGGACGAACGATTGAACAGTTCGGGTCGTTTGACGTCGAATGGGGTGAGGTGCATCGGGTTCGGCGCGGGGCCATCGACGAGCCTGTCGGCGGTTGCGCCGGGGCGATGGGTTGCTTTCGCGTTCTCAACTTCGAGCAGGACGATGACGGCCGACGCAGGGTTGCCGGTGGC
The DNA here is from genome assembly GCA_963555775.3 of Terriglobia bacterium. Classification (GTDB taxonomy): domain Bacteria; phylum Acidobacteriota; class Terriglobia; order 20CM-2-55-15; family 20CM-2-55-15; genus JAJEDW01. The sequence goes on along the minus strand of CAUVWY020000001.1, from coordinate 133,717 downwards.
GACGGATGGGTGCTGGCCGTCGAGTTTACCGATCCCCCACGGGCGTATTCAGTTCTGGGGTTCGGTCAGAGCGCAAGACAGGACTCTGGGCACTATGCGGATCAGGCGGCGATGTTCGCACGCGGTCAGATGAAGACGGTAGCGTATACGCGGGAGGACATCGAGAGCCAAGCCGTCCGGCGTTACCGGCCTGGCCTCGAATGAACTGCAGGTGTGGTGGCCACCACCGACAGCGGTGGCCGCTGGAGCCGTTTATCGAACCCGGCGCCGGTAACTAATTCGCGTTGCCCGAAAAGACCCGCGTTCCGTCTTCGGTCAGGATCGTCGCCTGGCCGACATTCGTCGATTCGGCGCTCTTGGCCTGAATACCTTCGACAGTGACGGTCTCTCCCGGGACTAGCGAGTCAGGCCTCCAGCCTCGTCGAAAGAGCGAGTTCGGCGGGCTGCCTTCGACCTTGTACGTAACCGTCGATCCGTCGCTTCGTTCCACGGCGATGTGGGTGTAAATGTGGGGGTTCAACCAGTCGATCTTGGCCACCGTCCCGGTGAATTCAATCGGCTTGTTGACGTCGAATTCCGCCGAAATCGAATGGTGAGCAACCAGCGGTCCGGCTGCGGCCACCAACAAACTCACACCCAAGACGGAAATCATCGTATTCCGTATCATCAAGGCCTCCTCAGTGACACTTCAGGTTAATCGGGAATTATTGGATTGATTTCGATCTGGGTCAAGTAAATCTTGCAATTCGAGGCTACGGAACAAACCGGCTTGTCCGGGCCATCTCTTCGCCTCCGGCGCCGACCATGGCATCGGGAGATCGATTGTTGTCCTGGCAGACGTATTCGAACATCTCTAGCAGCCTGTCGGACTAACACCGAATCAAAAACCTAAGTCATTCATATGACTGTGTTTACCGTTTCGGGCTAAAAAGGGCCGTTGTTGAAAACAAAGGACTTACGCCGAAAGTCCGACAGGCTGCTAGGCCTCCGCTCCAACTCATGGTGAACCCGCTTGTCCATGGAGCGTCATACGCGCCTGGATCGTCGATCGTGACCTCGTATTCCAACGTGTCGAAGTCGATGCGAGTCAGGCGTTCAATCAGATGCAATCGGTCGGTGTGGGGCAGTGCGTCCCGGCTCATCCATGCCCGTTCGTTGAAGCCCACCGTATCCACGACCAGCGTGTCGCCTTCCCAATGGCCGATCGAGTGTCCGTAGTAGCTTGGAGTCAGGTTGCCGGGATGGGAGCGTCCATCGGTATAAATGATCTGATAGGTGTGCGGTCCGCCGATCTTGAAGACGTAAACGCGTTCGAGTTCGGGCATGTGGAGGATCTCGACGCCATAGGGCGCCGTGTATTGCCGTGGCGACGGGGACGGCTTGCAGCGCGCGTGCGGTTCGTCCCGCATGAAGTGATCGTGGCGATATTGCTGGAGGGCCCGTGCCCACGGCTGCAGCGGGACATCGTCGACGTGGATTGGCGCCGACAAAGTTGCTCCGGCATCGTCTGCGTTCGGATTGATGGCCAGGCGGAAACTGCCGCTCCAGACGCCCACCTCGCCAGGCAGCGCACCCATGTTGATTCTGCCGTCGGGCCAACGCGGCGCCGGCCGGGCCTGCCCGGCTTCGGGCTGGTCTTCGCTCTCCTGAGCCGTTCCAATCCCGGCCGTTCCCATCAGCACCAACAGCAAAACCGTTCCGTATCGCATTCAGGCGTCCTTTTCGGTGTTGTCGGAAACTCTAACTACAGCGGAAATTCCGGTCAAGAGATCCCGTGGAGAGGCCGAATTCTCCGGTTTCGGGCACGTGTCCGGACTGAGGTCCCGAATACACCGGATCTCAAACCGGCATTGCCGACCGGCCCGGATATACGGCGTTCTCCCCCAGTTCTTCTTCGATCCGGAGGAGTTGGTTGTATTTGGCAACCCGATCGGTTCGCGAGAGGGAACCCGTTTTGATCTGTCCGGCATTGACGGCGACCGCGAGATCCGCGATGAACGTGTCTTCGGATTCTCCTGAACGATGGGAGATGACCACGCCATAACCGGCCTTGCTTGCCATCCTGATCGCGTCCAGCGTTTCGGTCAGCGTACCGATCTGATTGACCTTGATGAGAATGGCATTGGCAACGCCCGAACCCATCCCCTGGGCCAGACGCTCGGTGCTGGTGACGAAGAGGTCATCGCCGACCAACTGCACCCTTTCTCCGATCGTTTCGGTCAACAGTCCCCAGCCGTCCCAGTCGTTTTCGTCGAGCCCGTCTTCGATCGACAGAATCGGGTATTGTCGTGTCCATGTCTCAAACAGTTTCACCATATCCTCGGACGACTTTCTGGATCCGCCGGACTTCCTGAAAACGTACTTGCCCTGCTCGAACAACTCACTCGAAGCCGTGTCCAGAGCGATGGCGATCTGGCGACCGGGTTCGTAGCCCGCATTCGCGATCGCTTCAAGGATCAATTCGATCGCTTCCTCGTCCGATTTCAGATTCGGAGCGAAGCCTCCCTCATCGCCCACCGCGGTGGCATGACCCCTTTTTTGGAGAATCTTCTTGAGTGTGTGAAATACCTCGGCGCCCATGCGCAGAGCTTCACTGAAGCTCGGTGCTCCCACCGGCATGATCATGAATTCCTGAAAGTCGATGTTGTTGTCGGCATGGGCGCCGCCGTTGACGATATTCATCATCGGAACGGGCAAGGTCTGTGCGTCCACACCGCCAATGTACCGGTATAGCGGCAGTCCGTGAGCGATCGCCCCGGCGCGGGCCGTCGCCAACGATACGCCCAACATCGCGTTGGCCCCCAGCCTGGCCTTGTTCTTCGTCCCGTCCAGGTCGAGCATGATCTGATCCACGCGGGATTGCAGCGTGGCATCCATGCCGATCAGGGCTTTGGCGATCTTCAGGTTGACGTTGGCGACGGCCTTGCGGACACCCTTGCCCAGGTACCGCTTCTTGTCCTTGTCTCTCAGTTCCAGGGCCTCGTGTTCGCCCGTCGATGCTCCCGAAGGAACGATCGCGCGCCCGAGAACGCCGCCGGCCAGAATGCAATCGACTTCAACCGTGGGGTTGCCGCGCGAATCCAGAACTTCTCTTGCTTTGATCTCGCGAATTTCCATGTTTTCTAATTCATCAGAATTGCCCGCACCGGCGCGCCGTCCGTCCGGTCCAGCTTCAGGGGCAGTGCGACAAGTTGGTAGTCACCCGCGGGAACGCCTTCGAGATTCAGTCCTTCGAGAATGACGACGGACTGTTCCAGCAAGACAAAGTGCGTGGCGTGATCGATCGATCCATAGCTCTCGATCGACAGGTAGTCGATTCCAACCAGTTTTACGCCGCTTTCGACGAGATACTCCGCGCCATCCGTGGCAAGCGCGGCGAATTCAGTGTAGAAACCCTCGTCGGTCCAGTGTTCGGAGTTGCCGGTCTTGAAGAGAACGCGTTCGATCCCGCCGTCCAACCTGCCTTCCAGATCCGCACGCCCAATTGAAGATACGCCCGGCAATTCGAGGACGCGCGCGGGTCCCACAAGCCGGTCTAGCGGGATCTCGTTGAGCGTGGCGCCGGGAGTGGCGCCGTGTTTCATCATGTGGCTCGGTGCATCCAAGTGGGTCCCCGTGTGATTTCCGCATTCGATCGAGGTGACGCGGATCGTGTGGAAACCGTCTTTCCCATCGTGCCGCTGTTCTTCGATCCGGACTTTCGGGTCGGAGGGCCAAACGTGCATGTCGTTGTGAATGCGTACCGATATGTCGTAAATCAACCCCAACTCCCGTCCCTCCACTTTACAACATTACCGTTGCCGGGATCTCTGGTATGATGAAGCTGCCTGCCGGGTCCCTTCGTCCACGTTCCGTTCATGTCCAACACCGCACTTGTTCCCTCGCTTCAACCCGAGGCCGACGCGCTGGGTTTGATTCCCGAAGATCGCGCCCGGCGATATCGATCCATCCCGTTACGACGGGCACTGTCATCGGTTGTCGTGGCGATGGCAAACCCGTCGGACCTGGCGACGGTTGAGGAAATCCAGTTCATGACCGGACTTCGCGTCGAACCGGTGCCGTCGAGCGCCGTCGAGATCGAACGCGCGATCGACCGTTACTACAACAACTCGCTACAGCCCGCCTCGATGCCGCGGCAGCGGGCCCAAGCCGCGGCGGATCCACCGGTTGTGCGCATCCAGAGATTGCTCTTCAGCGAGGCGAAACAACTGGGCGCGAGTGACGTCCACATCGATCCCGGCGCCCGTTGGAGCCGCATCCGTTACCGGATCGACGGGGCGCTTCAGGACCGTTTCGATATCCCCCATTGGCTGCACCAGCGCCTGATTGCGCGAATCAAGGTCATGGGCCGTCTGGACATCAGTGAGCGCCGGCTGCCTCAGGATGGACTCCTTGTCGATCGGGGGGAGGGATTCGAAGCCCGGCTGTCGACCATTCCGACTCATCGCGGCGAAGCCGCCGTGATCCGGCTGTTCCGCGACCACAAGACGCCCCCCACGCTGGCCGGCCTCGGCGGCGACGACGATGTCGAGACTCGCCTGAAAGCGATCTGTTACAGGCCCCAGGGAATGTTGGTGGTCGCGGGTCCGACGGGCAGCGGCAAGACGACCACGCTTTATGCGGTCGTCGACGAGCTTTGCCGAAGATCGCTCAACATTGTCACGATAGAAGATCCGGTGGAGTATCGCGTGGACGGGGTCCGGCAGGTGCAGGTCGATACCCGATCCAACTTGACGTTTCAGGCCGCGCTGCGTTCGATACTGCGCCAGGACCCCGATGTGATTCTTGTCGGCGAAATCCGCGACGGCGAGACCGCACGGATCGCCTTCGAAGCGGCGCTGACCGGGCATCTGGTGTTGTCGACCCTGCATGCCACGGACACGACGTCGGTTCTGGTTCGCCTGCTGGAACTGGGCGTCGACCGGCACGTGATCGCCACGTCCCTGATCGGCGTCGTGGCGCAGCGGCTGATCCGCATGAATTGTCCGGCTTGTCTGCGTCCCGACACTCCACCGGACTTTCTGCTCGATCGACTCGGCATTGCCGAAACAGAGCGATCGTTGTTGGGTCGGGGCTCGGGTTGCGCCGAATGCGGGTTCACCGGCGTTTCGGGGCGGCAACCCCTGTTCGAGATTCTGGAACTGGATACAGGCACGCGTCCGGCGGTGATTGCCGGGGACCACGCCGCGCTCAGGAAGGCGTCATCGCGCCTCGGATTCACGGCGATTCTGGATCAGGTTCTCGAACGGGTTCGGCGGGCGGAGGTGTCCGCCGAAGAAGCCTACCGCACCTGCTACTTCGGAGGTGGAGAATGAGGGATCACTACCGCGTCCTGAACCTCAGGCATACGGCCACAGTCGAGGAAGTGCACACTGCCTACCGGTCACTTGCCCGCCGTTTTCATCCGGACCGCAACCCCGACCCGGAGGCGGCCGCACAGATGATCCAAATCAACGAAGCCTATTCGTGGCTTGGCGACCCTTCCCGCCGGTCCGCCTACGATCAGAAATTTGTGGCCGCCGAGCCACCGGAACTACAGACCGCGGTGCTGGACGCGGCACGGGAGCAACTTCGAACGGCCGGAGGCCGGTGGTGCGATACCGGTGTCGGCGATCCGATTATAGACACGGGTTCGGGACGGGTCGCAGTGCGCCTGACGGGATTGTTGGGCCATGTGGAACTGGAGGAATGGACCCGCGAGCTCGACCCATTATTGACTCGCAACGTGGCGGACAGTGCCGTGTGCATGGCTTACCGCGTTTTCGTCGCCGACCGGATGGGGTCGCTCGAGTCATCGAGTCATCCCTTGATCGTAATCGACCTGCTCCAGGCACGCTCCCATGGTGCCGACTTCCCGACGCCGGAGGTTCGCCAGCTGTTCGAGCCGTTCCTGCTCGACTGACCCGCATTTATTACGGGTTGTCCGCTGCCGCGCGCAAGGAAAAGACGCGTTATTCGGGACTGCGCAACCCGGGTGCGGGCAAGATGCCCGCAAAGAATTTGCGTGAACTTCCAGGCTACGCGCCCTGAGATTGTCGGCGTCCGTGACATCTTCCACATCGATCAAAAACCTTTGAGGTCTGCGCCCCTGGCACCCCCACGTCGTCTGCGCCTTATTCCAATTCAGTCAGAAACCTTCATGTCCGCCCCCTAGGAACGCGGGCATCTTGCCCGCTCTTCTTCTCGCGTAATGCGCGACAGGAGCAGGCCAAGCTCAAGCGGCTCAATATTCAGGATAGTGACTGACTCTTGCGGGCAGGATGCCCGCGTTCTCATGGGCGTGAGCCGGCGCGGTCGCCCGAAACCAGAATACGCTAGTATTCCTCGGCCCTGGGGCCGAGGAACTCAGGGGAGGGAGGGGTCTGGATAGCCGCGGCCGCCACCGTTCCCTTCCGCCGGGCCGACCAACGGCGCTTCCCGCGTCGCGCGGAATCCGGGGCCGCGCAGGAAGCCCGTAGGGCGACCGAAGCGGACCCGGATTCTGTATTTCTTCCTCTGGACATCGTGATCCTCCTATTCGGTATTCTCTCATCTCACTGTCCAAAGAAATCGTGGGGCGGGGGAACGATGGCAAATCCAAGTGGTGCGACTATTCATTCAGATCTATTGACATTCTGATGCGCGCTGGAATTCTGTAACGTTTGGCCGTTCTCGACTCCTAATTAGTGTCCGCCAGAAAACTCATAACTAGTTGATAATGCAGTACATATAGTGGACTTCGAGTGGTGAAGATCGTTCAGATGTCGTATTATTGGGGGTGAAGTTCTGGGTTTTGACCGCTGAATGGAGAATCTTCGCGAAGCGGGGACACGATGAGAGAAGTGCAGAGACGGCAGTTCCAGATCGGTCAGGCGCCGATCGAGCAGATCTGGATCGACCCGAAGTCGCGGGACGACATCCCGGCGGTATTGAAGGGGCTGCAGCAGATCTGGGGCGAGGAGGCGCTGCGCGTCCGGCTGTTTGCGCTGCTGGATGAGCATATTCTGCCGGAGGCCGACCGCACGGTCGGGCGTCCGGGGATGGAATTGTGGCAGATCCTGGTGCTGGGGGTTCTGAAGCAGGGTCTGGGCTGCGACTTCGACCGCCTTCACGACCTGGCGAACCATCACGCGACGATACGCGCGTTCCTGGGTCACGGCGATTTCGTCGACAAGACGCGCTACGAGTACCAGACGGTGGTCGACAACGTGTCGTTGTTGACGCCGGAGTTGTTGTCGGCGGTCGGACAACTGGTGGTGGAGAGTGGCCACAAGGTCGCCCGAAAAAAAAGCCTGGCGAGCCATTGCGCGGGCGGTGTGACTCGTTCGTGGTCGAAACGGACGTGCATTACCCGACGGATGTAAGCCTGTTGTGGGACGCGATGCGGTGCGTGCTACGGGAGACTGGGGAGGTGGCCGGGCAACACGCCGTGGGCGGATGGCGTCAGTGGCGGCATCTATCCAGGAAGGTCAGGAAGCTGTTCAACACGGTGCGCTCGACCCGGCGGGCGAAGCGCCGTCCGGAGCGGGTGGAGGCGTACCTGGAGCGCTGCCGCGCACTGGTCGCCCGGATCGCGGAGACCCTCGACGAGCTGCGGGACAACGGCGTCGAGGAAACCACCTGTCAATCAATCGAAGGCTTTATCGCTCATGCCCGGCGCCAAATCGGCCAGGTTGAACGCCGGCTCCTGCGAGGCGAGACGATTCCTCACGCGGAGAAGGTGTTCTCGATCTTCCAGGAGCACACGCGCTGGATTTCGAAGGGCAAGGCGGGCACGCCGGTGGAACTGGGAGTGCCGGTCGCTCTCATCGAGGACCAGCATCAATTCATCCTGCACCACCGGATCCTGTGGGAGGGCGAGGACGTGGACGTGGCGGCGCCGATGGTCAGGGAAACCCAGGCGCGGTATCCCGATCTGCGGGCGTGCAGCTTCGACCGGGGCTTTCACAGTCCTGAGAACCGGATCAATCTCGACGCGCTCCTCGACCTCAACGCGCTGCCGGGAAAGGGGTATCGGTCCCGAGTCGACCGGGAACGCGAAGCGGAGGAATCCTTCGCCGCCGCGCGGCGCGCGCATCCTGCGATTGAATCGGCCATCAATGGATTGGAGCATCGAGGGCTCAACCGTGTCCGCACTCACGGCGCCGACGGCTTCGCCCGCGCCGTCGCCCTGTCGGTACTGGCCGCCAACCTGCATCGCATCGGATCGATCCTGCAGAAGCGCGAGCGCAAACGACCACGCGTCGCCTGACCCACCGGTCCTCCCGGAACATGCCCGATTCGGGGCCGTCGCAAGACGGCAAGCCGCCCCATGCCCGGACGCCCGACATTCGGGCCGATTTCTTGCCGATCACTCCCCACGAGTCGTCAACCGCTCCCGTTGCGGTTCGATTTATAGTGAATGAACGTCACTTGCACCCCCGGTCGCTCCCAAATCTCCATCCGCGAGAGGGGTTTTCTGGCGGACACTAATTAGTGAGAGCCAATATGCTCTCTCGACTCAGACACCGAATAGCCGGCGGTCACAAAACTAAGGAGAACGAGATGCGAGAACAAATTACTCAGGAAGTTGATTTTCAAAGCCCAGAATGGGGTGACGATGCCCCGCGTGGGGGCAGAACGGTACTGAACCGGATCATCAAGGAAAAGGCGACAGTCCCTCTCTTTTTTGGTCAAACACTGATCAGTTCTTTGCGGGACGTGGGTTATAACACCACCACGTCGGCGCTTTGCGAGCATGTTGACAACGCTATCCAGTGGGGCGCAACCGAGATTCGAGTGTACTTTCGCCAGAGTGGCAAGAGAGGTGGTTATGAGACCGATATTCTAGTGCTCGATAACGGGAGCGGCATGTCGCCAAATATCCTCAGATTTGCTACGTCGTTCGGCGGCTCCATGGTTTTCGACAACCGCTCGGGCATCGGGCGTTATGGAATGGGTATGAAAACCGCGGCGCTCAGCATGTGTCCAGTCCTGGACCTTTACTCTTGGCAGGAGCCGGGAGCCTATTACAACATCACTCTCGACGTCGAGGCGATCGGAAAGGAAAAATCAAACCTTGTTGAACTGCCGGTCCCAACCCTGATGGATCAACTGCCAAGCGAAGTCTCGGATACCCTGACGAAACCACTCTCGTTCCCGAATCGAGACGAGCAGACGCTGTTGTCACAAAATGCCGACGGTCTATGGGATCGACTCGGGAAGTCGGGCACGATCGTCTATTTGCCCGGCTGCGACCGGCTTACCTACGCAAAAGCGCGGACCCTGTGCGAACACGCCATCAAAGAAATGTCCCGCGTCTATCGCCGGGCTTTGGCAAAAGGCACAAAGCTTTACGTCAACAATCGTCTAGTGGAACCGTTCGACCCCACTTATTCCATGGCTGCCGCCCGACATACAAGAATCGCCGAGATCACGGTGAAGGAAAGCCGGTTGGTTTTTTCCAAGGTCACCCAAGTGAAGCGCAGCGAAAACTACCGGCAGGATCCGGAAGATATCGAGACTGCGCCCGTCACGGTGCGCCTCTACGCCCTCCCGATCGAGGATTGGGGATCGCTGCCGATGAAGATACGCAAAAATGACCTGCACCTGTATGACGACAACACGATCTCGGTCCTGCGCAACGACCGGGAAGTTTTTGTCGGAACCATCCCGCAATTAATGAGACGCCACAGCGACGCTAATTGGTTCCGCATTCAGATTGACTTTCCGGGCGAATTGGACGAGGCCTTCGGTGTCGCCGCAAATAAACAGGGCATCCGCCCTAAAGACTACGTCTTGCGGGAAATTTCTCGCTTGTTGGATGGCGAAATCGCTACGCTTCGCGATCAGATCAAAAAGCATCAGCGCGCACAGACGGTCATACGCAACGGCAGCAAACCAAGCGCCGGCGAAATGAAGGCAGACGAGGCTGAGCGGCTGCAGGCCAAGCCCCTTGTGGAACCCGCGCCGACGACTCCGGAGGAGCAACACCAGTTCGATGAAAATCTTCGCACACTGGCGATGCTGCTCAAACGCGAGAATGAAACCGACGAGGAGGCATTCGATCGTATCAAAACCTCAAAGCACATCATGCACTACAAGCATGATGAATACTGGCCGTTCTATCACGTGGATCAACGGTTCGGGAGGATCATCCTGACGATTAACACGGCGCATCCCTTTTACGAACGCCTTTACGAACCACTGAGCAAAGCAGCTTTGGCTTTGGATGCCATAGTCGCCGAGGGTGCGCCCCAAGTTGAAGAAGACACTGCTGCCGAACCGCAGACTTTCAAGGGTGCCCAAGAGGCTTTGGTGGCGCTTCAACTCATGCTCTTGTCGCTTGCGCGAGCGCAAAGCTCGATGGCGCTGCAGGACCCGGATCGGAAGCAGACATTCGATCTTTTCCGAAAGGAGTGGTCCGATACCTACGGAACGCAATTAGGATCATCCGCTTGAGTGTTTTCTGGCGGGCCCAGCCGGTCGCGCTTGGGTCCGCTTCGTAAGTTTTGTATAATGCACTGGCGTCGAGATGGCTCTCCATCGGCGGCCGGCACAGGCTTCGCATCCGGGCATAGCGTTTCCGGTTCGGAGTTCGGCAACCCGATGGGGCGTCTGATCTGCACCGTGGTCATCGCGGGGACGACATCGCTTCGATCCCCACAGAAGGAGATGAACAATGTCCGATCAGCCAATTCCTTGGTGGATTTACGAAAATTAAGGGGATTATATCGAATAGTGACGCATTATGAATCAGCGTCGTTTCCGTGGCAGGTCGATCCTGCGCAACTTGACCGGCTGAAACAACGCCCGCGCCAGATTCTTGATGCGCTGATCCACGGTCGGTCCAGGAATGTCGAGAGGTTCCAATTCCTGCTCCAACTCGCCCTTGGTCGGCTGGTAGTCGGACTTCACTATCTCAACTGTTTTTGGTTTCGGAGTCTTAGTCATTCTCACTCCTCATTATGGCAAAGCTGTCGAAAAGATCGCTGTCGGACGGGTTGATAGGAGCGTAGTAAATGCCATTACATACGTCGCACTGGAACCCACCGGAGCCCCAACCTACAGGTATGTCCTCATGTTTACAGGCGCACGTCCAATCCTTGGGCCGAGGTTGGCAGCTAATTTCCATTACGCATGAACCCTCGTTTCTTGTTCTCACGTCTTAAGCCCGACAACGTGTAAATGTGACTCTTGAGTTGGTTGCATGGACCACATAACAAGACCCGGTTGGATATGTGGTTCAATCCACCATCAGCCCGTGGAGTGTTATGGTCCAACTGGAGGTAACGAGAATCATCGAACGTTCTTTCACAACCACGGCACTTGCGGCCGTGTTGGTCCAGAAGATGGGTATACATATCTGCACGGGTCATCTTCTTCCCTACTGGTTCGAAGACGATGACTTTGGTTCTGAGGTTAGGTGCGGCTGTTTTGGTGTCATCCGTGCGAATCGGCGGGACATCCATCTTGATTACGTCATATGGGAACAGATGACCGTGTAGTTTGTCGGTTGAGTCCTGCACGATCAATCCTTCCAATTCAAGCCTTTTCAAAACAACATCCCTCGCGTTATCCCATATGTCGATGCCTACCCACTGACGATTTAGCTTTTCAGCGGCAACGCAGGTTGTGGCACAACCGCAGAACGGGTCCAATACCGTGTCATCTTCATTGCTGGATGCCTTGATGATACGTTCGTACAGGGCTAATGGTTTTTGGGTTGCATAGCCAGTAACCTCTTTCTGGCCTTTTTCGGTTCCTATAGATTTGATATCCTCCCATACATCCCTGCAAACTGAATTGTGGTACCACTTCTTCTTTTCCTTGTCCCATAGTTCGGGGTACTTCTTGTTGTAGTTGTACTTTTTCTGCTGGTAAGAACGGTAATGCTGGACATTAAATGTCCAGAAAGTTGACTTGGAGTAGCAAAGAATCACATCGTGTTTTCTTGCGAACCAACGCTTGCCCACACCGCCAGTCCTATACCCCCACACCACCTCGTTACGAAACTTTTTCCACCCAAATACCGCGTCCATGACCGCCTTCAAATAATGTGAAGCAGTTGGGTCGCAGTGCAGGTAGATCGATCCGGTTGACTTCAGAACACGCCTCATCTCCAACAAACGGACGGCCATGAAACACATAAACGCACCCATGCCATCCGAGTGGGCGTAACGGGCACTTTCAATCGCTTCCATGAGACGCGGATGGTCATCGGTGTGATTTCGATAACGTAAAAGGGACCCACCAAACGGGGCTCTGATCGAGGAAAAGGGACCCACCCCTGATAGCCTCCCCGGAAGCGTGAACTGGAAGAACAGGCACGCGGGTGGGAGGCGAGGATTGATAGGGATGGATCAGTACGAGTTGATCAGAACCGCAGATCGGGTTTACAAGAAAAGCATTCGACAGATCGCCCGGGAGACCGGGCACACGCGACGGACGGTCCGGAAAGTATTGGCCGGACAGGAGCCCAGGTATCGGCGAGAGAAGGAGCCCGCCTGTCCGGTGATGGACCCGGTCGCCGGGATCGTAGATGCCTGGCTCCAGGCGGACCGGGACCAGCCCGTCAAGCAACGCCACACCGCGCACCGGGTGTGGCAACGTCTGGTGGAGGAGCATGAATTTACCGGAGCCGAGGCGACGGTACGCCGCTGGGTTCGGGAACGGAAGACACGGTTGGGCTGGAACCAGACCGGCGCTGTGGTGCCGCTGGACCCGGAACACGCCCGTGAAGCAGAAGTGGACTGGGGCACGGCCTGGGTCCGGATGAACGGTGAAGACCGTCAGGTCAAGTTGTTCTGTATGCGGTCCCGGTACTCGGGCAAGGCGTTCGTGCGGGCCTATCCGTGGGAACGGCAGGAGATGTTCCTGGACGGTCACATTCGGGCGTTCGATTGGTACGGCGGCGTATTCCCGACCCTGGTTTTCGACAACCTGAAGACGGCCGTGAAGCGGATTCTGAAGGGGAAGGCTCGGGTCGAGCAGGCCCGGTTCACGGCGTTTCGGGCGCACTACACGTTTGAAGCGCGATTCTGTAATCCGGCCCGGGGCCAGGAAAAAGGCGGTGTCGAGGGCCTGGTCGGCTTTGCACGCCGGAACTTCCTGGTGCCGGTTCCCGAGGTGACCGACTTCGAGGATCTGAACGCGCAACTGCTGGAACGCTGCGCGGCTGACGACCAGCGCCGGATCGGCGGCCGGTCCGACGATCGCACGATTGGGGAGCGGCACGCGGTGGAGCAAGAACGCCTCCTGGCACTGCCCGACACGCGGTTCGAGAACACGAAGGTGGTGGGAGTCCGGATCAGCCCGTATCAGACCGCCCAGGTGGATCAGAACCGGCATTCGGTGCCGACCGCCTATGTGGGACGCCGGCTCTGGGCCCATATCGGCTGTGACCGGGTGAGCTTTTACGCGGACCAGAAGAAGGTGGCCGAACATGACCGCGCCTTCGGTCATAGCGACTGGCGGATCGATCCGTTGCACTACCTGGAGTTGATCCGCCGGAAGGTGGCCTCGTTTGAGAGCGCCCGGCCGATCCGGCAGTGGCGGGATCAATGGCCGACCCAATATGAGACCGCGCTGGAGCGGTTGCGGGATCGGCATGGGTACAGCCGGGGCACCCGGGAGTTCATCGGCATCCTGCAACTCCACCAGGACTGGGATCTGGAACGGGTGTCCTCGGCCATCCAGGAAGCGCTCGATGCCCACTGTATCGAGTTGGAAGCGGTGCGGCACATTCTGATGCGGGAGGACACGCCGACTCGATCCCATGCGCCGCTGGAGTCCGGGTTGATGCCCGGTATCACCGACCTGACGATCGCTGGGGCCGATCTGGATCAATATGACCGTCTCCTGGCCGGGGGTGCGCGATGAGTCCGGGTCAGGAGATCGTTCTCGACGACGCACTGCGGCAACTCCGGCTCCCGGCCATGGTGCGGGAGTGGCGGGAACACGCCCGACAGGCCAAAGAGGCCGGCGAGGGGTACACCGGCTTTCTATTGGCTCTGGCCAGCCGCGAGCTGGAACAGCGGCAAGCCAATCAGGTCCAGCGTCGACTACGGGAGGCCCGGTTCCCACTGCTCAAGACTCTGGAGACCACGGACCTGAAGAAGTGGCCGGTGCTGGATGCGATCCAGGTTCGCGACTATGCCGAGTGCGGCTACATTACCCGGCACGAGAACGTCGTCCTGTTGGGCAAGCACGGAACCGGTAAAACCCATGCCGCCACGGCTCTGGGTGTGGAAGCCTGCCGGAGGGGCTACCGCGTCGGGTTCACCACGGCCGCCGGGCTGGTCAACACCTTGATCGAGTCGCGCGAGGAACGGCAACTGAACCGGCGCCTGGCCAAGCTGGCCCGCTTCGAGCTGCTCATCGTGGACGAAGTCGGCTATATCCCGTTCTCGGCCGAGGGGGCGCAGTTGCTGTTTCAGGTCTTCTCGGACCGCTACGAAAAGGGTTCGCTGATCGTCACATCGAACCTGCCGTTTGCACAGTGGACCAGCGTCTTCGGTGACGCCGCACTGACCGCAGCCCTGCTGGACCGGCTGACCCATCACTGCGCCATTCACCAGTTCGATTGGGAAAGTATCCGGTTCACCCAAAGTCTAGGCGCCGCCGGCAAACGGAAGAACAAACCCCGGTCCGCCGGAGGATCCGCGTGAAAACCGCGGGCGCAGCGGGCTGTGGAAAGTGCCGCCCCCATGGAAACCCGCTGCAAAGCCAGCGCGTTCCCACAGTGGCTTGGAAGCCTTCGGCTCCCACACTTCCCACGGCCTCGACGGCGGAATCACTTACAAACCATTAACCCGGGGGTGGGTCCCTTTTACTCGATCGGGGTGGGTCCTTTTTACGTTGTCAAAGCGATCGGTGATCTGGTCGGTCCAGTCCTCATGTACGTCACGCTCCCATGACCATCGATCCTGAAAGGACGCTCCTGCTGCGAGACTGTCCGGAGTGGCGTGGAAGTCCTTCGATTTGTTGAACGGCGGATCAGTGGCAATCAGGTCCACCGATTCACTGTTCATGGCACGGAGGATCGGCAGGTTGTCACTGTGAAAGAGGGTCCGGTTTTCAAAGTTGCGTTCTGCCATAGGGTTGGGTTCCGGTGGTTGAGTCAGAACGGTAACCCGGCGAGGTGGTGGGGTCAATCCTATCTGTTGGAATATGCCCGCAGTGCTCACGCTACCAAGTCCTTGTAACGAAGTTGTGCCCCATCCATGCTCAAAACGACGAAACGCATTTGATCGAGAGTGCCCATGCTGCGGATGTTGTGGCGTCCTGCGAACTCGCAGACGTAGCGGTGAAGGTGTTTGGCTGACAGCTTGTGGAACGTCCCCTTGTGAGCGCGTTTCAGCATGGACCAAAAGGATTCAATGCCGTTGGTGTGGGCCTGACCCCGGACGTACTCACCAACCGAGTGCTTGACCGATTCATGCGACTTGGCAACGCCTTGATATGCGGTTGCTTCGTCAGTGTAAACCGTTGATTCGGGGTCTGTATTGGCACGAACGAAACCTTGAAGGGTTTCTGCATTTGTGCGCTCGACCACTGTAGCTCGGACCTCGTTCGTGTCACGATCCTTGACACCTACAACAGCGGTTTTTCCAACCGATCCACGACCGGACTTCAACTTCTTGGACTGGTGCTTGTTCTTTTCCAGTCCGCCGATGTAGACCTCATCCGCCTCAACAGGACCTTTGAATGGTTCATGATCAGAAACGTCCCAAACCTTGCGGATTCTGTGAACAAGATGCCATGCGGATTTCTGGGTGATTCCCAACTCGCGGTGCATCTTCATGGATGCCACGCTCTTCAGGTTGGTAACGACCAGATACATGGCGTAGAGCCAATCCTGATAGCCGAGGTTGGATGCTTCCATGAACGTCCCGGTCTTGACGCTGAACGGTTTCCCGCAGGTTTCACGCTTCTTGCTCTTGCGGCACCGAAACGGCATGGTCTTGTGGGCCGTTCCAGTCTGCACGTTGTCCGATCCACAACGCGGGCAGGTGATGCCGTCGAACCAGCGGTTCTGGATGAACCATTCTTCAGCGGATGCGTTGTCGGGGAACAGGCGGTAGAATTCCTTAGTTGAAAGTCCCTGTCGGAAGTGTTTGCCAGGTGCCTTGTTAGCCATTGCGTATCTCCTACTTACAATACAATATTACAGGGTAGTGACGTAGTTTGCAAGGTGTTTTTAACAATTCATTGCCTGTTTTTATCACTATAATATGTATGGCGGGCGAGGTAGCACCCTCACCCGCCTATCGCCAGAACAGTGAGGAATGATCATGGAAAATCAACCCGTCCCGACGAATTCTGTCCCTCATTCCGTTTCCGCAACCGGCTTAAAAGCACGGCTGCAATTCGGAATAAGAGAGTCTCTGATAAAATCTCCACCGGTGGCTTACCTCATGGTTGATGTGGTACGACCCGCAAAGATTGGATTACGTCACTATTAGATGTAATCCCCAAAATTATCAATCGAAGGCCGCCCGTTGCGGTCGTTTAACAGACGGGTTTTGGGGCATCGAGAACGGTCTAAACAACTTTCTGATCGCTCTCGAACCCAGCGTCACAATTGATCCACAAGAGTTCCAGAACAGCATAGACAGGGCGATTGCCACCGGCTCCCGTCTGGAGCGAAACCGCGCTAGGCTGCGCCGCGAATTCCTCAGTCAAGATCCTGAGTGCCTAGAAGAACAGCGCATGCTGGCGCGCATCAGTCTCGCAGAGATCCGTAGTGCTGTCAGCGCAGCAGAGTGGGCGCTTCTTAACGCCGTAGCAGCGGGAACCACTTATCACGAAATAGCCGCCAGCCAAGGCGTCTCCGCAGGCGGCGTCCGGACGAGAGTTTCCAGACTCCGGATGCGCTTGGCTAAAGAGATAACGCGCAGGACCGCAGCCAACTAAGGACGAGAGTGGCGCGGATACGTGTTTCTGCCGCGCTCGATTTCGGACCTTCCGGACATTGGAGATAGACGGAGGCAACCATGTCGAATCAACGAAAGGGTCGAAAACTGGATACTGAGACGGTCATTATGCTCGTCTTGACCGGCGTGTTTTTCCTTAGCGCGGCCGCCTCATATTCTGCGGATGGTAGCCCTATAGTCACGGCATTTTGCATGGGCCTGACGGCGACGGCTTTCCTGTATCGTTTTTTGGGCGGTATCGAAGGAAGCACTTTGAAGTTGGCGACGTTTAAGGCTAGTGGAAGTGTTGCCGTGTTTGTATTTTTGACATGGTTTTTGAATAACAGACTTGTGGAACAGAATCCGATCATTGATCCGGCTCCCTCGTCCTGGGTTGCGATCGATAGGAACGGCACACCGAGCGCAGTCACGATCGGCGGGGAGACGTATAGCCAAGACGTGTCTACATTCTTGAACGATGTGGACTGGGACGCCGAGCTTGAGTCTGGAACGATCAGAGTAACAGAGCAAGAACATGACTTAGGGAAGATCGATCTATTGTCGCTCGGTCGATTGGGGCTTTTCGACGGGATGGAGATGAGTCCAGGAAGAGGTATACGATTTACAGGAGAGTTGACCGCAGGGTCGGAAGAAGACTTGAGTCCGATCTACCCCTATAAGATCCGAACTACCCAATTCACTGACAGTTACAACGGTTTCTCTGTATTGGATGAGAACAACGCGCTGGTTCTCAGCGAGGGCTTACTTAGGACAAGGAACTTCCAGTTCTTCGAACATGAAGACCGGCACTTTCTGATCTTCGTTTCGCGGGCCGCACACAACGATCCAGAAAACGCGCCTTGGGCGGTCTTTGGGTTCACTCAGGTTAATCCAACTCTAAACGGCCAGAATCTCTCGGATTAGAACAAGATTACTGGCGATCGATTGGAGTGGACTCCCAAAACTGGACAGATTCCATCATAGATTGAAAATAGGCTGATCGGCGCGTTTCAAGTTACCGAACTGCTCGAACTCGATCGGCGGACGATAGCCGATCGAGGAGTGCAGCCGCTTGCGATTATAAATCTCCTCGATGAAGTACGGGACGCGTTCGATCAGGTCCTCGGAAGTGTCGTAATTCCAGAGAGACCTCCTCATACTTTAGGGTCTTGAAGAACGATTCGACGAAAGCGTTGTCTCCGGAATTGTCTTTCGCCGACATGCCGACCCGGAAGACATCGTCAGTTTCTATACCGCATTGAAAAGAGCGGCTCGGACGCACCTCCTATTCCGTCTTCGGCTTCGGCAAGTACTGATTCCATTGGTCCTTCACATACTCCCAGAATCCCTGCACCGGCTTGCTTCCGCTTATCACTGCAAGTTCCTTCCCGACGCGTGTAAGCAGCGTCTTGCCAATGGAGAGATTGTTGCCAGCATCTTTGGGCATCTCCAAGGTAAGCGGCCTACCATAGTAATGCACGACGAATCTCTTTGGGAGATTTGTCGTTAAGAAGTCTGTCGCTCCGTTGAATTGAATAAGACCAATACTGTCAAGGTGAATTAGGCTGTCGAAATTAATTCCGTGTCTGTTGTAGATCTCCGCCTCGAAATTGAACACTAACGGCTTTAACTCTCCTATATTCCAAATGAATCCACAGAGTTTTGTGAACAGTTCGGCTTCGGTCTTATCGAGATCCGAAAGGAAATTGACGGTCCTCTTCGAATAGGTCCCGGGAGCGTTCGCCTCGCCAGCCAGGATTCGGGACCAGAGATCCTGCATCTCATTGTCAGACACGATCCGGGATTTCTGGAAGAAGTTGACGATCCAATCGTTCTCGATGGAATCGGGGTCCGCATTTTCGTTCAACTGCGGCAACGCTTTGGCGGTAACGCCTTCCATGTTCTTCTGGTACTGAGATTCCTCCTCAACCAGTCGATGCACGGCTCGTCTTTGCAGGTCGGTTATCTGAATTTCAGATTCTGCCCTTATCATCGCTGCCGCTGCCGCTGCCGCTGCCTCGGCCTTTGCGACTCTCTTGATCTGCCAAGGTGCAAAGAGACCGACGCCCGCATCCGATATCTTCTCGATCAAAGTGTTCGCGGGCTTCGACAATTCTCCCAGATCTATATTTACGAGCGCGTTAGAAATTTTCTTTGGCATAGCGAGTTGCTTCGGCAAGTGTACCGCATCTAGAGAGGGCCGCTCATCCGGGCCGCGGGGATGCGGGCTCCCCCGCCTTCTTCCACTTCAGTCAGAAATCTACAGGCCTTAGCTTGGGAAGGCGGGCATCTTGCCCGCTCGTCTTCCCCCCGTAATTCACGACAGGAGCCGGTCCGCGGGCGGGGGCTCAATATTCAGGATGCGGACTGACCCTTGCGGGCGTGGCGCGTATCCACGCGCCAAAGAAGAGATGCCCCGCGTTCTCAGGCGCGTTCGTCGCGCCGATAAAAAAACGCGCGTAGCGGCGCGTTCCTCGCGCCGGATCAAGCGCCAGGGCGCGCTGTCGCGCGCAAGATAAGGACGGATTATTCGGGATTACGCAACCCGGGTGCGAGCAGGATGCCCGCAAAGAGATCGCGTGAACTTCCAGACTACGGGCCTTGAGGACTCAATATTAAGGCGGATTACGCCGGCGTGCTCTGGGGAGAACTCAACTCGATGTCGTAAAGATGGCAGGCAACGAAGCGTTGTTCGCCGCCGTCGTCGGTCACGGGCAACAACTTTGGCGTCACCGATCCGCAGGCATCGAACACCTTGGGACAACGACTCGCAAACCGGCATCCAGCCCCGACGTTGATTGGGGACGGAATCTCTCCCTTGATCACGACGGCGCTGCGACTTCGCTCGGTCTTGGGGTCGGGCGCCGGATTCGAACCCACCAGGATCTCGGTATAGGGGTGCTTGGGGCGAAAGAACACGTCATCGGCCGCGCCAATCTCGACAAGCGAGCCCAGGTACATGACTGCCATCCGATTCGAAACGTACCGCACCATCGACAGATCATGGGCAATAAAGAGCATCGTCAATCCCAGGGACGCCTTGAGTTCTCCGAGCAACCGGACCACCTGTGCCTGAACGGAAACGTCGAGCGCCGAGATCGGTTCGTCGCACACGATAAACTCGGGCTCCATCACCAGGGCTCGGGCGATACCGACGCGTTGCCGTTGTCCGCCTGAAAACTCGTGCGGGTACCGCGAAGCGTGCTCCGGCTCCAGGCCCACCTTCCGAAGCGAAACGGTCACTTGATCGCGGATACCGCTTCTTGACCCGCCGCCCCGCAACCGCAGACCTTCTCCAATTATTTCTCCGACGGTCATGCGCGGATTCAGGCTGGAATAGGGATCCTGAAAGATCATCTGGATGTGAGGCGCGTACCGCTCGAAGTCGGCTGGCGTGTAGCGCCCCGGGAGTTGTTCACCCTTGAAGTACACCTCCCCGGAGGTTTTCTGGTGCAACCCGACAAGCGTCTTTCCGAACGTCGACTTCCCCGATCCGCTCTCGCCGACCAGTCCGACGATCTCTCGCGGATACACGTCCAGACTCACATCGTCGACCGCATGCACGATTCGGTTGCGGCCGATCTTGAAGTGTTTCGTGACGCCTTTCGCTTCGATCAGGGGTTTCACGTCGCCTCCACGCGCAATTGTTCGCGCGCACCCGGAGGCGCGTCGGAGTGGTGGACCCAGCAGTGTGAATGGTGATGCGGACCGATCTCGAAGCGTGGGGGCGCGTTCTTCTCGCAGACACTCATGGCATAGGGGCAGCGCGCAAAGTAGGCGCAGCCCCGAGGTGGATCGAACATGTCGGGTGGCGTGCCCTCAATCGGCTTCAACCCGTGCTTCCTGGCAGGGTCGTTCAGCGGCATCGCGGCCCGCAGACCGAGCGTGTACGGATGCGCCGAACGGTAGAAGACGTCTTCCGCGGTGCCCTGCTCCACGATTTCTCCCGCGTACATGACGGCCACGTCGTCCGCCAGGTGAGCAACGACGCCTAGATTGTGCGTAATCAGGATGATTGCCATGCCCGTACTGCCCTGAAGTTCTCGAAGCAGATCCAGGATCTGTGCCTGGATCGTCACGTCGAGCGCCGTCGTCGGTTCGTCGGCGATCAGAATGGACGGCTCGCACGCAATCGCCATGGCAATCATTGCACGTTGCAACATGCCGCCGGAGAAAGTGAATGGATACTGCCTGGCGCGCTTTTCCGGTTCCGGAATGTGCGTCATTTGCAACAACTCGACGGCGCGGTTGAAGGCTTGCTTGCGGCTGAATCCGCGATGGACGATGAGGGTTTCGGCGACCTGATCGCCCACGGTCATGGTTGGATTCAGCGAACTCATGGGGTCCTGAAAGATCATTCCGATCCGCGCACCGCGAATGTCTTCGCCGTCGATCACCTTTTGTCCGAGAATATCGACGCCGTCGAACATGGCCGTTCCCTTCGTGATCCGGCCCGGCGGCGTGGGCGTCAGTCCCATGATGCTCTGGACAGTGACGGATTTTCCGCATCCGGATTCGCCGACGATCGCAAGCGTCCTGCCTTCATCGACCTTGAATCCAACGTTCCGCACGGCTTTGACGATGCCTCCGTAGGTGTCGAATTCCACATGCAGATCATCGACCTTAAGAAGCGCGGTCCGGGTCTCTGTTGACACGGTCTCCATCATTCGCGCCCCCGCATCCTGACGTCGAGCGCGTCACGGAGTCCATCCCCCAAGAGATTGAATGCCAGGACGGTGACGCTGATCAACATGGCCGGAAAAATCAGTTCGTGCGGATGCGACAGCATCGTCCGGATACCTTCATTGGACATGCTGCCCCACGAGGGCGTGGGAGGCGCGACACCCATCCCTATAAAGGACAGAAACGCCTCGGTAAAAATCACGCTGGGGACGGCAAACGTCAGCGTCACCAGGATTACGCCTATCGTATTCGGAAGCATGTGGCGAAAAACAAGATATCCGGTTCCCGCGCCTAGAAGTCTCGATGCGCCGATATAGCCCTCTTCCCGGATTTGCAGGATTTGCCCGCGGACCAGGCGGGCCGACGCGGGCCAGGCCAGCAGCACCAGTGCGACCAGCATCGGAAAAACCCCGCTTTCCCCCGGACCGATGCCAAACCCGATCTTGAAGAGAATCATGAACAGCAAAAATGGCAGCGCCACCACAAAATCGGCGAAGCGCATCAACATTTGATCGAAACGGCCGCCGATGAAGCCCGCGGCGCTCCCGTAGACGATACCGACAAGGACGAACAGAAGGGGAGCGAATATGCCGATGAATAACGAGACACGGGCCCCGTACATGAGGCGGGCGAGCATATCGCGTCCGAGGTAGTCCGTACCCAGGGGATGGTACGGTAGCCGGATTTGGTTGCCGAGTTGCAAGTTGGCGGCGTCATCCACCCAGCCGCGCCCCTCGGCCTCCTCCGGGCTCACAGCGCGGAGCGGTTGCACTTCGAGCGTTCGGTATTCCTCGACTTCAATTCCGTCCTGGTCCAGGACAACAATCGAATACCAATACGGCTTGGGTTCGAGGCCCAGACGGTCTTCGAAACTGACCGCTTCCGCTCCGGAGATTCTGGTGAGCGGGAGCCCCAGCGCCCGGTCCGGATCAGGGTCGTAGACACTCCGGTATACGGCGTACCCGGTGGCTTCGGCGGCGGGGTCCCAAACGAGGCGAACCGCCTGAGTCGTTGCCGGTTCGAAGAGGCGCAGGTTGTCCGTCACGAGTGGAACTGCCGCGTCGCTGTCCGCGGCCGGGGTGGCCAGCACTCCCGCCCACGGGACATACGGACCGATGATCGTGGCCACCTCGGGTAGCGCCGGCGGCTGGCTGATCTGGTCCACGTCCTGCGCCGCCGGGTCGACGCGCCAAAACCACGGCCCGGGCACAGTGAACAGGCCCAGCGCAATGACGATGTAAAGGGAGATGAGCGCCCGCCTGTTTTCCTTCAGGCGGCGCCACGCGTCTTGCCAATACGAAAGCGAAGGGCGCGGAATCGTTTCGGCGGAGCGAGCGGCGGTGACCGGCTCGAAGTCGGTCGGTCCGAACCTGGGATCGCCGGAACTCATTCCAGCGTCACCCTTGGATCGATCAGGCCGTAGACGAGATCGACGGCGATGACCATGAACACCAGGAAACCGCCATAGAATACGGTCGTGCCCATGATTACCGTGTAGTCGAGTTGCTGTACGGCTTCGACAAAATAACGTCCCAGACCGGGAATCGCAAAAACCAGCTCCACAACGAAACCGCCTGTCGTGATCGCGGCGATTGCCGGTCCCAAAACGGTGACGACGGGCAGGATCGCGTTCCTCAGTTCATGCCGCAGGAAAACGCGAGCCGGGGGCAGGCCCTTGGCCCGCGCCGTGCGTATGAAGTCTGAATTGACGATCTCGAGCATCGATGAACGCATCAACCGGGTCAGAAACGCCATCGTGCCGAGTCCGAGCACGATTGAGGGCACCAGCATGTGGGACAGCGTCCCCCAGCCGGCGATCGGGAGCACAGAGAATCCCAGAGTCGTGTTCATTATGACCAGAGCCAGTTGTCCGAGCGCGGCCACGACGAAACTCGGCACCGAGATGGCAAGTATCACCAGGAACATGATGGCCAAGTCGGGCAGACGCTGTCGATACAGGGCGGTTAGCGCTCCCCACAGAATGCCGCCCAGACCGGCAAATACGATCGACAGAATGCCGAGCGTTGCCGAAACGGGGAAATGCTCGCGAATGATGTCGTTGACGCTACGGTTCTGCTGCGTGAATGAAATTCCGAAATCGCCCTTCAGCAGATTGCCCATGTAGATGAAGTATTGATCCAGCACGGGCCTGTCCAGGCCGTAGCGGGCTTCCAGATTTCTGCGGATTTCTTCAGTTGTTGCCCGCTCGCCGGTCAGGGGATCGCCCGGAACCGCATGCATGGCGGCGAAGGTAGCCGTGGCGATGAACCAGATGGTAACGACGCCCTGGAGAAGTCGTTTGACGGTGTAGGCGAACACGATGCCGTTCGGTTATGGACTTTCGACCAAGTAGGCGTTGCTGTAGTCGGGATCGGTCCCGACCGACCGGTAGACCACGCCCCGAAGGCCCGGGTCCTCGACATAAACGAGCCCCCGTTCATAGTTGGGCAGCAGCACGGCGTCTTCGATCAACATCCTCTGGATTTCGCCGAACGCATCCATTCGGATTTGCTGATCGAGCGATCCCTGAGCGATCCGAACCTGGCGGTCGAGTTCGGGATTGTTGTACATGCCGCGGTTGTTGAGATTCCAGGACGCATAAAGGTCTCCGAACGTCAGCGGATCGTCGAAGTCCGGCCCCCAGCCCGCGGCCACCATGTCGAAATCTCCCGAAGTCATCTTGGCGAGCCGCTGCTTGAAGATTTGCTTGTCGATCACGATCTCCAGACCAAGCGCGCGCATGAACAGGTTCTGAAAGTATTCGGCCTGCTTGTTCGACAGCGGCGAGTCGTCAGACAAGAGCACGAGCGGCGGGATCGTTTCGATACCGAGTTCCTGTTTTGCCAATTCCAGGTGCCGCCGGGCCTCCTCGTGATCCGGGAATATCCGTTGGGGCGGGTATTCCAGCCTGAAGGCGCCATTGACGCCCCTCAACCACGTTGGAAACAGGGACAGCGCCGGCTGGTAGCCGGGTAGGGCGATGACCTTGTTGACCAGTTCGTTCGGGTCGGAGACCAGTTGCAGGGCTTTGCGCAGGTTATAGTTGCTCGTCATCCTGTCCGGCCGAAAGTTGAAGTCGATGTAGAAGACGGAACCATCGATGTAGCGGCCCAGGTTCCATCGCAATCGCATTGCGTCCTCGAGCTGCTCGGTACCGAGCGTGGCCCTGGCGATCGCGCCCGCCTTGTACAGGTTCACTACCGCGTTGGAGTCCGACGTGATGTAGGGCATGTCGATCACGTTCAACTGGACGGTTTCGCGATTCCAGTACGCGGGGTTCTTCTCCAATCGCACGTGCGCCCCGTGCACCCATTGCGTCATCACGAACGGGCCGTTGTAGAGAAGATCTTCGGCATCGGCCGCGTATCGCCCCTCGCGGCTTTCGTAAAAATCCTTGCGGACGGGGAAGTAGATTCCAAAGGCGGCAAGCTTGTCGAAGAACGCGACGGGTTGTTCGAACTCCACGTCGAGAACCCGGTCCCCGGATGCCCGGACACCGAGCGCCTCGCGCGGCATCTGGCCGGTATTGATGGCTTCCCCGTTTTTGACCGGATACATGATGAAGGCGTACTCGGAAGCGTTTGCGGGATCGACGACAGTCTGCCAGGCAAACACGAAGTCATGAGCCGTGACCGGCTGCCCGTCGCTCCAGGTCGCATCCTCGCGCAACCAGAACCTTGCCCCGTCGGGGCCGATCTCCCAACGCTCGGCGACACCGGGCACCAGCCGGTTGTTCGCGTCGTATCGGAGCAGGCCCTCCATCACGTGACCCAGAACAAAGAAGCTGACCTGATCGGTAGACCGTGTGCTGTCCAGTTGAGGAGGTTCCTGAGAAAGGGCGAGCGTGATGGACCGCGTCTCGAAATCGACCCCGCCGAGGATAGCGGAGTCGGAACCGGTAAGTTCCGACGCCCACGACAATCCAACCATCAACAGGACAAAACCAACGATACAAATGATCGTCAGCGAGACAATCTGCCGGACGGCGGCCCGACTCAGAGGATCGCTGCCGTTCTCAATCTTGGCCATCGATATTCTCCCGGATTCGGACATTTTTCTCCGTCAGGGGCAAAATGTTAACACCAACCCGCACAAGCTGCCAGATTTGGTGTCGGCAGGGCCGGCGGGGGTGACGGGGGCGGCGATACCGGCGTGAAAATCAAGGGCGGGTGGCTACAGGTTTCGGACCTCAGATGTCATACCAGTAGGAGTCTGTGGAACTGGGATTTCTTACCGATGCCCTCGATTAGAAGCGCTATCAGGCGAGATTCAGCGCTTTTGCGTGGGCCGGAGAGAAGTTCCACTTCAACTATTGTCCCACTCGAACAAGTTGACGAAGACCTGAGCTTGTTCTCTTGCATCGTCGAGGGCGTGATGGGTGTGCTTTCCCCCAGGCCGGAGCCTTTCATCGAGATTCGACCGTCCTGCCTCCGCTATCGGAATGCCGGCCTTGACGGCGTAGGCGGTCTTAAGGTCGAAGCAACTCGAGTGATTGAAGGGAGAACCGTCTTTCGAGAATGACATGAAATACCAGTAGAGCCAGGTCCAGTCAAAGCTGAGCGGGTATGCGACGAGCACGGGGCTGGCGCCACCTGCGATCTTTTTGACCCAACTGCTCGCCTCCGTCATTGCGTCCACAGGATCTTTACCTTCTTCGCGAAGACGGCGCCGTTCCAATCGATTCACGCTGAGCGCTTCCTCCTGAAACTCTTCAGAAATCGGCTTCAATTCGTGGTAGGTGCTCAATTGGAAGTCTGTTGGAGGCTCAAAGGATTGCCCGTCAAAGCGTCCCGCATAGACCAGGGCGAATGAAAGCATCGAGAACGGGCCTGGGATCGGGCCGTCCGTCTCGACATCCGCGGAAAAGTACATGTCTGCGCGCTTGATCGGCAAAGGGGTGGCGGTCTTGGCGGACCGCGTGCGTTTCGGCAGCATCGTGCTCATTATCGCCTATCGCATCGGGAGGGCAACTCGTCCTGCCAGCCGTCTTCATCGCCTTCCGCCCTTCGAGTCTGAATTCCAACGTACCGCCCGGCAAAAACCAATTCGCTCCGAATTGCTCATGGGGGCCGACATTCGAATCCCCTGGGTATCGCCTAGCCGGTCTACCTACCCTCTTTCGCTTCGCTCATGATTTACTTCTCGGCCGCGGCGCGGACTACCCAGGCCAACGACACTTTCTGTCAATGCGCGATCTCTTCAAGTGTTTCGTAGAGAATCGGGCCGAAAGCCGATCGACGCTGGACTGCTGCTTTTTACAGAGAAAAGACTCTCTGGATTGGCTGTTCAAATGGGCAAACAACTCACGAATGCATCGGCGCTTCTCCAGCAACCACGCGGGGGTGAACGTCGATCTGCACATCCACCTGCTGGCCGAGCTTGTTGAGTACGGTCATCAGACGGTCAATAGTGAAGCGGTCAAGCTGCACGTTGCGGATGCGGGTAAAGTCCGCATGGCTGACACCGGTGCGGCCCTCGGCCTTGCGCGTCGACAGCCCTTCATCGTCGAGAATACCGATGATGCGGGCGGCGAGAAGTGCCTTGGTTTGCTGCACGTCGGCGTCAGCGCGCCCGAAATCACGGAAGACATTGCCGCTGCCGCGCACCAACTCAAAATCGTCGTCTGATTTGCTCATTGCTGTAACTCCTTCTTCAATCGTTTGAGCCGCTCGCGGATCAGATCGATTTCCTGCTTCGGGGCCTTGATGCCCTGCTTCGCCTTCTTCTGGAAGGCGTGCAAAACCCAAACACGCTCCTCAAGCGGCACGGCGTAGACTGTCCGATACGCATCGGTACGATACCTGAGCGCCACCTCGAATATGCCGGAACCGAAACCCTTCAGCGGCTTGGCAATGTCGGCCTTACGGCCTTCGGCTGCGACCGTCAGCGCCCGCATGATCGCGTCCTGCGCCCCTTCTGGAAAGCCATCGAAAGCCTTACGCGCCGCACTGATCCATGAGATAGGACGAGTATCTCTACTTCTCATGGGGTATGGTGGCAAATATGGCACCATGCGTCAAGAGGGTTGGGAGGGCGGTATTCTGGTTGCACGAAAAAGCGCTTACGCAACGATCCGGCACCCAGCGGCTTTTCAAGTGGCCAAGCATTGCGAAACGGTGTTGTGGTGTTGATTTGATTGGCGATATCTTTGTGAAAACAAGCGGGCTTTCTAGAGCCGTATCGCCGTCAAACGCCGCTCAAGTGCGGCCGGATCCAGTCCCGTCTCGCGTCCAATGCGTCGAAGTACGCTCTGCGCGGTTGCCTGCACATTGGGCGTTCCGAACGGCTCGTGCGGTTTTCCCTGGAGCGACAGCGCGGCTTTCAGGAGGTTCGACCAACTCTGCCTGGTGATTTTCCTGACTTCGCGAATATGCGCGTCGATCTCTTCGCAGGAGACCCCGGATGGCAGCTCCGGGCGGTTGGCGGGGTCCGTTCTCCCATCCAGTATCAGGACGGGTTTTCCGCCAAGAATCGCATCGAGGTCGATACCGGGGTCGGCGACGAAGTCCGGCGGAGCGCACACCGGGTCCTGGCGGAAGTAAAGATCCCACGCTGTCTGGCGAACCGCGATTTCCAGTTCCGGGTGAGGGTGCTGCCGTTCCGTCAGCATGCCCGCCCAGAAGGGCATGTAGCAGAGATTCCATCCAGCCGTGAAGGCGTCCGGATCCCAGGGATGTCCCCAAACGTGGCGAACGCCATAGCCGGAAGCACGTTCGATGGGGCGTCCGGAATAGCTCGCCCAGGCCCGTTGGGCTGCGGAGTTGTCATCCAGCCTGACTTCCCGCCCCTGCCACGTGGCGCGATCGCCCTTGTGGAGTTTCGGATAGTGCTTGCGGCTGTAGCGAGCCCGGTCCGGGTAGAGGGGCGTGTTTTGCCGGACCCTGTCGGGGTGGACAAAGTAGGAGTGCTCAAATGCGGCCTGGAGCACTGTTGTGCCGCCGCGCTCGAAATAGCGTCCCAGCGACTCAACCGGCGAAACGAGTTCGCCCTCGTGTATGCGGGTTCCGGCCAAAATAGTCCCCCAGCGCTACGTGCATCCGGCGTCCGTCCGCTCGCGGCTCCTCTATGCCGAGGGCCGACCGGGAGTGGGCGTCGGCCGACCAACGAATCAACAAATTATAGGCGCGGGTCGTTGCTCGGCCGGTATCACAAATCGTTTTTCAGCAGACTGCAAGATCATTTTCACCTTCGTCCCGGCCTAAATCGCTGCCAATACGGTTCGTGAGCACTTACTCGGAGTGGGCTGATTTTCTCGCTGTTCCGGCAGCTTGACTTTCGAGCCAGTTATTCTGACATTCCGGTGAGGCTTCACCCCACCCCTCCTGTGTTCCTGTAAGGTAGTCCACAATGAGAAAAACGGTGTCTTTACGAGCGCGCGCCCTTCCTCTCGCTACCATGGCGGTTTGGAGCTTCCGCTGCACGCCTGCTGCCGATGGCTGGCAGTCGGTCCCTGAAGGCCCATGCCTATTCTCCCTGACCCGAATTGGGAGACAAGCATCGAGCGGCAGCTCCCGTCGGGACGGTGAATCGGGGACGGCCATGGGGGAACATGTTGCGATGATGCGGCTGAGTACCGATGTGCGGGCCCAGCGTGCCCGGCCCGCGGATGGGAGTGTGCGATGGTGTCAGCGTTGACGGGATATCGATGCTGCCGTCGGGCGTGGCCGGTGCTGGCGGCTGCGGCCGTCTACGCGAGTCTTGGGGCCGACGCCGTTGCGCAGGGCAGCGTTGCGGCAGATCGGGCGGCGCTTGAGGCGTTGTACGACGCGACCGGCGGTGAGACCACCTGGTGGTACACCAGGAACTGGAACACGGCCGCGCCGCTGGGGGAGTGGCGGAGGGTGAAGACCGACGACGCGGGCCGGGTCACGGCGTTGGAGCTTACCGATAACGGGTTGACGGGGACGATTCCCGCCGAGTTGGGCAACCTGACCAAACTCGACCGGCTGTCTCTCGCCGACAACGGGTTAACGGGGCCGATCCCCGAGTCGCTGGGAAGCCTGTCCAGCGTCCGATGGCTGTCTCTCGCCGACAACGGGTTAACGGGGCCGATCCCCGAGTCGCTGGGAAGCCTGTCCAACCTTGAAAATCTGTATCTGTACGGGAACGGGTTGACGGGGCCGATTCCGGAGTCGCTGGGGCGCCTGCCCAACCTCCATTGGCTGGATCTCGGCCGGAACGGATTGACGGGGCCGATTCCGGAGTCGCTGGGAGGCCTGTCCAAACTCGAAAGGCTATTTCTCTACGGGAACGGATTGACGGGGCCGATTCCGGAGTCGCTGGGGAACCTGTCCAATCTTGAATATCTATCTCTCTACGGGAACGAGTTGACGGGACCGATCCCGGAGTCGCTGGGGGTCCTGCCCAACCTCAGACAGCTGGATCTCGACCGGAACGGATTGACGGGGCCGATTCCGGAGTCGCTGGGGGGCCTGCTTAACCTCAGATTTCTGCGTCTCAACGGGAATGGGTTGACGGGACCGATCCCGGAGTCGCTGGGGAACCTGTCCAATCTTGAATATCTATATCTCTACGGGAACGAGTTGACGGGACCGATCCCGGAGTCGCTGGGGGTCCTGCCCAACCTCAGACGGTTGCGTCTCAACGGGAACGAGTTGACGGGACCGATCCCGGATGCCCTGAGCGGCTTGGACCTCCTCGAACTGCTGGATCTCGCCGAGAACGACCTGTCCGGGCCGATTCCGGACGCGCTGGTGGGCCTGCGCTACCTCAGATATCTGCATCTCAACGGGAACGAGTTGACCGGGCCGATTCCGGACGCTCTGAGCGGCTTGGACCTCCTCGAACTGCTGGATCTCGCCGGGAACGACCTGTCCGGGCCGCTTCCATCATGGCTGGCCCAATTGTCACTACTCCGGTGGCTGAATATCCAGAATACAGGCTTGTGTGGGCCTTCCGATGGCGCGTTTCAGGAGTGGTTGGCAACGATTGAAGACTTCAGGGGACCCACGTGTCCCGTATCGTTCTCCGTTCCGGATCGTGGGGGCCGATCCATTACCAGCGGTGGGACGGGGGAAACACTGAACGTTGGCTATGGAGGGATCGGTGCGGCCGCGGGTTCAACCGCGCCTTCCGGGATTGCGATCTTTCAATTCACGGACAGTAACGGCGTGCTGATTTCCGAAGCGGGTGTTCCGGCCGCCGAGCCGGTCCGGAGAGGGCGGATATTTGCCGAAGTGAACGGGCCGGTCAATACCGGGCTGGCGATCGCCAATCCGAACGACGTACCGGCAAACATCAGCTTCTATTTCACCGACACCCGCGGCACCCGTTCCGGTAGCGGCGTCTTCGAACTCGGCGCGCGCCAGCATATTTCGAGATTCCTGGATCAGGCGCCATTCACCGGTAGCGGGTCCGTATTGGGAACCTTTACCTTTATCGCATCGGTGCCGGTCGCTGTCATCGCCCTCCGGGGATTCACCAACGAATCCGGCGAGTTTCTGATGACGACGCTCCCGGTCGCGCCCCTATTCGCCCCTCCGTCGCCGTTCTCTACCACCCCTACGGGTACGGTCTATTTCCCCCATTTCGCGGACGGCAACGGGTGGGCCACCCAGGTCATTCTGGTGAACCCAACGGATCGGACTATCAAGGGAACGGTCCGGTTTCTGGGACCCGGGAGCGATACGGCGGCGGTGGCGCCCGTGGTCCTGACGCTGGACGATGGTTCAACGGGATCGACCTTCGATTATTCGATAGGTCCACGCAGCGCTCAGAGATTCACCACCTCGAATCCCCCGCGTGGACCGGCCACGGGTTCGGTGAGAGCGACACCCGAGCGCGGAAACGCCGCCCCGGCGGGTCTGGTCGTCTTTTCTTTTGCTCCTGGGGACAAGACGCTTTCCGAAGCCGGTGTGCCCGCCCTGCCCAAAGGATCGGCATTCCGTGTCTATGTCGAAGCGTCCGGGATGCCCGGCCAGGCGGGCTCGATCCGAACCGGACTGGCCATCGCGAACGCGGAAGCGACGGCCAATACGGTGACTCTGGAGGTGACACATCTGGATGGATCGCCGGCGGCGCCCTCGGCCACACTGACGCTACCGCCCTCGGGCCAGATTGCCCGTTTTCTCGACGAGATATCGGCACTGCCGGAAAACTTTTCGGGGGTGCTCCGGGTCACCTCCACGGGCGATGTCGCCATCGTTGGGATGAGATTGCGCGTCAACGAAAAGGGGGAGATCAAGATGACGACGACCCCGCCATCCAACGAAACGGGCCCAACGACCGCGGCGGATGTGTTCTTCCCCCATATCGTGGACTCGGGAGGATGGTCTACACAGTTCATCCTGTTCAGCGGAACAGCTGGGCAAGCCTCGTCCGGCACATTGCGTTTCATCGACGCGTTCGGGCAACCGCTGGATCTGACTATCTCAAAGGGCAGGGTTGCGACGGATCGGCCAGCGCTGGTGACGTTGTACGACACGACGGGTGGCCCGGCCTGGACGGTCAGCAGGAACTGGAAGACGAGAGCGCCGCTATACACGTGGATCGGGGTGAAGACCGATATCGCCGGTATTGACGGACGGGTCACGACGCTGGATCTCCATGAAAACGGGTTGACCGGGCCGATCCCGGAGTTGGTGGGGAGCCTGTCCAACCTCGAAGTGCTCGATCTTCATGAAAACGGGTTGACCGGGCCGATCCCGGAGTCGCTGGGGCGGTTGTCCAACCTCCGAGCGCTGTGGCTCGGCTACAACGGGTTGACCGGACCGATTCCCGCCGAGTTGGGCAACCTGACCAAACTCGGCTCGCTGTATCTCGCAGAGAACGGGTTGACCGGGCCGATCCCGGAATCACTGGGGCGTCTGTCCGACCTCGAATGGCTCGGTCTTCGTAACAACAAGTTGACCGGGCCGATCCCGGAGTCAGTGGGGAACCTGTCCGACCTCGAATGGCTGGATCTCTCCGGGAACGACCTGACCGGACCGCTTCCATCCGAGTTGACCCAACTACGTCGACTCCGGCGGCTGAATATCAAGAATACGGGGTTGTGTGTGCCCGCGGACAGCGCGTTTCAGGAGTGGTTGAGATCTATCGATTTCAGCGGATCCACGTGTGATCGGGGCAGTCGCTGAACAAAACCGATCGAGTAGTTATGGGTTGGTATTGCAGGCTGCTCCTGCAAAAACGATGATGCAAAACGGAGACCGTTTCTTGACAGTCGATTCAGTCAGGATCCCCGATTCGATTCTCGGGTCGGGAAAGACGGATGGATTGAGGTTTCCAGGTGTCATGGCTTTCGATGGGGCGCCGGATTTCGGTCGGGGGTCTGAACTGCTCTCGCAGGTTCCGGATGCGCTGGAACGCCGGGTTACGTCCGCCATAGGCGTCGATAATAGAGTCGTCCGGTTGGGCGATGGCAGGACTGTGGCTGCGGATTCGTTCGGTGAGTTGCCGGTTCGGCGGTGCCGATGACGACATGGACGGGGGTCCCTTTCCAACACGACCCGAACCTCCTGCTCCGCCGAGTACTTCTTCTTCGTCTTCCGACGGAGTTCCAGCCCCCGATCTTCCGCGGACACTTTCTCCTTCATCGATCCTCCTTCAGATCGATTCGATCAGAAAAGTGTCTCCTGGTTTTTCAGGGATTTCTGTCCGGAATGCTCTGACGGGCTACGGTTCGAATGCGTGTTTACGTTCGACGCTTGCGATGAGACAACTACCCGGATCGGCGCTTCAAGGCACCACCGGACGCTGATCCTTGCGAATGACATTGAAGAACGAGTAGACCTTCGACAGCATCTCCGGATTCTCCGCGATGAATCGGGTGTGATCGCCGCCCTCGATAACGAGATACACGTGCGCCATGCCGAGCCGCTTCATCGTGGAAGCCACCCCGCGGCTCAAGGGCATGTAGCGGTCTTGGTCGCCCTGGATCAGGAAAGTGGGTATGTGCGTGAACTTCTCGATCTGTTCGCTCCAATCCGTCTTCATGGGAACACTGCCCGGCGCCACCACGGCGATCGCGGCCCATATGTCCGGATACTTCGCTGCCAAGTGAAGGGCTCCGACTCCCCCCATCGAGTGGCCCAACAGATAGTTCCGATCGTCGTCGATGTTGAATTCGCCCTGAACGATCTCGAAGACGTTCATCACGTCTTTCTCGCTCAGCTCGCCCAGGTTCTGCGGCAGGTCGTCCGTCAACTGGCCCGAACTCTCAAGCGATTCCGTTGCCATCCCGGGGCCAAAACTCCCGTAGTATCCGCGCGTATGATATCCGAGGGGGGAAACAACGACGTAACCGTATTGCTCGGCGAGGTCGAGCATGCCCGCGTAATCCACCAGCCACGACTCATGGGACTGACCCGCGCGATGCAGGCCAACAATGAGCGGCCACTCGCTGCCCTCGTCATAGTTTGAGGGTACAAACAGGGAGTAAGGGATCGTTTCACCCGTTTCAGGGAATACATAGGTGCGGGTCTGGACTCGGGAGTCTGCTGGAAGCGCCGACTCAACCTGCTGACCCTCCAGGGCGGTGCTTCCCCATGCGAGAGCGGCGAACACCGCGACAACCAGCCTCGAATGATATGTCCACTTTCGCGAGTTCATGGTGTCCTCCTTTCGCAACTCACCGGAAACCGCCTAACGCCCAACCGAAGCGGCGTAAAGTTCAATCCAGTCGACACGAGCCGCACCGGTCCTCTGGTGGGTAAGGCCGATCTCCTCCACCCGGCTGAGGTCGGGGTTGGCGACGGCGCGACCTTCGTTCAGTGTCTCGATGTTGAGCGCGTGCCAGCTAACGTCAGGGATAGAGATTTCCGACACGTTCCAGTCGCCGGTCGGCCCCGCGTACCGATCGCTCACCAGGAAGGTTCCGTCGGCAAGCTTCAGAATGAGGCGAAGTTGACGGAAGCCGTCCATTTTGGTGCGCCACCGAACTTTGGCCAGTCCCGTCATATCGAAGTCGTTATTGTTGTCCCGCAGCGTGATCGCGCAGGGCCCGCTGCACTGCCCCGCCCAGAGATAGCCCGGGTCGTCCTTCGGGGCAATATGGCGAATGTACTCCCATCCTTCTCGGTACTCGGCCGCGTGTTCGCTGTCACTATGGGGGTAGGCGACACGGATGTCCGGCGCGCCCGCCCCGGGTCCGTACCAGGCATGCCTCAAGCCGCGATTCTGCAAGTGCGCGTCCAAATCCGTGTCGTGATAGTCGTTCAGCCTCGCCAACGGTTCACCGTCGTTCCAGTCGTCCTGCCAGTCCTCTCGAAAGGCGAGAGGAGGACGACTGTCTTCGGGATAGACGACGCTGAGCCGGCCCTGCGGAAACAGGGGTTGTGGCGACTGGGCGAGAAAGGCAATCGTCGCGCAACAGGTGATGACCCACTTCATGGCGGACGCCCTCAGGTTGATGGTGAGCATCGGCTTGCTCTTGATTTCGGGCTCGACCAGACACTGGACACGGCCCGGGTTGCCAGCCGCGGTCCGTTGATATTTACGGATTGACCAGCCGTCCGGAAGAAGGCCACCCGAATCTCGAAAGCTCGGTGCGTTCTGTTCTCATTGAGGCGGCGTACTGACATCGACCTCAGAGGGGACACCCGTTATATTCGGATTATCCTCGGCTGGCGTGGGAACGTAGTACTCCACGCCCTTGTTCATGTTGTCCAGACAGATATATTCCATCAGATCGTATTCCTGGCGCTCCATGTCGTAACCGATGGTCCAGGGCTCGGTGAAATAGATCGGATCCTCATATTTCTCGGTGATGTGAAGCGTGTCCGGCCCGGTCTGTTCGAACGTCTGAACCAGGTGCAGCTGATCGCTATGTTCGAGACCGGCGGTGGCCAGCCAACTCCGGTCATTCACCCCAACAGTGTCGACCATGAGTTTGCCGTCCTCATATCGGCCGATCGAATGGCCCCACCACGTGGGGTCGATCTCCTCGGGATGGCCGCGCCCGTCGGTGAATATTCGATGAAACTGCCAATACAGCTCCGAGAGGATCACGACCATTCCGTGCGTTTGGAGGATTTGTATCCGGTTTGGCGCGCGCAGGATGCGGCCCAACCCGCTCGGTTGGCACAAGCCCGTGGGATCCTGCGACAGATCCCGGATGAGCCACTGCTCCAGTCCATACGGCGTGAACGGCGGCAGTTCTCCGTCGAAGGCCGCCCGTACGGAACTCTCGTTGGAATAGGCGGGGGACTCGGTGTTGTCCCAGACTCCGTTCAGATTCGGGAGACCTTCTGCCGGCGCCGGGCCAACCAGCGGCGTGGGGGCGAACGGGTCCTGGGCGGCGAACGTCGGCGTCCAGGCAAGTGCGATAAGAGCAGCCACCACTGTCGCCGCGCGAGCGGACAAACACCTCTCCATCGTGAACCTCCTCGAACTCGCCCGACCGGAACGGTCCCGAGCCGTCACACCAATGTCAGGCAGTTAATTCGGATCCTGTGCCGACCCTTGCCAGATCGGCGTGCCATCGGCCAGCTGGACCGATCCCAGCTTCGCCACGTTGTCGCAGCAACGGGACATGTCCGCTTCGATGGTCACCTGGTCACCCTGCTTCAGCGAATCCCGTCTCCAGCCCCGCCGAGACAATCCGTTCGGTTGGCCGCCTTCGAGCTCCCAGTGGGTGACGCCGTCCTGGTCGTCGGTTTGGTCGACGTAGATCCAGATATGGGGATTAAGCCATTCAACCTTCGTCACCACCCCCGTGATCGTCACCGGACTGTTGCGGTCAAACATCGTCGCGACCGAGTGGTGGGCGCCGAGCGGCAAAACCGCGGCGAGTACCGCGAGACACACGACGCACAGCATCGAATCAGACATTCTCATTGGAACTCTCCTTCTCATTCGAACCCTCCTTGACGCCTTCCGCGTGAGGGAGATCCCCGGAACGCGCTACCGCATTACGTCTATCAACGGCTGAATGGGTACTCTTGGAGCATATTTTGGATGCCCCTCCGCGGCAAGTCAAGCTCTCCCAGACTCGCGAGGAACCGAGGACGGACAGGGTGCGGCCATCGTTTTTGAAAAGCAGGATATCGCCGAAACTTGCGTGATGCGACCCGCCAAGACTGGGGGATGGGGCCATCCGAGGGGAGGGGCTGTGGTTGGCGTCAGCGCGCCTTCCTTCATTTCAGTCAGAAACCTTCCGGGCCCGCGTTCCAGGCGCGTGTCCTCACGCCGAGCGAAGCCTATGCCGGAAACCGACCACTGACTTCAGTAGCCTGAACATGAACCGCGGAATCCACCTCAATTTGGTTGCCGCGCTGTCCAACTAATGGGGTCCACTTCTCCGCGTGACGGATCGTCTCCGTGAGGAGACCCATGAATGCTATCAAACCTCAACGTTGTGCCATGGGTTGGCATGGTTGCCGCTTACGCCGGTGCGGAGCCGACGGTCTCGGCCTTCGTCGGCTGTTCCCTGTTCGCCCGCTGCAGACGCGCCTGTGCCAGTTCGTAGCTCGCCTGCATGCGCATCCAATGCTCGGCGGTGCCCCAGCCGATGTTTTCCAGCGACAGAGCCATGGTGGCCGATACGCCCGCCTTGCCGTTCAGCAGACGCGACAACGTCGGGCGCTCGCAGTTCAGGCGCGCCGCCGTCTCAGTGACATTCCAGCCGGTCTCTTCCATGCTCTCGCGGATCAGTTCGCCCAAGTGCGGCGGGTTCAGCATGGGGCCTACCCGTTCACCATTATTGTTGTTCATGGTTCGATGCTCCCTTCCAGTCAGTGATAATCGACCAAGTCCACGTCCACGGCTTCGCCGTCCTCGAAATGGAACACGACACGCCAGTTGCCGGATACGCGCACGCTCCACTCGCCCGCCCGGTCCCCCATCAATGGATGCAGCCGGAATCCGGGCGCGTCCGCGCTGCCGGGATGAGTCGCCTCTTGCAGCTTTAACAGGTTCGTAATGCTCCCCATCACAGCCTGCTCCTCGACGCCGCCACGTTGTGGGCGGTGAGCGTGAAGCCGGCCTCGATCCGGTAGCCGGCAGTCGTCAGATGGGCGCTCAGTTCGTCCAGAGTCATCAGTTCCCGGTAGCCCCAGTTCAGTTCGTCTGAAAACGCGCGATAGAAGAGGCGCACGGCCAGGCAGTCGCGGGGACAGCTGCTGATCTGAAGGCCCCCCGGCTTAAGAAAATCCCTGAAACGGTCCAGCACGGCTCGTTTCCAGGCGTCTTCGTAGTGCTCGATCAGGCCCCAGTCGATTCCCACATCGAAACCTCTGGGCCTTTCAACCTCGAAGAAATCCTGCCGGATGTATTCGATCCCGGACAGGTCGCGGCGCACGACGATCCATGGTTCCTTCCATCCTCGGGGCGCCGGCACCCGAACCTCGACGGGGGCCTTCAGAAAACGTTCGTACGCCGCGGGATCCCTGTCGATCAGAAGGACCTTTCCGCCGTTGCCGAACAAGGCCTGGATCATGGCCGCTTCCCAACCGGCTTCGGCACCGAAGTACACGATGTTGGGGTTCGCCGGAATGTTCATTTGCGAGAAAGCGCGGATCTTGCCCCTGAAGTCCAGAATGGAGTTACGCTTTTGTTGGACGCAGGCCAAGACAAGCCGCAGAAGCCGGCGCGGCAATCCGCAGGAGGTCCCGTCGTTGACGCGCCGCCAGTCCGATGAGAGAAGCTGGTCGAAGCGTTCGTTGAACGCGGTCCAGTCCATCGCTCCGTTCCTTGCCGGTTCGGAAACGTTTCGGGGATCGAACTCGCTTGCGAGTGGCAGCGTTCGCCGCATGATTCCAACAAGTTAACACCGATGATCCCCGACGCCACTTCGAACCTTCCCGATATGGATTCGATCCAGGTCGTCAGCTGGGACGTCGACGGGACGCTGTATTCGACCCGGAGCGCCGCGTGGCGTGCCGGGATGCGCGCAATGGGTTCCGCGATTCGAAGGCGTCGTCCGGCCCCGATTCGGGAACTTGCCGAACTGCGGGAACTCTGGCGGCGCGTCGAACGGGTTCGGTTCGATGCGGGAAATCCGGTTCGTGTCAATGGCGGTTCCCGCCGCCGGCGGGAACTCGAGAGCAGATGGTGGGTGCCCGCGATCGCGGCGTCGGGCCCGAGGCCGGGGGTGGAGGCACTGCTCGGCCACTTTCAGGGACGGGTTCGGGCACAGGTCATCCTCACCGACTACGAGGCGGACGAAAAGCTGCGGGGTCTGGGCCTCCAGGAATACTTCAGCGCCGTGTACGTTGGCGAGCGGATGGGATTCTTCAAGCCAAATCCGGCGGGGTTCGAGAGGATACTCGAAGACTTCGGACTGACACCCGAGTGCATGCTCCACATCGGCGACAGGGTGGACACGGACGGCGCCGGTGCGGCCGCCGCCGGCTGTCGGTCACTCATACTTCGAAAGGACTTTCGTTCCTTTGGGGAACTCTATACGATGCTCGCGAGACACACCAACCGTTCTGAGGCCCCGTGAATTCTGTTGCGGCGGTTGACGGACACATGGGCCAGTCCGAATTCGAGGTATTCATGAAAGTCATCGTCACTCCCGAAGGGGAACCCATCGCGTTGAAGGATGACGGCACCTGGCTATCGGCCAGAGGCGCCGGATCCGTGCTCGATCTCTGGAAAGGCCTCGATCCGGACGCGAAAATCGTACGATTGTTCGATGGGCTCTTCGATCGCGTTATCGTCCACGTCATCGATACCGGCGAACGTATCGC
Source organism: Terriglobia bacterium (assembly GCA_963555775.3). Lineage (GTDB taxonomy): Bacteria > Acidobacteriota > Terriglobia > 20CM-2-55-15 > 20CM-2-55-15 > JAJEDW01. The sequence goes on along the minus strand of CAUVWY020000001.1, from coordinate 94,509 downwards.
GTGCGTCCACCACGGGGACCGTATCGAATTCGTCGCGGCCGCCGCGGACGAGTCCGCCAGGCTCGCCGTCGATATCCACGCGTACCAGGCCCAACGGTTGGCCGATCGGGTTGCCCGGGGAACCATCGATCCCGTCGAACGCTTCCGGATTGCACGGTCCCTGATTGGGGCGCGCCAGACGGGGGCGAACAGCCTGCTGCGAAATCCGTTGATGTCGAACGGCAAGCTCCGAAAGATCGTTTCGGGGAAGGACATCATTCACGTCCTTCTCAAATCCCCAGATCCCGAAGAGGAAGGAGACGCCCGCTTCAGTTGGTTCTACGTGGGCGGGGCGTGGGTCGTCGTGCCGGGCTTCCACGGGACGGCGCAGCGCGCGTTCCACCTGTCCGTCGACGATGCCCTGGAACTCCAGAAACAGCTCTTCAAGGCCATGAGCGCGGGCGGTGTGATCGATTGGGTCAGGATGGCACAGTGGTACGTCGCCTGGCGAAAGAAGGTCGAGGTTCCCGTCGAATCGTGACGTTCGAAGCGTCCGCGAACAGTCGGGGGCCAACGCCGTGTCTGGTCGACGCCCGGTTGCGCGAGGCGCCGCTCTCCCTGGCCGAACTCCGGCGAATGGTCCCCCTTCGGCTGCGGACGCCCAACGTGACCGGGTCCTGGCGGGCCTTGGGCCGTGTCCTCGCCATGGCCGGGATCTGCCTCGGGCTTCTCGGCCTCATCGACGTGCAGGGTGGCGCGGCCGTGCTATGGCAGGCGCCCGCTCTCGCCGCGGTATGGATCTTTTACGGCTGGGTCCTGGTGGGACTGTTTTCGCTGGGCCACGATTGCGGCCACGGGTCCTTCTCGAACCGGAAGTGGGTCAATACCCTGATCGGACATCTCTGCATGTCCCCCCTGGGGAACAGCCTGGTCGCATGGCAAATCGCCCACAACCATCACCATCGCCATACGCAGCTTCAAGGCCAGGAGGTCGACTGGGCCGCCAACCTGAGAACGCGTGCCCAGTTCCGGTCGCCGTCCGCCCGGCACACGCCTCTGGTGCGGTTGGGGTACCGGCTGCCGTTCGGCATGGTCATCTGGATCGCGAGGAACACGTTGCGCCGCGCCTTCAATCTGCGATCCATGCTGACCTCCGCACAGTGGCAGGCATGGAAGAAACCGTTGCGGCGGTCCAACCTGTCGATGTACTTGTCGGTTGTCCTGATCTATGGCGGACTGTGGCTGTCGGCCGGGTTCTGGAACATGCTCAAGTATCACGGCGTGCCGGCGGCCATCGCGATGGTGACCGGATCGTTTATCATCACGATCCAGCATGCGAATTCCCGGAGTCTGATTTACACCGCCGACGGATGGGATCCGGCGCGCAGCCAGATGGCTTCAACCTTCGACGTTCGATTTCCGAAGTGGGTGGAGTACCTCTGGTGCAATATCAACATTCACATCCCGCACCACGTGGCGCCCGAGATTCCCTGGTACCACCTGCCCGAATCCGCGCGCATTCTGTCTGCGGCCCTGCCCGGCAGGTACATGGAAAGTCGGTTCGGGGTGGAACACCTCAAGTTCTTTTGGCAAACGCCCTTTCTCGAACCGGTCGAGGACAAGGGATATTTCATCCTGGATTCGGCCAGGGGAGTCTGACGCCGGCGTTGTCGTCCCCTTGCGATCCTTCCGGCATCCCGTTCAAGGTCGATCGAGCGACTCCCACAGGCGGGGATACAGCGGCAAAAATTTGAACTGTGCCCCAAGGCCGGGCGGCGCCGGGCCGGCGCCCATCCGCCGGCGGAATTCGCTCGCGTTCATCTGTTGAAACCGGACCGGTCCCAGACGCCGGCTTTCGCGCTTGTTCCGGTACTCCGGGTTCAACTCGGAGAGCAACCGGTCGCACCCTTCCGCGATTCCCGGCAGCACGCATTCCGGCAACCCGTCGCCGCGAATGAGCGTCAGTTTGTAGTGGGGAATGGGATCGGTATCGGGCTGGGACGGAAAGCAGGTCAGGAAGTCCGCGTCTTCCATTGCGGGGTAGTCGCCGCGGATTTTTCCGAATGCTTCGGACAACTGTTCGCCCGTCAGTTTCTCGCCGGTGAAGGAGTACCCCAGCCCCGATCGCCGCAGAAAGCGAAGATCCGGCAATCCTCCTACCCATTCCTTCACCAGAAAGACGTCTCCGGTCCCGTAACGGCGCGCGCCGTAGGGGTGGCTGACGACCATCCGGTATGCCTTTCCTGTCCGCAGGCGGCTGGAGGGTTGCAGGTTCTCCGGCTTTTGCGATGCGTCGTCCTGCAGAAATTCATAGAACACGCCGGGGGCCAATGGAAGAAAGGCGATTCCATCGCGACCGAGGTGGGTAATCGTTTCGACGGTTTCCGTCGACATCGAATACATGGGGACCAGACGATAGCGAGGCGCCGGAAGATAGGTCCGCACACGTTCCAGAAACGGTGCGACATAGCCGCCCATCCAGCAGACGTACGTGTCCAGACCCGGCGCCCACTCTTGAATGGGCATGAACGTCGGGCTGGCCGCGACCCGTTCGAGGCGTTCCCGGCCGCCCCGCGAAACCAACCGCCGGACGATCCGATGGACCGGAGCCCGAAACGTCTCCGGCTTCTGCACATAGTCCCGGACCAGCGCCGAACTTTCGTGCCAGTTATGGCTCAGTTCGTCAAAAAACGTCGAGAGCGTCGACGGATTGGTGCTGTAGAGGACTCCCGGGTTGGACAAACTCACAATCCACAAGCGAAGCGCGCCGGTCCCGTAGCGGTCCCTCAAATCCTGAAGTGCGGGATGCCGTTCGACGCGATATGGGGCCTGCAAGACCGCAAGCCGGGAAGGGTTTCGCCTTTCCTCCAGAAGCAGGGCGGTCAGGGTTTCGTCATTGTCCAGCGAACCGAAGACATAGAGGCTCGTGCGGGCGATGTCCAGGTTCCAGAAACAGCGAAGGAATACGTCGATGAACGTGAATCGGACTGCACGAATCCGCGCGTTCGTATAAGGAACCGCCTTGGGCCGACCCGTCGACCCCGAGGTTTTCGCCATCCGGGGACTGCGAGGTCCATGCCGGGCGTTGGCCCGCTCTCCGGCGGGAAAGCCGATATTATCGGAAATCGGCGTATCCAGCCCGATGCGGTATCGTCGCCGAAGCCGCGCCTGGGACCACCCGAAACAACGGATTCGCCAGCGGTGTCGAAGTTCGAAAAGAGCCCCGGCGATACGCAGCCAGATGCCGATGGCGGCCCGAAGCGCGTCGTTGATCCAGGCGCGCATTACAGATCCCGTGCGGCGACCCGTAGCGCGTGCTCCAACCGTTGGGCAATGCCCGTCACGTCGTTCTCCCCGAGCAGAGCCGGGTCGTGGGTCAGCGTCATCCAGGACTGTCGGGAATGCGTCACCGCGGCCATCGTCAGGGCGTGGCGCGCGTGCAACGCCCCGATCGTCTCCATGCCCACGACGTCGGCGAATTCATCGTCGTTCTGTCCGGGCCATTGTTGGACGTGGGTCAGCGCGGCGCTCCCCGTGTCGGCCCAGGGGCGGTTCAGATATCCCCTCAACAGGGGGACCGAACCCGCGAAAGGCCAGCGGGTCAGCGGGTGCCTTTCGGGAACGGCCCACTCCCCGTGCCGGCGGGACCAGTCGATCTGGCTTCGGATCAGGCGGCATTTCGATTGAAGGGTGTCGCCGCCGGAGAAACGGCGATACACGCGAATCCGGCTCGTCCCGTTACCGAATCCCCTGAACGGGTCTTCGCGAATGTTCATCGGCAACCACACGCCTGTTTTCCTTCCGGTCGCGCCGTGCCGGCTGTTCCACCAGTGCAGCGTATCGAGGGCACAGGCGATCAGGACATCGTTGTATGTAAACCCTTCCTTGTCGTGTGACAGTCCCAAAAGCTCCGATGCCCGGATCTCGAATGTCGTCCAATCGCGTTCGGGGGAGGGCGCCGCATTGCGCGTCCAGATCGGGTGGCATCGTCCCCGGTACGCCGAAGCGCTCTTCGATGCGCGGACTGCGGATTGGCGCAACCTGAGGGGCTCGAAAGGAGCCATGTTTTCCACGAACAGGTCGCGGCCCGAAGCGACGCGCAACTGGTGGCGGATCCACATCAGCGTGCTCAGCAGATCCCCCGCGGCGTGATGGACGCGAGTGACGAGACAGGCGGGACCGTTCATGCTCTCGATCAATAACTGGCGAAGCGGCGGCTCCCGGTCCAGGCGAAAGGGAACCCGAAGGAATTCTCGGATGGCGCCGGCCGTCTGGCCGCCTTCAGCTTTGGCGACCCTCAGACCGTGTTCGGGCGCTTCCAGCGGACGCCATTTCCTTCCCTCGATAGTGGAACCGGTCGAGGGATACAGGTTGCGGGCGCTGAGCGCGCCTTTCCGCAACCCTGCGCCGTCGGGCGGTTGTTTGAAATGAAGAAGCAGGGCGTAGTCCAACGGGCGCAGCGGGCTGTCCATCGCGCGGCATACCAGATCGAGCGTGCCCAGATCGATGCCGGACATCAACAGGCGGCGCGGGTATTCGTCGGGGTTTCGATATTGCGCCGGGGAAATAATCGAAAACCGCGAACCGGATCCTTCCGAACGAACTGTCTCAACTCGATCCAGGCAAGATGTGGACGCATGTGATGAACGCGATGCAGGGACAGTCCCAGCGAGAACCAGAACATGAAATGCCCGTAATAGTCGTGCGAACGCGTACGTGCGGGGCCCGTCGAGAATCCCTCGTGGGTCTTGTATGCGAATGGATACCAGAGCAGCAGAGACACCAGAATCAATGTCGGAAACATTCCCCAGAAGAGCCGCGCGGGGCCGACGACAGCCAGAATGACAGCGAAAACGAGAGCGATGCCAACGTAGTTCAGAAGCAGGTTCACGACGTGGGATCGATCGATCGCACCGCGTTTGAACAACCAGAAGAACCAGTGGTGCGGCATTCCGAGCGCCCGCAGAGGCAGCTCCCAGTCGCGCCGGGGTTTGACGTAATAATCGGGGTCCTTGTCCTCCAGATTGGTAAAGCGATGATGCAGCAGGTGCGTTCTGCGAAAGTTTGTGTAGGGGACCATGCTGGGGAGCAGGGCAAGCCGCGCCCACCAGAGATTGGCCGCCACTGTTCGGCCCAACAGTCCGTGAGTGCCTTCGTGAGCCATCACCGTGCCGGCGAACACCAGGTACGTGCGGAAAAGCACGTCCAGCGTCCAGGCCCACACACCCTGGGGTGTGTAAAGAAGACTGCCCAGCGAGCTTGCGACGACCGCGCATGTCACGGCCCGGCTCAGCCAATGAACGCGCTTGAGAGGCCAGCGTTCGACCAGTCTCGGAAGCTCTTCGCCGGAATGGTTGCGGTCCGGCCGGCGTCCGCTCGCGGCCGGCGCGCCGGCCATGGGATGCGCGACGGAGTCCTGAACGGTGAGTCCCGGCATATTCAATTCACCGCCGGGGCCGCGACGGCGGAAGAGGCTGCCGCGACTTTTCGCGCCTCGACTCTTGTGGCTTCCAGAGACTGTTCCAATCCCTGCCGCGGGATCCTGCGAGCGAAAGGCGTCACGATCCATCGTAGCAGGAACGGGATATCGCGGCTCAGCGAGATGGTGTGGCATTCGGCGAAAACTCCGTCCTCACGCTGCTCCAGGCGCCAGTACACGTAAATCCGCCACATGTACCCCCGGTCTTCTCCCTCCGGAAGAAGCTCTTCATTGGGCTCGCCCGCGTTCCGGACTTCCCGGATCTCGGTGGACCTGGACCAGGCGATGGCCCGTCTTCGATCGAGCGTCCGGTAGCCTGCCTCGTGCCACGTGTCCAGCACCACATCGTCGCGGCGCAACCGTTGGTAGATGCTGTTCGAATTGCCGTCGCTTCCAAGCAGCCTGCTGTCGATGACTCCGGGATACATGTCGGGATATTTGTCGTAGTCCAGGAAGACGGTCAGAACGTCGTCGATCTCCACGCCGGGAATGAACGTCCCGCCGATCCAGTTGTGGATCATGGCATCGTCCAGGCCGGCATCGCCATCGAGCCTCCTGATAACCAGATCTCCAGCCTCGGCGGCGTCCAGACGGGTTCGATCCTCCGCCAGCCACAAGAAAACGTCATCGCCATCGTGGCGCCGGGCCATCGACCGCTCGACTTGCTCGATAAACCGGTCGAACGCCGCCGCGGTTTCGGGCATCAACCTCTGCTGGGAGAACGCCGTGCCCGTCGTGCTTGCGAACAACGTGGCTGTCACAGCGAGCATGACCGCGGTGCCTATACCTGGCTTGAACATTAGTACATGCCTGAGCGCCTCGGGTTTCGCCTTCGAACGGCAAACCCAATCGGCCTTGTGACTTCTTAGTTTATTGACGAAAAAGCTTTAGTTCTGGCAGCAGGGATTGCCTCGATGTACACGACGCTCCTCAAGCCCCCGTCCACAGTCACAGGAACACTCCCAATCTCGAATTCTTCCAGGAATGCGGTGTTCTTGAAGGCGTTTGGCAAACTAAATTCCCACGCCAGAATTCGATGCTCACCTGGAGGAACGCCGCCTATGGAGAACGTACCCGTCTGATCGGTGACCGTGGTTAGAAGTAGATCGGTGTTTTCAGGTTTGTCCGTGCCAGGGATTAGAACGACGCGTGCATTGGCAGCGGGTTGGCGTTCGGAGTCAACGACTCTTCCCTCTACTATTCCCGCCGGACCGCCGCCGAAAACTTCCAGCGTTCCCTGAGGCTCTCCCCCAACGACTACTCCCGTCCACAGTGATTCGGTCCCATCAAGGCGAATTGACCTGATGTAACTGGTAGATGGCAAAGTCGGAAGTTGTACCGAGTACCGGCCATCCGATACTCGATCCAGTGTGAACGTGCCATCTTCCTGAATCCTTGAGGTCGCGAGTCGTCCATTAAATATCGGTAGGGGAAATAACGAAATGGCAGCAGGCAGGGGTGCGTCCACTTCCAAAATGACGCGACCTGCGATCGATGTTGGAGTGTCGATTGTAATCGTTCCGAGATCGATATCCTGGTTGAATATATCGATGTCGATGACCTTACGTATCGCTTGCGAAGCGCTGCTCGACACGATTTCAAGCGTATAGCGACCTGGTGGTATTCCGCTCACGACGTAGTGGCCATCTTGGGAAGTATCTGTTCGTGAGCCAAAGAGGGTCGTTGTGATTACATCACTACGTTCCCGTAGGTTAAATCGTAGATCGTCTGGGACCGGAGCAGCACTCACCAACCTCATGCCAATCGAGTATTGCTCGCCACCGAATAACCGAGCTTCGAGGTTGCTGACATGGATTCCTGGAAGCATGGTCAGGGGCACCGAAGCGTCCGTCGCCGATACGCCAGGGTAGTAAGTGGGGACTATTGAAAGTCCGGTTGTACCAGTTGCCAGCAAGTGATATCGGCCGGGCGCCAAGTCTGACAATAGATAGTTTCCGCTGTCATCGGTGAGTGCCCTACCGATTGGTTGAAGTATGACCGCCCCATTCAGGTAGTAACCGGATTGAAGGAGAGTGACCCGGACCCCGCTCCTCGGCTGCCCTTGCGCGTCAATTACTCGGCCGGAAAGCGCGGAAGTTGGAACCAAGGGAACTCGGACGTCCTCAATTTGTTGGTCTGGGGCGACCGCGATGATCGCACCCGTACTTCTTAACGGATCCTCGATCTCCCCATTCGCATAGCCAGTCTTGGATGCAGTGAGATGATATCGTCCAGGAGAAAGGCCGATCAGCATGAATTTTCCTGCCGCATCGGTTACAGCGCGGGTCACGTCCCATTGAGGCCTGGGTGTCAGCGTCAGTTCCACGCTAACCCCAGGAAGTCCCTTACCGGTTCTGGTATCGATAACTGTGCCTTCGATGACAGCTCCGCCTTGCGTGATTGCGCCAAACACCGGCGCGGTCTCGGCGAATGTCCGGAAAGGGACAATCACCGACGAGACAAGGACGAAAACAACAGCAAGACGATTCTTTCTGCTCATGATGGGCCCCGGTTGTTCGGTTGAGTTGTTCACACCTCCGGTACCGTCATTCTAATGGCTTTGTTCTCGGCGGCAGGCAGACTTAATGGGTGAGCGAGTTTTTGTATGAATCGGATGAACTCGGCGTTACGAAATTCGGCACCGGCCAGATCACGCCAAGCGTGTAGACGATATACACCAGGAACAACACAACTAATATCGAAGCTGCCCGCTTGATCAGCTAATGATGTCATGCGATCAGTTCTTCCGACATTTAACTTATTTTGGAAAGTTCTGGTAGATTTACCCGAAGTTTTCCCGGATGGGTAGCTATGACAAGCCAAGACGACATCCTCACCATCTCCGATGTGGCTCACCTCCTCAAGGTGGCAGAGAAGACGGTGTACGGTCTTGTCCAGAAGGGCGACCTGCCCGCCTTCAAGGTCGGCGGTCAGTGGCGGTTCCTTCGAACGGCTATCGATTCCTGGATCGAGGTAAAAACCCGGGCTGCTGGAGCCAACCGGCCAATGACAAAGCGAAACGGTCGTGCTCAGCCGGGAGGACCGAGTGAGCGCTGAATCCAGAGGTCGCGGCCTCTTTATCGTCGACAACAGCGTCTCTGGCTGGACCGGGCTGCCCTACCTGGAAGAATGGGCGGGGATCGCCAGTGCCTTCGATGTCGCGACGGGATTTTTCGAGATCGGCGCGTTGCTTGCGCTGGACGGAAAATGGCAAGGCCTCAAGAAGATCCGCGTGCTGATGGGTGCCGAAACAACTCACCGCACGCGCAAGGCGCTGCTCGACTCCGTACGCGCCAGGGCACCAGAAGCCCTTGATCGGAGCATCGAGTCCGAAAAGCAGGACAATCCCTTCCTGCACGGAGTGCCAGCCGTTCTCGAAGCTCTGAGCAGCGGTCAGATCGAATGCCGCGTTTACGACAAGGCCAAACGCGCGATGGCCGAGATCGTTCCGTTCCGCCCGCGCATTGTCGAGACGGAACCAGCGGACCGATACGTCACCTGCGTTCCGCTCATCCCGTTCCAGGCCGCAGCCGGCGCCTTCGGCGACCCGCAAACTATCGACGAAACGGATGACTTCGAATGGGCCGCCATCGACACGCGCCACCATTTGCGCCCGGGCATGTTCGTCGCCCAGGTCGTCGGCAAGTCCATGGAGCCTGCCATTCCAGACGGCGCTTGGCGCCACACCCGCATCACCCTGAAACCAAACAACCCCGCTTTCGAGCCCATCGTCCTGACCGGCGAGGACGAAGGCGAGCTTCGGGTGGTCGCTGAACTGATCGAAGTGCTTGGGGAAAATCACGGATGAACGAGCGTGACCCAGTGACGCCAAGAGAAATCAACCAGCCGTTCCGGCCCCGGGCCAGAGTGTTGCAGTTGCTTGGCGATGAATTGATCGGGAGTCCGCGCCTGGCGGTCTTTGAATTGGTCAAGAACGCCTACGACGCCGATGCCAATGAAGCTGTCGTTCAGATCGACTTGGCTCCGGAGGAGGAACCCTCGATTACAGTGACCGACGACGGCGAGGGTATGTCGCTGGACCTGCTGCGGTCGGTCTGGCTTGTCCCGGGGGACGATCACCGCCGGAAGCAACGGGAAAATAGTGAGCGTTCCCCCATACATCATCGACTCCCCCTTGGAGAAAAGGGGCTTGGGCGATTCGCCGTTCACAAACTTGGAAACCGCATCCGTTTGACCACGCGTGCGCGCGACTCCAATGAATGTGTCGTGGATATCGATTGGAACGAACTGATTGACAAACCGTACTTGGACGAAGCGCCAGTCAGGATTCGCGTTCGTCCCGCGGAAGTATTCACCGAAGAGAAAACTGGCACGCGGATCGAGATCCGCGAATTGCGTCCACCGGTTTGGTCTCGAAGGGATGTCCGGCGTCTTCACGCTCAGATTACGTCGATCTGCTCGCCATTCGAGGGACCTGGGGAATTCCAGGCAACTTTGCAGGTTCCGGGAAACGAGGGTTGGATCGAAGACCTGCCCGACTTTGCAGAAATAGTTGATCGAGCGATCTGGAAATTCGCTTTCCGACTGGAAGAGGGACGATTTTACTATACGTATGAGTTCAGACAGGTTCCCGGATTCAAGCTTGACCCAAGGACGGTGTCGCGAAGCGGTGACAGGCTGAAGCTCCCGCCAGACTCGGGTAGTAGACGAATGGATAAAAAGGTTGTTGCCGATGAGACGACGACACGGGGCATCGGTCCCATCTCTGGCGAGTTTCACGTGTTTGACCGTGACAGGGAAGTGCTTCGACGACTGGGCGATACCCGTTTGTTGACCAGCTATCTCGATGAAAACGGTGGGATTCGCGTCTACCGTGACGGCATTCGGGTTTACAACTACGGAGAAAGTGGTGATGACTGGCTTGGCCTCGATCTCCGGCGCGTGAACATCCCGACTCGCCGAATCAGCCGGAACATCGTTCTGGGAGCGGTACATCTGTCTTTGGAATCGTCGGGCCGACTCTTAGAGAAGACCAACCGGGAAGGTTTCGTTGAGAACGACGCGTGCGATCGACTGCGGAAGATTGTGTTAGGGGCGCTTGGAGCGCTTGAGGAGGAACGGCAGTTCGACAAGGAGCGAATCAGGCGGCTAACGGAAAAGCCGAGTGACCCAACCGTGTCGCGTATCGAGAAACCCATTCAGCAACTGAGGCGAGAACTCGCAAAGCATGATGTTTCGGAGACCTTCGAACCCTATGTGGCGAAGATCGAGCAGGATTACGTAAACATGCAGGAGACGCTGCTTGCGGCTGGGATGTCCGGCCTAAACCTTGCTGTCGTATTTCATGAGGTGGAGAGAGGGGTCCGAGCGTTGCATCAGGTTATCGTCCAAGGCCGAGACATCAAGGGCGCGGCCAATCAAGCACAGGAACTCACGAGAGTTCTTGACGGCTTTTCCACACTATTGCGCCGAGACAGCAAGAAACAGCATAGCGCACGCCAACTCGTCGAACGGGCGCGTCAGTTCAATCTTCTGCGTTTTCGCCACCACCAAATCCAATTTGCCTCCCCATTGCTAAAGGGCGTCGTCGGTTTCGAGTCCAGCTTTTCATTCGGACTGGTGTTGGGGGCACTGAACAACCTGATCGACAACTCGCTCTACTGGATGCGGGTCAGATGGCCGGTGTTGTCGGAAGATGGCGTGACTTCCGAACGGCGTCTTTTTGTGGGAACGTCGGACGATTTCGAGAAAGGACCGGCCATTGTCGTCGCGGACAATGGGGCAGGCTTCCAAGGGGATGCTCCCGGACATCTCGTGCGCCCGTTCTTTACACGCAAGCCTGACGGGATGGGCCTCGGACTATACTACGCGAATTTGGCGATGGAATTGAACGGCGGCCAACTCGTATTTCCAGATCGTGATGAAGTCGATATCCCGGTTGAGTACGATGGCGCCGTCGTCGCCATGATCTTCAAGGCGGGCAAGTGATGTTCACCTCACCGAAAGTCATAGCTATCGACGACCAGAGCGAACATCTGGCCGGTTTAGCGAACAGCCTGAACCGGCACGGCGTGGCATGCCTTCGGATTCACTTCACCGGCGACACAGCCAACATCAAGCCATGCCCCGATGTCCGGGTCATCTTCGCCGACCTTCACCTCGGCGGCGGTACTCTGACACCCGATCATACGACGGACTTCAGCACGATCGGTGGACTTCTGGAGCGCACCATCAAGCCGTCCGGCCCGTATTTCATCGTGTTGTGGACCCAGTACCCGGATCAGGCAACTGAAATCCGACATTTTCTTGAGCGTCTCAAAGGTGTACCGGGACCGTTAGATGTTCTCCCCCTGGCGAAGGCCGACCACCTGGACAGCAACGGTACTGTCAAGGATGAAGAAGCGCTCATGAAGGCGATAATCGGTATCACTGAGAAGTTACCGCAAATCGGCGCTCTGTTCGATTGGGAGAGCCGTATGGTCAAAGCGACCGGAAGCACCGTGTCTTCAATATTGGAGTTGGTTTCGACAGAGAAGGCAGACAAGCAGGCGGAAGAGATCGGGAGAATTCTTGCGAGACTCGCGATCGAAGCGGTTGGCCAGGATCACGTGGACGTCGACCGCTTTCGGGCCGTGAACGAAGCACTGTTACCGATTCTGGCGGATCGGATCGGCAACCTGCGCTCCGGCGAGAGTGACGACCATGTCTGGCGGGCCGCCTTTACGATTACCGGTACGCAACGGCTCTCCCCGGCATTAGCGGCCAAGCTCAACCGGATGGTTCACATTGCAGATCCAGGAAGTTTGGAGGGATCGGAGCGCGGTTGCGTCATCCCGTTGCCGACAACGGATCGGGAAGACTTCGAAAATGCTTTCGGCGTTGCGGAGAGAGACGCCGCGCCAAACGAGTTTCGATGCAAGGATTTCGCGCCCGACGACGAGCGCTTTCGCTGGGTCCTTGTGCAGGCCCAGGCTGCGTGCGACCACGCTCAGAGGCAACCTGGACCAGTGCCCTGTTTTCTTGGTCTGGACTTTCCAGAAATCAAAAGGAACAGGAGCAAAAAACCGTCTCCCGCGGTATGGACCAGTCCGGCGTTTGAGTGGTATGGCGAGGTTCGGATGTTACGTGTCAGCGCTCGTTTTCCGATTTCGAAACCTTCGGCCGACGCACAAAACGCTGTCCCTATCTACCGGCTTCGCGAGCAGATACTCAACGATCTCATTTATCAGATTCACAGCTACGGTGCGCGGCCAGGCAAGATTTCGTTCTGACAATGGGTCATTCTGCTTACTCAACGTCCGGCAAGGGTATGCCCCAGCCAGTCAGGTAACGGACACCAAAGATCGCACAACGTTTTCCATCACAGGTGGGCAAACCCCGTTTCCGAGAAGTCGGATTCGGTCGCGGCGCGTACCCGTCGGCAATTCGAAGTCGTCGCTGAAACCCATGGCTCGTTTGAGTTCCGGTACCTGCAACATGCGCATCCTCGACCTGTTCCCGTCGTGCTCAACGAGCGCGAATCGGTCGACCGTGGTAATGGTGCGAAGAGGGCGATTGAGGGGCTGCCAGCCACCACTTCCGTCGCTGCCGTAATAAACCAGCAGGAAACTGGCTTCGTGGCCAAGAGCTTCGAATCCGCGTCGTGCCCTCTCAAGCGTGGCCTTGGCTCGGTTCTCCTTGTCCAGGGGCGATGTCTTCCATGTCCCGGAGGGATCGAGAATGGACTCGGCTGATTTGCGTCCCCCAGGGCATTTCCTCAGCTTCAAATTGGGCGGGCCTTCGCGATCCCCGACCAGAAACAACCGCCTCCGCTTCTGCGCGACGCCAAAATCGGAAGCGTCAAAAATTCGTTCGTCAAGGTGATATCCGAGTGTCTGGAGCCTGTGTTTCAGTTCTGCATACCGCGACCACGGGCGCATATAGATGACGTTTTCGAGAACAAGCCACCTCGGCGCCAGCACGCGGGCATATTCAATCACATGCATCGCGGTTGCCCGGCTGGATTCATCCCTGGGCGCGGAGCCTTTGGCGCAGGTATGATTCCGGCACTCCGGCGATGCCAGCAGAATGTCGATTGACCCCGCCTGCTCCTTGAAGTCGTCTATGGAGATATCTTCCAATCGGTTGGTCACAACGTATGCGTCAGGGAAGTTAGCCGCGTACGTTGCCGTTGCCGTTGCGCACATGTCGATACCGGCAACCATCTCAATTCCTGCCGCCCGTGCTCCGACGCTGCTGCCGCCGGCACCGCAGAAGATGTCGCATCCTCGTATCATGTGGATGACTCGCTCGCCGCCGCAGCATCCCTGGGAAGGCAATCCAGAAGACGTTCTTTCACAGCGGTCTTGTCCCGCGTTTCGCACTCCCAAATGACGTGGACACGCCAGCCGAGGTTGTGCAGCAATTCGTCATTTCGACGGTCTCTGGCGACGTTCTGGCTGAACTTTTCGGTCCAGAACCGAACCCTGGTTTTCGGGGTGTACGCGTATCTGCATCCATCGTGCCTGTGCCAGAAACAGCCATGCACGAAGACAACGACCCGGTGCCGTGGAAACGATATGTCGGGACGACCGGGAAGATCCTTGCGGTACAGACGAAAACGGAAACCCAAGCCGTGCGCGATTCGACGGACAACGATCTCGGGCGTTGTATCGCGTCCCTTGATGCCGGCCATCATCTCGCTTCGCCGCTGGCTGTCGACGATATCCATCATCCTTGCCCGCCTGCCTGTCACGGTTATTGCCTACCCGCTTGATACCGATCGCTGCCTCCTCTTGGAGCAGGTTTGGCCGAAAAATCGACCACCCGAGAGTGAAAGTGCTCCCCGAAATGCGAGACAAATTAAGGGGCCAACAAGATTCTATACCGAACAACACGACTACAACATTCCACCCATCGACAAAAAAGCTTGCCTGTAAGACCAACAGGGAGGGCGCGGCCGAATGTCTTGCGGTTCGCGCGGTCCGCGAGTTCGGCATTGGCATCTGCCGGCAAACCCTCTACGTTACCTGCGGGCGATAGCCACGCAGGGTAACGGGCGCGGCCTCGCCAATATCCGATGACGGCCGTCGCGTGGCGCCCGCCGCGCGTCCTGCCGCGTGATATCATCGTCCCCGATGACCAAGGCAGCGATCCCGGTCGTTTTCGGTATCCTCATTGGGTTTATCGCGACGTATCTGCTCGTGCGGGACCGCGATCCGGGACCGTTGATCGTTCCAGGCGTCGCCGACGGCGCCCCTCCCGCGGGCGGTTCCGAGGCGCAGCGCGACATGATTGCGGAGCTGGAGCGGCGTCTTGCCGAGAACCCCGACGATTTCCTGTTGCTGTCGGATCTGGGGAACCTGCACTTCGAGATTCAGGATTTCGCCGGCGCCATTGGCTACTACGAACGGGCCTTGGCGATCGCGCCCGACGACGCCAACATCCGTACGGACATGGGGACGGCGCTGTACTATTCAGACAGGCCGGCAGAAGCCCTGGCCGAGCTCGAGCGTTCACTGGAACTCGATCCCGGCCATCCGCAGACGCTCTTCAACATGGGCGTCGTGTTGCTGGAGAGCCGGAACGATACCGAGGGCGCAATTGAACTCTGGGAGCGGTTGATCGAAATGAATCCCGGCTACCCTCAAAATCCCATGGTACAGCAGGAAATCGACCAACTCCGTGGTCTCGACTTGCCCACCCTCGCGCCCTGAACAGCATTTATCCCATGAATCGGCAGATCATCGACAGGCTCAAAGCGGTCCTTGGCGAGGAACGTTTGACCGACGACGAAACCGAGTTGCTGGTTTACGAATGCGACGCGCTTCCACTGTTCAAGAACGTTCCCGATGTTGTCGTGTTTCCGGCGGATACCCAGCAGGTCGCCGCGGTCGTACGCGTGGCCAACGAATACGGCGTTCCCTTCGTTCCACGAGGCGCGGGAACCGGCCTGAGCGGCGGATCGCTGGCTGTCGAGGGTGGAATCATCATCGAGTTGCAGCAGATGAACCGCATCCTTTCCGTCGACGCCGAGAACCGGATTGCCGTTCTCCAGCCCGGGGTGGTCAACGCGCATGTATCCCAGGCCGTGTCGCACCTGGGTCTCTACTATGCTCCGGACCCATCCAGCCAGGTCGCGTGCAGCATCGGCGGCAACGTTGCCGAAAACGCCGGCGGACCCCACTGCCTCAAGTACGGAATGACGACCAACCACATCCTCGAGGTCGAAGCGGTTCTCGCCGATGGCACGGTCGTCCGGCTCGGGAGCGCCACGGGTGAACGTGTCGGCTATGACATGGTGGGCGCCTTGGTCGGATCCGAGGGGACGTTCGCCATCGTCACCGAGATTACAGTTCGTCTTCTCAAGAAGCCCCAGGCCGTCAAGACCCTGCTCGCGTCCTTTCGTTCCGTTGAGGAAACCACCCAGACAGTTTCAGACGTCATTGCCGCCGGCATCATGCCTGCCGCGCTCGAGTTCGTCGATCGTCGAACCATCGAGGCCGTCGAAGCCTCGGTCTACGCGGCGGGTTATCCGCTGGATGCGGCGGCGAGCCTGCTGATCGAGATTGACGGCTTCGAGGTTGCCGTCGAAGAGACGGCATCGATGATCGTGGACATCTGCAATCAGAACAACGCCTTCGAAGTGCGCGTGGCGCAGGACGAGGAACAACGGGCGCGTTTGTGGCTCGGCCGAAAAGGCGCCTTCGGGGCCATGGGGCGAATCAGTCCGGACATGATCACGATGGATGCGGTGATTCCGCGCACCCGCCTGCCCGAGGTTCTCAAGGCGATCGAACGCCTGTCCGAACAATACGGCCTTCCGGTCGCCAACGTGTTCCATGCCGGGGACGGCAACCTCCACCCCCTGATCCTGTTCGACAGCCGCGACCCCGACCAGGTGGAACGCATCCACAAGATGGGCGAAGCCGTCATGGAGACTTGCGTCGCCGTGGGCGGGGCGCTCAGCGGAGAACACGGTATCGGTGTCGAGAAGAAAGACTTCATGTGCATGATCTTCAACGATGACGACCTGGCCGTGATGAAACTGGTCAAGGGCGTCTTCAATCCCCGCGGCTTGCTCAATCCCGGGAAGGTGTTTCCTTCCAAGCCGAGTTGCACCGAAGTGGGGCCCGGAGTCACCAGTACGGCCGAGGCGGCGCGGCGGATCGAAAAATACGTACTGGGCGTCGACGAGGTCCGGTCGTGATCGTCGATTCCCGGGAAGTCGATCGAGTCCTTGTCCCATCGTCGGCCTCGGAACTTTCCGACATGATGAGTGCCGAAACCGGCGCGGTCGCCCCGGTCGGCGCCGGCACCGAGCTCGAGACGGGGAACCCGCTCGAACCCGTCGATACCGTTATCGTAACCAGCGGCCTTGACAAGATCACCGCCTACGTTCCCTCCGATCTGACCATCCACGTGGAATCCGGCGTCCGACTCGGACAGCTCAAGGCGACCCTCGATGAATACGGGCAAATGCTGCCCCTGGACCCATGGAATGGACCCGATGCCACGATCGGGGGAATCGTCGCGACCAACGCGCAAGGCCCGCTGAGGGCAGTGGGCACGATTCGGGACTGGATCATCGGTATGAAGGTTGTGCACCCGGGAGGGCGCGAATCAAAGACCGGTGGACGTGTGGTCAAAAACGTCTCGGGTTACGATCTGGCCAAGCTGTATACGGGCTCTCTGGGTTCGCTCGCGGTCATCTCGGAGATCAGTTTCAAACTGCGTGCCGCATACCAGACCACGGCAAGCGCACGTCTGAGGGTTGCCGGTCTTCAGGAGGCGGCCGAAATTGTTCGCCGGATCCGGACGGGGCCGCTCGATCCGATCGCGCTGGTCTGGACCGGACCGGACAACACCATTACAATTCGATTCGGTGAGCATTCCAGAGCCGTCGAATGGCAACTCGACCGGTTGCCGGGCGAGGGTTGGGATCACTTCGACCGCGAGACCGAAGGATCGGTCTGGAATGACGTTCGGAATTGCTACACTCGACTTTCCGAACCTCTTGTGAGGGTCGCGGCATTGCCCGCCCAGGTGCCCGGACTTCTCGAACGGTTTCATCCGGAGTCCTGGCTGGCGCATGCCGCGAACGGCACCGTGTCGATGACCGTCGACGTCGATGATATTCCCCGCTTGCGCCGGGAGTTCTCGGCAACGATCGAAAGGGCGTCTCTGGATGTCCGGAAGCAGGTGCCGGCTTTCGGTCTCGACGGTGCCGAGTATGCACTGATGCGAAAAGTCAAAACGGCATTCGATCCGGACGGCCGTTTGAATCCGGGTCGTCACGTGGACGGAGAGAATCGCGCATGAGCACCGTCGTTCACCAACAGGAGCGCACGACCCGGGAAGGCTACCTCGACTGCATCCACTGCGGTCTCTGCCTCTCGTCGTGCCCCACCTACCGTGTCCTGGGCAACGAGATGGACTCGCCCCGCGGGCGCATCCACCTGATGCGGGCCTTCGATGAGGGGCGGACCGCGATTACCGATACCTTCACCGAGCACATGTTCCGATGCCTGGATTGCCGCGCCTGCGAAACCGCCTGCCCGTCGGGCGTGCAGTTCGGGAGCATGATGGAAGAAATGCGGGGTCGAATCGTCGAGGAGCGTCCGGCCAATCCCATCATGAGCCTGGTTATGCGGCACGTGTTTCCCTATCCCAGAAGATTCGACCTTGCCGCTCGATTGCTGCAGTTCTATCGGCAGACCGGTCTCCAACGGCTGGTTCGTTCGACGGGACTCCTGGCTCGAATCGCGCCGTCCTATGCGGCGGCTGAAGCAATGACGCCCGAAGTGGCGCTTCAGACCGGAGTCCAGATCGGGCACACGTATCGGGCCCACGGCCAGCCGGCGGGGACCGTCGCGTTTTTCTCGGGTTGTGTGATGAATTCGCTTTTGGGGGATGTCAACCGCGCCACGGTCGATCTTCTCAACGCGGCGGGATTCGACGTTATCGTTCCCGATGGGCAGATTTGCTGCGGAGCGTTGGCCAACCACGCGGGCTTGCGCGACGCCGCATGCGGTATGGCACGCGTGAACGTCGACAAGTTTCCCGAGGATGTCGAGGCGATAGTGGTCAATGCGTCGGGCTGCGGAGCGATGCTGGCCGAGTATCCGTTGTTGATCGATGGCGCCGCCGGATTTTCGTCGAAGGTGCTGGACGTGTCGGCCTTTCTGGCGTCGACGCGTGTTCGGAGTCGCCTGTCCCGAAAGGTGACCGCCCGCGTCGGATACGACGATCCCTGCCACTTGTTGCATGCGCAGGGCGTCCGGAAACCACCTCGCGAACTCCTCAAAGCGATTCCCGGAGTCGAGTTCGTCGAAGTGGAAGGCGCGGACGAGTGTTGCGGCAGTGCCGGTGTCTACAACCTGACGCACCGGGAACTGGCCACCGAAATCCTGGACCGCAAGATGGAGCGGGTCAAGGCCGCCAACCTGGATGTCCTGGTGACCGGCAATCCGGGCTGCCTGTTCCAGCTCCAGTACGGTGCCCGCCGGCACGGCCTGGATCTTGAAGTGGTTCATATCGCCGAGTTCCTCCGCCGTGCCATTTGACAGGGGACCGATCGATCGTAGAATTGAAATTGTGCCGCGGTCGATGACCGCCGTGCTGGAGGTTCGTGGATGAATACCGCAAAGACAGCCGTGTTGATGGTTGGACTCACCGTACTGCTCGTGTTGGCGGGTGGCGCACTGGGTGGCCGGACATGGATGATCGGTGCGTTCGCGATCGCCATCGCCATGAACGGGTTTTCGTACTGGTTCAGCGACAAGATCGTCCTCAAGATGTACAAGGCGCAGGAAGTCACCGAGAGCGATTCGCCCGAGTTCTACCGTGTCGTGCGCGATCTTGCGGCGCGGGCCAACTTGCCCATGCCGAAGGTCTATCTGATTCCTTCGGATGGCCCCAACGCTTTCGCGACCGGCCGCAATCCTCATCACGCCGCCGTCGCGGCGACTCGCGGCATCTTGAAGATTCTCAATCGCGAAGAACTCGCTGGGGTCATGGCGCATGAACTGGCTCACGTCAAGAACCGCGACATTTTGATCGGAACGATTGCCGCGGCTGTTGCGGGCGCAATCAGCATGCTGGCGACGATGGCTCAGTTTGCGATGATCTTCGGCGGTTTCGGGGGCGACCGGCGCGACGACCGCGGCGGCGGCATCATCGGCATGCTGGCGGTCATGATTCTGGCCCCGATTGCCGCGATGCTGATTCAGATGGCGATTTCGCGTTCCCGCGAGTATCAGGCCGATGCCACCGGAGCGAAGATCTGCGGAAATCCCTTGTGGCTGGCCAGCGCATTGAAGAAGCTGGACGTGGCTTCCAAGCGGATTCCACTCGATGCAAATCCCGCGACCGCGCACATGTTCATCGTCAACCCCTTGCGCGGGGGTGGAATGGCCAGCCTGTTCAGTACGCATCCGCCGATGGACGACCGCATCGCGCGGCTCGAAAAGCTGGCCTACGGCGGGATCGGATAACCGCCTGCACAAGGGGCGCACTCGGTCCGTTCCATTAGATCGGATTCGTGCCTTCTTCCCGTCTCTCATTCCGCACACACAGGCGAGCCCATGCCGGTGCGCGGGACGTGTGGAACACCCCCGGAACGCCCCCATCGATACGGCGGTTCAATACAGTTCCTCTTCTCCCTCGGGACGTGTCTTCCATCTTTTGTGAATCCACAGCCACTGATCCGGATACCGGCGGACGAAGTTCTCGATCACGCCGTTGAATCGTGTCGTATTTGCACGGACATCGGCGTCTCGGTCCCCCGTCCGTATCAGTTCGACCGGCGGCTGGAACTCCAGGACGTGCTTCCCGCGGGTCCGATCCCACCGGATGAAGCCCGGAATCACGTTGGCGCCGGTCCGTAGGGCAAATACGGCCAGTCCGTCGGTGGTGGCTGCCGGAATACCGAAGAAGTCCGCAAAGACGCCATCGCTGCGGGTCGTGTTCTGATCGATCAGGATTCCAACGGTTTCGTTGTTGCGCAGGGCCCGCAGCACCTCGCGCGCGGCGCCGGCCCGGCCGATGGCGCCGTTACCGGCCCGCGTCCGATAGCCGGAGATCAGGCCTTCGACAAGGGGGTTGTCGATGTGGCGCGTCAGAAACTTCATCGGATGGCCGTAGACCGAATGGGAGAAGGACGATAATTCCCATGCGCCGATATGGGCGGTCAGAAACAACACGCCCTTTCCCCGGGCCCGAGCGTCCAGGTAGTGCTCCAGTCCCTCGTACTCGACCAGATTTTGAATGTTGGACGCGTTGAGTTCCGGAAAGTGGCTGAATTCCACCAGAAGGCGGCCGAGGTTGTCGAATACGCCGTGAACGATCCGGATGCGCTCGGCCTCGGTCAGGTCCGGCAACGCCATGCCCAGGTTGTGGAACGCGACGTTGCGCTGGCGGGTGGCGATCCGGTATCCGGCCGCGGCAAGCACGCGTCCGGCGGGATAAGCGATCCGGCGCGGCAAAACCCTGAAAAACCCGAGCAGGAGTCTTGCTAAACTGTACTGGACACGGGCTTTGGCCCCAACGTGCATTCATGATATTGTCACATATTTTCTTGACATGAGACCGAACCGCGACCGGCATCTCGACTACCTCATCGTGGTCGTTCTCGCCGCCCTCTGCTACATCCTGTTCCTTCACCAGCTTGGCGGAATCGGATTCATGGGTCCCGATGAACCGCGTTACGCGGATGTCGCTCGCGAAATGTATGTGAGCGGGGACTACGTAACGCCGAGGCTGGCCGGTGAGAACTGGTTCGAAAAACCCGCTCTGATGTACTGGCTTGCGGCCCTCGGCTACGCCATCTTTGGCGTCGGAGAAACCGGCGCCCGCCTGCCATCAGCGCTTGGCGCCACCTTGTCGGTCTTTCTCATCTACTGGTGCGGCCGGCGGGTGTTCGACCGGGGCGTGGGTTTTACCGCCGCCGCGATCATGGCGACATCGGTTGGATTTTTTGCGTTGGCACGGGCGGCGTCCATGGACATGCTGCTGACGACTTCGCTTACCGCGGCTCTGGCGTTCTTTCTGGTCGCCCTGAACGACGGAACCGAAAGCCGGCGCTGGTTTTTTTACGCATTCTACGCGGCGATCGGCCTTGGGGTCCTGGCCAAGGGCCCGGTCGCCGTCATCCTGCCTGTATTGTCGCTCGGCCTGTTCACGCTGTGGAGGGGCACCCGGCAAGACTGGAAGACGTGGCATCCGGAAGGGCTCGCCATTACGGCACTCGTTGCGGGGCCGTGGTACGGCATCGTCACGTGGGTCAACGGCAGGGAGTTTTTCGACGTTTTCTTTCTGAACCACAACCTTCAGCGCTTTACTTCCGAAGTGCATGGGCATCCCCAGCCATTCTATTTTTATCTGCCGGCCCTCCTGTTGCTGTTTTTCCCGTGGAGCTTCGTTCTGATACCCGCACTACGCCAACGATATAAGCGAAGCGAACAACTGACGTTGCTTTGGGCCGCGGTGCCGATCGTGTTCTTCTCGCTGGCCGGTTCCAAGCTCCCGGCCTACATCCTGCCGGCGGTGCCCCCTCTGGCTCTTCTTACCGCCCGTGAGATCCTCAGGCGCGAAGTGACCGCCGGTTTCAGGATCGGTGTGTTCCTGCAGGCTGTGCTGTGGGTTGCGATCGGTGTGACTCTGGGTTTCTTCGGCGATTCCCTCAACGTGGATCTTCAACTCGATGGGACGTTGGCATTGGCGCCCGCCTTTGCTTTGGCGGGAATTCTGGTGGCGATCGCGTTTTGGTTCCCGCCGGCCGCGTTGGGAGTCGTCAACGTTGTGTCAATATCGGTTCTGGTTCTGGCGATCACAATGGCGGTCTTCCCCAGGATTCAAAGCATGGAAAGCATGAGGCCGTGGGAAGCGGAGTTGAGCCAATTGATCGACGGCGACCAGGAACTGATCCTTTACAAGCCGGATCCGTGGATGGAATACGGGATTCAGTACTACCGCAACGCGGCATCGCGGGTGGCCATGTCCCAGGAAGAACTGGCAGAGATCACCGATTCGGATTCACGCACGCTCGGTATCACGGCAAATCGTTTCCTGGACGAGCTGGGCGCAAGCGACACCGTGCTCATCGAGGTGATTTCCACTGTTGGCGACCAGACGGCCTTCTGGGCGTGGGACCCGTAGCATCGCTTTCGACCGGGGGTATCCGAGAAAGGGAAAAGTATGAAGATCAACTACTTTGAAGATACCGACACGGCACTCATTGAGTTTACCTCGAAGTTGGTCGCCGAGACCCGAGAGGTGTCTGAGAACATCTACCTGGATCTGGACGAGAATGGAAACCTGGTCTCCATGACGATTGAGCACGCTTTGATATCGGCATCATGAAGTCTACGATTATTTCCCGTGTGCTCCAGCCGGCGGCGACCGATGCGATGAAAGGGACCGTGGATCCACATGGCGTCATCAATCCGGGAAGGATCTTTCCTTGAACCTGCGGGTTGCCGACGGTGTTCTGGGCCGGTTCGTCGCCCACGCACGGGAGTGCTTTCCCGAGGAAGCTTGCGGCTTCTTTGTGGGGCGCGGCGATTCGGCGGACCGCTACCTGCCGGCGGTCAATGCCCTGCATAGCGGGACGGCGTTTGCCGTCGAACCGGAGTTTCTGTTCCGGATGTTCAGATCGCTCCGCGCATCCGGCGAAGAAATGGTCGCGGTCTGCCATTCCCACCCTTCGAGTCCCGCTGTTCTATCGACTCGGGACATCGCCGGGGCGCACTATCCGGATGCGGCCCACGTGGTTGTGTCGCTTGTCGGCCCCCGGCCCGAGATCCGCGCTTACCGGGTGCTTCGGGACCAGGCGATCGAAATAGCGCTCCATGCTATAGTTTGAAAAATTGAACCAACGGAGGTTCCGATGCGTCAGATGGCGTTGGCTTTCATCGTGGGTATCTTCGTCATCCCCGCGGCCTTTGCGCAGGATCAGACGGTGGGTGCGGAATTACAGTTCGAGGTTCGCGCGCCGCGGAACCTCTTTTTCGGTACCGGCGTGTCGACCGACCGATCTTATTTCGATGTTCCCATCACCGTGCTTCCGGCACAGGGCGTATTGATCAAGCTCCCTTACACCCAGAGGGGCGGATTGCTCAGCTTCGATGTGCATCATCGCGTCGGCCTGTCCGACGACTTCGGATTGCCTGCGGAAATCATGACGGTCATTGAGATCATGACGGGAGGGACCAACCAACTCGGCGTCTATACATTGCTCGACGACATTGGGCCCGATGCCCAGGCCATTGAAGAAATTGCAAGGGCCAGCACGGCTGAGATCGATCGCTATGTGAGTCCGCTTGCGGTCAAGACCATTGAGATCAACACACAACCGGGCCCCCAATCCATCAGCATCGTCGGCCGGAACCTCAACATCACACGCTTGGGAAGAACCACGCTGATCGACACGCCCGGCACGCGCATCGCGATGGTTTCGAACATCAGGTTTCGTGAAATCCGCGCGGGCACGCCTCTGACGTTCGACTGAGCGGTCGTTTCACTGTCCCCTCTTCAATCCGGGATTTCAGAAATTCCGGAAGCCCGACTCTTCGTGCCGTTCCCAAGGCGCGCTTGATCCGGCGCGAGGAACGCGCCGCTACGCGCGACCGGCGCGAGGAACGCGCCTGAGAACGCGAGCATCCTGCCCGCAAAGAGATTGAATGGACTTTCAGGCTACGCCCCTGAAGGCTCGGTATTCCGGATATGGGCAACCCGGGTGCGGGCATCGGTGCCTGGTCTGGTACAAGGATATGCGTCCTCGCGCTTGATCCGGCGCGAGGCACGCGCCGCTACGCGCCCGGCGCGAGGAACGCGCCGTTGGTCTGGCGCCAGTCCATGCGCCCTGGCTACCCAGCCGCCATATAGGTTGCCCGAACCTTTTCCGCGGAGTCCTTCCACGAATACTTGCGGACCTGGGCCCGGCCTTTCTCGATGAGGGTTTGCCGTAGCGCCGGATCGTTCAAGATCCGTTTCATGGCGCGGGCGATCTCGAAGACGTTTTCGGGGTTCACCAGCAGGGCGGCATCTCCCAATACTTCCGGCAGCGACGACGTGTTCGAAGCGACAACCGGCGTGCCGTTCGCCATTGCTTCAAGGGGGGGCAGGCCGAACCCTTCGTAGAGCGACGGCAAGGCGAACAGCGCGGCCGTTTCGTAGAACACCTGGAGGACGCCGCCCGGTACCGTTCCCAGAAACCGGACATCCTGCTGGACGCCGCTTCGAATTACGGTCAGTCTGAGGTAGGGGTGCCTGGCAATTTCATCGCCGATGACGATGAGCTTCATATTCCTGTATTTCTTGTTCTCTGCCAGTTCGTTCTTCAGGACCGCGAACGCTTCGATCAACCGGTGGATGTTCTTGTGCGGTTTGATCTGGCCCGCATAGAGAATGAATGGGTTCTTCAGTTGGTAACGTTCCAGAATCGACGTTCGTACCACGGAATCGTGCCCCTGGGTGAACCGTCCGTCGAGCGCGTTGTGAACCACCGACGCCTTGTCCGGGCTGATGTCGAATATGTTGATCAGATCCTGCCGCGTCGATTCCGAGACGGTGATCACACGATTTGCCCGCCGGACGATGTGCTTCGTGTAAAGGTATTGTTTGTAGTTCTCGAATTTCGATGACCCCTGTGGTGGAAACAGCAAATGGACACAATCGTGGATGGTCACCGTCAGGCGGCATGGAACCAGCAGCGGGGCACGGTAGTTCGGAACGTGAAACACGTCGATGCGAAGAGCCCGCAGAAGGAGAGGAATCCTGACTTGAAGGTTCCAGACTCCGTTGTCTTCGGGAATATCTACGGGAGTGAAATTGCTGCCAAGAGGGCCGAGCTCCTGGAAATGCGGCTGCGACCCGAAGAGAAAATACTCGTTCCGATCATCGATTTCCGAAAGATTACGGACGAGATTCCAGATATGAGTGCCGATTCCGAACTCGTGGACTCTACGGATATCGATGGCGACGCGCATGGTTCCTTCAAGAGGTTCATAGCTCGTTGCGTAGCATATCCGCCGCGTATTGCTATAATCAACCATATGATTCGGCTAGACGGCATTGCGGTTCGGTCCCGTGGCGGTCCGGGTGCGGCTGGTTGCGTGCCTCGCGGCCGAAGCCGCCTTGCAGGCCGCGTGTTTCTCGCCGTGGCGGCCGCCCTCCTGGCAGGCCCGTATAGTGCCAGTGCTCAGGCGCCAACCATTCTCCAGATCGAACTTTCAGACATCGTTCATCCGGTCAGCGCGGAATATCTTGCCGAGGGGCTGGCCTACGCCGACGAGATCGATGCGGCAATCGCGGTTATCCGGCTGGATACTCCCGGGGGACTCGTCGATTCGATGCGCGATATGGTGGAGGCCATTCTGGCGTCTCCGGTGCCGGTGGCGATCTGGGTGGGTCCGAGCGGCGTTCGTGCGGCGTCGGCCGGCTTCTTCATTCTGCTCTCAGGCGATCTGGCGTTGATGGCGTCGGGAACAAACACGGGTGCGGCGCACCCCGTGTCTTCGTTTGGCGCGGAGATCGGAGAGGTCATGGAGGAAAAGATCGTCAACGATGTGTCGGCGTTCCTACGGAGCTACGTGGCCCTGCGCGGACGCAATCCCGAAGAGGCCGAATTAGCCGTTACCGAGAGCAAGTCGTTCACTGCTGAAGAAGCTCTGGAGGCCGGGTTCATCGACGCGGTCGTCGCGAGCATCCCCGAAATGATCGAGGTTTTCGATGGTCAACGGATACGCCGCTTCGACGATTCGGTCGAAACGCTCCAACTCGATGGCGCCACGGTCGAAATATTCGAAATGAACTCGCGGCAACGCCTGCTCTCGGCGATCATGAACCCGAATATCGCACTGGTCCTTGGAGTGGTGGGGTTGCTCGGGCTGTATATGGAAATCACGAACCCCGGCATGATTTTTCCCGGTGTGATCGGCGGGATCAGTCTGGTGCTGGCACTGTTCGCCTTCAACCTTCTTCCGGTCAACCTGACGGGGGCTGTCCTGATCCTGCTTGCACTTGCCCTGTTTGTGGTCGAAGCCACCGTGCCCACCAGCGGGATTCTGGCGATGGGGGGCGTGGTGGCCATGGTGTTCGGGGGATTGATGCTGGTGCAGGGCCCCATTCCAGAACTTCGGATCCAGTTGGGGACGATTCTGGCCGTTGCGATACCGCTGGCTGTGATTACGGTCTTCCTGGTGCGACTGGTATTGGTATCCCACGGCAAGAAGGTGGTAACCGGCCGCTCCGGCATGATAGGTGAAATTGGCACCGCGTCGACCGATGTCCACAAGGACGGAAAGGTGATGGTCCATGGCGAAATCTGGAGAGCCCACTCCCGAAGTCCGATCGCGCAGGGTTCCACGGTTCGAGTGGTGAAGATGGCCGGCCTCAATATCGAGGTCGAAACAGCTAGCGAGGAAATATAATGCCGACAATTCCGTTGATTGCGTTAGCAATCATTCTGCTCTGGTTGTTCAATTCGGTTCACATCCTTCGCGAATACGAACGAGCAGTCATCTTCCGTTTGGGGCGACTCTTGCCGGATGCCAAGGGGCCCGGCCTCATTCTGGCTTTCTTCCCTATCGATAAGGCCGTCCGGGTCAGCTTGCGAACGATCACGATGGACGTACCCACTCAGGACGTGATCACGAAGGACAACGTGTCGGTGAAGGTCAACGCGGTGGTGTACTTCCGGGTTGTGGATTCCCGCAACGCGATTGTCGAGGTCGAAAACTATCTTTATGCCACCTCGCAGCTTTCACAGACCACACTGCGTTCCGTGCTTGGCGAAGTCATCCTCGATGAACTACTCAGCCAGCGGGAGAAACTCAACCTGAGGTTGCAGGAGATTCTCGATCAACACACGGATCCCTGGGGCATCAAGGTATCCATGGTTGAGATCAAGGGCGTGGACCTCCCCGAAGTGATGCAGCGCGCGATGGCACGGCAGGCTGAAGCCGAACGCGAGAAGCGCGCGAAAATCATTCATGCTTCCGGTGAATTCGAAGCAGCGGCCCGGCTGGCCGATGCCGCAAAGATCATTGCCACAGAGCCCGTCTCGCTTCAACTGCGTTATCTCCAGACACTGACCGAAATCGGGCTGGAGCGGAACTCCACGATTGTCTTCCCGCTGCCGATCGACCTGCTCACCTTCTTCCAGGAAGCGAAGGCGAAACTGAACGCGGACAAGGGATAAATGGACGGGGAGACCTCCTGGGAAGGGCAGGGATTCACGCTGGCGATTTTCGTCGCCGTTGTCGTCCTGTGTTCGGTCTTTTTCATCCTGGGAATGCTGGCAGGCCGAAGTCAGGTCGCCGTCGAGGCGGTTCCTGCGCCAGTTGAGGAAACGGTCGCTCTGCCCGAGGCGGCGGACGATCCCCGGGATCCGGATTTGACGTTTTATGAGGGCGTCGGAGAATTGGAACTTCCCGGACTGGAGTTGCCGGAGTCCGAAACGGCCGAGCCGTTGGCGCAACCGCCAGAATCCACGGCGCCCCCCGCTTCGGACGGCGGTACAGCTTCGCAACCCGCCGGGTCAACCGCGCAGGCCGAAGTGGCGGTCATGTTGCAGGTCGGAGCGCTTACGGGCGCCGATCAGGCGGACGCCTTGAGAATGGAACTGATGGACTTGGGTTTCCAGGCGTTCGTCCTCCGGCCCGGACCGGATGACACCGTGCCTTTCTACCGCGTGCGGGTCGGGCCCTTTACCGACGATGTCGAAATCGAGCGCGTGCGTGCCGCCCTCTCCGCCGAAGGACACGATCCGATACTCGTCCAGTGATGCCGAACGACGAATGCTGTTCCGGTCGAACTCCAACAACGCTCCGCCGATTTCCGATAGCGTAACGCCTGTTCGCGGTCTGGCCGAGCGAGCCATGTCTTTGTCCGTCGCGGCGGCTTCAGGTCTGCTGCTCGTCCTCGCACTGCCCAAGCCGGACTTGTACTACCTGGGCTGGATCGCACTGGCGCCTCTTCTGGTCGTGCTCTCCCGAAGCCGAACCCGCGGCTCGTCGGCTCTGGCGGGATACACGGCCGGCGTCGTGTTCTTCGGGGGTTCCTGCTACTGGATCGTTTTCACGATGTCGACGTATGGGGGGCTTTCCCTTCCCCTGTCGGTCGCGGTATTCGGGCTTTTCGTCATCGTGTTTGCCTGCCATACCGCGCTGTTCGCCCTGGCGATGCGGTGGCACATCGAACGATTCGGATTGCCGGGGATTTTGCTGGCGGCGCCGACGTGGGTCACGGTCGAGCTTTTGCAGACCCATCTTGTTTTTGGCGGTTTTCCATGGATGCTGGCCGGCTATGCACTCGCACCTTTCGGTGGATTGAGGCAGATTGTGACCTGGACCGGGATCTACGGTCTTTCCTTTGTCCTGGTGGGAGCGGGTTCGATCGTTGCGCTGGGGTACATCACCCGGAACCTCCGGTTGCTGGCTGGGGCCGCCGCGACGATAGTTCTTGCCGTCCTCCTGCCCGCACCCACCGATGAGACCCCGTCGGACCCGTTCCAGGTGCGACTCGTCCAGACCAACATCGATCTGGATCAGTCGTGGCTGCCCGACGATCGCGATCGCCTGATGGACGAGTTGCATGCCCTGTCGGTTCGAGGCGGGGCCGTTCCTGATCTGGTGATCTGGCCGGAGACCCCCGGACCCTTTCGTCTGGCAGAAGGCGCCTTCTTCGCCCGCCGGGCCAGGGAGATTGCGGCAGAACTCGATACCGCATTTCTTTTCGGCTACATGGACTCGATCGGCGATCTGCCCTCCAACAGCGCGGGGATCGTGTCGCCTTCCGGCGAACAGGTGGCGCGGTACGACAAGATCCATCTGGTGCCCTTCGGCGAATATGTTCCGTTGAAGAATCTGCTCTTCTTTGCCGAATCGATGGTTCGAAACGTCGGCGATTTTGCCGCGGGTGCGGACTACACGGTAACCTCCGTGAACGGGCACGGAATAGCCGCGACGATCTGCTATGAAGACGTGTTTCCCGGCCTGATCCGCCAGTTCACTGCGCGCGGCGCGGAAGCGATCGTCAACATCACCAACGACGGCTGGTTCGGGGACACGTCAGCACCTTATCAGCACTTGCGAATGTCGACGGTTCGTGCTGCCGAAAACCGGCGTTACATCGTTCGCGGCGCCAATACCGGGGTGACCGCCATCATCGATCCCTACGGCAACGTCGTGGCCAGGACGGAACTCGGCGAAAGGACTATTCTTGACGGCGTTGCGGGATACCGTCGGGACCGTACTTTCTACGTCCGATACGGCGATGTGTTCGCATATCTGGCGACTCTGGCGACGATTGCGTTCGCGGTTTGGCCACGGGCGGGCAAGTCAAGGTCCGCCGCAATCGAGTAGAATCAACAGATGAACGACGAACTCTTCGACAAGTTTTCCTCCCTCAGGGACCGCAGCCAGGAACTCCGGAGGTTTCTTTGACTCCCCGGCGAAGCAGAAGCGCATTGACCGACTCGACACGCTGATTGCCGCTCCGGACTTCTGGTCCGCCAACGAGAAATCGAGTGAGGTCCTGCGTGAGAAGGCTCGACTCGAGAAAAGCATTGAACTGGACCGCGAAATCGCCCGGCAGGTTGAAGACGGAGAAACGCTTATCGAACTGGCTCGCGAAGGAGAGTCGGTCGATGCCGAATTGCCCGATCTGGTTGGCAAACTGGATGAACTCGTCGAAAGCGCCGAGTCTCAGATGCTGCTGGGGGGCGAGAACGACAGTCTCAACGCGATCGTCACTATACATCCCGGCGCCGGTGGAATCGAGGCGCAGGACTGGGCTGAAATGCTGTTCCGGATGTACATGCGCTGGGCGGAGAAGGGCGGCTACAAGACCGAAATCCTCGATCGGCAGGCGGGTGACGAGGCGGGGCTGAAGTCGGTGACGTTCACCGCGTCAGGCGACTACGCCTACGGCTATCTGTCCGCCGAATCGGGTGTCCACCGGCTGGTTCGTATCTCTCCGTTCGATTCCGCCAGCCGAAGGCACACCTCATTCGCCTCGGTTTCGGTCTATCCCGAAATCGACGACCGGGTTAAAGTGGACATCGACGAAAAAGACCTCCGCATAGACACCTACCGGTCCAGCGGCGCCGGCGGGCAGCACGTCAACGTGACCGATTCGGCCGTGCGCATCACTCACCAGCCCAGCGGCATCGTGGTTCAGTGCCAGAACGAACGTTCGCAGCACAAGAACCGGGCTACCGCGATGAAGATCCTTCGTGCCCGGGTTTACGAGATGGAACTCGCAAAAAAGCGCGCCGAAGCACAGGCGATCGAAGACAACAAGATGGACAATGCATGGGGCAGCCAGATTCGTTCCTATGTCCTGGCGCCGTATCGAATGGTGAAAGACCATCGGACCAAGGTCGAAGCCGGCGACGTCGACCGCGTCCTGGATGGTGGGCTGGACGGTTTCATCAAAGCCTTCTTGCGGTGGAAGTCCAGCGGTGGAAACGCGGCGGGCGACGCGTAAGCCGTTCCGCCGCAGGGACCCGATAAATGCCCTCGCTTCAGCTCGACACCGGGATCCAGTACGTCAGGGGAGTCGGTCCGAAACGAGCGGCACTGCTCGAGCGCCGCGGTGTTCGGAAGGTCGAGGACATCCTGTTCCACTTTCCCCGCCGGTACGAAGACCGCACTCACTTTGTGCCATTGGATTCCCTGCGGCCGGGGATCCAGGCGACCGTATCGGCCACGGTATACGCCGTCCGATGGATTCGAACGCGTGCCCGGCGGGGTCTCCTCGATGTCGTTCTGACCGATGACACCGCGTTTGTTAATGCGAAGTGGTTCAACGGGGGACATCTCTACAAGAAGAAGGTATTTGCCCCGGGCGTTCGCGTTGTGGCAACGGGAAAGCCCGAAATGGATCGCTACACGAACGGTCTGGTCCTTTTCAATCCCGAATTCGAACTCGTGCCCGAATCCGAAGACGCCGACCCGGGAGATCTGGGGCAGTACGTTCCGATCTACGAGGAACTGGCTGGAGTGACGAGCCGCCAGGTGCGTCAGATCGTGGCGGCCGCGCTTGACGGACTGGACGGGGACATCCAGGATCCATTGCCCTCGGAACTTCGGGATCGGATCGGCCTGCCCGGGATAGGTGCCGCGTTCAGGGCTCTGCACAAACCCGGTTTCGACGACGACATCGAGCAATTGAATCGCAGGCGGTCGCCCGGTCACCGGCGGTTCATCTTCGAAGAGTTCCTCTTGATGGAGTTGACGCTTGCGTTGCGCCGCCATCGTATTCGGGCCAGCGACGGCGTCCGGTTCCATACCAACGACTGGATACGCGAGCGTCTGAAAACGATCCTGTCGTTCCATCCCACAATCGCGCAGAAGATGGCACTCGGAGAGATCGTCGAGGATCTCCGCGCCCCATACCCCATGAATCGGTTGCTCCAGGGAGACGTGGGGTCCGGCAAGACGATTGTTGCATTCGAGACCGTCGCGATTGCCGTCGAAAATGGATTCCAGGCTGTGATCATGGCGCCGACCGAAATCCTGGCCGAGCAGCACTACATCAACGCCAGACGGGTGTTTGCCCCGCTTGGCTACAAGATCGTGCTCATACGGCGGGGGGCATCCAAAGACAATCCCGACGGGATGGCGCAGCTTCGATCCGGAGACGCCCACCTGGCCATCGGTACTCACGCGGTGCTCGAAGATGCGGCGGCGTTCCACCGTCTCGGGCTGGTCGTGATCGATGAGCAACACCGTTTCGGTGTGCTTCAGCGACTCAAATTGATGGAGAAAGGTCAACGGCCCAACACGCTGGTCATGACGGCAACGCCTATTCCGCGAACCCTTGCCATGACTTTCTACGGGGATCTGGACGTGTCGACGATCGACGAGTTGCCGCCGGGCCGTATCCCCATCCGCACTGAGCACGTTCGCGAGCGCAATCGAGCGACCGTGGAAGCAGCCATCCGAAGGGAACTCGCCGTCGGCCGCCAGTGTTTCGTGGTATACCCGCTTGTCGAGGAGTCGGAAAAACTCGATCTGCGTTCGGCCGCCGAGGGGTACGATCAACTCGTCGAAACTTTCCCCTCCGCCCGGGTCGGCCTGCTGCACGGCAGGATGAAAAGTGACGAGAAAGAGGCCGTGATGCAGGCGTTTACTTCCGGGGAACTGGAAATTCTGGTTGCCACGACCGTCGTCGAGGTGGGAGTCGATGTTCCGAACGCGACGTTGATGGCGATCGAACATGCCGAACGTTTCGGGATTGCCCAGCTGCACCAGCTTCGCGGCCGGGTCGGGCGGGGCAAACACGCGTCGAGTTGTCTTCTGATCACGCCCGACGGTATCGGGGACGTGGCCTTCGAACGGGTTCGGGCCGTGGCCGGGACCACCGACGGTTTTCTGTTGGCCGAAACGGACTTGAAGCTTCGTGGACCGGGGGAAGTGGCGGGAACCCGTCAATCCGGTATGCCGGAATTTCGCGTCGCCGACCCGATCCACGACATGGACATTCTGGTTGAAGCACGGGATGAAGCCGAACGATGGGTTCGCGACGAGGCCAAACGGGAGGCATTGATCCAGGGCCTGCGGCGGAGCGGCAACATTGGCGGACTGGTGACTGTCGGGTGAGAATCATCGCGGGACGTTACCGAAGCCGGCTGCTGAAGGTCGGTCCTCCCCCGGGAACGCGACCCACGAGCGACAGGCTTCGCGAGACCCTGTTTAACATTCTCGGGCGTCGCGTAATAGAATCGAGTTTTCTGGACGCGTACGCTGGAGTTGGAGCGGTCGGGATCGAAGCGTTCAGCCGGGGCGCGTCGACCGTTTCGTTCGTCGACTCGTCGGCAAAGGCCTGCGCCGCGATTCGGAGGAACCTTGAAGCGTTCGACATGGAGGACGAATTCCCGGTGCTCCAGATGGATCTGGCGCGTGCCTTGAAACAAGCGGTGACGGCGCCGTTCGATATCGCGTTTCTCGATCCGCCCTACGACAGCGGGAGCCTGTATCGCCGAGATCTCGAGCTGTTCGGCGCCGGTTCGGTTTTGGACAGTGAGGGAATCCTTGTCATTGAGCATGCCCGGTCGATGGAGTTGCCCGCGGGCCAGGGCTGTCTCCGTCTTCTTCGGACACACCTACAGGGGGATAGCGCGTTGACTTTCTATGAGCAGGGGAGCCGGTGAACCGCACAATCGCCATATATCCCGGCACGTTCGATCCGTTGACGAACGGGCATCTCGACATTATCGAGCGGAGTAGCCGGTTGTTCGAGCGGGTGGTGGTCGCGATTCTTGTAAATCCCCAGAAGGACCCGCTATTTTCCGTCGAAGAGCGCCGGGAGTTGATCCAGCGAAGCATACCGCCGGAACTCGACAACGTCGAAGTGGATGTGTTCGAGGGCCTCCTGGCAGAGTACGCGCACGAGCGATCCGCCGGCGTCATCCTGCGCGGCATCCGCGCGGTGTCCGATTACGAGTATGAACTTCAGATGGCGTTGATGAATCGGCGCCTCCAACCCGAAATCGAAACGCTGTTCATGCTTCCGGCCGAGCGGTATTCTTACTTGAGTTCCCGGCTGGTACGCGAGATTGCAGAACATGCCGGTTCCATTCGGGGGTTGGTTCCGAAGCCCGTTGAAAAGGCCCTGCTCAAACGCTTTGGATAGGAGCCTGTGGTCGGACCACGCAGGGGTCTGTCACGGGATGGTAAAACGTTTCCCGTATTTTCCCATTCTTTGGACGAAAGGACGTTCTAACAAATGAGCTTGAGATTGACTGAACGGATTTCGCGAATATCCGCGTCGCAGACGATGGCCGTGGCCGAAACTGCCACAAAGCTGAGCGAGAAGGGTATCGACGTTGTCGACCTGAGTGCGGGAGAGCCGGACTTTCCGACGCCGGACAACATCAAACAGGCTGCGATCCGGGCGATTGAGGGGAACTTCAGTAAATACACGGCCCCCAGCGGAACCACTGAACTCAAGAAGGCGATTGTCGAGTACCACAGATCGGCCTTCGGTTCGGACTACGACATTCCCGAGGTCATAGTCAACGTCGGCGCCAAGCATTCCATTTTCAACGTGTTTTCAGCTCTGATCGCCGAGGGGGACGAGGTCATCGTCCCGGTTCCATACTGGGTAACGTTTGCCGACGTGACCCGTTACGTTGGCGGAACTCCGGTGTTTGTCGAGACTTCGGAAGATTCCGGATTCCGTCTGACCGCCGACATGGTGTCCAGGGCCGTGACGCCAAGGACGCGACTGTTGATCATCAACTCGCCCAGCAATCCCAGCGGGGCGGTCATGGATGACGACGAGTTCATCGAGGTTGCCGCAATCTGCAGGGAACATGACATTGTCCTGATGTCGGACGAGTGCTATTGCCAGTATCTCTACGACGGCCGGAAGCCATTTTCCATTGCCTCTCACCACGAGTTCAGGGATTCGATCGTCATTGCCGGTTCGGTGTCCAAGACCTACGCAATGACCGGGTGGCGTGTCGGTTTCCTTCTTGGTCCAAGGGAATTAATCGCGGGCATTTCCAAGCTCCAGAGCCATTCCACTTCGAATCCGACCTCGATCGCGCAGAAGGCGGCCGTGGAAGCGTTCAGCGGCCCCCAGGATTCGGTTCAGGCGATGCTTGCCGAGTACAGCAGGCGGCGGCGATACGTCATCGACAGGCTTCGGGCCATCCCCGGGGTGGGTTGTGCGGAGCCCGGTGGAGCGTTCTACGCATATCCCAACATTTCGACGGCATTTGGCCGCGGCGGCATCGAAGACAGTACGGGTTTCGCGGTCCGCCTGCTGGAGGACAAGAAGTTGGCAATCGTCCCCGGCGCCGCGTTCGGCACCAGGAATCACATCCGAATGTCTTACGCGGCGTCCATGGAAAATCTGGAAAAGGGGCTCGACGCGTTGGAAGCGTTCATGGCCGAGTTGGAGTAGCGCGCCTCTCGGCCGGCAAGGATTCAACGCGAGTGTTCCCGCGCCTCGACCGGCGAAGCCTGCAGTCCGGCCAGTGAGTGGTGAACGATCACCTAAAAGTGAAGTGTTTTGAACACGGGCCGGGTTGAAGATCGTCATCATCGTCCGCCGGCCGGAAATCCGCCCACTCCCATTCCCATTCCCACTGTAGGTGCAGTCTATGACTGCACGATCTTGATTCTTGATTCGGGCGGTCATAGACCGCCCCTTGTATCTTTCATTAGGACATAAAATGACGAGTTCTGGATTCCCGTAGTTTACGCGGGGATCGAGAACGGACGTGACAGACCGTACCGCCCCAGGTCCAACCAAGACCGATCTGTAGCAAGGTCGTCACGTCCGTATCCTGCACTAACCCGAACAGTCGACCAGGGCCGCTGATTTCAAGCCCGCATTCGCAAGGAAGGGTCCACAGGAATGAACACACAAAACTTCGTCGGTATTGATGTCTCTAAATCCGCACTCGATGTGGCCGTTGTCGGATCGGACCCGACCATCGCCACAGTCCGCAACGACGCCGGGGGCCACAAAACACTGGTGTCCCAACTGACACGTCTTTCCCCTGAATTGATCGTTCTGGAAGCCACCGGGGGATATCAGCATGACGTGACCCTGGCTCTGGCCGCGGTCGGATTACCGGTCGTGGTTGTGAATCCGCGTCAGGTTCGTGATTTCGCCCGTTCGATGGGCCAGCTGGCCAAGACCGATCGGATCGATGCCCACGTCCTGGCCGAATTCGCCGCCCGCGTCCGGCCCGCGATCCGCCCTATTTCGGATCCCGAAACCACCCAACTGCGCGCCTTTGCCGTCCGTCGACAGCAAATCGTGCAGATGATCGTCGCCGAGAAAAACCGTCGGGCGATGGCTCTGAAGCCGATTCGTACTCAAATCAATAAACATATCCGTTCTCTGGAACGCGATCTGGGCAAGATCGACCACGATATCCACGACGCGATCCGGTCCAGCCCAATATGGCTCGAAACCGACGACCTTCTGCGCAGTGTTCCCGGTGTCGGCCCTGCGACATCCACCATGTTACTGACTCATCTCCCCGAACTGGGTCTTCTGGATCGCCGCCAGGTTGCCTCTCTGGTCGGCGTCGCCCCCATGAACCGCGACAGCGGCACTTTCCGCGGCCGCCGCATGATCATGGGTGGTCGCGCTCCTGTACGACGCGCCCTTTACATGGCCACCCTCGTCGCCATCCGCCACAATCCATCCATCGCCGTCGTTTACCAGCGCCTTCGTCATTCCGGTAAACGTCCAAAGGTCGCCATCACCGCCTGCATGCGCAAACTCCTCACCATCCTCAACGCCATCGCCCGTGATCGCGTTTCTTGGCGCCAGGAGCTTCCTTGTGCTTGATTTTCAAGACAGTCGCTACAGCCCAGGCCCTTCAATGACCAGAAGATGTGGCATGCGGCGATGGTCCAGATTTCTTCACTTTCCGGCGATCGCCAACAAACGAGTGGATTTTCCGCGTCAGAGAGGTTACCGGGACATCTTCGAACCGGACTCTCCGGTAATTCCGCCGGTTGGAGAGCTTGCCCGTATAGACCTCGACTTCGAGACGGTGATGCGTGATCGAGTGCCGGCAGGCGCCGATCTTCGTGAACCCCGTTCCCGGTGGATCGGTGAGCAGGGGAAACTCCCACATAGACGCGTCTTCCCGCATCAGGAAACCGTTCCGGTTGCTATCGACTACGGCGTAAAGATCCACGCGGACCGTTTGCCGGCGTTTGCGCGGCGCGGGCATGTTGGCCTGTTGACCGGTACCGCGGGCGATGCAGTTTGGCTTCAACGGGCACTGTTCGCAACGGGGTGTCCTGAACGTGCAGACCGTGGCCCCGAGTTCCATCATTGCCTGATTGACGGTTTGCGGGTTTCCGTCCCTGGCGATCCGTTCGGCAGCTTCCCAGAGTTGGGCATCCCCGGGTTCGGTCCAGCCATTACGTCGGGACAGAACCCGGCGGACGTTGCCGTCCACTATCGGAAACGGTTCATTGAACGCAATGCTCATGATGGCGCCGGCCATGTATCGCCCGACGCCGGGAAGCTGAATGAGCGAATCGAAATCGTCTGGGATTCGGCCGCCGTGCTCCGCCGCTACCCGCTGTGCGGCCCTACGGAGGTTTCGGGCTCTGCTGTAATAACCCAGTCCCGACCAGAGCGCGAGAATCTCTTCCTCGGACGAGCGCGCCAGCGCCTCCAATGTCGGGAATCGTTCAAGAAAACGGGTGTAGTAGGGAAGCACTGTCTCGACCTGGGTCTGCTGCAGCATGACCTCGGAAAGCCACACATGATACGGAGCGTAGGTGTTGCGCCACGGAAGAGGGCGTTGGGATCGGTTGAACCAGTCGGATAGCGCGCGCGTTGAAGTCGATGCCACGATCTTGGGGCTAGTGCGCTGTCAATTGCTTGTCGTGTGTCTCTCTTGCCCGCATTTCGGCGGACTCCCTGAGATCGCTTTCAACCTTCTTGATCTGTACGAGGTGCTGGGGGTTGAAGGCAAGCGAGGGATAGTAGCAGTTGCTCTCATGAGTGCAGAAGCACCCGTCGGCGACTTTCTCACGGCGGGCGTTCATTTCGGGGGAGTACCAGAGCTTTGAGAAGTCCCAGTCGTAATCGCGCAAGTTGCCGACCGCGTCGAGGATCTCGCAACTCGATACCGAGCCTTCATCGTAAATGACCCCGCCCGCGTCGCCGGCAAAGCACCGAAGCTGCGGCCGTCCTTCGAGCGCGGTCTTGGCGATCAACTCGTGCATGTATACATCGATCGCGGCCTTGAAGAACCCCGCGTCGCCCGAATACTCGTTCTTGAGTGCGGCGTGCGCCGAATCCTTTCCGATCTGTTCGGTCAGTTTGTGGTAGCGCGCGATGTCGATGTCGAGTTCCCCGGGCATCATCGACGGGGGACGGATGTAGTTCACATTCACCTTGTCCGGCTTCAGTTCGTTCTTCAGAAAGTCGTACCAGTCGAAGATCGTGTCCTGATTACTGTTCATGAAGCAGGTGCACGTCTGAATATCCAGGCGAGGGCATTCGGCCTTGATCTGCTGCAATTGACGGGCCGTGTCGATGACGCGCGCCCAACTTCCGGGTTTTTGCCGGATTTTTTCGTGCTCTTGCTCCAGACCGTCGATTCCGAGCGCAACCGTCACGTTCAGGTTCGGACACTCGTCCAGGATGCGCGAGACATCGGGCATGATGCGCTGCTGGATCTGCCCGTTCGACATCAGGTAGATGGATTCGAGTTTGTTGTTCTCATAGAACGCTTTCGCGATCTCCGGCAGGTCCTTTCGCGTGAACGGTTCCCCACCGGCGATTACCAACACGCCCAGATTGGCGCCGAACGTTTCGCTGATCCGTTCCACCTCGCGGGTTTTCATCTGAAGCTTCTTGCGTGGTTTGTTGTCCAACTCTTCCGTGAAGAAACAGTGGACGCACCGCATGTCGCAGATGGATGTAATGAGGATGTTGAGGAGGATTGGAGCGAATGGCCGCCCGGTTACCATGCGGACGTACCGCTTCAAAATCTCCTTGTTGTGAAAATCCATGTTACTCGCCGCCACGGGCATAATAGCCGCGCTTGGTGTTGATTTCCAGTCTGGGGAATCCTCGGGGGGCCTCGATCTCAACTTCGACTTCCCGCCAGGAGCCGTCAAGCTCCCGGTTGGTCGAGGTGTAGCCGATTGTGTAGTGATTGCGCAGGTCGTGCGCGATCCGGCCGCATACCTCCACGATTTCGTCGAGTGTTTCGGGAAAGAATGCCTGGCCGCCGGAGGCATCGGCCATTTCCCGCAGCGCCCGGCGGGCACGAGACGATGGTGAACGCCGGAACAGCCCGCCGCGGTCGTCGTTCAGTTCCATCAGGCCGACGATGTAGACCACCGCATCGGTCTGTCTCAGCCGCTCCATGACCGGGTTGATTCCGAAGCGGCTTGCCGAGTCCTCGCCGTCGGTGATCACGAGAATGGCTTTCTTGTCCATGCGGCCCCGTTCTTCCATCTCGTCGAGCGACACCCAGAGTGCGTCGTTCAGGGCCGTGTTCCCCCGTGCATCGAGGTTTTCCAACGTATCGACGAGATTGCCGAGGCTGTGGGTGAAGTTCTGTTCCAGAAAGGCCTGGTCGTTGAAAGTGACGATGAAGGTCTCGTCTTCCCGATTGCTTTCGCCGATGAACACGAGGGCGGCGCTGGCCACGCGTTCTCTCTTTTCGCGCATGCTGCCGCTGGTATCGATAACCAGTCCGACGCTGATGGGGATGTCCTCGTGGCGGAAGACCGAAATTTCCTGCTCGACACCGTCTTCGAAAACTCGAAAGTGTTCCTGTTCGAGCCCATGCACAGGATCGCCGTCACGATCAAGTACGGACACGGGAAGCAATACCTCTTCGACGTCGACATTGAGGGTGAATTGGCCGTCGTCGCCCCGTTCCTGTGCCGACCCGGTTACAAACGGCAGGAAAAAAAGAAGCGCGGTTGCGAGATAGCGTTGCACGGCGCGCTTACTGTATGGGTGCGTAGTAGCCTTGCCGGGCCCGGACGGTTAGCCGAGGAAGGCCGCGGGGTTCTTCGACACGTACATCCACGTCGCGCCACTCACCGTTGGGTTCCTGGTTGCTGGAGATGTAACCGAGGACATACTGGTTCTTCAACTCGACGGCAATCTTCGTCGTGATGTCTTCAAGTTCGTACACCGAGTTCGGGAAGAAGGAACGTCCGCCCGTCGTTTCCGCCAACTCGTCGATGTTGGCCCGGCCGGACCGTCCGAGAGCCAGTTGAGATCCATACGAGTCGACGATCCCGATCGAGTAGATCTGAACGTCGGATTCTTTCACGTACTCCCGGACGTTCGAGAACGTGTAGCGGCTGTGGTTGTCCTCACCGTCGGTGATCATGAGGAGGGCTTTTTTTGTGTTGATTCCGTCGCTCAAGGTTTCCAGGCCGAGATAAACCGCGTCGTACAGGGCCGTCATGCCGCTGGTTCGGGTGAAGACCAAGTGGTTCTGGAGGCGGCTGATATCGGTGGTGAAGTCCTGCAGGACCTCGGCGCTCGAATTGAACGCGACCAGAAAGTATTCGTCTTCCGGGCTTCCGGTCCGTAGAAATGTCGCCGCCGCGTCGCGGGCCACCGAGGCCTTGTCCTTCATGCTTCCGCTGATGTCGAAGATGATCCCGAGACTAAGGGCCACGTCCTCGGCCGAAAAGTGCTGGATTTGCTGTTCAATCCTGTCCTCGTACAACTTGAAGTGCTGCTCTTCAAGCGACGTGACGTAACGGTTCAGGGGGTCCGTGACCGTGGCGTTCACCAACACCAGATCCACGTCGACCTGCAAGGTTTGTTGCAATATTTCGTCGAGTGCCTGCTCGATGGCGCCGAGGGTTTTGCCGACTCCTTCGGAACGAGCCGCGAGGGTCAGGATCACGAATGCGGCCACGGTGAAAAAGCATTTTCTCCAAGTCATGGGCTCTAACTCCCGACCCGAACCCCGGGCATTGGTTGCCGTCAGCCAAGTGATTCTCGGTGAACAACTTGCCTGCTCGAACTGAGGAAATTATATGTCCGCGTTTCAATTTAGTTCAACAATTCATTGCCGTTTGATTGTCTGGTTGATTGTGGACCTCGGTTGGATCGAGCGTACATATGATCGTCAAGCGAGTATCTGTTTGATTTCGGATCCCTGTTGGATCGTCGGTATGTACAACTAATGGCAGTCGGTTGGCTGGTTTTTCGGCCCCCTGTGATCGAGAGCACATAGCTTTACTCGTGGTCGGAATGGGTCCGTCAGGGGCTCTTTTTATTTAGATGTTTTACCTGGGAAGCCGATTCCAACGGTGTGCTATAGTCGGTTTTTCCAACGAGGCGAAATCGCATCTGGATGAATGGGAACGGCTCAGTTGCAATCATACCTGCACGCTTCGAGTCGAGCCGTCTCCCTGGAAAACCCCTCAAGTCAATCGATGGACGGACATTGATCGAGCACGTTTACAGGCGCGTTCGGATGGCGCGCGGCCTGGATCGCGTTCTGGTGGCAACCGACGATCGGCGCATCGAAAATGAGGTCCGCCGGTTCGGGGGGGATGTCGTGCTGACGGGTTCGGATCATTCCAGCGGAACCGACCGGTTGGCTGAAGCCTCGGTGGACCTGCCCCCAGACACAATCGTTGTCAATGTCCAGGGGGACGAGCCGATGATTGAACCCGAAGTGATCGAGCAGGTTCTGGAGGCCGCCCGGCTCGGAGATGCCGATGCGGCGACCGCGATGAGGGAGCTGACTGACGAGGCGTCAATCCACGACCGGAACCATGTGAAAGTTGTGGTCGACCGGAAAGGATTCGCGCTTTATTTTTCCCGTTCCCCGGTTCCCTCCTCCGGAAAGACGTTTCTTCACCTGGGACTGTACGCGTACCCGGCAAGGTTTCTCCGTATTTTTCCGACACTCGCGCCGACGCCGCTGGAGCGAGCCGAAAATCTCGAACAGTTACGGATTCTCGAACACGGCTTCAAGATCCGCGTGGTCGAAGTCCAGAGCAAATCCTGGGGCATCGATACAATTGCCGATCTGGAGGCGTTCGAAGCGTTGCTTCGATCCGCCAACGGACCTGCGCATTTGGCGGTATGAATACATGAGGTCTGAAAACCGAACGGGCACGTCGACTCCCAAAAAATTCATCTTCGTGACCGGGGGCGTGGTGTCATCTCTGGGCAAGGGGCTGGCATCGGCGTCCATCGGGTGTCTTCTGGAGAGCCGCGGGTTCAAGGTGAGCATTCTGAAGGCCGACCCGTACCTCAATGTCGATCCGGGGACGATGAGTCCGTTTCAGCATGGCGAAGTCTACGTTACCGACGACGGGGCAGAGACGGATCTGGATCTGGGTCACTACGAACGGTTTACCCATGCCGAGTTGAACCGGAGAAACAATATTACAACCGGACGTATCTATGAGACCGTGATCCAGAAAGAGCGGCGCGGCGACTATCTGGGCAACACGGTCCAGGTTATTCCGCACGTCACCGATGAGATCAAGGCAGCCGTTAGCCGGGTTTCCGAAGACGCCGATATCACGATTGTCGAAGTCGGCGGTACCGTTGGCGACATTGAATCTCTGCCGTTCCTTGAAGCCATCCGGCAATTTCGTCACGAGGTCGGCCGCAAGAACGCCATCTTCGTTCACCTGACGCTGGTTCCGTTCATTCCGACTGCCGGCGAGTTGAAGACCAAACCCACCCAACACAGCGTCAAGGCGTTGCGGGAGATCGGTATCCAGCCCGATATCCTGTTGTGCCGGACCGACCGGTATCTATCGTCGGATCTCAAGGCCAAGGTCGCTTTGTTTTGCAACGTCACCAAGGAAGCGGTGATCACCGCGCGCGACGTCAAAACGATTTACGAGGTTCCATCGGCGTACAGCCAAGAAGGACTCGACAGCCAGATCGTCGATCTGCTCGATCTGCCGTTGAACGAGCGGCGTATGGACAAATGGGATTCGCTGGTCGAACGTCTCCGAAATCTCGAGGGCGAGGTGACCATTGGCGTGGTTGGCAAGTACGTCGAACTCGAAGACGCGTACAAGAGCCTGCGCGAAGCCCTTGTCCATGGGGGTATCGCTCACGGCCTGAAAACCCGTATCGACTGGGTCGAGGCCGAACACCTCGAGGGGACCGGTGACCTGTCGCAACTCGAAAAATATGACGGTATTCTCGTGCCGGGCGGCTTCGGTAAACGCGGTATTCCAGGCATGATCCGCGCGATTCGGTTTGCGCGCGAATCCAAGGTGCCCTACTTCGGAATTTGTCTGGGAATGCAGTGTGCAGTTCTTGAATTTGCACAGAACGTGGCCGGAATCGAAAAGGCCAACAGTACCGAATTCGACATCGGCACGCCCAGTCCGGTGATCTACAAGCTGCGGGACCTGCTGGGTGTGGATACGATCGGTGGGACCATGAGGCTGGGCGCGTATCCCTGCGATCTTCGGCGGGGATGCCACGTGAACCGGATCTACGAACAAACGACGATTTCGGAACGGCATCGTCACAGGTACGAGTTCAACCGCGCGTTCGAGAAAGAACTCACCAATAGAGGCCTGATCATTTCGGGCGTATCGC
Source organism: Terriglobia bacterium (assembly GCA_963555775.3). Lineage (GTDB taxonomy): Bacteria > Acidobacteriota > Terriglobia > 20CM-2-55-15 > 20CM-2-55-15 > JAJEDW01. The sequence goes on along the minus strand of CAUVWY020000001.1, from coordinate 51,044 downwards.
CGGACAAGAACTTTGTCGAGGTGGTCGAGATTGCCGATCACCCCTGGTTCATCGCCTGCCAGTTCCATCCGGAGTTCAAGTCCCGGCCCCTGGAACCGCATCCACTGTTCACCTCGTTTGTCGGCGCGGCACTGCAACACCGGAAGCTTCACCGAAACGTGGGCGAAATCGTCGCGAAATAAAATGCCATCGAGTTTTCAGGTCCCTGGTTTTGACTGGGATCTCTCACGGGATTTCTTTCTGATCGGCGGTCCATGTGTCATCGAAAGCGCGGACCACGCATGCTACATGGCAACCGAAATCCAGAGGGTTGCCGATCGGTTGGGCATTCCCTATATCTTCAAGGCGTCATACGACAAAGCAAACCGCACCTCGATCGAGTCTTTTCGAGGCCCGGGTCTCGATGCGGGCCTCGAGGTGCTTCGGAAGGTACGCAGCGAGATCGGCGTTCCGGTCCTGTCCGATGTCCATGAGGCGGGTCATGCCGCCGCGGCGGGAGAGGTACTGGACGTCATTCAGATTCCGGCGTTCCTGTGCCGGCAGACCGATCTGCTGGTGGCGGCCGCCGGAACCGGAAAAATCGTCAACATCAAGAAGGGTCAGTTCGTTTCGCCCGCCGATATGAAACACGCCGTTGCCAAGGTCCGGGAGTCGGGAAACGTAAAAGTGGTCCTGACCGAACGCGGAAGTACATTCGGATACAACAATCTCGTGGTCGACTTCCGTTCTTTTCCCATCATGCAGTCGTTCGATTGCCCCGTCGTCTTCGACATCACCCACAGCCTGCAACTACCGGGAGGGCAGGGCAATGCCTCGGGTGGACAGCCCGAATACATCCCGCATTTGGCCCGGGCCGGCGTCGCGGCGGGTGTCGACGGAATCTTCATGGAGATCCACGATGAGCCTGCCAGGGCCCTTTCCGACGGTCCCAACGCCCTGAAACTGTCACTGCTTTCAGACCTGCTCGAAGAACTGCTTGCGATCCGTTCATGCCTGAAGAAGAACTGAACTTGCGGGCGAGCCGTGTCCGGCTGATCCTCATGGATGTCGACGGCGTCCTGACCGACGGGCGCATCTGGTATGTGCCGCACGGCGACGGTTTGGAAGAAGTCAAGGCTTTCGACGCGGCCGATGGGGCGGGAATCGCCTTGGCTCACAAGGCCGGGTTGGCGACCGGGATCGTATCCGGCCGCGCCTCGGCCGCCGTTTTGCACCGCGCGCGAGAACTCGGGATCGAAGAGGTGCATCTGGGCGTCGTCGACAAGGCCGCGGTTCTCGCTCGGATATCCGATTCACGATCCATTGCCGTCGAAGACATCGCGTTCATCGGAGATGAAGTGGTGGATCTGCCGGCGATGCGACGAGTCGGTTTTCCAGTCGCGGTTTCCAACGCATCCGACGACGTCAAACCGCACGCCGCATATGTCACGACGGCCGGCGGAGGCCGCGGCGCCGTCCGCGAAACGATCGAGTTGATCCTTCGGGCGCAGGGAAAGTGGGACGCTCTCGTGAGCGAGTTCCTCGAGTAACCCGGCTTTCTCACGGGTTTTCGTCGCGAAGAGCCGGAGACGCCGTCAGGGCAAGGCGCGCGCCCGGAGGGCACCGGAGGCGTACTTGACAGTACGTCGAGGAGCCCGACGAAGCGGAACGCGGCACTGGCGGATGTATACGGCGCTGCAGCAGACAACTCGTGAGAAATACGGGTTAAGTCCGGTCGATGGGAATCGGGAATTCCGGAATTTTCGGATTCCGGACGAACTGCAAAAGCGGTCCATGGCCGCTCCATGGCGCCGGGAGAGCGGCCGCTTACTGCGGCGCGGTTTCGATCACGAACTGCGCCCTCGTTTGAATCGCACGGGCGCCGATGACGATTTCATCGAGACGTGCCGCGGCATCCGCGAATCCGCCTTCGTCCACCTGCTGACGCGCCAGATCGAGCGCGACAGCCATTTCCGCAAGCTGGGCATCGAACGCCTGAGCTTCCTGAAACGCCAGAATGGGGCGGGCCCGTTGGAGCATGTCGAAAGCATCGTCCAGGGCCGTCTGCGCCACTGGCAGCGTCGCCTCGGCCTGAATAAAAACCAGGGCCTTGTAGTCCTCGGCCATCAACTGCGCCCTTTCGGCCTCGTCGATGGTCGCATCGATATAGGCGAGCGCGCGGTCGTAGCTTCGTCCCATGGCTGAAACCTGTTCCTGATCCCGGATTTCGGTTTCCGCCATTTCCAGATTCATCAACGCCAACTCGTACTGATCGAAAGCGTAGATGTCGGCTTCGAAGTCCCGTGCACCAGCCACGGCTTCGCGCGCCGCCTGCAACTCGAGCGCGGGCGGACTGGCGCAACCGGCGGCGGCAATTAGCCCGGTCGCTGCGATCGCGGTGAAAAGGCGCGTGGTCCCCTGCATCCTCCCATCGTAACGCCGGCGGTCGCTGAAGGATATCTAAACCGCCGATGTTCCCGATGCAGAAGTGGGGGTCTGGGTTTTTTGAGACGACTCGCCGTTGCGTCGGTCGCCTGTCAGGCTTCCGTCACGTCTATTCGGCGCCAAGAGCCCAGTTGGGAGGGGAGAGAGGAGCAAACCCGTTTACTGCTCCATGGTGGCCGAAGGCAATGTGGCGGACCTCATCGCGTCGATCGACAAGACGTTCTGCCAGATTCCGAAGTGATTCCGCATTCTGTTCGCTGTCCTCATTCATGAAAGGAGTGGGCGCCATGACGCCAACGTCCACCGAAGCAGCGCTATCCCCTAAAAACAGAACGCCGTGAACCAGATAGGCGGCGCTCCCCGGCGTGTGCCCAGGAATCGAGAACACCTCGATAGTCGTTCCGAGCACGTCCAGATTCTCGCCGTCTTTCAGGCCGCTGGGCGGGGCGTGCGCTGATTATCCGCCACTCGCCGGACCTGTCTTTCCCGCACGTCTCACAATCGATCCGTTCTCCGTATACGAGACGAAAATGGGTCCCTTGAAGAAACGCCGCAGGGCCGGATTCACAGGCTGGCGCAACCAGCGGCAGCGATTGCGCCGGTTGCGGCGATCGCAGTGAAAAGGCGCATCGTCACCTGCATCCTTCCATCGTAGCTCCGGCGGTCGGTGAAGGAAATCGAAACCGCCGAGGTTCCCGATGCAGAAGAGGACGCTGATGCAGTTCCGGGATGGAATGAAAATGACGCACCCAGAGCATTTGCCCTTTCAGGGTTTTGAAAGGTTCACTCAAGCCCTTTCTTCCCCGCCGCCTTGTCGGTGGCCGACGCAATGTCGGTTTGGGAAAAATCATTGCCCTTGAACAGAAGCGGCGCATCCAGATATCTGGCCAAGGCATAGGAAAAACAGTCACCATAATTCAGGGCCGCACCGTGACCCGTTCCCGGGCCGAAGCGCCGGTAGGCATTGAAGGCGATATCGGCAATGCGCGGAGAAACCTCCACGACGGTCATGCCGCTCTTCATGAGAAAAGCGTCCAAGGCCAGGATCGCGTTGTCCCCGGATCGGGCAAACAAAACCATACGCGTTTCAAGCAGGGTTGCCGCGCTGATACAGGTGGCTGTCGCTGCTTCAATCGATTCATTGAAGGCGTGTCTCTCGGGTTCATCGCCCATGATGGCGATAAGCGCCGATGTGTCGATTACCATCACGCAGGCAGACCGTTTTCGTCATAACCGGATGATCCCTCGGCACTCCGCCTGTCGCGCCTCGGCAGCTTGGCGCACTGCAGGGCAATGCGATCCAACTCCTCGACAAGCGGGGCGGCGCCTTGCGTTTTTTCTACCTGCGCCAGTTTTTCCTGGATGGCATGTTTAACAGCCTTGGTCAACGATTCACCGGTCAAACTCGCGAGCCTTTTCGCCAGCGCATGGGTGTCCGCATCCTTGATGTTCAGTGGCATCCCTAATTCCTCCATAGTCAATTATTGGAGGAAAATTAAGGAAATCAACCGGATTCGTCCAAGCGCCTTTTCTTCTGGTAACTCCGCTTGCTCCAGGATTGCCTATGGGACCCGGATTCCCTGAGAATTGCCGATTCGAATAATACGAGTCGTAGTCATGTGCCTACATTGTAATTACATCTGTCGCATGCCGCTCCCACACATTTATCGCAGGGAGCTCGATCGTCGTTTGGACGGACAAAGGCCGGTAGAAAACTGGCCCGCCGGTGCACTCTCCTCAGTTATACTATTGGTATGAAAACTGCCGTTTCAATACCCGATGAGGTCTTTGAAGAAGCCGAACGCCTTGCGAAACGGTTGAAGAAGCCGAGAAGCGAGGTCTACAGTCTGGCCTTGTCGGAATACGTCGCCCGCCATGGAACAGATCGCGTGACGGAGTCGATGGATAAGGCAATGGACGGAATCGGTGTCGAGTTGGACCCGTTCGTGACAGCGGCTTCCCGCCATCGGCTTGAAGAAACCGAGTGGTGATTTCGCAAGGGGAAGTGTGGTGGGCGGACTTGCGCGCGCCAGCGGGGTCCGCTCCGGGATTCAAACGGCCCATCGTCGTCGTTCAGGGCGATTCGCTCAATCGCAGCCGAATTGGAACTGTCGTTTGTATACCATTGACGAGCAACCTGAAATGGGCCGAGGCGCCTGGCAACGTCTTTTTGACAAGGCGATCCAGCGGACTGCCGAAAGACTCCGTCGCAAACGTATCTCAGGTCGTGACCATCGATAGGGCTTTGCTCGAAGAGCGCGTCGGTAAGCTTTCGCGGGCGAAACTGAAACTGATTCTGTCAGGTCTCGATGTCGTGCTCGGCAGGTAGCGGTGGCTCACAAGGCCGCATGACGATTTCCAGCCGTTCCTCGGCCGCGGCTGGAGGCGGCTTGCGCATACCGAGGTAGTCAATGATCAACAGGGGGATTGTCGCCAGATTTTCCATAAAGGGCTTACGTGTGCCATCAATGGTGGCTTCGGCAATGCCGTCGATCAGACTGCCATTCATCTTGGGGTTGAATGTAAAGTAGAAGGTGTCCAGGGTCTACTGAGGATCCCGGACCCGGGCTTGTTCGCGCGATGGCTCAGACCGGTCCATATCATCCCAATTCCAATCGTCTACGTGCTTTATCGACCGGCGCGTGCTCAAAAACTTCACGTTCTCGTGATCGACAACACCCAACTCCGACGGCGGGGCTCGAACGGCACATCGATAACGACGCGAGCACGCCCGCCGTCGGGTCGGCAGGGTGCCCGCCGCCTTGCGAACCAACCAGTCCGGAGTTATAGTCCACCCGTAAGCGGGAGTAATTCAGCGGTAGAATGCCAGCTTCCCAAGCTGGACGTCGCGGGTTCGATCCCCGTCTCCCGCTCTTTGAAATCAAAGGTCCGGGAACTCGGACGAGACGGTGATGAGGAGGATCCATGTTGAACAGGTCAGTCTTCGCGATGGTTCTGGCTGCGGTCGTATCGATCGGGATCGCGGCGGCGCCCGCCCAGGCTCGGCAGGCGGCACCCGACTACAATTCCGCCAGCGTCCAACCGATCATGCAGATCGGACCGGATCTGTATTTTGTTCCTGGCGGTGGAGCCAACGCGGTGATTCGGATCACGCCAGAGGGGCTGATTCTGGTAGATACCAAAAATCCGGACCCCGAGATTTCAGCCGCGCTGGTCGCCCAGATCCAGACGGTCTCGACTCTGCCCGTCCGATACGTGCTGAATACCCACCATCACCCGGATCATGTCGGCAACAACCAGACGTTCATCGATCAGGGCGCCACGGTCATCGGGTTCGAAGGCATGCAGGCCCTCTGGGCAACCGACGGTCGAACCCGTGAGATTCCGGGTCAGCCGACCGAGACTTTTGCCAGCGATTACACGCTGAATTTCGGTGGCGCCGAGGTCCAGGCCCACTTCTACGGCGCCAGCCATACCGGTGGGGACACCGTGGTCTACTTCCCCGACGACGGTCTGGTGATGGTTTCCGATACACTGCCATACGCCCGGCCGACTCCGGGCATCAACGGTACAAACGCCCTGCAGGTGCCGGGACTACTCGACAGCATTCTGGCGTTGGATTTCGATTCGGCCATCGCGGGGCGCGGGCCGATCATTGCCCGGGCGGAGGTCGAAGCGTACAAGGATAAATGGGACACGTTGTTCGCCCGGGTCAGGGATGCCATCGGCGCCGGCGCGACTGGTGAAGATTTGATGTCCCGGGTCAACCAGGACGACCTGGGCTGGAGTTTCAACGCCAACTTTTTCAGTCAGCTTTACGATGCACTCGAGGGGAACTAGAACGACTAGCCACCGTGCCTGACCCCGTCCATCGCTCCTCGCCTATTGACATCGAAGTCGTTGAGGGGCTATTCGCCGATTACATCACCGACCCGGCGTCCGTGCCGGTCCAATGGCGCAAATATTTCGGTTCCCTCCCAGCCGACCCGGATGCCTTGCAGGCAGCGCTGGTTCAGGTCCTGGGTTCCGGGCTGGATGGCTTGCCCGTCGAACGGCCGGGGGTGGATGAGCCGTCCGAACAGCCGCATCCCGAAAAAGAAGAGTTCCGTGCCGCGGCGGGCATCCAGCACTGTGTCGACAAGCTCGTCAGGGCCTACCGGGTCCAGGGCCACATCGTCGCGCGAATCGATCCCCTGGAACTCGTCCCCCGCAAGAGCCCTGAATTGGATCCGGCCTGGTATGGCCTCCGTACGCAGGACATGGACGAGAAGATCTCGCCGAAGACGCTTTCAGGCTGTTCGCTCGACACGCCTCGCGAAGTCATCGAACGACTTCGCGAAACCTACACACGCTCGATTGGCGTTGAATTCATGCACATCGACGATCTGGCCGAGCGCGAGTGGCTCCAGCAGCGGATGGAATCGATCGGCAACCACGTCAAACTTTCACAGGCGCGCCAGTTGCGGATCCTGACCAAGCTGACCGATGCCACGATCTTCGAGGACTTCGTCCAGAAAAAATTCATTGGCGCAAAAAGCTTTTCGCTCGAAGGCTGCGAGACCCTGATTCCGCTGCTCGACCTGCTGATCGAACGAGCCTGCGACCACGGCGTCAACGACATCGTGCTCGGCATGGCCCACCGCGGCCGCCTCAGCGTCCTTACAAATATCATCGGCAAGAACGCCCAGGAAATCTTTCGTGAGTTTGCCGATCTGGATCACCTGCATTACGAAGGGCGGGGGGACGTCAAATACCATCTCGGGTACCGCGGGAATTGGACGAGTTCCCAAGGCGAAAACTTGCGGCTTTCGCTGTGTTTCAATCCAAGCCACCTCGAATACGTCGATCCCGTCGCCGTCGGCCGCATGCGGGCCCGGCAGGACCGCAAAGGCGACACCAAGCGAAACCGCGGTCTCTGCATCCTGCTTCATGGCGACTCCGCGTTCGCTGGAGAAGGGGTCGTGCAGGAAACACTCAACATGAGCCAGTTGCCGGGCTACTCCGTCGGCGGCACGATTCACATCATCATCAACAACCAAATCGGATTTACCACGACCCACCGGCAAGCTCGATCGACGATCTATGCCACCGCGGTTGCGAAGATGCTGCGTGTGCCGATCCTGCACGTCAACGGTGAGGACCCTGAAGCCGCGGCTCAGGTTGTCCGGCTTGCCGTCGACTTTCGGGATCGGTACAAGCGCGATGTCGTGATCGATATGTACGGCTACAGGCGCCGGGGTCATAACGAAACCGACGAGCCCCGCTTCACGCAACCGCTGCTTTATCAAGCAATTGAGCAGCGCAAGCCGCTTCGGGAAGCCTACCTGCACCACCTGCTGAGCCAGGGCGGCGTTACCGAGGAGGAAGCCGATAGGATTGTCAAAGAGCGGCGCCAGCGCCTCGAGAACGAATTGGCCTCGGCGAAAAGCGAGGACTACATTCGCATCGGCGATCAGGTGACGGGTGAATGGTTGGGGTACAACCGCGGTTCGGACAGCGAGGTTCCGGACCTCGACACCGGCGTGCCGGCGGACCGGCTGCGAACGATCCTGCAGAAACTGGGCAAGACACCCGATGAGATCGTTCCGGATCCTCGCATCGTCCGCTTGCTCGAGCAGCGCACCGAAATGGCCAACCTCAGCCGGCCCATCGACTGGGCGGGCGCCGAGGCGTTGGCGCTGGGAAGCCTGCTGCTCGAAGGTTTTCGAGTACGTCTGACCGGGCAGGATTGCGAGCGCGGCACGTTCGCGCACCGGCACGCTGTAGTGCACGATTGCGAAACGGGATTCCCGTACGTTCCACTACGGCACCTTTCGCACAGGCAGGGCCCCTTCGAGGTTCACAACAGCCCCCTCTCGGAAGCCGGCCCGCTCGGGTTCGAATACGGGTACAGCCTGGAATGCCCGGATGCCCTCGTCGTTTGGGAGGCGCAATTCGGGGACTTCGTCAATGCCGCGCAGGTGATTGTCGATCAGTTCATCTCGAGCGGTGAAGACAAGTGGAGTTTGTGGAGCGGCTTGGTGATGCTGCTGCCCCATGGATTCGAGGGACAGGGGGCGGAGCATTCGAGCGCCCGGCTCGAACGGTTTCTGCAACTGGCGGCCGAGGACAACATCCAGGTGGTCAACCCCACCACGCCGGCGCAATACTTCCACCTGCTGCGCCGCCAGATGGTTCGTTCGTGGCGCAAGCCGCTGATCGCGATGTCGCCGAAGAGCCTTCTGCGTCATCCTGAGGTCGTGTCCGGCCTGGATGAGTTCTCGGAAGGGCGTTTTCAAAGGATTCTGGGCGACCCCCAAGTCGAGCCAGGCGGGGTCAGGCGCGTGCTGGCCTGTAGCGGCAAGCTCTACTATGACCTCAAGGCAGCCCGGGACGAGGCCGAACGAGAAGACGTGGCCATAATCCGTTTCGAGCAGCTGTACCCTCTCAGCCTCGAAACGATCAACGCCGCTTTGGCGCCATTCCGGGACACGGAAGTTTGGTGGGCGCAGGAGGAACCGATGAACATGGGCGCGTGGAGGCACCTTCAGATGCGGTTTCCCGGGGTGTTCTCGCGCGTCGTCTGCCGCCCGGAGTCGGCCAGTCCGGCGACAGGGTCGCCTGGCAGTCACAGACGCGAGCAACGCCAGTTGATCGAAGAAGCGCTTTCGATCGAGTAAGGGAGAAGGTCCACACCATGCCAGTCAATCTAATAGTTCCGGAAGCGGGCGAGTCGATTTCCGAAGTCCGAATCGGCGAATGGCGCAAGTCGGAGGGCGAGTATGTCAATGTCGAGGAGGTCGTCGTCGAAATCGAAACGGACAAGGCCGCGATCGAGCTTCCTGCTCCGATCAGCGGCACACTGGTCAGTATCGTCATGCCGGAGGGCGAAGAGGCGGCAATCGGCGACGTGATCGGAGTAATCGACGAGAACGGCAAGGCGCCTACCGCCGATTCCAGCCCATCCGCCTCGAAGTCCACTGCCAAGGCAATGAAGACCGAAGACGCGGCGCCGGCGGCAGTCGGGTCCGAACCGGAATCGCGTGTCACGCCGTCCGATGAGAGTGTCCCGGGCGCGTCGGGTGTTGCGGCCCCGGTTGCCGAGGCCAAGGCCCCCGGCCCCACGGTTGTTGAAGACGACGCCGCGCCGGCGGCGGAGACAACCCAGCCCAAGCCCCCGCGGCAGCCCGTCGAGGCCTCCCCCCCGGCACCCGTTGGAAGCCGCGAGGAAGAAAGCGTTTCGATGACTCCTCTGCGCAAGGTCATCGCCCGAAACCTGGTGGCGGCGCAGCAAGCCGCGGCACTATTGACCACGTTCAATGAGGTCGACATGACCGGAGTCCTGGAACTGCGGAAGCGATATCGGGACTCGTTCGTGGAACGCCACGGCGTCAAGCTAGGGTTCATGTCGTTCTTCGTAAAGGCCGCCGTGGACGCGCTCCAGACCGTTCCCGCGGTGAACGCTCGCGTCGATGGTACGAAAATTGTCTACCGGAAGTACCAGGACATCGGTATCGCCATCGGTGGGGGGCGCGGACTGCTCGTTCCGGTCCTGAGGAATGCCGAATCCATGAGCTTCGCCGCAATCGAGTTGGCGATTGCCGACTTCGCCGCACGGGCAGCGCAAAACAAGATCGAGCTCGCCGAGCTTCAGGGTGGAACGTTCACGATCTCGAACGGCGGGATTTATGGTTCGATGCTGTCCACACCGATCGTCAACCCGCCGCAATCCGGCATCCTCGGAATGCATGCGATTCAGGACAGGCCCGTGGCGATTGACGGGCAGGTCGTGGTCCGGCCGATGATGTATCTGGCACTGACTTACGATCACCGTATCGTGGACGGGCGTGAAGCGGTCACTTTCCTGCGACGCATCAAGGATCTTGTGGAGCTTCCCGAAAGGATCTGGCTGCAGTTGTGACCATGCCGCGCCGGAACGGTTCGGCGCGGAAGAGGCGATAGACGTAAGCGGGTGCGGAACGCCATGGCGATCAAGATTCTGGAGCTCTTGACTGTTCATGAACGTCGACTTCTTTACGTTGGGCCGGCAGTTGCGGATTCGATTCGCCGGCGCAGGTCTCTCACAGCGGCATCGGGAGACGTGATCACGCGTCCGGCAAAGCCGTCCGCGACGACGGCCGGCGCTGCCCGCGCCATGGAGAACTGCCCCAGCACCACAACGTCCACCCCGCCGAGTTCCCGTACGGCCTGCACAACGAACTGGTCGTGACGTTCGCCATCGCCGGCCTTGAGCGCCCCCAGCGCTTGGTCAGCGAGAACGGTTTCGACACGGACGCTCACACCTGTCTCGGCAATCTTCTCGCGCAACTCCGCATCGAGCGCATCCGCGGACGGCGGGAAGGAAACGACCAGCCCGATCGAGCGGCCGTGCTGAAGCGCTTCGCCGAAGGCTGACTCATTGGGCCGCAGGACCGGCAGATCGAGTTCCGTCTTCACGCGGTCAATGGCCGGGCCAAAAGCCGAGCACGTGAACAGGATGCCCGCCGTACGCCCTTGCCGCCCACGCGTCCCCGCTGCGTATTGGGCGAGCACTGACAGGCGGTGGAACAGTGTCGGATCGAGTGTTCCCGCCTGCGCCCGATCGATCGCAAGCGAGGTGTCAAGCAGGTCGAACGCGAAAGCCTCGGGCCAGCCGCGCGCGAGCGCTGCGTGCGCTGGCGCCACCGACTCTTCGAGTGCATGGATCAGTGCGATTCGGGTCATGGCCGGGGCGGCCTGGCAGCCGCGCTGAACAGTTGTATCCGTCGTGCTGAGTAATTGTATCCGTCGTGCCGAGTTGTTGTCGTCGCAACGCGATTAACCATGGATGCTGCGCCGCTCGGCTATCGACTGGCTTGCGACACGTCTTTCGAATCGAAAAGGGACGGCGAGAATCTCTTCAGGCTATTGGTCGGAACAGTCGGTATAGCTCAGAGTGCGGCCGAAGCTGAACCAGATTCCGCACGGCTGTCCCGCGCTCCACCGGCCCCGCTCGGCCAGGCGGCCCCGGTGCCAGTACGACTCGTACGGGCCGTTCAAACGGCCGTCGGCGTAACTTTCTTTCGCTGAGAGCTGGCCGGTCTTGAAGTAGGTTTCAGAGGGCCCGTCCAACTGGCCGGTGCGGTATGTCTCCCGTGTCGCCAACTCCCCGCTAAGATGGAACCACTCGTGAATGCCGTCCCACCGGCCCTCGACCAGAGTGCCGCGCTCCCGCACGACCCCGGCCGACTGGCCCGTTGGCGCACCGGGCCAACGTCGCTCGACCGGTCCCGAGTAGGGTTCGAGCCCGGTTGGGTGGAGATAGATCCCGCCCCGGAGAACCAACCGATCCAGGTCCATCGCTTGCTGGGGCCCCATCGAACCGAACGCGAGCGCCAGAATCAGAGACGCTATCGTCACTGGCCCGCCGTCACCGTCACGGGCACGAAAGCGTTGCTCCAGCAGCACTGGTCGCCGCCGGAGCTGTCGTTGGCGTTCCAGTTGTCGACGCGCGCGCGCAAGACATAATCGCCTGGCGCCATGAACGTCACCGTCGTCGTCGCATTCATCGCACCGTCCTCGATCCGGATCCTGTCCGGATCGAAGTGAACCTCGTCGACTGGGCCCTGGTGCTTGAACCAACGAACGGTGAGGTACACATCGGTATTCACCTGGTCGTGGTCGTAGCGCTGGGACACTTCCTCGCCCCAGAGCGTGAGCGTCATCGGCTCGCCCGGGACTGCGGTGCGGGGCTCGGACCAGAGACCCTGGACATGCTGACCGGACGGGCCGTCGCCGGAGAACCGCACCAGCGGCGCGATCGAACCCATTGCGCGTTGTCCGTAGTCGAGTTGCAGAGGCTCCCAACCCACGCGGGCTTCGACGGAAGTGGTCTTGCCGTTTGCCGTGATCGTCCACACTAGCCGCTGGGGGGCGTCTTCCCACGACGATGGAACCGTGACGTGGAAGACGCCGCGGTCCCGTCGCGTGTCGGCCGGAAAGTGCGTCGGCTGCGGCCCGTTGAACTCTTCGGGCTCGATGAAGTTGTCGGGCCCGATCGGAATATCGAGGGTCTGGTCGCCGTTCAGGTTGAAGTAGCCGAGCGACAGCGTGAAGGTGCCGTCCGTGTTCCGGTACCAGCCTTCGAAAAACGGCGCGACCGGTTCGCCCGTCTTCGGGACCGGCGCCAGTGGCATGAACTCGCCGTTCGCGAACCGGGAGTTGCTCGGCACCTGGGCTGCAACGGGAGCGGTCAGGAACACCGCCAACGCGAAAAGCAGGATGCTCCTCATGTCAATTCGCTTGTGCGCCCTCGGTTGCCTCCTCTTCGGCCAGCGCCCGTCGCGCGGTTGCCATGCGGTCATAGCCCTCTTCGGTAAGGTGGGTGACCGCGATCCATGCATGAGACATCTCGTCCACGGTCCGGCTGCCGCGAGCGAACCAGACGCCGGGATCGGTGAGAGGATTCTCTTCGGTGTTTTCGTACCACCCGGTGATCACGACCACCGTGCCGGTGGGCAGGAGCGGGGCTGCGGCCTCATCGTAGATGTAGCTGTGGTGCCACCGGGCGTCGAAGTCCGACACCATCGTGAGTTGCTCGACATCCCCGTCCGGATAGATGGCCTGGACCGACATGCCGTGCAGGTGCACGTGCCCGTGGGGCTGGAAGCTGTCGAACCGGACCGGATGATCCCAGCGATGGAAGCCCTGCGTCATGGCGGTTCCGCCCGGTGCCAGCGCAATGTCACCCTGGAGCCGGTAGAGGCGCAGATCCTGCTCGAACTCCGGCTCGTATCCGTCGGGGTGGAACCAGATGCCCAGCTCGATCTGATCGCTGGGAATGTCGAAGCCCATCGGGTAGTAGTGAGTGTCCCACTCGATCAGGTCGTCGGGCAGCAGCATGCGGCCTGCATCGGGAGGGACCAGTTCGCCGACCTTACCCATGGCGTACTCGGAGAGATTCCCCATCCGCTGGTATTCGTCCATCTCGGCCGGGTCCTCATCTTCATCGAGTTCCAAGTGTTCGGTCCTCCTGAGGAGAATCGGATTGGCGTGGTGCACGACCTGTCGCCCGGCCGGAAAGGAGGGCCGGACTTCCATGGCCCGAACCCAGCGCGGCGTGTCGATTCCCATTGGAACGCGGGGACGCCACCACGTGTCCCCGCCTTCGGCGGGCACGTCGAAGGGTAGCGACTTGACCACATGGTCCGGAGGCCCGAGCAGCGCTTCCTGCTGCCACAACTGGCGGTCTTCCCAAACCAGCAGTTCCGGCAAGTCAGCCGGATCTCCTTCCGGCGTGCCGGCGTCGACCCACGCGGCAATGGTTTCGATTTCCGAGTCCGAGAGGCGCCAATCGTTCTTGATGTCCTGGATGCCAATGCCGGCGTCAATGTGGTAGGGGGGCATCAGGCGCCGGGACACCTGGTCCTTGATGCGACGCGCGTATCGGCTCACATCCCTGTAGTTCTCGAACGACATCGGCGCGATCGAGCCCTGCCGGTGGCAGACCTGGCAGTTCTGCTGGATGATCGGCGCAACGTCGCGGCTGAATGTGAGGTCTGCTATCCCTTCCGCACCCTCCTGCGCATAAACGGCATGGCCCGGAACCAGTACGATCGCCAGTGTCAATGACACAGTGAACAGAAGACCGCACCACGGGCGGAACCTTCGGATCTGCATGATTTCCCTCCTGAATAGGGATCCGATTGACATCGTTGAGTCTACGCGCATGCTACTCCTCCCTTCCTGGATCTTCAAGATTCGCGATCACACCGAAAACCTCAGCGTCGTTCGCGGGAGGGCGGGCGGCCCGCCATCGAACATCCGTTCGGCCATTTCATGCCAGCCCGCCTTTCTCACGGGTTTTCGTCGCGAAGTGTCGGAGACGCCGTCAGAGCTACGGCGCGTTCCTCGCGCCGGGCGCGTAGCGGCGCGTTCCTCGCGCCGGATCAAGCGCTCGTGCCCGCACACGGGTTGCCTCCACTGGGAATATAGCGCCCAAGCACTGGCGGATGGATCCGGCACTGTAGCAGACAACTCGTGAGAAAGGCGGGCTAAGGCAGGGTGACTTTGTCCTTCCAGTGAACGTCCGAGAATTCAGTGGTTTAACCTGACAAGCTGGACATAGCGAGGAGATTCCTGTATAAAACGCTGAATGGAGAGGACGAAATTGACCAGCCAGGAACTGTCGGAGATCGGGGTACGGCCAGTGGAGCGAAGCGAGGAAGGGCAGTATCAAGAGCAGATGAAGCGTCATCATTATCTGGGCGCACTGGCGAAGATCGGGGAGACGGTCTGGTACGTGGCCACATGGCGCGGGCAGTGGGTGGCGCAACTGAGCCTGTCGGCGTCGGCGCTGAAGTGCGGGGTTCGGGATCGATGGATCGGCTGGGACTTCCGCTCGCAGTATGGGCGGCTGAAACTGATCGCCAACAACAGCCGCTTTTTGATCCTGCCGGGCTGGAATCGGCCGAATGTGGGCTCGCGGGTGTTGTCAGGGACCGAGCGGCGGGCCGGGTCGGATTGGCGCGAACGGTTCGGTCATGGGTTGCTGCTGCTGGAAACGTTTGTGGATCCCCGGCGCTTCCATGGCGGCGTGTATCGCGCGTCGAACTGGTTGGAACTGGGACGGACCCGGGGATACCGGCGCACCCGGGACGGCTACAGCGCCGAAGCCGATGCCCCGAAGCTTGTCTTTGTGCGTCCCCTGTGCCGCGATGCGCGCGGGCAACTGACCCACCCTGGCCGGGAACATCTTCAACTCACCGGAGCCCCCAAGATCATGCTCAATGCCGCACAGATGCGCCAACTCCCCCAGTGCTTCAAGACCATTCCCGATCCGCGCCGCGCTCAGGGACGGCGCCATCCCTTGTCGGCAGTGCTGGGCATCGCGGCGGGCGCGACGCTGTGCGGCATGCACGGCTATAAAGCCATCTCGGATTGGGCCGATGCCCTGGGGCAGAAAGCCCGCGAACGTTTTGGCTGCCGGCGGGAGAACGGCCGCTATGTGGTTCCCAGCGAGTTTGTGATTCGGGATTGTCTGGTCCGGATTGAACCGGGGGCGCTGGACCGGGCGCTCAATGCGTGGAATCGGGCGTGGGGCGCCCCGGACGATGCGCTGGCCATGGATGGCAAGACGATGAAGAACGCCCTCGACTCGGACGGGCGTCAGACCCACATCATGAGCGTGGTCGGGCATGAGTCGAAACGCTGCTACACCCAAAAAAAGTGGGAACCCTGCCTGTAGCCGGCGGCGAGGAGCGCAAGCGCACGAACGAAATCGGCATGGCCGTTCCCTTGCTTCAAACCTGCGACATCGCCGGCAAGGACATCACCGGCGATGCCCTGCTGACCCAACGTGCGATCGCGCACTATTTAGTCGAGCGGGGAGCGCACTATCATTTCACGGTCAAAGGCAACCAACCGACACTGGAACACGATATCGCGTTGCTGTTCCAAACCCGCGGACAACCCGACTTTGTCGAGGTCACGCCACCCGAGCATGGCCGCATCGAGACCCGACGCATTTGGTGTAGTACCGAACTCAACCACTACCTCGACTTTCCCCACCTGGGCCAGGTCTTTCTGATCGAGCGCGAATCCATCGACAAGAAATCCGGCGCCCTCACGTGTGAAACCGCACTGGGCATCACAAACCGCTCACCCGGCGAGGCCTCCCCCAAACGCTTACTGGCCATCAATCGCGGTCATTGGAGTATCGAAAGCGTCCATTACATCATCGACTGGAATTACGATGAGGACCGCAGTCGAATCCGCACCGGCTTCGGCCCGGAAAACATCACCCGCCTCCGACGCTTTGCCGTCGGTATTCTCAAATCCTTTCAAAAACCCGCTCAATCGATCGCCCAATCGATGCGTAAACTCTCTTTCAATACCCGTCTCGTCTTCGACTACTTGAGAATGACTCGAAATTCATTCCCCACATCATGCTCCATCTGAGAACAAATTTGCCGTGGGGCTAAGGGCGTGTGTATTGACCTCAATCGCCTTCGCTCATATCCTTGGACACGACTCTCATCGTTCGTTTCGGCAGACAGGGAACCTTACACGATTTCGTGGTTGGCCATACCCTCTTCGGCTCGGCTCGTTTCGGAGGTACCAGACCATGACCCAACCGGACATGGAGCGGAACGCTTTGGCTCTCGTCGGACCTTCACGGCGCCGCCGATTCTCACCGCAGATGTTGCTTGCCACGCTGACTTCGTGCGTGGCGTTTCTTGCGGGATTGGCATGTACGCCAGAGGCGCCGGTGACTAGCCAAACCGACGCCGGTGCCCTTGAGGCTGACTACTTCGTTCCGTCCGGTCCCGAGAACGTGTCGTGGGGATGGTACCCCCTCGACAAATCGCCGGTCCTGACGATCCAATCCGGGGAGACCGTTCGTATCGACACGTTGACGCACGCGGGAGCGACGCAGGATGAGGAGCCCGCAGCCTACCTTGCCGCGATGGG
Organism: Terriglobia bacterium; assembly: GCA_963555775.3. GTDB lineage: Bacteria > Acidobacteriota > Terriglobia > 20CM-2-55-15 > 20CM-2-55-15 > JAJEDW01. The sequence goes on along the minus strand of CAUVWY020000001.1, from coordinate 34,229 downwards.
TGTTGGGCGGGAAGAAATGCTCGAAGACATGCTTGATTTCTGGACGTCGAGGGAAGGTCGACCGCGGGAGGGGCGCAGCGGACACGTCATAACGGGTCCTGTCTACATCGAAGGGGCCGAACCGGGCGACATGCTCGAAGTACAGATACTCGACATCGAGACGCGAGTGCCCTGGGGCATTAACAACACGAGCTCGACGGGCGGGGTGTTCGCTACTGACTATCCCGGGTTTCGCTCGGACGATGTATTGTTGGACATCCCGCCGGGAACGCGGCATCTGATTCGTACGGGCGACGTGGCTGGCCGCCAAGTCGCTCTTTTCGCGCCGGACATCCATGTGCCATTGGCGCCGTTCATGGGCATCATGGCGGTTGCACCGGCGAATCCGGAGGTAGGTCAGCCAGGGGTGACTGTGTCGGGAGTTCAGAGCTCGAGGCCTCCGGGTCCGTTCGGAGGCAATCTGGACGTCAAGGATCTGAAGGCTGGGGCGACGCTCTATCTACCCGTCTTCCAGCTTGGCGCACTGTTCTACGTGGGTGATCCGCATGGTGCACAGGGCGATGGTGAGGTCAGTGGAACCGCCGTAGAGCAGTCGCTGACCGGTGTATTCCGGTTCGTCGTACACAAGGAAACGATCTCGGGTCCGCGTGCCGAGACGGACTCGCACTACATGATGATGGGGATCGACCTCGATCTCGATCGTGCGATTCGAAACGCAACGTGGGAAGTCGTTGATTTCCTGGTCGAAGAGAAAGGTCTCACTCCGGCCAAGGCGCTTTCTCTTGCGAGTATCGCCGTGGATTTTCGCGTCGGCGAGGTGGTGGATCTCACCCAGGTTGTCGTCGGCTATGTCCCAAAGGACCTGTTTCTCCCGCAATGACGAACTCTACTGCTCGCGCCTGACGTACCTCACGAGTTGACGGGGTCCGACCTCCGCACCATAGAGGTTGCCTGCCGCATCGGCCGCGACTCCCTCGGCGGCGCTGGTGCCGCCGGGGTCCGTGGCCGGGTCGGGGACGAAGTAGAGAACGTGTCCCGTGATGGCGTTCCCGACCCGCAGGCCACGCTTCCAGCCCGGGTTGGAAGTGGAACTGGACTCGGAGTCCGCCGCGTAGAGCAGGTCGTTGTCGTCGATAAAGATCCCGCTGACCCGGCTGAATTGCTTCCACTGGTCGATGAAGTTGCCATCCTGGTCGAAGATCTGGATGCGTAAGTTGCCGCGGTCGGCAACGAACAGCCGCCCTCGGGAGTCCATGGCCAGGCCGTGAGGTGTCCGGAACTCGCCCGGCGCAGTGCCGATCTGCCCCCAGGACTCGATGAAGCTTCCATTCGCGTCGAACTTCACGATGCGTGCGACCGTATCGATGTTGGCGTTGGCGCCCTGGCCGCCGTGTCCATCCGAGACGAAAATATCGCCGTTGGGCGCGACATGGATGTCACAGGGAGTGTTGAGAAGCGGCCCCGTGCCGTCACCGGCGACGCCGGGTTGGCCGAGCGTCATCAAGAGTTCTCCGTCGGGGCTGAACTTGTAGACGGCGTGCCCCTTGCCGGCCGTAGCCGGGTTGTTCGGGTTGGGACCCTGCGCGTCGGTGATCCAGACGTTGCCCTCCCGATCGACGTGAATTCCATGTGGAAACAGGAGTATTCCGGCCCCAAAGCTCTGGACCAGATTGCCGTCGCTGTCGAACTTGAGAATCGGATCGAGGTCTGAGCCGGCACAACTGTTCGTCCCGCAACGTTCTGCCACCCAGACGGACTCGCCGTCGACGTCGATATCGACGGCGCTGGTCGCCCCCCAGGTTCGTCCCGGCGGCATCTTGAAGAAGTCGTTGACCGTCAGGTACGGATTCGGATGCTCGTTGGCCGGTTCGGTGAACAACTGACCCACGGCGACGTTCGCCGTGAAGAGAACTCCAGCGACAACGGCGGCGCCCGCCGAAGGCACACAAAGCCGAAGACAATTTCGAACGATCATCAGTCCTCCGGAAGGGCAAACGCCGCAAGAGATTCAGGAAAGACACCGTTCTGACCAATCTGCACGACGATTACCTGCCGGCCTTGGTGCATATACGTCATCATGCCGTACTGGCCCGGTGCGGGAAGCTCAATCGTGCCGAGCTTCTCGCCCGTCGTCTTGTCGTGAGCATTGAGTACTGGAGGCCCGTTCGCGCCCTCGGTTGAGAACAGCAGGCTCCCGGTGACCATCATGACGGCCCGGCCCTGTCCGCCGATGGCCTCCGGGTCGAGGTCGAGGCCCTGGAGCGCCGGGTGCTGCATGAAGCGCTCCGAAGCCCTGCCCACCGTTGTTTCCCACGCGTGGTCGCCGGTGTTCATATCGATCGCGGTGATCTTGCTGTATGGAGGCTTGTAGATGGGCAGGCCTTGCGGGCCGCCCCAGCCCACGCCAGGTCCACTGACCCAATCCGAAACGGTTTCGCCCGTGGTGGTGCAGCGACCCGAGTCCGATGTGCATGCGTGGTCTCCCGAATCGACGTCCGCACCCGGTTGCACGTTCCGGCCCGAGCATGTCGGTCCCGATGGCTGATAGAGGTATCCGGTTTCGGGGTCGAGCACGGCGGGATGGGTGACGTTGAGCCCGCCCGAGCAACCGATCCATCCTTGGACGTCTTCGTTATGGTTGTTCGGAAGTGGTGGCATATAGGGACCACCCACCCGATACCGGCTCATGATCTCCAGGGCCTCCTGCCGGAGCTCCGGCGTGAAGTCAATCAGGTCGTCCTCGTCGAGCCCAAGCCTGTTCAACGGCGCCGGCACCGTGGGAAACGGCTGCGTGGTTGCAAGCTTTTCGCCGGGAACGATCGACTGGGTTACGGGACGCTCCTCGACCGGCCAGACCGGCGCACCCGTCTCGCGATTGAAGGCAAACGTCAGGCCCTGCTTCGTCGTCTGGATAACCATGGGAACCCGCTGGCCGTCGACCATAACGTCGGACAGAATCGGAACGTTGGGGAGGTCGTAGTTCCAGATGGGATGGTGTACCGTCTGGAAGTGCCACACGCGCCGACCCGTGTCGACATCCAGGGCGATCACGCTCGTACCATACAGGTTATTCCCTGGCCGGAATCCCCCGTAATAGTCAATCGTCGGGGCGTTGGTGGGAATGTAGACGATGCCGCGTTCGAGATCCGCCGACAGCGGCGCCCACGACGACACATCGCCAGTCCACTGCCAGGCGTCGTTTTCCCAGGTTTCAAAACCGTACTCACTTTCCGACTGCGGGATGACGTTGAACTTCCACTTGTGATCGCCCGTTGCGGCGTCGTAGGCGAGGATGTGGCCGGGTACGTTCTCGATTCGAGTCTGGTTGTATCCCTGCTCGTGTGAGTTGCCCACGACGACGGTTCCGTTCACCACGATTGGGGGCGACGAACTCGTGATGTATCCGATCTCCAGGGGAAGTCCCTGCTCCGGATCGTAGGGATAGCCCAGATCCGCGAGAAGATCGACGACACCCGTCGCCGGGAAGCCCGGAATATCGACCGGCGTGCCGAAGCCTTCGAGATGCTCGCCTGTCTTGGCATCCAACGCGTGGAGGAAGAACCCCGGCGTGATTGCGTAGATGACGCCCCGTCCATCGACTTCCGCGTAGGCGACGCCCTTGCCGTAGCTGGCCCGCATGGACTCTTCCCATCGTCTGGTGTTGGGCTCGCGATATGTCCAGAGCGTCTCGCCCGTCGCAGCGTCGAGCGCGACAATCGTTCGGCGGTACCCGGCTACCGTGTACAAGACGCCGTCGATGTAACTCGGCGTCGAGCGCGACAGGTAGTTCGCGTGCGGACTGTAGTTGTCTCCCCGCCAGACCCACTGTAACTCAAGCTCCTCAAAGTTGTTTCCGTCGATCTGATCCAGGGGCGAGTAGCGTGTGCCCCAGGCGTCTCCGCTCTGGTAGCGCCATTCCCCTTCCGGGCTGCCTCGGTCCTGGGCGCCAGAGAGGTTTGGCAGGGCGAGCAATAGAACGCCTAACCCCACCAGGAGGCAGAAGCCAGCGAGCGTTGACTGGATGCCCTTTCGGTCTACTGTCATTTCGGTCCTCCAATTGAGATGGGTTGAAGATTGCGATAGGAATTATGAAGCGTGGAGAGCCGTTTCGGAAATCCTTTCGATCCACTCAAAAGCGGTTGAAGTTTGTTGTGATTGCGGCGGAGATTCGCGGTTGGCCACCCTCCCAGATGCAGGCGATCCGAAACGCGCGAGCCGGTCCCACGCATATCGGCTTTCAAGTGGCGCCGTAGACCTTGCTATTCCCCAGTTTATTCGGTTCTTTGTTCCTCCGGAGTTTCACTGATAGCCTCATGCGGACTTGACGCCGGCGTTTCGCGACCGCAACGGACAGGCTGCGTCAGGGCCGGAGTGTTGACCATGCCAAAGACGCTTTTCCCCAAACTTCGAATGGGCCCGTTGTTTCTGCTCCTGACCCTGGCGCTCGTCATCACGGCATGCGAGGGGCCTCAAGACACCGGCTCGGGATTCCAGGTGGAGGAGACCACGATTGTCGAAGTTCAGGAGGCGCTCCTGACCGGTCAGATCACGACCGTAGAACTGGTTGAGTCCTACCTGCGGCGCATCCAGGCCTACAACGGCCAGTGTGTCGAGCAGCCGGCCGGTCTACTCGGTCCGATCGTGCCTATTGCGAATGCGGGGCAGATCAATGCGCTGTCGACTTTGAACCTGCGGCCCGCCGTGCGTGAGGCGTGGGGCTTCGATCGGCTCAAGGCGCGGAGCTTGACCGATGCGACCGACGCGGCGCCGGAGATGCCGGATGCTCTTGAAGTTGCCGCGGCCCAGGATCTTCACTTCCGGCAGATCGGAGAGCTGGCCGGACCGCTGCACGGCGTGGTCATGGCGATCAAGGACCAGTACGACACGTTCGACATGCGCACGACATCGGGGGCCGACGTGGACTACGCGGATGACCGCCCTCCGGATGACGCGACCTTTGTCCAACGCCTGCGCGATGCCGGCGCGATCATTCTGGCCAAGGCCAATCTTGCCGAGTACGCTTCCGACGGGGCGCGGAGTGCTTTCGGCGGCACCTTCTGCAACCCTTACGACACCGAGCGCGAGCCCGGAATGTCCAGTGCCGGTTCGGCCACCGCGGTGGCCGCCAATCTGGTCACCTGCGCCATAGGCGAGGAGACCGTCGTATCCATTCGCTGGCCCGCGGCGGTCAACAACCTCGTCGGCCTGGCGCCCACGCAGGAACTGGTGAGCCGCGATGGCATGATCGGCGCCGGACTGAACATGCGCACGGGTCCGATGTGCCGCAACGTCGAGGACACGGCCAGGATCTTCGACGCGATTGCCGGGTATGACCCCAAGGACGAGTTGACCGTCTTCAGCGTGGACCGGATGCCGGATCGGCCCTACGCGGAAGCCGCGACTGCCGAGCGGCTCGACGGCGTACGGATCGGCGTTGTCCGCGAATACATGGATACGGAGGCGTTCTCGAGGGCCGATGAGGAGAGCATCGGGCTCGTCGAGCAGGCTCTCGAGGACCTCGAAAGCATCGGCGCCACGATCATCGACCCGGGCCCGGGCGGCAACCTTTTTCAGGCGTGCATCGACCGATACGCGCCACAGTACTACAACAGTGCCTTCACGCGTGCGTATCCCGAGCTGTTTCCGGTGGACGCCGGCGGCGAACCGGTGGGGGACCATATCGCGACGCTGCTGGACATGGGCAGCGAACCGGAAAGGTTTCCCGACGGTTGGACCCTTCGCAATCTCGAAACGTTCGGCGCGGTGGGCGAAAGCCGCTACATGATGAACCGGTATCTTCTGGAGCGTGGCGATGCGAACATCCGGAGTCAAACCGATCTTATCGAGAGAGGCACCTTTTATGAGGACTCGAATTTTCCGGATCGCAGGGCGATTCTCGAGCGGTCCGCAGGCGCGATGGTCCTGGATACCTCCCTCCGGATGCAGAACCGTTTCGCGCTGCGCGTGATCGTGATGCAGTGCATGCAGGAACAACAACTCGACGCGGTGGCGTACCCGACCGCCAGCGTGCCGCCGCGCAAGCTGACCGCCCCGCGGGAACCCGCAGTCAACGGCCGTTCACCGGTCGGCTGGTCGCGTCTGGGACGGGAGGGGTTTCCGGCCATTACGGTGCCGGCGGGTTTCACCGCGGAGGTATGGGATCGCGAGCGCGACGGAGATGGAGGCACGCGCATGATCGGACCGATTCCGGCCAGTCTTCCGGTCGGCATCGATTTCCTGGCGCGCCCGTTCGGTGAGCCCACGCTCTTTCGGATCGCGTCCGCTTACGAGACGGCAACCCGGCATCGGACACCGCCGCCCGATTTCGGGCCGCTGACCCGAGAACAGTAGGTTCAACCTCTCTGCCGTTGGTGCTCGGTTGCCGGAACACCCTACGTTGTTGTGCCTCGTGGGAACTTGGCGCCATCGACTGCACTGTTCCCGAGTACGGCTGAACGTCGCCACCGATTCCGTTCTGCCGCACCGCGTCCACGACGGTCTTCTCGCGTTCGCCTTGGCAGAACGCCGCTTGTTTGTCCTATGTTCCGACTGCTGTTGATACACTGCCGACGAAACAACGAAAAGGGGGTACTTAAATGATGATGGTGCATAAGACTCTCGGAGCGGTACTGGCGGGCCTGTTGCTGATCGCCGCGCCCGCGCCCGCGTTCGCCGAGCCACAAACTTCGTCCGAAGACGGCAGGGCATTGCCCGACGACATCGATCCTGAATCGCTATCCCGATTGCCCGCGCTCAGCCGCGACGACCTCGATGAGCACGGCAGGGAGGTGTACGACAAGCTCATCGGCGACGGTCCGCGACCGCTGACGGGCCCGCGTGCCGTGACCTTGTACAGTCCGACACTCGCCGAAGGGTATGCGCTGATCAACGATTACTTGCGCTACAACGGCGTGCTGAGCCCGCGCCATACCGAGGTTGCGATCCTCGTTGCGGCGTGGGAGATCGAGCAGCAGTACGAGTACTCCGCGCACGAGCCGGCGGCATTGCGATACGGCGCGCCGGAGGCCGTCATCGATACGATCAAGTATGACCGCGAGCCAGTGGGCTTGAGTCCCGAGGAGACGTTGATCATCAAATTCGGCCGCCAACTCATGCGAGAGCACAGGCTCGATTCCGAGCTCTTCGCCGAGACCGTCGAATACTTCGGAGAGCAGGGCGTCGTCGAGCTCGCGACCGTCATGGGCGATTACGTCATGGCCGGATTCGTACTGACAGCAATCGACCAGCAACTGCCGCCCGACCGGCCGGCGCTGCTGCCCGAGCGCTAGGAGGTTAAGCCGCAAGCACCTCGAGGTTGGCGTCGCTGATCTGGGTCGGGTGGTAGAACGGCTTTCAAAACGTCGTCGCGGGGCTGAACGCTCACGATCTCGACGTGTCTTCAGTTGTCAAGTGGACTCTGTTCATAGTCGCCGGCCACTGCTGGCCAAGCTAACGCCACGATCATGTCAAGGTACGGAATTCGAAGTCGGACCATCAATTTTCGCCTACAAGACTTTCCGACGCGGCGTACATCTCATCGATCCGGCGCTTCCAGACCGCTCGCGTCGCCGTAGGTCTTGCCATCGGAAGTGATGGCGCCGCGCATGTTACCGGCCGGGCGGCCGTCGATCAGCGGATTGGTTCTCACTGTGACCCGGTCGCCCACGCTCCAGAAGTTGGGCGAAACACCTTCACGGCGAAGGAGCGTCGGTGAACTCAGCTCGAAACCCCACTCGGTCACGGTTCCCTCTTCCGATGTCACGGTGACATACAGCCACGAATGCGGATTCAGGTACGCGAACTCGCGGACTTCACCCGTCAATGTCAGATCCACCTCACGGTTGAACATGGCCGACGAGTGATGGGCCGATACCAGAGGCGCCAGCAAGGCAAGCGCCATGCCGATGGATGCGGATGTCATGCACATGTGACTCTTCACGATTCTCGACTCCTTGGATCGGCCGACTACTTATTGATGTATGTAATCCTCATTGAACCAGTAGTCGGGATCGGTAATGTCAGGCTTTTCTCCAGGCGCGTACTGGCTCACGATCCCGTCGTCGGTGATGTACCAGTTGGATCCCTCCTCGCAGTCCCACTGATGCGGCCAGACGCGTTCCTTGAGTTCCGCGGTCCGATCGTCTTCCTTGTAATAGGCAGCGACGGTATGCCAGGGCTCCACGAAGGTCGGGTCGTACATGGTGATCTCGATTTCGATTCGACCGAGTGAGTCCGGTTCGAGCGGCTCCACGCGCCGCCATCGCTCGATGACCTCCATCTCGTTCGTCTGGCGCGGCATGTTGCGCTGCAGGATGCCCTCCTTGATACCTCGCGTCCATATCGTCAGGACGTCCTCATCCCAGAAACCGATCGAGTAGCCGAGCCATTCGTTGGTCATCCACTCATCGGACGGATGCGTGCGCCCGTCGGTAAAGATCCGACGGAACTGGTTCATCATCTCGCTGCCAAGGAGAGTCTTCTCGGGAGATAGAAAGTGCTCCCGGTATCCATACTCGGTCACCCAGCGAGGGAAGTTCGGTGGGAGGCAGAATGAGATCGGGTCGATCGCGTGGCCTTCCCGCCACATGCGCGCGTCATGGAGAAATGTCGCGCTGGCTTCCGGCGTCAAACGCGCAGCCATGCCTTCGGTCGTGGCCGCCAACCCCACGATAGCGAGTTCACCCGTGTTGTTGTCGGTCCCCCAGTGGCCGGTCCAGTCCGGAAGCGTGGCGTAGTCATGAACGGTCGGGCCGCCGCGCGACTCCACGTCGGCGAGCAACGCATTGTAGTGCTCTTCCGCCGACGGGTATCCGCACGGACCGCCCGGAAGCTCGAAAGATCCCCATGACGCGGCGAACTCCCGGCGCGCGGAAATGCTCTGGCTGGTGCCCAAGTTCGGGTATTGTTCAGCCAGCGGCACACATTCCGCGGCGTCGGCCCCGGCGGTGTCCTGTGCGTACGCGCGCTCCGAGCCGACTGCAACCGTCATGGCCGCCGCCAACGAACAAAGCCCGGCTTTGCCAAAAAAGCTCATGCTTCCTCCCCGGGGCCCGGGTCGAACCGAACCCATCGAATCAACCGAACGGATGACTCACTGAATGGTATTGCCGACCGTGTCGGAGGTCAACTCGGTATGCACCGTCCATTAGCAGCCCGCGGTAGAAGCCTCGGGGTCGCGCACGGGGGCGCTATTGGGCAGACTCGCCGTTCATCCATCCCGGCGCCAAGGTAACCTGGTCCCAGTGTTCGGACATTTTTCCGTCACGGATTCGCACGGTCTCGAACGCGAATGCCTCGTACGTCCGATTGGAATCATCGGGATCGGTCATCTCGCCACGATAGATCGCAGTGACGAGATCGCCTTCGGCCATGACAATGACAGGGTCGCGCAACGGGATTCCACCAAGATCGACAATCCTGATGCCTCGGCGCTGGGCTTCCTCGAAGCCCTGTATCCAGGATTGCCGCCCCGACGCGGCCGTAATTTCGTCCATCTTCAGCAGGCGTGGATTGTGCTGAATATAGTCTTCGGTCATGAACCGCTCGGCCCTTACGTCGCGGGGGCCGCCGAAGCTGAAAAAATCGAGCAGAATCTGTTTGTTCGCTTCGAGCTCTGCCTGGGCCGTTGTGCTCGGTCCGGGATCCGGGCGCCACGTGATCGCCAATATCGCAACCGTAGAAGCCAGAATTGCGATCACCCAAGAGATTCGTTCAGTGTTGCGCATGATTGCCCGCCCTCCGGAGACGTTTTTCGCTCACCTTACGTGTTGTGCTGGCCCGTCACGCGAGCGGCGGCCGCCGCCGGTGCCACTCGGTCGCTTGCTCGTACGCGTGCGCGAGCCCGAGAACGGCCGCTTCGCCGAGCGGTGGACCGCTGATCTGCAAGCCGATGGGCAGTCCTGTGCGGCTGAAGCCGCAGGGGACGGAAATCGTCGGGATACCATAGAGGTTGAAAGCGAAAGTATTGCGCACTGAAAGCTCTGCCCCGGACGCCTCGGCAGGGTTTTGAGCGTTGCTGATCTCCTCGGGCAGGCCCGGCGTCGTCGGTGTGACGATCAGATCGACATTCGCGAAAGTCTCGACGATCGCGTGCCTTGCGATCGCTAGTTCGCGCCGTGTTTCGATGTAGCTGGCCGCAGAAAATTCGCCAGCGGCCAGAAGCCGCTCAAGCGTCACACTGTCGTAGAAGCGATGATTCGCAGGGTCGGAGAGGTACCGCTGGTGATAGGCGTACGCTTCCGCCAGGAGTACCGCGAAGTCGGGCGTCGGAGGCAACTCCACGTCCCGGGTTTCGGCCGTGAGGCCGTCAAGCACGCCCAGAGCCCCCTCAATCGCCGTCGCTACGTCGCTGTCGAGCGTTTCGTAGTAAGGCGTTCGCGGTATGCCGAGCCTGACCTCGGCCGTGCTGCGATCGAGCGCGCCGGCATACACCGGTAGTTGGGCGCGAATGCTCATCGGATCAAGCGCGTCGAATCCGGCGATCGCCTGCAGTACGTGTGCGCTGTCGGCGACGGTCCGGGTCATCGGACCGACGTGATCGAGCGATTCGGCCACGGGGATGATGCCGCGGATGCTTGCGAGTCCGTGGGTCGCCTTGAGTCCGACGATACCGCAATAGGCCGCCGGCAAGCGGATCGACGCGAGAGTGTCCGTGCCCAGGGCCGCCGAACACAACCGTGCCGCGGCCGCCGCCGCTGAGCCTCCTGACGAGCCGCCCGGGATGTGTTCGAGATTCCACGGGTTGTGCACGGGCTGAAAGTGAGTGATCGATGACGTCCCGCCATACGCAAACTCGTGCATGTTCAGCTTCCCGAGCAGCACGGCGCCTGCGTCCTGCAGCCGCCGATAGACTTGGGCGTCGGATTCGGGGACGCGATCCTCGAAAAGCTCGCTTGCGGCCGTCGTGAGGATACCGGCCGTGTCGATGTTGTCCTTGAGCGCAATCGGGATCCCGTGCAACGGTCCTCGCCAGTAGCCGCTCATGATCTCCGCTTCGCCTCGTCGCGCCTGCTCCAGAGCGAGCTCCTCCGTGACGGTGATATAGGCATTCACGCTCGGCTCGAAGCGTTCGATACGCGAAAGATACGCGCGTACGAGTTCGACTGGTGACAGCTCGCGGGCGCGAATGAGGCTCGATGCTTCGTCGAGCGTGAGGTCGGTCGGATCGGAGGATTGAGGAAACGCGCGGTGAGCCGCCAAAAGCATGGCTGCGGACAGACTCGTTCCCATGAATGCTCTTCGTGTAGTCATGCGCTCTCCCGCAATTATGGCATCATCGGCAATACATTCGTTTGCGCAGTGTTCTTGTTCAGGAGTAGATTCAGACTCAATAGCGATCAACGGAGGGAACCGACAATGGCGATAATGAGCGCGCTGACTCGGAAAGCGTTTGGCGTTTTCGTGCTGGCATTCTTGATTGGCATCCAAATGCAGCCCGGATTTGCGCAAGATGGGTCAACGACGACCTCGGCGGACACGGATGTCGACGACCCCTACCTGCCCGAACTCGAATTCGCATTTGAAGAAACCGTTACGCTGGGGGCCGATGTCGGTGTAGGCGAGACTCCCTACGGTGGCCGCAATATTGTGCCGATTACAGGCGGAACATTTTCCGGACCCAGGATCAATGGGACAGTGATGGCGGGAGGCTGGGACTGGCAGTTGGAACGCAGCGACGGCTGCACCGTTCTCGAAGCGGACTACATGCTCAGGACCGACGACGGTGTTGTGATCAACGTATTGAACAAAGGCATTGCCTGTACTGCGACGGACGGCAATACCGCCCCCGTCTATACAATGGCATTTTTGGAAGCGCCGACAGGGCAATATGAATGGCTCAACAAGGCCCCATTCGTGGGTATGGTGCGGCGTGCTCAAGGTGAGCTCGCGGTTCACATTCGATTTTACGCGCTGCCCGTTGGTCTCCGCTGACAATAACCAGTCGCACAAGTATTGGCGGCAGCCTCTTGGCGCCGGAGCGTCATGATTTTGGGAGTGAACGTATTGTCGCGGTGGATCCACAAGAGCGCTTGGCAGGTTGCCGAAAAACTCCCTTTCTTGGTAATCTGCGGCCCGGCGAAGGGCATGCGGCAAGGGCGTAGAAACCTTTAATAACCCTGCCCTCCGATATCGATCCGCCCGGCATTTTTGCTTTGTCCTCGAATCGGAAATGTTTGAAGATGAGCCCATGCGACGTGTCCTCAACATAGCGGTTCTGGCTTTCATCGCTTTGCTGACCCCGCCGGCCGCGACTGGTTTCGGCGCCGAACAGGTGGACCGTCCCGAACTGCGGATCATCATCGTCGACACGGAAGCCGCGGCTGGGGAAGTCCGGGAGGGAATCGCTCGCGGCATATCGATCGAGCGACTGGCACAGGAGCACTCCGTGGATCCCTCAAGGACAGCGGGCGGCTATATGGGCGCCGTTGCCGTGGGCGATCTCAGACGTGAGTTCCAGGAGGCGATCGAGGGCCTGACGCCGGGAGAAATGAGCGCCCTCACGCCGCTCGACGACTGGTTTTTCCTGATTCAGCTACTCGGCGAACGCGAAAAGACCTGGATCGTGCACAAGGAAGCAGGCTTCAGGGCGTTTGGCGAGGGACGCTATCCGGCAGCCATCGAGTCCTTGGCGGCGGCAGTCGATGCGGCGGAGCAACTCGAACCCGACCGTCTTGCGCAGAGCCTCGCCAATCTGGCTGAAGTGCACCGTCTCGAAAGCGATTACGTGAATGCCGTGCCCCTCTATGACCGGGCCGTGGTGCTTTATGAGGCCAGCCTGGGCCCGGACCACCCCGATCTGGCGCTGACTCTGAACAATCAGGCGCTGCTCTACCATGCACAGGAGGAATACGCGAAGGCCGAACCTCTCTATGAGCGTGCTCTGGGGATCTGGGACCGGACACTGGGCCCCGAACACCCGAACGTCGCGGCCGGCCTGAACAACCTCGGGGCTGTTCGCCAAGCCCGGGGCGCCCGGGACGAAGCGGAAGCCTTGTTCCGCCGGTCGCTGGAGATACGCGAGCGCAATCTGGGTTTGGACCATCCCGACGTAGCCCAAAGCCTCAGCAGCCTTGGAGAACTCAAGCGTGTCCTCGAAGATTATGGCGAGGCGGAAGTGCTCTTGCGGCGTGCGCTGGAGATCTTCGAGCGGGCCCTTGGCACGGATCACGCCACCACCGTCACGACTCGCAACGCGCTCGCCAGAACTCTCGTTCAGGAAGTGTACGAACGTTTTACGGACGTGGTCAGCTTGGCGTCGTTCCGGGACGAAGAATACCGGGCAGCGCGCGAGGCGTTCGCGCGCTCGATGACACGGGCCCCGGTGGCCGAGGAAAGCTATCTGGGGATGGCGGATATCTTCACCCGGGAAGACATGGTGAGCGAGGCGGAGTTGATGCTGAAGGAAATGGCACAACGCTTTGAGTCCCGGGAAGCCTATTACCACCTGGGCGAGTTGCACGTGAATTCCGGAGCCACCCAGGCGGCACTCGAAGCATTCGAACAGGCGAGTATGACGCCGGGCCCACCGGGTCTCGATCCCGTCATCGACGCCCAGATGCGCAGCTTCATATCTCGAAGAATCGGTGATCTTCATGGCGGTGCGGGTCGGTTCGACGAGGCGATCGCAGCTTACGACCGCGCCTTCGAAATCGATCCGGCAATCGTCGAGTCGCGGCTCGGGCGGGGCGTTGTGTACTTCCGTTCACTCCGCCGCGAGGAGGCTCTGGAAGACTACCGGTGGGTGCTCGGTATGGACCCGGACAACGTTTCCGCGCTCAATCGGCTTACGGAAGCGCTCTTGAGCCTGGAGCGCTTCGAGGAGTCGGCACAGGCGGCAATGAGGGCGCTCGAAGTCGATCCGGACCTGCTCACTCCGCGGTATTTGCGGGGTCGGGCCCTGGTCGCCATGGGCCAGACCGAAGAGGGCGTGCGCCTCATACAGGAGTATCAGCTGCTCGATGCCGAGCGGCAGGCCGAAGAACAGCAGACACGGGAGATCATCGCTCTCGACCGGGGCGCGATGGCCCAGCTTCTGGAGGGTCAATACGAAATCGGTATTCAAATGTATCGGGAAGCCATCGAAATGCACCCGGACGCTCCACAGCTCTACTTCAAGCTGGGACTCGCCCAGAACAAGCTGGGCCGGCATGGCGAAGCGGCCGATACCTTTCTGACGTTGATCGAGCTGGGACTCAGCGATGATTTCATCGTCCACAAGAACCTCGCCGCGGCCTATCGAGCCGTCGGGAATGCCGAAGCCAGCGAACGGCATCAGGCCCTCTATCTGGAAAAGCGGGACGCCGAGATGGCCCTCGACTGAGTTCGAACGATGACACTCCGGAACGGGATTGCGGCGAGTGCCTTCGTCGCTCTGGGTGGAGCGGGTTGGGTTTCGTTCGCCTTCGAGTTCCAGAACCGAGCCGCTGTACTCTTCCCCAACATCGCCAGCGAGGCCGGGATTTCGTTTCGGCATGAAAACGGAGCGACTCCCGACAAGTACCTGCCCGAAACGATGGGAGGCGGTGGACTCATCTTCGACTACGATAACGACACTTGGCCCGACATTCTTTTGATCAACGGAGGGTCCTTCGTTGACGAAGACCTTCAGCGTGGAGCCCGGCACCGGCTCTATCGGAACAATTCAGACGGTACGTTCACCGATCGCACCGATCTGGCCGGGCTGGGGGTCTCCGGGTTTGGTATGGGCGCCTGTTCGGCGGATTACGACAACGACGGTTGGGTAGATCTCTACATCACGAGCGTCGATTCCAACAGACTCTACCGCAATACCGGAGAGGGGAGCTTCATCGACACCACGCGGGAATCCGGCGTGGGCTTCGACGAGTGGAGCGCAAGCTGTGCTTTCGGCGATGTGGACCGGGACGGTGACCTCGATCTATACGTAACGAACTACGTCGATTTCCGCTTCGACAACAACAAGTACTGCGGGGACGAATTCGTGGACGAACGAGTCTACTGCCATCCCAATGTTTACAACGGATTATCCGATGTTCTCTACCGAAACAATGGCGACGGCACGTTTACCGACATCAGCATGGAAGCGGGTGTGTACACGACGGAGGGGAAGGGCCTCGGGGTCGTATTCGGGGACTACGACGACGACGGTTGGATCGATATCTATGTGGCCAACGATTCGGTCCGCAACTTCCTGTTTCACAATGAGGGCGACGGTACGTTCGCCGAGGTTGGGCTGTTGTCGGGGGTGGCGCTCGGCGAAGAAGGGGAGCCTCTCGCGGGAATGGGAACCGACCTGGGGGATATCGACAACGATGGGCTGCTCGAAATCATTGTGACCAACTTGAGCCGGCAGACGCACAACCTGTACCGGAATCTGGGAAGTGGATTCTACATCGACGCCACTTTCCCCAGCGGTGTGGGCGCCGCGACGCTGCCCTTCGTCGGCTTCGGCACGGCATTTTTCGACTACGATAACGACACCGACCTGGACCTGGCCATCGCGAACGGCGACGTCATCGACAACGTCGAGTTGTTCCGGGACGATACCACCTACCCGCAAAGAAACCTCTTGCTCGAAAACGATGGAACGGGCCGGTTCGAAGATGTCGGGCTGCGGTCGGGACCGGGCTTCGGTCTCGAAAAGGTCAGTCGTGCGCTGGCGGTTGGGGATCTGGACAATGACGGAGACCTGGATCTGCTGATCGTCAACAGCGGCCAAACAGCGGACCTGTTGCGCAACGATGGAGGCAACCGGAACAATTCCATTCTGGTGCGTCTGGTTGGAGAGGAAAGCAACCGGGACGGTATCGGAGCGCGTCTGCGGCTCGAGGTCGATGGAAAGACCTTGTTCAGGGGCGTCAAGGCGGGTTCGAGTTATCTCGCGCAGAACGATCTCCGAGTCCATTTTGGCCTCGGCCAATCCGAGTCTGCCAACCGTCTTGAAATCGTCTGGCCCAGCGGCACTGTGGACACGGTGGAAAATATTGCCGCCAATCAGGTAGTGACCGTGTCGGAGGGCTCGGGCGTCACCTCCCACGATCCCTACTCGGCCCGATGATGTCTATTCTGTAGCCGAGCTTCATGAGCGCTGTCGGGGGTCACAATCCCCCCGACCAGCGCCGTCGGGGGGATTGTGACCCCCGACCAGCGCCGTCGGGGGGATTGTGACCCCCGACCGTATGTACGACCCAGTCCGCGTGGCGGCGAGGGTCCAATCCATCGCCGAATCCATCGATTTTTCGTTGTTTAGCACTCCGCCAAGAACTCTTGACACATTCCAGCAGGAATGGTCTGATGTGCCTGATTGAGAGGTGACGTTTTAAGGCAACCCTCAAGTCCTGGGAGGAATCCGTGAGGAATTTATAGATAGGGCTGACATTTGTTCTGGTCGTTGGCATGTCCACATCGGCGTCGGGTCAGGTGGGTTTCGCCACGGCCAGCGGTACCGTACAGGACGCTACAGGTGCGGTGATTCCGGGCGTTTCGGTGACGGCGTTGGACGAAGCGACCGGTGTCGAGACCGAGGTTTTGACTAATTCATCCGGCGCCTACAACTTTGCCGCGCTGCAACCTGGCGCCTATACGTTCAACGCGTCGCTTCCCGGTTTTCAAACTTCGATCGTGACTGACATCCGACTGGGGACAGCGGTTCAGGTTCGTGTGGACTTCGACCTGGAAGTCGCCGGCGTGGCCACGGCAGTGGAAATCTCGATTTCGGCGGACCAGTTGTTGCTGGAGTCGAGTCCCTCGGTGGGCGAGGCGCTCGAACAGGATGAAGTGGCCAACCTGCCGCTAGTCACCGGTGACGTGCTCGATCTGGTACGCGTCATGGCGGGTGTCAACACCACCTTCGACGATGTGTTCGCCGCTGAGCAAACCACGTTTGCCGGTGTCAGTGCCCAGAACATCAACGTGTCCCGGGACGGTCTCAGCGTGAATGAACAGCGATGGCCCAACGGTATCGATGCCTCGACGCGGTTGAATCCGGATCTGGTGGGCGAGATGCGGTTGATCCTGACGCCTGTAGACGCGGAGAAAGGGCGCGGCAGCGGCCAGGTCGAAATCACGACACGGTCGGGTGGAAACGAATTCCACGGCGGTATGGTCTATAACGTGAAGAATTCCGCAATCGACGCCCGATCCTGGCAAAACAACCGGGACGGCGTCGTCGCGAGTTGGGCCAACAAGCACCAGTACACGAT
Source organism: Terriglobia bacterium (assembly GCA_963555775.3). GTDB lineage: Bacteria > Acidobacteriota > Terriglobia > 20CM-2-55-15 > 20CM-2-55-15 > JAJEDW01. The sequence goes on along the minus strand of CAUVWY020000001.1, from coordinate 17,049 downwards.
CAATTTCGGCGGGCCGATCCAGAGGGGCAGGACATTCTTCTTCGCCCTCTGGGATCACCAGATCGCAAACTTCCGTAATACGCAGAACCCCATCGTTCTGACGCCCTGCGCGCGGAACGGAGTCTTCCGCTTCTTCGACAACTGGAATAACGGGAATGCCTTGCAGCTCCCGACTGGTGGGGGTAACCCATCGATTGCGGTTGTCGATGGCGCCGGGAATCCGATTGCGCCGACGATGAACCCGGGCGGGACTCCCCACAACGGGACACTGCGTTACGCCTCCGTGTTCGGCCCGCTTCAGAACATACCCTCGGCTGCGGACTGCTCCGACGCTATCGTCGACACAGGGAGTGCCTGGGATACCAACCGGGACCGCGACTCGAGTGGCTACCTCAACACGTTGCTCGGCAAGATGCCGGAGGTGAACAACTACGACGCCGGGGACGGACTCAATACGGCCGGACACCGCTACACCCGCAGCTTTGAAGGCGATGACAACCTGTTCGGTATCACCGATGATTCGATGCGCACGCAGATCAACCTGAACTTCGATCACATCTTCAACCCCGATCACAAGATTCAGACCGCCTACACGTATGAATGGGACTGGTCGGACGAGGACATCGCGGATTGGCCGACGGGTTTCAGGGGGCGCAACGACCGCCGGCCGCAGGTTTTGAGCACGAACTTCGTCTCGACTCTGTCTCCGAGTCTCGTCAACGAGGCCCGATTCGGGATGTCGCGGACGGGGGTGAACCGCGTGGCCGCCATCGATCGCGCGGAAACTCGCGACGAAGCGCTGGCGGTGTTTCCCGTTGCAGCCAACGGCTTGCCTATCATTGCGGACTTCGGGCAGGGCGAGGTGGACTTCTCCGGCGCCCTGGTCCTGAGCGGAGGGTTTCCGATCTTTACGGCGTGGGACACCAGCCCGCGCTGGAGCTTCGGCGACACGATGAGTTGGACGACGGGTCGGCACTCGTTCCGGTTTGGCGGGACGTATATCATCGCGAACTCGAAGACCGACAACCTGGGTGAGGTTGGGGGCAACACGGGCAACCCGGGTTCCTACTATCCCACGGCTTCCGGCGGTATGACCGGGAACTCCATCATCACGACCCTCGGGAACGGCAATTCCGCTTTCGCTACGGGTAGCAGCCCCGCTCCCGGCCTTCTTCAGGGAAGTAATGGAACGGGTAATCAGGGGCGGATGGAGGATCTTCTGGTTGCGCTCTCGGGGTCCCTGAGTGATACGAGCCAGTACCGTTTCGTTAACTCGGTCGACCAGGGAGTCGCGGGCCAGTGGAATGACCCCTTCAGCGAATTCAACTCCGTTCGCGATACCCATCAGAACGAGTTCAGTGCGTTCTTCAAGGATGATTTCAAGGTCAGCGACAACCTGACGCTCAACCTGGGTGTCCGGTGGGACTACTACGGGGTTCCGTACGAAGAAAACGGATTGACCGGCGTGTTGGAGGACGGCAGCGCCGGCTTGTTCTCGATCTCGGGCCGCAGCTACGATACCTGGCAGAGTCCCGGAGCGCGGGCGGCCCCATCCAAGCTGATCTTCGTTGGCCCGAACTCGCCGAACCCGGGCCTGTCCGCGTATAAGCAAGACTGGAACAACTTCGGTCCCGCGGTGGGCTTTGCCTATCAGTTGCCGTGGTTGGGCCGGGACCGGACCACGATTCGCGGTGGCTACCAGGTGTCGTACGCGGGCGGCGGCCGCGGTGATGTCGTTGGCGACCTGCTGACTCTCACACCGGGCAGCGGTTATCGGGCAGAGTTCGAAGGGCCGGCAGGCGGCGACTACTTCGACTATCAAGACGTGCTTAACGGAGTGGGCAATCCGGTCGACCCTCCGGTCCCTCCGATCACGGACATTCCATTCACGGATAAAGACAGCCAGTTCAACACGTTCGATTCGAACCTGGTGTCGCCCTACATTCAGAACATGACGCTCTCGGTGACCCACAGCCTCAACTCGAGGCTGACCTTGGATGCCCGCTACGTCGGCACGCTGGGCCGAAAGCTCTTCGGCAATATCAATCTCAACGAGGAAAACTTCCTGTTCAACGGACTCCTGGACGCATTCAACTCCGCCCGGGCAGGCGGTGAGTCGGCTTTGCTGGACCAGATCTTCCATGGGATCGCCATGAACGGTGCCGGGCGGACGGGGATCGACGCTGGTGCGAGCACCGGCGCCGCTATCGTGCGTACGCACCCGGCGCTCCGCAACAACCTCGCGAGGGGTCTCTATGAGGGGGTTGCCGATTCGCTCAGCGAGTTGAATTACTCGAACGGTCTGAATCCCGGACTTGCGGCCAATGGGTCCGGGGAGAAGGGCGGTGTCATCCGGGTGAACATGCCCGAGAACTTCATCCGTCCGAATCCGCAGTTCGGTACCACGAACTTGCAGACCAACATCGGTCACAACAACTACCATTCCTTCCAGGGACAGGTCACGCTCCGGCCGACCTACGGCGTCAACCTGCAGGCCACCTACACCTGGTCCAAGAATCTTGGCTTGGGCGGGTTCACCAGCCCCTTCGACCGGTCCCATGACTACGTCGAGCAACGTGGCCGCCGGCACACGTTCCAGACCTACGGGACCTTCGCCCTGCCGGTCGGACCGGGGCAGTTGGTCGGTGGAAACACTTCGGGCTCGCTGGCGCGTCTCATCGAAGGCTGGCAGGCGACCTGGATCTTCAACGTGGCCAGTGGAGTCCCGATCCGGGTGATCAACAGAGACATGCTCTACTCCCGCGGAGCCCCGGATATTGTCGGCTCGTTCGACGCGTTCGACGGGGCAGATTTCGTATGGGAAGACGGTGCAGCGAACGGAGACTTCTTTGGGGGCAAGTTCTCGAGAGTTCGAGATCCACAATGCTTGAACGACAATATCGTGGCGCCGTCGATCCAATTTCGCTGCAATAGCAACGCCGTCCAGGATAGCTCGGGAAATCTCGTGTTCCAGCATCCCCTTCCGGGAGAGTTTGGGAATTTCGGCACGAACAACATTACGGGTCTGGGAGTCTGGGGCCTGGATATGTCGATCGCCAAGCAAGTTCAGATCACCGAAGACGTCAGTATGACTCTTCGCGTGGATTCGACGAACATACTCAACCATCCTCAGCCGATCGGCGCCTCCGGTTTCTTTTCGACTGAGGGCCCGGTCATGGACGTGAACGGTTTTTCCCCGTTCGGTTCATTGGGGACGAAGACAGGAAATCGGGAGTTCCAGTTGAAGGCCCGCGTGGACTTTTAGCACAGGGGCGAAAGCTGGTTTAGGGAATACTCCTGACAATCGCCAAGCCGGGCCGCGTGATGTGAAACCTCGCATCACGCGGCCCGGTTTTTTTTGCGCGGGCACTTCCGGGCAACCGGCACCCGAGGTCTTGGTGGTCTTGGCAGAGCCTTGAGGTCTTGATCCGCGTGCAGCCAGCTTCGAAACGAACTATGCGCCGCGTTCTGGTCGCCGGTGTCGCCTGTTTGGCGCTGGGCACGCTTCGTGGCCACTCCCAGCAGGCGCCCCGCGGCCTCCGGATCATCGTCGTCGACAGCGAGACCGATGCCCCGCGGTTGGCGCGCGAGATTTGTAGCGGCGCGTCGGTGGCCGCACCGCTTGCCCAACGGTCCGCACAGGCGGCGCCTTGGCAGTTGTCAGCGCGCTATCGAAACGTTGTCCAGGCGGAACCGGTCCCCGTCCCCTTCCGCGGTGAAACTGATGGAGCCGAACGGTTCGTCCGAGATGATACCGAAGAAACCCATGTAGCCGCTTCCGGCGTACTCGAAGATTTCAGTCAAATCGAATGAGTGGTCCTGGAGGTGCAGCGTCGTGTGGTCATTGCTGTCGGGTGCTCCGCTCTCCCCGAAACCAGGCCCGTCCACCGAATACACGTCCGCGGCCCACCCGTAAATCGGCGGGTCGAACCGGAGTTCGAGCGCCGTTGTCACCGGGCCGCGGGTTTCGTACCGGAGTTCAAGACCTTCGATGGTTTCGGCATTGCCGCCATCTGCCGAACCGGTCCCCGTCGTCCCAGCAAAGATCCCGGTTGGACGCGGGTCCGGAGCGGTGTTGCCGGCCAAGTCGGAATAGCCGCCGGTTTGACTGAAGAAGACGCTGAAGTTGCCGACGGGTGTGACCGTGTCGACAGGCACGTCGATGCTCGCCCCTTGAAAATCGTCAATCGCGATGGCGCCACCCCGCGCATCCACTCCCCGTGTCCACGCCTCACGCCCCGCGGCGCCGCGAGTGGGGGAATCGACCGCGCGGTCGCCACCATCGATGTAGAGGGTAAGTGTGGCGGCGTGGGCAACCAGGGTAAACGCGAGAGCCCCGGACGTGACCATGAACCACTTGAAAACGCGTGCCATATGCAACTCCCGGGTGACCTCGTTCCGAGGACACCGAATCCTCCAACGACGACCGGCGCCGCTACAACACCGGTAGTCCGACCAGTCGGGCCGGGTTTTCCTTGAACATTCGATTGAGGTCTTCTTCGCTGAATCCCGCTTCACGCAACGTCCTTGCCGCAAGCACCAGGGAGTCCGTGTGGTTGGGCAACCAGGTCAGGCCGGCATCGCTCGAGATGAAGCAATGTTCGAGGCCGAGTGCGCGAATTGCCTCCAGGGCACGGACCATCGGCTCGCCGCCCTGCCAGAGGGTCCGTGCCGTAATCTCGATGTACCCGCCCATGCTGGCGGCTTCCTGCATCTCCTCGATGGACATGTAAGTGAACTGAGGATCCAGCAGCGGATGAGTGACGATGATCTTGTCCACGCCCCGGTCGCGGGCCTCGCGGATAATCATCAATGCTTCTTCGGGTGTGACGTGGCCGGTTGCCAGCGTCAGCCCGTGTTGGGCGATCAGGGAGATCACCTCCAAAGTTTCTTCGAGCAGGATTCCGTCGCGTGAGACGGCTACCGAGATCCTGTCTTCATTGTTGAACTCGATTTCGTGCTCCGAATCGTGGGTGGGCAACCAGACGATGCGGCCCCGGCCGCCATTGACGTCCACCATGTACCGGATGGCCTGGGGATTGATGCCCCCAACGGGCGTATCGAGAGTAATGCTGCCGAAGACTTCGATGCCCCCTGGGCCGTGTTCGGTAACCAGGTAGGCGAGCCCGGCGGTTTCGGTCCAGTGATTTTTCAGCAGTATGCCCCGCATTCCACGGTCGCGGGCCAGTTCGGCCACTTCGAATGCGTCCAACTGCCGTGGGTATGCGTCCGGTCCGTGGTGTGCGTGCAGATCGATGGCGCCGTTGAGAACGGGATCGGTGAGCCCGAGGTCCTCCGATGGCGGGTCATCGCGATCCTTGTAGCGTTCCCAGTGTGTCGCGTCCCCGGTCCGGGATTGCGACTGGAGCGATCGGTCGAGCGTCCCGGTCATTGCTATGCAGGCTGCACCCACCAGGAATCCGACAGTCCTCGTACCACTCGAATACATAGCGATGCCTCCCGTCATACCGGATCCGACGGCATTGGCCAGAGTAGGAACCGCGGCCGCGGGCGTCAAGCCAAAAGCCGCTGGCGCCTCGACCGTGGCTTTGAAACCGCGTCCGGTCGCTCGAGGGCCGTGATTCCACTTCGTCGATAGCGTCGGCCGGTCGCTCGATCGCCCCGAACGGCGTGCCGTGGAAAAAGGCGTGGTTACCCAATCCACGCACGAGCCACATCATTCCATCGCCGTCGAATCATCGTCCCGATATCCGGGCGTACTGTACGCGGCGGTCATTCCCCCCTATTGGCCCTGCTCGGGCGCTTGACCTCCGTTGTTCCCCGGGACAGGAGCAGCCGCAGGCAGTTCGGCGTCCCCGTCGAGTTTGAACACGAACAGCAGCGGCGGATCCATCCGCCAGGCACGCCCCCTGACGCGCTTGATCCGGCGCGACGAACGCGCCGGTACGCGCCCGGCGCGGGGAACGCGCCGTAGCTCTGACGGCGTCTCCGACTCTTCGCGACGAAAACACGTGAGAAAGGCGGGTTAAAAGTAACATATGGTCGAAGCAGTATTCACTGTGGAAGCCTCCGCGCACCCAGCGCGTATTTTTCATGAGTTGTCGGCCCCGCTGCTGGATCCATTCGCCAATACTTCGTTGCGCATCGCTCGGATGCCTCAACTCAAGTACAACTGCAAGGTCTTACCACGGGCTGCCAACGGTGAATCGAATAACTGTTTGATTGACCCCAACTCTCGCCTGAAGTTACATTCGTGGAGATTTTCACGGTTCATACCGACAGCACGGCAGCGCTGGAGAGTCCGAGTCGGCCGGATGTACACTCAGGCTCAAGAGGCTGAAACCTTCAAGGAGAAATCCAGGATGAGGATCAGCGGACGCACGCTTTTGCCAAGCGCTCTTGCCGCCGTTCTGTCCTTGGCCATTGGAGCGGTGAGGGTACAAGGCCAGGTCACGATTCTTCCGCCCGATCCAAACTCCCCGCTCTCTCAGGCCGGCACCGAAGCCGAAATCGAGGCCGTCCTTCGGATTCAGGACGAGAGGGATCCGTCCCGGATTCTGCGCCTCGTCACGGATTTCGAGAGAACCTATTTCGACAGTGAGTATCGTCATCTGGTGCTGCGGCTGCGATGGCAGGCGATCACGGAACTGGAAGCCGATCCCGGGGACATCATCGACGCGGCCCGCGCTGCGCTCGCCGCGCAGGATCACTTCCTGAACTACAAGACGGGTTTCATATCGAACACGGTCGCGTTTGACCTCAGCAATCAAGCGGCGCTCTACTACGGTTCCCTGGCGGATGCGTATGTCGCTCTTGGCGACGGCAAGAGCGCCTTGCTGAACGGTGAACTCGGCTTGGCGGCCGTCGAGCAGGCATGGGATCTGTACATCCAAGACAACGAGGAAGGCGCCCCCGACTTCGAGAATGCGCGGGGGATCCGCGATCGGATGGAGCTGAATTTCCTCGGGATCCTCGTTCAGGGTTATCAGGACGGTGGAGACCCAGAGAAGGTGATTGAGTACGGACGGCGGTTCCTGGAGGTGTCGCCGGACGACCTGGAGATGTTGCTGTACGTGTCTGCCCTGATGGCGCAGCGGCCGCCGCCCGACGGTTCTCTGGCAGAGCACCTGGCCACAACCGAGAGTTATGCCACGAGCGCGCTTGAGAGACTGCGGGAGTTCCAGGATGTTCCGAACTCACAGAAGGAATCCTTGCTGTCCGGAGCGCATCTGACCCTCGGGCTCGTGTACGCCCAACAGGGAAAATTGGATGGCGCCGTGGAGTCTCTCGCCAGGGCGGTGACGCTCGACGCCACCCAGCGCCAGACCCGTACCATCCTGGAGAACGTCTACTATGCCCGGAACGGGTCCCTCGAAGGACTCGACGAGTACATCCTGGACTTGGGCGCACGAGGTGAAAGAGGAACCTCCATAAGGGATGAGGAGCCACGGGATCGAGCGCCAGCCGTCGTCGCCGGTATCTTCCAGCCCCCACCGGATAGCCCGGTTGCAAAGGCTGCGAAGGCCGGCGATCTGATGGGTGTCCGCGAACTGATCGCCGCAGGCGAGGATGTCAACGCCCCTTCGGGTGACGGGTCCGCTCCTTTGCTCTGGGCGGCCGACAACTTCGACGTTGAGATGGCTCGAACTCTGATCGCGGCCGGGGCCGATCCTGACACTTCCAACAACTACGGAATCACACCCCTCCGTCAAGCGAGCCGAACCGGCGAGGCCGCGATGACGGAGGTCCTTCTCGATGCGGGCGCCGATCCCGAACTCACCCATCCGGAGGGTGAGACACCGTTGATGGGGGCTTCTGGTTCCGGCAGTTTGCCTGCTGTCCACTTGCTCATCGACCGTGGCGCCGCCGTGAATGCCACGGGCGGGCTTCAAAACCAGACCGCACTGATGTGGGCGGCCGCGGAAGGCCACGTCGAAGTCGTCGACACGTTACTCGACGCAGGCGCCGATCCCGATATCCAGGCTCGCATGACGTCGATCACCGCCCGCAAGAATGCCGACTTCCCGACGGGAGGCTTTACCGCCTTGATGTGGGCCGCACGCAATGGAGATGAAGATACGGTGCGGCGACTGGTCGAAGGGGCAGCGGATTTGAACCTGAAGAACGGAGACGGCGCCTCGGCCATGATGATCGCGATCTACAACGATCGCATGGACATGGCGGGGACGCTGATCGATCTTGGCGCCGGCGTCAACGACGGATCGCTGTTCACAGCCGTCGAGATGCGCCGGTCCACTACGGACCAGTTTGCTTTCGACGGGTCGCGCTTGCGGCCGGACCATCCGAACACACTGACGGCTCTGGACCTCATAAAGCTTTTGCTGGAGCGCGGCGCCGACCCGCACCAGTGGTTCGCGGCCCAGTTCCACTCCACGTCGATGCCCAACAGCGACCGATTCAACAATACGCCGTTTCTGCGAGCGGCGTTCGCTGCCGATGTCGAAGTTCTGAAGGTTTTCGTTGACTATGTTTCCGATCTCGACAAGATTCCGGTGGTTCCGGCCGGCTTGTGGTGTCGTGACGTGGCAACCGGGCTCCTCGCATTGTCGTGCAATCCCAATCCAGGCCGGACCGCGACGATGCTGGCGATGACCGGCGGTCGCGGACCGGCGTTGACGGGCGGCCCTGGATATATCCGCGATGGCGACGTGCCCTATCGCGAACCGGGCAGCCGGAGGTCCGAGGACGCGTTGGTTGTATTGCTCGATGCGGGCGCGAATCCCGATTCCAGGGCGCCCGATGGCGCCACGCTGCTGCATCAGGCCGTCCAGGCCGGCAGTCTCGAAATGATTCTTGCCCTTGCGAATGCGGGCGTCGACTTCAACCAGCCCAACGATGACGGGCTGACCCCGCTCGAAGTTGCTGAAGACGGCAGCGCTGGCGAGGCTCGCGGCGCCGGACCGGTCACATCTGGCGAGGGTTTCCGAGGAGGCCGCCCAGGCGCGCCGCCCGATGTCATTGTGACACTGCTCCGTGATCTGATGGGCCTGCCGCCGGCGCCAGCCCCGCACACCGTGCCTGTGGAAGAGTTGACGGGATCCGCGCCCCCGGCGGGAGTGGCCCAATGAAGAAGACGAGCGCAACCAAGATCGTTTTGCTCGCCGCGGGGCTGACGTTGGCTTCCTTGGGTTCGTCGGCCCTCGTGTCGGCGGAGACCCGCGCCCCGCAGACCACGACTTCGGTCCTTCGGCCCTCGCCCTCGGACTACAGGGACATGCTCGATCGCTATTGCGTTACCTGCCATAACCAGCAGGCCGGAATTCCCGCCGGCGCTCCGCTCGCATTGGATCTGGCAGATCTTGAAGATCCGGGTGCCGACGCCGAGATCTCGGAGAAAGTGGTCCGCAAGCTTGGAGTCGGTGCAATGCCTCCGCAAGGCTCTCCCACGCCCGGCCACGCCGAGTTGACGTCTTTCAGATCGGTGCTGGTAATGAGCCTCGATAGCGCGGCAGCCACGACACCCAGGCCGGGCCGCTATGTCCTGCACCGTCTCAACCGGAACGAATATGCCAATGCCGTCCGCGACCTTCTTGGTGTCGAATTGGACACCGCGGAGTTTTTGCCGAGCGATGGAGGCGATTTCGGATTCGACAACATTGCAACGGCACTGAAGAGTTCTCCGATGCTGGTCGAGGGATACCTCACGGCTGCGTTAAGTATCGCCGATCTCTCAATTGGCGACGCCGACGCGGAACCGGGAACGGCGACGTATTCGATCGGCACCGAAGTCACGCAAAGGGAGCATGTGGAAGGACTGCCGCTCGGAACACGCGGGGGAACCGTCGTCGGCCACACGTTCCCCGCGGACGCCGAGTACGTGTTCTCGGGACGACTCCTGCGGACCGTCGCGGAGGGTTATGTCGGGGTCGAGGGGCACGAGACGCCGTATGAGTTCATCGTTACGATCGACGGCTCGCAGGTGTTTTCGGCACGTATCGGCGGTCCCGAAGACCATGCATCGAGTGCTCGCAACATCTCGGTATCGAAGGAAGAGATCGACGAGCGGATGACCTCGCCGCCCATACGGATCACGGCGGGGCCTCGCGAAGTCGGTTTTACATTTATAGAACGGCCTGACCAGGAACAGAACGTCTGGCGGCCCGTGTTGCGGGAGACCCTGGAAGCACACAATCCTTCGGGGATTCCGAGACTGCGTACCGGGAACATCGAGGGTCCGTACAACGTTACCGGTATCGGCGAAACTCCGTCACGGCGGCGCATCTTTACCTGCAAGCCGGCATCCGCTGCCGAGGAAGCGCCGTGCGCCGAAGAGATTCTCTCCACTCTGGCCCGTCGGGCGTTCCGTCGGCCGGTCGGTGAATCCGACATTGAGGCGCCGATGGCCTTCTACGATGACGCCCGCGGGAATGGGGGCGACTTCGACGCCGGCATCCGAGCCGGTCTGGTGCGGATACTGGCAAGTCCGAAATTCGTATTCCGTGCCGAAGAGGATCCGGCCAACCTTCCCGGAGACGCCGCGCATCGCATCAGCGATCTCGAACTGGCGTCCCGCTTGTCATTCTTCCTCTGGAGCAGTATTCCGGACGATGAACTGCTGGATCTCGCCATCGAAGGCCGCTTGAGCGGGCCGGGTGTCCTGGCCGTTCAGGTGGAGCGAATGATCGCGGATTCGCGTGCCGACTCCATGATGATCGAATTCGTCGGACAGTGGCTTCAGCTTCGCAATCTGGACAAGGTCACACCGGATCTTCTGATGTTCCCGGACTTCGATGACAACCTCCGGCAGGCGTTCCGGAGGGAAACGGAATTGCTGTTCACCAGCATCGTGCGGGAGAATCGGAGCGTCCTGGATCTGCTGAACGCCGATTACACGTTCCTGAACGAACGACTCGCGCGGCATTACGGCGTCAAGGGCGTTTACGGCTCACGATTCCGCCGCGTGCCGGTTACCAATCCAAATCGGCGCGGTCTGCTCGGCCACGGAAGTTTCTTGTCGCTGACGGCGGCAGCGAATCGGACGTCGCCCATCTTTCGTGGCAAGTATGTGATTTCGAACTTCCTGAACACCCCGCCGCTGCCGCCGCCGCCCGTTGTTTCTGAACTCGAACCGGTCGTGCCGTCGGACGGTCACTTGACCGTGCGTGAACAGTTGGACCTGCACAGTGCGAATCCGGCGTGCGCGGCGTGCCATCGCAACATCGATCCCATCGGGTTTGCGCTGGATAACTTCGACGCGGTCGGCCAGTGGCGGGATACGACCACCGAAGGGCTGGAGATCGATTCGGCGGGCGTGCTTGTCGACGGCACGCAGGTCGACGGCCCCATCGCCCTGCGGAACGCACTGTTGGCCAGGCCGGAAGTCTTTGCCGGCACGGTTACCGAAAAGTTGATGACCTACGCTCTGGGGCGTGGACTCGAACCCATCGACATGCCCCTCGTGCGCAGCGTCCTGAACGACGCCGCGCGAAGTGACTATTCATTGCAATCGATCATTCTGGGAATCGTCGGGAGTTCCGCGTTCCAGATGCGAACCAAGTTGACCGATTCGGGCATGGTCGACCGGCAGAGGGCGGAGCGCGAGTAAGTCATGATCATTACCAAGAAGCATCTGCCTCGCCGTACGTTCCTTCAAAGCGCTCTGGGAACGATGGTGGCGCTGCCCTTTCTCGATGCCATGATTCCGGCATTGTCGGCTCAGGCCAGACCGCGGCCCGTCCGATTCGGCGCGATCTACCTGCCAAATGGCATATACCCCGAGCAGTGGCATCCGGACAAGACGGGCAGCGACTTCGAATTCAAACCGATCATGAAGCCGCTGGAGCCCTATCGGGAACACCTTGTCACGATCAGTGGTTTGAGGGCGCCGGCCGGGAACCCGGAGAACGGGGGTGTGCACATGGGCGCCAGCGCCGCGTGGTTGAACGGCGTCGGCCCACTCACCGGACAGGCCGACTACACCGTCATCCAGTCGAAGAAGTCCATCGACCAGTTTATCGCCGACAAGATCGCCCAGGACACGCCGCTGCGATCGCTGCAGGTGGGGACCGAGGACATGGGAACCTCGGCCGGCGCCTGCGACGGCTATCCATGCGTCTTCTTCAACACGTTGTCATGGCGCGACGACACCAGCCCGCTGCCCATGGGGATCAATCCGCGGGTGACGTTCGAACGCATGTTCGGAGGAACCGGTTCTGAGAGAAAACGGCTGTCGAACCTCAATCTGAAGCAGAGCGTGCTGGATTCAGTGGCGGAGGAAACGGCCGAGATGCAGCGGCGCCTGGGGCCTGCCGACAAAGCGATCCTCGATGAATACCTGACCGATGTCCGCGATGTCGAACGGCAACTCGAGCGTATGGAAACCCGCTGGGGCGCCCTTCCTCGCGGTACGGCCGCTCCACGCGGGATCCCCGACACGTTCGACGAACACATGACAGTGACGTACGACCTGATGCGCCTCGCGTTTGAGGGCGACATTTCGCGCGTGTTCACGTTCATGGTGGGTCACGAAGGAAGCAGCCGCAGCTATGCGCACATCGGGATTCCCGAACCGCACCATCCCGTCTCGCATCACCTGAACAGGCCGGCCTTCATCGAAAGGTACGCGAAGATCACCACTTACCATACGGAGAAGCTGGCGGAGTTCATCGGAAAGCTCAAGGCAACAACCGACGGCGATGGAACGCTCCTGGATCGCTCGGTCATCTATTATGGGAGCGGCATGAGCAATGGCAACGTCCACGAGCGCGACAACCCGCCAGCCGTGATCATCGGTGGCGCAAACGGCCGGCTGAGGGGCAATCGCCACATCGCGGTGGAAAACCAGGAACCGACCGCCAATCTTCTGCTCGGTCTCACCGATCTGGCAAACGCCGAGGTCGACGCGATCGGTCACAGCACGGGGCGCCTCGACCTGTAGCGGCGTGGCCCGCCTTTCTCACGGGTTTTCGTCGCGAAGAGTCGGAGACGCCGTCAGAGCTACGGCGCGTTCCTCGCGCCGGGCGCGTAGCGGCGCGTTCCTCGCGCCGGATCAAGCGCGGGCGCGCGCCACCGGCGCGATCGGCGCCAGGAAAGCGCCTGAGAACGCGCCGTAGTACGCAGCACTGGCGGATGGATCCGGCGCTGTAGCAGACAACTCGTGAGAAATGCGGGCTAGAGTAGACTCGCGGCAGCATCCCAAAGAGAATGCAAAAACCGCGATCGAGGCCGCCGGCGATCGATCGTGCCCAGGAAACCGAAGGAGAATCATGCAGAACACACAATGCCTTGCAATCCGCTTCATTTCCGCAATCGGCAGCTTTACCGTTGTCGTCGTTCTCGGAGCGGTTCCAGTCCAGGCCCAGGTCTTTGCCGACCTCGACCAGGCAACGGTCGACTATTCCGCCGCCGATCTTTCACCCCAGAAGGCTTGCGAAGAAATGGCCCGTTTCATGGCGCAAGACCTCGTTAGCGTGGAAGCGCGGACGGTCGAGGCAAGCGGCGATGCACCGCTCCATTGTGAGGTCACCGGTGTGCTATCGCCGGAGATCGCGTTCCAGGTGAACCTGCCGTCGGACTGGAACCGGCGCTTTTACATGATTGGCAACGGTGGGCACGCGGGCGAAGCGCTTGACGCCGCGAATCGGATTTCCCAGCGGAACGACGCCTTGCAACTTGGCTTCGCGTTCGCCCAGACCAACACCGGTCACTATTCAAGCGAGGAGCCCGGAGCGAGCTTCGTCCTGAGCGACCCCCAGAAGGCGATTGACTACGCGTACCGTGGGGTACACCTTACGGCCGTTACGGCCAAGGACGTCATCCGCGACTACTACGGCCTGGCCCCGTCGTACTCCTATTGGAACTCCTGCTCCAACGGAGGTCGGCAAGGACTCATCGAGGTGCAGCGTTTCCCCGAGGATTTCGACGGCGTGGTTGCGAACGCGCCATGGGTCGATCAGACGGGATTCACGATCGGCGCGATGTGGAATCAGCGGGCGCTGACGGAGGCTCCTCTCACTGCGGACAATCTGACGCTTCTCGCGGATCGCGTGATGGACAAGTGCGACCTGGTCGACGGCCTCGAAGATGGTTTGATTGACGACCCGCGCCAGTGCGATTTCGATCCGGCGCGCGACGTCCCGGCCTGCGGTGTCGGATCCGACGGCGCCGCCTGCCTGACCGGCGCGCAGGCGGAGGCGATCTCAAAAATCTATAACGGTCCGGTCAGTAACGGAACGGCGTTCTTTCCCGGCTTCATGCTGGGCAGCGAGATGGTCGTGTCGGGTGGATTCGGTGCCGGCGGTGACAGAAGCAACTGGATGAACCTGATCGTTCCCGCGGAGCCCGGGGACCGGTCCGCGGACTTCAACTTGGCGGAAAACACCATGCGCTACCTGGTGCACACGCCTCCGAATCCTGACTACGACTACCGGACGTTTGACTTCGACCGCGATATTTCGATGGTCGACGATTGGAGTGCGAAAGCCGACGCCAAGGATCCCGACCTCTCCGACTTTCGCGAACGCGGTGGCAAACTGCTCATGACCTACGGCTGGGCAGACCCGATCCTGCAGCCGATGATGGGCATCAACTACTTCGAGGAGGCGGTTGCCGTCAACGGCCCCGATACCACCGATTTCTTCCGCCTGTTCATGGTGCCCGGCATGTCGCACTGCGGCGGCGGTATCGGAACGGACCAGTTCGACTCGATGACCGCCTTGATCGATTGGGTGGAAAGCGATAAGGCCCCCGATTCGATTCATGCGAGCCGTGTCGTGAACGACGAAGTCGTGCGTACACGCCCGCTCTGCCCTTACCCGCAAGTTGCCCGTTATTCGGGTGAAGGTAGCATCGACGACGCGGCAAACTTCAGTTGCGCGGCTCCAGGGGGCAGGTAGCCTATCAATGCCAACGGGCAGTATGACGACGCGCGCTCATCTGGCCCTGAACGCCAAAGTACAGACATCGCTCACTGAACTGGGGTTGTAGTGATGCCGGCGCACAACTGACCAAGGAGGCCCCCGAAATGACTTCGAACCGACGACGTTGCTCTGGTCTCGAGATCATCGCCAGCACGATGTTGATGCTCTCGATTGCCGTGGCCGGATACGGTCAACGTGGAGGCGACTCTCCAAACGATGCCCTGGTATCTCCTTCCGTTGCCGGCGATGGCCGTGTCACCTTCGGCATCTACGCACCTGAGGCGTCCCAGGTGACGGTAACGGGCGACTGGATGTTGGTGCGGGAACCTGTCGCGCTGTCGCGAGACGCGGACGGCATCTGGTCGGCCACGGTTGGTCCGTTGGCGCCAGACTTCTACAGCTACACGTTGATGGTTGACGGTGTGCGCACCCTGGATCCAAAGAACCCCATGATCAAGCAGGGCAATACCAGCGTCGACAATATGTTCCTGCTTCCCGGAAACGCGGTCGCCTACGCCGAACGGCAGCCGGTGCCGCACGGCGATATTCGTCAGGTCTGGTACGAGTCGTCGACGCTTGGAACCGAGCGGCGGATGCATATCTACACACCGCCCCTCTACGACCGGTCCGACACGGATTACCCAGTCTTGTACCTCCTGCACGGCGGAGGCGATGAGGACTCGGGCTGGAGCACGATCGGACGTGCGGGTTTCATCATCGACAATCTTCTGGCCGCCGGCAGCGCCACTCCCATGCTGGTCGTCATGCCGAATGGCAGCCTGCCTCCGGGAGGCGACTTCACCTCGGAACTGTTGAACGACGTGATTCCTTTCGTCGAAGCCAACTACCGGGTTCGCGGCGAGCGCGAGTCGCGGGCGATTGCCGGCCTGTCGATGGGCGGCATGCAAACAACCGGGGTTTTTGCCGAGCAACCCGATCAATTCGGTTACGTCGCGATCTGGAGCGCGGGCCTGTTCAACCAGCCCGCCGAAGAGTTCGAATCCCGGAACGCCGATCTACTCGGCTCGGCCGACCAGGTGAATCGCAACGTGAGTTTGTTGTCGATCGTGGTCGGCGAAGACGATTTTGCCCGACCGGGTTCCGAAGCCCTGGCTCGGTTGTTCGCCGAACACGACATCCGACACGAATTCGATCTTTCCGGTGGCGGACACACCTGGCTGAATTGGCGCAGCTACCTTCGCGACCTCGCCCCGAGGCTCTTCAAATAGGACGGCTATCAACGGAGACAGCTCAAGAGGATCGTGTAATGCGTTCGACAAATCACCCGCGTGCTTGCTTCCCGCTGCTTGTCATCACGTTTCTGATACCGGCCGGAGTCCATGCACAGTCCTGCGCGGGGATGATGGGATTCGACCTGCCCGGAGTCGATGTCCAGATTACCTCGGCCACGCCGGTGGCGGTCGCAACCGGGGGTCCGGACGGCGGATTGCCGGCACACTGCATGGTCGAAGGGGTGATCGACGAGCGTGTCGGGGCGAACGGGGCCACCTATGGCATCCGCTTCGCGCTGTCCTTGCCCGAGGACTGGAACGGCCGCTTTCTTTTTCAGGGCGGCGGTGGATTGAATGGAACCGTCCGACCGCCCGTAGGCAACGTGGCAGCCGGCGGTTCCCCGGCACTATCGCGCGGGTTTGCCGTTGTGAGCACCGATACGGGTCACTCCGGATCGGTTTTCGACGGAAGCTTCATGCAGGATCAGCAGGCAGCGCTCGATTTCTACTACGTTGCCATCGGACGCGTTTCGACGTTGGCCAAATCCGCTCTCGCGGATTACTACGAACGACCCGCCGACTATTCCTACTATGTGGGATGTTCCACGGGCGGACGTGAAGCCATGGTGATGTCCGAGCGATATCCCACCTATTTCGATGGCATCGTCGCCGGAGCGCCCGCCATGCGCACGGGCCATTCGAACATGTCCCTGGCGTACATCAACGCATCGTTCAATGAGTTCGCTCCACCGGATGCCGACGGTATACCGCAGATGAGCCGGCTCTTTTCGGAAGAGGACAAGCAATTGATCATGGACGCCATGACTAACGTCTGCGACGCGCGCGACGGACTCGAAGACGGGATGATCTTCAACACCCGGGCATGCGGCTTCAATCCATCGACCCTGGTTTGCTCCGGCCCAAAGACCGGTATGTGTCTGTCCGGATCGCAGGTGTCGGCGCTCGACAAGGCGTTT